>OZ244042.1:0-5943281 GCA_965215015.1 Candidatus Poribacteria bacterium
CGCCGGTTCTTTCGTTTTCTTTTTTTTGCGTTCCCCTTCCCCCCGCTTGCGGGGGGACTGAGGGGGGGCATCTTTGTGTTTTATTAAAAGCCGGTAACGACTTATCCCCTTTACCAATCTCTCAATACACCGTAGTCAGCAAGCTGAGCAAGGGCATCTCTCGCAGGCGTTTCGGGGAGCACGTTCAGAGCAGATTTCGCGTGGTCGGCATATTCTTGAGCAACTCCACGGCAATGTGCCTGAATCTGATAGTGTTCAAGTAGGGATTCGATCCATTCGATTGCCCCAGCCTCGTCCATTTGTAAACCAAAAATCCGTTCGAGTTCTGTCCTCTCTTCGGTTGTACAGACTTCGCGAGCATAGATCGTCGGAAATGTCAGTTTTCCATCACGCAAATCGTTGAACGGTTCCTTACCCAATGTTTCCCCATCTGCTACAAGGTCAAGAAGATCATCAATAATCTGAAATGCTGCGCCAATAGCTTCTCCATATTCTGTTAAGGCTTGGACGATTTGCGTATCCTGTGTTCCAAGTACCGCGCCCATCACGCACGAGGCGGTGATAAGTTTGCCCGTTTTCAGGTCGATGATTTTTAGATAATCGTCCTGTGAAATGTCAAAATCTCCATTTTTATAGGCGTGGATGACCTCCCCCTCACACATTGAATGTGTTGCGTCGGAGAGAAGTGCCATCGCGAGATCATCGGCACGTCGAGCGACAAGCATCGAGAGTACACGAGCATGGAGATAATCCCCAACGAGCACCGCCACTTTATTGCCCCATTTAGAGTGTAATGTTTCACGTCCCCGCCGGATGGGTGCTTCATCAAGGACATCATCGTGAACGAGCGATGCGACATGAATCAGTTCGACAGTTGCTGCAAGCGTATGGGCATCCTCGCCTTGGTATCCACACGCTTTCGCGGAGAGCAACAACAGGATTGGGCGCAGTCGCTTCCCCCCTCCTTCGACCACGTGCTGAACGGCAAGATCTACAAAATCGTAATGACTCGTGGTTCTCTCGCTGAGTTTTTTTTCGACAGCCTCTAGGTCCTCTATAATAAAATGGCAAATTTCACTAAGGCTTGATGTTGGCATCAGATAGGAAACGTGAAACGTTGTGCTCCTTTTTGTTTCTCCGTTTATCTCCCTTCGATATATTAAAGTCTTGACAGCACTTCATCGGCTGCTCGGATTGTTTGGTCGATATCTACCTCAGAATGTGCCAATGAAACAAAGCCGGTCTCGAACTGAGATGGGGCGACATAAACCTCTTGCTCAAGCAGGTTCCAGAAGTAAGATGCGTAGCGTTCGGTGTCCGCGGTCTGCACGCCGGTGTAATCGGTGACCGTTTCATTCGTGAAATAGAACATTAACATCGAACCGACTTGGCTATGCCAAGTGTCAATTCCGTAGCGTTTGGTCGCTGATTGGAGTCCCTCTGCAAGGGCCGCAGCACGAGCCTCAAGCTGATTATAGACATCAGGCTTGGAAAGTGCTTTCAGCATTGCGATTCCAGCAGAAACCGCAAGCGGATTGCCCGATAGCGTTCCCGCCTGGTAGACACCGCCGAGTGGAGCGACGCTTTCCATAATCTCTTTTTTACCGCCGTAAGCACCGACTGGCATCCCGCCTCCGATAATCTTACCAAGGCAGGTCATATCAGGTGTGACCCCGTAGAGAGATTGTGCCCCACCGTACGCCACGCGAAATCCGGTAATTACTTCATCGAAAATGAGAAGAATGCCGTGTTCGGCGGTAATCTCGCGCAATTCTTGGAGATAACCATCATGCGGTGGGATCACGCCCATATTGCCCGCGATCGGTTCAAGAATCAAGCAGGCAATTTGATCAGGATTAGCTTCAATCACCTCCCGCACAGCATCAGCATCGTTGAATGGTACAACGAGGGTGTGCCGTGTAAAATCTTCTGGAATGCCGATACACTCAGGAACGCTAAAGGTTGCGACCCCGGAGCCCGCTTCGGCGAGGAGTGAATCAACATGCCCGTGATAGCAGCCCGCCATTTTGATGACTTTATCACGCCCGGTGTACCCACGCGCCACACGGATTGCGCTCATCGTGGCTTCCGTGCCGGAGTTGACCAATCGAACAATCTCGATTGATTGACAGGCGTTGACAATCAGCTCGGCAAGTTCAGTTTCTAACGCCGTTGCTGCTCCGAAACTGGTGCCGTTCTCTGCCGCTCCTTGAATTGCCTCAAGAATGCTTGGATGTGCATGCCCTAAGATTAGTGGGCCCCATGACGCCAAGTAATCGATATATTCGTTACCGTCGATGTCATAAACCCTTGAGCCCTTGCCGCGTTGCATGAAAATCGGACTGCCACCCACTTTATTAAAATTTCTGACCGGGCTATTAACGCCGCCGGGGATAAATTGTTGTGATTTTTGCCATGCTGCTAAGGATTTGGCGTTGTTCAAGGTGTCTCACCTCTCGACTTGAAAGATAGTTCATTTTTTCTTAACTGTCTGTGAGTCCTCCTACAACAGGACTGCGAGACGCTGTGTTTTCCG
This sequence comes from Candidatus Poribacteria bacterium, assembly GCA_965215015.1. Classification (GTDB taxonomy): domain Bacteria; phylum Poribacteria; class WGA-4E; order WGA-4E; family PCPOR2b; genus PCPOR2b. The sequence continues at coordinate 2,537 of OZ244042.1, forward strand.
TTGTAATTCAATCGTATGAGCTGCTAATCTGTTATGGCCCTAAAAAAACTGTTTAGCGAGGATTGCCAAAATTCCTATAATGACAGGAGCGAATAATCCTAAGCTCCATTTCTAAAGTTCCTTCCAACCGATCTATCCGTTGATTCATGTCAGTAAATCTTAAATCCATATTGTGCTGAAGGTTATTGTAACGGGCATCCCAATTTTTTTCCAAATCAATGAACCGACGCTCGATAGTTCCAAATCGCTGATCAATCATTTCAAATCAGAGGTGCATATCTTCTTGCAACTTGGTTAGATGCTATTCTATCGCGTCCAGTCGCTGTTCTACCCGCCGCTCTATCTTCTCAAAGTGTTGGTCTGTTGCCTCAAAGCGTCGATCCACAGATTCAAACGGGTGAGGGAGGACCAGGTGTGGGTTGACCATTTCATCTTGAGTCATTTGTCATTCTTCAAGCCACTCGACAACCGATTTTGCAAAGTAGGTCAAGATTATATCCGCGCCTGCACGCTTAATGCTAGTGAGTACCTCAAGCGCAACCCGCTTTTCGTCGATCCAACCGTTTTGGCCCGCGGCTTTGATCATCGAGTATTCCCCGCTCACGTTATACGCAGCGACCGGCACCTGGAAATGCGTTTTTACCTGACTGAGCACATCGAGATAGGACAGCGCAGGCTTGACCATAAGGATATCTGCGCCTTCTTCAATGTCCAGAGCAACCTCCCGCAACGCTTCCTCCACATTTGGGGGATCCATCTGATACGCACGCCTATCGCCAAACTGAGGGGCGGATTCCGCAGCCTCCCGGAAGGGTCCGTAAAACGCGGACGCATATTTTGCAGAATACGCCATTATGGGGGTTTGATCGTATCCATTTTCATCCAACGCCTCTCGGATAGCCCCGACCCGTCCGTCCATCATATCGGATGGAGCGATGATATCTGCGCCGGCGCGAGCGTGCGATAGGCTCTCCTTGACCAACAACTCCAACGTTGAATCGTTCAATACCTCCCCTCCATGAATGATGCCGCAATGCCCATGGTCTGTATATTCGCAGAGGCAAACATCCGTTATTACGAGCAACTCAGGGACTGCATCTTTGAGGGCTCGCACGGCACGCTGAATGATGCCATCGTCAACGTAGGCTTCGGAGCCGACTGGATCTTTGGATTCTGGAATCCCGAATAAGAGGGTGCCCGGAATACGAAGGGCTGCCAACTCCTTTGCTGCCCGAACGAGTCGATCGACCGAGTATTGATAACACCCTGGCATCGATGGAATTTCCGATGCAACATCAACGCCGTGGACGACAAACATTGGGTAGATTAGGTCATCGACGGAAAGTTGTGTTTCTCGAACGAGCCGCCGGAGGTTCTCGTTAGCACGAAGCCGTCTCGGACGATAGATTGGAAAGTGACTCACAGTTACTCCTTATGATCCTTGATGCTCCAAAAAGTAAGAAAGTCCCTCAAGCTCTATAGATAAATCAACGTTTCTCAGTTTAATATGGTGTGGAACGGTCAAGTGCGCTGGCGCAAAGTTAAGAACCGCTTTGATATCTGCCGAGATAAGACAGTCAAGCGCACTCTGTGCCGCGTGAAGGGGCACAGCAATGATGCCAATTTCAATCTGCTTGGATTGTACGGTTTCGGGAAGTTCCACAATGTTCTGGATTACAACGTTATTGATGACGCGATCCCATTTGCTTGAATCGTTATCGAACGCCGCGACAATCTCAAAATTGTGCTCCCGCAGTACGCGATACCCCAACAAGGCACTCCCCAAGTTGCCGACACCGATGAGCGCAACCTTTCGGGGAACATGAACGCCGAGAATCTTGTCAACAGCACGCTTGAGCGCAGCAACTTCATAACCAATTCCCCGCTTCCCGAATTGCCCAAAATAGGCTAAGTCCCTTCGGATTTGAGTCGCTGTAAAATCCGTGCGTTCTGACAACTCCTTTGAAGATACAACCACGACCCCTTCGAGTGCAAGCGTCGCTAAGAGCCGGGAGTACAGGGAGAGGCGATTGATGGTGGCTTCGGAGATGTTTTCATAGTTTAGAATAAGCGAAATATTTGAGTACATTTGACCTGACCACAAGCTACGTAAAAAATCGATACATTATAACCGATCTCCATACAAAGCGCAAGGAAAAGCAGGAGAGCTATAGAGACATTTAGTTCTCTATGTAGGAGGGATTTTCAAATCCCGACACTCGGTGCATTAGTTCATTGGTTCATTAGTCGGGCAAGATATCCGGACTACGGGAAATTGAAAGTCTTGTATTCAGCATAATCACCGTTATTCTTATCATAGCAGGTTGTAGCCACGAACATGAACTACTGCCCCATGAACATGCTCACGAGCATAAGTTACTATCTCATGACCACGAGCATGAGCATAAACACGAGCATCCGTTTCTCCCTAAGGATCTATCACATTCATGTTTTTTACCGCTTGTTAGCGGATCGCTAACAGGCGGAGAATGTTGAAGATCTTGCGGAGATTGTTCGCATTTCAAGTGGCGTCATTGAGAAGCTATACAAATCCTACCCGTATGAAGGGCAAGTGATTATAGAGTTTTCCCAAGTGCCACGCCATACGCAAGTTACGGCATGGGTGGACACAGGCGGGCATGAAGTCCGATGGGAACAAAACCATCGAACCGTGACGATTTATTTTCACTCGAGGAATCAACACAAAAAAGTCAGTGGCTTTATACCAGTGGGAAAGTGGACGCAAACACTTTGACATTCGCATCGATAAGCAGAAAGATCTATAACATTCCGACTTGTCAGGTGACTGTTAGGGCAAGCCCTAACAGAGGCCTAACAAGCGGTTAAAAACATGGATGTGGTAGATCCTTGTCACCACCCAACTCAACAATTACCAGATGCGCTTGTGAGGGCCTTGTCGCCGTAAGGCTTCAAGGCGCCTAACAGACATAAAGAAGGGGTATCCAAGGCAGATTGTGAGCCATACGGCTGACAAAGCCAAGGATACCCCCAGTTTCATTTTATCGGGATTGATTGTTATGGCAAACCATCAGGCGGTTGATCATCGGGAGGCGTATGACCTCTTGGCGCATCACGGGAAGCGGCCCCCCCGACGCTCCTGCTCAAGACGCTCCTGCTCAAATCGACGAGCAGCCTCAGGGGCAGACTCCCGCAGGCGACGAAGCCCTTCCTCTGTGCCATACCGGTCTATCAACTGTTGCGCTTTATCAGAAAGTTGAGGGCCATACAAATGCGCTGAGGTCTGTATCCTTTCAACTATCCCTTTATCCCTTTCTTCTGCTTGATCAACAATTCTTTTCTCTTGATCGGATAACGAAAAATCTAGTTCCCCTTGGGCAACTTTTTTCTCAATATCAGCCATTGAGATACTGTTTGCTTTAGACCACTCGAATTTTTGTTCATACTCTGCACGTTCATACGGGGCTTCTATTGAATAATACTCTTCGGGCGGATAATAATTAACACCATCTATCGTTACTGAAAATATTTTAGGCCCCTTGGCTGGCACGGATGGGGATAATGCTAGCGAATTAATTTCTCCTGGTAAAATTGCATCACCCTCTTCATACTGCTGATTCCGAGGGACAACCACCTGGTGCAGCTTTCCATCAGGTGTTACGACACGCTGTTTTACAAACTCGGAGGAAGATTTTATCTTCTGAAATGCCTCCTGCACGGGGGGGGACATTTTTCCAGTCTTAAGCCACTCATGAATCACTAAATCTTCTTGGCTCAAAGGTCTATCAGAGTAAAGGGGTACCCCATTTACCTCATAAACGTACTCCTCGTTCCCGTCCATTGTCGGGAAGTGTGAATGGGGTGAAGATTTATCCGTCCCTGGCGAGTTCAAGTGAGGATGAGAGTAGTGCTTATCATCCGCGTTGCTGTGTGTGTGGGCTTTGGAAGCTAGGGCGTTTTGACCGTTAACAGCTCGATTTAACGATTGAGCGTCCGAGATCCAACGCTCAAATTCAACGTGCCTTTGGTAAGCCTTATAGCCAATATAAGAGAGAAAGAGAAATGTGACTAAACAAACTCCGATAATGTAGGGAACGAAACGACGTTTTAACATTAGATTTTTCTCCTTACAGGACAGGTTTGAAATAGAACACCTTTAACCGCCTCACTAGTTTGAGTCACAATAGTCGCACCACCACGGCACTTGGCTAGCTCGGGGTCCGTTCATAAGCCCTGTATTTTACCCCAATTTATACCTGTATCGTGCCACAGCCCCCTTCCCCGCTTCTTTGACCCGTGCGTAATGAGCGGGCATCTGAGGAGATTTCCATCGCCCCGCTTGTTGCATCTCCACGACCGACGCACCCGCTTGGGCGAGCGACACCGCAGCACCGACACGAAGGGAATGACCACTGATAAAGCCATCAATGCCCGCTCTGCTTGCCCATTGCTTGATAGTGTAGCGCGCCCCATTGACCGTCAGGCGTATTTGTTGGATATGATCGCCCCGCACGATGCGACGGAACAACGCCCCGCCCGGGGCGGCAGACGTCTGCCGCCCCGGGGTAAGACCCGTTCTGGTACAGTAGAACCTTATCAGCTGCATTGTCCGATCCCCGATATACAACGCTACACCCTCGCCTTGTTGATCCGTCTTACTCGACTGGACGATTAAGGCGTTTTCTTGGATATCTTCGACGTTGACCGCCACCGCTTCAGAGATTCGCAACAGGCAATCACTCATGAGCCGAATCAATGCAGAATCCCGATAGCCCTTGATACTCTGCTCTTGCTCTGCGAACCTGCACACGAAATCGACATCCGCCCACGAAAGACCGTCGACTTGACCATTGCCCCTGTTCTCAGTATCCCGCTTAATCGTGATCAGCCGTTTATCAGTGGTTGTCCATTTTGCAGGACTTCTCATGATGTGCTTGAAATACCACTTGACCGAAGCGACAGTAAGTGAGAGCGTGGCTGGCGATAGACCATCGGCGTCCAGTTGCGAGATACACAAGGCGAGCGATTCATCCGTTAGATCTTCAACCACCACGCCACGGCGAGAAAGCCGTTTATACGCCTTCTGGTAAGCCATCTTGGTGTTTTCCGATAGCGCATCCCACGCCACAGCGATACGGATGCGCCCCTTTTCATCCAGCTCGTGGCGGCAGACAGAGTTAACAATAGTGTTATGCTTGACTGCTAATGGATTCATGATGGTCTCCTTTGGAATTTGTCAACATTCAAAGCCTGTGCGGTTCAGAACTAGAAGGTGCAGGGGTTCAAATGACCCCCCTAAATCCTGAAAATCTTCAAATCCTGACGCTTGTTAGGCAAAGCCTAACAAGCCATCCTGATTCAGACAGTTAGAATAATATCTGTAGGTAAGTTTCGTTACACACATTATAACACGATAACACGAAAAGAACGCAATTGCAAGCGATTTCCACCACTAATTTTCATGCTATTTTTAGTTGTCGACGACACCGAAATGTGATATACTTATATAAGAGTGAAAGAGACGGGAGGTGATTGCATTGTTGAAGAAAAAGAAGTGGGTAACGACTTCAATCGTGATTGAACAAAATCAGATGGACAAAATCACGGAAGCCGCTGAACTCTTTGATGTGCCGAAAATCAAAATCATTCGAGAGTGCTTTCGAGCCGAACTGCCACGCATGATCGACCGTGAACGGAAGCGACAACGGCGGACGGACAAATCTCAGGACAGATGAAACCGGGCCACGCTTGAACGCAATAGCCACGCACCTTCAAGCGATATGGGCGAAACGACAAAACGCGTGGACAAAAGAAAGGAAACTCAACAAATGGACTTTGCAGGCTGGAGCCCAAGCCACCTGATACTGGTAGTATTCGCCATCGTTGCGTTCATTGGGCATGTAGCGATTATGTTCTACCGCATTGGGCAGAACGATAAGAAGATAGACAAACTGGGTGAGACATTCTTTCACGCCTTAGAACGCCTCGAAGATCGGATAGACAAACGATTATCAGATATGCAAGCCGAAACCAATCAGCGTTTGTCAGATATGCAAGCCGAAACCAATCAGCGTTTTACTGAGATGAATCAGCGCCTATCAGACATAGAAGCGAGCATCCGACAACTTAACCAGAACCACATCGATCACTTAACACAACATGACCCATAAAGATCTACCACATTCATGTTTTTAACCGCTTGTTAGGCAGATTGTTAGGTGATACCTAACAATCCCAGCCCTAACAAGTCCAAATGTTATAGATCTTGGAGGTAAGCATTATGACCGAGCACAAAGAGCCTTCTTTCGTGCATATCGGCTTCAAAGCGAACAAGACTGGTGGGTCCCGAAGCCGCTATGACGAACTCTAGAGATAGACTCTGGGAAACCATGCAACAAAACGATGATGAACACAAGAAACGGACACAACAAGCCATCAACAACTTTATGAAAAGGAGCACACGATGAGGACGATGAGCATGAGAGATACTCTCAACGACTGGCTACCCGCATTGCTCAAGGCAGCCGAACAGGGATGCACCGATTCAATGGGCATACTTGGATTTATGTATACCGATGGCTTTGGCGTAGAAAAGGACGAAGCCAAAGGTAGATACTGGTTTGAACGAGAAAAGAACTCGCCACAACTCAGTGATTCCGAACTCGATAGACTTGATAAAGAAAATCCGTGGATGACGGACACCGCCACACCCGCCCCAAAGGTGTGAAAAATGACTTCGAGCCTTCTGGTTTGCTGGCTGTTAGGCTTTGCCTAACAGGCGCAGGTTGTTAGCGCAAAATTGCCAGTCGTCCGATTTTTTCGATTTTATGCCCATCTGTTTCAACAATTACTTTGTAGAAGTAGACGCCATTTGCCAAACGTTCACTATTTTCATCCCGTGCGTCCCAATCGGTTTCGTTATAACCTCGTCTCGCTGAAGCATCTTCGATTGTCCGGATGAGTCTACCGCTCACGGTATAGATTTTGACTGTGACTTGGTCTGGTGCCTGTGCAAGGTTATAGGTAAAAACGGTATCGGTGTGCATGGGATTCGGCACATTTAACAGGTGGGCGATGGACATAGGCTCCTCAAGACGGAAACGATAGATTTGCGATTCGACTGTGTTTTCACTGGTATCCTTGGCAAGGATTTGGAGTTGGTATTCGTCGTTTGGCAGACCGGGTTCAAAGGTGATTTGTGCTTGTGTTGGTTGAGCGGCATCAAACTGAAGGGCGTAGTGGTTTTCAGGCAGCGGGAGCAGTGGGACGGTTGTTGAACCGAAGGCAAATTGAATCGTCGTTGGACTGATCCCGCCTTCGTCAGCAACTATAATCTCAAATTTCGGTTGTTCACGTATAATCGCTCCGTCAGTGAGCACTTCATCGTTGATACGGATTTCAACGGTTGGTGGTCTAAGATCAGGTTGCTCTACCACAGAAAAGGTAAAATCACGGAATCCGTCCTCGCCGCCGAGTGTGCTCCCGGTGAGATCGGTTGCCTTGATTCTGAAACGATAGCGGCCGATGAACAGCGTTGGCTTGTAGTGGATAGAAACCGATGTCACCTGGCCGCCACTAGTTTCAAGGTTCTTGATTGTTTCAAATGCTCCTCCCTCTTTGCTCACCGCTAGACTGAGACTGTCTAAATCTATCCCGCTTTCATCCGTCAAGAGAAAGGAGATTTGAGGGCGGGGTGGAATGGTGCTGCCGGATCTAGGTGTTTCTCCGTCCACCCAAAGTTGGATTTTGGGGGGCTTTTGGTCTGTACTATGCATCAAGGCGAAAGTGGAGGGTTCACTTGTCTTAGTGGAGACGATACCCACAGTCGTCTTGCTGAATTTGAACTTATCTCCAAACTCGAAAGGATAGTTGTTGGTCCCTTTGAATCCCGACCCCATCGGGGACGTAATGATCACCTCAATTCCAAGGTTGTCAAGAACCAAAAGCTGATTAATCTTTCCCACAGCGGGATTTCCTGTCGTATGAAAGGCTAACTCGTTTTGTGCATTTCGTAGATCAAAGTGTTCGTTATCCCGGAAGAAAATCAGCCAATCGCTAACGTCGGACTGCCCCCCTTTGCTGACGGTCTGATTTTTCGCCCTGATGTTCACATGTGCAGAACCTTCACCACGGTTGGTGTTCCGTAGCGCAGAAAGTTGCACCTCTCCGTTTAGATTGACATCAGTTTCAAAGGTCAACACATCACCGAACTCAAAGGCCAGATTTCTGCCTAGCGCGTCTGTTGCACCGAGTCGTGGAATCTCTAACTCAATTCCCAATCCCTCATCTCTAAGAGGTTGAGCGACGCGCCCGGTTTGGTGAAGCTCTTCGATTTCTTTTTTTCCTTTTCTCTGGAGAAGCACTCGATACCGATTTGCATCAAGAAAAAGGATAGCCCATTTCCCCGTTGGCGTGAGGCTTGAATCGAGGTGAATATAGGAGGTCCGTAATTTTTGAACGCTTGTGTTTTCAGCTTGTGCTGAGGTCGTAAATTTTTCGGAGACTAAGTTTCCGGTATTATCGCGTAGCACCTCGGAGGGAAGCCGTTTCCAAGCGTTAATATCCGTTTGCCATTGATAGATTGCGAGATTTTCGGTCTCTCTTTGTAAGGTGGGGTCAAATTCCGCCGTTGCAGGATTCAGCCCCCAATTTGTCTGCAAGCGATCTTTCAAAGCGTCCAAATCGAAACGGAACCTGAGGGCCGCAGCTTCGACCAACTGCTCGGCACTAGAATGTAATTCAACTTGGTATGCTCTATTTTGTAATATTGGTAGGCGGGGAAGCGAGACAAAACGGAGATCGGGTTGAAATGAGATAGATGGCTCGATTGTATTGATGGAAAGCGTTATTATGCGTTCAGGAGCGGCTCCGATTGGGAGCACAACGTCAAATACCCGATCCAAGCTAAACGCGGTGAGTGCTTCATCAACCTTCAGGGTAAATTCGTTGACCACGAGAGATTGGGACCCTTTGTTATCAAACGAGCGGGGCTCATCGAGCTTGCCGATCACCTCATCCGTGTGGTCGTCATCGGGGGATTCCGGATCCGCAAAGACATGAATCTGATGAAAGCCGGTGGACAACGGTTCTGCAAGGATTAACGTCACTATTGTTTCTTGAAGATGCGTGTCCCCCGACTGCCACGCATCAATTCTGACCAAGACACGCCCAAGCACATCTGCTTCAGGGTCAATTTGGTTATCCCCGTTCCGATCCGGATCCCCTTCTGCGAACCAAACCTCGATGACTACATCAACTTTTTGGCCGCCATCATTGATAAGCTTGGTGGTAAGGGTATAAGCTCTTTTCTCCTTTGAAAAGGTGTAACGGAGGGGAGCGACTGCTGCCGAAGCGATGGCGATATTTGCTCCTTCCGGGACCTTGAGCGGTTTTTTGTCGGTACTGATGGTATGATTGGTCCGGTCAGTCACTACGATTTGATACTGCACCGTCTGCCCCCCTTTTGGGAGGGGAATTGCGGTTTGCAGCTTGTACCAATGCCCTCCGTTCACCGCGGGGGTGGGTGGTACCGGATGGGGTATCATCGCCACCGTACGTTCCTTGGATTCCACGGTGTCGCTCCAAACTACTTCTATCGACTTTAGCCCTGTGGGACCTTCATTGTCCACTATCAACGCGGAAAGGTTCAGTGTATTGGTGACTTGGGAGTCAATATCTTCACGGACTTCGAGGATAGCAGGTTGGTATGCCCAAAACTGCGCCCCTCCCACCGCTGTCCGCTGATCGTCGAAAGCGAGGAGGCGGACAATACCTTGTCCGGCGGGGATATCTTCTGGAATAGGAATGCGAATCGCGCCGAACTCGCCCTGCCATACTTGGATACCAGCCTTTTGTTGCTGCAAATTGTTGAGCAAATTATCGTCTAAATTGTTGGCAAACAGTGCTATTGCGGACATCGTTCCTGCGCTGAAATCGGTCGCCTTGCGAAACTCGACCGCTCCCCTAATCGGCGAAAATTGGTGCTGCCCAACAACATTATGACGAATGATCAGCTCTTTGTTCGGATCGACTGCAACGCTCTCCAACTCGACCTGAATCTCTAGTTCTGGCACAGCGAGGCGCGTCGCTGGATCACCGAAGAGGGTATACTGCATTGCACTAGGGAGCCACAGTTGTGGTGCGGTAATCATAAACTGCGTCTTAGCATTGGTGATGATTGCGCCGAGTGTTGACGGTTTAACAGTGAAGATGGAGGTAAAGAGATTTCTATCGAACGCCGCATTGACTGTTGCAAAGGTCAAGCGGGTCGCGCTCAGGACACCGATGGCACCGGCACTGCCCATCAGAAATTGCTCGCTTAAACTACGCTGCCCAAATTGCAGGGGTTGATCAAATTGCCCATTGAGACATGTTGTGGTGATAATAAACGGCAGGTGCACATTTCGCAAGCCCTCTGCATCTGCGATGCGGAAAATGCCCTCATCCGCCCACGTTTGGGTGCCACCGTGCCCCGAATATTCGACGACGAGAACGCCCTCATTAATTGTCGCCAGAATCGCTCGATTGGTGCGTTCTGGACTCCCAATCTGCCGTAGGTACACCTTGCGAGTATCGTAGGCGACAGGAATATATTCCTCAATGAGTTGCTTGCTGGATCGCTCAAAAATGTCGTCCCCGACGTTGTCCACCTCATTATCTGCTACCTGCATCAGCCTGCCCTGCCATAAGCCGGGCTGTCGCTTTGCCTCATAATTGATAATCTTTTTCACCATACCGTCCAACTCGTGTGGTAGCTGTACTGGAAGTCGCCCAATAAACATATCCGGCAGTGGGTCATCGCCACTGACTGTGACAAAGCGGTGATCCATCGCAGTTTCTCCACTCGCCGGTGCCCAACCGTGAAACGTCGGCACGTAGATGGGATAGAGGTCGTAGTCCTTGTCGAGCACACTCCTATATAGCTTGACAATTGCCCCTTTATAATCATAGTGTGCATCACCGACTAACAGGACGTATGTAGGCTTGGGCGCGCGCCAATGGGTGTAGGTGTAGTGCAAAAACTTTTGGATAGCGAGGGGGTTAAAAATTCCGTGGTTGAATTGATCATACACCTCTTCGACATCAACCACCATGACTGACAAGCCCTGTGACCGCCGAAAATCTGCAAGGGACTGAATGTTATTAATAAAATCTCCGTGAGAGATAATAATGTAATCCGCTTGATTCCCAGGATTGCTGATTACCGATGGCTTGGCAGGAGCAATGTGATTCACCTGAATATATCGCGCTTGCTCAACCACAAAGTAGCCGACTAGCGATGTTACATTATCCTCAAAGGTTAGCTGGAAATTCCCGTCCACCCGTTCAACCCGACCGTTGGCGAGTTTTGCAACTATACTTCCATTGCGAATCTGATACACATCAACATCGGGACGATGAATGTTTGTTAAACGGTACTGAACTCGTCCCGTCCTTCTCGGCTCGGTTTCCGAGTTAAACCCAAGCACTCCTTCGGACACCTTAAAGGTATGCCAATAATCGATCTCAAACCAATCCAGATAGAAATCGGGTTCGCCTGCCGGTGTACCGTTGCGGGCTTCGGCACGAATTCTCAGAACATTTGTATCCTCCGAATGACTAAATCGCCACGGTTCAATTTGGCGCGCAACCAACGGTGCGGCTTGCTGCCGCCACTCAGCGACTTGCCCAAGTTGTGCGTCGTTAAATAGAATGCGCGCTTGATGTCTGGCGTTCCTTTCACGGGAGGCCCCTTGAAACTTAATTCGGATCTCGGCATTCCGATTTACCAACCCTCTCGGTGCTACATGATGGAGTTGAATCGGAAAATCCTTTTGGCTCAATCTATTGTCTACTCCACCTGTCAGGCTTTCCCAGAAATAGTGATCTGCCTGCTCAGATTTCACATCAAGCAGTCGGTCATACTTAAGGTCCTGTTCAAAGCGTACAGTTTTCTTGAAAGCAAGCGGAGTGGGCACATTTGGCGTTTTTGGAGCAGCGTCTCTAACAGCTACCTGTGAACGACCAACACCGCCCCAACTCAACCAATACACGTTAGTATCAGTAAATCTATCCCCAATTGGGGCTTGCCCATAAAACACAATTGAGTCGTCCCGATCGAATCTACCGTCTGTATCGTGGTCAAAGATGTGAAGCCCAACCCGGCGTCCGCGGTTTTCCATTTTAAGGGTCTCAAGTTCAATATCCACAGAATTGGCACCGGCGCGTCTAAGCTGACTATATGTTACTTGATAAATCCCTGTTTGGCTGATCACAATCTTATATCTATTTAAGGGTTTACTAGCGTGTTGCACTGCAGGGGCAGCTGGGGCACTTTGGGGTGAGCGTCGCCATGCCTTCGCCTGATCGTAATTGAGCAGTTTTACCTGAAAGAGTTGCTCAAAAGCCTGTGATGATTCTACGACAGAGAACGGGGGAGCAAGTTGTCTTGAAGTCCGGTGGGATTGGGGAGATGAGTGAGTCCAATTGAAGTCAATTCGGATCAGCAGCTCGTGGTAAATTTTGAGCTGCAATCTGGCAGGATTATACTGAATCGGTTGAATTTGGAGCTGTGCAACCCGCTGTCCACGGATAAGCCCGATCGGCGTGACCTCTACGAGTTTGGTCGGGTAGGGACGATCCTGTCTGTAAAAGTTCGTGTCCATGATGAGTGTTGGTTGGGGAGTGGCGAGATTCAATGGTTGGGCGGGGATAATGCGCTCGGTTTGGCGGACTTCAAGTCGTGAGTCAATCACGGTCACATGCGATGAGGCATCAATGGGAATCCCAATTAGCTGGGAGTAAGCAGGTAGGCTAGGGCGTCCCACATCTGTCGTGAGGGTTGCCCCTGTGAAAGAAATCCTCGTGAAGGTGCGTCTATTGATTTTTTGCGAACTAAATTGCAGCGTAGGCACCTCAAATTTGACGAGGAGACTATCCGTGTCTGCTTGGATAATTTGTAACGGAGATTTCGCGGCGACAGCAGCGACAGAAAGCCAAAAAGTTAGAAGTGTGTGAAACGTGATGCGTAAGTGAACCGATGATACCGGTTCCAGCTGTTGATTTCCTCTTAACATAGACACCATACTTTTCAGTTGGAAAATTTACCCCAAATGTTAGTCAAGCACTTCAATCTCCAGCTGATTCAGGGTCCGCATCACCCCTTCACCAAACTCCAGCATAGAGTCGGATTCCAACTCGCTGCCAGCGAGTTGAATATGATTAGCATCCGCCTGGATTTGACCAAGCGTTGGCTCCATTGCTACCCACTTGCCCACATATACTTCGGGCCAAAAATGGTAGTAGAAAGCGTCGCGTTGAAATACAAGCCCTGCACAAACTCGCGCGGGGATACCAACGGAGCGTGCCATTGCAATCATTAGGACTGTGTGTTCTGTACAATCTCCCTCCAGCGATTCTAATGTTTGTAATGCCGAGCCAAACCCAACCTTCAGGTTCTTGTCATAGATGCTTTCATACACCCATCGACACAATTTCTGTGCGGATCTCCAAGCATTCATCTCACCATCAAGCACTTCAACGGCTTTCGCCCGGATCGTTGGGTGTTCCGCTTGGATATACACGGTTGATTTCAAGAACTGCGCGAGTTCCTTGGCCTCATGTTGGTTCTGTATCGGCAGGTTCAAAGTTTCCGTGCGATCAATCACGGGTACGTTGATTTCAATCTCTCCATGGCGGGGGTCATTATCCACCCGCAGCTTCTGACGAGGGTTAATCATCACTGCTTTGTCCAACCGCCCTTCGGTCAGGTACAAATACGCTTTGAAATAGCGGGCACGAGGAGTCGGGGTGCCTCCTTGGGCAAAGATCTTTGTATTCAGAATAACGTCAACTTCTCCAGATTCACCGAGTGCCGTTTGCATATTAGTCTTCGCCAAGACCATTTTTAGCCCCATCAGTCCGACCTCCAACCGATACGTTGTGCCATCGTGTCCCAACCATTGCGTCGTCGTGAATCCTCCCATGATGTCCATTGTGTAACTGACGACGTAGACCGGCTCCACTTTGCCATCAAATTCGATCTGGGCTTCTCGAAGGACTCTGACATCTGTTTTCACGGGCTTCATGAGGTCCAAATTGAATACGTGCAAGGTATGTGCATCACCGATCCGGATGCTACGTTGCAGCAGGAAGTAACTGATTACCTGTTCAAAAATTGTATCGCCTGAAATAGACATCTGGGTGTGAGTCGTTTTTCCTGCAAGACTTGTCTCTAGGTGAGCAATACCATCCTTGATTCGCCCTTCAACCCGTTTCTCTTGTCCTGTCTCATTGGAGGTGGTGATAAAATAGCGGGGTACGAGATCCATACCGACATGTGAGATTCGTGTTGTTGTGAGTCTTAATCCGGTGCCAGTGCGCTTGAGGTCCATCACCATATCAGCACGGACCCGAATAGTCTCCTCGCCTTCAAATCTTGATTTTTCCATATAGATATGGGCGTACCCGATTTTCGTGCCCATCAGTGTTAGGTTTAACCAGTCATCTTGAGGCAACTGCATCATTTTCTCAATCTCCGCCAGATCGATTTTTACCCATTGCCCTACCACACTTCCAACTAAAATAAAAAGCAAACAACAGGCACAAAAAATCTGTTGTCTCATCAGAAAATATTCCTTCTCCAATCCATCGTGTATCATTGCATTTTCAGCTTTCCGTTATAATAGCACAAGTTAAGGTGGTGGGCAATCGAAAAGCGTCTGCCAAACTAACCTTCGGAAGGTTTCTCACATATGCTTCTTGACACCAATAATTCAAAAATGGTATCATATCGCAACGACTTTAATCTCTTCCTATCATGAAGTAATCCCCGCAGGAGAAAAATATGAAAGTTGGCATCCGAGATAGTATGTTAGGTTTACCCTTTGAGGAGGTATTCGGCAAAGCGAAAGAGATTGGCTTTGACGGCGTTGAAATATGTATCGGTGCCAACTATCGTGAGCACCCACTTTGGAGCGAGTCCGGTGTGGACGACATCAAGGCATTATCCGAAACAGCTGGTATTGAAACGCCGGCACTCTCGCCGGGGGGTTTCACTGCATATACGTTTGCCCATCCAAACGATGCAACGCGAGCTGAAGGAATCGCAATGTTGCAACACCTCTCGGCGGTTTGCCCAAAACTTGGAGCGTCTGTCATTCTTGTGCCGTTCTTCGGCGATGGTAAGATTGAAACAGAGCATATAACATCGCCACGTTTCATTGATGGGGTGAAGGTTGCCGCGGCGACAGCAGCACAACATAACGTTTGCCTCGCGTTGGAATCAACCTTAACGGCTGATGAACACCAACAGATTCTCGATCAGGTCAACTCCCCGGCGGTTGGCGTCTATTACGATATGGGCAATGCCACGGGACTCGGATATAACGCTGCCAAGGAGATTCGTCAGCTTGGGAAGGCTATCGCGCAGATGCACATCAAAGACACTGCGAGCAGCCACGCCGGCGAGGGTGGAGTTGATTTTCCGGCGATTATCGAAGCCACCCATGCAATTGGTTATGACGGCTGGTTTGTCCTCGAAACACCAGCAAACGGCGATCCAATCGCTTCAGCCATAAAGAACCTAAATTTTGTCCGAGAGAACTACTAAAATTTCCAACCAATGAGAGGGATATGAGTGTGAGTAGTGCAAAGCTCATTGACCCACAGCTGGAAGCTGAGAAACTGCTAAGAATGCCGGTGACCACGGCTGAAATGCTGTTTCAAGGTTTCACAATAGATCAGCAACTGGAAGTCATCTCATCTATACGAGACGCGAAGGCGCGAGAGGAGTTGTATTATCTTGTGCCAGACTGTACCGAGTTAATCCAGATGAGTCCAATGGAAGATGTCTTGCAAATCTTGGATACAAGGCTTGGTACGGGAACGGCGTCCGCCCTGCTGCCGTGTCTGTCGCCGGATCAGTTTGAAGAAATGATGGATTTCGTCTTGTGGCGTAACGGCAAGCTCGATGAAAAAACAATCGATTTATGGCTTTTTGAATTGTCTGAATGTGAGATAGATGAACTGGGAGAGATGCTCTCCCAAATTGATGTGGGCATTCTCGGTAGTTTGCTGCAGGGGCGCGTTGAAATGGACGAAGAATTTAAAGCACTGTTTATTGAGGAGGGACTGGTCGACCCGTCAACGCCGGGTATTGACTACTTAGATGAACGGGCAAAGGCAATCATGGACGCAATCTGGGAAGCGGACGCAGATCTGTTCATTCGTGTACTGTATGAACTCTTTGGGCTAGATCGGGAAGATGAGTTGGGTGAAGAACTGTGGGGATCGCTTGACCGCGTGAAAGGGGAACAGGAAGAGCGAGTCAGGGAACGCGATAAAGCAGCTGGCATTGACATAATCGAAACAGAAATTCTCGAAAAGGTAGACCTCGACCAACTTGATTTAGAGGACAAGGAGGTGTCTACAGTTGACGAGGAATCAGAAGATATTTGAAGCTGACGCGCTGACCCATTACGATAGTCGGCTGTTTCTCGCCCAAACACTTGAACATGGACAAAAGATGGGGCGAATTTCACCCGCAAATCTGGACAAAATTCATCAAGATATTGCCTCCCTCGTTCACAAGTTGATTGAGATCAAAGTGGAAGATCTCTCCTCGCGCGCGGAGGTTCGAGGACAGATTCAAGAAGCGTTTACCTTGACAAGTTTGGGGCTAGAGTACGGTTGTGCAGGAGCACTCGATAAATCGGTTCGTCTGCTGAACAGCAACCGACTGATTAAGTTCTTTCAAATCGGCAATACGCTCGTTGATAAGTTGGTGGAACATTCCCGAAATATACTTGAAAAAGCCGTCCTCATCTCACCGGCGATGCGAGCTGTCGAGCCAGAGACGATTCCCGCTTACAATGAATGGGAAAGCGATTTTCTGGAATCAATTATCGAGCGGAAACTCGCGATTGATGCCGCACAGATTTCACTTCATCAGCTATCCGCCAATCCCCGATCCTTGACGAGCCTTGCCGATGTCAACATCGCCAATCAACAGCTAGACTATATCAACCTCCGATTCAGCTACCTCTACGCATTACCGCAAGAGAAAATTTTCGCCATTGACTATCCGCCGGACACCGATTGCGATACCGTCCGCCGAATCACGATTGCACTGATGGTGAATTTAGTCCTATATCGCGAGATTGATTTCCACCTAGATGAAGAAGATTTGGACAATTTTCGCAATATCGCCTATGATATAGAAAGCTGCACTGTCAAAAAGACATCTCAAGACCTATTACTTGGTTGGATTCGAGGTTATATGGATTTGACAGGTCAACCGGAGGAAGTCAAAAAATACGCGGTCGAATACTGGAGATATTGCTTGTCTGTTTTTAAGGATGTGGTTAGGTAATGGCTCTGCCCGACTTGAGACCCCTATCTGTATCCGCGCAATCTGCTGAATCCGTGATTCAGACAATTATGATGAGCACCCTCATCCACAGTAGCGATTTGGGATATCTGGGTTGAGGTTGATCTTGTATGGAAAGGTCTTTCTGCTGTTTTAGCTGTCCCTGCAACTGCGCTTCCGATATTGGATTGGCCAAAAACAATAAGTAGGAGGTCGGATTTAGTAGGAAAGGGGACACGAATCGAATATGAATAGGAGTTACGCACTTGAGTTTGTAGTCGCGCAATTCAACCGCCTAAAAAAGACAGGATCCACAGACCTGTCCAAAAACTTAGTGGAGGAACTTCTGGCCCTAAGCAAAATCTCAAGCAACCTCTAAAGAAGGATTGAGAGAAATGTCCTCACAGAATGCTAAAACTACGCTTTTTGTGTAATATAACAAATGGCGTAGCGTAACTTAGACGATATTACGATAATTTTATCGCATCACCAAAATTCTATATCTAGTGGAGTTAGTAATGTCACAAAACGCTATCACAGAAACAAGCCTAACGAATCTTGCTCTTGCCAACAGAGGTAAAGTCCGAGATCTCTATGACCTTGGCGAGCAATTATTAATTATCTCAACAGATCGGATCTCGGCATTTGATGTTGTGCTGCCGAACGGAATTCCGTACAAAGGACACATCCTGACCGGACTTTCTGAATTTTGGTTTGATTATACAAAATCAATCGTCGATAATCACATCATCACCACTGATGTTTCGCAGTATCCTGATGTGCTACAGACAGATGTCGAAGTGCTTAAAGGGCGCTCGATGCTTGTACGGAAAGCGAATCGAATCGATATCGAGTGCGTCGTGCGAGGATACATCGCGGGCTCCGCGTGGTCGGAGTATAAACAAGATGGAACGGTATGTGGGGAGAAGCTGCCGGAAGGGCTAATGGAATCGGAGCGGTTGCCGGAGCTTATCTTTACGCCTGCCACGAAAGCAGAACAGGGGGAACACGATGAGAACATCTCAATCGCAGAGATGGAGAAGGCGATTGGAAAAGAGTTGTCAGAAAAGATTATCCAAACCAGTTTTGCATTGTTTGAAGCTGCGAGCGAACATGCCGAAAAAGCCGGAATCATCCTCTGTGACACCAAGTTTGAGTTTGGGCAGATTGACGGTCAACTGATTCTCATTGACGAGATTTTCACCCCGGATTCATCTCGCTTTTGGCCCAAGGACGAGTATCAACCCGGCAGTTCCCCACCCAGCTTCGACAAACAATATGTCCGTGATTATCTGAGTGAGATGGGTTGGAACAAGCAGCCTCCAGCACCTGAATTGCCAGCGGAGGTCATCCGCCAAACCAGCGAAAAATATCTAGAGGCTTATCGCCTGATTGTTGGTCGAGAGTTGTTGTGAGTGGCAACGTGAGCGACTATTCTTGATGAACTCAAAAATTAAAAAGGAATGGACAATAGCTGAAGAACAGAGGATAGGTGATTAGCCTGCGACAATAACCCCTATTAGCTATGTTGATATTGATGAAGAAATCTGGAATGTTGCTAGCCTATTGGGATGCGTAGGTAAAACGCGATATTTATCGCCTAAAGGCAGATTGTTCGATGACAGGAATAAAAACAGACCTTTATCTTGGGGATTGTCTAGAAATACTCGCCAATTTTGAGACAGATTCATTCGACCTGATTATAACCTCTCCCCCGTATGCGGACCGCCGATCCAAAACGTATGGCGGAGTCCATCCCGATGAATATGTCAATTGGTTCATGCCTCGCGCTGAAGAACTTTTAAGAGTCCTCAAACCCTCTGGCACATTCATTCTGAACATCAAAGAAAAAGCAGCTGACGGAGAACGGCATACTTATGTTATTGAGCTGATACTTGAGATGAGAAAGCAGGGATGGTTGTGGACAGAGGAGTTTATCTGGCACAAGAAAAATTGCTATCCGGGTAAGTGGCCAAATCGATTTAGAGATGCTTGGGAAAGGTGTTTGCAGTTTAATAAGACCAAGAAGTTCAATATGTATCAAGAAGCAGTTATGGTACCGATGGGAGATTGGGCGGAGAGAAGGTTGAAGCATCTCAGTGAGACAGATCAGAGCCGGGATACGTCGAAAGTGGGAAGTGGTTTTGGTAAGAATGTTTCAAACTGGTTAGATCGAAAAATGGCATACCCGACGAATGTTTTGCACTTGGCAACGGAAACAGGGAATAGAAAACATAGTGCGGTCTTTCCCAAGACATTGCCCCAATGGTTTATTAAGCTGTTTACCAAAGAAAATGATTGGGTGCTTGATCCGTTTACAGGTGCCGGCACAACGTGCCAAGTCGCTCAAACGTTGTTAAGAAATTCCGCCGGTATTGAAATTTTGCCTCAGTATTATCAGTTGGCAAAGGAAAATATCAAGCCGAAACAATATTTGAAATATCTTCCTGAACTCTGATTCCATCAATGAAAACAATCAGCGGTTGAGGAAAGTGAAATTTTGGCGAATGTGCTGAGTCACCTGACATCAAACACATGGCTCCGCTCGAACAAACCATCCAGAAAAATTTCGACAAACCATTCGCCATGGGCAAAGCCACTTGAAGGAGCGTCTATAAAGAACCAAGTAATCTGATCCCCCGTTGAGGAGGTGAAGGTCTCTTGATCCTCTCGGAAGGGGGGAGCGTCTAGGGCACCCTCCGGCGAAAACCAGTTGACTTCAACCGTATGCCGTCCCTTGACGTTCACCCAAAAGATCCATAGGTAAATCCGATCGCTCGTGTCGAAAAAGGTGTCAGCAATTCCATCCGGACGATCATCGCTGACATTAATTGCGAGGGTAGAGTCCAAAATCACAGGTTCACCCCTGAGCAGGCTTACCGATCCACTTCCACCTGAACCCGCATCATCACACCCGCCAAAAATGATGCTAATTAGAAAGAGTTTTATAAAGAGACCGAAAAAATGAAATTTATTGTGCATTCGTGCATTTCTCCTCCCCGATCCTGCAATCGGGATTCAAAGCAACTTGTATTTATGTTGAAGCCTGATTACATCGTACCCGATCTATTTTTCCATGTCAACCGAAAATCTGCATTTATAGGGGTTAGGAATAACCAGCAAGATAATGCCCCAACACAATAATGGAGAATACTTGATGCAATTTGACTATATTATTCATGGCGGAAAGGTTGTCGATGGCACAGGTGAGCGCGAGCCTTTCCCCGCGGACGTTGGTGTCATTGATGACCGGATTGCTGCTATTGGGAAATTAGATCCCACGCAAGCAAACCGGAGTATTGATGCAGCAAGACAGGTCATAAGTCCCGGTTTCATCGATGTCCATGTTCACTCGGAAATTTCGCTGTTGGGTGGCCGAGATCAGCTGGGAGCGGTCCGTCAGGGGGTGACCACCCAACTTACCGCGCCAGATGGTTTTGGGTGGGCACCACTCCCACCTGAGAAAGCGCAAGAGATGTGGAGCTATACGCAGTTTGCTATTGGGGATGTGGAACTCAAGCTCGATTGGCACACCGCTGAAGATTATCTGAGCATCTTTCCCGGCAATACTCCTGCCAACGTTTATCCACAGGTGCCGCACTGTGCAGTTCGTTTGGGGGCAATGGGGTGGGACCCCCGACCCGCTACCGATGAAGAATTGCAGACTATGGTAGAGACAACCCGCGAATGGTTGGAGGCGGGCGCAGGGTGCCTGTGCTTGGGGCTTGACTACCAGCCAAGTGCCAATGCAGATCTACGCGAACTTGTGACTTTGTGTAAGTTAGCAGCTTCATACGGTGCAATCTATGCCGCACATATCCGTTACCGAATCCTCGGACGCAAAAAAGCGTGGGAAGAAACCTTCGCGCTTGCCCAACAGTCGGGCATCCCCGTCCATATCTCTCACGAACGGGTAGATGACGAGAGCGCAGCATTGCTTGAGCAGGTGGACCGCGAGGGCATTGATCTAACTTTCGAGTCCTATCTCTACCCTGCGGGGATGACCCATCTCGCGTTGATGCTTCCGGCGGAGTTTCAAGCGGGAAGTCTCGCAGAAGTCTTGGTAAATTTGGAGCGGTCGGAGGTGCGGGAAAAATGCCTGCCTCATATCCGAGAACAGTTGGGACGGGGCGATCAGATTGTCGGCTATACCCGTTCTGGTCGATTCATCGGCATGACCTTATCGGAAGCCGCCGAAAGCGAGGGTAAATCCCGCGAGGACTTTGCTTACGACCTGATGCTTGAAGAGGAAGGAATAGAAACTTTCGTTTTCCCATGGCAGACACCGCCCGAAGATAACAAAGTGACAATTGACCGCACGGCTGTCCACCCGCGAATGATGATCGCTAGCGACGGTGTCTACGATATTCCTCACCCGCACCCACGGGGATATGGCTGCTTCGTGCAGTACCTTGGACGCTTCGTTAGAGACCGTCAACTGGTATCCTTACAGGAAGCGGTCTATAAAATGAGCGGGTTCCCGGCAGCGCGTTTTGGGATCAAGGACCGGGGGCGAATCGCCGAAGGTTTGGCTGCTGATCTGGTTGTATTTGACCCAAAAACCGTTGCTGACCGTTCGACATGGCAAGATCCGGTGCAGCCGGCAGTCGGTGTAAACTGGGTACTGGTCAACGGTGTTCCCGTGATTGACGCTGGAAACCCCACAGGACAACTGCCGGGGCGCGTAGTACGACATTCTCCATGATGTCAAAAGGTAACAGCGAGTGGATATGCCAAACGTAAATTCCTATCAATCCCTTGATGAAACCATTTCCAAAAATGCCACCATCCTCGCTGGTCAACTCAACAGAGCCGCTGCTTCTACGTCGAAAGAAGAAGAAATCCGTATTGCAGCTGAGAGAGAACTCGCCTTCATCCAACGCGAAGCGGGTATTGAACTGAACGGAAAGCATGAATTCACAATCGGTACGGGCAGAGCTGACTCTGTTTATGACTGTATCATCATTGAATATAAGAACCCTGCCGGTGCGGATAAACTTTCTGCCCGAAGCGAGGAATCCGGGAATCAGCAGGTTGTTAAACAACTCAAAAGACGCTTTTACGATATGCGAACTGAGTTCGGGCAGCCGCTTAACACCATGTTTGGTGTGGGGTGCGATGGCAACTATTTTATTTTTGTCCGCTTTCGAGATGATAAATGGGAAATTCAAGATACAGTCGAAGTCAATCCCTATAGCACCGAGCGTTTTCTATGGGCATTATTTAACTTAGGGACAAAAGGGAAAGCGTTCTCACCGGAGTATTTAGCGGCTGACTTCGGTGCTGATGCCAGGCTCGCTCAAGATGGCATTCGTGCCCTCTATGATACTATCTGTACCACGGCAGACCCAAAAAGCCAGACCTTCTTTCAGCAGTGGAAAATCCTGTTTGGTGAGGTGTGCGGATACGATGTCAATACTCCTTCAGACAAAATGGAAAAATTGGGTGAGGCCTACGGTGTTTATGGCACCCTCAGACCGGCGGAACTGCTCTTTGCTTTCCATACCTATTACGCTTTGTTTATGAAGTTCTTGGCAGCCGAAATCGTAACGTTTTTCCACAACTTGCCGACTCCGCTTCAAAAAATTGTCCAAGCAGAGACCTCCAACAAACTTAAACAGGAAATGGAAGATTTAGAAGCGGGGAGCCTTTTCCGTCATTTGAACATTACTAACTTTCTCGAAGACGACCTTTTCGCTTGGTACACAACGGCTTGGTGTAACCCTGTTGAGAAACTCATCCGGGATATGAGCGCGAAACTTGACGACTATAACCCCGGAACGTTGTCCGAAGACCCCGCCGGCAGCCGTGACTTACTCAAGAAACTGTATCAACAACTTTTCCCTCAGACGGTTCGACACGATCTCGGAGAATATTACACCCCCGATTGGCTAGCAGAGCATGTCCTTAACAAGTTGGAATACACCGGCGACCCGGAAAAACGCATACTTGACCCCGCGTGTGGTTCTGGCACCTTCCTGGTGACTGTGATAAACCGTATCCGCAAGTGGTACGATGACAATCGTGAACGCTGCCCGTATAGCGAAAGCGAGCTATGCCGAAAGATTCTCCAGAATACCATCGGCTTTGATTTGAACCCCCTTGCGGTTATGGCTGCCCGCACAAACTATCTCATCGCTATCCGAGACCTGATCAGCCATGTGGGAAGCGTAGAAATTCCCGTTTATCTCTGCGATTCCATCATGACGCCATCGGAGTACAGCGGACTGATACTGGGAGGAAGGCTTGGCGATGTTCGGAAACTCCAAACTAGTGCCGCGGGGTTCCTTGTTCCTACCGAAATCGCAACAAGTCATGATGACTTGGCGAAGTATACCGAAAAATTAGAATTTTGCATTCGTAATAGCTACTCGCCCGAAGAATTCATCGAACAGTGTCGTGATGAATCCCTTCCTGTTACCGTTGAAAACTTCCACATAGATCTTTATAACACTTTGGTGAAACTTGACAGGGAGAATAAGAACGGTGTCTGGGCACGGATTATCAAAAACAGTTTTGCACCATTGTTCATTGACCCGGTAGATTATGTCGCAGGAAATCCGCCGTGGGTGAATTGGGAACATCTGCCAACCGCCTACCGGGATTCGATGGCTCCGCTGTGGCAGCAGTATGATCTATTTCGTCATAAAGGAATCAGAGCGCGGCTTGGGGGTGCGAAGGACGACCTTTCAGTTCTAATGACATACGTTGCACATGATGCCTACTTAAAAGAAGAAGGGAGACTCGGTTTTGTAATCACACAGACTGTTTTCAAAACCAAAGGAGGAGGAGAGGGATTCAGAGGTTTTACTTACCAAAAAGGGGGCAAGAACATTTCTCTGAAAGTTCTCTCTGTTGACGATATGAGCGATTTGCAGCCCTTTGAAGGCACTACAAATCGCACAGCCGTTTTCTTATGTGAAAAAACAGCGAAGCCTTTCGACTATCCGGCACCCTACATTCTTTGGAAAAAAACGAGAAAAGGACGGATTGATCAAGATGCGACACTTGCGGAGGTGCGGGCAGAAACGCTGCAGCACCAATTGGGTGCGATTCCTGTGGACAAGAATGATTTAACATCGCCGTGGCTGACGATGCCGGAAGCGGCTTTGTCTGGAATCCAAAAGGCTATCGGTAGAAGTGATTACAAGGCTCATGCTGGCATTACTACATGGCTAAATGGTGTCTATTGGATTCGCATTTTAGCGTATTTACCCAATGGCGAACTGCTCATCGAAAACCGCCATGATGTAGGTAAAAAAAAGGTGAAACGCGTCCAAGTAAGCATTGAACCCGATCTAGTCTACCCCCTCCTTCGCGGGCGAGATGTGAAGCATTGGCAAGCGGAACCGTCAACTGCTGTCATCCTTGCAAATCGGACAGATAAATTAGCGGGTATCCCTGAAGTTGAGATGAAACGCCAGTACCCAAGAACCTATGCCTACTTCAAGTTATTTGAAGAGCCGCTTCGGCAGCGTTCTGGTTACCGGAAATTTTTCAAACCGACTGACCCATTTTGGTCAATGTATAACGTTGGACCCTATACGCTGGCACCTTGGAAGGTATTGTGGGCTGAGGTTGGACACAAAGTACAAGCAGGTGTTTACAATCCTATTTTAGACGAGTTTAATCGCTTAGAAAAAACACCAATTCCTGATCATACTGTTATTGCTATTTCTTGTGAACGCGGAAAATCGGAAGCATACTTTATAGCTGCGGGATTGAATTCCTCGCCAATCCGTTCCATCGGTCTAGGATATATCACTCTGCATCCATCGCCGCATGTTCTGGCCTACATGGCTGTCCCACGGTTCGATCCGAAGAATACTTTGCATATCCACCTCGCACAACTTTCTGAATGTTGCCATGACGCTAGGGCGAAAGGAGATAGATCAAACCTTGCCACTTTGGAATCTGAGATAGACAAGGCAGCTACACAACTCTGGGGCATCACCGAGAATGAATTGAAGACGATACAAGATGCTCTGAAGGACATGGAGAAGCCGGGGGAAAGTCGTAGAAAAACGTCCGATGAAGCGAATCTCAAGACAAGATTTTGATTCACTGACATATTGCGCCCACAATTCTCAGGAAATGATTTATGGCACATCTCATCGGTATTGATGTTGGAACAACAGGGGCGAAAACAATTCTCGTTGATGAAAGCGGTCAACTGCACGCCAGCACCCTAGAAGAATATCCGCTGTATACACCTCAACCAAAATGGGCGGAACAAAACCCGGAAGATTGGTGGCTGGCAACGGTGAAATCCATCCAAAGGGTACTTGCCGAATCGCAGATAGCACCCAAAGAAATCAAGGGAGTAGGGCTTTCCGGTCAGATGCACGGTTTGGTGCTGATGGACAACGGGCACCGTGTCCTGCGTCCGGCAATGCTATGGTGTGATGGGCGAACGACAGAGCAGTGCCACTACATCACAGAGACTGTCGGTGAGGATTTGCTGGTGCAGCGTACGTGTAACCCCGCACTTGAGGGGTTTACTGCGCCAAAAGTGATCTGGGTGCGAGACAACGAGCCTGAGATTCTGGGAAAGACAGCCACAATGTTGCTTCCCAAAGATTACGTCCGATTCCGCTTGACAGGGGAAATCGCCGCAGAGGTTTCCGATGCGGCGGGGACACTCCTGTTCGATGTGCGGCAACGATGCTGGTCTAAGGAGGTGTTGCACAAGCTCGGTATCGATCCAACACTTCTGCCGCCCGTGTACGAGTCGGTCGATATCTGTGGAAAGATTACCGCTGAGGTCGCCGAATTGACCGGACTCCCGGTAGGGACTCCGGTCGTCGGAGGTGGGGCGGATAACGCCTGTAGCGCAGTCGGCAACGGGATTGTCAGGACGGGGCGGGTTTCGGCAAGTATTGGGACGTCGGGAGCAATCGTTGCACATACCGATGAAGCCAAAGTAGACCCAAACCTACAAGCACATAGCTTCTGCCATTCTGCCCCGCACAAGTGGTATCTGATGGGCGTGGTCCTTTCAGCCGGCGGCGCATTCCGTTGGTTTCGCGATAATTTAGGAGATCCAGAGGTTGCGGCTGCACAAATCGAAGGCGTTGATTCATATCAGATTTTGACCCAGCGCGCAGCAGAAGCACCTGTCGGCAGCGAGGGCTTAATCTTTCTGCCATACCTCACCGGCGAGAGAACGCCACACGCGGACGCAAATGCCAAAGCGACCTTCTTCGGTATGACGTTGCGGCACGGCAAACCCCATCTGATCCGCTCGGTAATGGAAGGCATTGCCTACGCCTTGCGCGACTCGCTAGAGATTATTCGTGGATTAGGAACGCCCATTGAGCGAATCTACGCCACGGGCGGCGGCGCACGGAGTTCACTCTGGCGACAAATCCAAGCCGATGTCTACGATGCCGAACTGGTCACGATTAACATTGCCGAAGGCCCCGCATTTGGCGCAGCAATTCTCGCGGGCGTCGGAACAGGAGTTTACCAAAGCGTTGAGAGTGCAGCAGATGAAATTATCGAAATTACGTCAACGACGCAACCGAACTCTGACAATGTGAGAATTTATGAGGAATACTATCAGATTTACCGCGCGCTGTATCCCGCACTCAAGCCACAATTCGATTGGGTGACAGCGGTGGTTTCGGGCGGAGGATATGATGAATAAACTCACACATTTTGACGAAAAAGGACAAGTCCACATGGTTGATGTCACGCCGAAGGCAGAAACCCTACGCGTTGCGGTGGCACGGGGGCATGTGTTCGCAAAACCGGAGACGCTCCGATTAATCGCTGAACGTGGTTTTGAAAAAGGGGATGTCCTCGAAGTAGCTCGCCTCGCCGGCATCATGGCAACCAAGCACACTGGCAGTCTCATCCCCCTCTGTCATCCGATCGCGCTGACCTCCGTCAAAGTTGATCTGTCAATCAATGAAGCGGAACGCCGCGTCCAAATTGAGGCGGAGGTACAGACCGTCGGACGGACAGGTGTCGAGATGGAAGCCTTGACCGCTGTTTCTGTCGCCGGTTTGACGGTCTACGATATGTGCAAGTCGGTAGACAGGGGGATGGAGATTTCTGATATTCGATTGGTCAAAAAAACTGGTGGGAAAAGTGGAACATTTATCCGGGAGGAGTAATCATCGTCAACCACCCAACCCTAAAGGGTAGGGCTTGTCAACCGTTCCCTTAACTGGTATCTTTAGGGGCTTATCGGTCTTGGCTCGTCGCTTTACACGCGTGCGACCGAAGGTCAAAAGTGTACCTTTAGAATGCAAGTCAAGCAGAATCGGCGATTCCACGAACTCAATTTCAACGCGAACCCTCGGACAACCTTCTCTCCTTTGGCTACTACGCCAAGAGGGAAGCGAAAAGCGAGCGTTTTTCTTAAGGCGTCGAGCTACGATAATACCCCAAGACGTTTTGGAAAACAAGGCTAAAGCAGATGTTACCTCCCACCACAGAGGTGTGGGTTTCCACACCTAAAGGAGTTTTCTAATGAAAAAAGAGGAACACAAAGGCACAGAGAGGCGTAAAAATAAACACAAACGTGCAACGGCGAGAAGTTGTAAAGAATCTTTATTATTTTTTATTTTTGCGTCCTTGCGCCCAAGCATCCTTGCGTTCTTTTCAAATGCGTCTTTGCGTCCAAGCAGTAAAATAAAAAGATCGATTCAAATCTCCAGCTTGAAATCGGGACTCACAGCAGTTTACGTTTGCCTGATTTTGAGCTGTATTCTACTCATCACACCGGACACCTCTGCCGAAGATTACGCACTTATCATTGGCGGCGTTGGCGGTGAGAAATCCTTTTATGATGAGTTTTGGAACGCGACCACACGAATGCGTGAACTGCTGATAGAGGAATACAGCTACGCATCGGAGCATGTCACCTTTCTGTTTGAAGATGACGGAGAGGTGTCGAATCTGATCGACGGGAAATCAACGAAAGCAGGAGTTGAAGCCGCTTTCACTAATCTACAGGCCCGGGTACAGCCGAGAGATCGGTTCCTCCTTTTCATGGTGGGTCATGCAACCAAAACCACAGGTGGACTAAAATTCAACTCACCCGGACGGGATATCAGGGGCATAGAATGCGCTGCGCTCATTGAGAAGATTCCCGCTGAGCAGATGATCTTAATCTTCGGATTTCCTTACAGCGAGCGCGTCGTCTCTCAAGTGAGCAAGGAGGGGCGAACAATTATAACCGCGTGCTCAGCGCGTGAAGGGTACATGCGTTCAGGATTTGGGAACATCTTCATTGACGCCTTTTCCGATGGTGCCGCTGATGCGGATGACAATGGAGCAATCTCACTGTTAGAGGCGTTTCTGTACACTCAAAAACGGGTGAAAACGTGGTACGAAAACGATGGTTCTATTCAATCGGAGCATCCCCATCTTGACGATAACGGGGATGGGAACGCTTCACGCAAAGAGTTACCAAACGCTTCAGATGGTGCCCTCGCTCAAAGCACCTACCTTGGAAAACGTCGTTCAGCACTCGTTGCCTCTGTGTCAGCCGAAGTGGACTTGAATCGTCCCAATGGTGAATTGACAGAAACGCTTAACGAGGCTGACTACCCACCATCCCAACGCACCTCAATTTCCTATAATTTCGTTTCAAAAACAGATGAAGCACAGATCGAAGGGTTGCTCGCTGATGCACCGAAGGCGGATGATCATCCCGATAGCGGCGCGGTTGTGCTTTGGGAAACAGAGGTGATGAACGTCAACGAAGACAGCAGCTACATCTATTCGACGCGGCGGATTGTAAAGATTTTCAATGATACGGGGCATAAATTTGGTAAGGTTAGCATCCCTTATACCCGCGGAAACGATGACATCACGATTCATCACGCTCGAACACTCACCCCCGATGGGCGTGTAATCGATCTGGACCAGCGGAGAATCGTGAAAAATATCCCACCCCCGAGTGCGGTCGAAGCAGGGTTATTTGTAGACGCTCGCCTCATGCACTTTTCAATGCCAGAGATGTCCGATGATTGCATCATTGACTACGCCTACTCGTCCAACAATCGAGGACATTTGATGCAGGGCGAATTTTGGCATCAGGCCTACTTTCAAGCCTCGGTGCCTGTGCTGCACTACCGTTTCACGATTCATGCGCCGAAAAAGAAAACTGTCTATTACCAGATTAACAGTCCGCAAACCATCGGGAGTGAACCGACAATCACGGAGAATCGCTATACACGTACTTATACATTTGAGATACATGATGTTCCCCCGCTCCGTGAAGAGGCGTTTATGCCAGCCATCGCGGACCTCGCTTACAGCATCAACATCACATCGCTTGATTCGTGGAATAAACTTATGGAGTGGTACGGCACTCTTATTCGTGAGCAAGATTATGTGACACCAGAAATCGAGCAGAAGGCGAAGGCGTTGCTGAGAGGGGCATGGAGCCGAAAAGAGAAGATTAAACGGCTTTACGAATACGTTGCGACGAACATTGATTATGTCGGCATCGAACTCGGAATATGGGCGATAAAACCGCACTCGGCGCCCGAAATCTTTAAGGAAGGATATGGAGACTGTAAGGATAAGACAACGCTGCTCAGTACGATGCTCTCCGCGGTGGGCATCCAGTCCTATCCGGTGCTGATTTCCGCGGGTGAATCCAGCAGGGTTGTCCGTGAAATCCCTTCACTCGCGTACTTTAATCACATGATTCTCGCTGTCGAGGAAAGTGACGAGGGGGGGCTCATCTGGCTAGATGCGACAGCGGAGACCTGCGCGTTTGGAGATCTCCCCGCCAGCGATCAGGATCGGTGGGCACTCATCGTCAACCCTGATTTTCTCATGAAGGAACGGGAAGGGATAGACCAAGGGTTTACTTCAAATTCCGAGAAAATTGGCGGAATGCGGGAGCAATTATATCGATTCGCAAAAAGTCCAACCATTGGAGCGGCAGCAAACCTCAAAAGTGTTGAGACGCGGATACAGGTGGAAGATGATCTATCAGTAGAGGTCACTCAAACACTCACCGTAACCGGGGCGTTCAACACGAAACTACGAAGCCAATTGAAATATATCAATCCTAATGAGCAATCGAAGTTTCTGCATGAATACATGGAGCTGGACGATCGCGCAAAGTTGGAGAAGGTTTCGACCCCAAAACTTGATGCCATGGAGGACAAATTGAAGATTGTCCTCACATGGCGATGTGAGGATTACCTCTTTGCTATTGGACAGCAGTATGTTCTTGAGTTACCGCTTGTCAAGCATCCTTACGCTGCGCTGCTCAGTGAAGAGGATAGGACGCACCCGGTCATCCTCGGCAAAGCGATTACTTTTGTGGATGAGGTTATCGTCAATTTATCGTCTCTATTTTCGGTGGATTCTGTGCCTGAAGACCGTGAAATTCATAACCGAGTTGGGGCTATCCAACTCAAGTATACAAAATCGAAACGAAAAATGGTAATGAAGCAGACACTCCGTTTCCATCGTCCAACAGTCCATGTCAATGAGATTCTCGACCTAAAGGCACTTGTCCGACAAGCCTCAAACAAGGGGACAAAGCGGGTATTGTTAGTCCACAGGTAAACGTGAATTTGCAATCCAATCCTAGTTAAAAGGGATTTTGACCGTTTGAGTTTAGTGGATGTGAGGAGAGAAATTGGTGAGGCAGAAAGACTACTATCAAATCCTTGGTGTGGGTCGGGATGCAACCTTCGACCAAATAAAGAAGGCTTATCGAAAAATTGCGATGCGTTATCATCCCGATAAAAATCCGGGGGATAAGCGTGCAGAGGAAAGATTCAAGGAAGCATCGATGGCTTATCAGGCATTGACCGAACTCACTCCGCAGCACATCGGCAATCAACCGCCAGGGAGGGGTCCGGGTAGTCAAGGCGGTGGAGGTTTTGGACCTTCTGGTGATAGTGTCTCCAAAATTAATGACCTCTTTGATAACCTATTCCAGCCCGGGGCGCAAACCAAACGGAAAACAAAAACGAAACGAACAGTTAAAGCGAAGGGAAGACGTGGTTCCAACATAAGAGCTAGTCTGACCCTCACGTTTACTGAAGCGATGCTGGGAACGGAGCGGCCTATCCGTGTACCCCGCCATGAGGAATGCGACAGTTGTAATGGCACAGGTGCACAAAAGGGCTCGCCTCAATCAACTTGTCCTAATTGTATGGGAAACGGCGCGATCTTCGACCAGTTGCTACGTGGTAATGCAGCGAACAATAAACCGTGCGAACGCTGCCGAGGAACGGGTGTCCTCATTCATCGACCGTGTCAGACCTGCCGCGGGACAGGTGCTACCCGCAAGGAGCGTTCTTTACTAGTGAAAACGCCTCCGGGGATTGAGAGTGGTAAATCATTACGCTTACCCGGTCAAGGAGAATGTGGTTTACGGGGGGGGGGTTACGGCGATCTGTTTGTGGATGTTGTTGTCAAACCGCATCCGGCTCTACAACGCGATGGATATGATTTGCGCTATCAGGTTTCAGTTGGCTTTGCGATTGCGGCACTAGGTGGAGAAATCGATGTTCCGACACTTACTGACCCCATAGCATTGAACCTCCCCCGAGGTACACAACCCAATCAGACGTTCCGGCTAATCGATCAAGGGATTCAAAAATCTGAAAACGAGAGGGGAGATCTCCTTGTCACTGTAGTCATTGAAATTCCTACTACCCTAACGAGGAAACAGGAACAGCTCCTGAAGAAGTATATCGAGTTGGAGAAAAAAGCGTCCTCACAGGAACCTTGACAAACAGCTCGATACTCCCCGATGCACAGACTCAGATAGGCAGATCGGTTCTGTTCCGAGAATCCCGATTTGTCGGGATATTCAAAACAACCCCGATAAGATTGGAATTCAAAGGAACTTGATGCCTTGACTCGCTTTCTCGTTCACTGGTTCGTTAATGAACCCATGAACTGAAATCAGCACATGAACTCATGTACTAATGAACCTATCACGGTGGTGTCGGGGCTCCCCCGATCCGGCACCTCAATGCTGATGCAAATACTGGCTGCCACCGGCTACCCGTGCCTGACTGATGGAGTACGGAAGGCGGACGCCGACAACCCGCGTGGCTATTTTGAATATGAAAAGGTAAAATGGATTCGGCGAGATTATTCGTGGCTGCCTAAAGCGAAAGGCAAAGCGGTGAAAATCATCGCCCAACTGATGCCGTTTTTGCCGCCCCAATTCAGCTATCGAGTTATCTTCATGAAGCGCAATATCAACGAAGTGCTTGCGTCTCAGGGGAAAATGCTTCAACGTCAGGGGAAAGGCGGCGGTAGCTTGTCCGACGTGCAGCTGGGCAAAATCTTTGAACGTCAGATCTGTCAGGTGAAGCAGCTGCTGACTCAACGTAATATTCCGACGCTTAATGTAGCGCATTCGGATGCCCTTCAACGCCCGATGGAAATCGCGAAGAAGATTGAAATGTTCTTCGGTGAGGATTTGGATGTGTATGCCATGGCTGCAGCGGTTGACCCTAACCTCTACCGTCAGCGATATAAACAATAGACTCCAACATCATTTGTATCGCATCGGCAGCATAGATCCATCTTCTGTCACGGTTCCCCTCAATCTTGGGTTCTCGAAATTACGAGAAAAGGCCTGATCGGCTTGGATAGACATATCCAAGCCATAACCGTGTAAAAGAAAAAATGCACCCTACCAACACAAAACCGCTCACGGCAGAAGAGGCAAGGGTATGTATCACCGGCTGGGATTTCAATCGTCCGGATCCATTCCCCGGACTCGGCGACTTTATTGGATGGGCCGGGGCACTGGAGCGAATGCCTAATGGAAATTTACTGCTCGCCCACTCCGCCGGTTACTGGCACGCCTCGTTTGCATCACCGAGATTGTTTGAGAAAGAGACCCGTGAACGCTATGCCGCTGAAGGTTGGCCCGTGGATTTTGTCGCGCCCACAGGTGGACGCTCGATGGCAGTCCATTCCACCGATGACGGTCGTACCTGGAGTAAACCTGTCGGACTGATAGACCTCCCTTTAGATGACGCTCCCGTTACGTTGTTTGTCTGTCGAGATAATACCGTACTCTGTTTCATCAATGTGCAGGCATCTTGGTATGGATTCTCAGAGGCACCCCCGGCTTTCCGCAAAGACCTGAATGGCTTGAATACCCAGCAGTGCGTGATCAGATCAACCGACAGCGGGACGACCTGGAGTGAACCGATTTGGTTGGACAGTCCCGGCTCATTTTACGAAAGGAGTCACGGTCAGGCGGTCCAACTTCCCGATGGGGGTATCCTCTGGCCCACCTACTATTCAAGTCAGAATGAAAATCATCTCTTGGGTGCGATGCGCCGCTCTGATGATGCCGGAAAGACGTGGCGCACCGTTTCCACCATCCGCCGCAAAGGGAAGGATGTGGATGAACCTGCTATCGCCCGTTTCGACAGTGGACGGCTCGTTATGGTGTCCCGACCCGATGGCGGTATCTTTTTCTCAGACGACGATGGTGTGAGTTGGCACGAGTCCGGACAAATTGTAACCCCCTCCCCCCGTAGGCGGGGAGGGGAGACGCTCAAAGCACCCCGATTGTTTGTGTTGGAAGATGGCACACTCGTCTGTGTCACAACCTACCAAGGTGGATTATATGTTTTCTTGAGCCGGGACGGAGGGGCGAATTGGACGCCGGAACTTCCCCTCGATGTGTCTTGCTACGGCTACCCCGGTGGATTCCAGATTGAGGATGGATCACTGTTGATCTCATATTGTGAAAGTGGTAAAGCACCAAACCGCGTGTATGTGATACGGTTCACGGTCAACTCCACACGAGATGGTATAGAACTATTGGGCATTGGAAATTCTCCATAGTAACCTTTAGTGCGGGAGGGTGAAGATATTGAGTTCATCGGTTCATTAATGAACTAATACAACAATAAACCAAAAAGGATTGGAGGTATGATTTGGACCTTGAGCAGAAAACAGAGTTAATTTCTAATGCTTTAGAAAAACTTTACGGTGTGCCTGAACCGGATACGGAAGAAAACGTCCTCGATTGTTTGATACTTACAATCTTGTCCCAGAACACAAATGATGTCAATCGCGATAGGGGATTTGCGGTCCTCAAGGAACGTTTGCCGACATGGGAGGAGGTTCTCGGTGCTGATGTAGAGGAAATCGGGGATGCAATCAAGATTGCAGGATTGAGCGGACAAAAAAGCCAAACCATCAAGAATTTCTTGACATGGCTCAAGGCAGAATATGACGAGCTAAATCTGGAGTTCATCCGCGAAATGGAAACCAAAGATGCAATACAACTGCTGTCTCAGCACAAAGGCATCGGTATCAAGACTGTGTCCGTTACACTTGCTTTTGCTTGTGGGCGCGATGTGTTCCCTGTGGATACGCACGTCCTGCGGATCAGCAAACGGCTTGGATTCGTGTCATCAAATTGTACTGCGGAAAAAGCGCATGAATTGATGCCGCAGATCATCCCTAAAGGCAAAGCGTACCCGTTTCACATGAACCTTATTGCTTTTGGACGCCAGATCTGCGACGCGCGCAAGCCGAAATGCGATCAGTGTCCCATCACGGCACATTGTCTCTATTATCGGGAGGAGTTGTGAAACGAAAGGGTATCCAGATTGGAAAGACGGGGATTATTCTATTAATAATCGCCCGATAGAAGCGGTGCATCCTTATCAAGGTCCCACTGAAATGTCTTTGTGTCCGACATAAAATGCTTAAATTCAACATGATTTTGGTAGGCCCTATATCGGAACTAAAAAAAAGAGACGCAAAAATGCCAATCCAATGAGAAACGAAATGAAACGACGCTGAAACATGCTAATAGCCTCCCTATTCGTTGTAGAGGCAGTAGGAAGTCCCGATTTGTGCTCCCTCCCTCCTCAAATTTGCACAAGGCGAAAAGACCTTCACCCCAACTTCAATTCGTATGATAGCACATCGAGTTCGTGTGTATCGGTTCGATACGCTGCCTCCAACCAGTGATCCAAACTATTCCCAACTCAACAATAAATGATTCCAACGATATATCGACTGGTGTAAATCCTCCGTAACTTTCCGCAGAATGGGCGGGGCTTGTTCTCATACCTAATTCGCGTGTAGCTGCTTTTTCCGGGAACCACCTCGCGTGTTTTATAATATGAGCCGTTATGGGCAGCCCCATCATCTACCTGAAAAGCGGCTATCAGTCCCAAACCAACGCTCAATAACCCAACAATAAAAACCATCGCATTCAAATGGCGTAAACTTAACATAATTCATTTTCCTATGAGTTGTGCTCATAAAGTAGTAGGCACGACCCGCATGCCGTAAACAACACAACCGTTATGACACATTGCTGGGTTAACACGCAACTGCCATCTGTTGAATCCGTGATTCAGACAATAATTATGCACACCCCTCGCTAATATAGTATAGTCGATAAAACTCACCTTCGCTAAAAAAATAACGGAAAATAACAGCTTCGACATTGCAATCACATTATGATGTGATATACTGTATCCTAACATTTGTATCCGAGGTGATTGATTGCCGAATATAGAACATCATACCGTAATTATTGTGGGCGGGGGGGCCTGCCGGGCTGCCGCTCGCTGTGGTGTTGGGAGGTTGGCACCCTTACTTTCGTGGAAGTCGTATGTTCAACCTGCGCTATCCACAATTGGCTGCGGGGCTGCAGCAAATCAAAGGGACCCTTTTGGGATTAGATTTCAAAGGATTGTCCAGAAACGTCCCGCCCGTGGATCTATTCCGACTCCTCCATCATCCCAGACAGCTGTTTGAAGAACTCGCGCAAATCGCGATGGAGTTTCGCCAAGAGACGCCGATAGATTATCTACTCATTACCCAAGAGGAGGTCGGTGGACTGTGGAACAATGTTCCCCAAAATCTTTTGACCCTTTCCCCAGGACAGTGGATGGAGTTTCCGTTCTATCCACTCGCACGACATATCCAGGAACAGGGGATTGACTTAAACGTCAACGATCTAATAATCAAAGGGGATTTACTGCGTTACTATCATAGCATTCCCGGTCGATTTGGACAAACTGACCGCATCCACACCGGCGAAACGGTTGTCCGTATTGAGCCGCATGAACGCGGCTTTCTAGTCAAGAGCAAAGATCTCGGAACGGAGATAAGCCATCAATATACCGCTAAATACCTCGTTTACGCCGTTGGGCAGCGGTGCATCTTCCGGCGACTCAATGTGCCCGGGGAAGATCTTCCGTTTGTGGCGAAAAGCTACAATCGACCGGAGGATTTCCCCGGCGAGCGAGCGATTGTCGTCGGTGGTGGCAGATCGGCGGATTGGGCAGCAACGGAGCTCTACGATGCGGGCAAACAGGTGTATTATGTGATGCGCCAACCGTTTGAAAAACACTGGCGGTTAATCAGTGAGAGCCGCTATGGTCTGCCCTATTATGCTCGACTTGCAGAGATTATGGAGAGCCGAGACCCTCGATTTCAGACGTTGTATCAAAGCCATATCCGCAAGATTGAGGAAGGGGTTTCCATCGGTCTAGTGACAATAGACCATCAGAGTGAAAAACAAACCATCGAAGCCGAGCATGTTATCTTGGAGATTGGCGGTATCGCAGACTATTCTCCCTTTCAGGGATTTGAGCCGCTCGAACAGGTCGAAAAATATGACAACTATCGTTTCCAGTTACATCAGGTGAGGACGCATCCGCATAACTACGAAGCGGTCAATATTCCGAACCTCTATATGGGCGGTTACCTCGCATCGGGCATCGGATTAGTGGTCATTGCCATGCACGGGACAACTTACGCGATTGCTGGGGATATCCTTCAAAAAGAGGGACTTATCAGAGAAACGTGAGACGTGAAACCTAAAAAAAATGGGGGCATAGGTTCATGAATGAGCGCATGAACTAATGAACCGATGCACTCTTGAATAAGGCTTGGAGCAAAACATGACACGTATTGGCGTTATCGGCACAGGAGGAATGGGTAGTGGCCATTGCAATTCGCTGCCCCACGTTGAAAATTGTGAATTTGTCGGCGTTGCGGACCTCCGGTTAGAGGCGGCACAAGCAGTCGCAGAACAGCATCAAATCCGTGCATTCCAAGATTACCGTGAACTGCTAGAGATTGTGGAGGGTGTTGTGGTTGCAACGCCACCTGTAGCACATCGGGAGGTTGTCGTTGCAGCGGCGGAGGCCGGTGTTCACGCTTTTTGCGAAAAACCCCTGTCTCTCACCCTCAGCGATGCAGACGCTATGATTGCAGCTGCAGACAAAGCAGGGACGCATCTGATGGTTGGTCAAGTGCTCCGATTCTACCCTGTGCATATCCTCGGCAAGCGTTTGATCGATGACGGTGGGATTGGGGATGTGACCTATATTGAAACGGATTATAGCGGGCCCTATCGGGGGCCGCGAGAACGTCCATCAACTTGGTACGGGAGTGTCGGTGGACTTCTGGAAAACGGCATCCACAAATCCGATCTCATTAACTGGTATGGTGGAACCGCTCTAACGGTCGCGGCAGAAGTGGGCAGCTTTTCTGGGCACGAAGATTGGGAGGATTACACCGTGTCGCTCATTCGGTATGATACGAAAGTTGCTTTGAATCCCAATCGAATCGGGGCAGTGGGTATATTGCGATGGGGTGGGTTCATGGGGGCACGCGGCACAAACGAGACCATCATTGATGGATCGAAAGGCTCGCTACGGCTCGATATGGGAGCCGACATGGCGTACCTCAAAAAGATTGGCGAATCGGAATGGAAGGCACTCACTCCCGATCGCACGGCACCTCAC
The DNA here is from genome assembly GCA_965215015.1 of Candidatus Poribacteria bacterium. GTDB lineage: Bacteria > Poribacteria > WGA-4E > WGA-4E > PCPOR2b > PCPOR2b. The sequence continues at coordinate 40,613 of OZ244042.1, forward strand.
GGCGTCGTCGGTGAACTGACCCATTTTGTGGAATGTATCCGTGAAGATAAAACACCCCTGATTGATGGCAGAGGCGGGCGTCATGCTGTTGAAATTGTCTTAGCAACTTACCGTTCAGCAAAGGAAAAGATTAAAGTTATCTTGCCGATGCAGGATCTATAGAGAAAATAAGGGGCGGGAGCACATCAATCATTCCAGAATCGGACGATTTTCCTAACTGCTTGATATTGCCGTTCTCGCTCATCTTTTATCTTAGCTTGCAGTTACCGTTTTTCAGCATCGGTGAACTTCCTCATTGGCAATCATCCCCTTGGGTGCTTTGTCCGAGCAGGCGTACTCGACTAACTACAACGGCTAACGACTTTTTGACTGTTTCCCCACTGTTTTGAACGGGCAAATCCGTTTTTGGAGGCTTTGGTTCTTACAAGTTGGCGTAGTATCGTCTTCTATCTTTCACTAGCGTATAAGATTGTTAGAAGAATTATATGATAAAAATATCTATTAAGACTACACCCCCATTTTTTTATAAAAACTTAATTTGATACAATTAGGAGTTACGCCCTTGAGTGTGTAGTAATGCCATTCAACCCGCGTCAAGAGGATAAATTGATCGACAGTAGTCGGTATACGCCGTATGCCGTACCCCCCTTCCCCTGCAAGCAGGGGATGGGGCGTAAGTGAGGAGAAATAGACTCAATGAGTCTGTCTCCCCCTGCTTGCGGGGGGACTAAGGGGGGTCTTAGGGGATAAATCGCTGAACTACAAGGCTTCGGGTCAACTGCGTAAGGCCTAACAATTTTGAATGAGGTTCAACATGCCTACGAACAGCGAACAAAACCTGCGTCCGAATATCCTCTGGATCTGTACCGACCAGCAGCGTTACGATACAATCGGTGCGCTAGGCAACCATTATGTCTCAACCCCGAACATCGATCAGCTGGTCGAAAAGGGGGTCGCTTTTACCCACGCCTACTGCCAGAGCCCAATCTGCACGCCTAGCCGGGGCAGTTTCCTCACAGGTATGTATCCGAGTGCGGTGCATGTCAACGGAAACGGCAACGAATACTTCCCGGACAATCCACCCCTTGTAACGCGCCTGCTCGCAGACGCTGGGTACGACTGTGGATTGATTGGCAAGCTACACCTCGCTAGCGCTTATGGTCGTATTGAACCCCGCGTGAACGACGGATACCGATATTGGCAGTATAGCCATGCACCCCGCGATGATTGGGAAACGGGACACGACTACGCAGACTGGGTGCGATCCAAAGGGCATACTCTGAGGGAATTGACCAAAAGCATTAACGGTGTTCCGGCTGAACTCCATCAAACCACTTGGTGTGCGGAAAAGACGATCGAATTTATCCGACAAGAACGGGACGCGCCGTGGTTGGCAAGTGTGAATATTTACGACCCTCACCCACCCTTCAATCCGCCCAAAACTTACAGGGATATATTCAATCCGGCGGATATGCCGGGCCCCCTTTTCCGAGAGAGCGATTTGGAACAGCAGCGGAAGCTCGAAGCAGTTGATTTCCAGTCAAAGGGGCACCCTCCAGAGGAATTGGATATCCGCAGCCCAATCGTGCCCCAGCCTCCGGGGACAGCGGAGCCGGCTTCAGCGGGAGGACGCGATGCCAAGACCTTGCAAGCAGCATATTACGCTATGATTAAGCTAATCGACGATGCGCTGGGGTGTATCTTGGAGACACTGGAGGAAACTGGGCAGCGTGAACGGACAGTGATTATCTTCACCAGTGATCACGGAGAAATGCTCGGTGATCATGGATTGATTCAGAAGGGCTGTCGGTTTTACGAAGGATTGGTCCGTGTGCCGCTCATCTTTTCTTGCCCCGGATACTTTGAAAGGGGGGTGAGAAGTGATGCGTTGGTAGGGCTGCTCGATAAGGCACCAACCTTGTTGGATTTGGCTGGTTTGGAAATCCCTGATCGTATACAAGGCATGTCGCTGCTGCCAATCCTCAAGGGGGAGGTCTCTCCCTCTCATCACCGGGATTTTGTCCGCTGCGAATTCTATGATGCCTTAGATCAGCCGGACAGTACCTTTGCCACGATGTACCGGGATAGGCGATATAAGCTGGCGATTTACCACGGGCACCAGCACGGAGAACTCTACGACCTTGAAACGGATCCGGGGGAATTTGAAAATCTGTGGGATGTGTCGAGCGTACAAAACCTCAAGTTGGAGCTGATGAAACGAAGCTATGATGCTTCAATGATGGCGATGGACCGGGGGCCTCGACGAATTGGTCCCATGTGATAAAATGGTTAAATTGAAAACGCACCGCTCACATTTCACTTACACCATTGCAACGAAGAAAAAGGGGCACAACTAATGTCTGATTCCAATAATCGTCAGCCTAATATAGTCTTTATTTTAACCGATGATCAGGGACCTTGGGCGGCGGGCTGCTGTGGCAACGATGAAGTTCGCACACCAAACATAGATCGACTTGCGGAGACGGGTGTTCTCTTCGATAACTTTTTCTGTACCTCTCCCGTCTGTTCTCCAGCTCGGGCTAGTCTGATGACCGGACGGATTCCATCAGCGCATGGTGTACACGACTGGATTCGGGATGGGAATATGCCGCCGAATTCCGCGAGGTATCTTGAAGGTCTGACGTGCTACACCGATGTGCTCGGTGAAAACGGCTACACCGTCGGTCTCAGTGGGAAGTGGCACCTCGGCGATAGTATGACCCCACAGCACGGCTTCAGTCACTGGTTTGCGATGCCACTGGGTGGTAGTAAGTATAATGACGCAGAGATGATTCGGGACGGAGCTGTGGCAGTGCAGCCCGGCTACGTTACCGATATCATCACGAACGACGCCTTGCAGTTTATTGAGGCAAACAAAAATCAACCTTTTTACCTCAGTGTTCACTACAACGCACCCCACACGCCGTTCGACGGGCACCCACAGGATATTGTGGATTCTTACGATGATTGTCCATTCAAAACGTGTCCCCAAGAAGCGGCACACCCGTGGGCTGTCCCCGGTGCTCGGATACATTTAGGAAACAGGGAATCGTTGAAGGGCTACTTTGCGGCGATTACAGCAATGGACTTGAACGTCGGTCACATTCTAGAGAAGCTTGAGGGGCTTGGCCTGCGAGAAGACACACTAATCATCTTCAGCAGCGACAACGGCTATTCCTGTGGACATCACGGGTTCTGGCACAAAGGAAATGGCACCTTCCCGCTGAATATGTATGAGAACTCCGTCAAGGTGCCCTTTATTATGAGCCACCCCGGAGAGCTTCCACAGGGGCGCGTTACCACAGCGATGGCAAGTCAATACGATTTCATGCCGACCCTGCTTGACTACCTCGGCTTGGAGATGCCAGCAGATCCATTGCGCCCCGGGCGGAGTTTCCGAGCAGCTTTGCTCGGTGAAACGGACGACGCACAGGATGAGGTCGTCATTTTTGACGAATACGGTCCCGTCCGAATGATTCGGACGCAGGAGTGGAAATATGTGCACCGCTACCCTTATGGGCCCCATGAACTCTATGATCTGGTGAACGATCCAGACGAGCGGAAAAACCTCGTGGACGAGAAATCGAAGGGCGCACTGGTGAAGGAGATGCGTCAACAACTCGCCTCCTGGTTCAGCCGATATGTTTTGCCGGAGCTTGACGGGACACGATTCCAAGTTACAGGTCTGGGTCATGCTGCCAAGATTGAGCCGGGGGCCTGTGGTGAAGGTGCTTTCCATCCGCTGCCAGAGGACTGGCACGAAGTCCGACAACGGCTATTCCAGCATAGGTAGGCACCGGTTAGGCAAGCGAGAATAAGTCACCCCTGCAATTGGATTAAACAGGTACTCGCTCAAAGCATCCAATAGAAGGTTTTATTTGGGTCAATTGGAGAAAATCTGACGAAAGAAATGAAACAGGAACCTTTCCTGGCGAATCGGAGAACGGGAAGCCGGTTCGATCGCTTTCTCGTTTTCTAACTCTCCCGTTTTCTTTTTTTTGCGTTCCCCTTCCCCCTGCTTGCGGGGGGATTGAGGGGGGTCCCTTCCCTCCCCCTGCTTGCGGGAGGACTGAGGGGGGTGCCTTCCCTCCCCCTGCTCGCGGGGGGACTGAGGGGGGTGTCCCCGCGTTTTATTAAAAGCCAGTAACTACTTATTGCCACAAAAAATACTGCGTAACGAGTAATGCGTCAGAAGATCGTTACTATTACTTACGCATCACGGATTATGCATCCACTACGACTGCATCTGGAGTGCGTAAGTGCTTTCAAAACAGATTTCACAGGAGATTACAATGGAAAACAGAGTAACCGAAGATGTCACGGCTTCACTAGAGGAGAGCTATCGAGCGCGCACCCCACGGTCTCGGGAACTCTTTAAGCAGGCGCGAAAGACGATGCCCGGTGGGGCGAAAGGTGCCTATTTTCATCAACCGTATCCTCTCACAATGGCGCGCGGCGAGGGATGTTATCTGTACGATGTCGAAGGGCAGCGATATGTGGATTTCGCCAACCATCACACAGCACAGATACTGGGACACAATCACCCCGCAGTCATAGATGCTATTGAGAAACAGATGGCGAAGGGCATTGCGTTGGGTGCACCGGTCGGCGTTGAGGCAGAGTTGTGCGAGGAGATGTGCCACCGGGTGGCATCCCTGGACCGGATTCGATTCTGTAACTCCGGCACCGAAGCGACACTGCACGCTATACGGCTAGCGCGCGGCGTCAGTGGACGGGCTAAGATCGCTAAGTTTGAGGGCGGCTACCACGGCAGTCACGATGTCGTCGAAATCAGTTCCGCCCCGTCTTTGGACAAAGTGGGCCCCGAAACAGCTCCCAACTCCGTTCCTTCAACAGGCGGGCTATCTCCACACGCGGCAGAAGAGGTAATTGTTCTCCCCTACAACGATGAGGCTTCGGTGGAACGCCTCGTCACGCAGCACCGTGATGAGTTAGCGTGCATTATTTTCGATACCAAAGCGGGCATCGTGCCGCAACGTAGAGAATTCGTGCAATTTGTCGGGGAGATAGCACACAAAAACGACCTGCTGTTTATTTTGGATGAAATTGTCGGTTTCCGAGTAGGGACAGGCGGATTGCAGGAATACTACGGCATTACGCCCGACTTGACCGCCTATGGCAAGATTGTTGGCGGCGGTTTTCCTGTCGGCGCGTTTGGTGGACGATCGGATATTATGGATTTGCTAGATGGTACGCGCGGCAGCTCCGGTTTCTTCCAGAGCGGCACATTCAGCGCACATCCCATCACAATGGTAGCTGGTTTGGCAACCTTGAGACAACTCACACCTGAAGCTTTCGCCCACCTGAACGGATTAGCCGCCCGGCTGCGTGTCGGCCTGAATGAACTGTTCGCCCGTGAAAATATCGCAGCGAAAGCGGTGAATACTGGCTCAGTGTTTAGCATTCACTTTACCAGCGAAGACCTCGTCAACTATCGCAGCCTCGCTCGCACCGATAAGGCAATGGCACATCGCGTCTTCCTCGCGCTGTTAACAGAAGGCTATTTCTTGAGTCATGGGTTGTCTATGAACGCAATCTCACTGCCGACTGAAACCAGCCATGTGGACGAATTGATAGAGACGGTAGGACGCGTTATCAAACAATCGCAGTGAGCAACAGTGAGCAACAGGAGGAATAGTTATGCACAGTGCTGATACCCATGCCTACGATCTCCTTGTCCGCGCCGGGCGCGTTGTATGTCCGGCAACTGGACTGGATGGGCCAGGCATAGTCGCGGTTCGTGGAGATCGAATCGTCGCTGTCGGTGATCAGATTGATGGGGCCGCGCGGGAGACACTAAATTTCCCGGATGCCATGCTGCTGCCGGGATTGGTGGACATGCACGCCCACCCCGCCCGTGAAGGCTCAAAGTATGGTGTTGACCCCGATGTTCACTTCCTCCCCCGTGGAGCGACGACCGTGCTTTCCCAAGGGGATGCAGGTGCCGGCAATTGGCCCCGATACCGTGAATCGATCATCGAAGGCGCGCAGACACGCGTCCGGTTGGCTATCAATCTCTCCGTTACGGGGGAATCGAACCCGGCGAGCGGCTGTTTCGAGAATTTGGACGATGTGGATGTAGATGCCTGTGTGGCAGCGATTGAAGATGGAGGGGAGGCAATCTGGGGTATTGCCGCCAACATAGCCAAATCCTGTGCCGGTGATAATGACCCTCGCGAGATTCTGAACCGGGCGTTGGCAGCCGGCAATCAAACAGATCGCCCACTACTCTTGGGCACGCGGCGGGATGCGGATTTTCCTTTGGACGAGCAATTAGCACTGTTACGCCCCGGAGATGTAATCACTTACTGTTTTCAGAGCGATCTGGATTGTCTCGTGATGGACGGCCGTATCAAGGATGAGGCGTGGGCAGCTCGTGAGAAAGGGATACTGTTCGATATCGGGCACGGCATGAATTCATTCCACTTTGACGTGGCAGAGATAGCAATCGCGAACGGATTCCTACCAGACACCATCTCGACAGACCAATATATCCGACATGTGAATAGCAACCCGCAACATGATTTACCCCGTACCCTTTCTAAGTTAATCGCTGCCGGCATGTCTGAAGCGGACGCGTTGGCACGGGTGACGGTGTGTCCCGCAGAATTTCTCGGGCTGTCCGGGGAGGTTGGGACGTTGTCGCCCGGTGCTTGTGCAGACCTCGCCGTGTTGCGTTTCAATCAAGATGCGCTACCGCTGCAAGATGTCAAGGGACTGGAGCGGCCTGGAGGCTGTTGGGAACCGATTTTCACTGTGCGGGCGGGGGAGATTGTCCGCACCAAGACGACTGCCGCGACCGCTTCTACCACTCTTGGTAGATCTTAGATGCTCACGTAGCGGGGAATTGCCCACGACATTCTTGGCGACCGAACCGGATTACGAACCCATACGCGTGGGACGAGTCTCGTGAATCCGGTAACGAAAATGGAAACCGACGCACAACTTGAAGTGTGAGCGCATAATCGGGGCTCCGCAGATGTTACAGCGTTGGGTAAATATTATCGCCGCATCGTGCACAACGATGGCGAAATCATCGTTGAAACTTGCTGCCATCTTCAAAGCACCGAAACAGCGTTTCACGTCACGATTGAGCTGTATATCACCGTCAACGGCTTACCGCACCATCAACGGCGGTGGGTACGGACGTTTCCCCGCGCCTTGCTGTGAAATTCCATTAAGGTTGCCGCAGATTTGTGGATATAGTAAAATAGAGACCCAAACGGCAAACAGTATCTTAGATAGACAGCCGAGGATATAGGATGAAGGTCACTGCCTTCATGCAATCGTCGTCATTGCATATAATGACGAGTTTGTTTACGTTAAAGATTTGAAGTTTACGAACGCGCCCCAAAAAGTCATATAGCAAGATTTTTCTGCTGCATGGGATGCGGTAGGATATTTCAGAGCAATTCTCGCAAAATAGCTATAAACTGAAAGGAGCTACTAATTATGGACCTTACACGACAGCCACCACGGCGTCCATCAAACCTGAGCCTCGCCGGCATTGTCGGCGCAGCACGAATGACCGACAAAGCCAGAGCGCATAACAACGGAACGACCGGCGATTACCTCTACGGAGAGGATTCCGGTCTAGACCAGAAAGTTCTCGAACTACTGGGAATTGCAGCCGATGACTTTGCCAAAGCTGCTGATGAACACGATGATGAAACCTTGCAGGCGTGGGTGTTCAAAAACTCGAGCGTTACGGAGACAGAGATTGATGCGTTTAATCAGCGGGAATTGAGCCTTGAGCCGCCGAACGAGGAGTATAAGCAACGCTTGAGAGATCGGCTTGCCAAGTACGCCCCCGGTAGGACAGATATCACAACAGTACTTCAATCGGTAGAACTAGATGATTGGGGTGGTTTCTGGCAGGTTGACTTGACGGTCGGCCCCCCGCGTAGTCCCCATTCTAAGGAGGTCGTAGGCTGCCATGGTGTCGCACGGATGGCAGATAAAGCGCGCGCAGCACGCGCCGGAAAAATCGGAGAATATCGGTATGGCGAGGATTCCGGACAGGATAGACGTATCTTGGAGTTTCTCGGTATCTCTGAGGAAGATTTCCAAGATGCCGCGGTCAACAACCCCAACGACATTGAGATTGGTACATGGGTGCTTGAAAACAGCGGTAAAGGGGCAGATGAAATCGCAGCCTTCAATGAACGTATGGCAAATTGGGGGCCTGAGGATGAGTCGTCAAGAGCCTATTTTGAAAAGCGGCGTCAAGAGGTAGATCCAAGCCGTACAGACATTAAGACTTGGGCAGACCTTCAAGACATTGACGACAAACTCAGTTTCGAGTAGGCCGAAAATTGAGTATATCGAGGACGGTTGCGGTTTTATCATCGACAAGCACGACCCCCAGATTGCCCCAACCGTGATTGTGGTAACTGACAAACCAAGCAAACCCTTGAAATAAGGCGTATCCGTGCACACCTGTGTGCGCTGTTAGGTGTGTACGGACACGTTCATCCCTATTAGCAATCCTCAACGCTTGTGTGGATGTTAATTGTGGAGCAGGACTGATAGATGGACGGGATAAGTCCCTCAACATAGATTCTGCTTCGGTGGGCAAGGTTTTTGTCGGTTTGCCCTCAGCGAGTTCGCGTAACAGGGCTGCCCATTGACGATATGCGTTTCGGACTTTTTCATACTGCGTGACACAGTTCGCCTCTACCTTTGAGAGGTCATTTGCCGCACGACGGGAAATTACCTCTCGGCCCACGCCCTCTGCTGCGCCACCGACCGCATCGCGATTCAGAGCACTCCACCGGAAATAGGCGACTGTTATCTCGTTATATTGGTCAGCACACATCTCCGCAGCATCGGCTTCGAGATAAAGAACAGCGGCAAAATTCCCCCTCCTTTTGAAAATTTCCTGTTCCACTCTAAAAAAACTAGGGTAGATACCGTAATGATAAAATCGATTCGGATAGATCTGTGCCCACGTTGAAATAAACTGCGTAATTTTCTCGTGTTCCACCTCCAGTTCGGGCGAAGTCCCCTCTATTTCTGACCTTTTCCACTTTGCCTTCGCAGCCTTTAGATGGTATTCTCGCCGTTTCTTTATATTCGCTAATTCTCTACGACTCCGCTCCACCCGTACATCTTTTCCATGACGGAGATAGTAGCGAATTTGGATTTCCGTCATCGGAATAGAGATGATTTTCAGACAGTCCGCAGCTGCTTCGTGCCACAGGGCTGCCTTGGCAAAGTTTCCCTCCCGTTCATACCGCTGGATCATAGCCGTAGCGTTGGCGGTGCCTTCACGAACTGCATGGCACAGTTGAACATAGCAAATCAACGCCCAAAGAACGATGAGGGAGTAGATTATCTTCATCTTGATAGATTCAATATTTTGGGCAGGCACAAGCCCCATCCCTACATTTGGTTAATTGCTATAGGGGCAACCCTTGTAGTTATCCTGCCGTAGGTCAATTTTCCAAAATCGACAATGCCTAGACTCTAGCGCGAAAGTTCGGCTAATTGAGCCAAGATTGTAGTGGGGCAGGCCGGGTATTTTGTCGAGATATGAACCTCGACCGACCTGCTGTGCTAGTATTTTCCACGATTTGCGTTATATCACACCCATGTGTGATTGAAATGTCGAACTGTCATTTTCCGTATTTGAACCGTGCAATCGCGCCCTGCTCTACTAATTCTGCGCGGGCGTAATGCGCGGGCATCTGAGGCGATTTCCATCGCCCGGCAACCTGCATATTCACAACAGACGCCCCGGCTTGGGCAAGCGAGACAGCAGAACCGATACGAAGGGAGTGTCCAGAAATCTTGCCTTCCACACCCGCCGCGCGTGCCCTACGCTTGATAACCTTCCTTACACCATCAATCGTTAGCCTGCCCCCAGTTATGTTATCACCCCGACGAATCCACCGAAAGAGTGGACCATCAGTGATATCCCCCGATTCACAATACCGCTTTATCGCCTCCCGCGTGGGATCCCCAATATACAGCGTCACACCGAGGACGCCCGCCGTACCCGGGTGGGTCTTTGACTGATAAACCCTCAACGCACTATCAACATCCTCTACATCTACCGCGACCGCTTCACTAATGCGTAACAGACAGTCACTCATCAGTCGAATCAGGGCCGAATCTCTCAGTCCAGCAACGGTTTCCTCCGCTTCGGCAAGCGCACAGATTCTCTCTACTTCATCCCACGTTATGCCATCCATCTGTCCTCGGCCTCTGCCTTTGCCTTTACGTCGAATGCCGGCGAGTGCCTTTTCCGTAATCTCAAAGGAGAGCTCCTTTGCCCCCACGCTGTGATTCTTCACCATCCATTTGACTGCAGCAACGATTTTACTGATGGTCGATGGCGACCTTCCGTTTTGATACAACTCTGTGATATAGTTTGCGAGTAGGTTATCGCTCAGGGAATGTCCATCCAACCAAATTTCCAACTGTTGCATCGCGAGACGATACGTCTCGACGGTGCTCGGTGCAACGCTCGCTTTGACTAATTCCTCCGTTTCGTCGCTGATAACGACCTGCTTCCAAGCTGATGCATTCATGATTATCCCTCCATGACTAAGTTCCTAATCTCTCTGATAGTTCTATAGAATCCTGATTCTGACAAGTTACACCTCAGCCTCCAAAATCATCGCCGCATTCTGTCTGAATCGGGATTTACTGGATTTTAGGATTCACAGGATTGACTCTATCCATTGCCATTGGCTATCCTGAAAATCATTCCATCTTGAGAATCCTGATTCTGACAAGTTACACCTCAACCTCCAAAATCATCGCGACATTTGTCTGAATCGGGATTTACTGGATTTTAGGATTCACAGGATTGACTCTATCCATTGCCATTGGCTATCCTGAAAATCCTTCCATCTTGAGAATAGCATTTCTATAGCGTCTTATCTGTTTCTGAAGCGAATCCTCTAACGGAATGCCAACGCATTCCCTAAAACTCATGCTTTGGAGATAACGATAAGAACCGCTTTTTGGTTGATCCACTATATTTATTGTGTATAAGTAGTTACTAGCTTTTAACAAAACACAAGCGAGCAAAGACATTGTTCAAATTTTAGGAAAACGCCAGATCATATAGGGAGAAGGTTATCACACCTTTATGTGGTTTAGGGCACGCGACTCGTGCCGGCTCCTTTATGAGCCCCCCTCAGTTAGTTTTCGGTCATGGGATCTGCTTATGCCAGTTGTCCAGGCCGTCTTTTATCCGTGTCCTCCGTCAATCGGTGCTTATCCGTGATTCAGACAATAATATAGGAGAATTAAAGGACCCTATTTTTACCGCTTTTTCGCTTGATTGGTGTTATTAATCTTGATATAATATCCACAACCGAACACTTTAGAATACATAGCAGCCAATATAAGAAGGCTGCTGTTAAGAAATTGTGCAACAGACCGTGAGCTTTCAAGAAAAAACTCGGGCTCTCTTCGCGCCATGTACTCTCTTTAAGCCTTACGCAGCTGATACCAAGCAAAGGCCTCAGAAAAACTATCTATAAGGAGACACTCCCTATGTTTAAGCATCATTTCATTTCCGATTCGATGGGAATTTGCAAACAACGGCAGCACCTCATCACACTTATTAGTCTATTGATGTGCATCGTAGGTTATCAAAATGTATACCCCCAACAACAGATTGCCCAAGATGCCTACGCTATTTTTCAACAGAGCTGCCTCATCTGCCATGGACCCGACGGTGCCTATCGAGAGACACTCCTAATGGAACACAACTCACTCATCGAAAACGGGACAGTGGTCCCCGGAAACCCCAATGCCTCCGAACTGTATAACCGGCTCCTGACGACTGAGATAGCCAAACGGATGCCCCTTGGACAACCCCGGCTATCCACTCAAGCGATTGCCACCATCCGAAACTGGATATTCGCTGGCGCACCCGATTGGGCGGCAACCCCCGCAGCCGATAGACGCTTTATCTCTCCCGGTGAAATACTCAATACCATCGAGACTCACGTCATGTCGCTGGCACCGTTTGACCGTGCCTTTGCCCGGTACTTCACAATGACACACCTCTATAACGCAGGTGAGACCACGCGAGCTCTTGACAGCTATCGTAACGGCCTCTCGAAACTGGTCAATAGCCTCTCATGGGGGAGTACCGTCACCAACCCCCAACCCATTGACCGACAAGGCACCATCCTCTACATTGACCTGCGACACTACGAGTGGGATCGCAATGATGGGTGGGGGCAGATAGAAGCGGCATATCCCTATCACATCGGGTTTGATGCACCGACACAGACCGCGCTACGGGCCCAACTGACCCGGTTACAGACGGCGATGAAGTCTGATATACCATCGGTTCATGTCGACTGGTTTATAGCACAAGCCTCTTTACCTCCACTCTACCATGATTTACTCTCTCTCCCCTTAACGGATAAAGAGTTAGAGACCCGATTAGAAGTCGATGTTGTCCGTAACCTGCAAAATGCACCGGGGGTGCGTGTCTGGCGGGCCGGCACCAACAATTCAGGTGTCTCCAATCACAACCGAGTGATAGAACGCCACACCTCTCGCTATGGTGCCTATTGGAAAAGTTACGACTTTGGGGGGAGTGTGGGTACACAGAACATCTTCACCCATCCCCTGTCATTCACCCATGATGGTGGTGAGGTTATCTTCAACCTACCCAACGGGTTACAGGGATACTACCTTGCCAATGGGGCCGGTTTTCGCCTAAATGAGGCACCGATAAACATTGTTTCTAATCCCGCAGCGAGTGATCCGACGGTGCGGAATGGTTTATCCTGTTTCGGTTGCCACACAGAGGGTATGAAGCCATTTGAGGACCAAGTCCGTTCGGTGATAGCGAATAATACCGCTCCCACTTATGACAAAGCGCAGGCGTTGCGGCTCTACGTGGCAAAATCAGAGATGAACGCGCTTGTGGGTGAAGATATGAATAGGTACAGGGTTGCCCTTGAAGCGACGGGCGGGGCGTTTGATGACATTGAACCCATCTCCCGTTTCCACGAGGCATTTCAGGAGGAGGTAGACACAGCACACGCCGCAGCCGCGGTTGGGTTAGAGCCGGAGGCGTTCTTGGAAAAGATACGTGAGAATATAGGGCTACAGGATATCGGCTTGCTGGTGTTAGACAGTGAGGCTGGAAGTATGAAACGGGACACCTGGACATCGAGTTTTCGGGATATAGTTTTTGCGTTGGATTTCCCGGAGCGTTTCACCCCTCCCACGGCGATAACCCCGCCGGTAGTGACACCGGGTACGGTTGTGTATATCCCGGACCCAAACCTGCGTGCGGCAATAGCGGAGGCACTGGACAAGAGCCCCAATGCTCCGATTACTGCCGAGGAGATGGCAAAGTTGAGCAGGCTCGATGTGCCGCGCAGGGGCATCCGTGATTTGACAGGGCTGCAGTATGCAACCAATCTGACACGGTTAAATATTAACGACAATCAGGTCTCCGACATCTCACCGCTAGCGGGCTTGATCGAACTGCGCGAGCTCCGGATTCACGACAACGACAACCTCTTGTCCGATATATCGCCTGTGAGAGGCTTAACCAATCTCACTTATCTTCAGTTTGACCGCTCTACAGTCTCTGATATATCTCCCGTGAGAGGCTTAACCAATCTTACTTACCTTGAGTTTGACAACACTTTGGTATCCGATATATCTCCCGTGAGAGGCTTAACAAATCTCATTACCCTTAAGTTTGGTCACACTTCGGTATCCGATATATCTCCGGTGAGGAACTTAACAAATCTCACTCGCCTTGAGTTTGAGCACACTTTGGTATCTAACCTATTGCCAATTGCGAGATTAATCAATCTGGAGCGGTTACATTTGGGAAGTGATAATATCTCCGACCTGTCGCCGGTTTCAGGATTAATCAACCTCAAACACATTAGTGGTGGTTGGGGCAGCTCTATATCCGATTTATCGCCCTTGGCAGGCTTAACAAAACTGGAGCAGATACATATGCACGGCGGAAAGATATCAGATCTCACGCCTTTAGCAGGCCTAACCGGCTTGAAGGAACTGCATTTTCGGGACAACGACATATCGAATCTCGCCCCCCTCGCAGGGTTAACACAGCTAACTCGTCTGCAGCTCGCGAACAACAATATATCGGATCTCTCCCCCCTTGCAGGGTTAACCAACTTGAAATGGCTAGTGATCCATGACAACGAGATTTCTGACATTTCTCCGCTGCAGGGACTCCGCGAGAATATAACGACGTTCGTTTGGCATGACAACCCGGGATTCCCAAAAGTGGGACCGTCAATCGAGGGGCCGTGGTTATGGGTTGTATTACCGGAAACAAGACCGAGTAGCAGTAAGGATTTACTGTCAGAAGTGAGCGGGGGGGCGGTAACAGAGACGGAGATTGCTACCCATGGGGCAACCGTGGGAAGTTCTGTAGGTGATGATGTATGGACCTACCGCACACTCCCGCCTACGGGCTGGGCTAATGTTCGCCAAATGCTTGACGGCCACATCGATGGTGCCAGCCTCTACGGCACGGTGTCCTTGCATTCACCACGACAACAGGACACAACACTATACGTTGGCAGTCATAACGATTTTAAGGTCTGGCTCAACGGGACTTTGATTTACGAGTCTCTCCGTTACCATGCGAGTTTCGGTTACACGGATTCTCTGCCGGTCACGCTGAAGCAGGGAAGAAATGTGCTATTGGTAGCCGTTAGAGCCCAGTATAATGCCTTTTTTGGGTTTGAACCCGGCACCGAATATACTGTGGCGAACCCCGGTGTCGGATACACTTTTTCCAAGACACCCATTCATATAGGCGATACCTTTACCCTTAATCTTCGCGCCGAAACGGTCTCCGACTTGGCAGGCTGGCAGTTCGATATTGCCTTTGACCCGGCTGCCCTCGAAGCCATTGACGTCAGCGAAGGCAATTTCCTGAAGGCAGATGGGGGCTCCACCTTCTTTCAGGGTAGGAGCATCGATAACGCGACAGGTAAAATCTCAGGACTCAGTGCGGCGCGATTGGCTGCCCAAGGTGTAAATGGCACCGGCACCCTGCTGCAGGTCAGGTTCAGGGCGAAATCTGCCGGTGAAACAGAGTTGGTGCTGCAAAACTTTCAGTTTGGCTCCATCACCGGCGATACTATCCCTGCAGGACCGCGTCAAATTCGCATCGCTGTCGAGGGACGCCTGGCGACCGGGGACGTGAATCGAGATGGTGTGGTCAGCATTTTGGATCTCATTCTCGTCGCACAGCAGTTGGGGAAAAAGGTGGCCCCCAACTCACCGGTAGATGTCAACCGAGATGGTGTTGTCAGCATCCTTGACCTTATCGGCATCGCGCAGGGGATCGGGAACACCACAGCACCTGCCGCCCCGGCACCCTCCTCACTGGAGGTAAATCCTGAGACCATAGCGGCATGGATTGCACAGGCACAGGTGGCAGATGACGGTTCCCTTGCCTTCAAACAGGGTATCGCAAATCTCCAAAACCTGTTAGCCGCGTTGATTCCTGAAGAGACTGCGTTGTTGGCAAACTATCCGAATCCGTTTAACCCGGAGACGTGGATACCGTATCAGTTGGCAACCCCTGCGGAAGTTACATTGACCATCTATGATAGGAACGGGGAGGTCGTTCGCCGGTTAGCCGTGGGACATCGAGGCGCGGGTATGTATCAGAGTCAAAACCGTGCGCTATATTGGGACGGACGGAATCAGCTGGGTGAACCTGTCGCCAGTGGCCTCTATTTTTACACACTGACAGCAGGCACATTCACGGGGACGCGGCGGATGTTGATACTCAAATAAACCAGATGGGCTTGTTTCACTTTAGCCATACGGAAATTGCTGTGGAACTATTGTATGTAGGTCGATTTGCCAAAATCGACAATCCCTATCGGGGATTCACGGTTTCATCGGAAGAAGAACCAAGAAACGAAACAGCAACCTTCCCTGACGAAAGGAAAGACGGGAAGCCAGTTCTCTCGCTTTCTTTTTTTCCGCTCCCCTTCCCCCTGCTTGCGGGGGGACTGAGGGGGGTCCGTCTTATAGAATACCAGAACCCAATGAGTGGATAGGAGCTTTTCTCTGAATTTAACGCAAAATCGCCCCCCCGCAAGGAGGAGGGGGCACCAGTCCCGATGCTGTTGCCCTCTAAAGGGAATGCTTACCGCATCGGGGATTCACGGTTTCATCGGGAGAAGACCCAAGAAACGAAACCGGAACCTGCCCTGACGAAAGGAAAGACGGGAAGCCGGTTCCCTCGTTTTCTTTTTTTTCGTTCCCCTTCCCCCTGCTTGCGGGGGGACTGAGGGGGGTCCGTCTTTATTTCTGTTGGTCGTCGTGCTATAATGAAAGTATTGAAATTTGGTTTCTAAACCGATTTGATGCCCCAAACGCAGAAAGGGAATTAGAATGGCTATCTTTTTACACACGCGCGTTAGAGTGAGCAATCTCGATCAATCAATCAAATGGTATTGCGACCACTTAGGTTTTGTTGTAAAAAGTCGAAGCGATAAATCTCCAGCAGGCAACCAGATCGTCCATCTGGAACTTCCGGGTAACGTACCGACGCTGGAGTTGACCTATTCGCCCGACTATAAACTAAATGTTCCAGAAGATCTGATGCACTTTGCTATCAGTGTGCCGAATCTCGTTGACTGTTGTGACACATTGGAGAAGGCGGGACTTGAAATTTGGCCCGATGGCTGGCGAGAACAGTTCACATCGGGAGGCATGAAGATGGCATTCATCACCGATCCAGACGGTTACGAAGTTGAACTGCTGGAAGATATCGATGAGATTCTGGCAGAGTTGGAATAGCTAAACGCACCCAAAAAGCTGGAATCTGTCCGCCCGACCATTCCTATTGAACCTTTGGTGATAGTTGGTGAGGGTGTCGTTATCGTTCAAGAGTTCATTAGTACATAGGAGTTACGCACCTGAGTTTGTGGTAACGCCATTCAACCCACGTCTTTAAGGGTTACGGTATACAGAGTATACCGTAACCCTCCTGCCCCCGCTGAGCCCCCTAACCCCCAACCCCCCGCAAGCGGGGGAAGGGGGGATAATGAACCAATGAGCAAATGGTTTTCCCGTTTCACCTGGTTATTGAGGCCTCTACTCCTCCTGATAGACCTCCTTGAGTTGTGTGGTGGTGATAAACCCCAGCAATCCCATCCCGATGGCAACGGCGAACATTCCTGCATAGTTTACAAGTCCGATGAGTTGCCCCGCGAGCATTGGCATAAAGCTGAACGGAAAGAGGATTGTGTTTATAAAACCGACATAGCTTGGACGATTCAAGCTTGGTGCAATATTTAGCAGATACGCCATGAACCCTATCGACGAACCGCTCATTGATGCGCCGTTGAAGACAAACGTCAGAAAATAGCACGGCACCTGCCACGCCGTCGGCAAGTATTTCACCAAAATCGCAACCAACGGTGATGCACATCCCAATGCCGAGGTGCAACTGAGGATGTATCGCACACCATATCTCTCCCCTAGGTAACCCCACAGTGCATTTGACATGACACCGCTGATGGAGACAACGGCGAGAAACGTTCCAATCGTTGCGTCCGGCACTTCCAATTTGAGCAAGGCGTAAGGGACATAAAAAGGGGTGCACATCCCGGCGACGGTGGTACACATTCGATAGTAAAAGAACCAGCGATAATTCCGATCTGTCTGAAAGAAGTGTGGTCCCTGCTTCAGGTGCTGTCCAAGCGGTTGACGCGCACTTTGGACGGGACGGATGGGCTCGCGGAGCTGCAGAAAAGTCGTAAGCGACAACGCAATAGCTACCCCCGCGCACCCGAAAAGGAGCGCATAATTCGTTGGGAATACCAATCCGGATTCAGGGTTTAAGATATATCGGATAAAGAAAAAACCGATGAACACACCGAAGAACCCACCCATCAACTGGCGCAAACTGAAATATCGGGATCGCCGCTGCGGTTCAATGGATTTGGAAATAATATCCATATACGGAAGCGTGGAAACCCCCATCGCCGAAGATCTGATGAAATAACAGCAGAGAAAGCACGCGGCAAGTAACCCGTTGTTTCCAGAACCGACCAAAAGGGTGCAGACGACCATTGTGATCCATGCGAGCAGTCGAAAGCTCATACCGAGGACATAGAAGGGCATCTTGCGTGGACGGTGTTCTAGCAGATTCGAGATCAGGAGTTGGGGCCACATCCAACCGGCTCGCGTCATCGAACCGGTCAAACCGACAAGCGTGTTTGAGGAAGTGAGTTTTAAAATAAAGGCAGGGAGAACCGTTGTTGAGTCTGCAAACGCAAAAGAAATTCGTATGAATGTGCCTTGAAGCACAGCAATCCAAAAATTACGGTTCTGTTCCCGTTCCCTGTCTGTTTCCTGTTGATGCTCGGACTCCGATGTGTTCGTCAGGGCAGCTTTCATAGTCAGTTTCGTTTTCCCTCTACACCTCTATCGAACCTTGCTGACAAGACTCCATGCCTTTAGGCTAGGGACAGCTGGTTAGGTATCACCTAACATTATAGTCAGTCGAAGTGCGTTGATATATAAAAACTGGTGAATTTATAAGTAAAATAGAGTTAGGAGCTCCACACTTGAGTTTGTAGTAACGCCATTCGACCCACGTCTTTAAGGGAGTCAGCATACAGAGTATGCCATCCCCCCCTTCCCCCGCTAAATACCCTGTGGGTTGTCCGTCAGTTCCTGGCTCATTGAGTCTACCCCCCTCAATCCCCCCGAAAGCAGGGGGAGACAGAACCACCCCCCTCAATCCCCCCGCAAGCAGGGGGAACGTATCGGTAGTTGGCACCTCTTTGCCCCTCCCCGCTTGCGGGGAGCTCTGTTCCGCCACGCTTACGGCCTCTTCCCCTCCCTGCTTGCGGGGAGGGGCTAGGGGTGGGGTTCTTAGGGGGACACCCCACCGGGTTGCGGCCCCGCTTGCGCCCTTCCCCCTGCTAAACACCCTGTAGGTTGTCCGTCAGTTCCTGGCTCATTGAGTCTACCCCCCTCAATCCCCCCGAAAGCAGGGCGAAGAGATACCGTATCGGTATTTGGCACTTCTTTTCCCATCACCCCTTGCAGCCTCTTCCCCTCCCTGCTCGCGGGGAGGGGCTAGGGGTGGGGTTCTTGCGGTTTATGAATCTCGACTTACAGCGTTTGCAGAATCGGCGACAGTAAAATGCCAACACGGCATATCAAGTCCGGGGGCTATACCTAGGTTGTCGAGGGGCACGGTCTCGCAGGAGCCGAATCGGACGCCCCTGCAGCGGCAATTCGACCCGTGCCCCACCACAAAGATGTGATTCGATGGTTGCAAAGATTAGCTCTGTGCCAGCGTGTGCAACCCGCACCCCGCCGCGTGGTGGCTCGCCGGTGTCAAGTGAATGGACGAGATCTTCCACGAGTCGTAGGTTGGGACTGGCTGGTTCGTAGTCGGGAAACGCTGCGTCCACAACCGTCGGCTGCCCCCGGTAACCCGGTGGCCCCTCTGCTCGCATTCGATACACGCTGTTGGGCAAGGCGGTCAAACTCCCTTTTTCACAGTTGACTTCCCACTCAATTTCACGGCTAGGGGTTACAGCATACGCTGTCATGTTGTTCTCAAAATGAATAACCCCGTGCCCAACCGGGTCCTCGGTCAATCGGTCCCCGTCAACCTGCCAATTGCCCTCCCTCAGATGCGCTTGCACCCAAACTGCACGGCGGTCACTATTTAGGAACAACAGGTTATCATAGTAATGACTGGCTCCATTAAACAGCGTGCTACCGTTGAAGATAATCGTCTTTGGGGCACCAAGTTTGCCGCTGTCGATGATTTCCTTCATTTTAGTGAAGCCGGGATGCCACCGCCGTTGGGTGCCGAGGTTAAAGAAGACACCGTTCCGCTCGCAGGTTTCAACCATTGCATCAGCTTCTGCCATTGACGCTGCCATCGCCTTCTCAGCATAGATTGCTTTGGCACTGTGCTCGGCGGCATAGATGACGATTTCAGCACGATGCTCCGGCTGTGTAGCGACACTGACAATGTCGGGCCGCTCTTTGTCAATCAATTCTTTGTAGTTGGTGTACTGTTTTTCTTTTGGGATATTATACTGCACTCCAACTTCAGCCATGACCTCTGGACGGAGGTCTGAGCACGCAATCAGGTCTGTTCTATCGCAGGCGGTAAATACTGCCGTGTGCGAATAGGGAGGCACATGCCCTGGTGCCCCAACAACCTCATTGTCGATGAACGCTCCCATGCGGCTGCATCCGATAACCGCTGCTCGATATGTCTTCAACATCAATTCCTCCCGATACACGAAACATATAACAACTCAAGTTGCCCCCTAAAGCCCCAGCAGAGCGACAGGTGTCAACTTGCCTACCCTTCTGAAGTTCCCACGTACGATCTATTTTTACCTTAGCATAAAATGACTAATCTGTCCAAATATTTATGTATAAGTCTTGGTTGCGGAAAGATCAATTTAGTAAAATATTAGATATCGCCCCTGTGCAACCTGTGATTCTCTTCGTGCTTGCCTTCCTGATGTTCCGACACTCCCGTAAAAAAAAGTTGACAACTCCTAAAATATGGGTTATCATGTACTGATTAAGAATTTAGGAGTGCCTAAATCTAATTTTTGGATGGTCAAGAATCAATAACCCCGTCCTAAAGGTCAGAGCTTGTACGAAGCGAATGCCACCCGCCGCTCCACAAGCTAAACCGTTGACTACACAGATGGTAACTTAGCTGTCTCTGCGTGGTAGCAGTCACCAGATGATACGGATGCCTCCTTATGGAGAATTACTGATGTTCGTCCCAGTTGTAAACAAAAAATCAAAAACTGTTGATGCCTACCAAGCCCGCCCGTGCCCGGCGGTGGATTAAACAGGGCACAGTCAATCCCTTCTTTAACAAAGGTGTGTTCTGTGTTCTATTAAATATTGAGCCATCTGATAGCCAACTTGACGATAAGGAGCGCAGTTGCCTCCACACCATAGAAAGATGGGGAACTGCGAAGATCTTGATGATAACCCATGCGATGGAAGATTATCTGAAGACAGTCTACTTGCTGCAAGAAGGTCGGGAGAAAGTCTCTACCTCTGCTATAGCCCAGCAAATGGATGTTTCTGCCGCATCTGTCACCGGTATGATCCGAAAGTTGGCAGCGATGGGATTCTTGAATTACGCCTCCTATCACGGCGTTGAATTGACAGAAGGTGGAAAAAAAATCGCTCAAGAAATTATTCGTCATCATCGGTTACTGGAACTTTATCTCGTGGAAATCATGGGATTTACTTGGGACAAAGTGCACGATGAGGCGGATAAACTGGAACATGTTATCTCCGAGGAGTTTGAGGAAAGGATGAGCGAGGCGTTGGGACATCCGACAACCGACCCGCACGGACACGCTATCCCAGCCAAGGATGGTGCACTCCAAGAAGTTACTTATGAAACGCTGACAGAGGTGAATGTGGGCAGTTCTGCTACCGTTCAGCATGTCAATGATAATAATCCCGAAATGCTGCGTTACCTCGATCAGCTGGGTTTGCTGCCGGGCACCGTTGTCCAAGTTATGGCGAAAGAACCATTTAATGGACCATTGCGTTTGAGGATTGACCAGACCGAACACTTTGTTGGTCTCGAAGTCGCAGGAAATGTGTTTGTAAGTCCTCAGACCACCTTATCTGCATGACGTTTGCACCGATCGAAATTTGTGTGATGCCAATTTAAGAAAGGGTGAGGAAAAGTATGCACATAATCTATGGGTTGTTAGCTTTCGTGATGATATTATTTGTTACTTGCGACCATCAATCGGACAAGGCTAGCCAGAAGACGTCAAGCTCAACAGGTATATCCAGCCAGAAACCGATTCGCGTAGTGACAACAATCGGCATGATTACCGATATTGTTCAGAATATTGGAGGGGACCGGGTTAATGCGACGGGATTGATGGGACCCGGCATTGATCCACACCTATACAAAGCGAGTGAAGGCGATGTGGCTCGGCTCGCAGGTGCTGACCTCATCTTTTACAATGGTCTGCATCTAGAGGGGAAAATGGCCGGTGTGCTCGAAAGGATGCAGGACCAAGTAAAGACAGTTGCTGTAACACAGGACATTGATAGGGAGATACTGTTGGCTCCACCAGAGTTTGAAGGGGCATACGACCCGCACGTATGGTTCAATGTCACTCTTTGGATGAAAGCGGTTCAACGTATACGGGATACGCTCATTGAGGTGAATAAGAGCAGTGCAGCGTTGTACCAGACGAATACAGAAGATTACCTAGCAAAGCTAGAGGAACTGCACAATTATGTAACACAGCAAGCGGAGCGGATACCTTCTGACCGAAGAGTGCTCGTCACGGCTCACGATGCCTTCAATTACTTTGGCCGCGCTTACGGATTTGAAGTGCGCGGTCTTCAGGGAATTAGTACCGCAACTGAAGCGGGCACAGCTGATGTGCAAGCACTCGTGCGGTTTATCGTCGAACGCCGCATCCCTGCTATGTTTGTCGAAACATCCGTGCCCCGCCAGAGCATCGAGGCAGTACAAGCCGCTGTCAAAGCGAAGGGATTTGCTGTAGAGATTGGCGGGCAGCTTTTCTCAGATGCAATGGGAGCGACGGGAACTCCAGAAGGCACGTACATCGGGATGGTGCGTCATAACATTGATACAATCGTCGCATCGCTTCTGCAATCGGCGACAGACTGATAGGGGTGTGGCCACCTTTTGTTTGTAGGGTGCAACAATCGTTGAACCCTATAACATGTGTTCACCCAAAAATAGATAGGCGAACGAGTGTCGGTGTGCGAGAGGAGGACGAATGATATGGCAAAATCCCTTAATAATCCATTGGCGATTGAGGTTGCAGATTTGACCGTGGCGTACCGGGATCAACCTGTGTTGTGGGACGTAGACCTTAACGTACCATCGGGGGTCCTCATGGCAATCGTCGGGCCCAACGGTGCAGGCAAAACGACGCTCATCAAAGCAATCTTGGGGCTAGTGACACCGGCAGCCGGGCGAATATTAATCTACGGTCAACCCTACGCCGATCAGCGGCAACTTGTGGGATACGTCCCGCAACGCGGGAGCGTTGATTGGGATTTTCCGACAAGTGTATTGGACGTAGTCATGATGGGATGTTATGGTGCACTGGGATGGGGACGTCGCCCGGGCCGTCAGGAACGTGTACGAGGAATGGAAGCCCTTGAAAATGTTGGGATGCTTGACTTTGCAGACCGGCAGATTAGTCAGCTCTCCGGCGGACAACAGCAGCGGGTCTTCTTGGCACGGGCACTAGTGCAGGACGCCCAAGTGTATTTCATGGACGAACCATTTCAAGGCGTTGATGCGACGACCGAGCGGGCAATCGTTGCGCTTCTGCAAGACCTGCGCGCTGCTGGTAAGACCGTCATTGCTGTTCATCACGACTTGCAGACAGTGGCGGATTACTTCGATTCCGTAACGCTGCTAAACGTGCGTCGAGTTGCTAGTGGTCCAGTGAAGGAAGTATTTACAGAGCAGAATCTCCGACTGGCGTACGGTGGTCGCGTCGCTTTTCTCAGTCGAAATGATCAGGCTGATGGGACCACAGGACAACCTGATGCAACATTATCTCAACCTGTTGGCGAAACCACAACTGTACAGGTTGACAAACCGATGGACACCTCGCTCCGTCTATCTTAGAGTAAACTTACCTTAGGAGGTTATTTTTTTAATGACACGAAAACTGTTGGTTGTTACTGCTACACTTTTGATTATCTTTTCTCTAAAGGTTCAAGCCAAATCTGGTGATGCACCGTATCAAAAGCTACAGGTAAACACGGCACAAGCAGTTACCTTTGAATCAACATCTACTGATGTTGGAAATCTAGTGGTTATCAACGGTAACGAGCATATCGTCCAGCCGAAGAACGCTTTCGATTTAGCGGGACACGGTTTACGTTTCACGCCTAATGACCCGGACGGATACGATGTATCTATGCCAGAAGAGATTGAGTTTGTTAAAGCCTTTGGGGATGTATTGAATCTGAATGATGACGACAGTAAGAAGATCGATATCGGGTTTAATTTTCCATTTTTTGGTGAGGAACATACGGAGGTTTTTGTCAATTCAGACGGAAATTTAACATTCGGCAAAGGGGATGCCGCTTCGCAGGCGCGGGACTTGCAACGATTTTTGGGAGAGGCCCCTCGCATCGGTGTGTTGTACACTGATCTGAATCCGTTCTCCGGCGCAACTGTTGAGGTAAAGCAATCCTCTAGACAAGTTACCGTCACTTGGTTCAATGTTGAGGCCTTCAGCGAATACCTCTTTAGTGGAGAGGCCATTACAATGCAGGTTGTCCTGTTCAATACAGGCATCATTGACATCGTTTTTGAAAAGTCTGATATAAGAACAGGTATTGTTGGAATATCCCCCGGCGGACTCAATGATGCCTTTCAAGTGACTTTAGTGGACTACTCCGACAATTTGCCACTTGAAGGGACAATGGGGGCTATCGCAGAAGTCTTCGTAGAGCTACCAACCGTCAACCTACAGAATGTTGCTCGCGAGTTTTACCGGACCCATGGCGACGATTTTGATAGTTTAGTTCTCTTCACTAATTTTGAATCGAACCTAGACCAGGTCGGGGTTCTAGCATTTGCTATTTCCGTCCAGAATGATGTGTTAGGCATTGGCAACCCAAACAGAGGCGAAATCTTTCCACAATTTGATGACACCGCCGCTTATGGCAGCCAGGGCAAACTAAGAACCTTCCTCGGTATGAAAAACTTGAAGGTGTGGGAGGACGATCCCTTGGAGAATACTTTTGGTCCAGCGACATCCACGCTGAGTGTACTCGCGCACGAATTTGGGCATCGGTGGATCGCTTACATCGATCCACCCGATTTATTAGGTCGGGATTTTGCACATTGGAGTTTTTTCCTGCATACCAGTGGGTCTGTTATGGGCGGCAATGATATCCAAGATAACAGGGATGGCACTTTTACTACCCTGGCACCAAAAGATCTTTATAGCCCGCTCGATTTATATTTGATGGGGTTGCTAAAGCCAGAAGAGGTTCCCCCTACCTTCTTGGTGGCCAACGCCTATGATTTGGACATCCCACCTCCTTATGATGAACAGTCTATCTTTTCAAATGATTTACGATACTTGAATCCCTTGGGAGACGTTAGTTTTCGGGGGGAAAAACAAGAGATAAAAATTGAAGATATTATTTCGATAAACGGAGAGCGAATCCCCGATGCTGAATCCTCTCAGAAGGACTTTCGGACTGCGTTTATCCTGCTTGCCATGGGTGAGGAGGGACCCACTCCTGACGAGATCGACAAGGTGGAGGCTGTCAGACTGTACTGGCCCCCTTTCTTCCATCGCGCCACGAACAACTTGGCAACGATGGTGAGCACCCTCGATGGTTCACCTGAAAACGTTAGGTTGCCCAGTGGAGATGAACACGAGGAGCGCATTTTTAATTTTACACTGCATCTAAATAACGGGTTAAATATCATTTCACCGCCGCTACGCCCACCAACGCCGCTGACAGCGCGCAGCTTTATGGAAATGGTCGGATCGACGGTTATTATCGCTGCCTTGGAAAATGGAGAGTTCATATCTCATACCAACGCAACACCCGGGGATGGATTTCCGATTGAAGGTGGACGGGGGTATATTGTCAACACGCCGGAAGGAGGGACGGTCACATTCACAGGAGAACCCTGGGACGATTCCGATTCGACCCAAGCTGCTGAATCGGCGAGTGCCCCACCTGTCAACGGAACGCTTTGGGCGTTCGTCATTGATGGGGTTCTGGGCAGAGAAGGGTTCCAAGAATCTTACCAAATTACCGTTGATAATCTCAGGATAGGTAGTCGATTGACGGAAGGATTAGCAGAAGCAGGGGGCAGATTTACTTTAGGCTATGCCGATTTGAGTCGAACCCCAATCGTCCAAGTTGGCGATACTTTGCGTTTGACGCTTACCGATATCACTTTAGGTAAACCTATCGGCAAGACAGACTATACCATCACAGCCAATGATATTCGGAAGGCATATACAACACTTCACCTAACCTTCGATAGCATTGCCCCGATGCACACCCAGCTGCTTCAGAATTACCCAAATCCATTCAATCCTGAGACGTGGATTCCATATCAACTCGCCTCTGATGCGGATGTGTCTATCATCATCTACACCCCATCAGGTGAACAGATACGCACAATCTCGTTAGGTAGTCAAGCTGCTGGCTCATATCTTACCAAAGGACGCGCAGCTTATTGGGACGGGCGCAACGGACGTGGTGAGCTAGTCAGTAGTGGCCTCTATTTTTACCATCTACAGGCTAGTGACTTTACGGATGTCAAACGGATGATCATCCTAAAATAACGCAAGTTGCCACTTAAAGCCCAAATGCCCGGTGGGTTGGCCGCCAATTCTTGGCTCATTGAGCCTAGAACAGTTTAGTGAGGGGTGCTCATAAAGGAGTCGGCACGCCCAGCGTGCCGTAAGCCCCACAATCGTTATAGTATATGGCTTGGCTAACACGCAACTGTCATTGAACTCCCAACATAATTTGAAGAACAAAGTACCTCCAACCCCGTAGGTGGGGCATCTTGCCCTATCTCCCACCTGGGGCCCATATCTGTATCCGTGCAATCTGCTGCATCTGCTAAATTCGAGATTCAGACAATTATTATGAGCACGCCTCAGTTTAGTGAGTGTTCGGGTATTTGCGATAAACGCACCAGATTCGTTATAGGCCCAACGGGCCAACAGGGACCAAATCGAAAAAGAGGAAACGAGGGCTTTTGTCTTTGCTCCCTTTCTCACCCTTTCACTTGCTTCCTTTCATTAATAGGTAGCCACAATAGGTCAGCGAATGGAATTGCTACATAATCTCTTCTTTGATTACACCCTACGTACAGTCGCACAAGGCTCCGCCACCCTTGGAATTGTCAGCGGTGCCTTAGGGACATACGCCGTCCTGCGGAAGCAGAGCTTGTTAGGAGACGCAATTTCCCATGCAGCATGGCCCGGTATTGCCCTAGCATTTCTGTTGACAGGCAGCAAAGCCCCCCTTGTATTGGTGTTGGGTGCCGCTGCTGCCGGTTGGATAGGTACACTCGTTGTGATGGGCATTGTCAATACGACCCGCATCAAAGATGATAGTGCATTGGGGTTGGTGCTCTCCGTGTTTTTTGGTTTCGGCCTTGTCCTGCTGACAGCGTTCATTCAGAAGATGCCCAACGCGAATCAGGCCGGACTTGACAAATTCCTCTTTGGTCAGGCGGCGGCACTGGTAGAAAGAGACGTTAACACGATGGCGTCGCTGGGTATCATTGCACTGCTGATAATGATGGTTTTCTGGAAGGAGTTCAAACTTCTCAGTTTTGACCCCGATTTCGGAGCCAGCCTCGGTTTTCCCATGCGCTGGCTCGACGTTTTGCTGACGACACTTATTGTGATTGCTATCGTACTGGGATTGCAAACTGTCGGTGTGGTGCTGATGAGTGCTATGATTGTCGCACCGGCGGCGGCGGCCCGGCAGTGGACAGACCGTCTGGGCGTGATGGTTGCCCTATCTGCTCTGTTTGGTGCAGTTGCCGGCGTGAGCGGTGCACTCATTAGTAGTAGCATGGCCCGGATTCCCACCGGTCCAACCATCGTACTCTGTATCAGCGCAATCGTTGTAATATCAATGACTCTCGCACCGAATCGAGGGTTGGTCTGGAATTGGATGCGACATCAACGCAACCGTCGTCAACTCCGCGTCGAAATGGTTCTGGATGACCTCTACGCACTGACGTTGCAGCATGAAGATTTAGAACATCGGCATTCTGTAACCGTCTTAAATGCGATGAGTGCCGGGCGCGGCGGTGTTAAGCGTAGCCTCGAAGAACTAGAGACTCGTGGCTGGGCACAGCGAGACAGCACAGAATGGGCACTAACCCCGAAGGGATTGGCGGAAGCAGAACGCTTGGCGGAAAGGCGGGGAAATTAGATGGACCTATCACCACAGGTAGAAATTCAAATTATCGCTGCAGTTGTTGCTGTTGCATGTGCTTTGCCGGGTGTCTTTCTGGTACTCCGCCGTATGGCATTGATGAGCGATGCCATCAGCCATGCAATCCTTTTGGGCATTGTTTTAGCGTTTTTCGTTATTGAGGACCTCGCATCGCCACTCCTTATTGTCGCAGCCGCAATCACCGGCGTGATTACGGTCGCGCTCGTGGAGCTCTTGCACGGTACCGGACTTGTGCGTGAGGATGCCGCCATTGGAATTGTGTTTCCGGCACTATTTAGTGGAGGTGTGATTCTCATCTCTCGCTACGCAGGGAATGTCCATCTAGATACTCATGCTGTGCTGCTGGGGGAGTTGGCCTTTGCTTGGATGGAGCGATCGACCGTTTTCGGATACGACCTACCCAAATCGCTTTGGGTGATGGGGGGTATCCTGCTAATCAACCTCATTTTCATTACACTGTTCTACAAAGAACTGAAACTGGCAACCTTTGACGCCGGACTCGCCGCCGCGCTCGGATTTTCACCTGTCCTCGTCCACTACGGTTTGATGACGTTGGTTTCGATCACAGCCGTTGGAGCATTTGACGCGGTAGGGTCCATTTTAGTTGTTGCGCTGATGATTGCCCCCCCAGCGACCGCTTACCTGCTGACCGATCGACTATCCTATCTGCTTGGATTGAGTGGGTTGAATGGTATAGCGAGCGCTATCACAGGCTACTGGTTGGCGCGTTGGCTGGATGCGTCTATCGCCGGGTCTATGGCAACGATGAGTGGTGTCTTCTTCCTTTTAACCTTTCTTCTTGCACCAACCCGCGGCATCATCGCTATCGCCCGGCGACGCGTGCGGCAGCGATGGCAATTCGCTCAGACAATGCTCACCATTCACCTGCTGAATCATGAGGGGTCTCCTGAAGCCCAACGAGAACGGCGGATTGAGCATCTAGATGAGCATCTGCGCTGGAACCCTTCTTTCGCGGGGCAGGTTGTGAGATATGCAGAGAAACACGGCACCATCCGGGCCGATGCAGGTAATCTAATGTTGACCAAGCGTGGACGACAGATTGCCCGCGAAGGTTTAAGTATGTCTGAGGCAAACCCCGATCAGAAATTGGAATTCGCGGTTTCGCCGGGTTTCAGAGATTGAGACTATCGAAACCGAAATTTTATACCTCTATAAGTGGATCGGCATGTGGACTTCTCTCCCAATCCTCCAAATCACTCTCCAAAGCGAATTATCTCATTCCTCAATCTTATTCCAATCCAATGCCTCTGTATTGCCCTTTTCTTCCTAATTTACCACAAGCTCCTTGCCCACTGGATGCGGACGGCTTCTGTTAATCTGGGAGCGGTCAAATTTCATCGCCATGTGGTTCCCCTCTACGCACTACCGCAAATCGATCTGAGCATCTGGCTGCTTCCTGCATTGGTTGTTTTGGTAGTGTTCCTGCTCCTTTGCCACAAGATTCTGATCCAGCGATCTGTGCCATCTACTTGGCTCTTTCTAATCTCGGCTGGGTTCTTTCTTGCCATTAGTATTAGCGTTGCGATGATTGATGGCTACCAAGAGGTAAGTGGAAGGCAGTTGCCTGCATTCCAAGAACCGTATACGCGGACAAGATATGAATATTACAATGATGTGCCAAAGGTAGATCGGGCCGGTCTCTTGTCATTCATACGAGATTACGCCAAACCGGAGTTGTTCTCAACGTTATCGGGACATGCACAAACCCATCCGCCCGGCGGTATACTGTTCCTGTGGATTGTCAGCAAACTCTTCGGATATAATCTGTTGGCTGCATCACTTGGGTCAATTGTCTTCACGAGCTTAACGGTGATACCAATCTACCTGCTTGCGAGAGAACTGTATGGTGAATTGACCGCACGATATACCCTGGTGCTGTTCCTAATTACTCCCAATTTCGTCATGTTTACGGGAACATCAATGGATGGACCGTTCAGTGTTTTTCCAATCTTAAGTCTCTACCTCTTTTACGAGCGGAGGGGCTCGGAGAGGGCGATACTCTACGGATTCTTGACGGGAATTTCGCTTAGTTGTGGAATGCTGATGACGTACTCGACAGTGTTCATCGGTTTATTTTTTGGTGTCGTCATGCTGCTTATCTTAATTGTCGACCGAAGGAGATTCAGACATACACTGACCCTATTACTGACTATCGGCGTTACCTTCACCGCATTTTATCTGCTGATATTTCTATTTACAGGGTTTAATCTGCTGGAGGCTTTGCAGGCGTCGATAAGGAAAGACAGGGAGGGACTAGGAACAGGATATGAAACGATTGGGCTATACTTAAACTTGAGTATTGGCAATCTGTTTGCCTTTCTTATTGGGGTCGGAATACCGATGACAACTGTGTGGATTCGGCAGGTTGTGCGAACGATTCAAAACGGCCAGCGTGGTGAACCAATCGACATCTACGTCATTAGCTATCTAATCTCGTTGTTGGTGATTGCCTTTTCTGCACTTTTCACAATGGAGGTTGAACGAATCTGGATCTTTATGGCTCCTTTTGTTATTATTCCTGTGGCGAAATATCTGAGCCAGCGAGGGATAGCCGATTTTTATTGGGTCACCGGGTTGTTGTGCCTGCAATTGGTTTTGTTTGAGGTGACGCTGTATACTTACTGGTAACCATAGCAATCACACCCACTTAAAAAAGTCAAGTAGACAGCTTCAATGACGACTGACCTTGCAATAGCTTAGCAAAACGGGTAAAATATGCCAACCACGTAATAGTACAATGAAAAATGTCCCGATCAGATCGGGATTAGACGAAGGAGAGATGCCATGTCAGACAAAGTTGGAGTCGGGCTTATCGGCTGCGGTGGGATGGGAGCACATCATGCACGGAATCTCGCTGAAATTGAAGGCGCACATTTACGCGGATTCGCCGATGTCCGCAGTGAAGCCGCCCAACGATTGCAGACCGAAGTCGGCTGTGACTATTGCACAACCAATCCACAAGATATCTTCAACGACGACCTGGTTGATGTTGTGTTAATCTGTACCCACCACGACCTGCATGTACCCCTCGCGATTGCAGCTGCAGCCGCTGGTAAACAAATCTTTGTCGAAAAGCCGTTAGCACTGACGATTGAAGGATGCGAACAGATTGAGGCAGCGGTAGAACATACAGGCGTCAAATTGATGGCTGGATTTCAAGCGCGATTCTCGCCATTCATCACCAAACTCAAAGAGGTAATCCCAGTGCCGCTGGTGATTGTCGGGCAACTCGTGGATCCGCGCTGGGGCGATGATAACTGGGCGAACGATCCGGTCGAAGGGGGCGGCAACGTTCTTTCTCAAGGCTGTCATCTATTCGACGCAATGTGTTGGCTGGCTGGAGCCGAACCTATCACCATTTATGCAGAAGGCGGTAACTTGACCCATCCAAAGATTCCCGAAATCACCGACAGTGTTGTTGCCACGATTCGATTTGCCAACGGCTGCGTGGCAAGCGCAATCAATGGGGACTTTGGTTCGCCTGCATTGGCTGGGAAAGCGTTCTACGAATTGTTTAGCGGAGCGAAGACAGCAACGCTCTACGGTTATTACGGTGAACCCGCAATCAAGTTTTGGGGTGTAGAGCCTGCCGATTTCACGATGGAAGATTTACCACCCGATTATCGCAACGGTAGTGCGGCTCACGGATATGTCGATGAGATGCAGGCGTTAATTGATTGGGTAGGGAAAGATGTCGATCCCGTGAACGCAGCAAAGGTGAAGGACGGGCTGCGAGCAACGAAAATTGGGGTCAAGGCAATCGAGTCGATTCAGACAGGTCAGCCGCAGCGTTTATAAGGGGCAACAGCATGAAAATTACAAACATTGAAACATTTATCGTGGATGCCGGCTGGCGTCCATGGACATTTGTCAAAGTTGAGACCGATGAGGGCATCACCGGTTACGGCGAGTGTAGCGACGGCAGATCCCCTCACGGAATCGTCGGGACAATCAAGGACTTAGAACGGGTGCTTATCGGTACAGATCCAAGAGCTTTCGAGATGCGATTTTGGGACATGATTCGGGGCACGCGCCAAAGCCCCGGCGGCATCGCTGCCAAAGCCATCGCCGGAATTGAGTGCGCCCTTATAGACATCAAGGCGAAAGCACTCGGTATCTCTGTTGTTGAATTATTCGGTGGACCAACGCGGGATAAAGTTCGACTGTACTGGTCTCATTGCGGAACAAGCCGCGCCAGACATCATGAGCTAATAGGTGTACCACCCATCAAAACGATGGACGACATTGCCGCATTGGGACGGGAAGTGGTGGAGCGCGGCTTCACTGCACTCAAGACCAACATCGTGATTCCCGGTGAACCGGCGGCTGTGTACTTCAGTGGGTTCGGCGGCGGTTCCGGCACCACAGATCAGGTGGTCACGCCCGCGCTGTTGAGACACATTGAGATGCTGATAGGGACGTTCCGGGAGGCGATTGGGCCCGATGTGGGACTCTGTCTAGACCTCAACTTCAACTTCAAAACGGAAGCGTGCCTACGGATTGCTCAGGTATTAGAACCCTTCAATCTCCAGTGGCTCGAAATTGATATGTACGACCCAGAAGCAATCTTGCAAATCAAAC
Source organism: Candidatus Poribacteria bacterium (assembly GCA_965215015.1). Lineage (GTDB taxonomy): Bacteria > Poribacteria > WGA-4E > WGA-4E > PCPOR2b > PCPOR2b. The sequence goes on from OZ244042.1 coordinate 73,232, forward strand.
AATCCACGACCACCCGCATCTGTACGGGCGAAAATCTGTTCTACATGCGGGAGTTTATCCCCTATTTTGAACTGCACGCCGCAGACGTGATGATGATTGATGTGGCATGGAATGGGTTCACGCAATCCAAGAAGATCGGAGACCTGGCAGAGGTATACCAGACCAATATTGCGCCCCACAACTACTACAGCCACTTAGCGACATATATGAGCGCGAGCCTATGCGCCGTTCTGCCCAATGTCCGCATTATGGAAATCGACATTGACGATGTACCATGGAAAGATGACCTCGTCACCGACCCACCGGAGATCATTGAGGGCTACATGACAATTCCCACGAAGCCGGGGTGGGGGACTGATCTGAATGAGGCGGAAGTCGAAAAACATCTATGGGAGAACCGGTCTGTGAATTGGTAAACAACTGTCTCTATGAATAGATAGGAGTTACGCACTTGGGTTTGTAATATCGCAATTCAACCCACGTCTTTAAGGGAGTCGGCATACGGCTTATACCGATTCCCCCCTTCCCCCTGCTTGCGGGGGGACTGAGGGGGGCGAGGATACCATGACTATGGCGCCATAATCCTGGCTCAACCAACCATAACCATGGCGCGACCTTTTTTGGTGTTGGCTTTGAACGTTCAACTGCGTAAATCCTAAATAGAAATAATTATGCGGTCAATAAATGAATGCAAGGCTATCATTTTTGATATGGATGGGTTGATGATCGACACCGAAAGGCTTGCGCTCAGAGCATGGCAGCTGGCGGGAGCTGATTTCGGATTTCCCATTAGCGATGATATTTTTATTACTATAGTAGGTCGAAATCGCAGAGATTCGGACCGCACCCTAGTTGAAATTTTTGGAACCGATTTCCCAGTTGAGGCTATGCGAAACAGGTATCGCACGTACCTCGATAGCTGGATTGACGAAGGCAAGTTATCTATTAAGCCTGGACTTCTGGAGTTGTTAGGCTTCCTAGACAGGATTTCAATGCCAAAGGCGGTAGCGACCTCTACAGAATATAAGCGAGCGATTCACAAATTATCACTCACAAATCTGTTAGACCATTTCCCTATAGTGATTGCTGGTGATCAAGTGCAAAAGGGTAAACCCGCACCGGATATTTTTCTCATCACCGCGGCGCGACTAGAGGTTCTCCCGGAGAATTGTCTGGTCCTGGAAGACTCAGACGCCGGCATTCAGGCAGCCCACGAGGCAAGAATGACACCTGTTATGATTCCAGACATGAAGCCCCCCTCAGAGAAAAGCCTCGCTTTTGCCTACAGAATTTTTGGAGGGTTAAGGGAGTTTCACGATTACTTTCGAGAAAGTTTAAGGTTGGTGTAACCGCGTTCTGCTAATCTAAATCGCAATGAGTAGATAGGGGCTTTTCTCTGAATTTAACGCAAAGACGCAGCGTCGCAAGTCCCGATTCCGTTGCCCTCCAATCGGAACGCCACCCCGTTTACCCCCTAACCCCCTCCCAAGTGGGGAGAGGAAGGAAATGCTTACCGCATCATGGATTCACAGTTTCATCGGGAGAAGAACCAAGAAACGAACCCCCCTTCCCTGACGAAGAGGAAAACGGGAAGCCGCTTCCCTCGCTTTCTCATTTCCTTTTTTTCCGTTTCCCTTCCCCCTGCTAAATACCCGGTGGGTTGTCCGTCAGTTCCTGGCTCATTGAGCCTAGAACAGTCTGATACCGTGTGGGTATTCGGGACTGAGGGGGGGCGTCCAAGCGTTTTATTAAAAGCCAGTAACGACTTATCCCCATTTAAATAATAATGGACTTAAAAAGGAGGACCAAATGCCTATACACACATCTGATCCAATTTATGACATGTTCGTTCAATACAAAACAATCGCGGTAGTTGGGCTTTCTGCGAAGCTCGATCGCCCCAGCTATCGTGTTGCGAAGTTTTTACAAGAACAGGGCTACCGGATTATTCCCGTAACCCCGACCTACGACGAGGTACTCGGCGAAAAAGCATATCCAAGCCTGCTTGACGTGCCGAAAAGTCAACCTATCGAAATTGTCGATATTTTTCGTCGTACCGAATATGTGCCAGAGATTGTTGATCAAGCTATCGAAATCGGAGCAAGGGTTGTCTGGATGCAACTGGGAATTATCCACGAAAACGCCGCAGCCAAAGCACGCTCACACGGTTTGCAAGTCGTGATGGATAAATGTACAAAGCCCGAATTTACAAACCGTTTTCTGTCGCCCCAGGTATAATAGTGAGGAACGCATTCGCACCCCAGAAATAACAGAAGAGACCACGGACACTACGGCAGCACACCGAAGGCAGGTTCAGTGCCATGGGACTCGCAACCGGCTTGAACACCTTTTCTTATATCATATTGGGTCATTGTTATGCCAGACACATATATTTTATTTCGGCCGCTCAAAATTCTGTGGAAACGGATGCTCCCTCCGCTGAAGTATGCAACAACACGGTGGATTCTCATCCCCAAGCTGAAGTCGGATTCTGCGGAAATGCGATCCTATGCCACGCAAGCGTTGGAATCAATGGGAGACGAACAAGCAGTGCTGCCGCTCATTAATGCTTTGCAGGATGCGGATAGCACTGTGCGACGTTTTGCAATCTCCTCCTTAGGCGCACTGCGGGATAGCCGGGCGGTTGAACCTTTAATTCCTTTTCTGAAGGATGCAGAGCCAGATATGCGTTGCTCCGCTGCCGTTGCGCTAGGCGATTTGAGAGCTGCTCACTCGGTTGAACCGTTGATCGCAGCGTTAAATGATCCAGATCGATCCGTCTGTTCAGCAACAATTATTGCTCTGGGCAAAATTGGGTCTCGGCGAGCTATTGAGCCACTTAATGAGTTATCAAGAACGACGGACAGCGAGTGGCTGCGCCGCTATGTGAGTGAAACACTGCATCAGATTGAGGAACATGAAACTAAAAATGACAGTTATAACGAGGTGTTATATTGAATCGAATTGAAGCAAAGTTTGAACAGTTACGTGCAGAGGGCCGTAGCGCGTTTATGCCGTACATCTGTGCCGGAGATCCAACCCAAGAAATCAGTCGAAAGCTGCTCTTAACGCTCGAAGAAGCGGGCGCAGATCTCATTGAACTGGGTGTGCCGTTTTCCGATCCCATTGCAGATGGGCCTTCCGTCCAGAAGGCGAGTGAACGGGCATTGGCGGATAAAATCTCACTGCAAGGGGTTCTCGAGATGGTTGAGGCACTTCGTCAGGAGACACAGATTCCGATTACATTGATGACCTACTACAATCCAATTTTTCGGATGGGGGAAGCGGAGTTTTGCACTGCGGCACACAAGGCGGGCGTGGATGGGGTAATTATTCCAGACCTACCACCAGAGGAAGCCTCTGCACTACTAGAAGTTGCCCCAGCATATAACCTGGCTACAATCTTTCTCGCCGCGCCCACAAGTTCGCCCGAACGAATGCGTTTCATCGCGGCGGTCAGCACAGGCTTTATCTATTGCGTTTCGGTTACCGGCGTCACAGGAGCGCGTGCGTCCCTTTCGGAGGAGATGCAGCCAATGATCGTTGACCTGAAGAAACAGACCCTAAAACCGGTTTGTGTTGGATTTGGAGTCTCAACCAGTGAGCAAGCCAATACAGTCGCACGCCTTGCAGATGGTGTCATTGTTGGCAGCGCAATCGTTAACGTTATAGAGGCACATTTGGGAAACGAAGCAGCAATCTTGTCGAACGTGAAGGAGTTTGCCGAGGAATTGGCAGCGGGAGTACGGGGAGAGATTCTGATAAAAACCCCGATCCGACCGGGGCTACGGAACCGATCATGAAACTACATCCAATAGGGATGGTAGCGAGATTGCAACCCAACGCGATGAGGTTTCTCCTTAGGGTGAATGCTATAAGCAAATTGGTCACAGATTTGTGACAGATTGTCTATAAAATCTGACCAATTGTATGTTGTATCCTTACGAGCTTGCCCGTCAGCAAGAAGTAGGGCGAGCTCATAAAAATTTTGGCTATTCCTTTGAGAGTCTTGACTTTTCATCATGCCGATTTCCTTTCTGCTTGATTTTTTGGCAATTAAGTTACTGAACTGAACGAATTTTCTACAATTTTGGTATTCCACGACTCTAAACAGTAGAAAAGCCAGTGAGGACACTGGCTTCCCTCAAGGAGGCAAATCGATTGATTTTTAAGATGCAATAATAATGCCAATATTTGGCTTAATCCTTTGAGGGTATTAAATCTAACGCAGCATATACGGACACCTTGATCTCAGCTAACCTTTGACCCATCGAACGAGTTTTAGTAACCATAAGTTAGGGAACAAATCGGGCAGCTGCGCGACTGTCTATGACCCATTTCGTGCAACATCAGGGCTTTAATAATCCCCCACAACTTTACAAAACGTTTTCTGTCTCCCTCCGGTTACTTAAAAAGATCCGAGTTGCTTCTGTACGAAGACCGTAAGGGTCAAATCGGTGTCTCGCAATCGTAACAACATGTATCAAAAGTAGCACGATAAACCTATACATAAAGGAGTAAACATGACAATGGCAACGGACCAACCTATTCGAGTTCGCTTTGCGCCCTCGCCGACAGGATTTCTTCATATCGGAGGCGCACGCACAGCACTGTTTAATTGGCTGTTCGCAAGACATCATCGCGGAACATTCATCCTTCGGATTGACGATACCGATGCAGCCAGATCCACGGAGGAATCGATGCAGGGTATCTACGATTCGATGGAATGGCTCGGACTCGATTGGGACGAAGGACCGAGGGTTGGAGGACCCCACGTACCTTATATCCAAACGGAACGCAGCAATCTCTATCACAAATATGTGCAGCAACTGCTTGACACAGGTAACGCATATCGCTGTTACTGCACCCCTGAGGAATTGGACCAGATGCGGACGCGTGCCCGTGTGGAAAAACGCTCACAAGGATACCTCGGAAAGTGCAGACCTCTGACAGAAGCGGATCGGCAGAAACTTGAGGCGGAAGGACGCAAATCAACGATTCGGCTTAAAATTCCAGAAGGTGCAATCATGGTACGAGATCTTGTACTTGGTGTAGTCAAATTTGAAGCCGACACGCTTGACGACTTTATTATTGTCAGATCCAACGGTTCACCCCTCTACAATTTCACTTCGATCATTGATGATATTGAGATGAGAATAACGCATATTATCAGGGGAGCAGACCACCTTTCCAACACGCCAAAACAGATTTTAATCTGTCAAGCACTCGGCATTGACCCACCGCAGTGCGCGCATTTGCCGATGGTGCTGGGCAGCAGCAAAGGGGAGAGGCTGAGTAAACGGCACGGTGCCACCTCCGTCGGCCAGTATCGTGAGGACGGGTATCTGCCGGAGGCATTGATCAATTTCCTCGTGCGGCTCGGTTGGTCCTACGACGACAAGGAGGAAATCTTTTCCGTCGACCAACTAATTGAGAAATTCGACTTTGAGCGGGTGGGAAAAAGCGGCAGTGTGTTTGATATCAAAAAACTCCAGTGGCTAAACGGGCACTACATCACACAGTTAGACCTATCTGCACGCACCAATGCAGTCATCCCCTTCTTGCAAAAAGGGGGGCTTCTAGAAAAAGAAAAAAGCCAGACGTGGTTGGAGCAATTTGTTTCAGCGGTTGGAGATCGACTGGAAACGCTGGCAGATATTACCGACTACAGTTACCTTTTCACCGACGATTTTGACTATGACCCCAAAGCAGTTAAGAAGTGGTGGAAAGGCGATCCCGCTGGAATTTTACAGGGACTCCGCGATGTGCTAGCGGCGGTTGAAGTATTTGAAACAGAGCAGATTGAAACAGCAATCTGGGCACACATCGAAGCGAAGAAGGTCAGTCGGATCAAGGCAATGCAGCCGTTACGAGTTGCACTGAGCGGCGAAGCGGGGGGGCCCGGCTTATTTGATATTATCGTCCTACTCGGTAGAGAAAAGGTGCTTGAGCGGTTGGACAGGGCTATCTGCCATATTGAGGGGTGCTCATAATTGTTATCTGAATCGCGAATTTAGAACCGATTGAACTTGGGGGAGAAATCTATCGAAATTCGTAGGACTTACGCAGTTGACTCCTCGAAGCCTTGTAGGTTGAGATTCATATCTCGACCAAATACCCTACCCTATAGCCGACAAACAGTAGAGCAACCACAATGCCCCTACAGGAATCAACCTAATGTAGGGACAGGCCTTGTACCTGCCCCTAACACCCTCGGAAAGGAGATTGGTTCAATTTGTCAAATGTCAACAGAACCTAAGCAAATATTCGACAGTCAATTCGGTGGAAATTTGTTTGCCAATCTTTCTGCAGGATTTACAATTCTCCTTACTGGCGCTGCTGCGCCCTTTGAATCTTTGCCCACGTGTCTCGCAGGGTCACCGCTCGATTGAATACCAGTTTTTCATCAGAGGAATCGGGATCTACACAGAAATAGCCCGTTCTTAGGAATTGGTACTGAGTGCCCGGGGCCGCACCGGTGAGACTGGATTCGACCCGGCACGACTGCAACACCTCCAACGAGTTTGGATTCAAGTTCGTCTTGAAATTATCATCTGTGAGAGCGTTGGGATTCAGTTCACTGAAGAGGTGATCGAACAGGCGGACTTCCGCTTCCAGCGCGTGGGGGGCGGAAACCCAGTGCAACGTTCCTCTTACCCTGCGCCCATCTTCCGACCACCCCCCTCGTGTCTCCGGATCGTAAGTGCAGTGTAACTCAGTAACTTCTCCCGTCTGCTCATCCTTAACCACATCAACACATGTAATATAATAGGCGTGTTTGAGTCGCACCTCACGCCCGGGGGCCAGACGGAAGTATTTCCGCGGTGGGGCTTCCATAAAATCTTCCTGTTCAATATAAATCTCGCGCGAAAACGGAATCTTCCGATACCCCATGCTCTCATCCTCCGGATTGTTCTCGGCATCTAAATCTTCTACCTTGCCTTCCGGATAGTTGTCAATAACCACCTTGAGTGGACGCAATACAGCCATCACGCGCGGGGCACGTATATTCAAATCCTGGCGGAGGCAGTATTCAAGCAGCGCAATATCGACTAAATTATCGCTTTTTGCCACGCCGATACGATTACAAAAGTCTCGGATGGCCTCCGCTGTGTAGCCACGTCGCCGGAAACCAGATAGTGTCGGCATACGCGGATCATCCCACCCCTTGACATACCCCGACTCTACCAGTTGGACGAGCCAGCGTTTGCTTAATATCGTATAGCTGAGATTGAGTCGAGCGAACTCAATCTGCTGCGGGTGATAAATTTCCAATTCGTCAAGATACCAATCATACAAGGGGCGATGGTCCTCATATTCGAGTGAACATAACGAGTGGGTAATACCCTCTATAGAATCGTTTTGACCATGCGTAAAGTCGTACATCGGATAGATACACCACTTGTCGCCCTGCCTATAATGCGTTGCCCGCCGAATGCGATACATGACCGGATCCCGCATGTTCAAATTGGGAGATGCCATATCAATTTTGGCGCGAAGTGTACGCTCACCGTCCGAAAATTCGCCCCCTCTCATGCACTCGAAAAGGTCAAGATTTTCCTCAACCGTACGGTTGCGGTACGGGCTATCCACCCCCGGCTCCGTCAACGTGCCGCGGTACTCCCGGATTTCATCGGGGTTCAGGTCGCAGACGTACGCCCTCCCTTTCTTGATCAGTTTCACGGCATATTCATAGAGTTGTTCAAAATAGTCCGAAGCATAGAACTCCCGGTCCTCCCAATCAAATCCGAGCCATCGAATATCCTCCTTCTGCGCTTCCACATATTCAATGCTTTCCTTGGTTGGATTGGTATCATCAAATCGCAAATTGCAAATCCCACCGAAATCGTCCGCCACACCAAAGTTAATACAGAGGGCTTTGGTGTGGCCAATATGCAGATAACCGTTTGGCTCGGGTGGAAACCGCGTATGCACACGCCCGCCAAATCTATTTGTTCGCAAATCTTCCTGAATCGCCTGCCGAATAAAGTCCGTAGCGGGAGTCGAATCGCTCGTAGAGTTCTTCGCTGTTTCAATTGTCGCATCTTTCATGGTTTTTCCCTCGATTTATTGAAATAGTAATATAACGCAAGCTGCTAGTAGTAGGCATACGCCGTATGCCGTAACTTCTGTCTCATGAACTCATTCAATTTAAGAGTTCATTAGTTCAAAAGTTCGCTAATTGCGCCGATGAACTAACATCGCTCCAATTGCTTTGAATCCCGAAAATACCAATAACATCACGCGATAGCTCTAGGCTTAATTCACCAGGCATCGTAGCTCAACACACCGGGGGTTTTCGGGGCGGTATGTGCATCAGAACACACCCCACCTGTAGGTCAGGCACCTTGCTCGCCCCATAGCCCCAGAGGAGCAACATGTGTGTTGCATTGGGGTGATGCGCGATGAAGTGATAAAAACATTCCCCCTCACTTAGTAACCCCGATAAATAGTCTTAGGTAAATTTGGTCATTTCTGATAGTCTCAAGTATGGAAACTCGACCCACAGGCTGCTGAGTAACTCGAGCTAATATACAATCAGGTGTTCTCTCCAGCGTCAATAAGAGGTTCAGAAATTATAGGAAAGATCTTCATGGTTGTCAACCTGATTTCTACAACGAGGAGGGGCTTTTAATTCTCCTGTAGACTGAAAGCTCTCGGAACGGAGAGAGATCTCCGAATCCCAACTTCCTACTCAAACCAAGGAGAACATCGAAAAATAAATAGCCTGCTGCCTTTACTAAAAAATATTGACTTTTAACCTGACTTTGTGATAAGATCGGCAGCAGCCGTAGAAGCCTGATTCATTGCGCGACGACTTACCTTAACCGTAAGGGAAGTAAACCTATGAAAAAACCACTTCTTTGTTTTAGCTTGTATGCGTTAATAGTCTATCTCACTAGCCCCACACTCAACCGCGCCGTTGCCGCTACCCAACCCTCCGCGGGAGATGGGACGCATTTTTGCAGCGGCGTAGTTGATTCGCCTCCCCAATTTCATCGAGATTCACAGCAACCAGACAACCGTCGTTATACCCAAACTTTTGCAGCGAATTTGAACCTCGGTGAACCGTACGTGCGATTAATTCACTTCCTCCCAAGCGACCGTGCACTCCACCAGAGATCGACACAAAGATAGATGCGTTGATAAAGGATGTACAGCAGCTTTATGCTAGAGGTATGGAACGTCACGGGCTCAACAGAAAAACCTTTACCTTTGAAACGGACACTTTTTACAAAATCCGTAAAGAAATCCCCCGCTAGCGGGAAGAAAAGGGGAGCAGCGATAACGTTGCAACCGGGGCCGAACCTCGTGGGGATGCCGTTGAGAGATTCACGAATAGCCCGGGTGAGCACCCTGTTGACGCTCGCGGGGATTGAGGGCAAGGTTTCAGCGGTTATGGTTTCGGGTAACACAAGATTCAAGACAGCAGGAGCTACACACCTAAGTTTGTAGTCGCGCGTTCATTGCGCCTCTTTAAGGGAGTCGGCATACGGCGTATGTCGACTCCCCCCTTCTCCCCGCTAAATACCCGGTGGGGTGTCCGTCAATTCCTGGCACAATGGGCCTGTCTCCCCTCGCTTGTGGGGGACTGAGGGGATTCTTAGGGGGCAGCTACTTACGACTATGGGATGATGTAGTTGTCCGATTCGTCGGGCACCGTGAACCGTATGGCCCGATGATGGGGACCCGACCTACGAGGGTTTGAACCTTCAACTGCGTAAGTCCTATACATAAACAACAATTCTATAACGAGGAGATTATGAAACGTAAATTACTTTTTTGTTTAATCTTTGTGGTCACTGTTTTTAGTTTTACCGCTTTTGGCGACTCCGGCGACGCGGACACCCCTCACGGTTTAGAAGGTTGGATCGAATCCAAGATTGGAAGCCTCCACACAATTTGGCTCTTTGTCATCATCGCAATTACCCTTTATCTCCTTGGAAAAGGCGCTGACATACTAGTCGACGAAGCGGTTGCCCTCTCAACCCGATGGGGTATCCCGCAGACGCTGATCGGCGCCACAATTGTGAGTCTTGGGACAACGACACCTGAAGCCGCGGTTTCGGTGTTCGCCGCCGTTCAGGGGGATCCAGACATCGCCCTTGGGAATGCGGTAGGGTCAATTATCTGTGACACCGGACTCATCCTCGGTACTGCCGCGCTGATTGCTCCTCTACCGCTCAACCGAAAAATTGTCAATCGCCAAGGTTGGCTGCAACTAGGATCGGGATTTCTGCTGGTGATTGCCTGCCTGCCTTTCGGTTCGTTAGGAACAACCTTTGCACAAGGAGGGCACCTCCCGCGAGTGATGGGCTTTGTTTTCCTCGGCCTGCTTGCCGCTTATATGTGGCAGTCGATCCGCTGGTCGCGCGACGCTGACAGCATAATGGAAACGGATCAGATTCACGAAGATTCCGCTAATACGGTGCTTGTCGTTGTCAAGTTGCTATTCGGCATTTTATTAGTGGTTGCCTCCTCATCGGTGTTAATTCCAGCAGTTAAGATTGTCGCTGAAAGAGTGAAAGTTCCTGAAAGCATCATTGCTGCTACATTGGTAGCCTTTGGAACCTCTTTGCCCGAATTTGTAACCGCAGTAACTGCTGCAAGAAGAGGACATGGCGCACTCGCGGTCGGAAACGTTATCGGTGCCGATATTCTTAACGTACTTTTTGTCGCTGGCGCATCTGCCGCTGTAACGGGCGGCGGGTTAGAAGCACCGACGCACTTTTTCCGCCTGCTTTTCCCGTTGATGTTATTTATCCTGGTCGTTTTTCGTGTCGGTATATTTGTTTCGGGCGATAGGTTAAAGCGTCCTTTTGGTGTCGTACTTATCGGTGCATATCTGCTTGTGACGATTCTGAGTTACAAGGTTACGGGAGGTTGAAACCCTAGTTGTGGTTTCAGAGATAGCTTAACAAGGGGACAAAAATGAAAACATACCGTGTCAATATCTTAGGATGTCGAGGACGGGGGACAGCAGCAGCCAGAGCGTATCATGCACATCCGCGGACGGAGATTGTTGCGCTTTGTGACCTAGTCGAAGAGCGGTTGAACACGCTTGGAGATGAGGTTGGCGTGTCCGCGCGTTTCACCGACCTCGACGAAATGATTCGCCAAACGGAGCCGGACATCGTTGCAATCCCAACAGGGACGGAATTTCACTATGACCTGTGCATGCGTGTCCTAGAACACGGCGTCAACATTGAGGTCGAAAAACCGATGTGCGTTGATTTAATCCAAGCCGATGCCGTTATTGCGCGGGCACAGGAGAAAGGTGTGCACACTGCTGTGCATCATCAGGGGCGGGTTGGCGCATCAATGCAAGCGATTGGGCGGGCGTTCAAAGAAGGAAAAATCGGGGAACTCCGATATATCTATGGTAGTGGCAAGGGGTACTATGGCGGTTACGGTCTGATGAACATCGGCACCCATATGATTAACAACATGCTCAGATTTGGCGGGTGCCCCCGTAGTGTCGTCACCCAAGCGACAACAGACGGGCATCCAATCACCCCGGACGATATTGTGCCATCACCGAGCGGGATGGGGACCATCGCCTGTGAACATATTACAGCGTCATTGCAATTTGATAACAACGTGACGGCGACACTCCTCCAGCATCGCTTCGATAAGATGGACTCTTCTGCTTATGCGATGGAATTGTACGGCAGTGAGGGACGACTGATGTGGAGAGGCGACCAAGCATGGTGGCTGCCTCAACCCCACTTTATCCCGGATGGAGAGCATGACCAATGGGAAACACTTGAATCAATCTATCCCAAAAGCTACCAACCGGACAGCAGCGCAGCGGAGGCAGACTACTGGTTTGTCGAGGAATATATCCGCGCCTTGGACGAAGGACGGGAGCATGAATGCAGCGGGTTGGAGGGAAGGCGTGTGTTGGAAGTCTTGATGGGGGTGCTCGAGTCTGCGGCTCACGGGACACGCGTAGATCTCCCGCAAGAGAACCGGGAGCATCCGTTACGCCGCTGGCGAAGCGAAGCCGCGTTAGAGCCGCCCTCTGAAATGCCACGTCCCTATTGGGATTGGCTCTCAACCGAGTTTGAACGTTTAGGTAGATGATTTACGGCTGCCCTACTAATTCTTGACTGCTCGCCGATATATTTCAAAGCGGTTTCAGCCACTCCTCCGGCACCTGAAGCCCGAACCCGGGGCCCGAGGGCAAACCTAGCTTGCCATCAATTGGCATCAGTGTACCCGGTGGAGTTCGATAACAGGACCGTCCTGACTCCGAAGGCGATCCCAAGTAACACTCATCCAATGGAATGCCCGGTGCTGAAGCTTGAAAAAGTTCAATCAACGGCGTGTTAGGCATGGCGGCGGTCCAATGTTGTCCATACGGATTGTTGGCACCGGTGTGCAGACACATTGGAATGCCGACTGCATCTGCAAAGTGAGCCAGTTTCATCGCCTCTGTAAAACCACCGATCCAGTGGAGGTCTGCCTGAACAAGGTCTATTAGGCTTTCCTCCACCGCCCGCATCCCGGGCCAGCGCGTTGCCCAATGCTCTCCAGTGGCAAGAGTTTGCCATGGAACGCGCTCGCGTACGGCTTTTAACCCCTTCCAATCGTGCGGAACCAACATCTCTTCCATCCACCGCATCCGGTAAGGGCGTAGGGCTTCACACATCTGCACGGCGTAATCGGCGTCATAGGCCATCCAACAATCAAGCATCAAATCCGCCTCGGGACCAATCTGCTCGCGGGTTTTTGCGATTAATTCCACGGTGCCATCAATGCCCGCCTGACCGTCATAGACCCCATACGGTCGCGCCAGTTTGAACTTTTTGAACCCGAGCTCTATACTCCAGTCCACATCATTGCCGGTTACATACACATCCATTGAACGGCGCGCAGGACCTCCGGCGAGCCGATAGACCGGCTGATCTAGGGTTTTGCCCCACAAATCCCACAACGCCAGATCCACGCCAGCTACGGCGCGTGCTGTCAAGCCTTCATTGCCAAAGGAGAGCGTTCCGCGCCACATTAGATCATTACAAAGGTCAATCGCACCCACCTCTTGCCCAACAACCAGCGGTGCGAGGCATTCGTTGATAAGTATCGTTGCTACGTGGCCCGTGTCAGCGAGGCCCAAGCCCCAAGTTCCGTCATCAGCGATAACCTTAACCCACACCAATCCACCCGGAGACCGTCGCTGGACCGGCTGGTCGAATCTATCCAAGGGGGTTGCCTCCACAAATGTCTGCCCCCAAGGCGGACGGCGGGCCGGTGTCCCTTCTTCGCTCGGCGGTGGCGGTTGCAATTCACACACCTGTATATCAACTATCTTATTCGCAGCCATTCAAATATTCCTTGTGTAATGTAGACCAATTTTCCAAAATCAATTCAGAGACACTGGTGAATCCCGATTGACGATTTCTGGAATTATTGGGTTGTTAATCCATCGGCTTGTGCGCGGTTCAGCCAACCCGGCAGCTTAACTTTAGCCGACAACTCCCAAGCCGTCAGGTAGAGTGCAGCCGTAAAACGTGTCGCTTCACGAGCCCGCTCAGTCGCAAAATCAACGACTTCAGGAACGCGCTCCCAGTCTTTGTTTCCAAAAGAAGGCAGGTCAGCCCCCAGTTCATACACCCGGTTGAGCAGGGCAAAGCCCGCATGAAATTCCTCCACAATACCAGCCATCAGATCATCTAGAGGCTCGATCTCCTGATCCTTTGCCAGCATCGATGGATCGAGAGCCAAATATTCGATAAGCGCGTCCACTTTCTCATGAATCCCTTTATGCAAGACAGAACCATCCGACTGTTTCCAACCGTCGAAATGAATTGTCAGATGCAAGGGTTGACACATATCCTGCGCGTAGTGAGCAACGAATCCGGCATAAACTAGGCATTTACTCTGAATATGGGGATTGTTGGGCCATTTTCGGTGCTCGGCAAATGCCACGGCAAGGCGCTCTGTCCATTCAGCAAGGGCATAAGGCACGAACCCCACCTTGTCGGGTTTAATCCCCAACTCAGTGCACAACTGAGTAAACTCATACCGGGTTTTCGGGAGTGGCTTGCCCTGTAAAAGCTCCAAATCGAGGTAGTGCTCTGGATGTTCCGCCGCGCTGACATGGGGCGTACCATGATTTTTTGATATATCCGGCTCGTACGCACAGTGGGCAATCATTCCTTCCCCTGCTTGGAAAAACGCAGGCACCTCATCGGGCAATGCTCGAACCGCTGCTCGCGTTAGGATGCCATGTCCGCCCGACCACCACCCCCACGCAGCACCTTCGGCGACAAATAAACTCACACATACAGTCAATAAGAAACGTCTCATTTTTGCACTTGACTCCTTATCAGAAATGGAATATGCTACATTTTAAAAATAGGAAATAAGTAGTTACTGGCTTTTAATAAAATGCAAGGGAACCAGGGGGCTAAGACGCAAAAAAAAGAAAGCGAGAGAACCGGCTTCCCATTTTCCGCTTCATCAGGGAAGGGGGTCTTTTCTTGGTTCTTCTCCCGATGAAACCGTGAATCCATGATACAGTAAGCATTCCCTTGGGAGGCAACCGAATCAGGACTGGTGCCTCCTCTCCCCGCTTGCGCCCTTCCCCCCGCTTGCGGGGGGACTGAGGGGGGTAAGTTAAATTTCGTAGTTCGGTGATTCATTGCCGAACAATATCACTGCTGGTGCCCGATGAATCGGGCGACTACAGTAAATCCATAGGTTTGTAGTTGGGCGATTTATCGCCCGTCCGAACGCAGGTTGAATTACGCTACTACAAGTTGGAGCAAGTTGGAGCGCGTAAGTCCGAAATATTTCAAAACGAGGTCGTTTCTTGGTTCTTCTCCCGATGAAACCGTGAATCCATGATACAGTAAGCATTCCCTTGGGAGGGCAGCCGAATCGGGACTAGTGCCTCCTCTCCCCGCTGGCGCCCTTCCCCCCGCTTGCGGGGGGACTGAGGGGGGTAAGTTAAATTTCGTAGTTGGGCGATTTATCGCCCGTCCGAACGCAGGTTGAATTACGCTACTACAAGTTGGAGCAAGTTGGAGCGCGTAAGTCCGAAATATTTCAAAACGAGGTCGTTTCTTGGTTCTTCTCCCGATGAAACCGTGAATCCATGATACAGTAAGCATTCCCTTGGGAGGGCAGCCGAATCGGGACTGGTGCCTCCTCTCCCCGCTGGCACCCTTCCCCCCGCTTGCGGGGGGACTGAGGGGGGTAAGTTAAATTTCGTAGTTGGGCGATTTATCGCCCGTCCGAACGCAGGTTGAATTACGCTACTACAAGTTGGAGCAAGTTGGAGCGCGTAAGTCCGAAATATTTCAAAACGGGGTCGTTTCTTGGTTCTTCTCCCGATGAAACCGTGAATCCATGATACAGTAAGCATTCCCTTGGGAGGGCAACCGAATCAGGACTGGTGCCTCCTCTCCCCGCTGGCGCCCTTCCCCCCGCTTGCGGGGGGACTGAGGGGGGTAAGTTAAATTTCGTAGTTGGGCGATTTATCGCCCGTCCGAACGCAGGTTGAATTACGCTACTACAAGTTGGAGCAAGTTGGAGCGCGTAAGTCCGAAATATTTCAAAACGAGGTCGTTTCTTGGTTCTTCTCCCGATGAAACCGTGAATCCATGATACAGTAAGCATTCCCTTGGGAGGGCAGCCGAATCGGGACTGGTGCCTCCTCTCCCCGCTTGCGCCCTTCCCCCCGCTTGCGGGGGGACTGAGGGGGGTAAGTTAAATTTCGTAGTTGGGCGATTTATCGCCCGTCCGAACGCAGGTTGAATTACGCTACTACAAGTTGGAGCAAGTTGGAGCGCGTAAGTCCGAAATATTTCAAAACGGGGTCGTTTCTTGGTTCTTCTCCCAATGAAACCGTGAATCCATGATACAGTAAGCATTCCCTTGGGAGGGCAACGGCATCGGGACTGGTGCCTCCTCTCCCCGCTTGCGCCCTTCCCCCCGCTTGCGGGGGGACTGAGGGGGGTAAGTTAAATTTCGTAGTTGGGCGATTTATCGCCCGTCCGAACGCAGGTTGAATTACGCTACTACAAGTTGGAGCAAGTTGGAGCGCGTAAGTCCGAAATATTTCAAAACTCTGCAAAGTTTAATCCGCATTATAGCACTGATCGAGGTTTTGGGCAACAACAATCCTACAGCTAAAGCAGAATGTAAGCGAGGACGTTATGACAGGCGAAGTAAAACAAAATATACGTTGGGGGATTCTGAGTACGGCAAGGATCGCAACAAAGGTAGCACGAGCCATCAACTTGGCAGACGGTGCCGAGTTGACGACAATCGCGAGTCGAAAGGAAGAGCGAGCCAAAATGTGGGCGTCTGAACACGACGTTGGAATAGCCTACGGAAACTATGAGGCACTCCTCGAAGACCCGGAAATTGATGCCATTTACAACCCATTGCCACCCTCAATGCACGCCGAGTGGACTATCAAAGCGGCGCAACAGGGTAAACATGTGCTGTGCGAAAAACCGTTGGAGGCAAACACAGAAAAAGCGATAGCGATGGCAGATGCCTGTCAGCAGCACAATGTGCAACTGATGGATGGCGTCATGTGGGTGCATCACGTGCGTACTCCTAGGATGAAACAGGTCATTGATGATGGGACTTTAGGACAATTGCGTCGGGTGACGGCGGCATTTACCACAGGTTGGGACAAAATTCCAGAAGACAACATCCGGGTCAAAAAGGAACTTGCCGGCGGCTGCCTCGGAGATCTCGGTTACTATTGTGTTCGCTGCATTCTCTGGGCATTCGGCGATTTACCAACGCAGGTCTTTGCTACCGCACGCTATTATCGTGATGTAGAACTCAACCTGTCAGGCACCCTCTGGTTTGAAGACGAACGGATAGCCGCATTTGATTGTGGCTATGATACCGCCAGCCGCAGGTGGTTTGAGGTTGCTGGCACCCAAGCTTCTATTGTATGCGATGATTTCGTAGTACCCCGGCAAGAAGACTCGACCCGTTTCTGGATACACGGTGCACAGGGACGGAACGAAGAACATAAAAGCGGAGGCTGTATCCAAGAGGTACGCATGATTGAACGGTTTTCAAACATTGTTCGGATCGGGCAGCTTGAGCCGCACTGGCAAACCGAAGCAATCAATACAATGCGTGTCTGCGACGCGTTGAGTGAATCTGCACGACTCGCACAGGTTATCCAAATCAGTTAGAAAGTGGGATTCGCTATCCCATCGACACACCGCCATCGACATGGATGGTCTGTCCGGTGATGTTTCGAGACTCCTCGGACGACAGAAAGACGACAAGGTTGCCGATATCCTCCGGCGTCTGCTCCCGCTGCAGCGGTGTGTTTTGTTTGACCCATTGCTCAAACAGGGCACGCGGTTCAAGATTTGCATAAGTCGGGTCGTTCTCGGCGATTAACGGTGCAAGCCTGTGCCAAAACCCGGTCCAGAGCATCCCCGGACAGATCGCATTGACATTGACGTTATGGGGGCCAAGGTCTTTAGCCACCAGTCGTGTCAAATTCAACAGGGCATTCTTGGCCGCAGCATAAGCCGGCGCAATCTGCGGGTCTCGCTTTGCTGCAATTGACGAGATATTGATAATCTTCCCAAACTTCCGGTCCACCATGTGAGAGGCAACGGCTTTACAGAGGAAGAAGGGACCCTTGACGTGGACAGCTAAGTTATCATCCCAGTCTGCCTCTGTTTGGTTGGTGAACGGCAGCCCAAGGTTCTTACCGAAATGCCCAGCGTTGTTGACCAGAATATCTACCTGTCCGAACGTTTTAAGTGTTTCCTCCACCAGAGCGGTGCAATCTCCCTCCTTCGTTACGTCTGACTGAATCGCCAACCCGCTTTGGCCCGTCTCCTCAATCCTTTCAACGCAACCCTGTGCTGCCTCAAGATTCACATCCGACACGACTATGTTCGCACCTTCCCTAGCAAGACATAGACTGATACCCGTTCCCATCCCACCACCGCCACCCGTGACGATAGCAACTCGATCTTTCAAACGCATAGAAATCTCCTTTGACTTATGTTAAGAAATCGTGCAACGGAGTTGAGGCTTCCTAGCCCGACTGTACCAATGAACTAATGAACCAATAAACAGATTATTTTCACGTTTCATGCATCTTTTACCCGCTGCCATTTCAACACCTTTTGGGCATGAGGAGGCAGGCTCTCCCAGAGTTCCCTAGGGAAGTGCTTTTCGGTGTACTCATGCAGCCATTGGCTGAACAACCATGGGACGCTGAATGCCATACACAACTCATCGCGCGGGTGGCCCGATCTATTTGGTGTACCACGGTGGAAGGCGCGTGGGTCTTGCACCCAGAGAGAGCCCTTCTTCAGATTAAGGCGGACGGGGTGGTAATTGCCGCGACGGTTGAGGCCCTCGCCAAAAACGTCGTTCAAATTGGTGGGCAAGCCCTCATCGCCCACATATTGCGTCCCCGGAATGACCTCAAAACTCCCATTTTCCTCGCTTGTGTCAACGAGCGGAAATTTGACACCAACGGAGTACGCTGGCGTCTTAATTCCCGGAAAAAGAGAGGCACGGCCGTCCCGGTGCCACCTCTGATAATCTGCTCCCGGCAGTGGTATGTTCGAGTCGAAGTGTGTCCACACGTAATCAGGTCCTAACACACACCCCAGAAATGCAACTAGAGCGGGATGCTCGAAGATCTCCGCATCCACAAAAGGTCGCTCGAAAGGGACGCGCACGTTATAGCGATGATAGCCGCGGGGTGGATGCTTCCCTTGCCGCTTGATGTCGCGGTCCCGAATCGGTATCCACGCCTCAAGGATACGGTCAACTGTTTCTACCGGTATCAAATCCTCGAACACGACGAAGCCATTAATCCGCCACTCCTCCATCATCTGATCAATGTCATACTTTGTGTCCAAACCCATGATGTCCCCTCCCTCCTAATTGATTGGGCTGAAAATTGCCAAGGGGGTAAATATCGCAGTTCATCTAAAAAGTAAAGTGCAAAGCGCGAAGAGAAACCGAGTCTTTTTCTCGATCTCGGGATCCTCTCGGACCTGAAAACTCAGTTTCTGTTGCCGTTTTTTTAATATGAGCCAATTTCGTTTGACGGGCTTCAACATTCGGATTTATTTAGCCGGCTGCTCCTTCTTCCAACTCCAGCTCAAATGCCTGTTTAAGCACCGAGTAAGGTTGTGCACCAACAACCATATATTTCCCAATGATAAATGTTGGGACGCCGGTGATACCATACCCTCTTGCTTCCTGTATCTGTAAATCAACGCAGGCCCTCATCGTACGTTCAGAGAGACATTCAGCCGCTGCCTCTCTGGCAAGCCCGACTTCCTCAGCTACCCCTAAAAGCACGGCTTCATCCCCCATGTCCCGTATTTGCTGGAAGTAAGTGTCAAATAGTGCCGCTCGGAACGCTTCGCCCTTTCCGTATTGATCGGCAAATTCACCCAACTCTAACGCAAGTCGAGAATTGGAATAAATGACATGGTCGCCGAGTTGCAAACCGGCACCTGCCGCC
This sequence comes from Candidatus Poribacteria bacterium, assembly GCA_965215015.1. GTDB lineage: Bacteria > Poribacteria > WGA-4E > WGA-4E > PCPOR2b > PCPOR2b. The sequence continues at coordinate 92,724 of OZ244042.1, forward strand.
AACTGTTGGGCGTTTTCGGAAATCCGTTTGAGATGCGGATGGTTCTGATAAAACATTGACGATGGGATGCCGCCCGCCGGTGCTTCCGGATGAAGTTCAAAGCTCTTCCAGGCAAGCGGCGGATCGTACTCCTGTTGCAGTTGCTGTACTCGCGCTGCACCGATGTAGCAGTATGGACAAACATAGTCTGAGTAGACTGTCACATTGATTGTTTTCATGGGAATTATTATACCATCAACGACAAAAAATTTCGATGAATATCTGGAAAGTAGAAAATTGCAGGTGAGAAATCTTTTCGGTTGGACGCCATCCAAAGGCTTGCGGATTTCTGCTATTGACAATAATTGTCCAAGAAGAATATAATAACCCAAATTGCTAGTAATAGGCTACTCCGTATGCCGTAACCTGCACACATAGCCCCAGTTGCGTTACAATAAACCCAACCCCAAATTTTTCCGTCGGTTAAATGGCTAGATATGAGGATATTTAGCACCATTGAAATTTTGAGCAAACCTCAAAATCCCCGGAAAGATGGGAAACGTATCTATTTTTAAATGTCAAACCATGATAAGGCCGCTCCCATGTCGGCAGCGTCGAGGAGCAAACAGCAGATGATTCACAATCGGAAAATGCCCCGCCCTGTTTGGCAATATGTGCGTTTATTCATGCAAAGCATAATACTCTATCCACATCACGTTTTACAACCCGTCCCGATTCGCCGGGGTCTCATGTTTTACATTTTGATTCTCTGTTGGTTGATCGTGGCTCCCCAAATGGGGAGGGCACAATCGAAGGCAGAGCGGCAAGCGGATATATCAATTTCTCGACGGAACGCCATTGTCAACGCGGTTGAGTACGCGAGCCCTGCGGTCGTTAATATCAGCACAACGCGGACAGCAACACAGATGGTAAATGTATCTCCATTTTTTGATGATTTTTGGGCACCATTTTTCGACCTTCCCTTCCAAGTCCCACAACGGCGCACTCTACACGGGCTTGGATCCGGAGTGATTTTTGACCGAAAAGGCTATGTAATCACCAATCAGCACGTTATCGCGGGGGCAGACTCGACAACGGTACTCCTTTCTGATGGGCGTGAAGCGAGTGCCGAAATCGTCGGGGAGGATTTCCTCACGGATCTTGCTGTCTTAAAAATTGATATACCAGAACTAAAAGCGGTTGAATTAGGCAATGCCGAAGATCTGATGATTGGAGAATGGGCAATTGCAATTGGACATCCCTTTGCTACTATGGTTGAGGATGCGAGTCCTACTGTCACTGTCGGCGTAGTGAGCGCAACGGGCCGCGTCCTGAAGACAGAGGACCGGCTATACCGCAATCTTATCCAAACAGATGCATCAATTAACCCGGGCAATAGCGGCGGGGCACTGGTCAACTTATACGGACAGCTAATCGGTATCAACACGGCAATCTATTCGACGAGCGGCGGTTCACAAGGGATCGGTTTTGCCATTCCAGTTAATATCGCCCAAAAGATTGTCGATCAATTGGTTACATATGGGGCTGTTGTACCACCGGAAATTGGCATTGCCCCCCAAGATTTAACGCCGAGATTGGCGGAAGCCCTCGATTTGGAAGAGGGTATCGGCGTGTTGGTCGCGGCGGTAAAAAAGGGAACCCCGGCGGAAGCAGCAGGCCTCCGGCGTCGCGATGTCATCGAGGCGGTAAACCAGAAACCGATATCCAATTCAGAGACATTCTTGGCAATCACTCGTCTTTTCCGTGAAAATCAGTTACTGACCGTCCGAATACTCCGCGATGGGAAACCCAGGAACCTGCGTGTGAAAATTCGAGAGCTCCAATGGAATTATGCCGTACCCGGCTGGGGTATTACAATTGAACAGTTAAATCGACAACAGGCAGAGAAATACACGCAGCGTGGTGTCCTTGTTACAAAGGTTCAACCGAGAGGTACATTAGCGCAACAGGGATTGAAACGAGGCGATCTTATTTCCCACATTAATAGTATCAAGGTTAATTCGCTTGAAGATTTCAAACGTATCATAAACCAGTTACAGTCCCCTCAACGGATTAGTCTTTACTTTGAGCGGAACGGTAGGCAGGGGGAATTGTCCGATTTAGTCATTCGCTGAACCCAGTCGAATCGCAACTTCAGCTGTTACCAGGTGTTTATAATTAGGATTTTGTCGATTTTTATTAACAACATAACCGATTGGGATGTATCATTCTAAAGACAAGAGGTGAGGAAACATGCGTTTACAATTGCCAACAATCATATTCCTTTGTCTCTCTCTAGTTGTAGTTGTTCCACTTATCTACTATATGCAGACAGACGATCAGATGGCAGCTCGGGAAGCCATTAATTTGGAAGGACAGGAATTTAAGAGTTTGCGTGAACAAGCTGCAGTCGCTCATAACGCAAAAAGACATACCGCGGCTATCCAGATTTATCAAGAGGCACTAAAGATGCGCCCGGACAACGCCGAAGTCCATAACGATTTGGGAGCAACCTGCTACGAATATGGACTTGACTACGCCGGACCGAATTGGCCCTCTTGGAAAACTGACTTGGCAAGCCAAACACCGGCCGAAGCTGTCCGGGAGTTGGAGACAGCAGTGGCAGAAGTCGGCTCCGGTTATATTGTCATGACATCAGATAAACCAGATGTCACTGGAGCCATCAACAAAAAAGCCCAAGAGGTTGAGGCATATATCTATATCCAACAATTCGGCGAAAATGTAACGATGAACATAGTCATCGGCAAAACCAAGGAATTATTCCTGAAAGCGCGGGACCACTACCTTCGAGCAATTGATATCAAACCGACTTACCCTCGCCCCTACTTTAACCTCGGAGCACTGTACATGAAAATCGGTCAACATGATACCGCGGTCGATTATCTGGATAAGTCGTACCAATTGGATCCTCGAGATAAAGAACTTGAGGCATATCTCAATGAACTGAGGTCGGACAATCGTGGATACATATCAATTCCAGCCGATGCAATTCCAGCCGATGGGCGTTAGGCAGATCTTCTTCCATGCGCTACGCTACTATCGAGTGAACTTTCTGAAGTTAGTTGGAATTGCTGCACCCGGCACTCTGATTGGAGGATTGGCGTTTCAATCCATTTGGATCTACGGATATGCTAAGATTGTTGGACCGCAAGTGTTGGCGGCGGCATTGCCATATACGGCGATTGTCGTTTTCCAATCTTTGATTGTGACGGCAGCTGGAACATTCGCAATTTCACAGCATCTACTCGGAAGGTCAATAAGCGTTGGCGAAGCGTACTCACAGGTTTTAGCTTCCCTCTTTCCGTTACTCGGGGTGCTCCTTATTTTTATGCTTGGATCGCTCATTCTTTCGACGATTGCTGCTGGTATTGGTCTGATGGTTTTGATACCGGGAATCGTCGTTTACATCTGGTTCTGCCTGGCTGCCCCCGTTGTTATAATTGAAAAAGAAGGTGGATTGGGGGCACTCAAGCGAAGTCGCGTGCTCGTCAAAGGATTTTTTGACAAAGCGTTCCTCCTTGTTGTATGGTTGACACTCGCGGAAGCATTTGTGGTCATCCTTATACTCTCCCTCCCATTTCTCGTTGGCAGCTTCCCCGGTTTTCCTTCCGTTCTCTCTTTCCTCTCGATCTGTGTTTCACTACTCATTGACGCATTTAGGGTTATATCAACGACAATATTTTATTACGACCTTCGCATCCGTAAGGAAGGTTATGACCTTCAGGTCTTGGCGCAGGAACTTGCTACTCCACTGTGAAGCATCAAAACCAGTCAGAATTAAGGGGTTTAGGAATCTGCGTCCTCGGTGCTCAGGCAATCAGCAATCAACTATATGATGGAGGTTCACATGAGACTCGGAATTGTCGGCATGTTGCCGGGGAACTTTCGCACATTTACAAAGGAACAGATGGAAGCAATTAGGACACTGGAGTTCACAGGATTCGGATTCCATTTTAGTAGCGACGATGTCTTCGATGTAACAACGGAGGATTGTAAAAAGTACAATCAATTTATGGCGGAGGAAGGGCTCGATCTGGTTCAATTCGCTCTTACCTACAGCGAGTGCCTCTTCGATCCGGATCCGGTTGTTAGGGAGTCAACCATCAAAAGGATTAATCGAGGCGCAGAGATAGCACGGCAGATCAACGCACATAGCTACCTCATCCGTCCCGGAAGCCTGAATCCTGACGGAGCATGGACATCGCACCGGGATAACTACCTGCCTGAGAGTATGAAACGTTTGATCGAGACACTAACGCCAATTGCCCGAAAGGCGGATGCAGAAGGAGTGACCATTATTGTCGAAACCCATGCCGTCTCAATAATGGACTCGCCCGAAACATGCAAGGCGGTTGTTGATGCTGTCGGTTTGGATAGCCTGTGCATCGTTATGGATTTTGTCAACCATTTTCAGACACTTCAGCAGGTTTATAATAGCACCGACCGGTTGAACCATATCTTTGATATAATGGGACCAATCGCCCCTGTGGCGCACGTCAAAGACATCAAGGTGGAAAATGGCTTGGTTCTCCATATTAATGAGGAGATGCCCGGCGAAGGCGAGTTAGATCTCGCACAGGCACTCAGAAGATTTGACGGGTTCTATCCGGATGGATACGGACTGATTGAGCATCTACCGATGGAAAAAATTCCCCGTGCCAACGCGAATGTGCGCCGAATCGCTGCGGAAAATGGGATTGATATCCACTGATATAACTGAGAGGTGCTCATAACGGAAGCCAATCCAAACCAGCAAACTGTAAGCTAACCTTCTCATTATTAATTTATTCTTTGCTATTGTGCTGTGTGAGACGATTTTTCATTTTACACGTTCGTTTGTACAAGGGAGTGATTTTTCCATACCTATAGGGAGGCCGACACGAAGCATCTCGCGGACCCGATCGGGACGATTTCTCACCCAGGTACGTAGAGTTTCGACCTTGGCATCGTAATCGTCGTCCTGTTGTGCACGCTTTACTTGCGCGCTGTAGCGATCAATGCTCCCTAGGAGGGCCGCCTCGTCCCACACCTCGTTGAGCAACCTTTTAAGCTCATTTTCCATGCGAGTGGCCATCGCTGGGATGCGGGACAGACGCCGGGGCAGATCGGCTGTCAGATATTGAACTAGACTAAAATCACCAAGAAATGTTTTGTCAGCCCCCCAGGGTATGAAAACGGCGCGGCCAGCATCCGTCGGATCAAAATAGACGTAGAAATTATTGCGGTCGGCACCGTAGCCATCAACGTGGCTCACAAATACCTCAAGTGCCCAAAAGGTAATATAACGATCAATGTTCAGCACATAAGACAGTGCATCGACAAGCTCCTCGTCGGGCTTCTGTAGGGCTTGGGCAACACCTACCAGCGGTGCATAACTGGTGTCGGTATCGTCGGTTTTACATTCCCAGCGCGGCAACCACGCTTCGACAAAGTCGGTGTGCGTACCCTCATAGAGGGACCCGGCGTCGTCACCGAAAGCTCGGCGAAGAAAACGCTTCTTGATGGCTTCGACATGCACGTAGGGCCCTTTTGGCTGACCGTTGACTATCACATTTGCCATGTTGGACCGGGGCGCAGGGTAGCCAGCTGCGGCAAAAACTTCGTAGGTCAGACAGGTTGCCATGCGGGGTATAATTCCACCATTGTTATTGAGCGTGATTCGCTCGGTCTCGCCAAGGAATTGATCTTTCACGTATTTATCAGTCTTGATTTTCAAAGCTGGCACCGGCGAGTACTGGGAGCCAACAAAGCCCTTCCTACGAATTCCTACCTCTGATAGGCTCACACCGTCGACCTCGATATCTGCCTGATACCAGTTATACGCTGAGGGCCAGGGTTGCGAACAATCCGGCCATATTTGCTCGAAGCCATTTCCAGCACTATCAAAGCGGGTTTCCTTGGCCAACAACTCGAAATCATGTGGATCCATTGTCACTTTAATGCACACCAGATGGTTGGAATCGAATGAGACGCCATCGGTTGGATCTATGCCATCTAGTACGTTTGGCAAACAGGGTAGACCATTTATTGCTGGTACTTTCCAGTCTGTGTCGTCTTTGCCCTTCCCGGTTTTCGCACCTTTCATCTTCCCAGCCGCTTTTTGGTACTTGGCAAATGCTTCTTCTTCGGTCATTTCACCACTGGCGACAGCCACCTTCAATTGGTCACCCAACGCTTCCATGTCAGCCTCTGCGGCTCCGTCTTGCGCGTGAGTCGCATGGAACGAGGTCAACGCCGTAACTAAGATGAGTATTAGAATTGGTATGACTATGCGTTTCATAAGCAAATCTCCTTTTTGTTATTCGTGATTGTGATGTTGTCGAGCCCGTTGACAGAATACGGAATCTCCGAAAAAGTAACATATCCAATCGCATTTTTCCCTACTCTGTGCGGACAATGCTACTTTTACTCGCGCCTTAACGCATCAACAGGAGTTATCCGCGCTGCCGCTGTTTGTTGGCGAAGGGGTGGGCACCATGAATTAGATAGCTGGAATGGAAGGCAACGCTGCCAGCTTTGGCGGTGACCGGCGTTGTTCAGCTAACTCTTCACACTCTCGAAGGTCCGCCAAACCTATTCCACCGGCACAGCCCCCGTGACAATCGTATATCGACTCTAGCTGTTTGTGTGAACCACGACAGACTAGTATGGCCCCACCGTCCTCATCAATATCGTGCACGATAATCCCAGAAAGCAGATAGTTATACCGCAGCAGCGGCTCTTCATCAATCTTACACCCAAGCAGCACACCTGTTTCCTCATCTCGTTTCTCACGGAACGCATATTGGTCAACGTTAGAGCGATTATATAGGTTCAAGACTTGGAAATACCATGTGAGTGCCCACTGGCTGTATGGATTTCGTTTCGTAAGCCGAAAATCGAGACTGTGGTCAGGGGATAGCCGTTCTGAATATGTCGATCCAAACTGTCCATCACACGCGATGCCACACCCCGGATGCGAAACTAGCGTGTGTCAACGGTGCTGTCGGTGCACCGGTATGAAAACGCCAATAAACTGTCCATCGACCATCTTGTCACACTGCCATGGCATTCCGATAGGGTGCTATATCGATGCCGGGGTAGGCATTAGCGAGGCGTTGAAGTGCTTCTGCGGTGTAATAGGAATCGCCCGGATTGGGCCAGCCAAGTAAGTGACGGGTACGGGGTGTGGTCTTGGCTACGAAACTCACAAATTCAGGTGTTGTCCAGCCGGGAACGGGACGCGTGGTGTGGCACCAGTCAGCATTGTCTGCACGGTGGAAGTGAAACCCCATCCATCCGCGCTGCCGTTGTTTGTTAGCAAAAGGTTGGGCAGCATGAACGAGATAGCTAGAACGGAAGGCAACACTGCCGGCCTTGGCGGTGACCGGCGTTGGTTCAGCCAATTCCTCACACTCCCGAAGGTCCGCCAAACCCATTCCACCGGCACAGCCCCCGTGACGCTCATATATTGACGCCAGCTGTTTGTGTGAACCGCGACAGACCAGCATGGGGGCACCATCTTCATCAATATCGTGCAGGATAATCCCAGAAAGCAGATAGTTATACCGCTCCCAATCGGGGTGTGGGGGCAGTTGTGAATTAGTGCCGTTGTCGATATGATAGCCCTCCCAAGGGTGCTCGCTGTAGCGAGTATCGGTCAACCCATCTCGGAAGAAAATTTGCCCATAGCCAAGCCGTATCTCGTTAGTCCCTAGCAACTGACAGGCACAGTCAATATAATCATCATGCTCCAGCAGCTTATCAACCGCCGGCAAGCCGGTGGGAAAATGGACAGCTCTCCCCATTGGACCCGCCAATCGTTGCATGGGTGAAGTCTGTTCGTAAAGTTGTTGAATCTCCGTTGGACTTTCCTCCCATTTTGCCCGGTATTCGGCATAAGTCAGCCCCCCATAGGCATTGCGCTCGACGGCCTCTAACGCTGGAGCAAAACGCTCCGGGGGAAAGACGTTGGGCACAACTATGCTGCCATCGCGCTTCCAAGTTGCTAGTTGTTCATCGGTTAATTGCATAGTGTCCTCCTCGTAATTTGTGCTTTACGTGCTGTGCGAATTAACAAACCTACACAACCTTGTATCCGATATCAGGGATGATAGACAATCTGAAAGACCTTAATGTTATTCGCGGCGACATCGCTCACGAAGACGAGATCATTTTTGAAAACCGCGATGCCAACCGGTTCGACAAGTGATTCATCACCAAATGTCATCACAACCTCCCCATCCTTTGTGAAAACTTGAACCCGCTGATTTCCCCGGTCTGTTACATAAAGATACCCCCAACGGTCGATGTCGATATGACGCGGGTCGTGAAATTGCCCCGGTGCCTTCCCTTCAGTGCCCCATATCTGGACTAGGTTGCCGCTGAAATCATATTTCTTAATCCGATGATTGCCGGAATCGACGATGTAGATGTTCCCATGTGCGTCTGCTACAAGATCTGTTGGATCACGAAACTGTCGTCTCGCCCCCCCAAAGCTCCCCCGCATCAACACGCGAATGCTGTCCGTGTTAAACAGGATAAATCGGTGGTTTCCCGTATCAACGACACAAACCTCCCCGTTTCGTCCGACGCTGACCCCACCCGGCAAGTCAAACTCAATTTTAGTATTTACGTTGTTCTCCTCGTGGCTGCCGCCCAATCTACTACCCGCCATAATATAGAAAATGCGATCTACCAAGTTGCAGTATTGGATTCGGTGATTATCTGTATCAGCGACATAAAGGAGTTCAGTGCGCTGGAAATTGATGGCAACATCAGTTGGGTTATCGAATTCCCCTGTCCGCCAGCCGCGCACACCATATTCCGATACGAAGTTGCCTTCACTATCGACAACTTGGACACGGTTGTTTCCCGAATCTGCGACGTAGAGCAACCCCCGATGGTCAAGGTCGAGACCTGCTGGCTTCAGAAATTGCCCTGCCCCCTGACCGGAACGTCCCAGAGCGTTGATATAGTTCACACCGAGTATGGGGGGAGCGGGACGATTGTGGATGGAGGGCACAATCTGGGGCGGTGTCATTGTCTTCGTCAGGGAGGATTTCAAATCGGCTTTAGTCTCCCTATCCACCGGCGGATTGGGGACAGCGCAACTCAAATAGAGGGGAAGGAACACCAGAGGGAGCAGGAAAGTCCATTTGCTCATTTGTTTAGAGCGTGTGTGAGATATCGGGGAAACCTTCGGAAGAGGCACTTAATGTTGGAAATAGTCAGCAAACCAATAACTTAACCCCAAAATCGCGGGTTACTTAGCAGGATTCCATCCAAAGATTAGTATTTGGCGACTCTTCACACCCGCTTAGCCTCTTTGGACCTCGAACTTAAACACAAACGTAGTTTCTGTGTCGGTAAATTCGCTGTGGACTTTGGGAACAATAATCCTTAAATTTGAGGACTTAATACTACGCTTGTGAAAATACAGGAAGAACCGCACCCGACGTTTCGGCATAATAGTCGTTTTTTCTACGTCTTCGCGCGGCAAAGGCACCAAATCACCCATTGAGCGCAGGACGCGGCTTTCCCGAAAATCTTCTCGGAATTCCGGGGGCATCTTCGGTGTGAAATTCTTTCCGAGATAAAATGTATGCTGGGACCTATGGATGGGCTTGTAAACCTTACCTGATTGATCAAGCATCGAACAATCATCCTGTCGCACAGAGATCCAATGATCCGTGCTGTTGAAAACGATAATTCCAAAGGCATCCACCGCTTTGACATCGTTCAAGGGAATTGCCATCGCTGTGATGCCATTTTTGACATACGCGACGGTCCCTGATCTCGGGAGGATGGTCGCCTCCGGATCGAAAATGGGAACAATACGTTCAGTTTGAAACGCAGTTTGAAGCGTTGCACAACCCAGATTCGCGAGGAATAGTATAGCAAGCAATGGTAGGCTCGATAATCTCTTTTTTTTCATTTTTCCTATCTGAAACGTGAGGCATGAAATGTAATGCGTCAAACGTAAGAAGCTTATTTAATAAAAAAAGAAAGTAATTTACCCAGTCTTGTTGGTAGATCCTGACGCTGAACATAGTAATCTATACTTACGTCGGGTTGCACATAGCTAGATGGTGAGGCTGTCGCTTGAAAAGTTTCTCCAAGCGATGAACGGGGACGTCTGTCAGGTGCATTTCCAGACATACGATTCTGTTCCGCAAGTACAAGGTCGCCCAATGGAAACTGTGTTAAGAAGCCCGTCCGACGGTCTTGATCCGTGAGAATTGTAATCTGTGGAAGACGGGCTTGAGACAAATTGTCCATTTCAATAGTCAGGTATGTAATTTCAGCAGACGACAATCCCACCTGTTCCGGTGGATCTGCCCTCCTCCGAGAAAGTGCATCACTTGGATACACAGTGATAAGTGGCAGTTTTTTTTCTAGTGCAGCACGAATCGCAACCAGCAGTGTTATGAAATGGAGCCTTTGTGGAATAGCGTAAGGGGCAACAACGGCAAGAACGGCCGGACAGCTTGAGATTGTACCTTCGCCTGCGGCAGTCAACCATTGAGATCCATCTGGGAATCTGTTTTGATAAACTATATCTGTCATGCCAACGGTCTCTAATGATTGCTTGTCAATTGAAGCCGGGTGGAGATTAAATATTGCTTCTGAGTCAAATAAATAGCGAAGACGACTATCAGCAGGCATCGGAGAATAGTAATCACAATTTGGACAAGTATAGAAGTTGCGTTCTAGTGCCTGCTTGAATACAAGTTCTCCACAGTTTGTACATTTATTCCACAGATCACTATGCCTATTTTTGTTTAGTGCCACAGTGCTCGCATTCCCTCTTTTGTGCAATGTCATCAGTCCCAATAAAGGCAACTCGTCTGTAAATCTGATAAGTGATCACACTCATCACTCATCGGGATGGACGATGAATCCCCTAGCTACGAACTCGCTTGGGTGATTCACCAGCCCATCACATTAAAAAATATGCCGTAGATGTGTCAATCCATGGCAAACAGTGCTCCCCCCCAAAGGACGTTAGTTGTTGGACTTGTAAAAGCTGGCGATAGCCTCGTCTTCGTCCTCATATCGATCGAAGATAGTGACTAGCTTTGCCATGACAATTAAGCTCCTGATGTTGCCACCGGGATGCAGTAGAGCAATACGCCCCCCTTTTTTTTGGACGGCCGTATATGAGGCGACGATGATGCCAAGACCAGAGCTATCCACCATACGTACATCTGCGAGATTCAGCAGGATTCTAGCGTCCCCTTCTTCAGCAGCATCAAGCTGTTCGTCAATGATATTCTTGAGGGCTAAACTATCGGAGCCAATAATTCTTCCCTCAATATCTAGAATTGTGATACCTTCTTGTTTACGAATATCTACTGTCATTTAATGATCTCCTTGAATTTGAAGTGACGGCAGCCCATGGGGCTGCACTGTTTTTTTAAACCTAATCCAAGTTGCATCAACTCTCATTTCTGTTCAGTCAACGATTTATGCTTAACCATTTCCACCATTGTACCTGATTTTTTATAAATAACGGAATCCATGCACGTTTCCATCAGAAAAATGCCTCTGCCACTACTTTTTAAGAGGTTTGCTGGATCTAACGGGTCCGCAACTGCCTCCCGCCTGAACCCTTTTCCTTCATCTTGAACGACAACCGTGAATTTGTCAGGTTGGACAATGAACTCAAAATGGGCGCGTTTATTCAAATCTTCTTTATTTCCATGCTTAATTGCATTTGTACCGGCTTCGATGACAGCTAAACTTACCTGCTCAGTGGTTTCCTCATCAAATTCCATCTCTTTGAGGATTTCAAGGACGATTGTATCTAACAGATAAACGTGTTGTATTGAGCTCGGAAGATCAAGACGAATAACTTGATCGGTTGTCGGTACCACGCAGCTACTCCTTTCCGTCTTTTACTCTTATAACGACAATGGTGACATCATCGTCCCGATGATTGGTGCCGCTAAAGTCAAGGAGCGCAGTCTCAATGGTTTGGCAAAATGTTTCAGCGGATTGGCCACTGTTTGATTGAAAGATCACAGCAAGTCTTTCTTCACCGTAAAGGGTTTCATCGGACTTCCGCTCGGCTTCGGTGACTCCGTCTGTATAGAGAAGGAGTCCATCACCCGGGGCAAGGGAAATTGTTTCTGATTCAAAGGCCGCATAATCGAAGGTCCCTAATATCATCCCTCCTACTTTGAGTTCGTCCACCTCTGTCCCCCCATTTTTCAGATGCAGCGGATAACAGTGTCCTGCGCTTGAATAGGTAAAGGTCATCGCTGCCGAATCTAAAATCCCATAGACCATTGTTGCAAACAGATCCGGATCTGTGTCAATTGCTAGAAGGTCATTGATTCGCTTGAGGGCAGCTGCAGGCGAAGTCTCTTCACGGCAAATCAGCCGGAGAGTTGTCCGAATCATGACCATCAGCAAAGCAGCAGGAATCCCTTTTCCGCGAACATCAGCGATTGCTATGCCGAGACGATTGTCGTCTAACGGAATGAAGTCGTAAAAATCACCGGACACTGTCATTGAGCTTCGCAGGAAGCCAGCGATATCAAATTCGGGCAGATCCGGGGCTTTTTGGGGTATCAGATTCTGCTGTATCACCGCGGCGGTTTCAAGATGCGAGGCGAGTTGTTCAACGCCCTCTTCAGTAAACCAGTCGCCCATCGTGCTAATAAGTGGATTGATATATTTGGTCGGGAGGGTGCGTCCAAGTACGGCTTCAATTCGTGCTGTCAACTCATCAAGGTCAAAAGGTTTTGTAACATAGTCATCTGCCCCCGCATTTAGTCCCTGAACCCTCTCATGCGTCTGCGCTCGCGCTGTGAGCATGATGACAGGAATGGCACGGGTTTGAGCCTCCGCTCGCAATTTATCTATTACCTCAAACCCATCCATCACCGGCATCATCAGATCGAGGAGGATGAGATCCGGTGAATAGGCTTTGGCTTTTTCTAACGCACCCATTCCATCGTTTGCCGTGATAACATCGAATCCCTCGGCAGTCAGACTCATCTGAATCAGCTCAAGAATATCGATATCATCATCTACAGCGAGGATTGTCTCAGCCATTATTTCAACGCTCCCTTACTCTTTACGTTTTACATTATCGTCTTCTCTAACGAGCGGTAACACAAACTGAAAATTGCTCCCTTTGCCTTGATTTCCATCGTCAATCCACAATTTCCCGCCGTGCGCCTCAACAATACTTTTGGTAATTGGTAGTCCCAAGCCGGTGCCGCCTTGCTGGCGTGTGCTAATATCGCTGAGCTGGTAAAACTTGTCGAACACCTTTTGGCGTTCCTCGGCGGGAATACCAGGGCCCGTATCAATGATTTCAACATGCAGGAGGTTTCCATCGACTTTAAGTTTGACGTTCACTTCACCCTTATTCGGTGTGAACTTGATAGCATTGCCAATCAGGTTTGTAAACACTTGGCCCAGGCGCGCTTCATCGCCGCGAATCTCAGGGACCGATTCAGGAGCGGTCAGATCTAGCTGAATTGATTTTTCGTCGGCTTGGGGGCGAATCTCCTCAATCCGCTGCGTCACAATCTCCAAAAGCGAAACCGGTTCCTGTTCCATCTGTATCCGACCAGACTCAATTCGGGAAATATCGAGCAAATCGTTGATGAGTGCGGCGAGTCGTTTCGATTGCCGTTGGACGCGAGCGAGACTGTTTCGCTGTCTATCGTTAATTGCCCCCGCTTTGCCATCTAAAATGAACGAAACAAAACCGATGATTGAGGTCAGTGGCGTACGCAACTCGTGAGAGACAAGTGAGATGAAATCGGATTTCATCTGATCAATCTCTTTTTCACGGGTAATATCATCAAAAAGGTAGACCGTCCCAAGGGTCAGGCCGTTTTCGTCAAGGAAGGGACTGGCAATGATACGGAGCACTAGCCTCTCATCATGGCGAACCAACGTAATTTCAGAGATGAGACTTGTCTCCTCGTTCTTTGATGAAATTTGCTCCACAGGTTTATTCAGAGAAATTTGGCGTTGGTCCTCTTTGAAAATGTGAATCAGCTCATCGTTTTGGATAATCTCGGTGAAATCCTTATCAACGTCATCAGCACTGAGATTGAGGAGGCGTTCGGCGGCGGGATTGATGTGAAGCACTCGGGCACTTGAATCCACAAGGATTAAGCTTTCGGCAATACTATTGACGATTGCGGTCATCTTCTTTTCTTCGTCGGTCAACTGTTTGACCGCACTTTTGAGATTCCACCGCATCGAATTAAATTCTTCCGCCAGAATGCCGACTTCATCCTTACTGGTGACCTGAATTTCCTGATCGAACTCTCCGCGACCAATCGCGCGTGCTGCCCCTGTGACTTGCCGAATCGGCGTCACAATGCGTTGGGAAACGAGGAGAGCAATTGCGATGACAACCAAACAGGAAATCAACGTGAACGACAAGATTCGCTTGGTGAATTCTGTCACTCTGTAGAAAGCTGATGAGGTAGGTAGCGAAACCAACACCATCCAATTTGTAAAATTTTGTCCATCATTGGTAAATGCAAAGTTTCGTCTATCATCTATTTCTTGCCATAGTTGGGGAGGTGTACGCGCCCAGCCATAGACTCGTTGTTCTCCTTGTGCATCTGTTTCACCATCCATGTTGTATCCCTGATATTCATCGCTTTTGCTAATTGAAGTAAGTATTGCCTCCATTGCAGCGTCGCTCATTTCAACATGATCCGAGAAATGGTATCCGCTGCCCGGAGTCGCACAAATAACCCGTCCGAACGCATCAACGAGGCAAATTTCCATCTCCTCTTTTTCAAGATCGACCGCCTCTGAGAGTTTAGGAAGCGGGGCGACAACTCTCAAGACGCCGACCACTTTCGATTCGGGAGGGGGGGACGGAATAGGTAAAGTCTTTGACACATAGTGTTGCTGCGCTTCGGCGTCATATTGGATATCGCTAATCAATTCATGACCGAGCCCGTTATTATAAGCCTTGTACCACCACGGTTCATCTATCTTATGAAAGAGTAGCCGGTTATCGGTTGTGAAAATGACCTGCTGATGCCAGTTGGTAATAATAATTTCGCTATTTTCGCCGAAGTGCCTTTCAAGCTGCGCGACGTTGTTCGACAACGCTTTGTGTGCCTCTTGGAGTGTTGATAGCCGGTTATCATCGTTGGTAGATGAAACTTTCTCGCTTATGTTTCGCCATCGAGGAGACCGCAGGCGATTGATAATCGTATGGTTTGCTTGAACTATTGTGTCTCCTGCCACTCGTTCGAGTCCATTACCGATTTCGTTTTTCAACGCACTTTTCCCGTCCCGGTGCGCTAAAAAAGCGACAACAAGCAAGGGAATAAGCGATACTAGCAGAAAGAGCAGAACGAGTTGCCCCCGCAATCCCATTCTAAGACGTAGACGTTTCATGATAGATTCCTGCTATGAACCAAATGCGCCCGTTGCCGATTCTTCATCTGAATAAACTTCGAGAATCGTGTTGAGGCGAGTGACCTGCAAGACATTGAGGACAGTGTGTTGTGGATTGAGCAGGACCAGTTTTGCATCCATCTTCTTGAGGAACTGCAAGGTCGCGATAATTATTCCCAGTGCCGTACTATCTAACAGAGGAACCTTCGCCATGTCCAAGACCAGACCGCCTCCACCCTGCTCAATCTGTTTATCCATTTCACGTTTGAGCGCGTTGGCCGCGCCACCTATGATTTTTCCATCAATTCGGATAACTGGAACATTATTATGACTGATCGATGTTTCAAACATCTAAGAAGCTCCTTCGTCGTATAGCAACGTAAGTCCGATTTAGCTTAGGGATGGGACTACTAACAATAGATGGATCCCTACCCCCCAGCGATTGTAATTTAGGGGTTGCCTGCTGAATTTCACGCTGCATCTCAGGGGACTTATAAGCAACCCATGTTCCATTTGACTTCAATAGCGGAAGACAGTAAGCCACCGAAACCTCTAGAGAAGCAACGTAACGGGTCAAGACCCAATCGTAAGCAGTTATGTGCGGACTGTTTGTTGCACATTCTTCAGCTCGTTGGGCGATGATACGAGGGGGTTCCCACGAGCCCGAGGTTTCTGTTTGGCGGTTCCGGCTCAGTTGAGAGATGAGAAACCGCAGAAAACTTGCCTTCTTCAATGAGGGTTCAACTAGAACTAATTTAATGTCAGGCATATAAATTTTAATCGGCAGTCCCGGAAAACCTGCCCCCGTCCCGATATCAATCACCGAATCTCCGGGGTTAATGTCAAAACATTGTAGCACACTTAGCGAATCGAGAAAATGCTTTACAATAATTTCTTGATCTCCCCGAATCGAGGTCAAGTTCATCCGCGAATTCCAACGTTTGAGCTCACGCCAATAAATGACGAACTGATTAAGTTGCACAGGTTCCAATGGAAAACCGTACTGAAGAAGTATCTGTTCTAATTCTGCTCGAAATTGGCTGGACATCACGTCTCAAACTTGTTGCGCGGTATGCCAGACTAATGGATAACGGATTGTAGCGAACTTGCGTTGCGTAATTACATGGCAACCGCGTCTTCCCACTTCCACACTTGATAAGAATATCACAAACGCATCACGCCTGTGGTTGCATCTGTCGTTTGTATTGCTCAACCCAGACCATAAGTATTGAAATGTCCGCAGGTGAAACACCGGGGATACGCGATGCTTGCCCAACAGAGATTGGACGAATCTTTGCGAGTTGTTCACACGCCTCTGTTTTTAGACTATGCACGGAGGTATAATCAAAATCGTCCGGAATCCGAAAGTGCTCCATCTTTTTGAACTGTTGAATTTGCGTAGTTTGACGATGAATGTATCCTTCGTACTTGATCTGAATTTCGACCTGTTCCTCCACAACTTCGGGCAACGGTTGGGGATTTGGGGCGAGCCGCTTGATTTGCTCATAATGAACTTCTGGACGCTTGAGCAATTCCGCCAATGAAGTGGGTTGACCGATTTCACCAATTCCAACAGATTTCAAAAGGGTTTGTGTGTCGAGTGATGGTTTCAACCGTGCCTGTTCTAAGCGATTCTTTTCCACCTCCACCAATTTCCGCTTTATTTGGAAACGCTCGTAGGCATCAACCGTCACCAGATTAATCTGACGTCCCATCTCCGTCAATCGTAGGTCCGCGTTATCCTCGCGTAACGCTAGCCGATACTCTGCGCGCGAGGTAAACATCCGATACGGTTCACGGATATCCTTGGTTACGAGGTCGTCGATTAGAACGCCGATGTACGCTTGGGAACGATCGAGAATAAGTGGCTCTTCAGCCCGCACCTTCAAGGCAGCATTAATCCCCGCCATTAATCCTTGTGCGGCAGCTTCCTCATAGCCGGTGGTGCCGTTGAGCTGACCAGCGAAGTATAGGTGCTCTACCCACTTGGTTTCAAGGGTTGGGTAGAGCTGAGTCGCCGGGGCGAAATCGTACTCTACCGCATAGGCGAAGCGCATAATCTCAGCGTTTTCCAAGCCTGTGATGCTATGCACCATATCCACCTGAACATCCTCCGGCAAACTTGCGGAAATTCCATTGAGGTAGATTTCATCTGTATCCCTGCCCTCCGGTTCAACGAAGACCTGATGGCGATCTTTGTCAGCAAAGCGTACAACCTTGTCCTCAATTGACGGACAATACCGGGGACCAATCCCGGTGATTCTACCACTGTACATAGCGGACCGATGGAGGTTATCGCGGATAATCTGATGCGTTTTTTCGTTCGTGTACGTTAAGTGACACGGCATCTGAGACTGAGTGATTTTTTCCGTTGAGAACGAAAAGGGGCGAGGCTGTGCATCGCCAGGTTGAATCTCCATCACATCAAAATTCACGGTATGTGCATTGACACGCGGCGGCGTTCCGGTTTTCAGACGACCGATTTCAAATCCAAGGTTCAGAAAATTCTCCGATAGCTTTTCAGCCGACGATTCTCCTGCCCGCCCAGCACTGTAGGATACATCGCCAAGATGCACTAAGCCCTTGAGGAATGTACCCGTCGTCAAAATAACCGTCTTAGCAAGGTAGGCGGTTTGGGTGTTGCCCAATATGCCAATACATCTACCATTTTCGGTCAACAGCTCATCAACCAACATCTGCTTAATATCGAGGTGCGGTTGCCGCTCTAGGACGCGTTTCATCTCGGACTGATACGCGTGTTTGTCTGCCTGGGCGCGGCTTGAACGAACAGCCGGACCCTTCTTTGTATTCAATTGACGAAATTGGATGCCCGTTTTGTCGATATTCTTCGCCATCTCGCCGCCGAGTGCGTCAATCTCCTTAACGAGGTGCCCCTTTGCAAGCCCACCGATTGCCGGGTTACAGGACATCTTCGCAATGGTGTCAAGGTTGATTGTGACAATCAACGTCTCGCAGCCCATTCGGGCCGAGGCAAGGGCAGCCTCACAACCCGCATGACCCGCGCCAACAACAAGAACATCATATTGTTTGTGATAGGTGTTCATCCTTAACTATGTCCCAAATAACTGAGGGTGCAGCATAATTCAAGGCGTGCCCTCGCTGGATTGGCACAGGATTGCCTGAGGACATTGTACGGCGTGTGTTTCCGCTTGCCTCGGTGATGAAACGCCGGCACTATGTGCTCATATGGAATACCTGCCTCCAGAAGTTCATCGGTAATACCGGTTTCTGTACCGTCATGCTGAATCCACACCTTGCCATCGCGGATGTCCACATGAAGTATCGCACCATGGATGCGATGGTAGCCGTCCCATCCTGCGTAAACCATTTCATAGTGCCCCTGTGCATCGTCAAAAATTGTTTCTACCACAATGTCACCGCAAGGGGGCTTAATTGCCGCGTATTCTCAAATAATCCGCTTAACTATTTCTGCAAATCTTGCTACGTCAGCCATTGTTGAATCACCTCTTGATCGGGGTCAAAGACAATCACTTCCAATGGATAATCCTATCTGACAACACACCCTAACTCTGCGCTGAAAACGCCGTGAAAAGCGTCCCTCGGCACAGCGAGATACAATGTGCGCTCTGGATGCCGCCGTTACATCAGGCTACGGTAAAGGAGATACTGGCCGAGAGCGTTTTCCAAGTCATCCACTTCTGAATGTCCCACAAAACTCTTGACTTCTATGGCAATCTGTTGCCCTTCTTTCTCGGCAGGAAGCATCTGCTCTGCGCCGAAACCCACATACAAGTTATGCAATCCGAATGGAAGAACAAATGGATCGGGCGTAATCCACCACCCATCTTTGACGAGGACATTCTTCACAACGTCATGGTAAATGTCACGTCGGGGCAAGGGAGATTCCCTCGTCATAAGGTCAGGTTACAATCCCGAATAAATGATGTCTAGCACCAATCGCCCGACAATCTCCAAGCTTTCTGCGCTACATTTGTCAGGGGTATCCTCCACTGTGTGCCAGTACGGATAATCGAAGTCAATAATATCAATTGTCGGGACGCCTGATTGGATGAGGGGCAAGTGATCATCCATGATTGCAAGTCCCAATCGGCGTTGAAACGCCGGTAACCCCAATTCTGCAGCCCGCTGCCAGACTGCCTCCGTCAAATCTCGCGCGGCATTCCACGAATACCGTTCCATCGGTAACTCTAGCACCCGGTCGCCAACCATGTCTAACAGGATACCAAAATCTGCCTCCCATCTACCCATGTTCTCGGCGAAGTATGTTGAGCCCAGGAACATATTGGAAAGCGTTCTGCCGTAATCTTCGCCATCAAACAGAACAATGATAACTTGGATCGGAGGCGGTTTAGATTTCAGAACTCGTGCGATTTCCAACAGAACTGCCACGCCCGAAGCACCATCGTTCGCACCGAGGATTGGCGTGTCCCGGTTGGCTGGACTCGGATCCCGATCGGCAAATGGACGCGTGTCCCAGTGTGCTGCGAGGAGCATCGTGCCACCCGAATCTTCCCCGAAACGCGCCAAGATATTATTCATCTGAATCGTTTTGTCTTGGTCCCGAAATTCAAAAGGTTGAAACACAACCTCATCGGCATATTTCTCGAGTTCTGCGAATAGATATACCCCTGTTTCCTGATGAGCGGTCGTCCCCGGCACACGCGGACCGAACTCACACTGCTTTTCTAAGTAGGCAAAGGCACGTTTGGCGTTAAAAGTGCCATCGCTAGAGGTTGCCTCTGCTAACGTCGACGGAGACGAATCAGCGTCGGATTCAGCATAAACCAAGACTCCATCCAAACCGAAGCGCACTATGCCCAGTACACTCCACAGGAAGACCCAAAACTTCAGTTTACAAGATAATCGGTTCATCGTTTATTTTAGGCTTAAATGCGCCGGCGCCCTTCTAAAGCTTTAGCAAGTGTCACCGCGTCTATATACTCAAGATCACCGCCGACCGGAATCCCATAAGCAATTCGGGTGGTGGTAATCTCAAGATGTTCGAGTTGTTTTGTCAAGTAGAGAGCGGTCGCCTGACCTTCAGTGGTGTAATTTGTTGCGAGGATGACCTCTTTGATGGCTTCACTGTGAATCCGCTGAAAGAGTTGGTCAATCCTGAGATCTTTCGGTCCCACACCGTCCAACGGCGATAAAACACCCATGAGCGCGTGGTATAAACCTTTATATTCCTGCGTACGCTCAATTGCCAAGAGATCATCTGGCTCTTCAATGACACAAATTGTTTGGCGATCTCGCCTCGTATCTGTACAGATATAACAGGGCTGCTGATCTGTGATATTTCCGCAGACCGTGCAGTAATCTAGATGAGTCTTTACCTCGGAGAGTGCTCGCGCCAGTTGAGCCGTGTCAGATTCGGGCATTTTTAACATAAAAAATGCTAAACGTTGCGCCGTTTTGGCACCGATTGTAGGGAGCTTTTGCAACTCGTTGATAAGACGTGCTAGCGGTTCAGGATAATGGAGCATGCTGAGTTTTTGTCCGGTACGCTGCGCCAGAGAAGTCTAGCCCTTATAGCCTTTGTGCTAGTTGGTGAGGATATCCAGGTTACTGGTTCATTAGTTCATTAATGGACCAATTTTACATCAGCCCCGGAATTTTAACGCCTCCAGTCAATTTGCTCATCTCTTGCGTCATTAATTCTTGCGCTTGATGCCGCGCTTCATTGACTGCAGCAATGATAAGATCTTCGAGCATTTCGATATCATCTGGATCAACAACCTCCGGTGAGATTGTGAGCGACATGAGTTCCTGCTGGCCATTGACAACAGCTGTTACCATACCGCCGCCAACGGTTGCTTCAACAGTGCGAGTGGCAAGCTCCTCTTGAATGTCAAGCATGCGCTTTTGCATCTGTTGCGCTTGTTTCATCAGATTATTCATATTCATTTGAATGACCTCTTGTAGATCCTGTTAAATAGTTATAGTCTGAGATTCTATCATTAAGTACGCAGTACACTTTGTCCACTTGGGAGTTCATTCTCAAAGTGAGAGTATACATCTCCTCCAACAAAGGCTATTTGGGTTCAATTTTAAGAATCTTCGCCTCAAATAGCTTAAGCACCGGCGCGACCTCCGAGTCTCGTTCGGCTTGGTGCTGGAGCATCATTGGTGTTATCTCTTGAGACCTCCGAGAAGGCGGCAGCGTCGCGTTGACATGGGGGTTCGCGCTTGAAGCAACGAAGCTAATTTGAACGGGTGCCCTAAGGAGATCGGCAAGCATCTCCTTGAGTAACCTCTTTTCGCCATCATTAATTGCCTCTGTATAGATTGGCGGACAAGCTACTTTCAACTCTAGCCCGTTACCTGACAGGGCTGCCCCCCCCGCGTTACTTGGCTGCGGCTTTGCGCTTTTCAAGTATCCATGCAATAACATCTTGCCTTTGTCTTGCAGCCTTACCAACAGTTCTTCCCAAATCTTTGCCAATTCATTTGAATCAGACATCACGTGCTGTACATCGTCAGGAATAGATTTGATATGGGGTTGGCCCGCACCGTCTCTATCCATATAAGTATCGGTAGAAACTGGCCTCGGCTCAATCTGAGTTTCTGAAGATGATTGTGCTCTATATTTTGAGGCTTGGGGGCCCGCTATTTCTCCATCTGTGCTGGGTTCTAAAACTGGTGCAAGGGCAGAATTTCTTGGCGCAGGTCCACCAGTTGATTCGGGAGCTGTTGGCGGTACATAGGTTCTACCTGGAGACCCCCTCCGATCAATCTTGTCCTCAATTTCTGATAGCCGCTTCAAAATCTTGGTCAGCTGGATGCCCTCTTGGATTGAGCAAGCATCAATTAGTGCAGATTCAAGATGGATTTGTGCATAGCCATGCTGCTTAATTTCACTGCTTGTTCGCATCAGAATTTTGATAATCCGTGAGAGGCGTTCTGGAGAAGCTAGATGCGCTTTCTCCTTCATTAGCTCCAGTTCTGACTTGGAAACCTGAATTATATCTTCTAAGTTCGATCCAATAGCTAAGAGCCTCAAATTTCTGAAGCTGGTAATCTGTTGATGGAGGCATTGGGTCAAATCCGTCCCATTCTTCACCAATTTATCGAGGGCTTGGAGTGCCGCTGGCAAGTCACTTCCCAAGATTGCATCAATCAGCTTATTTATCAAATAACTTGAACCGAACCCCAGTATCTGGTTGATCTGATCCACATCAAGATCTTTACCGATTGATGCGGTCAGTCGCTCTAACAAATTTTCGGCGTCCCTCAGACAGCCCTCCGATTGCAGAGAAATCAGCGATAGGCCTTGTGTATCAATATGGACACCCTCCGCTTCACAGAGGACTTGCAGCCGTCCCATGATCTGATCTTGCTCCATGTAGCGAAAGTCAAAATCTTGGCAGCGGGATACAATTGTCTTCGGAATTCTGTGGTGTTCGGTTGTTGCAAGGATAAAGATGACGTGCGGCGGGGGCTCTTCAAGCGTTTTCAGCAGGGCATTAAACGCTTCTTGCGTGAGCATATGTGCTTCGTCAATGATGTAGATTTTATAACGGCAGGCAGCGGGAGCCAGCTTAGTATTCTCGCGTAGCTCGCGGATGGGGTCAATACCTCGATTGGAGGCGGCGTCCATCTCAACGACATCGAATGAACGTCCCTGAGAGATTTCCGAGCAGAACTGGCAATTATTGCAAGGTTCAGCTGTAAGCTCTTGACTAAACTCGGTCTCTTGCTGACGATTGGGGCAATTTACCGCTTTCGCGAGAATACGAGCGACCGTTGTTTTTCCGGTTCCCCTCGGGCCCCAGAACAGATAGGCATGTCCAATCCGATCCGATAGGATTTGATTTTTTAGGGTTGTTATCACATGCGTCTGACCAACCACATCTTGAAATGATTGGGGACGCCATTTCTGAGCTAAAACCTCGTAAGACATAATTACCCCCATCAGGCGAAGCGGGGTTGACCCAAGGGATTCTATCTGACGAAAGCAAAAGGGGAAGGGGATAAAAAAATCCTGGCCATGCACCTAAAGCTTGACGAGTTCCCCCAAGCGTTACCCAAGCAGTTAGCTCCGACTAGGCTTCCCTGCGTCACACCCCCAGATTATCTACCGCTGCTTCCTTCCGGACCTGACGGGGTTTGATAATTGTGAGTTGCTCAGGACCCAATCTTCATCACCACTTACATGGGGCAGTCCTCAAAAGAAGTTCGCCGCACAATAGGAATTCAGCCCTGCTATAGCGGATTGCAGGTTCAGGGCACCGCTACCTCCCCGCTTAGCATAGCCAAGTCTCGACAAAGGTGATAATGGCGGAGAGAGTGGGATTCGAACCCACGGTACAGTTACCTGCACACATGATTTCCAGTCATGCCAGTTCAACCAACTCCTGCATCTCTCCGAAAATCTTGAGCAGCACCTGATTTCCAGCTAGCGTTCTATAGCAGAAAACCTGTCCCATGCTGTCCAAAAGTTTGTTCCAATCATTAACGATTGGCAAAATCTATGGAGCAGACGGGATTTGAACCCGTGACCTCATCCGTGCGAGGGATGCGCTCTCCCAACTGAGCCACTGCCCCAAAAGGCGGAGAGAGTGGGATTCGAACCCACGGTGACGATAACGCCACAACAGTTTTCGAGACTGTCCTGTTCAACCGGGCTCCAGCATCTCTCCAAAAATTTAGGTTCGCCGACCTCGAAAAAAAGATTTGAGCAGCTGGCTGCTCTCTTCTGCTAAAACCCCCTGCGTGATATCCACTTGGTGATTAAGCCGGTTGTCTTGTAATAGGTTAAACAGTGTTCCTGCAGCACCCGACTTTGGATCTGAGGCGGCGTAAACAACCCGCGGAATGCGAGCCAAGACGATTGCCCCACAACACATCGGACACGGTTCCAAAGTTACATAAAGCGTCGTATCCGTTAAACGCCAATCACCGACAGATGAAGCAGCCAATCGAATCGCAATCAGTTCTGCGTGAGCGGTTGGATCCTTTGCCCCTTCCCGCTGATTGTGCGAGCAAGCGAGGACAATTCCGTCCTTGACGATAATCGCACCAACGGGCACTTCACCGAACGAGGCACCCTGACGTGCAACAGCGAGAGCTTCACGCATCCAGAACTGATCCGACATTGCAAAAGATCGAGGCGGGACGATTGCCCCAATTCGCCCTTTCGGCCCCGCAGCCGGAACCACGGAACCGAAAACACATATTCTCGAATTACACAGCCCCTATTTTCGGGGCTAGCTATTGTTTAAAAATGAAGAACAGGGGCCACAGATGTAGCCATACGATATAGAGTAATTACAATTACATTCACAAGAGGTTACATTTTTAGTGTGAAGTTTTGAACATCTACCCGGGCCTTGCGACGATCATTCTCTAGGCAACGATCTAGAGCGTCTTGTGCATCTCTTAATTTCTCGTTGGTTTTATCTAACTGAGGAGTGCTCATAAATAGGGCCTGATGTATATCCCCCTCAACGGGCGTTGGACAATGAGCACCTCTTAAATAAACCCTGTTCGTAGTAGTGCAATTCATTGCCCGTTTGTCCCTATCCGCGGCCTCCGCTAAAGCCGAGATCCAACACTTTTTCCCGAACGTTCAGGCGTTTCTCAAGCCGTGTCCTCTGAGTCATCTATTTAATCCGTGATTCAGACAATTATTATGAGCACCCCTCATCTACCTTGAATTCTTCTGCATCTACGTCTTGCGCTGCCAAACGAGCATTACGTTCTGCCTGTGCCACAAGCTAGTCGAACCCCTCAAAAAGGAATTTCATATTATTAGGACTTACGCAAAATCAATAGACATAATGGTTGAAAAAGAATAGAAGGGACAGCATAGAGGTGAATATGAGCTAACTGACTCGATTCCTGTCAGTATTTGCTCAGCAGCTCTACCAACTATACCTTAATTCATTGCCAAAGGGGGCATTAATTGTTCGGAATCATATCGATTGTGCAATGTTGGTTCGGGTGCGACTCAAGCAAGGGACGTATCAGACAGCATTTATCAAGTCAAACACAGTTTATCCTCTAAATACCTACGACACCAATTGGAATCGCCTGCTATTCAGATGCAACTTGCGTAAGTCCTAATATTATTAAGCGCCCGAGAGGATTTGAACCCCCGACCTTCTGATCCGTAGTCAGATGCTCTGATCCACTGAGCTACAGGCGCATAAGAAACTGGCGGAGGAGGTGGGATTCGAACCCACGATGGCGGTTAAGCCATAACTGCTTAGCAGGCAGCCCAGTTCAACCACTCCTGCACCCCTCCATTTGGAATCATGGCGGTGGGAGTAGGATTCGAACCCACGGTGACTTGCGCCACAACGGTTTTCAAGACCGCCGCTTTCGACCTCTCAGCCATCCCACCAAAAAAGCGTTTCTATTGTAACAAAAAAAACAAGCTTTGTCAAGAATCATTGAACGCTTTAGGGGCATTTAATTCTCCTGTAGGTCAAAGACTCTCGGAACGGAGTTGAAAACTCTCCCGGAATGGAAAGGGATCCCCGAATCCCGATACCTCACTGTATTGCTCCGTCCCGAGAGTTTTCAGCTTGCATCCCGATTTATCGGGGAGCAACTTCCCAATCGCGACTTATCCCATAGAACCAACAGAAAATTGAGTGCAGCGAAATCCCAATCTTATCGGGGCAGGGCGACATGTGCAGTTTGCGTTAAAACAGTCCAAAAATTTCAGAATAATTTTTCGAGGACCTTCTTGTGCAAAACGGTCAGGAATAAGTCATAGCGTAAGTTCTGCCCCTTTTTGTTCTATCAAAATTCTCCGGTTTACTCTGAAACTTTCGAGTGCTGCTCAACAGTGTTGTTCGACTAGCAGCTTCGGTTACACTTATATTGATTACAAAACCTGTGATTTACCGATAGGGGCTTTAGCCCCGTAAAGCCCAAGCATTTATGCTTGGGACGCTTTTTTTTATTGAAATCGCAGACAAAATGGAGTATACTTATTTTGTCTTTCGTGGGAGATTTTCACCCCTATCGCACGATAGGGTCTCCCACACCCTCGTGAAATAGGTACGAAAGATAGAAAGACTCTCCGATGAAAACCTACAAGCTCAAGATGTATAGCCATCACGGCAACCGTGAATTGCAACAAACGATTGATGCCTACGCTGAGGCCTGGAATTACTTTGTTGCCTTGTGTCGCAGATACTATGCTATCTACAGCAAATATCCGGGCAAGAAGGCACTGATGCGACACTTGACAAAGTTAAAGCAGTTCCCTCGCTTTGCACGCTGGAATCTTCTACCGAGTCAGTCCAAGCAAGACGCTATACAGCGGATAGACAATGGCTACCAGAAAATGTTTGCTGACCGGAGGCAGGGCAAAAAGTGCGGACGTCCTCGCTTCAAACCACCAAAAAGATACAAGTCGTTCCCCACCGCTAAGAACCCCCACCCCCCGCAAGCGGGGACGCCCCAGGTGGGCTATCCGTCAATACCTGGCTCATTGAGCCTAGAACGGTCTGATACTATATGGCTATTTGGGGTTAGGGGGCAAGCCGGTTGGAAACTGCTACAAAGCAACTCTATCCGTATCGGTCAGTGAATCTACCGATACTTCAAAAGTCGGGAAGTGAAAGGCACCCCGAAACGCTGTACGATTAAGCGGGATAGCGTAGAAGACGTATGGCTCATCATTCTGACAGATTATGCGGTAGGCATACTCTATTCCGATGGATTGGGATTCAAAGCAATAGACTGTAACTGCACACAACCCCGTAGGTCGAGATTCATATCTCTACACCAAAATGTCAACAGAACCTAGCAACTTGCGCTATTCAATTCACTTTTTTTATTATTCGTAGGAGGATAAATCAACATGGCCGAATCAAGTAGTGATAGGGTATATACGATGGGACGCAGCAAGGAGGAGACAGAACGGTTGATTCAGCAGTCAGGACTGTATGAAGATATAACAGGACGGCTTCTCAGGGAGGCAGGTCTTTTTACTGGAATGAAGGTCCTTGACATTGGCAGTGGTGCTGGGGATGTGGCGTTCGCTGCCGCAGAATTGGTTGGGAGTGAGGGGGAGGTCCTCGGTGTAGATATGAACCCGGAAATCCTCGAAACCGCCCGAACACGAGCGCAGGCAGCAGGTTTGGCAAACGTCCAGTTCGTGGCAGGAGACGCCCAAACTTTGGACCTACCGAACGACTTTGATGCCCTTATTGGACGCTTGGTCTTGATGTATCTCCCTAATCCCGTGGATACTTTGAAACAGCTCGCAACGCACCTACGCCCAGGGGGGATTGTCGCTTTTCAGGAGGTTGAGTTCTCGACCTACTCGTCAATTGCTCGTCCAGAGACCCCCATGATGAACCAGTTGGCAGAGTGGGGAGTAGAGGTGTTTCGATGCTCGGGAGCGAATGTTGGAATGGGACTTGACCTATACGGCACTTTTGTCGATGCGGGCTTGCCAGAGCCTACTCTACAGTATGCAGCACCGGTGGGTGGTCCAGGAACGTGGATAGGTTACCAATTCATAACAAACGCCTTTCGCAGTATACTCCCGCTCTTGGAAGCATACGGGCTCGCGACAGCTGAAGAGGTCGATTTAGAAACGCTTGTCCAACGGCTTCGAGCGGAAGTTGTTGCATCAAAACGTCCACTTGTCTTGCCGCCACATGTCACGGCTTGGGCACAACTTCCAACGTAAAGTTGCTTATTGGGTTTGGTATTCTAATTCAAGTTGCTAGTTGTCAAACCTCCTCGGCTTGTATAGACATATCCAAGCCATCTCTGTGAATACGTGATGTTTTGTCAATCCACAGCGACCAGTGATTAACTCGATTTAGCGCTCATTTTCTGGGATCGCAGTGTTTCCTATAAGTGGCAACTTGAGTTACTTTACCCTGATAGTTGACAGCGTGGGCCTCCTAGCCCGACTCTCAAAGCCCCAGCGAGACGCCATGGGCGTAACCTTGGGAGGATACGCGATAAACCTCTAGTATTTGTCAAGTACAGAAACTCAACCTACAAACTCTCTAGCAACTTGGGTTATTCTAATTGATGGCGATCGGAGTACTTCATATCCGATTTGCGATGAACATTTCCCCGACCGCCAACAGGAACACCCCAAGCATCAAATACCACCACATCCCCTGATTTTTTTCAACCTCGCTGTGATACTGCGTGACCATCTCCGATGTGACAACCTCCGTGGAGGTGGCTTTTTCACCGCCAGTCAGCATGCTGTTCAATTCCTCTGAATCGCGGGTGGCAAGGTTGGATTCAATCGTGTCCGGATTGACAACGAAATAACGCGGTTGTTTGCCGGAGATATGCACGGAATAGATTCCCGGATGCTCAGTAGCGTCGTAGATAACGCCGCTGCCTTCGTTGATTTCTGTCCGGGTCTCCTCACCCACTGGGTTAAAAATGGCGACTTCTGTGCCCCATGGCAGTTGATAGCCGCCCAATTCCACCAAATCACCGATGCGATAATCGGATTTCTCATCGGATCGTTTCAGCGCAAGGTATTTGACAGTTTCGTACAGAAACGGCAGATAAACACCGTGAATTGGAAGGTCTGTCCACTCCCGATCGATCGTTGAGGTGAAACAAAGCACACGCCCAGTCCCATAAACTTTCTCAAAGAGTGCCGGACTTCCATCATCAAAGCTTGCCAAGACCATTGAACCCTTTAGGGGCACGGTTTGGATGTACCGATAGAATCGTCCCTTTCCAAAGTCACCGTGATTTGGGTCTTTGAATGGATGGAAAATGGGGTGGTCGTAGTCGATCGTTGCGAGGACGCTGAACCGATCATGATCGAGTGCGTCGCCAACCGGCTGCACGAAGTTGCACGGCATCAACGGTTCTTCGCCCTCACCGAGTGTACTCCGATATGCCTCCAAATCCATCCGATCTCCCGCGGTGATAATCAAACCACCCCCAGCTCCGACGAACGTCCTCAATGACTGTGGCTCCGCGCCGATCAAGCTCTCCACATTTGCCAAGATAATTACATCATATTTTGAAAGCTCCGAAGCATTTGGCAGCTGATGAGATTGTGTCAAGTCGATTGGGACAATTTGAGCCCCCGGCTGGAGTGCTGCCTCCAAAAAGAATGTCTCACTTTCATAATCGCGCCGCCCCGGCTCCCCGTTGATGCAGTGCACCTTAATTGACTTCAGGCTTTGCAGACGGAAGTACCGCCTATTGTCAATCTCTAGATGGTCGCCCGGTATGGCAGCATAGCCGGTGTGAATCTTTTCTGTTCTGAAACGGACTGAAAATAGAGCATCCATTGTATCATTGGGCTCGATATCGAGCGTAGTCATGCCGATATTGTTATCATCAGCAAATAGTTGCACAGGTAATCCTTCAACCGCTTGCTCTCCAAAGTTCTGAACGCGGACAACCACCTGTGCCGGTGCCTGCTCGTTCAGCACCACCTGCGGTACACTCACGCCAGTGATTGCGAGATTAATCGGCTCTTTCGCGCTTACATCGACAAAAGCAAGCTCAATATCGGGACTGAGTTTATCGGTATCAACAAAACTCTCCCACCCGATCCGTTGCAAATCGCTGATGAAGTAAATCTGCTTATGTCCAATCTTTGCTTCCCCAAGTATCTCATCCGCCGATTGAATTGCGTCTAGGTAATCGGTCGTGTGATTGGTCAACGGCGCGCCCATTACCGCTGTTTGGATCTGTCGGTGCTCTACATCAAGCGGTTTAATCACCTTTGCTCGATTACTAGTAAAGATAAGGGCAGAAGTGTCATTGGGTTGAAGGTCGTCAGTGATTTCTATCGCCGCCTTTTTCGCCTGATCGAAGGTATCGAGATAACCCATGCTATAGGAGGTATCCAGAATAATAACGATATTTCGCACCCCACCTGTCACCCCAGTGGTAGCAGGGGTATTTGCGAAAAATGGGCGTGCGAACGCTAGCCCAAGCAACGCCAAGATCAGGATGCGCATCAACAATAGGAGCAGTTGTTTCAGTCGATGTCGCTGCACATTTGCTTGATGGGACATCTTGATAAAACGGATCGTGCTGAACACAAGCCGTCTCGCACGCTCTCGGTTGAGGAGGTGGATAATTAGGGGCAGCGATGCTGCCGCCGCACCAGCGGCGAGGAATAGAGGGGTTAGGAATTGGAGTCCAAACATAGAGTTGATCCTTGTTTTTGGGAGATGGTTTTCTTAAGGTGGAACTTAATCGTCTGAGGCATCTTTTGGAGACCGTTCCTTGAGTTTCTGCATCAATAAAGGGGTCTTGGCACGCATTTCGTCCTCTAAGTGGCATAGACATCGGCTAGTATAATCAAGGAGTAGTCATTGACAATCTCGTATGGATTTTTGCCCATTCTATCGTGCATTATCACGATGTCTTGCACCCGAATTCAAGGAGATTTCCGAGTTTCTCGGTGTCCCTGTCAACACCGTCAAGGGCAAGTTACATCATACGCGTCAGCAAATTGGGAGGGCGTTGTCCGAACACCAGGGCAACCTTTTGAAAGCCCGGAGACAATCCTACAGCTTTAGCCGTGCGCCCAAAAGGAGATTCTTGTTGCATTCCGGACATGCAGCGCAAAAATAAATAAGGATAAGGAGTAGGACACCCCGTTTTCAAACAATCATGTGTTTCTCCTTGCTGGATTGGGAGGTAGACTGAATCAGGATTACTCAAAGACCTGAAACTCGCCATTTTTGACAATTAGTACAACCGGATCGTAAACCGCATCCCCGACACCATTAAAAGAAAACGCCCCCAAAACGGTGTCGAAATTTTTGGTATTTGCCAGTGCGTCCCGAATTGCGGTTGCATCGGTGGATTGGGCGTTGGCAATCGCTGCGGCGAGAATATAGACCGCGGCATACGACTGCGCGCTCCAAGGATTCGGCTCACCCCCATACATCGCTCGGTACTTCTGGATGAAGGCTTGATTACCCGATGTGTCAACCGTACTTATCCAACCTGCAAAAGAGATTGCACCCTCGGCGGCAGTCCCCGCGTTTTCGACATCGCTTATCAGGCTACTGATAAAAGGAACCTCGGTGGATAGCCCAAGCTGGCGACCTTGGACCATAATTCCAGTCAACTCCGGTGGTAGTGCTGCGATAAAGAGGGCATCAGGATTTGCCTCCATTATCCGAACCAATTGGGTGGAAAAATCGGTATCACCACTTTGGAAGGTCTCTATAGTCAGAATCTCGACGCCGATTTCAGTAAGTGTGTCTCTGAACTTTTCAGAGCTATCTATAGAGTAGGAATCAATTTCATCATATATGATTGCGACCCGTTGATAACCGAGTTTCGCATGTGTTGCCCTGACACCACCGGGGAGCAAGATATCCGTAGTCAACCCGGCGCGGAAGATAAAATCACCAAGCGCACTCAGACCAGAGGCATTTGACGAAGAACTAAAAGCCACAACTCCATTTTGTTGTGCGATTGGAAACGCCGCCTCGGCTTGACCTGAAGTTGTGGGGCCGAAGATAACAGGCACGCCATCCTGCTGAATCAGCTTGTTATAGGCTGCAACAGCCCCCTCAATGGTGCTCTGGTCGTCCTCGGTGATAAACTTGATTTTTACATCGCTGAGTTGCGAGCTGTTTACCTCCTCAAGCGCCAGCTCAAAACCACGTTGTATCGGTAGAGCAAAACCAGCGAGCCGTCCCGTGACAGGGTAGACAAGGCCAATGGAAATCTTGAGCCCTTCCCTATGGGGTGGTGCAGAGACGAGAAGCTGCCCAATCTGGTCACAGGCAGAAAACCCCACAATCAGGGCAACAATCGCCGGTACAAACGCAAATGTGGTGAATCTTCTGATATTCATTTTTAACCTCATTGGTTTCATCGGTGTGAAAGTCTTGGTTTACGTTCATTTTATCATAGGTAGTAACTTGACTTATTATATTTTATTTTTCTTTATAAGACAAACCTTTTTGCCAATGGCCCAGGCTTCGACTGACGATGTCCCAAGGCGTCCGTTGGGCATAGTGTATCTCAACTAACCGATCGCTGGCGGTACGATGCTTGATAGTCGTTAGACGATATGTTATACTGTCGTTTGCATATAAAAAGGAGGATATGAAAAAAATGTTAAGTCCCAACATGAGCAGTAACCAAGTTTCCACAACAGCATCGCTTCAGCCGATGGGATTCACGGATATCTTGGACACAATATTGAGCCTCTATCGGAGCCATTACCGACTGGTTTTAGGCCTCTGCGCTGTTTATTTTATTTTAACGTTAGGGATGAACCTCCTCACAGGTATTTCAACGCTTTTCTTTCAAAATTTCGGCGGAGGGAACATAATGATTGTAAAGAATCCCGCCGCCGACTGGATTACCATGTTGGTAGTGCTTTTCCCCATAGGTGCACTCGTGTTTGCCAGTGCCCAAGCCTACTTGGGTGGTCACATCACCGTTGATGCTGCATTCAAACAGGTTGCACGCAGGTTTTTGCCCTACCTTGGAAGTTCTCTGCTTTTGATGTTAACTATCGGGTTATTGGCAATAACCATCATCGGTATTCCGTTCGCCATCTACTTTGGAACGCGGTGGAGTTTCTACGCACAAGCGGTCCTGATTGAGGAAACATCAGCGACAAATGCGCTGAAACGCAGCCGTGAATTGGTCAGAGGCACGTGGTGGCGTATCTTTGGTACTATATTGGCGATTTTTCTGATCGCTTTCATGATCAAAACTGTGCTTCAATTCTTTCTATTATTCGCGTTTGGTTTCACGCAAGCGATAAGTGGTGAAGAGGGTCTGCTAGAAATGTTTCGACGTATGTTTGAGCCGGAGCTGACCAGTTGGGCCGGGTTAGTTACTTACATTATTCAGAGTTGCCTCAACCACTTTGTCGCTAGCCTGATACTGCCACTAACATCGGTCGGTATCACGCTTCTCTACTTCGACCAGCGTATTCGGAAAGAGGGATTTGGTACTGAGATACGCGTAATCAACGAAGCAGAATGAGTTTTATGGGTAAAATTTAAGGGAATAAGTCGTTACTGGTTTTTAATAAAACGTAGGGACGTAAGGGGGCTAAGAGGTAAAAAAAAGAAAACAAGAAAGCGACAGAACCGGCTTCCCGTTTTCCCTTCGTAAAGGAAGGTTCCGGTTTTGTTTTTTCGTATCTCTCCCGATGAAACCATGAATCCACGATGCGATAAGCATTCCCTTTGGAGGGCAACCGAATCGGGACTTGCGCCCCCCTGCTTGCGGGGGAGGGGGTAAGGAGGGGCGACTTTGCGTTAAATTCAGAGAAAAGCCCCTATCTACTTATTGCGAAATTTAATGCAAAGCGCGCAGCGTTTTCTGTATTGTTCAGCGAAGTACCTTACACTTTCCGCCCCTTGATTCTTAGGACCACCCCTAAATTCGTAAATTGAAGGGATATTGTGAGAAATATCCGATTATCACATCAACAGTAAAGGAAAATGACCATGTCTACGCCAAGCTTTAAGTCGATCGAGCCCTTGACAACAGACCAGATTGTGCAATTTAAACGGGACGGATTCTTAGTTCTCAACGGAGTTCTCGACCCTGAGCTCTGCCGCCAAGCACGTGACGAAATGTGGGGGGTAATTCAAGCCCACCTCCCACGTATGAAAAGGGATGATCCTGCCACATGGGGTCCTATCACTGAGGAGGAAAGTGCTCAGCTGCAGCAACGTCCCGAAGAGGGAGGCGACCCGTATTTCAGCGGCAATGGACACCGCTTCACAGTCCGTAATGGGGCGTCAGAATTGATGCTGAACCTAGCCCCCCGCGCCCTTTGGCACGTTGCCGAACAACTTCTTGGGAAGGGGACAGTGGTGTGGCCCGCTGGGTTTGACGAGTCAGGCTATACGACCGGCCCGTGCTTTATGTGTGATGATGCTGTAGGAGGGCTTAATTCCCATGTGGGACACTTGATGGGTTGGCCCTCGGAGGGCACCTTCACGACCGAGCCTGAGCTGCGCTTACCCAAAACCGGACCGGTGTGGCTCAATGGGCAGGGAACGCGCGGATTATATTGCACCCTACCAAACAGCCAGTCTCATGCTCCCCATTACCACGGTGCCCACTCCGACGGTGCGTGCTACGGACGGTGGAGGCTGCAGATGTCAGCCTACATTTCCGATGTGCCGCCCAACTCTGGTGGATTTACCGTGTGGCCCGGGAGTCACGCTCGGATTTGGCCCGAACAGTGGAAGGCTTTCAAGGAGGGTGAGAAACACACAGACAAACATTTAGCACTACGCAAGGCGGGCGGTTATACTGACCCGGTCATTGGGGAGATTAAAGCGGATACCCAACCGTTCGATTGCCATGGTCCCACCGGTACTGTGGTGTTGTGGCACACCAAAATTCTGCACATCGCAGGGCAGAACGCTTCTAACAACGTTATCCGCCAAGCAACAATCTACGGCTTTAAGAAAACGCCTGAGTCGCTCCCCGACGCACTCGTAGTGGACAACACAGATGGCGACATCTGGCGGGATTGGTCCGGTGAGGTGCGTACGTAACCGTTGACTTCAGTTAGGAGAATTTAGATATAGGGTAAGAGAGTATTCCTCGCCGCCCGGCCAGCCGGTTCGCAAGAATGAAGGTGTGGCGGGTTGTCCTTTCGGTAACTTGAATTATGTGCCATGTTCAATTACTTCCCTCAACGGTGCTGTGGTAAGTATCTCCTTTCGATCGGTTCGTTCTGAAAGATTGAAGAATAGGACCTACGCAAGGATTATCAAACCGATTTTAATAGTGAAAAGATATCCTTCAAACTGAATGACCCCAATAAGAGCTTACCCTCACCGTTTCCTGTATTTAAGTCGTGGGCAATATTTAGGGAGGAGGAACACTTCGATTAGCATATACAGGTGAACCCGACAGAACTATACACCTACCCAGAGGTTGTTGTTTGTAATGAACCATGCTTTGAGGAGGGGAGCTTTGATACACTCCTCAATCCGTCGGCTCTGGGCACGGAATCGGAAGAAAGCGGCACGACAACTAGACGACCGCTCGAAAGTTGCATCACTTCAAAGGGCACATCGTAGACCGCCTCCAACTGTTGCGGCGTAAAAATGAACGCGGGGGAGCCAACGGCGACGGGGTTTCCTCCCTGCAACATAAGCACCTGCTCGGCATACATCGACGCCAGATTTAGGTCATGAATCGCGGCAATGACGGTTCTTCCTGACTGTGTGATTGACCTGCACAAACGGAGAATCTGGACCTGATGGCGCGGGTCAAGATGATTCGTCGGTTCGTCCAACAGAAACAACCTCGGTTCTTGTGCGAGGATACGGGCAAGGTCTACGCGAGACGCTTCCCCACCCGACAACGTCGGATAAAGGCGTTCAGCGAACATCTCGGCTTGCACCTGTTTCATCGCCTCCTGTACAATTGCTAAATCAGTAGGGCTTTCTTTCGCGCCCTTGAGGTGCGGGTGGCGTCCGAGCAGAACAATCTCCGACCCACGGAATGGGAAACTCACATCTCGTTTCTGCTGGAGATAGGCACGTTTCCGGGCTAATTCCTGTGGCGAGTACTCGTCGATTGATTCGCCGAAAAATCGGACCCAGCCGGTTGTCGGTGAAAGTTCACCGGAGATGAGCCGTAAAAGTGTTGATTTGCCCGCGCCATTTGGCCCGACAAAAATCCAAAACTGACCCGCTTCAATTTTTAGGTCAATATTGCGGACAAGCCATTTCTGACCGATACGATAGCCAACCCTTTCTAGTTCAACCATACACCACCTCTTTCTTGAATCTCATCAATAGCCAGAGGAAAAATGGACCACCAAGTAACGCGGTAACAACACCAACGGGTAGTTCGGCAGGGATTGCAACGGTTCGAGCAAAAAGATCTGCCAACACGAGCAGAATCGCACCCCCTAACGCTGACCCGGGCAACAGATACCGATGATCGGCACCACCCATGAGACGAAGTAGATGTGGTACAACGAGCCCTACGAAACCGATGCCCCCCGCTGCCGACACGGCGGCACCAACGGTCAACGCTACCCCGAAGACTGCCCATCGCTTCAGCGATTCGGTCGAGACCCCCAGATGATACGCCTCCGATTCACCCAAGCTCATGGCATTGAGTGCACGAGCCAAGCGAAACAACACAACAGTTCCGATAATCGCCACCGGAAGCGTCACCGCAACCACCCGCCACGTCGCCCCTCCGAAGCCGCCGAGCAGCCAAAAGGTAAGGCTCCGAAGTTGTTCTTCATCAGCAAGGAACGTCATCAAACCAATGCCTGCACCCGCGAAACTGTTGAGTGCTATTCCAGCCAGCAACAGCGTTACAGTGAGAACCTGTCCGTGCGTTTGAGCGATTTTCCAGACACCAATCGTTACCAGCACCCCTCCGGTGAATGCCGCAACT
This sequence comes from Candidatus Poribacteria bacterium, assembly GCA_965215015.1. Taxonomy (GTDB): domain Bacteria; phylum Poribacteria; class WGA-4E; order WGA-4E; family PCPOR2b; genus PCPOR2b. Next base: position 129,447 of record OZ244042.1, read on the forward strand.
GGTACACCCCAGATACCTAAAAACCCGCCGCCAACCAGCACAATCCAAACCGCTGCCCCGAGGCCTGCGCCCGCCGTCACGCCAATCAACCCAGGATCCGCCAGTGGATTACGGAAAATACCCTGCAGTGTCGCGCCGGAGATGGCTAAAACCGATCCGACAATGGCGGATAACAGAACACGAGGAAATCGGACATAGAGGAGTACTTCAAACCCATCTTTGTGGAAAAGCAATATGTGAGGAATATGCCACGGCAGGATCTGATATGCCCCCACACCCGCCGCAACACATAGCGAAATAGGGAGTAAACTGCCGAGGATGAGAAGGATTTTGACTCGATTCGGCACCCTTTTACTCCCCCTTTGCAAGGAAATGCCCCTCAGATTCATAGATGCCGCGAAACAGGTCAAGGGCTGCCCGGCCACAACGGGGCCCGAACCCCGACAAGTACAAACCATCCATCGCAACCACTCGCTTGTTCTGCCCGGCGGGGGTTTGTGCCAAACCGGGGACTTTAAGCAATCCTTCAACCCCACCGATTGATTTCAACCCGGATTCAAACAGCACGTACACATCCGGCTGTGCGGCAATAACCGCCTCCGCTGTCATCGGCTTGGTGCCTTTGATTTTTCCGGCAGCATTGGTTGCACCGACGAGTTCAAGCATCGCGCCAGGACCAGAATCTCTGCCGAGCACAAAGGCAGTTTGTGGACCTCGCAAATAGAGAAACAACGCTTTGAGTTCCACCTGCCCCCGCCGTGCGCTAAGTTTTGATTTCAGCGTTTCGATGTCCCGTTCTAAAGTTGAGATTAAGGCAGCTGCCCGCTCCTGACGACCGACCGCCTTTCCAATCGTGCGGAGACGTTGCTTGGCTTGATCGAAAGTTCTCGGCTCTTTGGACAATAGCACTGTTACGCCCGCCATGCGTAGCTGCTCGATGACTTGGGGTGGTTTTACGTCTACCCGCCCAATCACCAGTGTCGGTTTCAACGAAAGAATGCCCTCCGCATTGAGTCGGTACTGATAGCCGACTGACGGTAATGTTTCTTTAGCATGTTTTGGGTAGGTGGAGGACGCATCGCAGCCAACGACATTTGCACCGACACCAAGGGCAAAAAGAATCTCAGTGGTACTGCCGTTGAGCGAAACGATGCGCTCGAATGAGTGAATCGCAACGGTCTCGCCGTGGGCGTCCGTTACCTCAATAGGTTGCGCTGTAACGATTGATGCAGCTAGACAGAATAGTATTGCGAATTGTTGTATTTTCATTGTTGACTCCTTGTGTTGAAGGCGGAACATTGTAATTGACCGTCCATATGAAAAAATAATAAAAAGAAACCGAGTTTTTCTCAAAACCCGGTTTCTTCCGGAGAGGTAGGAGACGTAGTACCCTCGCGCAGCAGTATGGACTCTCCGTTCAGGTGGGTATTAGAAATTCCGACTTCCATCGGGTTGATGGACGTATTCAAAGGTTATAAACCCGCCATCCTTTTTGTTTTCATTGTCCTTGTAGTAGCCGATGAAACGTACCTTCGCAAACGTGCCATCCGCCGCTTGAACTACGAACACCCGTTTCTCTAGCGGTAAGATCCAATGGTTAGGAGGTCCGGTGTAAATGTACCACCCCGCCTCGCTCTCAGCGACGATAGCGAGGTTCTGGTCTGAATCGGCAGCGTACTCGCCCGCGGGTGCTTCTTTTACCCCCTCAAACTCCACATCTTTGAGCATCATCGCGCCTCCCTTTCCCGGACCGCTTACACCGCCGTTAAGTATTACCTTCGTCCGTTGGAATCCGAGGTCCCAATCCATTGAATTAAGTGGATCGGCGACCTCAAGAGCATCGCCTTTGGAGAAGGAGAAATATGTCCACGCCTCTCTGCTCGTAGCATCAATAGTGAAGTTGACAACATCGAGTTGTGGTGCAACTTCGGCGGGAGGTTGATTCGCCGCGGGCACGGCTTCAGGCACCTGTTCCTCAAGCGGTTGCTCAAGTCCATCGTCGTCATCGTCATTACCGCAACCGAAAAAGAGGATAGTGCTAATAAACAGAACCGACCAGATAATCAGGCACCAAGTAGCGAGATTCCTAAAAGCTTTCATTGTGTCCTCCTATCGAGCACTTGAAATGGTAGATTAGACAGTAATTGGTTGACCCGTGTCTGTTAAAGACTTTGTGTTATCATCTTTGAGAGTTAGCATAGCTTCCGCGATAGTGCCGGCAACTTGGTAGAAATCTTGTGGGGTCATCGCAATATCGATACCCCGGTATTTGAGGTGAATATGCCCATGAAGGCATTGATAGACAGCACACACGCCATTATTTGACGAAGACTCTCTTGTATGATCCATTTGCTTCGTTTCCTTTCTTGATAGCTCCAGTGGCCCAAAAAATAATAAGCTTTCTCTTACCACCGGAAAGATGCGTGTAAAAATAGTAGGATTGAAAAACAGGTGATTGAGACATAAGCCGACTTTCTTCCACGTCGACACAGTACAAATCTGATGAACAGCTGAAACAGATAGATCAGCCATACACAACGCACGACTGATATTTGCTGAGACCAATTGCTGTGATGAACCCCGTGCAGCAGAACAGCGGTTAGCAACCCGAGGACCGACAGTGATATCCCGATAATCACACTCTGATAGCAAAGTGCGTCCAATCGCTCAAGGGCCGGCAAATGGTAAAATACCATCAGAAATCGTTTCCGTTTGAGTTGGATTTCTTGGAGGAGGTAAATCAACGATGAAGCACACGCACATGCAAAAGCACCCGCTGCAAGCAGAAGGGCCCTTGAATACAGCAATAGGCACAACTGCTGCAGTAGAGGCGTGAACGACACCAACGTCCCAGTCAAAAATATTGAAGTAAAACCAACCAACCCTAAGAAATGCGCTCTGCTGAGTTCCATCTTCTCTTCAAACGATTGATTGCTGTGTAACGAATCATGCGTAACGGGAGGCAAATATTTTTATGCGTTACGCACGACTCGCCACAACAGGCTCTCAAGCTCGCCACCTAACCCAAACAAGCTTGTGGGCCTAGGGTTGATTATCGACAAGCCTCCTCCACCCTATGAGAGAAAGCCTGTGGCCATTTAGCAGTGCGCTCAGTAGGTCAAAGAGAGACCCCCGTAAAATGACCGCCCGGTAAAAGTGTAGAAGGTCGGAATTTTGAAGTCGAAAATATTGTTGACGCCGATAGAGGCTTTGAGCCAGTTGAGAACCTGCTTTGATCCCCGAATGTTCCAGATCCAGTTGCTCGGTGCATACTCCTCATCCTCAAGGACCTTGTCACCGTCGTCGAAGAACCCCCACTTGCTAGCGTAACGCCCGCGCAGGTCTACGCCGAAACCAGAACCACGGCTTGCGTAGGCAAGTTTGAGGTTGCCGCTGTGCTTCGATCGATTGAGCAGCGTCAAACCTGTCTCCTTATCTTCACCGTTCAAATACGCATAGCCTATTGTCGCGGAGAGCCCCCCGATTGAACGGGTCGAAAGTTCGACTTCAAACCCTTCGGTGAATGCCTCGCTGATATTGAAATACTGAAATTTGCTTCCGCCAAGTACACTCTGCCCAATCCGCTCCGCTTCGATCAAGTTTTTCAGGTTGTTCCGATACAGGTGCACCCGTCCAATCAGTGCGGACTTAAACTGGTATTCAACCCCAAGATTCCAACTACCCGACGACTCCGGTTGTAGGGCTGGATTTCCAAGCACCTGATAGCCGGAGGTGGGATTGCTAAAATCGAGATAGAGGTCTTTGAAGTCGGGTGCACGAAAGCCTTGGCCGTAGGAGGTACGAATCGTGACATCACGGGCCACGCGATACATTCCACTCAATTTTGGACTGAAGTGCGTTCCAAATTCAGAGTGATAGTCAAGCCGTCCACCTAAAACAAACGCGAGGTTTGCCATCGGTCGAAATTCGTTCTGAAAAAACAGTGAATCGGTTGTAAGATTCTTCTCGCCGCCCGTAATGCGTTGGGATTCGAGGTTTTCAAAAATTAACTCTGCACCAACGGTCAGTTGATTCTTCGATCCAAGAGCGGTGTCAAATTGTGCTTCGCCTTTGATCAGGTCTTGAACCGTGACATTTGATGACGCGGTGAGCGAGGTGTCACGGTCTATAACCGTCGATTCATCGCGATAGCGCGTCGCGTAGATTTTGCCCATCAACTGTGAGCCTGAACCAAGTTGATAACCTGTGCCGACGCTTCCGATGAAGTTATCGATGTCGCCGAGACGGTCAAAGACAACACCTTCGTTTTCACTCACACCCTCCTGCTTTTGGGCGAAGTATTGCCCCGAAAACAGGAGGGTCGCTTTAGGGGTCAGCTGATACTCGGTTCGCGTGGAGTGGGTCCAGTTCTGATAACCATCAATCGTTGTCGTAAGGTCAGATTCGTCTAGATCAATGGGGGAGCGATGGTTTGCAGCAAGGGTCAATAGCGCGTTGAACTTATCGCGTTTCAATTCAACAGCACTACGACTGTCGATGGTATTGTGAGTCTCGAAGTTATTAGTGAATTGAACAGCAAATGGGGACGACGCTTTACGCGTGATAACGTTGATTACGCCCCCCATCGCAGCATTGCCAAAGAGTGCAGACGACGCCCCTTTGACAATCTCGATCCGCTCAACGTTTTCGACCGCAATTCGTGCGAGATCCAGTTTGCCAGCGATTCGACCGACCTGCGGTTCACCATCAAGCAGGATCAGGATGTAATCCGAATCGAGCCCTTGCAGTTGAACACCATCGCCGTGGGCGTCGCGATGGACAACGACCCCCACCCGATGTTCAAGCACCTCGCCGATGTTTTCCGCGCCCGTCGCTTCGATCTCACTTCGTGTGATGACCTCTGTAATAACGGGTGTATCTTTCAATCGACGCTCCGTTTTTGTGCCGGTGACGACCACTTCGTCCATCTGAAAAAGGTCAACCGTTGGCTCTGTTTCAGCAGTGCTTAACCCCATTCCACCGACTGTGAAGATAACGAAAAATCCTATCCAGAATCGGTTGTGTAGCTGCATCAATTATCTCCTTTCTGTGTGATTGTCTTGACAATTTGTGCACGATTGATTGCTGGGCTCTCAAGCTCGCGTTCCCTAACCCAAACAAATGGGACAACCTCGGGTTGGTTATTGGCAAACTTTCCCCACCCTGTTAGAGAAAGCCCGTAGTCATTTGACAGCCTGCCCGGTAGGTCCGAGAGAGACCACCGTAAAATGACCGCCCGGTAAATCGGTTAGATAGTTCGCCAAACAAAAAAGATTGCGAGAGTCAGTGATCCAAAACCGAGCCCCGCAGCGAGGAGACGCGGCCCATGGAGGCGCGTCCAGAGCAATATACCGGTGAAAGAGAGGATGATTAAGCTGCCAGCAATGGAATCGGCGAGTAGAATCCATGCGGCACCCATTCCGCTTGCCATGTGCAGCCGATTGAGAAATGCAAAAACATTTCGGTCAAATCGCGTGACGCTGGCGTAACTGTTGCCAACCCAGTATTCCGCGTTGTAGGTGCATTGTGGGTTACTGAAACTGACACGCCATTTTTCAGGTTGTACCACCGACTGTCCATCCCAACTAATTTCTTGTGATGGCTGTGAACGGGCGCGACTCCACCTTTTCTCAATACCCAGTTCCGCTTGAAGCCACACCGCGAAATCCTCGACGCTTTCCGGTCGAACTTCTGGTAGAGCAAGTTCAATCTTCGTCTGTTCGGTTTTAGCGGCCTTAATCTTCATGACCCCTCGATGGTTGAGCAAAATTCCGGTGGTGCCAAAGAGAATACCCAGGGTTGCGCCCCACAGTCCAAGCCAAGCATGTGTTCGACGCAACCATTTGAGAAATGCACCCCGGCTCCACCCCGTTGGAAGAAACATGTAGGGTGAACGGCGTCTGTCCTGCTTTCTACGTATGTTTTCGATAGTCGTTGGCTGTGAACTGGTGTTATCTTGCACCTTAGCCTCCGTCTTATGTAGACTGAATTTGCTTGACAATCGCAAAGCAATTATCTTATTCTTTATAGATACAGAAAAGGCGGTGGGCCCAAAAAAGCCCCAATACATCTAAAGCGATAGAGATATGGGAGCTAGCTAACAATTGGCCGTTGGGAGCTATCCCTTTTTCTATCGTTCGCCTTTTCTGTTATTTGATTTCCTGTTTATTGACAACGAGTCTCAGTGTCAACAAGTGTGCGACTTGATTGAGCCATACCTACCGCGCGGTAATATAAACGTGCTCAACCGCTTCATGAGTAGATGTAACTAAAGTCGGGTTAGCTTTCATCTTTATCTACCTTTTTCACCTTTAGATTTGTCAATCCAAGTGGGAAACAAGATCCATTAACACACCCTAGTGTACCCTGAACGGCCCACCTGCCGGCTCCTCCTCAAGATTAGGACGAGCAGAGTCGAGGAATACTTCGTGAAGTTCCAACTTGTTCGATTGCGTGAACGCCTCTTTAGGTAACGTTCCCGATTGGGCGTGTCCCCTGCGGAATTCATCCGATTCGACCCAATTTTCAAAGTCCTTCCGCGACCCCCAAAGCGTAAACACAACGTAGGGGTCCCCGTCATTGACTGGACGCAATACCTGATTTGAGATGAAGCCGGGCATCCCATCAATGAGTCGAGCGCGATTGCGAAAACGTTCTTCAAAGGCTTCTTGATATTCGGATGCAACGTAAATTCGATTGGCGACAGTGATCACGGTGTTGACCTCCGCTTTGTCTTCGTATGATAGACTCGAATGGGGTTATGTTGGGTTGGTTGGCTCGGTGAGTTGATATCAACTAAAATATCGCCGCTGTCAACCTTCACGGGATAGGTCGCAATTCCACATTTTCCGGGCCAAATGCACTGGCCCGTTTTGACATCGAACTTCCATTGATGAATTGGGCAGACGATAACGCCATTTTCTGATTGACCCGCATGTAAAATGCCACCAACATGGGGACAGATGTTATTCACCGCGTAATACTTCCCATTGACGTTGTGGATACCGATGAAATTACCTTCCAACTTCGCGCTAATACAGCTGCCGGGATTCACCTCATCTGTCTTGGCTGCTTTTACGAATCGAGAGACTCCCGGATTTCGTCGTACTTCTTGAACTTGTAAAGTCATAAGCCTCCTCTAATTGGTTCATATCAAAAACAGGAACAAAGTTTCTTTGCACGACCTGTCAATATAACCCATGATTTTGCTTGACATACACAGCGTTATTCCATACAATTTCGGTTGATTCCACCCAATTTCAAACTTAAGGAGAAAACAGTGGACGGACATCCTGAAATCATCGAAGTGCTTAACGAAGTTTTAACTGCTGAACTGACTGCTATCAATCAATATTTTGCCCATTCCGAAATCTGCGAAAACTGGGGATATGAACGTCTCCATCAAGCGATACGCGAACACGCCATCGGAGAGATGAAGCACGCTGAAGATCTTATCGCCCGTGTGCTCTACCTCAATGCCATGCCTAACATGGCACGCTACTTTGAGATTAAGATCGGCACAAATGTCGAGGAGATGATGACAAATGACCTCGCCCTTGAAACAGAAGCGGTCGAGCGGCTCAATGAATTCATCCAACTTGCCCATACCCACAAGGATTTCGGTTCAGAAGAGCTTCTTGAGCAAATCCTCAAAGATGAGGAAGAGCATATTGACTGGATAGAGGCTCAACTTGACCAGATTAACCAAGTGGGCATCCAAAACTACCTCGCACGACAGATTGTTTCTGATGAAGAGGGAGCGTAATTTGCTCCCCTGTATCCTACAACGATTCCAGAAAAGCGATGAGCGCGTCTCTGTCGCTTGCGGACATCTGCTGAACTGCCTCACGCGATTGCTCCGCTTCTCCACCGTGCCACAGAATCGCCTCTAATAAATCTCTCGCCCGACCATCGTGGAGAAAGTTGGTGTGCCCGTTGACCACTTTGACCAACCCGATACCCCACAGCGGCGGGGTGCGCCATTCCGATCCGCCCGCTAAAAAATCGGGGCGATTGTCTGCTAACCCCGGACCCATGTCATGCAGCAACAGATCGGTGTACGGGTGAATCGTCTGGTCGGAAACCTCCGGCACATCCGATAACGTTCCTGTCCGCAACGTCGGAATATGGCAACCGGAACATCGCGCACTATCAAAGAGTTGCTCGCCACGCTGAACCATTGGATCGTCAAGGGCACGTCGGGCAGGGACAGCAAGGGTTTGGACGTAAAATGTCACCACATCCAAAATTTCATCGCTGAGTTCTGGGTCGTCCCCCCGTCCATCGTATTGCGGTTGCCCAGCCGAATTCTCATTCGGTAGTAGCGAAGTTGTAATGCCCATGTCGTCGTGGTAGGCAGAAGCGACCTGTTGAATCAGTGTCGGTTGATTCGCCTTCCACCCGAATCGACCGAGACTCCGCCTATTCTCTTGGACATCCCAAACGAAATTCGCTTTCCCTGAAATCCCATCCCCATCCTGATCGTCTTCGTCCGCCAAGGCAAGGATGGTGGCTTCAGGTATCGCTTCGAGTAGTCCTAAGCCAAACACAACGGGGGCGACACGGGGTGAGAGCTCAACGTCGTCCGGTAACGGTTGATACGGAGCTTCGATTTTGTAGTTCGGCGTCCGGAGATACACCTTCACCCCGTCGCTTGTCGTCAGTTCGCCTTCCGTATAATCGATCGTTACCGTTCCCTCCGGGGGGACACCGAAGATTGCGCGGTTATTGAGTTGTGTTCCGAAGCCGGGAACTGGTACAGGGCCGCGGGTGCCATCACCTTCCGGATTCGGAAGACTTACGCGGAAAAGCATTGATGTGAGCTTTTCGCCCGATGTCGGCGCCCGGCCCCGACCATCTCGCGCATGACAGTTGATACACGAGATATTATTGTAAACCGGACCGAGCCCCGGATTGACTTCCGCAGGGACGGTGACAAAAACCGCTTCAAACTCTACATCACCTGCGAGGTGCTTTGCTAGACCGTCTGCCGAGAGATTTGGCGCGGGCGTTGAAAACGCATGGCTCGTCGCGTCAAAAACCGTCGTCTCACCGCCTGAAAGCCCTTTATCCGAAACGTCCATCTTCTCCGGATCGGTCAGATTGTCCGAATCACAGGCAGTGATCAGCATACAAAGTAAGATTATAGGAAATAGAACGTATGAAAAATAATTTAATTTCATGATTCCAAATTCAATGGGTATCTCGTTTTGCCTACCTGTCTTCATTTTTTGCTTCGCGTCCTCTCACCGCCAACTAATATAACTCTGCTAACTCAAACCGATTTATGGCGTAGAATCGTTGAGCGGCTTCCTCAATAGGGACGAATTTCACGCTTGCCCACCTGTTCACCACCTTCAGGATTTTCGGGACTGCCGATGATTTCTACCGCTTAAGAAATCATACAGAGAAACCGAGTTTTTCCTAAAAAACTCGGTTTCTCTATCATGCGCTAGACCGTGTTAATCAAAATTACTGTCTAACACCAGCTTCAAGATATCATTCTCGAGTGTCTGCTGAACCGTGCTGACCACATCAATCGCTGCTTGGACAGCAGCACGCTGGGTAGTGATTGAATCACGGAAGGGATCTGGAACTGCGCCGATCGTGTCGATAGCATTCTGAACTTCGGTTTGGAATCTTGCGTCCAGATCGGCGTCCTTGCCGTTCACAAATTCGTTAAGTCCCTGGCCATCCGTGGTGAATTTCCCCATGTAAACGTTTTGAATACCCCGGATATTGTCTTGGAAGTCGGCAATCGAGTTGAAGCTAAACTGCGACTCGACAAGGGTTGTGTCCCGCTCATTGAACGGGTCGGAAATCTTGCCGTTGGCGACCTCATCGGCGATGACAATCATGCCGTTGACCATTTCTTGCATTGCATCTTTCTGTGATTTATAAATCGTACTGGAGCCGCCAGCATCAGCGACCTCTGCGGCGTAATTTTCACCAGACGCATCCCACGCGTTACGTAACTGAGCAGTTTTTGATTTCAGATGCTCTGTCGTTGCGGCGAGGTATTCAAGTTCACGTGGGGTAATATCCGCAGCTTTTCGCTGATCACCCTCCCGGAAGAGGAGATACTCTATAGTGTGGAAACCTTTCAGCGTGTCCTCAAGCGCGTCAATTGACGCTGAAGTCAACGCCTGCCCACTGGCAAGCACCGCGTCAAGGTCAACCCTATTGACGGGCCAGCTATCGAGTGCCGGGTCGAGCCCTTGCGTATCGACGGGACCGAACAGGAATGCCTCACTCTGTTCCCACGGTCTTCGCGTTGCCTTCCACGCAGCTTGCGCCTGTCCCAAGTTGGCTTGCGTAGTATCCGCTTCCAACGCTTTGATAGCGGTCAGCAGATCACCTGCTTTGTTGTCCAGATCAGCGTAAGTAGCAAGCACAACCGTGTTAGCGAAGGCGTTCAACGTAGTGCTTGCATCAAACACTACCTCTTCAGCACTATCATTATCATCATTATCATCATCGTCGTCATTGCCACAACCGACGAGACCACAACCGATGAGGCAAATCGATAAGACCAAAACGGTTGATAGGGTAAAGCAATAGAGTTTTGCTAGGTATTGGTTGAATCTCATTGGATCCTCCTTTTTAATTTAAAATTAAATTAGTATTGGAATCCGAAGCCAAGCGCGAAGGTATTCTCTTCGTTTTCGACTTCGGTGCCCAATCTCCGTGCCGAGTAGTGTCCCTTAAAGACAAGCTGCGGATATGGATGATAATTGGCACCGAACGTCCACGTTTGACGGTCCCAACGCGGATTATCAAAGATGTCCCCTTCAACCTCAGCCATTGTATCGTAGTTGTCGTAGCGAACAAATAGATCGAGCACTGCCTCAGTATTCAAGGATGATTTGAAAAAAGTGAGCAGATTGTAGCCGATTTCGAGGTACCCCCCAAAGGCTTGGCTACCAACGGGTGTCCGTTTTACGTTTAGGTTGTTTGAGAGATTCCGATTCGCTCTGGAGATAGGTTCTGAATTTTCGAGTGTGCCGTACAGAAACAACCCCCGAACCTTCAACGCATCGACCTCGTAAAAGCCGTGCAGGTCAACAATGGAAACGTTGGCGTCAACCCGCAGGTCCGGTTTGGGGCGGTTGTCCGCACTATCGCCGTAGTAGCCGGAGATACCGAGGACTGTCCCGTCCATGACCTTGTAATCAACCCGCCCGACAAGCGCGAAATCTTCAGCATTGGCGGTTTCAAACCGTAGTTGATGGCCCCTGACAATCCAACGGCGCGAACTGAAGCCGGTGGAGTCCAAGCCGTTAACCACTTGCGCCTGATAGCTGAGCGCGCCGATTTCGCCAAATAGCTCGATCCCATTTTCATGCCAAATGGTTGGGATGAGATTCGATTCAGATTCGGGACGGGTGGTTGTGAAGTAGTGTTGCGGGCGATGCCGCTTCGCAGTTAGGCCGACCGGCACGATGATGTGACCGATCCGAAGGTTGAGCGCGGGGCGAATCTCAAAGACCGCGGCGAGTTTCTCAACGATGACCTCGCCGCCCTTTTCGACTTCCATCTCGAACTCACCAAACTCCTCGAATTTATCGAACTCCATTGTGATGCCGGTTCCACCGTGCTCAAACTCCAGCTCCGCTTCAAGCCGGACGGTGTCATTCATCTGGAACTTCGGCGCGATGACGAACCGTTCAACGTCAATCTGGGCGCGCCGCTCTGGATCGGTCTGCCAATCGAAGTTGGCATAGTTGATTACTCCGTAGCCGGAGACACTCAACCGTTTGGATTCGGCCGGTAGGACTTGAGCCATTAAGAGGAGAAGTACAACACAACGGAAAATTTGCAATGCTAACCTCCCATATTTATTGAAACAGAGTCTCAATTTCAAAGCAACATAAAATAAAAAGGGGCATATTTTGCCCGATTGACGCCTTCATGAAATGATATTGAGACTCATTCGCATCTCAATTCTGTAGTATTATAAATCACTGCAAAGGTTTTGTCAAGTTTTTTTTACAAATTATTAAAAAAAATTCTGAGTGTCTAAATCGGGGCTTGGACGAATTAAGATTGACCTTTTCGCAATTGCGTTGCGAACACCGGTACTGAGGAAAGGGAATGCTAAAGATATGGGCTAGATTACCATTGGGATAAGTCGTTACTGGCTTTTAGTAAAACGCTTGGACACGAGGGTACTAAGACCTAAAAAAAGAAAACGAGAGAACCAGCTTTCCGTTTTCCCCTTCGTAAGGGAAAGTTCCAGTTTCGTTTCTTCGTTCCGATCCCGATGAAACTGTGAATCTACGATGCCGTACGCATCCCCTTTAGAAGACAACCGAAGCGGGCCTGGCACCCCCTCCCCCGCTTGCGGGGGGACTGAGGGGGGGGTAAGGGGGGGCGACGTTGCGTTTTATTGAGTTACCATTTGATCTCTTTGACTTTTACAAATTTCGGGATCTCAAACTGAAAGATTGGGGAGGGTGGTTGTGCGTTGAGTTGTGGATTGCTGTAGACAACACGTTCATATTCCATAACTTCCGATTTGGGACCATATAGCCTAGAAATAACCTCCATAGGGATATGACTATCGCCGAGTTTGATATGGTTCCGATAAAACGATTTTGCGGCAAGTTGATCGTCAGGGGTCTTGACTTCAGCAGAGATGAGTCTACTATTGCGACTCCCTAGAATAACGGTGCCAAGTTTATCTTTCGCTTTTTCAGGTGGTGCCCAATAGGTGTAGAGCACATCGTCCGCTATCTCATGTCGGTCAAAGGAATACCCAATCGTAGTCAATCCGTACTCTGCCTGTGTTGACTGGATGATGGATTCGACAAACGGGAGCGGAATTCGCCCTTTGGCGATGAAGCGGAACGCTTGATTTTCGACAGGATAATAGATTTCTAGCACCTTGTCTTTCACAACCATTATCTGCTTGAGCGGTTCCGCAACCTCAATGACAATCCGCGCTGCTTTTACATCGTAGTGGAGGGTGCCGGTTATTGTCCCCTTTTTGTCACCTTCGGTCAATTCTCGTGTGAAGTCGAGGGAGAGGGTTTTTAGCGGTGCGGCATGGAGCACGGTGCAGAGAAGGGCGGTAAGTAAAAGAGGGACGGTGAACTTAAGGGTTTTGGACATTAGCTGGGACATCTTGTCCAATCTCCATACCCGTAGGGCGGGTGTCCACACGTAATCTGGCTGATGAGCACCCCTCACTTAATTAGCCTCTGCTGTTACAACAGCCACAACAACCACTACGGATATAAGACTACCGAGAATACAACCTCCGAGGGCACTGTTAGCCTGAAGTGTTTTGGCTTTTCTCCTATAGGCATCGGTGTAAAAGGCGACATATTCTGGTGATTTGCCGAGGAATCTTGTGGTAGGGGGAGCAGCCTCAACTGCATAGGCACCAATGACAACCAGTGAACCACCAATGGCACCCAGTAGTACACCACCGAGACAACCTCCCGCAAACCAAAGCCCCTTATTAACATCGCCCTGGGCGTCCCGTTCGGCGGCGACTATCGCCTCCACTGCTAATGAATGCTGTTGGGCAAAGGTGACAAAAGGCGCACTGAACGTCAACATCGCCATCAAAAGTGCCAAAATTTGACACGAATTCTTTAATTTCATTTTCGCAAGACCTCTCCTTTTGCAAGTAAAATGTTTGCACAATTATTATGGGGGAATTTGCAGCGGTTTTCATCGTTACCTCCAGCTGGCTTGAGATAATCTTAATTAAGAAACACAGAACTATGGCTCAACCGCTTGGAATACGCTTATTATATATATCTTGCGGAGAAAGGTCAAGTTCTCCATGGAGTTCTGTGACTATAATAGCCGCAAATCAATTGGGCTTTGCATCAGTCCTATTATATTCATCTTCTGGGTATTCCTTTGTAAGCGTTGGAGGTTAGTCCCCCGGCGTGTGGGAGGAGAGTGAAACTGAACCCCTATGGCGTACGCCGTATGCCTACTACTGTCCGGGTTTTATCTATACGAATGCCTAACATACACACCTGTGGCTTCGAGAATTGGCACATCAGCAGTGATCGTTTGTGGGGTCAGGGGGGCGATCGAGCATCTAGGTCTTTCAGATTGGTTAATTCCAGCAGGGATGATAGGTCTGATACCTGATTGGCAGAAAGCCCTAAGTCTTTTAGGTTGGTTAGGCCTGCTAAAGGCGACGGATCCGAGACGCGGTTTTTATAAAGGTTCAGTTGTTCTAAACCTTAATCCTGCCAATAGCGACAGGTTCGATACCCAGTTGGAGCCAAGTCCAAGCGATTCCAAAGCGGTTAATTCTGCTAGCGGCGATAGATCCGATACCTCGTTGTCAGTAAGCGAAAGAAACTAAGATAAGGGAGAATTGCTACACACCTTTCGCCCTCGCGGAAGCTGTAGACTGCAACTTAGGTTATCAAATCAACCCCTCCCGTTTAGCAAGATAGGATGACAGGGCGTAATCAACGGGGGTTGCGGTGTCAATCGTGTTGTAGTCGATGTCGGATCTGCTCAATTCTAACTTGTAGTGATTGATGAAATCATGCAGATGGCTGAGGTAGCTTTGACGAATCGCCTGCGGCGTTGCGATGACCTCCTCGTCCGTTTCGGAATCAACGAAACGCGCCACACGATCAAATGTAAATTCTAGCTCCTGATGATCTAAAATATGAAAGACAATCACCTCGTGTCCGTCGTAACGGAGGTGTTCAAGGGCATTCACAACCGTATCGGGGGCTTCCTCGTAGAGATCGGAGACTAAGATAACCAATCCACGTTTGGTGAGGCGTTCAGCAATCTGGTGGATGGGTTGACCCATGCGCGTGAGTTTATTGGTCGTGATTCGCTCAAGCCTGAGCAGAATCGCGTGAAGATGGGCGGGGGAACTTCGGGCGGGGAGGTATTCGTGGAGTTTTTCGTCAAAGTAGGCGAACCCGACAGCATCCCGTTGCTTTGCCATGAAATACGCGACCGAAGCGATAAGGTAGCTGGCGTATTGCAACTTTGTCAGTTCGCCGGAACCGTAGGTCATTGATTCACTAGTGTCCAGGAGGAGGTAACAGTTGAGGTTCGTTTCCTCCTCAAACTGCTTGATGTAGTACCGATTGGTTCGTCCATAGGCCTTCCAGTCGAGATGTTTGATATCATCGCCGGGCATATATTGTCGGTACTGTGCAAACTCGACGCTGAAACCGTGATAGGGGCTTTTGTGGAGACCTGAGATGAATCCCTCGACGACAAATTTCGCAATGAGTTCGAGATTCCCAATTTTTGCCAATGCGGCGGGATCCAGATAACGCTGTCCTTCTCGATTTTGCATCAATTTCATCCTCGACTGTATCAGGAGCACTCTCTCCTTATGGAGAGGGGAGGTTGGAGGCTATAGACATTATGGAGCGAAAGACTCGGTGCTTAACGGGGGGGAAACCTCGCCCTTACAGAAAAACTGATAGATTTTCAATATGTAGGGGCTTGGGTGATTAGATTTTTTTAAGGACCATTAATGTCAGGTCATCAAACTGCTGGGCTTCTCCCTGAAATTCGATAACGTCGTTGTAAATGGCTTGGCATATCTGATCCGCACTTTTGCTTTTCACACGTGTTGCAACCTCTTCTAAACGCTCTTCTCCGTACAGTTCTTCGTCCGGGTTTACGGTTTCCGTTACCCCATCGGTGTAGAAAAGCACGACATCCCCGCTGCAAAGCTGGATTGTCTCCTGCTCATATTCTGAGATTTGAGACAGTACATCGTTAGGAAACATCCCCAACATCACACCGCCTTTTTCCAGTTCATTACAGCCGCCATCGCATCGGAGGACAAGCGGATAGTTGTGTCCGGCGTTGATTGAAGTAATCTGATCCGTTTCCGGGTGTAACTGAGCGTAGAAGAAAGTTGCAAATTTACCAGAGGTACTGCTTGCGTAGAGCAGTGAATTGAGTGCTTCCGCCATGCTCGGCAGATCTTTCTTTCGCGTTACCTCCGAGTGTAGCCCCGCCCGTAACGTCGCCATGAGCAGCGCGGCTTGCATCCCTTTGCCAGAGACATCGGCGATTGCAAGGCCCCAAGTGCCTTTTGAATCTGGAAGGCAATCGTAGTAGTCCCCGCCGACGCCGCCGCGGGGGAAGTAAAGCCCGGTCGCCTCATAGCCGGAGATTTCGGGGAGCGTATCAGGAATCAGATTCTGCTGAATCTTTGCTGCTTCCTCCATTTCCGCTTGAAGTTGCCGTCCCTCCAGTGCCTCTTGGTAGAGTTGTGCGTTTTCGATTGCCACCCCCGCTTGATTGGCGAAGGCTTCAAGCAGAACTCTATCTTCGTTGGTAAAATCCAGCGTAGTCCCTCCCCTCCCCTCCTTATCCGCAACAATCAACACCCCCAGCGTATCTTCGCGTCCACGCATGGGGACTGCCATCAGATTCCGGCGACCAAGCAACACTTCATTGCCTCCACTGTTGGAAATCAGCGTTTCACCTTCCGGCGTTGCAACTTCAGCAAGAACGGACAGCGTCGCCGGAGCGTCCTGATCTGTTTTTAGGGGGATCGATAGATTTTCGAGTTCCGTATTGGCTTGAGGGTCAAAGGCGAAAATGGATTTCATTTCAAGGCACTGTGTAACTGGATTAATGAGCAGCAATCCCCCTGCGCTTGCGTCTAGCAGCGTGATTGCATGTGTCACTACCTCTTCCTGCACAGCTTCTGTGTCGAGCGATTTGCAGATCTGGGTCGCGGTATCAGAAAGCATGAAAAGGCGAAACCGTTCCGCGCGGGTCTTGTCCAGCAGGCGTGAGTAAGCGATTGCGACGGAGATCTGGTTTGCTAACACCGGCAAGAGTTCTCGATTCCAGTCCTCCAAATTATCCTGCGTCCTAAAACTGCCCAGGCTGATAACGCCCAGAAATTCATCGCGGATCTTAAGGGGTGCCCATAAATTGGCATCGAGGAGCTCTAATTGGGGTCGGATTTGATTGAAAAAGTTAGCCAAAGTAGACGGTGGGTTGGAGGGATCTATGGTTGAAGATTTAAGTATCGCCGCGGTGTGGTCGGCGGTCACTGGAATGCGCAACGATTCGTCCTTGACGTTTATCGCCGCTTCGACAGTGAGGCAATTCTCGGTAGACTGAAAGAGCAGAATCGCGCAACGGGTTACTTGCAAGGTGCCGTGGATGATTCGCAGATAGGTCCGACTTGATATGTTAAAGTTACCGCGCCCGGAGATGATTGTCTCACCCAGTTGTTCGAGCTCAGACAGGCTAAAAATTAGCCGTTGTATTGTCTCTTCAGCGGAAACGGATTGCATCTCTTATTACCTCTGATTGGTTGGGATTGATGATTTATCGCAGATTGTGCGGATGTCGTTATCGGTTGATCCGGCTCAGTCGTGCCCAGACAATCCAATTATAGGTTGGTCGTTGCGGACGACTCATCGGAATGGATCTCGGCATGTTGAGCGAGCCCCATCATTTTGAAAGTCCGCTCAATGACGGGCGTTAAGTGGCAGAAATGCAGGGCCCCCCCGTGTTCTTCAAGGAATTCGATAATCTCAATCAGGATGGAAATGCCAATGCTATTAACGAGTCGTGTTCTTTCAAGGTTAATCACCAGTGTACTGTATCCTTCGTTCATAAGGTTTTTGGCAGTTTCGGCAAGTTTTTCCGCTGTCGGTCCGTTTAGATATCCATCTGTTTGAATAACAGCGTAACCGTCTTCGGTACGCGTGCTGACATTAAAAGATGTCGCCATTTGTGTCCTCCCTCATCAAAATTTTTAGGTGGTGGCTATGTTTCCTATTTTTGACTACACTCTTTTTTTTAACATTGTGATGGTTGTTCCTTCATCACCGCTGTCAATTTTCACCTTATCCATCATCTCCCGAATGATTTCCAACCCCCACCCTCGTTTTTGCATGGCTCGCGCCCTAGCTCCTCCCGTTAAAAGCGGGGCTTTGTCCATACCAAATCCAAGTCCATGATCTGTAATTTTTAGCTCCAGTTCATCATCCGTGAGAACGTAGGTGACTGTTACTTTACTGTCTCTGCTATTACTATGTTCAAAAGCGTTGATGCAGGTTTCGATGATAGCCAATTGAATCTCATCAATATGAGTTTCCTCAAAATCCATGATTTCTGCGATGATAGAAGCGGTATGTGCAGCGACTAATTCCATATTAGGGTGTATCGGAATGTCCAAAGTCACTTCGCATTTCACTTGATCTGCCATTTGGGTCTCCTTCAGTATTGAGATTAGGAATGTTCCGTGTGTTACGTTTCACAGCAAAATTAACGGGATGGGATTCGGATAGGGAGCAACCATTCGATTTTGCTAAAAATTGGCTTATTTTTTTAGTGGACAAGGCTTTGTGTTCAGGATTTTCGACGTAGGGGCAAAACGATATTTGAACAGGGTCCACCCTGCGCGGATGCCCTCCCGCCAGAATCGGAGTTTTTTCCCATCACCCTTTGTGCGTGGGAAGTAGGAAATGGGCACTTCGTGGATATAATAGCCTGCACGCAGCACCTTTGCCGTCACTTCTGGGCAGAACTCAAACCCTTGGGCAGTCAGATTGAGGCTAGTTATCAGATTCGCACTAAATGCCTTGTAACATGTTGCCTCATCGGTGATGCGTACATGATACAACAGATTCGTCAAACCAGTAAGCATACGATTCGCTATGTAGGTTATCAGGCTTGCCCGTTTTTTACCGTTCAGGAATCTTGAACCGTAAACTACTTTAGCAAGCCCCTTTTGTAACGCTTCCAGCATTGGCATCAAATCGTTCGGACAGAGTTCAAGGTCGGCATCTTGAATGACTACAAACTCACCGGTAACCTGTTCCAGTCCAAGCCGAATCGCGCTTCCCTTTCCACGATTGTCTTTGTAATGAAGGATTTTTAACTGCGGTTCAGCGTCCATCTGTTCCAAGATTCCAGATGTCTCATCGGTTGAACCGTCGTTGACGACGATGATTTCTGTGTCAATCGGTACTTCCTTAACCGCTTCAATAACCTGTCGAATCGTTCCTGCCTCATTGAAGGCTGGAATGATCACTGACAGAGTTGGGGAACGGCGTGCGGTCTCTCCGCTCACCCGTTGTCCCGTTTTTTTCAATTACAACAGCCCCTTTGCCATACCGCCATCTACCTGGATTGTGGTGCCGGTGATATAACTTGCGCGTCCGGAGGCGAGGAACACAACCAGATTGGCGAATTCCTTGGGATCTCCGATTCGACCGAGTGGTATATCTTGGGTCATATTTGCGAGGGCTTCCTCATACGCGATACCCGCCTCCGCTGCCCTCACAGTGGCTAGCTGTTTAATCCGGTCGGTAAAAATAACCCCCGGACAGACATTGTTTACAAGAATATTGTCCGGTGCGAGCTCGGACGCAAGTGTTTTGGCGAACCCGATGACGCCGGTCCGCGCCATATTAGAGAGCATCAGCCCATCTACAGGCTGTTTCACAGAAATGGAGGTGAGATTGATTATGTGACCTCCACCGCGTGCTCTCATGCTTGGCACAACGCCGCGGCAAAGGTTGATTGTGCTGAGTAGGTTGAGGTGCAGGGCGGTTTGGTAATCTTCGGGAGATAGATCTGCGAACCGACCTGCCCTGGGACCACCGGCGTTACTGACAAGAATATCAATTCCGTCGAATCGGTTGAGGGCTTTGGCAATCAACCCGCTGACCTGCTCCGGCTGGCTGACATCCGCTGGCACCGCCAAAACTTCCGTCCTCGTTTTTTCACGAATTTCAGAGGCGGTTTCCTCCAGCGTATCCACATCCCGCGCGCAGATTGTCACCTTCGCGCCTTCTGCCGCGAGACCGAGTGCGATGGCTTTGCCGAGCCCTTTGCTTGAGGCCCCAACGAGTGCAACTTTATCCTTGAGTCCGAGATCCATTACTTCTCCTTATTGATATGTTTTATGCCACGTTCTATCCAATGTAGAAAATAAATATATCATTGGGCTAAAACCATGTCAACTCCAAATGCGCCGATTAAGGTTCAAGCATTACCTTGCCCGCTTGACCATTGGCAAATTTGCTAAACGCCGTCTGTGCTTCAACGAGCGGAAAGTGGTCGGTAATCATCCGTCCGATGGGTAAACCGCGCCGATATAGATCGAGCATGGAGGGGTATTCTGAGTAGTGATAGAACCAACTCCCCATCAACGTGATGTCCTTCCGTATCAGGTCACGGCTTGGGCTGATTGGTACATCGCCCTGCTCGCCAACACACATAATCGTCCCCGCCACCCCAACCAACGTGAAGGCAAGCTTAAGGGTTTCTGGACGCCCGGCTGCCTCGATACACTTGTCCACAAGCATGCCATGGGTGATTTCCGTGACCGCTTCAAAGGGGTCGGTCTCCTTTGAATTGATAGTGTATGCCGCACCGGCTGCCTTTGCAAGGGAGAGTCGATAGTCGTTGATGTCAATAGCTATCACTTCCGCCCCTAAGAACGATTGCACAATGGTATTTCCAAGCCCGACGGGACCTGCTCCCAAGACGCACACAAAATCGCCTCCTTTGGTGTTAAGACGTTGACTCACATGATAAGGGACACCGAAGCCGTCGCCGGTCAGAAGCACACCTATATCAAACGGAACATCTTCAGGCAGCTCGAGACAAACATGGTCTGGGGCAGCGATCCGCTCCGCATGGGTTCCCGAACCGCCGCCTATGCGGCTATTACAATAGGTATATTTGCCAACCGCACACCACCGACAATCTCCGCACCCCCAAACGGCGTGGACGCCAACGTGATCTCCAACCTTGAATTTTGTTGACCCTCCTACGTCGATAACCTCCCCGGCGACCTCGTGTCCACCATTGGACGCGTGAGGGGTTGGGCTGCGATACCCGTGCATCTCACTGCCACAGATTCCTGACGCCTTCACCTGAATCAGTATGTCCTTCTCATTATGGCGTGTAGGTTCGGGATATTCTTTGACAGTGACTGTCTCGTTTCCCAAAAGCTGGACACCAAGCATCTGATTTCTCCCGGTAAGGGTTGAGGACACCGTATTTCTATATCGGGTGCCAGGGGTGTTTAATTGCGCGCAAAAACCAATATATCAACACCTGTGCCCTGATGTTGGATTTGGTTTTTTAACGTCGCTTCGTGATAGAATCCCACATTTTGGACCACTTCAGCTTTGTTCGCTGAGGTTAATTCAACATAACACTGGATTTTGGTGTCTGGCAAATCGATCGCTTCAAGCAGAACCGATGCTGACGCATAGAAGCTCGGATGGACGAAAAGGTCCAACACCGCTGTGTCGGGTTGCCAGCGTGTATCCCAAGAGACTGTCCCCACGCCAACAATTGCGCCGGACTCCGATTCAAGCAGCTTGGCGTCGTGATAAGTACCCCCATTTTCCAGTGCTTGTTTGAACCCAAGAAAGCCGCCCTCGAAATTTGCAGGACCATAGATACCCAATGCAATGCTGCGGAGATAGTCACCCTCTACGATACCTGTCAGGGCAGTCATTTTGGACCAATCATGCCATACCACATCCTTGGCGTGGACGGAGCATTCAGCAAAGTAGCGGTCATCGAAGTCATTGACCGCCCGGTATTTCATGAAGCCTGAACCGGGGAAAACACTCTCAAATCCGAAACTGTTGTAGATATAGTAAGGATGACTATTGTATCCGGTGCCGAGGTAGAGTGCTTCACCACCCCGCTGACGGAAGTCCTCCATTTGAAACTGCATCACCGATTTACAAGCACCTTTGCGACGTTGTGTTGGCGTCGTGAAGACATGCCCAAGAATACCGACGTGCCCGTGTTCAACTATCATTATGTTTGCGATGATTTCTCCATCCACTTTGCCGACGTAGAAGCGTGTCTCTAAATCATCGAGCGTTTCAACAACAGAGCGTTCCAGATGCCACTTAAAGCCCCCTCCCTTGTGCGCTAGGAACGGTTTAATCTGTTCCGCATGCGCTTCGTCTGGGGCAATGATAACGCCAACCTCCATCGTCTCGCCGGTTTTCAGTTTAACAGCTGTCAGTTTATTGTACATTTTGTTTTTAGATTAGACTCATGTTGGGAAGGGATTGTCGATAGGAGGCAACTGATTTCGTCAATCTCTCCGGTCTTGGATACATAAAAAACTTCCAAATATCTGGGAGCGGATTATTATTCGCTGTCAAAACAGGTTTAGCAGCTATGCGCGGCATTATATCACGTCTTTATTTTGAATGCAAGCGGATATAGAGGCCTAGAAAGCTGCGTCCAATTTCCGCTTTACACCCTTCCTGCTTCGGCGTATAATGTTGCCCTAAAGTTTCACGTCTTGCTGCCGTCAAAGCCAGATATGAGATTATGTTTTTGCCAAATGAGAGGACTGCCAAATGACGCTGACAAGGGAACAACTTGAGCATTTCAAAGAAGAGGGGTACGTGGTGCTTGAGGCAGCACTACGGGATGTCGATTTCGAGCCGGTGATTCAGGACTATGAGGAAGTTATAGACAGACTCGCCACAGATTTGTACGCCGATGGTCGAATCAGCCAACTGCACGTGGATGAACCGTTTGAAACGCGCCTCGCTCGGATATGCGACGAAGATGAGGCAACCTACTTTGAATCGGATACATTTCTGGATGTGGGACACATCCGAGGCAGAGGAACGTTTCATTTTATGCGAAACAAACGGCTACTGAATCTGATAGAGGGACTTATTGGTCCAGAGATCTGCTGTAGTCCTATGACGCATATACGGGCGAAGCTACCTTCGGACCTAGAGCAAGGCCGAAACTCAAATGTGGTGTTCTGGCACCAAGATGCGATATTCTTCCATGAGGAAGCGGACGCAACCTTCGTCCTGACCGTCTGGATCCCGTTGTGCGATACCACAGAGGAGAACGGTTGTCTGCGGGTGATGCCCCGGATACATAGGCACCGCACGGTATACTGGGGCGATAGCCTGCCAGACGGGGATTGGGTTTCAGTGCCGATGAAAAAGGGAGATGTCATCTTTATTCACAAGCTCACCCCCCATTCGTCAGGTCCGAATCACACGGAAGCTATCCGCTGGAGTATGGATATACGTTACCAGAAAAGAGGAACGCCCACGGGGCGCGCTTTTTGGCCCAGCTTTGATGCCCGCAGTCGTCTGTCTCCGGATTCCGAGACCGATTACGAGGAATGGCGGGAGGCTTGGATCGCGGCACTCGAAAAGTATCCAACAAAGGTTCCACGTAAGAATCGACCGGAGGGGCCAACCTCGTACCAAGGGGACATGTAAAGGGGGAGGACATGACCAGCGACCGAACGATAAAAGTCGGCATCCACGGTGCGGGTGGTCATGCTCAGAATAACTACCCCCTGAATCTTACACAGTTAGAGGGGATGGAGGTGGTTGCGGTCTGCAATATTGTTGAGAAAAACGCGCGTCAAACCGCTGCCGATTCTGGGATGTCGAGAAGCTACACCAATCCAGGGTTTGAGGAGGACCGCGTTTGCGTAGAGGCGATGGAAGCCGTATCTTGAACGATTGTCACAACGGGTTGTATACGCTGGCACCACTCCTCGCCGGATGGGAATCGGCACGCCGTGATGGTGAACCGGTTGATGTCTCTGTCCTCATGCGTCAATGAAAACCGAATGGCTAAAAGTAGTAGGCATACTTCGTATGTCTACTTACTACATGAGTTGGTAGTACACAAGGAGAACGCATTTCTGATGATCCACATATCTGCTAACGTACCGATTACGAGTCCGCCCTCTTGGGCGGTCTGGGAGCGGCGACTATTCGACACGATGAATCAGTCTGTCCAACCCTTTCTCGACCATTTCACGCGGGAAGATGGAGAGTTTATCTGGAAAGACGAATGGGGGGGCGGCAGCCCCGACGACTATTACGAACCTTTCTTCAACTGGCCCCTTATCTACCTAATGGGCGGTGGAGACCATCTGCTCACGTTGGCAGATCGCCAATGGGAGGCAGTTACCAAACAGTTAACGCGCCTCGGCACGGTCTACAAAGAGTACGGTATCCGCGAAGACCAGATGCACCAGTCTGAAAGCGACATCCTCTTTTTCCATCTCTGCCTAGCGCATCCGAATGGACACAGACGTCGTGAGCGAGCTCAGCGTTTCGCAGGTTTCTACCTCAACGAAGATCCCGAGGCCATCAACTACGACCCCGAACACAAAATCGTGCTTTCTGGACTCAACGGTAGCAAAGGGGCGTATTACGCACCAATGTCAGAGCGGGAAACGGCGAACTACGCGCCCCTCGGTGGGAGCATGGAACGGTACAACCTACCCTTTTTCGATCTGCCCGGTATCGCCACCGTGCAAGATCTGGGGGATCCGGATAAAGCCCGCGCCATGGGGCAGGCACTGTTTGATCGGTGGAGAAAAGGGGACACACCGACAAACCTGTCCATTACGTCAGTGGTTACGAATGCTTTTCTCCTGACCGGTGAGGAGAAGTATCGGGATTGGGTGGTTGAGTACACCGACGCTTGGGTTGAGCGAGCCCAGCAGAACAACGGACTTCTGCCAGATAATGTCGGACACTCCGGGGAGGTGGGCGAATACTGTAACGGCAAGTGGTATGGGGGACGCTACGGCTGGACATTTCCGCACGGTTTCCTGACCCTTCAGAAAGCAACGCTCGATGCCGCCGCCAATGCCTATCTGCTGACTCGTGACAATACATATCTCGAACTCCCACGGCAGCAGATGAATCATATTCTTGAACTGGGTGAAGTGAAGGACATCCGTGACTACGACATGAGTGTTAGTGAACGCTGGGATAGTCAGTTTGCCTCCATGGGAGAGCGGCACGAGACCTTCTTGGTGCCTTACCGATATGGGGACGCGGGTTGGTTCGACTGGCAGCCTATATCGCCCGTCTATCTGGTAACGCTGTGGAACCTTTCGATGGCAGACGAAGACTGGGAGAGTATGGAGCGTGTTCGCCAAGCAGAGGCTTTCGATTGGAACGCGACCTTTGCCTTTCACAACAAGGAAGATTCTGGGCATGAGCAGCCGTGGGTCCGGTACTTGGCAGGGCAAAATCACAGCTATCCGGAGGATAGCCTTCATGCCAGCCACCAGATAGTGTGCCGTCGTCTCGCTCTGCTTCGAGAGGATGACGCGGTGGGAACACATCACCACGTCCATCACTGGCAATGGGGGAATCCGGTTTCGTCCGAGGCATTAATCCAATTGACGCTCGGCGCACCCCAGCCAATCTACAACGGTGGACTACTTCACTGTCGCCTCCGCTATTTCGACGTTCATCGCCAGCGTCCCGGTCTGCCCGAAGATGTGGGGGCATTGGTCGAGAAGTTGGAAGCAGCACGCACAGTTGTGTACCTAGCGAATCTCAATCCTAATGAGGGAAGGGAGCTAATCATCCAAGCTGGCGGTTTCGGTGAGCACCGATTTGGTACGGCGGAATACTTCGTGCGAACGAGCGAATGGCCTGGAGAGCTGGGCGGATATGCAGGCAGCTATGCACCCCCGCCACTGAAAACCGAAACGCGGACAGTCGCTGTAAATAACAAGCATCTGCACGTCTCGCTTCCGCCGGGTGCTGAGATTACACTGGATCTGACCACTGAGCGTTATGTGAACGAGCCATCTTATGCCGAGCCGTGGTAGTAGCTGTAATGCGTCGGTGTGAGGGAACAGGGGGAGGCTTTTGACGCCTAGGGTTTTCTGAGGCGTGCGTTGACCTGATCCAAGGTTGGGATGCCCGTCGTTCCGTAGCCTTCGACGGCGAATGAGGCCGTGCAGTGTGCAAAGTTCAACGCTGCTTGGGGCGAACGGGTCTCGTGATATTTGATTAGGAATGCCGCAGCGAACACATCCCCCGCACCGGTTGGATCGACTTCGTGTACGGGGTAGGCAGCGGATTCCAAAATACGACCATTTTCGTACAGCGTTGCCCCCTGCCTTCCTTTCGTTAGTACAACAATCCGCGTCCATTGAATATACTTTTCGAGGGCTTCGGGAGATGCAGCGATATCCTCCTCACTTAAAACCAAAACATCTGCGCGGGGTAGGATGGCTTCGGCGGTATGCCACCGTTTGGGGCGTACACGGCGGGTCTCATCCCATGCGCGCATCCAGCCTTGCGGCGTGACACCGATTAACGCATGATTGAAGCATTGAACTACCGGGGAATCCACTTCACCGGTGAGCGGGCAGAGATAGGCGATGTCAGCGTTGTTCCATTGAGATGGAATGTGATGCCGCTGCAATTCACCACCGACCCCCAAGATTAGCTGTTGGCGCTTGCCATCTAAGTCATACCGATTATCAAAGATGGTGGTTTCAGGCGATTCGTGGTAAGAAACATCAATCTCATCTAGGATTGGCTGTTGTCGGTCAAAATTTGAACCGACAGCGGTGACTGCACAGGCACGACA
Organism: Candidatus Poribacteria bacterium; assembly: GCA_965215015.1. Lineage (GTDB taxonomy): Bacteria > Poribacteria > WGA-4E > WGA-4E > PCPOR2b > PCPOR2b. Next base: position 155,820 of record OZ244042.1, read on the forward strand.
ACCAAGATTGCGAGCCGTAATCGTTGAGTAAGCCGCACCCCCGCCCAGCACGTATCCATCTGGCACCACATCGTAGCAGAAGTGACCGATGGCTAAAAAGCGAGGTGACATTGTCTCTCCTATTTTTCTCGGTGTGAATATGCAGGTCCCAATCTTATCGGGGTGAGTCAAGTGTCTTTAACCACTGCTGAATCCTTTGCTGGATCTCATCGCGGATTCGACAAAAAATGGTGAACCGCTCCGGCTCGGGCCCTTCTGCTTTCGCCGGATCATTAAATCCCCAATGATGGCTTTCTCCAATGCCGGGGAAAATTGGGCAACTTTCCTTCGCATGGTCGCAGACGGTAATCAGATGCTGAAAGCTTTGGCCGAGGTATTTATCGAGTGAATCAGAGGTATGGCTTGAAATATCGACACCGACGCCCTCCATCGCCTTGATTGCCAACGGATTAACAGATGATGGCTTCAGGCCCGCACTATAGACCTCGAAGCGGTCGCCAGCCATATCCCTCAAAAAGCCTTCTGCCATTTGGCTCCGGCATGAGTTCCCTGTACAAAGAAACAGCACTTTTTGCTTTTCGACCATTTTTTCCCCTATTGCTTAGTAGATTATTTTTTGAAGCTGTTTCTACATTATATGCACTCGCAAGCCTGTGTCAACATAAATCCTTAGCTTTCATTTTTGACGCAGATTATTGCACATGCAAAACTTATCTAATAGTGCATATAACCCCAATATTTTTCTTGACCGTAGTGTGGAAATATCGGTAAAATGTCTAACAATATTTTTGAATGATGGACAGTGAAAGTTGAAATTTAATCGGTGCCAAAACGAAGGCAATCCACAGACCAGTTATGGGCAAAGCCAAAATAGCATCAATCTTGGCATGTCACCTGTCATGTTCGGTCAGATTTCTTCGCTGCCGCCGGAATGGCACATACCCACAATAAAAACAACAAACAATGAAAATTACAGAAATATCCGTGACACCGGTTCCTTCGTATTACCGAAAGGAGCTAGGTAAAAACGCATTCTCAGATAACATTGGTAAGCAACGACTGGAATGGATCGTGCGTGCCCGGACCGATGGCGGTGTAGAAGGCGTGACCATCGCCAACCGGGCGATGCGGCAGGGACGGGTAGAAGACCTGCTCAAACTGTTGAAAACGTCGCTGCTGGGCAGAGAAGTAGATTCATTGCTGCAGGTGAAGGACGGGGTTGTCACCGGCCCCGGCGTAGACACAGCACGCACCTTCCGCAGTCATAGATGGATGGACGCTCTCGCCTTCGATCTCTACGGCAAAGCCCACAACGTCTCAGCTATCAACCTACTTGGGGGAAAAGTGCGCCACACGGTCCCAGCCTATGATACCACGCTCTACTTCCAAGATTTCCTTGTCCCTGAGAAAGGCGCGAAGCAGGTTGCCGAAGAGGCTGCTGAGGCGAAGGCTGCTGGGTATCAGGCACTCAAGATAAAAACAGGACGCGGCGGCCGCTGGATGATGCCAGAAGCCGGGATGCGACGGGACGTTGAGGTAGTTTGGGGGGTGCGGGAAGCCGTCGGAGAAGATTTCCACATCTACGTTGACGCCAATTTTGGCTATGATGACCGGCTTGATCTACTCGAAGAGTTCGTCCGGGAGACCGTCCCCGCAAACATCTATTGGCTGGAGGAGATGATAACGCACGACGTGGCTGGCTACCGCGCCATGCGAGAGATGCAGGCAAAACACGGTTCCAAAGCCCTGCTTGTGTGCGGCGAAACAGACCGCGACCCTATCAGTGATACCTTCCGCTATCTCATTGAGGACGGCCTAATTGACGGCTACCAGCCGGACATCGTGGGTGCCGGTTTCCTCCGTTGGATAGAGATTGAGCAGGTGCTGCGCGGAACAAAAGTGCGCTCAATTCCGCACAACTTCGGCAACGGCACTTTCGGGACCTTTGCGACTCTGGCGTTCGGTGCAGCATCTAAGACCTTCGTGTCGCTGGAGGACGAACGCAACCTCCCCCACATCTTCGGCCCCTTCCCGCCCTTCAGGGACGGAGCATATCAAGTGCAGGAACGCCCTGGACTCGGTATTTCTGTTGACGAAAACCTGTTCAAGGCAAAGTATGCTTTACACCAATGGCAGGTGGAGTGAAGTTTTTCGGCCCTGCCTAACTCGAAGGATACCATGTCAGAAAAACACATCATCAAGGACATTCGGATAGCACCGGTCGAAACGTACTTCGGTGCTCCTGGTATTGGCAGAATCGTTGGGCGTAACTCGAAGGGTGAAAACTATGGCCACAATCAGCGTGAATGGCTGGTACAAGTAACCACCGACAGTGGTCTCACCGGTGTAACCAACGCAAGACCAGCGATGAACCGTGGCAAATTGACAGCACTTTACGCCACACTCCAGTTGCTGGTAGATCGAGACGTATTCGACTTTTATCGCGTGAGCGGAGGTCGTGTGATAGGTGTGAACCCTCGCTGGGAGGAATTACTGCGAGAGAACGGGTTCATCGATTTCGTCATCTTTGACCTGATGGGTAGGGCACTGGATGTTCCTGCGTATCGTCTGCTGGGCAACCGGGTTCGTGATTGGGTTGAGAGCTACGACTCCACCCTTTACTTCCAGGATCTAGTGCACCCCGAAGCGGGTGCCAGGGCCGTGGCGCGTGAAGCGAAGGCCGCCATCGCCAACGGTTGGCGAGCAATAAAGTTGAAACTCGGTCGACCGGGGCGCTGGTTTGAACCGAATGCCGGCGTAGCGCGTGACATTGAAGTCGTGCACGCCGTGCGGGAAGCAGTTGGGCCAGAAATTAAAATCCTTGTTGACGCAAACAACGGTTACGATGACAAATTGCCGCTCTTGGAAACCTTTGTGTGTGAAACAGCCTCGGACAAGATTTTCTGGATGGAAGAGATGGTCACTGAAAATGTGGCAGACTACCGAAAACTCAAGGAGTGGCGGGACCAATGGTCCCCAGAGACGATGCTCGTAGATGGCGAGGGCCATCGAGGCCGCAATACCATTTACTGGCAGTTGATGGAGGCGGGTCTACTGGATGGTATACAGCCTGACATGCTGGACATGGGTTTTTGGCCATACCACACGCTCGCCCGCGACATCGAAGATTCCGGTTATGCGACGAAGATTTGTCCGCACAACTACAACGCTGCAGCGATTGGTCTGCGCGGTGATATCCAGTTCGGCGCGGTGACTGAGCGGTTTGTTATTGCTGAAGATTCGACCCTGCATTTTGATCTTTACGCCATGCAGGGATACGAGTTTGAAAACGGCTGTTACCAGGTGCCTTCCGCGCCGGGATTAGGGATAGAAATTGATCAGGAACGCTATGATCGGGTTTACCGCCAGCACGAAACCGCGGTGAGGTAGACAACCGCGGTGTCGAGATGTGAATCTCGACCTACACGGCACGTCACTCTTACCAAAATTCATGAGGACCGCAAGATTTCTGTCTCGCGCGAATCAAGAGTTAAATCACTGATTAGGGAACCTGTGCGCCTTGCGTTTCTACGTAGACGGAGTAAATAGATTGGCTGCCGGTCATGAACAGCCGGTTCCGCTTGACGCCGCCGAAGCATACATTGGAACAGACCTCCGGGAGATGGATCTTGCCGATGAGATCGCCATCAGGGGCGAAAATATGCACGCCATCGAACCCCTCACCGACCCAACCCGCACTTGACCAAAGATTGCCATCAATGTCACAGCGGATACCGTCCGCGAACCCTGATCCCATGTCGCAGAACGGTCTACCGTTTGCCAAGCGGGCGTTATCCACCACATCATAGACATAGATGTGACTCGGATGATCAGGGGCGTGTGAGATGCCGGTGTCAGAGATATAGAGTCTGGAAAAGTCAGGCGAGAAACACAGACCGTTCGGTTTGTCGAGTTCATCCGTGACGACTGCCGCTTCGCCGGTATCCGGGTCCAGGCGATAGACATTAGTTGGCAACTCAAACTCAGCTCGGTGCCCTTCATAGTTCATAAGGATGCCGTACCCAGGGTCGGTGAACCAGATATGTCCATCCGGATGGACGACCACATCATTCGGAGCGTTCAACCGCCCTCCCTCAAAACTGTCGATGAGTACCGTGACGCTACCATCATACTCGGTACGAGTCACCCGACGCGTGCCGTGTTCGCAGGTGACGAGCCGTCCCTGTTTGTCGCGGGTGTTGCCGTTACTATTGTTAGAAGGGCTGCGGAAAACGCTAACTTCACCCGTTTCTTCGCTCCAGCGCATTATCCGGTTGTTCGGAATGTCACTGAAAAGCAGATAGCGACCATCCCCGAACCAAACCGGCCCCTCCGCCCATCGCGCTCCTGTCCACAACCGTTCTACTGCCGCGTTACCGATTTTGTATTTGGAGAAATATGGGGCAATTCCCTCAATGGAGGGGTCTGGATACCTGACGATATTTTGATTCCAATCTCTCATAGGTCCTGTTTTCCTCTGTTAAACTTAATCTGTGTTAGTTGTCTACGATTTCACTACACCAATAGCTTTCCAAAACACAATTCTAAACCAAACTCCCATATAAAATCAAGGATTTCTACAGAGTAAACAACCTTATTGCTTGGCGGCGAGAATCAATGACTCGGCAACTTTTATGAGTTCATCTTGATGGAGCTCACCCATCACCGTAAAATTCACATCCGAAATAGACCACTGTAGAATATGTGTTGGGCCGCGCTTTTCGTGCCGAGCTTCTATTCCCTGTATCTGTAAGTGTTCCACACCCTTCGTTTTACTATTCCGGTTATTTCCCTGTTTACTTTTCGACTCGAACACCGTAAACGTCAGCATACCGTCCGTGTATCGCAGATAAACTGTGTCCGAACGATGTTTGAAATATCGAGTCTCTAGGAGCTGAAAACCGGACGGAAAATAAGTCGGTTCGATAAGTTTACCCCCCAGGACCGTCTTTGCCTCGTCAAGCGTGATTGACTGACTTCGGCGACGCCTTTTTTCAATCGGAAATTTTTCGTCACGGCGCCATTCGGCTAATTTCTGCTGTATTGCCTCCGCCTCGAAGCTAATCTGTATGTAGACAGACATAAAACGGAGGTTCCCGTCTGAGTCAAAGTCTTCAATTCGCAAGATAACCCCCGTATCGTGTGCCAGGTAAAGGCGTTTTGTCGGCCGTGCCTCAAATCGTGGAGAAACCGTTACCAAATCGGTTTTCTGCCCAGCGATCGGATCCGCGGGAGTAGAATCAAATGTATAGTTTTGCGAGAGCAGCTCAACTTCTTTTTGAGAGAGGGTTCCCATCCGTTTTCGATCCAACCAAAACCTTCTTCGATCCCGGCGCCTTTCGTCTCGTTTGCCATCCCGCCAATTTCGATCGTTGTCTTTGCGGGGTTCTTGACCGTCAAGTTTTAAGGAGCGGCCATCTTCCAAGACTGACAATACTGTGACGGCATGAATCTCTGGAGGTTGATGGAGGACAGCTTCCTCACGAGCGGTTGTCCCACGGGGCGTATTCATAACAATCATGCGAGTGCCAACGTAGGCAACATTCTCTTCTGCGTTCATTATGCGCTTGAGGACCTGTAGTGACTCAGGTGATGCCTCTGCAATCGCGTTCGTTGTCAAAATCAGCAGCATAAACACGATTGATAATAACCATCCTACGGCTCTTGGCTTCAAAATCATAACTGTTAATCTCCTAAATGAACTTCCAGAAGAAGGTCTGTGTTATCTTCAACCGTGCGATCCGGTATATTGGTGTCTACGCCAAATGAATCCACAACAGCGTACGAGTACAGTGGATTGTATGCAGTGTCCTCAGTATGAACTGTCAGGTAAAAATCGAGCGGATCGGAGGTATATGTGTCTTCGGAGCCCGGCATCATCAGATTGAAATAGACAAGTGCCAAAACCAAGCCAATCGTCACCAATGCCCCAAGGCCGCTGACTGCGGGGCGGCCTCCCCAATCCCAGAGTTCGCTAAAGCTGGGGAAAAGCCTCCGTCGAACGGGCCCTCGGTCTGCCAATTGTGGCAGGACTGTATCCGCAATTGGGGGAGCTTCGTGCGCTAACGCACCAATCCACTGACGATTTCGTTGAAAATCAGCAAGTATCTCCGTGCACTCATGACAGTTGCTCAGATGTGTTTCAACGATTGTGCGTTGTCCCGGGCTTAACTCATTGTCAAAATATGCAGACAGCTGGTTTTGAATGCAATCATGATTCTTCATTGTAATACCCTTATCAAGAAACCTTTCTGATGTCTCAGTTCCGATGGTCTTCCAGTTTGATGATTTCTCCATTTTCTTGGGCAATGTACATAAACCCCATTTTGTCGATTACAATCCCTTCCTGGTCATGCCCCGGTATCAGGTATTGACGGCGTACGTGCCCATCCAGCGTCACCTCCTGCAACAGGTTGGTGGTATCGCTCATTACAAGCAAACACTGACGCTCTTGATCGTAGGCAAGCCCGGAGATGTCAATGATTGAGAGTGCAAAAAAGCGAGAAATCTGTCCTTCTACTGGCTTTGCCCCGATTTTATCAGTACCCGAAGTCGCTTTTGATGAAACAAGTGGCACAACGACTTCACAAATAACTGAGGGCTCTTTCCCCGGCTTGAGGCTGAAAGATTGATTTCCGACCCAGAATATCCCGCCTTCGGGATGGAAAGCATTCGGAATAAACGTGATTGCTTCCAATCCCATGCCTCCCTTTTTCAGTAGTTCACGTCCCTCAAAATTTCGGTTGACTCCGAACTTCCGAGTGATACGGAAAGTTTGCGGAGCAATCTCAAGGATTGCCTCATCACCTTCGACTACGGCGTATAGGAACCCTGTCTCCGGATGGACCGTAATTCCTTCGATGTCGGTGTGTTTTAAATACCCCGTTCTTACCAATCCCCCATCGGTCCGTATTTCATAGATATCTCCCTCATCGCCGACAACAAACACAGTTTGGCGTTGTGGGTGATAGGCAGCCCCCGATAGCTCACGCATCGGAATTGGGGCAATATTACCGATTGACTCGTGTGGCAGCTGAATCGGTGCCAATCCAGTTAATGGGTTCTGTTTATGTGCAAACCGCTGGGTCTGGCGCAGCAAGAATATCAGCAGCATGCTGACGAAGACAACCAGAATTAGTATAAAGATCTTCTTGCTCATCTCTGACGCGCCTTTATCAACTTTTGCCAAAAGGTTTACTGTTGTTCCAGCTTCACCGTTCGTAGTAGCGCAATTCATTGCGCGTCTAAAAACCAAACGGTTTACTGTTGTTCCAGCTTCACACCGGTAATGTTTTCTAGTGCAGAAAGCTCTTGAACAAAACTGGTCCAACGGTCCGAATCTTTCAGTTTTACATGAAATTTCAGTTCGGCAGTTCCCGATTTTGTTGTTCTCTGACCGATGAGTTGACTTGCTGTCAACTGCTCATTAAAAATTGATTCGTGATTCTGCCGATCCTCGGACGCAAGCGGCACCTGGAAGGTCAGTAGAAATTCTCTATCATTGGATGCAGCCGTATGCCAACGGTGGAGTCCAATAATAACGACGCTTATAAGGAACGTCGCAATTACAGCCACAGGCGGATTGCCAGCACCGATTGCCATACCAACAGCCAACGAGAAAAAGACAAAGGCGATGTCTCGCGCATCCTGAACCACGGTGCGAAAGCGGATGATTGACAGGGCACCCACGAGGCTGAAGGCACGGGCAACACTATCACCAATCACCACCATGACGACAGCAATAAGCATACAAAGAATAATTAGTGCATCGGTCATCGAGTCTTCCGCTATATTGGCAGTCCACCGATAAACAGTGGCAATGACCAGACCCAGTGCAAATGCGAGTAACAGGTTGAAAACAATTATCCCTAGCGTTGCAAGGGAGTATGGCGCAAAAATTTCCCGGATTATGTCCATTGGTCGACTGGTTTCCTAACGAATTTCCCTATCTTCTATTCGAGCCGTTTGCGCCCGTTAGATAGTCCTTTGAGCGTACCGGATTTGATTTATTAGGCAGATAGACTTCACATTAGTTCAAAAAAAATGGGAGAAACCCAAAAAATCTCGGTAAATCTCTATTCACACCTATTAGCTGCATTGAATTGCACAAAACTAACGCATTGATAGCTTTGTGTCACCAATCTTCCGGCGCAGTACGACACCCCATTGTCCAACGATCCAGAGCGTATTCCCTTCTTTCGCACGGACTATCCGGTACAAGTCATTCCCGATATCGGTATGTTCTTGTTCCCATGTGTCTCCACCATCGGCTGAGTAGAGAATTGTGCCTTTGCTGCCGACAGCGTAAATTTCGTCCTTAGACAGCGCGGTGACACTGTAGAGGTCCGTCGTGATGCCACTGGATAGCGGTTCCCACTTAAATCCGCCGCCGGTGGTTCGGAGAATGATACCGTAACGGCCCACCGCCCAACCTTTACGCTTGGTGATGAATGAGACATCATATAGGTCGTAGCCCGTATCTGTTTCATGAAATTTCCAGTAACCCCCGCCATTGATGGTGCGTTGAACGATACCGTCATCGCCCACCGCCCAGCCAAGCGGTGCATACTTCATATCGATTCCGTGAAGATCTGTGCCGGTGGAGGTCCGTTGCGGTGTCCAGATGGGACCGCCATCCTGATTGTGGATAATCTGCCCATCCCCGCCAGCTGCCCAGCCTTCAGAGAACTGTCTAAAAGCGACATCGTTGATTGTGAAAGGTCTCGGCGGGTCATCTTCGAGGAAGCCAGGACGCATGGGGGTCTGTCCGGCCGACCAATTTGAACCATCAGTTGTGTAGAGGACTGTGCCGTCACGTTGCATTGCCCAACCCCATTTCGGGTCGAGACTGGGGAAGTGGACACCAATCAATCGCTGACGTGCTCCACTTTTCAGCGTAGTCCATGTAGCCCCACCATCCTGCGTCTCCAGCAACAAGCCATTATCGCCGGCGATCCAGCCCTGTTGGTCATCGAGAAACAGCACATCTCGGAAATCATCTAGTTGTTCACCGAGTTGCCGTTCCCATGTCTTTCCACCGTCTGCGGTGTGAAAGATATGCCCTGCGTCCCCAGCCGCCCACGCAATCTGGTCGTTGACGAAATAGATGTTGTTAATTAAACGATTCCCCCGTGCTCTGCCACGTCGCAGTCGCTCTTGTTGGGCAGCCCGCTGCTGTCCCTGTGCCCTGTTAGAAGGTTGAACGTTTTCGCCACCGAGATCGCCTTCTGGTGTGAAACGTCCGGCGCGTTGACGTCTATCGCTCATCCGCGTTTGGAACTGTTCTGCAAAGTCCTCATCCCATTCTGGGGTGTCGGTGTCCCTGAATTGATCAGCGGCACCATTGTCCGATTCTCCTCCCTCATTGATCCAGAGCGCGAACCAATCGATATCCTCTCCGTCTGCGTCTGCAATCCCAGAGTTGACTGAACTTTCATGCTGTGGAACGTTCGTCCCTTCCCACGTTTGACCACCATTGCGTGTGATGAAGAGGGTGCCATCCCTTCCGAGAGCCCACGCTTCTTTGTGATTTTGGAAGGTTATCCGACCAATTCGTTGAGGGGGCCATCCGCTATCCGAATCGGACAGAACGCGTTTCCAAGTTGTGCCTCCATCATCGGTTACGATTGATACACCATTCGTCAACACGACCCATCCTGATTTTGAGTCAGCAAAATGAACGGCGATGGCAGGTTGGTTAGTGTTGTCGAGAACTTTCCAGTAGTTCCCCCCATCAGTGGTATGCAGAATGACTCCGCCTTCCCTCATCCCGCCGTTGAGGCGTTCCCGCAGGACCGCCCAGCCTTCGAGGCTATTGATGAAATGGAGATCGACAATCGGCTGCTCATTCATTCCGGTTTGCTGTCGTTTCCACGTCAACCCCCCATCGGTGGTGTGGAGCATCTCTGCAGCACCGACCCCTAGCCACCCCTCTTTGGGGTTAATAAACTGCATTGTGTTGACACGCCGGAAATTTTGTAGAACACCTCTCACTACCTGCCATGTGTTCCCACCATCTTCGGTGCGGAGCAGCATACGACTGCCTGTAATCCAGCCATGCGATTTATCGACGAACATGACCTGATGCAGATTCGCTTCGACACTGCTATGTTGCGGCAGCCATGTTTCTCCGCCATCGATTGTGTGTGCGATAACACCGCCTCTCCCGACCGTCCAACCGGTCCGCTTATCAAGGAAGTAGGTATCTGAAAAATCGGTCTGCCATGTGGCGCGCCGGATAATATCCCAATGGTAGGTTACCTCCTCCACTGTTACCTCTTCTTCAGGGGGTTCCTCTACAATCTTTGCGATAGGGGGCAAGGTTACAGGGAGTTGCTCTGGGTCAATCGAATATCGCATCGCTATCCCGCCGCGCCCCACTACCACCATCCCTTCCGGTGAGAGCGAGAATCCCAAGAGATCGTTCTCCGTACCGCTCTCCTGTTTCTCCCATTTTGCGCCACCGTTGGTCGTGGTCAGAATCACACCCTTGTCGCCGACGATGATGCCGTGCGAAGTATCCGCGAGGTATACCTTGTTCAGATTCTCCTCAACACCGCTTGGTTGAAACCTCCATGTTTGACCCCCATCTTTTGTATGCAGAATCTCACCGAACTGACCGACAATCCAACCGTTGCTACTGTCCGTAAAGTGAACCGCGTACAGTTCGTTGAAGGTTCCAGAGGTCTGGGACGTCCATGATAACCCACCGTTCGTCGTGTGATAGACAACCCCGGGCCAACCGACCACCCAACCCTCTTTCTCGTTCAGGAAGAAGGCACCTTTGAGCGAGTTAAATTCGGTTGGCGTCTGGGGCACCCACGATGCGCCACCATCAGCGGTATGCACGACTGTGCCGAGTTCACCGACTGCCCAACCCTTCTTCCGCGTCACAAAGTAAACACCGTTAAGCATGTGATCCGCACCGGCGTATTGACGATCCCATGTCCGGCCACCATCGGTGGTGTGGGCAATCATGTTGCGCTCGCCAATCAACCAACCCTCTTTGTCAGAAATAAAGAAAACGTTGCGGATATTATCCCAGATATCAGTATCAACCTCCTCCCACGTCTCCCCACCGTCTTCCGATACCACAATGGCACCGCGTTGTCCGACAGCGATTGCACGGTTCTCCGAGGTGAACTGGATGTTTTCTAGATCGTTTGCTGTGGTGCCGCTCCTCATCGTCCACGTATTCCCGCCATCTGTCGAGTGCATAATTGTGCCGTGCCAACCGACCGCCCACGCTGCAGTCTGACCCGTGAACTGAACAGCCATCAGGTTGTTTTCTGTGATACTCTCTAATAGACGCCAGTTATCACCACCATCTTCGGTGAACGTGATAAATCCGATGTCAGCGACTGCCAGACCCCGTTTGTTATCGGCGAAGTGGATGCCGTTGAGGGTTTCCTTGACGTGACCGTTGATATTCGGGATACGACTATCTTGCATATCCCACTGTGCACCCCCGTTCTGTGTACGGAAAATGGAACCGTCCGTGCCCGCCATCCAGCCTTCATTCTCATTCACAAAAACAACGCGCCGGTTGTCGTTCACCAATCGGGTTCGTGCAAATTGGTGTCGGGTGGTCTGCTCTCGCCATGTCTTCCCGCCATCGTTCGTGCGAAGGATACGCTCATATTCGCCGACGACCCAGCCTCGCTGATCATCGACAAACCAGACGCCGTTGAGGGAAAAGTCACTCACATAACTCTGGCGTTCCCACGTCTTTCCGCCGTTCTTTGTGGCAATTACATAGTTATCTTCCCCTACAACCCACCCCTCGTCAGAGTTAGCGAAGACAACATCTCTGAGCATACCGGACGCGTTGCTGTCCTGGAGATACCAGTATCTGCCCCCATCATCGGTCGCGGCGATGACACCGTTGTCACCCACAACCCAACCGTATTTTAGATTCGTAAAATAGACAGCTTTGAGATCCTCTGTCGTGCCGACTTCTTGGCGGTTCCATGTTTTTCCACCATTGTTGGTATGGATGATAAACCCTTTTTCCCCAACAATCCAGCCGTATGTGGGGTTGACGAAGTGGAGGTCTGTGAAATGGGTTTCCCAATCGGCTTTGCGAGTGACCTCCTGTCTACATCCGATCAGTAGCATAGCTAATGCCAAAGTGATTGTTACGCATTGATAGATGCGTTGAAAAATCCGTTTCATCAATGTTCTCCTGATGCGTATTTTGAAGAGGTTATACCGCTTTTAAGGTTAGACTCACTCTGCTGACGCTCCCAAGATTTGATACAATTCAAACTGAGGTGCGCCCGCCTGTGCCTTCATCCCTTCACCATATTCCCTCAAGGCGGCGGGTGTTGCTGTTATGAGTTTGGCAAAGACCTTCTCATCCGTCAGCTCCGCCATCATCACGAAGTCAGGTTGACTGGTGTTTGCCGGTGCCCCTTGTCCCGGGAGTTGCATCCGCTTGAGCGCAGTAATCTTCAACCCCTCAATCCCTTTTGCCGCTGATAACAACTTCTCCTTCAGAAGTTGTTCAGCGACCTCCGCATCTCCGGTGGGGGTCAGGTGCAATTTGGCGAAAACTAAGATGGTATATTGGCGCGTATCTTCCTGTTGTGCTTTAGCTATCAATGATATACCTATTCCCAACATACAAATGAGAATAAGCCCAATACATGCGTTTTTGAAATTGATTCGGTTTATCATCATTCACCTCATAGCAAGTGGGTTTTGAATCGGGGATTAGTATTCTGCTGATTGTGATTCTGTGGATCAATAACTCCCCTATTTATGTTTAGGAAGGTAAATTCAGTTTTTGTTCGCAAAAAAATGGACTGAGATGAAAAATCTCAGGCCGCTCACGAGATGTCGCATTTTACCACCATTCTGGAACCTAAGTTGTTTCAATTTTTCCGACTCAAAGCAGACCAAAATGAGGCAAAAAAAAAAGCAGCCAAGCAAATGGCTTGGCTGCTCGATGTGACATAATATGAGGGTCTGTCCAAATCAGTAGACTCTATTCAACGGCACCGATTTTTGTCGCTTCGGGAGCACGGGTCGGCAGTTTCTTCTTCGCCATTGTATCTTCTGGCACATAACCGGAGTAGTCAGAAATCGAGCCGTGCGTCAGTGCGTAAACCGCAACATTGGTCATGAAACGATAAACGCCCGGTGAATAATGGACACTACGGGTTGGCAAACTCACTGACTCCATCGCACACATATAATCACGACGGAATACTAACACCGAAATATGGTCACCAACCAAAACCCCTTCGAGATAGTTCCGCTTCGGCGGGTGCGTTCCCCACCACCACAGATCGAACCCGACTGGCGGGCCGCCCATCTCATAGAAGTTGCTATATATCTCATGGTCATTAGGAATTCGTGTTACCTGATATTCAGGCATAACAAAACGCATCTGAGCCAGGAACAGACGAATCATCGCCTGCGCCGGCGCGTTCACCCCACAGTCATCAAAAGCAAGGACGCCGCCCTTTTCGACCAAATACCGACGCAACGCTGCCGCTTCGGTTTCAGACAAGCGATTGTCCAATTTACCACCGCCATACTGACGACTCATCAGGTTCTTGGAACGGGTAAGGGCAGGATCATGACCCGTCATGAAAAGCATAGGAGCTTTATGTAGGTTCGCATCGGTGAACTTGAGCGCCCCACCTTCAACGTTCATGTCTGTTTTAATCTTCGTCCGTTCATTCATCCACTTTGTCCACGCATTCAGCGAGGAAGCATCAGCCCACCAGTCAGAGAGACTGTGACGGACACGAGTAAACCGGAACACACCGCGAATATCGGCACCACGACCGATGACACGACCCCCCGGTTCACCGCGGGGCAGCGGTGGCACTTCTACGTTACCCAAAGTTATGTTTTCGACAACATCACCCAAGGCGTCACGGGTTGCACCAACATGTTCAACCATAGCAAGCCCAGCCGGACGCTCAAAAGCGACCTTCACCTGCACAATACCGCCAATCCCACGACCAATGTTGGCGGGCGCAGCACTTGGGGCGGTTGCCACCGGAGCACTAAACGCCAACGCACCCGGTGCGTCAGAGACGGGCAAGTCGGCATGCGTCACAACTTGCGGCACTGGAGTGTTGGGACTGACCACTTTAGGTACATTGGGATTGATGGGTGCATCTAGCTTGACCACCTTATTGGAAAATTCCAAAACGGTTTGGGGCTGCACCGAGGTAGGACGCACGACCGCTGCTGTCGTGACCCTCGGTTGAACTTGAACTTGCTCAACAACCACTGTGTTTGTGGTTGGAACGGTTGGCTTGACAATCGGCTTAATCACCGGTTTACGAACTTGTGGTTTCGGGGGTTCTTTTGCCTGCAGGATGTCCGTTCCCACTAAATCTTTGAACTGCTGGGTTTGGGTCACGAGATAAACACCTGCGATAAAGAAGGCGACTCCGTGAACAATCACCGATGTCATCAAAGCCCCTGAGGTTTTCTTGGCACTCATGTTTTTCCTCCAAAAATTATTGTTGTTTGTGTATAAAGATTTAAACAAACTCTCACATCATGCGTAATGCAAAAGTTTGTTGTGATACGTCGTGCAATAGCAGCAATTACTGTGCCATTGCCTTGTAAGTAGGGAAATCCGTAGAAAATGGGGGTTCTCTGTTGTTGGTTAATCAGCCTAATGCACCAAATGGTGTAGATTAAATATTTAGAATTGCACCATTTGGTGCAATTTCCTTGTTAATCCTTTGACGTACTCCCACGCCCTAAAGGGTTGGGGTCTTGTCAACAAGATTAGATAAATGAACGGTGCTCATAAAGGAGTAGGCAACTCCGCGTGCCGTAACCTCAACAATCGTTATTACGGACGGGGTTGTTTATGTGAGGGGTGCTCATACGAATTATCTGAATTGCGGATGCAGCAGATGCCTCAGATTACACGGATATAGATATGGGGTTGGGAATATTTTGTTTTTTTCCATTCAGGTTGGAGGGTTAGCCAAGCCATACGCTATAGCGAAATAACCCTGTTCGTAGTAGCGCAATTCATTGCGCGTCTCTTCCTATCCATTGAACAACGTTAAAAAAATTAGCCCAATAAGTTGAACCGATTAAAATCGACTGCAACGATATGGGGTTGGAGGGTTAGCCAAGTCATACGTTATAGCGAAATAACCCCGTTCGTAGTAGCGCAATTCATTGCGCGTCTCTTCCTATCCCTTCAACAACGTTAAATAAATTAACCCAATAAGTCGAACCGATTAAAATCAACTGCAACGATATGGGGTTGGGGGTGTTAGCCAAGCCATACGCTATAGCAAGATAACCCTGTTTGTAGTAGCGCAATTCATTGCGCGTCTCTTCCTATCCCTTCAACAGCGTTAAATAAATTAACCCAATAAGTCGAAACGATTAAAATCGACTGCAACGATATGGGGTTGGAGGGTTAGCCAAGCCATACGCTATAGCGAAATAACCCTGTTTGTAGTAGCGCAATTCATTGCGCGTCTCTTCCTATCCCTTCAACAGCGTTAAATAAATTAACCCAATAAATCAAAACGATTAAAATCAACTGCAACGATATGGGGTTGGAGGGTTAGCCAAGCCATACGCTATAGCGAGATAACCCCGTTCGTAGTAGCGCAATTCATTGCGCGTCTCTTCCTATCCCTTCAACAGCGTTAAATAAATTAACCCAATAAATCAAAACGATTAAAATCGACTGCACCGACAACGGGCCTATCCGCGAAAAAATCCTCCAACGCCGCGAGTGTCGTCTCACCGATTTTGGCGTAACCGTAAGCACCCGTTCCAGAAACATGGGGAGTGACAAAAACATTTGGCAACCCTAAAAATGGGCTATCCGGCGGCAGCGGCTCTGGGGTTGTGACATCAAGTGTGATGAAAATACGATCGGTCCGCGCTTCAGTCAGCAAGGCCTCATGGTCGATAATACTGCCCCGCGAGGTGTTGACCAGCGTGGCTCCGTCCCGAAGCAGTTTTAGCTGCTCCTCACCAATTATCTTATTCGTTTGTGGGATACTTGGCGTGTGAACCGTTACAATATCAGCTGTGGCAAACAAATCGTTGAGCGAAACTCTCTCCACACCAAGACTACCCGCCTCCCAATCTGAAAGGTACGGATCGTAGATCAGTTTCCTGACCTCGAAAGACTTCAGGAGCTGAATCACCTGTCGCCCAACTTTGCTCGCTGAGACTATACCAACAACACTTCCGCGTAAAGAGGGAGCTCTAGAAGCCACCTCACTACGGTTCCACCTCCCCGATCGGGTATGCAAGATAAAGTCAACCCATCGGCGGGCGGTCATAATCATTGCGCCAATTGTGTATTCGGCAACATTGTAGGCGATTGCTTCGTTGGCACTAAATACGCAGATCTGGCGCGGCAGAATGTATGTATCGAGGACTTCACCGATAAGGCGTTTCACAGAACCCCCTGAATGGGCGATGATTCGGAGGGCGTCCGCGTTAGCCATCACCTTTTCAGTTATTGGTGACACACCCCAACCGGTGACTACCCCCTCGAACCCAGCAACACGCTCGGCGATTTGGTCGCTTGTATAGCTTGAGCCGGTTTCATTCAGCGTTACATCAAATTGCTCCTGAAACCGCCTGAAAACTTCTGGAGGGAAAACCTCTTCAGTATGCCCTGATGTGGGCAGGTATAAGATTTTAGGTTTGTTCATCGGTGCTCCTTTCATTGATGTCAGTCATTCTGATGCTAAAACAGCGGTCTATTCACAACAGCATCTCGTGTACTGGCCGGGGCAACGTCGTAATGAGAGAACTCCATTGTAAATATCCCCCGTCCTTGAGTCAACGAGCGCAACTCCGTTGTATATTGGAACATCTGCGCTAACGGAACATGAGCTTCAATAGATTCCGCTGTTCCCACGGTACTAGTTTCGTGGATTTGGGCGCGGCGTGAATTGAGGTCGCCAATGACCTTTCCAATATGCTCGGTCGGCGCAATCACTTGAATCTTCATAATCGGCTCTAATAGGACAGGTGAGGCCTCTTCGGCGGCGTTCTCAAAAGCAATAATAGTAGCGGCTTCAAAGGCGGTTTCCGATGAATCTGTCTCATGGTATGAACCACCGATAAGAACTACCTTGATGTCTTGCATGGGGAAACCACTTAATACCCCATTTGACATGCCACTTCGCGCCCCTCGTTCAACAACGGGGACATATTGGCGAGGGATATCTACTGCATCGCTCTCATCTGCAAATTCAAACCCCATCCCTCTTGGTAGTGGTTCCAACCTGAGTATAATATCTCCGTAGATGCCTTCGTCATCAATCTTGTGAATATATTTGCCTTGGGCTTCAGCAATTTGGTTGATTGTCTCACGATAGGCAACCTGCAATTTGCTCACGCGCGCATTGACTTGAAACTCGCGCAGCATCCGATCTGTCAAGATTTCCAGATGGAGCTCTCCCATGCCTGAAATCACTCGCTGCCCGGTTTCATCGTCAATCTGCACAGTAAAAGTTGGGTCCTCTTCCATCATGAAATCAAGCGTTTCTTCAAGTGTATCTTTATCTTTTTCAGACCTCGGCTCAATCGCGACAGAGATGACCGGCTCCGGAAATACCATTGATTCTAGTAGAATTGGATGCGAGGAAGTCGTTAATGTGTCCCCGGTAGTAGTGCCTTTTAGTCCAACAAGGGCGACAATGTCTCCTGCGTGGGTGCCCTCACAGGCTTCTCGTTTGTTGGCATGCATCTGCAAAATCCGCGTCACCCGTTCTTTTATACCTTTTGTCACATTGTAAACAACGTCTCCACGCCGGAGCGTCCCAGAGTAGATACGGCAGTAAACAATTTTTGCGACATTCGGATCCCTGGCAATCTTGAACGCTAACGCGGCAAATGGCGCGTCATCTTTCGACTCACGATCTTCCTTACGGTCTTTGCCCGGGACGATGCCCTCAATCGGGGGCACGTCGGCCGGGGACGGAAGGAAATCGATAACAGCGTCAAGCAACGGTTGGACACCTTGATTTCTTAGAGCTGTTCCGCATAGCACCGGGACAAGCCTGTTGTTTAATGCTGCTGTACGAATCCCTCGCAGAAGTTCTGCTTCCGTGATTTCTTCGCCTTCCAGATACTTTTCCAACAGGTCATCATCTTCGCTCGCAACGGCTTCAACCAACTCTTCGCGCGCTTCCTCCGCTGCTGCTTGCAATTCCACGGGAATCTGCGTCAAATCAAAGGTTTGCCCTTGGTCCTCTTTATGCCAGCGGAGGGCTTGCATTCGGATTAGATCCACAACGCCTGAAAACTGGCTTTCGGCACCGATCGGCAGTTGGAGGAGTAAAGGATTGGCTCCCAATCGTATTTTCATCATTTTGATAACGCGCGGAAAATCTGCACCCAGTCGATCCATCTTATTCACGAAAGCGATTCGTGGAATATGATAACGCTCTGCTTGACGCCATACCGTTTCGGATTGGGGTTCAACGCCGCCGACAGCACAAAATAGAGCAACTGCCCCATCCAGTACACGCAGGGAACGTTCAACTTCGACGGTAAAGTCAACATGTCCCGGTGTATCGATCAGATGAATCGCGTGGTCCCGCCAAAAACAGGTCGTTGCCGCCGCTGTGATGGTCACACCGCGCTCCCGCTCCTGAACCATCCAATCCATGTCCGTGGTCCCATCGTCAATATCGCCGATCTTATGCTTCTTACCGGTATAGAATAAGATGCGTTCAGTAGTCGTTGTTTTGCCCGCATCAATGTGCGCCATGATACCGATATTTCGTACCCGTTCAATCCCATATTCCCGTGGCATATATTTCTCCGTCTTTTGGAATAAGCCTTTGATTGCTTATTTGTTAAGAGTTACGCACTTGAGTGTGTCGTAACGCCATTCAACCCACATTACCATAGACCATAAATCGCCCAATAGCAATAGACATACGCTGTATGCCGTACCCCCCTCCCTTCCTCCCGCTTGTGTTCTTACTGCTCATAGTAGCGCAATTCATCGCGCGTAAGCTCACCCATCCCTTCCCCCTGCTTGCGGGGGGACAGAGGGGGGTTCTTACTTCTCCTCCGCTTGCGGGGGGGTGTAGATGATTGGCAATGTAATAGTATTGCCATGGACTTACTTCCCCCTGCTTGCGGGGGGATAGAGGGGGGTTCTTACTTCTCCTCCGCTTGCGGGATTGTAGATGATTGGCAATGTAATAGTATTACCATGGACTTACTTCCCCCTGCTTGCGGGGGGATAGAGGGGGGTTCTTACTTCCCTCCACCTGCTTGCGGGGGGTGTAGATGATTGGTAATGTAATAGCATTGCCATGGACTTACTTCCCCCTGCTTGCAGGGGGATAGAGGGGGTTCTTACTTCCCCTCCGCTTGCGGGGGGTTGTAGATGATTGGCAATGTAATAGTATTACCATGGACTTACTTCCCCCTGCTTGCGGGGGGATAGAGGGGGGTTCTTACTTCCCTCTCCCTGCTTGCCGGGGGTTAGGGAGGTGGCGATTCATCCCCGAAATCCACCATGAACATGGCACCCCCTTTTCTGGTGTTGGCTTTGAACCCTCAACTGCATAAGTCTTAATTTGTTATGAAATATGTTTAGTATATCATGTTAAGCCTAAAAACTCAATGACGAGTGCCTCAACCTGACTACATTGAGGTCATCGTGGATATGTTCGGTAGGTTTCGATCCGTATCATACTGTTTTTTCTCGTAATTCCTCCGATTTTCGTGTAAAATTCGCGTGCGATTTGAGGGTTCACAAGTGAGGTATAGGCAACAAGCGACTAGGAAGACAGCCTCTCCAAGATAAGCAACGATCGGACACCTATTTGGAACCACCTCATCAGACCAAGAGACGGTAAGGAGAGAAAAATGAGTAAAATACCGCTTCACTTCAAAACAATTACCGAAGTGGCCGAACTAATAAGAGCAAAACATATATCGCCTGTGGAGGTTACCACCACAATACTAAATCGTATAGGGCAACTCGATAGCCACCTCAAAAGCTACGCCACCGTCACAGCAGACCGCGCAATAACAGCGGCTCAGAAAGCTGAAGCAGAGATCACATCCGGCACATATCGCGGGCCACTTCATGGGGTTCCGGTAGCCGTAAAAGATCTATGTTTCACCAAGGGCATCCGCACGATGGGAGGGACACACGCACTCGCCGAGCATATTCCTGACTTTGATTCTACCGTCGTTGCAAAACTGGAATCGGCCGGAGCGGTGCCGCTGGGCAAGCTCAATCTTACGGAAGGCGCGATGGGGGGCTACAATCCCAAATTTAAGATTCCCATCAACCCGTGGAATGCCGAACGATTTGCGGGAGCTTCGTCCAGTGGATCCGGGGTCGCAACAGCAGCCGGTCTGTGTTTTGGCTCCCTTGGCAGTGATACCGGTGGTTCGATTCGCTTCCCCGCCGCAGCGTGCGGCACGGTAGGTCTCAAACCCACATGGGGGCGGGTCAGTCGCTATGGCGTGTTGGCTTTGGCGGAATCGCTTGACCACGTCGGTCCGTTGACACGAAGCAGTACCGACGCAGGCATCGTGCTTGAAGCCATCTCCGGCTTCGATCCCAAGGATCCCACGTCCCTGCCTAACCCTGTGCCGAACATGCTCAAAGGCATAGACAAGGGGGTGGAGGGGACTCGTATCGGGTTTGACTTGCAATATGCTACCAAAGACATTGATCCTGAACTCGTTGAGGCGGTACTAGCTGGCCTAAAGGTACTGGAAGGTCTAGGGGCTGAGATTATCGAGGTGCAACTGCCTGATATGGACCCATACGTCGCCGCGTGGCCGGTTCTGTGTTCCGCTGAAGCGGTCGCCGCTCACGAAGCGACCTACCCCTCCCAAAGAGACGACTACGGCCCTTGGTTCCGTGGCTGGCTTGATAAGGGGGCGAAGGTCACAGGGGCGGAATATGCCAAAGCCAACAACTTACGCGCCGCCTGTACAGGGCATCTCCGTTGCGTGTTTAAACAGATTGATGTACTTGTTTGTCCCTCAACGTCTGCACCCCCACACCCAGTCAAGCCAAAAGAGTTATATGGCACCATGCCAGAAAGCCGCGAACCGAAATTTCAGCGGTTCACTGTGCCGTTTGATTACAACGGGGCACCAACATTATCGGTGCCGTGTGGATTTAACAGCGAAGGGCTTCCGCTAAGCATTCAGTGGGTGGGCAAGCACCTGTCAGAACCGTTGTTGTGCCGAATCGGTCACGCCTACGAAGGGGCAACCGAGTGGCACAATCGGCATCCGAACGTTTGAAGGCTGGCCTTATACCGACGAGCGCGAGAACCGCGGCCGGCCCACACACCGATGACAGCAATTTCGATGATGCTTCACGGTTTCCCACCAATGGTAGATTTAACGCTTGACGAAGTTTATGGCTCGTGATATATTTTTATCGATTGCCGCCATTGCCGCGCACGCAGAAAGCGAGAAAACCGAATCTCATGGGCTGGGATGCCGGCGTCTCTTTTAAAAGCACATGCCCTTCAAAGGACTCGATCATAACAGTAGTTTCTAATACGTCAACGGGTGCTTGGGCGATAGATAGTGAAATTATGAAACAGTTGAGGATAGTTAGCTGGGGGCACTCATAATTATTGTCTGAACCCGGATTTAAGGATTAGTAGGATAACCTTCAACACCTGAACTAATCCACCCATCTACCAAAGACCGATCAGATTGGGACAACAACATCGGGACTTGGGTCTCCACAGCCAAAGGGATTTTTTGATGACCCACCGCAAGAAACTTATTGAAGTAGACCTGCCGCTAGACGACATCAACCGCGAATCCGCCCGTGAGAAGTCCATCCGGCACGGCCATCCCTCCACATTGCATCTATGGTGGGCACGCCGTCCGTTGGCTGCTTGCCGCGCGGTCATCTTTGCCAGCATGGTGGACGACCCCTCCCACTGCCCCGATGAGTTCCCCACCGACCACGAGCAACGTGCCGAGCGGGAACGACTCCACCATATCATCCGTGATCTCGTCAAATGGGAGAGCACCGACGAGAGCCAACTGGATGTAAAAACACTCCTAGCAAACGCACGCTACGAAATTGCCCGCTCGGTGGCGCGTTCCCGGGGGGAAACCGCACCCACTGACCCTGTTGAAGTGTTGAAATACCTGCACGACCATACGCTGCCGATATATGACCCCTTCGCCGGTGGGGGTTCTATCCCCCTCGAAGCACAACGGCTTGGACTGAAGTCCGTTGCTTCAGACCTCAATCCGGTGGCAGTCCTCATCAACAAGGCGTTGATTGAGATACCGCCCAAGTTTCAGCATCTGCCTCCGGTCAATCCCGAAGCGGACACCCTCGGCATATCTACGGGCAGAGGCAGAAACGCGCGGCGCATCCCCTGGCGCGGTGCGTCCGGCCTTGCAGACGACATCCGCTACTACGGGGCATGGATGCGTGAGGAGGCGTTTAAGCGGATTGGGCATCTTTACCCGAAGGTGAAACTGGCTGATGGCAGCGATGCGACTGTGATTGCATGGCTCTGGGCGCGGACGGTCCCCTGTCCCAATCCCGCCTGCGGTGTCGAGCTGCCCCTTCTGAAAACCTTCCAACTCTCGAAAAAGAGCAACAACGAACACTGGATTAGGCCTGTTGTTGACTATGAGTCGAAGCGGGTATCCTTTGTCGTGCAGGGCCACAGTGGTGGCGTCCCCGAAGGTGGGACGGTGAACCGCCACGGTGCCGTCTGTATCGCCTGCAACAGCGCGGCTCCGTTGTCTTATGTCCGTGAGCAGGCGAGGGTTGGCAACATGAGCGAGCAGATGACTGCCATCGTCGCTGAGGGGGATCGCAGGCGGCTCTATGTGTCACCGTCCGACGAACATATCAAGGCCGCAATATCTGCCGAACCTATTTGGAGGCCAACGCAACCAATAACAAGAACACCAAAAGTCAGTGCGTTGACTTATGGTGCTACCCATTGGCATCAACTTTTCACTGAGCGTCAACTCACTGCGCTGACCACGTTCAGCGACCTGCTAGAGGAGGTTGACGAATTAGTAACAAAACACGGGGCTGATGAGAAGTACACCAACGCTCTCCGAACCTATCTTACTCTCGCAATTGGTAGAGAAGCAGACATGTGCTCTAGTTTTGACAGATGGCACAACTCCGTAGAAGCAGTCACCGGAGTTTTTGGGCGTCAGGCAATTCCGATGATTTGGGATTACGTCGAATCCAATCCCTTCTCCAATTCAACGGGAAATTGGATGGCACATATTAAGTGGATTGCAAAGGTTGTCGAGCGATTGCCCGCAGCTGCGAACAGCGGTGCCGTGCATCAGGCGGATGCCTCCACCACTATCCACGCCCAAGATGGGCCGGTCATCGTCACCGACCCGCCCTACTACAACAACATCGACTATGCCGATCTGTCCGATTTCTTCTACGTGTGGCTGCGTCCCCTACTCCGCGATGTTTACCCGGACCTGTTCGCCGGTATTCTGACCCCCAAAGCTGAGGAGATAACTGCAATCCCCGCCCGATTTGATGATCCCCGGCAGCGATTTGAGGACTTGCTGAACAAAACACTTCAGTTAATACGAGAGCGATGCAGCCCGGAGTTCCCGTCCTCCATCTTCTACGCCTACAAACAGCAGGAGGAGGAGCGGGATGGTAGAACGTCCACCGGCTGGGAAACGATGCTGAGTGCTATCATATCGGCGGGTTTCGAGATAGTCGGCACCTGGCCCATGCGTACTGAATACGCTTTACGATCCAATGTCCAAAGTGGCACCAATGCACTAGCATCGTCTGTAGTACTGGTCTGTCGCCCCCGTCCCCGTGATGCCTCCGCCGCAACGCGCCGTCAATTTTTCAACGCACTTGACAAAGAACTGCCTGCAGCACTCGACCAACTGACGCGAGAAGGGCACATCGCACCGACGGATCTGGCGCAAGCCGCTATCGGTCCGGGGATGCAGATTTACTCCCGTTACAGCGGTGTGGAGACTATCAGCGGCAAGGCGGTGTCGGTGCGGGAGGCGTTGGCAGCAATCAACCGCGCTATCGCGGATTACGACGAGCGTCAGGAGGGGGATCTGGATTTGGAGAGCCGGTTCTGTCTCGCCTGGCTCAAGCAGCATGGGTATGCGGAGGGCCCCTACGGTGACGCGGAGACGCTGGCACGCGCCAAGAATGTCACCATCAGGGGGTTGCAGGACTCTAACGGTCTGCTCACCGCCAAAGGGGGGTGGGTCAAGCTACTGCCGCTCGATGCGTTTTCTGAAAGCGAGGAGTTGCCCCTCGACGCCACGACAGCGTGGGCGGGTTGTTTCCGGATGGCATACCACCTGAACCGTGAGGATGGCAGGGGTGTTGAAGGCGCAGCGCATGTCGGCAGGGAGATGAGGGGTGCTGTTGAATCTATCGAGCGGTTGGCACGCGTTCTCTACAACTACTATGACCGCGCGGGGGATTCCCAGAACGCTGTTATTTTCAATAACCTTGTCACGGAGTGGGAACAGATTCAGAAGCAGATGACAGCGGACAGACAGATCGACATGCCGATTTAACCCCCCCTGACCCCCCCGCAAGCAGGGGGAATAACCCCCCTGACCCCCCGCAAGCAGGGGGAATAGGAGGAAGGGGGCAAGTGGCGGGTAAAGCACCTCCCTAACCCTCCCGCAAACAGGGGGAAACCCGATTCCATACGTGAGCATGTCCGTCTATCGGCTTGTGCAATTGACGATTACCGTGATGGCTGTCCATTTTGAATGGGAACGGATTCAGCAGCAGATGACAGCGGACAGACAGATCGACATGCCGATTTACCCCCCCCTGCCCCCCCCGCAAGCAGGGGGGAATAGAAGGAAGGGTGCAAGTGGCGGGTATGCAAGTTGCTCCCTGATGCTTGTTTGGATCAGGATTTATAGGGAAGCCGGGCACGTATCGTCCTTATGGGGCTTTGGAGGCCGGGCTAGGAAGCCCGACCTACGAATCGTGGAGCGGGTTGGGTTTCACGCGAAGATTGAGAGAGGTTCTCATTCTTTAGGCAGTCTCGTTCAACCCAACTTACACGCTAAAGTGCGTAAATCTAATTGTACAGAAAATTGATTAACGAACATGAGAATTGCAGTTTTAGCCTCCGGCAGCGGAACCAATTTGCAGGCACTAATCGATCAGCTCCACCAAGACGAAAAGAGTGGGATTGAAATCGCTGTGGTGATTAGTGATCGAAGAAAGGCTTACGCGCTCACCCGTGCCAAGGAAGCGGGTATCCCCACCCACGTGGTGAGGGTTCGAGATTTTCCAGATCGAGATGCGTTTGATGCAGAGATTTCAAAAATCCTTGACGAGTGCGAAGTCGAGCTAATTGTTCTAGCAGGTTTTATGAAATTGTTCCAGCCGGCGTTTGTGCGGAAGTATCGCAACCGTATCATCAATATTCATCCGTCGCTGCTACCCGCATTCCCGGGAGCACACCCTGTCAGAGATACGCTGGCGTATGGCGTTAAGGTCAGCGGCGTAACCGTTTTTTTTGTCGATGAGGGGGTTGATGCCGGACCTATCATCGCGCAAGTTTCGGTGCCCGTATTTGATGATGATAACGAAGAAACCCTGCTCAAACGGATTCATATTGAAGAGCATACACTCTATTCGCAGGTTGTTCGGTGGTATGCAGAGGGGGAGATCGAGATTATTGGTAGAAGGGTCTTGGTAAAGGAGTCGTGAAATGTTAGCGATTTCGACGATGTGGAACGCTTTGAGACAACCCGATGGGACAGCACTACTTGACGAACTCAAGGAACTCGGTTTTGATGCCATTGAGCTCAGTCGACACCTAACGCGGGAACAGATTGAACAGATTAAGCCCCACCTAGCGACGACGCGAATCTGCTCGATCCACAACTTTTGCCCCGTCCTACACGGGCTCCCGCAATCGGAGGCGGAGAATGATCCCATTCACTTAGCAAGTCTCGATGAGGAGGCGCGGGACGAAGCTGTTAAACAAACGATTCGGACGATGGAGTTGGGAGTCGAGATTGAGGTTCCAATCGTTGTGCTTCACCTGGGTGAGGTGGATACATACGACCGATCCTATCTGATGTATGATTTCTACAAATACGGTGAACGAGAATTTGAGGCATTTAGGCCAAAGGTGGAGGAAGCGACCGAGTGGCGTAAACGCAAGGAGGCAAAGCATCAAGACGCCGTGCTGTTCAGTCTTGATACGTTGAATGAAACGGCTTTGCGGATGGAGATCTACTTGGCGATTGAGAATCGCCCGCGTTACTATCAGATTCCCAATTTTGACGAGGTTGGACTGTTTTTGGAGAAGTTCAAGGGAAGCAACATGCGGTATTGGCACGATGTCGGACACGCCATGCTTCAGGAGCGGGTGGGGCTCTGTTGGTCGCAGCGCTGGCTAGAGGTATACGCAGAGGACCTGATCGGCGTGAACCTACATGATCTCAAAGACCTCGAGGCGTATCACCCGCCGGGGTCTGGGGACCTTGACTTCGAGCAGATTTTGGCGCAGGTTCCACAGGATATGCTAACCGTTTTGGAGGTCCGAGATTCGCCAGCAGAACAACTTGTTGAGGTGACGGAAGAGTGGCAACTATGGCGGAAACCCAAAACACAGGTTGAAGAAGGCAGGCGCACCTAGGGATATACAATAACCCGTTTGTAGTAGGGCAATTCATTGCCCGTAGGGGTTCTTGTAATAGGGACATACAATTAAGATGAGCGAGGGTAACTCAGCGACAGGCAGTTAGACCAACACCCGTTTGTAGTAGCGCAATTTATTGCCCGTAGGGGGTCTTGTAATTCGGCAACATGTGGTTATCCCAAAACACCAATATAGTGGAAACCCAAAACACACACCCGTTTGTAGTAGGGCAATTCATTGCCCGTAGGGGGTCTTGTAATAGGGATATACAATTAAGATGAGCGAGGGTAACTCAGCGACATGCAGTTATACCAACACCCGTTTGTAGTAGCGCAATTCATTGCGCGTCGAGGTTCTTGTAATTCGGCAACATGTGGTTATCCCAAAACACCAATATGGCGGAAACCCAAAACACAGGTTGAACAAGGCAGGCACACCTAAGGGATATACAATTAAGATGAGCGAGGGTAACTCAGCGACAGGCAGTTAGACCAACACCCGTTTGTAGTAGCGCAATTCATTGCCCGTAGGGGTTATTGTAATTTGGCAACATGTGGTTATCCCAACACACCAACTTGGGGGCAAATCACGCCACAACGCCTGTAACGAAACGGTTTATGGATTGGCATCGTTGATGCATATAGACATCATCAATCTATTCTGAGTGGTTCATTACAAGTTCGGTATACGGTTAGACGGGAGAGCGAGATTCTCCGACGACCGGAGCAATACCTTGCTGGGTGACCTAAAAAAACTGATCCCTGATGCAATCTTACAGTTATATAAACCCAAACCTCCCACCCCAAGCCGAATTGAAAAACAGATTTCTACGCTAAGGAGAATTCATCATGGATAGACTCATCATCAACGGTGGTAAGCAGCTCGAAGGTACAATTTCAGTCAGTGGCTCTAAAAACGCAACGCTTCC
Organism: Candidatus Poribacteria bacterium; assembly: GCA_965215015.1. Lineage (GTDB taxonomy): Bacteria > Poribacteria > WGA-4E > WGA-4E > PCPOR2b > PCPOR2b. The sequence continues at coordinate 183,387 of OZ244042.1, forward strand.
CATCGCTGTTGCAGCCGCAATTCTGGGGGATGGCTCCAGTGTTATTCACAATGTTCCTAATTTGAGAGATATTGATAGCCTATGTGCAGTACTTGAGGAGCTCGGGGCAACGACGAAGTTAGAGAATTCAACGCTCTATATTGAACCGGGGAACCGAATCGCTTACGAAGCCCCCTACGACCTCGTCCGAAAAATGCGAGCATCAATTTATGTGCTGGGGCCCCTCGTTGCACGTTTAGGTATGGCAAAAGTTTCTTTTCCCGGCGGCTGTGCCATTGGGCCGCGGCCGGTAGACCTACACTTGAAAGGGTTGCAACAACTTGGGGCTGAGGTTGAAATTGATAGTGGCTATATCATAGCACGGACGAATGGGTTGGTTGGCGCAGAGATCTATCTGAGAGGACCGCACGGCTCAAGCGTCGGTGCAACCGCAAACGTCATGATGGCTGCAACCCTAGCAGAAGGTACAACCACTATTCGTGGGGCAGCCTCTGAGCCGGAGGTCGCTGACCTAGCGAATTTCCTTAACGCAATGGGGGCGGATATCGAGGGGATTGGCACCGCCACCTTGACGATACACGGCGTTAAACAGCTGCGCGGCACGGAATATACTGTTATTCCAGATCGTATCGAAGCAGGGACATTTATGGTTGCTGGGGCGATTACGAAGGGGGACGTTTTTGTGAAAGATGCCCCCGCTCAACACCTTGGGGCTACCTCCGAAAAATTGACAGAGGCGGGTGTTCAATTGGATTGGACCGATGACGGGGTCCGCGTGAGAACATCACGAGAACTCCAAGCGGTTGATATCGCCACTGATACATATCCGGGGTTCCCCACGGATATGCAGGCGCAGATGATGGGACTCCTCACTATCACGCCCGGCATTAGCACTATTACGGAAGGCATTTACTTAGATCGCTTCATGCACGCGAGCGAACTCAATCGAATGGGGGCAGATATTCGTGTCGAGGGAAACCGAGCGGTGGTGCGGGGTAAGTATAGACTCAGTGGTGCACCTGTCATGGCATCAGACCTCCGCGCGGGGGCAGTACTTGTTCTTGCAGGCATGGCGGCAGTAGGCGAAACAGTCGTCTCCCGTATCTATCATATCGATCGGGGGTACGAAGGCATTGAAGAGAAACTGGCGGGTATTGGCGCGGATATTACCCGAGTGAGAGCCTAAAAAGTTCATACAAACTTTGGCAAGAAACGAGGAAGTCTTTGTGATCACCATTCTTGATGCCCATTCGGACGAAGCGGCAGCTTTCATCGAAAAACTGAATCTGCGTGGAGGGTTAGAAGATCCAAATATTCTGAGGACCGTCCGTAAGACTTTGCAAGATGTCCAAAGAGATGGTGACAGAGCTGTCATTAAATATACGCGCAAGCTTGACGCTCCGCAAATCTCTGTCAAAGAGATGCGAGTCACAGACACAGAGATTAATGACGCCTCCACCCAGGTCGATTCAGAATTTCACGAGGCGATCCAGCTGGCGCGGACGAACATTGAACGGTTTCATCAGAAGCAGCTAAGGAATTCATGGCTGTCCACCGAAGCAGATGGCGTTGTTTTAGGACATCTCATCCGTCCGCTGAGGCGTGTCGGTGTATGTGTTCCAGCCGTGAGTCAGTTACTGGTCTCTTCCCTAATGATGAATGTCATTCCTGCGAAGGTTGCGGGCGTTGAGGAGATTGCGGTCTTCATGGGACCGATGCCAAATCGGAAGATTGACCCCCATATGCTTGCCGCTGCGACAGCGTGTGGCATCCGTGAGATTTACAAGTGTGGCGGTGCACAAGCGGTCGGGGCGATGGCTTATGGAACGGATACCATCCCGAAAGTGGATAAAATCGTCGGTCCGGGCAATCTCTATGTCCAGCTGGCAAAGCGAGAGGTTTACGGGCCCGTCGATATCGACAAACTAGCGGGACCAAGCGAAGTCCTTATTATCGCTGATCACACAGCAAATCCCGCCTACATTGCAGCAGACCTTATCTCGCAGGCAGAACACAGCGCGGAATGTTCCGCCATTCTTACCACAACGTCTAGAGAAATTGCAGAACAAGTTTGTGCAGAGATTGAGCGACAGGCGCAAAGATTGCCTCGCCAGTCCGAGCTGACCGGTGCTTTTGAAAACTATGGTGTAGCGTTCGTCGTCGCGGATTTAGCCGAAGCGGTAGAGATTGCCAATGCAATCGCACCCGAACATGTCGAGTTGGAGATAGAAAACCCAATCGAATGGGTCGGTGCAATCCGTAATGCAGGAGCGATTATGCTGGGACCCTACACCCCCGAATCTGTCGGCGACTACATCGCCGGTCCCAATCACATCCTACCTACGGGTGGAGCCGCAAGATACGCATCGCCGTTGAGTGTCGATGATTTCTTAAAAAAAACAAGTATTATCTCCTACACCAAAACCGCGTTAGAAAAGGTCACGCCGGCTGTCGTCAAACTCGCTCAAGTGGAGGGGCTTCAAGGACATGCGGAAGCGATGAAGATTCGCTCCGATAAGTATTAGAACAGCCCCGAGATCAAACACCTATGATTGGAAAGAGGGGAGGCAGTTCGTAGTAGCGCAATTCATTGCGCGTAACACCATCAAACACCAACGATTGGAAAGAGGGGAGAGAAACTTCCAACCTTCTGTCCCTTCAATTCCATGTTTACCATTTTACGCAAAGGAGATTCGCCCCTATGGCACCCCTCTGGTTTGTCTGTGCAACAATCTACACCGGTGCCCTTGCTTTCGCTGGCACGGAATCGCACCGACCTAATTCTAAAGTGCATGACCTACCCGTCACAACCTTTTCAATCGTTGCGCGGGACCCGGAGAATGGCGACCTTGGAGTTGCCGTTCAGTCCAAGTTTTTCGCCGTTGGAGCGGTTGTCCCTTGGGCAAAGGCAGGTGTCGGTGCTGTTGCGACCCAATCGTGGACAAATACAACCTATGGGTCAAAAGGCTTGGAACTGCTGGAAAATGGACACTCCGCCCAACAAGCGTTGGAGCAGCTAATTGCCGGCGATGATGGAAAAGCGCAACGTCAGGTCGGCATTGTTGATGCGAGAGGCAACGTCGCTAACTATACCGGCGATGAATGTATGGAATGGGCAGGGGCACGGCACGGAGAAAATTACACGGCGCAAGGCAACCTTCTGACAAGTGAAGCAGTCGTCGAGGCGATGGGAGAGGCGTTTGAGAAAACAGAGGAAGAACTGGCGAAGAAACTAATGGCGGCACTCATTGCAGGGCAGGAAAAGGGCGGTGATCGACGCGGACAGCAGGCAGCAGCGTTGCTTGTCGTGCGTGAAAATGGTGGAGAGGGCGGTTTTAATGATCGGTATATCGATTTACGGGTTGATGACCATAAGCAGCCAATTAAAGAACTGCGTCGGCTGCTGAAGATACGGTTGCGGATATAGTCAAGCCATTGTCAATATGCGCCAATTTTTTCAGATGATTCTCCAAATGAAAACAGTACTACCTCCTGCAGCTTTCGCACGAATTGACGAAACCGATGATCGCCTGTTTTACTCAGAACCCCGTATCGTCGCACATATTGATGACAACGCAATTGCCGCAATCAAGGAATTTTTCGATCAAACCTTGCCGAGAAATGCCGCCATATTAGACCTGATGAGCAGTGCCTTCTCCCACCTTCCCGAAGAATTTCCCGCTCAACGTATCGTCGGACTAGGCTTGAACGCGGTAGAGCTCCAAGCCAACCCTGTCCTTGACGAATACGTAGTTCATGACCTCAATGCCAATCCAAGCCTCCCTTTTCACGATGGGGAATTTGCAGCGGTAATCATGACTGTTTCGATGCAGTACCTGACAAAGCCGGTCAAGATTTTTCGTGAGGTCCATCGTATTCTTCGGTCAGATGGTCCGTTCATCGTCATTTTCTCCAATCGTTTGTTCCCAACGAAAGCGGTGTGCATCTGGCGTGTAACCTCTGACGCTGAGCACGCCGAATTGGTGCACCACTACTTCTGTGTGGCGGGCGGCTATGCGGAAATCACCTTTTTGGATTCTACTCCCCGGACCGATGGATACACGGATCCGGTGTATGTCGTTATGGCGAAAAAATGTGAGGCACCTTAGATGTGCCAAACAACTGAAATCTTGCACATTTGATAATCTGACAAAACTACAACGAAAGGAAAATTTTGAACCATGGCTGATAGCAATGCCACCGAAGATATCCAAGAATTTGAGTATAAGGCAGAGATGAAACAACTTCTACATCTCATTATTCACTCACTTTATACCCACCCTGAAGTCGCCATCCGCGAACTCATCTCCAATGCTTCCGATGCGTTGCACAAAATCCGATTCAGGCAGTTGACAGACAAAAATATCCTGAACCCCGACGCCCCTTTAAGGATTGCCATCGCTGTCAATGCTAATGCACAGATGTTTTCGATTACGGATACAGGTATCGGCATGACAAAGGACAATTTGACCGAAAGGATTGGCACCGTTGCCAGTTCGGGAACACTAGAGTTTTTGGAGCAGGTGAAGGAAGGGGACAAACCTTTCGACGCTAACCTGATCGGTCAGTTCGGCATCGGTTTTTATTCGGTGTTTATGCTCACGAATCAAATCACAATTGAAACGCGCCACGCAAATACCGACTCAAAGGGATTCCGATGGCAGTCAACGGGTGAGGGCAAATTCACCATCAAGGAGATTGATCGCCCACAGAGAGGCACCCAAATCTCTTTCAAGCTGAAGGACGAGTTCAAGGAATTTAGCGAATCATATCGCGTTGAGCAGGTCATCACGAAATACTCTAATTTTGTCGATTTTCCCGTTTCCGTCAATGGAAAGCAGGTGAACACCGTCAGTGCTTTGTGGCATAAGAACAGGAATGAAGTGACGGAGGAGGAGCGGAATGAATTCTATAAATTTATATCTAACGACCTCAATCCGCCGCTCGGGCACCTGCACCTCTCTCTTGAAGGGCGCGTGAATTTCAAAGCACTGATGTTTATACCTGAAACACCACCGCTCAGATTACTCAGGGAGGAAGACCTGAGTTCGCTGCACCTCTATTCAAGCAAGGTGTTTATCCAAGACGATTGCAAGGAGCTGCTGCCTGAATACCTTCGATTTATATCAGGGATAGTGGATACCGAGGATCTGCCCTTGAATGTGTCCCGCGAGGTGACACAATCGAGTCCCATCATGGCGCGTATCCGGGAAACCTTAACGGGGCGGGTGCTCTCGCTCTTGGAAGACTGGGCGAAAAATGACGTAGAGAAGTATGGGAAATTTTTCAGGAATCTCGGGTTGCTCTTCAAGACTGGACTCAGTTCAGATTTCGCCAACAGAGATCGACTGCGGGACCTCTTGCGATTTGAATCAACCAAAACCGAAAGCGGCAAGTTTACCTCGCTAAAGGATTATGTTGCTGGGATGCCGGAAGATCAGAAGGAGATTTATTACCTGTCAGGTGATAATAGAGATGCGGTAGAGCGGAATCCAAATTTGGAATATTTCAAGAAGGGGGGAGTTGAGGTGTTGTTCTTCATCGATCCTGTCGATCTGTTCAATAGTCCCCACCTGCTTGAATATGAGGATAAACCGCTGAAAAGTATTGAAAAGGCGGATATAGATCTCAAGACGGACGAAGAAAGCCAAGATGAAACCTTAACCGAGGATGTCGGTCTGATTTCTGTTTTCAAGGAGACTCTCGGTGATAAAGTAGAGGACGTGGTCGCCTCCAAAAGATTGGTTGATTCAGCGGCAACCTTGGTTGTCGGAGCAGAGGGTATGGACACACACATGGAGCGGATGATGAAAATGATGAACCAGGATTTCACCGGTTCCAAACGCATCTTGGAGCTCAATTTTTCCCATCCCTTAATAAAGAATCTCGCACAACTCAACCAGAACCAGGGCGATGAAACTCTCATCAAGAGTTGTATTTTTCAGCTTTACGAAGGCGCATTGCTAGTTGACGGGAATACTGTAGACCCCCCCACATTTGTCGCTCGGATGACGGAGATTATGGAACGAGCAACAAGTTGATGTGGATTCTAATATGACAAGCAGCACCCCTATCCATCGGGGCTATACTTATGTGTGGGAGGTTTTGAAGGAGAAGTTAATGAACGCAAAAATTACCGTGATACCCGGAGATGGGATCGGTCAAGAAGTCACAGCCGAGGCTATTCGGGTATTAAATACTATCCAAGATAAATATGGGCATCGCTTTGAGTACGAATATGGACTTCTCGGCGGATGCGCGATCGATGAAACCGGCACAGCACTGCCTGAAGAGACATTAGATCTCTGCCGAACATCCGATGCAATCTTATTTGGTGCAGCGGGAGGCCCGCAGTGGGAAGATGTCCCAAGCGCAGAACGCCCCGAACGCGCTGTCGGCACAGTTCGCAAAGAACTTGACCTTTTTGTAAACCTCCGCCCGATTCGTGGCAGAAAAGCGTTAGCACCCGTCATGCCGGTGAAGGATGAGATTATCGGTGAGGGACTGGATTTTATCGTGATTCGTGAGTTGGCCGGTGGTTTATACTACGGCGAGCCTCGCGGCATTGAGACACATCCAGATGGAGAGCGCGGATGCAATACACTTGCTTACACGACGCGAGAGATCGATCGGGTCGTGCGCGCCGGTTTTGAACTTGCACGGAAACGCTCTAAAAAACTAACATCCGTGGCGAAGGAAAACATGCTGGAAAGTTCAAAACTCTGGCGAGAAGTTGCAACAAAGGTGGGGCAGGATTATCCCGATGTCGAATTGAATCATATCCTAGTTGATGCATGTGCCTATCATCTCATCCGAAATCCGAGCCAATTTGATGTCATGGTGACGGGAAATATTTTCGGAGACATCCTCACCGACGAAGCGGGCGTGTTGGTCGGTTCACTCGGTATGTGCCCGTCGGCAAGCTACGGGTACACCAAGCAAGGCTTCTACGAGCCAATTCACGGCACCGCGCCGGACATCACCGGGCAAGGGGTTGCCAATCCGATTGGGGAGATTTTGTCCGCAGCCCTTTTGCTTCGACACTCCTTCAATCTTGATAGGGAGGCTTCGGATATTGAAAACGCCGTTGACCGTGCAATCGACAAAGGATTCCGCACAATTGATATTCAGCAGCCGGGGCTGAAAACGGTTGGCACTGTCGAAATGACAAACGCCATTATTGCTGAAATTTGATCCAATTCGTGAAGTGCAAGAGCCTGCATACCTCTTTTATGAGATAGGCTGCTCATGTAATTATACAGTTCGCGTTTTATCCAGATGTACGATTGTCATACTCAGGAAGTTCTGGAGGAAAGGAATGGCATCGTTTATGAGTTCAATGAGATTGTCTTTCGTGCGAACCACTAACCTCGCTTCGATTTGGGCACCTGCTCAAAATCTGGTAGTCTTTGAAACGAAAATTGGATATAATCCGATTCGTCAGAATAGAAGGGTTACAGCACACGGAGTATGCCTACTACTAGCAATTGGGGTCATAATAACGCAGGTTGCTAGTAGCGAAAATCCATCGGTTTGCCGTTAAAACTGAGAGACTCTACCTTTTGCTCCAGAGGAGCGATATGTTTATAGAACGGCGATAAGTTCAATCCCCGCACTCCAGTAGAGCAACGGAATCGGGCCTGGTGCCTCCCCCTGCTTGCCGGGGGACTGAGGGGGGTAGTAGCTGCAAGGAGATCTTTTTCGGTATGACAAAACTTCGCAGAGAATATACCGACGCCGGCCTGGATGAGCAGGACCTAGATGCGAATCCCTTTAAGCAGTTTGAGAAGTGGTTTCAACAGGCAATTGATGCAAAACTTGATCTGCCGGACGCGATGACGCTGGCAACGGCGACGAAGGATAGTATACCTTCGGCAAGGATTGTACTGCTCAGGGGGCTTGACGAGCGAGGCTTCGTTTTTTATACGGACTACGAAAGCCAAAAGGGGAAAGAGCTTGCGGAAAATCCGAATGCAGCACTGGTTTTTTACTGGCGTGAACTAGATCGGCAGGTGCGTGTCACCGGGCAGGTGAGCAAGGTTTCGCGTGAAAACTCCAACAACTATTTTCAGAGCAGACCCGTTGAAAGCCGTTTGGCTGCGTTGGCGTCAAGACAGACCGAAGTTATTGCTGACCGACAGGTGCTGGAAAATCAATTCAATCAGTTAGCAGAACAATATCAGGACAAAGAGATTCCACTGCCATCAGATTGGGGGGGGTACCGTTTATCCCCCAACATGATCGAGTTTTGGAGTGGGCGCCCAAGTCGCCTGCATGACCGTCTTCGCTACACCCGCCAACCCGATAATGATTGGCGGATTGAGAGAATTTCGCCGTGACACCTTTCCTCGAATCAGTCCTCCTAGTTAAATGCTAGTTAAATGAGGCTACTTACAAAGTAGTAGGCACACTGCGCGCCCTAAACCACACAACCGTTATGATATATGGCTAGGCTAACACCCAACTCTTGCGCCTCCCCCTGCTTGCGGGGGGACCGAGGGGGGTTGAGTTGACCAATGGCTCTCGCCCACTCGTAGTAGCGCAATTTATTGCGCGTCGAATGCCACCAGCCTCTAATTTTTTGTAGATCTATACCAGCCTTTTACGTCTCCGTATTGGTATTCTTGAATATCATTTGTTAAGTTGATAGCGTGTGTAATCATTCAGATTTACGATTTGTGTTAAGCCGCTGTTGTAGCTGCTCCCGAATCATGAAGTCGTCGGGGGCAACAATCCCCCCTGAAATCAGCATTTTCATAGCAGTTTCAACTTTCATGTTTGTTTCATAAATAATCTCTGGATCACAGAAGAGCAAAACGCCTGTTGTCGGATTTGGACTGGTTGGGACAAAAACAGAAACCACAGGAACAGGATTCCCTTCCTCCTGGAATTCCCCCGTAACAAAGCCGATGACACGTATCGTCGATCCGGGAGTCTTAACCGCAACTGCTCGTGTGAATTTGCTCGCATTTGAGGGCATCAAAGCCATTTGCACTACCTGTTTGACGGGGGCATAGACCTCGCGCACGAGTGGAATCTTTGTTAAAATTTTCTCGCCTGCCCCAAGTAGCTTTTGTCCCAAAAAATTAGAGACAATCAGACCCACTAGGTAAACGATCAGGATTGTCGCCAGCACTCCCATACCAATGTGATACCTGCCCCCCAAGACCTCTGACATTATCGGCGCAAGCCAGCTATCAATCGTAGTGAAAAGGAAGCGCAGCACAAAAAAAGTGACACCCAACGGTATCAGCGTCAGAATTCCTGTGATTAGTGTACTCTTGAAATGTCTTTTGATTCTCATTTTTGCTTGTATTAAAAAATATAACTAATCTGATGTCAGTCAAATACCTTTCGTCCGTCGTTAATTGCGCTATGAAATCAAAAATTTAATGCCGCAAGTTACTACTTATAGGGTAAATTGCAGCTGGGGTGAATGAGAACCAAAGTGTGAAAATCAGTGCTCGACGAGGTTCGCTGAGTAAACACCTTTATAACTGTTCACCCCAAATGGCTTAGATGTGTTTATCCGAGCTGAGCGGAGCTAGCAAATACAACGCAAAACGGAAAAAAAGGTTCAAAATATTCCAATTTCCGATAGGTAGCAGCTTAGATTTTAATATGCTAAATATGATAGCATACAATCTAAGCGTCGTCAATCAGGTTGCTCATTTCTACGGTCAAATAATTGTCGTAGAAGTTTCTCTGAAATGCGTAAAACTTGTTGTTATTCAGGTCCAATCGCGTTAAAATACAGTCGGCTTAACATAAAAATAGACTCAGGGAAGGGGTAAGATTGTGAAAATCACTAAAATTGAGACGCTTCGGGCGAGCCGATTCATGTACGTCAAAGTGGAGACGGATGAAGATATCACAGGGATCGGCGAGCTCCATCCAGCTAGCGGTACCGGCGGCACGCCATTTGTGCCAATCGCAGGGGTCAAATATTGCGCCGAATACCTTGTCGGCAAAAACCCTCTGCATATCGAACGCCACTGGCAGCATACATTTCGTCGCTGTTTATTCCGCGGCGGCGCAGACGTGATGGCCGCCATCGGTACAATCGATATCGCCTTGTGGGACATCAAAGGCAAAGTGCTTGGCGCACCGGTTTATGAACTGATCGGCGGGCCCACACGGGAGAAGGTTCGTCTTTATACACATCTAGGCGGCACCACGTCCGAAGAATTGGCAGAGCAGGCATCCGCCCGTGTGGAAGAAGGGTTCACCGCGGTTCGGTTGTATCCGTTCGGTGATTTCGGTGTCTCCGATTTCGAGGAAGGACACGGTCTGGAAAACATGAGTTATACCGCTATGGTTCGCAATGCAGAACAGCGGGTCGCAGCAGTCAGGGACGCCGTGGGGCCCGACGTAGACGTGATGATTGATGTCGTCAACCGACTCACCCCAGCGGAAGCCATCGCTGTGGGACGGGCACTTGAGCCGTACGACCTATACTTTTTCGAGGATCCGATTGAGCCTGAAAATATGGAGGCATGGGAGCACGTCGCAGCTAGCGTTCCAATGCCACTGGCGATGGGGGAACGACTCTATACAATTTACCAGTTCCGAGATCTGCTGAACCATAACGGCGCTGCATTCGTCCGTCCTGACTTGTCGCTCGCCGGGGGCATCACCAATGTCAAGAAAATCGCAACGCTTGCAGAAGCAAGCTACATCGGTGTCGTACCGCACAATCCGTTAAGTTGTGTCCTTACTGCCGCGTGTGTGCAAATTGATGCAGCCATTCACAATCTTGCGGTGCAAGAGTATCCGTTGGGTGAAGATAAAGCCCCGAAACGCGATCTTGTCAAAGAACCGATTAAGCGGGAAGGCGGCTATTTAATCCTTCCAGACACGCCGGGAATCGGGATTGAGCTCAACGAAGAAGCATTTAAGCATTATCCTCCTGAGCCGTATGTGCGCCCACCCCTCATAACCCCGGATGGGGGACTGAAGGAGTATTAATGCTCTGGTATTAGAAACCAGGGTTTGTAGTAGCGCAATTTATTGCGCGTGGTTTACCAGTATTAATGCCCTGGTATTGGAAACCAGGCCCCACCGGTTTTTCTCGCTAGTGCCTTTTGCTCACGCTCGGCTTTGAGTGGATCATCGGATTCAGTTTCATCAACGCCCCCAATTATATCCATCGTTATCTCTGCTTCCCAACACTGTCGTAGCACTTCGCTAAGTGTATAAGGACCTGTGCACGGTGCATCGGTAATGAGGATAAAACGACGTCGTGCCTCCGGACGGAATTTTATCCTCGATATCGATTTGGCAATCGCCTCATAAGCCCGTTCAGTCCCACCACACTTGACGTTTTCTAGGAGGCGTTCATACCTCTGGTAATCCTTTGTTGGTTGGTGAAAGTGCTGTGCCAAATACTTAAACGGCACCATTGCCATCGTAAAATCCAACCCTTCTGCTCGGAAGATTTCTACCATATCAATGAGATGCCTGCCCACCGCGCGGATATTATCTTCCATACTGCCACTGGTATCCAACAAAAAGACAATATCTACAGTCGGTGAATCTTTCCCGCTCGCAATGCCGCTGGCGATTGTCTGAAGCAGCGATCCAATCTGTGCATCACGATCAAGCACCGGTGCTTCAATACCATCAGTTTGTGATTCTTGTCTTTGCGAAAGATTGTGTTTGGCTTCGCTGGACGTTGATCGAGGGATTGCGGCCGCGGTTTCTAGCAATTCGCCAACTGATTCGTACAAACGCTGACTATCTTCGGAGGTTTCTGCAAACAGGGTATCTGATGTGCGTAGTAAGTGTGCAGTTGTACTTAGCGGTTTAGCCTCCAACCGAACCTGTGGATTCACTACCTCTAAACCCTTTGAAGACAGTAATGGAGTGGAAGACGCATTATTTGCGTCAAGTTGGGGGGGGAGGTTAGCATGAAAGATTGGCTTTTTCATATCTACAGGATGAAGGCGTTGGGAATGGAGCTCGACCTCGATCAGTTCCGCAACAATCGGCTCCGGGGGCGGTGGTTGGTACCATCGCGGCAAACTGACGCTAACCACAAGAACTACTGTTAAGTGCACTAGCAAGGAGATAACAAACGAGAAGCGTGTGCGCCGCCTGGCTCGGGTTCGATTATACATCGGAGACCATCGATAGTTGTCAGGCGCGGGAGAGGAACCGTGAGTCTTAGAACGTTGAAAGTCAGGTAGGGCACTTTTTCTGTAAAATCTGTAAAACTTGAATCCTGATGTGCGATGCTTAAACGTGGTTAGCCAATTCATTAGATTTCCCCATTCGCCGATTTGCTCACTGCGATTTTATCACCAAACGTTCTCTATGTCAAAAAAATCCTGCTTGAGATCAAGCCAATCAAAGGATGGAGAATAGATATTTTGCTTGCAGGTTCAAAGACAGGTGTGTTACAATAAATTTGATTTTCACGTATTCGGGGATTTAGGCTTCATGATTGGAATGGGAACCATGGAAGCAAATGTACTGGTATTAAATGCAAGCTATGAAGCAATCAACGTTTGCAGCCTAGGGCGTGCAATCAAGATGCTTGTCAAGGGTGTAGCGTGCATGGAGGAAGTTTCTGATCTCGAAATTCGTTCGCCGACTGTTTCGATGAAGATACCGTTGGTAATCCGTTTAATCAATTATGTCCATATCCCGCACTGCGTTGTGAAGTTTTCACGAAAAAATGTTTTGGTTCGAGATCAATACACATGCCAATATTGCAATCAACATTTCCCACCATCAACCCTAACGATTGATCACATCATCCCCCGTTCAAAGGGAGGGACAACCGTGTGGGAAAATGTGGCGACAGCGTGTAAAACCTGTAACTCCAAGAAGGGAGATCGCACCCCTCATGAAGCTCGTATGTTCCCCAAACGTTCGCCCAAGGCACCCTCGATTATCTCCTATCTACACTTGAGCCGCAATGGTCGATCCTATGACGAATCTTGGAAAAAGTACCTGTACATCAACTGACTTGATGAACCCTCCGATCAACCGAATTTGTGTCTTACCTTACTAGAAAGACTCATGTTAAGAAATCGTGTAACAGAAACCGAAGATGGCAAAATTGTATCTATTGAGGAAATTCGCAAAAAATCGCGGAGGCTTCTCTGTTCCTATCATGTGTATATGGCTAATGTCTTGATGGTGAGCCTTCCATTCCTACTGTTGGCTTGTACCTTACAAGCCCCAGAAGATTATTACTATGAGTTCGCTCTGATGGAGGGGTGGGGGAAAATGAACCGACAGAAAACTGGCAGACAGCTTCATGAAGTCATACACCACCCGGAGAATAGCGAACCACTTGTGATCGCATTTGAAGTTGGCAAACCGCCCGCGGCATTGCTCGGTTTTGTCCCGTATAATATTCCAGATTTACCGCAGGTAGATCAACTACCTAATAGGGCGAACCCGCAGGTGCCAATTTCACTACGGGGTGAAGTATTGCGCCAACTTTTTGATGAAAAACAAATTCGGGTTGTGCATTGGCGATTAAGTAATGGTCGCCTGAAGGGCAATCAAAACATTGTGCTGCTCAACTTTATTCCCCGTGCATTCTCTGAACGCGCAATCAAGGAGGAGTTCCTGATAATCTTTGCGATTGTGCATGCAGCGCAAACACAAGCGGATACAATTGATGCGATACGAAGCATGGCAGAGGACGAAAACGGTACGCCGCAGATGAGCGTGGAGGCTCAAGTCGCAAATTATACAGCCTATCTTCAAGGAAAAATTGACGGACAGCAGTGGGAGCAGCGACTTCGACTCCAGAGATTTTAATATGGCGCATAAGGTTCATCCGAATAGACTGACACAACGTTGGGAATTTCAACGAGGCTATAAAAAAGGGGAAAAGTACTGGAATCGCCACCTTGTTATATATGTTGTCAAACAGTCTTTAGGTTCCACCCGTTTGGGTATCACTGTCAGTAAAAAGGTTGGCAACAGTGTTAAACGGAATCGCCTCAAACGCCTAATCCGGGAATCGTTTAGATTATCAAAGCAGCACACACGTCTGGGATATGATATCGTCGCTGTTGGCAGATCTGCGGCGGTCGGTGTGAAATGCCAACAAGTTCAAGCGTCATTCTTACAACTTCTACAACGAGCCAAGGTATACAAGTCTGAGTGATTCGGCACGCATGTAAACCTGTTAAATTATATAAGCCCAGCAGGGCTGGGACTTTTGAGCCGTTTTGTGGATGCCATGAAAATCGTCCTCATTTATGCCATACACTGCTATCGCAAACTGATTTCACCGCTCTTTCCACCAACCTGCCGGTTTTATCCAACGTGCTCTCAATATGCCCTTGAAGCAATCACAAAGTATGGAGTTTTGAAAGGTGGGTGGCTTGCGCTCAAACGACTATCCAAGTGCCACCCCTATCACCCCGGCGGTTATCATCCCCTTAAATAAAAGGGAATAAGCCGTTACTGGCTTCTAATAAAACGCAAAGAAAAGAACTTATGCCTCCCCCCGCTTGCGGGGGACTGAGGGGTGGGCCGTAAGTATTCCCTTGGGACCGCAACTCGTAGTAGCGCAATTCATGGCGCGTATCTTTACGCCGGGCCTTGCCCCCCTCCCTCTGCTTGCGGGGGATAGAGGGGTTAAAGGGGAGCGACTTTGCGTTCAGTTCAGAGAAAAGCCAATAACTACTCATTGCGAAATAAAATTCTAGCGTTGGGGAAATTGTCATGAGGAGATTCTTTAAATGGAGAAACGTTATATCTTAGCCCTTGTGCTCATGGTTGCTGTGATGTTTGGTTGGAGTTGGTTTTATGGTCGAAAACTGCCCAAACCTACGCAAACAACCGAACAAGCGACTGAGCAAACAAGGGAGGCTTCACCCATCTCACCAGATCCATCATCATCTGATAGTTCTTTATCCGGTAGAACAACAGTTGATACAGGTCAATCAGTGCAAGTAGAGGCACTGCCCCGCCCCCGGCAGCCGGTAAAGGAGGGTAAAACGGTTCATGTCGAGACCGGAAAATACGATATTATGTTTTCAGTTGGACGATTCGCTTACGCCCACAAATGGGCACTTAAAGAATACCCAGATAGATCCGGTATGAGCGAACCGTTGTTTAACCTAATCCCAGAAACAGCCCAAAACTGTCTGTCAATCCACTTTCTTAATCAAGACTTGACAACCGATGCTATGGACACGTTTTGGGAGACGGACAAAATGGAGCTCGTTCTCACAGATCAAAACCCGTACGATACCCTTACATTCAGCAAGCAGGTTGGAGAAAACCTCAAGGTTCTCAAGAAATTTACGTTTTACTACCATAGCTACTACGCTGATCTTGAATTGACGTTCCAAAATTTGTCGAATCAACCGTTAATTTCTCTTGATATGATGAGTGATAACCGTAACGGGTATAAACTCCGTTGGGGCCCTGGGATAAATGCAGATCTGCTTACACATGAACGCAAAAATGATAAACGAGGACGCCATAATCCGAAAAGCGAAGGTGCCAGAGCCTTGAGCAGTGGTGCTAGCAAACCGGTTAAAAAATTTGATGACTCTCAAAGTACGAATATAGCATTATGGGCGGGTGTGAATAATAAATATTTTGCTGCACTCATGATTCCAGATGGAGTGCTCAACGCCACATACGAACTCGAAACTCTCTTAGACAACGGAACAACAGCACCAGCGGCTATTACTGCCCCAGCGGAAGCCGCAAGCCTCATTATTCCCGGATTTTCATTGGATTCCCACAAAAGCCGGACAGACCAATTCCGTATCTATGTCGGTCCAAAGGAGTACAAAGTTCTAAAAACAATCGTGCCACCGGGAACTCAGGAGGAAGACCTCCAACTTGCTGATATTATCGACTTCGGTTTCTTTTGGTATATTGCTTGGGTCATGCTTTGGCTACTGAATTTCTTTTATGGCATTATCAACAATTATGGGGTTGCCATCATTCTGCTGACTTTATTAGTAAAGGTGGTTTCATACCCCCTTACCCGTAAAGGTTATAAGTCGATGCAAGCGATGCAGAAACTGCAACCCCTGCTTACGGAGATCCGTGAAAAGCATCGAGATGATCCTCAGAAACTCAATAAAGCAACGATGCAATTATACAAAGAACATGGTGTTAATCCATTCGGTGGTTGCATTCCTTGGATTCCACAGATCCCGGTCTTTATCGCGCTATTTGCACTCCTTGGTAATGCCGTTGAACTACGAGGTGAGCCCTTCTTTTTATGGATAGATGATCTGGCCTCGCCCGATGTACTATTCACCCTCCCTTTTACAATTCCGTTCCTTGGAGATGCCGTTCGATTTCTACCAATTGTCAACGGGTTAACGACTTGGTTACAACAGAAGACATCAGGCGGTATGACCCCTGTGACCGACAATATGCAAGCGAAGATTATGCAATTTATGCCCTTGCTTTTTGTCTTTATCCTTTATAACTTTGCATCGGGATTGGCACTTTATTGGCTCTGCAACAATATTTTTACCATCGGACAACAGTATTTACCCAAATTGTGGCAATCTGATGAAGCGGAAGAAGAGACCCCTGTTAATACCCCATCCACAAAAAAACAACCTCAATCCAAGAGACGACAGTCCCCAACCGCGAGCCGTAAGACATGAGATGCGGAACGCGAACCATAGATTCCAATAATACTATTCAATAATTATAGATATTATACGGTTATTCAGGAGGATACTGAATCGTGCACCAATATGTTGAAGTTGAAGAAGATACAACAGAGGAAGCCTTGGAGGCAGCCCTTAAAAAACTTAGTGCGAGTCGTGAACAAGTGAGTGTAAGGGTTATACATGAACCCACGAAAGGTATCCTTGGCTTAGGGGCAAAACTGGCTAAAATCCGTGTGACCCTAAAAGAGGATATTTCTCCGACGCCAGAGACGGTACTTCATGAAATTCTAAGTCGTATGGGGCTTGAGGTGCAGATTGAATCTCAAATCATCAATGGGAGTATACATCTTACAGTGAATTCCGATAATCCCGGTATACTAATCGGTAAACATGGGCAGACACTGAATGCCGTCGAATATTTGCTGAATTGTATATTAAATAGGTCCTCTCTCGTAAAAAAGAAAGTGTTTGTTGACGCGGAAGGATACCGGGAACGGCGCAAGCAGATGCTAATTGATCTGGCTTATCGTGCTGCTGCAAAGGTTAAACAGACTCATCAAGAGATTGTCCTCGACCCGATGCCCCCTCGAGACCGCCGGATTATTCATGTTACCTTACAATCAGATGAGCATATTCGCACGTATAGCCGGGGTGAGGGAATGATGCGGCGTGTTGCTGTCACCACACGCGAAAGATATGAAACAAGCTCAAAGCAGTATGATTGAATCGGATACAATTGCAGCGATTGCAACACCACGGGGAGAAGGGGGGGTCGGTATTGTCCGTGTGAGCGGCAGCCTCGCTATTCCCATTGCCTCCCAGATTTTTCGTTCGCCATGCCACATTTCCCCAGCAGAGCTGCCGAGCCACACGCTGAATTATGGACATGTTGTCCAATCATCATCGGGAAAGGTTATTGATGAAGTAATGCTCGGTATCATGCGGGCCCCAAAATCGTATACAGCGGAGGATGTCGTTGAATTTAACTGTCACGGTGGTATTGTACCCCTCAGAGGTGTGCTTGAGCTCACATTGAAAGCCGGAGCGCGTCTCGCAACGCCGGGCGAATTTACCAAACGCGCTTTTCTCAACGGGCGGATAGACTTAGCGCAAGCAGAAGCAGTCGTAGATCTCATTCGTTCAAAAACTGACCTCACCCGTCAGATTGCAATAGACCAGTTGTCTGGAAACCTATCCCAAACGATTAACACACTCAACAATCGGCTTGCGAATCTGCTAGCGGAAGTCGAGGCGTCTATCGATTTTCCTGAAGAAGAACTCGATTTCATGGATTTAGCGGTGATGAGGCAAACCGCCCAAGACATCCTTGATGACTTGGACCGGTTGACTGCAACTGCATCGGACGGTAAACTCCTGCGCGAAGGTCTCAACATTGCAATACTCGGACGACCAAACGTCGGGAAATCAAGTTTGCTAAACACGTTGTTGCAGGAAGATCGAGCGATAGTCACGGAAATACCGGGGACGACACGGGATACAATCGAAGCACCACTAGACCTCGGTGGGATTCCGATCAAGTTGATAGACACCGCCGGGATACATCAAACAACAGATATTGTTGAACAGCAAGGAGTCGCGCGGAGTAAAGCCTATCTTGACCGCGCTGATTTGCTTTTAATCATGTTTGATTCATCTCGCTCATTAACTAGAGAAGATCGAGAACTGCTCCACGCGGCGAAAGTCCGCAAATCAATTCTCATTCTGAACAAAGTTGACCTCCCTATTGTAACAACTCCCGCAGACCTATACACCCATTCACCTCAGAAGCCGGTGGTTCAGACCTCTCTCCTCAATAGCAAAGGAGTCGAAGAGTTGAAATCCGCGGTTCATCAAGAGATTCTTGAAGGAGATGCAATATGGGGTGATTCTCCAATTGTTACAAACGTCCGTCACCACGATGCGTTGCGTCGAGGAACGCTCGCGCTGGGTCATGCAATAGAGAGCTTTACCCAACAGATGCCTCCAGATCTTGTGGCAGTAGATCTGCGCAGCAGTTTGGATTGTCTCGGCGAAATTGTTGGCAAAACAACGACAGAAGATATTTTGGGCAGAATTTTCTCCCAATTCTGTGTAGGTAAGTGAAATAAAGCGATGGTACTAACCATACTGCAAGTCCTCATGATAGGCATCGAACTACACTCTCTGAAAATAACCTAAGTGTTACCTACCCTATAACAGCGTTGTTACTTGTTGTTCTCCTGCCAGCCTGAAACGTAATGCGTAAGCCGTTCATTATGGGCACGGGTTCATTGGTGGATTGATTCATTCGGTCAATTGTAGTAGGTACGCTTCCCCCCGATAAATCGGGATTGAGAAACGTGCCATCAGTTGCATAGGAGTTACGGCATACGGAGTATGCCGTAACCTGTACACATACCCGTAGGTCGAGCATCTTGCCCAGTCTGTAATCTTTAGTTCATAGTAGCGCAATTCATTGCGCGTGAAAGTAGATCGGGTCTCTTGCCCAGCCTATAACCCCGTATAGAAACTCGACCTACAGGCTCTCTAGCAACTTGCGTTAGTATAATGGAATTAAAGTGCCGAGATGGAAGCCGAAGCGGGTGGGAGACCCAACCCCTACCCGTTGAGGGAGATTGAGGGATACACCCACCAGGGCCTATTTATGAGCACCCTTTAAATAATTAGCAACTAATTTGCAATACAAATTACACTTTTTTTGAGATCTATTCGTTTAAAATATTGATGGATTTGTTTGAGGCTTTAATTTTTATCAGAATCTTCCGATCTAAAACCCCCTCTCTTCAGACGGGGATAGAGATTGGCGACGAGTAAGACCTGCTCGGCTTGCGGGACCGTCAATGAAACCTTGAATCTGCGAGATAGGACGGGGCAATGTCCAAGCTGCCATACACAGTTAGATAGAGACCGCAACGCCACGGTTAATATCTATCGGGTTGGAGCGTCACCCCTTGCTGGAGAAAGGGCAAACCCATCTGCCGATGGCTCACTTCGTTGAGTGCACAATTCCAATCCTAAAGGGATAGTGAAGAATCCAAACCCTGTAGGTGTAGGAGTACGTCAACCCTAAATTCCTTACAAAGGAGAAAAACCAATGTTAAATTCTGTTTGGAGACAAAGACAATATATCGCACTTGCTACCTTGCTACTGGTTGTTGTTGCGAGTCCGATAGTGCTGGCAGCGGAGAAGATTCAGTGGGAGGAGTCAATCGAGAAAGGATTGGCAGAAGCTAAAAAAACAGGCAAACCAGTCATGATGGATTTCTACACCGAATGGTGAGGTTGGTGTAAGCGGCTGGATGCCGATACATTTACAGATCCAAAAATCGTTGCGCTCTCGAAAAAATTTGTTAACCTCAAGGTCAATCCCGAAGATACAGACCACCCTGAAAATGAGGAGGCCCGCATCAAGTACGGCGTGAGTGGGTATCCTGTGGTTGTGTTTCTCAGTGCTGAAGGGGATTTGATCCGTCTCAACCCCGGTTATAGTCCGCCGGAGGAATTTTTTGGGGTGATGGAAAGTATCTCCAAAGAGGAAGAGGCGTTTAATAAATTAAAAGTAGCGATTCAGAAGAATCCAGATGATTCAAAGGCTAATGCCGAACTTGCACTGATTTACATCAACCGCGGCAAACTGGAACAGGGGAAACCCCTATTCGATAAGGTTGTAAAAAAGGACCCAAATAACGAGACGGGGCTTTTACCGGAATTGTATGTGAATCTTGCGCTCCATTATGGACTGAACGCTACTGGTGATAATGAGAAGGACTATTTCCAGAAGGCGGAAGAGCTTTTCCAAAAGGTCATCGACACCTATCCGGACAGCAAATTTTATGAAGACGCACAGTATTATTTGGGGGTTACCTACGCGGTTCAAGAGAAATTTGAGTCGGCAATTGCAATACTTGAGAAGTTAAGGGACGCCAAAAATGAAGAGATTCGACGGGAGGCAGCAACTTGGCTGGAGCGTCTCGAAAGCTCGATGAGGTAATGAGTTATCAATTGTGCCGTGACAAATTCTGTCGTTGGTGGATTGGATAAATTCGAGAACCTGTCAATTTGCGTGTGACGGTGCAGTTATAATCTTGAGCACATTTACCAGAAAAGCCCATATCCAATGAGAATTGGTGTGGGCTTTTTTATTATTACTGGGAATAGAATCCTGCTAGCTAGAGGCACACGCGTATGTTGCAGAAGTTGCTATAATCACCGCTTGTCAACCCAGATCGCTTCATGCTATAATACCGCTCAATCCAATGCTCTAAAAAGAGATTTTACCGGCTCCCACAACTTCCCACTTTCAGGGATGGTCAGTGATGAACACTTCTACCAAACTATGGGGCGGGCGATTTCGCTCCGAGTTGTCAACTGAAACCGAGGACTTTACACAATCCATTGAGATCGATTCACGCCTAGTTGCACATGACATCTGGGGCAGTCAGGCACACGCAATTATGTTGGCTCGGCAGGGTATCATTTCTGATGACGATCTTCAGCAAATCCTGTATTGGTTGAGCAAGGTGGAATCGGATTTTCGCGAGGGGAAGTTTGTTCTCAAACCTGAAAAGGAAGATGTCCACATGAATGTGGAGTCCTACCTCATTGAAGGTGCAGGAAGTGAGTATGGCGGAAAACTTCACACCGCCCGCTCTCGGAATGATCAGGTCCTTGTTGATGCACATCTCTATGTTCGTGAACAACTCCTCGACACACAGCAGGGCGTATCACGTTTGTGCCGGGCGTTTCTCTCTATCGCACGGGAACATACGGAAACAGTGATGCCGGGCTATACACACACACAGCACGCACAGCCAATCAGCCTCGGGTTTTGGGCAACAGCCTATGTCAGCATGTTCCTCCGCGATCAGAAGCGGTTGGTCGCTGCTTACGAACTGGTAAATCTCAATCCGCTCGGGGCTTGCGCGCTTGCAGGAACCTCCTTTTCAATCAATCGGGGTTTGACAACCCAGTTGCTCGGCTTCGATGGGCCCCATGAACATGCGTTGGACGTAATTAGCTCCCGCGATTTTATCGCTGAACCCCTTTTCGCGCTGACGCTGCTGATGGCTACCCTTTCAAGGCTCGGTGAAGAGATTGTTTACTGGACAGCTTATGAGTTTAATATTGCAACGCTCGCTGATGCGTATGCGACGGGCAGCTCGATCATGCCCCAAAAAAAGAACGCCGATATCGCAGAATTGACACGCGGACGGACAGGACGGGTTTATGCAGCCCTTATGGACCTATTGACGAATCTCAAAGGACTGCCTACGGGATATAATCGCGATCTCCAAGAGGATAAACCCCCCCTGTGGGGCGCGTTTGATGTTACTCAATCTTGTTTGGAAATTTTGCCCGGCCTGCTTGAGACACTCGACTTCAACACAGATCGGTTGGAACTGCTCGCCAACGCTAACTTTGCAACAGCAACGGAGCTCGCCAATTTCCTTGTTAGTGAACAGGGACTGCCTTTCCGAAAATGTCATGAGATAGTTGGGAGTGTTGTGGGAGGTCTAGCGAAACAGGGGAAAACCTTTGGAGATTGGGAGGAAACGCAAGAACTGTTACACGCTGAGGGTATTAATCTATCTATCCCTCAACTCCAATCCATTCTCGATCCGAAACTTTCTCTCCACAGGAACCGAAGCCTTGGAGGGACATCGCCCACAGAGGTGAAGCGGATGGTGGAAGAATTTGAGGAAAAGCTGAACGAAATTGACACCCAGATTGGCTCGCGGCAGGAACAGATTAATGCCGCTTACCAGAAAACGCTTCGAGTTATTGAACAGGTGCTAGACGGTAAAACGATTGCAGAGGTCAGTTTCTAATTAAGGAAGGGAAAAAATGAGGATTGGGATTGCCGGTCTCCATCATGAGACCAACACCTTTGCTTTGGAACAAAACGATACCATGGATACTGTCCATATCCAGCGTGAGGAGGCTTTGCTTGCTGCACACCCTAAGAATTTTATCGGCGGCTTTGTGGAGGGTGTCAAGCGATCCGATGTAGAACTGGTTCCCACTGTCGGAATTGGCTTCGCCCACGGGGGCATCATCCATGCCGAAGTTTACCAGCACTGTCGTGATATGATTGTGACAGGTTTGCAGGAGGCGGAACCACTGGATGGCGTCTATTTTGCCCTTCATGGAGCGATGGTCGCAGAAACGCCCTATACCGATGCCGAGGGCGAATTGGTGAAGGAAGCGCGGCGGGCCTTGGGGGATATCCCTATGGTTGGCACTTACGACTTTCACGCTATCATGAGCGACAAGGAGGTCGAGACGCTGGTCCCGTTCCCTAATAACACCAATCCCCATATTGATGGCTACGAGCGCGGATTGGAGGCGGCGGAGTGTCTGCTTCAGATGTTAGATGGAAAAATCAATCCAGTCACTCAGCGGGTGTTTGTGCCAATCATTGGTCCCAATATCGGTCAGAGCACTTGGTCACATCTGCCGGAGGAGGAGCAGGGACTGCTCCTCTATCAGTTGAACGAAAAACGGGCGGAGATGGAAAAGACTCCCAAGGTTATCAATATCACCATTCTCGGCGGATACGGGTACGGTGATTCCCCGGATGCGGGTATGTCAGTCATAGCGACAACTGATGGCGATCCGGAACTCGCCAAGCGACTGGCGCAAGAGTTGGCTGAGGACCTATGGGATCAACGGGAACGACTGAAGACGGTGCGACCGATACAGCCCATTGATGAAGGTGTGAAAATGGCGATGGCTGATCCGCGAAAGCCAACTCTCTTGGTAGATTTAGGGGATGATCCCGGCAGTGCCTGCCCTGCTGATAGTCCGGCAGTGTTGGAAAGCCTCCTCCGTTGTGGGGCACAGGATTGCGCGCTCACTATCCGAGACGCAGAAGTGGTGCGCGCCGGCATAGCAGCCGGAGTAGGCGCAAATCTCAACATCACAGTGGGAGGCGAGATTGATCAACGCTTCTACCAACCACTAAAAATAACAGGTCAGGTCAAGTCCATTGACGATGGCAGGTACATGATCTGCGGGCCCACCCATGGCGGTTGGGGTCGTGAAGTCAATAAGGAATCATTTCGTGAGGCGAATGTGGGTAAGCGAGTGGTGCTGCGCATCGGAAATAAAATTGACGTCATCTTCTCCCAACGGCGGACCGGCAAAGACCGAGATTTTTTTAAGAGTGCCGGTATCCTCTTGGAGGAGAAACAGATTCTCGTTGTCAAATCTAATCAGGCACATCGTGCCTCCTTTGATCCGGTCGTTGCTGGCACCATCGAATTAGACACCCCTGGCGTCAGCACTGTGAACTACGCTGCTCTTCCCTATCGCTATCTATGCCGCCCGATTTGGCCTATTGATGAGGAGATAGATTGGATAGCTTCTGCGTAACGTCTAGGGAGAATTTGCTATTATTCAATCCATTCAATCAGCTCTGTTTGCTGTGTCAAGAACACAACTCGGAATTTGTACTTTTGCGATGTCAATTTTCAGTTCCGGTACTGATGCTAACAGGTTAGTTGTCGTACGGAACGTAAACCTTTCCAATCAGAACAGGAGATTGTTGATGGAACAGCAACCACGACAGAAATATCAACTCACCCTTGATCAGCGGCACTTCTTTGGAACACAAGGTTATCTGAAAGTTGAAGGGCTGCTGAGTAAAGAAGATCTTCGTGAACTCGATCGCCACTCGATGGATATGGCGATGGGGAAGGTTGACTTCAGCCAACTGGAAGGGATTATGCCCAGAAATGAGGGAGATACCCCCACGGATATGGAGGATAAGTATTTCCGATTCATCCAATTTCACCGTCATCTGGAAATCCATGAACGGTTTATACTACACCTCCGCATCCTTGATGTGCTTGAGACCTTGATCGGCCCCGATGTCATGGCAATGCAGTCAATGCTTTTCCTTAAGCCGCCGCAGAAATCCGGTCAAGCTTATCATCAGGATTCTTTTTATATAAAAACTGCTCCGGATACGCTGTGCGGAGCTTGGATAGCCATTGATGATTGTGATCAGGAGAACGGCTGCATGTATGTTGTTCCCGGCTCCCACTTACACCCAATTTATGAGGAGGTGGCACTGCCGGACAATACCGACGATTTTCAGGAAAGGTTGACCGAAATTGTAGGGGTGGAGGAACGCAGCGAGGTAGCGGCAACTGCCAAGGCCGGAGATGTCATATTCTTCCATGGTCATCTTATCCATAGATCTAAGCAGAATCGATCAAAAGACCGATTTCGGCGGGCCTACGTCTGCCACTATGCTAACGCCCGATCCTATACCGAATGGGGCGACGGCAATCAGAATCATATTCTTGCTCGCGGGGCGACGCATTTGCCGTTTGCGACACCTCGTTTTGTTACGCATGATCCGCTTGGATAACGTTCCAATTCGGTTTTTGGTGGATCTTCCAAAATAGTGGGCACGCTCCGTCCTACCAGCCTATGCATAATGGTTACGGTATACAGATACCTACTACTAGCAACTTAAGCTATATCAATTGGTTGCGTTGAAATTCGGAAAGGAGATTTCGATGAAAAATCAAGATTTCAAACTGACGGATCAACAGATCAATTTCTTTCAGACCTTTGGCTATCTGAGTTTTCCTGGACTTCTAGCAGACCGTAGTGAGGAAACCATCAAGGCCTTTGAAGCGGTTTGGACGGAACGTGGGGGAGGCCATAACGGAAAACCCCACGAGGGGACAGCGCGCTCCTGTATCGTTCCATTCATCGATCAGAGCGAATATTTATCGTCTCTGTTGGACGACCCCCATATATTGGGGATAGCGACCACGATTCTCGGCGACAACTTCAACTATATGGGTAGTGATGGGAACTACTACGTTGGAGATACGCGTTGGCACTCCGATGGAGGACACAAGCCGGAGGACCCTACCCACATCAAAATCGCGTTTTACCTCGATCATTTAACCCGTGATACCGGTGCCCTGCGGGTCATCCCCGGCAGCCATCTATTTGGGGATGGTTATGCGGATCGGCTTCAGGAGGAAATTCGGGCAAGCGAAGCAGAATGGGGTGTCCAGGGCAAGGATGTACCGGCAATCGCATTTGAGACACAGCCGGGGGATGTGGTGTGCTTCAATCACAATACCAAGCATGCTGCGTTTGGCGGGGGCACACGCCGGCGGATGTTTACGATGAACCTTTGTGAACGCTATCCTGAGGACCGTTTGGAAGATTTACGCGCCTACATCGGCAACTCGGCGCGTTTCTGGATTGATCGTAAATATGGTCCAAAGATGATCGCTACTGCGGGAGCGGAGCGGATGGGGCACCTAGAACAGGTAATGGCTAACGATGGCCATCTCGCTGAGCTGTCCCGTAAAGCGCGGGAGACAATGATCGAACCTTCGCGGGGTTAAGTGCTGCCCTAGCGGGACTGGCTCGTGTCGTTATCCCTCATTTCACACAACTACAATTTGCGTTCAGGGGTTCAATGGACCTAATACATCCTTGAACTTCTGAACCTTTTATCATCTGCACAGGTTAGCTAAAAGGTTGACTGCACCCTTTCTACCTTCCCACTCCTTGCGGACCGCTCACACGCATCCAGCACAGCGATAACCTTCGTACCCACCTCTGCGTTGATTAGCGGTTGTTTATCATGCTTGAGGCAACCTTCAAAGTGCAGCATATAACGCACAACTTCGCCGATATGTCCGACATCGGCGACTTCATCCCCCTCCATCGAAACAACCTCTTCGACAGGAATAACACTGCGATGATTATCATCGAAAATTGCATTCCCATTGACGACGCTGCCGGCTGTTCCGTAGACCGATAGTCCTAGCATTGGCATCGGCGGATGACAGAGTCCGTAAAGCCCAAGCACACGTCCGAGCCGTCCATCCTCATAGATTAGATTGACCATCCAGTTATCATTGAAATGCCCTGCGCCTGCCGGATACCGCTTATCAATTCCGCTTTCGTGGGCGATTGTATGTACAGCACTGGGGAAACCGAGGAACCAGATAATGAGATCCATCGGATGGCACAACCCACCGTAGAGCGTTTTCTGGGGCATCTGGTGTCTCCAGGGTGTCGCTGTGAGTACGCCACGCATATCGTGCACGTAATGGGCTTCGACTGCGACGATGCTGCCAAGCCTCCCAGAATCCATTAATCGGTGCGTGTGCATGAAGTCCGCTCGAAAGCGACAGGTCTGCCCAACCATGAGCTTCAAACCGGTTTCCCGCGTTTTCTGTAACACATGAATCGCATCAGTCAGACTGTCAACGAAGCCTTTTGTGCAAATCACATGTTTACCACAATCAAGGGCATCGAGGCAGTGCTGTGCATGAAGCGGATCTGGTGTGTAGATGCCAACCATGTCGATTTCATCTCGCTGAAGCAGCTCTCGGTAATCCATCGTCGCAAACGGGACATTATATTCCGCACGGATACCTTCAAGCCGGTTCGCATCTGTATCGCAAACTCCACGAATTTCCAGAGCGGTATCGGGAATCTGTCGAATCCCGAACATCGACTTTCCCATTCCCAATCCAATAATACCGACGCCAATTTTTTCCATGTTGCTATCTCCTCCTGTTTACGCGTAAAACTTGCACGTTTTCCACGCGAAAATGTGAAAATCGTTCCCATCTTAGAATTGAGAGTTTCGGCATAGACTCTCAATCGCATTACAAACTATTTCAAAGCATTACAAATAATTACATTTTACCCTTATCTCATGATTCAGATTCTTATTATTGATTATAGATTTGGATTATCGAAAAACTCCTTTAGGGCTAAAATCCTAATTTTTAGCAACGACCCCGCGTGTTACGCGATGATTCGGGAGATGTTAAACCACGCTTTAGCACTGTTTTTCAAGACGACTGAAACAATTGCGTTGAACAATCTGCTTTTGACTAGGGCATGTCGACATTCTGCTGTTGCCAATTCAGCAAATGTCAACAGAACCTAGCAACAAATTATGAGATAGAATCCAAAAGCAAACCCGTCCCCAAGTATATCACAGAATTTTGCTTGTATAAAAATTCGGTTTGTGCTACAATATGGTAAATTTTTGGAAATTGTCATACCATAAACCATATTCGTTCACTTTAGAATGAATTTTTCCGAGGAGGTAACGATGAAAAGTATAGCAGGAATAGCGATTGTTAGCATTGTTGTTTTTAGCATCATCCTCAGTGGCTGCGGCAAATTGAGCAAAGAAGAATTTGCCATGGAAATGGATAAATATAACCAACAAAATACAGCGGCACACACTGATTTAAGCAACCAAGTCTCAGAGGTTAGCGGCAAGGTTGAGGCTCAGGGGGAGGCTTTAAGGTCGGAAGTCTCTACGGCAAAAGAAGCTGCCATTACCGTCTCTCAACAAGGTGATGCAGATACAATTGCAGCTGCCAAAGAATTGGCTGAAAGTGGAGACGCTAAACTGCGTGAGGAGTTGATGCAGACCACAGATATGGTTGGCGAAAAGGCACAAGAGGCCGCCATGTCCGGAGATAAGAAACTCCAGGATCAGATTGCTGCGCTTGAAAAGAAGACCGAAATGCAAGCACAGAATATATCCGATTTGGAAGCTGCAATTATGGCAACCAAAAAGGATCTCGCTGAAACGAAAGAGATGTCTGCCAAGCCGATGGTAGCGGCTACGGTTCAGTTCCCCAGCGGGAAAATTAGCTTGACTTCGGCTGCCATGGCGGCACTTGATAAAGCGGCTGCAATGATTCAATCACATTCTAAGGCGTTGGTACTCGTTAAAGGCCACGCGGATGGCAGCCCTGTACTCCGGGGCAAATTCCGCAGCAATTGGGATCTTTCTCAAGCCCGCGCAGATTCAGTTGTGAAATATCTCCAGAGTAAAGGCGTGACGAACAAAATTGAGGCTCGTGGGCTTGGACACACACAACCAATTGCCCCAGTTAATACAAAAACGGGCCGCGCCCAGAACCGGCGAGCAGAAGTGATTGTGTATCCGACCGGCTCCATGATGTAGCACTTCACATTAGTATATAGCTTAAGGGAAATTGGGTGGAATCGGCTTCAACCCAATTTCCCTTTTTTTATGAGGATAGCCTGAGCTGCTAGAGTAGTAGGCATACTTCGTATGCCGTAACCTCCCTTCCCCCTGCTGAATACCCGGTGGGTTGTCCGTCAAGTCTAGGTTCATTGAGCCTAGAACGGTCTGATACCGTGTGGGTATTCGGGATTAGAGGGGGCGGCACCACGGACCGGGCTTACTACTTTGGATAGCTGTCAAAACTGAGTTGTCCGAAATCACCCGCTTGGGGAGCGCATGGCAAGCAAAAACCAACTATTTGAGTCAAATACGGAATTTATCGGTACCCGCGGCGTTAAGGAGTACCGCGAGACCATCCCTGTTTGGGTGAATACCGGTGATGTTGTGCTAGAAATCGGCTGTGAATGGGGAACGACAACTGCATTGATTGCACCGCATTGTAAGAAGGTGATTGGTACTGACATCAGTCCTAAGTGTATCGAGCGTGCACGGGAGATGCATCCTGACCTGCACTTTGAAATCCTAGATGGATTCGATGTCAAGGCAGCACTTGAGCTCGGTGAACAGTTCAACAAGGTCTATATTGATATATCCGGTTTGTCTGGCTACCGGTCCCTGCTTGATACGATTTCGTTGCTTATGATGTACGCAACCGTCCTGCGGCCGGAAGCAATTATCGTTAAGAGTAGTGCACTCAAACGTTTTGCTGCACACTGTATTCCTTGGCGGTCGGTGTCATCCTAACTATCATAACGTAAGTTGTTAAGTAGATATTTGGGTGTCGAGATATGAATCTCGACCTACAGGCTTCCCGTCGGTATTGAACCGGGCAGGAGGGTCAGGCAAGATGCCCGATCTGTGGGTTTGTGTCGGTTACGGTATACTCCGTCCCGATGGATTGGGATTCAAAGCAATATGCCTACCCCTTTTACGGCATGAGGAGGTTACGGCATACGACGTATGCCTACTACCATATTTATTAATTGCTGTTTAGGTCCCATGCATCTCCCGCAAGGTCCCGTCACTTACAAATATGTAGAGGTCGGCAAAACACTCTATCAAGCGGTGTCAACGCGGACGCCGCGATTTCCGCCTCGGGTCGCCTATGTGATGCTGAACTCACTATTTGAGGCGAGGCAAGAAGCGATTACGGTATATGACCCGTTTTGCGGTAACGGCGTCATCCTCTGTACGGCGTACCTTCTTTTTTCACAGAAAATAAAAAAACTAATCGGGGCAGATCTGAATCCAGTTGTGTTAGAAACGGTACGGCGAAATTTTCGGTGGATGAAGGAACAAAACGCACTTGAGGAACGCTTACGCGCAATTCAAGCCTACAAAACCAAAGATGATGAACTCAAAAAATCTTATCAAGCGCGATGTCGGTTGATGTTCAACCACGCACAACAGATTCACCTTGATGTGGAACTTTCCCAGCACGACGCAACTCGGATTCAGGAGCACCTCGCTTCAATTGAGGGCGAAGTCGCGCTTATCACAGATCCGCCCTATGCTCATAATGACCATTGGAATCCGAACGATGGGCCTAAATCAGCAGATTTTGGGCCCCTTGAGCCATTCCTTCAACAGGTTGTAGAGGCACCGAATGTGACTGCACTCCTGATCTGCTACCGAGTTGATCAGCCGATTCGTGCACTGTTGGAGACATATTTTGTGGTGACTCCACTCGGTGGAACAAAAGGTAGAGCTATCTACCGATGCCAACCGAAATGACGCTAATATATGAGATGTAGTGATAATCAAAAACGCACCGTTCAGGTTAAAAGAAAGTGCAAAACGCGAAAGGTGAAAACCAGTCGCTCATTGGTGCAGCTGGGCTAGGAAGGCCCGATCCTGTTGCACGATTTCTTAACATGAACCAAACACAAAAGGACAGCTGACAACTAACAAGAAATGGACAGATCTTATACAATTTTACCAATGCTGCTCATAGTGTTTATTGGCTGTTTGATAGGAAATATCTCGCTTGGATCAGGCGTTGTTTCAGACGCACAGACTGAAGGCGAGCGTTCAAATCTATTACATGATTTTATGAGAGGTAGCGTCGAATCCACATCCTTCCACCTCTCTTTTTTTTCCTATAAGCCAAGCTTAGAACAGTTCACAACGTTGTTGAGCAGTCTCGGTGTACCAGCACTCAACGCCGGGTTGATGCCTGTTGTTTCCGTGAAGCTGAAACACGCGCCGGAGTTATCTTCCCAAATAGCATTTGGGTATTGGACGAATGATGCAACATTACCGCCGCCAAATGCCGCAAATCTTTCCGCTACCTTTATCCCCATTTCATTCACCTTGCTCTACCATCCGGTGTTGCTTCACGACTTCCTTCCACTTTACTTTGGCGGGGGCATCGGGTATTCACACCTGAGCGTAGGGGGCAGTGCCCTTGGTTTATTAACAGCCCAGGGGATAGCTTTTGATGACGGGAATTCCGGCTTGACAGGGTATGCCCAGATTGGATTAGTTTATCCGCTTCTCGATGATCGGCTTACCCTTACCTTTGAGGCAAAGCATATTCTCAAAACTTTCAAGGGGAGCGGTGCAGTGCCCTTCAATCTTGATTTTGATGGTACAGCGATTGGCTTGGGGGTTGGATTGCGATTTTGAGAAGAATGAATCAGAAGATGGAGATTGGAGTTGAACGTGGCTGTCTTGAAAGGTAAAACAGTAGGACAAATTTTGCTTTGGGGCGTTTGGGGTTGTCTAATCGCAATTCTAGGTTGTGATACTGGCATAATAGACAATTTCGAGGGTATCAAAATTGAAACCACTTTTCGATTCGATCGGATTGATTTCGACATCTTTCTGCTTAATAAGAGTGGTCGGCCGTTAATCCAGACTGGAAGTATCTTGACACCGGAAATTGGCGTCAGCACCCTTTCTCCCTCCAAATTCACAACCCACGTTGAAATCTACTCGATGCGAGATGGTGCTAAAAGCAAAAAAGTCTACGATGGGCGTCTCATACGTTTGGAGTGGGGAGCGGTCGGAGGGAACCGCAGAGTCCTTTTTGCGGAGATACCCCATGGACTGATTGAAGAGGATGAACAACGCGATACGGAGATAGGCGTGATTATTGTCACGGTGCAGACAGAAAAGCAAGGACCATTTAAGGACACACTGGAAAATACGAGAATTTATAGCCGGGCACCCTAATCGGATTGGTTATCTCCCACATCCTGTCTTCTTATAATCACTCAATTAACCTACCCGAATTCTTATCTCACAATTTTGGTTAATCCCTTCCTCTACTTTTTCGTCATTCTAATGTCCGAATATACAACACCTCCCGACACCCAAGCATCAGAACACCCAAACATCAGAAGAAAGGCATGAGTTTGGATTTGCATCAATCACCTGAAATCAGAAGATACCTGTTTCTTTTAGGCCTTGTGCTATTGTTCCTGATCCGTCTGAGTGCCGCCGCTGGCCCGGTAGAATACCGAGCCGAAGCGTATCGAACTTTTCAGAGCATTGAGATTGACGGGGATTTCAGTGAAGCGGATTGGCAGCATGCCAAACCGATAAATCAGTTTATCCAAACTGAACCCGATGAAGGCGTGCTGATAACTGAATCTACGGAAGTCCGCATCCTATACGACGAAAAAAATATCTACTTCGGTTTTACCTGTTCAAGCGCACACCGTGATAATATTGTCGCCAACGAAATGCGTCGAGATGCAGAAAATTTGCGTGAGAACGATAATGTTTTCATCCTGTTGGACACTTACAACGATAAACGGAGTGGGGTTTTCTTCCGTATCAATCCATTGGGGGCGATGCAGGATATAGCGTTGACAAACAGCGGGGATAGCTTGAATATGAGTTGGGACGCTGTATGGACCTGCCAATCCAAAATTAATGATACCTACTGGACAACGGAAATCGCCATACCTTTCAGCCAACTCCGCTTTAACAGAAGGGATCCGATGGTCTGGGGGGTGAATTTTGGACGAACCATCCGACGAAAAAAAGAGGAGGCAACGTGGGTTCCGGTATCAAGGCAGTACGGCAGTCTATCGAAATATCGAACTGCTAACCTCGGTAATCTCGTTGGTTTGGCAGGCGTTACTCCGTCAAGACGGCTTGAATTTCTGCCTTATATCTTACCGGGAGTGAGTCGAATCGAGGAGAATGAGGACACCGATGGAACATTCGGTTATGGCTTAGATTTAAAGTACGGTCTAACCTCAAACCTCACCGCTGATCTGACCTATAAGACCGACTTTGCCCAGGTCGAGGCGGATCAGGAGCAAGTGAACTTGACGCGTTTCAGTCTGTTTTTCCCAGAAAAGCGTCCGTTCTTCTTAGAGGGTGCAGGACAGTTTGATTTTGGCATTCCGCGCCCCAGTTTCTTTCGCCCGCCCCCGTTGCTCCTTTTTTATAGCCGTCGCATCGGTCTTGAGGAAGGGCACGCCATCCCGATTATAACTGGAGGTAAGATTACAGGCAAAATGGGCCCTTACGGTATTGGTCTGCTGAATGTGTTGACGGATAATTTCCACACCGGTCCATTGGTTACAGATCCAGATGATATTGTTGATGTGTCTAGAACAAACTACTCCGTGCTGCGTGTGACACGAGATCTCTTAAGCGGCTCCAGTATTGGGGCGATTGCGATTAATAAGCAGGACACAGATACATACAACCGTGCGGGTGGATTGGATTTCGCATATCGTCCAAACGACAGTATTGATGTGCGTGGACTGTGGGCACGGACTTATGAAGCGGAGGTCTCTGGCAAGAACGATGCAATGTACTTTGGCGGCACTTGGCGCAACAGTCTGCTTCGATTCAATGGAACATATACGTTCATTGGTGAGGCTTTCAACCCTGAGGCCGGATTCGTCCGCCGCCAGGGCAGCCGACGCTTCCGTGGACAGATGCGTTTTACCCCGTGGCCCAAAAAATTCGGAATTCGACGCATCTTCATGGGACCGGAGGTTGACTATATCCTCAACCAAGACGATGAGTTAGAAACCCGGGAGTTTTCATTGACCAATTGGTTTCAGCTTGAGCAAGGGAGTTGGATCAACGTTGAGATTCGGCGAACCTCTGAATTTCTTGATGAGGATTTTGAAATCCGAGATGACGTTATCATACCGATTGGTGATTACGACTTGACCACGTTCAGAACCATGATTGATACGGATGAGGGGCGGAAAATTTCAGGTAGATTCGGAGCCAATTACGGCACCTTCTTCAATGGGACAAGGCGAGGGTTTGATATTCAAGCAAATTTCAAACCGAGTGGTCGCCTCGCCTTTGAGACACAATATCAATTTAACCGGGTCGAACTCCCGGACGAAGTACCTTTCAATGTAAATATTTTCGGCAGCCGCATTGTCTATTCTTTGACTACAACTCTGTTTGTGAAGTTGTTCGCCCAATGGAACAGCGACGAGGACGTAATTTCAGCCAATTTCCTGCTCAACTACATCTACCGCCCCGGCAGCGATTTCTATCTTGTGTTCAATCGGATTTATGATAGTGGCGGTACGGAAACGACACCTGGGGAATTGACAGCTGTTGCAAAGATGACTTACTGGTGGAATCCGTGAAATATGGTATGTCTTGTGAAATGTTGATTTTCTTAAGGGAGGGCGTCTATGATTTGTCACTTTAGCAGAATGCCCACAATGTCGCGGTGTAGTAAAGCTTTTTTTATTATATGTATAGGCCATCTGCTGTTTCCGCTCATTGTGAATGCAGATACGGAACCTATGGAGTACCAAGCCGAGGCATACCGAACTTATCAGAGTATCGAGATTGACGGAGAGTTCAACGAGGAAGACTGGCAGAACGCAAAATCCATCACTCGACTCATCCAATATGAACCTGCCGAGGGGGAACTAATCTCGCAGCCTACAGAGGTGCGCATTCTTTATGATGCTAAGGAGATTTACTTCGGGTTTACCTGTTTTGACGACGATATTTCCAAAATGGTTGCCAATGAAATGCGCCGCGATGGGAGCGGTCGGGATGGGTTGCGTGAAAACGACCATGTTTCTATCCTTCTAGATACTTATAACGATCGGCGCAACGGATTTTTCTTCCGTGTCAATCCGTTGGGAGCAATGGAAGACATCGCTTTGATAAACAGCGGAGAGAGTCGAAATCAGGCTTGGGATGCAGTCTGGACATGTCGTACCAAAATCAATGAGAACCACTGGACAGCAGAGGTAGGAATTCCGTTCAGCCAACTTCGTTTCAGTAAGAGGGACGAGATGACTTGGGGGTTGAATTTGGGACGGAGCCTCATGCGAAGCCAAGAGGAGGCGACGTGGGCACCGCTTTCCAAAGCACATGGGTTCTTTGCTAGATACCGCACCGATGTTATCGGCAATTTGGTCGGTCTGGAAGGAATTACTCCCCCGCGGAATCTGGAACTGCTACCCTATTTCCTACCGGGGTTGAATCGTATCGAAGAAGAAAAGAAAACCGAAGGAGTATTGGACTATGGGCTGGACCTCAAATACGGCATCACCTCGAATCTGACCGCTGATCTCACCTATAATACCGACTTTGCCCAAGTAGAGGCGGATCAGGAGCAGGTCAACCTTACCCGGTTCAGCCTGTTTTTCCCGGAGAAGCGTCCTTTCTTCCTGGAAGGTGCCGGGTTGTTTGATTTTGGCATTCCGCGCACCAGTTTTCGACGACCTCCACCTTTACTGCTGTTTTATAGCCGTCGTATCGGTTTAGCTGAAGGACGAGCCGTCCCGATTTTCGGTGGGAGCAAGATTACGGGCAAAGTCGGACCTTACGGCATCGGCTTGCTGCATGTCTTGACGAATGAATTTCACGATGAGACCGATCCAGAGGATCCGATTGATGAGCCACGCACCAATTACTCTGTGTTAAGGTTGACGCGGGATATTTTTAGTGGGTCACGCATTGGGTTAATCGGCATCAACAAGCAGGATGCTGACGCATACAATCGGGCAGGAGGATTTGACTTCACCTATCGCCCAACCGATAGCCTTGATATACGTGGACTCTGGTCTCGCACGTTTGAAGCAGATGTCTCCAGCCAAAACAACGCCTTGCATCTCGGCAGCACTTGGCGAAACAGGGATGTTCGCTTGCAGGGTTCATATACCGACATTGATGAGAACTTTAACCCGGAGGTCGGATTTATCCAGCGAGAGGGAATCCGCCGAATCAATGGTCAAATGCTTTATAGCCCCCGGCTTGGCAAATTTCGGATTCGCCAAATTTATACCGGACCGGAGTTTGATTTTATTCTCAATCAAAACAACCAATTAGAAACTCAAGAGATTGCATTGACCAACTATTTTCGGTTTGAAAGCGGAAGCTACATTGGGTTTCTACCGAAACGAACCAAAGAACACCTTGATGAGGATTTTGAAATCCGATCGGGGATTATTATTCCTCTGGGCGAATACAATTTCACTGAAATGATGATCAGAGGCTCCACCGATGATACGAAAGCACTTGCAGGGCAATATAGTGTGAATTTTGGCAACTTCTACAACGGACGCAGGTGGGGATTTACCCTCAATGCGGGCTTCAAACCGAACGGGCGTTTGAACGTCGAGCCCATATTTCAGTTTAACCGTGTAACGCTTCCCCAAGACGCGTTTAATGCGAGCATTTTTGGTGCCCGTGTGAGCTACTCCTTCTCGACAACGCTTTTTGCAAAAATATTCGCCCAATGGAACAGTGATGAGGACGTAATTTCAGCCAATTTCCTGCTCAACTACATCTACCGCCCCGGCAGCGATTTCTACCTTGTTTTCAATCGGATTTATGATAGTGGAGCGAAAACAGCACATGGGGAATCGACGGCCGTTGCAAAAATGACTTACTGGTGGAATCTGTAGCTCCTGAAACGTATAAAGCAAACAACATCAGAACTTGCTTAGTAGAACCAATTCTGGAGCCATTTTGAAAGGAGACCGTTTGTGATTTATCACCTCAGTTTTTGGTATCAGTTTTCAAGTGGCAGTATTTTGCGACACGGAAGATGTTTTTTTCTGTTGGCTATCTGCTGTTTGTTATTGCCGCTTACTGTGTGCGCCGATCCCAGCCCAATCGAGTACAAGATTGAGGCATACCGAACGTTTCAGAGCATTGAGGTTGATGGCGATTTCAATGAATCTGACTGGCAGCACGCAAGTCCGATTAATCAGTTTTTCCAAATTGAGCCAGATGAAGGTCAATCTATAAGCGAACCGACAGAAGTCCGCATCCTATACGATGATAAGAACATCTACTTCGGGTTTACCTGTTTCGACTCGCAGATGTCCAAGCTGGTTGCCAACGACATGCGTCATGACGCGCAAGACCTGCATGAAAACGACAATGTCTTTCTGATATTGGACACTTATAACGATAAACGTAACGGGGTTGCCTTCCGCATCAACCCGTTGGGGGCATACCAAGACAGAGCCGTAACGAACAGTGGGGACAGCTTAAATCGGAGCTGGGATGCAGTGGTTGCATGTCAAGCTAAGGTAAATTCAGATCATTGGACGGCCGAACTCGGTATTCCGTTCAGCCAACTCCGTTTCGACAAAAGCAACAAGATGACTTGGGGGATGAATGTGGGACGCGGAGTCCGTAGGAACAATGAGGAAGCGATATGGGTGCCAGTGCCTAGACAGTATGGGGGGATGGCGAAATATCGTCTCGGTAATCTGGGGAGCCTCGGTGGTTTAGAGGGGATTGCTCCGTCTCGGCGTCTAGAACTGCTGCCTTATGTTTTGCCGGGGATGAGTCTGACCGAAGGTGATGCTGGCACCAATGGAGTATTCGACATCGGCTTGGACCTCAAATACGGTATCAACTCCAACCTCACCGCGGATTTGACCTTTAATACCGACTTTGCCCAAGTTGAAGCCGATGAGGAACAGGTCAACCTCACCCGCTTTAGCCTATTCTTTCCTGAGAAGCGTCCGTTCTTTTTAGAAGGAGCGGGGTTGTTTGATTTCGGCATTGCTCGCAGCAGTTTTCGCCGTCCCCCGCCGCTACTTCTGTTCTATAGCCGCCGCATTGGCCTAGTCGAAGGACGCGCTATCCCGATTTTTGGTGGGGGCAAAATTACAGGCAAAATGGGACCTTACGGCATCGGTTTGCTGAATGTGTTGACGAATGAGTTTCGTGATGATACCGATACGGAGGACCTGATTGACGAGCCGCGTACCAATTACTCTGTATTACGGTTGACACGGGACCTTTTCAGCGGTTCACGTATCGGGTTAATTGGAATTAATAAGCAGGATGCTGATGCATACAATCGCGCCGGTGGATTCGATTTTTCATACCGCCCGGTGGACAATTTTGATATCCGTGGACTGTGGGCGCGTACCACTGATTCAGAGGAGGCTGATGGGAGTGGTAATGCGTGGTATATCGGCAGCAATTGGCGGAATGATCTGTTTCGGCTGGGGGGGGCATATACGGACATCGGTGAGGACTTCAACCCTGAAGTTGGATACATCCGGCGGCAGGGGGTGCGCCAAATCCGGAGCGACATACGTTTTACCCCTTGGCCCAGAAGGTTTGGGATTCGCCGCATCTGGACGGGACCCGAATTCGACCTTGTCCTCAATCGAGATGGTGACTTAGAGACCCGCTCCATCCGGTACAGTAACTGGTTTGAACTAGAAAGGGGAGGGTACCTACAACTTGAGATTCGGCAGACAGCAGAACACCTTGACGAGGATTTTGAGGTCAGTGATGGTGTCATCATACCCATTGATGAATATAATTTTACATCTGCCAGGGCAGGGGTTCAAACCGATGAAAGTAAAATGCTTGCCGGGGAATTTGATGTGAATTTTGGTGAGTTCTACGACGGCAACAGGCGGGGGTTTGACATCGGCGCAACCTTCAAACCGAGCGGACGTTTCGCCCTCGAATCTCAATATCAGTTTAACCGGGTGTCTCTTCCCGGAGAACAACCCTTCAATGTAAATGTGTTTGGAGGACGGTTTGCCTATTCCTTCTCGACGCAACTCTTTGCGAAACTGTTTGCTCAATGGAACAGCGATGATAAGGTGATTTCCACCAACTTTCTGCTCAACTACATCTATCGCCCCGGCAGCGATTTCTTCCTTGTTTTCAACCAGAC
Organism: Candidatus Poribacteria bacterium; assembly: GCA_965215015.1. Classification (GTDB taxonomy): domain Bacteria; phylum Poribacteria; class WGA-4E; order WGA-4E; family PCPOR2b; genus PCPOR2b. The sequence goes on from OZ244042.1 coordinate 222,133, forward strand.
TTATGACAGTAACGGTGGAGGCATCAATCTTGAGGAATCCACACTTGTTGGGAAACTAACGTATTGGTGGAATCTGTAAATTGGTACATTAGTCCATTATGGGTTTCCGAATTAATGAACGCTTAAACTCAAAAGAGGTACAGTGGCCACAGAGATTTTCGGGGGCATTGGTACATTTAGGACTTACACAGTTGAACGTTCAAACTCAGCATCAGGCCCTAAAGGGGTTAACTCGCTGAATATTCGTCAGTCCCTTGATAATGCGACATGAATTGGATACAAATTGTCCAAACTTTAGTAATGAACTAACATATTCCGAGAAAGGAGCATTTCCCATGAGCCAAGAGACAGTTTGGTTACTCTCAGAAGAGGGTATCTTAGACTTCAGCGGCGAACTGATCTACGATGTTCCATTTCAACCTGCATCGGTCATTGCAGGAGATGTGGGGCAAGATCGGCTGTCCGTTATCGCTAACGACCATGAGGTGTGGACGTATGTTTCGGGAGCGTGGGATCAGCAGGTATCAACCGACATCATCCTGAACTGCGTTTGCTGGACACCTGATAATCAACTACTTGTGGGCACAGAGCGTGCTCAACTCGCCTGGGTTGTCAATGGTGAGTTGAATTTTATCGACAGTTTTGACGCGGTGCCAGAACGCAAGCTTTGGAAAACGCCGTGGGGGGGACCTCCGGATGTACGCTCTTTGGCGGTCTCTACGGATGGAACCATCTACGCGAACATTCATGTCGGCTGGGTTGTCCGCTCGCGCGATGGTGGGGAGACCTGGGAAAATCTTCAGGAAGGATTAGAGATGGATGTGCATCAGGTCGCTACGCATCCCTCCGATCCAGCGATTGTCTTCGCCGCAACCGCTAGAGGATTCTATCTTAGCCGAGATCATGGTAATACGTTTATACATCAGCGGAGTGGAATGCCCTATTATTATCAACGGGCGTGTGCCTGCTTTCCTGAAAGCGATGTCTATTTGGTTTCCACATCACGGGGCCCGCACAGCAGGGTAGATGCCCAACTATACCGAAGTGACGACGCAGGTGAAAACTGGACCTTGGCGACTGGTCTACCGGAACAGATTGGTGAGAATATTGACACCTTTCAGATTATTACCGTTGGCAGGTCGAATGCGTTGGTAGTTGTGGACGACACTGCTCTATACCAGACCGACGACTGGGGCCTAAATTGGCAAAAGGTAGCCGATTATCCGAGGTTGTTTGGTGGGCTTGTCGTACACATGCCGCAAGCGGCCTAAGATCTCGGTTTTCTTTTTCGTAGCAGCCACAAATTCACCCGCACGAAGAATTAATACCATTGGCACAGCCAAAGATGTTAGATACATTACCTACCTCAATAGAAACGGCTTTAAAGGCGGCGAATGTTCCTTTAGACAAGGTAAGGTTCGCCGCGCAGAGCGATCTCAATCCGGATGGTCTGTTTGGTGAAAGCTGGTTCGTCCTGACCCATACGGAAATCTTGGCATTCAACGCAGAAGGTGCTGTTCTCCATCGTGTGCCATATCGCGAAGTGATAGAGGTGCGTTCAGAGGCGGTCGTCGATGGGGGGATTCTTGTTCTAGAGATGGTGGGAGATGTCCTTGATCTCATCCGTTACTCAAACGGACTGATGTCAAAGTTCGGGTATATAGCGAAATTTCTCAGTGAGGAAATTGAGCACCGTCAAGGGAAACGCGACGAAGCACCAATATGGGACTACGAAGAAGAACAGAAGTTCTGCAACACATGTAACTTGCCGCTGCCCGATGTATTTTTGCCGTGTCCAGCGTGCACTAAAAAGCATCGTATCATGTTGCGCGTTATCTCTTATCTCAAGCCGCATAAGAAGCAGGCGGCTGGGGTGGCGTTGCTCATGCTTATTTCAACGCTGATTGCGCTCGTGCCTCCCTATTTTACGCGCATCCTTATTGACGATGTGTTGAAATTAAACGAGGACCTCGCAGCGGCGCAAGGTGCCGCCGAAACGGCGTTAGGGCGCATCTTCCGGTCATTTGAGACAGCGGCACTTGCGTTGATGATTGGCATCGGTTGTCTCGTGACAGCACATATCCTCACCCATGTCCTCGACATTTTTCGGGGGCGTATGGCCGCGTGGTTGACCTTCCGGATGACAGCGGACATCCGTGACCAGATTTACGAACGACTGCATGGGCTCTCCCTTCGATTCTTCGATAAGCGCAAAACGGGGACTGTCATCTCCCATATCACAGAAGACAGTACACGCTTACAGTGGTTCCTGTTAGATGGACTTCAATTCCTCGTTATCGATTTGTTAATGCTTTTTGGAATTGGTGCCTTTCTGTTTTCAATGAACTGGCGATTGGCATGCTTTATCCTAATTCCAATTCCGTTGATTGTTATCGGGGCAAGATGGTTCTGGAAAAAGGTGCGCGGGCTCTGGCATCGGGCGTGGCGGCGCAGATCAAAGATGTACGACATTGTGAATGACTCGGTCTCGGGTATCCGCGTTGTTCGGGCATTTGGTCAGCAGAAGAGTGAGGTCGGACGGTTTTCCTTTACAAACGAAGACGCACGGAATTACGACACGGTTGCCGAGAAGGTCTGGGCAACCTATTACCCGTTGCTAGGGTTTTCTGTTCAGTTAGGAACGCTGATCGTCTGGTATGCCGGTGGTCTGCAGGTCATCACGGGTGATATGACATTAGGGACGTTGATGGCATTTCATAGTTTCTTGGCGATGTTCTACGGTCCGTTACGGCATCTGAGTCCAATGATTAATTGGGCGTCGCGAGCAATGACCGCGGCGGAGCGAATTTTTGAAGTCATTGATTCCGAGCCAGAGCAGTTAGCTAACAATAGGCTTGTCTCGAAATCGGAACTCAAGGGAGAGGTCAAATTTCACAATATGACCTTTGGCTACGATCCGCATAAACCTGTCCTCCGAGATATCAATCTCCACGTCAAGCAGGGCGAGATGATTGGCTTAGTTGGGCATTCTGGGGCTGGGAAATCCACACTGATTAACCTCATCTGCCGGTTTTACACACCGGATTCAGGGAGTATCACCATTGATGATGTAGATATAACCAACATTCGCCTTGAGGACCTGCGACAGCAGATTGGCGTTGTGCTCCAAGAGCCGTACCTTTTCAATGGAACGATTGCAGAGAACATCGCCTACGCACAGCCGGGGGCGGGGATGGAGGCGATCATCGCCGCTGCAAAGGCTGCCAACGCCCATGAATTCATCGTGAAGTTTCCTGATGGATATGACACGGAGGTTGGTGAGCGGGGGGGTAGGTTGTCCGGCGGAGAACGACAGCGGATATCAATTGCACGGGCAATCTTACACAATCCGCGCATCCTGATTCTCGATGAAGCGACGTCGTCGGTTGATGTTCAGACGGAGCGCAAAATCCAGCAGGCTATTGACCGACTTGTCCAGAACCGAACCACTTTTGCCATCGCCCATCGATTATCGACGCTGCGGAATGCGGATCGCCTCTTCGTCATAGATAAGGGACGGGGGGTCGAATGTGGATCACATGAAGAGTTGATAAAGAAGAAGGGAATTTACTACAACCTCGTTGAAACACAACGTCAGGCTTCCGAGATTCGCTCAGAAGCACAGGTTGTCGAGAGATAAATATGAACATAGAGAACGAAAAAGTGTCTAAAAGTATCACCGCTTTGGAGTCCGGGCCTCCGCTCCCAGTCCCGCTTGAGGAAGATGATTTTACACCCCGATACTTGGATCCGGAGAAGATACGACTGTTTCGGTCGCCGATGGGTGCCCCCCGTTTGGAGATCCTGGAGGAGCTCTGCTACACTCGCGTGGCGGTCCGCCGCATACTCCCCCTGAGCAATCCCGATCACTATATTTCGCTTGGGGTTGGGGAGGAAGTAGAAATTGGTATCATCGCAGACCCAACACAACTTGATTCCGAAAGCCTCAAAATCCTGCGTGAGGAGCTCGATAAGCGATACTTTACACCTATCATTCGGAAGATTCACCGCGTCAAGGAGCGATTCGGTATCCATGAATGGGAGGTAGAAACATCGCGCGGCCGTATCACTTTCTCTGTGCAAGGGCTTCATCAAAACGTTAGACAGTTTCCACCTGCCCGACTGCTCGTAACAGATGTCCGTGGGAACCGGTACGATATTCCTGATTATCACAAACTCGATTCGCACAGTTTTCATCAGATTCAGCGACATCTGTAGGTTGAGGAAGGGGACTGGTAGCTTGACCGATCACAGTAACCTGAACGCCTACATGGAACGCATTAACCGAAAGTTAGAATTGATTATGAGAGACGAGTTATGGCTTGCTCTGTAGAATTGTCCAATTCATCAATAGCTTGGTTATAGATAATTCCCGCTGCAGCCCGACGTCTCTTACGCTCTGTTTCTAGGACATCCCGCAATGCTTTTGCGTACTCTTCCATACCCAAGATATAATTATCTGACAGATTTAATATAGGGCAATGAAGCCTCGTATCTGTCAGTCATTTAATTAGTACACCATCTTTATAACCTATTCAGGGAGGACATCATTTGACAAAGGGTTTCCTTCGAGGTCAAAATAACGAGGCTTCGGAACGGATTCAACTGTCAGTGGGATAAGTTGATATGGACGTCTGAGATAGTGGTACTGGAGCGGGGGTTCGTAAATCTGTTGGAGGAAGTTATATTCACTTAAACTGTATGAAATTGCTGGGTCCATATGTTTGGGTTCCGCCGAGAAAGTAGTATAGTGGATTGGTTCCGTACGCTCTGATGCCGGATAGGGATGATTGGGAATACATCCCGTTACCCAAACAAGGAAGATAATGAGCCAAAGTCTGTCCGAGATGCGTTTTAATTCGTATCGTGTCAAGAGGTTTTTCTATATTGCGTAAGTTTAAGTGCGTTCGGGGCTTATGAAGGGGTTTGATTTGTTGATAGGACAGAATGTTTGCGCTTCGTTGGTTTTGTGAATTTCATTAGTTGGTGATGGATGAAATGCTAGGGTTGTTTAGTTGATCCTACCGTGTACTAAGGGTATTTAATTTTCCATTTTGGGGCATGTCCTGCTATTCATACGGTACACCAATCGGGGTGCCTTCATTGCACGGGCTAACCCCACCCGATAGATGCTTGCATCCGATTTATCGGGGCGGAATCTCCTCGGTCATGGGATCCTCTCAGACTTGCCACACAGTTTGTAGTAGCGCAATTGATTGCGCGTTCTTATGCTAGTTGGCGCGGATATTCTTTATTCGTGTTATCCATGAGTCAGATTATTTTTGAATCTTCCAATAGGTTAGGATTCTTGGAACGGAGGCGAAAATCGGAGATGATTCCCGCAATTGAAGTGCGTCAGTCCTACATAATATTTATATGCGATTGCTCTCGAATTTACCATAACTCCCTTGCATCTCACCAGATACTGGGATATAATAAAAAAACGACGACACCCATACTACTGGCTTGTCATCATACTCTACCTTGCCCTTCAACATTTACATCCACTGTCGGTTGAAAACTCTCCCAATAGACAGGGATTTGCCAAGCCCACTCCTTTTTCTGTTGGCATAGCGTTAGCGTTACCAGAGCCATACGCATGAGCACTGCTCACTCAAATACTATCTCTGCTTCAGGTCGGAAGCTATTGTTCATGGAGTATCGGGTCAGGGTAATAAGTTATCCAATCTTTTTATTGAAACTAAGACTCATTATCAATTTCCCTATATGATACTATAAACCAATATTATTCCTTTGTCAAGTTTTTTAACTGAAATTGTTATCTAAACAGTTATTTACCCCTAGAGGTGGGTTGATTCGCTACTTCTATACACGTATCTCCCTATTCCTATGCTGGGGCGAGTATTCAAAGCATTATGGCGAAAGTTGGAACGGGCTAGGGAACCTGTGTTATCAACTATCGAAGAAAACAAGAAACTTGACCAACTAAAATATTTAACAACGCTGGGTTAGACTAGAGAAAGCCGCATTTGTCCGAAAGGTAGCTTATTGGTGGGCTCCGTAACATAAAATATAATCCCTAGTGTAGTGCTAGATTCAACCCACTGGACATCCTTTCAAACTCATAAATTCCTGATACATCCTCGGCGTATTTTTGCGGTTGACAGTTTATATTGGCACAAATTGTGCTTACCTTAAAAACCGTATTTTTAGATTTGATCTTCCCGGGGGATACCATGAAACGCTTAGTTTCACTGCTTCCAATCTTTTTCGCTCTACTTTTTTGTGTAAACAGTTACGCTGAATTCTCCAGCCAATTTTTGTTCGGACACACCGGCCGTGCCCTTGCGGTTGCCTTTAGCCTCAATGGAAGGTGGCTCGCATCCGGTGGGGCGAATGAAATTCTTGTCTGGGAGACCGATTTCAATGAACTGATGTACACCCTCACTGGACACACAGGAAAAATCCAAGCCCTCGCTTTTCGCCCCAACGGTGATTTAGCATCAGCCTCCATTGATGGGACAGTCCGATTGTGGAATGTACCGACACAACAAGAAATTCGTACGTTCGAGGGACACATTGGACAAGTTACGTCTGTGGATTTTAATCCCGACGGAAGCCACATTATTTCTGGATCGCGAGATCGGACGCTTAAGTTGTGGGAAGTCGACACCGGTGAACTTCTAGCGACCCTTGAGGGGCATACAGACGTTGTTTGGTCAGTTGTGTTCAGCCCAGATGGCAGCCTAATCGCCTCTGGATCAGAAGACGGTACAGTTCGCCTTTGGGATGCCTCAGACGGCTCGCAACTTCATAGCTTGGGTGGGCATACGCAGGGGGTACTGTCAGTTACGTTCCAGCCCAATGGCACCCTCATTGCGTCAGGGGCTAGGGATGGAACTGTCCAACTCTGGAACATCGATTCAGCAGATCCCAGCGAAGTGATTGGAGAGGCAGAGCTGTTCGCGACCTATGACAGCCAAGTTATGTCAGTTCGTTTTAATCCTGACGGACGAATCCTCGCTGCCGGTCTGCTAAATTCTCCAACTGACAACACCCTTAAACTGTGGGATGTCTTTACCCGCTCTGAACTCCAATCTTTCGATACACAAATCATACACGATTTGTCTTTCAGTCCAACTCGCCCCCAACTCGCAGTCGCAGGGGCAGCCGAGGGAACAATCACTATTTGGAATTCAAGCCATCTAAGACCGGTGCTCCTTGAACCACAAGGAGGTCAGCTCGTCAAACCTTCGGAAATCAACTTGAAATGGGAAGCCGTTGAAAATGCAGTCTACTATGATGTCCAAATCTCTAGGGATTCAAACTTTATCAGAGCAAACACGGAGTCTCTGACTGTTACTGTTAACGAGTTGGGCTTAGAGGCTAAGAACAATATCTCCCACTATTGGTGGCGTGTTCGTACCGGCAGCTTCGGTAGAGTCAGCGATTGGTCCGATGCCCAGGATTTTCGAGTCCTAGGGTGCGTGGTCAAGATAGTACCACCGGCTCGACGGATCAACTTAGGAGAGGAGTTTACTGTCGATGTTCTCGTTGAGTCTGTCACTGACTTGGGAGGGTTTCAGTTCGATCTACGATGGACCAATCCTGAGGTGCTAACATTTGTAACTGTCACCGAGTTCCGAACTATTTTTGGAGAATCTGGAATTGGGCATCAACCGCTAGAGCCGCCAGACCAGATAAATGGGATATACAAAGATATCGTTGCTGCTAAAACTGGGGATAGCGGAGTAACTCGTAGCGGTATCATGTTAGGGGCCTCATTTCGGGCGAAAGCCGTTGGATTGAGCAAGATTGAATTACAAAATCTCATTCTTCTTGATTCAAATCAAGAGCAGATCGATTGTGAAATTCACGAGTTCAAGGTAATGGTCGAAGAACTCGTTCGGCCTTGGGATGTCAACATTGACGGGGTTGTGAACGTTTTTGATCTCACCACTGTTGTCCAATACTTAGGGAAGCCAATTCCGACAGATTTGGATATTTATCCAGATGTCAATAGGGACAATGTTATCGATCTTAATGATGTTAGACTGGTCAGTTCGCATTTTGGCGAATCTTATCAGACTGATGAAACCGCCGCTGCTCCGCAAGCCGCCGGTGAATCCCTCGGCTTAATCTCACCAACAGTACGCAGGCAGCTTGAGTTAATTTACCGCGAACTCCTGTTAATGCCTGAAAATTCCCCTGGGTTTACGCGGACTAGACAGGTTTTGCAATATCTCCTTTTTCCATCGCTACCGACGCATAATCTGTTGCTGCAAAACTATCCTAACCCATTCAACCCAGAGACGTGGATCCCCTTCTACCTCGCTTCAGCGGGTCAGGTCACTATCGAAATTTACGATGCCGTAGGGACGCTCGTCCGTCAGATTGACTTGGGATACTTGATGCCCGGACGTTATCTACATCGAGGAAATGCAGCGTATTGGGATGGGACAAATATATATGGTGAGACTGTCGCCGGTGGAATCTATTTCTACACACTCTCCACACCGTCCTTCCATGCAACCCGGAAAATGATTATCAGCAAGTAGGAGAGACATAGCATCGCAATGCAAAATAGGTCTCGCTCTCTATTATTTGCAAAGCAATATCTGGGTAAGGAGGTGTCGATTGTCATTGCCAGACCTCTTGATAGTAAGCACCCTAAACACGGTTTTGTCTATGAGGTCAATTACGGCTATGTTCCCGGAACGCAATCCGCTGATGGCGAAGAGTTGGAGGCATACTATTTAAAAGTGAGCCGACCTCTATACGCAGCGAAAGGCAGATGTATTGCTATTATCCACAGGTTGAACGCCGACGATGATAAGCGAGTTGTTGTACCTAAAACTCAGACGGATCTAACGAACAGCGAAATTGCCCAAGCAGTCAACTGTCAAGAACAGTGGTTTGATTATGAAATTCTTTGGGCTCGCGCTACAAGCTGCTGTTGACCAGGACAACAAATGCTGACAACGCAATCAGCGTTGTTAGTTTGGACATCTACACAATGAGCGCATTTCTCTATTTTTTTCGATCTCCTCATCTACACATCGTCTTATTTCCCAAATATAGTTTTCGCCTCCCGTTTCATCTTTTATTTTTTTCGCTTTTCCTGGTTCTTTCCTTTCTGGTGTCTAACACCACAGTTGCCCAGCAAAACTTCCAATGGCGAAATTTCACACGAATCGGTGATGAGCTAATCAGCAACAACATCAGAACTATTACTGAAGATCGATTGGGACAAATCTGGTTGGGGACAGACAAGGGATTGAACCGTTTGGACGGCTTCTGGCATGAAGCCGGCAGGTCGAGCGGGGGCCCCCAAGGGGTTGATGTTTTCAAGGTTTTTGAAGACCTCGCAGGCTTCATCTGGGTTGCAACGGAGGCAGGGGTTTATCAAGGAGTATGGAACCTGTCGCGTGGGCAGGTTGACTGGCTGCAATACTATAACCAACAAACGGGATTGATTGGTATCGGTGGGCGTGTTGTGACGATGATCCAACGTCGAAATGGGGAAATCTGGATTGGGACGCCGCTTGGGGTCAACCGGTTTGATGGCGTAGTTTGGAGCACTGTGGCTGGCGCGGAGGTTGGACAACTTAATCAAGGCGTACAGGTTATCTATGAGGATAAGGCTGGGGCTCTCTGGTTTGGACTTTCACAGAGCAATCGCCTCCACAGTGGGAATCTTATCAGTCGCTTTAATAACGTAGGGTGGGAAATTTTTAGCGTGAACGATGGTTTACCGAATGGCGATGTGCAGACAATTTTGGAGGACAGTCTTGGCAATCTTTGGGTTGGTACAACCGCTGGTGTAGCGGTTTACGACGGTTCAACTTGGCATGTTGTAACAGCGCAGGATGGACTTCTAATCGGAAGCAATGTGCAATCGATAATGAGCGATCAGGAGGGTACACTCTGGATTGGGACCACCGCCGGTATCAGCCAATTTCGTCTGCCGGCACAATTTTCTACCGCGGCACTCCGCGATTTAGGGCGTTGGCGTCATCTGACACGAGCAAATGGTTTAGCAAGTAACAATATTCAAGCCTTGTTTGAAACGCGAACCGGCGAGATCTGGATTGGGACACGCGATAATGGAGTCAATTTTTCAGATCAATCATGGAAGTCAGTCACTACAAATAACGGATTGAGTCACGACAGTGTAACAGCAATGCTGAAGGACCGGCAGGGTAGGCTTTGGGTCGGAACACGGAATGGATTGAGTCGCTATACACAAAATGGAGTTGAGTTAATCGACAGGGCTCTGGGAAATGAGATTCGCACATTGGCAGAAGATTTTCAGGGGCGAATCTGGGTTGGTACGAACGCCGGCATTGGTGTTTTCAATGGGGGGGCATGGGAAGTTTTTCGGATCCCAGATATTAACGTCAATAGTGTTCAATCAATTGTTGTTGATTCAACTGGCAATATTTGGGCTGGAACGGGGTTTTTGCCGACAGATGACCTCCCCGGTTTAGACCGTTATGACGGGCAACAGTGGGAAAGGAATCAACTTCTGGAGATTGGCCGAACAATCGTTGTTATGTTTGCAGACTCGCAAGAGCGGATCTACTTCGGCACCGTTGGCAACGAAGAGGGTGGTAGTGATCTGTGGGTTTATGACAGGTTAAATGTGAACCGACGAATCTACAGTTTGCCTGAACCCTTCTCGATTCACACAATTTTAGAAATGCCTAGCGGAGAAATCTGGGTTGGAACAGATACCGGTATTCAGATTTTTGACAGACAAACGTTGAATCTTACGGCTTCACTAACAACCACCGATGGATTGGTGGATAACCGCGTGCAGGTACTTTACCGAGATCAAGACAATCGGATCTGGATCGGCACCGCAGATGGTGTTAGTTTGTTCCGAAATGACCGGTTTGAACGGATACTCACTGCAAGCGATGGGCTCAACAGCAACAACATTTCTGCAATTGCTGAAGTAGATGGGGTGTTCTGGTTTGGCAGTGGGGATAATGGTGGGGTAAGCATATTCAGCCCGGAGAAGGCTCCGCCTCGTACACGGATTACTGATGGACCGAAAAATGGGGAAATAGTCGGGGTTACAAGCCTTGTCTTTAAGTTTGAAGGCGGTGATGCCAGCACGCCAACTGGGGAACTGCGTTATTTCTACACGCTTGATGACGGACCGCTCATCCCCACCGACGACCAGGGTCGTGATAAGCGCGCGGTATTGTCAGGCCTCACAGAGGGGCCACATCGCTTTACGGTATATGCCATTGATAGAGAAGATAACAGGGATATGACAGGGGCAAGCGCGGAATTTGTGGTTGACTCCCTTGCTCCAAACGTGAGTATCACCGCGCCAAAAGAAAACGCTGTGATTGGCGGCGTTTATGAAATCAGAGGCACTGCGACTGATGCAACGGATTTTCTGGATTATCAGATTCGCATCTTTCCCGGTGATTCAGTTTCGGATGCGGATATATCCCTGCTCTCTTTCGTTTCAACAGTGCCCATCAGAGGAGACATACTTTATCGTTGGGATACACGAACGGTCCCCGCCGGTTTATACACGATTCAGTTGGTGGCGAGGGATACTCCAACTGGTAGTTACGATAGGGAACATCCTGCTGTTACATCGGTCACGGTTGAAGTTGATAGGCGCCGTCCGCAAGTCGAAATCCTTTCTCCCACTGAGAACGAACAGGTGCCACAGAGTATTGAGATCCGCGGCACCGCAGATGATCGAAATTTCAAGGAATATATTATTGAATATGGGGCGGGGGAATCTCCTGATACTTGGTTACCCATCTCCAAACCTCCGACCTTTTCAAGTCCTGTTACCCGCGATATATTGGCGCTATGGGAAGCACCAAACTTATCGGGGCGATACACATTGCAGTTGATTGTGGAAGATACAGCGGGACATAGAGAAGTTGATCAAGTCCATATATTCTTCAATCTGAGTGTGAATCGTGAAACTGGAGGCATGGTGAAGAGCCATGACAATCGCGCGAAAATCATCTTGCCGCCCAACAGTTTGCCACAGACAACCATCGTGACAGTAAATCCGTCAGCGGCGGAGGAATCAGTGTCCCCTATTCCGTTTCAGGCTTACGATTTTGCGCCTGAAGATCTGCGGATGCACCGGCTGAAGCCGGCAACCCTTGAATTCTCCATCGAAGATGTGCAAATAATATCCTCGCAATCTAAAATGGAAGAAACCTTGACAATCGCCCGCTGGAATGGCAAAACATGGATCCCTATTGGCGGGACAGTTGATGCACAGGGCAGAACCATCTCAACAGGAGTTTCGATGCTCGGACGGTACGCTATCACAACAGTACCTGATGTAACAACGGCGCAAAACACAATCATCTCCAATCTAACATGCCAGCCGCGCGTATTCTCACCTAGCCGGGGATCGACGTGGATTTCGTTTCGGTTAAATCGTCCTGATGACATAACCATTAAAATCTATAATGAAGCCGGACGATTGCAACGGTTACTAAGAGAATCAGAACCCTTATCAATTGGTGGACATGTTTTCGAGTGGGATGGGCGTGATGATGAGAATCAACGGGTTGTTAGCAATTTTTACATTGTTACCGTTGAGGGGGAGGGAGCGTTGGGGACGAAAGTCGTTGTGGTACAGAATAACTGAGGAATGAGGCGTGAAGCGTAACGTGAGGAGCAAGATTCTAGAAGCCAGACAAACGGCTAAAGCGGTTAGAAATTATCAAGGGTTGTTTGCCGTTTTGCACATGAACTGTAGCTTTAGCATTTTTTCTATCCTTTGCGAATCTTTAATGGTAAAATTATAGAATCAAAGTTCCCCTGTCAAAACCTCTTAAAGAATCTTAAGTCTCAATGATATGGATTACCGGATATGGATTACCGAAACAGTCTTGACAAAATTGAGTGTACTTCGCATAGGATTCGGAATGCGGGGCTGCCTTTCAATATTTTTTATCTTATGCGCCGTGACCATAATATATGCTGCTGAAGATCAGACAACAACAGGTGCCCGTGCCATCGGTATAGGAGGAGCATTCATCGGCGTTGCGGACGACGAAAACGCGGTGCGTCGGAATCCCGCTGGACTGACCCGTTTGGACAGGTATGCCGTAGGGTTCGAGCAGACACCATATCGATTGTTCGATGCCTTAGAGACAAGCTATCTCAGCGCGGTCTTGCCCACATCGGAGAAAATGGCACTAGGTATTGATTGGTTGCAGGTCGGCATTCAAGATGAAGAACTTGACTCGAACCGTAGCAGTTTCAACTTCGCTTATAGTTATGCTCCGTTGGCCCAACTATCCCTTGGGGCGAATCTGAAATACTTTACATGGTCAATTGCGCTAGATGGCAGATCGAGGGGGGCAGCAACAGGTTGGGGTACAGATATTGGGCTTCTATTCCAACCCCATCCTCGCTGGAAGTTGGGGATACTTGCACAAGATTTCATCGGTTTTGGATCTGGTATGGGATTGAGCTCCGGCACCTGGATCCGGCACGATTCAGATGTCAGCGAAAAGATCTTCCCGACCGCGTACAAGTTTGGCATTGCTTATCACCCTGTTTCGGATTGGCTAATCTCGGCAGACCTGACAGACCGGTTGCAGCTCGGCACAGAATTTTTGCCGAATCGAAATTTTGCCATCCGCGCTGGATTCCAGAAAGATTTGTATACGTCTGAGCCACCGACCTATTCGCTGGGTGGAAGCATAAGATATAAATGGATGGACTTTAACGTCGCCTATCTCATCCCGCCGACGTTGCCGCCAACGACGTATGTTGGGCTTTCGCTCAACTTCGATTTTCGGAAGTTACCGATCCTGATTGAAGTGGTTCGCGTGAAAAGTCTCTACCCGGTTCTTTATCACTATTATGCTAGACCGAATCGAGAGGCTGAAACAGAAGAGTTGCCGGATGCTACCACGCCCCCGGCATATACCGACGCGGATCTAGAGCGATACTATCCACTTAAAGGAGCGGATTCAATTGGCAGGATTTGGCTTAAAAATGAAAGCAGTAAAGAGGTAACCGTTCATATAAAACTGTTTATTCCTGAATTTGTCAGTAAAAAAGGCACAGAAGTTGCGCTGAGTGATATTAGGGTGCCGGCGTTGACGCGAAAATCCGTACCGATACAGCGGCTTGTCCTATCACAGAAGGCACTGGAATTGTCTCAAAGGCAATCTGTCGAAGGATGGGTTCAGGTGATTGAGAGTGGTGGATCTGCCTACCGAACTTTTCCTGTAACATTTTTGTTACACGATAACCACACAATCTACTTGGATGATGTTGGTAAACTTGCTTGTTTTATTTCCTCGGAAAGTTCGGCGAAGGATTCAGCGATTGGGGCTTTCATTAATCAGGTTCGTTCCACATTTCAGACGGAGATCGATACTGCTGGCATACCAGAAAACTTGTATGTTGCCATGCTATTGTTTAATACCCTGCACGGTGTATCGTACGCGCGGGATCCAAATATACCACAGGGAAGCGGGACGATTGATGCGCTTAAGTATCCCCATGAAATGTTAGAAAGTCTCATGGGACCATATTCAGAGGATGATGATAAATCCACCTTTGGGGATTGTGATGACAGCACAGCTCTCTACTGCTCTCTGCTTGAATCGGCCGGGATCAAAACGGCACTTATTCAATTACAAAATCATGTGTTAATGGCATTTGATATAGGCAATATTTCCGTTGAACAGGCGCAAGAGATGGGTTTACCCAGCAGTCACTATAAGACAGTCAACGGACAGGCGTGGATTCCGGTTGAGACAACCCTTATCAACGATGGTTTCGCAGCCGCATGGCGAGAAGGGTGGGAATCGCTCCAAGCAGTGATTTCGGAAGCGATTCCTGTTGAGGATGCATGGGAAGAATATGGGGAGAGCTTTCCACAGGGAGAACCCATCCAATTTTCTATCCCGAAAGATCTCGTCCAAAAACGGAACGATGTGGACCTCGCCACTCCATGGATGATGGAATTTTTGAACGCGCTCTCCAATTCAGAAATAGGAAGATGAGTAACACGACGAAATCAAAAGAAAATTTACGTTTCATGTTTTATACTAAATCTGACAGGCTGCTAGGTTTAGCATTCCGTATTTATGTGTCGGTTTGACACAATACACAACTCGCAATAGATCACACGAGGAGGACGCTCAATGATAGCACACAAAACCTTAACCTCTACAATCTGTTTGCTCTGTATGATTCTGGCGTACGCCGCGTATGCCGAACCACAGGAGTCAACAGCAACATTTACCTTTGGCAAGATAGAAATTCTAAAAACTGGTGAACAGGAGTGGGGGTTTCTGGAAAAGGGCATGATCTTGGCTGCAGGCGATTTGGTGCGAATGCCACCTTTCTCGCTGATGCGGTTAAAACTAGCGAACGACACCCACTTGCCAACCCTTTCGGGGGGGCGCGAGGTACTTATTCGCACGTTAATTAAGGAAGGACTTCAGCACAGGGAGGCCCAAAAAGGAAAGCGGATTAATGAAGATTTTGATGCAAGCCCCGCAATCGATGGGCTGCCCGTTGGTAATAGACCGAAAACACAGAATCGTGTTGCGGCTTTTAAGACGACACCTACCGTCAAGATAAGCCAAACCGAACTGGAAACCCTCCGCCACAATATCGAGTTGCTCCCCGATGAGATTGCATCTTCGATTGCTTCTTTGCTTGGGACTCCTGTCAGGGAAAATGTGGAGAATCCTTCATATCCTGCTCCCAATTTGGACTTGGCTCGAAAATTCTACGGTATACTCAACAGGATTGAGACCGATGCGTCGCTGCATCCCTTATTGTATGCTCAACTCCTGCACTATGCCGGTCTCAATGTCGGTTTCGATGCAAATGAAGAAGGACAACTGTTCGTTGTTTTTGACAGCGATATCCCCTCCGATAATGCAAAGCAGATCGCTGTAAATGAGCAGTTAATCTATAAGAAGCCAGGGGAAGATACAGTCTGGATTTCTGTGCGGATCCAATCGTCACAACAGAATTTCACGACAGCGTGGTATCAAGGAAGTCAGCAGTAAGCCGGAAATAGGGGAAATGAATCTATGGACAAATGAGGGGATTACGCATTCTACGCCTCACGAAACCTTATGCTCTCAAGACAAGCGCAATCTCAGAAAATATATCTCCTGATTGGCATCGTGAGTCTGCTGCCATTCTTAGTGGTCGGGTTTCTACGTGATTTGGGGACCTTTGAGTTTATTGAACTGAAGACATTAGATGCTTGGCTGCAATGGACTGCGCCCCGTTCTTCGCAAATAGCCTCTCAGATTGCACTGATTACGATTGATGCCAAAAGCGAGGACGAACTTGGAGCAATGCCATGGCGTTCTCACATTTACGCTGCTCTAATACATTCCCTCCGACAAGTGGATCCGATAGCAATTGGGTTGGTTGCGTGGTTTAACCGCGAGTGGGAAGGCGAACAAAAGATTCCCGGTGAAAAACTATTTGTCATCCGTCCTTATCCAAAGCCCACTGCCCTAGACCGTCATGCGCTGCCAGAAGTCACCGATTGGTACACCTTGCCTGACAACCTGACACAAGCGCAGGGGTGGGGCTTTAGTCATTTCCCGTTGAGCCCTTCCGATGGTATCTACCGCTCTGCCCAGCTTGTCGTGAAAGACCGTGCCACAGATACCTACCGCTACTCTTTTGTAATGTCAATCCTGTGTCAAACCTATGGTATCTTTCCCACCTCAATAAAATTGCGGGAAGGATTTTGGAGTGGCAAATATCTCGAATTCACCCCTCCAGCGGGAGAGGTGGTCCGTATTCCTATTAACTCACAGGGGCAATTATTCATTCGGTTTGCAGGTGACGAGGAGGCGTTTCAGCCTACTTCTTTTGTTGAGGCCCTATCAATGTCAGGGAAGGGGATTGACCATGACCAATTTTTACAAAAATTTAACGATAAGTGCATCTTGATTGGTATTACGACACCAGGAGTCAACAAGAGAGCGACCGCCCTGGGTGAACTGGCGGCACTTGCTCTGCGGGCAAATCTTCTCAACGGTCTGTTGAACCGAGATTTTGTTTGGCAACTCAGTCGATGGGGAAATCTCCTCTATGTTGCGTGTCTCGCAATCCTTTCGGGCGCAGCAACAATTTTAATCTACCGGGGCGGACACGGTTACCGATCTATGCTGCTCTTCGGCAGTGGATTAATACTATGCCATCTTCTTTTTCTAGGCGGAATGTTCGTTCTCTTCGACCTTTGGATCGAAGTCACTGGATCAACGCTGGCATTGCTTCTCAGCGGCGTGATTGGTAGCTTATTCCTAGCACACCTTCGGCTGCGGCATTTACTTAGACAGTTGCAAACAACACAAGATCAGCTAGTTAGGTCGGAGAAGGAGGCTGTGTTTGGTATGATGTCAGCACGGGTGCGCCATGAGTTGCGAAATGCTCTCAACTTAATCCGCGCACCTGCCGAAATGATCCGGATTAATTTCCAGAAACAAGATCCTCTCAGACTGCGAGAACAACCTGAAGATATTGTTAGTGAAATGGATCAGATCATTGGTTGGGTGACGAAGCTGGACGAAATGATTGAAGATGAATTCAGCTTTTTCCAAGATTCTCACATGAACTTTCAACAGCAAGCCCTTGAACCCATTCTGAAATCTGCATTGGAGATGATGCAACCGGTGATCGATGAACATCATATTGAAGTTCGACTGAGGCTGCCACCGGAAATTCCGCCGCTTCTCCTCGATGCTGATAAAATACGGATTGTCTTTACGAATCTGATCAAAAACGCTTGTCAAGCGATGCTGTCGGGTGGAATACTGGAAGTGGTCGTGAAGGTGTCAATATCTCAACAGAACCAAGTTACTGTCATCGTTAAGGATACAGGGACGGGCATTCCGGCGGACGAACTCCATCGAATCTTTGAACCTTTTTATACAACTAAGCCACGTGGATTGGGCCTTGGTTTGGTCAATGTAAAGAACATCATTGAGGGACATGGCGGAACAGTGCGGGTGGAAAGCGAGATTGGCGGCGGAACGACGTTTTTCGTTAGGCTTCAGTGAACTTCAACCATTTTCTTACACAATACATTTTGGACAGTTAGGCATTATCGGATACGAACCATGAAACACGCACGAATTTTAATCGCAGACGACGAACAGGCGACCTGCAAATATATTGATAAGCAACTTAAGATGGAGGAATCGATTGATGCTTCTGTGGATTTTGCCTATAATCGGGATGCAGCAATCGCAAAATTGGACGAAAACCCGCCTTATGATTTAATTCTGATCGATCTCTGGATGCCGGATGCACAGGGTATTTTGGATAAAGAAGCGGGGCTAAAAGTCCTCAAACGAAGCAAACAGCAACACCCTATATCCCAGGCCTTAGTAATCACTGCCAACAGTTCCTCGGAAACCGCGCTTGAAGCGAGTGGATTAGGGATTTATGACTATATCAGCAAGCCGATTAACTACACCCATCTGATCGAAGTCGTCAAAGAGGTGTTGACCCAGCGTAACGACAAGCCTCTCTCTCAGGACAACAACATCAGTTCTGCGGACAATTATGAAATTATCGGTAAAAGCCCTGCCATGATTGCGGTCATGACAACAGTGGGGCGAGTCGCGCGATCAGAAACGGATGTCTTACTCTATGGTGAAAGCGGCACCGGAAAGGATTTTGTCGCACGCGCTATCCATAAACATAGTCCCCGTTGCGAAGGTCCCTTTGAGGTCGTTAATTGCAGCGCAATTCCAGCGGAGTTAATTGAGGCGGAACTATTCGGAATCGGGAGACGGGTAGCGACCTCGGTCGATCAACGTTCGGGCAAGTTTCAGCAGGCACACGGCGGGACCATTTTCCTTGATGAAATTGGTGATTTGGGTCTAGAGATGCAGCCGAAATTACTGCGTGTACTGGATTATAAAGAAATTCAGGGCGTTGGGGTGAAAGTACAACGCGTTGATGTTCGGATTATTGCTGCAACCAATCGCGATCTTGAGGGAGCTGTGGCAGCTGGAAAGTTTCGTAGCGATCTCTATTTTCGTTTGAAGCCGATAATTGCTTTACCCCCATTGCGTGAACGCGAAGGAGATATTGAGTTGTTGGCGTGGCATTTTCTTCGCAAATATTCTCATGTCCTTGATCAGAAACGTGCCCTTGGTTTTGACGATGCAGTGCTCACAGCATTCGAGCAATATCATTGGCCAGGGAATGTACGGGAGTTAGAAAAAGCGATTGAATATGCAATTCTTACGTGCACGGGTCAACAAATTTCTACACGTGATTTAGTCCCGGAAATCTTTAATAGAGACATGCAACCTGTCCCCGAACCCTCTAATCAAGGAAGAGATAGAGGGAACGCCAATGTTGGTTTGCAGGAAGCAGAATTTCACAGCTTACTTGACGCAGCGACGATTAAGGAAGCGTCACAGGGATTTGAGCGAATTTTCTTAGTGCACAAGCTCAAGCAAAATCACTGGAACATCCAGGCAACGGCGGAGCAAATCGGCATTCGGCGCCAGTCGTTGCACCGTAAGATTAATGAACTGGGGTTGCAGCGGGATCTGAACGATATCTAGTGGCAAGTTGTGTCGCTTCTGTGTTACACCGTCACATTTAGATGACGTTGTTGTGATGCGTAAGCAGCTTTGGGATTGTTGATTAAATACGATTATAAAAAAAATCATATTTTTCAATTAATAATCATCAATCTTCTCTACTTCTATCTTTGTGGTTGTTTTATTTTTAATTTTCCCTTCCCTTTTTCTCCTAATTTTCACCTTCTCGCAATGTGGCATACATATTGCCTAGACTATAAAGTAGAGATTTAAGTATTGGGGATTGGGGGAAAGAATGACTGAACAGATAAATGAAGTTACGCAGTTAAAAGACCCTACTGGGAGGCCCGTTGAAGATTTAACAATCCCGAAGCTGCGTTCTGTACCCACCGATGCACAGATACACAGACCGCCTGAAGAATTTCCACCAATTGGTGCAGCCAATGACAGCACCAAGACGTTTGAAATCTGCTATTCAGATCGGGAGGATGGTTCACTAAGGACTTATCTTCATCAGATTGGAAAAATCCCACGCTTAACTCAAGCAGAAGAAACGCACCTATTCATCAAGATTGAAAAGCACCAGTTGCAAATTGATGAACTTTATCAGGAATTGACAACCCATCTTACCGACATTTCTCTGGACAATCCGCCATCTACTGCTATCCTCGAGCACAGAATTATAGCTGAATCCTTCCCACAGTCCACCGAAAAATACCTTTTGGATTTGGTAGGACATATAAAGTTATGCAACGCAGAGATTTGCGCTGCTAAGAACCACGTTGCTGAGGCAAATTTAAGACTAGCAATCTACATCGCCAAAAAATATCAGGAGCGTGGGCTTGATTTGCTCGATCTGGTTCAGGAAGCGAGCATTGGACTCCTTCAGGCTGTAGATCACTTTGATTGGCAGCGTGGTGTCAAATTTGGGGCATATGCTTCGTGGTGGATGCAGCAGGCAATTGGCTATAGCATTGCGAATCACGGGCGTACGATTCGTTTGCCGGCATATCTCCTCAAGGAGATTCGCAAGGTGAATCAAGTAGAAGAAAGTCTGCATCAGCAGATGAACCGTGAACCCAGTCGAGAAGAGGTCGCTGAGGCATCAGGACTCAGTGTAGATCGGCTCCTACTATTAGAGCGATTAACTGCTAATACCGTATCGCTAGAAGTTTACACTAGTTCCGGTCAAGGTGAGATTGAGGATTTTGTCGCGTGTGAAAACACCCCTCAGCCGCTAACAGAAATCACCCGGCAAAATTTAATAGACGAAGTGAAGACAGCTTTAACTACTTTACCGCCACGCGAACAACAGATTGTTTCCCTGAGGTATGGACTGGAAAATGGGGAGGAGCACAGCTTACAGGAGATTGGCACCCTACTAAATCTTTCCAGAGAGCGGATTCGACAGCTTGAGTTGAGAGCTTTGAAGCGACTACGCCACCCTGCCCGATACGACCGCCTCCGGGATTTTGGAGACATATAGCCTAGGAGGAAGGGGGCTTATTCTCTTTTCTATGAGGGTTCTGCGGTTCAGAAGGATTGAAAATATAGTCAATGCTCAACCACAAACTGCGCGAATAGCGGAAGAAGAAGATAGGGAAAAGGGCACTAAAAGCTATCCACAGAATGAAGTTCTGAAGAAAAGGGATAGAGGTGAAATAGTCCAACGCAAAATAGCTGGCAAATGCAATAAAAATGGTCACACCGTAGTTGATATACATCGCCCCAACAAAATATCCTGCCTCGCGCTCAAACCTAAAGTGACAATTACCACACTCCGTGCACATTTTGAACAAACCTGAAAACATTTGACCTTCACCGCACCTTGGACATTTTAGGCGCAGCCCTTCTATGAGAATTTGACGCGCACCCCGCTTCTGCATCTACTGTTTTCCCTCCTTGAACTCCCACTTGCAATAAGTTATAATTTCTGATTGAGATCCCAATTTTAGCATAGCTTATCAGAGATGTCAATTTAGCTGTTTCAAGCAAGCAGGGTAATTGCATCTGTTATAGAAATTAGACAATTCTATCAGGGACTTGTGGAGCCAGAGGAGCACAGCTATGGATCATCGCATAGAAGTCAATCGAAAGAACTGGAACGAACGCACCCCTGTCCATGCAGCCTCTAAATTCTACGATGTAGGGGGATTTCGCAACGGTCGGATAACGCTGAACGACATCGAAAGAACTGAAGTGGGATCTGTTGAAGGTAAGTCTCTGCTGCATCTTCAGTGCCACTTTGGTATGGATACGATGTCGTGGGCTCGTCTGGGTGCACAGGCGACAGGGGTTGACATTTCAGACGCCGCAATTGATTTGGCGAGGTCGCTGAATGATGAGCTTCAATTGAATACCCGATTTATCCGTTCCAACCTCTACGACCTGCCCGATGTCCTGGATGAAGAGTTCGATATCGTATACACCACAATGGGTGTGCTTTGCTGGTTGCCCGATTTGTCTGAATGGGCGAATATCATCGCTAGGTTCCTCAGACCCAATGGCGTTTTCTATATCTTGGATGGCCACCCGTTCTCACACGTATTTGAATCTGAGGAAAACCAAGCTGGAGTTCAAGAACTACAAGTGCGACACCCATACTTCAAAAAAAATGAAGGTGATTTCTACGCGGGTGGCCAACACACTTATGCGGGTTCGGACATCATAGAAGCTGGATGTTACGAATGGCAGCACAGCGTTGGTGAAATACTGAATGCTATCTCGGCTGCCGGATTAGGGATTCAGTTCTTCCACGAATTTGCGCGTAGCGGCTATAAAGCCTTTCCGTGCATGGAAAGAGACAGGGATGGCTGGTGGCGACTGACCTCACACAACGACTCAGTTCCACAACTGTTCTCACTGAAAGCGACCAAGTAAGGTGGTATTTTCTCCGATAGCCTTGAACAGTCTATGCAACAGCTTATTGGCTACAAGAAGTCGTATTTGACCTTATCATGAGAATCCAAAACGGTATTGCAATTGTCTGCTTCTTCCTCTCCGGTTTCGCGGGACTGGTCTACGAGGTGTCGTGGATACGCAAGGCTTCTCTTGCCTTCGGATCTACGACCTTTGCTGTTAGCACGGTATTAGCTGTCTTTTTTCTCGGATTGGCTTGTGGAAGTTACCTGTTTGGACGAATTGGTCAAAGAACGTTGCAGCCGCTGCGGCTTTACGCGCTGATCGAAATCGGACTCGGATTGTTCGCTATAGTAAGTCCTTACCTCTTCAACTTTACGGAGAGTCTCTATGGACCAATCTATCGTGCACTTGGGGGGCATGTCGTTATTCTGTTTGTAGCACGTGGCGTGCTAGTTTCTCTGGTTATTCTCCCACCTACCATCCTCATGGGTAGTACACTTCCCCTCTTTTGCTCTCAGTTTGTCCGTAGTGATGCAAGGGTTGCCAATTCTGTTGGGCTGCTTTACGGGGTGAACACCTTGGGAGCGGCGATAGGCTGTGCAGCAGCTGGGCTCTTATTGCTTCCGACCCTTGGGCTTCAGCTCACTGTTCAGCTTGGGGCTGCCCTGAATATCCTGTGCGGCATTGCTGTTGGGTTATTGCCCATCACCAAAAATCAACCCCCTCAACTGCATCGGGATTCAAAGCAATCTGAAGATCCCCACAAAATATGTACGGATCGATTTACTGCTACTCAAATCCCCATCGCTATTCTGTTTTTTTCTGTCGGCTTTGTCGCTCTTGGGAGTGAGGTGCTGTGGACGCGTTACCTACGACTGCTAACCCGTCAGAATAACGTCCACACCTACACCCTGACACTGACAGTGGTACTGGTCGGTATTGTTCTCGGTAGTTTTCTCGCTGCCCGCCTCTTTGATCGATCCACGCTGCGAGCACGCTATTTTGGCCTATTCCAAATCCTTACAGGGATAGCGGTGCTGATTGTTATGACCCTTCCACATACCTTTTGGGCAAACGTCAAGAACGAGTTGGGGATGTATTTCAGCCTATTATTGCCGCCTGCTGTCCTTTCGGGCGCGTCATTTCCGCTTGCAGTACGAATGGTTGTCGAAGATGCCTCAAGGGCGAGTATCGGGACCGGGCGGATGGCAGCAATTAACACGCTGGGTGGAATCCTTGGCTCGCTGCTGGTTGGATTTGTAGGGCTACCTATTTTTGGAATAAAGTTCAGCATCCTGTTTATTACAGGGGTCAGTTTATTAACTGGATTCGCTGCATGGTTCTGGATCGACAAAACCTTCTCACCCCTTTTTCGAGGAGGTGCCGTCGCGGGGGCGTTACTCATCTGGCTTTGTGTTCCTTTCGCTACAGGGACGCAGATTCCTGCCGACTTCCTCGCCGAAGGACGGCAATTGGTGGCTTTCCGCGAGGGGTTTGACGGGGATTTGGCTGTGATCCGGAGGGACGCGGAGTGGATTGAACTCGAAATTGACCGATGGTGGCAGGGAAGTAATCTGAAAAATCAGCAGGTGGTCGGCGCGCACATCCCAATGCTTTTACACCCAAAGCCCGAGAGCATTCTCGTTGTTGGTGCCGGTACGGGACAAACACCGAGCCGCTTTCTGATGTACGATATTGACAGGCTCGATTGCGTTGATATAGAACCGACACTGTTTGAGTTTATTCGCGGTCATTTTGACTCGAAATGGATGGATGACAAGCGGGTCAAACTGATTAGCGAGGATGGTCTCAATTACTTGAATCACAGCGATGTTATGTATGATGTGATTGCTATTGAGGTAGGCCAAATCTTTCGTCCCGGCATCGCCTTCTTCTACACGGCTGATTTCTACCACCGTTCCCGGCAACGACTCCGCCCCGGCGGCATTCTCACTCAACTGGTATCAATACCGTCGCTCACAACCGACCAATTCCGGGGTGTAATCAAAACCTTCCTTGATGCCTTCCCACAGAGTTTTCTGTGGTATAATTCCTCCGATCTCCTCCTGATTGGCCTCAACAACGCGGATTTCAAACTCAGCCATGCTGCCTTAGAACGTTTGGCATCCAATGAAGTCGTGCACCGGGACTTGCGCTATACTTTTTGGGGAGGTTCTCAACACTGGCTCAACCGGCCCCCTGTCTTTCTCGGAGGGTATCTGGCGGGGCCCTCTGAGCTTGCTAATCTGGCATCGGAGGCTCGCCTTTACCGCGATGATTTACCGGTTCTCGACTACGCAACCAGCTTGGACTATATCACCCAAACAAATGAAATCCCGATTGTCAAAGACCATCTGCTCAAGCATATTGGCTCCCTTAACGAGGTCATTGATTTTGCACTTTCTCCCGAAGAGATTTCAGTGATTGAGGAGGTTCGGATGAAAAATCTAGGGGCGATTATTGCAGAAGCCCTCCTCCGGCGGGTGGAGTTACTGATGCTTTCGAGGAACGATAGAGCAGACGAAACTATTACGTTACTTTCAGAAGCGGTGGATTGGAATCCTGACCATTTTGAAGCGAATCGTATGCTCGCTGATGTGCTCATCGGGCAGGGGCGGAACAAAGCAGCAGGACGCCATTATGTGGAGGCTAACCGAATTCGCCCGGAAGACCCCCATGTGCTGCATGGCATCGCCCATACACTCTACCGTCTCAACAGAATTGAGGCAGCGATCCCATACTATCGCGCCTCGCTACGTTTACGACCCAATCATGCTGAGACACACAATCACATCGGGCTTGCCTTGGCTAAGCGAGGGAACCTCGTCGAGGCACAGCAGCACTTCAAAACAGCTGTCCGATTGGACCCGGACTACGCCGAAGCCAAGCGTAACCTTGCTGGCGTGCGGAAAGTTTTGCAGTCAATGCCACAAAGATGAGCGCAGCAATTGCCCGATGCTCCTGTTAACAAAATTGAATTGAAAAATCATTGTTGACCTGAAGCTAAAAACATGATACAATAAATACGCAAGCTAGGGAGTTGTCCGATAAGAACAATTATCGGATATTAGAGTCCGAAAGTTAATTGAAAGGAGTTTCAATCTGAAAGGAGTGCTATCAATGAAAGTTTTGCAAGTAACTTTCGCCTGTTTTATTCTAGTGGTTGGACAGATTGCACTGGGTTATGCCGCGCCCGACGTTGAGGGAGTAGTTGTTCCTAGACCAATGGGAGGCGACACCAATTGGGGGCATTCTGTTGACATCAGTGGGACGACCCTCATCGCTGGGTATACCTCGTATGTAGGTAATAACGGCGGTGTCTTTATCCTCGAACAAAAGGGGAAGAAATGGGATCTTATAGTTCAATTTAAAACCCCCGATGGGAACACGAGAGATCAGTACGGACATGCGGTCGCTATTGAAGAAGATTACGCTGTCGTGAGTGCCTATGAACATGGTGGGAAAAAACCCGTTGCAGGGGGGCCTTTGGGCGAGGGGCCGGGGTTGGTGTATGTCTACCAACGTGAAGCCAAAGGATTTGGGGAAATGGCAAAATTGAAGGGCGAGGGCATCCAAAACAATGACCGATTCGGATATGCCGTTGATATCAGCGGGACAACCCTCATCGCCGGAACCCCTTTTCATGACGAGGAGAAAGGGGCCGTCTATGTTTACAAACTTGATGGAGGCCAATGGAAACACCAAGCTAAGCTCCAAGCGGACGACGCGGGCGTAAAGAACCGGTTCGGTTGGGATTGCGCGATTCATGAAAACACGATAGTTGTTGGCGCACCGCTGGCAGCTGCGCCTGCAAGGCTCTCCGGTGCGGTGTATGTCTTTAAGCGGCAGGGAGATGCTTGGGCACAGGTGGCGAAGATTACCCCCGAGGACGGGGACGGGGGTGATAGTTTCGGCGTTTCTGTTGACGTGAGCAAGAGTCGTATTATTGTCGGGGCAAATAAAGATGAGAACGAAGTAAAAAAACGGGGCTCTGGCTCCGCCTATGTCTTTAAAGGTGTCGGGAATGTCTATACACAGGAGGCGAAGTTGACCGCAGACGAGCCTCAGGAAGGTGCCGGCTTTGGGCTTTCGGTTGCGTTGGATGTGAACCGGGCACTCGTCGGGGCGCCCTCTACTGATACCAAAAGAGGCGATGACTCCGGTGCTGCTTATGCCTTTCTGAAGGTCGGTGACGACTGGGTGTTGCAGGCGAGAGTCATACCTGAGAAAGGACCGGGGGAGGGGCAGGGCCTAACCAGCGGCGACAATATGGGCAGTGCTGTCGCACTTGACGGAGCATTCGGACGAAATTTTAACTTGGCTGCTGTTGGTGTTCAATGGGACGCTCAGGATGGAGGAGATGATGCGGGTTCGGTATATATCTTTGACACCGAAGATGTCGAAGGTCTGAACATACCGTTATCGGTCGAGCCGCGCAGCGACTTGGCATTGACAACGTTCGGAGATATCAAACGGACAGCGTTGCTTCAAAACTTCCCCAATCCATTTAACCCCGAGACGTGGATACCTTATACCCTCGCTGATGGTGCGGATGTGAACATTCGTATCTACGATGTTGAAGGCAAGCTAGTTCGTCGCTTGGATATTGGGCACCAGCGGGCAGGAAGGTATCTCAGCAGAGAAACGGCTGCCTATTGGGACGGTACGGACCAATTGGGTGAGTCGGTGTCGAGTGGTATCTATTTCTATACACTAAAGACGGATGGGTTTTCAGATACCCGTCGTATGGTTATCCTGAAATAGTTTCCCTTGAAACATATCAAGCATTCCACCTGTACTACGAGGTTTGATTCTGATTGAAATCTCCTAAATAGTGAAACCCAACATTCGACAATCCGCGTGTGGGTTAGAGTGTTGGGTTTCACTCTATCTACATAACGGTATTGTTAACAAGCAGCACCCCGGTTCACCTTGATAGAGATTTGTTTTAACTGTTCAGCCTTCTCTATACCATTAATCAGTTTTGATATAGTAGCGTGACCTGTGGTTGAGATTTACATCTCGACGCAGCGAATTAACCGTTGATTGAGGAAACGGGCCATCCTGAAAGGAGCGTTATCAATGAAAACTTTGCAAGTAACTTTCGCCTGTCTTATTCTAGTGGTTGGACAGGTCGCACTAGGCTATGCCGCG
Source organism: Candidatus Poribacteria bacterium (assembly GCA_965215015.1). GTDB lineage: Bacteria > Poribacteria > WGA-4E > WGA-4E > PCPOR2b > PCPOR2b. The sequence continues at coordinate 249,675 of OZ244042.1, forward strand.
CCCGACGTTGAGGGAGTGGTTATTCCTAGACCCGATGGGGGAAACACCAATTGGGGACATTCGGTTGACATCAGTGGGACGACTCTCATCGCTGGTTACACCTCGTATGTGGGTGACCACGGCGGTGTCTTTATCATGGAGGAAAAGGGAAAGAAGAAGTGGGATATTTTAGAGCACTTTAAGACACCCGATGGGAACACGAGAGATCAATATGGGCACGCTGTCGCTCTTGACGGTGACATTGCGGTCATCAGTGCCTATGAACATGGCGGAAAAAAACCTACCGCAGGCGGGAAGTTGGGAGGTGGACCGGGAATAGTGTATGTCCTCCGGCGTGAAGTCAAAGGGTTTGGGGAAATGGCAAAATTGAAGGGTGAGGGCATCCAAAACAATGACCGGTTCGGATATGCCGTTGACATCAGTGGTAACACCCTCATCGCCGGAACCCCTTTTCATGACGAGGAGAAAGGTGCCGTCTATGTTTACACGCTGGACGGTGGTCAATGGAGACAGCAAGCTAAACTCCAAGCGGACGACGCGGACGTAAAGAACCGGTTCGGTTGGGATTGCGCGGTTAATGAAAACACGATAGTTGTTGGCGCACCCCTGGCAGCTGCACCTGCGAGACTCTCCGGTGCAGCGTATGTCTTTAAGCGGCAGGGAGATGCTTGGGCACAGGTGGCGAAGATTACCCCCGAGGACGGGGACGGGGGTGATAGTTTCGGCGTTTCTGTTGCTGTTAGTAAAAGTCGCATGATTGTTGGGGCAAACAAAGACGAGAACGAAGTGAAGAAGCGGGGCTCTGGCTCCGCCTATGTTTTTAAAGGTGTCGGGAATGTCTATACACAGGAGGCGAAGTTGACCGCAGACGAGCCTCAGGAAGGTGCCGGTTTTGGACTGACAGTTGCGCTGGATGTGAACCGTGCACTTGTCGGTGCGCCTTCTGCCGACACAAAGCGTGGGGACGATTCAGGTGCTGTTTATGCCTTTCTGAAGGTCGGGGCCGACTGGGTGTTGCAAGCGAGAGTCATACCTGAGAAAGGAGGCGATGAAGGTAAGGGGCTAACTAGTGGCGACAACATGGGCAGTGCCGTTGCACTTGACGGAGCATTCGGACGCAACTTTAACTTGGCTGCCATGGGAGTCCAATGGGACGGCGATGGCGATGCAGGTTCGGTATATGTCTTTGACACTGAAAATATCGAAGGTCTGAACATACCGTTATCGGTCGAGCCGCGCAGCGACTTGGCATTGACAACGTTCGGAGATATCAAACGGACAGCGTTGCTTCAAAACTTTCCCAATCCATTTAACCCCGAGACGTGGATACCTTACACCCTTGCTGATGGGGCGGATGTGAACATTCGTATCTACGATGTTGAAGGCAAGCTAGTTCGTCGTTTGGACATCGGGCACCAGCGGGCAGGAAGGTACCTCAGCAGAGAAACGGCTGCCTATTGGGACGGTACGGACCAATTGGGTGAGTCGGTGTCGAGTGGTATCTATTTCTATACACTGAAAGCGGATGGGTTTTCAGATACCCGTCGTATGGTTATCCTGAAATAGTTTCCCTTATTCGTGGGTGGGAGCATCTGCTCCCACCCACATCCAGAAGCGGAACGCTAACAGGCATTTTCAAACCAGAAGGAAGATTGTTAGGGGAAGCTCTAACAATCCCACAAATCCCAGCAGTGGCTTTCGCCTCACCACAGTTGTCCTACCGGGGTAATGGGTAGGGTGTTGTCCATTGGAGGAGACACTGTCAGACGGGTTTCGGATCGCAAGTGTTGTTGATACCACAATTCGACTCTTATAGGAATGGGTGAGAATCCCAATCCTTTAGAGGTGGGAATACGTCAACAAGTTATGAGTGGGAGCGGATTGCTATATTTAGAATTCGTTTCTTAAAAGCATTGCCTTTTATTTTTATTTATGATATAATTTTTGGTCTCTCACTAGTGATAGATTCGAGACATATTTTAGGGAAATAATATCCGATAATTGTTCTTATCGGACATTATTCCTCTATCTTACATGATGATGGATTCCCATCATCATAGCTTTAAAGTCGATTGGATTTCAAATTTCGACTCTAGAATTTTATTAACCTCAATAAGGGAGGAATTAAATTGAAACGCCTACTATTTGTTACGCTCGCAATAACTTTCCTCGCAGGTAGTTACGCAACTGCTCAGATGGCAGTGTTTATTGATGGCGCTGACTTTGAGAGTTATGTATCAGCACCGCATGATCCATGTTTCTTCGACGAGGACCTCTGTTGTCCATTCACCTTTGAAGCATGGTTCAAACCCTTTGACTCCCAAGGGGAGCGAATGATTCTTAACAAAGAGGATCATTGGGAATCTGCTAACAAAGACGGTCTTTTCCAAGCTGCTATTGCGGGTGCCAACGACCAAGGTAAAAATAACGGCTGGGCTTGGAATAGCAGTGGCCTCGGTGTCGGGGTCAATGTTTGGAACCACGGTGCAGTTATCTGGGATCCGCCGAAAGTCTTGATGTATCTCAATGGCAAAGAAGGAGATGTGGGAGAGCACGCTGGTAAACAGCTAGCCTGGGCGCATGAAGATACCTTCAAGATGGGAAGGCGTGAGCGCGGTGGTGCGACCCATTCTATCTACCACGGACTGATCGATGAGGTTCGTATATCAAAAGGTGCCCGCTACAAGGGCGACTACGATGTACCTGAAACCGAGTGGGTGCCAGATGCAGATACAAGGGCACTCTACCATCTCAACGAGGTTGAAGGTGCAGCGACGATTGTCAATTTTGCCAAAGAGGGTGGCCACCCCCAACCGTGTCCGGATGCTGTTCTTGAAGGGGCGGTTGAGTTGTGGGACGTTGATGACCAACCTTTTGAACCGTTCGCTGTTGAACCCGGTGGTAAGATGGCAACAACGTGGGCACATGTTAAAAAACGTGTAGAGTAAAAAAGTCTGATGTGTGTATCGCACATCTTCAATAATTTTAAGAGGGGCGCAGCTGAAAATGCTCGCCCCTTTTTTTATGGGTTGCATCTAGCGGCACGATTTGGTAACATGATATTGTAAGGAGCGTAGGAAATTAGCTAATGAGCCATTTCACCGTACTGGCAATTACACTCTTGCTTTTCACCGTTGCTGCTGTCTCCGCATCCGATCCCGTCCTTGACTTCGGTGATCATCTGTTCGCACTGAAAAGCTATGAGGCGGCAATTACGGAATATAAGCGGTTTCTATTTTTTAATGCCGACCATCCACGGGCAAGTGAGGCGCAGTTCAAAATTGGCTTGGCGTACCGTGCACAGGAATGGTGGGCGGAAGCGGCTGAAGCGATGATTGGAGCTGTCCAATCGACAATGGAAACCGAACTGCGATCGGAAAGGGGGGTTGAACTCGCTGTAACGCTGATTGCTAGCGGTGCCTATAACCTTGCCCTGGTCGAACTCATCAAGGTTGAGATGCAGAGCCTGTCGCCACAATTGCGGCAGCGCGCCCGTTTTTTGCGGGGAGTTGCTTACCTGTACCAGTTTAAGTGGAAACAGACGCGATCGGTGTTTCAGGCGTATTTCGATGGAATTCCCGGCGCAGCGGGGGCTGCCGCCGAGATTGATACGCTGTTTTTGGCTGCTATCAATCGTCCTCGGAAATCGGAGAGGACAGCGCGGCTACTTTCTACCTTGCTGCCGGGTTTGGGACAGGCTTACGCTGAAGACTGGAAAAGCGGATTGAATGCCCTGCTTCTTAATGGAGTGCTCGGTTACCTGACCCTCGACGCTGCAATCGAGCGGGACTACGACGATGCACTGCTTTCGTTTTCTTTTCTCTTTTACCGCTACTATGCGGGGAATCGCTATCGCGCAGCGCAAGCAGCACAGGCGTTCAACGAACGGGAAAATCGTTGGTACGTTGATAGGATTTTGCAAGCCTTAGAAACGCAATTTACGACAGGTAAGTAAGGGGAATGAACATGCTCATAGATTCGCACGCCCACATCCAATTGGATAGATTTGATACGGATCGAGAAGCTGTTTTGGAACGGGCTCAAGAAGCTGGTGTGCAGACGATTTTGGTCATCGGATTTAATCTGGAGACCAGTCGTGGGGCGATTGCCCTTGCGAACAAACATGAGAGGAAAATTTCCGCTACCAATAAAAAGAATAAGAGGGAGGAAAATTTACCTCTCCAGATCTACGCAACCGTTGGTATACATCCACACGATGCAAAAGAGTTGGATGACGAAACTGTGCGTATCTTTCGTGACTTTGCAGCCCATCCAAAAGTGGTAGCACTCGGCGAAATGGGCTTGGATTACTACCGCAACATTTCACCTCATCCGATTCAGAGGGAAGCGTTTGAGCGTCAATTAGATCTAGCTGAGGAATTGGATCTCCCGATTGTTATTCACAACCGCGAAGCCTATCACCACATCCTCCCAATTTTGCAGGCGCGGCGCGGCAGGGTACGCGGTGTGATGCACTGCTTTTCGGGTGATGTTGAAATCATGCACAGGAGTCTTGCGCTCGGATTTTACATCGGCATTGGCGGTCCGGTAACTTATCGCAAAGCAGACACTTTGCAGGAGGTCGCCCGGAAGGTCCCTGCGGACGCCTTGTTGGTGGAAACAGATTGTCCGTGGCTAGCACCACAATTTCGACGTGGGAAACGTAACGAACCGGCGTATGTTCGCGCCACGGCGGAGAAGATTGCCGAACTGCGTGGCATTTCGCTGGAAGAAATTGGCACAATTACGACACGAAATTTTAAAGATTTGTTTATTGCATCATGAGTACAATTTAACCCTTGGTATAAGTTTCTTGCAACGTAGATGTTATCGCAGACTTAATTCATACCGGACGTTTTAGAGGAGGGTTGTCAGATGAAAATCACAAAGGTCGAGACATTTTTAGTTAAACCCCGTTGGCTCTTTTTGAAAATTCACACCGACGAGGGTTTGGTAGGGCTTGGGGAACCAATTCTTGAAGGCCGCGCCAAGACCTGTGCACAGGCTGTCGGGGAGCTCACGCCCTACCTGATTGGGAAGGATCCACGGCGTGTTGTCCACCACTGGCAGGCAATGTACCGCCACGCCTTCTATCGTGGAGGCCCTATCATGACAAGTGCATTGAGCGGCGTAGATCAAGCCCTCTGGGATCTTGCCGGAAAATCGCTCGGTGTTCCTGTCTACCAGTTGTTGGGTGGTCCCACACGCGACCGCATCCGTCTGTACAAAGGCGGTGGTGATCCGGAAACCATCAAAGAGTGGGTCGCTGAGGGATTCACGGCTTTTAAGACAGGCGTTGCCGGGGGGAGACCCGCCCGGCTAATCGAATCGAAGGGATTTGTAGACCGCGCTGCTGAACGTTTTGCTGAATTGCGCGAAGCCGCTGGACCTGATGTTGATATTGGTATTGACTTCCACGGGGCAATCAGTCCGCAGACAGCGAAATTACTGATTCGTGCGTTGGAGCCTTACCAACCGATGTTTGTCGAGGAGCCGTGTCAATGCCAGAACGTGGATGTGATGGCGGAGATTGCGCGGGGCACACATTTACCAATTGCCACCGGGGAACGGATTTTCACCAAGTGGGGCTTCCGTGAGATCTTGGAGAAGGGGGCTGCCTCTATCCTCCAACCAGACCTGTGCCATGCAGGTGGAATCAGCGAAGTCCGAACCATTGCAGGCATGGCGGAAGCATACTATGCAGGCATTGCGCCTCACAATCCACTGGGCCCAATTTCGCTTGCGGCGTGCATTCAGTTGGATGCATCGATTCCCAACTTCCTCGCACAAGAACACACAACGTTAGGAGAGGGCTACCTCAAGAATCCGTTTGTTTTTAAGGATGGTTTTGTGGAGTTACCGACCGGCCCTGGTTTGGGGATTGAGCTGGATGAAGATGCGATGGCTGATAAGATTGACCACGACTGGCAGAACGCCCAGACCTATGATCCAGATGATGGATCGGTGATCGATTGGTAGTTTGAGTAAGGTGACAGACTCATTCAGTTCCCAATTCCTAACGCGAACAGGTAATCAACACTCAGGAGGTGCACAATGCTAACAGCAGAACAGGAATCGTATTTTGACACTTTTGGTTTTCTTTTTATGCAGCAGTATTTTTCGCCGGAGGAGATGAACGAGATTACCCATGAGTTTGACAAGGTGCTCATCGAAGAGCGCGGCGGCAAGCCTTTCACGGGGGAAGAGCAGAGTACGGCAACCATCGTTGAGCACAGTTCCTTTTTTACGCAACTTGTCGAGGATGATCGAATCTATAAGATTATTGAACAGTTGATGCCGGGTGAATTTATCTGGTCCGGTTCTGAAGGCAACCTTACTGCCCACAGCCAGCACCGATGGCACGCTGACCGACAAGGTGTGGCGGAGGTTGATTACCTGCGCATCAAGGTCATGATCTATCTTGACCCGGTGACAAAAGACCGGGGCTGCCTGCGCGTTATCCCCGGTTCACATCGGCTGCCACTCCACATGGATCTTGAACCGCTTATCGCCCAGAAAGCGAATTCGAGTCCAGCGACTTTCGGGGTTTCCGGGTCCGACTTGCCGTGTTTTCCGATTGAAGCCCAGCCGGGCGATGTCGTTTTCTTCAATCACTGTTTATGGCACGGGATGTTCGGCGGTTGGGCGGGCCGTCGTTATATTGCCCTGAAATTTGCTGCCACGCCGACAACCGAGGCGCACATGACTTCTTTGCGGCGTTGGTCGCCCTACGCCCTGAAGCCTAATGCGGCGTTTGTGAATAGCGATCGGCCGCGAATTCAAAGCATGATGGAGGGGGTTCCGGGGGGTGAATCAAGGGGCTAATACGTGTTAGCTTGACATTGGGTACAATCATCACAGGGATCGGTTGAAAATCTATTGCGAATATTCCAGCTCATATCTCAGCCTGCTTCGGGTCACGGATGAAAAGCGCGGTCAAGATAGTCGCGAGCGTCGAAGCTATGAGAACAAAGAGCCAAGGATAGCTGGGATTTTGAGCGTAGAGGTAACCTCCCGCAAGAGATGCTATCATCAAGGGTAGAGTAATGAGGAATCCGGTACCAGGCCCACCAGTTCCACCCCCTGCGGCACCAATCATGACTCCGCCCTGTCCCAACGCTGCCATCACCCGTCCCCGAATGTCTCGTGGCGCGATGTCCGCCATCAGCGCACTACACGCAGGGATAGCAATGGCAGATGCTACTGCAATCACCAACCGTATCAGAAGAACAGCGGTGAAATCTTTCGCAAGAATGAACAGTGGCATTGCCCCAGTCGAAAGGATCAAGGCTGCCAACAGTGAGGTCGTCCTGCCCCAACGGTCCACGACAACACCCGCCGGGATGAGTATCACGAGGCGCAACGCTGTCTCACAAAGCAAAATCAATCCCCACTGTGATGAAGATAGACCGATTCGCTCTATAGCATAGACCACCCAAAAGGGACTCGCCACTCCGTTGACCATAAAGCCTAAAATAATAACACCCGCCAGTGCCTTCAGAGAGGAGGGGAACCCCCGCAACAACGTGGGAATTCCACTATACGCTTTGGTAAGCAAGCTTGGGAGGGAAGCAACTGTCAGGCGAGTATGGAATTTCGGTATAGATTCTTTGAGAAAGCGGACATGTATAATAGCGGAAGCCAGATATAACACCAGCATCGCTCCATAAAGCGTCCGGACACCGGTGTTTGGGCCAGAGAGCTCTACAACGATACCGGCGATGTAAGGCGCGAAGATGGAGAGACCGCTCGAAATGGTGTTCATCGTCGCGATGCCTCTGCCACGGTCTTCTGGAGACAGCGAGTCGGCAATCAATGCGGACCGAGGTGGAAATCCCAAAACCACTAAACCACTCATCAATGAAGCGATCGCAATTATTTGCCATTTGAATGCAAGGACATATATTAGGACAAAGGCAACAGAGAGGTAATTACCTAGCACGATAAGTTTGACCCGGCTGGCGCGATCGGTGAGGTAGCCGGCAATCGGGAATACAATCAATCCGGCCAGTGGTCTGAGAAAGTTCACCCAGCCTATAGTTCTGGCATCTCCACCGAGGGCAAGGACATATAGCGATGCGTAAGGGAAAACCATCGCGCGGGCAAAGTTACCTAGCAGCCCGGTAATGGAAAAGATTACAATGTTGCCAGACATTAACCTTTTCGTATTGCCGATAACACTGTTATTAGGCATAACACGCCTCCTTATTTTTTGTGTCTAGTCCTATTCTCCCTGAAGCGTAACGACCTCCGGCAATGGCATATAGTTCTGTTTTTCAAGTAAGGCGAGGAGTTTCTTAGATTGCTGGCGTGATACCACGAGATCCATCGGGGAAATCTCGCCGAGAATATATCTTCCAATCAGTTTGGAGGCTTTGATTTCTTGAGCGATCCGGGCGTTTTTGCAACGGAGCAGCATCACGTCCATCAGGTAGATTTGCCCATACTGTTCTGCCCAATCTTTAATTGATACTTCAACATTCTGTGGAATGCCAGTTTTGGAATAGGCTTTCAAAAACGCCAAGATTTCATCAAGGGAGAAGCCCGACCGCAAGCCTTTGTAGATTGATTCAGCGGAGAATTTGTAGGTAGACATCTGATCCGCTTGATGAAGCTCCGCAATATGATTGAGTTTCCAACGGAGTTCGGGGGCCAGATAACTTGAGGCAAGTACCTCGTGGTTCGGTTGAATGATAAACGACGACTCGAACTCGTAACCCTCAATCGGTTCGTCATAGAGGAGGTGTTGTCCAAGATCTGTCACCTGAACCGCAACATCGTCTCCCAAGTGGGCAAATGCAACCCCTCCCATATAGGTCAGGTAGTTAATAAAAGAACGTTCCAGATGGGAATAAAGTGTTTGCAGCCAATTCGCGTTCACCGTGAATCTGGAGATCTGATCTTGAATCGAGGAAAGCAGTGTCCAACGTTCTGGAGTGAGCGTGCGTACAATGGATAGTGCTGTTGAAACTGAGGGATCTTTCGAGATACTGTATTTCAACCAGTGACTGTATATGTCCAATAGTTTTTCTGTATCGGTCTTTTGGATCCACTCCCGCCCGGCTTCACTGCATATTAGGTCGGAATCCTTTCGACGAACGAATTTTTGGGACCGGCAAAACTGAAGGATAAAAGCTAAACGATCCGGATTTCCCGTCGTTGGATTGATTCGGTGGTAAACCTTTGGTGTATCGTTCGGCACTTCAAAACGTCCGAGAAGCTGTTTCTGTATACGCTTGTAGATACTGCCCTGTTGCGTCTGCTGTATTCCGTACTGGGAAGCAAAGCAGAGAAAGGTGAAAGTATCTCGGACCAGCGCAAACCCGTCATCGCGAAAATTTTGGGGCTTTTTTTGGGGGGACCTAAGGGCAGTGTTTATATCCTTTGCAAAAATTTTCTGCAGCAACAAACGAAGGTCTTCAGGAACGATATAGTGATATTCCATGTTGTCTGTCACAATCGCGAAAATAAGCCCGGATTCGCTAAGCACCTGCAAGATTTCTGCACCTTTGCTTGACCAGTCGCGGCTCATTTGATTCACCTTTTGATTAAAGGAGTGGAACGGAACCCCCATTTCACCGGCGGAAAACGCAAGGATCATTAGCACTAAACACTCGTGATAATTGAAACGCGCCACTAAGTTCTTCAACGAGGCCGGATTCAGAAATGTCTCAACCATTTGCTCGTGCAGCTTTGAGGTTGGAAGGCGGTCAGCTAATCCGATTCGGCGTGCGACCCGTTGGCAATAGGCTTTGGAGGTGTGTTTAAGGACATCTCTGTAATTCATTGTGTACTCAAATGTTCCTAATCGGAGATTGGGTAAAAGATAAATTATAGCATATCAGCACAACAAAACAAGCCTTATTTCTGATTTCCATTGCTGAATCCGTGAGACAATTCGAGCCCCCTCACACAAATAACCCTGTTCGTAGTAGCGCAATGAATTGCGCGTTTGTTCCTATCCGCGTCCTCCGCTAAAGCCGCGATCCAACACTTGTTTCATTCGTGTCGATTGGCGGAGATTTGCGGAGGTATTTTTTAACCATTCCGTAAGAAAAGTAGCAGATATATGGAGAGAATCAATGAAATCACCTAAACATGATGTTTGGAAGTGGCGAATTGCGTTGATGATGTTGGGCACTTGGATTTGCCTTGAGGGCGTGGAGATACTCACAATCGCAGAGGTACGCCCCCCCCGTCGAAGAAGAGGATTGATGATCAGCCCAGATGACTTAAAGAAAAAGGAGGAACCAACGGTTGATATTGGGAAAAGCCTTGTGGAAATTGCCCGACGGGCAAGCCGTCTGAGCGACAATCAGATGGTCGATCTGGTCTTTGTTATCGATGGAAGTGTGGAGATGAAGGGGCCGGGTAAAATCGTTGAAGGACGGCTTGTTGATATCGCCAGTGCCTTTGAAGAAGAATCGATCATTGATTATCAGTTTGGGCTTGTTTGGTTCCAAAATGCCGGTAAGACATCACGAATCACGGTCAAACCGTTGCAGGGTGGACTTATTGAGATTGAAGACAACTTTCGCAAGATGACGCCGCCGAAATTTAAAGGGCGTATCACCGGACACGGGCTCGATGCGATTATGAAAGGGCTTGAAGAGTTACAATTCCGGGCGGAGGCCGAGAAACATCTCGTTGTTGTGACAAATTCAAATCTGAAAACATCTTGGGAGGGCAGAGACGGAAGGAATCAGGTTATAGGGAAGATTCTGGATTGGTGTAAACGGGACAAGATTCGGATTAACATCATCGGAATCAACCAAGAAATACAGGTGCAATTAACCAACTACACCGGGGGCAAATGGCACCCAATCGACAAATATCAACGTAGGATTAACCCTGTGCCTCTGATAGACAGGTCTGTACTCAAAATTGATGGGATTTTCAGACGCATCGCTCAACATATCGCTGTAACGGTGAAGCAACCCGCTGATATAGTGTTTGTTTATGACTCCAGCTTAAGCATGGACAATAAAGTGGACGAAGCCTGCACAGGACTGGATCTATTGGTCGGGATTCTGGATGGCGAAGGATTAGATTATCGATTGGGAATCATTCGGTTCTGGGCTCAGTCGGGAGGGGGCGAAAGTTTGGTTACAATAACGCAACCCCCATTAAATGCTAAGCAGGTCAAGAAACTATTTCAGAGACCTAGACGTGGTGATGAACATCTGTTGGACGCAATTATGGAGGGTGTGCCCAAACTCAAAACGCCGGACGATCGAAAACTTGTGCTTTTTGTTGTGACTGATGAGTCTACCACTAAGGGGCCAGGAAAAAAATATACATCCGCAAGGGCAATCGAAGTCTGCCGCGACGCTGGCGCACAGGTCAACGTCATTGGGGGCATCGCGCCAATGGGGAGTGCTGTATCTTCTCTGGCTGGTGGCAAACTTCATGTAGATTTTCAGCAACGTGTCGCCGAGGTCACAAAGGGGCAACACTACATCATGCCGGGGAGTCCGTCGCACTTGAGGCAGAGTGACATCAGGTAAGGGTTAGACATAATGGCTCATGTTAAAAGACAGTGCAAAACGCAAAAAGCCCCTATCCGATTGGGAGAACACCCGGAACATCGCGCGATGTTCCGGGCTAATTGAGCCAGGATTATTAGCACGATAGTGTCTGGTGTCTTCGTAAGTCATTCGTTCCGAAAGACAATCATACCGGGACGTGAAACGTGAAAATCATTTGCTCATTGGTACAGTCGGGTTAGGAAGTCCCGATTCTATTGCACGATTTCTTAACATGAGCCAACATAACCATTTCGATATTCTTGTCTCTAGAATCTATCGGGTTAAAAATCTCTGATTACTCACCATACATAGAAAGGAGATATCATGATAGACAATGAATTGGCTCTCGCTTCAGCGACCGATCTTTTGGAGTTAATCTCGACAAAGCAGGTTTCCCCGGTGGAGTTGACTGAAATGTACTTTGACCGCATTGATAAGCTAGATTCGCAACTAAATGCATTCCTGCTCTTGACTCACGACGAGGCAATGGAGACTGCCGAGGCTGCAGTTGTCCGTGGAGACGAACTTGGGGCACTGCACGGATTGCCCATCCCCATTAAAGACACTCAAATGACCAAGGGAATACGGACGACTTCAGGGTCGGTGGTATACAAGGACCGGATACCGGAAAGGGATTCAGCAGTGGTGGAGCGGGTGCGAGAAGCCGGGGGCATCATCATAGGTAAAACCAATGTTCCAGAGTTCGGCATGGTTGGCACCTGTGAGAACAGCCTAGGCAGCCCCGGGTGTAACCCTTGGAATACCAATCGTACGCCGGGAGGATCCAGCGGGGGCGCGGCGGTGGCAGCGCACCTGTTTGAGAAATACGATTTGTTGCTTTCACCGACATCGTGCTTTCCTGCCTTCCCCAACGGCGAGTATCCCGGTAAGTGGTCGCCTGACAGAATCTTTCCAGATCAGTACTGGAACGGTGCGTTCACATTACCGATTAACGTGATTGGACACCCCGCTGCCGCCGTACCCGCAGGTTTCTCATCCGACAATCTGCCCATCGGTCTCCATATTGTGGGGAGGAAGGGGGATGAGGAGACAGTCCTGGCTGCGTCAGGTGCCTTTGAGCGGGCACAGCCATGGATACAACACCAACCCCCGGTCTCCTGAGTGTACACTTAAATATGAATATGCCTATACCAACTAATTCGTATCCTTATCCGCGATCATCAGAGGATTACATTAGGCGAATAGCTTGGTCCATTCGCCTTTTTTTATGACCCGCCCTTGAATTACTGAAATAAACCGGGTTAAAACGCTGTGGACATCGCAATCCCAAATGTTTCGAGCCAGATGTACATTAGACTGACGCCGTGCTGGTTATAAAAATAGTTGAACATCAGATGGGGTTCTTTTCCGTCATACATGCCACGCACGGAAAAACCTTTGCCAAATTCAACGCTGGCTCCAAAAGGAAAATTGAGTCCGCCATCCCACTCAGAATAATTCACGGTCCCATACACTGAGAGTGGTAGATACGGTAGCCGTTTGGCGGCTGTTAAAAAATAGGCTTGTTCACCCGCGGGAGAGCCAATGCGGCCGGAACTTGTTCCGAGAAATAGCGCAGGACGGATATCGGTTTCGGTAGACAGGAATAGGCTGAAAAGCGGCGACACCTCTGACGCCGCAGGATTATACTCCACACCGACTTGAAGCCTGTCTATCAATCGATAATTTAGCGTCGTTCTCCAGCGCGGGCGTTTCTTCTCCGTATTCACATAACGCCAAGATGCCGCCCATTTCGTCTGAATACCGCTCCCCCGAAGCGGTGCCCCCTCGCCGGGTCACGCACTTCAGGTGGGGGCTGTGGCTGTCGGTCGTTTCGGTTGCAGCGGTTTGAGTTGAAATTTGTCCTCATCCGCCCAACCACCGACCGCTACCGCGAAGAATAAACAGAGAAGTAGATAGCGAATAGACATGAGATTTTCCCGTTAATCGAATTCAGCTAATTTAACAGGCCGACCCTCCACCGCCGAGAGGTCTGCGGCGAAAACAACGCGGTGTGATTCAAACGCCGTGTCGAAATCGGTCAAGGGCATCGGTTCGTCTGTGCCGATGCTGTCAATAAACGCCTGAAACTGGGGCTCATAGGGGTGATCGCTCACATCCCCCGAATCAATGAGCGAGGTTTCAAGTGTACTCCACCTGCTCTTATCCATGCCCTTCAATTTCGCAGAGTAGATTCGGTTGTCTAACAGACTGCCTTCGCTGCCGACCAGATGGATGTGGAAGTAGTAGGGCTGGAGGCAGTCCACACAGGAAGTGACCTTCGCAATTTTATTCCCGCCCTCAAACTTGAGAATCGTGACGCTGGTTGTCTCATATTCATAGGGGACGAAATCCTTCCCCTGCGATTGCGTGTGGTAGCTCGTTACCTCTTCGACCTTCCCATCCATAAAGAACAGCAGGGCATCAAGGGCATGGCAACCCGCTGTCAATAGACTACTGCCGGCAAAGTCTTTTTTGATGTTCCAACCGTACTGACCATACCAAGGTCCAATGCCGTGGTAATAATCCACCTCGCTGTAATGCAGATTGCCAAGTAACCCCTCATCGATAATCGAGCGGATCATCGTGAAGTGTGCGCTGTAGCGGCATTCAAAGCAGACACATACCCCCACGCCTGCTTTTCGTATTGCATCACGCAGCCGTTTGGCGTCCTCATAGGTCAGGCAGATGGGTTTTTCGATGATCAGGTGCTTCCCCGCTTCTGCAGCGGCGATGGCCTGATCCGCGTGAAACGGATGGGGTGTGCAGATGTCCACGATATGTATGTCTGGATTTGCCAGCATCGCCTCATAGTCCGTATAGGCTTTCAGGGGTGTGCCAAATTCCGCTTCCAATGCCGCTTCGTCATGTTCACGTCGGGAGCAGATTGCTGTGACATTTCCGCCTTGAACCGTCTTAAAGGTCTCGATGTGTGCCCCGGCAACCCAGCCTAGTCCAACAATACCAACATTCATATCACTCATTTTTTGCCTCCGAATATCCCGGTTTTATTTTTCTTTGTAACATGCTCAACTAACTGTCTATCTAAATAATCTATACTGATTTCAGGTTGATGTCAACACATTTTTTCATGTGGCGTAACGGTTGGCAATCTGCTATACTTTGTTTTATACATTGCGCGGGCATTGGGGCTATCACCGTGCTATAGACATATCGCTCCTCTGGAGCAAAAGGTAGCTGCTCGCAGTGAATTGGCAAATCCACTGTAGGTCTGCGGGTATGGCATGGATATGTCTATCCAAGTCAAGCGGGATGGATAAATAACAGCTTAGGTTATTATAGCTATTCTGATTTGGGTTGGGGTTGAATGGGAGGATACTTGATGGAGGCGTTGCTGCTCGATTTTCCAGATTCATTTGAGTCAAATCGATTGACCATCCGCGCCCCTCGTCCGGGGGATGGTGCTGAAATAAACGCCGCCGTTCAGGAAACCTTCGATGACCTTAAGGTATGGATGCCGTGGGCGCAGCAGATACCCACTTTGGAGGAATCGGAGAGCTATGTCCGCCGGGCACAGTGTGAATTTTTGGCGCGGGAGGATCTAACACTGCTTCCTTTTCTCAAAGGCACAAACACACTCGTTGGTGCCAGCGGCTTGCATCGAATAAACTGGGATATCCCAAAGTTTGAGATTGGCTATTGGTGTCGAAAGCGTTTTCAGGGACAAGGCTACATCACCGAGTCGACGGGGGCCATTACCAAATTTGCGTTTGAGACCCTTGGGGCAAAGCGGGTGGAAATTCGTTGTGACTCGAAAAACGTTAGGAGCCGACGTATCCCCGACAGGCTTGGATTCAAATTGGAAGGCACATTCCGAAATGACTCGCTTTCGCCAGCCGGGGAATTGCGAGATACACTCGTATTTGCCAAAATAAAGCGTAACGCGTAAAGGGCATGGAAAATCGGGAGCATACCAACTCGTATGATTGGAGGAGGCGATATGCAACTGACCAGAAAACAAATAGAGCAATATAGAACCGAAGGGTATACCGTCGTGCGTGGACTGATTTCGCCGGAGGAAGGTTGTCGTGTGCGTGACCGTCTCATGGATCTGTTGGCTGGCGATCACGATTGGCCCGACACCCATTTTCAGGTACTGGATCCGTCGACATTCCGAAATAATAAGGAGGGTTTCCTTCCGATCGGCGTACAGCGTCCCGCTATGCGGGAGGCGGTTTTCAAAGAGATAGCTGATCACCCAAACTTGCAGGGCGTGATGGAACAGCTGCTCGGCGGTCTCGTCAAACGCTTTACCGATCAGGCACTGATTAAGCACCGCGCTGTCAGCGGTCAATCGTTTTTCCACCAAGATTCGTTTTATTGGCATTTGGCACCTGAGCAGGGGTGCAATTCGTGGATTGCGCTCGATGAAGTGGGGTTGGATCGGTGCGCTTTGGCGATTATGCCCGGCACACACCAATCGTGGACACTAATTGAGCACGAAGGCTACTACGATGAGCCAAGCTATCACAACGCCCGAAGCGGCGAAGCGTTCAAGCGATGGCGTATTCCGGCAGCGGAGATCGATTTTTCTGGCGAAGTGCTCTTGTCTATGTCGCCGGGGGATGCAGCATTCTTTACCAATTACACTTGGCACCGCTCCGAGCCTAACAACTCTGGAGTTCATAAGTGCGCCTATGCGATCGCGTATCAGTTAAGTAAATGACTGACCCTTGACAAAACACAGCTCCTTGACGTGCACGCCACCCCAAGGTATTCAAGGAACTTAGCCGAAGTTGCTAGATTCTGTTGCCATTTGTAGCCGTGTCTTAGTATACACACGAGTGCCGCTGCCCTCCCAAGGGAATGCTTACCGCATCATGGATTCACGGTTTCATCGAGATTGGAACGCAGAAACGAAACAGGAACCTTCCCTCACGAAGGGGAAAACGGGAAGCCGGTTCTCTCGCTTTCCCGTTTTTTTTTACGTTCCCCTTCCCCCTGCTAAATACCCGGTGGGTTGTCCGTCAGTTCCTGGCTCATTGAGCCTAGAACGGTCTGATACCGTGTGGGTATTCGGGACTGAGGGGGGTACGTCCAAGCGTTTTATTCAAAGCCAGTAACTACTATTCCCTTTTATAATAGATCACGATGAAAGACGGAGGTAAATCATGTTAATCATTGACGGTGACTATCCCATGGCGTATGGTGCGATTGATCTGAATCGAGATCTGACCTTACCGATTGAGGAGGTCCGAGCGGTTCAAGAGGGATCGCGGGAACAGGACCGGTGGCCCGCCACTGGAACGATGGCTTCGCTTCCGGAGATGCGACGGGGCAAAATCGCGGCGGCACTGGTTAAAATATCGGGACGGATTCAGCGGGAGAATAGCCCTATTTGGGGATACAGGAGCGGCGATGTCGCTTATGCTGCAGCACAAGCGCACCTTGCCTACTATCGAATCTTAGAGCGTAGAGGTGAAGCGCGTATCTTGAGGACCCGCGGAGATTTCAGCGAGCATATACGAACCTGGTCGGAAGCCGCAACCTATGAGGAGCTGCCAGTTGGTATGGTTCTCGGAATGGAGGGGGCAGATCCCATCCTATGGCCTGAACATGTCCACGAATGGTGGGAGAGCGGATTGCGCACAATTAACTTGGCGCATTACGGCATCAGCACCTATTCTCACGGAACGGGCAGACCCGGTAGCTTGTTGCCTCCAGCCAAACCGTTGCTGCGCGAGATGGAGGAGTTGGGGATGATTCTCGATCTCACTCACACAGCCGATGAAGCGTTTTGGCAAGCACTGAATCTATTTTCGGGCCCGGTGATGGCAAGTCACCAGAACTGCCGCGCGTTGGCAGCCGGCGAGCGACAGTTTTCCGATGAACAACTCAAAGCCCTCCTCGAGCGCGGCGGTGTTATCGGTGCATCAATGGATACGTGGATGATTTACGCAGAAGGGGGTATCGATTGGGGTGGAGATATTCCACCACGTCGCAGCCTTTTCCCGAGAGAGGCGATTACGCTGGAGCATCTGGTGGATCATATGGACCACGTCTGTCAGTTGGCAGGCAACTCACAGCATACCGCCATCGGTGGGGATACGGACGGCCAGGGGGGCAAAGACGGTGCCCCGTACGAAATCGACACGGTGGCGGATTATCAGAGAATTGCCAGCATCCTTGATAAGCGTGGCTATACTGAAGCGGATATCGCCAACGTGATGTACCGCAATTGGCAGCGGTTTTATGAGCAGTGGTTGCCAGCGTAAGAGGATTTACTTAAAGTTGACCGACATTTCAGAATAGTGCGGCTAGTTGGGCGAAAACGAACCAGTTAACCTGACAAATCGAATGAAGGGAGCCAACGGATGCGTACATTACCGTGTTTCTCCATTGAAGAAATGACATCCGATCACCCAGAGTGGCAGGAACTGGCCGATGTTATCACGCAAGAAAACCAAGCAGGCTGGGCATTTAATCCGTATTTTGAACAGTTCGCACGTTACTTCTTAGCTGCCAAACAGGATGGAGATATCGTTGGGTTCCTCATGTTTGTAGTTTGGGACATTGGCCCCAACGACCGCGACCATCCCCCTGTTGAGATGCACGGAAAGAGGCTGCGAGAAGCAAAGATTATTGCATTTGGCGTGAAGAAAGCCCATCGGCGGCGAGGTATTGGTCGAGCCCTTCAAGAGTATACACTGAAACGAGCGAAGGAGCTTGATTGTTACCAAGTTCGATCCGTCACCGACATGGATCACCCAGAAAATCACCAACTCAAATTATCTATGGGGTTTGCCGTAGAGCCAATGGAACGCGAGGAGCCGAGCTTGGCATTTATCATGCCGCTGAATCGGATTGAAAAATGATTTCCACTGCTGTTACAGCACAACAACTCGATCAAGAGCTAGGTTCCGTTGACATTTGGGCGTCGAGATATGAATCTCGACCGACTGGCTCTCTGCCGGTATTAGATCGGGTGAGAAGATCGGGCAAGATGCTCGACCTACAGGCGTGGTGTTGAGTGGCACGTTCCGGTCCCGGCCTCTTCAATCCCGAAAGACCTACCAGACCGTGAATCCACCGTTCGGTAAACATCAGAACAACGCAACGGAATCGGGAGTGAGCGTTCAATCCAACTCCGTTCCGAGAGTCTTTGACCTGCGGACTGTCAAATGTCAACACGCCCTAATTACCAACAATCGATCATTCAAGTATCTGCATTTATGAAAACTGCGTGGCAAAAATAGCCCTCTTTTTAGAAAAGGAGCACCAAACCAATGAGAGTCATTACCGGCGCAATCGGTCATGAGACCAGTACCTTTACTACCGTCGCCACTACTTGGGCGAGCTACCGTGATCAGCGATTCGGCTATCTGATTGGAGACGAAATCATCGACAAGTTTCGCGGCAGCAACACGACCACCGGTGGATACATTGCAGGGGCGGAAGCGCACGAATTTGAGCTTATCCCCACGATATACGCCAACGCGCATCCGAGTGGACCGACACCACGAGACATCTTCGATGCCATCTTGAAGGATATGCTAGATCGAATCGCTGAAGCGGGACCCATTGATGGGGTCCTCCTTGATCTACACGGTGCAATGGTGGCAGAGGGGGTTGACGACGGTGAGGGGCATATTCTGGCAGCTGTGCGAGAATTGGTTGGACCACAGGTGCCTATCTTGGCGGAGCTGGACATCCATTCCAACGTTTCCCGTCGCATGGTCGAGAGGGCGGATGTGTTGATTGGCAGGGAGACTTACCCGGAGATTGATCAGGCAGAACGCGCCCGCGAATGCGCGGATGTTCTGGTTCGGATCCACCGGGAGGGGCTGCGCCCTACTATGGCACTGCACCAAATTCCGATGGCCTGGGGATTGAATCAGGTCACGGCGCACTCGCCGATGCGGGAGGCCATCACTAAATTGCATAGAATTGAGGCGCAACCGGGCGTGATTTGCGGTTCGATTGCGACCTGTTATCCGTTGGCTGATATTCCCGACATGGGTGCGTCGGTTTATATTGTCACCGACAATGACCTGGATTTGGCACAGGGGTACGCGGATGAACTGGCGGCATGGATTTGGGAACGCCGAGCGGATTGGCACGCACCAATGCCACCGACCCATCAAGCACTAGCGCAAGCAACAGCAGCAGGGAAATTTCCAGTGATTTTTGCTGACCGAAATGACAACACCGGCGGTGGTTCGCCGGGAGATAGTACCGGCATGTTGCAGACATTCATTGAAGCAGGGCTAGAGGAGGCATGTATCCTGTACATCGTCGATCCGGAAGCAGTACACGCTTGCCAAGAGGCAGGTATGGGAGCGACGCTGACCTTAGATGTGGGGGCGAAATCAACACCCCTTCAGGGGCAACCGATACGCATGAGGGCAGAGGTCATCGCGCTTTCAGATGGCGGCTTTCGTTACGATGGACCGCGGAATGCCGGGTTGGAGAGCAGCATGGGGCCCTCGGCATATATCCGACAGGGCGGAATTCATGTGCTGCTGGTGACGGAGCGGGAGCAGCCCTTCGACACCGCTTTTTCACGAACTATGGGTTTAGACCCACGCCAGATGCGTTACATCGGGGTCAAATCGACAGTACATTTTCGGGCAGGCTTTGAGTCGTGGGCAGGGGCAATTCACGCAGTATCGGAGCCGAGTGTGCATGATCCGGTGGGGAAAGAGTTGCCGTTCCACAATCTGGGGCGGAAGTTGTATCCATTTGATGACATTTAGAAAAAAGCGCATGTCAAAAGAAAGTGCAAAACGCCCGGAGAAACCGAGTTTTTGCCAAAAACTTGGTTTCTATTACACGATTTCTTAACATGAACCTCACGCTTTATACGAAGCCGAATCCATCTGATAGATGGCACGATAAATCCTCCGTCCTTCCGCCCGATACTTCATCTCAAAACTGGTTGGGATATGCTCTATCTCAAGCGAGTCGGGGCGGAGGTAGACCAGCGGTGGCGTATGCGTTAGACAGTCGTGGATCTCATAGAAATACTCGGCATAGTCAGTAGCGACGTGGATACGTCCTCTACTCGAATTTAATGTCCGAATCAACCCGCGTAGCCAGACCTCATTTCTAAAGAGCCGACGCTTGTGATGCCGTTTCTTGGGCCAAGGGTCTGGGAAGTAGACGTGATACGCTTCGACGGTGCCTTCGCCAATGTAGCGATCAACCAGGTAAGCAGCATCGCTCCAAATAAGAAAAACCCCCGTAGCGTTTCCTTTCAGCAACCGCTCCTTTGCCCGTTGAACATATTTCGGTGCTCGCTCGACGCCGATATAGTTGATCTCTGGATGTTGCCTTGAGGTTTCAAGCAGGAAGCGTCCCTTACCGCATCCGATCTCTATTTCGACGGGATTCGCGTTTCCGAAGAGAGCCTCCCAATCAATCGGGGGGGTGATCTCGGTCAGACTAGTCTGCTTATCTTCCATGGGATTGATTAAGGCAGATCGGCCCGCCATGAGTTCAAAGAATTGTCCATAGCGTGATTCGTTCATACATTTAGCCGAAGGCTCCCTTTTTATGTCTCCCCAAAAGTCTTTGCAACCGTTCGTCTGCACCCTCAAAGACACCTTCAGGCATCCGGTAGTCAATGAACGGGTAGAGCCGTTGCGCGATGATCCGCTGGCTGTATGTGACCGCTGCAACGTACCGAATCTGATTTCGATTGTTGGGAGTCCCGCGATGCCAAACTTGGCTATTGAACATATAGGCACCGCCCGCCTTCGTGAAGAAACTGACGGGACCCTTCCCTTCAAAGGTTGGATTTTCTGCAGCGGGTGGTTTACGTCCTGAATAATGGCTGCCGGGAACGACCTGCGTCGGACCATCGTCCACTGTTTCAATGTCGATGAGCGGGATGAGCACATTGATAACAAAGCAGGGCAGTGTGATGCGAGGGTCATGTCGAGGCACATCGTCCGGCAGCGGAAAATGGAGCCTATCGTCGCTATGCCACCCACCTCCCTGTCCGGGGGCATAACGTAAGGCATTTTGGGACATCATGTGACAGTCATCGCCCAGAATTGCCTCGGCGAGGCCGACATAAGGCTCTCGCACGATAAGATCTCGGAAAGCTCTGTCATATTCAAACATGCGCATCATGCTGATGCCGCGAATGTGGTCGCCCGCCTCATCCTGCATGCGTGGGTCATTATATTTTTGATCCATTAACGCTTTAAGCATGGCTGCTTCTTCTGAAGTGAACACCTCGCCGAAGAAATAGTATCCATCACGGTTGAACTGTTCGACGGCCCGTTGCGTTTCATCTTTAGAAAACGGTTTGCCCCGCTGGATTTCGATGGTCATTGCTTCTCTCCTTAACATGATAACAAGACTTTGTAAAACGGCGATATCGTGAAGAAATTCGCCAAACTTTCGCCTCTTAGGTCCATCTATCCCCTCATCTGCTTGACTGCAAACTACCCTATTGACAGGTTTTTTCAGATCGGCTAAAATTTTCACTGCAGATAACTTGATAATTTAGTCTGCCTTGAATGCCGAAAGGAGAACGGGTTACAGTATATGCGGTTAGAACCTCAAATAACAGTTAGGCACGTTGGAGAAGTCTCGATTTTTGACATCATTGGTTATTTTACGGAAGATTCAGCAGAAGCGATGAACGCGGCTTATGATCAAAGTGGCGGATCGGCAAAAATTCTGCTTCACTTTGATCAGCACAGCTTTATCACCAGCAGCGGGTTTGGCATCATCGTCAAGCTCATTTGGCAAACGCGCAGGAAAGGGCAAATCCTACGTATCGCCCATCCATCAGATCAGATGCGGCAGATTTTCGATGTAATTGGTCTATCCCAAAGTATGAAAATCTTTGCTTCAGCGGAAACAGCGTTAGCGGATTTCTAACGGGGATTAGCTATAGCCTGTTGTCAACTTTGTCTTGATGAATATCATTGTTTACTGAACAAATCTATTCAAGAATCCGAGAAACCTGCTGATCAACTGTTGGCTTTTCACACCATACAAGACACAATCTAATCACTTCTATGCGAGCTATTCTCTTGAGTGACGGAAAGCCCGGCCATTATAACCAATCTTTAGGTCTAATTGAGCGGATGCCGGAGTGCGAATATCACTGGATTGACGTAAAGTTTCGCAGTAAGCGGCGAGATCATCTGATACGGGTATTAATGCGTATATTGGGACGGTTCAGATTGTCGCGCCAGTTTATCAAGACATGCTTGTGCATGGCACTCCAGCAGAACACATTGGATGAAATCTGTGCCGTTGCACCTGATTTTATCCTCTCAACCGGTTCCTCTGTCGCTGCGCCTAACTTGCTCATCGGACAACTCCTTGACGCAAAAACAGTTACCTGCCGCCGTCCTTCGCCCGTCGGTTTTCATCACTTTGATCTTGCTGTCCTTCCCCGAATGTATTGGCCCCGCCTCGACAAACGCAACGTTTGCAAAACGCTCGGTGTTCCAAATCGGGTGCGTCCAGAAAAACTGGAGATGCGCCGCAAGGAGCTACAAATAGATTTAGATTTGTCAGATCAGAAACGCGTTGGGGTTCTGATTGGCGGCGAAGATCGATACGATACGATCACGGAGATGACCGCCGCGCGCCTCCTCGAAGTCCTGCAACGGTTTGCGACGAAATGGGATAGTCAACTCTTGTTGACAACCTCGCGTCGAACCCCACTCCCCGTTGAAAATCTAATTGGCAAACAATTTTCAAACACCCAATACTGTCCAATTCTTGTTTTGGCACATGGTGAAAATTCAATCACGGATCCGATCGATACAATTTTTGCCCTGTCGGACCTGATTGTCGTTACGGAAGACAGTTTTTCGATGGTATGCGAAGCTGCGAGCAGCGGTAAACGGGTGATTATTTTGGAGGTCGATCACAAAACCCGACGGCGTCCCAAACGGCACAAAGCGTATTCAGAGATGATGCGTCATGCCTCAGTGATACGGTCTGGCATTGAGGATCTGGAGACGAGCCTTGAAGCTGCCTTGGCAGATGAAAATCCCGTCACACCGTTACAGGACACCCAGGCTGCTGCAGCAGCGGTCAGGCAGCTTTTCAAGGATTAGACTGCTCCGGACTTCCGTTTGACGCAGAATTCTTACCACGGCATTGTGCGGTTAGTATGTTTACGACCGATGTTCGCAACCTCCTCACCACCTGAACCGACCCGAACGCCATTTGCGATTTGCTCAATTATGTTGTCTGGATTTACACCGTCTAGAAACGCGATGTTTTCGGCCTCGCAGGCAGCCTTTACACGTGCTCGTGCATTTGCCATGTCTTCCGAGTAAGGCGGGTCGTGGGCATCGCTATAACCGTGTGACAGTCCCATATCCCCCGGACCCCATTCAGCGAAGGCGATACCGGGGACCCGTGCTGTCGCTTCAACATTGCTCAATGCCCGCTTATTTTCAATCTTCAAGCCGAGAAAGATTTCACCTTCTGGATTCAGGGGCCAAACATCGGCGCGTTTCATGTATTCCTCTGTGGATATACCCCAAATCGCTGCCGCGCCGCCCTGCCCCCCGGCACCACGACGCCCCACATCAAGCCCTTGTCCAACACCGATTGTCTGGTGCGGATAGCGGGCAGATTCTACGAACACCTTCACCGCACCGGGGGTTTCCGCATGGCATAACAGGATGCCGTGGACCCCTCTGGCAAGGACCTGTTTAACCATCCATGCATTTGCACGCATAACGTGTTCGTCAGTGCCATCCGTCGGCAGGGTGGTGATGACCGTCGGTGTATGGTGCCCGCTCTTCGTGGGACCGCTGGCAGCCAACCCTTTCATAAATGCGTCCAATCCTGCAAGGTTAAACATTCCATGTTCCATCTCGACCACGAGATAATCCGCCCACGTCTGGGAGGCTTGCACGCCCCCTTCGTAGCTGAGTTCTCCGGCACCGGAATAATAGATTGGTTGCCCCTGTTCGAGCAGTTCAATTGCGCGATTCACTCTTGTCATCTTTACACCTCTCTAAGTGTTGGATACAAAATCTGATAAACTTTCAATTCATATTCGACTACCTCTTTAACAAACGAGGTGGATGTTCAAGGACTTCATCCGCTGCGGTTTCGTTTACCACATCGGGCGGGAAAATTTTGAGGTTAATGTCAAAAGAAAGTGCTAAGCAGCTCAGAGCCCCCGAGTTGTTTTTCGGAAAAACTCGGGGGCTTTGCACGATTTCTTGACATGAGCGATTTTGATTGTAGACTTTGGATATTCCTTTCGTCTGTTTTTGATGGTTACTATTATCGTTTCTCGGACTGACCGCCTTTGTAGATAGCTCTGCCCCTTCTACGGTGAATTGATGAGGCCATTTAGATTGATTTGGTTGCCATTTTCAGGATCAAAGGTGAGTAATCCTTCCGTTCTCGCGGCTCTCAGCGGACGTCTATCAGAACTCACGAAAATTAGATCATCACCCGCTGCCCGCAACTCATTAGCTTTATCAAGCGCACATTGCAGGATATATGCGTCGGTGTTGTTGAGAGAATATGTCTTAATGAATTGCCGTGCGGCAATTTTCTGATTTTGAGTCGCATCCACTTTTTCCACATCAGCGTGATAGATGAATCCGGCTTCAAATTGTCGAATTACTTGATTGTAATTTGCTTCCTTAATCCTCCCATCATTTCTCTGTTTGCCGAAGACGTGGAGGGTTTCGTCCATACTATCAAACAAGCAAAGGATCCGGCGTAGGGAAACATGAGTAAAAAGATGGTTGATTAGAGGTGTTCCTATTTCTGTAACGTACTGTTTGACGATTGCATTCGCATCCAACCAAAAATAATTCACGCGGGCTATTCCTGATTTACTTCAATTCTAGTATTCTTCATAAAGCGATCTTAAGAAGTCGAACCCGGCTGCTGCGTATAGATCGCAGATCTTATCGGCCTCCTCCTTATACCCTTGATTGTACAGGATACGGATTGTTTCTTGGATGTCAGTGGGAGGGTAATCCGGATATACCCCGTGATTAAGCATTTCTAGATACAGTATCCCCACCTCTTTTGGTGTTTGAGGGACATGCCCCCGCAGGGCTTCAACAAAAAATGCCGAGTGGAAACGCCGCCCGACGTACTTTGCGGACAGCTTTAGCCATTCTAGAGCTTCCACATCTATTTTATCAATTAACTCTAGCCAGCCGGATAGCGAACCTAAAATTTCCTGATATTGCGATTCAGCACTTTTTGGGGAAAGGATTTCAATCAAAGCACACCACGCCGGTCTCACCTTTGATTTAACTGTATCGGGCGTGTTGTACCGTTGCTTCGAAAAAAAATCAACCATCTCCGAGAGGAGCTTGGGATTACCACTATTTATCAACTGATAAATGAGGCTGGTTTTATCGCTAAATGTTTCGAGATCTTCTATCCAACCCGTGCAGACACGCTTAATAAGCCCGCCCAGCACCTCCTGATCCGCAAAGTCGGTGTTTAGAGCCCTCTGATAGTCCCCACGTTCCTTAAGCAGAGAATAAAGATCGTCCGAGATTCGAGAACTGAATAGGTATCCCGAAAAGGCGGTTTCCCAGTGAGATTCATCCTGTTGTGGGAAGATTTGGTCTATATTATCGACCACCCACTTCTCATCAAGATACAACAGATTAGGTAAATAATTGCCAAGCGTAAAAGAAAATTCAAAGGAGGATTCAACGCTTCTATCCAGTCTCTTGGTGAAATCTGCTCTGATGGCTTGAGGCCATCGGATTCCCTGTTCGGCATTGTTAATTCGGGCGTACCGTAAGGCGTAATGTACTATCGCGGCAAACACGCCGCCCCGAACTGAATTTAGAACCCCAAAGCGAAGATCTTCGAGGTTAAACACGCTCGGTTCAACCTTCTCTACAAGAATCATAAGAATCTTCTCAGCGAGGGGCAAGAGTTGGGCATCAAACGCCCGTTTATCATCTTTTGTTCCCTCTATTATCAAATCCGCTGTGGTAGAAATAATCCAATTTCTATAGTTAAACGGTTCCTCGGAGTGTTCAGTCCAAAACTGTTCTGATGAGAGGATTTGATGTATGAATTCAAGCAATGCGCCCCAACTAAACTCTCTCTTATCGCGCCACGCGTCCAGTAATCCAGACAAGATTGAATGTTGATAACAGTTACGAACACCTCGGAAGGGCTGTAGGGCCTCCGTAAACTGTTGTGGATTCGTTTTCACATATTCCTTAAGTTTCTCTCTCAATCCTCGTTCAGCTGGATCTCCCCAACTCCCTGCTTCCGGGAAATCATTCAGATACTGCGCGATTTCAGCATTGGACCTCTCAGACAGTTCCGCGACTGTCATCATACTCACTTCTTCGTACCCGATTTTAATGAAGGAAGAAAGCCCAGGGCATTCAATCTTTACTGGATTAATCCGCTCATACTTCCGATAGGCAGTGATAACTTTTTTATTGCCGGTGTCGAGAAGCGCAGTGAGCCATTCGCGCTTATAAAGAGCCGCAACTTTAGCACCTTCTTCATTATCTTCTGTGAGTAGTGCTATGTAGTATTGGTGGGATTCTATCCAGTGTAATATCTGGTCAATTTCGCCTTTATCAAAATTGAGGCAGTGGGTTTGGATTAATTGGTAAAGTTCAGGCTTCAACTCATATTCTTCAAGCGGATTGCCTTCCCACTCCCAGAACAGATTTTTCAAATCGTCGTAGTGGTATGTGATAACGTTGAGAGCAATCCGGGCGAAGATAGCGGGAGAACCTTTTGCATCTTGATAGTCGCGTTCTGCTGCCCCCCCCTCCTTTAACTGGGATTTTAGTGTGCGTACTTGACTTGGACTCACAGTGGCCCGCTGCAGGACCCCCTGCTTTAACAGGAATGTTACTGTGTCCGCAATGCCATCAGGGGAGGCAAGATGGAATAAGCGGCAGGTAAAACTAACCAATAGTTCAGCATAGCTTTGCTCTGGACCATAGGAGGGTTCGGTTTCAATTCTCTCTATGAAATCAAACGAGTATGTACCTGCGTCAATAAGGGTTCGGATTTGTGTAAGGGCAATCTGTGCCGGTTCAACCCCACATAATTCTGAGATCGCTTGCACCTGTTGTTTAATAGCTTCCTTGAGCCAGTATTCCTCCATTGCGGGGCGTATTCGGCGATTGATGACCTTGGCATCAAACATCACCTTGAGCAGAGCAAGGGATAAATCTCTGTCACGTTCGCTAAGAAATTTCGGGAGGATTGTTTCACCAATTTCGCTACTCACCCCTCCGTATCTTAATTTTAATGCAGTGCCCATGAAAGTGATATGTTTGTGTTCTATCCGATCTATAGGAAGCGTACCGATAATTTCAATGAGTCTCCGGTTTGTGCTATCGTTTTCGATGCTTTTTTCGGTGTCATTAGTATAGTCAACTATGTCATCAACGATATTCACAAGGAGATCAACGGGGCACTCCGGATGATGGGCGATTTTCTCCACATATTCCAAGGCGTGCCAAACGGGAACGCGGTAGCTCCCCGGAACATCTGGGGATTCATCGGGCAGAGGATTCTGCTCAGGATTGAACCAACCTGCCCTCTTTAGAGGTTCCAGCCATGTAGGATATTTAAGTTGTCTGAAGAAATACGCCCGTCTTGCGTCGGATTGTAACAGATTGGACAGAGTCTCTATTATATTCTTAGTCGGTGCTTTATATGCAAGGATTCGATCCAATCGGTTTAGGAGATTCAAGTAGCTTCCCACCAGCTCTGCCAATACTTCCTCAAAATCATACCAAAGATGTTCAAATTCTTTTCGGCTCCGGGGAGATTTCCAAGGACCGCGGCGATGGACAAAACCAACAAATTTGGGAGCGACCTCTATCCACCTGACAGCAAAACGTATGTTTACATCATCAGGATTAGAAAGTGTGTCTCTATCATCAATACGCAGTGCCGCCAAAATTGAGGCGATATGTCCTTTGTCTTTTTTTAGGGTGTTATAGTCTCCTATCTTAGCCAAAACCTCTTTTGTGAGTTGCCTCTGTATCCTTGCTTTGTCTTCGTCGCTAGATAGGATAGCTCGCAAACCTCCATCAATTTCCCGGGCAATATGTGCTAACAGATAGGGCGCAGTTTCTAAATTGTCAGCGTGTAGTATCTTTACCCCGTCTAAATAAAAAGCAGCGATTTCGTGTCCTATCTCTTTCAGGTTCCGGTAAATTTTAGCCTGACGAGGGGTCAACTCAGGTTCAGAGACTCGGGGACTCACCTGTGATAAGTCCTGTTCCGCGGTAAATCCGTTATTCATAATCCACCTCATATCAACAAATGCGTGTCATGGAACTCCATTCGGGAAAAATCAGATAATATTCTCATAAATCCATACTTCATTGGGCTTACGCAGTTCAGTCTGTAGTAGCGCAATTCAACCCCGATCTGGATCGGGGCGATAAACCGCCCGACTACGAACCTACAAATTAACTGTAGTTGCCCGATTTATCGGGCGTTGGGAGCGGTGGGCTACGGCGATGAATCGCCGAACGATAAAGCTTTGAGCATTCAACTGCGTCCGCCCTAACCTAGTTGTTGAGTCGGGAGCCCTCTGCTATTGCTTCGTTGAGTTCGGTCTGCCACGAGTTCTCAAACAGCATCTTAAAAGACATCGTTTTGTTCGTGGCGTAGACAACATCCATTTTTCCATGCACGGTGGCATTCCGATAAGCTGTTTCCAAAGTTTTGAGCAGTTTTTGCTTATACTCCGTATCGGGGTTGCCTTTGAATTGTAGTCCCTTAGTTTCTAAGATGAGAATCCGTTGGGGGCCATTTTTATCCTGTTGAACACACGCTACAACGTCCGGATAAACGCGTTCCCGCCGCCACCCTTGCAAAGAATATCCCTGCTTTGCCGCGACACGGTGCCACCACCGGATTGCCTTATTCTCATCCAAATAGATAACGAAGTCCTTTTCTAAATTATTGAATTCTCCCTCAAACACAGGTTCAAATAGGTTCAGTTGCAATGCGTCGCCATGCGAGCGAGTCAACGGTTTGTCCTCTTTTGAAACAATAACATCCAGAGTGTCTTCAAGTTTGTAGTTCAACGCCACATCCGTTTCTAGGTTGAACCGAATCTGGCCCTCCCTAAGTTTCGTTCGGAACACAGATTCGGAAAGTTCATCAATGCGCTCTCGGAGATTATTTTTCAAGACTTCGGACAGATACAACCGGTTGGCATACAAAGTGGCTTCATCATCACCTCGTTCTCGGTATCCTTGGAGGGTTGCTTTCACGATTCGGGCTGCCTGCCATGGATTGGTGATAACGTCGCCCAAACGGCGGACAAAAAAGGAGATCTCCAATTTCATGTCGGGACCACCCTCGTCGCTCGCTTGCATCTGTTTCTCTATCACGGAATCGTCTTGTAAGTGGATAGTGGCTTGAATTTCTTGGAGGTGCTCTTGATCTCCAAGATCAACGGGTTCTACAGGACCAAGCTGAGTCCAGTCAATAGCACTGAGGATGTCGCGTTCATAGTCAAGAGGTTGCCAACTCCGTCCCTGCTTATGTAAGACTTGAGGCAGAAAGATATCCACAGAGCGGTATTGCTGCCGACGGTGGATAATTTTTTTTGCCTGTTCCTGCTCCGGGCTCTTAACAAATTTGGCAAGTCCTGTCAACCCTTCTGCCTCTAATCCTTTCTTGACGTTTTTAACTGTCTCGCCAGTTTTCTGATTGAAGCAATGGACGTAACAACTATCCAGTTTCGGGTGGTTTGTGGCGCGTGCATACGGTTGGCGCATCACCCGGCCGATGAGTTGCGTCATCGCGGTCGCCGCGGTCGTATTATCAAGGAGTGTCAATAGATAGGCAAACGAGCAGTCCCACCCTTCCTTTAGTGCATCTTTCGTGATGATGTAACGGACTGGACAAAATGGACTCAGCAAATCAAGACCCGCGAGCTCATCCTGCTCCGATGATTTCACCTTGATTTGTGTTGGGCTCACACCCAAGCCCTGAATCAGTTCTTCACGGACATCCTCTGCATGGACTTTTATACCATCCCGTTGTTTTTTGCCGGTTCTATCAACCCGAATCACGGCAATAGGACGGATGTAACAATTATCGGTGTTTTCAAAATGCTTTGCAGCCTCTTCAAGTTGATCGCGCTCTACTTTTGTCTTTGCCAACGTATGTTTCCAATCCGGATTGTTGAAATTCCGGAGTTGAATCGGAAGTTTAATCATCTCTTCATCCTTCAGGGCAACACCGGAGATGTTGACGAGGATGTTGCTGATCCCAAGTTTCGGAGTGGCAGAGAGTTCCAATACAAAGCGTGGATTGAGACGATTCACCGCTTCGACAAATTGCCGGTTGTTCTCCCCTTTCTTGCTGCCGTACGCTTTGTGAGCCTCATCTAAAATCACTATCGGCTTCAACAGTTTCAACACATTAAAGAGACTCTGTTTTATTAACTTGTCCGTAGGTTTACGAACAACCGTTCCCCCTGCAAGAGAATCTTCGGTGTCGAGGTCTGGATGTTTTGCCAATAATGTCTGATGCCCCCGAATATCGTCTTCCGGTGGAAAAAAGGACGCATAGCCACCACTGTCGCGAAATATTTTGAGAAATTCTTTATTTTTTTTTCGGTTCGCAGCTGGAAGCATCAAGAGCATCACACAGAGGTAGGCTTCAACGTCATGCTGCGTGAACCTATCATCCTTTTGAAAAAGTTTGACCCTTCCCCCTGACGCGCGCTCCAGAATTTGGCGATACGGATGTTCTCGGTTCCGAAAAGCGTCCCACGTTTGTGTGTAGATTGCTTTTGTGGGCACAAGCCACAGCAAAAAACCTGTACCGATTTTGAGACGACGCACTGCCTCTACACCTAACAAGGTCTTCCCTCCGCCGGTAGGCACTTTTAGGCAGACATGTGGAATAGGTTCACCAGAAGCGGCTTGACGCGGAATGTATTCTGGAACCGGCTCCTGCCCATTGTCCTCTGAAACGCCCGGCAACACCGCTACTTCTCGTAGGCTGTCCCATGCAGCGCGGGGATAATCCTTCGCTGCACGTGCTAAGGCGACGGATTGCTCTCTCAAAACCGCAGGAAGCTCATCGATGTTAAGCGCAGAGAGCTCGTCCGCTTTCTGGCGCGCATCTTTCAGAGCCTCTAAATAGCGTTCTAACGTTTCCAATGCCTGCTGTTGATAAGCTTTGAGATCCAATTTTTATGCACCCGTGATTCGATGGAGGTGATAGGGAAGTTGGCAAAAGGTGATACCCAGGGCTGAGAGCTCTTTTTGACTCATAAACTTCTGCGTCGCATAGACATACGCCTTTTTCCCTGTTGATTGGCAGCGTTTGCCTATTTGCGTTGCACGTTTCCCATCTAGTGCAGACTGATTGCTCTCTAAAAATTCAAGACTTGGCTCATAAATCAGATAAAAGAGGTGTGTATCTGTCTCGCCGAAAAAGCAATCTGCCCGACATACGATATTCCCAAGCGAGATGCCAGTTGCAACATAAGCGATGTAACCCGCCAAGGTTTCATAAGCCGGTAGAGTATCTCCCGTAAGCAGTCCCTCAGTATCAATCGGTTCACCGAGTGTGTAGTAAGTGAAGCTACCACCGAGGCCTTGTTGGAGCACTTCATCTTTAGCCGTATCAACACCGTTGATGACACGGCGGACACGCTCGGCGGTGATGGTGTCGGCGTAATCTTCGCATTCAATCAGGATGAACTTCCGATTGCCCCCATCTTCCTTATTCAGTGTGAGGACAGCGTGGGCCGTGGTGCCACTGCCGGCAAAAGAGTCAAGGATGATGGCATCCTTATCAGATAAACGCAATATCTGCATTAGTAGGCGATTGGGTTTCGGAGTAGTAAATTGTTCTTCTCTATTAGCAAGAATAGCTTTAACTTCCCTGACCGCCTCCTGATTATGTCCAACGTCCTGATGTTGCCATATGGTATTCGCTTTTCTACCCTGTTGAACTTCTGAAAGAAATCGTTTAAGCCTCGGAAAGGAGTCCCCTTTTGCTCCGAACCAAATCCGATTATCAGCTATTAGTTGTTTCAAGTTTGATTCTGAAAAGGCCCAATGCTTACCAGCCTGAACATTGAAAGATTTTCCAGTTGGGCCTGTTACTTCGTAATACCCACCTGTCCGTTCTTGATTTGCGACTAAATCACCCGATATCCAATCTCCACGTGGATCGTTATCAGGATTTTTGTAAGCACGGTCCATCTTCTCTGTTCTCGGTAACAATGCGATATTGGCCGACAACTTATGCTTTGCATAGACCTGAATAAAATCATGGTTATCAGAGAAGTATTTAGCATCATTTTTGAGGCTGTGGATCTTCTCCCAAATTATATTTGCCAGAAAATTCTCCGCCCCGAAAATCTCGTCCATCAGCATCCGCAGGTGGTGTTGTTCATTATCATCAATGGAGATAAAGATGACGCCATCATCAGCAAGCAATTCTTTGAGTAGGTGCAACCGCGGCCACATCATGCAGAGCCATTTGTCATGCCGCTCAAGGTCTTCATTATCAACAGGACTGTTCTTTGTGAACCATTGCTGCATAAGTGGGCCGTTTACGTTGTCGTTATAACACCATCCCTCGTTGCCGGTGTTGTACGGCGGATCAATGTAGATGCACTTGATACGGTTCGCGTAGCGGGGCAGCAGTGCTTTGAGAGCGTGTAGGTTGTCGCCGTGGATGATAAGGTTGTTGTCGGCACCCCCTCTTTCCCCCACAGGCGGGGGATTGCAGGAGCGGCGTTCGTCCAGTTTGAGTGGACGGTAAGGAACGGTGAGATGGTGGGAGTAGATATGTTGTTTCCCTTTGAAATCGAGTGTGGGCATGGTGAGATTCCTTTGGGGGGGCCTTGTTTATCTGTCTTACACAAATCCTATGGTAAAATTATAGCATTCCTTTGGGAGCGTGTCAAAAAATTACACTACAGATCGAATGCCTAAATTCCTATATCTGCTCACCGATTAAAAGCCCCAAATGTTGAGACGACGCACTGCCTCTACACCTAACAATGTTTTCCCTCCGCCGGTAGGCACTTTTAGGAAGCTCATCGATGTTAAGCGCAGAGAGCTCGTCCGCTTTCTTGCGCGCATCTTTCAGAGCCTCTAAATAGCGTTCTAACGTTTCCAATGCCTGCTGTTGGTAAGCTTTGAGATCCAATTTTTATGCGCCTGTGATTCGGTGGAGGTTATAGGGAAGTTGGCAAAAGGTGATACCTAGGGCTGAAAGCTCTTTTTGACTCATAAACTTCTGCGCCGCATAGACATACGCCTTTTTCCCTGTTGATTGGCAGCGTTTGCCTATTTGCGTTGCACGTTTCCCATCTAGTGCAGACTGATTGCTCTCTAAAAATTCAAGACTTGGCTCATAAATCAGATAAAAGAGGTGTGTATCTGTTTCGCCGAAAAAGCAATCTGCCCGACATACGATGTTCCCAAGCGAGATGCCAGTTGCAACATAAGCGATGTAACCCGCCAAAGTTTCATAAGCCGGTAGAGTATCTCCCGTAAGCAATCCCTCAGTATCAATCGGTTCACCGAGCGTGTAGTAAGTGAAGCCACCACCGAGCCCTTCTTGGAGCACTTCATCTTTAGCCGTATCAACACCGTTGATAACACGGCGGACACGCTCGGCGGTGATGGTGTCGGCGTAATCTTCACACTCAATCAGGATGAACTTCCGATGACCGTTGTCTTTCTTGTTCATAGCTAATACGGCATGGGCTGTAGTACCACTCCCGGCGAATGAATCAAGAACAATTGTGTTAGCTTTACTTGATGTACCTTCGGCAATTTCTATCAAATTCTCAATCAATCTGGTTGGTTTCGGATTGTTGAATTCGAGAGCCGCGCTTTGCATAACTTCTTGTAGTTGTTTTGTGCCTTCGTCTGTGGTCCCAGCAGTATCCGCCAGCATTAGATCGATTGGGACAATCCCCTTCTCCTCAGATTCAATAAGAAAATTTTTAAGGCGAGGATAGCGTAAGCTTCCTTTCACGCCCCACCAAAGTCTGTCTTCCCTAACATGCTCCTTATAGGTACTCTGGCTATACTTCCAAGCATGTGTAGGATGATTTACGAGTGCCCCTGTATGTGGATTTACTACTGAGTAAGCTAGATTGGGACGCTGTTCTTTCGTCGCCGGATTGACATACGAACTGGATACCCAGGCACCACGCGGGTCCTCATCAGGGTTAGAATATGTTTCATTCAGTTTTTCATCCCGCTTGACTCGTATATGAAAAATAGCATCGGATTTTCTATATGCAATAACATGTTCACGTTGATTTGAAAATAATTTGGCGTTGTTGCTTCTACCATATCGATGTTGCCAAATAATATCTGCAAGAAAATTCTCCACCCCGAAAATCTCGTCCATTAGCATCCGCAGGTGGTGTTGTTCATTATCATCAATGGAGATAAAGATGACGCCATCATCAGCAAGCAATTCTTTGAGTAGGTGCAACCGCGGCCACATCATGCAGAGCCACTTGTCATGCCGCTCAAGGTCTTCATTATCAACAGGACTGTTCTTTGTGAACCATTGCTGCATAAGTGGGCCGTTTACGTTGTCGTTATAGCACCATCCTTCGTTGCCGGTGTTGTACGGCGGGTCAATGTAGATGCACTTGATACGGTTCGCGTAGCGGGGCAGCAGTGCTTTGAGGGCATGTAGGTTATCGCCGTGGATGATGAGGTTGTCGTCGCCCCCCCCTCTTTCCCCCGCAGGCGGGGGATTGCAGGAGCGGCGTTCGTCCAGTTTGAGTGGACGGTAAGGAACGGTGAGATGGTGGGAGTAGATATGTTGTTTCCCTTTGAAATCGAGTGTGGGCATGGTGAAATTCCTTTGGGGCCCTCGTTTATCTGTCTTACACAAACCCTATGGTAAAATTATAGCATTCCTTGGGGAGCGTGTCAAAAAATTACACTACAGATCGAATGCCTAAATTCTCATATCTGCTCACCGATTAAAAGCCCCAAATGTTGGGCTAAATATTTCGCTTGACCTCTCGGGGCGTGTCTGATACTATCTCATCTCAGTAATGAACTCACGAGGGAAAAGCGATGGAGATTACGATTAGTCCCGAAGAACTTGCCGACGGTGAGATGTCCGAAACTCATCTCGATCAAGCTGTCTATGCAATCCGCGAGGATGGGTATGTCATCTTATCAGATATCATATCGCATGCCCATTTGGATGTGCTCCGCGAAAAGATGGATGAGGATTTACGCACATTGATGACGGCGTCAGTCCTCCCGGTCAATTTTGTCAAGCAACACCTCCAGCAAGATCCACCGCCCTTTGCACCTTATGTTTTTCGTGATATTGTCGCCAATCCATGGGTGATACAGGTAAACCGAAAAGTTCTCGGTGAAGGTTTATTTAACAGCTGCTACACCGGCAACACAAACTGTCCCGGCAGTGGCACACAACCTGTTCATGTAGATAACGGACAATTATGGCGAGGATTAGAGAATGCCCATCCAGCGGTATCGTTGGTGGTCAACATCGCGCCGATGGATGTCACCGAACATAATGGTAGCATCGAGCTTTGGCCCGGATCGCACCTGGACACGAATGTTGCTCTAGATGATGCAACAATTAAGGTTGAGGAGCGGCTAGTGGAAGCCCGTCGAGATGTCGCGCCGCCGGTGCGTGGCAATACAAAAAAGGGAAGTGTCCTCATCAGGGATATGCGCCTTTGGCATCGGGGGATGCCAAACTATTCAGATTGGCCGCGGCAGATGATTGCGATGGTTCACAATATCCACTGGTTCCGACGCAAGAGACGAGTGCAGTTCAACAAGGGTTGTGAAGCAGCTTTTGAAAACAGCCAAATGGACCCAAACGTTGAATTTACCGAGGAACCGATTGACTATATTTTTCGGAATCATCCCTACGATTATCATGAGGCTAAAAATGGAAGCTCATGTTAAAAGAAAGTGCAAAGCACCAAAAGTGTAAGCGATGTCAAGACCTAAAGTAGGTTTAGATAAACTCCCCAGATTCGGGTTGATTTATAACAAATTGCTGCCGACTTTTCTGATAAACGGCTTCAGGGGTTTGATACCCCAAACTCAGACGTATCGGAGGCTAACAGGTTTTATTGCCATTTTGCACGCGCTGAGCCCCCCCTTGACAGACAGGGAACCGAGACATCAACCCCAAGGATTCACTTTTTACTCGCTCACCCAACCCATTTCTGCCCTCCTAGCACAATGCCTTTGATCGACTCTAGTCCGCCGCGATCCGATCTCCATCACTGGTGATTTCCTCAATAAGCGAATGGTAGGTATCGAGGAGACTCGGATCGCAGATGTCACAGATGTTGCAGCGATAATCGCTATTGACGCTTTCCCCGAAATACCGGCGCACTACCTGACCCCGACACCGATCTGTTCTCGCATAGCGAATCATCTGGTCGAGCTGATACCGCTTATTTTGGATATACTGCTTCTCCCCTACCTCGTCCTCGGAGATATTCTTAAACAGTTTGCTCCCGTGATATAATTCAATTAGCACCATATTCTCTGCACCGGAATATCTTAGATATCCATCATTCTGCAAATCCGTCAACTCATCCATCAATTCGTTTGGATGTAGATTATGCTCTTGGCAGAAATCTATAACTTGGATTTTTGACTGATCTCTTAGACTCTCCAGTACCCTCGACTGACCGTTTGAATCTTCGATAAGATTCACGGTTATACTTGATGGGATGTTACACAGCCTCTGGAGGAAACCGAGTTTTTCGAGATAACTAATCCCCACCCGAATCCTGCTCTCATCAACGTCACTTGCAGACTCCATCTCCTGTACCTTGACCAGATGGAACTTGCCGACCGATGGCGAATCCTCGACCAATTTTAGCAACTTTAAGAGGTCTGGTTTGTTCGGGGCGCTTCCCTTCATAAAATATTCCTGCAAACGCCGGTCGCCCGAACAGAAGAACAGGATACACTCTGAATCCTTACTGTCCCGTCCCGCACGTCCCGCTTCCTGATAGTAATGTTCGAGTGACCCCGCAATAGTCCAATGGATAACATATCGAATATCAGGCTTATCAATCCCCATCCCGAATGCGTTGGTCGCTACAACGATTTCGATCCCAGCTGCTGTATTGTCGAAAAATGCCTCTTGCACCCCCGTCCGTTCCGATTCCGCCCGAGCTCCATGATAAAAATCGACACGATAGCCTTTCCCCTTGAGATATTCCGCAATCTCCTCAGTCTGCCGCCGCGTGCCAGCATACACAATTCCCTTCCCAGTGAGCTGTTCCAACTGCTTTGCAAGTAACTGATACTTTTCCGGTTCGCCCGGCACCTCACAGACACTAAACCTTAGATTGGGACGCTCTACACCCTGGATTAAGATCTCGCACTTCTCAACTTTGAGTTGTTTTACGATGTCCTCCCGCACCTCTGGCGTCGCGGTCGCTGTGAATAGCGCAACGGAATAGGGTTTTACCGCTTGGACAGCGGTCCGAAGTGCGAGGTAGTCCGGTCGAAAATCGTGACCCCACTGAGAGATGCAGTGTGCCTCATCAACCACGAACAGCGAAACCTCGCGGGATTTTAAGCTATTCAGGAACCGACGGCTCCGAAAGCGTTCGGGTGAAACATACAACAGCTTAATCTCACCGTTCTCTAACCGCGTCAGCTCCTGTTGATATTCTTCAGGGGTCAAGCTACTATTCAGGAAGCCTGCGGAGCCAATTCCCTGTCCTCGCAAGGCATCCACCTGGTCTTTCATCAACGAGATTAACGGCGAAATAATTATCGTAAGCCATGGTAACATCAGACCCGGCAACTGATAACATATGGATTTCCCAAAAGCAGTTGGGAAAGCACCGAGTAGGTTCTTGCCCGATAGAAGTTTCTCAATGACCTCACGTTGACCTGCGCGGAAGTCATCATACCCGAAATGCTTTTTCAACGCTAGGCGTGGGTCTGGCAGGTTGTCTGGAGCATTATTTAGAACCGCGTCGCCTTGATTAAACAAGCTGTCAATTACTTTAGAGATAGCTTTGATAATCAATAGGAAACTCCTCTCTTTGGATAAACGGGCGATAAATCACTCAACTACCTCCGGGACGATTAAAATGCCACAAAATCAGTGAAAAATCAACACTTTTTTGGCGAAAGAAAATTTGTAACACATCTTAATGAGGAATTGGCATAATATCGTTAGGTGCTTACCATTACTCCCACCTATAGGAGCTACGGACTTGAGTGTATCGTAACGCCATTCAACCCGCATCACCATAGACCATAAATCGCCCGACAGTACTTTGGGGTTCACTGTCGCCGCCCGATGAATCGCCGAGGATACCATGACTAGAGCACAAGAGTCATGACTCCACCAATCATGAACATTGCACTCGTTCGTAGTAGTGCAATTCATTGCACGTGGAGGCAGGTTTGTAGTAGTGCAATTCATTGCACGTCCAACCACATAAGTACTAAACCACTTCAAACATAACTTCAGTTCGTAGTAGTGCAATTCATTGCACGTGGAGGCAGGTTTGTAGCAGCGCAATTCATTGCACGTCCAACCACATAAGTACTAACCGAAACATGACTTCAGTTTGTAGTAGTGCAATTTATTGCACGTGGAGGCAGGTTTGTAGTAGCGCAATTCATTGCATGTCCAACCACATAAGTACTAAACCACTTCAAACATGACTTCAGTTTGTAGTAGTGCAATTCATTGCACGTCCAACCCCATAAGTACTAAACCACTTCAAACGCTAAAAAAGAGACTAAATTTTGACAAATTAAAGTGGGTATGCTATGCTCTTGATGTGATTAACTCAAGCCGCTGCGAGTAAAGTAGGGAAGAATGAACATTGCATCCAACTCTTAGTGGATTAAGACTCACTCATAACCCCAGCGGGGTGAGATGGTGCTTTGGGTCGAGGTCCAACAGATCGAGAAAATTACTGCACGTCGTTCAGCAACCCGAATCTTACGTAAATTTGGTCATTTCTAGTAGGGGTCGAATATGGAAACTCGACCTACGGCTTATCCAGCAACTTACGTGTGATTAGTATCCTTGTTTCAATATGGAGATCCACCTATGGCAACAGACTCGACTGTAACCGTTGAAGATATTGAAGTATTTGCGGACGCCCTAGACCCCCAAGCGGCTGCGGAAACATTTAAGAAGCACGGCGCGCTTGTCGTCCGTGGGCTGATGAAACCCTACATTGATGAAATCCACCGAGACATTGAAGCGGCTGCCGCGGAGTCAATCGCTTCATTTGATTGTGCGGAAAAAATTGTGGAGGGGTGGCGAACGCCAAACGGTACACTTTTCCTGCCCGCACCAGCCGGCTACTCCCGTGATAAACAGATCATGGTCCTAGCAATCAACTACTTTACCAGTGCTGCGTTTTTCCGCTCTGCCCTTGATGAGCGCGCGTTGGACATTGTTGAGGCGATTCTGGGGCAGGCTGTCGAGGTTTACGGCAACGGACAGTGTCTCTATAAAGAGCCGGTCGGAGGACATCCGAAACATCTGCATCAGGATTCCGCCTACTTTGAACACCGCTACGAAGGTCCTGTGGGGATTCTGAACTATGTGGTAGATACAGATCTGGTAAATGGAGCACTGCATGTCGTCCCCGGTTCACACCGCCTTGGTCAACTCAAACATATTGATACCTTTTCGCATCTCGGCTTAGATGATGATGAATGGCCCTGGGAACGAGCACTGCCGATTATTGGTAAAGCGGGAGACTCCATCTTTTTCCACGTTAAGATGATTCACGGCTCTAAGCAGAATCACTCGGACAAGCCGCGTCCGGTGTTTATTAACCGTTACCGACGGGTGGACGATTACGTTGTTATTGGTGGAACCACCACCGCAAATCGTGCAGAAGCGGAGAAACGCGCTGCCGAGGCGAAGAAAACAAATGAACAACGTGGGCTGATGGTTCGCGGTTTCCGCCCCTACACCGAAGGGTAAAAAGATCTCTAGAAGTAAAAAATGAAATCAATCGGCTTCGTACAGAAAAAAGCTGCCCCTGTCGTCGAGAGTCTTGCAAGACTGGAAGGCGTGCAGGCAATCTTGTGCTTCGGTTCCTATGCGATGGGTACGTTTGATGAATACTCAGATCTGGACCTTTTCGTGTTCTGCGAACCTGAGGTTGTTTCGGTATCGGAGAGGCGGCGAATCTTAGAGAGTGCCCAAGGTGTGACCCACTTTGAGGAGACCGACACCGCCGCGGGGTGGGATTCCCAGTGGTCCCCACAAGGCGACTCTCTCTGCGTGAACGGGGAGTTGTTTGAGATTTCGTACAACACAACAGACTGGATTAGAACCGTTGTCAGGCAAGTTACACAGGAGGGTGTGACATCTATTCCTGAACAAAAGTTCCGTCCCTATACGATGCTTGGGCTTTTGGAAAATGGAATCATTCTGTACGATCCCGATTCATTATTGGGACATCTTATCGATTGTCTCTATCCTTATCCGATCCAGCTCAAGCAGCGGTTGATTTCAGATAGCCTGCCCACTCTGAAAGATTGCATCGCAGAACTTAAAGACGGGGTCAAGAGAGGCTTGGGGCTTACATTTTTCCATTTCTTTTTTCACAGAATGTGTGATGCACTTCACACCCTTCTGTACGCCATAAATAAAAAATATGATCCAGCGGTCAAACGGCCTGAGGTGGAATACGAAAAGCTGAGTGTATTACCTCCCAATTTTCTTGAGAGATACGCCAAACTCCTTGAGGGGCCCTTCGATATGAACGGGAGGCGGCGAGCCATTGGTGAGCTAGAAACCCTCGTCACCGAGATTGAGATGCTGATTACTGAATCACATGGAGGAAAGAACTATGGCAATGACTGAGGAGGAACGTTTCCGTTTTGACTTAACCGGTTTTCTGGTACGTCCGGCTATCCTTACGCCAGAGGAGATTACTGCGATTAAAGATCAGATATACCATATCAGGCACGATCTGGAATCTTTGCCGCCAGAACATCGCGCTGTACCGAGCGGGCCGTCGGGTGTGCTGATTGATCATCCGAAGGTGATTGAAGTGCTGCACGAAATTATCGGACCCGATATTCGACTTGAGAATAGCTACTGTGTCTGGCGCCGGAAGGGGGAAGCGCACGGAGACCTTCACGGTGGTGGCCCCCAACAGGCGGATCCCATCTTCGGTTATCGTGTTCGGAACGGACGGATTCACGCGGGGATGGTGCGTGTTGTCTTTGAGCTGACCGATGTCGGCAAGGAGGATGGCGGGACACATTTCATTGTCGGCAGCCACAAGGCGAATTTTCCGATGCACCCAGATCACCTATCGTTGGAGCCGGGAAAGCGGAGCCCGTTTTTGATGAGCTATGATTGCCCAGCCGGTAGTGCCGTCTTTTTCACAGAAAACGTCTGTCACGCCGGACCCGTGTGGCAACGGGCAGAACCGCGCGTCGCCGTGCTCAACGCCTACGCGCATCTTGCAACCCATTGGCATCGGTTGACCATTCCACCTGAAGTGATAGCCGGACTGCCACGAGAAAAGCAAGCATATTTCCGTGAGCCGTGGATTGCTGATTTCCGGACCCGCCCGGCGACTCACAATACAATGGAACGTTTTCTTAATAATGATGAGCCATCGGTGAATACCGATCGCCGTCCCTGAACCCGACAGATGGAGGAAGCAATATGGCAATGACCGAAGAGGAACGTTTCCGATTTGATTTAGCCGGTTTTTTAGTCCGTCCAGCGATTTTGACGCCCGATGAGGTTGCTGCAATTGTTGACCAAGCCGACCGGATTCGGCACAATCCTAAGTCCCTGCCCCCGGAGCATCGGTCAATTCCGGGGGGAGCGGCAAGTCTGCTAATCAATCACCCAAAGGTGATTGAAGTGTTGCACGAAATTATCGGACCCGATGTTCGACTGGAGGCTTGTGGATTGACTTGGCGACTGAAAGGGGAGGCGCACGGCGAGCTGCACGGTGGTGGCCCCCAACAGGCGGATCCCATCTTCGGCTATCGTGTCCAGAACGGACGGATCCAGGCGGGGATGGTACGGGTCGTTTTTGAACTGACCGATGTGAAGAAGGAGGACGGGGCAACCTGCTTTATTGTCGGCAGCCACAAGGCAAACTTCCCAATGCACCCAGATCACATGTCGTGGGAAGATGGGAAAGAGAGCGAGTTTTTGGTGCGTTATGAATGCCCGGCGGGCAGTGCCATCTTTTTTACAGAAAACCTCTGTCATGCCGGACCTATCTGGAAACGAGATACGCCGCGTATCGCCATTCTTCACGCTTATGCACATCTTGCCACCCACTGGCATCGCCTCAAGATTCCACCCGAAGTGATGGCGGGCTTACCGCGTGAAAAGCAAGCATATTTCCGTGAACCATGGGTTGCCGACTTCCGAACCGCTCCCGCAACCATCAACACAATTGAACGTTTTATGGATAACGATGAACCGCCGGTAAATACAGACCATCAACCCTGAAGTGAAACGAAATGATGTATGAAACGTAATACAAGGAGATATTGATGCTTACTGATGCAGAAAAAGCCCACCTTGATGAACACGGCTTTGTACTTTTGAAAAATGCTATCACAACCGATCACGCGGACGCACTCCGTGAGCGATCGCTGACACTCGCTGAGCAGGAGCGAGAGGTCTTAAAAGAGCATGTGTATCTGGATGACAAGGGGCAACGGGTGTGGAATCTGGTGGACAAAGGCGAGTTGTTTGAAAGCGCAATTCAATACCCTCGCGTACTCAACGCAATAGAGTATCTGCTCGGTGAGGACTGTACGCTCAGTTCCTTTACTGTGAACATTATCGGCCCCGGTGCGCCGGAGGGCGGGCTTCACATTGACCATCCCTTGAGTGGGATGCCGACGCCTCGTCCAAGCTTTGCCCTGTCTGCTAATAGTGTTTGGTTTCTCGATGATTTTACACTTGAGAACGGTGCGACCCGTTGTGTCCCCGGGAGTCACCGCCGACTGGAATCCCGGCCCGAACCGGGCGTTAGTTACAACGACGCAGTGCAGATCACCGGTCCGAAGGGTTCTGTGATGATTATCAACGGGTCC
The DNA here is from genome assembly GCA_965215015.1 of Candidatus Poribacteria bacterium. Lineage (GTDB taxonomy): Bacteria > Poribacteria > WGA-4E > WGA-4E > PCPOR2b > PCPOR2b. The sequence continues at coordinate 293,245 of OZ244042.1, forward strand.
CTGTGGCACGCCTCATCTACGAACCATACCGATCGCGCTCGTGTTTGTCTGCTCGGTTTCTTCTGTCGTGCTTTTATGAAGCCACAACAAGATCAGCAGAAAATCGTTTCTGAAGAAGTTATTGCGCGTGCGACGCCAACGTTGAAGCGACTGCTCGGCTTTGATTCCATGCCGAATACCAACGCGTAAACCCGACGGGATAGATTTTGATATGAACATCAAAAGCGGAGATATTATACAATCCAATCGCTGGCCCGAACCTGTAGAAATTGAACTCGTGGAAGAGATGGAAGAGGTGGAGGGATACGTCCGTCTCGTTGGCTATCGTCATCAATTGCCTTTTCTGGATCTGAAGCGATTCTCCGAGAGGACCTCTGTATTGCCCAGAGTGGAATGAACCTAAAAGACCCACCGGAATCTATCCCTCCACCGGAGCCTATCCCTTCAACGAAGCCTCCCAAACCATCGCTAGACGGACGCGACAGTGTTCGACTGAAGTTCACAGTTCCGAAAGGGAAGGTGTCGGGCCTCCTGGGTATGATGAGTTTGCTGCAATCGAATTTCAATAACCTTCAAATTGAGTTACTGGCGACAGAGGGGCAGATGTCTAATCAGGATTACGAAGATAAAATCAAAGAGACATTTGTGCAATTAGAGATTAATCCGGAGGAATAAAACTTTAGAGGTCTATTTCCGAGAGCAGATTCGGAAAAAACAAGAAGGAAACGATGATGCCAACCGCTTTTGAAGCAATTGACAGATGGATTGACGAGGCACGCGCCAAACTAAAAGATGGAGGGCTTCAGCAGGGAGATCTGGATCAACTCCGCTGTATTATCAGCGCAAATCGGGTGCACACACGACAACGGCTGCTCTATCTCCATGCGGCGACACCGAGCATCCGCTCTCAGGTCATCGGGATGGCGTTGCACGAACCTGTGCAGGGATTGGTGACGGAGATTGTAACAGAGGAGCAGGAGTGGCCCTACGATACGGTACACGACGCAATTCTGGACGGTTGGCAGGTCATCCACTTTCCGGATCAGCGAACAGAATTTGATGACCGAGAAATTGACATCTTGGGCTACGAATTTATCCTACAAAAATTGGAGGTTTACAATGGCTGACAAACCGTATCTATTGAGCGACGACGAAATCATCTCTTTTATCATTCACGGTTCCCACATTGTTGAGCCTGATTTCCCCGAAGGCTTCAATGAATCGATTTACGCTGAGCTTGAGGCCTTGGATATTCAACGAAACAATCCGGGCGATGGGATTTTGGACAAAGTTCCGAAACTTTATCAGGTATACGACCATCCCAAAGTACGCGGCGCATTGGTGAGTCTGCTCGGTGAAGATGTCCAGATGAACGGTCATCGACACTGTCACGTGAATCCGCCCGGCACGCGAAGTCAGTCATGGCATCAAGATGGCACTAACAAGCGGCATCATCACATCCAAACTGTCTTGGCGATGTACTATCCCCAAGATGTGCCCGCAGAACTCGGACCGACGGTGATTATGCCCGGCACACACTTCCGCAATACCCCGACCGATCGCATGGCGACCTATGCCAACTTCCGTGAGCAGGTACCCCTCACCGTCAAGGCAGGGACGGTGGCGATCACGCACTACGACATCTGGCACGCCGCAGCCGCGAATCGTGGGACGAAAACACGCTACATGCTTAAGTTCCTCTTTAGCCGTGGCAGCGAACCGAAATCGCCAAGTTGGAACCACCATCCGGAGGAGGCTGCCGCCTCGATGCGTCGCTTTACCTTTGAGCGGGCATGTGCCTGTTCCCAATCGGATCATTACAAGGAACGCGGGTTGCGTATGGAAATGTGGGAGCATCTTGTTGGAAAAACGGCATGATAACCACATGATAACCAATGGTTTTAATTTGCAAGCTGCTGATACGCTCTCCGGTCAAAGACAGAGAGTGAAACGTGAAACCGAATCGTCTCGTTTTCTCATTATGGCTCAATGAACTAGTGAAGCAATGAACTCCTGAACATCGCCGAGGCGGTGTTGTTTGCTGATGAGTTGTCGCAACCGAAAATCCAAGTGCTCGTTGACTTTTATCACCAGATGCTTAAGGGAGAGGTTTGATGAGATCGGCCGCACGGGAGATCGAATTGCACACCGGGCAGCGGCAAATACGATTATCAGCGTTTTGCCAGAAGCCTTGCTGATGCTGGACACAATCAGCGGGGCTCTGTGGAGTGCAATTTTAGGGATTTCGATAAGGAAGTATCTCAATCAATTCAGTTTCTGCACGAGGTATTCAACGCAGAGCAGTAAGACATTTCAGGGCTCATAGAGGCTTGAACTTACCTTTAAGCCTTGATACAAAGGGATATTTTACTTGACACGCTTATAGTCCAATGCTATAATCTACCCTATTCTTGAGCAGTATGGTGACGCCCGGGAGTCAGATTGCGATAGAAATTGATCGAATCTGCCCCCGGATGAATTTTCGGTTACAGATTCAAATCTTAGCAGCAAAATCCTTTGGGAGATAATAAGACGAGATGGTGCTCTACTCCCCGCCAGTATCGTGATAGAACCCATCCCGTAATTCTAAAAGATAGATACCGAGGTAAGGTTACTATGGCTACCATCAAGAACCCATCCGAAAAGAAAGATTCGGGAAATACCTTTAAGGAAATGCAAGATCGGACGAATCTATCCGCACCTCCCTCAGAGCGGATTACCTCCGAAAGAAAGATTCGTGAGCTAACATTCACTATCGAGTCGTTGGAGAGCGAGATTGATGATTTGAGAAGACGCTTAAACGCTGCTCCTTCCGACGATGTTGAAGTTCGTCTCTACGAAATGACCCGCGACTTAATGCACGCCCACCGTAGAAATCGGAAGTTGACCAGCACCCTTCAAGAAGCCAAAGAGAAACTAGAACAGTTGAAGGAGAAGGTTGAACAGCTCAGTGCCCCACCGAATAACTACGGCGTTTTCCTTCAATCAAACGATGACGGAACCCTTGATATTGACCTTGGCGGCAAAAGGTGGCGCGTCAACGCCGATCCGGAGATTAACGCCGATCAGCTTCAAAAAGGGCAAGAGGTCATCGTCAACGGTGTGATGAACGTTGTGAATGTTAGGGAATTTGAGCGGCAAGGTGAAGTGGTCAAAGTCAAGGAAATGCTTGACGATAACCGTGTGCTTGTGAATCTACGCGCCGATGAAGAGCGAGTTGTGGAAGTATCAGATCCGCTCAACCAAGAGGAACTTAAGTTTGGGGATAATGTCATGCTGAATCCAATCACCGGGATGGTTATGGAAAAATTGCCCAAACTTGAAGTTGAAGACCTGCTGCTCGAAGAGGTGCCGGACATTAAATATTCGGATATTGGGGGATTAAATGAACAGATTGAGGCGATTCGGGACGCTATTGAAACGCCTTACCTCTATCCCAGTGAATACAAGGAATTCCAGTTAAAGCCTCCGAAAGGGGTGCTGCTTTATGGACCCCCCGGCTGCGGCAAAACGTTAATTGCCAAGGCGGTCGCCAATAGTCTAGCAGCTAGGGTCAGAGAACAGACAGGTAGAGATGATATAGAAAGTTATTTTATCAATATCAAGGGGCCCGAGCTACTCAATAAGTATGTTGGCGAAACGGAGCGAAAGATTCGAGAGGTCTTCCAGAAAGCCAAGGATAAGTCCAAAGAAGGAGTTCCGGTCATTATCTTCTTCGATGAGATGGATTCGCTTTTCCGATCCAGAGGTATGGGTATTTCGTCCGATATGGAGTCAACGGTGGTGCCCCAATTCCTCGCTGAGATCGATGGCGTCGAGGGACTCAGAGATGTGGTTGTCATTGGTGCAAGCAACCGCCAAGACCTTCTGGACCCCGCCGTTTTACGCCCCGGCCGGTTAGATATCAAGATTAAGGTTGATCGCCCCGAAGCTGAGGGGGCAAAGGATATTTTCGCCATATACCTGACGCCGGACCTGCCGATTGCCCCTTCAGTGTTAGAAAAGTTTGAGGGCGATCGGGAAAAAGCGGTTCGGTCCCTCACCGACCAAGCGATAGAGAAGATGTATGCGACCACCGACGAAAACAAATTTATTGAGGTGACTTACAATCGTGGGGAACGTGAAACGCTCTACTTTAAGGATTTTGCGAGTGGGGCGATGATTGAAAACATCGTTGATCGTGCCAAAAAGATGGCGATCAAACGGCTGATCGATTCTGAAGGGAAAGAGAAGGGCATTACCCTTGATGACCTCGAACGTGCAATCCAAGAAGAATATAAGGAGAATGAAGATCTGCCTAACACCACCAATCCCGACGATTGGGCGAAGATATCGGGACGGAAAGGCGATAGAATCGTCAACATTAAGGCATTGACCCACGAACCAGAGCCGAAAAGACGGGATGTAAGAACCGTCAAAGGTGGGGCTTACCTCTAAGATAGATTATGACCATACCAACGATTATGGGGACCGAAACCGAATACGGCATTTCGGTCAAAAATGCGCGAGATCCCGATCCGGTGGCAGCCTCAACGCTTGTTGTCAATATCTATAAAGACCGGGGGATTAAGGGAATCACTTGGGACTATGATCAGGAAAGTCCCTTGATGGATGCCAGAGGGTTTGTTTCTGAAGGGGCAACGGACATCCCGGATCAGGAAAATAATAGCCTCATCAATGATGTCCTCGCCAATGGGGGGCGCTACTATGTCGATCACGCCCACCCAGAGTATTGTACCCCGGAATGCACCAATGCGCGCGATCTGGTCAAATATGAGAAGGCGGGAGAATTGATATTGGATTTGAGTCGTATGGCCGCCCAAGAGCTGTTGCCCACGAATCAGGAGATTATTATTTATAAGAACAACAGCGATTATAAGGGGCACAGCTACGGTGCTCACGAAAATTATCTAATGTCTCGGGATGTCCCCTTCCAAGACATTGTTGATGGCTTAACGCCTTTTCTCGTGACGCGACAGCCCATCACAGGGAGTGGTAAAATCGGTGCTGAAAATGGCGCAGCGGAAACGGATTATCAAATCTCCCAACGTGCTGATTTCTTCGAGACCGAAGTTGGATTAAGCACAATGGTGGCGCGCCCGATTATCAATACGCGGGATGAGCCACACGCTGATGAAATGCTATACCGTCGGCTGCACGTCATCGTCGGCGATTCCAACATGTCGGAATTTTCCATCTATTTGAAGGTGGGAATTACGTCAATTGTGCTGCAACTCATCGCAAAGGGGGTTATGGCGGATAAGTTCAGGCTCTCCGACCCTGTTTTGGCAATCAAAACGGTGTCCCGCGATCTTTCTTGTAAAGCACCTTTGGACTTAGAAGATGGTCGGAAATGGACACCCATTGAGATGCAGCGCGAATATCTTGAGCTAGCCCATAAGCACCTCTCCACAAAGGAATTGTCTGAGGTCGTGCGCGATGTCATAAAGACATGGGAATTTGTTCTCGACCGCCTCAACGAGGACCCGATGAGCCTAGATCGACACCTCGATTGGGTCATTAAGAAAAGACTGATTGATGCGTACCTGCGACGCCACCGTTTAGCCCATTCAGACCACCAAGTTCGGATGTTAGACTTGCAGTATCACGACCTCCGCCCGAATAAAGGGCTTTACGCGAGGTTGCTGAAAAATGGACGTGTTGAACGACTCCTCAAACATGAGGAAATCGTTCAAGCGATTAACAACCCACCTGTTGATACACGTGCCTATTTTCGGGGCATGTGTTTACAAAAGTATCCCAATGAAATTCACAGCGCAAGCTGGAATTCAATGATTTTTTGTACTGACAATTCTTCTTTAGATAAAATCTTAATGGATCGCCCCCACTTCGGGACACAGGAGATGACGGGCAATCTACTGAGAGACTGCACGGCTGCAGAACTGGTTCAAGCCATTCTCACATCCAACCATTAGAAGGAGGGAAGCAACATGCCAGCCGAAAAGCAACAGGAACAAAGAGACAAACAGACTCAGGATACTGAGGAAGTTCAACCGGATCAAGAAGTCGTAGAACAGGGCGAAGAGATTAAAGAAGATCTCGATCAACTCCTTGATGAAATCGACGAAATCTTGGAAGAAGACTCAGAAGAATTTGTCGAAAATTATATTCAGCGAGGAGGCGAATAGTGGTCTTTAGCCGCTCCGATCATAGAACCTCCGATTTCCTTGAGCTCTTGCAGAGGGAACGTCCGGAGCTTCTATCAAGGTTCGGTACAACGCCCGGGACGGACCCACCCGCTCCAAACTGGAAAGGACAGCGTGTGCCAACTCCCAGTTTGATGGATCTTTACGATAACCTCCTTGAAGGAACCACCGTATTAGCCGCTGTCTACAACGAGGGGGTTATCATCGCTGGAGACCGTCAGGCAACAGCAGGATTTCAAGTGGGGGAACGGCGTATACGGAAGGTCTATGAAGTAGATGCCTATTCAGCCATCGCAATTGCTGGCGTCGCCGGACCGGCCATGGAAATGGCGAAGCTCTTCCAGGTACAGGTGGAGTTTTATGAAAAAATAGAAGGCTCCCCCTTAAGCCTAGAGGGCAAAGCCAATTCTCTGTCAAACATGGTCAAATCCAATTTACCTATGGCGTTGCAAGGACTGGTGGTTGTTCCAATTTTCGCAGGATATGACCTCAAACGGAAACAGGGAAAGATCTTCAAATACGACGCGATAGGAGGGCAATACGAAGAAGGCGAATACTATGCCACCGGATCCGGCGGCAAAGATGCACAAGCGACACTAAAAAAATTGTATAGCCCCGATATCTCCCGCGATGACGTCCTGCAGATAGTTGTCGAGGCACTCTGGGATGCGGCCGATGAGGATGTGGCTACAGGGGGACCTGATTTTATTCGGGAGATTTTCCCGACAATGAAGATTATTGATGCGACGGGAATCTCAGATATACCGGATTCAGAGGTCAAGGCACTCTATACTGAGCTACTTGACAGACTCCGCGGTTGACTCCCGGTTTGAGCGGCTTTGAAAACTACTGATAATTAATACCTGCAATTTGAGGGAGGAGTAGATGCCCGCACCGTATTACGTGTCGCCCGAGCAAATCATGCAGGAAAAAGAGGATTTTGCTCGGAAGGGGATTGAGAAGGCAAAAGAGGTTATTGTTCTAGAATACCGAGATGGTATTCTGATGGTTGCAGAAAATCCGTTGGCGACGGTTTTCAAGATTTCGGAAATCTATGATCGGATCGCACTTGCAGCGACCGGACTCTATCCGGACTACGAAGCCCTACGATATGCAGGGATTCAGGGTGCCGAAATCAAAGGGTTTACCTTTAACCGCGAAGATGTTACGGCAAAATGGCTCGCAAATCAGTATTCACAGCAGATTGGTGCAATCTATCGGCAACCTGATGCAAAACCCCTTGAGGTAGAACTCCTCCTCTGCGAAATCCGCGACGATTCTGCGTCGAACAACAGAATCTATCACCTGTCTTTTGATGGTACGTTTTGGGAAGACAATGAATATACCGTCATCGGCGGAAGAGCGGATGAAATCGCAGGTATCCTCGAAAATGAGTATAGCAACGGTTTGGAGTTGAGCAGTGCTGTGAGGGTTGCTGCAAGGACTTTTGAAACGATAGAAGCCGAAGTCGGGGAAGCGGAACGATACCAAGTGACGGCTGAGACAATCGAAGTAGCCGTACTTGACCAAACTCTAAATCGGCGCAAATTTAGGCGGTTGCTGCCTGATGAACTGAGTGGGATCTTGAGCACATGAACCGAAGGATTTATGGTCTGGAAAACGAATATGGAATTATCTGCACGTCGGATCGACGAGGTGGAAAAGCCTTGTCTATTCAAAATGCGGTGATGTATCTGTTTCGAGAGATTATTTCCGGGCGGATGTATCCGGACGTTTTTCTAGAGAATGGTGCCCGGTTTTATCAGGATATCGGCTGCCACCCCGAATATGCGACGCCTGAATGCGATAACGTGAGCGACCTTGTCAGCCACGATAAAGCCGGTGAGCGGATCATTGAACGGCTTTCTATTGCGGCAGAGCGGAAAATGCAAGCCGATGGATTTTTTGGACGGATTTCGGTCTTCAAGAATAATACCGATACACCCGGCAACACATACGGCTGCCATGAAAACTATCTGATGGATCGCCGTGTGAGCTTCCGTCAACTCGCTTCCCAACTCATCCCCTTCTTTGTGACCCGCCAAGTCTTTGCCGGGGCGGGGAAGGTCAAATCCACCAACCGAGGTGGATACGCAATCTCCCAACGGGCGCAGCATATCCGTGAAGAAATCTCAATTGCAACGACAACAGCGCGAGGCATCATCAACACGCGAGATGAACCGCATGCTGACCGAGAAAAATATCGACGCCTGCACGTCATTGTCGGCGACTCCAACATGTCGGAGTTTGCTACCTACCTCAAGATTGGTACGACAGCAATCGTCTTGCGGATGATCGAAGATAACTTTATCAAGCAGCGTCTCGCGTTGCGCGATTCTGTCCGAGCAATTCAGCAAATCTCGGAGGATATCACCTGCACCCGGAAAATTGAATTGGAAAATGGCAAGCGGCTTTCAGGCGTTGAGATGCAATGGGAATACCTTGAATGCGCCAAGCAGTATTTCGAGCAAGTCGAATCGGATCCAATCACCGATCAGATTATGGCGCGGTGGGAATATGTGCTGACCTGTTTGGAAACCGATCCGATGCAGCTTGACCGAGAGCTTGATTGGGTCATCAAGAAGAAATTGATTGAAATCTATGTGGCGAGCCGACAACTCAAGTGGAACTCCGCCAAAGTTATGATGCTCGACTTACAGTACCACAATATTCGGCCGGAGCTTGGATTATATTACAAGCTCGAAAAAGAGGGGCGTGTTGAACGGATTGTCAGCGATAACGAGGTTGAACATGCGATGCATCACCCACCTGAAACTACCCGTGCCAAATTCCGCGGCCGCTTTGTAAAGCTGGCAAATGAGCGAAAGATTCTGTGCGGCGTTAATTGGAGTTATATCCAACTTTACGAACCCTACCAAAAACTCTACCTTTCCACGGATCCCTTGCAAGCTGATTATGAAGAAGCTAGCCGAATGATTTATTCGATTTAGCATAAGGTTCGGTTAACAACCAATTCGCCTCGCTATCCAAACAGGTAATGTCAGCCCCCGGAAACGTCATGCCCCGCCCAGATGTCTTGACAAATCTGCTGTTTATGCCAATCTGTCGTTAAGAGCTTTCTTGTTATGGAGGTGAATAGATGCTCCCTAGGTATACGTTAAAAATAGGAATAGTGTTGTTAGTTGTTGTTGGGCTCATGATTGGGGTGTTTGGATGCGGAAGTGCTATCAAGGACCTCGGTTTGGTATTTGACAACCCCGCGAGTGCTGGCAGATTAAGCCCCTCTTTTAACGCCGACATTTTGCCTATCCTTACCGATCGATGCGCTATTGCAGAATGTCATGTCGTTGACGGACCGCACGATATTGATCTCCGCACGTATGAGACCCTCAGAGCGGGCGGGGAACACGGCCCAATCGTCATTGCAGGCGATGCCAGAGAGAGTGAAATGGTCGAAGAAATTGCGGAGGGCAAGATGCCCCCTGAGGGGCCTCCTTTGGAGGCAGCTCATATCCAACTCATCATCGATTGGATCAATGAAGGTGCCAAGAATAACTAGAACTTTTCGGTAGCATGGACGCGGTTCCTGTCCAAGATTTACCCAATATCTTCTGATAGAGGTGAACCAAAGGGTTCGCCGAATTGATGCACACGTAGGTTCAGTCCTATCAAGTATCCCTCCCTTCGCGGAGGGATTTTCTTTGTTCAATCTCTAACGTAATTACATTGTTAAGCAAATGATATGACCAAAATATGACGGAGGTGTTTAATGGCTCAAGATAAATACGTTTACTTCTTTGGCAGCGGTCAAACCGATGGCAGCGCGGAGATGAGAAGCCTGCTCGGCGGTAAGGGTGCTAACCTCGCTGAAATGACTAGTTTAGGAATCCCGGTCCCGCCCGGTTTCACTATATCGACTGAGGTTGGTAAGTTATATCATGAAAACAATAACCAGTATCCCGATGGACTGGACGAACAGATTGATGAAAATTTGGGAAAACTAGAAGCAGCGATGGAGGCGAAGTTCGGGGACACTGAGAACCCACTGCTCGTTTCTGTCAGATCCGGGGCAGCGGTTTCGATGCCCGGGATGATGGACACCATCCTCAACCTCGGCTTGAACGACGACACCATCAAGGGGTTGACTGCAAAATCCGGGAATGAACGTTTCGCTTATGACGCCTACCGTCGATTTGTGCAGATGTTCGGGGATGTCGTCCTTGGCGTTGAGCACGATGCGTTTGAGCATCTCTTGGAAGCAAAGAAAGCAGCGAAAGGTACTACGCTCGATACGGAATTGGACGCGAACGATCTGGCGGAATTGGTTTCTGAGTTCAAGGCACTCGTCAAAGAGGAAACGGGATCGGATTTCCCCGATGATCCGCGTCAGCAGCTCGACAGGGCACGGGATGCAGTCTTTGAATCGTCAAACAATGAGCGGGCGACCATCTACCGTCGATTGAGTAACATCTCCGAAGAACTCGGACGAACGGCGGTCAATGTCCAAGCGATGGTTTTTGGGAATATGGGCGAAACATCGGGGACAGGGGTTGCGTTCACACGAGATCCCTCAACTGGCGAGAACTCTTTTTACGGCGAATTTCTGATGAACGCCCAAGGCGAGGATGTCGTTGCCGGGATCCGGACGCCGCTACCCATTGATGAACTCCAGCAGGTCATGCCGGCTGCGTATGAGCAGTTGACGGCGATTGGGGACACCCTAGAGGCGCATTACCGCGATATGCAGGATGTCGAGTTCACCATTCAGGACAAGCACCTTTATATGTTGCAAACTCGTAACGGCAAACGGACCGGTGCCGCTGCCGTGCGCACTGCCGTTGAAATGGTTAATGAGGGCCTCATTGACAAAGCAACGGCTCTGACCCGCATCCCACCGGATGATCTGGAGCAACTCCTCCACCCAATGATTGATCCATCGGCGGCGGTGGAGCCGATTGCGAAGGGGCTACCCGCCTCCCCCGGTGCTGCTGTGGGCAAGGTGGTTTTCACGGCGAATCGTGCCGAAGAACTGGCGGCTGACGGCGAAAAGGTGATTCTGGTCCGCACCGAAACGTCTCCAGAAGATATCGGGGGAATGCACGCCGCGGAGGGCATTTTAACTGCGCGGGGTGGGATGACCTCACACGCTGCTGTCGTTGCACGGGGTATGGGAAAATGCTGTGTCGCGGGGTGCAGTGACATCAGCGTCAACGAGGCATCGAACGAGTTTCAGGCGGGTAAACTTCGACTGACAGAGGGAGACTACATCACGCTCAACGGCTCCACCGGCGAGGTGATTGAGGGCGCGGTCAGGTTGATTGACCCTGAATTGAGCGGCGACTTTGCCACACTCATGGAATGGGCAGACGAATTTCGTAAACTTGGGGTACGCACAAATGCGGATACGCCGAGCGACTCACAGACCGCGAGAGGATTCGGCGCGGAGGGGATCGGACTCTGTCGTACCGAGCACATGTTCTTTGAAAGCGAGCGGATCGATGCCGTCCGTGAAATGATCCTCGCAAAGGATGAGGCAGGGCGCAAAGCAGCACTCGACAAACTCCTTCCATACCAACGTGAGGACTTCGTCGGTATCTTTGAGGCGATGGACGGTTATCCTGTTACCATTCGGACACTTGATCCACCACTCCATGAGTTCTTGCCCCAAACCGATGAAGATGTCAAGGAACTTGCGGATAAGATCGGTGTCCCCGCTGAAACATTGTACCAGCAAAGGGAGGCGTTGCACGAATTTAACCCGATGCTGGGCCATCGGGGATGTCGTCTCGGTATCATCTATCCGGAAATTACAGAGATGCAAGCGCAAGCGATTTTTGAGGCGGCTGTCGAAGTCACTAAACGCGGGGTTAAGGCAATCCCTGAGATTATGATCCCATTGGTTGGGCATGTTCAGGAATTAGCGTTGCAGCGTGAGGTGGTCGTCGATACAGCCAAAAAGGTGTTTGCGGAGACAGGCACTGAGGTCGAGTACCTTGTCGGGACGATGATTGAATTGCCGAGAGCCGCGATTACCGCGAATGAAATCGCGCAGGAAGCGGAATTTTTCTCCTTCGGGACGAACGATCTCACACAGACTACCTTCGGGATGAGCCGCGACGATGCCGGCAAATTCTTGGGCGATTATGTAGATGGCGGCATCCTTGAACATGACCCGTTCCAGGTGCTGGATCAGCATGGCGTCGGTCAGTTGATACAGATCGGCACAAACAAAGGACGTGAGACCCGCCCAGATCTCAAGGTCGGTATCTGCGGCGAACACGGCGGTGAGCCTAGCTCCGTTATCTTCTGCCACGATTCAGGTTTGGACTATGTCTCTTGTTCGCCGTTCCGTGTACCCGTTGCACGGCTTGCTGCGGCACAAGCTGCCGTTGCTGATGAGTCCTGAAATGGTTAGGACAATTCACTGTGTAGGGGCACCATCGCAGTTTGTAGTAGCGCAATTCATTGCGCGTTAGATCCTATGGCATGTAGTAGGCTTACTCAACCATATAAAGAAATAGTGCAAACAAAACGAGTTGTTGCGGAAAAACTCGATCTCTCTAAGCTGCTCTGCACTTTCTTTCAAGCTCCCGTTGCTGAACATCGCAGTTTGTAGTAGCGCAATTCATTGCGCGTTAAATGTTATGGCATGTCGTAGGCTTACTCAACCATATAAAGAAATAGTGCAAAGAAACCGAGTGTTTTCGGAAAAACTCGGTTTCTCTAAGCTGCTCTGCACTTTCTTTCAACATGAACCAATTTTTTTATTATAGAAAATGCCAACCCTCATCCTCAAACCCACCCACAAGCCCATCAAAGCCTACTACGCCGCAGTCAAGCAATTTGACCGGCTCGGCGTTACACACGAGACTGCTGTCCGATCGGCATTTCAATCCCTGCTTGAATATTGTGCACGACAGTTTAGCCTGACTCTGGTGCCTGAACATTCGATAACCGTCCATCGAAACAAGCGGATTGTGGTTGATGGTGCGTTGATCGACGATTTCCAACTGCCTCACGGCTATTGGGAGGCAAAGGATATCCACGACAACCTGCCAATCCAAGTCCAGCGCAAGTTTGAAGCAGGATACCCCCGCGACAATCTCCTCTTCCAAACGCCACAACGCGCCATTCTTTGGCAGAACGGTCAGCAGATGCTTGATGTCAATCTGAATGACCCGATGCAACTCATAGAGGTCCTCGAAACCTTCTTTTCCCACCGTTCGCAGGAATACACCCAATGGGAGGAGGCGGTTGCACAGTTCAAAGACAAAGTGCCCGCCCTCGGAGACAGTTTGGCAGCCCTGATCCAAAAGGAACGGGAGGCCAACCTCCACTTTACCACCGCGTTTGAGGATTTTTACGAGAAATGCCGTCAATCGATCAATCCCAACCTCTCCGAAGCTGCTGTTGAGGAGATGTTGATCCAACATCTGTTGACCGAGCGGATTTTCCGAACTGTCTTTAGCAACCCCGATTTCACTGACCGTAATGTCATCGCCCGCGAGATCGAGACCGTCATTAAGGCACTCACAGAGCAAGCGTTTAGCCGGGACGATTTTCTGCGTAGCCTGGATCGCTTTTACCTCGCAATCGAACGGGCAGCCGCAACCATCAACGACTTCTCCCAAAAGCAGAGCTTCCTCAACACGGTTTACGAGCAGTTTTTTCAAGGCTTTTCGGTCCAGGTTGCCGATACGCACGGGGTAGTCTACACACCGCAACCGATTGTCGATTTTATGGTGAGAAGCGTGGATCAGATATTAAAGACCGAATTTGGGAACGGGCACAGAGAACCGGCAGCCACGAGAGCTGCCACTACGATTTCGGATAGGGAGGTTCACATCATCGACCCGTTTGTGGGGACAGGCAATTTCATTGTGCGGATGATGCGGGAGATTCGCCCAACCGCACTTGAGGATAAATACACAGCAGAACTCCACTGCAACGAGGTGATGTTGCTGCCCTACTATATCGCCTCGATGAACATTGAGCATGAATTTTATGAGGCGATAGGCACGTATCGTCCCTTTGAGGGTATCTGCCTCGTGGATACCTTTGAACTGGCAGAGGACCGACAGTTGCCCCTATTCGCGCCGGAGAACACCCAACGCGTTGAGGCTCAGAAGAACACCCCGATGTTTGTCATTATCGGCAATCCACCCTATAACGTCGGTCAGGTCAACGATAGCGACAATAACAGGAATCGGAAATACCCAGCGATGGACGCACGGGTTGCAGAAACCTATGCAAAAGATTCCAAGGCGAAGCTCAAAAGTAAACTCTACGATCCGTATGTAAAAGCAATTCGGTGGGCATCGGATCGGATTGGGGAGAAAGGGGTTGTCGCCTTCGTGACCAACAACAGCTTTCTTGACGGTGTGGCGTTTGATGGAATGCGGAAACACCTTGCAGATGATTTCGACGCGATTTATATTTTGGACTTGGGCGGAAATGCACGGAAGGGATTGAAGGCCTCGGATGCCAATGTGTTCGGGATACGGGTCGGCGTGAGCATCAACCTATTTGTGAAGAACGGATGGGCGATGAATCGCCCTACTACAAACAGAGGGGGCTCGGTCTCTGCTCGTATCTTTTACTATCGCACCGATGACCAATGGAACAAAAAACGAAAGTTCGATTTTCTGAATGAGTATGGACATATAGGCAATGTAGATTGGCAGACTATTTGTCCCGACGCGCGCCACACATGGTTGACAGAGGGGCTCCACGCCGAATTTGAAACCTTTATCCCAATGGGAAGTCAGGAAGCGAAGGCAGGAAAAGGCGAGGCGGTAGGTGTGATTTTCAAAACTTATAGCCTCGGCATCAACACTGCCCGGGACGCATGGGCGTACAACTTTAATCGAAACGCTTTGGCTGAAAACATAAGTGGAATGATTGATACCTACAATGCAGAAGTCGATCGATGGAAACGTCAAGTCAATTGGAACGCAAATGTCGATGATTTTGTGGTTTATGATGACAAGAAAATCAAGTGGGATCGGGAATTAAGACAGCACTTAAAACGAGAGAGAATCGCCGAATATACCGAACACAAGGTGAGAAGTTCATTCTACCGTCCTTTCACAAAATCAAATCTCTACTTTGATCGGGTTATGAACAATCGCGTGTATGTGTTTCCATCTATCTTCCCCACACCAGAGGCCGAAACAGAAAATCGGGTGATTTGTGTTGCTGGTATTGGTGATAGAAAAGGCTTTGGCTGTCTTATAACAAATAGGATTCCTGCCCTTGATTTGGCCTTTGAAAAGGCCCAATGCTTCCCCTTTTACACCTACGACGAGGACGGAACGAACCGCCGCGAAAACATCACCGATTGGGCGTTGGCACAATTCCGAACACATTACCGAGACGACACCATTACCAAGCACGACATTTTTCATTACGTCTACGCCCTCTTGCATCACCCCGACTATCGGGAACGGTATCAAGCGAACCTCAAGCGCGACCTGCCGCGCCTGCCGTACACCCCCGACTTTTGGGGGTTTGCCAAAGCGGGACAACGGTTAGGGGAAATCCACATCGGCTATGAGGAGATGCCCGAATATCAGCTCACATTCATCGAAAACCGTGAGGTGCCGCTCGATTGGCGTGTGGAAAAGATGAAACTGTCCAAAGACAAAACGCAAATCAAATACAACGACTTCCTAACCCTCGACGGGATACCCGCGAAGGCGTTTGAGTATCGACTTGGGAATCGGTCCGCGTTGGAATGGGTAATCAACCAGTATTGCATCAAGACAGACAAACGCAGCAGCATCCTCAACGACCCGAACCGTCAGGAGGAGCCACAATATATTGTCAAGCTAATCGGAAAGGTGATCGCAGTCAGTTTGGAGACAGGGGCGATTGTCGATGGATTGCCGGGGCTTACATCGTGATCGATTGGAGGGTGGCAATCTGAAGATGCCCCCTCGCTTCCATTTCCCCACAACTAGTTATCCCGAAAATCCTTTAATCCAGTAAATCCTGATTCAGACAAGCTCAACCCTCCACGGGATACCCGCAAAGGCGTTTGACTATTTGGAGACAGGGGCGATTGTGAAAGGGTTGCCAGATTGGGCAATCTGAAGATCCGCCCTCCCTGCCATTTCCCCACAACTAGTTATCCTGAAAATCCGCTAATCCACTAAATCCCGATTCAGACAAGATATTATCAAAATTATCCGAAAGGTGATCACGGTCAGTTCGGAGACAGGGGCGATTGTGAAAGGATTGCCAGATTGGGCAATCTGAAGAGGCACCCTCGCTTCCATTGCCCCACAACTAGTTATCCTGTAGTTATCCTGAAAATCCTTTAATCCAGTAAATCCTGATTCAGACAAGCTCAACCCTCCACGGGACACCCGCAAAGGCGTTTGACTATTTGGAGACAGGGGCGATTGTGAAAGGATTGCCAGATTGGGCAATCTGAAGAGGCACCCTCCCTGCCATTGCCCCACAATTAGTTATCCTGAAAATCCTTTAATCCACTAAATCCCGATTCAGACAAGATATTATCAAAATTATCCGAAAGGTGATCACGGTCAGTTCGGAGACAGGGGCGATTGTGAAAGGATTGCCAGATTGGGCAATCTGAAGATCCGCCCTCCCTGCCATTGCCCCACAACTAGTTATCCTGAAAATCCGCTAATCCACTAAATCCCGATTCAGACAAGATATTATCAAAATTATCCGAAAGGTAATCACAGTCAGTTTGGAGACGGGGGCGATTGTCGATGGATTGCCGGGGCTTACATCGTGATCGATTGGAGGGTAGCAATCTGAAGATGCCCCCTCGCTTCCATTTCCCCACAACTAGTTATCCTGAAAATCCTTTAATCCACTAAATCCTGATTCAGACAAGCTCAACCCTCCCGTCTAGCGCGACGCCGGGTGATTCGGCGTTGGGCTTTACGGTCTCCATCATCCTCCGTGTTTGTCGTTCGTTGACGGTGTCGTAACCGTTCCCGTACACGGGGCCTATTGTCTGTGGACTCTGATGCTAGGTGATTTGAGCGAGCGTACCGGCTCCGGTTGAGCGTCCGTTGAATTGGGAGATGATCCTGACGTTCTCCAACACGACGATTGGGGGTTGTCCCTTGGATTGACCTTTGAGCAGGAGCACGTTGAACAGGCTTCTCATCCGCACGGTAACTATCATGCGGATTCGGATCGATATGCATCCGATAGTCCAATTCAGATACGTCGCCGTAATATTGGCGATATTGGGACAGCTGCCAAGCGTCATAGAAGAAGCTTGGCGGGAGACTATCATAAAACTCCACATCGTTTTCATAGACCAACTGTTCCTCTTCAAGAGGGACAGTGCGGATGCTGCACCCCGCCACAAACATGGCTGCAAGTGAAATCACCAACACAATATGAAAGCGAAATTTCATGATAGTCCTCTATTTCGTCGGATTTGCTGCCTGTACCACTAATCTCCCCATACGGATCCACGTGGCACCCACAACCATTGCTGTCCCGGATAGAGTCGCTGCCGATCGAAGTCGTAGTCGTCCTGATTTGCTTCGGCGAGCCGGGGCCACAGTTCGGCATCGTCGTATACTTCTGGACGTGAGGCAATTATTGCAAGCGTATCTCCTTCACGTACAAGGTATCGGTCAACCTTCTCCGGGGAGACGATTGTAAAGCTAAAGGTGCGCCCCGAAGCCAAGGTATTGCCAGCGGCGGCGGTATCTTTGACACCCGATATATTGACAGTATACTTACGCCCTGATCGATACGGTTCGTTGGAGGAAAATGTAATTGTGTTCCCACTGCCAGAAACAGTACCAGCAATCTCGCCAGATTGTTCGGTAGCAGAATCCGGCGTTGACTCAACGGAAACAGTTAAAGTACCAGAGGCGCTGTCAACATCTTCGCTGAAGGTGATTGAAATAGGAACACTCACACTCAACGAGTCTTCATACTCCGATATGACTGTCCCATCCGCGGGGCTGACTCCCGTGATTGTTGGAGCGGTTGCGTCGGTGTAGGTAAATTGCTGGCTTATTGTAACAGTGCCCTCTGGTTTCGTATTGCCGTTGTTGGTTACAACGACTGAAACCGATTCGCCTGCCATCCCCGGCGGTGTCACTGCCGTAATCTCCATTGCACTGGGAACATTTACGCTTGTGGCATTCTTCCCGCCTATCTTCACCGTAACACCATTTTTCATATCAAACTTTTCACCCGTAATTCGGATGGTTGTCCCACCGGTCTCGGGGCCTTCCGTTGGACTGAAACTTGCTGGCTCAGGGGGCGGATTGCAGCCGCTGCATCCGGAAATCCCAACCAATATAAATGCAAATGCAATAACCGTTGAAATATTTCTGAGTGTTTTCATTAGTGTTTTCATTTAGGTCATTCTCCTGAACGTTTGGACTACAATATCAAGTCGTCTGTTGAAACGCTGGAGGGCAGTCAAAACTCAGGCATTCTCGATAAAACAAAAAAGCGCGCCGTTGTGAGGACTTTCACTGCGTGGGGGATGACATTGTAGTATTGAAATTCAAAACCCTTGATACCAAAGATAAATTAAACAATAGCTTCTTACTAGTATACAGATTGATGGGCAGTTTGTCAACACTTTTTATGAATGTGTAAAAATTTGCAATGGTCGTAATGGGGTTCATGGGCAGTGGAATACCGCTCAATGCAAAATCTACCATTACCACCCCTGTTAGCGTACGAACCACCGCACAGCGTAGTTGCCTGCGATATCCTCAAATGCCAATGTGTACGGGGCGCACTTTGCAGCCTTGCGAGAAGGTATCGGCAAGGTCGTGACCCGATTCGGGCTAGACTGCTCCTTCGGTGTCGTGTGAGAGCACCTCGCGCCATTCGTCGCGCATATAAAAACTATACAGATCGAAGTCATAAATAAAATTCTGGCTTGGTGCATTGGTCCCACCTTGCGCTCGGTTAGAAATGCTGTCCAAAGTTTCTGAATGAGACATATACCACACAACGGCTTAAATATTGTGTTTAATTTTTGATAGAATCATGATACAATTGGAAAAAGCATCAGGGGAGGATATATGTTCATTCTTAGATTTGATGTTGAAAGCGCGTACGCGCTCCACCCAAGCATTGAATCCAACGGGAACTGGCAAATCTGGCTCGAGGAAACTCTCACTAGTGTTGAACAGATTACGCGGGTTTTGAAGCGATATGATGCGCCGGCAACCTTTTGTATCGTGGGGAAGGTGCTGGAAAGAGCAGGTGATGATCTCGCTGACTTGCTGAAAGACAATCCGCTTTTCGACATCGCGTCGCATACTTACAGCCACATGGGAATTTCAAGTACCGAACCCGCGGTACTTCGACAGTTCAGGGCCGAACTTGAGCAGACATCAGACCTTATCGCGCAATATTTTGGGATAGGTCCAATTGGTTTTTGTGCACCCGGTGGTTTCTACAAAGGGCTACAGGGACATCCAAAGCAGCTCGGTATCTTGTCGGAGCAGGAATACCAGTTTATTATTACCGATGGCGTGGGACCACCAGAACAGCCGATGCCTGCCCCTTTCACCCAGCCGTACTGGTACGTTGAAGATGGATACCCGGAACTGTTTGAAATACCAGTCACTGGGTGGCATTGTAATTTGCTATTCAATACGGGACACCAGAGTGATGGCTGGCAACCCGCTCCCGGATTTGCGGACGGAACGATTCTAGAGAGGTTGCCCGCGACGGTAGAAGAGGGGTTTCAAGCACGAAAAAAGGAGTTTCAGTACGCCATTGAGCGCAATCTCGTTTATGCGCCCGCGATGCATCCGTGGTCGGTGTACCGCTTTGATTCGGAACTGAAGCACATTGAATGGTTAATTGAAATGGCACAGGAAGAGAACGTACCAATTATGAACTGTTATCAGCTCTATGAGAAGTACCGGGATTTAGCAGCGGCAGCCTAACAAGGATATCAGGTAGTCGCGCCAACAAGGGATAAGTTAGAGACCTTTGTTACAACATTTCACCATTTTTTCTTGGGAGGTGCCATCCATTATGACTACGATTAATACTCCAATTCTCAACGATCAACAGATAGCGGACTTCCATGAGAACGGCTATGCGATTGTTCGCAATGTACTCTCCCCTGACGAAGCGGATAAATTTCGTCGTGTCGTCCAAGAACAAGCACAATACAATTCATACCCGGCTTCGCTGAAGTATCCCGAACCGGGGAAGTATACGATCAGCGGAAATAAGATGGCTGAGTCAAGTCTTGCCTCGATTGCCGAACATCCGACGGTTGTGAATGCCGTTGAGTGCGCGCTCGGTCAGCCAGCGCATCTGACCGCTTTCGTGGCGTACCTGCGGAGTCCGGGCGATCGAGGCTCTGGGGGGCACTGTGACTACAAACGTTGGCGTCCAGTCGGCTCATCCATGAACTGGGTGTTCGCTATCATTCCGCTGACCGATTTCGATGAAGTGTATGGCCCCTTTATGGTGTCCCCCAAATCTCATAAGTTGGCTCAGGTTATCGACGAGGAAGCGCATATCTTGGATCTCACCCGTCCCGATGCCAAGCAACTCGCCCCCTTTATCGATCCGGAACTCAAGGCAGGTGATTTACTAATCACAAATCAGCATACGTGGCATAGAGCACCCGCTGGCACGGCTACAGACGACCGTTGTGGAATTTTCCATAAATATTGTGCAGTCAATGCCCCTCCCTCCGCAGGCTACTATCCTTATAATTCCGCGGCCCTTAACGCACTAAGCGATGCCGGTAAACGCCTTATCCCTGTCTGTTTCGACAAGCCTATCGCAACCGCGCGCTTGCTGGTCGAATGTCCGTCTGACAATGAATCGAAATACTTGCTGCTGCACGACGATGAGAGTGCCCGGTGGGAATTGCCCGGTGGGGAAGGCTGGGAAGAAGAAGGCGTCGGCTGGGACATCGGCGCGCGTATTGCTTCTCTGCAAGATCTTACAAAAACACAGCTCGGATTGGACGTTCCATGGATGTCCTATATCGAGGATGTTGAAAAGGCAGACGGTATATGCCGTGTGTACGGCTACTCCGATGCGTCGTTGGGGTCTAAGCAACTCACCAATGGTTGTTACGACTGGGTTACGAAAGATCGCGTGGAACAGATGCTTGGTGATAACGACTATATCTGTCACGCCATCCACACATGGCACCGAGAGGACATCATTCGGGGCAAAGGCAAAGCGTGTCGTCAGAGTAAAGAGCAATTCGACTAAATTTGCGCCGGAGGCCTCCGGCGCAATCTCACGATACAAGGCATAAGTTGCTATCTATCATATTTGGGGAACGCAATGAGTAGATAGGGGCTTTTCTCTGAATTTAACGCAAAGATGCCCCCTTACCCCCCTCGGTCCCCCCGCAAGCAGGGGGAGGTGCAAGGGGGGGACTAAAGGGGTCCAGTACCGCTTCGGTTGCCCTCCCAAGGGAATGCTTACCGCATCATGGATTCACAATTTCATCGGGAGAGCTGAAAAAACGAAACTAGAACCTTCCCTGACGAAGGGGAAGACGGTTGTCTCGTTTTCTTCTTTTTGCGTTCCCCTTCCCCCTGCTAAATACCCGGTGGGTTGTCCGTCAGTTCCTGGCTCATTGAGCCTACCCCCCTCAATCCCCCCCCAAGCAGGGGGAAGAGATACCGTGTGGGTATTCGGGCCTGAGGGGGGTGCGTCCAAGCGTTTTATTAAAAGCCAGTAATTCATTACTTATCCCCTTTGGGGAATAGCGGATTCGACAGTGCCGCCTGATAGGTTTGTCGTCTGCCGGACTGATCGCCGCCGAGCCATCGGTATTGCCTCGGATAGAGCGTCAGGGACCGGTCTTCCAGCGGCAGCTTCAGCGGGACACTGCCCCACAGGGCGGAATACTTGGCGGCGACCGCCGCTTCGAGGGACTGGCGTAGGTGAAGAAACGAAACTAGAACCTTCCCTGACGAAGGGGAAGACGGTTGTCTCGTTTTCTTCTTTTTACGTTCCACTTCCCCCTGCTTGCGGGGGGACTGAGGGGGGTGCCTCTTTGGGGAATAGCGGATCCGACAGTGCCGCCTGATAGGTTTGTCGTCTGCCGGACTGATCGCCGCCGAGCCATCGGTATTGCCTCGGATAGAGTGTCAGGGAGCGGTCTTCCAGCGGCAGCTTCAGCGGGACACTGCCCCACAGGGCGGAATACTTGGCGGCGACCGCCGCTTCGAGGGACTGGCGTAGGTCATGCCCCGATATGGCCAGCTCCCCTCCGTTTGACACCACGTCGAGGAAAGACATAATCGATGTTGCCATATAGGTGAAACGGGGATATTGCACCGGGGTGTAGAAAGTTTCCACCTTAATCCGGGCCCCGTTCGGATCAAAACCACGATAGATTT
Source organism: Candidatus Poribacteria bacterium (assembly GCA_965215015.1). Classification (GTDB taxonomy): domain Bacteria; phylum Poribacteria; class WGA-4E; order WGA-4E; family PCPOR2b; genus PCPOR2b. The sequence goes on from OZ244042.1 coordinate 315,737, forward strand.
CGGGGGGTGCCCAATCCCATCGAATGAGTGTATCGTCAGTCCATACGTCAACGCCCCGGTAAGGGGTCTCCTCACCGAAAACGGGACAGATGAGACCGTTGCTCAGACGAAATTGCCCGTTGATAATCAAACCATCGTCGTTGTCGCCTTGAAGTGCTGCTTCAGGTGTGCCCCAAGCGATTACCTCGGTTATCTCTGCCTGTGCTAGGAGCCGCAGCACAGCAATATGCTGACACCCGCCGCCCGATATCTCGCCGCCCCAGCGGTGGATGCAGGTGCCGCGTAGTTCACCGTAGTTACCAGCGCGGAGCCAACCAGCAACCTCTTGGACCTCCGAAAGTGCCCGCTGGAGGTTCCCCCCGGCAAAGACGACGCCGCGTTCCTCACATACCTCAACCATTTCATCGGCATCTGCCAGACACGCCCCAATTGGCTTGTCGGTGGACACGCCTTTGACTCCCGCTTCAGCACTTGCAATCACCGCGTCTTTTATATACTTGCCGGGCAAAACGACAGCGGCAATGTCCGGGACAATTTCGCGGTACATAGCTTCCGCGTCCGGGTACAGTGCTTTGATGCCAAAACGTTCACCGACAGCGCGCCGCCGCTCCGGGTTGTGTTCAGCAATGGCAACCAACTCGGTATTCGGCAGTGTCTGATACACCTCCGCGTAGTGCTGACCGAGGCGTCCGCAACCAATAATCGCAACGGTATATTTGGGATCAGCCATGAATGCCTCCTTCTTGCTATGTCTCAGTAGGATATCTTAAAATCATTATAGCACAACGGCATCAGCAGGTCTACAGAATTTGCGAGTCTATTCAGGGCAATCGTATGTAAATATTGTGCAGGATTGACGCACTTTGATTGCGAAAATCATCTCCCATTTCATACCCTCTACGACTATGACTTTGGCACATAGCAATGCAAAATCCAATCGTAGACATAGGTTTCCAACCTATGATCGCCCGCAGAGCCCCGATGGATCAGGAATTCCGCTGCACTGCAACCTCCCTTGATGAAATCGGGGTTAGCAAACCTGCGCCACGAGGGGTGAACCCACGGTTCTAATTGCTCAGTTGCCTAATTTCTATAACAAATGCAATTCCCCTATGAGTCCACCCGATTGCTAAATAAACGCAAAGTCACAAAGACGCAAGAGGTATTCAGATTGAAAGGTTAGAAGTGTAGAAGGATAGGGCACTCAGATATATCGGTTTCTTTAGAGGTCAACTTGAATAAAATAATCCTGCCAATCCTTTCAGCCTGAAAGTCCTGATTCAGACAATAATTATGAGCACCTCTTAAATAAATCCGTAGGGACATTTAATTCCCCTGTAGGAGGGATTTCCCAATCCCGGCTCCATCGCTCAGACAGGGAGAAAACCGAAAACTAAATAGCCCCTAGGAGTTATCCACTTCTCAGCTCGTAGTCGCGCGTTCGTATAGTTCTCCCCTGCCTGTGGGGGAGTTAGAGGGGGTTTAGTTCTCCCCTGCTTGCGGGGGAGTTAGAGGGGGTTTGGTTCTCCCCTGCTTGCGGAGGAGTTGAGGGGTTTCATTATTCCCGTCCCGATAAAGCAGCCGGAGTTGGTTTCAAGCGTTCAACTACGTAATTCCTATGGACCTAATAAATCTGAGAAAAAGGTTGACAGTTTTTAGCAGCTACGATAGAATAAAAAAGCATTTTTCACTCAACTATGATTGGACAGGATCAGCCAAAGTCGCCAAGGTTGTGATACAAGGCTGTTATCCAAGAGTAGATTTCGTTGCCCCGATGCCCAGACCAGGGCGTGCTAGCCTCCCCTACTGAGCCGGGGTAAGCGTCCCACGCTTTAGTATGGGAGCATGTCACAGGGTAGCTGTAGCTTTTATCTAAACGCTTAGTGTTTTTGGGCGAGAATTATTCTCAATCAAAGGAGGAGAAAATGTCGAACGCCGATTTTGCTTTAACCGCCCATCTGATGCGTCGTGCAGGGTTTGGCACGACCTTAACAGAGTTAGAGGAATACGTCAAGAAGGGCTACGAAAATGTTGTTGAAGACTTAGTAGACCCAGAACGTTGCCCGCCGGTCGACGAGGATATTTTGGATCGTTGCTTCGGCGGTTCTGAGGGAGGGTATAGGACAACGTGGATGTTTCGTATGATTAATAGTCCACGACCTCTCGAAGAAAAAATGGCACTTTTCTGGCACCATGTGTTCGCCACGGGTGTTGCGAAAAATCAGCATATTCTTTCTTCTGCCCTCCAGATTGATACGTTCCGGCGCGTGGGGCTTGCAAATATGCGAGAGATTTTGCTCGCGCTATCGAAAGATCCAGCGATGATTTTCTGGCTTGACAATAACGAGAACCGGAAAGGCGAACCGAATGAGAACTACGGCAGGGAGTTATTAGAACTGTTCTCAATGGGCGTCGGTAATTACACAGAGGACGATATTAAGGATTGTTCACGCGCCTTTACAGGATGGACATTCACCCAACCGGCGCCCTTGTACCCCCAAGGTTACTACCCTGCACACTTTGTGTTCATTGAAGAGGAACATGACAATGGCGAAAAGACGTTCTTGGGGCATACAGGTAATCTTAACGGTGATGATATAATCAACATCATCGTGAAGCAGCCGGCCTGCGCGAAGTTCATATCCAGACACCTTTACAACTTCTTCGTCGCGGACGAACCGCAGGTCCCGTCTTGGAACGTGACCCCTCCACAAGACCCAGACGCGATTGATACGCTGTCGAACGCTTTCTTGGATTCGGATGGGGATATGCCCCACATACTCAGAACGCTCTTCAACTCCGATTTCTTCAAGGAAGCACGATTCAAAAAGGTTAAGAGTCCTACAGAGCTTGTCACAGGTATCCTGAAGCTGGTAAGGACGTATCAGAGGCCCGAACCGGGCATGGGGAAATATCCGGCTGCCACCGCTTTGATGGGGCAGGAGTTATTGAATCCCCCAACTGTAGAAGGTTGGCACACCGGTAAAGAATGGATTGATGGCGGTACGCTTACCGAGCGCATTAACTTCTCCGTCGGTGAGGTCAGCGATTCCCAAAAGCCGGGTATCGAGCAAATCATCAGTCGGCTTAAAGCGGATGGGAGCCCTCTCTCTCCCGACGAGTTTGTGGATAAATGCCTCGAACTAGTGGGACCACTAGAGGTCGGTGATACGACGCGTGAGTCTTTGACCCGGTTTGCAGCGTCTCAGGGCGAGCTCGACATAGGTGCTGACGACACTGCGGAAGAGAACAAGGCTCGAGTGGTGCGTATGCTACAGTTGATTGTATCTTCGAGAGAGTATCAGTTTGCCTAATTGGGTTCATTAGTGAACCAATTTTTTCACGCACACGTTTCAGGTTCTATACGCCGCAGGGCCGCATTCCCTGCGGGGAAGGAGTAGATCACATGGCTGTCAGTAAGAAAGATCCTGTCCTTGTCGTTGTCGAACTGAAGGGTGGCAACGACTTTATGAATACAATTATCCCCTATACCGCGGGCGTGTATTACGATTCACGGCCAGTAGTAGGGCTCAAGGAGGAAGAAGTTCTCCCTCTCAACGATACTTTAGCGTGGAACCCGAATATCGAACCCCTGAAGGATATGTACGACCAAGGCGATGTAGCCATTGTTCAGGGTATCGGTTATCCCGATTCCAGCCGTTCCCATTTCCGGGCGATGGATGTATGGCACACCTGCGAACCGATAGAAATCGGCTCAGAGGGGTGGGTCGGTCGAGTGATTCGGGAACTTGACCCCAATGGAGAGAACGTTTTAACGGGCGTCTCCTTCGGCAAGGGACTGCCGAGAGCACTCGCCCTCTCCGGCGTACCGGCTACCTCTATCGATAACCTTGACACCTACGGGTTGATGACCGATATCGAGGCAGACCCGCAGCGACTCCAAGCCCTGGAGATATTCAAGGAAATGTATAGTCCCGCTATCGGCACCGGTATTGTAATGGATTACCTGTCGCAAACGGGACTTGATGTCATTAAAGGTTCTGATGCGCTGAAGAAAGCCCCAGCGATGTATACCTCTGAGGTTGAGTATGAGGAGAACCCAATCGCCAAGAGCTTGCGGGACGTTGCGCGAGTGCATCTGGCCGACCTCGGAACGCGGGTCTTTTACACGCAGCACGGCGGCTATGACCACCATGCAAATGAGGTGCCATCGCATCCGAAGCTGCTCGCAGAGCTGTCCGGAGCGATTCGCGATTTCTTCAAGGATTTGCGCGACCACAACGCCTCCGATGAGGTGGTTATGCTCGTATTCTCAGAGTTCGGACGACGCATCAGGGACAACGCCAGCGGCACCGACCACGGCACAGGCGGAGGCGCGTTCATTGTTGGGGACCATGTCCAAGGAGGGCTATACGCAGAGTATCCATCCCTCGACCCCGCTCGATGGGCAAACGGCGAAGACCTTGAGCATACGATAGACTTCCGCGGCATATACGGAACGGTCCTTGAACAGTGGATGGGACTCGAACCCACCCCAATCGTAGATGGTACATTTGAACAGATCCATCCTTTTGGGAGCAAGTAAGGCTTTGATGAGGCGAGGGGGCGAGTGTATGAGGAAGTGGAAAAACGAGCAGAATAAAACGCGAGGACGTTATGATACAATAAAAAATCCTTGCGTCTTTGTGCCTGTGCGTTAGATTTTCTGTCCGGTTTTCTTGTTTTTTCGCTTTCTCACATACTCGCTCATCCACCCACACAGATTTCAGGAGGTGAATCATGGGTAGACCATACGGACTGCTACGTGCAGGCTTCCCATTTTTCAAAACTGTAGGGATGCGGCGACACACCAACTTTCCTGTTGATGTTGCGCTTGGAAAGGGAAACAACCTGTACATATTGTGTCGAAGCGGCGACGCATCGATGATTAGAAAGTACACCGTAGATGAGGAGAACTTGGGCGAAATTGGCGGTGTAGCAACGTGGGGAGTTGCAATTATTGCTGACAATGAGGAGAATCTTTACATTTCTGATGAAGCGAAGCATTGTATTGCAGCGTTCAACACAGATGGTAAGCCCCTCAGCACTTGGGGGGAGTATGGCAACGGAGATGGACAACTCAATGCCCCTGCGGGTATCGCCTTCGATGCCGAAGAGAATATCTACGTTGCCGATAGTATGAACCACAGAGTCCAGAAGTTTACCAAGGATGGCGAGTTTATCTCGAAGTGGGGCAGCTACGGCGATGGAGAGGGTGAATTTAATATGCCATGGGGCATCACTGTTGATGAGCTAGGAGATGTTTACGTCGTAGACTGGCGCAACGACAGGGTACAGAAGTTCAATGCTGAGGGGGAGTTTATCTTCGCATTCGGCAAGTCCGGTTGCGAGGATGGCGAGTTCAATAGACCCACTGACGTGGCGGTAGACAATCACGGCGATATTTACGTCGCTGACTGTGGAAATAACCGCGTACAACTGTTCAATTCCGAACCGAGGTACGTAGAAAAATTCCTAGGAGACGCAACACTCTCAAAAACCGCAATTGATTATATGATGACGAACGCTAGCCCCAATCGTATGAGGGATATGGCAAATCTTGAACCACAGAAATTGTTGAGGCGTCCGACATCGGTGACAATCAATGGAGATGGACTACTGTTTATAGCGGACAACTGCTCATATCGAGTGCAAATCTACAAGAAGGAGGCCATTCCGTTAACAGAACAAGAGTTCGGTCCCCCGAGGCGGTCGCCGACACTCCACCAAGAGTAATTTGAGGCACATGTTACAAAGAAAGTGCAAAACGCGAAGAAAAGCCGAGTCTTTTCTTAAAAATTTGGTTTCTGTTGAACCATTTCTTAACATGAGTCAGAAATAAAACGCAAGGACGCAAGGACGCAATGAAAGACAAAGCGTCATAGCGTTAGATTGACTGTACGGCGGCACCTCCGCCCGTACCTGCCCAAAACTCGGCACCTGTTACACAGTTGTAGAGATTAACGATTGTCAGCCCTTATGAATTAACCCTGATAAATTGCTATTACGAGGCATTGAAGCATAGGAGCATTTAGCTCTCCTGTAGAAGGAATTTCCGAATCCCGACCCATCGCTCAGGCAAGGAAAAAACCGAAAACTCAATGACCCTGATTGAAGCACTCAGCTGCAGTTAATTAGCTCTTAAATAATTCGACAATTCATCATCGTAGTTCAGCGATGAATCGCCGAAAAACACATCTCTCGTCGCTCGGTGTATCCAGCGACTACAATCTAAAAGAGGTTTGAACGATGTATAATTGGAAATTAAGTGCACTTTTTGTTATCGGTTTGATGATGATTCTAGGAGTATTCAATAAAGCCGTGATGGCATCAGCAAATGACGGTCGGGGAACAGTAACGGTAGCTTGGTATGATCGGGACATAACAAGCGATACAATTGTTGGTGCTTCTAATACGGATACCCCTCTTAATGCTGGCAGTACACATAATATTCTGCAATTTACCTACACAGCACAAGACAGTGATAATAACGCCATAAATATGGCTGGCGGGAGGGTCCAAATTAGGTTCCCCAGCGGTTGGAAAGTGTCTAATAAATTGATACAAGTCCAGGATGGTAACGACGTAGTATACCAAACGGATAGCATGGGCAATCTTGATACCGACAATATCTTTATTGGCGAGGACCTTGATACCGATGAGAAGAAGGCCAAAGCAGATGCTACTGTGACATTTGAAGCCGACAGACGCATAACAGTCAACCTTAGCTCAGAGTGGAGCAGCTCAAGGAGCAACGCCGCCAGAGAACTTGTAATCATATTGAGTGATGTTACTGCCCCCATCCCTTCTCGCCTACCTGAAACTGATGATGAGAACGAAATCTATGTTGATTATGCAAATGATTATGCTACGATTTCGTTCCAGTGCAGCTCCAGTGCCCGGAACGGCACACTGAGTCGGTTATCGGACACAGTTGAGGTCAAAGTTGGAAACATTTTGGGGAATCGTGATTTGGCGACTGACCTCAATGAGGATGGGGAACCCGACGACCCTGAGACGCGGGACCCTCTCATAAGAGAGTTTAAGGTTACACCGGCGAGAGTATTCACAGGAGATGAAAATATCTCCGTTCAAATTGTCTTTGAAGCCCCTGGGCCGATGTACGGTTCTGATCTCGACATAACCATTCCCCCCGCGCTCCAGGCAAGTCAGGCTAGTGATATTACAGTGTCAGGAAGAGGCGGTGCCACTATTGGTGATACGTCTAATATCACTGTCAACCCTACTATCCCCATTAATACGATCGATAGGGGGCAGAGAGTTATTGTTTCATATCGAATAGCCACGGTTGGGGATGTTAGTGGTCATAGGGAATCCGTCACCGCGACGACAACACTTACGAGTACAGCGGGGGCAAAGGTCACAGGGGGAGTGGTAAGTGCAACAGCGGGGTCTGGAAGGATGGACATTTCGCCCACTTTTGTGGAGGCAAGTTCTCCGCGCAGAGATATTACCCTGACTTATACCGCGTATACCAAACTTGAGAACGTTGATATAGAGATTAATCCAGAGGGGATTGTTATAGATAGCAGCGACCAGGCACTACAGAAAACTAGCTCTAGTGACTACGGTTATGTCTCTGGTTCCCGTAGCTCTGCTAATTTAGACGTTACAAACAATATAATTACTTGGGAGAATATCACTCTTGAAAAAAATAAAACGTTGCGGACCACCATACGCAGGGTCAATATCTCACAGACAGCGGGCAACTATAGTTGGACAGTGAAGGTTGGACCAACCGGTGATACGCTTCAACCAATTGAGGACGATTTGATCACCAATGTTGATGAGCGCCCCGTCCTCTCCGTGGTGAGAACATCGGGGGACGCTGTTCGATTTGAAATCGCTAGCAGCGAGAACATCTTCCCCGCCGGAAGTCAGGAAACAATCGTTTTCAGGTTTATAGCGGATTCCACCCCCATCCGGGATGGCAGGGTTTCGTTGATAATCCCCCCCGCCTTGGGCAGTGCCCCCACGACAGCGAAAGATACAGACGGGCGGGTGACCGCCACGAGTGATGGTACGCTTGCAGCGGATCAACCCACCGTATCCGGGCGTACGGTCAACGTTGCAATCAAGCAGCTGGAGGTCGGTGAAACTGTAACAATCAAGTACGGTACCGATGAGGATGATAAAGCGAGTGAGAAGGCCGTGTTACATTATGCGGCAAATGATGCGGTCAGAGTTTCCGGCACTTTTCGTGTCTCATCAAGTGCGAGTACCCGGTCTGCAGGGTCCGTAACGCTCAAACTGACCAACATCGCCGACGGCACGGGTTCTGCGACGCTAGTGCCGACCTCCATTGCAGCAGGCAGTAATAATCAGGCGATTGAGGTAGTGTTCACCGCAGCCGGAACGATGAATGGGGGGCAGGTGAGTCTTGAAATTCCATCGGGGTGGGGGGCCATGCAGGAGGACCCCACAAAGCGTAACTATGTGACCGTTAGAGGTTCCGTATCCGCATTGGATGTCGGGAGCAGTAGAGCGATAGCGACGATTCGTACGCTTAGCAAGGGAGACAGCTTCCGATTTATCTATGGTGGTGGTACATCGAGTGTCAACAATGGGGTGGAGGTCCAGACCGGCATTGGGACTGCCCAATTCACGATTAAATCCGATGGGGATGGGGATGAAGTCTTCAAACTAGTCACAAGCAATGTGGAGCACGAAGGCAGAGAAAAGATAAGAAATCCGAAAAAGCTGGGGCGGATTTATGCAGATGCCCCCGGTGTCTTACAAATTGAAGTGTCTGGCGCATTAGATGGCACGGGCATGGCAACCGTTAATCCCACAGAAGTTTCCGCTGCTGCGAACGATGTGCAGTTAGTATTTACCTACACACCGAGTCAGACTATTGTAGATGGTGCCCTGAGATTCACCGTTCCAGCAGGTTGGAGTAAACCTCAAGTGGATGAGTTGGGGAGTCCGGGGTATACCGAAGTGGATGGACTCGGGCTCGGCTCCTCCACGGATGATGATAAATCCTCTATCACCGTACCTATCTTTTCCCTCGACAACACACAGACCGTCAGAATCATCTACGGAGCGACTGACACCGGGCGTGCAGTTGCTGCCACCACGACGGGCACCAATTCATTCAGAATTGAGATTCAGGGACATGAAGGAGGGAGTCTTACAGCCATTCAAAGGCAGCCCTCAGTGAGCGTCACAGGTCAAGGGAGTGGCGGAGGAAAAGCGATAATTACTGTGAGGCCCGTCAGTGGGGATACTTCCCTCTATGCCGGTGATACAAACCGTACGCTCACAATTGCTTATACCGCGGCGGGTCAAATGGTTGATGGCAGGATCCGCCTCACCATCCCTCCCGACTGGTCCGCGCCGAGTGCTAGCACCCTGATTGTCAGACCTTCAGCGTCCACCCGTTATGACGGTCGAATGGTGGTTGTCGAGGGTGTCAATTTGAATGCAAACAGTACAATGAACTTCATCTATACCGGTGATGTGCAGCCAACGGTAGAAACAGATGTCACATTTGTTGTCGCGGTTCACAGCGGGCTTGCCGGAGATTCTTTCGCAGAGGTTTCGGGTGATGATACGATGCTCACGGTTGATGTCCAAGAGGCGAGACGGGGCTCCGGTTCAGGTGTAGTCACGCCAACGACTGTTAAAGCCGGGGCGACCGGGGTGAACCTCACCTTTACCTACACCGCGGTTGGTGAAATTTCTGGGCCGCGGGAGTTTCGCGTTCAAGTGCCCTCGAGTTGGACACCACCGAGTAACGCTGTAACCGCGCCTGAAAATAAGGGAACCTACAGGGTTGTGCATCGGCACGGTGGTGTAGAGACGAGGACAAGTGTGGAAAAACTCGCCCCGGTTGGCAGGGATATGGTTGCCCGTGTGAGATTGGGTGGGCTTGAGGTAGAGGCGGGAGATCAGATAATATTCACCTACGAGAATGCTGACGCACCTGCGGCCTCTGAAGTATCTGCTTTTAGGATAGTTTTTGATGGCCGGCAGATTCAAGACAACACGCAGGTGAGAGTCGGCACCGGCACCCCCCCCGCCCCCCGACGCCCCCGTAGTCCTCATTCTCACCGCTACGGTTGATAGGTCCATCGTGAAGGCAGGGGAGAGGGTAACCGTAACGGCCACCGGCACGGCAGGGCGGAGGGCTACCTTCTCGGTCGGCTCGGTTATCTCCAATGTCGCTATGAACGAGCTCCCGTCGGGGACATATACCGGCAGCTTTACTGTCGTTGACGACGTGCACGATGGGGTACAGACTGTCACTGTCAATCTTGACGGGGCCCAAACAACGGCAGGGACTCTCACCATTGACACCGCCGAGCCAACCGTAACGGTTCAGGTCTCTCCTGCGAACGCTACCAATGGCGATACGGTTACCATCACCGCTACGGTGTCCGAGGCAGTGACTTCTGTAGAGGCGGATGTCTCCGCACTTGATACGACACAAACGGCACCGATTCGACTGACGCTATCCAATAGTACCTATAGTGGATCCTTCACTATCAGTAATGATAACCAAGCAGCCGATGGCCCGCAAACCATCACTGTAACAGCAACAGACATCGCCGACAACAGCGGCATCGGGTCTACAACCGTGACCTTGACAAACATACTGAGATACACTTCAACGATATCGCCAGGAGTTAGCCTGCTCCACGTGCCGTTGGATGTCGAAGGCCTCGACACCGTGGGTGATCTCCGCAGTATGCTTGGCAGTGCTGTCGCTCTGATAATTACCTATGATCCCGCTTCAGGGTCGTGGAATAGCCGTAGTAACGATGTGATAATTACAGCCGACCTCGGCATCATTGTTTCAATGATCTCCGAGAAGACAGTCACTTTCACAGGCGATGCGTGGGGGAACGGCACCTCGACGATAAGCCTCCACAGAGGAACAAATCTCATCGGGTTGCCCGTCAATGCTCCAGGGGTGACGAATGTCAGTGACATCATGGCTCTGTTTGGTAGGGGTGTAGTCACAAGCATGATTGTTTCGACAGGTCCCGGTCAATTCCACTCGGTCAGTCGAGCCGGAGCCCCAGGGGATATCCCCATCATGGGGGATGTGGCATATCTTGTAACGGCGACCGCCAATAAGACCGTTACCCTCACGGGTACCGGTTGGCGTAATGGTGGCGCAGGTGCCGCGCCCATCCCGCTCGTTGGATACAAGGACGACAGCCAGACGCCTGTCCTGTCTGTTGAAGGTGCTGTCGTTGATGAAATCACCGGACTCGCAAAAGAGGGCTTCCGGGTCAAGGTGAAGAACCTATCAACAAAAGCATCACTCAGCAGCATCACCTCAGTCGAATCAGCAAATGGCTACAACATAACCTTTGTTAATCTGACCGACGGCTATACAGCACAGGTCGGAGATGTGCTGGAGGTTTCCGTTGATTCCCCAGATCCGCTAATTGGTGTCAAACCGGGGCACCACATCGTTACGGTTGATGATGTGAAAAGTAGCCGTATCCAGTTGGAAGACCTCATCGCGTATGAGATTCCCGCGGAGACGCAGCTTCTGCGGAACTACCCGAATCCCTTCAATCCCGAAACGTGGATTCCGTATCGTTTGGCAGAGGATGCCGACGTATCGTTGACCATTTACGATTCAAACGGAGGACTGGTCCGAACCATCCATGTGGGACATAAGATCGCAGCAGTGTATGAGTCGAAAGCGAAAGCAATCTACTGGGATGGCCGTAACCGTTTCGGTGAACAAATTGCGAGCGGCGTGTACTTCTACAACCTGAGCGCAGGGGACTTCTCAGCCACCCGCAAGATGCTGATCCTGAAGTAGCCTCCGCAATAGTTCATTAGTTCATCAATTCATGAATCAACCGATGAACTAATGAACAAATTGTTTTCATGCCGCCCGCCTCCTGTTTCACACATCACACCCACACCGTATACATCAAGTGATCTAAGATGCACCCACGCAACGACCAGTTTATACCGCGGAGGTTGGGTTGAGCGGAACCGATGAAAAGCGTCAACATATTACCCAACGAGGCCGGGGGGGCTCTGATTGGAATTTTGTAAATTGAGTGAAACCCAACACTTGATCGTCGGTTAGATTGAGGCGTTGGGTTTCACTGTATCTATCTTAGGACTTACGCACGTATACACAAGTTTCCAACCTGTAATCGCCCGCAGAGCCCCGATGGATCAGGATTTCCGCTGCGCTGCAACCTGCCCTCGATTTTATCGGGGTCAGCAAACCTGCGCGACGATGGGGGATAATTCGACGTTCTGACTACTAAACTGCGTAATCCCTTATAAAGTGCTGTTTTTGAAAGGTAAAACCTCTATTGTCTTTTATGGGTACTGGTGTCTAACCGTTCAACCCAACCTCCGTGATGTCAAATGTCAACAGAACCTACCAACTTCGGGTGGCTGGCTAACCGACCACAGATGGTCAGACGCTCTGCATCATCGAACCGTCCCGCATGAACGCTGGTCAGTGAGAATGATATGTCTTTCAGAGCGATTGTCATCGGTCTCGCCTTGGTCATCATACAAACAGCGGTCACGCCGTATAATGACTATTATCTTCAAGGGACAGATATTTCCGGGAATCATTTCCCGTTGGGGGCGATATTTGTGCTGGTTGTCCTCACTTTAGGTATCAATCCCGCCCTCAAAAAGATAACGCCGAGAGCAGAGTTGAATCCCGGTGAATTGATGACCGTCTGGGTGATGCTAGTCGTCACTTCCGCTATTCCTTCCAAAGGGATGATGGGGTATCTACTTCCCTATCTGGTTGCACCACGCTATTTCGCTACGCCAGAAAACGAATGGGCTGATACGCTCTACCCCAACCTTCCAGAGTGGCTTGTGGTATGGGATAAACAAGCAGCCTCAGATTTCTACACTGGTGAAGTGTTTGTCCCATGGGTGGTGTGGGCAAAGCCACTTTTCGCTTGGACCATATTTATTATCGTTTTGTACTTCGTCACAATCTGTTTATCGGTCATTCTGCGGAAGCAGTGGGTTGAACACGAACGGTTCGTATTCCCGCTTGTTGCTGTCCCCGCCGAGATGGTTCAGCGTACAAAGCCCAATACCTTGCTCAACGGCTTTTTCAAGAACAGAACAATGTGGATTGGATTCACAATTGCTGCCCTATTTCATCTGCTCAACGGCTCCCACGAATACTTGCCCGCCCTGCCTCGCATTCCGAATCGCTACGACCTTTACGGACCATTCACCGAAAGACCGTGGGTCGTGATGCGCTGGTGGCCCCAACTCCGGTTATTCCTCTATTTCTCAGTTATCGGTATCACATATCTTCTTAGCCTGGAGGTTTCCTTTAGTTGCTGGTTCTTCTTCCTTTTCTTTAAAGCCCAATATATGGCTATTAATGCTTTTTCCATCCCAATCAATCCCTGGATCTGTGCGCGGGGACAAACGATGGCGGTCTACGTAGTGCTTGCATTAGCGTTCATATACAACAGCCGCAGCCATCTAAGGGATATACTGCAAAAGGCGTTTGCCGAAAGACACACAGCCAAAGCAATTGACGATTCCAACGAACCGCTCCCTTACAGATGGGCACTTCTGGGATTCGTTTTGGGATTTCTTCTATTGGGATTCCTCTGTGCCTACGCCGGGATGACGTTCTGGGTTGCGCTGAGTATTATCGCTTTTTTTCTCATCACCTCTACCGCCTTGACATGGATGGTCGTTAACGGTGGACTATTGCTCATCCAAGCTCCAATGTACCCCTCAGAATATTTCGAGACTACAGTCGGCACGAGAATCATCGGAGCGAACAGTTGGAGCCTCTTGGGATTTCAACGGGTCATGATGCGCGATTGGGGTGGGATTTTGATGCCGAGTATTCTACACGGATTCAAAGCCGCCGACCCTGTGCAACTCAATCGAAAGCGTCTATCTTGGGCGATCATGGTCGCCATTCTCTTTTCGATAGGTGTTTCCTATGTTGCGTCGTTACCATTGATTTATGACAAAGGTGCGCTAAACTTACAACGCGGACCGTTCGTTGGGGCACCCAGATATTTTAATCACATAGCCTCGGTGATACAGTATCCAAAGGGACCAAAATGGGCTGAAATTTACAGCATGTTTGTCGGCACCGGAATTATCTCTTTTCTCCTTGTTATGCGCCATCAATTTATTTGGTGGAAGTTGCATCCAATCGGCTATGTGATGGGGGCCGTCTATTCATCGTATTTTCTTTGGGCGTCAATGTTTATCGGTTGGCTGTTAAAGTATCTAATTATGAAGACCGGGGGGATTGGGAGTTACCGTAAACTCAGACCATTGTTCATAGGGTTGATTCTCGGCGAATATGGCATGGTCGGCTTGTGGATGGTCATCGGTATGTTTACAGGGGTAGACTATCGCGGCGCGTTGCCCGGGTAATACGTTCCTCAAACGTCAAATAAATCTTCCGAAGGTTGCATCGGGCTTTTCACACCCACACCGTATACATGGGACGATCTAAGATAATCCCAAGCAGCGACCAGCCGCACGCGAGGATGTAATCTCCCACAATCAGTCCTAAAAAAAACGGCAGCGATTGGCGATATGCTCGGGCACCGCCACCCCGCAGAATCACCCATTTTAAGGTCGAGGCAAAAACTATCGTAAACCAGTAATCGTCAATGGCACGGCTCATCGCTAACGCATAGCCCGCTGGATGAAGCGGCCACCAGAGTAATAGGCGACGTAAGAAGGTCAAGACGAATGTCAGTAACAACCCCAAAAGCAAAAAGCCATTGCCAATCCAATCTGGCGGGAGCGGATGCTGCAACCAGTCGGACAATCGGTTGAAGGAATCCCACCCGACCGCCTTCATCCCACCGGCACGCGCTTCGGCACCGTAGCGATAGAGAACCTGCGGAAAAATGATGAACGCCGAAAGGAGTCCCATTCCAGTTGCAAAGAGCAGAAACCAAAAAACAGAGCGGCTGGAAAAACTTGCCTGTTTGGCAATTTTGAAGCCTTCGAGTTGATGCGGCATCAGGTAGTTTCTCTTGCGATAGCTGAACCACACGAAAAGAGATAAGCCCGAAAGGTTACGGGGGCCGAAGCGGCGAGTTCCCAATAAGCTCACGAGCGAATCTTGCGGGGAAACCACGTGCATGATATGCTCCGGTACGCCGGATTCAGCGCGGATGCGTGCCATAGCAATGCACATCAGCAAAAAAACGAGAAAGAAGGCCCCAACTACCCAAAGGGACAATCCCATCTGTTGAGCGAAAATGCCAAGCAGTACACTACAAATCACAATGCCAAAAACCGCACCACGATACCCCAACGGTTCGCCAGAATCGTCTATTCCTGTACCCAAGCAGACTTTTTTGATCACATCCCGCAGATGGCGGTTGATGGAGACTAGGGCAATTATACAGATGCCCAGCAAAGCCCCCATTGATTGTTGTCCTAAAAAAGGGTATCCCGGAATATTTGACCAGCCGGTAACATCACCGGCAATCCGTTCGATTTTGCGGAGTATGTAGAAAAACCAGCAGGAGATGGACAGATCCAATGGGAGCAGATATGTCATACCAATCATGAAGAAGCGGAAACGGATGGGGGTCCAGCCGATGGCGTTCCACGGCTTTTCCGTGAAATAGTGATCCAGCCGGATGCCCCGCACCGGTATGTAGGGGACGCTAGGATAGAGATAGTTTAGCCCGTTGATAATGTCAACGGCAGCCGCCACCCCAAAGCCAATCCAGAACAACCGGCTGTGAAACAGCCGGGTTTTGGAGTTACTCATCGAAAGCGGTAGCTGTATGATCGGATAGGTCAATTTCTCCTGTTCCGTCCAAGGACGGCGCAAGAGGACGGTGATACAGAGCAGCAAAATGGTTATAATTAACACAAGAAATGTCCAACTGATTGACGGAATTAACCAATATTGCCAATAATTCGCCCCGTAAAAATCGACCTCTCCAACGTAAAAATCACGGACGGCTTCCCTGTTGGTGATGATTAACCATGTCGGTAGATTCCTTGCAAATAGATTTCCCCAATCGTTTTCGGGCGTTGCAAACCATGTTGTGTGTGGCAAAACGCCTATCAGTCCAACAAGGCTATCGTAGCCTGCAACCGCGCTCGATGTTGTTAGGATGATGTAAATCACCAAGAGATCTGTCTCTGAGAATGCTAGTTGAGGGGCGATTCGACGCGCAAGGGCATTATAGCCAATGAGCAAAAACAGAATGAAGATTACATTCAGTGGCAGTGATACAGCGGTGAAATGCAATCCGGCCCACACCATTTCGGCCACAGCGATCCAGTAGATGTTGGGTGGGATGAGCACGACAGCAAAGACGACAGCCTTCCATGAAATCCCTTGGGTTCGAGTGGGACCAAAAGCGTTTGGTTTCTCCTTCCGTTCTCCTGTTTGGGATTGAGAGTCAGCGAGTTTTCCCGCATTCCAAGCTCCCATTGGTGCTCCCCTTTTCACTCACTCGGCTTGATGTAATTATTTAACCGCCGACGCTGCTTTTCAGAACTTACGCTGCATGACATTCTAACATGGCATTCCCTTGATCAACATCAAAAATGATTTTTCAGTCCCGAGCCCGTTCCTTTGGAATTCTTTGGAAATGGAATTCGCATTACCTTTCTGGTTTACAGGTGTGGTGGAATCTGATATAATATATGGCACGTATGAGTGTGCCGTAGGCTGATAGATTGTCTGCTGTCTTGTCACAGTCAAGGTTGCACAGAAGAATGAGCGATAAATCAAGGAGGTAGTATGGACACGGCGTGTTTTGATTATTGCTTGACTGAAGATGAACATCGCGAATTTGAGAAGAACGGTTTTTTTGCGGTTGAGAATGCTATACCATCACAGATGGTCAAAGACCTCACGACTGTAGTAGACCGGCTCGATGGCCAATACCGGAGCACGGAGACGTCGCCAGATCAGAAACCCCCTGGCACCATAGACCCTAACCGGCCCCCAACGGAATTAGTCGGGCCTCACGATCGACTGAACTTGATGGACTTTGTGGGGAAGGACGAAATTTTCCTGGAACTGCTCGATTGGTACAAGACGTTCCCAAAAGTATGGGGAATCTTGGGATGGAACATCCAGCTCTACCACTCCCATATGACGGTTACCCCACCGGGCCCCCCTGGCGAAGCTGAGGTGAAAAAGCGTTTGGGGTGGCATCAGGATAGTGCGCGTTTGAACGCCGAGTTGGAGACCACTCCCCAACCGCGCATCTCCCTCAAAGTGGGTTTCTTTCTGACCGATACCACAGAAGAAGGCAGAGGTAATTTCTATGTCCTCCCCGGCAGCCAGCTACAGAAAACACCGGACTTGCCCCCAGATGGTGTTTCAGAACCGGAAGGGGCGTTAGCCGTGAAGGTGCCACCCGGCACCGCGGTATTTTTCGATCGGCGGCTCTGGCATTCCGCCAGTCCAAATTATTCCAATATCCCACGAAAGGTACTTTTTTACGGCTACAGCTACCGGTGGCTACGACCGAGAGATGACATGACCGTAAATCATTTTATGGATCGCTGCGATCCGATTCGACAGCAATTGCTCGGTGCCAGCACAGGTGGACACGGGTATACGTCACCGACTGATGAAGATGTCCCGCTGAAGCTTTGGTTGGCAGAGCATCTCGGCGAGGCAGCAGTGGCGGCTTGACGTTCAGCGTCCGATCTCGACTTTCGGAAGAAGATTCATCCGCCTCTTCATGTATCCTTCTCCAGATCTTCTTCCGTCATAATTTCTATCCCATGCCGACGAAACAATGCCGCAGTGACCCCATCACCATTGATGAGGTTGCCGGTGAAAGAGCCATCATATATCTTTCCACAGCCGCAGGATGGACTTTTCGACTTGAGGAGGGAGTGGGTCGCACGATGCGCTTGAGCGATTTCTAATGCACGATACGCGCCAGCTAGGAATGCCTCGGTTTTGTCCTCACCATTTGCTGTGACGACTCGCGCCCTCCCGTTGAGGACAGCCTCTCCATCTCCGCCAACAATTTCGGCAGCGGGTCGAGGGGTCGGAAGCCCACCCAGCTGCTCCGGACAGATCTGAATCCTGGAATCTGCTTCAAATCTGTCCGTGACCGCCTCGCTTTTGCTGCCGAGACCGTTATAACGGCACTTTTCACCGATGAGACACGCGCTGATGATGATTTTTTTCATAGTAATTTCTCGATTGAAACCTTGTGCAGCTTCCAACCCTTCCGATTAAGCCTATCTTTGAATTAAGACTACAGATGTCAACCCAATTTTCTCAACTCAGCAGCCAAATTTTCATTCATCACAGTTCTATCAATGTTGGCATTTTGCGCGACGATAATCGCGCTCTGCTGATTGACTGTGGGGACGGTAGTGTGCGTTCAACCCTCAACACGCTCGGAATTACAACCGTTGATACCATACTATTCACACATCACCACCGCGATCAAGCCTCGGGCACCGGAATCGTAGCGTCAGAGGACACACGCATTGGCGTCCCAACGCAAGAGCGTCAATGGTTTGAATCGGTCGAAACCTTCTGGAATGACCCACAAATGCGCTGGCATCTCTACAACTATCACCCCCACAATCTGATGCTTGCTGAATCGATCCCCGTGACCGATAGCTATGCCGAAGGGGATTCCCTCCAATGGGGAAACGCAAAAATCCGCGTAATTGATACACCCGGTCACACGGATGGGAGTGTATCTTATACCGTTGAAGTTGATGGACTCTGTTTCGCTTTTTGCGGCGACCTGATTTATGATAGGGGACAGATTTGGGAATTATACAGTCTCCAAAAAGGCGAAGAAACAACGGATTATCACGGTTTCCTCGGTGATAGACAACGATTGACCTATAGCCTCAAAAAACTACGGCAACGGTATCCCGAAGTCCTCATCCCTTCACATGGGAAGATTATGCGCGAGCCGGTGGACGCAATTGACGCGCTCAGCGAGCGGCTCGATGCCTGCTACGATAAGTATGTCGCTATCTCCGCACTCCGATACCACTTTCCGAAGCTATTTACCGCGTTTGAGGGTAGCACAGGGCACATGTCCATCCGCGAAGGCAAAACGGTGCCAGCATTTCTGCGCCACTACGGAACGACGTGGATGATTATCTCGGAAAATAGAGAGGCGTTTGTCATGGACTGCGGTAGCCCCGGCATCTTAAAACAGATTCAGAGTCTCAAAGCCGAGGGAGAGATCTCCGACCTGACAGAGTTCTGGATTACCCACTACCATGACGATCATGTGGACGCCAGCCCTGAATTTCAGCAGAGCTTCCCGTGCACAACGCGAACCGATTCAACTGTGGCTGAGGTCTTGGAAAACCCACGCAGATTCCGACTCCCCTGCATCTCACCCGCTGTCGCCCGAATTGATCATCGCACCCAAGACGGTGATTCGTGGACGTGGAACGAATTTAAGATGACTGCTTACCACTTCCCCGGTCAGACCTACTATCACGGCGGATTGCTCGTTGAGGGGCGAGGTGTCCGGATGTTCTTTGCCGGCGATTCTTTCACAATGGCAGGTATTGATGATTACTGCTCCGGGAACCGTAACCTACTTGGTGAAGGAGTGGGATATGATCGGTGCCTTGCTTGGATTGCCGAACTCAAACCGACCCATATCTTCAACTGCCACGTACCATGTGCCTTCACTTTTAGTGACGAAGAGATTCATCAGATGCGCACAAACCTTGCTGAAAGGGAGCGTCTCTATGCCGATCTCTTTCCGTGGGACCATCCCAACTACGGGATGGACGAACACTGGGTACGCCCGTACCCCTACGAGCAAAATGTCACCGCCGGCGAGACAGCAACCTTGCGTCTGGATTTTACAAACCACTCCTCACAAGCCCGAATTGCGAGTTGCCGCCCAATCCTTCCTGAATTGTGGGGCCTCAACATCCCCGAACAGGGGGTGACCATTCCACCGAAACAGGATGGGCACATCACCTTTTCGATTCCAATTCCGACACACGCCAACGGCGCACAACGCACCGTTATTCCCCTAGATGTAACTTATGATGGACAATCGCTTGGACAGTTCCGTGAAGCGGTTTTCGTCTTCCCATCTAACGCCCAATAACCTTTGGTGCTAGTTGGTGAAGATATTAAGTTCAGCTAGTTCATTAATGAACCAATTACGTTTCACGCGCTGCCTTTCAAAATTGGCCTCGGCGGAATCCGTAGCGAATTTCGCCTGTCAAAAACTGCTGTTGCTCCGGTGTCACCCGTTCAAGCAAATCCGCCGGCGGATCATAGCGTCGCCATGTTTGCATGAATGGCGGTGTATACCCGTAGACCAGTGAATAGCGCGGAGACGCACCAGCTTTGAGTTGAGGTCCGGCATGAATCAGTGTTTCGCTCAAGATAAGGACATCCCCCGCTTGGGATCGTAGTTGCTTCGCTAAGGTGTCATCCATGAACTCGCGGAGCGTTTTCGTGGGGGTGTTCATCCGATGACTACCCGGCACCACCCAAGTGCCCTCGCCCGGACCGTTGTCGGTCAGGTAGATGAAGGACTTGCTAAACATACAGTGGTAGTGTCCCTCCGCCTCAAAACTACCGAAATTCGGGGCAGTGCCCCGGTGCCAACCTTCGTCCTTGACATGAGAAACTTCGCTGGAGTTTCCGTTTTCAGTCCCATTTGGATAGTTAATCAGGTATTGATGCTCCTCAAGGCGCACGTCACCGCCGACCACATCCTGAATAATCGGGAGCAGGATCGGGTGCATCGCCGTTTCTAGCAGATGCGGATGATACCAAGCGCATCTTGAGAGAACGGTTAGCGTCGGAGTTTTTGGATAGCCATCGTGCTTGTAAGTACACCTGTCATCAGCGTCCATCTGATCTGCCAAATCGATGAGACGTTGACATTCTGCTGGACTGAAAATCTCCTTGAGTAGAACGTAGCCGTTGACGTCGTAGAAGTAGCGTTGTGCCGGGTCCAATTTGGCTTTTACTTCTGTGTCGGTTTGCATTTGAATCTACCTCTCCTTAGTTCGATTAGCTCATCCCTTATTTAATGGGAGCTGCGTTGCCGGCGATATACTGCTCGACCTCTTCTTGTTCCACACAACCCACAAAGGTCCCTCCCGGACCCACATGGTAGAAATTCTCCGCATACCCAAGCCCGTACTCCCGACCGATTTCTCTGTATGCCTTTAAGCCAAACAGCTTGATATACGCACGATCGGCTGTCTCGTCATCGCCATCAAGTGCCGGCAGGTGTAACCCCTGTTTTTCGAGCCGTGCCTTAAGCCTCGATCCGCTTGAGCCTGCCGGTCCCTGCGATTTATTAACGCTCATCGAAGCGACCTTCTCCTCCATATAATTGCTGATATCCACCACCCGATTGTACGGCTGCCCCTGACGCGCAACCCAGTAATACTGCTCTGTCACCGTTTGAGGTGCAATGCCGAGTGCCACCTGTTCTGGATAATCCTTGCTCATGCCAGCCATCCAGCGCGCAGCTTCGACCGCCCGGGCGGTTATATAGTGATCTGGGTTCTCCTCGCTGGGTCCCCAAGGATTGAAGGTGAATACGGTGTTAACCTTTAGCATACGAAAGAGAAAGACCAACCGAGCCCGCAGTTCTAAGGGAGATGCTTCGTCAAGGCGGTGATTCCGGTATCCAAGATTGAAAACCTGTTTGAATCCCAACACTTTCGTCAATTCGTCAACCTCGCGCTCGTTGCTCAAGATAGTTTCACCGATACTTGATGTCGGTCCGCACTTTTCATCATTAGTGGTCTGGATAAGATAGCCGGTGTAACCCTCTGCGATGAGTTTGGCGATTGTGCCGCCACAAAAAAGCGGGATGTCGTCCGCATGTGGTTGGACTGCAGCCAGCACCTTGCCCTTATGGGGTTGACCCTCCGCAGGGCGTTCGATGGTGACATTCCCGAATTCCATCTCTTTATTTTCCGTAGTCGTGGACATTGTTCACTCCTCAATTGTGCGCGAGCGGATAGACATATCTTGAAATGACGAAAGATTTATTGACAACGAGGTAAGAGGCTCCGAGTAGTTTACAGATTTGTTGCACCGCCGGTGCTTTAGTCCATTCCAAAAGGGCTTGTGGAGGCCTTCTTATAAAAAAAACAGTGAACACATCGAGCAGATTGAGCAAGAGATTAAAAACTTAGGAGTTACGCAGTTGAACGCCCGAAGCCCCGTAGTTCCGACGATTTTCGGGCAACTACAGTAAGGTCTGTTTGTAGTAGGGCGATTTATCGCCCGTCGTGACGCGCAATGGATTGCACGACTACGAGTTGAAATGTGTAAGTCCTATTCCAATTCTTCATAAGGAGCCTGTCTGCTGAACCGCGTGAGTATATCGCCAATTTTATCTTGTAAGGCGCGCCGCGGACTCACAGAACCGAGATAATTGCTCATTATAATCGAGAACGCCACCGTTTCCCCATCCGCAGTCGCGGTATAGCCAGCAAGTGCTGTTAGCCCCCTCAACGTTCCGGTTTTGGCGCGTAAAATCCCTTCCGCTGTCATGCCCCGCATCCGCCGTGTCAGCGTTCCGTCCACCCCTCCAACCGGCAGGGATGCAAGATATTCCGGCATCACCGCAAAATTATGGAACATATAGACCAGCAAATCCGTCAGGAGAGAAGCCGTTACTAAATTATAGCGGGATACCCCCGAACCATCGGCAAAGGTATAATGTCCTCTATCCATCCCAATTTCACCCAGAAATTGACTAATCGCTTCTAATCCTTTCTCTCCTGTCCCCGGCGTTCCTCCTAATTCAGCACCTATTGTTTTTAACAAAAGTTCGGCAATCAGATTATCACTCGGCTTGTTCATCTCCCAGAGGATGCGGGATAGCGGCGGGGATACATGCTGGATAATTACCACTGCCTCTTCAGGGACTTCACCATAACGAACTGTTCCCTGAAGGGGCACACCCCGCTTTGCAAGCATTTCCCGTAATAGGGTGCCGCAGTAAAGTGCTGGGTCAAGTACGTCTACACGTCGGTTCATCTCGACTTGACCGATTGCCATCACTCCATCAATCATCAGGATGTTTTCCTCGGTGGATCCCTCCTTTCGTTTAATCGTCAGTCCTGTTTTTTCCGATACCCCTACTGTAACGGCATCATTAACAGTTTTCATATACTGTGTAGGAGGGTCAAGATGGACGCGAACAGACTCGTCAACTTTACTGCCGGGCAAAATGCGAACAAGCACACCGTTATGATTAATCGTCAGTGCGCTCAGATGCGAGTAGTGCCCACCGATGGGACCATCGTCCCACATCCAACCTTTGCCCCGCCGAATAGCATCAAAACGAGTTTCGTCCACCACAATATCGCCCTGCAAATCTTTCGTACCCATTTCCACCAATTTTTCGACCATCTTCTCTAAGTCATTGCTATCAAACACCGGATCGCCGCCCCCTTTGAGATAGATATTCCTCAAGATCTGACGGTTTTCAACGGGATCCGCGTAAAGCGTGGTACGGAAACGGTAGTTTGGGTTGAGTTTAACTAGTGCCGTTGCTGCGGTGATTAATTTCATCGTTGAGGCTGGGTGATACAATTTCTCGGCATCTTTCTCGTAAAGTACCTCTCCCGTTTCAAGTGAAACAACCTTTACCCCGACATTTGAGGAGGCAAAGAGTGGATCGTTCAGTGTGGCTTCGATTTTTGCCTGTAAACGCTGGACAGGCCTTGACAACTGTGGCAGGGCAGGCGGTAAAATTTCCACTGTTGAAGACGTTCCACAACTGTATAATACGGCACACCAGAATAGTGTGCAAAACCAGAGACCAGTTTTCGCTATCTTCCACATTTTCAAATAACTCCATCCCGACGCAAGTCTGCAATCGCCTTGTCATTCAACCCAAGCAGATTGGTAAGAATTTGATCGGTGTGCTCTCCGAGCAGCGGCGGCGGCATCCGCATCTGCGTTGGAGTTCCTGACAAATTGAGTGGTGTTCCTGCCAATCGCACGGTTTCTGCCGTTGGGTGGGGCATTTCCACCCACATTTCTCGCGCTAATGCCTGTGGGTCGGCGAACACCTTATCAAGAGAGTTGACCGGTCCGGCGGGCACATCAGCATCAGCGCAGCGTCTCAGCCATTCAGCGACAGGTTTTTGGCAAAATAACTCCTCCAGCATCGGGATTAACACCGCTCGGTGAGCAACGCGCTGCGGATTGGTAGCAAACCGTTCGTCCCCTGCCCACGCGCTTACCCCCGCCGCTGCACAGAAACGTTTCCACTGCCCATCGTTGCCGATGGCAAGGATGAGGTAATCGTCCATCGCCTGAAACGCTTGATACGGCACAATGCTGGAATGTGCGTTACCCCAGCGTCCCGGCACCTCGCCTGAACAGAGATAATTGCTGCCAACATTTGCTAGCAGCGCAATTTGTGAGTCGAGGAGTGCTATGTCAATGTGCTGTCCTTCGCCAATACGCTCGCGGGCAAATAACGCAGCCAAAATAGCGTTACACGCAAACAGTGCCGAAGCGACATCCACGATCGCCACGCCAATTTTCATGGGGGTGCCGTCGCGTTCACCGGTGATGGACATGAAACCACCACGGCCCTGAATCAAGAAGTCATAGCCCGGCAACTCATGGTCGGGGCCCGTGTGTCCAAAGCCACTGATAGAACAGTAAATCAGACGCGGGTTAATTTCCTTGA
This sequence comes from Candidatus Poribacteria bacterium, assembly GCA_965215015.1. GTDB lineage: Bacteria > Poribacteria > WGA-4E > WGA-4E > PCPOR2b > PCPOR2b. The sequence continues at coordinate 340,396 of OZ244042.1, forward strand.
GCGATGCGTAATCCAGACCGACTGCGTCCAAACCGCCGATACGGAAGTTCTCAATTAACACATCGCTTTGTGCTGCGAGTTTTCGCGCAACGGCAATCCCCTGTTCGTCCTTGAGGTTCAGTGTAAGGCTTTTTTTGTTCCGATTGCAGCAGAGATAATACGCAGATTCACCACCGAGGAATGGGGGACCCCACTGACGGGTTTCATCGCCGACGCCGGGGCGTTCAACTTTGAGGACTTCCGCACCCAAATCGCCCAGCATCATGGCGCAGTAGGGGCCTGCCAAATGCCGAGACAGATCCAGAACATGGATGCCGTCCAATGGACTCAAGGCCATTATGTACACCTGCCTTCTTGTGCTATCGAGGTACTACTCAAACGGATAGGCTGGCAGCGGTTGCGTTACAGGTTTGTCAACCCGATCGCCTAGCGCATACCCCGCCTGAATCAACTGGTGAATTTCCTGCGTTCCCTCATAGATCAGTGCCCCGCGTGCATTACGGAAATAACGCTCTACCGGATATTCGTCACTATAGCCGTATGCCCCATGAATCTGTACCGCATCGTCCGCAGCTTGAAAAGCGTTCTGGCAGTTTGTCCATTTGGCGAGACCTACTTCTCGTGTACAGCGCATTCCCTGATTCTTCATCCAACCGACCTGATAGTAAAGCAGCCGCCCAATGTCGCGTCCGGCAACCATATTGGCGATTTTTTGCTGGACAAGCTGGTGTTTGCCGATGGGCTGCCCGAAGGTCTCACGTTTCTTTGCATAAGCTACACTTGCCTCAAGACACGCTTCTATCAAACCAACCGCGCCTGACGCAACCGTGTAGCGTCCGTTATCCAACGCACTCATCGCGATTTTGAAACCGTCGCCTTCCAAGCCGACGCGATTTGCAGCGGGCACACGCACGTCCTGCAAGTTGATGCTACCCACGTTACCGATACGACCCCCTAATTTGTGGTGGATGCTGGAAGTGGTCACGCCATCGAAGGACCGCTCAACGATAAACGCAGAGATGCCGCGATGTTTCGCCTCACAGTCGGTGTAGGCAAAGATGAGGAAATGATCTGCGATATCAGCACAACCGATCCACATTTTCTTACCGTTGAGGAGGTAAATGTTGCCATCGTGACAGGCAGTCGTGCTGATGCCGGCGACATCGCTGCCCGCGCCCGGCTCGGTCAGTCCAAAGGCCCCCAATTTCTCGCCACGCGCCTGCGGTACAAGATACTGCTGTTTTTGCGCTTCGCTTCCCCACTGAAACAACGCCAACGAATTAAGCCCAAGGTGGACAGCAATCAACACGCGGAACGCGCTGTCGGCACGCTCTAGCTCTTCGGAGACGATGCCGAGGCTCAAGTAATCGAAGCCTAACCCGCCGTAAGACCGGGGAATACAAACCCCCAACAGACCCTCTGCCCCCATCTTCTGGATGACCTCGCGCGGAAGCCGCTGGGCACGATCCCAGCCCCGGAGGTGTGGTACCAGCTCGCGCTGACAGAATTCTTGTGCCGTCTTACGGATAGCATCATGGTCTGCGGTCAATGTGAAGTCCATAAGTGTTGCTCCCAGAAAAAGTTTCATTTCGGTTCATTCATGGGTTACAATATACCAGATTTTGACGTGTTGGTAAACTCAAAAAACCATTTCCCCCATATCGAAGAATCTTCAACATGGGAACCCGTTTTTACTCATATTAGGAGTTACGCCCTTGAGTGTGTTGTCGCACCCTTCAACCCGCGTCTTTAAGGGAGTAGGCATACGCCGTATGCCCTCAATTCCCGTTTGCGGGTTGCGTCTCCACTCGCGTCCTCCCTCCGCTAAACATCCTGCGGGTTGCCCGTCAATTCCTGGCTCATTGAGCCTACCCCCCTCAATCCCCCGCAAGCAGGGGGAAGAGATACCGTAGGGGTAGTTGGGGCTTCTTTTCCCCTCCCCGCTTGCGGGGAGGGGCTAGGGGTGGGGTCCTTGCGAGGGGTCAACTGCGTAAGTCCTATGAAATAAAAAGAAAGTGCAAAGCACGAATAGCCCCCGAGTTTTTCCGAAAAAAAAACTCGGGGGCTATTGCCCGATTTCCTAACACGAGTGGCAGTTTTTTGTCCACGTTCCGTAACAACCATTTCAAGTGTCTTATGAAAAATGGCAATTAAAAGGAGAAACAAAATGGCAATTGGATTAGGAGTGATTGGAATGAACCCTACCAATATGGGGTCAACCGCAACGTTGCTCAAGGATGTGCCCGACCTCAAATACGAACTCAGGGCAATATGTGCCAAAAGGGCAGATGTCCTAGAAAATTATGCGGTACAGATTGGGTTAGAATTTTGGACAACCGACTATCAAGAGTTGGTGTCTCGTGACGATATTGACGTGGTTGCGGTCTATTCGCCTGACCACCTTCATGCCGAGCACTGTGCCGCCGCAATTGAAGCAGGAAAGCACGTCGTCTGCACGAAACCGATGGTAACGAACCTTGAAGATGCGAAGCAACTGGTCGGATTGGTCCGAGAAAAAGGGGTTAAGTTTCTGGTGGGTCAAACGATGCGCTTCGATTTACAATTCCAGACCATGCACCGCTTCTTCGATGATGGAGAACTCGGGGAAATTATGGCGGCAGAAGCGTATTACGCGCATGACCTCCGCGATGTCTACGATTTTACCCCTTGGAGATTGCATGTTCCGCAAGACCTGATGTTCGGCGGCGTGGTGCATCCCGTTGATATCTTACGCAGTTTTTTGGGCGATGTCGAAGAGGTACACGCCTACGGTGCAAAAGGAAAACTCACCCCCGAATACCCGAAGATGAACAACTTCTTCCTCAATCTGAAATTCGTCGGTGGACAAATTGCGCGGGCGATGGGGCTGTATGACATCGTTCATCCGCCTATGCCGATGATGCAGGTTTCGATTTACGGCACAGGGGGCACAATGATTGGAGATTTCACCGACAACAAAGGTGGGCAGGTCAAGCTAATCATGGATAAGATGGCGGCGAAAGAACCATTGGAAATGACCTGCCCACCGGAGATCGATACGAGCGTTTACGGACACGGTCAAACCGTCATCCGTTACATGCGGCATTTCCAGAATTGTATCGAAGAAGATCTGGAACCATCACCGAATGTAATTGATGGGGCAAAATCGGTCGCTGTCGGCGTTGCGGCGTGGGAATCAATTCACACAGGACAGCCGGTGAAGGTATTCAATGACTTTTAGCCATCAGTGAAGTCCCATCTCCTTGAGATTTCTCAGGCTGATCCCTAAGCTCTCAAATGGATCGCGTTGGCAGGTATCCTGTTCAACGATATACCACTCCACATCGGCCTCTTTACAGGCATCAAGGATCGCGTGCCAATTCAGATTCCCTTCCCCGACCTCTGCAAACAGTTGGGTGCGACCATCCATCGCCATATCTTTTAGGTGAACGATATAGGCGCGCCCTTTCAGTTGTCGTATCCACGCCGCCGGATCGCCTCCGCCGTGTTGGATCCAGTATGTGTCGAGTTCGCTGTTGAAATATTTTGGATCGCTATCCTGATATAAGATTTCCAATCCGGTACGCCCGTTGAACTTCTCCAACTCAAAACTGTGGTTGTGGTAAGAAAAAATCAGTCCACCCTCCGCAAGCCGTTTGGCAACTTCCGAGGCTTCTCTGGCAAATCGCGCGTAGCCTTCAGCGTTGCGATATTCTTGGGGCAAGCCGCCGATTGCGGCATGTTTGCAGCCCCAGAGGTTGTGCTCGTCGATGACCGCTTGCGGTTCGTCCCGCATACGCTCGTAGTCTGTATGCGTAGCGCAGATTGTTAAGCCTTCGCCATCGACAATCCTTTTCAGTTCATGTGAGTCAATAGCACCAAGTGCTGAACATTGCACAGCGTCGTAGCCGAGTTGTTTGACCTTCTTCATCGTTGTAGCAATATCGGTTGGAGTGTTTGTGAAATCACGGACCGTATACAGTTGTGCCGCCAATTGTGATGCCGCCATAAATGTACTCCTCCTGAATTGATTATTCAGGACTTACACAAAATCCCTTCCTTTGTCGGGGCGATTGGAAGGTTGCTTTGAATCCCGATCTTATCAGGATGGGAAGAATGGAAGGGTGCCCCCATCCTTCCATCTTTCCGTCCAAAACGCGCCGATTGAGCTACGGGTGTGTAAATCCTGTATTATTGGGTTATGGCTGATATTTTAACACAAATTGCTAGGATGTGTTGACATTTATGTGAGTTATATCCGTAATTCAAGGCACAACCCCGCTCGATGCTAATGCGTACCCAAACAGATAGACTGTATGCAATCCAAAATCAACCGCCCCGATAAGATCGGAATTTCACCAAGCTAACAGCAAACGGAGCATAAAAAAAGGGTGTATCCTTGGAAATCCAAAGATACACCCCGATTCTGATTCGATTGAGATTGCCTCTACGGTGTTCCCCACCTGATAATACCTATCTGATTGTGAACGGTAACACGATTGGCAACTTCACTAGTGTGTAACAGTACCGCAGGCTCACCCGACTTATCAGCGACAGCGACACTGTATTGTTATAAACACTTTCATCATTCATACTCCTCGCTGTCCTTTCGATCGCGTTGCTGTTCCTCTCCGTTCCGAGCGGCTTCAATCTGCCTCGCAAGTTCTGGATCGCTTTCTCTCAGACGACGAAGGCCCTCCTCGGGACCATGCCGATCCAAAGTGGACATCGCCTGCTCGAAACGCTCTGATGAAAACCGTTCTTTCAGTGAGGCTTCAAATGTCTCCTCGGTAGGAGGCCCCTCAGGGGCCGAGGGCACTTCAGTGGTAACCTTTTCTCGTTCAACAACCGATGTTGCTCTCCTATGATTGTAGGTGTCAGCGCGTGTGGGCTCTTCCCACAAGTTTGTCGGGACTTGGTCAGACGGTGCGGTTTCTGCCATAGGAACTTGTACATGCTCAGGCCTAAAAAACTCATCGCCGCTTTCTTCTGCCTGGCGCGTGGCTTCACGCATTTTCTCGGCAGCTTCAAAGTCTCCCATTTTTTCAAAATAATCCGCGAGGCGTGGCCCAATCGAGACTGGCATCCCCTGCTCAGTCATGTGTGTCGCTGCGAATTTCATCATTTCTAGTCCGATGAAAGGATCGGTGCCTTCCTCTACATGGAGTCGGCCAATATCTTGATAAAGCCTTCGACTTTCCTCTTCGAGCTCAAGTAAACGAGGAAACAATTTTATATCCTCATTGGCTTTGGGACCCAATACTTCCATTTCCGCTGCAATTTCTTGGAGGCGTGCTTCTATACGCTCTATCCGTTCCCGTTCCGCCGGATCTATTTCTATAACTTCTGCCTCTTGGAATTTCTGCGCTGGAGAAGCGTCATGGACCTGGTGGTCTGTGATATGTTTAATTGAAGTTTGTTTTTCGATGCGTTGTTGTGCCCTTGGAGGCACCTTATATATTTTGGTCTGTCTTGGTTGTTGTCCCAACTGTAAGATTACATAACCGATTATACCAATTCCTACGCCAATTAGGCTAACAACTATAAAGCCCCGGTTGAAAAATATATCCCAGAATGCTATCTTCAGAAATTTCAAAAATGGAGACATGATATTCCTCCTTGTGGCAACAAGCCCAGAAGCGTGTTGCCAAAGTTGTGATTGACCGAGGCGTCATTTCAATTGAAACCTATGAACGGGAGCTTTGACTTGGTTATCATTACGAACTTCGCAAGGACATGTGGTTTGTATGCCAGCTGGACAATTACAATTAGTAGTGTTACTGACATGGTCGGGGCAACCGCATTGATGTTGGGGCTTTGGCTTCAGCGGGTTTATTCCATATTTGCCAAAACTTGTCAAGTACTTTTCCCGATAAAAAACAACACCTCCCGATATTTAGGAATTTTTCCCCTTTCAGTCATCCGCTTTGGTCTCTCCGACGAACCGCTCATAGATACCTGCATCCCGAAAAAATCCCGTGATACGCCGCTTGAAAACCGATGCCAACATGAGCTGAATCAGTCCCAGAGCAGCCATTACAAATATGATGAGGATGATTGAGAGCGCAGCCGCCTGCGAAAAGTCGCTGTTTTCAACAAATCCCAGAATCGCCACGGTGATCAGATTCCATCGACCGGAGACAACAAAGATGACTGCACTGATGGCGGTCATACAGCGGACGAAGCTATAAGCGAGCCCAGCGAAAAACGCCGGAGCGATCAGCGGCAACAGTATCCGCCGAAACGTGGTCAGGCTGCCCGCACCTAAATTAGTAGAAGCCTCCTCCAGCGACAGATCTATCTGGTCCAGTGAAGCGGCGGCGGCACGGATTCCGACGGGCATGTTACGGAAGATGAACAGCAGCACAATGATGGCGGCCGTTCCTCTCAACATGAAGGGTTTCTGATTAAAAGCGAGGATGTAGCCGATGCCGACCACCGTTCCCGGCACGGCAAAATTCAACATGGATGTCACATCAATTAGCCCACGCCCCACAAACTGTTTCCGCTTAACCAGAAATGCAACGACCATTCCTAGCAGCCCCGTCAACGGCGTAGCAATTGCCGCAAGCAGTAGAGAGTCCAGAATGTAATCTACTCCCAGTCGAAAAGCTTCCACGTAGTTGTTCAGCGTCAGCGAATAATCAACGCCCCACAACCGAGTGAATGACCCAACCAGCACCAATCCGTAGAAAAGAAAGACACATCCAACCGTTCCCCAGCAGATAACTATCAGTGGATACTTCATCCGCTTATCCCCCGTTTGTATCTCCGGCCCTGATGCCCGTCCCGTCAGTGAGGCAAAGACTCGTTGACGCAGGAGATAGTACTGTAGCAAATAGATGGCGAGCGAAGGAAGTAGCAATGCCATTGCCAGCGTCGTACCACCGGGCAGGTTATCGTTGCCAGTAATCTGGAGATACGCCTGCACGGAGAGGACGTTGAATCGCCCCGCCAAAATAAGCGGATTGCCAAAATCCGCCATTGATTCAATGAACAGCAGCAGCACCGCACTTACAATCCCCGGCAACGAAAGGGGGACTGTAACGGTTCGGAAAACTTTCCACCGAGATGCACCGAGATTTGACGCGGCTTCCTCCAACGCTGGTTCAATGGACGACAACACGCCCACCAACACCAAGTAGGCAGTGGGGAAGTACGCGAGCGTCTCAACGATGACTAGCCCGGTCAGACCGTAGATGTCGAAGCCGGCTGCGTAGAGATCAATGCCGAGCCCTTCGTGGAGAAGTTTCCGGGTGATGAGGCCATTTCGACCAAGCAGGAGGATCGCGGAAAGCGCAATAACGAAGGGCGGGGAAATAATCGGCAAGAGTGTGCTGGCTTGGAGAAATCTTTTGAATCGCATATCCGTCTTTGTGACGGCATAAGCAAAAGCAAATCCGATGAATGTGCCGAGCAACGCGACGCAGATGCCCAAGATGATACTGTTGTAGAGCGGCTGTCGATTGTACGATTTGGCAAACAGTTCCCAGACATGCTGCAAAGTGAGTATTGTGCCCGCCTTCGTGATGAAGCAGGTTTTGAACACCTGAAACAGCGGAAACACCACGAATAGGATAAGCAGCAGGCTGATGAGAATAACGGTTATAAGGACGGAGGGTTCACGCCACAAGCTTTTCCAATCAATGAGAGATTTTCGCGGCATCATAGAAAAGGAAGCTGTACCACTACCAATCAATTGCTACTAAACCCCCAGGCTCTTTAGGTCTGGAGTTGAGCCGAAAAGTGAAAATAAAAAAAGCAGGGAATGGCTTTCCCTGCTTTTTTTGCTGATTTATGAGGTAATATATTGCCCTCTACATACCACCAGGAGGCGCCTTTTCGGCTTCAGCCTGTTGTCTCTTAACATCAGGATTGTCGTTGGGATCTTTATCAGAAGTGCCGGCTTCCTGTTCGACATAGAACTCGAAGCCATCTCCATCCTGATCCAGCTCATACTGACGGACAATCTGCTCTGCCTCACGGTAGTATTTGCCTTCTTTGTCTAAACTCATATAAGCCTTGAAACCTCTGTACGCTTCCTCAAACTCACGGATAGCGCGATAACAAACGGCTTGCTGGTAAACCGCTTCATCCCGCCAAGTGGATTCAGGGGCTTTGTCTAGCATATCCTGAAAGGCGGTAATTGCGCGCTGATACTGCCCGTCTTTTTGATACAAGTCGCCAATTCGGAACAGCGCATCTGCAGCATGGAATTTTTTGTATGACAGGTTTTCCGCCAATTTGCGATAAGCAGCAATCGCAAACGGGTAGTTTCTCATCTGCACCCAACCAGATCCAATGTTCTGAAAATTCTGGGCGATACGCTCCGCATACCCTGCGACATACAGATCGCTTGGGAGTATTTCCCGTCCTGCTTTTTTATATTCCAGTGCTTTCTTGCTTGTATACTTCTGAATATCATCCTGATCTTGCTTAATCTCTGTCAGGATATCCGCGGACTTCTTCAGCAGGGTTTCCGCATCGGAGGCTTCGTAAGAATCTGGAAACTTCTCAATGACCTTGACAAATGCTCCCCAGCCACCGCTGTTGGAATAGTCATAAAGATCGTAAAAGTAGATGTTACCAATTTGGAATTGTGCTTGAGGTGCCAGTTTATGTTCAGGAAACTCTGCGACCACTCGTTCAAACTGCTTAATTGCTTCTTCGGAATTGCCGAGCGTTTGGTAAGCCCGCGCTTCCTCGTAAAGGGCGCGCACGGCTGTATCTCGGCTCTCCACCGCTTGTTGATTGAGAATCTCTATCTCTGCAGGGTCACTGGTCTCCTTCGCACGCATGGCTAAATCTTTACTGAGAGGAGCGTGGTTTTGATAGGTACGCCTGTTCTCTTGGATGACTTGGCGGTTTTTACGGATATCAGCAATACTACTCTTTGCCCGCCCACCCAAGTAGCCGGTGGGCGCAAGATCCACAATGGCTTGATAATGCTCTGTGGCTTTATCCCATCCAAAACGTCTTTTGTAGATTGCTGCTACCTGAAAGTGTGAATAGAGTGCATATTTTCCGGTCGGATCTCCCTCGATAATTGCCAGATACTCTGCAAGTGCAGCATCAAACAATTCTTTCCGTTTGGCGAGGTCTTCTTTTTGATTTTCCACAGTGTCTGTACGAATGCGCAGAGTTTCAGCAGCCTCATATTTACGGTCTGCATTTTGGACCTTTATACTCGCTGGCATCACACTCGCACACCCGGTAATCACCGCTGCTACAGCTACAAGTGCGGTATAGTAGGCAAGGTTTACAAAACGGCGACTCATGATTATTCCTCCTAGCTTTAACTAAATTGGTGGATTAATAGGATTCTCAAATGCAATCCTGCTTTTATCTGTTCATTATAATCGTTTTCCCAAAAATTGTCAACAACCATTTTCAATTTCCCAAAGAAATGGTCTATATTGCTGGGATAGCGTGATAGCACGCAAGTAAACCTCAATCACTTAGTTGCGTTGTAAAATTAATGAAAATTTCCCCAGACTGATCAACCTGTGGTGCCTTCTTGGGCAAAGTGTTGAATCGAATCCTTTCGACGTATCGTTTGGCTTGTTCTTTGAGCCGAACTTCCCCCACCGTCGTTAGAAAACCGGGTTTCACCCGAACATCGTATATCGTGCCATCCGGCCTCACTTTGAAGCTAATCTGGACGCCTCCGCCTTGTTTACCTTCTGTCTGAATGGGTTTTCCCAAACGATAACCGCGTCCACTGACTTCACCGGAGATTTCAAACTCAAAACCGACACCATCAGTAACGCGACTTTGCCCGGTACGGCGCACAGTTCCCGTAGACACGTTCCGGGTCAAATTATGTCCACGCTCCCCTCTTGCTTTCAGTCGATCCGTATCTCGCACGCCTCGACGCACTGACGCACCCTGATATCCTTCCTCATCAACCAGGGGTTTCTCTCGGACCCTTGCATTCGTTGCTTCCAAATCGTCGAGCAGGGACTGATTTCGCCCTTTTGAAGGGGCTCCCCCCAACGCCAAACGGTCTGAATCTTGATTGGTAGTTCGCGCTAGGGCCCGGGCAGGTAAGCCACCTGATGGGCCACCGGGATTTAGATATCGATGAACATTGTGGGTCAATTCAATTGGGGGCAATTCGTTGGGCATTTCAGGTTGGCGAGTTGGAGGGATAGCGATAGAAATTTCTTCCTCAATGCGCTTCTGCTCCGGTTCATTGATCAGAATGTCTACAGTTATGGGGGTGTTATTCACCTTTGGCACAGGGGTTGTATAGGCTGCCATGGCTAACACCAGGATCAGAACCAGATGCTCGATGATTGCAATCCCAAAAAAGGCACTGAGTTTAACCTCGCTTCGCGTGCGCATCAGCTCGCCTCCTTTTGAGTCAAACGCTGAATATCTTCAAACTCTTCCTGAAACAGCTTGTGTTCTTCAGCGACAAGAAAGCGAACCAGAGACATGCCGTGTCTTTCCAACTCGGTTAAAAAGAGTTGTGCCTTACTATTGAAATAGTAATACGCGACATACGTTGGCAGCGCGACCATTAATCCAGCAGCTGTTGTGATTAAAGCTTGCGAAATACCACCAGCAATCTCACTTGATTGACCTACCTGTCCTCCCGCTTCGTAAAGGTTGCCAAATGAGATAATCATGCCGAGAAATGTGCCAAGTAAACCTGTATATATCGCGACAGCAGACAGCAGTCCCAAAATAGGGAGGTATCGCGTTAATTTTGGTTTTTCGCCGCTGATGGATAAACGGACGACCCGTTTGAGCGTTTCCTCATTGGCATCTCTGCGCTCTATTCCAGCGCGGAGGACATTTGTCAGCGGCCCCGGCCGCTGCTCACACAGCTGGATTGCGATTTCGGGGTTGCCCTGCACCAGTTCACGGTAAATGCTACGAGTCACAAACTGTGATGGGATAATTCGCTCCCGACGCAGATAGTAAGTCCGTTCCATAATAATTGTATGTGCACAGATTGAACAACCGATTAGGGGAATGAGAAGGATCCCGCCCCCGCTCAACTGTTCTAATCCTGAAACGATCATCTCAATCGGATTGCCCATGACGCGTCTATTTTCCTCTTCTGTTTTTTATTCCAACGGATGGATCGATTCGCACAACGGGTTGACTCTCACCCACAAATAGGTTTGACTGCCATCAAAGCGATCAGAATTTTAACTCAATTCCGAAATCAAAATTGCTCTGCGAGAGTTCATACATCTCTAATAAACGATACTCTCCAATCGCAAACGCCCCACCGACAAAGGCATCAATATAGTTTCCAATCGTTTTGCTCAGTTTAGGTTTTAGCAAAAGATAGTTCTTCAATGGTTCCTCAGTCGTTGTATCAACATGCCGGGGACCCTGAAATTCTGCTTTAAGCGCGACGCGAAACTCCGATGGGAGATGATATACCATATCCAGGTCAATCCGATCCGCCGCCCTATAAGGGATTTGCTCAACTATCTCTGGCACATGAACCTCATGCGTGTACTGAAACCGCAAGTCCAGAAGGTCAACAATGCGAGCGGAAATAAGCAGTTGCCCACCGTAGATTGACGCATCAATGTTGGTCGGGGTCCATGTAAGCTCTTCTGCAGGTTGCACACCAGTTTCTTCGAGATGTTCCGCTTGAGAAATCAAGACAACCAGATCGTCTATCTGCTTTGCAAAACTGGACAGGTTCACCTCAAATTTCCCACCTTGATGATACTTCAGTGTCATCTGTCCATTCCAAGCCTTTTCCGGACGAAGAAACGGGTTGAGGCTGATGTAATCTGTGTCAAAGTAAAGCGTTGACAATCGGTGCCGCGCAATAGTCCGAACCCCTTCAAGTTGAATTAACCAATGTTTATCAAGATGGGTCGTCAACGCAAGAGACGGATTTAACTGCAAGCTGACTTTATCTCCCGTATCGGTCTGTGGAGTTGCGTCTGCCACCTTTAGCTCTGAATCTGCTTTATTTTCACCAGTTTCAGCGTCAGTTTGTTGAGGTATGTCTGCCACATTTAATTGTGAGTCCTCTTTATCTTCGTTGGTGCCATTACTTTCACGAAGACTAACTCCTTCCAAGCCTATGCTGCAAACTAACGGTCCAAATGGCGTAAACTCATCGCGGGCATACAGGCGAACGATTGTCCCCCAACTATCTCTACTGAACTGCTCATCTGTCGCAGAAAAATATTCCACATGGCCACCGGTGTGAATTGGGTTCAGGAAGGGCCACGAAAGTGCCATATCAAAGTTGAACAGCAGATCTACCGCTTCATCCCGCAGGTTGGATTTACCGTGATCAACACGGAGTAGGATTGTATCAAGATTCAATGTCGACCACGTTGTGTCAGAAATCTGCTGCTGCCAATTCAGATCGGAACGGAAAAGCAGCAAATCCTTCTGAGGATTTGGGGCTTTCCACTCAAGTGCTTTGAGGTTTAATCCGAGGTCAAGGGAGATTTCACTCAATTCCTGATACTGGTGACTTAATCTACCGCGGACTCCGTCAAGGCTATAATCTCCCCGCTCTTTGGTCCGTAAATTACCGAGTTGCTGCCGGTCTAAATGGAGAAAACCGTGTGTCTGCTCGGTACGCCCCGCGAAAAGCACCTGATAGAACAGTGATTCTGGCAAACTCGGATATGCGGTAAGGTGGACCCTATAGTTCTTCGGTGGTGGGGTGATGGGCTTGACAGCTTTCTGGGGCGTAGTGGTGGGGGGTAGGTTCCAAAGACGCTCTTTGGGGTATAGGGCGATAGCGTGAATCAGTTCGGGTGCCAGCGGATCGCTAAAGCGGCTGCGCGGCTCAAGCACGATTCGGGTGGTATCAATAATCTCTGCGATAACCTCATCTGGCAGATCTGATTCTAACTGTTCTTCCGGCGGTTCCTGCGTTTGGGCGTAAACTTGTGATAAACTAAATAGAATGTAAAGACTAAAAAGTAAAACGTGGGAGATATTGCGTCGAGCGTCTCGCGTCAAATGCTTTTTCCATCCTTTCATCCTTCCACTCTTACTCGTTCTTCTGTCGATCATCTCTACCACCCAAACTTACTTAAAAAGTTGTTGAAGTTTGTTATTCGCGTAATCATATAGTGCATCCCATTTCTTCCGTGCCTCTGCATCTTGCACCTGCTGAACATTCGATTCATAAAACTCAATTGCGTTCTCATACTCATCCCTCGCCTGATGGGTGTATGCCGGTTGCGCTAAGATTTCACCGGCTTTGGCAAAGGCGTCAGCGGCATAAACGGTTGCTTGGAATGCCCTGTACGGATCATGCTCCTTGTACAGGTAACGGATACGCAAATAGGTTGTGCCGGCGTCTTTATGTTCCCCCATCTGTGCTTGTGCATCTGCTAAACGGAGTAGCCCTTCGATTACAATGTCAACAGAGTATCGCTCTGTACCCTTTTCGCGAATTATGTCATAAGCTTCGATGGCTTGCTGGTATTTCTGTTGAGCGCGATAGGTATCTCCTAAAGCCAACTGGGCCCACTGCGCTTGCTCCGAGCCCGGGTAATCGTTGAGGAGACGACGGTATACCTGCACAGCTGTGTCCCACTCTACCAACTCTTTGTAGCACTCACCGGCAAGCAAGAGCGCACGGGGAGCGTCAGCACTTTGCGGATAGTTCTCTGGTACAGCAAGAAGTGCCTTCACAGCGTTACCAAGATTGCGACTCGCATTGTTTTGATTATACCATGCGTAACCAATTTCATACGCTGCAGCGGCTGCAAATTCGCTCCTAGCGTCAACTCGTTCAAATGCCCTAATCGCTTGACGATAAGACGCTAGCGCAATGTAACATTTGCCGATGTTGTACTGTGCTAGCCACGCCGATGAGGTGTTGGGATACTGGTTAATCGCGTTTTGAAACTCAGCAATCGCCCGTTTATAATCCTTTTCATTATAATAGAAACGACCAATTTGGAGTTGAACATCTGGGGCAAGTTCTCGGTTGGGATATTTCCGCGTCAGCGTCCGATATGCCTGTATCGTTTTCTTTTTTTCACCCAAATTTTCATACGCGGTTGCAATTCCGTACTGTGCATCATCCGCCCACTCACTTTTGGGGTGATGTTGGAGAAGCTTTTCATAAGCGGCGATTGCTTCCGGATAATTCTGAAGGTTCAAAAAACTTTCCCCGATATAGTATTGCGCCTCTGGACGGAGATTGATAGCCCTTTCAGCACCCGCCTCCCGAATTGGATTGGGGTACTTGTCAACCACCCGCTGATATTCACGAATCGCTTGTGCATATTTGCCTTGTTTGAAATGGGCATTGGCAATACCGAAAATCGCTCTCGGAACAAGCTGTGAGCCGGGATGCACTTTGAGCATTTCATTGAAAGCAGCGATTGCTTCGGGATATTTTTCCTGCTTATAAAGCACCCAGCCCCTCTGATAGCGTGCGTTATCACCCCAGTTGCTACCGGGGTGGTCGGAAAGTACCTGCTTAAAAGCCTGAATTCCGTTGTTATACTGTTTGAGGTTGACATAAGCGATACCGATATGGTATCGCGTTTTGTCTGCAAGTGTACCGTTCGGGTGATTTGCAAGTCCTTCCTTCCAAGCCGATACCGCTTCTTGATAATGTCTTTGCTGCTTGGTACTGTCTTTTGAGAGTGTCGCCTCAGAGAAATGGGTCCAACCGATTCCATAGCGGCACTTTTCCGCCCACTCAGCCCCGAGGGCGTCGGGAGCAATCTGTGATTGTTTCTCTAGCAAGGCTTGATATTTTTGACGTGCCGATTGATAGGCTTTCGGGGTTTGCTCACGCCAATAGGTGCTTTCTGCGATAAAAAATTCTGCCCGATAGCGCAGGCGGCTATTCGGAAAACGCCGAAGCAACTCCTCGCAGGCCCGAAGGGTTTCCGAATAATCTTCTAGCTCAAACCGGGCGCGCGCTTTCCAAAACAGGACCTCATCGGTAGGGGCAGTCTCCAAGTTAGCATCACGGTTTTCGGACAGGAAGCTATCAAAGGCTTGAGAACTTTCTTGATACGCCTTTTGGTTAAAATATGCGAGTCCAAGTTGATAAAGGACATAAGGTCGGAGTGGACTAGAGGGTTGATCGCTCAACAGCGCATTCAGCACATCAATGGTTTGCGAATAGTCTCGCAGTTCAAATGCACTGGTGGCTCTCCCGTAAAGTGCATCATCTGTGTACGCCGATTTCGCCCTCACTTTTTTATAGTGAAGGATAGCAGAATTAAACTCGCGTTGCAGACGAAAACATTCGCCAAGGCGGAAACGGGCTGCGTCAGTGAGTTCAGAGCGCCGATTCTCTGCAACCTTCTTGAATTCGTCGCCTGCTTTGGCATAGTCACCTTTTAGAAAATGCGCCATCGCAATTCCGTATTGAGCATCATCGACAACCTCCCCTTGTGGGTAAAGCGTAATAACTTTTTGATATTCATGAATTGCTTCAGGGTATTTCTGCTCTTCCAACAAAACTTCGGCAATCCAATATTGCGCTTCCGCAACGATGGGGGAGTTGCCATGCTCGCGCAGTAAGAATTCAAAAGTATTTCTTGCTTCTACCATTAACTTTTGCTGAAAATAACACTCACCGAGTCTGAATCGCGCATCTATAGCAAATTGCCGGTGCTCTTCGTCTTTCTGGTAGGTGTCAATAATTTGTTGGTAAGCCTGTTGTGCCTTCACCCAATCGCCAAGGTTGAACAGGGATTCGGCTGCACGGTAGGAAGCCTCTGGGATGGCATAGTGGGTGGGATATTTTTTAATCAAGTTTGTCAGTGTACTGTATGCCTCGCCATATTTTTTAAGTCTGTAAAGGCTCCAACCTTTGGCATACAGGGCATCTGATGCTTCGGCAGACTGGGGATATTTAGTGAGGAGCTGCTCGTAATATTCACCGGATTTTTGGTAGAGCCCCAAGTTGTCATAAGACTCGCCGATGAGATAAAGACTATGGGAAATAACGGAGGCATCGTCTGAACTTTCGACAACTTTTTCGTAAGCCTTGATTGCTTCTTCATATTTACCCTGATGGAACCAAGCTGTTGCCGTGCCGCGAACCGAATCTAAACGCAGTGGGCTGTCCGGATAATCAATCTGGAGTTGTTTATAATGCTGGATTGCTTCGTCATATTTCTCAAGCTGCAGTGCACATTCCCCCATGAGGAAACGGGCATCATCGGCATCTGCGCTTTGTGGGTAGTCCTGGATGAATGCTTTAAGTGCATCCTTAGCAATGAAATAAGCACCCTCCTGGAAGAGTTTGTAGGCAAAAACATATTCATCACGCTCGCCCGCAAACGTGGGGTAAATCGTCCATGTCATTATTATAATGAGGACCGATATTGCTGCTCGACGTATCATCGTTCTACCTTTCAGTATTTCACAGGCTTCAAATGGCTATTATATCATTGCCCATCCCTGTTTTCAAGCCTTTTTGGATACCGTTGTTGAACCGTTGGGAGCGCAAAGTTCCAGCTAACGAAGGGAGTTGCGATACTCGTTTGAAGACATTAATAAGAGGTAACCACGGTTCAATCAAAGTTTTGCTTAACCCAAAACGCCCCGATGCCAAACCTCGACGCCGGGGCGTTTCTCTACTTTTTAGGTTATTTGACGTACTCCTAAGCCTAAGTACTTGGGATTCTTGAATCTTGAATACTGTTAACCAGCAGACTTACATAGGGGCCAATTGAATCGACTCCTATGGGGGACGCCATAGCCCCAACTACAGGAAACGAACCCTGATACTTTATTCTTTCGATTTACTATGCACCGAAAGGCAAGACAATTATTCCAGAAAACCGCATAAATAAAGAAATCCGAAAGGATTGGGATTTAGCACTAAAGTGATTTCGTTAATTTCGGATGGCCAAAATCAATGCCGTGAAGTGCCAAACTCTCACCGAAGTTGTCGTTAGCAATACGACAATTTCATTTTGTGAGGTATCGCGTCGGATCGCCCAGTACAATCATTCGGCGAGTAACTGAGTCATTGTCTCTTCCTCCTGAACCTCTCGGTTTAGCGATTCTTCCGAAAATTCTTTACGCTTCATGGGGACCACTTTATCTTCACGCAATGTTCCTTGATCGGTGTAAGGATCATAGCTCTCTATAAAACGTCCATCCCGGAACAGCGTAACTTCACTGGTTTCCTCGCTAATCACAATTGACACCCTGACCTCATCGAGCGATGAAGCATAAATCGCGGCATTATGTCGCGCGCTCCCCTTGTGTAAACGCTCCACTTTGTCAAATACTCGATGGGTCCGTACCCCTTCCACCATGATACGAGATCTAAAGGCAACCCCATTCAAATCGACCAGTACTGCGCCATCCCGCTCCTCGTGCCCGGTAATTTCGCCGCTTTTGTCCTTTAAGATGACCTTCTCCCCCATATAACTAAATATCTCGTTGATTTTTAGGGAGAAAATCTGGGGGATTTGAGAGATACCCTGATATTGTTTCTTCGTTAAATGTTCAATCTGACCGTCGTAGAATTCGGAAAAATTGTCCTCGTTCATATTTCGGCGGTCCACCAATAACAAAAATAACCCGCGATTTTTTCTCATTTTCTGGTTGCTGCGCGCGAAGTCCTTTGCAAGTGAGTACAGTTTATCAATATACAAATCAACTAAATCTAATCTATCCGCCCAGAGTGTTTCAATTTGCTTGAGGCTCAGTCCAAATTCTTCGGTCACACTCTCCATATCTTCCACAATACGCTGCTGCAGCTGTTCATACTCCTGCGCTGTCTGCTGAAGCCCCTCCAGTTGCTGATTGAGTACCGATTTTTCCGCCTGATGACCCGCTTCGAGTTCATCCTTTTCTGTTGTCAGAGCTTGGAGCTTTTCCTCAAGTTCATTGAGTTCGCGACGCAGATTCTTCTGCTGATTGAGCAGATGCTGGTGTTGGGCGCGACTTAAGATCTTAAAGCCAAAAAAGAACATCAATTTATCCCCTTTGCCGCTTTGAACATAGCCGAGTTTGTCAGAATTCGGAAAGCCAAAAAATCCGTCAATGGTCCTCAATAGAAGTTGCTTTGAATTGATTTAATGGAACCTGTCGTTTAATCGGGAGTGCTCATAAATAGATTTTGATGCGTATACTTCTCAACACCTCCCCGTCTGGCCTGGAAACCAAACCCTTACGATTGACCCAGGCACCCTCGCTTGAATTCCGCTACAATGTGTCTCGAATTAGGCACACCCCTGTTTGACTGAACTCAGGTTGAAGCCTTGAGTACAACGGCTCGACACGCCTTATCATCGTTGAAATCTAACCGATATTATATTTCGTAATGAGTAGATAGTGAGCTTTTCTCTGAATTTAACGCAACGTCGCCCCCCTCAGTCCCGAATACCCACACGGTTCTCTTCCCCCTGCTTGCGGGGGGACTGAGGGAGTTCTTAAAGGGGAAGGGGGGGCACCCGATTCGGTTGCCTCCAAAGGGAATGCTTGCCATCGTGGATTCATGGTTTCATCGGGAGAAGGGGAGAAGAACGAAGAAACGCCTCCCATGCCCTGACAAAAGGGAAAACGGGAAGCCGATTCTCTCGCTTTCTCGTTATCTAACTATCCCGTTTTCTTTGCGTCTTAGCCCCTTGGCTCGCGCGCGTTTTATTATTTTATTAAAAGCCACTAACGACTTATTCCCTTATATTTTGGATCGCTGAAGGGCCCGACGGATAGCATATCCTCCAGAAATTAACACTATAATAAATAAGACCAAGACACCGATATTAATCAGGCGACGCCCAAAATTAAGTTCCCCTAGTCGTTTTGTCGCGAGTTCATACGGCGTTGAACCTTTTGCCGCCTGCAATTTTACCTGCTCCCAATAGACTTTAGATGCGTCTCGAAGATTTAGCCTATCTGCCAGCTTTGCAGTAGCGACAACGTAGGCGATGTTTTGGACGTTTACTTTATCCACTACCTCCGAAAAGGAGTCAAAGAGTAATTTGGTAAACTCAGGGGACAGCGGCGGAAATTCGATGGTTTCCTCAATACCATTTTGGAATGCAGCTATGGCGTTCTCGTACGCCTTTCGATTAAACTGCATTTGAGCAACTCCGAACCACGTCTTTTTACTAAGGACTAGGTCACGCTCTGTGGACTTGTGTGAGGCGAGTGTAAAATTTGCCTCCGTATGATAGAGCTCATTGCTCTCGGCACGTAAGGTGTACATTTTACCCGGCTCCAGCACCTGTTTATCCAATCGATCCGCTTGGGGTGTAACGTTAACAATATTGGCAGAAAGTTGGTACCGACCATCTGCTTTGAGATATAGCGGATTCTGTTCGTACGTCGTTCCGTCTATCCACACCGTCCCGCCCTCAAGGGCGACACCATCAGGGGCTTTGATGCTGCCATGAACAGCAATGGATTCCAAATCCCATGAGAGATTAATCGATTCTCCCTGAACCATCTCAACTTCCACGGAACGCGCAGGCGGAATGAGGTATCCCAGCTTTCTAACCTCCACATTGTACGTCCCCCGTTGGAGGTTATCGGTAAGCCGTTGCGGCGTTACCCCTATCTCTTGTCCATTGAGGAAAACAGAGGCCCCATCAGGCACTGTCCTAACCTTGAGTACTGGGCTTAATTTTAAGACAACCTCCTGAATCTTCCCGATCGGGAGCAGAATCCCCTCTGTAAGCCGCAAAGTGCCGTCATCCAAATTCGAGGTGAGATAGGTGTGGAGCTCTTCAATGGAGACTTGCCGATTGCCATCAAGGTCGGTTTCATCAGTCCCTAACACTCCCAATAATGTTTGCGCGAACAAATCCTCAGTGCTTAAGGCCGCACGCTGGATTGATATAAGTGCTGCAGTCCCTGGCATCCCGCGATTGGCGTAGTACGCCATTAAATTCCGATCCCTAGTGTAGCCATCAAGAACGACAATCACTTTATTTTGGGACGATTCACGAAGCCAACGGTTTAATTGGCGGTCTTTAAGCGCATCTGTCAAATGCTCCGATGTCGATCCGTATGTTAAAAAGAAAATTGAATTCGATCTTCTCGGCTTCGTAACAAAACCGCGAAAGTAGAAGATGAGGCGATCGCCTCGTCCCATTTCACTGCCAAGTTTATCTAAGCCAACCTTGATACCGTCGCGGGTGCACGCATCACCTTCGATTCGATGGATGTGTTTCGACAAGACTTTTCCGCGTTCTTGCAGCAGATTGACCAATGAATCGAGATTACTTCGAGAACGGGTATCAGCGTCAGGGGTCACAATCAGCCACCAAGTTGTCGCATCGGTAACTTGGGCATATAACGGCGAAACAGTGATAAGTGAAACCCCAATGAAGAATACGATAAGTACTAGAATTTGTTTCATCATTTGCCCCCACAATATGCGAAGTGTACAACGTAAAAGCCGAAAAAGCTCGGGGTCTGTTGTACGATTTCTTAACATGAGCCTCATTTTTTTTCTGACTTCCGGGCATTAAACTACAAAGTAAGTGTAGCAGCATTTATTAGGAGGTTGCAAGGAAAAATGGGGATTCTCAGACCCCGTCAATCTTCTGATCGTGATCCATATTCAATTTGGGAGGATGGTGCTCACACCCATGATACTGTTGGATTAATGGACTTCTTGATACGGCGTCCCATCTTCAGTCTAAACTTTCGATCTCTAATTCCGTCAAAATTCACTGTCAAATCACCTATAGACATATACGATAAAATCAGTGGAAAAATCTTGCGTATCATTTCTTTAGTGTAATTTCACAGAATTTGCTTCTGTCTGAACGAAACAAATTTATATCAACAACTGATAGGAGATGAGAATGACCCGATGGAGGATACAGTTCGCTTTGGTTTGTACGCTAATCTTTGTTGCTATCACAGCAATTGCCCAAGAAGAACAGGAAATTAATCTCTCCCAACCGCTTACCTTGGAACAATGTATTCAGCTCGCTGTTGAAAACTCAACCGATATGCGGAATGCCCGCATCAATCTCGCCATTGACAGCTTGCGTGTCAAAAACGCGCGTGCCGGCTATTATCCAGAGATTTTCCTCGATGGGCGATACAATTTTTCAGATGTCGTTGATTTCGGATTTGAGCGCGATAATTATGACCTAGGTGTGAGCGGACAATATACGCTGTGGGACAACGGACGAAGAGAGGCAACTTTCTCGCAGGCAAAGGAGCGACATAATGCGACAACAAGTCACAACGAACAGACAAAGCAGAACCTGATTTTTCAAGTTACGCAAGCATATTATAATGTCCTCAAGGCGCAGGAATTGGTGAAGGTCGATCGGGAAATCCTAGCGCGATCGCAGGAGAATACTGACAGGGTGAGGGCTTTTGTCCAAGCGGGAATTCAGATTGAAGCTGACGTGGCAACAGCGCAAGTCAGAGAAGCAAACGACGAATTGAGTCTGCTGAACGATCAGAATGCCCTGGAGATTGCAATGGCAACCTTACCCCGGATCATGGGACTTGACCCGGCGACGCTCATTACTGTTGCTGAAGACACTGACTATCAACTATACAGTCAGAAAGGGCAAATTGAAATCATAGAGGTATCCATCGAGGAAGCTATCCAGAGGGCTTTTGAAACTCGCCCTGAATTTAAGGAGCTCCAATCCACAATAAAACGACTGGAATGGAACTTGACATTAGCAAGGTTGAATCGTTGGCCCCAATTGAACGCTGAATATAATTATAGCGTCAACCTTGATGATTACCTCCATGAGCGCGAAAATTTCACGGACTTCCGAAGTTGGGAAGTAAGAGCGACACTGAATTTTCCAATTTTCGACGGCGGCGTGACAAAGCGGCAAATCGAAGAAGCGGAGTTATCGCTCGAACAGGTTCGTGAAGATGCGAGTGACCTTGAGCGCTCTATCGCATTAGATGTCCGACAAGCCTACCTAAACCTGAAGCGGGCTGAAAGGGCGGTAGAAATCTCTAATACACAGGTGCGAAACGCCGAGCTAAGCCTCCAAGTCATCAGAGGACGTTTCGAGCAGGAACTCTCCATCCTGCTTGAATTGCTCAATGCCCAAACGGAGTTTGCGCAAGCCTTGACCAATCAGGTTCGAGCTTTTTATGATTATAAAATCGCGCAAGTTGCTTTGCAGCGAGCAATGGGAGTTATTCAATGAACAGGAAACGAACGGTTGTTCTTATTATCAGTGTGTTGCTCCTTGTTGCCGTGGTTGCCATCGGTGCGACGAGAATATTTGGTAAAAAAGATAAAGATGATGGTGCAGACGAAAAAAAAGAGGTCGCCCGACGCGGTGAATTTATCGTCAAAGTTAGGGAATCTGGTAACCTTGAACCTTTAATCTCTGTTAACGTGCGCTCGAATGTCGAAGGCGAGATTGAAACACTTTATATCAAAGAAGGCGACGTAGTCGAAAAAGACCAGCCACTACTCAAAATTGATGATGAGCAGGTTCGCGAACAAGAAAAGCAGGCTTCCGCGAATCGAGATGCGCGGAAGGCACAAGTGGAACAGGCGGCATTACGTATTGAGATGACGGAGAAACAGCAAGAAAGCCAGATCACGCAAGCCCAAAACGCTGTTGAATCCGCAAAGGCCGCGCTTGAGTCGCTGGATGCAAACACGCGCCAACGGATTACTGAAGCTGAGACCCAAATTTCTACAACGGAAAACCAGCTTCAACAGGACAAGATCGCTTTGCGTCAGTCTGAAATTGAGTTACAGCAAGCCGAACTCCGGCGGGAGCGAGCTCAGGCGGCAGAAGAATCGGCGAAGGTTGCTTATGAAACCGCCGAATCCGAATTGAAGCGGAATCAGGAACTTTTCGAGAAAAATCTGGTCTCGAAGCGAGCACTTGAGGAGGCTGCGAGAGGACGCGCCAATGCTCTTTCCCAACATGAGACCGCCAAAAAAGATGTCGAGTCTCAGATTAAGGCGGTTGAATCCCAACAAGAAACCATTGATGCTAGAAAAAAGGCACTTGAAAACCGTCAGGCAACCCTTCGGCTACATCAAGAAAATCTCGTTACCATTAAAGAATCGCAAGCAGCGCAAAAAAGACAACTTGACGCAGAATTAAAAAATGCAGAAACTCGACTCCAACAGATTCTAGAGACAACAGATGAAGAGAAGAAGCTTACCGTTCATGCAAAAGCGGGTGCAGACGCGGCACTCCTAGAAGCTCAAAGCACCCTAAAAGCCCAAGAGGAACGGGTCACTTGGACAACCGTTATCGCCCCGATGCCAGGAACGGTTACGCTCCTCAGCGTTGAGGAGGGCGAAATTGTCACCTCCGGACGCTCTGCATTTTCGCAAGGACCCGCTATCTTGACCATCGCAGATCTCTCCAAAATGGTCGTCAAAACGCGAATCAACGAGGTTGATATCGCCAAGATTGCACTGGGGCAAACGGTAGAAATCCGTGTTGATGCTTATCGCGATAAAGTCTTTGAAGGCAGGGTCAGTGAAATCGCGCCGAGTGCATACACACCTAATCAAAGGGGGGGACAACAGGGAGATGGCACAATCACTTTCGAGGTGATGATTGAAGTGATTGGATCTCCACCCGAACTGCTGCCCGGCATGTCGGCGGACGTAGACATCATTGTCATGCAGGATAACAATGTCCTCCAACTTCCCATTGATTCGGTAATCGATTCTGAGGTGTTGACGGTCAAGCTCAATGTGCCTTCCGGTTCGATAGGACGTTTCAAATCTGATCAGGAAGTGGAGGTACAGAACCTGATTGGGAAGAAGTTTCCCGGCAAAGTTGGTAAAATCTCGCCGAGCAGCGCACGCGGCAATGTTGAAATCTTACTTGATGGCTCGCCGCGCGGCTTGCGGTCGGGACCTACCGAGGTACATATTTTATTCTCTGAGACGGATAAGATTGAAGGGCTTGAAGCTGAAATTGAGAGTGAAAAGAAATATTTCGTTATGCTCGATAAAGAGAGCTCGAAATCAGATACCGAGAAAAAGCAGAAAAAGGACAAGAAAGACGGAGAAAAAGGCACACGGACCCGTATTGAGGTAGGGCAGCGAAATAATACCCATTTTGAGTTGATTAGTGGCCTTGTAGAGGGGGATCGTGTATTTGTGCCATCTATGCAACAACTCATAAAAACAGGTCCAAGCAATGAATAGAATAGAGAGGTAACAATGCTAATTGATGTTCGCAACCTGACAAAAGTATATGAAATGGGAGATGTAAGGGTTCACGCCTTGAGGGGGGTTTCATTTACCGCCGAAAGCGGTGAGTTCATTGCCATTGTGGGGCCTTCTGGTTCAGGGAAATCCACAATGATGGACATCCTCGGCTGTCTTGCAAAGCCGACAGAGGGAGAATACTATCTCGAAGAGGAAGAGGTCGGTAAGCTGTCGGATAACCGTCTCGCTGAGATTCGCAATCGGAAGGTCGGTTTTGTCTTTCAGTCATTCAACCTTTTACAGCGTACCACCGCGTTACACAATGTCGAATTGCCGCTCATCTACAGTGGGTTGGGGCGCAAGGCACGACGACGTAGAGCCTTTGAAGCGTTGGAATCCGTTGGACTCGCGGATCGCGTTCACCATAAGTCAAATGAAATGTCGGGAGGGCAAATCCAGCGTGTAGCGATTGCACGGGCACTTGTGAACAACCCGTCGATGATCTTTGCCGATGAACCGACGGGAAATCTGGATACTCGTTCTGGCAGCGAAATCATGGCGATTTTTGACGAGTTAAACGAGGCGGGAAACACGATTATCATGGTCACACACGAACCTGAAGTCGCAGCACATGCCCGCCGCATCCTCCACATCCGAGACGGATTGATTGAGAGAGATGAACAGATAGGGTGATAGGCGAATTAGCACATAACTAGCGGAAACGAATGAACGCTAACGGCGACTCCGTCACAATTAAGACACCGGCCCGACTCCACTTTGCTCTCATTGATCTCAACGGCTCACTGGGTAGGATTGATGGCAGCATTGGCATGGCAATCAATGATCCGCATTTTGAAATTATCGCTGAACCCGCAGATCAGATCCGAATTTCATCGACCCAATACAAGGGGCGGGCGTGTGCTATTGCCGAAAAACTTCGGGCAAAATACAGCTTTCCGGGCATCCATATTCAACTTACCTCAGAAATCCCACCGCATTCCGGATTTGGCTCCGGGACCCAACTGGCTTTAGGCATCGCCCAAGCGGTAAATATGCTTTACAATTTGAACTTGAGTGTAGCAGATTTAGCGCGAGCTGTTGGGCGCGGCGGAACATCAGGGATTGGCATTACCGCATTTGAGCGGGGCGGGTTTATCCTCGATGGTGGACACCGCTTCCCGAATCAAAAATCCTCATTCTTACCCTCCTCCGCAGCGGGTAACGTTCCCGCTCCCCCGCTTCTCCTCTGTTATCCCTTCCCAGATTGGGAATTGCTCATCGTCATCCCGCGCTGCACGCATATCTCCGGGGAGACAGAGATTCAGCTTTTCAAGACGCTTTGTCCCCAGCCCAGGTCCACTGCCGAGCAACTCTCCCACCTCATCCTCCTCAGGTTATTGCCGGCAATCTTAGAAGAGGACCGCCAAGCCTTTGGGGACGCGATTAACACTATTCAGACCTTCGGTTGGAAGAAGGTAGAAATTGATGCCCAAGGCGGCATTCTGCAACGGACGCTTGAATTTTTACGGGACAATGGCGCGATGGGTGCAGGGGTGAGCAGTTGGGGACCAGCAATCTTCGCTATTGGGGACGACCTCCCCGCCTTAAAAAAGAAAATGGAGGCGTTCCTCCAAACGCTGCCGGAGGGGGGGACCTGCTTTATCACAAATGCGAACAACGTCGGTGCGGCGGTTAAGGGGGCTTAGGCTTCATTCTTCCTATGCGACAATCTCAGTTCCAATGCCCGATTGCGTGAAAACTTCCAACAAAATTGCGTGGCTAATTCGACCGTCAATAATATGCGTTTTCCAAACCCCGCCTTTGAGTGCAGTCACGCACGCCTCGACTTTCGGTAGCATCCCTGAACCAATCACCCCATCAGCAACTAACCCTTCAATTTCACTGGACCTTATTCTTGATAGCAGCGAAGATTCATCGTCCAAATCTTTTAGGATACCGCGTTGATCGGTCAACAGAATTAGCTTTTCTGCACTGAGGGCGGCAGCTATCTCTCCTGCCATTGTATCCGCGTTGACGTTATACGTACAATCATCGTCGCCCACGCCGTTTGGTGCGAGCACCGGGATATAACCTCCCTCATCCAAGGTAAAGAGTACGTCCGGCTTAACGCCGACAATCTCCCCGACAAAACCGATATCCACGGAAGTTGTCTTCCCATGTTCATCGACGACCTGCGGACAGTGCTTCTGCACACGGATGAGGTTCGCATCCTTCCCACAAAGCCCAACCGCTTTGCCGCCATGCAGGTTAATCAATGAGACAATTTCTTTATTGATTACCCCCGCGAGTACCATTTCAGCGATTTCGATGGTCTCCGCATCGGTGACCCGCAAGCCTTGGACGAACTCCGCCTCCTTGCCGATTCGCCGCATCCACTCACTAATCTGGTTGCCACCACCATGCACAACAACGGGGTTCATACCGATGTACTTCATCAGCACCACATCCTGCATCACACTGTGTTTGAGCGATGCCTCCTCCATCGCAGAACCACCATATTTGATCACGATGGTTTTTCCGGCAAAAGTCTGAATGTAAGGCAACGCCTCGATTAAAATTTCCGCTTTCTTGACCAATTCATCCATTGATGACCTCCTGTCTCTTGGTTTCACCGTCCTTTTCTATTTAAACTGAGCGATTCCCCTTGATTCTAAGGACATTTTACCACTTAGGATTTACGCAGTTGAAGGTTCAAAGGAAACGCCAAACACTGCTGCGCGACTGTCCGGGTCGGTTGAGCCATGATTATGGCGCAATAATCATGGTATACTCGGTGACCCATCAAATACCAAGTGTGTCCCTCGACAGTCCTGGCTCAACCAACCATAAACATTGTGCAACAGTGTTAGGTGTCCACTGTTGTACGACAGTGTTGGTATCTATACGACTCACGAGGCCCGATGAATCGGGCACCTACAGTTCATCCGACAGTAGTGGGCACGTTCCGCGTGCCATCCCCCCGCTTGCGGGGGGATAGAATACGTGAGTGATATGCCGCATTCGGCTATTGCCAACCGATGAGCGTTAAATACCAATTCCAGATTTGGCCTCCCCAAAACAGATCCAGCAATGCACCAATCACCAGAAAAGGACCGTAAGGTATCCGACTCCCACCCCCACTTTTTTTATCGAGCACTATCAGGGACAATCCGACGATTGAACCGGTGAAAGCGGAAACCATAACTACAATCAGCAGATGGGGCCACCCCCCCAGAAACAACCCGATAAGGATCATCAATTTGATGTCTCCACCACCCATCGCTCGCTTACGAAAGAGAAACGTCCCCACAGCCGCAATTAACAGCATTGATCCACCGCCCGCTATCGCCCCAATAAGGCGATCAATCAGGTAACTCGGATTGTGGTGGGTCAACGCAATGAGGAGAGCTACCGCCGCGCCAGTAATCAACCCGACAAGGATGATGGCGTTTGGAATGATATACCACCGAGCATCAATCCAAGCGATGGGTATCAACAAGCTGATGAACAAGCAACTGTGCAAGAGGGCGAGCGTTGATCCGAACCGATACAGCGAGAGCAGAAACAGGATACCTGTCATCAGTTCGACCATCGGGTAAATCTTCGAGATTTCCGAACCGCAGTGTCGGCAACGTCCTCTCAGGAAGAAGTAACTCAGGACTGGGAGGTTATCATAGAAGCGAATTGTCGTCCGACATTCAGGGCAAAAGGAACGGCGTGGGGAATGAATGGAGAGCCCTTGGGGAATGCGATAGATGCACACATTCAAAAAACTGCCGATTACCAACCCGAGCGCAAAGATGAGGAGGGACATCGCTATCATTGGTAATTAGTCTCCTTCCATGATTGCGATAGTCCAAACATGGTCATCGATTTTGGCTGCTAGCAAATATTTTACAATTCATTCCGGACGCTTGATGTTAAATTTTTCTAGTTTTTTATAGAAATTGCTACGCTCGATTTTCAACTGCTCTGCGGTGCGCTTGATGTTCCAACTGTTCGCGTCAAGGGCATTACGGATGAAACCTGCTTCAGCGTCGTCAACCATTTCCAGCAGGGATTTGCCCGTTTGAAAACGATTTGCTTGGGGGACAGCGACAGTCTGGGAAACCGTCTTTGGAATCGGCAAAACGTTCTCTACATCAGCCGGTAGGATAACATCTTGATTGACCATGATGAGCAGGCGTTCAACAATATTTTTTAACTCTCGTATATTGCCGGGCCAATGATATAATTGCAAAAGTTGAATCGCCGATGGATCGATGACTTTGGGGGTACGCGCGCTATCCTTGTGGAAACGCTCGACGAAATGTTTCACTAATACCGGCAAATCTTCGGTGCGATCACGAAGAGGAGGAACAGCGATCGGAACCACACTCAGACGATAGTAAAGATCTTGCCGAAACCTCCCCGCTTCAATTTCCCGCTCAAGGTTCTTATTTGTTGCAGCGATAATCCGAACATCCACATGCAGCGTTTGTGTCCCGCCGAGGCGTTCCAGTTCACCATATTCCAGCACACGCAACACTTTCGCTTGTGCCTTCAAACTCATATCGCCAATTTCATCGAGGAACAGCGCACTTCCGTTGGCAATCTCAAATTTTCCCTGCCGTCGTGCCGTTGCACCGGTGAAGGCACCACGTTCATGCCCAAATAGCTCACTTTCGATGAGTTCCTCCGGTAATGCCGCACAGTTGAGCCGGATAAGCGGCTTCCGACTGCGTTGACCCTGCTGATGAATCGCATTGGCGACCAGCTCTTTGCCGGTGCCGTTTTCGCCGGTAATCAGCACGCCCAAATCGCTTGACGCCACTTGACTAATCTGCGATCGGAGTTGCTGCATCACAACGCTCGCTCCAATCATTTCATCCTGAGCCCCTATCTGCTCCTTCAGTGCCTCATTTTCCTGCGCCAGGCGTGAAAGCTCCAAAAATGGCTCAATAGCGTACACAATCTCATTGATGCTAGCCGGTTTCGTCAGGTAACGTCTCGCTCCCAGCTCCATCGTTTTGACCGCCGTTTCAATCTCTTTCTGCGCGGACATCATCACAACATTCAACTGTGGTTTAATCTGTCGCAAGCGGGTCAGCGTTTCAACACCGTCTATACCGCCCGGCATCAGGATGTCCAGCAGCACCAAATCAACTGTCTTCGACGCGCACAGCTGCAGCGCGGTCTCGCCACTCGAAGCGGTTAGCGTATCGTAGCCTTCCAATTTTAACGCTTGCGCGAGCATCTTCAAAGCATTTTCTTCGTCATCAACAATGAGAATAGTAGCCATAATTTTGTATTTCTGAAGTTGCATGCCCTGTTAGGGCTTTGGATTTTGCCTCGTCCCTGGGACGAGAGCACCCTCAACACATCATGGGGTGTTTTTGAGAATTCAACCTTACCGTTGCGATATACACCTTCAATAGTTGTAAGGATGGGGATTGTCCTAATTTTTCGGTATTGCTATAACCTGTTACTCCGATCGAGTGCTACGTCCGTTCTTCGATCGGCACAAACGACTTTGGCTCGGGGCCAATGTATGCCGCCCTTGGGCGAATCAACCGATTATCGCTGCGCTGCTCAATGACATGGGCGGCCCAGCCGGTGATTCGTGACATCACAAAGATGGGGGTGAACATCGGTGTCGGGATACCGCACAGATGATAAGCAGAGGCACTGTAGAAATCGAGGTTCGGGAATAGCTTCTTTTCCCGCCACATCACCTGATCAATCCGTTCAGAGACTTCGTAAAGTAACCTATCTCTGCTTGACTCAGAGAGTTTCTGTGCCCAACCCTTAATGATATCCGAACGTGGGTCGGAGATTTTGTAGACGCGATGGCCAAAGCCCATGATTAGCTGCCTTTCTGCGAGCATCTTCAAAATGGCGGCTTCGGCTTCGTCCGGCGTCTGGAATTGTGCAATAAGTTCCATCGCTGCTTCGTTTGCACCGCCGTGCAAGGGACCGCGCAACGTTCCAATGGCTGCAACAACCGCGGAATAGACATCGGATAAAGTAGAGGTTGCGACTCGCGCTGCAAACGTTGATGCGTTAAACTCGTGCTCTGCATAAAGGATTAATGACACATCAACGGCCCTGCGTTGCAGTTCATCCGGTCGTTTCCCATGCAACAAGTGCAGAAAGTGTCCAGCGGTGGTTTCATCCTCCGTTTCAACGTCAATCTGTTTGCCGTTAGTGTGGAGATGATGCCAGTAGAGCAGCATTGAACCGAAACAGGCGGTCAGTCGATCCGCAATGTGAAGCGAATCACTTTTGTCGTTTTCAGCTTCCAGCGTTCCCAAAGCTGAACAACCGGTACGCAGGACATCCATTGGATGTGCATCCCCCGGCACTTGCTCAAGCACTATTTTGAGTCCATCCGGTAGACTACGCAGTTCCATCAGTTTTTTCGTGTAGTTATCAAGCTCGGTTTGCGTTGGTAGTTTGCCGTGAATCAGCAGGTAGGCCGTCTCTTCAAAGGTAGCATGTTCTGCTAAATCGTGAATGGAATACCCGCGATAGGTGAGTCCAACGCCCTCTTTTCCCACCGTAGCGATTGCGGTTTCGCCTGCGATAACGCCGGCTAACCCCCCGGTTTTTTCAGTCTGCATTGGTCTTATCCTCCTCTGTCAATTTAGTGGGAACCGTTGGAAGGATTAATCTTTTGCAATGAATAGATAGGGGCTTTTCTCTGAATTTAACGCAACGTCGCATCCCCTTACCCTCTGCGCCTCCCCCTGCTTGCGGGGGGACTGAGGGGGGTGCGTCCCTAATCTTGTTCCCGATCTGCGTTCAAAAGTCGATCGAGCTTACGTTCATATTCGTAATAGTCTAAGAACTCATACAGGTCCACCCGTGTCTGCATAGTATGGACCACAGCTTTTTGTGTTCCCTCACGGCGTAATGTCTGATACACATTGAGTGCAGCCGCACTCATTGCGCGGAATGCCGATAGCGGATAAAGCACAAGACTGACCCCCGCATCCCTGAGTTCCTCTATCGTGTAAAGTGGTGTTTTGCCAAACTCGGTGATATTTGCCAAGATGGGAACGTCAACCGCAGCCGCAAACTTTTGGTACTGATCCAGCTCCGTCAAGGCTTCGGCAAAGATCATATCTGCGCCCGCCTCCGTATAACGGCACGCACGTTCAATAGCGGCATCTATCCCCTCGACCGCAACAGCATCTGTCCGCGCCATCAGGATAAAGGCCGAATCGGTTTTGGCATCGGCGGCGGCTTTCATCCGATCGACCATCTCCGCTGCGCTCACAATCTCTTTGTTCGGACGGTGACCACAACGCTTCGCCTGTACCTGATCTTCGATATGTACGCCGGCGGCACCCGCCCGAATCATCTGGCGAATGGTTTTAGCAATCATAAACGCATTTCCCCAAGCGGTATCGGCATCAACCAGAAGCGGAAGTTCTGTTGTGCCGGTAATGCGGCGCACATCTTCCAGAACATCGTTTAACGTAGTTATTCCTATATCTGGAAGACCGTAAGAAGCATTTGCCACACCCCCGCCCGAAAGATAGATTGATCGGAACCCAACACGCTCTGCCATCAACGCTGAGTAGGCGTTAATTGTGCCGACAACTTGCAAGGGCGTTTCTATCGCCAGGGCATCACGGAAACGACGCCCGGCAGAGGATGTATGACTCATATCTGACCTCTTTGATTCATTTCAAAAGAAGGTACAAAATGCTAAGGACGTGAAACCTGAAAACCATCTGTTTATTAGGTCATTGGGACCGACTTAACGTAACTGATATAAAAAGGGAGTGCAAAACGCTAGGAGAAACTGAGTGTTTGTCAAAAACTCGGTTTCTGTTGCACAATCTCACCTCTTCTACTCGATCCAGAATGAGAAGAGACGCGCTTGACGCAGATAGAACTTCAGGCGCACCGGCTTCTCGAATACCAAGTTATGTGGGTATTTCCACTGAATCTTCGCTTGGGTGCTGTCACCGGTAAACGGCGGCGGTTCCTCTCCCGGCACCCAGAATCCCTCATGAGGGCGCTGCGTCTCTGCATCGACAATCTCGCTATAAATCTCGCCCCAAGTCGCGTCCGCATTGATGTAAACATCTTCGCCCTTCAGTTCAAACGGCTTTGTTACAATTGTGCCACATTCACCACCATCGATCGACACGAAGCCATCGGGACGTAGCTTAGCGAGGGTCAACGCACCCGTATCTTCAAAGTGTTCGGGCCTGACATTCAATCGGAACAACTCCTTGGCACGGTTGAATTCTTTATACCGCTCAATGCTTGAAGGCATACGCAGGGCGTTGTAGTAGCACCAGATCTCACCGTCCTCGCGCACGATGGGGTGACCCGCCATCAGGAGTTGGCTGCAGCCGTAATTCTCCCCATTGAATGGTTCAAGTTCGATGAACAATGCGCGATCCGCGACGCGTTCCCAGTGATGGAGATCGCGTGAGACTGTCAGCTCAATCTGGTTGATACGAGTGTAGTTTGTCGCAGGCGGCGGAACAGCACCAAAAGGATTGAATATGGTCGGGAAACCAATATAAAACCCTTGGTACGGCAGCACTGCCATGTTGTAACACTCGGCGATATAGTCCTCGTCGTCAATGATGGGCGGGGTGATATACGCTGGGTCTTCAATGATTTTTCGGACACGGCGACGACGATTCTCCCGGTCGGCCTCATCCGTGTGGAAAATTAGCCTCGGTTCGGAGAATGTCTTGAAATCGGAACTGGTAGAAAGCCACACGGAACGCCCCCACTCCGTACCCAGCTTAACCATAGCGAGAAACTGGTTCGATTGGTGATCATGTGTAAACTGGGACTCGTCTTGGCTGGGGATGGGAGGCATATCAACGAAGGTCCAGTTAAAGCCGTCCGGCGACACTGCCGGATGGCGGTTGTGGGCACTGAACAAGCCTTTATAACGGCGTCCGGGATCTGGATCTGTTTCATCGCGCACAACGTGATACGGACGCCCCGGGGCCTTGTCATCCGGGGCGAAGGAGATGTTGTTGTCCTTAGAACCGTTCGATTCGTATAGCCCGAGGGAAGGTTTTTCCCAATGCTCGCCATCTTCAGAGACCGTATAATACGAATGTTCACCGAAGTACCACCATTCCCACAGTTTCTTCTCCGAATTCCATTGCGGACAGGAGCGGCTTTGAACCCCCTTGCCGTTGATAACGGGCCCCCATTTCTTTGGAGAGTGTAGAGTACGCGTGGTGCTTTTCATGCTTTCTACCGCGAAGTCATCTAGGAAAAGCTGGCGGTATTTCTTGGGATTAATCATATCGAGGGGCACTGGCGTTTCTCCTTTGTTTTTATACAGTTCTATTGTCCAGCGAATACTCACGGTTGCCCTCAGGACCCCCACCAATTGCCCAAGTCCCGCGGAAAAGAGATTGTCGTTTCGACGGCATCGCTGCGATCACTTCGTGGCTAAGGTTGAGGCGATGCCACTGTGCCCATATTGAGTTGTAACAATTAAAGACAGCACAGCGTGGATTGTCCGGATTGGTCCAATCGTTCGCCGCGTGAACGAGACTTTCCGTGAAGATGACCACCGAACCCGGTGGGCAACTGTAGTCATCCATTACCGCTCGCATGTTCGCTTCCCATGGAGAATCACTGATGTTTGGCCGGTATGGGTCCGGACCCCCGTAGTTGAAATGTGCTTTGTGCGACCCACTAAGGAAGGAGGTGCCGCCACTCCCTGCCTTTACCTCCTCAAGTTCCCACACCACCCGTGTAAGCCCGGAGAATATCTTACCCCCTGCGACCTGATACCGCATGGCATTGGCTTGCTGCGGTGGGCGCACGACGTGGGGCAACCCACCGTCTCCTCGCTCTGACTTGCTCCACCCGGGCGGTCGAACCGTGGTGAAAGAACCCTCACATCGGAAACTATAACAATCACCTTTCACAAAAGGATCTTCAGACAAAATTTCGGTCAAAATCCCTACGATTCCCGGATGGTCGAGTAGTTTCTGAAGTGTGCCCGCATAGCTCTGTCTGGCACCGGCATACACCTCTGCCTTCGTCTCCTCAATCTCGGCCTCCGACAACACGGAGGGCAGGAGAACCCAGCCGCGGAGATCGAAGAAAAACTTCTGCTCCGGAGTCATAGGCACCGGTGCATTAGGGGCAATGCCATGGGCTGCCTCTGGCCCTGTGGTCTGCGTTGATGTCATCATTTTACCTCAGTCCTCTACATAATTTCTTGTGGAGTGCGTAGTACCTGTAATAAAAGTAGATCGGGTTGACGCCAGTGAAATCTAACACTGAAAACATAAAGCGTGAGCAAAAAATGGGAGGCGGCATCCGCCCGTTTCCCGGTCTTCTGAAGTCTATCACCTCAAAAAAGTGAAGTCAAGCCCAAAATAGATGGACAAAGTTGCACGCGGATGGCAAAATATGAACGCCGTGAGGCGAGATCTCGTGCAGCGATGAAACGGCGGTGCGGCTAGGACTGAATGCGTTTTAACCGATGGATTCGCCGCTAATGTTCAGGACAAGGAGGGGTAACCGATGTTTTATCGACGAAATCACAGAGCTTTCTGGTTAGGTGGATTGGTATTTGCCCTTGTCGCGATTGCAGCAGCCAATATGGCGGACCAAAATACCAAAACAGCCAAATCGCAAAACGCGTATGGTGTCGAGGGAGCGAAGGAGATTCGGATCCGTGGGCATCTGGTGTGTCTCGCGGAGGCGATGCACGATTTGTATCGTGCCGATCTCCCCCCCAATCACGAATACTTATACGGCTTTAAGACGATAGACGGTGTCTTTTACACACTGCTTCGCACAAATCTATCCGAAGCGTTGTTTGTCGATAAACGCTTGCACCAAAAGACGCTCATCATCACAGGGAGAACCTTTCCAAAAACGCACCTACTGGAAGCGATTCGACTTCAATCCCTCCATGATGAGGTTGTCCATGACCTCTATTACTACTGCGACACTTGTGCAATACCTGCTGCCGCGCCGGGGGACTGTGTATGCTGTCAAGTGCCCGTTGAACTGGTTGAAAAGCCGGTCAAACTTGCCCCGCTACCGGATTAGCTTGGGGTATCCTGTCTGAAAAACGCATCCACCTGTGACTCCTGCTGCTCAAGCTCGGCGAGCCGACGGCGGCTGCGCTGTCGGCATCGGAGATACACTATAATAAATACCAACCCAAGGCTGCCCCAAAAGAGATACGAATTTGAGAATATCGCTGCCCAATAGTAACGTTGGGAGAGCGAGGCTTGCCATTCTGCGTCGAATCTGGCGAGATCCCAGCCGATGGCCTGTTCATACGCGGTATTCAGATCGTTCCCCGCGCCAAGTAGGTCGATAACCTCCCACAGCTTTTCGACCCCTGCAATTTTTGTCAACCACACAACCGCATTCAAGCTCTCTGCGTAAGCCAACTGCGCCCCTCTTTCAGCACTTGGAAACCGCTCCGCTAGCTCCGCGAGCGGAATAATCGATCTCGACAGGATATGTTCAAACATAACCTCCTGGCGGTGTGGCGTCCACTCTCCGGAAAGGTAAATCGCAATCCCTTCAATAAACCACAAGGGGATGTCTCCAATCGTAGATTTCGTGCGCTGTCCAAAGGCGATGTGCACAATTTCGTGGCGGAGGACTTGGGAGAGTTGAAACTTTCGATCAATGATAACACGTGGGTTCTGAATCACAATGCGGCGACTGAGTGGGAACGCACAACCGACCGCCCAATCTTGGATGGGAGCATGGGCGGCGGCTTTGAATTGCTGCTGTGTCTTGCATATCCAAATCTCAATCTTGTCCATCTCTATCCCATCAATCAGACGGTTGATGTGGGGATAGAAGTCCTCGGCAATATCGGCAATATCTTGGGGGTGGGTTTCGTCGGATTGGTAATAGATCTGGAAGTGCTCGCTGTCAAGCCTTTCCCAGGCAGCCTCAGCTGCGCTATGTAGTGTAACTGCGCTGAGGATCAGAAGAGTTAGCAAACAGAACCGGGAAAGAGGGCGTAATGCTTTCCAACCGATAACGTCCATGCTCTTGCCCGTCCTTTTGTAGTGGATGCCAAAAAAGTTACGCCATTAAAGCATGATGCCCCTCTAAGGATTTGGCAACCTTAGAAAGTTAGAAGTTACGCACCTGAGTTTGTAGTCGCGCAATTCAACCCGCGTCTTTAAGGGAGTAGGCATACCCCGTATGCCGTCCCCCCTTCCCCGCTAAATACCGGGTGGAGTGTCCATCAATTCCTGGCTCATTGGACCTGTTTCCCCCTCGCTTGCGTTCTTGGGGGACTAAGGGGAGTAATCCCGAATACCCACACGGTTTTTTCCCCTCCCCCTGCTTGCGGGGGGACTGAGGGGGGTAATCCCGAATACCCACACGGTTCTTTTCCCCTCCCCCTTTGTTACCGATGCAAAAAGATTTGTCGATGGTGATACCTATCCTGTTTATCCTTCCATCCTGAAAATCATGATTCAGCACACGGATTCAAATAGCCACCTTATCTGATTCAGACATTTTCCGCCGCTGTCAGAATCTGGATTTACCGGATTCTATGATTCTCAGGATTCTTAGATGATGGCGTTTCTATCCTGTTTATCCTTCCATCCTGGAAACCCTGATTCAGCACACGGATTCAAAGACTGTCAGAATCTGGATTTACCGGATTCTATGATTCTCAGGATTCTTAGATGCTAGCGTTTCTATCCTGTTTATCTCTCCAGCCTGGAAACCCTGATTCAGACATTTTCCGCACAATCCACAATAGCCATTTCTTCACGAGTCAGAACGTATTAAACGTATTAATTGTCAGAATCTGGATTCACCAGATTGTGTGATTCTCAGGATTCTTAGATGATGGCGTTTCTATCCTGTTTATCCTTCCATCCTGAAAATCTTGATTCAGACATTTTCCGCACAATCCACAATAGCCATTTCTTCACGAGTCAGAACGTATTAAACGTATTAATTGTCAGAATCTGGATTCACCAGATTCTATGATTCGCAGGATTCTTAGATGCTGCCGTTTCTATCCTGTTTATCCTTCCATCCTGAAAATCATGATTCAGACATTTTCCGCACAATCCACAATAGCCATTTCTTCATCGGATACCTCGGCTGTCAGAATCTGGATTTACCGGATTGTATGATTCTCAGGATGTTTAGATGCTGCCGTTTCTATCCTGTTTATCCTTCCATCCTGAAAATCATGATTCAGACATTTCCCTCCACAATAGCGATTTCTTCAGAGGTAAGACCGTATAACAAGTATACTATCTGATCAATCTCATTTTCAAGTTCGGATACATCCGCGTCCGGATCCGTGTCTTTGGCAGCGAGAATCTGATTGACGATTTTGACAATTGCTCCTTGTTGTCCAGGAGTAATAGTTGGAACAGGAATCTTGCCTACATAGTAGTTATCGAAATCCATAGTTCTAATTGCGGCACAAAAAATAAACCTGTAAGCATACCAGTTTATGAGCGTTGAATTAAAAAGAGATGCAATAAAAAACGGACTAAAATTTTTATCTGTAATGACCGTGTTTTCGACTGTATCAACACTCAGTATATTGCCAGCTTCATCAACCGTTGAAGTTATTTTGATATGAGGCTTAGGATTCTGAATATGAGCCACAAGCCTCTGAGAAATTACTTTCGGCTGAAGCAAAAATCGAATTTTTCGATTGGTCAGATCTAAATTTTCACAGTTTATAAATCCTTTTATTCCTACAATTCCATACCGGCTTACCTCTTTTCCGCCAATCACTTGAGTATCACCATGCGTGCTGAGATATTTTTGTATAGGCAATCCTCGCGTTGTTTTAGAAATGTTGCTGAGATACGTCCCTGCCCCCACAATCTTTGAACCCAGTTTAATCTCATCACTTGACACATCACATATCCAAGCATGAAACTGTTTGGGATATTTCCTATTGATATGAATTGTTCGCGTAAAAACATTATTCAAGAACTTACGCCCAATGTAAAAACGACTATTACATTGAGCACTCCAAATAAAAACAACCTGCTCCAACTTGACCTCTCCAAATGCTTTTTCAACATCTACTAAAATAGCTGTCTTTTCTAATAGAGCGAAAGTTAAATCCAGCCATCTTTCGGAATACAACAGAGATTTAGGAACAATAAAAGCAACAACACCATCTGCCCTATCAGTCCTAATTAAACGGTTCTTTGCATAATCAATAAACAATGCCGCACTGTTTGAATTTCTCGTGTCTTGGATATTAACTTTGATCTTGTTCAAGTCGCTGCGGTTAATTTTAGCACCATACGGCGGATTGCCAATCACTACATCAAAGCCCTCCCTGACCCCAAACATCCACTCCGGATCGAACCAATCCGCGCTTGCGTTCTGGTCGTAGGGGTCCCAAGCGGCGACTTTATTCGCATCATCGGTAGGCATACCGATATGCGTTAATTCTGTCGCCAATGCTCGCCGCAATTTCTTGTCGGCTCGCTTACACTCTAGTTTCTGTGAGCGTGTCGTTGCGTGAAAATGCCGCTCGCGGTTCTCACTCAATTCCCCTTCCAATGCTTTGGCCCTGGGGCTGGTCAGGGTTCGTTCGCCTTCGAGACCGATGAGCGTGTTTGCCGAGATAAATCGTGTCTCCAGATTGGGCAGCGGCTTAATCCCAAAGTTAGCTGAGGCACTATCCGGCTCCTGCTCAATGGCAAGGGAGATGAAAAAGCGGAGCTTAGCGATTTGGCAGGCTATGGATTGAATGTCCACACCGAAGATACTGTTTTGAATCAGATACAACTTCCGTCCGAAGTTGCCCGAATAATTTTCAAAGATTCTGCTAATTTCCGTGAGCTCTTCGTCGCGGCTCTGTCTATCCTTCGTATCAAACGCATCCGCCGCCCGTTGGAGGGCGCGTTCTTTCTGTAGCTGTTCCCATCGGGTGTTATCCGGGTCCAGCCGTCGTAGGGCGAGCGTCAGTTTGTGTAGTATCCCCATCGGAAACGCCCCGGAGCCGACGGCGGGGTCAAGTATCTTCAGTTCTGAAATTGCCCGCACCACCTCGTCGGCTTCGCGGCTATCGAACCATTCGTTTGCATCGTCGAACGCCTTCGCATAATCGAACAGATAGCGCAACCGCTCGTCCCAAGCCTTGGGGTCTCCGTCCGTCGGGGCCACCTGTCCTGCAAGCGTGGCTACTAACGTCTCCTCTACCATGTAGTCCACAATGGCGCGGGGGGTGTAATAGGAACCCGTCTGCTTCCGTGCCGTTGTACCAGTTTCGGGGTTATACGCAGCGAGCAGGTTTTCAAACACCTTACCGAGCAGCTCCGGATCCAATGCGACCTCCTGCTCTATCGGTGTGTTTTCTTCAACGGTGAACTTGTAGCGTTCCAGTAGGGGAATCAGACCGTAAGCATCATCAAAGAAGAGACGGTTGGGGATGCTTAATTGACTGTAATGCACATCGGAGAAGCAATCCACCCGGTAGCCGCCATCTCGTGTCGCCTCCTCGCTGTCGAGGCAATCGAATAAGCCACCGTTAATGAATGGGGTTTTCTCAAAGAGTGCTAGCAGTTTATCGGAATCGGCTATCTGGTCTTTGTAGCGATACCGTGAGAAATTGCGATGAGCCGGGTTGCCCCCTTCGCTAAACCCACGCTTCTCTATCTCCGTGTTCAGCGTGGCGAAAAACAGATTCTGTAGCACCGCCCGGTAGTAGGAATCGCCCGTGCCCCGGTCATAGTTTTTCAGCAATGGGGCGACGGGCGTCTCGTTGAACAGGTCATCGGCGACCAGTCCCTTCTCTTTGATAAACCAGACGAATAGCAGGCGCGTGATTAAGCGGATGACGTGCTCCTCCGATTTCAAGGTACGCTTTTCGTTTGTCGGGAACTCCCCTTCATCAACCGCCCATTCAAACCAGTCGAACAACTCTCGGTAGAATTTCTTGTTGAGTGCTTCGGTGTCGAGTGTCTTTTCCCAAGCGCGATGCAGCTCGACAAAGTTGCGGACACCGTGCGTTTGGTTCAACGGGTCGAGGGCGAGATCGAATAGGATATCGATGTGGGCGCGGTGGGGATACTCGAAATTAATGTCCTTGATAAGGGTTACTTTTTCAAGGACATCGCGGGATGGGTCCCTTACCCCCAAACGGCGATTGATAATTGACAGCGTGAGCGTATTGCCGTGTTGAAAGAGCAGCATCGCGGGTATCGAGAACAACTTGTTGATTTCACGGGTGATTTGCGATAGTTGGGTGCGGTTGTAACCGCTGCCCTCCAACCGGATTGCGAAGAAAAGGTAGGACTCGATGATGGTGTTATCTACCTGCGTCTGGCTGGGATTGAAAATCCATCGGGTTGTATCCGTGGGCGTCAGCTCCTCGCCTGTGAGTTGGAAAAGCAGGTCAATAGAGGTCCACTCTGCTGTCAGTGCCCTATCGCGACTTAGTTTTTCTTGCGAATCATACGCGTCAATAAAGGCCTCGGCGGTATTCGACTCAAGGGCTAGCGTCCTTTCGCTCCGATAGCCGAGTGTGTTGAGTAGGTTTCGGCTGTTTTCGACGAGGCCCCCCGCGGTGAAGCGGTTTAAGGCCTCCTTGATAGCGGTTTTGTGTTGTGGGGCACTCATTGAAAAACTCCTTTAGGTGTGGAAACCCATAGCGCACGGTTCAACGATATCATCGGAGCAATAACTATGTACGCCCCTAACTCGTCTGAGATAAAGCCTCCCGAAACGCCTTGACGTGCGCGGGGTTTGTACCACAACAACCGCCGATTAGATAAGCACCTTCCTTAATCAACGCTGGCAGGTAAGGTGACATCTCCTCCGGGGCTTGGGGCCAATATGTCTCCTGATTCTC
The DNA here is from genome assembly GCA_965215015.1 of Candidatus Poribacteria bacterium. Lineage (GTDB taxonomy): Bacteria > Poribacteria > WGA-4E > WGA-4E > PCPOR2b > PCPOR2b. The sequence continues at coordinate 381,273 of OZ244042.1, forward strand.
GTCTAAACGTGCCATACCCGCATTTGGATAAGCCATCAACCGTTTTGAATTAATGCCCCGCTCCTCCATCGCTTCGCGCAGCTGCTGGATGCCGTTTATCGCATAGGGCATTCCCGTATGCTCCTCACGCCTTGATTCTGCACCGCAGTTTAGGCCTAAGATTTGAACGTGATCGAGTAGATTGTCTCCGTTGGAGAACTCCCCTTCGGCTAGGATCCGGACGAGAGATACAGCCGAATGCCCCCAATCCGTTTTGTATATTACCCTCTTCGTTCGCCGATCCATAGTGTACTTATAAGTCATATTCACGGCGATGGGAACCCCCGTTTTTCTCGCAACGTCGACAGCGATTGCAGCCTCCTTTGCGGAGAACATAGTTTCAATACAAAAAAAGTCCACCCCTTCTTCTGCGAGCGTGTTTATCACCCGCTCATGTGCATCTCGGACCGCTTCATTTGCAATACCAAAATCAACGCCGCCGCTATCGGCTTCGATTGCGCCGGGCGAAGGGCCCACTGAACCAGCAATATATACATCCCTCCCACTTCTCTCAACGGCTGCTCTCGCGTGCGCCGCGGCCTGCTTTGTCATCTTCTCGGCTTCGGCTGCGTCTTTCCCCGCCATTTCGAGGTGCAGGGGAGAAGCAACAAATGTGTTCGTTCCGATTGCGTCAGCACCCGCTTGAATGTAAGCCGAATGAATGTCAATAACAGTTTCCGGGTGCAATTCGTTTGCGAGAGCACTGTTTGCCAAAGCAATGCCCGCAGTGAAGAGCTGCGAGCCAAACCCACCGTCATAAATCATTGGGGTGGGATCTTTCAATCTATCCAAGAATGTCTTCATCTACAATCCTCTGTTGTTTCAATTTTTACCTACTTCAATTCACTTCTTTCACCCTCAATCTATTGAGATTCAGCAGAGGAATTTCTACCCTGTCGCCCAACGTTCTGGATCGAGACCGAAGGCACGGGCCTCCTCACAGATGGCCGCCCAAGTTGTCTCATCAATCTCAATACCCTCAATCTGTTTTCGTGCAGCGTTGCGAAATTCGGGTTCACCAGGACTCAGAATCTCCCGAAACCCCGGCGCAAGGCGACTTGATTTGACATGCCGAATCAAGCCCTCCACTTCATCGTAGTAGGCGTCGAGACTGGTGAAGTGAGTGATGCTATAAACAGTGAAGAGCACGCCGTTGCTAACCATTGTGCGCTCACCGGCAGCACACCCTTCGCCACTGAGAGTTCCCCCCAAAAGCTCCACCACAAAGCTAAGACCGTAACCTTTGTGTGCCACAACGCCGCCCATCGGCAGGATGGCACCCGGCGGATCAGCTCTGAAGTCGTTTGGCTCGGTGGTCGGGTTGCCCTGTGAATCAATGAGCCAACCTTCCGGCACCTGCTTGCCTTGATTGATAGCAACGCGAATCTTGCCTTCAGCCACCACAGATGTAGTCATATCCACTAAAATTGGGTCATTATTTCGACGTGGAGCAGAAAACGCAATCGGGTTTGTGCTGAGGCGACCGTCGAGACCGCCAAAGGGGGCAATCTGATAGCCGAGATGACCCGCATTGACGAAAGCGATTCCTAGCATCTCGTTTCGAGCCGCCATCAAGGGATAGGCACCCGCCCGTCCGACATGACTCGTATTTCGCAGCGCAACGGTGCCTGTTCCGTATTGTCGCGCTTTTTCGATAGCGAGGTTCATCGCAAAGGTTGCACCGACCTGTCCAAGCGCGCTGTGTCCATCTACCACCGCAGCGCAAGGATTGTCACTCACAATTTCAGGCATTGCAGTGGGCCGGAATCTGCCATCTCGTATAGCACGGGCGTATTCGTAGAAACGGATGGCACCGTGAGAGTCGTGTCCGAAGAGGTTAGATTCAATCAGGTGGTCAACAACCGCTTGCGTATCTTTCGGCGTACAGCCGGCGGCTTCAAAGAGGTCATAGCCAATCTGCCGCAGGGTGTCGGGGTGGAATGTGGGCATAAAGAATCCTTTCTATTATCTTGATTCGGATAGAATTCGGCTTGTTGATCCAATGGAAAGAGGACACGCATTGAATAATGAACACCTCTCCATGTCCGTAGTCGCGCAATTCATTGCCCGTTTGTCCCTATCCGTGGCCGACACAAAGACTATCATCAATATTTGAAGTAGCCACAATTCATGCCACGTTCGTTCGTAGTAGCGCAATTCATTGCGCGTTCGTTGCTAGCCGCGTCCTACGCTAAATCGGTTGGATTTGGCGAGGCAAAATTACCTTTTCTGTCGTCTCTTATCCTTGTATTCCGCTTCCAGTTCCTGCACAAGGGCGTTCAACACAGCCTCGGGCTCGCCGGGACGCTCCATCTTCTCCGTCCACTCCCACTGATCGAGATAATCGTCGCTTCCGGCTAAGCCTGCTTCCATTGCCGCTCGATCGATTTCAGACTGAAACCGATTCGGCATCGGATGTGAAACAGGTCTTCTTCCCTTAAACACTCTTACCTGAGCCGGAATATCCTTCCAGTATAAGATTTGATAGACTGCCACGGTTCACCCCTCCAATTCCCCTTTGCGATAGGCACGCAGGAACGTTCTGCAAAAGCGATCTTTTCCCAGCAGCATATCTTCGGTCAGTTGATAAGCTCTCGACGCTTGGTCAACGGAAAGTGCTTTTTGCGGATTATTGGTCACTGGGTCGATAATCCCACTATCGGCACCGGCTTTGACCGCGAGAACCATAAAAACGTCATTAATGAGACGACGGGACGGCATTTGGAAAGAGACATTGCTGAACCCACCACTGATATGGATGGTGGGACCATATTTTTCACGGAGCTGTCGAATCGCTTCAAAAGCGTGGTTGCCATTCTCCGTGTCCACCCCAATCGGAAAGAATAACGGGTCAATGAAGATGTCCTCAGTCGCAATTCCCTCGTCGTTTGCTGCATTTACCATACGTGAGGCATTGTCAACTCGCTCTTCGGGGTTCTGTGGCATTCCAGATTCACTGGCAGCTGTTACCATAACCTTCGTATTGTACTGTTTGGCAAGGTCTAACGCCTCAAGACGTTCCAGCGATGCAGAGTTGAGTAGTGCCCGCCCGACGCGACTATCATACACTTCAAGCCCCGCTGCGATAATTTCGGTGTTAGATGAGTCTATTGACAAAGGTGTATCAGACATCTGCTGAAGGGCTTGCACCAACCACCGCATGGCTTCCTTCTGCTCCTCAAGCCGCCACGAAATTTCATCCACATTAACATCAAGGAAATCGGTGCCGGTATCGACTTGCCGTTGAACGATTTTGTGTATGTACCCCACACCTTCGCTAGCGTGGGGTTCCTCACCTGACATCGCCGCTTGAACCGCAATAATTACGTGTTTGACGCGCCCCTCCTCATATTCTTGCGATTCCTTGATAGATTCCGGGATGACAAGGTAGCGGCGTTTTTTGTTCGTGTCCAAATAGCGGACAGATTCGAGTCCGTCTGGGTTGTTTGTAACCAGTTTTCCGTTTCGGCGTACCACCCGAGTAGTATGGACATTCTCGCCAATAATGATAAAATCCTTACCGTTTAGTTGCATCTTCACACCTCGTTACACTGTGCACGACTGACACCGGCTTCACCAATTGATATCCGGCCCCATCCGCGGCATCAGCTATCAGATTTTTTCTGAGCGTGATGGTCTCGCTCCAGAAAAGTGTTGCCCCAAGCACTTGTGCCGTTGAGGGCACCGTCCTTGAAAATCGCTGGACCGTCTAACATCGTTTCTTCTTCACCGTAGGCTTTGAGACGGTCATAAGCCCTTGCCCAGATACAGTCCTTCTCCCCGATTTCGCATTTGCCCTGACGAGTCCCGCCACACGGGCCGTTGCGCTGATTTTTCACACACTGAGATTCGGGACACAGATACGCAATATCGGGCAGTGAGCAGTCCCCGCAGTCCCGACAATCAAAAGCAGTAATCTTAACCGCCTGTTCCAAATCGTGCGCGGTTTTCTTTACACCCTCACTCGCCCCATCAATTGCCTGAGAAATTCGCTTGCCGATATTGAATCCCACGCTCCCCTTTTCAAAAACTTGGTCATGCACCATGCGATTAATCTTATAGCTCAAGGCGATTTTCTGCTTGGCGGCTTTCAAACCTTCTGCCCGTTTTGAAAAGAGATACTCGCGATTAATCTCAGTTGAACTGAGTCCCGTTTCCGGTTCCGGCTCAAAGAAGTAAAATTCGTCGGGGTAGTGGAAGCAAATTTCCTGGGCAAAATCCTTCCAATCCTCATCCCCAAAGCGGTCTACTAGCTTCAAGATTCGCTCATAATCTGTGTAACGTATATGGCCCCCTAAGTATACGCCTCGATAGCCCAATCCTTTGGCGATGGCACACTGCTTGGCAGCAAACTCCAAGAGGAAGGCTTTGCCCTTGTCCTTTGATTTTGACTCTTTTTCAATCAGGTTGAGCAATGGGTCAGTTACAGTGACACCGGGGATATTACCCTTGTTGAAGAAACGAGCGGCGGGGCGACTGAGGACGTAGACGTTGCCAATCACTGGCACGTGCAGATTGTGGGTCGCCATATATTTCAGCAATTCATCCTGTTTGCGCGAGTCATATCCAATCTGGTTGATGATAAACGCAGCACCGTTCTCAATCTTCTTTTTCAGTTTGAAATACTGGGGCATGACCTCGCGTTCGTAACGTTTGTGGTTGTTGACCACCGCACCCAATAAGAAATTGGTACGCTCCAGCACCTGTAATCTTTTCCCGGTGCCCACCGTCATACCGGCGTTCATGTCAACGAACATCTTCAGCAATCCCACTGAGTCGGTGTCAAAGACGGGGCTCGCTTGACCACGATACCCATCGATCGGGTAATCGCCCGATAACGCTAGGATATTGTTAAACCCTTCACTGGCGAGCTGCCAAGCCCGGCTCTGAAGCGCGTTGCGGTTCCAGTCTTTGCAAGACAGATGGATAATCACTTCCTGACCCCGGGAGAGGAGATCTCGACCCAAAGTGTCGGGACCGACCATGGCATTGCCGCCCGGATTGTCGGTAATACTCAGGCCATGTATGCGCGGATTGTCTGCCAGTTTTCGCGCTAACTCCAACACCCGACGCCCATCGGGATCGGCGATAGTTCCACGCGAGGTCACCACTTCCACACAAGTGACAAATGTATCGGTCTCCTGGAGCAGGTAGCGGAATGAGGGCTTCTGCGAAGCATCACAGTTACGGTCTGTTTCGGTTGAGGAGGTGTTCATGATTGTTGCCTCGCTTGACGATGCTCAGGGTCAAAAACCTTCTGACTCACACCAGATCTTGCAATGAACATCTACTATCTCGTTCAGTGTTGTCGTCGATATATCTCCGCATCCTTGAGATGCTTTTACTCCCTTAGATACGGAGTTGTTACATTGTTTCATTTCTGAATTTGTTGGAATCACAATAGGCATACGTTTCAAATAGTTTGCTGAATTGTTGGCTGCTGGGTTGAGTCGTAGCAGCTTCTCGTAACAGCCACATCTCGAGTTACCATCTCCACCGAATGATTGTGCAATGGATAATTATTTCAGGCAAACAGCGGTGTCGGCTTTGGAGGACCGAAACCGAGTTCCACCAACCTCGATACCACTCGTCGGAGTCGAGGACGGTCACTGTTGACCATTTCTTCTGCCGGATGCAATGAATAGTTCCAACCCTCGTATAGCCCCTTTATGTAAGTGACTTGCTCATCTGTTACAGGGTTTGCCATAAAACTGATCGCATGTTGGGAGCGTCCCGGTGGGCCGCCGAACGCCCCATGCCATAGGGTTTCTGGAAAGATAATAACATCGCCGGGCTGCGATTCAACGACAACGCTAGGAACATCCACACCCGCAACCCCGAACGGCATCGCAGTCGGATTATCCTGCTGGACGGTCAACGGCTGTAACAGTTTCCTCAATTCTAGCTTATGAGACCCCGGGATGAAACGTAGTGCCCCTGTGTCTTTTGTATTTGGCTCAAGGTAAAACGCAATCTTGATGTGTAGCACTGGTTCTGGATCCAGTCCCCCGCCGTGCCACTGCGTGTCGCCGACGTGGAGGTTGCCCTCGGTAGCGTTCAGGATGAACTCAGGCCCGAGAAGGTCTTCGCCCAGTCCATAGATACGGTCGTCCTCGATGAGCCACTGAAGTCGGGGATTCAACTCGAAGAACGGAATCATGGCTTGACGCTTTTCTCCGGGGAACGGCTCGCCTTGGCGGTTTTCCCGCAGAACCGCGTCGGACTCACGACGGATGACATCAATCTCCTGCGATGTGAATAGCTGTCGCAGAATAAGGAATCCAAACGTTTCAAAGTGCTGTTTCTGCTGAATCGTTAGCATGTTGGCCTCTTTTCCGGTTCAGAATTATGGCTGCCATTGTCCTACTCTTTGCATTCCGTAAAAATAAAGTCAAGGATTCCGAATACCTTAGCAGGATCGGTTATTGAATAAGCCAGCGGATGTTTCGCGAAAGTATTTGTCTCCAACTTGCCAAACCCACATCTGTTCAGGCATCACACAAACTCCATCGGCATCGGCTTAAACTGGCAGCCCTCGACAAATACCTCGAAGAAGTCGGAGGTTGTCTCCAATTCTACATGTTCAATCCCTTTGACTAAACACTCAATAGCCTCACGTTTCTTGCGTGAGAGGAGGACCTCCTTCGCCCCTTGTACCGCAGCGTTACCAATCTTGACGATGCGATTTTCGTCTACCGGTGCCAAAAACCCAATCTCGATTGCATTACGAACATCCACATAATTGGCAAAACCACCCGCCAAATAGAGCCGACTCACATCCGCCGGATTGATCCCAAACTTTCGCATAACGATGAATTGGCCGCAGTAATTGGCAGCCTTCGCTTGAGCCAGATTGCTAGCATCTTCGCGGGAGAAGGTGATGCCGAATTCCGGGACAATCGGTATCTCACGGGTTTTTCTGTCCCCGAATACGCCCATTGAGGTCATCTGTCTATTGCGACGGAGCTCTGCCAATAGATCGATTAAACCGGAGCCGCAAATCCCTTGAGGTTCGACGCCGCCGATCGTGTTATATTCAATCTGACCGTCTTTCCATCGGATTGACTCGATCGCTTCGTTGTAGCCCGGCATCCCGTACTTAATGCCGCCCCCTTCAAAAGCAGGACCCGCCGGGCAAGAAGCCGCGATCAGCCGCTCAGGCTGTCCGACCAACACTTCGGTGTTCGTGCCAACATCCACCAGCATGATGACCTCCTTTTGGGATGCCATATCGAGTGCCACCAAATCCGCCGCGACATCAGCACCGACATGGCTGCCAATCAGCGGCAGTCCATACACCCACGCCTTCGGGTTGGCTCGGATTCCCAGCCGTCGTGTCTTCTCAATGAGTGAAGTAGTTTCGCGTTCACCGGCGTGATATTGGTGTTCAATTATCGACTGGTAAGGCTTTTGGCCGATGCTCTGCACATCCAACTTAAAGAAGAGGTCCCGCATCGTCGAGTTACCCACCACAACAATTTCATAAATTTCTTGGCGGACGAACCCTAACTCTCTACCCATTTCTTGGATTTCATGGTTGAGCGCATTAATGACCGCCCAGCGCAACTCCCCACCAAACTCGCCATCATACGAAATGCGGTGCATTATGTCGCTGCCGCCGAACCGTTGTGGGTTCTCAAAGGAACTGACGTGGACGCTCTCACCGGTCTCCAGATCGACCAAGTCGATGACCACTGTTGTGGTGCCGAGGTCTATCGCCAAGCCGTAGATGTGGCCGCGGTATTTGTCGATAGCCTCATCATCATAGTAAACCATATTTTCGCGGCGCATTACTAACGGATCAATGTGAAGAGGTTTTTCGTGGGTGCGGGTGAGGATCTTGGGGGTGCGCCGTAGCGGCGAGAACACTATATCGACATCGGCATCCTTAACCACCGCTTGGCAGGCGAGCCGATAATTCTCCCGTAAAAACGACTCGGCTTCGTTCCGTGGACGCAATGCCTCCATCCCCGCTTTAATCTCAACAATACATTCATGGCACTGTCCGGTGCGAAAGCAGGAGGTCGGCACTTGAACTGTGAGTTCATCGGCGTAATCAAAAATGGTTTTTCCGGCTGTGAGTGGACGCTTTTTGCCATCATGCCTTACTGTTCCCTTGCCATAGCTCACTTCACTGTCGATGAAAGCCCCCTCAGCAGCTTCGGTCTCCCACGCGGCCCGATAGTCGATTTTATCGTCCCCGCCGCATAAGAGCAATTCCTCCTTTGGGACCCCACGGGTACTATCCTGCTGACCGACCAAATCCTTGCTAGACGGTCTTCGCTGGTTTCGACACCCAAACTTAGCAGTACACTGATCAAAACGGTTTTTATAAGGGCATCGATACATGGATTGCTCGTTGGCATGGTTCACCATGCTTGAGAACATCTCTGTTATTTTGTCTAAACGCTTCTGATATTCTGTTTTGTTCATCGGTTCATTCGTTCATCAATACATTGGTTCATTAATGAACCAATCTACCGATAAATCCTACTCCTCGTCCCAATCCTCGTCATCTGCTTCAAGGAATTTCTTTGCCAGTGCCACGCATTCAAGGGCGTCCTTGCCGTACCCGTCCGCCCCCATATCATCAGCGAACTCTTGGGTCACCGGGGCACCACCCACCATAATCTTAACCTCTTCCCGGAGATCTTCATCAATAAAGGCTTCGATTGTCTTGCCCATGTTCGGCATCGTTGTGGTCAGCAACGCCGACATTCCAAGTATGGGCGCCTCATGCTCCTCTACCGCTTCAATGAACTCATCGTCCGAAGTGTCCACGCCCAAATCATGCACAATGAATCCTGCCCCCCGCAACATCATAATACAAAGGTTCTTGCCAATGTCGTGGAGATCCCCTTTCACCGTACCCATAATCACTGTCCCAACAGGATCTATGCCGGAGGCGGATAGAATGGGTTCAATATACGTCATCCCAGCTTTCATGGCCCGCGCACAGGCGAGGACTTCCGGGACGAAGATAAAGTTCTCTCGAAACTTGATTCCGACAATCCCCATCCCTGCGATGAGCCCGTCATCCATGATTTCGAGCGCTTCGGTGCCCGCTTCCAAAGCGGCTTGGGTCAACTCATCCACACCATGGTTATCTCCGTCGATGAGTGATGCGGCGATATCCTGCATCTCGGGGGTCGCTTGGGCGAAGGTGTTAATGGTGCGCTCCCGCTCGTCAGGACGCTCAACAAACTCCTCAATCTCATCTATAATAAATTCATTCTGAATGTCAGTAATGTCTGCCATAAATTTCTCCGTTAATTCGCATGTTCCTTGTGCCAATCCTGTACCGCTTTGGGAATCTCTTTGAGATTTTCAATAGCAGTTTGTAGCGGAATCGCACACTCTGGCCCGACAAGCTGCACGCCGGAGTCTAGATTCTTGTAGACCTCTCCCCGAACGTCCTCTGGGCCCTTCGAGAAGAGTGTCTCAGGGTTATTAATGTTTCCCACCAGAGAGATTCGTTCCTTAACCACTTCCATAGACTCGCTGGGTTGGTTCTTAGAATCGTAATGGAAGGCTGCCATTCCTGTCTGAGCGATGTACTCCATTCTATCCACTGTCCGCCCACAAATATGGAGAATCAGTGGGATGGGAATCCGATCGGCAAACTCAATATGCAGATCGCGGAGGTAACGCTTATAGTAGTCACCGTCGACGAGGTCACCCGTTGCGTGGTCGGGTAAGGTCAGCGCGTCTGCTCCCGCTTCAATCTGTGCCACACCAAACTCCACCGTGGCTTCCTTCATCCTGTCCAGAGCGAGTTTTGTTTTGCCCGGATCGTCCAGAGATAGCAGGAGAAAAGGTTCCACACCGAAACAGTGATAACCCAGCGACCACGGTCCCATGGTTTTTCCGATAACAGCGACATCATCGCCATATTCCTTCTTGAGGATTTTAATTGCGTCGAGTACGCACTTAGTATCCTGATGAGTCAGGAAATCTGATGGGAGCTTAATTTCATCGACATCCTCCCAGATCGGCTCACGCATTCTAACCGTGGGCCAATTGTCCTTCTGCTCCCATTGAATCTTACACCCAAGCGCAGAGGATTCTTGGATAATCGAAAAAACAGGCATAATTGAATCGAAACCTAACTCAGTATGCCCGGTGGCGGCTAAACGGGCCATCAACTCAGGTTGACGGTTGGCCTCCGGGAATGGGGCCTCCACCAAGTCCATCAGCTCTACTGTGGCGACAGATGTTGGGTTGCAGACCGGGGTTCGGTCCACAGGCTCCCTCTTCAACGCTGCCAAAACCCGCTCTTTACCGGTCATTGATTCGACTGTTTGTTTTTGGGTGCCCATAACTTCCTCCTAATTCTGTTGGCTTGGGGCTGCAAGGATGCCACGTACGGATGCCATCTCCTGCTCCCGTACGATGGCTCGTACATTCGGGGCACGGACGAGCAGTAAGCCAAGGAGCACATCGTGGGAGTGGCCACACGGAAACGCGACCTTGTCGAGGGTTCCATCCACCTCTTCCATCTCTCCTAGTTTCATTAACCCCCCAGCAATGGCAGAGATGCGCCGGTCAGCGCGTCTGCCCTCGCCATCAGCCCGCACTTGGTAAATCCCTTCTCCAAGACTATCAACCGTGATGGTTAATCCTGACTTTTTGTCCAAAATCTGCAAGGGACGGGGTTCCACCGAATCGTTCGGGGAGAGCTTACACGCCTCCAGAAAAGCGCGTCTGCAAGCCAGTTGATGTCCCATACCACAGGGAAACCGGAGCAGCCCATTCGCGTCCATAACCAAGTTCCCCAAGCGTGTCATCGCATCAACCACAAACTGAATACGCTCTTGAGCCCCTTCCATCTGGCTGTAGGTATGCACTAAAAATAGGGGACTCTCATCGCGCCCCTGTTGGTATAAGGCGATTGTTATATCGTGGAAATGAGGGTCCATCGGGACCAATTCAATGCGTTTCCCAATATCGACCGTTTGACCCATGGCTACCTCCTCGTTAGGAATGAATCGAGTGCCGATTTCGTTGGATTGTTCCAATGCCTACGAAACCGTGGATCCACAATTCCGTAAGCGTTGTTCGAACGTAACGGAATCAGGACCGGTTGGCGGCTAGATTATAATTTTTGCTCATGTAGGAGTTACGCACGTGAGCTTGTAGTCGCGCAATTCAACCCGCGTCTTTAAGGGAGTCGGCATACGCCCTATGCCGTACCCCCCCTAAGAACACCCCCGCTTGAGGAGGGTCTATGAGTCACCGACAATACGAGGGGTTGAACGTTCAACTACCTAAATCCGATCATGTTAAGAAATCGTGCAACAGAAACCAAATTTTCAAGAAAAACTCGGTTTCTACTAGCGTTTTGCACTTTACTTTTTACATGAACTATAATTTTTAGTTCTTAATTTGGCTTGACAACAGAGCGTTTTAGCCGCATAATAATTAATGGTCTGACCTTTGCGGAATAAGTTTAACTCAAAATTGAGAAATTGTAAAGCAAAATTTTCACTATCCTACACTATGAAAGCCCAAAAACAAGAAAAATTGGCAATGAAGGAGATGAAGCCCGATACTCGCACCTCCCTGAGTGATGGGATTGTAGAGCAGATGGTTGACCTTATTTCCCGGGACGTGCTGAAACCCGGGGACCGGTTGCCTTCTGAGAGGAAATTGTGTAAGCGATTGGGGGTAGGACGGAGTTCCTTAAGAGAAGCCCTGCGTTCGCTCGCTGTCATGGGGATTATAGACGGACGGGTTGGAGATGGCACCTTTGTTTCTAACAGTAACCAGCGGTATCTAGAGAAAACGCTACAGTGGGGGTTGCTGCTTGACCGTAAAAAGGTCCAAGACCTTATCGAAACCCGGCTCATGCTAGAATCCCAGACAGCGTTTTTGGCTGCTCAGCGAGTTACAGCGGAAAATATTGAGGCAATCGAGGAAACCTTGCGGGGGATGGAAGCATCGATCGAGCAGCCTGAAAAATACTTAGAATTTGATTTACAGTTTCACCTGACCATTGCACGCGCAACGCAAAATTCGATACTCTATAGCCTCCTGAGCATGATACGGGGTTATCTACAAGAGTGGATCAAAGGAAGTCTCACTGAGCCGTCAACAACTCAAACGGAGACGCGGGCGAAATTGTCTTTACAAGAGCACCAGAAAATTCTCCATGCCCTCCGAAAGGGAGAAGCGGGGCAGGCGCAACAGGCGATGACAGAACATATTCTCTCCAGTAGCGTTGATCTTCAGAGGTGATGGCATTCTCTTTGACAAGTGATTTCAGAGGTCCTATAACTATTTTGGTTTGTCAAATGTTTTGGAAATTCCCGCCGCAATAGACTAGTGCCAAATACCTGAATGTGATGAAAGCACAGCTTTCGCTTGCATAAAATCAAGCAAGTCCCACCCATTTTTTCTACATAGCACAAGTTGCCCTCTATCTTAGAGAAGCCGGGTTTCTCATTCACCTTTAGACTTTTGCACTTGAGTTTGTAGTCGCGCAATTCATTGCGCGTCTTTAAGGGAGTCGGCATACGCCGTATGCCATCCCTCTTCCCCCGCTAAGCCCCCGCGTTCTTCCCCCTCCGCTTGCGGGGGGACTGAGGGGGGTTCTTGCGATGAAGATGAGACTACTTTTGAAGATGCTGCATCCCAAACAGTTATACAAATCCCCAAAGAATTGCTTCCTATCGTTCGTGAGCTTCTAGGCTAAACATTTAGGTTGAGTCAGCACGTGCCAACCGGATGGAGCCTACAAACTCCCCCACTGCCACAGATTAGACTGAGAACGCACCACGCTGTCAACCCGTCACCCGCCGAAAGTAATCCTCAAGTCCACCCCTGGGCGTGAATCCAAGAATCCGTTTCGCTTTCTCAACCTGATATTTTCCCTGCGCGAAATAGCTCAGTAGATTGAAGGATTGGAAATTACCCGGAACAGATTCAATCTCTAATGCCAAACGGCAGGCGTGTTGCAAGTCTTCCCACACCACCGTGAAGGGCGGAAAGTCACCCTGAGTGACAGCTTCTGTCGGCTTCGGACCGAGACCGTTAAAGAGAAAACAGACTGTTTGGATATCGTATGTTCGCGAGAAAATTTCGCATATCTCCATACTAAGGTACTTGGTAATTCCGTAATAGCCGACACCCGGTGCTAACGGCACATCGTCAATGTCAAATTCGTGGTCGTATGCGTGACGAATTGATTGGGGCCCGGTGTGAACTACCTTTTTGATGCCGAGTGCGGCTGCGGCTTTCATCACGTGATATGCCCCCTTCGTACTCACCTCAAAACTCACCACCGGATCATCGCGAAGGACGGTAAAATTCATGAGGGCATCCATCCCGCGGCACGCCTCCAACACAGCCGGATATGAGGTTACGTCAACATTGATAATTGGCTTTCCGTCTGGATGGGGCACAATATCCGAGAGATATAAATCGTAATCTTTCTCCAAATCTGGCGTGACGTAAGGGGCGATATTGCCAGACGCGCCCAGCACAAGCACTTTTTTCATGGTTGAATTCTCCTATGCGTGAACGGTAAAACGTAAAATATGATTGCGTAGACGAGCACCTTCATTCGCTCTGCCCAGATGGGGCGGCAGTTTTCAGATAGAGACTCTGAAAATCGTGAACAGGTTGATATCCGACCCCTCGTGCTTGATCAATTAGGAACTTGGGATTGGGAATATCCGCACAGATATGATAAGTCGCCCACCGTTGCGTCCACCATGCACTGTTGCTACTGTCGCGATTCAAAACACAGCGGAATGCACCCGCGGCATCGCGGATATCGAGCCACGCCAGGTTGGGGGCTTCTCCTTGAACGGCTTCCTCAAGTACCAATTCTCCCAACCGTAACCCTGTCACCGTAACGAGGTGCTCCCGCGCAAACTCGCGGGCGGTCAGCTCACCCAAATACTTTGTCATCTCCACAATTTCCGGCGATGGGAGGGGCTTCCAAAGCTCGGTGATATACACATCGTCAGTGTAGGCATTGAAAATAGATAAGGTGCTCGCATAGATAAGTTTCTTTATCCCCGCTTCAACCGCCGCGCTAAAGAGGACGTGTGTACCTCGCGTCGCCAAGTCAAGCAGCATCTGCTCGCGTTTTAATTGATCAGACGGCAAGTCAGTCGGCGGCTCGCCGGTATGGATCAAGGTATCGATTCCCCGAACCGCCTCCCACGAATCATCAGGATCCAAGATGTTCCCCTGAATAAAGCCGCAGCCCTCTGCTACGTCAACCGGTACACTGTCCATAAAGCGAATACTATGGTCATCCTTTAGTTCAGTTGCTATTGCTTGTGCTAGTTGACTGGATGCACCGGTGATAAGAATGTTCATCGGGTTACCTCCTTCGCATTTTCGTTCATCATATCAGAAAGCTTTGAACCTGTCAATTTTTTTCCTTCCCTCCACTGAAAGATGGTATAATGAATGAGGGGTGCTCATAAATAGCCCCTCGGTTGGGTTGAACGGATAAGCCCCAATCTCTACCCACATCAACCGGTGTTCGGCGTGTCAGCGATAAGCATTTTGTAAAAAGTGTTAGATTTTGTTAGATTCTGTTAGGTTTGCCCAACGTTTAGCGGAGCGGGCCTACTCCTGTTTCCCACTTTAGTAGGACCGGAGGTTGGGGCACAACTCCTGTTCACCCCAACTCCGTTCCGAGAGTCTGCGACCGACATGCTGTCAAATGTCAACAGAACTTACCTAGGGAGTCAGGGGATCGCATGTAAATGAGGGGTGCTCATAAATAGGTTTTGATGTGTTTATCTCTTAACACCTCTCCAACCCCTTACGATTGACCCAGGTGCCCTTGCCTGAACGCCGCTATAATGCGTCTCCAATTATGCACACCCCTCATAATAAATAGGGGAAGGTGTGCACCGCGGTTACACCGCCCGATGCCAATGGAGTGCTGTCAATATTAAGAAAGGATAGTCCCTTGCAAAACGGTCAGTATCGCCAAATCAAGAGAGTTGCTGTAGTTGGGGCAGGGACAATGGGATCTCAGATCGCCGCCCATATTGCCAACGTCGGGATACCGTGCGATTTGCTAGATATCCCGCCCACGAAACTGACCGTGGAAGAGCGTGCCAGGCACTTGACGATCGATAGCCTCGCTGTGCGGAATCGAATCTCGCAATCGGCTTTGGATCGGATGAAAAGTGTGAAAACTCGCTCGCCGTTTTATACCCCCGATGCAGCGGAGTTGATTCGTAGCGGCAACTTTCACGACCACGTCGAATGGCTGGCGGAGGCAGACTGGATTATCGAGGCTGTGGTCGAAAACTTGGAGGTCAAGAAACAGGTCCATGCGCGGATTGATCAGCATCGCAGGCGCGGCACACTTGTGACCTCCAACACCTCCGGCATTTCAATTCGCGCCATCGCTGAAGACCTCTCGGAGGATTATCAGGAGTGCTTTCTCGGCACACATTTCTTCAATCCACCGCGCTATATGTACCTAATCGAGCTCATTCCGACGGCTGCAACTCGCCCGGATCTGGTCGAATTCATCTCTGATTTTGCGGAATACACCCTTGGTAAAGGGATTGTCCGTTGTAAAGATACGCCGAACTTTATCGCTAACCGGATCGGCATTTTCTCAATTCTGCATACCATTCACCTGATGCTTGAAGAGGAGTATACCATCGACGAGGTGGATGCGATTACGGGCCCGCCGATGGGACGTCCTCGAAGTGCGACCTTCCGTTTGGGCGACATCATCGGGCTTGACGTTCTTGTAGATGTGGCGACCAATGTCTACGAGAATGCAACCAACGATGAGGAACGCGAGGTCTTTCAGGTTCCCGATTTTATTTTTTCGATGGTTGAAAAGGGTTGGCTCGGTGAAAAAACGGGGGGCGGCTTCTATCAAAGGCGCCGTGGCGAAAACGGCAGCGAGATCTGGACGTTAGACTACAATACGCTTGAATATGTACCCCGTTCAGAGGTCCGATTTGATTCGATTCACGAAATCAGACGAATTGCCGACGCAGGAGAACGGTTGAAGCGACTCATTGACAGCGATGACCGTGCAGGTCAGTTCGCGTGGAAATGCCTCAACCATACGATGCGCTATGCGGCATCACGCATCCCCGAAATCGCCGATAATCTGAGGAGTATTGACAACGTGATGAAATGGGGATTTAACTGGGAGCTTGGGATTTTTGAGGCATGGAACGCAATCGGTGTGCCAGAATCCGTTGAGCGGATGAAATCAGAGGACCACGTCATACCGTCATTCGTCGCAAAACTAGTGGATTCGGGAAGTACCTTATTTTACCAAACATCGTCCAAAAGTAAGCCTATGAAATCCAATGCAGACGCCAGCCTCATCGACATGGGCGAGGGCGTCCTATGTCTCGAATTTCACAGCAAGATGAACACGATTGATAACCCAAGCATTGAGATGATGTTTGAAGCCCTTGATGAGGTGGAATGCAATTTTGAGGGGTTGGTCATCGGGAATCACGCGGACAACTTCTCCGTTGGTGCCAACCTCGCTCTGATGCTTGAGCGGGCCCGGAACGGAGATTGGAAGACACTTGAGACGATGATCTCCGCTTACCAAAGGGCAAACATGAAATTCAGACTTTCACCCAAGCCGGTGGTCGCCGCCCCTGCTGGTATGACCTTGGGTGGTGGATGCGAAATCGCATTCGGGGCAGATTCCATCTGCGCTGCTGCCGAAACTTACATCGGTCTGGTTGAGACGGGTGTTGGACTTATCCCCGCTGCAGGCGGTGTAAAAGAGATGGCAATCCGCTGCCTAGAGGGGGTTCCCTTGGATGAGGACGTTGAACCGTTTCCACACGTTAAGCGTGCCTTTGAAACTATCGCCTATGCCAAAGTATCTGAGAGTGCTGCACACGCAAAGATACTCGGCTATCTCCGCGATGCAGACACTATTTCAATTAATCGAGCGCATCAACTTCACAATGCCAAGCAGCTAGCACTAGCGATGGCAGCAGATGGGTATCAGGTACCTCAACCGAGACAGGTATTTGTGCTGGGCGGGACGGGACTTGACCGCTTGAGATTAGAGATTAATCTTGCGCGCCGCACCGGGCATCTCAGTGACCACGATGTGAAAATCTTGAATCAACTCGCGTATGTCCTCTGTGGTGGGGCACCTTCCACTCCGCAATTTGTATCCGAGGACTATCTCCTTGAACTGGAACGCGAAGCATTTCTCGGACTCTGCGGTGAGGAAAAAACACATCAACGGATTGAGTACACCCTCAAGACAGGCAAGCCGTTGAAGAATTAGATGTAAACTCAGGTCGTTATCTTATGAAATTTGGTGAACTTGAACTTTTTGTAATAAGCGATGGCACATTCCGGTTGGACGGAGGTGCCATGTTCGGTACGATACCGAAGGTGCTGTGGGAGCGCACCAATCCTGCTGATGAGCGTAACCGAATCCTCATGGGACTAAACTGCCTGTTGATTCGGACAGCCACAGAGAACATTCTGGTCGATACCGGACTCGGCACTGCCTACGATGAAAAATTCGCCTTTCTGTATGACGTCGACAAATCGCAGACAGAATTGCTGAGAAGCCTCGCGGCGGCAGGGGTACAAGCGGCGGATATCAGCAAAGTCATTTTAACACATCTGCATTTCGACCACGCAGGCGGCAATTGCTTTCGAGCGGGGGAGGGAGAATTCAAACCCACATTTCCGAACGCCCTCTATTACATAAATCAGGGTGAATTGGCATATGCAAAAAAACCTGACCCGCGCAGCAAACCCAGTTATCTCCCACACACTTGGAAGCCACTTGAAAAGCGAGGACAGATTGCTCTCGTCTCCGGGGACGAGGAAGTTGCCCCCGGCGTGGCAATACTGTCTGCATCGGGACATACACCAAACCATCAGATTGTTACGGCGCGATCGGGCGGGAGGACTGCGTGTTTTCTGGCAGACTTAGTGCCAACACCTTCGCACCTGAAAACGCATTATGTCATGGGATTTGATCTCGATCCTTTGACTGCAATGGAAAATAAGGAACGGGTGTTGAAACAGGCACAATCGGAAAACTGGCTACTCATTTTTGAACATTCGTCGGATATCAAAGCGGGTTACTTGACCGAGAATCTGAAGATTGAACCGGTCGAGCTCGCCACCCTGTGAGGAAAATGTGATATCCGATACTATCGAATCACAAACCGGACCGATTCACAGTCGAAAGGAAAGAAACAGAAAATGGTAGATAAAAGATATCTTCTCACTGACGATCAGATGCGGCACTTCATTGTTAATGGTTATGTAATCGTCAACACAGATCTCCCAGCGAACTTTCACGATTTTATTTACGAACAGACCGAAACAGTCTTTGAAAAGGAAGGCAATCCGGGGAATAACCTATTGCCTCGAATCCCTGAGATTCAAACGGTCTTTGATGATCAGTGGGTTATTGGTGGGTTGACCAGTGTTTTGGGCGAGGATTATTATATGCAGCCCCATCGCCATCCCCACTTTAATCAACCAAAGAGTGAAGGGCAGCGGATGCACCAAGATGGTGGCAGGCGATGGTCGCATCACACTCGCAGACTGTTGGTCTTCTACTATCCACAGGATACGCCTTTAGAACTTGGTCCCACCGGAATCGTTCCGGGGAGCCACTACTATAATACCCCTGACGGTGTAACAGTCAGCGACGAACTCCCAGTCTGCGGCAAAGCCGGCACGGTGGCGATTGTGAACTATGATCTTTGGCACCGCGGCATGCCGAACCGTACCGACAAGAACCGTTACATGATGAAATTCCTCTTTGCCCGCATGTCAGAACCGCAATCGCCTTCATGGAACAGTGAAAAGGTAGAGTGGGACCAAAGTAAGATTGGTAATGGTATCCATCAAAGGATGTTCCAGCACGTTTGGGACTGGCATTATGGGAGAACTAACGGGGATATGCCAAGTAAGAGGCGACCTATGGAATCTGTATCAAAATTGATGAAAGCTATCGGAGATAATTCTGAGTCCATAGGCCTCGGTGCTGCTTATGCGTTGAGCGAATTTGGGGGGGCAGTTGCCCCTATGTTGATGGAAGCGTTTGAGGATGAATCGGAGACGATACGCCGCAATGCGTATTATGCGTTGAATGCGATAGGCCTACCTGCGGTTGACCCACTCATCGGGCGGTTGAAGCATCTAAATTCGCAGGTGCGTGAGACCGCCGCAGAGGCGTTGGGAGATATTGGCCATCCTGCACAAGCCGCCATCCCAGAATTAGCGAAAGCATTGGAGGATGAATCGGAGAGGGTTCGTGCCCGTGCGGCGGAAGCGTTGGGCACAATCGGTCAACAGGAGTCAACAGCCATTCCCGCATTAAGTGCAGCATTGCGGGATGAGGATGAACGGGTTCGGCGCGAGGTCATCCTTGCATTGGCGCGGATTGGGTCCCACGCAACGGATGCCGTTGACGCGTTGGGAGGAATGTTTTCGGATGAAAACCGGTATGTGCGCGGAGATGCGGTTCATGCCTTGTATCGCATCGGCACGCCGGGAGCAAAGGAGATTTTACTTCGTTTTCTAATCAGGACTCGATGGTGCCCCCTAACTAGTCGAGAAAGCACGCATTAGGTAATGGTGCTCACTATCTCTCTGCCATCGGTAGGGAGATAGCGGGCCTTTGATGGTTGATGGAGTACTCTCAGGTGGAAGGGGTTAGCTGGGTTGGCAGGTAAGATGAGCGGATCTTGAGGGGAATATTCATCAGTAGAATGGAACTGTTCCCTAGCGCGATTTTTGTGTCATTTGCCTTTTATCTCTTCCCACTTTTCTTCATCTTCATCCTGAGAAACTTTTTTCTCATCATCGTCATTGTTCCGGCCTCTGCCACCACGACGGCCACCCCCTTCACGTTGGCGTCGAATTGCCTCTAGCTTCCGACGCCGTTCATCCGGTGAGGCGGTGCGTAACCACTCGCGCAACGAATCGCGGTCCCGATTTCCCCCACGCCTTTCGGCTCTTTGAGCCCGGCGTTCATTATCAGAACCTTCTGTGGAAGCTGCAGCGCCCCCGCGTTGACCCGAGTTGTCCCCTGAACGACTTGAACCACTCAGAAACTGCATTGATTCCGCTTTGAGTGTTACGATGCTATTTGAGGCTTTGAGACTCACTTGATTCGCTTCGATATTTTCGATAATTGCGTTCCCAACCTTCTCACCCTTGGCTACATAGTAGAGTTGGCTAGATTTTCGTTCCATCACGAGGGCTTTTGCAACTGTCCCTTGGGTGCCAATCCATGTGGCAACCAATGCGTATTCCGGATCTCGGTTTGGCCTCTGCCAACCCAACGGGCGGAATAGGTTGTTTTCAACGATAACGCGATAGAAATTGCTAACACTTTCCCGTTCGTTAGCTTCCTTCCGATTCACGCGCTTTTCATCCTTTTCATCCTCTGCATATACAAGATGCGAGCCGAGGCACAACACGCTCATAGCACAATACATCAATAAAGCAGTGCACTGACGGTGCATTTGAATCTCCTCTCTGGTAATTGGGTCACCACACCTTACCTTTGCAACTGAATAGACATTTGTAGTGCCGATTTCAATCGTTGTTGGACGATACGGCAGACACTAAAAGCTTGTCCTTGAGTGAGGGGCGGGCCACTACAAACGCGAACTTCAAAATTAGGCAAGTTGACTTTGGTGAATTAAAAAGGTAAAATTTACCTTAATCCTTAGACGCTGAACCCCTTAGACGCTGAACCCCATCTTTTTGTTCAGAAAAATTTTTGTACTTGCTTTTTTTAAAGCTGCCAATTTCATAGGATTTTGAGAAGATATTGACACGGCTCCACCCAACCGATACTACAACTAGAGCGTAGTTCCAATCTAACACAGCAAGGACTCAGGTTCGACGCCTAAACAGAATTGGCAGCCTATATTCGGCAAATAAACCCCAACTGATTTTATGACGTCACAAAACCAGAATTGTAAAGTCTGTTGGAATGAGACGGTGGCAAAATTGAATGCCCTCAATTTTGCTTCTCCAAACGACCAACATACAAGGAAATAACAATGCAAATCAATTTTCAGGAAGTAATAGATCTCTCTTACACAGTTGATGAGAACAGCCCGCGTGAGCTTCCGATTGACCCTGTCAAAATCTACGATACAGCAACAATCGAAAAGGATGGCTACTTTGAAAGCCGGGTCGATTTATCCGGGCATTGTGCTACGCATATTGACGCACCTTGCCTGATGTACGCCGATGGATTCACCGTCGCTGAGATTCCGCAGGACAAATTAACCGGGCCCGCCGTGCTGATAGATTTATCAGATGTCAAGCAGCCGGGCGAGGCCGTGACGCCGGAAGACATCGAAAAGTGGATTGCCGAAAATGGCGATATTCCTCCAGACAGCATCGTTTTTATGCGGACCGGCATGGATCGGTATGCGTACCAAGATAGTTTCAATCGGCAATGGATTGGTTTCAGCGAAGACGCAGCGAGGCTGCTCGTTCAGAAAGGCATCAAGACAATTGGGACCGACGCCTGCAGCATCGACTCAATGGCTGGACACCCCCCACAGCACGATGGATTGCCACCCGCCCATCTCGTTTTCCTTGGTACTGGCATTCCGCAGGTGGAAGATCTCTGTAATCTGAGCCAACTGCCGACGCACTTTCACGTAGCGATTGCACCGATGAAATTAGCACGGAGTTCCGGTGCCCCGACGCGCGTCTTTGCATTTGTATGAGTGTAACTGTTCACCTGAAACGGGTAAAGTAGACACATGAAAACTCAGACAGGCAGCGTTGGGTTGGAAGAAGCAGATCGGCAGACATACCGCGATCAAGGTTTTTGGATTGGTCCCCAGTTATTTGACGCTACAGCGGTGGAGGAGCTGCGCGATGCGGTCTATCGTACCATCCGCGGTGAACGAGATTTCGATTCAATGCACTGGGGACAGCCACCGAAATTTGATTCGCAGAGTCCGAGATTGGTACATGTGGTCAACGGTTGGTGGGTGAATGCCAAAATCCGCGAATTGATCCGTTCCAACGAGATCGGTTACCTTGCTTCCCAACTGATGGAGACGGGGGAGGTCCGTTTGGTGCACGACCAAATCCTCTA
Organism: Candidatus Poribacteria bacterium; assembly: GCA_965215015.1. GTDB lineage: Bacteria > Poribacteria > WGA-4E > WGA-4E > PCPOR2b > PCPOR2b. The sequence continues at coordinate 403,399 of OZ244042.1, forward strand.
CAAACCGGGGATCGGTTCCGAGCGGGGGAAAGTTCCGGATGGTAACGTTGGGTGGCATCAGGATGCCGCTCACTGGACCATGTTCAACTCGACCACCTTCTGCACAGCTTGGGTTGCCCTACAGGACACCGACCTTTCCAATGGAAGCATGTGTTTTGTTGAAGGGTCACATAAATGGGGACGGATCAAAGACGCCGCCGGTTTTGCGAATAAGGAGCTACACGCTCTAGCAAAAAGGTTTTCTCAAGGTGACCGGCGGTGGGTGGAAAAACCGTGCGTTCTCAAGGCGGGTCAGGTTAGCTTCCACACGGGCCTGACCTTTCACGGTTCGGGTCCCAATCGGACGGAGGCACCGCGTCTCTCGATTGCGCTCAACATGATGCCCGGCGGAACAACTTATAACAAGCATGGTAGAGATAATCTGATTGGTGCCCAACTCGGACCCTATGTGAAGCACGGGGACCCATGCACAGATCCCTTCTTCCCAAGAATTTGGCCTCCGAACCGTGCAGATTGATTGACCTTGGGGGCTAGTTGATGCTGTTAGGATTTACGCAGTTGAACGTTCAAACCCTCGTAGTTCGGTGATGAGTTCCCAACATCGGAAGGAGAGCACTGCAAAAGGCCAAGAGTTGTTTTAAAAAATCGATATTCGGAGATTGTTCCTACCTCAACCGTTACCCTCGTCATGATGTACACATTAGCAAGCACATATACCGCGTATTTTACAGTGCACCTATCGCGGACCTTCCCTCCCAACGTCGTAAGTTTGACGGGCTTTTAGAAACTGTAGCCGATCCTACTGAATCAATTCCGCTTTTATCCCATCAAGCGGTATATCGAGCAAATCTTCTCCAAAGATAATATGACCCTCAAAAATCTGCCCGGCCTCATACAACAAACGTTCACGTATCCCAGGGCGTGAAACCTGCTCCGTTAGGTGAACCAGAACCAGCACGCTGACTTGGGTATCACGCGCTGTGCGCGCCGCGTCCAGATGCCCCGAACAACAACCCGTCAATCTGGAATCTGTGACAACCCCATTTATAAAGTGACACATGTGCACCAGCACATCAGCACCCGCTGCGAGTTCGGTGAGTTTCGCTGTTGGTGCCGTATCACCACCAAAGACGATGGAACGTTCATGTGTCTCCAAGCGGTAGGCAAGACAGGTGAGTTGAGGTTGGCAGTGGATAACCTCTGCGGCTTTTATACGCCAATCCGTACACTCCACTACGGTGCCGTCAGCGACCTCAGTCACCGTTGGGCGTGGTCGCTCGCGTGGCAATACGCCGCCCCGCTTTTCATAGATGAAATGGCTGCCGGGATGTTCAGTTCTTGCTGCCAGATCCGGTCCGAAGACACCGCGTGCGTCGAAGAGCAGTTGGGTCATCCTTTCTGTGTTCGGAGGGCCATACACACTTAGCTCTGGAATTTTGCCGCCACCCTGGTCCCAGCGCGACAACACCAGATAGCCATAGTCGACACAGTGGTCGTAATGTAGATGGGTTAAAAATAAGTGCGCGATACGGGTTGGTGGGACGCCTTTTTCCAGTAGCCGTCGCACACAACCCGGGCCGCAATCAAAGAGAAACATCTCCTCACCGAGGGAGACCAAGTAACTGGAACCCGCACGATGGAGGAGGGGCGTTGGCGTACCGGTTCCGAGAAGGGTCAAACGGATTGACATGGGGAGTTACTCCTCCGAATCAGGGGTATTTGTATCATTTGCTGAACGGTTAAATGCTTCACAACCGGTGAATACCATTGCTCTTGATGTTACCATGTTCTATTCTGAGCTTCAACCGCTTTTTTTCAATTAGGAGAGATTTATGATTACCATCACTCGGCTTTCATCACCCCCTAAACATCACTTCTATGGGTACTATGGCATTGAAGCATGGGATCCATCACTCCGATACCATCTGTCGCTCGAAACGAATTTCCACGAACATCGACCGGCTGTTGAGGATGTCGCATTGGTGGGAGTGATTGACAGAGAAACCCGGGCGTTTATTCCATACGCATCCACCAACGCCTTCAATCTACAGCAGGGAAGTATGATGCACTGGATTGATGTAGGTTTTGGGGACGAATTCACGTTTAACGATTGGGAAAACGAGGAGTTGGTTTCGAGGGCAATTAACCTCCAGACGAGAGAAGCCCGAACCATTCATGGTGCGATTGCTGCGCTCTCACCGACTCAACCGGTTGCAATTGGATTGAATTTTGCCCGTATGGCGCACTGCCGCGCTGTTGTTGGATATGCAAACGAGATGAATTCAGACAGTTTGCAGCCGTATCCAGCAGACGATGGTTTATTCCTGCTGGATTTAAGAGATGGGAACTCAAATCTGATTTTATCCATCGCTGATGTCATTAGAAAAAGTCAAGATACAAACATACCAGACGGATTGGCTTGGTTTAATCATGTCCTCTTTAACACTGATGGGACGCGTGTTCTGTTTTTCTGCCGTATCAGACACAGGGATGGTTTTTTGTCATCGCTCTGGACGGTGAAGCCTGATGGTTCAAATCTAGCCTGTCAAATTCCATTTGGAAATAAAGTTTCCCACTTTTATTGGCGGAACAAACGCAGCATCTTAATCTCCAGTGACGTAACAGGGAAGATGCAGTTTTTGGAATTTACGGATGGCAAGGGAGATTTTAAGCCGTTCGGAGCGGGGATCCTTCCGCAGGACAGTCATGCGAGTTTTTCACCGGATAGAAATTGGGTTGTATGTGACACTTACCCGAAAAACCCACAACGTCTCGCAGAACTAATGCTTTATGACATCAAACGAGAAAAAAAGATTGTACTGGGGCAGTTTTATTCAGAAGAGATTTTCACAGGAGACATTCGATGTGACTTACATCCACGCTGGTCGTCTGATGGTAGGTTGATAACGTTCGATTCGGTGCATGAAGGCTCGCGACAGATCTATCTGGTGAATGTAGAGGAGATTATATCGAATTGAGGACATGCCTCACTAAACAACCGGATGAGGAGTTACGCACTTGAGTGTGTAGTAACGTCATTCAGCCCGCGCATCGTTTTTTGTTGACACTTTCTGCTACGTGGTTATAATGTTGGCACGTCCAATTCGTCAAGCAAGAAACTTTATCACTATAGCGAATTGGCTTAAAACTGGGTCGGCCCGCAATCTAACAGATTGTATTGAAGAAACAAGACCCGTGCGCCGATAAGAAGCGGTTCATTAATTTCACTGGGATACCGGAGGAAATTTATCCGGACTATTTTTTTGCCCTAACGAGCTAGGAAAAACTATGGAGGAAAAACAAACAATTGATGAAAATCAGGAGGAAATAGGCACCGTCCAAATTCCACCTCCTACTGGGGTTTTTACTCAACCCTGGTCGATCCGGAAACTACGCGGTTTACTTGCGGTCTTTGGGCCCGCCGCGATTGTGGCATCGGTCAGCATCGGTGCTGGCGAAACAATTGTCGTCGTTCGTACAGGGGCTTGGGCTAGCTATGATCTCATGTGGCTCGTGCTTTTAAGCTGCGTTGTTAAAGGCGTTTTTCTTACCTACCTGCTCGGACGTTACACCGCTGTCAGTGGTGAATATCTTGGACATCGTCTGGTGCGGCTGCCCGGACCACGCGGCTGGTTGTTGCTTATGATTATGATGGCCGAATTAATCGGCGGTCCAATGGCTTGGGTGCCGATTGCGAAACCGTGTGCGGATCTATTTCATTTTTTACTTAACGGATTTCCCGAATCCATCCCTGAACCGATTTGGGAAAACATCTTCACCTCTGCCTTCATTGGCCTTGCTTTGCTACTCAGCCTGAAGCTTTCATATAACAGATTGGAGAAGCAGCAAATCATCATCTGCTTAATCCTTGTTACTGGAACAATTATCGGAACCCTGATGGTGCGTCCAAATCTCTGGGAGTCCTTCATCGGAAGTGTAAATGTTGGACACTTGCCATCGTTTCCGGAGTGGACACCTGAAGATGCGCGTCAGAATCCGCTGTTGACGATGGCGACAACGTTTGCTTACGTTGGTGGCGGGGCGATGGGTTACATCGTCTACGCCAACTGGATTGGACTGCACCGCTGGGGATTGACAGGGCATCAAAATATTAACGCCATCCGCGCCTACGCTTTCAAGCACGATGCGATTGACTACCTGCCCAACGCACCTGAACAGGTCAGCCGATTACGACAACTGGTCGCACCGTTACGGTGGGATGCCGGCATGGGTGCAACGGTTCTGTTCATTGTAACGGGGGCATTTATGATATCTGGTGCCGCTGTTTTGTATCCGCTGCAAAGCCGATTTGAAGGATGGGGCTTACTCACCGAGCAAGCTCATGTTTGGAGTAATATCCACCCTTCGTTGGTCTGGGTCTACTACGTTTGTATCATCGCCGCACTTTGGGGAACGCTACAAGCCGTACCCGAAATCCTTACCCGTGTGTCGCAGGAATTTTTAGAGGCACTGTGGCCATCTCGCGAATGGCCTTACTTTAAAGTCCAGCGTTTCATCTGTTCCTATTTTTTTATTACTACCTTTATTATCATTTGGTACGATATAAAGTTTGATATTCTTACACAAATTGCGGGCGGCTTAGGAAACTTCACAGTTTCATTTATGATGGTTCTTGCGTTGTACTTAAACTCCAAACTCCCCCGCCCCTATCGGACGAACCGTGTGATGTTGATCGGCGGAACTATATCTGCGCTGATTCAGATCGCTTTTGCAGGGGTTGGTACTTGGAGCTTAGGCGGTAAACTCTTCGGTGGTGGACAGTAGTACGCTGTCAAATCCATGACGACTCTGACCAAGTTAGGGCACCGACTCTCAACGATGTGCCGTGGACGCGCTAATCCACGGCGAGCAGCCTTTCAAGGGCTATGAACAGGTCCCTATAGGATAATCCTCAACGTTTAATGGCAAATATTTCACGACTGGCGATGCGTGGGGGGCACTCCTTGCGTACTTTCGAGGCTTTCGGCAATCGAAGCTACCGGTTGCTTTGGCCTGCGAACTTCCTCGCCTACATCTGCCGGTGGATGCAGCTGACGCTGCTTGGCTGGCTGGTTTTGGAGTTGACCGACTCACCATTTTTGGTGGCTCTGGTCGGTTTCTTCGGGATGCTGCCGCTGCTGATACTTGGCATGGTAGGCGGTGTATTGGCTGACAGGGTAAATAAGCACCGAGTCCTCATCATGACGCAGGTAGTAAGCTGCGTTGCTGCCTTTGCAATGGTACTGCTGCTCAAGACAGGAGCAATACGGTTCTGGCACGCCTACGTCGTGATGGGGTGCACCGGCATCGGATGGGCACTGGATATGCCATCTCGGCGTTCAGCCATACACGACCTTGTGGGCAGAGCAAAAGTGACCAACGCTATCGCGATGGACTCAGTGGGTATGCAGGGAAGCCGCATGATCGGTCCGGCGTTGGCGGGTGCGCTGATAACGACGGTTGACATGGTGGGAGGATACATCGTTGTCAGTGCAATCTACGTTGTAGCGATCGTCCTAATCTCAGCGGTAAGCCTGCCGCCCGCCGACCGGAGTCGTCTTGGGTTGTCCAACGTCTTTGGTAACTTGGCGGCGGGTTTCCAGTACGTAAGGCGCGACAATCCACTAGTAGCAACGGTGCTTGTCACCGTCCTGATGAATTTGTTGCTCTTTCCCTACGCGCAGATGATTCCGGTTATCGCTCGCGATGTCCTTTCGATTGGACCAGGGCTGATGGGCACCCTCCTCGGTGCTGAGGGGTTAGGCGCGCTTTTTGGCGCGATCACTGTTGCTTCGATAGGGGCTATCCGCTTCCATGGACGGTTGTATATCGGTGGGTCAATGCTTGGGTTAATTATGCTCTTATGTTTCTCGATGGTGCGGTGGTACTACCTTGCCCTTCCGGTTCTATTCGTTCTGGGGTTCGGGACATCCGGTTTCTCAACAATGCAATCAACCCTTGTGATGCTGCGAGCGAGGGAGGAGATGCGGGGACGGGCACTAGGCGTCATTAGCCTCGCTATCGGTGCCGGTCCGCTGGGGGCACTTATGATTGGCACTATCGCATCAATGAGCAGCACACCGTTTGCCATCGGAGTTGACGCGGTATTGGGAATTGTGTTGCTTTCTGCTGTAGCACTATTGATGCCGTCACTATGGCGACAACCAATGGCTTCAGACGAGCAGGCTCCCAAGGTTGATTGATAACACAATCCGGGATTACTACGAGAAGGGACGCCTGTATGAAAAGGTGGTTTCTTCGCTGGTAATAAATTCGAGTAGTGCTGCTTGTCCATCCTCGGTGGCTTCCCGAGCGCGCAGGATTGCCGGACCGACATCTACAGGGGCCTCTATCCGCTCCGCCCATCCGCCCATAGCTAGTGCCATATCAGCATAGTTTCCGCTAATGTCCCGCGTCCCGTATAGTTCATGGGATCTCGCCATGTGTGTTGTCTCTATAGCCATGGTGGAGTTGTTCAGCACTATAGTGAGAATCGGTATATTATTTCGGGTAGCTGTCTCGAAGTCCAACCCCGTCATCCCGAATGCAGCATCACCCATGAAGTTAACCACGAATTTGTCGGGCGCGGCGAGTTTCGCCCCAATGTTGAGTCCAAGTCCGGTTCCAAGGCCGTGCGACTTACCCCAACCTAAGTAAGTTCGGGGACCTCCCGATTGATAGAACGGCATAAGTTGGTCGCGGGGACTTCCAGAGTCATGGGTGACGATGGCTTCCGCCGCATTCACATTGTTCATGAACTCCCAGATGACGCGGTAGGGGGTGATCGGAACCTCGTCCGATGTGAGTTTGGGGATCCACTCCTTTAACCACGCTTGCCTAATAGATACGATATCTTCCATAACTTTACTATCGTCTTGGTTAGTGCTTGGGCTTTGGAGGTCTTTGCAAACCTCTATGAACTGCTGTAGCACCCGCTTGGCGTCCCCGAGGACGGGATAGTCAATGTAGTAGTCTTTATCTATATCTATCGGGTCATTTGTTGCGTGGATAAAGACCTTACCCGAAGGAATGGTCGTGGTCATGCCGTGCTTTGTGAAGGAAGTACCGACCCCGAATACCACATCGGCCCGACTCAGGAAGTGATAAACGCAGCCGTTCATAACGCTTGAGCCACTTCCCAGAGCCAACGGGTGCTTTTCGGGAAAGGCACTTTTGCCCGCCAGCGTCGTCATGACGGGCACCTGTAGCAGCTCCGCTAGCTCTACCAACTCCTCAGTGGCGTCCGCATATAGCACTCCCTGTCCGGCATGGATGATGGGGGCTTTTGCATTGAGCAGCACATTGGCTGCAGAAAGAACATCTTGAGAGTCAGCTTTTGAAAGCGCGGCTTTGACGGGCTTATAACTTTCAGGGATCGAGGCAGCCACCTCTGCATCCGCGATGTCGGTAGGGATCTCAACCATGACGGGCCCCGGGCGCCCCATCTTGAGCCTAGCGAATGCACGGCGCATTGTCTCGCCAATTTGCGAAGCGGTGCTGATCTGCTCGACGGACTTGGTGACGTCTGAAAAGCTGCGCACCGAGCTAAAAAGAGGAAATACGCCATCACGCGCTCTAGGATGGCCCAACGGGAGCAATAACATGGGCACAGCGTCTGAGTAGGCGGTGGCGACGCCTGCGAAGGCATTTTCGGCACCAGGGCCGTTCTGCATGGCAAACACACCCGGCGGGTTGCCGTTAGTAACCCGCGCGTAGCCGTCCGCGATACCGACCCCAACCCGTTCCTGACGACAGATGATTGGTCGTATACCAACCTCGGCAGCAGACTCAATCAGAGCGGTTGTGGGGTAGGCACTTAGATACGCAACGCCCTCCTTTTTAAGGATATGCACTATGGCGTCAAGGACTTTCACCAACCATCCTCCCTGAGCATCTTGGCACTCAGTTGTGAGGGAAAGCGAGGCCGTGAGGGGCGGAGATTCTTTTCTGGCTTCCCCGCTCCCTCGCCCCCTTACACTCTTACTCTCATGTACTTATGCTCAAGCACAACGAGGATCATCCGTCTGCCAGCGATGGAAGGTAGGATTTTCACCTTCGGAGAGTTTGCGTCGCGTCTCATACCACAGATTTGCCCATTCCTCAGGATCGTGTAATTCACTCTCCGGATTGGACCGGCTGCGCGCAACAAAGCCCGGAAACGCACTGCGCCCGGTTGGCTGACCTGTCGGGTTATAGCGCAGATCAAAGCTCCAGCGAATATTGTCGCTGTTATTCGGCAGCGAGCTATGGCAGTTGAGACGGTGGAAAAATAGGACGCCTCCGCGTTTGAGAGGGATTGGCACGCTATCTTCGGCACGCAGAAATTTGCCCGGAATGTGGCGACCAAATCCTCTTGACATGTCGGTGCTCGTGATGCAGTGCTGAAGCAATCCTTCACGGTGGCTTTTGGGGATAACTTCGAGGCAACCGTTTTCAATAGTAGCATCCCATAAGCCGAACCAAACCGTTAGCATATCGGTTTCATCTGCTTCTTCCGTGACAACCCCGTTATCTTGATGCCATGGAGTTGCCCCTATCTGGACACGCCCTGTATCTTCGTTGACGGGACAGAGGTGCTCCGGAGGCTTCAGGCGTACATGCTGCACCGGGTTTGAGTAAATTTCGGGACCGATCAACGATTCGATAGCGTCGAGAAGTTTCTCGTTACGGAGAAGGTGAAAAACCTGCGGTCCAACCCACATCGGCGTATCCGGCTGCACATTCTGCTGGGGCAACGAAAAATCGAAATACTGTGCATGCACCCTGCCAGATTCAGCGTAAATTTTCGTCAGTCGATCGCCAAACGGCAGATCATCATACGTCGAAGCTATCTCACCCTCCGCATATAAATCTTGGGCGAGTTGATCCAAAACATCTCCGTATTCTTCAATGACTGGATCCAGGTCCTGTTCAGGGGCCAGCACGTCTTCAACGACTAGATACCCCTCTTCCTTAAAGTGTGCCACTTGGGCTTCGGTGAGATGTGCCATCTTGTTACCTTCCTTTGTGTAGATTGTATTCAATTACTTCCGATAGGACAGGTTAATGGAAGCAAACCGCTCTTACTGTAATTATAACAAAATTCTGGCAAGTTGAAAACCTAAAAAATTAACAGGGATAAAACGGAGTGCCAAACGAATTACAAGTGATGCCGTGACTGTGTTATACCCCTGACGAAAAGGTGTTGACCGGTTGCTTGGATTGTGCTATAATAGCGAGCAAGTTAATAAAGCACCAAGAATGCTTTGTAAAGAGTGTTACACTTCAAAAGCGTTCAAGGCACCTCCGACTTACACCACCTGACGATATACCCTCTTATCAGGAAATGTTGTCTAGAAAAATAAAAATCTACGAGGGAAAGAATTATCGGTTTTACAATACGTCGTGTTTCGATCTCTCTCATTGTGCCAATGAATCCATTTCATTGACTGCCACCTCCCCTCCCTATTGGAATACTATCGATTACGATACACATGTCAATAACGATAACGCTTGGTATATTAGGACAGTATGATGGTTTCGGTACGACTTATACTAGGGGACTATCCAATCTTAGGCAGTGGGCAAACAGCGCGAGGGGCTTTAAGGTTCAATCACAAATGTGTGGGCTACGATACCAAGTATCTAGATTTAGCCCACGAGCGACTATATGAAGCACCACAGTACAAGTATCCACTACTACCCAAGATGGAGAGACAAGAGGTCATATTATAAGCTTCAATATAGATAGATAAGCTTCAATATAGATAGGAGTTAGGCACTTGAGTTTGTAGTCGCGCAATTCAACCCGCGTCTTTAAGGGAGTCGGCATACGCCCTATGCCGTCCTCCTGCGTCCCCCCGCTTGCGGGGGGTGGGGGCTCTTAGAGGGGTATTACGGCACGCGGAGCCTGCCTATCACTGTCGGGTGAGCTGTAGCTGCCCGATTCATCGGGCGTTGAGAGGCATGTTCACCGAATCTGCAATGGTGGCACAGTAGGTCGATTTTGGAAAATCGATAGTATTGCGTCGAGATATGAGCCTCGACCGACAAGGCTTCGAGGGGCCAACCGCGTAAGTTCCAATAGAATAAGGAATGATATTTTTCGGAGTTATTTTATGATAGATAGCTTTGTTCAATTCGCTCGCAGTATCCTATCAGACAACTGGTTTGCGTGGTTTTATCAATACCTGTTCGGTGGGCTGTTCTTTTTCTCTTCCCTCTGGCTGGCAGTCCATGCCGGTACGATATACAAGGGACTGCGCGCTGACCGGCGGATCATCTGGGTGCTCGTCGTGGGCTTCTTTCTGTTCGCAGGCCTCCACCTGGTTTGGATCTTCTCTGTGGAGGGCCCCCCCCGGCAAATGAGCGACTCACTCCATACCATCGACTACACCGTCATTGTTCTCTACTTTGCGGCTATTGTGGCTTGTGGAATCTACTTCGGGCGATATACGAAATCCACAGCGGATTTCTTCTTCGGGGGGCAACGCTTCGTCTGGTGGTTGATCGCCGCGTCGTGTATTGCCACGCTCGTCGGTTCCTACAGCTTTATCAACTATTCCGACCTCGGCTATGATAGTGGACTTGCCAGTATGACGTACTATACGAACGACTGGTTCATCATGCCGCTGTTCCTGTTAGGTTGGTTTCCCATCATCTACTTCAACCGCATAAGCACCATCCCCGAGTATTTTGAACGCAGGTTCGATCGACGCACGCGATTCATGGTCCTGATCCTGATCATGCTGTATCTTGTCGGTTATATCGGCATGAACCTACAGACGATTGCCGTTGTTCTGAACCGTGTCATAGGGATGCCCATACTGGTGGGTGCCGTAATCGTGGCAATCATTTCGCTTGCCTATATGCACAGCGGAGGACAGATGTCGGTGCTCATGACCGATCTGTTCCAGAGCATAATCCTATTTGTCGCCGGTATCGGCATTTTCCTGCTTGGCATCCACCACGTTGGCGGCTGGGACGCGTTTTGGAACGGACTCCCAGCGACGCACAAAGTCCCCTTCCCCCAATTCAACGAACCCGCAAATTTTCACTTCATCGGTACGTTCTGGGGCGATGCGCTTTCAGGCACTGTGGCTTTCTTTTTCATCAATCAGGGTATCATTCTGCGTTTCCTATCGGTCAAATCCGTCCACGATGGACGCAAAGCTATGATTGTTATGGTGCTTGTCCTGATGCCTATTGCAGCAATTGTTGTCAGCAATGGAGGTTGGGTCGGCAAAGCGATGCAGACCTACGGTTGGCCCGAAGCACCAGAAAAGGCGAAGAGTGTCTTCGTGATGGTGATGCAAATCATCACCCAGCCGGGGGTGTTTGGTCTGGTCATCGCCGCGCTGCTCGCAGCACTGATGTCCACGCTCGATACACTTATTAACGCCGTCTCCGCCGTAGGCGTTAATGACATCTGGAAAACCGTTGTACCGGGCAAAGACGATAAATACTATCTTCATGCAGCTCGCTTGGCAGCCGTTGGTGCAACACTTTTGGGATTGGTGCTCGTTCCCATCTTTGAACTGGACGATCAGATCTATACGGCTCACTCAAAGTTCTTCACGACGATATTGCCATCACTGATTGTAGTCCTGCTTATGGGTGTCCTCTGGTCCCGTTTCACACCGACAGCAGCGTTCTGGGCACTTCTCTTGGGATCGCTGCTTACCCTCATTACCCATCACAAATCCCTCTATTTTCTGATTAAACCACTCGCCCACGGCGTGCCTCCCGATAAGGGATACATATATATGCGCGGATTGTTCGGTACGCTGGTCACAGTTGTGCTGGGGGTAGGAATCACTCTCTTTACCAAACCGCGACCCAAGGCGGACCTCCCCGGACTTTGCCTTGCTACCTTGTCCGAAGGAATGCGGCTATTTAAGGGCGGTGAACCCAATCGATCTGAACCGAAGACCTCTTCCCCCCTCCAACTTCGTACAGGTTCGGTTGACGCCGACCGCGTGCAGCTGCCAATTGAGTTGATGAACGAACTTTCCATTCAGGAAGGGGACATCATCTATGTATCGGACGCCCGTCGATGGTTAGGCGGTCTACGTTCCGTGCATCTGAAAGCCGACGAACCGCATCAGGAAACAGGTGTCATCATTCTGAACGATGCTGCCATCGATCGTGCGAATTTCAGTGTTGAGCTGCCTGTCAGGGTCGAGAAGATATTCTGAGAGGATGCCAGGTCTCCTCTCCCACCGTCGCACGCGTTCAAAGGGTGAACGTGAAAGTTCAGTGTCTTTGTAGTTTTGAGTCGGGCAGTCGTTGCTATCCAATTCGATGTCGTACTGACCGGGGACATTGATGCCGAAGATGGCATTTTTCACTGGACCATCAGCGGGGCCCAGCGGTTCCAAATTGTGCTTATCCTACAAGTCTACCGGAATCTCGATGCGGCGCAATGCCTCGATCTGCCATTGTGGCGAACCCGCCCAGATTGAATCGGTGTCCTACAGCACACCACCCACCCCTAACCCCTTGATCAATATCCCCCAACATTGCCGCTGCGAACCTTGGATGTGTAATTGCCAACGCACCGAACGAGAGACCGATGTCGGCGTACACATTCGACACCCCGTGTTTTTCGGGGATAGCAGCCATCTCGTCAATCCACGGCAAACGTCCAGTCCGTTCAAATGCTTCGCTCACCCCGTGTGCGTCACGCCACACTTTCAAGCCGGTATGATAAATGTGGAAATTCAGATCGAGCCAATCTTGAACAGCCTTCCCGAGATCATCCAACAACGCATCGTGCCAGTTTGGGATCCGCTCGTAGTCAATCGGCAGTACCCCTTTGTGGACGCAGATATTTCGGACGCTGTACTTGCGCGCTTTCTCATAGGTCGGGTAGGTTAAATCTTTGTCGTCCCCGCCACGGTTTGTCGAAGGTAGGTTCAGCACCTAGAACGTCGCCAATAGTGTAACCCTTACGAATCTACAGAGAGGGTTTGATACTAAATCTAAAGGTTCATGTTAAGAAATCGTGCAGCAGAAACCGAGTTTTCAAAAAACTGGGTTTCTCTTCGCGCTTTGCACTTTCTTTTAACATGAGCCAATCTAGATATTCCTTAAAAAGTTCCTATCCATGAAAAAACTTTATCCGTTCAGCTGCTTTACCCGTTACTGTATCGGGAGAAAGCGCACCCTCCCCGAAAACTATTGGAAACGTATCGCCCGTGATCACCGAGCGAGTCCCTACATCCATATAGGTCACACTGAACGCTCGACGGGGGGCCGAGGTCGTGTTAACACCCGAACGGTGCAGTAAAAAATTGTGTAACAGAATCGCTTCTCCAGCCTCCGTTTCTAAGTCAATTACATCTTCGTCGCGGGTATATTTCGCTTGGTCCTCCTCCGACGTAAAGTGCCTTTCGTTGAGAATCCCCAGATTATTGCTGCCCGGCACAATCTGCATACAACCACTGCGAACAGTCGCCGCATCTAAGGCAGTCCACACCGTGATAATCGGATTGGTATCAATCTTCCAACCAACCCCGATGTCTTGGTGCCAAACCAGTTCTGTCCCACGCTCAGCGGGTTTGTTCATAAACATGGAACGAAAAACAGAGACGTCTTCCCCGATGTAGCGGCGGGTGATTTGGCGGATGAGAGCTTTCTGAATGTAGGCAAGAAAGAGCGGATCCTGTTCCAGATCGTCAATGCGCCGGTAGTTCAGAGTCGCTTCTTTGTTCCCTACCGTACGAGTCCTTGACCCTCCGGCATACCGAGGGTCAAGTTGAAAGCGCATGTTATCATAGCGGATTTTGCCCAACATAATATCGTCTATGCGCTGCTGGATTGTGGCAAGTTCGCCGGGAGACAGAAGTTTGCCCAAACGTAGGTAACCCTGCTCCATAAACTGTGCATGGTGTCGATCTTCAAACGAAGAAAGTGCTTCCAATTGCATAACCTTAATCTCCTTCTATGAATATAGCGCAATGTCCTGGGTATCTTCCATCATTGAGTAAGCATCAGAATGATGCAACAGAATCGGAACTTCCTCGCCCGACGGCACCAATGAACTAATGAACCTATGAACAAATGGTTTTCACATTTTTTGCATTTTGTACTTTCTTTGACATGAGCCTTATTGATTATAACTGAATTTCTTGATAGATGTTTTGGCATGGATTTTCGTCCACGAACAACACCCGCCGGGGCTGTACCATCCCAATCATCGAATATTCCGTATGCGAGTCATCAGGCCCACCGTGACGACAAATACTTGGGGAACCGTGATGACGCAAAATCCTTTTCATATCCACCAGACTGTAGTCGGACAACTCAGAGAGACTTTGTTCAAGAAAATGTTGTCTTGCTTTGGCGTTGCATTTGCCGCTTTCGGTGCGACGATCAGCATCTGCCAGAGTCGGAAGTTGGTAGTAGTTGACACAGTTCATGTGACGTGCCTCCGGTGCTGGATGGCGTACCTGTATCATGGGACATGGTGCTTCGATGGAACACATCGCACCATTCGCGTCTACGCAGACATGGCTGTAACCTTTGCCGCGTGTTGGGAGTTGGGACAGCCGACGAACAAATTCCGATGTCGTCCGGCTCTGCATCAGACACTCGTAAGCCCACAGGCGTATCGGGACGAAGTCATCGCTTTGTTGAAAAACACTTCCAACGGAGGAGTGTCCCACCGCTACACCTTCAGCGTTCATCCCATCGGTTGTCGCAACCATGCCGCAGAAGGTAAAGCTTATCATAGGAATCGCGTCGTTTCGGTGGATAACTCGCGCACACGCCGAACGTCGTGTGTCTTTGGCAAGCCCATCGTTGTTCTTGCCCCAGAGAGGCCCGTCCGACCCGTCGTTAAATACGATGTTCGTGCACCCCTCATCAACCACTAATTCATTGGCGTACATCGGGAGATTCAGTTGGAAAATAGCATCGAGGGAGATGTCTGCCCCGGATGCCGTTCCTTCAATTTCCGCGAGAACCGCTGGTAGATGGGTTTTCAATGTCTCCAAAAAACGTGGAAACCGCTGCCCCCAAACAGTACTGTCTATGTTTAGGGGAAAACGAGAAAGGTGCTCCCGGATTTCTTCACGCAACGCTTCGCCGGTGAGAGCACCAATTTCGCGGGGTGAGCCTGAGACTTCAATGACTTTCATGATATATCCTTAAGATGAAGCATTGGACTAAAAAACCTCGCTCTTTCTGCTGTGATGTACTAGTACGGAGACGGATGCTGCAGCGCAGAGAGGTATGGACCGTATTCCACGATAAGTTCTACCTCCTCCACTTTAAGTGGGCTTACCAATCCTTCGCGTCAGTCTCTTTTCCTTTGGAGATGCTGCTTTATCATTACGGATTTTTTAAAATGAACACCATCGTAGCAAAATTTCCCCTCAATGTCAACGGTAAAGCGAGAAGTATGAGACGAGCAGGAGATGCTTAAACCCCTTCCCTCTCAAGTGCGTCAAATAGCTGAAGCCGCTCGGTTTAATATACCTATTTGGTTCAAATATACCTATTTGGTTCATGTGAAAAGAAGGTGTAGAGCAAAGATACCCGGAACATAGCGCAACACACTTGGTATTTTCAATTCACCAAACACCAGAGTCCAACACGATTGGTATTTGTCCCCGAGTTTTTTCGGAAAAACTCGGGGGCTTTGCACCATTTCTTAACATGAGCTCCCTATTTTTTTGCAATAAGTAGATAGGGGCTTTTCTCTGAGCTCAACGCAAAATCGCAAAGACCCAAGGCAAGACAAATGAAAGTGTGGAAGCAGGGAAGATTGGGGGTTTTTGATAGCCTTCCTGTCTTGCCTTTGCTCTCAAGCGTTTTATTAAGAGCCAGTAACTACTTATTCCCTTTTTTACTAAAACAGCACTCACAAAAATGTCCAAGAATCGGCAAACGATTAGGCTATACCCGTCGGGAAGGGACTTTGTTTATATGAATAGAAATCAAACCCCAACATCCACCTCGAATCTTTCGATCTTACACATTCTGGTGGTCTTATTTTCCTTTTTCATCGTTCAACTTCCACTATTTGCGGAAAGCCATGCCACGGATATTGATGTTAAAGCCATCGTCAAACGAATGGACGAGCTCTATCGTAGCGAAACAAGCCAGACCAACATGGAGATGCAAATTGTTACGCCACACTGGGAAAGAACCTTGGCTTTGGAGGTCTGGACAAAGGGGATGGACAGGACCTTCATCTTGATAACATCGCCCAAAAAAGAGAAAGGTGTTGCGACCTTGCGGATTGGGAACGAAATGTGGAACTATCTCCCCAAAACCAACAAGGTGATGAAGGTGCCACCGTCAATGATGATGGGATCTTGGATGGGCTCTGATTTTACGAATGACGACCTCGTCAAAGAGTCATCAATGCTCGACGATTATACCTACGAACTAATCACACCGGCGGAGGCCCTACCTGACCATCTCTACATTCAGTTGCTACCAAAGGAGGATTCACCGATTGTCTGGGGCAAACTTATTGTTGCTATCCGAGTAAGTGATCAGCTTCCGGTTTGGCAGCATTTCTACGACGAAACGGGGCGTCTCACGCGAGTCATGAACTTCAAAGAGATTAAATCGTTTGACGGAAAGATTATACCCTCGATGATGGAGATGATACCCCAAAACAAAGAAGGACACAAAACCGTTGTACGGTTTGTGGATGCCGAATTTGACAAAGATATTGACGAAAAAGTCTTCACGCGCCGAAACCTTCAGAAGCGAAGATGAGTCAAAGGCAAGGACGCGTGGATATAAGTGAGGTTGATGGAGATTCACTGTTTCAGTGGCTTATAGGCTTATTTACGTCTCACGCATTACGTTTTACGCTATGATGACACTTAAAATTGCATTCCGCAACATCTTCCGTCAGAAACGACGCACAATACTAACCGCACTCGCAATGATTGTCGGATTTACACTCTCGTCCGTATTCATCGGCTGGTCCGACGGTGCCTATTCCGACATTATCGAGATGTTTACGCAGAACCGCATCGGGCATATTCAGGTGCATCGCGGAGGCTATCTTGATAAACCGTCGCTCTACAAAACGATGGCTGATTACGAGTCTATCGGGGAAACCATCGGGAGCATAAAAGGGGTAGAGGCGTGGACACCGCGAGTATACTCGGCGGGACTTGGCTCGGTCGACGAAAAGAGCACCACCCTACAAATCATCGGTGTCGAGGTCGGACGTGAAGTCAAAGCGACTCGATTTGATAAGAAAATCATTGATGGAAGGGAGCTCTCAGCGCAACCGGCGCGTGAAGCCGTTTTAGGCAAGGGACTCGCGAGAATCTTTGCTGCAACGGTCGGCGACGAAATTGTGATTGTCTCACAGGGTGCCGATGGCTCGATTGCTAACGAATTGTATGAGATTGTTGGCATCGCAGAAAGCGGTGACGACACCACAGATCGGATGGCGTGTTATCTCCATATCAGAGACGCGCAGGAGTTGCTTGTCCTTGAAGGGCGCGCCCACGAAATTGTTGTAATTGTCTCAAACATCAATCACGTCCACAAAATCACGAAGGCAATTGAAACCGCTCTTGATGATTCAACGCTTGATGTTGCCCCTTGGCAGGTGGTCGCCAAGGCTTTCTATCGAGCAATGCAGGCGGACAAGCAGGGCGATGCTATTGGACGAATTATCATCATGCTCATCGTCGCTATCGGTGTATTGAATACGGTCCTGATGTCGGTGCTGGAGAGAACGGGCGAATACGGTGTATTGAAGGCAGTCGGAACGAAACCGGGGCAAATCTTCTGGTTGGTGATTTGCGAAGTACTCATCATCGCCCTTGGCAGCATTGTCGTCGGTGCTATATTTGGTGTTTCGATCAACTATCTGCTGTCGATATATGGCATCACCATGCCACAGGAATTTACTTACGGCGGCATCAAATTTCAAACCATGTACGCCGAAGTCAACACACGAAGTCTCATTGTTCCCGCGATTACCGTCATACTGTCGGCAGCGATAGTCAGTCTATTTCCCGCGCTAAAGGCGGCACGAATTCTGCCAGCTAGGGCAATGCGAACCCATTGAAATTAGTAATCAGGGGACAAAATAAATAATCTGGCTCATATTAAGAAATGGTGCAACAAAAACTCGATTTCTCTTAGCATTTTGCACTTTCTTTTTACATAAGCTAATAATCTTATCACGCAGCACGTTTCACGGTTCAAAACCATGGGGCTAATCTTCATTAAACTGGCTTGGAGAAATCTGTTTCGGAATAAACGACGTACAATCATTGCTTCGATAGCGATTGGGATCGGCTTAGCTGCACTGATTTTCGCCGATGCACTGTGGGTTGGGATAGAACAAAACATGGTCAAAACTGCCACCGCTTCGTTTCTCGGCGATGGGCAGATTCACCGAGCAGACTTCCGCGACACGCAGGCAGTCGAAATGACAATCAATCAACTTGATGAAGTGGTCGAGGGGCTCTCTCAGGAAGTGATTGTTCAACAGTTCACACCCCGGACATTCGCTTTTGGGATGATTACTTCGTCGGCAAATGTCAGCGCAATTAGCCTCGTGGGGGTCCAACCATCAACAGAACAGTTCCTATCCCAAATCGATGACGCAATCACGGAAGGGGCGTACTTTGAAGGGGATAACGACCGCGATATTGTGATTGGCGCAAAACTGGCGGAACTCCTTGAGGTTACACTTGGCAATCGGGTCGTCGTCACCGTCGCTCAAGCAGAGAGCGGTGACCTATCCCAAGAAATGTTTCGGATTTCAGGGATCTATCATCTCGGCGATGACGCAATGAGCGGAGGCATGGCGTTTGTGCGGTTGGAAAAAGCCCAAGAGATGCTTGCCATCGGTTCCGGCGTCCATGAGATTGCCATCAAATTTACCGACACAAAATACGGACAGGATAAAGATCTTCCATTCTGGGAGCGATATTCTCAACGCGACAACGAAGCGTTAGGCTGGCCGGAAATCCTACCTCAATTACAAGCCGCATTCGAGATGTCCAAGTATAGCAAATACATCATGGGGGTTATCCTCTTTGGTGTTGTTATATTCGGAATTATCAATACGCTTTTCATGTCGTTGTATGAGCGGATGTTCGAGTTTGGTGTTCTGCGTGCCGTGGGGACGCGCCCTTTTGGGATGGCGCGACTAATCTTATTTGAAGCCGGGGCGTTGGCGATTGTGAGTATCGTCCTTGGTGCCATCCTCGGTTTCGCCTTGACGTGGATATTTACGAAGATCGGTATTGATTACACCGGCATTGAAATGATGGGCGTGACAATACAGGAACTCATCTACCCCGTCATGACAATCAAACCGTTCATCTTGTATCCTATTTGGGTGTTTATTTTTACTATTATTACCGGACTGTATCCGGCTCGATATGCAGCGAAGATAGTCCCGGTGATCGCAATGCGTAAGAGTTTTTAAGACAGCAAGAGCGGCGGAGTCAAAGAAAGAGGGATCTGTTTTACACGAGGAGCTTAACGTTGACAAATACTGATGTGATTGTTACAGAAAACATTACGAAGGTGTATGCGGGAAATGGCGTGCCCGTCAAAGCCCTTCGGGGAGTTGATTTGACGATTCAATCAGGGGAATTTACGGCGTTGGTGGGACCGTCTGGGTCAGGGAAAACCACACTCCTCAACATCATTTCTGGGTTGGATGCACCGACAGAAGGGAAAGTCTGGTTGTCAGGCAAGCTGCTGTCGGGCATGAGCGGTAACGAGCTGTCCGATTTTCGCCGAGACAACATCGGCTTTATCTTTCAGGCATACAATCTCATTCCCGTGCTGACAGTGGAAGAGAACGTGGAATACATTATGCTCTTGCAACATGTGTCTAAAGCGGAACGGCATAGACGCGTCGCCGCAATGCTTGAGGAGGTTGGGCTAGCGGGATTTGCAGACCGGAACCCGCCGCAGCTCTCAGGTGGACAGCAACAGCGCGTCGCCATTGCACGGGCGATGGTCTCTGAACCTGCGATTATCCTCGCGGATGAACCAACTGCGAACCTTGACTCGAGCACAGGTGCAGACCTGCTTGATATGATGAGTCACCTCAATGTACAGACAAACATGACGTTCGTATTTTCAACCCATGACCCAATGGTAATGGAGAGAGCAAAACGCTTGATAACTCTGAAGGACGGTCAAGTTGAGAGTGACAAAATTAAAGGGTAGCGTGGGCATCATCTGCCGAAGGTATCTGGGGTGGGTGATGATCATGCTCTCAACTATCGCCTTAGCCAACCATGATCTTCAAATCAGTGGATATTATAAAAACTTTTCCACAGGTTTGGATTCCCCCTTGCCGGACGCACCAATTATCGGTGCGGTGAACAACCGACTGCGACTGAATTGTACTTACGTGCCCATCGATCCGCTCTCGTTTGACCTCTCTTACGATTTTGCCCCTCGTATTCAAGATCCCTCGCTGTTTTCTGAGCCGCCAATCATGGGGGCCGCTGAGTCACTCCGCTATCGCCTTGTGGATTTTGATTCTGCTATCTATCCGCACAAGAATGACCCGGTTGGTAGTTTCAGTCTCCTCCAGAACCTCGATCGTGCAGCCATTGCCTACGGTGCCGATTTTGGAGACATCACAATTGGTCGCCAAGCCATCGCATGGGGAAGTGCGCGGGTCGTGAACCCAACGGACGTTATTGCGCCCTACGCCTACAATCAACTGGACACGGAGGACCGAATCGGTGTGGATGCGATTCGAGTTCAGATCCCGATTGGCGTGTTGGGAGAATTTGATGCTGGCTATGTTTCCGGCGAGAATTTGGCTTTTGAAAAGAGTGCCTTCTTCCTTCAGAGCCGACTGAATGCGGTAGAAACCGACTTCTCAATTATGCTGTTGGGATTTCGCGAACACCTGATGACAGGTTTTGATATGGCTCGAGGGATCGGCGGTGCCGGGTTTTGGCTTGAAGCCGCTTACGTTTACACCAACGCATTCAACAATGAAAACGGGGATGCAGAAAACTATCTCCGTGCGTCAACAGGTCTGGACTACAGTTTTGCAGGTACGGCTTACGGGTTCATCGAATATCACTTTAGCAGTGCAGGTGCAAGGAAGCCGGAAAATTATCTTGTCAATCTGACCCAACCGGCGTACACCGATGGAGCGGTTTACCTCATGGGCAGACACTACTTTGTCCCCGGACTTACCCTCCAAATCACGCCGCTTATCTCGTTGAGTGGCGTCGTGCTATCCAACATCTCCGATCCTTCCATGTTCCCCTCTCTGCAAATTGAATATTATTTCGCACAAGACATTTATCTCTCCGCCGGTGGGTTCATCGGAATCGGCAAAGGTCCTGAAATCGAAGAAACACAATTCAGATCGGAGTTTGGTGGATATCCCAACCTCTTTTTTTTATCGTTCCGAATCTATTTCTGAACGAACAGAGGAGGCAATCTTAAACACATTAAGGCACTCTGTTTCAACTTACAGAGATAAATCTCCCACCTTACGTTTTTAGGATTCCCCCTGCCGACGGACGTTCTTGTAGGGGGAAACTAGGGGAGGCTTCGGCGGCGGGGAAACTAGCTCCCCATCTACTACCCAGCCACAATTCCTCGCTGCCAGTTCCGCGATCAAATATCCCTTCCATTTGGCGATTTCAGTCTGATATTCCGGATGGTTAATCCGGTTATGGCATTCACCCGAATCCTCTTCAAGATTGAAAAACTGCATATCATTGATTCGTGGCAACCAAATCAACTTCCGTTTTCCATCGGTGACGTACTGCATCTCCTGTTCATGAGAATAACAGGTGCAATGTTCGCCGTGGATGTAAGGACGCCAATTCAGGTCGGCGCACTGTGTCAGCGGGACAACGCTCTGCCCATCAACGATTCTCGGAATATCAACGCCTGCCACATCTAGAATAGTCGGCATAATATCACGCAGTTCGACTACCTCATCAGCTACTCTACGGAAGACCGTAGAACCACGAGGCGGTGGGGTGACGATGAAGGGAATGCGAGCACTGCCTTCGTAGGCGTAGGTCTTACGCCACAGGTTGTGGTCACCAAGCATCTCACCGTGGTCGGAGGTAAAGATAAACCATGTATCCGCAAAAGTATCCTGCTGATGCCGCCTAAACCAGTTCATCAATCGACCAATCTGGGTATCAATAAAGGAGATTTCACCATAGTAGCCAGATCGGGCGCGATGAATGCGTCGAGCCGAGTGTTTTCCGCGCCATGCGTTGGGGTCAACTGCGTCTTCGGGTTTGTCGTGACAGGCAGCCCAGTCGCCGACAGACGGGGACGGCGTCGTGTCGTTATAATACATATCGAAATAAGGTGCGGGAGGCACAAAGGGGGAGTGTGGTCGAGCGAAGGAGATATTTAGGAAAAAGGGACGCTCCCGGTCACGTTGAGCAAGGAAATGAATCGCACGGTTCATCGTCCATGCCGTTGGATGCAGATACTCTTCAGTGTGCCAAGGGCGAGAGACCCAAGAGTTCCAATCGACACCATGGTCATCGGGCGTGATGTCGCGCCGTTTTTCCGCCTCGAACCATGTGCGGTATTCGTCCTTCAGACCATGCCGCAACATCCGTCCGGATTCGTCGAACTCTTGGCTTTCAAAACCCATTTTGACGCGTTGGGGGGTGAAGTGCCCCTTCCCGACGAGATGTGTCCGATAGCCGACGTAGGTCAATTCACCCGCCAATGTGTGTGGGAAGTCGTTGGGAATTGGTCCCTGGCCTCTACCCATACCGAGGATACCGGTATGCCACTGGTTCATCCCCGTCATAAGCGTTGCCCGCGCCGGAATGCAGGAAGGGGAGGCGGTGTAAGCATGTTGAAACCGGGTGCCGCGGGCGGCAAGATAATCAAGGTTTGGCGTTTCGATACAGGTGTTGCCATCAGCACCTAGGCAATCACCGCGCATCTGGTCTACCATGATGAGAATGACATTGGGGCGGTTCATCGAAAAACTCCTTTTATTTTAATTTATCTCTTGTCAAGCGGAGGGTTAAATTAGTAGAAAAGTGCAGATTGGCACAGTCCCGTCGGGAAATTCGACGACTATCTCTTCAGATTGGATTGGCTACTCCAATATAATCAACTCATTCGTGGAGGATGTCAAGAAGATTTTCCATTGTCGGAGGCGATTTTGAGCACATTCCATCACCGGGACACAGAGCAACAGTTTAGCGGATTAGCATGGAATGTGTAATAACAAAATGATACAATAACCTAAGTTGCTAGGTTCTGTTGACATTTGAGAAATTGAACCTATCTAATGCGCCTTGAGGCAATTTTGGATTCTGTAGGGGCAAGCCTTACAATTACCCTGCTATCGGTCAATTTTCCGAAATCGAAAATACCTAGAACATTGCGCTTAGGTATCTTGTGCAGCGAATTTGTCTATCCATTGCGAGTAGTAATTGACCTCTCTTCCCTGCTTGCAATGTTCTCTATCACTAGCAATTTGCCTTACAATAATCGAAGTTGCCACGTTTTTAATAAATAATAGATAAAACATAACCTCAACCAAGGGTTCGCACGAAATTAGGGGCTATCAGAAGTAAGGAGGGATTGTATGACAGACAAGGGAACCGCCTATCTGTTTATTGATGATGAACACATAGAAAGCCTTGATGGTACTGCAAAAGGCGTCGTTCCGGCGCAAAAAGTGTCCGATCAACCACTGATTGAAAGAGATAAGCCCTGGGAGGATGAGTGGAGCATCGGCAGCTACATCAATATCATCTACGATGACGAAGAAGGCATTTTCAAGATGTGGTATGGCGTGGGACGAAAATTAAGTGACGCGCGAGGCGAACAGGCGGACGGACTCGCCTATGCTGTCTCACAAGACGGCTACCATTGGGAAAAACCCATCCTCAACCTCGTCGAGGACAATGGGAGCAAAGCGAATAACCTCGTCTTTCCAATGTTCAGATGGGGGGCAGGGACTGGAGTCATGAAAGACCCCATTGAATTAGACCCCGCCAAGCGATACAAAATGCTTTTTATGTTTCAGAGCGCGGCAATGAGATTTGCAGGGATTGTCCAGCCGGTCTGTGTCGCGTATGCGGCCGACGGAATTCATTGGAATGTGCCCCAAAGATGGCTTAACCCGGTCATTCCAGAGGGATCGGACACACACTTGGCCGCGTATTGGGATCCAAAGCTCCATAAATATGCTGTCTACCTTCGCGGTCGACCGAACGTCCGGATTATCTGTATGTCTGAGAGCGATGATTTTGAGAGCTGGACACCACGGAAAATCATCGTCCAACCTGACGCACAAGATCCCCCGCAGGACCACGAGTTTTACGGTATGAGCTCGATGGCGTATCGCGATTTTCGGGTCGGGTTTCTGTCTGTGTTCCACACACTCAACGAGGGTTGGATTGCCCAGAATCAGATTGAACCGTGGATGCCCGAATGGATGAACCAGATGGACGTTCAACTCACGTACTCGAAGGACGGTCGGACCTGGCATCGAGCGGGGGCGCGTGAGCGGATTCTGGTCTGCGGGCCCCGCGGCAGTTTTGACTCCGGCTGTGTTTACCCGCCACATACCCCCTTTGTGCATGGTAAAGAAATCTGGGTCTATTATGGTGGTTCAAATGACTTACACGGTGAGCCACCTCGCTATGGCGAGCCAACCCACCGAGGGATAAGTCTGGCAAAGATCCAGAAAGACAGGTTGGTCTGTCTAAGAGCGGAGAAAGAAGGGCTTGTAACCACAACGCCTCTCAGTATCAAGCCGGGTTCGTTGTGGATAAATGCTGATGCTACAAGAGGCTCATTGCAGGTGGAGTTGGTAGATCCCTTTGACCGGGTAATCGCTGGCTTTTCCAAAGAGGACTGCGTGCCTTTTACTGGCAATGAAACGGAGCATCGAGTGAGATGGAAAGGCAATCAAAAGACAGCAGTGGGTACCGGCGGCCTTGAGGATAAGATGGTTTCCCAGTCAACAGGACTCTTCAAAGTTAAGGTCCACCTCAATAACGCTAAGCTCTTCGCGCTTTATTCGGGTATTGCCTGAATTGTTCCTATAGGTCAGTCAGTGATAGCGAGGATCTCTGCTTCGGGAATCTCCGCGTAGCTCCGGCCGTGACTGCGTCCATGCGCCCCATCGCCAATTATACAGATCTTGAGTCGGTTCATATCCTACCTTCCAAAAACGAGCTTCGGCAATAGGCAGCTTAAGTCTATCAACGCGCAGACGGGTCAGAGGGTCCGACGGAGTTTCTCAGCGTCACTGAACAGAATCTCACGAACAGCATTAGTCGCCCTCTCGTGAAACTGAATTGCAGCAGGGTCTAAGTCCTTGGCTGGACGCGGGGCTTCCTTAAAGTGACCGAACCGATCTGTGCCACGAACCAATGCTGCACTGTCCCATTCGCCGATGGTCTGCTTGGTGCGAGTGGGCATGTAGTGCATCGAAAGACCAATACGCCGATCCGCTGACCGGTTGGGACCCGACGCGTGCGCCAACCGTACATTATGAAGCGAAATTTCACCCGGCTGTAGCGGCATTGCCACAGCCTTGGCTTCATCAACCTCCACTGAAATTTCCTGTCCACGGGTCAAGAGGTTGTGCTGCTTATACTCATCCTTGTGAGGCAGGAGATCGCCCTTATGACTGCCCGGTAGAACCCGCATACAACCGGTTTCAAATGTCGCCGGTGAGAGTGCCAACCATACACTGACTAAGTTATCGGTATCAAGTCCCCAGTAACGCAGATCCTGATGCCACGAAACGAAACTCTTGCTGAGCGGCTCCTTGATCCAGAAAAACGTGTTCCAGCAGAGAATATCGGGACCGATTAGATCCTCAACAGCATCAAGAATCTTCGTATAGCGCATGAGATCATCAACCCATGTAAAGAGCAAATGAGACTTGCTCCGCTGTGCTCCCGCAATAGGGCTGCCTTGATTGGCTTCAAATTGCTCAAGGCGGGCTCGATTGGCTGCTACCTGCTCGTCGTCTAGTACCCTGACCGGAAAATAATATCCATCCCGGTTATATTGTGCGATGGCATTTTCATTCAGAAGTTTCGACATTTGAACCTCCTCTAGAGTCACTGGCTGTTTCGACTCTTAATCTAATCAACTAGAGTCCACAGTGCAGCGCGGTTAGAGTATTTCGCCTTTGTCTGTAATGCCCCAAACCTTCTCAACTGCTGCTTTATGAATCCTTGCCTGCGTGCACAGGGCCGATGAAAAATTCCTCAGGCAGAAAACTCGTTGTCTCAGTGGCGTGCCTGTATTCAAAGCCCTCCGTTGTAACGACCCCCATCGCAGTAAAGTACTTGGACTCACCACTCGTTCCGCTCTTGTTTCCCCCGCTGTGCCCCCGTAACCAATCGGGATCGATGACCTGTTCACCCTTCCAGATGCCACCCGTTGCGTTCAGATGACCAAACCGAGCGAGGTCCGACGCACTGATGACAACCCATCCGGGACCGCTGCGAATAGGAATTCCACGAATCTCATAGGGAGGGTCAAGATAGGTATACGAATTTGGAATCGCGGGATACAAATATTTTTGGTCTTTGACATCGCTGCCGGTGAGCCAGTTCCATCGCTCTGCCGGAATACCTATCAGGTCAAAGAGACGTTCCTGAAGGATATTCTTGAGGTCATCGCCCCACACGTAGGTAAGGGCTTGGCTCAAACGCCAGAACCCAGCACTGCTATAGAGACCAACTGTGCCCGGCTCGACGTGGGAGTAGAGGTCATAGAAAGGATCACCGCTCCATTTAGACCATTCAGGAACGCCCGGTATAACATTCGCCGCTTCAAGCCCGGTAACCTTTTCTCTCCAACGAATCCCCAGCTCTATCGGGAATCCGCCGTAGTGAAGGGACTCATGCTTTGATCCGACTAGATGCCTCCAAGTTAGTTTCTTGTGATGCCCCTCGGTCAAATATTTGTGAGGGTGGGAAAGTTCACCCTCGCCGGTCCAGTATTGGTTGATTGGTTCGTCCGGATCAATTCGTCCGTCGGCAACTGCGAAACCGAAAATCGCCCACATAAAAGCCTTTCCGACAGAGGCGGTTTGATGTCGATAATACCGATCTCCCCAAGCGTGGACCAAGTAGCCACCACGGGTAATCACAGCACCGTATTTATTGCCGGAGTGATCCTCTCCGCCGAAAGACGCCCCCTTGCACTTAATACCTGCTATGAAGGCTCCAAATTTTTCAGGATCGAGCCCCGCTTCCTCTGCCGTGATTTGAACCCAGTCATCTTCAGGAAACGTTACCCAATCGGGAAGTTCTATAGTCATCCAATGCCTCCTTTCTCAATTCACGCCTCACCTTTCACTCATTGGCACCATCATTTAGTTATTTCTTGACACCCATTTCGTCTTAGTATATCCTTTTGGTATTCACAACTCAATCGAAAAAGGAGAAAAGCGGCTGAGTCCTGAAATCTGAACTTTGAGGCTTCCGCCGCGCAATTTCCATGAAATTACTTATCGCTATGCCATGGTCCCAACAGCAAATCGAAGGTGCACAGAGAACCTTTCCCCAAGTACAGTTCACCACTGCCGCTGACCAAGATGACATTCTGCGCGAAATTGTTGATGCTGAGATTATTTTTGGCGGAATCAGTCGGGAAGCATTTCTGGCAGCCAAACAGTTGAAATGGATCCAGAACCCGGGGGCTGGGGTGGAAAGGTTAGCACGAATTCCTGAAATAGCAGAGAGCGATGTCACTGTTACTAACACCCGTGGTGCTCACGCTGCCACTATCGCTGAGCACACTTTCGGGTTGTTGATTAGCCTCACGCGCCAATTACCACGCCTTTTGCAGGCACAACGTGAACATGACTGGCTGCGTCAATTCGATGGGCCTCAAGTCGGATTGACGGGCTTGACGCTAGGGGTGGTCGGCATGGGCAACATCGGTCGTGCCATTGCCAAGCGCGGGCACGCCTTTGATATGAACGTCATTGGGGTTGACGTCAACGAAGTGCCCAAGCCCGATTTTGTGGCTGAACTGAGGTTGTTGGAGGGCCTGGATGACCTCATGCGGCGTTCAGATGTCGTGGCAGTTGCAGCACCTATCACACCGGAAACCGCAGGGATGCTCGGTCCTGAACAGCTTAGGCTCTTAAAACCGACAGCCTACCTCTTGGTTGTGTCGCGGGGTGGTATTATAGACGAAGATACACTCATACAGATGTTGAACGACGGGCAACTTGCCGGTGCTGGACTGGATGTGATGGCTACAGAGCCGCTCCCCCAAGATAGTCCGCTCTGGGATACGCCGAACCTGTTGCTGACTCCACACTGCTCCGGACGTTCCTCCTATACCTCTGCCGCGGGCAGAGCCATTTTTTATGAAAATTTACGGCGATACCTTGCCAAAGAACCTCTCACAAATCTGGTAGACATGGAACGGGGATACTAATCCGACTTTGTTACATTAAAGCCGCACCGGGAAATGTGCCCCAAGGAACAGGTTCTGCCGCGCCTTCATAGGTTGGCAGGAATGGCGCCGTGATGTGTCGCGTCTGTTCAACCCAGTCAGCCCAGTCAGATCTGCCGGTGATATGGTCGAGGATTAACGCCTTGACTTCGTCCGGCAGATCATCATAGGCGGGCCAATACCAGATCGTGAGCACTGTCCGGTGCTGGTCGGTTTGGTTGGCATGGGCGGAGTGCAACAGACGCGAATCGCCGACGACGACATCGCCAGCGTAAACCGGCACATTAACCTCACCCTTAACCGGCTGGAAGGCGAGATGCTCCATGTCGGTTGCGCGGGTTACACTGTCGTTGTCCCTCGGTCGTATATCGTGCAGCGTGTGGCGTTTTAAGTGAGAACCGGGGATCAACCGCAAACAGCCGTTTTGTATATTCGTGTCAACTAGGTAGTACATCAGGAAATACTGCTGTGGTTGATTGGTATAGCTGATGGGATGCTCCCACAACACGCCATCTTGATGCCAGTATAACGGTGGACTATGCGGCGGCTTGCTGATCACAAAGCCGCTCCAAAATTTAGGGGAATCAAATCCCAATTTGGCGAAAACAGCCATCGCGCTGGGATCAACGAGGAGTTTGGTAAAGGTTGGATGGGGGCAAGTCCAGTAGGGGATGATGCACCCCTGTGAACGATGCTGCTCAAAGTGATCCTCATCCTGTTGTGCGATTATCCAGTCACTCATGGCATTTAGCTTTGCTACCATCTTCAGTGTCAGCACATTTTCAAAGATACAGAAGCCATCGCGTATGAGTTGATTTCGTTTCTCCTTAGCAACAATTGGCATGGCTGCCTCTCCTTTCGTGTTAGTGGATTCCACCCGAATCTACTAGGGTTTCACAACAGCTTTCCTAGCAGTTGCCTCGTTCGTATGGTAGTTCCAGCCGCGCAACACCAAATTCTCACTAAACTGATAGATATCCTCCTTCCGATCCTTGCCGGAAAACATCCTCGCAATCACCACCTTCCTTAGCTTCTCAGAGCGGTTGGACATCGAGCCATGTACGATAAAGTAATCGAAGAAGGTAACATCACCGGGCTCCGCTTCAATAGGTGTCGCGCCTTCAAATGGAAACTTTTCGTGAAATTCAGGGTCAACCGCCTTTGAACTCTCCATTCGCCCCCGTTTGTGCGATCCAGGATAGACCCTTAGACAACCTATTTTTTTTGTCGCCTCGCTGACGTGAATCATTCCGGCAATCATGGTGTTTTTTTCGGTCGGTAAGTAACTCCAGTCCTGGTGCATCTTGAAGGGGGTGTCTCCAGTTGTCTTTCGCTTCTCAAAGAGTGTCGAATGGTTGAGGACGATATCAGGACCAATGAACTGTTCGACAATGTCAAGAAACCCCTTGTGAAGCAGGGCCGCCAGCCACAGACCTGAATATTGCTGTACATTACGCGTGGAGATGAGGCCGTTATAGTTTGAATCGTCTTCATTAGGTTTTTCGAGTTGTTGCACAATTCGATCAAACTCATTTTCAAGTGCACTTATCTCATCGGTTGAGAAGACACCTTTTGCCAAATAGTAACCGTTCTCATCGAAAAATGCTTGGATTTTGCTCATGGTCAAAATCTCCTCGTGGACAAAATCTGAGTGCCTAAATGCTTTCCAAGTGAATAGACCTTGCGTCTGCCTTGGAAGAGTGATAACATATCTCTGCTGAGGGCGGACAGCTGGGACCAGATAGAATGCGCCTGAGTCGAAGACGCAGCACTGACGTGTGATGACACGGTTAGTTACAAATTCTCTGGTTCAAGACGCAATTATACATAGGGTAGGGCACACGGTCAAGCGAAAACGAAAAAGCGATTCGGGCATCAACCGGGCAAAACAGGCTTATCTCCACCCATCCCAAATGGCTTGGATATGTCTATCCAAGCCGAGCGTGATTAATAAA
The DNA here is from genome assembly GCA_965215015.1 of Candidatus Poribacteria bacterium. Classification (GTDB taxonomy): domain Bacteria; phylum Poribacteria; class WGA-4E; order WGA-4E; family PCPOR2b; genus PCPOR2b. The sequence goes on from OZ244042.1 coordinate 433,758, forward strand.
TAGAACACAAACCAAAACAGCAAAAAGAACATTCACAATTCCCCAATTTCCAATTGGTACGGTGTGTTGACATAGGTCGAGTTTCCATACCTCGCTCCTACGATTAGGTATTTATTGACGAATTGTGGACACATCTCACATAAATGTCAACAGAACCTAGCAACTTGGGTGAAGTGAAATCCCTGAAAGGAAAACTAATGAAAGGAATTATTAGAACTGGCGACGGGGGCCCGGAGGTCTTGAAATTAGCGGAAGTTCCTATCCCCACCCCTGGGCCCACACAGTTATTGATTGACGTAAAGGCAACCGCACTCAATCGAGCAGACACTATACAGCGGCAAGGGGGATACCCACCTCCACCCGGTGAATCAGAACTCCTCGGCCTAGAGCTTGCCGGGGTTGTTGCGTCGTGGGGGGAGGAAGTGGAAGGTTTCGGTCGAGGCGATCGTATATTCGGTCTGGTCGGTGGCGGTGCTTACGCGGAGCAGGCGGTCATCGACTATCGTATGGCGATGCCAATTCCTGATGATTGGAGTTTTGAGAAAGCGGCGGCGGTTACGGAGGTCTTTTTTACTGCCAATGAAACGCTTTTTACCATCGGCGGCTTGTGTGCCGGGGAATCAGTGCTCATTCACGCCGGCGGCAGTGGTGTGGGAACAGCGGGAACGCAGATGGCCCATCAGGCGGGTGCTCGCGTCTTTATTACAGCTGGATCGGCAGAGAAAATCGAGAGAAGCAAGCAGCTCGGTTGTACCGAGGGAATCAATTATAAGGAACAGGACTTCGCGGCGGAGATTATGCGCCTGACAGATGGGGAAGGCCTGGAGTTGGTTCAGGACTTTATTGGTGCGCCATACCTGGAACGCAATCTCTCGATTCTCAAGACGCGAGGCCGCTTGGTTATGGTTGGACTGATGGGCGGTGCCGCTGCAGAACTTAATATGGGTCAAATCATGCGGAAACGGTTACAGGTCTTCGGATCGGTGATGCGTCCACAGTTGATTGAAGAAAAGATTGGTATTACACAGCGTTTTGTCGATCGATGGCTGCCTCTACTTAAAGAAGGAAAGATTCAACCAATTATTGATTGTGTAATGCCCCTATCACAAGCCTGCGAAGCACACGAATATATGGAGGCGAATCGGAACTTTGGAAAGATTATTCTGAAGGTAGGGTAATACGACAGCTTATAGAATTGCAACTTTTGGCTTCTCTCTGTGTAGTTAGCCAGCTGTGCCAATTTTCATCAAGTAGGGAACAACAATTTCTGTTCCCTACTAAGGACCTTACGAACCAAGCAAATTCCTATTCAGGGCGCAGCATCAACTTCAATCCCTCCCGTTTTTCAAAGAGATTAAACGCCTCCTGCCATTCAGAAATGGGCATCTCGTGGGTAATCAACGCCTTTGTGGAGACCATGCCGTGCTCTATCAGTTTGAGTGCACGCTCCCATGCAGTTTTCTTCTGCGAGATGAAGCCAGTCACCTGAAGTTCCTTAAAGGCAATCTGTTCAAAATCAATGTTGATTAGATTGCCGAACAAGCCCATCTGCGTATACTTCCCACGCTTGCGAGCGAGTTCAATGCCTAGCTGTGCTGCCTGCCCTGCTCCTGAGCATTCCAAGACAACGTCGGCACCGTAGCCGTCGGTATGTGCCTTGATGGTTTCCAACGCATCTTCCTTTTCAACGTCGATCGTTAGGTCTGCACCGAGCTCAGCCGCACGTTCGAGCCGATTTGCGTCAACGGATGTGCCGCACACAGCGACAATGCCTCCTTCTGCCTTTGCTAGTTGCAAACTGAGCAGTCCAATTGTTCCTGGTCCGGTGATTGCGACAAAGTCCCCGGCAGAAACCTTTGTCTGCTCGATCACACCGTGAACACAGCAGGCGACCGGCTCCGTCAATGATCCCGAGGTCAAGTCTACGTTTTCGGGAAGTTTGTGTAAGCCGTGTTCAGGAGTGGTGCAATATCTTGCGAACGCACCGTTATGCCAATAACCGATAATTTCCCGCTGGTTGCACAGGTTATAAAATCCTGAGCGGCAATAGTCGCACCGTCCACAGATCGAAAAAGTGGGTTCAACGGTCACCCGATCTCCGACCTTGACCCGGCGAATTGCCGAACCACACTCGATAATCGTACCGCTGAATTCGTGACCGATGACAACCGGCGGACGCATCGGGAGGTTGATATGATCGTGATGGATGTGCAGATCCGACCCACAAATTCCCGCGCTGTGCACCTCAATGAGAACTTCGTCGGCGTTAGGCTCCCGAACATCAACATCACGGAGCTCGGTGAACCCGTCACCACGCTGATATTTGACGACGCCTTTCATTAGAAAAACTCCTTTTATGTCTTCCTATAGATCACCGGACAATGTGTAGGCGTATCGATGAATGCCGTTAATCCTTGTCGGAGGTTGCCAACCGGTCTGGACTTTTCCGTGCACAAATGGACCGCGAAACTCCGTCGTGGTTCCCCCGAGAGGTTGGGACCGCTGCTATGATAAGTAAGATTGTCATGGAAACTGATACCACCGGGGTGAAGAATGGCGGGGACCTCCTCCCAGTCGTCACCGTCAGGCACCTCAATTTCCTCGCGCTGTGCTTCGTGGTCTTGTCCATAAAAGTCACTGTGGTCGAGCAATCCCCACTTGTGCGAACCGCGAACAAATTTCATGGGACCGGCTGCCGGGGTGACATCGCTGAGCGCAACCCATGCCGTTAAGAGCTCACTACCTTCCTCCCACGCCTGCCAATAGTGACGGTCTTGATGCCAGCCAATGTTCGTGGGCACAATCCCGTCTGGGTCCGTAGGGGGCTTGTAGAGGAGTTGTACCCACCACACCTGTACCATCTGAGCACCTGTAATCTCCGCTGCCAGTTTTCCAATTGACGGGTGACTGACCAACTCCATGATCGCACGGTTCGCAATCTGAGACATCTCTATCTTGCATAACTTCTTTGGATCGTCTCCGGGGCTCCAAGCCGACGGACGCGGGGGTGTGCCCGTTTCGTATTCTCCCGCTCGGACTGCATCCATGCCTTCAATGGCACGTTGAATCATCGCTTTATCAATAATCGACTCCGGGAAAAGATAGAACCCATCTACCTCATATTTCGTGCGTGCCTGAGAGGATTGTGGCGTTTGCATCAACATCTCCTTCTAACTCACGACAAATGAATTGACTTGAACGACTCAATTTGAGCGGTAATGGCACGCTCCGTTGGCAGACGCTCGGCACTTGACGCACCGTAGAATCCGACAACCCCACTCGTATTGTCAAGGATATACTGGGCATCTTCCGGCTCGGCGATAGGACCACCGTGACAAATAACCAGGATTTCGGGGTTGACCGACTTCGCTACATCGTGGATGGCTTGCACCCGTTTGGCGGATTCTTCAAGCGTCAATGCAGTCTTTGCACCAATACTTCCCTTCGTTGTCAGTCCCATGTGAGCAACAAGAATGTCTGCGCCGGCATCCGCCATCTGTTCCGCCTCCGATTCGTTAAAGGCGTAGGGTGTCGTCAACATGCCGAGATTATGAGCGGTGCGAATCATCTCCACCTCTGGTCCGTATCCCATCCCTGTCTCTTCCAGATTTTGTCGAAATGTGCTATCAATTAAACCTACAGTCGGAAAATTCTGCACCCCAGAAAAGCCGATGGCGTCGATCTGTTTCAGGAATACATCCATCAAGCGAAACGGATCCGTCCCACAGACGCCTGCGAGCACGGGTATATTCTGAACAACCGGCAGCACTTCGCTCGCCATTTCAACCACAATTTGGTTGGCATCACCGTAGGGCATCATCCCTGCAAGTGACCCTCGACCCGCCATTCGGAAGCGTCCTGAGTTATAAATCACGATGAGATCTACACCGCCGGCCTCCTCACACTTGGCAGAGATGCCGGTTCCTGCGCCTGCACCGATAATCGGTTTACCCGCCTCAACGTTTGTCCGCAATCGGCTTAAAATGTCCTCACGTTTGAATTTCACTTTGCACCTCCAAATCCATTTGGATTTGCTACCCCGATAGTTGGTAGGGCGGGCGTCCTAGCCCCGACCCACTCGCCCAATTCAATACCCGTAGGTCGAGATTCATATCTCGACATTCTCAGTTTGTCTCTCCGTTGTGTTCTGATGTATCAACCCCGCTCGGCTTGGATAGACATATCCAAGCCATAAACACCCGGACTCTCGCGCAATGTGCTAGGTATCTTGTACAGTGGATTTGTCAATCTGCTGCGAGCGGTGGTTGACTCGATTTAACTTCCTTTTCCCCGTTATCAACGTTTCCTAATAGTAGCAACTTAGGTTCAATTAAGCCGTGCGACAGTTTCAAACTTTCGCACGGCTCGATAAACTACACCGGAAAAACCAGTTTCTGATCAAAGAAGACCTGACTGACAGAACGTCGCTGGTGAATCCTCAGAATCGCCTCGGCAAGCAGTGGGGCAATGGACAGGACCTTGACTTTGCTGCCAATCTGTTTCTCAGCAGGGACGGGAATGGTATTGGTGACAACAACTTCCTGAATCGAAGGACGATTTAGACGTTCTAGAGCAGGACCAACAAGCACCGGATGCGTAATGCTAAGATACGCAGGCTTGGCACCCGCTTCGACGATAGCATCCGCCTGCTGATAGATACTCCCACTCGTTACGAGGTCATCAATAATAATTGGGGTTTTGTCCACAACGTCACCGATGATTTCGGTGACGACCTTCACTTCTCTACCGCCAGTCCCACTTCGCCGTTTGTGCATGATTGCCAGCGGCATGCCGAGCATATCAACATACTTATCCGCCAGTTTCGCCCGACCGACATCGGGAGACACAATTACGCCATCTTCAATCTGCTTCTCCTTAAAATAATCTGCCAGTGTCGGCAGCCCCGTCAGATGGTCTACGGGGATATCGAAGAAACCTTGGATCTGCGCGGCGTGCAAATCAACGGCGACGACCCGATTCGCACCGGCGGTTGTGAGCAGGTTTGCTACCAGTTTCGCGCTAATCGGCTCTCGTCCTGTCGACTTGTGGTCCTGTCGTGCATAGCCGAAATAGGGGATGACAGCGGTGATTTGCTGGGCAGAAGCGCGTTTCACCGCATCAATTATGACCAACAACTCCATCAGATTATCGTTTGTCGGTGGACACGTTGGCTGTACTATATAGATGTCAGCCCCCCGGATGCTTTCTTCAATTTGGGAATGGGTTTCATATCCGGGAAATGTGCTGACTGAAATTCTTCCCAATTCAACCCCTAAAATCGTAGCAATCTCCTTCGCTAATCCCGGATTGGCACGCCCGGCAAAAAGCCGGAAATCGCCTCGAACTTCCCCGTTGGTTATTGTGGACATAGCTAAGACCTCCATAGAACGTAATGCGTGAAGCCCCGCTAGATAAATCACTGCACGACTTACCTGGCGAACTCCAAAATGTAAGGTGAATTGCTGCTCTCCCATCACCAGCGATTTGTAATCTCCGGTGGGAAAGCACCGGATTCAATCTCAGCAATCAAATCTTGAAGTGCGTTCCTCGCCTGATTTGCCAAATCGGACTGTATCCAATTCCGCGCTATAGCTGATTCAAATTCAGCTTCATCTTCGACCTGATAGCTACCGTCCGGTGAAACCCACAGATCTAAAAATAAATCAGTTATTTCAAAATGGGTGTCCGTCCGTTTCATCGGCAAGATGATGTCGCAGTAGTACCCTGTGAAGTGTTCGTCGAGATTATAGATCTTCCCAATGTCATACCAGCGGTTGGCGAAGACAAACCAAACCGCCCTGTAGTTATCCCCAAGGACGGTCACACCATCAATAACGATTGGACTGGAAGGCTTGATACGTTGCGTGGTGACAATGACATCGTCGTCTTGGTAAAGCAGATTTTGTGGAAAGTGATTTACGCGATCCGGCAGGCGTTTATAAATCAGTTCAATTGTTTCCATTTGCGATCCATCTCTTTCACAGTCTGAATAAATGCTTGCACTTTGACCGGATCTTTCCGCCCGGGTCTCACCTCGACTCCACTACTGACATCAACGCCATAAGGTCGCACTTGTTGGACAGCGGACCCAACGTTATCGGGATCGAGTCCACCCGCGAGGATGATCCGACCGTACTGTTTCGCCTTTACGGCAAGATGCCAGTCAAACGCCACCCCTGTACCGCCCAGGGCTCCTTTGACATAAGTATCCAGCAGATACCCACTGACACGGTAATCGGACAGATGAGCAAAACTCGATTCGTCTTTGACTCGCGCCGCTTTGATGATCCTGCGATTGAGCACCCGGCAGAACTGAGGGGACTCATCGCCGTGCAACTGTAGCATATCCAGATGACACTCATCAGCAGTTGTCCGAATCACCTCCGGAGCCGCGTTGACAAACAGTCCAACCGTCGTGATGAAAGGGGGAAGTTGTTCAATAATCTTGGCCGCAGCTTTTGTATCTTTAAGGTAGCGCGGGGTATCAGGAACAAATGCGAAGCCGAGGGCATCTGCACCCGCATCAGTTGCCATCAGTGCATCGTCAATGTTGGTGATCCCACAAATCTTAATTCGCGTCAACTCGTCCCTCCTTCTCCCGTATCCTTCCTACCGAATAACAATTTCAAACGGTATCACTGCTGCAACAGACTCATTGCCGAACAGATGCAGCCAGTAAAAATTGGACAAAGTGCGCTCAATCGGCATTGGCATGGGGAGGTGAGACGTCATCGGAATCCGTATGTCCATCTCTATATCCTCTATCAGTGTCTCGAAGAAGGTCTTCGGCTTTGGCAGGGTGATGATATCAATCTCATCGGTGGGCTCCATTCCAATCTGTTTTTTGGCAATTGCGATGGCTGTGTCAAGCCCGCCAAGTTCATCAACAAGTCCAATCTCCTTTGCTTGTTTTCCAGTCCAGATTCGTCCCTGTGCGAGTTCGTGAATCTCCCCTTCAGTTTTATTCCGTCCTTCAGCAGCCTTTCGGACAAAATTCTGATAGATCGTCTCTAGCAACTTCCGCAATCGTTCACGCTCTGTCTGCGTAAAATCGCCGTAATCTGAATAGAGATTCGCATTCTTCCCGCGCGTGATAACCGCTTTCGTCAACCCAATCTTGTTGTAGAGTCCTTTGAGGTTGAGTTTGCCGCCAAGTACCCCAATCGAGCCGGTAATTGTCCCCGGTTCGGCGACAATAGTCCCCGCAGCCATGGCGATATAATACCCACCCGACCCCGCAACATCCGACATCGATACAACAAGCGGTTTTTCCCGTTGAGTCAGCAGCACTTCCCGCCAAATGGCGTCTGATGCAACCGCAGACCCACCGGGGCTATCAACCCGCATTACGACTGCCTGAATGGCATTGTCCTCGCGGGCTTCACGTAACGCCTTGGCCACTACGCCGGGGGTAATAACCTGCCCGGTTGTGAACAGACTAGTAGGGGCGTCAGACATGATGGGGCCGGTAGCGTAAATTAACGCAACCTTCGGTTTTCCCTCCCCGGAGGTTGGCTTTTTCGACGATGCAAGCATCGAAAAAAGTCTCATAAATCCCGCAAAGCCGGTGAGCTCAGGTGCCCCCGTCGTTTTTTTGCCGTAGTCCGAAACAACTTCGATTTTTTCCTTCGCACGTCCTTCAATTGATTGCACCAATTCGTCATAGTATTGGAGTTCATCAACCAGCTTCGCCTGATATGCTTCCTCGGCAGTAAAGGGTCCCTGATCAATGAGATCAACAATCGACGCCGCATCAATTTCACCCCGTCCGTTGGCGAGCATTTCAACCTGCTGGGCATACAGGTCATCGAGGATTGCATTCAGTGCTTCCCTCTGGGCCTCCGACATACTATCTCGCATGAACGGCTCAATCGCTGATTTATACTTGCCGACGGTGTACATATCCGCTTTGATGTCTAGTTTATCTAGAAGCCCTCGGTAGAACATCACTTCAGCCCGTAGCCCTGTCAAACCGACCATCCCCGCCGGCATCAATACAATTCGATCCGCGGCACAGGCGAGCAGATATTCCGTATTGCCGCCGCTTTCGAGATAACTGATGACTTCGATCCCGTCGCCTCGGAGTTGAATAATCTTGTCACGGAGTTCCTGTAGCTTCGCCCAACCGATCCCGAGTCCTTCGATCTTCAGTAAGACGCCGGCAACTTCGTCGTCCTTGCGAATTTTGTCAATCTGTTTTGTTATGCTTCGGAGGGTTTTGACTTGTGTCGAAAATACAAATGCGGGTCTGACCTCTGCAAGTGGGCCCCTGATTGATAGCTCGACATACTTACGCGAAGGTATCTGCTGTGCAGTTGTAGTTTCGTGTGGGGCACCGGGGGATCCCTCCGGTTCAACCGCTTCCTCTTGAGCGAAAGCAGGGTGCCAAATTAGAAGGAAACTGATGACGGTCGGCAGCCAGAATAGCTTTGTCAGTTTCAGCATGGTGCTATCCTTTCTTAATATGATTTGTGAGATCCGAACGGGCTTATTTTAACAAATCATACGGTATGTTTCAACCCCAAACGGTGTATTTCCGAGGACAATCGCATATAAAAGATATTGAAACAACAACCGTTTGCGCCATTGTAGGGGCAGTCCTTGTGGCTGCCCTTCGTACTTGTAGGAAACGCAGCTCTGCCTTCCCTACAGCGGACGGAACTCCACCAACCGGATGTTGGCGTCAAACCCAGGAGCCCCTACATACTGAACAGCATTTAGATTGATGCTATCTGCATGTGCAAAATGGATGTGACCGCAAAACACGGCGACAAGATTCTCCGCCCTCGCAAGGATACGCACAAATTCTAAGGTTGAGGGTAGATTGTCTCCCGTGTCCCATCGATCTCGACTCTCAGGCCCCCATTCTGGATCGGCGATTAAAATTGGGGCATCAAAGTGCTCTAATGTCGGTTCCCGTAGCGTTGGAAGACTCAAAGGGATATGGGTAAGCAACACCGTTGGCATTCCGTTTGCCAAATGTGTATCCACAAATGCTGTCTGTTCTTCGTCCACCTGGTAGATGGAATCATCGACCATCAAAAATTGGATGCCCCCGATTTCATGTCGGGCATACGCCGCCTGCCCGTGATGAAGCGGTGCCAGTGCACCCCACCATGCCTCCCGTAATTCTCGACGTCCCTCTAAGCCGGGGTAATGCCAATCGTGGTTTCCAGAGGTATACAGTGTGGGCACCCCCACTTTATCAATCGACGTTACAAGGCTTTCTACACCCGCCTGAGAGGGGAAATGAACCATATCACCGGTCAACGCCATCAGATCCAAAGAACTTCCCTTGGCTTCTTCCATGAGTCTGTCAAAGGTTAGATTTCTCGATTCAAAACGCTCGCACGCTGCTTGACAAGCCTCTATATGTTCAGCGTCCCGGTCATCAATGAGGGCAATGTGTGAATCAGTGACGTGGAGCATCCGCACCGTTTGATGTAATCCCTCGACGCAAATTGTTGCTGTGTTATCACTCCATTTGTGTGTCGTTCGCATGTTTGTTTTCCTTGTATAATAACCCAAGTTGCTAGCTAGGTATTGAAAATCCATCGGATTGTTGTTAAAATTGATGTGTTCAATCTTTCGGTCCAGAGGAGCAATATGTCTATAGAATAGCGATGTGTCCAATCTCCGCGCTCCAGGGGAGCGCAATGCGTATAGTAAAGCGTGTCTAACTGCCGGTAGTATGAAGGTGCTTCATAAATTGCTTAGTTACCCGATTAATGGTTTCTCTCACATCAAACAATGCGTCTTCCGCGGGATATAACTCGTCCTTCTCAAGTTTCTCATACGGTAAAGCAATCGCATATTCAACCACTGCGACTTCATAGCAAACTTATCGAAACTCTCGTGAATCGGTAGAATTGCCTCCAGTTTCAAATGCACTAGCGATTTGGGGATGGTCTAAGTTTATAAAAATGGTCTTTGTATCACCAACGTACCTTGATCGATTTTGTTCAGCAGTGAAACGCTCAAATTCAATGGAGAAAACTGCTTTTCTCCGTTTTCCATTTCCTTCGCTTCGATTTTTTCTGGGCTTGGGTTTGTTTTCTGGGGGTGTAGTTGGTTTTGGTCTCGGGGTATTTCCCGGCAGGCTTCTATTCCTGGGATGCCTAACCCTTTGAGTCATTTCAAGTTCCATCTCCTGTTGCGCGAAGTCTTGGTTGAGGATATCCGAGATCCTATCAGCTTCTTTCGCCAGCTTTGTTTCCATTTCCGATTGACGTTTTTCACGAGCTTGTCTCACAAGCTCTGATCTTATTTCTTCAAGCTCGTTTGAGACCCAACCCAATAGTACTACAACCACGGGGTTTTGTCGATTCAGCGTGTTATTTCTCGTGTTATCAAAAGCTGGAATGGGCCATTCACCCTCCTCCAAGATTGGTACATCGATCTGTCCAAAAATTTGATTCGCATTCTCCTTCCGCTCAATTCCTCCAAGCGTCGTTTCATGCCAGATGCCGTGTGATAAAATGTCAATTCCCCGCATATCATCATTTAATGGTGCGGGAGATACCTTCACATCCAAACATACGTTACCGATGTGTTTGGCAACTTCTATTGGCGGAAAACGCTCAAATTGTGCTACAAACGGTGGTTCTTTAAACTTGCACACATGCCCGTTTACAGTAACCCTGGCACGAGTACGGTAACGACTGAGATGGCGTTCAATGTATGAAATTACCTTGTCAACATTCGGACGTTTTATATTGAAATCGCGGAGGACTACAATTGTCCCAGCGTCTTCATCCGTTGGCTGATTTACCTCAATGTCTCGAACAGAAAAAGGTTCGCCGCTTTGTGCTTGTTCAATGTCTCTCCTGTGTAATTCAACAATGTTCCGCGAACCTGCCTGAATCGTATCAATGCAAAGCAAGTTTGCCAAGCCAAAGGCGGCACATTTGCCTGTGCCAAATCGCCCTCGGACTCTCCGTCCCTGTTGTCTGAGGATATTCTTCCCATGCATCTGAAAGAAACCGTCTAACTCTTTTCTGGACATGCCACGACTATTGTCAGATATGCTAATTTCGTGACTTGTTATCTCAACCGCAATGACTGTTAAGATGTCATTTTTGACAGCATCCAAAGAGTTCGCGACGTATTCCCAAACTACCTTGGGCATGGTATTAAAATATGCAGCATTCTGAAGGAAATCCCTAGCCACATGCGAAGTTACCTTGATAGAGCTTTCTATCGCCATTACTGTACCTCCTTTGAAAATTTCGTTTGAAGCAAATCCCACAGTTTCGATAAGGTACCATCATCGCTTACCGCGTTCGCTATGATTGCGTATCGCCGCTGTCTGGTTTTGATCTGAAAATACTCATTTACTCGTGCAAACTCGTAGAAATCTTGCACATCGATCTCTTTAGATTTGCCTTCAACGAATAGGTTATACGCTTTTGTATTGAACAAACGGTTGCGCTCTAGCTCCTGATTTGCAAAAATAGAAGCTTTCCTGTGTTTAACCGGCAGGTCATTGTGAATGGCACCGAGGTCTACAGTTTTTATCCACTTCAAGCCTGCGGGACTTAGCATCCAACCTTTCGTATTGTTTCCGACCACCAATTCTCCATATTGGGTTTTCTTCGCGTCTTGGAGCGCGAAATTAACAGCCACTATATCAATGTGCTCAGGATATTTTCGCCAATTAAAACGCCCGGGGGCAATATTATTCACCTTGAGGGCGATATCCTCTCGATCAACATACACTGTATCTCCGTCTAAGAGTGCTACCGCTATCGTCACGAGTTGTGGTTTTGTGAATTCAACCCTTTGCATTTCTCCCGTCCTTTTCTATTATAACTGTTCTTTGCCATGTGTTGAATATAAACTTCACGCGCTCTCCCGGCTGGCAGTTCAGCAGTTCAAAGTTTTTTTTCAAACGTCGAAACTCATTTTTAACTGCATATAGTTCACCTGCCTCCTCACCAGCCACATAGCAGGGCCAGTTACCGCTTAAATGCCTAAACTCTTCGCAAGAAATTGTGCCTGAGCCCACAGCAATTGCGCTAAGGGTGACACTCACTATAATGTTTCCGTTCGTGTCGTACTCAATCTCCGGACAAAGGGACTGTCGTTCTCCAGCAGTTTTGGCACGTTCTATATCCTGGTAGGTTATTTCTCCTCCACGCAGCTTATATAAACCTGACTGTACTTTATCAAACAAGGGAGAAGAATTTAGGGTTTTGTGTAAGGTAGGCAAAGATAGTTCACTTTCTATAAAGGCGTGAACTAATTCGGAATGATGCAGCACCGGTCCAATTTGCTCTAAACAATTCATTATGATGGTTTCGCCTTGATTTAGATTCTCATCGTAGTCACCAGCCCAATAGTATAATTCATCGTCAGACTGGTAGCCTCCAATCCTAAGTATCTCAGCCATCACATCGGGAGGAGGCACAGGAAACACCGATCCATCAGTACCCTTGCCTGCTAGGTATGCTGGTACAGAGGATCCTGACCTTGATATCCCGTATCTTATACCAGCACAGAGGTCATCAATACCCAATCGCCCACAGTACTGAAACATCTGGCGCAGACAACGATGGAAAACGTCGCTATATGAGATTTGGTGGGGAGCAAACCAATCTTTGGAAAGTACTCTGTATCCTAGCCCCTGCAATATGTCTTTCATCTCTTCTAGCTTTCTGTCGCTTTCTTGTGAAAGCCATTTAACGTGTACGCCGCCGGAAAACTTTGTATGCCGGTTAATGAGTCTGTTGACTTCATCAGGTAGAATATCACGTGCATATAGGATTCTCGCAGGGATATTTGGTGTGCCTGAAGCTGCAAGTTGTACGGCATACTGTAAATTCTCAGGCATTTGCAGCCAATGAATTTTACAGTCACCCAGCAGCTTGCAGATTGCAATCATAGTTTCAACTGCATCCATACCAACAAAATCTCGTGATGTCCAATCACCAACAAGGCCTGATGACAGAATACGCTGTGCCCATTGCTCATAGGTAATATCGAGACCCAAATCTCCCGCGATGAGGAGAGCGGATTGCATTCTATGCAAAGCGGGTTTAGCTTTCAGGTTCCCGATGGAGGTAGCCTTGTTCTTAAGTTCACCACGTACTTGCCTCACTCTTTCACGTGAAATACCTAGCTCCTCTCCAGTCTGTCTTAGGTTTTTAGGTTTCAAGCCATACGTGGAAAGCAAAACAGTCGTACGATACTGTCCAGGAATCTGGTTGAGTAAAAATTCAATCTCTTCACAGATGTTCAATGAGGAACCCAAAATGGTTGCTAAAACCTCATATACATGGTTGTTCTCTATCGTTTCAGCCTCTACAAGCCAGTCTTTTATGAGTTTTTCTGCAACAATCGCCTCCTTGTGGAGCAATCCCCTTGATAGCTGCTTCTTGATTAATTCTGATGGCCATCTGACAGCTACCCATGGGATTACATCTGTATTCACTTCAACTTCAGAATCATTGAGGAATTTCGCTTGATTCAACTTCTCTTTTATTTCTAAGATAGATTTTCTGCCAAGCCCACGGATAGTTTTGAGCCTATCTGATTTAATTCGCTGTATAACTTCTCCAACCGTTTGGATACCCTCGCGTGTAAGAGCATTGAAAGAACGATTCCTCAATTGTAATTGCTCAATGGAATCTTCCTGTGAAAGATAGATGTCACTTTGATCTAGCATTGTGTCTATATTCGCGTCCCCCTCAGAGCTAGTTGGAGGCTCACCCGATTCGACATGTTGCTCAATCTCTTTAACCGTCTGATTCTCTGTGTGTAGCTTGGGAGGTGTGAAATCTTCTCGTGGAAAGGGAACATCATTCTGGTCTGGTATCGCGTTTGTATTTGCTTCAATCTCAGAATTATCAACGATTTCCAATTGAGCCAACTTAACTTTTATTTCTAAGATAGATGCACTTCTAAGACCGTGAATAGCTCGAAGCTCGCCCGATTCAACTAGTTTTAATACTCCTCCAATTGTCTGAACACCTATGCCTGTGAGTGAGTTAAAAGAATATTTCGTTAAGTTTAGTTTCTCAATGGAATCTCGCTGTGAGAGATAGGGGGTGATCTGCTGTTTGGTTGTTACCAGTTGTTCCGGCATGTCAACCGTTATCTGATTCGACATCTTGTCCGAATCTGCCACTTCATCCAATGCAGCCACATTGGTCTTAAAGATGGTGGATATACGCTTAAAAAATCCCATACTACGCCTCCTGTAACAGTGAACGTTTTATCGAATTTGATACACTTTTTGATGTGAATGTATCGACTAAGTTCAATTTCCTCAAACTCAAGTTTTTTAATTCCACTATATCTTGAAGATATATGTCATAGGTTCGTGAGATACTCTACCTCTTTCTTCAATATAAGGTTTCAGGCGCGGTTTAACAGACTTAGCTGTTCCGTTCACGTGCGATCCGAACAGTCCAATCTGCTTGAACCCTATTTCCTCAGTGTCTCCCGGTTGTCCGCAAGTGTCTGTTTGACACAGTGCCTGCTGAGAACTGCTTGGTTTTCCGACGTAAAACCCTCCGAGCTTTTGCACAAATGATGTTTTTCCCGGTGTAGGTGACAACTTGCGTTATTATACATCTTTTTATGTCGTTTATCAAACCCATGCTGTAGTATAATTACGCCACGGTTAAATAGGAAAATTCGCAAACAACAAATTGTCCTAGAAAATCCATAGAGGAAAAAGGAGGATAACCATGCGCGTTGAACTTCTAGCCATTGATTGCCAAAATGACTTCTGCGATCCGGGTGGCGCACTGTACGTGCCGGGCGCAGAAAACGATATGACCCGCTTGGCAGCGTTTATTGCTCGGATCAGTAGTCATCTACACAATATGCACTTCACGCTTGACACTCACCACACGGTTGATGTCGGGCATCCGATATTTTGGAAAAATAGTGCCGGTGAGTCGCCGGAACCATTTACCACCATCACGCATGAGGATATCAAAGCTGGAAACTGGCTACCGTTCGATCCAGCGTTTACCCAACGGATGCTGGATTACACGCGGCTGTTGGAAGAAAATAATCGGTATCAACTGACGATCTGGCCCATACACTGCCGGATCGCAACGTGGGGGAGCGCGCTCTATCCTTCTGTAGATCAGGCGGTACGGGATTGGGAGGCAACCCAATTAGGGGTTGTTGATTTCGTAACGAAGGGATCAAATATCTTCACCGAACACTACAGCGCGGTGAAGGCAGATGTCCCGGATCCGGAAGACCCCACCACGCAGCTCAATACCGACCTAATCCAGACACTGGAACAGTGCGATCAGGTGATTATCGTCGGTGAAGCGTTATCCCACTGCGTTGCAAGCACGGTGCGTGATGTTGCTTCCGAATTTGGGGATGAGGGGGCAAAGAAGTTAGTTATCCTTGAGGATTGTTCGTCGAATGTTCCCGGCTTTGAATCACTCGGCGATGCGTTCCTGCACGATATATCACAACTCGGGGTGACGATTACCAACAGTGTAGACTTCATGCGGTGAATCGTAGGGAAGATTGGCGAAACCCCCTTGCGAAAAAAACGTTTCTAAAGAGCGGGAGGGTATTGATAATGAAACCGAAACGCAAACCCAAGACGTTAGCAGGAACTGTCGTCCAAAACCTGACGCGGAAAAAGCAAATTGAAGCAATGCGGAAGCAGCTGTTAAAGGGTGCGCGAAAGAGTCAAAATTAAAAAAAAGGGCACCTGATTACTTCCATCACGCTCTGACAGCGTCACAATACTGCCGCAGATTCTCCTTGCCAAGTTTCTCATAAACCGCTTCTCGCAGCCGGTGTTGTTCCAACCCTAAATCTTCCTTCAGTAACCGCTCGACCTCTTCCGCCTTTCGGGGTTGAAGTGGCAACGATGCCGCATTCAACTGGCGCAGAACGAGCCGTGCACCGAGTGCCGCTGCCTCTCGGATAGACATCGCATTGGTCTTATCCACCGTGTCAAATGCCGTATGTCCAAATCCTCTGCCGGGCGGGCGCCCAACCGTTGTCATGCTGCCAGTCGGAATACCCTTGAGAAAATAGGGATAGTGATCCGAGTAGCAACTGATACCCTGTCCAACGGAGATGTCCTGCCCCATCTCTTCGGCTGCGTTTTCAATGAAAGACTCAAAATCAGGCAACCGGTGAAGCTGAATCCCTTTTCGCCCACCGGGGTTACCCGCAGAGTCCAAGTTCCAAACAAAGCGGACGGGCGTGGGATTATCGCCTAACTGCTGGGCATGATGATATGCGCCAAATAACCCCACTTCCTCATTGCTCCAAGCAATAAATTGCACACTACGAGCCAATCCGTCTCCCGCATAAGCCGACAGCACACGCGCCATCTCGGGGACGACCACCAACCCACTGAGTGGGTCATTGGCACCCTGCGTGATGTCGTGTCCATCGTAGTGACACCCAACAATAATGACCTCGTCGGGTTGCGTTTTGCCTCGGAGTTCCCCTACGATGTTCCACGCCGTTGTCCGGCGGTACGCATCGGTGGTCTTAATTCTTACACGCACCACCCCGTTTTGCCGAGACAGGCGGTGAAGAAACTCGCCGGTTTCATAGGAGATCCCGATACCGGGGATAACCGCTTCGTGGTTCCAGCCAATGGTGCCGGTGACCTCGCCATAGCCGGGGTAGTGATTCTGAAAGATGAATCCCTTAGAGTCGTATAGGATGGCGCGGTCATACTTCTCCATACGATGGATGCCACCGCTCCGAGAAATGACAATATTGTCTGCAAGATGGTTTCCCTCTTTTTCAAAATCTTTCTCTACCCCTTCATCAACGAAAACGAGGACCCCCTCCACCTCTGCAGCCGGACAGTAAGGCAGCGAGATGCACGACACTTCGCGTACTATGGGGCTGAGAACCTCCAAGGTCGCTGCCCCACGATACCACCCATCGTAGTCGTAAGCGTCTTTATGAACATTAGCCAGCCCATACGCAGCAAATTTCTCTTCTATCAGATCCGCGGCGAGGGAGGCACCCTCCGTTCCACCGAATCGCGATCCAAAATCGTCACAGAGTGTTGTCAGCAACGCCATCGGTTCAGTTGAGGTGTATATATCCCCGACGATTTTCTGATCTAGTTGAAGATAAGGATTGATCGTTGGCATGTTGTCTTTTCTCCTTCCAACCTCACTGGATTTTGGGAGGTTACCAAGAGATGAGTTTTCTGCTCACGCCTTTGCGCCCTTGCGTTAAATTCCGCCCGTTCTCTCAGTTTATCAATTCACCTCTGGCATTCCTTCTACCTCGTGGGACGTATCCCGCTGCATCGTCGGTCTGATGACCACCGAAGGGAGATTAGTCCGTTGTGGTAGACTAGCCATGAGACAGATCGTTGCCGAAGTTTCGTCGACATCTACCATCTCAGGGCGTGTCTCATCGGGAGGGGGAATGGGACGCTTATCGAGAATAGGTGTGTCAACCTCGCCGGGAATGATGACGCTTGCCCGAATGCCGGTGTTCCGAAGATCGACATTGAGAAATTCGGTGAAATTGATGACAGCTGCCTTGGCAGGACCATACGCTAACCCGCTAAAAGGTCCGGGGGTTACGCCAGCTAGGGATGAAACGTTGATAATAGTGCCCTGCTTTGCCTCTAGCATGGCGGGAACTACCGCCTGTGCACAGTAAATTGTACCAATCAGGTTAGAATCGAAGACGCTGCGAATCTCCTCCGGCGTGATGGTTAGCAGCCTCCGATTTTTAGAACTATGACCAGCGTTATTCACCAGCACATCAATGCGGCCAAATGTGTCGAGCACAGCCTTTGCCATCTGACGAACGGCATCGCGATCAGCGACATCCAATGAGATGGCTACGGCTGTGCCGCCGTCGGCGATAATCTCGTCTCTGACCGTCTCGACCTTGGCCGCTGTCCTACCGACCAGCACGACCTTGGCGCCTTGCTGTGCCATCATTATCCCCGCGCCGCGCCCGATGCCGCTACCGCCGCCGGTGATGATACAAACTTTATCTTGTAAACTCATCTGTCCCCCCATGAGTGATTAAATAGTTAGAAGTATTGGCTGTTCAATCATGTCCCTATCAATCTAATGAAACGTAAAATATAAAACGTGGACTTATGTTAAAAAATCGTGCGAAGAGAGACCGAGTTTTCAAAAAACCCCGGTTTATCTTCGCAACAGAAGGGTTGCCTCTTACTTGTCTATCCCTAACAAATCGAAGATAAACGCATACTCAAAAGCGATCTCCCTTAGGTAGTCATACCGTCCCGAAGGGCCCCCATGGCCCGCACCCATCTCAGTTTTGAGAAGCAGCCGATTACCCCCCGTTTTCAAGGCACGTAGCTTTGCTGTCCATTTGGCAGGCTCCCAATAATGTACCCGCGGGTCGTTAAGTCCCGCTGTCACCAATATATGTGGGTATTCTTTCGCATCAATATTGTCGTAGGGGGAGTACGATTTGATGTAATCGTAAAACACTTTCTCGTTGGGGTTGCCCCATTCGTCATATTCGATGACCGTCAGGGGGATAGATGCGTCGAGCATAGTGTTGACCACATCAACGAAAGGCACCTTTGCGATGACAATCTCAAAAAGTTCCGGACGCATATTTGTGACTGCGCCCATAAGCAGTCCGCCCGCGCTGCCGCCTTGAATAACTAGTTTGTTGCTTGCAGTATATTTTTCAGTGATTAAGTGCTCGGCACAGGCAATGAAATCAGTGAAGGTGTTCCTTTTGTGGAGGAGTTTGCCATTCTCATACCACGCTCGTCCCATCTCTTCGCCGCCCCGAATGTGGGCGATGGCGTATCTGAACCCTCGATCTAACAAACTCAATCGGTTTGATGAAAAATAGGCTTCGCTGTTGATGCCGTAGGAGCCGTATCCGTATAAAAGCAGCGGATTTTTCCCGTCTTTGACCAGCCCTTTTTTATATACTAGCGAGATTGGAATGGTGGTGCCATCAGTCGCTTTGGCAAAAATTCGTTCCGATTCGTAAAGGGAGGAGTTATATCCACCGAGAACTTCGTCCTGCTTTTTCAATTCGCGGGTTCTAGTATCCATTTCGTAGTCAAAGACCGACATCGGGGTAACGAGTGAGGCGTAGTTGAAACGAAGGATATTCGTGTTGAACTCCGGATTCCTTCCCGGCCGAACCGTATAGACCGGTTCAGGAAAATCCACCGGATGCGTTTTGCCTGTGGTGAGGTTCCGAACATGAATTTTTTGGAGTCCATCTTCCCGTTCAGAAATAACCAACTGATTCTGAAAGGCACTGACGCCATCCAGCTTTACCGCTTCCCGATGGGGTATCATTTCCTCCCAATTCGCCCTCGACGGATTATTGGTGGACGCGCGCATCAACTTGAAATTCACTGCATCCGCGTTAGTAACAATGAAGAACTGATCGCCGTGATGCTCAACGGAATATTCCAACTCCGGCTGGCGTGGCGAAATGACTTTGAAATCGCCTGTAGGTTGATCTGCTTCCAAATAGTGAACTTCAGAAGTATTGATATTCTCCAACTCCATCAGCAGGTAAGCCTCGCTTCTCGTCTTGGAAACGTCTAGGAAAAACGACTCATCCGGCTCATGATAGATAAGAACATCCACTGTCGGATCGCTGCCGAGTTGGTGCCTGTAAAGTTTATGGGGACGTTTTGCCGCATCCAGTGTGGTGTAAAAGAGGGTCTGATTATCGTTCGCCCACTCAACACTGTAGTAGGTGTTTGGAATTTGATCTGATAACAGTTGACCGGTATTCAGATCTTTGATATGCAGGGTATAACTTTCTCCGCCAGTCGTATCGATAGAATACGCCAAAAGTTGATGGTTTGGACTGATTTTATAGACGCCTATCTCCAGATATTCATGCCCTTCGGCAAGGACATTCTGATTTAGAAGTATCTCCTCCTCCCCCTCCAAATTTCCCTTTTTTCGGCAATGGATTGGATACTGTTTCCCCTCCTCGGTGCGGGTATAATAATAGTAATCACCCATCTTTTCGGGAACGGAGAGGTCGGTTTCTTTAATTCTTCCCAAAAGCTCTTGATACAGCTGTTCTTGAAAGTCTTCAGTATGCTGCATCATTGCTTCGGTATATCTATTCTCCGCTTCAAGGTATTCGATGACTTCCGGGTCCGATTTTTCTCTAAGCCAAAAATAGTTATCAACACGTTCTTCACCGTGCACTGTGTCTACTTTTGGGGCGGGTTTTGCAACGGGGGGGGTTCGCGATGCAATTGGGGCAGCAGTGGCTAACCAATAAATAATCGGTAACATCTGACGCGTATCTCCTTGTGTTCATTGGATGGGGTTCAATCCAAATAGTCCATCTCCGGACGGCGTTCCCAACGAAATTGGTCTTTCGGGTTGGTGTATTCTGCCCAAGCCCTGATAATCTCTAAGTCTGTCCGTTTTTGTTCCATCTTTTCGGCAACGACTTTGGGATCCCAGTCTTCCAGAACCTCGGCGATTAATTGCTCTCGTATCTCCCGACAACTCGCGTCCTGCGCTCGATCCGATAGTTCGTTGGGGTCATCAGCGAGATTAAAAAGCTGCGGTTCTTGACCGTGGTAGTAATTCAACTTCCATTCGTCGCGCCGAATCATTCGATGCAAGTTGCTTTGAATCCCGATCTTATCGGGGCACCCCTCGTAGGTGCAGTATTCGGAGAAGGCGAGGTCTTCCCACTCTGTATTGGGTTGACGCACTATTTCAAGTACACTTCTGCCGCGAGCGTTAGGCAAGGGCGGTGCGCCGAGTGCTTCCAACATTGTCGCGTTTAAATCGAGCGAACTTAGAACACGGTCACACTGGATACCTTCCGGCAAGGTGCCGGGCCACGAGAGAATCGCCGGCACTTTAACTGAACCCTCGTAGAACGTGCGCTTCATCCACAAACCGTGTTCTCCCACCTGATCCCCGTGATCGGAACTGTAGATGATAAGTGTGTTCTCCGCTAGGTCATTCTTTCGGAGTGCGGCAAGAATCTCACCAATCATTATGTCCATCCGCGTCACCAATGCCCAGTATGCTGTCAGCGCGCTAAGGATCTCCGCTTCAGGAACATCTATGAGATTACCCCACTCTCTCCACCACTTGAAGTAGGGATGGAGTGCGTCGGAGAACGGTTCGGGGTGTTTGGGGAGAGTCATCACATCTCGGTAGAGTTCGTAGTCCTCCCGACGCGCCACATAGGGTGAGTGAGGGAGCATAAATCCTACTGAGAGGCAGAAAGGTTCCGTTGGCAAGCCAGCCCGCTTTTGCACGCCGAGCCGGTCTAGATAATTTACGGTTGCAGCAGTCACCTCCTCGTCGTGAACTTGATAGCTGCTTTGACCGTACCCCGATTTTTGCAAGCTGGCGCGTAAGTTTTTCGGGGCTGCTCCGCTGCCGGGATAATTGCCGCCGTGATCACCGACTAGACGCTCTGCATAGCCGTGCAGTTGGTCGGGTCCCAGTCCGTGCATCCGGCCGATTAGCACCGGATGATATCCCGCTGCCCCCATCGCATGTGCAAGCGTTGGAATACCGGAATCCAAGATGTGGTTGTTCGTCCAGACCTTAATCTCAGAGGGATACCGTCCTGCTAACATTGACATCCGTGATGGCACACAAACCGGCGAGGGACAGTAGACGTTTTTAAAGAATACTCCCTTTGCTGCCAAACTATTGAGGTTAGGTGTCTGCACCAGCGGGTCGCCGTAGCAACCGATGACTGCGGGGTTGTGCTGATCGGAATGGATGTACAAAAGGTTCGGACGTTCTGTATTTGTTCCCATCGTTTTTATAATCTAATCTGTGGTGTGAGTTGGTGAGGATATTGAGTTCATGGGTTCAAAAGTTTATTCATCTACGAGTAGACTAATGCACCAATGAACAAATTGTTTTCATGTTTCATTCTCTCCCTTTCACCGGGGCACTGCCAAATTTTACATAACTAATACAAATAGTTTCACCCAAGGTATACCTGTACCATTGAAATCGAATGCGGCGGGATTGTGACTGTGAACGGATTGGAGGGGACCTCTAATTTCTGTTTCACCAGTTTTACATTTTCTTCGCCGAAGTCGTTCATCACTATTGGATCTTCGCCCCTAATCTCAAACAGGACACCGTCGCTCTTGAGATTCCCATGTTGATTTTCGATTGTGACCGGCAGTGCATCCGTCCGATGCCTGTTAATCAGGTTAATCGAAATACGTCTGAGTTCTGGTTGGTAGCTCGCAGAGGCATCAAGGTATGGAACTTTGCCGCAGTTTTCCGTTTCAAAACAGTCCGAATCCCAGTGGGCATCGAGGGCAATCGTTCCATTTTCAAGGGTGTGCAGTTGCAGGGGCCAAAAGATGGTCTGCAAAAACAGACCTTCTGCGTTTGTGTGAATCGGTGCAATGACGTTGACCAACTGCGCCATATTCGCTAGCTTGATTACGTCCGCATGACGGAGAAAGGCATTGAGGAACATCCCGACCGCCAAGGCATCCTGCAATGTGTATCGCTCATACTGTGGATGCTCAGAATCGTGGCTATACATCACATTCCATTCATCGAAAGCGATTTTTAGTTTCTTCCCATTCTCCGAATAATATACCCCAACATCGATAATCCCACGAGCCGCACGGATAAATTTCTCAATATGTTCAGATGCAGCCATGTACTCGTAATAACCGCCATACCAATCGCCAACGTACATGTGGATAGCGAGGTAATCGGCAATGTCTGCTAATTTTTCGACCACCACCTGATTCCACTTCATATCGGAGGCTTTCTGCTCGAATGAACCGCAGGCAGCCAGTTCAATATTTTTGTCAACCAGTTTCATCACTTTTGCGTATTCGTACGCAAGGGCGGCATATTCCTCCGCTGGCTTGTGTCCAATTTTCCAGTGCCCTGAAACCTCGTTGCCCAATGCCCAGTATTTCACACAATGCGGCTCGTCGTGCCCATTTTTCCGACGGAGGTTGGCATAGTAGGTGTCCTCCACCCCGTTGCAGTATTCTACCCAATGCTGTGCCTCGTCCATCGTGCCGTTTCCCATGTTGACACAGATATAGGGTTCTGTCCCAACTTCGCGGCAAAATTGGATAAACTCATCTGTTCCAAAGTGGTTCGATTCGACTGTATTCCACGCCAACTCCATCCTACGTGGACGTCCCTCCTTGGGACCAATGCCATCCATCCAGTGATACGCTGAGACAAAGTTCCCGCCGGGCCAACGGATATTCGGCACCTTTAACGACTTGATGGCTGCAAGCACATCCCGTCGAAAACCCCTCTCATCCGACAACAGTGAACCTTCTTCGTAGATACCACCATAGATACAACGTCGCAGATGTTCGATGAAATTGCCATAGATGTTGGGATGGATTACGTCGATCCGTCGACGTGGATCCACCAAAATTGACCCCATGTTTCCTCCTTTTTCTACCAGAACCATACCACATACAACGGTGTCTCAATAATCACGCTCAAAATTGACCAATAGCACCCACTTGCAACATCTCCCAAAATAAGTCCCAGGAAGAAGGGCAGGAAACGCCGGTATAAACGCGCTCCGCCAACCTTGAAGACGATGAACTTAATAATTCCACACAGAATTAGGACGAACCAGTAGTGATCCATTGTGCCCCCGTTGATGCCCATCGCATATCCGACCGGGTGCAGAGGCCACCAGATAAATTTGAGCCGCAGGAGGCCTAGAAGCGTGGTAAATGCAAACCCCAGGCCGATTGCAAAGGTACCAAAAACGTCTGTCTCACGAGGAAATTGGAACCAGCCGGAGAGCTGGTTATAGACAGACTGCCCCGGGCCCAACACCTGTCCAGGGGCGTCTACAGCAATTGAGGCACCGAAGTCATACAGACAGTAGAGATAAACAAGAAAAGCGATGAAAACACTGGGGGCAATTGCAAGGAGCATAACCACCATCAACCGACGATAGTTGAGCCCAGTGCGCTGGGCAAGCTTGAATCCCTCCAGCTGATGGGGCATCGGGTGGCTCCGGTTTGAGCCATTGAACCACGAAAACAGTGAAAACAGCGTCAAATCGCTTTTGCCGAATGCTGTTACGCCAGCCACCGACGTCAGGATTGTCTGTGGATTGACGCCGCCCATGTTATGCACCGGTGGACCCAGCTCAGCACGAATGCGTGTGACTGCTGCTGCAATCACCATGTATAAACCAAAAAAGAGTGGAAATACCCAGAAAGACATTCCCGCCTGACTAGAAATCACATAAAGTAGGAGCAGACAAACCACGATACCGATGACGGCGGATCGATAGCGCACCGGTTCTTCCGAATCGTCGAGGGGTGTGTTCATGCCGACTACCCGCTTCAAAATTTCCCGGAAGTGTTTCCGCCCCGCCCAAATTGCCATCACAATAATCGCGAGGAAAGCACCGACAGCTTGGTTTGGCAGGAAAGGGTAGTAAGGGATTGTATACAAACCAGCAGCCCGTCCACCAATGAATTGGGCTTTTCGGACCCAATAGAAGAACGCCATTGAAAGGCTTAAATCAATTGGGAGTAAAAAACACAATCCGATCATGAATAATCGCAGATGAAAATAGGTCGTTCCAATCGCATCCCACGGTTCGTTATTCAGCCACAAGGCGAGGTCAGCAGTTGGCTCGCGGATCGGTATCAGGGGGACAGATGGATAAAGAAAGTTGAGTCCGTTGATAATTTCGATTGTCGCTGCAATCCCAAATCCCCACCACATGGCACGATTCTGAAAGAAACTCATCCCTGGTGCAGTCATATCGAGCGGCAATTGAGCAATCGGATACGGCATCCTTTCATGTTCAATCCATTGACGTCGTATTAGAACATTCAGGAAGGCAACTAAAAAAAAGATCAGCGTAGCGATTGCTGTCCAACTCAGGATAGGAGCTATCCAGTAGCGCAAATAGCCATCGGTGACGAAATTCGCGCCGCCTTCGTAGAATGGGCGCGCCATCTCAGTGTGTTCCATGACAAGCCATTTTGGAAGGTGAGGATGAATCAGCTGTTTCCATTCGTTCTCAGGTGAGGCGAACCAGAATGCGTGGGTGAGCGGCCCCATAAGGCTCACCATGTTATCGTGAGCGATCACCGATGT
This sequence comes from Candidatus Poribacteria bacterium, assembly GCA_965215015.1. Classification (GTDB taxonomy): domain Bacteria; phylum Poribacteria; class WGA-4E; order WGA-4E; family PCPOR2b; genus PCPOR2b. The sequence goes on from OZ244042.1 coordinate 458,825, forward strand.
TGTCGTCGCCATCATAACATAGATGACGAGTAGTTCGGCTTGAGTCAGCGCATAGGATGGAAAGAAACGGTAGACACTAGCGTTCACAAGGGCGAGGATAAAGACGATGAAGATCACATTCATCGGGATGGAAGTCGCGGAGAAGTGGAAGCCGTGCCAGACCATTTCGACCATGGCAATCCAATAGGCGTTCACCGGCATGAGGATAAACCCTAATAGCACGGCGCGTAAGGTAATCCGCGACTCGGAACGCGTGGTTGGAGATGTGTTCATTAGTCCTCCGGACTGAGGGGCAATCGCATGAAAACCAGAAAACGGGAAGCCGAGACAAGTGCTTGCCTCCCAATCTATTGAGGATGCTCAGCCCGTTTTCACGTTTTACGCTTCACGTTTCAGGTATGTTGTTGAGCGACGGATCTAACCGTGGGATCGCCGCCCTGGATCTCGATAAATAACGCGTCCACGCGTTAAATCGTAAGGCGAAAGTTCGACAAGGACTTTGTCTCCCGGCAGAATTCTGATGAAATTCTTCCGCATTCTGCCAGAGATGTGCGCCAGAATCTCATGTTTGTTATCCAATTCAACCCGAAACATGGCATTGGGCAGGGTTTCAATCACCGTTCCTTGGACCTCAATTTTGTCTTCCTTTGCTCGAACTCGAGATTGGACACCATCTCGGGTCTCCTGAGTCTCCTGCTCTGCGCGAACCTCGACCTTATCCTTACGAAAATCACGCTTGTTTTTCTTTTTATTTCTGCTTTTTCCTGCTACTGCTTTACCTTGTGCAGGGGCTCTGCTCTGTGCAGGCCCTCTACTCTGTGCAGGCCCTCTACCTCGTGCAGGCCCTCTACTTTGTGTGGGTCTATTTCTACTGGACGACGTACTTCTTCCTTGTGTCGGTCTTTTACCTCTCACTTGTAGGCATCTCCTCTATATGGTTAAGGGGTTAAAACGTGAACCACAAATGATGATTTTCCAAATCGGGTCCAAGCGTGACTCAGACTGAAACGCTAAGTCGTAACCTCATAAATACAACTGATTGTTTATTCATCTTCAAGACTGAAGATCTTTTCTTTTTCAATGACAAGTGTGCGAAGATACTCCGCTTCTGCCTGGAGTTGAGATTGGGCGTCGTTTTCGTCACTACCTGTCGAAACCAAATCAACAGGCATATACTGATTGTCATTGCGTCGCAAGGCGACATAGGCTTTCAAGTAGACATTTAGGTGTTTGCCCATTACCTGTTGCAAAAGTGGTGAAACTTCCGCCTCAAACATATTTACATAAACGCGCAATGTTGTAATCTTCGCGCTCGCGCTATAGCGTTCGGAAATCAATGGTCCAATGTAGGTTTCAAAGATGGACTTCATCTCCCGCGGTGGACCGGGCATCAGCATAATCGAAGATGAATCTTTTGTAACACGAATGCACGGTGCCCAACCGACCAGATTTTGAAAAACTTCAGCGGTTTCGGGAACCGTTGCCATATTAACCATCGCATCAGTAACATCGGCACGGTTCGTTAAATTCTGCCTCTCTATAAAGGCGGCTAATGTTGCCTCATGTACAACAGGCTGTACTCCGAGGGTTTTTGCGACGATCTGCACAGTCATATCATCGGGAGTTGGCCCGAGTCCCCCGGTTGTCAGGATCAGATCTGTTTTTCTGTCAATTGCATCCTCAATGGCTTCAAATATCTCGTCAAACTCATCGCGAAGCATTGTTACGCGACGCAGCTGTCCACCTAACTGAAGAATCTGCTGTGCAATCCAGTGGGCATTGGTATCTTGGATCTGCCCAAGAATTAACTCGGTTCCAATTGAAAATAACTCGATAACGGGCGTGCGTTTCAACCTAACCTCCTCGCATCATCTATTAGTCTATTCATCATAGCTTTTGATCAAGGAATTGAAATGCCCTAACCCCGTGAAAGCTATGAGCAGCTTCAAAAACTTCGAGCTCCAACTGATCCTCGGCACCAAAGACGCGAAAGATTTCCTGTGCTTGGTCAAACGCAAATCGGGTGGCATCAATTGGGAAGATAGTATCTTCCGTGCCGGACTCGACAAACATCGCGCGCGGGGCAATCAAGCCAGCGATGTCGTACATCTCCGCATACTTGAGGACACCGGGAATATAGTTATCAATACAGTGACTGATACTCAAGATGCTGTCACGGAATGTATTGAAATAGCCGCTGACAACAGCAACCTTGAACCGCTCATCTATTGCCGCCGAGTAAAAGGTCGTCGTGCCGCCGCCGGAGATTCCCATGACACCGATACGGTTTATGTCAATTTCAGGGCGTGTTGAAAGGTAGTCAAGAGAGCGCATCGCGTCGTAAACTCGCCAGCCAATCATCGTTTGGCCAAGCAGAAATGCTGCCCCGGAAGCAGGCAGACACGATGAATTGCCCCCTCCCCGTTGACATGCCGCATCATCTCGGCGATGTCCGAAGCCAAATTGCTCAATTGCCAACGCAGCATACCCTCGATCTACACACTGAAGGGCAAAGTCGTTTTGGTACTCGCCGTATTCAGTTCGCATCGTGCCATCTTCCTGAATCCCAACGATGTCATCAACACCGCGTCCGTGTCCATGCAGACAAAGGATGGTGGGCCCCGGCGTCTCAAAATCTTTGGGTAGCAGCAGATAGCCGAAAACGGTCATATTTGGACGGCTTTGAAACAACACAGTTTCACGGGTGTAGGTCGAAAAATCCTTCGTTTCCACGACTCTGGGGAGCAATTCGCACGTCTCAGCTGGAAAATCGCCGAGCAGTTCAACAATCTTGGCTCTCAAATTGCGCTGCCACCTCTCCGCTTCCATGCCTGTTGAAGCCTGAAACGCCATCGCATGAGAAATTTGATCGTACATTTCATGTGAAAAGGCTAATGTGTCTAAATGGTTCTGAGACATCTGAAAATCTCCATTCTAATCCCACAGTCTGGTGCTGAAATATCGCTCACCGAGATCATTAAAGACCGTGACAATAACTCCTTCTTTAATTTCTTTAGCGACTTCATAAGCACCTTGCAGGTATCCCCCGGAAGACTGTCCAACGAACCAACCCTGTTTTGCTAGATGGTTGCACATATCATACGCTTGATCGATCGTAACAGAGATCTTTTTGTCAATGATACTCTCGTCGAGAATCTCCGGAACGATGTCTTCGGGGCTGCCCATTGGTTTGAGGCCCTCAATGCCCGGGAATTCGTCGGGAGTGATACCGCAAATTTGAATATCTAGATTGTGCTCTTTGAGACGTCGTCCAACGCCGGTAATCGTTCCTCCCGTGCCCACGCCCGCGACAAAATGGGTGACCTGTCCCGCTGTTTGTTTCAGAATTTCTACCCCTGTTGTGTCATAATGTGCTCGCCAGTTGTTATCGTTCTTGTACTGATCGGCAAAGTAATATTTATCGGGTGCTGTTTCGTGTCGGCGATGGACTTCGCGTAGTGCTTCGTCATAGCCAAGGATTGCGTCCGTGTAGATGATGTTTGCACCGTGCGCTTGAATCCGCTTTTTTCGCTCTTCACTGGCGTTGCTGGGAATGACCAATTCAACTTGGTAGCCTAAGACAGCACCGATCATAGCGTAAGCGATTGCAGCGTTTCCAGAACTGGAATCAAGGATAAACTTGTCACGCGTTAACTCGCCGGATCGGATGGCTTCGGTCAACATACGCAGCACAGGCCGATCCTTAATAGAGCCACCCGGATTATACATCTCTGCTTTTGCATAGATTTCTACGTTAGGCAATTCATCGGCAAATAGATCTATTTTGACCAGCGGTGTATTTCCAATCTGTTGAAGCAACGGATAGTTTGAGAGAGAAACGGAGCCGGTCGATTTTTTGCTCATTTAGGATGTTACTTCCTTTTTCTAACGGAGTTTTATAAGAGATTGCTGTTGAGCAGTTTTGAAAAATGACTCGTAATACACTACATAACTGACCCCGCTTGAGTCAGTCGCTGCTCAATTAACGAGCGAATATAGTCTTTAGCGGCGTCTCCAATCAGTTCGCCACTGAGAATGTCAGTAACTTCAAATTCCGCTAAACGCAAGGTTGGTTTCAGGCCATGCAACGGCGGTAACCAGTCTCGGAATGTATCGAAAAAGGCGCGCTGTGCAGCCCGACCGTTCAGAAACGGAAAATCTGCTGTCTTTCGTCGAAATCGATCTGTGCCTTTCTGAATCGCTATCTCTTGATGTTTGACACACAATTGGAGATACGCGTGGCGATCAAATCCCAGAGCTAAGTCTTCCGAATAGAAACCCAAAGTTGTCTGACGAAACGCGGTAAAGTGTTGTAATTCGTCAAATTCAAAGATAAAATTGTAGGGCGCAGGGAAATAGGCATCAGGGGTTAAGTATCCAGCCGCTTTTGCGGATAAGCCATCCCAATCACCGCCCATCTTCTCAAAGAGATCGGTAATTTTTGGATAGTATTCACCGAAATGTGCTGGGAACGGTTTGTTAATCAGCCAACCGAATTGAGCACGGCGTTCAGCAGAAACTCCTAACACCTCTTCAACGAGCGCGATGATGCCGATTTCAAGACGCATGTTAAACGACGGCTCCTCCACCACTAATGTTTTGTGGGCCCTTTCCGCTAGTTTCTAGTCCCCTCTATGTGGTTCATTGGCAGTTACTCGAAAAGTTCACGCGACGTGATTGTACACAATCCTAATTTTATTTTTATTCTAACTCCTAAATCAAGCAGGTTGTCCTAACCTTGCGAAAGTTTGAAATCTTACCAAGTCAAAAGCATACCACAAATCGGATCATCTTTCAACTGTAAATTGCGTCAATCAGTAAGCCTCGCTTTCGATACCCAAATCGGTTATCAAAAATCCTTTAGGCGTTAGGATTTACGCAGTTGAACGTTCAAAGGAACCCCCCGACACTGTTGTACTACAGTGTTGGTTCTATACGACTCACGACGCCCGATGAATCGGGCAACTCCAGTTAATTCTACAACGGTTCTCTTCCCCCTGCTTGCGGGGGGCTGAGGGGGTCTTAGGGAGGAAACCCACCGGGTTGCGTCCCCGATCGCGGGGGGTGGGGGTTCTTAGCGGGGGAAGGGGGAACAGCATAGGTCATTACTACCTTAAAGACGCGGGTTGAATGGCACTACTACAAACTCAAGTGCGTAATCCTCATACGCTTTAGCGTTTTTTTAAAGAAAAGCGTTTGAGGTTTCAACATATTTAGATAGAGACGGTGGCACCACTGAAAACGGTTAGCAAGGGTAAAATCCGCAACGGTTCTCCCATACTCCGACAGGAGCGTGTTGCAGTGGCTTTCGTCTCACCACGGTTGGCGTACCGGGTCAATGGGCAGGGCATTGTCCAACCGTCTGTTAGGTGATACCTAGCAGACAACCTAACAAGCGTTAGGAATCGGTGAGAATCCCAATCCTTTTTAGGGGTGGGAGTAGGTTAACAATCCTCTCCCAACCGGGGATAACCCCCGTTGCACAGCGACTGCACCATAAAATCGCTCATGTTAAGAAATCGTGCAACAGCCCCGAGTTTTTTCGGAAAAACGCGGGGGCAAATACCAATCGTGTTTTACTCTGGTGTTTGGCAAATTGAGCCAAGACTATTGCGCGATGTCCCGGGTATCTTTGCGCTCTCTTTTTATTATGAGCCACTAAATATGATGGGGAAAGCAGAGAATCGCTGTCAGTCGAACGTAGCTTCAGCCCGATTCATCGGGACGCTTCAATACCCCTCAGACAATCCGCGGAAGGAAACAAAATGACAGATCTCCTCGATGATACCCAAATGCAACAATTTATCACCGACGGCTATATCACTGTCCGAGCCGACTACCCTCCCGAATTTCACCAAGACCTCTACCAACAAATTGAGGCGATGTTTGAAAGTGAGGGTAATACCGGCAACAATATTCTACCTCGCATCCCCCAAATCCAGAAAGTTTTCGATCATCCGGCGTTAAAGGGTGCCTTGACCAGTCTGCTAGGGGAAGGCTACATCATGAATCCACACCGGCACTGCCATCTCAATCCCCCTGAAAGTCAAGGGCAGCACTGGCATAAGGATTGTTATGTGTTCGATCACAATATGCGTCATCCACGTTTTCAGTGGGTGCTTGCACTCTATTACCCTCAAGATACGACCGAAGCCATGGGACCAACAGGGCTGCTGCCCGGCAAGCAATTTTACAAAAAAGTTAGCCATGCTAACCCGCAATTGGCGAGTGAGCCTGCAGCACCCTTATGTGGCGAAGCCGGCACCGTTTCACTCGTTCACTTCGATGCGTGGCACCGAGCAATGCCGAATCGTAGTACAAAGAAGCGATACATGCTCAAGTTTCAATTTGCGCGTATGCAGTCACCTCAAGCACCTTCATGGAATCACAGGGATCGTGAGTGGAAAGGCGATGTAAACGATAAAAGTCGAGCCGCATCGGTAGATGTCTGGAACTGGCTATGTGGGAACCATTCGGCTTCGGAGTCAGATACGTCGGAGAATGGGGCACCAGCGTTGGTGGCAGCTCTGGGTGATAAATCAGAAACCGTTCGTCTGAACGCCGCTTATACGCTAGGAAAAATGGGGCAGTCTGTCGTGCCAGTGTTAATTGACGCTATGCGAAAGGAAACCCTTGCATCAATTGAGGAAACAACCGCCAAACCCCCTGACAATTTGCATGGCACCAATCCAACCGCCGGCTACGCAGCGCAAGCGTTGGCCGCGATTGGTTCACAAGCAGTTCCGGGACTAATCAAAGCATTGGACGATGAAGATTGGTGGGTACGCGCGATGACTGTGGATGTCCTGACAAAGATTGGGCAATTTGCGGGAGATGCAGTGCCGGTATTGATAGAACGTGCGAATGATAAACACTGGTGGGTGCGCCGTAATGCGATTGAGGCATTGGGAACCATTGAATCTTGCAGCTCAGACACAACATCGCTGCTGGTCGCCGCGTTGCGGGACGAAGATTACCGGGTTCGGCGTAACGCCGCCCTCACTTTGGCAAAGCTAGGACAACCCGCGGATGAAGCTATACCTGCGTTGGTGGAGATGTTAGATGACGAGAATCGGTACAATCGCTTTTATGCAGCAAATGCGTTGCGACGAATTGATACATCTGCCGCACGAGAGGCATTGGTAAACGCCCTTTTCACTGCCCGATGGTGTCCTATCACCACGAGGGAAAACCAATACTAGAAAGGGACACCTTCCCATAAAATCCGAGGCTCATGTTAAGAAATTGTGCAACAGCCCCCGAGTTTTTTTCGGAAAAATGCGGGGGCAAACACCAACCGTGTTGGACTCTGGTGTTTGGTGAATTGAGCCAAGACGTTTGCGCGATGTTTCGGGTATCTTTGCACTCTCTTTTTTTAGAAGCCCCATAGATCGGGTTTCCTAGCTAGACTGCATCAATGAACTAATGAACCCATGAACAAATGGTTTTCACGTTTCATGCTCTTCGCGTTTTGCACTTTCTTTTTACGTCAGTCTAATTCTAATATCCCAAGCGTTTTGAGACCGCATCAATCGTTTCCTTCAGCACCTCAACAGTCTGGAGCACCTGTGATTCGTTGATTGTGAATGGAGGACTGATGGCGATGTGATCGCCAGCCACGCCATCAATCAGTCCGGGGGCACCGGGCATTATCAGAATCCCTTTGTCAAAAGCCAAATCCACAACGGTGGAGGTCACGCCTTTTGAAACATCGAACGGCGTTCCTTTCTCTTTGTCGGCAACAAATTCGATACCAATCAGCAACCCTTTCCCACGAATATTCCCGACAATTGGCGATGCTTGAAGGGGTTTCAGTTTTTCAAGCATCAAATCCCCCATCCGTGCACACTGTGTAACGAGATCATGCTTTTCGATATAATTCTGCACGGCGAGTGCGGTGGCGCATGATAGGGGATTCCCGCCATAGGTATGTCCATGCGTAAAGTTAGTTGATTTTTTATAAATGGCGTCGTAGACTCTTTCGTGGGCAATCGTTGCAGCGATAGGCGTATAACCGCTGCTCAATCCCTTTCCTGTGGTCATAATGTCGGGTACGACATCCCAATGCTCGATGGCAAAGTTGACGCCGGTGCGCCCGAATCCGGTTACCACCTCATCGGTAATCATCAGAATGTTGTGACGATTGCAAACCTCCCGAATGGTAGGGTAATAGTCCGGTGGAGGGACCACCCCCGCTGCCGACGTGCCGAGAATCGGTTCAGCAATAAACGCTGAGATATACTCACTGCCTTCCTGATAAATCACGCGCTCAAGTTCGTCTGCACAGGTGAGATGACAATCAGGATATTCCTGTCCGTAAGGACATCGATAGCAATAAGGAGCTGGAATGTGCGGAAAATCGAGTAGATAGGGAACATAGTCGTCCCGCCATGAGGTCCGGCCGGACATCGATAGTGCACCGATTGTATTGCCGTGCCAGCTTTGCCACCGCGAAATCACCTTGTACTTTTTCGGATTACCGGTTTCGAGATGATATTTTCTCGCCATTTTCATCGCGGACTCTGTCGCCTCCGAACCGCCGGAGACGAAAAACACTTTCGAGAGTCCCTCCGGTGCCATGTCGTCAATTTTTTGTGCGAGATCGATTTGCGCTTGTGTCAGGAAGCGGCTGTATGTGAAACAGACTTGACTCGCTTGTTTGCCCATGACATCGGCAATCTCTTTGATACCGTGACCGATGCTTACCACATGCACCCCGGCGCACGCATCGAGATAGCGTTTGCCTTCTGTATCAAATAGATAGACCCCCTCGCCGTGAGAAATCTGTTGCCATTGCTGCTTAAACGTTCTATGAAAAATATGATCGTCGCTCTGGACTTCAGCCATTCATTTATCTCCTTATGTTATGTTAGTTAATTCTCCAAGACCGACCGGCAGCGGAGCTATTTATCGTCCGTCCTCTGGCGTTTCGGTGGAGTTGCGGAGACACCTTCCATACCGCCACTAACCCTGAGTACTTCGCCCGTAATCCAAGACGCTTGAGAGCTACATAGAAAGGCAACACCACGAGCGATGTCGGTTGGCTCACCCCATCGCCCCAACGGGATGGCACTACGGATGCGCTCAATCATCTCGCCCTCAGTGAGGTTAAGGGTTTGGCAGCGTTGCGCCATGTTTCTCCTGTTAAACTCAGTGTAAACTGGGCCCGGACTCACGGCATTTACTCGCACACCATAAGCTGCTAACTCCAGTGCCAATGTTTTGGTCAAGCTAATTATGCCTGCTTTTGCTACGTTGTACGCTGCAACCAGAGCCGCCGGATTTTGGCCATTGATTGAGGCGACATTAACAATGCAGCCGTATTCCTGACGCTCCATAATCCCACCGGCAGTGCGGCAGCAATAAAATGCCCCGGTCAAGGTGGCGTTTAACACACGCTCCCATTCTTCATCGCTTAGCTCAACAATGGGGGTGACCTTCTGACCAACGCCGGCGTTATTGACCAAGATGTCCAACCGTCCATGTTCATTGACTACCCTTTCAAAAAGGGCCGTTACCTCAGTGCTATCAGTGATATCCAAGTGAGCCGCATGTACCTTCAAACCGTCAGTTCGCAAGTTGTCGGCTTCCGTCTCAGCCTTCTCCAGTTGCAAATCAGCGATGATTGTCGTTGCGCCCTCGCGGGCAAGTTGCTCGGCAATACCTAGCCCCAAACCCTGCGCCGCGCCGGTTACCACTGCAATTGAGCCATTGAGGCTTTGTAAAGCAATTCCATCATTGTTCATACGTATACCTCACTTCTTCAAAAATAAAGAAACCGTCCTAATCTCCGAGGGTTGCCAATCCCACGGTGCGGGTTGTGGTATCTTCAATGTAAGTGTTGAGGACAACCTCCAGTCCCCTGGTGAGACAGGCTAACGATCGCTCGGCAAATCACTCGTCCTTCAGTGGAGACGACCATCTTTTCCTCTGTCAAATTTCATTTTCACTGCTCTTTCGTTGAGCAAATTCATTGCTATATTTGTACATGTACCACGATGCAATACTCCGGAATGGCTTCCATTGATTAGCAATCTCCTGCATCTCTTCAATATTATTAATAGCAATGTCATACACCTGACTGATGGTCCTTCTAAGAGCTAGGTCCTGTATGGGAAATACATCTTGCCTGGCTAGACTAAATATCAAAAACATATTTACAGTCCAATCGCCTATTCCTTTGACAGTTTTAAGCACGGATCGAATTTGATCCTCGGTCATAGAAGACATTTTGTCAAGATCTATATCCCCTCGTACAATCCTTTCAGACAGATCAGAAATGTATGAGTATTTACGTCGCGAAACTCCTGTTGCTAAAATCTTGTCTGGTGGTTGCTTTATGAAACGATGGGGAGTAACAGGCGATGAATTAAACAAAGACCGGAATCTATGAAATATTGTGTCTGCTGCCTGTCGAGATAACTGCTGGTTAATTATCGAACCTACTAAAAATTCAAAATGAAGCGTTTGGGACTGAAGATTGCACGGTCCAACCTTGTTTATAATTTTTCCCAAGTGCTTGTCTCGCTTATGAAGGTGATAACAAATACCACTGAAGTTAGAAGATTCATTAATCTGTTGAGTTGGTATATAAGCATTCTTAAGTAAGCCTGATGTCTGAAGCCAATCATTAACTATCTTCTGAACTTCAACCTTCTTGTTTTTTGTCGCTGAAATGGAAAAATCGACAATTGAGTTATGAGGTGGATTACTTGCGCTTGAGGCTTTCTGAGTATCAAAAAACAGAGAGTCAAAAAGCGTTGGTTGATTGGCTGAATCCTCCTCTTTTTTGCCCCCTTTTACATAATCACCCATGGGCTTGAGCCCGTGAGAGAAACGACCTAGGATTGTTGTAATCGCTTCAACGCTGTTATCAATCCCTATCCAGTTTCGTTGTAGTTCATCAGCTACAGCCAGGGTCGTTCCAGATCCTGCAAAACAATCTAAAACTAAATCTCCAGGATGAGACGACGCTTGGATTATTCTTCGGAGTAAATCTGGATTCTTCTCTGTGGGGTAGCCGGTGATTTTAATGTTCTGGTTGTGTGCATCTTTGAAGTCTAGCCAAATATCCTGCACACCGGCTCCTGGATGCTGATCGAGATAAACCTTGCGACGAGGGTTCCCGTTCTTAGACCAAAAAATTTCACCACCTGCATCCATTTTATCAAGTGTTGCTGGTGGATACTGCCAGTGTTTGCCCGGTGGGGGCATCATTCCTCGCCAAGGTTTTCCCGTTTCTCCATTTCTAGTCCCTGGTGCATGAATGGGAACCTTCATGAAACGGCGACCAGTTTCAGGCTCAACATAATGATATTCTTTTGCACCGTCTTCGGATAAAGGTTCAACTGGGCGATTCCAGATGTACTTGTCAGACTTTGTGTAAAACAAGATCAAGTCAGCAATATTACCGTATGCCTTGCGTGTATAATTTTTTGGATTACACTTCTTTCGAACAATCAAATTGCGGTAATTTGAAGAACCAAATATTTCATCCATTGTCAATTTCATCTCGAAAATCATCTTATCGTCAAGATGAAGGTAGATCGATCCTTGTGGTGATAGTAGCTCGTGTAGAAGTATTAGCCTCTCCCGGAGGAATTCGATGAAATCACTGCCTGTCAATGAGTCGGAATATGCTTTTTTTTGTTTCCTAGAAACGAAAGTACTCTGCGTTGCGAAAGGCGGATCTATGTAAATGAGTGAAACCCTACCTTTCAATTTCTTTTTTTTCAATAGATGTTGAAGTAGGAGTAGGTTGTCACCGAAATAGAGCTCATTCCTAGATGGAGCAGTATGCAGCGTGCAGACTGCGGGAGATGGCGTTTCCAAAATTGAGGATATGGGCTTCTTTTTTTCGTATTCAAGACGTACGGAAGTAGTTTTTTCGTTTTTTGACATCTTTGGGATACCTATAGCCATAATTCACCCTTACGATAATAACCAGTCAAGTGTGATTCTTTCTGTGATCATTCGTAAAGTAACAACCTTTACAAGGCCAGGCCATGAATCTTCTATGTATGCATAGTCTGTCCACATTGACCCGAGTAAAAGACCGGGACCATCATTTAAAAAAATAACTTTAATTGCTAAACTTTGCTGGTGTGCATAGCCTAGCACTTCATTAGCACAATCTCGGTATTGACCTGCTCGATCGTCCTCTTGAGCTCCCCCACGGTCGGAATCGTATCGAGCCAACCCGACTGCTACGGGTATTTCATTCTGATATAGAACAAAGTCTACTGGGCGATCTGGCTTGGGATAATCTTCAAATATTTCGCCCAAGATTACATCTTTACCGGCTCGTTCAGGGCCAATAATATGCAAATCCCTCCCTCTGAAGTTTTTCATTGTTATATTTTGCCCCTTTTGCTACAATCGATCTGTTTTGAGAGGATACCATAAATAGCGATCAAAGGAGGGAATCCAATGGCTACTTACATCGCGTTGGGACGCTATACACAACAAGGCATAGAGAATATTAAGGAAGGACCCGCCCGCACTAGTGCTGCTAAAAAAAACATTCAAGCCTTGGGCGGAGAATTTAAGGCGTTTTATATAGTGATGGGTCAGTACGACTTTGTCACTATCATTGAAGCCCCAGACGATGAAACCGCAGCCAAGTTCGCGCTTGCTACCGCTTCGGAGGGCAACGTCCGCATTGAGACACTGCGTGCCTTCACGGAAGATGAATACCGGGAGATTGCTGCTTCTCTGCCTTGAACCGTTTTTAGCGCGCCTACCATATCGCACAAAAAATGAAACTGTATCGGATTGGTATAAACTCAAAGATGAGATAGCCAAGTTACATTATCGCATCACCTCTATCAGACGAGACACACCACAAAGCGAGTGCAGCGATTGTAAATAGTACCAAGCGAATCGGCATAGAATCTCTGAACGTAGCCGGTATGCTCAAGAATCATAAACTTGCCAAAGCATTGTCCAACGCTTCCGTGTCCTCATTTTTAGAGGTGCTCACGTATAAAGCCGAACCGATTGGCGTAAAGCTTATCGAAGTGGATACCTCTACCCCTCTAGTAATAGTAAAACTTGTTCGGCATGTGGTGGGGTAGATAGCGACTTATCCTTGTCCGATAGGACATACCATTGCGGCACTTGCAGGCACACCTAGGACAGAGACCTCAATCTGAGAACCCTCGCCGTGGAACACACGGAGCGGCTAAACGCTTGTGGAGATTCCGTAAGACCTCAACCGTTGAGGCACGAATCGTCGAACCAAGAAGATAGCACAGGGCAACGGCTACTGGTCAGTCTATCATAAGAATCCCAATTTAGCTTTGGGAGTACGTCAAAATTCCGCCCCATACCCCATAATAGTGTCAATCTTCTTCTAACCGATATAACTCCTTCAGGCGGCGTATGTACTCCCTATCCCTTTTTTCAACTGCCTCATCGAACTTATTCGGATCGACAAACCACGGTTTTCCTTCCGCCATACGCTCGTTAATCTTCTCAGCGGCTTCGTCAAGCGATTCGGATCCTCTCCGTCTCCTAGTTCGTATATCTGCCGGCCATTTCCAGATACCCGCTAGGTCATAGTGAAGAAACGGACCTTCATGGGGCATGCGAAAACCGAAGGTCGCCTGGATGCCGAGTTCAATCTCTTCAGCAGTCGCCACGTCCTCTGCCCACAATCGCGTTGCTTCACGCCCCATAGCACCCTGTATCCGGTTCAGCAGATAGCCCGGCAACTCTTTAAGCACCCGGATTGGTACTTTCTTAACCTTTTTCATCAGGTCGTAGATGATGCTGTATGTTTCATCACTCGTTCCGGGCCCCTTAGCTACCTCAACCCCAGGCACGATATGCGGCGGCGCAAAGTAGTGTGTTAAACCGATCTTGTCCTGCCGCTTGACACCTGCGCCGATATCGGTCATCACAAATCCGGAGGTGTTGCTGACGATAATGCTATGCGGTGGACACAGTTGATCCAGTGTCTTAAAGAGAACCTGCTTGTCTTTTAACCGTTCGATAATTACTTCGGTAATGAAATCACTCTGGGCCACTTCCCCCAAATCGGTGGTGGTTGTGATCCGGCTGAGCGTGTTATCGGCTTCCGCTTGGGTTATCAATTCCTCCTCGACAAAGAGATCCATAGCAGACCTGATATTTTTCATGGACTGCCGTAGAAGTACATCACTGAGATCCCTGATAATGGTGGGGTATCCGCCTAGTGCAAAGTTTATGGCGATGCCGAACCCCATGGTCCCACCCCCAACAACTCCTACCTTTTTAATGTCCGCTAACTCCATATTTGCCTCCTGTATTTACTACCGCTGGCCCCTTATTTTTCGGCTGACCGAGGTCATTACCACCTTTTTGGTCTGATAGATAAGATGCCGAGGTATTAGCCAAGAACGCACCTCCGGCTAGCACCTTGATTTTATAGATAGCAGCCATCACTAGACGAACCAATTAGAGAAGGTCTACAATTTTCCGAAGCCCTTCGCCAAGCTGGATTAAGTTGCTTTGATATATAAACCGGTCCCAACCCATGCAGAAGTGGCGGACACCCAGATCAATATAACGTTTTGCTTCTTCAGGCTTACCAATTTCAATCCGTGGCGCGACATCATATTCTATTGATTTCTTGATGACAAGTTCTTCAAACGGTTGTATCTCCGGTGTGCTCATTAAGTTCGGTTCACCTCTGGAGAAACCAAAATCTGCAGGGCCCCATTGGGTCATATCAACCCCTTTTTCTTTTGCAACCGTCAGGATTTCGTCGATATTATCAACCGCTAGGTCTTTCTCGATCATAATCAAAAACACCACCGAATTCAAATCTTCGATGTAGCCATCTGCACTATAACCCGATAATGCTGAACGACGTAGTTTGACCCCCATGTGCCCACCGACATCGGGGAGGTCCGGTCTTATTGCTTGATGGCATCGCTCAATATCCTCTACGGTACGCACATCCGTAAAAAGCACTGCCTTAAAGCCCGCCCCAAGCGCAGCTTGCGCCCAAAAGCTTTCGCTTTTCTGGTCTAGCTTTGTCATCAGCGGTAAGTTACCACACTGACCCGAACGCGCCATGTGGTAGAGCAGCTGCATATCAAAAGTACTATACTCCGCACAGAACTCGCCGTAGTCAAACAAACCGGTATCTCCAATGATTTCTGGAAGATCTGGGTCGGCAGAAAGGTAATGTGTACCAATAGTTGGTTTCCCTTGATTGAGTTTTTCGCGAAACGTATTAGCCATTATCATATAACCAATTCCTCCTCCTCGATAAATCGAAATTTTCAACTTGTGATTCTGCTGACAGCTAGTAACTTGCGATGGTTAGTTCATTGGTTCATTTAATGAACCAATGAACTCATCGGCCAATGAACCAGAATGTGGGTTGGTGATGGCTAGAGGAACATCGTGATGCCCATATCAATGTATCTATCACGATCGTTTGGTGCAATACCCCGGAGACAGACCGCAACGCCAGTGCCTTGCAACTGCTCTGCCACATGACGCGCACAATCATCAAGGGTCTTGAGCGAATGGTGTGGATAGCTTTCTAGGCTGAAGCTCAGATCTGCTGGTCCAAAAGAAAGACAGTCAACACCCGGCTTCGCCAGTTTTCTCGCATTGGTGACCGCATTCACTGACTCTATCTGCATCCAGAGGACACCATTTTCACTCCACCATTTTGCATACTCGACCCGTCCACTATGTTCCGGTGCAACCTCCCGGGAGGGACCGCCCCAACTGCGTTTGCCAATCTGCGGATAGTAAAAGAAATCAATGGCTTCATCGACCGTAGATTCAAGTTCTACCTGCGGCACCTCAATGCCCGTCGGCCCCAAATCCAGGTAGTTGCCGATAAGGTAGGCATTACGGGTGTGCTTAATCCGGAATTGAACGGGCATATTAAATTCGTCTGCAACTTGGCAAAAGGTTTGCAGCCGTTCCTCGTTGAACGCGGAGTGCTGACTGTCAGTATTGATGAAATCGAAATCTGCCCCATCAAGGATGGTTCTGAGATCATCCGGATCTGATGCAACGGGGGCTCCCCGCCCGATAAGCACCTCTCCATCATGTATACGTTGTTTCAAACTTTTTTCTGCCATCTGGACCTTCCTTTCAAACTTGATTTTGTTAGATAAAAACTTCCAATCTAATCTTTACAATGTTGTGATGCTCACAGCAGATGAACAACATCAAGGCTTTCACCCCAGACTTTGGAAAGCCTTCATAAGTCATTGTACCCGTTTTTCACTTTCCGATCAACAAAAATCAGAGGAGCTTACTATGATTCCACCCGGTAGCGATACCTCTGGTACGAACGACAACGCGAAACTACGCTCCAATGGGTTACTCGAGCAAGTGCAAAGCCTAAAAAATCACACCAAGCCCAGTCTCTAGCAATCAATTTCCCATGTCTTCAGCAGATTTTTAACGGTTTTTCGCCCGAAAGTCCTTTTGAAATGATATAATTATTCAAGTTGTCACCTATAGGACTTACGCAGCTGAACGTTCAATATCTTGTAGCTCGGCGATTCCGTGTCGGCGTACACAACCTCTGAGGCCCGATGAATCGGGCAACTACAACAAGGGTTCCATTAAGGAGCTCGTAGTGAACAACGATTGGTGTTCCCTACTGAACCGCGTAAGTCCTAAATATAATGAAAATCTTAGATATTCCATCGTCTTCTAAGCCAAAGTTGATTTTGGTAAAGGAATCAAACAATGACAGACTACCAACAGCTATATCAAGAGTTCAAACGCTCCGTCAGCCGCTTAATGCAACTTTACAGTGAAAAAACGCATTTTGTTGATGAACTGGTTCAGAATGCCGAGGACAGCAGGAGTCTCTGCATGGAATTGCGGTTGGGTGAGAAGGAGTTGTTTGTTTGGAACGACGGGAACCAGTTTAGCGAAGAGGATGTGTCCAACATCTGTTCGATAGGTTTAAGTAATAAAGACCTGACCCAAATAGGCACTTTTGGCATCGGCTTCATAGCTGTTCATAACTACACGGATCTCCCGGAAATCTACTCTGGTAATAAACGTTTCCGTATCCGAGATTACAGAAAGCGAGAGGATATTGACGATGTCGATTCAAAGGTTGCGAAGCAAATAGATAAAGGCAGAACAGTCTTTCGCCTACCTTTCAAAGATCGCCTACGTCAGAAAGACATTGCATATCTAAAAAAAGGGCTTTGCAATTTAGAAAAACGATCCCTGCTATTCTTCCGTCATCTTGAAACGATTCAATGGCATGATGAACACAACGGACAAACGGGTTCTTATTCCTGTCGCCGTTGTCCTCATGATAAAATTCAGAATGCACTCCAAGTTGAGTTGATAGGATCTATTAACGGTGAAAATCAACTGTCGGAAACATTCTTAGTTTTTTGCAGAGAGGTTCGACCGCCACAAGAAGTGATTGATGAACTTTTGCAGCAAGCAGAAGACGACGAAGAACGAAACCGTATTCAACGATCAGCGAATAAACAACAGCCGGTTGAAGTCGCATTCAAGCTATGTAACGGTCAAATCACCGGGTTGGACGGTTGTGTCTTGTTTGCTTACCTTCCTACGCAAAGAGAAACACACCTGCGATTTCTCATTCAGGGACGTTATCAGACTACACCCGCGCGTGATAATATTCCAATTGATAATCCATGGAATAAATGGTTGGTACGGGAAACCACCAACTTTCTGCCTGAAGTATTGGAACAGTTGAAAGCGGGTGGATTGCTTGAACCGATGTTCTTTGATATATTACCTCTGGAAGGCGACGGTGTGCCGTCGGCGTTCCTTCCCATCGCCGAGGCTCTGAGAACGGCTATGAAGGAAAGACCGTTTATCCCAACTCAGGACGGAGGGTATGCGAAAGCGGAGAACGTGCACGATCCCCATGCCGAATCTCTGAGAAAATTGGTTAAAAGCAGTTGGCTGAATCCGGGCAGCAGTTGGTTGCATCCCGACATACGAGATACGGAAAGGTTTCGCCGGTGCTTAAAGGTGATGCGCGAAGCAGGTGTAAGAGAAGTAAGCGTCAGTCAAGTGTTGGGTTGGCTTGAAAATCAAACTCCCGGCTGGTTCGAGGATAAGCCGAAAGAATGGCTACTTTCGCTGTATGCGTATTTGAAGGAACAACGGTCCGAGCGGGAACGGATAAAAAAACTCCCATTGGTTCGACTTGAAAATGGAAGGCATGTAGTATGTGTGGATGATCAACCAGTGTTCCTTCCACCAGATACAGACGAAGACCGTGAAGAAATCGTACCCTTCATCAAGGAGTTACCTATCCTGATGTCAGCCCTACTCGAAGGAGATGAACACAACAACATCGAACACTTCTTGAAAACTCTGGGGGTTAGGGAGTTGCGCCCGGAAGAGCTGATTCGCGAATGGATTATCCCTCAATATTCTCGATCTGACACCCCCAAACCTGCTGTGGAGGAAAACCGCCTGCATCTGCGTTATTTGTGCAAGGTTTGGCATAGGGGTGGTTGGCGCACAACAGTAGAAATCAGCAAAACTCCGATTCTGTGGGCTTATGATGGCGTTCAACGAGAAGATTATGGCTTTGTAGCCCCCTGCAAGGCCTATCTGCCACAAGCCTATACAAGCAATACCGATCTGGAAACTTACTTTTCTGTGTGTGATAATGTTTGGTCCGCATGGTTCGTAGACGATGGTTATCTGGAGACCAATTCCGATTCGGAAGACTGGCTCCAGTTTTTGAAAAGGCTTGGTGCTAAGGATGCACCGCGATTTCTCAAGCAATACCCCGACACCTACGACGAAGAATTTGAGGGGCGGAATATTGAAAGGGAACGTAGCACGGGAGAGGAAACTATTGAAGAATATTATTTTGATGGTGTGTACTATTTTTTCGATCACCAGGAATCGCATCTTTCACAAGTCCTCTGGCGTTTGTTAGTCAAAGCTCTGCCATCAGAACAAGGAAATCGAGATGTTCTCTTTCAAGGTATCTATCGTTGGTTCTATTATAGATACAATCAAAAACGCTTTGATGCTCGTTTTTATCTTCTTCTGAAGGCCTATGAGGACTGGCTCCCTGACGATCAAGGCAGCCTTCGTTCTCCTTCCAAGTGTTTCGCGCCAACTTCTGAAAACCGTAGGGTGTTAGGGGATAGCGTGGCCTACCTGCACCCTGACCTCGATATCAGCGAGGACAATGAACCCGCGCGATGGTTAGCTAAGAAGTTGGGGATACACCTGAATGCAAATACGGAAAGTGTACTCAACTACCTGCAAAGATTAAGCAATACAACAGTAAGTGTTCAGGACATTGAACCCCTCTATCGATTCCTTGCACAACAGGATGCACGGCCACGCGAAAAATTTGAGGAAGAGCCCCTTATCTTTACTCCTTGCCCAGAACCGCGCTGGTGGCGAACAGATCAGGTGTTTTGGGAGGATGAGAGCGCGGTTTTCGGCAATAGTCGTGGCTATCTCAAAGCACGTTATGCGGAAACGCTAAAACCATTTTTCATCGCTTTGGGAGTATCGGAACGAGCTTCTTCCTTAGATTATGTCCGTGGTATCCGAGAGGTTACATCTGCAGCACAAGCGAGCGATGCGGAGGTTCATAAGCGTGTTAAAGTTCTTTACAGTCGTTTATGGAGCGCGCTGCAAGAAGACGACAGCTTGCTAGAAGACGAAAATTGGCGGAAAGAGTGGGAACAAACACGCGAAAGCAGATGTTGGCTTGGAAAGAAGGGAAGTGAATGGGATTTTTTCTACCGAGGTGAATTGGTTTGGAGTGATCACGGTTATCGCGCTAAGTTTTTTAAGGACAAAATTCCATTTTGGGAGTTTGATGATTTATTGGAACTGGCTACTAAGTATCTGGCGGTAGAGGGTTGCTCTCAGATCAAAGTCGAATTTCACCCTAGCGGTGAGAGTAAAAAAGATGAGCGTTGGTCAGAGAAGGTACGAAACCTGCTTCCGCACATTCATGACTTCCTCAAATCACCGGAGCTGTATGATCGAAAATATGAGGAAACTGGATTTACCCAAGTTTTAGATCGGTTGTCGGTTCGGTTGGTTGAAGAACTAAGGACGACATATACATTAAAAGGAATTTCCGTTTCTGACCCGGATCCACGTCCGAGTTTTTTGGACGCGACTAATCGGGAAGCGACGCTCTGGTTGGGGTTAAAGGCGGACGAAGATGAATACGCCGAGCTTATCAGCGATGCCTTAGCGGATTATTTTCGTAGCGAGAGGTTAAGCCAATTCGCCGAGAACTTATTAAACAACAAAGATCAAAAGAAGGTACTTGCCCGCTGGGAACGGAAGGGGCTCCGAATAGAGGTATCACCACCAGAGGAGGCTTCCAAAGAAGATGAAGTAAAACCAATAGAAACTTTTGATGAGAATACTATAAGCGGAACCGATGATTCAGTGGGGGATGAATGTGAACGTTATCCAACTCCCCCACAGTCTGAAGGGATTATAGATACACGTGGAGGCCATTGGGGTGGTACGTCCGAAGGGAGAGCAGGAGGCGGGCATGGCAGGGGCGGTGGAGGCGGAGAGGGGCAACCACATTGGAAGTTGAAGGAATGCCTTGCAAATAATCCCTCTCAACTTGGTGTAGGTTTGACATTGATTGAGCCTGAGTATCAGTTCGAGTCACGGGATAGGGTGGATATCTTACTAGAGGATAGTGCTGGAAAGCCCGTCACTGTCGAGGTAGAAACACATATTCCATCCGGAAACTACGTTGGGGTCTGGCAAGCCGTGAAGTATAAGCATCTTGCTGCGGTTGAATATCAACTACCGTGTGAGCAAGTGCACAGCATACTTGCAGCACCAGAAATTCCTGATGATGTTAAAGCGAAATGTAGAGAATTAGGAATCGAAGCTAGAGAGGTGACTATGCCTCCATAGGACTTACGCAGCTGAACGTTCAAAACCTTGTCGTTCAGCGATTCAACACTGTAGAAAACAATTGCTGGTGCGATAAGAACCGACCAACAGCAGTCAATCCGTAGGCTCATAGTTGGACGATTCATCGAATACCCGTTGTCTCGTGCGGTAGTGTATGGCGAATTGAGCCAGAATACTTTAGCGCGATGTTGTTGGTATCCGACGCGCAATAAATTGCGCTACTACAAACTGTTTTGAATCCGGATCTCATTGAGGAGGGGCGTAATGTATATAACAAAAGCGAATCACCACGACCCAAATACCGAGCAGGGCAACAGGTGTGTAGTAGAGTTATTTAGAGGTTGAGTATGGAAACTTAACCTACGGGTTACCTAATAACTTGGGTTCAATACATCAGGAGGGAAGCATGTCAATAGAAGAAAAGCTATATCAATTGAAAATGAATGGCTATTGTGTCCTTGAGGAGATCATCCCGGCTGACAAAATTGATGAGATTCGAGAGAGTGTGGTGGCAGCGCAAACGGCACACCATGCAAAAGCAGAAGCGGAACTCGCAAAAACGAGGGCGAGGGGGCACCGTGTGGGCGTTCAGGGCGTTGCAAATTTGAGAGGAATCATCAACGAAACCCAGACCTTCGCCCCGTACTTGGCAGATGAGCGAATTATGGGGCTTACTGAGACGTTATTCGGACCGTATGTGCGGATTTCCTGCACCGACTGTGTGATTAACTATCCGGGAAATGAGCGAGGCTACTGGCATTCGGATTGGCCCTACAATCAAACCAATGCAACACACATTCCCGCACCGTATCCGGACACAATCATGCACCTCTCAACGATTTGGATGCTAACTCCATTTGGACCCGAAACGGGCGGCACCTACGTCATCCCCGGAAGCCATAGAACCGCCGACAATCCTTCCGCAGCAGGGATAGTGGGAATCGATCGTGATGCCCCATATCCAACTGAAACGCAGGTTTCGGGGCCCGCAGGTAGCGTATTACTCTACGACAGCCGGCTCTGGCATGCGGTACCACCAAATCGTAGTGATAAACCGCGTGTTGCAGTCATTGTCCGCTATGCGCCATGGTGGCTGAATCTGAATCCCACACAGATTGGAAATCCAGAACACACCCAAATGGTAATCGAGACGGACGGAAAAAATTACGATTCTCCCCTTATACGAGCGGAGGCATATAAGGCACTGCCTGATAATGTGAAACCATTATACCGGCATTGGGTAGAAACATAGACTATCCGAGGCCGACACCATTAATAAACCGAATTGCCCCTCTAATTTGGAAAGGAATCGCCTACACAAGCTACCTCTATACCCCCAAAAGATAAGAAACCGATTTGAAAACAGAGGGGGAAGGACAGACACAACGGAGATATAATCTGACACATTTCCTTTTAGCTAGCATGGTCGCCGGACAATAAACACATTGCCTTCATGTCTAATAGGAATGGGAACCGTGAAATCTACGTGATGGACACCGATGGCGTGCGACAGACGCGAAGCCTCATCAATAATCGCCATAATGACATTAATCCTGCATGGTCCAATCCTGCTTTTGCAGTTGCTCCCACAGGTAAGACACTCACGATATGAGGATGGCTAAAACAGGGCGTCCGATAACTGCCATTATTGAGAAAACAGCGTTTGTCTCTTCCCTGTTTCATTATTCTGTGTATTCATCAAAATTAGTGACCTTCCACTGTCCGTCAATCAATTCAGTGAAAATCACAGCGTTGCGAACCGCGTTTGAAAAGCTTGTGCCCTTGATGGTCAGTTGATATCTAAAGAATACGCGATTTTCGTCCTCAATTTTTTTCCCCACCTGCTTATACTCAATGTCTGGTTTCACATAGGATTGGTCACTACCACTTCGGACTTCCCGTAAGAATTCGATTTCCGTTTCCAATTTTTCCTTAGCCAGTCCATCGCTCAAGCGTAACGCCATCCCTTGGTTTGCGTGCAGGTAGTAGTTATAGACAAAATCTTCTGCAACATCCTCAGGTGTATTCCTGTCCGAACAAGCAAATATAATCAATAAAAGACTGAAGCCGATCCATGCCCTTTTCATGGTCTTTCCTTTCGCTGAACCGTTCAGCAAAGATAGCAATCCGCAATTTGCTTGACGCGGATTAGACGGACTGATATAATGTCCGATAAGCCTCTTGACCTGATGAAGTATTCACCTGACGCTTGGCAAACAGAAAGGAAGATTGATGACTATTCACCGCTGGTTTATTTTATTACAATTATTCTTACTATGTTTCTGCATCTATCTAGGGGGCTGCGACCGTCCACAGAACAAATTACAGACCAATTCTCTTGAGCAGTCAAATCAAACCTCCCAACCTGCGACGCCGAAACAGGGACCGAGAACTTTAGAAGGGTTCCAAGATGCAATCGAGTCCGGACAGGTGGGAACCATCAGTGGACGTGCACTGTTCAAAGGTGAACCCCCTCCGCCCAAAGAACTGCGTGTCACCTTAAACAAAAAGACGTGTGGGCATACATATCAATCTGAAAGTCTCCTTGTTTCTGAAACCGGTGGTATTCAAAATGTGGTCGTGTCGTTATTGAGAATCCCCACAGGGCTGCCGATGGAAACTGGCGACAAACCGATCCAAATAGACCAGCAAAAGTGTGTTTTTATTCCACATGTGCTGCTAGTCCCCGCCGGCGCAGAATTTGAAGCCTTAAATAGTGATCCCGTGTCGCACAACTTTCATACTATTGGTGCACATAACAAAGAAATCAACATCATGCAGACCAAAACGAAAAGGAGACGGTTGCCCCTGACATTTTCCGAACCTGATACTATTGAGGTAATTTGTGATGTGCATAGCTGGATGAAGGCATGGATCATTGTGACCGATCACCCCTACTACGCACTCACGGATGCAGAAGGTCAGTTTCGGTTGGAAAATGTGCCAGAAGGGAGTTATCGTATTAAGGCGTGGCATGAAGAATTGGGAACACAGCCGGTTCAAGAAGTTGTGGTTACCATCAATCAAGATACGCGGGCTGATTTTGAGTTTAGCCTATCCTCACAGGCAGCTCAATGAGGCACTCAATCAACTGCTCTCGCCTACAGAAATTTGCTAAAGGTATCTCTGACCGATTCACTTCGCTTTACGCCTCTGTGCAAAAAGAAAATCCACTATATCATTTCCACTGTTCTCAGCAGGTTCGTGCTTATCCCATTCAGGAAGTTATCGAATAATAGCCTGTAATGCAATCAACGTCAAGTAAAATAAAGGCTCTAGCCTTGGGAGTACGTTAAAAGATGAAAATTACCAAACTCGAAACGTTCCTGATTGCACCCCGCTGGCTGTTTCTGCGAGTGCATACTGACGAGGGAATCGTTGGCTTGGGTGAGCCGTATCTAGAGGGACGCGCCACAACCTCCGCTGAGGCGGTCAGGGAGCTTGAGGATTACCTCATCGGTCAGGACCCACGACGAATTATCCATCATTGGGAAGCGATGTATCGACAACCGTGTTATCATGGTGGTGCAATTTTGATGAGTGCCATCAGTGGAGTCGAGGCAGCACTTTGGGATATTCTTGGTAAGAGCGTCGGGCTGCCGGTGTGGCAACTATTGGGTGGCCGTGCTCGAGATCGTATCCGTCTGTATAAAGGGGGCGGCTCCATTGAGCAGATAAAAGAAGATGTGGCGCGGGGGTTCAAAGGGTTCAAGATTGGGTTACCCGGACCGTATCCCAAGGTTCATGCCACAAAAGAGTTTATCGATCAAGCGGTTGCCAGAGTGGGGGAGATTCGCGACGCCGTTGGACCTTCCATTGACATTGCCATCGATTTGCACGGCGCATTTCTACCTGCTGCCGCGGTGCCAATCATCAAAGCGTTGGAGCCGTTGCACCCGGCGTGGATAGAGGATCCGTGCCAGTGCGAAAACTACGATGAAATGGCGCGAATCGCTCAATCAACAAGCATTCCCATCGCGGCGGGCGAGCGCGTTTTCACACGCTGGGCATTTCGTGAACTTTTGGAGCGCGGGGCGGCGAAAATCCTGAACCCGGATCCCTGCCATGTTGGAGGCATTTTTGAGACGCGCCTCATCGCGGGGATGGCAGAAATACACTATGCTGGCATCGCGCCCCACTGTCCACTCGGCCCGATTGCGTTGGCGACCTGCCTACAACTCGATGCCATGATGCCAAACTTCGTGTCTCAGGAGCATGTTACGCTCGGCGAGGGCTATCTCAAAGAACCGTTTGTTCCGATTGATGGGTACCTGCCGATTCCTGACAAACCGGGACTTGGCATTGAACTTGACGATGAAGCAATGGCGGACAAAATTGGTGCCATTTTCCGTCCACAATCCCCGTTACACCCCGAAGATGGAACAGTCGTCGATTGGTAAAGTAGAAGGCAGTAATCATCAGGATTTATCAAAAATCCTTTAGGGGTAACCCCCCAAGATTTATCTTGGGGATATCCCCATGCGTTTTAAGGCATTGAAAATGAGAACGTTTACTGGTGATGAGAAAGGGGATTCTCCAGGCATCTCTCTTATTGATCCCGGTTTTATCCCTTGTATATCAATTTGGCAGGATTGGACCTGATGCAATAGGTCCCGGCGGTCAAGGTGCAGGTTTTGATCAGAAAAGATGGTATCATATCACAGGTGTCAAGAGGGACTCCAATCTGATAATCTATATCAATAGCAAAACAAGAGGTACGTTTAATGTTCAACGCGGTTTCCTTCAGGGTAAGGGGCACCTTCGTATCGGTGGAACGTCGAGCCGCCTTTTTTGTAATGGATGAGTTTAAGCTTTATGACCGTGTCCTAACTAAAAAGGAGGTTGAGTTGGATGCCAAAAGTCAACTCCTGCCGGTCACGCCCGAACGAAAATTAACAACCATCTGAGTTAATATTAAAACAGGTCGTTAAACGATGAGACATCCGAGGTAGATTATCGGGAAAAGCAAACGGGAGGTGATTAGTGTCCCGACGTGCAAACCACGTTGTAGGATATAGTATCCTCATCATTTTGATTAGCATGGGGACACGACAAACATTCGGTATTTATCTGCAACCGGTTACTGATGAACTTGGCATTGGGCGTGAACTATTTAGCTTAGCCATAGCCATCCAAAGCATCATTGGTGGTCTGCCGTTCGCGGGCGTGCTGGCAGATCGTTACGGTTCGCGCTGGGTGGCGATAGGGGGTGGATTACTATTCGGTGTGTCGATGTATCTGATGTCAATTACGACTCATTGGACCGGTTTGATGCTCGGTTTTGGTTTGTTATCTGGGGTGTCTCTGAGTTGTGTGTCGTATGTCGTTGTATTGGGTGCGGTGGCGCAGGTAGTTCCACCGGAACGGCGCAGCAGAACATTTGGCTTTATCACAGCCGCCGGTTCGGTTGGGATGTTTATTGTCGTGCCAGTCGCACAGCACATCGTGAATGCCTTTGGTTGGCGAACCACTTTTGCAATTTTTGGGGGATTTGTGGGCTTAATTGCCTTACTGGCAGTGGGATATCCAACTCGAAAGCAACAGGTTGCGGGGAGTGAGTCCACAGTGGAATCTTCCGATTCGCTTACTCAGGTGTTAGCTAAGGCAAGCCAGCACTCGGGATATTGGCTGTTGACTAGCGGCTTTTTTGTTTGCGGCTTCCACGTCTCGTATGTTGCGTCCCACTTACCCGCCTATCTCACGGATAACGGATTATCAGGGACAGCCGGAGCAACTGCACTCTCGCTAGTTGGGTTGTTTAATCTATTTGGTTCTACTCTATTTGGTTACCTAGGTGATCATTATCGCAAGAAATACCTGCTGAGCGGTCTTTACCTGGGTCGCTCGTTCATTATCAGCCTGTTTCTCCTCTTTCCGGTAACGGAAACCACGGCGATGGTTTTTGGTGCTGCAATCGGTTTTTTATGGCTGGCTACCGTACCGTTGACGAGTGGCACGGTGGCGCAAATTTTCGGTCCCCGTTACCTATCTACGCTGTACGGAATTGTATTTTTCAGTCACCAAGTGGGGAGTTTTTTTGGGGTTTGGCTTGGCGGCAGAATTTATGACGCGACGGGGATGTACACGCCTGTATGGATAATTGCGATTATCCTAGGCGTGCTGGCTTGCATCGTTCACCTTCCCATTGCGGATCGACCTATATATCCACTTAGGGCAACGGGCACGGCAATTCGCTGATATGGCATCAACTCAGTTGCAAACTTCTGAGGAAATGCGAGAATAAAGTTATGGAATACAAAATCCCAATGCGCATTGTTGTTATGAGTCCTCCGGTCGGAGTCAACTTCGCCTTGGAAAAGGACGGGAACTTGGTTTCGGTTACCCAATCTGTAGGGGAAGATATTGCGTTTGATTTTGACGCGGTTGTGAAACCGCATCGTAACACGGGCGTTCCCAACTTTACAGGGGCATTCGCCCGGGGAACTCCCTCGAAACGGTTCTTCTACGTCAATATCGGGGAGCTAGCGGGTCAGCCGGGTTGTGAATGGAGCAGAAGGGCGAAAATCTGGATTTCAACGGGCTATCCAAAATCTCTCCGTCAAGAAGAAGTAACTTGGCAAATGGTGAAAGCAGTGTCCGAAAATCCGAATAGAGTGCTTATGGCGAGATATATGGGAACAGATAAAGACGGTGGGCCTAGCTGTGCGACTACTGAACTGATAGATGGTGGGTGGATTATTGCTGATCGGTGATTGCCGATAAATCAAGTTGCGGGAAATTCGGATTTTAGCGATAGTCTCCTTCTCAGCGGCATGAAAAGCCTTTGGGGCGCAAAGCCTCTAACTTGGTTTTTTTAACTTTTTGCAGAAACTTAAGCACATTGCCCAAAAGAAGGATAGAGACATCCGTTTCATTGATAAATGGTTATCCGTCAAGCAAAACACGCCATGTCTGTGGCGTAATCAATCCAGTCCTAAACCTTCGTTATAGAACTTGGCGGTGTCCAAGCTGCGATATACAGTTGGATAGAGACCGCAACGCGGCTATCAATATCCATCGGGTAGGGGCGTCTACCTTTGCAGGAGAGGGCGTCAGTCTCCGATAAATCGGAGCCCCCCTGATAGCACAATTCCACTCCTAAACGAATAAGAATCTCAAGTAAACTTCGATCATATCCAATCTTTTAGGTTTGGGAGTGCGTCAAATGATTTACATACGCTCAATTGGTTTGGATATGTCTATCCAAACCGATCAGGATTGATAAATAGAACGCAAAGCGGCAGACAAAAAACACGCAAAACATCCCAATTTTTTTAGATGAATCGATAGGTTGCCTGCCCAAGAATCGTACCGACTGCGCCCCAGAAACTTGCGGTTACAAACTCTCCCAAAACGAGGCCGATAAAAAACGCGCTCGCCTGTCGATGCAGCCTGAGCCCACCGAATCGGAGGATGATTAATTTGGTTAACCAGCTAATGAAGATTGAAAACCATAGGAGGTTGAGCGACCACGTTCCCCCAATCACGTATCCTGCCGGATGAAAGGGCCACCAGATAAAAAGCCTCCGCATAATCAGAAATCCCAGTCCGATACCGAATCCCCCACCCATAAAGATTAACGATTTGATATCCGTCCCCCTTGGATAGCTCAACCAGTTTTGTAGACGGTTAAAAATGGGCCAACCGGGCCACGTACTCCCTTGGTATTGATAGGCGGTGTGTAGGTAAGCCCAACAAGCAGCTATTGCTCCAACCACCGTGGCAATCAGGATGCCTGCGATCAGCATCCCGTTGATGGAAAGATTCATCCGATCCGCTAGCCGAAATGCTTCCAATTGATGTGGCTGGGGGTTGCTACGATGTGCATAAGTGAAAAAGTGGAGATAGGAAAATAGGGTCAGGCTCGTTGGCCCAATTGATTGTGTGCCGAATCCTGTCACGACAATGTCTTCGGGGCGAAACGCGAAATCGTGCATCGGATAACCTGCTTCGACACGGATGCGCGTCACAACCGTTGAAAGCCCAAAGAAAATAAGGAAAAAGACCGACGAAACCCACACGGACATCCCTGCAACGTAGCAAAACCCAATGAGATAGCTAAGACTCGCAAAAATGCTAAAAATTGCCCAGCGATAGTGCTGTATTTCCGACCGGTTGCCCGGAATCTCGCGTAGCTGATCACCAGTGCTTTGCACCGTGGTAGGCATTCTAAAAAAGCTCCGTAGGATTTTCCGTCCGGTAGACCGTAGTCCCCACAATGTCATAAACAAAATTGCCGCGCAAGCACCGATGGATTGCTCCCATGTAAAGGGAAATCCGGCTAACATGCTGCCACCAGAGAAGACCGTTCCTCCTACCCGCTCGATTCGCCAAAGCCAATAGAAAAACCAGCAGGAGAAAGAGAGGTCTAGCGGCATAAAGAACGCTAGCCCAATTGCAAATGGGTGAAACTCAATCGGAATCCAACCAAGCGCATTCCACGGCTTTGTGGTAAAATATTGGCTCAGAAGATAGCGTCCATAGAAGATGCTGGGGGCAACAGGGAACAGGGTATGAATACCGTTGACGAGGTTGAACACCACGGAAAGGGCGAACCCAGTCCAGATGAGACGTGTTTTGAAAAGACGAGGACCGTTGTTGATGATGTCTAACGGTATTTGGGCGAGAGGATAGCTGAGGCGTTCATGTGCTGTCCAGTGCTTGCGTACTAGGAGGTTGATGCCCAGCATACAAACCAATAGTGCGATAATAACGGTGCACCATGCGAGACACGGTACGACCCAGGCGTTGAAGTATTCGGCAATATAAAAGGTGTTATCATAAAATGTGCCACGGTCTTTGTAGTAGCCAGCCAACACCGACTTATCTGTGACAACAAGCCAGCGTGGTACATAGCGGTGGAAGAGTTCCTGCCAATCATTCTCAGGCGCGGCGAAGTAGAAGGCGTGTCCGATAAGCGGGAACAATCGCTGGATCATGTCGTGGCCCGCGATGGCAGAGGAGACGCACAGCATCACGTAGATTAGCACCATGTCGCTCGAATCCAGTGCGAGCCTCGGAACATAACGCTTGAGCCACGGATTGATTAAACTCAAGACGAAGATGAGGAAGATCGCGTTCATGAACAGCGACACCCGCGTGAAGTTCACCCCGTGTCCCGTGATGCCGGTGTCAACGACCCAGAGGCTGTTGATTGGCAGAACCACGAGACCGATGAAAAGCAGCTTGCAAATCTGCGCGGTCAGATTCGGTTTGGCTGGATGCTTTGGTGTCTGGAGCACGGATGATGAGGTGCCTCCTGTCGTTGTTATGCTATCACTAAATATTTGGGGGACCGTGACAGCAGCTACATCAAACGTGCCTCGTGAGAAGTGAGGAGTGACAAGCGACTTATTTCTCACTCATCACTCCTTCACACTGGTTGGAGATTCACTTGGTTTTCTGATTGTAGAGGGGTTTTTCCAGAATGGTCTGGGTTTCGTAGATTGAACCGCCGCGCTCCGCCCGAGGGAGTGCCATGCGAACTGGAGCCCCGACCATACGTACCTGATTCGTGAGTTCACCACGTAGGACATTGGCACTTAGAGCATCCCAGTCCCCTCCGCTCAACGGCCAGGCATCAACGGCGGTGTAGGCGGCAAGTAGTAAACGGCGTGGCTTGCTGGAGGTATTAGGCGCAGAGCCATGGAGGGTGCGGACATGATGAATCGAAATCCCCCCGGCTTTGACTTCGACCGGAATGGCACCATCCGGCGTAAAATTGGAGTCAGTGATCGCACCGGCGAAACGGTTGTTCTGGTGGTGGTCGTAGATTGGTCCCTTGTGGGAGCCGGGGATGACCATTAGCCCACCATTTTCGAGCGACATATCGTCAATGGCAACACCGACCGCCAACACATCATCATTTGTATGGGGGTAGAACGCCCAATCCTGATGCCATTCAACAGGGCTGCCAAAATCGGGGTATTTCATATTCAGTTTGCTGCCCATCGAGCGAACGCCGGGCCCAACTAATTGCTCAACGATGTCGATAATGGGTTCGTAACATCGCACCTGATCATAGACAATGTGTTGCGCTGCTGGATTTTTGATCCGGCGTACACGGGGAGATTCTGAGGAATGGCCGGGTTCAAGATCAAAAACGTCAGTATGTTCGGCGACTTCACGGGATTTTTCGACGAATTCATCTGTCACACGACGAAGGTCGATGATATCTTGCTCCGAAAGCACACTTTCAACACCGATGTAACCATTTTCATGGTAGAAGTCGATCTGTTGCTGAGTTAACATAATGTAACTCCTTTCGCATGAAGCGATTGAAAAAGCCTGCGAATCAATTCGCAAGCTAAGCCCCTATCTAATCAACGTTCAATTGGAATTAGTAAACCCTGATTGAGCGATGAATTTGCCAATTCATCGGAAGCGGATGGCTGAAAATATACAGTCTTAGGAGTAGGATCTAATAGCTCAAGTCGTTTCGAGACGACTCAAATCTACTCACTATTTTAATATTGTACATCCAACTGAGGTCTAAATTCAACTTTTTTCTTATAGGACTTACGCAGGTGAACGTTCAATCCCTCGTAGTTCGGTGATGAATCACCGGACACTACAACTCACGACACCCGATGAATCGGGCAACTACAGTTCAGCCAATTAGGAGTAGGTAAGCTTCGCGTTCCCTTCCCCCGCAAGCAGGGGGAATAGGCTCAATGAGCCAGGAATTGACCGACACCCCACCGGGTTGCGTCCCCCCTTGCGGGGGGGATTAGAAGGGGGCTACGGCATACGGAGTATGCCGACTCCCTTAAAGACGCGGGTTGAATTGCGTTACTACAAACTCAAGTGCGTAACTTCCACCTTATTTGAGAATGCTTCGACGCTGACCAGCGGGGCCGCCGTGACGTACCCTTTGGCGGTAAACGATGTGCTGAGATGCAGGATTGTTAATCCGGCAGACGCAGGGAGATCACTGTACTGTCCAGAACCACACGACATACATCGGTGTCTCTAAAATCACACCTAGGATAGCCCAATAGCTGCCGCTCACCACATCACCCAGGACTAGCCCTAAGAAAAAGGGCAATACGCGTCGATACAGACGCGCTCCGCCATATTTGAGTATCGCAAGCTTAGCGACCGAGGCAAGAATTAACACGAGCCAGAATTGATCTAGTGTTCCGCCGTTGATGCCTATCACATAACCAACTGGGTGGAAGGGCCACCAGATAAACTTGAGCCGCATGATACCAAGAAACATCGTAAATATAAATGACACACCGATGACCGCTGATCCGTAAACATCCGTCGGGCGCGGAAACTGTAACCAACCAGCCAGTCGGTTGTAGGTCCCCCAACCAGGCCCTAAAATCATCCCTGCCTTGCTGCCTCCATGGTTATACAGAACGTAAAGGTACATCAGAAACGCAGAGAAAACGCCTATCACAATCGCAAAGAGCATCACCCATAACAGTTTACGATGGTTCATTCCGGTGCGTTGCGCCAACTTAAAGCCTTCAAGTTGATGTGGCATAGGCTGACTGCGATTCTGGCTATTGAACCACGAAAAAAGCGAGAATACTACCAGATTACCACGCCCAAATGGACGTATCCCAAACACCGTCGTCAAGGCAGTTTGTGGATTGACACCAGCCATGTCGTGGGCAGGTGGTCCAAGTTCAGCACGGACACGAGTCACAGCCATCGTGATCATTATGTACAATCCGAAAAATAGGACGAATACCCACATGGACATCCCTGCCTGATTGCAAATAAGATAAAGGAGGAGAAGACAGACTACAATCCCTATGGCTGCCGATCGATAGCGCATCGGTTCGGTCGAATCACTGATAGATGTAGGCCTGCCGATGACCCGTTTACCAATCTCCCAAAAATGTTGCCTGCCTGCCCACATTGCCATTACAACAATCGCAAGCGCGGCACCCATTGCTTGGTTCGGTTGAAAAGGATAGTAAGGGATCGTATACCAGCCAGCCGCCCTTCCTCCAATGTATTGTGCTTTGCGAATCCAGTAGAAAAATGCTGTCGAAAAACTCACATCCAGTGGCAAAAGAAAGCACAAGCCAATAAAAAACAAGCGTAGATGAAAAAAGGTCCCTCCAATCGCATTCCACGGCTCCTCGGTAAGCCACAACGAGAGATCCGCGGTCTTCTCGCGAATCGGTATTAGTGGGAAGGCCGGATAGAGGAAATTGATTCCGTTGATGATTTCGATGCCCGCTGCAATCGAGAATCCCAACCACATGCCGCGGTTCCGAAAGAGCTGCATTCCAGGTGCCGTCATATCGAGTGGCAGTTGGGTAATTGGATATGGCAGTTTTTCATGTTCAATCCATTGGCGTCGGAGCAACACATTTATAAAGGCGACAAGCGCGAAAATCAGGGAGGAGATGATTGTCCAACTCAGGATAGGAACGATCCAGTAGCGCAGATAGCCCTCTGTGAAGAAATTAGCCCCTCCCTCATAAAAAGGACGGGCAATGGTTGTGTTACCCATAACGAGCCAGTTCGGAAGGTAAGGCTGGAGGATCTGTTTCCATTCGTTTTCGGGAGTGGCAAACCAGAAAGCGTGGCAGAGGGGTCCCATGAGACCGACCATGTTATCGTGGGCAACTACCGCTGTAACACATGCCAGCATGACATAGATGACGAGGAGTTCAGCTTGGCTCAACGCATATGCCGGAAGGAATCGTTGGGCAATATAGTTCAAGAGTGCCAACACGAAAATAATGAAAATGACATTCATCGGGATTGAGGTTGCGGAGAAATGAAATCCGTGCCAGAGCATCTCTTCCATTCCAATCCAGTAGGCATTAATCGGCATAAGGATGCAACCCAATACCACAGCGCGTAGGGTAATCCGCGACTGAGAAAATTGAGGTGTAGAGGGAGAGGCCCCCACCGTTTCTTTCATAAAATCATTTCTCCGATCCGTTGAAGAATTTGCTGCGGCCAGTTTTCTTCCATTCCGCTTTGCTTCCTCTTGGTCTGGGCGGCCCCGCTTCTCTTCAAAGTTGGGGAAATACAGATGGGTAGGAAGGATATGCAAAGACTTATGCTGGGTACTTACTTATCAAAGCTCATTTCGGCTTTGCCGCGGGATCTCTGGGGTTCCGGATCTTCGCCGGGTCGTAGCGCGATTTCTCAATGTACTCATCCGTGACACGATATAATTCAGTAATCTCCTCGGCGGAAAACACACCTGCCCCGCCGAGGTAACCGTTTTCATGGTAGCAGCGAATCTGTTCTTGGGTAAGCCCTACTGGCTCCTTTTTCGAGTGCCCTAACACTCCAAGTTCAGTTTTCCAATTATTGCCGCGGGGGGATAATCTCTCCATTGATAATCCGCTGCTTGAGCGATTCAACGCGCTTCAGGATTTCGGCTGATAGTACCTTTTGATTGTTGGCATCAACGATGTATTCGATTCCACCCTCCTTGAGACCGTATAATTTTATTCCGCCGGTGAAATTGTCCTCGACGACAGCTTGGATTGTTTGGTAGACCGAGAGTTCGACCCCTTTGATTATGCTTGTCAGAACAAGTCCCGGTGCGAGGTGGTTCCCATTCGCATCCACCCAGATAAGCTGCTTCTGCTTTTCCTTGGCGGCTTCGAGTATGCCTAGGCTTGTTGCACCCGCCGCCGCAAGAATTACGTCAACACCTTTATTGTATTGTGCCAATGCGAGTTCTTTCCCCTTAGCAGGGTCACTGAAGGCTTTCGGTGTAACACCTGCATAATCAATGAGGACTTCGACCTCTGGATTGATAGCTTTTGCCCCGGCGTAATAGCCTGCTTCAAAAGCGTGCAGGAGCGGGACGTTCATCCCACCGATGAAGCCGATCCGATTTGTCTCTGTTTTCAGTGCAGCAATTGCCCCCATCAGGTAGGTCCCCTCATGCGCTTTGAAAATCAATGAGGCGACATTTTCTCGTTCGGCTTCGGCATCAATAATTGCGAACTTAACGTTTGGAAATTCAGATGCCACGCGCTCCACTGGTTCTTGAAAGAGAAAGCCGACCCCAATGATGAGGTCATATTTCAATCGAGCCAACTGCCTCAATGCAAACTCGATGTCGGTGCTCTGTCCGGGTGTGATTTCTTTGAGGTCAAGTTTCCACTGATCGACCGCTTTCTTGGCACCGGCGTAGGAAGCGTCACAAAACGAAAGATCTCCACGGCCTCCCGTATCGTAAATTAATCCAATCCTTTTGGTTTTTGCAGCACTCGGTGTGATAAGCAGAAAAATGAGCGTGACACAGCAGATGAAAGTTTTAATCAAACCTTTTTGCATAATGCTGATTCCTTACAAGTTAGTCCTGTTTACCGACTTTGCTAGGTTTAGGCTACACTCCCAGCCAAATTGATACCCCTGCAACTATCCCCAAGGCAAAGCAGTAGTAGGAAAAAACAGAAAATTTCCCGCGATTGAGGACTGCGAGCAAAAAGCGTAACGCAATATAACCCACAATGAATGAAGTCAATGTTCCAGCGGCTATAACGACTGGAGCAATTGTAATCTCCTCTACATCTTTAAGTTTGAGGACAACTGCGCCGAAGATTGCGGGAATGGAAAGTAGAAAAGAGTATTGCGCTGCAACCTGTGGAGGCAGTCCCAACAGTAACGAAATAGAAATCGTTGACCCAGACCTAGAAATTCCGGGGGTAATGGCGAGCCCTTGAGCAATCCCGATGAGCGGCGTATGCCAAGCTCGTAAAGAGGTTTCCGCTTGTAGCAGTTTTTGCCCGAAGCGAGACAATTGCAAGATTAGCCCCGTGACAATCAACATGAAAGCAACAACCATTGGTTTGCCAAAAATCGCCTCAAGAGAACTTTTGAACGATAGGGCAATTAGCCCGGTAGGAATCGAGCCGAGTAGGAGAAACCAGATTAGCTTGAGCCCCGGAGTGCTATTGATTGTAAGCCGAGGGTGTTGGTAGAAACCTATCTGAAAGAGCGTAGAAAAACTTGTTCGCACCAAAGACTGAATTAACTGATAATAAACAATAATGACAGCCCCCAAGGTGCCAAAGTGGAGCATAACATCGAAAAACACCTGTGACTCTTTTATCCCCAAGAAATGTTGCATCAGAACTAAATGCCCAGAACTACTTACTGGCAAGAACTCTGTTATCCCTTGCAAAATACCAAGTACAATCGCTTCAAGAATGGTCATCGGTACTTCCTAAATCGCCGACAAATTTTTTGAAATCTCTGTTTATGTTGGGGATGTCAGGCACAAAAGGTGCGTTTTTACGTTGGGCGCTTATAGTATAGCAGTAGGCAAAAGTAAAGTGAGTTGTAATTGATGATCGTTTTGGAGCATCAAAACCCAGCACACGTCACCATAGGTACCACGCTGCACAAGGCTATGGGCGAAAATAAATTTAACAGGAATCAAAAAAAAGCAGCTTAACCAAAACAGGGCAGGAGAACGAGGAATAGTCCCTTGAATGCTAGGATATTCTCGAAGAAATTGGGCAAAGTTAGAAATGATATTCATTGCGGATGGGGTAGGCACTTAATCCGAGGGAATTGCCCCATTGCAGGTTTATGTGGGCAATTATTCGTATACAACCTTGCGAAGGTTTGGCACCCCCGCAAGGTTGACTGACTTAGATTATCAACGCCACAAGAGACTAATATTTTCTATTCAAGGGCATCTTCTACTGCCTCTGGTAGGACAACGGTGCTTGGATCTACATCAATCGGATATTCGGTGCCATAGGCTGCAACAAGTTCGTCAAATGTTGCGTTATCCACGTTCTCCAGTT
This sequence comes from Candidatus Poribacteria bacterium, assembly GCA_965215015.1. GTDB lineage: Bacteria > Poribacteria > WGA-4E > WGA-4E > PCPOR2b > PCPOR2b. The sequence continues at coordinate 495,475 of OZ244042.1, forward strand.
CTCCACCGGGACGATTGAGAAAAACACCTCGGCAGCCATCACAACTCATCAGATCTACATCCGATCTCTCGATCGGGAATTGCGTGAGTGGATTATTACAACCTGAACAAGGAAGCATAGATTAGATCCTTTCAAATAAAGGGTTTGCGAAGTCCGAAAACATAATTTGCGCTTATTATTAGTCGGCAGCAGCCGCAAGTGCTTCGGAATGATCCATTTCACAGAATTCGACATAATCACTGATTAGCTCGGTAATCGTCGGTTGCTCGCCGCAGATTGGGCAGTTCTTATCCCGACTCACTTTTAACTCACGAAACTTCATGCTCAGTGCGTCGTACATCATCAAACGACCGATGAGCGGTTCGCCAATGTCGAGGATTAGCTTGACGGCTTCAGTCGCCATCACAAGACCAATTGTGCCTGGGAGCACGCCCAGGACGCCAGCTTCGTTTCAGCCAGGCACCATGCCGGGCGGCGGCGGAGTCGGATACATGCACCGATAGCAGGGGCCATCGTGTGGCTTAAGGACGGTCGCCTGCCCTTCAAACTGGAAAATACTGCCGTGTACAATGGGTGTGTTCGTCAACACTGCAGCATCATTGACTAGATAGCGTGTTGCGAAATTATCGCAGCCATCAACGACCAAGTCGTACTCATTAAAGAGATCGATGATGTTGTCTTCTGACAGTCGCATATTGTAGGGAACAATATTGACATCAGGATTCAGGAAAGTCATTGTTTCAGCTGCGGATTCGGTCTTCGGCTTGCCAACAGTTTCCGTGCGGTGGAGGATTTGGCGCTGCAAATTACTTAGCTCGACGACATCTGAATCAACCACGCCGAGTGTGCCGACGCCTGTCGCCGCAAGGTATAGTCCCGCCGGCGAGCCCAAGCCCCCTGCCCCAACGAGTAACACTTTAGCGTCAAGCAGCTTCGACTGTCCCCTTTCGCCGACTTCGCTCAGCATGAAGTGCCGGCTGTATCGCTCCAACTGATCCGGTGTCATCGGCTTATCTTTTGCCGTCGGGAATCCAGCTGCTGACCAATCTCGATATCCACCTGCCATGGATACAGAATCCATGTATCCCAGCTCTTTCAGGGCTTTGGCGGCGAGCAAGGATCTCATTCCCGCAGCGCAATAGACAATCACTCTTTTGCCCCGATCTGGCACTTCGTCTTCTATCGAGAATTCGAGCATTCCCCGCGTGACATGGACAGCGTCAGGGATATAGCCCGCTCGATATTCGTCCTCATCGCGAACATCGAGCAGCACGACATCGTCTCCGCCTTCCGCTTTTTCTTTTTGAGCTTCTTCAATAGAAACTTCTGGGACCTCTTTTTTAACTTCTTCGATCATTTGGCTTGTGGATTTCAATGCAATTCACCTCATTTGTTCAATCGAATATAGCAATCTCAGATTGTGTTGATGATGGGAATTCACTTACAACTTTCATTATATCACAAGCGGATGGTACTGTCAAAACTAAATTGAGATGTGATATACTTGTGCACATGCTTGTGTTCAACGAGCATATCCAAGAATTAATAGAGGAGAAGGTAGAACGGGTTGGATGTTCTACGGAAACCGTGCAGACCCCAATTTCCATTGTTTTTGTTTTGTTGTCCGCGTTCTTCCACGCACTGTGGAACTACTATGGCAAAGCAAGTCGTTCGCCGCAATTGTTCTTCTTCTGGATCGGGGTGTTTACAGTAGGTATGGCGGCACTTGTCTTCGCGCTGCAACTGCCAATCGCCCCAAAATCGGTTTGGAGTTATATCGCGGCGTCGGGTATCGTCCACTTTTTCTACTGGTTGTGCTTGAGCCGCGCCTATATGTCAGGCGAAATCTCTTATGTTTATCCGATTGCCCGATCTGCTCCCGGATTCATCCCCTTTTTTGCCTTCCTGTTTTTAAATGAGCGATTGTCAGTACAGGGCCTAATTGGCATATTTTCGATTGTCTTCTCGATCTATCTACTTCAGCAGCGGGACGGTAGATTGATATTCAAGGAACTATTTCAGTACATCAGACAACCGGCTGCCGTTTGGGCGTTTTCGACACTCGGCACGGTGATCGCATACTCGCTGATTGACAAGGCTGGAATGTCCGAATTTCATGCACATTCGACCCAACGACACGCTTGGCAACCCGTGACCTACTTTTTAACGGAAAGCCTGATAGCGATGATATTGTATGGCAGCTATATCCTGCTTTGCTTCCCACTACGGGAAATTACGGAGACTGGGCGTCGAGAATGGAAGCAGATTATCGCGACCGGACTGCTTTCAATGCTTTCTTATACACTTATCCTTTATGTTTATATGACCGAAAGCGTCAGTTACGTCGTCGCGCTCCGCCAGAGCTCTGTGATTTTCGCTGTGTTACTCGGCGGATATCTACTGAAGGAATCACAAACGAAATTGCGATTTGCGGCAGCGGTGGTGATGGTTATCGGGGTCGTTCTGATTTCAACAGCGTGAAGCTGGACAGTTCATGTGTCATCTTTCACCTGTCCTTTCCGGATTTGTCGCTTCATCTGCCATTGCGGGTCTGGTTGGGTTTTCCACCGATTGTGCGTCCAGAGCCACTGATCCGGATATTGTCGGATATACGCCTCAAGAATTTTCAGGATATGCACAGTATTAGTCTGTACGTCCTGTTCGAGATCGCCCGATATTTCTAGGTCAATTGCCGGCGTAATGAGCACATGATGCCTGTCATCCGGCTGGCGGATATCCATTGACACGAGCAGTGGTGCCCCCGTCTTGAGGGCAAGCGTTGCAGGACCACGGACAGCGGAAGCCGGTTTTCCAAAGAAATGGACAAAAATCCCCTCCCGCCCTGCATTCTGATCCGCAAAAAATCCGACAGCATAATTCTCTTTAAGCGCGCGAAGAGTTTCCCTGACTGCTCGTCTCCGAGTGATCAACTGTAAACTCAGACGCTCTCGATATTGGGAGACAAGTGCGTTGAGGTATCTGTTTTTGAGCGGAAACGCAATTGCTTTTGCTTGGTCCGGGATAAGTGCCCCATAGACAAGTGCGAGGAGTTCCCAATTCCCAAAATGAGGGAGAAACACAATGGCACCTTTACCCCGATTCAGTGCCTGTATTAAGTGCTCTTTTCCCTCAACGGTCACTTCTTCCCAGATGTTGTCAAAAGTTAATTGGGGAAAACGGAGAAATTCAATTGCGGTTTTTCCTATCTGTTGAAAACTTCTGCGGCAAATCTGTGCTTGTTCATCGGTAGACATCTCATCGCCGAACGCAATTTGCAGATTCTCTAAGGCAATTCGGCGACGTTTCTTTAGGACAAAATAGAGGAGGTTTCCCAGACCGCTCCCCAGCATCAGGGCATACCGCTTGGGAAGCCAACAGATGGTTACGCCCAATATACGAATGATAAAAGTAATCAACCAGTCAACAATCAAAGTCCTTACGCATTGGGCTTACGAAAGCGCATCGACTCTCTTCGCCAATTCAAAATCCAATGCGCTAATTCCTCCGGCGTCGTGTGTTGCGAGGTCAACTGTCACGCGATTATAGACGTTAAACCACTCCGGGTGATGATTCATTGATTCTGCCATCAGGGCAACGCGCGCCATAAAACCGAAGGCGTCTACAAACGAGTCGAACTGAAATTCCTTGTGCAGCTTTTCATTTTCGACCGTCCAACCCGATAGTCCTTCAAGTTGGCCCCTAATTTCTGCATCGGTTAGTTTTGTAATTGCCATTTCATTTTCTCCCTAAAAGCTGGGTTTATTTTAATTCCCTATCCCGATGGCATTGTAGTGGGATTTTCGAGTAAAGTCAAGTTAAAATTTCGAGATTTCTGTTGTTGACAGAAGCTCGCAGTTCGTGTATTATATATCCAAGTTCTGGACGACTCAAGTCTGATGTATAGTTGGCTGATACCACGCTAGAATTCGTTGGAAAATTGTCCGACAACTGGATAAAAAAATGGCTAAATTGCATTTTGATTTTCGAGATATTTTCCGAGCCGGGCGTTACGGCTTCGATATAAAGAAGATCTTAGTTCACCTTTTCGGGCTTATTCTTGCTTATCTCATCTACGAAATATTGGTATATACGAGCTTGTTCATTGTAGGCGGAGGTGCAGCCAAGCAGTTCTGGGAGACCTATGCGCTCCTGCCCGTTTGTCCCCTTGTCAATTATGCTTTTGAAGGCATTACAGTTGGCGCGATGTGGCTCGGCATATTCATCCTGTTCGTGTTCTTCTTTTTAACGAGCACGATGGTCTCAAAAATCACAATTCAGCAACTGCAGGGCGACCATTTTTTTTCTATGAAGGCGTCTTGGGGCTTTGTGCAGCAACATTGGAAAGCCGTTTTAGGGACGTTTGTGGGCTTGATTGTCATTCTCATGCTTTTGGCTTTAATACCGATTGGCGTCGGTCTGCTCGGCAAGATTCCAACAGTGGGTCGCGTCATTCTCATGTTCGCATCGGTCTTGACCCCTTTTGCGTTCTTTATTGGATTGCTGATGGCTTACTTCCTTGTGGTTTTGGGAGTGAGCCTGTTTTTCGCGCCCTCTGTGGTTGCGGCTGCAGAGTCGGATACTTTTGAAACGGCGTATCAGCATCTTGCGATGGTTTGGAATCAACCGTGGCGGCTCCTTATCTACGAAGTACTTCTGCTTGGTGTGAAAGTGATCTGTACCCCGATTTGGGTCATCTTTTGCCTGACCGGGTTTGTCTTAGCGATGCAACCAATCCACTTCCTGATCCCTACGGATATGCAGCATATTATGTGGCAGGCAGATCGGTGGCTCGGCGGTTCGATTGATAAATTCGCTGCGCTCCCATACATGGACAGTTTCAAGATATTCAAAGTATTTGATATTGTTCCCGAACCCACCAATTTGCCGATCACGCTTAATATCGCCGCAATTTTTATGACACTGTCTCTATTATTTATCGTCGGCTTGATTATCGCTTACCTATTGTCGATTGCTTCAACTGGTAATACCCTCATCTATACAATACTGAGAAGGCGGGTTGATGGGGAAAATCTATTAGAGGTTGAGGATGATATTCCAGATCCAGTTGTGCCAGACGCACTACCTTCACAAGCTGCTTTGAATTCCAATGCAGTTAAGACTGAAGAAAAAACACAGTGAGATGTAACTAAATCGTGTGCCAAACGTCAAAGGTGAGTAGAATTAGGAAATTTGTAAACTAGGGGTGATGATGTTTCATGCTTCAGAAAGTATTGACCAAGGTTTTTGGCAGTAAACAGAATCGGGATATGAAGTTGCTCCAACCAATTGTGGACAAAATCAACCAGTTGGAGCCGGAGATGCAGCGTCTATCCGATGCTGCCCTCCAATCAAAGACACCGCACTTTCGAGAAAGGCTAGACGCCGGCGAATCCCTCGACGCGCTCTTGCCCGAAGCATTCGCTGCGGTACGTGAAGTATCGGTGCGGACCTTGAATCAACGCCACTACGATGTTCAACTCATGGGCGGAGTTGTATTCCACCAAGGCAAAATCGCCGAAATGAAAACAGGCGAGGGCAAGACCCTAACCTCTACGCTCGCCGTTTATCTGAACGCCTTAGCAGGCAAGGGTGTCCACGTTGTCACTGTCAACGATTATCTCGCCAAGCGCGATGCGGAATGGATGGGAAAGATTTACACCTTCCTCGGATTGAGTGTGGGGTTAACTTACAGCGGACTACCCCATAATTTGAAAGCCCTAGGATATAAATCGGACATTACTTACGGCGTACACAGTGAATTTGGCTTCGATTATCTGTGGGACAATAAAGGGCAGATGCTTGAAGAGAAGGTACAGCGCGGCCATCATTACGCCATCGTTGATGAAGTTGACAGCATCCTGATTGATGAGGCACGGACACCGTTGATTATCGCTGAACCACAGGGTGAGCCGGTCGAACTCTATAAAAAAATTGACGCTGCGGTGCGACGCCTAAAAAATGAAAGACATTATGAACAAGACGAAAAAAGTAGCAAACGCGGCACCGTCGCGCTGACTGAGGGGGGTGTGGAAGAGATTGAACGCCTCCTAGGGGTAGAAGACCTCTACGATCACGAAAGCATGAACTTGGTGCATCACGTCAATCAGGCACTGATTGCACACACCCTTTACAAACGCGATGTGGACTATGTTGTGCAGGGCGGAGAAGTCATCATTGTCGATGAATTTACCGGACGATTACAGGAGGGCAGGCGTTTTAACGAAGGTCTCCATCAAGCCCTTGAAGCCAAAGAACATGTGCAGATTAAGCAGGAAAATCAAACAGGTGCGTCAATTACCTATCAAAACTATTTCCGGATGTACGAGAAGTTAGCAGGTATGACCGGTACGGCTGAAACAGAAGCTGCCGAGTTTGCACATGTCTACGGATTGGATGTCGTCGTTGTCCCCACGAATGAACCGATGATTCGGATGGACCACTCGGACGTTATCTATAAGACGGAAAACGCAAAATACCGGGCGGTTCTCGAAGACATTATTGAGCAGCATGAGCAGGGACGGCCCGTGCTTGTTGGCACCATTTCAATCGAAAATTCTGAAAAATTGAGTCAGATGCTCCGCAAAAAACGGCGGGACATCAAACATCAGGTGCTGAACGCTAAAGAGCACGCCCGTGAAGCGACAATCATCTCCCAAGCAGGAGTCCCCGGCAACGTAACGATTGCAACGAATATGGCGGGGCGTGGAGTGGACATCTTGCTCGGTGGAAATCCGGAGGGGTTGGCGAGAGAGATCCTTCGTAAAAAGAAAGTAGATCCATCCACCATTGACGAGGGTTCAGCAGAATGGCAGGAAGCTCTTGTCGAAGCTGAAGCCATTTGCGCCCCAAATCGGGGACAGGTGTTAAAAACAGGCGGCTTGCATATCATTGCTACGGAGCGACATGAAGCACGGCGGATTGATAACCAATTGCGTGGACGTGCTGGACGTCAAGGAGATCCGGGGTCTTCTCGTTTCTACCTCTCACTCGAAGATGACTTGATGCGGAAGTTTGGATCCGAGCGCTTATCTGGCATCATGGATCGGTTGGGCATGGAAGAAGATATACCGATTGAACACAAAGCGGTGACCAACGCGATTGAAAAAGCCCAGAAGCGGGTTGAGCAAGTTTTCTTTGAGATGCGCAAGAATCGACTCAAATTCGACGACGTGATGAACTCGCAACGTCAAAGCATCTACAGTTTGCGCGATAGTATTTTGGAAGGGGACGACCTCAAAGAGACGATTTGGGAAATGATTGAAAATGTGTTGGATGATTACCTTGAGGAACATTTACCTGAACATATCAATGACGCGAGACTCTCCACTATTCGCCCAGAATTCCAAAATCAGCTAAACAGTGGCGAACCAATCTCGGCGGATTCGTTGCAGGAACTTAGAACCAGCGGGCTTACTCTATCCGAAAACGCCACCGTTTCAAACTCAAAGAAAGGCAGTGAGTGGTTGGTCTCCGATGATGAGAATCAGAATACATACGTTATCAGGAAAGAAGGGACCCAGTTAAACGTTTATGAGGGCATCATTGAAGGGTTCAAAACTTGGTGGGCGAATACCTTCACCATTGATGCGGCAGATTTGCAGCAGCCACTGAACATGAGCCAATCCGAACTGCGGGAATATCTTCTCAAATTGCTGCGCCAGCTTTATGAACGGCGTGAAGCTGAGATGGGCTCAGAGTTGATGCGTACGCTTGAACGACTGATTCTGATCGACCGAATTGATCACCATTGGAAAGACCATCTGTACAATATCGATTACATCGAAGAGGGAATTTACCTGCGTGGTTACGCTGGCAAAGATCCGATTGTTGTTTTTAAAAATGAAGCCTTCAGCGTCTTTGAAGCGATGTACCGACGAATTGAAGGGGAGGTCAGCGAATATATTTTCAAAGCACGTATTGAAACCACACCTCTCCAAAGCGATCGGCCTCGGCGTACTTCCCGCCGCAGAAATGCCGTGAACACACACGGTGCTATTGCAGGAGCAACTGGTGGACAATCAGCCAGTAACACCGCTGAATTTGCTTCCCGTCAGGCGGCTGGTGGACTTCCGAAGGTTGGCCGCAACGCCCCATGTCCCTGTGGGAGCGGCAAAAAATACAAAAAGTGTCACGGAAAGTAAAGCGTAAAAAATCTGTAAGCACTTAAGAGACAGGTTACAGAATTATGGGGGATTTCCTTGAGTTCACAAGCACAAGAAATTAGCGGTGAATTACTTGAAATCCTCGCATGTCCGGCTTGCAAGGGCGATATCAAGTATGATCAGGAGAATCAGAAGCTGATTTGTATCGGACGATGTAATCGGCATTACCCAATCCGTGATGGCATTCCAGTCATGTTAATTGGTGAAGCTGAAATGCCAGGGCGTGAAACGTGATGTCCAGATCTGATCGAGAGAGACCCCGGAACATCGCGCGATGTTCCGGGTTGATTGAGCCGAGATTACAGCGCGATAGTGTCTGGTATCTTCGTAAGTCTCCGATGAATCAAATCCAACGATACCGGGCCGTGAAACGTGAAAGCCCTTTGCTCATTAGCACCCGCCCTACGAGGTTCATACAAAAAGAGAGTGCAAAATGCTAAGAGAAACTGAGCTTTTGGAATAAGGAACAACGATTGTTATTCCCGACGGTTTCTGTTGCACGATTTTTTAACATAAAGCCTATAAAAACAGGGTAGGAAATTGATTTCCATCAACCTAAACTACCGAATATAGATAACTATGACTCGTCGAAAAAGACTACTCATCATTTTGATTGTTGGTGTTGGATTGTTGTTCTTCTTGTTGATAGTTCGGACCCTGGTGCAAAGTGCGCCGATTGGAGACAAAGTTGCAGTCATCGATATTACTGGTGTCATATCGCGCACAGAGACAGTTATTGATCAGATCCATCAATATCGTGATGATCAGACCGTTAAGGCAATCGTTCTGCGTATTAACTCACCCGGTGGTAGCGTCGCCCCCGTTCAAGAAATCTATAGCGAATTAAAAAAATTGGACAAACCGATTGTCGCCTCAATGAGTAGTACCGCCGCATCCGGAGGGTACTATATCGCGGCTATTGCTGATGAGGTTCTTGCAAATCCCGGCACCTTGACAGGTAGCATTGGGGTAATCATGCAGTTTACAAAGCTGAAAGGTCTCTACGAAAAGGTGGGATTAGAGCAGCAGGTTGTTAAAAGTGGCAAGTTCAAGGATACAGGTTCACCGGTGCGTGATCTGACGGACGAAGAACGTGAGCTTTTGCAGGCAACTCTCGATAATGTTCACAATCAGTTCATCGATGCTGTCTCTGAAGGACGTCAGGAGCATTTGACACGAGAGGATGTTGTCGCCCTCGCGGACGGACGAATCTTTTCGGGACAGCAAGCGTTGGAACATAAGCTGGTAGACCAGCTTGGTAACCTCCCCGATGCGATTGACCGCGCAGGAGAGCTTGGGGGCATTTCGGGCAAACCGAAAGTGGTTCGTACGAAGCGCAAAACCTCTATGCTTGAGCGGATATTAGGCACTACAGGGAAAGAGAATTTAGATAAATTGCTTGACAGCACCGGTGTCACTTTCCGGTATGAACTCCATATCCGGTGAAGTTGCTGTGAAATTAGCACCCAACAACCCTATAGACTAAATGGCAGATTTCTACCAACCGAACCACGATTGGGAACGCCTCGCCCGAAAGGTGCTACAACCTCAACAGATTGTACTGGTTATTGGTGCAACGGATGTCGGTAAATCAACATTCTGCCGGTTTCTCATCGAACGGGGGGTGGCGAGCGGCCTGAGGGTTGGCTTCGTTGATGCGGATGTGGGGCAATCGCAGATTGGGCCTCCAACCACAATTGGGTTGAAGGTCTTTATGTCAAACGGTTCAACAGAAAGCCTTGAAGAGGTTGAGGGCGAACCCGATGCACTTTACTTCGTAGGTTGGACCTCACCCGAACGTCATCTACTGCAATGTGTAGCTGGGACGCGCTTGATGGTTGACGTTGCCTTGAAATCGAGGGCAGATTTCATTGTGGTTGATACGACAGGTTATATAGAAGGGGATACCGCAGTTGTTCTCAAACAGCACAAAATCGAATTGGTCAAACCAACACACCTGATTTGCCTCCATCGGTCACGCGAGTTGGAGGCAATTGTTGCTCCCTTCGAGGATAACGATATAATACAAATACATCGTCTTTTGCCTCATAGGAGCGTTACCTCCAAGAGTGACGAATTTCGTAGAAAGTATCGTGCGTCGAGTTTCACGCGCTACTTTTCAGATTGCGTTCAGGAGACTCTGCCCTTCGATCAGATTCGTGGGCAAAGAATCCCGTTTTTCAATGGGCGGCAGGCAAACCCAAAAGAACAGGAAATACTCTCCAATTTTGTTGATGACCGTGTTTTTTATGGGGAATGGGGACATCGATCATTGGTACTGGTTACACTAGATGCATTGTCGAGTCTAACCCAAGCACGACTAAAAAATCATTTGAGTTTGAAGAATTTGGTTGCCGAAACTCCCCAATACTTTGAACGTTGCTTGGTCGGGTTACTTAACGCATCGGGCACAACGATTTCAATTGGAGTGATCGACGCTGTGGATTTCAACGCCAAGCAGTTGCAAATACGGTGCAAGGTGGGCACAGCAGCCGAGACAAAAACCATCCAGTTTGGACGGTATAGAATGTGATGAACGATGTGGAATCAGACCTACCTTCTTTCCGAACTCCCGCCGGCAGCAGAAACAGCGGAAGAGGTCAAATTCATTTGTGAAGCACTTGAACTTCTGCAAGGGTCAACCGTTCTAGATCTTTGCTGTGGTCAGGGACGGCATGGACAGCTCTTAGCAGACAGAGGCATGAAAGTTGTTGGCTTAGATAGCTCCCGTTTCCTCTTAACGGAAGCGCAGAAAAACGGATTTTCAAGCCAGAACCGCGTACATCTCATTGAAGGGGACGCACGTCATATTCCCTTAAAGTCAGCCTGTGATGCTGTCATTAATCTCTTTACCAGTTTCGGTTTTTTTGAAGATAGTGATAATAGACGGGTTATTACAGCGGTTGCGGCAGCTCTCAAACCAAGTGGGAAATTTTTACTGGAGCACTGGAATCCTTACGCGGTGTTTCAATTGGATCAAACGCGCAATTGGTGGTGGATGTCCGAATCGCTGCTAGCACTTGCGGAGGTTGAATATGCTCCGGACTCTGGACGGCTTTCCGACTATCGAACGGTAATAGATCTCTCTACCGGTGCAGTTCAGGAGTCGGTCAATCGCATTCGATTCTACTTTCCGGCCGAATTGAAAGGAATGTTAGAAGCAGCAGGCTTGAAGGTACGTGCGATGTACGGCGATTTTGACTATAGTCCGTTTCTGACGGAGTCGAGGCGGCTGATAACGATTGCGGAAAAGTGTTAACAATGTCCACCTCCTCGCGTTTCGCAAAGTATCTATCGCCGCATCTCGGTTCCGTTGTGTTGGCGGTGGTTTGTGCACTCGTGATTTCCCTCTGCGAAGCGGGATACGCTCACATTTTTGGATACACAATTGAGGCACTCACGCAAATTGCAACCCAGCGTTTTGAAGATGGTCCGATTCAGGTACAATATTTCCATCTTGAAAAGGTCCTTGACGGCATCAAAATTACTATTACAGACGCAAGCGAGGCCTTTCAATTTATCGGTTGGGTGTTGGTAGGTATCCTTACACTCGTCGTGGTTAAAGGTGGATTTACTTACTGTAACGATTACCTCATGGCGCGGGTTGGGTATCAACTGATTACCCGCATTCGAAACGAGTTATACGAAAGCATTCTTTTCGCACCTTTAGGGGTGCTGAAAGCGCATCGGACAGGGGATTTGATGGCGCGCGTCACAGATGATGTCCGAACATGGCAGTATGCCATTGGATCTACAGCAAACACCATTCGCGCAGCTGTCTGCCTCCCTGTCTTTGTCTTAGTTATGCTGTTCCAAAGTGTACAGATGACTTTACTTGCGCTGCTCGTTTTTCCACTGCTTGCCCATCTGATTAACAGGTTTGGACGACGTATCCATAGCACTAGCTCAGAAATTCAACAACAGACTGGGGACATCTCCTCGCAAGTAAAAGAAACGCTTTTCGGGCTTAAAATTATCAAGAGTTTTACTGCGGAGGAGGTAGAACGTAACCGCTTTGTCGCAACAAATAAAGGACAGTATCGTGCCGCGATGCGCCGTGTTCGGCTCACATCGATGTTGCCCCCACTTGTGGAATTTATTAGTGCAATCGGTGTCGCAACCGTGTTTGGATTTGGCTGCTGGCAGGTTGTTCAAGGTCAACTCAAAATCGGTGGGTTTATCTGCTACATTGCGGTGGCTAGCCTGATGTTTAAGCCGATTAAAACCATTGGGCTCTTCAACAATGTCCTACAACAAAGCCTCGCTTCCGCCAAAAGAATTTTCTATGTTCTTGATTTTGAGAGAGAGGCGTACAAGCATGAAAAACAGTTGAAACTATCATCGGTTCGTGGCGAGGTTGAGTTTCGGGATGTCTCCTTCGGATATGAACACGAGCCGGTTGTCAAGCATATCAGTTTTCATGCTAAACCGGGCGAAGTTGTCGCGTTGGTTGGTCGGAGTGGAAGTGGAAAAACAACTTTACTCAATTTGCTGTCGCGTTTCTACGAAGTGAATTCTGGCGAGATTCTGATTGATGGGATTTCTACCTCCGAAGTGGCATTGGAAGACCTCAGACGTCAAATCGCAATTGTGCCACAAGAGACTATCTTATTTGATGGAACGGTAATGGAGAACATCATCTATGGCACCTCCGCAGCAACCCGGGAGGGAGCAATTGAAGCCGCAAAACAAGCAAATGCACACGATTTCATCATTCAAATGCCCAAAGGATATGAAACACAGATTGGCGAATCTGGAGCCAAGCTATCCACCGGTCAGCAGCAACGTCTCTCGATTGCGCGGGCAATCCTGAAGGATTCCCCTGTCCTCGTGCTTGATGAAGCTACCTCAGCACTTGACAGCCAATCGGAGGTACTGGTTCAAGCCTCCCTTAAAAACCTGATGGAAGGAAAAACAACCTTTGTTATCGCCCACCGGTTTTCGACGGTTGTTCATGCGAACAAAATTCTTGTCCTAAATGGTGGGGAGATTGTTGAAAGTGGCACACATCAAGAGCTATTAGCAAATGGAGGGCTATACCAGAAGCTGTGTCAGATGCAGTTTCGGGGATGAATCCTGCCGCTAGCTGAATTGAGGTAACCTGATTCAGCAGAGATAAATAGGTAGACGGACGCTTTCGAGGGTGCTAGACTTTGTTGCGCGGCAGTAGGAATACTTGATAGATTTTAGGAAACCTGTCAGATATAGAGTACGAAAACTTATAGCTGGGGACTTAAAGGATTTCTGTCGATTTTATCTCTAAACTGAATTGGGAGAAAAAACGTCTCAATGATGGTCACGTAAATCCTAAATCAATACGAAGGGTTGACATTGGTACTGGATATGTAGTGATAGTATATGTTCCTTAATGATGAGAAAGAATTTTTGGTGTTCAATCCCAAATTGATTCCTGGAATGCCTTTTTGGTAACTGCACCTTCGAGGTCTGAAGATTTATACACGGCTTCTGAAAGATCTACTTCGTATAAATAGGCTCCTTTGAGGTTAGCCCCAAACAGGATAACGCCTTTCATCACAGTTGCACCGAAAATCGCATCTTCGAGGTTGGCATTTTCAAAACTTGTTAGGCTGCCAAACGCATCCGAAACAACCCAATCTGGGGCACCAATTGTGGCGTTGCGTAAATTTGCACCGCGAAAATTTGTGCCAGAAAGCACCGCACCGCTGAGAAACGCGCCCTCAAGGTCTGCCCCTTCAAAGTTGGCGTTGGTTAAATTCGCCCCAACAAGGAAAACACCTTTCATCACCGCGCTTTCAAAGTTGGCATTGGAAAGGTTCGCGGCGTTGAAGTTTGCTTCTGTTAAATCAGTGGAAGTCCCCGACAGATCGATAGCCGTTAAATTTTCCCCAATAAATGATTCGCCCTGTTGAAGGCGTTTGAGCACATCAGCTTTGGTAAGTTGATTCATAGTGACCTCCGGTTGGATAGATGATTATGTAAGTCGTTGGACAGGATTGTGTTAATATCTCATACCCATGGTATCGACAGCTTACGTGACGAACAAAGAGCATTTCTCAGGTCGCACAGTTGAACACTGACAAACCGATATGATTTTCGATAATTAACTTAATTTTTTTGATACTTATTATAACTCAAGTTGCTAGTAGTAGGCATACTCCGTATGCCGTAATCCCTGTTTAATTATTCATCGACCTATTTCTGTATGTCTAGCGTTCAGCAGGTCAATGAACCCATAATGACCTTCTTACGCATTACGTTCCACATTCCGTATTCAGGCAGGCATCGGAACAACAACTAGCAACTTAGGTTATTATAACATATCAGGTTTCATATTCATTGTATAAATGCGACCAATAAATAGTAGGAGGTTTATGGACTTTTGTATATTTTTAATTTTTTTAAGGTTCGACAGAATTTAGCAGAATGGAGATGAGTAAAAAATGAGTAAAGAACGTAAATTCACACATAGTGGAGCTGACGATGGGCAAGCGGATGAGTTGGAGTTTGAGGACAACAATGAGTTCCTGTCAGCAGGCTCCAGTGATGAAGCGAATGAAATTGATGATGAGGAAGAAAGCATCACGGAAAATACAACAGAAGATAGTCTGATTTCTTCTTTTAGACGACGCAGCGATGTCGCTGATAGCACCCGAGATGAAGCTTTTTCTTATCTGCAGGAGATTGCTCGCACCCCCCTGCTTACCCCCGAAAAAGAGGTTGAACTGTTTCAACAGTTTGAAGAGGGAAAACAGAAGATAACAGCGTTATTGAATCAATTTCCACCTTGTATTTTAGAGGCAGTACGCCCCAAAGCCGGTCGACGACGTGGTGCCAAACAGAAGGAAACGCAGGGTATTTGGTGGAGCCCAATGCACATTGCTACACTTTTGGAGCAAATTCAAAAGGAAATCAAGGTCTACCAAAAGCACGTTGAGACGGATGTTACGCCCCCATCAAGCAATCAGATTGAAGAGTGTGAACGCCTGGCAACGCTATGGATCGATTTACACGACGCTGTTCAAATCATCCAAGACGCGAAGTTGAAAATTGTTGAGGCAAATCTACTGCTTGTTGCAAGTATCGCCAAGCAGCACAATTTCAACAAATCATCGCTTTCCTTCCTCGACCTCATGCAGGAGGGAAGTGTTGGCTTGATGAAGGCAGTGGAAAAATTTGACCTCGCAAGAGGGTATCGCTTCAGTACTTATGCGACATGGTGGATTATGCAAGCGATCAAGCGTGCATTAGATCAGCAAAGCCAGACAATTCGCATTCCTTGTTACGTTGGGGAAACGCGACGATCTATCAAGCAGGCACAGAGTCGCCTCGCTAAAGATCTCGAGCGCGAGCCGGGCATCAAAGACATTGCTGAAGAGGTAAGAATGCCTGAAAGCCGCGTAATCGAAATTCTCCAGAGCACAAAGGGAACGATTTCGCTGGATTCGCCCCTGAGCGAGGCTTCACCCGATGCGACGATTTCTGACTTATTGGCTGATGACTCTCAGGTGACTCCCGAGGAGGAATTGCTTTCTAACTCGGAGAAAGAGTCGCTTGAAGCGGTACTAAATACATTAGCGGTTCGAGAAACGCTTGTAATCAAGCTCCGCTACGGTTTGACCGACGGCACGGAGCACACCCTTGCCGAGATTGGCAGGCGACTTGGCATTAGCCGGGAAAGGGTACGTCAAATTGAAGATGAAGCCCTTCGTAAGTTGCGCCATCATACACGAGTGCAGTACCTTCAAGAGCTTCTCTAACCTTCTTCCGAAGGTTCTTTACCTTTGGAAGGGTCTTCCTGAAACACAGTGTTGCACGTCTGAGAAGGCAGTAAGATTCGTCGCTCTGTGCCTTCTATTTCATTTCCCAATTTCCGCCTGAACTGGCAGGTTCAAACGTAGACGGGTCTGTTCCAGTTACTATTGATTATCTGCTTTACGAGAGTTGGGTTGCCAGCGAACAGACCCGTGAGCTGCCTAACTCTCTTTTTGTTATATCTTATTGTCTGACCCGCCTTATCCCATAAGACACCGCCGGCTTCGCGCAAGATGAGGTCGCCGGCACAGAAATCCCACTCGTTTTTAGGGCGCACGCTAATATAAAGATCGCCTGTGCCTACCGCGAGTCTTGCCAATTTGTAGGTGACGCTGCCGATATATTGGATTTCGCCGACAAGCGGAACTAGCCCCGTTAACAACCCTTTTTGGTGTTCGGTTTGGCTAACAAGCATTAATGCCTGTTTGAGCGTTTGGCATGGTGAGCAGCGAATCGGCTTGCCGTTGCAGAACGCACCACCGCCCGCATGAGCGTAAAAGAGCTCCGACGTAGCGGGGTTGTGCAACACACCGATGACCGGTGTTCCCTCGACCACAAGGGCAATCGAAATCGCAAATTCGGGGATACCTGCGATGAATTCCTCTGTACCGTCAATGGGATCGATAACCCATACGCGAGATTTTGCCAATCGGTCCGGGGAATCCTCTGTTTCCTCAGAGAGCCACCCATCGTCAGGGAAAGCATGACAGATTATCTCTCGAATCCGGTGATTTGCCATCAGGTCAGCGGTTGTAACGGAGTTATTGGCACTTTTTTCACGAATGTCGTAGCCGCCCCGATAATACCCCATCACGACCTCGCCTGCTTCTTTGGCAGTCTGTATAGCAATTTCAAGTGTTTTCTGCAACGCAATCTCCTCTACTTACCCATTTGCATGGTTATTGGGACTACATCCAGTTGTCGGTGAAGTCCTTGACGCTAAACTCGGTGGGCATTTCATTGAAATGATACCGTGATGGACGATTCTCATATCCGGGAGCGGCAGCCTCAACATCCGACTGAATCCGAGCATCAGCCGGCTTGAACCGGTCCCACAGGATTCGCGCCTCCTCGAAAGAAAATCGATTTGCAAGAGGCGGCCCCCATTGGAGCGTTATCGGGTGTGATCGAATTGTCGAGTCGCGGGTCCCCTGCGGTAGGTTGTCAAAGTCGGGGTGTCTACAGTCATACACACGTTTGGCAATCTTGCTCAAGTACATTGTCGAGAGCATTTTGCCTTTTTCACCCCTGCCCGGATGGAGTTTTTCAAGGGCAACATGGTAGGCGGCGGCATCCTTTTCAATGGCGGCTCGAAGTATTGATTCGGTGTGCGTTATCATCTGTTCACTGCGCCATATCCAGCGGTTAAATGTCGCTTGGGCAGTGGTTGACAGATGCTTCATATAGCTCCGATTTTCATACTGGGTGAAAGTTGAAAAGCCTCCGTGAATTGTGCGCCGCATTTTAGTACTATAGTTGCTGCCCCAGTGCAAAATCGGCAGGATGTAAGCCACGCCATCACCCGCATTAAGGTGCGTCTGAACGCCTCCGGGAAAAGGGGCATAGCGATTTGTCCGCAACAGTTCGTTTTCTCGCTCCGTGTTGAGGCGAGTGTGGCTGCCGGGTATCACCCATAGCACGTCATCATCGTAGAGGCAGAGGTTCCATTGCACGTATCTGGGCCCTGACTCGATAATATCGTCTACATAACCTTGCAGTGGTGCACTGTAGGGAGGATATAAATCGCGGTGCCAATGGGCGGGTCCCCGATTTCGGACAGGGTTACACATCAACATCATCTCCGTAACCGCTGCATCAGACACGCCCAATAGTTCGCTGCTAACGCCTTGTGTGTTTTCATGAAGCCAAACCTCTACCGCGCTGGCAGTATTCTCGTCTATCAGGTCTGCGAGAGGACTCTGGTGCAGGAGCAAACGCGGTTGAGCGGAGGTTTCCCACACGCCGCCGGGTGGGTCGTCTGATTTAGTCTCCTGTGCCCAAATTGCTTTCTGCCGCTCAACTAGAATTTCATGGCTCGCGCGCAGCGCATCCAGCTCATCTGCCGGAATAACGTTGCGTAGGATGACATATCCCTCCTCAAGGAATTGACTACGATCTATTTTCATGAAACCCTGCCTTTCGCCAATTTGTTGAAAGTTTCAAACAAATTATGAATAATTGATATTCTCACGCAGATTGTCGATTGGATTATTTATGAGATCAACGGGGTCTACCTCCACGGTTTTATCCACTCCTCCTTAATCTCCATGCCGAATCCCGGCGCGTCTGAAGGAACCAAGCAGCCATCCTTCGGCATCACCATGCCCGGGAAAGGTCGCACCTCGGAAAGCGGAATACCGGGGTCTGTGCCGAGCCAGTATTCAGCCATCGGCGACTCCGGCAGTGCCATAGCGAAATGCTGACCGAAAGGCGTATTCCCACCGCCGTGCGGAATTGTTACGAGGCCCGCCGCTTCAGCGATGGTATATATCTTGACAGCCTCGGAAAGCCCACCACACCACTTAAGGTCGGGTTGCACCACGTCCACACACCGGTGCTCGACAAGTTGCCGAAACGCATGCCGTCCATGGTGATCTTCGCCGGTAGCAATCGGCATCCATGGCACTGATTTCTTCAACTCGATGTGCCCCTCAAGGTCTGTCGGAATCAAAGGTTCTTCCAGCCATCGCATCCGGAAGGGACGCAGGCGTTCAGCAATCTGTACCGCAAACTCTACATTGTATGACATGACCGCATTGAGCATCAGCTCGGCGTTGGGACCAATCGTTTCTCTGGCTGCCGCAAGTTTCTCCTCGACCGTATTCAATCCCTCGATGCCCATCTCGTAATGTGCAGGGTTTGTGACTTTGAAAGCTTTGAAACCGAGTGCCATGCTCCAGTCAAGGTCATCACCTGTAGCATAGAGTTTAATTTTATCTCGGCACGGTCCGCCGAGCAATCGGTACACCGGCAAATCTAGCAGCTTTCCCTTGAGGTCCCATAACGCTAAATCTATGCCGCTCTGTGCCACCGCAGCATGGCCCGCGGCACCCAGTCGCTGCATGGAACGCCACATCAGATCGTTGAGAAATTCGGTCGCAAGGCAATCTCGACCTTCCAACAACGGTGCAAAGACATGATCAATCAATACCGCTACAGAATCACCGAAACTGCACGCCCCAAGGCCCCATGTTTTATCCTCGGCGATAATCTGTACCCACACCTGTCCACCGCCCATGCCGGGCATTTGGCTAGGTAATCGGGAGAACTCCGGATATTTGTTGATAGGCAAAGCACGGGGCGCACTCTTATTCCACGTCGGGCGGCGTGGCTTGGTTTTTGGCGGGGTCTGTGGTATATTTACGCTGGCAGCGCGAATTTCTTTAATTTTCATCAAAATCTTCGCAGTAGAGGCCCCATCCTTTGGGCTTCTTAGTCCCGATTTATCGGGGGTGGGGAGGAAACTGCGCCTCTTTTTGTTGATTTCTCTGGTAAAAATGGTACACTTGTCTTGTTGGGAGGTCTTACCCTGTTGCTCAACGGGCTCTCACACGCTTTGAGACAGAGAAAGGGCAATCCTAATGATTCAAACCTATCAATATAGAATCTATCCAACGGCGAAGCAAGGGCTTGAATTAGAGGTTTGGTTGAAATCTGTCAGACACTAGGCGTGGGGAATGTCCCACTGTCTGGTGTAAGCCTGTGCCCTTTCTTTAGTCCGACTTGCTACTGCCAAAGGTGTGCTTCGCCCTGAAGCCCGGAGGGCAGGTATCAATCGCTCATTGATTCGGGCAGTGCTTAACAATCCCCAACATGCCTGTTTCTCTGCCATGATCTACTCCTTGTTGATTCACTACCGATAAGATCGGGATTGAGAGCAACCCGCAACTCGGTTATTAAGGCGAATCGATATTAATCTTCGACCACATGTCGATTCATCGCTTGGATTTCCGGTGGCATCCGGTCACGCACACTTCTCTTCATCAGATACCACCCTCCAGCTGCCGGATCCATCCACGAGGCGTGAAATCCGCTAGACACACCCATGCGGTGCTTGTCCGTAGTGATGTTGGCACCTCCGCGATGCCAGATGGCTCCATGAAAGATAACAATAGACCCTGCGGGACCTTCGGCAGTTACCAGATGGTTGTATTCCATCCCGGATCGCGGGGTTCGGCGTGAATAGTGACTGAACGGCATCACCTGCGTAGCACCGTTTTCGAGCGTAAAATCGGTTAGCATCCAGATACAGTTGACGAGAAAGCAGGCGTCCGGTATCGCTAAACCGTATTGGGGGAACCAGCCAATTGGCACGTCCGCATGGAGACTCTGTGCTTCTGCCCCCGGCTTAATCCACCGAGCCCCGACCTCTGCCATTTGGAACCCGGGACCCAGCATGTACGCTGCTAACTCCAAGTACACCGGGTGGGTAACGAGTGGGCTGAACGTATCTTGGTCGTCGTAATTAAACACGCCGCGTAGGTTCTGATTCGGCATATCCCTATCCGGCTGCTGGCGCATGATTTCTATCAGACGGTTCGTCATGTGGGCGGCTTGGTCGGTGGGAATCAGGTTATGTATGATGACAAAGCCGTATTCCTCTAGCTCGACTTTCAACTGTTCAATGTCCATACGTCTCTCCCTCCCATTGTGGTATTAACGCCTGCGACCTCTCTCATAAGATACTCTAGACGAGTGTATCATATCCCCACAATCGGGGTCAATTCTTTTCTATTGACCCCGATTGTGCATCTCAGTTACAATATCTCATAAATTTATGATGCGGAATTTCACCTTCTACAATTAGGGAATTAAGTGCACCTCAATAGCAGAGAAGCCTTTAGAGGAATAAGATAGCAATGTATAGACCGGGCAGACAAACCCACCAATCTTAAAAAAAGGAGAACCTAACCGTGAACCAATCACAACAAGGGAAAGCAAAAATGCACGTGGGCGTTCAAGGCATCGGAACATCAAAGCCAGAATTGGAATTTCTCGTCCGACACGGTGTGACACACATGGATGCCTCAGTCGAAAACACGGAGGTAGCAACACTGCTGCGACACAAGGAGGCAGCTGCATCTGAAGGTGTTAGCCTTCAGATGATCCATATCGGGCTACCGAAGAGTATCACTCTCGCTCAAGATCCACAGCGTAATCGAGACCTTGATACGGTTTGTCAAGCTATTGAAAACGCAGGCAAAGCCGGACTCCGTGGACTGAACTATAACTTCTGCATTGTTCAGCATCAACGGACGGATAGCACCCCCGGACGGGGTGGAACTACATACAGCACTTTCGATCTATCAAAGTTCGACAATGACACACTGACCGAAGCGGGGCGAGTGAGCCGGGATGAAGCGTTTGAACGGGCTGCCTACTTCCTCGATCGAGTCATTCCAGTGGCAGAGGCGAATAATGTGCAGATGGCTTGTCATCTTAATGATCCGCCGGCACCGGTTTTGAAGGGCGTCGAACGGTGGAACTACCCAGTTTTTGAGGGATTGAAGCGTTTCGCTGAGCTAGTAGACAGCCCCTACCACGGATTCAACTTCTGCTGTGGGACCGCTTCGGAGGGATTGGAAAAACCGGGCGAAGAACTATACGAGATTGTGAGGTATTTTGGAGAGCGGGGGAAGTTGTTCAACATCCATTTCCGTAATATTCGCGGTGGACTGCACAATTTTCAGGAGGTTTGGCCCGATGAAGGGGATGTGGACATGTACAAAGTGGCAAAGGTGCTTCGAGACGTAGAATACCCTTACATGCTGATGCCCGATCATGCGCCGCACCATCCGGATGATGTCTCACCGCCGGGGGTGTCGGGGCGGGTACGGCAAGCGTGGGCGTTTCAGTTCGGCTATATCATTGCGCTCATCCAAGGGGTGAATGCCGAAGGATAACAGATAGAAATTTCAGGGAAAAGATTTGCACCGTATTCTTCTTCCCTAATTAGAGTTGGAATAAGAGGGACTTGCCTCCACAAATTACACGAATTGGCGCGAATTTTCGGATTTTGATTCGCAAATATTGGTGAATCAAAGCGCGAAATGAACCGATGCGGAAACGAAAAATCTATGCGCTCAAATCCCAATTCAACGGGAGTGTAGGAGTTATCGGCCTCCCCTTGAACTTGAATTCGATTGATTTTCATTGACGAGCAATACACAGTCTGATACTATATCTAACTTAAGTTGCTAGGACGTGTTGACATTTATGCGAGCATGCCGTTATTCACCGATAAGTCCCCAATCGTAGATGCTTGCAGCCCGATTTCTCGGGGGGCGAGGGAACATCGTCCAACAGGTTGGGAAACCCAACCTCTACATTTTGTCGTTTTTGGAGAATTGACCAAATGTAGGGTAGGTCTTGTGCCTGCCCAAAACACAAACAGCTCTTAAATCACAGGGCAACTACAAGGGTGGCTCCTACAGAAGCCCAAAATCGTCTCAAGGTGCATCAGATGGGTTCAATTTCTCAAATGTCAACAGAACCTAGATAGCCTGTAGGTCAAGTTTCCAAACTCGACTGCAACACTGGCTATAGGTTGGGAAAGAGGCCCGACCTACGGGTATGTGCACAGGTTACGGCATACGGAGTACGCCTACCACTAGCAACTTAGATTATTATAGCAGTTCTGATTAATTGTAACTTACGATGTACGAAAGGAGATTTGGGATGTACAAAACTATTGCTTTTGGCTTAACAGCACTCTTGATGCTCTCATTGACAATTATAGCAAACACAGAAATGTCTGAAAAAGCCAAGGTGGGGCGGGAACTTTTCAGTGATCCGTCTTTTGGTGGGACGCTCGATCCCGCCAAGGTCAGTGGACTCTCCTGCTCAGACTGCCACGCAGATTTTGACGAAACAACAAACCCAGACGGTCGGATACGGGCGGGACACAGCATTGTTGGTGTACCACACCGTGGCACGGCAAAGGGTGGTATGATTACAGCGGATATCTTCGCACGGGCTGCCGGCGGCGGAGGCTTCTGCTATCAGCATTTTTTGCAGAAGATTCCTTCCAATAAAGTCGATCCGACAGCAATTCCAGAGGAACAAGCTGAAGCGTTGATGGCTTATTTTGAGCATGTCTCTGGAGATAACAAGGGACCCCAGTTTCAGTTTGCAACGCTGGATAAAGACGCCGCGAGCGCAGCCGCTGATAAGATTATCGCGATGAAAGGCGATGCACAGAGAGGTTGGAAATTGTATGCTCAGGCGTGCAACGTCTGTCATCCAACCGCTAAAAAGTCGGGTATTGGTACTCAACTTGTTAAAAGAAGACCGCCGCGAGACTTAGAGAAACGTAAGCACCAAATCGCAGCTTACGTCCGAAAGGGTGGTTTTACTATGCCCTTCTTCTCCGAAGATCGGTTATCAGATCAGGAGATAGCTGACATCGTGGCATTTATCGATAAATTGATCAACGAAAAGAAATAGGTGTGTACTACCACCCGCCCTGCGAAAAATCCATTTGATGGTACGGTGATAGGAATATCAATTCCCTTTACCGCGACCTTTTGGGGGATAATTGGCGGGTGGTTTGTGCTCAGGTTTCGAGAACTTTGAAGATGTGATAAATTGTTGAAACAGACTCTGGGCTTCAGTGTCAATGGGGTCTTTATCTGCTTCCTCAACCGATGGGGCCGGTTGTGATGGAGCTGGCTCCTGTGAGTGTGGGTCACTTGATTGGGATGAGGGAGGGGTTGGTGCTCGGTTTTTTTGCAGCTGGTGATTTTCGACTGTTAGCTGCTGAATCTGTTTTTCTTGCGCTTCTAATTGCATCCCGTATTCGCGTAAGATTTTTTGCGCCGCATGAAGTTCTCGCTGCAAGGTGTCAACGTGATTCTCTAAGCTAGTAATCGCATCAACGAGCACTTGAGGAACCGGTGCCTTTTGCTCTTGTGAAAGCGGTGTTATTAAGGGCTGAGTACGGTTGACCGGAGGGAAAACCCCAAGTGAATTGATTTCGTAAAGTCCTGACCTTGATCCCTTATGCTCAAAAAAAGAGATTTTTACGGTAATTTGTTGTCCAAGCTGTAGCTGCAAAAGACGCTGGTTAATATTCCGGATTACCGAATCATTGTGTCCGACAGTTCCCCTACCACTATGACGGTTTAATTGACGGAGGTAGTGTGTCATAATCTTCACATCCGCAATTGTTTCCGTAATTGAATTCGCTGTTAAAACTCCATCTGTCCCTGAGGCCGGATGAACGATCGACATAGGAACGCCGCCGCTATCCGCTTGCATTTCCATCGTCCATTCTGCATCTGTTATTCTCTTGCAAGAAACGACAAAGTGATATTGTGTAGCCATCTTTCCCTTCTTAATCGTCATTTTGACCTTGGAAAGAATTTAATTGCCCTGGTGAGAAGTGCCTAAAACCATACAATCCTACGCCGGAGGCCAGCCGCCTCCTATAATAAAGCATAATGCACAGGACGTAAACTCACGTAGACCATAGCTCACTTTTGCTTTGATTCCACTCCTGACTGTGCATTGAGTTGCCAGTCATATTGCATATACTGAATTTGTATCTCTTGCTCTTTGAGAAAAGTAGTATCTGCTTCTGGAAGATATTCCGCGATGAAATCGATGACGCTATCGTGGGTATCCTCAAAGTCTTCCGCGAACCACTCAAAAATTTGTGAAAGATATAATACTCCGTTTTCACGGTCTAAACGCACTTTTTCTGGATTATTAATAAAATTCGCTGTGGCATTGTCGAGCCGCTCTTCGAGCGTTTCTGGAAAGAACGCCCGATTCTCCAAAATCGGGCATCCTAGTGACGCACAAACCAACGCAAAATGAATACGCGGGTCGCCAAATTCATATCGGATGATGTCATGTTCAATATCGTTCAGGGTGTAGCTGCGACCACCAACTTGGAACCTGATACGGGAAAAGAAACCATTAAATGGCTTGACTTTACGAACACTTGTTGTTGGGTAGTGATCGAGGACACCCTTAATTATCAACGCATTGTAGGCATTAATCCAAAAGGCAAGTCCGGTCTGAAAGGTCCCTTTATCACCGGGCGCGTTTACGGCAAGTAAGTCCAAATAAGATTCCAACATCTCCGAATCGTTTTTGAGCCCGGCGTAGTTAACCCGTCCGTGCGAATCGACAAATTTTTGCAAAACTTGGTCAAATAGTTGGTGACTGAATTCACCGTCAGTTACAGCCGCCTGAATTTCTTTTCCGATCCGCTCTTCGTTTTCGACTCGATACTGATATAGAAACCGCGCCCCTAAAACACATAAAACAGCAACCCCACCAATTAACCAACGTGTCAGTGATCTCATCCCCTTTTATCCCAATCCATTTTCATGACGCGTACTTGTCTAGAACGGCTCGATCAATCTCAATCCCCAAGCCCGGTTCCTGCGGCACGGGAACATATCCATCAACCGCCTGAATTGGTACTTTGGCGAGAGCGGTACGCAGACCATTTTCCGTCATATCGAACTCAAACAGCGAAGGGATGGGGTTTAACGCCTGTGGGGAATCTGGAATCGTTGCTTGCCAATGCAACGTGGCAGCGAGACGGATGCTGCTGCCCCACATGTGTGGGAGTACACGAAGATGGTTGGCACTCGCCATCGCCGCGATTTTGCGGCACTCAGTGAATCCCCCCGCGATGCTAACATCGGGTTGCACGATGTCGTATCCACGTCTTTGGATAAGGTCTCGGAACCCCCAACGTCCCTGTAAGCCCTCGCCGCCGGCAATCCGCATGTTGAGTGAACGGCGAATTTCTACATAGCCCTCTACATCGTTTGTCGTGATCGGTTCCTCATACCAGAAGAGATCATTCTCAGCGATTTTCTGTCCAACATCAATTGCTGTCCCAACATCGTAACCGCAATTCGCATCAACTGCAAGGATAATCGTATCCCCAATCGCTTTCCGCACAGCAGCGACGTTTTTGACATCGTAGGCTTCCCCAAATCCAATCTTCATTTTCATGGCGGGAAAACCTTGATCAACATAGCTTTTCGCTTCGTCCATCAATGTTTGGGTGATGTCAGGCACCTCTTTTTTAAAAAGACCGGTGGCATAGGCAGGGATTCGGTTCCTGAACGCACCCCCGAGGAGGCGGTAAATGGGTTGATCCAACGCTTTCCCTACAATGTCCCACAGTGCGATGTCCACCCCACTTATAGCGGCGGTGTTGCTCCTGCCCCGTTGGTACAGCTCATTCCAGATGACCTCTATATCAAACGAGTCCTTTCCAATCAGGCAAGTATCAATTGCTGCTTGCGAGGGCGTACTTGTACCTTCTCCCCAACCCGTAATGCCAGCATCGGTGCGGATCTCCACGATACCGGCATGTCTCGCCTTTGACCATGTTCGTGCGTTTGCAAACGGTTCGACCAAGGGATAACTGAGATTGTAGGTTTTGACTTCGGTGATTTTCATGCTTTCATTGATACGTGATAACGCAAGTTGCTGTTCGTTGTTCAGGTGTTTGTCTGAATCATGAAACGTAATGCGTAAGAAGTTCATTAGAGACAAGGGTACGGCATACGGAGCCCCGATAAGATCGGGGTTCAAAGTAACATGTCTACTACTAGCAACTTGGGTTATGATAGGTAGAACATTTAGATTAAGTTCAAGTTCAAATATTTTGAGATTGCTTAGTAGTGATAGTGATAACTTCGGTCATCTTATCTTAGAGAATCACAATATTAGGTATTGTAACACAAGTTTTTACCGAAAGCGACTACTAAATGGGTCTTGAATGTGGAACAATGGGTGAAAATTGTACAAATCATTGTTCAAGGCAAGTGTAACAGTACCTTGACCGTCTCATCTCTTCCAAGAAGGGATTGTCCTCGTCGTAGTAATACGCGGCCTCTTCAACGGAGATTTGGCTTTCTTTGGTGAGCCGCAGCGGCGAAGAAAACTGCTCGATAACCCCCTTTTGAGCCAACCATTCGCAAATAAGTCCGACCCAAGCCTGCCGTACTCCAAAGTGGTCACTCAACTCGATGGTGGTACGCGTGCCGCCTGCACTCGCCAAAAAATCAAAAAGCGGTTGAAAAAGGGTGAAGGTGCGATCTTCTGGATAGCGATCAATCATCTCAAGTGCATAATGAATTCGTCTCTTCATCCTTTTCCTTATCCATTAGATCCGTAAAGATCGCGTCAAAGAAATTGGGATTATGTACTCTCGCTTGATAAATGGCTTTCCGCCTCGGCACTTCCCCGTGCATAATGGTCTCAACCCGTGCCCCCTGCTGAACCACAAACATGATGTATAAAAAGCTATAGTTGAAATCTCTTTTCACATAAAACCACTTTTCCGCCTTTGTCAATAGCGCGAAGATATCATTCCCGGCGTTCATAAGTTGCGTTTCCCGACCTCTTTGACCAACGCGTTCAAGGTTGCTGTGCCATTCCTCAATGACTTCATCTCTTGAAAAAAGTACTCGACTTCTAAAGAGAACCGAATGCAATTCACTTCCCTGTAATCCGCGTTCGAGAGTCTGCTTGTATTGTTTTTGTGGATGCATGGTTTCAAGAGATTTGAGGTGACTGCGGTATCTAAATTGTGTACGTGTGATTGATGAGCAAGTGAATTTCGTTCGGCAAGGAATCCGGCACTTGAGGGGTTGCCCGTCTGGTCTCCTGACAGTGACCGTATTGCCTTCGTGTCTAATATGGAGTTGGCTCACTCAAACACAGGGTTTAGATCTCATGGAGCTACAGCGATACGGAAAATGCCGATCCACAAGTAAGATGTTCTGAAACTTAAAATTTGCCATCCCGCACCTCAAATTTGGTCGGCTTCCCCAAAGTCATCCCTCCGATTTCTACCCAATGCGCTACCCACTGCACCATCTGTTCGAGTGAAATTCGCGGATAACCGAAAAGATGGTGACTGCGAGCGGCGTTACTCAGGAGGGCAGTATCTGCCTCTACCCCTTCAAAGACGGGTACTTTCCCAAAAATTTCACCGAACCGTGTGGCGAGCCAGCGAATCGAAACGATTTCTGGCCCTGTGAGGTTAAGAAGCATCGGCGGACTTTGGCAGTGCATGAGGGACCGCAGTACGACTGCGTTTGCGTCTCTTTGCCAGATGACGTTGGCGGCTCCCATTGTCACATCCACAGGCTTCTCACCGTAAACCTTTTCT
This sequence comes from Candidatus Poribacteria bacterium, assembly GCA_965215015.1. Classification (GTDB taxonomy): domain Bacteria; phylum Poribacteria; class WGA-4E; order WGA-4E; family PCPOR2b; genus PCPOR2b. Next base: position 523,582 of record OZ244042.1, read on the forward strand.
GCGATGTCTAGCAGGATGCCATACCGCAGATCGATGGCGTAGTTCAAACGGAGGATTGCGAGGGTTGTCCCGAATTGATTTGAGGCGTGTTCAAACACCCGCTCGCGCCCAAGACAGGACTGCGCGTATTCGCCGATCGGATCCACAGAGTGTGTCTCCGTTGCGCCGCCGTACGAAACGGGTGTCAGTGGATAGACGTTTCCCGTCGAAAAGACGGCGATACGGGAGTTCCGATATTTTTCGGCAACCCGTCCGGGCAGATAGGTATTCATCGCCCACGTCAGAGACTCATTTCCTGTGGCACCAAATTTCCTACCCGCCATGAAAATCACATTGGGGACCTCCGGCAACCTCCGCAATTCGGTTTCGTTGAGCAGATCACATGCAATGGTCTCAATGCCCGCCCGATTCAGATCGGCTTGTAAGCCCGGCGATGAGAAACGAGACACGCCGATCACTCTTTTGCCTGAACCTGATTTGTCAATAGCACGTTTTGCTAGTTTTGCTAACGTCGGTCCCATCTTCCCACCCACACCCAGTACAAGCAAATCGCCCGTCATTTCCCTCATCGCTTCAACAACCTCTGGCGTAGGTCTGGACATCACTTCTTCAAGCTGCTCTGAACCCTCAATGTATTGGGGCTGTGATACTGCTTCTATTGTATTCATCTGCTTACTTCCGGCGTGAAAGGTAAGACGCCAGCGCATAATCAAACGGCGTTGCCGTGTCGATCTGTACGTAGTCAATTAAACTGGCACCACACCCCCGGCGGTAGGCTTGAATGAACTGATTCAATTGTTCCAGATAACCGGCTTTGAGTGCCTCTGCCTGTGTTGAGAGGGTGCCATCTGTCTCCATATCGCGAAAAACAACCGGGCCTTCAAACGGAAATGTCATCTCGGCTTTGTCGAGCAGATGGAACACAATGACTTCGTGCTTGCGGTGGCGAAAATGTTTAAGGGCTGAGAGGACCTCTGACGGCTGATCAAGCAGGTCGGAAATTACAATGACCAATCCACGACGAATAATCCGTTTGGCAAGTTCATTAAAAGTAGCACTGATGCTTGTTTCTTCGCCCGGCTGAATGGTTTCCAAGGTGGACATGATGGCGTGCAAGTGGGTTGCAGCACCACGTGGCGGGATGTATTGCCTGATATGCGTGTCAAAGACCGCCAAACCTGCGGAGTCCCGCTGCTTGAGCATCAGATACGTCAGCGATGCAGCAAGATAACAAGCGTATTCAAACTTGGTGATGCCATTGTCATTATATTTATAGCTCATCGATCCGCTGGCATCGAGCAGAATATAGGCGCGGAGGTTGGTCTCCTCCTCGAACTTTTTGATGTAGTAACGATCGGATTTACCGTAAACCTTCCAATCAATATAACGGATGGCGTCGCCGGGCATGTATTGCCGGTGCTCCGCGAATTCCACGCTGAACCCCTGATACGGGCTCTTGTGCCGTCCCGTGATAAAACCTTCCACAACCAGACGAGCGACCAGTTCCATGCCGCCGAGCCGGGAAAGGGCTGTGGGATCTAAGTATCTGTGAGATGTTCTCATGGTTTCTCCGTTCTTTTGAGGACAAGCTTTGAGGTCAAGATGATTTTACATTGAACACTCTTGCCTCCGGGTGAGGTACAATAATCGCAGCGACTGAGCCCTCCGGCGTCAGTTGAAATTCCTCTGATAGCTCAACACCAATCCGCCACGGCTCAAGCAGTTGCCATAGCTTGGCGAGTGCTGCTAAGTCTGGACAAGCAGCATCCCCGAACCGAAAACGTGCACCCTGATAGCTCCCGTGAAACAGATCGAGGACGTACGGACTATCTTCCGCAGCGATGTCAAGTTCGAGGCGGATCTGTCTGTGGGCATACTCTTCTAACGCTTCAGTCGTTTCGATAGCCATCCCGCGTAGATGCAGGAATCTCCCTTCATTGCCTTCCGCCATCGCCTGTTGCATAACCTCCGTAATGGTGGGACCAACGGTGACAAGCTGAAACCCCACGACATCCATCTGAATAGAATCAACGCCGGCAAAGTAATCGGTGATGCAGCGTCGCTCTTCAGTGTGCGTCTGACGGGGGAAGGTGAAACGGACCCATTCGGTTTGGGCATCGGCGTGGTAGATGATGAGTTCGTCGCCATCTGACTGAGCATAAAAATAACCATACACTACCAATGGACGTAACCAGCCGTTATCCATGCAGAGCTGCTTATAATGTTGATATATTGGCACAATTTCCCGCTCGATAAAGCGGTCATATTCGTGCTGCGACATACCTTGCTGACGGCGATACCCCCACTGAACGCGGAACAGTACCACAGGGTTGATATAGTTGTAGACTTGTTCCAACGAGATGTCCGTGACGACCTTTGCGCCGTAGAATGGCGGCGTCGGAATGTGGGAGTGAGACGCAAACTGCAAGGTATGAACCCTTCCTTATCTTGTAGGGATTGAGACCCGTTTTCTATTCCACTCGCCCGGAAGCCAATTCATACTTTCCCTGAATCCCCTTGACAGCTGCTGCACTCCCGTGCCGCCAGAAGTAATTCCCGAACTGTGATGCCAAACGGAGAGCCTCATTCGGATGCTGATCAATGAGATTGTTCCGCTCGCGCGGGTCTTCAAGCAGGTTGTAGAGCTCATCGGGCTCACCTTCAGGACGCTGGATATAGCTCCATGTCGCATCCCGAATGCACCGATCTGCCCCTTCATGGTATCCCGTAATAACAGTATCACGATGCGAATCGCTGTTCCCTTTGAGGACACTGAGGAAACTGTCCCCATGCATCGACGATATGTTATTCCCAAATCCGAGTGTCTCAAGCACTGTCGGAAGGAAATCTTGAAATTGTATAATCGCACCGGTTCGGCGTGCACCTTCGCCCTTCGGCAAACGTACCATAAAGGGAATCTTGAGAAGTTCATTGTACATCCGGTCTGCGCCCTTGAGAAACTTCCCGTGATCACCGAGGGGATGTCCGTGGTCTGCAAGCAGGAAGATTAACGAATCGTCATAATATCCAAGCTGTTTCAGCCGGTCAAAGAGTCTGCCAAGACAACTATCCACAAAAGCCGCCTCGCCAGCGTAAAGCCCCTGGATGTGCTTAATCTCAGCATCGTTCGCCCAATCACTTGCCATGCCGCCCATCGGCATAACAATACGGGGTCCACTATAATCCGAATCAGTATAGGTGTCCCACGGATCCGGCGGATCCCACGGTTCGTGGGGGTCGAAGGAATCGATCCAGAGGAAGATTGCCTCATGTGGACGGTTCCCCTCAAGCCATTCAACCGCTTCATCCACTACCTGATGGGCGAACCAATCTTCGGCACCTGCGAATTGGTCGGTGTTTGCCAGAAATTGACTGATTCGATTGCGCCACTGTTCGGGGAAATTCTCGTTGAGATAGTCGTTGAGGTTCCGTTTCAGAGGGGCAGACACATACGGGTCGTACTCCTGCCCACGAATCCAGCGGTAGGAATGGAAGTCGCGGTGGAAGTTCATTCTCGGTGCACGGTAGTGATAGGTATCTGAAATGAGCCCAGAAACATATCCCTCTTGGCTCAAGATCTGTGCGATTGCCACATCTTCCGGGGTCAACGGCTGCCAAGGACGATACGGAAGTGTCCGCTGTCCCGTCATCAATTGGGTGCGAATTGGGATTGTGGGTAAGGCTTCCGGGTAGGCATTCTCGAAAACAATGCACTCTTCCGCGAACCGATCGATATTGGGGGTTTGACACGGCGCGATGCCTTCAAACGCGGGGGTGCCTTTGTGATAAATGCTGACGTGATCTTGACGGAAACTATCCAATACAATAACAATAAGATTCACTATGATGACCTCCAAGGTCCAGATCTGTACTGCTTTTTCTCGCTAGGTTCTGTTGACATTTGAGTGTCAAGATATGAATTATAGATCTACAGGCCATCTGCCGGTATTGAACCGAGCAGAAGGGTCGGGCAAGATGCCCAACCTACGGGTGTAGTGTTGGGTTCCACTATATTCATCTATAAGCAGATGTTGTTGCAAAATGTAGTTTCTATTGTCGTTGATAGAACTTCCTTTTACTGTCGCGCAATGTTCCGGCAGATTGAGCCAGGATTATCGCCCCATAGTATCTAGTATTCTCTTGCGCTGTAGTCATGGTATCCTCGGCGATTCATCGCCGGTAAACATGCCTCTTAACGCCTGATGAATCGGGGGGCTACAGTTCATCCATAGTAGCAGGCACACTCCGCCGTGCCGTCGTTGGTACAACGGGGATGGCATACGCCTTATGCCTACTACCTTAAAGACGCGCGACGAACGCGTTACAACAAACTCAAGTGCGTAACTCCTATACCGTTCAACTCAACTCCGTCCCGAGCGGCTTCGACCTATGTACTGTCAAATGTCAACACGCCCTAGATCATTATGATTTCATTCTATCACAATCAGGTGGGAGCGACAAGCGTTTTTTCGCGATGTGCATCGCAGGAACGTAACGGATTAGGGTCGCAGGTTTTAGCAGAAACCGTAGGGGAATTGCATCTGTTATAGAAATTCGGCAAGTGACTAATCAGAAATTGGGGTTACCCCCGTCGTGGCACAGAGAGTAACCTCGATGCCTTCACGGTTTCCTAAACCACGGCGATCACAGGTTAGGAAGCACCGATTTCATCGAGGCACGCTCTGTGGCTACGAATATATTTCTATTATCGTATGCCAAAGTCATATACACTCTGGACATGCGATTGCTCTGCAGAAACCGCCTAACGCTATTGACAAACCCAATCCGTCCGACTATAATCTACTCAGTTTCATCATTGTGCAGATATAAGTACGTCGTCGGTGGGAGAGGTAGGAATGAACGGACAGAACCCGAAAGTTGTAGTTGTGGGAAGTTTTAATATGGACCTTGTGGCTAAAGCAGGACGCCGTCCACAAAAAGGTGAGACGCTCAGGGGAGAAACATTCGGCATGTTTATTGGAGGGAAAGGGAGCAATCAGGCAGTCGCTGCCGCACGCTTGGGGGCAGACGTAACGATGATTGGCAGGCTAGGAACGGATCTCTTTGGAGACACGTTAATGGCTGCCCATGCCAAGGCAGGTATCCACACGGATTATGTCATCCAAGATACGGCGGTCGGGACAGGCGTTGCGTCGATATTGATTGACGCCGATGGCGATAACAGCATCGTGCTTGTCCCGCAGGCGAATATGCGTCTGAGCGTTGCAGATATAGAACGGGCTTCAGAGTCTATCGCTGCTGCGGATGTACTCCTCCTACAATTGGAAGTACCGATTGCTGCTTCCCAACGTGCTGCAGAAATCGCGAAATCCAACGATGCAACGGTGGTGCTTAATCCCGCTCCAGCACAAGAATTGCCGGATGACTTTTTGGCGCAAGTAGATATTCTCACCCCCAACGAAGTCGAGACCGAATCGCTGTCAGGTGTCAGAGTTTCCACGGCGATGGATGCAGAACGTGCCGCCAAAGTGCTGTTGGACAAAGGGCTTTCTGCTGTGATTTTGACGCTCGGCGAGCGAGGCGCGCTATTACTGACACCGAATCTGATGCAACAGGTTCCAGCGTACTCAGTCGAGGTAGTGGATACAACCGCGGCAGGGGATGCCTTCTGTGGTGCACTCGCGACAGGGCTCGCACGGGGTGAAAACCTTGTTGATGCAGTTGCTTTCGCTAATGCCGCGGGTGCCTTAGCTGTTACTGTGCTCGGTGCAGCCCCATCTATGCCAACTGCGGCGCAGGTTGAAGCGTTTTGTGAGAGGCACAATGATGCACAGTGTTGAAACTCTCGAACTCTAACTTTTCTGAATAATCATTAGGAGGCATTATATGAACGGCGCACACTGGCTGGTTGAGACGCTTCAACGGCGCGGCGTGGAATACGTCTTCGCACTCTGCGGTAACGGGCTCAAACCGTTTCTCGACGCATGTATGGATTTACGGATGCCGGTGATTGACGTGAGGAACGAGCAATCCGCCGCATATATGGCAGATACATGGGGACGGATGACCAAGCGGATTGGGGTGGTTGCTGTGAGCGCGGGACCGGGACACACGAACACCCTCACCGGACTCGCCAACGCCTCCTGGGATGGCGGTCCAATGCTCCTGATTAGTGGATGTGCCACCACGGATACACGCGGTATGGGGCATTTCCAAGAGTTAGATCAGGTGGGTATGGCGGCACCAGTTTGTAAATATGCCCGGTTTGTCGATCGTGTTGATGTTTTGGAACATGAATTTACCAATGCACTGGGGGCATCATTCGCTGGGCGTCCGGGACCGGTGCATCTGACTATACCGGCTGATGTCTTTGGTGCACAGATGCCAGATTCAGCCATTGCTCGTTTGAAGGGGTCTTTGCCCAGTGTCCCCCATGTCAACCCGCAAGCCCCCGGTGATTGGAATCTGATTTGTGATGTTGTTGAACAGCTGTGTGATGCCGAACGCCCTGTCATTATTGTCGGCAACGGTGCATTCTACGCTGACGCTGGTGATGTTCTTGCCCAATTTGCTAGTTTAACGCGTATACCTATTTTCTCAAATATGTGGTCGCGAGGGTGTATCGAGACGCCGTTGGAGGCGTATGTCGGTACAACCTTCGGCGGCGAGACCAACGGCGCATTTGCCAATCTCGCGGAGGTTGACCTTGCACTAGTGTTGGGTGCGGGCATTGATTATCGATTAGGATACGGTCGTCCTCCTGTCTTCTCCGAATCCGCCCGTTTTATCCGTGTTGATGTTGATCCGAATGAATTATCAAAAACAATTGAACCAGAGATTGGAATTGTCGGCGATCCACGATCTGTCCTTGAGGGACTGAATGATGCAGGAAAAAGCTGTCAGTGGAACCATCAGGCGTGGCTGGCAAAAGTACGTCACAGCCGCGAAGCATTGCTAGCGAAGTGGGCGACACGAGGGCATGAGGACGTAACTCCACTTGCCTCCATACGAATCTGCCGGGAGATTCAACCGTTTCTGGACCAGGATGTAACCTTTCTGCTCGATGGTGGAAACATCGGACGCTGGGCACACCTGAGCCTCTGGAATCGTCACCCAGCGCACTGGTTCACTTGTGGTGCAAGCGGTATTGTCGGTTGGGGAGTGCCGGGTGCAGTCGCCGCGAAGTTAGCGCGACCGGATAAACCGGTGCTGCTTTTGAGTGGGGATGGTTCAGCTGGCTTTACGATTACGGAGATCGAAACAGCGTTGCGTTTCAATACACCTTACGTCGCCGTTGTCGCGCACGACAGCGCGTGGGGCATAGAAGCGGACTCTCGTTCGCCCGAGCGTCGCATGGGGACGGTGTTCGGCGAAATCCGCTTTGATCGCGTCGCCGAGGCACTTGGCGGGCAAGGGGTATATATTGAGCATCCCGGTCAGCTTGCACCGGCGATTGAACGTGGACTCGCCGCGGATACGGTTACTTTTATTCATGTCCCGACGGAGCTTGGGGGGATTGGGTATCTGGATAGACAATATACAAAAAAGGAATAGGACTTACACACAAAGCCAATCCCCCTGCCCCCTTATCAGGGAGGTAATTCGGCGATTCAGCATCAAACAACACAACTGCCGACGCTCGATGAATCGGGCAACGACAGTCAATCCATTGGTTTGCAGTTGGGCGATTTATCGCCCGTCTGAACGCGCTACTACAAACTGAAGTGCGTAAGTCGTAAGAAAATACGAAACATACGCAGAAATTGAGTTGTGGTCATTGAGAAGGTTAGGACTCAACTCAACATTGGGATTGACACGCAGACTAAGATGGGTTAAAATAAGCCCCATCTAAACGCTGAGTTGTCTGAGGATCAACCCTGAAAAACCTGAGAGGTTAGTGACATACTCCCCCACCTTAAAGGGTGGGGATTCTTATCCGTCCTTTAAGGTGTTGCATTGCTCTATTAACGAAGTGAGCTCCGATTCTATCGGAGACTTACGACTTCTTCTGAGAGGGTGGATGCCCCCCTATAGATATTAACCGCGGCATTGCGGTCTCTATCCAAATGTGTATCGCAACTTGGACATTGCCACATTCTATCACGAAGGTTTAGGTATCATCTAACCAGAGCCGCTATCAACACGCTTTGCCAATCTATATCCTCGCCTTAAAAGACGGGGCTTTAGATTGGAAAATTTCGGTAAGGAGGCAAAAAATGTTTGAAGGATCCTTTGTCGCACTTGTGACACCATTCAAAGATGACGAATCTCTTGATGAAGTTAAACTCAAGGAGCTGATCGAATTTCAGATCGATGGGGGCACACACGGCATCGTTCCCTGTGGCACTACCGGTGAATCTCCCTCCCTTTCAGAGGAGGAACATGACCGTGTGATAGAACTCACCGTTGAGACGGTCAACGGGCGCGTGCCAATCATCGCAGGGACTGGCTCCAATTCGACGACGCGAACGTTGCGAGCAACGGAGCACGCCAAAGCCGCCGGTGCCGATGCTGCGCTCATTGTGACACCGTACTATAACAAGCCGAATCAACAGGGATTGTACGCGCATTACATGAAAATCGCCGACAGCGTTGACATCCCGATTGTCATCTACAACGTTCCCGGCCGTTGTGGGACGGACATTCTTTCGGAAACCGTCGCTCAACTTGCTGAACACCCGAATATCGTGGGACTCAAAGAGGCAACCGGTGAGCTTAAACGTTCCAGCGAATTGGTATCGATGTGTCCCGACGATTTTGTTGTGCTTTCGGGCGATGACATCAATACCCTGCCTATCCTCTCCGTCGGTGGAAAGGGTGTGATCTCGGTCGTTGCGAATGTGGCTCCCGCTGATATTGCTGCGACGTGCAATGCCTTCAAAGCGGGTGATATTGAGCTCGCTCGAAAACTCCACTACAAAACCATGCAGTTAGCGGTGGACCTCTTTATAGAGACCAACCCCATCCCTGCGAAGGCAGCCCTCATGCTGATGGGGAAACTCAATGGCAGGCTGCGGTTGCCACTTGCACCACTCACACCCGCCAATCAAGAGACGCTGCGTCAAACATTGAAAGGCGTAGGGTTGATTGGCTAGTAATGGGGCAACTTTGGTTTGATGGATAGCCAGTTGGTCGACTTTGGGGAAGTCAATCGACTGGCTATCTAACGACTTGTCAATCGGAGGAGCAGCAATGCAATATCGTGGTTTGGGAATGACAGGCTTGACCGTTTCCGAAATCGGCATGGGAACGTGGGAGCTCGGCGGACGAGAATGGGGCGATATAGACAAAGCAGTGGCAATCCGTTTGCTTCAGTATGCGTATGAACAGGGGGTCACTCTGTACGATACCGCTGATCAGTACGGCGGCGGTCGCTCCGAACGGCTGCTCGGACAGGCTTTCGCTAACATGCAAGACACAGTGGTTATCGCCACAAAGGTTGGCTATGAAATAGACTCCGATGGCTGGGTGAGTCAAGGGTGGGAACGACGACCGTCGTATAACGCTTCCCGTGACTATATTCGCACCGCTGTGGAGGGCAGTTTGCAGCGATTGGGACGCGAAACGATAGACACCTACCAATTCCACGCGCCGCCGGCTCCTGAACAGTGGGACCAAGCCTTCGAGACAATGGAACAGCTCAAAACCGAGGGAAAAGTACGTTTTTATGGCGTGTGCCTCGGCAGTGAAGCGCAAGCGTTGAAAGCAATTGAGGAGACCGGTATCTCCACAATGATGCTAACCTACAACATCCTAAATCAATCGATGGCTGAAACGGTTATGCCAGCAGCACAATCCAAAGGTGTAGGCATCATCGTCCGGCAACCCCTCGCATCGGGGCTGCTGTCTGGACAACTGACGCTGGACACAAAGTTTAACGACAATGACTATCGCAGGACCTGGTCTCGTGAACAACTTCACAACGATTTGCAAAAAGTGGAGACTGTCAAAAAAATTGTCGGCGACGCAACCGAAACCCTGCCGCAAGCTGCCCTTAAATTTATCCTTGCCCATCCAGCTGTCAGCGCGGTTGTCCCCGGCATGATGACGACTGCACAGGTGGACGATGGCGTTGCTACGGCGAATCTCCCTGCGCTACCGCCGCATATTTTGCAGCGATTACAAAACGAATTCTGACAGCAAAAGGGAACCTGCCAATGTTAAGAAATTTATGGGGAGTGAGCGTTAAAGTTCCAACTTAGAACGAGAACTGGACTTTCACAGACAGGTCGGAAACCGGATTGGCGACAGTTTTACCTTTAAGTTGGAAAGCGAATTTTTTCGCGTTGTATACGTTGTCACAGACGATAGGAGAGCACACCAATACCTCTTTCTCGCGGAGAGGCACCTCATTGAACATCAACTTGGCGAGTCCCTCCCATACGGAATAACGCACGCTCTCTACTACAGTGGGCATGGGGAATTGACGATATGAAGCAACAAGCCGCCGAAATTGTGGCTGCGGGCGGAACGCTCCTCAGGGGCCCCTTCCGCTTGGCACCGGACAAGAAGAACCCGGAGACGTTTGCGATGCTCTTTCGATCCCCCGGCGGCTATATCTTTGAACTTTTCACTCTGGAAGAGCCTTCGATCGCATGGATTGGATTTATTGCCCAAGAGAAGATTAATTCTCATCCCTTTTACGTTTCGCGTTTTATGCTTCACGCCTTATGATCATGAATCGCCTGAAGTTTCAACGCAAGCTGATGATTTTTTTCGTGGGAATGGCACTGTTACCCACTGTTGTCCTCGTCCTCGTCTCCTACCACCTCATTAGTCAAAGCGTGGAACGTTGGGCAAACCACCAGATTGCGTTGATACTTGCGAATTCCGCGGTAATTATTGAAGGTGCCAGTAAAATCGCGCATACGCTTGAACTTCATGAAAACCTACCCTTGACAGATACTGCTGAACTTCTGGCGGTTGATGAGGACTTGGTAGCTGTATTGGAGGATTTTGACTCGAAAGCTGTCGAGATACGAGCAACTGAACTCGCGGACGCCTACGGCGGTTACCTCATGGCTGTTTACGACTGGGACGGGCATCTCGTCTTTAGCACCAACCCGAATCATCCCCCCGAAACGCTTACCACCTTTTTAGGGCGGTTGGATGAGTTACCCGATGGTCCAACCATCTCACACAAATTGGCAGACCAGGGTTTCTTGATATGTGGGGTGCCAATCTTTTCAGAGGATGGGAGGAAACGTTTGGGAGCAATAGTGGTTGGAAAATCCATGCCGTTGACACCCGTCCAGATGCGAGCTCAGATGTCCGCCATCCAGAACAAACTCAGCCATCTAGAAACAGATATTAATGCGGAAGGAACCGCATATCGCCGAACAGAAAGACGTGTAACTGTTATTGCCCTGCTGATCACGGCGGCACTGATTGTCGTCGTTGCCTTTTTTGTCAGCAGGATTCTCGCAAAAGGAATTAACACGCCGATTCGGTCACTTGTCGCCGGCACAGAGCAAATTGCCAATGGGAACCTTGGCCATCAGGTGGCGGTGCAGACTGATGATGAGTTCGCCCTCTTAGCCGGTGCCTTCAACCGGATGGTCTCTGACCTGAAAGCACGTACTGAGGAATTAAGACGTGCTGAAAAAATTGCGGCGTGGCAGGATATTGCACAGAAATTGGCGCATGAGATTAAGAATCCGTTGACCCCGATTCAATTGTCGGCGCAGCGCCTGCAACGTCGTTACCGCAATAACCCTGACGATCTCTCCGAAGTTTTGGAACGCTGCACCCAAACCATCATCACCGAAGTTGAGGGGTTGCGACGCTTACTCGATGAGTTTTCTGTGCTCGCCCAGATGCCCGCCCCGGAGCTCTCCCCCGTCAACCTGCGTCAGACGCTTGATGAAATGTTAGCCCTCTTCGATGAATTTCCTAACCATATTGATTGTCAAATTGACTTTCCCGCCAATCTCCCTGCTGTCAGCGCGGATGCAGCCCATCTCAAGCGCGCATTCCTCAACCTTATCAATAATGCCCTTGAAGCAATGTTGGAGGAATCCGATTCCCCTTCTCCCATCGAGGCAGTGAAAAGAGAAAGGTGTTTGACAATTCGCGCTTATGAGGCTCCGGACCGATCCAAAGTCTTCGTGCAATTCACCGATACTGGACCGGGCGTCCCTCCCGATGTCCGACCAAAGCTGTTCACTCCGCATGTTTCCACCAAGAGGAACGGCATGGGACTCGGGTTGGCAATCGTTAAGAAAGTAATGACCGATCTCGGTGGAGATATCCACCTTGAAGACACTCAATCCGACCAGATTGGCGCAACTTTCACTCTGTGGCTGAGACCGATTGCGAAGGGTTGAACTTACATAATGGAGGTAAAAAATGTTTGATGAAGTGCTGAAAATTATAGAAGACTTGCAGTCAGATGAGAGCTTAAACTCGCTCCTTGAAACTGATGTAAACCAAAGTGTTGTTCTAAGAATATTAGACGCATTAAATTGGAACACGTTTGATCGTCGTGAAGTGAGTTCTCGCTATTCTATAGAAAAGAGGTCAATAGAACTTACTTTATTAGCCGGCAACACACCGAAGATATTCATTGAAGTGAAAAGAGCTGATGCACGGACGGAAAGCTACCAAGAGGAACTTCTGGATTACGCCCTTAGACAGGGTTTTAAAATCGCAATACTCACCAATGGAATTGCATGGTGGTTTTACCTGCCTCTTTACGAGACAAGTTGGGAGGAGAGAAAATTCGCCACCGTGCAACTTAATAAACAGGACAAAGGGGAGATTGCCCAAAAATTGGTAGATTTTCTTAGCAAAGGAAATGTCACGTCTGGGCAAGCTGTCCAGAACGCAGAAGTTCTGTACAAGAAACATCTAATTCCGGCAACCTTGCCGGAGGCGTGGAATCAACTAGGGAATGAGCCAGACGATTTGCTCGTAGAGCTCCTTGCAGAAAAGACAAAGGAATTATGCGGACATAAACCAGATAAGAACGAAGTCGAGCAATTTCTGTCAGCGCGTTTCCAAGATATAAAGATAATGCCTCCAGCAGCTCCTAAACCAAAACCTTCAGGTCGTATGAAAGGCATGAAACCCATGGCATTTACATTTAACGGAAGAAGATATCAGGTTAATGCGTGGAGCCGCATGTTAGTCAAATTATGTGAGATACTGCACACCACTCACAGTGATCGATTTGAGCAACAAGTATTAGAGATGAAAGGAAAAAGAGGCCGCCCTTACTTTTTGAGAAATCCTGATCCTGACGCTTCTGGACGGTATACAATGATAAACGAAACAGGTATCTTTGTTAATACCTGCAAGAGTGCAGATCAGATGAGAAGAACCGCAGAGGACCTTATCGTCCACTTTGGATATAACAAAAACGACCTGTCATTTGAGATTCGGTAAACATTAATATGCAGGTGGTCTACTACTGTCCCTCGCCCTATCGAATGATATGCCCCCGGCTCTCTCCTAGCAATGTTTCATCGGGCATCGTAATCGGCGTTTCGATGAAGGCGATGAACCGTCCATCCGCGGAGGTAATCACTGACTTACAAGATCTCCTCAACGCGGAAATCAATTGGGCACCGCCGCCCCTTTTCAATTTCGCAGGAGATAAAAAGGCCGCGAACAAGGTAGAAGTATGATAGGGATCAGCAACCGGGCTTGACAGAAAGGAAGAAAAAATGGTTGATAAGCAGTATCTCCTGAATGATGATGCAATGCGGGACTTCATCATCAACGGATATGTGGTGGTGAGACCAGCACTCCCCCCCAGCTTCCACAAATCTGTTGTCCAGCAAACGTTAGCGGTGGTTGAAAAGGAGGGGAATCCGGGGAATAGTCTGCTTCCCAAAGTTCCTATGCTCCAGCAGGTGTTTGACGATCCGACAGTCCATGGCACCCTCATCAGTGTTCTGGGCGAAAACTACGTCATGAACCAGCACCGGGCGTGCCATTACCATCCACCGGGAAGTAAGGCGCAAGATTGGCATAAGGACTATCCGCTAGGTGGGAACGTGCGATACCACCGTACACGTTTGGCGATGGCTTTTTATTATCCACAGGATGTCACCGAGGATATGGGACCCACTGCGATTCAGCCTGCCACTCAATACTATATGACACCATCGGAGGATGCCCCCGGATTATCTCTTTGCGGCGAGGCGGGCACGGTGACAATCGTGCATTATGAACTTTGGCATCGAGCGACGGAGAACCAAAGCGACAAAATCCGGTTCATGCTGAAGTTTCTCTTTTGTCGTACAGAGGAACCGCAACAGCCCTCATGGAATGCGGAAAATCCAAGCTGGGAGTCTAATCAGACCTCTTCCGTTGAACATCAAGTGATATGGGAGCACCTTTGGAAATGGTATCATGGGGAGCAAAATGGGGAGATGGATTCGACAGCAGTATCGCCTCCTAATGGCCTTTCAAAATTAATCTGGGCGTTGCAGGACGGACTAAATGATGAAGATGAGGCGACCCGTCTCAATGCGGCGTATGCGCTGGGGGCCATTGGAGAACCCGCGATACCGACATTGATAAAAACACTACGACAAGAGTCGAAAGTTGCTTGGAATCAAAATCTGGACCGCGGAGACTTCACCAACCCGAGCCAACTTGATACCATCTATGGACTGGCTGCCATCGGTGAACCTGCTGTGCCAGCACTGACTGAAGTGTTGAGCGATACAGATTGGTGGACGCGTGCAGCGGCTGGTGCTGCGTTGGGATGTATGGGTGAGCCTGCACACGGTGCCGTGCCCGCATTAATCGAGGCTTTGAAGGATAATTCTGAGTGGGTTCGTCGAAATGCAGCGGATACGCTTGGGAATATTGGTCCGTCGGCTCGATCAGCTGTGCCGGCACTGGTTGAGGCATTGAGGGATAACAGACCGGTATCGCGCTGGTCTCTCTCGGATTCGCCATTGCGGGAAAATGCTATGATTGCATTAGCAAAGATGGACCAACTCCCTCAGACCACTATCCCTGTACTAAAAGAAGCGTTACGAGCTGAGAATGAGTACATTCGTTCATGGGCTGCCATCGCTTTGGAGTGAGGTTGCTAACCAGACTGATGGCGTTCAACGATAACTTGGTTCATATTTTGAAGCAAATCAAAGAGGCTGGTGAGGTTATCGTTGAAGGATCGGTAAACCCTAAATTTTTACTTCTCAGTCCTTTTGATTTGTGTTTGTTAAAGCATTCTCCCATGGGGGTAAACTTTATGGAGATTGTTTCAGATCTTGTGGCTGTTGCTTCACGTATTCCCTCATTCGGTTTCTGACGCTTTGGGGTGAGTGGAGGCTGTAGGGAAACAACGATTGTTGGTCCCTACTTTACCATGCCAGCAGAGCCAGGATTCACAATTATCTTGAAAGCATAATGTGACAAACAATTGAGCGCATCAATCGATAAATCAAGAATGATGCGAGAAGGTTGGTAACCTATTGAATAATATGCACCCGATTCCTACCTCGAACTGTTTCATCGGACATTGTGATCGGTGTTTCGATGAGGGCAATGAACCGTCCGTTCCGACTGATGCCGATGGTATCGTAGGGAAGTTGCCCCTCCGTACGATAGGTATAGAGATACTTAGAGAGAGCCCCCCCCTCTGCGGTGAGATCAAAGACAGAAACGCCGTGAAGCTGCTCCTCAACGTTTCCTCCCCGCTTGGATACACTGATAATGGCATACTGCCCTGTCCCATCAATCTGCAGTCCCTGCGGCATATTTTCCAACGTCCACTGCCACTTCTTCTCTCCTGACCATGTGTAAGCGAATAGGGTCATCCCATTTGGGTGGACTGAGGTTGGTTGTTGCGCGCCTTGCTGCAAATGATATGGGATAAAAGTGTCGCCCGTAACAAAGAGCGCGAAGTCGTTGGTGGCACCGATTGTTCCATTGGTAGCGATGATCGGGATACCGCTGTCTTCGAGCGGTGTCGTGAGATTCGCTTTCCACAGCGGTTTGATTCCTTCTATATCCGGTGCCGTATTGAACATGAATGCTCGTCCGTCCTCCGTTGTGACATTGATGAACCTTCCCTCGGGCGAGGTGCCGACCCCACGCCAGAACGTCACCTCCTCGAAATATGGCTTGAGTGGATCGAAGGTATATCCCCACGTTGTTTCACCCGTCTCGCCATTAAGGGCGTACAAAGTGCCGGATTTGAATTTTCCGGCCTCCTCGCCACTCCCTTTATAAGTGAGCAGTGCCACTATTTTGGCATCACGGCTATAATCAAACCAACTGATGGTCATCGGAAGGGGTTGATCGGGGGGCCATTTCCATTTGACAGTTCCCGTTTCTCCATCGAAACGGTAGAGTTGTGCTTTTTTTAAGCCTATGCTATCCTTGGTCCACGAGTGATTTCCCACCACAAGCAGGTCCCCCCCATCCGTTGTCGAGATTCGATAAGGCCCCGGATACTGCACCCATGCGTACACATCGTCTGGATTCCGTGGAGTTGAGGTGTCGATATCATCCGCCATGCGGTATTTCCACAACAGTGTCGGCTTTGTCGTTGAAAGATCGTAAGCATAGATGAAGCCATCAGCTGATTGTTCACCGGTGTAGAAACGCTTCCCATCCGGACTGAAGGCCGCGTGTTTGGCGTAACCTTCCGAGATGCGTGTCTTCCAGATTCGATCCCCTGTGAGCGGGTTGATGATTGCCAGATGTCCGGCATCTGTTCCAATCGCGAGTTGTTCGCCATCGGAGGAAAAGGCAATCGTCGTCGGTGTCGCCGGACGTTGCAGGTTCGCCAGTAGCGACAACGGTTCCTCTAGTTCGACGGTACGGATACGATAAGGAAGAGGCTTAAGCGGCGCAGTGGTATTTATCTCAAATAGACTGCCATCAGTCCATCGGAGTGCGATGTGATAGCTCGTTTGAGGCCTCCAATCATACGTTGCAAGAGCGCGTTGATCGTCAATCCAAGAGGGGAAGATTTCTTCCGGAGGTTCGGATGTCTCATGTATAACTAAACTAGATAAGGGGTGTAGTGGATCGGGTTGATTGGTCCTCTTGAGACGTTCTTCTAGTTCAATGACAATACCGCCCCGTGTAAAGATAACATCCCCCTTGAGGGTCTTTGCCACAGCCCCGATCGCATCGGGATTCAGAGCAACATGGGATAGAACGAAAACGTAAATCAGTAGACTAAGAAATATACTCAATCGTAGATTTCGGATTTTCATAAAATACCTCCATAAAGGTGCTAGAACTTAGGTACTTCAATTTTAAAAGTAAATAGGGACACAGGTTTCGCAAATAAAGATAGAAAGACTAAAGAGATCTGTATTGACCATGTTTGACAAATTGAGCTGATAACTATGGCGCAGCGTTGTTGGTATCTTCAAGGTTCAAAGCAATCTGCGTTTATCAACATTCATTTGAACTGTTAGATCCTAAATAGGATTGAGTAGATCCGGGAGATTTTGATATCATTCCGCGACTCGCCATAACCCCGAACCCAATCGTTTCCCCAAAAGGACACCGATAAATGTATAAGTAAAACCATCGACCAAGATTCGTGTTAGGATATACCAATCCGCGTAAAAGAGGCGGTAGAGCGTCATGCTCAGTTGGAACTCAACGTATACAATGAGTGCATCGCATAAGCCGAAGATCAATGCTAAGGTCAGCAGGTTCGCGCCTCCAATTGCCCCGAAATCCAAAGTAATTTTCCGTGCTATTTGAAAACCGGTTTCGAGCAGCAGTACAGCGGTAACAGCATGAAGCAGTATAGTGGGCGTGAGTAGCCCCAGCGTGACGCCTCCCAACAGGAGTCGAACTGCCGAAACAAGGGTAATCACCCCAAATTTGGGGATGAGCATCAGCAGCGATGTCAGCAAGGCATAGTATAGCATTTCGTTGATGAGCCCCGTGACCAGAGATGAAATGGGACCGAGTAAGGCAGAAATCAGGTTAGTTAGCAGGGTTGATGGAACATTGATAGCAATGAATATCGTTGTGCCAAACAGGGAAATGAGGATTAGCTGCTTGGTGGAAAAGCGGTTGAACAATTGGGGGTGAAAACAGAGTAGCAATCCAACTCCTAAACCTGTCACAACGATTACAAGACCGGTAACAAGCAGCGCATGGGTATTGGGTGTCACGATCATCAATGGTCGTGTGGTGCGTAAGACTGTGGCGTCACTTCCCCAAATTTTCACTTCAATTGCACGCTCATATTGCCCCGCCCCAGTAAAATCTCGATACAATTGGGACAATGGATTGAAATAGATTGGCAGAGGGACGGAAGTGGTACTCTCTCCCATCAAACTGACAAACGCAAGACTACGATTCGTGCCGGCGTTGACCGCGTCTGGTGGAGATAGGAAAGGAACCGGTGCCCCATCCTTTGTATCGCGATTCATTGATGCCACAATTGCATGAACCGTTTCCTGCCCTCGATTGTGGATGTGCACTGTTTGATATGCGATAGGCTGGTACTCGTTCATCGGCCCCGCCTTTGCGCCGAACCATCTACCAAGGCCTCCCAAGAGCGGGCGCGGGTGGGAAATCGCGTCCGGTCGTTGACGAGAGTCGGACATGCCGCTTGGGTCTGTTGGCATCGTAATCCCCTCAATCCGAAGTTGCCCTGCAATCTCGTCAATAGATGCGGAACGCAATGGGGTCATCGTGCTCCGCCTCCACCGATCTCCCGACGCGTTTTCAAAGAAAACGTGCCCACGAATCTGTGTGTCCTTGGAGAGAAGCTCATCTGGAATTTTTAAGGTCAATTGGCTGTACCAGACCTCTGATTCAACTGTGAATTTCCCTGATGAACTGTAGGATAAGCTATCCGCTTCAACTGCACTGGAACTCAAAGCAACTTCCCTCACCGCGCTGTTCCATATTGGATTGTGCGGTAATATTTGAAATGATGCCGGAACCTGAAGTACGACGTGAAAGGTGACAGGCGCCTCCAAACCATTTCGGATCAGCACAGTTGCAGTCATTTCGATACCTTGTAAGACCAGTGATGCCTTCTGGGCAGATGCTGCCGGCTGAATGTTTAAGCCTGTACCAATACCCGCATTAGCAGCACTATCCCCTTCTATTGTGCCGTAAGGGATGGCAATCTCAATCGTCCCTCGCGGATCGGTCTGAGGTGCCTGCACCGTTTGAGTGGTGGATTCACCGTTCTGGTACATCATTTCAAACTGATACGTTTTCCCCTTTTCCCACCGAAAGTACAGCGACTCGCTGCCACGCGAATATCTGCCGAGGTCAAGTTGGGCCACTAGCCTGCCCTCCGAATCAAGTGCGGTGACTTTTTGGACATTCCCTCGAATCGCAGGGTCAAATTCAATTTTTGCACCAAGCGGAAAAAAGGTGGCGGTCCATGGAATCGGGGCTTGTTCACCACTTTTCGGTGCACAAGCGAGATAACAAAGATAAAAGGACAGGGATAGAAGGCGTGAAACGTAATAGATCTGAGGATTCAAGGATTTTGGAATAATGGCTTGAAGACTAAACGAGTTAGCTTAAGGGTTAAGTGATTGGGGAAGTAAACTTTTGGGTTCGTATTAAGGAAGTGTACAACAGAAACCGAGTTTTTCTAAAAAACTCGGTTTCTCTTCGCATTTTACACTTTCTTTATAGGAGTCAACTTTTTGATTATTCGACATTTTGTCCGAAATAGTTCGCAACACGGACGAGATCGAATACATCGATAATTCCATCCCGATTGACATCGCCTTGGAGGTTTCTACCTGTTTGTCCAAAGTTGCTTGAAACGATAACCAGATCAAGGATATTGATTACTCCATCGTGGTTTACATTAGCAGCCATAACTCCTATCGCTTGGAGCTGTGCAACGGCGACGAGATCCGCTCCGGGCCCAACGCCATAGGTATTAAGCAGTGTCCCATCGGGGGCAACAACATATAACTCGTCCATCCCCCCACCTGTCCAATCCGCCCTTGTGATATACAGGTTATCGTTCTGATCGATTGCTCCTACTCCACCCAAATCTGTGAGTGGGTTGTCAGCACCGTGAGTCCACGCCTCGCTGACCAGATCGTACACGAGCAATCCAATGGAACTGATAAAGACGCGCTTCATGCTGTTGATGGTAGGGCCCCCCGCTCCTGTTTCGAGTTCAATCGTTTTTTCGATTTCATCAGTAACCGTGTCGATAAACACGACCGCCCCTGGGATACCACCGGGGACGATCCATCCGCCAACACCCGCGGACACTGCAATGACCTTAGATTCGCCATCGTTTGTGATACCGCTTGTGTTTATCGGCATTGGGATGGTTTTTAAGACCGTGTCGGTCTTTATATCAATCACTGTAACGTTACTCTCATCATCATAGCTAACGTTCCAGGTGCCCGGCTCCTTAACATACGCTGAATTAGCGACGTACGCCTTTCCGTTAAGAATCGTGATTCCATCCGGCATTGGACCGCAAGGAATACGCTTAACAATGCTCCTCCGGTTCAGATCTACCACTTTGATTTCATTGGCGTATAGACCTGTAACGTATGCTTTAGAGGGAGGGATAAGGGCAATCTGCTTTGGGGTGGTATCGGAGTCAATTGGGATGCTTCCGACATTTGAGCGGGTCAACAGATTGATAATTTCGACAGACCCACCGCGTGGATCAAAAAATGGGTCTGGGTATTGGTTGAGAACGTAGAGAAGATTCCCTTGAACCTCTAGATCACTGGGTATGACCTCCCCAAGTGGAATGATCTCATTCTCAACCGCCCTCTTCAAGTTAGGCTCATCAAGATTGACAATTGAGAGCGACGGGGAAATGCCGGCTTCTGGTTTTCGCAAACCGTTGGCGACGATTGCTAGATTTTGTACACCTTTTTGAGCATAAACGCTCAAGGCAAGAAAAATGAAAATTGCGAGTACAGATGCGAATGTGAACCTGCGTATAAACATAACTGAACTAGGACTTACGCACTTCGATTGTGAAAATCGTGTCCTATTTCATGCTGCCTATGACCTTGGCAGACGCCCCGTCCATGGAAATTCATTCGTGGATACAGGTTTACCAACTTGTGATCGCCGGTAGATTAGGAAACCCGCCACCACGAATGGGATGCCCCCAAGGTGCTGATTGCTCAACTGCGTAAGTCCTATGAACCTTCCTTTCATCAATAATATAGCGGTGTCAGCTGTAGGTTTTGCAGTTTAAAAACAAAAAACCCCAGCTTTCACGTCGAAAGCTGGGGTGTGGTCCGCCATTTACATCTGTAATATGCAAGTATACTCAAGCATGATGAGTCGGCAAAGAACCCTATTTCACAGCCTTCCCGCGAAAGCTACCATGTAAAATCAGATTCAGGTAGGTCTCCTGACTCACGACAACACATTGTCCGCCTTCCCATCCTGACTTGGGACAGTGGCTTTCTGGACACGGTTCAAGGTCGTTTACAGTGGCGGGGCCGTGGCGGATTCTCACCGCGCTTCCCTGTTCTCTGGCAATTTTCATCAATTGTCAGCACCTGAATCAACAAATATGCAATTTTGAAATGTTTCTTCGCTTCTGTTTGAAGCGTCGCCAATTATAACAGATTGTCGAAAAATTGTCAAAAGAATTTATGAAGAGCTAGAAAAGGGGGAAGTAAAAAAGTTGTGGAGAGACTGGTGAGGTGGACGAAAAAAGACTGAGAAAAGCGTGCTATTTCCTGTTCCCTAGTACGACTTCGCGCAGAAGGAATTGTCCATCTCGGTAAATTTTAACCGTAACGCGGGTATCGGGTGGAGAGCTTGCGACCCGTTTTTTGAGTTCAAGGAATGTGCGGACAGGTTTCCCCTTAAATTCAACGATAACGTCTTGATTTTTAAGACCGGACTTGTGAGCGGGGCTACCCTTTGAAACTTCTGTGACACAGACACCAACAGCAGTGGTTCGTTCGCTTTCTTGTTCAAGTCGAACCCCAAGCCAACCGCGAGGAACTTTACCGTATTGAGTCAGTTGTTTGGCGATATGTTTCACTGTGTTAATCGGAATAGCAAAACCAACCTCGCTTCTCGTCCAGATTTGTCCGAAGGGTGTTCCGACGTTTAGCATGGTGGCTTGTCTCTGGGGTAATTCTAGAGTGGGGGCATTGAGCCAATGTGATATCTGTTTGAGATAGGGATCTTCCAGCTTCGCCGCGATGACGCCAACAATTTCTCCCGACATATTAATAACGGCACCCCCACTATTACCCGGATTCACAGAGGCGTTGATCTTAATTGCATCATAAAACGGTCGGTCGGGTAAAATTTCTAAGCCGCTGACCGTTCCAAAGGAGAGTGTTGGAGACCGTCCATAAGAGCAGCCGACTGTGATAACCCACGACCCCGTATCGATCTGATCGGAATCCCCAATTTTCGTCTGGGGAAGGTTATCATTCTCAACAGAGAGGACAGCGATATCTGTTAGGGCATCTACGCCAAGCAGTGTTGCGGCTGCGCGCCCTTCATTTGCAAATACGACTTCAATTCCATCCGCATTTTCAACGACCCCCGCGGTGGTTACAATGTGTCCGGCTGAATCAATGATAATGCCGGATCCAATGTTCTCGTAACAGAAGACAGCTGTTGGATCGTCAGCTAGCAACTCCCTCTGTCTTCCCGAAATTTTTTGGGCGGTGACTGTGCACGTCGCCACAACCTCAACGACAGACGGTTCCACAGAGTTTACTATCGCTTGAAACTCTCGTTCCATGGACTGCAGCACACTTTCTTCAGCAATCGCATTGCAAAGGCAAGCCGAAAACAACGCAATAGCAAGGACGAATGACTTATGATACAGGTGAATGGAGAAACCGTTGACAGATCCCTTGCATCTGTTCTTCTGTATCTGAATTGTTTTGTTCATTACAAGCCTCCACCTGTAGGGGCTTCTGTGTAGTTAATGATCTGCAAAATATAGTTCTGTTCTAGCCGCTGCGGCTGTTGGCTGCTACGCACAGGTTGTAGGTTAAACGCCGGGAATTGTGGTTGCTGGCTGGTAGGCACAGGTTGTAGATTAAGCACTGAGGGTTCTGGAAAATTGACTAGGGATTGCGGCTCTTGACTAGGCATGGCTAAAGGAAATTGCTGCCTCCGCGACTCAACCCCGCGTCCTTCTAAGGTCTCTGGTGCTGTAACGATTTCAACCGGCTGGGGTTTAATCAGTGTTTTTTGATAAAAATAAAAACCCGCGCCTATCACTAGCAGCACCGCAATTCCATTCAATACCAAACGAGTTTGACCATGCCAGGGCTGCAACACGCGTCGCCAAAACGGAATTGATTCAACTTGGGTATCCGCAAGACGGACTTGCAAGGCAGCATTGAATCCGGTTGATGGTTCAATCTGCGGTAACTGATGTAGCAGATTGAGGGGCTTGCGGAATAGCGTAAACTCGCGATGGCACGACTTGCAGGTGTTCAGATGGGTTTCAAATGCCCTGACTGTCTGATAGTCTAATTCATCTTCCAGATACGCAGAAAACTGTTCTTCAGCTTTTAAGCAGTTCATGATGACTCCACAAAACTTCTTAATTTGTCTTTTAACATAAGTCGTGCGCGGTTGATGCGCGATTTTGTCGTTCCGAGCGGGAGAGTCAACGTTTCGCTGATTTCTTCATAGCTCAACTCTTGCAGGTCCCGGAGAATTAATGGCAACCGATACCGTTCGGGGAGTTCCGAAATCGCGCTTTGCACAGCGTGTTCACGTTCTTTTTGTTCAAGTTGGTTTCCGGGTTGGAGGGAGACATCTGCGGGGGCGGTCACAATCAGATCCTCTTCAGTCGGTTCTGGACCCAAGGAGGGTTCGGTGGTCACACTATCAACGAAGAATCGGCCACGCCGCCCCCGATTTCGTAGTTCATTCTTGCAAAGATTGGAGGCAATGTGATACATCCAAGTGCTGAACTTTGCCGCCCCGGATTTGTATCGTTTGATTGCTTTGAACATACGAACAAACGTCTCCTGTGCCAAGTCCTCAGCGGCGTCCGGATTGCCTAAGAACCGAGCGATGAAATTCACCAGAGGGACCTGATTTCGACGCACGATCAGATCAAACGCCTCCATATCCCCTTGTTGACATTGTTTCATCAATTCATCGTCCAGATCTGGCATAACGGGTCCTCCGCGGGTGCTTGATTAGAAACACACCAGTCGATCCAGGAAGTTGCAACCTTTGTCTAAAAATTTGACGGATTTCTTATTGATTCCTGTAGAAATTTCCTACGCTCCTATCAAATTCATAGATAAGGAGTGTCTAAAAGGAAATTTTTGTTGACTCAAGGTCAAAAAAACTGTAAAATGAGTCTTGTTGACAGGTGTTGTAGCGAAATAGGTAAACCGGTACGAGTTCCCATCTATATCGAAGCAACCCGCGGGATAGATTCGCATCAAATGATTATAGCAAGGAGAGTACAATGCAATCAACAAGAATTTTGAACCTAATGCTAATTTTAACCATGTTTGGGCTGTTGGTACTCCCCCACGCTTATGGCGGTGGGAAGTGGACAGTCCTACGGAATGATGACTTTATACGTGATGATGGTGTATGGGGACATCTTCAGGATGTGGAGTTTATCGATGGGATGAACGGTTGGGCTGTAGGATCTGATGGACTGATTTTACAGACAACTGATGGTGGAAAGACATGGGCACCGACAATAGTTGAGATGGAACGCCAAGTTTATTTTTGGAATGTTTATTTCCGGGACGCAAGTGTCGGTTTTATCACAGGAACGAGGGGGACTATCTTCAAGACAACCGATGGTGGTCAAACTTGGGAGCCTAAAGTAGCAATCAATGAAAGCCGCCTGGATCGAGAGGGAAATCCCGCAGTCCTTGGTCGCCGCTTAATAGATACGTGGATGGTGGATGAACAGACTGGATTTATGGTTGGAGAAAACGACACCTTTATTAAAACCACCGATGGCGGTGAAAGTTGGGTTGGCACAGGCAAGCGCGTGGCTGTTGGAAATACGCGCAATAACTTTGAACGTATCCATTTTGCCTCGCCCACACTCGGTTGGATAGTCGGTTCTTTTGGAACGATCTTGAGGACCACCGATGGCGGTGAAACGTGGGAAAACCAGGACGCTGGCGTTGACAATAATCTGAAAGGGGTCAATTTTGTCGATGAAAACACCGGCTGGATTGCGGGCCAGGAAGGTGTAATCCTCCACACCCAAGATGGGGGAGTCACATGGACAAAGCAGGAGACAAAGTCTTACGATAGCTTATATGATATCGCCTTCGTTGATCCACAAACAGGCTGGGCTGTCGGCGATTTTGGAACCATCTTGCACACCACCGATGGCGGACAAACATGGATACGTGAAGAAACCGGAAACTCCACACCACTGTACGCCATCCACGCAATAGATAAAGCGCACCGATGGGGTGTTGGCGAGAACGGATTAATCATAGGAGTTGGGCAATAATGTCCTTGCTGGAAGCCAATGACTCCATTTTCAGGTTGAGGTGCTGAATGGCAGACCTCAAGAACAAGAACATTGACGAACATTTCGTCCAGACCGTGTGGAATGAGCAGCGGTTCTCCGATTTTGATTTCAAATCCACAGATGGGCGTTCAATTCAGGTGATCAAGCCGGGCTTCTGGAATAGCGATGAAGGACCGGACTTTGTGCAGGCGGAGCTTTTGATTGGTGGGGCCCTATATGCCGGTGATGTAGAAATCCATATCAATTCGTCCGGTTGGTATAATCACAAGCACCATCTCGATCCAAGGTACAATCGTGTCATCTTGCATGTCGTTTACTTAAACGATGACATCAACCTCCGGACGCGGCTTCAGAACGGGAAGCGGATTCCAACGCTCGAAATCTTGAACCGACTTGATGCACCGATCGGCGATCTTTTTGACGAGAGAAGGGAAAGTCAGGAAATATCTGCCAACGACTGCCGGGTAACGGGCAAGACGCTCAAAATTGAGTGTGTCCAATCGGTCTTTGAGGACCTGGGGCAGGAACGCTTGATGGAAAAAGCCGATGGGATGCGAAATCTGTTGATTCGAGTTGATTTTGAACAGCTGTTATACGAAGGCATCATGGAGGCTCTGGGCTATGCAAGGAACCGCAAGCCCTTCCGGGAATTGGCACAACGGGTGCCTCTGTCAGAACTGCTTGGCAAATCCGATGAATTAATTCAGGCCATCCTGTTTGGTGTGGCAGGGTTGCTGCCCTCGCAGTCCCAGCAGAAAACCGAATGGGACGAAGGGGGTAGGAAGTTCATCGAACGGTTGGAGTCAAGTTGGGAATCCGCTGAACAGTACAAGCACCCTGCACGTATGACAGCAGAACAGTGGCATTTTGCCAAGATGCGTCCAGCCAATTACCCCTCTCGCCGCATCCCTGCCATCGCCCAAATTATCAGTCGCTGTCAAGATACCCTGATGATGGATTTCCTGCCGTTAATTGAGGATGCAGCAACAGCAAATCAGAGGGCTTTGGCACGTATTCGGCACCGATTGCAAGAGAGGTTGACCCTTGCTCCCTCCGGTTACTGGGAAGCCCATTCCCATTTCGGCAAAGGCATCCCGCAGCGCGGTGCTGCGCTCATTGGCACTGCTCGTGCCTCCGACATTATTGTCAACACCTTGTTGCCAATTACGTTAGTATGGGCTGAACAGTCCCAAAGTCCAAAGCTGACAGAAGCGGTGCAGCGATTGTACGATAGCTATCCAAAACTACAGGAAAATCATACTACTCAACAGATTGAGACACAAATTTTCAGCCAAGAGCAACCAATTAAACTCATCTCCCCTTCTGCCAAGAAACAGCAGGGCGCAATTTATCTCCACAGAAATTTCTGTAGCAGCCGTCTCTGCGATTGCTGTCCTGTCATTGAGGGAAATGGAATCATTAAAAACTAATGGCTCATGTTAAGAAATCGTGCAGCAGAAACCGAGCTTTCGGCAAAAACCATGAGTCAAACTAATATATCAGTATTTAGAGGAGGTTACGTATGAAGTTGGGGTTTCTCTCAAAAATTTTTGAAGGTGCCCTCAGTATTGAAAGGACCTACAACGATTGTGATAAGGCACTAAATAGATTAGGAGCGTATAATGAACGGATTGAGGAAATGCACAAGAGAGGTGAAGATGTAAGTCGGTTTCCCACCGAAGAGAAAGCAGAACTTGATGAAATCGTGAATAACGCGATCCAAGGGGCAACGCGGCTAATCAATCTGGAGTCGACGCGCAATTGGCCTGGTGTTTTCAGGGAGATGCACAAAAACCTAGCAAATATCTACTACGAGCTGCACGACTATGATAGAGTCCATGAAGAGTGTAATAAGCTAAAGGCGGACTACGGCGAAATCGGGCGTCAGGACGCGGAAGAAATCTTGGAGAAACTCGAGGATAAAGAAAACAGTAAAACCGATTCCACTGAAGAGGCAGCTGCAACAATGTAACAATGCACTTCCTGAATCCTTCCGCCTTTTATCTTTTAGCACTCATTC
Source organism: Candidatus Poribacteria bacterium (assembly GCA_965215015.1). GTDB lineage: Bacteria > Poribacteria > WGA-4E > WGA-4E > PCPOR2b > PCPOR2b. The sequence goes on from OZ244042.1 coordinate 550,980, forward strand.
CAATTGTGGTACTGTTGCATTTCCTCAAATTGCGTCGCCAACGCCATGTTGTTTCTAGCATAATGCTCTGGCTTGAAGCCGTTGAGGATATGAAAGCTAACGTTCCCTTCCAACGCCTGCAAAATTCACTTTTGCTCCCACTTCAAATCCTGTTTTTGTTAATTCTGGTTGGTGGCGTTGCCCGTCCAGCATTGCGTCAACTAGGCGGCTTGAGTGAGCAGTCGATCATCATTATCGATACGTCAGCGAGTATGGAGGCAACCGATATAGGAAGAACCCGTCTTGATGCAGCAAAAGCGGAGGCGTTAAAACTGATTAATCAGCTTGGGGCAAATGGGCAGATGATGATTATGGATACATCCCGCCCCCCGTATAATATCCGTCAGGCATTTACATCGGATAAGGAAAAACTGCGTCAGGCTATTGAGAATCTATCTGTCAAGCATACAGAGCCGGTGCTCAAAGCAGTATTTGACTCTGTAGCTGTTTACGCTGGTCTACCGGGAGCGCAGATGGCTCTGAGCCCCGATGCAGTGGGGATCGTCTTTATCAGCGACAATTTTCGGATGCTCCCCGATGCTGCAAATATTACTCAACTTCAAAAAATCGGTTTAGGAGGCCGAAGCGAGAATATTGCAATTGTTCAGTTTAGCGTCACCCGTGCGCTAACTCCACCGAATCGCTACCAAGTGCTTGTTGGCGTACAGAGTTTTGCAGACACCTCTAAAGAATTTCAGGTACAATTGGGAATTGAAGGGAAGCCATTCTTTGAAGACAAAAGCGTGGTTCTACCACCGAGAGAAATAACGTCAATTCTATTCTCTCTCGATGATGACGACAGGTTTTATGGACAAGTCGTCACGGCCCGCCTTGATATTAATGATGATTTCTCTGTTGATAACGTTGTTGCGGCGATTTTACACCCACCGCCGAGATGGAAGGTTTTACTCGTCAGCGATCGAAATCAACCACCGTTGACTGCAATTCTCAAAACGGATTCGCATGTCAGTCTTAATCAAATCCAAACCTTGGATTATCACGGTCCGGGGGATAACGATATCCTTATTTTTGATCGGTTTGTCCCAGACCCGCTCCCCGAAGGAAATATCGTTTTCCTAAATCCGATTGGCGGACTTCCATTTATGCCCGCCCAAGAAAACAGGCAATTAACTCAAGTCATCGGTCAGCACCCCACGCACGAGGTAATGCGTGATGTGTCGCTGATCGATTTGGAGGTCAAAGCGTCGCTGCAAGCCCAATTGCCACTGTGGGGTATTCCGCTTGTTGAAACAAACCAGACGCCGCTCATTTGGCTCGGAGAACAGGACAACCAAAAAGTGATTGTTTTTGGGTTTGATCCGTTCGATCTCAATGTTTCAAATTTTGCAACATCTATACCTTCAGCTCCTATTCTAATGTCCCAGTGTTTGGAGTGGTTAGGATTAGGGACCTCCCCGATCCAACCGGACCTTGTTAGGACAGGCGAGTCTGTAAAGATCCGCCTTGAGCACCCCAGCGAAGTTGAGCGGATAACTGTTCAAACGCCCGATGACGCTGTGCAAGAACTACAAGCGCGGGGTGCACGAATCGTTTTTACAGATACAACGCAGATAGGTGTTTACACTGTATTCGTTGATGGCGAATCGCTCGGTGGATTTGTAGCCAACCTACTCAACCCACAGGAATCTGACCTTTCACCGCCCCAATTAGCGAACGACCTCAATGCGGGTGTAGACACTAGACGGGTACAATCCGATTTGCCAGAGGTGAATAGAGAGGTATGGGTGTACGCAGCCTTTCTCGCACTATTGCTGCTTCTTGCGGAATGGTGGGTCTACCATCAGAATCGCCGTTTTAGACAACCGTGATGAACGGTGACATCAACGATGTGAGTTCACAGGCTCTACATCGGCGTAGATATAGATCGGGGATGGATTTTTCACATGAATGTTGTCACTGCTGTCGTCATCGGCGGAAACAATGCCCCTTTGGACTATCCGGCCGGGTTGTGCGTGTAGGGGCGATGTGAACATTGGACCGTCAGTGACGCATGTGTGAAACTCGCCGTTTTCGCCTAGTGGGTCTACCTCTGTGGGGAGGTCGGCGAGGAATTTGCGATCGAACCATCTACCTGCAAATTCAGCCGGCAACTTGGTGGGGTTGAGGGCAGTAACTATGGCACGCACGCCGGAGGCGATCATCTTCTGAGCGAGTGTGGGAGTGTCTTGTCCCCATATTGGAAAGAGTGGCGTAAAACCGGTTCCGCTGAGTTTATCTTCACGATAGCGGCGGATGTCCTCTAGGAATAGATCTCCAAACGCGACATGCGACGCCATCAAATGTTCGGGCAATGCCCGCACGCGATCCAGAAACTGTCGCATGGCGGCTTCGTATTGGGCGTTGGAACAGGGGTACGGTATCGGTATCTCGTATAATGGCACACTAAGTCTTTCGGATTGCAGCTTCAGAATCCAAGAGGGTGTGGAGTGGATAGAAACGCGGTCAAAGGTTTTGGTTACGGTCGTGAAAATGCCGCGTACATCGTAGCGTTCAGGCTGTTGGCGCAGGGTATGAAATGTCCAAGCAGAATCCTTACCTGAAGACCAAGAGACTAGAACAGGAGTGCGAGGGATAGGGTCAACCGTAGCGTGTGTCGTTTGTTTCGTCATGATGAAAGAATTGTAACTTAAATAATAGTAGGCGTGCAACGTAAAACTTTCAATTGTATGGAACAACAATCGTTGTTCCATACCGAGGGTTTTCCTCCTATGAAACTAATAGCTCCCGATCGCGGCATCATCGTCGGTATCACGGGGGGCATCGCCTGTGGCAAGTCGACTGTATCTAAACTACTTTCAAAAAAGGGCGCGATTTCAATCAACTCGGATGAGATTGGGCATCGGCTGCTCAAGCGTGGCAGTCCTGTCATGAGGGCCTTGCTTGAAGCGTTTGGATCTGACATCCTTGATGAATCCGGTGATGTTAGCCGTCAAAAGCTCGGCGCAATTGTCTTCGATGACAAAGCTGCCCGCGAGCGTTTGAACGCAATTATGCATCCACTGATTGTCGAGAAATCCCGTTCCGAAGCGAACAGGCTTGTCGCCAAGGATGCAAATTGCGTTGTCCTGATTGATGCACCGCTGCTCATTGAGGCGAACTCACAAGATACAGTGGATGTCATTGTTGTAGTCACAGCTTCAACGCAAACTCAGCTCCAGCGTCTATTGGAAAATCGTTCCCTCAGTCCGGCAGAAGCGCAGGCGCGGATTGACTCGCAGATGCCAATATCTGAAAAGGTAAAGTATGCAGACTTCGTGCTTGAAAATGATGGGACACTTGAGGAGTTGGAGCGAAAAGTGGATCGGCTTGGGCATGAAATTCGCCGCTTGAAAGCGAACTGATTTTACTACTTTACATCTGTGTAACGCAAGGAGCCCCTAATGTTTAGTGCATTATTAGCGAAACGAGCATCAGAGGATAATCCCATCCGTGTGGGTATTATCGGTACTGGCAAATTCGGTGCGGGGTTGGTAGCACAACTTTCCCAGATGGAAGGGGTCAAAGCCTGTGCCATTGCCGATATTAACTTGGATCACGCGAAGCACGCCTACACAGCGAGTTGCGTACCAGCGGACACCATAAAAGTTGTACACAATGTTGAGCAGTTAAACGGCACCATCCACAGTGGCAAGCAAGCGATAACCGAGGATGGGCTGCTCCTCCCCCAATCGGATCTGGTAGATGTGGTAGTAGAAGCCACCGGGATTCCAGAGGTCGGTGCTCGCATGGCATATCATACATTGACCCATAACAAACACCTAGTGATGGTCAATGTGGAAGCCGATGTGACCATCGGTCCCTATCTAAGTCATCTAGCGGATACCGCCGGCGTCGTCTACACCTTGGTGGACGGCGATCAGCCCGGTGTAACCATGAACATCGTAGACTGGGCGAGAGCACTCGGATTTGAAATTGTCGCCGCTGGTCGCGGTACAGTCTTCTATAGTGATGATAGAGAGGGGACGCCGGATACGGTGCCAGAGCGTTTTGGCTTCAGCGAAGAGATGATCGAGCGACGAACAATTAACTTAAAAATGTTCAACTCGTTCCGGGATGGCACCAAGGCACAGGTTGAGATGACTGCGCTGGCGAATATGATCGGGTTACCGCCGGACGTGCGGGGTATGCACGAACCTTCACTCAACATCTCTGAAATTGCTCAAGCTTTTAGTCTGCGAGAAGAGGGAGGGCTTCTTAGCCGGCATGGGGTGGTTGAATTAGCCAATAGCGTGGCTGAAGATGGGCTTACCCTGTTGGATTCACCACTTCGGATGGGGGTTTTTGTGGTCATCCGAACCGATCACCCCTTCATTCAGGAGGATTTGACCGGTTACCATCTTCATCCGGGTGGTAATGGTAAAAACTTCCTGCTCTATCGTCCCTATCACCTGGTAGCGGTGGCAGCACCTATATCCATTGTAAAAGCCGCGCTCTACCAGCAGCCCACCGGCACCCCCTTGACTACGCCGACCGCAGAGGTGATTACTGTCGCAAAACGAGATCTGAAGCAGGGAGAGATTTTAGATGGTGGGGGCGGGTATACAGTCAACGGGTTGATTGAAAAAGCGGAAACTGCGCGTGTGGAAAATCTGCTCCCTCTGGGCTTGGCACCCGGAGCTAAATTGAAGGAGGATTTAACGAAAGGAACAGCGGTTACCTACGACATGGTAACACTTGACGAGGACTCTTTTATATTAAAGCTCCGTCGGCTGCAAGATGCAACCCTTAGTCATGAAGTGTGAAATGTAACGTGAGATCCCTTGTCTATCACGCTTCGCGCCTATAGGCATTTTCTATGCACAAGAAATGACGAGATCTGGCCCCATCTAAAGTAAATTTGACATTGAGATGTGAGTATAATATAATATAAGTAAATGGCTTTCGTCGCCATAAAGCTGCATGACAACGGGGATTTGGAGGCGGATATGCACACCCCACAGGTTATCGAGCATTATGAAAATCCGCGGAATGTTGGCACAATCACAGATGCAGATGGAGTGGGCATTGTTGGCACGCCTGCCAGCGGCGAAATGATGAAACTCACAATTAAGGTTTCTCAAGATCGGGTTGTCGATGCAAAGTTTAAGGCATTTGGATGTCCAACTGCAATCGCAGCCAGTTCCCTCATCACAGAACTGATTAAAGAACACACAATTCAAGAAGCACTAAACATAACCAATCGGCAAGTTGATGAAGCACTTGGGGGATTACCACCGGATAAAACCCGCTATGCTGTGCTTGCTGAGAAGGTATTAAAAGTTGCAATTCATAATTATATTTCACATTTAAATGAAAAAGGAGAATTAACATGATTACAGTCACTGAAGCTGCGGCGAAAAAAGCGCAACTGTTAATGCAGGACGCGATGGGGGAAGAGAGTGTAGATGCTAGTGCGGCACACGGTCTACGTATGCAGGTTATCGGTGGAGGGTGCTCCGGTTTTCAGTACAACCTTGGGTTTGATGAACTACGGAGTGGTGATAAGATCTTTGAGCAGCACGGATTGAAAGTCTTCATCGATTCGCGCAGTACACTCTATCTCGCCGGTTCAACGTTGGACTACAAAGATGGTCTAATGGAGTCAGGTTTCAAGATTACCAACCCAAATGCGAAGGCCGAATGTGGTTGTGGCGAATCCTTCAGCGTATAAACCAGATTCGCGTTTCATAGGCAGGAGATTCGGGTCGAATTTCCTGCCTTTTTTGTGCTCATACAGTCAGGTTTTTCCTCCTCGTTTCTTCTCTTATTCCTTTTTCATGAGCACATCAAGCTGCTGCCGGGCGTAGGCGACAATTACACTCTCAGGATAATCTCGAATGAGCGCGGAATAGGTTTCTTGTGCTTTGTCGGGCTCATTGAGCTGCCAACGATAGATGTCTGCGATTTTCGCTGTCGCCTCCGCCGCGATTGGACTCTCCTCCAAAACGGTGACCTGCTGATATGCCGCGATAGCATCGGTGTATCGCGCCTCGCGCTGATGAATTGTACCTATCAGCATCCAGAGGTCATCAACGATGAGTGCTGTCGGGTATTCCTTCATCGTCTCCTGGCATAACCTTAATGCCGCCTCAGTCTCTCCACTTAAATCGCCTTGTAGTGCTTCAAGGTAATGCTTGAGGGGTTCATTACTGTAGTCTGAGTTGGACTGGATCAGGACAATTCTGTCTAGGGAATCGTTACTCAATGGATTGGACATCGCAATATCAAGCACACGCTTGTATGCCGTAACCGCTGCTTCGATATCTCCCCGAAGCAGATGTGCATCACCGATTAGTTTTTGGGCTTCCACCTTGAAATTGCTATTTCCATTAGCAATCGGATAAAGCGTACTTTCTGCCTCGTCAGGCTTTCCCTGCAAGACGTAACACGTCGCCACGCCGAGTTGGGCTTGTGTTGCTTGGTCAGTCGACAGTGGTTGATTGGCTAACTCTTGGTAGATTTGCAGTGCAGCATCCGCATTCCGTATTCCGTGCAACCACACGTGCCCCAAGAGCAGTTGCACAGAGGGTTGGTTGCTCCGCTGCGTCATAGTTGTTAAAACAGCTAGCGCAGCATCCCACTGCTCCCACCGCTCATAGAATTGTACCAACTTCATCTGTGCAGTCCAGGCCAGATGCGTATTCGGGAAGAGCTCAGCAATTGCCTGATAAAAATCTGCCGCTTTAGGATTTTTGTTCCGCTCCAGAATTTGTGCATACTTTTCAAGGATGCGTCCCCGGTCAGTAAGATAAAGTTGATGTAGCCGCTTAAAGTTTTTGAGTGCCAAATCTAAGCTTCCACGATAGAAATAGACCTCTGCCAAAGATAGGACCAGGCCTGGATTTTGTGGGTCTGTTCTCAGCATCGCTTGAAGCCGGTCAATTACCTGCTCAAGTAGACGTTCCTGTTGAACTCCCTCATAGATCTCCGCCATGTTTTGGATAAGTGTATCGCGTCCACTGTAGCCAATATCCACCACTTTCAATGCTCGCAGATAGGTATCGACCGCCATATTGACATGTCCCTGAATTTTGTAGACATCCGCGAGCCAGTTGTAGAGTTGAGCACTTTTGGGACTAAGGCTAATGGCGGTTTCATAGGCTTCAACAGCTTTGTCATACATTTGGTGAGATGTGTAGATTGAACCCAGTTGTTGGTATCGATAAGCCTGATCTGGATCATCTTGGACAATCTTCGTCCACTGCTCAGCTGCAAGGTCTTGCTGACCACGTTCTGCGTATAGCTCTCCTAGCTTCTTCAGGATATCTGTATTGTTCGGATTCTGGTCAAGGGCAGTACGGTATAGGGATAACGCCTCATCGTATTTCCCTTGCCCCTTATAGAGAGTCGCCAACTGCTCCATCAGATTGATATCGCTCGGTTTTTGGCGAAGTTCATCCCGGATTAATTTCTCCGCGTCAGCATATCTGTGACGAATTCGATATAGTCGAATAAGGCTATTGAGCGCACTGGTACGGTACGGAGAGGTTGGAAAGTCATTTAGGAAACTACGGTAACTTTCAATCGCCTCATCGTGGCCGCCCCCTGCGAAGGTATATTGGGCAACTAGATAACGGGCAATTGCAGCGGTTTGCGTTTTCGGATATTTGTTGGCGAGTTGTCGGCATCGGGTAATTGTCTCTTTGTACTGATACCGGTCCCGGAAAAGTGCCCCAATTCGATGCACCGCTTGGCTCGCGTACGAACCGTTCGGATCATCATCGATTACCGTATGGAAATTTTGGAGTGCCAGGGCATCATCGCCTAGTTTCGCATAGGACCGCCCTAAATTCATACGAATCGCATCTTTTGAGTGTTGGCGCAGCGGCGTTTTCAATAGAGCCTGATATGCCTCAATCGCCTCTGAATATTTCTGGGAATAGTAGAAATCATGGGCGTTCTGAATAGCGATTTGGTCTTCTTTAACGAGCGGAGCTTGAGCGAAAGTTGTCAGGGAAGTGAGGATATAGGTGGATATTAAGAAAAGCAGGCATAGAAACAACCTTAACCCTGTACCAATTCTCGTTGATTGTGGCTGACTTTGCAGGAGTGACTTTAGATGCTGCCTTCCTATCATAGTTCTCCGTCTCCTTTGCACTATAGACGAACAGAGCAGAGCAGGGTTGATTTTCTGAGGTAGTAATCCGTTGTTATCTGAGACAGATTCAGATGAAATCCCACAAATGCCTCAAGTAAGCACCGATTATGTTTGCCCTCCATCGGTCTCCACAAGATTCAACTCCACTAATCCAATCCAAGCAGGGGAAGAGAATCACGATGGATGAGATCCTCAATATCTTCCGCTGGGACTTGTGGCATACCGGTGCCCTCAGCGAACCGGTTGGCAGTACGGAGGGCGTTAATGGTTTCCTCAACGGTCGCGATTGGGAAATCACTGCCGAAAAGGAGTTTGTGCATCACCCGGTTTTCATGACAGAAAGTCAGTGCCTGATACCCCCACCACGGTCGTAGGGGGACGCCGCCAGAGACATCGGCAAATACATTTGGATGCTTGCGTATCATCACCATTGCATCAGTGTACCAAGGGAGTCCGATGTGAGCAAGGATAATCTTCAGGTTTGGGAATTCACGAGCCACCGGATCGTAGAGCAGCGGATTTGCCCACTCCATTGGCGTATTGGCAATAACATGGTACGCCGCATGTGTAAGGATGGGAAGTCCCAATTCTTCTGCACGGCGATGCACCCGGCGTGCCCTATCGCCATTTGGATCGTAATGTTGGTATACCGGACTCATCTTGATGCCCTTGAGTCCCAAATCGTTGACACATCGATCGATTTCATCCAACGCGGCCGGATCGTTCGGGTCAACCGACATGAAGCCGATGATTTTGTCCGGGTACGCTTTAGCGTACGCGGCAATGGCATCATTTGGTGTGTGCATACCTAGCGCAATGGAATTAATGCCGAAGACAATTGCACGTGAAACTGCCGTCACCGCCTCCCAATGTTTTTCGGGTGTTACCTCCAAGTCAATCCCGGTGTACCCCCGGTCGAACGCTTCAACAAAGATTTTGCCCCACTGCTCACGGGTAGAAAGGTGTGTGTGTACGTCAATAACCATGATAAACCTCCGACTCGGGCAACTCCTGCCCCGGATAGATCTATAATCCAAAAGTTGTGTTACCAGAGTTTAGCAAATTGATACCCTATCCGTCAACATCGAAATATTCAAACGGGCAAAGGGGTCCGCAACTAACACTTTTCCATTGACATGCAGGGAGGAATAGATATAATAGCGTAGCCAGAGCCAAGCGGATTCTGAGGTCTTGGCTTTCGCTGGATTTCGTACTGTTCACGGGATTGAGGAAAGCATGGCGTACCCGACGGAAAATGATAGCAAAGGCGATGTTACCTTACGATCGGTACTCATCGGCTTAGCACTTGTACCAATCAACGTCTATATCGTTGTGCAGTGGGAGACGGTCTGGAATACTCAGTACCCAACCACGATGACGATCTTCTATAATGCCGTTTTTACCTTCCTGTCCTTGATCTTGTTGAACATGCTGCTGAAACGGTGGTTGCCGCGGATTGCATTGAGTCAGCAGGAGCTGCTGACAGTTTATACAATGCTTCTCATGGCAGTCTGTGTGAGTGGTCATGATTTCAGTCAATCCGTATTTTGCACGCTGGGTACCGCCCGTTGGTCTGCGACGCCAGAGAACGATTGGAGCAACCTCTTTTGGAAGTATCTACCGCAACGACTTACCGTAAATGACGATCAGGTGCTTTACGGGTTTTACAAGGGAGAATCGACATTTTATACCGCTGCTCACATCAAAGGCTGGCTTGAACCGATGGTGTGGTGGACGCTTTTTCTCTCGGTGGTTGCGTTTACCATGTTCTGCCTGAACATCATCATCAGGAGGCAGTGGATTGAGAAGGAGAAATTAACCTATCCACTCGTTCATCTACCTTATGAGATGAGTCGTGAGGGAAACGGGTATCACCCGTTTTTCAGAAACAAATTGCTCTGGCTGGGGTTTGGGCTAGCTGCTGGCATCAATCTGATTAATGGGACAACCTTCCTGTTTCCTGTGCTTCCCCAGATTCCACTCGGATACAACCTCAATGTGTACTTTACGGAGCGTCCTTTCAATGCGATGGGTAACTTTCCTGTCCAGTTTAATCCTTTCGCTATTGGCCTTGCTTTCGCCATTCCGCTCGATCTCCTGTTTTCGTGCTGGTTCTTTTTTCTGCTTTGGAAAGCCCAGCGAGTCATAGGCAGTATGGCAGGGATTAACATGCCCGGATATCCATTTGTTGCCCAGCAGGTTCTTGGCGGATACTTGGGAATCGCTGTCGTCGCTTTCTGGTTGGGACGGAAACCGATTTGGCAGGTCGTAAAGCGGGCTATCGGGGCACGGTCAGAGGTGGACGATTCTGATGAACCGATGAAGTACAGAACAGCGGTGCTTGGGATAATTTTGGGAATCAGCTTTCTGGTGTTCTTTTCATATCAAGCGGGAACGACAGTTCAGTTTGGGTTGGCGTTCTTCAGCGTTTACTTCGTCATTGCCTTCGCACACACACGGACACGAGCAGAGCTTGGCCCCCCGATACACGGGATTTTCCACTACGGTCCGCTCCAACTCTTCATAGCGATGGTAGGCAGCCGCAAACTCGAAAGTCAGACATTGACGGCAGCAGCCCCGTTTTGGACATTCACGAAGCAATTCAGAAACCATCCAATGCCGTATATGCTTGAAAGCTTCAAATTGGCAGACCGGTCCGGCATGGATACCCGCAAACTTGGGAAAGTCATTATGTTCTCCGTCGTTGCGGGTATCATCATAACCTTCTGGACATTCCTCCAATTCAGCTACAAATGGGGCGGCATAAGTGAAGGGCGTGGTATTGGTGCCTATACGGTGATTGAACGGTGGCTCGTACGTCCAATAGAACCGGATACACAGTCGCTTAGTGCCGTTGGCATTGGTGCCCTAGTCGTGTTCATCAACACAGTACTGCGGCTACGGTTCTTATGGTGGCCTCTGCATCCGTTAGCTTATCCAATAACAGGGTATTTGCCATTTGAACACTTGTGGTTCCCGTTTCTCATCAGCTGGGTAGTAAAGGGAGCAATCCTCAGACATGGGGGCATACAAACTTATCGTCAAACGTTTCCATTCTTTCTGGGGTTAGTCTTGGGCGCGTTCACAATAGGTAGTATCTGGGGAATCGTTGGACTAGTGACTGGCATACCCACCTATGCGTTTAAGCGATGGTGATACTGAAGAATGCGATGAGGCGACGGTGAGCTTTACTCACGTCCCTCGCTCGCCAGTTAGCAGATTAGCAGCAGATGGGTTGATAGCTAGTTTAGGAGAAAAAAATGTATAAGCGTCATCGGCTTGCCTTGGCGGGATGTGGCGGTATGGGCCGCCGGCATCTGCGCGGCTATCGTGTCCTAGAGAATCTCGAGCCCGGACGAATTGAAGTTGTCGCCGTGATCGATCCGGAGTTGGAACGCGCCGAATTCGTCGCTGGCGAAGCAGAGGAGTTTTTGGGTGATCGACCACAGGTATACCGTTCACTTGAGGACGCCCTCGCGGGGTCAAGCGAACTGGAGGTATTGGACATCGTTGCTGCAGCCTCCGCGCACCACTCGATAGCCGGAATCGCAGCAGAAAACGGTTTACACGTCCTGTGCGAGAAACCGATGGCACCGACTGTGGCTGCCTGCCGGGCGATGCAAGCTACCGCCCAGCAATACGACACCGTGCTTTCCATAGCAGAAAATTACCGGCGCGATCCGATAAGCCGCTTGGCGAAGGCACTGCTTGAGGCAGGTGCCATCGGCAATATCCGCACGGTCCTAGATTTCTCTGCCGGTGGCGGCCGCAGCGCCTCCGCTGGCGGATGGCAATATCTCCGCAAACAAGGCGGATCAATTCTGGAGTCTGGCGTTCACAACGCCGACATGCAAATATACTTGGCCGGTCCTGTCAGGCAAGTGACGGGCCAGGTTCGTCTTCAGGAACGCAAGCGAATCTTCAAAGGGATGCGCGTAAAGGGGTTTCACGATCATTACGCCCACACCTATCCCGATGTTCAGGCAGCAGACGCCCCCGATCTGATGATGGCAACCCTTGAATTTGAAAGCGATGCGTTGGGTCAGTGGCTATACGACCAAGCAGCACACGGACCCAGCTTTCGTCGCTTCACGATTTTCGGCAGTGATGGGCAGATAGATTTACCATCGGTGCGCACCGGTCAACCGTTACGCCTCTTTCGGAACAACCATGAAGGGGCACTTGATGACGAGGATGTGCTCGCATTTGTCCCAGACTTCGCACTTGATGACCGAACCGCTCGGCTTTTCGGTGGTGAACAACTCACGCATTACGGTCAGTCCGGATCGGGCGTGGGCGGTGGAGGTGACTTAAACATCCTCGCCATAGAGATTGCGGAACTTTTGGACGCTATCGACAAGGGAACACCAGTCGAAGTTGGGACAGAGGAGGGGTTGTTAGCTGTTGCTCTCGTGATGGCTTGCCATGAATCGTCCGAGGCAGGTCGAACCGTCTGCATGGAGGAAGTTGTAGCTGGAAAGCTCGACACCTACCAGAACGTCGCAAACCGAGAGTTGGAAATTGAGACCTAAAGCGTTGATTGAATGAATAAACTGCTCAATATGCAGGTTCACAGCTTTCGGTAATCCTAGAAGCGAAGGATAGCGTCTTAGAAACACTTTTTAACCTAACCAAGCGTCTGGCTAAAATCTAACACTTCACTCTGAAGGAAGTCTGACACCCACACTCAAATGGAGGTAATCACATGAATTCATCTAATGAACAAATCATCTTTGAAGATAGCTTCGATGGTCAACTTGACGAAGGCTGGTCGTGGCTGCGAGAGGATCCGGACGATTGGCGTCTCCGGGAGGGCGGTCTGGAGATTCGCGTCCAACCCGGCGTGGCGGATACCGTTCGGAATGCGCTATTGAGGACCGCGCCAGACCGTAACGCTGGCACTTATGCCCTTGAAGTAACTATTACCAACCATACCCTTCCCACGCAGCAGTATGAGCAGGCGGGGATTACTTGGTATAACGATGGTAAACCGGTCTTCAAGGAGGTCAAGGAACTGATTGACAGCGATCTCTACATTATCCCCGGTAGAGCAGCGATGTCAGCGAAAAGTGTCCGGTTGCGCCTGCTGGTTACCGCTGATTCGTGGGAAGCACAGTATTGTCCCTCAGATGGCACAGAATTTCAAACGGCAGCGACGGGTGAACTGCCCCCACCGGGTGATGATCAAGTAAGTATCCAGTGCTATAATGGTCCGCCGGATGCCGAACATTGGATTCGCTTTGAGAATTTTTGTATTAAGCTTTTAAGTTCCGATTAATCGGGATAACTTTCGTAGTGACAGTGCGGTTTATACTCTGTATCCACGCCGGTGCCAGAATGCTTTTTCGGTTGAAGCCCTTGATAGTTGTGATATAATTTATTAAAATCGTTGGATGTGCAATAGCAGACAATTGGGTTTTTCACCTAAAAGAAGAAAGGAATTGAAAATGGTAAAGATCGCTTTAGCCCTTGGACCGGAACCAACCCCCGTCTGGACATTAGCCAAGCAAGCCGGTGTTGAGTATGTAGTTGGCAGCATGGACCTGAATCCAATACCGAATGCCAACGATGAACAGCAGCCTTGGAGTTACGTGTCGCTTGCTCGTGTGAAGGCTGCATACGAAGATGGCGGATTTGATCTACAGGTGATTGAAAGTCGTCCCCCAATGGAAAAAATAAAACTCGGTTTGCCGGGGCGTGATGAAGAAATTGATATCATCTGTGAGTTTATCCGTAATATGGGAGCATTGGAGATTCCAGTGTGGTGTCCTGCGTGGATGCCGATTCTTTTTGTCCTACGAACATCTTTCACAATTCCTTCACGCGGTGGATCTCAGGTCAGCGGCTATGACCATAGTTATCTGAAAAATGCGCCTCTGACCGATCATGGTGTCATCACTGAAGAGCAACAATGGGAGAATTTGAGATATTTTCTGGAACGTGTGGTACCTGTTGCGGAAAAAGCCAATGTCAAATTGGCGATGCATCCGGATGATCCACCGCTGTCCCCTATCCGAGGGGTTGCCCGAATTATGAGCAGCGTGGAGAATTATCAGAGACTCATCGATGTGGTCCCAAGTCCTGTCAACGGGATTGGTCTCTGTCAAGGTAACTTTTCCCTGATGACTGACAACCTTCCCGAAGTGATTCGGCATTTCGGACAGCAGGAGAAAATTTTCTTCGTTCATTTCCGAGATGTGCGGGGAACACCTGAGAAGTTCGTAGAAGTGTTCCATGACGATGGGCAAGCTGATATGGCAGCGTGTGTACGTGCCTATCGTGATGTTGGCTATGAGGGGGTCGCACGGCCAGACCATTTTCCAAAAATGGGCGATGCTAGCATTGCGGATGAACATAGTATGGAGAGGCTCTTTGCCATCGGTTATATGAAAGGATTGATCGAGGCAGTGTATACCGAGTAAGAATGATCAGGCGAGTCAACCGCGGATTGAAGATTAACGATTTCGATAACCATTCCATGAACGACAAAGGGGGCTCAGGTGGTGAAAAAACGTTTAATTGTCAGGACATGGTTGGTTTTGGGCGTCTCCCTATTTTTTTTAAGTTGCGAAACCGACGATACCGTGGAGCCGCCAGATAGCATCACCCTTGTTGCACCTGATGGCATGGTGGTAATCCCGGCAGGCGAGTTTCAGATGGGGAGCGACGACAGTGATGCCGACGACTATGATGAACAGCCGGTGCATACCGTCTACGTTGACGCATTCTATATGGATGTATACGAGGTAACCAATGCACAATATAAAGAGTTTGTTGATACAAACCCGGGATGGCAGAAAGACCGCATCCCGAGCGCATATCAGGATGGCAACTACCTATTGCACTGGAATGGAAACAATTACCCAAACGGGAAGGGCGAGCACCCTGTTGTCTATGTGAGTTGGTATGGTGCGATGGCGTATGCCCAGTGGGTAGGGAAGCGTTTGCCGACAGAGGCAGAATGGGAAAGAGCAGCGCGAGGTGGTTTAGTTGGACAGAAATATCCGTGGGGTAATTCGATTGATTCCACCCAGGCAAACTACGGCGATAATGTTGGCGAAACGACTCCTGTGGGGATATACCCGCCCAACGAGTATGGGCTCTACGACGTAGCTGGCAACGTGTGGGAGTGGTGCCTTGATGGATACGGTAGTGATTTCTATGAAATGTCACCGCGTCGCAATCCGATTGCAGGGGGAGATAGTGTTACACATATTATAAGTAATTTCACAAATCTTAAAAATGCCCGCGTGTTGCGTGGCGGTTCGTGGCTTTACGATCCGACTAGCCTGCGTGTCGCTAGTCGCTTGGGATCTACACCAACGTTCACGAGCAGCTTCTTCGGGTTTCGTTGTGCGAGGGCTCTAAGTCCTTAAATCGTTATATCTTTATCCTCTTTGGTCTGCTAGGGAGGGGGACCTTCGGTCTCGCAGGTGGGGAGAAGTTCCCTGTTCTTGTTCCACTGGTAGAAACTAGGGGGTAAAGTTTTTTTGGGGGCAAATCGTTAACATAAATGAGGGAGGCACGTATGGACGCTGCATGTTTAGATTACTGTCTAACTGAAGATGAGCACCTTGAATTTGAGCGTAACGGTTTCCTAATCATCCCTGATGCCCTGACGCCACAGATGACATCTGACATTGAGACGGTTGTAGACCGAATTGAGGCCCAACACAGGGGCGAGACGGAGATGGAGGCTCACGAGTGGGTGCACAAGCTGGACTTCATGGGGCAGGATGAGGTCTTTCTGGAACTGCTCGATTGGCACAAGACATTCCCTAAAGTGTGGGGGATACTCGGCTGGAACATCCAACTCTACCTCACCCACATGGATGTCACACCTCCGCCTCCCCCCGATGTAAAGCGGGAAAAGAAGCGGTTGGGGTGGCATCAGGACAGTGGACGCTTGAATTCCGAGTTGGAAACCGATCCCCGTCCACGAATATCGGTCAAGGTCGGCTACTTCCTTACCGATACGACTGAAGTGGGCCGGGGAAATTTCTACGTTATTCCGGGAAGTCATATCCAGAACAAACTGGAATTTCCGCCCGATGATGTTTCAGATCCGGAAGGAGCAACCCCGGTTTGTGTTTCCCCCGGTACGGCTGTTATTTTTGATCGGCGTATCTGGCATTCTAGAAGTCCGAATGAATCGGATATTACGCGCAAGGTGCTATTCTATGGCTACAGCTACCGATGGCTGCGTCCTAGGGACGATATGACCGTTGGGAACTTTATAGACCGTTGTGATCCGATTCGACGACAATTACTGGGTGCCAGCACTAGTTGGCACGGTTATACCTCCCCGGCTGACGAAGATGTTCCGCTGAGAATCTGGCTGGCGGAACACCTCGGAGAAGCGGCAATTGCATCTTGACTCCTATCTGATTTCCAATAGGTTAAATTCATGAGGGTACACAAATATGGGGCAGATCAGATCCCATCCACCTGTTAAACTGATTGTTGGGATTATTACGGCGGTTCCCGATTTATTCTCCGGCGTACATCAACAACTCTCAGCACAGTTTGGACGAATTGATTTCGCCAGCGATTTGTTACCTTTTGATTATACCACCTACTATGAAGCGGAGATGGGGAAAGATTTGAAACGTCAGTTCGTGAGTTTTGAGAAACTGATCCCCGCCGAGGAACTCGCGTCTGCCAAGTGCTTTTCTAACGCAGTTGAGTACGAGTTTGCAAAGGGTGATACGGCTCCCCGTCCAGTCAATCTCGATCCGGGCTATATTTCGGCGGCAAAGCTGGTTCTCGCTTCGACGAAAGACCATGCACACCGAATCTATCTTCAAGATGGTATTTATGCTGAAATTACGCTCAAATTTTACTGTAAGTCCTTTCAATCTTGGGAGTGGACTTACCCTGATTACCGTACATCCACCTATATTGACATCTTCAACCACATCCGCCGTATCTATATGGAGCAACTAAGGGCAACTGGGTTAAGCCCTCACCCATTTTAATTATGAAATCAAAAATCTGGTCAACCTTATTTGTTTATTTCCTTTTAATTAGCTGTTATATACCTCCAGCTTTTCCTTGGGGAAACAATGCCCACGAGCGAATGACCGAGGTCGCTTGTGATTCTCTGCCTTCAGAAATTGCCCCGTTTTTCGATAAACACCGCCGAGAAGTTGCCGATCACTCAAACGATCCAGATCGGTGGAGGAGGACACTGCTGTTTTGGATCGGATTGAAGTACGAAGATGATCTGAACAATGGGAAGGTTACAGCAGATTTACGTCAGGTGTTTGAAACTCATAGAATTGACTTTCCACAAGACGCCCCGGTCTCTCTCCGCGGAAAAAATGGGAGATGGTTCATAACAATAGGTGAACAGGAGTACCCAATTCGGAAGGAAACAGATAAGCTATACCTAATTGACTTTCCACAAGACGCCCCGGTCTCTCTCCGCGGAAAAAATGGGAGATGGTTCATAACAATAGGTGAACAGGAGTACCTAATTCGGAAGGAAGCAGACAAGCTATACCTAGAGGATAAAACGAATATTTTTGAGAATCGAAGTGCGGCGACGGTGCTGCTTGGTTCTGAAGAAGACATCCATTTTGTCCTTGATACAAAGGAAAAGCTGTTATCTTTAACGAGGCTCAATGTCTACAAAACGGGAGATCGCGCCGAAGGTCCTCGGCATTTTCTTGATATTGATATTTATGGTCCCTATCCGTTTGTAGAACTTCCCCACGATTATGATGACGCCGTTGCGAAATTTGGCGTGGAAACTGTTACAAAACGCGGGATAGCGACGTGGCGTATCGCTGAGTACACACAGTTGTTATCTGAGGCGATGAAGTCGGGAGATACCCAAAAAATTGTACAGACCGCCGGTGCACTCGCCCACTACGTTGAGGATATCCACATGCCGCTGCATGTTGTCAAAAACTACAACGGGCAATTGACCAACCAACACGGTGTCCATCAACGCTTTGAGGACGATATGGTGGACACCTATGCAGAAAGAATCCACCTCACACCGAAGATGGCATCGGAAATTGAAGACCCGTTGGAAGCTGCTTTTGATATTGTACTCGACAGCTATGTATACGCCGACGACCTCCTCCATGCCGACCGCAAGGCAAAGTTAGGCGAAGATACCTACGGTGCATCGTACTTAGAAAAGCTATTCCGATTCAGTGGTCGGATAGCAGAGCAGCGAATGAGTGATGCGGCAATAGCGACTGCAAGCTACTGGTATACCGCCTGGCTTCGTGCCGGGAAGCCTGAGTTGAGGTGAAATTTAACATGTCGATCCGGATTTAGTATGAAGCTGCAGAACTAAGTGAACCTAACCCAAGCCCATGATCTGCTCCTGCTGCGGCTGATGAATAGGAATACAGCTATATGAACGATAGGTTTTCAAGACAGTGGACTACATCCTAGGCCTGCTAATCAAGCCCCGCTTTGGAATCACACGTCATTTCTACACTTTTTCAACGGAGGTAATTAAAATATGGACTGGAGAACGGTTGCCCACGTCTTGGACAAGGCAATCGTAACTGTAGCGGCACAAGAGTTCAATCGACTTGCCGGGGACTTAAATAATGACCGGATAGTGGCAGAGAAAGTTACAGAGGCACTTGAAGCACTAGATAGACTTCAGAGCGGCTATAAGCCTGAGTTCAACGAGTGGGAAGCCCTCTTCTACCTCACATGGTATCAGCCGCGCCAAATCAACATTGCGCTCACAATATTGCGGCAATTCGCAAATGCCCGAAACGAACATCTGAGAGAGGGTTATCCGCTTCTCATTATTGATGTCGGCTGTGGTGCTTTGGCTGTACAAATCGCTGCGGCAATCGTGGCAGCTGAGCATCAACTAGAAGGCCTCGGCGTTAGTGTCCAAGGGATCGACCCGAGCGAGTCAATGAAAAAGATTGGTGAAGATCTATGGCTGGAGTTCTGGATTATTGCCGATCGGCATCCCAGCCTATCATATTTGTCGAGTACCTGCGACGTGATGACTGACACATACAGCTTATTTGACTCGGATACCTCGTACTACCATTCGGAGGAGGCTTTTTTACAGTATTATCCGGCCCCCGAGTGTTGGCTGACGGCTGTGCATATAGTGTATGAATCAAACAAACAATGTATAAAAGACATTCTACAAAAAATTCAGGATAGGTCCGGTCCAAATTTAATCTTGGTTACATCCCATGCAAGCAAGTGCGGCATAGCTAGTTTTGCTGCTGGAGGAAACTTCGAGATCGACTGGTTAGAATCAAATACACTTCTGTTATCAGGAGAACTTCCTAAAACTACTGAATGGCGAAAGCATTTGATCAGCCGCTTGTCGCCACAAGCTCGCGGAGACATAGTCCAACCCTTTCTAAGCAACCCAGTGCAATGGAATCCACTAGAAAGCCGCACGGCAGTTGTATGGAAAGGAGATTAAATCATGAGTACCCTGTTCCAACAATCCCTGCCCTTTGAAGAGTTAAATCTTGAGCGGCCTAATCATATTGGTCAAGCCAACGTAGAGTATAAGCCTGCCAGCGCGATATTAACGCCTGCTACTGGGTTCATGGATGCGTACGACTATACATTGAACCCGTACAGCGGCTGCTCATTTGGCTGCACCTACTGCTATGCCGCATTTTTCAGCCATGACCGCGAAAAACGCGACAATTGGGGTTATTGGGTCAACGTCAAAGAGAACGCTGTCAGCAAGCTAGAGAGTCTCAAGCGTTCTCTCGATGGCAAGCTTATCTACATGAGCAGCGTCACCGACCCCTACCAACCGATTGAACGTAAGCTGGAGATAACCCGCGATCTACTGAACATTATGGCAGAGCGGCATAAACCCAAGTTGGTAGTACAAACACGCAGCCCCATGGTCGTCCGCGACTGTGACCTGTTCCGCCGCATCAAAGACAATGGTGGGTACGTACAGGTGAATATGACAGTTACTACTGATGACGAAGACATAAGGCGCACCTTCGAGCCATATTGCCCGTCCAACTCTGTGCGGATGCGCGCAATTGCAGAGATACGAGCTGCTGGGGTTGAAACCTGCATTACGATGACGCCCTTACTGCTAGTGAAAGACGCCTACGCTTTCAGTGAGGGTTTGCTAAAAACAGATATTAAAAAGTTTATCGCCCAGCCTTTTCACTTCCAGCAGGGAAAGTTTATTGCAAATACACGCGAGAAGGCATTTGCGATTATGACGGAAAAGCTTGGCTGTACGCCTTCATCATTTCGTGATGAATATATGAGGCACTATGATGGAGTTTTTAAGGTTCTTCGCGAGAATCTGCCGAATCTAGGTGAAGGCAAGGACGGATTCGGTCCACCTTTCTGAGTATACCCTCCAAATCTGGCTTTATGCTTGCGTTCTTACACTTAGCATAATATCGAGGAGACAAAACAGTGAAAAAACAAAATATAAGATTAGGGTTCTGCTTGTTCTTATGTTTGATATCGGGCTGGATACCTGCCAACTCCGACCAAAGTGCCGGCCTGCCCGAAGGTAGGGCACGGGCGCGGGATCTCGGTATTAAAATCGGCATCTATGAACCAGGTAAACACAATGCAATCACGGATGTCGCAGGGGTGAAGGTGGGGCATGTCACATTGAAAAACGGTGATAATGTTCGGACAGGTGTTACTGCTGTCATTCCACGCGATGATATCTGGACACATAAGCTGTTTGGTGCGGGCTATGCGATTAACGGTAACGGCGAAGCGACAGGGTTGGCATGGGCTAACGAAGCAGGGTGGATCGAGTCCCCGATTATGCTGACGAATACACTCAGTGTTGGCCCCGTTCACGATGGTGTTGTGCGATACATGATAAAACGTTACCCGGATAACCATATCATTTTGCCAATCGTTGCAGAGTGCTATGACGGTGGCCTGAATGATATTAGCGGGCTTCATGTCACCGCAGAACACGCAATTCAGGCGATAGAAGATGCTGTAGATGGTCCTGTTGCAGAGGGGTGTGTTGGCGCAGGTACAGGAATGCGGTGCTACAGTTTTAAGGCAGGTATCGGTACATCGTCACGGGTATTGCCCGTAGATCGAGGGGGATACACGGTCGGTGTGCTGGTCAATTCCAACGGTGGGCGGCGCCACCAGCTGCAAATCAGTGGTGTTCCCGTCGGCAGAGAAATCACGGAACTCACACCGGAATGGGGTCGAGACGGTTCGTTTATCATCGTTGTCGCAACGGATGCCCCCTTGGTACAGCGTCAATTGATGCAACTCGCCAAGCGGGTGACCCATGGGCTTGCCCGCACCGGTACGCCAAGTACCGTTAGCAGCGGCGAATTTGTAATTGCTTTTTCGACTGCTAACACGATTCCGCGTCGGACGGACGCTGGCACATTTTCTATCACAATGCTTGCCAACCGTCGGATGGATGCGCTGTATCAAGCCGTCATTGAAGCGACAGAGGAGGCAGTCGTCAACTCCATGACTACAGCAGTGACAACCGTCGGCAGAAATGGGAATACGATCCACGCTATTCCTTTGGATCGGTTGCAAGCTGTGATGAAACAATATGGGCAGTTTGCCTCTGAAGGCAATTGAAGAATTAAAGGGTATCACCCGTCAGCTTGTTTAGGTTTTGTAGCTGCTCATTATCCGCGATGACAATCAAGGCGTCGCCAGTCTCCAACCTCACCCCCCCAGAAGGGTTATAGATAAAATCCCCTCGTCGTTTGCGAACTGCGACAACTACCAGGTTCGTTCGATCTGGAATGCGTGCCTCGCCCAGAGTGAGTCCCACTAATGGTGTCCCTGACTGGATAACGGATTCGGCGAAGCGCGTAGTTACTTGACTCCTGAGCATAATGTCGAGAAAGTTAACCACGATTGGGCGTGTAATCGTCGACGCCAACCGCATGCCGCCGATATAGTCTGACAGGACCACTTCATCTGCCCCTGCTTGTTGCAGCTTGGCTAACGAATTGGCTTCAACCGCTTTAGAGGCAATCTTCAACCCCGGATTCAGTTGTTTCGCAGATAGAACAACGAATAGGTTATCTTGATCGCGCGACAGCGAGGCGATTAGTCCCCGTGCACGTTCAATGCCCGCCCGAATCAAAACTTCGTCTACCGTTGCATCACCGTGAACATACAGGAAATCTTTTATTTCCAGTAAGTGATCAATCCGTTCCTGCTCAGACTCAATAGCAACGAAATCCATGTTCATTTGGAGCATCTCTTCGAGCGCATGAACTCCCGTATCCCCTATGCCACAGACAATATAATGATTTGAAAGTTTATCGATTGATTTTTTCATCTTTCTTCGTCGAAACACCTCGCGGAATTGTCCTTCTATAATAAAAGCGGTCGCCACGCTAACACTATATACAAAGATGCCAAATCCACCAAGCAACAGAAAAACGGTGAAAACCCTTCCCACTTTGGACATATTGTCATCGCTGTATCCGACTGTGGTCAATGTAATGACAGTCATGAAAATTGCGTCGAATACGCTCCAGTTCTGATGTGGATTTTCCCCTTCAATAATCCGATACCCGACCACCCCGGTGGCAAAAAGGATGATCAGCGAAATCATCGCGATGATGAAGTTTCGTTGATACCTCAAGAGATATTTCCCTCAATTGCGGACAAACCTATGCAGTGGGGTAGATGAACTTTATTATGTGCCCCACCTTCTTTAGAACCGTTTCTATTTTTATGGACGAATTAAGAGGTTTTGCGGATTAAACGAAAACCCGGTGAAATCAGTTGAATGAATGATTGAAGTTTGTTCGTCCTTTGAAGTAAACTTTACCATACAACAAAGCGTCAATCAATGGTAATAATAAACTGTGTCTCACTAGCAACCGTGTTACAAAAATGATACGGAATGGAATGTGAGGTGCTAATTGGTGGTGTCCGACCAATTGCGTTTTCACGAGTTGTTTTCGAGTAAGTGCTTCTTGGTTGCTATCATGGTATAAAATTTGCTAGAATATCGCTGTGATTTTCGGTTGCCAACCAAGGAATCGTAAAAATCTATATTGGATTCTTTGGATTTTTTTAAAACATCTTGGCAAAAAAATTGTCAGGACTACGCGATATTAGTTAAAGGAGTGAACGAAAAATGTTACCCCGCAAGTTTCACCTCAGTTTCCTTATTCTTTCCATTTTTCTGTTTGCTGGCTTCGCCAATCCAAGTCATGGGGAAGTGGAAAGCATTCAAATCCACCTTTTTGGGTTCGTCAATAATGATGACGCTCGACAGATTCGACGTTTATTGAAACCTTGGGCGGATCCGGAAAATGTGAGTTTCTACGCACCGGTTGATAAAAAGGGACGCAAACGCCATTTTACAACCATCGTTGAAGTCACTCCGCGACGGAGTAAGAGCCCTTACAGCGAGGGCCATACTTTTGATATTTATAATATTACCCGTCAACTGAAAGATCAACGCTTTCGGGGCAGCCAAGCTGGAAGTCGGGCTTGGGTCGCTAAATCCGAAGCGACACTCACAGGCAACCTCTACGCGCATCCGGGGTTCTCACGGAGTTACATACGTAATGTTCCTTTTTGGCGACATTGGCGTGCCGATACATCAGAAATCAATCATGCGATGGTTGTTAGTCCGGACCAGAAGGTCGTCTTTAGCGACGGTGATAAATTTGATGAGTTAATACAAGAGGCAAACCAAGGCACTCAAGGGGTCGAAGTCAAAGGACAGATTGCAGGTTTTGATGGACCGTATCCTGTTATATCCGTCCGAGATTTTCGGGTTGAGTACATGATTGAACCAAATATGAAGGAGAAAGACGATGAGGCAGAGGAGACCCCAAAGGGAGAGCCCGAATATCTAAAAAAGAATGAAGCTACTGCCAAATAGACATGCCGACTACATAGGGACGAGTTACAATATATGAGGGGTTGGGAATTATACGACGAATACAGATTCGCGTTTCCCAACCCCTCAGTTTATTAATTGACCTTATACGTGCAATATTGACCTGATGCGTGCAATTTAACGTTGGAAAGATTGGGTTATTCACTAATTTATTAACGCAATAAGTAGAGAGGGGCGCAAGGCCCGACTCAATTGCCTTCCAAAGGGAATGCTTACCGCATCATAGGTTCACAGTTTCATCGGGAGAAAGGAAACCGGAGCTTTTCCTGACGAAGAGGAAAACGGGAAGCCGCTTCTCTCGCTTTCTCATTTTCTTTTTTTGCGTTCCCTTCCCCCTGCTTGCGGGGGGACTGAGGGGGGTGCGTCCCTGCGTTTTATTAAAAGCTAGTAACGATTTATTCCCTTTATTGAGGAGAATGATATGCACATTTCTGAATTGGATACACCTGCTCTCACCGTAGACCTTGATGCCCTTGAACGCAACATCCATAATATGGCAGCTCTCTGCCGAGAGATTGACATTGATTTGCGTGTTCACACAAAAACCCACAAAGTTCCAGAGATTGCCAAAATGCAGGTTGCTGCTGGCTCAAAAGGGATTACCTCCCAAAAACTCGGTGAAGCAGAGGCTATGGTTGATGGCGGACTTGATGACATCCTGATTCCCTACAATATCGTTGGAAAGCCGAAACTGCAACGGCTGACACAGTTAGTCAAACGGGCAAAGATTACCCTTGCCCTCGATTCGGAGATAACCGCCGAAGGAATCTCTAGACAAGCTGTGGCAGATGATTGTACCGTGTGCGTAGTCATTGAGCAGGATACAGGGGGCCGCCGGGTCGGCGTGCAATCTCCCCAAGCCACACTTGAACTCGCTCAAAAAGTGACGAAAATGCCCGGACTTGATTTTCAGGGCATTATGACCTATGGGAGCAATATTCGCGCAAAACCCTTCATTGATGAAACGGTTAATTTCCTAAATGGTGCAGGTATTCCTATCAATATCATCAGTGGAGGCGGGACAGGTGCCGAACAGGCATCAAAAGATATTGGTTGCACAGAAACACGCAGTGGCTCGTATGTCTACGAAGGTATGACACGCATTTCTGGCTCGGAAGCACTCAATCCGGACCGATGCGCCTTGCGGATGCTCGTGACAGTTGTGAGCACTCCAACCGTAGATAAAATTATCATCGACGGCGGAGCCAAGACGTTCACTAGCTATCCTCCCACGCCTTATGGGCACATTATCGGACACCCTGATGTGAAGATATATGGAATGTCCGTCGAACACGGACATCTTGATGTGGGTAAATCGCAGCATAAATTCCGCGTCGGTGACCAATTAGCTGTCATTCCCCTACACCAAGGCATGACAAGCAATCTGCACGATGAGTTGGTCGCAGTGAGAAATGAGCAGGTAGAGACCGTTTGGAAAATTGCCGGGCGCGGTAAGGTCAAATAGCTATAGCCAGCCAAACCGAGGTTCAGAGACCGTAAATCGCCTTCAGATTTCCCCCAAGAATGCTCGCTGCTTCCCCGTCGGTAAATCCGATATTTCGGATACCGTTGACGCCATTCACGGCATCTCCACTGGGTGAGTTAGATCCGAAAACGATTCGATCCGCGCCAATCCGTCCGCCGCGTGCAATACCCTTGATAGTGATCGGCTCTGCAGCCGCAATGAGAGTTGTGCCGAGATAAATATTGGAATTTTCAACCGCGGCTTGAACAGCCAGGGGCGTCCACTCACGATATCCCATGTGATCCATAATGATCGTCACATCCGGGTGACGTTCCGCAAGTGTTCCAATGAACTCCGGTGAGCATCCGCTCATCGGCGAGCCGGAGTGGATAGTGGCAGGAATGCCAAGTGCCTTCGTAAGGTCCATGACCGGATCAAGGCAGGGGGCGTCAAGGCGATAGCGATGTGCCGCCGCCATTAACTTAACTGTCCGGGCACCGGCATCAACGCACCGCTTTAAGTCATCACAGGCATCGGAGCCCATTGTGGGATTAATCAGGCACCCCGGCACGATGCGCGGTTCGCCCTTTGTCTCTTCGAGCAAATGGGCGTTGATTTCCGCTGGATCGGGTGGCAATCCACCGGGAAATACAACACAAACGTCAATTCCCGCTTTATCGGCAACGGCTATCAGACCCGCCTTACCGTAAGGCTCGTCGTTAAATTCAGCTGGCATGTAGGCCTCAAAATCCGCAACAAATTGTATAGACATAAAGTTCTCCTTAACGTCTATCCGGAATCCTTCCCCAACCAACCAAGAGAGGGAGTAGGCTTCCCATTCTTCGTTCTGTTAAGGAATGGAAGGTTCGGTTTTCGGATCGATATTTAACTTGAAAAGTGAATAAAAGGAAACGATTGATAGAATAGAACGGCACTTTCTATATCCAAAGTATTATCTCTGTACAAGCTCAATGAGGATGCCGTCCGGATCTCTTGCACAAACGACCCCCCCGGCATCCGGTGCTCCAATCGGATCTGACAAAAATTCCACCCCCTTCTGCTTCAATTCTTCAACGGTCCCCCATACATCCTCGACAAAAAAGGTGAGCCAGCGCACGCCAGCCGAGAAGAAATCGTAAGAGGGGGTTGGCGGAGGCGATTCGATGTCCATCAGCTTAATGAGTGTTTGTCCAGCTTGCAGGCGAACTTGGCGAAATCCTCGCGGTGCCAATCCTGCACCTTTCGCTACGTCTTCAGGGATTTGAATGTCCAGAACAATCTCCAAGCCTAAGCATTCGTGGTAGAAGCGCAGCGACTCCTTAAAGTTACTGCACGTAATAGCGATGTCAACAATGGGATGCGTTAATTGTAACATAGTAACCAGTCTCTCCTCTCAATGTCAAACTTTACCAGAAAATAGATTTGGTAGGATTTCATAGGCACTGTGAAACTTTCACCCTCCCTCAAAAACTTAGGAATTTCACTTTTAATAATTGTCGCTTACTAATTTTGTCGACATGTTCTTTCCCTCTGAACAGTAGGGAGATTATATCACGGTAGATTGATATCGTCGAGAGAAACGTAAGCGATTGATGAGCACCGAAATGAAAAAGCCTCTCGCAGGAACACTTTATGTGCAGTTATCTGATAAGTTTTAGCAAGTTCGATAAACATGCTCAGTCAACATTACCGCTTGACGATGTTTCCCACACGGTGTTATCATCTCCAACGCCAAATGGAAACGCCGAAACAGAAACTCAACGGAGGCTTTTTACCTATGCATCATCACTCGTATAGTAGATTACAGGACAACATTCGCCAAATGGAAACGCCGAACATTGAAACTTGGAAAAATGAGTATAGCGACAAAGATTACACCATTGAAGTCACGAATCCAGAATTTACGGCGGTTTGTCCTAAGACCGGGTTGCCAGACTTTGGAACAATTCAGATTACCTATATTCCTGACAAACAATGTATTGAACTTAAATCGCTAAAAGAGTATTTTCTATTTTACCGGGATGTTGGAATATTTCACGAACACGTTGTCAATAAAATTCTGACGGATTTTGTTGCGGCGTGCAATCCACGGAAGGTCGAAATTATTGGGGATTTCCACATCCGTGGAGGCATTAAAACCGTCGTCCGTGCTAATTATGAACGAGAGGAGGTATGATCAAAAAAAATCCAGTTGTAGCAGCTGTTCAACAAAGTTGTTTACCTGGACCCAACTCGCCATAACCCTACCAACTGCTATAAAACCGCTCTTCCCTCCGTTACATCCATCGTGAACCTATTTTAAAAAACTATGTAATCCGTGCCGGAAGACAACAATGTTGCCTCCATGAGCTAAGAGAAGCTTCAGATCATACTGGCTAAACCACCTGATAATCCCCGTGATAATCTCCCCGCCTCTAAGGGTTAAGCACACCGGAATTTTCTCCTTGCGACAACGTGCAAGCACACGGTCATCAACTTGGAATCGCTCGGATTTGTGAACAATCGAGACCAAATTTTGGGCTTTCAAATCTGCATCCACCTCAATGTCTTGAACAATTTGAGACATTTCATCCTGCTTATACATATACTTGATGTTGAGTTTTTCAAGATGGTGTATCTCTCCATTGGCTAGTACGACAGCAAGGGTGTAAGTCAATCGGCGACTGATGATACCTTCAATGTGTTCCCCGTAAAGTTCAAAGACCATCGGTGTTTTCTTCCGAATCTGCTTTTGAACGTAGGAACGTCCGTAGCTTTCAGCGCGAATCTGGGTTAGCAGCTCCGGAGATAGATGATGGGTTTGCCTGCTATGATGTGAGGACTTACGACGCTTATCATGATTTTTAGACTGCCGGGATTTCTGCGAGGCATTCTTTCGTCGCGGAAAAATGAAATCACTTCGCCGAGCTGAGCTTTTTGACCGTGCCATCAATAAATTGATTCTCCTTTTAGAACATCCCATTTTAATCCAAATTGTGACTTGCCCGATAAATGACAGCTTTAGTCATTATAACACTTCCTGGAGTTCAATCCAACTTTAAAAAAAGGGAACAATGTATTTACGGGCTTAAATCTGATTGACGGGCATCACGCTACGCGATGAGATATAGAGAGGGAGTCGCGGACTTTGAAGCTGAGGTCAAACTTGAGGACGCTGCTACGGTACACCCGGGTGTGAATTACCGGGACACGATGTTTCCACTTTAACCAAGTGGCCCGACGAAGCACATTTTATTAGATGGGAAGTATCCACGGCAAATAACGGGAATAGAATAATAGCCGAGTCCCTAGCAGCAGCTCAACGGCGATCAAAAGTTAGTGGCGGAAGCTCATATTGGCAGTGGAAAGCCCACACCTACATAAATTCAAAAAAGTAGGCAATCTAGTAATGTAATTGTGCAAAGGACTGTAATTGGGAAACGAGAGAGGTTTCTTGCTCAATAGCGCATTTGTCAAGAGATGTTCAAAAAATAAAAAAGGCGTCTGGGAAAAATATCCCAAACGCCTTTGTTGAAATGGAGTTAATGAACCAAAAACATGTGTGGTGTACTATTCGCCACCCCCGCCGCCACTAGTGCGACGTGGAATGTTTTGTGATTTCATATACTCCGTGATTGTAGTAATTTGAGTCTGCGCGTATCTCAACGCTCTGTTAACCTGCGTGTCACTAGGCGGAACGGTCGGGTATTTCCTCCACAACGCATCAAAGAAATCAAGCGCGTCGTTATAATACTCATCATTTTGACCCGCTAGCAGCATATACGCTTCACCAATCTGCACCAAAGAAAGGTCGGCGTATTTGGTAGTCGGATATGTTTTGATGATGTCTTTGAACCCAACGATTGCCTGCTCAACGCCTTCTTTTTGTTGATCTTCAGGTGCCACTCTTGCCCGATCGAAATCGGCGGTCGCCTGAATATACACATCTGCCGAGAGGGCTCTTTTGGTATCACGCAGGAATAGTTCGGCCTCCTCCTTCGATTTTGCATTGATACCGGGAACTGTCAACGCCTTCTCATACTGCTCAATAGCCATCGTATAGAAGCGGATACGGTCTCCTTCTGTCACACCCGGGACCACCCCTTGGTTATAGTAGGTGTTACCGATGTTGAGAAATGCTTCTGCTGCAAATGGACTGGTTGGATAGTTCTTCGCAAGCACCTCATTTACTTCAAAGACCTTGTCCAGCCATTTTTCTTTTTCCGCTTCATCTTCGGTATTTTTCTCTAGCAACGCATAGCAAGTCGAAATCGCAGCAAGAGATTCAGCGGCTTGTGCATGCTGTGGATTGATGCGGCGAACCTTCCTATACTCTTCAATAGCTTTCAGGTACTGTTGACCTGCATAGTAAGCCTCGCCCGCCTGATACTGCCAGAACGGTGCTTCTTTCGCGTTAGGGAATCGTCGAACGAGATCCTTGAACGCACCCGCCGACTGCTCAAAGAAGCTAATGGTTTTTTCAGAAAACCCCTCGTCAAAACCGAGCTGCATCCGCCCCAATTCATAATAGGTGGGTGCGAGGTAGCCCAATACGGTCTGGACACTTTTCGATATATCTACCTGTGACGAAACCGCAAAAAGCCCCTTGTCCGCGTATTCGACGAACTGCTTCAACACCGGAATCGCACTATTGAGGTCGTCAGGGAGTTTAATCCCTGTACCGAGTGAATAGTAAATCTGCCCAGCTGAAAAGAGTGCATTCTGAACAAATGGACTTATAGTATCATTAACCTTATCGGCTGGTGCCACATTAGCCGCTTCAATATAGGCAACTGCGGCTTGGCGACTCGCATCAATATATGGCTGTAAGTCGGTACCCGGTTTATCCGAGAAGAGCTTCCGTGCTTCGCCGAAGTACAACAGACCGAGATTATATTGTGCGGAGACTTTCTGTGGAATCGTTTGCGCTGCTTCGAGAGCGGCGATTGCTTGAGCAATAGCATCATCCACACGCCCCAATTTTAAGTAGAGGTCAGACCGACGAATGCCACTGTCAGCCACCATGGATTGGATACTGGTGTTAGATTCAGCACCGAACTGATTAATCAAGGTTTCGTATGCTTTCAGCGCATTCTCCGGGTCGTTCAATCTTTCTTGGTAAATCAGACCCATCCGATAATACGCTTGCGCCTTGATGAGCGAATCCTTAGAAAGCTGAATCGCATTTTGATAATTGAGGAGCGAATCATCATGCTGATTGAGATGTTCGTCCTGAGCATATGCGATGGAGAAGTAGGAGCGTCCCTTCTGATCATCATCATCCGTATGCTGAATCACATACTGATATTCTCGCACGGCCGCCGCATGGTCGCCGACAGCGGTATTCAAATCTGCGAGACGGGTATGCGCTTGACGAATTAGATCCTGTCGGGGCTCGTCCTCCGTTTGCCCCTCATACGAGGTTGTCTGACGAAACGCCGTAATCGCTCCCTTGCTATCATTCAATGCGTGCTTTGCCAGTCCTATTGTGTAATAAGCACTGATTGCCGCATCGACATCGGGATTTCTGTCGGTAACTTGTGTCGCGGTATTTACAGCATTCTGGAATGCGAGCTGTTGGGCACCTGCATCTGTGCTGTTTTGACCAATCTGATAGTAGCAAACGGATGCCTGATATAATGCATTCGTCACGAGCTCGCTATTAGAGAACATCTGAACAAATGCTTGGTATTCAGCGAGTGCTTTTTCATGCTCACCGTCACCATAATACAGGTGCCCGATTTTCAACTGCGCTCGTGAACGAGAATCTTCTGGGGCACCAGTATTCTGGGCAATTCGCTTCAGACTTGCAATGAGCTCAGCCTTTTCTTCCTCAGATTCGAGTCCCTGTTTTTCAATGGCGGTTGCTTTGACCAAGTCTATGTGCCCCAACGTCTTTTGGACTATGGTGTTGTCGCTACCGCCATGTTTTTCGTAAGCAGTATCGGCAACTTCTAACACCTTTGGCCACACACTTGCATTCCCAGCCAATGCCATATCACGATAGGCGAGTGCTAAACCGTAATATGACTCAACCGCATTCGGGCTGTCCGGATAATCCCCAATTGATTTCTGGAACG
Organism: Candidatus Poribacteria bacterium; assembly: GCA_965215015.1. Taxonomy (GTDB): domain Bacteria; phylum Poribacteria; class WGA-4E; order WGA-4E; family PCPOR2b; genus PCPOR2b. The sequence goes on from OZ244042.1 coordinate 582,509, forward strand.
CGGCAACAGATTGGTCCAAAAGGGCTGCATCATCGGAAGCCGCTTTTGCCGCTTTATAGTAACACAGTCCGACAAGATATTGTGCATCGTCGGCGTATTCGCCAGCTGGGTTGCCTGCAACAACGTTTTCATACTCAACCGCTGCTTCAGCATATCGTTCCTCAGAGCGGAGCAGGTCTGCCAGCTTGATTTCCGCGAGCGAACGATTATCCGTATCTAAAGCATCCATTATCGCCTGATAATGCGCCACGGCTTCGCTGTTCTTGCCTTCCTTGACAAGACTCTGTGCAATTAGCAACTGTGCACGTTGATAATTCTCGCTCTCTGGAAGAATTGCTTTGTAAAGGTCGCGAGCTTTACCCCAGGCATTCAGCTTTTCGTGGGAAAGGGCTTGATTCATGACACAGGCTTCGACCTGCATTGGACGCTGCGGGAAATCATCATAGCGTCCTTGTTCGATACCACCGAGGAAGGTACCATCTTCTCCACCTTGAATCTCTGGCCCCTTGAACTTATCTATCGCTTGCTGATAAGCGTTTACAGCCTTCTGGAGCAGTGCTTCGTTAAAGACTGCGTCTGGATCGCCTTCACGATAATCTGCCGGTTTGGCGGCTTCGTAGTATGACCGTGCCTCCTGAAATTTTCCAATCAATTTAATGAGATGGAATTTGGGGAAATCACGATATTCCCAAAGTTTGGAATATTCCGCAGCTGCATCTTCATACTGCTTAAAGTCGTTAAATTTCAGATCCGCAAACTTCAACTGAACTTCAGCAGCAAGAAGGTCAAGCTCATTATCCATGCGGTTTTTATCGATAAATTCCCTTGCGACGGTTTCTAGTTCATCCTTTCGACCGAGCGCGTTCAACGCCCAAATCGCGCCATAGAGTGCGTGAGACGCAACTGGGTCCGCTGGGAAGTCATCAACAGCTTTCTGATACCACATAAGTGCTTCTTCAAAGGACGCGTTTGCCGCCTCTGTTTGACCGTCGTCTTTCAAGTCAGAAGCTAACTTATAGTTTGATTCCCCCATCTGGTAGGTGAGATAAGGGATAAAATCGGTTTCATCGGGATGCTCATCCAAAACACGCTGGTACGCGACAGCGGCTTCACTCCAGACCGACGACTTGAAATAGCTATCAGCAATACCCAACTTCGCTTCACTAATAAAATCGCATTCCGGATATTCTTCAAGTAGCGTGTTGTATGATTCGATCGCGTTGGGGTAATCTTGCTGCTCGTAGTAGGTACGCCCAATGGTTACCTGAATTTCTGCTTGCAGGTCCCGATCGTCCGTATTCTGTAGAGCGAGTTCATAGTTGACTCGTGCATTGTCATAGTCTTTCTGTTTTGAGTAAATCGCACCTATGTCAAAATAGGCAGCAGTTACATAACCACTGGTCGGGTGTTCCGTGATAAACTGGGTATATCGCCCAATCGCCTCTTCATCACGGGCGAGTTGGTTCAAACAGAAAGCGGCTTTGTACATCGCCTCCGCCTGTAGGTCTGCGAAGGTCTTAAATTCTTCGGTAGCAAGCTTATCAAATTCTGGATATGCCTGCTCGTAATTCTTTTCGTTAAGGAAGGATTGCGCAATTAAGTGTTGTGCGTCATCTTTGAACTCTGAGTTCGGAAATCCGTCTAGTACTTCTTTGTACGCCCGACGTGCTGCATCATACTTTTGCAGTTTGTAATTGAGCTGCCCAATTGCATACCAGGCGTTTTCGACGAACAGGCTATTGGGGAAGTTTTCAATCAATGTATGAAACTTCGGTTCAGCGAGTTCATATTTTTCTTGTTTGTAGAGAACGTGTCCCCATAGGTAGGTTAATCCCTCCTGATGCTTCGGCACAGTGGCATTCGGCGCAACCTTTTCAATCTGCTCGATTGCATTATCGTAGTAGGTTATATCGCCACTCTGCTCAGCCCATTTTGAGTAGTTGACAGCGATTTTGTAATTTGCAAGTGTATAGAAGTCTTTATCAATGACCTCAGTCTTGACCCCCCATTTGACAGATTCTTCAAGGGCTAGATTGTGTTTTGCAATTGACCCTTCATAATCGTTTTGACTATAGAGTTGTTCTGCTTCGTTATAGAGTCGTTCGACCTTTTTGGAACTGCCTGCCGGCCAAAACAGAACGACAGCTAAAGCGATTCCGGCGAGGGCACCTAAAAGTTTCGGATTCATTAGATCTCCTTTCGGATGAAAGTTAAAAAGTGTTATTAAACTGACATATTCCCCTGCCTAAGTCGGAGGATTCACATCCTAACCCCCATTTTTAGTTGGCAGATTGTGGTATCAACGATACTTGCCATCTGAAATGATGGCATTATAACTTTCTTTAATGGCCGATGTCTCGTATCAACCCAGTGGCGTAGCAAGTTAGGGAACGGCGTAGCAAGTTAGGGAACGCAAATCTGCGTTCTGCACGAGAAATCGTAGCATATTTTCATAAGAAACACAAGTTTTTTGTTGAGATATAGATCGAGGTTGGCTTTCTATTCCGCCTCTCCTTAATTAGTCTAACTACAGTTTGACAGAATCATACACTTCCGTAATTGAGAAACTGGGTAACGGTACATTCATCAACATCTCAACAACACCATTCAGCGAAGGGTTGTCCCTCCAACCAATTTCCGCTGAAGCAGGAATAGCTACAACACCCAAAGGCTGCGAAAAATCCTCTCTCGCGGCAATGGGTTTAGGACTTAAGAGCTGGGCATCTGTCATCAGTTCGGGGGAAGCATCATCGATTGCCATTGTTGTGAGGGCATCACCCTCGCTAATAGGATCTGGTTGGTAACCTTCCCACCTTGACAGTTCTGTGAGTGATTCAATAACTTCAATTTCTTTGTCGGAGCCCTGAACAACATGTTCAGGGAAAGCCTGTGAGATTTTAACAAGTGGCTCCCGGTTACTGATTAACTCTCGATTTTCACTCTGCTGCAGGGGAGCGGTCGGCTGGACTTTCAGGACCTGCGACAAGTTTGCAGTGTTAGAGCGATTCTGTTCTTGAGGTTGGAAGAATTGATACGCAGACAGACTAACAAGAACAGCGAGCAGCATCCACGCATAAACAGGAGATTGCTTAGCCCAGCGTATGGGAAAACTAATTAGCGTCCAAAAAGAATAGATAGACTGATGTAAAAACTCTTGGAATCTCCAAGTGATTGCACGCGAAAGCGCAGTCGCACCCCACCATACAGGACGAGAACGCTTTTCAATTATCCGCTGCAACTGCTCCCCAAATTGGTCATAATAACCTTCCGGGGGTTGTGGAGGCGCATGAAGACGAAGCAACGTCTCTGTCCGCCGCAAAGATTCCAATTCGAGTTGGCAATCTCGACAAAATCGCAGATGTTGAGCTACGATCATGGTTTGCCGACTTGAAAGTGTGTAGTCTATATAATCCGATAAACACCGTTGAATTGAACGGCATTGAGGTTTCATGATTTCCTCGTTATGTTTCTATTGTTGCTAAGATAACCCATATAATCGCTGGAGTATATTTATAGTGCATTTCAGTTGGCTTTTGTTGGAGGAAAGTCTGCGGAATCCACATAAGGCTTCAACAGATCTCTCAGTTTTTGCCTAGCGTAATGCAGCCGGGAACGCACTGTTCCCTCAGAGCAGTTGAGAATTGAGGCGATTTCTGGGTGCGTTAAGCCTTCAAACTCGTGAAGAATCACAACGGTTCTTTGCTTGAGTGGCAAACTATTTACCGCCTGGGTGACCCACCTTTGTCGCTCTTTTCTTTCAAGGTTCAGGTGAGGATTACTCGTCAACTCTGCGGTCCACCTCAGATCCGGACGAATCTCCATTTCGCTGGTGGCTGAAAGCGGAGATTCACGACGGCGCTCTCGACGCTTGACAAGATTCGTGGCATGGTTGACGACAATACGATAAAGCCATGTTTCAAAAGCAGCATCCTTGCGAAAGCTATGAATGGATTCATACACTTTCAGAAACGTATCTTGCATGACATCATTCGCGTCTTCATGGTTTTTTGTAATCTGCATCGCGACCCGATAAACGAGTCGCTTGTACTTTTCAACCAGAATCGCTAATGCCGCCATATCTCCTTCACGGAGTTCATCAATAAGCAACGTTTCGATTCGTTCCACAGAACTTTCTCCCTGATTTTGCTGCTCTCAACTATTTTAGACAACTCAACTTCAAGAACCGTTCAAAAAAAATTTTAGCAGATTTTGATCTTTTTAGGACTTACACAGTTGAACCCTCGAAGCCAACACTAGAAAAGGGCGCGCAATGGTCATGGCCGGTTGAGACATGACTAGTGCGCTATAGTCATGGTATCCTCGGTGATTCATCGCCGGTGAACATGCCTCTCAACGCCCGATTCATCGGGAGGCAACAGCTAATCTCAAAGTAATAGGCACGCTCCGCCCTGCCATCATTGGCATAACGGTTACGGCATACGCCGTATGCCTACTACTGTCGGGTGATTTAGCGTCTATGGTGACGCGGATTGAAGGGCGTTACGACAAACTCAACTACGCAACTCCTACTTTTATTAAAAAGCTAGATTGAATGAATGTTATTTTACCAGATTCCGTATTCCTTGTAAAGTACTTTGAGGGCGATTTTGCTGACAAACTTGCATGGCATATTGGAAATTTCCAAGATCAAAAAAAGGGCAACATGCCTGTGACACGTTGCCCTTTATTTAAACATTAAAACCGTAAGAACGGCTTATTTATTCTTTTGGTTTGGTAACGAAGGTAATCTTTGCTGCATTTTCATTACCAGAACCGTCTTTGACAGCAATCTCAACGATGTAGGTTGTCTCGTTAGCGAGTTCCTGTCCTGCAATCGCAGTCAACGTTGCCGTTTGACCGGCCACACTTGCCTGCCAATTGAGGTCAGCACCAGCTTCATCGGTCAGCTTAACGGTTCCCGAGATAGGTTCATCGAAGTCAAACCGCAGACCGCCTTGATTGATTGGCGCGGGGTCGACATCTGCATCCCCATCATTCACCGTTTGAGCGGTAAATGCCGGCGGTGTTGTATCCGGGTCTTTAACGGTATAAGGACCAACTGCTTGAGAGCCGGTACTGCCGCCTCGGTTTGTCCACTCAATATTCAGACTTTGCCCCGGTCCTTGCTGCAACGCCGGCGACGCAGTCCAGTTGATTCCAGCTCCGGTGGCTGCAGCACCATTGACTGTCGCCGCGGTGACCCCCTGATCAAACGTCAGTGTGAACTGGGTATTCGAGGGAATTTCCGCGCCCCCTGGAGCAGGATCTACCGTGACTGTTGTTGCATCCGGTGGACCCGCATCGTCGTCATCGTCGTCATTTGCTACATCATTATTATCATCATTATTATCATCATCATCATCATCACCACAACCGGTGACCATGAAGGCGACAAACATGATAGATATTATAAGGGCTAATACGCCCCAGAATTTGTGCTGCGTGAGTTGGTACATTTGTTTCATGTCTCCTAATTGTTTGCCGCAACCCTTTTTTTATATGCTAAGGTTTATGAATCTCATGTCGTGTGAACTTTTCGTGCTCCTCATTTATATGAGAGTCTCTCAAGTCCAGTTGACTCCGTTCTGGCAAGGGCGAGTTGCGACTGAAAAATAGTAACTTGCTTCCAACGAAGCCAGACATCAAAAGCATTCATAAAATGGTCATTTTGACCTTTGCGTTTCTACTCGCGGTGACCTTTCATACTTTCGGAAAGCACCCCGCGTGTGGCCACAACGCAGGTTAAACGTTGTTTATCCATTTAGCCTATCAAACTTTGTGATTTTTGTAAAGAGAAATCTTCACATTTTTTCACAAAATTTTGATTTCTAAACGTTTGATGGGCGATATTCTACCAAACTTTCTAAAAAAAGTAAAGTGAAAAAAACGAAAAAGGCGATATTGTCTACGACAAAATCTAAATTGACATATTCTATTGTCTTAGATTCGGGGTAATTCGCTTCTTGGTATATCCCATATACCAAGCCAATACCTATCACCCCAGCGGGGTGGTAAGTTCGGGAACGCAAATTTGCATTCCGTATAGAAATCGTAGCATATTTGCTTAAGAAACACAAGCTTTTTGTTTTAATGCGGGAGGTAGGGGTCTATAAGAACCTCCTCAAAATTAGATTTGAACCTTTGTATTCCTAGAACAGATTCATCTGTTCCCCCGTAAGGTGAGCGGATTGAATCTGTTCTAGACGATTAGAGTCCGATAAAGCATCAACGACCTTATCCAGCTGGTTCGGCGAGATAGGGTAAGCCCCCTGCTGAATGAGTTTGCGTGGGCCCTCACTTAATCGAGAACGACTCTCCCAATTACAAGCAAACACGAGACGCCCTTGTTCCAAAGCAAAGCCTGCTGTCCGAATCGCCCCACCGTTCTCATTCGCTTCAACAACAATAATTGCTATCGAAAGCCCACTGATGAGGCGATTCCGAAGGATTAGATTGGCCGGTGTCGGTTGAGTCGTAAATGGGTGTTCGGAAAAAAGTGCACCGTTTTCGCAGATCCAATCAGCAAGTTTCCGTTTTTCGCTGGGATAGATTGAAAGCAGATCGCTCCCCACGACACCAACCGTTGTACCATTGGTGGATAATACCCCTAAATGTGCGGAGGTGTCAATCCCTTTGGCAAGTCCACTAACGATGGTTACCCCTGCTTGAGCCAGCCGTGTTGAAAGTTCAAGCGTTGTCAAGATTCCCGGCTCCGTGGGATCTATTGTGCCGACAATAGCGACAGCTTTCTCGCTGACCGGGGATAAATTCCCTTTTTTACAAAGGATTGCTGGGGCGTTCGGGATTTCCTTGAGTTGCGCGGGGTAGCCGTCGTCGTCAACACAGAGAATGTCAATGCCGCGACTTTTGAACCACTTAATATGCCGGCGGAATTCAGCGACCCGTATTCTTGCCTTTAAGATTCGCGCTGCTAACAGTGGGTTAAGGAGTGGGATCCGTGCGATCTCGGAAAGTTCTGCATCAAAGATAGCTTCAATTGTCCCAAAACGATTGAGCAAGCGCTTAATTCGCATTGGTCCCACACCGTCAACTGACGCGAGTGCGAACCAAAACTCTTGTCCGGCCATAATCCTTTGCCAACCTTAGTGTTCTTTCTTTAATTATATAGCAGAAATGGAAGGGACATAATCTCAACGTCAAAAGATAGAAATTCCCTAATATTTTGGAAGGGAAAAACTCATTTGTACACATAACGGCGTGCCAGAATAACCGCATGCATCTGGTGCTGAGCTACATCAATTCGCAAAGGGGATTCGCGGGGATGGTTTTGTACCCCGCCTAGTGCAAGCGGATTATCTGTCGGATGGCTGCGTATAAATCCGTTCATTAGTGGACTACCGACCTGCCACGAGGTCAATTTTTTCAAGCCAGTCTCAATAACATGGGCGAATTTCTCGATATGCTTGGTGTCATTGCGCTGCAAAGCAAGTTGATAGGCATGGATAATACCTTCATAGGCATACGCGGTATTTCGTCTTCGTTTTAGGGTCTTGTGAACGTCAATCATCCAATTGGCAAGGTCAATAACGTAATCACCGTACTTCTCTGTATCATGCCAGCCGGAGGTGGCAATTTCAAAGAAAACCATGGAACTCCACTGATAGTATCCCTTCGTTATAGACGAATCCGGATCTTTCTGAAGGGCTTCTTGAATATTGTGGCGATAGCCAGCATCGGCAGAAGCGATGATAATAGATTGCAGATCTTCGCGTCCCATATACTTCGCCGTTTTAATCAGTGCAAGAAGGGATTCACCATCAAAATAGGGAGAGGGCTGCCCGTAAGGGTGTCCGCTGGAGATACTGTAGCTTCGATGCCAAAGCCCCGCCTTCGGTTGCGTTCGTATACGCGCCCTGATGAGAAATTTAAGATATTCTTCGAGAAGTTGCCGATAGTTTTGAAATTTTTCCTCGGAGATCCAAGATTTAGCAGCACGCAGGTAATCAATATGAGAGAGCGCACAGAGTGCCACAGTTCCTATACGTCCGGCCTCCTCCCCCGGATAGGTTACATAGCGGTGACCGTCGTGGGTGAGTTTAGAGTTTTGGGCGAAGAAATCCATCGCTTTCTCGACCGCTGCTCCGACTTCTGGATTCGGTGAATCGTTATATATCGTCGCTAATCCCCACATCGCTCCAGCCTGCCGCACCTGACTGTCACCGGGGTCATAAGTTTTTTTAACCCAATCGTAAATATAGGTAAAATTACCCTCCGGCTTCTGGTGATTGAGCATAAACTGCGTACCCAGTTCAAGCGAACGGTCAAGAATCGTACGGTTTAGCGGTTTCGATTGATCGGAATCACAAGAGAATAGTAGTAGAGTAAGAGACGTTACGAAACCTATCACCCCCGCCACCAGGGGAATGTGACGTAATAGTTTTCTCGTTTTCATGGTCAGCTCAGTGTTGTTTTTGTTAATAATATCCTTTTTGTTCATAACATCCTACTGAAAGCGATTGACACCTTGCACAACGGGCGGTACTTTATAAATAAAGCGTAACCCCTTTGCAAAGCTACTAATCGCATGTTGTGTGTTATCAATCCGTAATTGAGAGTCGGTGAGGGTCTTGCGAAAGCCGCCCTGTGCCATATTGGGACGTTTCAAAGTGGCAACATCGGATTCCCCGTATTGGAGCATGAACAGCCAGCGATATCCCATTTTTGCACGTTCTTGATAGAGCCACAGTCGCCCTGCCTCCCCTATCAGGCGTGCAACATGGATGGCGTCTCCCAGTCCCTCCATGTAACTTGCCGTATTCGCAGAAGGCACGCTATGAAAGCTGCCATAAGCCTCATCATCCGCTTCTAAATTTTGTTGCGTCAGCAGTTGATCGCTTAAGAAAAAAACATAGTCAGCGTATTTCTGTTCCCCGGTTTGCTCATAGAGCGATGCGAAAGCGGAAATGGTCCACGGGAGGAATGCGTGCGACTTCCATTTTTCACCATAATAGAAATCTAACGCCCAATCCATACTCTTTTTATATCGGGTATCCCCAAAAGCCTGATACATGCTCGCTAACGCATAAAGTGCTTCACCGGGGTAAATCCGCGATTCCCAACCGGAGGTTTTCTCATACTCGTAGTCGCCGCGATACACATAGGTACTCTTATATTGGCCCGTGTTATATTTTTCCTGTAGAAACAGGATCATGTTTGCTAGTTTTGTCAAGATTGCATCAAATTCGGGCGTCCCTGTTAGCTGACGAATTTTGAGCATCGTCAGCATGGGGAGGCTAATTCCGCCGAGCTTTGCCTTCTGACGGAAAAGGAAGTAGGCTTTGTCAGCATCGAGTAACTCCGTAAAAGCCAACAGATACTGAACACTCTTCCGCGCTGCCTCCAAATAACGGAGATCGCCCGTCATTTCATAAACTAACGCCAGCGAAAATGAGGTGCCTGCTTGGCGCAGAAAGTTATCATCACTTTTACTGCTGAACTTGTCCCCAATAGGATCATACCAGTATTGAAACCGTCCGTAGGGTTCTTGCATACCGACGATCCAATCGGCACCGAGACGCATTGAACGCTCCAGTGTTTCTGCGGTCACATGCGCGTAGCGTTCAGGCTGCGGCGCCGGAGGGAAAATATTTTTCCAGAATCGTTTAATTTCTAAGTTAACCGCTCGGTGTTTCTCAGATCCGGAAAGATTTTTCCAGTATTTCCACTCTTTAGGATACTGACGCGTCAGATAGTAACCTGCTCCAATTCCAGTGACCAGTAAGGCCAAAAACACTATACCTAGCACTCGGAACTTACGGAGAAATTGATCAATTTTCATTGGTTCTCCTGTTGCGTATTTTTATTTATTTTATCATGCACTAGAAAAAATTGAAAGCGAAAAAAGTCGCCTATGTCCGAAACTTCTATTGGTCAAGCAGCTGTACAGTATTGTATCAGAGTTCAGTCGAGCTTGAATGCTATCAAGAGGTCAGCGTTGCATCATTTTGATATGGCACGCTCAATAGACCAATGCCGGTCAGAGCTTTGAACGACAATAGCGTCGGCAAGGCTCGTTTGATCGAGCATCACTTCGATTTCGGGAATGGTAAGGGCGGCGAGAAAGGAATCGTAGAAGAGCTTCTTTTGGTAGAGGGTATCGTCAGCGGCGTAACGGTCAACGAGGGCTTGGGCGGCTTCAGGCGTATCAGGACGCATTAGGTCGCGGATGAGAATTAATCCGCCGGGACGAATGATACGGCTGATCTCCCGAAAGGCGGCCATCGGATCGGGGAGGTGATGGATAATGCTGTTGGAAATCACACCATCAAATGATAGATTGGGATAGGACAAGGATTTTGCATCAACACATTCCAATGCAATCCGATCCGCCAACCCGGCTTCAGCGACGTGCTGCTCGCCGAGTGTAAGCATATTTACTGAGAGGTCAATCCCGGTGATTCGGATCTTGGGGCAACGCTGGGCTAAAAAGATGGGAATGTGGGCGGGACCTGTCCCAAGATCGAGAAAATGTCCTTCACTCGCACCAAGCTCAACCACACGCTCCACGAATGCTGTGTTGACAGCAGAGTGATCCATGGCGTCATACGCCTCCGCTTCTTCACGGGTATCCATCACTTCGGGTTCTAAAATACGCTTCATTGACTCTCCTTTCGGGTTGTTCACTCCATAAAAAATATCGAATCTTACTGGCAAGACCCCGTGCCCTTAGGCTAGGGAAAGCCTGTTAGATGATACCTAACAAGCTTTGGGCAGAGCGTTGTCCATTGTGAGAGCAATTGTCAGACGGACTTCGGTTCGCTGTCGTGTTGACCGCACCATTCGATACCCTAACGGATAACAATCCCTACCCTTCAGGATGTGGGAATACGTCAAAGACGCTAACTACTCCGATAGTTCTTTCATCTCTTTCCCGTAAACTTCAATTTTCAAATTGTGGTGAGATTCCCATCAGCTTGCGGGTGTGGAAGGGTTTCTGGTATTTCGCTTGAAGTAGAATAGCTTTAGTAACAGTGTGGATTTTGTCAATTGATTGCTTCTGGCGAAATTGGACTTTGGCTTGCGGCTGAATCTTAACTGGCGTGAATTTCAGCATTCCGGGGGTTTTTCTCCAATGGGCTGCCGCTGTATCCTTATTTTTTTTATAGACTGTTCCAGCTCCTTTATTCCGAATAATTGCAGCAGCCATTTGTCCCACCAACCTGTAGGCCAAGTTTTCCAAATGCCTGGAGGTTTCCGTCGTTCATTTCAGGGCTTGAACAGTGTCCTCCGTTCGTATCAAGTGCGTAATTTTCACTTCAGATGTAGTTCGATTGAGGAATTATCGCGCTGCAGCCACTCCACATCAAACACCCCCAGAAAAAGAACAATAACTCCAGTTTTGGTGCACTGAAACGGGGCGTCATGATAGGCCCCCGTCCTCCTTAATGAGATGAGTAACTAGTGTTACATTATCATAAATTTGATCTGGATGGTCTTTTGTATACATTCCAATCGCCATTGCATCAATCGGCTTGATATGTTCGAGTGCGAACTGAAACGCGGGCAGCGGTTCATTTCTACCTGCGGCGAGGACTTTAATAACGATCACTGGAAAATGCACCGCTTGAATCGCTGCAATTGCTGCGTCCCGATCCGCATCAAGATACATCTCACGGTGACGAGTATGATTGTAAAGCGCACAAACATAGAAATCAACATCGTATCCTTCGTAATAGCACTGTTTCAGAATGTGCGGTTCATGCGTTCCCAAACCGGGGGAAACTCCCAAATCTCGGATCAGTTTCAACGCATCGTGCAATGTATCCATTTTTCCGGCGTTGTAAAGTTGATCCGTTGTGCCCCCATGGTGATAGATGGCAATTGGTTGATAGCGAGCAATCAACCGAATATGTGCCGCCAAATCGGCATATTCACTCCCTTTTGCTGTCTGTGCAATCCACTGAATCTTTCCGCCAGCATTTCGGTACTCATTTAGGACCCGCATAATGTGGCGATCCGCCCGCGCCAGTACGGTATTAATGCTGCACCGTTCCGCTTCGCGTAGGTCTGCCATAATCTGATCAGCAGTGTAGTAATCTTCCATCTCCTTCGACTTTGCGGGGGAATGGTGGGAAATACCGCTATATGGGTTGCCACCAATAATCAGGCGGTTCACCTGGTGAGCTCCAATGGCAATCGTTGGTAATTTCATGACAAACTCATACCTTTACTTCAAATTATCGAGTCTTGTCATGCAGTGCAGATTGTGTGCCAGTCCAAAAGTCGCATTTTCACCGTTTAGAGTGCCACTATTGCACGAAATTGGGCAAATTCACTCCACGGGATAGTGACAATTTGGTGCGAATTTGTTTTGGACTTGCGAATGTGCCAACCGATTTTTAGTGTTGCATAATCTACCCGTTTTCCACGCGGATACGCATTAATATTTTATAGATAAGAGTGCCAAACCGTGTGGCGGTACAGAAGCACCAGCTGCTGCTCTGTCCCGCGCATCAAGGACTCCGCGCAATTGATTGACGCCATCCTCTTTGTCATGTAATTTCAGGACAGTGCCGACAATGGCGCGAACCATACCCCGCAGAAAGGCATCCGCTTCAACCTCAAAATGGACTAAATCTTCTTCCCGCCAACAGCGACATTCGTAAATCTCACAGATTGGGTTAATCCGTTCACTGCCGGAGCGTTGAAGAGAGGAAAAATCCCCCTTGCCGACCAGCAATTGGCAGATTGTGTTTGCACCTTGCACATCAATCGACTCAGGAAAAAAGTAAGTATTGCTCCGTAACAGTGCGGAAGGATATGCACGATTGAGAATCGTGTACCGATAGGTCCGGCTTACTGCGCTGAATCGAGCGTGGAAATCTGGTGGGACCTCTTTCACATCAACAATGACGATGTCTCGCGGCAGGGTAGCGTTAAGTGCTCTCTGAAAAGCGATTGGCAGCATCTGAGAACGGGTGTGGAAATTGGCAACCTGACCGGCGGCATGTACTCCCGTGTCCGTTCTCCCTGCCCCAATGATTTGCACCTCTGTCTTGATAATCTTTGCAAGCGCGTCTTGGATGGCCGCTTGAATCGTTGTTGCGTTGGGCTGGATCTGCCAACCGTGATAGTTTGTGCCGTCGTATTCGATTGTGATCTTGATATTTCGCATTGTTATTTATAGCCGCGCAATGCGTTTAGGACATCACGTTTTCCGCTTGATTCTTTTTTTTTGTAATGCTAAACTACCGTGAAATGAATCTCTACATCTACAGAGGGAAAATATGCCGATTAGTGAAGCACAGAAAGAGCAGTTTGCAGAAAAGGGATTTTTCATCCTTGAAAATATCTTCAACGAGGTGGAAATCGACAATCTCACCGCCGAAATCGAAAGGTATGTTGATGAAGCGAATCGACAGCTTAAGGCGGATGGCGGAAAAGGGATTAGCCGTCCGGACGAGATTGTGTTTACCTCTTTCATCGCGGAAAAAAACGAGAAGATTTTATCCTTCGTCAAACAGGATAAATTTGTCCAACTGACGACAGATCTCATCGGTCCAGATGTACGCCTCTACTGGAATCAGGCAGTCTTCAAATATCCTGAAACACCCCAAGAATTTCCATGGCATCAAGACAACGGATATACACCACTCGATCCGGAACAGTATTATACCTGCTGGTTGGGGCTCAGTGATTCAACAGTAGAAAATGGTTGTATCTGGGTGCTGCCCGAAAGTCATAAGCTCGGCACGCAGCCACATGAGCGAACAATGTTGGGACAGGTCGGATACTCCGGCGATAATCCGGGGGTTTCCGTGCCGCTTAGAAAAGGAAGTATGGTGGTTTTCTCATCATTGCTTTTTCATCGAAGTGGTCCCAATCTGACAGAGGGCGTCCGCAAAGCATATATTATTCAGTATATACCGGCTCACGCGAGAAACGCAAGAAATAACGAACCCTTTACGGATAGACTCTGGGTTGCGAAAAACGGGAAGCGGTATGATGGTGAGGAATCGGATAGGTAGGTGAGATCGGCAAACAGTTTTTGACGCTTTGAGCAAGAGAGTAGGAAAGGTTAATATGGATGACATCACACTTGAGTATTCAACCGATTCTGTTGATTGGAAGGAATTGGCTGAAGTGTATCGCCTAGCACCGTTGGGCACATACGATCCAGGGAAGCTACAACGTGCTTATGAGGAGAGCCAGGGCCGCTGCTTTGCATATCGCGGCACTCAGCTGATTGCCGCGGGGAGAGCATTGTCGGATGGAGAGTACTTCGCTTTCATCTGTGATATCGTCGTTCTGCCGGAATTTCAACGGCAGGGGATAGGAGCACGCATTATGAACGTTCTATCTGAGAGGTCGGCTGCTGAAAAGATTCTTCTCGCCTGTGTGATTGGGCAAGAAGGCTTCTATAGAAAACTGGGTTTCTTGAAACATAAATCCGTCATGGCTCTGTATCCAAATGCCGAATGGTATAAGGAGAATGGGCTTTTGGAGTGAAGGAGGGTAACATGGAACGTCTTGAATACGGAAACACAGGAATCGAAATTTCACGCCTCTGCTTTGGGGCAGGGCATCTCAATAACGTCTGTGCGAGTTACGCAGCAGGCGGCGACCTGTTGCATGAGGCATTTGATCAGGGGATTACCTTCTGGGATACGGCTGAAGGGTATGGAAGCCAACCACATCTGGGCGCAGCGTTGAAGGGACTTGAGCGAAGCCAAGTGGTCATTCAAACAAAAACCGGGGCGCAGGATTATGACGGTGCGCGCGAGAGTATTGAACGCTCTCTCCGAGAAATGGGGACCGATTACATCGACGTGCTGTTGCTGCATGGCGTTTCCTCACCTGAAGATTTGGAATCGCGGGAGGGGGCTCTGTCAGCATTTCTGGATGCCAAAAGCGAGGGGATTGTTCGTGTCATCGGTTGCTCAACGCACATTCACACTGGATCGATCATGGATGCCGTCATTGATCATCCTGAGATTCAGGTCATCTTGGCAACGGCGAACAAAGAGGGCAGAATGCTGGAGGGCGGTCCGTGGGATCAGCATCTTGAATACCTCCAGCGTGCCTATGACCTCGGCAAAGGACTCAGCATAATGAAGGTCATCGCAGCGGGGGACCTCCCTGAATCGGAACTTGAAGCTTGGATTCGCTGGGGATTTGAGTTGGAGATTGCACACGCCATCAATCTCGGCATGTCCAACCACCCAGAGATTGATTTCGATGTGCGGATTGCACGTGAACATGCGAGACAACGTCTACGCAAGGTTGCGTGAGAAGCTACAAGGACTTTTAACCCCTCAAAGGAGATTTCAACATGACAGAACATACGCATAACGCTTCACCTATATCCACAGTGATCCCTGCCTCCGAGACAGCTGAACAGATGGCAGTTGCTTGTGCGAACTTCTTAGAAGCCTTGACGCCGGAGCTGCGGCGGCAGGCGGAATTCCCGTTTGAAGATGCTGAACGTCAACGTTGGCACTACATCCCACGCGAGATGTTCGACCGCAAAGGGGTATATCTCCAAGAAATGAATCAGAAGCAAAGGGATGCGGCTTTCAATCTACTTGCCACCGGATTAAGCAGGACAGGCTATCAAAAGGCAACAGCGATCATCGACTTGGAAGCCACGCTCGGTGAGCAGGAACGGATGGAAGGGATGGCACGGCTCGTCCGAGATCCCGGGCTCTACGCCTTCAGCGTTTTTGGAGATTCGACGAATTACGGTCCTTGGGGGTGGCGGGCGGAGGGACACCACGTCTCACTCCATTTCACCGTTGTAAACCGGGAGTTGATTACGCCAAATCCGTTCTTCTTTGGATCTAACCCCGCAGAGGTTCGACACGGGCCCGACAAGGGCCTAAGGATATTGTCTGCGGAAGAAGATCTCGCAAGACAGCTTTTGGGATCTCTTAATCCGGAGCAAAAAAGCAAAACAGTTATCAACGAAACGGCACCTGCGGACATCCTGACACGAGACGTTCCAAAAGTTGAGCTTGAGGCCGCCGAAGGGTTGGCAGTCGAGTCGATGACGATTGGACAACGTGAAATTTTGGCGGAGCTCATTGACACGTACATCGATCGGCTCCCGGATCAGTTGGCAAAAATTGAGGGGCGGAAACTGCGCGATGCGGGTATAAATGATATCCACTTCGCTTGGGCAGGACCGGCAAATCGTGGACAGCCGCATTACTATCGTCTGCACGGCCCCTTCTTCTTCGTAGAATATGACAACACACAAAATAACGCCAATCACATCCACACCGTTTGGCGACATATCGAAGATGATTTCGGTATAGACCTACTCCGTTCTCATTATCAAAACGGACATCATCACGCGTAAAGTGGGATTCGGCAGCGGTGAACCGTGCGAGGGGCATATCCTTCGCACGGTTTTATGATTCCAGTCGATTCACTCGAAACCACTCATATATTAACACACTCCCTGCCACCGCCACGTTGAGGGATTCCACCTCGCCCGTCATCGGCAGCCGCGTCCACCCTTCGATTTGTGCACGCACCGCATCGGATATGCCTCGTACATCGTGGCCCAAAACTATGGCGATCCGACCTTTCCAACTTTCCTGATTCCAGAGTTTTCCGAGGTGTGGATCTGCCCCCATCGTTCTGAACCCTTTTTTACGCATCCATCTAAAAAGCCCAGGAATGTCCGCCGTCTGCACGAGGGGAACACTGAACAGCGAGCCGTGACTCCCTCTCACAGCTTTCGGATGGAAGATATCCACGCAGGGTGGAATCAGAAAAACCGCTGCAACCCCAACAGCATCTGCGGTGCGGAGAATCATCCCTAGATTGCTTGGCGTTTGTGTCCCATCGAGAACAAGGATTAGTTCATCGCCGGTCAGAGCGATGTCTTGAAATGACCTCTCGAATCGGGCGAAAGTCGCTACGATATGCGTATGTATGACATGGGGCGAGGCCTTATGAGGGGCGGCGTACACGTTGCCGGCGGCAGCCGATAGTGTATGCAGCACTTGAGCCGACACCGGGGCAAGGGTTGCGTCGGCCTCTCGCAAGCGATTGAGAAGCTGCTGGGTTGCCTTATCACCACATTGTTCCTCACAGTAGAAGACTTCAATCGGTCGTATACCTGCATCTAATGCCAGGTGCAAGATCTCAAAGCCTTCGACTAGGAAACGTCCTTGGTGCTGACGGTGCTTGCGCGTCTGAAGTTTGCGGGCGACGACAACTCGTTGGTTATTGACACTGGTAATAACGGAATGCGGCTGGGGGGGCATGGGTTAGATTTTTGTGTTTTTGTGAGGTAACTGTTCTCCTACGCCTAGCGGAAACGGGGAAGAGAGAACTTGAACGGTTATTCACAACTAAATACTGGCCAGAACTACACGCTCAATACCAGAATAATCTTTGATGATTTCACAACGCTTATAGGCTGGTTGTGATCTGATCAGGTCCTGAACAGTGTAACTCTGGTTGTAACCAATTTCCAAGATTAGCTTTCCTTGCGGATTCAAAAACTGGGGTGCGTCTGTTACGATACGCCGAATGATATCGAGACCATCAACCCCGGCAAAGAGCGCGATTTTGGGTTCGTGCTTCCGAATATCTGGCGGGAGGGTTGACGCCTCGTCTGTGCTCACGTAAGGCGGGTTAGACGCAATCCAGTCAAAACGAGAGTCGGATAGCTCTTGCAGGGGTTCAAACAGATCGCCTTGCAGGAAGGTGAGCCGATCCGCACAGTTGTGGGTGAAAGCATTTTGTTGGGCAACTTCTAGGGCTTCCGTTGAGAAATCTGTGGCAATGAGCTCCCAATCGGGCCGGTGATGACCAAAACTAATCGCGATGGCACCACAACCTGTTCCAATGTCAACGAATCGGCATGGATCCTTCTGCTGTTGTAAGACCGTTTCAACTATGGTCTCCGTTTCGGGTCTCGGAATCAGGACGCGTGGATCTACATAGAAGTCCAGGGACATAAACTCCTTGTGGTTTGTCAGGTAACTCACAGGCGTGTGGGCTATCCGCTTTTTGATTAGCCCCCGAAATTTCGAGAGCGCATCTTGGAAAACAGGCATCTCGAAAGAGAGATAGAGTTGTAAGCGGCTCTTTTGCAGGAGGTGTCCAAGCAATAATTCCGCGTCTAACCGCGGGGTGGGGACTTCGTGACGTTCAAAGTATTTCGTCGTCCATTCGATGAGATCAATCACGCGCCAGGTTTTCACGACTATAGGTTTTTTAATTGCTCCGCTTGGTCGGCGTCTATCAAGGCATCAATGAAAGCGTCGATGTCTCCATCTAAGACTGTATCCAGTTGATAAACGCTCAAGCCGATACGATGGTCTGTCACCCGATTTTGGGGGAAGTTATAGGTGCGAATTTTCTCACTTCGATCGCCACTACCAATCATGGATTTCCGCGTTTGAGCGCGTTCGGCATCCTGTTCAGCTTGCATCTGTTCAAGCAGACGGGAGCGCAGAATCTTCATCGCTTTGGCTCTATTTTTATGTTGGGATTTTTCATCTTGGCAGGATACCGTGAGCCCTGTCGGAATGTACGTGATTCGGACCGCCGAATCGGTTGTATTGACACTTTGACCGCCTGGCCCCGATGAACGGAACACTTCAATCCGCAAATCTTCTGTGGCCAGCTTGAGGTCGACCTCTTCCGCCTCCGGCAATATGGCGACAGTTACCGCTGATGTGTGGATACGACCACTGGCTTCCGTCGTCGGGACGCGCTGCACACGGTGTGTACCACCTTCAAACTTCAGCCGGCTATATGCCCGGTTCCCGTCGATTGAAAAAATAATCTCTTTGAAGCCTTTCACGCCGGTTGCATGGGAGTTGAGCAGTTCTATTTTCCATCCTTTCTGATCAGCATATCTTGCATACATCCGGAAAAGTTCCCCGGCAAATAAACTTGCTTCTTCGCCCCCTGTGCCCGCGCGAACCTCCATAATCACATTCTTCTCATCGTTCGCATCTTTGGGGATCAGCAAGATCTTCAGTTGCGTTTCTAAATCGTCTTTCCGCTCGGTGAGCCCCTCAAGTTCCTGCTTGGCAAAAGCAATAAATTCCGCATCGGTTTCCTGTTCAAGGAGGTTAGAGGTTTCTTCAATTTCTTTTTTTGTTTTTTGATAAGCTGTATACTTTGAAACAATCGGCGCGAGTTCCGCGTGCGACTTTGCGAGGTGTTGCAAATTTTGCTGATCGGCGATTTGCACAGGATCGGCTAAACCCTTTTCAATTTCTAAATATCTCGTTTCTATCTCTTTTAACTTCTCAAACATAGTTGGGTACCATCTCACTATTTAAGCCGGTGTTGACGCTGCTCTATCAGTAACGTTGAAATTTGGATTCTCCATACCGATGCCAGCTTCACGCCGCTTGCTTGCTTCGGTTTGCGCTTTTTTATACCAAGCCTCGAACTCAGGTGTCCAGGCACTGTCGTGTAACGTTGCTCGTTTACGGTAGGGGACATAGTTGCCCAGATGCCAGAGCGTATTTCGGTAGAGCGCAAAATCTCCCGCTTCTAGATGCAATTGTGCCGCCCCGGGCATACTGCGACAGTATTCGAGGCAGAGCGATTCTCGTGCTTCGGTGAACTGTCCATCAAGTTCCACGCTCGGTATTGGCCGATCTGGGAAGCGTTCAATTTCCGCCGGCAGGTCGCGTCTCAAATGGCTACCCAGAACAAACCATGTGGAACTGTCTTCATACAAGGCGCAGTTAATCTGGTTGAAAAGGTTGATGTCGTTGAACACTTCATCCCACATTGAGAGCGGTAAGCCTACGGCGTTATCACGCCAGTCGCGGTGCCATGGCGTACAGTATGGCATCTCCGCGGGCTCAAAAAGAATGCCAAAGTGATTTCGATTCCCATGGCGATGACGCGGCGTCAGCACTTTGGCAATGGCGTCAACGAGTGCCGGTAGGTTGGCGTAGTCAATGAAGGGCTGCTGGTCAAGATCGTAGTTTGCAACGGGCTGGAGGCGCTGCACTTGAGGGCCACTCTTCTCACGTGCAATTGCTTTGGCTCTGTCACTGACTTGCCGTAGATCCCGAATCAATGACGGTGGGAGAATCTTTCGGAAAACTGTGTAACCGAGCATATGGTATTCTTCAATATGTTTATCAGATACTTGAAATCCCATGCTTTCGTTATTTCCTTCTGTGCCCCCTATCCGCCGTGAAATTTTCTCAGGACCTCAAAAAGGCGGATAGTTGTCCCTACAATTACCGTATCTGGTTTATCGGTAATGACCTTTTTCCCTAAGTTTCATAGACGGACGCATTCGTGAGAATTCAGCACCGCTGCGACACAACGCCCGAACTCTGCGAGGTTCGGCTGCCGGTGTTTGTGGCCAAGTGTCATTTAATTTTCATCGGTAAGGCCATACCTACGGCGGAAGCTTTCCACACGTCCCGCTGTATCCACAATTGTCTGCTGTCCTGAGTAAAACGGGTGGCACTTTGAACAAATTTCTACGCGAATCTGGGGTTTAGTAGAATAGGTTGTATATGTTGCACCACACACACAATTGATGACACATTCCATGGTTTCTGGATGGATATCTGATTTCATGAGGACACTCACCTCCTTACAATGTTCAAGTTCTCTTAGGAAATCGGAGAACCTAAACGACTCAATCCCTCGGACTGTTAAACGGTGGCTTCCCCTGTTTTGGAAAAGTTCTGGGAGCCAAAATTTTTTCACTTGTAAGTGCCTTATTTCGTAACGCAATAAGTAGATAGGTGCTTTTTCTCTGAATTTAACGCAAAGTCACAGAATTACAAAACATCCATGAATCTCCACAAGCTGTCTTGAACAATGTCTTTGCTCGCTTGCGTTTTATTAAAAGCCAGTAACTACTTATTCCCTTTCGTAATCGGTTCGTCAATGGATTTATTGCTACCACTGATAGCGTCCAGCGCGCGCGGGACCATTAGCTTTGGTATTATTCACCATCATATCAATAAACTGCTCATTTGTCTTTGTTTTTCCCAACTGTTCGACGAGGAGTTCCATTGATTCAGCGGTGCTCATCTGTCCCATGAATTTGCGCAGGATCCACGCTTTGCTGAGTATCTCTGGCTTCAAAAGCAGCTCTTCGCGCCTGGTCTTCGATTTACCGATGTCGATGGAGGGGAAAATACGTCGTTCTAGCAGAGAACGCTCTAGGTGGATTTCCATGTTTGCAGTACCTTTTAACTCCTCATAAATATGTTCATCGCCTCGACTTTCGGTATCAACCAATACGGTAGCTATGATTGTTAAGCTGCCGCCTTCCTCGAACTTTCGGGCCGCCCCGAAAAACTGACGAGGCTTTAGAAACGCGAGTGCGTCAATACCGCCTGACAATGTTTTACCACTATGCGGTGCCACAACGTTACAGGCTCGCACGAGGCGTGTCATACTATCCAGCATAATCACAACGTCCTTGCCATATTCGACCCACCGTTTCGCCTTTTCAATGACCATATCCGCAACTTGCACATGCCGTTCCGGATGCTCGTCAAAAGTCGAGCTGATAACTTCCCCTTTTACGGACCGGGAAACATCTGTTACTTCTTCTGGACGCTCATCAATTAGCAGGAAAATCATCATGACTTCCGGATGATTCTCCTCAATACCGTGTGCGATATTTTTTAAGATTGTAGTTTTGCCACTGTAGGGGGGGGCTACAATCAGTCCACGCTGTCCCTTACCGATCGGAGACATCAAATCCACAATGCGTGTAGAAAACTCCCTCGGATTATGTTCAAGCCTTAGCTGTTCGTGCGGGTAAACAGGGGTCAGGTTATCGAAAAGGATTTTATCCTTTGCGACCGCTGGTGCTTCGCTATTGACCTGTTCGATTTTTAACAATGCAAAGTAGAATTCATCTTTGTCGCCACCCTTTTTAGGGGGACGGATTTGTCCCTGAACCTCGTGACCTGTCCGGAGGTCAAATTTGCGTATTTGCGAGGGAGAGACATAAATATCATCGGTACTTTGCAAATAGTTATAGCTAGATGACCGGAGGAAGCCGTATTTTTCTGGTAAAATTTCAAGGATGCCTTCTCCGAATAACATGCCGCTGCTTTCCGCTTTGGCTTCAACAATTTGGGCAATAAGCTCTTGCTTGCGGAGACTACTGTATCCTGTCAGCCCAAGCTTCCGAGCCATACCATTCAATTCGGAGATCGTCATCTCTTGGAGTTTGACAATGTCCACATTCTCCATAATCTTGTTGCTCCTCATTGCGAGATTCTAACCGTTTACAGATTGCCTAACACTCATATCGCTTAAACCAACCCAAAATTAGCACAAAGCATTTGCAGTAGGCAATCGACAGTTAATGCTGTGTTTTGAAAAAGATGATATGCTCCAAAGGATCATGTAACGGGTAAGTGACAGCATCATAGAGAGGAGATGTGCAACAACTCACCAGTTGGCCGCCTATAATTTGTGATCCTTGGCAGCGTAGTGGGGGGAAACTATCGAAAAGAAAATTGGATCAAATTAAAATTAAAGATAAGGATACGCAGAATAGCGGTTGGTTAAATCTTGAGTGAAAAGGAATTCCCAAATGGGGTAACATAAGAAAGAAGAGGTGTCAAATCAGCGTTTATTAAGGTGTTCCAGATAATGTAAATCGTTTGTATTAGACAATTGTTGGAGGGAATTATTCCTATTAACAACGGACATTATACACTAGTGGATCATTCAACGTCAAGATGTTTTTGAAGAACATCAGAAATATGTCGAATTAATTAATAGAATAGCATCTTCAAAGTTAGCGAATTTCCTTAACTTCCTTCAGCGGAATCGGTTTGGGTTTCACCTTCTACACCTGTCGTCAACTGTAAGAAGAGTTCCTCGAGTGTCATTTCGATGGAACGCATTTCAAGCAAGCTCCAACCGTGCTGAATAATGCTAGACGAAACCGCCGCGCGAATATCCGTATTTAGTTCATAATTGATGTGGAATGTTGGATTGATGTTGTCGTTCAAGCCTCGGCTTTCGACACAATTGACACCGGGCAGATTTTCGAGGACAGTTTTGACCTCTGCCTCTGGGCCCAATACCTCCAGATAAAGGGTTTTCGTCTCGCCCAACTCCGTGTGCCCGTCATCACCTGCGTCAATAGAAACGGCGTGTCCATCTGAGAGTCTTACACCACCGGCGATTTTGCCGTCATTGATTACGATTAGCCGCTCACAGGTCATACTCGCTTCAGGGAGGATATGCGTGCTGAGGATGATTGTGTGTTCCTTACCGAGTCCCTTGATCAGCTCACGAATCTCAATAATCTGCCGTGGATCGAGCCCGGCGGTCGGTTCATCGAGGACAATGACATCTGGATCGTGAATTAGTGCCTGCGCTAAGCCGACCCGCTGACGATAGCCTTTGGACAGCTGCCCGATAATCTGCTCTCGCCGCTCGGTCAAACCACAGGATTCAACCGCCATCTCCAATCGCTCGGCGCGTTTGCTTCGCGGTACGCCTTTAATCTTTGACACAAATTTGAGGTAGCCGGTGACGGTCATTTCCGGGTAAAGCGGCACACTTTCAGGCAGATAGCCGATACGCTTACGAACTTCCAAGGATTGCTTGAAAACATCGTATCCCGCGACTGTTGCATTTCCGCCGCTGGCGGGCATAAAACAGGTCAAAATTCGCATGGTGGTGGTTTTGCCAGCACCATTTGGTCCTAAAAAACCGATGACTTCGCCCTTGTCAATACGAAAGGAAATCCCTTTCAATGCCTGAAATGGCCCGTAATTTTTTGTGAGATCTTCAACTTCGATCATCCACCAATCTCCCGTGATAAATCTGTTTGCTGTCAAGGAGTCGTCGCCCGTCAAATCGCGGCACTGCCCCGAAGAATTGCTTGAAAATCCCGATGCCCTTCATATCGTCCGTTCCTCTAACGCCGGTACAACCACTTTGGTTACGAAACTCAAGCAAATGATAAATAATGAATACATAGGGTTTGATTCCTAACTGTATTGATTTTATCTGCCGTAAACCCTTTGACGGAATTTTGGACATAAGGTTGATTGGACGTATTACTTCGATAGACGATGTAGCAGGAATTCCGTGAGGCTCGTGACCTTGATATTACAATTGCTCTCGTCAATCCCTGTAGGATCAGTTCTCGGCTTTCTGTCGGTTCTGTGGGATAAATCGCTATCAGGAAGTCGCTCTCCGATAGATCGGGATGCAAGCACTTACAGTGAGATGTTGGGATTCGGAGATCTCTCCTATAGGAGAACTAAATATCCCTATCGATCTTGTAGGGGAACTGCATCTATAATAGAAATTAGGCAAGTGACCAATCAGAAGTTGGGGCGAACCCCGTCATGGTGCAGAGAGTAACCTCGATGGCTTCACCGTTTCCTAAACCACAGGCGATCTTCGGTTAGGCAACCTGTGGCTACTATAGGAAGAGGGTTACGGCATACGACGTATGCCGAGACTACTATATGCCGCCTACTGATGTGTTCATTCGTGCGTTGGTGTATTGGTTACGGCACGATCACAGGGGTTAGGAAGCCCCGATAAGATTGAGAGGATGCGCTGTGGCTACGATTCGATCTCGATTGTCGTATACCAAAGGTCTACACAATAATTTACATGCAATTGCCCTAATCAATCTTTGAAATTCGATTGACGGGCTCTACAATTTTTGATATACTGAGCACGGTTTTATCTGCTTAAATCAATCTATCTAAGGAGCGGAGTATGAAAATTGACAAGATTGAATCCTTCTTTATCGGTGGCGGCTATGTGGTTCGCATTCATACTGATAACGGTATCAGTGGCATTGGTCAAACCGCTTGTTGGGGGTACCCTGAAGCGGTCGAGAGAATCGTCGCAACTTTTGAAAAATACCTAATTGGTCAGAATCCCCTGCGTATTGAACACCACTGGCAGTATCTCTACCGTATGGGTCCGTTTCGCGGCACCGCCCTCTGTGGCGCAATCAGTGCGGTGGATATTGCGTTGTGGGATATCAAGGGAAAGCATTTCGGTGTGCCGGTATGGGAGTTATTGGGGGGGAACTGTCGTGACAAAATTCGTCTGCATCTTATGGCTGGTGGCTCGACGCCAGAAACGATGTTTCAGACTGCGAAAGATGCGGTGGCGGAGGGGTTCACTGCGCTGAAGTTCGATCCGGTGATCGGCGGCTATCAGGACATGGCGTTAGATCGCTTGGTCAAAACTGCTCGCGATCTGGTCGCAGCGGCGCGAGAGGGAGGCGGGCCCGATCTCGATCTTATCGTCGAAGTTCACCGCAAACTCACACCAATGAACGGGATTGTCTTGGCGGAAGCGTTGACACCGTTTAATATCTACTTCCTTGAAGACCCTATCCAGATCGACAGCATTGTGTCACAGGCGGAACTCGCCAAGCGGATGACTGTCCCCCTAGGGAACGGTGAACGCTTGACCACCATCTGGGAGTTCCGTGAATTGCTCGCGACCGGGGGACCTCAGTATGTTCGACCGGATGTAGCATTAGCAGGTGGGTTGACCCAATGCAAAAAAATCGCCGCGATAGCTGAATCCTACCATAGTGCGGTTGTCACCCATAATTTCTTGGGGCCGTTGGTTACAACCGCTTCGCTACATCTTGATGCAAGTATTCCAAACTTTATCACCCAAGAGTATACCAAGGGGGACGAGGCTCCCAACCATTCCGTTTACAAAACTTGTTATCAACGCGAGGGCGGTTATATTTCGATTCCCGAAGCACCGGGACTCGGTGTGGAATTGGACGATAGTCTGATAGAGCAGAATCCCTATCAACCGATGAACACCGGTCAGACTTTGTTGCGGAAAGATGGCTCGGTCGCTTATGCTGTGTAATGAAGGACAGGCAGAGGGGAGAACAACTCACATAAAATCATGTTTTACACTTAACAGATCTGGCAACGCATGTAAGGTTTGGATGGTTTCTTTCCAACCTCCAGTTTGCGTTCCCTTCCGGTCTAGCAGAATTGCACGGATGCCGGCAGCCTGCGCCCCGATAATGTCCGCCTCAAAGGAGTCCCCGACATGAATAGCTTCTTCTGCGGAGACACCAATGGCATTTAAGGCGTATTCAAAAATAGCTGCGTCCGGCTTCGCACTCTGCACCCGCTGATCATGAGAGGCGACGACTACCTCAAAATAGGGGGCAAGTCCAAGCTCTTCAACCATGGCATGTAAGGGTGTATCCCAATTGGAGATGATTCCCATCTTTAGATCCGTTTGCTGCAATCGGTTTAGGGTCGGCAGAACATCTTCATAAAGCGTGGCATTGTTGCGCGAAAATAGCGCGTGTTCGTATTGCAAGACTTCCCATGCAATCTGATCTACATGCTCAGGCACTCCTAGCTTTTTGAGAAAAACGCAGCAGGCATCAAGCTGCCGGAATATCGTATCTCGTATATTGTTTCTCGGCTTTGAGGCTTCATACGCTTCGGTCAGAATCGCCCGCGCTTCGTCGTAAACAGACCAATCCAGACGCAGCTGATACCGATCAGCAATCTTGCGAATAGTTACATGGAGCGGCTGCGTCCAGAAGATGAGCGTATCAAAGAAATCGAAAAAAACAGCCCCGATAAGATTGGTTCCGATTTCGTTGTCCCGAGAATCGGGACTTACGAGATCGTGAATTCTCGATTCCATCGGGAGATTCAAAGCAATTTTTGTCATTGAATTTCCTTATTGTACTGACGAGACTTGGTTCCTACATCATTTGTGTTTCGACAGCTAAACCCTGAAAAGGTTTACAGCCTTTTCAAGATTAGTGATCAAGTGATGTAAACCGCTCAACCGAGGAGGTTTCCTATGATACCGTGGATCTTTACCCACAGCCCACTCGAACATTGGCTACCCGACTACCGACGGACATTCGACGCTTGGGAGGACGGAGGGGTGCGTGGCATCGTGTTCGGTTACTTGCAGTTCATGCAGGATGATGGTACGACGATTCGGACCTTTGCCCCTGACCCGGAGGTGTACAAATCATTCGGGGTGGACCCTCCACCGGAAGTCCCGCGTGATTTGAAAAAAGAGAAACAACTATACGCCATGTTAGACGATGCCGCCTCGCGCGATTGGCATATTATGACTTTCAGCGTTCCCGGCGGCGGGGGCACACGACCATTGGAGGAAGACCCTTATGGCGCGGTAGGGTTCGCTGCCAGCGTTCAGGATACGATGAACGCTTACCCTCAAGCGCACGGTGTTATCATAGATGGGCCTGGGGAACAACATTACGAATTAGCCTTCCATCATGGCGGGGAATTGCTTGAGATTCGTGACCATGAATGGCATCGTTTCGCAGCGTTAGGAAAGGATATCCCCCGTTTGGAACGGGGCATTGCACACCTATGGGAACGGCTCCACAACCTGACGCCGTCTCTGGTACGATATCATGCGCCGGGTGGGATGTTAGCAGCGTTGACATTATTTGATATCAACGAAGATGTGCTCTACTGGCTGCGGACCCGCCAAGAAAACGCGTTGGGTTACATGCGGGCTGTACGCACCCAACTCGACCAGTTGGACCACAAGGTAGAATTAGGCGGCATCCCGCGCACTGCGACCTTCTCTTCACTCACTGGACAGAACTATCAACAGATGGCGCCCCTTTTCAACTACATCTTCCCCAAGCACTACTTCTGGCATCGGGGCTTCGATGGGATGTACGGAACGATTGCACGTTGGGTGCAGAAACTTTCTGAGTGGAATCCCACATTGACGGAAGCGGACTGCTTTGCGGCGGTAACATCGCTATTTGGGATTGATCTACCGGGCGTTCACTCGCTGATGGATATGGAGACGGGGTTCCCGGAGGAGTTCTTCTCGGAGGTTGTGTGGAGCGAAACCCGACGTGCGCTGGAAGCGATTGGGGACAATGATAAAGTAGTCGCTTGGGTGTCTACGGGACGCAGCCCGCACGCCGGCGACGCGATGACAGCAAGAGATCTCCATAACATCTTGACAAACTCGGAACGCGCAGGATTAAAGCGATTTCTCTTTCACCCAGATCCAGACCTCGGTGCGGCGGAGTGGCGCGTAATTTCGGGGCTGTGTGGGAATTTGTGGCAGGAGGATCCCAATGGATATTGGCCCTCTGATACTCAGAAGCCAGATGCGTTCAATGGCGGCAGAAAACTCTCCCGTTCATAAAGTTTCAAAGTGGAATTTTATCGATGAAAATTACAAAAAATATGGTTTGTAGCGTTTTCAGATAGGACTTATTCAGTTGAACGCTCGAAGCCAACCCCCTGCAAGCGGGAGAGAACCACACCCTCTCTAACTCCCCCGCAAGCGAGGGAGAACTGGCGGATCGCTCGTTGCGGATAGTCCCGCATCCCTACCGGCTATTGGGGGGTGATATGGCGGGTTGGGAGAGCATCGGCTATACGGGCCCACCGAAAGCTGGGTAGATTTTTAGAATGTAGGTTGGGTTTCACGGTACCCGTTCAACCCAACCTACGGACTGATATAATTGTCTGAATCTTGGATTAAATTGAGGACGTGGATTGCGTGAATTGTTGCCCCGATGCTCCTCAATCCAGAGATTGGGACAGGTTGACCGGGATTCAAAGCAATCTGAATCAGGATTTTCAGAATTTAAGGATTCACAGGATAACCATCAACACTTCAACTAATGGCCCCATCTTCT
This sequence comes from Candidatus Poribacteria bacterium, assembly GCA_965215015.1. Lineage (GTDB taxonomy): Bacteria > Poribacteria > WGA-4E > WGA-4E > PCPOR2b > PCPOR2b. Next base: position 611,139 of record OZ244042.1, read on the forward strand.
AAAGATTCATATGGAACACCGATCGGTGTTTCTTACTATGTCGTTGTCGTTTGCCTCTTTTTTAGTCCCATCAGTGGGATCTATCGCGAGCTTAGAGTTGAGTGTAGGTTAGGTTGATAGGTAAATGTAAGGAACGCTCTCTGCTTTCGCTACCACGCGCCTCCTCCAAAGGGGTACACCCATCAGGACCTATTTATCAGCACCCCTTAATTAATAAAACGTGAAAAGAAACTTTTCACCGCGCTTTTTATCTGAATCTGGATTTACAGAATTGCTATGCACCTGTCTCCTCACTGAACCTTTAGGGGGTAACTTGCGTTAGTTTAATCAACTTTCTTACGAATTTGGCTACATATTATCACTGATACTTTTGAAGGAGATATAAATAATGGAAGCATTTAAAGAACATGTCGGGCTTGCAACACCGTTGAATCGGTTGAATGTAGACACCGATCAGATTATTCCCAAGCAGTTTCTCAAACGGATTGAACGCACCGGTTTTGGACAGTTCCTGTTTTACGACTGGCGTTTTCTGGACAATGGCGACCCCAATCCGGACTTTGTCCTGAATAATCCCCGTTATCAGGAGGCAAGTATTTTGGTTGCTGGAGCAAACTTTGGCTGCGGTAGTTCACGGGAACATGCACCGTGGGCACTACAACAGTACGGGTTCAAGGCGGTTATCGCGCCTTCATTTGCGGACATTTTCCGCAACAATTGTTACAAAAACGGCATCTTACCCATTGCTCTACCTGACAGTGTTACCGCAGATCTGATGCAACAGATCGAAGCACAGGTAGGCTACAGGTTGATGATTGATTTGGAAGCACAGCAGGTGGTTCAGCCTGACGGGACCTCTCATCCCTTCGAGATTGGCGACTTTGAGAAGCACTGTTTGTTGAATGGTCTGGATGAAATTGGTTGGACGTTGCAATTTGATGAACAAATTTCAGCGTATGAAGGGCGAATCGGAGCTTAGCGTAACTGCACTGATGAGATAATCAGAATCGGTGTCGTATCAATCCCTGCTGGAATGTGGGAGGAGAATACTATGGCTGAAAAACAGGTCACACTACCCATAACAGGAATGCATTGTACGAATTGTTCGGACACCATCGCACGCGATTTGAGGAAGCTGGATGGTGTGGAAGCGGCGAACGTCAACTATGCCACCGAGAAAGCAACGGTCACGTTCAACCCGTCTGTACTGGATGAGGGTGCTATCATTGAGAGAATTAAAGCCATCGGTTATGGGGTAGCAACAGGTGAGATCGGATTGCCTATCACAGGGATGAACTGTGTCAACTGTGCAGCAACTGTCGAAAAGACGCTTAACAAGATGAGACCGGGCGTTATCTCTGCGACTGTAAACTTCGCTACAGAGAAGGCACAGATAGCGTACATACCCGGTCAGGTGACTCCTGCTGATCTCATTGCTGCCATTAAAAGGACAGGCTACGGTGTCGTCGAAGCGGATTCTGACCAATTTGCGGATGCCGAGCAGGCTGCCCGCGAAACCGAAACCCATGATCAGACGCGCAAGTTTTGGACTGGCGTTGTCTTCTCTCTCCCACTCTTCCTTTTTAGTATGGCTCGGGACCTTGTACTGCTGGGGAATTGGTCTGATGCTTCCTGGGGTAACTGGTTGATGTTTGCTCTTGCCGCACCGGTGCAATTTTATGTCGGATGGAGCTATTATACGGGTGGTTTCAAAGCACTACGTAACGGCGCCGCCAACATGGACGTACTGGTTGCGATGGGTTCATCCGCTGCCTTCTTTTATAGCTTACCTGTTACTATTGCGTTGACGTTAGGCAGCACTGCCCTAGGCAGCCATGTCTATTTTGAAACATCAGCGGTCATCATTACCCTCATCAAACTCGGCAAACTGCTTGAGGTCCGTGCGAAGGATCAGACCGGTGCCGCCATTAAAAAGTTGATAGGACTGCAAGCGAAAACAGCCCGCGTAGTGCGCAACGCTGTAGAGATTGACATCCCCATTGAGCAGGTAGTCCTCGGGGACGTGGTGATCGTGCGACCGGGGGAAAGAATCCCCGTTGATGGGGTTATTATTGAGGGCAATTCTACGATTGACGAGAGTATGCTCACTGGAGAGAGTATACCAGTGGATAAGGGAAAAGGCGATACGGTAATTGGGGCGACCATTAATAAACAGGGAAGGCTCAAGTTTGAAGCGCACAAGGTCGGCGCAGAGACCTCACTTGCACAGATTATCCGTCTCGTCCAAGAGGCACAAGGGAGTAAAGCACCAATTCAGCATCTCGCCGATCGGGTGGCGTGCGTTTTTGTGCCCGCTGTCATTGCGATAGCAACCCTCACCCTGCTGATCTGGTGGCTTGTCGTGGGTGCTGGTTTTACGCCATCGATGATTCGGCTGGTAGCGGTGTTAGTCATCGCTTGCCCTTGCACACTGGGGCTTGCCACACCGACTGCCATTATGGTCGGCACAGGTAAAGGGGCGAGACAGGGGATCCTTTTCAAAAATAGCGAGGCACTTGAACTCGCTCATTCGCTCAAGGTAGTGGTTCTCGATAAGACGGGTACAATTACTATAGGGGAGCCATCGGTGACGGACGTGGTGATTGCGGAGGGGGACACCCCAAGCGTTATCCCTAAGGCGTTAGGGAATGGGGGAGAGATGGAAAAGAAGCAAAAGGAAGAAGCTGCAATCCTATGGCTGGCTGCCTCGGCAGAGCGAGGAAGCGAACATCCGATCGGTGAAACTATCGTACGGGCGGCGCAGGGGTGTGGACTGTCGCCGGTAGAGCCTTCCCGATTTGAAGCCTTAGCTGGACAGGGCATTATTGCTCAGGTCAAAGGGCATCAAGTCGCTTTGGGCAATCTCAAAATGATGAACAAGCAGAATGTCGATCTCAACGGCTTAGAAATCGAAGCAGAAAAGTTGCAGGCACACTCAAAAAGTGTAATCTGGATTGCCGTTGATGGTAAAGCAGCTGGACTGATTGCTGTGGCGGATACCATTAAACCCGGTTCCAAAGAGGCAATTGCCGAGATGCACCGTCTGGGCTTACAGGTGGTGATGGTCACCGGCGATAACCGAGCTACGGCGGAAAGTATTGGCAACGCTCTCGGAATTGACCGGATCCTCGCCGAAATCCTACCGGAGGATAAAGCAGCGGAAGTGAAGAAGCTACAATTAGAAATGAAGCAGGAATCTCAGGCAAATGGGCATGTGGCGATGGTCGGTGACGGCATCAACGACGCGCCGGCGTTAGCCCAAGCGGATGTGGGTATCGCCATTGGCACGGGCACTGATGTGGCGATTGAGGCGGCTGATGTCACCTTGATGCGAGGAGATCTCCGGTCCGTACCACAAGCAATTGCCCTCAGCAAAGCGACGATGCGCGTTATCAGGCAAAATCTGTTCTGGGCTTTTTTTTACAATGTCCTCCTCATCCCGGTGGCAGCGGGCGTGCTGCACCCGTTCACCTTCCTACCGATGATGCTACGCGCTCTGCACCCGGTGTTGGCTGCCTTCGCTATGGCTTTTAGCAGTGTAACCGTTGTTGGCAATAGTTTACGGATGAAGCGGTGATTGATGATTAATTTGTCTTGCGAAGATTTGATTTCATAAGAATAGGGCTTACGCAGTTGAACGTTCAAACCCTCGTAGTTCAGTGATGAATCACCTGACAATACGACTCACGACGCCCGATTCATTGGGCAACTACAATTCAATCTACAGTAGTAGGTACGCTCCATTGTGCCGCAATTTGCACAAGGATTACGGCATACGGCGTATGCCTACTACCTCAAAGAGGCGCAATGAACGCGCTATTACAAACTCAAGTGCGTAACTCCTAAAGGATGCAGCTATATGAAAACCCATGGTTTGCTTGCAGGCGTCGTTCTCTCTGTGATGCTTCTAGGCCTCGCCCTTGCCCTTTCGGCTTTGGCTGAGGACTATTTCGATCAAATCACGGTTTTTTCTCATGGCAGAATCACTCGCTTTGTCGAAATGCCGATAACTGTTTACATTACACCCGCGTTACAAGTGACGTACCTTCCCGCGCTACGGTATGCGATGCGCCAGTGGGAAGCAATCTCCGATGGAAAGATTCAGTTTCAAGAGTTGCAAACGAGTAAGGATGCTGATATCCGGGTACGTTGGGGACATGGCGGCGTGGCGAATATGGATATAACTTATGGAAAAGCAGAACTCACACGCCACCACGCCGGGGATTTCTCCGTCGAAATTATTCTGTCCCTACCTGATTCGTCAGTGGCGGAAAAACTGTCGCAGGAAGAGATTCGGACGGTTTGCCTGCATGAATTTGGGCACGCCCTCGGACTGTGGGGACATAGTCCTGATCCGCTTGATGTGAGTTTTTGGGCATCAATCGCGCAGCGTCCAACCGCTCGGGATCGGGCAACATTGTTGAAGGTCTATGCCACACCACAAGGCACCTCTCAACACAATGTTGCCATTAACAACCTGAAAAAGCAGCTCGAAATCAACCCGAAGAACGCACGTACGCATTACCTGATGGGGACAATCTACAACGACAAGGGAAATATCGAGTCAGCGGTTACTCGCTTCAAAACCTGTCTTGAAATAGACCCAGACTTCCACCCGGCGCGGGAAACCCTCCTACAAGTGTACCAGAAAGTTGGTCTCTCCCAACCGGCTGTCGACCTGCTTGAAGAAACGCTCAAGCAACTGCCTTCGTCCAATGACTATAATACGATTGGCGTGATGTACTATCGGAACGGAGAGACCGACCAGTCCATAGCTGCTTTCCGAAAATCGCTCGAAATGAACCCCTACGATCCGATACCGCGACATAACCTTTATCAGATATTTCGAGAGCAAGGGATTAAGGCTTTGAGTGCTAAAGCGTATGAGAAAGCAGCGTTATATTTCGGCGAAGCACTTCAATTCAAACCTGATGATGCACTTTTGTACCGCCTTATGGGCGACAGTTATGCTAGGGACGGTGATTTCAAAAACGCCATCGTGCAATACCGCCAGGCAATCGAATTCGATCCCGTCAATTTGGAAATCAAACAGAATCTTGCAGGATATTTGAGCAACTACGGTGTAGAGTTGACAGGCACCCAACGTTGGGAGGAGGCAATCGCTGCATATCAGGAAGCATTACAACTGATCCCAACGCTAAATATCGTGCATGCGAACCTATTGGATGTTTTGTGGAAACGCGCCAACTCGCACCGCAAATCGGGTCATGTCAATAAGGCGATTGACGCCTATCTTCAACTTATTGAGGTGGATGCGAATGCCGCTGATGCACACAGTCTACTCGGCGAGCTGTATCTGAAAAAGGGGGCATATGCACAGGCGATTGGGGCATTCCAATCGGCGTTTTCCGCGAAGCCTGATGAGGGGCAATCTCGTAAAAACCTCGTTGTTGCTTACCACCATTATGCACAACACCTTGATGGTAAAGGGCAGTATGACGACGCAATTGATCAGTTACGGCTTGCACTGGCACTGTCCCCTGAACAGGTGAACATCCGCTTGAGCCTCATCAACACTTATCAACTTGCCGGTGATTTTTCAAGTGCCGAAACAGAGTTGGAAAGGCTTTTGAAAGATGCGCCGCAGGGTTTGCAGGCAGAAAGTGTCTCAAAAAATCTGCATGTGGCCCGTGGAAATGCCCTCATGAATCAAAGAAAATATACCGCTGCATTGGCAGAGTTTGAAAAGATCGACACCGCAGCAAAAAGCACAGAGATTTATAACATAATTGGCTATCTATATCTAGTAAAAAAACAACCGATTTCAGCGATAGCGGCTTTTGAATCCGCATTAGCTCTGGCACCGATGAACAACGTTGCTTTCCAAAATCTGCTTTCAATTGAATCGCAATTTGAGCGACAGTTTGTCAATAATCGGCATTCACCGCGTATTAAGAACCACCTCGCCCGGGCACGAAATAGTCTCGTCGGGTGTTATATTGGTCGTGATGAACTTCTAGACGCTGTGGAGGAATATCGGGCATCAGTAGAGGTAGCACCGGCGGCGAAGGAAGTAAGAATCGCACTGACAGATGTCGGCAGACAGCTGATATTGGCGTTACAACAAAAGAATACGCGTCAGGAGATGAGAGAGGTCATGGATTGGGTTGAGAAATTGGACGTTGCCAGTTCAAGCGTCGAACAGCTACTTGATGGCGGCAATTAGAACGGGTGTGAACAGACACGGTTCTGTGCAACGGCATCAAATTAACCGGAGGAAGATAAATGGAAGGGCTACCAAACATCAATTCGATACTGGAGCTGTTCGTAGATGATTGGCTTATCGAGGAGATGAACGGCGTGAGCCTTCAAATGCACCGTCCCATTCCTCAAGCAGTCGTCCTTGAGTTCAATCAACCGTGGAAGGGATCGATAAGTTATGACCCGGTGGTGATGAAAGAGGGGGGCCGCTATCAACTGTGGTATCAGGGATGTAGCACTGAATACTGTTTGTCAATCTGTATCCCCACCTGAAAAGACGGGGGAGTTAGATGGAAGATTCTGATAACACCCCCTGGAATCTGTCAACACTTTTTTCGATATTTTCGGTGTAGTGAGCAGGTATTTCTGGCGATCTCCAACGTCCCGCCACTCGCATATCCACAACAGACGCGCCTACTGTGCCAACGAGCCCACAGATTCCACACAACGAATGCTTCAGAGATAAAGCCTTCGATACCCCCAAGAGTTGTCCGGCATTTGATTGCGTTGAGATTTTTGAGGATGAAATTGAGCGGGTTGTCAGATGGAAAAACGGCAGCGATGTCAACTTGCTGGCAGGCAAGCCGATTTATCTCCGCTTCGTTATGGCAGTAGCAGACCTGTACGCCATACAGTTTCGAGCATAGTTCTACGATGTTGATAGCGGACTGGTCTGCCAAATCCAAACCGATGGATAATCGGCTACTAGCCTATATTCAGGTAACGCGCTGCATCGGCTTCCTGCCATTGGAATTGTAGGTGTGTTGTTTCGTGCGGCTTGAAGGGTTTTATCACCTCGTCAACAGGTGTGCCTAACACATCAATCCGCTCAAAATCTGCGACTCCGTAACCCATCTCATTGGCGTAGTGAAATAAACCGATCTGCAAAGGTTCAAATCCCATCGCCTTCGCGGTTACAGCGTCCGCAGCAAATACATCGGCACTAGCGACAGCAATTCCGAGCGGAATTGAATCTGTGCCTCCAGGACCATTCCCCTGCAAACCAAGAGTGCCATCGATGACAGCGATATCTGGGCATAGATGTTGGGACAGGCGGATTAGGTTGATGTTCAATGTTTGCGCTTCACGCGGTAATTCCCGATTGGCATGACTATGGTAGCCGTGCATCTTGATGCGATCCGAGAGATGGAGCGTCCCCATAATCATGTTTTTGAGGGCAAGCGTCACCACATCAACATCGTGCGTTTTTGCGACCGCAACCGAAATTGTGGATGGACAATCGAGCACAGTTTTGGGCATCCGTACGGTTACTTCGCTGCGATCGGCAAGAACGACGGGGGTCTCTTCCCAATGCTCATCTTGATGCAGGTCTACTAACCGAATCGGAATGTCATATTCGTCGAGCAAAACCCTGTAACCGAAATTATCGAAAGCCTCTCCCGAAAACGCTTGGTTGGCACCTTCTGCAATGATAATCTCTTTCGGTGGCTCTGGCACAGTTAACAAGAAATCAATCGCGCCACGGATTGCGTCAACGTGTGTCGAGGCAAGCTGATTTGTGCTGGAAAGGAAATTCGGCTTCAACATCACCTGCTCACATAATTTTGGTGTGACATCGTCGCGCACGAGTTCTAGAGCGGTGAAGATGTTTTGGCGTCGCTCGCCGGTTCGGGCGAGTCCAACTCTCGTTTGATTGGTAGCCATCGGTATCCTCCTTATTTTTTAGGCTGATGTCAAAAGGAAGTGCAAAACCCTAAGAACATGAAACGTGAAAACAAATTGGTTCATGGGTTCATTAGTGCAGTCGGGTTAGAAAACCTGACCTACGGTTTCTGTTGAACAATTTCTTAACATACGCCAATATAATATCTGAAAGACAAAGCAATTCAGGAAAAGTCGTTGAATGGCAGGGGGTGAGGTGGGCTCACCCCACCTGTCTAAACCAAAGCGTTCAAGATTTGGGCAAAGCGAGGCACGGCGGTCATTGCAGGCTCGGCGGCTTCATATTCGATTGACAGATACCCTTTGTACCCCTGTGCTTTGAGCATTCTGACGATTTCGGAAAAATCCGCTTCCTCTTTGCCCTCGTCTTCTTTTGGAATTTCTGTCTTCGCATGGGCAGTTACGGCGTAAGGTGCGACGCGTGCGAGTGAACCGTAGGGATCTTGACGGAAGTTACCTGTATCCAAGTTCACACCGACCCACTCCGAGTTAACCGACGTAATCAGATCAATAACCTGATCCGCTGTAGAAGTTATCCCTCCGTGATTTTCCAACGCTAGCAAGACACCACGGGGCGCAGCGTATTCTGCACACTCCTTTAAGCCGTCAATTGTCCATTGACGGGCTTCTGCCTCACTATGTCCTTCCGGTGTTCCTCCAGCGAACACTCGCAGGCAGGGTGCTCCGAGTTTAACGGAGATGTCAACCCAATTTTTAACATATTTGATCTGCTCGGCGCGTTCACCGGCGTCAGGGTCTGTGAAGCGATTGCCAACAGCCGCCGCCGAAACCTGTAACCCAAGCAGATAGCATTGACGTTTCAGGGTATACAAATAATCATCGTCCGTTGACGAGAAATAGTAAGCGGTCAACTCAACACCGTCCACGTCCATTTCGACCGCTTTTTCGAGAAAACCCTTGAGGCTCATTTCACCGCTCGTCAAATACTGGCGAAATGAATAGGCGGCACATCCAACCTTCATGACTCCTCTATGCCTCCTTACGTTCTAGCAGCTCAATTTCGTAGCCATCCGGATCATCGATGAACGCCATCTTCATACCGCCGGACGTGAACTGCTCGCGCCAACCGTTGGGCCAAATCTCAATGCCATCTTTCTCCAACGTGTCACAGTAGGCGACAAGATCTGGCACACCGATGGCGAAGTGCATCAAGTCTTCGGGGACATTGAGTTCATAATCGGGTGAATAGGTTAATTCGACGGAATGCAGGTTACCGGGTAATTCCAGATGAGCGATCTGATTGCCGGCAGGCGATTTGTCGCTTCGACTTTTGACGACAAAGCCTAAATGCTCGCAATACCAATTAATTGATTTATCGAGGTCACTTACTCGAACACGGGTGTGTAAAAAAACAGCCATTGGATTTCCTTTCTGTTACCGGTGCTGGATGAATTTACTGAGGCGGAGGACAATTTTAAATAATATAACACACGCTCCATGATCAAGCAAGTCCTTTTCAAGCAAATCTTTGTTGAAAAATGGCGTTGGATGTGAGATAATTAAATAGGTTCATAGGGTCATTGAACTGATAAACTCATGTCTGAATCAGGATACTCAGGATTCAAGGATTTACAGGATAGAGCCTGTGAAGTCTCGTATTGTATCAATAGGTCGAAAGGAATAAACGGAATGCAGATCTGCGTTCCCTACATAAGTTAACATCGACTAACCCCAAAAGGTGAAAAACCGGTTTCTTTAGCATAAGCAGCAACTTGGGTTATAGGGCTTTATCATGAATACGATCAAATATCTCCTCATTCTTGCGACGACAGCAGTCGCTACGATTTCAATTGGGTTGGCTCAAGAGTCAACGGAAAACCCCGAGTTGGATTCCAAATTGTATGAACTCCACTTTCAAAAGGGCAAGGCGTACAATGGCGATGGAGACAAGGCACTTGCTCGGAAGCATTTCCTGACGACAATCTACCTTCATCCGGATCACGCTGGTGCGAACTATCAACTGGGGTTGATGGCATATAGCGACAATAATTATTCGGCTGCCATCTCTTTCTTGGAAAGAGCGAGCGTGGAAATGTCGGATAAGATTGAACTTTACTACTGGCTTGGGGGTGCATATTGGAAAAAGAGCCTAGCAGAAGGCTCGATAAGAAACTATCGAAAAGCGGTTGCACTCGATCCGCAGCACGAGAATCCCTTTTCACTCTACGCGCTAGAGAATCTCGCCGAAGTTTATACCCGGACGGAACATCTCCAAGAGTCCATGGAGGCTTACCAGGCAGCACTGAAACGCGAAACGCGGAGGGCGTGGATTTCTAAGATTAGGGATCAGATTGCTGAGCTCCATTTGACCATGGGCACCTATCAAGACGATGGGAATACGCGATACAATGAAAAAGGCGAAGCCATCGGCGGCATTGGTGATGGAGATATGCGTACCAATCGCTACTTTGAGATAGCCAGACACACCACTGATCCGGTCAAAGAAACAATCTATTATCAGAAATCGATCGAAGCGGATCCGGGGATGTATCAGTCGTATTTTAATTTAGGTTGGGCGTTGACTCGGCAACGGAAATACGCTGAAGCGATCCCCGCTTTTATCCGCTCAGATGAAGTTTGGCGACAGGCCCAGAGCTGGAATCCAGAGGCGATTCCCAAAATTGACGCGCACGCATTTTTAGCACTCTGCTATGTCGAATTAGGGGAACCTGAAAAGGCACTTGATTTTGCCGAAATCGCGCTAGACTCCGCCCCAAATTACTATTATGGTTTGTTATATAAAGCAAGAGCGTTGACTAAACTGGGGCGTCCTCAAGGCGCAATATCTATTCTGGAGGGCTTGGTTGACGCAAATCCGGACGAAGCAGAAACATTGTATGCACTTTACGAGGGTTACCACGCAGCTTTGGAGCCGAAATTGGCACTTGCTGCGCTACACCAAGCTGTCCGCGCTCAGGTGGACAGGCAACAGAAAACACGTTGGGAAGAAAAAATCAACGTGCTGACAGGAAAGTGATTATCAATATCTCTTTCGTAAATTTAACTTAAAAAATAAGGAGAAGTATAATGACACGATTTAACCGTTATGCCCTGATTGTGGGCATAATAACTTCGATGATTTTAGCAACGGGGGTTTTCGCTGCTGAGAATCCATGCAACCCGGGCGGTGGGGAGGCAACAAATCCCTGCAACCCATGTTCGGGGATGAAACACTTTGGAATCAACGATCCCGGAGGCAGAGATGTACTCACCTTCGATTCCAAGGCACCGTTGGAAAAAATCGTTGGCACAACCAACAAAATTATGGGTCACGTTCAGGTCAATCCAAAGGACATCACTAAGGGGTTGAAAGCAGCCTTTGAATTGGATCTCGCCAGCCTGAAGACAGGAATTGACAAACGTGATGAGCATATGCGGGATAACTTCTTGGAGACAGCCAAGTATCCCAAAGCGATGCTTACCATAGACAAAGTGACCAAAGCCTCTGATAACATGCTCATGGATGGAAAGACGCTTACGGTAGACACTGAGGGCACTTTATCGCTACACGGGGTTAAGAATACCGTTCAGCTTAAAGATGTTACGGTCACCTATTTTGACGAGAGTGAAGCCACCAAGGGCAAAATGCCAGGAGATCTCCTAATAATTAACGGAGGTTTTTCACTGAATCTTCCTGATTACAATATCGAGGTGCCTCAATTCATCTTTCTCAAGTTGGCAGAGACAATAAAGGTGAGTGTGGATTTGACCGGTTCAACAGCGACAATGGGGGTTGCCAACCCTTGCAATCCGTGTAACCCCTGTGGAAAGTAGGGTTAGAGAGAAGCGTATCTGTAAGGGAGGGTTTAAAACCCTCCCGATAAATCAAGGGTGCTCATAATTCAGCCAAGAAATTGTGCAGACATAGACATCTGTGATCTGTGAGAGCATCTCCTGATCGCAATGGTTTCCGAAAATCCGGGGGAATCGTGGCAAGGAGGCCACTCCTAAAGAAAATAGTTATAAGCACCCCTCGGATAAATGGGTTTGAAAGGATCTCAAATGAACGTATCCGTTATCATCCCCGCCTGCAATGAGGAGGAGTCGATTGGCAAAGTCATCGCTGACATTCCCAAGGCCTGCGTTCGAGAGATTATTGTTGTTGATAACGGTTGTCTTGACCAAACGGTTAAGGTGGCTCGCGCTGCGGGGGCACGGGTGGTACGGGAAGCGCGCAAAGGCTACGGTTCTGCGTGTCTCGCTGGTATTGCTGCGCTAAACGCACCGGAAATTGTGGTGTTCCTCGATGGAGATTATAGCGACTTTCCGTCGGAGATGCCGTTGCTCCTCCAACCGATTCTCGCTGGTGACACAGAGATGGTAATCGGTTCTCGGATTCGTGGAGTGCGTGAGAAAGGGGCTTTGCTCCCGCAGGCTCGCTTTGGAAATGCGGTTGCCACTTTTCTGATTTGGCTGTTATTCCACGTCCATTACACTGACTTGGGTCCCTTCCGCGCGATTCGCTATGAACGATTATTAGCGATGGATATGCAGGACAAAACCTTTGGGTGGACGGTTGAGATGCAAGTTAAAGCGGCAAAGATGGGGTTGCCTGTGTGCGAAGTGCCGGTTAGCTACCGGAAGCGGATTGGGCAATCAAAAATTACAGGGACAGTTAAAGGAACAATTTTAGCCGGATATAAGATTATCACAACAATCCTTCGTTACGGTTTAGCACCATGAAAAGACTAGAAAAAATTTGGTATCTGAAGCATTTTGATATCTTCAAGGATTTGACTGACAGAGAAATCAATGTCATTGATCGCATCTCATACATGAAGCATTATAACCGACGTGAACGGATCTACAGTCAAGGGGATCCGGGGGATGTGGTTTACCTACTCAAAGAGGGACGGGTCAAGATTTACAAACTTTCCCCTGATGGCAAGGAGTTGACGTTGGCAGTTCTTGAATCGGGCGAAATCTTCGGTGAGATGGAGTTAATCAATGAGGGACCCCGTAACACAATCGCAGAGCCGCTGGAGGATTCATATATCTGTGTGATACGTCGTCGAGATTTTGAAATGCTGCTGAAGAAGAAGCCAGATTTGGCGATGCACGTCACCAAACTGATTGGGCTGCGACGGCGGGAGATTGAAAATCAGCTTGAAAACTTAGTGTTCCGAAATGCACCGTCTCGGCTTGCTATCCTGCTAATGTCCTTGGCAGAAAAGCACGGTGTGCGTGATAGTCAGGGAATTATTCTGAACGTGAAGCTTTCGCAGCAAGAACTCGCGAATTTAATCGGCACAGCACGCGAGACGACAAGTGCAATCCTCAATGAGTTCAAGCGGCGCGGTTTTATAGACATCCGCAACCGGCGAATCAAGATTCTGGAGCAGTGGCAGCTTAAAAAGCTCGCGGACGCACAGATGAAAGAGTTTCTAATCAAGGTTGACCGTGAAGAGGAAAGCGAAGCTGTTGTCTAATGCTGTAACCCTTTGTCCCATGAACCCATTGAGTTAAGAATTCATTAATTGCACCAATGAACCAACATAGCTCCAGTGGGGCGACAGGTGCAAATGACAGCACGGCGGAGGACGCCTATTATTGCCGCGGTCTACGGCACGCGGAGCGTGCATACTACTGTCGAATGAACTGTAGTTGCCCGATTCATCGGGCATAGTGAGTGGTATCGTCCGGTGATAAGGCACCGAGGGTACCAGGACTCTTGCGCTATAGTTATGGCTCAACCAATCATAAACATTGCGCGACTTTTTCTGGTGTTGGCTTTGAGCCTTCAACTGCGTAAGTCCTAACTTCTTAATGATTGATTGCAGGGGGCGCGGTTAAGAGGGTTTTCTGCACCCGATTGCAACATCATGACTCGCTTAAAATCCTCCCAAAGGAGGAGGTAGTTATGCAGTGTTACTTGAGTATACTATTAGGGGGAAGCCTCACTTCAAAAACCTGCTCACGTTGATGAGTCTGTTTCTCAGCGTGGTTGGGGCCCCATAACGCATCAGCACTCATCGCACAAACAGCGAGGGACAATGCCGTAGCAGTCTATGAAGGTGTTGAAAATTACGCCGCGGTCGTTCACACCCACAAAGCTGATTCGATGCAGCCTTCAGAAAGCTTGGTCACGTCCTTTCTTGCCAAAAATTCGGTTTCTTTCTTCGCTTCGTGCTTTCTTTTAAGATGAGCCGAAAAAAAATAGCCTTTGCATCAGAAGTGTGAGAAGCGGGATAGCGATAGAAATTAATTGTGATGTGCCTTTTCCTGTTTTATGCTCATAGGGATTCAACATGGAAACCTTCATTTCTATACACATGCCGCCCTCCTGAGGCTTTAAGCGGCAATTTGGGTTACTCATGCAGCATGTGAAGGTGAGACAAAGGTGGAGAAGATGTCACTATTTGAAAAACTAGGCATTGTAACGAATATTTGGACGAAACGCATTGATGATGGCGACCGGTTTGAAGATCTCGCCCGCCAGTTTAGTGACCATGGCTTCAAAGATATGGAGGTGCGCGAGGGGGATTATCTCCGTAACTCCGAATTTGGTGGCTTGATAGGTGAGGTTGAAACGGCGATGGGACGTTATACAGACGATCAGTGGAAAGCAATCTGCGATGTGATCTGGGAAGAGGACCGGGATCCGGTGGTTGCGGCAGCAGATAGCTCCCTATTTACGCGTGTCAGCGCGTTTGTGGAGTTGGCGCGGGATTTGACCCTGAGTTACGCCATGTCGCACTCATGGCTCGCTGCGCCCGAAGATCTGGAAGCGGATACCCAGCAGATTATCCAAGCGAAAAAACTGGCGTATCTGCTGTGTCCAGCGAGCGCACGGTTGCGGATTGTTGGACTTGCACCTACGGGGGGAAAAACGAATCCACAAGCTGCGGTTGCCAATGTGGAACGGTATCGGTCGCTGCTGCCAAACTGTCCGATGGTTTTTGCGGTTGAAAACTCACGCCAACCGGCGACCTTTACGCTCGATCTGGCGGTACGAGGTGGGGCACTATTGACCTATGACGAGGCGAATACCTACCGCGACGATGGTACAACGGTCAACCCGCCGGAGGAGTTTTGGAGTGCTGTGAAAATGGAAAATCTCACTTCGGTGCATTTCAAGCAGAAAACGGCAGACGGCGTTTTGTCACAAGTTAAGGACGGATATGTCGATTTTGCAGCGATTGGCAACCGTTTGGTGGCAGGAGATTACCAGGGTGATCTATTGCTCGAAAACTCCCCAACAGACCAACCTTTGGAAGATGCGATTTCGAGTCGAGCGTATCTTTCAAATCTCCTATAATGCGGGGATTGGAAATCGTGTTGAGTTGCGGAATTAAGCGGCTATTGACTGTACCCCGGAGGAACGGATAAGACGGAAGTATGCAATTTCTGGGGTTGTCATAAACCGGATTGGAACGCCTGTGACTCCGAGTCCTCTAGAAATATAAAGCCTTGACGCACCGACATAGAACAGGCCAGCGAGATACTTGTTCCCTACCTTGGGGGGGACAAACGGCAACGAGATTTGTCCGCCATGTGTGTGCCCCGACAAGACCAGATCAAATCCGTGGTGGGCAATTGATTCAATCGGTTGTGGGTTGTGCATTAAGAGGAAACGCGGTTCATCAGTCGAAGGTAGAAACGCTAACGCACGCTCCAAATCGAAATCCCCTGCGAGAAAATCGTCGCAGCCGACGAGCCATAGGCGGTCACTCCCGCGCTGTAGCGGAGCGGATTCATTCATTAAGACTTGGATACCTCCTGCGGTCAAGGCGTTGATTACTTCAACGCCATCCCCTTTCCAACGATTTCGCAAAGGGAACACACTTGCATCTAAATCGTTGTTCCATTCGTTGTTCCAATGGTCGTGGTTGCCGAGGACCGCATAGATGGGAATCCCTGCTTCAACGATAATTTCACAGATAGCCTGCGCTACCGGCTGTGCATATTTTTTTTGACGGGTGATATAATCCCCGGTCATTACGACCAGATCCGGCTGTAAATCCACTACCTGTCGAAAGCAAGCTTGGAGATAATCTAGCGTTACAATCGAGCTGTGATGCAGATCTGTGAGTTGAACAATCGAAAACCCTTCAAAAGCGGGTGGAAGATTAGCAATTGAGATTTCGTGCTGTGTAATTTCAATCCATTGTGGTTCAATTAAGCTCTCAGAATTGGTCAGTGTAATTCCGCTAATCCCCACATTAAACAGTGACCTATGTAACGCTCTACGTCTTTCTGCTTTGGGTGACATGGATAGTATGAGTCCTTATTTTATAGATATAATATAAAGAATAGTCTCCAATAGCATAGCATAACCCCGTTATTTTTGCAAGTGCGGTAACTCTAAAATACCAAAGTTTTAACGATTATGGAGAAGAAGATGACATTTAGGGTCGGCGTTATTGGGTGTGGCCGCATGGCAAACACCATCGAAGACGAACAGATAGAAAGAAGGAAACAACGTCCTTATCGCGGTGGTTTGGCACTCCCCTACTCTCACGCGGCGGGCTACGCTGCTATTGATGACACGGAAATCGTCGCTGCATGCGACATCCATGAGGAACGCTTAGCGAACTTTGTCGAGCGATGGAATGTTCCTGCCGCCTACACCGACTACCGTGAGATGATTGAAAAAGAAAATCTCGATATCGTCAGTGTCACCACGCGTCCTGAACAACATGCGGAGGAGATGGTGTTCGCCGCAGAACACGGCGTTAAGGGGGTCTACGCGGAGAAACCGCTCTGTATGACACTCATGGAAACAGATGCTATCCGAGAGGCGTTTGAGCGCAACGGTGTTCATTTGGAGTACGGACCCATTTATCGCCACTGGGCGGCTTATGAGCAAGCGCGGACTATCGCCGAGAGGGGGGAATTGGGCGAGGTCCAATCGGTGCTAGGCTTTGAAGGCAAGGCTCTTGAAGGTCACTTCATTGATTTGCTGCTGTATATGCTAGGCGATCCAGAGCCCGTGTCAATTCAGGGAATCATCTCAAAACTCCACCCACCCGAAGGCGACACCTCCGGTATGAAATTTGTCCAAGATACGTCGATCCTGTCAGCACTCATCAAGTTTGATAATGGGACAACCGCACATGTGGCGGGCACCGGCGTTGGCAGGGAGATTGAACTGGTCTGCACTAACGGCGTTATCCGCGTTGTCAACGATGGAGAGGCGGTACAGATGCGGCGTCGAAACACAGCGTCGGATGCGTGGGATACAGTCCCGGTTGAGCACATACCGCCGCGGAGTGGCACGGTGCACCTCATCCGTGATCTCATCCAGTCAATCAAAACCGGAAACCCCGGCAAAAGCAATCTCCGCGTGACGCTGCTCAGTCAAGACATCGGATTCGGCATTTACGAGTCCCATCTGCGCGGTGGTGTGCCCGTCAGTCCACCTATCCCGAATCGAGAACGGTGGGTTTCCAGTTGGTAATCCCCAATCCACTGGGTTAACCTCACGCCCTGTTTATTCTACTGAACGCTGGCGCAACCGTAGTAGGTCTGCGTTGGTGTGGAACGACTCGTATTTCTCCACGAACTCCGCTAGCGTCTCCTCAACAGTTGCGGTCGTAGTATCAAGGACGATTCGCTTCTGTATTAAGGACGCCTCAAACTCCTCCTCGAACCGTTGCAGAACGCACTCAATGTCCTTTTCCTGCACAACTTGGTGGGTGTGCGGGTTTTCTTTCATCCGTTTTGCAATCACCCCTGGTGCCGCTTTGAAAAGGACCAGCACCGTCCCCGGGGCGCGCTCAAGGATCTTCCTCTCTATGCGTCTTGCCATCTCTGTCCGCTGTCCTTCAGGGCTTCGGAAGGGTGCTTTGCTATCTTTCCCACCGTAGCCGTAGTACAACGGAGCATAGACCGCTTCTTCGATGACCAAGCCCATCAGATTGTGGTCGGGCTTGCTATAGAAAGCCTCTGAGACATGATACTCAATCATGTAGCGTTGGAGCATCTCGACAGCTTGGGGATGCAGGGTCAATAATGATTCTTGCGCCTCTGCTATTAACTCGCTCGAAGGAACGCTCATATGGTCATGGAAATGGCTCGTCCCTCCCAAAGTCCGTTTTGCCCATTCCATGACTTCTGCTGCTAACGTCGATTTACCCGCATATTCGCATCCAACAAAAATGAGATTCATGAGGATTTTCCTTCCATAATTTCTTGTGAGAACTCTGGTATCAAGCCCGCCCTGAGGTAGTCAACACCCCTCTATCATTCGACATTATAGCAGAAAGCAAAACGGCAATCAATCTCAAAATAGAGTCAGTAGGTGGGTAGTTGATTGGTTGTTTCTAACGCTAATTTTCAGCGTTGCCGGTGAGGGAAGGAGCTACATTTTGCCTGTGTGGTTTGACAGTCCCAATCTGAGCCATGCGCTTCCAAAAATAGATCTTGACAAATTGATCGCAGTTGCCTATAATTAGAAAGTGTGATGAACAAGATTAGGCAACTTTTGGTGTTGTTTCTCAAATTAGGCGTCACCGCTTTTGGCGGCCCCGCCGCGCATATTGCCATGATGGAGGATGAGGTTGTCACGCGCCGGCGTTGGCTGACCCACAAGCAATTCCTGGATCTAATCGGTGCAACGAATCTGATTCCCGGACCCAACTCGACTGAAATGGCAATCCACATCGGTTTTGTACGTGCAGGGATTGCAGGGTTGGTGATCGCGGGTGTCTGCTTTATTCTTCCCGCGGCATTGATCGCGCTGGGTTGTGCGTGGGTTTACGATCGGTTTGAGACAGTGCCGCAGGCAGAGGTGCTGCTGTATGGCATCAAGCCGGCGGTTATCGCCGTGATTCTCAGTGCGGTGTGGAGATTGGGCAAAGCAGCAGCGAAGGGTCCCTTTCTAATCGGCGTGGGATTCTTAGTCATGCTGCTTGTACTGTTTGGCATCAATGAAATTATAGCACTGCTTGGCGGTGGGATTGTAGGCATCTTGTGGCAACTTGGAAGTCGATGGCGAACAGGGAAGATGCTGCTCGGTTTTGTATGGCTCCCCGCCAGTAATCTGACACTTGCAGCTACGGCTGCTCCTTCGGCGTCAGTTACCCTCCCTTCTCTTGGGCTTTTCTTCCTTAAAATTGGCTGTGTCTTGTTTGGCAGCGGTTACGTCCTCGTTGCTTTCCTGCAAGGCGGTCTGGTAGAGCAGCATCAATGGTTGACGCAGCAACAACTCCTCGACGCAATCGCAATTGGACAGTTTACACCGGGACCAGTTCTCACAACTGCTACGTTCATTGGCTACGTACTAGCAGGGCCCCTTGGTGCACTTGTAGCAACCCTTGGCATCTTTGTGCCATCATTTCTGTTTGTGTTAGCGACCAATCCACTCATCCCGCGCCTTCGCCAGTCAGCGGTTGCCGGTGCGTTTCTGGATGCGGTCAACGCGAGCGCGATTGGGTTGATGGCGGCGGTCACGGTTGAGCTCGCACGTCACACATTGATTGATTGGGGAGCCTGGCTGATTGCTTTGGTATCGGCGACAGTGCTGTTTCGCTATAACATCAATTCAGCATGGTTGGTGTTGAGCGGTGCAGCGATAGGTTGGCTGTTGAAGACATTGACGTAAAATTAAGATAACGCAAGCCGCTACCTATTGTCCTGCTGGAGCGCAGAATGAAAGGGGGCCGGTGAGAAAGTGAAAAGGAACTAAAAAACAAAGCGTTCATTACCAGAGGGAAAAACAATGTACCCAACACTCATTAATTTTGGTCCTATAGCGATTCATAGCTTTGGTCTTATGATGGCGTTAGGCTTTCTTGCCGTCTTGTTGATTTCACGGCGCGAGTTGGCGAGGAAAGGACTAGACCCGAGTCCGACATCATCGATAATCTTTGCAGCTGCAGTTGGAGGAATTATTGGCGCAAAGCTCTACTCGGCACTTCAAGATGGAAAGATCGAAATAGCTGAACTGATTTCAAATAGTGGGTTGGTTTGGTATGGCGGTGTCATCGGTGCGCTCGCTGCTGTTCTGTTCGTTATCCATCGGTCTCCTAACCCGATTCTGCCGACACTTGATACGATTGGTATGTTGGTTTTGCTCGGATATGGGATTGGGCGAATCGGATGCTTCCTCGCTGGGGATGGGGACTATGGACCACCCTCAGACCTACCATGGGCGATGGCATTTCCCAACGGCACGGTGCCGACAGATATTCCCGTCCATCCAACGCCGCTTTATGAAACAGGGATGTCGCTGATTGGCTTTGGATTACTGTGGTCCATTCGCAAACAGAAAGAAGGTACGCCGGGCTGGCTATTAGGTGGAGCATTTATCTTGGCGGGAATTGAGCGTTTCATCGCAGAATTCGTTAGACTGAACCTGCCGGTCCACTTCGGGTTGACAGAGGCGCAACTCACAAGTATTTTGATGGTCATTATTGGGGGTTGTCTTATCTGCTGGGTCACGCGCCGTCGTATTGCGACAGAGGAAGTAACCGTTCCGACGCCGACCCCATCCCCTAAGCGCAAAAGGCGACGACGATCATAATCAAATGAGATAGGCCATAAATTTTTGACCGAATTGTGGCTTGAGCATCTATCGCTGGGGTTACCGCCCTGTTTTTCGCATGCCCATCATGATTTTCACGACACCCCTGATCATAACCAGCGTTCCCACAAATAAGAAGATGATAAGTCCCAATTGTTTAATCTGAAGAGAGGGTCGAAGCAAATATCCCATAAATCCAACGACCATTATGAGAATCAGTGTGTTCAAAAGAACTTTGTTCGTATACCATTTTTGCATTGATTTTTCCTTGCGAGTTCGGGCACGGTCTAATTATCGATTTACTCTCTAGGTTTTCCAGTGTTTGTGTCGGCTTCGATAATTTTTAATAAGGTGGTGCGCCAGTTTTGGAGGTCCGACAGATTTTCTGTCACGATGTTGTAGATATCTTCCGGATCGACGCGATAATAGTGGTGGACAATCAAATTCTGAAACCCCACCATTTTGTCATAAATTTTTGTGGACATTGCGTCAATATATCCGATATCCGGGATCGGCAAGCCCGGTTGGCATATGCCGATACGTAGCGATAGAGGGCAAACCAAGTAAACGAATCACATAGCGAGAAATGTCTACCAATGCCTCGCTAGAGGTTTGAAGCAAGTGGGCTGCCGCTTCGAGATACCAGCACTCTACCATGAATTCGTCGTAGCTGAAATCACTTAATCTCCCAAGTTTGCCCCAGCTCTCCTCAATTGTGTCAAAATGGAGCTGTACATCCTGCTTTCTTATCTGTCCATTCTCTAGATATTCAGGCAGCCCTGTATCTGCTTCGTAAATCACTTTCCCAGTTTGCACGACCACTTGTTAAAATCAGAGTGGCTGATTCGACACCTCTACTACATCTGCCCTGTCCTGACCGACCACTGCAAATGCTTTGTCGAGCAGTTCCTCAACCAGCATCCACCGTCTATCTTTGGACCAGTCTACCGGTAGCAGCACGGCAAAGTCATAATCGCTGAAGGCATCGGGCTTCCTACTGCCCTGTGATCCAAAAAAATAGGCTGCCACGATGCTATCGGTGCCAAAAAAAATCTGTGCTAGCTTCTTTCTATCAACCATAAAACTGCATCAATACCTGCGTCCGATTGATACACAGTCGTAGGGAACGCAGATCTGCGTTCCCTACCTGAAAAATGCCCGCCGTATCTGTCTCACGGCTTGGCGGATGCGGTCTTCGTTTTCGACAAGTGCAATCCGGACATATCCCTCTCCGTTGTGACCGAACCCCGCACCGGGGGAGACACAAACCTCCGCTTCATCAAGCAGCTTCATCGCAAAATCCATCGAACTCATATGGCGATACGATTCAGGGATTGGTGCCCATACAAACATCGTTGCACGCGGTTTTTGCACTTTCCAGCCAATCCGATTTAGCCCGTCTACCAGCACATCACGGCGGATTCGATAGGTTTCCGCATTTGATTCCACAATATCAGTATCCGTTCGCAGTGCCATGATCGCAGCGACCTGAATGGGTGCAAAGATACCATAGTCGTAATAGCCCTTGATTCGCGCCAATGCGTCAACTAGATCGCGATTGCCGACGGCGAACCCACACCGCCAACCTGCCATGTTGTAGGACTTTGATAAAGAGATAAATTCAATCCCGACATCTTTGGCACCCTTTGCTTGTAAAAAGCTTGGTGCCTGATAGTCGTCGAAAACAATGTCAGCATACGCGAGGTCATGGATAACGATGATATCGTTTCGTTTGGCGAAGTCAACAATTTCTTCAAAGAAGGCGAGTTCGATTACCGCCCCCGTTGGGTTATGCGGAAAACTCAAAATTAAGACCTTGGGTCTGGGCCAGATATCTCTCGAAATCTCATCGAGACTCGGCACAAACTGATTTTCTTCGCGTAACGGGAGACTGACGACGCTGCCACCGGCGATGACGGTCGCGTAGATATGAATCGGAAAGGTTGGGTTTGGAACAAGTGCCAGATCGCCTTCGTCTATCAATGCAAGTGCGAGATGGGAAAGCCCTTCTTTGGTGCCGATTACTGTGATTGCTTCATGGTTGGGATCGACTTGGACACCGAAGCGTCGTTCATAGTACCAACTGACCTCGCGGCACAGATTGAAAATCCCACGTGATGCGGAATAACGATGGTGGCGGGCTTCTTGGGCAGCTTCAGTCAGTTTATCAACAATATGCTGCGGGGTCGGTCTGTCAGGGTTGCCCATCCCCAAATCAATGACATCAATCCCCTGTTGTCGCCTTTCATGGGTCAACTGCTTGAGTTTACCAAACATGTAGGGCGGTAATCGGTTGAGTCGTTTTGAAAGTATGTTCATAGTTGCTGACCTAAAAAGTTTTGCGGGTTGGGGAGCTATGCGTTGGCAGTGGAGCACTAATTTGTCACACGGAAAAATGAAGTAAATCACGGCGTTGTAAAAAGTAAAACGTGAAACATAAAAAAAAGTTTCTCGCCGATAGGCTTGGGGACAGGCGTATTACACATTAGAGTTGCTAACACCGATTGTTGTGCCGTTTCCTACACCCCTGCAAAGCCTCGAATCTTCGGGACATCATCCGTCCACAGCCCGCCAATCTCATGCTGCAACAGCCACTCGACATCGCGTCGGGTCCGCACAAATCCGCCTTCGACAGCGATGCCCTTTGCTTTAAGGCATCTAACCTTCTGAATCAACGAATGTGCGATGACGTTGTAAAGCCGAAAGTGATTGATTCGGCTCCAACCGATGGCAATCCGATTAGCGTCGATAGCTTCCGCCGCCCTGAGAAAGTTAGCCATTGGATTGATGATAATTGCGCTCGTCCGAATTTTAGGCTCGATCTGTTTTGTTTGGACCAGCAATTCCTTACGCGAATAAAAGGTCAGAATACCGACTTTATCAATGAGGTTAAATTGCCGGATGTGTTTGACTAAGAGTGGGATGAGATTGTTCGCGTTCTCTTTAGGTTCAATGAAGCACGGCAATCCGGTTTGCTTGACAAAGGAAAGTACTTCATCAAGATGCGCTACCGGCTCAGGCGAATCGAGAACTTTCAGTTTTTGGACATCCACCCAGTTCAACTTGCTCAACGGAGATGTGCAGCCCGTTACTTCCTGAATACTGTCCTCATTAAAGCCGGTATGGATGATAATCGGTTCCTGATCTTTGGTCAGGCGGACATCACACTCAAAGGCGTCTGCACCGTCCTCAAATGCTTGTCTGAAAGAAGCGATTGTATTTTCGGGGGCACGGTCTAGCCCGCCGCGATGAGCGAGTATCTTGATTTCGGTTTTCATGCAGACCTTTTGAATTTACCTGTTCAATCTCCCTGAGCATCAGACATTTTTCACGCCTCGCGCTTCTTATGCCATATCTTTTCAAATCGGTCTCGTGGGGCGAAGCCAAGGATTCGCTTTGCCTTATCATTGGTAAACCGCTGATGGGGCAGGTCGGTGAAGATACTAAACACCTCGCACCGCGATGGGAGTTCGTTGAGATCGATTTCTAAGCCGAGACGGAACGCTTCCCCCGCATCTCGCCAAGACACTGAAAATGGGGTGAGGTCTGTGCCTTCTGCCGGGTCATCGTCATTTCGGAAGTTGTAAAAGAGATAGCAAAGGACGTAAATATCGTAGTTTTCAGTAAATATTTTACAGATTTCCTGTCCGAGCCCTTTTGTGATAGGGTACAAACCTGTCCCCGGTTGGGGTGGAACGTCCGGATCTATCTCATAATCGTAGTGTTCGTAAGTTGGACCTGTGATTGTAAAATGCGGTCCCGTGTTGATAACCCTTCGGATACCGTGTTCAACCGCCGCTCGCATTGTGTTGTAGCAACCACGTGTGCTCACGTCGAAAGCAATTTGTCGATCATGGCGAAGGACGGAGCAGTTAATGATTGCATCTATTCCCTCCGCTGCCCGCATGACATCGTCCAAGGATGAGACATCCACCTGCATTGATTCATGTTTCGTGTCAATCGGCTTGATGTCCGTGATACGGAGTTGGTAGTATGGCTCCAACGCTTTTTCGACATGGGGACCTAGATACCCGTGTCCCCCCAAAATCAATACTTTCATACCTCACCTCCTAGACCGAAAATTGCGGGTTAAACTCGAGCGATGTTTTTGCCTTGTTGATGAAAAAGCGCGAATTGGAAAATTCTGACTGGATATGATAGATTTCCCATCTTCTTTCACCGGAAGTGTTGAGGGCGCATTCAAAGGCATGAATCGCATCGTTCATCTCAAGCCATGTCGAGTCAAATGGTTGATTCCGCGCTGCCTCTGCCGTGACCAGCGTACCGAGTCGGAGGCAGGCGATGTTCATGTGTCCTTCGCGGGCAAATTCTCGACAGGTAAACTCACCGAGATACTTTGATAAAATCAACGCGTTCGTTGTTGGCCGCGGCCGCCACACTTCGGAGACCGTCCAATCTTCGTTATGCGAATCAAAGAGATGAAGGGTGCTTGCATAGATTGTGCGGGGAACGCGCTCTTCAATTGCTGCCATCAGGAGGTTGTAGGTGCAGCGTGTCTGGAAGTCCATCTCTGAGTTTTCTGGTTGGTTTGATTCGGAAAGAAGGGAAGGCGGCAGCTGTGCTACATGTACAATGGTATCTATTCCCTGAACGAGCTTGTTTGTTGACTCATCATGCCCAAGGTCGCAACGCACAAATTCAAACTCAGTTTCGACATCAATTAAATCTGTCAAACGAATCTGATGCTCGCTGGACAATGCGCTGGCCAATCCTTGTGCCAAGTCCGAAGCGGCTGAAGTGATAAGAATATTCATAGTGAATCTCCAACAGATAGTATGGCCAGCACTCCACAGATGCTCCCATTGGATTGAGCGGGTTTGGGGAGCACTGGTAATGATAAAAGCGGGTTTAATACATACAAGTTTCAATATGGGAACAAACAAAATCTCATTGCGGTTTTGTCTCTTAAACTGTCGCTTCGACGGTAAAACCGCCGACCAGCGAATAGTTTGCCGCATAATGGTGGAGTTTGGCATTAATTTCCAATATCTCGTCCGGTGTGTGATGGGCACCTTCTTTGGACCAAACCGCGTTATTCGCCTCCACACTTTCCCAGAGCGTCATCCATACATAATCGTGTTCGGATTGTGCGACGCCGGCGAGGTTCCCCTTGTAACCCTTGAGCAACTCGATACTAAGACAGCTAGGAAGTGCACGAATCGTGGGTAGAAATTGACGCAGCATAAAGTCCTCAAACTGTTCGCGTTCAACATTCGGCTTTAGTTCAATCGTATGAATGGCGCGAAAATGTGACATTTCGTACTCCTTTACCAAAATAATAAAAATGGGAAAGCAAAATATGGTTATGCTTTCCCATGGATTTGACGCAAGTTCTTGGCTAAACTCCTTATCTGCCACCGATAAAATCTTCCACCATCGCCAAGGCTTCGGCGTCAGCATACTGACGCGGCGGCGACTTCATGAAATAGGCACTTGGACCATAGAGTGCACCGCTGACACCACGATCTCGTGCAATTTTGCAGCAACGAATCGCGTCAATCGCTACTCCCGCGGAATTAGGCGAATCCCATACCTCCAATTTGACTTCTGCCCGGACGGGAATATCACCGAATTCGGTTCCTTCAAGATAGAGATAGCACCACTTCCGGTCTTCGAGGAAGGGTACGTAATCGCTGGGACCGATATAGACATTTTTCGGTGCGACCTCATGGTTGAGTTGGGAAACAACCGCATCCGTCTTAGAGATGCGTTTGGATTCCAATCGCTCTTTTTCTAACATGTTTTTGAAGTCCATGTTCCCGCCAACGTTTAATTGAGACGTGCGTTCAAGTTTCACGCCGCGGTCACTCATCAGTTTTGCCAGGGCGCGGTGAACGATGGTGGCTCCAAATTGCGCTTTAATATCGTCCCCAACGATAGGCAACCCTGCCGCTTCAAACTTTGCACGCCATTCATCGTTTTTCGCGATGAATACAGGCATACAATTCACGACTGCACAACCGGCGTCCAACGCCTGTGCTATATACCATTTGGTCGCTTCCTCGCTGCCGACAGGCAGATAGTTGATGAGAATATCAGCTTGACTTTCGCGCAGAATCTCAGCCACATCAACGACCTCAGCCGGCGATTCATCGACCGTCTCATGGTAGTATTTGGCAAACCCATCCATCGTGGCTCCACGCTGGACAGTTACGCCGGTCTTTGGCACGTCTGAGAATTTTATGGTGTTATTAATTTCGGCAAAAATCGCATCGGCGACATCAAGCCCGACTTTGTTCTTATCGACATCAAAAGCTGCAACAACTTTAACATCACTCACATGGTAGGGGCCGAACTTAACGTGCATGAGACCGGGAACGAACTCATCTTCTTTGGCATCTCGATAATATTCAATACCTTGAAGCAAAGAAGATGCACAGTTTCCGATACCAACAACGGCAACTCGAATTTCAGGCATTTTAGTCATTCTCCTTAGTATATATTCAAATCAATACATCATTGGTTTTGTTCATTATAACATGAGTAGCCATAAATTTCCATTTGTATTTAGTGGGTTGAGGTTAAAGGTCAAACCGAATCCAACGGAAAGATTGGTCGCCGCACGTTCTGATACGTAAAATGCAGCGGATTCACCGCCGTCAGTCCGGGGGTGTCAACCTCAATAATCTTCCCTGCGATAGGCTCATAGGCTGCACGATAAGCAATGGCAGCCTTGACAACGATATATTTCATCTGCCGTGGATTAATTCCCAAACTGAAAAGTTGATGCAGACTGAATGGCACTTGACGTTTGCTCGTTAGAACAATCTGGTTCTTCTCTTCAATTTCTACAACTGCTGTGATACCTTGATCTTGGTATCGCTGACCACCGTGCCGCGGCTCTGTTTCTTCGTAGTAACCGTCGTGGATGAGACGGACATGCCCACGGATTGGGACTGGTGAGCCGTGTAGGTCGTCGGATTTCCCACCGACGGTCAAATCAACTGTCCCGCGAACACCCGCCTGAATACACGCTTCCACCTCCTGCGGTGCATAGAGGATACAAACGAACCCGTCCGCTTTCTGCCGCACCAGTTCACTCAAAATAAACGTGCTGTCTCCCGGCGAACCGCCCCCAATGTTATCTCCCATCTCGACTAGTATAACGGGGTGTGCCTCGCTTTCCATTGCTTGCACCACTGCTGCTGCTGCATCTAGAAGGTTGATGTCCAACTGATTGTGTACATTCCACAGCATCTGCGATAACCGCTCCGCTTCTATTTGGGCGAGTTGTAAATCGTTATCGGTCACAACAACGGCGGTGGGCCCAATCTCATAGACATCGGCGTACGGATACCCTGCCGCAATGTTTGCCGCGAGCACATTAGATCTGGTTTCCAGCTGTGCTGCCTCCTGAAGAATCGAGTGCATCGGCTCAACGTTGGTGTATTGATGTAGGATATTGAAAATCATCTGCGGCTTGGCGAGGGCTTGGGTTGGCTTAATTTCCGCGCGAACCGTACGCGTCAGAATCTCTGCGGCTTGGATTCCACGCTGGCGCTGATCGATGTGTGGATTCGTTTTGTAGATGACCAACGCCGTTGATTCCGCGACCATCCGTTCAGAGACATTCGTGTGGTGGTCAAGCGTGGAGACGATGGGAAAATCGCTGCCCAACGCACGGCGCATCCGGCGGAGCACCTCACCATCGCCATCGGGATAGCTTTCAACGACCATCGCACCATGCAGGGCAAGTAACACCCCATCAAGATTGCACACTGACTGAACGCGCTGGATCAGTTCAGTAACAATCTCGTTAAAGACCTCATCAGTCACTCTGCCCGCAGGTGTGGCTGCAGCCACCAGGGTTGGGTGCAAGTTCCAGTCATATACTGATGCGCCTTCGATAAAGCCGCCAATCTCATGATGGGCTTCTCCCCAAATATCAAGGATGTTATCATCGAAGATTAGGTGCCCGGACTCAAATGCAGCACGGTCTGTCGGTACATTGCTGAACGTGTTAGACTCGTGCATGATGCCCCCAATTGCGATGGTTGCCATAATCTTTCCCTTCCCCGTATTGACATACTCCTACCCCCTAAAGGAAGGGATTCTCACCCGTCCCAATAGGACTGGAATTGTGCTATCTGCAAAGTTAGCCGTGCGAACACGGTCTTACAACTTCTTCTGCCAGGGTTGATACCCCAACCCTATACGCGGTGTTGCAATCTCTATCCAATTGTGTATGGCAGTTTGGACACTACCACGTCCTATCTTGCAGATTGAACGCTTCATTGATTGCACTGCAAGCCGATCAGGCCTGGCTCGAAGGATACCACTTATCAATGAAAGTGATGGTTTTGCCCTTCTTTTTTGTCAATACGAGCTACTACGTCCTGACGAGCTACTACGTCCTGAATCGCTTGGCTTGGCAACTGGTTCCAATGAGTAAAACGAGGCAATCGCTTGCGTTTGACAATATGATTTATCTATCTAAACTTGCTGATATATTTGCCGTAAATTGCATAGTACCGACGTTGGGGCGCAATATAGTGATTCCAGACGTGAGCGTGCCCTTCTATCATTTTGTGCAACTCACGCTTGCTGTGATTGGCTATACATTTTGAACTAGTAGGTTTTCATCGGAGTGGCTTTCTGTCTTTCATATCCATTTCTAACGGATGTGGGAAGCACCGAAACACCCGGCTAGTTCACACCGTGTTGGGTAAATTGAGCCCTGACGGGTAAGGGGACTGGATGGGTATTTGGTAGCGTAGAACCTTCCCACGAAAGCCAAGACAAGTCTACCCTATTTTATCGACAATTTCAACCTTTTTTGCTTAACCACGCGCTTTGGCTGGCTACATCCCCTCCCTAAAGAGTTTGGGCTGCGGGGTCTTGCCAGCAAGATTGATAAATTGCGATTGAATTTCCGCATTATCTATGCTATTATTGGTACATTCACCAATGGGTTTAGCTCAAGTAGATATTATATCAGTTTTTAGTAAAGGATGCAAAGGGGCAGATAGATAACAGCTTGCTCCGGTGCAAAATTTCTTACGAGGTGATTCAATGAAAGTTGCTTATGCGTTTCGTCGAGGGGTCTTGTACCCACATCAAGACGGAGGTATCGGATCGAAGGAACATCGTAGCGCGTTTTTGAAAAAAGCGAAAGAGATTGGCTTTGATGGGATTGAGCTGGGTGCCAGTGTGTTGGACCAACCGGATGTCGCATCGCTCCGATCGGAGCTTGAAGATGCCGGTATACCGTGTGTTGCCATACGCGGCGGCGGCAGCTTTATAAATCCACTTACCGCTACGAGAGCAAACAAGCAGTGGGAGCAAATTATCGGTTTTGCTGCACAGATCGGTGCCGGGGTGGTCAATTCAACTGTTGGTGGCAGCCCAGCTCCAGATCCGCGGGGAATCGGCACATATCGCGGGGAGCGGATATCCCAAGGGGCTAGCCGGACTGCAAGAGCAGAGGATTATGAACGCACCGCCCGTGGGCTCTCCGGAGCTGCGAAGGTCGCCGCGGATCATGGCTTGGAACTTTCGATCGAGATCCACCAGAACACGATAGTTGATAACAGTTGGTCTGCTTTACACCTGCTGGAACTCATCGATCAACCCAACGTCGGTATCAATCCTGACCTCGGTAACATCTATTGGACTTATGACATCCCAGAGGAGTCGTGCGAAGATGCCATCGCTGCCCTCGCGCCCCATTGCAATTATTGGCACTGCAAGAATCTGAATCGCGTCCATATCCCCGACCTTGAAAAGTCGATTCTATTACAAGCCCCGATTCCCAATGGTGACATTGATTACCGGTTCGCAATCTCGGCGATGCTGGATGCAGGCTACAGCGGTTATCTCGCTATCGAAGGTATGCGTCTCGGCGATCAATTCCACGGTGATGGAAAAAGCGTTGCTTACGTGAAATCGGTGGAGGCAGAGCTAGGTGAGTAAGTTCAGTTATGAGTAAATGGGTTGCAGGGTTGCCCATTTACTCGTCTATCCTCTTGCCTGAAAAGCTACACATGCTCAGTAAAGGAGCTCTATGGACAAAAAAGAGCTTGCAAAACGGATTAAAACCGCTTCGTATTTGACAGGACAATTCATGCTTCGGTCTGGAAAAACTAGTTCGTTCTATTGGGACAAGTACCGCTTTGAGAGTGATCCGGTGGTGTTGGAGGCAATTGTGGATGAGTTGCAAAAACTTTTACCCCCTTCTTTCGACAAGATCGCCGGTTTAGAGTTGGGTGGCGTTCCACTTGCGGCCGGGCTGTCCTTCAAAACAGGGAAATCGTGTCTATATGTTCGCAAAGAACCCAAAACCTATGGCACCTGCAATTTGGTGGAAGGTGGATTTCAAGCAGGTGAAACGGCCTTGGTGATAGAAGATGTGGTCACGACCGCTGGACAGATACGGACCTCGGTTTGTCAGATGCGGGAGCTTGGGCTACAGGTTGAGCATGCTTTTTGCGTCATCGATCGGGAGAGTGGTGGACGTGAGAATCTAGCGGAGATTGGATGTTCTCTCACGTCGGTTTTTACGTTGGGGGAACTGGAGCAATTAGCGCAGGCATAGTTGTATTGGTAAGAGCATTCCAGCACTAGAACTGGTCATTAAGGATTTACGAGATTTGATTGAGAGGTAATATTGAAAATTCTATTTATTGGAGACATCTTTGGGGGCCCCGGACGGAAAGCTCTTGCGAATCTCCTACCGCATCTGACTGAAAAAGCCGGTGGATTTGATGCAGTCATCGTCAACGGAGAAAACGCCGCCGGTGGCAAAGGGTTGACCCAATCGGTGCTCGACGAAATCCTAGAGTTAGAGGTTGATGTCATAACGACTGGAAACCATATCTGGGATAATCGTGACATCTTTAGGTTCATTGATACAGAGCCAAATCTTGTTCGCCCAGCAAATTTTCCGAAAGGTACGCCAGGACGCGGCTGGCTTGTCGCCACCGCAGCTTCGGGAACGCGGATCGGTGTGATGAACATCGCAGGCCAACTTTATATGGACAGCTACGAGAATCCGTTTCACACCTTCGATGCCATCCTTCCACAGATCCAGGCGCGGACTCGCTTCATCCTCCTCGATTTCCACGCAGAAGCGACAGCGGAGAAGATTGCAATGGGTTGGTACGCGGACGGAAAAGTGAGTGCTATCGTGGGCACCCATACCCACGTTCAGACAGCCGACGAACAGATCCTCCCGCAAGGTACCGCTTACATCACGGATGTCGGTATGACAGGACCCCACGACTCGGTGATTGGCATGAAAAAGGAGGAGGTAATCGAGCGCTTTCGGACAATGCTGCCCCGTCGCTATCAGGTTGCGAGCAGCAATATCATCCTCTGTGGGGTTATTCTGGAGTTAGATGATGAGACCGGCAAGGCACTCGCCATTCAGCGTATTCGCCTGCCTATGAGCGACGTGATCAAAGCGCAGTAGTTCAGTCATTATATTTTTAGGTTATATATTTTCTCATGATGTTTCCAACAGGTAAGGTTTACAAAGTCCACGAAATCACACAAATCTTGCAAGGCATTTTGCAATCGGAGCCAATACTTCAAGATTTATGGCTTGAGGGTGAGATCTCGAACTTAGCGCGTCCCTCTTCCGGGCACGTCTACTTTACGCTCAAGGACAACAATAGTCAGATTCAGTGTGCTATTTTTCGTCTTGCCGCCTCCCGTCTACGATTTCCGTTGCAAAACGGGGATGCTGTGTTTGTCAATGGGCGGCTTACCATCTACGATGCACGAAGTCAGTATCAGATTATTGGCCAGCGTGTCGTGCCTGCCGGCGTGGGAGAGTTACAATTGGCTTTCGAGCGGCTCAAGGAACAGCTTGCTGCAGAAGGGTTGTTTGATCCAATCCATAAAAAGCCGCTACCGAAATTTCCACAGAAGATTGGTCTTATCACCTCCGCAACAGGGGCAGCTATCCGTGATATCCTCCGAATGTTGCAAACACGTTATCCCGCAGTGGAAGTGCTTCTATTTCCGACCCTCGTGCAAGGAGAAGGGGCCGCGGCAGAGATTGCCCACGCCATTAAGTGCATGAACGGTCTGCCGGGGCTAGATCTCCTAATTGTTGGCAGAGGGGGCGGGTCGATCGAAGATTTGTGGGCGTTCAACGAAGAGGTTGTTGCCCGCGCGCTTTTTGCGTCGCATATTCCCACTGTATCCGCTGTGGGTCACGAGACCGATGTTACCATTGCAGACCTCGTTGCGGACCATCGCGCTCCGACGCCTTCTGCAGCGGTTGAAAACATCGTCCCAGATCAGGAGGAACTTCATCAGCAACTTGCTGCCATCAGGTATAATTTAGTACGTAACATCGCTGGACAGGTTGATGTCCTACGGACAAGGCTAGAAAATATACAGAGCCGTATCCCAGCAATCCATCGGATTGATGCAATTAACCGCCTTCGACAGGTGATTGATCAGCTTGATATCAGAGGACAGCGAGCGACCACACAACAGTTAAATGGCAAACGGCGATCTTGGCAAGTTACTGCCGCTCAGTTGGATACGCTAAGCCCTTTGGCAACACTGGCCCGTGGATACAGTATCTGCAAAGATTCAAGTGAGAAAACGGTTACAGATGCCGCGCAGGTCAGTGTTGGCGAAGAGGTTAAGCTCCGACTTTCGCGGGGGCAGTTAACATGTCGTGTGTTGAAAGGAGAGATAGATGTCTGAAAAGATGAGCTTTGAGGAAGCCTTAATCAAACTTGAAAAAGCGGTTGCCCAGCTTGAGCGGGGAGATGTTTTGACTCTGGATGAATCATTGCAAGTATTTGAGGAAGGCGTCCACTTGACGCGGCTCTGCCGAGAGAAACTTGATGCGGCAGAATTGCGTGTGCAACAACTAGTTGAAGTTGATGAAGATGTATTTGAAATGGCACCGTTTGAAGTGGAAGATGACAAAGAAATCTAATCATTCGTCGTAGGGGATAAAGCACTTTGTCCTTATTTACTGATTGTTACAAGGAGCTTTGGAATGTTTTTAGAAAAAATCGATTCACCTACGGATCTTAAATCACTAAATACCAATGAACTGAAAGAACTCGCTGAAGAGATGCGTGGGTATCTTCTTTCGGTGCTATCAGAACATCCCGGACACTTTGCACCTAACTTAGGGACGGTTGAGCTAGCTATCGCCCTCCATTATGTGTTCGATACCCCGCGTGATCAAGTGATCTGGGACATCGGACATCAGGCTTACCCACACAAACTCCTCACAGGGCGCCGCGATGCGTTTCCGACACTTCGCCAGTATGGTGGTATCAGTGGGTTTCTCAGTCGGGCCGAAAGTAAGTACGATGTGTTTGGTGCCGGACATTCAAGCACATCGCTTGCAGCGGCGTTGGGGATTGCCACCGCTCGTGACCTCAACAACGAAGATTATAAGGTAGTCGCTGTCATTGGGGATGGCGGATTGACAGGAGGGATGGCGTTCGAGGGATTGAATACAGCAGGCGATTTTAAAAAAGATATGCTCGTCATCCTAAATGACAATCAGATGTCCATCTCCCAGACAGTGGGTGCGTTCTCAAAATATCTGCACCGCCTCTTAACCAATCCGACCTACAATGCCCTCCGCTCCAGCGCGAAAGAGATTGTGAAGCGAATTGCCCCGGAGGTGAAGCCTGTTGCTAAACGGATTGAAGCTGCTCTCAAGCCCGGTACACTGTTTGAGGAATTTGGGTTTCGTTATTTCGGTCCCCTTGATGGCAACGACTTGGAGGCATTGTTGCCCGTGCTTGAGGGCGTGCGATCTCTACAACAACCGATTTTGCTTCACGTTGTCACCCAGAAAGGGAGAGGATATCCTCCTGCCGAAACGGATTCAGAGACCTTTTACAGCATCAGTGGCAAGTTTGACCTCGCAACCGGTAAATCGCTTGTCCCCAACTCCCCCATCCCGACGTATACCAATATTTTTAGCAGCACATTAATCGAACTTGCCAAACAAGACTCCCGAATTGTTGCTATAACCGCCGCCATGCCAAACGGCACGGGGTTAGATAAATTCCAAGAGGTATTTCCTAATCGTTTCTTCGACGTTGGCTTGGCAGAGCAGTGTGCTGTCACCTTTGCGGCAGGGTTGGCGACCCAAGGCGTTAAGCCGGTTGCGGCAATTTATTCTACCTTCCTGCAACGCGGTTACGATCAATTGGTTCACGATATATGCATCCAGAATCTGCCTGTTATCTTCGTGCTAGATCGCGCTGGACTTGTCGGGGCAGATGGACCGACGCATCATGGCGTCTTCGATTTTGCGTATCTGCGTTCTCTGCCAAACATGGTGGTGATGGCCCCAAAAGATGAAGACGAACTCCAGCACATGGTGAAAACCGCGGTTGAGTATGAAAAGGGACCCATTGCTGTCCGCTATCCCCGTGGGTCCGGTTTAGGCGTTCCAATGGCGAACCAATTCCAATCCTTACCCATTGGGAAAGGTGAAGTCTTACGTAATGGTAATGACCTGTTGATTCTGGCGATTGGAAATCGCGTCCAACCGGCACTCGATGCAGCGGAGACATTGGCAGATTCAGGAGTATCAGCAACGGTGGTCAATGCACGATTTGTCAAGCCGCTTGATGACCGGCTCATCCTTCCGCTTGCCTCGCGGCTGCGGAAAGTAATTACGGTTG
Organism: Candidatus Poribacteria bacterium; assembly: GCA_965215015.1. Lineage (GTDB taxonomy): Bacteria > Poribacteria > WGA-4E > WGA-4E > PCPOR2b > PCPOR2b. The sequence goes on from OZ244042.1 coordinate 646,173, forward strand.
AGGATGGCGTGTTGATGGGCGGATTTGGCAGCGCGGTTTTGGAAATGTTCACAGAGAGTGGATTAACAGATGTGCGGGTCAAACGCCTCGGTATTTCCGATCAGTTCGTCGAACATGGAGATGTCAAAACCTTGTATGAACAGTGTGAATTAGATGAAGAAGCGATCGTCCAAGAGGGATTGAAATTTGTAAATGAGCAGATCCGCTAATAGCCGAGGAGTACTTAGGCAATGCAGAACTTAAGACAAATGTGGATGGCAGAATGGAAGACTGGAAGGATAGTGGCACCACCTCTAACATCTCACGTGTCACTCATCGCGCATCACATAGTCAGAGCAAGCAGCGACTCGATACACTCGTCGTCCAACGTGGACTCGCCGAAAGCCGTGAACGAGCAAAGCGGTTAATTCTCGCTGGCGAAGTAGTTGTTTCGGGTAACACTCAGGTTAAGCCGGGGCAACTTATCTCATCGGCTGCAGAAATTGTGGTGAAACAGCCGCTACGGTACGTCAGTCGGGGCGGGTTGAAGCTAGAGAAGGCGTTGCAGGTTTTCCCAGTTGATGTGCGTGGCAGGGGCGCAATCGATGTCGGGGCATCAACCGGTGGGTTCACGGATTGCCTACTACAACACGGCGCAAAGTTTGTATACGCGGTGGATGTCGGTCGAGGGCAACTGGCGTGGAAAATCCGTCAAGATCCACGTGTGTGTGTCATTGAGGGAACTAATATCCGCACGATTGATGTAAACCGCTTTGCGCCGCCGGCCGAAATCGGTGTGGTTGATGTCTCGTTTATCTCTCTCCAAAAAATCCTACCGATTATCACCCAAATTGTTGATTCTATGGGAGATGTGCTTGCCTTGGTTAAACCACAATTTGAGGCGGGCCGCGAACACGTCGGCAAGGGCGGCGTCGTGCGGGAGGCGGGGGTTCACGTTCAGGTCCTCCGCGATCTTATCCAGTTCACCCATGGGCGGGGTTTATTTATTATGGGGATCTCCTATTCTCCGATTCGTGGACCTGCGGGAAACATTGAGTACCTAATCTGGTTTAAGGTGGGGACGAAGGCCTCTTCAACCGATTGGGAGGAGCGTGCGGCGCAGGTAGTTCAAGAGGCTAGCACTAGTTTACAATAATTTTAATGGGAGTGCATTATGGCGATTGGTATCGGTATCATCGGTGCGGGTGGGATTTCGCGTGCACATGCGCGTGGATACCTCCAGATTCCTGATGAAGCACGGATTGTGGGGGTCGCAGATATTCTTGAGGACCGGGCGCAAGCCGCAGCACAGGAATGGGGCGCGGAATACGCATTTGCGGATTATCGGGAGCTGCTTGGACTCATGGAGGTAAATGCCGTCAGTGTTTGCACGTATACCAAAGCGCATTGCAAACCAACGGTCGCCGCACTTCAGGCAGGGAAGCATGTCCTCGTGGAAAAACCGATGGCCGCCACAACTGCTGAAGCGTATCAAATGGTGGAAGCCCAAAAAGGTAGTGGAAAAATCCTGATGGTGGGGATGAAATGGCGATTCATGCCAGAAATCCGAGCGGCGAGAGCATTTATTGAGGCGGGAAATCTGGGACAGATTTATTACGCCGAAGCCATCGGCTGGCAGCATCGCGGCATCCCCGGCGGGACATTTATTAAAAAAGAGACAGCTGGAGGCGGAGGACTCATGGACAATGGCGTCTACACGCTCGATGCCGTTCTCTACATGATGGGACATCCCAAACCGCTTACGGTTTCTGGCACTGATGCTAACATTTTTGGGCATTCCCCGGACGGGACTTGGAATATTGACGACTTTTCAGTGGAGGATTTTGGAACGGCCTACGTCCGATTGGAGGGAGGAATTACCTTGTTCTTCGCACATAGCTGGGCAATTAACTTCCCGGAACAGTGGCAAATTCGTATAACCGGCAGTCGGGGAGCTGTTGAAATCTCTCCTTTCGACTCAAAATCTAAACTGCGTCTATCGCACGGAGGCTACAGCGATTTGCAGGATGTCACACCTAATCAGCTGCCAGAAGGCAGTATAGACGTTGCCCATGAAATCAAGCAGTTTGTACGAGCTATCCGGGAAGCACAACCCTCTCCCATTCCTGGGGACACTTTTCTTTACACCAACGTGATTTTCGATGGGCTCTATCAATCTTCGCAACAAGGACATGAAGTTCCGGTCAACCTGCCCTAGTACATTCCTATTTTTGCAGCTGTCTGTCCATCTGTGTATTTCTATTATATAAAAAAATAAAAAAGCACCGGGCAAATAATATTACCCGGTGCTTTTTGTAAAATTATCAAGGGAAGACGGGGTTTACCATCTATCGCGGTCATCACCACCGTTCCCCCTGCCGCCGCCACGTCTCTCGCCACGTGGGGGTCGAGGACGAGCCTCGTTTACTTTCACAGGGCGTCCAACAATCTCTTGCCCATCCAATCCGGCGATCGCCGCTTCTGCTTCAACCTGATCGGGCATTTCGACAAATCCAAATCCTCTCGATCTTCCACTGTAGTGGTCTCGAATGACGTTGGCAGTGTCGACCGTTCCGTAGCTTTCAAAAGCCTCTCGCAGGTCATCATCCGTGGCGTCAAATGACAGATTACCGACATAAATATTCATCTAAATTTCCTCTCTCAAAAGATGTTGTTCAAAATTTGCAAACATTTCTGGACTTTGCACACGGAGGTTGGCTTCCCCCTCACCGACTGTACATTCGAGTGGTTCGCAGTTCATCGATGAATCGACACCGTGCTATCTTATAGTGTACTTTTGAATAGTATAACTATGTTCCGCCTGTGCCTCTCTTATCTCTGCATCGAGGGGCTTGAGAAGCCGGGCATCTGTCAGATAACATCGTCGTCTCTGAGTTATTATTGACGCCCTTTCATTTACAAAGTGACGTGACACCCTAAACGCTGTGAGATGATACGTTCTGGTCTCACAGAGAAATACCATCGTGAGCAATTTTCGTTGGAGAAAAACGAGAACAGTAATTCAAGCGTTCTCATGCCCTCCAATCCGCTTTAACTCTCGCACTTAGAAATTCACAAAGCAACGAAAAAATCGGCAGATGTTACTCCAAGGGACACCAAGCGGTACCGGTTGAGGAAATTCGTGCCAATTTCGACCTTGCCCCAACCTTTTGTTTATTTGCGTAGCTGCATATTTCTAGCCGCACTAAACCCGCCTGACACTATTTCTTGTTAATATTATAAGCCAAAATAGCGCAAACATCCACAAGAAACTTTTGTTGGACGAAATTTTCAGAGGTGCACATCCGTTGTGCTTTGCCCACAGAGTGAGTATTGTCCAATATTTTCAATATTGCAAAGTTCGTTGCGATGTGGAATAATCATTAGGACGTAAGATTTTGCAGACGGCGATTATTGTAAGAGAGGGAGAGGCAGATGAATCAAACGGCAGATGTGGTCGTGGTCGGTGGTGGGGTCATTGGGTGCTTCATTGCTTACGAGCTTTCAAAGGTGGGACTTGAGGTCGTGGTGGTGGAAAAAGGGCGGGTAGGTGCGGAAGCCTCCAGCGCAGCTGCAGGACTGTTGGTACCCTTGCACATGGCGGAGGAGGAACGGGCACTTTTTGAACTTCACTTGGCTTCAACGAAGATGTTTCCTACGTTTGTGCCGGAGCTTCAGGAGGAGACAGGTATCAGTGTTGAGTATATCCCCTCTGGGATTCTGAGGGTTGCCCTGAACGAGGCAGAGGAGACGGCTCGGCTTTCGCAGTTTCAAAAATTGGGGGAAGCTTTTGGGATGGCGATAACACGGCTGGATGCAGCGGAGATACACGCGCTTGAATCTGAACTGGCACCAACGGTTTGCGGTGGTATCTTTTCCCATGATGAGGCGTATATCAACAACGGGCGCTTGGTTTTCGCACTAGCAAGAGGTGCGTCTGTCCGAAATGTCCGATTCCTTGAAGGGTGTATTGCGACCGGCGTACGGCGAACAGAAGGACGCTTTTCAACACTCCAGACGAATGAGGGGGAGATTCCTGCCGGACATCTCGTGATAGCAACAGGCGCATGGAGCCGCGTTTTCTGCGAGGCGTTGGACATGACTATCCCTGTCGTTCCCGCGCGTGGACAGATGCTGGCGGTCACAACCATTCAGCGTTTGCTTCAACGTCCAATCAATTCTAGCAAAGGGGCCCTTGTTCCTCGCGCGGATGGCTCGGTTCACGTCGGGGCAACCGTTGAACATGTCGGCTTTGATAAGCGCAACACTCCCGAAGCGATTGTCGATCTGTTAGAAAGGGGGACAACGGTGGTCCCCGCCTTGAGCGGAGGACATGTCGAACGGATGTGGTCGGGTTTACGTCCATTCTGTGAGGATGGACTTCCTGTTATTGGGTACCTTCCCGGATGGGAAAATGTCTTGGTTGCGGCGGGGCACTTTACGATGGGCATCACGGGCAGTCCGATAACAGCAAAAATTATTAAAGAACTGATAGCAGACGGGTATTGGGATAAGTCAATGGAAATTTTCTCACCGGCTCGCTTTGTGGAGGGTTAAAGGTAAACGCCTAGAAGCCCGGGGAGGCGATAATCTTTCGCAATAAGTATTTTGGACCTCGACAAAGTTGCAAAAGCGTCCTAATTCCTTGTAAATACTGAGCTTTTGCTTGACATTTTTTATAAAAAGAGTACTACAATATAGCTAGTGAAATGGTAAGGCAGTAACCGCCCCATTTAGATAGTAAAAGCTGGGTTGCTTTGTCTTGCGTACTGTTTTTGTATTAGAGTAAAATTCATCAGAAAAAATCAACTCCCAAATTACAGGAACATATTCTAATGGATTTATTGAATTTGTCTAGCCACTAATTACCGCGCGATTTAGACTTGAATCAAAAGACAGCATGGTATGGACAGCATCATCACGACAAAACAGGCTACGCACTTTTGTATGTGGCTGTACAACTATAACTACCGTGAGACCGATATTTTTTGGAAGTTTTTGAAGGGATGCCTATGACACAAGATATAGCAAATACACATTGTCCTGAATACATTGATACTATCAAACAAGGAAACTGTATTAAGTTAATGTCCGAAATGCCGAATGAATGTGTCGACCTTATCATAACAGATCCACCTTTTGCTATCGATTTCAAGGCCCCTCGACATAGCTACAACCGAACAGGGAATAGAGTCCTACAAGGCTACAATGAAATCGAAGCAAAAGATTATCTCACCTTCACGCTTGAATGGCTTTCTGCTGCGACGAGAGTGTTAAAAGATTCTGGCAGCATGTATATCTTTTCTGGTTGGAATCACCTAAAAGACCTCCTCATAGCTGTTGATCAATGCAATCTTACTACAGTCAATCACCTGATTTGGAAATACCAGTTTGGTGTCGTTACCAAGCGTAAGTATGTAACCTCTCACTATCACTGTCTTTTCTTGTGTAAAAACGACAGTAAACGGAAGTTTTATCCCTATCGCCGATTTGATAAGGATGCCAAGACTGAAAACGGGGGCTCTGCACACTATAAAGACAAAGAAGATGTCTGGGAAATTAAGAGAGAATATTGGCAGGGTGCAGTCAAAACGCCAACTAAATTGCCAGCTGAACTCATTGAGAAAATTCTCGATTATTCCAGCCAAAAAGGGGATGTTGTTTTGGATCCATTTTTAGGTTCTGGACAAGTTGCTGTAGTGAGCAAAATGAAGGGAAGGCATTACATAGGATTTGAGATCGTTCCTGCATATTATAAGTTCGCACGCGACCGTATTGAATCAGGAAAATATCTAATTCAGAAAACAGAAGAGGAGTCTGTTTTGGATTTGTTCACAACGGAGATATAACTCAATCATCTTAAACTAAAAAATAGTTGATACAACTGCACAATTACAACTCGCCTCTCGGAACATGCCAAAAATTTGGGCTGGCAGAAATGCCATCCTTGAGATGAAGGAAGGCGGTTCAAAAAATTGGAAGCAGATGGAATGGATGGGTTTTTACTTTGAATATCTATGTCAAACCCATTTTGATGGCATAATTGATATGCCCGGTAAGACATATAGGAACACGACATTTGACGCGTTTTGTGAAATTTCTTGGGACTTTAAGGCACATGCAGCTAATACAACAAGACACGATGTTATTACAAATGATGTGGAAGCGATAAAGAGCACACTCGACGATTACGGCTACTATGGAATAATTCTCGCGATCGGTGAAGTTGAATATAACGACGAACAAAGAACTTTCAAAAAATGGCATGACGAGCTGAAAGAGGGAATTAGCGCATACGAAATAAATAGAATCAATAGAGGTGTAATGTCAAGACGACGTAAGACCGAATTTATTTTATCGGAAATCCATTTTATTTGTCTGAACATCCAAACACTCGATCAATGTAGTAGCATATACCAGCAGGGTAGAAATTCTAACGGCAGACCAAGACCCCCAAAATTCAACCTAAATGTCCAGAAAATTCCTGATTCTGCGCTGGCTGCTACTGTGGAGTTCTAAGTCTAAAACTACTTACTGTGTTATCTTTTTTCTTTTTATGTTATAAATCCACACCTACCTAGCTTTGCTGTGCTCCTGTCTTCTCGGAGGGTTGAAAGGCCGAGAATTGCCTTCAGATTATCCGTCTCTTCCTGACTGGCATGATACAGATCCCGCCGGGGTTGAAGATTCATCCAGAAACTTGGTGAAACCCCAAAGAATCTCGCCAAGCGGAGCACAATACGGGGTGTCATTCCCGATGTCTATTCACAAGTTCATTGATGCTCTGGTACGGGATATGAATTGGCATCGCAAGCTTCCGCGGCCTGATGTCCATTGGACGCAGAAATTCCTCTAAAAGCATTTCACCCGGACGGGTCGGAGGACGATGGGTTGGTACAAGAATCATTTTGTTTCTGCTTGGTGCAAGCCTAGTGATAATCCACAATTTCAACTTCAGTGGGTCCGGTGTCCGTCCATACAAAGCAGATACAGTATCAGACATTTCTCATAGATTCTGAGTTTATCACCTTCTAAAATGGGCAGCGAGTGAAAGGCATGACTCCTCGTCCTGGCCACTACAAAATTTTGGAAATACCACGAAAAAAGAATAAGGAGCTAGACCAATGGCAAAGTATCGAGCGGCACTAATTGGGTGCGGCGGAAAAGGTAGAGACCATACCAATACCTTGATGAAGAACGAACTCGTGGATTTGGTCGCTTTCTGCGATATTCGTGAGGCAGCTCTGCAAGCATACCAAGAGATGTACGGTGTGTCAACCCTATACACAGATTATCAGGAGATGTTTGGGCGGGAGAACCTAGATCTCGTCGTGATTTCAACGCAGGCACCGCAGCACCATGCGACAACGCTTGCTGCGGCAGCACACGGTTGTCATGTGCTCTGCGAAAAACCGATGGCTGTGACACTTCAGGAGGCTGATGAGATGGTTGCTGCGTGTGATGCAGCCGGTGTACGATTATCCATCAATCATCAGAAACGCGCCAGTGCGTATAACGCCTATGCGAAAAGGTTGATTGGTGATGGGGAGATCGGTGAGGTCTTTTTGATATCTGCTTACGAAAAAGGGGGACGCAAATCGGGGAACGCGATGATGGAGATGGGGACGCACCTCTTTGATTGGGTTCACAACTTTGGGGGAGATGTGAGTTGGGCTGCTGCACATATTACCGCAGCGGACAGCCTTGAAGCGGGACCTCAGGACATCAAACATAGCCAAGAGGTCAATCCCCGTGACAGGGACGCGGGACTAGTCATCGGTGAGCGGGCGTTCTGCTCGTTTGGGTTGGCTAACGGAATACATGTCGATTGCAATTTCTTGGCAGAATCTGAAGGAAATGATAGGGCGTACGGCTTAGATCTCATGGGCACAAAAGGGCGGATTGCGTTGCGTCGAAGCGTTGCCACCGTGATGTTCATCCACCACGGCGCATTTATGACACCCGTCGAGGGACATCAATGGGAGCCGGTTTCGCTGCCCGAAGAGGACCGTATTACGGGTCAGCATCTGGAAACGCGAGACATCAACTCTGTGCTTCAGTCCCGTCTCATCCACTCGTTGCTTGAACCTGATTCCCCGGATGCCGATCCGATTTCGTCCGGCCGGGAGGGACGCGCATCGCTGGAAATGATTCACGGATCATGGGAGTCTCACCGACGTGGGGGGCGTGTTACGTTTCCGCTTAAGGAGCGCACCCATCCCTTACGACGCTGGCGGGATGAGGCGAGTTAGGTCGGAATTTTGGGTTGCTGAACGTTTGGAGTGAAGGGTATAATCAATCAACTAAACCGGTTGAAGAAATGAGAGAAGAGCGAACATGAATCGGTATTTTGAAATAGTAAAATGGTATGTGATATCCGGTGGACAGGTGTCTCGAAGAGAATCTTGGATATTCACACTCTGCGCCTTTATTGTCGGTTTTTTGTTAGGGTTTGTTTACATCTTTGTTGGAGATATAGGTTTTGTTATTATTGGAGGCTGCGGCTTAGTTGTACTGATTCCCAGCATCGCTGTATCGGTCAGTAGGCTCCACGACGCCAATCGAAGTGGGTGGTGGTTGCTTATCGGCCTTATTCCGCTCATTGGTTCTATGATTTTGCTTGGTTTTATGACACAGGATAGTCAATCGAACGAGAATCAAGGTGGACGTGATCCACAGGATGCCACAGTGTAGGAATCTAACCCGCCGTTGCGGTCTCCTGATCCTCGATCTATTGGGGGGACAGTGGGAGATTCAGTAAACCCTACCGTACTCTTCCGATTTGTGGGACAACTGAACTTTTTCATTAGGACGCAAAATAGGAGGCTCATCATGCTGTCAAGGGTTGAACAAATCAGATTGCGGTTATCAAAAGACACCACAGCGAAGAAGAAATCACAGTTCGGCCAGTTCCTGACATCAGCAAGAACTGCGGCTTTCATGGCCAGTCTTTTCCCAAATGGCAAAGGCAGTTGTCGCTTGCTTGATGCGGGAGCCGGAATTGGCTCGCTTTCTGCCGCGTTTTTGGAGAGGTGGAATTCTGCTGGCTTTGACTTTCAGCGTGTGGAGCTAGATGCTTTTGAGATTGACGATTCTCTGCATTCCTATTTGAATCAAACATTGGAACAATATAGACATAATCCCATGTTTATTCCAACAATCCGAAAGGTCGATTTTATACACGCCGCCATAGATTGGCTTTCTGGCAGCTTTTTCGCTGAAGAACTCGAAAAATATACTCATGCCATCCTTAACCCACCTTACAAAAAAATCAATAGTAATTCATCGCATCGTTTCGCCTTACGCCGTGTTGGCATCGAGACGGTGAACCTGTATTCGGCTTTTGTGGCCCTGGCTGTTGCGCTAGCCACACCGGGGGGGCAAATTGTGGCAATCATTCCGCGCAGTTTCTGTAATGGACCGTATTACCGTCCATTTCGTGACTTCATCCTTGAGCGCACAGCTATCCGGCACCTTCACCTTTTTGAGTCTCGTAACAAAGCATTTAAGGAGGATAAAGTATTGCAAGAGAATATTATTATCCGACTTGAACGTAGTGGAAAACAAGGCGCGGTAACAGTTTCCACATCAACCGATGACACTTTCACCAACCTTACTACTCACAAATACTCGTTCGATCAAATCGTTTTTCCGGATGATTCGGAGCGATTTATCCGTGTGCCACTATCGCCCAAAAGCACCATCCAACTAGCTCCGACCATTCGCTACGCGCTGACAGATCTTGACATCGATGTTTCGACTGGTCCGGTAATCGATTTCCGGCTAAAAGATCACTTGCGCGACATGCCGGAGGCGGGTTCCATGCCTTTACTTTATCCGTGCCATTTCAGCGGTATTGGCACCAAATGGCCGGGCACCGGTAAGAAGAAGCCAAACGCTATCCTGCACAACGATGATACCGAAAAATGGCTATGTCCGAGCGGCTTTTATTGCGTGGTAAGACGCTTCACAGCCAAGGAGGAAAGACGCCGAATCGTGGCAAGCGTGGTTGACCCTAGCCAACTCGATAACCCACCCATGCTGGGCTTTGAGAACCACTTAAACTTTTTCCATCAAAATAAGGGTGGTTTGCAACAAGCGTTAGCATATGGGTTGGCAGTATTCCTCAATTCAACCACCATTGATGAATATTACCGATGTTTCAGCGGCCACACGCAGGTCAACGCTACCGACCTCAAGATTATGAAGTACCCGAGCCGTGACGCTCTAATTGAAATTGGCAAATGGGCCAGCCAACAAGAAAAACTCACGCAGACTATGATTGATGCCAAGCTAGGAACTTTAGTCGAATGAACAACAAGAACGATTATATTGAAGCCGCTCACCAGATTATCATGTCGCTGGGGCTGCCACGGGCGCAACAGAACGAGCGTTCCGCCCTTTGTTTGCTGGCATTACTGAACCTCACGCCAGGCAAACCCTGGGCTGACGCCGAGGCCCCGCTTATGGGTATCACACCCATCATTAATTGGGTGCGAGAGCATTACGACAAGGAATATGCACCGAATACCCGCGAGACAATTCGTCGCCAAACCATGCACCAGTTCCGCGATGCCGGTATTGCGCTGTACAACCCGGACAGGCCGGACCGTCCGGTAAATAGCCCGAAGGCAGTCTATCAGATCGAACCTGCTGCATTGGCTTTGCTGCGAACTTTTAACACCCCCACATGGTGTAATGCGCTGACGGCCTATTTGGCCAAGCGTGAAACTCTGGTAGCCCGCTACGCCAAGGAGCGGGAACAGAATCGTGTTCCGGTTGAAATTTCACCGGGGAAGAAAGTCACTCTTAGCCCCGGTGAGCACAGCGAATTGATTCGAGCCATCATTGAGGATTTTGCTCCCCGCTCCGCACCGGGTAGTGTGCTGGTCTATGGAGATAAATGGGGTTACTTGGACGTGGACCTGCTGGCCGAACTAGGTGTCAGCGTGGATTCACACGGCAAAATGCCTGATGTGGTGTTGTACTACATTGAGAAGAATTGGCTCCTCTTATCGGAAGGTTGCTTCCACCGGCTAATATTTCAGGACGGTCCCCCATTCACCAACAACCCAGAGAACGCCATCTGGAGATTGGGTGATATCGGTTAAGCCGTTTGAGGTCGGGCTTTGCTGAACCAGCCATGTTACACCACCATCTTTGGTGTTGAGGAGCATTCCATTGTCTCCGACAGCCCAACCCTCGTTATCCGTGATGAAGTAGACACCATTCAACGTTTCACCCGTCGGTGTAATTTGTCGAGTCCATGTCTCACCGCCATCTTTCGTCGCATAAATGGAACCGTCATCCCCAGCGATCCACGCGATCTGAGGGTTGAGGGTGAAAACTGCCCGTAACTCGTTGGGCTCCGCCTGCTGAACAGTCCACGTCTCTCCGCTGTCATTGGTTTTGATAATCGTCCCTGATGCACCGACAGCCCAACCCACGTTTGCATCGACAAAATAGACGCCATACAGGTTGTTGTAACTGACGGCCAAATCCCCGAGATCTTGGCTTTGCCATGTACGTCCCCCATCTTTCGTGTGCAAAATCTTGCCGAGTTCGCCAACACCCCATCCGTGTTGCGAAGTTGAAAAGTGGAGATCATAAAAACCGACAGCGCGTTTCCATCGAATAGCCTCGTCAAACTGGAGGCGTTGGATTTGACCCGTCTCCGCCTCCATACTGATGCCCCCCCACGTTCCGCCGCCGTCCCCTGTCTCGATTAGGGTCGCGTTACTCCCAACGATGTAGCCTTGCATCGCGTCAACAAAACCGATACCGAACAGCTCAAAAACATTCCCGGTGTACTGTTGTTGCCATGTTGCCCCGCCATCGCGGGTGGCAAGTGCCATTCCGGATAGCCCCACCGCCCATCCTGTTTTGTCATCAAGGAAGTGGACTGTCGTCAAGTGGCTGTTGATTGAGACCACTTCCCACGACACACCGCCATCTCGACTGTGTAGGAGGGTAGCAAATTCGCCCACAGCCCACGCCTCTTGAGGGTTAATCAGTTGGATAGCGTTTAGGCGGCTGGGGACGGGTCTCGGTTCCAGCGGCGTCCAATTTTCGCCGCCATCGGTTGTTCTCAGGATCACACCGAATTCTGCAGCTGCAAGTCCGTGATTGGCGTCGATAAAATGAATACCCCAGATAGGTTCGGGCATACCGTTGGAATTGGGGACATTGCTTTTCTGGGTCTCCCACGTTGCGCCGCCGTCAGTGGTATGAATTAGCGCGCCGTTACCGCCAGCTGCCCACCCCTCTCGGTGATTAAGCATACAGATCGAACTAATGCCGGCTGCGGAGTTGATTTTTTGGCTCTTCCAAGTCTGTCCACCGTCCATGGTATGGACAACCGTTCCGCCATGCCCTGCGGCCCAACCGACCTTTTGACTGGCAAAGTGAAAATCTTGGATCGCATTATTTGTCGGGGTATTCTGTCTAACCCACGTTGCGCCGCCATCTGTTGTATGAATGATGAGTCCGCCATCGCCGCCAGCCCAGCCGTGTTTAGCATCCACAAAGAAAATGGCTGACAATACTCGACGTGTGCCGGTGTCCAGTACCCTCCATGTTTCTCCATTATCGGTTGTCCTCAACACAGCACCTTCCTCGCCGACAATCCAGCCGGTTTGAGGATTGAGGAACCACACTTTGTGGAAATCTATCTTGAAGGGAAGAGGTTTGCTAGGTTGTTCCCAAGTTTTCCCGCCGTCGCTGGTCCGCAGAATTGTTGCATCTGACCCGATGATCCACCCATCCTGTTGAGAGACAAAGTGGATATCGGAAAACCGCGCCTGCCATTGCGACTCACGCACAAGTATCCAAGTTTTGTCTGTTGTAGAGGCGTCAATTGCTAGGAGGGATAACAGCATTGCGAGCCCTAAAGTGCGTCTGGTATGCAACAGTATATTCCTTATCATTGTTTGTTTCTCCTGCTTTGAGAGGTAAGGCCATTCATATGATAACATAAATTGCTATTTGTTGCATCACTGGAGTTTTAGTATATGTTGGGTTTCACGATGCCCGTTCACCCCAATCTATGTGCTATACTGTCAGAAATTTTGATTGGCTCATGTTAAGAAATCGTGTAACAGAACCCGTTTTTTTAGGTAAGTGCGGGTGGGTCAACCCCGGACCTACAATTTATCTTTGGGTTTTGCATTTTTTTTATTAGCCCCGTAGGTCGGGCTTCCTAGCTCGACTGCATCAATGCACTCATGGTTTTCACGTTTCACGCGCTTTGCGTTTTGCACTTTCTTTTGACACGAGCCATTTTGATTAAAACAGAGGTTATGGTATACGGAGCCCCGGTAAAATTGGGATTCAAAGTAATAGACAGACTACTAGGCAACTTGGATTATAATAGTATACTATCATAAACGGATCAAATCCCTCGTTGACCCATTAAATAAAACGTGATATAATCCAATTTGTGAATAGTTCAACTCCATCTGAAAGATAGGAGAACCCTTTGATCTTAGATACTATTGTCGCCCACAAGCGGATAGAGTTGGAAAACGACAAACAACGGCTGCCACTAGATACGCTGCTACGCAAGATTCGGGATTTGCCTCCGACGCGAGATTTTTGCGCTGCGCTGTCAGGCCCGAATTGCGTCCACCTCATCGCTGAGGTCAAGAAAAAATCCCCAAGTAAAGGAATTATCCGCGACGATTTCGATCCGGTTGGAATTGCCCGAACCTATGCGAAAAACGGTGCATCGGCAATCTCTGTATTGACGGATCGTAAATTTTTTGCCGGTGAACTCGCCCATCTGAGTGCTATCCGTGAAGCGGTGACGCTCCCCTTATTGCGGAAAGACTTCACCATTGACTCGTATCATATCTATCAAGCCCGACTCGTAGGTGCAGACGCTATCCTGCTCATCGTCTCAATCTTGACATTGGCGCAGCTGCGTGAATTTACCGAGATAGCGCGAAGCTTGGGGCTCGCTAGTCTTGTCGAAGTCCATACCGAAACAGAATTGGAATCGGCGTTGACAGTAGGCGCGGAAATTATTGGTATCAATAACCGAAACCTGAAGACTTTCCACACGGACATCGCAACTACGTTCCGTTTGAGAGCGTTTATTCCAACCGATAAAGTTGTCGTCAGCGAAAGTGGTATCCATACACACAGGGACGTAATGAAACTCAAGGAAGCGAGGATCAACGCGATTCTGGTGGGAGAGTCGCTGATGCGGAGTCCAAATATCGGGGATAAGGTGAGAGAGCTGCTCGGAAATGGATCGGGTTAAATTTGTTAATTTGAAAGCCTATCAATGTGCCGAATTGTTGTCCTGTTTTTTATTTTGTCTGCCTCTTCCGCTTTTTCAACGATCGAGTTTGAATCTGTTGAGCTTGGGTTCAATCGGATTTACAAACGGGAGCGATGGGCACCGCTACAGGTCATTGTTACCAGTCGTAATGAGGCTTTCAACGGCGAAATTAACGTTGAGGTTCGCAATATCTTTTCGGGCAAGCTAATCCAAACATATGTCACTCCCCTCTCCCTCACACGAGCAGATCGTCAGCGGCGTGTGATTCATGTTTTCCTGCCGGGAATCTCGCCGCAGCTAACCGTTAAACTCGTTGATCAGACTGGACAAGTCCGAAGCTCTGAAGAGCTCACGCCGGAAATTCTTAAACCGTTGAGTGACCTCGTAATCCTTGCGCTGACACCAAGCCGTGATTTGTTGAGCCGATGGGAGGGAAAACAAATTGACGATAAAAAGAAAGAACACGCCTTTATCGCCTATACGGACTTTAAGAGGTTACCCACTCATTGGAAAGGGTACGATTCGATTGATTTTTTTGTGGTGCGCGGGGTTTCCTTAGTCGAGCGTCGGATTTCTAAGCGACAGCAGCAAGCGTTACTCGATTGGATTCAACGAGGGGGCACCTTACTCGTGTCGGGTGGTGCGGATCTGCACTGGCTGCGTGGGAGTTTTTTGGAGGCGTTTTTGCCGGTGGAGTTGGGTGGTTTACGCAGGGAAATCCAAATCCCCGAATCGATGCAGCACTTCGAGTTTGAAACGGATTCGCCTTTCGACCTGATTGAATTTAAGCCTAAGCCCGGAATGGTTACGCTCTCTGGCAACGGAGATCAAATCTATATCGCTAAAAGATTCCTGGGGGGCGGGCAGATCATCAGTCTGGGGTTCAACTACAACGCACCCCCGTTTTCTGATTCACCGGGAGCGGAGGCATTTTGGCAGTGGATGCTTGGTGCCGAGAACCGAACACCGCGCCACGCAGAAGCACGATACGAAGCCAATCGCAGGCACGACGAAAAGATTCAAACAATCTTATCAGCCGTTCCTTCGGCAAAAGCCCCGCTGATTCGGTTATTGCTCGTTTTCTTGGTTGTGTATGTGTTGGGTTTCGGTGCCCTGATAGGGTGGGGAGGAAAAGGTAAACCCCGTTTATACTGGATCGGAAGTATCGTGCTGACGGTACTTTTATCATGCGGTGTCGTGCTGCCACGACACTTTTTACCGAGTCCGGTATCCGTGAATCGTTTTTCGATTTTATCCGTTTATCCTTCAACGAACCGCGCCCACTTACAAACCTATATCGGGATCATCGCTTCAGCTAGCGTTGAAACGTCAATCCAGTTCCAAGAAGGGACGTTCATCAGGCCTTTGACAGCAACGGCCACGCCTCCATTGCAACTGATCGAGCCTGAAGGAGCGACAAATTCTTCGATCCTGCGTCAAGCGGCTTTAGATCCGTGGGTTACACGCACCTATTTTGCAGAGGCCTTTATCGATTTTCCGGTGCCTTCAATGCGGAAGGTGAGACTAGCAACAGATCAGATCGAACATCAACTCCCTTATACGCTGGAAAACGCATGGCTGATTGGTCAAGGGAGATACGCCTACATTGGTGAGATTCCGCCGGCGACGACTATTGAAATAGAGGAAAACCTCAAAAGATATAACAGGTCTCCACTCTCTCAAATGTTAGGCGGTGCACGAAGGGCGTTTGTGGGGATATTGATTGGTGAGGTCGTCCTGCGCTATCTAGCACAAGAGGCGGCACCAAAACTTGTTGGCTGGACGCAAACTCCTCCATTGTCGATGTCGATGGAGGACTTCCGTTCCGAGAGTTTTCAACCTGTGAACGCTGTCGATGAAACGCTTGTGGTTTTATATTTGCCGACGCACCGCTAAATCCTTCTTTTTTAGGAGCTGAGAACATTATGGCATCAGAGATACCCTTACAAAAAATTGATGAATACCGGTGGCGTATCCCCAAAAGCTATATGGGTGGGATGCGCGTTGATGGAATTATTTACGCGAATGAAAGATTACTTGAACAAGCCAAGAGTGAGGAAGCGTTGCAGCAGGTTGCCAATGTGGCACATCTGCCGGGGATTATCAAGCATTCGCTTGCGATGCCCGACCTGCATTGGGGCTATGGTTTCGTGATTGGCGGCGTTGCGGCGACGGATCCGGAGGCCGATGGTGTTGTGTCCCCCGGCGGGATAGGGTATGATTTAAACTGCTTGACAGGGGACACTGAGATACTTCATCAACACGGCTACACGATACCAATCGGAGAGATGGGTTCAAATTGGGAAACTACTATGTTGCGCTGTCAGGATTTTCAAAATAGCTTTGAAACCCAAACCTCTTTGCGGCATTATCTGAAGCTTCGTCCAACCCAGCCAGTATATTGCCTGAAAACCGAGGGCGGTAATACTATCAAGGCGACCGCCGATCACCCCTTCTGGACACCAAAGGGGATGACTGAACTGCAATCGCTCAAGATTGGCGATAAGGTTGCGTTATCACCATATCAAGGGGTGCCTTATGAAGAACCGTCAGATGAGATTATCGTTGACCAAGCGCAGATTGAAGGCTTACTCTGGCGACTTGGCGATAGCCACGCTGGCAATCAACGGGGCCAGGTTATCAAGCATCTCAAGCAGCGCGATCTGTTACCCCTGAAATACGACTCACCCACTTTGCCATACCTGTTAAAAATCTTGGGGTACGTGATGGGAGATGGCGATATCTATTATGTCAACGGCGATGGAAAAGGTCGAATTTCCTTCTACGGCAAAGCAGAAGATCTTGAGGAGATCAGAGCAGATATTTCGCGACTTGGGTTTACGCCATCAAAATTGCACCGCCGCGAGCGAGTCAATCAGATCAAAATAACTTACAATACATATCAATTTTCTAGTGAAGAGATTAGCTTCAGCGTGAGTAGCACTGCATTCGCAACGTTACTTGTTGCGCTTGGGGCACCTCACGGGGTGAAAGCCTCTCAGGACTACCGTGTGCCACAGTGGATTAAGGGCGCACCGTTGTGGCAGAAACGTCTGTTTCTCGCTACGCTATTCGGGGCTGAGTTGGAATCGCCAAGCACAATGATGGGAGCCCCGTACACTATCCCCGCTCCTAAGATGTCGATGATCAAAAGGGAAGGTTATGTCGATAGTGGTATCTCCTTCCTGCGAGACATCGTCGATCTTTTAGCGGATTTCGGTGTACAGATTAAGAAAATCGGGCATCGAAAAGAACTGGCAAATGCTGATGGATTCACTTCTCATCAATTGCGATTGGTCATCTCAGGAACGAACAAGAATCTGATTAAGTTGTGGGGACAGATCGGATTTGAATACAATATACAACGTAAGACGTTCGCAAATGTTGCGCTTCAGTATCTCAAGCTCAAACAACGATTGATTGAGGATCGAGAAAATGCTGCAGGGATTGCCGTTGCAATGCACGCAGATGAGATGTCAATCTCTGAAATTACCAACAAGATTGGGTCTAAATATATTAACGAGCGTTTTATTGAAAGGTCGGTCCATGAAGAGCGACAGATGAAACCACGAGTTAGCCAAGCTTTCCCAACTTTCGGGGAATACCTTGAAGAAGCAACTCCAGATTTGGGCAAAAGTGGTATGATCTGGGATCGTATTGAATCAATTATTCCACCCCGATGCTGCGATTGGGATTCAGAGCAACTTGAGTTTGACGATTACGTTTACGATTTTACGGTTGAACATCCGGACCACAATTTCATTGCAAACGGTTTTGTGGTTTCTAACTGCGGTGTGCGTCTAATTCGGACCAATTTGGACGTTGAACAGTTAGCGGGCAGAACCAAGGGACTTGTAGCAAAGCTATTTGAAAATGTCCCCTGTGGTATCGGATCGAGTGGAAAGATTCGACTGAATTCGCAAGAAGAGAAGCAGATGGTCGAGCAGGGAGCACGTTGGGCGGTCGAGCGTGAATACGGCTTTTTTGAAGACCTTCAATTTACGGAGGCAAACGGCTTTTTGTCCCTTGCCAATGCGGATGCGGTCAGCAAACGCGCCCTAGAACGCGGAAAAAATCAACTCGGCACACTCGGCTCCGGAAATCATTTCTTAGAGGTCCAAGTGGTAGATCGAATTCTGTATCGGGAAGCCGCTGAGGTGATGGGGTTGACGGAGGGTCAGATTTGCGTGATGATTCATAGCGGTTCGCGCGGCTTCGGCTATCAGGTGTGCGATGAGCATGTCAAGACATGGGTCAAAGTTGCGAAGAAATATGGAATTGATCTGCCTGACCGCCAACTCGCTGCTGCCCCGATTAATTCAAAGGAAGGACAGGACTATATCACGGCGATGGCGTGCGGCGCAAACTACGCATGGAATAATCGCCAGTGTATCATGCACTGGGTGCGTCAAACGTTCATGGATTTCTTTGAGACTGGGATTGACGAACTCGGCTTAGAGCTGGTCTATGATGTCGCGCATAACATCGGCAAGTTTGAGAAGCATCTCGTTGACGGGGTTGAGCATGAACTGTTTGTACATCGCAAAGGTGCGACGCGAGCGTTTCCGGCGGGGCATCCTGAGATTCCTGACAAGTATCAGAAGGTCGGGCAGCCCGTTTTGATTCCCGGCGATATGGGGACCGCCTCTTATGTCCTGGTTGGCAACCCGTCAGCGATGGAGCAGACGTGGGGAACAACCTGCCACGGTGCAGGCAGAATGCTGTCGCGTCGGAAAGCGATGCAGGTCACGAAAGGACGCAGCATTCAAAAAGACCTTGAGAAGCAAGGGATTTTCGTCCGCGCCGAAGGGCGACGCACACTCCACGAGGAGGTGCCTGAAGCCTACAAAGATGTAGATGAAGTTGTCAGGGTTGTTGATGCAGCGGGCCTCTCACGGCGGGTGGCGCGGTTACGCCCGATTGGTGTAGTAAAGGGGTAGGAGAGACACCTATACCGAGCGAATTTGAAAAAAGGAGCAAACTTCATGAAGATTGCGAGAATTGAGCAGTTTTTTCCTCGCCACCGGATGCGGCTGGTAAGAATCACAACTGATAACGGTATCGTTGGCTGGGGGGAAACAACGCTTGAGGGTAAGCCGAAAAGTACGATCGCCGCCGTTGATGAGCTTGCCGATTACCTGATTGGCAAAGATCCGTTGCGCATCGAACACCACTGGCAACATATCTATCGGTCCGCCTTTTTCCGGGGCGGCAATGTGTTGATGAGTGCCTTATCAGGCATTGATCAGGCGTTGTGGGACATTGCCGGTAAACATTACAGCGTACCAACACATCAACTGCTGGGAGGCGCGGTTCGGGACCGCATCCGCGTTTACGCACACTGGGGCATCGGCAGCATGACGGACGAGGGGCAAGCCGCTGCGAAAAATCGTCTCGAAATGCTACAGAAGCAAGGGGGCTACAAGGCGTTTAAGTCGGGCCCCGGCGGCACGTGGCGAGCGCATGAACCGCCGGCTGTCATTGATGCCTTTGTTGAGTGCGCTTATCTGATGCGAGAGTGGGTTGGGCAAGATGCGGAGTTGTGCTTTGATTTTCACGGCAAGATGACACCGGCACTCGCCATCGAAGTCTGTCATGAACTGAAGGGGATGCGCCCTATGTTCGTGGAGGAGCCGGTCCCGCAGGAGAATGTTGATGCCCTGAAGCTGGTCTCAGATCATGTTCCGTTTCCGATCGCGACCGGGGAGCGCCTGCTCTCGCGATGGGAATTCCGTCAAGTGTTCGAGAAGCAGGCGGTGGCATATATTCAACCGGACGGGTCACACGCGGGCGGTATCACGGAATTGAAGAAGATTGCGAATATGGCGGAAGTCTACTATATCCACACTATGCCGCATTGTGCGATTGGGCCTGTGGCGTTTTCCGCCTGTATGCAGGTTGATGCGGTCGTTCCGAATTTCCTCATTCAAGAGCAGGTTGATGCGGCACTTGGTGGGGGGCTGCTGAAAACAGAATGGGAGGTCAAGGACGGGCATATAGAATTACCGACGCGCCCCGGACTTGGTTTCGAGATAGATGAAAAAGAGGCGATGCAAAATCTTGAGGGATACGGCGAAGAATTAGGCGGTGAGTTTTACTATGAGTCGGATGGCAGTGTGGCGGATTGGTAAAACGGTTAGAAACTAGGCAAGAGTTGAGTGGGAATCAATATAATCTGCGACACCTATTCGTCTTTCAGTTCCTCTAAATCTCTTTCGAGATTCTTGATTTCCGTCAGGGTCATTGAGTCGGGTTCAAGGGCGTATGCTTTTCTATATGCTTCAAGTGCGGATTCTGGGTCTTGCAAGAACGAGTTATAGATTTGTCCTATCCACAGATATGCGTCAACTTCCGTTGGGTCTAGCGTGACAATTTTCTGATACACATCCAACGCGTCATCATAAGCGCGTTCCTCTCCCCCGCGTCGGAGTGTACCCGCGCGCCCATAGAGCAATCCGACGAGTTCCTGCTTCGCTTCTGTGAAGTTCGGTGCGTATGCCACGACCTCCTCAAGGACTTCGAGTCCCTTATCTTCCAATCCGACAAGCTGCGTTTGTTCCTCGGCGGTGAGTTCTCGGTCAATGAACCGGTAATTTTGAAGGATATTGCGGTAGGTTCGTGAAAGTTGTAACCGGGCTTGCAGACCGATTGGCACAGACTCAAAGGGAACATCAATTAAGTCGGGGTCATTTTCAATCGCCTTCTCATAGTGAACCTGTGCTTCCTCAAACTGTTGCGTTGACTGGTACAGCGTACCTAACAGGTAGTGCGCTTCGGCATACTTTGGGTCTTTGGTGATTACGGCAAGGAATTCTTGAACAGCCCCCGCCTGTTCACCCGTGTCGCGCAGCAGCTTTCCGCGTAGCAGATGGACGTCCGGGTGTTCGGAATCGATTGCTGCAGCGCGATTCAGATGGATTTCCGCGTCTGCCACCCAATTGCTGTGGAAGTAGATTTCTGAAACGCGGATATGGGCGTGCAGCCGTGACGCATGATTGGCGTTGCGAGGGGCCGCTTCAATCGCCTGAATACCGCTCCAATACGAAAATAGGGCTTTTGGCAAATTTTGCTTGGCGAAGTATTCATCCCCCTGTTCAATGAATGCTTCCACCTGGGACGCAGGAGGTAAATCAGCTGCTGCATTACCTCTTTTTGTGTTCACAACTATCAGCACGATGAGGGCAACTAGAATGGCTGCCTCAAAGTAGGGTAACCATTTACTCATCTTTGATCTTCTCCTCAATTAATTCCTGCCAAGAAACTCAAAAATTCTTCCGGTTCAACAAACTTTTCAAGTCTTTTGTCCGTCAACTGATTCCCATCAGAATCAAAGAAAATCACTACCGGCAACCCAACAATGTCGTACTTTTGCTTCAACCGTTCAACTTCCTCCGAATTTCGCGTGAAGTCCAGTTTGACGTTCACAAATTTGGACAACTTTGATTTTACCGCCGGATCAGAATAGGTGTGCTCTAGTTCGTTGCAAGCAGCGCACCATGTGGCGTAGAAATCGAGCATGACAGGTTTGCCTTCTCTTCGTCCAACCTCCAATCCTTGGGCTTCATCAGCCATCCAGAGGAGGTCGCTTTCCGCCGTTGTGAGCCCCCCCACGAACATATAAAGCCCAACAACTGCCATTAAAACGCCAACCGCTTTACGAAGCTGCACCAGACGGGGCAGGTCTTTGAACCGCTGGGAAAATTTTCCGAGAGCAATACCAGCTAGCACCAATACACCTGCAATTGCGAAAAAGCTCGTAGATTTTTGGAGCAAAGCGCGTAACGGTGGGATAACGTCTTTAAGGAAGTACAAAGCCACCGTGATGATAGCGACGCCGAATATATTCTCCAAAATATACATCCAGCCCCCTGATCTCGGCAGGGCGGCGATGGCACCCGAAAATGTACCGATTATAATAAACAACAACCCCATACCGAGGGCATAGGTCAGTAGCAGCCAGAATCCGAGGAAAACGCTCTCCGTGGTAGCCACGTAAGAAAGGACTGCGCCCAAGGCCGGTCCCGTGCAAGGCGCGGCGATGACACCTGCAACAGTTCCCATCGCAAAGGCACCGGCAAATCCTGCACCACCGACGCTATTGAGTCTGTTCTGCATGGCGTAGGGTACGCGGAGCTCGAAGACACCGAGCATAGACAGTCCGAGTGCAATCAGAATCCCACACACTGGGAGCATCACCCGTGGGTCTGCCATTATCTGTCCGAAGACTGCCCCCGTTGATGCAACAGCGACACCCAAAATTGAGTATGTTAGTGCGATACCTATAACATAAGTCACAGATAAGAGAAAAGATCGCAAACGCTCTACGGATTCACCCGCACCAAAGACGGAAACAGTTATCGGGATTAACGGGTAAACACACGGTGTGAAACTGGTTAAGATTCCGCCCACGAAGACGAAGAGGAATGCCCAAAAGTAGCCTTTGGATAACGCTTGGGAAAACTTACCACTTTCGCTTGTAGTGGTCTCAGAGGGAGCATCAGGAGGGGAGCCGAGTTGGAGGTTTGCAAAGATGGCATCGTTCATAGGTTGAATCGGTTGGTCCAGCCCGACAACCTCAATCGCAACATTAACATCAATTGTTTTCGGCAACAGGCACTGCTCATCATTACAGGCTTGGTATATCAATTGGAAGGGAAGCGTCATCCGTCCCAACGGTGCTGAGTCCAGTAACGTCGTTTGAAACCCGAGAACAACTTCATCATGATATACAGGGACTTTTCCACCCAATGAGGCAATTTCGAGGATATCTGCCTTTGGATATACCACCTCACCGAATACCAGATCAGCGTGATCAGGGAGAATAACCTCCGTGGGGATTAAGCCTACCCCGGCGGGATTCGCGTTGGCGTGCCAATTGGGGGCAAACTTCATCACGATAGCCATCTGAAATGTACTGCCGGGCTGCACCTGATTTACTGACAAGACCCCATGGGCTGTAACAATCTCGACTCGCTCGGCACTTGGTTTAGGCAATCCGAAACGTGATAGCTGTCCCCATAAGGCAGTAGGCGTTCCGATATATAGTGCACAGATAAAGCATAATAAAAAATAAGGGCGAAAAACTGATTTTCTTATCAAGTGTAACCTTCCCGGATGTCAAAAACCCTTGAAAGGTTCAAGCCCTCTTAAAGGGTTCTGGTGGGTGAGACCTATTTTTCTAACAACTGGTTAAGCACCGTACTCATTTCTTTTAACGTCTGCTTGCTCGTTAGGCGAGCCGATATATTTCGCGCCTGACTATCTAGTAATAAAATGAAGCCCGTTCCCTGATTGGCTCTGTAGGCTTCACCCATTCCGAGTGCCGAGGCAAGTAATTCCGACTGATACTGAGTGGTGCGGTTTGTAAAATCTAGGGTGACAAAGAGCACAGGCTTTCCATCAAATTTGTTTTGCAAATCGGTGAAGATGGTCCCCATCTTTTTGCAGGAACCGCACCAATCTGCGTGAAACTTCACAGCGATTATCTGCGGGACAGCGGGTTCTTTGGCTGACTCCTCGCCAGACAAACTGAGGGTTGTTACAATCAAAGGGATTGTTACCATGATGGATAAGGCAATCAAAATCCATCGCAGTTGAATGGAGTATTTCATGATGTTTTTCCTTTCGATATTTACAAGGAGAGAATAAAGGGAAAGAGAAAAATAAGGAAATCTATTGCAGATTGAGGATACCCTATTTGCTAGAGGCATCCACAATCCGCGTCCGTATCACATCAGGTCTCATACCTACTTCGGTTCAAGGATAGCACAAGGTAAGATCATCTCCTCCATTGAGATGCCACCGTGCTGGAATCCTCCGTTAAATTGGTGTTTATAGTCGTTAGACTGATTTGGGTAAACGAAGTAATAGTCCTCTTTGGCAAGGACATAATTTTTTTCGTAAGCCATATCGGGCAGCATGTACTGTTCAGGTTGGGTAATTCTCAATCCTACTGCTTCATCACATATAAGCTCACCACCGACCTTGAATCGAAGTCCATTCGTTGCAGGTCTGTCTCCTGAAACCTTCGCTGCATGCTGACACAAGATTGAACCGTGATCCGCTGTTAGAATGACCGTAACGCCTCGATCTGCCAGCAACTTCAAGATTTTATACAAGCCCGAATGCTGGAACCAACCTTGCACAAATGTGCGGAACGCAGTTTCGTCAGGAATAAGTTGTTTGAGCAAGGCAATCTCAGAGCGTTTATGCGTCAGATGGTCAATACAGCCAACAACCACTGCTGCTAAACTGATGCGTTTGACACTGCTAATCCATTGTAGATACTCCATTTCCCCACGCGCATCAAAGATCTTAAAATAGTGTGGAGCGGGTTTGAGATGGATGCCGTGCCTATCTAGTTGCAATCGCATCAAATCCTTTTCATAACGATTGACACTAGTGTTCTCACCATCAGTTTCTACCCATAAATCGGGATAGCGCTGGGCAAACTCTAGCGGAAATAGACCGCTGAAGATCGAGTTCCGTGAATAATTTGTTGCTGTCGGCAAGATTGAGTAGTGATAGTGTGTGATAATCTGAAAGTATGGGTCTAGGAGGGGCTTGATTTTTAGCCAGTGATCCAGCCGCATACAGTCCATTACGATAAAGAATACTTGCTTACCAACCTGTATCTCCGGAATGACATGCTTGTAAAACAAATCTACCGATAGAACAGGAGAATCCTCACCAACCAACCAATCAGAATAGTTGTCTTCGATATAACGAGCAAACAGGGCGTTACATTCCTGTTTCTCCAGTCTGTGTGTTTCACGCAAGTTATCGGCGATGTCAAGTTCATCTAGGCGCAAATCCCACTCGGCAATCTGGGTGTAAATATCAATCCATGTTCTCCAATCAAGCTCCTGCTGTTTTAATACACTTCGCTTATTAAAGTCAATCACATACTCTTGAGCGGTATAATCTTCTTGGACGGCATCATATTCCAAGAGGAACGCCAATTGTGAGGCAATCTGTTGTGGATTCAACGGTTTCATTAAAAAGTCATCAACGTGATGGATAATTGCCTCATTCATAATCTCCCGTTGCTCGCTTTCGGTTACCATAACCACCGGTAAATGGGGGCATTTCCTCTTGATTGCGGAAAGCAGACGAATCCCATCCATATCGGGCATGATATGGTTAATCAGGACCGCGTCATAAGTTTTTTCCTGTAGCAGAGATAACCCCTCATCACCCCGCATCGCAGGCGTAATCTGATAGCCCTTTTGTTTCAAAAATAAAATATGTGTCTCTAAACTGTCAATCACATCATCAATCCACAAAATCCTCCTTGTTTGTGCTCCCATTGCATATCACCTCCCCCTCCCTATATTGTTGCAAGGTTGCGGCTTGCAACTCCGCACGGTATCTCAAACCGGCGGACTCTGACTCTTGCAGAGCTTTCAAAAGATTAGTATTTAACTCGTCAAAAGTTGCCCAACGCGCGGCAGCGATCTCTTTAGTATCAACAGGTTGTAAGCATCCACCTATCGCCTGAGCGGCAAACACATGAGAGGTCCAGAGCACCGTTTTGTCCTTAAAAGAAAAGTGGACATACACTTTGAGGAGGTATCTCTGGAGTTGAATCTCTAAGCCTGTTTCTTCATAGGCTTCGCGTCGCGCGCCTATTTCAAAATCCTCCCCCCGTTCAACGCCACCGCTGGGTGGACGATAGACCTCGAGAGGATAGCTCGGTTTTCGGATAACGGCAATCTTATCACCCTTGGAAATGAATACAGTTACGTCGTGTGCACGTCCGTGTCGCATACTCCACTTGAGTAGGTCAAACCCCTGTTGATTCATCATGTAGGCGGTGCGAAGAATCCGCGGCACGCCGTACTTCTCTTCAAGTCGATTCAGAACTTCTTGGGTGATATACATTGCGTGAAACGTGAAAACCATTCGTTCATTGGTGTAGTCGGGCTAGGAAGCCCAACCTACGGGGTTCCTAGAAAAAGAAAGTGCCAAAATGCGAAGAGAAACTGGTTTTTTGGCAAAAGCTCGGTTTCTATTGCACGATTTCTTAACATGAGCCCGATACTAAATTCCGCCAACGAAACGCCCCACATTCAATAAACCGATTGGATCCAGCTTGGTTTTGATTGCTTCCATCAACTCAAAGCTACGACCGACTGGGCCCCAGACATCAATTTGACGTTTGAGTGCAGTTGGTGCAGACTCAACAATCAGATTCCCGCTAACACTCGCGGCAGTGTCGCGCAAGTTTGCGATTGTGTCGGCGACATGCTGCACCGGAACATCACTATCGGGGAAATCTGAGAAGATCACATAGACAACGCCATTTCCCATTAATCCCATCGCCTGCACTTGCCAAGAGGTTAATTCATTCGCTTCAAAGGTAGTATTAACGAAGCTTCCAATGTCGGTTATGCGAAGGTTGGCTCGACTGATGACGGTAGAAGCAGCTGATTTGTCCTCTGGGAAAGCACAAATCGATGTGCGAAGCACCTGCTGCTGTTGTCCTTCATACACTTCCACACCAATAGCCCCGTTTTGTTGCGCTATTGTTTTGATAGAATCAATTTGCCATTCAACGGTTTCGGGCGGCCCGTCCAGTCCAATCATGAGGCAAGGTTCAGGGCTCCCGGTGAGTGATGCACTATTAACAAACAGATTGAGGAAGGTTGGCAGAAGCTGAGAACCTGATATTTCTGATCCCATATTTACCGCCTCCCCAATTTCCATAAAGGTTAATAAGACAGTACGTTCAATTTCTGGTAACGGTTGCAGCTTGAGCGAGACTTCCGTGATGACCCCCAATGTGCCGAACGATCCGAGGTACAGCTTGTTAAGATCATATCCGGCTACGTTTTTGACAACTTTGCCGCCGCTCTTAACAACGGCTCCGCTCGATTGGACAACGCGCATCCCAAGCACACGATCTCGGGCACCGCCGTATCGAAGTCGCGAAGGACCGCTGGCATTTGTTGCGGTTATTCCACCGATTGTGCATCGGTCAGCGTAGGGCGGATCGAGTGGCAGGTATTGCCCATGTTGAGCCAACCTCGCTTGGAGCGCGGCGAACTGAATCCCTGCTTCTACTGTCACCGTTAGGTCGGCGGGTTCATATCCTAATACTTGGTCCAACCTTGACGTTGACAGGACGAGATCAACCTGCTCTGGGGGATTGCCGATCCCTAGCTTTGTCCCGCTCCCCGCAGGGATAACCGATAGCCCGCTATCCGTGGCATAGCCCAACACCTCTTGAATTTCGTGAGTTGACGCAGGCAGAACGACGGCTTGGGGACCAATACCGTCAATTGCATAACGGCTCAGTTGATCGTCAGAAAGTACCCCCGTTTCGCCAACAATTTGAACCAAATCTTTGTGCAACTGATTTGAGCTAGACATATCAATAAGTTACTCAACCCCGAAGCTATCGAATTTGATAATTGCGGGCCTGCTGTCTCCGTGTTGAGATTTTCCGTACACGCCCACCACCCCCGGTCTTAGGGATCGTTCGTGAAAGCGTCCGATATTCTCGCCGTTGATCGAAAGTGTCACATTTTGACCCACTTGGCGGACGGAAAGCTTGATCGGGGCATCCTTTTGAAAGGAGATTTCGCGTGTACGAATATCCGGCGCACGCATGCTCCTTCCACCGACATGCCCTTCGACTCCAACATTACATCGTTTACCGAAGGGGTCTGCCCCCGCCGGACGGTACACATAAAATAGAATCTGTGAGCTTTTACCTCGGACAGCGAAAGCGATACCAACGGATTCACCGACATTAGGCGGAATCACTTCGGCGGTTACGGTGTACTCCTTCATTGTTGAACTTTCGGCGGAGGATAACAGGATTGTATCCTCCTGTCCGGCTTGTAAATGTAGCATTCCTCCTTCGATTTTATGGGGTGCTTCGACCATAAATAGGGATCCATCTGATTGATCGAAGGTGTCCATCTTTGGGGTCTCGGCGGGTGTAGCTTCCGCTTCGGTTGACTCAGCCATCGCGGGTTGGGCTGCTTCCGGGGTACTGGCTGGAGGAGCACACCCAATTTCGATTGCTACAATTGTAACCAGGACCAGTTGTAAGGCTTGGTTCCAGTGTTTCATGAGACACTCCTCTCTGATGTAGATGGTTATAACCCAAGTTTCGCGTATGATTCGGCGGTTGGGAATATTTTACCGGGGTTACACAATCCTGACGGGTTGAAGATCTCTTTAACGGTTACCATCACCGCCAAGTCTTCAGGACTGAAAATCAACGGCATATAATCCATCTTTTCAACCCCGATGCCGTGTTCGCCTGTGATTGTCCCACCGGCTTCGGCACACGCGCTGAGAATCTCCATATTCACCGCTTCAACTCGCTCACACTGGTCCGCGTCGCGTTCATCAAACAGGACGATCGGGTGAATATTTCCGTCGCCTGCGTGAAACACATTAGCGATTGGAATGTCGTACTTTTCAGAAATTTCTGCGACTCTTCTGAGGACTTTGGGTAGCTGCGTGCGAGGCACCACCCCATCCTGTGTGATATAGTTGGGTGCAAGGCGCCCAAACGACCCGAAGGCACTTTTACGCGATTTCCAAATCTGCTGTCGGTCCTCCTCATCTTTGGCATAGCGAGTCTCGCGGCAGTTGTTCTCATTGAAGATTTCAGTTATCTGCTCTGCTTGCTGCTGCATTCCAGCCTTTATGCCGTCCAATTCGACGATGAGGACAGCACCGGCATCAAGCGGGAATCCCCAGTGGAATGCCTCTTCAACCGCTTTGATAACAAAGTGGTCCATCATCTCCAGCGCAGCGGGAATGATACCTTTCGCGATAATACTAGAAACAACGTTAGACGCATCGTCAATCGTCTCAAATACACCGAGCAGGGTTTGGTACCCTTCCGGCTTGCGTAAGAGCCGGACGACCGCCTTTGTCACGATGCCGAAGGTCCCTTCTGAACCGATTATAACACCCCGAATGTCGTAGCCGGGTGTTTCTTCAACGGCACCGCCGAACTCGACAATCTCGCCATCAGTCAACACCACTTCTAAGCCAAGAACGTGGTTTGAGGTAACGCCATATTTGAGTGTGTGGGGACCGCCGGAGTTTTCAGCGATGTTTCCGCCGATGCTACAAGCCTGCTGACTAGAGGGGTCCGGTGCGTAGTAGTACCCATCATCTTGAACGGCTTGTGTCAACCAAAGGTTTACAACACCCGGTTCTACTACCGCTTGTTGGTTCGCTGTATCGATCTCAAGGATACGATTCATTCGGTTCAGCGCAATAATGATGCCGCCGTTGACAGGCAACATGCCGCCACTCAAGCCGGTTCCTGCTCCCCGCGCAATGAAGGGCACGTTATGCTTGTTTGCCACCTTGACTATCGCTGAAACCTCCTGTGCGGTTGTCGGAAAAACGACAACATCGGGGAGTGCTTTGAACACGGTTGCCCCGTCGCATTCATAAACGGAAAGCGAGGTGGGATCGGTGATTACATGCTCCGATCCAACAATATTTGACAGTTCGGAAATGAGTGGGTCATTTTCTTTCATTGGAGAGATCTCCTAGAGTGAAAGGTGCAGCGTAAATAGTCAGGATTCATTATGGGTTCATTAGTTCATCGATATATTGGATCACTAATGAGCTAATGACCCCATGAACTCAATAGCCTCAACTCACACCAAGGATTAAATAATCTTCAACTCGTCATCTGAATCTTGGTCATCGAGCTCTTCCACAAGTTGATTAGCTATATGATGGAACGCTTGGGATTGCGGTAAATCGGGATGAGATGCGACAATGGGCACGCCAAGGTCGCCGGCGGTACAAACTTCGGCGTCAAGGGGAATCTCTCCTAAGAACCGGGTTCCTAGTTTTTCACTAATTTTGACTCCGCCATCCCTTCGGAAGATGTCTGTTCTTTCCCCACAGTGAGGACACGCAAAATAGCTCATGTTTTCGACGACGCCCAGAATTGGCACACCCAACTTATCAAACATGGCGGCACCGCGTCGGACATCAGCGAGCGCAACATCCTGCGGCGTCGTCACAATTATACCGCCTGTCAAGGGAATCGACTGCGTTAAAGAGAGGGCGACATCCCCTGTACCGGGTGGCAGATCGATGATGAGATAATCGAGCTCGCCCCAAATTACATCGCCCAGAAATTGACGAACTGCACTGTGTAACATGGGCCCCCGCCAAATCAATGCCTGCTCATCAGGGACGAGGAAGCCGATGGACATCAGCTTGATGCCGTGCCGGACAATTGGGATGAGTTTCTTCTCTGGACTGGTCTGTGGCTGCTCTTTCGCCCCCATCATGGTGGGGATGCTGGGCCCGTAGGCGTCCGCGTCCATCAGCCCGACTTGCGCCCCGTTTCGCGCTAAAGCGATTGCGAGATTGGTCGCAACTGTTGATTTACCGACACCGCCTTTTCCACTCGCCACAGCAATTTTAGACTTAACGTTTGGGATGAGGATATTTTGCGGTTGTCCTTGGTGGGGCATTCCTGTTTGTGGGGTGGTGGGTCTGCCAGCCGGCACAGCATCTGCCATTTTGAGTTCTGGATGGCTCGTCATGCGCGGTCTGGCTGCCTCTGGATTTTTTGGTTCTATTTTCTTGTCTTTTTTGAACAAGTTCATGATGGCTCTCCATTTTTTGATATTGCTGCGCTGTAGTTTCCACCCGGCACCATTTCGTAGAGAGGAGACAACTCACGCAACCGGGCGACCTGTGATGCGACACACTCAACAACCGTGGTAACCTCCTCTGTTGTATTGTAGCGTCCCAATCCAAATCGGACAGCACCGAGGGCAAGTTCGTCTCTAACACCCATCGCACGTAAGACATAGGAGGGTTCAACAGAGTCGGAGTTGCAGGCGGATCCCGATGAAAGTGCTATCCCTTTTAAGCCCGACAGTATTGCCTGACTCTCGACAAACTCAAAGCTAAGGTTGAGATTGCCGGGAAGACGTTGTATCGGATGCCCGTTAAGGTGGACTCGATCGATTCGTTTGTCTAATCCGTAATAGAGCTGCGACCATAGGGCAAAGATTCGTGTCGTTTCTTCCTCCATCTCGTGCTTGCACAGCTCACAGGCTGCCCCGAAACCGGCGATGCCGGGGACATTGAGCGTCCCTGATCTGATGTTATTCTCCTGACCGCCGCCATGTAGCAGTGGATACAGTTGGATCGGTGGATTTTTCTTACGGACGTAGAGGGCACCGATTCCTTTGGGGCCGTACATCTTGTGGGCGGTGAATGACATCAGATCCACTTTCAGTTCGTTGACATCCGATTCAATTTTGCCAATCCCTTGCGTCGCATCGGAATGGAAAAGTATACCATATTGCTCTGCGATTTCACCCACCGTTGTGATGGGGTTGATTGTTCCGACTTCGCCATTGACATAAATGAGGCTAATCAGTACGGTCTGGTCTGTGATAGCATCTTCGACATGCTGCGGATAAACCAATCCATACTTGTCCACGGGGAGGTAGGTCACATCAAACCCCGATTCCTCTAATGCCTTGCATGAATCCAAAACCGCGTGGTGTTCGACAGCACTGGTGATGATGTGATTCCCCCGATCTCTATACTGATAGGCAACCCCCTTGACCGCGAGATTATCCGATTCCGTCGCGCCACTGGTGAATATAATCTCCTCTGCTGAACAACCGATCAGATCTGCGACCTGACCACGCGCAGTGTCCACCGCATCCTTCGCACGTTCCCCGAATAGATGTGTGCTACTGGCAGCGTTCCCAAAATGGGTAGTCAGGTGCGGCATCATCGCTTTCAGTACCCGTGGATCGATGGGTGTGGTGGCGTGGCTATCCATGTAGATTAGTTCTTGCATTGCTGCTTACCTCCATTTCACTTATTCCGTACAACCTTCAAAATATAGTGGATTGTCATTCTCAAGTGTCAAAAAAATGTCCGTATCCAAAACCGTTTTAGGCGGCATCAATCCGTACTCCTTGTGCCAAAAAAATTACTCCAACTTAAGTGCAATCCGTTCAACTTCGTCAAAAATACCGTCGTAGACACAGACCGCGAGTTTCAGGGATTCCGGTTCTGTTTCATTATCAACGGTGATACGGACGTGCGTTCCTTTGGCAATTTTGATTATATTGGATTGCACTGGTCGGAATGTGCCATTTTTATAGATAGCATCAATTAGGTGTTTCATCTAAGTCACCTTCACTGCCTTATCAATCTGCCTCCATTTGACGCGCCGGTATCATGCGACAATGACGATAGGAGTTGTTCGCTTGCATATCCTAGTAAGTCCTCTATCTCATACCATATAGAAGTGTTACTTGGTTCTGCACTCCCTCCGCATGATGATTGCTTTATATCTATGATTTTGATTCTAGGATTAGCTTTAAGCCAAGTATTAATCTCCCTTTCAAGATCTAATGCTGTTTTTGATATTCTACGAAAGTAACCACCTGATATTGCAAATATTTTAGTTTTCCTGACGCCTCCTTTTCTTCTTCATTGTTTACAGGCCTAACGAAAAAGTTCAGTTGTGGCAGGGATTTATCCAAACACCTTCGACAAACCAAAACCCACCGCAATCCAAAAACATTGATAAAATCACAAATCTCTGCCATCAACTGCAACGGTGGATTAGAATCTAATCAGTTCCGCTTCTCAACTTGTTGTTTTGTATCAAAATCAAATTCTTCTTGTATTTCCCCTTGTTCCTCATCATATAATTTCCGAACTGATTCCTCAAATTTGTCAATTAAGGGGTCATGATGAATGAGAAACCACTTCTTATGGTTCTCAAGATATTCTTGTCTGACTTTTTTTATATTTAAATCTAAGGGAATGCGCTCCATTCGAGGGTCTATGCTATCAAACCCTGTGAATTCACCATTCAGGCGCTCTTTGATCATTTTAACGTATTCTGGATTTAATTCGATACCGATGCAACTTCTGTTTAATTGCTGGCACACCCTTAAAGTGGTGCCACTACCCGAGAACAGATCTAAAACCATATCTCCTTCATCGGAGGAGGCGAGTACCATCCTTTCTATTAAACCTTCTGGTTTTTGAGTGGGATGATCTTGTCGATTTTCGTTGCAATAATGGACATGAGAAAATTGCCACACATCTCCTGGGTTCGCCCCTCTCATGTTGTTGCGCTCGCGGTAGTATTTCTGAGGTACTCTTATATTGTCTAGGTTGAACTTAAACGTTTTGCCTTTGGTAAACATTAGAACGTCGTCATGCCTCGGAGAGAATCCCTTTGTTCTTCCTATTCCTTGTGTGTAGTGCCAGCAAATCCAACTGTTGAAACACATTTGGAGCCCGCGGTCGAGTATATCGTACAAATAAGAGATGAATCGAAAACCCATAAACACATAAACAGTTCCCGTTGGCTTAAGAATTCTACGCGCTTCCGTTAGCCAGAGTGTTGAAAACTTGAGATACTCGTTGAAGTCCTTCAGGTCGTAGTTATTGCCGTATTCTTTGCCTAAGTTATAGGGGGGGGCAGCAATAATAAGGTCTACCGATTCGCTAGAGATATGCGGGAGTTGTTCCAGAACGTCTCCCTCAATAATTTGCAGGTCACTCATTCCTGTATTCCCCATTGATAGAGATATCAAATTTACCCGTCGTACTTTATCCAACCATACCTTACCGCAAGATCCAGCCAATCTTGGAGCGTTTTTCTGGTAGAACTGAGATATTTACGGTCTAACAGTTGACAAAACTCCCAAGTTGCTCTCTTCTCCAATCAGACATAATGAATGTCTTTCACCTGAATCTGTCCCGTACCAAGGGCTGGATTGTAATTGAAATCTTTTGAAGAAATATATTTGAGATCATAAGCATTATACGCGACAACCTCCATGATTCCATCCATTAAACCCGAGGTTGGATTCTTCACCGAGTAAACCCGGTGTTTGAAAGAAAGTATTACAAAAATGTAGTCTGCATCCTCAACGTATGCAGAGCGAATGCGGCTGAAGGAGGTAATGTTGGGAGATTTGCCGCTTGACTCGATATCCTCGGTTGTTGCCTTAACATCTACTTCTGCAGTAATACCCGATTCGGTCCTCCTCTCTTTCCTGAACTGGAGAATAACGTCTGCCCTATGAAGCCGTTCTTGCGCTTCGACATTGATCAGCTGGTATTTGTTGTCTTGGTACTTTACCACCTCATGAAATATCTCAAGAGCCCAGGCCTCTATAAAAGGACCGGCAATTTTGTTGATATTTTCCATCGGCAGTCCCAGCTTGAGATTGGTATTGATGATGATTTTGTTTCTGTCTCCTCCAATCGCTTCTTGGATCATTGATTCTACCGAAGATGTCACGAATTCCGAGCACTCTGGATAGTCTTCACTTTCCTGTGGAATTTTAAACTCAAGCTCGTCGTACTCCATGAAAACTCCTATTAGCAGTGGAGGGTCGGCCTGTCAAATTAGCTGAATGAGATTAACGGGAAAGGCCGCCTAAAATAACGTTGGGGCGCCCTAATGTCTAAGCACCTCCTCACGGTGCCAAGCCAAGGCATCTTGCGCCGGGTAAAGTTGATTGTGTTCCGGCAACAGTATGGACTTATCTTGGAGTTCTGTCAACCTCCACTCTGTTGGCCGCTGATCGGACATGAGCGGCGAAACAAGCACTTGATAGGTTTTGCTCAAGGAAATTAATCCTTTATCAAAACTCCAATGGTGCAGTTTACAAAGGGAGATCCCATTCCGTACGTCGTCATTTTTTGAAATGCGATACGGGATGATATGTGCAGCGTCAGTCGCGCTTTCTCCATCCATTGTAACGATACGCAGCCCACAAACAGCGCAGGTGTAATCGTACAATCCCATGATCGCTTGCCGGAAACCTGCACTACGAATTGGCGATTCTGCTGGAATTGGTGCTGTCAGCTTCTGAGGTAAAAAGGGTTGTTCAACTTCGCTGATTAGTGCCTGTTCATACTCTGTAATCTGTTGTCCTTCTGCAATAAGACCTTCGATTCCACCTTTGAACTCTAGAAGATAGACGCAGATAAGGGTCTGACGGATTATCTTTCGATCACCGGCATCAGTGATTAAAACAAAGAGGTCGTCATCCAAACTCGCATACGCGATAACTTCACGGAGACGAGAAATTGCTGTAATTCGATCGGCAACGTCCAATGCCTTTTCGTATCCAATGTTTGGGTGGAAATGCCAGAATCCATCGCTTTTTAAGTGGAAAAATGGCAAGGCGATATTAGGTTTCCGATTCGTTACCTTTGACCAATATCTCATGAAAGCCTCTGTCAAATCTGGGGAGAGGGGAATTTTATTTTCCCGAATTTGTCCTCGCTCAATTAGTTCGATAACGGCCAACAACAGAAGCGGCTTGTGAGGAGCGACTCCGTGTGCCCTGTCTACCCGCAAGCGTTTCATCTTTTGGACATATTTTTGTAAGGTATCGGTGGACATCTTTTTTTGTATCCTACTACAATCACTCAGGGTTAATCAACAGTAAAATCGCCAGACGTTCAATTCTCAATGAAAACGGGTCGGCAGGTCACACACCGCTGTGATGATTTGATCTTCCAGATTATCAGCATCGCTGTCTGGCACACGGTTATGTCTATCCATCCAAGCGATGTTTTCTGCAAGACTCTCCACAAGCGGCGTCTCCGGTTGAAATTCGGGTATGTCTCGCACAAGTTTTGCGCCGCTATAGATCTGCGTATGACCGAAGTTTCCACTTAACCCGCGGAACCGTTCCGGTGAAATGGCGATGAGTGTCTCTTGTGGGACGTGCACAATTTCCGCTTCAACGCCCAACGCTTGCGCGACGGTGCGATGCCATTCGTCCCATGTCCGTGCCTCCGGGTGGACAATGTTATAGACCTGACCGAAGCACTCCGACTTTCCGAGTGCCGCTGCAAATCCCACCCCTGCATCACGCGATGCGAGAAATTGGAAATAGTTCAAACCGTCCCCCGCTGAGAGAATCGGTTTGCCTTTACGCAGGCGGTCGATCCAACTCCCATCACCCCCGACCTGTCGATGCACCGGCATTCCGGGCCCATGCGTGTAGGAAGGCTTGAAGATTGTCACAGGAAAACCGTCTTCGGCATGTGCATCCAAGAGTAATTGATCCGCAGCAATTTTGCCACGCCCGTATTCAGATGTTCCATTCAGGGACGCAGTTTCGGGAATATTGACACCTCTAAACGGGAACGGCGGTCCATAGGTCATCACCGTTGAACAGTGAATGAATCCGTCCACCCGTCCGCGGAAGGCTCGCAGGGCAGAGGCGGCATCGTCGGTGTTATAAGAGATCATGTCGATGACGGCGTCAAATTTTTCGGGGCGCATCTTGTTCTCGAAATCATCACGGTCACGCCGATCTCCGTGAATGACCTGTATATCCGGTGGTGGCGCGTCCGGATGCTGTCCACGATTGAAAATCACCACTTCGTGGTTCCGCTTGAGCAGTGCTGCGACAATCCCACGGCTGATATTTCCGGTGCCACCGATAATCAATACTTTCATGTTTTGAACGCCCCTCCTTAGCCTCTATTCTCTGGAATTTCGCCCCAATTGTGTTCCGGGCAATAACCGAGTTCTTGAGCAGTTTGCTTCCAATCAAATTGAGAATCCTCGCGACCCGCAACCACGTTGTACGAACCGTACATTACGTCTTGGGTTTCAATTGCCAACTCTACCACCTGTGCTACATCACGTGGGTCAACATACACAAACCACGGTCCCGCTGGGTTTTCAGGTGCTTTCGGACCGGGATTGAGTCCATCACCGGCGATGACACCGGGACGCAGGTGGATGACGCTCAACCCGTGCGCTTGATAGTAAGCCTTCCCAACCTGTTCGCCCAAATGTTTCGCAAGCGCGTAGTGCAGTCCACCCGGATTGAACCGAAACGGTGCACCCACACGATAGGGCAGCTCACCCCCCGGAGACGGGCTACAGGCGGAGATACTCGAAATGTTGACGAGCCTTTGTACCCCGCTCGTCGCGCAGGCTTCAGCGATATTCCACGTTCCCTTGACCATCACATCGGCAAACAGCCATGCCGGCTTATCAAACCGCTCG
The DNA here is from genome assembly GCA_965215015.1 of Candidatus Poribacteria bacterium. Taxonomy (GTDB): domain Bacteria; phylum Poribacteria; class WGA-4E; order WGA-4E; family PCPOR2b; genus PCPOR2b. The sequence goes on from OZ244042.1 coordinate 683,477, forward strand.
CGCACCAATGCTACGAGGTGGACGACGGCGTCGTGTCCTTCACAAACCTTTTCGATCTCGATGTAATTCGTTATGTCAGCCTGCATGAAGGGTAAATCTTTGAAATACGGCTTGGGTTCAACCCGATCGGTAAGTGTGAGTTCATATTTGGATCGCAGGCGCTTGATGATGAAACTAGCGAGATACCCCGCTGCACCGGTGATGAGGATTTTCCTGATTGTCATACGTTAATTTTCTCCTACCCGACAGGATCGGGGTTTGAATCAGCTTTTACCAAGCTGCCGAGGTCTTGACTTTTGATAGCCGCCTCTACTAATGCGAGTGTGCACATCGCGTCCCCAAAGTCCGATCTGATCAATGAGCAATCTCCCGTTTCGATGGCGCGGAGCCACGCCGAAATCTTATCGAAACCGAGGTTATTTTCAGCGGGCACGGATTCATTAAAGTCGTTTCCATGCAAATAGCCGATGATTCGGGCGCTGCTGGTGCCTCCCTGGGCCCCGGCCTGAAGGCGTAAGTGAGGACCAATAACCTCTAGCTCGAAACCGTTTCTTTCTGTGCCGCAATGGTTCATGTGCGTACCGAAGACGCCGTTATCGAGTTCATACATCATCTGGAGGGCGTTTTCAGCGTCAAACTCGGTTCGATCCAATGCCATATTCTTGGCACCGAGTGCGTGTGCTTGAACCGGCTCAGCGTTTCCCATGATGAAGCGGACACAATCGAGGATATGAATCGCTTGCTCGGCGATGGGACCTCCGCTGATTTGACGTTGCAAGAACCACGGTGACATCCGAAAGTTGAGGTAATAATCAACTGTACAAGCAGTATGAGCGAGATGCACCGTTTCACCTTCCAGCAATTCTTTGAGTCGTTCATAGATTGGGGTATATCGCAGTTGAAAGCCGACCGCGGTAATCACCGCAGCATTCTTGATATGTGCGAAGCAGGCACGTCCCTCAGTCATGCTTAAGGCAGGCGGCTTTTCAATCATCAGATGGATATCGCGTTCACAAGCCCTTCGTACCGGCTCAAGCCGCACAGGGGGCGGTGCGGTGATGACCAACCCATCCATTTTAGGCTCGAAGAACCGTTCAAAATCATCCGTAGCGATTTTTGCACCTGCTATCGTCGCAAGCTCCTGCGCCGCCGACAGATGAAGGTCGTGAACTGCGACGACTTGTGCGCCGTAGGCAGCGATAGTGCTTTGATGGCGGTGTCCCATCTGTCCGGCACCGACAATTCCAATTTTCAGCATGTCTCCTCCTTACGCCCCGCGCCAAGGGAAGCTCCTCTTATTTGGAAAGGTATTGATTCTTACAGCCATCCTGCAACCGCCCAAATCACACTCGATCGACTGAAGGGGGCATCCTTGAGGGCCTCGACTCCCGAAATCGGATGCCCTCCATATTTGCGCTCATACGTTTCGTGAATCTGGCGTTCGAGACCCGTCATTTCTTGAATCGGCAAGGTTATCCACGCGCCTCCGCGTCGGGCACTCTCCCGAATTGCAATCCACAGTTCCAGATCTCGTCGGGCGTTGATAGGTCCATACACAGGCTCAATATCCTCCGTCACGGCGCGGTACATACTGAGGAGGATGCTCGCTTTGGCGATGTCATCTGATGCAGAGATCTTGTACTTCGCAAACGGGTTCGACCACACAATCGGCGGAGAGGTCTCTACCCGAACATGGTCTAACACCTGTTCACCGTCAACCTCCGTATAGACCTCCTCAATCTGATAATCTCCACCGTCGTTGTAAAGGGTCAACTGATTCCCGGAGAGATGTCCCTCCGTGCCTTCAATCTCCCAGTAGCTGCCACGCGCACCCGGGGGCGGCATCTCGTAGAGGCAAGTGATTCCTCCAGGAAACTCAATGATACCCGACTCCCACCACCTTGTCCTCATCGCTTCGTTGCCGTAGCCGGTGTAGGGTTGCGTTGGGACCTCGCTAGCGTATCCCAAGGCACGGATTGGCTCGCAGCCGAGGATCATGCGAATCGCGTTGATGCCGTGATAGCTGCCCGATGCGTACCAGAGCCGTGCATGTCGAGCCTTTCCAAGTAATCCCGCCCGGACGATTTTCTGTTTCAACTGCTCATGAGGCCAATGCCAGACGTTCTCAGCGATTTCGTATTTAACGCCGTTCTGTCGGCACGTCTCCGTGATGGCGTCTGCTATAGGCAACGAGATGGCGATGGGGATTTCGGTCATGACGTTGATACGATGCTTGGCAACCGTCATCGCCATGACGTTGAGCGAATCGGTTGGCGTCAGGCAGAAGACTACATCCGGCTCTTCGGATTGAAGCATCTCTTCAACATCTGTGTATTGCGCTGGGATGTCGTAGGTTTCGGCTGCGGCACGGCAGGCCTCGGCGTTTCTGTCACAGATGGCGCAAAATGTGTAGAGATGTGTCAGTTGCTTGATGACCGCCTGATAGGCGCGTGAGCGGGAGGTTTCGTAAGCCCCGGCACCGATTACGGCGATTCGTAAAGGATTCATTGGTATCTCCTCCGAATGCGCGAAATTATGAGTTAACGCAGGTTGTCACCTGTCGCCCGTCCCGATGCTGGATCGGGGCTCAAAGCAACTTGAGGTGATTAAAGTAGTAGGCTGCACAAGGGTTAGGGTATAAAGAGGTTACAGCATACGGAGTATGCCTACTAATAGCAATTTGGTTTATAATTAACCTAATGGATCGGTGTTCTATTTCCGAGACAGCGTTTGAACCAACCACGGCAATGATTGTTCCCCTGAAAAGAGGTGTCCGGCATCAAATTCTTGTAGGATAATCCGGTCACCGGCATTCGCAGCGCGATAGATCTGCTGCGCCATCTCAAAGGCAGGGTGTACCGGGCGGCTCACGTCCGCTGTCCCCCACTCTACAAAGATTGGGCGCGGCGCAATGAGTCCTGCGATGTCAGGCATCTCACAGAGTTCGCCGATTCCTTTCGGATGGTGGCAGATACAGTGCCCAAACCATGAGGTCTGCGCGAAGGTTGTAAAATAACCGCTTAACACCGCTGCTTGAACCCGCTCATCCAGCGCAGCATGAACGATGCCAAGCCAGCAACCGCCGGATAATCCCGCAATCCCGATTCGCCTTTCATCGACCTCCGGCAGACTTTGGAGGTACTCCACGCTCCGCATCAGGTCATAGACCCGATAGCCTGTCAGGTCGTATCCGAGATAATTCAGGCGTCGCCAGAGAAAATCACAACTGCCGGACGGGTGAGCGCGTTCGCCCATCCCAGCGTTATCGGGGCACAACGTGATGACGCCCTGCTCCGCGAGATCACGACCGTAGGGGGCACCAAACTGTTCATCACCGAAGATGACGCTCTCCTTACCACCCGGAACATGGCCGTGGATGCAGAGTACGGCTGGCGTCTTTGCCGTAACGCCTTTCGGAATTGATAGATAAGCGGGAATCGGAGCATCCTTCCGTGAGTGGTAGATTACTTTGTGAATCGTGCACTTGTCATGCGATTTGATGGAAACGATTTGCGGATTTAGAGGAAACGCTTCGTCCGGGAAAGGTCCAAGCTGCTCTCGCAGTTCGGGAAGCAGTTGGGTTCGCCAATTACGCCACGCATCAACGGTATCCCCGTCGAATGATAAACGAGGTCTGTGATCTGCGAAATCACAGTCGAGGAGCTCTGCCGATGAGAATTGTATTTCAGATGATGGAGGCATGCCTTAGCTCTCCTGTTATTATTAGAGGTTCCAGAGATAAGAAACCTTGAACACGACGACCCTATCGCCCAGCTGTAGTTCCCCTTCATCAGTCTGCCAATCCTCATTATACGCAACGAAGATATGGCTTTTGGGGCTATATTCCCAACCGAAAAGGGTGCTGACCAGATAGTTCTCACGAACCTCGATCTGATCAAAAGCAGTGCGCTCACGCCCCGCTTGCGTGAACACCCTAAAAAATAAATCTCGTGTAAACAGATAGGTAACGCGCAGAGAGCTCGTGAAAAAGCGTCCATCAATGACATCCCCCTGTGTCAAACTCAGAGCATAACTGCTTTCAAGGTCAATGGTGAAATTGCTCTGCGGGCGGATAGTAGTTGAGAGGGAAAGCTGCCGTTGCTTCCCCACCGCCTGCCGCGAGAAATTGAAATAATTTCCTATTCCTCCATCCAGGCCGACCGAAACGGGCTTCGCAGCATTTGTTAGGAGGGAAACTTCATATCTGTCTGTCGTAAATACCTCCGTCAGCTCAACCTCCCGCCTGCGTCCATAAGATAAGCCAATCCCCTCCCAGAAGGATTCGGTGGGTCGCCAATCCGTCCAGGTGTTGAAGTACCAAGCGATTAAATCCTCTTCAAATTCCGGTGAAAGGGTCAGATCTGGATCGTTCTGTTCCCAATCGTCAAAATATGTATCGGTGAACAGATCCTGAGAAACTGTGCCACGAACGCCGAAAGCAGCACGATGCGGTCCAAACCGAGGAATATAGGTTGTCATGAAATTCATTTGCTGCCAACCTCGGTATCTCTCTTTGCGGAGAAATCCTGTCTCATTTGCTTCAAATAGCGGATCGATTCGTTCTAGCCTCACTCTGGCGTTCCAGAGGTAATTGCTTTGAGCAAGTTCAACGAGGTACGCTTTATTCCTTGCGCTTTCGTCTGGATTTTCTGGATCTTCGCTGGGATTAAAACTCATCGCATATTGTCCCGACAACCGATAGGTTTTAAGAAAGAACAGGTCCGTGTCGAATCCTCCTACCCGCCCGTAGCCCTCTTCCTCATCAAGGTGCTCTTTGTTGGCGAAGATTAGTCCAACGCTGGAGCGTTCTAGGATATCTCTCTTCAACCGGACCGTCGAATATAACGCCTCTTCCTTGGCTGCGGACTCTTGACCAATTTCTAGCGCACCGACATTGCCTGTTTGACTACCAAGGATACCGAGAGAATAACCGCCGATCTTGCCGGTCATTTTGCCCCCCCAGAGGATGTCCCCTTGCCTGCCGATCCGCCGACTATAAAAGAGCTCCAACGGTGTTTCAAAAAAGCTGTTTCCTTCGACGAAGAAAGGACGCCGCTCCGGGAAACGGGTCGGAAAGCGAGTCAGGTTAATCTCTAACTGATCCGCCTCTACTTGTGCGAAATCCGGGTTGACAGTGACGTTTGTCTTGAGTGTGCCAGTCAGATTATATTGAACATCGAGTCCTGCCCCCAGTTGGCCATCGAGTGATTCGGTGTCGGACACCCCACCCAGAAGATAGGGCGAGATTTCAAACGGTTTGCCCCCACCGATGTCCTTTAGCCCAACCATAAGCCCGAGATCGGACATCCGCGTGGTCGCCCCGGCTTGGGTCATCTGCTTCCAAACAGTGACCTCATTTTTTCTCCGATGTACCCGTTCAACGTCGAATCCCCACACCTGTTCTGACTTATCGGGGAAGCGGAAATTTGCGAACGGGATCTTGAACTCCGCGACCCACCCCTGCTCATCAATACTTGTTTCTAACCACCAGATGCCTCTCCAGCTAGAGTCAGACCGGATGTCGTCGAAACGGTACGAATCGCTCTGGACGCCGCCGGGGGTGGTTGCAAATTTATAGCCGGTGCGATGGTCATGATGCGGGTCCATGAAAAAGGATATCACGTCTGAGTCGTAGATGCCCCCATCCCGCCGCACAATGCGATTGACAGCTTTATCAGGTGAGGCATCATAGCACCGAAAAGCGACGTAGAGGTGGTGCGGGTCATACACGATGTAAAACGCTGTATCATCGGTGGCGGGTTTGCCCCGATCGGGCACCAGTTGAATGAAGCCGTCCACGGACTTTGCCTTTTGCCACGCGGGGTCGTCAAGTTTTCCATCGATCTTCGGAGGGGGAATGCCAGGTTCGAGCTGGTAGGCTTCTACAACGTACTTTGCTGATTCAGGCTCGTGTGCAGACAAAGTCTCGGCAAAAAAAGTGAGAAGTACCACAATATTAACAAAGATCCATTTGGGCATTAATCACGCTCCTTATATCGTATTTTGGTTTGAAACTTTCTATTTTAACGCAAGTTGCTAGACAACCTGTAGGTCAAGTTTCCAGACTCGACACCGAACTGGAAACAACTTACTTATAGATGGCACATCAACCTATTGAGCGAGCGAACCAGGCCCCTACGATTAGGTGTTTATCAGCAAATGACGGACACGCCTCACATAAATGTCAACAGCATCTAGCAACTTGGGTATTTCAACTAAGTCTCCAATATCAGAATTTTCTATTTAGATTATACGGACACACGCTTAGAGCCGATAAAATTCCCTCGCATTTTCAGACAGAATCTTGCGTGCCAGCGATGTGGGTAGCTTTGCGGGGAAAGCCTCTTGGGGGGAATCAAAGTGCCAGTGGGGATAGTCCGTTGAAAACATCAGAAAGTCGTCCGAATCGAGTTGACCGATAATCTGAAGTAGTTGCTCCGCGGTTGGGGGACCATCAATTGGTTGGAGCGTCATTCGCATGTGTTCACGGATATACGCTGATGGCAACCGTTTGACCCACGGCGTAAGATGTCGCAGCCCACGCCACTCCTTGTCAAACCGCCACATGAGCGACGGCATCCACGTGAACCCCGCTTCGATAAGTGCCACTCGCAGGGAGGGGAACTGGTCAAAAACGCCTTCCGACACCAGACTGAGCACCTGTGCCTGAAACACCTGCGACATACCGACGTATTCCTCCAGATAGGTTGAGGGCCAACCGACCGATGTCGGCGGAAGTCCCGGTGCCCCGCCATAATGGAGGCCAACGACCAAATCGTGGCGCGCCACAGTGGCATAGATTGGGTGATAGCGTCGATTTCCATAAGGTGCCTGCGAGCGGACCGGCAGCATCACTTGTACAAAGCCCGGATGGCCCCCCAAACGCTCAATCTCTTTCGTTGCGAGTCCAGGGTTTTGGCTCGGTACTATCAAAGAGCCCCGCAGGCGCGGTTCAGGGTCAAGCCAATGCTCGATCTGCCAATCATTGACCGCCGAGGCAAGTGCCGCCGCTAAGTCTTCGTTATGTACGCTCTGTACGCGATAGGCACAGGTCAGTATGCCGTACTGGACACCCCAAGCATCAAGCGCGTGTTCGCGCAGCAGTGCCAGATCCGATTGGGGTCGATCCTCCGACGGTTGCACAATCTCAGGTCGTGTCGAAGTTGGGGCGCCGTCTGGATAGTCGTTCACATCGGGCCCGAAAAAGCCCGATTCCTCGCAATGATCACACCAGTAGTCCGGCAGATACGGGTAGAGCATTTCGAGTGACGGGGTTCGGTTGTGGAGGTCGCAGTCAATTACTGGCAAGCCGGCGGTCACGAAATTTGGTTTTTCATTCTCCATTCTTATGTCTTCACCTTTTTCACTATCAGTAGCTAAATCATTCCACAGATGCTCAAACAGTTTTAGGATACCAGTTTGCCACCTGTTTGTCAACATGAAACCGAGCGAGACCCACGGCCGCAATGGCAGATCTGAAGTAAGGGAACCAATAATTAATTGAAAGTAGTAGGCACACTCCGCGTGCCGTAACCCGCACAACCGTTACGGCATATGACTTGGCTAACACGCAACTGCCATTAAACTCGCACCCATAACTAAAAAAACAAAGCATCTCTAACCCCGTCGGTGGGGCAAGATGCTCCACCGCCTAATTGATCTCCATACCCGTCGGGCGGGTGTCCACGCGTAATCTGACTTATGAGCACTCCTCAGTTAATTTACGCTATTATTGAACTTTATTTGCAGCGGAAAAGCGTTGACGGTTCTTTGGGATTTTGCTATCCTATACCTTGCCACAAGGAGGTACTGAAACGGATAACGGCTCTATATGTCACATAATCTATTAGCAAACGAGTGCAGAGATGAATAATGGTACCTATTGAAACAGAAATTGAATATTTGCGCCAGAGGGCGCAAATCCCGGCGCGTGTCCAGCGGCAACTCGATCGGCGCAGGTAGGAGAGCACCACATTCTGCGGCGTGCGGCTTCGCTCGCATCGGGGATAGAATGCTTCGGGCAGCGGGCAGACTTGGTGAGGGCACTGATGGGGTGTTTAACCACTGGTTCGACCAGCTCTTGGCAAGACACCTCACTGAAGCACAGGCGTGGGCGATCCCGGGTCAGTTGGTGGCTGCCAGAGATCGGATGATATTAGCACTCGCAGAGATAGAGCGGGGGCCAGAAATTGATAAGGACAATGTTTACGACCTGCTTGCCTTCGGCTTCAAATCGAGCGATATTGCGGAGGTTGCGCGCCCCGTTATTCGAGTGTATCAGCTTGGACTCAGGGTCAACACAGATCAGATTCAGACATTCCTGCCCCCTTCCTCTATCATAACTCAACCGACGGATCATACGCCGTTTGGATAGACTCGGACAGTAGATGACACAGTTTGAAGGTCGGAACTACGAGGGCGTGATGTTCACCCCGGTGGTAACACGTTACTTGGCAGAATTTGACCGGCTCCGGGCGGAAACATTGAGGGGGCGGTTCCCGCTTGACAACGCACTCCAGAGGGATCTGGAATTTCACCGGTTCGCTCACTTGAACGCGAACCTCAATGGAGGGTGAAGGGGGACGCTGAGCAATACGCTATCTTTAAGGCACTATCAGTGCTGCCGCCACTTTGCAAAAAGATAGTTAAACTGAGTAAGTAGCATATTGCCCAAGCGAAACGTTACGGATACTACGCTGCGTGTTTCCTGCAATTTCTCAAGCACTTCAAGGCGAGGACACCAAGACCAATTGTGGTGGTTGGGAATGATCTTATGGCAAGCAGTGGGTTGTTGAGCCGCTCTAAGACTATTTGAAGGACGATTTTACACTCTGATATGACCGCGTTAGATCCCACATGGCGTTCCGGCTCAGGGTTCCCCATGAAGTGGAGAATAAGGCCCGGGCAGGATTTCGTCAGGGAGCTGAGCGAGAAGATGCCGCACGTAGTCTTCGTTGACGCTTGTAATCCAGCTAGGGGTACCGGTATGATGAAGATGTCCCCCTGTAATGATTTGCTTATTTTATAGCGGTTCGGTATAATAAAAGATTAGATAATACTAAACCGCACAATTTGTAACGCAGAACATTTACATATAGTAGGATCTTGTAATATACATTACAACTTATTAACCCTAGGAGAATAGCTTATGTCCCTGTCACCTGAATTGTGCAAAACAATGTATAAAAATATGTGGCGCATCCGGCTCTTCGAGGAAGAGGCGAATCGCCAGACAAGTCTCGGCTCCGTGGTTGGTGCCCTTCACATGTACTGTGGGGAGGAGGCAGTCGCTATTGGCGTCTGTTCCAACCTACGGGATGACGATTATGTTCTCGGTACGCACCGCAGTCATGGTCACTGCTTAGCCAAGGGTGCTGAATCACACCGTATGATGGCAGAGCTTTTCGGCAAAGCCACAGGGACGTGCGCGGGGAAAGGTGGCTCGATGCACATCGCCGATTTCTCACTCAACATGCTCGGTGCTAACGGTATTGTCGGTGCCGGCATCGCGCCAGCCACGGGTGCCGCACTTGCCAGCAAGTTACGCGGAACGGATCAGGTATCGGTGTGCTTCTTTGGTGATGGTGCGGCTGCACGTGGCACCTTTCACGAAGGCATCGGGCTTGGGGCTTTGTGGAAGCTTCCCGTTGTCTACGTCTGCGAGAATAACCAGTATCAGCAGTGGGTGCCGCGCATGAATGTAGCGGTGCTCGATTCAGTCGCCGATATGGCAGGATCTTATGCAATCCCCGGTGTGTCGGTTGATGGTCAGAACCTCGTCGAGGTCTACGAGGTCGCGGGTGAAGCAGTTGAGCGGGCCCGCAAAGGTGGTGGACCTACATTGATTGAGGCACGAACCTATCGCTTCTACGGACATAGTTTGGGGGACGAAGAGCAGTACCGCACCTCCGATGAGGTTGAAGAGTGGAGGACCAATCGTGATCCGATCACCACCTTCCGATCGATGCTGATGGAGCAGGGGTGGTTGACCCAAGAGGAGGACGCCCAGATTCAGAACGAGGTCAAAGATGAGATTACCGAGGCAGTGAGATTTGCCGAGGAGAGTCCGTTCCCGACGCCTGATAATGTTACCACGGATGTCCTCGCCCCTGAGCAGGAGGTGGCATAATGAGAACACTAACTTTTAGTGAGGCATTACGAGAGGCATTGCACGAGGAGATGGAACGTGACGAGACGATATTCGTCATCGGTGAAGATGTTATTACGCACGGTGGCCCTTACAAAGTGACGGAGGGCATTGCGGAGCGTTTCCCGGATCGGATTTTCGAGACACCGATTGCAGAGGCAGGGATTATGGGCGTGGGGGTCGGTGCTGCTATGGCAGGGATGACCCCCGTGGTCGAAATTATGTACATGGATTTCGTGACTTGTGCCATGGACGAAGTGGTCAACCAAGCGGCAAAGATGCGTTACATGACCGGCGGTCAAGCAAGTGTGCCGATGGTCATTCGCCTACCATGCGGCGTTGGTCGGTTGCTGGCGGCGCAGCACTCGCAGATTATGGAGTCGTGGTTCATGCACGTTCCGGGCTTACAGGTGGTCGTACCCTCGACACCCGGTGATGCAAAGGGATTGCTCAAATCTGCAATACGCAATCCTGACCCGGTGCTGTTTTTCGAGTACAAGCGGATCTATACCTCTAGGGGGGAGGTTCCGGATGGGGAACACATCATACCCCTTGGTCAAGCCAAGATCTGCCGCGAGGGAGAGGATGTAACTGTTGTTGCTATTGGTCCAATGGTACAGAAGGCACTGGAAGCAGCAGTGCTGTTAGAGGACGACGGTTATGACGTTGAGGTTGTCGACGCAAGAAGCCTGTCGCCGTTGGATACCGAGACGATTTGTGAGTCGGTAAGCCGGACGGGTCATGCTGTAGTCTGTGGAGAGGACTCCAGTTTTGCCGGGGCAGCTTCCGAGATAGCGGCGATGATCGGTGAAAACTGTTTCAGAGACCTTAATGGGCCGGTCGTTCGGGTTGGCAGTCCGCATGTGCCGATGCCGTTCAGTTCCGAGCTCGTCAAGCACGTTGTGCCTGAAGTTACTAATATCACTGAGGCGGTTAGTCACGCAATGATGTAATAAGAGGAGAAAGGGAGGATTCATGGCAATACAGTTCCGTTTACCGGCTCTCGGCCACACCATGGAAACGGGTCGCGTTGTTGAGTGGCATATAGCCGAAGGCAGCAAAATTGAGGAGGGGCAGCTTCTGGTCTCGATTGAAACAGACAAGGCTGTCGCTGACATTGAGTCCCCGGTCAGCGGTGTGCTGTTGCGCATCGTGGGTCAGGTTGATGGTGTGTACGACGTTGGCGCGCCCCTCGCTTGGATTGGAGAAAAAGGTGAAGAGGTACCGGACGAATCTGCAGAACAGTCTCAAGCCCCCGCTGCGAAGCAAGCCGCAGAATCACGAGCGACTCCTGTTGCCCTACGGTTCGCTCAACGGCACGGCGTAGATGCTGAAGCGTTGCAGGGAACGGGTCCGGGTGGACGGGTCACTAAGGAAGATGTGCAGCGCGCCATTGAGGACGGCACTGCCACTCCGCTAAAAGCACCTAGCGAGGCTCCAGCTCCTAGGCCTGCAGCGCAGCCCAAGAAGCCTGCTGCGGATCGTCCTGCGGGGGCCCGGGTAACTCCTGTTGCCCTACGGCTCGCTCAACGGCACGGCGTAGATGCTGAAGCGTTGCAGGGGACGGGTCCGGGCGGGCGGGTCACTAAGGAAGATGTGCAGCGCGCCATAGAGGACGGCACTGCCACTCCGCTAAAAACGACCGACGATACGCCACAAAAAGCAGCCGCCGATAGTCAGGCTGCGGGCGTTGAGGTTATTCCACTTGCCGGCATCCGTCGTACTACTGCCGAGCGTCTTGGAACAATCTGGTCCCAAGCACCACATGTTACGGAAGGGATTGAGGTCGATTTCACCGCGCTCCAAGCCGCTCGTGCGGCAAATGCGGAGGCATGGCGCGATGCTTATGGAGTTGCACCGACGCTAAACGATTTTGTGCTGAAAGCGACCGCCGAAGCGTTGAAATCACAACCTCAACTCAACGCGGCACTGATTGACGACGCGATACACCAGTATAGCGACATCAATTTAGGGGTTGCCATTGACATTGAGTCGGGGTTGGTCGTACCGGTGGTTCGCAAAGTTGATACGCTCGGCGTGATAGCACTTGCAGGCAAAGTGAGGGAACTCGCAGACCGTGCCCGAAACGGAAAGCTGGGGCTCGACGACTTTGCGGGTGGCACGTTTACGGTGACGAATCTCGGCGGTCTTGGTGTAGATTGGTTCACGCCGGTTCTGAACCCCCCGCAGTGTGCGATACTGGGAGTGGGTCGGGTCCGTCAAGCTGCTGTGGTGGCAGATCGATCAATCCAGTTCCGAGACGTAGCAACATTGGTTCTTACCTTTGACCACCGAGCGGTTGACGGGGCCCCCTGTGCTCGTTTCCTCGGAGATTTACGCGCACGTATTGAGGCTCCAGATCAGCTGCTGCCTTAGCCCCCGCCGCAAGATATGAACTCGCCGTAATTCCGACATTACCGCGTTGGGGACATGCGTTCACGGCGTACAGGATTCTATTTCAAGTGGGGATTGTGAAAATTGACACGCCCATGGCACCCCTAGACGAATCGGTATCAATAAGAAATCGTCAAGATTTATCAAGTTCCGTTGGTCCGGAACGTCGGGAGAAAAATCAAGTATCTCTGCTAGAACGTTGAGGGGCTTGATGTCAATCTCTTGAATGAGGTTGCTGCAGAATAGGGTCATCTGCAGCATGAGATTACTCTTCAGAGCTTCGTACATGAAATTAGGATCTGTCATATTGTAGAGGGATTCCGGGGGTTGCAGCAGAGCCTCCTTTTCGACGAGACCCCCTTTTTCCATGTCCATTTCTAGGGGGGCCAGAAATTACCTTCAAACATCGCACGAACCGCAGAGTTCTGGAGGGTAGCTGACGCGGCGGCAACGAAAAAAGCTTCTGTGTAAGCCTGATATACCCCGAAGCCGCCCACACCCTAATTGCCGCTGGATTCGCCTATGTGTGCGGCCAAGTATTCCTGCCAAGTCTCTTCGGCGTTCACTTGGGCACCTTGAGTGAAGCTGTTGCCATAGGTGTTGATACGACGGAGGCGATTGGCGTACAGGGATGCGCCGCGGGCTCCATTTTTTTGCACGGTGTTAATGGTAGAGCTATTGTCGATGCCGTCTTGGGGCAAATAGTTGCCGAGGATATACCCGACTTCCGGATCAAATTGGGCCCATGAGAGTTTTTCCGGATCGAGGCAATGATCGATTTCTTCTCTGCTACAAGTTCTTGCCCAAACATGTTATTCAGAAGTCATCATGTTTGAAATTCTCCTCTATTTTAGTTTTCCTCAAGCAGAATAAAAACATGGTCATCACTGTCACTGCGTCAGAATAACCGGAAGCAGAATATGTGATGGATATTGACTCGTATGATAAACCGTCTGCTGTGCCGAGCGTATCTCTGCATCAACCCCTAAAGTGTTTCCTGTGTTCGGGTTGCGATCAAAGCGTGGGAAGTTAGAGGACGAGATTTCCAAGCGGACGCAATGCCCTTTTTGGAAGACATTCCCGGTGACTGCAACGTCGATTTCGTACTCATACACTGTGTTTGGTTCAAGGAGCGTTGGATTGGTGAAACTCTCGCGATATCGGGCGCGAATAATCCCGTCGCACAGGTTCATTGCATAACCCGTTGGTGAAACATCCACCAGTTTCGCTGTCCAGTCGGTGTCCAGCCCGTCAGTAGCAGCGTAGAGGATAACCTTAATTGGTCCCGTCACCTCCATGTCCTCCGCCATCGGTTCACTAGTATAACAAAGAACGTCGCTACGCATCTCAGCTGGGCGTTGATCGTATGGGCCCCACGGAACGATATGGGGTGAACAGCAGTTGTTGCCCCCTATCGTTTGGACCGGATAGCGCGGGTCGTAAACGAAGTGATCCGTTGGTTCATGTGCTGGAGCATCGGTGGATAGTTCTCCATCGCCGAGTACAGAGTTCGCTTTGCCCTTTGAGTGGAGATACCATTTCTGCCACTGTGTTCGTGCAAGGGGCCACTCATGCTCATCACGCCACTCATTGACTCCCATGATAAACAATCGTAATGGAGGTTCATCAACAATCCCGTTATCAATTCCCTTGAGCCAGTAGTCGAACCAGCGGAGTTCTTCCCCATCTAGGTCAACCATTGAAGGTGCACCGAAGTCGATATCACCTGTGTGGGTGGAGGCACTCAGGGAGTGTGGCCACGGTCCAACGATGATTTTGCTCTGTCGGGATTCAGGGGTCCGCCCGCCCTGACGCAAGCCGTTAAAATTGATAAAGGTATGTTGTGCATAAAGGTCATACCAACCACCCATGTTAAACGCCGGGGCAGCAATCTCGCCCCATTTCGTCTCAACATTGATTGCATCCCAATAGTCATCATAGGCTGCGTGTTCGATCCAGTCCTTCCAGAACTGGAGTTTACGCCCGGCGAGTTCGTCCATCTCGATAAGCGGTAGTTTTCGGAACGCTTCCGTCCAGTGGTGGTATTCAATGCTCTGGGCAGTCCGCCCGTTGGTGCGCATCCCCCAAGTCATCAACACATTGAGCTGGAACACTCCACCGGGATAGACCAATCCGGTGTAAAAGTCATTGCAAATGACGCGAGGCACCATACAGGTCAGAAATTCGCTGCGGTGGGGTGCACTCTGCCATTGCACCAACCCCACATACGACCCGCCCGCCATACCGATTTTTCCGTTACACCACTCCTGCTGACCAATCCACTCCTGAGTATCGTAGCCATCTGGTCCGTGATTTTTAAAAGGATAATGCTCGCCATCTGAATCCCAGCGCCCTCGTACATCCTGAATCACGCAGGCGTAGCCGTTATTTGCTAGTTGACGTGCTTTTTCGATCATAGTGTCCATGTTGTTACTATAAGGTGTGCGCATCAACACCGTCGGAAACTTTCCCGGTACTTTTGGGAGATAGATATCTGATGACAGATTCACCCCATCGCGCATCGGTGTCTTTATGTTCAAACGCATTTCCACATCGTAATTCGCCATGATTTCCTCCTATTTTTTTGTTCACTAGTTCAGTAATAAACCAATGGACTAATCCTTCCTCTACCCGCCGCTTTCAGTTTGTATTTTAATGAATCGCAAAGTACCAAAATGTTGTGGTCGGTGATAATCAATCTTTCGGGTAGGCGACCATGCGGTGTATTCGTCCTCGGCTTCCGTTTTACCGCGATCAATCCGATATAGGTTCATACGCCAGACATCTCCCACTTTCGGTGGAATATTTGGAGCAGTCAGTAAATCCTTGAATGGGACAGCGATTTCGCAAGACCAAGATATATCCGGTGGACTGGTGGATACCCCTCTGTTAGCAGGGGAGTTTGTTTTTATTATGCCATCAACGGAAACATCGTGTTGTAACGTTGCGCTATTCCAATCGCGCAGCACTTGAATTCCCTGCCCGTGCGATTTACCATTGACGACAAAAGCATCAAACAATGTATTGAGGGGACTCACCTCAAGCTCGATGTATGTCCGGAGATTGCTGTCCGGATTAAGAAAAACTTCGACCACCTCTTCGTTATAGATGTCCCCGTCCCGCTCATGGATTGTTCCCCAAATATCTTGATCATAGCACAGAAAGCCGACGTAGAGGTACTCGCTATTCCAGAGCAGCCGAACCTCTGTTAGTTGACGTGGCTTTTCGCCGGTATCTGTCGTCAGCAATTCAATGACATCGGCTGACGCCCATGCAGCATCTATAAGCGTACCATCAATCTTTATCTCACCATCGATCCGAACACAATCATATTGCGGCAATTCTATCATCGGTTCCTCCTTCGTTAAATGAGGGGTGCTGATAATTATTGTCTGAATCGCGGATTCAGCAGATGCAGCAGATAACACGAATACAGATAGGGGGCTCAGGCGGGAGATGAGGCAAGAGGCCCTACCTACGGGGTTGGGGATATTTTATTTTTTTCCATTATGGTTGGGAGCTTAGTGGAAGTTGGGTATTAGCCAAGCCATTTGCTCTAACGATTGTGGGGTTTACGGCACGCTGAGCGTGCCTACTACTTTATGAGCTCCCCCTCCGTTAAATAATGTCCTATGTTTCGCGTATGACGAGATCAACCCCCAGACCGGGGCGATCGGAAAGTTCGATACACCCAGAAACTATCTGCTCCGGCGGGTTAAGGAGTTCAGCCCGCCATCCCACCTCACCCCATGCGTACTCTAGGATCGCAAAGTTCGGCACAGTTGCCATACACTGCACACTTGCTGCAGTCGCAACCGGCCCACTTGGGTTATGCGGTGTGACCATCACGTCTGCTGCTTCTGCCATTGCCGCAATCTTTTTCAATTCTAAGATTCCACCGACATGCTTCACATCTGGTAGAATATAGTCAGCAGCACGCTTCTCAAAAAGTCGTTGAAATCCGGATTTGGTTCGTAACTGCTCTCCGGTCGCGATTGGCATTGAGGTAGATTGACTGACGTGCGAGAGGGCATCTATATTTGTCATAGGAATGGGATCTTCGAGCCAGAAGAGATGAAGGTCATCAAGGGCTTTTGCTGTCTGGACAATCAAGCCCGGATTAAAACGGCTATGACAATCAACCATCAAATCAATGTCGGGTCCGATGGTTTCGCGGATGCGGCGGATACGTTCAATTCCGGTCCGAATCGCAGGTGCCAAAGTGCCGTGGGATATGTCGCGTGTAGAAACATCGTCAAAGGGGGCGCACTTAACCGCCGTAAACCCTTCTTCGACCGCCTTCCTAGCATTTTGCGCGAAGCCTTCAGGGGTTCGGTTCACTGTCGCACGGTTGATGTTGGCATAGAGACGAATCTTCTCTCGACATCTGCCACCCAAGAGTTGATGGGTGGGGGTGTTTAACGCCTTGCCGACAAGATCCCAGAGCGCGTGTTCGATTCCGCTGATTGCCGTGTGATAGGGGCGTCCTTCGTGCTCATGATACAACCGGCGGTGGAATTCCTCAATTTGGAACACCTCCCGACCAATGAGGGCAGAGTTGAATCCCTCAATAATTTGAACCACACGTCCGTCGTGTCCGTGAGATGCTTCGCCGATGCCGACTAAACCATCTTCAGCATGGATTTTGACAAAAACCCAATCTCCACGATGGTTGACATCCACAGTATAAGTTTCGATTGCTTTAATTTTCATTTGATCCTCATTCGATAGAGCAAGTTTCAGATTCACAGTCCAATTTGCGCAAACGTGACCGATTCTTTGCAATGATTAGGTACGCCCCCTTCAGCAGCGTCCGAATGACAGGTACAAGGTAGATCCATGTGATATAGCGATACCTGCCCAACCGTCTATAAATCTGGTAGATGGTATCCGCTCCGCAATAGACCTTCCCGTTTGAGTCGATGAACCGCATTCCTTCTTTTGATTCGATGGCTTCAAGCTGTGGATAATATGCGTAGAGATCGGGAGCTTGTTTGGGGGTATAGGTAAATTGATCCGCTTGATCTTTGTTCTGAATCTGGCGGATACCGTTCAAGCAGAAATTGCACTCTCCATCGTAAATGATAACAGGTTTGGTTAGTTTAGTTGTATTGTCCATTTTCATGAAGTAGATTCTCCTTTTGAGGCGATCTTTATGCGGGAAACCACCCTTGCAGAATTTCACGGAAGCGACGAAAAGAATCGTCTTGGCACTTTCTCAAGCTCACCTGTTCCGTCAATTGTTGAAACAGTGCGGCGGAATGCTTTGTTTTAGTAAGACGAAGTAGTTCCCCTAAAAGCTCTTTCGGTCGAGAAGGTTTAGTTTCTCCCGCTTGGTGAGTCTAACAATTGCAAAACCTGACCATAGAGATGGCACTCTTCTGGACGTTCAATGACATCAATCATTTCCAGGTCCTGCAATACAGTACGACGGTGCTCCAACCAGTCTTTGAAATCACCCTCATGGTACTTACAGAACTCTCTAACAACAGGTGGAAGATTTGAACCGTCCATGCGAAATGTGCGCGGAACAGAAGGGCTCGAAGGGCGGCGCATATTAGATTAACAGATCAGCTGACCTCTTACATTACATCTTCTCAAGTGTTTCAATGCCCAATAAAGCTAAAGCTTTTTTGATAACAGCTGCTGAAGCGTTTATCAGTGCTAATCGTGCTTTTATCAATGAAGGGCTTCCGGCGGCAAGCACAGGGTGCTTGTGGTAGAATTGATTAACAGTTTGTGCGACGATGAACAGATGATTACAGATACGAGCGGGAGAGAGATCCCGAGCGGCTTCTTCCACAACTTCAGGGAACTGGATTAGTGCACGAACTAACTGCAATTCCTCTTCATTGCCGAGCAGCGAAAAATCTGCATCAACCGAGGTAAGGTCTTGGGTTCGCGCTCTTCGCAGAATACTGGCACAGCGCGCGTAAGCATACTGGCAGTAGGGTCCGGTAAAGCCATCGAAGGAAATAGATTCTTTCGGATCAAAGTTGATGGTCAATTCGGGACGGACGCGGAGCAGATAGAATTTAATTGCTGCCATCCCGATGGCGAAGGCACGCTTCTGAACCTCCGCGTCTGACAGTCTGTCCTCTGAGTCCCGTTGCCGAATTTCATCTGCGGCAAGCTGGAACATCTCCTCAATGAGGTCATCGGCATCAATCACTGTTCCCTCACGCGATTTCATTTTACCTTCTGGCAGATTCACCATACCGTACGACAGGTGGTAACACTCAGGTGCCCATTCAAAACCGAGCATATCGAGTAATTTAAATAAGCACTGGAAATGGTAGTTCTGTTCTGAACCGACGACATAAATGGAACGGTTGAGTTGATGTTCATCAAACTTCATCTTTGCTGTCCCCAAGTCCTGTGTGATGTAAACACTTGTGCCATCCCTACGGAGGAGCGTCTCTACCTTCTGACTCCCATCCTTTTGTGTGCCGAATTCGTCAACAGGCAATTTGGCAATCACAGCACCGTCTTTAGCTTCGACGAAGGCACCTTTCTCCAAACCGGTTTGGATGAGATCCTTGCCGAGATTATAGGTATGGGACTCATAGTAGAAAGCATCAAATTCCAGACCGAGTTTTTGATAGGTTTCGGCAAATCCGTTGTAAACCCACCCGTTCATCATCTCCCAGAGCTTGAGCGTTTCGGGATCGCCGGATTCCCACTTCCGAAGCATTGCCTGCGTCTCTTGTTCCAGATTTGGGTGTTTCTCTTCCTCTTGTGCATAACGGACATACCAACCTCCAACAAAATGGTCGCCTTTCGTGCTAGTTGTCTCCGGCGCTCCACCATTTCCCCATTTCAACCAAGCGAGCATAGATTTGCAAATGTGAACACCGCGATCATTTACAAGGTTCGCCTTAATCACTGTATGCCCTGTCGCTTCCAGCAGCTTTGACACCCCCATTCCAAGGACACCGTTGCGAATATGTCCTAAGTGCAAGGGTTTATTGGTGTTGGGGGAAAGATATTCAACCATCACCCGTTGTCCCGGCCCCACATTCGTGTTTCCAAGACGCTCCCCTTGTCGCACAATTTCATCACATACACCGCCGAACAGGGCTTGATTGTAGATTTTAACGTTTAAGTAGGGACCAACTGCTGCTACTGACTGGATCGACTCGCTCGGCTCTATTTCGGCTGCGATTCCTTGGGCAATTTTAGCTGGGTTTTGCCGAAACTGTTTTGCCAACGGGAAGCACTGCACCGTAAAGTCACCCAATCCGACCTGCGGTGGATAGCCCAATTTGAGGGCTTCCGGTTTTTGTCCAAACCCGTTTTGGCAGGCAACCTCTACGGCGGTTAGAATTTCGTTTTTAATGCTGCCAATCAACATCCGTCCCTCCTATTTTTCTTCGCTAGGTTGAGGAAGGACAAGACTTTCGTCATCGAATTCGTAGTCTTCCAACTCGTCATATACTTCTTCATCTTCCTCATATTCAGTGATTGCTTCCATATCCGGAATTTCAATCTGTGGAGCGTCAGCCCAAAGGCGTTCAAGATTATAGTATTCTCGCTTCTCTTCGAGAAAAATATGTACCACAAAGTCAACGTAGTCTAGCAAGACCCAGTCCGCATTGCGGCCTCCTTCTCGGTGCCAAGGACGTTCATTCCAGTTTTCTTTTAGTTCATCGAGCACGGCGTCAGATATACCTTCGACCTGCGTATCAGAGACACCACTACAGATAATGAAAAAATTTGTAAACGAAGGTAACTGTCTTAAATCGAGGATAACCGCATTGCTAGCCCGTCGGCTCAAGGCAGTAGCAGCGGCAGCGTGTACCATTTCTAGCGTGTTTTCTTGCATGTTGTTCCTCCTAAAAAAAGAAGTGCCTAGAGCTGGAACCGTGAATTGCACAAATGGCTGGATACCATGAATAACGCTAGTTCACTGTTTACGCGTTGGTTTACTGATTTCCAGGAGGGCACTGTTATAGGCATCAATTGTCCTCGGGTGAATGAGGACACCTTTGGCGAGGAGGTGTTCAATTTTATAGCGGCTGACTTCAAAAACAGCTCTGTTCAGATCCTGATAGGCAAGCACACGTACGGAATGTGCCTTCACGTGATTGCGCTTAGGTTCAGCAAAATCAGCAACATACAGGATTTTATCAGTAAGTGTCATCTTGCCGGAGCCGGTTGTGTGGATTCGGATGGCGTTGAGGATCTCAGCGTTGTCAACATCAAAGCGTGAAACAGCGAACTCCACCCCAATGAGCGCGTGCAAAAGCGACGGGTTGTGGCGTTCGACTTCATCAAGTTGAATCTCGTGGCTTGCCGCCGCTTTATACTGCTCTGAAGTCTTCATCCACTTGACACAATCGTGTAGAAGGGCAGCAAGGTTCACTTTTCGCAAATCCGCTCCATATTTCTTTGCCAAGTCGAGTGCCAACTCTCGAACAGATAGGACGTGAGTATACCGCTTCGGCGTTAATTTGGCTTTGAGATATGTCTCAATCTCAATAGCTTTTGGTTCTGCAAATAGGGCTGCTTTTTCGATGTCGTCGTTATTCTTCTTCATTTGTAATTTCGTCCACTTCTCCCGCATTAAGTAGAAACCGTGCAAGTGCTTCTTTTTCTTTATCCGCCATCAGATCGGCATTCGGCAGCGGCGCACTGATCCGATAATCCTCGCTGAACCATTTACCGAGATCTACTGCCTTACAGCGCGCACTACAGAAGGGAAAGTTTGGCGGTAGCTTCCCACCGGGTTTGTAATCAAATTCGCAAACTGTTCCGCAGATACTACATTTGTGTTTCACCCTGAAATCACCTACCTTGTGCGTGAATGAGCGACTCATTCGTTCGCCCCTCGGAAAACCCGATTTTTTCACGATAGTTTTTATTATGGGATTTACGCGGTTGAACGCTCAAATCAGCAGGAACACGTGAGATTTACTCTCTTGAGCTAAGGATGAAATATAGATTTCAGACTGTCATACGCGGCGTTCAATGCGCTCAATGTCTTAGATACTAGTTGTCAGCGATGTCTCTCCAGTTCCCGGAAGTAATTCGCTTAGATTAGCCGAGAATTGCTTATCCCACTTTGGCATGTTGCAACGGTTGTCGTTAGGGGGGGCCGGTAGAGATTGCCTGTTTTACCCATTGATGGTCGGTTGTAGTATGTGGAAGCCGCAATTAGAAAGTTGATAGAGTCATATTCAGTGCATTTGGGTGGATTCATAGCCGGTATTATAACCTATTTTCTAACCAAGTGCGTAACTCGTATATTGGAACAAAGATTTAGCTCTTCGGTTTACCTATATAGCTGATGACGTTCAATATACTTCCAGACAGGTTCCGGGACAAGGTATCTAATGGAACAGCCAGATCGGATACGTTCACGAATCTGAGTCGCGGAGATGTCAACTCCTGTAATAGAAAAATATTGGACACGGTCCCGAAGGTCCAGAGGAACTTTGTCCAAGCAATAGTTGGGACGAGTAGTTGCGATAAAGCGACAAATGTTGAGAATTTCATCATAATCTTTCCAGATTTTGAAGTCAATCAGTGAATCAGCACCGATAATAAATGCGAGATCACATTCCTTGCCGTAGAAAGCTTGTAACTCTTTGATAGTCTGAATAGCAAAGGAAGGCCCGATGCGATCTAACTCGATTCGCGATACCTCGAAATCAGAGTTATTCGATGTTGCGCGGAGGGTCATCTGATAACGGTGTTCCGGATCAATGATGTCCCGTGAATCTTTATGGGGTGGACGGGCGGACGGGATAAAAAGAATCTTATCATAGCCCAAGCCATCACGCACTTCCTCCGCACTCAGCAGATGGGCATAGTGGATGGGATTGAAGGTGCCGCCCATAATGGCAATTTTCATTTTTGTCCTCCACCTTTATCAACACCGGTGATTCAGATATAGTTCCCTGTCACGTTCTAATGTGCCTTTGAAAATAAAATACATTATCAATAGGCTTTTTTGAATCCGTTTATTGGCTTTAGTAGATATGCCTTTTCGCTTTGTAAAAAAAAGCCTGTACTCCAGAGAATTAGAGGATACCCTAAAAAGAACAAGAGCTTCAGAATCACATTAATTTTTGCAGCCATGTTACTAGCAACCAATAAAGATAGCCCGTAGAGTCCGAATCCGATTCCTGTAATATGTAAGAGTCTCCTAACTTCAAAATGGAGATTGTAGAATTTTGCCGAATAGTATGCTTTCAGGAAATTCCACACAATGTAGGATAGCATAGTGGCAAACGCAGCTCCTAATATACCCCAATAGGGCACAAAGAGAAAGTTCAACCCAATATTCACTAATGCCGCTATCAAAACGATTCCCGAAACATGGAACGATTTTTTCATCAATCCCATACCCCAACCAATGAAATTACCAATCCCATGCTGAACGTAGGAGTAGGTGATGATTGGGATGATGACCCAAGCTGCCCAGAACGCTTCCTGCCGCGCAAAAAGCATCAGAATTTCTCGACTGAAAAGCGAAATCAGTAGGCACGCAGCACATCCTATTAGATAGAAATAGGTAGCACCCAATCTTAGAAAATCCCGTATAGCTTCGGGATTATCTTCCTGCTTGAGAACAATCGGCTGAAGGGCTTGTTTCAGCGGCGTCACCAGAGCGGTTTGAAGGATTCCAGCAATTTGATATCCAAAAGAGTAGAGCCCCACTATGCTAACGGAGTTGAAGATTCTTAAAACATACCGATCTCCAGATTGGATGAGCAGATTTGAATATTCCGATAACAACAGCGGATAAGCGTATTTCAGCGGTGGCATAAGCACCGAGCGAGACAGCCTAAATGTCGATCCCTTGATAAAGACAGGAAGTATCGTGATTACCGTGACTATCAGACCGAACAAGTTTCCAACGATAGGTGCAAGCACCCCCTTTTTCAAAACAATAAGCAGATACAGTGTCAACCCCGCAGAGAGTAACAGGCTTAATATCGATGTGCAAACGAAGTATTTCGCCTTCTCCAACATGCGAAGCAAACAGAGAAACAGGGATGAAAACGGTTGTAAAAACAGTATCAACGCATATATCTTGAGGATATGAGCGAGGTTCCTATCTTGTAGAATGATCTCAGCGAGGTATTCACTGATTTTCCAAAATATAACCGCACAGCAACTAATTATTAGTAATGCCCATAAAAACAGGTTGAACAGCAAGATACCACTTTTCCCCCCATATTCTGGAGCATAGCAGAACCGAGTAAAGGCACTATTTATAGGCGATGACACAAACCGAGTCAACAAGTTAATGGTAATAGACATCAGCCCAATAATACCAAAATCCTGGGGTGCCAAGAACAAGGTATAGATTGGAAAAAGTAAAACGAATAACGCACCTTGAGATATGCTTCCTAAAAAATAAAGGCTACCGAGGGAAATTATCTTTTTGAAGCTGTTATTCATAGTTGGGGTTACGCAGTTGGTGTTAAAGTTTGACACGATTGAGCTAGATCGGCACGAACCGCTTTACCGATAATTGAGTTTTTGCCTTCAACCAACTTATATTATACCTTATTTTCGGTCCGCGTGCGTAACTCTTATACACAATCAAGAAATCGTATAAACCACATATTCATCATTCTCAAATACCTTGTTTAAGGCTTCAAAGTTGTAGTCAATTCCCTGCCTATGAACAACTATTAAATCTGATTTTTGTACGACTAAGGTATTGATAGCGTATTTCTGGCTGAAGTAGTTGAAATCAGGGCGGACAAATCGGTAAGCGACCATATCATCTTTCATATATTGGAAACCATCAATATCCTTGGTTACAAAATTGTAATAGAACAATGTATCGGAATGGTCCAGTGCTGTTGCAATCTTAAAACTTATTTTCGTAGGTATACACAGTACCCTTAGGTCCTCTTGCTGCTGTAAAAAGTTTATCAACGCCCTAAATGAGAGTTCTACTCCAATCCCTAAGGCCTTCAGCAATTCACTTTTCATAACAAAGAAGTAATTCGCACAAATGATACAAAGTTGTATTACTACCAACCAAAAGACAATGTTAGATTCGATTCCTTGTTCCAACAGGAGATAGACAAACAATAGATTAATATAGAATGCACTGTATTCAAGATACCTTTCAGCTTCTCCCAAGAATAGGAATGGCTTGAGCGACGTAATAGCAAAAACAAGACAACTGGCAGAAGAAAGGGACAACAAATAGAAGATTATCTTTTCGTCCGCTAAAGTTATCAACTTCTGCGGCGATTTTGCGAACCAAAATATCAATACAACCAATACAGGCATTGAATACGCCGCGATGATCGGCGTGATTTTCGTGAAAATCAGGTGTATGAATTTTCTAGGCTCCTTTACCAAATAGACCGGAAGGTATACGATGTCTTTCAGGTTATTCCGATCTTCAATACCAACCCTCTCAGTCAGTTGAAAATACCAAAGGTAATGATTGTACTTGTGTCGAAGAATCTGTTTTATTCCTAAACCTGGGGTGATAGCCCCTATGATCACAGTCGCTATTGCCAAGATAAACGGAATCGGGTGTAAATAGAAAATTGAGAGAACTATCGATGTAAATAACCAGTTCTGCAGCCCAAACTGAGATGACAAAATGATAAGCGATCCCAGAACAAAACAGGGCAGGTAAAATAGCGGTTGACCAAACAGAAAGGCATATCCAAAAAAAACAAAATACAATAGATTTAAGAAATTACCAACAACCCTCCCGCCCATCGCTCTTAATCTTGCCGTAACGGGGAAGAGTATAGGTGAAGTTGCCGACAAGAGTGTCGTAGCAACTTCTGGGGAGATTGCATCATCAGTCTCAAATTCCCATATTTGCTGAAAGAGGATATATGATAGAAAATAAACTAAAACAAGACTTAAACAATCATAGACAATATTAAGCAGTTTCCCTGCTAAGATCCAATGCTTTTTAGGGAAACGGCTTATAAGATAATGGGGAAGTGTAGGATAACCTTTTGACCCTTCAATAAGGGTATTATTAACGCGGTGTGAGCCAAACTTCATTTTCGTGTATCTATTGACGTACCATAGATGCGTATCATCATCAGTGGATTTTGATAATATAAAAAGAAGTCTTAGAAAAAAGCCGAGTATAATTATTAGTAGGAGATATATCATTCTTTATTTTTTGCTTGGGTTATTCCACATGATTCAGTCTATATTATTAGCTCCAAAATAGCGTTCAGCAACCTTGCGAAGCTTCTGAAACTCCTCGTCGCTTATGCGCTTGACATCTGTTGATTCAAATCGCTCTGGAATAAGGTCTGGCTTCCAATCAACTTCAACCCCTATTTGTCTTACGGCTTCAACTACCCTGTTTACCTCCACTCTTGGCTGAGAATAAAGGTCATCATATAAGATGTGCAGAAAGCGTTCGGAGGAAAGAGAGGAGAAACTGGTCTCAATATCTTTCAAAGTATAATATATCTGCCCTGCTATCTGCTCATGCGGCGAGGTAGACAGGAGTTCGGTGTACTCTTTGGGGCGAAGTGACCACCAATTACCCGCGTCTCCCAATATTTCGCTGCGGGCTAACAATAAGGACTGCATGTTATAGACCGACTGCCGGCGACAGAGCACAAAAATAGAATTCTCAAAGTGTTTTGCAAGAAAGGGGATGTGTAGCCCACAGGGTAGGTACTTAAAGCATAGGGGTTTATTATAAACGCTTTCTAAAGCAGCGAGCTCCTTCCGGAGGGCATCTAAATCTATTTCTTCCAATTCCTTGGCGTCCAGTTGATGCGTTTCTCCAAAGTGGAACCACCGAGACCAAAAGTAACCGTATTCGTGAGGTCCTACCCACCCCTCTGTCACTCCGAATCTTGATACAAAAGCCTGATTATACTCCAATTTTCGGATACCAAGAGCATCTTCGATTAGCATCCCCACATAAGGTGCCCTCCAAAAACGCGCAACAAAATTACTGACGTACGAAAATGCCCCTGTTTGTGCCAAAGCCTGGGAGAGCAATGTTGAACCCGATCTCGGAGCACCGACAATAAACACAGTGGGCAGTCGGGGTCGATCAAAAACAGATATGAGTTGCCTTTCTAAGGGAGCCAAACGCGCATTCAGGTGCTTCAATCGCTCCTCTTGTTCTGGGTCTTTGCGGTATTCTGGAGTTCTTTCAGGTTCATACATAGTTTACAGCATCCCATACAACGCTCAGTTATAGGAATATAGATTGCCTTGATATTGTTCCAACCTATCCGGTCTGATGCCACGCATACGTTTCGCGAAAAATACCAATAGCACCAAAGCTTTCCTTAAACCGAAAGATATTGGGTCTCCCCTGCATCTGCGCCGATGATGTCCCAAAATCAAACCAGCGAAATCCTTCTTCCTGTGCGCGTTCTAAGGCTTCATATATCAGCAAACTTAGCCCTTGGGCTTGTTGCTTTTGCGGATCTTGGCAGAGGTAGAAGGAGCTATTGACATTCTGGTTGATGACAAAATATCCTACCCCAGCGATGGGGATTCCATCAAGAGAGGCTATATCCACATAGACACGTTCAGAATTACGTTCATGAAGCCATCGAAACTCGGCTAAGGTATGGGTCGGGTTGCTGCCGTGTTTCGCAAAAGTCATCTCTAGGATTTGCCAAAAATCCGTTATCGGTGCCTGCCGGACCACATTTATGCCCATCTTTCTCGCCTTTCGTGCCTTTCGTGCCGTATTGCGTGCCCGTGATGTCATCTCTTTCGATGTGGGATTGTTCTTATCCAAACACACCACGCTGGAGATATCTCGATTAATACATTGAAATCCCCATTCTAACAGTACGAATCGAAGTATCTCACTGTAACGCTGGTAACAGACTGAAATCGGTAGGGTCAGAGTGAGTTCACTTATCCCCTGAGATTTGAGGTATTCTAAAATTGCTTCAACGACCCCATGGCTGTCTTGGTAGTTTTGAGGTTTGCTAAATACAGGGCCTCCGTAGCTACCGCCATAGGGAGATTTTGCAACCCGTCGTCCATCCTCATCGAAAATAGCAAGGGGCATTACGGCATGAACTGCCGGTCCCTTGTGGATAATTAGGTGATGCTCATTTTTACAGAATTTCTCACCATGATAAGCCAGAAAATCAAGGCGATGGAATAAGGTTCCTTCGTTTGAACTGTCAACGAAGTTGTCCCATCTATGGCTTTGACTGGATTGAAATTGCTCAACTGTAAACTTCATAGCTCTAACCACAATCTACCACTGTGTTCAAACGAGGTAAGCATCAGTTTATTTGCCAAATCCCATGGCGAGTGGGAGATTGTGCAAAACTTTTTTTTCTGCCTCAACTGGGTCAAGGCCTTCGAGGCGCGTCCGCGCCATTGCCTCACCAACTTTTAGTCCGGCGGTATGCAAAGCGATAACCGGCTTAGGACCCAGATAGTCAGTTGCAACGCTCATGTAACCCGGTGCCGCCGATTGTTGCGGGACACACGGAATGGTGGCACTATCAATTTCTTCTCGATTTATATTTCCAGCGATGTGGACAATCGACACATGCGGACTCAACATTAACAGTTCATCAACAGTCATCTGCCCTTTACTACCGATTAAGCAAACTGGGCTGTGATGTTCTACCGAAACAACGAGATCGGCATCGCGAAGTATAGATTTAGCAGATTCGGTGTCTAGGGAGTCGCCCGCAGACAGGTCAATGTATCCGATATCAGCATCCAACTTATCAAATGCCTTGACGCTGTTTTCACCAAAGGCGCCACTCCCGACAACCACAATTTTCGATCTGTAAATTTCAATCTCCAGTTCAAATGCCAGTTTGACTGCCAAATAGCCAGCGTAGGTGAAAAGGTCCAGCGTTACCTCACGCTCATTTGTACCTAAAACCATAATTCCCTTGCCCCGACATTCTGAGAGATTCAGATCCGCTTCGCGAAATTCCCACGTCTCCCACATCAGCGGGAGGACAGCGGTTGGTTTTAGGTGGGCAATCATCTTTTTATCGATTGGGCGCACAAATCCAAGATTTGTTACAATATCAACTTGTGACAGTATCGCTGGGGTTTTATCAGAGACGACCTCAATTCGATCCTCAACTCCCCACTTTTGTGCCAATGCAAGTGTGAAATTCCTCACATCAGCTGCTTTACCATGCCTTGAGTCCCGTGTGATTGCAAAAACTTGGTCTGAACCAGCTAACGCTGCAATTAAGGGGGTCACGACATAGTTGCCACTTGCCGCCTCCGTGAAAATAGTGAGTTCCGATAGGTCTAGATCGTATGTGTCTATTGCGGCACCAATGAGTTTCTCAATGCGTTTGATGTTCATTTGATAAAATGTTTCAACCACCACTCAAAACTCAACAGCGACCAGATTAGGAGTCGCTTGTTCTCTATACCAGCACTGTGAGTTTCAATGACCTGTTGCACATATTCGGGATTGAGATATTCGTTAATTCGCGCTCTATCTGCCAGTAACAGATCTCGTATATACTTTTTACTGCCACCACGGAACCACGATTCATCGGGTGCGCTGAAACCCTGTTTCTTGGCTTGCGTAATCGATTGGGGGATAATCCGTCCCATCGTTTTTCGCAGAATGTTTTTGCCGCCATCCGTCCGGTCCCAATCAATCTGCCCCTTGCGTGAATTATTCCCATCGGACGCTTTCCAGTTGTGCAAATTGGCAATTTTGTAACAGATGGGTGTCTGGCAAGCCAGATCGACCAAGTCATTATCTAGGAGCGGCACTCTCGTCTCCAAAGAATGTGCCATCGACATTTTGTCTTCAACCACAAGCAACCCGTGTAGAAAAGTTTTGCATTCAAAGTAGAGCGAGTGGTTGATCTGCTCCTCTCGGCTATTGCACCGAATTTCTTCCGGATAGACATTCTGGAATGTCATCAAAGTATGATCTTTGAAGGGCATAGCACCATCAATATCCATCTTACGCAATTGGTCTTCAACTTCTCGGTTGAAAAGTAAGGGTTTCTCTTCATTAGATACCAATCTCTGCCAATAGCGGTAATAATTGTCCGTATAACTCTTGACGCTGTCTCCAATCGCTGTGGCATATCGCCAAGGATAACCCCCAAATAATTCATCGCCTCCTGTTCCAGACATGACCACTTTAACAGACTTACTTGCCAACCGGGCCGCGTAGTAGTTCGGATAGCACTGACCAACACGCAAATCTTCCAAGTGCCAGATGATATCTCCTATGATAGCTTCCATATCGCCAGAATGCAACACGCGCTCGTGATGCGCTGTCCGAAATAGGTTTGCCAGATATTGGGCTAATTTTCGCTCGTCAAAGCTCAGTTCATGGGCAGCGGCTTCCGAGAGGTCAAAACCTATTGTAAATGTGGAGATTTGTCCGAAAATAGAGCTGGTGATAGCCGTTACGGTTCCTGAGTCCATGCCACCGCTCAAGTAGCTGCCAACCGGAACATCACTAACACACTGCCGCTTAACCGCCTGTGTCAATAGGTCGTAAAGTTGGTCCTCAAGTTCATTCGCGGGGACATTCATCTCCTGCCCGAAGTCAAAGTCCCAGTATTTGGTCCTGGAAATTTTTTCCCCAATCGCAGCATCGGGATTCAAAGCAACATGCGACAAATCGAGTTCCAAGCAGTGTCCGGGCGGGAGTAACTTAATCCCCGAAAAGAGGGTGCGGTCACTAAAAATGTTTTGGAATGAGAAGTATTCGTTTAACGCTGCGAGATCTACGTCCGGCGTTTCGGGTAGGTATTCCAGAATGGATTTAATTTCGGAACCAAACAGAAATGTGCCTTTATCGGTGAGGGTATAGTAAAGTGGCTTGATACCGTAGCGATCACGAGCGAGCCAGATTTTTTGATTGCGACAATCATACAGCGCGAGGGCAAACATCCCGTTGAATCGGTGAATACAGCCTGTTCCCCATTCGCGGTAGGCGTGAATGATAACCTCGGTATCGGAGGCACTAGAAAAGTGGTAACCAAGTCCTTTCAACTCGTGACGTATTTCCCTAAAATTGTAGATTTCCCCGTTGTAGATGAGCCAGATCCCACGTGATTTATCACACATCGGTTGATGTCCACGTGGGGAAAGATCGATAATCGACAATCTACGGTGTCCAAAAAACAGATTCCATTTTTCTGAACGCAATCTGTTTTGTCCAGCAGCTGAATCGATTGCAGGCAGCAGCGGGTAAATGTTTTGGAATTGGCTATCTGTAAAATCCTGAAAATACCCATCCGTGCCGCGCGACTGTCCTGGCTCAATGAGCCCGAACGGTTGGAGGGGGGGGGGATGGTATCTGATGGGTGCCTGTCTGATAGACAAGATAACCCGCATCGTCCGGGCCTCTGTGGGCAATGGCATCCACCATCGATTTCAAGCGTCCTACTTGGAGAGGTTCATGATTGAGAGATATTGCTCCGGCTATACCGCACATAGGTTAACCCATGACCTGCTGAAGACTTTGACATACCAATGCCTGTTCAACTTCTGTCATCTGTGCATAGAGGGGTAGCGTCAATCCCAATCGATCTGCTAAATAGGCATTGGGAAACTGTTCAGGCTGTAGCGCGTATTTTTCCGTATAATAATCTTGAATCACCGGGGCGTGTGTGCCTTGGCGGGTCGCAATTCCTTTCGTCTCCAGTTGCATCATCAGTTCGTTACGCCCTTGGTGGAGTCGATTAACGTTGTTCAGGGTGGGCTCTTCAGGGCGAAACAAACAGACATAAGCTTGATATCCGTGGACGAAACAATCGGGGACTTTCGGCGTTTCCAGCCATTCTACCTCAGTCAGCAGCTGATCGTAGTCCTGGGCGCGTTGCGAACGCGTTTCCAAGATCCACGCTGCCCGATCCATTTGTGTACAACCAAGCGCGCCTTGGATGTCTGTCATGCGATAGTTATAACCAAGATGATTATATTCCGATAATAGAAACCCAGCTTTGCCTATGTGGCGTGAGAGATCGGAACGTGAAGCCCCGTGATCTCGTAAGCTGCGTGCTAGCTGATCGGAATCCTCGTGTTGCGTCGCGATCATGCCCCCCTCGCCGGTAGTGATAGACTTGCGCGGGTGAAAGCTGAAGCAGCCCATCTCGCCAAACGTCCCTGCATATTTTTCGTGATACTGTGCACCGAATGCACACGCAGCATCTTCTACAACCCATAGATTATGCTTTTGGGCAATTTTCTGAATCGGCTGCATCTCCGCGCACAGTCCAAACAGGTGCACCGGGATGATACCCACCGTTTTTGGTGTAATCAGTCCTTCAATCTGCCCCACATCTATATTGAATGTGGACAGGTCAATATCGCAGAAAATCGGCTTCGCTCCCATGTATTCCACCACGTTAGCGGTGGAAATCCATGTGAAGGCAGGCACAATCACTTCGTCACCTGGCTTCAACCCTAATGCAGCAACAGCAATGTGCAGTGCCGCTGTACAGGAACTGGTCGCAATCGAAAAACGTGATTCTGTGAAGGCTGAAAACTTCTCCTCAAATTGTCTGACAAAGGGCCCCTGAACGACCCAACCACTATGTAAAGGAGCGAGGATTGCAGCCTCCTCCTCTGCCCCGAAAAACGGTTTGGTGATTGGTATCTTTTGAGGTGTTGTCTCATCCTTCAAGTGTAACATCGCCTTTTTTATGCACATTCCGCCAATCTATTAATCGGCGCATCCCATCTTCCAGATCGACTTTCCACCGGAAGTCTAAATCCCGTTCAGCGGCTTGGGTAGAACCGATACGGTTTGTCACAAAAGTTTGACCGGCGGGGTGATATTGGATCTTAAGATTGCTGCCCGTCAACCGCAGCAACAACTCCGTCAATGCTCTGATCGACGTGCCGAGCCCCCGTCCAACATTGTAGTTTTTGTCAGTCACGTCAGCTTGCATAGCACAAATATTGGCTTGGGCAATATCGCTCACGTAGATAAAGTCGTATTGTTGGCTGCCATCCCCGTAAACAATTGGAGGTAATCCCTGATCAATGCGGTCCAGAATCTTCATCATGACAGCGGTATAAGCCCCCTTATAATCTTGGCGGGGACCGTAGGCATTCATGTAACGCAGCCCCACCCAACCCAGATTGCAGCGGTGGCCCAACGCCTTAAACATCTGTTCACCAGCAATCTTGGTTGCCCCATAAAAAGTATAGTTATTATAGGGATGCTCCTCCGTCATAGGCAATTCGACAGCGTCCCCGTATACTGAAGCGGAAGAGGAATAGACCACGCGCTCTACCCCCTGTTTAATCGCTGCTTCCAGCACGTTGAAAGTGCCGCCGACGTTGACTTCAAAGGCGGAGCGAGGGTATTCATGGCAATGCAACAGCCAAAGTGCTGCCAAATGAAAAACACCGTGGACTCCCTCCATAGCCGCCTCCAATATATCACAGTGCAGTATATCTCCACCGTGGGGATATACCGAAACTTTAGCGTCTTTCAACGCCTCCCGCAAATTTTCTTGGAGTCCTCGCGTGAAATTATCGTACACAATAATCTCAGCAACGTCTGTCTTGATCAACCGATCAACGACATGGCTGCCAATAAAGCCGGCTCCACCAATAACCAAGATACGTTTATCTTTTAACTCCATTTCGTCCTTAATCGGCAAATGTAAGTTGATTATTGTGACACTGATATTCTCGATGACAGCAATTACAATGTACGAAATTGCCTATCAATTCCAAACGGGTTCCACATTGACACATCCAACCGTGTTGCCTCGCAGGGTTGCCATAAACCAAGGCGTAGTCAGGCACTTCCCGCGTTACCACAGCCCCTGCCCCGATGAAGGCATGTTCACCAATGGTAATGCCGCAGACAATCGTCGCATTGGCACCAATTGTTGCGCCACGTTTTACCAACGTGGGATCATATTCATCAATTGCTCTGGGAATAGCACTTCTCGGATTAATCACATTCGTGAACACCGCTGAAGGACCACAGAAGACATCATCTTCCATGGTGACCCTCTTGTAAACAGAGACATTGTTTTGGATCTTGACGTTGTTGCCAACGCGCACGCCGCTATCAATATTAACATTCTGCCCAAGTGTGCAATTTCGTCCGATTTGGCTGTCCTTCATAATATGGCAGAAATGCCAAATCTTGGTGCCATCGCCAATCGAAACGGGCTCATCGATATAAGAGGATTCATGAACAAAATAGGATTTTTCCATATAGTCCCCCTCTCCCGACGACGTAGACGCTACGATTATACATCACATTTTGATGTCCACCGGTTCGCCGTTCCGGTTGCGCGATTGTTGTGCCGCTTGTAGGACGCGCACGACGCGAAGCCCATCTTTCCCATCGCTTCTAGGCCTGTGATGATTCATAACACAATCGAGAAAGTGTTGACATTCCAACTTTAATGGCTCGGTCATTTTGATATATGGCATTGTGACATCGCCAAATCGCGGGCTTAAGGCTTCGCCATAGGAGGTATAGCCTGCCTTGTGATTGACCCCTTTGTTATAAATTTTAATCATTTCTGTGGTCTCTATATCGTCAAAAACGACCATTTTTTTACTGCCAACAATTGTTGTTAGACGCAGTTTATGGGGGTCTAACCAACTCAATTGAATATGCGCCATTATCCCCCCGGGAAACTGAAGGTTGACGAAGACCACATCGTCAATTCCCTCTCGCAGATAGGCTGCCCCGCGAGCGGATACGTTCTCCGGCTCAGCATCAAGCAGGTACATAGCGATAGATAAATCATGGGGAGCAAGGCTCCACATCGCGTTTTCATCGCAGCGGATTCTCCCCAAGTTGACTCGTTGTGCATAGAGATAGTGAATCTGTCCAAGTTCCCCCGACTGGATGAGAACCTTCAGTTTTTCAATCGCCGGATGATATTCCATCAGGTGTCCGACCATCAGGATTCGATCCGTATCCTCAGAGAGTTCTACCAATTCAACAGCGTGTTGCACCTCCAGCGTTAGCGGTTTTTCGATGAAGAGGTGTTTACCGTGCTGAAAGGCTTTAAGGGCAAAGGTGTAATGCGTGCGCGCTGGTGTTGCGATAATAATCGCGTCGAGATCGGGGTCATCCAACAGAGCGTTATAGTTATCAGTGACCATGAGATACGGATATTGCTGTTTGACCCTAGCCAAACGACTCGCATCTAGGTCGCAGCAAATTTTGACCCAACAATCAGGCAGTTGATCAAAGTTCCGAAGCAGATTTGGGCCCCAATATCCTAAGCCAACCATGCCAAGGATTATCTTGGATTTTTTCATACTGTTATCTCAACCTACGCTTTGCAGTCGGTCCTTCTAACGAATAGTAGGTTGGCTAGGCTCTGTTGACATTTGGGTGTCGATATATGAATCTCAACCTACAGGCTACCTGCCGATATTGAACCGGGCGGGAGGGTCGGGCAAGATGTCCGACCTACGGGTGTGATTTTGGGTTTCACTTAATCCATCTATAGGCGGCTGTTGTTGAAAAGCATAGGTTCTATTGTCGTTGATAGAGATTCGCTTTTACCGTTCAACCTAACCTACGTACTGTCAAATGTCCACACGCCTTAGTTCTTAGTATCCCTTTTGTTTGTCTACAACGTTTTCTAGTGGTTCGTCCTTGACATAACGATGTAAGTTGTCAACGAAGAGGCGCATAGCACGGGCACGAATGTGCTGCGAGGCACCTGCGCTGTGGGAGGTCAAGATTACGTTAGGTTCGGTCCATAATGGGCTATCCGGCGGGCACGGCTCGACGTAAGTCACATCCAACCCCGCTGCCGCCAATTTACCACTACGAAGGGCAGCAATTAAGGCCTCTTCATCAATGATTCTTCCTCGACTGACGTTGACGAGATAGCTGCCATCGGGCAATAGATTAAACTGCCTATGCGATAAGAGTTTATGCGTCTCGGGGGTACTTGGACAGCAAACCATCACCACGTTGGATTGCGTCATCAATTCTGGTAGCCAATCCAGCTTCCCAAGTTGAGTCACCGTATCTGGCTTTTCAATAGATTCTGGATCGACAGCAATCACATTAAATTCAAACGCTTTTGCCCGCGCGGCGACTGCGCGGCCGATGCCGCCAAGCCCCAGAATCCCCATTGTCATCCCTGCCAGTTCGATACATGGTACACGTTCCCAGTGCCTGCGTTTCATAAACTCTAGCTGCGTCGGGATGCTGCGCGTGAGCGAAAGCAAGAGGGCAAAGGCGTGTTCAGAAATCTGTTGCCCGTACAATCTTCGACAATTTGTCAACACCACATCGCTTGCTTTGAAAGCAGGGTACATGAAGCCTTCAACACCTGCATGGGGTTGATGTACCCATCGCAGCGATTCGGCTTTGGGGAGATCCGCTTCACCGATTGCCCCGTAGATAACCTCGATTTCGGAGAGGTGGTCACTAAGTTGTTCTCCCGGGGGTAGGAAGTGTACTTCAACCTCCGGTGGAGCATCGTTGAGCATCGCTTCAACTTCTGGTGTTTGACGGCTTGCAATGAGAGCCTTGGGTCTAGGCATGATAACTCCTTTCACAGATTGTATCGACATGCTGGAAAGCACTTTGAAGACGTTTAGGGGGTGGTAAGAAGATTCGTAGGCAATTGGGTAAAGTACCATCCCCAACACTTTTGCTAAAGTAATTCAAGTTCTGTAGACTGTTGGATCCGCGACACCTGCTTCCTTAAATCCCTTTATTCGTAATAAACAGCTATCACACGCACCGCACGCCCTGCCTTGTGGATCGGGATCGTAACAGCTGAGGGTGAGTCCGTAGTCAACACCGAGTTCTGCCCCTTTCCGTATGATCTGCGCCTTAGTCATTAAGATGAGAGGGGTTTCAATTTTTAGCTTCGTTGTGCCTTCAACCCCAGCTTTCGTTGCCAGATTTGCCATTTGCTGATACGCTTCCATATATTCTGGTCTACAGTCGGGATAGCCGCTATAATCAAGCGCGTTGACGCCCATGAAAATTGTGTCGATTTCTAACGTCTCCGCCCAAGCGAGCGCAAAAGACAGAAATATCGTATTTCGTGCGGGAACGTAGGTAATCGGGATACCTGTTCCAATTTCCTGATCCGACCGTTGTTTGGGAACATCAATGTCATCCGTCAACGCAGAGCCGCCGAATGCACGCAAATCGATATCAAGAATGACGTGCTTTTTTGCCGCCATCTTCCTTGAAATCTGTTCTGCACAGTCGAGTTCCAAAACGTGTCGCTGACCGTACCGGAAACTCATGGTGTATACATCATACCCTTGGGATTTTGCAATTGCGAGTATTGTTGTGGAATCGACACCCCCGCTTAAAAGCACTACCGCTTTTTTTGCCAATCTGAATGCCCCCTTTGCTTATTTGTAACTCAAGTTGCTGGTCGAGTTTCGAGACTCAACAACTACTAAGATAACCTATCAGGTTTACTGTGCTAGGAACAGTGCTTTTCTTGATATATCGCGCATCACCCCAATGCAACACACATGTCGCTCTGCCCCGATAAGATCGGGATTTCAAGCAATATGCCTACTACTAGCAACTTAGGGTATTTGTAAATTTGAAGTGTGGAATTTGATCCACCGATAGTTGAAGCTATCAACGTTGATTCAGGTACTTGATTATAGCCAAACATCAGAAAATTCTCAAGCGAAAAAGACTCGACTTTATTCGCCTAGAGATTTGTGAACGGAAAATAGAGTTGACATCGTAATAGGGTTATAATAACCTAAGCTGCTAGTAGTAAGCATACTCTGTCCCGATGGATCAGGGCACGTCAGTTCAAAGCTTCTCGGAACGAAGATTGGTTCAATTCATCAAATGTCAACAGAATCTAGCAACTTGGTCTAAACAAAGTAACGTCTTCCACGCGAAAATGTGCAAATTAAGCGTTTGGTCGCATTTAATTGTGTTATAAGTAATTACAAAAAATTGCATTTTGCTTTTATCTCAAAATTGAGATTCTTGTTGTTAATTGCGGATTCAGATTGGATTTCCAGATACGCTCTTTCTGTGGAGTGGCTAACGGGATTTATCTCCATCGTTTGATCAATTAGGTTTCATGTGCTTCGATTTTTCAGCAGCATTGAGCACCTGATCAACTGTTACCGCTTCTATGACCGCACAACTAACCTTTCCACATCCGCCGGGACGCTTACCGGGATGGCACGGATTGCAACCGAGTTCAACTCCGCTGTGGACGACGATGTGTTCCTTGCCGTAGGGACCACTGCGATGGTGGTTTGTTGATCCGAAAATGGCGATGACAGGAGTCCCGACAGCAGCTGCGATGTGCATTGGTCCCGTATCATTGCCGATATAGAAATCACAGGCTGCGATAAGTCCGGCGACCTGACACAAATCATCTTCTTTTACGCAGATCGGCTCCCAGCGCATCAGATTGGTAACTTTTGCTTGCAGCTGCCTCTCGTTGGGTCCAGCAAATAACAAAATCTGCGCGTTCCATTTTTCACACAACCCGTCCGCAATTTGTGCAAAGTTCTCTGGTCCCCACAGCTTGTAAATCCAATTCCCACCGGGGTGAATCCCGAGCAGCACCCGATGCCGATCGACCCCATTTTCCGTTAAAAACGCATCGCGCTTTGCGACCCTTTGGGCGGTCAATCGAAGTTGCGGTCGTGCACCATCAACACTGAAACCGTGTCTCTGAAGCACATCAAGGTATCGGGTGACGGCATGGGTATCCTTTCGCCTTGGCCGCATACCCCAATGTTTTCCACCAACAAACCGTGACCAGAAGCTATCCCGGAGATCGACGACCAGATCGAACCGCTCACGGCGCAAAAATTTAATTAGGCGGATTTTCCCACGCCAGCCAGCGTGTTCACCAAGATTGTCGTACACAAGGACCTGATCAATCTGGGGGTCGGCAATCAACAGATCGAAGGCACGGTCACCAACAAGGAAGGTAATCTTCGCATCGGGAAAGCGTTGGCGTAGGGGGCTAATAACCACAGTCGAGAGGACAGCATCGCCGATGAAGCTGAAGCTAAAGACCAGAATCTTTTTGATCATGATGTGTAATGGTAGTTCAGGCAAACTTCTGTAGCAAACGCTTCAATTAACTTGACATCGGTCGTTAAACCATCTTCCACCAATGCTCTTGCTCTCTCCGTCATTAATTGAAAAGAGATAACTTGGTTGATACGCTTTGCCAAAGAGAAAATTGTGAGGTACATATCCGACAAAGCAAATATTTTCAGGTAGGTCATCCATTCTAAGGTTTCCCCTACCTGTTTGAATGATTGCGCGTTGACCGGCACGTTGCACCGCTTCGACGAGGAGGTTTGTGGTTTCGACATTTCTGCTTCCGCCCACCGAATCGAAGGTGATGATAATTGGCGATAATCCTTGATCTAAAAATTAAGGTCATACCCTTCCATTCCCCTGAAGCAGTCTTCGTACCATTTGTCCGCTTTGTAAAGCAGGCCTTCCTTCACAATCGAGATTGCTGATTTTAGTGGACCTTAATCGGAACGATTGCATCCATCGCTTGATTCAAACGATCTGCGCTAAAAGAAACACTGACAGGGTAGAAATCAATTCCACGTTTGGCAAATCGATCTCGATAGATTTCAGATGTGCAAACACGGCCCTCGTGCCCTACTTTTAATAATCGCTCGGAGAGCGCGAGCAAAGGTTGGACATCACCGGTTGTTGCCTCATGTGCTGAGTACGATTCGGAGTTTCTTCTCTGGATTGTCGATTGTACATCGGCTTGATTGTATATTTCCATTACTCGGTTACCGCATACAACTGAATTTGACTCCCCTTTTGACTGCGTAGGCAAACGATTAGTTCGGGCTGATCATCATTATCGGCATCGGCAATTTTCATGTCTACAATTTGTCCATCAAGTAACGGGCTTCTCCAACCTTCCACATACAAGTCCCCTTTTCTTTCAAGGATAATAAACTGATCTGACAACTCGAGGGGACTGGGGAGGTTTTTCACTGTTGCAACAATCTCCGGCGTACCATCCCCATTCAGGTCGCCAACCCCAACCCCTTCACCGAAGATCGGTGGTGTCTGCCATAAGAGCCGAGTCGTGTTGTTGTCAATGTGATAAATTTGCAGATGTCCCTCCAAATCGATAGCGGCAACTTCGCTTGTGAATCGATCTATCGCTATCACGCGCGTGGCAATTGAATGGTAATTGACAGGCAACGGGCAGGGGTGTTTCAGATGGATTTTTCCCATCCGCCACACCCAACAGCTTGTCGATTGTCCACGATACATCAGTTGATTGGCATCGGTTCCCCCAAAGATCATCCGCTCCCCACCTTGGGCGAGACATATCGACTCCTCTGCAAAAATTGTTACCTCGCCGTCCGTCCCCCATTCGACCCGCTGCGTTAGATTCGGTGGGATGCCGATATAAATTTCATCTCTGCCATCTTCATTCCGATCGGCGGCAAGCATTATCCGTCGGTGCCGTGCCAAAACCGGCGTCTCATCGGTGCCATATTGAGTCTCCGAGAGGTCAAGGTGTTTCCAAAAATCAACTCCGCTCCATTTCAATACTTTGACGCGTTTTTCGTCTGCCACCAGCACTTCGTTAAAGCCATCTCCGTCCGGATCTGACACCTCGATTGCCAGGGCGAAATAGTCGCTATCCGGCGCGCTTTGCCATTTAAGGAAGTAGGGGTGGAGGTTCGCGGCAGGGGCTGTCGTATAAAGCCCCGCCAACGTAGCTGTAGGTGATAACTGACGATTGGCAACATATCGGAGATACCCTGTTTTCACTTCCCACAAAAACAGATTAAGGTTGACTACCAGATCAAGCCCTGTGATTTGCCCCGTGATTAGCCACTGACATGCCAAGGATTTGCCATACCGCTTCACCTGCTCAGGAGTCAACAGACTGCCATCCGTGGGGTATTGACGCCAGTCCAAATGCTCTGGACCAATAAAAGTATCGCCGCTCTCCCCTTTCAACTGAGACGCAAGCAGGCTAGTTAAAACGCGGCTAACTGTTTTTAGATTTGGTTCTGTAACGTTTAGAGGAATCAACGCGACTCCAGCATCGCTGAAATCCTTCGGCAATTTCGCAAAAATCTCACCCGTAATACCTTCTACTACACGGTTCAAATCCCTCTCCGGCGCAGCAAAAGCGATCGTCATATAACAGTACAAAAGGATAAAAACGGTGAGGGGAAAGCAAACTTTAATCTTAAAGGAATCCTGAGTCTCTATAGTATTTCGCGGCATTCATCGCTCCTTACATATCGCGCATCGCGTTTCACTTAAACTTTAGCTTGACAAAACCAAGCTGCGTGTGGAATTATAGAGTGTCTTTACATTCGCTGTCAATTGTACACGGCCAAACCAGATGCAAATTCCAGACTACTACCGCACATTAGAAATAGATCGCCGCGCAACGGCGGAGGATATTAAACAGGCATATCGCAAGCAGGTGAAGCAGCACCACCCGGATAAAAATCCGGGGAAGGAGAGGTATGCTGAACGCATGTTTCGCCGAATCTGTATCGCCTATGAAATTCTTAGCGATCCCCAACGGAAGCTGAAGTATGATCTCATGCTCAAATCAGTAGATTTAGAGCACGCGTGGCAGCCCCGCCCTTTCAAAAATCTCCGGAAATCAAACCAAACCCGACACAAGTATCAGCTTATGTTTCAGGAGTTACTGAACGAAAATATTGAAGCGGGCATCCAACTTTATGAACAGCTGCAACGCGAAAAGAGAAAGGGCTGTATTGACGATTTTTTAGGCTATGCAGACAGTCGGGACTGCGAATTTTTGATCGCAGAAGCCTACCAAACGCGTGGGGATTATCGGACGGCTATGACAATTTATGAATCGTTAATTGAGTCCGAAAAGCGGCATCCGTGTTTTCACCACTTCATTGATGAAATCAAGGAGCGGCTGAAACGGGTCTATTTCCATGTCCTAACGAACCCTCAGAACCTTGAAGATATTCCAACCGATTTAGAAAAGATTCGCGCTTTAAACCTGTCGAAACGTGAAACGGCATGGATTTATAAAAGGTTATCAGAATGCTACATTGATATCAACCAGATTAGCCAAGCGAAAGAGATGTTGAGTATGGCATTTGAGCTCTACCCAGGCATGGCGGGCGCAAAAAAGATTTGCCAAC
Source organism: Candidatus Poribacteria bacterium (assembly GCA_965215015.1). Classification (GTDB taxonomy): domain Bacteria; phylum Poribacteria; class WGA-4E; order WGA-4E; family PCPOR2b; genus PCPOR2b. The sequence continues at coordinate 725,079 of OZ244042.1, forward strand.
AGCTAGGCATGGAACACTTGCTGTTGCAAAACGGTACACAGTGGTAACCTGATCTTAACAGTCCCTCGGGTGAACCATCTCGTTTTGAACTGCAACTAGTATAATATCACAAAACCCCGTATTTTTCTATTTATAATGCACTCGGTCAACGGCATATTGCAGCACACAGATGGAAAGGAAATCGGCTTAAATTGCTATACCGTTCAGTTTTAATCCAAAGCATCTAAACGCCTCGGTTTCTACTCCACAACCAGCGATTTGCTTGATTGCATGTTTTTGCCATGCTCCAACAAATAAACCCAACCTTAACAGTCAGAGGAAATCTAGCTGTCGGACAATCCGGAGATCTATCGGCAGTATTCAACGCCTGCCTCTACGGCATAATCCAAGAGGCAAAGCAATACCCCGAAATCCAAAACATTTATGGTATGGTGGACGGCGTAGGAGGGTTGTTGAAAGGCAATCTAATCGATCTGGGCCGGCAGAAGCCTGCGATTCTTGAAAAACTAAAAAACGTTCCATCTGCTGCGCTCCCTTCTAGCTACGATGCCCTTGTATATGAGGATTATGGTCGCGCTTTAGAAATCTGTAAAAAATATAAGATCCGTTTTGTTATCTACATGGGTAATAAGGGGGCAATGTCTACTGCCAATCAACTTGCGGAATTTGCTGAAGGCGCAGACTACCCCCTCTGTTGCATAGGGATTCCGCACTCCGTGGAGAATACCCTCGGCTTCACAGATCACTGTTTTGGCTATGGCAGTGCCGCGCGAGCAAACGCTATCATGACACGAAATTTGGGACGTGATGCCGAAGCAATGGGTGCCACGGCAGGTGTGAAACTGATTGAAACAATGGGGCATAATTCCGGTTGGCTCGCCGCAGCAACCGCCTTAGCAAAAGATTCTGATGATAGCTCACCACATCTAATCTATCTGCCGGAAAGTGGACTGGATCCAGTGCAATTCCTCACCGATGTGGCAGCGGTGTACCGGCGGTTGGGTTACTGTCTGGTCGTCATCAGTGAGGGGGTGAAAGGCAAGGATGGGCGTCCGTTTTACCCTAGTACTGGATTAGACGGAAGTGTAGGGGAATATCTGTGTACGCTTCTCGCCGAGCGACTCCAACTCAAGGCCAGTTGTGACAAACTTGAGGATTTGTCTCGATTCGCAATACAGTCCGCCTCTGTGGTTGATTCGGGGGAGGCGTTGATGGCGGGGCAAGCAGCTGTCCGCCGTGCCGTTGATGGAATGAACGGTTTCATGATTACCATTTCTCGACACTTGGACCCCAACAAGCCGTATAGCTCTTTAATCGGTATGGTACGGCTCGGATTAGGAGCGCAGTCTGAGAAAGTGGTGCCAGAAACCTTTATTAACGAAGCGGCTAATTTTGTCACCGAGGCATTTGAGAAGTACGCAACTCCGTTGATCGGGGGGAAGCTGCCTGATACTTTGCAGCCCGATCCTACCGGGGAGGAGGTACGGTTGGAGACTATTCCTGTTAACCGTCCTGACTGACGCATCAGAACCCCTTGCATTCCCCCGCAAGCGGGGGGATAATGGAGGGTCATCATGAGCATGTTTCGTGAACATTGGATCGGTGGATTGGTCACGTACACTTGGTTTTTCGCAATTTCGTTTGGAATAGCCCTGACCGGTGTTTTCGCTTTTCGACAGCCAACGGACTGGAATCCAACGGTTTCCCTTGAGCCCTTGAAAATCATTGCGTGTTTTGCTATTGCCGTTCTCTCAGGGTTGTGGCCCGACGTGGACACCAAAAGCAAAAGTCAACAGATTTTTTATCGGCTCTTCCTCATCTCCAACGTCCTGCTGATTTATGAGGGATATTACTCTATATCAGCATTTCTCGGCTTATTTGCTATGCTCCCGCTCATCGGTAATCATCGGGGGTGGACGCATTCTAAACTGACGATGCTACTGTTACCTGCGATTTTCCTGATTCTGCCAATCTATTTCCAGCGCGATCAGTTGGACCACAATGAGTTGTTGGCAGCACAGAATCTGGTTTTGCTCAAAGGTGGTCTGCCTTTCTATACAGCTAGCTTAATCGGGTACGCGACGCATTTGCATTTGGACGGTATTTTGTTACGGTCTCGCAAGGCACAAAGACGCCAGGCGAGAGCAAGCTAGAGCGATCCATTTCTCCTCGTTTCGTTATGGTTATCACTAGGGGTGCTTGTATTGGAATCTTGTGATAGAAATGTCATGCGGATGCTACGATTCTGTAACATTTATCCGGTATACTTTTTGCCCGTCAAGGAGAGTTGATTTTTAATACAATTGATTACTGAAAGAGAAAAGTTGATGGATTACAAACAGACGCATGTTTTGAGGGTTTTTAGTGTGCTGGTCTTAAGCATTGCAATTATTGGTAGTACCGCAGCACAAGCTCCGGATTTTCCGGCCCGGATGCCAATTGTCGAGCGGGCGTTCTCGGAAGATCCGGATAAATTCAGTTTCGCAATTATTGGTGATAAAACGGGGGGAGGGCTGGATAAGTGGCCCATATTTGACCGCGCAATCAGCGAAATTAATTCGCTGCAACCTGACTTTGCCATCATGGTTGGTGACCTGATACAAGGGGATACGATTGACCTAGAACGGCTTAAGGCGGAATGGGAGGAGTTTTGGCAGCATGAATCCCCTTTAGTCGTACCGTTTCTTCTGTTACCGGGGAACCACGATATTACCAATCGGGTGATGTATGACTATTGGGTTGAGCATATCGGACGGACCTATTCGGCTTTTACCTATAAAGATTGCTTGTTTATCATACTCAATACGGAGGAGAGACACGGGTTGCCTCAAGGCGTGGAGGACTGGTTTGGCAAGGTGCAGATTCACTATGTGGCAGCAGAATTAGAACGACACCCGGACGTGCGGCATACTTTTGTGCTGTTGCACAAACCTGCATGGCTACATGAAGGGTCCGGTTGGGATCAAATTGAGGAGGTGCTCGGTGACCGGGCATACACCGTTTTTGCTGGGCACTATCACAACCTGACGCTGCACACACGCGATGACCATCGATACTTTGTTCTCAGCGCGACCGGCGGTGGGCTAACCCCCCGCGAAGTAAAAGAGTTCGGTGCATTTGACCATTACAGCATTGTGACGGTGGATGGTGATGATGTCACCGTTGCGATTGTTGAACCGGGCAGTATTCATCCGGCAGACATCTCGACAGTTGCATTTAAAGAGAAGTTCAGAGATTTGCTCACCTACCAGCCTGACTTTGAGGTTGACAGAGCACAACCAGTTACCAGCGGGAAACTCGAAATCGAGTTACAAAACACGTTTGAAAAACTGGTAAAGGTTGAAATTGCGTTTGACCCAAGTGATAATTGGCAGATAACCCCAAACCAGCTTACTTTTGAGGTGAAGCCGGGGCAGGAGACAAAGAGTGTCGTGACTTTTTTAGGCGCGTCTGATGCGCTGCTTCCCTTACCGACGTTCCACTATTCCATCCTGTACGGTGGGGAACAGTTGTATAGCCGGAGCGAGAAGGTTAAGTTTGTCAATGAAGTAGATCTGCAGGCACTCAAAGATTGGCAGATTCTCGGTCCGTTTAACCTGGGTATGACAGAACGACCAACTAACTCACAAACTGCGCCGCTACAGTTTATCGCTGAACAACTCCTGGGGGAGGGTGTAAGTGACAAAGCCTATTCGGGCAAAAATGGGCAAATCCACTGGCAAGAGTACCGCGCTGAGAGCGAAGTTATCAACTTAAACAAGGCGTTGGGAGAACCGGATTGGGCATTCGCTTACGCGGTAACCTATATCAAGAGTCCTGACGACCGGACGGTTTTCGCTCAAATTCGATGGGGGAGTGAGTTGGGACGCCTCTCTGTCAACGATGTCGAAATCCAAGAGGCATCGTTGCCGGAAGCGGTACTGTTCTTCAATTGGGCTTATATTGAGTTGCCGCTGAAGGCTGGCTGGAATACCGTGATAGTCAAATCCGCAGATTATACAGGTGGTTGGGACTATCGGATGTGGGTTGAAAACCAGATGGATACCCTTGTCTTTTCTCATCAGATGTCACACTAATGTGTTATTCCCGGAATTTGCGTAAGGACGAGGGTGTCAATCGAACCTTTCCACAGTATTTGGGTGAGGCACTCTCGCTCCTACCTCCACCGCAAGATCAGATCCTTCATAAATAGGTTGGCTCACAAAAAAAGAGAGCGCAAAACGCTAAGAGACCCCGAGTTTTTCTTGAAAACTCGGGGTCTATTGCACGATGTCTTAACATGAACCAATAGGTTAAATAGCGAGGATGTCAGTCATGTCAAATTACCTAGAACCGATACATCATACAGACTGGAAAAACAATAACTACCTAAGAATTTCCGGCTTCTTCTCGGATGAAGAGGTGACGGCATTGCAAGGGTGGGTCAACGACATTGAGCACTGGAAACCGACCCATGACAAGTGGCTGCACCATTTTGAAGCCACCCCAGACGGGACACGGCTTTCCCGATCGGAAAATTTCGTGTCGTACCACGCAGGTCTGAACAAGATTTTGACGGGCGGAAAGGTGCTGGAAGTTGTTTCGGAATTGATGGGCGAACCGGCAGTCCTCTACAAAGAGAAAATTAATTATAAATACCCCGGTGGTGGCGGCTACGCCGCACATCAGGACGCGCCTGCCTACGAGTTCGTTACATTCCATATTACCTGCTTAATTTCCGTCGACGCAGCGAGTCCGGAGAGCGGTTGTCTCTCTTTCTCGCCGGGGCAATACGAGAAAGGTTTCATTGCGCTTGATGAAAAGGGTTGTATTGCAGAGGAGGTCGCTTCGGAGATGGAATGGGTTGAGGTGCCAACGGAGCCGGGGGACATCCTGCTTTTCGGGTCTTATATCCCGCACAAAAGCGGAATAAACAGCTCCAATCAGCCTCGACGCATCATTTATGTGACCTACAACGCCCTCTCCGAAGGCGATTGGCGTGAGCGGTACTATGAGGACAAACGACAGACCTTTTTGGAGTATACCAAAAATAGCTCAACACAAGCAAGTCAAATCAGTAAAATTGGACATTTTCAGGGAAGGACAGTGCTAAACCATGAACAATCGGATTGACCAAACGCTCGCGGAACAGCTGACAGGCATAACAGTAGCGGAGAAGGTTACCACGCTATTTGATTATATGGAACGCAGGGGACAGTCGTTTTACGATGAATCGGTAACGCAATTGCAACATGCGTGTCAATGTGCGAACCAGGCACAGCTGCACGGCGGAAGCACAACGCAGATTGTGAGTGCCCTGCTACATGACATCGGGCACTTTCTGTTAGATGAACATAACGCCGAGAGCGACTTTTTGGAGGAAGATCAGAATCACGAGGAGGTCGGCGCAGATTATCTGGAGCCGTTTTTCCCGGAGGCGGTTACAACCCCGATTCGATTGCATGTGCCAGCGAAACGGTATTTGTGTACAACCGACGCATCATACTACGATGGCTTATCCGAGGCGTCGAAAAGGAGTTTCCACCTTCAGGGTGGGGGTATGTCGGCAGAGGAACGGGCAGCGTTTGAACGCATCCTATATTATCAGGACGCGCTCCAGCTGCGACGGTGGGATGATCTCGCCAAAGTGAAGGGGTTAGAGACACCTGCAATTGGTACTTACCGCGAGATTGTGCAGGCGTGCCTGAAATAGCAGACGTTGCCATTTAGTAGAAAACGTTGCGAACCGAGAAGATGGGAATCAAGCACCGCTTGCAGTAGATTGCGGAACATGTCTGAATCAGGATTTTCAGGATGGAAGGATAAACAGGATAGCAACGGCAGCATCAAAAATTCCTGGGAATCCTAGAATCAGGTGAATCGAGCTTCTGACAATTTATACGGTCTCCTCCCTGAAGAAATGGCGATTGTGGAGTGTGCGGAACATGTCTGAATCAGGATTTTCAGGATGGAAGGATAAACAGGATAGCAAGGGCAGCATCAAAGATTCCTGGGAATCCTAGAATCAGGTGAATCGAGCTTCTGACAATTTATACGGTCTCCTCCCTGAAGAAATGGCGATTGTGGAGTGTGCGGAACATGTCTGAATCAGGATTTTCAGGATGGAAGGATAAACAGGATAGAAGGGGCAGCATCAAAAATTCCTGGGAATCATAGAATCTTGTGAATCGAGATTCTGAGAGTGGCGGAACATGTCTGAATCAGGATTTTCAGGTTGGAAGGATAAACAGGATAGAAGGGGCAGCATCAAAATTTCTTGCGAATCCTAGAATCAGGTGAATCGAGATTCTGGCAGTTGCGGGAGATGCGTGAATGAGATAATGAGATAAGGTGTCTATTTGAATCGGTGTGCTGAATCAGGGTTTCGAGGCTGGAAGGATAAACAGGATAGCAAGGGCAGCATCAAAGATTCCTGGGAATCCTAGAATCAGGTAAATCGAGCTTCTGACAATTTATACGGTCTCCTCCCTGAAGAAATGGCGATTGTGGAGTGTGCGGAACATGTCTGAATCAGGATTTTCAGGATGGAAGGATAAACAGGATGGCAACGGCAGCATCAAAAATTCCTGCGAATCCTAGAATCTGGTAAATCCGGATTCTGACAGTGTCGGGAGATGCGTGAATGAGATAATGAGATAAGGTGTCTATTTGAATCGGTGTGCTGAATCAGGGTTTCGAGGCTGGCGGGATAAACAGGATAGGGCAGCATCAAAATTTCCTGCGAATCCTAGAATCAGGTGAATCCAGATTCTGACAATTTATACGGTCTCCTCCCTGAAGAAATGGCGATTGTGGAGTGTGCGGAACATGTCTGAATCAGGATTTTCAGGATGGAAGGATAAACAGGATGGCAACGGCAGCATCAAAAATTCCTGGGAATCATAGAATCAGGTGAATCCAGATTCTGAGAGTGGGGGGAGATGCGTGAATGAGATAAGGTGTCTATTTGAATCGGTGTGCTGAATCAGGGTTTTGAGGCTGGCGGGATAAACAGGATAGCAAGGGCAGCATCAAAGATTCCTGGGAATCATAGAATCTTGTGAATCGAGATTCTGACAGTGGCGGAACATGTCTGAATCAGGATTTTCAGGATGGAAGGATAAACAGGATAGCAACGGCAGCATCAAAATTTCCTGGGAATCATAGAATCAGGTAAATCGAGATTCAGACAATTTATACGGTCTCCTCCCTGAAGAAATGGCGATTGTGGAGTGTGCGGAACATGTCTGAATCAGGATTTTCAGGATGGAAGGATAAACAGGATAGCAACGGCAGCATCAAAAATTTCTTGCGAATCCTAGAATCAGGTGAATCCAGATTCTGAGAGTGGGGGGAGATGCGTGAATGAGATAAGGTGTCTATTTGAATCGGTGTGCTGAATCAGGGTTTCGAGGCTGGAAGGATAAACAGGATAGCAAGGGCAGCATCAAAAATTTCTTGCGAATCCTAGAATCAGGTGAATCCAGATTCTGAGAGTGGGGGGAGATGCCTGAATGAGATAAGGTGTCTATTTGAATCGGTGTGCTGAATCAGGGTTTTGAGGCTGGCGGGATAAACAGGATAGGGCAGCATCAAAAATTCCTGGGAATCCTAGAATCTGGTAAATCCGGATTCTGACAGTTGCGGGAGATGCGTGAATGAGATAATGAGATAAGGTGTCTATGTGAATCGGTGTGCTGAATCAGGGTTTCGAGGCTGGCGGGATAAACAGGATAGAAGGGGCAGCATCAAAATTTCCTGGGAATCATAGAATCTTGTGAATCGAGATTCAGACAATTTATACGGTCTCCTCCCTGAAGAAATGGCGATTGTGGAGTGTGCGGAACATGTCTGAATCAGGATTTTCAGGATGGAAGGATAAACAGGATAGCAACGGCAGCATCAAAATTTCCTGGGAATCATAGAATCTTGTGAATCGAGATTCTGACAGTGGCGGAACATGTCTGAATCAGGATTTTCAGGCTGGCGGGATAAACAGGATAGCAAGGGCAGCATCAAAAATTCCTGGGAATCCTAGAATCAGGTGAATCGAGATTCTGAGAGTGGGGGGAGATGCCTGAATGAGATAAGGTGTCTATTTGAATCGGTGTGCTGAATCAGGATTTTCAGGATGGAAGGATAAACAGGATAGCAACGGCAGCATCAAAGATTCCTGGGAATCCTAGAATCAGGTGAATCGAGCTTCTGACAATTTATACGGTCTCCCCCCTGAAGAAATGGCGATTGTGGAGTGTGCGGAACATGTCTGAATCAGGATTTTCAGGCTGGCGGGATAAACAGGATAGCAAGGGCAGCATCAAAGATTCCTGGGAATCGTAGAATCTGGTAAATCCAGATTCTGACAATTGTATACTATTGATGCATCTGTAAGCCGATAGCCCTCGCTTAACTCATTTACCCCCATTTTTTTTGGTTATAGATTTGATTTATTTTTATGATTTAGGATAGTGAGAATACTTGTGATTAAGGGTGTTGGCATGTATCTCCCCTGCACATTGGCAGTGTGAACCATATCTGACAACCCTTTCTCACATCTAGACCTCTCTAAAACAACCAACATGACACCTCTAAAAAAAATGGGGGTAAGTGAATGTTAATTATCCTCTTGACAAACTGAGGATAATCGTCTAAAATATAAGTCTTGTCGGACCCGTAGTGTAGCCTGGTTAAACACATCTGCCTGTCACGCAGAAGATCGCGGGTTCAAATCCCGTCGGGTCCGCCAGCTATTTATCTTTTCGTATTAATTTAATATCTTTGCGGAATGTGCGTAAAAAGAGGCTTATGCCGCAATGAAAAGCAACCAAGATTAACCCCTGCGAATCAAGGTTGGATTTTGGGCGGGTAGCTCAGTTGGCTAGAGCGACGGCCTTACAAGCCGTAGGTCACAGGTTCAAGTCCTGTTCCGCCTACCAGAAATAAAAGCGACCCTTGTCGGACCCGTAGTGTAGCCTGGTTAAACACATCTGCCTGTCACGCAGAAGATCGCGGGTTCAAATCCCGTCGGGTCCGCCAGTTGTTAAAGCCACAGGCTGTGCTTAACAGTCTGTGGCTTTTTCATATCTACAGATCGAAAATATAAGAAGGAGGGCGTTCTTGTGTTAGATCTCAAATTCATCCGCCAAAACCCCGATGCGGTTCGAGCGATGCTAGCCGCTCGTCGGATGACAGCACCGTTGGAGGAACTTATTGAGGTAGACAGCAAATGGCGTGAATCATTGGGGGAGACAGAATCACTCAGAAGTCATCAGAACAGGGTCTCAAAAGAAATTGCACAACTCAAGAGAAACAAGCAGGATGCCTCCGAGCAGATTGCCAAGATGAAAACGGTGTCTCAGAAGATTAAGACGTTGAACGATCAATCACAGTGTTATAAAAGTGAGGTCGATAAGATTTTAATGCTCATCCCAAACATGCCGGATGCCAGCACACCGATTGGAAATAGCGAGGCAGATAATATCGAGATTAAGCACTGGGGAGAAATCCGAAACTTCGATTTTGAGCCGAAGCCGCACTGGGAACTTGCGGAGGCGTTGGACATCGTTGATTTTCAGCGGGGAGCGAAGGTCGCCGGCAGCAACTTTGTGTTATACAAAGGGTTAGGGGCGAAATTGGAACGTGCGCTGATCAATTTTATGCTGGATTTGCATGTCTCTCAACACGGGTACACAGAGGTCTCCCCGCCTTTTGTCGCTAACCGTCTAACGATGACGGGCACAGGCCAGTTGCCCAAATTTGAGTCAGATATGTATCGGTGCGATCGTGACCGAGAGAATGAGGAGACGGATCTCTTTCTCATCCCAACCGCAGAGGTGCCGGTCACTAATATTTTCGCTGGGGAGATTTTGAACGGCGAGGAGCTGCCGATCTACTATACCGCATACACTCCCTGTTTCCGACGAGAGGCGGGTTCTTACGGTCGGGAAACCCGCGGATTGCAACGTCTCCACCAGTTTGATAAGGTCGAAATGGTGAAATTAACCCTTCCGGAGACCTCTTACGACGAACACGAATCGTTGCTGCGTGATGCCGAGGAGGTTTTGCAAGCCTTCAAACTTCCCTACCGAGTCATTCAACATTGCACAGTTGATCTCTCATTCTCAGCAGCGAAGTGTTATGACATCGAGCTTTGGGCACCAGTTGACGCAAAGTTTAACCTGGAAATTTCTTCGTGCAGTAATTTTGAGGATTTTCAGGCGCGTCGTGCGAATATCCGTTTCCGTCGTGAACCGGGCGCGAAACCTGAATTGGTGCATACCCTCAACGCCTCCGGGACAGCACTGCCACGATTGGTCATTGCAATCCTCGAAACGTATCAGCAGGAGGATGGGAGCATTCGGATTCCAGAGGCTCTCATACCTTACATGGGTGGGGTTGAGACGCTTGAATTGACGTGATACGTGAAACGTTGACCTCGTGGAAGAAAGGCAGAAGAAATTCAAGGTGTAAGTGGAGATCAAGCAGGACAACCCCACATTTCAATATGGGTGCTACTGGAAATCAAAAAACGTATATGAGAGACAATATATGCTCAAGCCAGACGAGATTACGGGCGCGATTGAATCAATAAGCGGATCTGTCGCTTGGTAATCTCCTGTAACCGGTGCTCCCATTCCTTCCGTTCTGCCTCCAGTTCTGGGAGGTGTGAAGGTCTGTTCCTTTCTGTTGTTACCGTTCACTGTAGCGGTGCACCGTTGTTAGGCGGTTCAACCCTGTGAGTTATAGGAGTGCGTTACATCCGAAAAAAGAAGGAGAATACAATGAATGACAAAGGCTATGCTCATCCACAATTGCTGATTTCCGTTGAAGAGTTGATGAGCAGACTCGACGACGGTTCAATCTGCCTTGTGGATGTTCGACCGACGCATGAATATGTCGAGGGACATATCCCCGGTGCTATCCATCTCGATCTATTCGCAATCAGCCTCAGCGACACGAGCGAACAGACGTTCAACGCGTTTATGTGGACGATTGCTTATCTCTTTAAGGATCGCGGGATTGACCCGACCAAGACAATCGTATGGTACGAAAACGAATCTGGCGTTAAGGCAGCGCGCGGATTCTGGTTCTGTGAGTATCTGGGGCATGAAGATGTGCGAGTGTTGGATGGTGGACTCAGTGCTTGGTCTGCCGCTGGTGGGGAAGTGAGCACCGAAGCCGTAGCACCAGAGGAGGTCCCACAATTTTCGACCAACTCAAAACCAGATGCCCACATGGATGCAGAGACCATCCACGGGTTACTTGATGCCGGTGACTTTGCTGTCCTCGATACGCGTGCCGCTGCCGAACATTACGGCGATGTCGCGCGTTCTGCCCGGGGGGGTGCCATCCCCGGTTCCGTCCATATCGAATGGCTCAACAATCTGGACGAGAATGGCAAGTTCAGGGCTGCTGCTGAACTTCGTGCGCTCTATGAATCTGCGGGCATTACACCGGAGAAGCGTGTCATGTCCTACTGACAGGGCGGATACCGCTCCTCCCACAGCTATTTGGCGTTGCGGCTTTTGGGCTACCAGAAAGTCAGTAACTACATTGGTTCGTGGAAAGAGTGGGGAGATCGGCTGGATCTGCCGATCGAGATACCAGAAGCGTGAAATCGAAAACAAGCTACCCCTTGTTTGTCTTATGCCAACGCCTGATCAAGGTCTGCGATAATATCTTCCACTTCCTCCAAACCGACAGAAACCCTTACCAAACCATCCGTGATTTGGGCACGTCTCCGTGCTTCTGGGGAAACCTGCGAGTGCGTCGTCGAAGCGGAGTGACAGATTAACGTCCGTACGTCACCCAAGCTGACTGCAAGCGCGCACAGTTCAACTCGATTCACCAATTTCTCTCCCGCCGATACACCGCCTTTGAGTTCAAAAGCGATCATCCCGCCGAAATCGTTCATCTGCTGTTTGGCAAGCGCATGCTGTGGGTGACTTGGCAGACCGGGGTAATGCACCCGTTCAATAGCCGAATGATTTTCTAGAAATTCCGCGAGCGTGCGGGCGTTGGCACAGTGGCACTCAAAGCGCAGCGGCAACGTGGCAATCCCGTGCAGCGTCAGCCATGCGTTGAACGGGCTAATGACACCCCCGAAGTGTCGTAAGGGACCTTTCCTTGCGCGATCGATAAACTCCTTTGATCCAACAATCACGCCGGCAACCACCGTCCCATTTCCGCTGAGATACTTGGTCATACTGTGGACGACAATATCAATACCAAGAGAGATTGGCTGCTGTCCGCACGGCGTGGCAAAGGTGTTATCGAAAACTGACGTAACTCCGTGCGTACTTGCAATCTCCGCACAAGCAGCGATGTCAACCAGCTTTAGCGTTGGATTGACAGGACTTTCAAGATAGAGAGCTTTCGTATTCGGTTGGATTGCTCGCTCGACTGCGTTGGGATCGGTTGCATCCACAAATGTGATTTCAACACCCATGCGGCGAAGTTCTTCGTCCAGGATATTGTATGAGCCAGAATAAAGAGAGTCCATCGCCACAACATGGTCTCCGTGAGCAAGTAGTGTCAACAGTGCCGTGCTCACAGCTGCCATGCCCGACGCTGTTGCGAGCGCGGCTTCACCACATTCCAATACGGCAATTTTACTTTCGAGCACAGATTGCGTCGGATTACCCCATCGTGTATAAACATAGCCCGAATCCTCGTCGGTGAACGCAGTGACACACTCCGCCGCTGTCTCAAACTGGAAGGTGCTGTTCTGGTAGATGGGTGGACTGAGGGGCCCCGTTTTGGGAAGGGATTCTTCGCCGGCGTGGATAGCTTTGGTTGACCAGCCGGCAGATCTGGATTTGGTTGTCATAATCATTAATCCATTAGTTATTCTTAACTGAAGTTTCTAGATTCTGTTGACACTTGACAAATTGAGCCAATCTCCGTTCCGAGAGTCTTAGATCTGATACACTGGAGACGACTTGGGACCGTCGTAGGGCTAACTCTTGTGGTTACCCTGTGGTCTGGAGGTTGTCTGCATCTTGGGCAGGCACAAGGGTTGCGCCTACACCGAGCTGTAAGTCAATTTTCCAAAATGGACAATACCGAGAACATAGCACGATAGAATACCAGATGCTGTTGCGCCCCATTGGTTCGATCCACCCGGAACATTGCGCTAGAGTCCGGGTGTTTTGTCGAGATATGAATCTCGACCGACAAGGCTTCGGGGGTTCAACTGCGTAAGTCCTATGATTAGCAACTGGGGCTACTCTTATAATTTCTCCAAAACTTGTTCTGTAATCTCTATGGTGTGTTCGATGTCCGCCTCTGTGTGGGCAAAGGAGATACTCCCCTGTTTGGTGGGAAGTGGGAAATGAAAGATGCCCCTTTCAATTAAGAGTGTCCTGTATTTTTTATCGAGGTCCATATCGTGGGATTGTGCAATTTGCAGCCAATTGGTCGGCGTCTTGTCCATAAAATAAACGACAAAGGCTGATCCTTGTCGAGCGACTATTGAGGGGAAATCTTTCTGAGACAGCAGGGTATTTAAGCCGTTCTCCATCATCTGGCCGAGGTGTTCCAGATGACCATAAATCTCGCTTTCCTGCGCCTTCAATTTCTTTAAGGTTGCAATTGCCGCTGCCGTTGGGACAGGATGGGCACTATAGGTACCTGCGATTAACACCTTCTTTTCTGGCTGCGGGTGATTGAAATACTCCATATACTCCCGCTTTCCCCCGACGACGCCGAGCGGATAGCCGTTGGCAACCGCCTTTCCGAACACCGACAAATCTGGCTGCACTCCACATATCGCCTGATAACCGCTCAAGGCGTGCCGAAAGCCTGTTTTTACCTCGTCGAAAATTAATAAGGAACCGTGTTGATCGCACAGGGTTCGCAGTCCCCCTAGGTATCCAGCGTTAGGCTTGACCACACCGATGTTTTGTAGAATCGGTTCAAGGATAATACAAGCGATATTCTCGGTTTTTATCAGGTTTTCTACGGCGTCCAAGTCGTTGAACTGTACGACATGGACATGCTGAGAAGCGGACGCCGGCATACCGGCTGTAATCGGATAGAGCGGCAATTCCTTACCCTGCTGATAGCCTGCGATTCTCTCATGAGAATCCATCAAATTAAAAGCGACATCGTTATGCCAGCCGTTGTACCCGCCCTGCATGATAATCACTTCGTCGCGCCCGGTGACCGCCCGAGCAACCCGCACTGCGAAAAAGGTCGCCTCTGATCCCGTATTGGTGATCTGTACTTGGTCTAGGGTGGGGATACATTCTACCAGCAGATTCGCCACCTCCCCTTCCCAAGGGGTCGTTCCCGCACCTATCAGGGATTTGCTCTCCTTTATGGCTTGAATCACCGCCCCATCAACATCCGGATCACTGTGGCCAAGCAGATAGGGCGAGAAGGCAGCGTGATAATCGATGTACTGCTTTCCACCGCCATCCCAGAGATAGGCACCCTCTGCTTTCACAAAAACGCGCATCGGATCGATCACTCGATTCAGTGAAACGACGCCACCGGGTATCACTTTTTTGTGTTGTTCCCAGACTGCTGCTATGTCTTTCTGTGTCATCGTCTTTTCTCTTTTGGATATATTATCTAAACTCTACTCTGTACACCTGTCGGCCCGATCGGGCACTAGCTTCGCTATACACATTGCGCTCCTCCCCGATAAATTAGGATTCAAAACTGGAGCGCAGAGATCAGAGGGATCGGCATTCTATAGATATATCGCTCCGCTGGAGCGAAAGAGGAACACTCAATTTTCACAGAAAACCGATGGATTTTTCAATAGCTAGGTTCTGTTGACATTTGGAAACCGTCTGTCTATTTTCCAAAATCGACCATACCTAGGCAATAGTGTTTGGTCGAGATATGAATCTCGACCGACAGGCACCCTGCCAACTTCGTTCCGAGGGACTCCGACCTACGTACTGTCAAATATTAAAGCGTCTTAGCAACTTGGGTTATCTTATCTGAACTACTGCTCCCTTTCATAGATTTGCGTTGGATCGATTACCGATTTCTCGTTATGCAGCTCTTCGGTCAGGATACCGGCTTGGAGTTGTGTTAAGCCATTACCGGTCATAACGAACAGGAGCGGATCCTTCCGGTATTCAGCGAGACCCACCTCAAGCGCATTGCGCGCCCGAAAGCGTCGCGCCACGGCGTTACCTACCCTACCGACTTGAGCGAGCTTGCGTTTCTCTAGTATTGCTCCAAGTTTGTTGAAGTCGTTACCCACAAACCCCGGCTTGGGACTGTAGCCGAACATGGGGAGCGGTCGTTTTCGCCCATCTGGCTCTTGAACTCTGGCCTCGACTTCCCGCCACCGCCGGTAGCGCACTTGCACAAGCTGCTCAATAACGTGAAAGAAGGTACAGCGGAGATAGGGAACACCTAGCATTAAGATGTGCCCATCCAGCTCATAGAGTTTCCAGAAGGGACCGTCGGCTGCCCAAGCGGAGGGTCCATGGACGGCGGTGATACTTTCCGCGTGGGCCCCCAAAGCAGCGACAGAGTGCAGCAGGTGATGGCTCCGCCGTGCCCCGGGGCGCGTCCGAGCCACCTCTGAGATACGTCCCATTTCCGACGCATCCCGAATAGGGTCAAACACCGGATTGAGTTTTCCGCCGTGGGAGAAGGTGAAGGTCGGCACGACGAGTGTACCCGTTGAACCGAGCACATCCAAGAATGCGTCAACCACAGCGTCCGCGCCACCTTCGACGTAGCCAATACTGCTCAACGAGCTGTGTACAAAGACAATATGACCGGTCTGTACGCCTAGCGTTTGTAGTGCTTCAGTAATCTGTTCCTGTCTCACTGTTTATCCTAGCACCGCGTCCACTTTATTAATCGCCGCAGCCATCAATCGGGCGTGGTCTTCCTGCATATTGACATTGAAACCGAACCGTAAGGCTCTACCCAGAATTGACAGGGTCTGCGGGCACATATCCCGTGAATATTCAACGCTCCCCTTGTAGGCAGGATCTTTCCACGGATAGCCCGATGGGTGGTGGGAATGCTTAAATAAGATTGAATCCCAGTAATAGTAGATGTGGCGGTCTGGAAATCCTTCGTTGTATGCTGTGCCTGCGCCCAGTCCTTCTGCCTGGAGTGCCTCGACATATTTCGGGGCGAGTTCCGAATCTTTAACGATGATTGCTGCGCTGATGCCGCATTCACCTTCGGGATCATCGACATGCTGTGGGATATACCCTTTCGGCTCGTCCAACTCCGCAAGGAACGCCTTTTTTAATCGACGGGTATGGCTCAAGATGTCCTCAAGTTTGGAAAGTTGCACTCGCGCAATTGACCCCATAATTTCACTTGGACGGTATCCCTGACGTGAAAAAGGTGGATTTTGCCACTCCTTATCGCTCATCCACATCGGCATCGCGGCATCGCTGGCGAACGCGGTGCGTTCATAGATGTCATAGTCATCCGTAAAGACCATGCCTCCTTCACCGCAGCTAATTACTTTGAAATAGTTTAGACTCCACGCCCCGGCTTCGCCCCACGTTCCGGTATATGCGCCTTTATATCGCCCACCAACGCACTGACAACAATCTTCGACCATTTTGAGGTCATGCCGCTGGGCAATCGCGATGAGATTATCAAGACGACACGGCACCCCTTGCATGTGGACAGGAAGGATTGCCTTTGTATGTGGGGTAATCTTCCGTTCAACATCGGCGGGGTCCATGCCGAGCGATTCGTCAATTTCAGCGATCACCGGGATAGCACCCACACCAACGACCGCTGCCGCTGTCGCAATAAAGGTATAGCCCGGCAGAATCACTTCGTCGCCGGGACCGACGCCAATTCCTGTCAGCGCACAGATTATCGCACTCGTACCAGAATTGACCATCAGTGCGTGATTCACACCGATCAGTGCCGCGGCTTCCTTTTCAAACGCAGCCACGTGAGAATCCTCAACAAACCGGAACAGTCTGCCACTCCGTAACACCTCGGTGACTGCGTTGATTTCTCGTTCATCGATAGCACTTGGACCATGTACACCGCTGGGAATCGGCTCCGCAATAACCGGGGGTCCCCCATCAATAGCCAATCGATCTGCCATTTTTTCCCTCCAAGCCTTCGTTTGTGATATATGTTATCTCCCCTGATTGAGGCATGAAAACTATATCACAGCGCATAATCTCTGTCAACGGTTGTTTTTCATGGCAACCGTATCGCAGAAAGCAAACTTGACATTTTTTATATCCTAGCATATCCTATAGCTATCTCATTCTTTGGAAAGTTATGATTAGTGCTATGCAGATTTCACAGGTTTCTATTGAACAGGCAATCAAAACCGTCGTTGTTGATGTGAGTCCGTCAATTGTTGCGGCATATCTTTTCGGATCGTACGCGACAGGGAGGGTTAGGACAGAAAGCGATGTGGATGTGGCACTTCTGTTGGGTGAGGTGGATGCGTCGAACTAGCCCTAGAGTTCTATATACGGTTTACGATGCCATCCATAACGATCTCGGGGATGTTGGCGATTTCTGCGCCGAGATTGCGAACTATCTTGATTCGCCGTAGGGACAACCCTTGTGGTTGCCCTTTTGGGCAGGCACGAGATTTACCCCCTACAAGGCAATAAAATCTTCCGAAGATTTGGCAGCTTTGGAAGGTGAGTGTCGATTGGGGAGGATTAATTTATGCCGAATTTGCGTTTTGCAGCACCTAAAGAAAAACGGGTGGCAGTCATTACTGGCGGGGCTCGAGGTATCGGCGGTGCGAGTGCCATTCGGCTCGCAGAGGAGGGGCGGGATATTGTCATCGCGGATATCCTCGAAGAGGAAGCCGCCGATGTGGTCAAAGAGATTGAACAGATCGGGCAGCGCGCGCTATTTATAAAAACAGACGTGACTGATTTCGATGCCGTTCAATTGACCGCCAATCAAACGGTTGAAACCTTCGGACGCCTGGACATTCTTGTCTGCTGCGCTGGAATTTTGGGGCTAGAGGCACCGTTCCATGAACAATCTGTCGAGCAATTCGATAAAGTCATGCGGATTAACATCTATGGCATTTACCACGCACATCAGGCAGCCATCCCTCACATGTTGGCGCGAAGTTGGGGACGGTGTGTGACAATCTCCTCTGGAGCGCGTCGCGGCTCAACGAATCAGGTGCCGTATGGTGTCTCAAAGGGAGCTGTCTATTCGTTTATCGGGGCACTGGGCAATGCGTATCCCAAACAGGGGGTATTTGTAAATGGTGTGGAACCGGGCCGCGCGCTTACGGAGATGGTGGTCCCGCGTTTTTCCGCTGAACATCTTGCTGATCCGGGAACGCCGATCGGACGCTACTCAGACGCAGAAGAGTTGGCGGAAGTTATCGAGTTTCTCTGCTCGGAGCGCAATACTTATGTCACCGGTGCTGTCTGGAGCGTGAAGGGTGGAACAGGATAGTGATTGAGCTGCGGGATTAACAATCAGTAACATAAGGAGGAACAAGCCGCAATGCGCGATAAACTTACAGAAAAACAGATTGAATTCTACCGGACCAACGGCTTTTTGGTCATTGAGAATTTCCTTGATGCCAATGAGTTGGAGGAGTGGCGTCGATGCACCGAGGAATCCGTTGCGGAGCGTCTGGGGGGTGCGGTGGATTTTTTGACAAATCAGATGGATCCAAACGCTTTTTACGCGAGAGTCTTCACTCAGTGCTTGCGGCTTGCCGATACGCACGAAGGCATGCATAAACTCATCCGTGATCCGCGAATCGGACGGATGGCTACCACATTGGCAGGTGTAGAAGGCATCCGGATCTGGCATGACCAAGCGTTGATTAAGCCGCCCCACGGGAATCCGACGGCTTGGCATTTGGACGTACCCTATTGGTCATTTGACTCCCGCGATGCCCTATCTTTGTGGATGGCATTAGATGATATAACGCTTGCCAATGGATGCCTCTGGTATTTGCCCGGTGTACATCGGGTTGCACGATTTGAGAATGTCGGGATTGGAGAGAACTTGGGGGGATTGTTCAAAGTATATCCCGAATGGCGAGAGATTGAACCCCAGGCGTGCCCATGCCCCGCTGGATCGGTTGTCTGGCATAATGGTCTCACTGCCCATGCCGCCGGTGCAAATATGACAATTCGACCGCGCCGTGCGATGACGTGCGCCTTTATGCCTGACGGTTCAAGGTTTAATGGCAAGCAGAATATCCTGCCAGATGACCATTTTAATTCTCTAACGATTGGTGATTTACTAGACGACCCACAGCAAAACGAACTTATCTGGCATAATTCATGGGCAGCCCAGTAAAATGTGAAACGTGATGCAAACCGCTCTGATTTACATTTGCGCGATGCGATTATGAAATCGATACCGCCGGTGGATTGATGAAGTCGTGATATTTCTGTGCAACCTGCCCCGTTGCAGCATCGCCTGCGTGGATGAGTACACGGAAACGGAAATTCATCTCCTGACCACTTTTCAGCGTGTAAGAACCATCTTTGCTGGGATTGCCTTCAAACGTGCCGGTCCCGAAAATGTTTGTCGTCATTAAGCCGTAGTTACGGACATGCCAATATGTCGGATAGCGCGGGTTGGAAATGTGATCATATACAGCAATTCCAACGGGCGTTCCTTCGACGACTCCTGAGTAATCGCACCACTGTGCACGCACGCCCCATGTTTCGCCTTCGTTAATCCCGCCGTAAGCGTTTTCAATCTTTCCGCCCTCCGATGCGTTCATCGATGGATTGACCCGAACCGATATAATTCCGCCCTCTTTGGTGTCGCCGAAATGGACATCTCCTGCGGAAGCGATGAAGGTCAAATCCAGATCGATAATGGTTGCGGTCTCAGGGGTGTTATAGATGCGGAAGTGCTGTCGGTCTGACATCAACTTTTCGCCTGCCTTACTGACCCAATCGTTTTCGGTATAGATTTTACCAACCACCGCTCCTCCGCTTTTATTCGTAAAGGATTGATGCACGACTTTACCAGAATTTTTGCCCTCTGCCCACACATCCACATCGTTGACCTCACCATAGGCTACGTACAGCGATCGGTGATGGATGTGGTCGCTGGAGTTTTCGCTAATTTCGCCGCGGGTTACCAAATTCCCTCCGGGTCCCAAGACCGGAAAGAAGTAAGGACGAAACCCATCTGTCCCATAGCGGAAGGTTGTAAACACCCTACCATCGATTGTCACATCAATCGCATTGTCGCGTTCACTGAATACAACACCGCTACCCCCTGCAAGATCCCCCCGATAGATCGGGCTGCAAGTACCTGATGAGAGGATATATGATCGTTCATGGCGGGCGTTGAGCCCATCCAAAATCCACGAGAGGGTCGCGGTTTTGCCATCGCTATTGAGGTCGGCGGGGATGACTACGCCGCTCGCCCGATCCGTAAGAGTGACCGGTCCACCTGCAAGTGCTTGGGCCTCAGGATTGTCCACCTCAACGCTAACGGGGCAACCGTCTCGATTGTGTTCCCCTGCATTGACTATAACGGTAATACGATTTTTGTCTGTCATAGATAGCTCCTTGGAATTTGTGATTAATACACTTGCCCATTATATCATCTCCTTCATCGTTTGGACAACTATCAAAATGAACACCTACTTTTCCGCCCAACTGTCAGCGATACGTGCTTCCGCGACGATCGGCACTTGCCTTAGGACCGCCCCTCCCGCCGCTTCCATGGTCTGTTGAAGTATCTGGGCTGCCTCAGTGGCATTGGCTCTAGGTACTTCGATGATGACTTCATCGTGAATCATGGCGATGATTTTTGCCTCGCTTTTCTTCAAAGCCGCTGGGAGTTCTCCCAGCGCAATCTTCGCAATGTCAGCTGCTGTCCCTTGCACCTGTCTATTGATAAAGACCGTAAACGAAGGAGGTATATCCTTCCAGATAAACCGCCGCCCGCATAGGGTCCTTTGCTTATTGGTATATTTCAACTCCCGCTCGGATTTCCGATGCCAAGCACGAATCCCCGAATATACCTCAAAAAAGCGATTTCTAAAAGTCTTTGCTTCGGCCAAAGTCATTTCTACATCATAGCTACTCTTTGCCGAGTGCTTGAGGCCCCTTGGACCCATGCCAAAAATTAAACCGAAGTTAATCGCTTTTGCCGCTTGACGCTGTGCTGCAGTCACCTCATCAAGCGAAACCCCCTGAACCAATGAAGCGGTCAATTGGTGTAAATCTTCACCGTTCCGATAGGCTTGGGTCATCCGCGAATCTTCGCTGATTTCCGCGGCAATTCGTAATTCAATCTGTGAATAATCGGCGATCACCAGCTGATTGCCATTCTCAGCGACGAAACAACCTCGCACGCTGGCATCACGAGGCATCTGCTGGAAGTTTGGACTTGAGCAGGAAAATCGACCTGTCACGGCACCAAGTTGCCAATAATTTGCGTGGATTCTGCCTGTTTTGAGGGAAGTTGCCCGTGGTAACGGTTCAAAGAACACTGATACGAGTGTGGATAGCTTCTTGTGTTCTAACAACAGCGGTATGCTTGGGTGGCGATCAATCAACGGTATTAACGCACGTCGGGCTGTGCTGTCAACATCAACGCCCATTTCGGCGAAAGCCGCTCTCACCTGATATGGGCTTGCCAAATTAATTTCGCCGAGATAATCGTATAGTGCCGCTCGTAGTTCGGCCCTTCGGGCTTCGACGCGATGGTAGTAGGCGTCTACTTTGGTGGAATGCAGCTTCATCCCTGTGTATTCCATCTCTGCGGTTGCACGGACACAATTAAATTCAATCTTGGCAATCTGAGTGAGATTCACATCCACCAACTCGGATTTTAGTCGAGTGCACAACCGTAATAACACCAACACATCACGTGCAGCATATAGCAACTGGGAATCAGTGAGGTCACCACTCCAATCGCTGGCCTGCTCTGTCTTCGACAGGTACATATCGAGATAACGTTTGGCAATGTTGGCTAAACCGACACGCCCAGAGGAGCTGAGCAACTTCGCTGCTAGCATCGTATCGAAGATAGGTCCACTCACATCAATCCCTATCGCCCAGAGCATTTTGATATCAAAGTTGGCGTTGTGGAAGACCTTCACAGAATCGTTCATCAACACTCGACAAAGTGCCTCTAGGTCCTGCAAGTTATCAAAAGCGTCTAAATCAACCATGACCGCCGGACAATTCTCAACTGCCAGTTGGATTAGCCGGATTTTCGCCTGATGCGGATCGAGTCCCGCTCGTTTGAGCAGGCCCGTTGCGGTCTTAAGCTTCGCTTTTGCGGCTTTCAGTTGGTCTTTGACAGCATTGCGTACCGCACGTATGGGTTGCTTTTCGGCGTTTGTTTTCGCGCGTTTAACAGCTTCTCTGACCCCCTCAAACTCAGCGGTTAGCTGCCTGAAATGACTTTCGGCGCGTTCAACATCGGCTCGGACGTCGGCCGGCGCATAAGTTTCTGTGTCAATTGCAATCACATCAGCTGCGCTGAGCGACTCTATGACAGATTCTAAAGCTTTCCGGCCGGTGACGATGGTATATTCAACATCTTCACCTTGCAGCAGCAGGTCTGCACGCTCATAGGCACCGGCGAGCCAATATTGTGTGGCTTTGAGGGCAACTTCAAAAGAGTGGCCCCGCGCGAGAGCAGTGTCTACAGCCTCAAGCCATCCATCAGAGCAGTCTGCTAGCACCTGTGTTAATTGGTCTCTGGCTTTATAGGAAAGACTTTTCATCTCGAAGGGTTACAGTGTTTTTGGTGCCCCTTTGCCTTAACACATAAATACTATACGTAAATTAAGTATAACATACACATAGTTGTATTTCAAGATGAAAAGGTTTCAAATACTCGCAAGATTAACGCACAATTTGATGTGGTAGGTATATTTATCGCGCAACCCAACCGCCATCCACAGACATAGCGTGCCCGGTGACAAATGAAGCTGCATCTGATAACAACCACATTACAGCTTGGGCGACATCTGATGGATCCCCTATTCGTCCAATTGGATGCCTTCCAAGCATCTGTGCCTTACTTTGAGGGTCGTTCATTCCCCGCTCGATCATTGGCGTGTTGATATGACCCGGACATACCGCATTGACTCGGATACCCTCAGCAGCATATTCCATTGCAGTAGTCTTGGTCAACCCGATGACACCGTGCTTGCTCGCAACATACGCCGGTGCCCCACCGGCGGCGGCGAGTCCGTACGCAGACGACGTATTGACGATGGCACCACTGGATTGCTTAAGCATCTGGGCAATTTCATACTTCATGCACAGCCAGACGCCTGTGAGATTGACCTTGATGGTAAATTCCCAGTCTTCTTCTGTACAGTCCACTGTGCTGCCCCCTCTGCCGACACCAGCATTGTTGAAGGCACAGTCCAAGCGACCGTAGTTCTCAACTGTCCTACTGACCATAGCTTCAACTGAGTCAACCTTCGACACATCTGTCTCCACAAAAATGCTCTCTCCGCCGGCACCTTGAATCAGGTGCACGGTCTGCTCACCGCCAGAAATATTGAGATCGGCAACGACGACCTTTGACCCTTCGCTTGCCAACATCAGAGCAGTTGCCCGACCAATTCCCGAACTGCCACCTGTCACCAGAGTAACTTTATCTTCTACCTGTCCTGCCATTTCAGTATCTCCTCAATTGATATGAAAGTTCTCTCAATTCATCAATCGTACCATGTTTTTAGGAATTGATCAATCACCTCTTAATGTTTTGAATCTTGATTCATACAGCATTTTGCGCTATACTCAAGCGCGAAAGGGCACGAAAGGAGGATATATCCATGGACTTGGGATTGAATCAAAAAGTTGCTATCGTCTGCGCGGCGAGCAAGGGTTTGGGAAGGGCGTGTGCAACGGTGCTGGCTCGCGAAGGCGCGTACGTAGTTGTCTGTGCACGCAACGAGCAAGCACTCAATGAGGCAGCGGCAACAATACGCGCGGAAAGCGGCTCACGGGTATTGCCTGTCGTTTGCGATCTCACAAGAGAGGAAGACATTGAGCAATTGGTGGAAAAAGGCGTGGAAGAATTTGGAACTGTTGATATTCTCGTTACCAACGTTGGACACCCGCAGATGGGCGTATTCTCGGACCTAGTGGATGCGGACTGGCAGCATGGTTATGAAGGCGTCTTGCTCCCGGTTATCCGGCTCTGCCGCTTGGTCATCCCTCATATGCAGCAGGTGAATTGGGGACGCATCGTGCACATCACTAGCATTGCTGTTAGAGAACCCGGTACGCCTTACCTCATCTCCAGCGTTTTTCGAGCGGGTGTGGCGGCGTTGAGCAAGTCGCTCGCCAACGAACTGGGGCCCGCAGGGATTCTGGTCAACACCGTTTGTCCTGGACCGTCTCGGACACCCCTTGGCGAAGAATTGATACGACGGGCAGCGGTGGCACAGAATAGAACCTACGCAGAAATCGAATCAGAAACGACTCAAGCTTCCGTTATCGGTCGGATGGGTGAGGCGGAGGAGTTGGCTGCGTTTGTCGCCTTTTTATGCAGCGACCACGCTGCGAACACCACAGGACAGGTAATGTCAGTGGATGGGGGCACGGTACGTGGGTTATTTTGAGAGACCGATATTGAGTCAAATTACTGTACGTTCAACAACTGATTAAACAACGTCCGTGTGGTTTCCGTGCACCAATGGTAGTCCTTCAAAAACCGTTGTGTTCCGTCTTCGTAGCCGAGTCGCTTGGCGAGCTGTTCCAAAGCGGGGGCTTTATCCGGCAGGGCTTCTAACGGTCGGTCATGAACGATTCGCAAGCTATTTTCCACATTCCTCAGAAATTCATACGTGAGGAGGAGCTGCTCCCGTTGATTTCGGGTTAAAACCCTTACTTCATGCAGCCGGTGAATCGCCTCAATGGTGTTCTGTACCCGCACTTGCGGGTGTGCCGCACCATGGATTAACTGGAGTGTCTGAGTGACAAATTCGATATCGATGAGCCCCCCATATCCAGATTTCACGTCAATCCGCTGCTTTCTTCTCCGTCTCCGGCGGCGAGCGGTGGATGAAGTGAAGGCTGGGCGCGTCGCTTGCGCTTCTTTGCGCCGCCGATTATGGATAATATGTGCGGTCTGCTCAACGGTCAGAGGCTGACTGTAGGCAAAGGTGTGTGCCTGTTCAACAAACTTCTGCCCTAGCTCAACATCGCCAGCAACGGGTCGAGCGCGGATTAATATCTGACGCTCCCATGTTTCAGCGTCTTTTTCGTAATAACTCCGATAGCCCGCTAGCGACAAGGCAATTGCTCCGCCTGAACCAAATGGACGGAGCCGCAGGTCAATGTCATAGATTCTGCCACTACCTATATTCCCCCTCATCCGATTGACCAGCTCTAATCCAAACTTGCTAAAGTAATCCGCGTTAGACATGCCTTGCGTCGTTTCGCCTTCGGCAGAATAGACCAACATCAGATCGAGATCTGCGCTGAAGTTGAGTTCCCGCCCGCCGAATTTCCCCATGCCAATCACAGCGAACCTCGCCAAAGGCAAATCTACGTCTATCTTTTTATTTGTAGAAGCAGTTTGCCTCTGACTCCCCCTCCTCTCCAGCGGTTTCCCGTATTCGATTTGCAATTCTGTATTGATGTGGGAATACATCGCCTGCAAGACCCCCTCGGCGAGATCGGAAAGTTCAGTCGTCGTTTCCCACAGATTTGTCTGTCCCAAAATGTTTCGCATACCGATTCGTAGGACTTCGCTGTTTTTGTATCGCCTTAGCGGCTCGAACACCTGATTAGGTGTTCGAGCCGCGGTTTCCTGGAGTGCTTCCCCATAGATCTCGGCCGCTGTCTTGGGCTGGTCCATCACCGCTGGGGCAGTCAATACATCAAAGGATTCCGGCTGCCCGGTTAGTAACTCAGCTAAGAAACGGCTAGTTCCACATAGCTTGGTCAATAACTCTAGGGTGGAGGGATGTTCATTGAACATCGCGTAGTGTGCACTACGCGCTCCTACCTTGCTTGCGAAGGTTTCAATATAATGAAGTGCCATGTCAGGGTCCGGGGATTTACTCAATAGACGCAGCAGTGTTGACGCGAGATTGACAAACAGTCGACGGACATGCGGAGAAAATCGCACCCCATCGGGTCCTTCCGCCATCAACCTCAATCGCCGATGGGCCTCACGTACATTAGCGAACTCAACAGGCCCCAGGAGGTCGCGTATTACGCTTGACTCGGTGGCTATGAGCACCGCTTCTATGTCTATCTCGCCCTCTGAAACTGGCGTTGCTAGGACCTTCCCAAAAATCAATCGAACGGCATCCGTATGGAGTGTGTAGTCCATCTCAAACGCTTCTAAAGCGGAACTAGCCTCACTATCTTGATACCCAATCCGCTTGGCAAGTTTCATCAGTTCAGGTTCCTTTGAAGGGAGGGAGTAGCGCTGCAAATCGGCTTGCATCTGGATACGGTGCTCAACCGTCCGCAGGAAACGGTAGGCATCGGCAAGGGTATCTCGATCTATCTGATCTAGCATCCCATGGCGATAGAGTAGGTCAATCGTTTGCAGCGAGTTGTAATTCCGCAACGCTGGGGTAGAACCCCCGTGAATCAGTTGGAGGCACTGGATAGTAAACTCGATATCACGAATACCGCCGATACCGAGCTTAACATGCGCCATCACGTCATCGCCCTGCTCCCGGAGTTGGCTTTCAATCTGCGCTTTCGTCCGGCGAACGTCCCGTTTTATCTCCGTAATAGATTGTTCATCGAGGTAGCGGCGATAGACAAACGGCTGAACGGTGCGAATAAACTGCGCGCCTAACTTGAGGTCCCCGGCAACAGGACGGGCTTTGATCAATGCCTGGCGTTCCCAAATCTCGCCCCATCCCTCGTAGTAAGCCTCGTAGCTGTCAATGGATCGGGCAATTACCCCCACCCGGCTCTCAGGACGCAGCCGGACATCAACCCGGAAGACATAGCCAGCCTTGGTGACTTTGCTCATCCCGTTGATGATGAACTCGCAGAGTTTGGCAAAGTACTCCCGGTTCTCGATGCCTTGATCTGTTACCCCATCGTGTGAGTAAACGAACATCACATCGATATCCGAACTGAAATTGAGCTCATATCCCCCAAACTTGCCCATCGCTATTACAGTGAGTGTGCTCGGAACCTTTTCACCGGTCGGGAGTTCGCCCCAAGGTGCACCCATTTTTAGGGTCAGTTCAGCCGTACCAATTTCATAGCAGACCTGTAGTGCTGCCTCCGCGAGGTTTGTCAATTCTTGCGTGGTCGTCTCAAGGTCGGCGTCGCCTAACAGATCCCGCAGACCGAGGCGTAGACTCTCCTTCCGCTTATAACCACGAATCGCGTTCAACTTTTGTTCTGCTAAATCAAACGGGCGTACCGCTTGGGACAGCTCACGATACATCGTTTCACAGTCTTTTGGGTTATTCATCACCCCGGCATCAATGAGTTCGTAAAAATATTCAGGATTCCGCACCAAAATATCTGAGAAATAGGTGCTAGATCCAAAGCAGGTCGACAATATTCTCAGCAGGAAGGGGGCATCATGCAGCAAGCGATAAAGCCAAAGTCGATCAAAAGTCACGCTGACAAAACGCTCAAAATTGTTCAGTGCTGCATCCGGATCCGGTGAATCCGCTGCTGCGCTCAAGAGATGACTGACAATTTCGGCAAACGCCTCGCGATATGGGGGGGTGTCCGCTAAGTTGTGTAGTCGGCGATTTACGCCGCGAACGTCCTGAAATCCATACAGCCCGAGGATTTGATCAACCGTTTC
This sequence comes from Candidatus Poribacteria bacterium, assembly GCA_965215015.1. GTDB lineage: Bacteria > Poribacteria > WGA-4E > WGA-4E > PCPOR2b > PCPOR2b. The sequence goes on from OZ244042.1 coordinate 752,766, forward strand.
GGTTGAGAAGTCGTCGGGCGAAAGAACCAGATTTTTTGGAGTGAGATTTGAAGTCATATTGTTTCCTCCCCGATGCTACGATCGGTTCCGATTTCGTTGTTCCGAAAGAATTTACGAAATCGTGAATCCCGATCCTTGATTGGGAGATTCAAAGCAACTTGTTTGTCAGGAATTGAAACAGATTCTTCGATAGGCACGTTATCATCGTATGCACCCTAGAGGTCGAGTAATACAGAAAAATGTAAAAGGTCAAAATTCGATTTGCTCATTTACATAAATCATGTGTTCTGTGAGAACGACTCGCTTCGGGGTTCGCTAGGTAAATGGGTTTACACGTGCTCACCCCAAACTGTGGAAAAGGAGTACACAATGGAAATCGATGAAACATTTATGAAATCAACAGAAGCCCTGCAAATCATACCAATGTCAAGTCCAAGCGATTGTACACATCAGTCCTCGTTGGAGGACACCGAGCTCGTTCACTTGCAAGTGCTGGTCCGCGAAAAAGCTGCGCTGATTGAAAAATTGACGGAAGAGAATCAGTACCTCTACGCCCAAATTGAACGGCTAGAGGAACACATAAAATCGGAAATTAAGCGATCGGATGCTATGATTGGGCAGATGCAAGCAGCGTCTGAGGAATCGGACAAACACGCTCAAGCAATAATTATACACTTGAGTCAACAGGTTGCACAACAAGCAGAACAGATTGAGATTTTGCAGGAATTGCAGGGTTTTAGCGGCGCAGTCCGCCAAACTGTCAGGCAACTGAAATCACGTATGCTACGCGAACGACTCGCCGCAGGATAGAAATATGGATATGAGGTTGCCTCATGTTAGGAAATCGTGCAACAGCACATCGTGAAACGTGAGGCGTGAGCAGATGAGTGAAAGCCAATGTTTTCATAGTAGGCGCGGACGGGAAAACCTCGTCCCTACAGTCTCGTTCGCGTTTTGTCCCTTCTTTTTCTGCGCGCCTCATAGATCAGGCCTCCTATCCCGTCCCCCCAATGAACTAATTATTTTCACGTTCCACAGCACGACAGACTGCCTCTGCCATAACTTCTGCTGCGATAATGCCAACGGTATTAACCGGTGTGTCGTGCGTTCCGATCGAAAGCGCGAAAATTGTGTCGCCATCAAACATGGTATGCACCGGGCGAATCGTCCGTGCCAAGCCATCGTGCGCTATCTGTGCGATTTTCGTGACTGCTGTTGGGGAGAGGGCAGCGTTTGTTCCGACGACACCGATGGTTGTATTTGTACTAGGCGTTTGAGATAGCTCCTTTTCTTCCTGTTCAGAGAATCTCTCCACAATATCCACAAACTCCCCTGTCTCAGGATGTTTTGCCCCTGTCATAATCTTTCCAGTCGTTGGATCGACGACGTTTCCGACTGCGTTAACGACGACAATCGCCCCAACTATCAGGCCCGATTTCAAAGCGCGACACGCCGATCCGACGCCACCGTTTGATGGCTGAAATCCTGGCACCTTCCCAACCGTTGCGCCTGTACCGGCACCTACCTGCCCCATCTTGACCCGAGCACTAGTGGCGTTCAGGGAAGCACGATAACCCATCTCCCTGTCCGGACGCACCTTCGGGTCTCCGACACCTAGATCGAAGATAACAGCACTCGGCACAATTGGCACACGCACTGGTCCCGCCGGGAATCCAACGCCACGTTCCTCAAGAAACTGCATCACCCCACCCGCTGCATCCAATCCAAACCCGCTGCCGCCTGTGAGTACAACCGCGTGGATTTCCTCTATCAATCCACCCGGGCGAATTGCATCGGTTTCCCTGGTGCCGGGTGCAGCTCCTCGAACATCAACTCCAGCGACGGCTCCGGACTCACAAAGAATTACTGTGCAGCCCGTACGTGCGTTTTCGTTCGTGGCATGACCAACTTTGACGCCGTTGATGGCAGTAATCGTATCACTTTTTAATGGAGTAGCCATTTTAATCCGATACTATGTTGGATAGGTGCTAAATCAACTTATGCAGCTTCTCAAAATAAGCACGGATGCCAGCCATCCCCCAATGCACATCCACCCCCAGCCTTTTTACTTTCTCAGAACTTATTGCGGCGGACTTTGGGAGTTTATGTTGAACAACTTCGGCTTTGCCGCCGGTTACCTCGCGTGCCAATTGTGCCAGTTCTTGGTTATACACAAACATATCACACAGGTTAAAGACCTGACCAAATGCCGCGGGGTTATCCACTGCCGCTGTCAGTGCCGTTGCAACATTATCGACAGCGACAACATCGCATCCGAATGTGCTTTCGTATTTTACATCCCCTTGGACTGTCTCAAAGATGTCCCGCCAGACGGTCTTCTCCAGATGGGGATGGACGCCATATATCCATGCACAACGGAAAGCGGTTGTATGCAGCTCGAATTGTGCATAGTACGTCCGACACGCTGATTCTAAGATGGTGTTGTGCACGACATAGGTATTTTGAGGAGAAATCAGCGGTGAATTCTCTGTAATCGGAATCTGGCACACATCCGCCGGTGTATAAACATCGGAACGGAGGGAGTAGGTACTCGTCGTACAGATGAACTGACGGACTTTGGCAAGGCGAGAAAACTCAAGCAATGTCAGTGATCCAAAGATATTGGAACGAAGGTATTCAAGTTGTCGGTGCTCTGTCGTGGAATCATAGGCGGTATGGATGACAACGTCCGCCCCCTCAACGAATGTGCATAGTGCATCGTCATCGGTCATATCGCCCCTGCATATCTCGACCCCCAATTTTTCCAGCCAAGAGGTTTCTCTTACTGGGCGCACAAACGCGCGGATACGGTGTCCTGCCTCGACAAGCGACCTAACTGTATGCGATCCGACAAATCCTGTAGCTCCTGTCACTGCAACGTACATGTAATGCTCTCTTACTAAAAAAATATTATTGTCTCGACGGTTAATATATGTTAAATGTATCATATTTGGCGGGAAATGTCAACGCTCCAATTCGGAGGGTTAGGGTTATTTAGCTTTCGGCTTTCTCTCTGTCTAAGCGATATGTCGGGATTCGGAGCTCCCTCCTACAGGAGAACTAAATGCCCCCAATTCTTGCGACTTACCGATTGACAGGGGTTTGGCTAGACTGTATAATAATATGTGCGTTTTAGGCAACCTTTTAACCATCCCAATCAACGAGGCAATCTATGCCAACTGAGATCAAACCCTTTGTCGAATCGAATGACCTACTCGATCAACCCGATATGCTAAGGGTCCGGGCGAAACGAGACGGGTATCTTTTCTTTCGTAACCTGATTGACCCCGACACGATTCTCCAACTCCGCCGAGATTTTCTCGAAATCTGCAATAGATACGGTTGGATTAAGGAAGGAACGGATTTGATGGATGGGATCCGAAACGGAGGTCCGTACATGGAAGGACAGGAAGAATACTGGCCCATCCTCAACGACTTTCAAAGCTTGGAATCTTTCCACGCCTTCGCCCACTACCCATCAATCCTTGATGTTTGCGACAAACTATTTGGCGAACCGACGCTTCCCCATCCACGAAATATCGGACGAATCATGTTTCCCGAAAATATCAAGTATACGACACCTGCCCACCAGGACTATATCCATATTCAAGGCACGGAGGAGACCTATACCGCTTGGATTCCCTTGGGCGATTGTCCACAATATTTCGGGGGCTTAGCAGTGCTCGCTGGGTCCCATAAGTTTAATGTTCTACCGACGAAGCGGGCTGATGGTGCCGGCGGCTTGGGTGTGGAAACCGACCATTTAAACCTCACATGGGTCTCGGCGGATTATCGAATTGGCGACTTTTTGCTTTTCCAAAGTCTCGCTGTTCATAAGGCACTTCCCAATCAAACGAAAGATCGGCTCCGTCTTTCCGTCGATTATCGCTATCAAGGTCAATCTCAACCGATTACGGAAGGCTCGCTCCTGCCACACTTCAATCGCATGTCATGGGAAGAAATCTATAAGGGCTGGAAATCAGAGGAATACCAGTACTATTGGAAAGATTTGGATCTGAAGTGTGTGCCTTTTACCAGGAAATATCACGAAGCCAAACGTTAATTCCACTCCCCTCTTAAAGGCAAAAACTCATCAAGGAGAAACCGTGAAGATTACACAGATCGAAACCATCCGCGTTAAAGCCCAGCCACATAATATCTGGGTCCATGTCCACACCGATTCTGGTATCGTCGGCTTGGGGGAAACCTTCTATGCTCCATCGGTTGTTCGGGCGGCGATTCATGACTTTTTCGGGCCCCTCTTGATTGGTCGTGATCCATTCGAGATTGAGCGGCATTGGGAGGCGATGTTCCGCCTGTCTGACCATGCCGGGTACGGCGGCGCAGAGATGCGGGCGATTTCGGCACTCGACATCGCTCTCTGGGATATAAAGGGTCAAGCGGTCGGATTGCCAGTCTACGAACTCCTCGGCGGTGCGGTTCGCAAACGCATCCGTGTCTACGCCACCTCGATGCCTTATGAAGGTGCAGGGGATGCAGCAAAACAGCTGCTTGATGAGGGCATCACCGCAATTAAAGGTGGACCTACTATCCCACTAGCAATTGCGAGCGATGGTCAGTTTCTCTCGCCGAAAGACCTCGACCGTGCACTCAAGCCAATCCGCGAGATTCGGGATATGGTTGGTATGGAGATGCAGATTGCCAACGATGGTCACGGCAAATGGACGTTGCCCGTAGCGATTCGGATTGCACAGGCGATGGAACCGTACGACATGATGTGGCAGGAGGACCTGATGCCGCTGCTCAACCCAGAAGCCCTTTTACGACTCCAAGAAGCCACAAAAACACCAGTTTGCATTTCTGAACGTCTACTCAGCCGGTGGCAACTTCGACAGTTCATTGAAAACGGCTCAGCTCGTATCGTTATGCCGGATTTAATCTGGACGGGCGGCGTTTCTGAAACGCACAAGGTTGCCATCCTTGCCTCGGCGCATCAGGTGCCATTTGCCCCGCACGATGCCACGGGACCCGTGAACATCTTTGCCTGTGCCCATATCTGCGTGAGTTCTCCAAACGCTATGATACAGGAGCATGTGCCAAGTTTCTACAAGGGTTGGTATAACGATTTCGTTGATCCGAACCTTGACATCCGTGACGGCTTCCTCTACGCCCCGCAACGACCAGGAATCGGCACACAGCTGAAGCCCGAAGTTCGAGACAGATCAGATGCCGTTGTGACTGTGAGTGACGAACCGAGTCAGAGCACCATCGACCATTGGGGGCCAACGTCGGTACGTAGCGCGGAGACAGAGGCAGAAGTCCAGCGGCTGCGGGAGGAACGTCTCCCACAATCTACATGAGGAATGTAACGCAAATGCAAGGGCGCAAGGATTTTTTTGCGCCCTTGCATTTGATTTTCTTCCGCCTAAACGGTCGTTTAGCCTCGTCTCGGATGGAACATGGGTTCAAGAGTTCATGGGTTTATTCACGCATAAGGAGATCTAATCATGAGTATCAGAACGAATAAGTTGAAGCAAAAATTAGCAGAAGGCGGATTGGTACTAAGTGGTGGTGTACGCCTACCTGAACCGGGTCTTGTTGAGGTGATGGGATATGCCGGGGTTGATTATGTCCTGATTGACGCAGAGCACGGCTCTATGGGTTGGACGGAAATAGAGCGGATGGTTCTTGCTGCCTATGCGGCGGATACCACACCCATCGTTCGCGTCCACCAGAACGATGAAGCGAGAATTATGCGTGCGCTCGATCTGGGCGCGATGGGAGTGCTTGTCCCGCACATCCGCAACGCTGAAGAGGCGCAGCAGGTCGTGGACGGTGCATACTACCCGCCGCAGGGCAAACGCGGTGTGGGTCCCAGTCGAGGCATCAAGTTTGGAGCGGTGTCGTCGGCAGACTATTATGCCAATATCAACAATGAGGTCTCCGTCTCGTTGATGATCGAAGATGCCGAAGCAATCGACAATATTAATAAAATTGTGGAGGTCGAAGGCATTGATGTCCTGAATGTAGGAACAAGCGATTTGGCGGCTTCGTTGGGTGTGCCGGGGCAGCCGTTGCACGCGAAGGTCGCCGCAGCCTCCGAGAAGGTGCTCGCCGCTGCGGCGCGAAAAGGCATCGCTGTCGGTTATCCGACCCGCAGCTTGGAAGATGGGGTACAAGCGATAAAACGCGGGTTCCGCGTGCTGTCTTGCGGTAACGCAGCTCCAATACTTTTTGAAGCTGTCCAGCAAAAGCTGGAGGTATTGCGAGGCGCGCTGTAACTCGGCATTTTTAACGCAAGGGCACCGGGGTGCAAAGACTCAAAATCTTTGCGTCCTTGAGTTGACATCTTTCTCAACCGACCATTTAGAAAGGCAACAAGAGTTATGGAATATGTGAACTTCGGAAAAGCGGGCGTTCAAGTGAGTCGATTGGCACTCGGTTTAGGGTTCAGAGGACAGGGGGATGAAGCTGAGGCGCAGCGAGTCATCGAACACACAATTGATCAGGGAATCAACCTGATTGACTGTGCCAACGTATACGGGACAATGGACGACCGTGCCAACATCGGTCGTTCAGAAATTATTCTGGGGAAAGCCCTGAAGGGTAAACGTGACGATGTTGTAATTACCTCAAAGGTTGCTAGCCCAATCGGCGATGGACCAAACGACCAAGGGTTGTCTAGATTCCATATCATGCGCGAAGTTGAAAAATCGCTAACTCGTTTGGACACAGATCATATTGATGTTTACCTCGTCCATACATTTGATGAATCCACTCCCCTTGAGGAGACGATTCGCGCATTGGATGACATAGTTCGTTCAGGCAAAGTCCGCTATGTTGGATGTTGTAACTATGCAGCATGGCAGGTCTGCAAGGGCTTGTGGGTCGCGGATCGGTACAATGCGACGCCGTATATGTGCGTCCAGAATCAATACAATCTGCTGACCCGGCAGCTTGAGGGCGAAATGTTCGCGCTTGTGCGGGACCAAGGATTGGGGGTCATGGTATACAGTCCGTTGGCGGTGGGCCTTTTAAGCGGCGTCTATTCACCAGACCGCCCTGCACCGGAGGGAACCCTCTGGGCAACACGGCTGCGGGAGGAATTTCCAGCAGCAATACAGGGAGCTGCAAGTCAGGTTATATCAACTGTGATTGAACTTGCGAAAGAATTGGGGGTAACACCCGCACAATTGGCACTCGCTTGGGTGCTATCCCACCCAGAAATCACGGTCGCGATTACGGGTGGAGACACCATCGAGCACCTGAACGATAACATCGGTGCGGTTGGCTGGAGGCTTGACGACTCGGTGCGGGAAACCCTCGACACTGTATCAGAAGCGTTCAGGTTCACGGGTGGGTAGCCTTTGAAAAGATTGGGCGTTAACCTGTCGTATGTGCATAGTCAAAAATCGATATGTTATCCACAATTAATTTTCTAGTACAAGTTGCTCCTAAACCGGGAAGAACATCACTTACGCAGAACGTTCAGGAGTGTTATAGCTGCTTGGGTTCCCTCACATACCACTCCGTTGGAGCGAAAGATTGAACCTTTCAACTTTAACGGAAGACCGATGAAATTTTTAATAGACACCGACTCAAGTTAATTCAAGCAAAACCTTCCCGACAACTTCCATTTCAATTGTGCGTGATCGGAGATTATGGACTCAACGAAAAATAGGATCGAACCTATCTGGACAACGATAGATGATAAAACGAGGTATCCCATCTATATTGGAACTGATATTATTTCCGAATTTGGGGGTCTCTTTAAGGAGCATCTGCCGCGTTGCTCTCAGGCGTTATTGGTGACCAATCAAACCGTTGAAGAAGTTCATGCCGCTAAAATCTCCCAAATTTCTGAGAACCTCGCAAATCTCGGAGTAGACCTAATCGTTGAAGCGATTCCAGAAGGGGAAAGAACAAAATCCTATTGGGGCCTTGGGATGTTGTACGATTTCTTCGCGGAGCATCAGTTGGATAGGCAATCTGTCATTATCGCAATGGGAGGCGGCGTCATCGGCGACTTGGCGGGATTTGCTGCGAGTACGTTTTTGCGTGGGCTTCCATTGATTCATATTCCCACCACACTCATCGCTCAAGCTGACAGTAGCCTTGGCGGGAAGGTCGCCATCAATCTGGCGAGACTAAAGAACATCGTCGGCGGGTTTTACCATCCAGAAATGATCTTCATGGATGTCAGCTTTCTGCAAACCCTCAACTTGCGAGAGTTAAGGGCGGGTCTTGCCGAGGTGGTCAAGTACGCTGTAATTATGGACGGAGAGCTATTTAACTATTTAGAGGCTAACGTAGAGAATATAATCGCGAAAGATTCTGATGTTTTAGAAAAACTGGTTAGAAGATGTTGTGAACATAAAATTGCAGTTGTGGAGGCGGATCCGGAAGAAAGAACCGACCGCCGGGCTATTCTAAATTATGGGCACACGATTGGACATGCCTTAGAATCACTCTATCACAGATACTTACACGGCGAAGCGGTTTCTGTGGGCATGGTTGCAGCCTCACACCTTGCAGTTAAAACGCAGATTTTCCCTCCCGCAGATGCTGAGAGACAATCAAAGTTATTATCTAGAATTGGCCTGCCGACCGAGGCGTTAGGCGTTTCGATAGATCCGTTGCTTCAACCGATGTTATATGATAAAAAGCGGCGGGGGAACACTTTGCGATTTGTGTTGCCGACAAAAATTGGGGCAATAACCATAAAGGACGTACCCAAAAAGGATCTCCCGGATTTGCTTCAATACTTGGTAGAAAAGAGGGTCTTTAGTCCGTCAGAAAATGCTATCGCTACCTATGGGGGATAGTTTTTATGTCGAAATAACGCAAGTTGCTCCATTGGAGCTTTTCGTTAGTTCATTGAATATATATAGTACTCCCTTTCTCATAAGATTGGGAAATTCAAAACAAGCATCGGGCAACCAGCCAGAAACGAAGTGCTTGTCCACAATTGCCTCAAGCACATTAATCCATATTTATTACGACTTACGCGCTCCGATTGTGAAAATCGTTAACCCTATTTCATACCACGCATGAATATGACTTTGACATACGACAATGGAAATCCAATCGTGGACACAGGTTTTCCAACCTGTGGTCGCCGGCAGGTTAGGCAACTTACCCCATGACGGGGTTCCCCCAAGGTTCTGATTGCTTCATCTGCGTGAGCCCTATTCATATCTCAATATCTCAATGCCGATTTTGGAAAATCAACCGACAGCAGGGTAGCTGCACCAATGAACTAGTTGTTTTCACGTTTGACGCCTCACGCGCTTCGCGTATTGCACTTTCTTTCGTAATGAGTAGTTATTGGCTTTTCTCTGAATTTAACGCAACATTGCACCCCCCGCAAGCGGGGAGAGGGGGAGGCGGGAAGCCGGTTCTCTCGTTTTCTTTTTTTGGCATCTTAGCCCCCTTGCATCTTTGCGTTTTATTAAAAGCTAGTAACAACTTATCCCCTTTCTTTTAACATGAACCTTGAAATGTTAGGAGAGAATCCCTAAAATTCGACACTCAGAAATGGAGGAATATAATGTCCGAAACGATGCAAACCAGTTTCGATCTGTTACTTAAAGGTGGCCACGTCATTGACCCCAAAAACAACATCGATCAGACGATGGATGTTGGGATTGCGGATGGGAAAATCGCACGCGTGGCAGAGAACATTCCGGAGGTTGAAGGAGAAAAGGTTGTTCATGTCGATGGGCTTTACGTCACGCCCGGCTTACTGGATATACACGTTCACGCCTACGCCGGCACCGGTCAGCGAAACGCCTACTGCGGCGATAATTCCCTATATCCCGATGGATACCATTTTCGCACAGGTGTGACGACGGTTCTTGATGTTGGAAGCTCAGGGTGGCGAAATTTCCCCGATTTCAAAGACCGCGTCATTGACCGAGCGAAGACCCGCGTTTTTGCACTGCTCAACATCGTGGGACACGGCATGGGTGGCGGTGCCATCGAGCAGAATATAGCGGATATGGAGCCCGAAGCAACGGCGAAAGTCGCTGAACGATACCCCGATATTGTTGTGGGAATTAAGACCGCACACTACGCAGGGCCTGAGTGGATCGGGGTTGACCGCGCTGTGGAAGCTGGGCGATTGGTGAGCTTGCCGGCCATGATTGATTTTGGCGCATTTCGTCCGGAGCGTCCTTATCCAGAGATGATACTTGAGCATATACGCCCCGGCGACATCAGCACTCACATGTACCAAGCCGCGATACCCATGTTCGATGAGAAGGGGAAGTTGCAGCCATACTTTGCAGAAGCTCGCGAGCGCGGAGTCAAGTTTGACGTGGGACACGGCGCTGGAAGTTTCGTATGGAAACATGCAATACCTGCCATCGAACAGGGGTGGATACCAGATTCCATTTCGACAGACCTCCACACCGGTTGCATGAATGCCGGGATGAAGGACATGGTAACAACGATATCAAAGATTCTGAATCAAGGCGTTCCTCTGTTCGATGTCATCAAAATGTCAACGATTAATCCGGCCTTAATGATCAATCGCCCCGAATATGGCCACTTGAGTGTCGGTGCGACAGCGGATGTCGCCGTGCTCAAACTAAATGAGGGCGAATTTGGATTTCTAGATGTCAGCAGGGCACTCTTCGTAGGGAATCAGAAGCTAGAGTGTGAGTTGACTTTGATCGATGGACAGGTTGAGTGGGATCTGAACGGACGCGCTGGTGTGGATTGGCAGGAGTTTTATGCCACGGCGTAGGTGTATTTAAGTAACCCTCTTGCTAAAAAGTCAATTGATTGAAGGGTGCTCATAAAGTGGTAGGCACGCTCCGTCGTGCCGTAGACCCCACAATCGTTACGGGATATGGCTTGGTTAACACCCAACTGCCACTAAACTCGCACCCCGAGTGGGGACAAACAAAATATCCCCAACCCTGTCGGTGCGGCAGCTTGCCCCATCTACCACCTGAGACCAATAATGGAAAGCCAATCACAACCGACTATCTCCCGGCTGCCTTAATCTGTCCCCAATATGTGGCGACATTCCCCTCCAACGAGACAGATAAAGCATGAACCGACCAATCCGGTGAAAAATCAATCCGCGCCGGATGATCAACCAACTGGACAATTTCCTTTGTCTCAAAGGTGTATCGATAAATATCGTAAAAGTTCCTTCGATTTACTTGAGGGCCCCCTCCAAAGAGAAGGTGCTTTCCATCCGGAGACCAACAAAGCGTGTCCAACAAAAATCCCTCCGGCAACGGCAGTGCTACCCGCTTGTGCTTCCAACGCTTGGCCCTCACTCTCGTGGCAAGCATCAGCGTCCCAGCCCAGACTTTATTATCTTTCCAAGTGAAATACGCAATCTGTGTTCCATCCGGGGACCATTCGGCATTCCCTTTACCAAACCTCTCCTCCCGTGGGCTGACGGGGTGTATATTTTTCCCATTGGGGCTCATTAAATAAATCCCACTGCCGCCAAACTGAACCCGTTCAAAGGCAATCCATCTACCATCCGGAGACCACACCGGGTTAGCGGTAAACTAAACTCTCTATCGCGTCTATAATCGGTCAACCTACGGACATTCTGACCATCGGCGTCCATAACGTAAGTATTGATACCACCATCGCGATTACTGAGAAAGAGAATCTGCTTCCCGTCGGGAGACCAATCGGGAGAGCCATCGAGACCGGGGTGTTGAGTGAGGTTACGCACGTTGCTCCCATCGGCATCCATCACATAAATATCATCGTCTCCAACAAGAATCTCTGGATTTTTAGAACGGTTGCTTATAAAAGCGATTTGCTTCCCGTCAGGAGACCAGTCGGCACGAAAATCACGAGCCGGGTGTTGGGTGAGGTTACGTAGGTTACCACCATTGGCATCCATCACATAAATTTCCGCGTTTCCATCACGGGTGGTCTCAAAGACAATTTTACCATTTAGGGCAGTTACTTGCCCTACTACGATAGAAAGCAGAAACAGTACCAACAGAAAAACAGCGCGTTGCATGATATACCTCCTTATGAGTTGAAAAGGTAGGGGATAACGATTATTATCCCCTACAGTTGAAAGTCGCTTGATACCAAGGGACCTCTAGAGGAAAAAATCATATACCTCACTGGCTTTGGGGGTGCTAAACAAGTGTGTTGTTAGCCCACCCTCGACTGTTCTCACTCGCAATTGGGTGTATGCTCTGATCCTATGCAGCCCGACTCGGCCGGAGACATCTACCATGTTCCACCACCAGTTAATATCATTTTCGCCGTTGTCCAGTGTGTCTGCACCCGGGGGTGCTACCTGGTCTATCGTGTCATCGTCAACGAATTGCTCCTGGGCATTGGGAAGAATCTGGTAGACCTTGTGTGAAAACTCAAAGGAGCGAAGTCAATTCGCCTGTGCGAATTAGTCTCGAATTGGATTGTCCACAATCGAGCGTTGAAACACAACACAATGATGCAAGTACCATGCCAATACTCGATATGCCGTATCTATTGAGGGCACCCGCATGTAAATATTTTTCTTGGCGATAGCAGGAATTGAGGTAATGTATAAACCCTTCAAACCGATAAGGAGCACATCAAATGGCTGATACACCTATGACTTCCATAGAAACCCATTTTTCCGAATTAATAGTCCCATTGTCCGCGTTGGTGTTCAGTAAGTGACCAGAGGTGTTCATAAAATAGCCAAGGTGAGGGAAACTTTGTATGCACTATCAGATCCCACACGCATGAGTCTAACTTCCGGTAAAGGCACTTTTCCGTTCGATGATGTATTCCGTCAAAGGGCTGGGAGATGCCTGAATCCGCACGTTGACTAATGCGGGTTTGTCCGAAGCGAGGGCCCGTTCCAGGGCACCGGGTAGTTGATGCACCTCCTCGACATACTCGCCGTGGGCACCGAGTGCCTCCGCCACCTTGTCGTAACGCGAGGGCAGCAGCTCGGTCGCCACACTTTTTCCGAAGAGTTGCACCTGCTGGTGGTAGTCAATTCCCCAGACGCTATCGTTTCCAATCACAATGACCACGGGCAAGTTGTGCCGCACGGCGGTGTCCAACTCCATGCCGCTGAACCCGAAGGCACCATCTCCGGTGAGTACCACTACTTTGGATTGAGGGAGCGCGGCTTGAGCACCGACGCCATAGGATACGCCCCATCCAATCATTCCGAGCGTGCTATTGGTAAACCAGCGTCTAGGACGAAGGCTGGGATAGTAGGGGGTCCCATAGAAGGAGAAGTCACTGCCCTCGAAGATTAAACAGTCATTCTCGTCTAGAAGGGAGCGTAGATGCTTGTGAACGGACATTGCGTGTAACGGGGTGGTGCTCGCTGCCCGGTTGTCCAAATCTTGCTCTTGGGCATCGCGGGTGGATCTGAGTTCTTCAACGATTGGCTGTTCGTTCCACCGATACCCCTCGGCTTCCTGCGCCAACTGCTTTACCACCGCGCCGACATCTCCTAAAATGCCAACATCAACGCTGCGTGGGAGACCAATCTGCTCCGCTGACGGATCCACTTGGATGATGTGTACGTCAGCGGCAAGGGTCGGTGGACCGCCGAAGGAGACGGTGAAGTCCAATTTCTTACCGAGAAGTAGCACAACATCCGCTTCTTCCAGGCGACGTGAGACAATATTGACCCTTCCGTCCGCGAATCCGAAGCAGTAGGGGTGGGTATCGGGAACAAGTCCGCGGGCTACCTCCTCGGTGAACAGCGGAAGCTGCGTTATTTCCAAGAACCGCTGCAAATCTTCCTGATTTACGGAGTCCGTTGCATTGCTCGCTAACACCATAGGACGTTGTGCGCTCTGGAGCAATTCTATCGCTTCCCGTACAAGGGTCGGGTCCCCCATGACTCGACCGGAGCGGCGGTACACTTCGGGTGAGTCAAAATGTACCCGACTCGTATCCACTTCAGCATTTTGGACATCTACGGGTATGGTCAAGTGAATAGGACCCCGCCTACCTGCTAAGGCGGTGCGGAAAGCGCGGGCGAAAAACTCTGGGATTCGGTACGGGTCGGAGATGAACCACGCCCCTTTTGTGATGGGTTTCGCCATTCCAACCTGATCAATCTCTTGCTGTGCGATACCCTGTCCCAGTTGGTTCTGCGCTGCACAACCTGTGATGTTAATGACCGGCGATTCCATGTGATACGCCAACGCCAGTCCGGGGATAGCGTTCACATGCCCCGGCGAGGTAAACATCGATATTCCGGGGGAGCCGGTGATTCGACCCCACGCATTTGCCATGTCTACCGCAGCCTGCTCGTGACGGGTATCAAAAAACTGAAAGCCCTCCTCCGCCATAACGTCCATCAGATGTAGGGTGTGATCACCCGCTAGGGTAAAGATTTGCTCTACCCCTTCCGCCTGCAACGCTTGGACGATAAGGTGTGAACCTGTTGCCTTCATAATAAATTTCTCCTTGTACAACTTGGCTGTGGAAAGCCCCTAAACCTCCACGCGCACCGCCCGCCCAGATTCCCCAGACTCGATGATGGCGTTCAAGGTAGCGAGGACCGGCAGGTTGTTGCGACCACTAGTTTCCGGTTCAGGGCCGCCGTTCACCCAGTTGGCAAACGTGGCAGCAACGTGTTGGTCAAGTTGACGTGAGTCAGCGAAACCCGGATCAATTTCTGTCTCACTTAGTCCAGTCCCCTGATTTGTCCCGATGAGCAAAGTTTCCTGACCGCCGAAGCCTCGTGGACTGTGCAAGACAACTGCACCGTGTTCACACTCAGCGCGGAATTCACCGGTGTTCACACGGGCATCGGAAGTGGATACAATTACGAAACGGGCACCATTATCGAAGGTAATTTCAGCGACAGCAGTGGATTCGCGATTCCATGTCGTTGCCGGTGGTCGGTAAGAATGACCAAATACCTCCACCACGCGCCGGTTCACCATCGCAATCAGCGAATCAATTTCGTGGACGGTCATCTGCCAAAGTTGCGAGTGCTCGGAGTCGGGATACTCCCCACCACGGGCTTTGTAGGTAAACATGTGTCCGGTCTGTGGTTCGCCATAAGCCCCCTCGGTCATCAAACGTCGCACCGTGCGCTGTCCGGGCAGGTATCGCCACTGTTGCGTTACAACGATTTTTAGCCCACGAGCCTCCGCCCTCTCGGTCAATCGTTTAGCGGGTGCAAGTTGCAGCGTAAAGGGCTTTTCCACCATAACGTGCTTGCCGGCTTCAATTGCTTCCTCAACTAATTCATCATGCGTACGCGCCCAAGTGGCGATAACAACACCATCACAGTGGGATTGTTCCAACGCCTCCGGGTATGAAGTGTAGGCGAGATGGTCTGGCAATTCGAGATCGTGAATGGCGGCTTTGAGGCGTTGTGCATCAATATCGACCAAGCCGACCAATTCAAACCTGTCAGGTCGCGCCAGAAAGCTGCGTGCGTGTGACTTTCCTCTGCCGCTGCCCACGACAATCATGCACAGCGGTTTCTCCGTTCCAACGTGGTTTTCTGTCGCTTTGATTGATTCCCTGTTCACAGTAATCCCTCCAATATCTGGCTCGATAAGTCTTGGGAGGGTTTCGTGGGGTGAGGCCTCTGTCCCAACGACTCCTCCGCTACAACCTGGATGCTTGCACACGGAAAGACAGCAACCTGCGCGTTTTGAGGCAGCTTTTCCGCAAGCATATTGACAAACATATCCCACTCACGGAAGAGAACATTGTTGGAGCACTTCCTGTAAAACTTTAGGACTTACGCAGTTGAGCCCTTACTCGCGTTACCTATTATTCGTTATTCTTCTCGATTATATTGAGTTAGTCAGCGGGATCTCCTTGCTGCCGTTGATAGTGTAAGGCAGCGCGGATAAAGTCACGGAACAGTGGATGGGGCTCAAGCGGTTTGGATTGAAATTCGGGATGGAATTGCGAGCCGACCATCCACGGATGGTCAACAACCTCGGTGATTTCAACCAGATTCTCGTCGGGTGATACCCCGCTAAAACACAATCCTTCAGATTCAAGGGCTTCCCGATAACAGTTGTTCAACTCATATCGATGGCGGTGTCGTTCTAAGATGATCGGTTGTTGATAAGCTTGATAGCTTTTTGTGTTTTCCTTGAGAACACACGGATAGAGTCCAAGTCGCATTGTGCCGCCGAGGTTGGTATTTTTTCGTTGATCTAACATCAAATCAATTACTGGATGGGGCGTGTCTTCGTCAAACTCGGAACTGTTTGCGCTTTTCAGTTTTGCGAGGTGCCGTGCAACGTCAATTACCATGCACTGCATACCGAGACATAGCCCAAAGTAGGGAATCTTCTGTTCTCGCGCGTAGCGTGAGGCGATAATCATCCCTTCAATGCCGCGGTAGCCAAAGCCCCCGGGAACGAGAATCCCGTCAACCCCCTCAAACTGCCCAGCCAAGTTTTGGTTGTTCCCCAGCATTTCAGATTCGATCCATTTGATGTCTATGGATGCGTCGTTGGCAATTCCACCGTGCTTGAGTGCTTCCTTCACACTGAGGTAGGTATCAGAACCCTGAACATATTTACCGACAATCGCTATCTGGGTCCGATATTTGGGGTGTTTCAGTTTATCAACCATCTTTGCCCACTCAACATCATTCGACGGACGCTCTTCCAACCCAAGGCGCTTGATCACTAGATGTGCCATGCCTTGCCGCTCAAAGTTGAGTGGAATCTCATCAACCAAATCGGTGTCAAGGCCTTCAACGATGTACTCCTCCTGAAGCCCACAGAGAAGCGAGATCTTCTGCCGTATCCCCTCTTCCATCGGTTGACTTGTGCGGCAAATCAAGAGATCGGGCTGGATGCCATACTCCTGTAGCGTACGGATGCTATGTTGGGTCGGTTTGCTCTTGCTTTCTCCGTTGGGAAGGGTATAGATTAGCGAAACATGAATAAACAAGGTATTTTCGCGGCCAGCCTCCACTGCCATTTGTCGAATTGCCTCTACAAATGGGGGTGTCTCAAAATCTCCAATGGTCCCGCCAATCTCCGTAATCACTATTTCGGCATCGCTATCGCGACCCAGTTGGTAGATACGCTCTTTGATCTCATCGGTGACGTGCGGAATGAGTTGCACAGTCCCACCCAAATAATCTCCGCGCCGCTCTTTGGCAATGACCGCACTGTATACCGAACCTGTTGTGAAGTTTGAATATTGATTGAGGTCAATTCCTGTAAATCGCTCATAATTGCCGAGATCGAGATCGGTTTCCGCGCCGTCCCGCGTCACAAACACCTCACCGTGTTGAAATGGGTTCATCGTGCCAGCATCCGAGTTGAGGTATGGGTCAATTTTCACCACCATAACCTTGAACCCACGATTGATGAGCAAGCGACCGAGCGATGCTGTTGTTATTCCCTTTCCGATACCAGAGATTACACCGCCAGTTACGAAGATGTACTTTGTCATCTCGATAGCAACTCCTTCTATCTGTTAAGTATGTGAAGGGTGCTCATAAAAGTAGTCGGTACACTCCGTCGTGCCGTAGACTCCACAATCGTTACCGCATATGGCTTGGCTGACACCCAACTGCCATTAAACTCCCAACCATATATGGGGAAAAACAAAATATTCCCAACCCCGTAGGTTGAGACATCTTGCCCCATCTACCGCCTGAGATTCCTATCTGTATCCGTGCAATCTGCTGCAGCCGCGATTCAGACAATTATTATGAGCACCCCTCAAGTATGTGGACCGCGTCTAGCATATTCCGCATTGTGTAAAACGCAAAGTGAGAAATCATTAGGGCTTACGCAGTTGAAACGTTCAAACCCTCGTAGTTCGGTATTGTCTGAATCACGGATTCAACTGATGAAGCGGAGGGCACGGACTCTCGCGCAATGTCCTGGGTGAATTGAGCCAGGATAGTATTGGTATCTACCCTAGCGTAATGTTGTTGACATCTTCAGGATTCAAAGCCATCTGAATCAGGATTTTCAGGATAAAAGGATTCACAGGATTAGATAACTCACGTTCACATCTAAACGACCAGATAGGTCTGAGGAAGGGGGCTTCTTATTGTCTGAATAGCGAATTAAACAGATGATACCGAAAACACGGATTGGGCACCCTCCGGGACATCCAAGAATCGGTGTGAATCTGCGATACACAGATGTTCTAAGGCTGCCAACTTCTGAGAAATGGCCCCCTCCGGTGGCACGATTTCACGAATTAGATTTATGAGCACTCCTCAACTAACTTGCGTTATCTCCGTGATTTTAAGATTTCAAGCACTCGCTCCAAATCGGCGGGCACATCAACCCCAATCAAGGAATGCTCTGTTTCAACGACACAGATGTGGATGCCGTGCTCAAGGAAGCGCAACTGCTCAAGTCCTTCGGCACTCTCGTAAGGCGTTCTCTCCCATTGGGTAAACTCAAGGAGTCGCTCTCGGCGATAAGCGTACAGCCCTACATGCCGATAGTTCGGGTGGGTTTGTCGCCAATGATTCGAGAGATTGCCGGGGATTGAAGCTCTCGAAAAATACAAGGCGAAGCCTTGGAGGTCAGTCACAACTTTAACGACGTTGGGATCTCGATAATCCGCTTCATTTTCGACCTGTTGTTTCAACGTACTGACTTCCACACTGGGGTCATCAAGAAACGGTTGAATCATCTGATCAATGACCACCGGCTCCAGCAACGGTTCATCGCCCTGAATGTTTGCCACGACATCGCAATCGAGTGTTTCCGCAACAATCGCAACCCTTTCGGTGCCTGTGGGACAATCCGGCGATGTCATGACCACCTGTCCACCGAAGCTGATAACCGCATCGTGAATTCGCCGGTCATCGGTTGCAACGATGACAGCCTCCAGCGTTTGGGCACAGACCGCTCGCTCGTAGACGTGTTGCACCATTGGTTTGCCGAGGATATCTACCAACGCCTTGCCCTGAAACCGACTTGACGCATATCGAGCGGGGATAATTCCTACGATTTTCACGACTTTGAACTCTCCTTGGCGTTTACGTGCTTCAGGGGCTACCACTACAGGCTCATCTCTAACCTGATAAAACTTTATCACAGGTTGGCTATTTGTGCAACGAAAAATATTAGAAATTTCAGGCGAGAGAAACCTTTACCGCGGATGACGAATATGCTATAATACAGTAATCAATTATGACTCATCTTAAAAGAAGGAATGTTTTGTGTAGCAGCCCCGGATAGAATTATCTGCGCCGTCGGTGGCGAGGGCTGCGTATTCCCAGGTTCCTGTCAAAAGAATCTTGAATGTGCTTTTGGGTGGGTGGTTTGAGATTATCATACCGATTTCCGTCAGGTTTCGTCCGTAAATGAGGTCTGACGAGGGTGCCATTTTTACGCGAGTCAGACTTAAGGCGTTGTAGGCGTGGCATAAAGGCGCCCCTCCTTTTGCCATGTAGATGGTGAGTCAGAAATTTTGCCATGCACAGCGAAACTGTGTTGTACAACAGGTTAGACATCAAATGTCTCCTATAGGTAAGACGCCTTAGGATTGCAATGAATTATTCACAACGATTGGCAAGTTCACTCATAGAATATCACAAAAAAAATAGCAAACACAATAGATTGTTAAGTCTAAAACTATTAAATGCGTATTGATAATATAACTACTCCATGGACTCACATCAAAAACCGAATCATCAATCATTTTATAGGTTGAATACTTAATAGGATAGGCTATAATAAATATTTCGACCTGACTTGCAAATGATAAAAGATCGTTAGGACGATAAGCCTCCCCAACATAATCCGGTAAATCTCCTAACGGTATCCAGCGGCGATAAATCGCCGAACGACAAGGCTTTGAGCCTTCACTGCGTAAGTCCTAAACTAAATCGGTTTCTGTTGCACCATTTCTTAACATGAGCCTCAATGATTAATCTCGAAATTCCTGTCAGAAAGGTTAGCTATGGGCATACAGTTTTTCATTGTTTTCGTACTTTCAATCGCTTTTTTATCAATGGGTGTCACAGGCTGGCAGGGCTTTGTTTCAGTTTCGTGGGAGGACGGGATCCCTAAATTAGATTTTACGGTGAACTACTTCGCTATCTTTCAATGCTTCGTTGGCTTTTCATTATTTTTAATTAGCTTATATCTGATGGGTTTTTTTCTTTATCTCGAAGAGCGTGAAAGCGGTCGGATTATGAAAAATATTAAAAGCTTCGTAAAACTCAGGGAATATCTTGAATTGAGGGGACGCGAGGATAAGTCCAATTAGCCCCGAAAGAGTAGAGGATGCTATGCTTAAGAATGATCTCCTCCTCCGTGCCGCACGGCGACTGCCGGTAGAACGAGTTCCGGTGTGGCTGATGCGCCAAGCCGGTCGTTCAGACCCGGCATATCGCGCATTAAAAGAAAAAATCAATCTCCCACTAGAACGGTTATTTCGGACGATGCCAAGCCCATTCAGCGATCAAGAGATTGAATGGGCGATTGAAATTTCTCTCTTACCCAAACGCATCGGGGTTGATGCAATCATTGTGTACAAGGACATTCTGACACCACTCTGTCCGATGGGTGTGCACTTCCGATTTGCGCCCGGTCCCATTTTAGACTCACCCATTCGGACTCGAAACCAGATTGAGGCACTACACCCTCTCGATGACCCCGCTTCACAGATGGCGTTTACCGGGAAGATTATCAGCGGGCTACGTCAGGCATTGGGGGGAGAATTACCGCTAATCGGTTTTGCGGGATCGCCGTTGACTCTAGCTTTTTTTATGGTCGCAGGAACTAGCCCGATGGCAGCCGGTGGGGGGATTTCAAACGCGGCGCACACTGTTTTTCAAATAATGGACGAAGAACCAGGGATATTTCACGAACTGCTTCAACGTTTGACGCAGATGACGATTAATTATCTCAACTACCAAATTTCGGCGGGTGCACAGATTGTGCAACTATTTGAATCCATCGCTGATCAGATTGATCTACCAAGATATCAAACCTTTGTCCAACCGTATCACGAACAAATCTTTGCGGCGTTAAATCCAAATACACCTTCTATTCTATTTGCCAAAGAGTGCTCCTACCTCTCGCTGATGTTGGAAAGTGGTGCTAACGTTTTGAGCGTCGGAAAGTGTGTCGATCTGTCGATAGCACAGAGAGAGGCAAAAGGCAGAGTTGCCTTTCAGGGGAATGTAGATAATGCTATCCTGCGAGATGGAACCTGTGATGATATTACCGCCGCTGTCAATAACTGTTTACAAGCTGGTAGAAAGGTCGGACATATCCTCAACCTCAGTCATGGACTCCACCGAGACACACCATTTGAAAATGTGAAGCACTTTGTGAAAGTTGCAAAAGAAGCACCGAATTAGGGAGTAAAAATTGTTGAAGAAGGATAAAAATCCTGAATGGGACTCGAGGAAAAGCGCGTATGATAGCATCCTGCTCGTCGGGTTCGGGGGACCAACCCCCGGTTGCTGTCGGCAATACGATCTATGTCCTGGGGAAGCTTACTGTTTCGTCGAGGGGATCGTCGGGAGTGCGCCATTGAATACTGACCGTGTGGAAGAGGTCGTGAGCCACTATGTCAAACTCGGCGGATTTTCGCCCTTTAACGAATTGACATTTAAGCAGGCAGACGCGCTTGGAAGTGCACTCAGGAAACGAGACGTTGATTTGCCTATCTATGTGGGGATGCGCAATTGGACGCCATATCTCTATGAAACGATAGCGAGGATCTCCGAACAAGGACATCACAACATCCTTGCTATCATCATGTCCGCCTATCGGTCTAAAGCCAGTTGGGAGCGTTATCAGAACGATGTTATTGCTGCGGTCAAAACGGTAGGGGACCAAACGCTAAGTATCCGTTATTTAGAAGATTCGTGGCATCTACACCCTGGCTTTATCAACGCCATCGCTGAGCGTATCCGGACCGCATGCAACGGCATTGTTAAGTCGCGTTTTGCTAAGGCTGCCCTGATCTTTACCGCTCACGCAATTCCCCAAGTCGCTGCAAAGACCTCCCCGTACCCCGAACAGTTTCGTCAAACCGCTTCAGCTGTGGCGGAGGCCCTTGGGACAGATTTTGATATTGCTTATCAGAGTGCGCCCGATAACCCAACCGTGCCGTGGACGGGGCCTGATATTAATGACCTAATCCCAAAGAAAAGGGAGGCGGGGGTTCAAGAGGTCATTGTATCGCCGATCGGTTTCCTCTGTGACCATGTCGAAGTGCTTTACGATCTCGATTTGGAAGCTAGGACAACCGCCGAGGCGTGTGGTATGAATTTTATCCGTGCTAGCACTGTTGGCGAGCATCCCGAATTCATCAATATGTTGGCAAACCTCGTATGTGAGGAATTTCAAACGGTGAGATAAACACCAAACCGATATGCGCCGTACGCGAAAATAACAAAGTAGGAGCACAAAATGTCATCGTTCACAGAAACCATCAAAGGCGATAACCACGATATGGAACTTTACGTCTCTATACCCGATGGCGCGGGCCCTTTTCCCGCCGTGGTGGTCGCTCAGCACGCTGGCGGCGTTGACACATTCATCTGCACAATGGCGGATCGACTGGCGGAAGCCGGCTATGTCGCCGCCGCCCCAGATCTGTACCATCGATTGGGGCCCGATGACCCACGAAGCCCACGGGAGCTCATAGACGCGGAGATGATTGCAGACGTTCAAGCGACCGTAGCATTCTTGCAGAACCACAGTGCGGTCGATAGCGAGACACTGGGCATCACCGGCTTCTGCATGGGAGGCAGAGTGGCATACCTGATGGCGGCGGCTCTCCCACAGTTCAAAGCCGTTGAAGCTTACTACGGCGGTAACACTATGGTGGCTTGGGGAGAAGGAGGCGCGTCGCCGTTTGAGCGTACCAGCGAAATTAATTGTCCACTACTGTTCCACTTTGGCGAGGAGGATGCCAACCCATCCCCGGAAGATATGCAGAAACTTAACGCTGAATTAACGCGTCATAACAAGACACACGAGTTCTATATGTATCCCAACGCAGGACACGCCTTTATGGATTTCTCCGGCGAGCGTTACCGAGAGGCGGCGGCGATAGCTGCCTGGCCGCGGACGTTGGATTTTTTCGCCCGGCATCTGGGTAACTAGAATAAAAATATGCAATCGGGTAGCAGAATTTAACGCCAGGGCGCGAGGGAGCAAAGTTTTTTATTGTGTCTTCGCGCCCTGGTGTTCTACTTTCTTCCCCGTATTCTCTAAGGTAAAATTTATTGACCCCCTCGTTGCTTTGCAGATCTATAACAGGACAAAAGGAACATTGATATGGATTTTGTGAAACTCACAGCGGCGCAACGCCAATTTTTTGATGAAAACGGCTATCTGGTCGTTCCAGATGTGTTATCGTCGGAGATAATTGACAAACTCACTCAGGTCAGCGACCGGTTAATCGAATCGTTTGATGCAGACGATGCTTATGTTCAAAGGCGTCCCGGTATCGTCCAAGAACCAGATTTTCATCCCTTGGTGACCCAGTCACCGACGGTCCCCTTAGTTGCCCAACTGTTATCTCCTAATATTCAGCTGCATACAACAGCGATTATTTATAAGTTCCCAGAGCCGGCGGACGAAGAAACCGTTAACCAGCGAGGCTGGCATCGTGACAGCGGTCTTGCGGAGGATCTGAGTCATAGTAACCTGCCGCGTGTTAGTATCAAAGTCGGATACTGCTTGACAGATTTTAAGCAACCGCGTTCCGGCTTTACGCTCTTCGCACAGGGATCGCATCTGATAGATACCCCGTTACCTATCCCGAAAGGAGAGGTAGATCCCGCCAGAATGGTTGAACTCCGGCTCAACCCTGGAGATGCTTTCCTTTTTGAAAATCGTCTTTTCCATACTTCTGCCCCGAACCTGACCGATCGTGTCTCAAAGATGGTGATTTTTGGCTATGCTTACCGTTGGATGGGTGGGGCGCACAGAGCAATGAGCCTTGTCCAACCTGATGAGACTGTCTTAGCGCAGGTTGACGATGTTGCCAAACAGTTGCTGGGAGCGACAAGCGATGGCTTAATTGATTGGGCAAAACAACACGATATTTTCCCGGAGCCTACCCCGTGGGTGATGGAGGTCTGATATTAGACTGTAGACTGCTGACGATTACGAGGTGAAGTTATGTCCACAAAACTGACCGATACACATCTTGAAGAACTGGAAGTGAAAGGCTACGTTATCGTTCCGGGCTATTATACAGGCGAAACGTTGCGTGAAATGCAAGCCGCACAGCGAAGGGCACTCCCCACATGGGATGCAGTGAAGGCAGATCCACCGCAGAACCGGGCGATTCTCACCGATTTCCCACCGCCAGAGATAGCACTACTGCGAGGCATCGTTGACCATCAGGCATGGACGTTTGCCAGAAAGTGGCTCAAGACAGAACATATCCATTTTCGCGCCGGTTGCATGATCGCCCGCTATCCCGGTTTCAAGGGGGGTGGCGTAGGCAGTGACGCTGCTGGTTTACATATCGATAACGGAAATAACTCCTTGCTGCCTCCCTCTGACACATTGCGCGAATTTGGTCAACTTGTCTTTTGGATGCATCTCGAAGATGTTGATGAAGACCAAGCCCCACTGCGGCTGCTTGCCAAGGAACACGGGCGCGACACGACCAAGTACGAGCCCTTAATCTGCAAAGGTGGAACGCTGTGTGTGTTCACCAATTACACCTTGCACTCTGCGAGCGATTATCTCCGTGCGGACGGTCAACGCTTCACATGGGGATTTGGGATTGGCAGAGCCGACAACTATTGGGAAGGGTTTAGACACTATACAGACAAGGGGAGGCACGCGGTGTTTAGTCAGTTCATCGGAACGCTGACGGCGAAAGAGCGTGAAGTTTTCCGCTTTCCACCGGCAGGGCATCCATACTACACACCACAAACCTTGGAGGCCTTGGAGGAACAGTACCCCGGCTGGAATGCAAACGGCGAGTATTAAACAGCAACTCAAGGATTGGATTCGCAGATCAATTGCCTCATCCACCTTTCATAGAGGATGGAATCTGGCCTATTTCCCTGGCGGATATGGGTCAAACTAATGAGAATTACCGCCGAATTAATCATAATCATTGGAAGTTTGATGCTTGGCAGGGGGTTTTCGGTGCAGGAGGCATTGTATGTGCGGCAGAACAGGAACATCCGATGGTGCAATGGAGCCGTTTCGGGTAGAAATGTAATTTTGGGAATAGTTCTTGCTGCCGCTAATGTTGCTAATCTAAACCAGAGCAGAGATAATCCTGCTTGGTTCGGTTTAAAGCTGGCGGTATCAGATGCAGAGAAGTAGATAACGCTTTGGGGGCGGATGAAACGGAAGCCCATTTTAGTATTTTCAGATTGAATCGTTGCACCGTGAAACAGAATAGTGGACAGAATATGAACAGTGTCAACGTCGTGGACCAAAATTCACATTTCTATTTTGGCAAAATGACCGACGACATCCTAATACAAGGAGAACAGAATGAACCAAACTGAGAGAATACCTCTCGATCAATATCGTACAGTAGTCACGCGGCCCGCTGACTTCGATGCGTTTTGGGACGACCTACTAGCACAGTCAGCGGAGATTCCACTGAACGCAACGGTGGAGTTGGTGCCATTACGCTGTACGCCAGAGGTCGAAGTTTATGACGTGCACTACGATAGTCTTGACGGTGTACGCATCGCTGGCTGGTATGCCCTGCCGCGTGAACGGTCCGGGAAGCTGCCCACCATCGTGCAGATGCCGGGCTACCTTCAGGACCCACCCATCCCGCGGTCGTGGGCACAGGATGGTTACGCTGCTTTCTCTGCCGCCCCGCGTGGGAAGATTCGCAGTAACCAACAGTTTGACCCCGGTTATCCGGGCTTGCTGACGCATAACATGGTTGACCGCAACACCTATACCTATCGTGGCTTTTATATTGATGCAGCCCGGACGATTGATTTCTTGCTTTCGCGTGATGAGGTTGATAGTGAGCGGATTGGCGTTACCGGCAGCAGTCAAGGCGGTGGATTAACGATTTCCACGGCAGCGTTGCGTCCCGAAATCCGTGCCGCAGCAGCAGGCGCACCGTATCTTTGCGGATATATGGATTCAATAGAACTGACATACACCTATCCATACCAAGAAATCCGTGACTATCTACGGCTCTATCCTGAGCAGAGAGAGGCGGTACGCGACACGCTGGCGTACTTCGATGGTATCAATTTTGGACCTCGGATTACTTGTCCCATCATGGTCTACATCGGTTTGCAGGACAACGTTTGTCCGCCAGAAACAGGCTACGCTGTCTTTAACACTCTAGCCTCCGAAGATAAGCAGATTTATCCTTACGACGGACATGGTCACGATGCTGGCGCGGTTCATCACGGGCCAATCCTAAAGGATTTCTTCAAAAATCACCTACACAACTGCTGATTTATCCCTCATCAACCCCAGCCCTAAGGAGTCAATTATGTCTAATACATCTCGACCAAAAGATTTTGATGCGTATTGGCAGCGGGTTTGTCGTGAACTGAAAGCCACCCCTATCGCTGCCGAAGAGGAACATCTGCCGATTCGATCAACGGAGTTCTGCGAATGCTATGCGGTGCGTTTCACCGGCATCGGACCCTATCAATTGTTTGGCTATTTAAGTGTTCCACATGGGGACGGACCGTTCCCGACTCTGCTGCTTGGTCCGGCATATCGCAGTGTCGTGGATCCGTTGCCCCAGGGGGATGCCAACGAAAAACGGGGACGCTTCCTTGTTTTTTCAACCGCCGGGCGTGGACAGCGCAATGCCGACAAACCGTATGCGGGATTATTTCCCGGTATGATGACTGAGGGAATTGATACGCCTGAAACCTCTATTTTTCGTGGATTTGTTGCGGATTGGTTGCGGGCTGTCGACTATTTGCTGACACGCCCAGAAGTGGACCGCTCCCGCATTGCAGCGATTAAGAAGGAAGGTATGCCGCTATTGACAGCAGCACTTCGACCTGAAGTGACCCATGTCGTCGCTTCGCCGGGAGATTTTTACAATACTCGCCATCAAGTACCGGGAGAGGTTGAAGACTACCTTCGTTTGTATCCAGAGAAGGAGGCACAGGTCAGACGAACACTCTCCTATTTCGATCCACTTTTCTTCGCGCCGGACGTGCGTGCGCGGACATTGCTCTGGGGAAACCCAGAGGCGGTCGCGCCACTGACCGAAGCGTTCGCCGGCGAGATTGACGTCCAACCGACCGAGCATTCTTCGTATAAAGACGGGCTTTTTCAGGAACGGTGGATCGCCGATCAATTTGGCTTTGAGGACATCATTATTCCCGCACACTGGCAATAGTAAAAGTGAGAAAGAGATCCGCTCTTTGGAAGATGTCGAATCTTCCGAGGTTTTAGGTGCGTGCTGCCTAAGGAGAAAAAGGATGAAATACCCGAAATGCAGTCGTCTCCCTCAAACTACATATACATTCAGGGGGTATCTCGCCGATTATCTCAGCGGCGTTACGGAACAGTGGCTGAAGGCAACACCATTGGCAAATCCGGGGATGTTAGAAATTTTTCGAGATCGAGATCGGCAGCGCCCAACTCGGTTACTGGCCTGCATTCGCACACCGGACACTGGGTGACTTACAACACACCGATGGACGGTGTACGCCGCGCTAGTGCCCATGACATCGTGTTTCAGGCACGAGAAGACAGTCCCGAACTGAACTGTTGTAGTGTCAATGGTCCACGCGGGTTGGGTATAGTCAGCACCTGGGTATTGATGCGCTGCAGAGGCGGACTGATACTTAACAGGTATGGCTCATCCACCATGAAGGCTCAGTTATCATCAGAGGTAACGATTGAGTTAGTGCAGAAAACGGAGTATCCCCGTACAGGGAAGATTGCAATCAATGTCTCACCCTCACGTCCTACGCAGCTCGTCTTGAAATTACGCATCCCCTACTGGTCTTCCAAAACGAGGATCAAACTGAACGGTGAGCGTGTGAAATCGGTGCCGCCGGCAACCTACCTTGTAATGGATAGGGAATGGAAGGTTGGGGATAAAATCGAACTTGAACTGGACATGTCGCTCCACGACTGGATTGGTGAGAAAGAGTGCGAAGGGAAGGCTTCCATTTACCGCGGTCCCATCCTGTTAACCTATGATCGACGTCTCAACACGATGGGCCGCGATAAGATTCCCACGCTCAACGCCACGGCGATGAAAGAGCGGTTGATAGACAACAAAGATAACCTGCCAACTGTTGTGCTCATAGAGTATACTGCTCCAGATGGGCGCAAGTTGTGGCTCTGCGACTTTGGTAGTGCAGGCGAAAGTGGCTCTCCATATCGCTCATGGCTGCCGGTAGAGCAGATCAAAAAGACCCATTTTGCTTCAGATAATCCGCTACGTAGTGGACGCTCCTAATAGCAACCGGACACTATTACAAACTCCATGAGAATTCCCAATGTTTTGCGACGCACCCCTCAAGTTAAAAAGAATACAGTCGTTTCAACCCCCAACTCTGTAGACATTCCGAAACCAAGCCCAACAAAACCGAAGAAATATCTATGGTGGTGCAGTCTGCTTCACATCATCAACGACGGTTACATCTCCAGTCTATCCATTCTGCTTCCGTTCATCGCAGTAGATCTGAATCTCACCTACACCCAATCCGGTCTCCTTAAAACTGCTAGTCATGGAGCGATAAGCGCGACCCAGATACCCGCCGGGATTCTGGCAGAACGACTCGGAGATATATTGATCCTAGGCATAGGCACAACGTGGTTTAGCCTGAGTTATATGGGGTTGATTCTGGCGTTCAGCTATCCTTTAGCATTGATACTGATCTTTGCGTCCGGGGTAGGTGGTGGGGTATATCATCCGGTGGGGACCGCCCTCGTCTCAAATGTTTATCCACCCGAAAAGGTGGGGCCTGCAATCAGCACCTTGAACTTTTTTGGCGATGTTGGAAAGGTGCTCTTCCCAGCCTTAGCGGGAATCCTGGTCATCAGGATTGGCTGGGGAGCGAGCTGCGCGGTGTTGGGAACGATTGGGCTCGCAGCTTCTGTCTTGTATATCTTCTTTTTTAAAGCGGACATGGGTAGAAAAAGGAACCAAACCACACAGAAGATGGAAGAACAGACAGATGGTCGTGCAAAGTGGAGGACGTTTCAGGGTTGGGGCATAGTACAACCGACCCAGTTTACACTCTACTCTATCCTTGGACTTTTGGATAACGGTATTCGAGCCGCTGTTACGACGTTTCTGGCATTTTTGATCAAAATCCGTGTTGAGGCGGGTGCTGTAGGTGGGTTGATGTCCCTGACGTTTTTCGGAGGGGCTTTGGGGAAACTGTTGTGCGGAATGCCGATTCAGAAATTGGGCATCAAAAAGATTATTTTGATCACAGAGTTATTGATGATACTTGGCTGCCTCGCCCTGCCTTCAGTGCCGTCGGGATGGGTTATTGTGCTGTTCCTACCATTGTTTGGGTTTATGTTAAATGGAACCTCCTCTGTCATCTATGTTGGAACAGCCCCGACGCTCAATTCGGAGTTTCGTAGCCGAGGTTATGCGTTGCACTATACCCTGAGTTTCATCGCTTCTGCAACCGCGCCATACCTTGCCGGCTTCGTTGGAGACACCTATGGCCTGAAAGCCATCTTCTACGTAAACGGTACGGTGATGCTATTTGCGCTGCCACTGGTGATATTTTTGAAAAACGGGGTACCTTCTGACGAAGCGTCCCACTAATGGAAGCGCAACGAAAACAGGTCTGCATCCTTCATCGCAAAACGCAGACGAATCGGGGTTCCAGCCAGCTTGCTGACATTGCTGCCACCCTCCCAACGAACGATCCGCTCCAATTCATCGCCGATAATCTCTGGACATTCGTCAAGGGTATAACCCGTAACGGGCACCCCACTCGCCTCCTGAATTTCGATGCGAAGACCTCCGGCGGCACTGGTGGAATAATTAATCTCCAATTCCTCACCCGAAAACGTAAATGGTTTGGTCACCATTTCACCACCTATGTAGGGCGCACAGACCGAAGCGAAACCGTCAATTCGGAGCGTCATACGCTCCAGGTGTGCCGTTTGCTGGTCGTAATCCCGTTGGACATACAGGGACATCTCACTCGCCCCGGTTTGCACGACTCCAAGCGCGGGATAGTTTGTCCGCGAGGTCCAGTTGTTGTAACCGATTCCCGGACGGATGAAACTCTCCTTGAACGTGAAGTTGTAGTGGGTTGTGCCCGCCCGTGTAGTCAGCAGGACCCCATCCGAGATGTCTATCCCACCGCCGCTGACTGGATTCGGGCAGACCGCCGCTGACTGTGTTTCCGTCAACGCGGGTCTGTTGAAGTGGATGCGGCCGGGGAGTGAGATGTAGATGTGCGGAGCGCGAAAGTAGGGATGCATCTGGTTGGTGTACAAATGCTGCGAGGGGGTTGTGCTGCCGGTATCGCTGAAGGTCATCGGGGTTTGCTCTGTCCAGTTGAGAAAATCTGTTGACGTTGCCCGTGCCGTCGATCGAATACGGGCACCGCTAACCATGTGACGGGCGTAGAGGACGTAACAGCCCTCAACTTCCGACCAGAACATCACATTCTGAGAATCAAAGTTGTTTTCCAAAGCTATTGGGACAATGGGTTCATCGCGTAACTTAGTCCAGTGGATGCCGTCGGTAGACGTATAACCCACCAGACTGCTGGGCTGCTGCTGATCGCGTGCGTTCGCTTTATATCGCTCGGCTTCGGGGACGCCTGGCCGTGTGTCGACAAATGCACAGAACTGACCGTTATGCGGTAGAATGGCATTATTCTTTGTTGACCCGTTAATCTTAACGAGACCGAGGTCCGGTTTTGTCCAGTGGATACCATCCCCGCTTTCCGCATAACAAGTTGGGTGCGGTCTCTGTCCCATGAGGCTGCCCCGATAGTACATGCGGTATATATCATTGTCCTTGAGAACCGTTGTGTAAAAAGCCAGACGGTCTTCCCATGGTTGATCGTATCGGATAGCAATCCCCGCCGGCTGTGGATGATGCAGCTTGAGGCTTGTCCTATCAAGCCTGTCAATGAGATAGCAATCAACGAACAACTCGCGTTGCGAACTGATGTCGCGGATTTCTGCGGTTTGAGGCATTGGATTTGGCTCCTTTCATATCAATTGGGTGATTCCTATCAGTCGGAAAAAGGTTACTACAACCTACCCAAAAACACAAACAAAAAATCTTAGGAAAAAGATCTGTTTGACGCGCAACCGAATATTTGCTAAACTTTTGAGTGCCGGACACTTTTCTGGAGATCTTTCAGATTCTCGGAAATATCTGTTGGAATTCGGTGTGCTGAATCCTCATTGACGAAAATGAGAATCTCTCGTACAAAAACATTCGAGCTAAGCCAACCCCGATAAGGTCGAGATTCAAAGCCATTTGAAATCGCTCCCAGTTTCAACGTCTTGACAAACCTCCCAGTCCAATGCTGTAAGGCATTGGAAATATCATTTTTCAACTTAAGGTGGCTCCGGGAATGCGTACCATCACAAATCTTGTTCTCATCTTTTATATCTGCCTGTTCTATAACCTTATTCATGCGAGGACGGGGAACGCACAGGGTTTGTCACAATCCATTGGGGTTAGCTTTGCGGACTCTCAAAACGGAACCGTACCTACCAATGTCCCACAGGCTGAAGTCTCCCTATCAAGGCATGGGGACAACAAAACCGGAACTGAAGAAGCAGTTACACAAACTACCTCTGAGGGGAATCCCCTCCAGTACCGTTCTACCTCTGAACAACAGACTAGCTATGACGATGTTTATGGGCTTGAACTGGCGTTACCCGTCGCGGGGAGCGTGAAAGTGCAGGCGGCAGCAAAGGAAGCCATCATTGTCAAACTTGAAAAGCATGGGACAGGTAGCAACGAAGAAATCGTCCAAACCTACCTCGACACGGTGGAACTAGAAATTTCCACAAAGGATGATATCTTACTGCTGACCCCGCGCCTCCCAAAATCTCCGGATTCAGACGCTAAGTTGACTCGTCTAAACTGCTCTATCGAAGCCCCTCCCGATCTAACCCTCAGAATCAAGACAACATCTGGAAATATTAGCGTACACCGTATCCGCGGCGACATGGTTTTGACAACGATGGTCGGCAATGTTCATCTCGATGAAGTGATGGGAGCATATCAGGTTAGCCTTCAAGAAGGACAAATCTACGGAAAGATTCTCTTGACCGGCGGTGCCAACACATTTGAGACGCAAGTCGGTTCAATAAATCTTGTGGTTATGGACGAGATTGCGGCAAAAATGACCCTCAAGACGCACGATGGCACAATTTCGTTGCGCTTGCCAGAAAGCTATCCAGCGGATCTCGAGATACAGGTCGAAAGCACAGATCAACGCGCCATTACCATTGACCTGCCGGTGGAGCTTGAAACCGCTTATGTGGGAGATGTCATCCAAGGCTGGATCAACGATGGCGGACCTCTGATTCAAATGACCGCAAGCCAAGGAATCACCATTCTGCCTTCCCAATCTGTTTCCACTGAATCCGAAACGGATGATAGTGAGGTGGAAGCCAACGATCCTTACACCGAAGCCGATCTGACTCCTCCGCCAACGGTTAACATCCCTCACGCGTTTGTACAGCCGGTAATTGATGGCGATCTATTCGAGAAAGCTTGGGCAAACTCAGTGCCACTTTCCCCCTTCTATAAAGCAGATGCAACCACGCAGCCCGACGAACAGACACAGGGGTTTCTCCTTTGGGATGAACAGTACCTCTATATCGGTGCCAGAATATATGATTCGCAGATGAAGCGGCTTCCAATCACACAAACCAATCCCGATTCACCGGTTTGGCTTGATGACACCCTAGAAATTCTAGTGGATCCGAATCCGAAAACTCCGACTTATCACCACCTCATTATCAACCCAATTGGTACAGTTTTCGATCAGCGCATCGAAGCGGATTATTCGTTGGATTCCAATCTTAAAGCTGCTTATGAAAGAATAGCAAAACCCGATTGGGATTCTCGCGTCCAAGTTAAAACGCAGATTGCTTCGACTTTTTGGAGCGTGGAGGTTGCGTTGCCCCGTAATGTACTTGAATCTCCCACCTCCGAAAGCTGGCG
Source organism: Candidatus Poribacteria bacterium (assembly GCA_965215015.1). Taxonomy (GTDB): domain Bacteria; phylum Poribacteria; class WGA-4E; order WGA-4E; family PCPOR2b; genus PCPOR2b. The sequence goes on from OZ244042.1 coordinate 785,778, forward strand.
ATTCAACCTACATCGCAAAATGCAGGGTCATTCCACCGAATCCGCATCGAAGCTGGCTGGGGAGTACAGCTACTGGTCACCGACTTATGACAAAGTTCGACCCTGGTGGCCCCATTGGCCCGATCGGTTGGGTGTCATACACTTGGCCGAGACGAAAGATTCTGAACCTTCACAGAGCTTTGAATTCGTGGAGCAGTTCGCGCTTGCCGCCATTAAGGTTGAGGGAAACGGTGATATCCCGACATCGGAACTCCTTGAGAAGATCCCCTTCCAGCCGGGTGATATTATTTCCATTGACGAACTGTCATGGCTCAACCGTGAACTTGAAGCACTCGACTGGTTTCGCGATGTGCACATAGAAACAAGCGAGGTCGCTAAAGAGACCGTTGAAAAACCGGGCGGATTGTCCGTCAGGGGAGAACCCAACTTACCAGTCACTGTCGCGCCGCGTGCCGGGGACTCTGGCGATGAGCCGCCTCCAATCCCTATCTTCAGGGTGAAGTTACGTATCCATGTGACCGAAGCACCAACAGTTACTGTGGATCGGCTCGATCTGGATCAAAATAGGTATTTTATATCTCCATTCCTTCGCAGAGCATTCGGGTTGAAGCCAGGACGTACTTCAGTTGAAGGACTAGAGATGAAATGTCAACTGATTGAAAACCTTTATAGGCACCACGGTTATGACCTTGTGCGGGTCCTCCATCAATTTTCCGGCACGCATCTGTTGGTTGAGGTTGACGAAGGGCATTTAGACGACATCCGTTTTTCTGGGAACCGCCGAATTAAGCACACGGAGTTGATTGACGCGCTCGGTTTCAAGCAGGGAGACGCCTATAGCAAGCGGATCGGTACGGCGCGCCTCAATCAGATGCGAGCGAGGCTCAATAAAAATAACCTCTACTTCAAGAGAATCAAAAACTGGGAAGTGAAGCGGGAAGGGGACCAGAACGTACTTGCCATTGAGGTTGAGGAGCGGCCGCGAATCAACGTGAACTGGCGACCAGTCTTCGACTTTAACCGTGTACACGGTTTAATTTTAGGCGGAGGTGGGGCACTTTCAACGATAGAGGCGAACGCGCAAATCTATGGGGAGGTCAGCAACGGACTGTCAAGCAAAATTTGGAATTATCAACTGGGGGCTGAAAAGACCTGGTTTGACCGCCATGCCCTGAGTATTGGCGGAAGCGTTTACAAGCGGGCGGATACCAACGCCTATACTGGATTGTCCGAAGGTAAAGAATTCCTTTCTGCCCTCCTCTTTGGTGACACCTTTTTGGATTATTATAAGCGCGAGGGATATCAGGCCCGGGTGAAGGGGAATTTCACCTCATCAATGCACATCACGTTGGAATTCACTGATGAAGACCACGGAATCTTATCTAAGTCAACCGATTGGAGTATGTTTAATAAAAGCGTTCCAAAACGGAGTAATTTGCGAATTGACGAAGGTCATTTGCGTAGCGTAACTTTGAGTTATCATTTTGATAGCCGGAAGGGCCTTGCACATCAAATACGGGATTTCCCGAGTTTCCCGATACTCGATTCCCCTACCAGGTCCGGCTGGCAGGGGAATTTTTCCGTCGAATCCGCGGATAAACGGCTTAAAAGCGACTTTGATTTTAACCTCTATCGTTTTACGATTGTGCGCGACAATCAACTGTTGAGCAACCACTATCTGGACTTTCGTCTGGAGGGGGGCTTCTCTGATGGGCCGCTTCCCAGGCAACGCCTTCTTCCTCTGGGCGGAATTGGTTTACGCGGCTACGATTTCAAAGAATTCATTGGGAATAATATGCTCCTTTTCAATGTAGAATACCGGGTTCACTTTGGAAAAATCACATATCTGGATGAAAACGAAGGGCCACTAGGCGCGGTGAAGGCTTTCTTGGATACAGGATATACCTGGTTTGATGATGAAAGCCTCGCGCTCAATCGCTTTAATACATCAGTTGGGGTCGGATTGTCTTTCTTCATCCATCCGTCTTTTACCTTTCAGCTTGAAATCGCGCGTGCCTGGCAGAAAGGGCGTGCCATTACACCCTTCTTACGTCTGGCAGGGCGGAAGGAACATTACATTACTTCCCTCTTACGTCTGGCACGAATTTTTTGAAAAACCATCAGCGTCGTGTCTAATCTCGCTTTTAGGAAAGATAATTCGTAGAATCCCGAACTGGAGCACGAGTCTCACGGCTTTGAGAGTTTTACCGCCTTAATGCGACTATTGTAGTGATCGCAAATCAACAGTATGTCTTTCCCGTAGAAACAGAGTCCGTGCGGTTCGTTCAGACTGGCTTCGGTGGCGGGGCCTCTATCCCCTGCGTCGCCCGGCGTATCGCTGCCGGCAACCGTTTGAAGCGTCCCATCGGCGGCGACCCGGCGGACCCGGTTGTTGCGCGAATCGGAAACGTATACACTCCCGTCCCCGGTGACCGCTAATCCCAACGGCTTGTGAAGCCGTGCCTCTAGGGCAGGCCTGCCATCGGGGGAAAACCCCGCCTCACCACAACCGACAACAGTCATGATAATACCGTCGGTGTCCACCCTGCGCACAACATGGTGAGTGAGGTCGGAAAAATAAAGATTTCCCTTTGCATCAAACCGGAGTGCCGATGGGCTCCCGATGCGCGCCGCTGTTGCGGGCCCTCCGTCCCCGGTGTAGCCTTGGACACCAACCCCTGCCACTGTGCTGATGTGCCCCATATCAGCGTCAATCCTGCGAATCCGACCGGCAGCGTCTCCCAGATAGATATCCCCATCGGGTCCGTGTGTAACCGACCAAACAACCGTCAATCCAGCTCCTGAAGCCGGCCCGCCATCACCCTGATCTGCACCTTCGCCTGTTCCCGCCACAGTATGGATCACGCCATTCTTATCCACCCGTCGTACCCGCCCATTCAGTGTATCGGCTATTACAATACGGCCGCTCCTGTCTACCGATACATCGTAGGGATTCAAAAAGTACGCTTCAGTCGCAGGGGCATTGTCCCCTCCATAAGCTCTGCCGCCGCAGCCGACAACGGTTTGGATAATTCCGGTGACCGGATCAATTGCTCGTATTCGATCGTTCTGCATATCCGCAAAATAGATATGTCCGTCCGGACCGACACAAATCCCCCTTGGACAAGAGAGGAACGCCTCGGTAGATGGACCCCCATCACGGATGTTGTCGCCCCCCAAAACAGTCGTTACGACGCCGGTTTGGGGGTCAACCCGGCGTAAACGCCCTGAAGAATCACTGTAGAAAACAGTGCCATCGGGATCAGCCCAGATGCCGGACTCGATGGGATTGCATTTCGTTTTAGGCCCGGGCACCCCCTCTTCACCCCAACCGGGGATGCCGGTCCCCGCGAGCGTCGTCACAATACCGGTTTGGGCATCCACTTTACGCACTCTGAGACCACCGACCTCACCAACATACAGATTGTCGTGAACATCAATGAAGATAGCGTCCGGCGTATGTGTGCTTGCCTCAACGGCAGGGCAACCATCGCCGTTGGACGCCGCTTGACCTGTGCCGAAAACGGTTGTAATTGTTCCTGTCTGCATATTAATCTTGCGAACCCGATTGTTGCCGTTATCGCAGACATAGAGATCGCCTTTGGAGTCGAATGCTAGATGTTCAGGGAATCCGAAGGCTGCCTCCGACGCTGGCCCGCCATCGCCATGAAACCCGGCGAAGGTGTAGTTGGCACCGCTGTAGGGTCGGCTGATTCCCTGCTCCAACGGATAGTGACGGGTATTCTGACCTGCGAAGGTTTCAATGATACCGGTCTTTGCATCGACTCGCCGCACATTGCTATCCCATTTACCACACACAAAGATATTTCCCTCGGTATCAACCGCCACGCCGGTTGTCGTGTCAAACTCAGCACCGAGTGCAGGGCCTCCATCTCCGCCCCGTCCCATCGCCCCCGAACCAACCACGCGGGTGATGATACCGGTCTTATAATCGATACGCCGGACTGTATTCGGGCCTTCGTCGGGGCCTCTCGCGCCCAGTTGAGAAAAGAAAAGGTTACCCTCTTTGTCCAGGCAAAAGTCGTGAGGCGTGTACACCCGCGCATCAATGGCGGGGCCACCATCGCCAGAAACCCCTGGCACACCGTCTCCGGCGAAGGTATGCAACATACCGTCCTGATCGATGCGCCAGATACGGTGGGTACGGATGTCGGCGACGATTAGGTCCCCATCAGGGCGTCGTACTACGCCCATGGGCCAGCCGATATCTGCGTCCTTAGCGGGTATGCCATCGCAGTAGCCGACCCCTGCAATACTGACGATGGTATTGGTTTGCAGTATCTCGAGAAGTTTAGGTTGATTCAATGTTGTTAGCTCCCCATCTGATAAGGGCGCGGACAGGTTGTTACACACGCCAAAACTTTCCTGAAAGTGTTACCTATCCAAAAAGTAGAAATGATTGGTGGGGCCGTGTCCCCCCCCGATGTCAAGGGAATAACGGATAGCGTTAGTGATGTAATGTTTCGCGGCCTGAACGGCAGCTACAAGATCTTTTCCGAGTCCAAGGTGCGTGGCGATTGCTGCGGAGTAGGTGCAGCCCGTTCCATGTGTATTTTTCGTCTCAATCCGCTCCGCTTCAAAGAGGGTAAAAGTTCCATCCGTGTACAGAACATCGGTTGATTTTTCTCCTGAGAGATGCCCTCCTTTGACTAATACACCTTGGCATCCATATCTTTGAATCATCTCCGCTGCGGCCTTCGCATCATCAATTGTTTGGATTTCGCATTTGGCGAGTAGTTTGGCTTCATCAACATTGGGCATGACGACCGTTGCAAGCGGTAGCAGCTCCGCTTGCAAACGCTCAATGGCATCTGGTTTGAGTAAGGGGTACTTACTTTTGGAGAACGTTACGGGATCGATTACGATATGTTTTGGCGAATATTCACGCAACTTCTCCGCAACAGTTCCCACGATTTCCGCTGACGAGAGCATCCCCGTTTTGAGGGCTGCGATGTCAAAGTCGGAGAAGATAGCATCGATCTGGGCATCAATGAGATCGGTTGGTAGGTCAAAGGCGCGAGTTACTTCACGTGTATTCTGTGCCGTAACTGACGTGATGACGGAGAGCCCAAAACCACCGTTGGCGTGGATGGATTTGAGGTCGGCTTGAATTCCTGCGCCGCCTCCTGAGTCTGAGCCAGCAATTGTCAAGATCTGTTTCATGTGGGGCCTCTTGTCGTTATTCCAGCAGCTGTCGTAGATACACCCTCGCCTGCTGTGCACCGTTTTCCGGTGACATCACCCCGGACATCACCGCCACCCCATAGGCACCGGCATCGAGGCATTCTGAAACCCGTTCAGGCGTTATTCCACCCAACGCAAAGACAGGTATGTTGATCTCTTCTGTAACTGTTCGCAGACCGTCCAACCCAACGGCGGGACCGTAACCCGGCTTACTGAGCGTCGGATAAATTGGACTATAGGTGATAAAATTCGCGCCTTCCATTTCCCGCTGCTTCGCTTCGGTTAGTGAGTGGACAGACCCGCCGATGATAAAGCGGTGCCTCGTTTCCTCAATCACCTTTCGCACGGACGCTGAATTTCCCGGCAGATGGAGACCATCTGCACCGATGCTCATAGCTATCTTGATACGTGAGTTAATGAACAGTTGGCCGGAATAGGCGTGACAGAGCTTGCAGAGGGGTTCAGCCAATTTGATATACTCAGCGTCGTTCAGGTCTTTTTCCCTGAGTTGGATCGCGGACACCCCTACATCTAAGAGGTCATGGATGGTATCGTACAGGGTCCGTGGCGCGCAGAGTTGTCGATTGGTGATAACGTAGAGATTGAAACGAAGTGGATGGGGGGGCGAAGGGTTTGTAGTAGCTTCCACTGTTTGGCGGTGCACTGTCTTTTTTGATATTTTCTATGTTCTCTTCCGATTACTCCAGAGGTTCATTTTGTTTAACAACCACCGCAGGTTCAACGGCTTGAAGCGTCACCTGAGCACCCACTTGGAGTGGACAGCAGTAGTCGGTTTGCACGACATAATCCTCTGTCCCAATCTTCACCCGATAGGTCAGATCATGCCCTTTGAACTCACGCATGACAATTTCGCCGACGCCGTTACAGCGAGCTTTTGTCTCCGGTTGAGCCATGACTAGATGTTCGGGCCGAATCGAGAGGAGTACTTTGCCACGCGCTGATGGCGCGATCTGGAATCTGCCCAAGGGTGTCTCAGCATAGTCTCCTTCCGCTTCACCGGCGATCAGATTGGTTACGCCTAGAAAGTCTGCTACGAATGATGTTTGTGGACGGTGGTAAACTGTCTCAGGCGTACCAATTTGTTCAATACGTCCGTCCTGCATGACCGCCAACCGGTCTGCGAAGCAGAGGGCTTCCTCCTGATCATGCGTGACAAACACCGCGCTCATCCCCGCATCCTTCAAGAGGGCTCGAATCTCCTCGCGTGTGGCGTGCCGCCTCCCGGCATCAAGGTTAGAAAATGGTTCATCTAGTAGGATGAGTTTGGGACTAGGGGCAATTGAGCGAGCCAGTGCCACCCGCTGCTGCTGGCCTCCGGAAAGTTCGTGTGGTTTCCGATCTTTGAAGGCGGTCATTCCCACCATCCCTAACACTGTCATGACACGCTCATCGCGTAATTTTGGGGGCAGCTTTTTTAGCCCGAAAGCGACATTCTGCGCCACATTGAGGTGTGGAAAGAGCGCGTACTCTTGGAAAACAATCCCAACCCCTCGGGCTTCGGGCGGCAGGTGGGTCTTGAATCCTTCAAAGCATTGCCCATCTACGCAAATCTCTCCCGCATCAGCACGCTCGAATCCGGCAATCAGGCGTAGCGTTGTTGTCTTTCCGCAGCCACTCGGTCCCAGAAGGGCAAAGATTTCGCTAGCGTAAACATCGAAACAGAGGTTCTCGACCACTGGGGGCAGGTTATGAGCGAATCGTTTGGTGATGTTGCGGATATTAAGCAGAGGCTGCATCATAACTCCTTCAATACCGTGTTAGGCGGGTAAGGGGCCATCCACTCAACACACCAGGTGCAACGCAAGATGTAATACGTGAATGACTCATTGAAGTCTTGAACTTCTTGGCTCTCATTCCGTCTATTTGCTGGTTCTGTTGACATTTGGGTGTCGAGATATGAATCTCGACCGCCAGGCTATCTGCCGGTATTAGACAGATCGGGAGGGTCGGGCATCTTGCCCGACCTATGGGTATAGTGTTAGGTTTCACTTTTGTGTTTGATACGGATTCGCTTTTACCGTTCAATCCAACTCCCTTCCGAGAGGCTCCGATCGACGTACTGTCAAATGTCAATACGCCCTAGTTATGTGGGTGCTTTTGGATATTCATACGATGTTCTTGCATCCTGCATTAACAACAACCCCACAAACAGTGCCGAGCAGAGCACAATTGCAAGCGCATACCGCGCGCCTTCAGCGAACATCGCTTCCGTTGTGTAACTCCAGACGTTCACCGCCAAGGTCTCATACCCTGCAGGCGAAAGCAGGAAGGTCAGCGGAAGCTCCTTCATTCCTGCGAGAAAAACGAAAGCGATACTGACAATGAACCCGCCGCGCAGCAGTGGAAAGGTGGATTTGAAAAACGCCTTGAGAGGTCGATAGCCGAGCGATCTGGCGGCTTCCTCCAAACGGGGTGAGGCTTGGTAGAGCGCGCTGCGGACGGGACCGATCGCCTCTGCGAGAAAATGCATGGTATAGGCATAGATCAAGATCCAAAGCGTCTGATAAACCGCCGGTACTCCTCGAAAAAAGAAGATGAGCGCAAGTGCAAACGCCAGCGGTGGTGTCGCATAACCGATATACGCCCCGCGTTCCAGTGTACGACAGATCGAAGATGAATATCGCACACCTAAGTAAGCCAAAGGAAGGGCGAGCGCACCGGTGAGGAAGGCCGCGGGCGTTGATACCAAAAGAGAACCAGAGAGTGCTTGAAGGAAATCCTGCATATATGAATCGTCAACCCCCTTGAGGGTCCAGAAGCCAATCGTTACAATGGGGGCGACCACACTAGCAAGCGTCAAAGTACCGAGATAAATGTAGGTGGGTATCTTCCAAATCCCCAGAGAGATTGGGTTGGCTTGATGTGATGTGCCGCTGCCTATGCGGTGAAACTGGCTTCCGCGCAACAATCGCCCTTCGAGATAGAGTAAGCTGCCCGTGAGCGCGAGAAGCATCAGCGCAAGCCACGCAGCGTAGGTGCGGTCGAAAGCGGCGGTATATTGCGTGTAAAGGGCAAAGCTAAAGGTCTCGTATCGCATCAGAGATACCACTCCGAAGTCCCCGAGCACGTGCAATCCAACGAGGAGTCCACCGGCATAGAGAGCGGGGCGAAGTTGCGGCAAAATTGCGCGGAGGAATACCTCCCGAGATTTGCTGCCGAGGCTATAAGCAGATTCTTCAATCGCAGGATCTAACCCCAATAGTGCTGTCCGGAGGTTTAACAAGAGGTAAGGGGCGGTGTAAAAACTGAGAGCGATGAGGGCACCCCAGTATCCTCGTAGATTTGGAAAACTCGGTCCAAACAGATTTGCAAAAGTGCCGTGGGGGCCGCTTAAACCCAGCAAAGCATAAGCCATCACATAGCCGGGGATTGCCAGCGGCAACACCCCAAGCAACGTAAAAATCCGCTTGCCTTTAAGATCCGTCCGTGTTGTTACCCATGCGAGCGGTGCTACCAGCAGTATACCGGTTCCGACAACCCCGATGACGAGGAGGAGGGTATTCCCCAGAAGGTGCACGGTCCGGGCGCGAAAGACGATTTGGATTAACTCCCCCGTTTCCGCCTCAAACGCTCTAACGAGGAGGTAAATCAACGGCAGCAGCACTCCGGTCCCAACGGCAACTCCGGGGACGAGAAAATACCATGGTGGAAAAGGACGTGTCTCAGAAAAAATCACAGAATCTCCGCCTTGCGCAGAAGTTTCAAGGTGCCTTCTAGGTCGTCCAACTTTTCTAGGTTGAGTTCGGGCGTAAGTTTCAAGAGTTCATCCAGTGGCAGCAATTTGTCGCTAGGAATGACTGCATCCGTGATGGGGTACTCAAAGACCTCGCTGATGAAGAACTGCTGCACTGTTGAGGATAACAGGAATTGAACGAAGCTGTCGACCTCTTCCGCGTGACTACTGCTTTTCAGGATGCCAATTCCAGCGACATTGACAAGATTTCCTGCATCGCCGGACGTAAAGAAAGTTTGCTCAACGGGAAATTGGGAATCACTCTTTTTGAAGCGCATCAAGTAATAGTGGTTGGGCAAACCGAGGTCAATTTCCCCAGCGGCAAGTGCCCGAATAATAGGTGTATTCTTCGGGTAGCTTTTCGCACCGTTTGCCTTCATGCCTCGCAGCCATTCCTCCGCTTTTCCCTCCCCTTCAAGGACGCGCATCGCTGTTACGAAGGCTTGAAATGATGCGTTCTGTGGGGCCCAACCGACTCGTCCCCTCCACTTTGCATCGGTCAAATCAAAGATGCTGTTGGGCAATTCCTCCGCCTTGACGCGTTCAGGCGCATACGCGAGGACACGCGCGCGACCACTTGTCGCAATCCACGTCCCTTCGGAATTGCGAAACTTGTCGGGAACTTTCGAGGTGGTAGATTCGGGTAATGTCTGAAACAACCCTTGCTTGCTAACTGCACCGAGTGCTCCTGCATCTTGCGCCCAGAAAAGATCGGCGGGGCTTTTGGCTCCCTCCTCTAACAAAGCCACCGCAAGTTGAGCGGTATTGCCGTAGCGCACCTTGACCGTGATGCCGGTCTCCTTCTCGAACTGCTTGATGATAGGGTGAACCAACCCCTTGCTCCGTCCTGAATAGACGACCAATTCTCTGGTATCGGTTGCATTGACCGTCCACACAGTTAGGAATAGCCCTAGAATTCCAACCAGATATCTTAGCATTGTAACCTCCGAAAATTATACAGTTGTTTTATACCGTGCTATTGATATTGAGATTCAGTTTCAACAAAACGATTATAATTATACCCTGTATTAATCGGTTTGTCAAAGAATATCTGATCTGCATCAGAAATTTTTTGCTACCCTATTACTGTGACACACCTTGCGGCAGTGGGTTTCCCAATTCAATCCTTATAAACCGATTCACGCAACCCTTTAATATAACCGATGGCAAACAACCGTCCAAGTGATGAATATCCAGCGTGTTCGTTGCTATCGCCCTCCATTGTTGGCACATGGTCGGGACGCAGTACGCCGTTGAACCCAATCTCCCGATACGCCTCCAAACACGCTAGCATATCGGTTTTGCCATCGTCGTGGAAGGTCTCCTTGAATCGCTCCGGTGTCCCTCTTACATCACGTAGATGCACGAAAAAGATTTTGTCCTGCTCCCCGAAATGACGGATGACCGACGGAAGATTGTCTGTCATCAGTGTAAAGTTGCCCTGACAGAGCGTGATTCCGTTCACCGGACTCGGCACCAGATCAATCAGACGCTGATAGTTCTCAACGCTCCGCATAATCCGCCCAATCCCCCGGATGGGAGAAAGCGGCGGGTCATCGGGATGCATCGCCAATTTGACGTTTGCCTTTTCAGCTACCGGCACAACGCGCTCAAGGAAGTATTTCAGGTTATCCCACAATTGCTCCTCAGTAACAACGCCGTATTCGGTGTTTGGCTCGTCACGCATCTGCTCATTGTCGTAACCTGTTACTAGTGCGCCACCGCGCGAGGGTATTTCTGTGGAGGTACGCATCCAGTTGAACACCGCCATCCACTCATAACACCAGACAGGAAGCCCCAACCTTCCCATATTACGGATGAGTTCGCAGGCGGTCTCGATTTCTTCGTCCTGTCCGGGCAATCCGAGCTTGGCTTTGTTCAACGGTGGACGACTCTCAATGACAGCGAGTTCAAATCCCCCGTCCTCGTAAGCCTTCTTGACCCGTGAGAGCGAATTATACCCCCACGGACGTTCCTCTAGCGGCAAATTTTCTGTATCGTTCTGGAAGTCCATCGCGCCGACGGCATAATCAACTCCGCACTGCTTGACCATTTTCCACAACGGTGAGGGTTGCGGACCGAGCATCTCTGCAATTTGAATCATATACCTTTTCCTTTCTTAAATCAGTGAACCAATATGTTCTAGATGTCCGTGAATGGGGAACGCTCGAAACGACAACCCGGCTCAACGACCCGCGGATCTTCCTGTTCTATCAGAACGCTCATGAGTTGATCCGAGAGTTGTTGTCGAACTGCGCTGTAGCTAGCCTCCTCCGCCACGTTATTCAGGTAGTGTGGATCCGCCCGCAAGTCATAGAGTTCCTCCGCTGGGAATTTCCCAAATCCCATCTCGAATAGCTTGCGTACCTGTGTCTCCGCACGGTGGTGAATCATCCACGCCTTTGTTGGACTCGCATCCATGTCGGGATAGACGATTCGTGTGTCATTGCAAAGCTCATCGAACGATGGGGGCTCCATGGTGGGATCGTCCAAACCCTTCGGATTACCCATGGGCCAACGGTCGGGAGCGAAGTTGCGGATGTACAGGAAATCCTTCGTGCGGATGGCGCGTTGCGGGTAAGGCAGATTTCCCTCCCGTGCTGTGCCAACGTGTCGTTCTCGACCGGTAACAACGAACGTCCGTTCTGAATCTACTTGCTCGTTCTGCGATGAGGTTAGCACATTTAGCAGACTCCGAGCCGTCATGTCGCTGTGGGGTTCAAGGCCAGCAGCTTCCATGAAGGTTGGGGCTAAATCCATGAGGTTCACAAAGTCGTTTACCGTTCTGCCTGCGGGGACATGTCCGGGCCAACGCGCTGCCAGTGCAACCTCGCAGCCAAGGTTGTATAGGTTGCATTTGCCGCGGGGGAAGCCCGGAATGCCGTGGTCACCGCTCACGACAATTAGCGTATTATCCAGCTCCCCCAATTCTTCTAGGCGATCCAGCAGCAAGCCGAGCCCGGCATCCACAGCGAGGCATTCACCCAAGTAATCGCAGACATCTTCCCGCACATCGTGCACGTCCGGCAGAAAAGCGGGCAAACGCCCCTTCAGGTCGTCCGGGTTTAATCCCCAGAGCACCTTGCCAGACCCACGCTGCCATTTGCGATGTGTGTTTGTGGGTCCCCACCAGTAGCAGAACGGTGCATCCGGTGAACGCGCCTCCAGAAAGGCGTCGAAGTTTTGGCAAGATTCGTCGTAAAGAATCTGTTTCGCACCCTCGACACCATGTTCAGGAACGTTTTCTGTGGCAACGAACGAAAACTCACCGAATTTTGTTCCTGCGGGTGCGTAGCGTGTCCGATCTCCGCCGTAGGGTGCATCGCGTGGCGTCCCTGGCGACCATGCCTTGTAGGTGTAGCCGATATGGTAGCCTGCTTCTTCCAACAGCAAGGGATATGAGGGGATGGATGCATCCCAGACCGCTCCTTGGAGGATTGCGCCACGCCCCGTCTGCCAGAAGTAGCGTCCCGTGAGCAAAGAACTCCGGCACGGCGTGCAGGAAGGCGCAGGAACAAAAGCGTTGGTGAACAGGGCACCTTCGCGCGCGACGCGGTCAAAGTTTGGCGTATCCAGTAGGGCGTTAGGCGTATTATTCCCTTCAACCTGTCGATACGCGCTGGCGTACCTTCCCCAGTCGTCGGCGAAAGCGAATAGGATGTTCGGGCGTTTATCGGTCATTCTAAGTCTCCTTTGTCTAAGTGCTTGTTATAAAGTTTACCTCTTTCTTGTCTGGAGAAAATTTTCGTTATATTCGTTTCAGCCCCTTCTTCTAAAGTTAAGCCTAACTCTGTGCACATTTGTGTTAAGCACCAGAGCACATCATCCAATTCGTTTTTTATTTTTTGTCCTCTTCTGTGATTTGACTGTTCTAATCCGTGAAGATCTTCTTTATTTTATTCCAGACTTCTCCCGCTTCATTTGCTAAACCTATTATCGGATATACAATTGGGTAATTCATTGGGATAATACCCGAGTTTTTCTGGATTCAGTTTGATATGTGTTAAAATCCTTCATGCCCATAATACCTTTCCATGGTATCCATAGGCCAAGAAGTTTAATTGTCGTTGGTTAGGGATTTCCGTGGGGAACGCAGATCTGTGTTCCCTACACAAGTTTACATCTACCAATCCCAAAGGACAAGTAGCAACTTGCATTATCTTAGTCTAACAGCGTGGGTAAGTCAAGAAACAATTTCAGCAGAGGTGTAGCAAAAGAACCGGCTTCTAAAAAAGTCAAGCAATCAAAAAAAGTCGCTGACATTTTTGATTGTTTGGGCACATAATATAAGGAAGGGGGGTAACACATTGAAGCAAGATGATGTACAAATCGTTCACGCCATTCGAGGTGGGGATTCCGCAGCCTTTACCGCACTTGTGGAAAAATACAAAAAGATAGTGTACAGTGTCATTTTACCGAAGGTACGGGACTTCCATCAAGCCGAAGATCTGACCTCGGAAACGTTCATCAGAGCGTATCTATCGATCGAATCCCTCGACGCACCGGAAAAAGTCGGTATGTGGCTGTGTGGGATCGCGCGGAACCTCGCCAACAAGTGGCTCTACCGGGAGAAGCGAGACGATTTGAGCGTTGAGAGGTTACTCGAAAACACTTCCGAATCAGCGCATAAAGCCCAGCTACTACACGTCAGTGCAGCCGAAAAAATGCCGGACGAAACCGTCGAACGCGCAGAGCTGCGTCAACTACTGTGGCGTTGCCTCATTTCGTTACCTGACCTCTCTTCTGAAGTCCTGATCCTATCCTACATCCGCGAAATGAAGTCCTCTGAGATTGCGAAATTTCTGGGAATTTCACAGACAGCGGTTACCACACGATTGTCAGACGCGCGCAAACGATTGAAGAAGGAGATGATTCGTATGGCCGAAAGCACAATTGAGAGCCAACCGTTAGCCGAAGACTTCACCGAACAGGTTGTCGCAGAAGCGATAAAACGGGGCGATCGGTATCTTGCCGATGGGCACTGGAAAAGTGCCCGTGAACAGTTTCAACGCGCCGCAGATATTCAAGCGGACTACGCACCCGCATATCGGGGCCTCGGTATGGTCGCACGGGGGATGATTGAGGAGCAACTTTCTCTCCCGCATGGAATGGTTGATATCACGTTGATTGAAGAAGCGTGTACCGAACTCGCCCGCGCCTATCGGCTCGGTGCACGGGGGGCCGATACAGTCCGGACACTGGCACATCTGTACCATCAGTTTCAGCGGTGTGAAGAATATGTGGACCTGCTTTGGAACTTTGCCATGACGACGGACGATTTCAACGCTGGTTTTGACGCCGGGTGCAGGAGTCTTGCCGAGATGCAGGAGCCGTGCGTCGCCGACCACAAGCGAGCAGTAGGTGCCCACGAAATGCTGCTGAAGCGGTTTGATGGTCAAGCCACCCGTACCGATCAACTCGATTCATATTTCCATGTCTTTGATGCGTACCGCAAGGTCGGACGCGCCGCCGATTGGTTGGAGCAAACCGAAGATATAGTCGAGCAAATCGGTGATGAAATGACACTGATGCATCGCGCACTCTACACACGTGAACGCGGTAAAACGTTGCGAGAATGGAGGCACCATCAAGAAGCGGCTGATACCTTTGAAACGTTCATCGACTGGCTCAAAAATACGGAGATAAGGGACCCGGAAAAGCAGGCACTTCTCATTGGGGCACAGGGTGACCATCTCCATCTCGCACCGACCTATTATCGGCTCGGTGAACATCAAAAGGTGAAAGTGCTGCTTGCAGAAGCCGAAGCCAACCTTGAGAGTTATCTTGTTGAGCGAGATGCCGTATTGGCAAGTATCACCGATCAAAGCGAGACAACGCGCAAACGGCTGGAGCGAATTTACCAAAGGGCGGGAGATTATCCCACGGGAGGGAGTGTGGCGGATATCCGTCACTGGCTTAATCGGAAGTATTTCATAGGAATCCACATCGCCACGACTTGTCTCGCTCTGGGCTGCTCAGAGATAGGGGAGGGAGAGGCTGCTATCCGCCTATTGAATCGCGCGGCGCAACATTGGGAGCAGCACCGAGATTATATCGAGGAAAAGGGCATGGTGTGGTCGTCCGGGGGAAGAATCATGGCGTGGTTAGCAGCGATGGCGCTAAAATTCCGCAACGACCGCGAAGCAAGTCTTGAATATCTCAAGCGAGCTCACGAGGATCGGCGACGTGCAGCACGTGGTTCAATTAAGCGTTTTTTTGAGACTGACGACGCCTTCGAGCCCGTGCGGCATGACCCCGAGTTTCTTGCGGTTGTGAATGCTCCGGTGGTTAGGGGGTGTTGACATTTGAGGACAGCACGTCGGTCCAAGACTCTCGGAACGGAGTTGGGTTGAACGGGAACCTGAAACCCAATCCAAAGGAAGTGGAAAACAGTAGTAGGCATACACCGTATACCTACTACTGGCAACTTACCTTATCATCGTCCAAGTTGCTAGATAGCCCGTAGGTCGAGTTGCCATACTCGACATCTACTAGAAACAACTTATAGACGGAACACCAACCCGCCGGGCGAGGGAGCCAAGACCTTACCTATCGACGAATTACAGACACGACTCACATAAATGTCAACAGAACCTAACCGGTAACTTTCATTGTTTGAAATTCGCACAAGAGATCATTCAAAAGCAACGGAGAAGAGTTCTGCAGAGCGCAGTTTCACGTGCAAGACAATCGGTTTCCCCTCTGGCACATTGATATCGGACTCGCCGTTCCATGTTACAATCTTGTTCGACCAATCGCCGGTGAGTGGATCGCAGTCGGCCATAGAACGTCCCACCATCCCCTCAATCCCAATGCCAACCTTACCCGCCATCGGTGCACGGAAATTCAGTCGAATCTGCCGACCTGAAGGGAGAATCGGAACAGTCCAAAATTCGCCCTCGTTGTCGGTGGTCACCGCACAGAGCCGGTCTTTCTGCCACCATGCCCACCCCATGTCCGCTGCAGCAAAAATCGCGGGCCAGCGTGGAAACTTGTGCGGGTACATCGTCCCGGAGTAGGGAATGGCAATCTTGTCCGCACCGAGGGACTGGAGGTCTTTCCCTGTACCGATAAATTCGCAATCCCATTTCCCTAATTCGCCGGGCGTCAGAATGGGACCACCGGGGATCTGATTCCACGCGATACCATCCTCGCTTGAATAGAGCCGCACCTCGCTACGTTCAGTGTACCGGTGATAGAGCATTGGAAGCATCAACTGATACTCCGGAAGTTCGGGATAGGAGCTATAACCGTTGAGATAGAAATCATAGTCCGGCGGATCTTCAAGGCGGGGCCAAATAATAGGCACCACAGGCGTCCAGTGCATAAAGTCCTCCGCTTCTGCCCGTCCGATCCAACGTCGTCCGTTGCGAAACATACGGGTGTACATCACGTACCGTTCCAGCGTTTCGTTCCACAATACGGTGGTGTCCGTATCGCTCGGATGCAACATAAACGGTTCAGGTAAGACGGTCCAGTTGCTCCCGTCGGGCGAAACGGCGGCGAACATTCCGAATCGTCGCTCCCCTGATATCCGGTCATCCCGATGGCGCGGTTGACGGTTGAAATACGCTGTAAGCTGTGGCTGAAACATGCCTTCCTCGAATTGGGCGCAATAGATAAACTTGTAACGCTGGGATTCGGGGGCATGTGGATCAATGAAAAAGGTCATCCCGTCGAAGCCACGCTGTCCTGGCACATTGATTTCGTCCCACGTCGGTTCACTCCAGTGAAAGCCATCCAGCGATTCAATCCCACAGATGGCGACAGAGGTGATGGTGTCGGTATGTGCCACTGATCCTGAGCCCAACATTGAAATCCCGTTGACCTCAATATACCAAGTGCGATACCGCTCCCCATCGAAGATGACTCTGCCCCAACCTCTGTAACCTTCCATTTTCCCCGCTTTACGCGCCGGTTGTGCCTGCAATCGGATGCCACGTGGGACCAACCGAGGCTCAGCACGCATGGGGACCTGTGGTCCGGGAGGCGTGCCGACCCGATAATGCTCCCCCTCCGCTGTCAACCAAGCAACCGCTCCACACTGTATATCCCGCCAATCTGTAAACAGAATTTTCTTTCTTCTCACCCCTACCTCCTCAACACATAAGCTGTAGCGAATTAAAAAGGACTAGTGAATCACGCACTAACTCGAATCGGGGCCCCCAACCCCCACGCTAAGAACCGGCGGGCTTCTGATTCAATCACCTCTATCCCCAACCCTGGGGCTGTCGGGACTGTGATATGGCTATTTACCTGATCAAAGATTGGATCCGTGAGGTTCTCACGAATGGGATGAGGCGTCCGATCAAACTCCATAACGGATTGATTAATGTAGGGTTCGGGACAGTCGGAGGGTGGGTTTGACGGCAGACAAGCGACCACATGCAGTGTCGCCGATAGGCTGATGCCGGTGCCCCAAAAATGCGGATTGAAATGCACGCCAAAAGCGTTTGCCATATGACCGAGTTTGAACATCTCTGACACCCCACCGGCGTTGACGATGTCCGGCTGAATAATGTCAAACATACGGCTGGCAAGGCGTTCGGCAAATTCATATCGGGACTTCAGACTTTCTCCGCCGGCGATTGGCATCAGACCCAACTGTTGCACAAGCAGGTTGCCCCCATCATCGTAAGATCCACACGGCTCTTCAAACCACATCAGATCTGCGTCAGCAAGCTTTTGAGCCATCCTAACAGCCATTGTCGGGCTATAAGCCTCGTTTGCGTCTACCATGAGATGCGCTTGCGGACCAAGCACCTTACGAAGATGATACACCCGCTCAATATCCTCGCCGACTGGCTTGCCACCAATCTTCATTTTCATCCCGGTAAAACCTGCCTGAGCGTATCCAAGTGCTTCTTCGGTCAAGGCATCGGGAAAATCGTCCTCCGTGTAGTAAAGTCCGGTGGCGTATACAGGGATGCGGTCACGCACACTGCCGCCTAGCAACTCACACACCGGCAACCCGGCGGCTTTTCCGGCAATATCCCACAGTGCCATATCGAACGCACTCATGGCGAGCATCTGCGATCCGGCAAACCCGTGACCTTGATACCTAAGTGTATATAGCATCTGCCAAATCGCTTCTGTGCGTCGGGGGTCTTTGCCGATAAGCAGTGGAGCAAGCATCTCCATTGTTCGGGCATCGCCACTTTCACCCCAGCCATACGTCCCGTCATCAGCGATGATTTTCACCGCGGTTGTCATCCGTTCGTCTGTCCATCGCTGAGACCAACCGAACGGTTTCGATAGTTTTGATTGAAGCGGATATATCTCGATTTGTTCTATTTTCATCAATTTTCCTTCCGTTGTGGAGAAATCTACTCGCTAAAAAAAGGGGAAATTACCTTCGTCCGAGTCGCTGATCTTCCGCCGCTAGCCACTCGGTATAGTCGCGGGGCATCGGTTCAGGTGGTGCTAAGCCCTGCTCACGTCGCCAACGGAGCAGTGGATGTTCAAGGCATTTTTGGGGCAGATCAATCCGTTTTCCATACGCCGCCGACTCAAAAATTCCCATCATAATACCCACGATGTGATGCCCTGCCGCACCGCTGCACTCGTGATCGCGATCCTGGTCTAAGGCAGAAACGTACTCTTCAACGAACCAGTAATCATCCAATTTGGCTGGACTTGAGCGGTCATAGTGTTCCGGGTAGACTGGCTCCAGCGACTCCCATTGATCCGGTTTCCCCTCTGGAATGTAGACAGGCTGCGACAAATGCCATGCGCCGCCTTTGATGAGCAGACATGCCGATCCGAATAGTTTGCCTTCAGTGCCGACAATCTCCATCACCGGATTTGTGCCAGCTGGGAAGCGGTGTTGTAGAAGATTGGCGGTGACACCGTTGTCAAAGTGCAGCGTTGCGGTGATAGACTCGCCGGCAATCGTTCCCATGCCGAGCGGGGATGGGACAACATCCTCGGGTGTGATGGGACGACAATCGGTCAGCGCAACGGCGGAAACACTGCGACAATGACCCGCAAACTTCAGCATATTGTTCAGTTGATGGGTGCCGATGTTCATCAACCCCAACCCGCCGTAGTAGGCTTTGCCACGGCTGTTGATGTAACGGAGTTCGCCAATCGTCCCTTTTGTGAACGCCTTGTACATCGCCCGCATGAGCGCACCAACGCGCCCTTGGTGATGTACCGCCACCCGAACCCCCTTCTCCTTTGCCTTCGCTATCACCGCACTCGTGCCTTCGAGGTCAACGCACATCGGCTTTTCAACTTCAATATGGACGCTGTGTTCCAACACCCTCATGCAGAGCGGGTAATGGAACTCTGTCCCTGTCGGGATAGCCACGATGTCGGGTTGAGTCTGGACAATCATCTCGTCCAAGTCAGTAAATCGGGCAACGACACCCAACTCGTCGCCGAGGGTGTCGAGTCGTTCCTGGATCAGATCACACAATGCGACAACTTCAATGCGTGGATGGGCGTGATAGGCGCGCCCCGCGGCGGTCCCTCGTCCACGACATCCTAAAATTGCGACGCGATAGGTTTTCATATGACCTCCTAAGTCCAATCAGGATTTTCAACCAAGAATCTCTTATCTTATTCTTTGATTCTGTTAATCCTTTAATCTGGTAAATCCTGATTCGCTTTCGTGCTTGACGTTGCTTGCAGACAATGGTATAGTAGATTGTGTATTTTATTGTATAAGGTTTTGGACATTAATTCAACCGGATTATCATCCGATTTCCTGCACGCATCTAATTCCCTTTGCCATCAATAAAACTTCGACTCTCTAAAAGGCAGCTTATTATCCTTTGTGCAATCGTCATCCTCCTGCTCCTGATTATGCTGGTTTATCATCAGACCTCTCTCTGGGAGCCGGGTCAGAGTCTCTTTACTTTCCTCCCCGATGCACCAATCTGCTATGTAAGTGTGAAGGACCTTGGAAGCTTCATCGAGACCTTTCAACGGAGTGAATTTGGGGTGCAAACGGCCCAGATGCCCATCCTTGCAGAGATTCGTAGGGAATTCTGGTGGCGGCGGCTCATGTATCAGAAGCAGCGGTGGGAGTTGGAAATGGGTGGGAAACTCGACCTCAACCGGCTGCGAGGATACTTGGGTGAAGAAGCGATCTTGAGTATCTATAAGCGGAACGGTAAAATTTCATTTCTGCTCATCACCGCCCTCGGAGCGCAGCAAAAACTGGAAATTGTCACACTCACTGCGACAGCATCCATCAACCCTAAATACAAACGGTTGAAAGAGAATTATAGAAAACTGGAAATCAATACTATCACAGGCTATCCACAAGATTTCAGCTATGCCTTTATTGGCAAGATTGGTCTGTTAGCAACAGATAAATCCTTGATCCAGGATACGGTTGACATCTACGCTGAACAGAAGCAGAGCTTTACCGCGCTAGCGGCTACGGGAGACTATCTGGGCAAACAGTATGAAACCGCTCGTAACACCATCTATATTAATCCCGCCAAATTTACTGAAGTTTTTAAGTTTGCCCCATCCCTCAAATCATTATTACAGGGAATCGATGTGTGGACGTTCAGCAATCGCTACGAGGATGGCGTTATCTACTCACAACACCGAATGATTAGGAACACCGATTCGCAATCCCGACAATCCCCACGTTTGATAGACGAAAAACTGTTTTCGATGCTTCCCGCAACAACCGCATTTCTGATTGCAAATAATGATGCAAACTTCACAGGGTTGTGGCAACAGGCGAAAACAAATTTGCCCTTGAAATATCAGGGAAATGAGATTGATTTATCGCGTCATCTTGAAGCTAGAACTGCGCTGGCATTGTTCCCTCCCCCGGCAGGTGTCCCCGCGTTAGTGCCTTCGGTGCTCCTGATTTGCCCAATTCAGGACCGAGCGAACTTAGAAGCGGCTTTAACAAAATTTAAGCGGACCAAGATTTCTATCAACGGTAAACCGATCCGATTTCCACCTCCGGTAAAGCATCGAGACATTGAGCTACAACCGATACAACTTCAACTTGGTCTCATCTTCGCCCTAAAGGGAGGATATGCGCTTCTCGATAACTACTGGGTCGTCGGCACAACGCTCGGCGGAGTGAAGTCTGCTATCAACGCCTCCACTGGGCAAGAGGTTGCGCTGGCTGATACGAAAATGCCGGATTACTTACAGCGTCCAAGCCACAGTCATATCCGGATTCAACCGAGCCTTTTGGTTCCGGAATTGAAACGTCTGCTTCCGATCGCCAGTTTGATGTTTCCACAACAGATTGAGGCAAAACTGATTCGGCGCATAATGGATAACCTATCCCCATTGGAAGCACTCGGATTGGTCACCGCCGGCATCAATTTCAACGATGATTTTGTGGAGGCCGAAGTTCAGATCACTTTGGAAGGACAGTAACTGATACAAGCTGAGGGGGGAGTGGGCATAATTGGAGACGCATTATAGCAGAATTCAGAGGAGGGGACCTGGGTCAATCGTAGAGGCTTGGTTCCTACGCCTGATGGGTTGGGAGACCCAACCCCTACGCATTGAGAGGTATTAAGAGATAAACACATCAAAACCTATTTATGAGCACCCCTCAGCTAAGAGATCTGTCCCTTGAATTTGACTCAGGAGTTGCTATGGAAAATCAAGAAATCAAAATTATACATGTCGAAAGTGAACTCTACCAATGGGATAAACCACCAATCTGGAACGGTCTGCATATCTATGACACAGGTAGACTTCATCTGGTGCGAGTGCGGGCGATAAGTGGGGCAGAGGAGGTTGTCGGCTACGGCTTCAATGGAGGCACAGCAGCGACGCGACCGCTTCAGATGTTCCCAATGTATGTCGACCAGTTCAGACCACAGCTGATAGGAAGATCCCCCATAGATACCGCGTATGTGTCTCAATTGGCGGATAATTTTAAGATATACGGTCCAGGGGGCTATCACACACAGGTACTGGCTGCAATCAATCAGGCATGTTGGGATATCAAGGGGAAAGTCGCGGGAAAGTCGGTTCACCAGTTACTAGATGGTCAACAGCGACGGATTCGAGCGTATATTGCGGGTGGATACTACGGTAAAGATAAAGGGCTCGATGAGTTGAGAGAAGAGATGGATCGTAATGTCAACGAGTTTTTTGCAACCGCCGTCAAGATGAAGATCGGGGACAGAGACGCGGGCCTAGACAATGACATCAAACGGATAGAGGCGGCGCGGCAGCAGGTTGGACCCGATATTACCTTGATGGTAGATGCCAACTGTGCACTGAGCCTTGAGGGAGCGATGGCTTATCTCCCTGTGCTGAAAGCAAACGATATCTTCTGGTTTGAAGAGCCGATTCCCAGTCACGATTACCGAGGGCATAAAGAATTGGCTGCAATTGCTAAAGATTACGATGTCCTAATCGCAACGGGTGAAAACGGCTACGGGGCTCATCACTTTCAAACGTTGATCGATTATCAGGGAGCAGATGTTTTTAATATTGATGTCGCGATCTTAGCCGGTTACGAACCTGCCTTAGCGGTGGTGGAAGAATCTGCAACCCATCAGAAGTTGATTGCGCCCCATGGGGCGCAGGAACTTCAGGTGCATATCGCAGCGGCGCGCCAAAACGGTTTGATGCTTGAATACTATCCGCCTGCCGTGGATCCGCTGAGGGGTGAAATCTTTCTGCCGCAAATGTCATTGGAAAAGGATGGATACGTAACGGTGCCACAGAAACCGGGAATCGGTTTTGAACCGAACATGGCTCTCCTTGAGCAGCATCGTATCGGATGAGATTTAAGATAACAATTCAAAGAGTTGATTTTATCAATCGTTCGCAATACAATGCGGTGCTTGTGCCGGCAGATAAAGCGTCCGGGCAACTTGTTAAATCAGCAGGAATGGAAATCTAATGATATAAGGAGGCTAAGATGAGTTTAACAAATACACAAAAAGTGGATTATGAACGTGATGGATTTGTGATTTATGGGCCCATGCTATCAGAGGACAGGTTAGAAGTCCTGCGTGAGCGTGTGGATGCCTTGGCAGACGGTTCGCATCCCAATGCGGAGAAGGCAGGAGTGAGGCTGGAAGCTGCTGCTCAGAGAGGTGAACTTGAGGACGTGCTCCGTCGTGACAAGGTTTGGCAACTTTTAGACCCCCACCGTTACGATGAAGTGATTTTTGATCATGCCCGTAACCCGAAAATCCTAGACATCGTTTCGGAGCTGCTTGGTACGGAGGATATCAAACTATTCCACACCCAAACCTTGATGAAGCCTGCTTTCCATGGTTCAATTGTTTCTTGGCATCAGGATTCGGCTTACTGGACTTCCGTGGATCCGCCGACACTTGTGAGTTGCTGGACAGCGTTGGACGATGCGACGGAAGAGAACGGTTGTGTGCGGTTGCTACCCGGCAGTTACAAAAAGGGACTTTGGCCCCATGAACGACGAGATTTCCTGCACGCTCAAGGCATAGACGAATCAACGGCGGTTCCAGTGGTGTTGAAGGCTGGTGGATGTAGTTTTCATCACAGTTTGACCATTCACGGCAGTGGCGAAAATCGCACGCCACATCGCCGTCGGGGACTTGCGACCAGTTACATGCGAGCGGATTCTAAGTGGGTTGGCGATCCAGATCAAAAACGGGATTTCCCACTCTTGCGAGGCAGGGAATACCCTGGCCGTGTTTGAACGGATTAAATAGTAAACGAAGCAGTGTGGATGCAAAAGCCAAGACTTTCATATAGATTCACCGCTGCGGTGCGATAAAATTGGGTGCCAACTTCCGTCGCGGCGATGCCCCGGTCGTGCAGATAATTCAGAGAACTAACCATCAGTGCTCTGCCGAGGCCGACACCTCTGTGGTCTTCATGGACGCCTGTCCAACCGATGCCGCCGGGGAACGTTCCGCTAATCTTTTTCCGATCATGGAGAACGATACCCGCACAGATGCCGACAGGCTCTCCGTCCTTTTCGGCAAAGAAGAATCCCTCCGGGGCAAAGTCCAATCGCTTGTTGACACCCAAGAAGGTTTGGGTCCAGAACTCCTCTGATGTCGATGAACTGCCAAACACTGCATTCTTGACTTCCGCCCAGGTTTGCTCATCGTTCTCTCGAAATGTTCGCAGATTATACCCCCCTTGAATTGGGGGCGGCTGCGGCGTGTAGTCTCGCATGTTGAGACGCAGGATAAGCTGGTCGTGTTCAACTTCAATGCTCTCTCGCTCAAAATAGCTCAACATCTGACGATAAGGGGCGTCCAGCCAATTCGCTATGCCAATCCGTTTCGCACCCTTATCCTTTAGGAAGTTGATACATGCCCGCATCGGGGGAAGGCTGCGGCACTCGCCCCGGAAGTCGTCGGGTACACCCGTCCAACGGATTTCTCCCAACCCCTCCTCTACCATAGAGCTATATGCGAAACTGATCAGCTCGCCATCCATAGAACCGAGCGCGAAGATACCCGATTGTTCCAGTGCGCTCAAATCAGCCGCCGTGAGCGGCTGGAATCCGTGCACATCGTCATAAGTATCATTTATCAAGGAGAGCACCGTGTTTCGATTTTTTGCGTTTAGTTTTTCGATGGTCAGGTGATCCATTTTTTATCCTTTAGGACTTACGCAGTTGAACCTTCAAAGGAAACACCAAACACTACTGCGCGACTGTCCAGGTAGGTTGAGCCAGGATTATGGCGCAATGGTCATGGTATCTTTCGGTGACTCATCACCGGACAATACACTTCACGATGCCCGATGAATCGGGCAGCTCCAGTTCAGCAGACAGGAGTCGGCACACTCCACGTGCCCTCCCCCTGCTTGCGGGGGGATAGAGGGGGGTAATCCCGAATACCCACACAGTTCTCTTCCCCCTGCTTGCGAGGGGCTAAGGGGGAACACCCCGCCGGGTATTTAGCGGGGAAGGGGGTTATATGCCGTATGCATACTACTCTCGGGCGATTTATCGTCAAATCAAGTGCGTAACTCCTAAAGACAAGAGAATAAGACACCCATTTTCATACTCCCATCTCAATGACGATATTCCTCCATTCATCCCGCCGCGCCTTACAGTGTGGTGGAACTAGAATTGTCGTGTCATACTCCTCGACGATGAACGGTCCATCTTCAGACTCCCTTCCCAGTCCTTCACGAGATAACACCGGCACCTCCAGCCAACCCGTCTCCCTACCAAAGTAACAACGGCGGTTTGGGGGTAAGGTTTGAGAGCTTGGAGGTTGGAGATATGAGAACGGGGACTTGGCTGTTGGGATGATAGCGGTCAGGCGTAGGTTGACAACCTCTATTGGGTCATCGGGTGCGCGGTGTCCGTAGGTACGCTCGTGGTCGGCGGCAAACCGCTCGCCCAATATGTGGAAAAACTGCGGCTGTCCGATCCGAACTTGTCGGAATCCTGACCTATCGGGATCTAAGTCAACGATGGGCAGCGTCAATTCGGACGATTGTCCTGCATAGCGGAGGTCTACGGCACGCTGCAGGATAAGTTGTGTCGCGGTTTCGCCTTCTGCCATCAACCCTTCCCGTGCCGAGGCTTCCAGGCGTTCCAGTGTCTCCTTGAACTCGCCTGCGTTAAGCTCAGTGAGTAAACGCTTGTAGGTTTGGACTAGGTGATAGGCGATGTCCGCGTAAAGTAACCCGAAGGCACTGAAAAGTCCGGGGGAGGGGGGAATGAGGATTCGCTTTATGCCGAGCGATTCTGCCAACTCTGTCGCGTGTAGGGGACCGTTGCCGCCGAAAGCACACAGTACGAACTCGCGTGGATCGCGTCCGCGCTCCAATGACACCGCTCGTGCCGCCCGCGCCATGTTCGCTGCGGCGATACGATAGACCCCATGAGCGGCGTCGGATACCTCCAAGTTGAGTGGAGTCGCAATTTTGTCGTGTAAGGTTTGATATGCTTTCTCTGCGTTCAGCGGCAGCGCGCCCCCTGCGAGGTGCTCTGGATTGAGATAGCCGAGCACTACATTGGCGTCGGTGAGCGTCGGTTCTTCTCCACCCAACGCATAACAGGCAGGGCCAGGCACCGCCCCCGCGCTTTGCGGACCAACCCGTAATGCCCCACCCGTGTCTAGATATACGATACTCCCACCACCAGCACCGACCTCAGCGATGTCAATTGCGGGTACACGTAATGGATAACCACCCCCTTTGCTCAAACGGGTGCCAACCGAAACCCCGCCACCAACTTGGTATTCCGGCGAGTGCGTGATCTGGCCATCTTCGATTAGCGATGCCTTTGCCGTAGTACCACCCATGTCGAGCGTCAAAACGTTAGTTAAACCAACACGCTCAGCAAGCGTGAGCGAGGCGATGACCCCCGCCGCTGGTCCCGATTCGATGATATGAATGGGTATCTCAGCAGCGGATTCAGCGGACATGACCCCGCCGTTGGATTGCATGACATAGAGTGGGAGAGCGTTATCTGTGCGGGTCAATTGTTGGTTCAGTCGGTCGGACAGCGAGTGCAGGTAGTGGCTGACGACGGGTTGTAGGTAAGCGTTGATAACAGTCGTGCTCGTTCGCTCATACTCTTTGATTTCGGGTAGGACATCACAAGACAGGGAAACGGGTAGGTCGGGTGCCAGTTCGTGGATGAGTTCACCCAACTGCCGCTCGTGGGCGGGATTGATGTAGGCGTTGATGAGGCAAACTGCGAGAGATTCAATATTTTGCGCTAGCATCCATCGAATGACCTCCCGTGCCCCGTCAACATCCAACGGCTGCACAATCTCACCGTTCGCACCGACACGCTCCTCAACCTCCCGTCGTAAACGTCTCAACGCCAATGGGAGCGGCTTCTCCCACGTCAAGTCGTACAAGCGAGGGTAGCGTAGTCGTCCAATCTCAAGTACGTCCCGGAAGCCGTTCGTTGTGATCAACCCGGTCAAAGCACCTTTGCGCTCTAGAATCGTGTTGGTCGCCACCGTTGTGCCGTGCACTACCTCGCTAATTTGACAAGGCAGCAGCGGTGCCAAGCCCGCAACTATGCCTTGTGCGTAATTGTCTGGCGTGGAGGGTACCTTTTGTGTCAGCACCGTACCATCATCCCCGATCAGCACAATGTCGGTGAAGGTGCCACCGATGTCAATGCCAAGGCGGTGTGTCTTTTGAGTCAAATTCATCTTACGGTTCCTCGTTCATTAGCGGTATTCCTTCTGAAACGGCTCTGGACTCATCTGCGTTGGTACCCACATGGCTGCCAAACTAACGGTCAATCAAGCCGCTCAAAAATTGAATCTTTCATCTAAGAACGTCAAGTGCTGGCTCAAGGATGGCAAGCTAAACGGTAAAAAGGTAAAGGGGAAATGGCGTGTTCAAGCTGATAGCACATTTGAACACTACCTAAATGCCGGTGGCACCCAGATGGATATCCATCTATCCATTGATCAACTGAAGGCTGAAACGAAACATTTGCGCGAGTTATTGGCGAACAGGGACGAACAAATTGAATCCATGAGTCAGCAGATAGAACGTCTCTCTCAACTGTTGGCTGTCTCCCATAGGTCGCTCCAACAGGTTACGGATCAGTATCACCTATTGATAGAAGATAATCGAAAGCGGTCTTTCTGGAAACGTCTGTTCGGCGGTTAATTATCGGTTCTTCTTTGAATCGCCTACATTGGTCAGTGGAGCATCGCATTTGTCTGAATCTGGATTGACAAGATTTCAGGATTTGGGGACATGTCTTTTCTTATCCCTATATCACTTGGATAGCCATATCCAAGCTTTTCCTTGTTCTCCCAGATGAACACTTTCAGATTAATTCCTCTATCTTTTGCCAAAAGTAGCAGAAGTTGGGCGATTTGTTCGTTTCTACATTCATGTGTAGGGCGATGCATTCTGCCCCTGCTGATTTTTCCCTGCCAACCGATCTCCAACCATCCTTATCGATTTGGTCTATCCCCGGAATCTTATCGGCGATTCCTTCTAGAATCGCCTTGAAACGTTCTGGATGCTCATGTTCCATAAATTGCATGACATTACTGAGGTTATCGCCATGGATATTGAGATGTTGCTGGGGGCCCACCAGTGGGCGGGCTGCGTGCAGCGTCTGGAGTAAAGTAACTCAGATGCCAACTTTCGATGAAGCGGCGAAAAGCAGAAATTTTCGGGTGTTGTTTTTAAGCACCGAGTGTGGCAATGCCGAGCTTGCGTCGATCTTCCAACTCGATAATCTCGATCTCGTCAGATTCTTCTGCTGTTATTAATTTTATAAGTTCAAAGAAATTGGGTAGTTCCACTTCTTCGTCAATCTGGCATCCTTCCTCTTCCTCCCTCCACGCCAGCCCCTTCCCATCATCGAGAAATCAAAAGAAAAACGGGCGACCGTATCTCTGGCCTTTTCGTCCCCGTCTGAGACGTTCTCGCAGGAGGTAGGGGTGTCCAGACTCGTCTGTCGCTATGTCAAGCTGATATGTAGTGGGGCGTGCATTCCTATGTTCCGGGTAATACACATCGAATCCGATGGGCCCGTCTCACCTTGCGTCCGTATTTTCTCAAAGCCGCCGCGCCCTCGCGCATCGCAAGCTTCCTCAACGCCGGATTTAAGAGCGTCAGCAAGGAACCCAAAGGCATCGCATAGGACAGTTTTCCCAACCCCATCTTTGCCAATAACTACTGTCATAGGGGTGAGTGGTTGTTTTTTTCGTTAGTGCCACAAGCGGCCCAATGTCACATCCTTGAGTACTTCTCTGAATCCTCCTATCCTTGCCATTTTGCAGCCCTCATTTAATATACACGCTAAATGCTAGTCTTAATATTATTTGCATCCTGCGATACATCCAACCGTTGCCTATTATGCTGCACTGCATCGGGGAAATTCCCTTTCAGATGGTCAAGAACCTCCTCAATAGGGCATTCGCACCGCAAATTAGCAAACGGAAATTCCCCCGTTTTCCGGAATAGCGCATCGTTCCGGGCGTGGAAATCTCCCAGACGGCTTGTGAACTGTCCCCAGTGCCCCATGGTATATCGAACTTCAGCTCTCGGCACTGCACTCTGTTTCCAACGCTCTGGAAACAGTTTCTGAAATGGTGGAACGGAATTAAGCCAACTCCCGCAACGGACGATTTCGACCTCGGGACGCCTGACCTGAGAATCCTCCAACAACCGGATGAGGGAGGCGGCAAACGGAACCCACATATCGCTCAGAGGCGATCGGGGTTGATAGACGTTCAGGATGTGGATGTTAAGCTGATCTGCCCCGTAGTCGTAACTCCAGCACTCGTAGGGCCGTGTCTCCGGTGATGGGAGCGCATCCGGGCATTTCCTCAGGTATGGCGACAATAGGTCTAACCCCGCTGCTTCAAGCTGCTCGGTGGAGGGTTCATCTATATAATGGTCGAAAATCGTCCGCAGTCCTTCCAGAATCTCTTTCCACTTCGGACCGACCTCCTCACTGGATGGGTGGTGTTTGCCATCGTAAAGCCACGTGTTCCGGTAAATATTTACCTGACCGCTCACCAACCCTTCAAAGTCACTTTCCCCTTCGCAAAAACGTTTATGGACAAACCAGAGACTGAGTTTGGTAAATTCTCTCACATAGTTGATGTGTATCGAGTCATGTTGCAAGGTGCACTTCCTCCTGCTGATAATTGTTCTGTTCACTGCATGACGCGGGTAGGTTATTTTTTTGCATCCCGCTTTGAGGCGCGTTGAATTGACCAGAGTGTCTTGAAAAGGATTTTGATGTCAAAGCCAATTGACCAGTTTTCAATGTAGTACAGATCATAACGGATACGTTCCTCGAGCGAGGTATTCCCCCGGAGTCCGTTGATCTGTGCCCAGCCGGTGAGTCCGCATTTGACACGGTGCCGGTCTAAGTAATGTGGGATCGATTTGCTGAAGCCGTCAATTAGTCCTGACATCTCCGGACGAGGCCCTACCAAACTCATATCTCCCTTGAGGACATTGAAGAATTGGGGAAGTTCATCTAAACACCAACGCCTTAGAAACCTACCGAGCCATGTCTGCCGTGGGTCGTCTTTTGAAGCCCAGACGTGTCCAACGCCCACTTCCGCATCTTGTCGCATCGATCTGAACTTATAAATATAGAAAGGGTTACCATCTCGCCCCACCCGTTCCTGTCGAAAAATTACCTTCCCCGGCGACGAGAGCTTCACAGCGATAGCGATGACGAGCATCAATGGACTGCAAACAATCAGCGCGACGCCACTTAACAGGATGTCCATTCCACGTTTAATCATTCGGCACCAGCCTTGGAGTGGCAGTTCCTTTAACTTGACGACTGGAATACCATCAAAATCCGCTACCTGTGTGTGGCCGATCATCACCTCATAGAGGTCTGGAAGCAGATGCAGTCGCACGGATAGTCCTTCGCACACATCCACAATTTGCAGAATCTCTGTGTGGGAAATCGCCGGTGAGGTGATGAACAGTTCATCAATCCGATACTTCTGGATGAGACTCCGAACCTCCGTGAACTCACCAAGAATACGGTGAGTAATTGGTTGTGAGGGAGGCAGCTCACCGAGTAGGACGCCAACAAATTGGTAACCGTTGCCCGTTTTCTCCTGGAGCGTGTGAATCAGTTGCTGTGTCGTCCTGTTAAAACCGACAACCGCAACACGACTGATACCCACGCCCAGCTGTTGGATCGCCGCTTTGAAACGCTGGATTGCTAGCCGATTGAAACACAGGAGAAGGACACTCAGTCCACACGACAAGATCATTACCCAGCGTGAATATTGGTGATTGTGATAGATGAAGAAAATTGCGCTGAGCGTGGCGATTGACGCAATCAACCCTGCTTTTGACAGGGACACTATTATTTCGAGGGTGACATGCCCCTCGATCCGGTAGAGTCCGCCCCCCCGGAGTACGAGGAGCCAGATGAATCCCATCAGCGGGATGAGTTGGAAATAGTAATCGAGCGGCGGCGGTGCTCCCTTATGGATGGCAACCCCGTCTAGCCACCCCGATTCAAAGCGGAGCCAGTATGCGATAAAAACCGATGTGCTGATGAAGCAGACATCTAGGAGAAGAGTTAAGATAATGAGGAATTGATCAAGGGTTTTGTTTGACATTGTTATATTCAATTTCAGTGCACCTATTCGGATTGATGGAATTGTATCAAAAACAGCTGCAATTTATCAATGCTAATTTGTATGGGGTGACGGAACTATTTTCGTTGCAGCAGTAATCGTTCAAACGGAGGTAACATTCGTAAGATGGGTGGGTCACAAAGGCCAACCTAATTTTAGCATTGCGACTGCGCTAGTGGGTATGCTATAATCGGAAATCGGACTCTCAGTTGCTTGGCTTAGATCCGGTATTCCCCTACATGAAGATTTGGGCTGCGTATCCGATTATAAGAAGGAAGAACTGTATGAGAAATTCCTTACCATTCCGATGGAATCGGGCTTCAAAGCAACTTGCAACCCCGATTGTATTGAGATTCACAGTAATTTGTGTGATTGCTATCTTTTTAGCAATTCCATCGGCGGTTCTCGCACGCGCCACTGTATCCATCCAACCGTCAGAGATGAAGTCTCCAACCGTCGGAAAGGAATTTTCTGTGGCTGTGGCTATCAACAATGGCGCAAATGTTGCCGCGTATCAAGTCACCGTGGAGTTCAATCCAAGGACGCTTGCATTTGTAGACACAAAGAATGCCGACTACTTGCCGGTGGGTGCCTTTGTGGTGCCACCGCTTATTGCTGACAATAACGTAACATTGGCGGCGGCCTCTCTGGCTGGTACATCCAATGGAGACGGCATCCTCGCAACCATTACTTTTGCTGTAATCGAGGCGAATCCTTCCATAATCGGATTTACGGTGGTTCTCCTGTCAGACTCAGATGCTAACCGGCTGGACGTAATCACGACAAACGGTCAAATTACAGGCCCTGCAGAGGTTAATGAATTTCCTGTCGCCATCATCAACGCCGTACCGACGAAAGTTTTCACGGGCCAAACGGTTTCATTGAGCGGTGCAGGTTCGCTAGACGACAGCGGGATTAGACATTACGTTTGGCATTTTGGCGACGGTTCGAGTGCCGAACAGAAAGAAACGGTCACGCATGTTTATAAGCAATCCGGTAATTATACCGTTACACTCACGGTTACCGATGATGGGATTCCCCCACTGACAGATCAAGCGATTTTAATACTCACGGTTACTGATAAAAATTTGCCTGTCCATCAACGGAGAAAACAGATAACATCATGGGGGCGGCTTAAAAAAATCACAAGATAAAGGATAAACAGGGAATCCTTGATAAGGAGATAGGAAGATGAGATTGATTCAATTTCAGTTGCCAGAAAAAGGAAGGCGGGTCGGATATATTGATGGCGATCAGGTTATCGACCTGACCAGCGTCAATACGGAGTGGACATGGATCTATAATCTCTTCTTTGAGGCTCGCAGACGGAAAAAAACTATCGGTGCGTATATTGCAGCGACTCCCACTGAGGCCGCAGACCGAGTGTTGTATAATCAGCTGTTAACCGGGCGACCGGGGGATGCAAGCGGATGGATCTTACCCCCACTCGATCATCCGGACCCAGCCCACTGCACAGTTTCCGGGACAGGGCTAACGCATCTCGGGAGTATGGAAGCACGGGACCAGATGCACACAATCGCTGACACCAATGAGGCAACGAAGACAGATTCGCAGAAGATGTTTGAGATGGGGTTGAAAGGTGGTAAACCCGCGCCCGGTGAGCGTGGAATACAGCCCGAATGGTTCTATAAAGGGAACGGGACAATTCTCCGGGGCCACAACGACTTTCTGGATATTCCCGACTTTACAAAAGATGGCGGAGAGGAACCGGAAATTGTGGGTTGCTACGTCATTGACGCCGATGGGATTCCCTGCCGGCTCGGTTTTACAATCGGCAACGAATGGGCAGACCATCCTATGGAGCGCGTGAATTACCTGTGGCTTGCTCTCTCGAAAATGCGCGTTTGTGCTGTAGGGCCTGAATTAGTAACCGACGAGTCATTTGCGGATCTTCGAGGCAGCTGCCGTATCGTACGGGAATCGGAGGAAATCTATCATTCCGGCGATCTCCTCACGGGCGAAGCGCACATGAGCCACACCCTTGCCAATCTCGAAGACCATCACTTTAAGTATCCCCACTTTCGGATCCCCGGCGATGTGCACATGCACTACTTTGGAACCATGAAACTCTCTTTCCCAGACAGACCGACCTATGAAACCGGGGATAAGATTGAAATCCACTTTAATGGGATGGGGGCAACGCTCGTCAACTATGTCCGTCAGATTCCGGTGTCGAAGACACAGGTTGGGGTGGAGAAGGGATAGAACGTCAATTTATCGGGCTGCTGATTCGTGCATTGATTTCGATGGAATTGGGAAACCGGTTATCGAGCGATGCGAAACCCAATCACAAACTCCGTGTACTCCTTACTGAAGAAGTCATAGCTTGTGCAGGTGCTGTAATCGTGGTTGTAGTACCACGCCCCACCCCTGACCACGCGAAAGTGTGGGTCGTCTTCGTCGTACCATGTGCTTGTCCATTCCCACACGTTCCCTAGCATATCGTAGCAACCGAAGGGGCTAATCCCGTCTGGGAAAGCACCCACAGGGGTTGTGCCGCCCGCCCCAAGTTCTACGGTGTTGCAGCGCGGTTTGTCGATTTCATCTCCCCACGGAAATAGGCGTTCATCATCGCCGCGAACAGTCCGCTCCCATTCCTCGAAGGCGGGCAATCGGGAACCTACCCACCCTGCATACGCTTCCGCCTCCTCACAACTCACCTCCACGACCGGGTGATCGCCCTTTTTTTGGGGGTATGCTCCGTCCTCCCAAGATTGTGGCTGCTGATGCCCTGTTGCCTGAATGAACCGCTGGTACTGTGCGTTCGTCACCGGGTAGCGAGCCATCTGGAATCTTTCCACCCAGAGCGGGGTCAACTCCTCACCGATCAACACTTTCCCGGAGGGGATGTCAACCATGTTATCCAATACCTGAAAAGCAGCATCACGGATGCTTTGATCCGCGTAATCAAGGGCATGACCGAGCGGTGAAATAACCTCTCCTATTGGCGGCGTTGTGAGCGGGCACATCTGCTCCCAACCCAGATTCGTCGCTAACAGTAGACGAGCAGCTTCCGCTAAGGATTCCTCAAAGTGCCATGTCCAGTACTGCTTGAGCAGTTGCTGCAACGCCTCCGGATCATCACTCTGTGTGAGCGTAACCCTCGCTTTCCGCGAATCTGTCCCGCTTTGTTCACTCAGCGTCTTCAGACTTATCAATTCTGCCAATGTACTTCCCACCTTCTTAGGACTCGAATGCGTATCACTCCAACGTCGATATATCCTCCACTAGTTGCTTCAACCGTCCTAGGAACTGTGCTGCGATTACACCATCAACAACCCGATGGTCACACGACAGCGTCAGTGCTATTCGCACCCCGGGCACTATCTGTCCATCTTTGACCACAGGCTTCTCCACAATCGCCCCAACAGCGAGGATGGCCGCTTCCGGGGCGTGGATAATAGCATGAAAGGTCTCAATGTCGTACATGCCCAAGTTCGTGATGCTGAACCCTGCGCCGGATACTTTATCCGCCGACAGTTTTCCAGACCGCGCTCCATCAACCAGCGAACGCACGGTTTCAGCAATCTCGATGAGTGCCTGCTGATTGGCATCGCGTATCACAGGCACAACCAGTCCGCCCTCCACTGCGGTGATTAGCCCGACGTTCACGGTGTGAGGAATGGCGAACGCATCGCCCTCAACACTTGCCCGCATTTGTGGATATTCGTGAAGTGCCAATCCGGCCGCCTTGACCAAACAGTGGGTGACTGAGATGCCTTCTGGACGATCATTCAAAAGTGACGCTGCATCTGCCTCCAGCGTAAGGTAGAAGTGCGGGGCATTCTGGAAGCTCTCTTGGGTCATCTGAGCAATGGCACGACGCATTGAACTCATTGGCACTCGATCGACATCAGAGGATGCCCGGCTGGCTTCTATGGCATGTTCCACATCCCCGGTTGTTATCGCACCGCCGGGGCCGCTGCCTGACAGCCCTGCCAGATCAATTCCATGCTCCGTTGCGAGTTTTCGGGCAGCGGGGGAGGCTCGTACCCGACCTGTTGCCGCGCGACGCGGACGCGCAGACGGGCTTGGGGTTGTGCTAGTCTGCGTTGCTTCAGGAGTTGGGGAAGGAACCTCCTCAACTTCGGGGAGGGGTTCATCTGCCTCGCCGATAAAACCCATCGTCACACCCACGGGTCGTGTCTCCCCTTCGCGGATAAATATCTTGCGTAGGAGTCCCGACGCGGGTGCAGTAATCTCAATGGTTGTCTTTTCAGTCTCTACCTCGCACAGAAGCTGTCCCTCCTCAACGCGGTCTCCCTCTGCTACACTCCACCCGATAACCGTTGACGCCTCGCTGGTAAAACCCGATTTGGGGAGCACAATCGGTGTCATACAGACATCACCTCCTGGATTGTCTCCACAACCCGCTCTTGCGAGGGGATGTAGGCATTTTCTAACGTTGGACTAAAGGGCACGGGTGTGTGGGGTGCGGTGATACGCTTGATTGGTGCCTCAAGGCTATAGAACGCCTCGTCCGCTGCTAACGCCGCGATGTCCGTAGCAAGACTGCACCGCGGGGTGTCCTCATCGACAATCACGAGGCGACCTGTTTTCTCCACCGAATCCAGAATGGTTCCACCGTCCAACGGGCTAAGTGTTCGTGGATCTATGACCTCAACACTGACCCCCTCAGCTGCAAGCGTCTCCGCTGCAGATAGTGCTACGTTGACCATCTTTGCAATGGCGACGATGGTCACATCGCTGCCTCCGCGTCTAATTTCTGCTTTGCCCAAGGGTACGGTGTACGGGTCTTCGGGCACGGGTCCCTTTTCACCCAGCAGCGTCTTGTGTTCAAGGAAAAACACGGGGTCGTCATCCCGAATGGCGGCAATCATCAGTCCCTTGGCATCGTAGGGTGTGGTGGGGATTACCACCTTTAAGCCGGGAATGTGGGTGAAAATGGAGTAGAGGCTCTGAGAGTGCTGTGCCGCTGCGTTCACCCCTGCCCCAATCAGCGCACGGATGACCATCGGGACCTTCGCCTTGCCGCCGAACATGTAACGCAGTTTCGCGCCTTGATTGTAAATCTGATCCATCGGGATACCAAAGAAATCAATGAACATCAACGCAGCGATGGGTCGCAAGCCTGTTGCCGCCGCACCAACGGCTGCGCCAATAAAACCAGCCTCGCTGATCGGCGTGTCGCGCACTCGATTGCGTCCAAATTTGCTTACCAGTCCTCGGGTGATGCCCATCGGGCCTCCCCAAGAATCCTCTGCACCCGGCTCGTCCGATCCAGCACCACCAACGATATCCTCACCCATCATAATGACCGTGGAGTCGCGCTCCATCTCTTGATGGAGCGCCTCACGGATAGCCAGCCCAAGCGTCATTGTACGTTCTTCGCCCATTATATTGCCTCCTCATAATTAACGTAAACGTCTGTCGTTACCTCGCTTGCATCAGGGAAGGGGCTGTTTGCTGCAAATTTGACAGCCGCCTCAATTGCGTCAGCGACCTGTGCATCAATTGCGTCCAGTTCGTCCTCCCCTAACAATCCTTGTTCAGTAACACGGTCACGGAACCGTTGGAGGGCACAATGTTTGGTCCGATACTCCTCAATTTCCTCCCTTGACCGATACCCCTGCGTATCGCCTTCGTAGTGACCATAAAAGCGGTAGGTCTGGCACTCTAACAGTGTGGGACCGTCTCCCGCCCGCGCCCTGTCAATGGCCGCACCTGTTGTCTCATAAACGTCGAAGAGATCTAAGCCATCAACAGTAACGCCGGGGATGCCGTAGGCTTGGGCACGTGCGGCGATGTCCCCGCCGGCAGAGGCGTACTTCACGCTCGTGGATTGGGCGTAACGGTTGTTTTCTACAACAAATATCGCGGGAAGTTTCCAGATAGCTGCCAAGTTCAAGCCCTCGTGGAAGGTGCC
Source organism: Candidatus Poribacteria bacterium (assembly GCA_965215015.1). Lineage (GTDB taxonomy): Bacteria > Poribacteria > WGA-4E > WGA-4E > PCPOR2b > PCPOR2b. Next base: position 822,667 of record OZ244042.1, read on the forward strand.
TTCGTTCGCACCACCATCTCCAAAAAAACTGACAGCAACTGCTCCGCTGCCCTGTACCTGTGCTGTGAGTGCTGCCCCGCAAGCCAGCGGAACACCGCCGCCGACAATACCGTTAGCACCGAGCATGCCCCGGTCAATATCAGCAATGTGCATGGAGCCGCCCTTACCTTTGCAGGCACCGGTAGCGCGTCCATACAACTCAGCCATCATCTCGTTGACACCGACACCTTTGGCAATGCAGTGGCCGTGACCGCGGTGGGTGCTGGTGATGCTGTCCGCATCGGACAGGTGAGCACAGACGCCGACCGCCACCGCCTCCTCCCCCGCGTAAAGGTGGACGAAGCCCGGAATTCGGCCGGCGGCGTATTCGTCGTGCACCCGATCCTCGAACTTGCGGATGGTGACCATCCGCTCATAGATTTCAAGTAGTTTGTCCCTTGGCATGTCCATACGATTCTCCTTAATTTATGTTGTCAGCTCATAGATGAACCACCGGCGACATTAATAGCGAGGCCGGTGAGATAATCAGATTCAGATGAAGCGAGAAAAGCCGTCGTTTTCGCCACATCTTCTCCTACGGCAACCCGCCCCAAGGGAACTCTCGAATCGCGTTGCTTCATTGCCTCAGCGTGCCGTCCACTCGCCCGCCACTCTTCGCCGGATATATCCTCCGACGATAGAGCAGCCGCTATGTAACTCCACCGTTCCGTATCAACAACACCGGGACAGATGGCGTTCACGTTAATATGGTAGGGTGCTAATTCTTGTGCCAAGGCTTGCGTGAAGCCGATTACTCCGAATTTAGAGGAGGCATAAGCTGCGAAACGTGCCGAACCGCTTTTGCCCGATACGGAGGACATGGTAATGATTTTTCCACCCCCGCCGCGGTCTATCATATGCCGAGCAACAGCTCTACAGCAGAGAAAGGTCCCTTTGAGGTTAATTCTGTGCACGGTATCCCACGCCCCTTCCTCTAGTTCAACCACCGGCACACGATCTGGACCAGGACGTGAGCCAGCATTGCTCACCAAGATGTCAATATGCCCGAACCGCTCAACGCCCTCATTCACCAGCGCGTCCACCTGATCGGCGTCAGATACATCTGCTAAGATAGTCACTGCCTGCCGCCCCAATGTCTCAATTTCACGGACAACGGAAGGAGCTCCCTCCCAATCGTTTGAATCATAGGCATAAGGATTATCGACAATGTCATTGACAATGACATCGGCCCCCTCCTTGGCAAGGCGTGTGGCAATCGCACGACCAATGCCGTATTCACCACCCGCGCCTGTTACTAGGGCAACTTTTCCGTTAAGATTGTACATATAATTTCCCTTCTGCTGACCGGCTTTGTATGAGCCCCTCGAACGGAAACAGATTCGTTTCTGCTGGCTAAGTTTTGATCCTCGACTAACCAGCCAAGAGACTCACTCTCCTTCCCGGCGGGGTCTCACTAGTGTGGTGCCATCCGCCTCAATCAGCGGGCGATGGTAAATGTACGGCGGCTCCAGCACTGCTTGCTGGGCTTCAGTCAGTTCAGAGAGCCACTCCGGCATATTTGCTTCGTAATAGCCCCCGTGATAGTGGAGGTACTTGGGAGTATAGCGGTAGAGGGCTGTGCGTCTCTCACCCTTTCCCTTCCAAGGGAGGGTGCCGTGGGTGGTGGCTTCGTTGAAGATGACCAAATCACCAGCCGAAAGGGGGATATGATAGACAATCTCCCGGTCGGTTTCCCATAACAGGATGTCTTCGGGACAGGGGTAGTTGGCTTTGTGGCTGCCCGGTATGACACACAGACCACCATCGCCGGGATTCACATCCGTCATGTAAAACTGGCAGTTGATTAGACCGCAGCGCATTCTACCGTTTTGGTAGGCGTAGAAGCGGGATCCGTTGAAAGTGACGTTGCCATCGCCATGAAGACGCAGCCCCTCGGCACCGGCTGTGGAGGTTAGTATATCGGGCGCGTGGTCCAGTTTCCAACCGCGACCCAGCAAGGTATTGAGGTAAGGGATGAGCTTGGGATGGGCTAACAAATCGCGAAAAGGCTGACACCAAGGATGCTCCCAAGTTAGCATACCGCTGATATGACCGCGGAGGTGTGTTCCCTCCAACTGGGCCCCAACTGCGCGACTGGTGTGTTCGCCATGTTTATCTAGGTTGGCGTCGACAGCTTCGTTCAGGTGTTTCACCTCGGCGGTCGAGAGCAAACCTCTGACGACGAGAAAGCCCTGCAGATCGAACAGGTATTTTTCTCGCTCGCTCATTGTGGGGAACTGTTCTGCTTCGTACATAATTGCCACCTCCCGTTTGGCGTGTGAATTAATGATACCCAAGCGCGGGGTCGAGGACACCAATCGGTGCCCTTATTACCAAAGGGTAATTACTATACCACCGCCCCCCAATCGAGTCAAGCGAAAACCGATCACGACAATAGGGGATTGCATCTGTTATAGAAATTACACAGCAGGGATCACAGGCTAGGAAACCTATGGCTACGAGTACATTTCCATTGTCGTATGCTCAAGTCCCATACACTGTTTACATGCAATTACCCTAATCACGATAACGTTTTCTGTTGACGCTATAGAACAATCGTGATATAAAAATAGGGGTGATACGTTATTATTTCCTCAACTCAAGAGACTAGTAGGCTATCCTACCGGCGACAGAATCAACCTAGTCAGGATTGCGCCTAAACGCAAGGAGGCTTTCTCATGAAACTCGGTTTCTTCACAATGCCACTGCATCCGCCGGGCGCGGATTTCACGAAGACCTTGGATCACGACATGGAGCAAGTGGTGACACTGGACAAGTTGGGCTACACGGAGGCGTGGATTGGTGAGCACTTCACTTTTGAATGGGAAAATATTCCATCCCCTGAGCTCTTCATCGCAAATGCTTTGGGGTTGACCAAAAACATCGTCTTCGGCACGGGTGTCACATGTATGCCCATCCACAACCCGGCTGCCGTTGCCCATCGGATCGCTCAACTTGACCATCTCGCGCACGGACGTTTCTATTGGGGCGTCGGTTCTAGTGCCATACCGGGGGACTGCGAGATGTTTGGATTCGCCGCGGACGGTGACCGGCGAAAGGCAACACGAGAAGGGATCGAGGCGGTGCTACAAATTTGGGAGGACCCCAAACCGGGCCTATATGAAACCGAGTACTGGCGTTATAAGATTCCTGAACCGGTGGAAGATATCGGCTTAAAGGTTCACATCAAGCCGTATCAGAAGCCGCACCCGCCTATCGCGATGGGAGGCGTTTCACCCAGATCGGATACGCTGATATTGGCAGGCGAGCGGGGTTGGATTCCGATGAGCCTCAATCTGATACCTGTAGAGGTCATCCAGACACACTGGGAAGCTGTGGAAGAAGGCGCGCAGAAAGCGGGGCGTACTCCAGATCGGTCAATATGGCGTATCGCCCGAGAGATTTATATCGCAGACACCACCGAGCAGGCACGTCAGGAGGCACTAGCGGGAGTCCTCGCACGCGACTTCAATGAATACTGGTTCAAACTCCTACCTAAAGAACGATTCAAGAGAGATCCCAATATGCCCAACGATGCAGTAACAGTCGAGTGGCTACTCGACAACCTCTGGATTGTCGGAAGTCCCGACGATGTCGCCAATCAATTGCGTCAATTATACGAGGACGTGGGGGGGTTTGGCGTACTCTTGGCGATGGGGCACGAATGGGACCCCAAGGAGAAGTGGATCAATTCTATGACACTACTTATTAACGAGGTGATACCCAAATTGGCAGACCTGACATAGGCCACGATCGGGGCTTTCAGGAGGTAGGATATGCGTTTAAAGGACAAAGTAGCACTGGTTACAGGTGGCGGTTCCGGCATTGGACACGCGACATCGGTGCTATTCGCTGGACAGGGAGCGAAAGTGATTGTCTCCGATTTGAACGAGGCGAACGCGCTCGAAACTGTTGCGAAAATAAAAGCTGGGGAAGGTGATGCCACCGCTCTCACGGGAGATGTATCGAAGAACACCGATGCTGAGGCGATGGTGAAAGGTGCGGTAGAGACTTATGGCAGTCTAGATGTTGTGGTCAACTGCGCCGGGGTTATCGCCGGTAAAGCACTCCCGAAAGGCGCGTCTCCTGAGGAGGTATGGGATCGTGTGATGGACGTTAACCTGAAGGGTACCTATTTGGTAACGTGGTATGCGGTGCGGACGATGGAACAATCTGATGGCGGTTCGATAATCAACATTGCCTCCATCAACGGACTGGTAGGCTATCCGATTGGCCTCGGCGGCGGCTTCGACGCATATGTTCCCTCAAAGGGAGGCGTGGTTCAGTTCACCAAAAACTTGGCTATCGACTACGGCAAGAAGAACATCCGTGTGAATTGCATCTGCCCCGGGCACATAGACACCAATCTAATCCGCGAGTTTGTCCAAGAACAGCGTGAATGGTTGGAGCAGCGTTATCCAATGGGGCGGATTGGCCGTCCCGAAGAGATTGCTTACGCGGCACTCTTTCTAGCGTCGGATGAATCCTCTTTTGTGACGGGGGCTCCGCTTATTGTCGATGGCGGGTATACAGCGCAGTAGATCGGACTTATCGATCGAGGAGATATAAGGGAAGACTTAGGAATGGGGAAATCTTTCTTAGGTAGATCCTTAATAGAGCCCGGCTTTTGTTGTCTTTTTTTTATTCATTCGTGATAGCATTTCCGCTAGCGTTGTGATTCGACTAAGAACTTTAGTTAGTAATCTCCCCAGCACTGAATCTTATTGCTTTCAGGATCTGAAATATCGAAACACCCTAATCCAGCCTCATTTTTTGACGGTTTCAACCGCAACCCCTTCGCTTTGAGAGCATCAGGAACGGCTTTTACGCTCTTGACGTGAAAGACAATCTTTTGTCTGCCGCCGTTAGGTTTGCCTGAACCATGAAGACAGAGTTTACACTGCCCTGTGTTAAAGCGGAAAAAGCTATCAACCGGAAACGGTTGTTTTCCGTCGGGATGTAAGCCGACAATATTCTTAATAAAATGCGGTAATAGCCTCCATGTCTTTGGCAAAGAGTATAATGCTTCCTATATCCATGAGATTGCTCCTATAATGTAACGTTAGTTGAAGTATATACGCGTAATTTAGGTGCGCGCCATGCTATAGCCGATGACTCACTTCATTGAAATCGGGGTTTTCAACTTAAAAGAAGATTAACATCAGCAAAACACGCTATAATACATCGAAAAACACTTGTCAACAAAAAAGAGGCCCGATCCAAGTCAAGACTTACGCGGTTGAACGCTCGAAGCCTTGTAATTCGGCGATGAATCAGGCAGCTACAGTTAATCCCATAGTAGTAGGCACACTCCGTCGTGCCATCCTCCCGCAAGCGGGGAGGGGGGGTTACGGCATACGCCGTATGCCTACTACCTTAAAGACGCGGGTTGAATTGCGCGACTACAAACTCAAATGCGTAACTCCTCATTCACTTAAATTTTTTGATAACAATCCTTCCTTTGCTGATCAAGGAAGATTGATAAACTATGAGTAGCCATAGGTCAGCCGTTTGAAAAACAGATGGTAGACCAATAAGGAGAAACCAATGACCGCGCGACCTGATTATGACCTCGATTTAAAACTTGCCGAATTGAAGATTAACGGTTACGTTACTTTTGAAGACTTGATACCTGTTGAGACAATCGATCGGATACGTAAAGCGTTTCTGCCCCTTCTGGAAGTGGTGAAGACTCACAGCAATACGCAAGGCGAAGATGTCAAGGTACGTGGACATACCGATGATCGGCTTGTCGTGGAGGGGTGTCTACAGATTGTCAATCGTTACACAATGTATGTTCCTTGGGAACAACCCTTCGCCGACTCCCAGATTTTCGAGAACCCGGTGCTGCTCGCCTTTCTCGACCGGTATTGGGGCACCAGCGACTATCATATTACTTGCTACCATTCAAACAACCCGTATCCTGGCAGCGAGTACCAGCGGTGGCATCGAGATGCAGGGATTTCCAAACTAGTCCCTCACGTCGGTTTAGAAGTTTGTCCCCATTTTGGTATCAAGTTTCCATTGGTCGATACCTATGAAGAAAATGGGAGTTTTGAAATCTTGCCCGCCACCCAATACCTCGCTGATCCAGAGTTGGAAGATCGTTACGACGAATTGCTGACAAAAGGCGACTTCCCCACAGCACGCCGTCTCGACCTGAAGAAGGGAACGCTATGGATTCAAGACCCACGGACACTCCACCGTGGGACCCCCAACCGCGCTGACCACCCCAGACCGGAGTTGGTGATCTGCTATTCCCTTCCTTGGTTCGCGATGCGTAAACCGATTGAGATGACCCAGACAGAATTTGACAAACTTTCTAAACGAGGCAAGGAGATGCTCTCTCGGTGCGAGATAATTGAATAACGGTGTCAAAGCCGCTTTGGGTGGAACACACGTAGAAACTCAACAACCTTTAGGGAGGAAACACAATGAAAACGCTCAACAGTTTAACCCGATTAACCGTGGGAGTCATCGGTCTTGTGCTGATCAGCAGTTTGATGATGATTGGTATTTATGCACAGGCAGACACAGCGAAAGAACAACTGGAGAAATCGCCGCGGCACGGAGAGTGGGTGAAAATTTCCACAGAGAGCGGCCGCGAGATCAGTGCCTTTATCGTTTTCCCTGAGATTAAGGAGAATGCGACCTCGGTGATTGTCATCCATGAGATTTTTGGTCTAACAGATTGGATCAGGCAGGTCGGTGATGAACTTGCGAAAGCGGGCTTTGTCGCGATCTGTCCCGATTTCCTTTCCGGGATGGCGCCAAATGGAGGCGGCACCGACAGCTTCGGGGCTGGCGATAATGTCCGACGGGCGATTCGGGACCTAGACCCGGACCAAATCACAACCGACCTCAAAGCGGTGATGAAATACGTCCGTGATCTGCCCTCGACGACAGATGCAGTCGCTGTGAGTGGATTCTGTTGGGGTGGTAGGCAATCGTTCCGCTTTGCCACCAATGACAATTCATTAAAAGCTGCTTTCGTTTTCTATGGCAGCCCCCCGGATGCAACGACATTAGGGAAGATTACCTGTCCAGTCTACGGTTTTTACGGTGAGAGTGACAACCGAATCAACTCGACTATTGAATCAACAAAAGCAGCCGCAAAATCCGCCGGCATCATCTATGAACCATTGGTCTATTCCGGTGTAGGTCACGGTTTCTTGAGACGAGGCATGGCTGCAGAGGCGAGTGAAGTTCAGAAAACCGCAACCCGTGAAGCGTGGGAACGATGGGTGAATTTGCTAAATAAGCACTAAAAAATACAACTTTAACACAGGAGAAATTTTTCAATGAAAAGGACAATAACCACCTTTATCTGTTTTTGTGTAATTTCAACTTTTTTGTGGGGGATGGACTCGCAGTCAGATTTCGAGAGATATTGGCACCAGTGGCGGGGCCCTGAGGCTTCCGGCGTCGCACCACACGGGGATCCACCCATCGAGTGGAACGAAAACAAAAACATCCGGTGGAAAACTGAGATTCCGGGTCAAGGACACGCCACCCCAATTGTGTGGGGCGATACCGTTTTTGTTACAACCGCCATCAAGACCGACCAGCAGGTCAAACTAGAGCCGATCGAAGCACCACAACAGCGCAGAGGTCGCCGAGGCCGCTCCGCAGCTCCATCATCTATCCACCAGTTTGTAATTTTCGCTATTAACCGTTCTGACGGTAGCATCCGTTGGCAGCGGACCACCCGTGAAGAAGTGCCGCATGAGGGAACACATCAGACCGGCAGCTGGGCGGCAAATTCCCCGGTCACCGACGGGGAGCATGTTTATGCCTACTTTGGTTCTCGCGGCCTCTACTGTTATAACATGGAGGGAAATCTCCAGTGGGAGAAAGACTTTGGGGATATGAGCATCAGACGCAGTTTCGGTGAAGGCAGTTCACCGGTGCTTTATGGTGATACCATCGTTCTTAACTGGGATCACGAAGGGAATTCGTTCATTATCGCGCTGGACAAGCGAACGGGTGAAGAACTTTGGAAAGTGGACCGAGATGAAGTCACATCGTGGGCAACGCCAATCGTCGTTGAACACAATGGGAATCATCAAGTGATTATCAATGCAACGCACCGCACACGCGGCTATGATCTGGCGACAGGGGAAATGCTCTGGGAATGCGGTGGTATGACAACCAACACAATTCCATCGCCTGTGACAGCGAACGGCATTGTCTACGTCACCAGCGGCTTCCGCGGCAACGCTTTGCAAGCGATTCGTCTCGCCGATGCGGAAGGAGACATTACCCGTACAGCAGCGATCGCCTGGGAGTATGATAGGGATACCCCGTACGTGCCCTCCCCGCTGCTCTATGACGATACACTCTATTTCCTGAAACACAACAGAGGAATGCTCTCCGCCTTCAACGCCAGTACCGGTGAGGCTTACTATGGCCCGGAGCGTCTAGAAGGCATATCGGATGTCTATGCCTCACCGGTTGGTGCGGGGAACCGTATCTACATCGCGGATAGAGACGGTGTTACGCTGGTAATCAAACACGGCTCCACCTTTGAGGTCCTTGCTGAAAATATTCTTGACGATGGTTTCAACGCCTCACCCGCAATCGTAGGCAAGGAGATGTTCCTACGTGGGAACAAATCTCTCTACTGCATTGCGTCGGATTAACTTAGCACCCAATATGCTAGAAAGAAAACTAAATAAAAATGTTCGATGATTATCGTCCCAATCGATTTGGGCCAGGGCGATCCGCTGTCATGTGCAAACATGGCGCGGTCGCCACAAGTCAACCCCTCGCTGCACAAGCAGGCTTGCAGATCCTGCGCGATGGTGGAAATGCGATTGACGCTGCCGTTGCTACAGCTGCCATGCTCAACGTTGTTGAACCGATGTCTACGGGGATTGGTGGAGATGTGTTTGCGTTGGTATATCGTCCTCAAGATGGCGTTATCCGTGGGTTGAACGGAAGTGGACGTGCGCCGTATGCTGCGGACCTTGAATTCTTTACGAAGCAGGGGTTGACTAGCATTCCAAGCACAGGGAACCTGTATCCGGTGACCGTTCCCGGCACGGTTGATGGGTGGGCAACAATCCTCGAAGCCTGCGGCACGATGACGTTGAGCGATGTCCTCAAGCCTGCTATTGAGCACGCAGAGAACGGATTTCCAGTCAGTCCACAGATCAGCCTGGCATGGCAAGAAGCCGTTGGGCTACTTTCGAGCACGCCTGACGCCGCGAAAACCTACCTGATAAATGGACGCGCTCCCAAACCGGGAGAGGGCTTCTACCAGCCTAATTTTGCAAACACCCTCCGTCTGATTGCTGAAGGGGGAAGCGAGGCATTTTATCAAGGTGAAATCGCCAGAAAGATTGTGCAATTCTCCGATGAGAACGGCGGCTTATTCACGATGCAGGACTTCGCTGACCATACCTCGAATTGGGTAGAGCCGATTTCAACCAATTATCGAGGTTACGATGTCTACGAAATTCCACCTAACGGACAGGGGATTGCTGCCCTGCTCGCGCTGAACATCGCTGAAGGTTTCGACCTCCAATCAATGGGGCATAATAGTACAACCACCCTACACTGCTTGATTGAGGCAATGAAGCTGGGGTTTGCCGATCTGCACCAATACATCACCGATCCGGAGGTTGAGGACGTTCCCGTCGCGGGTTTACTTTCCGCCGAATACACCGACAACCAAAGGGCGCGGATTAACCTCGATCGTGCCAATATGGATCTAATCGCGGGCGCACCACCGATGGGAAGTGATACCGTTTATCTCTCCGCTGTTGACAAGGACCGCAATGTTGTTTCGTTCATCAACAGTCTTTTTGCAGGCTTTGGTTCAGGTATGGTAGCGGGGGATACAGGGATTATGTTGCAAAACCGAGGGGCAGGTTTCTCACTCAACCCGAATCATGTCAACCGGATTGCGCCACATAAACGCACGATGCACACAATTATCCCCGGTATAATCGCCCAAAACGGCCTTCCCCTTGTAACCTTTGGCGTGATGGGGGGACAGATGCAGCCACAAGGACACCTACAATTGGTGTGCAACCTCGTCGATTTTAATATGGACGTGCAATCCGCGCTTGATGCCCCGCGCTTCCGGGTTTTGGACGGATCGACCGTCACCGTCGAAGAGGGTGTACCGATGAACGTCCAAGCCGGATTGGCGAGAAAGGGACACCAGTTACTACCGCCGTATACCTTCTTCGGTGGCGGGCAGGCAATCTTCATTCATCCCGAGTACAACACACTGATTGCGGGTTCCGAGCCACGCCGTGATGGGTGTGCTGTGGGATACTGATATTACGAAAGTTGTTACCCGTTGTTTAGGTGTCCGTATGAATCGTGAAATGTAATGCCTGATGCGTAAGTTAGCTTACTTTGGTTCATTAGTACATTAATGAACTCTTGAGACTACAGCATATTGCTTTGAATATGTCTACTACTAGCAACTAAACAGTGGCACGAATATTCGCCCGTGTTCCTTCAACATCAAAACAGGCGTACTGATTATTCCGCATGATGCGCGTTGCGATTTGCATCGCCTGCGCTTCGGTCATATAACCATCCGCTATTTCCCCTTCGAGAGCACGGCGAATCTCGTTACGTGCCTGTATTGCATACGCCATCGCACTTGTGGGCCAATGGGTGTCCCCGCCAAACGCAAATAGCTTGTTTGATGGGACAGCGTGCAGGAACCGCCGCAAAAAGTCGCGAGAGCTATACGGATCGATGCTCCACGCCCAACAGAGATCCACCCAGATGTTACGATAGTGCTTCGCGAGTGCGACCAGTTCATCGGTATAGGGATAGGAAATGTGCATCAGGATAAACTTGGCGTCGAGGTAACGCGCAAAGAGATCACACATGTTGCCAGCGGGGATTCGACTGATGGGCATCCGATTGTTTCCCGCGTAGTAGCCGGTATAAATCTTGAAGGGCAGGTTGTGTTCGATAGACTGCTCAACGCCTCGCGCCCAACACCAATCTCCCAAACAGAGCCGCGTTTCGACATCGATTTCCTCCGCAGGCTGAGTTAACACTTTTCGGAGAGCGGCAGACGCTTCAACATCGTTCCGTTCAACCCAATTGAGAGTGCGATTGTAGGCGTGTTGTGCCTTCACCGCAATGGCGGTGGGAGCGTGTTTTGCAAAGATTGCTTCCATCCCCTGCTTCAGCGTTTTGAGATCTACCACCTCGATTCCCGTTTCGGCGTGGATCTGTTCCAGTTCGATTTCCCCATTGCAGAAGCTACGCCACGACAGGTCATAGAGGAAGAAGTCGAGCCCAGAACTATCCGGGACACACACCCACAGCTTATCATCGGTCTGCGTGTGGTCAAGGTTAGCGACATCATGCAGCAATCGGAAACGTTCACCCGGGCGGCGCAGCATCTTAATTTTCTCTTGGGCCGATGCTAGGTTTGCTCCGGTGAGTTCATTAATCCCGTAGGCGTGTTGTGCGATGAGTCGCACCGCCTCGCCGTATCCAGTGAACTGTGTCGCTTCCCACGCCTCTCGGACCCCCTCAAAGCGTCCAACGATATCCGTGTCTGACCCATCCATCAGACGTTTCATCGCGTCGGGCGATGCACCCGCTGCGTTGAGGTCTGCGGGGACGTAATTTCCAAACAGGTCTTGTAAGATATCTGGCCCGTTGTCCAGCCACACATGTTCTCGATCCAAATGTTCATGTGTATCAACTAAAGCCGTATCCTGAATGTGATGTGCCAAATCGGTTGACATATTTTTCCTCCTTGTATAGTCCACGCTACCACATATTATAGGACTTACGCAGTTGAACCCTTAACGCCAACACCAGAAAAGGTCGTGCAATGCTCATCGTTGGTTGAACCCCCCCGGACTCTCGCGCAATGTTCCAGCGGATTGAAAATACCCGGACTATAGCACTATAGGCCGGGTGTTTTGTCGAGATATAAGTATAGACCTGCAGGTATTGGATTAGGCGACTCGTATAGGATTGACACATCCACCGCACAAGATACCTAGCACATTGTGCAACAGTTTTGGCCCAATCAACCCGGAACATTGCGCTATAGTCCGGGGGTTTATGACTTGGATATGTCTATCCAAGCGAAGCGGGTTTATCAACTAGCAACTATCAACTAGCAACTTAGGTTACAATAAATCCTTACCGAGAGCCCCCGATTTCATAGGGGACAGCAATTGTTATTCCCTATACAGAACCGAGCGTCCACGATTCAGTAAGTCCCAATCAAGGTTTCGTGCCAATGGTATCGGGGGCGGAAGTGCGTAACCCCTATGAATTGGGCCTCGTATTTCATAAAGAATCCCAATGTAAAAAAATTAGCGTCCATAACTGATACAAATTCACACTGACGATTATTATGTAGTACTTATGCAGTTGAACACTCAAAGCACACCCTGCCTTAGATACCCGTTGGCGGTGACACTTCTCCAGTTCCCAGAGGTGATTTGCCTACGCTAGCCTAGATTGCTTATCCCATTTTGCCGCGTTGTAACGGTTGTCGTTATTTTTCAGGCTGGATTCTAACAGCCTCGGTATAACTGTGTATCTATGAGTTGCAATCGGAAAGTTGATAGTGTCATATTCAGTTTATTTGGGTGGATTCATAGCTTGTATTATAAGCTATTTTCTGACCAAGTGCGTGAATCCTAATATTATATCGTTTGTAATTTCATCAAAAAAAAAAAAATAAACAATAGAAATTCCCTCGGAGGTATACATGCACTCCTGCGCTATTTTCGATCTGGATGGGACAATTATTGACAACTCTTCTGAGCGGGCTTTCCTCAAATATTTGCTTGAGGGTGGTGAACTGCCATTTCGTAATCTGTCTCAATGGCTCTTCAATTTTATCCGGATTCGAGATCTCCGTCAAGCCAAAGCAGACAAGGGCTACCTAAAAGGCTTAGATTATCAGCATATTTGCAATTTAGCACAAACTTGCTTTACGGAACGCTTGGTAGACAGAATTTCGCCTAAAGTTTTTGACCTCATCGCATGGCACCGCGCCGAAGGACGATCGGTTGTCATCTTATCAGGATCTCTGGAATTCTTAATACGGTTTTTCCATGAATACCTGAAGGCGGATCTCATGGTCGGATACACCTTAGAAATTGTTGACGGAGCAATCACAGGGCACTGTGTGGGCTTAAATCCTTACGGCGAAAATAAAGCCCGATTGGTTCAGGAACTTGCCGAGGCACACAATTTTGACCTGAGCGAATCTTATGCCTACGGAAACCACCATTCGGACGCATACAAGCTCAAACGGGTTGGACACCCAGTTGCCGTCAATCCTGACAGAAAACTACGAGAAATCGCCGCTGCCAACGATTGGCATATTGAACAATTTCATATAGATTAAGTAAAGGGAAAGTGCAAAAAGTGATGTCCCGTTCCGAGGCTCCCGATCTATCGGGAGGTGAAACGTGAAAACCATCTGTTCATCGGTTCATTAATGAACGGTGAACTAATGAACTCAATCGGTTGCTGCTGCAGGATTTCTTAGCATGAGCCACTAAGGAATATGCTAAACCGTGAACTGAAAGGCATAGAGTTTGCAATCATACATCTGAAAATGCAAACGGATTGGAACGCCCGCGAGCCCACTGACATCTGATTTCCCTTGGAAACGGACCAGCATAGAAACTGAATTCCCATTGTGTTCATCGGAATCCGCCAAGGTATAGCCTTCAATTGGTCGCCCATCAGCGGACTGAATTTCAGTCCGAAGGATGCCCCCCGCACTCGTGTCTAGGTTCAGAGTTAATTGATTCCCCTTGAATATCAGCGGAGGGGTGGTCAGGCTTCCACCTCCATAAGGAGTGTCTGCTGAAATAAAGCCGTCCAACCGAGAAACAGCTCGGAATAGCCCACTCCCTTTCGTGGCCGACTCCGGGTCAGACTGGCTGGAATGGTCGAAGTTAGATCCTTTGTAGTAGTGCCATAAATCAGTCCCCACCCTTACGACGCCGGGGGCTGCGTAAATCATCCGTGACGAAAGGGTGCCCCATGTCCCAAGCCGTAGAAACGGCTTCCGACCCCCGGCGTAGTGCCAGTCGATCCCATCCCGACTGGTCAGCAGTCGCACATCACAGGTGTCCGGGAAATTAATCTGCCGCTCGCTTGATATCTCCTTGCAGTCCCAGTGATATAGAAAACTCGGCATCATAAAGTAGGTATCCTGCGCGAAGGGATATTTCATGCAGGCATTGGTATAAACATCTACATACGATCCGATACGGTCGCGACAACCGGGTGGCACTGGGGCACGAAAATCTTCCAGTGACGCTTGGAAGACAATCTCAGTCTCTGACCAATTCTGAAAATCCTCCGATTCAACACGCCCGACAGAACGACCTTGGTAGCCGTCCGCCTTTGTCCGTGAACGAACGTATCCAACGTATTTTTGAAGTCGATCGTCCCAGAAAGGGACGTTCTGCGTATCGCAGTGGGCAGTATCGACACGCTTATCGTACACTTTCCAGTAGATTCCATCTTCGGAGTACATCGCCACCAGACCACCGGTCTTTCCGGACTGAATATCCTCCGGGGGAATGCGCTGCATCTTGGTCCAGAGCTTGTAGCGTTCACCGGGCGGACAGGCGGAGTTCGTATCCTTGAAAACGGTTCCACCTTCCATCTCGCCACGCGGTGCGTCCGGGACACGGGGTGCAACGAAGTTGTTTTCCTTTGAACCTTGAAACTCAATAAGGTTCAGGTTCAGCTTCGTCCAGTGGATGCCATCTTCTGATTCTGCATAAGCGATGCCTCGCAAGATTTCTGATGACCCTTCCGGCAGAATTACATCATACCAGAGTCGAAACAGATCGCCCTCCTTCAACACGGTGTTGTAGGCACCGATGAACCCCTCCCACGGTCGATCCACCACCAGCACCGGCTCAGGAATCTGCTGCGGGGGATTCATCGTGAGGGTTAGTCCATCGCTTTCAGCGATAAATTTATCGTCGATAAACAGCTGCTTTTCCAAATTGACGGCAATTGGTGCATCTATGTCTGCCATACTTTGACCTCCGATTATGTGCTGCACCCCATACCCCTCGGTTTGGACGGGTATGATCGCTAGGTTCTCTTGACATTTAGATGTCGAGATATGAATATAGACCTACAGGCTATCTGCCAGTATTGGATCGGGTGAGAAGGGCGGGCAAAATGTCCGACCTACGGGTGTGGTGTTGAGTTTTACGTCCCGGTGTCTTTGGTCCCGAAAGACTTACCAGACCGTGGATCCACGGTTCGGTAAACGTCAGCACAACACAACGGAATCGGGGGGGAGCGTTCAACCAAACTCCGTTTCGAGAATCTTGGACCGATGTACTATCAAATGTCAACACGCCCTAATCATTCGCTTCAATCATGCCTGCGGCGCGAAGTACAGTCTCCTGAACGGTGAACTCGTGATCGAGAGAACGGTCTGGCGATTTTTCACCCCGAATATCCGCTATGAACGCGCAAAGGCTTTCGATATAGCGAGGACGATTTTCCACCCGCACCGTTTGCCAGCCTTCGGCATAGCCGTCCCGCTCTTCATCGAGACAGAGGCGTAATGCCGGCGGCTCAAGCGGTTCAAGGATTGCGCTGCCGCGTGTGCCGTAAACTTCCAGCCGCCTCGATGCCCCCGATGAAACTTCCAGTCCCGTTGACTCGATAATCGCCATCGCACTCGGATATTCAAGGACAGCTGCTGTATTATCGTGATACCATGGAAAAGCCTTGTCTTCATTCTTTAAAAACGGAGTCACGCGATCTGGACGCCCCAATAAGGCGACAAAGATGTCGATCAGGTGGCAGGCGAGTATAAACATAATGCCGCCCTCACGTTCTCCGCGTGAATCCCATCGCTTCCATTCGTCTTCGGTTGAACCACCAGATGCTATCCGTCCACGGACAGAGAAGATATCTCCGAGCTTGCCCGACCATGCCCAATCGAGGATGAACTGAAAGCCCGCATTGTAGCGGAACATATAGCCGAGTTGCACCAGCAACCCTTTCTCCCGTGCGATGTCTAAAACTGCACGGAACGCCTCCAAGTCATCGCCGGCGGGTTTATCGAGCCAGATATGCTTGCCTTGCTCAAGTGCTTCCCGCGCAAAGCCGAGGTTTTCCGAGACCCGCCCTTGGACAGCAATTCCAACAATTGATTCATCTTCTAGCATCTCCTCTTTCGACGAAAACCAGTGAGCACTATCATAGGGAGATGTATTTCCGAGTGTGTTGCGGGTGTCCGGTGTCGGCTCAAAGATACCGCAAAAATCGACCTCATCGCTCTCCTGCATCACCCGCGCTTTTCCTGACGCATGATCATGGGATATACCGTATTGTGCAAGCTTGATCTTCATTGAGACCCTCCTTTGACATTTTAAGACGTGACTGCCTCCTGGGGCAGGTGGCTAATCTTGTTAAGATAATGCAGTTGTCTCCGCTCCAATGTGAACAGGATTTTACTAACCCCTGTATTGTTTTGGGTGAAGCGCGAATAGCTTACATCTGGCGGCAGACCAAAGAATGCACTGATTAAGCTCCCACCGGAGCCCCCGTGAGAGACAACGGCAACTCGTTGCTCTGCACCGACGTGATATTCTGTCAAATGGGCGATGAAAGCCAAGGCATTCTCATGTGCCAATTGACGCATGCCTTCACTGTCTGCCGCAACCCCCGTGTCAAACCACCAACCTTGGTCGGTTATATCTTCGGGTAAAACGACATCGGGACAGATTTCACGGATTTCAGAGCGGGTCAATCCGGGCAGTTGTACGGCGGTTTCATCTCCACGGGCTTCCCAGATACCGCCCCACTCATGAAGTCCAACGAAGACGTGTGGAGGGAGCCCGAGAATGGTGCTGATAATCTGGGCAGTCTGCAATGTCCTCAACATCGGGCTACAGTAGAGCCAAGTAATACCCTCATCCTTGAGAGATTCACCGACCCAGCGTCCCTGCTCCACCCCAATATCCGTCAACGGCGGATCTGCAGCACGCGGGAGTTTCCCTTCGTTGTTAGTAGATTGTCCGTGTCGAATCAGGTAAAGTTCCATGACGATTGGTTGCCTCCAAAATAAAATTTTGTTCTTTTTTCGGGCTTTCAACAGACCAAACATCCCTAATCGGATCAGAAAACAAGGTATTATACCCCAAGTGCCTAGATACCCCGTAGGAGTCGAGTTTCCACACTCGACCCCTATGAGAAATAACCAAATCTACCTTAGATCAGGGTTGGCGAACGACGAGCATTGATTTTCTCAATATATCGTGGATCAACCCAATGCGGTACATGTCGCCTCGCTGGGGCTATGGGTCGGGTAAGATGTCTGATCTACGGGTATGCCTACTACTAGTAACTTGTGTTATTATACTATGTTTTGACCCTATCCGCATGATAAAATGATAGCCAAATTTCTGGGTAAAAATCTGGCTTTCGTGATATAATAGTTGGGCAAAGAGATTGAAACAGAATTTAAGGATTTTCAGGAGTGAATCCTGCTTGAGTCAATCTGCGAATCCCCAGAGACAAAATAGGAACGCAGATTTGCGTTCCCTACATAGGACTAAAATTTCGTCTCTAAATCCTGTCTAAAATTAAGGAGGAATTTATGGCAAGTAAACTCGTTATGTCCGGTGGAACGCCTGTCCGTGACACGCAAAAAAATCCGTGGCCCATTTCGCCTCTAGCCGGTGTGGAAGAATGGGAGTCGGAAATAGAACCAAGGTTGCGCGAAGTCTATCTTAGTGCGACGGAGGGATTAGGCGGTCAAAAAATAGAAGAACTCAATGAGAAGTACGCTGAATACACCGGCACAAAATATGCTATGTTCATGCCGCATGGGACCGATGCAATCAGTGCCGCGTTGGCGGGTGCACTCGATCTGGACGGCTTTGGCGATGGCGGCGAGGTGATTATCCCCAATTATACCTTTGTCGCAACGGCAAGTGCCGCTCTCGATCGGAATTGTACCATTGCGTTTGTGGACATCGAACCGAATAGCTTTACAATTGATCCCGCTGCTGTGGAAGCCGCAATTGACCCAAACCGGACCCGGGCGATTTTGCCGGTGCATTTGGGCGGACACCCCGCACACATGGACGCCCTGCGACAAATCGCAGATCAACATGGAATCGCAATCGTTGAGGATTGTGCACAGGCACACGGTGCAGCGTATCAAGGAAAAAAGGTGGGGGGACTCGGTGATGCGGGGGCTTTCAGCTTCCAATCGTCCAAGAACCTGACTTCGGGTGAAGGCGGGATGGTAACAACGGATGATAAAGACGTTCGCGACCGCGTCTCTGCCTTTATGAACGTTGGACGGGCACCGGGCGGCGCACGATGGGAGTATCCACGCCTCGGCTGGAACTATCGTCCATCGGAATACCTTGCAGCACTGCTCATCCCGCGTCTGGGCAAATTGGAGGAGCAAACAGCACGCCGAAATGTAAACGCGGCGTACCTCTCAACGGAGTTGAAGCAGATTGAAGGCTTCACACCTCCAAAACTGAGCCCTTGGGTTAACCAACACGGTTATCATCTGTATTGTGCCAAGTACAATCCAGAAGGGTTCGGCGGAGTGCCGCGGAGCAAATTTCTCGAAGCACTGAGCGCAGAGGGTATCCCTTGTTCAAGTGGGTATGGTGCCCCACTTTCGCAGGAGGCTGGTATCGCACATGCCGCTCAGAAATATCCGCGTCTAGTTCGTGAACTTCCCTGTCCCGTCGCGGAGCAGGTGTGTCAAGAAAGTGTTTGGCTATTCCAAAACCTTCTACTCGGTTCACGTAAGGACATGGACGACATCGTTGAAGCAATTGCAAAGATCCAACAGGCATGGACGTAGGCGCAACGATCGTTGCGCCCTACAAGAGCAAACCCAACAAATACTGTAGTTGCCCAACTCATCGGGCACATATATGGAGGAACGCATGGACTTAGAAACAGCAACGTTCGGTGGTGGATGTTTCTGGTGTGTCGAAGCTATTTATCAAGATCTCCAAGGTGTACATGAGGTAATCTCCGGTTATTCGGGGGGTGTGGTTGAAAATCCAACCTATCAACAGGTCTGCAGCGAAACCACCGGCCACGCCGAAGTTGTGCAGATCACTTTTGAGCCTGAGGTTATTTCTTACGAAGACATATTGTATATTTTCTGGCGTACCCATGACCCAACCACCTTGAATCGGCAAGGTGGTGATGTCGGAACTCAATACCGCTCTGTGATTTTTTATAATAGTGAGGGACAGAAAAGGGTAGCGCAAAAATCAAGGGAAGAAACCGATGCTTCGGGGTTATGGCAGAATCCGATCGTTACGGAAATTGAACCGGCGGGGATTTTTTATCCCGCAGAGGCGTACCACCAGAATTATTACCGACTGAACCCCTATCAGCCATATTGCCAAGTGGTCATTGACCCCAAAGTCCGGAAATTTAGGAAGGCGTTTCGGGATAAACTGAATCCGAACTGAATCCGCGAATCTAAGCGAAACAGTCTCTGATGGTGAGAGTTTATCAGTGCGGATTCGCGCGACTAGCGGACACTGATTAGATCGCGAACTACTGAGAGGGGTTCGTCCCGATAAATCGGGATTTATATCCGCTCACCCCATGGAAAGGAAACAGATAACTATGAACATAGAAACGGTCCTTAACAATTATATTAACAATGAGTGGCGTCGTTCCAGTGCTAGCGAGTATATGGATGTCACGAATCCAGCCACGGCAGAAGTGCTCGGGACGGTGCCCCTTTCCCCTAGTGCCGAAGTCGATCTGGCGGCGCAGGCGGCGGCGGATGCACTGGTCGAATGGCGGCGCACGCCAGCACCAGACCGTGTCCAATACCTATTTAAACTGAAAAACTTGCTTGAAGAAAACTTCGACGATATCGCCCGCACTATCACGCTGGAATGCGGTAAAACACTAGACGAGTCGCGAGGGGAGATGCGGCGTGCCATTGAAAATGTTGAGGTTGCTTGCGGCATTCCGACACTGATGCAGGGCTATAACCTCGAAGATATCGCTACTGGGATTGATGAAATCATGATTCGGCAGCCGGTGGGGGTTTGTGCGGCAATCGCTCCGTTTAATTTTCCCGGAATGATTACATCGTGGTTTATGCCGTATGCGATTGCCTGCGGTAACACGTACATCGTCAAGCCCTCTGAGAAAGTGCCATTGACGATGCAGAAGATCTTTCAACTCATCGAAAGTACAGGTCTACCCAAAGGCGTCGTCAATCTAGTGAACGGTTCCGAGGCAACGGTAAACGCTATTCTAGATAACCCCACCATTAAGGCGGTCAGCTTTGTCGGTTCTACTGCCATTGCCAGATATGTTTACAGCCGGGCGACAGCCAACGGAAAACGTGCTCAATGCCAAGGCGGGGCAAAGAACCCAATTATCGTCCTGCCCGATGCAGATCCGGAGATGACGCGCCACGCCACAGCTGAGAGTGCCTTCGGGTGTGCGGGACAGCGGTGTTTGGCGGCTTCGGTGGCTGTTACCGTCGGCGAGGCACGAGAGTGGTTCACGGATGCGATGACCGACGCCGCGGAAACGCGCGTGGTTGGATACGGATTAGAGGACGGCGTCGAGATGGGGCCCGTGATAACGCCCGAAAGCAGATCTCGGATCGAGGGATTCATTCAGAAAGGGCTAGAGGCGGGTGCGAAGGTTTTGGTCGACGGACGAAATCCCCAAATCTCCGGGTATGAAAATGGAAATTTTGTCCGCCCGACGCTCCTAGGCGATGTGAATCCATCGAGCGAAATCGCTCAAACGGAGATTTTTGGGCCCGTGCTGAGCACTATCCACGTGGACACGATCGACGAGGCAATTTCGCTGGTGAACGGCGGAAGTTATGGGAATATGGCGTGCCTATTTACCAGTAGTGGGGCAGCCGCACGGAAGTTCCGCTATGAGGCAGAGATCGGTAACATCGGAATTAACCTCGGTGTTGCGGCACCGATGGCGTTCTTCCCTTTCAGCGGGTGGAAGGATAGTTTCTTCGGGGATATGCACGGACAGGGTAAAGACGCGGTCGAGTTCTTCACACAGAAGAAGGTGGTTGTGGAGCGTTGGGCATAGCAAGTCATTAAGGAAAACGGTGAAACAAGAGAAATCTTTTCGATCCACAGTGCGGTACTTATCCGCTCGATCTCAGCGTAGTAGTTCGCGGTAAAAGCACCCCTTTTGAAAATCATGGTTTGGTAGAATGCGAGGTATTGTATCTGTCCTATATCATCTTGGATAAATCGATCGGCACTCTTAACAGGAATGCGATACCAACGCTGCGCTCGTGCGATCTCCAAGGCCCGTTGGTTGTTCACAATTGCAATAAGGACTTCGGGGGAGGGGGAGTTTGAGGTGGTTGTCATCTTATGAATTATCCTTACCGTGCCTGGGGCAATTTAATGATCTGATTGATTGACAATCTTGTAGGTCGAGTTTCCAAACTCCACAGCCGCTGTGTCGAGATGTGAATCTCGATCTACAGGCTACGTTATTATTTTTTTAAAATTCATGAAAATCAGCATCGGGGTGTGCTGTTTTTGGCAATACGTCACAATTGCACACCAGATTATTCCCAGAGATTGAAGTAGTCTTCTCAGGAGTCTCTGAAAATAACTGTTTTATTTTAAAATAATCCTGATTGGAAATGAATTGAAAATCATAAACACATATCGAAAAAAATATGATGGCAGAGAACGCAGATCTGCGTTCCCTATAAAATGAGCTGCCAGTTGAGGCAAAGGTGAAATATGAAAAATCCAATGGAGCCAATCGATCTCCGGGAAAGCGTGCTGCTTGGCATCGAACATATTTGTAACAGCGTGGACCGCGAGCGAGATTGCCGTCCGTACTTTCGCTTTAACCTGATTTCGCCGCCTGTTTGGGCTCAGCACGAAGCCGCCGACACACCACACACCGTCGGCCGGTTCCTGCATGCACTCAATGTGTGTCATGAGATGGTTGGCTTACCGGATGATACGGAGCTGCTGGAGGGGCTGCGTAAACAGATTTTTGCCAGTTGCGACCATGGCGATGGTTTCGCTTGGGACGATATGGGCAGTGATTCAGGCCCCCCCCCTTGGCTTATATGCACCATCAGCGGGAAGCGTTGCTCAGCTTAATCGCTGTCTGGCGGATTTGGGGCGATCCACAAGCTAAGCGATATGCCAAAGCACTCGTTGCAGCAATGGAGAAGACAACTCGTGCCATCGGGACGTATCCGGGAAGATGCTTGGGACCGGAGGGTTGGCAGGGCGATAACATAGCAACAACAACTTCAGAACGGGCGATTGGCGCGCTGATTGCCTACAGTCGCACCTTTGACGATTCGCTTGGAATAGATCTGGCACTCCGTTTCGCCCGCCACGCCCTCGCAGTTAGTTTCGGAGAGAATGGAGAGTTGACTCCAGCTTGTGGAACGCATATCCACTCGATCACCGGGACAATCGCCTCGCTGGCGGAGCTCGGATTGGTTCTCGGAGAACGAGAGTTTACCGCTCGGGCACGGCTCATCTTTGATGTGGGGACGCTGCCCTATCGCATCTCTACAGGTTGGGTCAAGGAAAGTGTAAACGCAAAATACGGTCGAGGTGAGGCGAACTGCACCGCAGATTTGATCGAGGCAGCCTGTTTGCTTGGTGCATCGGGTTATAGCTCCTATTTTGAAGATGCGGAACGGATGCTTCGCAACCATCTACTTGCATCCCAAATGGATGATTTATCATGGGTGGTAGAAAATGCGGGGATGGCAAATACTGAAAAGCGGGCGTATGAGGGGCTGCGCCGACAGGCGCGTGGTGCTTTTTGCTTCGGTGAACCGAATGGTTTTCATTCTTATAACTCAGATTTGACCGGTGCCGCTTTACAAGGGATCGCGGCTGCTTGGGATCATATGATCACCTGCGAAGATAACGACAACATCCGCGTCAACTTGCTATTGTCCCGCGAACACGAAGCGGTCACAGTCCTTAGTGGCAGCACTAATCTAATGGTCAAAGCGAAACGCCCTATTGAGACATTGTCTATTCGCATTCCTCCTTGGTGCAAATCCTTCAGAGCGACCATTGATGGGATTGCAATACCGACAACTCGATATCACCTGAAGGTGAGTCAAGTCCGTGAGGGGGCTCAGGTAAAAATGACTTTTGATCGACCACAGTTTCTGACGCAGGAACGTGCCGTGGGATATGAAAATCCCTATCGGATTCAGTGGGCGGGAAACACCGTGACCGCTATGGACGGTGCTGGGAAGCATACGGCATTGTACCCGGCATTGGAGCCAGCGGGATGAAGAGAAGTTAATAAAAAATGGCTCATATAAAAAGGAAGTACAAAATGCTAAGAGAAACCGAGTTTTTGGCAAAAACTCAATTTCTGTTGCATGATTTCTTAACATGAGCCAAAAATTTGCATCCACCGAAAAAAAATGCTACACTTTAAGCATCGGTAGCGACAGGATATCGTCCTATCCTGGTGGAAAAGGGAATGCAAGACAGATGGAAAGGGGCCTGAAAGCTGGTGCGAATTCCTTACCGCATCTATTGACCTGATGAAAAGGGAACTGAAAGCGCGAAAACAGCTCTATTTCCTTACCGTCGTCCATACCGTCATCGATTCCTACGCGACAGTCTTACCACACCTACTCCCCCTGCTGCTCAAAAAGCTCGCATCCCAAACCGCTGCGCGGAATAGCCTCGCAGGGATAATCATCTCGGTTTATAGCACCTTTAGCTCGCTGGGACAGATCTTCTTCGGTTGGGTATCAGATCGGTTTCAGACGATTCATTTTGTGACTTTTGGTGTCGCGTTCACCGCTATTGCTCTGAGCTTATTGGGGGTTGCACCTTCACTTTTCTTAGTGCTTATGCTGCTGGGGATTGGTGGCTGCGGTGTCGCTGCCTTCCACCCGAAAGCTACCAGCCACGCAGCAGCACTCGCCGGAGGGGAGAGAGGTTTTGCCATATCAATATTCTTGACGGGAGGCAACATTGGGCGCGCCCTCGGTCCCTTACTCATTATGTATCTGGTAGTGTACCGTTATGGGTTGGAGTTGATGCCATGGTGCATGTTCGCTGGGGTACTCGTTGCGTTGTTTATCCCGAAAATCTTGAAGACACCGCCGGCGGCGGTGGTGAATGTATCATCTCAACTGGTAGCAGCACCCACGAACCCACCTGAGAAACAGAAGAATCTTTGGGGGGCAATTCGTCCCCACTGGCGCCCCCTCCTTGTGTTATATCTGCTCTCCGTCCTGCGAACAATAACAGGAATTGGGCTGGAAAATTTTCTCTCGTTGTACCTTGATGACTTGCAGTACTCCAACCTCGCACGTTCGGGGGTTATCGGGCTGTTTATATTCGCCGGTTCGATGGGTATCATGGTAGGCGGATCGCTCTCTGATCGGATTAATTACTACGGTTTGTTACTGTTTTCTTTTATTGGCTCCCCCCCACTGTTATACATCTCTCTGCATAGCACAGGGGGAGTCTTTCTGATTCTTCTCTTTTTGGGAAATTTTGTCCTCTCCAGTTCAACTACGATTAATATCGTTCTCGCCCAGCGATTGCTCCCTGAACACGAAAACATTGCTTCTAGTTTCATGATGGGTGCAGCATGGAGCATTGGCGGATTGTTGAGTATTCCGGTTGGCCTGCTTGGTGACCACTTCGGACTAGCGAGGGTGTTGGACGGATTGGTGATGCTTCCGTTGATAACTGTCGCGCTAGTACCCCTTCTGAAACAGAAACGATGAGAGTAAAAAAAATAAACCGTCAGATTTGATAATTTCACGTGACTACTTCGTATTCGTACGGCATAATTCACATTAAAAAAACCAGATAAACATTTGTGAAAACAAGAAAAGGAGAATATGGAAATCAAGGCTGTCTTCAAAACTGTAAAACCTTATCAAGAAAACGAAATGAATTTGCCTGTCGAGAATTTGGAGGAGGCAATCCCTTTTTATGAAACAGTAATGGGATTTCAAATAATATCCAGAAACGATGCGCCTTGTAAGTCAGCGGTTCTCGCAAGAGACCACATCCAGATTGGGTTGGCAGAGAACGGTGGTGATCCGACACAGGATGGGTGTTTCTTTGAAGTCGATGATGTTGAGGCGACTTTCGATCAGTTGAAAGCGAACGGACTGGAAAGAGATGACGCCGAATACCGGGTCGATACATACGGCGATACTTCCTTCCGCGTATTCTTCATAATAGCACCGGACAAACTTTGCTACTGTATCGGTCAGCGACTATGACCTCCCATTCTACGCCACCCGGCATCTTCATCACAGGCACAGATACCGAAATTGGCAAAACTGTCGTCGCTGGTGGGTTGGCTGCTGCACTCAAAGCCGCTGGGGTCGATGTCGGTGTCATGAAGCCGATTGCAAGTGGTGGCGTTGAACACAAAGGACGTATCGTTTCGGAGGACGCAATTTTCCTCAAACGCGCTGCACAAGTGGACGACGTTCTGGATCTGATTAACCCGATCTGTCTCCGACATCCACTCGCCCCATCTGTGGCTGCGGAGATCGAAGGGGTGTCAATCGATCTCCGACAAATAGACAAGGCTTTCGCTCAACTCTGTCAGAGACATGAGTTCATCATTGTGGAAGGGATTGGTGGGATTGCGGTGCCAATCTGTGAGGGGGTGCTCGTCGCAGATATAGCGCAGCGTTTCCAACTGCCGCTGCTTATCGTCGCTCGTCCAAACTTAGGGACGATTAACCACACTGCGTTGACGGTTGAGTTCGCCAGATCTTATAGCCTTGAAATTTGTGGGATTGCGTTGAATGCCTCGCAAGAAATGTTCAAAGGGCTTGCCGAGGAAACTAATCCGAAGGAAATTGGACGGCTCACCCATTTACCAATCTTGGGCACTGTGCCCTTCAATGAGCGGCTACAAGGGGATGCGCCCCATCCGGACTTTTTAAGCCAGTTTATCGGTGGGCATATTGATTGGAGGAGGTTAGTAGGGGCAAACGGTTAACCCCTACTAAGGATCCTTAACTCGCGTGTGTTACTCAGATGCTGTTACAGGTAGCCCGACGAAAAGCCGGCTATCAATATCCGTAAGCGGGTCAATTTCCCGGCACGCTGCGGCGCGGGCGAACACGATCCCGGGCTGCTTGGCTCGCATCGCACGCGACAAAACGGTAAACCCTTTTGATTGGCTGCTATTGCGTAATTCCCACGCAACTCGTTCCAGCTCTAAGTTGAATCGAACAAGCCCTTCCCGTGAGCCAACGCATAGCGTGTAGAGTTCATCAGACGTTAAGCCCTCGCAATACCCGTTACGAATCACAACCTCTCCGCCTCGGATATCTGACACTGTCCCTCGCGCCCCGACAACACAACCAAGTCGATGAAGTCTGCTCGTAAAGGAGCGGCTTTTGACTGCGAGGATATGTGCTCCCAAGTTGTTATCAGCAAAGTTTTCGTAAGCGGCAATCCATTCTATAAGTTCTTCCGCGTAAGTGTCCCACGCTGTTGCATCGTCAGGGTCCCTAGGAACGGGAGGACTACCATCGCCCCTACTGAGAAACGGACTCATGGATGCCCCCGATTCCTTTACAATTTCGAGTCCACGCTGCATCAACCGTTCAGCGACTTCAATGGTGCGATCAATTCCCTCGCGTTTGAGGAGTGTTCTTAGCGTATCCGCTAACGAGCGTCGCGTGACCAAACCATCAGGAATAGCAACCTCCATCCCGACAATTCCTGCGAGTTCATCACGCCCCTCAGGGGTGAGACTCAAACTTGCCAATCCCCATATCGCGTCATGCCCTGGGGCTAATGCTGTGCATACATTTGGATCCCGTTTGAGATGTCCAGTGATGGAGAGCCGTTCACTAGCTTCTCGTTGGCCCGCCGCTGTGATGGGCAGAAAAACCGCCGCTTGGTCGCCATCAAAGTCAGCATTCATTAACTCACAGACGAAAGGGTGAACACGGATGACACGGCCTGGCTGGCGTACCGGATGAAATGCAACAAAGGAGGTAGGCATATACGCAGGGGCTCGATGCACAATCACCCATGAACGTCCCATCAGCTCATCAAGTGCCTGTGTTGCACCTTGGCTGCGGCCTCGCACGGCTTTGGCATCACCGAGTTCCTTTGTAAGTTCCGGCCCGAAGAGTGCCCATGCCATCTGTTCTGGAATGCCGACCTGATCGGCGCGTAGCTCCGCACCCGGGACAATGACGCAGCGCCCACTGAAGAGTGTCCGTGCCTTAAAGCGCATGTCTGCCGGGCTTAGCAGCACGTTGAAGTATTCCGCAAGGCGCGTTTGGAGTTGCTTGAGGGCTTGGAAGGTCAGGCTTTCCGGTGCATCATTTGCAAACATCCGCTCTGCTCTGGTATTGGCATCGGCAAGTACATGATACTCGGAAATGCCTTCACAGACACCAACTTCATCAATGGTTTGACTATGTAGCCACGGATGGGAGACTGGCCGGGCAAGCTGGAGCGTATTTCCAGTCGGACGTACAAATTGGAAAGTCAGTCTGTCACCATCAAAGTTAGCGCAGATACCTGCCGCCGAAAGCTGCTCCCTGAGCTTAGTAAACATCGGCGTCGGTGGACTTGCTTGCTCAACTTTCCCTGCTGTAACACGATCGAGAAGTGTCTCCGCATCTACTCGCGTCGCAGCACGGGTATTGAAATGTTCCCGCAAAGTTTCAAATGCTGAAGTGTTGCGTAGCGTATAGTATTCGAGTTCACCAAGCCCTTGATGATATATAGGGGCCTCGTGGACGATTGGTTCAGATACCTTGAGCTTATCAAGCGCGATGTGAACTGTCTTCCCCCAATAAACCCAACCAACTGTACTCGGCCGATTCAGTTTTTTGCCGTTAGCTCCAAACGTGAGGGTTTCCATCCCATCTTCAGGCAGCCCTAACTTTTGGAGTAGCTCACGGAGTTGATTGACACTAGGTGCTTGAAATGGCGGCACAATGGCCGTTTCTCCTTCCGTCCGTGCGATGCGCCCCACGATTGCTTCACGGATTTGACCAAAGTTCATCCGCCCGTGCAAAGCACCGAAGCTGAAGACAAGCTCTACCGGCGTGCCATCGGCGAGGTGGGGCATCTCATCGTCAGGGGTGATGCGCGAAATGACCCCTTTCGTGCCGTGACGGTTACTGATCTTATCACCCGGCTCAATAATATAAGGGAAATTCAGACGCGTAGCGCACGACTCACTAATCACGATGCCGTCCTCAAAGGTCTCCCCGCCCCAAGAGATAAAAGCGGTCAACAGATTACGTCCACACCAAAAGTAGGGGACATCAGGCTCGTAACCTGTCTGGACAAGTGCAGGCTCTGGGGAGACAGTCAATCTTGGCATCTCCTTGGAACAGCTAACTGGAGCAGCCTCTGGAGCAGTAGGCGACAACCACTGACGCATCATGTTCGCCCCCATGAGTACTCGCGATGGATCATTGTGTTCGAGAAAAGGGATTAGTGCTGCAGACAGACCTAGCGTTGCTTCCTGGCTATCATCCACGATGACCAATTTTTTATCACGAATCTCCGCCCCCCTCGCAACTGTCAGAATTTTGCCGACGTTTGGTCCTTCTGGCGTTTCAAATGGGCAGGTCCGTCCAAAGTGTCCAGAGGTAAAGACCTGATTCCCCTGTAAAATCCGCACCCTACGTAGATGTGTATGCTTGTCGAGCCAGTTGGTACTGGAGAGTCTCTGAGCGGTAAATGTGTCACGAAAGAACTCGCGCACCCATCTGTCAATCGGAAGCCACGAGCGAATAAGCGACGTATCCCATTCCAGATCTGGCGGTGCTTCTCTGATACGCGCTTTGAAGTAATCGTACAGTTGATCGCCCACACACTCAATCTTCGCTTGTTTCAGTTTCACGGTTGAGGCGGTCGGTACGACAACATAGGGTTCACCATCAAGCGTGAACATACCGTCTACATCAGGCTGCGGAATACCCGTGTATTCGACCTCAACATACCCCTCAGTTGACGCCAGCACAAGTTTCACGCGACAGGTGTACGTACCAATTGGCTCAAAACGATAACCGGCTAGTGGCAGCCGGTCAGCAAGGAGTTCTGGCAATCGTTCTTTCATCAATCCTTCAAAAGACTGCTTGTGCCAAAATGCAGTAATGTTGTTCGACATGCTATCCTCCTATTTCTTTCGTATTGCGTGTGTGTAGATTGTAAAACGTCAAATATTGCTACTCGCTCACCTTTCCTCTTCTTCCCAGCCGCTTGCGATCTCCTTCCATTCGCGGGCAAGGTGTTTTATGGAATGGTGTAAACGCGACTTCACTGTGCCTTCTGGAATACCTAGCTCTATGGCGGCTTCTCGCAGTGCCATTTCCCTCTGATATATGAGGTGAAGGACTTCGCGTTTCTCTTGGGGGAGCTCATCAACAAGCTGCCAGAGCAGCTGAGATTGTTCGGCTTGCTCCACCATCACTTCGGGACCATGTGACGAAACGTCAACCATCCAATCTGGATCTGGCAGACGTTCCTCCTCATCGTCGAATTCGTCTGGAGGTATTTCAAGGGGTTCCTGTCGCCGTCGCCGCACGGTGCGCAGATGATTGAGGGCGAGGTTCGTTGCGATGCGGAAAAGCCAGCCCTTGAACTCGCCTTGACCATTCCACTGTTCAGCACGCGTCCAGACACGTAAAAACACCTCTTGAACCAGATCCTCAGCAGCACTTTCAACCCGCACGATGCTAAGGATATGCTGACGGACGGGCACACGGTATCGAGCAAAAAGCGTTTCAAAGGCGGCGGCATCGCGCTTTACAGTCTTGCGAATGAGGGTTTGGTCTGATTGTTCCATCATAAAAGGCTTTCACTGTAAATGACACCGTAGGAGGGATAAAAGTTCATTGTCTGAATCAGGATTCTCAGGATTAGGTTAAATAAAACGCAAAGGCGCGAAGGCACAGAACCGCAAAGAAGATCAGACAAAACTTTGCGTCTCTGCGTTAGATTTTTCATCGAATCCCGATTAGGTTTTCGGATTTTGGGTGGCGTGAATGGGTATAAATGTGATAAGATGCACATGTTACTCATCACACAATACATTAGGTTAGGAACATGTCAAAAATAAGAATCGGTATTATTGGATCTGGCGGTACCGGGACGCGTCATGCAGATAGGTTCTCTGAAATGGAAACCGCCGAGGTTGTAGCAATTGCGTCAAGAAACGCTGAAACGGGCAACGCACTCGCTGAAAAACATGATGCGGAGTTTATCTCCAATTGGCAGGCACTTGTCCAGCACGATGATCTGGATGGTGTTGTTATCTGCACCCATAACGATACCCACGCCGAAATTGCACTCGCGGCACTCCATTGCGATAAACATATCTTTATGGAATATCCATTGGCACGGTCAATTGATGCGGGTGAAGCTGTGGTCAAAGTTGCACAAAGCAATCAGCGGGTTCTGCGGATTAACCACTCCGAAACCGTGTCTAACTTGCATCAGGCAATTAAGCAGAAAGTACAGGGACTTGGAGATCTGCTGTTGACCACCTTTTTGCGCCTTACACCGGGGCGAGGCGTCCGTCCGGAGATTCTTTTCAATTTGCCTGTTTCCGGTCCACCGGCACACTTTTTCATCTACCACATCTACCCAGTCATCGATATCTTCGGAGGTATCAGGTCGGTCGAAGGGGCAGCGGTTTACGAAGGTTTAACGGATCAGGGAAATTATAACCGATTTGTCAACACCGTCAATGTCGAATTCAAAAACGGTGGGGTGGGAAGTTGGGTCTGGGCTGGAGGGGTGGAGATTCAGGATTCTGAGCAGCACGCCCGCTATGTTCTGACCGGTGGCACAATTAGCGATAGCAGCAGCAAGTGGCACTGTTCAACGGGGACAGGAGTGGAGGAGATTCTGCCGGTTGACGCCCCAAGTGTTTCGCTTCAGGAACGGTGGATACAGGAGATTCAAAATCAGGAGATAGGCGCAGCGCATAGAGATGCAGTTACCGCACTTGAAGCGATACGGGTGAGCTTGTCCGCCGAACAATCAATGCAGAAGAAACGACGGATTGTGTTGGAATGAAGGGAAGGAGATTAGTAACTATCAACCAATGGTGCGAATTTGCAACTGTTGATAACGTGAAATGTGATGCGCGAAACGTGAAAACAATTGGCTCACTCGTACATCAATGAACTAATGAACTCAATATCCTCACCAACTCGCACCAAAGGTTATCAATCGCCGCGTCGGCGGAGGTGAAAGGAGTTTTACATGCGGAATTCGTTATCAATAACGGTAGGTAGAGGCGATGGTCAAATTAACGGCAGCGATGATCGTGCTATTCAGGCAGGGATCGATTACCTCGGTGCGCTCGGCGGAGGAACGCTGAAAATCTTACCCGGCGCCTATCATCTCAACAACGCAATTTATCTACGAAGTAACATCCGGATTGAAGGGAGCGGCGACGAAACAGTGCTGGCTAAAAACCCGTCCGTGAGTACACCCCTCGCTATCGATTCAGATTGGTACGATGCAGACGTGACCGTGATTAAGAGCACTGGTTTTGAGGTCGGGTACGGGGTTTGCCTGAGAGCAAAGACCCCACATCATGGTGGATCGAATGTCATCAAGCGCACGATTATCGCGAAAGAGGGAAACCGTCTCTGGCTCGATAGATCGCTCGAAAAGAATTTCTGGGCAGATCACGAAGCACGAATCTCGACCCTATTTCCGATCCTGAGTGGCGAACATATTTGCGACGTTGAGATCCGAGATCTCGTCCTCGATGGCAACCGATCTAACAATCAACACCTTGATGGGAACTATGCGGGCTGCATCTTCATGCAGGACTGCGATCGGATAACAGTCGATAACGTCGAAGCGCGAAACTATAACGGCGACGGCATTTCATGGCAGATTTGCCACGACGTGACCGTGAGGAATTGCCGGAGCCTGAACAATGCTGATTTGGGGTTGCACCCGGGCTCCGGATCGCAACGCCCGATTATGCAGGATAATTACCTTGCAGGAAATCGGCTGGGGCTTTTCTTCTGCTGGGGTGTGAAACACGGGCTCGCAGAGAACAACCGAATTCTCGATAACCGTCAGTATGGCATCTCCATCGGACATCGAGACACCGACAATAT
Source organism: Candidatus Poribacteria bacterium (assembly GCA_965215015.1). Lineage (GTDB taxonomy): Bacteria > Poribacteria > WGA-4E > WGA-4E > PCPOR2b > PCPOR2b. The sequence goes on from OZ244042.1 coordinate 854,834, forward strand.
CATCCGACTCAATCAAATCGAGGGCAGCGGAGAGGTCGGAATTACCTTCCGCAATGAACCGAACGAAGGGCGTAGTCCCCATCGGAATATAGTGGAAAACAACCGGATTACGAACAGTGGATCGGACAAAGATGGAATCGGTATTGACATTCAGGGGGAGACTCAATCAATTACGATTCAGGAAAATCAGATAACCGAAATGCGGGAAGGGGGCGAACATATCGGTGTCCAAATCGGTGAAAAGACCGCCAATATCCTTCTTGAGAGGAACAAGTTTTCAGGGTTGGCTATAGGAGTCAGAGATTTGCGGGACAAATAGAGGTCTTCGCCTCGATTTCATCGAGGCTTCAAAGTAAGCCAATTCTCGATCCATTTTGTCAATTCCTACGATGTATTACGACGTTTGACAGAAGATTGATAATGTGATAACATAAGCCGCGAACGTTTGCATCTTAACGTGGCAACTTAGGTCATAATTAAGGAGAAGTTAAGGGTGTGTGGTATTGTCGGCTTTTTAGATAAAACGCAAAATAGCAATGCGCCCGTGGGCAAGACTATTCTTACCATGCTCACGGCACTGGGAGTGCGGGGACCGGATTCGGCAGGCGTCGCACTTTATCATCCTCCGGAAAATGGAGCGTTCACGCTGCAGGTAAAATTAGGGGAACTTGATGGTGCAGCTGAGAGGGGCACCTTGATTGCAGAGCAGGTCAAGGCATTTGGCTCCGTGCACGAGGTCAAAACCACTGCTGAGTATTTGCGGCTCGTCATCAATCTGCGAGGGGAAGCAACACCGCTAATACAATTCATAGAATCTTTAGATGAGGACATTGAAGTTGTTAGCATGGGACGCGAACTCGAAATTGTCAAGCAGGTCGGCACACCTCAGAATCTCGATGCGACCCACAGCGTTTCTAGGCTTCTGGGAACACACGGCCTAGGACACACACGCCTTTCGACAGAGAGCCGTGTGGATCTGAGCCACTCGCAACCCTTCTGGGCACACAACTATCCTGACCTCGCAATTGTTCACAACGGGCACATCACAAACTACCACAAGTTACGCCGCATCTACGAGCAGCGCGGTGTCAGATTCTACACGGAAAACGACTCCGAAGTCATCGGTGTATACCTTGCCGACCAATTGTTTAAGGGACTGAGGTTCAAAGAAGCGTTAGAGGCGTCGCTTACCGATTTGGGCGGATCCTTCAGCTATCTCGCGGCAACAGAGGATTATATTGGATTTGCCAAAGATCCCTTCGCGTTCAAACCGCTACTCTTTACCGAAACGGATGATTTTGTCGCTGTCGCAACCGAGGAGATTGCGATCCGGGCTGCCTTCGAGGGCAACTATGAAGTGCGCGAAGCACAAGCAAGGGATGTGGGTATATGGCAGAGATAATCTGTGCAGGCAAAACAACTCGCGACATTAACGCGGAAATCAAACGCCTCATCGCGGATGGTGAGACTGACATCTGTATGAGAAATCCCGTCGCCCGGCACAACTTAGGTGTGGCGATTCTACAGTCGGTGAAACTGACCTTTGATGGGAGTGTTGGCTACTATTGTGCAGGGATGGTTGACGGCCCCACTGTCAAGATTAAAGGGAGCGCAGGTTGGGGATTGGCGGAATCCATGATGGGTGGCACCGTTACCGTCGAAGGGAATGCGGGCAACGGGGCAGCGGCTTCAATTCGAGGCGGGACGGTTGTCATTCGTAGCGATGCAGCTTCACGGCTAGGCGTTTCGATGAAGGGTGGACTGATTATCGTCGGAGGCAACTGCGGCTATATGGCAGGTTTCATGGCGCAGCGGGGAACAATCATCGTCTGTGGAGATACCGGCGAAGCATTCGCCGATTCGATGTATGAGGCGGTTTGTTTTGTCGGTGGCAACATCGCTGAACTCGGCAATGATGCCGTGATTGAAGAACCGACTGCAGAAGACCTCACCTTTCTCGAATCCACCCTATCTCAGCACCTCCCCGCCAAAGTTGGCAATTCACAGACCGCTATCCGCAATTTCAAGAAAGTCGTCTCTGGGCGCAAATTGTGGAGTTTCGATAAAGACGAGCGAGCATTGTGGCGAGAAGCATTATGAATTTATTGCCTAACCACGAACATGCAATCATTAAGAAAGATTCAGTAATCAACTTTGCGGGGACAAACCTAATTTGAATATCAGTGAACGCTTGTGTTAGTCAGTGCCGGTTGTGCTTACATCGCCTGCCAAGGGTACCATTGGGCGTGTCGGTGAAATTTTGGTATATGCGGATACGGGCAAACTACTAGCAGACACAGTAGAAAGGGTTGACGCTAATGCCGAATGGCTGGGCTCAACGTTCCCCACTTTAGGCCGGAATTCAACTACTCGTGTGTTGCTGCCTGCGGCCCCATGGTGAGACGTATTACGGACGCAACGAATCGGAAGATAGTGTGTGTCAGCTGTTAGGTACGACATCACGGGGGGGCGCGAGCTGCCAATGTGATGCGCGTTGTTCAGTTGGGTTTTGATGTACGGTCTAGTGCCTCCAACCTACCACAACTACAAGCTATCCTTGCTACCAATGTACCCCCATCATCTTTCTGCTAACCGGAGGGTTGGATTACTGGGAAGTTAACGAGGCTCATGCGGTCGTACTCATCGGGGTCGACGCAGCAAGTGTCCGTTTCAATAATCCTTTCTTCTATACCTTTGCATAACAGACACCGTAACGAGTTTTCAGCGAGCGTGGACGACGGGACACTTGGCAGCCTTTATTCGTCTACAGTCATAGGAGAGAAGCTTTCAGCATGCCAGACAAATCAAATTACCTCCGAACCAGTGGAACATTTACACCCGACATCATTGAAGACATCCAAGTTAAGGCAGAGTTGGGTAGATACCGCATTCGCGGATTTGGGACGTTGCGTGAGCGGCGATGGACAACGTTCGATGATCTGACCTTCATCCCCTGTACCCTGACCCGCATCCCACTCGAAGGCTATCGGGAACGCTGTTCAGCCAAGACCCTGCTCGGCACCCGTTTCGCTGAGAAGCCAATTGAGCTTGAGGTTCCCATTATGGTTACCGGTATGAGTTGGGGCGCGCTCTCTTACAACGCTAAAGTCGCGCTGGCAAAGGGCGCGAATATCGTTGGCTCGTCCAACACCACCGGCGACGGCGGGATGCTGATGGCGGAGCGTGAGCAGAGTCGAGCATTAATCTACGAGGTGTTGCCATCTCGCTACGGCATCAATGTGCACCATCTACAGATGGCGGATGGCATCGAGTTGACTATTGGACAGGGCGCGAAGCCGGGAACGGGGGGATTGCTGCTTGGCTCAAAGGTATTGGATACGATTGCGGAACAACGGGACCTACCCCTCGGCGTCGATCAGCGCAGCCCGGCGCGGCATCCCGACTTCCTCGGGCCCGACGACATGATTATCAAGATTGAAGAACTACGAGAGGCGACCGACTGGCAGGTACCGATTTTTGTGAAGATGGGGGCGACGCGGGTGTTCGACGACGTAAAGTTAGCGGCAAAAGCAGGGGCCGATGTCATCGTCGTGGACGGGATGGAGGGCGGCACCGGCGCATCCGCCGAAATCTGTCAAGAGCACACAGGCGTTCCCACGCTCGCTGCTGTATGTGAGGCACGCGCGGCACTCGAAGACCTCGGATTGTACGGTGAGGTGCAACTCATTATCGCGGGCGGCATCCGACACGGTGTGGACGCAGCAAAGGCGATGGCACTCGGTGCGGATGCGGTATACATCGGCACAGCGGCACTAATGGCACTCAACTGTAACAAACCCATCCACCTCGAGAGCTACCACGAGCTCGGCACCGAGCCGTACCACTGCCACCATTGTCACACGGGACGCTGTCCTGTCGGGATTACAACGCAGGACCCCAATCTGATGAAACGTCTCGATATCGACGAAGCGGCAGAACGCGTGGCCAATCTGCTGCAAGCGATGACTTCGGAGATCCAGATTCTTGCCCGCGCTTGCGGTAAGGCGGACGTACACGCCCTCGACCCCGAGGATCTCCGGGCATTGAACTTGGAAGCTTCGATGATTTGTGGAATCCCGCTCGTTGGGACGAACCGTGTGTTTGGCGGCGGTCCCGGGTGGAAGGAACGGGAGTGACGTTTATCGGACCGAGAAGCTTGAGTCGTTTCCAACGGCAACAAGAAAGGAGTTATAACGATGACGTTAAACGAGGTTAAAACGTTAGTCGCAGAGGAGGAAATCGAGTTTTTCCTCTGTTCCTTTGTAGAAATGGCGGGAGCCCCAAAAGCGAAGGTAGTCCCAACGACGCATATTGATGACATGGCGGCGGAAGGTGCAGGTTTTGCCGGGTTTGCGGCAGGCGAGATTGGTCAGGGACCACACGATCCGGACATGGCAAGCCTCCCCGACTTTAACTCACTCACAATCGTGCCGTGGCGCAAAAACGTGGCGTGGTTGGCAGGGAATGTGCACGTAGGTGACGAGGCCTGGCCCTACTGCCCACGCACCATTTTGCAGCGAGAGTTGGAGAAAGCCAGACAAAAGGGCTATCTCTTCAACGTCGGCGTCGAGGCAGAGTTTATGTTGTTGAAACAGGGAGAGGACGGTAGTTACGCACCGTGGGACCCACTTGATACGCTTGGCAAGCCCTGTTATGACCTCCGGGCACTCCACCGCAACCTCGATACAATGACTACCCTAATTAAGTACCTGCAGGAGTTAGGTTGGGGCCCATACGCCAATGACCATGAGGACGCCAACTGTCAGTTTGAACTCAATTGGCTCTACTCCGATGCACTGACCACCGCAGATCGGCACACCTTCTTTAAGTGGATGGTCAAGACCGTCGCCGAAGAGCAAGGACTGACAGCAACCTTTATGCCCAAGCCATTTGCAAACTTAACCGGCAACGGCGCACATTTTCACATGAGCCTGTGGGATACGGAAAACCAGACCAACCGGTTCCTTGACGAATCCGATGAAAATGGCCTGTCACAACTTGCCTATTGGTTCATGGGCGGTATCCTCAAGCACGCCAAAGCACTTGTTGCTGTTACCAACCCTCTCGTCAATAGCTACAAACGCCTAATCTCTGGTGCGCCTCGCTCCGGGGCGACGTGGGCACCCGTTTATATCACGTATGGCGGGAGCAACCGGACGCAGATGATTCGCATCCCTGATGCTGGGCGGATTGAAAACCGTTCGGGGGACGGTGCCGCCAATTCGTACCTCGCTATGGCAGCGACGCTTGCCGCTGGACTCGATGGTATCGAGAACCAGATTGACCCCGGTGGGCGCAACGACGATAACCTCTACGAAATGCCTGTGGATGAGCTGCAACGACGCGGTATTGATGTGCTACCAAGAACACTCAGCCAAGCACTTGACTGTCTGGAAGAGGATGAGGTCATCCAGAGCGCACTTGGACCTGAATATGCACCTTACTACATCCAAGTCAAGCGTGAAGAATGGCGAAGTTACCACCAGAGCATTAGCCAGTGGGAAACCGATAATTATCTTGGGCTTTACTGAGGGTAGATAGCAGGTTGCTGCGTTTCGCAAATTTAGGGGTCATCTCAACTCAGGATTGATATAATAGCCCGAGTTGTCCCTTAAAGCTCCAGCGAAGCGGCATGTGGAGGGGATCTGAGCAGTCACAGCATTTTTTGAATGTTCTGCACAAATGATGTTTTCCCGGTCTAGGCAGCAACTTGAGTTATGTAAAGAAGATTCTGATAACTACCACCTAACAGACGGCTCAAGACTAAAGGTTACTTACCGGGAATGAACACGGACGGAATCAGCTGGGTGAGTCTGTCGCCAGTGGGTCCTATTTTTATACGCTGACAGCCGGCAAATTTACGGGGCCGCGACGGATGTTGATACTGAAGTAAAGCAAATCTGATTGCCCCATTTCAGCTGTATGGTATAATAACTAGAGACTTCAGGTGGCAACCTGAATGGTAATATGATGGACAACTTCAGGAGGTAACATAGATATGTCAGAACAACTAACGTTGAAACAGCGGATACATAACAGCGAAATTATTAACATCGGTGGTGCTCCTACGGGTGCCTCAAAAAGTGAACTTGAAGCCATTCTCAGTCAGGACTCCTACGATTTAATCGGAACGGATGCCCAACACTCGGCATTCAATGAAGAGAGGCTCGTTTCATTTTGCGCTAACTTATCAGAGTTGGGAATACCTGTTCAGTTGCGCATCAAACACACACGGAACGCTTATCTCATTGGGAATATCCTCGATTTGGGCCCATTGGCGATTGTAGTGCCACAAGTTGAAACGGAGGGAACGGTCTATGAAGCAATCGAGGCCTTCTACTATCCGCCGATCGGAAAACGGAGTTGGGGGCCCAGTTCGGGGTACGGCTTCAACCCAGATCTTGATCGCTTGGAATACGCGGAATGGTGGAACAACAACGGCATCCTCAGCCTGCAACTGGAGTCTGTTGATGCGATTATCAATGCCCGAAAACTCGCCAAACCCGGCGTTGATATGCTGATGTTTGGGGCAAATGACTTAGGATTCAGCCTCGAAACATATCCAAATCCCCCGTTCAAAACGGTTGAAGAATGCTTCCAGCATGTTGTGGAGCAGATGGAAGGGACTCAAGTCAAAGTGGGGGTTGCCTACTCACCCGGCGGGCGACTCTGAGCCGACACACCTAAGATGCGCGAATATTGTGCAATCGCCCGCCAAAATTGCCGAGCGAAGCGTGAAATATATCACCCTTTCCGCTTTACGACTATAACTGCGTAACTTCTCACGAATTCAGTGATGGAGAAAGGATCAGTCCAATGATCATCGTCGATACCCACTGCCATGCCGGACTGAACAAATATGAACCCATCGAAACCTTGCTTTACCACATGGAGCAATCTGGTGTCGATCGGGCGGTTTTAATACAGCATCAGGGCACCACCGACAATAGCTACCACGTTGAATGTTTGCAGGCACACCAGGACCGGCTTACCTCGGCGATGATTGTGGAGAGCACCGACGATGGAGAGCGGATGCGTTACTGGGCTGAACAAGGGCTTGTGGGGATTCGTCTCGGCGCAGATTCACGAGCGGATGCGTCTGACCCACTTGCACAGTGGCGTACCGCCGCTGAACTCAACCTTGTCGTCAGTGCCCCCTCAGATCCACCAACGCTCCTCAGTGATAAATTTGCTGAAGTCCTGAGGACTTTTCCTGACCTCCAGATAGTCATCGAACACTTAGGGGGTGTCGGTAGGGAGGCTGTGCCCCCTTATGATGAATTCAAACGTGCTCTCGCCTTGGCAAAACACCCCAACCTGACGATAAAACTTCCGGGCTTTGGGGAATTCTGCAACCTGCCTTATCCATTCGAGACCGTCCCTCCGCTGGCACGCATGGTTGTGGAGGCGTTTGGGCCGCAACGGGTGATGTGGGGGAGTGACTTTCCACCGGTCAGTTCGAGGGAAGGATACAATCATTCACTTCAATTCCCGATCGAATACTTCTCTGATTTGAGCGAGGGAGAGCGGGAGTGGATTTTCGGACGTACCGCGCTATCAGTGTGGAAATTCATTGATTCTTGATGTTTGGGTTGCATCGTGCAGCCAGAATATATTAACGCAAGTTGCCACCCAACACCTGTCACCCCATTGGGGCTTTAGGGAATTTGGGTGAAACATGCTCTATATACATGGTGCTCCTCTGGGGCGCAAGCAGCGGAGGTATCAGCATCCTATAGACATATCGCTCCTCTGGAGCGAAAGACTAAGCACTTTGGCTTTAGCAGAACCTAGCAACTTGCGTTATATTAACACAGATCTATTTTTACTGGAAAATCGTTAAACGACTGATTACGATGGAGATGATGTTATGACGAGTACAACGAAAAATGATTTGCCCCAACCGACAGCCGACCTTAGTATAGCAAAGGCACATTTAGATGAATTTGGCTATTGTCTACTCGCTAACGCGCTCACTCCAAAGCAGGTTGAGGCGTTACGCACTCGATTGGTAGAGCAGGCAGCTGCGGAAAAGCAACAAGGGCTTGCTTTTGAGGATGGCAGCAAGGAAAAGAGCAGCGGTATCAATCAGCGGGTCTGGATGCTGATTAACAAGGGCAAAATTTTTCATGAACCGCTGCTCCACAAGGAGGTACACGAACTCATTAGACATGTTCTCGGCGAGCAATACCTGTTGTCGTGTTATACCGCCAATATTGCCAAGCCGGGCGGCGTAGCGATGAATCTACACACCGACCAGTGGTGGATGCCGCCACCGACCCGGCGCGATCGTTCCCCGCTCCCCGTCGGGTCAATTACGCGGGAACGTCGAGATGTGGATGACGCCGGCCCACCGTCGATGATTGCACCAGCTGTTGTTGTCAATGTTATGTGGATGCTGGTTGATTTCACCCCTGAAAACGGCGGCACCCGCCTCGTACCCCGAAGCCATCTGACCGGACGACATCCGGACAAAGAACTGGATCGGGATGTTGAACCGATTGCTGCCGAGGGCCCCGCTGGCACGGCGATGGTGTTTGACGGTCGCATGTGGCACGGGACCGGCGCGAATGTGAGCGACGGTCCGCGGCTAGGGGTGCTGTCAACATTCTGCGGACCCCAATTCCGGACGCAAGAGAATTTAACGGTCGGCACATCAAAGGAGGTCTTGGAGAACGCGCCTCCGGAACTGTTGGCGTTGCTCGGCTTCAAGGTGTGGAACGCTTATGGCCGTGTCGAAAGTCCCGCCGTTGATTTCATATCACCCGACGAGATCTCTCTGGGGGAATTGCGCCCGGAGTAATTGTAAGTCAGCAAACCTGAATAGAAAGTCACCTTGCCGGCCTCATCTTGCCTGCGGATCAAAGGCCAAGATCACGCCCCCCTTTTGCTGTGGGCTTGTCGATACACCGCCCAGTTTCGACGCATCGGTCCGAATTCAAGGAAAACGCAGTTTCGTTCAAATGCCTCCTTGATTGCATCTGCCTCAATTAGCGAACAACAGAGCGGTTTCTCGGCATACATCCCCTTGACACCGTGTTCCGCCCCATAAATCATCGCCTCGGCGTGCTGCTCCGGTCGGGTTGTAATACTGAGGATATCGGGTTTCTCCACATCAATTAGCTCACGATAATCCGCGTACCCCCGCGGCACGTTCCAGCGTTGTTGAAACGCTTCCCGCTTCTCCTCCACGATATCGCACGCGGCGACCATTTCTGTCTCCTCAACGACCGCATAGCCCCCGGCGTGGCAGTAAGGTAACACCAAACCACCACGCTGGGGGCCTTGTTTCCTTCTCGCTATCTGTTCATCTTCAATAGTGTTCGCCATGCGGCCGCAGCCGATGATACCGATCTTTAGTTTCATATGGACTCCCTCCTAATAACCTTCGGTGCTAGTTGGCAAGGATATCGTTGCCCCATCGTTCAAGAGTTCATTGGTGTAGGTCGGGCTAGGGAGTTCGACCTACAGGGATCATTTAAAAACGCCCCAAGAAACCGAGTTTTTGCCAAGTGGGGGCGGGATGACTCCGACCCCGATAAATCGAGATGCAAGCACCTACGGTTTCAATTGCACGATTTCTTAACATAAGCCAAGAAAGTTAGAGATTTAAGGATTTACGTCAGGTCGCTAAAATCAAGATTTCACACTGCTACACGTTGGTCCATAGATATGGTGTTTTAATGCCTTCCAAGAGCAAGAAGGTGGTGTTGAGTTTCTGCCGTAACGGGGGGTAGTCAAATACGAACCACTGTTGACCTTGACTGTTTGTCACCATCCGGTTCGGCGTGAAGAGAAGGATTATTCCATTGACCTCGAAAAGGGATAATCTCGTATACGTAAATCTGTCCGCCATTCAGACATATTGCCGCCTTTTTTGCTTTTGGCCTTATTAATTTGTGCCCAAGACTCGCCCATCTGTTTGACAAAAAGCGGAACATTCGCTATATAGCATTGGTCTCGGATCTGGATAACCCAGTCTTCGTGCATGGGTCTCGCCCTTGGGCCTGATTCCCCACCAACAATCACCCAATCAATTCGATCCAAGCTCAAACCTGAAATCGGGCCAAGTAATGGTTCAAGGGAGAGGAATTTGGTTACGGCATCCGTTTTTCTCAGACGATCAATGCGGAAAGTATAATCTTGGTTTTCAACGCTGACGCCCATCCACACGTTATCTGGCCAATCAATCTGACCGTTCAACTCCAGCAACCGTTGAGAACGCTTCGTCAGAACTTGGAACTGATGCCAAGACGCACGCCGCATCACCTTAAAGACTTCCAGAATAAAATCTACAGGAACCTCATCATGAAACAGGTCACTCATTGAATTGACAAAAATCAACTGAGGTTTTTTCCACGAAAGGGGTTTTTCTAGCATCCGTTCATGGACCGTGGGATCGAATCCATTTGCGTAGTTCCGTTGCCCCATCGCTTGCAGACGCAAGGACATCCTTTCCGCATAACAATGCTTACAACCCGGGCTGATCTTTGTGCAGCCTGTTACTGGATTCCAGGTGGCTTCGGTCCATTCAATGCTTGATTTAGTGGACATAATGACTCTTCACTCCTTCAGGATATCTTGCGCGATGTCGACTGCCGTTGGTGCACCTCTTGGGTTTCCCGCTGCAAAGCAGAGCAGATACAGTGGGTTGTTTCGTGAGTTATAAAGACGAAGCGGATTCTTTGCTACCTTTGTAAACACGGTCCGTAAGCGTTTGACGAAATATTGGGCGATTGATTGGAAATCGACCTTTTTCCGAGTTACCATTTCTTTACCAAACAGGGTTGTTTCTGAAACAGTTTCGTAAACCGTATCATACCAATCGGTAGTACCAAAAAACCTGTCAAGTTTGTCTCGCACAGTGGTGTCAACATTACCATCTTTTTTGAGTAATCTATTGACTGCAATACCGAGCGGAAAGAGTATCCATAAATCAATTGCCCGTGTGTTGGCAATCGCAGCTATTGTGCGCCACTCTACTTCCATGCCATAAGGATCGAGAAATAAAACGGCCCGATGTATCCTCCAGTCCCTGTCACATAGGTCATTCAAATACTTATTTGCATCGGATTGAACCAATTCGATATCGTTTGACGGGAATTCAGCTTTGAGTTTTTGTAATTCAGTGAACCGGTTTTCGTTCTTTTCGATAAAAATATATTTTGGGAATCTCGGTTGGACTTGAAGCGCAATCCGCGCAGAACCCTCTACTTCTTGTTTTGCTATTTCAGGGAACATCAGATTAGCATCTTGCTCGTATACCCGCCATCCCGTACCAGCAAAAGCATCTATATACGCAAAGTGAAAATTCTTATCCTTCATAATCGTTGTATACGCCTTAAGATACTTTCGTACACGCTCCAATTTTTCCGTTGTCCAATCGCCCCCGAAGTTTTGTTGGCCTTGTCTCATTCCACTCCTCCTAGTCTTAATTATACCACATATACGTTAAGCATTCAATTTTATATTACGACTGTAGTTTTCACTATGATTTCCACTCCCACCGTCGACCCGTTCATTCCTGAAGCATAGGCAGCAGAGCATTAAACCGATTATATAGCACATTGAAATTTTAAGCAACGGATAAAACGAGAGAACCTCAAGCAAAATCAGTTGTTGCTTTTTCTGAAAGACTCGTATACAATAATTCGGGACACAATCAACAGGCATTAGAACGTTCAACCCCTTTCCGCTTATTGTTGAGTTGAGGAGATAGAACATGCCAACTCCGATGGAAGAATACCTGTTCGACCTGCACGGTTACACAGTTATCAAGGGTGCACTCGATCCCGATCATCTCCGCGCTATGAACAATTTTCTTGATGCGCTACCACAGCGGCGGGCAATTGTCCAACCAATCATACCTCGCAGACCACCCATAAAATAAAGAGGCCCATATCACAAAGAAAGTGTTAAACGCTAGGAGAAACCGAGTTTTTTCTTGAAAACTCGGTTTCTGTTGCACAATTTCTTAACATGAGACGAGAAATAAGAAAGGAGACCGGTATGGACAAACGAGAAATCACCAACGAAGAGAATTATCATTTCGACGTGACGGGTTATCTTATCGTCCCCGGTGTTTTGACCGCGGATCAGCTGAAAGCCTGCAACAAAGCACTCGATCAGTTAGAAACCGCTGACGGGGCGATCCCATCAAGCGTGTCTTCCTGCTCTGCTTTACACTTCCTGCGCGATCATCCTGTGTTGATGCAGTATTTGGAGGAGATCTGCGGTGAAAATTTCCGGATAGACCGGTCACCTCACCTGATCGAGGTCAAGGGTGATTGCTCTGAAGATGGCAAGGTATCTCTGGCAGGAGGTAGCGAATGGCAGGACTGGTCCCGCGCTTATCGTCAGCACAATGGCTCCCGTTTCTGTCAGGGCCTGCGGGCGATATGGGCATTGGGGGATGTAAACGAAGGCGATGGCGGATTGGTGGTGGTTTCAGCAAGCCATAACAGCTCGGTCGATGCTCCCCAAGAACTGGTGAAGGGAGATGACGATATGGGTTTGGTTATGCAACCGGTTTTGCAGGCAGGCGATTTGTTGTTATGCGCTGAATCCCTGATGTGGGGGATACGTTCTTGGCGAGGGAAAGGGCCCCAACGCCTGCTTGAATGCGGCTATATCAGTGCCGAAGTCCGTCCGTCCGCAGGGTCTGAAATTACCGGCGAAGACGATATGATGCCCGAATGGACAGCGGAACTAACGCCGGTGCAGCGCGCCGTGTTACATAACCCCAATCGAGGCTATCCACCGCCTGTGGTGCACTCGGATGGTAAGATGGTTTCGCTGGCAGCGGAGCCCGATATCTTTCACCCTTCAATCTATAAACGAGATCCGGATTCGGGGATCGACGAGAAGGAATTTTTTCACTGGGATCTGTGCGGTCACCTTGTGTTACGAGGAGTGATGGATGCAGACTGGCTGGCAGCGGCTAACGAAGCGATTGATGCCAACGCCGACCGGATCAGCACCGGCGGTTCTGCGGCTGGAGATTCAAAGCCGTTAGCGGGGACGGGGGTAGGCAGATCGTCAATGGGCAATCCGTGGCAGCTACCCGCGCCGTATGGCGAGCCGTTCCAAAGGATGATTGCTCATCCCGCCCTGATTCAACGCTTGAATTGGATCATGGGCAGCGGGTTCGAGTGTATGATGTGCAACGCGTTCTTGTCGGGGAAAGGGTCATCTGGACATGCTCTGCACGCCAACGGTTTTCCATCAAGGGTGACCAACCACTACCGCCAGCAAAATGGTCGTGTCTATAGTGAGTATCTCAATGTCGCTTGGCAATTGCGCGATGTCACCTTGGCGGATGGCGGCTTTGTTTGTGTGCCGGGCAGTCATAAGACGAGCTATCCCATGCCCGACGGAATCCGGACGTGCGATAACGAGATGGGTATGGTGCGGCATGTGGAGATGAAGGCAGGCGATGTGCTCCTTTTCCTGGCATCGGCCCAAACTCACGGGGCGTACCCTTGGACAGGAGAACAGAACCGCCGAATGATCTTCTTCCAGTACCGGTCCCGGAATTTGTATGCACCTTAAGGGAGAGATTGGCGATTATTATAGTCAGAATAACGGTCAAAAAGCGCAGTTTCTGGCAGGGACAATATATCCAATTCGGCATAGGAGCCCCAAATCTGCATTCGCAACTTGGGTTTGCTTATGTTGAGAGCGTTTTGGCGTTCGGCTCTTGTTGTCTTTTGCTATCAAGTTTCACCCATTATACCGACCTATGCGCTACAACAATAAATCCAGCCAAGCCGCCGAGGAGAATCTGAAAGCCTGTTTGGTAAAGCAAGATAGCAAAAGGTTGACAGAGAAAGACCAATCCAAGCACGATTGCACCGATTGAGATGCGTTCGATTAACAGTTTTCGTGGGGATATAATCGCGAGCACAATTATGCCCGTCAAAATAAGGTGAAGTCCGCTGCTTTGCAGAAGCTCGCTAAAGGATTGGTAAAGGGCAACAAACCCGATTGTCAGGATCACCGTCGATGCAATTTCTGTGAATCGACTCAGGCGTGTTGTCATGCCAAAAGCGATTGCGCTGGCAGAAAGTAGGTAGAAAGCAGAATCGCGTAAAACTGGGGAGAGGGGCAAATAAAGAAATAAAAAACCGGCGATAAGTCCTAATCCAGCAATCATTCCGATGATTCGCTTGTCCGAAAAGAAGAGGGCGGATAAGATAGCGGAAATGATTAGCAGCGGTAAAGCAACTCCCCGGAGCAAAACTGAGGACGGTTGATAGAGAAACACCAAACCGACAATAAGGGCCCCACCAGCAATCAGCTGATTACGACGTTGCTTTGTCATTGATTGAATCCTCAAAGCTTATCCAAAGGACTCTAGGAACCTTTGGACTCTCGCCGTCCGAAGATGTCCCAAAATTTTTTACGGGAAGCAGCTTCAGCCGCCTCTCGTAGCTGGATTTGCTCTGCTAGCTCACTCTCTAAGGTATCAACCCTTTGTTGTAATTCTTTGGTGTGGTACCGCAATTGCTCATTTTGTTCTTGTAACTCTTGATGTTTGCTTGTTAAATCCGCATTCTCCTCTTGAACAAGCGTGAGGTGCAACACCTGACTAGCGAGATTTTTAATAATGTCTGAGGTTGGGATATTAAACGCCAGTTTGGTGATGAGCAACGGCAGCCCTTCACGCTCTAAAAGCAGCGTTTGAGGTTGGGAGAATGAGAGGTTGACACCTGCTTCTTCTCCCGAAACATCGGGATCACGCAGATAAGGGGCGAGATCTTCATCACGGCGTTCAAGGCTTTGTCGAATAATAGCCTCTTCGACGCCAATCATACTCGCAATTTCGGATACGGTGAGCGGAACTGCCATGTTATATGTTCTCTGACTTGGCTGCTACGTTGCTTTTTTGGGGCGATTTTTGTCCTGTTGCAACAAACGCAACAACTGCCAACTATAGTTCGAGACCGAAACCATCGCGAACGCTAAACCGATGCATAAAACATAAAAGGGAATAGATGGAGGGATTAATTTACTATCCACTAAGACATTATCCGCTAAGCCGTAGAGAACTAGAGCGGTTGCAAGGAAAAAGGTGGTGCATTTGCCCCACCCATCAGATCGGGCAATGGTCTGCGTTCGATGGAACAGAAAAATGTTGGCAATCACAATTAAAACATCTCGAATAATCACAATGACAAAAGCCCAGAGCGGGAAACTTGAGTTAGATAAAATGAGGGCAATAATCACTGCACTGATTATCGTCTTATCAGCAATTGGGTCTAAAATCTTACCCAGATTGGTGCGCTGATTCAGACGTCGTGCGAAGTAACCATCAAGCATGTCGGTCAGAATTGCCAGTCCGCCTATCACCAACACCGCCAAGTGGGATCGACGAATGATGGCGTGAAAGATAAATGGGGTCAACCCAAGCCGTATGATGGACAATAGGTTGCTGACATAGAAAAAATTCCGCACCGCAATTAGCGAGCTAGATGTTTGAGGAGAGTGATTTGAAGCGAGTTGACGTTGCATTGTTGTCCTCGATTCCGAGAGCAGCGATAAAAAAAATCGCCGTTTAATTCAGAGAGGCGTTTTCCCACGGTGATACGTTAGTGTCGTGCTTTTCAAAATTTCTTCGAGCAATCAGGCTTATTTTCAATCTTCGATTTTCTCGTTCAAGAAGTTCAGTTTCTCTGTTCAAAAGCCGATGTATAGATAATGTCTCTATTAACTGTTGTTTGTATGTCAGGGGAATCTGGAGTCGTGTAGCGATTTGGTAAGATAGATGATCGGGTGCCGTCGGAATTTCCTCCACAACCTTCCACTGGGGAACCAACTCTGCTAACAACGATTCGTAAGTTCGGTATAACTGAATGGCTCGGACAACAGGCATCTCAGAGTCTTCGGGCGGCTCTGTATCATCCACCTCCAATACCTTGACCTGACCAACTAAATAGGGCAGATTCCGCCGAATTTTCACAATTTCAAAACGGTGCTGCCCCAGCGTTATCAGATTCATCCGACCATCTTCAAGCTGGTCCACCTCTATGATTTTGACAGCAGTTCCAATGAGATAGGGTTCAGCATGTTCGCCCACTTCCCTGCCCTTTTTGATGAGGACAATGCCGAAAAGCCGATCATTATCTAAGCAATATTGGATCATCAAGCGATACCTCTGTTCAAAAATATGGAGTGGCAAGACACCCCCCGGAAACAGGACAGCCTCCAGTGGGAAGATGGGCATTTCATTCTCAGCGAGTTCTTGGATTAAGTCGGTTTGCATGTGATAACCCCCGATTTGATTGATAGACACAGCGGCTGCATGTTTTTGTTAATTTCAAGTGTAGCACACGATGCGATGAGTGTCAATAGAGAAATAGTTCATACCAAAAGAAAGCGTAAAACGCTAAGAGCATGAAACGTGACGCCTCGATAGGATTGGGAGAACACCCGGAATATCGCGCGATGTTCCGGGCTGATTGAGCCAGATTATAGCGCGATAATGTCTGGTATCTTCGTAAGTCTCCGATGAATCAAACCCAACGATACCGGGACGTGAAACGTGAAAACAATTTGTTCATTGATATAGTATGCAAGGGAAAAAGGAGAGACGGGACAGATGAAATTTGAATCACAAGGCTTGCTGCTACAGATTGAGAGAGACGCCATAGCATGTCATCTTGAGGACAGGATACCGTCTTCAAGCTTCAGAAGCAGAACCATTGCAAAAATCGGGGACATTCCTAACCTTACTTGCATAAGAGGGGACAGTTGCGCGGTTGTGTCGATCATATTGTATCCGATAAGCCGTTATATGAAACTGTTACAGAGGCTGCCATTGCTGAGGCGACCCACGATCCGCGCTTCCGCAGGGTGAAGCCCTCAGAAATACCAAAATTCAAAATTGAAAACTCTGTCCTGACACCTCTCCAACCCCTTGAATGTGTCGAAGACTTGGAAATTGGCATTCACGGCTTGTATATCAAACACGGTGTGCACAGCGGCCTGTTGCTGCCACAAGTTACAACAGTACACAACTGGAATCGCACTCAATTCCTCCAGGGGGCTTGCGAAAAAGCACAGCTATCGGAGGATGCATGGCAAGATCCAGAGACCGAGATATATTTGTTTAGCTCACAGATATCTGGTGAAACACTCTAGCCTTTCAAAGGTTAGGAGCCTCCTCACATCTACTTTCCCCTTTCCAGATGTCTTTAATTATTATAAAATTGCACACCGAAATCTGGACTACCTACTCTCATCACTCTGGTTAATGCTTTTTCGGCGCGTATAGAACTTCGGGGTTTCCTGAAACTTATTGCGATAATAGGTAACGGTTCGGCGAGCAATTTTTGTATCGTATTCCTGTTCAAGGAGGGCCGCGAGTTCGGCATCGCTGTACGGCTTCTCACGCTTACCCGATGCCAATTCTTGGTGTTCTCGCACGGCGATTAAGCGACGAACAACCTCCCCTTTACTCTGACAAAAGAATTTGAGCGGCAGGATACCTGTGGACGTGTCAATGCGTTTGTCTTGCAGAATACGGCTGACAGTGGATTCGTGCTCGCCAGATTCTCTGGAGAGCTCGGCTTGGCTTAAGGGCTTCAGGTGCAGTTCATCCCCACTGACGAAATAACGGTATTGGTACTCGTAGATGAACATAACGATGCGAAAGGTAAGGCTTTTGCGTTGATTGATGAGGCGAAGTTGGTCGAGCAGCTGCGCTGCTTCTTTGTCAGTTTCCTGATCGCTAGGGAGCTGGATCTGGTAGCGAGAATTATACTCGATTTCCGATGAAACGTGAATTTCGGCGCGCGGCGGATTGTTGAGTTGTCGTACGGTCGCCACGGTCTGGGGAGATTGGCTCGAGGGCACAGGCGTATTGATGACTGTGACCTGTGCCGCACTCGCAATTTGGACTCGATCTACAAGGTCGCGAATCTCATGAACCACGCTTTGTGGAATCCCCAGCTCATCAGCGATATCTTCTGACTCGGCACTCGTATCCATGAAATATTCGACAAACTCCGACTGCGTGATGTCGTATGTCTCCGTCAGCTTGGCAAGCTCCTCATAAGATTCTGTCGATTCAAGTGGCACTTGTGCTGTTGGTGGCTCGTGAAATTCCGGATCATCAAGGCGCAGATGAAACCCAGGATTATCTTCGTACCCTGCCCAAGACCTTTTGAGATAACGACAGTATTCGAGCGCGTGAAGGAGCCGCCCGCGCGGCACTCGGTACTTAACCGCCAGTTCCACGATGTGCCGCCGTGCGTCCTCTCGAAAAAAATCGCGCTGCCAATCGCCGCGTTCCTCAATCTCAAACTCTTGCATAAATTCCACGAACTGACGGTCTTGGAACTCCTCATACAGATGACGCGGAATCCGTCCCTGAAAGCTGGTTTTTCGGACGTATCCTTCCTCAACCAAACGCTGAAAGGCTTGCTGCGATTCGACCTGCCGCACATATTCCTGAAACTCCTGCTCATTTTGTGTTAACAGATCGAGATACGTGTCAGGGGGACGCACAGATCTTACAGTGGGTACAACTGAGATTTGCGGCTTTGGTCCGATAATACGCATACGCACTTCCTCACTAAATGCCCCTCTATGTATGAACATCTATAGAGTAGCAAACCGTTAAGTAAACGTCAATCTAAAAAATCAGGCGATAGAAATACGTAAGTGAGCAAGTGTATTTCCAATCTGAAAACGTCTAATTGCTGGCGACGCAAATTATAGAACGGGCAACCCTGATAGGAAGGAGAGATCGCCATTATTGATGAGAAGCACACGTCTCAGATTTTCTTCGAGCAATCCACCCAATACAAATGCGGGGGCTTGTTCCAGCCCGTAAGCCAGAAACGAGGCGATTGTTGCGCCGGCACTCTGCGTATTTATATCTTTCTATGGACACACCTTTTTTGATTGATGGAAGATTCGGTGTTTGCTATAATTTATATCATCTAAACGGGTCCGAGCAGGGAATTCATATTTCAGCGCGGGCATTTCACGTCCTCACGCGAGAGGAGGAAAGATCATGATTGTAGTCACAGGAGCTGCGGGACGACTTGGTAGACGCGTCGTCCAACGCCTCATCGGAAAGGGGCATGATGTATTAGGAACAGACTGTGTGCCGTACAATGAGGCACCATCACCGTTTGTTCAGGCGGATCTCTGTAACGCCGAGAAGGCGACGGAACTGTTGACGAATGCAGAGGCGGTTATTCACATGGGTGCGATTCCGGGACCCAGGAGTGATACCCCACATGAGATTTCCGAGAACAACGTCCAGAGTACATTCAATGTCCTCTGGGCAGCGGCGGAGAAAAAACTCCGTCGGGTGGTGTTCTCCTCCAGTGCTTTTGCTATGGGCTGGGCACACGATCCGCGCGCTTTTGTGCCGCTGTATCTCCCCCTCGATGAGGAACACCCGATGATGCCATTTGAACCGTATGGATTGTCGAAGCAAATCGGTGAGTGCATCGGCGAGATGGTTGCCCGAAGTTCGACGACCTCTGTAGCAAGTCTCCGCTTCACGAATGTTGTTCCGCCAGAGCGGCAGATCGAGTTCCCCTTGCCCGCACCCACACCCGACAATCCGACCACGCTGGTAATGTGGGCGTATGCTGATCCCCGCGACGTAGCGGATGCCCATGTGCTGGCACTTGAGGCGGACCTGAAGGGCCACGAACCATTTGTGCTCGCCCAACCGACCACTCGATTCCGTGAACCGACGACCGAGTTGATTAAGCAAAATTTCGGAGATCGCGTCGAGATTCGTGAAGAGCTAAAGGGCAACGCAAGTGTCATCAGTACAGAAAAGGCGCGACGGATGCTTGGTTTCAAACCGAGGCCAGGTTGGAATCAGCACTGTTACTAGACTTTCTGAGAAGCCCTTTACGATGAGGGGCATCTGCCACTTAATAGCTAGCATGAAGCGTACCTCCCTGACAGATCGGGTCAGACTGGGAAACGAGCACTACCCATTTTCCACGCTTTAGGTGTGGAGACGGTTGTTGCGAGGCTTCCCGCGAGTTATGTGATAGCACATTTTTTAGTACCTTAATGTTTATAGAGATAGGACTTACGCATTTCAGTAGGGAAACCATCGGTGTTCCCTACGAACGCCTTATGGAGTCTCTGTTGTAGTTGTCCGATCCATCGGGTGTTAGGAAGGGTAGCCAGCGGCGATAAATCGCCGAACTACAAGCCAAAGACTTTCGGAACGAAGGCTTCAAAGCGTTCAACTGCCTAAGTCCTAAGAGAGATAGCGCGATGAATGAGCACGAGAAATATCTTTTTGATCTCAACGGTTATCTAGTTGTCAAGAATGTCTTAACCCCCGATGAAGTGGCGTTGTGCAATGAGGCGATTGAGCACCATGCGGGTGCTATCCGTGAGCGAGGCGGTGAACTTTCGTTGTCAGGGGGTTCCAAAACCTTGGAAGGCATCACTGGACGCGGCGACCTCGGCGGAATGTTGAGCTGGGAAAAACCTTGGTGCGAACCGTTCCGGAATATGCTTGCCCACCCAAAAATCGTGCCGTATCTGCACGGTATCTTGGGAAAAGGGTTCCGCATGGATCACAATCCCGGTCTGATCACCATGCGCAAGGGAGCGGAAGGGCATGTGTTCCACGGTTCCTCCGGTCCCGGCTTCGACCCACATCAGTATTACATTTTCAAAGACGGAAGGATGCATTGTGGATTAACCGTCGTGGCGTGGCAACTTGCTGATGTCAATCCGGGCGACGGCGGGCTTTGCCTGATTCCGGGGAGCCATAAGTGTAACTTTGCTTGCCCTCCTGAAATGAAACGCTATGAGATGTATCAGGCGCATATTCGGCAGATTACGGGCAAAGCCGGCGACGTTGTTATTTTCACGGAAGCCACCACACATGGAACGTTGCCTTGGAAGGCAGACCATCAACGACGCTCTGTACTTTTCCGATACTCACCGGGAAATCTGGCTTATGCCAAAGGTTACTTTCCTACTTGGCCCCGGTCAATGCTTGAAGGATTGACGCCAGAACAGAGAGCGGTACTGGAACCCCCTTATCACACACGGCTACACCGTCCGGTTCTGGAGGAGGTTTAACTATCTCCTCATTGACTACCTTTTGATGATAACACCAAAATTGTCGAACATCTCTCACGTCTCGAGAAGCAGATCGACTATTCGGTGAATTCATCGTGAACCGCTTTGGAAACAGCAGCGAGACCGGCATCTACCTCCAGTCGATCTCCAGCCGTCATCTGTTTTGCCATAATCGCCAAAGTGTATGGGCCCGTGGAGGAAAATACAATTCCGACATCACATCGGACGCTGTGATAGCTGCCTGTTTTGTGAGCAACCACCGTTCCTGCAGGAAGCGCGTACGGAATAACCGTGCTAAGCTGCTGACGCTTGAGGATATCCAAGACCGCCTCACGGGACTGAGGTGAAAGGATATCCCCATCGTAGATTAGCTCCAACAAGCGGCACATATCGTTGGGCGACGACACGTCGGACTTATCTTCGGAGAAACCATCAGCTTCTAAGACAAACTCCCGTTTTTTTAAACGATCCGACGCGGACTGATAGGTATGCGCGGGGTTTTCCACGTCAAGTCCAGTGATGCTGTAGAGCAGTTCCCGACACGTCATCGGAATGTGCGTATGGGTCAACCCCAACTGCCGCATCGTGTTGTTAATATTGTCCCCACCAACTCGGTTGTAAAGTATATCGGTGGCACTGTTATCGCTGATGATAATCATAAGCACCCCCAAGTCGTGAACTGTCGGCTGAAGTCCAGATGCAAGCTCCTTGAGGACGCCAGATCCAGGCACCCGTAAAGCGTCGGTTAGGTCAATACGTTGGTTCACGTCAATAATGCCCGCATCAACCTGTCGGTATAACTCTACCAACAGCGGCACCTTCAGCGTACTCGCTGTGAAGAATACTGTGTCGGCGTTATGGGACACGCACTTGTCTGCCTCTAGATGTTTTGCGGCAACCCCGACAATCCCACCTGTTTGAGCCGTAAAATCTTGGATTGTAGACATCACGCCTGATTCAGCCATTTTAGTCCTCCATTCATTTACTTTCTAGGGAAAGGTGAGCGTTGGTCTTTACCTAAAACCGTTCCAGTAGCAATTTGGTAATTGGATTAGGACGACTGTAGTATTTCCGCGTGGCTTCGTCCTTTCTTTCCGAAAGCCGGCGGGGAAAAATGGTATAATTGCTCAAGTAACGATCTGTTGTACGACCACAGTAGAGGTGAATGGTCCGACGTTCTGCGGGCGTCTGCCGGACGTTGCCGGCGTGGAACATTATCGCGTTAAACAGGACAGCAGTACCAGCAGCACCGGTGATATGATGTGCTTGCGTGAGGTCATAAGTGTCGAGGGGCTGCTCTCTAGTATGTCCCGAACCGGGCAAGACGCTAAAGGTATGCATCGTATCGTCTACATCGCTCAGGTAGAAGACAACGGATATATATGGGGTGGAGTGGGGGATTTCACTCGATCCACTACCGACATCGCGGTGCCAACGGCAGTTGGTGGGACCATCAAGATTAGGGCGACGAATGCGCACCGAATGTTCTTCCGCACATAAATCCGGTCCCATAATCGCTTCTAGCAAGGGCAACAACCGCGGTGGACGCATGGTGAAGTCAATTTCCGGGTGCGTCATTAGCAGATGGACATTGAGTTGGTAGTGCCCGTCTTCCCGTTCAAACCACATCGCTGGATTCTCGACGAGATCGCGATCTATGATTTCGTTGATGGTACGAACCTCGTCGGTAGATAAGGCATCAGGGACGACAACGTAATCGTTTTCCTGATAAAATTCTAATGAATCTTTCATAGGATTGCTCCTTAATTGACGCACAGCTGCAATCATCAATCACAACAAGGAAACGAAATGAACCAAGAACATATTAAACGCTGGCAGACGGAATTTGAAACAGCAGATACAGAGACAGTTCGACAAATGCTCGCGGAGACCCCGGAACTCGTAAATGTGAAAGTGAATCACACATCACCAACTGGGAAGATCAGGCAGTGGGGACCGCTCTTCAGCGCAAGCATCAACATCAAAAGTCTCAATAAAGTCAAGGCACTTGTAGAGGCAGGTGCGGACGTAAACAACAGCGACCTTGGAACGCATTGGCCAAGCAATGATTACGAGATTAACCGGTATCTCCTTGGTCAAGGCACGGATATCAACCAACCGTGCTATCTTGGGTTTCATGCTGTCGGCGTCACCAATTTCGACTCCTTTCTGCTCATGGTGGAAAATGGACTGGATCCGAATTTCGCCTGGCCCTATAACGGCGAAACTTTGCTCCATGTGCAGGCACGCCACGATGATAATACCCATCTCGCTCAAGCCTATATTCTGATTAAAGCGGGTGCAGATGTCAACCCACAGGCACTGAGTGGACTTGATGACGAACCCATCATGGATAACGAGCATTTCGTAAAATACGGCAAGGAAACACCGTTACATTTTGCCGCCCGGTTGGGCAATTTACGGATGGTTCGGCTGCTGCTTGAGCACGGTGCTGATCCGTCGGTCAAAACAATCAGCCAAATGAGTGATCCGAAGCAGTTTACCGAATGGAGGAGTGAAGTTACATCGCTGATCTGGCCTCTACGAGAATTCAAACGGGTGCTGTTTCAACCCTATGAAGGAGAGACACCTCTGGATATGGCGTTGCGCGAGGGAAATGGGGAAATTGTCAATATACTCAAGCAATAATGGCAAATGAGTCCATCGAACCTATCCAACTTCTGAACAAGAAAGACTAGTATTCTGAGCCGTATTGGCGGAGGATTTCAATGATTCTGGTTCTGCCGGTGTTTACCTTTTCTACATCTACTTTTATTTCCAACAACTTTACGATAAACTTAGTAATCTCCCAGTCCACCATCAAGACATCAAGCGGGGTTTCGCCCTTGTAGTTTGCTGGGTTGACATCTGCGCCCTTCTGAATCAGCAGTTCGGCGATTTCGGCGCGGCCAAGAAACGCTGCACTGTGCAACGGCGTACTACCATCTCGACTCTTCACATTGACATCCGCACCATTCTCGATTAAAAATTTAGCGATTTTTACCTCGTCCAGAAGGGCCGCCCACGACAAGGCGGTTACTCCGAATTCATTATCCCAAGTATTGACATCTGTCCCCTTAGCCAATAACTCCTTGACGGCTCGGAAATCGCCATTTCTGATTGCACCGCATAGCGCATCCTCCTCACTTTCTATGTTTGTCGTGGCACCGTGTTGACGGAACAGTTTGACAACCTTGGCTCTGCCAACCTCTACCTTTTCTCTATCCACCCTTATCTTTAAAAATCCAGCAATGAAACGAGTGGTCTCCCAATCCGCTGTCGTCGCATCCCACGGTGTACCGCCATCCCAATTCTTGGTATTGATATTCGCATCGTTTTCAAGCAGCAGCTTCGCCGTTTCATATTGGCCGAGAAACGCTGCACTATGCAACGGTGTCCCACCATCCCGATTCCTCGCATTGACATCTGCACCCGCCTCAAGCAGCAGCGCGACAATCTCAGTATGACCGAATAACGCAGCCGATGATAAGGCTGTCGAACCGAATGTACTATCCTTGGCATTGATATCTACGCCTTGAGCCAAGTGTTGTTTGACTGCTTTGATGTTTCCGGTTGCGGAAGCACTCCAAATATCGTTTCTGGGGGGGGTTGCCCGTCCCTTGTCCCAATCATCTCCCCGCGTAACGAATGGCTCACTTGGAACCGCTCTCCACTCCGGCATTCCGTCTGCAATCTCCCTTATTATATCCGCGCGCCGTTCACGGATGAATCTTCGTGTCTCTTGCAGTGCTAGTGTACGGAGGTAAGTTTTTCGCTCGTCCTTATCGCCAAAGAAGCGTTGGGCATCGCCCAAGTGCGGTTCGACCATCGCGTCGATCCGGTCAACTTCGGCTAACAATTCCGTTTCATTCCAATGATTTTCAAGAATACCCATCATTGTTTTGGCGTAACGTTCTCGACTGGATTTTTGTTGATAAAGCTTATGGGTGAGTAAGCCTTGGGTCTTCACTGAGATAGGTGCACCGGCTTTGTTACGACGTCGGAGCTGACTAAAGAGCGAATCAGCCCCCCAAGGTAAGAAGTGAAATTTGTCGGTACCCGGGTTGAGGTAGATGAAAAAGTTGTTGTTGTTGCCGGAGTACCCATCCCAAAAATCGAGCAACCCCTCCACCGCCCAAAATGTGTAGAACGTATTAAGGTCAACTAATTCACCGATTGCACCCTCGATGTTTTTGCTATCACCTTCGAGAACCTCAATGAGCCGCTGGATCTTCTCCCGTCCCGGCGCGTCATTACCGGTTTTGTGCTCGAAACTGCCCGCCCAACCTTCGTAAAAATCAACGTAGGGACCTTCGTAAAGGGTGCCGTCGTCAGTGCCGAAGGCGCGTCTGAGAAATAATTTGCGAACCGTTTCCACATGTGAATAGACACCGAGGTTCACCCCATTGACCGTCACCCTCGCATACGCACATCGGGGTGCAGGCGAACCGGCAGCATTAAATACGGCATAGCCTATGAATTGGCTCACTAAACTGACGTCCTGATGGTTGTTGTTGAGCGTTAGGTTGGTCAAGCCCTCAATGCCGGCACCCTTGTCGGTGTGGTTCAACTTGATTTTTAGCGAAGGGCGAGTGGTACTTTGCGAACCGAGGAACCCTTTTTTCCGCAGTCCAACGTGGGGAAATACCACGCCATCAATCGTTACGCTTGCATCAACGTAGGTGTAAGGTGCCTCAGGTGGTGCGCCTTTGCGGCTTTCGTGCAGTGCTAAGAAAAAATCCCGTGACTGATAACGAATTGTATCCCAATCCTCTTCTGCGACAGTGATTTGCACATCCAGCACCCGATCGGTCGGGAAGATGTCGTCTAAGATTAATTCTTTGGCTACCACACTTACGGCAACCCAAAAACAGAGTACTATCACTAATCCAATATTCAATGTCGTTTGACCTAATTTCATTCCTTTTTGATCCTTTCTGAACGCCCACTATGTTGACGCAATCCATCCAAAGCGCGAAACCATCGGAATCGCATAGCCTTTTCTTGCTTACAGGCGGTATATAGTAGCATAGTTCAATTTGCAGATCAATAGGAAACCTGTAGCTACGATTAGATTTCGATTCTGGTATGCCAAAGTCATAGGCATACGCCATCGGAAGTAGGACATGATTTTCGTGATCGAAGTGCGTAAGTCCTACATACTATTTACATGAGGGGTGCTCATAATTATTGTCTGAATCGCGGATTCAGCAAATGGCACCGATGATTGTCTGAATCAGGAAACTCAGGATTAAAGGATTCACAAGATATCCAGTAACGCAGCACAGGCTTACAATCCAATCTATCGGGGAGAAAGAGAAAAGTGGAATCGCGTGAATCAGTGAGCGTAGTCACTTGAAAAATCGGTACGCTCCTTCCGCTGCTCCTTTCAGTTTTTTATTCAGAGCGACACACATAAAAACCTATTAGGACTTACGCAGTTGAACGTTCAAACCCAACACCAAAAAAGGTCGCGCAATGTTTATGGTTGGTTGAGCCAGGATTATGGCGCAATAGTCATGGTATCCTCGGTGACTCATCAAATACCAAGTGTATCACTCGACAGTGTTTGGTGAATTGAGCCGGGGGTTGTTGCACGACAGTGTTGGTATCTATACACGACTCACAACGCCCGATGAATCGGGTAACTACGATTCATCCTATAGTAGTAGGTACGCTCCGTTGTACCGTCATTGGCACAACGGTTACAGCATACGGCGTATACCTACTCCCTTAGAGACGCGCAATGAATTGCGCTATTATAAACTCAAGCGCATAACTCCTAACCTACTTATGAGCACCCCTCATTTACATGCGATCGTCTTGACAATTTCCTTAAGTTTTATTATAATTATATTGTTATGTTTCTTGCTTTAGAGCCTTCCGAAAGGCTCTGAAAGTTCAACGTTCCTTTATCAATTTACGAGATCAGATTTATCAAAGCCGCTCGTTATTTTCGTTAAGTGTACTAGGAGGTACTGAATAAGTGTACTAGGAGGTACTGAAAATGTCATGGATAAGAGGTAAGCGAATAATTTCTCGATTGCTCATCGTGAAATTGATATTAGCACTAGGACTTTTTACGCTTTATCCTCTGGAAGTGGATGGACAGCGTGTTAGGGTTCGTGGTTATTATCGTAAAGATGGGACTTATGTGAGACCTCACTATCGGACGGCTCCCGATGGCAATCCTTATAACAACTACCCGTATCCGGGAAACTATAATCCTAACACAGGAAAAATAACGACTGGCGACCCTCTCAAGTATTTGGAGGAATATGATTCAGGTCAATCTGATCAAACTTACAATTCCCAGACTCAAATAAAAATTCCTAATGGTATAGTAGAGAATGATGGTTACTTTACAGTTGGTTCGACAATGAATGAAGTTGTTGCCGTACAGGGAACCCCTGATTCGTTCTCAGAATATAGCTTCAAGTACGGTTACTCTTCCGTCTATTTCACTAATGGACGCGTCACTAAGTGGGATAACACCAGCTTCAAACCATTGAAAGTGAGATAGATAAGCCGTAGATGGCCTTTATAACAACACCAAGTTGACTAGGCCGGCATTTTTTTAGTCTGAAGCACAGACAGGTTGGTGTATCATTCCCCACCTGGCGTTTCTTTTTTGTCAGGGAAATATGCTTACTCTCACCTCTTAGGAAAGTTTCTCATACCAGTAACATCTCAATTCCCATCAGCTCGCACTCCTTGGAAAACCGAGGGCAACTGAAATCGGCCCAGAGAGGACACATTGATAAGCTCCAACACATAATTTTCCGTTAAACGGTTCTATCCGTCCGTCTGTCTCTCATCAAATCGATTCGGCGTAATGCAATGTCAGCTAAGAGTAGAAACGCAGCGATGATGAGTAGTGGTCGCCAGAGATGGATGCGGCGTACAACCGGCTGTTCGGGTGCGCGAAACGCATCTTGTGACGAGGGAGCAAACTTCCCGCCGGAGGCAGACGCAAGCTGCTTCAGGAGGGTTTCGTTGGCGCGATGAACAAGATATTCTTCAGGATAGGAAACAACGGTGCCGGTGATCTGTGTATTGACCGATTTGCCGTGCTGTTTCTGCATAATGTTGACAAAATAGGCACCCATCTCGTCAACAGCAAAATCGATCTCATACCTGCCCGGTGCCATCTGTGTGATGTCGAGTTGTCTCTTTTTTAGATTCGGTGGAATCAGGGAGATATCGCTTTCGAGGTTGTTCAGAAAATCCCCAGCCTCGTTCAGGGCATCAATGGTGAGATGTGCAGTTCCCTTCTCCTGTTCAATTTGCGCTTGAAAGTTGCTGACCGTTGATTTGCGCATCGTGTCGCGCACCAGCTGCGTCCAAAACTTGCCAAACCCTGCCCATTCCAACCAATCCGCCGCCCACCGCGCCTTGGCATCCGAAGTAAAGGCGACAGATTTACCCAAGCCGTACTGCCAGCTTGCAAGCAACGGGTCGCCACGATCCGAGACAAGGAAGATTTCAGCGGTAGGCTTGGGTTGGGTCGAAATATAGCCAAGCAGAAATGGTGCCAGTTCGAGATCAATTCCCTGCAAGACCTGTGTAAGTTTGATAATCTGCGGGATAAACGGCTCATCAATGATAGCAGATTTGGAGGCAGTGACAGTTTCTTTAGCAAAGATTTGTGGGATGTTATAAGGGTCCTGCGTGAAGTATGCACGACCCCCACCCCAATTGGCGATGTTAGATAGCAGACTCATGTCAGCACCGCTGCCAATGCCAACGGCAGAGACGGTTATCCGCTCGACACGCATCGAATTCACGATGCCGTACCAATCACCTGGATTTGATTGGCCGTCGCTCAGAACAATGACATGTTTGAGCTTCGCAGTGGTCTCGGTCAAGGCGAGATATGCCTGCTGGAGTGCAGGATAAAGATTCGTACCACCAGTTGCCCTGAGCGATCCAACCTGATCGGAGATGTAGAGTTTGTCAGAAGCGGTGCGTATTTCCGTAATCCAGTGTGGTGAACCGTCAAAGGCGATGACGCCAATTTTATCGCGTCTGCCGAGTAGCTCGACCGTTGCACGTGCTGCTTCTTTCGCCAGTTCAATTTTTATTCCTTCCATACTTCCCGATTTGTCAATTACCAGCACTATCGCAATGCTCGGCGTTTCCTTCTTTTTCTCTGTATCGGTACGGACCGGCAAAATCTCCTCAATCGGAGTTTTATAGTAGCCCCCGAGTCCAAAGCTGTTTTCACTCCCCAGCATCATGAATCCGCCTCCGAGGTCCTGGACATAGGTGCGAATCAGTTCCATCTGCTTCTGATTCAGGCGATTGGCAGGGACATCGCTAAAGATAACCAAATCGTAGTTCTGTAGGTCGGATAATTCGCTGGGGACGCCCAAGCCGTTTCGAACATTCACCTGAATCTCCGCGTCCTCAAGGACACGCGCTAGATAGCGGGCTTGTGATTCATTCTCGTCGATCAGGAGCACCTTTGGCTTGCCAGAAGCGACAACAATGCCGAGGGCGTGGTTATTGTCGTAACGGGTGTCTTGGGTTGCTGCACAAATCGCATCGTAGGTCAGCATGCCGCTCTCAGTCGCAATTTGCGAGAAACGAATCCGATTTTCACCTACCTCTAGCCGGACCTTCTGCTTTGCCACCTCAAACTTGTTTTTGTGCAGTCGTACCTCCGCAAAATCCTCGCGATTGCTGTGGACAAATACCTCCAAATGAAACGGTTCTCCCTGCTTGACCTGCATCGGTGCATCAATGCGCTCAATCATGACTTCGGGGGCCTCGCTAGGGAAGATTGGCACGGTGTCGATCTGTACCCCAAAGGCTTTCCCCCGCAATCCGGCGCGCAGCGCATCACCGCGTGTCTCAATGCCATCGCTGATAAGAACAATGCGTTTGTTAGCATCTGCGGGAAAAATACCCCATGCCATCTCAATTGCTTGAGTGATGTTTGTGGCAGCCCCTGCTTTTTTGTCTTCATCGAGCCAATCTCCTTTGATTTCAGCGAGATCTAACGCTTCATTGGATCTCGACTGAAGATCCCAAATCACCTGTGTCTCCTCTGTGAAAGCCATCAGACCGACTTGCTGGGCACTTCGGCTATCCATCGCTTCGTCAATATAACTCCGTGCACCCCTTAATCCCTCCTCTGAGATACTATCTGAAATATCCACAAGAAAAATCACCGCCAATTTTCCATGAGACGCTAGATACTGAACGCCGGCAAGGCTGCAGATAAGCAGAACAACAATGAGTACCCGAAGAATCAAGCTGACGATGCGTTGCGGCAGTGATAGATCGACAAGGCTTCGGCGATGACTATAATAAAGGAAAGGTATCAGCAAAAGCAGTAAAAATGTGAAGGGACGGGCAATTTCCATATTAGTCAATTCGCCTCCGCTGATATAGAAACCATTCGACAGCACTTAACAAAACAGCGAGCAAAACTAGATAAATCCATGGCGGATAATGCAGGAGCGCAGAACCGCCTAATACAACCTCTTCCTCCCCCAACAGATCTACCACTCCTTCAACCGTGTCGATTTGCGATTCCGCCGCATCGGTCAAATTGACTGCCCAGACCTCCTCGCGCTCCCCGATTTCTAGTCCATAAAACCCTGCCACCGAGGTCTTATCAAAGAGTAGTTCATCCTCGTCAACAGGAATCTCCCACGACTCGCCTGTCGGTCCCACGATTGTTACGTTTTCAGTTGCGGCGGCTTCATCGATCCGCTTTTTTAGAACCTCTCCTGTCTGGAGGTGATACTCTTCAATCTCCGATTTTCCCTGAAACCACTGAATCGTATTCGCAACGATCAGCGGAAAAGCGATGTGCAAGGGCAGGTCAGATTTTAGGGTGTCAATAGCAATAAAAACAATCCTTCGATTTGGATTTTCTTCGACAATCAGCAGTGGATCTTCAAATGAACGGACAAGCACATCCGTCGTCGCCGGGCCTTTAACCTGATACGCTTCGGTTATCTGGACATTATCTAGATGGACGTGGCGTAGAATGGGGTGGTCCCGTTCCCACTCTGTAATGATCGGGGTTTCTAGCGATTCGCCGATTTGCCAAATCGCTCCCGCTTTGGGAGGATAGATGAACATATAGTTGCCATCGCCGAGCGTCGGCGGATTATAGCGGTCAAAAATAGTAACGTCATACCCCGCCATACTGGGGTCGTACTGGTCTGGGGCAACGACGGTCAGATCCAATTTTTCATCAACAGTGAGCGCATTTTTGAGAAATGGGTTGTTGGGGGTGACAAGTAAGACAGGGATTTGCTCACGCTTTGGCAGCGCAGCGTATGCGATGTTGTCGGTAGCCAGTGCATCCTCCACATCTAAGGCGGCTTTTAGCCTGCCGCCCTCCATTGTAAAATTGGTAAAGAGTTCGGATTTGCTTTCGCCGGGCGCGAGGGTGTAAGGACGGACATCAAGCAGCGCGTCGTTGAGATAAAGTTCGACGTTGAAGGACCTCTCCTCAACTGAAGCATTGATAACCGTCAACAAGGTCTGGTAATCAAACGCATTGACCAAACTTTTTCGCACCCGAAACTGTGTGATTCCGACGTTCCCTTCCACGCCGAGATTAACTGGTAACAGATGCACCTTCGTATCCGAAGATTGGAGCTGAGAATTCCCCCACTGTGCGAGGAGCGTATCAGGCACCCGATGAAAATCACTGAAAATGACAATTTCCGGGTTGGGCTTGGTCTGCCCCACAGCATAGGCCACCACCAACGCTGGCTGGAGGTCTGTTTTCACATCTGTAGGGACAATCGATTCAATCGCGTGGCGTAGTGATTTCTGATGATTGGTGAACGGGCTATGAATTGTGGGTTGGGTGTGGCAGCTGACCACCATCATCTCGTCGATAAAGCGGAGATTATCCACCATGTGCAGTGCACCCCGCTTGGCTGATTCCAAACGTGAGAGCGTGCCATCAACCGCATTCATGCTCGCTGAATGATCAATAATCAGAATAATCTGCCGTGCCGATTTAGCCATGAAGGCAAACTGTGGTCGGGCAAGTGCAAGGACTAAAAGCGTAAGGAATAGCAGCTGCAGCAGCAGGGATAACAGATGCTTCAATCTTTGAAACAGGGAGGTCGTCTGCTTCTCTCTGAAGATCTGTTCCCAAAACATTAGAGTGGACACCGGCTCGCGGCGACGTCGTAATCTGAGGATATAGAGCATCACAATTGGTGCCGCGAGGCCAAATAGCAAGAATGCGCTTGGCGATAGGAAGTTCATGGCGTTCTGTCACGATACAAATCCACCCATCCTAAAGATGTGCAGGATCAGTTCATCAAAAGGCAATTGAGTACTTGTCTGAATGAAACTGATTTCGCGCTGAACGCAGTATCGCCTGAGATCATCGCAATACTGCTGGAACAACGCCTTATAGCGTTTGAGATGGCTTTCATTGATTGTCACCGGGCGGAGGTGCTCCGTCTCGACATCAACGAGATGGTAATCGCCCCGTAAATTTGGATCGGCTTCTCCTTCATCAATGATGTGCACTACAAACAGGTCATGTTTCTGAAACTGCAATACGTTGAGCCCGTCCGCAAATCCGCGCGGATCAAAGAGATCGGAAATCAACACAATTAATCCGCGTCGTTTCGTTGTATGCACAAAGTTACGGAAGGCGTTTTCTAGATAGGTCTCGCCGGCCCCATCAATCCGATCCAGAAAATCAAGCACCGTGAAGATTTTTCCCTTCCCACGCTCAGTCGGCAACCGATTCAAATCTCGATCTGTGAAAGTGGTGATGCTGACACGGTCTAAGTTGGACAGACTGATATAAGCAAGTGCCGCAGCCACGCGCTTGGCGTAGAGTAATTTCTGCGGATCACCGCAAGCCATCGATTGACTTGCATCAACGAGAAAGTAGATGTGCAGGTCTTCCCGCTCCTCATAAAGTTTCAGCAGGAGTTCGTCTAAGCGGGCGAAAGCATTCCAGTCAATATAGCGGAAATCGTCCCCGGCGGTGTAGTTACGGTAATCGGCGAACTCTACGCTGACGCCGCGCCGAGTGCTGCGGCGCTCTGCCTTGATTCGTCCCGAAAAGATTTTCTTGGAAACGATGTAAAGGTATTCCAGCTTTTTTAGGAATTCGCTGTCGAAGACGGATTGGGTGCTGTTCATAGTAGGTTGATATGGTTATGGCGTGCATATCGACGTACGTAGAAGTCGGCGAGCTGCACACCGGTACCGATTCTCGTTAATTTGAATGGTGCCCGGTTCGACGCCTAGCGATAAAACCGAAGGCAAACGCACGACAGAAAAGTAGCAGCCAAAGCAGAAAGCCTGATTTCTTTTGCAATAAGCCGATCAACTCTATTTCGGCCATTTTCAGCGGTACGTAGTGGTCGCCACCGGCAACAACTGTGAGCCGTTTGTCAGTGCGATCGCCATATCCATTTCTATGAACACTAAGCACATAGCGGCCAGGAGCCAACCTGATTACTTCGTATTCACCGTTGCTATCGATCTCCACTTCAGCTTCAACACCGTCAGTGCTAACGATCGGCCCCCTTCGATTGGGAGTTGCGTCGTTGGGGTGTCAATAACATGTCCCTGTACGCTCCCCGTTGTTGTCTCCTGAGCAAACGCATTCACGGGAATGACCCATAGACTGCATAAGGTTAGAATAAGACTGAACCGTTTCATATTTTTCTCTTCCAATTGATGATGTATCCCTACTGAACAACTTCTAGCGGATGCCAAACAATCTGATCCGGGGTGATTCGTTCCATCTTACTTTTAAATGCCGTTTGACTATCGGTTTCAGGATTAAACATGAGCATCCCTCTATTTCGGTCATGTACCGTTTGACGAGTGCACTCGCATCTAACCAGAAGTAATTCACGGTGATTACTCCTCACATATCTTAATAACGCCTCGACTAAATGAGTTTTCCTCTGGCTTTACGTCTTCAGCTGCAAGCTTTCCTGAAGCTTCTTTGCACCGATGGGTTCGCCCGTAATCCCCATCTTCTCGAAAGCTTTGTCAATGAGAAGCGTCAATTTCTCATTCTTTGACCGCACACGCTCTAGCCGAGCGGCCGCTCGTTCCTCTGGTGTCAGCACCTTTGTTGGACGAAATTCTTCTAACCTTTGTCTCCCTCCGTCAACTCCCGTTCAATCCGTTCAGTTTTTATTACTAATTCCTATGATTGCTGTCATGATTGTTATTCGCTTATTTCTTAAGATTCGTAAACACTTAGCTAATGTCAAGAAATGAGCAAAGTCATTCTTTACACGATTTTTTAATCTGAGCTCCTCGTTTTTACTCAAAGTTCACCAGCAGCTGCGAATCATAGTCACTGCTCTGTTCTTGAAGAATAATATCAGGGGTTGATGAAGATTGAACATCGTCGGAAAGTATAACTGAAAAAATTTTATCCAACGCTTCTTGTATATCACCTTCAAAAGGTTGACAAGGAATTGATAACGCCGTTAAGACTTGCTCAAACCGCTTGTAACCGTTTTCATCTCGTAGCTCGACCCAATGGATGTCTGAATCGTCGAGTTGCTCTTTATTCAGATTGGAGAGCTTATCCGCAATAAACACTTTGCTATAACGAGCATATGCCGCATCCGCACCTTCCGGATTCCCCTTCCCCATCAACTTCACTTCGCAACGGTGTTTCAATTCAGCGTTATCGACCAGATAGAAGTCCGCTTCACGCTCCACTTCACTTGTTGCAACAGAGGGAACAGATTGATTAAAATACTTTAGTGGAACACGAAATAGGGCACAAAGTGTTACCATTAATGGTTTCTCAACCTGCTTTCCTACCGTACTCCATAATCCACCGCGTAGCGCGGCGCGTTTGACAGCAAGTGTATTAATAACGATTAAACTTTCGTTAATATTGAGATCTACACTGACCGTCCGAAACTTTATCGTCAAAGCGATATCAACATCACTTTGTTCTGTCAAATCTTGAATCGCATTAAGCAATACATCGTAATGATCTATAGACGCTTCAAGTACAATCTCTTTCCGTGAGGAGTTATACATATTCGAGATCGTTTTCATGTTCAATCCTGAATGTACAGCAATATCCGATGGGCGAAGTTCCGGATTAAGGAACTCCTCTTTGTACCAATCAATTGTCACAGATCTATTTTTCAACTTTGCATCAACAATGCGACTAAAAAATTCGATGACATATTGCAAAAATTCAGCATCAATAAGCGCAACAACCTCAGCACGATAATCCTCACCCGCCAACAGTTTACGTATAATATTTTTTATAACAATACCGGTAACAGTCATCATTCTTTTTTTATATTGAGTATTTCTCTAAATTCGGTCAAGTTAAGGCATCTAGGACTGATACTGTTAAACAGTGAGCCATTAACAGTCTGCATCGCCCTCTGGACATATTTCTCCTCCTGTTCAGCGAGGAGAAAAAAACGTTCTAACATTAAGGCTGCGACACCTACCGTTCCGATGCCCCCGAATGGGTCAAACACTATATCTCCTTTAAAAGAATAAAACTGAATAATCCGTGTTGCCAAATCGGTTGGGAAGATAGCTGGGTGGACTTTGTCGCTTGCCGGATGGAGGTGCCACACGTTCGTTTTTTCATAGTTTCCTTTGATCAAGCTTGCCTCAACCACCTCTTCGTCGTATTGACGCATATTCCAATCAATTAGCTTATCCGTTTTCTTGCGGTAGACCATCACATATTCTGAGACAGAGTTTGCCTTGTATCCGAGCGGTTTACGATGCTGGAAAAACCCACCGTTCCGGTTTTTGGCACATCGCTCTGGCTTGACCCAGATAATATCGTCAATGAACTCCCAACCTATCTGCGTCAACATCGGATGGATATCGAAAGGGATAGCATACCGTTTGCTGGCATGTGCGCGGCTCATACGCGGAATGATAACCGGGGAGGTATTGAGGACAAAAAAGCGTCCTTCCTTTGTAATACGATGTACTTCTCTAAAAATATCAGCAAGGAATTGTAGATACGCCGCGTAGCTTTCGTAGAGTGTATAGTCGCGGGCATTGTAGTATGGCGGCGAAGTGAAGGTCAGGTGGATGGATTCATCAGCCACGGTGCCCAATACGTCTCTCACATCGGCATGAACGATGACGTTTTTGAGAGCGTCTAAACTTGGGGACTGTGCGAGTCGCTTCTCCTGTTTGGATTCAGTTTTCGAGGTCAGTTCCCGGCTCACGACATCCTGAATCAGCTCATTCGGATGGTTTGCCAAGGCCGTGAACGCAGATTGAACCTCAGGGAGCATCTTAAAATTGATGAGTCCACGGATCGCTTGCAAGATAACTTTTGGGTCAGCATCTTTTAGAAATCGGATAAGAATCGGGATTGATTTGGGTGTCCGCATCCGCCCAATCGTCGAGACCGCTTCACGACGGGCGGCAGTATTGGCTTCACCATCCGCAAATTTGGAGATAGCATCAAGCAACGCTGCATCCTTTAATTTACCGAGATTCTTAACAACAAGCAGGCGAATATTCGGGTGCGTATGTTTTAGCAGGTTTAAGAGGGGTTCCCGATCAAAATCTGATGGCAACCTCCCAAGGTTTTCGAGAACAAACCGGAGAGTCTGGTCGCTATTTGTTGGTGCAAGGATTTTTATAAAAAATTGGGAATCCCTCGCTAATTTCCGATCTTCGATAAACGCCTTGGTTAGCATTGGATTATCTCCAACCAATAATAGTTTGTTTAGATAGGTCTTCAGTACCTTAACCTTGTTTTTATTTTCATTGATAATATGTTTCTAATCAACAACCTCCAGCAGATGCCCAATAATCTGATCCGGGGCAACCCCCTCTGCTTCGCCTTCAAAACTGAGGATGAGTCGATGGCGCAGGCTCGGCAGCGCGGCCGCTTGAATATCCGCCCGTGCGACGTTGTAACGCCCATCCAAAATGGCTTTGACCTTACCTGCAAGGATCAACGCTTGGGCACCGCGGGGGCTTGAACCGTAGCGGACATACTTTTTCGTGAGCTCCGGTGCGTCCTCCGATTCGGGATGCGTGCTTAACACAATGCGGAGGGCATACCTACGCACATCCTCTGCGATGAGAATATCACGCACAATCTGCTCTAAGCCGTTGATCTGCTCGCCATCGCAAACCTTCTCGACGAGAGGCATCTCCCGCTTCGTCGTACGCTCCATAACGAGGTCAAGTTCATCAAGGCTCGGATACTCGACCTTCAGCTTGAAGAAGAACCTGTCTAGTTGGGCTTCGGGGAGTGGATAGGTTCCCTCCATCTCTAGCGGATTTTGCGTTGCCATGACGAAAAACGGTCGCTTTAATTCGTGAGGTGTGCCTGCGACCGTCACGGATTTTTCCTGCATCGCTTCGAGCAGTGCCGACTGTGTTTTGGGTGTCGCGCGGTTGATCTCGTCGGCGAGAATCAGATTGGCAAACACAGGTCCCCGCTGAAATTCAAAGAACTTGCGTCCACCTTCATCTTCGGCGACAACGTTGGTGCCGATGATGTCCGCGGGCATCAGATCTGGTGTAAATTGTATTCGGGAGAACCCCAGATCGAGCACCTCGTGGAGCGTCCGAATCAGCAGCGTTTTCCCTAAACCGGGAACGCCTTCTAAGAGGGCGTGTCCACCCGTCATCAAACAAATTAGCACACCTTCAATAATTTCCTGCTGTCCAACGATCTGTTTTGAGACCTCGCGCCGGATGCGATTGAAAGTGTCACGAAATTCCTCGTATTTCTCCTCAAGCTGCTCTGAATCCGTATGAAATTGGGGTTGATCCAGTGACATTTGATTCGTAAAGCGCATCACGTTACGCTTCACGCCTCCTACTCTTCATTCGGTTTGATAGACTCAAAATATCGCTTCACATAGAATCTGTAACCCAACGGGATCTGTTCTTGAGAAAGCGCGTCCTCAGAGAGCTTGTGGTATTTGGTATAGACCTCTTTATAACTGTCTTCCGTGCTTTGTCCATCGGTGGAGGTTGTGGGGTTTCCAACAATAGGCACCTCCGTCGTCTCAACCGTAGATTCTCCGGCACCCTGCACGCCTGTAATCCGTTCCAATTGACGGCGGGAGTCAAGGTTGGTCAAAACACCGAATGGATTGGGATCTGCCCTGGTACCTGCGCCATCGCCTGGACTACCAGTACCCTCGTACGCCTTGCAAATCCCTGCCTTAGAAGCCTGGCATTGAGCAAACAGGTTTTCCAGTAGCCGGTTGCGTTGCTTCGCAAGTGCACAAGCTAATAAATTCTGTCCCCCCTTTTGGAGACACTCTTGAGCTTCCTCAATATCATTTTGTGTCAACGCCGTTGCGGCTTTGGTCAATTCGTTCCCGAACGGTTCAACCTTCGTTCTCCTCACGCTCGATCCACCACGTTGGAGCGCGTCAGCGATGTTTTGGCGTTGCTCGGAATTGAACTGATCGAGTTTGTTGGACAAATTAAACAGACGTTCTGCTGCCCTTTCATATTTCCTCTCCTTCAAAGCATAGCCGAAGTCACTCAAATTGGGATTGGCGATAAACTGTTCCCCAAGCCGCTTCATGAGTGCATCTACCTTCGCAACTCCCGCCTTATCCATCTTTGCTGATAACATCTCAGTCATTTCGGTCAGCTTGGCGAGGGCTTCTTTCGGCGTAATCCCTGCCCGCTTGAGTTCAAGTGCCTTCTCTTCGATCTCTTGTAATGTATATTTTAGACCAACTTCCTCGGCTGCCTTTTCGGCTCCCTCAATCTGTTTTAGCAGGTAATCTGTTTCGGCGAATATCTGCGGGGAGAAGTCAACTGTCGCGGGTGCTTCAGGCGGGTCGAAAAATTCAATAAAAGAGAACGCCAGCCCCACGACCAAAATCAACACAAGGAACTTGATTTCACCTGGAATGGAATAGCGTACAACCTCCTTTGCCGTCACCGATTGTAGGCGGTCAGAGGTGTCTTTGAGTTGTAACGCTGTCAGCATCTCATGGGTCTGACGCTGAATAAACTCCAACCCACTCACAACCCGATCTTTCAAGGCTGCCTTGACATCAATTGTTCGGGCGGCTTCATGGAGGTTAATCGGGCGCAACAAACTCACGATTAACGCGATGGATGAGAGACCGAGCCCGGTCCAAAGTAGGACGAGGGGTGAAATATCAAATGTCGCGACGAAACTATCGGCGGCAAACAACGGCACGCATATTAGCATCCCGTAACATAGAAATCTTGCTAGTGTTTGGAATGCCCGCTGCACGTTCAAACGACGGCGTACACTGCGAATCTTTTCGAGAATCAGTTGTTCAGACATCTGTTCGGCTCCTTTCTAATTTTAGACATCAATCAAAGATTGGGCTGCATTCATATCGGAGCGTATATTCCGTTCAACAACTACTCCGCTTTCTTCGCTATAAGTCGAATGACCGCCGCCGTTCCTTTGTGCATCCCTTCATCAAGCTCCACGACGGTGTCTTCATAGTAGAGTATCCGTAACGACTTGAAGTGTTCCAAGAGTTCGCTGGGTTTTATAAGATAGTCTGGATTTCTCGGACCAAAGCCGCTGGTTTCCCTGTATCTGAGGTGGTCTATCGAGAACTGCTCGAGGATAAACATGCCACCCGGTTTGAGCCCTTCAATAACCTGCGGGAAGATTGACGGATCGTAATAGTAAAAATTGGTGATTAGGTCAAACTGCGCTTCACCCATGTCATAATCCGTCAAATCGGCGACAACAGCGTTGACCCTTGTGTTTCGTTCTTTCGCTAGCTTGTTGCATTTTTTGATGGCAACTTCGGAAATGTCTACGCCTGTGACATCAAAGCCATTTTGGGCAAGATAGACCGCATTGCGCCCCTCTCCCATCGCCAAGACGAGCGCAGCCCCCTCCCTGAGTCCACCAATTTTCTGCTTGAGGAAGGCGGCAGGTTCTTTGCCGTAGATATACATATCGCGGTCATAACGTTCATCCCAGCGCGCTTTCGTTGCCTCGGATTCGCTCTCATCTTGCGGTGAGGCGATTGGACTTAACAGAAACAGCCCAAGGGTTGTGAGAATGATTGGATATTTCATAATTTTCTCCTTACTTACGAGGTTTGTTCAGTAATTTTCAAATACGCTTGCATGACACTCTTATTCTCCCGGGAACACCAAATCCGCAAAGGGTTCCCCATCTGCGTCGGTCAGTCTCAGGTAAAATCCCCAAAAGCCCATTTCATCGCAGAGTTTAACGAGGATGCTGTTTTCACCTGCTTTGAGTGTCACCGGAATGGCATTCTGATCGATTGCTGCAGAACGGGATTCACTATATGCGAATACCTCCTCACCATTCAACCAAACTTTCGCTTGATCGTTGCTGCCGAGGCGGATTTGGGCTTCCCGTTCGTCGGGTGCGGTAACGACTGTCCACGCATACGCCGTGACCCAATTTGCCTTCCCACCACAGATTTTGTCGAGATCGACAAAGCCATCAACGGTATCATCAACCCGCTTTTTCCAACCGACCTGCCCATCGACCCCGTCGTATTTTGCAGCCGTATCGATCTGCGTTGTATCTTCCGGGATATACACTTCATTGTAACCGATTCCATCCGTATTGTTAAATGGACCGATAATTGACCACGCACTCTCGGGGATAAAGCCGGTTTTGTTCGCATAATCTTTGGCTTTGTCGGACTGGTCATGTTCACTGTAGTATTTAGCGAGCGCGACATTGGCAAGTAGCTGGATGGTCAGATTGTCTGGCAGAGCGTTCATCAGTTTCTCTACCATCTCAACATAATGTCCTTCGTCCTTGGCTTTCTCGCCGGCTTGGGCGACTGCCCGCCACAGTTGCTGCGCTGGATCTTCTGGGGTCGTGCCGTGCTGGTACATGTTGTTCGCCCTCCGTTTGAACTGTTCCAATGCCTCTTCATACCGCTCGTTGGCGAGATATGCATGGCCCAAGGTCGAAGCGTAATGCGAAGATCTACCGATTTGCGAAGCACGTTCCGCGAGTTCCAACGCCTTCCCCGGCATGATTTCTTTATTGAGAAGCTGATTGGCGAGGTGCTGATAGTCCCAAGCCTGTTGTCTTTGGTTCGCCTCTTTTTGACGAATCTCCAACCACTTGGTGTATTCGGTATTCGCTTTTTCGGTATCGCCTGCTGCTTTGTAGGCATCGCCCAACAGTTCGTGCAGGACAGCACTCGTCTTCATTTTGGACTTCAATTCCTCGAGGATGGCGATGCCGTTGTCCTTCTGCTCTTGGTCAACATAAAGCCTCCAGATGCCTCGAATCGCAGAATCGTGTTCGTTCTCTTCAAGGGAGGCGTCTAGAGCCTGACGATACGAAGCTTCAGCTGCTGATAATTGATTGCCTTTCGCATAGGTACCCGCCAACAGAAGATATAGTTCATACGAGGTCGGTTCAAGCTCAAGTGCTTTTTCGTATGCAGCGGTCGCCTGTGCTAATTGTTCCGGCCCCACAACGGCAAAGATGGGACGGGTATAACCGACCAGCTTGGTGTTACCAATCAACCTGCCGGGAGCTGGGGGCTTCCCCAACGATACATCGGAGACGTGCCCTTCTGTTTCTTTATCAAATGTCCAGCAGCCGACCAAGCCGGGTTCATCGCCCTTCAATTTGGTGTGCATATCCGCACGAATCTCGGCTGCTGTCCGGGCGATGTTCCAGATCCGAACCTCATCAATTTGCCCCTCAAAGGTGGCGTAGTTTATCTCTTTCTCATGTGAGCCCCCAATTCGGAGTGGATATCGACTTTCATAAAAACCACCCCTCCCGAAATCTCGATTCTCGACTTCAGTGCCATCAATAAACAGTTTCATGACATTTGTGTTCCCATCAATGATACCTGCCACATGGTGCCATGTGTTGAACTCGATAGCACCGGGTGCTGAAGATAGATTCTTCCCGTCTTGGCTCTTTGGTGATGAAGTGAATACAATTGTACCATTTTCTTGAAGCCAGAGGGCGTAACTTTGATTGCTGCGATCCAGTGTTTGCCCGTCACCTCTGTAAATAATGGGGGTCAGTCCGTTCGGAAAGTCGGTCGGCTTAATCCACGCTGTTACCGTCACCTGTTGGCTGATGTTGTTCAAAGCGTCGCTGTCGGCGACTTCTACAAAACTCGAATTCCCGTCAAGTTGCAATGCCGTGTCCTTAAACTCCGCTTCCGTTTGACGCTGCTTTTGGTGGAGGTCCCCGATTGTTTTGTGCCATCGGTAGTTGGCGGGTTGGAGTTCGCTAATTTTCTCGTATTGCGCGATTGCCTCGTCAACTCGGCCACTCCATTCGTAGGTTTGGGCGAGGGCAAAATGGGCATCTGGATCATCGGGGTTTTCTACCACCAGTTGCAACTTTTCGGTAATCCGCTTTTCGTAGAGGTTGCCCGCTTTGTACGCTCGGCGCATCGCCGCCTCTGCCCTGCTTCGCTCGCCATCACTTCGGACAACACTTGCCATCTGTTGATACGCATTGACAGCGTTTTCGTACTGTTCTGCGCCGAGATAACTTTTTCCAAGGATGCTATATAAATGCTCCTGTCCCCAACCAAAGCCTCCGAATCGCCCACTCGCAGCGATTGCTTTCTCAACGAGCTTGATCGCTGGAGCGTACATTTCGCCATCAAGGCAGATAGATGCAACCGCAGCAAGGAACCACGTGTCATGTCTGCGATTGCTGGCTGAAAGC
Organism: Candidatus Poribacteria bacterium; assembly: GCA_965215015.1. Lineage (GTDB taxonomy): Bacteria > Poribacteria > WGA-4E > WGA-4E > PCPOR2b > PCPOR2b. The sequence continues at coordinate 897,570 of OZ244042.1, forward strand.
GCGACTTCACCTTGATTCAGCAGCTCCTCTGCTAAATCAGGCTGATTGCTCTTATTAAGGGCAGCAGCAGCGTAGTAAAAACTGCGAACATTGCCGGGCTGCGCTTCACAGAGGGCTTGATAGGCTTTAGCGGCCTGTTCGTGGTCGTCAGCATTCCGATAAATCTCAGCTACCATTTCAAGGAGGACAGAATTGGCTGCCTCTTTTTTAAATCTGCCCTCAAAGTGGGTTTTCAATTGATCAAGTTTCCCCTGATTTTTGTAGGCGTTAATCAAGGTTTCGCGTGCTTTATCCCCACCAAACGTGACTTTGACCCCGGACGGACCGTGATGGATTGACATGCCTGTTGAACCGGAGCGAGACAGTGTTTCGTAGACCTCTATTGCCAAATCGTTCTCACCGAGTTGCACATATACCTGCACCAATTCGTTGAAGATGTTATTCCGCTCCCAGCTTCGGATGGCCATGTCAAGTGCTTTTTTGTAGGCGTCGACCGCTTTTTCCAATTCACCCTCATTCCGATAGTTCTGGGCGCGCTCCCGTTGCATCTCAAGCGTGAGTGTCCCTTCCTCTTCTGCTTGCTTTAGCATCTCCTCTAGCTTTCCCTGACGACGGTAGAGGCCCATCAATTGTCGTTCGACGTCCCGCCGTTCCCACTCCTGTCCGGTGTATCGAATGGCTTCTAAGAATGTCTTTTCGGCAGCGTCTAAGTCATCTTTACGAAGATAAAGTTGTGCCAGTTCTCGATAGGTCCGCCCATCGCCGGGAGCGAGTTCAATCGCCTTTTTATAGGCTTCAATGGCGTCATCAACCCGGTCTCCGGCGGCGTAGATTTTAGCGAGCCGGACGTGGTGGACACCACTATCCGCTTCCCTATCAATGTATTTGTGGGCGAGTTCAAGGGCTTCTGGAATTTTGTCAGCGGACCGGTAAGCGTTAACGAGTCCGTCCTGATACTTTGTGTTTTCTGGGTCCGCTTCGAGCAACGCCTTCCAGGTATCGATCGCTTTATCGTGCTTATTTTGGCGCGAATAGATGGTTGCAAGTTGGGCGCGAGATTCAAAATCTTCCGGCATCGCTATCGCAATTTGCTCGTAAATCTCCACCGCCTTCCTGAGCTGGTTGCGCTGCATGTACTGTTGTGCTAACGATCGCTGCATCCCAACGTTCATCTTTTGCGTTTTTTGGGTCAGTTGGGTGGTCGCCGCCAATCCGTCGCGCCTCTGTTTAATCTCCATCAACTGCTGCTGCGCCTGGGTGCGGGTCCGCTGTTGTACTGAAAGGTCATTGATGATTTCGGTATACAACGCTTCGGCATCGTCCCACATCTCGTGCTGCATGTATGTGGTCGCGAGTTGCTCTTTTTCCCAGAAGCCACCGCCACGCAGGATGCGGGTCATACCCATCTTACGGAATATGTTCTGCGCCCTCTCTTTCTCTCCTTTTTGGGCGTAGGCTGTGCCGAGCCTCTGGTAACTCTGCGAAAGTTGTCTCCAATTCTGTGGGTCAAATTTCTCAATTGTGGCTTCAAGCAGGCGCAATTCACGGTCTCGGTCATTTGCGTCCCGGTATGCAGCCGCCAGACTGTTCAGCCAGTTTGCATCCACTGACACGAGATCAAGAAGTTGATTAACAAACGTGCTCGACTCTTCGAGGTCATTTGCCGCAATTTTCATCGATGCAACGAGATAGAGTAACGACGGATCCTCCGGTTTCTCGGCGAGTTTGGCTTCATATTCTGTCATCAGGCTCTCTATTTTACCGGCTGCTTTGCAGAGCTCGGTCAGTTTTGACACAATCTCCACTTGTGCGTGAGGTATATCCTTAGCTGCCAGTTTTTCGCGCAAAAACTGGATCGCCTTCTCGGGTTCACCGGCGGCGGCGTAGGCAGATGCTAGATCATTATACCTGTAATGCCGATTTGGCTGGGCTTCAATGATCTTTTCGTAGATTTCAATTGCCGCTTTGGGATTATTATTTTCCATACATTGCCGTGCCACCCTTTGCGCGAACTGGTTGCCAAAGTTATGCCCGATAGATGGTGAAATCAGCCCCTTCGCGAGTGAAACTAACTCATCAACCTTACCGACTTGAAAGAAGGTTTCCGTTACCTGCCAATAGTCATGGCCGAGTGCATTTGGGTTGTCCTTGAGGAGCATCATATATTGGGTTACGGCATCTGTTGAGTGCCCACTACGTTGCAACATCCGGGCGTACCGCCGACGGGCCATACTATCCTTGGGGCGCAGGGCAAGTGCTGCATTAAAGGCAGCTGACGCCTTTTTGACCTGATTTGTACTCTCGTAGAACGTCGCCAACTGGACTTGTGCCTGGAATGAACCCGGGTTCTTTTTGGCTGCTTGAATCAACTGGGGTTCTCGCTCTCGCACAGCTTTGGACCGACTTATTAGATGGGTCGCTTGCTGGAGGTTCCACGAATACAATGTCTGCCCGTGCCGGTCACGTCGGTTGGCGAAACGCATTGCACGTTCAGCGATGTGTGCCGCGTCCTGCCCCCGACCAAGATCCTCTAAGTGCCGACTCAACTCCATTAGGAAGTTCGGGTCGCGTTGCCCCATCGCTAAGACCATTGCTTTCTTGGCAACAGCGATGGCGTATTGCGTGAGACCACTCTGTTGGAGTTTTTGCGAAAACTGATAAAGTTCACGGGCCCCACCCGGCGAATTCAGCACCTTCGTTATCAACTCGCGCACCTTGACCGTGTTGCCCGTATGCGAGGCAAGCTGTAGCGTGAGGTTATAATACTGACGGCGATTTCGCGGGTCTCTTCTAGCAAGTTCATCAAGTAATCCCAACGCCGTCCCGTGTTTTCCGGTCTGGATAGAGGCAAAAACGGTGTTGAGCTTGAGCGTGAGATCGTCTGGGAATTCCCTTTGTAATGCCGAGAGGACTTCCTGCGCCTTATCGCGTTTCCCTTCCCACCAATAGCAGTAACTCAGCATTAAACCGGGATAGATACGGTCTCTACCTTCAGTGGCAGCCAACTCCGCCTGGAGTTTGGTGTACAAGGCCTCCTGTTCATCTCTCATCCACAGTTGGCTGAAAACCCCTTGGAGATACTGCAAACGGTTTTGATTATAGTAAACCGTCGGCGATGGATAGCTGGATTGGATCGGCGTGTATCCGCTGTAGGAGCGCGACGAGTATGTAAGCGTCGCAACACGTTGGGCGTTTGTGCCGGATGGTTTGGTCCGGTCAAAGAACGTCCAGAATAGCGCAACTCCTTTGTTGATCTCCCCTTCACGGAGGTAAGCGGCGGCGAGATTCTGGTAGATACTGCTATACTGCCACCACTGTTGCTGCGCGATCGACGGTGTACCCGTCATCGAAGTTTGGGGGGCCGCCGAGATTGCTGGAGTCGGAAGTTGGGCGACAATTTTTTCCGCCGCATCAGGCCTCTCCATCTGCGCGTATACACTGACCAGCATCGAACCGGTGTTGAGATTGGTCACTTTTGCAGCTTCAAATTCGTCCAACAATTTTACGGCATCCGCCTCTTTCCCCTGCTGATAAAGCTTTGAGGCATATTGTACGACATACCAGAGCCGTGCTTCGGGGGCAACTCCGGTCATTTCGTCGAGATATTTTTTTGTCCTTTCATAATCAAACTTCTGCTCCATTGACTGGATGAATCGCAAGCCTTGATACACGGGGTCGTTCGGTGACGCGGTAATTAGTCGATCGGTAGTTTCCCATACCTTGTCAGTGTCTTCGGTGAGGGTATAAAGTTTTACCAACGTTTCGAGCGTTTGGATGTCCTTCGGATTCGCGTCAGCCTCCGCCTCGAATTGCTGGATGAATTCACTCAATTTCCCCTGCTGTTGGGCAATGGTTGTCAACTGCACGAGTGCACCGGCTTGCGCCTCCTCAAAACTGTTCGGCGCCCACGGTTGACCGCTTCCACGCCTAAAGGGTTGTCCCTGAATCTGCCAGACAAGGTCCCGCGCGAGGTCGAATTTACGCGTGTTGACTCCGGGTGGTCCGTAGGTTGGGCGAGATGACCCCGCCGTGACGTTCTTCGTCGTATTTTCAGGCGGTTCGGGCAGCTCCAAAATCCGTTGGAAGTGCGGTCGAGCGCGGTCTAATTCGTTCATCTCAACCAACGCCGCACCAATCTGATAGATTGCTTTCGGATCCTTCACCTTTTCGCCCGCACGGTCAAGGCCGGAAAGTGCCTCGTCCAGCAGACCGTGCCGAATCAGCAACGTTGCAAGTTTGATTTCTGCTTCAAGCGTCTGATTTTTTGCGTGCAGCAACTTCGTCCATATCTGAATCGCCTCCTGCTCCCGCTCAACATCAAACAACAACTCGCCGAGTCGCTGCTGATGGATGGGGTCGGGTTGCACTTTGACAAGCCTCTGTTGATAGGTCAACGCGTCCTGAATATCACCGAGGTCAAGGCTAACTCTGACTAGTTGTGCCAACAGATCTGGATTTTCGCGCGCCCGGTCTAACGCTCGCGCCAGTTGGAATCGTGCGCCGGGGAGGTCGCCTTCCATCTGATAGACCGCCGCCAACGCCAAAACAGGTCCCATGTTGGAGGTGTTAGCTTTCGACATCTGCTTCAGCTTTTCTTCAAACTCGCCAGGGCGTCCCAAGTCGTAATATGCTTCGGAGAGTGATTTAACAAAGGTAAGTTTGTCGTTCACGCTATCGCTCAATTCCCAGCATCTCCAGTACTGGTCAATTGCCTGTCGGGGGTTCCCTGAAAGTTTGTAAATCTCTGCAATTTCCGCACGAATATCGGTGGATTCCGGCCGCAGACGGATGGCACCCTTGAGACTGTCGATGGCGGTTTCATAATTCCCAGCCTGTTTGTCGATTTCTGCTAGCATCTGATGCCCTTCAGGATTGCGTGGACTGTGTGCGACCGCTTGCTTCGCCGCCGCCGTTGCCGCATCGAAATCTGTCACCTTCAGATGGGACCGTGCAATGTGCCCATAATACTCCCTTGCATTTGCGCTATCAACCTCAATTAGGTGTGTGTAGATGGCGTTGGCTTTATCTCGCCGCCCTTGTCGAGCATAGATGCCAGCGAGCCAACGGTTGACGGGCACATCATTGGGCTTGAGTGCTTTCGCTTTCAAAAGGACTTCGAGCGAGTAGGTGATATTGCCCAACTTCAGGTACATCTTGGCAAGTTGTTTTTGCAAGGCGAAGACATCATCAGAAGTGTGTTTCCCTCCGGCAAGTTCAACCTCTAACGCTTCAAGCTTCTCCACGAGTGTTCCTTGACGCCGATAAATCTCAAGCTCTTGGTCCCCCATTTGTTCGGCGAAAAATTCGTTGGGGGCGAGTTGCCCTGCTGCGGCGTATTCGGTCAGTGCCGCGTCATAGTCCTTGTTCTCCATCAATCGCCGGGCCAATGTCTCGCGGTAGCGATATTCATCGGGTGTCCACTCGACCGCCTTTTGACTTGCCGCAATGGCTTCGGTGCGAAAATCCTTCGCGTCAAGTAATTGCGCGAGACGGTCATAATTCTCAGCAGTCGCAAGGTCTCCGGCGACCAGCCGGTTCCACGTCTCGACAGTTTTTTCACGATTACCCTGATGGAAATAGAATTCGCCGAAATACTCAATGTAATCGAGATTGTCAGGGGCGAGCGAAATTGCCTTTTCATATGCTGCGATGGCATCATCTATCCATTCATTGCCCGTATAAATTTTAGCGAGGATGAGGTGCGTTCCTGCGTTATCTGGATAGCGGTCAATCATTCGTTGATAGGTCGCCTTTGCCCTGTCTTCGTCCTCTAGCTGGAGATATAATTCGCCGAGCTCACGATAGATGCCAAAATCGTCCGGTTGACTCTCACTGAGGATCTCATATTCTGCCGCCGCTTCTTCAAATCTCTCGGCGTTACGGAAAACAGCGATGAGATTCAAGCGGAGTCCGGCGTCCGTTGGGGCAAGTTCCAGCCCCTTTCGGTACTCGGCGATGCCTTCGTCCACCTGCTGATTTTCGGTATACGCTGAAGCGAGCAAGCCGATTAATTCCACATCATTTGGTGTTTCAGCGAGTTTCGCCTCGTAGTAGGCAATTAACCCGGGCCAATCACTTTCGGCGGCGTAGATACCGACAATTCGCCCCTGAAGGTCCTTTCGCAGCCAATTGCCCTGCCCCGTCAACGCGAGGGCTTTGTCATAGTTTTGGATGGCGGCATCGTATTCCCCCATCTCCTCCCGAATTTTCCCGATTTCCCGCAGACTCAAGCAGATTCGATATGGGTCATCCCACTTCAATTTGACGATAACCTCGTGTTGTTCGATGGCTTGGGAGTAAAGTTCCTGCTCACGAAACAGATTTGCCAACTCGATGCGGGAGAAGACGTTCTCTGGATCAAGTTCAGCGATTTTACTCCATGCGGCAATCGCCTCGTCTATCCGATCTCGACGAAAATACGCGCGTCCGAGTGCCTTATAGGTTGCCATCAACTCATCGGGAGGGGCAGCCCGCGACTCTATTGCGAGATCCACCGCCTTTGTGAGCGCAGCAATCGCCGCCTCATGCTGGCGTAACGTCGCATACATCTGTCCAAGCGCAAAGTGTGGATAGTAATCGTCCGATGCCAAATCAACAGCACGCCGATACGCCATAATTGCTTCCGTATTCTTACCGAGCCGCTTGTAAATGTGTCCCAGAATCAGCTGCAGATTTGGATTGTCCGGTTTCGTCCTCACCTCCGTTTGATAATCAACGACCATCTGTTCTAAGCCTCGCCCTTCAAGGTAAAGCTGATACAACCGGTCAAACGTGCTGCCCTCTTTCGGCTTGCGTTCCAGCATCTGCTTATAACGCCCCACGATTTTTTCATCAACCACCTCGTCCTGAGCATGCACAATTGGTAAGAGAACAGATACAAAACAGCAGAGAAATGGCACAAAGACTATCGGGTGTTTTTGACGTTCAAACATGAGGGTTCCTCCTCCGGAGAATGATTTGAATTGGATCGTCCGTTGGTTCTTACAGTTTATCTTCGCCATCACCACAATTCACTATTATGCTGAAAAACAGAGTGATACGATACAAAACAGATTTTGTCTCAAGTGAGTTTAGCATAATACCCGCCGCGTGACAATAGAGTTTGAAACCTATTTGCCCTGAAGGTGGCTCGTGACTAACCAAAGGCAAGCCACGAGAATTGACATACGCATAGCGATTTACCGGTTGCCCTCTTTCTTAAAGGTTAAGGAATGGGAGAGACTGGATAGACTCCAATCCCTCGGTGATGGGGCGAATTAGACTTAGTCTCCCCCCAACGCTTTGGAACCAGGCCCCGCGGCGCAACCGGCAGCCGAGGATTCCATTCGCGAGCTGCGAAATCCTTGGCGGGGCTATTGGTCAACTGTATCAATTGACGGTCAGCCAACCGAAAACGATAAATATTTGTAATCCCAATTTTCCCGCCTATCAGGATAGATTTTCCGTCCGCCCCCCATCCGGAGCCTTGTGCAGCCAATAGGGCACCAGGGGGCAACGTCACTGGCTCAAACTCAATCACTTTACGTTTTGACCGATGAAGTGTCGCGATGACCATAGAATACTGATGAGCAACCCCATGGGCAAGCGGCGCCGTGATGACCGTATAGAGAATCTTTTTCCCATCCGGAGACCACCCGCCCATACGTATGAACGCCCGGTTGACCGGTTGCGACACCAACCATCGATTCCTGCCATCGGCATTAGCCACATAAATTCCGCCCTCAATCCCGTTCTCATTCTCGAAGGTCGCTTCAAAAGCAATCCATTTCCCGTCGGGAGACCACTTCGGGGAACTGATAAAGTCTGCTTCTGTTACCAACCGGAGGTTATTGCCATCGAGGTCTATCGTATAAAGACGACCAATATCTTCGCCGCGCATAAACGCAATCCGTTTCCCGCCGGGGTGCCAATGTGGATGCCCATCATAGGCGGGATGACGGGTCAGGTTGCGTAGATTACTCCCATCGGCGTCCATCACATAAATGTCGGGGTTGGTTTCGCCATGTCGATAGCTATGGAACGCAATCTGTTGTCCGTTGGGGGACCAGGTAGGCCAGATATCCATTCCCTCGTTGAATGTGAGCCGTGTTTGGTGCCTCCCATCCGAATTCATCGTATAGATTTCACTATTCCCATCCCGCTTGGAATAAAACACAATTTTTGCATGAAGGTGGCTCGTGGTCAGCCAAAGACTGACCACGAGAATTGACATACGCATAGCGATTTACCGGTTGCCCTCTTTCTTAAAGGTTAAGGAATGGGAGAGACTGGATAGACTCCAATCCCTCGGTGATGGGGCGAATTAGACTTAGTCTCCCCCCAACGCTTTGGAACCAGGCCCCGCGGCGCAACCGGCAGCCGAGGATTCCATTCGTGTGCTCCGAAATCGGTGGCGGGGCTATCTGTCAATTGTATCAATTGACGGTCAGCCAACCGAAAACGGTAAATATTTGTAATCCCAATGTTCCCGCCTATCAGGATAGATTTTCCGTCTGCACCCCAACCGAATCCTTGTGCAGCCAATAGGACACCAGGGGGCAACGTCACTGGCTCAAACTCAATCACTTTACGTTTTGACCGATGGAGTGTCGCGATGACCATAGAATACTGATGAGCAACCCCATGGGCAAGCGGCGCCGTGATGACCGTATAGAGAATCTTTTTCCCATCCGGAGACCAGCCACCCAGACGCATTGTTGAACGGGGGACCGGTCTTGATACCAGCCCTCGATTAGTGCCATTGACATTAACCACATAAATCTCCCCACCCTCCTGGTCAATGCTCGCTTCAAAAGCAATCCATTTCCCGTCAGGTGACCATTCCAGATCGCCGATAAAGTCCGCCTCTATTACCAACCGGAGGTTATTGCCATCGAGGTCTATTGTATAAATACGACCGATATCTTCACCACGCAAAAACGCAATCCGTTCCCCGCCGGGGTGCCATTGAGGGCGCACATCAAAAGCAGGATGACGGGTTAGGTTACGTGGGTTACTTCCATCGGCGTGCATCACATATACCTCAGCGTTCCCATCACGATAACTATGGAACGCAATTTGTTGACCGTTGGGAGACCAGGTAGGCCACCTATCAGCGGCTTCATTGAATGTGAGCCGTATTGGGTTACTGCCATCGGAGTCCATCCTGTAGATTTCGAGATTTTCATCCCGTTTGGAATAAAACACGATTTTACCCTGAAGGGGACTCGTGACTAACCAAAGGCAAGCCACGAAGACAGATATCCGCAAGGTGCACCTCCTTTACTCTGTTTCAAACCATATAGACTTTATACTGCGCTTGCCAGCATTGCCTGTAATATTGCTTCCAGTCTTGACCATATCAATTCGTGTATACGCCTCAATTTCAAATGTGCCTCCCATAATGGGAAGGTCTACACTTGTCCACCCGTACCTACTCAATTCTTGATTACCCCGCCTTCTCGATAGGAAGTTAATGTCATCAAGAATTTTATCCGTTTCATTCCAGGTGTTGGTATTATTTTTGACGAAGTGTTTCCACTCCCATTCGCCGGTGACCGCGACGCTAGTAGTATTTCTAGCAAAGACTCTGTGCCAGCAGTAAGTGGAAACATCGTTCCACTCCAATCTACCAACTTCCACAATCCACTCGACACCTTCGTTACTGGTATCGTTTCCATGGACATGGCTATAAATCTCGTGAGGTTGAGTGTCCCCACCGGCAAAAACACCAACAGCAAGAACCAACGCCCCAGCTGCCGCCAAAACTAATATCCCCAGATACATAGGCTTCGAGTGTTGCTTTGTCCATTTCATAATGAACCTCCTTGTGTTAAAACGAGTAAATATGTGGTTCTCTTTCTCACCAAGCGTTGACGGTGTTGATGACTTGGCTTCACGCTATTTAATTAGAGCAAAACCTATGCCAACATTGTGAATGCAGTCAACTCTTCAGACTCGAACTTGCATAGTTGAACACTCAAAATCTCATAGTTCAGTGATTACTACACAACACAACTCACGACGGGGCAACTACAGTCAGACAGCCGGTTTGTCATAGGGCAATAAATTGCCCAACTACAAACAGAAGGGCGTAACTCCCCATTTATTTTTTTAATTTTCAGTGGAATCTAACCCCATGCCCCTCATTTCTGACTTTTCCCGTCCTATCACTTCGCAGCTTTCTGCGTTTAAATTTGCCTCAAAATCGGCTAAAAGGCAACACATAATCGACGGAAGCCTTGTGGCCACTGCGTTCCAGCAGGTTCGCAGCTTTCTGCGACGCTAATCCCCCGATATCGCAGCTTTCTGCGAACTTGCGTGGATCGACTTCTCTTGATACCGTATTTATCCATTTTATATCTCAACGTGGGCTCTGGAATACCGAGATGGTCTGCCGCAGCCTTCTGGTCTGCAGTGCTTTCAAGCGCGTCAATGATTAAAACCCGATCGTACTCATCAACCAACTCGGTGAGTGCACTGAACCCGGTATCGGATTTTCTAACGGCGTCAATCTGGATATCAGTCCAGATAACAAGCGTCTGCTGATATGCTTATGGGGATGAAATAGGGGGAGCAGATGTTGTAGGGCCCAACGATTGTTGAACCCTACAGGGCGGAGTTATCTAGCCTTATAGGCGGGACACATCGCGTCCTTAAGGGCGCAATACGTCAGATTTAATATCGCCCCAGAACAGGGGAAGGAACCACCGGGGCGTAATAAACAAACGGGGATCCCACTCATGGGCGGCAGTATCCGATCTCGGATTGTCAGTCAACTGTATTAAGACATGGTCTGCCAGACGGAAACGGTAGATATTCGACTGATTAGCCTTCCTACCGGTAAAGAGGATGGACCTCCCATCAGCAGAGAAAGATACGGAATGCAAAGGCATCCGTGGCACCGGCACTCGATCCCACTTCTTCACCTTCCTCCGACCAATCGGATCCAGCGTGGCAATGACCGGAAAGGACTTGGCAACGCTTAAGTCAACTGCCTCCGCATACACAATCTGTTTCCCATTGGGAGACCACCCACCCAAGAACATATGTGCGCCTTGTCGCGATTGGGACACCTGGAAACGACCCCGGCCATCGGCGTTGACGACAAAAATCTCCCGGCGGCCAGTCCCTCCAAACCCTTCAAAGGCAATCCGTTTCCCATCCGGCGACCACTTCGGTCTTGAGGCAAACCACAGGTCTGTGATTTGCTTGACGTTGCGCCCATCGGCATCCATCACGAAAATGTTAAGATCCTTATTTTTACCACCGTTGCGACCGCTATTAAACGCAATCTGTGAACCGTCAGGCGACCAGGAGGGATAACCATCAATGCCGGGGTGGTGGGTCAGTCGCCGTGGATTGCCTCCATCGGCATCCATCACATAAATCTCTGAGTTCCTCTCTTTACCCCTATGCGGGTTCTTATCATCAGCTCGGTAACTATAGAACGCAATCTGTCGGCCGTTGGGAGACCAGGAGGGGGCAATATCACGCGCCTCGTTGAACGTCAACCGCGTCAGGTCGCTACCGTCAGAGTCCATCTTGTAGATTTCCAGGTTTCCAGCTCGACTAGAATAAAACACAATTTTGCCCCAAAGGGGGCTCGTGGCAAGCCACGAGAATTGACATACGCATAACGACACCTCCACTATTCTTCTGGGATATCAACGTGGCTCACATGTCTAGCAGTTGTCCAACTCGCTGTTTTAAACCCGTTACCATTCTCAAACTTAATTTGAGTGGTGCTCACAAGTGGATGAAAGCCGGAGGGTATCCCCCCAGGGGTATGGGTGTTCAAATATCCCTGAACGAAATATGTATCACCCGCGCGTATTTTCGGTCGTCGATCCGAGTCGTTCTGCTCCTCGACTAAAATCTGGTCTGTGAGAACGATGTTCCCGTGTGTGAATTTACGTGTCCACTTATAGGTAAGTTTCACCCACGTGTTGGAGTTGTTTTCTATATCCATGTAATGGTGGCTATAGGTGTCCGTGTCATTCCACCAATGAGCACCGGCACCAATTTCATAGTCTACACTCTTCCAGGTGCCATCGACTATATCTGTCACAAGATGATTTGCATAACCTGTCACCACGCCAATCAATAGAGCTGCTAGAGCGGTGAGAACCGTTGCCTTGAAACGACGTGAACTTAACATGATGAAATCTCCTCTGATTGGTGATGAATGCTTTGGCATTCCGTTGGGTGAGAACCATCAACTTTGAGTTGATTCACATATCCAATGGATATGTAGTTCTCTTTTTCACCAAGTGTTGACAGTGTTGATGACTTGGCTTCACGCTATTTAAAGCAAGACCTATGCCAACATTGTGAATGCGGTCAACGCTTCAGACTCGAACCTACCTCGTTGAACACTCAAAGCCTTGTAGTTGGGGAATTCAACACGGCACCACTCACGACGGGGCAACTACAGTCAGACAGCCGGTTTGTCATAGGGCAACAAATTGCCCGACTACAAACGGAAGGGCATAACTCCTCATTTATTCTTAATTTTCAGTGGAATCTAACCCTATCCCTCTCATTTCTGACTTTTCCCGTCCGGTAACTTCGCAGCTTTCTGCGTTTAAATTTGTCTCAAAATCGGCTAAAAGGCAACACATAATCGATGGAAGCCTTGTGGACACTGCGTTCCAGCAGGTTCGCAGCTTTCTGCGACGCCAATCCCCCGATATCGCAGATTTCTGCGAACTTATGTGGATCGACTTCTCTTGATACCGTATTTATCCATTTTATATCTCAACGTGGGCTCAGGAACACCGAGCGGGTCTGCCGCAGTCTTCTAGTCTCCAGTGTTTTCAAGCGCGTCAAGGATTAAAATCCGCTCGTATTCCTTAACCCATCCGGTGAGTGTGCTGGGCCCGGTATCGGATTTTCTAACGGCGTCAATCTGGATATCAGTCCAGATAACAATAGCCAGTTGATATGCTTGTGGGGATGAAAGTCGAAGGGGTGAACATAAAACGGCATTTAAAGGCGACAATCCAAAAGCGTTGAGGTTTTTATCTCAGCAAGAAAGGGGGCGTCAATGTAAGGATAAAAAAGCGGTATCATACCCGTGAAAAATGGTGTGACACCGCTAAGTCCTGTTGGCATTGTAACTTCTATATTAGTTCGATAAGAATTCATGTATGTCTATACCCACTTCCTTAACATCAACGATTTTTATCCCTTCTGGGATTTCCCCGTTATTGAGTTGATCCATAATCGTATCGCCATCATTCTCACCAGAGGTCACAACGTGATGAGCAGACCGATATATTGTACCGTCCGGTTTTTCATGCTCGTCCCAGTAGACATAGGCGACCCCCGGATATTTAGGAAAGAATATCCCATTTCTACAATGGGCACCAATAAAATTGTGATCACCACTCTTCCATAGTTTAATCTCTGCCCGATTCAGTAATACCATATTTTCAAAAATAGTCTTAGGTATTTGCAATTTTTCTTCCTCAGGCAGCAGCCAAGCTACTGGAAATGGATAATCATCGGGTACTTCTGGGTAGTTGCGGGATTCTTCCTTCATACGCAACTCAATTTCGTCCTGCCCCAACCTCGCGCAGCCCCACATCAGGGGCAAAACGGCGGTTACCATGCAGACGATAAACACGCCTTGGAGATATTTCATATTTTTCACCCTCCTCATTTTGATAAGAATTCGTATGGATCTATCCCCGCCGATTTATAGTCAACGATTTTTATCCCTTCTGGGGTTTCCCCATTATTGAGTTGATCCATGATGGCACTGCTATCATTCCTACTCGTGGTCAGAACGTTACCAGCATACCGGTATATTGTGCCATCGGGTGCTTCCCGCTCGTCCCATTCGACATAAGCGACATCGGGGTAGAGCGGGAAGAATAGTCCGTTTGAAATAACGCCGCCAGTAAAATCGTGGTCGCCTTCACTCCATAGCTTCACCATAGCCATACTTAACAACTCCATTTGTCCAACGTCCTCCGGTGCAATCTTTACTCGCTCATCTTCGGATCGCTGCCAATAGACCTTATATGGATAGTCCTCGGGCACTTCGGGATACTCAAAGCCGGTGATCGACCGCCCTGCTTTTGACCCCAATATAGCGCATCCCCATATCATGGACAAAGCGAAAGGTACCATGTAGACGATAAGAACCCACCGATGAGATTTCATGTGTCCCCCTTTCACCTTGATAACAATTGGTATGGATCTATCCCCGCCGATTGATAATCGACAATCCGAATTCCTGATGGAGTTTCTCCATTATTGAGTTGATCCATAATCTTACTACTGTCATTTCCACCGCCTGTCAGAACATTGCTAGCATACCAATATATTGTGCCATCTGGCTCTTCGCTCTGTTCCCATTCGACATAGGCAACATCCGGGTAGAGCGGGTAGAATGCTCCATTTGTAATAACACCGCCGGTAAAATCGTGGTCGCCTTCACTCCATAGCTTCACCATAGCCATACTTAATAGTTCCTGTGCTTCAAGACGATCCGGTGGTATCCCCGCCCGTTCTGCTTCAGAGCGTAACCAAATTGGTGTAAATGGATAGTCAGCCGGCACTGGTGGATACTCGTTGGTTTCCTCCTCCGCATCTGCAAGGGGTTCGGGGGTAGACATAAAAGCATCTGTTGACAAAGCATCGAAGTCATCCGATCTGATGTTTATTCGGGCCATGGACAACCTGTACAGTCATGCTATAAAAGCCATAGCATAGACTATCTGGTGCCTTAACATTTGCCTTAGCGTATCCCTTGCCTGTGGCTACCCATACTCTGACATCTACGGTCACATGGTGATGAGCATAGCTACTATACACAAAAATTAAGGTAGCACAGAGTAGCAGGCAAACCGCAATAATTGTTAGGATTACTTGATTTCGCACTTTTCACACCCTCTATTGAGAAATTAAAGGTAGGGCTTACGCAGTTGCCCTTTTCAAGCTTCGTAATTCAGCAATTCAGCGTCTATGTGAAGCGGGTTAAATTACGAATTGTGCTACTACGAACAGAAGGGCATAACCCCTAATCCCAAGTTCATGCCAAATCAAACAATAATGTCCCCAAATCAGTATTAATTTCTTAAAGGGAAGAGGCCAAAAAGCCCGTGCAGGGATTAGAACAGTTATATAGGGCAATAAATTGCCCGACTACAAACAGAAGGGCGTAACTCCTCATTTATTCTTAATTTTCAGTGGAATCTAACCCCATGCCTCTCATTTCTGACTTTTCCCGTCCTGTCACTTCGCAGCTTTTTGCGTTTAAATTTGCCTCAAAATCGGCTTAACAGCAACACATAATCGCTGAAAGCCTTGTGGACACTGCGTTCCAGCAGGTTCGCAGCTTTCTGCGACGCCAATCCCCCGATATCGCAGCTTTCTGCGAACTTACGTGGATTGGCTGCTTTTGATACCATCGCGTCAAGGATTAAAATCCGCTCGTATTCCTTAACCAATCCGGTGAGTGTACTGGGCCCGGTATCGGATTTTCTAGCGGCGTCAATCTGGATATCAGTCTAGATAACAAGCGTCTGCTGATATGCTTGTGGGGATGAAATAGGGGAACAGATGTTGTAGGGTCCAACAATTGTTGAACCCTACAGGGCGGAGTTATCCCAGCCTTATAGGCGGGACACATCGCGTTCTTAAGGGCGCAATACGTCAGATTTAATATCGCCCCAGAACAGGGGAAGGAACCACCGGGGCGTAATAAACAAACGGGGATCCCACTCATGGGCGGCAGTATCCGATCTCGGATTGTCAGTCAACTGTATTAAGGTATGGTCTGCCAGACGGAAACGGTAGATATTCGACTGATTAGCCTTCCTACCAGTAAAGAGGATGGACCTCCCATCAGCAGAGAAAGATACGGAATGCAAAGGCATCCGTGGCACCGGCACTCGATCCCACTTCTTCACCTTCCTGCGACCAATCGGATCCAGCGTGGCAATGACCGGAAAGGACTTGGCAACGCTTAAGTCAACTGCCTCCGCATACACAATCTGTTTCCCAGTGGGAGACCACCCACCCAAGAACATATGCGCGCCTTGTCGCGATTGGGACACCTGGAAACGACCCCTGCCATCGGCGTTGACGACAAAAATCTCCCGGCCAGTCCCTGCAAACCCTTCAAAGGCAATCCGTTTCCCATCCGACGACCACTTCGGTCTTGAGGCAAACCCCAGGTCTGTGATTTGCTTGATGTTGCTCCCATCGGCATCCATCACGAAAATGTTGATATCCTTATTTTTACCACCGTTGCGACCGCTATCAAACGCAATCTGTGAACCGTCAGGCGACCAGGAAGGATAACCATCAGTGATGGGGTGGTGGGTTAGTCGCCGTGGATTGCCTCCATCGGCATCCATCACATAAATCTCTGAGTTCCTCTCTTTACCCCTATGCAGGTTCTTATCATCAGCCCGGTAACTATGGAACGCAATCTGTCGGCCGTTGGGAGACCAGGAGGGGGCAATATCATGCGCCTCATTGAACGTCAACCGCGTCAGATCGCTACCGTCAGAGTCCATCTTGTAGATTTCCAGGTTTCCAGCCCGACTGGAATGAAACACAATTTTGCCCCAAAGGGGGCTCGTGGCAAGCCAGAGGCAAGCCACGAGAATTGACATACGCATAGCGATTTACCGGTTGCCCTCTTTCTTAAAGGTTAAGGAATGGGAGAGACTGGATAGACTCCAATCCCTCAGTGATGGTGCGAGTTAGACTTAATCTCCCCCCAATGCTTTGGAACCAGTCCCTGCGGTGCAACTGGCAGCCGAGGATTCCATTCGTGTGCTCCGAAATCGGTGGCAAGGCTATCTGTCAACTGTATCAGTTGACGATCAGCCAACCGAAAACGGTAAATATTCCAAATGCCAATCTTCGCTGCTATGAGGATAGATTTTCCGTCTGCACCCCACCCCAAACCTCGCACAACCAATAGGGGATTGGGAGGTAGTCTTACCGTCTCAAACTCAATCACTTTACGTTTTGACCGATGAAGTGTAGCGATGACCATAGAATACTGATGAGCAACCCCATGGGCAAGCGGCGCCGTGATGACCGTATAGAGAATCTTTTTCCCATCCGGAGACCAGCCACCCAGACGCATTGTTGAACGGGGGACCGGTCTTGATACTAGCCCTCGATTAGTGCCATTGACATTAACCACATAAATCTCCCCACCCTCCTGGTCAATGCTCGCTTCAAAAGCAATCCATTTCCCGTCAGGTGACCATTCCAGGTCGCCGATAAAGTCTGCCTCTATTACCAACCGGAGGTTATTGCCATCGAGGTCTATTGTATAAATACGACCGATATCTTCACCACGCAAAAACGCAATCTGTTTCCCGTCGGGGTGCCATTGAGGGCGTACATCAAAAGCAGGATGACGGGTTAGGTTACGTGGGTTACTTCCATCGGCGTCCATCAGATATACCTCAGCGTTCCCATCACGATAACTATGGAACGCAATTTGTTGACCGTTGGGAGCCCAGGTAGGCCACCTATCAGCGGCTTCATTGAATGTGAGCCGTATTGGGTTACTGCCATCGGAGTCCATCCTGTAGATTTCGAGATTTTCATCCCGTTTGGAATAAAACACGATTTTACCCTGAAGGGGACTCGTGGCAAGCCAGAGGCAAGCCACGAGAATTGACATACGCATAACGACACCTCTACTCTTCTGGGACTTCAACGTTACTCACATATCTAGCAGTTGTCCAACTCGCTGTTTTATAAACCCGTTACCATTCTCAAACTTAATTTGGGTAGTGCTCTCAACCTTATATGTGCCGGGGCGTATCCCTCCAGGGGTATGGGTGTTCAAATACCCCTGAACGAAATATATATCACCCGCACGTATTACGGAAGGGCATAACTCCTCATTTATTCTTAATTTGAGTAAAATCTAACCCCATTCCTCTCATTTCTTACTTTTCCTGTCCTGTAAGTTCGCAGCTTTCTGTGAACTTACGTGGATCGGCTGCTCTTGATACTGTATTTATCCATTTTATATCTCAACGTGGGCTCAGGAACCCCGAGATGGTATGCCGCAGCCTTTTGGTCTCCAGTGCTTTCAAGCGCGTCAAAGATTAAAATCCGCTCGTATTCCTTAAGCAATCCGGTGAGCCCTTTGTTTTCAGGATCGAATTTGCCAGGGGTGCCTGGATATCAGTCCAGATAACAATCTTCTGCTGATATGCTTGTGGGGATGAAATAGGGGAGCAGATGTTGTAGGGTTCAACGATTGTTGAACCCTACGGGCAGAGTTATCCCAGCCTTTCGCGTCCTTAAGGGCCCAATACGTCAGATTTAATATCGCCCCAGAACAGGGGAAGGAACCACCGGGGCGTAATAAACAAACGGGGATCCCATTCATGGGCGGCAATATCCGATCCCGGATTATCGGTCAACTGTATTAAGGTATGGTCTGCCAGACGGAAACGGTAGATATTCGACTGATTAGCCTTCCTACCAGTAAAGAGGATGGACCTCCCATCGACAGAGAAAGATTCAGAATATATCTGCAGCATCCGTGGCACCGGCACTCGGTCCCACTTCTTCACCTTCCTTCGTCCTGCTAGATTCAGCGTGGCAATGACAGGAAAGGACTTGGCAATGCTTGAGCCAACCGCGTCCGCATACACAATCTGTTTCCCATTGGGAGACCACCCACCCAAGAACATATGCGCGCCTCGTCGCGATTGGGACACCTGGAAACGCCCCCTCCCATCGGCGTTGACGACAAGAATCTCCCGGTTAGCCCCTATAAACCCTTCAAAGGCAATCCGTTTCCCATCCGGCGACCACTTCGGTCTTGAGGCAAATCCCATGTTTGTGATTTGCTTGACGTTGCTCCCATCAGCATCCATCACGAAAATGTTGATATCCTTATTTTTACCACCGTTGCGATCGCTACTAAACGCAATCTGATTTCCGTCGGGATGCCAATCTGCATAGTTATCGAGTCCGGGGTGGTGGGTCAGTCGCCGTGGATTGCCTCCATCGGCATCCATCACATAAATCTCTGAGTTCCTCTCTTTACCCCTATGCAGGTTCTTATCATCAGCCCGGTAACTATGGAACGCAATCTGTCGGCCGTTGGGAGACCAGGAGGGGGCAATATCATGCGCCTCATTGAACGTCAACCGCGTCAGATCGCTACCGTCAGAGTCCATCTTGTAGATTTCCAGGTTTCCAACCCGATTGGAATAAAATACAATTTTGCCCCAAAGGGGGCTCGTGGCAAGCCAAAGGCAAGCCACGAGAATTGACATACGCATAGCGACACCTCCACTATTCTGGGACTTCAACGTTGCTCACATATCTAGCAGTTGTCCAACTCGCTGTTTTAAACCCGTTACCATTCTCAAACTTAATTTGAGTGGTGCTCTCAACCTCATATGTGCCGGGGCGTATCCCCCCAGGGGTATGGGTGTTTAAATACCCCTGAACGAAATATGTATCACCCGCGCGTATTTTCGGTCGTCGATCCGAGTCGTTCTGCTCCTCGATTAAAATCTGGTCTGTGAGAACGATGTTCCCGTATGTGAATTTATGTGTCCACTTATAGGTAAGTTTCACCCACGTGTTGGAGTTGTTTTCTATATCCATGTAATGGTGGCTATAGGTGTCCGTGTCATTCCACCAATGAGCCCCGGCACCAATTTCATAGTCTACACTCTTCCAGGTGCCCTCGACTATATCTGTCACAAGATGATTTGCATAACCTGCGACCACGCCAATCAATAGAGCTGCTAGAGCGGTGAGAACTGTTGCCTTGAAACGACGTGAACTTAACATGATGAAATCTCCTTTGATTGGTGAGGAATGCTTTGGCATTCCGTTGGGTGAGAACTATCAACTTTGAGTTGATTCACATATCCGATGGATATGTGGTTCTCTTTTTCACCAAGTGTTGACAGTGTTGATGACTTGGCTTCACGCTATTTAGAGCAAGACCTATGCCAACATTGTGAATGCGGTCAACTCTTCAGACTCGAACGTACGGAATTGAACACTCAAAATCTCATAGTTCAGTGATTCATCACCGCACCATACAACTCACGACGTCCGATGAATCGGGCGATTACAGTCAGACAGCCGGTTTGTCATAGGGCAATAAATTGCCCGACTACAAACAGAAGGGCGTAACTTCTCATTTATTCTTAATTTTCAGTGGAATCTAACCCCATCCCTCTCATTTCTGACTTTTCCCGTCCTGTCACTTCGCAGCTTTCTGCGTTTAAATTTGCCTCAAAATCGGCTAAAAGGCAACACATAATCGCTGGAAGCCTTGTGGCCACTGCGTTCCAGCAGGTTCGCAGCTTTCTGCGACGCCAATCCCCCGATATCGCAGCTTTCTGCGAACTTACGTGGATCGACTTCTCTTGATACCGTATTTATCCATTTTATATCTCAACGTGGGCTCTGGAATACCGAGATGGTCTGCCGCAGCCTTCTGGTCTCCAGCACTTTCAAGCGCGTCAATGATTAAAATCCGCTCGTATTCCGTAACCAATCCGGTGAGCCCTTTGTTTTCAGGATCGAATTTGCCAGCGACCTCAATCTGGAGGTCAGTGGTAGAAATCCAATCACTTCTGGCTAACACCACTGCCTGCTCGATACGATTTTCCAGTTCACGGACGTTCCCCGGCCATGAGTATCTCATTAAGAACGTCATTGCTGCCTCCTGAAAGCCTCTGATTTGTTTGCCATCGGTTAGATGCGATTTTTGAGTGAGAAAGTGAGTGGCAAGTAGTGGTATATCGGATTTGCGCTCGCGTAACGGAGGAACGTGTAATGGAAAAACGTTGAGTCGATAGTAGAGATCCTCTCGAAATGTACCCTCCTGGACTGCCTGCTCCAGATTTTTATTTGTCGCTGCAATCACTCGGACGTCCACTTCAATGGTCTGCTTCCCGCCGAGCCGTTCAAGCTGTCTTTCCTGCAAGACGCGCAGGAACTTTACTTGAGATTCCGCATCGAGTTCAGCAATTTCATCGAGGAAGATGGTGCCGCGGTTCGCACTCTCAAATTTTCCTTGCTTTCGCTCTGTTGCGCCGGTGAATGCTCCCCGCTCATGTCCAAAGAGTTCGCTGCCGAGAAGGGCATTCTCTGTTTGCCCGCAGGCAACCGTAACAAAGGGCTGACTGACTCTGGGACTGTGATGGTGAATGGCTTGGGCGATAAGTTCTTTTCCTGTTCCGCTTTCGCCTTGGACGAGAACGGTTGTGTCCGTCGAAGCGAGGCGGTCTATCTGCTCAAACAGGCGGCGCATGCGCTCGGAATCTCCAACGATGATTTTGTCGGGACCATAGCGATACCCTTTGATACGGTCAATTTCGGATTGTTGCAGGTCTGCAATTCGGCGTTCCAACAGCAACCTCTCATAAGCCTGATTGACCCGAAAGGGGAGTTCGCTGTAGCCTTGCGTTCTCTTTTCAATGAAATCATAGGCACCCAACTTGTGGGCTCTCATGGCGTTTTCTATGCTCCCCTCGACGGTAACGATAATCACTTTGATGGCAGGGTTATACGCCGTAATCTCCTTTAGAAACGTAAGCCCTTCTTCACTATCTTGGCGTTGCAATCTCAAATCGAGAATGACTATGTCCGGTTGGAACGCTTGCAGTTGATGAGAAGCAGTTGAGGTATCCGTTGCTGTCTCAATCCGATATCGTAGTGGAAGCAACTTCGCGCTATACACCTTTGTGTAGATTTCTTCGTCCTCGACGATAAGGATTTTTCCCGGTTTATCTGACATGATTTCGCCTCCAGTAGTTTTGGGTAGGTCTTGTACCTGACCAAAACAGGGTAACCACAAGGGTTACCCTTACAGTATTAATACATCTCGTTGTTGTCGGAGTAAAAAGATTGGCAACTCTACATAGATGGTTGTTCCAAGGTCAGGTTTTGACAAAACATCAATCTGTCCGTGGTGTTCGTTGATAATTTGCTGTGCAATCCACATGCCTAACCCGGTGCCGCCTCTATCTTTTTTCGTCGAATACAGCGGCTTAAAGATGTTTTGCAACGCTTCCGCGCTAATACCGCAGCCGGTGTCTTGTATATCAATTCGGATGGTATCAAGCACCCGGGCCATTCGGAGGGTAAGTGTGCCCCCGGTCTCCTCCATCGCCTCACACGCATTAATAACGAGATTCTCAAATGCCATCCGCAGCTTGTCCACATCTCCATGAATGTGGGGGACCACTTCGTACTGTCTACTCAGCGTGATTTTATGTTCCCAATCCGGATTTCTTTGCAGCGTTTCGTGCAGCAAAACTTCAATCTCAAGACGAAGATCAAAAACCCGAAATTCAGGTTGTATCGTTGCCTCAAGCAATTGATTGACCGTCTGACGTGTGTGATTCACCTGTTTTTTGATCTCTCGGGTGAATTTGCTCGTGGCGTCTTTAGAATGCCTCCCCGCAGGCGTTGTCTCCGCTAGCATCATCAAATTTTCCGAACAGGCTTCAATGATTGCCAGCGGATTTTTAACGGCATGAGCGAGACTACGAAGCGTATTGGCGTTGCTCTCCGCCTGTTCACGGGCACTATGTTCCTGTTGCAACATTTCTTCACGTAATCGCTGTGCTTCACGGTGCTTGGTATAGTAACGCCGGATAACAACAACAAACAGAACGAGACATCCCACAATCGCCAACGCGGAAGGAATGGCAATCCAACCGTTGAGATACCAGTGCGACATAACTTTCAAGTGCCTGTTTGCAGCTTGGACAACCACTGCGACACGAGGAGTTGTGTGATTAGAGACCGGTATAAAGACGGTACTGACGATGCCAATTGGATTTCCCTGCGATTGGGCGGCTGCGTCCCGCACTTCGCTTGAAAGTAAAAGCCCGATTAATAGGAACCGTGACAATGCAGGTTTCATTGGAAATTCCTCTCTCGATTTAATGACTTGATGGAGAAACCATTTTCGCACAAAACGGAATGGATTGGAAGCATTTTCGTGCTTATTTCCTCGCCGACGCGGTCTCTCCTCTATGTATTACCCTCCGAGTTGGGCCCTAAACCTATCGGGGAAACCTGCGAACGGTTCAAGCCTTTAAAAAGTTAGTAACGGTTGGCTGCAGAATTAGTACGATACATTGGCAACAATTGTGTCATGAAATAGGTCAAAATGACATATCATTGCCGGGCTACGGTTTGACCGCAAACTATGCCATAACGACATACAGCGATTCGACAGCAGATAGCTTCTGTCAATCCAGCACCTTATGAAATGACTCTAGGCTCCACCCCCCTGAAACCCTTGTCTTAACAGGGATTGGGCGATGTCCCTGTTTTCCGATTCATAAAAGAAACAGAATTTGGCACGATACTTGCTCTATATTTAGATCGTCCGAGTAACAACATTTATAAAACAAATCACAAATTAGGACAATAGGAGAAACAAAAAATGAGAAGCCTAGCCACGAAACCAATACAGGAGCTTTTTAGCATTCACAATGAGATGAGTCGATTGTTTGACAACTGGTATAGACCTACACGCTATCGCGCAGAGGGTGAGAATTTGGATTGGATGCCAGTCGTTGATATCCTAGAAGCGGATGAGCACGTTGAAATCCGTGCCGAAATTCCGGGACTTTCGGAAAAGAATGTTCAAGTTTCTGTGACGGATGATGTACTCACACTCAAAGGCGAAAAAACACAGGAAAGCGAGAAAAAGGATCAAAAGTATTATCGCGTTGAACGGAGTTATGGTAAATTCCAACGGTCTTTCACATTGCCAACGAATTTGAATCCTGAAGACATCAAAGCCAAATTCGCGAACGGCGTGCTGACCGTATCCATTCCAAAAGCAAAAGAGGTTCAACCCAAAGAGATTCAAATCAGTGTTGAATAGCTACCTGATTTATAAAAAGCGTCCTGCGTTTAAACGTAGGACGCTTTTTTATGTCAAAATTGCCGTGCTTTTTTGAAACTTTCATTTAGGTGATGGTGTGTTTTGAACAAGAAAAGGAGGGTCTACAAATGTTTAAGTCAAATTCAACGAAATGGACAATTTCACTCATTGTTGTAGCACTAATAATCGCTGTCAGTGTAACAATAAGCACAGATAACTCTACGTTTACCCCTCAGACCGCAATTGGTCAAACCAACGAGAATGTTAGTCAGGACTTTGAATACTTGGAACGGGCAAATCGTGCATTTATTGAAGTGGTAAATCGTGCCAAACCTGCTGTTGTGCAAATTACGACAACCCGCTTAGTCTCAACGCGCCAGAGTCCTTCCGATTTTTTTGGGGACGATTGGTTCGAGTTTTGGTTCGGTCCTCGGGAGCGGCGTGATTCAGATCCGCGTGAAGAAAACAAGCGAGAAGTAGATGGGCTCGGATCTGGTGTCATTGTGAGCGAAGACGGTTATATCTTAACGAACAACCACGTTATTGAAGACGCAGAGGGTATTGTGGTAGCCTTCCCCAATGGACGCGAATATCAGGCGACTGTTGTTGGAAAAGATGCGGGGCGCCAAGGAACAGATCTCGCTGTTCTGAAGATTGATGGAAAGAATTTGCCTTTCTTGCCTCTTGGCAACTCGGAGGAACTTCGGATTGGAGAATGGGTGATTGCCATCGGTAGTCCATTTGGACTCGCCCAAACAGTAACACGCGGGATGGTCAGCGCGAAAGGACGTTCAATAGATGATATTAGGATCGTCAGATATGCTGACTTTATCCAGACTGATGCCGCAATCAACCGTGGTAACAGCGGGGGTGCACTCATTAACATCTATGGCGAGTTAATTGGCATTAACACGGCAATCGCCACCGGCGGTGGGGGCAATGTCGGCGTGGGATTTGCCATCCCAATTAACCTCGCAAAACGGATCATGACCCAATTGATTAACAAAGGGGAGGTAGAGCGCGGTTGGTTGGGAATTACATTTGACCTAAATTTTTCTTATGAAGTGGCAGAGAAGTTTGGACTTGATGAACCACGGGGGGCTCTCGTTACCTCTGTCCTCGACGATTCCCCAGCAAAGAAAGGCGGGCTCAAACATGGGGACGTCATTCTTGCTGCTGCTCAAATCCCAATTCGTAACGGTCGACATCTCAGTAACGTTATTGCCGGACTGGATGTTGGAGAAACAATTGAGGTCAAAGTTCTCCGTAAGGGCGAGGAAAAAATCTTAAAGGTCAAACTCGGGAAACGGACACCAGAGGTCCTCGCCGCTCATTCAGGCAATAGAACACAGCGTTTTCCAAGTGAGGAAGATAAAGCCACATTTGCGGGACTTCGTGTCCGAGATTTGACCAATGCCCTCGCAGAGCGTTATGGATATGAGGGTGAACAAGGCGTAATCATCATTGAGGTTGAGCGACGCAGCCCCGCAAGAGCACCGATTGGTGTCGGGACCCTAATTCAGGAGATTGAAGGGGTCGAAATCTCGAACCTGAAGGACTACTTTGAGCAGATTAAAGCGGTTAAGGATCAATCAAAGATTCTGCTATATGTCAGGCTACCAAACAGCGGGAGGGCTGCATACGTCACGTTGGAAAACCCGTCGAACTAAAAGAAACGGATGAAACCTGTCTCATAGAACGGAGAGGAGATGAATTTGTAAGGGTTCATCTCCTCTTTTTTATTTCTCCTGTCGGAGAGGCCTGATTCTCAGTAGTGCACTATTTATTTATCCTATCTCAGTGTTAGGCACCGCGTCAAAAAGATAGCATCGGCACGAATGGGTCCCCGTGAACGCGATTTCGTCAGGATACGCGTCACTGCAATGCGGCATCGCTTCAGGGCAGCGCGGATGAAAATGACAACCTTTCGGCGGGTTAATTGGGGAGGGCACATCCCCTTCAAGCTGAATCTTTTCGAGGCCGGTCTCCGGATCGATTTTGGGCACAGCCGATAGCAACGCACGGGTGTAAGGGTGCTTGGGTTGGTCAAAGATTTCTTCGGTGGTACCTCGTTCAACAATTCGACCGAGATACATCACCGCCACTTCGTCCGCAAGATACTCCACGACAGAGAGGTTGTGGGTGATAAACAGGTAGGTCAGATTCAAGTCGTCCTGAAGCTCCTTGAGCAGGTTCAAGATCTGGGCTTGGACGGAAACATCCAGCGCACTTGTTGCCTCATCGCAAACGATAAATTCGGGGTCAACAGCCAAGCATCGGGCAATGCCGATTCGCTGGCGTTGCCCACCGGAGAACTCGTGAGGATACCGCCCCACCATGTCAGGGGACAGACCCACACGCTGCATCAGTTCGCGCACACGGTCCTCCCGCTCGGATCGATTCGCGCCAATGCCGTGGGTTATCATCCCCTCCTGAATCGTTTGCCCAACCATCGCCCGTGGATTCAGTGATGAGTACGGGTCTTGGAAGATAATCTGAAGTTTCCGTCGATAGGGGTGAAGTTCAGACCTACTCAACTGTGCAAGGTCAACGTCATTGTAAGAGATTTCCCCTTGAATCGGAACACCAAGCCGAAGAACCGCTTTGCCGAGCGTCGTTTTCCCACACCCAGATTCTCCAACGAGGGCAAGGGTTTTCCCCTTAGGAATGGTAAGGTTGACCCCATCCACTGCATAGACATAGCCCACCGTCCGCTTGAGTATGCCCTTTACAATTGGAAAATGGACACGAAGATTGTTCACCTGAATGAATGGTTCGCCGGCCATGTCAGGATTGGGAAGGGTAGAAGGTGCTACAGTCGTTGAGGCCGGGGCGGAAGCAACCTTCGCCGCATCGTCCAAGGGATTAAAATCAGGGTTGTAAAGGTGACATGCGGTGTGATGTCCCGCTTCGATCTCAATCAACGGTGGTAAGATGGCATCGCAACCGTTCATGAGTTGGGGACACCGATCCGCAAAGCGACACCCATCAGGATATTGCGTCGCTTGCGGGACACGCCCTTGGATGGTCTGTAGAGCATCGCCGCGCTTTTGACGCAAGGGGAGGGAGTCAAGCAATTTGGTCGTGTAGGGATGGCGAGGATTATGGTACAGTGTTCCCCAATTGCTGGTTTCGACAATCTTCCCTGCGTACATGACGGCAACACGGTCCGCCATTTCGGATACAACGCCAAGGTCATGGGTAATCAGCAGTACTGCCATCCCAAACTCGCGTTGGAGTTGCTTAATCAGTTCAAGAATCTGCGCCTGAATTGTAACGTCCAAGGCGGTCGTAGGTTCATCAGCGATAAGCAAGCCGGGCTGACATGACAGCGCGATCGCTATCATGACACGCTGCCTCATACCGCCCGACAGTTGGTGGGGATATTCCTCGAAACGCCGGGCTGGCTCAGGAATGCCGACCAGATCCAACATCTCAATAGCAGCGTCCTTCGCGGCTTTCCCGGCTATCTCTTGATGCTGCTGGATCGCTTCCAGAATTTGATTCCCAACGGTAAACACAGGATTGAGGCTGGTCATCGGTTCTTGGAAGATCATTGCAATCTCGTCACCGCGAATCTTTCGTTTTTCT
The DNA here is from genome assembly GCA_965215015.1 of Candidatus Poribacteria bacterium. Lineage (GTDB taxonomy): Bacteria > Poribacteria > WGA-4E > WGA-4E > PCPOR2b > PCPOR2b. Next base: position 925,021 of record OZ244042.1, read on the forward strand.
ACCTCTGGCAATCGGGTAATTTCTCTGCCTTTATAATGGATCTCTCCTCCGGCAATAAAGCCCGCAGGCTGTGGCACCAGTTGACTGATTGACAACGCTGTCACGCTCTTGCCGCAGCCGGATTCCCCTACTATCGCGAAAATCTCGTTATGCTGAATCTCAAAGGACACACCATCTACAGCAAGGGCAAGCCCTTCCGCAGTACGAAAGTAGGTCTTGAGGTTATCAACGCGCAATAGGGGTTCACACGATTTTCTCATACTGGCACACTTTCAATTGATCTCAATCTCCGAAATGCTCTTGGCAGTTACGGCCTGATCGAAAAGAGTATTGAGTCGATCCACACGGCGGACGGCTTTAATTTTCTTTACCATGGACGGTGGAATGGAGTCAAATCGAAGCTGGAGGAGCTTGAGAACGGCTTCACGCTTTGCCCTTAGTTCACCGCGTTTCTCTCCTCTTTCTTCGCCCTGTTGAATGAAGTATTCTGCAATTGTTTGCGGCATATCTTGTACCTCCTCTATTTGCCTACGTCCTACAAGGGTTTGGGCAACAATATTCATCAGGGTTTCACGTTCTTCTGTAGGTCGCCTATGATAGATTAGCAAAACCAAATAGTACATTGCTCTTGACCACTGTGGCGATTCTTCCGGTAACTCCTTCAAAATCTCTACTATCTGTTTTAACACAGCTTCAAAGTCAGCTTTTGTTGCATCTTCTTGGCGAATGAGCTCTAACAGCAGGCGAAATGGGTGATCTTGATAGAGGAAGTCAGGGGTATCTTCTCCCTTAACATTCAGGAATAAGACATCAAACGTGGGAACAAACCGCCCTAAGGCTTGTGGTAGGTCCGTGACTACCTCTATTGTTATCGGCATCTCCCACGTCTGGCTCCCTGTATAAAACACAATTGGAATAATTGGGCGAAAGCACCACTCACTTTCAGGGACTTTCGCATCCTCCCACCCACGTCGCTGGGCATCCCAAATATTGACCATGTAGAATAGAAGTCGAAAGCCCATCACGGGACTCGGCACCGATTGGTGTTCGATAAGCAGGTAAACCCACACGTCACCCAACTCTTCAGATTGAAATGGGATCAGATAGATGACATCGGATTCTTGTTTCCGCAGGTTATCGGGAATAAAACTCTGATTCACCTGTTGGATTTGACTGAAATCAAGTTGGTCGGCCAAATCGCTCGCAACAATTTGTAGCAATCCCTCCACATTTTCGCCAAATTCCAGCAACCACTTGGTCCCTCTGTCAGAGAATTCTCTGATCGGCGGTAAGAAACCGATGTCTTGGGTCTGTTTTCTCATTCGATCGGCTGCCTCGCATTGCAGAAAATATCTGAGATATTGGGCTATCAAAAAATGCTGACAAGACCCTATCTTTTAGGTTGGGTCTTGTCAACCAAACCTCGTTAATATACAGAAATAGGTTGAAATTCTAATTAATACGTTTCAAGGCAGGCATTGAACAACCGTTGAGTGCAAAGACACCAGACATGGAGTAATATCCTGCGCGGTTGATTCGAGTTGGCGTATGAGCGAGCTGGAATAGATCCCAATGACTTGCAACGAACTTCAGCTGAGTGATTGTATGGGGATGGATTGCCCCACCCTAGATTCTTCCCACGCAGTTACGGGGCTGGTCGCCAGAATGGGCAGGGCGTTGTCCGTTGCAGTAGCAGATGTAAGTCGGACTTTGGTTCGCTACCCGTGTGTGTCCACAATTCGACATCCTATGGGGAACGGATGACAATCTCCACTCTTTAGGATGTGGGAGTACGTCAATGAGACACCCGGCAAACCGCTCCGGTTCCCGCATCGCAGTACCAGAAGCACCCATCCCAGCGCGTCATGCCGTGCGGCTCCGGGTGTGGTTCAGGAATTTCGATCTTATCAACGGTCGAACCGTCTTTGAGATTCAGACGATAGAAGGCACGGTAATTTGTCTCAACACACCAGAGATCGTCCCCCTCCCACGCAAGTCCGTGCGGACGGACTCCGGGGGCCGGGAAAGAATGCAAGACAGCGAGATCGTTTTCTGGGTCTAACTGGTAAACGGTCGCTGAAGGCGGCACTGCCATCCACAGCTTCCCATCACGCCATTCTAATCCGTGCGCCCCTGACTTTTGGGCTCCTGCTGTCGGATAGGAGGCAAGGGTTTTCCCAGTTGCTGGATCGACTTTTAGAATTGCCGGACCGTCGGCTTCTATGCGCGTCGGGACGAAAGTTGATGCGAGCCAAAGGTTCGTACCGTCCACCGTAACCCCGCTCCCGTGCTCAGAATCTGTATCAATGGCCTTCAAAGTTTCCCCTTCATAGGAGACGAGGAGGGCTTGATTTGAGACTTGATCCAGAAACCAGATCCCTTCCTCCGTAGCTTGCATACCGTTTGGCTGCGGTCCTGGAAAATCAAACATCTTTTCTATTTTAACTGCCATAAGAAATTCTCCCTTATTTATTGTGTCTGTGATCCCATTGGTATTTTATAATAGATGGGTATCTGTGTCAATCGAATTATTCTATAGCAACCTAACTTCTCTTGGTCGCCTTGATAGATCAATTTCCTTAAATAATAGGACTTACACAGTTGAGAAGCCCCCGTTCCGAGGGTTTTTAACCTATAGTTCAGCGATTCATCGTCGCGCAGGATAACTCCCAACGCCCAATGAATCGGGAAACTACAGTAAGCCTTTAGGTTTGTAGCAGAGCGATTTATCGATCGTCGAGGCGCGCAATGAATTGAGCGACTACAAACTGAAGTGTGTAAGTTCAATCCTTTGCTTTGTGATTCTAGCAGCGAGATTTCGCAGTTCCTCAATAAAATCCATTGCGGGGGATCTCCTTGCATCCTTTTCTTCCCTTGCTAAGAGGCACCGGGCATTACCGGGGTGGTTAAGTAGCAGCCTGCCGCTCAAGGGGTAATACTAATGCAATAAAAATAGAAAAGGGATCAATAAAGAAAGTTGAGTTCGATAACAGCTCCTTCCCTTCCTTCCAACCTCCTACGTATGCTCTCAGGAACAAATCAAAAAATAAATATTCATTAATGGCCACCATGTCCTGATTTCCAATATCCTTGACCACCAATCTCCTCAGCTAATTGGACTATAGATGTGTATACTCCATTATGAATTTTACCATCGCAAAAACAATAACCAGCACTCTTTCTATGACTGTATGCACGGATTTTCTCACAAGCCCAAGCAGCTCCTTCAGGAGTAAAAACTAAAACATCATTGCTAGGGGTCAAAAATCCTTTGGCAAAAGGAGAGTATGGTTCGAGAAAATTAACCTTAATAGGAGAATAGCAGGCAAACTCTTCAGGGTGCAAATACCATTGTGGCTGAAATACCTTTGCATCATAGGGCAGTTTAGACAACAATTCTTGAAGTTTACAAAATGGTATTGTTAATCTTCTGTCGTCATTCATCAACATTGTTGTCTTATTAGACCACCTAATCTTCTTAAGAGCTTCATAAAAAGAAAGGGAAGAACAAATATGGCTGCATCGTAGTGATGGTTGATGCTTATGGAAGCGTAACCTCTTCTCTTCCAGCTTTGCTGTCAAATCTTCTCTAGAGGTAGTCTTAGCATCAAACCCAATATGCTTTTCTATCAAACATTTAGGCACTCCAGAATCAAGCAAACAAGCCTTTACAGCCCACTGTCTATTTTCATTACTTTCTATAGTTCTAACCATAACCTTTTCTACTTTCATTCAAATTATCCCTCCGAAGCATTTATCTAATTGAACTCTTATTCAGTAATTAACGATACAATTGAGGATACCGGCTCATGCTCTCTAAATTAAACTAGCACCATTGGTTATAATGTAACCCGGGACTGCTTCCCACCGTGGATGCTAGGCTCTGCACACAACCGCTCACGGAGACGATGCAACCCCGCATAAACATCTGGATGTGTCGCGTCAGCTATCTCAAGCACCTCAGCTAACAGCCGCTGATCCAACTCCTGACGCACTACATCTTCAAACATCTGATTGAACGGGAGCATTCGCTTATGCTTCATCTCCTCAAAAATGCGCTCGGCGTTTTGCAAGGCAGCTTGATCCAATTGACGCACATCTAACGTTGGCATCGAATGTAAAAGTGTCAAACGAATTGCACCTCGCCCCGACTGTCGCTTGTTACAGTGCATCCAGTAGCATAACAACCCCAACGTTGAATTACTCCATAACATCCAGACGTATTCATACAACGAATTTTCAAACACAACGTTAGGGAGTATACTCATACCAATCGTGGGCTTCTCTGTGAAGAGCACTGATAACGAATTTGCATTAAAACGTAATCCTATATTCTGGTGGATGCGGCTATTCCTTTCCAATACCTGTTGGGCTTGGTCCCAATAATTGGACCGAACCATGCCATGGCAATCCGGTTTGACCACCATGCTCCGCTGCCTATCTGATTTTACGTGCCGTAGCCCTAGATAGTCGTCTGCATCGGAGTAACCATCTTCTATATCAAAGGCTCCTCGCGCTCCCTTAACCCTTGTATCGTCAAAACTGGTCGTCGCTATCTCACCGACAGAACAGATCGGAATTTCGAGAGGGTCACGCTGTTTCGGTAACCAGACATGCCCATTCGCTAAATGGTAGGCGGATTGAATCAACGCAAGATCTTTAATACGTGAGGTGCTCCATATTTTTTCTAACGGACAATTTAAGGCAGACCCTACTATTTCATCCCCCACCTTAATAGGATCTCCACCAATCGGTGGATCTTCAAACTTTCTGACATTCCAGAGACGTTGAATCCGCTTAGCTATTTCAACTGCCTCTAAATGGCTATTTGGTTTGCGGTAAAGACAGACAAAGTTGCCGCGTCCGGTGTTTTCCGTCCTGCCTTTGATGGCAACGACGAGACACTCCGCCATGTTCGTATCCGCGGAGAAGGCACAGTTTTCCGTTCTGGCATCGGCGATGGTAACAACGGTTATGTCGTGATACGCAGCAGCCCATAGGTCCCGCACCTTCTGCCAGTCGGGGGAAATCAGTACAGTCAGGGGAAGCACGAATCCCATCGTGGGCGGATACGGGCCTGTATCCTCACTATTTTTTAGCATCCGATCAGCAAGGTCAACGAAATAGGAACCGAGGCCTGCGTTGCCATTTGCGATGGAGGTCTCTATGTTTCGGAGCGATGCTTTCATCCCATCGGCGATATCTTCATCCCTATCTCCAAACACAGTTGTCGGAACATCGGGGTTATTAGAACTATTGTCCGCGCCCATCCTTGTAAAGGGTGGGTTATCAATAACGATATCAAACTCGCCATGCCGAAATTCCGATATTTGGTTCTCATCTTGGCAACCATCGCCTTGAACCTGCTCTGTGTTTATTAATCCTAATGGTAACGTTGCCCCCGGATTCTCAAGTAAATCCAAAGCCCCTATTGCATATTTGCCATCCAGCCGTTGTGTGCCGTACGCCATAGTATGAATGCGAGTTTTTCCAATTTTGATATCGGGATAGGTACTTGCAATAATTGAGGCAGTGAGGTGGCTAGCATTGGGCATAATATCAGCCCCAACGAGGTTATTTTCTACCATTTGCCGGTGAATGTCTTTCCCGCTCCCACCCGCTTGTTCATGCAGTGCCAATATCCGCTGGTAAAGTCCGTTTAGCAGTGCACCGGTGCCACAAGCAAAATCGGCTACCTTGGGGAAGGTACATAACCCGTCCCCTAGGGTAGGCTGCCCGTTGGGTAAAACAAGAGCGGAGAGCAGCGCAACGGATTCAGGGCGCGTATAGTTCGCCTTGATGAACCTCCGGTCAATAATCAACCGTTGGAAGACGATGCCCGCTAACTCGTGTATCTGTTCCACCCCCTGTGCAATCAGTCCCTGGGCGGTGCTACGCAACCTCTGCAATAGCCGCCCGACCAGTCTATCATCTGTTGCCAGTACCTCTTTTGTCAGACGATAGGCAACATCGAAGATAGGGCGATAGTTTACCTGTCGAATGACATCCCAGGCGTTCAAGACTTCATTGACGCTAAGTTGTTCACCCACCCTTTGGAATTGGCCAAGGGAGGGCACCGCTTCCATTTCCGGAGTGCCAGCAAGTGCACTCTGAAAAACGAAGGCGTTTGTGATGATCAACATCGCCATCCGATAGGTCTGTTCACCCGCTTCTTGATAAAGGATTTTCTCAATGGTTTCTGCCATGTAGGGGCGTGTCTCTATGGCAGCAGCGAGGAGGATTGCAGCCTCATTTACGTCCTGCTCTAAATCTTCGGCGGCTCGGGCAACCTTGGAAATGGGGATGGCACCAATTCGGAGGGCAGTGGTAACGTCACTAATATTGCCACTGATCCAACCGCTACTGGGAAAACGGTGGGGGGCATCAACGCTGAAAAGGGCGTAGTATAGGTCAGCGGCGTCTCGGAGTGCGTCCGGAATCTCAGCACTGCTGAACTGTCGAAACCGGTAGGGGACTCGTAATACCATGGCGGTTTTAATCGTTTCAAACGATGCTAGGCGTTTTCCGAGTCGTTTTTTTGCTTGTTCTTCGCCTTCCAAGTTCGATGAATTGCGGTGGTCAATCTTTACCTCTATGACTACTGGCTCTTTGCCGGTTTCTGTCACGGTTATATCGGGACGTTTAGCTTCGCGTAGTAGTGTTTCCTGAGGTTCGATGCTCCAGGTATTTCCGCGCTCTCGTAATATATCCCCTATATAGATCGAGATTGTGTCCTCAATCTGCATCCGTATCTCCGTCTTTCTTCCCAATCGGTACAACTCATATTAAAAAATGGTGCAACAGCAACCGAGTCTTTGGCAAGCACGGGCGGATAAACCCTACCCCTACGGGATTTTGGGCAGGTACAAGACCTGTCCCTACTCCTCTTTCTGTTTTTTCAGTGATTTTGTTTGAGTGCCCGATTAAGGACTTCATCCACATGATCAACAAATATAAACTCAAGCCCCTCCTTAGCATCGTCAGGGACTTCAACGAGATCTTTCTGATTACGCTCAGGTAGGATAACTGTCTTAATCCCCGCCTGTTTTGCAGCGAGCGTTTTCTCCTTCAAGCCGCCAATCGGGAGCACACGTCCCCGCAACGTAATCTCGCCAGTCATCGCAACTTCAGGGATAACGCTGTGCCTTGTCACCAGAGAAGCGAGGGCGGTAGCGATTGTGATACCGGCAGAGGGGCCATCTTTCGGACTTGCCCCGGCTGGCACATGAACGTGGATGTCGTGCTTTTGGAAGAAATCGGAGTCGAAATGTAATGCCTCCGACTGGGATTTGACATAACTTAGTGCAGCTTGGGCAGATTCCTGCATAACATCGCCGAGCTGCCCTGTAAGCAGTAACTTTCCCTTACCAGCCATACTGGTCGCTTCTATAAACAGGATCTCACCTCCATAGGCGGTGGCAGACATACCGGTTACAACCCCAATCTCTTCCTTCCGTTCAGCGATTTCAGAGAAGAATTTGGTTGGTCCCAGATAATCCTGTACATCGTCGATTTTCACATGGGTTGGCGTATCTTTCCCTTCGGCAATCTGGCGAGCAACCTTTCGGCAGATCGTTCCCACCTCGCGTTCAAGATTTCGGACACCTGCTTCACGGGTGTATTTGTCAATTACCTGATGAATAGCGTTGTCCGTAATTGGAAGTGCATCCTCCGCTATGCCGTGCGCTTCAAGTTGGCGCGGGATGAGATATTGCTTGGCAATCATCAGTTTCTCGTTAGCGGTATAGCCGGGGAGTTCGAGAATTTCGAGGCGGTCAAGCAAAGCGGGAGGAATGGTGTGGAGTTGATTCGCCGTAGTAATGAACATGACCTTCGAGAGATCGAAAGATACCTCAAGGTAGTTGTCTACGAAGTCAAAGTTCTGCTCTGGATCGAGGACTTCAAGCAGGGCAGCAGCGGGATCGCCTCGGAAATCCGAGCCGAGTTTATCGATTTCATCTAACATAAAAATCGGGTTATTGGATTCCACCTGACGCAAACTTTTTACAATACGTCCCGGCATTGAGCCGATGTAGGTGCGGCGGTGGCCCCGAATTTCCGCTTCGTCGTGAACCCCGCCCAGTGAGATCCGTACAAATTTTCGCTCCATCGCTCTGGCAATTGACGCCCCTAACGAGGTTTTCCCGACCCCTGGCGGCCCCACAAAGCAGAGAATAGGTCCCTTCATATCTTCTTTGAGCAGGCGCACCGCAAGGTGCTCCAAAATCCGGTCTTTGACCTTTTCGAGGTCATAGTGATCTTCATCAAGGACCTGCTTTGCGTGAGCGATATCGAGATGATCCTGTGTGCTGACATCCCAAGGGAGGTTAATGAGCCAATCGAGGTAATTTCGAGACACGGTTGACTCTGGGGAGGCTGAGTGCATTTTGGAGAGGCGATTGAGTTCTTTTTCCGCGACAGCGTGCACTTTTTCGGGCATGTTTGCTTTTTCAATTTGTTCACGCATCTCCTCAACCTCCAGCAATAGATCATCGGTTTCACCGAGCTCTTTTTGGATGGCTTTCATCTGTTCGCGGAGGAAGTATTCGCGCTGCCCTTGGTTAATCACACCTTGGGCATCCGATTGAATCTTGCTTTCCAGTTCAAGCAAATCCAGCTCTTTAGTGAGTGAAACGATTAGCTGAGTCAACCGATCTGTGGGAGAGATGGTTTCCAAGAGTACCTGTTTATCTTTAGGTTTGAGATCAAGCGTTGCGGCGATATAATCTGCGAGTCGCCCCGGTTCATCAATATTGTCTGCAATGATACTGAACTCTTCCTGATATCGGGACGAAAGCTCGACAATCTGTTGAAAGAGAGAGGTGGCACTGCGCATCAGGGCTTCGACTTCAACAGTAGTTTCTTCCTCTTTGTCTTCAATGATTCGCACCCGTCCTTTGATAAATGGATCGGTCTGTGTGATCTCTTCAATCTGAACCCTTGCACGTCCCTGTGCGAGGAATAAGACATTCTCATCCTCTTTGCGACACTTAATGATATAGATCTGCGTTCCAACAGTGTTGAAGTCTTCGACCGTCAGTTCCGCTTCATCTTTATCCGACTGGAGCTCAAAGATGCAGAGCAGCCGCGAACCGCCGATTAGTGCTTCATCGACAGCTGCTGTAATGCTCTCTCCCGATAACACAACGTGATGCGGTGGAAATGGGGGAACCGGCGGCATATACGGAAAGATAACCAGATCGTCCTGAACAGGAATAATTGGCAGTTCTTTCGGCTTTTCAACGTTTGCTTCTTGTTTGTTTTTATCCTTTGACGCCATCATCAAACTCCTTTCGTTCTGGATTTTCAGTTGCTCCGCCCTCTAATTCTTGTTTGGCTTGGACAACAATCTCCTTTGGCTGATTTTCCTTTGCCTTTGGGATATGGATTTCAAGAAAGCCATTTGCATAACTTGCAACCGGCTCCACATCATCCGCCAAGACATTTGGTAATACAATCGATCGCTCGAAAGGACCGTAGTTTAATTCAGCTTGATGGTAGTGTTCTTTTTTTAGGGCGGTTCGTTCTTGGCGGTACCCTTTGAGGGTCAAGACATTTCGATTGAGTTCGATTTTGAGATCTTCGCTCGGTTCTATGCCGGCGATTTCAATTTTAACAACAAAACTATCGACCGTTTCATAAATGTCCATCGGCGGTCGCCAATGCGCTGTCTCAGTCGTTAAATCTTGGGACGGTTCCATGAAATCATCGAAAAGGCGGTTAATCTCTTTTTCCATTTGAAAGAAATGGTCGATTAGTTGGTTCGGGTTTGACTTCACCTGTTCATCCTCCTTTCATTGATTTGCTTCTATACATATGTCGCCCCGCTGGGGCTTGGGTGCATAGGGATTTAGCATTGCTATACACATACCGCCCCACTGGGGCTGTTGGTTCATTAGTTCATATTCGTTAGTGCAATTGCAGTAGGTACGCTGCAGTGTGCCGTAGTTTGCACAAGGGTTATCCAAGCAAAGCGAGATTTAACCCACGCGGTGATACCCATGTCCATCGCCCGTAATTTTATACAGCGCATTTGCTGCCCAGAAGTGGACGTCCCCATCCGAATCTTCCAGAGCTGTCTTGAGAATGGGTATAGCTTTTGGATTCTTAGCTTCGGCGAGTGCTTTGAGAATGTCGATCCGCAACTTTTTCTCTGATTGACTCGCTTGAAGGGCTTCCAGCTTTACAGACAACACAGCAACAGCCGCATCATCTCCAATCTTCCCAAGGGCAAGTGCGGCGTCCTGACGGAGTGCTATAACATTGGCATCGTTGTTGAGCGTTTCTGCTAAGGCTGATACCACGGAGGGGTCACCCAGATCCCCCAACCCCTGTGTTGCCCCGCGTCGCACATCAGCGTTTTCGACTTCATCCAGCATCAATTTCACAAGATCATCTTTGAATTCACTGAGCTTGCCTTCGCCGGCACCGAGTGCCGTGAATTGGCGTATCTGCACGATTGGATCGGTGAGCAGTTCCTTGATTCTCGGTATAGCCTCTGGGGCGTCAGATTTTGCGAGGGCATTGGCAGCGTACGCCTTTACAGGCCATTCTTCTAGCGGATCTTCAATTCGCTGAATCATCTTGGGGGCGATAAATGCAGGCAGCCGAAACGGTTTTGTCGCTATGACAAAGTTTTCCCAACCCCAGTTGTGTTTTGGAATTTTTTTATCATCTTTGTCTACTATCGCAATGACATATTCGGATTCGTCAACGAGCCGTCTTCCAAATGCTTCAGCGGCACGTTGGTCTTTAATGTTGGCAAGTGCCGCGGCGGCTTTTGTGCGAGCGGAGAGCTTCGCAAGCGCATCTGTACGGGCATCCAGTTCTAGGCTTTGGTCTTCGAGGATTTTAATCAGTGCCGGCACAGCTTTTGCGCTCTTTAACTCTCCGAGTCCTGTGACTGCGTTCGTGAAAATAGCTCCTTTTTCGGTATCCGTCTCCAAAATATTAAGGAGCACCGCTTCGGCTTTTTCGCCTCCGATCAACCCAAGGGCGGTCACGCAGGCTGCCTTTACCGTTTTATCTTCGAGAGGCGCGTAAAACAGTTCAATAAGTTTATCGACCGCCCTCGCTTCTCTGATAGCCCCCAACGCGGTCGCAGCCTGGGCGCGAACTTCAATATGTTCGTCATCTAGCGAGGCAAGGAGTGATGCGGCTGCGCGTTCATCAAGCAGCGTGCCTAGCGCCGTTGCGGCACTCGCGCGGATCGATTTGTACTCATTTTTGTCCTCAAGGATTTTCGTCAATACTTCAAGGGATTTCCGATCTTTGCTGAGTCCAAGCCCGAGTACCGCTTCCTTGCGAATAACAGGGTTCGGGTGTTCTAACTGAGCACTCATAGCATCCACAGGGGAATTGTCGTTTTCTTCAAGCCTCCCTAGCGCAAACGTCAGTTTCCATCGTGTCCATTCGTCTTCCTCGGATTTGAGCGCATTTATTATAGATTCCGCTGTCGCCGCTTTGCCAAGTTTGGTTAAGGAGGTGATTATCTCAGTCTGAACAGATAGGACTTCCTGCTTTTCTTCAAATGTTCCCCATCCCTTTTTCAAGACATCAACCAGGCCGTCATCGGCAAGTTCAGCCGGCAATTCACGTAGCGCGATGGCCGCCTGTTTGCGCGCTCCCTCAAATTTATCTTTTTTGAGTGTTGTTAGCAAAGGATTTATCACTTTGTTCCCTTTGATTTTGCCCAGGGCAACTGCAGCTTCTTGACGTACAATCCCTTGTTTATCACTCCTAAGTGCTTCAATCAAGGGATCAACTACCATTTCACCTTTAACCTCGCCTAAAGCAAAGGCGGCACTCCTACGTACAGCAGCGCGCTCGTCCTCTTTAAGCGCATTGATTAACGGCTGCACAACTGTATCGCCTTTGATTTTGCCGAGTGAGAGCGCGACTTCACTACGAACAAGACTCGGAATTGGTTTGAGCTCACCCCACGTTCGATAATCGGGTGGAGCATACTCCCCCGTCCACTCAACTCCTAAGTTGGTGATGGCTTCCTTCAACCGTGCGAGGGTGTTGTACTGCCTTTTCAGGTGTCTTTGGAAGTCTTTGATATCCTCATAGCGGGTTCCCAAGACCCACACGAGGGCGGGCACAGATTCTGGTGCCTTAATCGCTCCCAAAGCCGCAACAGCACCTTTGCGGAGGGCAGGGCTAGTTTCATCGCTTAACATTAAGAGCAGCATCGGTTGTACCGCTTGGGCAGCAGCGAGTTTAGTTAAAGCAGATAACGCAGCACTCCGCACGGTTTCACGCCCCCGTTTGTCCATTGCCATTGTAATCAGCCCCTGAATCGCTTCATCAGTACTAATCTGGATTTCACCGAGCGCGTTGGCAGCGTTGGCAGCGGTTGTGTCATCCAGCTTCAACCCCTGAATCAGTGCATCGCGTGCAATGTTATTTGTGCCACGCCCTCTTAGAACACCAAGCGTTTTGGCTGCTGCTGCTCTCACATCCTTTCGAGCATCGGTCATCAACGCCTCACTGAGACCATCCACCGAGCGCAAATCGGCGATACCTGCTAGCACTTCTGCGCTCCGAATCCTGACATCATCCCTCGAATCCTTCAAGGCATTGACGAGCCCCGGAATGGCAACTCCCTTCATTGCCTGCAACGCAGCACCTGCACTCCCACGAAGGTCATCATTATCGAGCAAGCTAATCAGGCGGGGAATTGCTTCTTCGGCTTTTAATGCGCCGAGGGCTTGCGCTGCAGCAGCCTGTGTGTTAATGCGATGATTTTTACGCCGAGTTGTGTCGATATACGCGTTTGCGAGGTATTGGTACTCCGATGTCAGTTGGAGGAATTCAGTTGAATTCTCATCTGGGAGGACATTCTGGGCACCGGAGTCGAGCACTTCAATTAGAGGCTCAATAGACGCCTCACCGATCTCTGTCAGGGCATTGATCGATGCAGTTCTGACGTAAGCATCCAGGTCCGCCAACAGATGAATCAGTGAAGGGATGGCTTCCTCCGCTTTGAGTTGACCAATCAATTTTGCTGCATGCATCCGCACCTGCCCGGCATTGGTCTGTGTTGCTAGCTTGAGGGCAGGTACGATTGGTTCCTCCCTAAGCCGCTCCAGAGCAACAATCACGTTGTAAAGCACATAGGGGAATTCGTTCTTGTCTTTGAGGATTGATTTAAATGTGGGGATCAGTTTCGGGGCTTCCAAATCCGCTAAATGCTTGACAGCTCCCTTTCTAATATCGGCGTCCGGGTGCTGCGTCGCGTTGATCAGCAGGTCGGATACCCTCGGCGTATTGCCGAGTTTTTGAATCAGCATCATCGCTGCACCACTAGCCGTCGGGTCAAAGCACTTTTCAGCCTCTAAGAGCCCTATGATGGCAGCGGAATCGGTCTGACTGACCAATTCTGACAAGAGATTGGCGTTTTTTTCAACGGCTGCAGCGAGCGAATTTGCAAGAAGCCCGGCAATCGAATTTCTGGAACGGATGAGTCGCTCTAAGCGATCGAGATCGTCGGAATCCGGATCTTCTTGTGTTTCCAGCGTTTTTATATCCTTATTGAGCGGCTGTAAATAATCTACCACCTTTTGAATGGTCCCGTGCCAAGCAGCCACGTCAGTACTCCAACCCGAAGCGGTGTGTAGCTGGAGTAGGACTCGCAGTGACCGTGTTTCTGGCAGGTCCGGTGCGGTAGCGATAGCACTCCGGGCGGCGGCATAATCTGCTTGTGCAATTGCTGCCCGTGCTTCCAGGATGTTTTTATCTTCTTTCTCAGCGCAGCCCGTGAGGATACTGATTGCCGACACAAGACTGATAAACAGAACTAATTTTTGTTTCATTGTCCATCTCCTTTTTTATGTGTGATGCGTAAAACGTAAGAACCTATTTGAAAAGTCATTATAATATATCGTTGTGGGGCAAGATGCCCCACCTACGGTGGTAGCTTTTTAATTTAAACAGCTTCTAAAGCATAACCTGTAAATTCTAGCCCATTGCCTGATTTAAGCTCCTGCAATGACCAATTTCGTTAGATCGGCAAGCGGATATACCTTTTGGGCGATAGCATTTAACAGCGCAAGTCGGTTGGACCTGAGGGCGGCGTCTTCCGCCATAACCATTACATCATCGAAGAACTGATCGATTGCGGGTTGAAGCTCACCAAGCTGGATGAGAAGACCCTCATAGTCGCGCTTCTGGACGCATCGGTTTAATTCTGCTTCTGCGGCATCCACAGCTGCTCCTAACTGCTTTTCGGCTTCGTCCTGGAACAGGTCGGATTGAATTTCCCCCGGGGGTTGGTCTGGCAAAATTCTCAGAACGCGATTTAGTGCTGGATATACCCTGTCAAAGTCCGGCCCCTCACGGAAAGTTTTGAGGATTGCTGCCCGCTCTAGAATATCAATCACATCAACCTCAGCCGTTGCAAGGATTGCATCGATCAGGTCGGGCGCGTAGCTAAGGTCCAGTGTGTAACTTCGTCCACCTAGAACCACTTCCAGCCGCCCTTTGATAAAATCAAGCACAGCAGCTTTTGTATCTTCGACGAAATCCACCCGATATAGTTCAATCGCCTTCTCAACGACAGGAGTCAGCGGAAGGCGTTGGTTCCGCTCATGGAGGATACGTATTGTTCCGATTGCGTGTCGCCTGAGTGAATATGGATCTTGGGAACCCGTGGGCCGCTCATTAATACCGAAGTACCCAACGATGGTGTCGATTTTATCCGCGAGCGCAACGATTGTCCCCACGTCGGTGCGCGGGATAGGCGCGTCGGCGGCGACAGGTTGATAGTGCTCCTGGATTGCTACCGCAACTGCGTGGGATTCACCGGAATTTTCGGCATAATATTTCCCCATAACCCCTTGCAGGGACGGAAATTCGATCACCATCTGTGTTGTCAGATCCGCCTTGCAAAGTGATGCCGCTCGAACCACGTGATCTTTGATGTTCTCATCAGCACCAATCTCCTCTGCGATGAATGTAGCGAGCTCCTTCAATCGACTGATTTTGTCGTGCAGTGAGCCAAGTCTCACCTGAAAAACAACATTGTGCAGTCGGTCTACTTTATCTGCAAGTGAGGTTTTCTGGTCCTCGTTGTAGAAGAACGCTGCATCGTTGAGTCGGGCGTGCAAGACCCGCTCGTTGCCGTGACGGACGCCATCAAAGTTGCCATCTGTCCCGTTGGAAATCGCTATGAACTTTGCCGACAGCTTTCCATCCTCCCCCCACATCGGAAAGTAGCGTTGTTGTGTCTTCATAGGGGTGATTAAGACTTCAGTCGGCAGAGATAAATGAGATTCGCTGAAACTACCCATAATTGCTTGGGGATTTTCGACGAGGAAATTGACGGTATCCAGCAATTCCGCATCAATCGTGGTCAAACAATCTTCAGTTTTCAGGATATCTGTGACTTGGTTTTCGATCTCTTTTCGCCGTGCCTCCTGATTAACAAGCACATTGACTCCACGTAAACTGTCAATATAGCCTTCAAGCGAAGCAGAAGTAAGCTCAATTGGTTCTGGATTTAACGAGCGATGACCATAAGTGTGCCTACCTGAACACAAAGTGTCCAGTTGGAAATCAACTACCCCATCCCCCAGCAAAGCGACCAACCACCGTATGGGACGCGCAAACCTTAGATTATCCCAGCGCATCGTTTTGAGGAAATTTAGGGACTGAATCCACTCAGGGATCTCTGTTTTTAACAGACTGTGAGTGGATTGACCCTTTTCGAGCTTATCCGCAGCGACATATTCTCCACGCTGCGTTTCAACGATTTTTAGATCCTCGATGTTGACCCCTTGTGTCCTTGCAAAACCGATCGCCGCTTTGGTGGGATTCCCGTTTGCATCGTAGGCGACCGGTTTCGGGGGACCGACCACTTCCGTGACCTGATCTGGCTGCAAGGTTGTTAGTCCCTTGACCCATAAGGTTAGGCGTCGCGGAGTCGCCAACGTACGGACTTCTTCAAACGGAAGTCGAGCCTCTGTAAGCGATTGGGAAGCAACCTCCCGAAGCTGATCCAAGACCGGTGGAATATAGCCGGCGGGAATCTCCTCTGTCCCAATCTCCAAGAGGAAATCCGCAGATGTTTCGCTTTCAGTTTCCACTTCGACTTGTTCCTCAATCTTCGATCGAGCGTCTAAAACCTTTTTTTCCCCCACCCCTTCCTCTACCTTGGGTTTCCAACGATTCAACAGTGGATGCCCCATCTCCTCGCGCTGGGCGACATAAGCTCGTGCGGTCCGTTGTGCGAGGCGTCGAACACGCTCAATATAGCCCACGCGTTCCGTCACGCTGATGACGCCGCGGGCGTCGAGGACGTTGAATGTATGCGAACATTTCAGGACATAATCCGTCGCTGGTAGTATTAAATCGGCTTTCAAACAGGCTAATGCCTCTTTTTCGTAGGCGTCAAAGAGATTAAATAGCGTCTCAACGTCCGCGCCCTTAAAATGGTATTTGGAATACTCCACTTCGCTCTGGTGATGTACGTCCCCGTAGACCAATTGCTTATTCCATTTAATGTCAAAGAAACTACTAACATCTTGCAGATAGAGCGCGATACGTTCAAGCCCATACGTCAGTTCGGCACAGATCGGATCTAACTCAATGCTCCCCATCTGTTGAAAGTAGGTGAACTGCGTCACTTCGGCACCGTTCCACCAGACCTCCCAACCGAGTCCAGATCCCCCTAGCGTCGGTGCTTCCCAATCGTCTTCAACAAAACGGAAGTCATTTCGGCGGGGATCAATCCCCAAATACTGTAAACTCTCAAGGTAGACCGGGAGCACGTCTGGCGGTGCGGGTTTAAGAATTACCTGATATTGGTAGTATGCCCCAAGCCGAAACGGATTTTCGCCGTACCGACCATCGGCAGGACGCCGCGAGGGTTCAACATAAGCGACCTGCCACGGCTCTGGTCCGAGGCAGCGTAGGAAGGTGGCGGGATTAAACGTTCCTGCGCCGACCTCAACATCGGTCGGCTGCTGAATGGTGCAGCCGTAATCCGCCCAAAATTTTTCTAAAGCGAGAATTATTTCTTGAAAAGTCATCATTACGATTCCTTATAGTAATTCAAGTTGCTCGTTGAAAAACGCCGTTAAAAAATCCTCGGAATTTTCATAGTTTTGCGAAGAATTTGATAAAGAAGGACTTACGCAGTTGAACCTCCGAAGCCTTGTAGTTTAGCGATTCATCGCCGCCGTTGAGCATGCCTTTCAACGCCCGATTCCTCGGGAGGCGACCGTTCCTCCCAAAGTAGTAGGCACACTCCGCCGTACCGTCGCCCCCCTCTAATCCCAAATACCTACACGGTTCTTTTCCCCCTGCTTGCGGGGGGTGGGGGGGCATAGCGGGGGAAGGGAGGGACAGCATACGGTAACTACCATCGGGCGATTTATCGTCTATGGCAACGCGGGTTGAATGGCGTTACCACAAACTCAAGTGCACAAGTCCTATTCTCTTTACATTCACACTTTATGTATCATCGTCAATGGTCCAAATCCAATAAATCAAATCTGCCCCCACGGAGCAGGTTTTCACGGGCGCGTTCTGCGTTCCGAGACACACTTTCGTCGCTGCTTTTGAAGCCTGCTCCCAGGATGATTTTTGCTTCCTTTGTTTGAATGTAGATGTTGTCGTATCTTCTCCCATCGGTCAGCTTGACAAAGCATTCAATGACCTTGGCGGTGTGAGCCGGAAGCATTTCGCACAACGCCTCCACCTCAATAGCGATTGATGCCTCATCTGACTTGCAAACATCCAGAATCTTGGAGTATGCGTCCAATCGCCATTCAGCGTTTAGGCACTTGGCTTTCAGCCAGAAGGTAAACTGGCGCAGTTCCCTTGGCTCTTTCACTTCAAAACGCCAATCAAAGAAAGTAGTGATTCTATCTTCCAAGTCTTTATCTAGTTGCTTACTCGTACTCCACAAGATACGGCCAACATAGTTGAACAAATTCGCCCAGTGCTCTCGGTTATTGTCAATTGCCTCGTAATATCGTTCAAGTAAAGAATCATAGTCGTTGTTCCTTGCCGATCTCTTGAGCAGATACATTCCCCACAAATAGTAGGTAAATAGGTGTCGACCAATACCCTCTGTAAGTTTTTCCTCGGGGCTATTTCGCTTCATGGGATTGCCGAGGCTATCCACCTGTTTTTTATCGGAGCCATCTTGCTTTTTGAAGCCGGTTAGATATTGCAGCGCAAAATCGAAATCATCCTGAAAAATTTCAAAGATGTCCTCGAAAGGACGATTATGGCTCACGAAACTGCTAAATGCCGCCAGCCATGCAGGTAACTTGTCTTGTGGGAAAAAATCTGATTTGTGCTCGGCCGCCCATGTTTTATCAAGGCTAAAAATCAAGCGATAGTCTCTGCCTAAAATCGCATACTCCGGCAACGTCAAAGGGCTTTCGGTTTCCGGGGCAAACCGTTTTTCAAGAATTGTCGTCATCTCAGACACTTTGGATGCCGAATCATGCCGCCGTAACCAGAAACCGAATCTAACCAGTGCCTCTAGCGCACGCCCCCGCGTATTGTTGATGGCCTCATCAATTAGGTCGTCTTGGATCGAGAGACCTGCCTTCTTTTGATCCAAGTGCCGGTCAAATTGCGTGCACAGCATTTCCAGAAGCTTGGCAAGGTGTCCTCGAGCCCCAATAGGTGCCTCCACCTCCTTTTCTATACATGTTTCGATAAAGCCACCGACTATTTCCCGTAAATTGTACCATTCACCATTCTCTTGAGATTCATCGTCAATTCTATATTCGTCTCGATCTATATGTGAAAGGATCCACTCGCTAGATATTAACCACTCGTTGAGGTTGTCAAAGTTCTTTTCCTCTACGTGCAACCGCATTCCTTCAATCATCGCCCGCACGTAAATAGGGCGCATCTCTTTGAGATTATCCAACCAGAACCGGAGTCTGTTGGTATTGGGGATAATCGTCTCCTTGAAAACCGTCTGAAACGCTCCGGCGAGTCCTTTGATATTAATCTCTACCAACCCATCTCTTTCCGATTCCGAGAAGAGCTCGTTTCCTTCCCATTCGTTTATGTAGGAGAGTAGCTCATCATCCGTGAGAGAGGCAAGGGCTTCGGGTGAGCGCGGACTACGAGTTAGCACGTATCCGCCCCCTGTTTTCATCGGCGGATAGTCCTCATCAGAAATTGGGACGGTGGTTTTAGCTGCCAACTCTCGGAAGTAGGTCTTATATTCATCAAATAGTACAGCCTTAAAAGGCTTGAACTGCTTTCGATGGAAATCACGTTGACGTTGTTGAAATCCCTCCTCGGTGAATTCTTCACCCAGCCATTCTAATACCCACGCTTGATAATTCGCTTTTGATGGACCGCTACGGATGGCATCGAAGATTTGTGCCCGTTCCGCTTTGGTGAGTAACGTTTCGCCGAAGTGTTCACATGCACTCCGTATCATCCGCTGAAATTCATAACGATGTTCCGATAAATGATAACCTTCATGCTCCAGAATCAGTTCCCGAATCCACGGTTTGGTTTGCGCGTTTGGGTATTGGGCATACAGGTGCTGGCGCAGGCATTTAAAAACTCCCCACTGTTGGTTCCGTAGATCCTTGTCCAAAGCCACAACTGAGTCGGGTGATTTTTCGTAAACCTGCTTGCAAGCAAAAATCAAGGTATGCACAAGCGTTTTATCGGGAGCTCCGTAGTCGGTATCCAACCCATCGAGCCGTTCATACCATATCTCGGAAGAGTCTATCCCTTGATTAATTTCCTCCTGATGCGTTCGCAAGCGAATCATATTCACTGCGGCCTCAGTAAGGAGGCGGGCAACTTGGCAAGGTTCCTTCTCAGCAAGTGGACAGACTCCTTTGGACATTATCTCACTGTATTCCGATCTGCCAATCCGAGGTGATGGCTTAAGTGATGTCTCGCAGAACGTACCGAAGTCTGTCGGATTCTTTCTTCGACGCTTCTCCTTGACCTCTGATTGAGGATCGGGTACAAATTGAATCAGTATTCCTGTAAGTTCCAATGCAGCCCGTGTTTGATTCTCCGCTGTCCAATGGGCTAATAAATCCGCGTATCTATATGTCCACGACCGGAGATCTACACCTGCAAATTCAAGCTTTATATATTCAAGTATTTTCGGTTTTAGCTGTGCAGATTGCTCTCCGTGGAGCCGCAGTGCAATTTCCAAAATCTCATTATAGACGCTTGGGTTATCAACCTTGGGAAGTCCCAATACTAAATTAATAACTTCCTCAGGTACATCGCAAGACACATTCTTGAGGTATTGGAGCTCGGACCAGGAAGGGAATTGAACACAGCCATCATCAAAGTATCTAATACTTGGAGGCGACTGAAAATAGCCACGCTCGACAAGCGGTTGTATCCACAGGGGGTTTTTCAACCGGGAGAAAAAATACCGGCGACTCGTTTCCTTTTTGACCAACTTCAGGGTCCTATCTATCATTTCATTCGTTGGTTTCTTCCAAGATTTCATGGAGACTCCTTAGCTGTTCAAGTGCGCTACCTGCAGCGACGTATAGTAAGCCATCAAGCGTCCGAAAATGTCTTTCCAATTTAGATGGCGCATTTCTCTCAAACTCGTCCTCGCGTAGATGGGCATGTGCGAGAAACCACTGCCTTGTGCTCTTCCATTCCGTCAGAAAATTCTGGGGAATCTCCTCTCTGTCGGCATAATCCAAAAACTTAAAAAAGAAAAGACTACCTAACTCTGAGGCTCGGAGATGCCCCGCCCTGTGTTCATCAATAAGGGTTTGTATCTTCTCACAAACTTCATAAGGGATCAAATGCCCGTTTTCAGCGTTATCTATCTTATTAATCCCTGGTGTTCCCCATTCATCTTTCCAATGATTCTGTAGTTCATCCAAGCGATTTGCATACTGGACCTGTTCGCCCTTGCTCCCCAATCGAGCAAGGCCGTTCATCAAATCTCTACCTGCATGGGACACAAACAGAATGTAGCTCGGGGGCTTTTTATATAGAAGATTCAATGCGCCTTTGTACAATTCAGCATACCCCGGCAGCTCGAGTTTGTCGTTGAGCCAGTTAAAAATTGTCTGCTGCTCTGTCGAAAGCATTACGCCTTCACTACTTGTATGGTTCAAAGTTGAAACTTTCTAACAGGTCGGAAACTTATTCGCCATAAAACACCCGATTCAACGCCTTATCCTCCGCACTGACACCAAAATCCTCGTCCTCTATCTCCGAAAGATTGACATACAATTGGTTCTTATCCAACAGTTCCACTAAGAGTTTTTTCTGCTTTTCCAACCCATTTTCGCCTTGACCGATTTCGATGAAATTCGCTACCGCATCTTCCGGGGTTTTTGCGTTGACGTACCAGTTCAGGAATGAGCTTTCGGCGATGTTCCGCCAGAGTGCCACAAGCACTTTGGAGGATTTTGCAGTTTGGATTTGATCCATGAAGGCTTGGTTGTATGGCATCAATTCACAATAGATGAAGTCACCGCCGCCCTGCCAGTTGACAGATTCGGAGATGCCCCCGGTGTCGTATCCAATTTCTTTGATTAGCTTTCCTTCTACTTTAATTCTTTTGCCGACAACTTTTTTGAGCCTCTCTGTTGTGATAGTTTCCATGTAATCCATCTGTTCAACAGCTATCCATTGTCGGTTCATCTTGTGAGCAACTGCGGCGGTTGTACCGCTTCCGACGTGAAAATCTAAGACAATATCCCCTTCTTCTGTTGTATATTCAATGATGCGCTCGATAAGTCCTTCATTCTTAGGATATGAAAACACCTTTTCTCCAAATAGTTCTACAATTTCATCCGTGCCTTTCCTGTTGACCATGCTTTTCAGTAATTCATCCATCGCTTGATTAAGAAAATCCGATGACACATAAGCCTTTTTTCCTTCATCTTCAGACTTAAAGACTCGCATGGCGGGGCGTTTCAGGGCATGAAAGCTATAATCGCCCGGGAAAACGATCTTTCCTTTTCTCAGATATTCATCTACTGAATCTTTAGTAACACCCCAGCAACGATTCGGATTCACAGGAAATTCTTGTCCGTTCCGTGGATTTACTAATGTGAAATTTGAGTTGGGGCGTTCATAAATTGTGCGCTGAGTGGTCAGGTCAGTTAATCTCCATTCATCGTCAGGAAAATCGGGTGTCTTGTAATACCTCCTCTCAACAGTGCGTCCGAAAAGTGCATCTGTTTTCGATGCACCTTTTGTATACATCAGCATCCAGTCGAAATCCTGTGATAGTTTATAAGGCACATCGCTTTTTCCACTCCGTGTCTTTCTCGGAACGGTCGCAATAAAGTCATCTCTGCCGAATATATCATCCGCCACAAGTTTCAAATAGTGCATTTCTTGGTCGCCAATGTGAATGAAGATTACCCCACCAATCTTCAGCAATCCTCGCGCTACTTCCAACCGATTCTTCATAAACGTTAACCATGTCGAATGATTGAAACTATCGTTATAGCCGAAACTATCACTCCCCGTGTTATACGGAGGGTCAATGTAGATTAGTTTTACCTTGCCGCGAAACTGAGTTTTCAACGTGTGCAACGCCAGTAGGTTGTTCCCCTTGATGAGCAGGTTTTCCCGAATTACGCCGTTGTCAACCCGCTTGATCTCCTTCACCTTCTGCTCACCGTCAACCGTGTAGCGTTTCCAACGGGTCAACACTTTTGGATCAAAAAGACAATTAATCTCATCCTGCGCTAGGATTTCATTGAAAAATATCTCTTTGCGCTTCTCCTCCTCCTGCGTCTGTCCGCCCTCCAGCACACAATCTTTATAGGGCCAAACCAAAGACACCTCACCGCGTTCCTGTAGAAATTTATCGCTGATGTTCAAGCCAATTCTGTTGCGGAAGCGGGTGTAGGAGTTGGCGAGAAAATTTTTGTCGGAAACGTATTCGATGAAAGTGTTAGTATTGAAGATGTAGTGTCCTTCGATCTCGTCAAAGAATTTTGCCTTTATATTGGGGTCCCCGATTAGCAATCTCACGAGGTCATGGTCAATCTTCCACGCCCGATCTATCACCGCCGCTTTGACCAGTTCGCCTTCGTGGTCAACAAAACGGGGGTCGGTTTTGAGGAGACTGATTAGCTTTTCGTGAAAGTGTTTTAGCATGTTGGGGGCCTTACGGATTTTCCATAAACATATCTGTCAGATGGTGATGACTATTGAACGATCCAAACAAACGGGCTCCTTCGGGTAAATTGGTGGACCAGGGTTTGTAATTATTTTTTATCCACCGATAGACGGATCGATTGCCTATCCCTTTGCGCGCAAACAGCAAGGCGAGGGTAACGACCTCAGAGGGATAGAGATTGACTTTTGTATGTTTTTGGTTTTTGCCGTGTTTTGTGAATTTATCATCAACACGATAGAACAATTGCATGTAAAATCTACAGAGGTCATGAGTTTGGCTTTCCTCCCGTTAATTGAGAGTTGACAAGGCACGAATCTCCGATAAGGTTGGGAAGTATTCACGGGGACACCCATCAAAACCTACTTATGTGCACCCCTGGATTAAACTTATTGGTTATTATTTAAGGTTGAAAATTTCTAATGGGTTGAAACTTATTCACCATAAAACGCCTGATTCAACACCTTATTCTCCGCACTAACACCAAAATCCGCATCGTCTATCTCCGAAAGATTGACATACAACTGGTTCTTATCCAGCAGCTCCGCCAGCAGCTTTTTCTGCTTTTCCAACCCGTTTTCGCTCGTACCGATTTCGATGAAATTCGCTACCGCATCTTCCGGGGTTTCTGCGTTGACGTACCAGTTCAGGAATGAGCTTTCGGCGATGTCGCGCCAGAGTAGCACGAGGACTTGGGAAGATTTTGCGGCTTGGATTTTGTCCATAAAGGCTTGGTTGTATGGCATCAGTTCGCAATAGATGAAGTCCCCCTTATTGTTTTGCTCAATGACCTTTTTGATGCGCTCCCTCGTCACAGCTTCAATGTAATGCATTTGCTCGCAAATAATAAATTTTCGGTTGCCCCCGTCTTTATTTAGTTCCGACACTGCATGGGCAGTTGTGCCACTCCCACCGAAAAAATCTAAGACAATAGCGTTTTTATCATTGGCCACCACCGAATACAAACAGTCATAGACATTCCAAAGTGACTTTGGAAAAGCGAAATCACAGTCGGGAACGAGTGACTTTACAATTTGCGTTCCGTAGATGTTGGCATCGTATCTGCTATCTTCCCAAACGGTGCGATACACGCCAAAATCTTTTCCTATCTCAATTTCATAACCTGTTTTTGTCTTTTTGGCTCTGAGTAAATGCCTGACTGAATCTACACTTTGCCGTGCATATCTCCATTTGCGTTCAATCATATTCGGATCAATTGGATACACAAAATCTTGTTTCCCTTGTGGGGTCGTTTGAGCGAAAGGATGTTCATTGCTATCAAGGACCTCCCCAAACCCAACCACCTCGCCCTTCTCTACAATAATCGGATAAAAGCAATTTTTGGCATTTTCGCGCCTGGATTCTCCGCCCCAATTTCTGAAGTTGGACCAAGTAACCTGTTCAGGGGGAATCTTTCTATCACCAATAACCTTTTTCCCTCGTGGAATAACAAAAAGCGCGTACTCGTGAGTATATGAGAAATTTGTCCCCTGAACGCCGCGGGGGTTGTGCACAATTGTAATACAGTGGATTTCATATTCACTAAATAGCTCTTTGAGCAGGACACCCAGATATGCCTGTTCATTTTCGTCAATGGCTATGATGAGGGCACCGTCTTTAGTCAGTAATTCTTTCGCCACTTCTAACCGATTCTTGATAAAAGTCAACCAAGATGAATGATTGAAATTATTATTGTAGGCAAAAGTATTCGACGGACTATCAGGGTTATACGGAGGGTCAATGTAAATCAGTTTGACCTTTCCGCGAAACTGAGTTTTCAACGTGTGCAACGCCAGTAGGTTGTTCCCCTTGATGAGCAGGTTTTCCCGAATTACGCCGTTGTCAGCCCGCTTGATCTCCTTCACCTTCTGCTCACCGTCAACCGTGTAGCGTTTCCAACGGGTCAACACTTTTGGATTAAAAAGACAATCAATCTCATCCTGCGCTAGGATTTCATTGAAAAATATCTCTTTGCGCTTCTCCTCCTCCTGCGTCTGTCCGCCCTCCAGCACACAATCTTTATAGGGCCAAACCAGAGACACCTCGCCCCGCTCTGGCAGAAATTTATTTTCGATGTTCAGACCGATTTTGTTACGGAAGCGGGTGTAAGAATCGGCAAGGAAATTTTTGTCGGAGATGTATTCGATGAAGGTGTTGGTATTGAAAATCCAGTGTCCTTCGATCTCATCAAAAAATTTTGCCTTTATATTGGGGTCCCCGATTAGCAATCTCACGAGGTCATGGTCAATCTTCCACGCCCGATCTATCACCGCCGCTTTGACCAGTTCGCCCTCGTGGTCAACAAAACGGGGGTCGGTTTTGAGGAGATTGATTAGTTTTTCGTGAAAGTGTTTTGGCATGTCTGGGGGCCTTGCGGTAATGTTAAGGTCTGCATTGAACTCCATAGGGCATCAACGCGGCTATTTAGTCCTCTTACTTCAGGCTTTCGTATAATGTCAACACGCCCTAGATAGCTGAAGGGTGCTCATAATTATTGTCTGAATCCGGAGACTCAGGATTGGGTCATGTTAAAAAATCGTGCAAGAGTCATCATGGGTCCCCCCAATAAACATTGCGCGACCTTTTCTGGTGTTGGCGTTGAGCGTTCAACGGCGTCACTCCTATTTCTTTTAACATGAACTAACCTACTTGGCCCCCCTCAGATAGCTCGTAGGTCGATTCTATACTCGACATCTAAAACTACACATGTCGCCCCTCTGGGGCTTTTTGTCGATTCATTAGTGAGTGTTGGGTTTCACTCTTGCTATCCCTAAAACCGTGTTTTTGAAAGGTAGAAACTTTACTGCCTTTGACAGCGAGATACTTTCAACCATTCAACCCAACCTAAATCGGCACAACAGTTACGGCATACGGAGTATGCCTACTACTTTTTCATAGTACAGACTCGAGGCTTTGGCTGAACTGTCTTTCATCTTTGTTACTATAGAATGGCACACCTATCAGCCTGTATGTTTGTATTCTGCTTTGTGTCTTAAATTCCAGAACTTCCTCGGAGAATTTTTCTTTAATCTTTTCTAAGAAGTCTGCTTTCCATTTTTCGTGCGCTTGCAGATGCTTTCCCTTGGGTTCAATAAATATCTGGCGGACCAGGGTGTTTCCGTTTTTCTCACGCAGAAACAGGACAAAATCGGGCTCAAACGCCTGTCCGTCGTCAAAGTTGTAAATTTTGAAATGCCTTTCGTTACGGATTAGATATATCCCGTCGTATTTCTCCTTTAGCTCGTCTATCTGGGCATCAAGCATTCGGACAAAATCCTTTTCCTCACTGGTGCCGTAGTTGGCATTAAATACGTACCACTCTCTATCGGAGACCAACTGCTCGTCACCGTCTGCCCTTTTGCTGTCTTTATCCAATTTAAGGATTTTATCGGTGAAGATTGAATTGACATTGGTTGGCTCAAACGTTTCTGTGCCCCTGTATCCCGTTATATTTTGACGCAATTCAGATGCAATTTGGTCAAGAAGGCCCGTCATCGCAGCGAGGTAAGTTTCATTCGATAAAAGGTATCTATCATCGCCTTGAAAGGTGATTGAAAATCCGCCGAGATACTCATCCGCTTCAATGAATTGGCGGACAGATTTAACGTGAGGAAAATAGGTTTTCAAGGATTTGAAAGCGAAAAAAGGATTTCGTGCAATAGCAGTTCTGACGACATGAAGCGGTATATCCCTCATCGGAATATTCCTCTGGCCCGCCTCCACAATCTGTTGAACAGTACCACTGTCAGCCAGAACCGCCTCAGAAACTCCCTTGCCGGTGGCGAGTGAGTAGTGGTAACTCTTTGACGACACGCCGATATCGGCAAATGAACGGACATATTCATTTCTGTTCTTAACCCGTTCATTGATGTAGACGATTCCCCGTTTGTAAAAATCGGTTTCCTTAAACGCCCTTTTCAGTTTAAGCGTTTTTTCGACCGTCCGCTCGTCAAGCATCCCTTCGTCAATTAAGGCGGTACGAATCTCAGAGATATAGCGGGAATCGTTGATACTGTGATAGTGCAGCTCCTCCAAGACTCGTAGTTCCGCTGTCAGGTTTTTATCGAATTTTCGGCGGTATTGGTCAGGATTTTCGGCGGTAATAAAGGGGAAATAACGCGCGCCACGTCCGATTAACTGTGCTTCTGCAACGGTCGTTTTGCCCGGTTTCCCTGCCTTTGCGTCGCGGGTAGTGTAGCATCGAACAATATCGAATAGATTCAGGACATCCCAACCTTCGTTGAGCTTCTGGACAGCAAAGATAGCGCGGATGCGGTTGTCAGAATCTTCAAGGGTGTTAAGCAATATCTGCTGATTTTCTTTTTCTACCTCCTCATTGACAGAAATACAACGGTTCTCCTCAAATTCCCTTCGTAGTCGTTCTGCCAATTGGTTGGGAGTGATGTGGTTTTCGTCAAAAAAAGTGAATACCCTTTTTACCAAGGGCAGATTTGACTTATCCCGAATCCGCCCAATATCCTCTGCCGAAAGGTTCTCAACGATATTGTGAAAACATTCCTTGTTTTCTTTGGATTGGGCAATTGTCCGTTGCGCTTTGAACAGGACGACCGGTTTCAAGTTGATACGGTGTTTGGCAGCGACTTCCTGTTTATATTGGTTGAGAATCAGTGCCAGTATGATTCGGTCCTTTTCTTCAAAATCCGCTTGAACGATATAGACATCTTTGGAATAGCCATGATTGCGGAATTGCTGCAGGTCATACTTATATAATACCTTGTTGCGGTATTTATCGACAAGGCTGCCGTGGGTGTAATCGAGGGTGGCGGTAAATTCAAGCAGCAGATTGTCTTCATTTTGGCCAAAAATGCGCTCCACCGTATTTTCCCAGCTTACTAGTAACTCCCGTCCGGCTTTTGTACTGGTATTGATATGGTGTGCCTCATCAGATAGCAGTACAATCTTTTTGTCTCTAAAATCTTCGTACGTTAAGGTATTCTCTTTCTGCGTCGTCAGATCGGAATGTAGCTTTTGGATGGTGGTGAAACAGATATTGATGTCATTGTCGTTGACGCCTTCAAAATTGGGAACCGGCGTTACAGCAATGCGAATCGATCCGAAGCGGATAGTCTCGTTGAAAAGGTATTTGGAAGACAGGGGATTGAGGAAATTGTCCTTTGTCTTTTCGATGATATTGTTGGAGTTCACGAAGAAAAGGAAATTTCGATAGCCTTTTTTGTAAAGGTAGAGAATCAAGCCTGCCATGATGAGCGTTTTGCCGCTGCCGGTTGCCATATTGAATAGCAGATGCAGACGCGCTTCCCTGCCCGGAAAGTCATTGTTAAAACAGAGGAAAAAGCGCGCGAAGGCTTCTTCCTGATATGGTCGGAGTCCAAACTTGGGATTCAGGTTATCTTTGAGATAATCGGGAATTTCGGTATTTTGGATGGTGCGCCATCCAAATTCCTCTAATATCGTATCGTACAAAAACCGTTCAACTATCATACATCTCCCCCGATTTCATCGGGATTTCGCCTCAGCTCAACCTGCCAATCCTGCTTAGCTCATAGGAGTTACACACTTCAGTTTGTAGTCGCCCGTTCATTGCGCCTCTTTACAGATTATCAATAAATTCGCGGCTTTTCAAAGTGCGCTCGGTATGATAGGATATAAAATTTGAAAGAACAAATTTAAGCTCCCTGTGGTTGAGATCGGAGGCACGAAAGCGGTGTAGATAGGAAAAATCGAATTTTTGTAGCTGTTTCATCAGCTCACAACTCCCGCGTGAAATCGATCGCGTCGTTGCGTCTTGTCTCTCACAATTTGCACACAGCAATCCCCCAAGGCGTGGATTAAAATTCACCGTTGTACCATGGAACCCCTCCGCACAAGCGACGCATCGCGAGAGTTGGGGCGCGTAGCCAGCTAGTCCCAGAAATTGGAGTTCAAACGCACGCGCTAATAACGGAACATCTTCGGTCTGTGCCAGCGTCTCCAATGCATATTGCAGCAGATGAAAGACGCTTTGGTCCGCCACCTGCCCTGCCAACTCTGTGGCATCAATCAACTCCGCGAAATAACAACCGTAAGTGGTACGGTCAAAGTCCGCTTTGACTGCATCAAAGCTGTCAACCAATTCAAAGTCTTCAACCCTGTAGAGGTCTTTATTCGGGTATTCAAAGAACACAAGGTTGCCGTAGTTGAAAAGTTCGAGGCTGCCGCCGAAACGGCTCTTTGGTCTCCTACTACCGTGCGCCACCGCGCTGACCTTGCCGAACTCAACGGTGTAGAACCGGATAATCTTGTGCACTTCGCCGAGTGGATGTGAGCGAATGACAATTGCCTGCGTTTTTTGAGTTGGCATTTCCCCTCCATAATAAAATGGGACAATGGCGCGATGAATTTATTGTTGCCTTATTTCATCGTTCCATTGTCCCATAAAAATAATTAGGGCAAAAGAATTTGAACCGCCGACCTTTCCGATTCATCGGAACGCACTAATCGGACTGCGTTACGCCTTTCCCCAATGTCCGTTGATCCATCTGAGTAAATATCGGGGCGAGAGGATTTGAACCTCCGACCTCGTGCTCCCGAAGCACGCGCGCTAACCGGACTGCGCTACGCCCCGACTATAGCAAAGCGACGTGTGATTTTATCATACACCGCAGAATCTGTCAAGCCCGCTTTTTCTATTTTTGGGACTATTTAGTTTGCGGTTTTCTTCCTGTCTAAGGCGGGATTGGGAAATCCCGCCTACAGGAGCACTAAATCCCCCTTCTATTTTTTCGACGTATCTTCCAGGCGTTGAATTTGGATACGATGGATACGGCGTTCATCCGCCTCTAATATTGTGAACGCCAACCCTTGGTACGAGAATTGGTTGTCCTGCTCAGGCACTCTTCCCAGATGGTCGAAAATGAATCCACCGATTGTGTCTGCATTCTCCGATTCGATCTGTGTCTCTAGCTGTTCATTGAGATCAATAAGACTCATCCGTGCATCAACCGAATAGATATTTTTAGTGAGGGCAATGAATTCCTCTTGCTCGTCAAAATCGTACTCATCTTGGATTTCCCCAACAATCTCCTCAATAATATCTTCGAGTGTCACGATTCCTGCTGTGCCCCCGTACTCATCGACAACGATTGCCATGTGCTGCTTATTTGCCCGCAGTTCTTGGAAGAGGTCGGAGATTTTTTTACTCTCTGGCGTGAAGAAAGGCGGTCGCTCTGTGGCAATTGATTTCAGATCGAGGGGCTGATCTTTTGCCCAACCGTCTAACATATCTTTGACATGAAGAAGACCGATAATGCGGTCAATTTGCTCTTCGTACACAGGAATACGCGAATGCCGAGACTCGATTGCAATTTGAAGCACGACCTCTTTCGGGGAAGAGACGTCAAGGCACGTCATATCTGTTCGGGGAACCATAATCTCGCGGGCAACCTTATCGGGAAGGTCAAGGATGCGCGAAATCATTTCTCGTTCCTCCTCCTCCAAGATTTCTTGGCTGTTCCCGACATTTTCCAATGCTTCAAGGTCTTCCGGCGAGACACTGCTATCCTGTTCGGTTCGGGCTTGTCCACCCAGAATCCGAATGCCAAGATGGCTCAGCCAGGTTAACGGCTTAATGAGAGGATATAGGGTCCAATAGACAACGTGCACAAAACGGAGAGCAGAGATTGTTGAGTTTTCAGAGCTGCCCTGTACATAATTTTTCGGGATGAGCTCTGTTACAACAATAATAAGGAGGATCGCAAGGAGGGCACCAATTATTCGATCTCTCAGAGAATCAAAATCGAACAGGGAGAGCAGCAAGACGACAATACTAACAATTAATACGCTCTTGGCGACGATAATCGTTGCAGAAGATCTCTGTGGGGAGCGCAGTAGAGAGGTTAAAAGCTCATGCTGCGGGCCCCCAGTTTCCGCGATATTCAGTATTTCGTTCCGGCTAAGCCTGTTGATAAGTACCTCCACGACGGAGAACAACCCCGCGAAGATTGACAAAACAACCAAGCTAACCAGCTTAATTATGTCTATATCGTCCAAACGTGGGATTACACCCCCAAGGTAGAACTAGTCAACCAGAGTCTGCGAAAATCTATAACCTAAGTTACGTTATAGTTCATCATAAAAATAAAAAATTAGGTGCTAATCAAACGAAGCAGTGTCTCTTGTTTTTCAAACATGATTTCCGCTTCCTCTGGGGTTTGATGATCATAACCGAGAAGATGAAGCGTGCCGTGTACACTCAATATGGCAAGCTCAATATCGAGTGAATGCCCATGGACGATCGATTGGCACTGGGCTGTTGGAACGGATATGACCAAATCACCAAGCAGTTGAGGATTCAAATTACCACCGATGCCTTCTCGCATCGCAAAGGCGAGTACATCAGTGGGTCTATCAATGTGGCGATATTGTTGGTTAAGCCCCTGAATCTCGGCATCATCCGTCAGAAGAATGCTCACTTCACAATCAACAGAATCGTGAACCTTTAGCGTGATCAACGCCGCATTATAAATAACCGCTTCATCAAAGTCAATATTTTGACATTTGTTGCTAATGAGTACCATCGGCAGTCGCCGTTACACCAGGCGATTGATTCTGTTTGCACATCAAAGTTAGATGCTGTTGGGTTTTCTCAAGCTTTGGGCGTCGCGCTCCTCGTAGGCTTCTATGATCTGCTGCACAAGTTCGTGCCGTACAACATCTTCTTTTGAAAAATGGATGAATGCGATACCGTCAACATCTGATAGTACCAATTGTGCATCAACAAGCCCTGACTTTGTACCGGTCGGCAGGTCAGTTTGCGTTATGTCTCCGGTGATAACGGCTCTGGAATCAAACCCGAGGCGTGTGAGAAACATCTTCATCTGTTCAATGGTTGCGTTTTGTGCTTCATCAAGAACGACAAACGAGTTATTGAGCGTCCGGCCACGCATGAAGGCAATCGGTGCCACCTCAATCACATTCCGTTCAACATAACGCTCAAGAGCTTCGGGAGGCATCATATCGTAAAGCGCATCGTATAAAGGACGCAGATAGGGGTTAATTTTCGCTTCAATATCGCCGGGTAAAAAACCGAGCCTTTCGCCCGCTTCCACCGCGGGGCGGGTTAGAATGATTCGACTGACTTCTCCATTTTTCAAGGCAGAAACCGCCATTGCCATAGCGAGATAAGTTTTTCCGGTTCCGGCAGGACCTATACCAAATACAAGGTCATACGCTTTAATTGCGGCTACATAGCGTTTCTGGGCGGGGGTCTTTGGCCTTACAACACCACGCTTGGAAAAGACAGGAATAGTTTCACTGACTGCTTTTTCCAGCTGAACAAGTGTCTCCCCTTTGGAAAGGCGAATCGCGTATTTGACATCATTCGCATTGATGGATTGTCCACTCCGGATGCGATGGAGTAACGATTCAAAGGTTTTGGTTACACGATTAACGTCGTCGAAGTTTTTGCCCGTAATCTCCAAGCCTTCGCTCTTTAATAGCACCTTGACGTTAAAACGGGCTTCGACAATGTTCAGAAAGACATCGGATTGCC
The DNA here is from genome assembly GCA_965215015.1 of Candidatus Poribacteria bacterium. Lineage (GTDB taxonomy): Bacteria > Poribacteria > WGA-4E > WGA-4E > PCPOR2b > PCPOR2b. The sequence goes on from OZ244042.1 coordinate 957,651, forward strand.
CAAAAAGCACTTGGGCTTCTGTGTTACTCTGTATCGGTATTTTTAAGGATTCTTGGTTCTGCAATACGCTATTGTCCCTGTTTTTGGGTGGGTGTAGCCGCTGTTGTCTCTGTCGGAAATTAACTTTACCTGTAATTTTACCAGAATTTTGCCAGCTTTCCAAGTAAATTTTTTGTTTTCCTCACCCAAGTTGCTATACAGATCGAAAATTTTGGTCGTTAATGTCCATAGGAATTACGCACTTGAGCTTGTAGGCGCGCTATTCAACCCGCGGCACGATAGAGGATAAATCACTAACTGTAACCGCCCGATGAATCGCCGAGGATACCATGACTCTAGCACAAGAGAATACCAGACACTATGGGGCTACAATCCTGGTTCAATCCGCCCGGAACATTGCGCGACTTTTTCTGGTGTTGGCTTCGAGGGATCAACTACGTAAGTCCTAGTCCATATACCCCCCCTAAGTTGGAAAATCAACCTACCAGTTAGTATACGCCCCATCGTCCCTTTGGTAACCGGCAGGTGGACCGGGAGCCGGTGGCGTGGCGTTGATAAGTGCCTCTTCGTTGAACTCAATACCAAGTCCGGGACTCTCAGGTGGAAGTAAATAGCCATCAGCAAACGGCATCTGAACTGGAAAGACATCGGTAAGGCTCGTCATCGGTGGACGCGGCAGCTCCTGTACCCCGACAAGGGCTGATGCCAAACAGAGGTGGAGACAGGCTGCTGTTGAAACAGGACCGAGTGGATTGTGTGGGACAATGTGGATGTAGTGCGTCTCACACCAACCCGCGATCTTCCGAGCCTCCGTCAAGCCCCCGGCAATGCAGAGGTCAATTCGACAGTAATCCATCAAGTCCTCTTCGATCGCTTCCCGAAAACTCCATTTGCTGTCAAACTGTTCGCCCACCGCAAGTGGGACCGATGTATTTTGTCGAACTAACTTCAGACTCGCCGGATTTTCGCTGCGAAGCGGGTCTTCAATGAAGAAGGGCCGATACGCCTCAACCCTTTTACAAAATTCAATGCTGGCAGGTGGATCCAACCGCGTGTGGACATCCACAAGAATCTCGACATCATCACCGAGCACTTCTCTGACCGCCTTTACCTGCTCAATCCCGAACCGCACTGCTCGCGTCGGCTCAAACCGATCGTCGCCTTCCGGGTCACATAACCCCCATCGAACAAATTTCCATCCCGCTTCGTAGGTCCTCTGGCAACTCTGGACGAGCGATTCAATATTATTTGGGTCACCGTTGTGGGGATAACAAACCACCTTATCGCGGGTCCTTCCCCCCAATAATTCGTATACCGGCACGCCCAACGCCTTACCTTTAAGATCCCACAGCGCAATGTCTACTGCACTCACTGCCGCGGACTGAATCACGCCGCCGGGGAAGAAACCGCCGCGAAACATCCGCTGCCACAAATACTCAATACGAAACGGGTCTTGACCGAGCAGGGTGGGTTCAGACGAATGGATGACTTCTGCCATCGCTCGTCCCCGCCGTTTCAAGCCCCCTTCGCCAATACCGTAGATACCTTCGTCCGTCTCGACCTTCACGAAAAAATTTCCAGTTGATGCAATAAACGGTTTAACCGCCGTAATCTTCATGTATTACCTCCAGTTGAATGATGTAGGCGAACCCGGTTTTTCGGAGTTCGCCTACAAGGCGCATTGAGGCATGGGAGATTATCCGTCACACCTCGCGTCTGATCGGTGCTTATTTATTGCTAGGCGTGTTGATATTTTGTTGTAGTCAATTCCACAAATACTGTAAGTAAATCGAAATCCATATCTCGACACAGCCTGTTGATTTTGGCAAATTAACCTACAACCGTCCGAAATCGTTTCTGATGTGTGGACAAAGGGGTTGGCAGACCGAACCCCTACGAAGATCATGAGTCTGTGCATCCCCTTGATTGTCTGGTTGCGATGAAATGCCAACAGAACCTAGCAACTAAGGTTATTATACATCGTCCACTGGTGAAGGCACGTTATCCTGACAGTAGACGGGACGGAAGAGCGTGGAGCGTTTGAACGGCATTTCAGCGAGGTGTTTTGGATGGGGCTCCCATTTATGCCATTTGTTACCGACAACATTGTAGCAGTTGAAAATAGCGACCCGATCTACTGTATCGTCCCCCCACTGTGCGCCGGTGTGGGTGATCGCTTCCGTGAAAAACAGCACAGATCCCGCTGGACAGGAATAATCGTCCCACAGTGGACAATCCCGATCCTGTGTTGATTTTGGTGGAGGGAAAGCACCTTTGTGACTTCCCGTCAAGAATAGGGTGCCGCCGCTACGTTTCTTAACCGGATTCAATTCCCATACGACTCGCGTCAGTCCGCTGTGCGCCTTGTCGTGGTGCATATGATAGGTATGTGAGTTGCCCGGAAAATTCAACATGCCCCGTCCGCCATGAGGACTGAAGTTGTCATGCCCTTTGGCTCGAATCGTCAGGAACGTGCCTTCCATGCGAAAGCCGTAGCACTCTTCACCCGAATAACCTGTCGCAACAAATTCGTTCATGAAGCCGAGGACAATGGGGTGGTCGGTCAATTTTTCGAGGGGTCCACCGATGGATGAGCGATGATGCTCCGGTATAGATTCGGGATCCTTTTTTAAACGGTAGCAAAAATCCCGCATCTCGGCGACTTCGTCGCCGGTCAACACGCTGGGGAGGGCTATCCACCCCCGCGTGTCGAAGATGAATTTCTGGTCTTCGGTAAATTCTATTGCCGGTTTGTCATCGGCGTTCGTCGTGGGTATAGGCATACATACATCTCCTAATTTTGGGGATAATTCCTTGTTCGTCAGGGTTTGGTTGATTGCCCAAGTGACCTTCTATGGGTGCATATGAACCTATACAAGGGCTTTGGAGAAAGTATTACTCCAATAGCATATCGTCCGCTCATTATAGCCAAACTCTCATTTTTCGACAAGTGTTTTTTGAACAACGTGTAGGGGGATTGTATCTGTTATAGAAATTACGCATCGGGGATCACAGGTTAGGAAACCTATGACTACGAGTTCATTGCCATTGTCGTATGTCAAAGTCATATACAATATTTACACACGATTGCCCTAGGACAGCGTGGTTTTTGTATGGATGCTCTCTTGAGTTTGTGATAAGATAGTTTTGAATATATTAATGCGAGTTGCTATTCAAAGCTCCAGCGGGGCGACAAATGGACAGTTCCTTACAAGAAACAGGGTAAACATGAAAACATTACTAATTTTACGTCATGCAAAGTCAAGTTGGAAAGATTCGTCATTGACGGATTATGATCGTCCGCTCAACAAGCGCGGCAAACAGGATGCGCTGCGAATGGGAAGGTTTGTGCTGAAGCAGGGATTGGTGCCTGACAGGATTATCAGCTCGACCGCCAAGCGGGCGCGAAAAACGGCTACGGCAGTCGCTAAAGCGAATCATTGTGAGGATAAGGTCGAATTGACATCGGAGTTTTATCATGCGGGACTAGGGGCATACCTCGCTGTTTTGCAAAACGTGCCGGACGCTGATCAACGGGTGATGGTGGTCGGGCATAATCCTGGGATGGAAGCACTGGTCGCCCACTTAACAGGCAGAATGGAAACGATGCCAACAGCGGCACTGGCTCACCTCGGCTTGCCGATTGACCAGTGGGCAGAATTGGATTATGAGGTACAAGGGGAGCTGTTGCATTTGTGGCGTCCAAAAGCACTCACATCAGAGTAAAAGATTCACCCACAAGTTCAGAATCTGCGTGAAGTTGCAGCCCAACGATCACCTGAATAGATGCTCAATCTGTTCAATCATAAAATGAAAAGACAACAAACGGAGGAATTAATAAATGACAAAATTTGATCTGATGAAGGGAGTTTTTGGGCTGCTTCCCACACCCTACACAGAGAACCTAGACATCCATACCAACGATCTACAGGCTGCCGCCAATTTCTGCTGTGAGTCGGGACAACACGGAATTGTTTGGCCCGTTATGGTGGGGGAGTTCTATTTCCTCGGCGAAGAGGAACGCATTCGCAACTTGGATGCCGTTCTTGAAACAGTTAATGGTAGGTTGCCGGTAGTTTTCGGATGCTCTGGCATCTCTGTGCCGCAGACGCTGCTCTACGCAAGGGCTGCACAGCGGGCGGGAGTAGATTCGATAATTGCGATGGCACCGGCACGCACCAACGCGGCGACAGCAATAGATATGTTCAAGCGGCTTGGGGAAGTCTTTGATGGACCGATTATGGTGCAGAACGCAGATAGTTACGCGCCGTTGACCGGGGAGCAGATTGTCCAACTCGCAGAGGATGTCCCGCAGATTGAATATGTCAAGGAGGAGAGGCAACCGGGACCGCAGCACATTGGCGAAGTCAAGCAGTTGGCTGGAGATCGGATCAAGACCATCTTCGGAGGAGCTGCCGGTAAGGTGCTGCCGGCGGAGATGACGCGCGGGGCTGATGGTTGTATGCCCGCCTGTGAATTTGCTGATTTGCTAGCAAAGATTATGGAGCTTTGGTGGGCAGGTGACGAGACTGGCGCGCGGGAGCTACATACCCGCTTGCTGCCCCTGATTAATCTGGAAAACCATCAGTTTGTCCGTTATATTCTCAAACGCAGAGGCGTCTTAACCTCTATGGCGGAACGGGCACCTGCGCCTCATGAGTTGGATGCGGCGGATAAGCGCGAAATCTCCATCCTGCTAAAGGCGGTCGAAAACGACATTGACGCTTACCCTTTCGGCGCGGAATAATGAACTTGTAGATGAACTGCCTCACCATTTTAATGCGAACCGGCACAATTCAGAGCAAGCAAGATCTGCTTGACTATCCTATATGTGAATGGTCAAATGCCCACCTGCCTGCTTGCTCCCGTTTGCGTGTGAAATTCCCGGTCCACACTGTCCTTCCGGCGTTTTAGTCTATATCTACACCCAGCGACTCGGCAAGTGCCTCTAGCCTTTCCCAGAGCGCATCAGCGATAGGGATGCCCTCGCGTCCGCGAGTCGCTTCCGCACACGCTTCAAGGTCACCGGGGAGCAGAACCTCGTCGAAACCGGGTGCCGGAGGTACGGATCGGATCTGCTTTCCTAAATCCTCGATTCGCGTCGAGTAATCCGCCAACGACTGAAACAGATCCGCCTTCATAACCATCATGGTAACCCCGGAGTGGCGGAAAATGGGACCACCCCGTTTATCTTCGTCCGAAAAGGCATCTGCTCCGGACAAGATTCGTCCAAAGAATTCCACCGCCAGCATCAGAGCATAGCCTTTGTGCCCGCCAAACGGAAGCAACGAACCGCCGTCTAGATAATCCATCGGATTTGTCGAAGGATTGCCATCTTTGTCAACAATGCTGCCCGGTGGTAGTTGTACATTTCTATCTCTCGCCGTGAGGACCTTACTTCCCGCAACGACTGTCGTGGCATAATCGATGATCATTGGGGGACCATCACCGACAGGGAAACCCATGCCAATAGGGTTCGTACTCAGAACTGGTTGCCGCCCCCCATAGGGAACAGCGACCGGCTGTTCTGCACCGAACCCACCCGCCCAGATTATTGATAGCATCTCTTTGGCGGCTGCGATTTCAGCGTATTCGCCCAGACGCCCGATATGGTTTATCTGAACAGCACTTACGACCGCCACGTTGTGACTTTCAGCCTTCTTTATTGCAACCTCCATCGCATACTTCGCCGTCACATGCCCAAAGGTCCAGTTGCCTGTTATGAGGGCACTTGTGGCGTCCTCCTGCCGGATTTGGGGCCAAGCGGTGGGAACAATTTCACCGGCTTGAATCTTCTCGACATAGCTCGGCAGGTGCAGAATGCCGTGCGTATCAACGCCGCGTAAGGTCGATAAAACCAACGCTTCCGCAACACGGTTGGCGTTACGCTCATTGGCTCCCGCGGCTAGCAGTGCCTCGCGGATGAATTTGTCAAGTTGAGCAGCTGTTTTTATAACCATTATTAAAATCCTCCTCAGAATAGTGCCAATCACCAACAAAATCAGGTTCGCTCATGTTAAGAAATCGTGCAAAGCCTCCGAGTTTTGCCGAAAAAACTCGGAGCCTCTAAGCTGCTTCGCCCTTTCTTCTCATAAGGTTTTGGTTACAACGTTAGATTTAGATGGGTGTTCCGTGCATAAGCTTTCGCAGTTTCCGTGTAGGCTATCCAAGTAGAGTTACCTGTCGATTCAGGTTATAACTATAGCATGTATCCGTGACACAATCAATCGGATTCGGAGATGGCTTCCCGTGGGGAGGGACATGTGTAAAACCTCTTGACGGAGTAGCTGATGCCGTGCTAGGATACACCAAGCGATAATTGTGGTTAGCTTCTATTTTTTATTATTAGATAACAAGGAGGAGTTCAGCTTGGCTAAAAAATTCAGAGTTGGTATTATTGCAAGCGGCCGTATTGCTCGTTCACACGGTCAAGGTTGGACAGAATGTAATCGCACCGAAATCGTTGCGATCGCCGATTTCCACCCTGATGCACTAGCAGATTATGCACGGGATTTTAATGTTAAAAGCCAGTATCTCGATTATCGGGAGATGATGGAAAAGGAAGATCTTGACATCGTCAGTGTCTGCTCTTGGAATCCGCAACACGCTGAGATGACGATTGCGGCAGCGGTTCAAAGACCTCAAGTGATACTCTGCGAGAAACCGATGGCTTGCTCGCTCGGAGAAGCCGAAGCAATGATGATCGCTTGTGAACGCAACGGAGTCAAATTTGCGATTGGTCATCAACGTCGTTTCTATTCTTCGTGGCAGGAAGCGAGGCGCCTCCTTGAGGATGGTGCCATCGGCGAACCCCGCCGGCTTTGGTCCTCGGTGAGAGCGGGGATGCTGAACACAGGGACCCACTGTGTTGATTTCCAACTCTTTGTCCTAGGAAACCCACAGGCGGAGTGGGTCATGGGTTCCGTGGAACGTAAAACCGATCACTATCTCTTCGGACATCGGGTCGAAGACCGCTGCTGCGCGCTGATTGGGTATCCCAACGACGTTGAAGGTGTTATTGAGAACGAGGTCCCTATCAGTGGTGGACTCTATCAAGTCGGTGCTACGATATACGGCAGCGATGGCATGATGGATGTCAACGATAATAGCTTGAAATATATGACCCCTAATAAGGCTGGTTGGCAGGTGTTTGAGCCAACTGAAAAAAATCGGACTGGGTATGGTAGCGCATTTACAAGTCAGGCGTATGCAATCTGCGACTGGATTGATGGCAAAATTGATGACTATCCGGGGCAAGCAAAGTATGGGAAGGCTGCTCTGGAGATTATGATGGCGGTCTACGAATCAGCCCGTATGCACGAGCGGGTAAGACTGCCCCTAGAGACCCGTGCCAATCCACTGGATGTGGCGGTGGAAACCGGCGTTATTCCAGTCGAACGTCCCGGTCAATGGGACGAACGCTCTTTCTTGGTGCGCGGTGAATCAATGACTTGGATCAAATAAGCTGCAAGGTACAGCATGAGCGTTCTGGAGGTACAAATCATCACGCTCTCACCCAACGATGAACGGGCTATCGAGCAGGTTGCTGCATTGTTGATTGAGGGATTTAAAGGACACTCGCCAAACGCTTGGTCCAACATGGCAACTGCTTTGGAGGAGGTACGAGAATCCTTTGGGGAAGATTGGATCAGCTGTATCGCCGTTGACCATAACGGTGAGATTATAGGTTGGATTGGTGGTTTGAGTCTGTATGATGGGAATGTCTGGGAAATCCATCTATTGGTCGTTAAACCGAGCCGACAAGGGGGTGGGATTGGGCGGCAGCTTGTCCGCGATTTTGAGAACCTTGTCCGAACACGAGGGGGTTTGACAATTTGGGTTGGGGCTGATGATGAGGACGATATGACAACCCTTGCAGGGGTTGACCTTTACGCAAATGCCCTTGAGCATTTGGCACAAATCAAAAACTTGCGCCGCCACCCATACGAGTTTTATCAGAAACTCGGTTTTGTCATCACAGGTGTGATGCCCGATGCCAACGGGCGTGGAAAGGCGGACATCTTCCTCGCAAAGCGGGTTGCTCCTGATTGCTAAACAATCATAAAGGAGGAAATAGTATGAACAACAATACAATCCGAGTCGCATCGATCGCAATGCACAGCGTCATGGGCGATCCGTCAGCAAACTTGATACGCGTAGCAGAGTGGGCACACAAAGCACATGCTCAAGGGGCGAACTTTGGAATCTTCCCGGAAGAGTGTCTCACCGGGTCAATGAACAAGTCCGACCTGACGTTTGAGGAGGCGCGGCAGATTGCAGGAGCGGCGGCAAAAGAATCGGTGCCATTTCTGGAATCTCTCTCTCGTAAACTACAGATGACGCTTGTAGTTGGTACGATTGAGCTGTTCGGTGACCACCTTCGTAACAGTGCCCTCATTGTGGGACCCGAGGGATATCTGGCAACCTTTTCAAAACTCCATCTGCCCAATCCCAATGAGCGAGAATGGTTTGTGCCCGGCGATACGTTTCCGGTAGTTGTCTCGCAGGGGTGGACGTTTGGGGTGGGAATCTGTTACGATTTGCGTTTTCCCGAACTTTTTCGGAGCGCGGCGCAGAAAGGGGCAGAACTTTTCTTTATCCCCGTTGGCGGCAGCGGGGCAATCGAGAAGATTTCCGCCGATGGAGGTCAGCGTGAGCAAGCCGAGTTTCACAAGGAGTTGGCAATGCAATTGCTACCCGCGCGTGCGGTTGATAATGCCCTCCATATCTTCTATGCGAATCAGTCGGGGCACAGCGGCAATGCTTGGTTTCCCGGATTATGCTTGGCGATAGATCCGAACGGAAAACTGATTGATGAATATCTCCCAGATGAAGGGATGATTGTCACAAAAGTAAAAAGGGAGGTGACGGATAGGGCAAGGGCTTCTGCTAGCTGTACAGTTGATGAGGCGCGGCCCGCAATCTACGAGGCAGCCCGACTTGTGGCAGGAGAATAGCTCTCTCGCCTATCTAACCAATAGATCGTTTGAAATATCTGCCCATCCCGCAGTGGTATTGCCTGCTTACCCTTCACAATTTTAATGACATGCGCCGCCGATTGTCGCATATCCCCATCCTTCGATTGGCTCAGAATTTCTCTAACCTTTGGTAAAACCTCTTTCTCACCCAATACCCCAAGCACAAGGGCTATCCTATTATCCCACTCAACAGATTGCTTCTGATTAGTAGTGAACTTGCTTCGCTTAGTAGCTTTGGCGCGCTGCCTTATCTCGCGTAATTGATTTTTGCCGACCTGTTCTACAGAGAACATATATTGCTTTTTAAAGTATTCTTCTTCGCTAATATATCCATTTTCTATCAACTTACCCGATGGAGATTTTCGCATCTCATCTGCTAATGCTGAGAGGAATAACTTAATTTTAGTTTCGTTACTAGTATCCTTCATTTTCACTAAACCACGAAATGCTTGAGCTCTCACCGAATGGACCTACCTAGATCTTTGTTGAATCTATACTGAATAGGACTTACGCAGTTGAAGGCTCAAAGCCAACACCAGAAAAGGTCGCGCAATGTTCAGGGTGGGTTGAGCCATGACTCTAGCACAAGAGTCACGGTATCCTCGGCGATTTATCGCCGCTGGACACCGTTTCCAACGCCCAATGAATCGGGCAACTATAGCAGAAACTCCCTACGGAAGTACGTAACTCCCACGACAAAGAAAAGAATATTCAGGAGATTAAGTGGGGGAACTGTATCTGTTATAGAAATAAGGCAACCGACTAATCAGAACCTGGGGGAATCACTATCGTGGCGCAGTGCCTGACTTCGACGAAGCCGAAGTTGCCTAAGCTGTGGGGATCACAGGTTAGGAAACCAGGGGCTACTATTAGATTTCCATTACCGTATGCCAAAGTCCTACACACTATTTACATGCAATTACCCTGGGAGATTAAGTAAGCAATTAGAACGCCCCGGAACGTTTGGCTTCTTTGGCTTTCTCCTCATCCACAAAGGCGAGCAAAATCAGACCCACAATGAAGAAGACTATCAGTGAAATGATAGCTAATCTTGATGTTCCGGTAATTTGCCGTATGAGGGCAAATACCAAGGGGCCCCAAATCGCTGAGAACTTGCTAAAGACGGAATAAAACCCGTAAAATTCAGCAGAGGCTTCCTTGGGAATCATTGCCCCATAAAAAGAACGACTGAGTGCCTGCGAACCGCCGAGCACAATTCCCACAACGACACCCAAGATGAAAAATTCCGTAACGGTATGTAGAAAATAGGCGTAGATGACAACCCCGCTCCAAAGGAGTAAGGCTAACATCAAAGCCCGCTTTGCACCAATCTTACCGGCGATTCTACCGAATAGTAAGGCACCGCCGGCAGCGATAATCTGAATCATTAGCAACGTGACCATCAAAACCGTTGCAGAAAATTTCAATTCTTCGGTTCCATAGATTGCTGCCATACTGATGACTGTCTGAACACCATCGTTATAGATCATGAACGCAATTAAGAATAGTAGCAGATGTTCAAAGCGTCGAACCTTTTTAATCGTTGCGAAAGTTCGCGTTATTCCAATGGCGGCATAAGCGACTATTTTCGGTTGCGATTGGTACTTTTCTGGCACCACCTCTATCGCTCCGGTCTCTATCAGGTTTTTGAGCGTGAAGAGTGTAAAACCCGCCCACCATAAGCCTGCCATTCCTAGCCCAATACGGGCTGCGAGCCCTTGACCGACCCCGATGATTCCACCTCCTGCGACCAGTCCCAACGTGATGGCAAATTGTAACCCGCCGCCGATGTACCCATAGGAAAACCCTTTGCTGGATACCCAGTCTATTCTATCCTCGGATGCAATCTGAGGCAAAAACGCATCATAGAAAACATTTGCCCCCACATATCCAATCTGTGCGGTCAGAAATAGGATGGCGGTCTGCCATACATCTCCGGGCTGACAGAAGTAGAGAAGCGTTGTGCTGATGCTGCCCGTATAGGCAAATGTAATCAGGAACTTTTTCTTGGAGGAAGAGAAGTCTGATATGGCACCGAGAACTGGGGCAAATAGAAATACAAACAGTGCCGCGGCACTGACCAGATACCCCCAGAGGGCATCTGCGCTGACAACGGTGTTGCCGATGGGGACACCCCCTTTGCTCACAATTCTGGAGGCGAAGTAGATCGGCAATACCCCCGCCACCACCGTGGTTGCATAGGCAGAATTTGCCCAATCATACATGCACCAACCGAAAATCTGGGGACCGCTTGAAATATTGTGCGGATTTTTCTCCTGCATTTGTGTTATCCGTTAGTTTTTTTAGTATAGGACGCTTTTGGGGGAAGGGATCTTAACCAATCACCAATTAAGAAAGGGGAGTAGACGCCGAAGAAAAGGATGAAAGCCACGCCCTCTAAAATGGGTATATACCAGGGCCAGGGCGCGAAGAAGAAGGGAGATTGCGTATCCGGCGGCTCACAAATGAACATGTAGTTAGATTTCAATAACAGATTGACACCCGCGATAACTACCATATAGAGATTGGCAAGCAAGAATGAGCGCAATAAGCCTTTGAGAGTGGGGCGCATTTTCAACCCCCACGTAGCAAACAGCACACTGACAACAATGCCACCATGTGCAATAAAATATTGAAAAAAACGGTAGTGCGGGAAATCGGCCCAAAGTTGAGGTGTGATAATGGCGTTTAATGTACCGACGAGCCCCCAGAAATAACCGATTTCATAAAAGGTCTGATTCCGACGCAACAACGCGAACACCACCACAAAGACTACAACGCCGCAGATGTGGAGGGGCAGGTGCCGCTGCAGAAATTCGCTGAACGATTGCACCGTTGCCATGCGGTAGCCCCAATACCCAGCTTCATTGACGATTAATGTCGCGCCCAAAAGGTAGCGAATCACATCCGTCATGACTGATGAATTCACTTTCCTCACCAGCACCGTCAGCACAATGGGCAGCGTGATTGTCAGTATCAGCACGACAATATGAGAAATGCCAAGAAATTGAAATTCAGAGGTTGGCACGGTTACTCATCTCTCGCTCGTCCATTTACGAAGCCCGGTCTAATGCCCGGTGTCCTATGTCAGTCCGAAAGTGGGCATGATCAAAGTGGATTTCCTCCACGCCGCGATACGCTTGTTTAACCGCAGATCTGATGTCACAGCCAAGTGCGGTGACACCGAGTACCCTGCCACCTCCGGTAGTGAGGTCTCCGTTTTGCCCTTGGGTCCCTGCATGAAAGACCATGACTCCCTCCAGCGCGTTGGCTCGGTCTAGCCCGGTAATCACTTTGCCTGTCTCGTAGGCGTCCGGATACCCGCCTGATGCCATTACCACACACGTTGCCGCTTCAGGTTTCCATTTGCATTCAACCTTATCCAATGTCCCGTCAATGCAAGCGTCCAGCATCGGCACAAGGTCGCTTTCCATGCGGGTTAGCAACACCTGTGCTTCGGGGTCGCCAAGGCGGCAGTTAAACTCTATCACTTTTGGACCGACTTCAGTAATCATCAACCCAACATACAAAATGCCCTTGAAGGTACGGCCCTCCGAAGCCATTGCACTGATAGCCGGTTGCACAATCGTATTCATAACCTGTTCGTTGAGTTCAGGGGTCATGACTGGTGCCGGTGAATACGCGCCCATACCCCCGGTGTTTTTGCCCCGATCGCCATCCAGGGACATTTTATGGTCTTGAGAACTCACAAAAGATAGACAGGACACGCCATCCGTTAAGACCGTAAAAGAGGCTTCTTCGCCGAATAATGCTTCCTCGATTACCACTTTGTCTCCGGCACTTCCGAAATTCCGATCGACCATGATTTCCTGAACCGCTTGAACCGCTGTATCAAGCGTTAGGCCCGGAATTACGCCTTTCCCCGCAGCCAGCCCATCTGCTTTGACAAAGACCGGCGCATTTATTTCTTGAAGATAAACGATTGCTGCGTTCACGTCCTCAAATGTGCGATGTGCAGCAGTGGGAATACCATTTTCTGACATCAATCGTTTTGCGAAACCTTTGCTCGCTTCAAGAATTGCCGCTTTCCGATCCGGTCCAAACGCTCGGAGCCCTCGCGCCTGAAACACATCAACAATGCCTTTTGCCAGTGGATCTTCGGGACCAACGACGGTCAGGTCAATCTTTTCCTCAGCCACAAAGTCCGCGAGTACTGAGAAGTTATCTTCTAAGGAAATTGACCGACACTCGGCGATTTGGGCAATACCCGGATTCCCCGGTACACAGTACACCTTTTCAACAAGCGGACTTTGTACAATCTTCCATACAAACGTGTGCTCTCTACCGCCGCTCCCGACAACTAAAATTCTCATTGACAGGCTCCCTTATCACTAGTAATTTGTCTGAATCAGGATTTACAAGATTTTAGGATTTATAGGATTTCTGGCGTATCATTTCTGATCTTCATCTGGATTGTCACAAATCGATTTGAATATGTAAAGTGTTGATGATAGCATCAAGGCATTTCTTCTGCAAACTGTAGCACGTTATCAATGAACGATTGATCCAGATACATACCGTTATCATGCAGCACTTCTAAAAGTGGTTTGATGGCATCAATCAATCCTTTTTTCTTTGCCTCCAGCAAAACCCCAACTGTGCCCTTGACCGGCAATCTAATCCGTTGGGCTTCCTCTCGCGCCTGCTTGTCATCAACAATAACGAGACGTGCATTGCGTTCTTTATCACTAGTAATTTGTCTGAATCAGGATTTACAAGATTTTAGGATTTATAGGATTTCTGGCGTATCATTTCTGATCTTCATCTGGATTGTCACAGATCGATTTGAGTATGTAAAGTGTTGATGATAGCATCAAGGCATTTCTTCTGCAAATTGTAGCACGTTATCAATGAACGATTGATCCAGATACATACCGTTATCATGCAGCACTTCTAAAAGTGGTTTGATGGCATCAATCAATCCTTTTTTCTTTGCCTCCAGCAAAACCCCAACTGTGCCCTTGACCGGCAATCTAATCCGTTGGGCTTCCTCTCGCGCCTGCTTGTCATCAACAATAACGAGACGTGCATTGCGTTCTTTTGCAAGGGCTAAAACTGAGGCTTCGCCACGATCGAGTCTACCATAAGCTGATGCGCTTTGTGGATCAGTCAAAGACATAGTTCTAATCCACGGCGCATTGTCGAGTGAGGAGCGGCGAGCCCTCGTCTCGGTTCTGAGAAACTCCTCTCGGACCTCTTCTGGTATCCACACATCTGTATAGAGTTCCCGCAACAGGGGAAGGAGGTTGAGTATCGATAGAAAAACGAGAGGGCTATTATTGATGATAACTGGCTTTGTGGGCATTGGCAAAATCCGATACAAGTTCTTCTGCCGTTTCTCCAACAGGGGAGAGCCCGTGCTGCCCCATCAGAAGCAGAAACTTGGAGTATGGCATACCCGCCAGTCGGGCAGCAAGTCCGGTGCTGAGTTCGCCGGCTTCGTAACCTTTCAACGCTAATGCGAGACGGGTCTCTTTTTTAAGTTCAATATGCTCTGCTTTGGGGTTTAACATGGTGGCAATGTCTTCCGGCAACTGAATCCCTGTTTTCTGCTCAAAATCTGCGACACTTTTGTAAATGCTGTGAAACAGCGCAATGATATTCACGCGCAGGATTTTGGCAACGGTCAAGTTTACTTTGGCATTTCCCCAATGTTGCAAATGTAACTGCGCCACACCACAATTACCATAGGCGAGTCCTGCATCCGGATTCAGTTTTATCGCCGCGTTATAGTCTTCAATGGCACGGTGAATATCAATTTTACTGAGGTAGACATCACCACGATGAGTATATGCTTCAACAAGCTCTGGATTCAGCCCTATCGCCGTGCTATAGTCTTGGATAGCATAAATAATCTCCCCTTTTTTATGATAAGCCACGCCACGATTGGTATAGACTCTGGCATCAGTGGGCTTGAGGTCTATCGCTTTGGTATAGTCCACGATGGCACGATCATAATCACCTTTATCGTGGTAAGCTACGCCGCGATTGATATAGACTCTGGCATCAGTGGGCTTGAGGTCTATCGCTTTGGTATAGTCCACGATGGCACGATCATAATCGCCTTTATCGTAGTAAACAATTCCCCGATTGAAATAGGCCTCAGCAAAATCGGGTCTGAATTTTATCGCTTGGGTATGGTCTTCAATAACCTGCTCAAGTTCCCCTTTTTTGTGATAAGCCACACCCCGATTGAAATAGGCCTCAGCAAAATCGGGCTTGAGGTCTATCGCTTTGGTATAGTCCACGATGGCACGATCATAATCGCCTTTATCGTGGTAAGCAGCCCCGCGACTGTCATAGGCTCCCACATAGTCAGGTCTGAGTCTTATCGCCGTGTTAAAGTCCGCGATAGCACAGTCAAAGTCCCCTTTGCTCTTGTAAGCAATTCCCCGATTGTTATAGATATAGGTATTATTCGGGTTGAGTTCAATCGCATGTGAGTAAGCTTCTATTGCCCTACCTATTTGCGCAAGCATCACTAAAACGTTACCTTGCTGGAATGCCAATTCAGCGCGTAGTTCTTTTTTTGAGGTTCCGGACGACACCTCCACTTGAGATTGTATTTTGTCAATTGCTTTTTGAATGCCTTCGGCCACATTTTGCCAACCTACGCTATCAGGAAACCATTCGTTAATGGGTTTACCTTCCGCAGGCAGAGCTTGGAGGTCGCTGAGTTGATGACTCTGCCAATCACAACGCTCAAGGATGATGGGGATAACTCTTATCTTCGCGCTTAATGCTTCGGCCAATTCCCTATTACAGTTTTCAGACGCAAGACTCGCAGCGGAAACGAGATAGAGGAGCATATCCGAATCGGCAAGGTGTTTGAAAATATCTTCACGCCACTTGTCGTCCCCGATCATTGCGATGTCATGCCAGACGCTTATTAGGCCCTTGCGTTTCATTACAGCAAGGGATTCTATCAATTTGTTCTTTGCTGCCTTAGTTTTATCTGCATAGGTAATGAATATCTTTAGGGGCTTGCTCATTTTCTTTTTTCTGTCTGAATCTGGATTCCCAGTATCTATGGGCGGACTGTTTCTTAATTTCTACTGCCACTTGGATATTTCTATCCAACCCTTTACCCCTCATCAGTATTTACCATTTGATGAGAAAAAATGGTCATGTCATATTCTGCCCCAATGCAGCCCGGTAATCCTTCACCGATTGTTCAAGTCCAACATAAAGGGCGTGTGCCATCAGGTGATGGCCGATCGAAACCTCAAGTAGACCGGGGAGATGCCTCATGCGCGGCAGATTTTCCAGATTGAGATCATGCCCTGCATTAACACCAAGCCCCAAGCTAACCGCTTTTTCAGCGGCTTTGACGAGTAAGCCAAATTCGTGTATAATCCCCTGATCGGTTTTCGCCCACGCATAAGGGGCAGTATAGAATTCAACCCGATCCGCCCCTACTTCCCTCGCTAATTCGACTTGATGCAGGTCTGTGCCGCTGAACAGGCTGACACGAATGCCGGCATCCTTGAGCCGTTGAATGACCGGTTTGAGTCGCTCTCCTTCTACCGTTAGATTCCAGCCGTGGTCACTTGTCACCTCGCCCGGCGTGACAGGAACGAGTGTGCACTGATCGGGACGTACCTCTATCACCATATCCAATAGGTCCGGTCGGGGATCGCCCTCAATGTTATATTCAACGGTCACCATCTCGGCGATTTCGTAAACATCGTGGGGTTTGATGTGTCGTTGGTCTTCTCGCGGGTGCACCGTAATCCCCTGTGCGCCCGTATTGATGCAGGTTTGCACCGCTTGGATGACATTTGGGACATCTTCGTCTCTAGAGTTTCTTAGTGTCGCTACCTTATTAACGTTCACACTCAGGTTGATCATTGCTTTCTTCCTCCATCTCATATTTTAGGATTTTTATTATGCAAATTTGATGTGGGATTGTCAACCAAAATTGTTTGGACGTTGGACGGATGTCAAGGAAATTTTCTTGACATGGACACTTATGTAATGTATTATAACAAGTCTATTCGTCACAATTTCTCATTGAATGTAGTGTTCTCGGAGTGAACGTAACAGATCCCCCACTAAATGATTTCCCTTCCTGAACCTTCATCTTATCGAACTGTTTCAGCAAGTAATCATTAGGTTTCGGACTATGACTATTAGGATATTCATCTGTGTCTGCCGATCCATTTTGACGCAGTGTTTGTCATTGATTCTAGGAAATATGGTCAGGGCACTATCAGAGTAGAAGAAAATCAGAGATAAAGTAAACAAAAACCGCAGCGAGAGTAACAAATAGATATGGGTTTTCGGAACGCAGTAGAATAGGAAAGGCTAACATGAAAGGAAAGATAGGTACCCCAAAAAAGCAAGGGCTTTATAACCCCGCCTACGAACATGATGCCTGTGGTATCGGTTTTATCGTCAACATCAAAGGTGAAAAATCGAATGCGCTCGTGCGTCAGGCACTGGATGCGTTGGTTTGTCTTGACCATCGGGGGGCCCGCGGTGCCGAAGAAAACACCGGCGACGGAGCGGGCGTTCTGATGCAGGTCCCACACAACTTCCTTCAACACGCCTGCGAGGGTGTGGGAATTGATCTGCCCGATCCAAAACAGTACGGCGTTGGCATGGTGTTTTTTAACGATACCGACGACGGTGATCTGCTTCAAACCTGTCAGCAGAAACTGGAAGCAATTGTTATCGAAGAGGAACAAACGGTTTTGGGTTGGCGGGAAGTCCCCACTGATAATTTCTCTCTGGGACCGATTGCCCGCTCTTCTGAGCCTGCCGTATGGCAGATCTTTATCGGTAGAAACCCTAATATCGAAGATGATCTCGCCTTTGAGCGCAAGTTGTATGTGATTCGGAAGCGTGTATCCAATATCATCCGATATGGTGGGATAGATGAAGATTTCTACATTCCGAGTCTATCTAGCAGAACTATCGTGTATAAGGGGATGCTCACCCCGATGCAGGTCCCCGAATTCTATCCAGATCTGAAAGATACTCGGATGGAGGCGTCAATTGCCCTACTTCATTCCCGATTTTCGACGAACACCTTCCCCAGCTGGGCGCGGTCACACCCGTACCGATACATGATCCATAACGGCGAAATCAACACCGTGCGCGGGAACCAGAACTGGATGAAAACGCGGCAGGCGATGTTAGCATCTGAGTTGTTCAGTGATGACCTCCCGAAACTATTCCCCATCCTTGACGAGGATGGCAGCGATACCGCTGTTTTTGATAACTGTCTGGAATTTCTTGCACTTTCTGGCAGGTCGCTGCCCCACTCCGTGATGATGATGATCCCTGAACCGTGGGAAAATCACGAGAGCATGAGCCCTGAGAGACGCGCATTTTATGAATATCATAGCTGTTTAATGGAGCCGTGGGATGGTCCTGCTTCCATTGCTTTTACCGATGGCACGGTTGTTGGGGCGTCTCTAGACCGGAACGGTTTCCGTCCGTCCCGCTATTACATTACAACTGATGACATGCTCGTACTCGCTTCGGAAACCGGGGTGCTGGACATACCGCCTGAGCGGGTTGTCTACAAGGGACGTTTACAACCGGGTAGGATGCTTCTGATTGATACGAATGAAGGATGTATCATCAGCGATGATGAAGCGAAGGATGAAATTGCCACTGAGCATCCGTATAGTCAGTGGCTGGCTGAACACCTCATTTCATTGAAAGATCTGCCGGCGATTGAACCGAAGGAGCCTGAAACAAATCACGATAAGATTTTACAACGTCAACAGGCATTCGGGTATACATTTGAAGATCAGCGCATCTTCCTTGGACCTATGTCGAAAATCGGTCGTGACCCCGTTGGCTCGATGGGGAATGATGCCGCCTTGGCGGTACTTTCTAACCGTCCGCAGCTACTTTACAACTATTTTAAACAGCTATTCGCGCAAGTGACCAATCCCCCACTGGATCCACTCAAGGAAGAGATTATCACTTCGTCTGAAACAACAATAGGTACTGAGCGTAACCTACTTGTGCCGGAACCGGAAAGTTGTCGTCAGATTCGCCTTGACACTCCAGTGATTTCAGATGAGGAGTTAGAGCAGCTGCGTCAGGTAGATCAACCGGGGTTCAAATCTACGACCCTTCCAATCCTATTTAACGTCGCTGATGGAGAGAGGGGGCTTGAAACAGCGATGGATAGACTCTTTGAAGCCGCCGATCGCGCGATTGAAGAGGGCTATACTATTATTATCTTGTCTGACCGCGGCGTTGACGAAAAGGCCGCACCTATCCCCGCGCTGCTGGCTGTTTCGGGGCTTCATCACCATCTGATTCGGTGTGGCACACGCACGAAAGTTGGTATCGCGCTTGAATCGGGTGAACCCCGCGAAGTACATCACTTCTGCCTACTGATTGGATATGGCGTCCAAGCGGTTAATCCTTACATGGCGTTTGAGAGCTTAGCGGACATGATTGCCGAAGGACAACTGACGGATATCAAATATAAAGATGCGGTCAAGGGATACATCAAATCAGCCACCAAAGGCGTCGTCAAGGTCATGGCGAAGATGGGGATTTCAACCATCAAGTCGTATCGAGGGGCGCAAATCTTTGAAGCGATTGGCATCAAGCAAGAGGTTGTTGACCGTTACTTTACTTGGACGGATACTCGTGTAGAAGGGATTGGGCTTGATGTTATCGCCCGCGAAGCCCTGATGCGTCATCGTACAGCCTTCCCAGAAATTCCGGTTGACCATCTCACCTTGGACGTTGGGGGGCATTTCCAGTGGCGACAGGATGGCGAATATCATCTGTTTAATCCAGCCACGATTCATAAGCTGCAATTGGCCGCCCGTACCAATAACTACGAGGTCTATAAAGACTACGCGAGGTTGATTAATAATTACTCTCAGAATATGGCAACGCTACGTGGACTCTTGGAATTGAAGTTCCTCAATGAACCGATTCCAATTGACGAGGTAGAACCGATTGAAGAAATCTGCAAGCGTTTCAAGAGCGGTGCGATGTCTTACGGCTCCATCAGTAAAGAAGCACACGAGGCGTTAGCGATTGCGATGAATCGTATTGGTGGAAAAAGCAACACCGGTGAAGGGGGGGAGGATCCAGCGCGGTATTTTCTCGAACCTAACGGCGACTCTAAAAACAGCGCGATTAAACAGGTCGCCTCCGGTAGATTTGGCGTCACCAGCAACTACCTAGTAAATGCACAGGAACTTCAGATTAAAATGGCGCAAGGTGCCAAGCCCGGTGAGGGCGGCGAGTTGCCCGGTAGAAAAGTCTACCCGTGGATCGCCACAGTGCGGCACTCGACGCCGGGGGTCGAGCTCATTTCGCCGCCGCCACACCACGATATCTATTCGATTGAAGACCTTGCCCAACTTATCCACGATTTGAAAAACTCGAATCACCAGGCGCGGATTAACGTCAAGCTGGTATCCGAAGTCGGTGTTGGCACTATCGCCGCTGGTGTGGCAAAAGGACACGCGGATGTCGTGCTCATCAGTGGACTTGATGGCGGCACCGGAGCTTCCCCACAAACCAGCATTAAACACGCTGGTTTGCCTTGGGAACTGGGCGTGGCGGAAACCCATCAGACCCTTGTGTTGAATAATCTGCGTTCTCGTATTATCGTGGAAACGGATGGGCAACTTAAAACCGGTCGAGATGTTATTGTCGCTGCGCTATTGGGTGCCGAAGAGTTTGGTTTTGCGACCACAGCATTGGTGACGCTGGGCTGTATTATGATGCGTGTATGCCATCTAGATACCTGTCCGGTGGGGGTAGCGACGCAAAACCCGGAGCTACGCAAGAAATTCATGGGAGATCCTTCCCACGTAGTGAATTTCATGCGTTTTATCGCGCAGGACATGCGTGAAATCATGGCGCAGTTGGGGGTTCGCACGGTCAACGAACTAATCGGTCGCACCGATTTGCTTGAGCCGGCAAAGGCGGTTGGCCACTGGAAAGCGAAAGGAATCGATCTTTCGCCGATTCTCTATCAACCTCAAGTTGGACCTGAAATTGGTCGCTACTGCCAAATTGACCAAGACCACGGTTTGGATAAGGCACTAGATAAAGAAGTCCTTCTAGACTTCTGTGAACCTACTTTACGGGATGGAACAAAAGTTACAGGATCCTTCCCAATTAAGAATACCAATCGAGTTGTCGGCACGATTTTAGGCAGTGAACTTACCCGACGTTACGGGCCCGAGGGGCTACCCGAAGATACCATTGATATTCATTTTGAAGGATCTGCAGGTCAATCTTTTGGCGCGTTCACACCCCCTGGCGTTACGTTTCGTCTGGAGGGTGACGCGAATGACTATTTCGGCAAAGGACTTTGCGGCAGCAAGTTGATTGTTTATCCTCCCAAAAAATCCATATTCAAACCCCAAGAAAACATCATTATCGGCAACGTTGCCTTCTACGGGGCCACCAACGGCGAAGCCTATATCCGTGGTATGGCTGGTGAGCGTTTTTGTGTTCGGAACAGTGGCGTTCGCGCCGTCGTCGAAGCTGTGGGGGACCACGGCTGTGAGTATATGACGGGCGGCAGAGTCGTTGTTCTCGGCAAAACGGGGCGTAACTTCGCCGGTGGAATGTCGGGTGGGATTGCGTACGTACTTGACCGTGATGGTGATTTTCATATTCGCTGTAATCAGGAACAGTGCGACCTTGTACGCTTGGAGGATCCGGTAGAGGTCTCGGAGGTTAAAGGGATGATTCAGAGGCATGCTGAGTATACCGGGAGCGAACTTGCGTTGGAAATTTTGGGGGACTGGGATAACAGGCTTCCCCAATTCGTCAAGGTCATGCCGCAAGACTACAAAAGGATTCTTGACGCATTTCAGGAAGCAGAAACGGAAGGATTCGAGGGAGATAACGCTTGGTTAGAGGCCTTTCGGCGCGGTGTCGCTGCTGAAGAGGCAGCTTGAGTTGATAAAAACATAAGGGCATATTATGACCTTCTCACAAGCACGGCTACGCGAAATTCCATCAATTCCTGACCGATAAATTGATACTAAAGACATTCCCTAGCTAGATGCAGACTTCTGGGAAAACGCGACGTTGCACTTCAAAGGAAAGCCGATTAACGAACTGCTTCCGAAGAAAAAGAGGAATTCATGGAATACCGTGCCCGTATCATGGACCGATCATTTGGGATTGATTAGGAAACGATCCGGGTAGCTGAGGAGCAGCTTGGAAAGATAGGATTCAAGGAGATAGCATGGCAAAACCAACGGGATTTATGGAATATGATAGAGAACTTCCGCCCGATCGTTCACCATTAGAGCGTATCAAAGACTGGAACGAATTTCACGAACATTTTACGGTAACAAAACTTCAGACACAAGGGGCACGCTGTATGGATTGCGGCATCCCGTTCTGTCATACAGGGATGCGATTACCGGAGAATAGCCCTGCGGCATCGGGCTGTCCAATCAACAATCTGATACCGGAATGGAATGACCTCGTCTATCGCGGTTTATGGAAAGAGGCGTTGGAACGGCTGCATAAAACGAATAACTTTCCTGAATTCACAGGTCGGGTGTGTCCTGCACCTTGTGAAGGGGCTTGCGTCTTAGGCCTGATTGAGCCGCCGGTAACAATTAAAAATATTGAGGTCTCAATCATCGATAAGGGTTGGGAGGAAGGTTGGGTTGCTCCTGAGCCGCCCGCCAAACGTACGGGTAAACGTGTTGCTGTCGTAGGGTCTGGTCCGGCAGGTCTGTCGTGCGCTGCACAACTTAATAGGGCAGGGCATCTCGTCACAGTTTACGAACGTGCTGACCGTATCGGTGGATTATTGATGTACGGCATCCCCAACATGAAATTGGACAAAAAAAGAGTTGTCCAACGTCGCATCGATTTAATGGAAGCGGAGGGGGTCAATTTTATTACCAATACCGAAGTCGGTAAGGATATCTCGGCAAAAGGATTAGTTGACAAGTTCGATGCGGTCGTTCTCTGTGGCGGTGCTACCAAGCCGCGAGACCTCCCGATCGAAGGTCGAAACCTCAAAGGCATCCATTTTGCTGTGCCGTTCCTTCACGCGAATACCAAAAGTCTCCTCGATTCTAATCACGAAGATGGAAATTATATCCCTGCCAAAGACAAGCACGTCATCGTTATCGGTGGCGGAGATACGGGCACCGACTGTGTGGGGACCTCCATGCGCCACGGATGCAAAAGCCTCACCCAGTTTGAGATTCTAGAACGTCCACCCGATGAACGCGCGCCCAATAATCCTTGGCCCGAGTATCCACGGGTTTACCAACTCGACTACGGACAGGAAGAAGCCGCCGCCAAATTTGGGGCGGATCCGCGTATCTATCTTATCAACACTATGAAATTTGTCGGCGACGAAAAGGGGCACGTAAAAGAGCTGCATACCGCCGAGGTCGAGTGGGTACCAGGAGACGGTGGACGTCCTTTCCCTAAGCCAATCGAAGGCACCGAGAAAGTTTGGCCCGCCGATTTAGTGCTTTTGGCAATGGGGTTCCTCGGTCCCGAAGATATCATTCTGGAAGAACTAGGCGTCGAGCGCGATGAACGCTCCAACGTCAAAGCGGAAGAGGATAAATATGCGACCAGTATCCCCGGCGTATTTGCTGCCGGCGACATGCGACGAGGGCAAAGTCTCGTTGTCTGGGCATTCAAAGAGGGACGTGGTGCCGCCCGCGAAGCGGATCGATACTTAATGGGAACGACGGATTTGCCGTGAGATTCCTTAATCAAATCGGACGAACACGAATTGACCTATCGGGGTAAACGAGCTACAGTGGAGCCGACAGTTCAACGCTGATTGCTTTTCCTTTCGTTCGTGGCACCTTACGGACGTGCCAACCTGATGTGTTGTTTATCCACAAAGACAAATTGCCCGGCACCAACCTTGATGATCTTGAAGGGCTACAACTCCTTGAGATTACCCCGGATTTGATTGTCGAAGTGCTTTCACCCTCTAATAAAAAAAATGTGCTGACAGGAAAATTGGCAGATTACCAACGGACCGGTGTCAAAGCGTGTTGGCTAGTCAACCGAGAAGGCAGTTCGGTTGCAGGCTTGCACCTGTCGGCGGAGAAATCTGAGCGAACGGGGCGCTTTTGCCTAATATTCATGCGATCCGATCCGTTTTCGTCTGACGCAAATAATCCGAAATCCGCCGATATGCAGTGTTAAGCCGCTGCATCAGCTCAAGGCTCCCTCCCTTGTCTGGATGATAATTCAACGCAAGTTGACGATACCGCTCCCTCAAGGTATTCAAGTCCACCGAATAATTCACACCAAAGAACCGAAAGCTATCCCGCAGTGCATCAGGCATATTTAATATTTGGTTTCTCGTTCCGTCCGGATCTCTCCGCCCAGTAACCTGTCGACAAACCCCTTCCAAATACTTATCCAGTCGGACGTTGGGCATCAATCGAATCTCATCCACCTCAAAGAACAGTTCTCCGACACATCTAGCATGAATCGCCATTGGGGTTAAGTTCGTCGTTTGAGCGAGGACACCTTCAACATTTTCGATTCGATCGCGTCTCTCTTGAGAAATCGTCTGTTCGTAGTAATCTTGAACTAGATTCTGGTAAAGTCCCCACCTGGAAGGCTGTAGACCGATTGCTGCCCAATTTCGTAACCGGTAACCAATGAAGGCATCGAGCACCTCGCGGGCAGCGTAAGCGGCAATTTCGTTCCGAATCAGTTCCTGATCGGCTATATCAAACCCTTGAAAGACGGAGAAATCTAACTTACGTCGGTAGAAATCGCCTAATATCTCCAAGTGACAAGTGGATACCAATGACATGGGTGGTTTTATAAAATCGCCCTTCCATGTGCAGAGTTGTCTTTGAAATTGTTGGATATCCGTGAAAGAGATTTGGGCTGCTGCATCATTCGCACATTTATTGAAAATAGCCCGTAATCGATCCGAGATGGACGCCAATTCGTCAATGAATAAATAACTCTTAACCATTTGCACACCTGTCCAATAAAGAGAGATGATAAAGTATACCGCCTTTTGCTCCTTTTTGCCAGCACTTGTGCTGATGATTTAGCACCGTTATCTCCCCGATTAATTTTTGGCACAGCAGTGTATTGTTGGCAGCAGCACTCTTCTTTTTAGGACTTACGCAGTTGACCCCTCGAAGCCTTGTCGGTCAAGATTCATGTCTCAACACCGAAATATCCACAGTCTCGATTTGGGAAAATCGACCGACAGCAGGCTTATGTAGGTGCATTTCGCAGTTTAGGCAACCTCGATTTCATCGAGGGCAGGCTCTGCGCCCCCCTTACAAATTCGGTGAAGATGTCTCGCAACGCCCGATCCATCGGGAAGCTACAGTTCATCCCAAAGTAGGGGGTACGCTCCGCGTGCCCTCCCCCTGCAAGCAGGGAGAGGAGGTCTTAGGGGGGACACCCCACCGGGTATTTAGCGGAGGGAAGGGGGTTACGATAAACTCAAGTCCCTAACTCCTACCTTTTAATAAATCCTAGAACCGTTTACATCGAGAGCTACTGAGGCACAGTTCCCTTGTTTTGTCTTGACTTTATAGGGATGCCTTTGCTACAATAATCTAAGTTGCTAGTAGTAGGTATACTTCGTATACCGTAACCTCAGAACCTAGCAACTTGAGTTACACTAGAAACCATACCCTGTTTTCGCGTGGAAAATGGGTGCGTTTTTCCGTTCCATGCAATAGTGGCCGTAACCCCTTGAACACAGGGAGCTACTATTATACTAATCCAAGTTGCCATCTGACCAATCACAATCCAATCGTGGCGCAGAGCTTGTCCTTAATGAAACCGAGGGTTTCAAGCTGTAACTGTCCCGCAGAGCCTGCCCTCGATGAAATCGGGTTGGGAAACCGGCACCACTATCTATAGCCTTGCTCTCCGATAAGATTGGGATTCAAAGCAACTAGGGCTTTGAAGGTCGGGCAGGTTGAAAATTCCGATTTATCGGGGATTTCCAACCTACAGATATAGGAGGTTGACTTTTATCGCACTTCACATAACTAGGGCGTGTTGACATTTTGCTGGTGCCAATTCCACAAATGCTGTAAGTCTGTCGAGATTGATATCTCGACAAAACACCCGGACTATCGCGCAATGTTCTGGGTATTGTTGATTTTGGAAAATCGACCGACAGTAGGGAAACCCCAAGGATTACCCCTACAAGAATCGGCCCAATGTAGGGCCGGTCCTGTGCCTGCCCAAAATACTCTTGGCATGAAGATGGGGTTCAATTTGTCAAATGCCGACAGAACCTAATTAACCATTGAGGGAATCTTTCCTGCACAATGGAAATGAACGATCCGCAGACCTATAAAAATAGAACCGTAACACCGTATATTATTCAAGCGAGCAATTCGAGCAAAGAGTCATTCCTACCCCAGCCCCCTACACTCCCAGTTCTAATCAGCCCTCGACGAAGGAGATTTTAATGGCACAGAAGATAGCAGCCATGCGAAAGATGTTTTCAGAGCTCCCTGAAACTTCAGCTTACACCCCGGTGACGGAGGCATTGCAAAGCGCGGGACATTTGGATGCACAGGACATCGCAAATGCTCTCAAAGCGTTTAGCACCATGCCCCAGTCAACGAGCGTCTTTGCAAATCCGGTCCTACATCACGCAAAAGTGGATTGCAATGGCGCAGATATAACATTGGACATCCGTAGTTTTGGCATCCGCGGTGTGATTCAAGAGAATGAAATCATTGTCAGTGGACTCGCGCCCGCGTATGTAATCTTTGTCGGTTTGTTCGGCAGAAGGCCCGAAAAGGTTCAGAGTGGTTTTGATGAAGAGGCAGTACTTAGGGAACTAATTAATCGCAAGTTTTATCGAGTCAGAAGGGTTATCAGGGAAGATACTTCGGGGCGCAAGACATTAATCGAGCAGGTTGCCAACTTTGTTCAAACATTTCCAGAGCTGGGACCCGAGATTGCAATTCAGCACTTTTCGACACTGCGAAAAGCAAATCGGGCGAAAAACCGCAGCCCAGAACGTGGGTTGAACGACGAAAGGCGCGAGGGTCGCCTTCTACTTCAAATGATTGGAACACACATGGAGAATGTAGCAGTAGGCGCAACGTCAGCTTACATGCGCGGTCTACTGCAAAAGAACGCAAATTTAACCCCCAAGCAACTTGCCCACCAAACGGAGACACTCATCACTGAAGAGGAAAGCGCGGGCAGAACGGCATTTCAGACCTGCTACAGTCTTCTCCTCGGCCACCGTGCAAATGAAGTTGAGAATAAAGCCTTGGAGCGAATGGGAATCATACAAACCCACCACGGATCGGCCGGATCCAATATGGTTGCCCGATATATGGCAACGCTACATACTCCCTCTGTCTCTGACTTTTTGATTGCCGCCCACATGAACCTTGATGGCGATCGCCATTTTGGTGCAATTCACGACATGACGCACTTTATTAATGCACTCGAGCAACTCCCCCCAGAAAGGCGCGAAGAAGCCATCCAGAACGAAGTGCTAGGAGGGGGGATACCGACGTTTGGTCACCCGGAAATCGCTGCCGCCGGTAGAGTCGATGAAATTCAGCAAGATCCGAGACCCGCAATTTACATTGAACCTGTTTTGCAGGCAATAGATAGTGGGGATCTTACGCTTGACAATAAGCAACAGCAGCGGCTCGGCATGATCCAACGCATCTATCAGATTGCGTTTGTCGAAGGCGTAATCAAGCCGGATCGAGAAAAAGATCCACCACTTCGGTTGACGCCAAACACGGATTTCGGTGGTTGGGCAGTTCAAGAAGTGCTGGGTATCGATGAATTAGATCGAACGCTGCTTACCTATATCTTTAGAGGATTTGGTTGGATGATGGATGCGCGAGAACAATTACAAGACCGTCACATTATTCGCCCAGTCATTCCTCCTGACCCTCAGATTATTCCCACAGATGGCAGCGACCCAACCATCCCGGATCTGGTTGTTTCAACTCATAATCGACTGGTTCAGGAAAACGCTTTTTCCCCGCATTGAAGGACGATATGTGGGAACTGGCGTTTGCGTTGGATTTCCTGAAACCTGATCCCAAGAGTTCACTAGTAATCAGGCTCATCCGATCTTCGCAGCGGAGCCCCTTGGTAGCTAGTTTCACTGCACGACCTGAACCGTTGTTTTTTAGAAAGGAGCCCAATGTGGTCAACTCAGAAGCAATCGAGGCCGCAAAAGAACATTTCGGAAACGTCTTACAGCAACAACTTGAGAGAGTCGAGAAACTCAAACAAGAACCAAATTGGACAGATTATAGTTCTATTTCGCCTATCATTGTTGGTATGCTCGGTGGTGACGGCATTGGTCCCACGATTAGTGCCGAAACCCAGCGTGTGCTCGAATATCTCCTACGTGACCCGGTCAGCAGTGGGAAGGTTGAGTTTCGGATAATAGAAGGGCTCACCATTGAAAATCGTGCTGCACAGATGCAGTCAATACCGGACGATGTACTTGAGGAGATCAAGGCGTGCCACGTAACGCTAAAAGGACCGACGCACACCCCTGAACAGGGGGATGGATGGCCCAATCTAGAGAGCGCGAACGTCTCTATGCGTAAGTCCCTTGACCTGTTTGCCAATGTCCGCCCGGTACGCGTCCCTGCTGAAAACATTGACTGGACATTCTTCCGCGAAAACACTGAAGATATGTACGCGGTTGGCAGCCAAGGTATCAACGTCACCGATGACTTGGGGATAGATTTTCGCGTCATCACCAGCCAAGGGTCTGAGCGGATTATCGAGGCAGCCTTCGCTCACGCGAAACGTACCGGCAGAACTAAGGTAACTGTTGTCACGAAAGCAAACATCGTTAAAACGACCGACGGCAAATTTCTCGATTTTGCCCGCCAGATTGCACAACGGTATCCGGATATTGAATGGGATAGTTGGTACATCGACATTATGACAGCGGCACTGATAAATCCAGCGCGTCAACAGGATTTTCAGGTGCTTGTGCTTCCTAACCTTTATGGTGATATCTTGACTGACGAGGCAGCACAGATTCAGGGTGGCGTTGGGACCGCCGGTAGCGCGAATATCGGCAAACAGTATGCCATGTTCGAGGCGATTCACGGGAGTGCCCCACGAATGGTGCAGGAAGGAAGGGCGCAGTATGCTGACCCAAGCTCTCTCATCCGCGCAGGTGCCATGATGCTCGAACACATCGGATTCGATGAACTTGGTCAAAAGCTACACAAAGCCCTCGACATCTGTGGACAGTACGAGCGTAAGGTCGTTATGACCGGACGCAGCACCGGTGCCACTAGCGAGGCATTCGGTGATTACATCATGGAGACAGTTGAGGATGCTAACGTTGAGGCGCGGTGGAAAGAATATATGAACGCACAAAGTGTGAAACGTGATGCGTGAAATGTGAAAACTATTTGTTCATCGGTTCATCGATGAAGTCGGGATAGGACACCTGACCTACGGGACTTATAAAGAAAGACAGTGCAAAGCATGAAGAGAAACCGAGTTTTTCCGAAAAGACTCGGCTTCTGTTGCAAGATTTCTTAACATGAGCGTATTTTTATCGAAACACAGAGCAATCAGTAGCAACTTATTGTCAAAGTATATAATCTATCATAGGAGAAATGAATGGCTCGAAAAAAAATTAGTGTGATTGGTGCTGGAAATGTCGGCGCGACTGCCGCGTTATTCATTGCACAAAAGCAGCTTGGTGATGTCGTGATGGTGGATATCATTGATGGTGTCCCGCAAGGAAAAAGTTTGGATATGGCACAGGCATCGCCCGTTGAAATGTTTGATGCAAGTGTCACAGGCTCAATAGGTTATGAAGAGACAGCGGGCTCCGACGTTGTGATTATCACCTCCGGATCACCCCGTAAGCCGGGAATGACCCGCGAAGATCTATTGCAAACAAACGCGAACATCGTTGGCAGCGTCACGGAAAGCGTCGTAAAGCATTCGCCGGATTGCATTATTGTGATGTTGACCAACCCGTTGGACATCATGACCTACCATGCGTGGAAGGTTTCGGGATTCCCGTCCAACCGCGTGGTTGGACAGGCAGGTGTACTCGATTCAGCACGTTTCCGTTACTTCATCTCCCTTGAACTGGGCGTGTCCGTTGAAGATATCAGTGCCCTCGTGATGGGGGGACACGGAGATACGATGGTGCCTCTGCCACGTTACACAACGGTCGGCGGAATCCCAATTACGCAACTCATATCTGCGGCACGAATTGAGGCATTGGCCCAGCGCACACGAGATGGCGGGGCGGAAGTGGTCGATCTTCTGAAGACAAGTGGTTACTACGCAGCAGGTGCCTCGCTTGCTCAGATGGCGGATGCAATCATCCGTGACAGAAAACGGCTTATCCCCTGTGCAGCGCATCTGACCGGACAGTTCGGTATCGACGACCTATATATCGGCGTTCCGATTAAATTGGGTGCGAACGGCGTCGAACAGATTATCGAGGTCGAATTGACTGACGATGAAATCCAAGCATTGCAAACATCGGCTCAGACGTATCGTGAAGGGATTGAGTTGCTGGGATACTAACACCAACATTCACGCTGGACGGTGTGCGTTAAAACTATGGCTCATGTAAAAAGACAGTGCAAAGCATGAAGAGAAACCGAGTTTTTTCTTGTACTCGGTTTCTGTTGAACGATTTCTGAGCATGAGTCAAAATTGTTCACAAAACCTGTACAAAGCCCCATTCCAGTTTGTCAATCAAAAGGAGAACAGGTTGAAGATTGCATATTTCGATTGCTTCTCAGGTATCAGTGGAGACATGGTGCTCGGTGCCTTGGTCGATGCGGGTGTCGATCCAGACGCGCTGAGCACAGAGCTGGCAAAGTTGAAACTGGACGAATTTTCTCTGCGTTTCGAGAAAACCACGAAACACAGCATCAGCGGTACATGGGCAGTTGTGGAAACAGATAATCCGGCTGAGAATTCACATGGGCACAGCGATCCTCCGGTGGTACATCACCATCACACCCATGACCACGGCCATGAACATCATGATCACTCGCACACGCACGGCCCAAGCCGCCACCTCTCCGATATTTTCGATATTCTGGACAACAGCGACCTTGAAGAAGTAATCATTGATTGTACAAAGCGGATCTTTGATCGATTGGCAGCCGCGGAAGCGAAAGTCCACAATATCTCCAAAGATCAGGTGCACCTGCACGAAGTTAGCGGCATTGATGCGATTGTAGATATCGTTGGAGCCGTCACTGGACTACACCTTCTAGAAATCAATAAAATCTACGCCTCTCCGCTATCGCTTGGAGGCGGCTTTGTCCGGTGTGCTCATGGACTCATGCCTGTCCCTGCACCGGGAACAATGGAGCTGCTGTGCGGAGTGCCCATCCGACAGACCGAAATCCGAAAAGAGCTGGTAACGCCCACCGGCGCAGCCATTATCACGACACTCGCTGATGGATTCGGTACAATGCCAGAGATGACCATTAATCAAATCGGCTACGGTGCGGGGACACGCAACCTTGAGGAGCAACCGAATCTCTTACGACTATGTATCGGTAAAAAAAAACTATCGAGCAGGATCAGGTCTACGTGATTGAAACCAACCTCGACGATATGTCACCAGAGATTGCGGGTTACCTGATGGAGCAGCTATTCGAGCGGGGAGCCCTTGACGTTTTCCTGACACCGATTTTCATGAAAAAAGGGCGTCCGGCGACAAAGCTAAGTGTCCTTTGTACGCCGATGCTTCGCGATGCACTGAGCGAAATGCTTCTCGTAGAAACGACGACGTTTGGCGTCAGATGCTACACCGTTGACCGATTAAAACTCACCCGTGATTTTGTCGATATCCAAATGCGATGGGGAA
Source organism: Candidatus Poribacteria bacterium (assembly GCA_965215015.1). GTDB lineage: Bacteria > Poribacteria > WGA-4E > WGA-4E > PCPOR2b > PCPOR2b. The sequence continues at coordinate 989,466 of OZ244042.1, forward strand.
CCGTTCGTGCGAAATGCGGGTATTTGGAGGGACAGTTAATTAAAACGGCTCCCGAATACGAAGATTGCAAGCGGCTTGCCGAGCAACACGGTGTCCCGCTCAGGGAGATCTATGAAGAAGCTATCCGACAGATGGGCGAATGAGCAAACCGCTGAGTCAAGAGTATCCGGGATTACCTATTGAAACCCGCCCTCCGATTCACTTCGTCCCGTCTGCGATATACTGAATTAGTGAACTGTCATAAGGTGCGCGAAATCATGAACTGGAAAGACAAGACACTTTTCATCGGGGATAACCTACACATTATGCGGGGGATGAATAGCGATAGCGTCGATCTAATCTACCTCGATCCCCCATTCAATTCTAACCGCAACTATGCCGCCCCCATCGGCAGCAAGGCGGCGGGTGCCGCCTTCAAAGACACCTGGACACTAAGCGACGTTGACCTCGCCGAACACGGTGAACTCGCCGATCAGGTCCCACCCCTACACACTGTGATACAAGCGGCACGAGAGGTGCATGGGAAGGGGATGCAGAGCTACCTCATCATGATGTCCACCCGCCTACTGGAGATGAAACGTATCCTGAAAGATACTGGCAGTATCTACCTCCACTGTGATTCGACAGCGAGCCATTATCTGAAGCTGGTGATGGATACGGTCTTTGGAAAGAATAACTTGCGGAATGAGGTAATTTGGAAGCGGACATCAGCACACAACGACCCCGGTCGATTCGGGCGTATTCACGATACCCTCCTTTTCTATGTCAAGGGTCCGGGCGCGACATGGAATCTGCAATATGAAACACACGAAGAAAACTACATTGAAAAATCCTACCGACATCAGGATGCTCGTGGACGGTATAGAATTAGCGATCTCACGGGCCCAGGAACGAGTGAAGGGGAATCTGGGCAACCGTGGCGTAGCGTTGACCCTACAGACATCGGGCGACATTGGTCTGCACCGCGTACCGGCGTATATTCCAAATATATCGAAAAACATTTCATTCCAAACTACAGACAAATCTACAGTGTACATGACCGCCTGGATGCCCTTGATGAGGCTGATCTTATTTATTGGCCCGACAGGGGAGCAATGCCAAGCATCAAGCGATATTTGGCTGCCAGCCCGGGGCGCCCGCTGCAAGATATAATCGTTGACATCAATCAGCTTGGGGCACGTGCTAAAGAACGTACCGGCTATCCTACGCAGAAGCCTATCGCCTTGCTAGAGCGCATCATCAAAGCTAGTAGCAACCCCGGCGATGTTGTGTTTGACCCATTCTGTGGATGTGCCACGACGTTGGTGGCAGCGGACCGGTTGCAGCGGTCATGGGTAGGGATTGACATTTCATCGAAGGCGGCGGAGTTGGTGGTAGAACGGATTAAAGCAGATCAAGGCTTATTCCCAGAGATTGTCCACCGCGACGACTACCCAAAGCGCACGGACATGGGCGATACACCACCAGCACGGACGCATAAGCATACGTTGTTTGGATTACAGGAGGGCTTGTGTGGAGGCTGCGGGATTTTCTTCCCGTTTCGGAATTTGACGATTGATCACAAGATTCCGAGAAGTAAGGGCGGGACCGACCACTTTGATAACCTTTGGCTGTTGTGTGGGGCTTGCAATTCGATGAAAGGGACAGGCACCATCGCGGAGTTGCGGGCGAAACTAAAACAGGGAGCGGGGCTGCACTATGACTAAATTGAATATTTTCAATTATGCGGGCAAATATGTTTCTACTTCTGTATTAGCCAAAAGCGTTGACATTCATCGCGATGAATTGTTTAATCTGCAGCCGGTCAAGATGCCGGAGGAATTTACAAGAATTATGGCAGAGGCTTCCTCATCGTATAGTCAAGGTGCGCGAAATCATGAACTGGAAAGACAAGACACTTTTCATCGGGGATAACCTACACATTATGCGGGGGATGAATAGCGATAGCGTCGATCTAATCTACCTCGATCCCCCATTCAATTCTAACCGCAACTATGCCGCCCCCATCGGCAGCAAGGCGGCGGGTGCCGCCTTCAAAGACACCTGGACACTAAGCGACGTTGACCTCGCCGAACACGGTGAACTCGCCGATCAGGTCCCACCCCTGCACAGTGTGATACAAGCGACACGAGAGGTACATGGGAAGGGGATGCAGAGCTACCTCATCATGATGTCTACCCGTCTACTGGAGATGAAACGTATCCTGAAAGATACTGGCAGTATCTACCTCCACTGTGATTCGACAGCGAGCCATTATCTGAAGCTGGTGATGGATACGATCTTTGGAAAGAATAACTTGCGAAATGAGGTAATTTGGAAGCGGACATCAGCACACAACGACCCCGGTCGATTCGGGCGTATTCACGATACCCTCCTTTTCTATGTCAAGGGTCCGGGCGCGACATGGAATCTGCAATATGAAACACACGAAGAAAACTACATTGAAAAATCCTACCGACATCAGGATGCTCGTGGACGGTATAGAATTAGCGATCTCACGGGCCCAGGAACGAGTGAAGGGGAATCTGGGCAACCGTGGCGTAGCATTGACCCTACAGACATCGGGCGACATTGGTCTGCACCGCGTACCGGCGTATATTCCAAATATATCGAAAAACATTTCATTCCAAACTACAGACAAATCTACAGTGTACATGACCGCCTGGATGCCCTTGATGAGGCGGACCTTATTTATTGGCCCGACAGGGGAGCAATGCCAAGAATCAAGGGATATTTGGCTGCCAGCCCGGGGCGGCCGCTGCAAGATATAATCGTTGACATCAATCAGCTTGGGGCACGTGCTAAAGAACGTACCGGCTACCCTACGCAGAAGCCTATCGCCTTGCTAGAGCGCATCATCAAAGCTAGTAGCAACCCCGGCGATGTTGTGTTTGACCCATTCTGTGGATGTGCCACGACGTTGGTGGCAGCGGACCGGTTGCAGCGGTCATGGGTAGGGATTGACATTTCATCGAAGGCGGCGGAGTTGGTGGTAGAACGGATTAAAGCAGATCAAGGCTTATTCCCAGAGATTGTCCACCGCGACGACTACCCAAAGCGCACGGACATGGGCGATACACCACCGGCACGGACGCATAAGCATACGCTGTTTGGATTACAGGAGGGCTTGTGTGGGGGATGCGGGATTTTCTTCCCGTTTCGGAATTTGACGATTGATCACAAGATTCCGAGAAGTAAGGGCGGGACCGACCACTTTGATAACCTTTGGCTGTTGTGTGGGGCTTGCAATTCGATGAAAGGGACAGGCACCATCGCGGAGTTGCGGGCGAAACTAAAACAGGGAGCGGGGCTGCACTATGACTAAATTGAATATTTTCAATTATGCGGGCAAATATGTTTCTACTTCTGTATTAGCCAAAAGCGTTGGCATTCATCGCGATGAATTGTTTAATCTGCAGCCGGTCAAGATGCCGGAGGAATTTACAAGAATTATGGCAGAGGCTTCTTCATCGTATGGCCATTGACCATTTTGGAACTGCTTAATTTTGCTCGTTTTGAAAATAGGTCGCGGTCACACTTACTACTATAACTATATCGGTCTTTCAGTTGAAAAGAGAATATTTAATGATGGTATAGGCTTCACGCACAAACAGCGATATGGCAGCTAATTATCAGAGCCACCAAAACTCTCAAAAACCCCTGCCACCGATGAATACTGCGCCACCTTGACGATGACGCCCAACAAAAGGAGCGGCACCGCAATAAGCGCGATGAGTATGATAATCCCCCAAATCCATGTCTTCTTGCCTCGGTCCGCTTTAGCAATCTCGGCCAACCTCGAAATGAGTACCCCCGCACCAATCATCACTATCACAATAAAACCGAAGACCAACGCAATCATAACTCTCCCCTTATAGAAATCGCATTTCTGACTACAAGTGGTACTACGCCTCCCGATGCGGTTTGAGGATTAAATCATCGTATTCCGCCGGATCGACAAACGCTTCGACAATCACAGGGGCGTTCAACCCAAATGCCTTGATCAACGCAGATCGATAGGTCTCTGCATCCTTTGCGATAAGAACCGGAACGCCAAAATAGGTGTGGGCGGTATTATAAGCATCTCCGAAAAGGCGTGTGCCGTATTGCGGAAAGCCTTTCCGTTCCTGCTTAATTTTGATTAACTGGAGATTCCGATCCGTCAATACCACAAAAACGACGGGTGTTCCTAAATTGATGGCGGTTGCCATCTCTCCCGCCATCATCAAAAACCCGCCATCGCCGGTTACACAAGCGACCTGCCGATCTGGACAGCACAGCTTGGCAGCAATCGCCGCCGGAATCCCAAATCCCATCGATGAACCCCCATTTGTCATGAGCTGATTGCCCCAACGATAGGTCTTCCAGATCTGTCCAATGAGGTGCGTGTGTGCCCCAACATCACACGTCATAATCCCGTCGTCTGGAAGCACCTCCCGCAAGATATTCAAGGCATGGTGTGGTGAGAAATTCGGCACATCAGGCGAGAGGTTAGCAAACAATTTCTTTTTGCGATTCTGGAGTTCCTGAATACACCAGTCGTAGTCGAACTTTGGAAAGCGTAGCATCGCTTCAAGTGTTCGACAAATATCGCCGATGACTTCATAAACCTCATAATTAGAATCAATATCGGCAGCAGCAGTATCAATATGGACAATCGGAACGTTTGGCAACCACTCCTCGTAATTAAATTCCACGACATCGTAACCGATAGCGACGACTAAATCAGCTTCGCCATGTGTCTTCGCAACCTGATCGGAGAGGGCGTGGAACAGGACACCGGCGTAGTACGGGCTTTCTTCCGAGACTATCCCCTTCGCCATAGGTGTGAGAATGACAGGAATGCCCTGCTTTTCGACAAATTGGTTCACAACTGCTTGGGCGTCAGCGCGTGTCACACTCAAACCCAATGCGACAATTGGCTTTCTCGCCGATTTCATCAACCGTTCCACCTGCTGTATCGACTCAACAGGGGGGGAGATAGCTTGATCTCGGCGACCGATTGCGTCGCTGATAACGCCTTCACAATCCGGGACAGGCATCTCTCCAAGTTCCGACGGGATGCCGAGATGAACGGGGCCCGGAACCTCTTGGCAGGCGATATCGACAGCTTTAGCTACCGCTTCGCGCAAATTATCTATGGAAAGTTCCGCAGTCCATTTCGAGATCGGCTGAAACAGTGCCTGATGATCAATTTTCATCTGAGTCATCCGTGTCTTCATCGCTGTTGGAACTTGCGAGGTCAAGGCGAGTACCGGCGACCGATCTAACAGCGCGTTTGCGATTCCTGTGCTCAGGTTAGTGGCACCGGGCCCAAAAGTGCCGTAACAGGCACCCGGCTTACCTGTCAGTCGCGCGCAAACATCAGCCATGAACCCCGCAGACGCCTCATTGCTAACCAGCACAAACTCCACATTGCTCCGACGCATCGCCTCCATAAACGGCGTCCAGGGCCCGCTTGGGATGCCGAAAATATATCGCACCCCAAAATCGTCTAACATCTGGATGAGTGTTTCCGCGAATGTTTTCAACGCTCCAAATCTCCTTCCTTCAATCCTTTTTCCTATCCTAACGCAAGTTGCTAGGTTCTGTTGGCATTTGGGTATCGAGATATGAATCTCGACCTACAGGCTACCTCGGGTGGGCAGGTCGGGCCAGATGCCCGCCTCACAGGGGCGGCGTTGGGTTTCACTGTATCTATCTATAAACAGGTGTTGTTTGTTGAAAGGCAGAACCGCTATTGTCCTTGATAGGGATTCGCTTTGAACCGTTCAACCCAACCTACACAGAATTTATCCTATCACACTGGTACTCAAACGTCAACGAATTACCACGATTTTTGATTGCACGTCAGCGGTTATGCGTGGTATTATAACGGCGGTCTGCTGATATAAAATGGAGGAGAAAGATGCGCTTTGAAAACCGGGTCGTTTTTGTTACTGGTGGTGGAGGGCCACTTGGGATTGGCAGGGCGGCATGTCTGGCATTTGCGCGCGAAGGTGCAGCCGTCGTTGTTGCCGGCGGCCGGCGGGCGGACGCGGTTGCCGCAGAGGTTCAAAACGAAGGTGGTCAGGCAATGGCTATACCGTTAGATGTGACCGTTCCTGAGCAGGTGCAAGCGGCTGTCGACACCACCGTTGAAACATTTGGGCGATTGGACATTTTGTTTAATAATGCAGGCATTCTGGGCAGAGGTAAGTTATTTGAAGTTACCGCTGAAGAGTTTGATCGCGTCATGGCTGTCAACGTCAAAGGTTGTCTGTTGTGCGCTCAAGCCGCAGCGAGGGTGATGCGCGAGCAGGGGATTCGTGGACGCATTATCAACAACTCGTCAATCTACGCGGAAGAATCTCACGAAGGCGTCCTCAGTTACTGCGTTAGTAAAGCAGCGTTGAATAGACTGACCCGTAGCCTTGCCCTTGAATTACGTCCCTACGGGATTACCGTCAATGCAATTGCCCCCGGCGGTGGTGCGCCCACAGGTATCAATTCCCCGCAAAATCTGCCACAGGATAATTCCTTGCCAGATCTGCTTCCCGTTCCAGCGGACGCACCTCCGCTGGAGCGGCGCGCAACCGTATGGGACTATATCGGTGCGGTACTATTCCTCGCATCCGATGAGGCGGCTTACATAAGTGGTGATATCTTGACAATTGACGGGGGCGCGGTCGCCCGACGATGAGCGTTGGTTGGGGGACAAAGTAGGGAACGAAGATCTGCGTTCCTTACTAAACCGAGGGAGGAATGAAAGACTATCTGTGATTGAATTTATCAAAGCCAATTGGCTGTTGTTTTTCCTAATTCTATCTGTAATCATCATTGTTACGACCTTTGCAACACTTGCAAGTATTTCACTGCTGCTCATTTCGCTGCCGTCGGACTATTTCACTCGGAAGAAACGGGTGAGCCGTATAAAAAACCCCATCTTACGGCTATTCCTGTTCCTTCTGAAAAATGTGTGTGGTGCAGTCTTTTTCATTGCCGGGTTCGTTATGCTATTTGTGCCGGGACCAGGTATTCTGAGCCTGCTTGTTGGCGTAATTCTCTGCGACTTTCCCGGTAAGCGAGGGGTAGAGCGCAAGATCATCGAACGTCCACTTGTGCTATCTATGATAAATCGGATTCGATCGAGATATAACCGTCCGCTGATTGTGTTGGATGATTAGCCAGGAATTTATTCGTTTTTGCCGAAAAGAGACTTGATACCTCTTTCAAAATGTGAGGGAGTATCATTTTTTGGACAACTAACTATGTCCCCTAAAAAGTGTGTGAGAGGTAACGATAACAAATCAATCTCGATCGCCGTCGGTGTCACCTACAGCAAAACAAAGAACAGTGTGACAGTAGGTACTCAATATCGACTAGATCATCCGGGTGTAATTATAGAACCGGGTCACACCACTGCTGACTACAACCATAAAGCCCAATACAGACTTCGTTAGAAGTCTTATACGATAGTGAAGAAGGAGGCACACGATGAAACGGGGACCCCTCTTCTACTGGATTCTCTTTGCGGGTGGCTTATGTTTGATGGTTTCAGTGTGGATTCATCGAAATTCGGATAAATCTGTCCCCGAAGGCTTTAATCGGGGAGATGAACACACCTCTGAATCCCGACAGAGAGGGTCTGAACGCGCAAACAGGCAGCAGGCAGAGGCCGGTTCTGCTTCTATGTCAGAGCACACACGCGGTTCTCATGATGTTAGTAGCTGGGAGAACGACGGTGGAAACTCAACCCGTGCACGCCCTCCTATACCCGGCGATAAGGGAGAAAGGATACAAGCCCTCTATGACAACCTGACGGAGGCAGACTGGGAGGGACTTAACCGCTGGGGGCCGCATCCGAAAGAGTTTGAGATTCTAACCGAGGGGATGGATGCATTTAGTGCCGCCAAATATTTGCGTGCACTTGGTTACGAAGAGGCCGCACGCGAATATGCCGATAGGGCAGTGGCTGAGAATCCAGACTCCTTTGATGCACTGTGGCTCAAAACTCAATTGCTCCCATACGGAGCCGCTGCTGCGGAAATCGAAGCCGGGTATCGTCAATTACTTGAATGGGATCCAACAAACCCCGAAGTGTTACTTGGATTGGGAGAAATACTTACTAGGAGTAATGAACCGGGTGAACTCGCAGAGGCGATTGGGCACCTCCAAAGGGTAATAAAGATTCAACCTTCACAATCACATACCCACCGCGCGTACATGGCTATGGGAGCAAGTTATAACAAACAGGCAAACGAGTATATGCAGCAGGGAGACCATAAAAGCAGACTTGTCCAATTGGAGAGATCGTTGGCTTTTTACAAAAAAGCGCATCAAACGTCACCTTATTGGTTCAGTGAAGCGATGGTTCAAATCGTTGAAGAAGATATAGAATTGGCAAAGGGACATCAACCGAAGGAGCAATCCCCTGAATTCCTCCCTCCTGAAGAAGCACTTCCCGAATGGCCTCTTCAGGGGGATTCCCTACCAGCTCCGAGCAAAGAACCAAGAGGTGAAACTGGCTTTGATTACGAGCTGCCGAGCGAACCACCTGGCAGTGTGAACGGAGACACAACCGCAGCCGAACAACGAGAAATCGAGGAGTTTCTTCGGATGCTTGAAGAGATCGAGCAAACCATTCCAGGTGAGTCGAGTTCGCCCCTAACCCCAACGCAGCGAGTGGAGGAATAGATTGCGGATTTAGAGCGTTTCATCAAAGCCAGTCCGAATCGGGCGGCGGGTTATCTAGGGTTGGCACAAGCTTACGAAGATGCCGGGGATGATGAAAAAGCCGCAGCAGTCTACCGCCGGGCAAGAGAGCGTTTCCCTAACGATGAAGAGGTGCGGCGGGAATCGGAGGCGTATCGGGAACGGCGTGAGCGTTCGGCGGAACGTGATGAGTATGATGATGATTCCTATTCTGATGAAGATGAACGATAAGTTTATCCGATTCGATCGTCGTCTTGGCTTTGAATTGAAGCCAGAAAGTCTAAGAAGGTAGACAGGCAATATAGAGTGGAGTTTAGTGCTTTATTCGTTATATCAGAGATAGTTAATGAATTCGCGGCGATGTACAGCTTACCATATAATGGACCAAAAGGCAGTGCAAGTGCTAATTTCTAATGCAAGACCAGATCAGGATATGGTAAACTTTGGTTTGGCTGAGCCTGAAAAAGGCTACCAACTCCCCAATATTCCGTCGCGAATGAAAAGAGCAATTATCTTTCCCCTTGTTATTCATGTATTCATCAGGGGTTAGACGATATCATTATCTCATATCATTATCGCAAAAATACGCCAAAAAGTCAAGCCCGTTTCTGTTAAGTGCGTACCTGAAAATGTATTGATGGGGTTATCTTGAAACAGACGCGAGAGCCGCTGATTATCTGCTCATTGGGGCTTGCCGCCAGCGAAGGAGAGAACACCGATGCCAATTAATCGCGACCAGACCTGCCAACTCCTTGGAGACTTTGAATTTGAAACACTCCTGATTGAAGAGCTCGGTTGGGATTACCACACACAAAGTCTCAGCATTACCATTGATGAAACCGAATACCTATTGATCGCAATTGCCGAGAAACGCGGGATGGTTGTCTTTCACTGCGCGGCAAGGACCGATGGAAATATTCCAGATTATGCGACCCGGCGTAAAATTCAACGGGAGGTCGCCAAATCTGTCCATGAACACCTCATTATTTATACTAACACTGAGAGAACCACACAGATTTGGCAATTGGCCAAACGGGAGCCGGGAAGACCGATCGCATGTCCTGAACACCGTTACGATTCTGAACAGTCCGGTGAGTCCCTAATTCAAAAACTGAAAATGATTGCTGTTGGCTTCGACGAGGAAGAAGACATCACACTGCTGGACGTCACCGGGCGCGTTCGGGCAGCTTTTGACGTAGAACGCGTGACCAGACGATTCTATGACCGTTTCAAGACGGAACACGCCCAGTTCCTCAATTTTCTCGAAGGGATTCCCGATCAAGAGATGGAACGCTGGTACGCCTCGGTGATGTTGAATCGCTTGATGTTCATCTACTTTATTCAGAAGAAGGGCTTCCTGAACGACGATACTGACTATTTGCGGACCAAGCTGACAGGAAGCCAAGTCAACGGTAATGATCGATACTACACCGATTTTCTCTGTCCACTCTTCTTTGAGGGATTTGCAAAACCAGAATCGGATCGGAGCAGAGAGATGCATCGCTTGCTCGGAAAAGTGCCTTACCTGAACGGCGGCATCTTCCAACGGCACCAACTTGAAGAAATTTATGGGGAAAGGATTCAAATTGCTGACGCTGCATTCGAGAAGCTTTTTAACTTTTTTGAAGATTATCAATGGCATCTCGATGAACGTCCATTGCGGAACGATAACGAGATTAACCCCGATGTCCTCGGTTACATCTTTGAAAAATATATCAACCAGAAGCAGATGGGCGCGTACTACACCAAAGAGGACATCACGGAGTATATCAGCAAAAGTACGGTGATTCCGTTCCTGTTTGATGCCGCACGCAAGGAGTGTAAAATCGCTTTCGAGGGGGAAGCAAGTGTCTGGGGACTGCTACAAGCCAACCCAGACCGTTACATCTACGATGCCGTCAAAACAGGTATCAAAGGAGATCTGCCACCGGAGATTGCCGCAGGGATTGACGACGTATCCAAACGCGGACTGTGGAACACGCTTGCGCCCGATGAATACGCTTTGCCGACCGAAATATGGCGAGAGGTCGTCGCACGGCGGAGCCGATACGAAGCAGTTCACACCAAGCTGTCAAACGGCGAAATAGATGAGGTTAATGCACTCATTACCTATAACCTCGACATCCGTCAATTCGCACAGGACGTGATCGAAAATTGTGAAGGTCCCGAGCTACTGCGCGCCTTCTGGAAAGCCATCACTCAGGTGACCATCCTCGATCCGACCTGCGGTTCCGGCGCGTTCCTGTTTGCCGCCCTCAATATCCTTGAACCGCTCTACGAAGCGTGTCTGGATCGGATGGAAATATTCCTTGACGACCTACAACACTCGCCCCCCTTGCGGGGGGTTAGGGGGGGTAGAGATTTCCGCAAAATCCTTAAAAGCATCGATCAACATCCCAACCGCCGCTATTTCATCCTGAAGTCAATTATTATCAACAACCTTTACGGTGTAGACATTATGGATGAAGCGATAGAGATTTGCAAGTTGCGGCTCTTCCTCAAAATGGTGGCACAGATCGATGATGTGAGACAGATTGAACCGCTGCCCGACATCGACTTCAATATACAGGCGGGGAATACACTCGTCGGCTATGCGACATACGACGAAGTAGAAAAAGCGGTCACCGAAAACAGAATAGACTTCGACAACACCATGGAAAGCCTCCAAGAAAAGGCGGAGGATGTCGAGTATTTGTTTGCTCTGTTTCGTCAGCAGCAGACGGAATTGGGCGGGGCCGTCAGGTCTAATGACAAACAGGCCTTACGCGATAAGCTCAAAGCGTTAGAAGATGAACTCAACCGATACCTTGCCGGAGAGTACGGCGTAGATCCGAACAAGAAAGCTGCTTACCAGAAGTGGCTCTCTTCACACAAGCCGTTTCATTGGTTCATTGAGTTTTACGGCATTCTCAAGGCCGGTGGCTTTGATGTAATTATCGGCAATCCACCGTATGTAGAATATAGCAAGGTGAAAAAGGAGTACAAGATTAGAGGGTATGACACGGAGAGTTGTGGAAACTTGTATGCGTTTATATTTGAAAGAAGTTTCCATCTTCTTCAGCAAAATGGTTGGAAATCGATGATAATTCCACACTCAGCTTACTGTACGGATAGGATGTCCTCTCTTCAAGATTTATTTCATCGTTCTAGACGAGTTGGGTGGGTGCAAACATACGGTACCGCGCCAACAAAATTGTTTGTGGGAGCAAATCAAAGGTTAGCGATTTATATCGTTCAACAGGGTTCAAAGCTATCTCACTCATTGTACTCATCTCGCTATCACAGATGGAATGAGCGATTTCGACCACATCTTTTTGATGCTATCGAACATATAGATATTACTCAAATATCGTTTCAAAATTCCTTACCCAAAATCTACAGTGGGATTGAACAAAGTATTTGGAAAAAATTAGCTCAATTCCCAGTTTTAGGTACGTGCCTTGCTACGAGCCGAACTTCTTACACAATATATTTCCATAACGCACCGCGCTACTGGATTAGAGCAATGGACTTTGCTCCTTACTTTTGGAATGAACGAGATGGCGAGAAAATGTCAACTCATGTCAAGCTTTTGTGTTTCGCAACAGAATTAGATGCAGCCGTAGCCATGGCGACTTTGAACAGTTCACTCTTTTATTGGTGGTTTGTTATTCTCTCTAATTGCCGCGACTTGAATTTACGTGAGATTAGACATTTCCCAATCGGTGTTGATAGAATAGAAGAGGCAATAAAGCACAGTCTTTCAGAAATTTCTGCTAACCTGATGATAGATTTAAGACGCCACGCCCAGCGCAAGGAGACTTATTACCAAACTACCGGACGCGTCGTCTATGACGAGTTTTATCCGCGTCACTCCAAACCCATCATAGACGAAATTGACCGGCTGCTCGCCCAGCACTACGGCTTCACCGACGAAGAATTAGACTTCATCATCAACTACGACATCAAATACCGGCTGGGGTTGGGAAACTGACCCAACCAAAGAATCCTAAAATGCAGTTAATCACAGTTTTGAACGTAATATCTCTACTCTTTGCTGTCCCCGCGTTCAGCACCCTGACCGCAGCAGACATTGAGAAGATTCGCTCAATCATCAAAGCGTGGGACAAACGCCTGACCGGCGAAATCGAAACATTAGGCGAACGATTAAACCACATTTTTATGCTGGTCATGGCTTTGGTAGCTTTCATTGCTGTGGTCATCGGGATACCACAAATCATCGTCGCCATGCAGCGAAAAGACATTTTGTTTCTTGGTGCGGTTGGGCTAGGAAGCCCGATCTACCGAGCTGCTAAAAAATGCAAAACGCGGAGATAAACCGAGTTTTTGCCAAAAACTCGTGTTCTTTCGCCGAAGAAAATGTCTCGACCAACATTTATTCGTTTTTGCCGAAAAAAGACTTGACACCTCTTTCAAAATGTGAGAAAATAATATCCCTTTGAAAAATTAGAATTATCCGGCTAAAGTGGGCTGAAAATGAGCCCATTCTTTTTTGGCTTGAGTATGTGAAACATTTCACAACCTACATCCAATAACTTTAATTCTTTGGCTGAAAACGCCGCGCAGCTTAAAAAATGTTGACTGATTACTTACCCATACTATTGCTACTCGTTTTTGCCATCGGTTTTGCGGGGGTGAACCTCGTCCTGACCCATTTGATTGGGCCAAAGAAATCGACGCAAGCCAAGCTCTCCGTTTATGAATCTGGTGTTCAGCCGGTCGGAGACACTCGGCAAAGGATTTCCATCCGCTTTGGTCTCATCGCGATGCTCTTTATCATTTTTGATATTGAGGTCGTTTTCCTCTATCCATGGGCAGTTGTCTTTAAGAAATTCACAGAGAACAGCGGCTATTTTATCCTTATTGAGATGCTGGTTTTCATTGGCATTCTCTTTTTAGGTTATATCTACGCCTGGAAGAAAGGTGGTCTATCGTGGGATTAGAAAGTCAACTTGGAGATAATATATTCACCACCACTATTGATAAGTTTGTAAACTGGGGACGAAAAAACTCCCTTTGGCCAATGCCGTTTGGCACTGCGTGTTGTGCCATCGAAATGATGGCAACCCTAGCGTCGAAGTTTGACCTCTCACGTTTCGGCGCAGAAGCGATTCGATTTTCGCCGCGCCAATCGGATTTGTTGATTGTTTCGGGACGTATCTCCATTAAAATGATGCCGGTCCTAAAAAAAATCTACGACCAGATGCCCGACCCGAAATGGGTCATCTCAATGGGAGCATGCGCCTCCACAGGCGGCGTTTTTGATACCTATACCTTAGTACAAGGCGTGGATGGGTTCATCCCCGTTGACATTTACATTCCCGGCTGCCCGCCGCGTCCTGAGGATCTAATTGACGCTGTGATACAGATCCAACGCATCGTGGAGCAAGAGAGCGTTTCCTCTAAAAGAGCGATTGCTGGCTAGCAGGGGCGGCGTCTCCGTACCTGATCTAATTGAGTTCAAGAGTCCATTAATGTACGAGTGAACCAATGAATCAATACACTCAGCGGTTCATTGAGGATCAAGCCCAATGAGTGAAGATCGACAACCCCTTGTGGTTCAAAAAGTTCAAGAAAAATACTCCGATGCAATCCTTGATGTTTCTGACATACGAGGTGAATTGACGCTTGTAGTGCGTAAAGATATCATCTATGGATTGATGGCGTTCCTGAAGAACGATTCAGAACTCGCATACAACTTTCTTGCTGATGTCACAGCGGTTGATTACTCCGTGATGGAAGATGTCCTGATGAAATACGATTATGCACGGTTCATGGTCGTCTACCATCTACTTTCAACAGAAACGAAAGAACGTTTGCGTGTCAAAGTTCCCGTCCGTGAAAAAGAACTTAGCATCCCATCAATGGCATCCATCTGGAAGGTGGCAAATTGGCTGGAGCGGGAAACATACGACATGTTTGGAATCACCTTTGAGGAGCATCCGGACCTCCGTCGAATCCTGATGCCTGATGATTATGAAGGATACCCGCTTCGTAAGGACTACCCCCTGCGTGGTCGTGGGGAACGTGAGACCTTTAACTTTGAAGAGCAGAATGTGTAATACGCTTTAGGCTTGCCTTTCAATTATCCGTAGACAATCCCGACTCTCCACTGGAGAAAAAGAGATGCGAAAAGATTCACATCGAGTTCCCGGTGAACCGATGACGCTGAATTTCGGTCCCCAGCATCCCGCGACTCACGGCACACTTAGAATCGTCGTAGAGCTTGATGGCGAAACCGTTCTGAAAGCGACACCCCACCTCGGTTATCTACATACCGGCTTCGAGAAGCTAGGAGAGTACCACGATTATAACCAGTTCATCGTCGTAACCGACCGGATGAACTACCTCTCACCGTTGTCTAACAACTTCGGCTATGTACTCGCTGTGGAAAAACTGCTGGACATCCAAGTCCCAAGGCGTTGTGAGTACATTCGCGTGATTCTAGCCGAACTCTCCCGCATCGCAGATCACATGGTTTGGCTCGGTATGGGGGCATTGGATCTGGGGGCGTTCACAGTAATGCTATACGGCTTTGAAGAGCGGGAGAAATTGTACAGCATTTTCGAGAAAACCACCGGTGCCCGTTTGACCACCAGTTATACTCGTGTTGGGGGACTGATGAGAGACCTCTATGACGGTTTTGAGGAAGATGTTCGGACCTTCCTTAGTAGCTTTCCGAAAACCCTGAAAGAGGTTCACACACTGCTGACCCGAAACAGGATTTGGATGGATCGCACCAAAGGCGTTGGGGGGGTGTCAGCCGAGGATGCAATTGATTACGGCTTTACAGGCCCATGTCTGCGCGCCTCCGGAGTGGATTGGGATTTACGAAAAGCAGAGCCTTACTCCTGCTACGAAGACTTCGATTTTGATGTTCCCGTCGGTGCCAATGGCGATGCTTACGACCGTTACCTCGTGCGAATGGAAGAGATGATTCAAAGCGGTCGAATTGTTCGGCAGGCACTGGATAACCTACCCGATGGGCCCATCAATGTGGATGATTACAAAATCAGTCTCCCGACGAAAGAGGACGCTTACGGGAATATTGAAGGCTTGATCCACCACTTCAAGATTATTATGGATGGACATGGGGTCCAGCCCCCTGTAGGTGAAGTCTATTGTGCCACCGAGTCCCCGAACGGTGAACTGGGATTTTATATCGTCAGTGACGGCAGCGGTAAGGCGTATCGAATTCGTATCCGTCCACCCAGCTTTATACACTTCCAAGCGGTGCCTCACATGATCGAAGGCGGTATGGTTTCAGATATCGTCGCCGTATTGGGGAGTCTAAATATTATTGCCGGGGAATTAGATCGGTAGTAGGGAATAACAATCGTTGCTTCCTACGACTTGGGTTTTAGTCCTAAAACCGGGGCGAAAATATGAAGCGGTTAAGCCTTATTTTGGTTTTCTGTCTGTGGGGCATTCCCGAGGCTACGTTTTCCCAAGATGCAAAAACAGGGACAGTTCGTGGTTATATTGCTGATACCTCAACGGCGCAACTTCCAATCGAAGGGGTCAGAGTTGTTATTGTCGGTGCCGATGGTACAGAATTTGAAACGACCTCAGATAACACGGGTGAATTTAAGAAATCCGATGTACCGCCAGGGCGTTATCTACTTAGTATTTACAAGGATGGATATGGTGAACGCACTGGCAAACCGGTCACAGTTGTTGCCGGCGGAGATCACTATGTACCTCTAAAAATGTACAAACGTGAACCCCCTTGGCTGCTTATTCTCTGTTTAGGGGTCGCTGCAGTATTGATTGTCGGCATAGCGATTGCCGTGGGTTTGCGAATCGATCGCCCGTCAGACTAACGAAGATTGTACAGTCCGTTCTCCGCGAACGATAGGGGCTCTAACTGAGCAACGCGCTTTAGGCACTTGTTCTCAGAAGGAATGAGTAGATGTCCGATGAACTTATCCAAATAGAAACACCATTCCAGTTTTCAGAGGAAAATCAGCGGGAGTTTAATCAGCTGATTCAGCGATATCCGGTGAAGGAAGCCGCAATGCTTCCCACACTGCATCTGGCACAGAAACAGGCAGGTTACATCAGTCCCGCCGTGATGGAGCATGTGGCTGAACTCTTGGAATTGCCGGTGATGAAGGTTAAAGATGTGGTGACATTTTACCCAATGTTCTTTGAGGAACCTGTCGGTAAATATGTTATTCGCGTTTGCTATACACTCCCCTGTGCGTTGAGGGATTGTAAACTGGTGCTGGAGCATATTAAACAAAAATTTAATATAGATGTTGCTGCTGAAACAGACTTGGCAAAAGGAACCACGCCGGATGGGAAATTTACCTTACTGAAATCAGAGTGTCTAGCATCTTGCGATGTGGCACCTGTCGTAATGGTTAACGATGATTTGTATAAGAACCTCACTCCGCAAAAGATAGATGAGATTTTGGATGGCTTAGAGTAGGGGCAAAAGGTTGGTAACGACTCATGGTTCAAGAAAGACGCATTCTCTACGAACATCTAGATGTACCAGACATCAATACATTTGATGTGTTCCGTCAGTACAATGGCTATGAGCACTTCGAGAAGACAATCAAGGAGCATCAACCGGAAGATATTTGTGAGATGGTGATGCAATCCGGACTGAAAGGGCGTGGCGGCGCAGGATTTTCAACCGGCCTGAAGTGGAGCTTCGTGCCCAGAGATATTGAACCGCGCTACCTGTGTTGCAACGCCGATGAGAGCGAGCCGGGAACGTTTAGCAACCGCTACGTTCTGGAAAAGAATCCACATCTATTGATTGAAGGCATCCTAATCTGTTGTTATGCCATGGGAATTAACACCGCGTACATCTACATTCGTGGGGAATTCACGCTCGGCAAACGTATGTTAGATGCCGCTATTGGGGAAGCATATCAGCAAGGCTATCTAGGAAAAAATATCCTAGACAGTGGCTTTGATCTGGAGGTTTATTCCCATCCGGGAGCCGGGGCGTACATCTGCGGCGAAGAGACCGGATTGATTGAATCCCTTGAAGGGAAACGTGGGCAACCGCGTGTGAAACCACCATTCCCCGCAGTCGAAGGACTCTTTCATAAACCAACAGTTGTCCAGAATGTGGAAACGTTGTGTAACCTGCCTTTTCTTATGGGGCAAGGGGTCGAATGGTATACCAGTATCGGACGCACCTATGGGGATACACGGTTTGATCCACCACAGGCACAGGCGGATCCAAACACAGGGACAAAACTTTACTGTATCAGCGGGGATGTGAACAAGCCGGGCGTCTATGAACTCGACCTCGGTTTGACCGCCGAGGAGTTAATTCAAGTTGCGGGCGGCGTCAGGGGTGAGCGTGTAAAAGCTGTCATCCCCGGCGGTAGTTCTGCGCCGATTTTGGCGCACTATGAGTTGGAATGCCGCCTCGATTTCACCTCATTGACGCTCTGGAAATCGATGCTTGGTTCTGGAGGCATTATCGTCATGAACGAAACACGGAATATTGTCGATTGCCTCCTCAACATCATGAAGTTCTACGCACACGAATCGTGTGGCCAATGTACGCCGTGCCGTTGGGGGACGCCTTGGGTGCGAGATATCGTCCAACGAATCGCTGACGGCGAGGGGCGAAAAACGACGATTCAGCGACCTAAGTTTGGTATCACAGAGAGCGGTAGATGGGGCGATACCGGTGAGATAGAGGAGGTTTACGAAGACCTTGACCTCCTCGAGAGCGTCGCAAATAACATCGCAAATGTGGACACCATGACGTGGAACACCATCTGCGTCTTTGGTATTGCAGTCTCGTGGCCCGCCGTGAGCTATCTTCGGAAATTCCGTCCAGAGTTTGAGGCTACGATTCGTGAAGGAAAACTGGTAACATTGCCGGTAGAAGAAGCGACAGTGCCTCCGGAAGAGAATTACGCTTATCAGCAGCGGATAGTTCCAAAACTATTTGAAGCGTAGATTTTACCATCGAGCGAATTGACTAACACAAAACGCCACCGGTTGACTCCGTTTTTTGCAGAAAGCCGATAAACACTAAACAGCGACTCAGCACGTGGAGTGTTTCCTTCTATGATTCACGTCTCTCATCTCACAAAGAGATATGGAATGACTGTCGCTGTTGATGATATTAGCTTTGAGATCCCACAGGGGCAAATCGTGGGTTACCTCGGACCCAACGGTGCAGGGAAAAGCACGACACTGAAGATGCTCGTGGGGCTGCTTGAGCCGACGGAAGGTAAAATATCGGTCGCCGGCTATGACGCGGCAACGCAATTACTGCTCCTGAAAAAGCATGTCGGATACGTCCCCGAAGAAGCACACTTATACGAAAGTTTAACCTTAGTCGAGCACCTTCAGTTGATGGGTAGGCTCTATCACGTCGAAGAAACGCTCATCGCCCAGAAGATACAGGACCTCACACAACTCTTTGATATGGAGCCACAGGGAACGCAAAGGATAAGTAGTCTTTCGCAAGGGATGCGTCAGAAGCTGCTCATTATGTCCGCCTTGTTGCACAATCCGGCTGTTCTGCTTTTGGATGAACCCTTCACCAACTTGGATGTGACGACAGTCACACTCATGAAAACGATTCTACAACGTCTCGCTGACGCGGGGAAAACCATTTTGTACTGTACCCATATTCTTGAAGTCGCAGAAACACTCTGTCCACGGATTATGATTATCAACCAGGGAAAACTAATCGCCGATGCAACGGTTGATGAACTGCGAAAGATGACAAGCGAAACAGCACTAAACCAGATTTTCACACAACTCACGGATACCAGCAGCGGAATAGATCAGAAAACTGAGGAAGCCCTTCGGATTCTAATGGGAGGTTCCGATGCTTGACAAAATCGCTGAGGTGTTCGGGGGAGACTCAACGCACTACAGGCAGCTTCGGAAAGTAGAAAAAACTGTCGCCACCCGTGCTGGTGATGCAGAAAGTGAACGTGGTTTTGCTAGAGTTTCTCTCGGTATAACGTGCCTCTTCTGTTTTTTTTACAGTGCTGCAATTGCCATGACAGTGTTTTTTCTGCCCTTAGATACGTTCAGTTATACACTTTTGACGCTGTCAAGTACAATGGGGTTGGTTGTACTTTTGATTCTTCCGCACTTTGATATCATTCTTAGTCCGACAAACTATCTTGTCGTATCACATACACCGGTGTCGTCGCGCACCTATTTTATTGTAAAGCTAACACAGCTGCTGACTTACGCTGTTCTGTTGTTGGGGTGCTTGAATCTGCTACCCGCCATCTTTGGAATGTGGGCAAAAGAACAAAACCCGTTTTTTCCGGTCGTTTATTTGCCTATCTCCTTTATCGCTGGTTTTTTTATGATTGGATTGATGACGGTATTTGCAGGGTATTTGGCAAAACTTTACACAAAAGAGCGGTTCCGAAATATTGCTCAATACGCTCAGTTCGCTTTTAATATTTCTTTTCCGGCTATCTGTATACTCGGTCCCCGTTTCTCTAGAGAGTTGGCAACAGATAATGTGGTCTCCCTCTTTAAGGCGTTCTATCTGTTACCCAACAGTTGGTTTGCCGGGGCGGTGCCGCTGGTTCTCGGAAATACAGACCACCAATTTCTGATTTTAACCGCCCTTGCAATGGCTGCAATTGTACTGTTGGTGGCGGGCCCGCTCCGCAGTATTGCTAAAGGCTACTCAAAATATCTTGCCTCTCTGTCAGAGGCTAGGAGAACACGCAGTTCGCAACTCAAGATCAAGACCTCTGTCGTTGCGCGTCTGTTCAGGAGGTGTGAAACTCGCGCCACGGCCGATCTTGTTTTCGCCTACCTACGACGCGATAGGACGACACAATTTCGGTTTCTCAGCGAACTTGGGACTATTGTTATTCTTATTATTCTTATCCTCTTTCAGAACAATGATTTGTTTCTAAACAGTATTGGAAAAACTTTCACTATCTGGCTCGCACTCGGCGTCTCGGGACTTTTCTTCTTGATTGGTTCAGGCTTCATTGGTTCTTTCCTTGGTCAGATTCGGTATTCGGAGCATTGGAGAGCTGCGTGGATGTTTCGCTGCGCGTCGCTTGCAGTGCCCCATGCCTTATGGCGAGGCGTGCAGGCTACAGCATTGGTTTATATGGTTTTCCCTTATACGCTGTTGTTAGCAACCGTTGCAACTTTTCTCTGGCCTAGCTTTTGGGGAGGTTTTTATCTGCTGCCGGGTGTAGTCGGTCTATTTTGCTACGTTGTCCTTCACCCAAAACCGAGTTCCGGCCTACCGCTCTCCCAAGAATATAGCCAAAGAAAACGTTATGTGGAATCCATTCCTTACTTATGTGGTCTCCTCACTTTTGGAGCCGTTTTAATCCTCCAATTGGTGATGTACAAAATCCATTTGGGGCTTTATATCGCTTGTTATAGTGTTACAATCATTGCTGGGGTTCTACTCTTTATCTACTTTTTTGAAAAAAAAGAGGAGCAAATTTCAAAAAATCAGATTGGGGTTGAAGCGTATACTCCAAACTCAATCTAACATGTACCACCACACCTTACGCGTTGCATAATGAGGATAGCATGGCATTCATTAAACTGAACGACCTTGAGATTGAAGTTGAAGACGGAACCAATATCATTGAGGCTGCTAGACAACACGGCATTGAAGTGCCGCACTACTGTTACCATCCGGGGTTGACCCGTCCGGCAAACTGCCGCATGTGCCTTGTGGAGCCCCATGTCTTCTTTCCGCCTGCGGGTAAGGTTGTTCCAGACCGTCAACTCGCAACCGGCTGCACAACCACGGTGCGTACCGCCCCTCCGGATCGAAAACTGGATGGGAAATATGATTTTATTGTCCGGACAGATTCGCCGCGTGTGAAGCAGGCGCGGGAGGACATCCTTGAATTTCTGCTCGTTCACCACCCGCTTGATTGCCCCGTGTGTGACCAAGCAGGCGAGTGCGACCTTCAGGATTTCAGCTTTAATCACGGCAGCGGTAAGAGCCGATATATCGAGGTAAAGAACATTCCACCGAAAAAAGACCTCGGTCCCGATGTGCTGCTTTACTCGACTCGATGTATTGTTTGTACCCGTTGCATCCGTTTCTGCGATGAGGTTGCGGGAACTGGGGAACTGGGGTTGATCCATCGGGGTTCACACGACGAAGTCGATATTCCACGCGACCATGATGATAACCCGCTCCGGTTGCTCGACAATAAACTTGCTGGCAATGTCGTGGATATCTGTCCCGTTGGGGCACTAACTAGCAAGGATTTTCTCTTTAAGTCTCGTCCTTGGTTCATGAAGCAGGTCAATAGCATCTGTCCGGGGTGTAGCGTCGGATGCAACATCACTGTTGACTATAAAGAGGATGGTCTCTATCGAATTAAACCGCGGTTCCATGAGGATATCAATCAACACTGGATGTGCGATGATGGACGGCTCGGCTACCATTACGTCAACAGTGAAGATCGGCTCAAGATTCCGATGAAGCGGGTAGGTGACGAACTCGTCTCAACCTCATGGGCGGATGCGCTGAATATCATCGGGGAGAAATTCGCTGGAACCGATCCGGAATCCATCGTTGTCATTGGTTCTGCACAAGGCACCAACGAAGAGAATTATTTGCTGGGCAAGTTGGCACGTGAAATTCTAAAAACAGAGTCAATTGGTCTGTTTGGACGCGAACCGGGTGAGGAACACAAATTCCCCCAATTCACCATTGACGCCGACAAAAACCCGAACACACGCGGTGCGCTGGACATGCTCAAGCTGGGTGATGATGCTTCCTTGACGGGGGATGCACTTTGGAGTGGAGTAGCAGAGGCAAAGGTTGTTTACCTTGTGAGTGGAGCATCTGAGTGCTCGATTGACGAGACAGCGAAGCAGGCGTTGGAATCTGTTAATTTTCTGGTCGTGCAGGACATCTTTGAATCCGATGTAGCACAATTGGCAGATGTGGTTCTCCCGGGGGTCACGTTTGCGGAGAAGGATGGCAGTTTCACCAACGCGAAGGGATGGGTGCAACGGATACATCGGGCGGTCGATCCCCCCGGCGAGGCACGTGTTGATTGGGAAATTATCCAGCAATTAGCCAAGCGATTGGGGGGTGAGATGGATTATCACTTTGCCGGTGAAATTGCGTTGGAGATTGCGGAAAACGTGCCCAATTATCAAGATGTTACGCACCAGAAGATTGGGGATGGTGGAGTCAAACTCAATGGAGGATGAAATACGTTTAGCTGCTCTCTACGCTGAATTTGCCGACGCGGACCGGAAACCCGCTGAAGATGGATTGTTTGATTACAACGGAGGAGTGAAAAAGAGGACAGCTTATGATTATTAAGCGCGGTGAAATTTGGCTTGCAGGTTTGAATCCTATACAAAGTTCAGAACAAGCGAGTGTCCGTCCTGTGCCTACAATAACCAGATTTACGACAACTCTATTGCGCCTCTTAGGCTGCTTTTCAGCGTTATAGCCCTGTAGCCCGGCGATTTATCGCCGCACATGACAACTCTTACTGCCCGATGAATCGGGCAACTACGGTAGGTGTACTATTAAGTATCCGTAGGGAACACCGATCATCATTCCCTACGGAAGTGCGTAACTTCCAATAGGATTGAGGAACATTTTAGTCCACCGCTATTTCGATATTAATGAAAATGTAGTTTGGGGAATTATTCAGAAAGATACTCCAGAATTAAAAATGAAGCCGTGGAAATTGTGGAAAATCTTGAGAACACAGTTGTTTAAGAATCCAGATAGGGGGGGGATATGGACTTACCATTTCACGTTTTAATCATTAGCTCACTCATCAAAATTGTTGTCGTTGTTCATCTACTGCTCATCGGCGTTATGGCGATGATTCTCGCTGAGCGGAAAGTGAGCGGATGGATTCAGGACCGACACGGTCCCAACCGCGTTGGCCCCTGGGGCATTTTGCAGCCGATCGCCGACGGTGTGAAATTTCTTCTAAAAGAAGACCTGATTCCAGACCATGTGGATAAACCAATCTATCTACTCGCACCTGCGATTATTTTGGTGCCGGCACTAGTTACCTGTGGAGTTGTTCCCTTCGGCGGTTCAATAACAATCTCAGGCTACGAAATCCCACTGCAAATCGCCGATATTAATATTGGGGTTTTGTACATTCTGGCCATCACCTCATTGGGGGTTTATGGCGTCGTACTTGGTGCGTGGGCATCGAACAATAAGTATTCTCTGCTCGGTGGTTTGCGCTCTTCCGCACAGATGATTAGTTATGAGTTGGCGTTAGGGCTTTCGATTATCGGTGTGCTGATGCTCTCAGGATCGTTAAGCCTCCGGGAAATTGCAATCCAACAAGGGAGTTATCCTTGGACATGGAATTTCCTTATCCATTTTCCCGCCTTTTTAACCTTTACGGCTGCCGCCTTTGCAGAGACGAATCGTCTCCCCTTCGATCTCGCCGAAGCGGAACAGGAACTTGTCGGCGGATACCACACGGAATATAGCAGCATGAAATTCGCTATGTACTTCATGGCAGAGTACCTGCACATGATTGTCGGCTCGGCGGTGGCTGTTACGCTCTTCTTGGGTGGTTGGCATTTCTTTGGATTGGAAACGGTTGGCGGTCCCTTCTGGAGTGGTGTAATTTCATTCGGGATTTTCTTCGCCAAAACAGCATTTTTTCTCTTTGTCTTTATCTGGGTGAGATGGACACTGCCCCGATTCCGGTATGATCAGCTTATGAATCTCGGTTGGAAATTTCTACTGCCTATCGCACTTACAGCAATCGTTGTGACAGGGACGGTTTGGGCGTTCACACAATCGAAGGTCCTAGTCGGCATATTAAATGTTATCGCCGCCTCCATCGTTGTTGCAATCGTAGCAACCACATTGGTGATGACGCGAGATCCTGAGCCGGTTGATGATAGAGGTATTCTAAGTTTTACCGAAGAATCTTCATCTTAAGAATTACAGCAGGCTGTAACAAGCCTTCTAATTTACAAGGGAACACATGGCTGAACAGATTTTGTTTATCATTTTTGGCATACTCGCTGTTGGTTCTGCGGTATGCGTCATCGCATTTAGGAACCCCATTCACAGTGCACTGGCGTTGGTCTTGACCTTTTTTTCATTGGCAGGCCTATTCATCTCGCTGGAAGCGTACTTCGTTGCCGCCGTACAGGTGATTGTCTACGCAGGTGCAATTATGGTGCTATTCCTGTTTGTAATTATGTTGCTTAACTTGGGGAGGCTTCGAGCAGCACGTCAAATCAATAAGGCAAAAGTGTTCGCCATCATTGTGGGGATTATATTGGCAGCAGAAGCGATCTACATCGGAATCAAAGTGTACGATGGCACTGCTGTTGCACCTTCTCAGGGTGGAGGCGAATCGGTTGGAGCAGCGATTACTCCAGAACAGCTGAACCAGATCGCAGCAATTGAATCTACCTACCAACTGGATCGTGCAGAAATCAATAGCACCTACGTGCCGCAGATTGCCGAACAGAAAAATACCGTGGAAACGCTCGCGGCAAGTGAAGCGAATCAACTCATCAAAAAACTCCAAGGGGAGATGGGCAAACCAGACCGTATTGGTACAATACTATTTACGAAGTTTTTGTTGCCTTTTGAGGTAACATCGTTTATATTGCTTGCAGCCTTAATCGGCGTCATTGTACTCGTTAAACGTGAAGATCCAGATACAGCTGTCTAATTGTAATAGGGATTAAAATATGGCTTTGCAATACTATCTCATTTTAAGTGCGTTGCTCTTTACTATCGGAGTAATCGGAGTGCTCGTCCGAAGAAACGCGATCATTATCTTCATGTGCATTGAACTGATGCTCAACGCAGCAAATCTCGCTTTCGTCGCAATCGGTCGAGAATTAGGGGATGCTTCGGGACAAATTTTCGTGTTCTTTGTCATGACTGTCGCTGCCGCCGAAGTTGCCATTGGGCTCGCTATTATCGTGAGTGTTTTTAGACACCGCGAAACGATTAATATCGATGAAATCAACACAATGAGGGGATAGCTGCATGAGTTGCTTGCCCTTGATGAAGAGTGATTAGAATGAAAACCTTGAGGAGCCAAGAAATAAGCTTCTATCAAAATGCTCGATGTTGAAATGTCCGAAGATGAGTTCGATGTATGTGAGAGATGTTTGGACTATGTTTTACAGAGCTGCTTGAACAGATAAGCAGGAACTTGAAGAAATATGGCTCAAATGACTGCCATACTCAGAAAACGCACGAATCTCCGAGAAGCGGCAAGTATATCTGGCAGAGGAGTCTGAAATGTCAAAAGACTTAATAACTTTACTTCTGATTTCCCCACTGATTGGATTTTTAATCAACGGGTTGTTCGGGAAATGGCTGAAAAACGCGAGCGGTTGGATCGCGTCTCTCGCGGTGCTCATATCGTTTATTATCAGTGCGTTCTTCGTATTTCCTGCGGTCCAAAGCGGTACAGTCCTAGACGAAACGCTCTACGAATGGATCCCCATTGAATCTTTTAACATCGGCTTCCATGTTGATGCACTGACCACAGTGATGCTCCTCGTTATCACAGGGGTCGGCTTCCTCATCCATATCTATTCGATCGGCTACATGAGCCATGATTCGGGGAGAGCGCGCTATTTTGCTTATCTCAACCTGTTTGTATTTGCTATGTTGATCCTCGTTTTGGCAAACAATTACCTAATGATGTTCATAGGTTGGGAAGGCGTTGGACTCTGTTCCTATCTATTGATTGGTTATTGGTTCGAGAGAAAATCTGCCACCGATGCCGGCAAGAAGGCCTTCATCGTTAATCGAATCGGCGATTTCGGATTTCTGCTTGGGATGTTCACCTTGTTTGCGGCGTTTGGCACATTGAGTTTTGACACGCTTTTTGAACGCGCTGGAACCAATACCTACGAGCAGGTGTTCGGAGCAAGTACACTCATCGTTGCAACTTTGTTGCTCTTCGTCGGTGCAGTCGGCAAGTCTGCACAAATTCCCCTCTACGTCTGGCTCCCCGATGCAATGGAGGGTCCGACGCCTGTTAGTGCGTTGATCCACGCTGCTACTATGGTTACGGCTGGTGTCTACATGGTCGCACGATCATCAATTCTCTTTAACCTAGCAGGCACAGGGGTTGTCGTCGCTTGGATTGGTGTTTTCACTGCCCTGTTCGCCGCCACGATGGCGTTGGCTGCAAATGACATCAAGCGGGTGCTGGCATATTCGACCGTGAGCCAACTCGGTTATATGTTCGTAGGTGTGGGGGTTGGTGCGTATACCTCCGGAATCTTCCACCTGATGACGCACGCTTTCTTCAAAGGGTTGATGTTTCTCACCGCTGGCAGCGTAATGCACGCTATGTCGGACCAACTGGATATGCGGAAAATGGGTGGACTGAAATCGAAGCTACCGATTACCTATTGGACATTCCTCATCGGTGCCCTTGCAATTGCGGGTTTCCCGCTCTTGAGCGGTTTCTGGAGCAAAGATGAAATCTTGCACAACGCTTGGGATGGTGGACACCAAATAATTTTCGGTATTGGGTTACTGACAGCGTTTCTAACGGCATTCTATATGTTCCGTCTGATCTTTGTGGTCTTTCACGGGGCGTCGCGTGTGGACTCAGAGGTTGAATCGCATCTCCACGAATCTCCACCGGTGATGTGGATTCCACTCGTGTTGTTGGCAATACCTTCTCTAATTATCGGTGCAATCGTCGGTTGGGGCGGAGAGCATAGTGCGATTCATAATTTCTTGGGAAGCGTATTTAAACATCACGGCGCATCAGATCACAGCAATCCGATCCCTTTTATGATTATTTCATCAATTGTTGGCATTGCAGGTATCTTGGTGGCTTGGTTCATATATCGCAGCAAAGCTCCTCTCAATGAACCGACAACCCCGCTGCACAAACTCCTCGCGAACAAATATTACATCGACGAAATCTATAACGCCGTTTTCGTGCAGCCGATACGGGGGGTATCCCACTATCTATTCTGGAGGATTATGGATGTCGGCATCATTGACGGACTTGTGAATCTAACCGCATTTATCATTCGCGGAATCGGCGGTTCGATCCGACGGCTCCAGACGGGTGTCGTCCAAGCCTACGTTGTATCAATGGTCATCGGCATCATCATTTTCTTGGGGTATTATCTGTTTATTCGATGAGGGGTGGGCACCATGGACAAGCATGGTGGAGAATTCAAAAAAATTGTGCCAATCAACTATGCAAGAATTTAGGGAGAAAAGTGCTGAAGTCTATGAGAAATTGAAGCCTGCCATTTGGGCGAAGCAGTTGATCGAGCGGAGATTTCCCTCACAGAATCTAATAACACATTACTCGGCAGCGAACTCTTAGATGGCTATGTTTTAAAATCGACTATGGTAATCGTAGGGTTGAAATTAGAGAATCACCTATGAATCGTAATACATGAAACACCCTACGTTTCACCTTTTACACCCCGGAGGTTATACTTGCTACTTTCCGCAGTTATCTTTTTACCACTACTCGGTGCAATCTTAATTGCCCTTGCCAGACACATTTTAGGCGAATCAGGGCTTAAATGGATTGCACTGATTGTTACACTACTCACCTTTATTGTATCGCTATCCCTCTACACCGGGTTTGACGCAAGCACGCATGAGATGCAATTTAAGGAAGATCGGACTTGGATTGAGGGGCTCGGCATAAGCTATCATCTCGGTATTGATGGCATTTCACTCTGGTTGGTTCTGTTGACTACTTTTCTGACGCCGCTTTGCGTACTGGCAGCGTGGAACTCAATAGAGAAAGGCACCAGCGGATTCATGAGCTCACTGCTCATGCTCGAAACGGCAATGATCGGTGTGTTTTGTGCGTTAGACCTCTTCCTGTTTTATGTGTTTTGGGAGGCAATGCTCATCCCGATGTATTTACTCATTGGTATTTGGGGCGGCCATCGGCGCATCTACGCAACGATAAAGTTCGTCCTGTACACAATGGCGGGCAGCGCGTTGATGCTCGTTGGGATTTTGTACCTCTACTTCCAAAACGACAATAGCTTCGACCTGATGACGTTGTATGGTAGAACGTTATCGCATCAGAATCTGCTATTTCTGGCGTTTTTCATCGCATTTGCCATCAAAGTGCCGCTTTTCCCCTTCCACACTTGGCTTCCTGATGCACATGTTGAAGCCCCAACGGTTGGCAGTGTTATCCTCGCGGGAGTATTGCTCAAAATGGGAACATACGGCATCGTGCGCTTCTGTTTGCCGCTTTTCCCGGAAGGCACTGTAGCGTATACGCCACTCATTGTAACGCTGTCCGTGATTGGTATCATTTACGGTGCATTGGTGGCGATGGTGCAACCAGATCTAAAAAAATTGGTCGCCTACTCGAGTGTGAGTCATCTGGGGTTTGTTGTGCTGGGACTCTTTGCCCTCAACCATCACGGTGTGCAGGGCGGCATCCTTCAAATGATTAATCATGGGTTGAGCACCGGCGCACTCTTCCTGCTTGTCGGGATGATCTATGAACGCCGACATACCCGCATGATTGCTGACTTCGGTGGGTTGTCAAAACAAATGCCAATCTTTGCCGTATTTTTTATGATTGTGACGCTTTCATCAATCGGTTTACCCGGTTTGAACGGATTTGTCGGGGAGTTTATGATTTTGCTCGGGGGCTTCATGTCCAATTCATTCTCCAAAGTGTATGTCATTATCGCTGCAACCGGCGTTATTTTCGCAGCTGTGTATATGCTCTGGATGTTCCAGCGCGTTATGTTTGGCAAACTTGATAATCCGAAAAACCAAACCCTGACCGATTTGAGTCTGCGCGAAATTGTTGTGCTAGTTCCAATCGTGGTTTTCATCGTTTGGATTGGCGTTTACCCCAAAACGTTTCTGAGCCGAATGGAGCAATCGGTCAATCAAGTGTTACAACAGAGCAGACCTACAGCGGCGGTGAAAGCTGTTGCCCCTGCAATTGTGCTAGACTCTACAGCAAAGGAGGCAAAAAAGATTGACGAATAAACATCCATTTTTCCCCTTGGCACTGCTATGTATCATCGGACTTATCCTTTTACCAACAATCGGCTTTGCAGCGGCAGGCGGTGATGGACACGATGACCATACCGCACATCACGGTGTAGATGGTGCGAAGTTGCCCATTTGGAGTGTCATTCCGTTCATTGGGCTGCTGCTCTCCATTGCAATCATCCCACTGATTAATTTTCATTTCTGGGAACACCACTACGGAAAAATCTCATTAGCGTGGATTGTCATTCTCTGCATTCCCTTCCTTATCGGCTACAAAGGCGATGGATGGTATGAAATCGTCCATATTGTCCTGCTTGACTATGTTCCTTTCATTATCCTATTGGCTGCGCTTTTCACATGTGCAGGCGGAATTTGTCTGAAAGGCTCGTTGCGGGGTTCACCCGTCGTAAACACTGTGATGATTGCAATCGGAACCGCCTTGGCAAGCTGGATGGGAACGACCGGGGCAGCAATGTTGCTTATTCGTCCTCTGTTGCGGGCTAATCAATGGCGTAAGCATCGCGTTCACGTTGTCGTCTTTTTTATATTTCTCGTAGCCAATATCGGTGGTTCATTGACGCCATTAGGAGACCCGCCACTGTTTCTCGGATTCCTCAAGGGAATTGACTTTTTCTGGACAATGGCACTGCTCCCTGCGATGTTGCCGGTGGCGATTTTGCTGCTGGTCATATTTTTCATTTTCGACACAGTTCTGTTTAAGAAAGAAGGCACACCTCCGGACGATGGAGAAAAGGAGCCACTCCGCCTTGAAGGCGTTTGGAATTTTGTGCTAATCGCCGGTATAATCGGTGCGATTTTGTGGTCTAAATCACTCGCTGATGGACCCTTCAAAGATCATTCAATTGGAGAAAAAATGGCTTCGCAAATCAAAATCTCAGAAAAAAAGATGGACACTGCGAAGGCAACACTGGAAACGTACGTCAAGGCACACGAAAATGACGCAACGATAAAATTTGATGCCTCCAATCAGGAATACTATGGATTGCGGCAAAACCACCTCCACGCTGTAGCTGAAGTCAACCGCTTGCGCGCCCAAAAGACACACGATGAAAATCGTGGTATCTCAATCTTCGGTGTAACTGTACCGTATTTTAATTTAGTGAGAGATGGCTTACTGCTCTTGATTGCAATCATTAGCCTATTGTACACGCCAATGTATAAGACTGTGAAAGACGAGATCGGACATAATGTTCCCGAACCGAGTCAGTTGGAAACAAATGTCCGTGCGGCAAATGATTTTACATGGGAACCAATCCTCGAGGTCGCCAAACTGTTTATCGGCATCTTTATTTGCATGATTCCGGCTTTGAAGATTTTGCAGGCGGGCATTGATGGGAGCCTCAGTACCATTGTGCTCGCTGTTCAGACGACAACAAATGATCCGGTCAATGCGATGTATTTCTGGTTGACAGGTGTACTCTCAAGTTTCCTAGACAACGCCCCGACTTACGTCGTCTTCTTCAACACAGCGGGTGGAGACCCAACCTCGCTCATGGGTCCAATGGCACAAACACTGTTAGCAATCAGTTGTGGTGCGGTGTTTATGGGAGCTAACACTTATATCGGCAACGCACCGAACTTTATGGTCAAAGCAATTGCCGAGGAAAACGGCGTCAGGATGCCAAGCTTCTTCGGATATATGATTTGGTCAGTCGCAATTTTAGCCCCCGTGTTTGTGGTTGTAACGTTTATGTTTTTTCTGTAAGGATGAACCCGCCTGTTCATCTAAGATTGGAGGCTTTGGATGACAATTAACTGGCAACTGCTGATGCCCGAATTGATTATTATTCTGACCTTTATCCTTGTTGCAATTTTTGACCTGTTCGATTCGATTCAAAAGACATTTACCGCCCTGATCACGATTGTTGGTTCTACAATCGCCCTATACGTTTCTATTGATATGTTGAGACTCGGCACGGAAGGCACAGAATTCAGCAATATGATTCAGGTGGATAAATATTCCCTCTTTTTCAATGTCATATTCCTTGTATCAACAATCCTGGTCGTTCTCATTTCAATGAATTACTTAGGGCGTCAAGATAGACGCCAAGGGGAATATTACCTGCTAATTCTTTTAGCAACGTTGGGCATGATGTTGATGGCTTCGGGCAATGAGTTAATTGTTGTTTCCCTCGGTTTAGAACTCATGTCGTTATCGCTCTATGTTCTAGCCGGTTATTTCCGAAGGAGTATGGCGTCAAGCGAAGCCGGAATGAAGTATCTGCTGCTTGGTGCATTTGCAAGTGGATTTTTCCTGTATGGCATCGCGTTAATCTACGGAGGCGTAGGGACAACCAGTATCCCTCAAATTGCCTCTGCTTTAACCGTAGATTCAAAGTCACCGCTGCTATTAGCTGGTATGTTCCTACTTATTGTGGGATTCGGATTTAAGGTGGCACTTGTGCCATTCCATCAGTGGGCACCCGATGTCTATGAAGGTGCACCAACCTCAATTGCTGCGTTCATCTCGGCCGGTCCGAAAGCGGCGGGTTTTGCTGCGTTTCTGAGAATCTTTATGGAAGCACTACAGAATATCCAATCTGAATGGATTGTTGTCATTACAATCCTTGCTGCACTCACAATGACCATCGGCAACTTGGTTGCCATCGCCCAGCGAAATATCAAGCGTATGCTCGCTTATTCGAGCATTGCCCATGCCGGATATGTCTTGGTCGGGTTGGCAGCGGCAAACAAAGATGGGATCTCCAGCGCGATGTTCTACCTGTTCGTTTACTGTATCATGAACATTGGGGCTTTCGGGGCGGTAATCCTGGCAAGGACAGAAGATGGCGAAAGCCTTACCATTTCTGATTACGCCGGATTGGGGTTCAAAAAACCGCTACTCGCTTTGTTCATGACAGTGATGTTGCTATCCCTTGCCGGGTTTCCACCGACAGCAGGATTCGTCGGCAAGTTCTACATTTTCCGATCTGCTGTCGAGGCTGGGCAGATTTGGCTTGTGATTATTGGCGCAATTAACACCGCAATCTCTGCATTCTATTATCTCCGTGTTGTTGTCGCGATGTACATGAGAGAACCGGAAGTGGAACTCGATTTTCTCGCTTATCCACGTATACTTATTATTGCTCTAACCCTTGCGGTAATAGGTGTCGTCCTAATTGGTATTCTGCCATCATATTTTCTAAATCCAGCCCAAATCAGCACGTTCCTGTAAGGACATGGTAAATTAACAATGACAAAGCTGACACGGGGTAGCGATTGGAATAGTATGGATTTAGCTTCAATTGGCCTCACCCTTGTGCTCGCAATTGGCATTGGATCCGGATTGGGTTGGTGGATCGGTGGCAAATTGGGGAACCAAACAATCGGCTTAATTATCGGATTTATTGCCGGGACCGCGGCAGGATTCACCGAGATGTTTCGGGCTGTCTCCCGGTGGAATAAACGTATGGAACGCCAAGAGCAAGTTGAAAACTCTCGGAACGGAGCCAATCGAGAAGCTGTAAAAGATTCGGAAGAGGATTCATAAAGTGGTTGCCGGAACCCCCTTTGAAGTGGATGACCGATTTTTACGGCAGATTTATCGTTTAACGACCGCTCTTGCGCTTGTCGCAACGCCAATCCTTTGGGTGGTATACGGTCTGCCAGCCGGTTTGAGTTTCGCTATCGGCAGTCTTTTGAGTTTGAGCGCAATCTTGTCATTAGAGTTTATCATCCGCCGCATGATTAAGCTCGGTAGTTCGCCACGGACAAAACGTTGGCTGGGGTTCATTGTGTTAGGAAAATACACAGTCATCTTCGTCGGATTTTATTTTCTAACGAAAGCAAATTGGCTGAACCCCTACACCCTTGCAGCGGGAGTTGGATTGGTGCAAGTTGTAATCATCCTCAAAGCAATCGCGCTCATGATAGGTATTCTATCAAAAAACAATACAACAGGAACTAAATGAAAAAAATTTACACACTATTTTCTATTTTTTTGCTCTCTTTGCTCCCCTATAGTGTCGGTTTGGCGGCTGAAGACGCACATCGTTCATGGTTAAGCCCAATATCAAGAATCTTACCGGATGATATAGTACCAGAACCGCACCGTTGGCATCAGCCGGATCTAATCCCTAACGCTTACTTCATAGTGCTGATTATCGCACTGCTTTTCATCATTGCGACGCGCAAGATTAAGCGACTCCCCGAAGGAAAAGGACAAACACTGCTTGAGTTGTTCGTGGGCGGGCTAATCAATTTTTTCAGCGGAATCTTAGGTGAACATGGAAAGAAATATGTCCCATTTGTCGGATCTTACTTCATCTTTATCCTATTCTTAAACTATCTTGGCCTCATACCCGGTTTTCAATCTCCGACAGCAGATTTGAACACGACACTCGCGCTCGGAATCAGCGCATTAATCGGGGTTCATATCATTGCGATTAAAGAGAATGGGCTGGTTGGCTATCTGAAACACTTTATTGGTGATCCATGGTGGTTGGGACCTTTGATGTTTCCGCTACACGTTATTGGTGAAGTCGCACGCGCCGGTTCTCTGGCGATCCGACTTTTCGGAAATATCTTCGGTGAGGAATCCGTTATTATTAACCTAACCCTGTTGGGACTTGCAATTCCGGCGATCGCCGGGGTCATCCCATGGATGCCGGTTCAGGTGCCAATGCTGTTTTTCGGATTATTTGGTGGGTTTCTGCAAGCCCTTGTTTTCTCAATGCTGACATCGATCTACATTGTTACGTTCCTAGAACATCATGATGAGGGACATGGTGCGGAGGCACATCATTGATTGATGGGTGACTTTTGTTGCTCGTTTATTTATTTTTAGTTTTCTAATCTCAGTTTTGCGTTCAAAATTAAAGGAGGTTTTTCATGATTTATCTCGCAGTTTTAGCTTTTGGGGTGGCACTCGGTCTACCGATTGCAGTTATTGCTGCATCCACCGCACAAGGAAAAGTGACGAGGACTGCCCTTGAAGGGATTGCACGTCAACCTGAAGCAGCCCCTAGGATTCAGACAGCGATGATCATCGGTTTGGCACTTATCGAATCACTCGTGATCTACTCGCTGCTAATCTTCTTCCTGCTTATGGGAAAACTCCCAGAGGGAACGATGCTTCAAAGTATGATTGAGGCTGATCAGAAACAAGTACAAACCAGTCATGAATAAGACGTGAAACGTGAAACGTGAAACGTGAATCATAGATCCCTTTACGTTTTACGTTTTACGTTATACACACATTACTATTCTTACGCTACATACGATACCTCGACTTCAAGAAAATAACTATCATGACAAAATTAACGTGGCTCTTTTTACTGATGATTATCAAGGTGATATTAATTGTTCCGACAAGTGGATTCGCTGCAGAAGCGAGCACCGGTGACGTGGGACTTTTAGAACTCATTGGAATTGATCCGAAAACAATCCTCCTCCAAGCCCTAGGTTTCATTATTGTTCTACTTGTGCTTTGGAAATTTGTCTTTGGACGCATCGGTGGGCTTCTAGAAGAACGGCAGCAGGAAATCACGTCGCGAATGGAGAAACTGGAGGCGGACCAACGCGAACTGGATCGGTTGAATGCTGAAACCCGTCAACAGCTCAACAAAATTGAAACGGATGGACAGGCGAAGATTCAAGCCGCTATCGATGAGGGAAATGCCGAACGGCAGCGTATCCTTGATCGAGCACGTCAGGAGGCAAGTGCCGAGCTTGAACGGGCGCAATCTGAGATTCAACGCGAAAAGGATGAAGCCATCCTCGAACTACGAGGTACTGTTGCGGAAATTGCGATTGATGCTGCAAGCAGAATCATCGATCAGACCCTCGATGCAGAGAGACATCAGCACATTATCGATGAATCTATCAACCTCCTTCCTGTGCAGAACACCTAACACATAATTTGAAGAATATACGATGAGAGAAATTCGCATTGCCAAACCCTACGCACAAGCATTGTACAGTGCAGCGACAGAGCAGGATATTTTAGAGAGTATTGTCGCAGATGTCAATCAAGTCCTCCAATTGACACAAGAATCGGAAGATTTCGAGCAGTTTCTGACCAATCCCATTTTGTCGCCGCAGTTCAAGAGTGAGATGTTTCAACAACTCCTATCCGAGACTGTTCATCCGCTTACCCTCAATTTTCTACGCTTGCTGGCATTGAAACAACGTGAGAGATCCTTAGTTTCAATCCTACAGATGTTTCTGGAGATTGTCGATTTGCAAGCGGGTCGGGTCGTCGCGCAGGTAACGTCAGCGGTTCCGCTCACCGATGTGCAAAAAGCTAACCTCACCCGGCAGCTGAGCGATTACTCAGGGGCAGAAGTGCGGCTTGAATTGAGCGAAGATGCCGAGATCCGAGGTGGAATCGTTGTGCGATTAGGGGATACCGTGTTTGATGGAAGCATCACATCGCAGCTTCAACGAATGAGAGCATTACTTGCAAGGGGATAGGGGTTCGCTAGGTAAATTGCTACGCGATTGACCTAGCGAACCCCAAAGGGAGAACACAATTCATGGCAAGAAAAGTTAGACCCGACGAAGTATCAAATATTCTAAAACAACAACTACTACAATATAGTCAGCAGGTTGACGTATACGACTCCGGAACCGTGCTGGAAGTTGGTGACGGGATTGCTCGTGTCCATGGACTTGCCAACGTCATGGCGAGCGAAATGATTGAATTTCCCAACGGTGTTTCCGGTATGGCGTTTAACCTTGAAGAGGATAATGTCGGTTGCGTCCTCTTTGGCGAAGACAGGCTAATCCATGAGGGAGATCTCGCCAAGCGAACTAACAGATTGCTCGAAGTGCCTGTCGGAGAGGCGTTACTTGGGCGCGTTGTAAACGCCCTTGGACAACCTATTGATGGCAAAGGGGAAATTAAGACAGAGCATACCCTCCCCGTTGAACGGAAGGGGTTGGGCATTGTCCAACGTCAGCCGGTGAGTGAGCCGATGTACACTGGTTTGAAGGCGATTGACAGTATGACAGCAATCGGACGGGGACAGCGAGAGTTGATTATCGGCGACCGTCAAACAGGCAAAACGGCTATCACCATTGATGCGATCATTAACCAGAATTCAAAATGGAAGGAAACAGGTGCTCAAGAAGACATCGATATGTATTGTATCTACGTCGCAGTCGGACAAAAGGGCTCAACAGTTGCCCAAGTCGTCAATACGTTAGAAGAGTATAACGCGATGGGCTACACGATTGTTGTCTCTGCACCGGCGAGTGATTCATCTCCACTCCAGTATCTCGCGCCTTACACAGGCACCTCGATGGGAGAATACTTCCGGGATAGCGGCCGACACGCCCTCGTTGTTTATGATGACCTTACCAAACATGCGTGGGCGTATCGTCAGATGTCTCTCCTTTCACGGCGCCCACCGGGGCGTGAAGCGTATCCGGGTGATGTCTTTTATCTTCACTCCCGCTTGTTGGAACGTGCCTCAAAGCTCAGTGATGAATTGGGCGGGGGTTCGCTGACCGCTTTACCAATTATCGAGATTTTTGAAGGGGATCTTACCACCTATATCCCAACAAACGTAATTTCCATTACGGACGGGCAAATCTACCTAATAACAGATCTCTTCAACGAAGGCGTCCGCCCCGCGATTGATGTCGGTACATCGGTTTCCCGGGTGGATAAAAAAGCTCAGATTAAAGCAATGAGTGCGGCTGAAGTTGCAGGGTCCCTGAGATTAGACCTAGCCAGCTTTCGTGAGGTTGCTGCGTTTGCACAGTTTGGATCCGATCTCGATGCCGCGACCCAGGCCCAACTCCGGCGCGGGGAACGTCTGGTTGAACTACTGAAACAGCCACAGTATGAGCCAATGCCGGCTGAAAAAGAGATTGTAGCGATTTTCTCCGGAGCTAATGGCTATTTGGATGATATCGAAACGAGTCACGTGGCGCAGTTTGAATCTGAACTTTTATCATATATGGAAAGAAATCACTCAGACGTGCTCAAGGAGATTGTTGATACCGGGGAGCTCAGTGATGAACTTACTGAACGTTTGCACGAAGCCATAAAAAATTTCAAGGAACAGTTCAGGCATGATACATAATCCGTAATAGGTAACGATAAATTACCGGGGTAAGGATATAAAGTAGATGCAGCAGATATAGAATCATAGCTACTCGTATAAAGAAGGAACACATACTTTTTTACGCATTACTCATTAGAGGTTTACCATGGCAACATTACGTGAAATCAGACGGCGTATCGCAAGTATTGAGAATATCGCGAAAGTAACAGATGCAATGCGAGTGGTTGCTGCGGCTAGGTTACGCCGAGCACAGGAAAATATCCTAGCCACCCGCCCTTTCGCCGAAAAATTCAATACAATCCTAGGCCATCTTATCTCTCAGATTGAAAATCCCTCCCATCCGCTGCTGGAATCGCGTGAACTTAAGCGCGTTTGTCTGATCTCCGTTTCCGCAGACCGTGGACTATGCGGTAGCTTTAACAGCAACGTGATTCGATCAACAACACAACGAACCCAACACTATCAAGCACAGGGGGCGGAAGTGATGGTTATTTGTGTTGGCAGACGCACACGGGACTATTTCGTACGGCGCGATTATAATGTTATCGCTGAGTATGTCAACATTTTTCGGCAGCTTGCATTTGAGACCGCTGTTGAAATCGTGGAGGAGTTTGAGCATCTGTATCGGGATAAACAGGTCGACAGGGTGGAAGTTATCTACAACGATTTCAAATCCGCGATTGTGCAAACGGTTTTGGTCGAGGGTTTGCTGCCCCTCACTCCTGAAGTGCCAACCGGCGATGAACGCTTCCTCGATTATCTATATGAGCCGGAACAAGAGACAATTTTCCAATCCGTATTGGCAAAACACCTGAATATGCAAATGTGGAAGGTGCTACTAGATTCCAATGCCGCAGAGCAAGCGGCGCGGATGGTAGCGATGGAAAATGCAACCCGCAACGCCAATGAACTCATTGACGACTTAGTTCTTCAACGTAACCGCGCCCGCCAGACCCAGATTACAACAGAGATTTCTGAGATTGTGAGTGGTGCAGCGGCTTTGGAAGGTTAAAGCGAAGTGAGAAGTGTCCCCAAGATATGAAGAGGAAGCGAGCTATAAACGCGTAGAAACCTATATCATCAAAAAAGCAAGGCTGGTTTGGAGAGGTTGGGAGGCCGCGGTCATTGCCGCTGAGAGTCCAATTCGCTGGAAGCTTCTGAGAAAGGTTTTATTGGGGGTGAAAACATGCCCTACAACGTCAACAAACAGATTCAAGAAGCAATGGAGCGGGGCGATTTCAACGATTTGCCCGGTAAGGGGAAGCCTCAACAGCGCGATGATAATCCCTTCATTCCTCGCGAAATCCGTATGGTAAATCAAATGCTCAAGGATAAGGGCTTCGCGCCCCGCTGGATTGAAGTAGACAAAGAGATTCGATCCGAAAACGAAAAGGTGAAAAAAATAATCGCAAATATCAAAGGGCGGCAAGCACGTTTGGAAGCGAAGCTCCGAGCGCAACCCCTAAAACGTGATGTGATTCGGGCGATTTTTGAATTAGAACGCACACAGGCATTGGAAGCGTACACTGCTCGGTTACAACAACTCAATAAGAAAATTCAACAATGGAACCTCATGACCCCATTGCGTGATAAACAATACCCGCTGCATAACCTTGATGCAGCAGTAGCCTATTTTCACAAGCAGTGCCCCGGTCTTTAATTTCGTCTAGTGAAACCGTAAAGCCTTAAGAAATAGGGAATAGGGTTTCATGAAATTTATCTAATCTTGCTGGCAAACCCCCTTCCTTTAGCCAAAGCGTGTTGTTAAGCAAAAAAGCGTTGAAGTTACAGGCTAAAAAAGGTATACTTTTCTTGTCTTTCGTAGGGGTTTTCTACCATGTCCAAACTGCCATACACAGTTAGATATTGACTGCAACTCCGCGGTCAATATCTATCGAGTTGGGGTATCAACCCTTGCTGGAGAGTTGGTAAGTCCGAGCTCGCTCGGCTCCCCTCGTTGGCAGCACAATTCGACGTCTTAGAGGAACGGGAACGTCTGTTAGGTTGATGCCTAACAGGCCGTCGAGAATTCCCTCCCTTTAGGGGGTAAGAGTCTGTCAAGCAAGTCAAAGGCTTACACTTAACTGTTAATCTATTTTATGGGAGAGGAGACCAACTGATGACATTCAAATTAGGGAGTATGCTTCTAGTTGCTCTGATAGTGCTAGTTGCTTTAATCGGGTGTGACGGTGCCACCAGGGATTTGGTGCTAGCTACGGTACCATCCACGGATGCTGAGATCGACACGATGCCCCCGATGGATACCGACATGGATGATGTTACACCTGATGAGGCAGCGGCTCCAGTGAAGTTGGTGTGGTTAATCAACTATCCGCTTGGTGGGAAAGACGCCTATATTGCATGGGTTGCGTCTGTTGCACCCACACTGCAAGCCCCCGAAGAGCTCAAACGGGTAGCATCTTACGATAGTTTCTACGGTGAGAATCCGCATCGGCTCGTTGAGTTTGAATTTGGTAGTTTCGCAGATGCGATGACGTATCTGAATCGTCCTGATATCGCTGCAATTATTGGTTCACTTCCAGATCACGCCAGTGAATCGAGCACGTATGTATTTATCCAGCGTTCCGATTACTCGAAAAGCGAGAACTCCACCCGGAAGTTGAAAGTCGTTTACTTAATTGACTACCCGCTTGGTGGAAAAGCGGCGTATCTGGAGTGGGTTGCGTCCAATGCCCTAACACTGTCGTCACCCGCTGAGCTCAAACGAGTAGCATCTTACGACAACTATTACGGTGAATCTCCACACCGGCTCGTTGAGTTTGAGTTTGATAGTATCGAAGATGCCAATGCGTACCAAGAACGGGAAGGCATACGGGCTATTAATGTTGAACTCCCAAATCGAACAAGTCGCGTAGCCCAACTTACCTTTGAGTTGCGTTCAGATTACGTCAACGAATAATTGCTGAAACTCGCCCCGGCTCCCGGATCTGACCTACAGGGTTCAGGGAATTGTGCTTCCACTCACACAAAGTGCCTCTCTACATCAAAAAGTAGAGCGAGAAATTGCTGTAAATTCGCCATCAGATTTAACATGGTTGAACAATTCCTCAAAAAAATAACATCACTGATTATAATTCAACTGGAGTTTGGGGCAATCGTATTGATTAGGGGAAGGCATACGGGAAGACTCAAGAGTTTACGCTCCCGGTGCTCTCCTTTGTGCACAAACCAGACCCTGCCGATAGTATTGATAATATAGACAATTGATGGAAAGCGAGATAAATGATGAACGAAGGCAAAGTTTTAGAAATCGTCGGTGCACGCGTTGACCTCGATTTTTCAGAAGGAAAATTGCCCGATATTCTCAACGCAGTCGAAGTTCAACGTGAGGATGGAACGACGGTAGTGCTTGAAGTCCAACAGCACTTGGGCGAAAACCGAGTCCGCGCTGTCGCGATGGACACAACCGATGGACTGGTACGTGGTACGCCCGCT
Organism: Candidatus Poribacteria bacterium; assembly: GCA_965215015.1. Classification (GTDB taxonomy): domain Bacteria; phylum Poribacteria; class WGA-4E; order WGA-4E; family PCPOR2b; genus PCPOR2b. The sequence continues at coordinate 1,030,608 of OZ244042.1, forward strand.
ATTGACCGTGGCGAACCTATCTCAGTACCTGTGGGTGACACCGCGCTAGGCCGCGTTTTTGACATTACCGGGCAGACAATTGATGAAGCGGGTGAAGTAGAAGCAAAACAGCGGTATCCTATTCACCGTCATCCACCACCTCAGGAAGAACTGAGCACAGTTTCAGAGATGTTGGAAACCGGGATTAAAGTCATTGACCTCATTCAGCCGGTTGCAAGGGGTGGGAAGGTTGGATTCTTCGGCGGTGCGGGCACCGGGAAGACTGTGTTAATTGCAGAATTGATTAACAATATTGCGACTCAGCACGGTGGCTACTCCGTTTTTTGTGGAATTGGTGAACGGACGCGCGAAGGAAACGATATGTGGTTGGACCTGCAAGAGTACGAAGTGCTAGATAAAACTGCAATGGTTTTTGGCCAGATGAACGAGCCGCCCGGTGCCCGGTTGCGTGTTGCTCTTGCCGGATTGGCTATGGCCGAATACTTTCGGGACGAGCAAGGGCAGGATGTGCTAATCTTCATGGATAATATTTTCCGGTTCACCCTCGCCGGTTCTGAAGTCTCTGCGCTTTTAGGGCGTATGCCTTCCGCAGTGGGATATCAGCCAACACTCGCCACGGAAATGGGAGAATTGCAAGAGCGAATTACATCGACACAACACGGATCGATCACCTCATTCCAGGCGGTCTATGTCCCCGCTGACGACTACACGGATCCCGCAATTGTCGCCGTTTTTGGACACCTTGACGCTGTTACGCGGCTCGAACGTTCAATCGTCGAGATGGGACGCTATCCTGCTATCGATCCGCTGACATCCACATCTCGCATCCTAATTCCGGACATTATTGGCGAGGAACATTATCAAACAGCTCGTCAAGTGAAGGTGGTTATCCAAGAGTACGAGAGTTTGAAAGATATTATCGCGATCTTGGGTGTGGATGAGCTCTCGGATGAGCAGAAACTGACAGTTACGCGGGCAAGAAAGTTGGAGAAGTATCTGACGCAGCCAATGTTTGTTGCGGAACAATTCACAGGTAAAGCCGGTAAGTATGTCAAGATTGAGGATACCGTTGAGGGGTGTCAGGCAATTCTCAGAGGGGATTGCGACGAAATCCCGGAGCAGGCTCTGGCTTACATCGGTATGATTGACGAGGCATTTGATCAGGCAAAATCCGAGACATTACAAGAAGCAGCGGATTAACCAACCCTATAACTATGCTTGCAAAAAGACTACATCTCGAAATCCGAACACCCGAACAGTTGATTTATGAAGGTGACATTACCGGCGTGAGGGCCCCCGGCGAACTGGGATCCTTTGAGATCCTTGCCGGGCACCTCCCCTTCTTGACCGTGCTGGATATTGGTGAGATTCGCATCCGTGAATCTGACACACCCCAATCCATCGCAACCAGTGGAGGTGTTTTTGAAGTATTACGCACCGGCGTCACCGTGTTGGCGGATACTGCCGAGTGGGCGTATGAAATTGATGTTGAACGTGCAGAAGCCGCTCGCCAACGTGCACAGGCACTCCTTGCCTCACGCGATCCAAATATTAACCGCGCAAGAGCAGAAGCAGCATTGGCTCGCGCTGTAAATCGATTACGAATTGCAGGGCTGCAGTAGTTTTGATTAGTCAACGTTTGATTAATGAGAGGGGAAACAGCCGGTAGGTAAATCTGCTGTTTCCCCTTTTTTGCTTTGGGAGAGAAACACATGACACTAGGCGGTCAGCTTCAGTATTTTCGCTCCGGGATTGATGGCAAGCTACACCCCTGTGCAGTATGTTCAACCGATACAAGTGACGCACCGAAGCCCTTAATTGTGGAGGTAAGCCCCGGCGCATTGGGAAATCTATCTAGCGCGGTCGAGTTGACTGAACAAATTGCAGGAATTGCTGCGAAACACAATCAATCATGTATTGTCCTTAGACCAACAGGACGGGGATCCGGTTCAGTTTATCAAAACTACGGCGAAATCGATGTCCTAGAAGCTATCGAACATGTTGCTTCAAACTACGTCATTGACCGGGATCGCATTACAATCACCGGCAGTTCAATGGGTGGGGCGGCAACATGGTATCTAATCTCTCACTATCCGGATCTTTTCGCAGGTGCTGCACCATTTTGTGGTTATTGTGATTATCAACTGTGGGAAAAACCGGGAGGGCTCACGTTCCACATGCACGAATGGGAAACGCCCTCTTGGTGCGCTAGGTCCGCTGTATTTCTCATTGAAAACCTCGCCCATACACCCGTTTGGATAATCCACGGCGAATGGGATCGGGGGGTTGGCGGCGGTGTGCCGGTTGAACATTCCCGTCGAATCGCACAGCTTATGGAAGAACGGGGTTATACACACAAGTATACAGAGGTCCTTAAAACGGGCCATGGATGCCGCCTCCCCGATATATGGGAAGAAGTCATCCTTTGGCTGCTGAAGCAGCGGAAGCAGCGATCTCCTGATCATGTTTCGTTGGCAACTTACAATCTGCGTCATAATCGATCCTACTGGATCACGGTAGACCAACTAGCACATTACGGCGAGCGAGGAGTGGTCAATGCGCGGTTTGTCAAGAGCAACTGCCTTGCCATCTATACTGAGAATATCCGCACCTTCTCCCTTGGACCAATTCAGAAGAACGAACAGGTCAATATAACAATTGATGGTCAAAAATTTGAACTGATAAACTTAAGTCACCAGAAACAATTTCAACGAGATCATAAAGGCGTTTGGGCGCATGACAATTTTGAGCTCTCCGCTAAGAAGCGTCATCGGGCATCGGGGCCCATCAGTGACCTCTTTTTCGATGGACTGATCCTTGTGCCCGGCACAGTTGGGACAGAGGAAGAGACATTTTTTAACAAATGGATTGCCGAGAACGCGGTTGGATACTATCGCAGCCGAAATGGAGGGGTGCATCGTGGCGGCATCATGGGGGATAACGCTGTCCAACTCCCTGTTATCCCTGACGTTGAGCTCACTGAGGATCTTCTGCAAACGAACAACTTGATCCTATATGGTGTCTATGATTCTAACGCCATCCTATCGCAATTTGAAGGTCAGCTGCCGCTTACCTTTGAGGGCAAGACAATCCATCTGTCGGATAAATCTTACGCGGCGGACAGAGCGGCAGTTTTCGCCGTATTTCCTCATCCCTCAAACTCAGACCGCTATGTCGCGGTGCACGCTGGGGTCACACCGGATGCAATATGCTGGGGAAGCCATCTCGATATGCAACTCCTGCCCGATTACATTGTCTATTCCGGAGGCCAACTCCTTGACTGGGGGTTCTGGGGGAATGACTGGAAATCTCAGTGATAGCCAATCCTTGAAGCAGCACCATCATTTTGTCAGAGCAGTCTGCAATAGAGGAGGGTGTGCATAATTCGAGACACATTATAGCTGAATTCAAGCGAGGACACCTTGATCAATCGTAGGGGCTTGGTTTCCAAGCCCGACGGGTTGGGAAACCCAATCCCTACTCATTGAGAGATTTTGAGAAGTATACGCATCCAAACCTATTTATGAGCACCCCTGACATATAGATGTCCACACCACGAGAAAATAATGATTAGTCAAAAAGAGGTCATCCAAAAGCTTGCACTCTAAATCGCAGGTATGAGGCTTGACGAGATCACAGCAAAGTATAATCGCACCAAAGGGACCATATCCGTCTTGCTGAACCGCGGGGAAAATCAAGGCTAAAGTAGGTAGAACGGATAGCCCTACGTACAACCGATGAGATTATCGCAGGACAGCAGCAAAAGGCGATGATAGTAACGAGGGAAGACAATAACTGAAACTCGAACCGTTGGACATCTCAGGTTGAGCTGGGATTGTTAGGCACAATCTTACAATCTGGCACCGTAGCATATTTATGTTACGGCGCATTATCTCTCTGAAAACAGAAAAAGGGCTGCATGTCGGTAATCCCCAAATCACGCAGCCCTTCTGTTTCCGATCGAAACTAGATGAACAGGAAGGTGCTCTATTCTCCCTCTGTTTTTCAATTCAATCCCAAAAACGAATAGGGATCAAGCCCTCCATCTTCGTAATGAACAACCTTTAGCCAACTCGGTTGAGTCCCTTCCTCCACTGCCTGTTCGTAGTCCTTAAGAAGATAATAGCAAGTATAACTTGCCAGATATTCCTCAACACTTCCATCTTCATTTTCAGACTCTGCCCACTCAACATAGACAGTATCGTTGTAAAGTGGGTAGACCCGCCCATTATCTGTATCCAGAATTCCGCTACCTACCTGCGTCCCCTGATTCCACAGCTTTATAAGGACCCGGTGGATTAACTCATGCTCTATAGTAGCGTGCCCCGTCTCATAATACTTCTCCAAATCCTTCCAGATGTTTGGGTTAGGATAGCCCGATGGTATCTCAGGATAGGGACCCAGACCATGTATAGATTCACGGGGAGGGAGCTCCGCCGCTACCCCCTCTGTCAAAAGTTGTGTCTCCTCGGGCGACAATCCCGCTAAGAAATCATCAACCGATTCGACCACCGGTGCTACTGTTGTATCTGATTCGATGGGTGTCGGTTCGGATTCAACTTGGAGTCCCTCTAAATTGCGCTCAGTTCCCCGCCCCGCTTCGGGTAGACTTGGCGTGAAGGTTGAGTTCTCTGGAATGTCGAAAGGTCCAATATCGCCGTAGTACCAATGACTCCCAACGTAGAAACCAACGACGATAAGGACAGCCCACACAAATGCCCCAATAAGAATCGGTTGTCGTACCAAATCAAATAGATTTCTCATGACAGAACTTCCTTACAAAATTGAAAAAGCATCATTCTCCGCCCTTGTGGGGGCGGGACAACGAAGAAGATTACGGATGCCTCGACACCTCTACAGTTGAGAAGCTTGCCCTTGTATAGAAGAAGGTTAGGGCAAGTCTATAAGGACACTATGATAGCCTTGGCTCGATAGAACAGTACGCTCTCTGCCCCGTCCTTCTGGCTTTGACACTCATATACACGTAACCTGAGATTGGATTACTCTTTTGCTGGCTATACTTTGGATTATTACCATAAGTTAGTACTCGTGCATGTATCCAATACCAACCAACCCAACTTTGAGCACTTGCATCAGCAAATGCTCTTACTTTACCACCTAATTTTGTAATACCTCCACTACCCTGAATCGGACCGTCATTCTGTGTATCTCTGTCCTTAGCAATTGACAGCACAACAGATAACATCGTTACAAGACATAGGAGGATTATCAAAATTCTCAGTCGCATCTTTGTTTTTTCGCATACCATGGTTTCGTTTTAAAAACAGAAAAAAGGCTGATTGGGGGTAATCTCAAATCGTGCAGCCCCTTTTGTTTCCGATCGAAACTTATGGCAAAAAAGGTGTACGCACTTATAAATCAAGCGATTCGAGCCACGATTTCATATCGTTTCGGGGAGCTCCGAGAAGAGCACTTAGGGCTCCCATCTTTTTAATTAATCCCGATCTATCGTGACCAATCCTGGACTACATTTAAACCTTTTTAAAACACTTGTCAACACTTTTTTGCAATTCACTTGTAATTTCCCTGGATTTCTTTTCTTTGAACCGAGCAATCGTACCCCGTTCTGTCAACTCCATTTTGGTATAATGCGCCGGCATCTGAGACAACCTCCACCTGCCCGCTGTCTACATAGCCACAACCGACGCACCGGTTTTGGCAAGAGAAACCGCCGTGCCGCCACCTAGTGAATGACCCGATATAAATTCCTCCACCCCTGCGATGTTTGCCCACAGTTGGATAGCGTTCCGTGCCCCGCATGCCGTGAACCGTGTGGTCTGAATGTGATCCCCCCGACGGATGCGACGAAACAAAGGAGAACAATACCCAACCTGTGATTCTTCCCCTGTCCACGCTTGCAGGGGAGGGGGGTATCCATTTGACAGCTGCAACCGCTTGACTAATCGTTGCTGGCGACTTCCCCGCTGGGCGAAGATCCATGATGAGGGTTGCAAGCAAGGCATCGGTGAAAGATTGACCATTAAGCTATGTTTCAATCTCTCGTAACCAGTAGCGATAATTTCGTAGTGTGTTTTCACTGACACCATTTGTGATTAGAGCTTTGGTATCATCGCTAATTGACAACCCTTGTGGTTTATCCTGAACCGCTAACTCGTTCACCGTTCCTTTCCCTTCCTGTCTGTTAGGGAAGCCCTACAGAGATATAGTTTCCGTTAAAGAAGATTAAGATTAATCGCAAGCGTACAGAAGATTGTCGCTACACACCTATACTAACCAAGTGAGTCATTTTTTCTTGACACTTAGGATACTGGCTAGTATACTACCAATCAGGTTTACTATACCTAAATTATCTAAGGCAGGCGATTCAACTGTGAAAAAGTTATCCTTTTGCATACTGATTATACTAATTGCAGCAAGCTACAGCTCCGCCCGTATTATAGATCCGAAGACAGGGGCGGAGTTTAAATATAAAGCGAAACTAGCTGAGGTTGCCCCAGTGGTTGATGGCTTTCTTGACGACCCCGCGTGGGACGATGCTATTTCTGCCGCCCTAGACCATGATGTCAAACAGGACAGGCGTTGGGAAGAATCCAGCGATTTCAAAGGTACTTTTGCTGCTGTCTGGCGCAATGCCTCCCTCTATGTAGCCGTTGAATTGACCGATGATCAAATCGAAACCGCTCACGAAAAACTCGCTCGGCAAGACCGCCTGGAAATTTACCTAGATATAGAACATTCAGGTAACCAGAGCGATCTCTATCGTTACACAATCCCTGTTGGGAAAGACATCACGTTGGCTGATTCTCAGCGACTGCAAGCTAACTGGGGAAATGCAGGGCAATCTGTAGAATTGAGCTTTGCCTTGGGACATATACCGAGAAAAGAGGATACTGTCAGTTTCGGAATTTACTATTATGATGTGGATGGCGATCGTCTAAACCATCAATTTCGATGGGGACCAATTGGACAAACTGAACCGGCAGATGCCCTTGCAGATCTGGTATTTACAGCGAATATAAAGCTAAACGCAAACCAAAAAGCAATACAGTGGGGACGTATTAAACAGCTCTATTAATCATCGTGCAACGGCACTATGAGGTTAGGCAATTGATACCGATGCGTCAAACTCAAGTGTACGGAGTTCACAGTGTTTATCATCGGTAAAGCATTAGAATTGATAGGAATGGCGCTTCTAGGAGCGGGGTTATATGTTGGATGCATCAACCCCTACGGCTTGAGTGAAGGTGCCGCTATGGGCGCAGAGGTAGCCTCCCTTATGGTAGGAATCTTAATCTTCTTCATAGGCAGAACGATAGAGAAACGCTAACCGTGCTCGCACAGCATGACCGTTTAGGTTAAAGACCTATTTCGGCACGCCCACATACTCGAGCATCGAGCGCACCTCCTCGATGCTTTTTTAATTTTTCGGAGTAACTTCCCAAGTAGCGAATCTCGAAATAAATCCATATGATGGCAAATAAACCTCGACAAGCCATCGCAAGATGTAACTATTTGGGCATGAAAACCTATATGAATCCTAAAGCAGCTGAGCAGGTTCTCGGCTGTCATGTCGATACCTGTCAATGACAGCAAGATTGGATACATCGAAACACCGGGAGATTGACGGCATTATGACCTGCAAGGATACATTGATAGTCAAACCGAGTCAGATATTACTACCCTTTGCTACTGTCGAGTTAGTGGAACAGGACAAACCGACGCTTTGCATGGATTTATGAGCGGGTGTTCAGGTTGAAAGGTACAGGAATATAGAATGGCATTTAATGTCAAAAAACGTGGAAAATTGACCTATTATTATCAAGGTAATCATCCGGTGCTATCCCCTTTAGTCACTGAAACGTTGCCAGACGGGGATTTGAAAATCTATTTTTCGGGTCTAACAGGAGGCTATTCGGCAAAAGGAGTCCTGAACCTCGATGAACTGGTTTCGATGGATCCGGAGCGGGAGATTCCACTAGTATTCAAAAGCTGGGAATCTTGGTTAAAAGAGGCAGGTATTTGTGATTCTCTGAAGGATGTAGATTTTATTGAAGTTCACGCCTTCGGTTGTCAACCCAAAGCCCCAAATCCGCTCGTTGATCCGGCGGGTTACGCAGCAGAGCAGGAGCGACTACGCCAAGCTTATGCTCAAGCGTATAGTAACTTTTTCCGCGACTACTTACCGGAAAACGGTGTGCCTGCTCGGTTCACAGTCCATGTCGTTGATGTTCCAGACACAGCAGCTTCCTATGAGTTTTACGGAACCGCACTCTACCAGAAAACATTACAAAAATAGATTTGTGAGGTTTAAGAGGCGACACGCTTTCCCTGTGAGACTGTAAAATGATCGGTCTGAAACCTCTCCTGTCTTTCGTCTGCATTGCATTAATCGTATTAATTGGCTGCGGCGAAAGACGCGAAAAACATGAGAAATTTGATGAATGGCACAAGCTCCCCCAAGCTAATTTCGCGATTCCGCCTTACGCCCGTTACCTCGAAGGAATCAAAATCTGCCTAGACCCAGGGCATGGCGGTCAAGCTCATCTGCCGAATTACAAACGCGGACCAACCGGGCTCCGCGAGGCAGAGGTCAACCTGCGTGTGGCACTGTATCTGCGCGAATTTCTGACGGAAGTCGGGGCGATTGTCTTCATGACGCGCACCGACGATTCCTTCGTCAGTATCCCGGATCGCAGTAAGCTTGCCAACAAGAACGCTGTCGATTTTTTTATCTCCCTCCACCACAATTCTTTTAGCAATCCCGAAACCAATTATGCCTCCACATGGTATCATCAAGATGCAGATGATTCCCGCACAAGCTTAGATCTCGCCCGTTATGTGCAACAGAGCGTCGCTGATACGCTGCATCTATCGCAATTTCCGCCAACAGGACTCTACTCGGATCGGTTGGTAATCCCTTCGGGATTCGGTGTACTACGTCAGATAAAGGTACCCGCTATTTTGTGTGAAGCATCGTTTTATTCCAACCCCGAAGAAGAGAAACGCCTGAGAGAGAAGTCATACAACAAGCGCGAGGCTTACGGCTATTTTCTTGGGGTTGCCCGTTACGTTGCAGCGGGGTTTCCGAAGGGTATCCTGCTGACGCCGGCACCGGAATCGTCCATCGAAACTAAAACGCCGCGCATCGAGATTCGTGTAGCAGATGGCTTGCATGAGCGTGGTGCATGGATGCTCAAGCGGCAACAGATCTTCTCCGATTCCATTCGCGTCAAATTCGATGGCATTGTCGTTCCCCACCAGTATCTCCGCGTTGAAGATCTTATTGTGATTACCCCACCGAGGCCACTCTCTAACGGCGTACATTTTGTCGAAACCAATCTTGTCAACTACTACGGGAATCATAGCTTGCCGGGCGGGCAGTGGTTCAAAGTTGCCCCACCCGCCGCAAAGCTGAAACTCCGTGCATGGACCAAGGTCCTTCCCCCCGATGGGGCGAGCTATGTCGGAATCACTGTTACCGCTCTGGACAAAGATGGTCTGCCAATCGCAGATGACGAGCTCATTCATGCTCAAACATCGCTTGGGTGGCTTGCTGAGACAAAGAAATCCGTAAAGAATGGGGAAGCGCGGTTTTACCTACACACAGACGCGACGCAGTTAGCGGAAGGTCTCGCACAGGTGAAAGTGGCTTACAAAGACAAATCAGAAGTCATCACTATCCGTTTTGAGGAAATTCGTAGCGGTATTGTTCAAGGCTGCGTCCACGATGTCTCTGGGAACATCGTCTCAGATGCAACCGTGCGACTGGTGAGAGCAAAGAACAGAAGCATGATGACCAATCCGGAGGGACACTTCTTTTTTAATAACGTTTCGCCGGGGAACGCAACCCTCAACATTTCAAAGACTGGCTACTACAACCGCCAACTGAAGGCCGAGACGAGGTCAAACAGCGCACAGGTCCTTCATCCCCAACTACATCCGATTGCAGACGGTGCACTTATTGGGAAAGTCTTTGTCCTCGACGCACGCTATGGCGGTTCAGAACGAGGGATGCCCGCCCTCAATTCTGTTGCCCCCGCAGATCTTAACCTCGCCGTGGTCAAATCCCTCAAAGAGATGCTGGAACTTGCCGGAGCAAACGTTTACCTTGTTCGAGAGAAAGATGAGAAGATCTCTGCCTTAAAACGGGTCCAAACAATCAACGCCGTTAAACACGAAGGATACTACCTCCGGATTGATCACGGTGTTTGGGTCGAAGGCGAGCCATCGGTGATTGCCACAGGCTATCCGGGAAATCAAGTCGCGGAAAACTACTTAAAGGCGATACTTGAGGGTTTTAATATGTCACTTTTACAGACACCAATTGAGACATTTAGGGATGAAGAATCGCCGGAAATTCGGTCAACTAACAAAATCGCTCTTGCGCTCGAGGTCCGCTCTATCAATCACCCACATCTTCATGATCCCGTGGATGCTCCCGCACTAATGGCACAGGAGGCTTACGCAATCTTTTTGGGAACATGGAAATTTCTGAAAAACGCTCAATTGGTTGAGGAGGGACTCAACCCTCGCACAATAGGTGAAGTCTTACCTCAAAAAGAACTCGAAATTCGGGTCGTTGATGGGGGTTCACGACAGCCAGTTACTGGCGTGAGAGTCGCGTTAGATGACACCTTTCCGTTAGTAACAAATCAGGCTGGAAAAGCCATTTTCCGAGGTGTTCATGCACGCCGGTATCGCATTACAGTTGATGCGGCGGGGTACGCTCATCAGGAAATCGAATCGAATCTGCTGAATTCAAGCTCGGTAATGGTAAAAATGAAAAAGAATCGGTGAAATAACAAATGAGGCAAAACGGAATGGCAGGCTGCGACGTTCTTTTCTTATTAAAAGCTATGTGAGGGGATGATAAGATGATACGCGCTATGAAAAATGTGTTAGTTATTGATGATGACGAAAAAATCTGCTGGGCTTTCGAGCAATTTTTGACAGACGAAGGGTACCGACCAACTATCGCCAACAATGCAGAAGAAGGCTTGCGAAAGATTCAGTCGGAGGTTCCCGATATAGTTCTGCTTGATGTACGGTTGCCCGGCATGAACGGGCTCGAGGCTCTGAAGCAGATTAAAGTCCTTCAGCCGGAGGCCGTCGTGATTGTGATGACAGCGTATGACAACGTGGAGACGACCATCCAAGCGATGCAGCTGCATGCGTTTGATTTTATCCCCAAGCCAATCGATCTGGATCAGGTGAAAGCAATCATCGATCGCGCTACACAGATGCAAGCTGAGCGCAGTAAAATGCCGCCGACTGAATCTCCTTCGGTAGAGATTGAGCTACCGGCGGAGCCACAGGAGCATCGCTTGGTCGGGAAGAGTCCACAGATGCAGGAAATCTATAAGCTAATCGGGATGATGGCAAACAACACCGTTACGGTCCTGATAGAGGGTGAAAGTGGGACAGGAAAAGAGCTAATCGCACGCTCGATCCATTCTAACAGCACACGACAGGATAAGCCCTTTGTTCCTGTCAACTGCGGCGCACTCCCCGATGACCTGCTTGAAAGTGAGCTCTTCGGCTATGAGGCAGGCGCATTCACGGGGGCAAGTACTAAAGGCAAGCCCGGTAGATTTGAACTCGCAGATGGCGGGACACTGTTTCTTGATGAAGTCAGTAATATGAGCCCGGTGCTACAGGTAAAACTACAACGGGCTTTGCAAGAACAAGAAATCGAAAGGTTGGGCGGTACCCGTCCGCTGAAAGTGGATGTGCGTATCATCGCTGCAACAAATCAGGACCTCGCTGAAGCGGTCCGGCTGGGCAGGTTCCGAGAAGATCTCTACTACCGCTTCAATCTGCTTTCAATTAATCTCCCACCACTGCGCGAACGATCTGCGGATATCTCGCTGCTAGTCAACCATTTTCTACAGACCGTCAGCGTTGAACTGGGGCAAAAGGTTCGAGGGGTTTTGCCGCGATGTATAGAACTTCTGCAGCAATACGATTGGCCCGGAAATGTGCGAGAGCTAGAAAATGCCGTTAAAAGCGCAGCGGTTCTTTCACGGGCGGACGTTATCCTACCGGAACATCTTCCGCCTGAGATTCTAAATTATAAAGGGCGGCACCAATCAACCCAATCCCGCCTAGAAATGGCACTCGAATCCGTATTGAAAGAAACCGTCAAAGACGCCGCAGCACAAGCGCAGGAAGGGCTCTACGACGAAGTCATTGATACCGTTGATCGTGCGTTAATCAAGTCCCTTCTTGAAGAATTCCAAGACAACCAGACGAAATCGGCAAAGCTCTTGGGAATCAGCCGTACAACGTTGTTGCAGAAGATTAAAAAATTGGGGATCGAAGTGAAAGCATGAACAGATGGCTAGCACCGTTGATCACGTTTGTATTCCCCGCAAAATGCCGACGCTGTGAAACACCAATGGGCGTCGGTCAGGTGCCTTACCTTTGCGATGCCTGCTGGGAACAGATCGAACTTCTCAAGCCCCCTTGGTGTCAGATTTGCGGGCTACCACGGTGGAGCACCGTTTGTGCAGATTGCCGTGAGTATCCTCCATTATTTAGAAAACTTCGTGCAGTCGCGTTTTACGAACCTACCCTGCGCGAAGCCATCCATCTGATGAAATATGAGAAGAAACAGATTATCTCAAAACATCTGATCCAATTACTGCGGGCGCATCTTCCTATCGACCTTCCTTCGACAGATTACGATTTCCTACTCCCAATCCCCCTCCACACGAACCGTTTCCGCCAGCGAGGCTTTAACCAAGCCGAGCAAATTGCTCAAGGTATCGCTCAAGTTTGGGGGGTGCCGGTCCGGACGGATATTCTCTTTCGCATTAGGGACACGGCCCCACTGAGTAGCCTCGGATCCCACGAAGAACGGATGAAAAACATCGCAGGGGCTTTTGAAGTTCAGTCGCCGGATTTAATTCAGGATCGGAAGGTTTTACTGATTGACGATATCTTTACGACGGGAACAACGATCAATGAAGCCCTCAAGGTTCTACAGGCTGCTAACCCTGACCGTGTTGATGTCCTGACACTGACCCGCACAAGACCATCAATACAAGAAAGTATAAATCAGAAAAAGGACGCGTAAACTAAAATGCAAGAAGTTCAGTTACCCCTAAAAAAATATCAAACTATTACAATTATCGCTGCCATGGTTGGATTCCTGTTAGGAACGCTAATTCCCGCCTTTGCTTTTGGTAGGGGATACTGGTCATGCCCATTTGGGCAGGGCGTGATACATATCGGCGTGTTTGTTCTGTTGACGGGTATTTTAGGGGCGTTTCTCATCGGCAATATGGTTGCCCTTCTTGTGATTTTCATTGTGAAACTTCGTCGGTCATCAGCCAAACTCAAATAATCTTCAACCTGCGCTCAAGCTCAAGTCGCAATTCGGAAGGTACGCCCCCTACTACAGGGCAGCTGATTGACCACCATCAACGGTAATAACACTTCCGGTCATATAGCGAGACGCATCAGAAGCAAGCAGCAGCAATGCGCCATCAAGGTCCTCAACCTGCCCCAATCGGCGTTGTGGGATGCCTTTAATCAGGCGTTGCCCTGCCTGTGTGGTAAAGAATTGCCGGTTCATGTCGGTTTCGATATAACCGGGTGCAATGGCGTTGACCCGTATCCCATGTGGCACCAACTCGACCGCCATCGCCCGCGTCAAGTTAATAATCCCGCCCTTGGATGCACAGTATCCCGGCAATTGTGAAATCCCCCGGAATCCGAGCACCGACGCTATATTGATGATGCTCCCACCCCGTCCGTGGTGAACCATGCGCCGTGCAACCTCCTGCCCCATGAACCAAATCCCCTTGAGATTCGTGTCAAGCACCGAGTTCCAATCCTCCCCGGTGTGTTTAAGCAGCGGCTTAGTTACGGCAATACCGGCGTTATTGACAAGGATATCAATGGGTCCAAGTAAATTCTCCGCCGTTTCGACACAGGTTTTGACACTTTTTTCATCGGTAACATCAAGGTGGATAGCAGCCCCGCAACCACCGAACTCCTCAACCTCCTCGACAGCCTCCTGCAACCGGTTAATTCCGCGAGCAGCCAGAACCACCTCTGCTCCCGCTCGCGCCAGTGTCAAAGCGAAATGACGTCCCAATCCCCGCGATGCACCGGTCACGATTGCACGCCGACCGTTGAGGTCAAACACAGCAGGGCTTTTCCCTCCTTCCATTGTTCTCTTCCTCTCTTCCGGACGGGCATGGTTTGGTCTCGATCCGTGGAAGCCCTAAACGAATCGTCCCGTCTTACTACGCGTTATCCCCTATCCCCGCCGCTTGTTTAGCCAAGTATTTACACCGTTCTAAGTCATACTCCCGATAAATGGTGATCTTCTGCGCTTCAAGGGACCCCTCGGCATGGATGGCAAGAAGTTCATTGTAACCGCCAAAGTCAGAAGCAGTCAGGTCCCGAATCAGGTTCACCAGTTTCAGGCGTTCTAGCGTTGGAATACCCGCGGCACCACCTAAGTATTTTTCAATATAGTCTCGGGTTTCAGGGTTTGTGACATCTTCCTCTGAAGGTCCAGTGACCACAAGCCCGCCAGCGATATCCTGCACGTAACTGACCATCTGATGGTAGTTGCTAGCAAAGTAAAACTTGGCGACATTGGTAATAATCGAATTGGGAATCGCCACTCCATCAATCTGAACACAATCGACAGCGGCGGCTTTACTGAGGGCGCGAACCGTCTCGGCGTAATTAATCAGGTGCATCAACTTCTCCCGAACATGGCCTGCGCGGCTAATGCCATTGTGCTCGGCGATTAACGCGGCTGCACCGGTCAGGAGGTCGCACAACGGCGGCTTGTAAGAGACAGCGGTAAATCGGTGGAATTGGACAAAGGTGGTGGCTAACGCGCCTGCGAAATCCCACTCCCCACTCATGAAAACCCGTTCCTTTGGCACAAAAACGTCGTCGAAGATTGTAAGACTTTCAATCATCCGGTGATGAGAGCTAACAGGGTTATGAAAATCGCTGGACGACGAGGCACCAAAGGGACTGACAATCATTTTCAAGCCGGGGGCATTGGCAGGGACAGCAAAGGCGACAGCGTAATCTTTATCCTTTTCCGTCATATTTCGTGTCGGTAGTACAATGATTTCGTCCACGTAGGGAGCGCAGGTGGTATGTGCTTTTGCACCTCGAACAACTATCCCATCCGCCCGCTCTTCAACCACACGGACGTAGTAATCTGGATGCGCCTGCTCGGAGGGGGCAAGGCTTCGATCCCCCTTCACATCAGTCTGTGCAACTGCTATGCTGAGGTCCTCCTGCTGACAGTGCTGATGATACGCCTCCACCCGCTTGAGGTAGTCTGCACCGTACTGTTCATCAATCCGTTTGGCAACCAAGGAGAGGGCAAAGAGGGCGTCCGTTCCAATCTCTTTGATTAGCAACACCACCCCGCCGCTAAGCTGAGTGCTGGTTTCAATCATCTGACGCCGTTTTAGCAGATCACCTGTGTTGGTAGGGCTTACAAAATACCGGCTGATTGTTTCGCCCGTTTCAGGAATTTTGACGGTCATCAAATCTTGATACTCCGCATCCTCAGCGAGTGCAAAATCGAGCGAGGCGTGCTCCATCCCAACCCCCAAATCTGGATGCTGAGTGACATCCTCTACGCGATCTCCCTTAAAAAACAGCACACGACCATCGTTTAAGCCCGCCTTGTACTCCTCCACCGATCGAGTTGCCATATTCCACCTCCATCCCAATCCTCACCTTTTAGACACGAGTTATATTCCCAAACTCTCGTTAATTTCGCCCTGATAGTCATTGACCTGCTCGGCAAGCATTTCGTCGATAGTAACGATATACCCAGTTTCGCCGGACTCCAATATCCCGTAAGAGACAGCAACAGATCGCGTCCCTTGTGCGGCATCTACTTCGACCGGATGCTCTCCTGCTATCGCCTGTGCAAAGTCCCCATATTCGACAGCGATGATTTTCCGATCTATTTCAGGGAACGGAAATTCATAACGCCACAATCGATCTTCGCCCCACAAATCTGAGGTCACTGCATCAAGCCGAAAGTCGGGGACCCACTCTAGTATCTTCCCATCGTCAATAGGGGATTCGCCCTCAATATGCAGTATGATATTCCCTCCACTTCGATCTCCCGGCAAGCTCATCGAACCACGCGAACCGTGAATCTGTCGCGACCAGACACCTTGACCACGCCCGGCATGATCTTCGATGTACTGACCCACCGCACCATTCTTGAAAGTCAACGTTGCGTAAGCGGCATCCTCGGCGGTGGCTTCAAATTCGGCGGGCATCTTTACCTGCCAGCGACCATAGACGCCCCCGGGATTCGATCCGGCTTCCCCACCACCTGCTGCGGGATTCTTGCGGATGGGTTCATGGAGTCTTGTCTTCGCGTAAACCGTTTCAATATCGCCGAGCAGATATTCCATCATATCCGAGTGATGAACACCGACATCAAGCAGCACACCACTTTGGTCCTTTTGGTGACGCCATACAGAGATCAACATCCGGTCACCGCCGCCAATAGCGTGGTGGATGAGAAAGCGTGGAGTACCAATAACGCCCGCGTCTAGCAGGGCTTTCGCCAAACGATTGATGGGGTCCCGTCGATAGTTCTCCGCCACGCTTAAAATCGCGTTGGATCCTTCCGCTGCACGCTCGATGAGGTTACAGGCACGAACGGTTAGCCCCATCGGTTTCTCAACCATCGTATGCCAACCCCGCCCCAGCGTCTCAATAGCAACCGTATGATGGTATCGCGGCGTTGTCGTCACATCAACGGCTTCAACGTTTAACGCCGCTAACCTATCCAAATCCTCAACGACAGCTGGGCGTACCCCAAAATGTGTTGCTGCTTGATCGGCGAGGGATTCGGCGTTATCACGTACCGGATCGCATGCTCCAACAAGTTCAAACCGTTCCCACCCTACACGATGAAGTTCCGCAAGTCCGTATAGGTGACGATGCCCCATGCCCCCACAGCCAACAATGGCTAATCGAATCTTCTCACTCACTGTTCTCTTCTCCCTAAATTGAAATTAAGCATATAATGCACCCATTATAAAGAGGACATAGGCGGATGTCAATACCAAAAAGATCTGAGGTCAGGCAGGCAATCTATCAGAGTTGACAATTGCCTTGCATTGCAACTTAGGTTTCTGATAAAATTTATGAATTACATTGAACTGACCGAATCAAGAAAGTGTGTTGGAATGAAACGGGTGTGTGTATTCTGTGGATCAAGTATGGGACGAGAACCGGCGTATGCTAAAGCTGCGAGGCAGTTAGGCCACGCCCTAGCAAGCAAAAACCTAGGGCTTGTTTACGGCGGCACAAACGTCGGCACAATGGGTGAACTTGCTAACGCTGCCCTTGAAGGCGGCGGCGAAGTCATTGGCGTCGTGCCTAGGATATTTGTCGAAAAGAAAATTGCCCATGCCGCGCTTTCTGATCTGCGAGTTGTTAATTCAATTCACGAACGAAAAGGGTTGATGGCTGAACTTTCGGATGCTTTTATCGCGCTCCCCGGCGGACTCGGTACGATCGACGAACTCTTTGAGATGGTAACGTGGACGCAACTTGGGTTGCACCGCAAACCGTGCGGCCTTCTGAACGTATGCCAGTATTATAGCAAGTTAGCAAATTTTCTCGATTATGCGGTTTTGGAGGGATTTATCAAGGTGCCTCACCGTTCGCTGATACTAGTTGATGAAAGTCCGGCTGTACTACTCAAGAAGTTTGGTGAGTTTCTGACCAAGTGCTGATGAATCAGCTAACTACATCTTGAATCGCTCCCAAAAGAATAAACAGTCCCCAAGGAGAACACCATGAAAAAGGAGAAGAAAATGCGGCAGAATAGGGCAATCGCTGCCTCCGTTGTGAAAGTTGGTGGTCAACTGCTTGAGCAACTTCGTTCCATGCGAAACAATGGAGGTACTTCATGAAAGCCGCAGTCTTTGAAGAAACTGGGAAATTAAGCGTACAGGATAAACCGGTTCCGACTCTCAATTCGGGCGATGTCCTTATTAAAGTCGAGCTGTGCGGTATCTGTGCGTCTGACTTAGCAGCACTCAACGGGGACATCACCGACTACTCGCCACCCGTTGTGATGGGCCACGAACTCGCCGGGGTTGTCGTTGAAAGCCGCCACCCCGATGTAAAAGTCGGCGAGAAGGTGACGGCAAACCCGATGCTCTCCTGTGGGAATTGCGATTACTGCCGGACAGACCTAGACAAGTATTGCTCACAGATTGAGGGAATTGGACACGACATTGACGGCGGATATGCCGAATATCTCCGGATGCCGAAACACGGAATTGACACAGGCAAACTTATATCCGTACCAGATATGATTCTGCCGGAAGAACTGATTTTTCTAGAACCGTTAGGTTGTTGCATTAATGCCATGCGTGAAACAATCTTCGATAAAAGTGTGGCAATCTTAGGCGCGGGTCCCATCGGTCTGATGTTTACACAACTGACGAGAAAGGCGGGATTGGAGACATTCGTTCTTGAGCCGCTCGCACATCGGCGGAGCGCAGCAGATGAAGTCGGCGCAGATACCACATTTGATATTACAGTGGAACAGGTAGAGACACTCATTGAGAAAACCAACGGCGGTGTGGATACCGTCATCTCTGCGACGGTCAATGATCGACGTGCGATTGATCTTGCCTTCAAGGTCGTGCGACGAGGCGGCTGTGTGAATTTCTTTGGACTGGCACCGGGCGGGCAGGAGCTGCGGATTAACCTCGAGCATTTTCATTACATGGGGCACAAGCTGATGGCCTCGTGGGCATTCTCGCGCTGGAGTTTGAACGAATCCCGCCGAATGCTTATTGATGACGAGATTAATCCCAAGCCGTTGCTGACAGATCGGTTTCCGATTGAGAGAATCGTTGAAGGGTTTGAAAACGCTCGGCAGCAACGCGGTGTGAAAAGCGTTCTGGTCGGTGGGTAAATACCCAAAATGGGGTAACGCATAAAAGCGTGTTGGACAGATCGGTTCATTTTCCAGAATAGAATACAGGAATAGGCATCAGGCCACTGTCACCGAGTCTGTGTTAAATCTGGTCATTTTTATCAATGAGTAAGGGTATGCCCATCAATGCCGATAAACCGCATCTATGGAAAAAAGAGGTCAGGGTGTCAGTAGACCTCTACAATAATTGATTCATGCGTTTCGCGCCAAAAACGTATCGGGAGGTGCGGCCAGAGACAATCGAGCGTATACGAGAAACAATTCAACTGACGAAGAATTTCACACTTTTGAATCCTGAGATCTTAAAGGCGAATCCGTCGATGCTTCCAACCTTGCGGATGTGTACCGCTCCACCGATCGCAAGAGATCGGCTAACAGGATTGGCGCGTGTGAAAAAACACTTGGTTCTCTCAATGGAACAGGGGAAGATCCCACCGCGCATGAGCGAAGAGAAACTAATTGAGCAGTTGCTATCTATAGCCGAAATCTTGACTAAGCTGCTCGACTACGACATCCTCCCTTGGTTAGAAAGGAAAACTGCCCCTACAGATTTGGAACAACATCGGGCAGCTACGATTGTGGCGGATCGGTTGTGTGGTGCCGTTTCTGATCCGATTATCCGTAATGCCCAAGAGCAAAGATAACTCGCCCGGATTGCGGCGTATTTGAAGGAACGTGGTTATACCGAGCTGCTCCGCAAACTCGGACTTTCCTTTAGAGATCTGCCGCCTGGCACATTTGCTTTGCGTTTGAATGTACTAGCTGGTAGAGACAGGACCGTCAATGTACCTGTGGATGTAGTCATTCAGCCGCCTGGGCATCATTCAGGCGGTTTGCCAATCTTGATTGAAGCCAAGTCCGCTGGCGATTTTACCAACACGAACAAACGACGAAAAGAAGAGGCAACCAAAGTCAATCAGTTACGTACGCGTTATGGAGAAGACCTTCAATTTGTTCTGTTTCTCTGTGGATATTTTGATGCTGGATACCTAGGCTACGAAGCAGCTGAGGGAATAGACTGGATTTGGGAACATCGAATTGGGAATATGGGGTTACTTGGAATATAAAAATGAAAGAACTTCAACAGATCGAATCTGGCCGGCAGAATGCACAGACAAGGTTAGATGGCCTAAAGAGTACCTCTGAACGCAATAAAATGGGACAATACGCTACCCCATTCTCTCTTGCTCGCGAGATTGTTGAATTTGTCAGGGATACATATTTTGCTGAAACAGATAAGATTCGTTTCCTAGATCCGGCTGCGGGTACGGGGGCTTTTTTCTCAGCACTGCTTTATGCTTTTCCAAAAACGCGGATTGAAAAGGCTGTTGGAATTGAAGTTGACTCACAAATTGCTTCAATCACTAAACATTTATGGAGAGACTGGAAACTGGATGTAGTCGAAGCGGATTTTGCACAATTGCCTTTTCCAGTCTCACCCATGTTCAATTTGCACCTTGTCAATCCCCCTTATGTTCGACATCACTACCTCAATCTGCGGACAAAGCAGAATCTTCAGGAGAAAATCAAAGCGGCAGTTGGGCTCAATCTGAACGGACTGGCGGGGCTGCACTGTTATTTTCTCTTGATAGCCCATCGGTGGTTAGCTCAAGATGGATTTGGTGTTTGGCTCATCCCTTCCGAGTTCATGGATGTCAAGTATGGAGAGGTTGTCAAACGCTATCTAATCGAACAGGTTTCCTTGAGGCATGTACATCGCTTTGATGCAGAAGCACTGCAATTTGACGATGCCCTTGTTTCCTCAACCGTATTAATTTTTCAAAAACGCAAGCCTAAACAAGAAGATGAGGTAACTTTCTCCTTGGGAGGCTCCTTGAAAACTCCTCGCACCTGTGCACGCATTCGTCAACGGCAGCTAGCGCAGGTAAGTAAGTGGACCTCGCTTCCGAACAAATCAGTGGGGGATGCTGTGCACGATTTTCATCAATTCAACAGAACGACAACGATTGGGGACCTTTTTGAAATCCGTCGGGGACTAGCAACCGGTGCAAACCAGTTTTTTATTTTACGCCGCGAGGTCGCTAGTGATAAAGGTCTGCCCGAACGATTTCTACAGTCTATCTTGCCAAGTCCAAGATATCTGAATAATGACAAAATATTTGCTGCCAACGACGGTTTCCCACTCGTTCATCCATCTTTGGTATTGTTAGACTGTGATTTGGACGAGAGCAAAATCGGAGCCTATCCGTCCCTAAAGGCTTATCTCGATTGGGGTAAATCACAAGGGTTTGCCGACCGGTACATTACTCGCCACCGACGTCCATGGTTCAAACAGGAAAATCGACCGGCAGCCCCTATTTTATGCAGTTATATGTCTCGCACCAAATCAGGGGGTTCTGGGCTGCGGTTCTTCCGAAACTATTCTCAGGCAACTAGCCCAAACGTCTATCTGATGCTTTATCCGAATCAAGAGGTGCGGCAGGCTTGTAAAAACAACGTGGACCTCCTCACTCAGTTATTCGATTCGCTGAAACAGGCTAAGGATGAATATCTGCTTTATGAAGGACGAACTTATGGGGGTGGACTTAACAAGATTGAACCCAAAGAACTTGCACGAGTACCGTTACCCGATGATTCATTACTACAAGGGATTGTTGTCAAGCCCAACCAACTCTTCCTACTTGAAGGTGAATCACCATGAACACATTAAAAGCCTTTCTTGAATTAATCCGCTATCCCCTCTTCGCCATTCCGATCGCTGCCACGTTACCCGGTGCACTGATCGCTTCAGAGGGAAAGTGGAATTGGCAAGTTGGATTGACGTTGCTGATTGCACTGCTGGGCTATTTTGCAGGCATGATGAAGAACGACTACTTCCACCGTGAGCAGGATGCCGTTGTGAATCCAGACCGCCCACTCCCGTCGCATCGCCTTACACCTCGGCAGGTACTGATCGCCGCAAGCAGCACCTACATCATCTGCGTCACATTGGGATTCACACTCCACATCAAAGCAGGACTTCTGGTGATTGCTCTTGTGATGATTTCCCATTTATATAACTCCTTCTTTAAGGAACGCGGAATATTGGGAAGCATTAGTCTTCCCCTTGGCATCGGTCTGCTCAACGTGTTTGGTGCAATCGCTGTAAGCGGGGGTGTGCCACGCTTGGTCTGGTATGCGTTTGCCGCAACGACACTCTACGATTGTGGGACGCACATCACAACGACCTTCAAAGATCTTGAAAGGGATAAAAAACTCGGTATCACTACCACTCCCTTGCAGCTGGGAATCAAGCCAGCCCTTATCTGCGCTGCTGTATCGACCATACTCTCCTTTATTGTCGCTGTGTTGCCACATTGGCTTGAAGGAGTCAGTTGGCACTACACCTTGTGGGTTGTCTTCGCATTGCTTGCCACGAGCATTACCCGGCTGCCCCTTTATCTGAATCCGACTGAGAAAAACGGCTACCGCGCCCTGAAAGGTTCAATGGTGGGTGCCATCACGTTTTTCCCTTGTCTCATGGGCGTTCAGATCTCCCTGTGGGGTTCTGCACTTGTGATTTTGCCCTTACTGCTGGTGACGATGACCTTGCTAAAAGTGACAAAGCGGGAAGTGTGATGCGTTATACGTCGTATTAAGAGGAATTTACAATAGACACGTAAAACCCAACGATACTGGAGGCCCCAATGGAAGTTGACAACTTAAAATTAAAGCAGCGGTTATTTCACCTTGATGTGCTTATTGAAAAACAGACAGACTGTTATACTTCCGATTTCTGAGATTGATTTTACCGCAATAGAACCAAATATCATCGAAACGACCGCTCAATTACGGTCAAGTTAGAAAAATTGGCACCGCTTTGGAATAATCGAAAATCCGAAGCGTAGTAAGGGGGCCATCATGTATTCTTTTAACCGAATTTTTGTGGAACGCCCCGCCTTTATCCTGTAAAAGTACCATAATCTAAATCAACAATTAAGCATCAAAGCCCTTGAAGAGATCAGGAGAGTCTTTGATTTGACTGAAGATAAATTTTATCAAATATAAACAAGTTGAGGTTAAAATTCATGACCGATATTCCAAAAACATATTCACCGCACGACATTGAAAAAAAATGGTACAAATTCTGGCGAGACAAGGATTATTTCCACGCCGCTGACATATCTGACACCCCCCCTTACTCGGTTGTGATTCCGCCCCCGAACATCACGGGGAGTTTGCATATCGGACACGCGCTCGATAACACCTTACAGGATGTGCTGATCCGTTGGCGGCGGATGGAGGGTTACAACGTGCTCTGGATGCCAGGAACAGATCATGCAGGGATTGTCACCGAAATCATCATGGAGAAGCAGCTCGCCGCTTGGGGAACAAGCCGCGAAGAGCTCGGACGCGAAAAATTCATCGCACGGATGTGGAACTGGAAAGAAGAATCCCGTGGAACAATCATTGATCAGTTGGAGCAACTCGGTTGTTCCTGCGACTGGGAACGCGAAAGATTCACGATGGATGAAGGACTCTCCAAAGCCGTCCGCACCGCATTTGTTCAGCTTTACAACGATGGTTTAATCTATCGCGGGGAGTACATGGTCAACTGGTGCCCGAACTGCCAAACGGCGGTTTCCGACCTCGAAGTTGAGCCTGTTGAAATTGACGGAAATTTCTACCACATCAGGTATCCGATTAAGGATTCAGAGGAAGCCGTTGAAATCGCGACAACGCGCCCGGAAACGATGCTCGGTGACACAGCGGTTGCTGTCCACCCGGAAGATACGCGCTATCAGCACCTCATCGGCAAAACAGCGGTTCTACCAATCCTTGGACGTGAACTTCCGATTATCGCAGATGAATATGTCGATTTGGAATTTGGCACGGGAGCATTGAAAGTCACGCCCGCTCACGACCCAAACGACTATGAAATCGGTCAACGACACGAACTTGAGCGGGTCAACATATTGAACCCGGGCGGGAGCTTGAACGAGAACGCGGGAACAAAGTATCAAGGTATGGATCGGTTTGAATGCCGCAAATTGTTGGTTGAGGATCTGCGTGAACAAGGGTATCTGATTAAGATTATACGACACCCCCATGTGGTTGGACATCATGATCGGTGCAATCAGATTATTGAACCGTACATCTCACCACAGTGGTATCTGAACGTCAAACCGCTCGCAGCCCGTTCACTCGAAGCCGCACGACGTGGCGATGTGGTGTTTCTCCCAGAACGTGAGACCAAGCGGTTTTATCAATGGATGGAAATTATTGAACCGTGGCCCATTTCCCGCCAACGTTGGTGGGGACATCAACTCCCAATCTGGCACTGCGATGCTTGCGAAGGAATCACGGTGGCAGAGACTCCCCCCTCTCAGTGTGCTCACTGCAATTCTGAGAAGATTTGGCAAGATGGGGAGGTGCTCGATACATGGTTCAGTTCGGGGCTTTGGCCCTTCTCGACGATGGGTTGGCCCGATAAGACAGAAGCCCTCAAGACATTTTATCCAACCTCTGTGTTAGTAACAGGTTGGGATATCCTCTTCTTTTGGGTGGCTCGAATGATTATGCTAGGCCTTCAGTGTATGGACGAAGTGCCGTTCCGGCATGTCTATCTCCACGCCCTAGTTGCCGATGAGCATGGACAGAAGCAGAGCAAGTCGAAAGGTAACGCGATTGATCCGGTACCAACCATTCACCAATATGGTGCCGATGCGTTTCGCTTCGCGCTGGTATTCGCCGCTGTGCCGAATCCATATATTGCGTTGGCTGAGTCCCAAATTGAAGCGGGGAAACGGTTTGCCAACAAAATCTGGAATGCCTCGCGCTTGCTACTGATGAATCTCAATGACTTCCAGCCCGGGCAGCCGACGAATCTTACCCTATGTGATCGATGGATTCGTAGCCGCTTTAATACAACCGTGGAAACGGTGACGACATGCCTTGAGGAGTTTCGCTTTAGTGATGCAGCGCACGCGCTCTATGAATTTCTCTGGCACGAGTTTTGTGATTGGTATATTGAACTCATCAAGCAGCGTCTCTACTATACCGACGATCCAGCGGCGAAGCACACCGCACAGGCGGTTGCCTCCGAAATTCTCGAAGGCACGATGCGGCTGCTGCACCCAATCATGCCGTTTATCACAGAAGAGATTTGGCAGCGATTCCCCCACGAAGGTGATAGCATCATGGTTGCCCCTTGGCCCAAGCCACAAGCGGGTGAAATGGATGAGAAGGCGGAAGAAGCGATGCTGACAATCATGAACGTTATTGATGGTATCCGCAGTGTCCGTGGTGAAATGAACGTGCCGCCCTCCAGTGAAGTCGAGCTCCGAATTCAAGCCCCAAATCCGGATACGGCTGAACTGCTCACCGAATATCTAGAGGAATACCTGCCGGCGTTTGGGCGTTTTTCACAAATCTCTATCGCTGGACATCAGGAGAAGCCTGCCGCTGCTGCCGTAGCGGTGATCAGTGACATCGTGATCTACATCCCGCTCGCGGGCATCATCGACATTGAAAAAGAGAAAAACCGCTTACAGAAGCGGTTGGACAAGGTAGTTAAAGAACTCACCGGCACCCAGAAAACGCTGGACAACCCGAAGTTCGTTGACCGTGCGCCGGAAGCAGTTGTTGAGCAGAAACGCACCCGGCTTGCAACCCTTGAATCAGAGCAGGAGAAGCTAGTAGCCAATCTGGAGATGTTGGGTTAAGAGGCTATTCCGATACGAGAGACAGGCGCAACCGAAATCTTTATAGATATAGGAGAAATAAGATGGACCTCCATAAGGAAGTTGCCTTGAAAAAGCGACTTCGTACGGGATTCTTCAGAATCTGGGTAGTCTTGTACATATCCGCTGGCGCGATACTCTTCACTATCGGTGCCATCGGGGCGCGTGGAGAAGATATGGAGTTAGGCTTCGCAGTATATTCTGGCATGACTATTAGCGCACTAGCAGTTGGCTACCTAATTATCAGGATGCTCGTAGCCGCTTACTTCTGGATAGTTAAAGGGTTCAGAGGCGCGAAGTAAGAGTATCCCCCGCCCGCGAAACGTGGTTTGCAGGTTCAAAACCTGCCGCGGGCAGCCCCTATCTCTTAGGCTTCTATGAAGATGTAGTGGAAGCCTATACTCAGGCTGAAGCGTGGGAAAAGGTCAGGGAGATGCCCTTTAACGCTGAAGCGTTTCGGATTGTCTGTTATCGTGAAGGATTAAAATGACAATAGTTGAGCGAGATTATTCCAACGCGAAAAAGTTAAGAATTGTCGTGGTAGGAGCAGGGATTGTTGGGGCATCGATAGCCTATCACCTGTCGCGTCGCAAAGATGTTGCCCTGACCGTTCTTGAGCGAGATGAACCGTGTGCGGGAGCGTCGGGACATTCTTTTGCGTGGCTGAACTCCTTCGGCAAAGATCCTGTGAGCTATCACCACTTCAATCGCCGGTCAATGGACATCTGGGATCGATTCGCTCGCAGGCTGGGAGGAGATCTTGACCTCCACTGGGGTGGTGAACTTCGGTGGGAAAGTACGCCGGAGCGAGCTGAGGCATTGCGTCAACGCATCAAGCAGCTACAGGCATGGGGTTATCCCATCCGCATTATTTCGATCGATGAACTCTGCGAACTTGAACCTAGCCTTTCACCCGGTCCCGTGACGACAGCCTCTTTTTCGGAGGTTGACGGGCGGGTAGATCCGTTCAAAGTAATTGAAGCCTGTTTACAGCGGGCGCGTGAGAGCGGAACTGTGGTGCATACCCACACCCCGGTCACCGAACTATGCCTTGACAGGCGGGGAAAGGTAGAAGCGATTAATACCCCCACCGGAGAAATCAGTTGTGATGTGGTGGTATTGGCGAACGGAACTTCTGTAACGGAACTGGCCGCCACCGCCAGGGTCTACATCCCCCAGCAGAACAGTCCCGGCATAGTGATTCGCACCAATCCGCAGCCACCGATACTACACAACGTTTCAGTGCTGCACCTACCCCCCATTGACGAGGAGCGGCATGAAATTCACCTGCGACAATCCACCGACGGGACGCTTGCTATCGGTCAAGGCTCACAGGAAAGCGTAGACCAAGACGACTCCCAAGAACACGCGGATGCCCTGTTAAGCCGCGCCTTACATTATCTACCAACCCTCGCCGGCGCACGAGCGATTCCAACGCCGGTGGGTTACCGTCCAATGCCGATTGACGAGTTACCGGTTATAGGATTTTGTGCGGCAGTGCCCAATCTGTATATCGCTGTGATGCACAGTGGAATCACGTTAGCACCTTTGGTGGGAGAATTGGCAACAGTAGAAATTATTGATGAAGCCCGTGTTGAAATGCTTGCTCCATATCGCCCGGAACGGTTCAGGTCCGCTAATCGCGCGAAATTTACACTAATATAGTCTCACCATCAGAGGCTCTTTCGTGCAGATTCGTGGATTCGGAACCGAGTAGTAAGAAATAGAAGTTTTGGTAGTCTCCTCTACATTGCTAGCAGCTCCGGCGAGCCAAGGGTTTGCAACTTGCTCTGCCGGTCATAAGAAGGCACTAAACTGAAAGAGGCTTAAATATGATTCAAGTGAAGGAACAGCTAGAACAGTGCTTGGACAAATTTCGCGTGGGTAGGTTGACGGAGCAGGATTTGCATCAAGCGTTGGAAAACGTCAATGGTGAATTGGACACAGCGGCAAAGCCCCAACGCCTGTTATATCTTCAAGCCACCAATACGTCAGTTACTTCATCGGTTGAGGGCATGTCAATTGTGGATAGTGACGGCGTGCACAACGGGCCCGACGAGCCTGAAGATTGGCCCTACCAAACTGTGCACGAGGCAATGCTTGACGGCTGGCGTATCGTCAAGTTTCCCGAAATGACGCTGATGCTGGTGGGGGAAAACGAAACCTATGGACTCGGCTGCGAATTTATCCTCGAAAAGTGAACCCACAATCGCAGCGTTTCTACGAAAGGATTGAAAGGATTTTACCGATGATCGATCAAACATACGATTGCGAACCGATATTAACAGATCAACAGGTAATCGAATTTTGTCAGAAGGGATTTATCATCCTCGAAAGCGTGGTGTCAGATGAAGTCAATCGCCGCGTCTCAGATTTTCTGGATGGGCACCCTCACTTAGAACCGGTCGAAATCCTCGCTGAAGACTGGTTCGTCGAAGGCGTCCTCAAAAATCCACAGGCAGCAGGGGCGGTACGGTCGCTGTTGGGAAAGAACTTCAAGCTGCCAATGATCATGAGCAACCACCGTGTTGAATGCCCTAGGACGCTGAGCTGTGGCTGGCATCGTGACGGCGGTGCCATTGACGGAACACGGCTCGAATTTTTACAGGTATTTTACTATCCCCAAGACACGCCGAAAGAAATGGGACCGACCGAATTGGTGCCGAGCTCACATTTGGTCCGCACCAAACGCCGCTTTATGAGTCACTACGGCAACATCCGAAAGGGCGTCAAAACGGCAGCACCGGCGGGCTCAATTTTTATTACGCACTACAGCATTTGGCACCGCGCCACCTCCGCCACCGGCAGCGGCATCCGCAACCTGCTTAAATACAACTATTGGCGGACAGTCCCGCCGCAACGTGATTGGGTGGTTGATCCTTCTATTGACTTTATGCAGACGCGGTTCATGCCAGACGTTTCAGTCCTTGAAAAGTGGTACGATTCCATTCATGTTGCCCGGTTGTTCCAGTGGTTGTGTGGCCTCGGTGACGATTTCGATTTCAAGGGAGGCCAATCCTGGCCCATCACTGCTGGTGGGGGCTATAACACAACCGAGGGGCTACCACCCGGACTGGCTTGAGACATCATAGGAAGGAGCATTAACCGATGCAACCAACACAGAATACTTCCACAGCAGAGGTGCCCTCAAGGTCAGCCGCCGAATTGATTGCTTACGATAGTCGAAAAGAACGAGCACAGGCGATGGAGCGTGAGGGCTTTGTTTTTCTTCCCGCGGTTCTCAGTCCTGAACAGGTTCAAGAATTGCGCGCATGTTCCGACCGTATCCAAACTGTCGCAACACCGAGGTGGGACTTTATTGATCCCAACGGCAGCGGGATTAAAACTATCCAGAATGCGTTTAACCGAGATCCACTCTATCTCGATTTCCTAGATAAACCGGGCGTCCTCGAATTGGTCGAGGATACTCTAGGCGAAGACTGCCATATCATCCAGATGACTCAGTGGAATACGGGGAAGCGGGAAGAGCAGGGAATGCACACCGATTGGAAGCCAGTTCTGCTGCCCAACGATGTAGCACTTGATCCGCGGGTTAAGATCCCGGCACTGATTATGACCGCCCACTTTTATCTAGATGATATGTACGAAGCTCTTGGACCAACGCGTATCATTCCCGGCAGCCACCGGGCCGGCGTAAAACCTGAACGGGATCAGGATAAGTGGAATGACGCGGAGGAACAATCAATTCTCTGCCAAGCAGGTGATGTGATTGTTTTCAGGAGCGATGTGTGGCATCGAGGCGGTGCCAATCGTACCGATCAGGTCCGCTATCTGCTGCAAGTCCATTACGCCAATCGGTGGATCGCCCAACGATTTCCACCTTTTCTGAGTTTTCAGTTTGATCCGGAAATTTTATCGAAGGCCACGCCGCGCCAGCGCAGGCTGTTAGGCGAACATCACCCAGGCCCCTTTGCTTAAAACAAGAGTATTCTTGCAAGGGTGCAAAATCGCCGCACAGTTTTTAGTCAGGAGAATGCTCTCATGATCGACATTGTATCAACACCGGTTGTCAACAGATAGAAAGATAATATAGCAGAATTCGATATTGTTTCCAAACAGCTTGTTAAAGATTATCCCGCGTATTTCGTTCGGTTCATGTTTGAACAAGAGTGTCGAAGTTCTGGAAGTCATTGACATTGAGCAACCTACTGTCGAATCCCGATCAATGGATAGCCTCATACGGGTACGATCCATGGTGAGGAATCATTGATACATAACGAATTTCAAACGGGGGACAGTATGAATCCGCCAATGCCACGCCGCATGACGGGATATATTGGTCAGACGATTGAAATCTACGGACTTCCCATTTGTTCCAACGTTATCTATCTTCGTCCGGAGGCCGGACAAAGAGATTCGGGGCAGTACGTGCAGGAGAGGGTTGGGGATCATATCATCATCCAGTATAAGGTCATAAGATTGATCAAAATTGAAGGACAAGCAATTATCGAGCAAGAACTCTGGGGGCGGCTCCCCTTCACTCCACTGATGAAAACGTCTCAAGGAATAGTTGCCAACAGTGGTTGCGGCGATGTGTTCAAACCGCAGACGCTCTGCCTTTGAATCACACAAACAAGTCAAATTTTTTCACAGACATCGCTCTCCTCACCCCAACGTTCAATGGGTAGCAACTTGGTTTATAGTACATTCAGTTGAGCATAATAATGCAGATTTAGCTTTTGATAATAGCGAACATAAAAGGGAGTACGCATGACTTTCAGGTATCGTCTGGGAGTAGACATTGGAGGGACGTTCACCGATGCAACCCTGATCAACGAGGAAACAGGTGAGATCCGCGTCGGCAAAGTGCCTTCGACACCCCAAGACCCGTCACACGGTTTTATGGAGGCGACCCATCGTATACTACGCGAAGCCGACGTGTCGCCGGACGAGGTCGGTTACGTCGTTCACGGCACAACTGTGGCAACCAACTCAATCATTGAAGGGAAGGTCGCCCGCACAGGTTTCATTACGACCGACGGCTTTCGCGATCTGCTGGAGATTCAGCGACAGATACGACCGTCACTCTACGATTTACAATTTGAAAAACCTCGTCCCCTGACGCCCCGTTATCTGTGCTTCGGCGTACCTGAACGATTGGATGCACAAGGAAGTGTGCTCACACCCCTTGATGAGTCCGCAGTCAGGCATGTAGCCGAACAACTACGTCAAGAAGATGTGGAATCGATTGCTGTTTGCTTCCTCCACGCCTATATCAATCCGAGCCATGAGAAACGGACAGGGAAGATTCTACGCGAAGCCCTCCCGGACACCGTCATCTCCCTTTCATCGGAGGTGGCCCCGGAGTTCCGGGAGTATTTCCGGGCAAGTACGACGGTCATCAACGCTTCCATTAGGCCCGTCGTCGGGCGTTACCTCCAGAGTATTGAAGCACGGTTGCGGGCGGAGGGACTGGAGGCAGAATTGCTTGTGATGCAAAGCAGTGGCGGAGTTTTCACATTTGCGGCAGCGAGCGAGAAACCGGTCTTCATGGTAGAGTCGGGGCCCGCAGCAGGCGTCATTGCCGCGACCTATCTAGGCACGACATTGGAATGCCCGGATGTCATCTCTTTCGACATGGGGGGCACCACAGCGAAGGCAGGACTTATCCAGAACGGGACACCACGAGTCACCAAGGACTACGAGGTTGGAACAGCGGCTCAAACCGGCGTGGGTGCCTCCCGTGGTGCAGGCTATCCTATCCGCACCCCCGTCATCGATCTTGTGGAGATTGGTGCCGGGGGAGGCTCTATCGCTTGGGTGGACTCCGGCGGGGTGCTGCGAGTAGGACCGCAGAGCGCAGGTGCGGATCCAGGTCCGGTGTGCTATGGAACGGGCGGCACCGAACCGACCATTACCGATGCTAATCTGGTCCTAGGGCGACTCAACCCCAGCTTTTTCTTAGGCGGTGAAATTGAATTAGATGTTGAGGCAGCGCGTCGGGCAATCCAAGAAAACTGTGCAGATCCGTTGAATCTTGATGTTGTAGACGCAGCTCACGGCATCGTGGAGATCGCTAATGCTGCAATGGTCAATGCTTTGCGACTTGTCTCTGTTCAGCGCGGTTACGATCCCAGAGACTTCGTGCTAACAGCGTTTGGCGGTGCGGGTCCGGTACACGCCAATCGCTTGGCGGCAGAAATTGAAGCACCCACCACCATTATCCCTATGAGCCCCGGTACAACTTCAGCCATGGGCTTGCTGGTGACTGACCTCAAGCATGACTACTCCACGACCCTCATTCAACACGTCGATCAATTGAATACGGCGGCGGTAGAGGAGACCTACCAAGAGTTGGAAGCACAGGGAGGTGCAAGTCTAGAGCGGGAGGGCGTGCGTCAGGAGGACATCAGTTTCCGCCGACAGGTGGATATGCGCTATGTAGGACAAAGCTACGAGCTGACAGTGCTGTTACCGGCGGAACAGCTGGATGTTTCAAAGATTGACCGTGTGCTTGAACAGTTTCATATCGAGCATGACCGCGCATACGGCTATAGTGCACCTGAAGAACCGGCCGAGTTCGTGAACCTGAGACTTACTGCAATCGGCAAAATCGCCAAGCCCCGCCTACGCGAGTTGGAAGGCAGCAACACAAACATCGCTGCAGCCCAGAAAGCTACCCGGTCCGTTTATTTTGCCGAGAGTGGCGGCTATGTTGAATGCCCCATCTATGACCGCTATCGCCTGGGACCCGACTGCGTCTTGACGGGACCAGCAATCGTTGAAGAGATCGATTCCACCACGGTCATCCACCCCGGCTACCGTGCACAGGTTGACAGGTTCGGTAACCTGATCCTGGCTCGAATTTAATCAGGATTTTTCCAAGTTCGTCAACGCAGCCTAGGAGATTCTTCTTGAGCACAACAACAGCCAATAGCAGCGCACCAATTGGATACCGCGAGTTGATTCGTGGCAATCGCAATTTTCGCCTGCTTTGGCTTGGGCAGATTATCAGTCTTCTAGGGGATTGGTTCAATTTCGTCGCTTCCGCTTCGCTCATCGCGATACTGACCCAGTCTGGATTCGCTGTCGGCAGCCTCTTCGTCGTTCGTATGCTCGCACCATTCTTCGTCAGTCCTATCACTGGCGTAGTTGCCGACCGCTATAATCGCAAACACATCCTCATTATAACGGACTTGGCGCGCGTCGTGGTCGCATTTGGCTTCCTTTTGGTTCGGACCGCAGATGATGTTTGGCTGCTTTACGTCTTGACCGCCCTCCAACTTGGAATCGGTAGTTTTTTCTTTCCCGCGCGAAATGCGATTTTGCCCGACGTTGTTTCATCGCAGGTACTCGGTGCTGCCAACGCCTTGGGATCCGCTACCTGGTCGGTTATGCTCGCTGTGGGTGCTGCTATCGGCGGAATTGTATCCGGCGCATGGGGCATCTACCCCGCCTTTGTCATTGACGGCTTGACATTTCTCCTCTCAGCCGCATTCATCGCCCGGATCAAACTCGATGTGGAGTCAGTTCTCGCCGCGTCGGATCAAACTATCGGGGGTGCTTTCAAAGAGTACCTTGACGGTTTACGTTACCTTGGTAGGCACACCGACACACTGGTCATCGCATTGCATAAGGCTGCCAGCGCGCTGATGATGGGTTCTGGATCTCAGGTGGGATTGGTCGCCATCGCCAAAGAGATCTTTGTCACTGGAGAAGGTGGGGGTATCAGTCTCGGTCTTATGCTTGGGATGGGTGGCGTTGGAACAGGTGTGGGGCCCATCATCGCCCGTCGTTTCACCGGGGACAAGGATCTCCCACTGCGGAATACCATCATTTTCGGCTACCTGATGGGCGCTGTGGGGCTCGCCATCGTCGCGCCGATGGTTCACTTCGGCTGGGTACTTTTGGGGGTTACCCTTCGTGGAATTGGTGGGGGAATTATCTGGGTATTCTCAACACAACTACTATTGCATCTCACCCCCAATACGGTTCGCGGGCGGGTCTTTGCCACCGATTTTGCCCTTTTTACGCTGATGAGTGCCATCGGTTCTGCGGTTGCTGGCGGAGCACTCGACGCTTCACTGAGCCTCCCGGCAATTTTCTGGTGGATGGCGGGTTTGACGCTGATCCCAGCGATTCTGTGGGCGATATGGCTAGGCAAAAGAATAAAACGCGAAACGTGAAAAGGAACGCAAGGGCACCAGGACGCAAAAAAAAACAATAAAGGTTCTTCTTTGCACCTTTGCGTTAAGATAAGTGGATTTGAAGTGCCGGGATGTCACGGTTGGTGCAGATTCGTGGACGCTTCACTGACCGTATCCCAGACTGCGGAGATGTGCGACAGCTTGCTTCATATCGCCCGCCGCCTGCATAATCCATGGCCCCTGGAAGCCCACGCCCTCAAGCACCCACCGGACGCCTGCGAAATCTACCGACCCTGTGCCGAGTGTGGGGAAATCCCATTCGTCAAAATTACCGCTATGGTCCTTTAAATGGGTGCTCGCAACATATTGTGCAACCTTTTTCAACTCTGTGACCGCATCCGTTCCATTGGTATAGAAACTGATGTTCCCCGTATCAAAGTTGATTCTGATGTTCGGATGGTCAGTCGCCTCCATGGTTTTCAACGCAACTTCGGCATTATGAAGGAGTGACGGGTGTGTTTCGAGCGCGACGGTGATACCGCGTTGCGCTGCTTCATCGCCCATCGTTTTCAGCCAGTCACAGACCTTCGGTCTCATCTCTTCATCGGCTTTGATACTGCTGAGTGCGAGATCCACGCCCATTTTGACCGCTGCATCAAAAGCATTTACCCAGGCTCGGCTCGCTGCCTCAGTCGCAACGGTATCCTCTTCAAGATACAACGCGGTCAGTCCAATGGCTTGCAGCCCTTTTGCTTTGAGATCTGCCTGAAGCTCTTCAACCTTTTCGGGTTCAGGTGCACCCACTTGAACATATTGGATGCCATGTTCTAAAAGCTCTGCACCGCCTCCTATATTCGCCAATACGTTTTTCATAATGACCCCTTTCTGCGCGGCTGAATCGCGCTTCTGCTCTGTCCGATTTATACAATTTGTGCATGACTATGTACTATGTTACACTTTTGGAGTGTAGATCGCAAGTCGTTTGTTGATTTGGTCTGTTTTTTTTATATTTTTTTTTTAATCGTGCTATAATGTTTGTTTAACCGACGGAGTTTTCCGCCGCGAAATGAGTGAGGAACCATTTTTACCATGCTTAACGATTCACAAATTGCCACATTCAAAGAAGAAGGCTACCTGATTATTGAGGACCTTTTCACCGAAGAGGACTTGCGCCCGGTGAAGGACGAGTTCAATACTGTTATCGAAGTGCAGGCGCAGCAACTTTATCAAGCCGGGCGATTGAGTACTTTGTACGAAAATGAGTCATTTGAGCGGCGGTTGGCGAAGATTGCTGCCGAAGCACCTGAAGCAGCCTCAGCACTACAAACCCGTGCTCATAAAGATGAGGGATTGTTTCAGTTCATGAAGCATCCTAAAATTCTTGACCGGGTAGAGTCGCTGGTGGGGCCCGATATCCTGTGTCATCCCTCCTATAACATCCATCCACGCTTACCGGGAGGATATACCAGTCCGCATCAGGATGCGGGATATTACCTGCCTGATGGCGACGAGACGTTGATTCTGGCGTGCTTGATACCGTTAGTTGATACCACTCTGGAGTGAGGGCGGGCTAAATATCCCGATCGAAGATGTCTCAGAGGCAGAGCGGCAGCCGCTCCCTACAAAGGTAGGCAGCATGGTGATGTTCAGCAGTATGACCCCGCACGGTTCACGGGTCAATGAAACAGATACCATCCGTTGGAGTATGGACTTACGCTACCAAGCACTTGGGAAACCCACCGGACGTTGGTATATTCCCGGTTTTGTCGCCCGGAGTCGCTCAAACGCCGAATTGGAGACACCTAACTGTAAGGAATGGATCGCTGAAGTTGAGCGCGTCGAGCAGAACGCAAACAGATACCCGGAATGGCCACGTTATCGCTGGCCCCAGACACCGTAGATACACCCTCATAACCGATGGTGCTAGTTTGCAACTGTTGTTCATTAGTCCATTGGTTCATTAATGGACTGTTGAAGGATGTGGAAATGGCAACCTCACCAACAAGCACCAAAGGTTTATCATGGCTCGAAAGGAAGTGAAGAGATGGCATCAATTGATTTTTCATTAACCGACAAGGTTGTGCTCGTAACCGGTGCAGGGAAAGGCATCGGTAAAGAGATTGCACTATCTTGTGCACATGCCGGAGCGGACAGCGTTGCAGGGAGCCGCACTGTAAGTGAAGTTGAACAGGTGGCGGAGGAGGTTCGCAAAACGGGTCAACGTGCAGAAGCGTGGCAATTGGACGTTGCGGAGGTTTCAAGCATTAAGGGATTTGTGCGGAAAACACTTGATACCTTTGGCAGAATTGATGTGTTAGTTAACAATGCCGGAGTTAACAAAGTCCAGCCCGCGCTTGATTGCACTGAAGAAGACTTCGATTACATCGTGGATGTAAACTTTAAGGGCACGTTCTTCATGAGCCAGATGGCGGCAAAATCGATGATTGAGGGGAGTATTCAGGGACGCATCATCAGCATCAGTTCGCAGGTTGGCGTTGTGGGAGGCCCGCTTCGAGCACCCTACAGTGGTGCGAAAGGTGCCATTTGCCTGCTCACTAAATCGTTAGCCGCAGAATGGGCACCGCACGGCATCACGGTCAATTCAGTCGCACCAACCGTCACTCGTACACCCCTTTCGGAAATAGCGATGCAAACCCCTGAGTTTAACAAGATCGTAATCGAAAATGTTCTGATGGGGAGAATTGCAGAACCGGAAGAAATAGCAGCGGCGGTCATCTACCTCGCAAGCGACGGAGCTGGTATGGTCACCGGACATACACTCCTCGTCGATGGCGGATGGACTGCGGTCTAACTGCCAAAATCGGCAAGTCCAGGTCAGGGCATCGGAACAGGAAGGATAGGAGCAATGGAACAACTGACTTCAAACGGTATACCGCTAGATATGGCACCGGATGCATTCGGCGAGTTGCGTGAATCAAACGATCTGCTCGATGATATACCCACCTTGAGGGAACGAATGGCAGAGGACGGCTATCTCCTACTCCGCGACTATTTGGATATAGAATGGGTCATGGATGCCCGGCGATCTGTGCTTGAGGTGTTGGCAGAACATGAGATGATCGATGAAAACCATTCTCTCATGGAGGCGCGAGCGGCAAAAGGGGATAACAGCAAATTTCGCTCTGCAATTAGCAGCCATGCGGCGTTAGGGAAGTTACCCGCTGTGCGGAAATTGGTGCATTCTGGTCGGATGATTGAATTCTACACCGCATTCCTCGGCGGCGAGGTCAAATCGTTTGATTTTGTCTGGATGCGCGTGATGGGACCCGGCAGATCCAGTGCACCGCATTACGACATCGTGTACATGGGGCGAGGCACCACGAATCTATACACTTCGTGGACACCGTTGGGAGACGCTCCCTTGAGCCATGCCGCGCTGATGGTGCTTGAAAACTCCCACCGTCTGGAAGAAGTCAAAGCCACTTACGGGCAGATGGACGTAGATAAGCAAGGTAACTGGAAAAAGACAGGAGGGCAATACGGCAGAGACCCTGCAGTGATTCAGAAGGGGCTTGGGTACCGGTGGCTCACAACAGACTTCCGCGCCGGGGATCTGCTGGTGTTTAGTATGTATACGATGCACTGCTCGCTTGACAATCGCTCTGATCGGATTCGGCTATCTTCGGATACGCGCTACCAATTGGCTTCGGAGCCGGTGGATGAGCGTTGGATCGGCGAAAATCCGATTGCCCATTCCGTGCGGGAGTAAGAGTGAAATGTCCGATCGGACGAACCATGAGCGACAAAGGAGTATGAAACATGGAGTATTTCACAATAGAAATTCAACGAGATGAAAATTTCTTTGTTGCTCAGTGTCTTGAGGAAGAATCTTGTTTCACGCCAGGAAGAACACTCCAAGAAACCCTCTGTAATACGCGCGAAGTTTTGGAATTGGTGCTAGATGTAAAGGATTCTCAACTAGAAGTGCACTTACGACACGATCTGGTTGAGGTGTTTGCTTGAAACTTTTTGTAGCGTCAAAGTCATGGATTCATCCCGATCGGCTTGGATAGACATATCCAAGCCCTTCCGTATATGTGCAGTGGATTTGGTAATCCACTGCGCGCGGTGATTGACCGAGTTTAGCTCACATTCTCCCGGCTTGCAATGTACCCCATAAGTAGCAGCTTGAATTACCATATACAACCCGCAACAACTTCACAAACCAAACAGGAGGTCGTCATCATGATTATACGAAACTGGCGTGACTCAATTCCCTATGTCGGACATGAGAGCAAAATTATTTGGCCCATACTGACACGCGCTGGGAGCGAAAACGCTGATCCAGAGGAAGCGGCATGTCTGCTAGGACTGAGCAATTTCACGCGCCACGTCGTTCAAGGACGTATCACAACGGATTACCACGACCATCAAGACAAAGAACAGGTCTATTACTTTATCAAAGGGCGCGGCAAAATGTTGATTGATGGTAAGGAATACCCAGTAACAGCAGGTGATGCTGTGCATCTACCTCCCAAGACAAAGCATGGAGTCATCAACGAGGGCGAAGATGAAATTGAGTACTTGAACATCAGTGCACCCGTTGAGTCGTAACTCGACAACATAATCCTTTTATAAACTACCGCTAAGGAGTTCTTATGATTAAACTCGGCATTTACGGTTCGTATTTTGGCAAGGACGATCCAAAAACACTTCCCTATGTTGAAGATGTCATCGACTTTGCCTATGAGTTGAAACTAGATGTCATCGATTTCCGTGCCGATGTAGGCTTTCGCTCGCAGGAGCCCGATTATCTGCGCGCTATCAAGGTTAAGTGCCTCAAAGCCGGACTTCCCATTGGCTACCTAGCGACCGGTGGGCATTTTGTGGGAACGGAAGATGAACTGCAGCAGAAAATGGCTCGGTGTAAAGCGGATTTGGATACAGCCGTTTTCCTAGGCACACCAATGGTCAGATCATTCTGTGGCCCCACGCCGGAGACCGACGAAGGGAAAGCGCGTGAAGTCCAGTGTTTCCAAGAACTTTGTGATACCGCCGCTGAAAAGGGTATCATCGTCGGGGTACAGAATCATCCGTGTACCGGTGACGGCGTCCTGCGCCTCCTGCGTGAGACAAATCGTGAAAACTTTACCTTTATTCTGGATACTGGTCAGTGGGTCGGCTCCCCTTCACAGAACCGTGGGGTTCCTGATCCGGACATAAATACCTACGAATTTATGGAGCAGACCGCTCCCTACGCATCGTATGTCCGCGCTAAGGTTTATAAAGTGGATAGCGGGCGCGAAGAGTGGCTAGATTATGAGCGCATCGTTGAAATTCTGAAATCAGCGAATTTCAACGGCTGCATGTCCATCACATTTGAAGGCAAAGACGCCAATGAATGCGATGATAAGGAAACCTTCAGGCGGGCGGCTAAGTATCTACGCAAACTGCTTGCCGCCTAGTCGTTTTGGTGTGGGCGATTCTGGAAATTTACGGAATCAGAACACAATACATAATCAAGGAGATTGTAATGAGTGAAAATATTTACGCAAGGTTAGGGGCAACCCCAATTATCAACGCTGCGGGCAACTCTACTGCCATGGGTGGCTCAACCCCTACCCCGATAGTCAAGCAAGCAATGGAAGAAGCGGAACAACACTTCGTAGACATGGAGGAACTGCTCGAAAAGTCTGGAGACCACATCGCTTCTCTGGTGGGTGCAGAAGCCGCTTATGTCACGGCTGGGTGTTACGCTGCTATGGTGCTGGCCACTGCCGCGTGTATCACCGGCAATGACCAAGAGAAAATGGATCAACTCCCAGACACCACCGGCATGAAAGACGAAGTCATCATCCAAGCAAAGCAGCGATACGGCTTTGATCGGGCTTACACCTTGCCGGGGAGCAAGCTGGTGATAGCTGGCGACGAGAATGGATGCACAGCGGAGCAGTTGGAAGCCGCAATCGGGCCGCAGACCGCGGCTGTTATCCACTTCGTTAGTCCCGATCCGGACACCACTGTTGTTTCGCTCGAAGATACGGTCAGAATTGCACATTCACACAACGTGTATGTCATCGCTGACGCCGCTTCGCAGATCTTCCCGATTGATTATTTCAAGGATACTGCCACATCGGCTGACTTGGTCTGTTTCGGCGGCAAATATGTCCACGGTCCCCACTCCGCTGGGTTTGTGGCTGGAAAGAAGGGCCTGATCCAAGCAGTAGCAGCTCACGGTTTTATCGGACCCCGTCCCCTGGGACGCGGGATGAAAATAGACCGACAGGAAATCATCGGACTGACTGTTGCCCTCGATCAATGGTTCACTATGGACCATGAAGAACGCTTCGACGAATACCGCAAAAAGTTCGCTGTCATTGAGCGAGCTATTGAGGGAGCACCCGGCGTGGAAGAAACAAAAGAGGTATCCACGCAAAGATATTGGGGTGTTGAACTCCACGTTGCTGTCAATGCAGCAGAGTCGGCGCGGAGCGCGCGCGAACTCATTGAGGCACTTGATGCTGGTAACCCTTGCATCAAAGTCGGCGGCGAAGGTGAAGATACCGTGGTCGTCAGGGTGGACAACCTAGAGGAGGGTGATGAACACACCATCGCCCAGCGGTTGAGAGCCTTGCTCGCCGGTTAAATTCGATCACGGATAGAACAGATTAACGGGTAAAGACAGATTCCAACTACATCTCGTGGACACTGCGGGGAGATGCTCACTGAAGTAATACTGTGCTGGTGTAGGGAATAACGATTGTTGTTTCCTACGAGATCCCACCTCCCTGTTCATCTGTGTTATCTGTTTCATCTGTGATTACATTTCTCGCCAACAGATTATTGGCGAGCACATGCAGATGAACAAGCAGCTTCCAACAGCAGCATATGACCAAATTGCGGCCGATTTTTGTGGGCGTATCGGCTTCTACATTGAAGACTTGACCACCGGAATCACACACGAACATAACGCGGATCAACGCTTCCCCACTGCAAGCGTTTGCAAAATTCCAATGATGATCGAGTTGTTCCGTCAGGTTGAGATTAGTCGCCTTTCGCTTGATGAACGTTATCGGCTGCAAGGAAATATCTCTACCCACGGCTCAGGGACGCTAAAGCTGATGGAAGATGCGCCGGAGCTGACGCTACGCGATTATTGCCGGTTGATGATTGGCATCAGTGATAACATGGCGACCGATTTCCTCCTAGGGGTGGTAGGACTGGAATCTGTCAACGCCACGCTGGATATGATGGGTTTCCCCAACACCCGAACCAGCGTGACTCTCGGTCGCTACCACTATCGGATGTTCGGCATGGATGATGTCCTGTGCAACCGAGAAAATGATGTGTTGCAGCAGAAACGGGCAGAGACGCATGGCCCTGACTTCAACAGCATATCCTTTCAGGATTCTTTGGAGAACAACGTTGCCACCCCAAGGGAC
Organism: Candidatus Poribacteria bacterium; assembly: GCA_965215015.1. Taxonomy (GTDB): domain Bacteria; phylum Poribacteria; class WGA-4E; order WGA-4E; family PCPOR2b; genus PCPOR2b. Next base: position 1,071,760 of record OZ244042.1, read on the forward strand.
ATGGGGAGCATCTTGAAGTATCTCCACGCTGGCCAGATCGTCAGCCCGCAGGCATCAGCGGCGATGATTGAAATGCTTAAACTTTGCAATGACCGCCGTATGATCCCGCGCAACTTAAAATCTGACATCCCAATCGCGCACAAGATTGGATCGAGTGGGCGCATCAAGGGGGATGTCGGTCTTGTCTTTCTCCCAACGGGTACCCTCGTTGTCTCTGCGTTTGCGCTTGCCAGTAGTGATGGTGTCCGCGGGGACGAGGCGATTGCACAGATTAGTCGGCTGGCAGTAGAAGCCTTCTCACCCGATAGCATTGTCCGATAGCGGCCCCCCAATTCCCGTAGGTCGGGCTTCCTCGCCCGGCTCTACCCCACGGTCCAATACCGGATGGAATTTCAATAACTAGTAATTTGTGTTAAGTTAATGGAGGTTACAGCATACGGAGTATGCCTATTACTAGCAACTTGAGTTATTTTATTAAAACTTAAATTTCCTACGGAGGAAACAAAATGTCAGAGATACATAGTTCTTGGAAACGCGATTTCGACGTATACGACCGACTCAACGCGCTCGGCATTGACCTAGGAACAAAAGCCGATGCGATTTCCGATCCCCGCGGTCGGCGTATCTGCAACCTCACCTTTACTCCGTCCGGTCTGGTTTTCGCTTCGGGGACAGGTGCCGGTACAGGAGCGGTGACCAACGATGACCAAGATGTGGAAGCCGGCTATCAAGCCGGTCGAGAGGCAGGTATCAGTCACATCCTTTCCCTGCACTGGGGATTGGAACCTTTTGGCAACTTGAACGATGTCTGGTACTGCGTCAAGTGTATCGGGATGGTCAACTCACACGGCGGCGGGTCCTTCTCAAAATCGCCCCAAGTTGTAGATGGTTACACGAAAGCTTTTCACGATGTCTTTGGTGGACCGCTATCCGAATCGGCTGAAGATGGCATGGACTCATCCCTATCGGGTTGGCACGCGCGAAGTGCCGTCGCAGGCTTTGACCTACCGGGACACTGCAAGATTGAACCTGAGATGATTTTCCAGATCGATCCAGATTTGGCAATCAGAATCATCCGAGAACGCGGTCCACACATATAAATTTGGAGATATTATGTCTGTTCGTTTCACTTTTTTGACCGATAGCCATTATTACCCCGGTGCGCCGAAAGATTACGGCGCACCAAAGATGCTGACGCAGAGTAGGACTGTTCTCGACGCAATCGTGCCAGCGGTCAATCCGATCAGACCGGACTTCATCGTTCACGGCGGCGACTTCCTCTGTGGTGGCAGTTCGTTCGATTTGCCGTGGACGACCTATCTGCAATCAATTGAGGATGTTGCGACAACTTTTGCCGGTTTTGAGGCACCGATGTATTGTGTCCCCGGCAATCATGACTCCGACGCACAACAGGGGTCTTTTGAAGCGTTTGCAGAAAAATTCGCCATCCCCGAAACGCTCAAGGTCGTTGACGCCGCTCCACGGCTTCGCCTCGCGCTCGCCAACATCTATCACCAATGCCACCCTATCCAAGATGGCAACGGTGTTTGGACCGATATCCTCGACAATGCCCTCCGTGAAGCAGCGGAAAAGGCTTATGACGAAGGGCACGCGATGCTGTTGTTTCTCCATACATGGGTGCTGCCAAGCGATGTGGAAGGAAAAGGAATCCTCGATGGTGCGGATCGCCTGCTGGAAACCGTGAAGGAGAGTCCCGCCATCGTTGCGCTCTTCACAGGGCATCGGCATATCAACCGTATCCGGATGTATCGTGATTTCCTCATTGTTGACACTGCATGTCTGATCGGTTTTCCAATGGGGTTTCGAGAGATTCAACTCCGGGAGGACGGATATTTCGAGACGCGATTTCATCAACTCCCGCTACCAGCACTTATCCAAGCGTCATACGACAAATCCAGTGTTGAAACGAACAACGTTTGGTGCGGGGAAATCCATGACCGGGATACGGAAATTCTCTTGCCGAGGCTTAGAGAGATTTGGTAACCACGAATCTACGCGAAACGGTCTCTGATGATGAGCCTATATTAGTTAGGACTTACGCGGCTCAACATTCAAACCCTCGTAGTTTGGTGCCTCATCAAATACTGGGGGTATCACTCGACAGTGTTGGTATCTATACGACTCACGCCGCCCGATGAACCGGGCAACTACAATTAATCCAACAGAAGTAGGCACGGTCCGTACCCCGCTTGGGGGGAGTCATTCCGAGCACAACGGTTACGGCATACGGCGTATGCCTACTCCCTTAAAGAGGCGCAATGAACGCGCCACTACAAACAACTTCTATCAGTGTAGATTCGCGTGATTAGCGGATTGGTGTTAGAAAAGGAGAGGCAGATGAAAATCCTCGTCACCGGTGCCGCCGGGGCTGTTGGTACGGCGGTCGTGAAAGGGATGAAAGACCGGTATTCACTGCGTGGGTTTGACCGCGTACCAATGCCAAATATTGAAGATGCAATTGTCGGCGATGTCACTGACTTTGATGCTGTGCTCCAAGCCACTCAGGACACGGAGGCAGTGATTCACCTCGCAGGCAACCCCTCCGGCGGCGCGCCGTGGGAAGATATTCTTCAGAATAACATTGTCGGCACTTACAATGTCTTTGAAGCGGCACGGCAAAACGGTGTACGTCGCATTGCCTTCGCCAGCCGGGCCGGGCTGCTCGCGCCTTATCCAAAAGACATCATGCGGACGGTTGATATGATGCCTCGACCGGAGACCTACTACTCAATCAGCAAGGTCTTTGGAGAGAATCTAGGCTATATGTACTCAGCCCGGTTTGATATGGAATTTGTCGCGGTCCGAATTGGCAATTTCAAGCGAGATCGCGACCTCCCCACACACCCCCATCAACTGAGCCATGGCGACGCGGCCCGCGTGTTCGAGCAGGCAGTTACTTCCCCCCTTTATCCTCCCGCTAGCGGAGGGAAAGGGGGGGCGAAATTTGAGGTTGTGTTCGGTGTTTCAGACAGTACATGGGCACTCTACGATCTGGAACATGGGCGGCAGGTCATCGACTATCACCCACAGGATAAGTCGGACGCAGTACCGGAGGTTTGAGCAATAACTTGTGAGCACAAAAAAGGGGTCCCCCGCATCACATGGGGAGACCGCTTTTCTTATTGGGACCGTGTTGCCTGGCTACTGTGCCGAGGATTCAGTCTTACCCGGCACCTCGCGGGCAGGCACCTTATTCTCCCCCTGCTTGCGGGGGGATATAGGGGGGTGCCGCTCAAATTGCCGGGCCGCTTCCGGATCCATCTCCCTGAAACGACGAAGTCCTTCCTCCGAACCGTATTGGTCTATCAACTGCGGTTCGTGTACATGCCCATCCTCGTGGTCGACATGTGCGGCATTGACCGGGGCGGACGGTGTCTCCGTTACGGGTGAGGCTTGTGTAGCAGCCCCGGATAGAATTATCTACGCCGCCGGGGGCGAGGGCTGCGTATGCCCAGTTTCCTGTCAAAATAATCTTGAATTTGCTGTTGGGTGGGTGGTTTGAGATTATCATACCGATTTCCGTCAGGTTTCGTCCGTAAATGAGGGCTGACGAGGGTGTGCCATTTTTACGCAAGTCAGACGTAACGCGTTGTATCCGTGGCATAAAGGTAAGGAGACTTAGGATCGTCATGAATTATTGACAACGATTGTCAATTTCACTCAGATAATATGACAAACACAATAGATTGTCAAGTCTAAAAATATCAAATGCGTTACAAAGGAGTAGCTCATCCTGTTATATGAAAAAACTTTTTGAGTCCGGTGGTGACTTTGATGGTGGACTAGACTTTTACCCTCCCAACCCTTACGATTTCGAGCGCCCGAGCTGCCGGGGGTGTTTGGTGAATGCCATTAAATTGGTTATAATTTTATTTATCGTGTTTTTCGTCCTCTTTAAACTAATGCAGTGACAGAATCACTATTCAAATGAATCCCTAAATTTCAAAACAAAGGCGGTAAATTTATGTCAACTCAACGACGTTTCACGATAGTGGTGGTGGCGGTTGTTATTCTTTTACTGGTTGGGATTAGCACTTTTTTAGTCTATGATAAGAATGCATCCATCCAAGAGGTAACGGTTTATGAATTGCCGGATTCCCATACGCCCAGTGTGGAATCTTCTCTTAGCACGACAGACATCATCGGGGCTATTACTACAGGTCAACGGGGGAGGATTTCTGATAACACCACAGAACAGTATTCTAGTGAATACGATCAAGGATATGAGGCTGCTGCTGCGCTGGGTGAAAGTACGATAGAACCGTGTTGTCCAGATGAGCTAGATCCTTTAGGTGATATGGATTCGGGGCAAGATACCAACCTTGACCACAATCCTGTGTCCCCTGAAGTGATATCGGATGCTAGGCGTCATAATCTATGGTGGGAGGCTCAAAAAGAGCATCATGAAAAAGTGGTAGCATCGAAAGAGAAAATGGATGAATTGATGGAGGATTTGAATTTGATTCTTGATGAGAATCGTGATTCGGATCAACTCCTTCGTAATTTGCGAGATCCTGTGTATTGGGCGAAGGTGGAATCAACATTTGGTAAACTTGAGTTGTTGAAAAAACAGGATGATAAATTGGCAAAAGAATATCCAAGAAGTCTAACTAACCGCTATGTAGATTAAGGGAAAGGAGTTAAACGAGTCTGTGCACTTACCGAAGCAGATAAAACCACGACGAGGTTGAGGGATTCGGCCCTGATTCGACTGATGAATGATTGCCTGTTACGAATCAGTGAAGGGGGCGCGGTAGATGCCGAGGATATCGATAGCGCATTGACAAGTGGAAGGCTTTATCTCTGGATACTCCCTTCGTGTTGGTTCCGCTGTAGCACTTGCCCAAGCAGGAACGTCCGTTGTAGATATGCAGGGTGCAGGACGATGGAAAGAATAGCGGCTGCCAGCGCATTACGCACGGGCAGCATTGACAGAGTAAATCGCGATTGCACGCTTCAAATACAAAAAATGATAGCTTCGACGTTGCAAACACACCATGATGTGCTATACTATATTCCAATGCGTAGAGATTTGACATACTCCTCAACCTAAAGGAAAATTTGCTAAAATGGACGTTCTTATTATCGGTGGCACACGATACATGGGTCGGATTGTTGTGCAGAGACTCCTTGAACGCGGAGACAAAATTACCGTTTTCTCTAGGGGAACCACCCAACCCGAATGGTGGGAGCAGATTGAACATATTCAGGGAGACCGTGAAGATCGGTCAGATTTTACCGCAAAGCTGAATGGAAAATCTTTTGATGCGGTCATTGATACGCAGGCTTACCGTAAGGAAGATGTTGAATCTGCGGTGGAGGCATTCGATGGAAACGCAGGGCGTTACGTCATAGTCAGCACCGGATCGGTATATTTGGAAGGCGCGGTAGACTTTTCTAAGTATTGCACATTCCAAGAATCGGTTGTGGATTGGTCATCCCTTGACTATACCTACCCCGCCGGAGAAGACCCATACGGCGTCGGCAAGCGACACTGCGAAAAGTGGCTCCAAGAAAACAGCAACATTCCGTACACAATTATCCGTATTCCGGCAGTTATGGGCTGGGACGACCCGACCGGACGGATGTGGTGGTGGGTCCAGCGGGCATTGGATGGACGTGGCGTAGTTATTCCGCTAGAAGATCGTGGACTGTTCCGCACCCTATATTCCGTTGATGCTGCACAAGCTTTTATCTGTGTCCTTGATGTACCGGAGACTGCCAACCAGACATATCACATCGCCATGCAAGAGATAATGACCATTGAGCGTTGGGGGAATCTGATTTGGAGGGCAGTGGGTCACGAGTGCCAGATTACCTACGTTCCCCGCGAAATTATCCACAAACAGCCTCACCTGAATGCCTACGCCCCGCCGATGAGTCGATCCATCTCATACATCTACAATCTGTCCAAAGCCGAGCGTGAATTCGGTTTCAGCACTACCCCTGTAGAAGAATGGATTCGGACAACCGTAGATTGGTATCGCGAGCAACACAAAGGCGATAATTCGGAGGGCTACGAATATCGGGAGAATGAGCTAAGATTAGCAGCAAGATGGGAGACACAATTCGATCGGTTCATCTCGGAGTTCTAATCTGACACCTCAAACCGCATTAGGATTCAAAGATTAACAGGATAAAACACCCCTCTCATTATCCTGAAAATCCTAAAATTCTGTAAATCCTGATTCAGACAATTAATCCTGTAAATCCCGATTTGACTTTAGGAGACAGCAAAATGTCAAACGTCGATGCAAAAAAAGCACTATTCCATCGCGATTTGAGTTACGATTATCCCCTAATAGTGCGCGGGGAAGGGATCTACCTCTACGATGAAACAGGAAAAGGCTACATAGACGGTGCCGCGGGTGCAAGTAATGTGACCTTGGGACATGGCCGTCAACGTATCGCGGATGTAATGGCAGAACAAGGCAAGACGCTCGCCTACTGCTTCGCCACCCATTTTACGACTCAACCCGCACTAGACTTAGCCGATCGGGTCGCCGCAATAGCCCCCGGCGACCTGAACCACGCCTATTTCGTTTCAGGCGGTTCAGAGGGGATTGAAACCGCGATCAAGATTGCCCGGCAGTACCATGTCCAGCGTGGGAAGGGACAGAAGCATCAAGTCATCGCCCGGTGGCGTGGCTACCACGGTGCGACGCTCGGGGCTTTGGGAGTCACAGGTACACCGGGGATGCGCGACCTTTTCGCACCCTTGCTTCCCCATTTCCCACACATCGCCCCTTGCTATCCATATCGCTGCGCGTTTGCGGGTTGTGAAGGAAAATGCAACCTGACCTGTGCCCATGAACTGGAGCAGATGATTTTGCAGACCGGGCCGGAGAATGTGGCGGCATTTGTGGCAGAACCTTTGGTGCTCGGAGGCGTTGCTGCGGCGATACCGCCCAAGGACTACTATCCAGTCGTGCGTGAAATCTGCGATAAGTATGATGTCCTATTTATTGCGGATGAAATCATCACCGGTTTTGGGCGCAGCGGCAGATATTTCGCCATTGAGCACTGGGACGTCCTCCCGGATATGATTGTCTTTGGAAAGGCAGCGAGCAGCGGCTACGCCCCTTTGAGCGGTGTGATTATTCGGGATAGTATTCGTGATACCTTCGCAGCGGGCGGCACACCTTTCGCCCACGTCTTCACCTACGTCAATAATCCCATAGCCATGCGGGTTGGGTTGGAGGTGCTGGATATCATCGAAGAGGAAGGGATTCTTGAGCATACGACGCAGATGGGCGAGTATCTACTAAAAAAAGCAAGCGCGTTAGACGCCCATCCAAGCGTCGGTGAGATTCGGGGGCTCGGACTGATTCTCGGCATCGAGCTAGTACGTGACAAAGAGACGAAGGCACCCTTTCCCGCATCGCTTGGCTTTCACAAACGCCTCAACAAGATTCTACTGGATAAGGGCCTGTCCATAGGGAGTGCCGGCGGTACGGCAGATTGGAAGAACGGCGACGACCTGCGTTTTTATCCTCCGCTCATTATCACGCGCAGCCAAATTGATGAAGTGATTGCCATCATCGATGAGGGTCTGGGACAATTGGAAGATGAGCTTTCGCGTCCCAACCGATGACACCGGGATTCAAAAGGACATGTTGTGAAGCACAAAAAAGCGGTCCCCTGCATCACATGGGGAGACCGCTTTTCTTATTGAGACCGTGTTGCCGTGCTACTGTGTCGATGACTCAACCTCATCTGGCCTCTCACGGGCAGGCACCTTATTCTCCCCCTGCTTGCGGGGGGATATAGGGGGGTGCCGCTCAAATTGCCGGGCCGCTTCTGGATCCATCTCCCTGAAACGGCGGAGCCCTTCCTCCGCACCGTATTGGTTAATTAACTGTTGTGCCTTCTCTTGTTGCTCTGGGGACATCCCCTCCCAGCCGCGCACTTCATGGCCTTCCACTGGTAGCGTTTCATGTACACGCTCAACCTCGTCAGTCCCGGGTGCTTTATCAACCGGGATTTTCGGCGCATTTATTACAGGGAAGACTCCAGAATCCGCAGGGGAATCCTCAAAGCTACCGGCTCCCGCAGCACTGTCGCTCCGCATCGGTGCAGGGAGCGGATCGACCCGGGCGTTTACAAACGAACTTGGAATTAAGCCCTCTGCGATTAACCTGCCCACATCTTCGATGGGGACATCATACATTGAACTCAAATGAATTTTATTTATGTACGAATCCGCAGTTTCCCCTTCTGGAACATCATACATTACCCCATCTATCAGCACCCTCGTCATAACAGGCCAAGCCTCGGGAGGAGGTACAAAGTCCCCAGGTTTAAGTTTTGAATGCCAATATATCTTATGTACCTGCCCGTCAGGGCCTTCAATGAGCTGCGGCACCAAATCCTTCACATAATATGTTTCAGTACTCACAAGTTGGGCATCCCTATCGTCATCCGGGTTCGACGACACCTGTGCATACTGGATCTTTACAGGCTTACCAGTCGCTGCGCTAAAAGGTTCTCCCTTAGGGGACTTCGAGGCAGCCGCTTGTAATTGTTCCTCTTTATCAAGGGAATGTTGAGAAATCTTAGGGTCCAAAAATATCTTCCCAAACGCAACATGGTCTCTTAGTAATTCCCTTAATTCAAGGTGATTTTTGTAAACCCAGTATCCTACGACAACAAGAAACAGCACCATCAATGCAACGGTGCAACGGAAAAAACGGCGATTAAACATGATAATCTCCTAAGAAACGAATAAAGTGTTTGTCCATTCGGGCATACTTAGGGCCATTAGAGCAGTGGCTGTTATTACAACGGGTACCCCACATAATATCAGTCCAATCGCCGGTAAAGGTTCTCCAGAACTTCCACTCTGAAAACCCAGTCGACTTCCAAGCCCCATTACGGTACACCTGATAGTTGTATCTTTTGTTGACGGTATAGGTGTACTTGTAACGCCAACCGGATATAATGCCTGAACTACACGCGTGGCAAGACTTAGCATAACTCTTAATGTCGTATGATTGAACTGAGAATTGCACTTCCGGAATCGTGCGAGTATCACCTTCGCTTGGACCGTTTTAAGGACATGTTGTGAAGCACAAAAAAGCGGGCCCCTACATCACATGGAGCGACCGCTTTTCTTATTGAGACCGTGTTGCCTTGCTACTGTGTCGATGACTCAACCTCATCTGGCCTCTCACGGGCAGGCTTCTTATTCTCCCCCTGCTTGCGGGGGGATATAGGGGGGTGCCGCTCAAATTGCCGGGCCGCTTCTGGATCCATCTCCCTGAAACGGCGGAGCCCTTCCTCCGAACCGTATTGGTCAATCAACTGTTGTGCCGTATTAAAACGCTCTGACGATAACCGTTCCTTGAGTTGCGTTTCAAGGCTTTCAACGACTGGCGGTTCGTGTACATGCCCATCCTCGTGGTGGACGTGTGCGGCATTGACCGGGGCGGACGGTGTCTCCGTTACGGGTGAGGCTTCGGAACGGACAGGCACCTCACCGCGCTCCCTCGCAGAAACAGGGACTGTTGCATCACTAATCTGTTGCTGATACTCGCCCTCGCCGGTGGATGTCTGTTTCCCACGGTTGATGAGGTGCCCCTCGCCCCTTACCTCAAGAAACGCGTTAATCATCCTTTCATCCTCTGGTGTTAGAGATGCAGATTCTATTATAAGCTCCCCTGACGCTAGACGCCGTTCAAGTTCTTCTATTGAGATTCCCAGTGTTTTAGCGTCAATTAATTTCTCAACGTACGCCTCTCTCTCTGTTTCAGAGATATAATCGGGGATCTCTGAAGCTTCTATAGTATGCCAACCTTCCATTGGATTCTCTAGAATATTATCTTCTCGTATAGGAAGTGGCGGGGGGATAGCATCCCCCTTTTTGAGCAGCTTGTCAGGCGTTGTGTACACTACCCGGACGGTGCCATCAGGGGTTTCAACGAATTGTGGCACCAGCGGTTGCCCCTCACCGCGGATGACAGGGTAGCCTTTGGGGGACGGTTCACCGATTTCGCTCGCTTCTGCATACTGTACCCGCACCGGCAGTTGGTCTAATAGATTGGGCACGTCATTCTCACGATTTTCACCCGCACGTCTCGAATTCCTTTCTGCTATGTGAGAGGCATCTTTATTAAGCCCCTCCTGAAACGCCTTAGATTCCGAGATAAAACGCTTAAACTGGCTATGATTTTGGTAAGCTCTATAGCCTACATAACAGAGGGAAATTAACGTAACAGTACAAACACCAACAATATAGGGACTGAAACGACGTCTAAACATCAGATTGACCTCCTTAGCTATAAAAAAATAACCGTTTTTTGGACAACCCATTTACCAGATATTACACAGAATCTCTGGCAATCAACATGCCAACAATATAGGTTCAGTAGGGACAGGTTGGAAATCCGGCCCCTACTGAAAATCGCCCAACACGGTGTGGATAGACTTACCCGCCATTGAGACCTGGACAGGAAAGACCATGAACGCTACAGATATAGCGATAACTATTCGTTCTTACGATGCGCCTGCTCACCTCTCTGGTTGAGACATTTCTCCAGTGGGGATTGCCATTTTCATGGTAATAATAAACGCGTACCTGTTTATAGCGAGTGTAGATTCTCCATTTTTCTTCGACTTTTACGCTACCACCGCTACCGTTAGGGCATGAACCCCCATTATAGCTATAAAAGGTCCAAACTCAGGTGGATGGCATAACCTGGGACGAGGTAGAACGAGTCTGTGCACTTGCCGAAGTGGATAAAACCACAACAGGGTTAAGGGATTCGGCACTGATTCGACTGATGAGTGATTGCCTGTTACGAATCAGTGAAGGGGTCGCGGTAGATGCCGAGGATATCGATAGCGTGTTGACCATTCATCAATCAAAGACTGACCACGAATGGGAAGGTACAACGCTGTATGTTGGCGATCCCACACGGGAGGTGATAAATCGGTATTGTGAAGCAGGAAACATCACCTCAGGCCCCCTCTTTCGGCGGATTCGTCGGGGGGACAATATAACCCACAGCAGACTGAGTGTAGGCGGTGCAAGAAACGCTATTAAGTGCCGGGCACGCGCAGCGGGTGTGGAAGGCTTTATCTCTGGTCACTCCCTTCGTGTTGGTTCCGCTGTAGCACTTGCCCAAGCGGGAGCGTCCGTTGTAGATACGCAGGTTGCAGGCCGATGGAAAGAATCGCGGATGCCAGCGTGTTACGCACGGGCAGAATTGACAGACCAAACCGCGATTGCACGCTTCAAATACAAAAAATGATAACATCACGCGCAGCCAAATTGACGAGGTGATCATCATCATCTATGAAGGTCTGGGACGATTGAAAGACAAGCTAAAGCGCGAAGGACTGGGGAAAATAGAACGCAAAGTTCCAGAGTCACAAAGGAAAGTTTTTTAATATTTTCGCAGCAGCCCAAACTTTGCGTCTTTGCACCCTTGCGTTCTATTTTTCTTGCTGCGCGTCCTTACCCGAATAGTGGGTTAGTTGTCCCGAATGCGTCTACTGCCGTCCCCGTAACCGCTGAACTCATATCTGAGGCTAGGAAAACCGCGAGTGCTGCAATCTCTTCGGGCAGCATCAACTTCGGATTCTCTTCCCTGCCCCCGCTCCCGAATGCCTCGCGAAAACCTTCCGTGTCAACCCCGCCGGGGCAGATGCAATTGACATCAATGCCGTGCTGCTTGACCTCGGCTGCGACGCTTTCCGTTAGACTGATCAGCGCGGCTTTGGTTACCCGATAGGCGGTACGACCCTTGCCCCCTTTTCGCCCACCAATGCTTGAGATGTTGATGATTTTCCCATATCGGTTTTCAATCATACTCGGCAGCGCGAACTTTGTGAGCAACGCAGCGGCGGTTAGGTTCACATCCATGACCTGCCTCCACAGATTAGCGTCCAAGTCCACCAGATCTATGGGCGGGTGGATGATGGCAGCGTTGTTGACCAAGATATCAATCCCTCCAAACTTCGCGGTCGTTTCATCTACGATGCGTCGGATGTCTCGCTCAACGCTTAAATCTGCTGTCACCGCTAATCCCATCGAGCCTGCCTCCTTGACCTGACCAACAACCGTTTCAATCGCCTCCGTCGTGCGAGCAGTAGCAACGACGTTAGCACCTTCCCGACCGAATGCGAGTGCAATCGCTCTTCCAATCCCTTGGCTCGCACCGGTGACAATGGCAGTTCTATTCTCAAGTTGTCCCATTAATTGCTCCTTTCAAACCTACTATCGCGCAGTCAAATCGTCCCCTAAGTCATGGGTATCGAACTGTCTCGACTCTATGCAGACGGCCATCACAAGTATTTCCAAATCCTCTTGCGTGTAATTGTAGATACCGTGCGACCCACCTAGCTTATTCGGGATGGCGTCGCCCACATGTACCTTCTCTGTTTCACCGTCCACCGTCATTTGACCGCCGCCTGTCATGATGATATAGGTCTCCTCTATCACCTCGTGGCGGTGATAGCCGACCAATACGCCGGGGGGCACCATGCAAAGAGCAACGAATCCCCAATTTGTTTGGAAATCCTGATGTCCCCAAACCTGCCTCACGTCTACCGCCCCTTTGCTTCCGCGGACGTTTGGGGTAAACGTCAACAAATTGTGGTCAAGCCGCCCAACGGAAAACCTATCGGCCTTCTCCAACGGCGCCCCGACACGGCTTCCCCCAAAGTCTGTGCAGTTATATCCGTCCCCCGTATTTACGACACAGAAATTTATGAACCGCGTCTCTTTGTTTATATGATTGTAAATTGCGTGCGATTCTCCCTTCCGGCAAGGCACAGTCGCCCCCCCAACCATTCCTGCCGTTCGACAACTGCGCTGCGTTGTTCAGAATCGTGAACATTTCCTCTCACTCATCGTGGCGGTGATGACCAATCCCGCCGCCGGGCGGCAGAATCGCGAAATGGATAAACCACCTCGGCGTCTGAAAATCCCTCTCGCCCCGGAAGAGCTTCTTAAATCAAAATATGACCTGCCCCGCCATGGACACCTTCTGACGCACTCAATTCATCTCGATGCACATGGGCAATGCACATGGCTATTCCTCTCTTGTACCGTATTGAAATTTGGAAGCCGCTCGCTGCAACCCTCAAAGCTAACCGAGCGGTATCTTACCACGTTTGGAATCGCAACTCAACAAAATTTGTGCGTGCAGATGAGGATTCTCAACCGGTATCAAATCGCTTGTGATACGGGTATCAAGCGAAAAGTCCATCCATTTGCTTTTGGGCTTGACGGTGTGAATCTACCGTGCTAAACTCGACAATAACGCGAAAACTTATACTGTAGTTGCCTGACTTATCAGGCACCCTAGTTGCCAAATTTATCGGGCGTTGAGGGGGCATATTCTCCGGCGATGAATTGCCGAACCACCGATTAGCGATAAATCGCTGAACTACAGTGCTTTGAGGAGGACAGCGTTATGGATAACCTTGAATTGCAGCAGTATTTGTTTGATTTACAAGGCTACTTGGTGATTGAAAATGTCTTGGATCCAGAAGAGCTTGCAATACTCAACCAGTTGATTGACCAACAAGAACTGCCCACACCGGGAAAGGTTCAAAGATTTGGCAGTGCGCCAGATGGATCAGGATTTCTCGACTGGGGACAACCGTTCTGTGAGCTACTGACCCATCAAGCGGTTATGCCGATCCTTCGGTTTAGACTGGGCGACTGCTTCCGTCTCGATCGGATTTATGGGATGTATATGCGTGAGGGAATGCCAAGAGGGCGGTTGCATGCTGATTACGGTGCTACCTCTCCAACCTCTGGTTCTCGACCGGGAGAATACTTTCCTTTCCGCGATAACCAAGTCCCTAACGGATTTGTCGTGGTAACATGGGTACTATCCGATACAGGGCCCGATCACGGTGGGTTTTGCTGTACCCCCGGCAGCCACAAAAGCAACTTTAAGTTACCGCCACAGATAGATCAGGCACCTGAAGAGGCACCGTGCGTGATTATCCCCAACGCACCAGCCGGTTCGGTGATCCTATTCACCGAAGCACTGACGCACGGAACAGCAGCGTGGCGTGGTAAACACGAGAGACGGTCCCTGCTGTATAAATATTGTGTGTCACACATGGTGTGGCTCTCCCGCCGCGTACAACCACCGGCGAATGTGGAACTAACCCCCCGTCAGGAGATTCTCTTTGGTGAGCCCGGAGATCCGCATCGCCACTTCCCATCGCTATTTGAAGGGTTTGAAAGCGAGCAGGTTGTATGAGTAAATCATTGGAATCCACCCTACATAACTTGGTAAGACGAGACCTGGACGCTTCGGACCTCAGTTATTGTGGGATAACTAAAAAACGAGGTTGGCGCATAGCTTCCCTCCCGATGGAAACTACTTTTTTGATACGGAAATACCAGAGAGCAGATATATCTGGCGGTGGGTATCCTACCAAGCCCCTGATTTAGTGTACGTCCGCGCCGCAGTTGATAAAACGTATGGGGACGCCGCCTTTGAGCGAGATCTACCAATCACCAAGTATCTGCCAGAGGAAAAGGGCCAAGTCCTGTACCTCAAACATCTCAACTATAGCCAAGGGGGAGGATCGGAGCTTCCCCGGTCCATTCGAGGTTGATCTCGGGGCAATTCAGGTCGAAACCATCGAAAGCGGTGAGAATGCACGCCCGCATATTCCAACCTGTGGGTATCTAGTAACACACAAAGAGAAGAGTATCTCAGTCCTTCACACCGGGGACCTACATGCGCCGTATTCTGCGTTAGAGAATATACAGGGACGAGTGGACTTTCTCATCCACATGAAGCTGGGATTGACAGAATGGGGTGGGAACCACACGCTAAACCTTGTAAATCTTGTAGATTTGGTACAACCACGTTTTCTAATCCCGACACATTACAGAACCGATAGCGTCTCCGATCCGATTCCCCATGATACCTGGCCCCCCAACATTACTGATGTCTTGGGTTTCATCGAGTGGATCCGTGAAACCGTAGGTAACAGAACCAAGCTGCTGCCCTTTATTGCTGGCATTGAGTACGAATTGGAAATGCCGGCAAAGAAAGTGCTGTGGAAATGGAATTGGTTCAATACATGGACGATACTACCCTGGCGCGAAGGGTAGCGATAAGCCAACGATTAAAACCGATTCGCAACTAAGGAGATAAACCAACCGATGCAACAATTGAACAAAGCCATTGCTTGGGCTATTGTGTTGTTCCTTCACTCGCAATTACTCGTTCAGGTATTTGCCGCTGAACCGGAACGAATTGCCTTGGTAGAGCTCAAGCACCTATTAGATGCCAAAGAGAATGTAATTCTAGTTGATGTGCGCGCCCCGATTCATTATAACTTCGGGCATATCCCCGGTGCTATCTCAATGCCATTTTCGGAGGGGATTGAAGCGAGACACCAAACACTTCCTCCCGATGGGCTAATTGTTTTATACTGAAGCTGACGGGCGGAAGCAACAAGTGCCCGTGCGGCACAAATGTTAATAGAGGAGTTTGGTTTTCCCCCGGAACGGGTAAGAGTGCTTCAAGGGGGTCTTCCCGCATGGCGGGAGGCTGGCTATCCAGTTGAAATTACAGCGGCAGTCCAACCGAAAGGAAAACGCTTCGGTCTGTGGGGCCGGATTAAATCGATAGGTCGAAGGTAGCACTCAATTGACATATTAGGTGTACCTACTAACTCAATGCGTCCCATCAGATAAAAATCTTATAGGTCTGAATACCGAAGGTCATCCCGATGATTGTCCAGAGGCTGCCAATCACATAGTCACCGAGAATCAGTCCTAAAAACAGGGGAGCCACCTGCCGATGCACCCGGAGTCCACCGTACCGGAGAATAACAGGCTTAATCACCCAAGTCACAAGGGACACAGACCAAAAATAATCCATTGCATAGCTCGTGGCTAGTGCGTACCCAGCAGGATGGAAGGGCCACCACAAGAAACGCATTCGCATGAACATGATAAAGAAACTCACCGCAGCACCACCTATCGCGTAAGAAGTCCCAGCGGTGTCCGCATCCAATGGGTTGAGCAACCAACCTCGCAGCAGTCCAAAGGATCGCCACCCCATCCAATATTGTGCGCCCCTTGCCTGAGTGACGACGCCGTCTCGAAAAGTCATATCCAAGTTTGCCCAAAAACTGGCTAAAATTCCCACAACAGCGGCAATCAGCATAGCCCCTAAGACACCGCGATAGCCTATTCCGGGCGCGTTTGCCATTTTGAACGCTTCAATCTGATTCGGCATTGGGTGACTCCGATACCCTCGATTGAACCAAGCGAACAACGCAATAATCGTCAAACTAGCTGGATTAATCCGCCGCGTTCCAAACACGGTTGTCATGATAAGTTGAGGGCTGACGAAAAGGAGCGCATGAGGTGTGCCGCCCTCCGCTCGAACACGAGTAATCGCAACTGCAAGTAGAAAATAAAGCCCGCAGAAGCACCCCGTAACCCAGACTGCCATCCCCGCGGCAGATGTGAACACCCCACGACCCAAGACAAGAATGCCCAGCACCGCCCACCGATAAGGCATCGGTTCGTCAGAATCATCCAGCGTTGAATCAATGCCGATAACCTTTTTGCCAACTTGAATCAGATGCCGACGTGTCATCCATACCGCCGTGCAGAAAACTGTAATCCACGCCCCATAAGACTGCTCATTAAGCTGAGGGAAATGCCACGCACCCGTCGCTGCGCCAATGACCCGTTCAATCATACGGATAGCGAAGAAGAACCAACATGATAGCAAAAGTTCAATCGGGAGAAAGAACGCTAATCCGATCCCAAATGGGTACAGATAAATCCGTATCCAAGCTATTACAGTCCACGGGTGATCTGAGAAGATGCCGGGCCAAATTGGCGTCGTCTTGATGCACGGAATGCCGGGGATGAGTGTATAAAGAAAATGAATCCCATTAATCACACCGATAGCCGCGGCGATGCCGAACCCAATCCACATCATCCGATTTTTCAGGAGTCTAACCCCTTATTTTCAAATGATTCAGCTGTTTATGGTCCATTAATTTAAACGTATCCATCACGCTCGGCATCATTGATAAGCGTACGTAAAACATACAAATCATCTCCTAATACACCAAGATGGTTGGGCTGGCAGCACCCAGCGGGCGTGTGTCGGTAAAGGGCCTGATTAAATCGGTAGGACGAAATGTCGATTGAATGAATAGCATACCACCTTCGGAGATCAGTCGCGTCATCACAATCATGATAATCAGAAACAGGCAATTTACGGTGAGACTAACGACAAAAGATACGCCAGCAATCACACTCCACATAGTCATGGTCCCGATCCCAATTAACAGACCGAGCCATGCCGCTCGTGGGGACATCGACTCATTCGCTAACTCGACTGATGATCTATCAGCAGGGTCTGATGGGTTCGATACCTGTCAGCCGGATGGAACGCAAGGCGGACCGTGTTCACCGACATGGTGAAAAAAGGTGATGTTCCACTCGTTTTCGGGGGACTGATAGTAGGTGGGCGCGATGACAATGGGAATGAAATACGCAGCAAAACCCAGCGATGAGATACCCGCGCTCACCAGTGTCATCCCGTAGATAGTTACCAATTCAGAATGGACGAGGGGTGTCCCGATGCGGTGCAGGAGGGGGTTGACTACCAGTTGGAGAAACACAAAGACCATCAGGACGCCAACCGGCAGGTGGCAGGAAGCGAGCCATGTACCTCGAATCCAAAAATCCCCAATTGGCGTGGCAATGGCAAGGATTATCGTTGCGAAGATTCCTATTAATACGCTACGTGTGGTCATAATCAACTGATACTGGAAAAATTCGTGCGTCGCCCAAGCTGTGGAAGGCCCTAACAACAATGACCTATTACGAATCTAACAACATGTTGAAGTACATATTTTTGCATCACTATGGAGGTATTTTTTTCCTCAGATTATACCCATTTTTCCCACTGTGTCAACAGAAAAAGCGTATCCATACGTTGCGGGTGGATTGGAGGGACTAATGATGCGTAGATTACATCTTCTAAAGCATATTCTCCACTTGTCAAACTTCTTTCTTTAAAGTATACTCATGGGAAAAATAAAGGGAGGTAAAAAATGAACGAATATGATCTAACCATTATCGGGGGCGGAAGTGCAGGCTTGGTTCTAGCGGTGGCAGGTGCCAAGTTAGGAGTAAAAACAGCCCTCGTCGAGAAGCACCGATTGGGGGGCGATTGCCTCTGGACAGGGTGTGTGCCATCGAAAGCCATCCTCAAATCAGCGAAGATTGCCCATTACGTCAAAGAAGCTGAAAAATACGGCGTCCTCGTGAAAGACGCGCAGGTGGACTTTGCACGGGTTATGGCGTATGTTCGCAGCACCCAACAGACCATCGAGCGCGAGCATGATAATCCGGAACGATTCCGTGAAATGGGTGTAAATGTCATCTTCGGGGAAGGGCATTTTGAATCGCCAACAACCTTTGTGGTTCAAGACACAGAGAACAACCAAACCCTCACGCTCAAGAGCAAAAAATTCGTCATCGCAACCGGCTCTCGTCCAACCGCACCCCATATTCCCGGGATAGATTCCGTCAATTATCTGGACAGCGAAAATGTCTGGGAATTAGATCAATTGCCCGAAAGGCTATTGGTGATAGGCGCGGGTCCTATCGGGGTTGAGTTGGGACAGGCATTTCATCGTTTGGGCGCAAAAGTGACGATTCTGCAACGCAGCGACCGGATTTTAACGAAAGAAGACCCGGAAGTCTCTGAGAAAATGTTGGATTACCTTCGAGAAGATGGGGTTGAAATTCTCTTAAATACCAATCCCGTTCAGATCGACCCGATCAAAGCCTCACTTAGCCAAGAACTCAATCCGGATATAGCAGTATGGGAAACGCAAAATACCGAGACATCGGAGGAGTATCGGATTCAGCTCAAGACAGCAGATACAGGGGATGAGCGCGAAATGGTCGTCGATCGGATCCTGATTGCGGCAGGACGGAAGCCAAACATCGAAGGGTTGGAACTTGAGAAAATTGGTGTCAAGGTCGGAAAAAGGGGAATTGAGGTCAACAATAAGTTGCAAACAACCGTCAAAAGTATTTATGCTGCTGGCGATGTGATTGGACATTACCTATTTACACATGTTGCAGCGTTTCAAGCGACGCAGATTGTTCGGAATATCTGTTTCCCCGGTTCTGGTGCGGTAGACTATTCCGTCGTCCCTTGGGCCACCTTCTGCGATCCGGAGGTCGCTCGGTGCGGTCTCACCGAAGCGGAGGCTCGTGAAAAACATGGAGCGATCGATGTTTTCAGAGTGGATCTCCACGATGTCGATCGCGCTGTCGCCGAGGGAGACACGAAAGGGTTTATCAAGGTCGTTGCGACCCGTTGGACGGGAAAACTTTTGGGAGTTCACCTAGTCGGATCAAATGCGGGAGAAGTCATCCACGAGTTTATCTTGGCGATGAATGCGAATATTCCGTTGAGGAAGTTAGCGGGAATCATCCACATTTATCCGACGTTTTCGAGCATCGTTTGGCGGGTTGCCGGAAAATGGCTTGCCGAAGGCACCTTGATCCAAACAGTACGCGGCATATTCAGGAAAGGGAAATAACTGGAGTCATCAGGTTTTTCGGTTGTTACTTTTTTGCAATCGTGGTATAATTTCTTTCATTCAATGTTGCTAAGTTATGACAGACGATTCGGATAATTAGGACTATCAAATGAAGTCAACATGCAGACACTAACCATACCACGCTTATTATCCTAGCACTGATTAGTGGCATCGGCTGTGCATCATCCGGCCATGATGAAGATGGAGAACATGAGGTAAACGGTGAACTAACGGGGTACCTAACAAGTCATGAAGCGGGAGGCGGCGAAGGCGAGGAGTCTGGACAAAGGTTTGCTAAAGACAAAACTTACGCCTAGGGGCGAAACGGTGTGCAGTTAAAGCTCGCCTATGATGCGAAAACAAATGCCTTCGTTGGAGCAGTAGAAAATACGACAAACCAAATCTTGTCCAAGGGGCGCGTTGAAGCTTATCTATCTAATGGAATAGACCTGGGACCTACGACACCGACCAATCTTGCCCCCGGTCAAAAGGTAAACGTTGAAATCAATGCGGCAGGCCAGGACTTTAATAAATGAGGTTGGCTCAAGTGAACACGGTGGCGGGAAGCAACATGACGCAGACGGTGAACATGCCTGAAATGTCTTGTTCAGAAATAATAAAAATCCACACGACGGAACGAGGAAATTGAGAAATATGGACGCAACCATTCAACCGATTTTGGAGAAAGTATTAGCCGGTGAACGCCTAGATTTTGATGACGGACTGACGCTTTTCAAAAGTCATGATCTCCTATCAATCGGAGCGGCTGCCGATACAATTCGACAACGGAAGCACCCGGAAAACTACATTACCTATATCGTCGATCGCAATATCAACTACACAAACTGGTGCTATGTTGATTGCGATTTTTGCGCCTTCTATCGCCACAAAACCGATCCCGATGCGTATGTAATGTCCAAGGAGGAGCTGGGAAATAAAATCCAAGAGACGATTGACCTTGGCGGCGTACTCATCCTCATGCAGGGTGGGCTACATCCTAAACTGAAACTTGACTGGTACGAAGACCTCCTCCAGTGGATCAAGGCAAATTATAAAATCCATATTCACGGCTTCTCCCCACCAGAGCTTGACTGGTTCGCCAAAATCAACCGACTTTCTCTCAAAGAGACCTTAATCCGTCTACGCGATGCCGGGTTAGATTCCATTCCCGGCGGCGGGGCAGAAATCTTGACCGACCATGCCCGCGACGAAATCAGTCCGAAAAAATGCACGTCAGACGAGTGGTTGGAAGTGATGCGTCAAGGTCATTATGTGGGCCTCCGTTCGAGTGCAACGATGATGTACGGACATGTCGAAAGCTACGGGGAACGTGTGGAACATCTTCTCCGCCTGCGCGAACTACAGGACGAAACAGGCGGCTTTACAGCCTTCATTTGTTGGTCACTTCAACCCAAGCACACGCGCCTCGAACACATCCCACCCGCGGGCAGCTTTGAATACCTTAAGACACTCGCAATCTCCCGACTGATGCTCGACAACTTTGACAACTTCCAATCGTCATGGGTCACCCAAGGGCCGAAGATTGGTCAAATGTCGCTTAAATTTGGGGCAAACGACATGGGAGGCACAATGATCGAGGAAAACGTCGTTAGCAAGGCGGGGACAGTCTACTGTATGCCCATCGAAGAAATTGAGCGTACGATTTCTGAGTTAGGGTTCGTCCCGAAGCAGCGGAATTTTTTATATGAGCTCCTCAACTAATCTAGACCGAAATGGAGTCAATTTTTTAGTCTGAAAAACCTATGCCTCTGATTTCTGCCGCCCAACTCAGAACCATCAGCATTAATATCTTCACTGCCTTAGGTCTCAAAGCAGACAAAGCCCAAACAATCTCGAATCGACTTATCGAGTCCAATCTCGCTGGACACGATTCACACGGTGTTTTGCGCCTACCGCAGTACGTTCTGAGCATCCAGAGTAAGACAATTGATCCAGACGTAGAGATTGAGATTGTCAGCGAAACCCCTTCCAGTGCAATCATTGATGGGCATCAAGGATTGGGACAATTCATTGCTACCCAAGCGATGGAAATCGCCATTGCAAAAGCGAAAGAGCACACCATCAGCACAGTAAACGTCTATAACTGCAACCATATTGGGCGTCTTGCTGATTATGTGATGATGGCTGCCGAAGAAAAGATGATCGGTATGCTGTTTCTTAACGGACATGGCGGGGACCACGGCGTTTCACCGTGGGGCGGCACCGATCGACGACTCAGCACCAATCCCTTTGCATGCGCCCTCCCTACAGGGAAGGATAGCCCAATGGTCATTGATCTCACCACCAGCATCGTTGCCGGTGGGAAAATTCGGGCGTATCGCAGCCGGGGTGAGCCGTTGCCGGAAGGGTGGATCCTCGACGCCGATGGGGTTCCAAGTACCGATCCCAACGCATACCTCGAAGATCCGAAAGGCGCACTACTCCCATTTGGCGACATCGCGGGGCACAAAGGCTACGGATTAAGCATGCTGACAGATATTCTCGCCGGTGCGATGTGCGACGCCGGTTGCAGCCGCTCATCATCGCCCGGTGTCGGTAACGCCTTCTTTATCATCGTCCTCGACATTGAGAAATTCACGACGCCTGCGGATTTTGAAGCGCATGTTGCACAGTTGGTAGATTTCGTCAAAGCCTCTCCAACCGCCCCCGGTTTCGATGAAATTTCGATACCCGGTGAACGTTCCGCACGTACCCGCCAGCAGCGATTGGCAAACGGCATCCCACTTGACGATACGACATGGGAACGCCTCGTCGAAACCGCTCAAAGCCTTGGAGTCTCCGTTTCGGACGGATGACTCGCAATTAACGGGATTCGGCAAATCGACGCAAATCTTCGTTGGCATAAGCGGCGACCGCTGCATTCGCTTCCCGCCTGACTTTCAACATTTCGACAACTTCTTCTAACCGTTCTGACGGAATTGTGCACGTCATCTCATCCGGCGACATCCCCGTTCGCACCCGGCTTAGCATACACCCCGTACTAATCGCGAGTTTTCCCTGCTCTTTCGAGATTGGGATGATGTGGCACTGCGGTTTACCAACGAAAACCGTATCACTAAACCCATCATGGATAACCATCGCCTGAAAAGCGTTTACCCGCAAAAGTATCACATCGGGATCAACGGGGGTATCTGCTAACGGTCCATAGGTGATGCAGCTCGGGTGATCCGTTACAAAGGGCAGCTGCATCGCTTCTTCGGGAGATACCCACCCTACCTCTACGATGGCACCGACATCTCCGTTATTCATCACCTCTTCCAACGTTTTCAACCCGTGTGTAACACTCCCAACGCTACAGTTGTAGTGATCTTCTGGCACTGTCGTAAACGTCTGTTCAACGGCATCCTTCCAAAAGACGCATCCTGCCGCAACTTTGCCGCTGCGACCATCGGGCGTTGGGGCTGGTATCTCACCTTCATATACAGGCACGCCTTGAGGAGCTTCGTCAGAAAATGTGATCGCGATGGGAGCGTGCTTCAAACCGAGTTCTCTATCTAATTGTTCAGCTAATAATTGCCAATTTTTTGTCATCATAAAGACTGTCCTTTCGTTTGATATATTGCCTGAGACAGGATAGGCACTTGTCCCATCCTTGCTATTTGGGGGAACTGATCAAT
Organism: Candidatus Poribacteria bacterium; assembly: GCA_965215015.1. Classification (GTDB taxonomy): domain Bacteria; phylum Poribacteria; class WGA-4E; order WGA-4E; family PCPOR2b; genus PCPOR2b. The sequence continues at coordinate 1,094,994 of OZ244042.1, forward strand.
GAATTAGCAAAGATAAGTACAGGAGGGTGAGGAATCTCGTATTGCAGCTGGGCATAGATTTGATTTTCTTCTAAAGTATTCATTCCTGCCTTCAAAATTTCACCCACCTGCCTGTGATTTGTTATTCAACAACATTTCTTGATTTTAATAAAATTCGTACCGTTTTCGGTAACACTTCCCACGCTAGCAATGCAGCACCAAGAATGATAAGTGCATCGCCGGGCATCCGCAACTTATTGAGCAGGTGAACCCATGTCCCCTCGTAAAAGGACAATGCTCGGGCGGCGGCGTAGTCCACGCGCACTGCTTCCAACAACTGTAGCACGCCGATGGGAACGACTGAAAACACAAGCATAAACGCTAAGCCGATGTTAAGCAGCCAGAAACTGACCTTAAGCCACCTTTCGTCCCACCCACCCAATTCGGCATGGCGTGTTACATATAGCAACATCCCCAATGCCAGAAAACCGAATGCTCCGAAGAACGAGGCGTGCCCGTGTGCAACTGTGAGGAATGTACCGTGTTCATAGTAATTCACAATAGGCAAGTTTATCAATAGGCCCAAGATCCCTGATCCAATGAATTGCCAAAAAGCGGAGGCAATGAAGAAATAGAGCGGCAACCGATGTCGCGTTTTTCGGTTCGCGCTCGACTTGAATGTGTTCAAGGCACTAGTAAGTAAGAAAAAAAGAGGTAATACCTCTAGCGTACTAAAAACACTGCCGATTCCTATCCACAATGTTGGCTCGCCAACCCACCAGTAATGGTGTCCAATGGCTAAAAAACCTGCCAGTAAAACGATGGCACCTTCTAGATAGAGGCTTTTGGTAACTTCCTCGTTGGTGACGAGTCGAAGCCCCGCAAAGAACCACCCCATCACCAGCAGCTGGAAGAATGTAAAGATTCCTTCAACCCAATGATGGACAACCCACCACCGCCAGAAATCAATGATGACCCAATGACTGTCGGGACGGTAGAGGAAACTAGCAAAGAACACCGCGGTGATACCGACACCGTTTAGTATTAATAGATTTAGCAATGGTTGCCATCGAGCTCGGGCACTTCTCAAGACCGAGGTGAGCACAATTGTCCAGCATACGAATCCCAAACCGATTCCAACACGCCATAATCTCCCCATTTCTAAGTATTCCGTACCTTCACTACCGATAAGCGACCATGAAGCACCGAGCCACCCCCTAATACTAGCGTACACGCCGACCAACGTACCGACAACAGAAATTGTGAGAATGACTAAAGAAAAGTAGGTCAGTGGACGGTGCCATCGCTTTTGGCGTCCACCCAATAGAAGGGCAGTGTAAAGCGCGCCGGACATCCACATCCCGACTACCCAGATGACAGCGGTAGCGGTATGCACCGATCGGATGCTTTGAAACGGTAAAATTTTCATCCGTTCCAATCCTAACCGATCAAACAACCCGTAGAAATCCCCCCGGCTGGCGTAGGCATTTGCCAAATAACCGCCTGCCAAGGTTTGAATCAGGAAAACCAGTGTGCACCCTGCCAAAAGCAGCAATGATACCTTCTGAAGGAATGCCAGCGGGTTATGAGCACGTTCGTCGAGAGGGGGAAGCTCAGGGATAGGTTCGACTTCCACAAAACTGTAACCAATCACAATCAGAAGCGCGATGAGTAACACCAGACCAATAGTCCACGCTGTCCATGTGAATGTGCGCGGTGTTGCTGTCAGTCCAAGGTCAGGGATGGGTGGGAAGTTATTCGTATAGGAGCCATCGCTGTTTGGTCGCGAAGTGATACTGAACCACGATGTCCAACCCACAAACGCAGCGAGTTTTTCGATATCTTCGGGTAGCATTGTCTTCGACGCCGTGCCTAAGTCTCGGTCACCGTCGATAAAGCGTGCTCGATAGACCTCTACGATATGTTGATGTGCTGCTGCCCACTCTGAACAGACGACGTGATTTGCTTCATCCTTCGCAGATCTAACAGCAATCTGCACAGCATCCATAACCTGTTTCCGAGCGACCGAAGTCAAACCCATGAGCGGTTGACTAAATTTCTCTTGTGCAAATGTTTCCGCTATGAAGTCACGGAGCAGTGCTAGATATTCTGCTGTGAAATCCGGACCGAAGTAACTGCCGTTGCCGAGTAAGGTGCCAAAACCCATGAGATTGTATTTCTGGAAAATCGCTTGCCCGGCGCGAATATTTGCACGAGTGAATACGGTTTGTCCCTCCGTGGTAACAAGTTCCTCTGGTATTGGAGGAACATGACGATATGTCTTAACCGTGCCCCAAATGAGTACAATGGCACTGACTAGAATCACAATAAGCAGAAAACGATTCATTTGAGGTATTGTTAGCCGCATCACAACACTCTCCTTTCAAACTGAGCCAAGCAAAACCCAGAGTTATGGAAGCCGCTGTGACAGATTTCCCACCTATTTTTGTGTGTGTCACTCATGTGCTGCACCACCAATGATGACAAGGAGCGCACTATCCTCCTTGGCTTCGACAGCGTGAAGGACATCAGCCGTGAAGGTAACCGCCTCACCTTGCTCCAGCGAAATCTCCGTCGCTTTTGTTGAAAATATGATGCTTCCGTTAAGTGCAATAACGGTAGCAGTAGCAGGTGCCGGATGCTCTTTAAGCGCAGCTCCTGCTTTGAGGGTGATTAGTACAACAGTCATTTCATCTCCACGAGCCAGTGTCAGCGAAGCTCGCCCTGATGTAGTGAATGTCGCTTCTCTCATCAGTTTTTCAGCCATTGACATAAGTGGAAACGCCTTCGTCATTGAGATGTTCAGATCTACAGGTCTGTAGGGTCTTTCAAATGATGCATTCATTATGAAACCTCCGTTGGTTGAATACTACGTTAAATAGATTCTTTTCTATCTATTCGTTGTTTATACTTTAGGTTTAGCGTGCTTCTCCAGAATGAGTTGCGTCCGATCCTCTCGTACCAGCATATCGAAAAAACGTTTCGCTGCGAGATAATCTTCGGGTGGGATAATTGACTCCTTGATAGTGAAGCTAATTTCGTAATGAATCTGATTCCCTTTCAGTTTATACTGTCGCTCCATGCTGGCAAAGCGATTTTCCAGACGAAGATCTTGCGGAAAGGTCGCTGTCCACCCCTCCGGCAGGATAATCCGGATTGTTTTCTTCATCTGCATCGGGTACCTCAAATCAAGTGGGTGCTGACGTTCAGCCGCTGCAAAAATCTCTGCATAGTCTGAAAATTCATCGCTCGGCAGCGGAAACATCAGGCGGTTCCCAACCAGCTCAGCGTAATTCTTAGCGGTAAAACCAACGTTGAGCTGCACCGGTTCGTTGAGATCCCCCAAATTAGAAACCTGCACTGAATCAACTCGGACGCCGGGAAATTGCTTACTAAGTCCGACAGCAAAGGTATCCTTCCACTCACTCGGCGACACCTGCTTGTACTCCAACCGCGCTTCAAAATTGTATTGCCCAAGGGTATCAATCCGCATGGCCCCCTGAACCGTCCCATCTTCTGTCACCACGATTTCTGTGTCAACGATTAACCGATTGGATTCCGGTGTAGAGATGGGAATATCCACAAACTCACCCCAATCGCTTTGTATCACGAACCCCTTTCGTCCTCTATTCCGTGCCGGGAGATCGCCGTAGCTGCAGGTATCGGCAGCTGGATCGAGCCAAATATAGTCGCCATCGTTACGCGGAACCGCAGCAATCAGGTGGCTAAACTGTCCGAGCGAAGGGAGTTCCAGATCAATGTATTGATACGGTGCAGGATTCAGCATCACCGGAAACGCCTCAATACCAACCAAATCAAGCATTGCAATCATCAAGGTAGTCTTATCCTTGCAGTCACCGTATCGGACACTGAGCACCTGATCGGCGGGCGTGGGCTGATATGCACCTTGCCCCAGTTCAATCCCCACATAGCGAATCTGTGATGCGACGAAATGGTATATTGCCCGAATTTTGTCATCCTCCGTGAGCAGATTTGCTGTGAGTTCCTCGACGGTTTCTTCAATTGCTTGATCAACGGTATACCGGTCCTTTGCAATGTCTTTGTACCAATTGTAAACAGCGTCCCAAGACTCTACAGAGGAATAACTCAAGCGTGGAACAATATTGTTAGTCGCCGGCATGTTGTACTCCTCTTTAAGAGCAGGTGTTTCGCCGTAGATCCAGAGATGGGTGCTAGTTTCCTTCTCATGTAGTACCTGAGGATTGAGTTGGCAATGGATTGCCTTCCACTTGAAGTTCGTCCCTTTGGGTACACGTAAGGCATAGGCGGATTGCAGAATCGGATCTGTAGATTGAAAACTGAAGCCGCCCCAAAACCATGAGGTGCTCCCAACCGATGCCGCCCCCGCATCTTCAAGTGTGACCTGATACTCAATGCACACTCCCGGCTTGAGAGCGGGCATCGAGATCACCCGCCACATAGAATCAGAATAGAGGTTATAGGAGAGCAGCCCCGGCGGTGTGACATCGTTGAACGCCTCCTCCGGGGGTTCAACAACAGACCCGTCGGGGGTAATAGTCCGCGCAATATTGACGGTAATGTATTGTGCGTTGGGTGTGTGTGGAATGGCGATATCATCATAGCTCTGCACCCCTCTCTCCGTCAGAATCTTGATTACCTGATGGGAGGTATAGCGAGATTTCCCAGTCGGGGTGACTTCGTGGCTAAACTGGTTGAGTAAAATGATTGCGTCAGCATTGGGGTAATCTACCGCATCAGGAGCCGCAGCGATGACTCCCTCAATGTCGATGTCAATTAAATCTACAGGCACAAGGTCAACAACCATTCGAGCAGATTGATCTAACTGTGCAAGGGCTTGGAGGCGCGTCGGTGCAAGGAGATTCTGCGGATCTATCTCTAAAATTTTATGGTACTGGAGCTGTGCTTCATAGTAACGTCCATGCTCCTCGTAGAGAGAGGCGAGGCTTTGGCGGGACCATATATCTTTCGGGAAAAGCCGGATCGACTCCCTAAATTCCGCAATAGCTTCGCCAATCTCGCCTCTCTCCCAGTAAACCAAGGCGAGATAGTTATGCAGATTTCTGCTAGCGGGCCGTGCAGATTTTGGATCAATCGCCATCGCCTTTCGTAAAACCCCTTCAGCGTCGTCAAGCCGACCAAGCTGCTTGTAAGCTACTCCAAGATGGCTGAGGGCGTACAGGTTATGCGGCTCAACCTCTAAGGTATCTTCGTAAACTTGCGCCGCAGCCTTATAGTTGTTCAGTCTCTCATAAATGTAACCGAGAGAATTGCGCGCATCCATATTCTGGGGAACGAGCCTTACTGTGGCAGCAAAAGCGTCCCTCGCCTTTTCATATTCCTCCTGTTGGAGGTAGATCTTAGCGATTTGGAATTGGATCTGGCTCATATTCGGCTTAATCACTAATGCAGCTTGATAGGCTTCAAGCGCACGCTTCAAGTCTTTATCTTGGAGAGCCAAATTTCCCGCCTCGACCTGTTCACGCCACTCTTTATTTCGTTCAACCAGCGGATCGACAATCACCCTCTCAGCGGATTGACCTCGACTGAAGATTGAACAACCACTCAGCAACAGCAGGATTGTGATCAGGGAAATGTCTGTTTTGAAATGTCGGATTACCACAATTATTCTCCTTACGTTTCACCTCGATGACGCATGCCAGTTAGCACAACCAACGGCTCTTCGCTCGTCACCGTAATAGAGTGATAAGTATTCGCTGGCACATCCACGCGATCCCCAGCTTGGATCTGTCCGCGCTCCTCCTCTACCAACACATCGGCTCTACCCGACAACACGCAGACCACTTCAGCCTGTGTGTGGATGTAATCCAGATAGGCGGCCCCGGGTGCTCCTTTCCACTGATACGCACCAAAACCTTCTGAATGTAACTGATTTTCCAACTCATCAATATCAGCAGTCTCGCCGGTTTTGAGCCAGCGAGAAATCCATTACATTGTCAACCTCCATGTTAGCACAATCCACGAAATTAGCATTTCATCCTATATAAGTTTACCAAAAAGCTGCCTTAACATCAACGATATTCATGCAAGTTCACTTTTGTTTCTTGAGACGATCACGACCTTCTGATATAATAACGTAAGTTGCTAGGGTATGTTGACAGTTGACAAATTGAACCCATCTGATGTGCCTTGAGGCGATTTTTGGGTTTCTGTAGGGGCAACCCCAATACCTGATGTGTCGCACAACCGTGTATAGTGAATTGAAAACACCCGGACTATAGCGCAATTGGGAGATTTTCCGAAATTGTCAACCTGTAGGGGGTGGGGTTCCCAACCGTCGGGCGAGGCAACCCACCCCCTACGATTAGGTTCTGTTGACATTTGACAGACGGTTGCAAGCACCTCGCTATCAAGGACAGTAGAGTTTCTGCCATTCAATACCACTCCCTTACGGATACCTAGAGCAAACCCCAACACCCCAACCAACGAACAAATGAACCCAAAAATATGACGGAGCAGAAGAAAAGGACGGAAGCAACAACGAATGCAATTATTATGTCACGGAGAAAAAAATGAACGCATCGCGTTATGTTGTTGATCAGATTGAGGTTGATGATATTGAGACCTATGTCTTGCGAGATGATACCACAAAAGCAGAGGCGAGAATCGCAACGAACCTTGGAAATAACTGCTACAGCTTTGGAATCCCCGTCAATGGTGAATGGATAGACCTGATTGACCCACCCCCCGATTTGGAAACGCTGAAAAACGAGCCAACGAAGTACGGCAATCCAATTCTATTCCCGTTTCCGAACCGTATCCGCGAAGGAAAGTTCTCTTTTGGGGGAAAGGAATACACATTCGACAAGGCACCGGGAACCCCCAACGCCATTCATGGACTCTTATTGAACCAACCGTATCAGGTAGAAAGCGTAGATACAGCGGACCGCGCTTCAATCGTCTGCCGCCTAGATTCGCGGGAATTTCCAGCGATTATGCGTCAGTATCCGCTGCCCTTTGAGATCCGGATCACCCATACGCTCATAGAAACCACTTTGACGTTGGACATCCATATCAGAAATACCGGTGATAATAATATGCCGATGGGATTTGGCATCCACCCTTATTTTCGTGTGCCGTTGTCATCAAAATCTTCGGCTGAACGATGCCTAATCACTGTGCCGGCTTCAAAACGTTGGGAGCTGGAGGAACTCCTACCAACAGGTGAGGTGTCCGATCTGGACGAAGATACGGACTTCCGATCCGGAAAGCCACTCGCGGGACAGCAGTTTGACGATGTTTTGACCGGCGTCATCTTGTCAGACAACGTGAGTCGTTGCATCATTGATGACCGAGACGGGGGCGTCCGCATGATCCTAGAATCCGACGCGCAGTTTCGAGAGCTGGTCGTCTACACCCCCCCAAGCCGCCCATCAATCTGCTTTGAACCGTATACCTGCCCGAGCAACGCAATTAATCTCGAAGCGAGAGGCATTGATGCCGGTGTCATCGTTTTGGAACCAGGGGCAGCATTTTCTGGCACAATCCGAATCATTGCGGAACTTACGAGACTTTGAATTTGTTCATTTGACAGCACCTAGGTCAAGTTTCCACACTCGACACTAAAACTTAGAAACGCCGAGAATCCTCGACGAGTCGGGAGATACAAGCACTTATATTGGATCCTTCATGCAAACCCTTCACACAACCATTCACCAACTCCACAACAACGACAGCACGTTGGTTTTAATTACGGGGAAACCGGTGTCGGTAAAGAACCGGTTGCCCGATCCATTCATGGCACTTAATTGTGGGGCGATTCCTTTTGAACTGGCAGAGCCCATCTTCTTCGGCCATATCCGTGGTGCATTCACTGGAGCAATAGCAAGTCAGACGGGCTACTTTGAACGTGCCAACGGTGGAACCTTGTTTCTGGAGGAAATAGGTGACATGCTAATCAAAACCCAGGTCAAATTCCTCCGTGCGCTGGATGAGAGTGCCATCATGCCTAAAGGTTGGTCGAGCGTCGATTTGCCTACCAATCGACCGGGGAGGTATCATATAGACGCATATACGCGAGTTTCTCTGACACAGAATAATCAAAACATCACAACGGGGCAGAATCAGCGTGACATTGTATCTGTAGAATTTATGTTGCACTAAAGTGTTGAACTAAAGGAGGCGTAACCATGCGGCTGTTGTTTTTCGTGATCAGTCTTTGGCTGATCATGAGCCCCCTCCAGGGCAAAATTGTATTTTACTCCAAGAGGGATGGAAACAGTGAGATCTACACGATGGACTCCGACGGAAGGAATCAGGTCCGCTTGACGCATAGTCCAGCATTAGATGGTTTTCCGGCTTGGTCCCCGAACGGACGACAGATTTTATTTACTAGTAATCGTGATGGGAATTCTGAAGTTTATGTGATGGATGCCGCTGGCGGGAATCAACGTAACTTATCACGCCACCCATGGAGTGATGTGGCTGGCAATTGGTCGCCGGATGGGAAACGGATTGTATTTACGAGTGCACGTGCGGGGGAGAATGCGCCAGGCAGAGTGAATGGCATTTATACAATGGATAACGATGGGGAACATATTCAATTAGTTGTAAAGATGAAGTTTATCGCAGAGTTGAAGTGGTCCCCGGATGGGAAGCGGATAGCGTTTGAGGGGGTTATGGAAAATGGGTCGCGGGAGATTTATGTTGTTGATGCGGATGGTACGGACTTATGGCAAGCTTCACAGTCGGTTGCCGGGGGCATAATGTTTATAGGTGGGTGGGCACCGGATAGTAAAAAGATTATATATACAAAACTTACGCGTGAAGGCGAAAAGGAGGAGGCCACTATCGTTATTGTTACAATTGATGCAAAAGGACATGAAGCTATCGAACATGAAGATGTGAAGCTGCCTCATAATCCATGGTTAAGCGTAAGTGGTGAGGCGTGGGGTTCTGATGGAAAATCTATCCTCATCGCGGGTCGGATTGGAATTTGGAATATTTACCGTTTCCGATTCGCTGGCCGAGAGCTTATCCAGTTGACGGATAGTCCTGCAACCGATTTTGCTCCCGATGAATGGAATCCGCGCCTGCCGATCTCGCCGCAGGGATTAATACCAAGGCTTTGGGGGATATCAAGTCCCACCCATAAGTCATTAAGGAGTTGAGACATTTCCAATCTAAATGCTGCGATCGGAATTCAAAGCAACTTTTTTGTGATCATAAATCTATTTTTTTACAAATTGTTTCCCCGGTAACTGTTGAACAATTCCCTTCAACTCAAGCATGACAAGGAGTGAGGAAACCTTACCGATCGGCAGCTGTGTGCCCCGTATAATCTCATCAATATGGACGCTTGAAGCATCAATTGCCGATAGCACAGCTTGCTCATCAGGAGTTAAATTGCTTTGAACCCCAATCTTATCGGGGTTAGGTTCTCGCTTTGTCGTCGGTTGAGGGGCGAGTGTTGATTTTTTTTCGACTGATTGAGGATGAGCAGCCTTATCGGGTCGCTTTGAACCCCGATCTAGGCGGGGAGGAGGTTGGAGAGTTGCTTCGGGCGATTCCCGCCCCAAGATTTTCGTGTAGTTTTGGGATAACGCATCAAGCAGGTCGTCAACGCTATTTATCAACGTCGCCCCTTGATTGATGAGGGAATGGGTGCCCCGTGACACATCGGAAAAGATCTGCCCCGGTACAGCAAACACTTCGCGTCCCTGTTCAGCGGCGTGACGCGCTGTAATGAGCGAACCGCTCCGTTCAGAAGCCTCAACAACAAGTGTGCCGAGCGTTAAACCACTAATCACGCGATTGCGGCGGGGAAAGTTATTGCCATGGGGCGGCATCGTCATCGGAAATTCAGAAATCAATGCACCAGATTTGATAATTTCCGCTGCAAGTGCCCGGTTCGTTGATGGATAAATAATGCTCAACCCGCAGCCGAACACAGCAACCGTGCATCCACCGGCTTCAAGGGCACCGCGATGCACACAAGTATCAATACCGCGGGCGAATCCACTCACGATAGTTATACCGCGTTCTGCGAGCTGATGGCTCAGTTGCTGACTTATCGTTTTGCCGTATTCGGTCGGGCTACGCGATCCAACAATCGCGATGCTTGGTGCGTCCTGTAGGGGAAATTCGCCTATGATATAAAGCAATACGGGCGAATCGTCAATCTGCGTGAGGAGGGGTGGGTAAGAGTCATCGTTGATGGTTACGATGTGGCATTGATGCTGCTGGATCAGCTCAAGTTCTTGTGCAAGGGGAGCGCGCGATCCGCCCTCAATTAGCTGTTGCCGAACATCGGGAGTCAACCCATCGATCTGGGCTAACTCCTGTGATGTCGCAGCAAGCGATTTCTCTGCAGATCCAAAAGCCGCTAACAAGCGTCGGATGGTATGATTTCCGATACCCGGAATAAGGTTGAGATGAATGAGACTTTTCGTTTCAGCGGCTAACATCATTTGCGAACCTCACTGACCCGTTGCCGGCTCTTCACCCGTCATCGGTTCTGCAGGAGGTAGGGCATAGAACACCTGAATATCACGGATCTGCTTAAAAATGTTAACCTCTGCGCCGCCGTCTCCTCTTGTTCTACGCTTCTGCCCACCCACACGTCGAGACTCCCATTTTTTAGGGACCTTCAGACGCAACCTTTGGGTGTGAATTGGTTCCGGGAGCTGAAGTTTGTACTGGTCTTGAAAATGATTCTTAACACTCTTAATCGTTTCCCAATTTCCGGATTCATCTACAATTTGGACTTCAAAGAATTCAAGTTTCCCTTTATCTGCTATCACAACAATTCGCTGAACGGGCTGCGGTTTTGCCCATCTAAGCGTTGCCTGCGTAAAGTTCTCTTCTTCTTCTTGGTCTTCCCTGGTTAGGCGAGTTGTTTTCTCAATAATAAGCCTTGAGGTTTCCCCGACTGAGTGCATGTTATCATCATTCAGTTTTGGATCCTGACACTCCGCAAACGGTGCAATGTTCCGACTCCACTGCACCGGAGGACCACTTGGGCCCAAACACCCCAGTGTAGAAATCAGACCTAGTATCACAACGGTTAGTACTACAAAACGCATATCTTGCCTCCTTTATTTTTTGGTTCATGTCAAAATAGGACTTATGCAGTTGAACGTTCAAAGCCAACACCAAAAAAGGTCGTGCAATGTTTATGGTTGGTTGAGCCAGGATTATGGCGCAATAGTCATGGTATCCTCGGTGACTCATCAAATACCAAGTGTGCCTCTCGACAGTATTGATCTATACGACTCACGCCGCCCGATAAATCAGGCAACTACAGTTCAACCGACAGTAATAGACACGCTCCGCTTTGCCATCATTGGCACAACGGAATGGTATACGCCGTATGCCTACTACCTTAAAGACGCGCAATGAACGTGCGACTACAAACTCAAGTGCGTAACTCCTATTAATAAAAAGAAAGTGCAGAGCATTAGAGAAACCGAGTTTTTTTAGAAAAGCTCGGTTTCTTTGTACTATTTCTTACATGAGAGATTTTTTCTAGTCAAATTCGTAGGAATTTGGGGAAGGGGTGGTTTGGTAAACAAGTTTACATCCGCCAACCCCAAGTTGTCCAAACACTGACGAGTTCGGCGACAGACTTTCTGAGAAAACTGTTTTAGAGTGAATGAAGAGGGGAAATGAAGTGTGATAACTCACTTATCACGCCTATCACGTCTCACTCCCGTTAATCCAATTTTAACAGTTGATCCAGTTCCGCTTCGCGTTGATCCTCCGACTCCTTTGGGCGCGCTGCTGTCGCTGATTGGTAGCCATATAACTCAATTTCATAAATCTTAGCTGGTGCGCGACGATTTCCGCTCGCCCAAAAGTTCCGTCTCCGTTGCCCTCTACGAAGGGCCGCATCGTCGGTCGTACCTAACACACGGATGCGGATTTTGTCAGTTGGAAACGGTGCCTTCACGGATAAATCAATTGGGTTTGATGCGACATTATTAACCTCTTTGATGATTTGCCAATCCTCGCTCCCCTTATCCGCATATACGTTGAACTTCTTCAAATTGTCCGAATGAATCACAACGCGGCGAATTGTCTTTTTTTTAGGAAGCATGACGATTGCCTGCGAGGTCGGAGCGGGACCAAAGGTGTCCTGCACCCCTTCACGAAACGCTGTTTCCCCAAACGTCCTGATATTGCCATCAATCATCCTTGTGTTCGTTGCTCTTACCCCTTCTATCGAAGCGTAATTTTCACTCCACTCCTGCCTCGCTACGATTGCACAACCGAGCACAAATAAAAAACAAAGACAAATGGATGATAACCCCAAATAACGACCCATCACTATACCCCCTTGCGGCGATTACGTGTAAACCACCGTGCAATTTACCTAGTGCCTCCTTTGATAACCTTCCAAGTTGTTCCAGTTCGACTATCTTGAAGCTCAACGTTGAGCTGCTTTAACTGGTCGCGAATTTTATCCGCCGTTTCCCAATCCTTACGTTGCCTAGCATCCTGACGCACCTCCAGAATGAGATTCATCAGTTGCTCAGTCAAGGCTGCATGTGCATCGCTAGCAACCTCCTCCTCGGCGTATATGCCAAGTACATTACCAACCTCAACCAAACTTTTGTACGCTTGACTTAGGATATTTCCTCTCCCATTCGAGGGCTGATCCCCGGTCGCTGCGAGAAATTGATTCACTTCGCCGACAAACTTAAAAATCGCCCCCAACGCCCCAGCGGTATTAAAATCCTCATCCATTGCAAACTCAAAGTCGTGGCGCATTGTATCAATAGATTGAAGTAAACATCCAGCTTCGACGTCGTTCAACGCACCAGAGGCATCCTCCTCTGCATCCTGATACGGTTTTAGAGCATCAAGGCAGTTACTCAACCGTCGAACAGCACTGCTCGATTCACTCAAGCTTGTTGAGTTATAATCTAACGGGTGCCGATACTGCGCGGAAATCAGAAAATGGCGAATCGCTTCAGGTGCATATTGCTGCACGGCATCATGGACAAAAATAAAATTGCTTTCCGACTTGCCCATCCGGCGTCCATCAATTTGCAAAAATGCTACATGCATCCAATACCGGGCAAAGGTGTTTCCAGTTGCTACCTCGCTTTGAGCAATCTCATTTTCATGGTGTGGAAATAGCAGGTCATGCCCACCGGCGTGAATATCAATCGTTTCACCGAGGTGCTTCATCGCCATGGCAGAACACTCGATATGCCAACCCGGTCTGCCCTTCCCCCAAGGGCTATCCCACCACGGCTCCCCCGCTTTCGATTTTTTCCAGAGATCGAAATCCCGCGCATCCTCTTTGCGTTCATCAACCTCAACACGAGCTCCGGCAAGTAAATCCTCCGGCTTGCGGTGAGACAGCTTTCCATATTCTGCAAAGTGGTTGACACGATAATATACATCTCCATCAATCTCATAAGCTGCCTGTTTATCAATTAACGTCTGAATCAGGGTAATTATCTCCGAGATGTGCTCGGTCGCCCTCGGATGAACGTCAGCCGCACGGATACCTAACTCGTTTGAGTCCTCAAAATAGGCATCCACATATTTCTGAGCTAATTGACAGGTATCAATCCCTTGCTCATTTGCACGATTGATAATCTTATCATCAATATCTGTCAGATTTTGAACCAGCCTGACGGTGTAACCCTTATATTCGAGGTAGCGACGCACAATGTCAGCAACCAAAAACGTGCGAGCGTTACCAATATGAAAGTAATCGTAGACAGTGGGGCCACAATTGTACATAAGGACTTTTCCCTCATGTAACGGCACAAATTCCTCCAACTGCCTTGTAAGGGAATTATAAATTTTTAATGCCATCAGTTTTCTTTCTCATCTAGGACTGGAATCTTGCTCATTAACACCTACTTTAATTGGACGAGGCAAACAACAGCTTCAGCGCCAACCGCTTTGCCTTCGCCAATGAAACCGAGCCGTTCCGACGTTGTCGCTTTGACATTCACCCGATCGGTTGAAATATCTAGCGTCTCAGCAAGGCGTTGGCGCATGGCGGGGATATAAGGCGCAAGTCTTGGACGCTGTATAATCACCGTACTGTCCACGTTCTGAATTGCGTAATCCGTAGAAATTAAGACCTTTACCCTACTGAGCAAGATTAGGCTATCAATTCCGGCATAAGCCGCATCCGTATCGGGAAAATGCTGACCGATGTCGCCCAAGCCCGCTGCTCCTAGCATCGCATCGCAAATGGCATGGGTCAATACATCTGCATCGGAGTGCCCAATCAAACCCAATTCGTATGGGATTGTCACCCCACCGAGTATCAATTTACGATTTTCCCCCAAGCGGTGAACATCGTAACCAATTCCTACGCGCATGGCATCTATGAATGTCTACTATTTTTGAATTTTTTATGCTTCACGCATCAGGACTTCAGCAACAATCAGGTCCTCCGGGGTCGTGATCTTCAGGTTGCCATAGCTTCCCACGACGCACTTCACCTGGAGTCCAAGCTGCTCGACCAGCGCTGCGTCATCGGTCAATTGAATCTGTTTTCGCTGGGCGTGCTGGTGGGCTTCCAGCAGCAGATCCCGCCGAAATACCTGCGGTGTCTGTACCGCCCAGAATTGGCTCCGATCCGGTGTATCGACGACAAAGCCGTCCCTATCTGTGATTTTTATGGTATCCTTGATAGGGACCGCAACGACCGCCGTCCCCCAATCCGCTGCCGCTTCGAGACAGGTGAAAATCATTTCATCGGTCACAAAAGGACGGACTCCGTCATGGACGACGACGAAATCCGTATCATCTGGAAGCATTTTCAATCCGTTGAACACAGAATCTTGGCGTGTTTCGCCGCCGGGGACGAGCGCAGCAACTTTTTGGAAGTCGTACGGCTCAATCACAATAGACCGGCAAGCGTCGAAATCCGTTTCATCAACAATAACAAAGATTGTATCGACAACAGCACTTCGATCAAATACACCAATCGTGTGCGTGAGGATCGGTTTGCCAAGCAGTTCTAGGTACGGTTTCTTAGTATGATGACGTCCCATTCGGCTTCCGCGGCCAGCTGCGGGAATAAGAACGCACGTCCTCTGGTTCATCACTGTCCACTTCATCAGTCTTCGTACGCGTAAAAATCATCCGACCAGCGGTAGTCTGCAATGTTTGGGTGACAATCGCATCGATCGTCTGTCCAACATATTGCCTACCGTATTCGACAATGACCATTGTCCCGTCATCAAGATACCCAACCCCCTGGTTCGGTTCCTTCCCTTCGCGAAGAACGCGCACCTGAATAACCTCACCAGCAACGACGACCGGACGAACCGAATTCGCAAGTTCGTTGATGTTAAGCACCGTTACACCCTGAAGTTCAGCCACTTTATTCAAGTTGAAATCATTCGTAATGATTTTCGCCCCAATTTCCTGAGCAAGATGAATCAACTTGGCATCTACTTCTGCCACTTCGGGAAAATCTTCTTCAGTTACCTCAACGTCGATGTCAGGATTGTTTTGCATCAAACGTAAAATCTCGAAGCCACGTCGTCCCTTGTTGCGACGAAGTAGATCGGAAGAATCCGCGATATGTTGCAATTCATTTAAGACAAACCGGGGAATTACAAACATACCATCAATAAATCCAGTTTGGCAAATATCCAAAATACGTCCATCGATAATAACGCTTGTATCCAAGACCTTAACCGTTGGAGACTTGGATTGTAACCCGGGCGTTGTGAGGGAAAACAGTGCAAAGGCATCTCGCCTACGATAGACAATCATTGTCCCCACATAAGCACATGAAAGAACGATACCTGCCGTCAATGCAGGACCAATCGTGCCAGCTGTTGCTCGAATAATATAAATAATAAGGCTAGCTACAATCAAACCAAACGTCAGTCCAGCGAAGCAGACGAAAAAATCTCGTAGCAGTAGGCGTGGAATTGATACCTCAATACCTACCAGAATGATAGTAACAAAAAAACCGATAACACCTCCTGTGAAATCACTGATGATAAACCCTAACGCTGCACCAAACAACGTAAAAGCGATGCGGATAATCCAAATTTGCACCCGAGCCACCCCCTTTCTTAATCAGGACTTGACGTACTCCCAATCCTAAAATCTTGGGATTTCCTCCCGATTAGATCGAGACGGATTTGCATAGGCGCCATTGAAATCGAATACCTATAGGGGACGCCATGACCCCAACTACGGGACTCAGCAGGAATCCCGGTACTTTGTCCAGATATTGATTGCACCGACACCGTTTTAGAATAGCAGCACCCAGACTCACAAGCAAGCATATCCAATCCAGGCGTTGGTGCCGCTTTGATTTTTTTCGTAGTGTACACATTAGACGCCCAACGTATCTCAAGACAAAAATGCTAAAGCAGAAACTATATCCTAAACTTAAAAGATAGGGATTCAGACCTAAAGGAATTTTTGTTAAAGAACAAAATAGGATTACCTGTCTTCTTATCTCGTTTTCCCGTCTTTTGTGGGCTCATCAGGCATATTTATTTAAAGCAGTGTACCTAGCGCACCATAAAGATCTTTAACACCAATTAAGTCAATATCTTCCTTCAATTCTAAGCCTTTACGGTTGGACTCGGGGAAAACCGCGCAATTAAAACCTAACTTTGCAGCTTCGAGTAACCGTTTCTCAATATGTGCAACGGCCCGAACCTCTCCACCCAGACCAACCTCACCAATGACAACTGTCCGTGGGTCGATAGCTATATCTCGGTGACTCGACGTTATCGCTATGGCAGCACCCAAATCAATGCCCGGCTCATCAACGCGCATCCCGCCTGCAATATTGACAAATATATCCGAATCGCCGATGTCAAGCCCAACCCGTTTCTGTAATACCGCCAGTAACAACGCGATGCGTTGGCGGTCTACCCCCGCTGCCGTATTGCGGGGAAACCCAAAGTTTGCAGGAGAAACCAACGCTTGGAGCTCCAGCAGTAGCGGACGGGTGCCCTCAATGCTCGACACCACCACCGATCCGGAGGTATTCTCCTGTCGTTCATTGATAAAAAGTTCTGATGGATTCTTAACTTCGACAAGCCCTCGGCCCAACATCTCAAAAATCCCGATTTCATTAGTTGAACCAAATCGATTTTTTACCGCACGCAGCACACGGTAGATGTGCTGCCGCTCCCCTTCAAAATAGAGAACGGTATCAACCATGTGCTCTAAAACGCGGGGACCTGCCAGGGAGCCTTCTTTGGTCACATGCCCAACGAGGATAATCGGAATGTTTTTACTTTTCGCAATAACCAATAGTTGCGCCGCGCTTTCACGAACCTGCGTTACACTACCGGGAGCAGATTGTAATCCGGGAAGATAGACCGCTTGAATCGAATCGATAACAACCATACGGGGGTTGAGTTGCGTAATATGCGATTCAATCTGCTCCAAGTTATTTTCACACAGAACGTATAATAAATCAGAGGTGATGCCGAGCCGATTTGCGCGCAGCTTTGTTTGGGCAACAGACTCCTCACCCGACACATACAACACTCCTCCATAAATGCGGCTCAACGCATCGCTCACCTGTAACAGTATCGTCGATTTACCAATTCCCGGATCGCCCCCAATCAATACGACGGACCCCGGCACAATCCCACCACCCAGGACCCGATCAAATTCGCCAATTCCTGTGAGCTGCCGGTCCGACTCACTCGCACTGATTCGCGTAATAGGCGCGGGATCGCTTGCGGGCTGTCCGGCGAGCCGTGGGTGCGTAGAAACCGCTGCCTGGATCTCTTCAGCGAAAGTATTCCATTTGTCACATTCCGGACAGCGACCAAGCCATCTGATAGAGGAGTGACCACATTCCTGACAAACGAACTGCCGGCTCTCTTTTGCCATTTTAAGTCCCAACGTCTAAGCCAGTTTACCAATTCTTCGACGTGAATCGAAGGCCCGCTGTATAGCGGATATCACCCGATGTCAAATCTTCCGCACCGATGATTATTTGTCCGTAGGGCAAAAACCGCCATGCCACCTCCGTGCCGAGTTCCGGGTTCTTGCTAGTCAAATGCGTTCCCTCAAAGGTAATACCAAGTTTCCGAGAGAGCAGCCATATATCGAGTCCCAAGCCAACTTTTGACCACATGAACCCAACACGACCACGCAGATTGTTTGTGAAATCATAACCGTACTGGAAGTCCAGCTTTATCTCTTCCGCACGCGTCCCCAAACCGAATCGGTATCGCTGGTTGCCCGAAGTAAAGAGCAGAACGCTTAACTCGTTGTGCAGGCTCTCCTCAAGGCTTAAATAACGGAGCTCGTAATCCCAACCGAACTCAGGTATTTTGAATTTCTCCGAGCCCTGATCTAACGTCCGAGATAGGTCCTGAAACGCAAGCATTGTGTCGTCTACTGTTTTTACTGTACCCCGCACTTCATTGAGGACATCTGGTTTATTCAACAACTGAGCGATGCTGCCATCCCCATGCTGCGCCGTATGAAGCAACTGAGTCAAATTATCGCTCAGGCCCTCTAACTCTTGAGTGGCATTCGTGAGGTTTTCGAGCAACTTATTGACTTTCGGCTTTTCAGTCGCAATCACCTCTTGGCTTTGTGCAATCAGATCCAAAAGTCCGGCGGTCAACTTATCAAGATCTTGATCTAACTGTTCGGACATCTCACGAAAGGTTGTGGCACCCATCTGTAAATCGGAGATTAGCTGTTCCACAGGGAACGAATTACGATTTACTAGCTCAAGGACAATTCGATTAATATCACCAATCTGGCTACTGATTAGCAAAGCATCACTTTCTAATCTATTCATCAGACGATCGAATCGTTTATAGGTTTGTGCCAAGCGAAAATCGTTCTCTTGTGCGATACGATTCAGGTTTTTTACGGCTTCATCCGTACTTCCAACTATCTCCGTTAAAGCGCGGCTGGTCTGCTCAATGAGTGCCCGCATCTCCACAATACCCGCGCTAATGTTCGTTTGATTAGATTGTATCAACTGATTTGCGGATTCGATAAATTGTTTGCCTTGGCGAAGGGTTTGCTCCGCCTGTGCAGCGAAATCCGAAATGTCAAGTGGATCTTGCCCCGTCAGTGGAAGATCCGTCGGTTTCAAGTTCAGATTTCCAACGGGCCCATTGGTCAAATGAATATACGCTTCGCCAACAAAACCGATGACACCAACTTTTACTTGACAACCTTGACGAAGCCTTTGAAAAGCGTCCTTGACGCGCATCTGAACCTCAACACGGGTTCCACTCTTATTGAGATCAACGCTAGTGACTTTGCCGACCTGCACACCGGCGAGTTGAACCTTAGCACCAACGCGGAGATCACCCGCATTATTAAAGTTGACCCGCAACAACTCACCACTCACGCTCCAGGGGGAATTGGCGGCATTCACTATTAGAACCACAAGGACAATAATACCAACGAGGACAACAAGCCCTACCTTGAGCTGCACACTCCACGACCCCATCGATTACCTCTCCTGCAATTGTCAATCCTGATGATGGTTTTCATTAGCAATAAATTGCTGTAGAACCGGGTTATCAATCTTCCAAATTTCATCTGGGGTTCCGTGAGCAATCACCTGACCGTGGTGTATCATTGCCATCCTGGTCCCGACTGAAAACGCGCTATCCATATCGTGCGTCACAACAACGGAAGTTACGTGCAGTTTCTGATGTAAGTCGCGTATCAGTCGGTTGATTTCTACCGCTGTAATCGGATCTAATCCTGTCGTCGGTTCATCATACAATATCACTTCTGGGTTGCAAGCAATAGCACGGGCAAGCCCCACTCGCTTTCGCATGCCGCCACTGAGCTCTGCCGGTCTCAGGTTCTGGGTATTATCTAGGTCGACCAAATGTAGCTTTTCGGCGACAATTTCGTCAATTTCACGCTTACTCAGTTTCATATGCTGGGAGACCATAAAACCGACATTTTCCCCAACAGTCATGGAGTCAAAAAGGGCCGCCGATTGGAAAAGCATACCCAGTTTTCGTCGGGTACGATTCAAGGCTTTTCGTGTGAGCATCGTGATATCTTCACCATCAATCCAAATTTGCCCTTGGTCCGGCTTCATTAACCCGGTAATCAGTTTAAGCAGAACACTTTTCCCACAGCCGCTGCGTCCCATAATGACCAATGTCTCGCCGCGAGGGATGTACAACTCAACCCCGGTAAGGACCTCTTTATTTTCAAAGTTTTTCCAAAGATTCTCAATCCAAATCATTTAACTTACGACAGAGGGACAGCACAGTTAGAGAACGAGTATAATCCAGACAACCCTTATCCCTCATTCCGTTCCTCCGGCTATTCCAACCCCCAAATTGTATAAAGCAAATGGTTCAAAAAAGCGTCCAACGCTAAGATGGCAATCAGTGAAGTGACCGCCGAGCCTGTTGTAGATTTACCAACCCCTTCCGCGCCGTCCGCTGAAGATATTGTAAACCCTTTGTAACAACCAATTGAAGCAATCGCCATTCCAAATGCTGACGCCTTAACAAGACTAATAATAATACCGTTAATAAACAAATTGGCTTGGGCTAGTTTGAGAAAAAAAAGACCGTTCATATCAAATAGGGTAACGGCTGCAAGATAACCACCAGCAACTCCAAAAACAATCGCAAAAAGGGTTAGGATCGGTAGCATAATTGCACAGGCAAGAAAACGGGGAACAACGAGGTACTTGACGGGGTTAGTTGCCATAACCTCAAGGGCATCTATTTGTTCGGTTACTTTCATGGTACCAAGTTCCGCCGTAATTGACGCGCCGATCCGCCCCGCAAGTACAAACGCAGTGACCATCGGTCCAAGCTCTTTGACGACAGACACACTGACAAACCTGCCCAGCGTGCCTTCTGCTGAAATCTGTTTGAGCTGATGGTATCCCTGCGTTGCCAATACCATGCCGGTAAAAAGTCCGGAGACTAGTACAACCGATATCGAATTGACACCAATCAAAGACAACTGATGAACCAGCAGTTTAAGTTGAAATGGCCGCCTAAAGGCTAACGTCCAGGTCTCCCAAACCAGAAGGGTTGCACTCCCAAGCCCAGATATCCAGTTCAAGGCTCGGCAGCCCACAACATCAACAAACCGGACTAACAGGTTACGCGAATCGTATAGCGTCTGACAGCGGATAGGCAGTCGGTTATTCATAGGCAATCTCACACCGGATAACGGTTACAAGGAAAATTTAATGGTTCCTAAACATGAGGGGTCCAGTTACTCTGCTTCTACTGGTAGGCCATGTTGGCAAATCGCATCTGCGTTTTATTGAATTCCAATCGAACTGTCCCTGTTGGCCCATTACGCTGCTTTTTGATAATTAGATCGGCAGTTCCTTGGTCATCTGCATTTTCATCGTAATAGTCTTCTCTATATAAAAAAGCAACTAAATCAGCATCCTGCTCAATCGCTCCCGATTCTCGTAAATCCGATAGCAGCGGACGTTTATCCGGGCGCTTCTCAACCTCACGACTCAGCTGAGAACAGGCGATAATCGGCGTATCCAGCTCCCAAGCAAGAGTTTTGAGTGCACGTGAAATATCGGAAATCTCTTCTACCCGTCCGGAATATCTACCCGAACCACTCAGCAGCTGCAGGTAGTCAATAATCATTACCGCAAGGTCCTCGTGTTCACCTTTCAAACGGCGAGCTTCTGCACGCACAGTCTGTACGCTAATCCCTCTCATATCATTGATAAAAATCGGTACGGACATTAAGCTGCTAACCGCCTGTGTCAACCCTGTCCAATCCTCACCCGTCAAGTTTCCGATACGAAGGTTACCAAAGTTAATCCGGGCTTCAGCAGCCAGCATCCGCAATAGTACCTGCTGCGTCGGCATCTCAAGGCTGAATATCGCGACCGGCAGCTCCTGTTCAATCGCGATATTTTGAGCCATATTCAGCACTAAGGTACTCTTACCCATGCTAGGACGTGCTGCAATAATAATCAAATCACCACGTTGCAACCCCGAGGTCATTAAATCGAAATCGGTAAAGCCCGTCGGTATGCCGACAAATTGATCTTGTTTATGGAATAGCTCTTCGATCCCTGCCAAGGTCTCCTTGACAATCGAACCAACCGATACAAAGCCTTGGTCATTATCCGATTGACCGAGACGAAAGATGCCCTCCTGAGCCTGATCCAGAACCTCCCGGAGTTCCTGTTCCTGATCCCGCGCCAGATTGCTTATCTGCTCCCCTGCCTGCACCAATTGCCGGCGTGTCGATTTCTCCCGAACAATCTGGGCATAGAACTCGGTACTGTCCGTTTCAACGATTCGGGCTTGTAGATCATAGAGATACAAATCCCCGCCCGCTCGATTGAGATTGTTTGTTTTTTCGAGCTCATCCGACACAAGGAGCGCATCTACCCTGTTATGACGCTCATAAACAGCAAGAACTGCTGTATAAATGAGCTGGTGATCTGCGGTAAAAAAAACTTCCGAAGTATGACCGAGGATAGCGATCACACGGGGAATCGCTGCGCTATCCACCATCATTGCTCCAAGCACAGCTTGCTCCGATTCCCTGTCGTGTAGAGGTTCGGTAGTTTTGGTATTCATCGCTCAAACCCGGACGTTATCGAACATTCTTTAAGACTTATAGAATATCATGATCAGGGAGACTCTTCACGAACAACAACAACTTGAATATTGGCGGTAACGTCAGCGTGGAAGCGGATGGGGACCATAAAAATACCCAATTCTCTAATCGGTTCTTCTAATTCAATATTCCGCCGATCCACCTCAATATCTTGGTTGGCGAGCGACTCTGCGATATCCATGGAGGTAATCGATCCAAAAAGCCGATCGTTTTCTCCAGCGCGCCTTTCGATTGTGCACGTTACTTCTGCGATACGGCTCGCAATTTCTGTTGCCCTGACTTTTGCTTTTTCACCCTGGACCGCTAGCAACTGACGCTCATGCTCAAGCATTCGTCGGTTTTTTTCTGTTGCTCGAACCGCAAGCTGCATGGGGATTAGATAGTTGCGGGCATAGCCATTGGCAACCGTTAAAATATCCCCTTCATCTCCAAGTGTTTCTACTCTTTTTTTTAGAATAACTTCCATAAAATGCCTCTCGATTTTTATGACTCGCGAATGTGCACAATGGACGAATCGAGTTGGGGAAACGGTGTGCCCCGCCTCCCGGCTATGATGACCTACTGTTGCGTCGTAAAAGGTACTAAAGCGATGTTACGCGCACGTTTAATCGCTCTGGTTACCTCCCTTTGATGCTTTGCACAGTTACCCGACACTCGTCGCGGCAGAATTTTACCGCGGTCCGTCATAAAATTTCTGAGTATTTCAATACTCTTATAATCAATGAAATCTACCTTTTCCGTGCAAAATCGACACCGTTTGCGGCGTCCCCTCCGATAGGGCATCTCGCGGGAATCTCTGAAGTTGCCCCGGGTATTTCTTGTATTGCCTCGTTGTTCCCTTGCCAAAATTTCAGTCCTCCAATTGATGGTAGAGAAGAAAAAGCGGGCATCAACTGGGCCCGCTTTTCGTTCCTAATATTCGTTAAATTCATGCAGTGATTAATCTTAGAAAGGAATGTCGTCGTCAGTGGTCGCAGGTGGTCCCTCTTCCCCCGAAAATCCGGATGGTGATGCGGGGACAGCTCCGGGGGACGCTTGGTCGTAAGCACCACTACCGTCTCCACCTTGACGCCCGCCTACCAATTGAACCCTTTCAGCAACGACATCTAGCTTGTTGCGTCTTTGTCCATCATCGGTTTCCCATGAATTAAAATTAAGTCGCCCTTCAAGAAACACGGGACTACCTTTTTTTAAATATTCGTTACAGACTTCTGCTTGTCTTGCCCAAGCAGTTATATCTACAAAACAAACATCTTCCTTTCTTTCCCCAGACTGCCGATCGTTGTAAACACGGTTGACAGCGATCCCGAATTTTGCCACAGCTGTTCCGCTTGGAAGATACTGTAACTCTGGATCACGGGTAAGGTTTCCCATGAGTATGACTTTGTTGTAACTTGCCATGATTATTATCTCCTTGTACTTTATATGATGCTATACCTCATCGGCGGTATTAATAACATCAAAAGTATTTGTTTTCATCTTCGTCTTCGCTCTCAATATCTCTAAACGGACGAGCACCTGTCGAGTCGCTTCCTTCTCCCCGTGGTGCCGTTGTAGGGCTTGGAGTGGGTGTGGTCAGATCCCCCTCAAATTGTACAACGATGTGCTTGATTATCCGTTCCGTAATTCGATAGTGCCCGCTTAATTGACTTACAAACTCAGGGCTACTCTCAAATACGATACACACATAATAGCCATCAGTGTGCTGCTTAACCGCATAAGCAAGCCTTTTCTTCCCCCATGAATCTGCCCTTAGAATCTTGCCCCCACCAGATCCAATAGCCGTCTTGACACCTTCAATAACGTCGTTTGTCTGGCTTTCGTCTAGATCTGGATTAATAATAAAAATGGTTTCGTACTGACGCAATGCTTTTGTACCTCCCTTTGGACGAATGGCTCCAATCTAAATCTTGACTGATATTTACTCGCAGAGAAAAATTCTCCTGCATATCCCTCATAACAATTCACAATCAGTCAGTTATGGAGCAGAGATTAACTGAATTATATCATAATTCGCTTGCTTTATCAACCGTTTTTAGCTAGACGCAGAAATATGTTACAGAGGCCCTTGTGAAGTGAGATTCGATTGGGGCAAATGAGCAAATGGGAGTCAATTCCGAGAGAATTAAAGTAAAAGCAGATTCTTATAGACAACATCTGGTTCGCATACTATAATTTGTGTGGCTGCGACGGTATGGATTCGCATACTATCTTTAGTTGAAAGGAGTAATGACAATGTTACCCAAAACCTACTTCTATCTTGGCGTTGGAGTTTTGCTCATTACCACTATCGGTTGTCAACCCCAAACCTTACAAAGCCCCCTCTTTGAACCGCCTCCAGAACTAAACAATTTCGCTCTGCTCGACAAAGGGGCAACCGTTGAAGCTTCACAATACCTCCCCAATCACCTACCCGAAGAGGTGATCGATGGGGATACCTCTTCCGAAACGTGGGATGAAGGTAGTGGTTGGGGGTGTACCTTAGAGCATCTACGTACCTCAGATCTAAATATACGCCCTTATGTTCAAATCAACCTCCCCGAACCTGTTGACATACGGCGAATTGTCATGTACACAATTGATTCCGAACAGTACCCCGCCGCAAAGTACGGTCTCAAAGACTATCGGATTGAATATTGGCATGGAACAGGCTGGGGATTGATTCCAACAGGCGATACGAAAGACAGACAGTACACGGCGAGGGATAACACTAAAGGGAAACGAGCGCACAGCATTCGCGGCAAGCTATTTTCCCGACAGATTCGTCTCGTGCCTGTGTCAACAAATGATACCGAGCGGATTTATCAGTATATGTCGCGGGAAAAACCTGTTTATGAGGTCAAAGGGCTTGCGCGAGTCATGGAATTAGAGGTGTGGGGATATCCAATAACAACAGGTCAGACAGTACAAAAGTTGGCTCAAACGTTCGCACCACAGGCAAAAATGCAACCGAGCGACAAAGAGTTAATAAAGGCAGTGCTAGAGAAATATGAAGAGGGATACGACACCGCCAATATCGAGAAAGTCATGTCTTGCTTCTCAGTAAATTACAATTCCAATGGACGGACGTATAATGATATCCAAGCCAGAGCTGCTGAATTCTTTGAAATACATCATCAAATCAACATGACGCTATCAGGAATCAACATTCACCGGAACGTTATTGATGATACCGTTGTCGTCGCTGGAATCTACACGCTCCAGTATACACCGAAAGACAACGAAAAAGCCAAACAGACTTCTGGGCCCCTGTCGTTGGTCCTAGTAGATACGGACGGTGTGTGGAAAATCATTCGCGCTAATTAAGCCAATGCGGAAACTTTTCCAATTTGTTTAGAACTTACGCAGTTGAACCCTCGAAACCTTGTAGTTCAGCGATTTATCGGGGGGCGACAGTTCATCCCAAAGTAGTAGGCACGACCCGCCATGCCATCATTGGGACAACGGTTATACCATACAGAGTATACCTACTACTAGGGGCGATTTATGGCCTATCGGGACGCAGGTTAAATGGCGTTACGACAAACTTAAGGGCGTAACTCCTATTGTTATTGATCGAAGCTTTCATCTTCCCGGTAGGGCGCAAGTACCTCATCGATCGACAGGGCGTTGGGAAACCAAGCGACAACTTTGCACAACACTTCGTCAAGCAAGGCATCAGGGCAGGAAGCCCCCGCTGTCAGAACAATATCAACAGGTTTGCCATTAGGGGGGGGCATCGGCAGCCAATCGGTCGTTTCGCACACAGCTTTTGCGTGAATGTCCCAGTGACGGATGAACTGAGGCGATTCAATCTCCCCAGCGTCACGAACAAAATAGGTCGACATTTTGCCCTCACACAACTCGACAAGGTGATTGGTGTTGGAAGAATTATATCCACCTACCACCACGGCTAAGTCGCCGCAGTCTTCAATGAGGGCAAGCGTCGCGTCCTGATTCTCTTTGGTGGCGTAGCAGAGCGTGTCCTTCGTATCCGCAAAGTGTTCGTTAATACATTCCTCGCCGTATCGCTCTACCATCGCCTGCCGAAGCAGATCGGCAATCGCCTGTGTCTCGGTTGCCAGCATCGTGGTTTGGTTGACAACACCGATACGCTTCAGGTCGCGATCTGGCTCAAAGCCGGGGGAATAGCTATTCGCAAAATACTTAAAGAAAAACTCTCGGTCAGCCTCGCCGCGTATTACCCTAGCAAGTTGCTTCACTTCAGCCAGATTCAGCACAACCACCACCGGTGCTCCCGATTTTGCATGAGAGAATGTTGCTCGCGTTTCCTCGTGATATCGCTTGCCGTGTACAACGATTGTATAGTTTTGCCTACCAATTTCCGCACTTTTCTTCCACACTTTTTCTACAAAAGGGCAGGTCGTGTTGTAAGTGTAGGGATTAATGCCCCGCGCATTCAGCTTAGATTGTATCTCCAGTGTCGTTCCAAAGGCGGGCACAATAACTACATCGGCAGGTGTCAATTCAGCGAAGGGAATCACTTGCTTCCCGGACGTTTCGCATAGGAATCGCACCCCCCGCTTGCGAAGGTCTGCGTTGACGTACGGATTGTGAATCATCTCAGACAGTAGAAAGATTCGCTTATCCGGATTCTCCTCCAGGGTCCGGTAGGCAATTTCAATTGCGTTCTCAACCCCGTAGCAAAATCCAAAGTGGCGTGCAATCTTGAAACGCACCGGACCAAAGTCCAAAACAGAAGGGGTGAGATCGCGTTTCCGGGGGTCTGCCCCCCGGCGGGCTTGCTTCACGACAGAGATGATAGGGCTGCGGTAGAATAGCGGGACGTTAAATTCTTTTGGCATTTCTCACCGTTTCTGCGATCGGTCAATTGGGTCAAGGTTTCTGTATTTGGTTGGACCTTGGAAAACTCAGGAGGGAAAGGAGGTTTTATTGGCTCAGTAGATTTGAGCGATGATAATCTTTCACCTTAAAGCGTGGGTTGACTTCGACTGCGTTTTCAAATTCTACAATGGCTTTGTCGAGTTCACCTTGCTCCAGGTAGGAAGCCCCAAGATTCTTATATCTTTCTGCAGAGTCCAGGCTTGAGGGCAACCGCTTTTTTACCCTTCTCTACCTGATCGCTACCCATCTGAAGACTACAGGCAGACAGAAAACAGCAGATCCCAATGAAGAAAGCGGTAAACAAGGTTTTCATCTTGCCGCCTCCCTTTCATTCACTAAAGACCTTCGTAATCTCGTCCGTCTCAAAAATAGGGAGTGGATAACGTTGGCTATCCACCTCAATCCAGCGACCGCTCTCCGGCGGTAGCAGCTGACCGATAATTTTACAGGGAATATTGCGTTCCGTAATCGCCGCCATCATTTCGCTGCTCTTTGTGGGATCCGCTGCAATCAGCAACGCACCTGAGGAGATAACTCCTAACGGATTCAGATCCAATTCACCACAAAGTTGCTCTGTCTCATCTGATATGAGCAGCGTCTCCTGCCAGACGACCACCCCCAAATTTGCAGCATGTGCAAGCTCGTGGATGGCTGTTGCGACGCCACCTTCCGTCGGATCGTGCATCGCATGGACACCACCCGTCCCAACAGCAATCTGTGCCTCTTCCAGCACTGAAATTCCCGGTGAGATCAAATACTGCTTTGCTCTGCTAAGAAAAGTAGGGGAAAATTTCTCCAGCAGATCGGATTCACGCTCACGGACAATGATTGAAGTAGCTTCAATGCCAAGCCCTTTCGTCAAGATCAAATCATCCCCCGCTTGTGCACCCGCCGAAATAATTAGTTTATCCTTGTCGACTTCCCCAAGCATCTGCCCGATAACAATCGGTCGATCTAAACCGTAAGTAATCTCGGTGTGCCCACCGCACAGCGTAATGCCAAAATGCTCACATGCAGCATTGATCTGTTCCATAATCCGGCGCACCAACGCTTCAGTCGTCCGGTTCTCCGGTAGAAGAATCGTCGTCAACAGCCATTTTGGAACTGCCCCCATCGTTGCAATATCATTACTATTGACGCAGATGAGATACCAGCCAATCTCATCGGTTGCGAAGGTAATCGGATCCGTTTTAGCAACCAGATACGATCCACCGAAGTCTATCACAGCAGCATCCTCTCCAATCTTCGGTCCAACAATAACACGGGCATCCCGATGGGGTTGAGGCAAAAGCTGCTGTAACAGATCGATCTTGAGCTTTCCGAGGGGCAGCACCATTGACGTGAGTCCTGTTAAGCGGTGAGGACCTTCCGCCCCCTCGCACGACGTTGAGAGAGAATCTTTCGGCCATCCCGCGTAGACATCCGTTTACGAAAACCAAACTTGTTTTTTCGTTTGCGACGGTGAGGTTGATATGTACGCTTCATCAGCACCTACTCCTAATCTAATCTTAAATAGTACTTACGCAGTTGAATGCTCAAAACCCTAAGGAGCCCGTAAGGAACACCGATCGGTGCTCCTTACTGAAGTGCGTAACTTCTACTTAAAATTTCAAATAATCAACTCAAAGCTAAGGAATGATAGTCTATACGATTAGGATTTGTCAAGCTTTTTCCCACCAATCAATCCTGATTTTCGACTTGATTCATGCTACGTTTCATGATATACTAATGCACATCTTACTTAGGGTTAAAAACTAAACCTAACACACGCTAGATAACGGATCTTTCTTAGGTGAGAAGTTTATGGATGATTTGTGGATAACCTGTGGATAACTTGTGGATCGTTCAATCTCGCCCGACTTTTGCTACGACCTTCTCTTTCCCTTTTACACCCTGAAGAATTGAAAAATAAACCGTGAAAAAATTGGAGCATTTTCTAATTGCTTGAATCTGGTTCTTTGGTTATAATATATTTGCAGCAACCTATTTTCGCTCTTAGTGCGGTATCAATTTCACAGTGATAACCATTCGTGTCGTTTAGGCTTTCATCTGTTTAAGGAACCCTCCACCCATAGGAACTATTATGATGCGGTATACCCCAGATCAAATCTGGTTGAAAATTCTGTCTGAATTGGGCGATACCATTCGTGAAGATGTCTACCTACGCCAAGCCAAACCAATGGCTCTCACAGAAGGTGAACTGACGATTTCAGTGCCAAGTGTATATACACAGGACCAAATTGCAAGCCGTTTTCTGTCTGACATCAATAGTCTCTTAGAGCAACAGATTGGTGCAAGCTGTCGGCTCAAAATCATTGCTGCACAGTCAGGCGGAAAAAGGCCCGCCGAGTCGTTGGCCCCGTCTCCCTCCCCTGACGCGACTGATGCGACACCTGCCTCTGAAGCCAGTCTGAATCCCGAACATACTTTCAATCGGTTTGTTGTTGGAACAGGTAATCGTTTGAGTCATGCCGCTTCACTTGCTGTGTCAGAAAACCCCGGGAAGATTTATAATCCGCTTTTCATCTACGGTGGCGTCGGCTTGGGTAAGACTCACCTGCTGCATGCAATCGGAAATCGTGTCCAAGAGATTCATTCCGAGCAGAAAGTCCTCTATATCTCCTCTGAGACCTTTATGAATGAATACATTGATTCTATCATCACTCGCACAACCGCCTTCGATTTCCGAAGTAAATATCGAACTGTCGATGTGCTCCTTATCGACGACATCCAGTTCTTACAACGTAAGGAAGGGACTCAGGAAGAATTTTTCCATACTTTTAATGAACTACACCAAAATTCAAATCATATTGTGATGACAAGCGATCGCCCACCCAAAAACCTTGAAACTGTCGAAGAACGCTTGCGATCCCGCTTTGAGTGGGGAATGGTTGCTGACATCAGTCCGCCACAATTTGAAACACGGATTGCTATCCTTCGCCAGAAATGCGAAGACCAAAATTTGGAAAACGTCCCTGACTCTGTTTTAAGCTATATCGCCGAGGTGATTCACACAAACATTCGGGACTTAGAAGGCTCGCTCATTCGTGTTGCCGCAGAAGCGAGCCTGTTCAATGAGGAGTTGACTGTTGATTTTGCCCGTAATGTGTTGGACAACGTTACACCACCACCCGTCCGAATTCCCTATCAAGCCATTACAGCAGAAGATATTCAAAAAGCTGTAGCAAGCTATTTTCGCATCAAAATCGGCGACCTCAAATCCTCTACACGCACAAAAGCGGTCGTTGTCCCCAGACAAATTGCTATGTATCTTTGCCGCCAACTCACCAACCTTTCCCTGACGGAAATTGCGGATGCTTTCGGTAGACAAGATCACACGACCGTTTTACACGCTAACAATCGAGTCGAAGAAAGCATCCGAACAGATTCAGAACTTTACCAAACAGTTAATTTTTTGATGGAAGATATTAAATAATGGAAACATATTTTGCAAATCGTAAATGTGGATAACCTGTGGATAACCCTGTGGATAACTTGTGGATTGTTTGTGGAAGGATGTGGATAAATATAGCCCTGTGGATAACTTGTGGATAACTTCAAAAGTTATCCACAAGTTATCCACAGGCTTCCAGTCAGTCGTGGTGTGGGTTTAAGGGACTTATCCACATATCCACAGGCCCTACTACTACTACTACTTATATATTAATTAATAAGATAAAGAGTAGAAAAGAGTATGTAACCGTTATTTGTCTAAAGAGTACTTATGAAGATTTAACTTTAAAACATAATTTTTTAGGAGAGAGATAATGCAGTTGATATTCATAAAAGAAGATCTGTTTAGGTGTATTCAAATATTACAGGGAGTTGCCGCAGGTAGGAATACACTCCCAATATTATCGAATGTCCTAATTCGTGCAGTAGACGGGCAAATCCAAATTGCAGCAACCGATCTTGAAGTTAGCATTCAAATCGCTGCTCCCGGTACTATCATTGATGAAGGTGCCATTACGGTATCAGCAAGGAAACTTTCTGAAATTGTACGTGAACTACCAGACCAAGAAATCAGACTTTCAACAACGGCAAACGATCGAATCGAAATTGCCTGTGGGGAAGGGATGTATAAAATTATTGGGCTACCCGATGATGAGTTTCCAGAACTTCCCTCGATTACCGGAGATTTCTTTACGATTGATGGTGAAACGCTCTGTTCTATGGTTAATAAAACAGAGTTTTCTGCTTCGACAGAGGAAACACGATACTTCTTAAATGGACTGTATTTTGATCTGACACCTGAAATCACTCAAATCGTTGCTACCGATGGGCGGCGCCTTGCCATTGCCTCCAGTGATACGCTGACGCCCCCTCCCCAAGAACCAATGGGCGTTATCGTTCCACTCAAGGCGGTCCGGGAGATTACCAAAACCTTTGCAGAATCACCGGAGGTCAAGGTCTCTTTGATAGAAAACCAGATTATTTTCGCCGATGATGACGCTACCTTAACCTCTCGATTGGTAGAAGGGGAATATCCCAAGTACCAACAGATTATCCCCAGCGATAACGAAATTCACCTGACACTTAGTGTTGAAAAAACGCTAGGCGGGTTGAGACGAGTAGCACTGTTATCTAACCCCAAAACCTACTCGATTCGTTTAGATATTCAAGAGGGCAAAGCGAGGATTTCTGCCAAGACTCCCGAGCTAGGAGAGGCATATGAGACGGTAGATGTCAAAAGCGGCGACGGGGAGATTCAAATCGCATTCGATGCACGTTTCCTCATAGAAGCCGTGGGACATATTCAAACCGAAGATTTCAGTTTGGAACTCAAGGACTCCCTCAGTGCCGCGGTCTTAAAGCCTGTTGGTGAGGATGGGCATCTCTGTTTAATCATGCCGATGCGCCTAGAATCGTAAGTAGCTGAATTTAGGTGAAGGTGCCTGGGTCAATCTAGGGATTTGGTTTCCAAGCCCGAGGGGTTGGGAGCCCCGCCCCCTACGCATGGAGAGGCGTTGAGAAGTATACGCATCAAAACCTATTTATGACCACCCCTCAGGTAGGTTATTCCTACGATGTTATTTCTAAGGAGGGGAGTTAGCAATTTTCGGGGTGCTATGGGCTGCCCAAATTGTTAGATAATACATCACAGAGCTCCCACGCTTTAGCGTAGAAGCGGTATCACTCCGGCTTATGGATCTCATCGAAAACAATCTATAAAAGAGATGCTGCCGAATAGGTCTCCCGTCCACTCTAAAAATGCCTCACAACAATGCGACTAAACCAACTTGTGTTGCGTAATTTCCGTAGCTATGCTGATTGTGAAATCAATTTCACCGATCGGGTGAACCTTATTGTTGGGGAAAATGCACAGGGGAAAACGACGCTGTTAGAAGCAATCTATTTCCTCAGCACAGCGAAATCACACCGAACCTATCCTGATGATGAATTGATACGGCATAACGAAGACTGGTTTTACCTCAAAGGGAAGATTGTCGCTACAGATGGTTCGCATACGAAGCCAGAGCCCCACAATTTACAACCATTAAATTTGATGACGGTTGAAGTCTCAAACGAGTTGAACGGAAAGAAGCGTTTAAAGTCGAATGGGGTGCTTCAGAGAAAACTCTCTCAGTGGATTGGCCAATTCAACGTGGTTTTCTTCTCCCCTGAATCACTCACTTTAGTCAAAGGCTCACCCGCAGATCGGCGGCGCTTTGTTGATATTTTGATTTCCCAGATCCATTCGGCTTACTTGAATGCTCTCCAAAATTACCAATTTGCGCTCAAGCAGCGCAACGAGTTGTTGAAACAGATTCGGGCGAAACGGGCTAGCCCCGAATTCCTCGACCCATGGGATGATATACTCATTACCGAAGGGGTCTCTATTATCCAAACACGCGTGAGAATTTTTGCACAATTCAAGGCTTATATTCAAGCCAAGCACGCCGAATTGACAGGGAATCGTGAAACACTCAAAGTGAAATACCAACCTTCTCCTAAAAAAATTGAGAATCTCACGGAACAGGAAGCAGCAGAGCTATTTCGCCGCGGGCTACAATCCGATCGATCTTACGACATCCTGCGTGGAATAACTTCATTAGGTCCACACCGGGACGATTTCAAATTGATATTGGAAACCCAGACCGACGGGAAGATGTATCTTCAGGAAGCGAAGGCTTTTGGATCTCAGGGACAACAACGAACCATCGCTTTAGCCCTTAAACTTGGGGAATTGGAATTAATACATGAAACCACAGGTAAAATTCCAATCGTTCTACTAGATGACGTTTTCTCAGAACTGGATGAAGAACGCTCATCGTTCTTATTTGAGTTGTTAGGACGATTGAATGCACAAATATTTATCACTTCGACACGACAAGAGACATGGGTGCCAGATCTAGGCGATTGTCGTGTGCTTACGGTGCATAATGGACAAGTCAACTGAGAAAACTGAACGGATCGATCTGCTCCTTGACGGGCTGATTCGTGATTTCGGATTAGATCACAAGGTTCTTGAAACGAAAGTCTTTGCCGCTTGGAAAGGAGCAGTTGGGGTGCTGATTGCCCGTAACACCCAACCAATTTCACTAATTAATGGGAAATTAACCGTTTATGCCGCTGCCCATGTCTGGGTCAACGAACTTCAGATGTTAAGGGGGCAAGTGATTCCCAAAATCAATAAAGCTGTCAGTTGCCCCGCTGTGAAAACATTGGAATTTTCCGTTAAGCCGATTCATTCGTCAACATCTCCAAAAATTCAACGTTTTCAACAGCAGAAACGTCTAAAACTAGAAAATGTTGAGTTAGATTCAGAGACATTAGAACGTATTAACCAGGCCATTGCATCGGTTGAAGATCCAGATCTGAAAGTGCGCTTAAAGCAGCTTTTTATTAAACAGAGCCAACGCGCCTTAATTGATAAAAAATAATAGAATTGGTTCATATAAAAAGAAGGTGCAAAGCATCCGCGAGTTAACGCGAATCTACGAAAATAAAAAAGAAAGACTAAAGACGGGCAATCACAAGAGTTATCCCTACAACCCGCCCAAAACCCGAAATGTTCGGGCAGAGAGACCGCGCCCCCGATAAATCGGACTGCAAGTACCTACGATTGCTGTTGCACAATTTCTTTACATAAGCGATAGAATTTTGACGAAAGGAGTAGAAATATATGGGGAAGGCTCCCTCTTACACAGCAAAAAATATCCAAGTGCTTAAAGGATTAGAAGCGGTTCGCAAACGTCCTAGCATGTACATCGGTAGCACCGGACCCACTGGGCTGCATCACCTGATTAAAGAGTTAGTCGATAACTCAATTGACGAGATCTCCGCCGGCTTCGGATCGATGGTTGAAGTTACCATCCACGCCGATGGCAGCGCAACTGTACGCGATGAGGGGCGCGGTATTCCTGTCGGTAGACATGCAAGCGGCGTTTCAGCCTTACAGGTCGTGATGACGACACTACATGCCGGTGGAAAATTTGACGGACGCGCAAGTTCAGGATATAAAACAGCTGGCGGTTTACATGGCGTTGGTGCCTCTATTGTGAATGCCCTATCAGAATGGGTCCATGTCCAAGTTAGGCAAGGTGGGAAGGTACATCAGCAAAAGTATGCGCGCGGCATACCTTTGACAAAGGTTGAGGTTGTCGGCAAAAGCAAAAAAACGGGAACCACCACCACCTTCATGCCAGATTCAGAAATCTTTGAAACCATTCACTTCTCACATGATATCTTGGCAGAACGCCTCCGAGAGTTTGCGTTTCTCAATCGCGGTACCAAGATTGTTTTCAAAGACGAGCGGCTCACTGAAGACGGCAAAACGCGGGAAACTCGTGTCTTTCAGTACGAGGGGGGCATTTCGTCGTTTGTCCAATATCATAACCAAAATAAAGAGGTTCTCCACAGAGAGCCCATTTACATAGAGGGGCTCAGAGATGATATTTCCGTTGAGATTGCCCTGCAATTTAATACTAGCTATTCCGAAAACCTCTTTTCCTACGCCAATAACGTCCGCACGCCCGAAGGTGGATTTCATGAAAGTGGTTTCAAGAGTGCCTTTACGCGGACCTTCAACGCTTATGCTAAATTTTATGACCTTCTAAAAAACGCAAAGATTACTTTGTCAGGCGAGGATATTCGTGAAGGAATGACTGCCGTGATTAGTGTCAAAGTGCCTGACCCACAGTTTGAAGGGCAGACAAAACAAAAATTGGGGAATACCGAAGTCGAGAGGATTGTGCAGGCACTCGTCAATGAGAAGTTAAAGACCTATCTTGAAGAAAACCCAAACATTGCCAAACGGGTCATCCAAAAGAGTATTCAAGCGGCACAAGCGCGCGACGCCGCTCGGAGAGCGCGGGAAGTCATCCGAAGGAAAGGGATATTAGATTCCGCGTCAATGCCCGGAAAACTTGCTGATTGTTCTGAACGTGATCCTGCCCTGTGCGAAGCTTTTCTCGTTGAGGGCGATTCCGCCGGTGGAACAGCCAAGCAAGGACGGGACAGACGTTTTCAGGCAATACTGCCGTTAAAGGGAAAAGGCATTAACGTTGCCAAAGCACGCTTAGATCGGATTCTCAAGAATGATCAGATTATCGACATTGTTACCATGTTGGGAACGGGGATCGGTCAAGAAGATTTTTCGATGGAAAAGCTGCGCTATAACAAAGTGATTATCATGGCTGATGCCGACGTTGATGGCGCACATATCCGTACCTTGCTCTTGACCTTCTTTTTCCGCCAGATGCCCCAATTGATTGAGGATGGCCATCTGTATATCGCCCAACCGCCGCTCTATCAAATCCGAAAAGGACGACGTGCCCAATACCTCCAGAGCGACGAACAGATGAACAATTATCTCCTGGAAGCGTCGATGACAAACGCGAAATTGACAAACAGTCGGCGCGATAGGCCTTACACAGAAAAACAGTTTCGCACCATTCTTGAGACCATCCGAAAAATTGAGAGCTCGTTGATCGAGTTAGGGCGAAAAGGGGTCGATACGGAGCGCATTTTTGGGCAACGTTTTCGCGGCGAAGAGACCGTCCCCTTATTCCTTGTTCAAACCGATGGCGGAGAATTCTACCGCTTTGAGGACGAAGAAATCGATCAGCTGATTGAGCAAAATGCAAATTCTCAGCTGGAGCTCGCAGATCTCGGAGCGACAAGCGAAGCTGTCATTGAAGATGTCTCAGATATGCCTGAAATCCGCCAGTTGGATAGTCTCATTAAAAGGTTAAACAGATTTGATATCTTGCCTCACGATTTCGATCGCTCTAACGGGTTAGAGAGTAGTAATGGTAATCCGACCTTTGTCATCCGAGACGGTGACCGAGAACCTCGGAAATCGAATACCGTATGGGAAATGATGGGTGTTATTGAGGACATCGGGCGACGTGGCACCACGATTACCCGCTACAAAGGGCTTGCTGAGATGAACGCAGAGCAGTTGAAGGACACAACGATGGACCGCGAATCACGAGTTCTGCTTCAGGTTAAGCTGGAGGACGCCGTTGAGGCGGATCGGATGTTTACCCTGCTCATGGGTGATGATGTTGACCCACGGCGTGTCTTTATCGAAAAGTATGGCAACCAAGTGAATCTTGACCTGTATGGGGCGTAAGATGTCAATTGAGGTCGTGAACTGGCGTGACGATGGGGTGCGAATCGTCCGCAGCAATCAGCTAGATATGAATACCCCGCAGACCCCCGGCATGACCCGTGCTGCTGCTATCAATCATGCGACCGCCGGTGCTAACAAACTCTGGGCTGGCACGGTGAATATCCAACCCAACGCCAAAACTGGCGCACACCATCATGGAGCATTAGAGAGCATTATCTATGTCGTGAATGGACGCGCCCGTATGCGGTGGGGCGAGCAGCTTGAATTTGTCGCAGAGGCGGGACCAGGCGATTTTATCTATGTGCCCCCTTTTGTGCCGCACCAAGAAATCAACGCGGGCACAAACGAACCTCTTCTCTGTGTCTTAGTGCGGAGCGATCAAGAGCCGATTGTCATCAGCTTGGATATTGAACCAGTAGAGCCACCAGAGGAAGTCTATTGGGTTGACCCGATCCACCCTGAACCAAAGGGAATAGAAAAAGGGAATAAGTAGTTACTGGTTTTTAATAAAATGCTTGGACGGAATGGGGGTAAGACGCAAAGAAAAGAAAACGACAGAAACCGTGAATCCATGATGCGGTAAGTATTCCCTCTGGAGGTCAACGGAATCGGGACTCCCCCCGCTTGTGGTGGGACCGAGGGGGAGTAAGGGGGTGTGTCTTTGCGTTAAATTCAGAGAAAAGCCCCTATCTATTCATTGTGTAAAAAAATGATCAAGGTAAAAATCCCTAGAGAAACGTGGCACAAAATGTAGAAGTCGTTCGATATTCAATGTGTGTCATCGCCCGATTCGGGCAAGGCCGCCGTGGCCAATTGTGTAAGGGCGAGATCTCCTCGCCCAACGGGTAGGGGTTGTTAAGGGGTACACACATTATTCAGAGCACTCCTCATATACTAAACAGACCATACTAAGGAGTAAAGCATAACGTGCTAATACGAAACGATGAAAATTCAAATATTGTCACGCGATATATTGAGGATGAGTTAAAAGAATCCTACCTTACCTACGCGATGAGCGTCAACACCAATCGGGCGATTCCAGACCTAAGAGATGGATTGAAGCCCAGTACACGACGCATCCTCTATGCGATGGGAGAGATGAACCTCACCGCAGGACGTTCCTATGACAAGTGTGCGGCTGTCGTCGGTGAAGTCATGAAAAACTTCCATCCACACGGCGATGGTCCAATCTACGATACGCTGGTCGGGTTGGTTCAAGATTTCGCCATGCGCTACCCTTTGGTTGATGGACAGGGAAATTTTGGATCGATCGATGATGACCCACCGGGGGCGATGCGCTACACAGAATGCCGTTTGATGCGGATGGCGGATGAGATGTTAGCGGACATCCACAAAAATACCGTTGATTTCCAGCCAAATTACAAAGAATCCATGACCGAACCGACCGTGTTACCGGCACGACTACCAAACTTGCTAGTCAACGGGACTACCGGTATTGGGGTTGGATACTTGACACGAATTCCGCCGCACAACCTAGGAGAGATCGTTGATGGATTAATCCTTTTGCTGGAGAATCCGGGGGCAACGCTTGAGGACCTCAGGGAACATATCCCCGGCCCTGACTTCCCGACAGCAGGCGAGATTGTTGGACGCCCTGGTATTCGTGAGATATACGCCACAGGCAGAGGTTCAATCACCGTTCGAGGAAAAGCTGTTATTGAGCGCGCGACGGGGGGCAAAGAGCGCATCCTCATCACAGAGATTCCATACCAAGTTAAGAAAAATCAGTTACTTCAGAAGATGTACAATCTGGTCGTCAATAAGACAATAACGGGAATCAGCGATATCCGCGATGAATCTGACCAAAACATACGGATTCTCATTGAACTCAAGCGAGGCGAAATTGCACAAGTAATTTTGAATCAGATATACAAGCATACGCAGATGCAAACCAACTACAGTGCCATTATGCTATGTCTCGTTGATGGGTTGCCCAAAGTCCTATCGCTGACAGAAATCATGCAGCACTACCTTGAACATCGTCGAGAGGTCATTCGGCGGCGGACTCAATACGATCTCGATCTTTGTGAGCGACGAGCGCATATTCTCGAAGGGTATCGCATCGCCTTAAACAACATTGAAGATGTGATCGACATCGTTCAAACCGCGGAATCTCCGGAAGATGCCCGAAACCTGTTAATAGAGAATTATGACCTTTCCGAAATGCAGGCGAGTGAAATCTTAACCATGACGCTACGCCAATTAACCGGGTTGGAACGACAGAAAATTAACAATGAATATACCAACCTCCTTGAACAGATTGAAGAGTTACGGGCGATTCTCGATAGTGAAAACCTCATTACAAACATTGTTAAAGAGGAATTATTAGAACTAAAAACCAAATACGCCGACGAGCGGCGAACCCAGATAGTTGATGCAGCGGCTGAGTTTGAGATTGAAGACCTAATCGCTGATGAAGAGATGGTCGTCGCTATTTCCCACGAAGGATACATCAAGCGGGTGCCAATCACCACCTATCGGCGTCAACATCGAGGGGGGATTGGTGTGATCGGGATGCAAAACAAGGAAGGAGATTATCCCGAACATGTCTTTGTCGCATCAGCCCATCAATATATCCTTTTCTTTACTGATCGGGGCAAGTGCTATTGGCTGAAAGTCTTCGAGATTCCAGAGCGGGGTCGTACCTCAGCAGGGCAAGCAATCGTCAATCTCCTGCGGTTAGAAAGCGACGAGAAGGTTACAGCATTTGTACCGGTGCGCGAGTTTGATGAAGAACGGTTTGTTTTTATGGCAACAGAGAGGGGCATTGTCAAGAAATGCAGCCTCGAAGTCTTTAGCAGACCAAATTCTGCCGGCATTATTGCAATCAATCTCGACGAAGGAGACAAACTCATTGGGGCGCAATTGACTGAAGGCGATCACAATATTCTCTTGGTCACACGATCTGGGGGATCTATCCGTTTCAATGAATCAGAAGTTCGGAAACTGGGGCGGGTAGCAATGGGTGTTCGTGGAATCCGTTTGGAGAAGGACGATTTTGTTGTCGGTATGGTCGCTGCGGTTGATGAGAGGGAGACCGTGTTAATCGTGACGGAAAACGGCTATGGCAAACGTACCCTATTGGCAAATTATCGTTTGCAAGGACGCGCCGGAAAAGGTGTGATTGCGATTAAAACAAGCACTCGCAATGGGCCCGTTGTTGCTATGAAAATGGTGTCAGACGCTGACGAACTGATTATTGTGAATTCAAACGGCATGGTGACACGCATGGCAGTCAACGATATCCGCACGATCGGGAGAAACACCCAAGGGGTGCGTTTAATGTCCTTACGTAAGGAGGAGATTGTTGTTGATGTTGGAAAAATCTCCCAAAACGGCGAGACTCAAGATGGGGACGAGCCCGAAATTGATAAAAGTTGACAAGTCACCTACAGAAAGGTCCTACTCTCTATGATACGTTTATCAGTGATATTGCTTGCTATTCTGATAATGATGAATCTAAGTTCACGATTAAACCCTTCTGACGCGGCTGCAGCGGAATCAAGGCTAGATAACGTTCAGGTCGTTGATAGCTCGTTACATCCCGAATATGAGCGTGCAAAGCGGGTCTATACTCACTTAATTTCCGCTACCTATCTGCGGGTAACAGCTAAATTGTTTCCTGCAAAAGAAAGGTATCGACAGATTCTACGTAAGCATGAAAACTCAGCTTTTGTCCATACCCAGCTGGCGAGCCTTAGCATGGAGATGTACGACCTCCCAACCGCAGAGCGCAGCTGTCGCAGAGCCATTGAAATTGACCCGGAAAAGCCAATGCCTTATTACCTATTAGGGCAGATTATGATTTGGCGATACGGAGGGGCAAAGAACAAAGATAAATGGGGCGATATTATCGCGACCTTCCAAAAAGTTGTCGAACTGGATCCCAACCATTACGGATTTGAAAGAAATGGACGTCCTTTCAGCGCGTACTACTACCTTGGAGAAATTTCAGAACAGATGGGTCACTACCAATCTGCTGCCAATGCCTTCAAAGAGCTGATTCGTATCATGCCCTATCAGCCGACATTTTACTTGCGGTTGGGCAGCCTCTATAATCAGTTGGACAATAAACAGGAAGCAATTACGACTTACGAGCGTGCAATCAAAATCAATCGCAACCTATGGCGAGCGCATGACGCACTGTGGAAATTGGGTGTTGAACAGCATTATCGGTTTTATGAAGAAAATCGACTGGAAGCTGCGGCAGAAAACCTCCGCAAGGCAATTTATTCTTATTCTGAACTGCGACGACTTGCCCCAGCCGCTAATCACAAACACGACAATAATTTACTGACACATTTTCATGCACGTCTTGGGAGCCTTTACGTCGCCTTGGAACGGGAAAATGAGGCAATTGAAATTTTAGAAAAATCTTTAGAAACAGTGCCCGATAACCCTGATGCAAACTATTGGCTTGGAATTGCTCACCAAGAGATTGGAAATTTTGAACAAGCGGAACATTATCTCAGAAGAACGATTGCACTCTCACCCGAACGTGAAGAGGCTTATAATGCGCTTGGCTATTTCTTTGCTGAACATGAAACAAACTTGGACGAAGCGGTAAAGCTAATCCAGAAAGCCCTGAAAAAATCGCCAGCAAATGGTGCTTATTTGGATAGCTTGGGATGGGCGTATTTCAAGCAGGGCAAGCTGAATGACGCATTGAAACAACTTGAAAAAGCGGTTCTCTATATGCCGAATAACGTAGAAGTCCAAGACCATCTTGGAGAGGTCTACTTAAAAAAAGGACGCAAGAAAGAAGCGGTTGCAGCGTGGCAAAAGGCGATTCAACTATCACCGGGTAATACCGCGATTCTGGAGAAATTGAAAAAATATGGACAAGAATGAACCCCGAAAAATAAGGAAATGGAGACATGAGAAGATGGAAAGATGGCACGTTCATGAGTTCATTAGTTCATGAGTTCATTCAGGGTGTGTGGAATGGACAACCTGTTTCACGTTTTACGTTTCAAGTTTCACACATTACGTTTTACCTTCTGCTGGGAGTGTCAACCGCTCATGGTTGGATCGATGGCACTCCCTATTTTTATGAACACTTCGGTCCTGTCCTCCAAGATACTTCTGAAGTCCCTGCTGCGCCTGCCCAACCCAACGCACCTCAACTAGTTATTGGAGAACGCAAGGATTTCTTATCGGTCAATTTCAACACCCATGAACAATATATCGTTCGATCCACATTGCGAGCGATTGGGGAATTCTGTTACATCTTCGTTGAGGATTCACAGTGGCTACGGACGGTGAATCAAGAGACGGTCAACTCGGTACGCCGTGCATTTGATGACACGACACCGGCTGACTCGAAGTGTGGAATCTATGAAGTGGAAACAGAGCTTTTTGGGATGCCTCCCGATATTGATGGAGATAAGCGAATCTATCTATTGCTATTGGACATTCGGGATAAGGGTACAAGAGGCAGTGGTTTCATTGCAGGGTTTTTCAGTCCGGTGAATCAGCAACGTGGTGTTCTGAGACATCCGGAGATAGGTACTCTGGTCCGTAGTAATGAGCTCGATATGCTCTATCTTGATACCCAGCCGCAAGATGCGGGAAGCCAGGAGGCGCACGGGGTGCTCGCCCACGAATTTCAACATCTCATCCATTGGCGGCATGATACAGATGAAGCGATCTGGGTCAATGAAGGCTGTGCCGAGTATGCGACGTTCATCTGTGGATACCAATTAAGAAACCACCTCTCATCGTTTCAACGGAATCCGAATATCTCGCTAGTTAATTGGCCCCAAGGAACACACAGCCAACTTGGTCACTATGGTGCAGTGTATTTATGGATGCTTTATCTTCACGAACAC
Organism: Candidatus Poribacteria bacterium; assembly: GCA_965215015.1. Lineage (GTDB taxonomy): Bacteria > Poribacteria > WGA-4E > WGA-4E > PCPOR2b > PCPOR2b. Next base: position 1,137,801 of record OZ244042.1, read on the forward strand.
TATGGTGGCTCACAAACAATCGCCACAATCGTCAAAGATCGAACAAACGGAATCGCCGGCATCAACAGTGCCTTGCGCTCCCGCGGTATCGAGAAAACCTTCTCCACTATTTATGCTGATTGGAAGGTTGCGAACTATCTGGATGATAACGAATTTGACAATGGCCAGTACGGCTACCAGAATGAACAAGTAAATCTTCGGACTCGCCGTGAGCATCATTCATACCCTGTATCCGTTGACAACAACTTACTTGCTAGCTACGCAACGGACTATATCCCCTTCTACTCCGATACCAAAAATGGCAATCTCAGTCTCACCTTTCAGGGTGATAATCGTCAACCTTATGATGTCAAAGCAATTGAGTTCCGAGGCGGGCAGCCGACAGTGGTCCACGATATGTCGCTGACTGACATGGGGACAGGGAGTTTGATTATCCAAAATTTTGGACTGAGTGCCGAGAAAGTCACTCTCATCCCAAGTGTGCAACCCGAACGCGAGTTACCAGAGCGCAGCGCATCATTTTACACTTATAGCGCACAGCAGATTGTTGAAAAGGTAGAATTTAACGCAATAGTTTTGCCCAATCCCGTCCATCCAAGATATTGGGACCTCATCGCTGTCCCAAGCCATCCGATTAGCGCAATTCCGCCACAGATTTCGGTGGTGCAAGGGGCAAAATCCATTATATCAGCAACCCCAATGAAAGCGATGCAGGATGGTGCCATTTATACATATTCGCTTTATCTTGCCCCGGGGGTCATCCCTGAAAGCGTCCGATGGGAGATTTCTTTCCTAGGGGAACCGGTTGGCTCCGGTGAACTGGAAAAGAAATAAATTCATTGTGAGGGGGCGAAGTTGAAGACTTAAAAATCAAGAACATGGTGCAGGACCATCACCTCGCCAAGAGCATATCTAATGCTGCATAAGGAACTTTCGGTTAATTCTTCAGAGCAAAGCTGCAAACGCTGGCTTGGTGTTGACGAAAGTTGACTCTGAAGAGTCCTGGCTCAATTCGCCAGAAACTATAGCGCGACGGTATTGGTATTTAGACAGAAGCGCGAAACCAAGTAAGACCCGTTCAGGGCCGGGTAACTGATGGCTGATGAAGCCCATAATGTTTTATCATTAATTTTACGCATCACGTTTTAGTTTTAAGGAGGTCAATATGGCAACACCAACTTTTTACGCGGGAACGGTGGGTCAAAGCGTATGGCGCAGCAATGATGGTGGTGATTCATGGGCTCGGGCAAGTACCGGAATGTTCCCGGAAGCCGATATTCGTGCTATCGCTGCAAATCCGAACGATTCGTCAATCCTCTTTGCAGGAACAGAAGCCGGCATTTACCGTACACAAAACGGTGGGGATTATTGGGAACAAATCAACTCCCCCATGGATAATCTGCAAATCTGGGCGATTGCTGTCAATCCCAACAACCCCGATACCCTCTACGCAGGCACCTGTCCGTCTGCCCTTTTCAAATCGACGGATGGTGGAGAGACATGGAAACAGCTTAATGTTGAGCTCGCTGAAGAGTGTGAGGGCGTACCAATCATACCACGCGTAACATCAATCTCAATCGATCCGGAAGACAATCAGACCATCTATGCGGGGATTGAGATCGACGGGCTACGCCTCTCCACTGATGGTGGTGAAACATGGGTAGACCGAAGTAACGGGCTAAGCAGCCTCGACATTCATGGATTGACTGTGGTCCCCGGCGATCCCAAGGCACTCGTTGCAGCGACAAATAACGATGTGTGTATCACAACAGACATGAGTGAGTGGATGCCGCTCAGTGTCGGTGATGGCTTCCCCTGGCCCTACTGCCGGGCAGCAATGTATGTTCCTATGAATGGTACAGGTCGTGTCTATATTGGAGCAGGAAATGGTCCCCCCGGAGACGAAGGCGGACTGTTCTACACCGATAACCTCGGTAAATCGTGGGAACGCGCAGATCTTGGACTGACCGCTAACAGCACAATCTGGTGTTTGGCCCAGCAGCCGGCGGTCCCCGGTTGGCTATTCGCCTGCAGCGTCAACGGGCAGCTGTTCCGCAGCACCGATGAGGGCACATCGTGGTCCAAACTTGCTCATGAGTTTGGCGAAGTCCGGGCGCTAGCAATTGTGCCATGAAAGGATAGCGTCCTGTTAAGTCTACAAAGTGTAGGGAACAACCATCGTTGTTCCCTACTGAAATATTGCAGAACCGGTGCCTCAGGATTGACTGTAATTGCCCGATTTATCGGGCGTACTACGTAAATCCTACTAATTTCATTTGATATTTGAAAGCAGATTTGGTATACTTCAGGTATACTTCAACTGCCCGGAGTGATAGAGTGACTATTGGTGGAATCCAGATGGATAATCTTTTAGCTGTCGAGAAACGTTCACTCACTCAAGTATCAATTCGGAATCTTTTGTAGACATAGAAGAGAGGTTAAGTGCTGTGAATAAGAGTGCGAAAAGTATTATAGTATGGTTGTTTCTGGCGTCATTCGTTGCTTATGTCATGTACCACTTTTTAAGTTCAGGTAAGGGAAGGGTTCATCAACTGGCGGCATCAGAATTTTATGCATATCTGCGACAAGACAATAGCAAAGACCTGTTTGAAGGAAAAATCGAGATCGGTAAAGAATGGATTAAAGGAAAATTCAGAGACCCACAACCCATTTTAGATGAGATGGACAGAGGACAGCCAACAACATTTCAAGAATTTCGGACAAGCCGTGATATCTACTCTGAATATCCACTTCAAGAAAAACTAATTGAGCATCAAATTCCATTTGATAATGAACGCTCATCCGCAGTACCCCAATGGTTGGTGATCTTCGGCACAACGGTCTTGCCAATTCTGCTCTTCCTCGGGCTCATGATCTTTATTTCAAGGCAGATGCAAGGCACAGGTAATCGGGCGTTATCATTTGGAAAAAGCCGTGCTCGACTCCACTCGGAAAGTGAATCGAAAATCACCTTTGAAAATGTCGCTGGTTGTGACGAGGCGAAGGAAGGATTGGAAGAGGTCATCCAGTTTCTAAAAGATCCGAAAAAATTTCAGCGACTCGGTGGACGGATTCCAAAAGGGGTGCTGCTAATGGGACCGCCGGGAACCGGAAAAACCTTACTGGCGCGTGCTGTTGCCGGGGAAGCAAATGTCCCATTTTACAGTATCAGCGGATCTGATTTTGTGGAAATGTTTGTCGGTGTTGGGGCTTCACGAGTCCGTGATCTATTTGAGACAGGAAAGAAGAATGCGCCGTGTATCATCTTTATTGACGAACTTGATGCGGTTGGACGACATCGTGGCGCGGGCATCGGTGGTGGGCATGATGAACGTGAACAGACCTTGAACCAACTTCTTGTCGAAATGGATGGGTTTGATACTTCTGAGGGCGTTATTCTCATCGCTGCAACCAACCGCCCTGATGTGTTGGACCCTGCACTCCTCCGTCCAGGGCGCTTCGATCGCCAAATTGTCGTTGACCTCCCTGATGTCAAAGGGCGCGAAGATATTTTCAAAGTCCATACGACAAACATTGAAACGGCCCCAGATGTAGACCTAGAGATTCTGGCAAAAGCGACACCCTACTTTTCGGGTGCAGACATCGAAAATATGGTAAATGAAGCCGCCTTGCTTGCAGCCAAAGAGGACAAAGATTCGGTTGAAATGATTTTCTTCGATGAAGCGAAGGACCGGGTCCTGATGGGACCTGAACGCCGGAGCCTCATTATCAGTGACGACGATAGACGCGTCACCGCCTATCACGAGGCGGGACATGCCCTGTTACGACATGTTATCCCTGAAAATGACCCCAATTATAAAGCCACCATTATTCCCCGTGGCCGATCGCTTGGGGTGTCAGTAGCCCTTCCCATCCAAGAACGTCGGAATTTCAACAAAAAATATCTCCTCGGAAGTATTACCACCGCGCTCGGCGGTCGTGTCGCTGAAGAACTTATCTTTGGTGAGCTAACCACTGGCGCGCAAAATGATTTTGAGCAGGCAACCGATATAGCGCGTAAGATGGTTACACAATGGGGTATGAGTGATCTTGGACCGCTCTCCTTTGGTCGGCGTGAAGAGCAGGTCTTTTTAGGCAAAGAGATTGCACATCACCAAGATTATAGCGACAAGACAGCGATTGAAATTGATGAGGCTGTCCATGGCATTGTTATGGAGTGCTACAATAGAGCGAGGCACCTCATTGAAACGAATCTTGATGGGCTGAAAAAGCTGGCTGATGAGTTGCTAGAGCGCGAAACGATCATTACGGAAGATATTGAAGCGATACTTGGCCCCCGTCCCCCAATTTCTCCGATTTCATCAAATCTTTGCAGTGGAGCCCCCGTAAATACCATGCGTGTTGCGCTATAGTCCTGGCTCAATCAGCCTGGCATGTTGCACAACAGTATCAGGTATCTGCGGAGAGGAAACCGGGTCTCCTTTCTTTGTGGTAATATAAATAAAAAGAAAATAAGTAGTTGCTCGCTTTTAATAAAACGCTTGGACGCAACGGGGCTAAGGCGCAAAAAAAGAAAACGAGAAATCAACAGAACCGGCTTCCCGTTTTCCCTTTCGTCAGGGAAGGGGGTTCGTTTCTTCATTATTGGGACTTGCGCTCTTAGAGGGTGATACCGTTTTGCACTACAATTACGGCATACGGAGTATGCTTACTACTGTTACATACGGTGTTTGGCTACTACCTTATTGCAGGATTGGGGTTGAAGTGGTGTGTAAGCCCTATATGGTATAAGTCGATTGGTTTTCGTGGGAGATATCACGCCCCCAAATACCCCCCAGGGCCCCTACCCGTCCTGGTTCAATTCACCAGAAACTATAGCGCGACGGTATTGGTATTTGGACAGAAGCGCGAAACCAAGTAAGACCCGTTGGACGGCCGCTTCAAACAAGCACCGCCTCTTCAGGGTGGAGTAACTGACGATGGACTGTCGAGGAAGGTCACTTACCTTCGGGAAACGCACACGAATCATGGGTATCCTGAACATCACCCCGGACTCCTTCTCTGACGGTGGTCGTTATCTTGATGTTAATCGTGCGATTGGCTGTGCCCACCAGATGGTCGAGGATGGAGCAGACATTATTGACATCGGAGGTGAATCTTCCCGCCCGGGAGCCTTGCCGGTCACCACAGACGAAGAATTAGCCCGTGTGCTGCCGGTGATTGAAGCCCTTACAAACGAGACAGCCACCCTTATCTCGATTGACACCTATAAACCTGCTGTCGCACGGAATGCACTTCAGGCGGGGGCGCATATTGTCAACGATATTACGGCGTTAGGTGACACGGAGATGGCGAGTGTTGTTGCGGAGATGGACGCCGGCCTTATACTCATGCATATGAAAGGTGTTCCCCGCACAATGCAACGCTCGCCTGTTTATCAAGATCTCATCCCTGAAGTTCTGACTTTTCTTCGACAACGGGTTGACAAAGCACAAGCAGAGGGAACTTGCCCCGACCGAATTATGATTGACCCCGGTATCGGATTTGGTAAAACCGGCGAGCATAATCTGGAGATTTTACGGTGTCTTGATGCGTTTCGGAGCCTAGGTAAACCCCTCCTCATTGGTACTTCCAGAAAAGCGTTCATTGGAAAAATTCTCAATCTGCCCAATCCGGCCGATCGCTTGGAAGGCACTGCTGCGACAGTCGCATGGGCGATCGCTCACGGTGCAGATGTCGTTCGTGTCCACGATGTAAAGGCAATGTGTCAGGTTGCCCAAATGACAGATGCAATTTGTCGTGGCACAGATTAAAATCCCTCCTGAAAAACTGAAGATTCAATCGTCTATACACAACGAATCAAAAGCACAACATACGAAAATTCATTATAGACATTAGCGTTGACATTGTTTAAGCCAGCAGGTTGGGAGTCTGTGCGTGCGAATACCTTCCTCGTGGGCACCTGCAAACACCTATAAATATGAATAAGCTCCGATTGTATTATTTACATCTCACGTTTTACGCAATACGCAACTTCGCAGCTCCGGTCATCACACTGTTACTTCTTCTGAGTGGAGGAAATCTCGCATCAGCCCAAGTCATCAACGAAGATTTTCGCGCGTCAGCAGACGCATTCCTCAGGAGGCTCTCGTCAGCAGAACATCTCAGGATGGAGCGGAGCTTTGTCAATTCAATTTCAGGGATAAATGCTCTCAACAGCAATCCTGCCGGACTCAGCTTTATTGATACCAGCCGTTTTACCACGCACGTTTCACGATTTCCGCGTACTGTCGCCATCATTGCAAAGCTGAACGATATTGAACGATATGAAGACCACAGTCAGTACGCACTTCGCGCATCAGGCATCGAATTTATAAACTATAGTAAACCGTTGGGGAAGACAGGAGGCTTTGGGTTCGATTTCGCAGTGGGACACGAGGGACGATTTAGCCGCGTCAACCATCTTGGAAAAGCGACGAACAGTTTCCCTGAAACCGACTTCGTCATTGGATTGGGTTATGCGGTGAAGCTGTTTCGAGGATTCGCATTCGGTGCCGATGCTAGGTGGCTGCGATCTAAAGTGCAGGATGCTGAAGGCGGACGACATATTGGACACGGTTACGTCTATAATTTGGGACTGATTCAGCAATTGGGCAAATATCTCCGCATCGGTGGCGTGATTAGGAACTTGAGCAACGGATTGTCATTCACGCATAACTCTATTCCCGATCGCATCCACCGAAACGTTCTTTTGGGTGGAGGATACCAACTCTATCATAAAGATGTATCTATTCAAATCGGTCTCGATCTGAACCCACCCTTTGAAAATGGCGTCCGAGCAAACCTTGGCGGAGCTGTCTGGTATCGTGGCTTCATCGGTGGGAAAATAGGGTATCTGCGTCATACCGAAAAACGGTTCGGTTCAATCCTCAACCTCGAAACAGAGCAAATTGAGTTTGAGGATAGACTCTGGAAAACTGAAGGACTGACACTGGGGCTTGGTTTACAGGTTCGTGGGATTTATATAAACGCAGCCTATACGCCGCAGATGCACCCGACAGAAAATGACGGAGAGCAGATTCGCATTGAAACCGGTAAATCCGTATACGCATTTTCAATCGAGCAGCGTTTCTGAGAGAAAGCAAGGAAAATAGAGATTGCACATTCGGTCAATGGTATACCAATTCGTCTGACTGACGCAAGCTAGCAACACATTGTGAGTAATAGACCTTACATACAATCCTTATGATGAAGAGGTTGAGGTACTCTATCTTCATTTTAAGAGGCTGCCTGCTTTCAACCATAGTGAAATGCGCGAGGATGGCATCATCTTGGCTGACAACGATGACCGTCTGAGCGGGGTAACAATTCTGAATGCATCTAAATGGTGACAAGTGAGAAATGCGACAGCACCAAAATGGTATTAGCCTGCACAAACCGCGGATTCTCTATCCTACTCACGCTTCACGTTTTAGGTCCACTATGTCAGATCAATACAAAACCATCGTTGGGGTGGCAGAATCAAAGTTAGTGGTCAAAAAATCGCGCTTCTTTGGGCTTGCGACCTCCGTTGATACGATACAAGGCTCAAAAAGGTTCTTAGTGCTTGTCCAAGAAAAGTATCCCACCGCCTCACACTACTGCTACGCATATAGTATCGGATGGGGGCATGAAAAACGCGAATATGCCACGGATGCCGGCGAGCCGAGAAATTCCGCAGGGCCCCCAATTTTAGCAGCTGTGACAACCTCTCAACTCTCCAATGCTATCTGTGTTGTTGTCCGTTATTATGGCGGCATCAATCTTGGCATCGGTGGACTCATTCGAGCGTACGGTCAATGTGCGAGGGAATGTTTAATCGGCGCAAAAATTGAAACTCAGATTTTTTACAAAACACTACAGGTGCAGATACCTTATGAACAGATTGGTTCGGTCCTCAAACTGTGCAACAGATTGAGAGGAAGGGTGATAAATGTCGAATATGATCAACATGCAACTGCACATCTGCAAATTCGTCAACGGGAAGTTGAAAACTTTCACGAAAATCTGCGAGGAATCAACTCCGATATTGACGTAATTGATCTTGCGACTGTATAATCTATCAGTTGAAAATCTTGAGTGTGTAGACATTAAGCAATACGGGGGGAATAATCTTGAGCGAGGGTAAAAAATTCACAACTACACATGAATGGATTGAGGTTGGCGAAAGCGACGGGGTCGTTGGGATCACCGAACGCATCCAACTAGAATATGGTGATATCGTCTTTGTTGAGCTGCCTACAGTTGGCGACGAATATGAGCAAGATGAGCCACTCGGTAGGGTAGAAGTGACTGATGGTAACACGTTTCCTGTCCATGCACCAGCGACCGGAGAGATTAAAGAAATCAACACCACACTCGAGGAAGATCCGGAGCTGATCAATCACTCTCCTGAAGGGGATGGCTGGATTTGTCGGATAAGCATCGAGAGTCCTAGAGAGCTCGACATATTGATGGGTGCCGATGCTTACAATGACTATGAGGAAGAAGAACTCGACGATGAATACATGGATGAGGAAGATTTTTACGATGAAGATGAGGCTTATTGACTGCGTTCAGCAAAGTGCACGGGAGCCGGAGGAAAAATTTGCAAGAATCTTCTACTATACTCCTCGCCCTGAATAGAATCTCCATCCTTCTCCTGCAATACAGAGGATCTCTATGTCATTAGTCAGATTAGACCAAGTCACAAAATCGTATGACCCTTACCTCATTCTGGACGAGGCCTCTTTGTCAATTGAGCATGGTGATCGGATTGGACTCATTGGGAAGAATGGGACCGGTAAAACGACGCTGGTTGAAATTATTGCCGGCATAATCGAGGATTTCAAAGGGGATATAGGGTATGCGAAGCACCTGCAAATCGGGTATCTCAGCCAAGAGCCTGATTTGGAAGCTGATTGCTCACTCCGGCAGGAAATGCTCAAAGTCTTTCGGGTACGGCGGGACTTGGAAGATGAGATGCTTCTGCTCAGCGAAGAGATGGCAGAAGATCCCGACCTGCTCAACAAATATGCACAGCTGCAAGAGCAGCACGAACGCATGGGCGGTTACGACTACGAATATCAAACAAATCGGACGCTAGGCGGATTAGGATTTCACGACAGCGATTTTAATTTGAAAGTTGGTGTGTTGAGCGGTGGCCAGAAAAGTCGTGCCGCGCTCGCCAAACTGCTACTCGAAGATCCAGATCTGTTATTGCTTGACGAACCTACCAATCATCTGGATATCAAAGCGATTGAGTGGTTAGAAAACTTCCTGAATACCGAATATCAAGGGGCGGTCATCCTCGTTTCCCATGACCGCTACTTTTTGGATCGGATTGCCCGCAAAATTGTCGAATTACGAAACCATAAGCTCAAGGAGTACCCCGGAAACTACACCAAATATCTCGAAATCAGACAAACTGAAAAAATAGCGCAAGAGCGGGAATATAAAAAGCAGCAACAGTACATCGCTCACGAGGAGGACTTCATCCGTCGCAATATGGCTGGGCAACGCACGCGAGAGGCGCAAGGGCGGCAGAAGTTGCTCGATCGGCTTGAACGGGTAGAAAAACCAGAGACCTATGAGAAAACAATCAAACTCCGCTTCACGCCGGATGTACGGGGCGGAAACGACATTTTGCAATGTCGGAACTTGGGGAAGCAATACGGCGATAAACAAATCTTTGAAGACGTGAATCTGGAGATCTACCGTCAAGATGTTGTTGGTATCATTGGTCCCAACGGCGTCGGAAAAACGACTTTGTTCCGAATGATACTGGGAAATGAACTGCCAACTTCGGGGGAGTTGAAGATTGGGCACAACCTCCGCTTTGGATATTACGACCAAGAACTTGCAGGCCTCAACCGAGACAACACAATTATTGATGAAATTTGGGCATTGCGCCCCACACAGAAACAGGGTGAAATTCGCAGTTTTCTCGGACGGTTCCTCTTCTCCGATGATGAGGTGTTCAAATGGATTGACGACCTCAGCGGAGGCGAACAGAGTCGTGTCATGCTCGCCAAGTTGCTCTTGGAAAACGCGAATGTGCTCCTACTTGATGAACCGACAAACCACCTAGACATACCGTCACGTGAAGTCCTTGAAGAGGCGTTGGCAGAGTCCCCGGCAACCATCTTTATGATTTCTCATGACCGCTATTTTCTGAACAAACTCGTCAACAAACTGTTGGTCTTTGAGAATGGAACAGCGAGGTTATTTTTCGGAACTTACGCTGAATATGAAGCTCATGCCCGGGAGCAGAAGCGGGAGGGGATACAAGCGAAGGAGGAGACGGAGAAAGCGAGAAAGGTAGAGAGACAAGAAAAACAGCAGAGGGAGAGGCTGCGGATCGCTTCAAGTTCAAAGCGATCCAAGAAGAAGCGGCGGGTGAAAGCACAACGCGTGGCTGATGTATGAGAAGCATTTGGAAACTATCAACCGCATCAAAAAGGAGACCAGAGCCTTGACACCAGAGTTGTCGGACATAAATCTTCATAATGAAGCCCTCGTCATCGATTCTCACAACGATACGATTGTCGGCCATATCCGTCGAGGGAATATCAGTATTTCGGATCGGGAGACTCCCGACCGTGTCCAGCATGACGGAACAATCGCCTATATGCGCGGTCCCCTCGATTCCGCAGCCAGCCAGATGGATGTCCAGATCAATCTACCGAAGATGCGTCAGGGCGGGGTTGACGCCGCCTTTTTCGCAATTGATGTAACGCGAGCGTGGAAGAATCATCTTAGCTATGCCCTAGATGCCATCGGCTTTTTTAGGGCGGAAGTTGAGACCCACACCGATGAAATCATCATCGCAGAGACAGCGGAAGATGTTCGGAAGGCAAAAGCGGCGGGCAAACTTGCTGCAATTTTGGTTATTGAGAACAGCGACGGTGTGGAGCGAAGCCTGAATATCCTGAAAAGCCTCCACCACCTGGGCGTCCGATCTATTGGACTGACCCACGACCCAACCTCATGGGCAGCAGCGGGCAACGCTGAAACGGATAGCGGCGGCGGACTCACCCGATTTGGCGTCCAACTAGTGAAAGAGATGAACCGCCTGGGGATGCTTGTTGATGTCTCCCACATCAGTGAACGGGGCTTTTGGGACGTGCTGGAAGTTGCTGAACACCCTGTAATCGCTTCCCACAGCAACTGTAAGGTGCTCTGCGGTCATCCGCGCAACCTGACCGACGAACAGATTAAGCGCATCGCCGAAAACGGCGGCGTTATCGGCGCGACCTTCGTAACATGGTTTATTGACGACGATACCCCTTCGTTTTCCCGTTATCTCGACCATATCGATCACATCGTCAATCTGGTCGGAGATAACTACGTTGGCATCGGATCCGACTTCGATGGCGGCGGCGAACAACTCAAGGATGCGACCGAGTTCCCGAAAATTACTGAAGGGCTGCTAGAGCGGGGCTATTCGCCGGAAACGATCCGGAAAATCCTTGGGGAGAATCATCTGCGCGTATTTGCCGACGCCTGTCGAGGGTGAGTGCCGCGCATTTTCTTCAGAATCAGAACGTGATGCTGAAGATGAATACGATGAGGTTGAAGCCGACCTATATTCTGATGAATCGGAGGACGAGTGATAACAATAAATGTCACCGTGCAATTCCCTATAACTTCCCACGCAGCACCAAACGATCTGTCATCGCCTCACCCTTACCATTAAGCGTACCGGTCGGCATATAGTGGATGACCATCGCCCGACGCCTCCGCTGTGACCGATTTGGGTTGGTCTGATGTAGCATCAGACAGTGATGCACCATCCCGTACCCCGCTTTGAGAGGTACAGGTGCCCCCCGACCTTCATCCACATTTGCTTGCAGCAACGCGGGAAGTTTCCCTTTTTCTGATACCGCACGGTCGTGATCTGGGGCACTTTCCAAATGGCTGCCGGGAATAACGTTCATACATCCGTTCTCTGTATCGGCATCATCGAGTGCCATCCAGATACTCACGAGGTTGGACGGTGTACAGTGCCAGTATCCGTTGTCTTGATGCCACGGCACTTCGCCGCCGTGACGGGCAGGCTTACATAGGGCTTGATCGTGGAACAACTGGATATTAGGACCAATCAAGCTCTCGGCGATGTCCAACAACGGTTCATGATAGAGCAGCTTGCGGTACACCTCATCGTAACGCCACATTTCCATAATCTGTAGCATCTCCTCCGAACGGTCTGCGGTTTCGTCCTGCTCTGAGTCACCGACGAGAGCGAGGTTGCGTAGCCCTTCACCGGTTGTGCCACGTTTTTTCGCAAACAACACATCGTAACGTTCGCGCAGCAAATCGAGGTGATCATCTGCGATGAGGGGGTGTGAAATTTTGAGATACCCTTTCTCTTGAAACTGTTCGACCTGTTGTGCCGTGAGTTTCATCATGTTCTCCTTTAATATTTCAATTTTGCTTTACGCGCACTCGTATTTGATGGTATACTTCGCATACAATAAGCTTTTGATTCCTAACGAGGTTGCTATGAAAACACTAGCCGCATGTTATATCTGCTTACCTTGCCGGGTGTGATGCAATTGTTGCTTATGATGGTCATTTTCAAGAAGCGACAGAATAGTCTTCTCCGTGAATCTTACAACATAACCGGCTCCCTAATCTCCGCTGACCGCTTCACCGCACGACAAATCGCCACCGCTTTCATGCCCGCTTCCCCACTTGCCCGCGGTTCGCTTCCCGTCTGAACGCACTCGATAAAATGCTCAATCTCTGCACGAAACGAATCAAAATTCGGGTAGTTTTCCTCCTGCAAAGCCTCCGGATCGTTTCGGAAAGCATAACGCAAAGTCTCCACGCGATCAAACCCGCCTGTCACCTCAGCGACGCCGTTTTCATTGGCGGCGTAGAAATCCTCAAATATAAATCCTCCCATCGAAACCATGCCTGCGTTGACAACTCCAAGCGCGCCGCTTTTGAAGCGTAGAGTAAACATCGCGCAATCAATCTGCGGCTTCCGGTGCGGCGCAAAGAATGTTCCACCTTCGGCATAAACCCGCTCAACATCTCCCATCAGAAAGCCCAGAATATCTGCGGCGTGCACGGCGTTTTCGAGAATCGGGCCGCCGCCATCGTCCTCTGCCCAGAACCAATCTTTGTTTGACATTCCCGGATGTGGATACCGATGGACCATGTACTGAATCGGGCCAAACTCATCTTCCGTTATTTCCTTCAAACGTCGGAGCGGTGGGACAAACCGTTTCTTATGCCCGATCTGCAAAATAACACCCGTTGATTTGCAGATATCAATCATCTCCTGACAATCCGCAACCGTGCTCGCCATCGGCTTCTCACACAGTACGTGCAGTCCACGTTCTGCCGCTGCACGGGTTAACGCCAGATGAATCTTCGGCGGTGTACAGATGCTGATTGCTGTCAGAGCCTCCGTATCCAGCATCTCCTCCGTGGAGGTATAACCCTTGACGCCGTACTGTGACGCGAAATCATCCGCGATTTGCGGGACAATGTCGCAGACGCTGACCAACTCCGCGTCAGAACTATTAGCCCACCGATCAACATGGGCGCGACCAACGCCCGCTAATCCAATTACTGCAACTTTCATGCAATTCTCCTAGTATATTAGACCGTTTCTGAATAATTTTGTCACATCATCCGGGGGGATTGACGAGGGGGTACAGGAGTTCAGTAGTCTCTGTATGCCCTGTAGTTTAACAGAGGGGATTTGTAGAGTCAAGGCAAAGGAGGGTGAAATTGAACGATAAAACTTGACAACACATAATGAATCTCATACACTAAAGCCCGGCAGCCATTCTAAGTTGTTCATGGGAGGAGGCGTCTACATTGATCTGTCCCAAATGCGGCGGTAAGGTACAAACGCTTAAAGACGAATCTGCATTTTGCCTAGATTGCGAATGGGATAATCTAGAGCAAATCCCCCAATCGGGGCAACGGGTGGATTGCAAGCATCTGTGGGTTTTACAGGTAAACCAAGCCGATGGAACATCGCAGTGGCGGTGTGTACACTGCTCTGAACGTCGTGATTTTCAAATGGCATTGATGTATCTCAGACCTTAGCATAGACAAATGAGCAAACAAGTCAATCATCTTACACATTATATCTCACGTTTCTAAAGAGAATAGGGGGATTATTCTATGGGGTTTTCACTAGCGGATAAGGTTGCCATTGTAGTTGGAAGTAGCAGTGGCATGGGAAGAGCAACTGCTACCACTTTTGCTAAAGCAGGGGCAAAGGTGGTTCTAGCTGCACGGAGTGCCGATAAGCTCGCAGCGTTGGCGGAAGAGATTGGCGAGAATGCGATCGCCTGCCCGACCAATGTTCAAAATGTAACAGCCGTAGATAGGCTCATTGCAACAACGTTAGAACACTTCGGACGAATCGATGTGCTCGTCTACCTCACCGGCACCAACATTCCCGAACGGAGTCTTGAAGTGTTATCCAATGAAACGTGGGATATGATGATTCAGACGAATCTGACCGGAGCGTTTTACTGCACGAAAGCGGTCCTACCAACGATGCGCGATCAAAAGGATGGCTTGATTATCTATGTCTCTAGTGGAGCGGTGCAGCGTCCCGATACCTCTGGCGTCTCCTATCAAGCAACCAAGCACGGGATGGTCGGTCTCGCTCACGGCACGTTCCAAGAAGAAAAAGAAAACGGCATCCGCACCTCAATGCTCTTCCCCGGTTTGACCGATACACCCCTCGTCCTGCAACGTCCAGTGCCAACCCCACCCGAAGTGATGGCAAAATCCCTACAACCACAGGATGTTGCAGATGCGTGTCTATTGGTTGCTTCACTGCCAGCGCGGGTTTATGTTCCGGAGTTAATTATGCTGCCTACGGGCTTGGCGTAGTCTGAATCACGATTGGCAATGCTAAAGCGTTTAATCATATACAGGGACTCTCTGTTTTTCCAACCGCTATCTAATCAAAAACTACAAATGGTTAAGGGACTCATCTCTTTACTTATTCTTTCAATCTTAATTCCAACAAATCTCTTCGCCGAAGAAGATTTGCTTATCAAGATTTCCGAAAGTTCTAATCGACACCTCCAGTTTCTGCAAGCCCATCATAAGGTCAAGTTACGCTACCGCACACGCGATTTTGCTATCATTCAGGTCCCGTTGAATTCCGGCTCCATCGGGGCGAGTCAGAATGTGTTGACCGAGCTGCCAGACCCACAAATTTTAGATACAGTTACGCACGGTTTTAACTATTATGTTCTTTGGCTCCCCTCAGCGGAAGAGCGAGCGGCAATTGAGGTGTATGGAGAAATTCTACACCAGTTCGGTGGATTTTCCCTGCTCAAGTTGCACACCAATCTTGAATCTGTCCTGTTAGACCTGCCTATACATCAACGTGCGAAATTGCCCGTCAATATTGTTCTGCCCGAATTCCAGCCGCCCTCATTCGCACCAAGTATACCGGCCTCGCCACAGCAGCAATCAGTGATTCAAGGTCTGCTCAATCAGGCGGATGGCCTCCGATGGCTTTGGCAGACTATTACCCTCGTTGAGAATGAGGACCTCCAGCGGCCGGGGCAGTTTTTCCGAAGCCGGTACGCCCTCCGAGTCCGCGATGCTGTTCAATTTGATGACAATCCGAAACCCGATCACGCCTGCGATAACTCCGCAGAGTACATCGCCCAACAGTTTCGCAGCTACGGTCTAGAAGTCGAATTTGACCCCTTTGACCACCGGCGTCGATCCGCACTTGGGGCGTTAATTGGCGAATACGTCATGCGGAATGTGGTCGCCACGCTACCGGGTAAGGGACCCAACAAACATCGAATCTACCTGATGGTGGGGCATTATGACAGCATCGCTTCCAAGACCCCCGGTTGGGACGGGGGGTGGAGAAGGATGGCAGCCCCGGGGGCTTCCGACAACGCGTCAGGCATCGCCGAAATGCTGGAGACGGCGCGCATTCTCAGTCAACAAGACTTTGACTTCACCATTCGATTTGTCGCTTTTTCGGGAGAAGAGCTGTTTCTATTCGGAAGCAAACACTATGCACAGTTGGTTCAGGAGCGCGGAGATGACATCGCCGGCGTCATGAACTTCGATCTCCTAGGACATGACCCGGACGGGAACTTAGATATCCATGTGCTTGGCGATGAGCAGTCACAATGGCTCGTCAACGCTTTCGGCACCGCTGCAGAACGATACAAACTGCCAATCGATCTGCGCCTGAAAAACGACCCCAGTTTTATCTTCAGCGATCATTCCCCATTTTGGGACCTCGGTATCCCAGCGGTGATGGTAGCGGAGGAATCATCCCTCGATATGCCGGACGAATCAACTGAATATATCCACAGCCAAGAGGATGACCTGACAAAAATCTCGATACCACTGTTGGGGGAATTGGCTATCAAGTTAGCCGTGGCGACCCTCGCCGAACTCGCTCGCCCCATCGTTGGGCCAGGCGATCCGCTTAATCCTGACCTCTTTTGGGAATCCGAAGGAATCAGCGTTTCCAATCCCTCTCCTACTAAAGGGGATGAAATTACAATCACCGCGGATGTGATAAACGCAGGACCCGGCCCCGTTGAAAACATCACAGTGCAGTTTATCGTTGTCAACCCCGACGGAACCGCCGACACCCTACCCGAACAAAGCGTAGACCTGAGTGTCAATCAACCGAAAACGGTCACCGATCGCTTCACACCAGCCACTTGGGGCATCCTTACCCTCCGTGCCCTAGTGAACGACGATGCGCGTGTCTTTGAGTCCAATTTCAACAACAATCAGATCGAAACCGAATTGACGGTGGCGAACCCGCGCGTAACAATCGAACATATCATCGCTTACCCCAATCCGCTCCGTCTCAATCAGCAAGGGGCTACCAAGTTGACGTATGTGCTAAGTCGTGATGCAGAGGTCGTTATCTCCATTTACGACGCCGTCGGTGAGCAGATCCTTGAAAGTGCATTTCTCGCGGGAGACAACGGCGGGCGATTGGGCGCAAATGACGCCTTTACTTGGGAAGGCAGACGGAACTTTTTTGATCTTGTCACGCCCGGCGTCTACATCTGCCGAATCACCGCAACCGATGCAGATGGTGAATCACAGACAAAAGGCACAAAAATCGCTGTGATTCGGTAGGTTTCGGTCAAGAGGCAAGGGAGAAAAAATGCACACAACACCCAATCGACAAACCACTCCCAAGCACGTTCTCATCAGCGTTGCCGGACTTTCACCGCAGGTCATCACGGAAACCCTCTACCACTACTGGTGCCTCGTTTCACCGCCCGTCCCAATCACCGAAGTTTTTGCCTTGACCACATTACGTAGCAAGCAAGCTGTGGAGGATACACTTCTCGGAGATAACGGGAAGCTTAAAGCCCTTTGCAACGACTACAACCTGCCACCAATCCATCTCGATATAGCGAATGTTCATCTCCTGAAGGGGGCGCACGGGCAGCCACTAAAAGACATTTCAAGTGTGATCGACAATGAAGCCCTCGCAGACCAGATTTTTAGCTTCGTGCGAAAGTTAGCTACTTCGACCGATATCTGTCTCCACGCCTCTATCGCAGGGGGGCGCAAAACCATGGGGCTTTATCTCGGCTTGGCGATGCAATTTTACGGCAAACCGGGCGATACCCTTTCTCATGTCCTCGTGAATCCTGAACTTGAAAATCAGGAGTTTTTCTATCCACCGCCAAACGGTGCCGAGGTCGTTTTGAGGGATGGACGTACAATTCCCGCAAATCAGGTTCGGCTTGAGCTTGCCGAAATCCCACTGCTGCTACTTAGGGAGAAAATCCCTTTTCTCAAGGGACACACTGACGCTAGCTACACGGAGTTAATCGAAATTGCTCAACGGGAGTATAATGCGTTGCAAGCGATTTTCCCTGTCGTTGTTGATACATGCTCCCGTTGCTTAGAAATTGGAGAGATCACCATCAAGCTCACACCCCTTGAACTCGGGCTCTACCTGTTTTTTGCACGGCAGCATCTAGAGCATAAAGGTGAAGGCAGATACTCTATTTCACGTTCTGAAATCCGGGACGGGGTTCTAACGGACGCGCTTAGGAGTACTATACCTCAAATTCACGTACGAGACCTTCGCCTAGAGGAATTGAAAGGTTGGGACAGCGATCCGACTAACCGCTTTTCGCAAACCCGATCCAATATCAATAGAAAAATTAGAGAGGGGTTGGCTAACACTGAGTCTGCTCACTATCAAATTCAATCTTGGGGTACAGACAATATCTATTACGGGTTGACACTTGCCAAAGACCGCCTCTACCTCCAACAGCACGCATAGGATACGCGCATGTTAAGGAATCATGCACAACCCCTAAGAACCCCCCTCGGTCCCCCCGCAAGCAGGGGGAAGAGAACCGTGTGGGTATTCGGGGTTATGGGGGTATCCCAAAGAACTCTACCTCCCAAGCCCCCCTCGGTCCCCCCGCAGGCGGGGGGAAGAGCGCAAGCGGAGGGGAATGGGTTACCCCTAAAGGATTTTTGATAAAAACTGAGTTGCTACGATAAAAATTGAATTGTTATCCTTGAAAGTGCTCAGAACGAGAGATATACTTATGCCAAAATCTCAAATCTCAAGAGGTGACCGTATGCTCCAAGACATTGAACGCTTACAGCTTGCCGCCCTGCTCCACGACATCGGGAAATTTCGGCAACGGACGATTGCAACACCTCCCTTTCGCCCTCATGAAAGGCACGGTTGGGAGTTTGTAACAGCAGACTTTAGAGGCTTCTTTCACCCATGCGGCGATGATTTGGGCGATGCGATTCTAAACCACCATTCTAGGCAAAAAAAGGAGATTGAAAAACAGGTAACCTTGGCAGACCGGCTCTCCGCCAAGGAGCGCGAGACCGAACAGCGCGAGCAGGAGAAACCTTCCGACGCCGCGTTGGTCTCGATTATGTCGCGTTTACAAGTCCCTGACACACCGCGACCAACAACGGAATTGCGATATGATCTCAATCCATTAGACATCCGCCGAGAGACTATTTTTCCAACAGAGGAAGGCTCTGTTGACCCGGGCCGGTACGAGGAGCTCTGGGGAGAGTTCAGTCGAGAGCTGCAGCGATTGGCGGCTGAACGAGGCTATCAGTCTGTGGACTATCAAACGCTTGTCGCGCTCCTGCACAAATACACCGCCCGTATGCCTTCTGCGCCCCAGTGGGAGAGAGGAACCGAGCAGACTATTCCCGATGTGTCGCTCTACGATCACCTCCGCACAACGGCGGCAATCGCAGCGTGTGTCCATCGGGAAATTGCCCCCGATGATTTGAATGGCTACCTCAACCGGTTTCCTGAACAACCTTTATGCACCTTGCTCAAAGGCGATATTTCAGGGCTCCAGAATTTCCTCTACCGGATTGAGTCGGAAGGCGCATCGCGGGAGTTGCGCGGGCGGTCGTTCTACCTTCAACTGTTGACGGAGGCGATTGCACAGTGGATCTTGCGGCGATTTGACCTACCGATAACGAATCTGCTACTTGCAACCGGTGGGCACTTCTACCTGCTTTTGCCCCATAGAAAGGCTACGGAGGAGATCGACGCGCTCCACTCCGAGATTGCCGAAAAACTGTGGGGGGCACATCGGGAAGAACTTTCGGTTCTTCTGGCGGGTGTCCCTGTAACAGCGAAAAATTTCGAGAAATTTTCCAGTAAATGGGACTCAGTTTCAGCGGAAGTCAACCGGCGGAAGCAGACGAAGTGGCGGGAGCTAGCGACGGAGAAGATGTTTGACCTCTTTTTCACACCTCGCAACGAACGGGAAACAGAGGACTACGGATTCCCGGAACTTGGGAGGCAATTACGGGATGTCAAATATCTTGTCGCCTTTGAGATTCCTGAGCAACCGATTTCCGATAGACCGGATTGGCGTGAAGTCATCAGCAGCTTTGGGTTAGAGATTCACCTCGTCGACAAACCGGAAGACAAGCCGCCTCCGCCCCGTGACACAACCTGTGCAACGGTATATCGGCTCGATTCAACCGATTTTCTTTCTGACGAAATTCTCGAAAGCTTCCGATGGGGAAACCTCCCCGTGAGCTACGATTTCCGCCTCCTGCCGCAGGTCATCCCACGCAGACCGGATAGCGATGCGGTGGCAGACTTCGACCAACTCGCCGACGCGTCGGAAGGGACAAAGTGGCTCGGCGTGTTGCGGATGGATGTAGACAATCTCGGGAGGTTGTTCAAGGACGGGCTTGGCGAGAGTGCGACAATTTCGCGGATGTCCACGTTGAGCGAATCGGTGCGGCTCTTCTTTGAAGGCTACGTCCCGAAACTCTGCCGCGATTACAACCACCGTCGCACGCCTGAAATTTTGGAGTTAATCTACGCAGGCGGCGACGACCTTTTTCTCGTCGGTGGGTGGAGTGCCCTCCCCCAAATCGCACGACAGATTCGGGACGAATTTCGTGAATTTGTCGGCGGCGGGCATGTCACCCTTTCGGGGGGCATCGCGATCGAGCATAAAAAGTACCCGCTCTACCAATTGGCGAGCGACGCCGGCAACGCGCTTGATGATAACGCAAAAGAGTTACGGAAAGAGAAGGACGCCCTTAGCTTCCTGCAAAAACCGATGCCTTGGGAAGAGTTCAACCAGGTCGACGAGTGGCATAAACGACTGTTTGACGCAGTCAGTAGTGAAAAGCCGTTGCCAAGCGGATTCCTTACACGCTTGAGCGAGATCTACCATCTCTACGAGAGCGACAAAGAGAGCCACAGCAAATGGGCTTGGCGGCTCATTTATCATCTGAGTCGTGCCAAGCAGATGTACAGAAGTCATACCGACCTGATTGACGACCTGCGTCGAGGGTTGGTTCGCAATCACAGTGAAGAAGGTGAACTCCTTAAATTTCTCCGCGTCATCGTACGTTGGACAACTTTACAAACAAGGGAGGATTAAGATGGGACAACATCACAGAGGTAATCGCAATTCTCAACAGGGGCGCAATAGCGGTTCTACGAGAGACAAACTGGATGCCAGAGTTATCACTGAAGGTGGTGAAATTTTGGTAAAAGAGGCAGAGCAGCGTGGGCGGCAACTCGCGAAGGGGTTGACAACATCTCAGATTCGCAATATCTACAGTGCGGTCAAGAAGATGCAGATGAAGGGCGAACTTGACACACACAAGCTCTTGATGCTCAAGCCGAAGCTCGCATACGCCGCAAAGCGACACGGCGGAGGTGTCAATACGCTGAAGGATGTTCTGACACAGGCAATTGATCTTGTGGGAAGCGATTCAAAGAAATTCAATCGGTTTGTCGATTTCTTTGAGGCAATTTTAGCGTATCACAAATTCCACGGTGGAAATTAAGGAGGAGCGAAATGGCAAGCATTCAACTACAAGGGAAGATCTTTATCACAGGTGAAATTGAAGCGACGACAGGACTACACATCGGTGGAAGCGCGGGTGAGTTGGACATCGGCGGTGTGGATAACCCCGTCATCCGAAACCCGCTCACGCGTGAGCCGTACATCCCCGGTTCATCGCTGCGCGGCAAGATGCGATCTCTGCTTGACCGGCACCTCGACCGACCCCTGAATAAACCTATCCGTCGGGGTCGCCCACAGGTTCGCGTCCACGAGTGCAATAGGTTGGCTGACTACAAGGACTGTTCGGTTTGTCAAGTATTCGGTATCGCTCCAAACCGCGACATGGACGACACGATGCCCACGCGTCTGATTGTCCGCGACGCGCTTCTGACCCCTGAAGCGAGGGAGCGTTTTGACCAAATTGACACCGATATGCCGTATACAGAGGTCAAAACCGAGGTTGCAATTGACCGCATCACTTCGGCGGCAACGCCACGCCAGAGCGAACGTGTGCCCGCAGAGGCAACCTTCGGTCCGATGGAGATGATCTATAGTCTCTACACTCTCGACACCGATTCCAAGGGAGGCGTTGACCGTGAAATCGCACTTTTTGACGCGGTGTTGATGGGCATGGAACTGCTCGAAGATGATTATCTCGGTGGCTCCGGGTCACGCGGCTCAGGGAAAATTGCCTTCCGTGATTTGGAGATGACCTTCAAATCCCGAAAGCATTACGAAGCCCCCCAGTCGGCCCCTGTTACCACCCTTGCCGACGGGGATGGTGTTGCGGCATTGCGGAAGGCGAATTACCGTAGCCAGATTTTAAGCGCAATCCAGGCGTAGGGAGGGGATCATGTTAAAACATGTCACCTACCATCTTAACTTTCGCTCGTCCCTCCATCTCGGTCGGCGCGGGGTTGGGTTGGAGGAAACCAAGATCTCAATCCCAGCGGACACCCTCTTTTCAGCAATCTGTCAGACGTGGCGGACCTTTTACGGGGAGGAATGTCTCACCGAATTTTTGGCTCAGTACAAAACGGGTGAACCGTTTCTGTTGACCTCTGCCTTTCCCTTTGCGGGCGATATCAGATTCTTCCCCAAGCCGCTAATCGATCTCAAGGTTCATGCGGACGATAATCGCAAAAAACTCAAGAAGGTTCGCTACCTCTCCGAGAGACGTTTTCGTCAAATTGTCAACGATGATTCGATTGCGTTTGAATCCAATGACTTCATCAACGACGGACAACTCTGGATTCACGACGATGAACGGGCACAATTTCAAGATAATCCCATCGTTTGGAAACCTGATAAGAGGCCTCGTGTAACCGTTGACCGTCAATCGTCCGCATCGGAAATTTGGTACTTAGGAAATGTTAAGTTTAGCGAAGGATGTGGGTTGTGGTTCGATGCGAAATTTGAGGCAGAGGAGACCCAAACGCGAATCGAAACAATCCTCCGTGTACTCGGTGATACGGGCATCGGTGGTGAGCGGAGTGCAGGATACGGTATCTTTGACCTCCATAGTAAACCAGCCGAGATTGAATCAGACCGAGAGATGGATCGGTTTGTTACACTCTCACCGGTCTGCCCCCGAGATGCCAATGAGTTGAACCGACTCATCCAAGGCGATGTCGGTTATATGTTGGAGGAGCGCTCCGGTTGGATCGGTTCTGCTGAGGGGAGCCACCTACGTCGTCAACAGGTCTGGATGTTTGCGGAAGGCTCCGTATTGAGTGGGAATGGTAGGCGAGTAGGTCGTCTGGTGGACCTGAAACCCGATCCGTGTCCCCATCCGGTCTGGCGATACGCCTACGCATGGCCCCTAAAGATTTGACGTACTTCCACCCCTAAAGGATTTTTGATAAATGCGGGAGGCTCATAAAGTCGTAGGCACGATTCGCGTGCCGTAAACCCCACAACGTTATGGCATATGGCTTGACTAAGACGCAACTGCCATTAAATTCCCAACCCCGTCGGCGGGTGCTGCATCTGCGATTCAGATAATTATTATGAACACGCCTCATGTATGTAGTAGGGTGATTAATCACCTGTTGTGACGCGCAATGAATTGCGCTACTACAAACTGAAAAAAGTGGTAAGCACGATTCGCGTGCCGCAAACCCCACAACGTTATGGCATATGGCTTGACTAAGACGCAACTGCTATTCAACTCCCAACTCTGTCGGCGGATGGTGGATCTACGATTCAGATAATTTTATGAACACGCCTCATGTATGTAGTAGGGTGATTAATCACCCGTTGTGACGCGCAATGAACGCGCTACTACAAACTGAAAAAAGTGGTAAGCACGATCTGCGTGCCGCAAACCCCACAACGTTATGGCATATGGCTTGGCTTCATCAGGTTAAACAGTCCCTAATCCAATGATGCAACGGAAACCTCCGCTCCATTGTTCAAGCTCGTGACCTTCTCGGTTCTCCCTGCAGCGGGGAGAAGAACCCCCCTGTTTCCCCCCGCAAGCGGGGGGACATAGGAGGCAAAATCTGTGAAATCGAAACTGAAAACGGCGCGGAGGAGCGCAAGTGGGGGACCTCCGTAATCTTAGCGAACCGGTTCTATTTTGTGGAGCTTTGATGGATGTTTTGCTACTCTTTGCGTATGTCTATAGAATCGCGAGGCCTCTGATGCCTATGCTCCGGAGGAGCACAATGTGTAGGATGCATCAGTTCAATCAACCAATGAACTAATGAACCAATACAATCGGGGAAAATATGAAATACCAACTAAAAACCATCACACCGGTCCACATCGGTACGGGCGAAACATTGAGCCAAATTGACAGCTTCTACAACAACGGACGGTGGCATCGAGTTGACATCGATGCGGTCCTGGCGGCTGTCCCTGAATCCGAGCTAAATAGCCTCACCATTGCGATGGGACAACCCAATTTTCAATGGGGTAGATATCTTCCAACGAATCAGCCATCAGCGTCTTACACCCTCCCGTGCCCCGAAGATCCTCGGGCAACTGAAAGCCGCGAAGCAATTAAGGATGTCTTTGGTCGCCCGATGATTCCCGGCAGCAGCATCAAAGGTGCGATCCGCACCGCGCTCCTGTGGAAGTTCATCGATGATAACAATTCAGAAGCCCAAGAAGCTTTTAAGTATTCAGTCAACTATTTGAAAGAACAGCTACGACGAAAGCCGAATCGCAATTGGGTAGGACAGTCGATTGAAGAGCGTGTGCTTGGAAAAGATCCGAACCACGACCTGATGCGAGTCGTGCAGGTCAGCGACACCGCGCCGATTCCGATCGAAGCCCTAGAAATGGGCGTATCGTGGACTGTCACACTCAATCAAGATGGCGAACTTATCCAGAAACGGGAGGGCAATCGTGAGTACAAGATCTTTGTCGAGCAAATTCGAGCCAATCAGATGTTCGACTTCTCAATCAAGATTGACAAATCCCTCTTCCGTCCGCGTGAAAAACATGAACTCGGCTTCAGTGCACAGCAGGAGAAGGTAATCTGCGAGGAACTCGCCGATGCGTGCAACTATGTGGCGAAAGACCTCGCCAATGAAGAAGCGGAATTTTACGATTACTACAAGTTGCCTGAGCTTGCCAATTTCTATGAATCCCTCTCGAACCAAATCACAAATCTGCCGGACGGTGCATTTGTCCTGCCGATCGGTTGGGGAACAGGGTATCGCGCCAAAACAGTCACCGAACTATTGACCGGAGACAATAATGACGAAGGCGATAATGATTTGATGATGAAGTTGCGGCGGCACTATCGTCTGGGCAAAAGCCGCTCGGGGCAAGATTACTACGATGATGAGTTTCCGAAGACCCGGCGGGTGGTGTATGATCGGCAGAGACCGAAATCCCCACTCGGCTGGGTACAAATCACACCAGCCTAAAAGGTTGAGACTCATGTTAGGAAATCGTGGGACAGAAGCCGATTTAGTTCACTAGTTCAGTAATGAACCCACCTGTGTTTTGCACTTTCTTTTTACATGAACCAAGGTTGATTAATTAGGTTCGTAGTAGCGCAATTCATTGCGCGTTCGTGTAAATCGTACCTCCCGAAAAGTCAATTTTCATTACATAGAGATAAACCTATGCGAATCAAAATTACGTGCGACATCGGCGAAGGTATCCACCTGCCGATCAACTACAACTACTTTCTCACGGGCGTTATCTATCAATTTCTTAGAGAATCTGACCCTGAATACGGACATTTCCTCCACCAAGAGGGCTATAAAGTTGAGAAGCGGCGTTTCAAACTGTTTACCTTCTCTCAACTGATGGCAAAACCGCGGGAGATTCGCGGCGACCAGATCCACTTCCGTTCACCACTGACATGGTACATCTCCTCATCTCAGCAACCGTTTTTGGAAAACTTCGCCGCCGCGCTGATGGAGACGGGAATCCTACGGATTGGAGGGCACAAGCTTCGGGTGCGGGATGTGGAGGTGTTGCGTCAACCCCGTTTTGGACCGCAGATGACCTTTCGGTGCCTCTCACCGATTACGATGTCTACTGTGCGCGAGCGGTACAGTACACCTTACTACTGTCTCCCCGGTGATCCTCAGTTCTCCGAGTTAGTTCGACAGAACCTGATTCGGAAGTACGAAGCGGTATACCAACAGCCGCCGCAAGAGAAATCGTTTGCGATGACCTTCGATCAGGCGTACATCGACAAACAGGAGGGACGTGTAACACGCTTAGTTGATTTCAAAGGGACCAAAATTCGCGGTGTTGTCGCTCCATTTCACGTCATCGGTACACCGGAGTTAATCCGCGTCGGCTATGAATGCGGCTTCGGGGATAAAAATAGCATAGGATTTGGGATGGTAGAGGTTGCAAGAAAGAATATATGAAAACTATGTTGACTTAACACTTGTGGGGTGATATAATTCTGGATCAGTTTTCGCGGAAGGAGGAGGGAGATGGTAATTTATGAAAAACTGATGGGCAATCCGTTTGTTGATGCAGGTGTGAGTGCGATCTGTGGGTGGCTGGGGCCAGGTACTCAGCCAGAGGAGATTACAACCGAAGATTTGCAAATAATGATAAATCAGTGGGCGCCGATTTATTGTACATCTGCGTGGAGTAAGAATCTCTATTCAATTTTTCCAAACAGTCCTGTGACCTATGCTGCACGTGAAAATAGGGATACCGTCGCGAAACTTGTATCTAAATGGTCGGACTGGCGTGAGAGAATCACGCCAATGAGTCAAGCGGGTGATTGCCTTGGCTGTGGACGTCGAGTGACAATGGAGAAATTACTTACAAAAACTGATGTACCCTTAACGGGTTCGGGCAGCCTGCGGAATTTCTTTCCGTTATTCAGCGATGGGCAAGGGTATTGTGCCGCTTGTGCCCTGGCGATTCAGTTTATCCCGCTTTCCTTGGTTTCCAGTGGCGGTAAATTCCTCATGTTGCACTCAAACGCTTGGCGGGTTCAAAGGAAGTGGACACAGATTTGTGTCTCCGATATCCAAAGCCGTTCCGCGCGGAATGAAGTCACTGGCTGTTTTAATCCGGGATACATTAACCCGCGTAATGGTCTATTCTACATGACGAGCCAGCTGATTGACTATGAGGAACGTCGCACAACCGAAGATATCACGATGCAAATCTTCTATTTCTCCAACTACAATCAAGGCCCAGAACTCGAAATCTTCCACCTGCCTGCACCGGTATTCCGTTTCCTACGCTACGCTTCTCAAGACCAATTTCGGAGGGCATGGCAACGGATTGTCCGAAGTGGGTATCAGCGAGTCAAATGGGACGAAATTGAATCGGAAGATGATTACAAAAACTATTCCAATCGTGTCTACGAATTTCTGTTGCAAGGTCGATCCATCCTCCAATTTTTCATCAATAGACCCGCTCGGAAAACGCGTAGTAATTGGGTATTGCTTTACCTTTACCTAAAGGAGGTTAGGAATATGAAGGAATCGAGGCTTGACGCCATAAAACAGGTTGGCGACTTTATCGCCGAAAGCATTCGTAAATCTGAACGTGACCGACGGCTCCGACAACTTGAGGCCGCCGGAAGCTATAGCGAATGCCGAAACATTTTACGTTTTGTAATCCGAGACCGGATTCAACAAGGTGAAGAAGCACCGCTTTTTTCGCTAGATGATTACGTTACATGTCTATTTCCAGCATCACCGGATCAGACAACATTTTGGCGGGAAACCCGGGACCTACTCGTTTTTCGGATTTATGAAACTCTTCACGATTGGTTAGTTACAAGCGGTTTTGTTGATGATGCAGACGACGAAATCGATCAACTGACTGATCAACCATAGGGGAAATTTAATCATGTCGAAACATGTTATAGGTTTGGTATTGATTGATGCACCGCACTCTGCACTCAATAATGCGGGGACTGAAGCATCGCAAGCAACAGAGAACATCGTCGTCGTTAAAACACTACGCAAAGGAAATCAGCCGTATCCGTATGTTTCAGGGCAAGCGTGGCGGAATTGGTGGCGAACGACGTTAGGTGAAGAGTCTAATTGGGAGCTTTCGCCAATCGAACGTGAGAAAAAAATTGCTTTCACCGCTGCTGATCCGGTCGTCTACGATGACGATGACGTTTTTGGCTACATGCGGGCAGTAAAGAAAGAAACGTTGACTCGACTCTCACCGTTGAAAACTTCACCGCTGATTTCGATTGAGCCGCAACGCCCCACGGACGACTTTGGTGTGATGGCACGACACGAAGGTGATCCAGTCCCCTACGAGCATCAGTTTTACTCATGCACCCTTAAGGGCATCTTTTCCCTCGACCTTGATGCTGTCGGTGCTTTCTGGAACGTCAATAAAACCGGATACAAAAACATCACCGATACGCACATCCCAACCATTCAACTGGCTGGCGGAGAACAGGCAAACGAAAAATCGCCATGGGTCTTACCACCGGACATCCGTCTGCGGCGTTGCCGCCAAACGCTTGAGGCACTCCCAATTCTCAGTGGTGGTGCGAAGTTGACCTCTCACTTGACTGACGTAACACCGAAGTTGATTATTCTATCTGTGCTCAACGGTGGCAATCATCCCTTCATGAACGTGATGGTTGAGCGAGACGGGCGAGGTGAATTGAGTATTGCGGCGCTGCGACAGGTTATTTTCGATTATGGGAGTCGTTTCCTTGATTCAATTTATATCGGTCGCCGTGAAGGGTTTATGGATGAATTAGACGAATCCTTGCGCCAATTGGCAGCAGACGGGTCGGTCATATACGATTCGCCCAACCAGGTCGTCGCCCAATTAGCGGGTGAACTCTCAAAACATTTCGGAGGAGAGTGATGAAAGTTCTTCGTGTTCACATCAACGGTTGGGTGGCGTCGTTTCGGAACCCGTTATTCATCAGTGGATTCCAACCCACCCTTGCTGTGCCCCCGCTTTCAACCCTCTACGGCTTACTATCGGCTGCGCGAGGCGATTGGATAACACCTAACGATGCGGCGATTGGATTTATCTTCCAAAGCCAAGGTAAAGCCGTAGACTTGGAAACAGTGTACGAGTTCGATCGGACACGGTTCCGAGCGAAACCGAATGTCTGCAAACGCGAATTCCTCGTTTCACCTGAGCTTTATCTCTACACGCCTGCGCTGTGGTTGAGACCCCATATCGAATCGCCTCATTATCCACTACTGTTGGGGCGTTCGACGGAATTAGCAACGGTTGTGTCAACCGCAGAGATTGAGTTGGAGGAGGTATCCGAAACCATTTATCGCAATACACTCCTCCCATTTCCGAATGAGCGGATTTACGGGCAGATACAGGCGTTGCCAACCCATTTCACACCGGATCGCCCCCGCCGTCCGCAAGGCATCCGGCCGTTTTACATGCTAACGGAGCAAATTCCATATAGCGGTCCAGCGTTACAAGATACGGAGATGGGTTGGGGTGTGTATCTGCACGGAAATTCGAGATAAATTATGACAGAACTACTTGCCAAAAGGGATCCCCCCGAGACACTGGCCGAACATACCGAAAACTGTCTTGCTGTCTATTTCAGTATGCAAAAAACTATGCCGTTTCTCGCGGAGATTTCTGGTGAACCGGATTTCTTTGACCATCTTTTCTACACGGTTGCTCTTCACGATTTCGGCAAGGCGGCAACCGGATTTCAGGCACAACTCCGATCGGCTGCCGAACGGTGGGGCTACCGTCACGAAATTTTATCAGCGGGATTTGTGGGTGGGCTAGATCTACCACCCCACATCAAACAAGCTATCGGCTTGGCGATTCTAACCCATCACAAAGATATTCAGACACTGAGGGACCAATATCCTTGCTTTCCACCACAACAGCCGGGCTATGAAACATGGAAAGCGCGGAGAGCAGAATTAGTACCGAATTGGGATGCCTTGATGCGGATTCAAGAACAGGTTAGTCATTGGTATCCGAGCGAGGATTGCCGTTTTGCCCCTCTACTTTCGCTGGATGGATTCATTAACGGAGATCAGGATTTTCTTGTGCCGTATCTTAACGATTTTGAGGATTGTGAATTGACGGTGTTGCATGGTCGTTACGGTATGTTGTTGCGCGGCTGTATGATTGCCTGCGACCATCTCGCATCGGCGGGAAAAATCAAGATTTACCGCGCTCTTGATGATTTGGGGGGACATCTTCGCAACCAAATTGAGAAAAGAGGACGGGTGTTTCGAGGCTGGGATGAGTTTCAAGAGGCCTCCGCGAAAACGTCTGGACATCTAATGCTCTCTGCACCAACAGGTTCTGGGAAGACGGAAGCGGCTATACTCTGGTCAGATGCAAATGAGAGTGAATCCCTTGGACGGCGCGTGTTTTATGTTTTGCCTTACACCGCTAGCGTCAACGCGATGTACGACCGCCTGCTTAATATCGTCTCTGAAGACCGCATTGGGGTGTTGCACGGGAAAGCGAGTTATTTCCTCTATCAATCAATGGTAGATAAAGAATACACGCCTGACGAAGCGAAAAAAGCGGTTGCAAGAGCCCGGAAAAGCCAAAATCTGACGCGGAAAATTTATAGACCCTACAAAATACTAACACCGTTTCAACTGCTCAAAGCCTTTTTCGGTATACGCGGTTTTGAGATGCAATTCGCAGAAATGGCGGGTGGCTTGTTCATCTTTGACGAAATCCACGCCTATGACCCGCATACAACCGCGCTAATCTTGATAATGGTTGAGAGACTCCGTCGAGATTACGGCTCGCAATTCTGCATTATGACTGCGACGATGCCGAGATTCCTCAAAGAGATGTTTGTAAGTGCTATTGGCGAAATTGCTGAGGTTGAGATGTCTTCTGAGAAACGAGATCAATTCACTCGCCACCGCGTCAACCTGTTTGATGGCGGAATTCTTGATACAATTCCTGATATTGTCAAACGATTGGAAACCGGTCAACGAATATTGGTCGTCTGTAACACGATTGGGCAGGCACAGACGGTTTTTGAGCAGTTATGCCCAAGTGCTACCAATCCGCAACTAGTCCATAGTCGTTTTATCCTCCGAGATCGAGAGCGAATCGAAAAAGAGTTGAAGGAGACTGACTTGCTTGTTGGAACACAAGCTGTCGAAGTTTCACTCGACATTGACTTTGATGTGTTATTTTCTGAACCTGCACCCATTGATGCACTGATACAGCGATTCGGACGGGTAAACCGTACACGAAAGAAAGGTATCTGTGATGTATGTATCTGCCGCGAAGGGGGAGAAAACGACAAATACGTCTATTCTACCGAGCGGGTGAACCGGACGCTTGATGCCTTTGCTGCCGTTGATATCTTGTACGAATCAAAGATTCAGCATCTCATTGATACAGTTTACGGCGACAGCTACGATACAAAGGAACAAGAGGTATTCGATAATGCCACAGCAATCTTCAGTCAATATTCACGAAATATCGTACCGTTCATCGAAGATGCCTCAAGACGCGAGGAGTTTACCGAACCCTTCAAGAGTGTTGAAGTTGTACCTTCGGATTATGAGGACGAATTTCTGGGACATATCAGGGCAAAGGAGTTTTACGAGGCAATGGCTTACGTCACCTCAATTTCTGAGCAGCAATTCGCACGACTCTACAAGGAAGGGCAATTATACAAGCAGGAGGGACAGTGGTTCGTGCGGGTTGGCTACGATTCTGAACGTGGATTGGCACTCGATGAGTTAGCGGGGAATGTGTTGTGATTAGACGTGAGACCTCTCTAATCAAGCTACCATAAAATAAATATAATACATTCAAGGCCAGCTGAGCGAAAGGACGTATTTATGCAAACTGAAGATCTTACTACAATCCGTGTTACTGGCACAATGATCAACTACCTCTACGTCTGCCCCCGAGAGCTCTGGTTCTTTCAGAACCATATTGAAATGGAACACACCTCGGACCTCGTTTCTATGGGTAAACTCCTACACGAGGAGAGCTACGGGCGTGAAAAGCGGAAGGAACGCTCGATCGATGATCTCATCCGCATCGACTTTGTTGACAAAGACGGCATCCTCCACGATATCAAGTCGGGGCCAGCGATGGAGAAGGCGCACGAAATGCAAATTCTCTACTATCTCTATCTACTCAAACAGAAGGGGGTATCCAACCGCAAAGGCGTTATCAACTACCCGCGCCAACGACGAACCGTTGAGGTCGAATTGACCCCAGAGAAAGAGTATGAAGTCGAGGAAGCAATCCAAGAGGTCAAAAAAATTTCCAACCTGCCAACGCCTCCGGATGTGGCATTTATGAAAATCTGTAAGTCGTGTAGCTACATGGAATTATGTTGGAGTTAATACGATACTTAGTTCGTAGTAGCGCAATTCATTGCGCGTGGGGGTTCTTGACGGTACCGCCCTCCCTTAAGAGGCGCAATGAACGCGCGCCTACAAAGTGGATAACCTCAATAAAAACAAATAAAGAAGGAAAACAACCATGTCTCGTAACTACTACATCAGCCAGTCCGGTAGATTGCGCCGAAAGGATAACACCATCTATCTTGAAAAAGAGGACGGTTCGCGTGTACCGATTCCGATCGAGGATGTGGACGCATTCTATCTCTATGGTGAACTGGACCTGAACACGCGGCTCCTCAACTTCATGGCACAGAAACAGGTGCCCATTCATGTCTTCAACTACTACGGCTACTATTCCGGCACCTACTATCCGCGAGAATACCTAAACTCTGGGTTCCTGACCGTCAAGCAGGTGCAGCACTATGAACGAAAGTCGAAACGGCTGCCGATTGCCCGCGAATTTGTTTCGGCGGCGGTGGCGAATATCCTGCGAAACCTGCGTTACCGGGCGAATCGGGACAGCGATTGCTCCGAGCAACTTAGCATCATTGAGGCGATAGAGATTGAGATTCCACACGCGCAGCGCGTCGACGAACTGATGGGGTATGAGGGAAATGTCCGCGAGACCTACTATCGTGCCTTTAACGCCATCATCAACCTGCAAACCCCGTTTGAGAAACGCGTCCGCCAACCACCCGATAATCCCATCAACGCCGCGATTTCGTTTGGAAATTCGCTGATGTATACCGCCTGTTTGACCGAAATCTATCGAACCCAACTGAATCCGACAATCAGCTTCCTCCATCAGCCGGGAGAACGTCGATTCTCTCTGAGCCTCGATCTAGCAGAAATCTTCAAACCAATCATCGTTGATCGAGTGCTTTTCCGGTTGTTCAATCGAGGTCAACTCAAAGAGGCGAAGCACTTTGAAACCGAGATGGAGGGCTGCTATCTGAACGAAAATGGGAGACGACTGTTTCTCCAAGCCTTCGATGAGCAGCTCAAGCAGACAATTGACCATCGAAAACTGAGGCGAAAAGTGTCTTACCAACGCCTGATCCGCCTTGAATGCTACAAATTGATTAAGCATCTGACAGATATGGAAACCTATCAGGCATTTCGGGCCTGGTGGTAAAATATAGGAAAGCTGTAATCCTTTCGTAGGGGCACGGTTCCCCCACCCATTGGCCACGGTAATGAAACCGTAAGTTGGGCTTACTAGCTCGACCCGAAATCCGTGTCTCCCCGCCCGTTAGATGTGGTGGTAAAACAGGAGGAAATTATAATGTATGTCATTATTGTTTACGACATCGACGTGAAACGGGTTGCGAAAGTCTGCAAATACCTACGTCAACATCTCAATTGGGTACAAAATTCCGTCTTTGAAGGCGAATTGACAAAGGCTCAACTCGCGCGAGTGAAATCAGGGCTTTTGACTATCATTGACGAAAGTGAAGATTCCGTGCTCATGTACCAGATGCGCCATGAGAAATGGATGGACAAACAGGTCATGGGCATCGAAAAAAATCCGGTGACAAACCTCTTATGACAAGACACGACAAGGGGTTAAAGCGTTTTCACGTGATTGGTAAGTCGTCAACCTCAATTTCTGAAGCAATTTTTTAATTCATAAGACAAGCTTTTTGTCCATATTATCTCAATTTGAAACGTAACCACGCGATGTCGTCAACCTTCCATTAATTTTGCACAACCGGAGGTTGACGACTTTTGAAGGTAGGCGCAGTTTTCTCCTTGCAGAAATGGCGTAGGTTTTGTATAATATTTCTGTTGGTTTTTCGGGCTTTTAATCGAACCAGTGTGGAATTGAAACATACTATGCTCGTCTACCTCGCCGAGGTAAGTCTCTCCTTTTAATCGAACCAGTGTGGAATTGAAACGCGCGTTTGGCAAGCAGATCGTCCATCGTTTCAATCTTTTAATCGAACCAGTGTGGAATTGAAACGTTGGCAGGACGTTGAGTTTAACCACTTCACCTGCCGCTTTTAATCGAACCAGTGTGGAATTGAAACGAAGGAAGTTGCGAAGGAGGTGCAAGCATGATTGGCACTTTTAATCGAACCAGTGTGGAATTGAAACATAGTAAACATGCCAAGACGCCTTATAGACGCCTTTACTTTTAATCGAACCAGTGTGGAATTGAAACTCGCGACGGTCGTGATTCACCGACAGGGGCAACCCTTCTTTTAATCGAACCAGTGTGGAATTGAAACTTACGTCACCGGCTTGGCTTGGCTCCTGTTCTAAGCCTTTTAATCGAACCAGTGTGGAATTGAAACGTCCCCTCGCCGACGGTATAATCTTGACCGGGCCAGCTTTTAATCGAACCAGTGTGGAATTGAAACATCTGAAAGCTATAGCTAAGCGGCTTGCTCAAGTTCGGCTTTTAATCGAACCAGTGTGGAATTGAAACACGGAAAAGGGTCGGTTCTCAGAAGCGTTTGCATATTCTTTTAATCGAACCAGTGTGGAATTGAAACTGGATTCAAAAACGACTAACGGACTCGAAATCTCAACTTTTAATCGAACCAGTGTGGAATTGAAACAAAACTAGAACTTCTTTTAAGCCTGCCTTAACCTTGCTTTTAATCGAACCAGTGTGGAATTGAAACATATCCAAGCCGTCAAGCTCCGCCAACGCCTGGGCACTTTTAATCGAACCAGTGTGGAATTGAAACCGCCGAACCGATTGGAGGAAGGGCAGGGGGGTCAACCTTTTAATCGAACCAGTGTGGAATTGAAACAAGTTTAAAAGGGAGATTTACAATGCCTGTGCAAACCACTTTTAATCGAACCAGTGTGGAATTGAAACTCTTTCGGTTGACTCAACCGAAAATCATCAGTGCGAGCTTTTAATCGAACCAGTGTGGAATTGAAACAGATACCGTCGAACGAATCATGAAACGCCTCCTCACTCTTTTAATCGAACCAGTGTGGAATTGAAACCGCCTTCAAATGTCCAGTCTTGAACTACCCAGTCCTCCTTTTAATCGAACCAGTGTGGAATTGAAACATGCAACAGGGGTATCGGGTGTATCTGGGGATGGCGCCTTTTAATCGAACCAGTGTGGAATTGAAACAAGCCGGTCATATCTTCATAAATCCGCATCGCGAGGCCTTTTAATCGAACCAGTGTGGAATTGAAACTTCCACCACGCGGCTGTATACGTAGTGCCGATCACCCTTTTAATCGAACCAGTGTGGAATTGAAACGCATTCGTCGAATTGCAGATCAGTTGTCTTGAAGTAACTTTTAATCGAACCAGTGTGGAATTGAAACATCGCTGTATCATCAAAACTGCCCGCCGCATCCCCGCTTTTAATCGAACCAGTGTGGAATTGAAACATTTTCGCGATACGTCTCTTCCATCATACCGCGTCGCTTTTAATCGAACCAGTGTGGAATTGAAACAGGATCAGATACGCAGAATACGCACTCTGCGCCGCCTTTTAATCGAACCAGTGTGGAATTGAAACGTCCCCTTATGGACCCCGGAGTTAACGGTTGGGCCACTTTTAATCGAACCAGTGTGGAATTGAAACGTGAGGTTCATCTCAGAGATGGTACGAATGTGTCCGACTTTTAATCGAACCAGTGTGGAATTGAAACCCATATTAAGGCCATGATGCCTAGAATAGGAAGACACTTTTAATCGAACCAGTGTGGAATTGAAACGATTGCGACGCAAGAGATTGCAGCGGACACGCAGCCCTTTTAATCGAACCAGTGTGGAATTGAAACTTGCCCTCGCCGACGGTATAATCTTGACCGGGCCAGCTTTTAATCGAACCAGTGTGGAATTGAAACTTACCCGCCGTGCTTCCAATTTCTTTTTCCAAGACACACTTTTAATCGAACCAGTGTGGAATTGAAACCTGTCCCCGACTTTTTGGCGATGAACTCGTTGCCCACTTTTAATCGAACCAGTGTGGAATTGAAACATGCAATCCAAAACCGCATCCTGAGGCCGCTTGTCGTCTTTTAATCGAACCAGTGTGGAATTGAAACACCCGCTACTCAAAAACAATCGGGGCAGATCGATGACTTTTAATCGAACCAGTGTGGAATTGAAACACTGGAAATAGTTGTTGTTCGGATCGAGACTGGCCTTTTAATCGAACCAGTGTGGAATTGAAACTTAGGACTGGGTGTTGTCCCAGTCTTCTTGTTCCCTGCTCATTACGAAGCACTGGGCTTCGTAAAGGTCAACTTTTAATCGAACCAGTGTGGAATTGAAACTATGTTTGGCGGCTTCAAGCTTGCGGTCTTTTTCCTTCTTTTAATCGAACCAGTGTGGAATTGAAACTAAATCCGCATCGCGAGGCGTAACGGCACGCCGAGCGCTTTTAATCGAACCAGTGTGGAATTGAAACAAGATCGACTTTGACTCTACATCTTTGGTGTTTTCACTTTTAATCGAACCAGTGTGGAATTGAAACGTTCGCCTCGACTTCGGATTTGAGAGACTGAATCTCCTTTTAATCGAACCAGTGTGGAATTGAAACACAAACCCCCATGGGAACAAATCCTGCGTTTCCATTCTTTTAATCGAACCAGTGTGGAATTGAAACGTTTTCTCCAGTACGCAGGGCTCGAAGAGTTCATGCGCCTTTTAATCGAACCAGTGTGGAATTGAAACAACTCATAACGGCTTAAAAAATCAGCTAACACCTCTCTTTTAATCGAACCAGTGTGGAATTGAAACTGGTCTTTTTTTGCCGCTTCCAGTTCGTTCTCAGCTTTTAATCGAACCAGTGTGGAATTGAAACCTGTCCGCTATCTTGAGCTTTCCAGCGCCGGCACCTTCTTTTAATCGAACCAGTGTGGAATTGAAACAAACCCTTCTCAAACGTGCGGAATATCGGATTCGCGCTTTTAATCGAACCAGTGTGGAATTGAAACACAGGTAGCCTGCCATGTCCGCGAGACGAAGTTTGGGCTTTTAATCGAACCAGTGTGGAATTGAAACAAATACTCGAACTCACAGGCGCTTACAGGAGAATTGCTTTTAATCGAACCAGTGTGGAATTGAAACTGCTCCTCACCCGAAAATGTCGTAATCGGGATGAACCTTTTAATCGAACCAGTGTGGAATTGAAACGGACTCAGCGGCGCCCACGTGCCGTTGCCCTGCGACTCACTTTTAATCGAACCAGTGTGGAATTGAAACTCATTCCCCGTCATTCGTACTTCCCACGGGGTTTCCTTTTAATCGAACCAGTGTGGAATTGAAACCGACGTAAATACGTATACTCTTGCCAATCCCAACCGCTTTTAATCGAACCAGTGTGGAATTGAAACAAGAGAAAGGATACCTATCACAAACACCGAAAGCGCACTTTTAATCGAACCAGTGTGGAATTGAAACTGCGTCGCAATTCTCCTGTAAGCGCCTGTGAGTTCGCTTTTAATCGAACCAGTGTGGAATTGAAACTAGTCACTATGGTGTCCATAGTGATAGTGAGATAGCCTTTTAATCGAACCAGTGTGGAATTGAAACCACCCTTCGTGCATGATACTCACTTCTATGTTAATCACTTTTAATCGAACCAGTGTGGAATTGAAACCTTTACAGGTTAAAGACCTATTGAATGTTATCCATACTTTTAATCGAACCAGTGTGGAATTGAAACCGAGCTGAATAAGCTAGGGATAAAGGAAAGCCTAGCCTTTTAATCGAACCAGTGTGGAATTGAAACAGACCAAAAGCACGATTTGCCAAGGTGTATAGTTTTTCTTTTAATCGAACCAGTGTGGAATTGAAACGCGAGTCTAGGAAAAAGAACTAGGGTTTTCAGCGATTCTTTTAATCGAACCAGTGTGGAATTGAAACATCGCAGCGGGCCTTTTCAAACTGGACAGGATTACGCTTTTAATCGAACCAGTGTGGAATTGAAACACGAACGCAGATTTGACGGATGCCCATATAGGCGGGCTTTTAATCGAACCAGTGTGGAATTGAAACATGCTAACAACATTGCTTTACACGCTAGAACGAGTGACTTTTAATCGAACCAGTGTGGAATTGAAACTCCAGAGTCATGATTGGCGCTAAAACGTCTTTAAGACTTTTAATCGAACCAGTGTGGAATTGAAACATGGCCAT
Source organism: Candidatus Poribacteria bacterium (assembly GCA_965215015.1). Lineage (GTDB taxonomy): Bacteria > Poribacteria > WGA-4E > WGA-4E > PCPOR2b > PCPOR2b. Next base: position 1,175,982 of record OZ244042.1, read on the forward strand.
GCGGGTTTGAAGCCGATCACGCCAAAAAACTTTTAATCGAACCAGTGTGGAATTGAAACATAGGCATGCGGGTTTGAAGCCGATCACGCCAAAAACTTTTAATCGAACCAGTGTGGAATTGAAACTTTCCCAGCTGCTTATACTGGCATTATACCTAACTTGCTTTTAATCGAACCAGTGTGGAATTGAAACGTGTCAGTCTTTGACGCTTCCGCTGGATCGCCGTCGCTTTTAATCGAACCAGTGTGGAATTGAAACCGATGAGATTCGACTCCTTGCAGAGGAGTCCGTCGAACTTTTAATCGAACCAGTGTGGAATTGAAACCTGTAAATGCGCCTGAGCTCAGACGCTATTGAGGTGCCTTTTAATCGAACCAGTGTGGAATTGAAACTGTTCTTGTGGATATACGCTTGAACGTAAAGCAATCCTTTTAATCGAACCAGTGTGGAATTGAAACAAACTCTTCCATGCTAAGGTTGCTTATGGTATCCGACTTTTAATCGAACCAGTGTGGAATTGAAACACAAAGGCAACCCTTTTTTGTAGCCATCCCGCATCTGACTTTTAATCGAACCAGTGTGGAATTGAAACTGACGCCATCTTCGAAGCGAGGCAAGACTTCTGGCGTCTTTTAATCGAACCAGTGTGGAATTGAAACTAGGCAATCGGTAAACACGCAGTTCATTACTAACAACTTTTAATCGAACCAGTGTGGAATTGAAACCTCTCACGCGTGCATGCGTAATAGCGTCATGCTTGCGCTTTTAATCGAACCAGTGTGGAATTGAAACGAATGAGAACGCGGGCAAAGGGCTGTTTGTGAAAACCTTTTAATCGAACCAGTGTGGAATTGAAACTCATAACGCAGCTGCAGCGTCGCACCGATCTTGGTAGCTTTTAATCGAACCAGTGTGGAATTGAAACATAATCTTGCCATCGTCATCCGTCTCCTCGGCGATCCTTTTAATCGAACCAGTGTGGAATTGAAACTATGATAGAACACCATAACCGCGTGTTCAAACTTTGGCTTTTAATCGAACCAGTGTGGAATTGAAACCCGTTTTGATGGATGACGCCATCTTCAAACTCAATCTGCTTTTAATCGAACCAGTGTGGAATTGAAACAAGTCACAACCTTCCGACCATGACGTTAGGCTTTTACTTTTAATCGAACCAGTGTGGAATTGAAACGTTAGCACGGGCAATCGTCGAGTTGTTAGAAAAGCTCTTTTAATCGAACCAGTGTGGAATTGAAACTTCCGTCAGACGTTGACCAAAGCGTTTGCCTCCATACTTTTAATCGAACCAGTGTGGAATTGAAACTCGGTCTTAAAATACAACTCAATACGCATTCTCTTACTTTTAATCGAACCAGTGTGGAATTGAAACCGGGTTTGAGTACAGCGGTGGGGTCGTATGGTATGACTTTTAATCGAACCAGTGTGGAATTGAAACTCGTGATTCATAATCGGTTCTAAAACGTCTTTCAAAACTTTTAATCGAACCAGTGTGGAATTGAAACAGCGGCTCCGCTTCTTTGATCACGACAATCATCGTACTTTTAATCGAACCAGTGTGGAATTGAAACAACGGGTCTGCGTTGAGATTCAGTTTCGCGGTGGGGCTTTTAATCGAACCAGTGTGGAATTGAAACGTCTGTTCTGTCTGCGGCAATGACTGGCGCGACTACCTTTTAATCGAACCAGTGTGGAATTGAAACGTGAGCTTGGCGTGGTGGGTTTTGACCCAAGGGTCGGACTTTTAATCGAACCAGTGTGGAATTGAAACTTATCTTCACTGTTGATGACCGTGATTTCGACTTCATCTTTTAATCGAACCAGTGTGGAATTGAAACTTCCACCACGCGGCTGTATACGTAGTGCCGATCACCGCTTTTAATCGAACCAGTGTGGAATTGAAACTGGTTTCAACGACGCCCTCTCCCCCGGTGGGTATGCGCTTTTAATCGAACCAGTGTGGAATTGAAACTGGTTCTTACTTGTGTGCAGAATCTCTACTAACATCTTTTAATCGAACCAGTGTGGAATTGAAACACTTCCGGGTTTCGTGCGTGTCCCACTGGTCGAATCCCTTTTAATCGAACCAGTGTGGAATTGAAACACCTTTGCGGCTTTCGCGAGCTCGTCGTGCAACCCTTCTTTTAATCGAACCAGTGTGGAATTGAAACACTAATGCCATCGTAATCTCCTCAGTTAAGTTGTTGCTTTTAATCGAACCAGTGTGGAATTGAAACTTGGTGCTACTGGTCTGGAACGAAAGTGTAAGCTTGCTTTTAATCGAACCAGTGTGGAATTGAAACTTTTCAATCTCCTTTGTTGCGGTTGGTAGCTCTGCATCTTTTAATCGAACCAGTGTGGAATTGAAACCGACTAATGCCGCGCCGGCTGGCTTCTGCCTTGAGTATGCTTTTAATCGAACCAGTGTGGAATTGAAACATCTCATTACAATCTCCATGTTTACGAAAAATATAGCTTTTAATCGAACCAGTGTGGAATTGAAACCTGCATGCATACGCACGCATGACGCTAGGGCTCCTGCTTTTAATCGAACCAGTGTGGAATTGAAACGTGTTGGCACGCCCGGTAGTCGCGCCAGTCGTTGCCCTTTTAATCGAACCAGTGTGGAATTGAAACATTGATAAACTGCATATTCAAAAATCTCCTTTGATTGCTTTTAATCGAACCAGTGTGGAATTGAAACCGGTGTATGTCCCCGGCTGCCACTCAGGGACCCTTGCCTTTTAATCGAACCAGTGTGGAATTGAAACTACTCACTGCTGATTTTCGACCGACGGGGTTTCTTGCTTTTAATCGAACCAGTGTGGAATTGAAACCTTTGTTTCTGTCGTGTGCAGAATCTCTACCAACATCTTTTAATCGAACCAGTGTGGAATTGAAACACTGCCGTGAGATACCTTGAGATCAGGCAAGTCCTTCTTTTAATCGAACCAGTGTGGAATTGAAACTGTTCCCCGTTGTTTTGCAACGCGTCCAGTTCACTGCTTTTAATCGAACCAGTGTGGAATTGAAACTGGCCACTCGGTTCTAAGACGAGGTTGTTAGCCTCGCTTTTAATCGAACCAGTGTGGAATTGAAACCTGAAACTGGGGTATTCACCGGCCGTGTAACCACCGACTTTTAATCGAACCAGTGTGGAATTGAAACTCGTGCAACCCTTTGATCTCCGCTTGCTTCTGCTGGCTTTTAATCGAACCAGTGTGGAATTGAAACGCGGGATGCAGCTGGTCAGCATCTTCTTTGTAGTTCTCTTTTAATCGAACCAGTGTGGAATTGAAACTCAGCTTGACACAAGACCGATGCAACACGCATCGTACTTTTAATCGAACCAGTGTGGAATTGAAACAAATCTCCTTTTAGTTAAAACCTAAATTATTGAACCCTTTTAATCGAACCAGTGTGGAATTGAAACGAGTCTGCCTTGTCGCTCTTGTTCGTGCTGTATGTACTTTTAATCGAACCAGTGTGGAATTGAAACAGAGCCCAGAGACATGGTCTTGTTATTTTTCGGATACTTTTAATCGAACCAGTGTGGAATTGAAACATCGGCTTGATCTCCCAACACGTCTTCAAAGCCGTCCTTTTAATCGAACCAGTGTGGAATTGAAACTTGCACCGTCGCAGTCATCGTACTCTTAACCATGTCTCTTTTAATCGAACCAGTGTGGAATTGAAACCGTTGTTAATCGCTAATAACGACTGCACCAGGGGTTGCTTTTAATCGAACCAGTGTGGAATTGAAACGCATAGACAAGTTAGAACATGTATCTGACATCATATCTTTTAATCGAACCAGTGTGGAATTGAAACAAACGCACATGCGTCGTAATAGCGTCTATAATCGGTCTTTTAATCGAACCAGTGTGGAATTGAAACGAGTTTGCCCCTGTCGTCCCACGCGTACTGTTGGAGCTTTTAATCGAACCAGTGTGGAATTGAAACACGTTTGACCAATCCCCAGCCCGTCGCGACGGTCGTGCTTTTAATCGAACCAGTGTGGAATTGAAACTATGTTTGGCGGCTTCAAGCTTGCGGTCTTTCTCCTCTTTTAATCGAACCAGTGTGGAATTGAAACTCGCTCGAGTATGCAGAAACCGAAACATTTTTAACACTTTTAATCGAACCAGTGTGGAATTGAAACTGGTTCATTCATAACGGTTTCTTCGATTTCTCGCACCTTTTAATCGAACCAGTGTGGAATTGAAACTCTTTTGGTTCGGGTATGTTACAACCTAAGCAACAGACTTTTAATCGAACCAGTGTGGAATTGAAACAGCACAGCCTCACTACGTTTTGCCTGACTGATTTGACTTTTAATCGAACCAGTGTGGAATTGAAACATCGCATCAACGCGAAAGAACGGAAACGCGAGGCGGCTTTTAATCGAACCAGTGTGGAATTGAAACTAGACGCGTCATCGTGATCGCCAATGTCAATACCTGCTTTTAATCGAACCAGTGTGGAATTGAAACAATATCTCCGCCTCGCGTTTCCGTTCTTTCGCGTTGACTTTTAATCGAACCAGTGTGGAATTGAAACTCTTTCGGTTGACTCAACCGAAAATCATCGGCACGCCTTTTAATCGAACCAGTGTGGAATTGAAACAAACCCGCAAGTGGTTAGGATGCTTTACCCGATAAACCTTTTAATCGAACCAGTGTGGAATTGAAACTGATTTAGGTAAATCCCGGTAACGTGGTGGAAATGGCTTTTAATCGAACCAGTGTGGAATTGAAACGATAAACTCAACGGTCATTTGCTGGTTCTCAACAGTCTTTTAATCGAACCAGTGTGGAATTGAAACCAACTTCCTTAAGAAGGGCAAGCACATCTAATCTGCCTTTTAATCGAACCAGTGTGGAATTGAAACGTGTCAGGTACTGAAATCCAGATGCCTCTGCGGATGGCTTTTAATCGAACCAGTGTGGAATTGAAACCCGGCCGGCTTGCTTTACCCGATAAAGGTAAAGCCGTCTTTTAATCGAACCAGTGTGGAATTGAAACATGTCCAGGACTTCCCAACATTGGTCAACTTCATTCCACTTTTAATCGAACCAGTGTGGAATTGAAACGTATAATGCCCACCAGAGATCGACAAGGGATGCCGGCTTTTAATCGAACCAGTGTGGAATTGAAACATGAAGTTACTGACGGCGTCTAACACAACCCAGTTACTTTTAATCGAACCAGTGTGGAATTGAAACCCGGCCGGCTTGCTTTACCCGATAAAGGTAAAGCCGTCTTTTAATCGAACCAGTGTGGAATTGAAACATTCACTGGCGTTCATGCTGGTTCTCCTTAAGTTGTGCTTTTAATCGAACCAGTGTGGAATTGAAACATATGAGTCCCAGTTACTTTATACTCACCCATTGCCTTTTAATCGAACCAGTGTGGAATTGAAACTTTACCAGCGAGGGTCGATCGCTGATATGCCTAGTACCCTTCTAATCGAACCAGTGTGGAATTGAAACTGGATTCAGGCGTGTGATTAGACGTCGGCGTGCATCGCTTCTAATCGAACCAGTGTGGAATTGAAACAAGGGATGATCGGGCGTGGCGTCAACACCCGCTTGGCCTTCTAATCGAACCAGTGTGGAATTGAAACTTAACATCAGGTCAGATAGGTTATTGCCACCACACTCTTCTAATCGAACCAGTGTGGAATTGAAACACAGCCCTGATCCATCATTGTTGCCATAATGTCCTCCTTCTAATCGAACCAGTGTGGAATTGAAACACGGACGGAACGCCGCAGCAGTACCCACCTGCCCTACTTCTAATCGAACCAGTGTGGAATTGAAACGGAGGCCTGGTTGATGACCTCCCGCACCGTTGACGGCTTCTAATCGAACCAGTGTGGAATTGAAACTAGGGTCCTTCTGTCCATTTTGCTTTGGCAATATACACTTCTAATCGAACCAGTGTGGAATTGAAACAAGCATAGGATATTCCTATCTTCATTAATTTTTATTACTTCTAATCGAACCAGTGTGGAATTGAAACCTGGGATATGCCTCTGCTAAGGTTACTTTTGTTCCTTCTTCTAATCGAACCAGTGTGGAATTGAAACTGGGTTGAAATTCTCTGCTACGATGTTGTATATGGTCTTCTAATCGAACCAGTGTGGAATTGAAACCTGTCCCCATCATATACAAGATTGATAAGTATAATCGCTTCTAATCGAACCAGTGTGGAATTGAAACGTGGTTAGAATGACCTATTGTGTAAATCATTAGTGCCTCTTCTAATCGAACCAGTGTGGAATTGAAACCCGGGCGTCCCGATTTCAGATAACACCGGCCGCTCGTACTTCTAATCGAACCAGTGTGGAATTGAAACGCGTTCAAGACGTCCTGAGTCACTTTGAGAATCTTGCTTCTAATCGAACCAGTGTGGAATTGAAACGTTGAATCAAAACCCGCATTGTGCAACGCGCGGCCGACTTCTAATCGAACCAGTGTGGAATTGAAACACAGGATTAGGATTGCCCAGTTTAGTACTCTTAACACTTCTAATCGAACCAGTGTGGAATTGAAACCCCTCAAACTTGAGGGTTTCATTTCGGTTGTCGCTCACTTCTAATCGAACCAGTGTGGAATTGAAACGAGAGTTTCAGTTGAGTGATTCATCTTGATACCTTTCTTCTAATCGAACCAGTGTGGAATTGAAACGAAACTGCGAAGCCCCTCCGCATATTCCTCATCAGTCTTCTAATCGAACCAGTGTGGAATTGAAACTGATAATTCTCCTTGCCTTAGTAGGCATTGTGTAGGCCTTCTAATCGAACCAGTGTGGAATTGAAACTTGAAGTTACGATAAACCCTATAAAGGACCTTCTGACTTCTAATCGAACCAGTGTGGAATTGAAACCCAACCGTGCCGTCTGCTCCGATGGGGGCGCATGCTTCTAATCGAACCAGTGTGGAATTGAAACACGGTATCAATGAGCGTCGGTTCATGAACCTGACTGCTTCTAATCGAACCAGTGTGGAATTGAAACATTGGAACATTTTTCTTTTCTAACGTTCTCATTACACCTTCTAATCGAACCAGTGTGGAATTGAAACAGATTTCAAAGTAGTACCGTACCGACGCTTCGAGACTTCTAATCGAACCAGTGTGGAATTGAAACTGAATTAAGCTATCCTGGCCCTGTGACGGTGCTTTGCTTCTAATCGAACCAGTGTGGAATTGAAACGTATCATCTTGGGAAACTAAAAACGGGTGAGTCACAGCTTCTAATCGAACCAGTGTGGAATTGAAACAAGGGGGGGCATTCCTTATAGTCGGAATCCAATCGACTTCTAATCGAACCAGTGTGGAATTGAAACGGAGCCTAACGACATGGTCTTATTGTTCTTAGGATACTTCTAATCGAACCAGTGTGGAATTGAAACGATGAGTAGACTCAACCAAGACCTCAAAGACATAACCCTTCTAATCGAACCAGTGTGGAATTGAAACGAGTCCAACGATCGTGCTTTCCGTTTCAGTCGAGTCACTTCTAATCGAACCAGTGTGGAATTGAAACTAGCAATAGAGGAAATATAAATCAAGGTCGTAAAGGACTTCTAATCGAACCAGTGTGGAATTGAAACCCGGTAGTGCCCGTGAAAGTAAACTTGAGATTCCCACTTCTAATCGAACCAGTGTGGAATTGAAACAAGACCAAACGACCTTTTTCGGACAACCCGGCCGTGCTTCTAATCGAACCAGTGTGGAATTGAAACCGGCACCACCAACAGTGATAGGCCACGATCCAACGGCTTCTAATCGAACCAGTGTGGAATTGAAACTGGTATATTCTGATACAATCCTTTTTCCTACATCTCCTTCTAATCGAACCAGTGTGGAATTGAAACATTGATAAGAAACTGACGAGCGGAAGGGAAGCCCCCTTCTAATCGAACCAGTGTGGAATTGAAACAGATTGGTGGGGAGCTCATCAAAGTCCATACTTCAACTTCTAATCGAACCAGTGTGGAATTGAAACCAATATCGATATGGCATGTATATGTTGTGTTATTGACTTCTAATCGAACCAGTGTGGAATTGAAACCAGAATTGAACGGATTGCACAGTGGTTTTTCATTATGCTTCTAATCGAACCAGTGTGGAATTGAAACCTTCAATGATCGCCCCTTCGGGTGACCTGAAGGTCTGCTTCTAATCGAACCAGTGTGGAATTGAAACACATTCACGAGGACAGGGAGCTCCTTGTTCCTGAATCCTTCTAATCGAACCAGTGTGGAATTGAAACACGGTATCTTGATGACTCGCTATCCGAGTCGAGTACTCTTCTAATCGAACCAGTGTGGAATTGAAACACGGCGTTAATCCGAGTTTACGCCGTTCCTCGTTGCTTCTAATCGAACCAGTGTGGAATTGAAACAAAAAAGGGCGTCAGGGCTTTGAAAAAGGCCCTGACTTCTAATCGAACCAGTGTGGAATTGAAACTGAATCCAGACTCTTCGAGTTGCCAGTTTAAAAGTGCCTTCTAATCGAACCAGTGTGGAATTGAAACCAAGTATCACGAAAAGGGCACGTCTCGTATGCCTGCACTTCTAATCGAACCAGTGTGGAATTGAAACAGGTAGAATATGATACTCATGTCTAGTCTCCTTCTACTTTTAATCGAACCAGTGTGGAATTGAAACTCTGATTGAAACTCTTTGATCATACCCGCTAGCCGCTTTTAATCGAACCAGTGTGGAATTGAAACAATCAAACGGATAATCTTGTCGACGACGACGTCGCTACTTTTAATCGAACCAGTGTGGAATTGAAACTAGATGCCGCCGAGCGTGAAATAACGCCCGTTCCTCACTTTTAATCGAACCAGTGTGGAATTGAAACATTTCAGGGGTGTTGATTCTGGCAAGCCTAATACTACTTTTAATCGAACCAGTGTGGAATTGAAACTACCTAACTTGCAGCGTCGCACCGATCTTGGTAGCTCTTTTAATCGAACCAGTGTGGAATTGAAACGGGCGAGGGCGGTATCAGTCCGACCACCTGGAATGACTTTTAATCGAACCAGTGTGGAATTGAAACCAAAGGAGGTGTCAGCATGAAAGGGACGGCAGTCTACTTTTAATCGAACCAGTGTGGAATTGAAACGGAGGTTGTATGTCCAGAGGTAATCCTCGTAGTCAGCTTTTAATCGAACCAGTGTGGAATTGAAACACGGTAGGCAAGAGACGGGTTGGCTTGATCGCTGCGCTTTTAATCGAACCAGTGTGGAATTGAAACAAACTTGTTGACTTGAGAACGGGGTGGGCAAGATTCATCTTTTAATCGAACCAGTGTGGAATTGAAACGACTTTTTGTTACCACTTTTCCCTAGCTTCCCAACACTTTTAATCGAACCAGTGTGGAATTGAAACTAGTATGGAAGAGTTTTGCACGCAATACAACAATAACTTTTAATCGAACCAGTGTGGAATTGAAACACATCGTATAAAACTTCATTACCGCGTCTTCAAATTTTCTTTTAATCGAACCAGTGTGGAATTGAAACTTGTTATCTCCTCTTGGAATGTAGCCTGTATCTTCTACTTTTAATCGAACCAGTGTGGAATTGAAACTGTATTAAATCCTTGTAAGACATATATTCTCCTATCTTTTAATCGAACCAGTGTGGAATTGAAACGAGAGATTATCCACCAATTGCCGCGTAGAAGATACCTTTTAATCGAACCAGTGTGGAATTGAAACGATAAACTCAACGGTCATTTGCTGGTTCTCAACAGTCTTTTAATCGAACCAGTGTGGAATTGAAACGTTTCTTCCTTACCGCCCCGCTCGACCGCCTAAACCCTTTTAATCGAACCAGTGTGGAATTGAAACTGTTTCATCTAGGAAGTTGATGGTTTTCGTGTCAGACTTTTAATCGAACCAGTGTGGAATTGAAACTAGTGTCCAGAACTGCAATATGGAAACTCAACATCGGCTTTTAATCGAACCAGGGTGGAATTGAAACCGGATGCGGGTCAATCGACCGTCCGCAGCCGTGGCACTTTTAATCGAACCAGTGTGGAATTGAAACGGTGCATGCCTTGGTAGAAGATTCGGCCACTGGTTCCTTTTAATCGAACCAGTGTGGAATTGAAACTGTTCATTATTGTGTCTCCATCATAGACCTGTGTGTCTTTTAATCGAACCAGTGTGGAATTGAAACATTGAACGGTGCACCGCGTTTAGAGACGGGAAGGAACTTTTAATCGAACCAGTGTGGAATTGAAACAATCAAGCGTAAACCGAAAAGGCGACGGAAGCTTTGACTTTTAATCGAACCAGTGTGGAATTGAAACACCTTCACTCCAGGTTGTAAGGGATTTATTACCCTTGCTTTTAATCGAACCAGTGTGGAATTGAAACGGGTGGAGTGTGATGTGAAGGTTGGTTATCGTTGGTACTTTTAATCGAACCAGTGTGGAATTGAAACCTGTTCGGTTAGAATCTTTCAGCAAGACCTGACTTACTTTTAATCGAACCAGTGTGGAATTGAAACCATCGCTGCAATCTGAAAGCGATCGATTTGTTGCCTCCTTTTAATCGAACCAGTGTGGAATTGAAACATGGCGAGCGATTCGTGAGTGCGATGATACTGCCCGCTTTTAATCGAACCAGTGTGGAATTGAAACACACTTCTTGCTTGACTTATTCAATTCATCGATGAGCTTTTAATCGAACCAGTGTGGAATTGAAACGGGCGAGCTCCTGCTCTTCATGAGAGTGCGACTCCCACTTTTAATCGAACCAGTGTGGAATTGAAACTGCAACTCCTCCAACCTATCCGCTTCATATTCTGCCCTTTTAATCGAACCAGTGTGGAATTGAAACAGGGAAATCGTAGAAAACCGAAGGTATCTTGACCGACTTTTAATCGAACCAGTGTGGAATTGAAACCCAGCTATCTTGATCTCTTCACGCTTGGCAAGTAAACTTTTAATCGAACCAGTGTGGAATTGAAACAAACTTAGATGTCCGTAAGCAACGGGACCCACCAGTGCTTTTAATCGAACCAGTGTGGAATTGAAACTTGCTTGTTTATACATCTCATCGTTGGTGAGTCGTACTTTTAATCGAACCAGTGTGGAATTGAAACTTTACTGTACAAAAAAAAGGGACGAGATAGCGTGGTCTTCTAATCGAACCAGTGTGGAATTGAAACCCGAAGTCGTCGATCAGGATGTCGTCCTCGTTCACTCTTCTAATCGAACCAGTGTGGAATTGAAACGGGTGTGGGAGGAACATGATTGGAATATCATAGACTGCTTTTAATCGAACCAGTGTGGAATTAAAACAAAAAGAGCCGATGGAACGGGAGAGTTCCATCGGCTCTTTTTATTGTACGCTATAGGATAGTTTTAGATAGTTTCCTCAATACTACGGATTTTTGTACACGTAGTCATGACCCCCATAATGCCGCAGGATTAATCCACCTTCTTCAGCAACCGTGCAACTGACACGGCTAGCTTGGGTAATACGGAACGTGTGGATACCAGCTTTTCCTTCTGCCCCCTGAAGCTTTTCATAATTCAGGGCACCTCCTGTAAGACCGCTAGTATGCCCCCCATCTTTTTCAAGGATATATGCAACCTTTGCTAAAGTTTCTTGCAGTTTGAGACGTGCCTTGGGGGCTTTCTCACGGTTGAAGTCACTACGGAAACTTACCGCGTACTCCAATCGTGGGAACAGCAATAGCTCTTCTCCCAACAAATCCACTTTGGCTCGGTTCCAAATCAAGGTTCCCCACGCCGATAGTCCTGTATCCGTTTCGTCATCGCCTTCCTCCAGAAATTCAAGCAGCGTCTCTGGGATGCCGTCAAGCTCTCGACGCGGATACAATTTTCCAGCAGCCATCAACGCAAATTCCGTCCGATATTCCTGAATTACAGTGGTATCAATCTGAATTGGCAGGCGCGGAATCGTGATTAAGCCCGCAGCTTCCGCCTCAAAGATGTAGATTACCTCATCGGCGTAGAACGCGCCGAAAGTATGCATGTAGCCTTGCAGGCTTTTGAATCCGCCGACAAGGTTGAAAATCACACGATAGCCACTGTTCCGTCGCCACGGTACGTTCTCCTCCAGCCACCGAATGAGTGCCTTTGTCCCTGCGGTGAAAGCAGCAGTATCTTGTGTCGAAAGCCCTTCAGGGGTGTAGATGCCTACGCTAAACCCCTGCGCCTTAAGAAAGTCCTTAATCAGTTCGCCCGTTCTTTGTCCCTGTGCGGTATCGGTGCAGATGAGATAGTGTTGATCGAGACTGTTTTGCGGCAGTCTACCATTGTATATGCCATAGATGCCGTTCAGTTCGGCACTGATTCGACGGTTGGGTTGCGGGTCATCTTGCAGGAGTTTATCGAGTGCCCGATCAGCAAGTGTATCAATCACCGCTTCCGCCTCCGAATCCAATTCATCCCTTTTGCGGTTTGCTGAATCGCGCAGCAGTTCCCTCCATTCACTGGGATCATCCTCACGGATTTGGTTGTTCAGGCTGCTCGTCCCGACGGTCGATAAAATGAAACGCATGGTCGGACCTCCAAATGTTTGAGGGGTGTGCATAATTCGAGACACATGATAGCGGAATTCGAGCGAGGGTGCCCGGGTCAATCTAGGGGCTTGGTTTCCAAGCCCAACGGGTTGGGAGCTCCACCCCTACGCATGGAGGGGTGTTGAGAAGTATACATGTCAAAACCTATTTATGAGCACCCCTCAATTATTTAAAATATATTCAGAAAATAAATTTAAGAGACAACAACTGTATGTTTGACCTGCTGAGGTTATAACAGCAATGATTAACGCTCCTGAAACCGAAACGCAAATAGATCCACGTCCTTGAGGGCGAAACGTAACCGCACCGGCTGACCTGCCAGCGAGCGCGCATCTGCCCCTCCCTCCCACTTCACCACACCGTCAATCTCGTCACCGAATATCTCGGGGCAATCATCCAGTGTGAAGCCCGGCTGCGGATGCCCTTCCGTATCTTGAATCTCAACCCGAACAAATCCCACCGCCGAGGTCGAAAAGTTCAATCTTAGTGCCTCGCCTGTGAAAACCAACGGGCGGGTCGTGAACTCACCGCCGGCGTAGCCTGCGCGGACCGACACGAACCCGTCGGTTCGGATCGAGAATCGACGAATATGAACGGTCGGCAGCCGCCAGTTTGCCATACTGTAGAGCGAGAGTTCTTCAGGCGAGGTTTGTAGGATACCCCGCTCCATGTAAATCCCACGCTCATGCCAGTTGCCCCCATCGAGGCCGGGACGGATAAAAGCCTCCATGAAGCTGCGATCGAAGTGGAGCCCATCGCGGCTGGACATAAGCACAATGTCATTTACGCCTGGACCGTATTCCCAATTCGGGATCGGCTCGCGTTCTGGCACAAAGCGCGCAGGAAACATCAGGTACATCCCCGGCGCTCGCTCGTAGGATACACAGGCGTTAGTGTAGAGATGTTCAAAGGGAGTCTCGCCGGCGTCAATCGGTTCGAGCGGTGTCCAACGGCGAAAGTCTTTAGACGTTGTGCGACGAATCCAGCGCACTCCATTTTTAAAGTTGCCCCTACCTGCCACCCCCCGCGTGTAGGCAACATATTCCTCCCGTTCCGTGTCCCAAAAGGCGATATTGTGCGAATCAAAGGGTCGATCGGTCAGGATTGGTGAGTCCTGCATCAGTTGCCAACGGAGCCCGTCCGGCGAGACCAACGCGAGTATATCGCTGGTACGCACGATGGCTTTGTACCGTTCTTCGTCCGACACGTCGGGGTTCAAATCGAGAAACGGTGACATATTGTTGCCCGGTCCCGTCCAAACAAGGTTATTATCCTTTGAGCCTTGAAATTCAATCAATCCGAGTCGTGGCTTCTCCCAGTGAATTCCGTCCGTGCTTTCAGCGTAGGCGATGAGCGGCTGACGCTCACCCCGGATTGGCATCTCCTGATCGCAGCGATACCACGCGCGGAAGCGATCGCCGTCACGGAAGGTCACCATGTAAGAAACACCGCCCCGTTCCCACGGTTGTTCAGGGGCAATTACAATCTCACGACGCCCCGGCTCATGCAACCGCCGCGTGACATCTTTCGCCTCAGTGATCCAGAAATCGTCCACAAATAATTGACGGTCTGTGCCGATGTGGATACTGTCATTATCGTGTGGTGCCATTTTAGCCTCTATAAATTGATGGTTATGACTCCTGCTTTCTGCTATAATTATAGTAGTAGACATCCTCCGTATGCCGTTCCCCCTTCCCCGTTAAGGCCCCCCCCGCAAGGAGGGACGCAACCCGGTGGGGTGCCCGTCAATTCCTGGCTCATCGAGTCTGTCTCCCCCTGCTTGCGGGGGGATTAAGGGGGGTGCCTTTGTCCCCCCGCAAGTAGGGGAAGAGTACCGTGTGGGTATTCGGGATTAGAGGGGGGTGACGGCACCTATTACTTTGAGGAATATCATGTCCCAATCGCGTCCCAATATTATCCTGATAATGTGCGATCAGATGCGCTGGGATGCCGCTGGCTTCGCAGGGAGTTCAATTGTCCAGACGCCGCATCTAGATCACTTGGCTCAAAGCGGGATCTGCTTTGAAAATGCCTACTGTGCCTCCCCAGTCTGTTCACCCGCCCGCGCCAGTTGGCTGACGGGACTCTACCCCCACGCCCATCTGCAACTGAAAAATTACGGTCCCGGCTCAATTGGCAAATGGGGTAGCTACCTGCCCCCTGACCGCGTGACCATCGGCGATGTCCTCAAATCCGCCGGATATCGCTGCGGCATGGTCGGACCGTGGCATCTTGGGAACGATCACCTTCCCCAGCATGGATTCGACGATTTCTGGTGCGCCTATCGCTATCTCGGCAAAGACTACCCCGATCCGCTCTTTGATTCTTTTGATCGCGCGAGAGTTCCCAATCTCTACCTCAAAGACGCCGAAGGGATGACACAGTACGGAAACACGCTGGAGTTTGGGGTAATCACTGACCCCCGACAGCAGCGCACCACCTGGACGATAGATCGATCCCTTGAATTTATCCGGCAGCCGCACGATGCCCCCTTCTTCCTGTTCGTAAGTGTCAAGGACCCGCACCCGCGCGTCTTGGTCCCACCTGAACTGCTTGAACTTTATCCAGAAGACCAGATACCGCTACCCACTTCGTTTCGGGATACCCTCAGGGGCAAGCCCGCTTTCCAAGCGCGTGCAAAGTTTCGCATCCCCCCAACCGTGACCGATGATCAATTTCGTCGGGTAATCGCGTACTATTACGCCCTAATCACGCATATTGACGCACAGGTTGACCGTCTACTCCGTGCCCTTGAGATACAAGGCATCACTCAGAATACAATTGTAGCCTTTATCAGCGATCACGGTGAGATGCTCGGCGACCACGGTTTCACGGAGAAGTGTCTCATGTATGAGGCGTCGGTGCGTGTGCCGTGTCTACTCTCTTGGGACGGAACCTTACCTGCGAACACACGGGTGAAAACACCCTTGGCTGGCGTTGACCTAATGCCGACCCTTCTTGAGCTAGCAGGAGAGGAACCACCACCGATTGATGGACGCTCTGTCGCCGCGGCAATTCTCGCGGGCAGAGAACCCATCCCACAGCCAATCTTTGCCGAGATTGCCAGCAATGAAGCGATTTATCGCGGTGCACAAGATCTGGAACAGTTAGCTGCTCACGTGATGGTCCACGATGGACGGTGGAAATATATCCGTAACCGCTTTGATCTTGATGAGTTGTATGATTTGGAGACAGATGCAGACGAAATGCGAAACCTCGCTGTCCAGTCCGAACATCGTGAACGGATAGATTCGATGCGCCGTCAAATCGCTGAGATGGTGCGCCATACCGGTCCCGGCCCTTACGACTGGTGTTTATCTGATGGCGACGGGACGGCTGCAGCTCAATAGACGGCAACTTCGCAAAATTCAAAAAGCTTCCGTGCTCGCTCTGACAATCCCTCGTACGTCTCCGGCGGCACTTTCATCGCATGACCGATGCTAATCCACGCCAGTCCGTAGCAGACCACAATTTCGGGGCGCGGTCCATTGGAGGTGTTGGGGGTGCCACGATGCAGGGTGCGAACATCCTGTATCCACATCGTGCCTTTTTTCATGTTGAGTCGACGGGCGGACGGAAAATTGCCTTGCGTCAGCACTTCATCGTAACGTCCCTCTAGGTCGGGATTGGCGATGTACTGCGTTGATGGCAACACCTCGATGCTACCATTCTCCTCTGAAGTATCCACAAGCGGAAACTTGATGCCCAATATCGGACAGGTATCTAGCCCGACATGTGGAATCTCGCGTGCCAGTCCGGTGTCTCGGTGCCAACGCTGAAACTCGCTTCCCGGATAAGGGTTATTCGAGTGGAAACACTTGATGTAGAAGTCGTCCTTGCCCCAATAACGCTTGAGGAACTCCAGAATGACCGGATTCTCGTACACCTCCGGATCGGCGAACGGCGGCACCCACGGAAGGGTCAGCGTGTAGCGGTTGATGACCTGTTGGCGACCAAAGCCTGTGCGCAAGTTGCCCCATTCTTTCTCGGCGAAGTCGGTTTCGCGCGTCCTGACATGTTCCAGCATCGGTATGAACGCCTCTCGGATGCGATCTACGATCTCGACAGACAACACATCCTCAATCACCGCATAGCCGTTGATCCTGAACTCGGCTATCTTTAGATCGAAATCTATGTCTTCACATCGTGCAGTCATGGATCCTCCGTTGATAGTAGTAGGGATACGCCGTATGCCGTAACCTCTGTTTGCTTACATCCCCAGCGAGACGACAGTATCGTAGGTTGGGTTGAACGGTTGAAAGTGCCTATCTACCAAAGAGAGTCGAGCTTTTCTCTCAACGCCACATTCTCACAGACAGCGAGAGTGAAACCCAACACTCACGAATTTAATTGTATCATAGGACGTTCCGGCGCGTCCAGAAAAATAGGGGAGAGCGGATCTGCGTTTCTGTGTGTCGATTTTCTGGATTTGTGCTATTATAATTATATTAGATATTCCGATTCGGGGTGGGAGATAGACATAACCTAAAAAAAGGGGAAAGAGGTTATGCGACACGAAAAATGGAAATGTCCCAAATGCGACAATGATGAGTTCGAGACAGATATTTTCCAAGCACAGGTGGTACGCTTGCCAAGCTGTTTGATGTCCAAAACCGGAAGTTTACGACTGTTTCATGTATGCAATGCCAATACACCGAAGTCTACAAAGCAGAAACCTCACGCCTAAGTAACATCTTCGATTTCTTTACCAGTTAGCATTGGGAGGTAGTTTCTGATGAGAGGATTCACCGACGCTGAAAAACAGCAACTGCAAGCGAAAATTAAAGATGAGCGAGAACGGCAACGGGTGCTTAGGGAAATCGTCCAAATCGAAAACGAAAAGGAATCAAAAAGGATGCGGGGTGTCATTTCAACAGCCTTAAGCTTTAAGTACGGTTTCCTAGTGCTTATTATTTGCCTGCTTGTCTGGGACGTGGGTTCCCTACTGAAGTGGCGGCATTTTGATTACGGTCAATACCCCGGCCTCATGATCGGGTTGACGCTACTATTTAATCACGTTGCGCTTCATTTCACAAAAAGAGGTTGGCCCAGTCGCGTAATGAAAACGATTGCGTGGATTTGGACAGTGTTTGTATGTATTTACCTGTTTTGGTTCTTTAAGACCGGGACCGCCTGACATATCAGCGACGAGGACTGAGAAAACATGAGCAAAACGTTCTTTGAGAAAATTGACGTATTTCTGCCCGGGCAGGGCGAAGAGCTAACACAAGCCCCGGGCTACCATTGGGAGCACAAGCGGAGCGTGCCAACCCCCAAATCTACTACTGGGGCATCTCGCGGCAGCTTGAGCGAGGATTGTCACGATATTCAAATCCCGCAGTGACAGTCGATGGGACAATCCCCTGTCTGTATACCAATGGAGTCATTCGGGATAGAAAAAAATCGGTGTGGTCCGATTTAACTTGAGGTGGTTGATGGGTGCCGGCGATTAGATGGCTGAGTCGTGGTCTATAGAACCTCGTACCTGTCCGCACGGTTGTGCCCCAAAAGGCCGGGGCACAGTTGCTTCATTTCTGGGGGCATCCGCTTGTACGTCTCGGGCCACACCGGTTGGTGCCCGCCTTCAATCCAGTTGTTGAACCACGGTGGGTAGTAAGCGATATTCAATCCGACACGGACCTGATCGCTCGTATTTGCACGGGCTTGGTGAAAGGTGCCGCCATGCCACATAAGTACTGAGCCTGCTCTGCCAGTGATTGGCTTGATCAGCGGGCTGTCTGGAGTGATGTCTGGCGGCGGAGCCTTCCGGCGTGAGCGGTGGCTCATGGGGACCACACCCGTTGCCCCGTTATCTTCCGTGAAATCCGTCAGCATCCAGATGGTGTTAATGATCCACGGCACATCCGGCACTTCATGGAATTCACGGGCGGAATCAACATGCAGATGCTGCCCCGGCGCACCGGGCCATGTCGGCTTGGAACAGGCTTCAACCACCCGACAGTTTTGCCCCAAAAAATGCCGTGCAATTGCCACCGTGTCCGGATGACTGGCGCACATCCAGACGCGGTCATCCAGATTCATCATGCCAAACAACGTCTGATAGTACCGATCACCCGTGTTGTAAATTTGGCACTTCGGGTCGGCGTGCAATTCAAGGAACTGTTTCGCCATGCTATGTGCCGTGTCTTCGGAGATGCGATTCTCCAGCAGGCAGTAGCCGTAGGTTGCCAAGCAATCAATTGCGGCCTTGAGGTCACTGTTCATCTGTTCCTCCTCTGCAGATTATCGCTAAGCAATAATTATCATATCACGCACATAAGAACTAGGCGCGGTATACTCACGCGCCCTGTTCGGCAATCCGTATTTTTGATTTATACAGGCATGGTCCTACCGCTATGAGCCCTGCCAGCAGCCGCTATCTCAGGACTTCCGCCCATAATCCTCACCCCCTCATCAATCCGCTCGCCGATTGTCTCCGCGGGACCACCTTCCAAGAATGCAACACCCGCCTCCTTACAAGCGGTATATACCCGGCCTCTTGCCTCAAGCATTTCAGACGGGAACGGGTGCGGGGCACTCTTGTAACCAAACGACATACTGAGATCCCCAGGTCCCCATTCGGCAAACGCAATACCGGGCACCCGAAGTGTCATTTCAGCGTTAGCGATTGCCCGCACGTTCTCAATCTTCAGTCCAAGCATTAGCTCGCCATTGGGATTAAGGGGCCAAGGGTCAGCTGTATCCAAGTATTCATCCACAGAAATACCCCAAACAGGTGCCGCAGACCCCTGTCCCGCTGAACCCCTGCGCCCGACGTTTAGTTGTGTGCCAACGCCAATCGTCTGGAATGGATACCGGCAACATTCAACAAATGTCTTCACCGCCTCCGGCGACTCCGCATGGCATAGGAGCAAGCCGTGTACACCTATCGCCAATAGCTGCCGGAGCTGCCACGCATTCGCTCGGATGACATCAGGACTGGAGCCATCCACCGGCAATTCTATGACGACCGCTGGTGTCCGATGACCGCTGTTGGTTGGTCCACCGTCCACAAGGCCTCGCATAAAATTCTCTAGGCCTACCAGATCGAAGGGGCCATGCTCCATACCGATGTTGATGTAGTCTGCCCATGTTTTTGCCATCTCCTTACCAGCCTCATAGGTGAGGTTGGCACCTGTGTGGCTGCCTGTGTAGTAGACAGGTTGATCTTGCTCAAGTAATTCAATTGCTTTGTTGACTCGCTTCGGCATAATTAACCTCTCTTAAAAAAAGTAATTGGTTTGTTGGGACGTTTCAATCGCTCAAAAGATTCATAAATGCAAATACAACAGCGCACCGATTGAACGCTTTTCGACACCTCTAGGCGAAATGTAAACGAAGGTAAAAACTTAATGAAAGATTATAGCATAGTTGCGAATTTGAGTCAAATAGTGAATCCGATGTGCATCTGCATATTTCTATATTCGTCGCTCCCTTCTTGACATTCCCGCGAACCAAAAGTATAATGAATAAGTTTCCTATCAATAAGATAGCTTCTTCACCCGAATTGCACAGGAGCGGAAAACTGGTATCAGTCAAGCGAAAGCGAGAAAAAACATGCTAACAAAAGAGGAACTTTACGATCAGGCTTTAACACATTTCGGAAACAACGAACTTGACGAGGCGGTTGCTGCGTTCAATACTCTCCTCGAGCAATACCCTGATTATGTGGACGGACATATTGGGCTTGGACACGCGTACGAACGGCTGAGCAGATATGATGAGGCGATTGAGGCAATCAAAAAAGCAATCGAAGTTGACCCGACCGATCCGCTTAACTACACCAGTTTGTCGATCTGTTACCAGCGCAAAGGGATGATTCAGGAAGCGGAAGACGCAATGGCAAAATCGCAGCAGCTACAGATGGGAACATAATGTACCGCACATTCTGCAAATGAGCAAACGAGGAAGGAAACACAAGCAATATGCTTGAACTTTACGATACAACACTCAGAGACGGAAGTCAGGGGGAGGGGGTCGCTTTCTCAGTTGAGGACAAGCTGCTCATCATTAAAGCCCTTGACCGCCTAGGTATCCATTACATCGAGGGCGGATACCCCGGCTCAAATCCAAAAGATATGGAATTCTTCAAAGGTGCGAAAGCACTTGAACTCCAGCAGGCGGTGGTCGTGCCCTTTGGCAGTACGCGCCATCCACGCTATCAACCCAGCGAAGACCCCAATCTGTTAGCCTTACTAGATACAGGTGCCCGCACTGTCACGATTTTCGGAAAAAGCTGGGAGCTCCACGCCACAGACGTACTTCGTGTCACAGCGCAGGAGAACATCGAACTCATCGAAAGTTCAGTCCGTTTTCTGGTCGAGAATGGATGTGAGGTCATCTACGACGCAGAACACTTCTTTGATGGCTACGACGACCAGCCGGATTATGCCCTTCAGACACTCAGAGCCGCGGCGCGAGCCGGAGCCAGATGTGTCGTGTTATGCGACACGAACGGGGGGCGATTACCTCTGGAAATTCAGGAAGGGGTGCGAGCGGTCATGGCGGATATTAACCTGCCGGTTGGCATCCACACCCATAACGATGCTGGAATGGGGGTTGCAAACGCTGTGCTGGCCGTGCAAGCGGGGGCAGCGCATGTGCAGGGCACATTCAACGGTTACGGTGAACGCTGCGGCAACGCAAATCTCGCTTCTATCATCCCGACGCTCAAACTCAAGCTGGGGATTGACTGCATTAGCGAGGTGGGGCTCAGGCAACTCACCGAAACATCGCGCCTCATCAGTGAATTGGCGAACCTGCCGCACGACGAACGTCAGGCGTACGTCGGGAGCTCTGCTTTCGCCCACAAAGGCGGCATGCACATTGACGCTGTACACAAGAATCCGCGCACCTTTGAACATATCGATCCGGAGTTGGTTGGCAATGAACAACGTATCCTGATTTCAGATCAGGCAGGTAAAAGTGCTATCCTGAAAAAGATTGAAAGACGCTATCCAAATTACGACAAAAATTCACCGGAGGTTATCGCCCTTTTTGATCAGTTAAAGGCAGCGGAAAATGAAGGCTATCAATATGAGGCCGCTGATGCGTCGTTTGAACTGCTAACCCGTACACTCTTGGATGGCTATCAATCATTTTTCGATCTGCTCGGATTTCGTGTCATTATCGAGAAATTCAAAGACCATGGCATACGGTCTGAAGCGACGATAAAAGTGATGGCACCCGATGGTGAGGTGGAACACACCGCCGCTGATGGAGATGGTCCCGTCAATGCCCTTGACGGTGCCCTACGCAAGGCCCTTGAGCATTTTTATCCTTCGTTACAGGAGGTTCATCTGACCGACTATAAGGTGCGCGTTTTGGACACCCAAGCCGGCACCGGCGCAAAAGTTCGCGTGCTAATCGAAGCAAGTGATGGACGCGAGCATTGGGGTACGGTTGGCGTATCGGAAAACATCATACAGGCAAGCTGGGAGGCTCTTACAGATAGCTTGGAATATAAGCTCTACAAAGACAGCCGTGAGACGTAAAACGTAGGACGTGAATATTCGCAACCGAAATAAGAAAAACCAACCCTAAATCAATCTTAATTCTTGACGAGGGATGCTTCTATGTGTTATAATATGTATAACAATTCGATAGTTAAATCGACAGGAGATTCCACATGAATGGCTTACAACAGATTGCAAGGGCAGCGCAGGAGATTATCCAGATCTGCGAGCAAGAACGAACTAACAAAGCGGACAAAGAGAAGCTGCTGAAGCTACAAGCGGCAATCTTCACGCATATTGAAGACCTTACCGAATGCGAAGCTTGCGGGGCAATTACCGACCTCATTGTGACGATGACGATTGAGCCGGTGACCGCAAAGTTATGCAAAGATTGTGGGATAAACGCAATCAAAGCCGGAAAGATTAAAAAAACGACGACGCGGAAACGATCTCCCCGAACCACACGGAAAAAGGTGCCCGCGGCAAAGAAAAAATCACCGCCACAACAGGCATCACCCAAGAACACTGACGAGCTATATGCTGAGGTGGAAAAGCAGACAAGCCTGAAAAAAACCGATATCAAACGCTTGCATAAAATCATCCAAGAAATCTCAAGTCCGATGAACCTTGAGAATACGGTCTTATATGTGAAGCATGAGGTTGAACTTGCGAAACTAAAGATGGAACAAGATGCTTTGAGGACAGCAGTTGGGTTGCTTATGGCGGCATGAAATTCTTCTTTCACTTCTCAGGTCGCGCCTAATCTAGCCCAACCAATCTTACGCAAATCTAGAAGCTTTGATCAAATTCAAGAATTTCTGAAACAGATTTTCGCCTGACAGCGTTTAGAATAATACGATCTTGGCAACGATAGGGACAAGGAGGCACTTATTGTGACAGATAAAATGATCGATGACCTATCGGATCAAGAAGATACAGAGCTAGCAATGTTGACAAAGGTAGGTAACGAGGAAGCCTTTAGATCGTTGTTCGATAAACATTATAACTGGGTTTATAGTAAAACATATCGTATGCTATGCAATCATCAGGATACAGAGGAAGTATCCTTAGACATCTTTATGAAGGTGTGGCAAAAGATTGGGAAGTGGGATACTGTTCAAGGCAGTTTTCAAGCGTGGTTGAACGTTGTTGCAAAAAATACAATAATCGATGCAATCCGCAAGAAAGAAAGGATTCGCGAGTCACTTTTAAGTATGGAGGATGAATCTGAATTGCCACTCGTTGAATACCAAGACGGGCGACCAACGCCTGACAAGCAGGTCGAATCCCGAGAAGCCCAAGAGATTCTTGAATGGGCACTCCAAATGGTGAAAAAACCGAACCACCGAGTCGCTTGGATTTTACGCCATCTGGAAGGGTGTAGTATTGCCGAGATTTCGCAAACCCTCCAGCGCAAGGAAGGAACCGTGAAAATTTGGATCTTCCGTTGTACAGAGGAATTGCGTCAAATTCTTACCAGAAAGGGTCTGAAATGGGTTTAATAATTTGGGAGGATAAAATGAAATTTTGGAAAAAGTCAATGCAAAATTTCAGTAGAGATGAGGCCAGAAAAGCGGAGATGCTAGAGATTCATACGCGCAGAATCCGGGGAGAGCGGCTATCCCGCAAGCAGACACAGTTGTTAAAAGCGAGCGAACAATATCCGGAATTGGACCCTTTGAAGGAGCTCATCGATTTTGCACATCACCGTTTTGAAGAAAAAGAAAACGTCACCCCGCTTCCCGGAGTAAAGCGACGAGTCGCTAACGATTTGATGCAGCTAATAGGGCGGGCGACCGCGCAAGATGATGTGCTATCAGGAGATGAATTCGGATTACAACCCGCTTACAGTCCTGATCTGGTCGGAAGTGATAGCGAACTTGCCATGCCACATACTTCCGATAATCCGCCACCACTCATTCCTGAGGAGGTGGATCCGCTTAATGAAACGGTTATCCTTGACGATGGAAGCACCGAATCGGCAACGTTTCCATCAATAGAGAAAGCGTGTCACCTGAAATTGAAGGTTGTACAGGGCGACGAAGTTGGACGTGAGTATGACATCTCTTTCCAACCCATGGTGATTGGAAGTGGAGAGGAAGCAGCTATCAAGTTAGATACCAATACCGTTGTATCACAGCATCATGCGTTGCTCACTGTTGATAACGATGAGGTATTGATTACAAACCTTGACAGTGGTAGCGGCACAGTCATTGATGGGACTCAGATTGCTGAACCAACACCACTTCATGTTGCCTCTCGGGTACAAATTGGTGGACAGGTGCTCGAAGTCACTGCATTTCGACGAGACGCTAGCGCGCTTGGGGTCTCCTTTGAAATCGTAGAAGGACCAGATGTCGGCTTAGGGCACTGGATCTATTTCAAAGAAATGACAGTGGGACGCAGTGCAGCCGCACAAATTAAATTCACTGATTCAACCGGAACCCTCTCCCGTCTGCACGCCCGGTTCAATCTGAAAAGCGGCGAAGTGTACCTTACTGACCTAGGTAGCAAAAACGGGACTTACGTCGATGGCTTTCGTATAGAGGAGCCAACCGTCGTTGAGCAAGGCATGTGTATTGGGTTCAGTGGAATTGTTTGTGAAGTCATGAACATTGAACACATTTAGCCGACGAGTCAGTCTGCAATTTGGTAGTGTAACATAAGAAAAATAAAGAGATAAGGGCGGGCAGATATAACACACTGCCCATTATAGACATACCGCATGTTTCTTTCCGCTGTTGAGCAGAGAGAGGGGTGCGGTATTTTTTTCTCTTTGAATTTTTAGCCATCTCAGGTATAATATTTTAACCCAAGTTGCTAAGGCGTGTTAACATTCTGCTGGCGTCAATTAGAAATCTGTTAAACGTTAACAATTCGTAAGTTGAGCTTGCTAGCCCAACCGATGTGCAGGCACAAAGTCGGACAAGACGCCCGACTTACCGGTGTCTGCCTCAACCTGTAGGTCGAGATTCACATCTCGACAACCACTGCCCGCCCCCAACACTCACAACCAATGGATCCGCATAGCCCCAGCGGACCGGCACGGTGAGGTTTATTCGTAGGGAACGGTGATCTCCGTTCCGTTTATCCTTACCATTACGTATTATGCCTCATTAGTCCCAACGGGGCGACAGGTGTATAGAGTTCGTCATCTACCCATGAATCAAACACAAGCTGCATTTGCCTATTTTAAGCGCGCTGCGAATTTTTATCGGCAAGTCTGTTACGCCCAAGCCATTCGGTGCTATTTGGCGGGGTTAAAGATCGATCCAATGTGCGTGGAGGCACATGCAGACTTAGCAAAGGCGTATGAAAAGCTGGGGTACTGGAATCAAGCGGTTGAATCGCTTGAAGTCGCGCTACAGCTGCGTCCCGGTTACCCAACTGCTCTTCGTCGTAAACAACGCATTCTCGAAGAGAAAAATGTTTATGATAGCTTAACTGATGAACTGAATCTAGCCCTTGATGCTACCGATCAACATCAGCCGACCAATCCTGTTCAGGTGGAACACTCTCGGAACGGAGGTGGCCTCCCCAAAATCAAACACGAATTTTTCACGCTCACCGGTGGGCACACAATCCCGCACAACTTATTATGGGTCGTATCCCAAATCGTCGAACATACCTATCACAAGGTTGGCAAAGTTTTCCAATGCTACCCGCAACACAAAGTACCAATTTTTATTGAAGCTGTCAATCAAGCAAGAGCGTCACAAACCGTGAATTCGGCTTACAACGCAAAATCTCCGATTGGAGTTGGGGCTCACACATCATCTTTAGATTCTTCTCTCTCACAATGGGCTGTAGCCTGCTATGACAATGGGAGCATTCGGCTGACTTACCGGCCTTATAGCGATTCCAGCATCGGTGTTTTGTACGCAGTCATCCGCCACGAATGGACGCATCTCCTCGTTGACCTGCTCACGGGGGGACGCTGTCCCAAATGGCTTGACGAGGGGCTCGCTCAATTTATGGCACGTCCGTTGATACGCTCGGAGAAGACACGCTTACAGCAGGCGAGCCGAGATCGACAGCTCTTACCTCTCCACAGACTACAAAAACCGTTTCAGCACCTTCCGAGCCAACAACGTCGTTTAGCCTATCTCCAGTCCTACGCAATCACCAAATACCTAATACAACAGTTCAGTTTTTCTGCGATTCGTGATGTTCTCAAACACCTCGACGACGAAAAATTGACCGATACTGCATTTCAAGAAATTTTCGGGAAAACAGAGGAAGAAATTGTCATCGCTTCAAGTACGGAGAATTGTATGGCCATTTGGGAGGATTAGCCATGGAAAAACTTGATATTGCCATCATAATCATCACTGGCGTAGGGGGGCTGAGCTGTCTATGGGCGGGCTTTACACGTAGCGTCTGGGGAATTGCTGCACTATCTGCTGGCGCATTCATCGCCAGTCAAGTATGGCAAGATGTGATGCCCTTCCTCCTCCGCTTCATAAAGCAAGAACCGCTCGCCAAATGGATTAGCATTATTGCTATCGTCGCCGCTGTCAGCATCGTGATTGATATGATATTTAGTCACATTCAGAAGGTCGTAGAGCGGGGCGTCTTAGGGTGGATCAATCACATCATCGGGGGAGCTTTTGGAATCGTGTCTAGTGCCATTTTGATTGGAGGTTTCCTCTTGTTGTTGGATCGCTTCGGCGGAGAGGAAGCCAAACAAGCCGTTGCCAATTCTCGTTTCGCGCCCAATCTCTTAGAGATTGTCAAGCAAGTTTTCGACTTTGGGGAGGAGGCAATTAAAGAGCATTTTGGACCAATGTAAAAGGCTGATTTGTCAAGGTATCCCAATCCCCGGTAGAACCGACCCATGTACAGTTGCTATGTTCCACCCGCGCAAATATCCAAAGACACCATCCGTATCGGCGAATCCGAGCGACATCACCTGCTCAATGTGCTGCGCCTGAAAGTTGAGGACCGAGTTGAGGTTTTTGACGGAGCGGGTAATCGTTATGTTGCCTCGCTCTGCGATACCCGCATCTCTCCACTACAGGCAAAAATCCGCCAACATCAGTTCCACCCACATACCCCACCATATATTACCCTGTTTCAAGCCTTACCTAAATTTGATAAAATGGATCTAATCGTGCAGAAGACGACCGAGATTGGTGTGAATGAAATCGCGCCGATGATCTGTCAACGTTCAATACCGAAATCGATCATTCAGCAGAAGCGGATGACACGCTGGCAACGAATCGCAAACGAAGCCGCCAGACAGTGCAAACGTCCCCATTTGGGCCACGTGCTCGCGCCTCAGGGGCTGGAAGAGTGTCTTAGAGGGGTAAACCATTTCGATCTGCTAATTCTTTTGTGGGAAGGTGAAAAACGGCGAGGGCTCAAGGAAATATTACGAAATCATGGAGAGGCAAAGTCCGTTGGACTTTTTGTTGGACCCGAAGGGGGATTTACAGATGAAGAGGTGGAGTTGGCACTTCAAAACGGCTGTCTGCCTGCAACGCTCGGCGACAATATCTTGCGCACAGAGACCGCTGCAATCGTTGCTGTGGCATCGGTGATGTATGAACTCAGATGAATCCCCCTCCATTGCCCATCTAAATGTGCAATGAATTGCTACTAAAAACTAAGAAGCGTTACATAATTAGGAGTTGTGCACTTGAGTGTGTCGTAACGCCATTCAACTCGCGTCACCATAGACATAAATCGCTAACTGTCGCCGCCCGATGAATCGAGCGTTGTGAGGCATGTTCACCGACGACAAGGCTTCGAGGGGTCAACTGCGTAGGTCCTAGTTATATTACCACGAAAAAAATAAAAAACTCTGCGTCTCTCCGGTCAATTTAAGCCAATATCAACTCTTACTTCCAGACCAGCAAGACCGCTAGGGCCTCACCCGGCGTATTCCACAAGAAATCAAACGCCTCCTTTGCCTGTGCATACGGAAAGCGACGGGTGATCATCCGATCGGTTTGGATCTTTCCGGTCCGAATCTGCTCCAATGCTCGAAACGCTGTTTGGGAAAGTGGCTCGTCCATGAGGATACCTGCTACAAGCTGCTTACTCATAATCTTCGATGAATGCAACGGCAACGGTTCACCCTGATATAACGCGATTAGCTGAAGGGTGCCTCCTCTACGCACCATATCCTGTGCCTGATCAAACGATTTAACACCCGCATGTCCACCAACACAGTCAACGACGAGATCCGCACCTTTCCGATCGGTCAAACGATGCACCGCCTCAACAGGGTCCTCCGCCGAAGCATCAATGACCACATCCGCCCCCAGTTCCTTTGAGAGCTGACAGCGCAACGGCAGCGCATCAACCGTGATGATTCTGGCTGGTTCATATCCCCGCAAAATCTGCAGCATCAAGCTGCCCACTACGCCCTGCCCAAGAATGACAATCGTATCTCCTGCCTGTGCTCCTGACGACGCCGCCCACGCCGTTGCTTCCGTCGAAAGGAGGAGGAACGTCCCCGCCTCGAAGGAAACATCATCCGGGAGTCGGACTAAATGCCCCCGCGTCGAGTCCACATCGCCAACCGCATATTGGGCGTGTGGAGCAGCGACCATCACCCGTTGTCCAATTTGATACTCGGTGACATCAGCACCGACCTCCTCGACGGTGCCCGTGAGGGAATACCCCATTATTGAATGTGGAAGTGCTTCTTCACTGATATAACGACGGAACAGTTCAGAACCGCGGCTAATCAACGTCCTCTCCGTCCGTACCAAAACTTGACGGTTGTTGATTTCAGGGATGGGTGCATCTTCCAACTGAATATTTCCGAACCCTTCTGGCTTAACCACACGAATCATCGATATTAGCTCCTGTCATCGATTAGGTGATGAACCTTCCAATATCAAGGACCGTTGCATACACCATGAGTCCAGGGATAAACAGCCAACCTGCGACTCCCAAAGGTACATGAAGTCGGGCTAATTTGGGATGCAATTTCTCCAGTACATGTAGGCAGATTTTGCCACCATCTAACGGCGGAATAGGCAACAGGTTGAGAATTGCAAGTTTCCTGCCCTTAACTCCCCAGAATTTAGGACCGAAACCGATTGAAAATCGGGCGATGGGTATCTTCACCCATCGTGCAGCAAGAAAGTGACCGAGTTCATGTACAAGTATCAGAAGGCCAACTAACCAGCCTACGATGAGATAGTTAACGATAAAGGTCTGAACGAATGTGGGTTCTCCCCCTTCGCACGCTCTAGCATCGGTAGGATTCATATTGATTTCTATCCAAGCGGATCAATACCTCGATATGACTGGTCAAGGAGTTCGATTGGGTGCATCACCTTCATGGGCAATTCATTTGCTTTAACACCGAGTTGAATCTGTAGAATACAACCGGGGTTTCCTGTCGCAACGATTTCGGCATCTGTCTCAGCGATGTGCTTTATCTTGCGCTCCAGAATTTCACGCGACATCTCCGGCTGCGTAATATTGTAGATACCCGCACTGCCACAACACCATTCCGATTCAGTCAGTTCAATGAGCTCCAACCCCGGAATCGATTGGAGAACTGTGCGGGGTTGGGATTGGACCTTTTGCCCATGAACGAGGTGGCACGGTTCATCATACGTCACACGCCGCTTAATCTCTCCTTCGGGGGGTATCATTTCAATCTCCGCGAGGAACTCGCTGACGTCCCGCATCTTGCTGCCAAATACTTTTGCCCTTTCCGAATAGACCGGATCGTATTCCATCAAGGCTTCGTACTCTTTCAGGGTCGCCCCACAACCCGCAGAGTTAATGATAATCACCTCCACATCTGCGGCTTCAAAGACATCAATATTGTTTCGAGCAAGTTCTAACGCCGTGTCTCGGACACCGTTATGGACATGCAATGCACCACAACACATCTGCTGTGTCGGTGTGATTACATCGCAGCCGTTTTCTGTCAAGACCCGAATCGTTGCTAAATTGGTCTCAGTGAACACCTGATTCATCACACAGCCCGAGATAAATCCAACCCGATGCTTTGCCTTCCCTTTGGCAGGGGTAAATTCCCGTATGTTGTGTTTGAGCGACGGATTGGGAATGTCAGGCAGCAGTGATTCCATCTCTCCCAACTTTCCCATCAGCTTGAGAATCCCCAATTTTTGCACCAACCAGCGAATCCCAAGGCGTTGATACAGCCACATCAGTTCAAAGATAAAGTCTAAGCGATCTCTGTTGGGTAAGAGCTCCTTAAAGGCCAAATGCCTCCAAAACCGTTGTTCGGTTGGACGCTCAGCGTTCAATTCATAGATTGCGCGGGCTTCTTCGATAACCTCGCCAAAATGTACGCCAGAAGGACATGCTGTTTCACAGGCGCGACAATCCAGACAGCGGTAGATGTATTTTACCCAATCGTCGTTGATCGGCATCGGGTTCTTATCCCTGAATGCCGCCCCCATCAGATAGAGCCTTCCACGCGGCGAATCCGTCTCCAGTCCTAACTCGCGGTAAGTCGGACAGGTCGGCAGGCATAGCCCACAATGGGTACAAGCGTCCCATTTGTTCCAGCTAAAAAGTTCAGACCCGATAAGAGGGTTAGTCTGTGGATCTGGTTGAGTTTGTGGCTGTTGCATTTTTTTAAGGATTCTCGTTTCTTTTGCTTCAGCGGCATTTTTAATTGCGCCAACCTTCTCTGCCATACAATCTTGTGTATAGGCGTAGGTGATAAAACGGTGTATCAACCAATGGTGCTAGCTTGCAACCCAAAACGCCCTCCGGTCAAAGACCGAATGTGAAACGTGATACGTAAATGGTCAGGGAGTGCTATGGGTTCATTGGTACATTAATGAACCAATGGACTCTTGAACAAAGTGGAGAGGCAGTATATATTTTTGCGGATTACAAGTTGTCGGTCAATTCACAATGAGAGGTTGCGGACTACCAACACCTTCTAATGAGCTACTAATTTTGAAATATTCAGTAATCCTTCATTCAAACTCCCCGATCTATATCCCTGTAAATCAAGGGCAACATGCTCATATCCAAGCGATTTAAATTTTTCGTTGATTTGGGTGCGGATGGATTTCGCAGCGACGAACTCAATCTCTTGCGGATCAACCTCAATGCGTGCGAGCGTATCATGATGGCGGACGCGGAATTGACGAATCCCTAAATCGAACAAAAACTGCTCCGCCCGGTCAACGAGGCGTAGGTTTTCGCGGGTAATCCGTGTACCGTAAGGAAAACGGGAGGAGAGGCAGGCAAAGGCGGGTTTGTCCCACGTCGGCAGCCTCCAACGTTTTGAAACTTCGCGGATCTCCGCCTTTGTCAAGTTCACATCGATGAGCGGTGCCTGAATACCCATCTGTTTGGCGGCATCCATACCAGGACGGTGATCACCCACATCGTCAGGAATAGCCCCGTAGACGGTCGTGCCAATCTTATACTGTTCAGCAATCGGACGAATCTGTTCAAAGAGTTCGGTTTTGCAGAAATAGCAGCGATTGGTCGGGTTGCTCGCGTACCCCTCGGTTTCCAATTCGTCGGTGTTTATTGTTTCATAGCGGATGCGAATCTGTTTGGCGATGTCCTGTGCTGCTTTCATTTCGCGCTCCGGGTAGGAGTCAGAAACCGCTGTCACAGCAAGGGCATTGTTTCCCAACGCCCGTTTTGCAGCTTCCGCCAGAAAGGTGCTGTCTACTCCACCAGAGAATGCGACAATGACTTTTCCGTAGGATTTTAAGAGCCGATCGAGCTGATCTAGCTTCTGATCAATATCTGGATATTTTTCTTTTTCCGACATCTATTTGACCTTTCTGATTTACTGTTGTGCCTGCTGTTGAAGCTTTCTTAGTTTTCCACGGAGGAGTTGTCGCTTCAAACCCCTAATGTAATCGATGAACAATATACCATTGAGATGATCAATTTCATGCTGTAGCGCGCGCGAGAGCACGTCCTCCGCTTCGACACGGAGGGGCTCACCGTCAATATTTTGCGCCGTCACTACCACCTTCGCCGCCCGCTTAACTTCGACGGTGATACCGGGGAAACTCAAGCACCCTTCCTCCTCAATGAGTTTACCCGCTAGGCTTTGAATTTTCGGGTTAAACAGCGCTAGTGGGGACGCTTCTGGATTATCTCGGTCCACATCAATTACAATCAGACGCTTCAAAACCCCAACCTGTGGTGCTGCCAACCCCACTCCGATCGGGGACGCATACATCGTGGCTAGCATATCCGCTGCAAGTTTCCGTTCAACATCTGTGATTTCCTGAACAGGGAGTGCTTTCTCCCGAAGTACCGGATCGTTATAGAGTCGAATACGGAAGGGTGCCTCGGTACAGCCATGAGGAAGCATATCCACAGGCACCGACCTAGCAACCTTTGGTGATGATGCTGTCCGTTTTCTGTGCTTGCGTCTTGCCATTTCCGAGTCGTGGAGTCCTCCTATCCCAATCAAAGATTCTGAGATTTTATCAAAAATCCTTTAGGTGTGGGAGTATGTCAAAATCATATCACCCGGAGAAAGGTTGGTCAAGCAAAAACGGGAGATACAGGAATGTGATGACATCATCAACCGTCCCAGTAAAGTCAGTTTCAACCTTGCTTGACTAACTTCTGAAGGGAGCGAAGTTCTCTGGGCGGATCCATCTGGCTGCCATAGTCACTCCAGGAGACCTCAGCAACGTAGATATTTCCCTTAGAGTCAACGGCGATTCCGTGGGGTGAGTAGAATCGTCCGGGCTCATCGCCGTAGGATTGATCGCTCAGTTGCGCCAATATGCGCCCCTTGGTGTCCATGATGCTGACGCGGGGTCCCAGACAAGTGCCCATTGCATTTGACGCAATGCCACCGAAGTACTCACCCACGTAAACTAACGGTTCATCTCTGGTGTCCAGACAGATACAAGCAGCCCTGGATAGGTTTAACCACTGCGTTTCATACTTCCCGTCAGGAGAGAATACCTGCACCCGATGATTCTCACGGTCAGCAATGTATACCCAGCCATCTTTATCGGTGGTGATATTATGGACGATGTTGAATTGTCCCTCAGCCGTGCCTGACTCGCCCCAAGAGAACAAAAAGCGTCCATCGGGCGTAAATTTGTGGACCCGTGCGTTGCTGTATCCATCAGCCACATACAGGTCACCGCTACGCGGATCAATTGCCAAATGCGTTGGAAGGTTAAAGGGTTCGCCGCTCATAGGGGAGGAAGGTTGATTGGGTTGACCGAGAGTCATCAACAATTTCCCATCCGGTGTAAACTGACGAACGGTGTGGTCTCCATTATCTACGCAATAGACCGAACCGTCGGGCCCAATGGTTACACCGTGTGGATTGGCGAATATGCCATCCCCCCATGTCCGAAGTACATCACCCTCAGAGTTGAAAATAACCATCGGATGTGTTCCACGATTAAAGACATAAACATTATCCTCCACATCAACAGCAACGGCAGTAGCTTCTTTGTAAGTCCAATCTTCGGGTATATTGCCCCAGTCTTCTCCCGATACTTGATATGTAAAATCTCCAGTCCCTAAAGTAACCATTTTTTCCCTCCAATAGTATGAAAGCCCAAATTGCTATGTATTGAAATTCCATTTGGAGCGCAATTGGATTGATTATAACACACCTATCGCAACGATGTGAAGATCAAAATGGTTGATGACCATTGACAGGGTAGTTTGAATATGTTACCATGCGCGCCAAATTATCTTTAGTGGAGCCATGAAATCTGCCAATGCAAGAGGTATACGCGCTGTTTTTGAACACAGTTATCAACGGTGCTCTTGCCCTTTGGGTATACAAGGATAGTAGACTGCAAGAGCGATCTGGGTTTTGGGCTTTGGGGACTTTTTTTTTCCCGTACGCATGTTTCCCACTTTACTTTTGGAATCAGATGCCCGAACTCATCTGGATTTGCCCTAAATGTCAACGCGATAACCGGGCATGGTCGCGTAAATGTGAACGCTGCGATCAATTTTACACAGCGGAAGAAACAGTTGCAAGACTGCACGGCTATCTGAATCCATCAGATCCGGTAGTCATTTTCCTAGTAACCTTTTTATTTCAAGAGGTCGCGCGTTATGTCGCAATGTTAGCGGCGGAAGGGGTTGAAGGCCTTATATCAACAAACTTAGCTGCGTATATGCTCCCAGCTTCCCACTTTTGGATCGTTAAGCTAGTCATTGGAAATGTGCTAATTTGGCTATCTCTTTTCTGCATAACTGGGCGTTATCGCAGAAATGTGAGATCTCTTGGGTTGGGATACAGCGGCAACCGTGCCGACTTTGGACTGCCTCTATTGCTCGCACCCGCTTTAGCCTTTGTTTCGGTAGGTTTTCGGCAAGGGATAGATTGGTTCAGCGGACACATCCCCCTGGAAGGACTAGAGAACTTAGCTCAATGGGAGCAGCAGCAATGGTCGAACAGTATGCCAGAAAACTTCGGAGATAGTACAATAATCCTCCTCGGTTTTGTGATGTTAATTCTAATGCCAGTAGGGGAGGAGATTCTATTTCGGGGAATTGCGTATATCGGTCTCGCCGGTCGATTTGGTCAACCCAAAGGAATACTACTCAGTGCCCTCCTTTTTGCGGTGCTCCATGGATACATCCGTGCTTTCATGCCGTTGGTTTTGGGAGGGATTCCAATATTTATCATGGGGCTTGCCCTCGCGTGGCTATACATTCGGACGAAATCGTTAATCCCGTGCATAATCACGCATAGCTTGGTAAACTTGATTTTAATCCTGATTCACTGGATGTAAGGGTTAAATTGCTACAATTGGAGCCCCCTCACTCTAATCCCCAGCCGGATAAGCCCCTAAGATTTTCACTAGTACGCAAAACTCTTCAATTTCTGTAAGTGCTTTTCGGACATTTTCATCCTCCGCGTGCCCCTCCAAATCTACAAAGAAAACATACTCCCACGCTTTGGTACGAGAGGGCAGGGATTCAATCTTGCTCATATTAATTGCATAGTTTTTCAAAACCTGCAACACCTCCCATAATGCGCCAACCTTATCCTTAACCGCGAAAAGGATAGATGTTCGGTCGTTTCCAGTTCGTGCCGCCGAGTGACTCCCAATAACAAGGAAGCGCGTCGTGTTATTTGGTCCATCCATGATCGATTCCCCCACTACAGACAGCCCATAAATCTCGCCGGCGAGTTGACCCGCTATTGCTGCCGTATTTGGCTCACTGGCTGCCAGTTCCGCCGCTTCTGATGTGCTGGGAACCTCAATCTGTTGTACACCTGATATATTTTGACCGATCCATTGACGACATTGGGCGAAAGCCTGCGGATGGGAATAAATCTTTTGAATCTGGGCGAGGGGGGATTTTGAGAGGAGATGCTGCTCGATCGGCAAGAAGCACTCCCCGCAAATTTGAAGGGATGTGTACTGAAACATCTCTAAAACATCACGGACCGTTCCATACGTAGAATTTTCGATCGCGACAACACCATAATCCGCTTGACCGGATTCCACAGTCGCAAAGATGTCGGGTTGGGGCGTCACCGCGATAAACTTGACTGACTGGCCAAAGAGGTGCGAACCCACCGTGTGACCAAAACTACCAACGGGACCGAGGAAGGCAATGGATAGCGGCCTTTCGAGCGCACGACAGGCAGAGATAATCTCAGTATAAATAGTGCGTAGGGCGTCGGCAGGGAATTGCCCTCGGTTCTGCATTTCCAACCGAGAGAGAATTTCCCGCTCTCGATGCGGCGCATAAATCTGTTCAACGCCGGTGCGCGATTTCAGCTCACCGACACGTTTGACAATAGTCGCCCGTTCCTGTAAAAGGGCTAAAATCTGGTCATCAATCTGATCTAGCAGATTGCGGTAGTCTTTTAATTTCATAATAGCTGCGTCAAACGCTATCTCCTAATCCGTATTCCCTACAAGAAAGTGTGGACGCTCTCCTGTTTCGGTATTCCAGATACGGATTTTGATCCCAACTCCGACCGACGAGTATGCGACCCTCCGGACCAAAAACGATGCTCAAGACATGGCTCTCATGCCCGGTGAGCACTCTGATTTCCTCGCCTGTTTTAACGTTCGACAGGCGGGTTATCTTGTGCAGCTATTTGATAGAAATAGTGCAGAGATTAGCAATAAAATGAGGCTAAGAAACATCGTCTTTTGCATTGAGATTAATTTTCCGTTAGGAATCGGAGCAGGTTGAGCGCAGCGAAATCCCGATGTCTCGGGAGAGATTGCTGCCCGCTCCCCTGCTCGCCGTTTCAATACTTATCAATTGAGCTTCTGCATCGCGGCAATCATATCGTCGTCTGACGGATTGCTTTTCACCATCTCAACAAACTCGTCAGCGTCTAGCTTGTGTTCCTCCAGGAACTTTTTGTCCTGCGGTCACGGATAGATGTATTCACCGATAGTACCGTTCAATTTGGCACGCGCCTTATCTGTAACCCGCGCCAACCACCAGTACCCGCCAATGAGCATATCTCGATGACGTGGTTTCCAATCGAGTCCCATGTAATTCACCTCCTTTACGTCAGTCTCAAACCCAGAAGCCGAACTCCTAAAAGACAGGATAACGGAGATACCAACGATACACCCGTCTCATTTTCACGTCTACTCGTCCTCTCGTTTTCAGGCTTATTGGACGTCCGCCTCAATCTGCTTCAAGGTCGCTTCAAGGAGATTAAGGTAACGTCCATATTCCGCCCAATTTCCTGTGCGTTGTGCTGCTTGTGCCGCCTCAAACTGCTCCCGCGCCTGTTTTGCCAATGCCGAAATAGATATCGATTCGGTGGCACTCACCCCTTCGGCGGCTTCATCAGCGGATAGAATATCTTGCGTCAGCGCGCCCTCCAACCGCTTGCCGAACATGTTAATCAACGCCTCATCAAGGCTCGCCCCCCATGCGACATTCTCCTTATAGCCCACAACAACGCGACGCAATTCAGGAATTGCGGCTTCTTCGTTCTCCGCTTGGATATAGATTGGCTCAACATAGAGAATCGCCTCATTCATTGGGATAATAAGTAGGTTACCGCGCAGGACGCGTGAACCCTGTGTATTCCACAAGCTAATCTGCTGGGAAATTCCAGGTTCTTGCGTAATGAAATTTTCCACCTGCATCGGTCCAGGGGCGAGCTTTCCCTTCGGGAACCGATAGACAAGCAGTTGTCCATACTGCGGTAAATCGCATCGCGCAGCAATCCAAGCGGTAAGATTCGGCTTGTTTTTCGGTGTGAAGGGGAGCATCAGAACAAATTCCGCACGTTCCTCTCCCGGTATCTTGACAACCACATAGTAAGGCGCAACCTCTTGCACATTTGTGACCGTCTCCGGCAATTGTTGGGTACGAGCAAATGGACTTGGGGGTTGCGGTGCCTGAGCGGGACGAAGACGCTCAGTGTTATCGTAAAGCTCCTCACCAATCTGCCACTGGTCTTCACTCGCGTAGAACGTTATCGGATCCTTCATGTGATAATCCTGATACATTTGCGCCTGAATGCGAAACATGGTAGTCGGATAGCGGATATGCGCCTTGAGATCTGCGGGCATCTCATCGAACGATTTGAATAAGTCGGGGAAGATACGGCGATAACACTCCGCAACCGGATCTTGCTCCTGCTCCATCAGATAGAAATTCACGCTGCCATCGTAGGCATCAATCGTGACTTTGGCGGCGTTGCGGATATAATTTCCCCACGGCCTTTCGCCACCGACGACGCGCCCCGCAGCGCGTCTGCCGCCCTGTTCCGCAATGGTTCTGCGGATGGCATCCTGCATCGGTGCGGAATAGGGATAGCGGGCGGTCGTTGTATAAGCATCAATCATCCAGATCAGCCGACCGTTGTGGATGACAAGGTACGGGTCAACATCATATTTCAGGAATGGGGCGATTTGGTTGACGCGCTCTTTTATGTTTCGATTGTAGAGAACCCGACTCGTTGATTGGATTTCACCGGGCAGGATGAAATTGAGCGCGTTGTTGAATTTCAGCATGTACGCAAACTTTCGCAAGAACGAAGAGAGTTTGACACCCCCCTCGCCTTGGTAAGAGTATTTGGCGAAATCTTGTCCAAACGTTTCGGGGTAATCAAACTCAAGGCTCTCTAATCGGTCTGGGTGGACGATGACATAATGGTTGGTGCGCTCGCCGTAGTAAATTCGGGGACCAGGGTTGTCGTTAAACCGATATGACCATTCAGGTTCGTAATTGATTGGATCCATATCTCGAATGTACATCTTCGGCTTCCCGTCCAGGATTTCGTTCACAGGACTTAGCACTGCTCCATAGCCGTGGGTATAGACGTAAGTGCGCTTAAACCAGTCCCGACTCACTTCACGGTCCAAATCGTTGATATTCAGTTCACGCCCGGCAAGCATCACCTGTCGAGGTTCACCGCTTTCCATCGTGTAACGATCGATATCTACGTCGGGAAAATCGTATTGTGAACGCAACTCCTGCAGCTGGCGGAAAGTTCGCCGCAGCGGACGCCAATCCCAAAGCCGGATGCTGTTAATCACCGCCGCATTCTCCTGCCCCGTGATGTTATCATAAGACAATTCCCCCATCAAAGGGTACTCCGTCTCTGTCACGGTGCTATCCTCCAAATCATACGCGTGCAGCGTTGCCCTGATATTATAGTTGATATATCTGCTCTCAAGTTCCTGCTTACTCGGTTCAACTTTCAGCTTTTGAACGATACGGGGATAAGCTTGTCCCATAAAGGCAACAAGTATCAGAACAATAACGCTCCCAACAGCGAAGGAGATACGTCGTAGAAAGATGCTGATGAAGAAGATCAGCGCACAGGCGGTGGTCAGCGCGAGCAGTATCCATAACACAGGCAGCCGTGCCTGTATCGCTGCGTAACCGCCCCCACTCCGCACAACATCGTTGGTCGTGTAGAGCAGGTCATACATCACAAACTGATAGTTCCATGCACGAAACAGCAATGTCAACCCAATCAGTATAAACAGATGAGTCTTGACGCGCTGCGGCGGTGCGAAGCGGTTATCCTCATTAATGAGTAGTCCGTGAAAAAAGTAGAGTACCCCCGTAAACAGGGTGACTAACATGAATAGACCGAAAAGATAACCACAGATCAGCCGTTCCAAGGGCATCCGAAAAACATAGTAGCTGACATTCTTATTGAAAACGGGATCCCGCGCAGTGCCGACCAAAACCGCATCTTCAGTAGCATCGAAGCTAAGCCCTTGGTTTAATGCAATTCTAACGCTCCCATCACCAGCCGGACTTATCGAGCGGATTTTCGCGCTATGACTGCTATCTTCCTCTTCGATTGTAACCGCATCCCCTACTTTAAGTCCTTTTGCACTATATTCCAATTCAGAAATAAGGACCTCTGTCGTATCCCGATTTGCCGGTGCATCGAGCGACGTTGCGGATTGAAAGGAAAGATTACTAGCGTTTGAATAGCGGAGAAATTGCTCCCAGTAGTCTGTCGAGGCATAACCGCCCACGATACTCCCTCCAATCGCCAAGAGTGTCAGTACCACATAAACAGCTTTTCGGAGGTTAAAATCGGGCATCCCTTCAAGGGGGATCGATTCGACCAGCGTTGGACTCAGTCGAGGGGGGGTAAAGCGATACAGCAGATAGAGATTGGTGAGGGTTACCGCAAGAAAGAAACCACCGACAACAATTCCCAACCCTATTTTTGTCAGTAGCACCTTTTTGTAAATGGCGAGATAGCCGACCATATCAAACCAGAGCAGGTCGGGATAGATTTTGACGAACAGCGCACCCCCGCCAATAATTACTACTAGAACAACAAGGGTAATAATCAATCGAGTCAAGTTTGCTTGCATACATTCCTTCCTTAAGTAAGAGTGAGCTAGAGTGCCTAGCTATAGGATTTACACACTTCAGTAGAGAACAACAATCGTCGTTCCTTACAGGCTAAAATGCCTGACCTAAACCGAAATGGAACGTTGTATCCGGATCGATACTAGCGAGATCTGTGCGACGTGCTACGTCAAAGTCGAGCGAGAAAAACCCAAGCTGCAATCGAAGTCCAACGCCAATTGAACCTTTGGCATCATCAAGGCGAAGTCGATTGCCCTCGCGTCGGAGCAAGTGGTAGCGGTTGTCGGAATCAAATTCACCGTCCGACCAAACCGTTCCGAAGTCCGCGAAGATAATCCCACGAATGCCGCCAATTGCCCACGAAAAGGGCCAACCGAAACGAAGCTCGTCTATAAACGGAATCCGAAGCTCAAAGTTCAACAACCCCATCCGCGTCCCAATCAGTTCTTCATAACTATAACCGCGTAGTGTATCAATGCCACCAAGGTAAAATAACGACTTATCTCTGGCAAAACTCCCGCCGAGCAGCAAACGGGTTGCGAAGGTCGAACGCCTGCCGAGCTTAAAGTATCGACGGAGGTCAAAAATGAGGTTGGTTAACTCCAAATCGCTCCCGGTCGCACGAGATGACTTCTCAAGGGTCAGATTATAACGAGTACCGCTATAGGGGCCGAACACCTGCCATCGTGTCGTGTCGCTAACCAGGGAGAGAGTTGCAAGCATCAGAAGCCCACGATTATCTTCGTAATCCGTCTCAAATCTGAAAGCGTAGGGAGTGGAATACATCAACAACTGTAACTCCGCGCGACGATACCGATTGAAAGGATAGGTGACAGAACCGGCAATGCCCGTTAAACGTTGCGAGACACGGCGACGATTCCGGGTCGTCCCCAACAGGTGATACTCATGAAAATTAAAAAGGGAGGCACCAAAATCTGCACGGCGCGAAAGGGAACCGTACCGGGCAATGAAGTCCGGCGCAAGGAAACCTGACTGATTCTGAACACTCAATCCCAAGCGATGATTCCCCATCATATCGCTCGCGACCAGCTCCGTCGAGTTGCGTAGTATACCGTCAGCACCGAGACTGAAGTTTGTAAAAATAGCATCCAAGCCAATCTTCGTGCCGTACTTCCGATGCCCGATTCGGCGCTGTTTTCTTTCCGTAGGCTGTATGGCAATGGTCTCAATTTCAGAGGGGGGTATCTCAATCTTTTCATTAAGTGCCTTCTCCGCCTCCATGACATAAACATCCTGCTTACCCGATTGGTAAGCACCAAACAGGAGGTGCTTACGGTCTGGTGAAAAACTCGGATTGAAACAGCCAGTGATGATATTGGTCAGCCGCGTGAGGTCGGTGCCGTCCGATTGCACAGTACACACGTCATAGACACCACCCATATCTGAGCAGAAAAGCAGCTGCTCCCCACCGTCCGTCCAACGAGGATTAACCGCATTGTACTCACCGTGCGTCAACTGTCTTGAGGTTTGACCGTTGACATCAATAACAATTAGCTCGTACTTACCCCCTCGTTCCGAGGTATAGGCTCGCTCCGATGCGTAAACAATCTCTTCCTTCGTTGGATGCCATGAGGGATGGCTATCGTCAAAGGGATCATTTGTCAGGCGTGTCAGCTCTTCTGTCGCTAGGTTTATAATAAATAGGTCAGTTTGCCCCCTACTGAGCGCAGAAAAAACAATCCGCTCACCGCTGCTGTCATAGTTTGGCGAACCAGCAGCATCGAAGTTGAGCTTGATGCGGCGTTCCAGTTGCTTACTGATGATGTTTACCTCAAGCAGATACTCCGATTCGCGGTGCTTGGCGATAAAGGCGATACGGTCACCATCCGGAGACCATGCTAACCCACTACCGTCGCTCCGAATCTCTTCATATTTACTCCCAAAAAAATCTTTGCTTATACGTTCCAGGCGGCTGCCATCTCTGGCAGACGCAAGAACAATTTCACTAAATCCATCGTTACCTGTGATATAAGCGATAAGGTCCCCGCTAGGAGACCAAATCGGTTTCACGTTATGCGAATAACGTGATTTCTCTGTCAAGTTCTTGGCGATTGAGTCAGGCATATCCTTGTGATCGATCATTGGCCAATACTTCTTCTGCACCGTCAAACGCCAGTCTTTATCAAACTGTTCAAGACTAACACCGATCACGTTCTGGAAGGCCTGGTTGAGATCCTTGGTACGGATATGACGCAGTTCGTGCATAATTTGCCCAATCTTATCCCGCCCATAAGTCTCAACAAAATATGCCACAGCGGACTGCCCCATCTTATATCCCAAAAACA
The DNA here is from genome assembly GCA_965215015.1 of Candidatus Poribacteria bacterium. GTDB lineage: Bacteria > Poribacteria > WGA-4E > WGA-4E > PCPOR2b > PCPOR2b. Next base: position 1,218,098 of record OZ244042.1, read on the forward strand.
CCTGCGATCCGAGTATCCGAAAATCCTGAAGCCGCGTCAAGGGAACTATACGATTGGCAATGCTGGCATCTCTTAATACCATCTCTCCAACGGCATCATTATCATTACCAAAATAATCTGCTGTCCCCTCCATAAACCAGATTGGGGGGCTATACAGAAACTCACCGCTATAAAAATGCCCCGCAGGCTTCTGATAAATGATATCATACTGAAAGATGTGGACCAATTCGTGAAAAATGACCTCACGAAATGCCGACATAGAGCCGGTGAAAGGGATAACCATACGCCGCTTAAAGAGCTCTGCAAAACCGCCGACACCTTCATGCAGCTCAGCCAGCGTAATATTGGTCTCCTGAAAATCTTTGTGGGATTGATATAAAATCAGTGGTGTCCGATCCCTAAGCTCGTGCTCAAAATCCTCGCTATGTTTCTCGTAAGCCTCCTCAACAGTGTCCGCCATGATAGAGACCAGCTGCTCCTCGCCCGGATAGTAGTAGATATCAAAATGATCTGTCCGGTGAATCAGCCAATCAAAATCCTGGTCCGTCACCTTATTCTTACCAAAGCCTTGCGCCCAACCACTGCTAACCGAAAGGAAAAGGGGCAGTAAAAAAACAAGCAGGAGAGAAAAGGAGAAAAATCTCCCGTTTTCATCGCGTCTTTGCGTCTTTGCGTCTTTACCTTGCCTTTGTAATCTGTGATGTCTATGATATCCGCGATCGGTTTTCATTAGAATCTTCGGGATAGAGCCCCTATCCTTTAGATTGGGGAGGAAATCCCGCCTCTTTTTTATTAGAAGTTACGCACTTGAGTTTGTAGTCGCGCCATTCAACCCGCGTCTTTAGGGTAGTAAGCATACACCGTATGCCGCTTTCTCCCTCGCTTGCGGGTTGCGGCCCCGCTTGCGTTCTTTCCCCTCCGCAAGCAGGGGAAGAGAACCGGGTGGGTATTCGGGATTTGAGGGGAAACGGCGCAGCGGAGTGTGCCGACTCCTGTCGGATGAACTGTAGTTGCCCGATTCATCGGGCGTTGAGAGTTGTCCTGTATGGCGATGAATCACCATACTACAAATTGCTTTGAGTGTTCAACTGCGTTAAATCCAATCAGTAACTCGGTGACTTAGGAAAAGTGCTCGTTTTTCGCTCTTCTCCCAACGTAGCGGTTGGAAGACTGTTGTGTGTCTGAGGTTTACCCGGAAGGTGAACCCGTGATACCACCGCTACCCGGAGAATCCTCCTAAAAGGAAGCGACTTCCCTTCTTCTCCCCGCTTGCGGGGCGGGGTGGAAGGACGACACCTTATCCGTGGGGAGAAGCCCCCCGGCCCCGTAAACGGGGTGTCGTTCCGATCGGTTGCGGGTATGTAAAGTTACGAGCCGAGACCGAGAAACTCAGTAAATCCCGGGGAACGGGCAACAAGCCCTATCCTTTCAGGGCAGGGTAGTTGACTATCTCACTAAAAACCTTTCCTCCTGTTCATAGTGCGGTGCAACTTGGCGAGTGAACTCCGAGATCGCTTGTCGCGCTAAACTTTTTAGGATACCGTCATGCGGCGTGACCTCTGAAATAAGGAATGAACTAACACTATGCGAGTGGAACGCACGCCGTTCATACGTGTCATCCCGTATAATCTCCTCCGGGTCTACACCGGCAATGACGATTCTCAACGAAAGGATGTAGGTCTTCTCAAGGTAATCCTGATAATCGGTGACATATCGTTGAAGCGTTCTGGAATAACGTTCCCCGTAGTAACGCCTCGGTTGACTCACTGCAAAGAAGTTATAGCTGCCCGCGATGACTGCATCAACTTCAAAATACTGACCAATACGCACCAACTCTGACACATCCACCAATAGGTCTTTATCAAGGGTTTCATTGGAAAATAGCCGCAGCGTATCCTGTGTACTAACAACGTCTAGGTTTTGATTCCGTCCTAATCCAATTCGCATCAAGGACGCAATCTCCGTACCTGTCTCGTCAGAAGCCGCTATCCGTTGATGCTTTGAATCCTTCGCTTCAATAAATGGCAGCACCGCAAAACCTGAATACTTAGTGACGTCAATTGTGGACTCAACCTGAATTTTGATCGGTACCCGTTTTACCGACGATGCACAACCCCAATAGATACCCAGACATAAGAGCATGGGCAGCATCGTAACGATGAACCGGATTCTCTGGATTTGGGTTGATTTGCGGATCTGTTGGTTTGTGTTCATCTGTTTGACGATTCATTTTAAGATTCGGGTTGCTGTGAATCCCGATCTAATTGGGGCTGATCTGATGTCTCCGCTTTTTCTGCGGGGGATGGCTTCACGCGGTTGCGCTGAACATGCAGTCGACACTTCCTGTAATTGAAGCGATAGTACCTATTATCGGGTTCTAATTCTGTTGCACGCTCATACGCCTCCATGGCTTCGTCAATCTTGCCCACCGCTTCGTAAGCGACGCCTAAATTATTGTATGCCTTCGCATTTTGCGGTTCAATCCTTAAAATGTACTGCAAGCGGAAAATCGCTTCGTTCCACAGCTGTAACTCCGCAGATTTAATCGCAAATTGATTATACTGCTCGATCGTCGGTTGAGTCTGTAAGGACCCACACGAAATTATTACACAAGGAATAACAAGAAAGAATAAACATATACGAACTGACAAACTAAATTCCACCTTTCCGAGCAATACATTCTACACAAACTCAATTAATCAGTCAAGCCAAAAGAATGATAGCAAAAATATTTAATGGGTAATACCTGTAAAGAGAGGGAAATCTTTTTCCTTTTAATTTCCTCTATTCTATACTACAATTATGAGACATATTTTGTGACGGTTGCAGAGAACTCCTACACTCAAAAATCTGCAATAGCGTATACCACAAAGGAGAAACAAATGGCAGTCCAACGTTTATCAGTTACTCAAATTGAAGCCCAGATGGATCAATTAACACAGAGTCCCCAAGACCTCGGCAGCCTCGAATATATCGTCCTTCGCCTGCCCGACGAACAGCGAGCAACCCGCCAAGAAGCGGAGGTCAGCCCCGATGGCGGGCTTGATGGAGACCGCTGGGCACGACCGAACAGTCCAAATCCGGGTGCCCAAATATCTGTGATGAATTCTCGATTTCTCAGGATAATCGCCGGGGACGATGCCCGAATGCCCCTCGCCGGTGATAACCTACTCGTTGACTTGGATCTGAGCGAGGAGAATCTCCCCGCCGGCACTCAATTACAGATCGGCACCGCCACTTTTGAAGTCACAGATGTTCCACATACCGGCTGTCAAAAATTCCAACGCCGATATGGCAAAGATGCGCTTGATGTGGTCAACGCAGAAACCCATAAGCCCCAACGACTCCGCGGCCTGTTTATACGCACAATCCAAGCAGGAAAAATCCAAGTTGGAGATTCTATCCGTAAGCTAACTGCTGCCAATCCCCACTAACGTTTCCGTTCAGCGGTGCATCTATACATTCCCATATAGCTTGGGGGTGCTCATAAAGTAGTGGACACGCTCCGCGTGCTGTAACCCCCACAACTTTCCAGATTTTAACAAAAATTCACTTTAGGGTTAAATCTCCGATTGCTAATAGGGGGCTTTAGGTTTGGGATACAATCGTGCTTTAGCGTTTTTTCTTGCTTTTGAAAGCGTCTTGTGCTATATTTTCTTTTAAACACTATCAGTGGTCCGCGTTCCAGTGGCGTGCTAGGGTCAAGCCAACCACCCCCGACTAGAACCGGGATAATGAAGTTGAAGTTTTCCACACAGAAATGGGAAACTAAATATCAAAGAAAGAATCTTGAGGGGACACTAGTCTGAACGAATTCTTCCACACTTGGGTGGTTGTGCGTTAGGGCCGGCACCGCGTACTAGACATACGTGTAACCGTGTAAACGCCTCACGGGAGTTCGCTATAAACGAATAAGAAAAACCACTTTGGCGGAAGATCCTACGCATTGTTTATTTGTACCGGAGAAGCTGGAAAGAATCCCAATGCTTCAGCTTTGGGAGCGGTCAACTTGATTCTTTCAAGACGGATATGATAAAATTAGAAACCCTTTTGCCGGAGTGGTGAAATCGGTAGACGCGCTGGACTCAAAATCCAGTGAGCTTAGGCTCGTGTCGGTTCGAGTCCGACCTCCGGCATTGACCCGCCATATAGCCTGTTGAGGCTATATGGCTTTTTTTGTCACGACCACACAAAAATCTCATGATCGTCCGAAGAATAGCCAATGAACACCGCCAGAACAATTCGAGGATTATTCCCCTCCACCGGAGGAACTTCGTGGATGCAACGGGTGTTGAAGAAATACAAATCGCCCGGCGAGAGTTCGACCCGACACTTTTCGATACCGTTTTCAGCGGCGTACTCGTGAAAGGTGCCCTCAGCAATATGTGGCTGCACCTCCTCCGTCCACAAACATCGGTGCAAAATCGCCTGCGTTCCTGTGTCAAATTCATCCGCGTTTTGCAGACACAGTACACCCGCAAATTGGTGCTCAAAACGGTATACGGCGTAATCGGTCCGTGCTTCCCGCAGCCTCACATGATCAATGTGAGGTAGGTAGAGCTGGGTGTGATAATGGATACGAAAAATCGCAGGTCCATAACGGCGACCATCTGGCTCGTATGCTGTTCTGACCTTTTTGCTCGGTGCAAGATCCGACAGCGCGTTGTAAATGAGGTCCACTGGATTGTCAAATCCCTCAAATAGGAATTTGAACAGGTGATGCGTGGCTTCCGAATGTTGGAAGAAACGCTCTTGGTCCTTCCCTCGAATCCCTAGACTCGTGCCGATGTCGGTTCTCACCCGTTCGTCTCCACCATACGCGCTATCTTCTGGGTTACGCGCCAGTCCCATGTTGTAGAACCGTTGGATCAGTGGAGTACATTGATCTGGGTCATAAGCGCCTCGAAACATGATAGCAGGCATCTCTGCCTGAGACAAGGCATAAAGCGGGTCCGTATAATGCGCCCGAATCGTCTCCAAATCCGGCTCAACCGGTATCCAATTTTCCACAGCCATATAATCCCTCCACTTTTCGATGAATTGCCCCTTATCTAAATCTAATCTTCGCTATAGATTCCCATCTTTTCGGATGGGAAGAAAACCGCGCCTCTTTTTGTCTTGTATGTACACACCAACTATTTTATAATAACCCAAAATAGTAGCTTGAATCCAGAGTATACCGATTCAGACAAGCGTTCAACCGTTCAATGAACCAGCTAACAAGAAGGAATATTCACATGAACCTCGGTTATAGCACTTGGGGAATGCCAACCGTCCCCATTGATGTAGCAATTCCCCATATCGCACAACTTGGATTTGATGGGATGGAACTGGCAGTCGGCCCCCGTTTCATCACCGAGCTGAGCACGCTCGACGCCGCCGAACGCAAGCGAATTGCCGGGTTGTTGAAACTGCACAACTTGGCGTTACCTGCAATCGCCGCACATTCAAGCTTGATGGAAATTGACCCCGAAGCACACGCACAAAATATGTGGAGACTGAAAGGCGCAGCGGATCTCGGAGTCGAACTCGCTCAAGGAGATAGCCCACCGGCAATCAACACCACATCAGGCGGCCAACCAGAAGAATGGGACACCCAAAAGCAATTCCTCGCCGAGCGGATTGGCGAACTGGTCAAATATACCCAAACACGCGGCGTAACCGTTGCGATGGAACCCCACATCGGCGGTCTAATCGATACTCCCGATAAAGTCCTTGAACTCCTCGCCCTCGTCGGTTCCTCCTACCTCAAGGTCAATTTCGACATCAGCCATTTTGACATCATCGGCATACCCACTGAGGAAAGCGTCGCCGCCTTGGCTCCACATTCCGCGCATACGCATGTCAAAGATCAGCGCGGACTCGCCCCTGATTTTGAATTCCTCATCCCCGGCGAAGGGCCCTTCGATTACGTGAACTATTTAAAACTGATGCAGCAGCACGGTTACGACGGGTTCATCACCGCAGAGGTCAGTTTTATGGTGCAGGCCCGCGAAGACTATGACCCACTCGCAGCAGCAGCCCTCTCTTATGAAACATTATCACGCGCCTTTACTAATGGGGGGATTGATAGGACGAGATAGCCGGTTTCCAGCAGTTTAATGTGTTAGCTCATGTTAAGAAATCGTGCACCACCAACCAAGTTTTTGACAAAGACTCGATTTCTCTTAACGTTTTGCCCCTTTTTTTTATAGACCCCCATAGGTTGGGCTTCCTAGCCCAACTGCACCAATGAACCAATGGTTTTCGCGTTTCACGCTCTTAACCTTCTTTTTACATGAGCCAATGTGCTTCTTCAGAGTATCTCCTTCACTTTTCGGACGATTGCCCCTGCACTGATACCGTGTGCTTCCAAAAGTTCATCCGCCTTACCGGACCTCGGCAGACCGTTGACAGCGAGTTTGTGAACCTTAATCCCCTTAGGGGCGACCGCATCTAAAACCGCGTCATTAAGCCCTCCCTCCGGATAGTGCTCTTCAACGGTTACTAGCGTGTTATTAGTAGCACCGGCTGCGTGAAGAACCGTCTCTGCATCAATCGGCTTGACAGAATAAAGATCGATGACACGGATGGGGATACCGTCCGCTTTCAACGTTTCATACGCCTTCAACGCCTCGTGAAGTGTGACGCCGGCTGCGATAACCGTTACCTGATCGCTATCGCTCGACCGGAGAACCTTGCTCCCCCCAATTGGGAACGCCTCGGCATTCGTATAGATTGTCGGCGTCGGCGGACGTGAGGTGCGAATATAGACGATGCCCTGATGTGCCGCAGCTTGCGCGACCAAACGCTCTGTGGCGACAGCGTCACTCGGATACAGCACAACCGATCCGGGAAGTGCCCGAAACATAGCCAAATCTTCAAGTCCCATCTGGGAAGGACCATCTTCACCGACCGAGACGCCGCAGTGTGAACCCACATACTTAATATTCGTCTGGGAAATCGCAGACATACGAATGTGATCGCAGGCGCGAGTGAAGAACGCCGCAAAGGTCGAAACAAACGGAATCTTACCGCACTTTGCCAGCCCAATCCCCGCACCAACCAGATTCTGCTCGGCGATGAACATTTCAAAATACCGATCGCTATGTTTCTCCATAAACTGCTCGGCGTAGGTGGAATTTTTAACATCGCCATCCACCGCCACGACCAGTGGATTCGCATCCCCCAATTTGACAAGTCCAGTACCGTAGCCGCTACGGGTTGCTGCTGCTTCACCGGGTTCATATTCAGGGGCTGCCATCTCCTTAATCTGTGGTTCAGCGGCAGCCGTTGCGAGGGTTGTTTCAATCTGAAAGCTCCCGTCTGTACTCAAAGAACCCAGTTCTTTCAGAGCGGCATCCAACGGCTCACCCTTGGGAAGGGCTTTACCATGCCAACCCGCCTTGTTCTCAAGGGAGGATACACCCTTGCCCTTAAAAGTTTTCGCCACAATCATCGTTGGGCGATCTGCTGTGGACTTCGCTTTATCCAGTGCGGATAGAATCTCGTCAAAATTGTGTCCGTCAATCCCGATTGCCTGCCAACCAAACGCCTCAAACCGCCGACAATAAGAATCAATATCAAACCCGTACATCGTCGGTTCACTCTGACCCATGCCATTCACGTCAACGATGCCGATCAGGTTGTTGAGCTTGTAGTGCGCCGCAAGCGCAACCGCTTCCCAAACGCTGCCTTCTGCGGCTTCGCCATCTCCCATCAGGACGTAAACATGATAATCTAATTGATCCAGATATTTGCCATTGAGTGCCATCCCAACCCCGATTGACAGTCCCTGTCCGAGCGATCCGGTGGCGACATTGACCCACTCTAAGCGCGGCGTCGGATGCCCCTCAAGGTCGCTGTCAATTCGGCGGAGCGTTAGCTGATCCTCGACGGGGATGATTCCCACCTCCGCCCATGCGGCGTAAAGTACCGGCGCAGCGTGTCCTTTAGATAAGATGAAGCGATCATTGTTAGGGTTGTGTGCATCTGTGGGGTCATACCGCATCGTACGAAAAAAGAGAGCAGAGATAATATCCGCAGCGGACAGACACGTTGTCGGATGCCCGGACCCCGCTTCGGATGTCGATACAATCGAGTGGATGCGTAAGTTGTTGGCTTTCTGTTTCAGAACATCTGTAGAAGTTGCCATGGTACTCGTAATTCCTTTCTCATCAAAGACCTCCTTGGCTACGGAAACCCACGCCTTCAGGTGGGGGATGGAACACTGCTACGGAGATTAGACACATCACCCCATTGCCCGATTCAAAAGGGATTTCACCAAATCCACCAATGTTTCCGCAGCATACAGCACAGCCTCACGACTCGCATCATGATTTGCCACCATTCGGACAGTCATCGGTCCGTAAACAGAAACCTTAATATTGTGCTGCAGGGCACGGTCTGCAAAGTCCGCTGCGGAAATTCCCAACGGCTTCGTATTCACAAAAACCATATTGGAATCCACCTTCTCTGGATGCAGGGCTAATTCGTCAAACTGCGACAACGCTTTAGCGAGCAATTTAGCGTTGGCATGATCCTCGCCGAGTCGATCCGACATCTCCGTCAGCGCGACAATCCCGGCCGCAGCAAGCACCCCCGACTGACGCATTGCACCGCCGAGTCGTTTCCGAGCGCGGCGGGCCTCTTGAATAAAGTCCGCATCCCCAGCGAGCATCGATCCTACTGGAGCGCATAATCCCTTCGAGAGACAGAACATGACAGAATCAACGCGGCTTGCGACTGCCCGCACATCAACGCCCAGGGCATGTGCAGCGTTGAAAATCCGGGCACCGTCCAAATGAACCGGCACCCCATATCGCTGCGCCAGCTCATGAACCGCCCCCATCCGATCCAACGGAATAGCGCGGCCGCCGCGACGGTTGTGCGTGTTCTCCAAACAGATCAGACTCACTTTTGGAAATTTGGCGGGATCGCGTTGTAGGTAAGCCTCAATCTCATCCAGTGCAGGCACACCATCCGCGCTGTTCATAACAATCGGCATGATTCCCGCTAATGAGGACAGATTTCCGTGTTCATAGTAGTAAATATGGCACTCGGCATCCATAATTGCATAATCACCAGCGTGGGTATGGGTCAAAATCGCTGCCGTATTCCCCATCGTCCCTGTGGGAACGTACATCGCTGCCGCTTTGCCGATCTTTTCAGCCGCCAACGCTTCCAAACGATGAATCGTTGGATCCTCCCCGTAGCAATCGTCTCCTACCTCTGCATCCATCATCGCTTCGCGCATCCTAGCGGTCGGTTTCGTTACGGTATCACTTCGCAGATCAATAATTTTCTCCATCATGCGGACTCACTTTCTTTATGAAGTTCCAACGAGTCGATTCGCCGTCGTGCCGCTGGTGCAAGGTAGTGCCGCTTAAAGCGTCTTGATAACTGCCCAAACGCTTTAACGGCTTGATCGATTTGGTTCAATTTGACATAAGCCTCCCCAATCCAATACATAGATTTGGCAATAATCTCATTCGTCGATAGTTTCGGCTTAGCTGAATCTTCCGCCGAATCTGGGGGATTCGGGGGCTGCAATTTTTCATACTCAATCGCGGCTTGAAATTCTGCGATGGCTTCCTCATAGTTTCGATCCTCATAATATGCCTTGTTAGCCTGATAAAAACTCATATTGTCGCCATGTAGGAACTCCAAATCTGCCCCAAGGGATGCTAATAAGGAAGAGTGATCCTCCTCCATTTCTGCTATATCATCCTGTGTAACCTCATCATCTGAGGAAAAGTCATCCTCTGCTTCCACTGTCGTCTCTTCCACTTCTTCTGTATCATCCTGTGTAACCTCATCTTCGGGTGTCTCAACCATATTAAATCTCCTTCGGATATAGTGTATCCACTTAGAAAAATGGGTGGCTTCGCATCATTTCTTATCTTGGCACGAACGTATAGAAAAATAGGCTCAAGAAAATTCCTTAATAAATGAACCGGCAATTGATTATAGTATACCAAATAATTAGGCTTTATGGCAAGAACCGCCAGGCAGAAAAAATCGACAGATTACTCCATGGCAATGAGAGGCTGCCCCCTAGGAAAGTCGATTGGCACCTCGGCATTTACCTTTACCTCTCACCCCACCTCTGGTATAATTATCAAAATTCCCTATCTGTTCCGAGAGTTTTCAACCTACACAAATACGGTAGGGGGCATACCCTCCGAATCACGACTCTCTGACCCAATGAACCAAACTTCTTACGCATTACATATTACGCATTATTCTCGTCCATGAACACTCAAAACCTACCCAGTGCTGTCAAAAATCAATCACTCTTCTCAAACTACTACCTCGACTCCCTCATCGTTGGACAACCGCAGTGGGCGGATACGCCCAACATCGCCTCCGATTACGCCGCAATCAAAGCACGCTTCGACGCTGTCGCACCGAATGCCGAATACCTCAACGAGGCACAAACCGAACACGAATTCATCCAACCACTACTAGAGCAGCTCGGGCACGTTTTCGAGGTGCAGCCGACACTCCAAACATCACAGGGAACCAAAGTTCCCGATTACGCTTTCTTTCTATCAAACGATGCTCACGATACGGCGCAACCTCGCATCAACACCAACCAATTCTTCAAAACCGCCTTCGCTGTCGGCGACGCCAAAGCGTGGTCACGCAACCTAGATAGAAAGACGCAGGACGGAGGCGACCCGTTTAATAATCAAAATCCAAACTACCAGATTGATTTCTATCTGCGAGGCGCGGATAAAGACTGGGGCATCTTGACCAACGGTAGGCAGTGGCGACTTTACCACCGTCAGACCAGTTATCGACTCGATAGTTTCTATGAGGTAGACCTCGCCGCACTTCTCTCCGAAAACGGAGACTTAGATTCCTTCTGCTACTTCTACTGCCTTTTCCGTCGTGAAGCCTTCACGCTGGGGGGTGATGGGAAATCGTTCCTTGATACGGTGCTGGAAGGGAGCCAACAGCACACCGTCGGCGTTTCTGACGACCTGAAAAACCGTGTCTACGATGCCCTACGCCGGCTCATCGACGGCTTCCTCGATTTCCCACGCAACCGTTTCGACAGAGCCAACCCGCCGCTCGACGAGATCCACACCAACTCCCTGATCTTGCTGTACCGTGTTCTGTTTATCCTCTACGCTGAAAGTCGGGGATTGCTGCCCGTCGAAAATCCGGGCTACGCCGCCCGTTACAGCCTCGCAGCACTTGCGGAGACTGTCCACGAAACGTTGGATCGGGGCGATCTAATCATCCCGACAATCAGCGATTATTGGGCGCGGCTGCGCGGGCTATTTACGCTCATCAACGACGGTTGGGATGACCTCATCCCCCAATACAACGGTGGACTTTTCAATCCAGCGTACCACCTATTTCTGGAGGAAAACGAGCTCGGCAACAAGGCACTGACACAGGTTATCGAACTCCTGACACGGACAGAGCACGGCGAGCGCATCGCCTACCGTGACCTTGACGTGCGCCATCTCGGAAACATTTACGAAGGGTTGCTCGAATATCAGCCCCAAATCGCTTTTGAAGATTTGGTCATCGTTTCAAAGAAGGGAAATGAAACGGTCGCGCCAAAATCCTCCCCCAAGCAGGAGGTTGCCTATCGAGAAGGAGAAGTCTACCTGCTGACCGATAAAGGCGACCGGAAGGCGACCGGGAGCTACTACACCCCCGATTACATCGTCCGCTACATCGTCGAAAATACCCTCGCGCCACTCTGTGAGGGCAAAACCGTTGACGAAATCCTATCGCTCAAAATCCTCGATCCCGCCACCGGGAGCGGCCATTTCCTCGTCGGTGTTGTCGACTATCTCGCCGAAGAACTGATTACACACCCGGACGCTCCACACATGACCGAAACAGCGAGCGAAGAGACAGAGCTCGCCTATTGGCGGCGGCGCATTGTCGAGTCCTGCGTTTACGGCGTTGACCTCAACCCGATGGCGGTAGAGTTGGCGAAACTCTCCCTCTGGCTCCACACAGTGGCAAAGGGAGACCCCCTCTCATTTCTCGATCATCACATCCGTTGCGGCAATTCCCTGATCGGCGCGAGGATTGAGAACCTATCGCACCTGCCAGAGCTGAAGAAAAGCCGCCGCGAAACGAGCGAAACCCAGACAGAATTTCAGATGGCATTCCCCTTCACCGACAGGGTTGCCACGGCCATCGGACACTACCTGCTGATCGAGGAGACCGAGAGTCACACCGCAGACCAGATCCACGCGAAGGAACACGAATTCGACATCGCCCAACAAATGCTCTGTTTTCACAAAGGTGTGGCGGACCTCTGGACAAGCGTTTACTTCGGAAACGATGTGTCCCGGTCCACCTACCAACAAGCCTTAAGTACCCTCCGCTCTCAAAACACTGATACCCTTGAAGACCTGCACTCCTATCGTCGGGCGCAGGAGATCGCGACGGAGAAGCGGTTCTTCCATTGGGAGATGGAGTTCCCCGAAGTCTTCCGTGACAAGTACGGACGGGAAAAGGACAATCCGGGGTTTGACGCGGTAATAGGGAATCCGCCATATATTCGCGAATCAGGTAATAAACCCTTGTTTGAGTTCATTCAGAAAGCAGAATCATTTCGCTTACATTATCAAGGTAAGACAGATATTTACTTTTATTTTATTATGCAGGGAATCTGGCTGCTAAAATCTAACCAGCTGCTAGGATACATCGTGCCCGCAAATTGGCTAGAGGCAGTATCCAGTCAAAAACTCCGTATTTTTCTTCAAAGTGAAGCGAAAGTAAGAAATATCGTAGTTTTTGATGGCTTACCTGTATTTGAAGATGTTAGCGTAGAACCCCTCGTTATGTTCGCGGAACAGCAGGGGATAGGGCACAAATTGATGTATCAACATCGGACAAACAGACATCAAAAGGCACAAGAGGTGTTGCAAAAAAAAGAAATCATATCAGTTCCCAATGATATAATCCATGAGGAAGGTTGGTACTTAAAAAGTTTGCAAGTATTAGGATTAAATTCCATTTGTCAGAAAGTTGAGAGCGAAAGTGTACCACTCGGAATGCTGTTTCATGTTGAAGCTGGAATTAACACCGGGGCAGATGCGGTTTCTTCACGGTCGCAAAAATACTGGCCTGATGATGCCAAAACCGGTGAAGGCATCTTTGTTGTCAATAGAAAGGAAATTAATCGGCTATCTCTTTCACCATCTGAAGCAAAATGTATAAAAAAATACATCCCAGCAGAATGGGTTGATCGATATTTTCAGATTGATCGCGATGATCTCTTTTTGATATATCTACAAAGAGATACTGATATATCATCTCTACCAAATATCAAGGTACATTTAAATCGGTTTAGGAACATCCTCGAAAATAGAGCTGAAGTTAAACGGAACTCCAAGCGAGAATGGTGGCATCTACTATGGCCGCGAGATCCAAAGGTATATGATGCACCTAAAAAGATCGTTATCGCAACTACAACAGCACATAACTCGTTTTATTTAGACAGCAAACAGACTTACTACAATATCGGCTGCACAATCCTTTCTCCTGCTTTAAATATTGTAATCAATCCTTCATATATACTAGCAGTTTTGAACTCAAAGCTTTTAGATCTTTATTACGGTATTAAAGGTCAAACGCAAGCTAGAAATCAACGGAAGTATCTCCCAGACAAAGTTCGGAAGATACCCATCCGCCGCATCAACTTCACCACCCCCCCCTACGAGCGCGACCGTCAACTTAAAAAAGCCAAAATCCTCTACCAACTCTGCCTCAACAAAGGGAGTGTAGACTGTGTTCTTGGCTTCGTGCAGCACCACCTCACTGCCGATCCAGAGCGTGCCGACATCGTCCATGACCTGCTCGCCTTCCAGGCGGAGCAGATGGTTGAGATGAACAAAACGAAAGGGGAGGAGATTCGTGGATTTCTGCACTATCTGGAACGGGAAATCGGGGTCGAAATTGATGCACTCAAAAACAAGACCACGATTCAGGCTTACTTCGATCTATCATTTGACCGGCTGCTCGATATCCTGAAAAAAAACCATCGATCCATCCCCGTTGACCTATCAAGCCGAAACCTCCAAGAATCGTTAAAGCGCGAGTTTACAGCTAGCTGCACCAAACTCAACCCCTTACTCACCCGCATTCAGAAGACCGACGCACTAATTGATCAGGTAGTCTATCAGCTCTACGGCTTAACCGACGAGGAGATCACCGTCGTAGAAGGCAAAGTTTTTCCCTCGTAGTCACAGGTTTCCCGACCTGTGATCGGATTGGTTTTCACTACGTTCCACTGCCACCCGTAGGTCGAGATTCACATCTCGACACCGATTTAAACGCACCGAGACGAAAGGACACAGTGAAGAATCAGAAAGCGGACGTAAACAAAGCAAAACTACTACACGGCCCGGTGGGAAAGACACTCATCTCACTAGCGGTCCCGATGGCATTCGGAATTGTGGCGATTATTCTATTCACTGTCGTCGATACCTTTTACATCGGGCGATTGGGAACAGAACCGTTGGCGGCGATGGGGTTTACCTTTCCCATCAGTTACATTGTCATGAGCATCGCAATGGGGCTAAGCGTTGGTACTTCCTCAACCATTGCCAGAGCGATTGGAGAAGGGCATCAACTAAGAGTACAACGCCTCGCGACCGATGGATTGGGGCTAGCCTTCCTCATCGTGACTTGCTTCTCCCTCATCGGGTTGACAACCCTAAACACCATCTTCTCCCTGATCGGAGCGAAAGGGGAGATACTCAAACTCATTTCCGACTACATGATCCCTTGGTGTTTGGGTGTGGGGTTGCTCGTCATTCCGATGGTCGGCAACGGTGCCATCCGTGCTACAGGGGACACCAAAACGCCCGCAACGATTATGATTATTGCCGGACTGGTGAACATCATTTTAGATCCATTTCTGATTTTCGGCATCGGGCCGTTTCCGCGATGGGAGTTGCGAGGCGCAGCGGTGGCAACCGTGACTTCTTGGGCGATGGCATTCATCGCATCGTTGTGGATTTTGGGGAAGCGTGAGCGGATGATCCGACTGCCGGTGTTCGATCCAAAACATACCTTTGATTCATGGAAACGAATCCTGTTCATCGGTGTTCCGGCGGCGGGGACAAATATGATGGAACCGCTGTCAATGGCGGTGATTACCCGAATGATCTCCGAATATGGAGAGGAAGCGGTCGCCGCGTTTGGTGTGGGAGGGCGGTTAGAAGCACTGTCACTGATTGGGATTTGGGCGTTGTCTACCGCAATAACCCCCTTTGTCGGTCAGAATTTTGGCGCGGGCAATTACGACCGGATTCGAGCGACGCTACGGTTTGGCGTGAAATTCTCGTTGGTCTGGGGAGGTGTTATATTCACAGGTCTCTACCTCCTCTCCGGTAGCATCGCACCAATTTTTAACGATAACCAAGCGGTGATTGCTTCCGTCATTCTCTTCTTACAAATTATCCCAATCAGCTATGCGATGTATGGAATCTCTGCGCTGGCCAATTCAATGTTTAACGCCTTGGGCAAGCCGTTGCAAGCATCGTTGGTCATCACACTACATCTCTTCGTTTTCGTCCTACCGTTGGCTTATCTGGGGTCAAAGGTATACGGATTGAAGGGAATCTTTGTCGGTATCGCCCTTGGGAATGCAGTGGTCGGGATCATCGCCTATCTGATGGTGCAGAAATTCCTTGCTCGCGTTGAGACAGAGCGCGAATCAGAGGTTACTGATGCGGTCGAGTCGGTCCAATGAACCAATGCCCCAAATACAATTCGTAGGGAACAACGACTGTTGTTCCGTTCCTTCTTACGCATTACATATCACGCATTATTCTTAGGAGGTTAACCAAACATGCCAGAAAAAAGCACAGCGTTCGCCGTGATTGGCGATCGCTACCACAATTCAGACTACATTCGGACCGCACTAGGCAAAACCCTAGTGCAGGACCTTGGACTCACCATCGACTTCACCGACGACGTGAAACTGCTTAACACAGAAACATTGCACGGCTACAAAATGCTGATTACCTTTCGAGATGGCATGATCTGGCCCCAAGGCTACGGTGCGGCGGGATCGCTGCCGCCAAACGTGAGTGAACCACCAGTCCCAGAAGTTGAGGCGACTGCCACAGATTGGATCACCGAGGCACAAGCGCAGGCGGTCAAAGATTTCGTCGAAGACGGCGGCGTTGCGCTATTTTATCATAACTCGACCTACATCGCTAGAGGCAATGCAACCTTCCGCGCAGTCCTAGGGGCAGCGACCGAAGGACATCCACCGGTTCGACCGTTCAAAGTCACACTCACTGATCCGGACCACCCCATCACTCAAGGTGCTACCGATTTCATTGTAACCGACGAACAGCACTTCATGACCTACGACGGCGATTCAGCGCACGTTTTCATGCGGAGCGTCAACGAAGATGGGCTCACACACAACGAGCTCGGCACCTCCTGTGAGGCGGGGTGGGCATACGGCTACGGGAAGGGGCGAATCTGCTATCTTGCACCGGGCCATACCGTTGCTGCACTATGGAATCCGGCATACGAGAAGATTCAGCAAAACGCCGTTCGATGGTTATTGAGGGAGATCTAAATAGCTCGAGTTGCTGGGGCGTGTTCAGATTTATGTGAGGCGTGCCCGTGTCGCAGGGTCGAGGGCTCCTCGCCCATGTTGTACTCTCGTTTATGCTATTACCTTTTGGATACAGCAAATCTCACGCAGGTTCCGGTACTTCTGCGCGTAATCCAAACCGTATCCAACGACAAAGGTATCTGTAATCTCAAAACCGACATAATCGATCGGTGTTGGCACTATTCTTTGTGCCGGTTTGTCTAAGAGGCTACACACTTTCACACTTGCAGGTTCCAACGCCTCGATCTCCGTCATGAGAAAGCTCAAGGTTTGTCCTGTCTCAACGATATCCTCCACAACCACCACGTCCGCGTTGTAAAGGTTACCGTTTAATCCCTGAACTACCTGAACATGCCCCGACGACTCCGTTCTATCGTCATAACTTGCAAGTTGGATAAACTCGCAACGCACAGGGGTCGAGAGCGTACGGAACAAATCTGCGAAGAATAGGACTGCACCCTTAAGAACGCAGACCAGCACCGGCTCACAATTGGAGTAATCTTTGGAAATCTGTTGACCCAATTCCCGGACACGTCTTTGAATCGCTGCTTCAGAGATTAGAGTGGATTCAATTTCGATTTTCATTGGTTTCACCAAAAGGTAAATAATTCAAATATAGCCGACGCTTTGTCTCAGGCCGGACCTTGAATGGTTCACTCGTTCGGTAGCCAACGACCCAAATAATCCCATCCCCATTCACTAGCACCGGGACCCGTCCCCGTTCCTGTCGAGGAATCTTGGCATCAATTAACAAATCCTTCAGTGTTTTTCTACCCCGCATTCCAAACGGATGAAACCGGTCCCCATCTCGCCGCTGTCGAAGCTTCAGCGGAAGTTGAAGTCGATCCAGATCAAATACAGCTTGAAATTTGCCATCGGGAAACTTATCCGCCACCGCACAGTTGATTGGGTGATCTATAACGGTAGCAATCATCTCCGCATCTAATAGTGGCAGCGCGGTGTGCCCCGGCACCGCAACCTCATATTCAAATGGAGCCCGACCGTTTGTCGATTTCTGGATAAGGATATGGTCATATTCCCGGCGGAACTCCACCCTATTAGGCAGATGCAAAGTGCTATTCGGTGCTTCTCCGTCGATCAAATTCAACATTGATTCAAAATGATTAAAATAAAAATCTCTAACCTCTCCTAAAACTTCCGCGACAGCCAGACGCAGGATTCGGCGGCGCAAGGCGAGATGATATTCTCGAAATAAACACCGACCCAAAACAATAGTATCAGGCGTGTAAGATTCTACCCGGCACGCTTGGAACGCCTCATGAGCGAGAGCCTCCAGATAATCCGATTCGGCACGCAACAATTCAGCTGTCTGATTCAAGGTGTTCTGGAGATTAGAGTTATAAGTGCGCTCTAAGACGGGGATGAGTTCTAAGCGGATCCGATTGCGGAGATAGTTGAGTTGATAATTTGTAGCGTCACAGCGCGGTTCTAATCCAAGCTGCGTCACAAAATCCTCAATCTGTTTTCGTGAAAAAGCGAGCAAGGGGCGGATGAACTTGCCTTCCCTCACCGGAAGCATCCCTTTTAACCCGGACGCACCCGCTCCACGCAATAGGTGTATCAAGACCGTTTCCGCCTGATCATCACGGTGATGTCCCAACGCAATCTTCGCCGCCCCAATCCGCTCAGAGATGCATTCGTAGAACTGATGCCGTGCTCGTCGTGCTGCCACTTCAGTTGAGAGTTTCTGTTCCCGCATCAATTGCGGCACGTCAATCCTAGCTCTTGAAATTGGAACCCCCAAGCAATCCGCCTGCTTTGCCACATACGCCGCATCCGCAGCCGAATCCTCCCGGAAACCGTGATCCAGGTGAGCAACATGAAGTTGACAATCGAGTTGATGTCGTAGGGCGTGCAAGGCGTAAAATAGGGCAAGTGAATCAACGCCACCAGAAACACCGACAAGCACTGTCTCCTTTGGTTGAATCATCTGATGTTCAGTAATAAAGCGGTAGGTGCATTGCACAAAGCGAGCGACCATGACAGCATCTCGAATTGGATCCCAATCTTATCGGGGGTGAACACATTTCAGATTACGGGTAGATCTTATCAATCAAAAATAAAAAAGCCGCACTAGGCGGCTAAATGATGGCTTGTGAGTGCCGGTGTGGAGAGTTGAACTCCAGACAGCACGATTATGAGTCGTGTGCTCTACCACTGAGCTACACCGGCATAAGAAAAAAGGGAAATGCACCTGAAAAAGCACATTTCCCATAGGCTTTCCTGCCTCCAATAGAACCAAATGGTTGCAGGGGAGGGATTTGAACCCCCGTCCTCCGGGTTATGAGCCCGACGAGCTACCAGACTGCTCTACCCTGCGCCAAGATTTAGAAAATGGTGGGCGAGGAGGGATTTGAACCCTCACACCCATTTACGGGCGATGGATTTTAAGTCCATTGTGTCTGCCATTCCACCACTCGCCCGCGGCAAGGAGGCATTGAATTTCAGCGAACCCTATTGTAATAGATCCCCTCGGATTTGTCAAGGTTTTTTTCTAAATTTACTAGGATCATTTAGTTGAGAGGAGCTCATAATAATTGCCTGAATAGCGGATTAAGCAGATTCCGCGGATTCTTGTCTGAGTCAGGAGGCTCAGGATTGAAGGACTCACAGGATTATCGATTTCTCTTTGCGTTTGAGACCTGCTTTTCTATGAACCTCGTGTGGAGAATGAACTAGAATAAACTAATGAACAAATACTCTTCACGTTTCATGACGTTTCATGTTTTTTAGAGTTGACTTTCGCATGCCAGCATGGCATACTTTTTCCCTAGGGATCCATCCAATTTTCCAATGAGAAGGAGTAACGACCGCTTATGGAACTTACCTACGCACAAAAACAGGAAATCTTTAAGAACGGGTTCGTCAAGGTCCCCGGCGTTGTGCCACAAGTGATGGCGGAGGCAGCCCTCCGGGCAATCAATAGCTCGGTCGGTGAAGGGATGAACGTCGATGACATGACAACTTTCCGATCTAGATCCTACTGCCCAGAACTTCAGGGAACATCCATCATCACTGACTTGCTGAACCGGACCCCCGCATGGGAGTTAGCAGAATCAGCAATCGGGGTCGGAAGAATTATTCGCCCAAAAGGCGGGCAAATCGCGCTCCGGTTTCCGAGCATACAGGACCCGCCGCCGAAGCCGGGCGGCCACCTTGATGGAATGCACTCACCACACAACGGTGTCCCCAAAGGGGTGATCCGAAACTTCACAATGCTGGTAGGTGTGTACCTTAGCGATGTGCCGCATCCGTACGCCGGCAATTTCACCGTATGGCCCGGAACACACCACGTCTACGAGAAGTATTTTCAGGAACACGGTCCCGAATCGCTCCTTGAGGGAATGCCACCGGTCGAATTGCCGGAACCGCATCAAATCACCGGGGAGCCCGGCGACGTTATTCTGGCACACTACCAGATTGCACATACCGCGGCAGCAAATGTCTCACCGCACACGCGATACGCAATCTTTTTCCGCCTTCGCCATGTCGATCACCCCGACTACCGTCCGGAATCGATGACCTCTATCTGGTTGGAGTGGGAAGGGATGCAGGATATTGTAGCGGCGTAATTGGGGTGTTGATTTCTACCCCTTCCATTAACACAGAAAAGCCAAGAAAACGGCAATTCTTCGTAACATTTTTGCTGTACTATTCTAACGCGATATGTTGTAGACTTTTTCCTCTCTGTATCCTCTGTATTTCAGCAGGATAATACGTAACGAGTAAGGGGTTCACTTGAAATCCTGACTCGTTATTCATCATCAACCCCATTGGTGCGACAGGTGTATAGCAATGCTGGCAATCTAAAAAGAAGGGGTTACTCATGGCAGAACAACTTGCAATCCACGGCGGAAAACCGACAATCCCGGAAGGAGTTATCAAACCCTGGCCCCACATTACCGACGCCGATCGGCGGGCGGTGATGGAAGTACTATCCGGCGAAGGCATCAACGAACAACGCAAGATTCAATCTGAGGCGTTATCCCAAGAGTGGGCAGCATACGTCGGGCGAAAATACTGCATCCCGACCAACAGCGGCACCGCCGCACTTCATATGTGCATCGCCGCTTTGGGAATCGAGCCGGGCGACGAAGTCATAGTTCCAGCTTTTACATTTTGGGCGACAGCAGCTGCTGTTCTCCACCACAACGCTATCCCAATCTTCGTTGACATCGATCCGAAGACATTCTGCATTGACCCCACACAGATTGAAGCTAAACTCTCGGAACGCACGAAAGCAATCATCGCCGTTCACATCCACGGGATGCCAGCGGATATGGATGGAATCCTTGCGATTGCTGGGCAACATGGGCTCAAAGTTATTGAGGATGCCGCTCAAGCACACGGTTCAAAGTATAAAGGCGTGCCATGCGGTGCGATCGGAGATGTCGCCGGTTTTAGCACCCAGATGTCAAAAACGCTGACGACAGGCAGCGAAGGCGGTCTATTCGTCACCGACGATGAGGATTACCACAAACAGGCGGCACTGCTGCAATACTTTGGCGAATTGGTTGTGCCGGGCAGAGAACGGCAGGAGCAGGAGTATAATGCTTTTGGATTAGGTTGGATGTATCGCGGCGATGTGTTCGGTCAAGCACTCATCCGCAGCCAACTCAAAAGGCTAAATACGAATAACGCCTTACGCATCCGAAACTGCAACTTTCTCACAGAACACCTCTCTAAAATCAAAAGCATCGAAACACCGTATGTCCCGCCACAGCGCGAATCTGTTTTCTATAATTATGTGGTTGGTGTCAAACCGGACGAATTGGGGCTTTCTGTCTCACCGAGAACCTTCCGCGAAAAAGTTCAAGAAGCCCTAGCCGCCGAGGGACTGCATGTCGGACAGTGGCAACGAAGGCCTGTACCGGCGCAGGAAATCTTTCAAGCCCAGATCGGCTACGGAAAAGGATGCCCATGGACCTGCGGTCATGCCCAGCCGGTGGAATATCGAACAGAGGATTATCCCAACGCCACCGCGTTCATCGATTCGCATTTCTACCTCTTCGACGTGAATCCGCCGAATGACCTCGACCTGATGAAGTTGTATGTCGAAGCATTCGAGAAGGTAATGGATAACCCCGATCAGTTGGTCGAATAGGCGTGTAGACGAAAGGAAAGAAGGCTAGAAGGACTATGAAGAGTGGTTAACGTCTGAAGAATGTAATCCAGAAATAACCTGAAAGGACAATTAATGGACAAAATAGTAGCTTCGCCGACAAACGTTATCTTCTGCATCGGCGATGGGATGGGATTCGAGAAAGTTAAGGCAGCTAGTATGTACGCCCATGGCATGGTAGGGGCACTCTCATTTGAAACGTTTCCCTACCAAGGCGAGGTGACGACGCACTCAGCCGACTCCCCGATGACTGATTCGGCGGCAGCTGCAACCGCCATGGCGACCGGCTCCAAGGTCAACAACGGCGTCGTCAGCACCGCTCTGCCGGGCGATGGCAGAGAGTTGTATACACTCCTAGAATGTTTCAAAGACCAAGGTAAAAGCACAGGATTGGTTTCCACAACCTTCATCACCCACGCCACACCAGCCGCCTTCGGTGCACACGAGCCTAAACGTGGCAATTTGGCAGAGATCGCCGAGGGATACCTAAATAAAACCCGCCCGAATGTTCTGCTCGGCGGCGGAGGCAATGGGATGGCTGAGGCGGCAGCGAAAGCAGCCGGCTACGCAGTTGTCACAAATCGGGACGAGCTCCTATCTCTGGATATCGAAAACGTCCCGCGAGTTTCAGGGCAGTTTGGCGACACAAATCTACCCTATGAATTTGATGGACTTGGGAATTTACCGCACCTATCCGAAATGACCCTAACCGCGCTGAAGTTATTAGCGAAAAACCCAACCGGCTTTTTTTTAATGATTGAGGGGGGCAGAATCGATCATGCCGGACACTCTAACGATATTGAGCGCAATATTTACGAGACGCTTGAGTTTTCTAGAACGGTGCAAGTTGCAATTAACTGGGCAAATAAGCGGACCGACACCCTCATCGTTGTCACTGCCGACCATGAAACCGGCGGCTTGAAAGTCCTTGAAAACAAGGGCAAGGGCATTTTCCCAATCGTCTCCTGGTCCACTGGCGGTCATACAACAACAAATATCCCTGTATACGGTTGGGGGGCCAATGCAGCGTGCATCTCTGGTGTGATGGATAACACCGATTTCTTTAACGTTGTGATGCACAACCAATCCGCAGGAAAACAGGACTTACGCTAAAAAATGTAACGTAGGGTTCCTAACCTGCGATCGGATTAGGCCTCGCTACGCTCAACCCCCACCACTATTGGATTGCAGCTAGCATGTGTCAAAGTTATACGCATACACACTGGAAAATAGGACACGATTTTCGCAACTGAAGTGCATAAGTGCTACCCTTTTTTGGAGCTATCACTATACTCCTAGCGGTCCGTACCGCCATTTTCGCGTGGAAAATGGCGGTACGTTTTTCCGTGATGCCGTATCAACCGTGTTACGCCCGGATAACATCACCAGATGGCGGCTTAAAAATTTCCAACTGGGCCAATGCCTCCTGAATCTTTTTTAGTCGAGTCGGATCTGTAATCTTTGCCCCATTGGTGTCCGTCAAGTAGAATGAATCCTCTGCGATGAATACCTCGGTCGTAATCTTAGCGAGACGGATATCCAAGCCTAGTTTATAAAAGGCATCCGAGATGGTGTAGAGTAGGCCCACCTGATCTTGGGTGCGGATGTCAATAATCGTTGCACGGTCCGAACCTTCATTGTCAATTCGGATCCGTGGTTGGATATAACGTCGTTGACGGCGAGAGATTGGATCCGATCCGCGTTGCTCCTGCAGCACAGCTTCCACATCAACTTCCCCGTTCCAGACCGCTGTTAACGTTCCTTCAACTTGGCGATACCGATCTAAAATTGGTCCCTTACCCGTCTGTCCATCTGTCACATTCAAGACATCGATCACAATTCCATCGCTACGCGTATTAATCATAGCTCTCAGTATATTAATATTCTCAACTGTGAATACACCCGTAATCTGCCGGAAAATCCCCCGTGCATTGCGGGTACAGATTCCGATTTGGGTATAGCTCTGATTCTCGGCAAAGTGAGAAACAGCGATCGGATAATCCCCTAGCTTCTCAACGAGTTGAATCTGTTTGCCAATTAGGTCAGGTGACTGCGAAACCAATCCTTGGTCAGGCATTGTTTCAAAATGTCGGGCAATTGCAGCCTCTCCAACCGCTTGGCCAATCAGTTGAGTAACACGGGCTTGAAGCTCTTCAACTTTCAAGAACTCCAGCTTACCCTGCAGAAACTTAAGTGTTCGTGTGTAGAGCTGCCAAAGTAAAATCGCATTCCACTGGTTCCAAATCTCTATACTCACGGCGCGCATGTCTGCAAAAGTCAAGAGATACAACATCTTCAGATGCTGTTCATCCTGTACCAACTCCGCAAAGCGTTCAATGACTTTCGGGTCATCAAGGTCTCGCCGTTGAGCGGTGTGGAGCATATCCAAGTGCCTCAAAATGAGAAATAGCACTACTTCTTTGTCCACGGTATCCAATCCCATGCGTTCTAACGCAGCTTGTGCCATTTCAAACCCACGCTCATCATGGCCCCCCGGCCCATTGACCCCTTTGCCGACATCGTGTAATAAGATTGCCAACCGCAGCAATTCCGGTTTCTCTACCTCTTTGAGAATGTCGAGAAAAGCTTGCCCATCCTTTAACTGTGCTAGTGTTGCCTCTTCGAGATTTTCAATCGCATACAAGGTATGTTCATCGACGGTATATTGATGCGGCCGATCCGCCCGTACCAACGATCGTACCTTGCCAAATTCAGGTAGATAGCGATCCAGCACCTGCCAACGATGCATCCGGCGCAGCACTTCAGCAACCGCCTGCGGATAACGGAGAATCGACAGGAAGCATTCGGCGACTTCAGGTGAACGCTGGAAGTTTTCATCAATGAGATGAAGATTTGCAGCAATCTGATGTCGCACATCCGCGCTAATCCGATTCCCTAGTCGCTGGCGATGTGCGAATACCTTCATAATCCGTGTGGTCTCCCCCCTAAAATCGAAATGTCCTTCCTGAAAACCGATTTCGCCTCTTACAATTGTAAATCCATCGGACAACCTTTTTGCCTGCCATCGCTCAAGCCAGCGATTTAGCAGAGATCTCTGATGCTTCACCCGATCTATGATCAGCTTTGCAAACTCATAGAGATGCTCTGCGTGTAGATAGTAATCCCGCATCATCGTTACCTCTGCGAGGGTATGTCCATTATCCTCGTACCCGAGATTTTTAGCGATAGTTTCTTGCACATCTAGGACGAGCTGATCACTCCCCCTTTGATTAACATAATGAAGTTCATTGCGCAACTGCCACAGAAAATTAAGTGCCTCCTCACACGACCTAGCTACTGTTCGGGGGATAATTCCTCGCCGCTCGAGCTCCCCAAGGTCTTTAACCCCAAAACGGACTGCCGCAACCCAGATGCCCGTATGAAAATCTCGCAAGCCACCGGCACTCTCCTTGATGTTCGGCTCTTGAAGATAAATCGTTGCGCCGTAAGATTCGTGACGGGCACTCCATTCCTCAATCGTTTTTGCAATGAACTTTCCTACCTGCTTCTTGAAAAAGTGCTTGGAGGTCAATCTCTGAAATTCGCGATAAACCTGCCTTGCACCGACAATGTATCGCGCTTCAAGCATTGAGGTCTTGGAGAAAATATCGTCGTAGGTCGCGCGGACACACTCCTTGAGCGATCGACAGCTATGCCCAACCTCAAAACCGATGTCCCAGAGCGTCGTAATCAACTGGTTCGCAAACGGTTCTACTTGCCTCACGTTCAGTTCCGAAGGATTATAGACCAACATGATGTCAATGTCTGAATAGGGATTCAGTGTCTCCCGTCCATAGCCACCCAATGCGAGGATGGCTATAGGAGCATCTTCGGACAATCTGGGACCACCATCGTCCGCTTTGATTGCGGATTGATAGATGCGCTGAATCACGTTGTCTGCAAGGCGGGTATATTCTTCGACAATCTCCCTGCCGCCAATTCCGAAGCGGTGGCGGGTATAAATGCGCTCACGTTCTTTGATACAAAAATCTTTTAGGGCTTCTACAAGTGTACGGTTGTGTTGCATTGGTTTCCTCCAGTGAAGCACCGAGAGTCCACAATCTGAAATACCGAAACTTTCGAGGGTTCGGTTGATTTTCATCCTAACCCGGACGGATCGCTAAAAAAGAGGATACAAGCAAGTGCCGGTAACAAAGCAAGAAGCACCTTGACCTCAAGCAGATAGTTTTGATAGCGTAGGGCGGCCGGATCGCCCCCCTTGAACCGTTCAATAAATTTGATTCGCCGGTCAACCGAAGGGTGCGTCTGGAATAACTCGAACAGACGTTGGATAGACCGAGGCGTGTAGTTGAGGTATGCGAGTCGAACCAAGGCGAGCTGGAGTGCCTCTGGTTTGCCTGTCAGTGCAACGGCATACAAATCTGCTTGGTGCTCAAAACGTCTCGACAGGGCGCGGAAAATGATAACAAAATAGAGAGAAATGAAAAAGACCAAACCAAGTGCTGGTAACAGCGAGGAGGTAGCTAGAACCGACTCTAGGGGCTGCCCAATGTAGATGTAATAGATAGCATAGCTGAGAAAGTAGACAATCAAAAACATGAGATAGGTCAAAATATGCTTGTAACGGACATGCCCAAACTCATGTGCCACGATAGCTTCGATTTCATCGTCGGAAAAGTGTTGCAATAAGGCTTCTGTCAGGAAAATCTGGCGGGACCACGGGGCAATCCCAGCCACAGCCGCATTAGCAACTGACTCTGTTTGCCAAACAACGATGTCTTTGTATTTGATATTGTTTTGGGCAGCCAATCGGTGGAGTTTGTTCTTTAGATTGACATCCGCCAGCGGGACGGTCCGCCAAATCCAACCCAGTAGCAAAGGTGCGTAGATGTACGCTAAAAAAATCAGCGATGCCATAAGCGTGATAGGCAGATAGGCGTGATAGGCGAGGAATGGGATGTGTGCAATCAGATCTAGTAAACACAAGTAAACCAATAGCGGCAATAGTGGTAATAGCAGAAATTTCAGATGGACGCTGAGATACTCTCCCCTTTTCCAGTTAGTTGACGCTACCTGCTGCTCGACTTCATAAAGCGCGAGACGGATAAGCATCAGACCTGCAATCAAAGGGACAATCCCTGCAAGGTGCTTTGTATAAATTAAGGGCACCCACTCCAACGCGTTGTTGATTAACAGCGGCAAATTCAACAGGTATACATCGCAGACATAACCGATTAGGAGAAGACATTCAAAGACAATCGCGGACCGTTTGATGAGGTAAAATCGACGGATTCGGGCGTCCTGATCGGTCGGCAAGGCACGTGTCGCATAAGATCCAAAAAAATAAACAAGTGCCGGCGGTAAGATAGTTATTGCAGCCGTGGCGAGCAGGGTAAGCAGTTGATTAAATTCTCCAGCTTCTCCCGAGGGTTCAAAGAAAAAAAGAAAAACCAACCCTGCGATTAAAACAATGCTAATCTGGCTCATTACTCTGACATACTCCCACACCCGAAAGAGTGGGACTTCTCGCCCGTTCCTTTCGGGTGTCGAATTGCTCCATCAACGAGATGAGCCATCCAAAGATGGGCTTACAACCTCTCCTGAGAGGGTGGATGCCCCAACCCTAAAGATATTGACCGCCGCATTGTGGTCTCTATCCAACTGTGTATGGCAGTTTGGACACTGCGTCATTAAACATCTTTTGGTAAGCTTCAGTACGAGCTGCCACGTCCTGTATGGCTTGGCAGCTGGTTCCAATGTGCAAATCTATCTGTCTTTTTGAATTTAGCTATGTGTTAGCTATGTGATTGATGAGTCTAAACTTGTGGATAGACTTGCCATATATCGCATAGCAGCGTCGCTGAAGGGCAATACAATGATTCCATACCTCAGTGTGTCCCTCTATTCGTCTGGTACAACTCACGATTCCCGTGATGGCTATACATCTTGAACTTGTGGGTTTTGATGGGATGCGTCCTTTGTCCTTCATACCCGATTCAGTGGGTGTGGGGACACCAACGCGCGTTGGTGTCCCCGCGAAGGACAAAGCAAGTATACCCCATTTTGCCTACAATATCAACGTTTTTTAGATGTTAACACCATTAGCCAATCTGTATTCCCAGCCTAAAGGATCGGGATACAGATCGGAACATTATAATAATTCCTGACTGGAAGGTAATTGAAACAAATCATTCGTATTCTATCACAGCGGAGTTTACGCAGTCAAACCAAAACCCAGTGGATGTTAGAAAGCTATTGACAGCGGGCATTGAGTTACTTATAATGCAAAAAGTCACAATCCGAAGGGGCAACTTCCTAATCGACGAGTCTCCAAATAAATCCATAAATACCAAATAAACCTCGACAGGCCAGTGCAAGATATGTAACTATATCCTTGCTCCCTAACTGATTGCCGATGCGCCTGATTGACAGGCGAATATCCCTCGTTAGATCAAAGTGGGTGCGGTTATGGACCCTTGCCAAGCGGTTCGGAACGCAAAAGTAAAATGTAAACAAACGGGTGAGTTTCAAGCTAAACATAGCTCGATGCAAATCGAACACTTTGCACGGATTTGTGCGTGGGTGTTCAGATTGAAAGGTACAGGCATTAACGATGCACACAACAGTTTCTACCCTGCCAACGGTTTCACTCGGTTCGCATCAGGTGAGCCGACTCATCATCGGTGACAACCCAATCTACGGTTATTCGCACTTCAACCGACTCCTTGCTCAACACCAACAAGAGGCACACGCCCCGGATTCGGTGATGACAACGCTGAGACACGCCGAAGCTGTCGGGATCAACGCTTGGCAGAACACAATCACGGAGCGTTCTCTCTCCGATCTGCTGCGCTACCGGGAAGAAGGTGGCACGATCCAGTGGCTGTGCCTCAGTACATCGCAGTGGTACGATGAGCCGCACCGTATCGCGGAAGTCGCACGGTATAATCCAATCGGTATGGCACCCCATGGCGGCGGAATTGGAGACCGTTGTCTCCGGGAAAACAGGCTCGATCTGCTCAAAGACATCCTCAAACGAATTCGGGATACCGGCGTTTTGGTCGGGTTATCCGCTCACGACCCTAAACTCATCAGCATCGCAGAGGACGAGGAGTGGGATATCGATTATTACATGGCTGCCCTCTACAACCTGCGTGGGGGAAGGGAGGAGTTTGAGGAGAAATTTGGTTACTTACCGTTGGGGGCGATCTACCTCCGTGAGCATCGTCTCAAGATGTGTGAGCAGATCCTGCAAACAGACAAACCGTGTATCGTTTTCAAAGTGCTTGCCGCCGGTCGGGCGGTTGGATCGAAGGAACAGATCCGAGAAGAGTTTGCGTTTGCGTTGAAAAACATCAAACCCAACGACGCGCTTCTCATCGGCATGTATCAAAAATTCGGAGACCAGATTGGTGAGAACGCCGCGATGGTCGCTGAAATCTGTCAAGAATGATTCTTTGTCTGCTAGAGCGTGTTGACATTTATGTAAGGCGTATCCGTAATTCAGGGCACAACATCGCTGGATGCCGATATGACCCAATCGTAGGGTCGAATTTTCCAAGCCCAACAGGTTGGGGAACCCAACCCTTACGCATTCAACAGGTATCCAGACGATTGGTTTACGCATGTGAAACACTCTCGGAACGGAGACGCATTGCATATTATTCCTTATCGTGCCATCCAGCCCCCATCGACAGCCAGAATATGTCCGTGAATATATGAAGCCGCCTCAGATGCAAGGAAAACCGCTGCGCCTGCAATATCATCGGGCATACCAAACCGACCAACCGGTATTCGGTTCATCAGTTCTGCGACTCGCACCGGATCGTTCAGGAGCGTACTTGCCATGTCGGTTTTGATATATCCCGGCGCAATTGCATTTACGTTAACACCCTTTGGAGCCCATTCATTGGCGAGTGCTTTCGTCAACTGTGCTACACCGCCTTTGCTCGCAGCATACGCTGATGCCCGAATACCGCCGGAAAAACTCAACAGTGATGCGATATTAATAATCTTCCCGCTGCCACGATTAACCATAGTCCGTCCAACCTGTTGAGAAAGCAGCCACACCGCCTTCAAATTAACCCGCACCACATCATCCCAGCGTTCCTCCGGAAAATCAACGGCATCATCGCGGTGCGTTGTGCCGGCGTTGTTGACCAGAATATCGATTCGCCCGTAAGATGCGCTCACCGCTGCAACCAGATCTGAAATGCCCTCTGTTTGGTTTAAGTCACAAGGGAAAATCTCTGCTTGAACGCCAATAGCCTGTATCTCCTGCTGAGCCTCAATGAGTGTAGATTCAGATCTTGCAACAAGTGCGAGATTCGCCCCGGCACCAGCGAGACCGACTGCGATGCCTCTTCCAATCCCTCGGCTCGCCCCAGTGACCAGGGCCACCTGTCCTTCTAATGAAAAAAGACTGTAAATTGCCATGCCATCCCTCCAAATTCTAAATTACTTTGTAAATTTCTAAGCTTTACTACAACTACTTGACACTTGACATACTAAAACAAGCATCGGTATAATAACATAAGTTTGAATTTTCTACCATCGTCCGGCTGCAAATCCGATTTCACAGACCCTAATCCTGTTGCGTTGTTCCGGTGCTTACGGAATTTTGGATGCTCGGCGTTGATTAGATCGTTCCAATCCGTCAACTTTCGGTACTTGATAGAGGAAAATATTGTGAGAAACCATCGCTGCTTCAGTTTTGTTATAGCCTTTGTTCTGTTTCTTCTACTTTTCGCCTGTAGCAAGGCGAAACTCCACGCCGTGGATCCGCCCCACAGCACCACCTCTTCGCTGTCTGGTGTCCAATTATTAGAATCGATTGAAAATGCCTTCGTTAGTATCGCTGAAAGGAGTAACCCCGCTGTTGTAAGTATCACCGCATTCGACGTGAAAAATCGGGGAGCCCGCGCTCGAGGTGCCGACCGACAGGAGGGAACGGGGTTTATCTTTCGCAAAGATGGTTATATTTTAACCAATAACCATGTTGTAAACGGTGCAAAACGGATTACAGTCCGCCTATTCGATGGCAGAGAGTTCGAGGCGGCTCAATTGGTTGGAGTTGACCCAAACACAGACATCGCCGTGTTAAAAATTGATGCACAGGGCGAGCTTCCCGCACTTCCTTTTGCCGATTCGGATAGGGTGAAAGTCGGGCAGTTTGCAATCGCAATCGGTAATCCATTCCAGCTTAATTACACAGTGACCACCGGGATTGTTAGTGGAAAGGGACGTTCGCTAGTGCCAGCGTTTATGATTCGCTATCAAGATTTTATCCAGACTGATGCGTGGATCAACCGAGGCAATAGCGGCGGCCCCTTGCTTAATATCCACGGCGAAGTCATCGGCATCAACGCTGCAATTCGACGCCCGGACAATGTCCCGGCAACAGAGGCAGTCAAAGCCGGTGCCGGTTTTGCTATCCCCATCAACCTCGTGAAGAAGGTCAGTGACCAGCTCGTTACAAACGGACAGGTGATACGCGGGTGGCTAGGGATTTTTATGAGGCAACATGCTGAAGGGATTCGGGTGACTGGATTTTCTAGTCCATCACCTGCCAAACAAGGTGGGATAGAGGTGGGAGATATCATTGTCGAATACAATGGGGGTGAAACGCGAGAAGTGCGTAAATTTAGTTTTCTTATCGCCGAGTCCAGGGTTGGTGAGGAAGCGGCGTTTACAGTCCTCCGCCGCGGAGAGCGCAGAAAACTCTCCGTAACAATTGGCAGGATGCCGCTGCTTTACACGGGGCTAGCAATGGAGTCAGATTCGACGTCTTGGACGAAGCTGGGGATAGTTGTTCGTGAGCTAGGGAACCATCACTTTGAACGTTACACCTACCTAAGCTTAGAGGATGAAGGGGTCATTATTGATGAGGTGCGTCTCGGCGGACCTGTTCCCAGCGCAGGGATACCGCAAGGAACATTAATTGTGGCGATTAACGGTCAACGAATCAAAAACATGGAGGATTACGACAAAGCATTGCAAGACGCACTTGATAAGTCGGAAATCTCTTTTGAAATCAAGAATGTTTATACTGAAAAAGGGACGGAAACGGTTACAGTTAAAATCAATCAGGAGTGAAATATCGAATTGACGAAGATGTAGCGGGTGAAACCTAATACCAATTCTCCGCTCCCCGCCGAGGAACAGCGATTAAATCACTCCTAAATGTCTCAGTTATCTGGGTTTTGGTTGTACGGAAGGTAGCAATGAAAAAACATCTATCAAATTTACGGGAAGTCCTTGGTCCCGATGGATTGATTGCGAAACAGCTTGCTGGCTATGAATTCCGACCGCAACAGCTTGAAATGGCGGAAGCGGTTGCCAGTGCGCTGTCGTCCGATGAGCACCTTGTAGTTGAAGCGGGCACAGGTGTTGGTAAAAGTTTTGCCTACCTCCTACCTGCAATCAATCTCGCGCTTGATACCCACGAGCCGGTAATCATTTCGACCAATACTATTAACCTGCAAGAACAATTGATTTACAAAGATATACCGTTTCTCCAACAGGTGCTCCCACAGCCTTTCACCGCTGCGCTCGCCAAAGGGCGTGGCAACTATCTTTCGCGCCGTCGGCTAGACAGCCTGTTGACTTATGAGCAGGGGCTATTTGATACAAAGGAAGAGGTGGAGGACCTCGCTCGCATTAAGGAATGGGTCAATGTCACTGAAGACGGAAGTAAGGCAGACCTTGAGCCGCAACCGATGTTTGAAATTTGGAATAAGGTGGCTTCAGATACCGATAACTGCTTGCGACAGAGATGTCCGACCTACGATACATGCTTCTACTTCAAAGCGCGGGCGCAGGTGAATGAAGCTGACCTGATAATTGTGAACCATCACCTGCTTTTTGCAGATTGGGCACTTCGAAAAGCCAATCCTTATGCCGCCATATTGCCAGAATATAGGCACCTCATCCTTGATGAAGCACATCACCTTGAAGCAACCGCTACGGAACACACAAGTGTTGAGTTGAGCAATACGCGGGTCAAGAGGTTCTTGGATTCTCTTTGTAACCCACAGGGAAAGGGAGGGCTTTTTATCCGATTTGAATCGACGGGTTCAATTCGGCTTGTCCAGGACGCACGGGAGGAAGCAAACCAACAGTTTGCTTTGATTATGAGCTGGTTAGAACGGCAAGGGGGGAGGGACCGAGGGCATGGAATCACGCAAACCGTCGATCAAGCCGATTTCGTGCACAATGTGTTGGATACCCCCTTGGGCGAGCTTCAATCTCGATTAAAATCGATGAAAGATACCGCTACAACTGAAGATGATCAGCAAGAGATTGATGCCCATCTGCGTCGTTGTCGTGAACTCCGTAACGACTTGGATGTGATGGTTAGCCACACACTACCAGATTACGTCTACTGGATCAATACCTCGACGCGAGGACGATCTGATCGAGTTGTGCTACACGCGACCCCAATCAATGTGAGTGAGGAACTGAACACCCACCTGTTTGAAAAGCTAGACAGCATCATCATGACCAGTGCTACACTGGCGACCAACCAGAATTTCGACTACTTTCGGGGGCGGATTGGTCTCTCCGACTCCCGTGAATTACTTGTCGGATCACCCTTTAACTATCAAGAGCAGGTTGAAATCCATATCCCTTCGCGGATGCCAGATCCACGAGACCGTACCTTCACGCGATCCGCTACCACGCAAATCTTGAATTACCTCAGGCTAACGCATGGCAAAGCCTTTGTCCTATTTACAAGCTACCGAATGATGGACGAGGTTTACGAGGGAGTTCAACCTTATCTTGAGCAGCTTGGGATTGATGTGCTCAAACAAGGGGGTGGGCTTTCGCGCAGCGCGATGTTGACAGAATTTAGGGAGAACATAAATTCTGTTCTGTTTGGAACTTCCAGTTTTTGGGAGGGAGTTGACGTGCGGGGCGAAGCACTCAGTAGCGTGATTATTACCAAACTACCTTTTGAAGTACCCACACATCCGGTGATAGAAGCGAGAGTCAAGCAAATCGAAGAGCGGGGGGGAAATCCATTTATGGAGTTTAGCTTGCCGGAAGCGATTATCCGGTTCAAACAAGGGTTTGGACGTTTAATCCGCACAAAAACGGACACCGGAATTTTCGTTGCCCTCGATTCGCGCATTAAAACCAAGTTTTATGGCAAGCAGTTTTTGAACTCGCTGCCACCCTGTAAAATCGTAAGGGGCTGACGGTACAGGATAAAACGTAACGAGTGCAAGTGATGAGTGCCCCCATCCGGTTTCACTCATCACTTGACACTCATTATTGATCGCTAGTATCGATGCGGTGCCGGTTGTGCTAGCCGAATTCCTTTATGGTGCACGAAGGGAAATTCGTATACCAACCTTTTATAACGAGTGGCGGTACCTTCCGGCGGTTTAATCTCAAGCGGAATGATAACTGTTAATGTTTCAGCGTTGTGCTTCATCTGATAGAATGGGAGAAAACCCTCGATGCTCTCGCCGGGTTGTATCCCCTTTTCCGTGTCTGGCAGCTGTGTTTCTATCAAAATCTCTCTCGCCTTTCTAAGTCCGTTCTTAACATATATTCCCGCAGCACGAGACATGTAAGTCAAACGTTCTTTTAGGGCATTGTAATCTAATGACCCATAACGGTTCTCCCCTTGATCGACCATCTCGCAGGGAACTTGTCGGGTGCCCTTGATTCGATAGACAACGGGGGTGACGGCATTGTTTGTGATTTTAAGGTAAAAGACATCCGTTTTGTCGCCCTGATGGAGTGCTTCTGTTTCATAGAACGGCGAGTAGGCGTTTCCACGATTATACTTGCGATCAAGGTCTGCACGACGCCAGTAGACAATCTCAACTTTAACATCATCCTTAGTCATTGAGAGTATTTTTCCCGTGGGCGGTCTAATTTTAAATGCGTCTGGATTACCCCCTTCAAGGATAACATTCTCTGGTAACATATCAGCCGGTTGAACCGGAGGAAGATTTTTTAGTGAGGTCCCCGCTGCACAGCCAGCGACCGATAGGATGAATACAAAAAGCCCAGCACTACTTATCCATGAGTTTCCATTTAATTTTTTCATGGTGACTTTGCCTCCTTGTTCGTCCATCACTCATAATGGACGTTTTATTAATTAAACATAAATGTTTCGATATTCGCGCTTTTGCCTTGGCATCCAAAAATCTATCAAATGATGTCGGGGCACTTTATGTAACTCGACGGTGTCGAGGATTTCTCATTAGTTTGCTAGTATAGCATACCTTCACTTTTAATTCAAACACAAAATTGACTCGGTGCTTCAGAAAACCACATCGAGTTTATTGACCAACCGGTAAATTTAACCTATACATCGTCAGACAATTTTTAGGAATTACGCACTTCAGTAGGGAACTCGTTGTTCCCTAGTACCTCCTTATGGGGTCTGTCCGATTCATCGGACGTTGACAACGGTGTCCTGCGGCGAGGAATCGCCGAAAGATACCAGGACTATTGCGCCACACGATTGGCTCAATCCACCCGGAACATTGCGCGAGAGTCCGGGTGTTTTCAACCCACCCGAACAGCCATGCAGCAGTGCTTGGTGTTCCCTTTGAGGGTTCAACTGCATAAGTCCTAAAATTTAACAGGTCTGCCTCTGTATAGTTGATAGGGTTCAACAATTGTTGAACCCTACAATGGGGATTCGATCGGTAAGGTGACATAACCTCTGCTCACCCCAAATTGTAGCAGATGGCTGAAATTCCCTGTGCACTGTTTAAGTCTCTGCACATCGGGATATAGATAGTATATCACATCATGGTGTAATTTCAACTTCAAAGGGGTCATTTTCTGTATTTGCACCGGGCAATTACACCCCGTTCTGCCAATTCTGCCTTTACATAATGCGCCGGCATCTGGGGTGATTTCCATTGTCCCGCGACCTGCATATCCACAATTGACGCTCCTGCTTGTGCAAGTCATAGCGCGCTCCCCACACGAAGCGAATGCCCACTGATTAATCTTTGCCTTGTACCTCTCTATCGCTTGCATCGCGCTATCCCCCACATACAGCTCTTCACCCTTTGACAATCGGTTTTGCTTAATACAATCCGTAACGTGTTGTCTTGGAGGGCTCGACGTTGACCACCACCGCTTCACTAATCCGCAACAGGCAATCGCTCATCAATCGAATCAACCCCGAGTCTCTCAATCCTACCACTGTTTGCTCAGCTTCGGCATAGGCACAGACCTGGTCCACGTCACACCATCCGATGTCATTGAGTTGCCCTCATAAACATTATCAAGTTTTTTTTCTAAAATGAGGAGCGATAACAATACACTATCTACTATTCGCCAAACCCTTTATCTCTAGGGGTGATACCGCTTTTTCTATTTCGCTGGCTCACTAGGTGAGCTTCTCCATCGTTTTCCGGTAGCGTTTCTCCATCTCCGGCTTCTGCAGCTGCAAGTACTCCTGTTCGGCACAACGTGCCATCTTTTGTGATGGGGGGGCGGGGATATCGATGACGGCGGTTGAGATTTGGTCGTTGCCCCACTTGTAAGCGACAATCTCACCCTTGCTGATGATGAGGTTCATGCCGACATTCGCTTCGACGATTGGCACTCCGTTTTCCCGCGCCCGTGCAAGCACTGCCTCGTTTTGCCCTTTGCTTTTCGATCCATAGGATGGGATGAGGATGAGGCGTGCCCCATCAAGAACAAGTGTACGCGCTATCATCGGATTCCATCGGTCATTGCAGATGACCGCCCCGGCACGACCGATCGGTGTATCAAAAGCGCGCAATGCCTTGCCGATACGGTTAAAGTTCCAAGAGGGATGGGTGCCTTCAGCAAGCTGTGTTTTGTGATATTTGCCACAAATTTCACCGTTGTGATCGATAAACACCGCGCAGTTGTAAGCCTCATCCGCAATACGCTCGGCGAAACCGAAGCAGAGACAAATCCCCAACTGTTTGGCAAGCTGCTGAAAACGCTGAATATAGGGTCCATCAATTGGCTCGGCAATATCTATCAACCGCTCCGCCGTTTCTCGATTCTCAATGACCTCCATGACGACATAGCCCTCAAGTGCCCCTTCTGTCGTCAAAATCACCTGTGGCTGCTCCTTGGCGGCTTCAACAAAAAATGCCTCCATCTTGTCAGCGTTTGCGGCTTTATCCCACTTCTTTGGTTTAATCGAAATCGCTGCGACCTTGACTGAGTTATACATGCTTCACCTCTCTATACCTGACGAGTACCCACTTTCTATGGGATTTTAGTGAAAGGGCCAGGTGCCCGGGTTGATTTGGTCTGGACTTACGATAATCTCTCGCAGGGCGTCTAATAGCTCCGGCGGAAGCGGGTCGGCCCCTGCAAATGACACAATTTCCTGCAACTCATGGGCGCGACTCGTGCCCACCAACGCGGTGGAAACCGCAGGATGCGCGAGCACAAAACGGTAAGCCAATTCCGGCAAGCTGTTAGCTTGTGCACCACACAATGAATTTACCCCATCGATTACCGTCCGCAGTTCGCGGAGCTCTTCGGGAAGGTATGCGTAACGATAGGTCAATGCGCCTTTCAGGAGGACGGATCGGATAACAATCCCCACATCGTTTTCTTTAGCCAGCGGCAATACCCGTTCTTCAAACTGACGGTCTAATAGATTATAGGCAACCTGTATGCAGTCGAAACGACCATCTTTTAACACGGCTAACGGCGCAGCTTCGCCATAGGTGGTTGTGCCGATAAAACGGGCGTAACCTACCTGTTGCGCTCGCTGCATAATCTCTACGATTTCCCCGCGTTGAATGAGCTCAGGAGTGGCATTGTGAATGTAGAGAAGGTCAATGATGTCTGTCTGTAGTGCTCGCAAGGATTCGGTGATTGATGTTTCCACCTGCTTTCGCAACTCGATGCCGGTATACTCCTTCCAACTCAAGGAGGAAATCTTCGTCGCAAGAATATATTCGTTCCGACGCGATTTCAGTGCCCACCCAATAATGGCTTCGCTCCCCCCATAAGCCCGCGCAGTATCGATTAAATTGACGCCCAAATCGAGCGCACAGTTGAGTAAGCGGGCGGCCTCCGCCTCGGACGGTTGTCGATGTTCTCCCTGCACAGGGATACCGTAGTCCATTCCTAGCTCTACAGTCCCCAGCGAAATCTCCGATACTTGCAGGTTGGTCCGCCCCAAACGACGATAGTTCATGGTGCCACTCCTGCAAGATTCAGCCATTTGGTTTGCATTGTTAAGGGGAGTACTGTAGTGTTCCACCTCGGGCCCCAACGATTCTCATATTCATTGATATTAGAAATTAGGAGTTATTTAGTTCCCGGAAAATCGTCTCGCTGAAAATAACCGTTCTTAATTGTGTCGATTTCACACGTCGTTTGTGCGCTCGCCCAATGCGTAGCGTAACCACGCCGCCAGCGGTCAGATTCGTTACGATGGGATGTATGCAGCGTCTTACAGTGGTGAAAGACAACACCACCCTTTTTGACCGTCGCGAGTGCCTCTTTCGATAGGTTAATCAATTCAGGTGGAGGCACAAGGTTATATGGCTCATCCGGATCTGGGGTTTCGTGTGGCAACACCGGCCCCTTATGCGAACCTTCGATATAGCGAAGGCAGCCGTTTGATTCGTCTACATCGTCCATTGCAATCCAAGCGGTGATTACATGATCCGCTGGATCACATTTGAAGTAGTAGTTATCTTGGTGATACGGTTTCGCGCTACCGAAGTGCGGCGGTTTCATGAAAATCTGATCCGTAACCAATACCGGCTCCACACCGATGAGATCTTTGATGATACGCGAGAGACGGGGGTCGAGTACAAAGGATTGGAAGGCAGATTCCTTGAGGAAGGGACCCTCAATTTTTCGTGGTGCAATTGTACCATCTTCCGCTTGATCAACGGCGTAACCAACTCCCTTATCCGCGGTTTCATCGGGATCCATCGAGTGCTTCATATCACGGTCGCTGACCTCAATGGCAATTTGGGCAATGTGCTCAACTTCGGCGGGACTGTAGACGCCTTCGATGGCGACCCAACCCTTTTCCCAGTAGTGATTATAAGCATGTTGATTGATGTGCATGTGCACCTCCTCCGGAAAATTGTTATGCTCCCATTCGTGATGATACCCTCGTAATCTCTCATGCCAGAAACCGTTCCAGCACATTGGTGGTAATTTTTGAAATCGTATCGTCCACCAACATAGAACAGGGATAGGTGATTGAACCTACGGAGAATACCGCGCCGCCCGCACCGGGTTCGTGGTAAACGATTTCGGCGCCACCATCGTCGGGGTTGAGCCCCTTGGCGAGTCGCTGGACGTTTTTAGGAGAACTTGCGGAGATTTTGTCCGTTTCGTGGCCGGAAGCTCCGCCCGGACAACGCATATGTAGACTATTTTTCCCGAACACATTCCCATTCTTCAGGCCTGTACCGTCAAAAATCCAATGGGAATCATCGATCACCCGATAAGGCGCGCCGGTCATGATGCCGGTATCGGTACAGACGACGCCTAAGAGATTGGCCTCGGATTCATGACGCAGGTGGAATCGGCTTTCAAACCCGACATCCTGCAGCGTGGTGAAGCTGCCGCTGCCACAGTTCTCGTTGTGAACGACCATTGTGTATTCGTCGAGGAATTCGACCTCGCAGTTCAAGCCATTGCCTCCGAGATACATCAACTTGCCGCCGCCCTCGAAGACCCACGCTTTGAGTCGAAAGTACATATCCGCCGACCAGTATTCGGGATGGGTGCTAATCATGAGAACTTTGTAATCTTCCAAGTTCAGAACGCCTTGGTGAAACTGTGTCTCGGCGTAGAGGTCGTAATCGAACCCCTCGCGCTCCAGCCAACCGAAGAGACGCCATTCTGCGGGGGCGACGTGACAGGCGGAGCGCCCCTCGACTGGATCCGTGATTTCCGTATCTTCAGAGATGAAGTTAATCGGTTCAGGGCGATCAAACGACAAAGGGGCATATTCGTCGGCGTCAAAGTGCTTGTGTTCTCGGTTGGTGTATCGTTTCAAATCGAGTCGAGCGTTGATGGTGGGTGTCGGTGGAAATTGATCGGGGTGGATATAGTTACTCCGACCACCGAAGTTGTTATAGGCATTCCAGTTGATGTTGGAAGCCAATACGGCGATGGGTGCCTGCGGCTTCGCCGGCGCAACAGTCCACGGAAAGGAAAAGAACGCGCCCGATTCCCCCTTGGCGTGAAAATAGTAGAGCCCACTTCGAGCCGGGGCTTCAACGAACTGGAGGTGATGGGGGTTCGTATATCCGAACTTGTTCCACTCGATGCCGGTTTGGGTGTAATCTCCGTCAGGAGAGATCTGCATCGTCGCGCGGGGGCCATGCTCATCATGCCAGCCGAGGTCTCGGATGAATTCCTTCTGCAACCCATACCGCCACAACGAAAGCTGATACGCCTCGACAGCGTGAACCCGGAATTCGGATTTCTCACCGGACCGCACCCACTTTGG
This sequence comes from Candidatus Poribacteria bacterium, assembly GCA_965215015.1. Lineage (GTDB taxonomy): Bacteria > Poribacteria > WGA-4E > WGA-4E > PCPOR2b > PCPOR2b. The sequence goes on from OZ244042.1 coordinate 1,258,259, forward strand.
CCAGGCATACCCCAGCAAACAGTCCGAAAGCAGGCGAAACTGATAGGGTTGATCTTCCCGAACTGTCATGTTAACGCTCTTCGCGCCGAAGCCGGGTTTATAGAGCGTCACTTTATAAAATCCTGGTGACAGATCCGCGTAAATCGCCCCCGTCGCTCGTGAACGGGCTTCAAACGAACCTAATTCGTTTACAAATTCTAATAACACATCGGGAACCGCTACATAGCGCTCGTCGCTGACATATCCAATCAGCATAATGTACCTCCAAAAAAAGAACTGAATCATTGAGCAAGCCAAAACAAGCAAAAGTTTAGCAGCCGTTAAATTTTATGTCAATGATTTTCCTGCTCCTGACGGCGAGTTTGTCAATAACCCTAACGGTACAGAAGATTGATGTCACAACGAATTTTCCTGCCCGCTGCACCAGATTTCATAAGGATTTTCTCGGTTCTTGAGTGGGAAGGATACCCGTGTTCTCAGGCGTTGGGACTCATGGACTGCCATAATCATCTCCAATACTGCGCGCGCATCTGCCCCACTGGAAACGGTGATCACCTCACGATCCTCCTCAATGGCTTGAATCAGCTCTTGCACAATCATCTGGTTACTGAGGTGCATCTGCTCTTGACCCGACCGGCTTGTGCCATCTGGTTGTTTCTCCCACTCCTCCAGAAGGATACGCTCCCATTCCCCCTCCCCCGGGATCCATAGTCCGTGAGGATAGAGATACATCTCGCCGCTGGGGGAGTTTCGCAGCGAGATAATTCCCTCAGTGCCGTAAACCTCAAAGCCAAACCAGCGGCTGCTTGAGTGGTTGCCGGAGGGATTCCCTCTGTATGATTCATAGTGGGCGGTGATTCCGTTCTCGAAGACGTAATACGCCGCCAGACCGTTCCCAGCCAGCCAGCCAACCCCCTCGTCTCCCTCTCGGATATCTGGGGGTGTGACCTCCCGCCCATCTTGAGTTACATGCCCATGTGCCCATGCGACATCGGCACCGGCAAAATACCGTATGCTATCCAGCATGTGCGTTCCCAACACCATCAGGTCCATGGCGCCCGCCCGCTGATCGGCTTTGCCGTGACCGCGCAGCACCTGAATCTCTCCAATTACACCTTCATCGACCAATTTCTTGGCGTGTTGTTCGTAGGCACACGCCCGCCGATGTGCAACGGCTATCTTCACCCCGTTGCGATCGCAGGCTTCCATCATGGCGTCGGCTTCCGCTAGAGTTCGGGCGAATGGCTTCTCGCACAAAATTCCTTTCACGCCGGCGTTGGCGCAGGCGATAACCATCTCCGCATGGCAGTCGATCCAACGCGGGCCGACGCTCACCAAGTCTAGGTTCTCCTTTTCCAGCATTTCGCGGTAGTCTTGGTAGAGCCGCTCTGCTCCGGTTCGTTCTCCAGCCGCCCGAAGTCCCTCCGGGTCTGAATCGGCGATAGAAACGAACTGCACATCCGAAAGCCCTTCAATGGAATCGGGAGGAATCTGAAATGCTACATCGAGACCGTGGCCATAATCGCCCTTGCCCGTCCTGCCAATAGCTCCTGCGCGATACGTTGTCTTCATGGATCTTTCCTCATTAACGATTGAGAGGTCAAAACTTAGGTGGCATATACATGCTGTCTGGAGTAACTATTCAAACTGACGGTAATAAGCCGCTGCGGTTTCATGGTCAACCGTCTCGTCCGGTGTCATATCCAAGCGTTTATAAAGTTCTGCCCGTCCGCGCATGTCCGCGAGCAGCACCGCACGCGCGTGCACCGCAACCTGTTCAGCGAGTTCAATTGGCACAACGACGACACCATCGCCATCGCAACCGACAATGTCGCCGGGACGCACCTGTACCCCGCCACAGCCGATGGGGGTTTGGGCCTCTACCGCTTGAATACGACCGGGAATAATCGTGCGCCCACGCGCCCGGGAACATATCGGGGTCTGTTGGAGGATCAACTCGTCTGTGTCACGACAGTACCCATCCGTGATAATTCCAACCGCGCCCGACGCGATCATGTTCAAGCTGTTGGCAGACCCCCAAAAACCGACTTCACGGGCACCGCCTGTAGCTGTTACGATGGCGTGTCCCGGCTGGATCTGATCGCGATAACTGATGTTCCCAACTTCGTTAAACCAGACCCCGTGCGCTCGAACAACCGCTTCGGTAGTATCCAGCTTCCACATCGGACGGTTGGCGGGGATACAACGAAGGGTGAAAGCAACGCCCCAGAATCTCATACCGTGCCAGAGCGGGCGAACTTCAGGGGCCATCAACCCGGTGTCGAAGTGCCCAACCCCGTCCATTCCATCGCAGACATCGGCGACACGGAGATATTTGTACAGTTTACGTAATTCAAATGGGTCTATATTGTGCGTTGATTCGGTGGTATGCATGATATATAGCTCCTCAAAGTGGCGGTGTGGCAGTGCCGTGAATTCGATCTGTCTGTCCCTTTTCATCGGATATGTGCGATCTCGCGGTTATACAATTCTCCGCGATGAAACCAATACCGTTATGGCTTATATTAAGAAATGGTGCAACAGAAACCGAGTAAAAAAAACTGGGGTTCAAATACCAATCATGTCCTACTATGGTGTTTGGTGAATTGAGCCAAAGTTGTTGCGCGATGTCCCGGCTATCTTTGCACTTTCTGTTAACGTGAGCCTCCACCTATTATAGCACTTTTGTTTGAAAAATTAACAGGTCTTTAGTTGACTGGACGCATATCAATCCAAATAATCCATCTCCGGCAGCAAATTCCATCGGTGCTGCTCTGCGGGTTCCGTTCGGCGACCCCAATCCGCTAGAATCTTCGTATCCGCGCGTTTTGCATCCATTTTTGCTGCGACGACCTCCGGATTCCAACCGTCCAGTACCTGCTGTATCAATGTCTCCAAAACCTCTCGGCATGTTGCATCTTCCGCCCGATCATGCAGCTCAGCCGGATCCTCCTTTAGGTTGAAGAGTTGGGGCGGGTATCCATGGTAGTAATTCAGCTTCCAATCGCCACTTCGGAGCATCCGGTGGTAGCAGCCCTCGTCAGTGCAATACTCCGAGAAGGCGATGTCCTCCCACTCCCTTCCTTTCTCCCGCAAAAGCGGGAGTACACTTCTACCACGAGAATTTGGCAAAGCTGGCGCGTTGAGTGTATCTAACATCGTTGCATTTAGGTCTAAAGAACTAATCACCCTATCGCATCTCACACCTTTGGACAGCACACCAGGCCATGAAAGGATGGTAGGAACTCTCACCGAATCCTCATAGAAGGTCTGCTTCCACCAAAGCCCATGCTCCCCCACCTGCTCGCCGTGATCGGACATATAGAGGATAATGGTGTTCTCCGCCAAATCGTTTTCTTGGAGCGCAGTCAAAATCTCGCCGATCATCCGGTCCATCCGCGTGACCAACGCCCAATACGCTGTCCGCGCCCTGAGAATCTCCGCATCGGAAACCTCAACGATGCCACACCGTTCTCGCCACCATCGAAAATAAGGGTGCAACGCATCGGAGAAGGGTTCAGGGTGTTTCGGGAGCGTCATTGCTCCATCGTAGAGGTCATAATCCTCCCGCCGTGCCACAAAAGGTTGATGAGGCAGCATGAACCCGACGGAGATACTGAATGGTTCGTCCAATACTCCTGCCCGTTTTCGGACGCCGAGACGGTTCAAATAGTCCACTGTCGCAACGGTTACATCTTCGTCATGAACCTGATACGCGCTTTGACCGGGGCCCGACTTTTCGAGACTCACGCGCGCGGGCCCCGCCGTGCCCGTAAGCGTTCCATGATCAACGCCTTTCCCGCCGAGATAGTTGGAACCGTGATCTCCGACTAACCGTTCAGCGTAACCGTGTAACTGATCCGGCCCTAGCGAGTGCATCCGACCAATCAGGACCGGGCGGTAACCAGCTGCCCCCATTGCGTGTGCAAAAGTCGGGCTCCCGGGGTCAAGGATGTGGTTGTTCGTCCAAACCTCGTTTTCGTAAGGGTAGCGTCCGTTCAACATCGACATCCGCGAAGGGACACAAATTGGGGAGGGACAGTAAACATTATCAAATACGACACCCCGCGCTGCCAGTCCATCCAGATTCGGCGTCTGCACCAATGGATCGCCGTAACAACCGGTCACAGCGGGGTTGTGCTGGTCGGAATGGATGTACAGCAGATTGGGACGTTGGGTCAAAGAGTCTTGATTGTCCATAAACACCTCATTTCAGTAGGGGCAGGTCTTGTGCCTGCTCGATAGGGGCAACCCTACGGGTTGCCCCTACATAGCATATCTTTGATCGAAAGGCAACGGAGCCAAGTTATAATCGCCGCAAAAGTGCTGATAGGAAGATTACGATTAGTCCCAAGATGAGCGTCAAATTCAACCACGGCGCGGGACGTTTCTGAATCGGTGCAAAAACAGGATAGGGGAACGTCAGCAACACACCAAAGGTAAATATGATAAAGACGATAAAGAGTTTAACCCCCAATACAAGGATATATATGGAAAGGTCCTCAACAGGTTCTTTGGGGAGATCCTGAGACAGAGACCCCGTTGACCTCAGGAAGGCAATAAAATTGTAAACGCCTGAAAACAGAATTGTCAGCAGCGCACTCCAGATAACGACCCTGAATCGGCGAAATGCTGCTTCTAGGAGTTTGGGTTGCTGGTTTTCGGGAAGCACTTTGGCAGAAGGCAGCAGAATGACGCGGAGAAAGAAAAAACCGCCAATCAACAGCACAACCGATCCGACGTGAATCCATTGTATCAAAGCAGATAGGAATGCCATAGGTTTTGGTATGTTGAGTCAAGCGGGCCGTGAATAAACCATCACTGTATCTGTGTTTGACTACGCTGTCCCCAGCCCCCCACTACGCCTGCGCCGAGAAGTAACAGTAGCCCCATTGACCAAAACATCGGTGAGAAATCAAGCCACTGAATTAGGAATCCCCCCAAGATCGGACCGACAACCTTACCTGCATTTTTGAGGGTGCCAATGAGCCCCATCCCCGCGCCGATGTGCAGTGCACTAATTTGCGTGGATACGAGGGCGACCGTGGCGGGAAACACCAGAGCTTGGGCACCACCAATCAACACCGCCAGGGCCATCAAACCCCAAACACGATTTGTCAATGTAACTAAGGGGAGCGCGATTCCCATGAGACCCATGCCTAGGCATATCGCCCCGAAATACCCCAAGCGATCGCCTGCCCTGCCCCCAATAGGCTTTAAGGCGGTATGCACCCCCTCCTGTGCCGAGAAGAAAGCCCCTACCCAGGCAACACTAATCCTTGTAGACAGGGCGTAGATGGGCAGAAATGCTTTGACAGCGTAGAGCGCAATAAACACGGACGCTTCTAGACCGCCCGATAGCCAGACAGATGGCGTGTGTGTGCCAGATTTTAGAGCATGGATAATCTGTTGACGGATGGGAAGGTTGACGATTTTGATACGCGGGGCAGGCTCTGAGAGTAATAGAATCGGGACAAAAGCGAGGCAACTGAACAATCCGATGATGGTAAAAACATTGACAGGACTCACCTCTGCGACTAATAGCCAGCCCGCAGCCGCGGGCCCGACAATATAACCGGCACTGCGAGCCATGCCGAACCAACCCAACTTCTCCGCCAGCCGGTCTTTTGCACCTTCCGCCACGAAGGCGAGGGTCACGGGACCGTAAATGGCTGTGGCTAAACCATGGATAATGCGTATGCCAAACAACTCTGCCGGGGTGTGGACAAAGCGATACAAAAAGGGCATACCAGCAAAAAACACGGTACCAACAATCAGCCACCAACGTCGGCCCCAGCGGTCAGAAAGCATCCCAATCGCTGGCTTGAGAACCATGCCGGTCAGGGTCGAAACAGAGACAATAAACCCAAGAAACGCATCGGTCGCGCCCAGCGTCATTGCGAAAATCGGCAGGAGCGGCGTCTTTCCCATCTGATAGGCGGAGCGCACGATAAAATCAGCACCCGTGATGCTGATAAAATTAAGGGGGGGCTTCATTGCCATGTTTAAGGTAGGGGTGTGTAAGTTAAGTTGACGCATCAGCAGAGATAAAAATTTTGTGCGATTTAATCAGCCGTACGAGAAACAGAAGACAGCTGCTGGGGGGGTTGAAATGGTTTTGAGTTTTCCACCGGATAGGGGCGTTACCCTCTCAGAAGAAGTGGTAAGTCCATCTTCGGATGGAACAAGTAAGAATCTTGTTCGTAGTAGTGCAATTTATTGCACGTCTCTTAATTCCCCTCTCAAAGAACCAAGTAAGCCTCCCACTCCTTAAAAAACCAACATCAACTATCGTTGGCTCTTGGTGTTCGGCCATGATGTGTTAAGTGGTCTATATGGTTCTGGTTAAGTTGTCGGATGCTCGCTTCTATATCCGATAGACGTTGATTCATCTCAGTAAAACGCTGATTCATTTCGGTTTGCATATCAGACAAACGCTGATTCATTTCGGCTTGCATATCGGATAGCCGCTTATCCATCCGGTCTTCGAGGCGTTCAAAGGCGTGAAAGAATATCTCGCCTTGCTCTTTGAGTGCTTGCTTAAAATCGTCCCCTTGCTTTTCCAACCGTTCGGTTGTCTGTTTCAAACGTGCAAGGATAGCGATGGTTTGTCCAACAATAGTTGCAATAGCAAGCGCGGCTATAATCAGATGCGTCGGGCTCCAGTCTGTAAATTGCATTGTGTCTGTGAGTGGCTCGGCATAGCGAGTCTCTAACAGTCCTCCTTTCCGTGATTTCTTCCGCTCTTTGATTCGCTTGTTTTCTCGAATCAATTAAGCGGGGCAATTCGTTTTTGATGCATGTGCGAATGATACGGATTTTCAGCACGCCGAAATGAGATTATCCAACGCTTTTGTCTCACACTGTATTAAAAGACGCAAGCGATTTTACCGGACCGGTGTGAAGCCACGTTGATATTCGATAGAGGCTTCGCCCGTGCGAAATATGTGATAAAGTTTCAAAAAGGCACAACAGATTCCGTTTATCATCCGCGTGTATTGATTGCACGTCTCTTAATTCCCCTGCTCGCTTCTATATCCGATAGGTGCTGATTCATCTCAGTCAATGTAACAATTAAGGATCTTGTTCGTAGTAGTGGAATTGATTGCACGTCTCTTAATTCCCCTGCTCGCTTCTATATCCGATAGGTGTTGATTCATCTCAGTAAATGGAACAAGTAAGAATCTTGTTTGTAGTAGTGGAATTGATTGCACGTCTCTTAATTCCCCTGCTCGCTTCTATATCCGATAGGTGTTGATTCATCTCAGTAAATGGAACAAGTAAGAATCTTGTTTGTAGTAGTGGAATTGATTGCACGTCTCTTAATTCCCCTGCTCGCTTCTATATCCGATAGGTGTTGATTCATCTCAGTAAATGGAACAAGTAAGAATCTTGTTTGTAGTAGTGGAATTGATTGCACGTCTCTTAATCCCACTCCTTAAAAAACCAACATCAACTATCGTTGGCTCTTGGTGTTCGGCCATGATGTGTTAAGTGGTCTATATGGTTCTGGTTAAGTTGTCGGATGCTCGCTTCTATATCCGATAGACGCTGATTCATCTCAGTAAAACGTTGATTCATCTCAGTAAAACGTTGGTTCGTTTCGGCTTGCATATCAGTAAAACGTTGATTCATCTCAGTAAAACGCTGATTTATCTCCGTAAAACGTTGATGCATTTCGGCTTGCATATCAGATAGCCGGATATTGGTTTCGGCCTGCATATCGGATAGCCGCTTATCCATCCGGTCTTCGAGGCGTTCAAGGGCGTGAAAGAATGTCTCGCCTTGCTCTTTGAGGGCTTGCTTAAAATCGTCCCCTTGCTTTTCCAACCGTTCGGTTGTCTGTTTCAAACGTGCAAGGATAGCGATGGTTTGTCCAATAATAGTTGCAATAGCAAGCGCGGCTATAATCAGATGCGTCGGGCTCCAGTCTGTAAATTGCATTGTGTCTGTGAGTGGCTCGGCATAGCGAGTCTCTAACAGTCCTCCTTTCCGTGATTTCTTCCAAAAATTATAAGCCCTTCAGGCTCAACCGTGGCGGGGCTTTCGGAAAACCTTCCCTCATTTCTTCCGCCCTCTGATTGGCGTTAAAGTTGGTGTGTTCAACTTCTGTAACATTACGTCACAACCGCCGGTATATTGGCTTCGCTGATAAGGTCGTTAAAGGCAGCGACATCTTCCTCGATCACCGACTTGAGTTGATCCAATTGGGCATCGATCTGGCTTGACAGATCCTCAAAGAGCTCATAGGCCTGTTTCGGCGGAGCGAAGTCAGCAACCGACACAACACTAACTAATCCGGCAAGCTTACCGCTTAACATTGTAGGCAGCCGAAGTCGATCGCCGATGGTATCCGCTCCGGTCTGTATCAATTCCCCTTCGATGGTTTTCAGCTTTTCCTGTAAGGCTTCAGCGGCTTCGCGGATTGGCTCGGTAGTGATGTTCTCCGTCGCATCTACGCGTTTCTTCCACTCATTGACCTGTCGTTGTATTCGGCGGAGGTGATTGATTGCTTCATGTGTTTCCGAAAGCTTATCGCGAATCTGGCTCCATAACTCAAACTGGGCATTGAAATCTACTTGGCTGGTTGTTACCCGTGGGTCTTTGCAAATCTCGAAGATCTGCGTCTGCGTCTGCTCACCAACCTTGAGTTGGACCTGATAGGTTCCCGGCGAGGCGAGCGGCCCATTCTTCGGCTTATCCGGTGACAGTTCCTGTTTGTCGTTCCGCGGCTCCGTCACCGCTTGTGAATCTGGATAGCGCATGTCCCACACAAAGCGATTCAAGCCCGCCTCCGCTGGAATGTAGTGGTCTTCCTTGGCGTCCGAGTTTGTTTCGTCATCTTCAGCGTCGTCGGTGTCCTCCGGTTTAGTTGTGAAGGTTTTGATTGTTGCCCCACCCGCATCGAGGAACGTGATTTCGACGGAATCAGCGGGTGTATTTCCCAAGAGGTAGTAGACAATCACACCCTGCGGCGGTCCCTCTCCGGCATCAAGGAATCTACGCGTGCGTTCACCGTCAGGCGATTTCTCCAGGTAGAAGGTTGCGGCGGCACCCAACCCCATCAGGTAGTTCTTCCGTGTCTCGCTACGGAACATGCCCGCACCCCATTGTAGCCAACGGCGATAGGTGGCACGAGGCTCGAACAGGTGGAAAGAGGCATGCGCTGCTTCCGCTGTCAGTTGGCGTAGCGGTGTCACGTCGTCCAAAATCCAGAAAGATCTGCCGTGAGTGCCTGCGACTAGATCGCCATCCTTAATCTTTAGGTCGTAGACCGGGACTACTGGGAGATTGTTTTGCAAGCGATGCCAATTTTCCCCGTCGTCCAGCGAGACATAAATTCCTGTTTCCGTGCCGACATAGAGGAGGCCCGATCGAACCGGATCCTCTCGAATGACGCGGGTAATCTCACCGTCGGGAAAGTTCCCACTGATTATACGCCAACTCCTCCCATAATTGTCCGTCTTGTACAGATAGGGTTGATAGTCATCCAGCTTGTATCGGGTGACAGCTACATGCGCGGTCGCCGGGTCATGTGGAGAGGCTTCTATATTGCTGATCAACGACCATTCAAGCAAATCCGGCGGGGTAATATTCTCCCAATGCTGCCCTCCATCTCTGGAGATGTGGATCAAGCCGTCATCGCTGCCGGCCCAGAAGACGCCGGGCTCATGTGGAGATTCAACAAAGGCGTACACTGTCGCGTAATGTTCGGCACCGCTGGCATCTTTGGTGATGGGGCCCCCTGATGCTTCCAGTTTCGTTACGTCATTACGGGTCAGATCCGGGCTAATCGGCTCCCAACTGCTGCCTTCGTCCGTCGAGCGAAAGATTAGATTGCCCGCTGTATAGAGAATATTTGAATCGTGGGGCGAGAACGCGATGGGAAACGTCCAGGAGAAGCGATACTTGAGATCTTTCGGCCCCAAGCCGATATACTCTTCGGGCCACACATTGACCAATCGAATCTGGCGGGTACGATGGTCGTACCGCTGGAGTACCCCACTGCCCCCCGGCGAGCTACCTACCGCCCCGATGTAGGCGATATCGGGGTTGTCGGGATGAACCACGATGTCACCGCTCTCACCGGTGCCAACTGGATAACAATCAACCCAGTGAATACCACCATATTCGCTGGCACTTGGAACACTGATACTGGAATTATCCTGCTGTGTGGCGTAGACACGATAGGGGAATCGGTTGTCCGTGTCGATGCGATAGAACTGCGAGGTGAGTTGGTTATAGATGGTTGTCCAGCTGGCACCTCCATTGAACGAAACACATGCACCGCCATCGTTACCCTCGATCATACGCTGCGGGTTGTGCGGATCAATCCACAAGTCGTGATTGTCGCCATGCGGGGTGGTAATCTCGGTGAAGGTATGCCCGCCATCGGTGGATTTCCACATCTTAAGGTTCAGGACATACACGGTCTCGGAGTCCTGTGGGTCAGGGAAGATGTGGCAGTAATAAAACGGACGATGCCACAGGTCGCGGTTAGCCGTTAATAGCTCCCACGTTTCACCGCCATCGTCGGATCGGTGCAGCCCTCCCTTTTCCGCTTCAACGATTGCCCAGACCCGATCAGACTTGGCGGGGGAGGCAGCAACGCCAATTTTGCCCTTGAGACCTCTGGGAAGGCCAGGGTTATCCGTGAGCTCCACCCAAGTATCGCCACCGTCGGTGGATTTATACAAGCTGCTGTCAGGCCCGCCGCTCGACAATTCCCAAAAATTGCGGTAGGTTTCCCATATCGCCGCGTAGAGAATGCGTGGGTTGTTGGAGTCCATTGCTAGATCAACCGCGCCCGCTTTTTCACTGCGAAACAAGATATTTTCCCAAGTTGCGCCACCATCCTTGGAACGAAACACACCCCGTTCCGCGTTTGGTCCAAAGGCGTGACCGAGAGCCGCGACATAGACCACATCGGGGTTCTGCGGGTGAATCCGAATTTTGCCGATATGCCGCGTCTCCGCCAATCCAACATTTGCCCATGTTTTACCGCCATCGGTAGACTTGTACACCCCATCGCCGTAAGAGACATCGAGGCGGATGGTCGTTTCGCCGGTGCCAGCATAGATGACGTTCGGATCCGCTGCTGCCACCGCGATAGCTCCTACAGCAGCACAGTCGAAGAAGCCGTCTGAAATGTTTTCCCAGTACGTTCCGGCATCGTCAGTTTTCCAAACACCACCGGCGCACGCTCCAAAGTAGAAAACCGCAGGCTCTGTGGGATGCCCTGCCACAGCAACAACGCGCCCTCCCCGTGGGGGGCCGATACAACGCCATTTGAGCGATTGAAACAGACTTGAATCTGATTGAGAATTGGTCATGCTTTGTTTTCCTTTTTCGTTGGATGTGAAGATGTGAAATTGTGTGAAGCTATGTATCAGGGCCCGGCTGGATGATCCGATTTATCTGTCATCAGTCGGGAGACCCCCGCCTAGAAATCCGAATCCACTTTTTCGTCGAAATCTAGGGTGACAAATCGGTAGCCGATTGTTTTCATCCGTTCCACAATTATTTCACGTATCTGAAGGGCTCTATCGAAATCAGATTCTGCCACCTGTATTCGCACAATTTTCTTGTGAGGATAAATTGATGCGCCTGCAATGCCAAGTTCCGATAAACGCTGTTGAGCGAGTGCAACCATTTCATTTTCGTTGAGTTTTTTTGTTGGATTCGATTCCATATTTCACTTGCTGTCAGATGGTAAAACCAATTGCCAATTTGAAAGTATTAGGAATACAAGTATAACAGAAATCCTGACGGAGATCAATATTAACAAGCATATTCATTTACCCCCATTTTTTTTTGGTTATAGATTTGATTTATTTTTATGATTTAGGCTAGTGAGAATAGTTGTGATTAAGTGTGTTGGTATGTATCTCCCGTGCACAGGGGGAGTGTGAACCATGGCTTGAGACACCACCCGCGCCACGCCTCCGCTACCACTCGCTTTATGACCGTAATCAGTGAGTATATTTTTGTCCGTGTAAGGATTAACAGGAGGATATGAATCAAGTTGATACCTAAACGACGAGATGTGTCTGATGAGGGTGCATCATGGTTCTTTGAATATAGAGACCTAGGGGAAAGTCTGAATCAGGATTTTCAGGATTTAAGGATTAACAGGATGATATGACTCAAGTTGATACCTCCTACAAGGCTTCAATCTGTTTTTGCTGCGCTTCAGTTTTTTCGTCTTGTGTACGTATGTCTTTTCGCTGCAAGGCGGCGATGATTTGTGGTATCCCGATGACCGCGGCAATGAAAGCTACCAAAGCCATGACCCGCATAAAAATGTGGTTTAACCGTTCGCCTAACGCTTTGGTTTCGCGGGTCAGGCGTTTGTCCATCTCTTCAATTTTGCTCATTTACCCCCATTTTTTTGGTTATAGATTTGATTTATTTTTATGATTTAGGCTAGTGAGAATAGTTGTGATTAAGTGTGTTGGTATGTATCTCCCCTGCACAGGGGGGTAGTAGGTATCCATTTGATTCATATGCTCCTGTAAATCCTTTCATCCTGACAATCCTGATTCAGACTTTCCCCCAATGATGCCCCCTCCTCAGACACATCTCGTCCTTTAGGTATCAACCAACATGACACACCAAAAAAAAATGGGGGTAAATGAGTGAAAACCGATCGACAAATCTTTCGATCGGTTGTATTATAAAATTGTGTATTCAAAACCCTTTACTTTAGTATTGGTCTTTTTTGTTTTCAAAAACGTCAACAAAGCGAATTCAATAGATGGAGGGTTATCTTTTGCAGTAGCACCTGTAAGACGTGAAAAGGGTACTATTGTTATTGAGTTAATCTGAAATTAAATTTTCTCACGAAAGGATTTTATTGTGATTAAACCAAGAGATGTAAATTTTCGGAAGTTAAGTGTGTTTTTTGTTATCAGTTTGATGTTGGTTGTGGGGTTGTTCATCAACGACGCTGCGCCGCAGGGTCGTATATATTCTGATTTGATAAGTATCTATTTTAATCCGCTCGATAGTCCGGAAGCCACAGATATTATTCCGATTGATGATATTACTGCCGGGCAATACCAACTGCGAGTTGCATATACATCGCACAACGACGACGATAAGGCGGGGTTTCGGGTGGATATTCCAGACGGTATTGTGTTGGATCGGAGCTCCCTAAGAGTCCGTATACGTGCTTTCACGGCAGGTGATTCACGGCTAGCAGGAGCCCCACTGATGTTCCTCCCAGATACTAATGCTCCAGATAGTGTTGCTTTTAATGCCTTCACAGACTCACAAAAATTCGGAGCTCGAAGGCGGTCAGATGGGTTTTATTACTTTGACAGCGATCCTATCCCCCATCACCCGCGCTTTAAGCAATCGGGAACTGCTGAGTATGCGCTTACGGGTGGGGAATCGCCCTTCACCGATCAAACGTCTATTGATCAGACTGGCGGCCGTTTTCTGACCCTTCATGATACCGATGGGGAGGGAACTTTTAGTGATAAGGGTATATTCCTTAACGGGAATGAGATAATCATCAGGCATTCAGCGGGAGATTTTGAAGACAAAACTCAGCCGAATAGATCTGCTCAAGAGAAAACGGATAGACCTATTGTGCAGGTGACCTACCTAATCTGGTGCGACGTAACTATCCCTGCCAGTGAAAGTGACGTGACCTATACATTCGAGTATGAAGTCAACACACCGGCATCAGGTGCCTCAGCCGACGCTTGGAGGCCTCTGAACAGGGAATCCATAGATGTCACAGCTAGCGGTAAGCTCCCGGCCGCTTATCATACTGGTGGGGCGAAAGAGATAGATGTTACGATGGACGTGCCGCAAAACGAATTCCCGGACACCAAAATAACGGTATTTGTCCCGAATAACAAGGCACCCGTATATGGATCACATGGATTCGGCCCAGTACTAGAACCACGTGAAAGTGCTGATTCGTATATTACAAGAAGCAGAGTGGGAGACCCCGACGCCGACACCCTTTCTATAAAGGTCCGGGGCGGTGCAAGTGTCCAAGTAGGTTGGGGTTTCCGAGAAACGGCTGACGAGGAGCCTCCGGATATTACTGTTGCTACTGACAGCACGCTTCCGCTTGCTGCTGGCAGTTATTGGAACGTTCTGAAATTTACCTACAGACCCACGGCTGATAACCTGTCTGATGGACGCTTTCGGATAGCGTTTCCCTCCGATTGGGAGGTGTCTAACAAGTTTCTATCGGTCATGGAGGAGGGTGATGATGGTCCGGTAACAATATACGAAACGAATGGAGAGGGCGCCGTCTCAGCAGATAGTGATACGGATAGGGTGGACTTTGAAGCGGACAAGCGGATAACCGTCGCCCTCGATTCGGCGTGGGGTCCCCAACGGTTTAATAGAGACCTCATCATCCAATTGGGTGATGTAACGGCTCCGATTCCTTCTCGTCTGGATGAGGCTGCTACGGACGATTATGCTGCGCATGCTGAGTATGAATTCCTATGTAGTGAGAGTACCCGGAATGATGTGCTTAGTCTGTTACCCAGTCCTCCGGTTGTCAGGGTTGGCAATATTAAAGGGGGTACCGACCGTGACCCTCTCAAAAGAAAGCTGACAATTGAACCGGGGCGGGTATTTTCGGGTGAGGAAAATACCGAATTCACTCTCACCTTCACAGCTCCTGGGCCGATGCACAACAGTTCCCTAGAGTTATTATTTGGCCCCGAAGGCGCAGATATGGCACATTTAGGGCCACAGGACACCCCCGTGAAGGCGGATTTTAATGTGGAACCCAGGGGCGGGGCAACCTTAGACGACACCACAGACCCCACTCCTTGGACTGTTGATGAGGGTACGGCCACGGCTCCCGCGAAGCTAACTATCCCTATTGCCAAGCTTGATACGGGTCAGCAAATTATTGTTTCGTATACTCGTGCAGCCGCTATTGGTTCCAGTGCTGATGCCGATATCACCGCGTGGACCACTGTTCGTAGGTACGCCGTGAAGGTCAGTACTGGTACGTACGCCTCTGTAGAAGTCAGTGGTGGGGTGTGGGTTGCTAAGGCGGGTTCTGGTAAGTTGGACTTGTCTCCTGCGTCTGTGGAGGCGGGTTCTCAACGGAGAGATATCGACCTGACGTATGAAGCCTACACCGATCTTGAGGATGCCACGATAACGATTGAGCCGAAGGGCATTGTTCTCGATGATGATCAGAAACTCCAAACCGATACCTCGACGGACTATGGGTATGTTTCGGGTTCTGAAGGGTTAGTGGTAAACGACGGGGATACCCTTGAGTGGTCAGGTCTCGACCTTGAAAAAGGGAAAACCGTGACCGCTAAAATCCGTAGGGTCAATATCCTCGCAGAAGCCGACGAGTATGAATGGGGTGTGATGGTTAATGATACGAAACTTGCCAACGACGAAACGACCGACATTGATGATCGTCCCATCCTCTCGGTTGTGAAGACCTCAGGCGATGCGGTTCGATTTGAAGTTGATGGTGACGACACTTTCCGTGCCGGAAGTAAAGCGACTATCAATTTCAAGTTTATAGCGGATTCGACCCCCATACGGGACGGCGAGGTGCGGTTGACCATCCCGTCCACTTTGGGCTTCAGTCCACCGACCAAGGCAGACGCGACCGCCGGTGAGGTGGCCGTCTCCGGCGAGGCACTAAAGAGCGGGGGTGCCGGGGGTATTGGTGCGGATCAGATAACCCTCTCCGGTCGCACCATCACCGTGGCAATCGGTCGGCTCGATGTCGATGAATCCGTCACGATTACGTATGGTGCTGCCGATGATAGTAAAGCAGTCTTACATCATGCCGCCGGTGCGGTCGAAGTGGCTGGCACCTTTAGAACGTCACGGGGTGCCAGCACCCGGACCGCTGGGACCGCCACGGTCACGCTGAGCAACGTCGAAGACGGTATGGGGGCAGCCGTGCTATCGCCGGGGACGATTGAGGCAGGGAGTAGCAATCGGGCGATTGAGGTCGTGTTCACCGCAGCCGGCACGATGGATGGCGGGGCCGTGAGTCTTGAAATTCCAGACGGTTGGGGGTCGATGCAGAATGACCCGACCCAGCGGAATTATGTGACGACGCGCGGCGCGGGGGTCTCCGCCGTGGAGATAGCCGATCGTTACGCGATAGCGACCATCGATACGCTTGCCAAAGGAGGGAGTTTCCGATTTATCTATGGGGGTGGCACCGGTGCCGCTGTCGGTGCGGAGGTTCAGGACAATGTTGGCACCGCCCAGTTCGTGATTAGATCCGATGGGGACGGCGACGGCGTTTTCGAGGCTATTGAGAGCGACTTGGAACACACCGGCCGGGAGAAGATAAGAAACCCGGACAAGACCCAGAAGATTTATAAAGATGCCGCCGGTATCTTACAAGTCAAAGTGACGAGCGCGTTGGACGGGACGGGAACGGTTACATTGGATACCTCCTCCGTCCGTGCAGCGTCCGACGATGTGGTATTGGTGTTTACCTACAAACCGAGTCAGACAATTGAAGATGGGGAGCTGAAATTCACCGTCCCATCGAGCTGGAGTCAACCGCAGGTCGAAGAGGTCAGTCTACCGGGGTATACTGAGGTGGAGGGTGTGGGACTTGGCAGCGTAGCGGACGATGATAAATTCTCTGTGACCGTGCCTATCTTCTCGCTTGACAAAGCCAATGATATAAAGATTACCTACGGTGCGACCGATGCAGGGCGTGCGGTGGCTTCTGCCACGACCGGGGTTGATGCGTTTCGGTTTGCGGTTCGGGGCGGTGAAAGCGGTAACCTGGCACCGATTCGAACGCAGCCGACCGTCACAGTCAACCCGCAAGCCAGTGGTAAAGGCAAAGCCGTCATTGCCATAACCGATGGGGAGGGGTCGCTTCATACCGGTGATACCGGCAGGGAGCTGACCGTCACCTACACGGCAGCCGGTCAAATGGTCGGTGGCAAGGTGCGGCTCGCGGTCCCCGCCGGTTGGTCTGCACCGACCGCGGATACGGTGACGATTACACCCGCAATCGCCCCCACCTTTAGTGGTCAAATGGCTATCGTCGAAGGCGTCAACTTGAGTGCCAACGGGACGGTGACCTTTGTCTATACAGGTGATGTGCAGCCCAACGTGGGCACCGGTGTCGCCTTTGCGGTTGGAGTCCACGGGGGCGATGCAGCCGATGATTTTGACGATGTCTCCGGCGATGAGACCATGCTGACCGTCGACGTCGACGAGGCGAGACGGGGTGCCGGTTCCGGTGAGGTCGCACCGAGGATTGTAGACGCCGGTGCGACAGGGGTGAACCTGACCTTTACCTACACTGCTGTCGGCCTCGTCAACGCGCCGCGGGAGTTCCGGGTGCAGGTGCCCCCCGGTTGGACTGCGCCGAGCAGTGCGCCGATGGACCCTGAAAATAAGGGAACCTACACCGTTGCGCACCGGCACATGGGTGTTACGACGACGGTGAGTGTCGAGAAACTGACACCGGTCGGTCGAGACATGGTGGCGCGTGTGAAATTAGGGGGGCTTGAGGTCGAAGCGGGTGATGAAATTATCTTCACCTACCAAAATGCCGACGCCCCAGCCAACCGTGAGGTCTCTGAATTCGTCATGCTGTTTGATGGTCAACGGGTAAACTCCAATGTTTCGGTGCGCGTCCAAGACTCGACGCCGACCCAACTCACACTGAGCAGTGCCGGCACGGTTTCTGCCGACGACGGCGCGATGCCGTTAGGTATCACAGTTGGATTGAGAGATGCCGAGGGGCATGAGGTGGCGATGGTCTCCGATGTGTCGGTCACCCTGACCTCCAGCTCCGCGGGCACGTTCTCTGAGCTCGCTGAAGGGACGGGAACCGAGAGCATCACCGTGACCGTTGCAGGCGGCGAGGTCTCAGCGATGGTCTACTATCAAGATTCGACACCCGGGATCGCAACGATTACCGCAACAGCACCGGGACTGACGATGGCGAGCCAGCCGGTGACGGTCACAACCTCTGTGATAGCCATTACCGAAGGCAGCGTCACCATTGAACCTGCACTGGCTATGGCGGGGGATACGGTCACCGTCAGTGCCATGGGCACGGCAGGCCGAACCGTGATGTTCTCCGTCGGTTCGATTGTCACCGACCACTCGATGGCAGAAGTCTCGAGCGGTGCCTACAGCGGGTCGTTTACCGTCGTGGCTGATCAGCACCCCGATGGTATGTATGATGTCTCTGTCAGTCTGAATGGTCAAAGTGTGATGGTGTCCAATGCGTTGACACTTGACAGCACAATGCCGACCGTGATGGCGATGGCATCTCCTGAGACCATTGCCAACGGTGAGCCGGTGGAAATCTCTGCGACCGTCTCCGACGCGAGCAGCATCACATCCGTGATGGCGGACGTCTCTACCTTGGACACCACCCAAACCGATGGGGTCGCTCTGACGATGGGGACCGATGGTGCTTACAGTGCCTCAGTCGTTGTCAGTGAAGATAACACAGCCATCAATGGCTCGAAAACCATCACCGTAACCGCGATCGACGCCGCCGGCAACAGCGGCAGCGGCACAGCGATGGTTACGTTGGACAACCAACTGTCCTATACCTCGCAGATACCGGCGGGGACAAGCCTGTTCCACGTCCCGTTGGCAGTTGAGGGGCTCAACACCGTAGGCGACCTCCGAGAGATGCTCGGCAGCGACGCCAATCTGCTCATCGTCTATGATAGCGCAACCGATTTATGGAATAGTCGGAGCGACGATGTACCGATTACCGCAGACCTGGGTATCCTCCTTTCAATGAGTGCCGAAGCGACGGTGACTTTCACCGGGTATGCGTGGGACGACGGCGCATCAACCATCAATCTCACCGCCGGTTCTAACCTCATCGGTCTACCCGTTAACGATGCGAGACTGACCAATGTCAGCGACATTGCCGCGCTGTTTGCTACCGGCGTTGTCACCAGTGTCGTTGTTTCAACGGCGGATGGATACAAGTCAGTTACAGCGGCAGGGGATGTAAATGATGGACCGGTCATGGGCGATGCTGCCTATCTGGTCACAGCAACCACCGATGCAACCGCTGCACTTATCGGAACCGGTTGGAGTCAGGACACAGCAGCGGCTGCCCCTATCGCGTTGGTTAACCATCAGGTTGCCGGCCAAACCCCCGTCCTTGAGGTCAACGGTTCGGTCGTTGATGAGACCAACGGAGTGGCCCAGGACGGATTCAGGGTCAAGGTGAAGAATCTCTCCACCAAAGCCGCACTCAACCGGGTGACCTCCGCTGAGGCAGCAACAGGCTACAACATGACCTTTGTTGACCTGAAGGTGGGGCATGCGGCACAGGTCGGGGATGTCCTGGAGATTTCGGCAGATTCACCCAGTCCGTTAATCGGGGTCCAGCCGGTGCGTCATATCGTTACCATTGACGATGTGAAAGCCACTCGGATTGAGTTGGCAGACCTCATCGCCTATGAGATTCCGTCAGAGACGGAGCTGCTGCGCAACTATCCCAATCCATTCAACCCCGAAACGTGGATACCGTATCGGTTGGCATCAGATGCGGAGGTCGTCTTGACCATCTACGATAGCACCGGCCTTGTGGTGCGAACCCTCGATATGGGGCATCAGATGGCGGCGGTCTATGAGTCGAGAGCCAAAGCCATCTACTGGGACGGCCGAAACCGTTTCGGTGAACAGGTCGCCAGTGGCATCTACTTCTACAGCCTGAGTGCAGGAGACTTCTCTGCAACCCGTAAGATGATGATTCTGAAGTAGCGGCCACACTATACATTCACTTAACATAGCTGCTAAATGCCTCCTCGCAACGAGGCATTTAGCAGCTTTTTTTTTGTAAATATCAACGAACAGTGTCGAGATGTGAATCTCGACCTACAGGAGATTGACTGCCAAATGCACTTTTCTTTCCTTGACAGTGCCCCTCCCCTGTGCTACACTTAGTTATCGTGCGAAAAAGGTCATGTGCTTAAAATAGATCAGATTCCAACCTCGAACGGGTACAAGGAGAAAATCATGCACAACCATTTCTGCCACACTGTGTGCATCCTAGCTTTATGTCTACTCCTGATGAGTTGCGGTCCAGCACCTCAAGGGGAAAGGCTGCCCATCCCAAGCGCAACTCGTTCACAGTCTACTTCAACCTCGTCGGCGACTCGAGCCTCCTCGGCTACAGGAACATTGCCTGCTGCCGCTGCAATTGATGTTACTAGGAAGCCACCCCTGAAAGTGCTCTTCAGAATGGATCATGATATCAAACGACTTGAAGACCTCTATGTGACGACAAGGGTGACGACAGGGGGGAAAATTCACAATCTCAGCGTTGTGTCTAACTGTAATTTGGAGGTATTGAAAGTGTTTGTGGCAACGGATTGGACTCCCGTTATCCTATCAGGACGTTCTAGCAAGGGACATCTATCAGCGGTTATGGGATATGATGATGCCGAGCAGCAGATTCAAATCGGAAACCCGCTCGGCGTACGGAGAAAAGGAGGGGAGCCGAGGGGCGGGCGGATGCTTACTTACTCAGACTTTGAGAAGGAGTGGGCAACCGGATCCGGACGCACGTGTGTGCTGGTTACGCCGAAAAAACTTGACGAATCGGAAATATATGCCGCTTTGAAGAAATACCTCCCCGAAGAACAGGTCGCTCAGATTAGGGTGAGGAGTCGCTGAAAAAAGTTAGGCGTTAGGGGCTTGAGTTTGTCGTAACGCCATTCAACCTGCGTCACGATAGAGGATAGACCACTAACTGTCGCCGCCCGATGAATCTTGCGAGGCATGTTCGCCGAATTTGTAATGGTGACGTAGAACCTGCCCTTGCTGAAATTGGGGTCGCCTAAACTGCCAAATGCACCCACGTAGGCCCACTGTCTGTCAATTTTCTAAAATCGAGACTATGGACATTTCGGTGTCGAGATATGAATCTTGACCGACAAGACGTCGAGGGTTCAACCGCGCGGGCCTATCTTTAAGAATTACAGCGGATGTAGGAGGCATTTAGTTCTCCTGGAGGGATCTCCGAATCCCCACACATCGCTCAGACAAAGAGACAACCGAAAACTAAATAGCCCTAACAGCGGCTGAATCGCTATTACGAGACATTGAGGTATTCAGCTGCGTAAATCCTAGAATTAATAAACTTAGGTAGGGAAATTAGATGCCTGAATTGATGCACAATCTTTTTAATACACTGCAAAGCTTTGAAGCTGATGGACAGCGTATCCATTACTATTCACTTCCTGCCTTAGAAGCACAAGGCATCGGGAAAGTTTCTAACTTACCTGTCAGCATACGCATCCTGCTGGAATCGCTACTGAGAAACTACGATAATCAGCAGATTACAGAGCCGGACATCGTGGATTTGGCAAACTGGAACCCGAAACAACCCAAACCTGTCGAAATCCCGTTTAAGCCAGCCCGTGTGCTCGCCCAGGATTTCACAGGTGTCCCCCTCCTCGTTGATCTGGCGGCAATGCGTTCAGCGGTAGAGGAACTTGGGGGTGATCCGCAGATTATCGAGCCGCTCGTCCCTGTCGATCTGGTCATCGATCACTCCGTTCAGGTGGATGCTTATGGGACAGCGAATGCGCTACAGATTAACACCCAAAGAGAATTTGAACGGAATAAGGAACGATACGAATTTCTGAAGTGGGGGCAGCAGGCTTTTGATCAATTTAAGGTAATTCCCCCCTCCATCGGCATTGTCCATCAGGTGAATCTGGAGTATCTTGCCAAATTGGTTGTTCCTGATACGATTAACGGCGAAACGGTTGCTTATCCCGATACATTGGTCGGAACCGATTCCCATACCACTATGATCAACGGACTCGGAATCGTCGGCTGGGGCGTTGGCGGTATCGAAGCGGAAGCCGCCATGCTCGGTCAGCCGGTTTACATTCTGACGCCGGAGGTGTTGGGGGTTCACATGAAAGGGGCTCTCAAAGAGGGCGTGACAGCGACTGATCTCGTTCTAACGGTTGTGCAGCGATTACGGGAAACAAATGTCGTCGGCAAATTCGTGGAGTTCTTTGGTGAAGGGGTCCAAGCACTTTCAACCCCAGATCGGGCGACCATTTCCAACATGTGTCCCGAATACGGCGCGACGGTCGGCTTCTTCCCATCAGACGAAGAATCGGTGAACTATCTTCGGGCAACGGGGCGCGATGAAGCGCATCTGGAGTTGGTCACGGCGTACCTGAAAGCACAGAATATGTTCAGCATTCCAAAGACGGGTGAGGTGGAATATTCGGAGGTATTGATGATTGACCTTGATGCGATTGAACCGAGTATTGCCGGCCCGAAACGACCTCAAGATCGGATTGAACTCTCAAAGGTCAAGGAGACTTTCCCTCGCTTGTTGACAACATCCCTGACGGAGGGCGGGTACGGACTCTCTCAGGCGCAGCTTGAGGAGCACCGTCAGCAGGCGGAAGCATCAGGTGGCATTACACACGGGGATGTCGCAATCGCCGCCATCACCAGTTGTACCAACACCAGCAATCCATCGGTGATGATCGCCGCCGGATTGATTGCAAAGAAAGCGGTCGAACATGGCATCCACGTACCCGATTCCGTCAAAACCAGTTTAGCTCCTGGATCCCGAGTTGTCACGGAGTACCTGCAAGGGACAGGCCTGCTGCCCTATCTGGAGAAGTTAGGCTTTAACGTCGTTGGATACGGTTGTACAACGTGCATCGGGAATAGTGGTCCCTTAGATGAAGATATCCAAAGTGCAATTGAAGCGGGGAATCTCGTCGCTGTCAGCGTTCTCAGCGGCAACCGAAATTTTGAGGCGCGCATACACCGTGATGTCAAAGCCAGTTTCCTGATGTCTCCGCCACTCGTTGTTGCCTATGCGCTTGCTGGACGAATCGATGTCGATTTAACGAGCGAGCCGTTAGGCTATAACGACGCCAACCAACCTGTCTATTTGAGAGATGTGTGGCCCACACGGAGGGAGATTGCCGATTTAATCGCCCAATCGCTGGACGCCAACACGTTCAAACGCCTTTATGCTGAGATTGCCAACCAGGCACCGGAATGGGATGAATTAGATATCCCTACAGGTGAATTGTATCATTGGAGTGAGGAAAGCACCTATATCCAGAAACCACCCTTCTTTGAAGGATTCAAGTTGGAACCTGCCCCAATCACCGACATTCAAGGGGCGCGGGTGCTCGCTATTTTAGGAGATTCTGTTACGACAGACCACATTTCCCCCGCCGGTGCCATTGGGGCGGACAGCCCGGCTGGAAAGTATCTAATTGAACACGGTGTTGAAAGAAGGGACTTCAATACCTACGGTGCAAGGCGCGGTAATGACCGAATAATGAGTCGCGGAACATTTGCTAACAACCGGATCAAAAATGCGATGCTGCCCCATATTGAGGGTGGTTATACCGTCACCTATCCTTCCGGAGAGCAGACAACGATATATGAGGCGGGTCAACATTATCTGCAGCAAAACACGCCCCTCGTTGTTTTCACCGGCAAGGAATACGGTTCTGGTAGTTCAAGGGATTGGGCGGCGAAGGGCCCCAAACTATTAGGGGTCAAAGCTGTTATCGCCGAAAGTTACGAACGCATCCACCGCAGCAACCTAATCGGTATGGGTATTTTGCCTTTGCAATTTAAGGAGGGCGAGGATGCAGCGTCGCTTGGCTTGGAGGGAAGTGAGGTCATCAGCATCACCGGTTTTGCAGACAATCTGCAACCGGGGCAAACTGCCACGATGGAATGGGTTGACGAATCGGGAACGAAGCGATCGGCGGAATTGCTCATCCGGATCGATGCCTCCATTGAGGTGGAGTACTACCAACACGGCGGGATTCTGGATTATGTCATCAGAAATTTGATGGCGGATTCAGGTTAAGCCAATTTGTTCGCAGTTGCCAAGTCAGGGCGATCGGTGTTTGCCTTCAGTATGGCACGATTGCCACAAAAAATCAAAAAGAGCTGACGCTGAATTAGATCGAGAAATCTGCCAATTAGTTGTCCTGAATCAAGTTGAGAATAAGATTGTAGTTTTCATCAAGGTGCAGTTCCGTGCCGGACGGTATGAACGTTGTCGAATCAATCTCTTCGATAATCGCGGGACCCGAAAACCGTGAGCCCACCGGCAACCCCTCCCGCCGATAAAGGGGCATCTGCACGGCGTGGGTTGCAGATTCGTAAACGAGACGTGAGACGCTGCGCTGTGCACCTTCGAGGGCCTCCCCCAAGTTAATCTTTGAACGATGTGCGGCTTCGGAGATGGAGACCTTTAGGTGTACCAGTTCGATCGTCTCATCCTCGAAGTGATACCCGTAAAATTGATGATGCCTCTCGTGAAAACGACTGATTGCCCGATGTAAACCGCCCTCTGAACGATACTCGATATCCTGTTCGTAATTCTGTTGGTAATACCGCATACTGATGAACAACATTTCCCGTGGCTCCCCTCGCATCCCTTCCCGCTCAAGCTCTTCTCTTGCCTCCTGTCGCATAGGGGTAAATCGCGCTTGTAGGTCGCTGTCGGTGATATCTGGAGCTCGCGCCGCAAAGGTATGAACTTTTTCGACACGAAGTTCGGAAATGGCGGCACCAAAAGCAGAACATAGCCCCGGATAAGGGGGCACGACAACGGTTTGGATACCCAGCTTTTTGGCGATTGCGACAGCATGGAGAGGCCCTGCGCCGCCAAACGCCACGAGCGCAAAGGCGCGGGGATCGATTCCCCGCTCGATAGTCAGTAAGCGGATGGCGTTGGTCATGTTTTCGTCAGCGATTTCAATGATGGCTGTGGCTGCCCCCTGTTCGGAGACACCCATCTGTTGCGCCAATTGTTCAATCGCTTCTTTAGCCAGTCCGGGATGAATCGGCAATTCTCCGCCGAGAAAAAAACTGGGGTTGAGACGCCCCAGCACCAAGTTTGCGTCGGTCACCGTAGCTTGTGTCCCACCTGTTCCATAGCAAGCAGGCCCCGGCACCGCCCCAGCACTCTCGGGCCCAACATTCAGCATACCCCCTTTATCAATCCAAGCGATAGAACCACCTCCCGCCCCTAATGTCCGAACTTCAATGATAGGGATTGCAACGGGAAGTCCCCACTCAATCTCGAAGGTTGTGGTAAACTGCTGCTCCCCATCGAGCACCAGACCGACATCGCAGCTAGTGCCCCCCATATCGAGAGTAATTGCGTTTTGGAATCCCGCCGTTTCCGCGAAGTATTTCCCCCCAACAATGCCGCCCGCCAAGCCCGATAGTAAGATATCGACAGGCCGATCCGGCGCATTGGTGAGAAGCGTAGTCCCACCGTCGGATTTGAGAAATGAACAAGGTCCAATGACACCATTGGTTTCCAAGGCGGTCCCGATGTCGTGGCAGTAGCCTTGGATTAGCGGCTTGACAAAGGCATCAGCCAAGAGTGTGCTAGACCGTTCATACTCTCGCCAGATTGGGGCTACTCGGTATGATAGGGAGATGGGGAGGTGCGGAAATGCTTCCTCAAGGAACCTGCCTACCTCCAGCTCGTGGGTGGGATTGAGATAAGAAAAGAGCAAGCAGAGGGCGATAGCTTCGACCCCTTGATTTTGCAGCCGTTCCTCAATATTGGTCTTTAGGGCTGTAAGGGCGTCAGCGGTCAGAGGTACGACAACCTCTCCTTGGGCGTTTATCCGTTCTGTCACGCCGAGGCAGTTGCGTCGCTTTACCAACGGCTGCGGCTTGACCCAATGCAGGTCGTACTCCTTCTTGCGATTAATACGCTGAATGAACGGGACATCCTCGAATCCAGCTGTGGTAACAAACACGACCTCTGCCCCGGTCCGCTGGAGAATGGCGTTGGTAGCAACCGTTGTTCCGTGCACAATACGTTCGATGGATTCAAAGGGGATCTCTGATTTCCCCAGCACACCCAAGAACGCACGCATCGGGGCTTCAGGTGTGGAAGGATGCTTAGCAACGCGCACAGCACCATCCGCCGAAATTGCGACTAGGTCTGTAAAAGTGCCACCGGTATCAATGCCGATTGTACTGGGCACGTGTACTTTCCTCCCGTATTTCGTCAACCAAGAATCATCAGTCCGTTTCGGGGTAGATTTGATTCCAAGGCATAGGGTAAGTTCGCTCCCAACCGACACGACCAAAGTCTGGGCTGCTAGAGTAGCTATCGGTATAGGTACGTTGTGGGAAGAATGCTTCAGCTGTCAGACGCATCACTTCCGCTGTCAGTTCAGCATCCATACAGTGGAATATATCGGCGGCTTGGGGGTCATACGCCAAGTTGTGCTGCTCGTGTGGGTCATTGGTGAGGTTGAACAGGTGCACCCTTTGTGGGTATTTACACAGCTTCCATGTGCCATCGAACCACATCCAGCCGTTGTGCAACATACCAATAATGGCATCTTTGCGCTTTATGTCTGCTATTCCCAAACCGGGCAACGGGACGGCATCCATGTAGGCAGGAATTTTGCATCCCGCTATACTCAGTATAGTAGCGGTAACATCGGTAAGCGTGACAAGATCTTGGCAGACATACGCCTCTTGGGACTCCGGATGGTTCACCAACAGTGGGACATGACAGGCGGCTTCATAATATGACGCTTTACCGCTGAGTCCATGGTCTCCCAAGTAATCTCCGTGATCGGACGCGAAGATAATCACAGTGTTGTCTCGGAGACCTTTCCGATCTAACGCTTCGACAATGCAGCCGACTTCATAGTCGATTTGTTTAACCAATCCGGCATAGTAGGCACGCTGCAGCATGTAATGCTCGCGTGTTGGACTGTTTTCGTTCTGAATAGCGTACCACGATTTCTGAGATGATTCTGATCGAGAGGGGTGCCTTGGTCGCATCAATTTCGTATCTTCCGGGACAGCGGGGAGCGGCTCTGGCATATCGTCAGGCTGAAAGGTCGCGTATTCCGGCGCAGGGTCGTAGGGGTTATGCGGTCCCGGGAAGCCGACCATCATAGCGAAGGGTTGGTCGCCGCTGTATGTCTCAATCCACTGTACTGCCTCATTGCCAACAAAGTGGTCAACCGAGTATTCCCAAGGGATGGGGCTGATTAGGGCACCAAAGTTCTTGTGATAATCAGGCTCGTTGTAGAAGGAGGTCTTGGTATAACCGTGTGCTTTGAGCAAGTGGTCATAGTCGTCCTGGATATAGCCCCCAAGTTTATCTTCAGCAATGATGCGACGCTGGAACCCCAAACGCTTCTCCCAAGGATAAAAGTGCATCTTGCCGACAGCGATGGTGTAGTAATCGAGCGTGTTGAGCAATTCGGGCCACGTCGCCAATCCACACGCGCGGTAATCAGGACGTAGGAATTGGCCATTATCAAGCACGCCGGTCTTGAGACCGTTCATGCCGGTGATGAGCGAGACACGCGCCGGTACGCATACCGGATGCTGCGAGTACGCACGATTATAACGAACCCCTTGCATTCCAAGGGCATCAATGTGAGGGGTATCAATGAAGTCCGCCCCGTAGCAACTGAGGAAATCAGCGCGCAGTTGATCGGGCATCATGAAGATGATGTTGAGTTTCTGGCTCATGAAAATCCTTCTGCTATCTATCGGTTTTGCTGCATAGCTGGAGACATCATAACAGAATCTCTAGCGTTTCGCAATGATAAAATGGGCGTCTCCGCAGTGCTTACCGATTAAGACTGAAACCCTAATTGAGTTTTTTCGTATTCGTATATGAGGTCAGGCAATATTATATGTTCAGATGATTAATCAGTAATCAAAATCTAAAATTCGATATTGGAGATATAGATAATGTTTAATAGTATTGGAATCATCTTAGGAATGGGTTGTGTCCTCATGGGAATCGCAGGCGGATACCTGCTGCTTTCGACCGTTTTTGCTGGTATTCAGTTAATTTCTAAACGCCGCATGTTAGACCAAAAAATTGAGAAAAAACTTGACACCTAAGCCCTTTTATGGGTAGCATATTACGAAGCTCCCGACGTTGTGGGATCATTCCGAAGATACCAACACTTTCGTGCTAAAGTTCTAGGCTCAATGAGCCAGGACTATCGTGTCATGTGCCGGGTATTTCGACGAATCGGATTCTCGCCGAGTCGGGGTTTGCTATGTATCCTTGCGCCTCTGCCAACGCTGAATTGACGGATCTAAACCTTAATAAGGTTATCCCAATCTCATTGATGTGCAAGAGAAAAAGCTATCCATAAGTCGGTGGTTCCTCCATGAATTATCAGCAGCTCCATCCGTGGGAGATGACTCCCGCCGAAGCACGCGAGATCCAAAATGAACTGCGTAATCAGGTGATATCCCAAGATCGATTCGGCGACATCCAAACAGTCGCTGGGGTCGATCTGGGGTTTAAGAAAGACATCGCCCGTGCGTCAGTTGTTGTGTTGAGTTTTCCAGATCTGCAGCTGATCGATGGCGTCCTTGTTGAAAGTCCCGTCTCCTTTCCTTATATCCCTGGCCTACTATCTTTCCGCGAAACACCCCCTCTTCTCAAAGCCTTTGCTCAACTTAATACCGAACCGGACCTCATTATCGCTGATGGACAAGGGATTGCTCACCCAAGGCGTTTTGGAATAGCGTCGCATCTGGGGTTAATTTTGGACAGACCGACGGTCGGGTGCGCGAAGTCGCGTCTGTGGGGCAGGCACAAACAACCCAAAAATGAAGCTGGATCGATTGA
Organism: Candidatus Poribacteria bacterium; assembly: GCA_965215015.1. Lineage (GTDB taxonomy): Bacteria > Poribacteria > WGA-4E > WGA-4E > PCPOR2b > PCPOR2b. The sequence continues at coordinate 1,286,898 of OZ244042.1, forward strand.
ATATTTGTACGACAAGGACGAAATTATCGGCGCGGCGGTTCGTACACGATCCAACGTCAGTGTAGTTTATATTTCGGTTGGGCATTTAATCTCCCTAGATTCAGCAATTCGGTTGACACTTGCCTGCTGCCGGCGGTACAGGCTACCCGAAACCACGAGATACGCACATCAAGCGGCAGCGGGGCAAATTTCCCTACCCCAAAAACAGATTGAAGTGGAAAAGCAGCTTACACTCTTTTAGAAAGGCTTAGAAGGAATTAAAATGAGCATTCTTGTGAATAAAGATACAAAAGTGGTCGTCCAAGGGATTACCGGTCGATCGGGACGATTCCATACCCAACAGTGTGTGGATTACGGCACAAAAATTGTTGCGGGTGTTACCCCCGGCAGAGGGGGCTCAGATGTTGATGGCATCCCCGTTTACGATACAGTTTCTGAGGCAGTCATGGAGACAGGGGCGGATGTGTCTGTTATTTTTGTGCCCGCGAGGTTTGATGCCGCAGACTCGATTATGGAAGCCGCTGATGCCGGCATCCGGTTGGTTATCTGTATTACGGAAGGTATCCCTGTCCTCGATATGGTGAAAGCCAAGGGGTATTTGGAGGACAAGCCAACACAGTTGATTGGTCCAAATTGCCCCGGTGTCATCACGCCCGGTGAGTGCAAAATAGGGATTATGCCCGGCTACATCCATCAACCAGGGAAAATCGGCATTGTTTCCCGCAGCGGGACGTTGACGTATGAAGCGGTAGATCAGGTGACCAAACTGGGGATGGGGCAATCCACTTGTGTCGGCATCGGCGGTGATCCGGTTATCGGTACAAATTTTGTTGATGTGTTGGCGTTGTTTGAAGCAGATGTAGATACAGAGGCGGTGCTCATGATCGGCGAAATCGGTGGGACCGCGGAGGAAGCCGCGGCTCAATTCGTAAAAGAAAACATGACCAAACCTGTAGTCAGCTTTATCGCCGGGCAGACAGCACCGCCGGGCAAGCGGATGGGACATGCCGGGGCGATTATCTCCGGCGGTCACGGCACAGCGGCAGAGAAGATTGAGGCGTTGGAAGCCGCTGGCATTGTTGTCGCTGAAAGCCCCGCGACGATTGGGGAGACGCTAGTGAGGACGCTTGAAAAACGAGGATAGATATAATTATCCCCTTGACCCAAGGCGGAAAATCGGCTACGATATAAAAAGGTCGAGAGATTATTCCCCCGACCTAGAGTAAATGCGTGTTGGTGTCCATTAATTATTTTTCGCACCCTCATCGATCCAGTCTTTGAAAAGCTGGATTTGTGCTCCGTCTAATGGTCCACCCGGCGGCATACCACCACCATCAATCCGTTGGACAACCTTACTACCTTTGCTATCCCCAGGGTTAAATACGGGACCGCCACCACTACCTTTCTCAAAGCCTGCGTATGTCTCTAAATTGAGCCCTACCTGTGGATTCGGGCCAGCATGGCACCCTTGGCCAACACAGCTCGCTTGAAGGATGGGTAAAATGTCCTCCTGGAAGGAAACTGCCGGTTCGGGCTCTGGTTGAGGTGGGAGTTCAGGCTGTGGTTCAGGTTCAGGTTGTGGTTCGGGTTGTGGCTGTGCCTCCGGTTGCGGTGTTGGTTCTGAGACAGGATCTGAATCGGGTGTGACAACATTACCACTCATGCTATCATCATCGTCATCGTCATCACCATTATCGCCACAGCCTGTGGCGAAGATAGAAAATACTAAAACGGCTAAACAACTGATTGCAGTAACTAACAAATTCAAGCGTGAACAATTCACGTGTGTTTCTCCTTTCAAAATTTTCTACCAATCACGCGAATTGATGCCAATAAACTCTCACCATCAAAAATCGTTTCGCGTAGATTGGTGGATTGAAAATTAAAAACATGAAATTTTAAGCTGGAAACCGTCTCGAAATCTGTAAGGACAATTCCAAAACCGCGAGGAGATTGGCATATGAAAATCATGATTAATACAGAAGTTAAGCCGGAACACCTGGAACGCATCCAATTGGTTTCCGACGATATTCAGATCGTCCAACCCCGAGATAATGAGGCACAGCTCAAAGAGGTCGTAGACACCGATGTCATCCTCGGTGGATTTGGTCGCGCGCTCTTTGAAAATGCCCGACAACTCAAGTGGGTACAAGTACTTGGCGCAGGCGTTGATGGCGTACTTTTTCCTGAGTTCGTTGAAAGCGATGTCATCCTGACAAGTGCGAAAGGGTTTGTAGGCCCCCATCTCGCGGATCAAACATGGGCGTTAATCCTCGGCTTGCTCAGAGGCATTGGTCGTGCTGTCCGCGAACGGACTTGGGAAAACCGGATGTCCATCCGTGAAGAGACATGGGAACTCGAAGGAGGTACGCTCGGTATCGTCGGACTCGGCGGCACCGGGATTGAGGTCGCCAAACGGGCGCAGGGCTTTGAGATGCGCGTGATTGCTGTTGATCCGGAAGACGTGGACGCGCCGCCGTTTGTTCACGAAGTTTGGAAGATGAACCGGTTCTATGACCTCCTTGCAGAATCGGATGTTGTGTCAATCTGTGCACCTTTGACGCCGGAGACACACGGTATGTTTAACGATAAAGCATTCCAGCGGATGAAACCGCACGCGCTACTCATTAACGTGACGCGCGGCAAGATTGTTGATGGACCAAGTCTCCTCCGTGCCTTGAACGAAAAACGGATAGGTGGAGCGGGACTCGATGTGACGCCAGAGGAACCTTTACCGCTGGATAGTCCACTTTGGGATATGCCTCGGGTTATCATTACGCCCCATGCGGCGGGTGGTTCACCGATTCGGCTTGACCGGACGCTTGGATTGTTCTGTGACAACCTTGAAAGGCTTTTGGCTGGTAAACCCCTGTTAAGCGTTATAGATAAGCGGAAGGGTTATTAAGTCGTTAGGGCTACTTCAATTTTGCCCCCTTGCATTTTTGACTAATACCCACCAGACCTCTAAAAAAAATAAGGCGTGAAAACTATTGGGATTTCTTAATCCGATTTTCCTGTTGGGCATACTTGCGGCCGCCGTGCCGCTGATCATTCACCTCTGGAGACGTCATCAAGCGAAAACGGTGGATTTTAGCAGCCTAATGTTTCTCTTGGCCGCCCATCGGCAAAATGTTCGGCGCATCCAACTCAAGCACCTGCTAATCTTGCTTTTGCGGGCACTGATCATCATACTCATCGCGCTCGCACTTGCACGGCCCCTGCTTAAAAATCAATTTGCCTTCGCCGGTGCAAGAACAAAGACCAGCACTGTCATCATTCTGGACAATTCGTACAGTATGGGGTATCAGGGGATTCAGGGCAGAAGATTTGATGTCGCAAAAGAGATGGCACTTGAAATTGCTCAATCGCTTCAACGCGGTGACGGTGCCTCTGTAATTTTGATGTCTGATATCCCTGATTCGCTTTTCCCCAAATTGACGAAAGACCTGAATCAGGTGAAGGAGGCGATTCGTCATTCCCAGATTTCCTATCGCGCAACGCTCGTCCCATCTAGCCTCGAAATGGCGCACAACATCCTCGAAGCGTCCAACGATCCAAACAAAGAGATCTACCTAATCTCCGATTTTAATCGCAACGGCTGGGCGCGCTGGAATCATGTGCCCAACCGATCCGGGGCACGGATTTTTCTACTTCCCCTCAACGATGAGGTTACCGATAATATAAGCATTGAAGAAGTTCAAGCCTCTAGCCAACTAATTGGTTTGGGGCTGCCCATTGAATTGGGAGTGGCGATCGGTAATCATTCCGATGCACCCTTGGTTGACACAACGTTGACGCTGTTTATCGACGAACAGAAACGACGATCCGTCAGTCCTCAAGCAGGAGCGGGTGAGTCGGTGACATGGACTTTTACACACCAATTTGAATCACCCGGCACCCACACCGGCTATCTAGAATTAAATGCGGATCGACTACTCCTCGATAATCGTCGTTACTTCGCCCTCGATGCTTATGGCCAAATTCGCGTGCTTTGTGTAGGGGCGCAAACGATGTACTTGATGCTCGCATTAAACCCAGCAGCTCAGGGACAACCGAGCACGGGCTCTTCCTTTTTGCCGGCAACCGCTTCCCTAGAGGCATTGGAAGACCTAACGCTAACAGAGTATGACATCCTAATTTTAGGGGACGTGCCGGCATTCTCAACCCGCGTTCAACAGCAATTGCAAGCGTTCATGCAAGCAGGCAAAAGCGTCATCTACTTTGTGGGGGATGGCGTTGATACAGCAAGTTATAATGCCTTTGCTGATTGGTTGCCTGCAAATGTGGGACAATCGATAACATGGCAGCCCCCGGTAACCTTGTCAAGTTATCAGGAAGATTCGCCGATTTTTGAAATCTTTAAGGGGGAAGATTTTACAGGACAATACGCCCCACAATTTTATCGTGGTTTGGAGGTGCAGCCCGCTGAAGATGCGAGGATTGTTGCACAATTGAGCGATGGTGTGCCTTTTCTTATCGAACGCCCTATTGACCGGGGGATAGCATTATTATTGAATGTATCCGCCGCTCAGTTGGATGCATCAAATCTACTGGTCAGTTCGCATTTCCTCCCTTTGTTGCAGCAGGCTGTTCTTTACACAAAGGCGGTTCAATCCGCACATCAAAGGAACCTAATTGTTGGTGAACCTTACGTAGCAAATTACCGTTGGAGGGGGGCAACAACTATGCAGATAACACGCTTGGGAGATACAACCCATTCATCAGAAACGCTCTCGCCTGCGGAGGATGGTTCGCTCACGTTTAGTGGGACAGAGGCCCCCGGCATCTATCGGGTTGAAGGACAGGGTCGGGACACACTCCTGCGAGATTTTTTCGCTGTGAACGTTGATGCAACGGAATCAAATCTACAATCCATCCCCATTCAGGAAGCTGCAGAGCGAGTCGGGGCACAGACAGAGGTTATTTCAGAACCAGAGTTTTTAGAACAGACACTCAACACCTACCGGGTTGGGGTCGAAATCTGGAGCGAGTTGTTACTCATCGCCCTTATCTTAATGTTGATTGAGGGGGTTCTATCCAATCGAGAAAGTGTGATTTCCGATGATTCTGCGCCAAGTCCCGACTCGCCGAGGATTCTTGATTCCGTAAGCATTGGAACGACGCAACAGAATCGGAACCAGACATGATTGACATATTCCTCAAGCTGAAGCAAGGAGATTCCTATTAGGAATCCCGGCTTGGTAATTGTGTAGTCAACGTCACAGCGAGGGTTGTTACACTGCCCATCTTACCATGCCTCTTGCAGTAGACAATGCCCTGCCTACCTGATTCATCTTAATACGCTTCTCACTGAATCAGCACAGGTATTATACACGAAAATGTATTGGAAATCAAGGCTTTAGCCTTGACAAAACTACGCTAAAGCTGATTGTTAGGCTGTGCCTAATAATCCCAGCTGTATCCCCTACCACTCTCTGATAAGAGGGGAAAGACAAGGGGAGATCCCCTTTTATCTTTTCCCCCCGATGAGATCGGGATTCAAAGCAACTTGTCAGGGGAGTTAAGGCTGGGGGGCTTAGCCTTTTGATAATATCTCCCAATCTACCGATGAAATGTCTTTGCCCCCTCGTCCTTATTTTCTTAATTCTTCTTCCCCAGGCATTACCTGCCGATTCGCTTCCAATTCGCAATATTATTGTAACTGGAAATGAAGCGTTCTCTAGCGAGGAGATTCTCGGCTTGATGCAGTCACAGGTCGGCGGTGATTACAATCCAGACCTGCTTCGCCGGGACTTTGAGCAGATCGCCAGTTTCTACCAAGAGCATGGGTTTCAATTTGCTCGAGTTGATGAGGAGCAGCTTGTACTCCTAAAATTTTCTGATGGTGTTTATCTCAGAATCTACATTGATGAGGGGATAATTGGAAAAATCACAGTGCGAGGAAATCAGCGTACCAAAGATCATGTAATCACGCAAGAGCTGCTTTTTGAACAGGGCGATGTTTACATACAGGACGATGAACTGGAAAGTGAACGTATCCTGCGCCGAAAGCCGTATTTGGGCAGCGCAGAGATTCTGGCAACGCGGGACACGAAAACCAATCTTATTTTTATAGAGGTTGAGGTCACAGATTTATGGAGTTTTTTCCCTGCATTGGATATCCCTGTTTTTAGTAAAGATAAGACCGGTTTTTTAGTTGCGCTGTCCGATTCAAATGTATTTGGCTCTGGAGACAGGGGGCGCCTCCGCTACCAACAGACTCGCGAAGAAGGAGAAGAGCCACGGCACCTTATCAGTGGACTCTATAGAGTATTTCGCTTGTTTGATTCGCATTGGGAATTTGATGGCGTGTACACTCAAAAGCGGGAAGGCATCTCATGGGATGCGAGTCTAAAACGCCCCTTGTACTCGCTCCAGACCCGCTGGAGTGCAGAGTTTACCGCCTCTGAATCTGTGGATGAACGTCGTTGGTATGAACAGGGTGTGAAAACAGCTGTCTTTGAGCGAAGCAGCCAATCGGAGTCCGGGCGGATTATCCGTTCCTTTGGCAACCGTCATCGGCAGACACAGATGGCACTCTGGATGATCTCTGAACGCGCTTCTTTCAAGGAAATTGAGAAGTTACCCTCTTCCGCTGCGAACTTTCAGGACAGAAACACAAAGATGATTGGGATTTCGCTCGGTCACAGAAAAGTCAACTTTATCCGCACCCGCTTTCTCAATAAAATGGGACGGGTTGAAGATATTGGCGTCGGATATGGATACGGCGTATCAATTGGTCGCGCGTCCCCATTTTACGGCTCAGATCGCAGAGAAACAAGGGTGAGCTTGTTTCTCAACGCCTCCCAAGCGTATCGAGATCTGCTTTTTGTCAACGGTCGTGCCGGGGTTACAACCCGTTTTGTTGCACATGAAGAGGAAGATTCGGTGTTTGAGGCGAGCATCAAAGCAGTACGCAAGAATCTCTTTCTGCGGCAAACCCTTGCCGCACGGCTTTCTACGGAGATTCAGTTTGGACTGGAGGGAGAACAGCAAGTCCTCCTCGGTGGGAACAGTGGACTGCGTGGATATGACCCCCGGCAATTCAGTGGCACCAAAAACATCCGCCTCAACCTCGAAAGCCGAACGATTTTCTGGGAACACTCGCTGATTGTGGTTGGATCCGCAATCTTTGCTGATATCGGTTATATCTGGGAGGGGAATGCCTTCGATATAAGAACACCCATACGGAGTGTTGGATTTGGGTTGCGGTTGGGTTTCCCCAAACTGAGTGGATCTCGAGTCTACCGTGCTGATTTAGCTTACCCGTTAGATGGATTTGAAAAACCCTCGCTCAGCCCCGTTTTCACCTATGCAATCGGGCACGCCTTTTAAGTGATTCGCAGACAGGGACATAGTGCTGCCTTTGCTGATGGAGAATCCGATATAAAAATCTGCCGATTCGCAGTATATTGGTGCAAAGAGTCTGCCAGATCGCAAAATATCCACGTTTAGTTATTTCTTTTATTTGTGCACCAACGCGCTTATCCAGTAGGCGCAAGACTTCCTTTATATCTTGTACCGTAAGTTGTTCGGTGGTTGAAACAAAAGGAAGGAACAAAGGGGAATAGAGAATATCGTGTAGAATAGAAATAACCCGAATTGCCCTCTTAAGAGGAAAGGGTCAGAAACCAATTTTTAGGACCAAGCGACATGATTGGGTTGGAAATCCGCCCGATTTCCCCTCAGTGTTCAGGGCAAACATCAAAGCGGTACACAAGAATCTCTTTCTCCGTTTGGACTATCCACAGATGTTCTTCCTTGTGTTTGGCAATGACCCCGCTACTGCTCTGAGCGTCCCAATACGGGATACATGGGATCGTTATAACCTTTTCCAGTATGCTCGCCGGGCGGTACGAGCTGATCTACCGCCGCTTCGTCCTCCGAGCTAATGGCGCAGTCGAGACAACCGAGGTTGTCTTCAAGTTGCTCTAAATTTTTAGGACCAATAATTACTGAAGTGATACGTGGATTAGCGAGGGTCCAGGCTAAGGCGAATTGTGCCAGCGTTTTACCGTGTGCCGCTGCCAACGGTTGAAGTTTTTGTGCGACTTCGTAGCTTTCTTTACGCAGTTCAGTTTGCAGAATCCGACGGTCTTGGCGTGCCGCCCGTGAACCGGGGGGTGGCGGTTGTCCGGGAAGATATTTTCCCGTTAGCACGCCACGCGCCAAGGGGCTATAGGACACAATTCCCACATTATAAGCTTTGCAAAACGGCAGCAATTCAACTTCAATATCCCGATTAACGATGTTGTAGAGCGGTTGTAGACAGACAAATTTTTCCAAATTCATGCGATCGCTCGTCCACCACGCTTCGCAGAGCCGCCAAGCATCGAAGTTGGAACAACCGATGTAACGGACTTTGCCTTGCCTGACACAATCATCCAACGCGCGAAGCGACTCTTCAATCGGTGTCAGCGCGTTCCAGCGATGCAGGTAGTACAGATCGATACGATCTGTATCAAGTCGTCTGAGACTGTTCTCCACCTCCATCATGATATGGTGGCGGCTCGTACCGGATCGGTTAAGTCCTTCCCCCATTGCTCCACTCACCTTTGTTGCGATAAGCACATCATCACGAAAGGTTTGGACCGCTTTGCCAACAATGCGTTCCGATTCTCCTGCATTGTAGACATTCGCCGTATCGATAAAATTTATACCGGCATCTATTGCGCGTTCGATAATCTTGATTGAATCACTCTCATTCGTTGGGCTGCCAAACATCATTGCTCCAAGACAAATTCGTGAGACTTGGACACCAGAATTGCCAAGAACACTGTATTCCATTGATTGATACTCCTCATCTATAAATTATCAAAAATCCTTTAGGGGTGTTACCCTAACATAAATGTTTGGGAGAACACTAATGTTAGTAGTAGCGCAATTCATTGCGCGTCTTATCCCTCGAACATAAATGTTTGGGGGAACACCCCTGCTTTCACATCGGTGTTTCTTACTTTCAAAAACGTTTGGGTGTATAAGTAACCTATAGCTATATCTCCTGCCAAGAATGGTCCTCAGGGGTAAAAACCTTGGCGATTTTCCCATACTGCGACGGCAGTGTGTTGCAGGAAATATAGCTGTCCGAAGGGGTTGCGATAAATCGGGCCCCGTGGGCAGGGCGTTGCCCATTGCAGTAGCGGTTGGCAGACTGGCCTCGGCTCGCTATCCGTGTTGATAGCACAATTCCACACCTAAAGGAACAGGTATGAATCCCAATTCTTTAAATGGATGTCGGAGGAGGTCAAAAGTACAGGTTAGGAGACTCGAAACCGATACCCTGTGCATTTTAGCACATAGGCGGATTGAGCGCAAACGAAAAGGGACAGTGCAACGGCAATCCCTCTCAATTCTTGGATGTGGCACACCGGAAGCCGATATGGTAATATGCGCCTGATAGGGCGTAAGCGCGCGCGGCGCAGCGCAGATCGAATATCGGATCAAACCAACTCCCGCCACGAACAGCAAACGGCCCCTTTGCAGGAAGCGTGCGTTGGTTCACATCATGTTCCGATTCCGTTGCGTCGTTCCGACGCTTGCGGAATCGAGAATCCTCGTCCCGTCGAGATCTGCGGTAATGCGGTAGGTATCTATCTGTGCACCATTCCGCCACGTTGCCTCCCATGTTGTAGAGCATGTAGCCGTTTGGTGGAAAATGGTCAATAGGTTTCAGGTATCGCTGCATGTTTTTCAACCCACCGGTACGTATATCCCTCGAATCGTAGTTCGCCGCGTTTGGGTCAACCTGATTGCCCCACGGATAGAGCTGCCCGAGCTGCCCGCCTCGTGCTGCTTTCTCCCATTCCGCTTCCGCCGGCAAACGTTTCCCGCGCCATTCGCAATACGCTTGTGCTGCCTCATGGGTGACATACGCCACGGGATACCGATCCATGCCAACAGGAAATTCGTTTCCAATCCAATGCCTGAGATAATGCCGTGCCTTGATGGTTGACTTTTGCCAGCGGGGATTTGCCAAGACAAACGCTCGATATTCCGCGTTGGTTGTTTCATACTTGTCGATATAGAATGCTTCCAACAAAACTTGATGCACAGGTGTTTCATTAGGTCTGCCGTTATCGCTTCCCATCTGAAACGATCCGGCGAGGATAAGCACCATCTCCGACGATGTGATTGCTTGAGGGTATCCAGTCGCCCCAACGAATAGTAGAGCGTGAAGCGTGAAACGTGAAATGTGAGGCATCAAGCTACATAGATGGTAACGCATAACTACCATTCCTTATGATTTCTTCTATGTCTATTCCGCTACAACTACTTCTGCTTCGATTTCAACCAACATCTCTGATTCAATCAAGCGGCTGACCTGGACCATACTGGTAGCAGGACAGATTTCGCCGAAGAACTCACCGTGTTCTACCTCAACCTTCTCCCAATCGTTAATGTTCTTCACATAGATGCGTGTGCGAACGACATCTTTCAGACTGCTACCCGCGGATCTGAGCGCAGTTTCTATATTGTTTGTGATCTGCACCGTCTGTCTATAGGCATCCCCCACACCGACAATTTCGCCATCTTTATCCGTTGCTGTCGCTCCCGAAACGTGGATATATTGTCCTAGCCGAACAGCCCACGAGTCGCCGACAATTGATTCTCATTTTGCTCCTGTTGGGATATTTTGTCTTGCCATTGCTATTTGAGTTTTTGAGAAGGATGCGTACCCTACAAAGTGCCCAAACAGAGCACTTTTGCTTGTAAATCGTGCCTTTGATTCAGTCTAACATACCGCCTGATTTTTATCAAGAATTGTACGATTCATTAGTGCCCTTCTGTTCACTGGGACGTTTCCATGATTCGCTACTTTGGAATTGACCCAACTCGAAAAATCTGATAAGCTGTCCCTAACAGGTTTTGCTGGAATGTCAAATCCATGATATAAAATCTCACTAGAATCTCCAGCGTACAGAAAAGAGGAAAGCAATGGACAAAACACATAAGGTTACGATGTTAGGGACGGGGCTCATCGGTATGTTCTACACAATGACACTCCACGGGCAACGGAGTCGCGACCACGTTCATGTGGTATACTCACGCACTGAAGAGCGGGCGAAAGATTTTGCAACCGAATGGGACATCCCCAGATGGACGACCGACCTCGCTGAAGCGATTAACGATTCGGAAACCGATGTAGTTATCATCGGTCTTCCCAACAACCTGCATGAAGAAGCTGTTGTGATGGCTGCCGAGGCGGGCAAAGCCATCCTGTGTACGAAACCGTTAGGACGCAACGCAGCTGAAGCCAAAAGGATGCTCGATGTGGTTGAAAATGCGGGGGTCTTTCACGGTTATCTTGAGGATTTGGTCTATCCACCGAAGACGCTCAAATCGATTGAATCTGTCAAGAACGGCGCGATTGGGAAGGTTTTGTGGGTTCGTTCCCGCGAAACCCATCCGGGCCCTCACAGCGACTGGTTCTGGGATATTGAGCAGGCAGGCGGCGGGGCCATCGTTGACATGGGATGCCACTGTATTGAGATTATCCGTAACTTTGTTGGCAAAGAGGTCAAACCCCTTGAGGTCATGTGTTGGGCGGATACCCTCGTTCATCCTGTTGAAGCGGAAGACCACGGGATTGCCCTGATCAAATTTGAAAACGGGGCAATGGGGCAGTTTGAGGTGGGATGGGCATTTCGGGGCGGTATGGATATACGCGATGAAATCTCAGGCACCGAAGGCACCATCTGGCTCAACCACTGGTTGAGAACGGGTATGGAGATGTTTACATCGGGCGGACAGGGCGGCTACGTTGCTGAAAAAGCCGAAACTGATACAGGATGGCTTTTTCCTGTTGGCGACGAAGTCGGGGAACTTGGATATCGTGATATGTTCGTTGAAATACTCAACGCTTTAGATAACGGTACGGAGCCAATGGAAACTTTTTATGATGGATACGTCGTCAACGCTATTATTGATGCCTGTTATCGGTCTGCCAAATCAAAACAGTGGGAGCCGGTGGAATTGGAAGTATGGCGTGGAGCAACTAGGGTCGAGCAAATCGGTGTTGCAGCTGTTGAAGTTGACGGGCAATATACACTGATTAAGGAAGAGCGAATGCCTGACGGCCGTTTGAAACAAATCCTCAGAGATCAAGAGAGCGGTGCAATCACTGAGAGGATTACGGCGGGCACATAGAAGCGTAAGTCTCCATTAGCTTATGTGTGTTTTTTTTATTTGTTAAAATATGCTTGACTTTCGTTACTTTATGGGGTATACTAGAACCTGTTGGTGAGCAATTATTGGATTGCTTACGGTTTTTCGTCTTGCTCTCAATATCTTTGAAATAGACGTCAACCGGCGTTTTCTTTTTTAACGTCAGTATTGCCAGACCGCTTCCCTCACGGTCTGGCATTTTTTTTCCTCATATCAAAAGTAAGTGGGCTTAGAGAATGTTCGGGATTGTTCTGCTCCCTGATGTTCACGACTCGTTTTCAGTTGTTACTATTTTTCCCGCGTGTTCGATCATCTCACGTAACACATCCAGATTAATATCTGCCCGGTTACGAAAACTAATAGAACTTTTTCCAATCTTGACTTTGCCGAGCTGGGGCCCGTAGAGTTCAGCAAGATAACGTTCCGCTTCGACTGCATTGACATACACACTGAAATAATTTTTCTGCCGGGTCAACCCAACGATGAACCATTCGACTGGTTTCTTATCGGCACGCAGGTAGGAATAATTGCCATAGCCGATGATTTGCTGTTTGCTGCCGCCCCAGAAAACACCTTCCCACATACAGCAACCCCGGTCTGGTAGTGCTGCCCGGATCAACATGTGAAGTTCTTCCAAAACCGTCCGAATATCTGATGCTTGGCTTGCGATGTAATCATCAGGCGAAGATTCTACTCGTTTCATCTTATACTTTATCTCTTTAAAGGATTGGGATTCCTACTCGTTCCTTTAAGAATCGAATTGTGCTATCAACACAGATAGCGAGCCGAAACCTGTCTGACACCTGCTACGGCAATGGACAACGGGAAGCCATGCCTCCTACAACACACCACCATCGTAGTATGAGAAAGCTGTCTCGGTTTTTACCTCTGATGACCATTTACCGATGCGAAAGCAGGGGTGTTCCCTCCATAAATGTTTGGGGGAACACTAATGTTAGTAGTAGCGCAATTCATTGCGCGTCTTATCCCTTGAACATAAATGTTTGGGGGAATACCCCTAAAGGGTTTTTGATAAATCAAGTTGCTAGTAGTAGGCATACTACAATTACCCTAATGAACTTCCTACGCATTACGTTTCACGTTTCAGAAAATCACCGGAACAACAGGTAGCAACTCGCCTTTTTTATCCAACTACCCCTCGAACCGGTATTTTTCCACTTCCTTCATCACAAGTTGGGATCCCAATCCCGGTTTCGTGGGAAGTCGTAGGTAACCATTTTCCACCTGCGGCGGATCGGTCAATAGGTCGTTGCGCCACGGTGCATCCTGCTCCTCATCAACATATTCCAAGACAAGCGCGTTAGGGATATTTGCCATCAGGTGAACGCTGGCGAGCGTTGAGATCGCGCTGTTGGGATTGTGTGGCGAAACCTGCATGTAGTAACTCTCTGCCATAGCGGCAATCTTCTTTGTCTCCGCGATGCCCCCCGCACGGACCACATCGGGCATAATCATGTCTACCGCCTGTGCAGCGATTAAGTCGCGGAAGCCGAAGCGTGTGTAACGCCGCTCACCAACGCAGACAGGTGTATTCACCGCTGCCGTCACCTTTGCTAAGGCATCGATGTTTTCTGGCCCCACCGGCTCCTCGTAGAATAACAGTCCAATCTCCTCCAGCCTATTCCCTAGTCGAATGGCTGCACTCGTGGTATATCGTGCACCTACATCGGTCGCAATGTCTACCGCGTCCCCTACAGCCTCTCGACATCGCTGCATGTGTGCTAGTGCGATTAGTTCCTCACTCCGGGTGATAGAACAAGGGATATTGATACGTTCCCCCGGTCGGGGTGTACCACTGGGGAAGTATGCCTTGATAGCGGTGCACCCTTTCTCTGCCAAGCGAACGCATTCCTCCGGCTCACCCGCGTGGCTATAAAAACGCACCCTATCCCGACAGGAGCCGCCCAGCAGATCGTATATCGGGCGTCCCACTGCCTGTCCTACAATGTCCCATAGCGCAATCTCAATGCCGCTGATTGCGGCAATCACTGCCCCTGTCTGCCCGATTTGTTGTAAGGCATGATACAATAGATGGTAGAGATATTCGATGTTAAATGGATCCTCTCCGATAACAAACCGGCTCAACTCCTCAATTGCCTGCTTAATAATCGTGCCGCCGGGCCAATTCGTTGCGTCCCCTAACCCCACCACACCCTCATCGGTGAATACCTGCACGAGGATCCACGGTGAAGGAATCACGGTGTTGCGGTTCGACCGCACTAGGTGTACTTTGATGTCAGTGACTTTCATCGATTTCTCCTTTCAGCCAACCTACCTGCCAGCCGGCCCAGGCCACTTGTATGGTCGTCCAAACGGTAAGCCAAAGGGCTCTTCACAGGGTCGGAACGGCACCATATCCGCAATCTCTTGAAGCTCGGTGAGGATATCCGGCGGCAGCGGCCCCGCTTCAACTGCACGCGCATTCTGTTCAACTTCCTCCACAGACCGTGCTCCCATCAAGACCGTGGAAATCTCAGGGGTTGCTACCATCATGCGGAGCGCGGCCTCCGGCAGCGACAGTTCAATTTCATCCAGAAATGCGTAAAGCCGCTGATACTGTTTTTGTCGGGGCTGGCTCAACCACTTTGCCCCCGTCTCTATTTCGGGGTAGCGTCGGGATAAGGCTCCCTGTTGAAGCGGCGAACCGATGACAAGGCCCATATTCTGTCGTTTGGCTTCAGGGAAGATCGCTATGGTCGCTTCCCGCCAAAGTAGACTATAATTGAACGCTGTCAAGACGACATCGAAGTTTCCCGTTGCCATAATAAGTGGAAGTTGATAAGCGGTGGTGCCGCCGAGTCCGGTGAATCGGATAATTTTCTCCGCTTTCAATTCTTCCAACAAATCACAGACAGGTCCGTGAAAATTGTCATAGTCCGTCCACCAATCGTACTGACCGGGGCGATCGGGTTCATGCACCAACAGGACATCGATATAATCGCGTTTGAGCAACCGGAGGCTTTCATTGACTGACTGCCGCAGAAGATCTTTATCTTGTGGATTAAACGGTTGTGGACGACCGCCGAGTTTCGTCGCGAGGAAGTACGGCTGCGTCACACCTTCAAGCGCGATGCCCAAAACCTCTTCGCTGTCACGGTAGCTAGGTGCTGTATCTACATAATTTACACCGAGTTCAAGTGCGCGGTGAACGGCGCGGCACCCCTCATCGCGTCCACGGTCACCCGCCCTGGAGACATATAGTCCCCCCATTCCCAGCACACTGACTTCAAGTCCTGTGCGCCCAAGCGTTCGTTTTTCCATATTTCGTTCCTTTCTTTATCTCCAACTCCGTGGATTGCTGGTCTATTCGTTTGTTGACGCCATGTCCCAAGCATCAACAGACCTCACATCCACGCCTCCACCGCGGCTGAATAGCGTTACACCGAGACTGTCACCTCGGGTCGGATAGATTCGCTGTGTCACACACTGGTGTCCATTGGCGAAAATTTCCAACACCGAACGGTCCAGGAAGATACGCAACTTGAGCGGTTCTCCATCGAATAACTCAAACGGTGCTTCTTGGGCGGTTACGACTCTCTTGCCTTCAGGCAACCGCTTCGTCGCGCTTTCGTTGCGATAGTAGATGTATCTTATGCTTTTGTCAAGACTGGACTTGCTGATATTTACGCTCAATGTTTTTGCTATCGGATCACACACGATGGGGGTCTGTTCTTCCCCCTCCGGCGAACAACGAACCTTTATGCCAAACTCAACGCCATCTACTGCATCAACCTCCACAGCAAGTTCCAGACAATCGCCTCTTACATCGTTAAGTATCAGCTCCGAATCGGCAGTCAGATGGATGTTTTCATGATGGCGGTGATTCTGTCGCAGCACCTCCAGTTCGGGGGCAGGTTCAATCACCAAACTGTTATCTTCCCCTAACGACAAGATTCGCGGCACGGTCATCACGCCAGACCAACCGGAGGCGCGCTCGGCTTCCAATGTTCTTGTCTCTCGGATCCAGTCAAAAAAGATACGACGCCCATCTCCATCTAACATAGTGATCCCGCCTCCGAGGTGCCCGCCGGGCCAACTCATGCGAGCATATCGCTCCGGGTAAAGATGATCGTCCTCATATTGACCGAGGTAGTATTGGGTTCCCTGCAGGTGACTGCAAAACAGCAACATGTGTCTATCCCCTATCGGGAAGAAATTTGGAACAGCGCAATCCTCATCTGCCTCAGTCCAACGCCGGTTTGATTTGTAGAATGGGTGCAGATACTCCCAATGAACCATATCAGGGGACTTAAACAGATAGGCAGTATCGCCTCCCGTCGGATCGCGGCTGCCGCACAACGCATACCAAAAGTCGTCGTGCTTCCAGGCGCACGGATCATAGACACGGTACTTCCCATAGTCCGGATCGCCCGGCTGTGGGACCGGTATAACGGGATTTGTAGGGTGTTTGGTCCATTGGATTAAATCCGGGTCCTCGCTGGTAGCGATACATGTTCCTTCGGGGACACCGTGGTAAATCAAGGTAGGAACACCATCATTGATTACCGCGCCGCCACTGAAGCAACCGTCCCGGTCGGGACCGCCCAACGTCGGCGTCAATGCGATTGGATGGTGGGTCCAATGCACAAGGTCTGGACTCGATGCGTGTCCCCACTGAATCCATTTCCAGTAAGCCCCATCGGGGTTATGCTGGTAGAAAATATGATATCTGCCGTTCCAAAAGAGGGGGCCATTGATGTCGTTCATCCAAGCCCACGGCGGGGTAAAATGGTACGCCGGTCGATGGCGGTCTTTCTGAAACTTCTCTCTTAGTTCCTGTGCCGATTGGATAAGTTGTTCGGTCTTTTCGATTTCGTTGGGCACTATATGTTCGCTCCTTTCGTACTCCCGGAAATCCTCCACGAAGCCTCGATGCCCGGTAGCAAGGGGTGTTCTGAACCAACATCGCCTATTACTCCTGTATCATCTGCAATTTTAAATTCCCATCTGCTCATTTTATTTTTTTTTCGTGCTTCAGGATGGAATCGGGGGTTGCCGAGCAACTGAAGCAAACGCTCACTTGCGGCTTAGGAGGGGTTCCCATATCTTGTAGTTGATGTAGGCATTGTAACGCGGAAAGGGCCATTGCCTGCCGTATTGCTGCTGGAGTAGATAACGAACTTGACCTGACCGGTTGGGGAACGCGGTGCCAACATTGCGGGTCGTGCAGGTAGATATCGTCTGCCTTGCAAAGCACGGAAACGGGTCCCCGTTCAAATGTCGGCGTGTCTGTTTTCGGGGAATTTCTGCCCGAATAGTGGTTGACAGGAACGTATTGCGCCGGACCATGTTCAATTAAAAATGATTTCAGCGGTTCCGTTCTGCGCTGAAAGGTGTTCCATTTTGAATCTGTGTCTGATTCAAGTAAGTACCCTCCTTTGCGGAAAGATCTAGATGCGAACCTTGCGGAGATTTTATCCCGTTGCCAGGTTGGATTTCTGTACTGTTCAGTATCATAGCAAAGTTCGGGCAATTCCGCAACGAAAAAAGGTTCTGCGAAGGAATTTCAAATTTCTCTCTTGACCTTATTTCGGTTTCAGCCTAATATAAATTCAAACTTCAAAATTTTAGCAATAATGCTCCGTCTTGGATGCAACCCGAAGGAGGGCAAGCGTCATGAAAGCTGCTGTGCTATATGAAATCAATACACCGCTGAAAATTGAAGAATTGGATCTGCCGGATACAGGAGCCAATCAAGTGCGAGTGCGAATCGTTGCCAGCGGCGTCTGCCATTCCGATTGGCATGTCGTCAAGGGCGATTGGCCCCACATCCCGATACCGACTATCTTAGGTCACGAAGGGGCGGGTATCGTCGAAGAGGTAGGGAGTCAAGTCAGTGGGGTTCGTGAAGGGGACCACGTCATCCTATCCTGGAAACGGAGCTGCGGCTATTGCGAGATGTGTCAGAAAGGGTTTCCCACCCTGTGTGAGCTTCCGCCTGACAGTTCTACACTCCCCCGATTCCCCGGCGAACAGAGAACAATGGAAAAGATGGCAGGTTTGGGGACCTTTGGCACACATGCGCTGGTGCCTCAAGATGCGGTGGTTCCCATAGATAAAGATATGCCCTTCGCGCAGGCGGCACTGATTGGCTGTGGGGTCATGACGGGGGTCGGCGCAGCCATCAATACCGCTCAAGTGCAGGGTGGAAGCTCGGTGGCAGTCTTCGGTTGTGGCGGCGTAGGGCTCAATTGCATTCAGGGAGCGGCGATGGTAGGTGCCGAGCCGATTATCGCGGTAGATGTCCGAGACAATAAGCTGGAAATGGCAAGACGTTTTGGCGCAACTGACACGGTCAACGCCTCTCAGGAGGACGCTGTCGCTCGGATTCAGGAACTCAGTGGTGGTCCCGGCGTCCACTATGCGTTTGAAGCGATTGGACTGACGGGTGAGCCCTTCCTCCAAGCCATCCAATGCACCCGTAGACGAGGCATCACCGTTTTCGTTGGTCATGCGCCCGAAGACACACCTGTGGCATTGGATGCCCGGATGTTGATGCATGAGAAAACAGTTATTGGCTCCTACTACGGTTCCGCACGTCCCCATGTAGACTTTCCGCGTTTGATTCGTCTTTACAAGGCCGGGAAGTTAAAGCTGGATGAGTTGGTGACGCGAACGTATCCGCTAGAGCGAGTCAACGAAGCGTTTGAGGCACTGGCAAGAGGAGAGGTGGCGCGTAGCGTTTTGTCCCTTGATTAAGATTCTCAGCATCGCGGTTTTTGCGCTGAGGTGAGGATCGCGGGCATCGGAATCTCCACGCCCCCGTCCTTTTCATAAGCGGCAGCTCCCTTAATAACTGCCGCACGAATGGCCTCCAGTGCCGCCTTGGATTGAGCGCGGAGCAGTCCACCGGTGCGCGCTGTTCCCTCGTAGAATGCGACAAAGAGGTCATCGGGCGAAGAAAGTCGCCACATCTGCTGAACCTCTGTAATCGAAGGATTGATAAAGCCAATTGTCCGCAAAGTTCGTCCGCTTTCGGCGGAATCGCTGAATCGGAAGAAGGGGGGACCTTCAGGCAGCGAGATGTTAGGGTCACCGTGAGTTTCTATCGCCTGAAGCATAATGTGAAATCCGATAGCGGCTTCGGGAATCGCCCAGACGGTGAAGCTAATCCGTCCGCCGGGGTGAAGGACGCGATACGCTTCCCTCAGTGCTTGCTCAGGGTTGCCGAAGTGTAATAATCCGAAGTTGATGACAACTGCATCAAAACTGTTATTGGCGAAGGGCAATGCCTCTGCATCTCCTTCGCAGAAGTCGATATCTGGATACTGTTTTCGTGCTTGGGAGAGCATCGCCGTTGAGAAATCGACCCCAACAACCCATGCCCCTTTTCTTACACCCGCTTGTGCGACGTTACCCGCGCCGGTCGCGACATCGAGCAAGCGTGTTTTGTCGCCCTTTTGGACAGTAGATAGGAGTGGTTCAATCGTTTGACTGGTGAGGCGTGGCCAAAAATTGTGGTATGACCGCGCGCTTTTCTCCCAAGTGGTGTGTTCAAATGTCCAGAATGGGTCAGACTGAGGGTGCGGGTAGCTTGTCATGGTGAGCGTGTCGGCACGAATTAAGCTAAAATGCGCTGTGTATTGTTGTCAGCGGACACCACCGAGAGGTCAAGAGATGATCAAACAAGACATTGGTTGCTTCAGGCGTGCCAATCTGTTTCAATGCAAATGTCGCATGGAAACGCACATACCGATTCTCATCATTCAATGTATCCATCAAGACCGGAATTGCAGCCTCAGCGGCGGGGCCGAGCCGAGCTAACGCCCGTGCCGCGTTATCTCGAATCCAATAGTGTTCATCGCGCAGTAGCCCAATCAGCGCAGGAACCGTGTTCTGAACAGGTTGACCGATCAACCCCAATGCCTCCGTCGCATGGCGGCGCACCCACGCAGATTCATCCCGTAAAGCCTGAGTGAGCGCAGGGACTGCCTCTTGAGCGACATTTCCAATATCGCCGAGGGCATAAGCCGCACCCGCACGAATCGACTCATTTTCATCCTGTAGCGCGTTTATCAATGCAGGCACTGCTGGACCTCCAATCGCACTCAACGCATAGGTCGCGTGTTGGAAGCTCTCGTTCTCTGATCCGGCACTACCTTTATCCTCCCATGACTCCTGCCATATCTCAATCAGTGCCGGCACCGCTGCTGCACCCATCATCCCCAATTCATACGCCGCATTAAGACGAACCATTTCATCCGGATCTCCCAAAGCCTCGATCAACGCCGGAAGGTCATTTTCAACCAACCCCGTATCTTCCTTTGTACCGTTCTGTTTCCCATAGAACCAGTTCCAGAGACTTCGCCACATAACATCATGTCCTTTCAAAGATGCCTCGCTGTCAAGCGAATCCCACGTCGAGTCTGCGCTGTCCCAAGAAGGTGCTTTCGGCTCGTCGAGTCGAGTGAAAAGGAATTTCAGCATGTGCCGCTTTTTGTCGCTCTGATTCGGCATCGCCCGGTGCCAGAGGTCATAGTGCACCAGCGTCACTGTGCCGGCTTCCCCACAGAGGGCCAATTCTGGCTGAGAATGTGCGCTTTCGTGCGTCTCATAATACTGTGTACCGGGGAGAACCGCTGTCGGTCCCATATCTTCGGTGGTATCTTGGGGATAGTAAAACCCCATCATCCAACGGCACCGGTGACGCCGTATCTGTTCGTCCCCTTCATAGGAGTCTTTATGAAAATTTTGTCCGGTACTCCCCGGTGGATTGAAGTGGCAGTAGCGATGTGAGTGCATAACATAATTCTGACCAAGTGTACTGGTCAAAGCACCGTGAATCGCTGGATGCGAAAAGACCTGCTGAATCTCAGGGATAAGGGGCAGCAGGTTATTCCCCAAATTCCCCTGACTCTCGAACATATCTTCTACCTGCTGGAAAATTGTTTTGTGGAAATTGGTGGAGAAGTTGGTTTGTACCTTGATGTAGCCATCAATGATGAAGCTGCGCATCTCTTCGTCGTTGAGGAGATATTCTTGATTTTCCATCGGCTTTCCTTCCATTTCGTCGTGAGGGGCTAGGTTCTCTGAAAGTGCTCGGCGCCATTAACCTATCGTGCTAGTTGATGAGGCTGCCGTTTCCATAGCGTTCAAGAGTTGATTGGTTTATTAAAGAGGAGTTCATTTGTTCAAGAATTCATTGATGTACCAATGTGAACCAATGTACCAATAACGTTTCACTCTCGGTCTTTGACCGGAGGGCATACCAAACGTTGCAAGCTAGCATTATCTTGTCATAAAGATGTCACCAATTTCGTGGAAATCTTAAGGCGACGCCGTACAAACTGTGATACGGAATCGATGCCCATATTGAGTAGAACTGTGATGAGAATCAACAAAACTGCCTTATCGATTTGGTCATCGGAAATCGCGCTGTCAATGTAGAACCCCAGCGTGTAGATGCCGAGGATGCCGAGGATGGCAGACTCTCGCATCATCACCTCCCAACGGTAAAACAGGAATGCGAGGAACTGTCCGTATACGCGTGGCAAAATTTCAAACAAATACCGATCTATCCGCCGCTGAGGCGCATCTATCCGCAGCGGCACCAAGTCGGCGTTGTTGCTGCACAGGAAACCAAGGATGGCTCCGTTATGCAAGAGAATCGCCCACACAGCCGGGAGCATTGATGGGCCCCAGAGCTGTACAAGGATATACGCGAGAATGTACTCCGGCGTGGTGCGGATAACAATCAGTCCATAGTGCGAAATCCGGCTGGCAATCTTCCCTGAGAAATGCCGGCAAGCGAAGGGAAAACTGAGCAACGCAAATACACCCGTTCCTACCAGTACCACCTGTGTCAACACCACTGTGTTCCATATCCCTTCCCATGCTTCGTGGACAAAAATCTCGTTTACCCAACTCGCGATCGGTTCCCACGCAAACGAAATATCGCGTGTGCCATCGAGGACACCCTCCCGGCGCATGGGCCACGGGAGGAGGTCATAGGTGAAAAAGCGAACGATGTTTTCCCACGACACCGTAATTGTCCTTGACAGCAACGCAAACGACGCCGCAACATAGAGTGGAACAAGGCGTGGCTTGAGCCAGTACCTGAGCGAAGCAATCAAGATATAGAACGCATAGAGCAGTGCCCAAGCCTCCGAGTATATGCCTTCGCGAAACGAGGTCTCAAGGTGGAATCCGAGCGTTGGCAATCCGATGAATCCGAGAATAGCACTGGAACGTAGGGCGCACTCAAAGCGGTAGCCGGTATAGTGTTTGGTATCGGCATAGATGACGGGAAGGATACCATAGACAAAGCGACTCAAACCTCCAGAGGCTTTAGGAACACCCTCCAGCGGACGCCGATCCGATTCTTGGATAATCTCTGCGTACACCTTCGCAAAGATACCAGCGTAGGGAATTGCGATGGCGAGCACACCGCAGGTTGGATTGAGTCCCACAATGGGAAGGAAGATGAAAGCCCAGAAAATCTCATGAATGGCGCGGATAAAAGCGCAGAACAACCTGACAGGGGTAAAACGGAAGGCGACAGCCAGACCGATGCCAAGTACGACACTAAGAAAAGTACCACAGACAGCAAAAATCACTGTATTGAGCAGGGCAAGTTTCAAATTCCAGAGGGAGGTAACATCCGGGGTGATTGCGCCCCAAGCCATTCGGCTCAGTTCTGTCCAAGGGTGTAGCGTCGAGATTTCAAGGTCCGCCAACAGGAAGGCTATCAGGGCAATCGCAACGAAGAACAGACTGGTTTTTAACATGGTAATAGTATACCCCTTGAATGGCCCTGGATTCAAAGGGAGTTCCCGTTCCGATACAGTTCCGTAAGCATTGTTTGGGTCACTTCCCCGGTTGGCGAATCAAATTGAATCTCCCCATCACTCAGCCCGACTATTCGCTGTGCAAACTTTAGGGCGAATTCCACCGCGTGTAGTGACACCACAACGGTCTCTGTATTCTGAATAATGATTTCCATCACCGTGCCCGCTTGAAGGGGATCTACCGAGGCTATCGGTTCGTCTGCCAACAAGATATCCTCTCCGCGGTAAATCGCACGTGCAACAGCGACCCGCTGCTGCTGTCCGCCAGACATTGCCCCAACCTTTTCAAAAATTTTCTCTTCCATTCCCAGTGCGTGCAGGATAGGAGTAATTTCCTGCAACACCTTCTTCTGTGGTTTAATTAGGTTCAAGAGATTGTGGACTGTAGAATATTGATCAAGCCGCCCGGTATAGATATTGTGGAAAGCAGAGAGCTGCGGTACTAAGGCATAGTGTTGGTCGACGAATGCAGACTGGTCTGCAACGCTATTGTAGAGTCTGCGCAGCAAGGTCGTTTTGCCTGCACCACTTGGACCAACCAGTGCGACCTTTTCGCCTCTGTCAATTTGTAGGGAGATATTTTTTAGAACAATGTTGTTTTCGTAGGCTACACTTTCTGCGGCCAAGTTAAATAGTTTAGTGTTGGGAGATGGATTCATATCCTGTGAAATTGAAAATGAAAGTTGAAGAATGAGTCCTCATCAAATGCCTTCGTGGTGGAGGCTTCTGCTCTCTGTTTTTCGCGTGATGTACAGACAAATATGTGAAAAAAGGTACATAGAGTTGAGAATTGATAAGGTTATGGATTTGAGGGATTGGTGACCTGTTCATTTCTTTATCCCGCCTGCGGTACCGGGGGTAGGGATTTTTCTGCTACGGGGTGGAGTTCCGATCCCTAACCCCGGCAAGCAGGGGAAAATCCGTGCCATCGCTGCAGCCACCGCACGAACAGGCGCGAAAGCCTGTTTTACAACGATACCATTGTCGACTATATTAGCGTGGAAGCGAAACCTCATTCGGGACGACAATGTCGCCGGTGATGATTTTCGCCCTCAATGATTCGACGGTTGCTATAATTTCGTCCGAAAGCTCAGATTGGTTATGTTCATCAAGGGCATAGTCGACACCACCATCTGCGAGTCCGAGGTATCGGATACCTCCCATAAAAGTGACGTCAATGGTTTCATTGATGACTTCATACACGGAATCCTCAATCTGTTTGACCATACTCGTCAGGACTGTCCCCGGTGCGAGATGATTGCCGTTGGAGTCAACCCAAATGACATATTTTCCCTGCGCTTGCGCGGCTTCGAGCACTCCCAGACCGGATCTACCGGCAGCGGCGTAAATGACATCGACCCCGCCCTCATATTGGGTTAATGCGATCTCCTTCGCCTTGTCCGGTTGGCTGAAACCGCCTATATCCTCGCTGATGTATTCTATGGAGACAACCGCATCTGGGTTGACAGCGTGAACCCCAGCGACGTAACCAGCTTCAAATTCTCGTAGTAAGGGGACGTCCACCCCGCCAACATACCCAATTTTACCGCTCTCCGATTTTAACCCGGCAATCGCCCCGACCAGAAATGAGCCTTCGTTTGCCTTATAGTTGAGACCGGCGACATTGGGAAGGTCAAGCGCAACATCAACAATTGCAAATTTGACATTCGGAAAGTCGGGGGCTACGCGCGACAGCGGTTCTCCCATTTGGAACCCCGCGCTTAAAATCAAGTCGGAACTTTGGGCTGCTTCTCTGAACAGCATTTCTGTCAATACCGAATCGCTCTCCTGGCCGATAACCTCGTTGAGGTGGATCCCGAGCTCTGCCTCAGCACGTTTGACTCCGATATGGAGACTGTCACAGTAACCTAAATCTCCCACGCAATCGTCGGGATATATCATCGTTACACGGATCGGTGCGGCCTCCATTTCGCTCGGTGGTTCGGAAGGGATGAGTTCCTGAACTAAGTCACAACTACAGAGCAAAAGTAGCCCTAACATCCAGAAAGGATATTTTCTCAAGATTCTAAATGTTTTCATATTTTCTCCTTTATAGTTACGTGAATCCTCACTTCCTTGAAATGGTAGCATAAGTGCCGGATTGTTACAAGCCTCGCAGTGAATGCAATTTGCCATTTTGGAATCGCTATGGTGGTTTCGTGGAGTAGATTTTTATCAAGCAGCGCGCACATCAACGATCTCCTGCGTCATCTTCAGATACGCTACTGCTTGCTCACGAGATACGATTGGAAAGTCATCAAGGAACTTGTTAAGCGAGTCTCATGCTGGTTAGATGCTGAATCAAACTCTCAACCGAAACGCGGGTGCCAGTGAAAACGAGGGCACCATCCATCACTTTTGAATTTCGCGAAACAATCTGTTCTTTCTTTATTGTGGAGAATCCTTATTAATTCAATATGAGCCTTCCCCTTTAACCGGTCTGAAACCGAAACAAGTTGATGTCCTTCCATGCCACAGGGTATTTTTTTAAATTTTGCATCAACCACCTACGTTCGTGCATTTTCACCTGATTTGCACGACTGAGCTGGCGTGCTTCTTTGGTAAACTCTCGATTTGTAATGACCATCGGTTGAAAGGTCGTATCGTATTTTTCTTGATAAAACGGCTTTGCCGCAACAATTTCGTTCACCGCCTCACTTCCCGGTTTGCCACCTTCTTTACGCTGTTTGACCTGTATCAGAAGGGCTGACGTTTCGCCTCGATGCGAATGAGCGATGACATCCGCACCTTTGTCGCCCGAATAGGGTGTTAAGCCAACGCGATATCCATGCTTTTCAAAAAGAGCGGCAACAAAAACCTCGAATGATTGGGGTTCCAATCCGTCAACATCTTCTATCGTTAACGGTGAATCAATTTCTTGCTCAGGTCGAATTGCCTGCAGACGAGTTAGAAGGTCTAGAGGAGTTACTTCGGCTCGTTCCGTTGGGAAGAGCGCACCTTGTGAAAGCTGGCGTTTTCGTTCCAGGAGCTCGTGCAAGATGATGTCAAATGTCTGAAACTCAGAGTGGATTGCCATTGGCAGGTAGATGTGTACGGGTCGCGTTTGCCCGATGCGGTAGACTCGGTCACTCGCCTGATCTTCTTTGGCAGGATTCCACCAGCGGCTATAGTGGATGACATGGTTCGCTTCAGTGATATTGAGACCAACGCCAGCAGAGAGGGGAGACATGATGATAGCGTTGAAACCCGAGGTGCCTTGGAAATGATTAACCGCTTGCTGACGGCTCATCTTCATTGAACTTTCCCTTTGTGTACTCCCTGGCGTATCACCATTGACGATAGAAACGTTCTTCAAGCCGAACTGTTCTCGAATAACATTGGCTAAAAGATGTTGGGTCTTTCGACGTTCCGCAAACAGAATCACCTTTTCATCAGCACGAGCGATCTTTTTAAGAAGTTTTACCGTCACTATAAGTTTTGCTGATTGTTCGATTAGCGTGTTAATAGGAACTTGATCCCATTGAGAGTCGGTTAACAATGGATGGTCAGAAATGTCGCGCAGCTGATGCAGCATTTGCAAGATACGGTTACGTGATTGTACCTCTGATGATTCGCTCTCTTGTGTGGCTTGAAGCGCAGCCTGATAGCGTGTTACCTGTTCAGATGGCATACTTTCTTGGCACTCTTCGACGTGTATATGTTTTTCGGGAAGTTCATTGAGGATATCAGATTTTAACCGTCTTTTGAGGTGAATGCCGATGCGCTCTCGAACCTGCTTGCCAAGGGCGCGAATGTCAGTTTCAGGATTCTCAAGGGGAAGGCAAAAGTTACGATTAAAATTTTTCGCACTGTCAAGATAGCCCGGTGCAACGAAATCAGTGATACACCACAAATCCATCAATGAGTTTTCGACAGGCGTGCCCGTCAGCGCGAGACGAAAATCGGTTTTGAGTGCTTTCAAGGCGTTTGTGACGAGCGTTCCCGGCGTCTTAATCCGTTGTGCCTCGTCAATCACAACGGTTGCCCACGGAATCAAGCCTAAATCTAGTTGAAAGTCGCGGACAGTTTCATAGGTTGTTAGCACCAGATCGGCGTTTCGGAGGCGTTTGACATCAAGCCTACCGCGTTGTCTGCGTAATTGTGGGGGATGTTCTGCGCCTTCTATTTTTGGAACGTGGAGGAGAGGTATGTCATCGGGCTCGCACTTGAAGGTTTGTAGCGCCTTTCCGTACAGTGTGACGAAATCTAGCGTGCCTTTGTCGAAAAACTTTGGATATTCCGCTGCCCAATTTTCTAAAAGCGCGATTGGTGCAACGATCAGGTACGGTTTTCGTTGTGATCCTTGCAAGCGAGATTTCGCGTGATGCCATTCCAGAAAACAGAGCACTTGTAAGGTTTTACCAAGCCCCATGTCATCGGCGAGTAATCCACCGGGATATTCTTTCTCCCAAAGTTGCTGTGCCCATGCCAGTCCTTCCTCCTGATGTGGTAGGAGTTTAAATTCCTGTTTCAGGTTTAGGGGAGGCTCAAGCAGATGTCGAAACGGTTCTTCGATTGAAGCATCAGATGTTTCAACGTAATCGGGATCATCTATGTTCTCCTCAATGATTAAGACCACGGTTTCCGATTTTTCATCCGGTTTCTTATCCGGTGGGCGTGATGGCTTCTTCCGGTGTTTGAGTTGCTTTTCGATAAAGGGGAGATGTTGTTCAATCGCGGAAACTAGAAGTTGTTTCCCTTCCCATGTCAGATGGGTTTGATCTGCCCGCTTTGCTTCCTCAATCGCTTGCTGAAGTTTTTTTAGTTCCGCACCACTTTTAATCTGAATCTTCGTTTGCGTCTCAGTTCCCTCATCAACCAAAATACCGGGGATCCACTGACTTTTGTAGGGCGAAACGAATGGATAAGCCCTCGGTTGATAGATGCCAATTTCGCGGACACGCTCGCTGAAAGAGGGGGTTTCATCCGTCGGATCCAGTTCAACAACGTCCGGGTCGAAATATGCCTGTGGTTCTTTTGCAATCTCCGCAAGTTGTTCACGCGATACACGACGATAACGCTTAACAGTTTGCAAAGCTTCTCGCTGTTCCTCTTGGAAGAGTATACGGGTTCGACTACCGTCAGGTTGGGGCAGATTGTACGTGATTTCAGGGTTCGGAAATTTGTCAAAAACCGCTTCAAATTTTTCGCTATCAACCCCAGCTACGTCGGGGATGATCTCAACAGTATCCCCCGCTTCGCGCAGGCGTAAGCGAACAGTTTTCGGTGCGACAGCTTCCTCTCGGTTCAGGTAACGTTCTAACTCAACCCCTGTTTGGTTCGCAAGTCCTTTGATTTTTGCAAATTCGAGCAGATTGGATTGAAAACTTTTGTCAACTACTTCCCGTCTGTTGAACGCATCCAATTCCTCCAAAAGGATGAACTGTTCGTATGTGAGGAGATATGCCCACTCCTGCGTCAAACGCAATATACAACCGATCCGCTTTGGATGCAACGGCTTTCGATCCGGTTTCAGAAACTGATAATTATACCGAAACTCTGACTCATTGAGTGTGCCGAATGAGCGAATCTCAAGGGCGAACGGATACGGTTCTGGTAAATCGAGCAGCTCCTGTTCAACGAAACTGAGGCGACACACCTCATCAGATGGAAGGTGAACCCCCATGCCTGACGATTCCGCTTGGCCGTTATCGAGCAACTCTTTAAGCAACAGCCATTGTGCCTGTGCTTGATAGTCATCGGTTGGCAGACTGGCTGCGTATTCTAACAGAGGGTGGTGCTCCGACGGAGCAGTAAACTGAATGCCTGTCGGTGTCTCCTGCCAGTTAAACTGTAGTGATCCAGATTGACTTTTTCGGAATAGATTTAGCATCCGAACTACCTTACTTCCCGTTCAAAAGTGTGATGACATCGAGAGCAAGTAATTCTTAACCGGTGTCCCACTGTAGGGGTTCGCAACCCCTGTCCACAATTGGGGCAATAAAATACCTCATCGTTTAATAACTTCGGACCGGCTCAATTCCGAGATTACTTCTTAACCACGAGGCAAGATCCCTTTGCCAAGAATAATTCTCTGAATTGCGGTGAATCACACGATGGTCAGCCCGTGGTTGATCTCGCAACTCAGTTATATGATACTCTGAGTCACTTAATCGAAAGGGAAGATTAGCGTTGTTATAGACATAGCAAGCCGCCGCTGTACTAAACTCAACAAAGGTATAATTGTCTATCTGAATGATAAAAGCGTGCTGGCTGCTGTTACCCCCCGTCAATATGGCAGGCCGTCGTTCGCGGTAGTATTGAAGGGCTTGTGGGTCGTTCCTAAAAAGGTATTCAGCATCTCTACGCAACATAGGACGGCAGAGAGAAATGTGCTCGAGATATGCCAACCAAAACGCTCTTCGATAGGCAAATTTCTGGTCGTCACAGGCTCGGGCAACGACATCGAAGAAGAAGCGGAGATCTTCTTTTGTAATCCATCTTGTAAAGATTTGTTTTGCTTCATCGGAGACAGCACGCCAGCGCACATCCCCGCCAGTAAGGCGTGGGTCGCCCCATTCTCGAAGGGCGTAGGATTGAAGGGGTTGCCGCAAGTGTTCAGATGCCTCAAACCCAAGTCTCTCAATGAGTTTTGACAAGATGGAACGAGCCGTTTTGTCATTATTGTGTTTCTCAACAAATTCAATGACATCTGCAACAGTCTCCGGGGCAGCGCGGTGATTGAGCGCAATATATGCGGTCGCGACTGCACCAAAGTAGGAATAGCTATGCATATAGTCAGGTAATTCGAGATATGACCAGGCATCCGACAACTTCACTCGTGAACGCAGCAGCTTCATCGCAAGCTGGGTCGCACTGTTCTCCTCGCAATACCACCTCATATTTGCTCTCAGTCTCTGAACAAATGTCCGACGGCCCTCATAATCGGTCAGATGCCGTTTGACAAACTTACGTAGCCTCCATGCATTCTGTGCGTCCCAGGCTTGCAGCAGAGCATCAAAAACGCCGAGCAGGGCACTGATGCAAAAACGGTTTTCGATTAACTGAAGGGCATTCCCCAATTGCAGTCTATTATCCACAATTCGTCGATCAAAAGGCTGTTGATTTTCGGAGTAGATCAATGCCCATGCGAGTTTTCGTGCCCGTGATAATGTATCAAACTCCGTGCGGAGTCTCCTGGTTCCATGGGCGGTGATGAAGAGACGATAAACCTGACGCAGATCTTCTCTGTTGGGTAGTTCGTTCCTCCTGTCACCATGGTGTCTGATAATTTCTTCCAAACTCCGCCGGTTCTGTTGGGAGATTCCAATCGGTTGCGGCGCACGACGAGCGGATGCCTCAGCATTAAAACGATTGAAATCGAGTAATTCTTTAGCGGTTCTCACGGTTTCCCTCCAATAATTTGTCAAGTTGCTTTTCTGCATTTGTCCGCACTCTAAACTCTACTCTTCTCGATTCAACTCTATCTTCTGTACCATCCAGACGGAAAATCAACTTGCTTGAAGATAAGCCGTTGGCAGTCAAGTACCGCTTTAGCCAATCTCTATTTCCGCTAATTTCAGGTATCTGAAGCACATATTCAAGAACACTTCTTGTTCTGTCCTGTGATAACTCCATGTTGTGAATATAAGCTTCCTCTTCGCTGACCTCCTCAGACCATTCGCTTGATGTGTGCCCCTCAATCCGAATTTCTGCGATGTCGTTACTATATTTGAGCTTTCCATCACTGTCTTTGGACTCTCTTAAAATCCTGATATAGCGTGGAAAAAAGTCATCCAATATCGTATTGAAATATGGGCGTACTTCCGCTGCCCCTGGTTCAAATAGCACTCTGGGCTCTCTGAAACGAACAGAAATCTTTTCTCTATCCAGGACCGCCTTCCATGTTTCAAGGTCTCTTTCAAATTCGCTTTTGAGGTCAAGATATAAATCTTCCCGTAGCTTCATGTAAGTTTGAACAATTTCCAGCAGACGCTTCTCTTTCTCAGTTAAATTCAACATGAGGAAGGAAAGCAGAAGTACGAAGATCAGCAGCAGCCCTGCCATCAAATCTCCCAGTGAAAGGTTGAATGGGTTTTCATCTGTGAGTGTTTTGGATTTAGGGGGTGTTCTTCGCATTAGCTACTACCTCACCGACGGGGTGGCCTTTCAATCATATCGGTCAAAATCTCAACATTTTCGCCGAGAGCTTCAACGCTGCCCGCAAGTGCTGTTGAGGCCAGTGTTAACTGATTGGAGAAGTCAATAAGATACGTATTGATAGATTCGCGTGCGGTTGTGGCGTACCCATTCATGCCCCTCTCAATTTCCGCAAAAATGCCCTGCAACCCGTTGTCAATCGTTCGGAAGCGTTGCACGGAGTCGTTGAGAAGCTGTTGGGACTGGCCAAGTACGTTTTGAATCTGGGTCGTTGTTTCACGATTTGCTATGAGATAGCTTTTATTCTCTCGGTTAAAGGCATTGCTTGCCTGTGTCAGGTTTGTCCCCGCGCTTTCAAGTCGCGTTGCTCCTTCCCTCAACCGCTCTGATAAAGTTTTAGTTGTATCGATTAGTTGACGGACGCTAATAACACTTGCGTTCATCTGTTCCAATATTTCCCGACTTCTTGTCAGCGTCGCCTGTGAGTTTGTTATCTGTGCGTTGAAGGCTTTGATCTGAGTGCCTTGTTGTTGTAAAAGTTTGTTAATACTCTCTTCAGCACCTCGAACGCTTTTTTCGAGTTGGGTAGTAGCCCGATCAACGAGTTCTTTCATGTGACCTGTTGCCTTAGTAGAGGCCTGTCTCGTTTCTACAGTGATCTCGCTAATCGTGCGTTGCTGTTCACTGACTGTTGAAGCGATTGCTTTTCCTAATTTGTCAATTGCTGTTTCAAGTGTTTGAATACTCTGGTTAGAAATCGCCTTCAAACCCGCCTGCTGTGCATTAATCGTTCCTTGGAATGTGTTGAGCATTCTGTCCACCATCTGTTCCATCTGACCGGGTAAGTTCATCAAACTTTGACTCACACTGCCAACCGTTCTTGCAAGTTCTTCCATTTGTGCTGTTACCGATCCTGAAATTGACCCTTGGAATTCCTCAACCAATTGTCGAATAGCATCTGTGGAAGATTCCTCTTTTTGCTCGCGCAATTCTTTGACGGCTGTGTTCAGGTTATTGAGACTCGGTGTCAACTGTTCTGCCATCGCACTGCTGAAAGCCTCAGGGGCACTGTGTAGTTCCTGAATAATCTCTCGTCTTCCCTCCGCGTTCTGCTCGCGCAATTGCGTCAGACTCTGATGCAAATTCTTCAGTCTTTCGGACATAATATTATCCATTGCAATTTTAATTCTGTCTGCCAAATCCGTCGAAAATGATTTGAGTGCCGCTGTTTGTTGCTCAAGTTCGTCTTGTTGACGTATTGCGATCTCCTCTCCCCTTGTCAGCGTAAATATCTGATCGAGGGCGCGTTGCAGATTCACAATTGCCCGACTCACGCTACTAATGCCCCACTTCTCCAACCCGTTAAACCAGAATGAAGCGAACATTCCCCAAACGGAGGTCACAAACGCAGTTGATACCCCCGATAGGAGCTCTTTAATCGCTTCCCGAATCTCATTCGTATCTGTGAAATCAACATCGGAAAAAGGTATCAACCCCCAGACCATGCCGACAAAGGTGCCGAGAATACCTAAACCAACCAATAGGGCGGGCACACTATTCCAAAATCGAAGGTTCAAATGTTGCTCTAACAGGCGTTCTTCGCTGAAGAAAAGCGATGCCTCATCCGTTTTATACACAATCTGATTTTCATTGTGGCTTCGTGTAATGAGTGAATCCTCAAATTCCTGCCACGCGTCAGCGAGTTCCGTGTTGCGATTAAATTTCCCCGTTAATTCCTGTTTAATTGAGGGGGGATCAGATCTGCTGTATTGACCTATTTCTTTCGTTAAACTGTCAATTAACCTGCGTCGGCGGGAAGTTTTCACCCCAAACCAAATTCCCGATACGATAGCGCATAAAACAATGACGGAGATAAAACTGTCCGTAATCCAGTTGATAGGACCCCACCACCAAGGGAGGAGTAAGTTAAGAAATTCAGTCATATAAGTTACCTAATTAAATGTTTTCGGGTCTTTCTCGGTTATCTCAGATTTCAGGTCTGCACAGTGATTATGGTTGTGTCAGAGTGGAGAAGGGGCTCGCCTTCGTATCAGTGGCCCGGCAAACCCCAGCAGATAGGTTTGGGTTGTTGATAAGAGACCTCCCTAGCTTACGCTTGGAAATCTATCAATAGTCCACTCATGTTCAGAAATCGTGCAAAGAATTTGAATTTTTCCGAAAAAAACTCGGAGTCAAATACCAATCGTGTTGGACTTCCGGTGTTTGGTAAATTGAGCCAAAACTGTCGGGCGATATTCCGTGTATCTTTGCTCTGTACTTTCTTTTGACATGAATAGGACCTACGCAGTTGAAGGCTCGAAGCCAACCCTCTGCAAGCGGGAGAGAACCATCCCCCTCTAAGCCCCCCCGCAAGCGGGGGGATGGGTCGCAAGAGAGGGGGAACTCAATGAATTGCGCGGCTGCCAGCTGGAGTGCGTAACTCCTGATGAACCTCAATTTCTTATGATTCCAACTTCGATAGCGGTGTCAAGGATCGGTTTATACATAGAATTATCGGCGGGGATGAACTTAGCCCTCGGAAAAGCGTTAAGTATGGCTGGGTCCGTGATGTCAATAAGGGCTTGCTGAACCTTCTTGATGAATCCTTCGCCATAAGTTTGTTCCACATCGCCGCGAATTGTCCAGTTATAGTCTGGGTACGGGGGGGTGCGCCAGATGACCTGCACCTTTTTTGGATCTACTTTGCCCGCCTCAACCTCCTTGAGCCAAACTTTGAAATTCATTGCCCCGACCTCATAGCTACCGGCTTGAACCAGAGCCAGGGTTTTGGAATGGTCGCCACTGAAGCCGACACGCTTGAAAGCCTCACGCGGTGCCTTCCCTCCAAATGCCTGTCGGATGAAATATTCGGGCATGAGGCGGCCTGAGGTGGATCCCTTAGAACCGAAAGTGAATGTCTTGTCTGCGATGGCTTTCGGGAATTCCTCAGAGAATGACAATCCTGTACTCGTATTGGCGATGAAATAGGAAATGAAGTCCGGATCTTCTGTGCCTTGCGCGATAGCGACCGAGTTCGGAACAGCGATCCGGGCTTGGACGCCTGACAACCCACCGAACCAAGCCAATTGAACTTCGTTGTTCTTGAACGCCTGAACCGATGCACTGTAGGATTTCACAGGTATGTACTTCACCGTGATGCCCAATTCCTTTGAAAGGTAACCGGCTATCTTGCCGAAACGCTCTTGCAGCCGAGTGGTATCCTGATCGGGAATAGCGGTGAATGTAAAATCGGCACCCCATGCCGATACAGTTGACAAAGTCGCAACTAACAATAATGTAACGAATTGATGATATACTTTCAAAATTGGTTTCATTTGAATATTTTCTTTCCTCCGATAACTTTAACCTTGGTTGATAGCTATTAACAATCGCGATGAGTAGATAGGGGCTTTTCCCTAAATTTAACGCAAAGACGCGCCCCCTAAGAACCCAAGAACCCCCCTCTATCCCCCCGCAAGCAGGGGGAGGAGGGGCGATGCCGTTGCCCTCCCAAGGGAATGCTTACGACATCATGGATTCACAGGTGCATCGGGATTGGAACAAGAAACCAAACCGGAACCTTCCCTTATGAAGAGGAAGACGGTTCCCTCATTTTCTTTTTTTTTGCGTCTTAGCCCCCTTGCGTCCAAGTGTTTTATTATAAGCCAGTAATGACTTATCCCCTTAAAAATATAAACGGTATAAAGATTGATGCGATTGTTTATACCGTTACCAAAACCGATTATGTGCGTCGAGCAGAGAGAATCGATACACATGTTCCTGATGAAATTGCACTATCAAGTCATCTTATCACATCTGAGCAAAAAAAATCAAAGCGAATTATGCTGTCAATGTTCATAAATTATGTCCTTGTGTGATGGACATCATGATAGAATGTTTCATTCGTGCTTGTGACGTGAATCGCAGCGATAAGTGGCGGAGTTCCACGCATTATTGTCGTTGCCGGCAGCGACAAAAATCCCTTGACTTTAACCTGCCACTCATGTATTATGTCCGAATCTCAGATGAGGGGCAAAGGATTTGAGCTATGAAAATTATCGCTGCCGATCCCTTTTACCTCAAAATGCCGCAGATTACCGACGCGGCAGATGGCACACAGGACACACTTGTCGTACGTATCCAGACAGACGAGGGGATAACCGGGTGGGGCGAATGCGATGCATCGCCGCTTGTATCGTTAGCTGCGTATTGCTGCCCAATGTCACATGGGAACATCATCAATATCCGTGAATCTTTGGTTGGAGAGACGCTAGATAGTCCTAACGATGTGGTCCGCCTGCATCAAAAGGTGTTGCGTAATGGGCTCGACATTCAGCAGATCCATCACGCCTATAGCGGCGCAGACATCGCCTTATGGGACATCGTTGGGCGGAAGATAGGTGAGCCTGTCTACCGTCTGATTAATCCCCAGAGTCGAAGTTATTCTAAACTACCATATGCCTCTGTCCTCTTTGGCGAGACTCCCGAAGAAACCTATCAAATTGCAGCGCAATTGCGCGAACAGGGGTATCGTGCTGCGAAGTTTGGGTGGGGACCGATAGGAAAATTCGGTGAAGAGAACGACATCGCGCTGGTTCGTGCGGCACGCGAGGGCATGGGAAAAGACGCCCAGATCATGATCGATGCCGGTGTTGTCTGGGGCAATGACTATGAAACGGCTTATGCCCGCGCGAAACGGTTCGCACAGTTTTCGCCCACATGGTTGGAAGAACCCCTCGCTCCCGACGCGATCGAAGCATACATGGGGTTATCAAAGCGGAATCCACCGGTGCCAATTGCCGCAGGTGAG
Source organism: Candidatus Poribacteria bacterium (assembly GCA_965215015.1). Lineage (GTDB taxonomy): Bacteria > Poribacteria > WGA-4E > WGA-4E > PCPOR2b > PCPOR2b. The sequence goes on from OZ244042.1 coordinate 1,322,781, forward strand.
GGGGCTGGGACGTATCGTATGGCCGAGGATCTTATCTTGCATGGCGGGATTCAGTTTGTGCAGATCGATGTCGGACGCATCGGCGGCATCACAGCAGCTTTCCGCGTGCGACAACTGGCCGAACAGCATGGGATTCAATATGTGAATCACACCTTTAAAAGCCATTTAAGCCTTGCCGCTTCGCTGCATGTGTTTGCGACCAATGAATCGTTCAATCTGTTAGAGTATCCGGCTGTGGGCTCTGAGCTTTCTCAACGCTTGACGGTTGAGCGACTGGAGGTTGGATCTGATGGAAGGGTGGCGTTGACGGGTAAACCGGGACTAGGCGTGCACGTTGATACAGAGGCGATAGGTGCATATTTAGCCCCTGTGCGGATTCAGGTTGGCAACGAGGTTATTTTTGAGTCAGTTGAACTCTAATGCTACCCTTGTTGATAAATGTTGAGGTTCATGTCAAAAGGAAAGTGCAGAGCAAAGATACACGGTACATCGCGCAACAGCCCCCCCGAACACTGCTGCACAATGTTCATGATCGGTTGAAAACACCATTTCTTAACATGAGCGAATTTTGAAATGATTCTGTCAAGCGATTGACTGGAATCTAATAATAGATAGGATTTACGCAGTTGAAGGCTCAAAGCCAACGGCAAAAAAAGGTCGCGCCATGTTTATGGTTGGTTGAGCCAGGATTATGGCGCAATAGTCATGGTATCCTCGGAGACTTATCACCGGACAATATAACTCACGCCGCCCAATAAATCGGGCAACTACAGTTCATCCGACAGTAGTAGGGACGCTCCGCAAACTCAAGGGCGTAACTCCTAAAATGGAGAAAAATATGATTCAAAAATATCTAGGTTTCTTGATCTTGGGTCTTGTTGTTATGACCTGTATCGTTTCTTGTGGAGATGAGGGGGAAAGGGGGACACCCGAGCCGCCTACCTCTCAGCAGCCTTCCCCGGGGGAGCCAACCCCTGAACCTTCGACCCTACAGCCATCGCAGCCGGATGAACAGATACCACAACCCCCTGATCAACAACAGCCGCAGCCGGATGAACAGATGCCACAACCCCCTGATCAACAACAGCCGCAGCCAGTAGAACAGGTGCCGCAACCCCAACCCGAACCACCGCTAGTTGAACAGATGCCACAACTCCAACCGGAACCAAAGCCACCGGCTGCCCTTCCGGGGCTCCCTGATGACACGGCAGGATATGATCAGTGGTTGAAGTTAAACGCTCAACCGATCCCTCCAGTGCCGGGTGGGGACCCGCATAATGGCACCAAAAATGTCTATGTCAACCAAACGCGTGAGAAGATTGCCCCGAATGGTCAGCAAAAGTTCCCCTATCCGGATGGCACGATTGTCGTGAAGGAAGCAACTCGCCCGGGTAAAGACTTTATTGGACTGGTCGCAGTGATGTGGAAGGAGGCAGGAAGCGATCCCGCCGCCGGTGATTGGAGATTTGAGGAATTTCTGCGAAACGCTCCGGACGCGGAATTCCGCTTGGCTTTTGAAGGAGGGATCTGCATCGGCTGCCACTCAGGAGCTGCTGCTACAGACTTTGTGTTCGTACGACTTGAATAGCAGGCGATGGACAAATTGGCGTCTCTATTTTTTATGCTTTTAGGATTTACGCAGTTGACCCCTCGAATCCTTGTCGTTCGAGATTCATAGCTCGACACCCAAATGTCCATAGTGTTGATTTTAGAAAATTGACCGACAGAGGGCCTATGTGGGTACATTTGGCAGTTTAACAGTTAGCGATTTATGTCTATCGGGACACGGGTTGAATGGCGTTCCGTGCTTTACTACGTTTAACACATAAGGAGGTTAGCAATTGATATACAGGTTTCAGTTTGGATTTTTGGTCTTTTTACTCAGTGCATTATTAACTGTTTCTCTCGTTGATGATAGCACGGCGCGTCCAGAATTTGCGGCGATGGAAGAAAAGGAGTGTAGTTTCTGCCACCTCGACCCGGCGGGTGGCGGTCCCCGTAACGCCGTTGGGCAGATTTATGAAGATAACTACTTTGAATTTCCCGAAGATTTCGATCCGGAAGCAATTATAGAAGAGGCGGAAAAGGTCCGCCAGAGACTCACAACAGCGGTCAACATTCGTACCGCTTATATCAAAACAGTCCATGTCGATCTTGATGGACGTGCAAGGGCCAACTGTACCTCCTGTCATTCAGCTGTTGATAGCTTTCTGCTGATGCAGGGCGAGTTGACCGTTAATGCACAAGCATCGGACAAACTTAGGTTGACCGTATCCAATAACATGGGCGCACCCCTCAACATGTTTGCAACAGTTAATGCTATCCCAAAACACCTCTACGTCAAAGTGGGGCAATTCCGCATTCCCTTTGGCCTTAAACAGAGAGACCACAATATCTTGGTCCGTCAAGGCTATAACCTCGGATCGCATAAGCGGGATGTCGGCGTCGAAATCGGTGGTACATACGGCAAGGTATTCTACAATGCCGCCGTGGTCAACGGGAATCGGAGTGCTGGACAGGCTCCAGACACCAACCACGATAAGGGGTGGGTTGCGACTGCTGGCGGCACACTCGGACCCTTGCGGGGAGGCGTCTCCTTTCTCCTTGATAGACCGGTAGATCGTGAAATGAGGGCTGGGGCGTTTTTAACAGCTGCCCACAACAATCTCACCCTTGAAGGTGAGTTCAATTTCGGGGGCAGTTTCAATGACGATGAGAGCATCGGTTTCAGCGATGATGACATCACATCCAAAGGCTACTATTTCGGTGCGAAATATCGCGTCATGCCGGAACTGATGCTCTCCGGACGTTACGAGTTATTCGATCCGGATCGCACGCTTAAAGGGGATGGGAGCCGGCGTGTAACGCTTGCTGCACAATATATCTTTATGCAGAATGGTTCCCTTGAGCTATTCTATTGGCTCAATATCGCGAACGATGACCGAAATAAAACAATCTCTGACCGTCAGCTTGAGGGGATAGATCAGCTCATCTTGATGTCGCATTTCTGGTTCTAGCGCAAATTTTCAAAAGTGGCTCATGTTCAGAAACCATGCACTTTCTTTTTATATGAGTCTTAAAAGTTTGATCTATAAGGGGAAGAGATAGGATGTCTACTGCAACAAGTACGATACTTGGGCTTGTTTTCCTCGGTTTGGGGAATGCTTCCGTGTTTTTGATGTATAAACTGTGGGGTTATCCCTTCGACCATGAAACCCATACCAGCTCGGCACCGAAATCGCTGATGTTTGTCCATCGTGCTATCGGCTATGCGTATCTGATCCTTTACATCTTCATGATGTGGCACATGGTGCCCCGCCTGTGGAATTATCAGGTCGAACTCCCACCGCGTACCGTCGCTCACCTGATGCTCGGTATTGCGATTGGCGTTTTACTTCTGATCAAAATTTCGATTCTCCGCTTCTTCCGACACTTTGAGGAAGCGATGCCTTATATCGGGACAGTGCTCTTGATATGTACTTATCTGCTGATTGGTCTCTCCATACCCTTTACATTGCGGGAAAGTGCCCTGCGCGTCAGGGGCAATGTTTTCAGCGATGCTAGCCTCCAACGGACGCATACGCGACTACAAATGGCGGGATTGCCGCCCGATGTGCCGCTTGATAAGCTGGCTACAAGGCGGAAATTGCGCGAAGGGCAGGACGTTCTATTGAAGAAATGTGTTCAGTGCCACGATTTGCGAACTATCTTAGCGCGTCCACGCACCCCGCCGGATTGGGTGCGGACGGTCGATCGGATGGCAATTAAGCCGATGATAGGGGAGCCAATTACCCTAGAAGATCAGTGGACGGTGTCCGCATATCTGATTGCTATTACGCCTGAACTGCAAATTTCAGCGAAAGCGCAGCGGAAGCAGCGAATGCAGGTCAGTCAAGCGCAAAACGTTTTAGCTGTTTTGACCAATCCTGATGCGGTGGCCGATGAAGTGATTGTGAACCCGGATGAGGTTGAGAAGATGGAGGAAACAACAGCTGAAGATACCTATGATCCAGAAGCTGCGAAGGAGTTGTTTGAAATTACCTGCTCCCTCTGCCATGACCTTTCAGACGTTGATAATGTCCCACCGACATCAGAGGGGGAGACCACGGAGCTTATCGCTCGCATGATCGATAACGGGCTTTTCCTCGAAGAGGAAGATATCAAAATCATCGCTCGGTATCTAAATGAAACCTATGTGAATCCGTGAAGTGGTTGAGCAAAAATGCCATATTTTAACCTAATAGGATTTACGCAGTTGAAGGCTCAAAACCAGTCTCCTTTGAGAGAGCCTTGGACCTGTAGTTCAGCGATTTATCGCCGCACCTAACAACTTTCACTGCCCGATTCATCGGACAACTACAGTAGGTGTACTATTAAGTATCCGTAGGGAACGCCGATCGATGTTCCCTACGGAAGTGCGTAACTCCTACCTAAGTTGCTAGTTGATAAACCGATTGCGTTATTTTAATATTTCCGCTGAAAAGTTGTGTTATCCTTGCGATCGGTTGCTCTCCAACTCGGTCATCATCCGCAAATTCAACAGATGGGTCATGGTTCCTCCCGCCGCTGGAATCAATCGCCCTGTGTCGTATATCTTCATCGCGGCGATGGCGGCATAGGCGATATCTTCCGGTTTGCCCGGGCGAAACATGAAAACATACCCCTTTTCCGATGCCTCCTCATAATCTGGGATACGAAGCCGCGACAAATCTGTGTTGATAACACCCGCCTCAATGCCGTTGACTTTAATCCCCTCCTCTGCCAACCGGCCCGCGTAGACCTTCATATCCATCTCCAAGCCCGCCTTAGAAATGCAATAGGCAGCGCGGTTGTCAGACGCGAGCGAGTCTGAAATAGATAGGGTATAAACAATACATCCACGGACTCCCTCGGCGATCATGTAATTCGCAACCCGTTGCGTCAAAAAGTGCGGTGCTTTGAGATTGGTTTTAATGAGAATGTCGAAATCTTCTTCAGATTCTTCGAGAATGTCGGCGATACGCGTAATGCCCGCATTGTTGACCAGAATATCGACTCTGCTGAAGGCGTCAACCGCTGTATCAAGCAATCTCTGATGCTGTGCAAGATCGCTGACATCCGCTTGCAAGATGACTGCCTTTCGACCGAGTTTTTCAATTTCAGCCTTGACTTCTTCTGCCGCTTCACGGTTGTAGTTATAATTAACAAGGACATCCGTCCCTTGCCGTGCGAGCTCAACCGCAATCGCTCTCCCAATCCCTCGACTTGAGCCGGTGACAATTGCGCTTTTGCCCTGCAGCGAAACGTCTGTTGCGAAAAATCCCAGATCTTGCTCTAAAGACATATTGTTCTCCTGTTTCATGCCCTACGTTTTCTCGCAGCGGCAAATTTTCCGTCTCGTTCTTTCTGTTTGTCGTGAGAATTTGGCTCTGGTTTTGCATCTGTAGACCGATAGTAAATTCGTAGTGGCGTTCCGCTGAATCCGAACGCCTCACGAATACCGTTCATCAGATAGGCTTCATAATGGGGCTGGATTTTATTGGCATGGCGAGCAAAGAGCAAAAAGGTTGGCGGTTGGGTCTTGATCTGCGTCATATATTTCAGAGACGGGCGGACACCTCCAGAGCGCGGGGGTTGATGGGCATTTTTGAGGTGTGCGAGCAGATTGTTTAACTCGTGGGTGGTGATACTCGTTGAATACTCACGATAAATGGTGAGTGTGAGATCCAGAAGCTTCATCACACGCAGATCTGTAACCGCCGAAACAAAGAGCAGCGGAACATAGAATAGCTGCGGCATTTGGCGTCGGATCGATTCTACAAACTGATTAAAGGTGGAATTGTCTTTAGCAATTAGATCCCATTTGTTGACCGCTAGAATGCACGGTTTCCCCTGTCTTGCGATGTAGCTGCCAATAGTTTTATCTTGATGCGCGATTTCGCGGGTGGCATCGACAACGAGCCATGAAATATCGCTTTTACGAATACTACGGATGGCACGTTGGACGGTTGATTGTTCAAGCTGGCTATTAATGGCAGATTTCCGGCGCATCCCTGCTGTATCGATTAGCTCAAACGACACGGCGTCATGGGTAAAGCTGATATTTACCGCATCCCGCGTTGTGCCGGGACGATCATCGACAATCATCCGATCTTCGCCGAGAATTGCGTTGATAAGGGACGATTTGCCTGCATTCGGGCGACCAACAATAGCAATTTTAATCGGGCCGGTAACGGCATCGGGGCTTGCTGTCTCTGCTTCCGGCATGGCAAACACAACTTCGTCAAGAAGAATGTTAATCCCCATGTTCTGTGCACACGAAGTGAAAAAAGGTTCACCGAGTGCAAGTTGGTAAAATTCAGTTCCCTCGGTTTCCAACCGGGCGTTATCTGCTTTATTGACAACGACAAAAATCTGTTTGTCTGTTTTTCTCAGCATGTCTGCAATAAGCAGATCTTGGGGCATAATTCCCGTCTGTGCGTCAACGACAAACAAGATAACCGTTGCCTCGTTCAAAGCTACTTCGACCTGCCACTGTACGCTATTGATGAGGTGGTCTTCCGGGTCAAGATCTAAACCACCGGTATCCACAATGGTAAAGTGACCATCCCCCCACTCGACATCGGCGTAAATCCTGTCTCGCGTTACACCGGGCTGATCGTGGATGACAGCGATCCGCTTTTTCGCAATCAAATTGAAGAGGGACGATTTCCCTACATTGGGTCTCCCAACGATTGCGACAATTGGTTGTGCCATGAGTTACCCCCTTTTCTTAGTGAATAAAGCCGCTCCGTCGTAGATCTCGCAGAATGAACTGTTCAATTGGTGTTTGATGATTCATACGAATATAAGTCACGCCGCGATTCAGGCAATAGCGTTTCAAATTTTCACAAAAAGTGTTCAATCGCTCGGTGTAACTCATGAGAGCCTGTTCATTGACGGTAATTTCTTTAGACTGTCCCGTTTCCGCATCCGCTAACTGTAACTCGCCCGAAAGTCGCGGGTGCATTTCTTCATCACTGAGGAGGTGAATGAGCGTCAGGTCGAAACTTCGAGATAGAAGTTGCTTAACCCCTGTCTCATAACCGTCCATATCCCAAAAATCCGAGATAATAATTCCAACCCCCCCTCCCTTTATTTCGGTGGCAAAACGTTGCAGGCACGTTGTTAGATGCGTTTCTCCGCCCCCGGCAATTTCCTCAATGGCTTGTGACAGCTTTGGAAACTGCGCTTTTCCGTACGTGAGGGATACGATAGGGGTCAGCTGATCTGAGAACGTATAAACTGAGACACGATCAAAACTGATTAGGCCAATATAACTCAGTGCTGCAGCAATCCGTTTAGCACATTCTAGTTTCGTGGGCTGTCCGAAATCCATTGACATGCTGTTATCGATCAAGATAAAGATCGGGAGATCTTCCTCTGCATTGAATAGCTTAAGAAAGAGTCGATCCAATCGGGCATAGACGTTCCAGTCAATATGACGCAGATCGTCACCAAGTTCATAGGTCCGGTAATCCGCAAATTCAACGCTTGCACCCCGGTTGAGGCTGCGTCTTTCGCCTTTGAACTTCCCCCGAAATACATTTTCAGAACGAATTTGGAGGCGATCCATCTGTTTGAGAAATTTGGGGTCTAAAAGGGACATTGGTTTTCCACCTAATAAACGGATCAAGAACGACTGAGGTTGTCATTGGTTGGTGCGACAACGTACTATTTTACCAGACCCTTGCTTAAACTGCCAGACAAATGTCTTGAGTATAAAAGATTTCTCTTGTCCTATCGGGCTTTCCGTCACACCAAAGTCGTTTGAGGAGTCCTACGATAATAGATCTTCCCTTTCTATTAACCTAAATTTTGACTTGCAACTACCTATAAAATGTGTTATATTTTTCGGGCTTTTTGCAGCAAGTCTGAAAAAAGACGGGCGTAACATGGCCCGATTAATGTATTCCGATCGAAGAGATCGGAAAGGCGGAGGTTTGAATTCTTTTCGTCTTGTCTTTTTTGTATGCGCCCGTAGCTCAGCCGGATAGAGCACCTGACTTCTAATCAGGTGGTCGCAGGTTCGAACCCTGCCGGGCGTGCCAAACCTTTATGGTGGATGTAGCTCAGTCGGTAGAGCGCTTGACTGTGGATCAAGTGGCCGTGGGTTCAAATCCCATCATCCACCCTTTTTTTCGGGGCGTAGCGCAGCCCGGTTAGCGCGTCTGCTTTGGGAGCAGAAGGTCGGAGGTTCAAATCCTCTCGCCCCGATTCGCGGGTTGACAACCCTACTAGATATGGGTTATGATCTCCTCTTATCTTTTAATTCTGTTTCGATGAAGTTAGCAACATGCGTCCGTAGTTCAATTGGATAGAGCAATAGACTTCGGATCTATAAGTTGGGGGTTCGAGTCCCTCCGGGCGCGTTTTTCTTCTGCGCCGTTAGCTCAACCAGGCAGAGCATCTGACTCTTAATCAGGCGGTTGAAGGTTCGATTCCTTCACGGCGCACCATTTTGACGTGGGCGGGTGTTGGAACCGGTAGACAAGATAGATTTAGGATCTATTGGGGTTTTCCCCGTGAGGGTTCAAGTCCCTCCTCGCCCACCAAACGCTTTTCTGATGTAATCTGGAGGTCTACTTGAAGGTCGAAGTTGAAAGGTTGGGAAACAGTCAGGTACGTTTACGCGTTGAAATTTCCGCTGAAGAAGTCAACCAAGAGCTTGAACGTAACTGCCAAGCTTTGCGAACCAAGGTGTCAGCTCCCGGTTTTCGCAAAGGAAGAGTTCCCCTGAGTATCCTTAAATCACGATTTGCAGAGCACCTCAAAGCTGAAGCCATCCAAAATCTCGTTCCACCTGCCTATGAACAGGCTTTGATTTCTGAACGGCTGATTCCCCTTGGCAACCTTGAGCTTTCGCCGCCCATGCACCAGATGAAACTTAAGGAGGGCGAGCCACTTGTTTTTGAAGCAACGCTTGATGTCAAGCCTGATTTTGTCATCCCAGAATACGAAGATTTAGTCATTGATAAATCACCTCCGAATGTTCCTCGTGAGGAAGTGGAGGAGTATATTCAGCGGTTGCAGGAACAGTTTGCTACCTACATTCCGCTTGAAGTGGACCGTCCAGTCGAAGAAAGCGACTCCGTGCGGATTGACTGGGAATGCCTTGTTGACGGGACACCAATCACTGATGGAAGTAAACAGGATGCGGATATCGATATTGGCACGGGGATGCTCCTGCCAGCAGTTGAGTCCGAGATAATTGGTATGCGTGCGGCTGAGAACCGGCAGGTTGAAATGGACTTCGATGGTGATCATGACAACCCTGAGCTTGCCGGCAAACATGCTGTATTTAACGTAACACTCCGAGCAATCACGGAGAAGCAGCTGCCACGCCTTGATGACGAATTTGCAAAAGATTTGGAATACGAAAATTATAATCAACTCCGGGGGGCGATTTGGAATAATCTTGTCGAGGAGCAGAAGGTGCTCCACAATCAGCGTCAGCGAGAAGAAATCCTTCAACAGCTAATCGAAAAAACGGCGATTGAAATTCCTGAATCCATTGTTGATCAGCATGTGCAGCAAACGGTTCGAAACATTCTCCAACGATTAAGGCAAGAAGGACAAACCCCTGAACAGGCGGGAATAGATATGGCAAGATTGCCGACGGAATTGCGCGAAGATGCAATCAAGCAAACGAAGCAGGCGTGGATGTTTGATGTCATCGCTGAACGTGAAAATATTAGGGTTACGGACGATGAGTTGGATATAGAAATTCAGCGCATCGCCGAACAGCAAAATCGGGACCCTCAAAAGTATGCGAGCTTACTGAAGGAGAGCAATCGTTTGGAGGAGTTTCGAGACACGTTGCGGAACGATAAGGTCTACCGTCTTCTGATTCAGCGTGCTTCTGCCAAAAAATCTTTGATTATTTAATTATAAGAGAAAAACGCCTCCCATCAGGGGGTGAGGAGAATTTTTTAGGATGAATCTTGTTCCAATTGTTGTGGAACAAACAAGTCGCGGCGAGCGCTCTTACGATATTTACTCGCGGCTGCTGAGGGATCGGATTATCATGGTTGGTTCGGTGATTGATGATAGTGTCGCGAACAGTGTCATGGCTCAGATGCTTTTTTTAGAGAGCGATAATCCTGACGCGGATATCATGCTTTACTTAAACACGCTGGGCGGATCTGTACCAGCTGGGTTAGCAATCTATGACACGATGCAATATATCAGACCTGATGTGCAAACGTGGTGTGTCGGGCAAGCCTATAGTATGGGCGCGGTCTTGCTTGCTGGGGGCACAAGTGGCAAACGGTATGCCTTACCCCACTCTACCACCCTGATTCATCAACCCATCACTAGGGGCATTAGCGGTCAGGCGTCTGATATTGATATCCATGCGAAAGAGATTCTTCGGACTCGCGAAGAGCTATATACCATCTTAGCTCGGCACACGGGACAATCGCCGAATAAAATTGAGGCAGATGCAGACCGCGATTTTTATATGACCGCCCAAGAGGCACTCGAATACGGTATTATTGATTCAGTCCCTTCCCGTCGGTCCGTCGAATCAGTTGAACGTGATGCCTAATGTGCATACCGTCAAACATTTTATAAATACAAAGGTTCTATCTTGGTTTTTACGAATAGCTTCCGTTTCAAGAAACTGAACAAGTTGGGTGACAGGTGCCTTCTCAACGGGGTGTGATATTGTTGTCGTCATTGAACAAATTTGGAGACTTCCATGCAGGATATTATTAATCAACAGCGGTGTTCCTTTTGCAATAAGGGCCAAGAAGAGGTACGCAAGCTCATTGCAAGCCCTATCGGAACTGGTGTTTACGTTTGTAATGAGTGTGTTGAATTATGTAATGACATTTTAACAGATCTGTATGAGACGGAAGAAGAGGAAGAATTTACCGCAGTTCCAGGTTCCCTATCCCCCCCGCTGCCTTCTGAAATTAAGGCACAGCTTGATAAATATGTAATTGGTCAGGATGAAGCAAAGAAAATTCTTTCCGTTGCTGTATACAATCACTACAAAAAACTACAATTCCATACAGACTCAAATGTTGAGTTAGAAAAAAGTAATATCCTGTTGATTGGTCCTACGGGAACGGGTAAAACCCTTCTGGCACAAACCTTAGCACGTATTTTAAATGTGCCTTTCGCTATCACCGACGCAACGACACTGACAGAAGCCGGATATGTGGGCGAAGATGTTGAAAATATCATCCTGAAGCTAGTACAAGCGGCAGAAGGCGATATCGCACGCGCAGAGCAAGGAATTATTTATATTGACGAAATCGACAAGATTAGCCGCAAATCCGAAAATCCATCGATTACGAGAGATGTTTCAGGGGAAGGTGTTCAGCAAGCACTATTGAAAATCTTGGAAGGAAAGACAGCGAATGTTCCCCCTCAAGGAGGACGAAAACACCCCCATCAAGAATTAATTGAAGTGAATACTTCAAAGGTCTTGTTTATATGTGGTGGTACCTTTGTTGGTCTGGATAAGATTATTGAACAACGTATTGGACACCAAGGGTTGGGATTCGGATCCTCAGTTCAAGCAAAGAGCGAAAGAAAGGTTCACGAAACCCTCTCACAGGCTGCTCCGAAGGATTTAATCCAGTACGGCTTCATCCCGGAGTTTGTCGGACGCCTGCCTGTCACTGCGGTGCTGCATGACCTTGACGAATCCGCCTTGATCCAAATTTTAACCGAACCCCAAAATGCTCTGATAAAACAGTATACCGAGCTGCTTCGTTACGATAAAGTAGCGTTGCATGTCGCGGACGACGCAATCAGAGCTATCGCTCAGGAAGCCATAAGGCGTGAAACGGGCGCCAGGGGGCTAAGGGCAATCTTGGAAAGCCTGATGTTAGATATTATGTATGAAATTCCATCTTCCCCCAAACTAGTCAAAGAATGTATCATTACTGCAGAAGCTATTTTGAAAAATGAACCGCCTTTATTGGTTTATGAAGATGAACAAGAGGCTTTAACTGCCTAGCAAATTAACGAATGGGTGAATTACGTATCACGTACTACGTTTTACATTCAAGGAGTTCATTATGAGCCAAGATTCGAGCACAGACCTTCAAGCTGATGAGGTTGTTATACTTCCAGTGATTCCGACCCCTGGGAAGGTCTTCTTTCCCCGCACAAGCACCCCTTTAAATGTCATTCGCAAAATGGGAGTCCGGGCGACAAAATATGCTGTACAGACAAATCAAGACGTACTGTTGCTCAATCAAAAAGACAAAGATGAGGAAAACCCGGGGCCCGAGGGCTTTTATCGTGTCGGTACAGCTACAAGCATTGCAGATTCTTATGATCCGCGCGATGGAAGCATTCGGATTGCAATTGAAGGATATAGCCGTGCAATCGTGCTACGCTGCTTTGAAACGGACGGTTTCCTGAAAGCAGAGGTTAAAATTGTCCACGAGGAGTTAGATCAATCAAAGCAAGCAACGTCATTGAGGAAAACAGCGGTTGAGGCCTTTGAAGAATATGTCAAGGGGAATCGTCAAACACCTGAAGAGGCTCTAATGGTTGTCCAAAAAGAGGTTGAGCCGGGGCATCTTGCGGACTCAATTGCCGGCTTCACCAACATGGACGCGGAGAGATTACAAGGCGTATTAGACGAGATTAACCCGATTAAACGGCTTCAGATTGTTATTGACCTGCTTCGGGAAGACTTGGAGCTTTTCAAGCTGGACGATAAAATCAATACGCAGGTGCGTAAGTCTGTTGAGCGGACTCATAGGGAATTTTATCTTCAGGAAAAGATGAAAGCCATCCAGAAGGAGCTGGGTCGAGGAGATGAACAGGGGGACATTGATGAGCTGCGGGAGCAGATTGAGACGGCAGGTATGACCGAGGAAGCGCAAGAAAAAGCTTTGAAAGAGCTTGACCGACTGCAACAGATGCCGCCGATGTCTGCAGAATCGGGTGTCATCCGCACCTATATCGACTGGCTCCTCGCCTTACCTTGGGATAAACAGACGGAGAGCGAAATTGACTTAGAAGGAGCGGAGAAAATACTAGACGATGACCACTATGGCCTTGAGAAACCGAAAGAACGAATCCTTGAGTATCTTGCCGTGCTGCAATTGGTCAAGAAACTCAAGGGGCCCATTCTCTGTTTCGTCGGTCCCCCCGGCGTCGGAAAAACCTCATTGGGTCAGTCAATTGCCAGAGCAACCGGGCGGAACTTCGTCCGCATGTCTTTGGGAGGTGTTCGGGACGAAGCCGAAATCCGTGGGCATCGCCGGACCTACATCGGATCTTTGCCGGGCAGAATTATTCAAGGGCTTCGGGATGCAAAATCGAGGAACCCGCTTTTCCTCCTGGACGAAATTGACAAGATGAGTATGGACTTTCGGGGCGATCCGGCATCGGCACTGCTTGAAGTGCTTGACCCGGAGCAGAATGGAACTTTTCGGGACCATTACTTGGATGTAGCGTTCGATCTCTCGGAGATTATGTTTATAACCACTGCAAATACACGGGAGCCAATTCCGCCCGCTCTGGAAGACCGCATGGAGATTATCGAACTCCCCGGTTACACGGAATATGAGAAGCACAAAATCGCCAACCTATTCTTGATTCCCAAGCAAATTGAAGCCCACGGACTCAAGGAGGAGGGCCTCAAATTATCGGACGATGTAATTTTTGACATCATTCACAGGTATACCCGTGAAGCGGGGGTCCGAAACCTAGAACGCGAAATTACGAGTATCTGTCGCAAAGTTGCTAGAGAAGTTGTAAAAGGCGGCAAGACAGAGGTGGAAATTGAGGTTGGTGTTGAAAATTTAACAGAATATCTCGGTCCTCCGAAATTTGCACAGGGAAAAGGGGAAAAACAGGATGAGGTCGGTGTCGCGACGGGGTTGGTTGTTTCACAGGCCGGTGGAGATGTTGTTCCAATTGAAGTCGCTACAATGGTTGGGGAGGGCAAGCTAAATATGACAGGCAGACTTCAGGAAATTATGCGCGAATCTGTTCAGACGGCACTCGGTTACATTCGTTCTCAAGCGGAATCTCTTGAGGTGCCGCCTGATTTTGAGTTCAATAAACACGATATCCACATCCATGTGCCTGAGGGTGCGATTCCCGTGGAGGGTCCATCGGCAGGCATTACGCTTGCCACTGCGATGATTTCTGCGATGACAGGACATCGGGTCCGTAAGGATTTCGCGATGACCGGTGAGATCACCTTGCGTGGGCATGTCCTTCCGATTGGCGGGTTGAAAGAGAAGGTGCTCGCAGCACACCGCAATAGCATCAAGAACGTTATTATCCCCGAAGAGAACGATAAGGATATTCCCGATATTCCTGAAGAGATTCGAGATGCCCTGCATTTTCACAAGGTCACTGATATGAGTGAAGTGCTCGCTCTCACTCTGAAGAAATCCGATTCGTCTAATGATGTTACTCAAGAGGGTGATGATATAACTGAAGTATTGGATTTACCTCTGGGGACCCCCGATGCGCCTCGACAAATTCCTACAGGTGAGCCGCCTCATTAAGCGGCGCACTGTTGCCAACTCGATTTGTAGCCGTGGGCGGGTGCTGGTCAATGGACACTCAGCGAAGGCTGGCAAAGAACTGTCTGTTGGTGATATATTATCTATTGACTTTGGGGAAGAAGAGCCTGCCGTGTATGAAGTGCTGGAGGTTCCTTCTGGCAATGTTCCGAGAGGGAGAGCCTCAACCCTCTACCGGCGAATCAATGAATCGGAAGATAGTGAGTAAATTCTCAGACCTCGGTCGAAGATCGAGGTCTATTTTTTTTCCGTACATAGGAATAGACCGGAACCCTAGGAAAGGATATTGATATGGGCGATACCGATATACATGATTACGACCTTATTTGTATTGGCAGCGGCAGCGGCGGGTTTTCAGCAGCGACGGCCGCGAAAACCGAAGGGTTGAAGAACATTCTTTTGATTGAGAAACGTCGCATCGGATACAGCTTATGTACAAACGAGGGCTGCATGCCCTCCAAAACCTTGCTCGCCTCCGCAAGCGTGAAGCGTACCTTTGAAGAGAGTCCCAATTTCGGTATCATAGCCAGCAACCTACAGGTCAATTGGTCAACCGTGCAGAAACGCGTCCGAACTTTGGTGGAAAATGATTTTTTTGCTGCACGCAGGGAGGCGATCCTCAACGCATCGGTCAATATCGTAGAGGGTAGCGCAAGTTTCACTGATCCGCATACCATTCAGGTTGGAGATAACCGTTACGCAGGAGAGAAAATCGTTATTGCCACCGGATCTATGGTTGACGTACCCCCCTTGCATGGGTTAAGAGAGACGGGATACATCACCAGCGATGAGGCACTCTATTTGGAGCATCTACCCAGCTCTTTGATTGTCATCGGAAGCGGGTATATCGCTCTGGAGCTGGGATACCTGTTCCACATGGTAGGAGTCGAAGTTACGATGTTGGTCCGCAGTCCGCGGGTTCTAAGACGCCTTGACCCGGATATCGGCTTTGAATTACAAGACCTACTCAGGAGAGATGGGATGAATATCCTGACCGAGACTCAGCTGAAATCACTCACACGCACAGATAAGGGGAAAGAGGTACGCTTCGTGCAGAACGGTGAAGAGAGGGCGGTCAGTGCAGAAGAGATTATGGTAAATACGGGCCGCCGCCCCGCGATAGATGGTTTGAATTTGGAAAAAACTGGCTTGCTTCTCGATAAAAAAGGTGGGATTCAGGTCAATGACTACATGCAGACCAATGTGCCACACATCTATGCGGTTGGGGATGTCACCGGCAAAGCAGGGTTGGTTTATGCCGCTACCATGGAAGGAAAGATTGCTGGCTTACATGCGGCCGGCAAACGCGGCGTCAAAATGAACTACAACTTGGTCTCAAACATCATTTTCTCTCACCCAGAGATTGGCACTGTGGGGATGACCGAAGCGGAGGCAAAGACGCAGGGATTGGACGTCGTCACTGTGAAAACGCCGATGGAGGATATTGGCAAAGCGGTGGCGATTGGCGAAATAGATGGCTTCGTAAAGATGATTGCCGAGCGACCTTCAGGGCGCATCGTGGGGTTACATATTCTCGGCCCCCATGCAACCGATATTATGCAGATTGCGCTGCCACACCTCTATCACAACGACACAGTTTTTGATGTTCTAAATATCCCTTATCCGCATCCAACCCTTGGGGAAGCACTCAGTTACCCTGCGGAGGACATAGCGGATGAGCTGAACGCCGCCTAAGATACTGAAGATCACTAGCCAGATAGCTGTACAAAAAGCACCCACATCGGGTTATTCCCAACCGTGTACGTTTCCAAAGGTTGGAGTTGACCGCTCTGTGCATTAATCCGGTAGGTAGCGAGTCTCCCCGATCCCTGACCGCCGGCAAACAGAAAATTCCCCGTCAAATCAACGTTGAACGCTCTTGGGGTTGGCTCTGTTGACCGTTGCCCGATTGTGGTGAGTGCTCCTGTCACATCATCGGTTGAGAATCCGGCAATACTATCATGTCCCCGGTTTGAAACGTACAGGAATTTTCCGTTGGGCGTGATGTGAATCTGTGCACAGGAATTTTCTCCGTCAAAATCATCCGGGAGCGTCGAAACCGTCTGAAAAGCGGACAGAGTTCCCGCTGACGCATCAAAATTGTAGGCGGTCACGCTGCATCCTTGTTCGTTTGAAAAATAGAGAACATTTTTGTTTGGATGAAAAACGAAGTGACGGGGGCCCTCCCCTTCCCCAGCAGCAAGCACAGGGACGGAGGCATTGGGGGTCAGGGCGCCGGTATTTTCATCAAATTGGAATTGAAAAATAACATTGGATTCACCAACGTGTGGGAGAAAAGCGAACTTATTGGATGCATCGGTCATGATGCAATGTGCTTTGTTCGCTGTCGGGCACCATTCGATGGCAGGGCCGCCCACAACTCCGTCCTCGCCGATAGGATGTACCGACGTCGCTCCGGCACCGTAGTAGGCGGAGAGTAGGAAGTTACCTTTTCCATCTGTGGAGATATAGCAGGGATCTGCCTCAAGCGATGCTGATCCTATGGGCGACAGGTCGCCTGTGCTTGAATCGATGCTGAAACTTGCGATTTCCCGCGTAGAACGGAGACCTGCGTAAAGGAATTTGCTCTCAGGATCGATTGCCAATGGTCCAGGAGCACCGCCAACCGCTACATCACGCTGAAACGTGAGCTTCCCTGTTTCCTGATTCAAGGTAAAGGTCGAAATTTTATTCTCGCCTGCAATCGGAATGTAAACATAGTATGCCATTTCTATTTCCTTATCTAAAATATTTGTAATTCAAAACTCAGGTAAAATCATGGGTTAAACTACTGTAAGCCCACGGTCTCCACTTCTTTCGCGAAAATTGCTACTCACTCAATTAGTGACCATGGTGCTCCTTTAAGCTATATGCTTTTCGGACGAGCTCCGGATCCTTGGCAAACCGCTTTGTTGCATCAATCAGATGATCAATGTGGGTGTGCATTTCCTTCTCAATTCGGGAGATCCGGTCAAGCAAGTAGGGCTCTTTACTTTGATAGACCGCCTTTCTGATAATTGAAAGGAGATACATGTAGACCGTGTCCGCTTCGCTTCCCTCAATCTCAATGGCAATTTCAAATCCCTCTTGAAGCGTAACCTGTTCTGAAGCAACTTGTCCTTCATATTTGTCTAGGGCTTGCATAATCTGCTGGATAGATACAGGCGGCATTTCTGTAGCTGGTGTGTCCAGTCCAAAACTTCGGGCACACAGCGACCTTCCAAAATCAACGAGGATATAGTGTTGCCATTCCTCTGTGCTCATCTGCTCCCAAAATCGAGCGACCCGCTCATCAACATTCCCCAGCAGAAGGGACAGCATTGCGTATAATTTTGCATGTCTTAGTTCAATATTTTGACATGAATTGAATACCTCTGCTAAAGTCACGGGAGGTTTATCCTTTCTCATAAATTTGATGGAATCTACTAAACAAAAGTATAGCAGAATGTTGACGATGAATCAAATAAAAAGTACAATGAGGCCCCCATACTCGGTCGAGGTTGCTAAATTCCGAGCACCGTTGGATTTGACAATCCAACGAAAGGGTTGGGAGTTTCTATACAATCAGTACAGACCTGACCTTCAAGGCAGATAGGCAATACAGATGTGTTCTAGTAATCAGGTGTAGTTAATTTTTTATCTTGCCTGTGTTTGGGGGCAGGTGTGTGGTTGTGGGCAGGTGTGTGGTTGTGCCGATAGCCCGACACGATCACCGCACTCACGGACTGCTCAGACAAATGCCGAAGCAGAACCGCAGATAACCCCTTTGGAATTAGGAATGGTGCTCAGCCCTGCCGGCGAGTTCTTAATGGGAAGCGAGAATGGTGAAAAAGATGAACAGCCGGTTCACAGAGTCTTTCTCGATGCCTATGAGATAGATCTGCATATAGTGACAAATGAGCAGTATGCAAGATTTATGAAGGCAACTGACCATCCGCCTCCACCCCATTGGAACGACCGGAGATTCAAAAAACCTCGACAACTGTCGTTGATGTCAGTTGGTTCGATCCTGTTGCTTATTGTGAATGGGATAGTAAACGGTTGCCCACAGAAGCGGAGTGGGAAAAAGCCGCAAGGGGCGGTCTCATCCAAAAAGAGTATCCTTGGGGCGATGAATCTCCGAAAGGGCGCGCGGACTTTGGTCAAAAGCACAGCGTACCATTGCCGGTAGGCAGCTTTCCACCGAATAGATTCGGCGTGTACGATTGTGCAGGCAGCGTGTGGGAGTGGTGCCACGATTGGTACGAACCCGATTATTACGCGGTTAACCCGATACGAAATCCGACTGGCGTTGAAACAGGTGGGGCGCGTGTGCTGCGTGGTGGTGCCTGGAACAACAAGCGCAGCCAAATTCGTTGAGTCCGAAATCAATCTGAGCTGTAGGTTCTTACCTCAACGCTGGCAAATTATCCCAATTGCACTCAAGGCAGAAATAGCTCTCTCCACCGATTCGCTGAACCTCCCCATCACATTCTGGACAGTTTGTTATTGTAAACGGCGACTCCTCTTGGAAGTGTTGCTGATGATGGGGGGGACCGTCGATTTCTACGCCGACGCTATTCCGGACAGTGTCAATAACGTCTTGAGGTTGAAGTGCTAACGGCGGAGGTGTACTGCCGGCAAGATCAATAAAATCACTATGATAGACGTTGATTTCATTGGCTGCATTAACCTGACGGAGAAAAATTGTATACTTGTTTGGCGCGATTAGGTAAGCCTCCGTGTCTAAGAGTTGAGTCCCTACCCCCACAATGAGATCGTATCCGCTAAAGTTGATGAGGCGTCGACTGTATCGGCTGCCCCTATTATGAACCTCAAACAGTTCGCGCACCCGTCTGGAAGATAAAAGGAGACAATATTGACGATGTAGATAGCGGTTTAAGCGGGCTGTCGGCAAAAAGACGTCAGGTTCAGCGGCACCTCTCAAAAACCTGATAAACATCTTGTAAGCATCGTTGGGGACTTCATTGAGAATTTGCCGCGTTAGGTTACGACGGGTACTGTCTCTGAGCGCATACAGGTGGTGAATCTCCCACGAACGGAGCAGAAACCCAACCTCAACATCGAGTTCTTCAGGCTGCTCGGGTGGCGTAATTCGACAGAGGTGCATCATCGCTTGATCTGTTGTTTTGATAGTAAATGGGAGCATGTTCATCGGATCAATCACTTCCGCATTGAAACAATGTCTGATAGCAACCTCAATTAGTTTACCACAGGTGCTAAGGCGTGTCCAGCAAAAAGGTTTACGCTCGGAAGTTACCCCTTTGTTTATGTCAATTCTACTAACTGATATTGAATAATTCGCTCTCCCAAGGAAAGTAGGTTTTTGAGTTGTCAATAAAGTGGAGATCGGTTATACTTACCTTCTAACGATGCAACTTTGATTGCGACCTACAGTGAGTAACGCGATTCCACTCGACAAAAACCTTTATGACGATGCCTGCTTTGCCTTCCAAACAACCGCCCGAAAAAATTACTTGGCGAACGGTAATACTTTCGCTACTTCTCCTGCCCTTCATCTATGTTTGGCACATCGAGTGTGAAGCCCTCCGATATACCTTCCCGACGCTGATGGCACCCTTTTACAGCGTTGTCTTTACCCTCCTGATTTTAGTTATAATCAACGTTCCTCTGAAAAAGTTCGCCGCCAAATACGCTTTAACAGGTGGGGAATTGATCTCGCTCTACGTCCTGATGTCAATGACCCTCTTGTTCATGTCGTACGACATGTTTCTACCGCTGGTTTCGATTATCGTTCACGCCTTCTATTTTGCCACACCAGAGAATGAGTGGCGCGACCTGTTCTGGAAGTATTTGCCAGAATGGTTGACCATTAACGACCCAGACATCCTGATTGCCTTTTATCGCGGTGACGAGGATTTCTTGCAGTGGCGGTATCTTCGTCGCTGGATAGAGCCGACCCTCTGGTGGTGTGCCTTCACGTTTATCCTGCTTTTTGTCATGCAGTGCATTAATACAATCATCCGTAAGCAGTGGGCGGAGCAGGAACGGCTCGTCTACCCGATTGTCGAACTCCCCTACCAAATTTCTTATAACAGTAGGAACTTCTTTCATAGCGTACCAATGTGGTGGGGATTTACAATTGCGACGTTTATCAGTCTCCTCAATGGGCTGCACCTCTTTTTTCCCGTTCTCCCTGAAATTCCGGTGAAGCATTTCTCCTTAAATCTGTTCTTTACAGAAAAACCGTGGACTGCCTTTTTAACGGGCGGAAGTGCAATCTTGGTCTATCCGTTTGCAGTTGGACTTAGCTTTCTAATGCCGCTTGACCTGCTTATGTCATGTATCCTCTTTTTCTTCTTATACAAGATGCAAGCCTTCCTTGGAATTATATCTGGATTAGATAGTCTGCCCGGCTTTCCTTTTCCTTATGAACAGAACATTGGGGCTTATACAGGGGTCTCGGTGATTGTGCTGTGGGGAACGCGGCGACAGATATGGCGGGCGTTTCTGCAAGCTGCTGGACGGAGTTCGCGCGAAGACGAGAACGAACCGATGCGGTATCGGACAGCGTTTTTAGGGCTGTTATTCGGTGGGGTATTCCTCATCTGGTTCGCGATGCGGGGCGGGATGGCACTCTGGATTGCTGTCCTGTTTTTCGTGGCACATTTCCTGACCATTGCCATTGCCGTCACGCGCATCCGTGCACAGATAGGGCTTTCTATCCATAATACAACTTTCATTGGACCCCACCATAGCCTAGTCAGCCTTTTTGGCACACGAAGAATTGGAGGACAAAATCTCACCTGGTTTTCCCTATTTTTCTGGTTCAATCGAGACAATCGCAGCCACCCGATGCCACACCAGCTCGAGGCGTTCAAACTGGCAGAACGGGGTAACCTTGATGTCAAAGGGTTGTCCCGTCTGATGCTGACGCTTATCATCATTGCGATGCCGTTATGTATTTTAATGTTGGTGAATGTCTTCTTCCAGTTGGGTGTGGATACCGGCAAGGTGGGGGGACAGATCAACAGTTTTGGGGGACGCTCGTATCGATTTCTACACGGTTGGCTCACGGCACCGCGAGATGCGGATACCGCGCACATCATCGCCATAACCATTGGGTTCCTGTTTACCATTTTGCTGGCGGTGGTACGCAGTCACCTGTTTTGGTGGCCCATCCACCCGCTCGGTTACGGTGTTTCCTTCCACATGTACACCTTTTGGGCGGCGTTTATCGTCGCTGCTGTTGCCAAGTGGGTGGTACTGAAGTATGGAGGCATCCGGCTCTATCGGAGGGCTGTCCCGTTTTTCTTAGGACTGGTGCTGGGCGATTTCGTGATTGGAAGTTTTTGGAATATCTTGAGCATTATGATTAACCGACCAACCTATACCTTCTATTACTAGGGTGTGTTGGCATTTGACAGCTCGTAGGTCAAAGACTCTCGGAACGGAGTTGGGTTTCACGGTTTCCGTTCAACCCAACACCCAATCCAAAGGAAGTGGGAAACAGCAGTAGACCCGCTTCGTCGTGCCATCCCCCTGCTTGCGGGGGGATAGAGGGGGGGTAGGGGGGACAACCCACCGGGTATTTAGCAGGGGGAGGAGGGGTTATGGCATACAGAGTATGCCTACTACTGGCAACTTACCTTATCATCAGCCAGGTTGCTAGATAGCCTGTAGGTCGACTTTCCATACTTGACATCTACTAAAAACAACTTATAGACGGAACACCAACCCGCCGGGCGAGGGAACCAAGCCGTTACGATTAGGTATTTATCGACGAATGACGGACACGACTCACATAAATGTCAACAGAATCTAGTTTGAATAACGTGAAAGGAGGCTGCAATGCCTAAAAGCTGTGACACGATGGTTGCCCTACCAAGTGCAACCAAAGGGAACCAAACAATCTTTGCTAAAAATAGTGACCGCCCGGCGGTCGAATGTCAGCCACTCGTGCAACGCGCAAGAGAGGCCCATCCCACTGGCGAGGGCACAAAATGCCAATTTGTTGAACTCCCCGGAGTGGCCACAACCTATCGTCATATCGGTTCGCGTCCATATTGGTGTTGGGGATACGAACACGGATTTAACGAACATCAGGTCGTGATTGGAAATGAGGGATTAGCATCCAAATATGAGTTTGATTCCCCGAAATTAATTGGCATGGAGCTGATACGGCTCGGTTTGGAACGCGCGGAAACTGCCGCCGAAGCGGTTACCGTCGTGACAGAGTTGATTACAAAATATGGTCAAGGGAAATTCAGCAACGATCAAGGGGTTCGCACCTACGACAACGGCTATATCATCGCTGATCCGAAGGAGGCGTATATCCTCCAGACTGCAGGGCACGAATGGGCGGTTAAACAGGTTCAGGGTGCAGTGGGAATCAGCAACGTCTATTCTATTGAGGAGGACTGGGATTGCCTATCGTCCAACAGTGTGGACGGAGCAATTGCACAAGGTTGGTGGGCGGATACTTCGGTACGATTTAATTTTTCCGAAGCCTACAGCCGCGAGGCGGATCGCTCGGTAGGGAGTGGGGCCATGCGTCTAGGGCGTTCGTGCGCGGTGCTTAGCAGATACACCGGCAGCATTGACGTGCAAACCATGATGGCATTGTTGAGCGACCACTCCGATGGGAGTAAGCCTAATGAACCTTTTCAAACGGAGATTTCGGGTGGGACCTCCATCTGTGTTCATCACGATGATAAGGGTGAGGGTGGAAACACTGCTGCGAGTCTAGTCGCACACCTCTGCGACGACGGTTCACGCTTGCCTGTCTACTGGTGCAGCCTCTATTCACCCTGTTTAAGCGTTTTTCTGCCGATGTTTATTGAAGGGGAGCTGCCGCCGGTCTTGGCAATTGGCGATGACGTGCCTTCCGATGACAGCCCGTGGTGGTTATTCCGCCAACTGAGTCTAAAGCTGCGTCTGGAGGAACCGACCCAAATCCCAACTGTTCAGGAGAAATGGAAGGAAATCCAGACCAAGCTGTTCACGACAGCTTATGAGATAGCCAAAGAGGGGAAATTCCTCATTGAGCAGGGACATGAAAGTACCGCCAATCAACTCCTGACGCGATATATGGCGGAGAATGTGGAGATGATGTTAGGAACAGTCCGGGGGAGGTTATCAGGTGTTGAGCAATCCATCGAAATGGCTGCAGGTTGAAATATGTCGCCGCTGAAAGGAAGATAATCTATGGCAGATCTTTCGATTATTCCACAACATTTGAATCCTGAGCTTAGCCCTGAATTGGTGCAGGAGGTCGCTTTTTTTTTGAAATGGGGGTATCTTGTTGTAGAGGAAGCTATCAGTCAAGAACAGGTGGAAGTGCTGCGCGAGGCGTTGGATGAGGTCTCTGATAGGAAGGGTGAGCAGTTCACCCACCAACTCTTGGAGGAAGATGATCGCTTTACATTTCTCCTGGATAACCCGCCGGTGCTCACGCGCATGAAGGCTATCCTCGGTAACTGCGTCCAACTCCATAGCGCGACCGCTCGCGTGACGCAGCCGGGTGAGCCGGATCAGAACTGGCACCGTGATGGTCCCTGGCCAATGGCACCGGAAAATACGCCTTACGGCAGTATCCCCGGTCAAATAAACTGTGGGTATTTCCTCGACGAATTGACGACAGAGAATGGGCCTATTGCGATTGTTCCCGGCAGCCAACGGGTCCCCTTCCGTCCACCAGAGGGGCATCCACATTTTCCCGACGAAAAATTTGTTCTTGCCACACCGGGGCAGGCTGTTATGTTTGATGGATGGATTTATCATCGTGGTGTTGCCAACAGCTCTGACCAGCGGCGACGGGTTTGCTTGATGTGTTACCAGAATGCGTGGATGAAGTCCCGCGAACCCTTCGATGGACCGCGTGTCACAAAGCTGCGCGAAAATGGCACGCCGGACCAGCAGCTCCTCCTTGGCGGGATACCACATTGGTAGGGTTTTACGCACTCTGCAACATAAGAAGAAGAGCTAAAGCAGATTAGAAAATTGAAAAAGGTAACATTTTCCACGCGAAAAATGCCAAAGTTGTTTCCATTTCAGAATTGAGCGTCTTATCGTGATTAGGTCGTAGGGGCAAGCCTTGTGCTTGCCCTTTTTTTATGGTTTCTATCTCATTGATTGGAAAAGTAATATTTTACCCATTTTCCACGCGAAAATATCAAATTGTTGCCATATCGGGGTCGAGAGTGTTGTTGACCGTTCATTGTATTACAAATAATTACATTCTTGTTTCAATCTCATACTTGAGATTCTTATCGTTGGTTGTCGGCTGTTACCGTTGGTGGCAATATCAGCATCAAACATGTTTCAATCTCATACTTGAGGTTCTTATCGTTGGTTGACGAAAGCCAGCCTCCAATGAAGCCTAAAATCGTGTGGTTTCAATCTCATACTTGAGATTCTTATCATTGGTTGATATACGAATCTTTCGCCTCGTTGTCGCCTTCAACGTTTCAATCTCATACTTGAGATTCTTATCATTGGTTGCAACGATAGCTGGCATCGGCATGAACATGAAAATGTGTTTCAATCTCATACTTGAGATTCTTATCATTGGTTGTCGCATGACGGTAAACGCCACGACGGGGGCGCTGGATGTTTCAATCTCATACTTGAGATTCTTATCATTGGTTGTGGACGGAGGCAAATCAAAGGAGATTTGATGAATGTAACATTAGTTTCAATCTCATACTTGAGATTCTTATCATTGGTTGGTTATGTATGCGCTAGATAGTCTCTACGACGTAGATGGTTTCAATCTCATACTTGAGATTCTTATCATTGGTTGTCATTATGAATTGTAACACGAATCAACCCCATCCGTCGTTTCAATCTCATACTTGAGATTCTTATCATTGGTTGCCGAGCGTCGGGGCAATCGCATCCGCCCCCCGGTAGGTTTCAATCTCATACTTGAGATTCTTATCATTGGTTGATCGCATGAACACCGCCACCGCAGGCGCGGTCGTGCATGTTTCAATCTCATACTTGAGATTCTTATCATTGGTTGCCAGATCGAACCCGTGTCCCGTACTTTTATCGAAGAGTTTCAATCTCATACTTGAGATTCTTATCATTGGTTGACTGCCAACTGGGGCGACGGCGACATGTGGAAATTAGTTTCAATCTCATACTTGAGATTCTTATCATTGGTTGCACAGGAACGGGGGCTAACCATCACCCCTTGACAAATGTTTCAATCTCATACTTGAGATTCTTATCATTGGTTGGACGCTCCCGCGTTGACTGCGATGACCACCCTCGGTATGTTTCAATCTCATACTTGAGATTCTTATCATTGGTTGTGATGGACGGCGTTGATTTAATGCACCATGCGCTTGAAGTTTCAATCTCATACTTGAGATTCTTATCATTGGTTGAGCGCCGTTGCATTCACGAATATGCCCTCATCCTGTAGTGTTTCAATCTCATACTTGAGATTCTTATCATTGGTTGATTCAGGCGTCATAACGGTAATTGCAATGCACGATAGTTTCAATCTCATACTTGAGATTCTTATCATTGGTTGTCCTTAAACTCTGCGTTCAAAATCGAAAACAAATGACTAAAGTTTCAATCTCATACTTGAGATTCTTATCATTGGTTGAGTCAAGTCTCTCATTCAAACATATGCTCTCAGACCAGTTTCAATCTCATACTTGAGATTCTTATCATTGGTTGAGCCTTGGCTTCAGCTTTGACCTCGTCGCTGAAGTATAGTTTCAATCTCATACTTGAGATTCTTATCATTGGTTGGTAACTCTTGCGTAATACACGAAACGCATGACCGTTGTTTCAATCTCATACTTGAGATTCTTATCATTGGTTGTAAGAATGAAGACTAGTAGGGACGAGATATACGTAAGTTTCAATCTCATACTTGAGATTCTTATCATTGGTTGCGTAGACATTTATGTCTACGTTTCGTCTACACTTGTCGTTTCAATCTCATACTTGAGATTCTTATCATTGGTTGATGAAGCGACGGCGGATGTGGAGTCAAAATCAATCTTGTTTCAATCTCATACTTGAGATTCTTATCATTGGTTGCCTTAGCAAATGTATCAGAAAAAGGTGATATTCTCCAGTTTCAATCTCATACTTGAGATTCTTATCATTGGTTGTAGATACGCTTTTTCGGTTTGATGCTTGACGTTGTTGTTTCAATCTCATACTTGAGATTCTTATCATTGGTTGGCCCTCTGGTGATTGACTCACACGAGGTAGCACTGAAGTTTCAATCTCATACTTGAGATTCTTATCATTGGTTGGCATTTTTACTTGACTTGTGTAACGTCATATGTTATAAGTTTCAATCTCATACTTGAGATTCTTATCATTGGTTGTCCGCCGACGAGGTCTTAAATGCACAGTTACAAGAGAGTTTCAATCTCATACTTGAGATTCTTATCATTGGTTGATGGTCTACGAAGATATGCGAGCGAGGCTTCTGAAAGTTTCAATCTCATACTTGAGATTCTTATCATTGGTTGTGAACCGCAGCAAATGGAAAGAACAGTACCGGTTCAAGTTTCAATCTCATACTTGAGATTCTTATCATTGGTTGTGTCGCTTCACGACCGTCGGGGGCAGGCGTGGGTCGGTTTCAATCTCATACTTGAGATTCTTATCATTGGTTGATATGCCATCGGCATCGTGTCGTCTATCCATCTGCTGTTTCAATCTCATACTTGAGATTCTTATCATTGGTTGGCATTTTTACTTGACTTGTGTAACGTCATATGTTATAAGTTTCAATCTCATACTTGAGATTCTTATCATTGGTTGCCAATTCGGGGACGTCCCCGACCTTGGGGGCGACGGCTATTTATGTTTCAATCTCATACTTGAGATTCTTATCATTGGTTGCTTGCCTCCGTCGGCGCAGCCGACACACGGATTAGCGTTTCAATCTCATACTTGAGATTCTTATCATTGGTTGCTGATCAGAGTGCATCCCGTATGCCATCTCGTAAAAGAGTTTCAATCTCATACTTGAGATTCTTATCATTGGTTGTGAGAGAGAATGCACGAGGTATCCAAAACTCAATCAAAGGTTTCAATCTCATACTTGAGATTCTTATCATTGGTTGCAAACTCGGCGACGGCGGCAGTAAAAGCCGTTTTCCGTTTCAATCTCATACTTGAGATTCTTATCATTGGTTGAGGGACGGTTTCGACCGTCCCTTTTCGTAGAGATTTGTTTCAATCTCATACTTGAGATTCTTATCATTGGTTGTTCAATTCGTTCAGTGGGACGCCAAAGGCGTTTATAGTTTCAATCTCATACTTGAGATTCTTATCATTGGTTGCGATAGGCACGCCTTCACTCGTCGACTTGCACCGCGTTTCAATCTCATACTTGAGATTCTTATCATTGGTTGCCGCGAGTATACTTTCGTAGCATACCAGTAACACCAATGTTTCAATCTCATACTTGAGATTCTTATCATTGGTTGCAGGTATAGACGCACTCAAAAATTACCTCACGGGTGTTTCAATCTCATACTTGAGATTCTTATCATTGGTTGAGATTGTGGTTCCTGACGCGGATGGACGTAAGAAAATGTTTCAATCTCATACTTGAGATTCTTATCATTGGTTGAGTCCGTAAGCGTATCAGTCAACGCAAGACCCTCGAAGTTTCAATCTCATACTTGAGATTCTTATCATTGGTTGTGCAGAAGTAAACGACCCCAAGAAAACGGCTATCATGTTTCAATCTCATACTTGAGATTCTTATCATTGGTTGAGCCTACCATTTCAGATCCGTATTGGTAAGGGGTTGCCCCCGTTGTTTCTGTCAGGTCCGTTTTCGTTACTGTATTGGCGTTCTATTACACGCCACTTCCTGAATCTGTCCATTGTCAATCCGTGGCTGTAACTGGCTTTGCGAAATTACTGTCAGGGTAGCGGGTTTTTGCTAGCTCTGCACCTCACAGGTTTCAATCTCATGATTGTGTACCTGATTATTACACAATGTACGATTTTCTGTCAACCTCTTTTTCTACGCCAATCCGTTCAATTCCTTTCTCGCAAGACCGGCATAAGTGGTAGAAGGTCACAGAATCCTCCTGTAGGTTGATGGCTTCCATAAGCCGATACTGCAAACGAAGGTAGGCACGTCGATCGGTATTGCACTCAAATAGGCTATATTGGATGCGTTTGCCGAAATCCAGCAAAATTTTGGCAACCGCGTTTCGCCTCCGGTCATTGGTAATATCATAGGCAACTGCGTAAAACATTGATTACAGATCTCCTCTAGGACATGCCTTTATTGTTTGAAAAGTAACCCCAAAAAAAACCTTCTCTCCCTTTCCTCCTCATTCCCATCTTCCCCCTCTGTGGTCTCATCGCACTGTCAGGGGCGTATAGGTTTCAATCTCTCCTATTAGACACTTGGCAAGCAATCGTACCTGTAATTCCAAAGCGCGGCGAAAGATAATTTTGTACTTGAAAACAGGGTGTGTAATCGTCTCATTTTTACGCTTCTCGTAGGCGGCGTAAAACTTCTTACGAGCAGGGTCTTTGAGGAACCAACCGCCGTGGGATTGGGTAAAATCGTCTGGCGTGATTTGCCGATTGTTGATGAGTGTTATCACAACCGAATCGGCGATAATCGGGCGAAATTCTTCCATCAGGTCCAGTGCGAGGCAGGGACGCCCATAAGTCTGTTGGTGGAAAAAGCCAACATAGGGATCAAGGCCGACGATCTGGATTGCGGAGATAACATCTGCGGTCAGCAGGGAGTAGGCAAAACTGAGCAGGGCGTTGGTTGGATCTTTGGGAGGCCGCCGCGTCCGATGTTCAAAACCGAACCCCATCTCCGCATTCAGCATTGATGAGAAAGATCGAAAATAGGCCGCCGATGCGTTTCCCTCAAACCCAAGCAATTCAGACAGATTCTCTGCTTTAGGGAGGTGCCCTCGCATTTTCTGCATCCCCGCGATACTTGATTCGATAGTGGCTTCTTCAGCGTCTGTTTCGGTCTTACCTCGCCATTTCCGACGTTGGAGCATCAACCGCATGTTACTAATTTTACCATGCACGAACGCCTTCGCAAGCGCGAGGCACTTGTCTGGGGCGTCTGCGACCCGATGTTGGGCGACACGCAGGAGTGAGTTCCGGGATATTTGGGGCATCAGTGTCCCCTGATAACGTCCGTATGCGGACAGGTAAACAACGGGAATCCCTTCGTTGAGTAAGGTCTGCATCACTGGGGTTGTCACGCTGATGTTTCCGCAAAGCACAACTTGCCCAAGGTGAATGAGCGGGATGTCACGGATGGTTGCTCCCTCTTTGACCACGAGTAGACGTTCCCCAGTCTTTTTGAGGAGGCAGCCCGACTCATCAACATACAACACGTTGTCAATGCCGAGAGTGGGCTTAATTCGTTTGGGCCGGTCGTCCAGTTTATTAAGATAGGCAACCTCGTCTGGCAAGCAGATACCCCGGACGCTACACCCGTTGCAGCGGTTGTCGTGGACAGGTTCAGGGATCTTTCTGGTCTGCAACAACGATTCAGCGTCCGAGACAAAGGCGCGACTGATCTGCCGCAATTCGGCGTTAAAGACAACCTTGCGGCGGCGTTTGGAACCGATGTAGTAGATATAACCATGTGGGACCATAGCACCAGTACTCTCTTCGATCAGCATTCCTTGCAGACAGAGTTGGACTTGATCGTTGAGCCAGTTGCCGGTGCCGGCTTTCTTGTATTCGACCGGATACGGCACACCGTCCTTCTCTTCAATCAGATCGAGATAACCGGCGACACCAAGAGCGTCAGAAGCGAGATATTGCCGACGAGAGACCTTCGTTCCGCGTTCGTTGCGGTCTTTCATCGCTATATCGACACGGGCATGTTTTATCTTCCCTTCTTCAACATGCTCGTTAATTATCTGATGCCCCTCAACGGATTCGTAGTAAAATCGGCGTGGACAGAAAACGTAGGTGTTTATCTGCGAAAGTGGTATGTAGGTTTCGGACATGGTTTAATACTCCAGATTCATCGAACCGGTGCGTAATGGAAATGCCTTGATTTTTAAGTTGTTGTCAGCTATAATAAGAAGAGTCATGTATCAGATTCGATATCGATCAAGCGCGGTTAAGGTACTCCAGCGGCTGCCCAGTAATGTAGCGAAAACTATTGTTCGCAAGATTAACCAACTTGCTGAGAATCCCCATGCGCCCAACAATAATATAACACAACTTACAGGTCAGCCGGGATACCGGCTCAGAGTAGGTGACTGGCGAGTGCTGTATGAAATCCATGATGACACTCTCGCCATTGAAATCATAAAAATTGGACCGAGAGGCAGTGTGTATAGATGAACTTTGAAACAGTTGAAAGAAACAGCCAAAAATTTGTTCTTGTCCCGATGGAACAGTATAATCAACTCCTCGCCGATCTGGAGATGTTAAGAGACGCCCATGATTTTCGTGGATCGAAATCCGTTGACGAGGAAACCTTCCCCGACGAGGTAATTAATCGGTTGATTCTCAATGAGGAGAATCCAATCAAGGTCTACCGAGAGTACCGGGGAATCACACAGAAACAACTTGCAGATAAAATCAGCATTCAACGTGGATATCTAGCAGAGATTGAGACAGGACGAAAGTCCGGTTCCATCAAAACGTTGAAAGCAATTGCTGAGGCACTTAATATCGATTTGATGTCAATCCTGTAAGCGAGATTCTTGTCGTCGTGTCTGTCCCATCCCCATCGTCGTTTTGTAGCCGGTGCCGCAATAGAACGCGAAGTCGGCGAGCAAATTTGCCAAACGTAACATCTCAGTATCCCCCTTACCATTGGGTTGACGCTCCATGAAAAATTGGTATGCACAACGTCCAACAAATCCGATCGCCTTATGTTTGCCGAAATCGAGCATCCGGCTTTTGCTCTCTACTGCGGTCAGCCCGGCGTAACGTGCCACGAAATCGAGAAGGGGCTGCTTATCAATCTGCATCGGGGCGAAGATATTCCATTTGTTGACCCAACTTTGATAGCAGCGCACGAGGCTTATATGCGATTGATTGCGCGTTTTTTGCCCACGCGGCGACAGTTCCCTAAAGGCAGTCGGCGAATGGAATCGTACCTGCAGCCGAGGGGCTGTCCTCGTAGATTCAATCAGATCCTCGTAGGTAGTATTTCCGCTCCAAGCGTTCGTTTCTGTCCTAGATGCAACCAAGCGACTGAGTTGGAAGGTTGCCCTCCCGAGGCGAATGGATGGCAGTTGCTGCGTAAAGAAGGCGTTGCCGAAGTGGGCGAAAAGTGCATCGTCAAGGAATGTGAAGCGAAGCCAGCATTCTGTCCCAGCGCGGATTCGCAGGAAATTACCACGTCGCTCCCCTTTGCTAATCAGTGGCGAAACGGTGAACGGTTTCTGCCCTGAGGTCGCGTGGACTTCCTCCGCTTTTTCTGGGTTGCCAATTCGCAACAGTGACAGGAGCGCGGCGTGGGCGTGGTGGCCCATCGTCGGACGTAGGATGGCATCTTCGGGGGGAATGAGGTAAATGACGGTGCTGATGGGCATGGTAAGCCTTTCTAATCAGTTGAGTTCGCAAAGTATCTCATTGTGGCTGGCAAACAAACGGTCTCTTGCTCGCTCTGAAACGCGACATACTCACCTGTCAAAGTCACATTTTGAAGTAGACTAACCGGCGGCATTGAAATGAGATCATAGAGTTGTGGTCGAATCGAAAGATCTAGCGGATTCAATAAGTGAGAACATGTAAATTTACCTCGTTGAATGGTTAATTCTTGACAATCTTTGATTTCGATTTTTGCCTTGCTCATCCATAATCCTAATCGAATCCACCCCGGCACCCGTTCGGGCAATTCACCGACGATGAAAAACTCAAACTCGCTCTCCGGCGCAAGTTCCTTCGCCTTGCCGAAAGATGGTTTGTTCGTCACCGTGATCCCTAACTCCCTTTTTCGCTTATTTCCGACGGTTGAAAATGGACGATGTCGATTGTCTGCGAATTTGAAAGTGCTGATTACATAATCGTAATGAATTGGTTTGGCGGGTGTTATATAAACACCTGCCGCATTGATTGGTGTAAGATCCTCCTGATAAGTTGGAATGCTGTCAAGTGACCTATACGGCTTTTGGCTCAAGCCGAGCGCATACGTCAACGCCCAATTGTGGATGACCTTTTCCGTCTCGTACAGGCGCCCCATCTCACGAGTCGCGTAGTAGAGCGAATCGTGCAGGATAAGACGACATCTCGTAACTTGCACCGGTCCCTCCTACTTTTTCTTTTAGTTTGATGCCTTTTGAATCACTCGTTTGGAGTATTCCTGCGTCTCGGCGTTTGCCTCCTGCAAGAATTGATGAAGTTTTTCTTCATCCGTCATTGCCGCCTTAACGATACCAAGTAACTTTCGCAGGTTGTCTCCCTCAAGTAAATGGTAGTTCACACTGTCATCCTTCAAGAGCTCGGATATAGTTGATTGAGCCCTTTGAAAAACTTTCGCAGGATTCAGCAGCGCATCGTCCTTGGCGTTGCCCAACGCATCGTGGATTGCTTGCGTGAGTTTAAGATTTGAAAAGATCTCACCATCAGCAAATACCGCTCCGACGATATGATTGGCAAGTCGGCCGGTTCGCGTCGTCTGCGCGCCGTAACGTTTCGTTCGCAGCACATTGTTCAAAACGTAGGCGAAACTGTTGACCGTTACATCCTTAATGGTAATGACAGAGGGAAAGAAAACTTGTGGTACGATATGGTCTTGCTCTCCGAAACCAGATTGTTGTGTGCCCTCCTGAGTCATTGTCCCTTTTTCATAGAGCGCATTAAACGTAAACTGCTGATGCGATTTATCATAACCCGTAATTGAATAGGCGGTATCAACATACACCTTTGATTTTTCGGAACCGGATTCGCCAATCGCAAAACCGTAGTAAATGCAGTCGGGGCAGGTTGTGCAGAACTTCTCATTATAATCACAGTAATTATCTTTCTCAGTATCTTCATTCTGTGTAATACCTATGCTTCTCAGCAATTCACGTCCGGTAAGTCGTTCTGGCGAACTCTGTTTTCGCTTGAACATTGCAAGGCGGATGAGCGGCTTACCATTTTGCAAACCTCCATTGACCTTAGCAAGGTTGAGCGTACCATCTGTTTGAAAGACGGAAAATGACTCCGTTTCACGAATCATAATCAGATGGGCATAATGCCCTGTCGGAGCTTTCGGAATTTGATTCAAAAAACTATTTTCGGGAACGAGATCTTTCGGGATTTCAATTATCGGCATTGTTGTCCTCCTTTGCCTTTTTCATTTGGAATTGACGCCAATTCACCTGATACCATGCGTTGACACCCGCATTAAAGCGGTTGCGTGCCTGACGAAGCAAAGCACGCTCGCCCTCGTAAGACACCATGAAAATCTCATCGTAGAAATACTCGACGAAATCGTGAATTGCGGATGCTTCCTCAGCCCGGTCAAGTCGATAGCCTCCTTGGGCACTACCTGACCGAATCAGTCGCATCAAGTTATTCACTTCTCCAATCATTTGGTACTTCAGATCAGTTGGACAGATTTTCGGCTCACTGTTGATAATTACATCTTCAACCCTCGTAATCACCTTCAAGACACTGTTAGGTGTGAAATTATGCCTGCTAGTCCTGTGATTATACGTACTGTAGAACTTGAAGCATCGCTTACTAACCCCCTCAATGAAACTCATTTTGTCACCTCCAACGTGTTGGTAGTTTTGAATATATCGCTCTGGAATTGATGGTTCTCCGTCACGTGGTTTCGGGAAATTGTCCCACTTGTTTTTGCGCCTAAACGCCTCCATGTAGTGAAATACATACAGCGGATCGGTATCAATATTACGGACGATTTCATTCAAGTGTTGCCACTGCGGCTTCCCGTCTTTTTGGAAAACGTCAATATTAATGTCATAACTCGCCGCAACCTTTCGCAATGCGGGCTCAATTTCATCAATGCGAAGTTTATCCTCCCCAAGAATATGGCGTACAAAGGAATGTGGCGCGTTGAGAACCACTGTTTCCTTCCACTCCTCGCTACTATGATAAAGCGGAATCTGCGACTCCGTCACAACGACCTTCGTATTGAACACTAACGGCATAAGCAGACCGAGAAAAGTCGGCACCGCCCATGATTCGGTATCAGTGGGGTTTTTGCCAGGCGTCGGGATTCCACAGAAGTAGAAGGTTGCAAGGTCATTAGCGTCGAACTCCATCTTGAGCAGATAATCATCATCAGGGCTCGGGATTGCGGTGTCAATAGCCATTTTATCTAAGTTGATGAAATCGTTCACTGTCATTCCTTTATGTAGGGCTTTGCGGACATCAAAGAAATTGAGATTTTTCAAGCGATGATACATAGCACCGGCAAACTCCGCTGTTTCCGTTGTAAAGAAGTAACTTGGATAAAGATAAAGCCACTTAATTTTCACGTCGTCGTATCCTTTGCCAACCAGATTCAGTTTAGACCGTATCATAATTTGACGTAGCATCATTTCGATCTCGCACAATTCACAGATGCCGCGAACGAGCAGTGAGGAATTGAGCAAGTTCTTGTTGCTGTAGACTTGGTTGGTAAAGATGACCGACGTTTTTTTTTGCCGGCTAGTCTCGAACGTTGACGAACAGAGCGAACAACCTGCGTTTGATCCACGTCCTTTCTTTTTTGTGTTGGTGTATTTGTCCAATTCCGCTTCAAAGTTGCGTTCAATCTCACCGTGTCCGTTGATATCAACGATTTGTTGAACATATTCGCGGAGTACCCTAAACCCTTCTTTCTCTATCTCGTGACGTTCAATTTCTTCCTCAAATGTCACCACAACCTGATTTGCAATGTCTGCAAACAAATCCTCCATCTGATTTGGGTCAAGCCCACGATTTTTCACCAGATATTTGCCTGCGAGGAAATACCAATGTAGCGGTACTCCGCCTGCCCGATTATCGCGTGGAATTGCTTCAAAGTCGGTCTGATATTCTTGCATATCCAAGATTTTAACTATCTCAGAAGACACCACCTCACGACTCGTTATTATACCAACATGTTTCTCAATTTCATTGAGATACTCCGCAAGTTGGTCAACCCGCATATCCTCTTCAAAATGGAGATTGACATCGGGGGAAATATCAGTCCTTTCCTGAAGTTGAAGCATCTTCTGTAGGCGCTTTCCAGCAGAGGGGGACTTGTTCTCATGGAGTATCCTGAAGCAGCCGACCCTGATGAGTTTTAACAATTGTGGAATTTGGAAGAAATCGTAATAGTAATCGGGAAACTTGAATCCCTTTCCATCTCGAGTAAATCCGTTGAGATTTTCTTCTAACCGACCGGCACAGGATGCGATGAGCTGCTTTTCAATATTCTCGGCAATTTCATCCTGCGTCGGCAAGGCAACCTCTGTGCTCGATTGTTCTCGCAAATATGTGACGCCTGTTGGAAAAAATAGGAATGGCTCCCATCCCAGTTGGTCACGCAAGATTCTGAGTAGAGTGTTGTTAATGACGTTTGTAATCATACCGCGATTCTCGGCGAGTTTGTGATAGGCAAATTCAAGTTTTCCACCGCTGAGTATAACAAGAGATTCACGGACATTCGCCTGCTCTCGAAATCCACTCGGATTTTTCAGGAAATAAGCGATGAGATCTGATGCCGTACACATCTTGCACAAATACTGACGTCGCCGCTTTGGCAAACGCAAATCGTAACTTCGTAAATTGAGATTTGCACCGTATCTTTTGTGCGTGTTGAGAATGAGATATCCAATATCCCCGCGATAATCTGCGTAATCTGGACAGAATCTATCAAAATGGAGTTTCGAGATCCATTCGTCAACGTAGGAATAAAACCGTTCGGACTTCTCTGCGTCGGAGACACTCAAATCACGGATGCCCTCAAGCTTATCGATGTCATGAAGCGAATAAGCGATCAGATAGATCTGTTTTTCTAATTCATTTAACGGTTGCCCGGCCCTTTGTACAATCCTAAGCGTTGGGAAGATGCCGTTCAGAATATGTGTGAGCATACTTTGATCATGCTTATATGCCCAACCTGTGCTTCCTTTTGCCGGCCGGAGCGTATACTCTTCCAGCATTTGCGGCACGACCATTTCAACGTAATCTCTCAAGACGAAATTGTTTGGGCCAACGGCGTTTTTCAGCAATGCGATTTGTGCGTGGATTTCTTGTGTTTCTTGGAAACTCTCTGAAATCCCCATGAAATCAAGTTCAAGTTGTTCAACCATTAGAATTCTCCTCCTTTGCCCAAATGTAGGGTTGAGAGTATAACAAGAGCGCGTCCTTTGAAAATACAACGCTGAATTCATTTCCATCCGGATCAAGCAGTGAAAATATGGAAAACATCATCGGTAGGCGTAATATCCGCCGTAAATCACCCACCGGCGCTTTATGAATAAGGCACAGAAGCGGTTTTACGCGCAACCGACGATTGACTCTGTTAACTGCTGGAAAATCGCCATCAATTTGAAACCCCTTGAGTGTATGCAATTGACGATAATTATCATCAGTAAACTGCTCTCCAATCTTACGGCTTTGAGTCAGGCGAAAACGCTCTTGTTCTGAGCGATATTCGCGTAACCGCAAATAGACATCAACGTACCGAAACTTACGGGACGGGATGTCTCGCGATTGGCATTCGCGCATAAAATTTGCCTTTTCCATGTATTCAACTTCTGCATTCTGTAACACCCACAACAGATTGTAATCTTTGATTTCACCGTCGGTTTCGTCGATGATACCGCAGGTAAAAGGGGGTTCTCCACGAAATTGAATGACACCAGAATCAATGATTTCCGGCTGTCGCTTTTTGACAGCGAAATACCATTTCGTCGATCGCGTTTCAATATCGGTCTCGAAAATGTCGGAATAGACCTTTGTAAGTATTTCTCGCTGTGGTGCATAGTTTTCACGCAATCGTGGATGTCCCAAAGTGTTGATAATATGTGATGCGTGTAGCCAACCCCAGCACTTTCGATAGCTGCGAAAATCGTTGATGGGCGAGAAAATTCGTTTATCTTCATCCTCACTTCGCATGAGGTCAGTTAGAGTCGCCTTGTCCATTTCCGAATCCGGGGTGACGATTTGTTCAACCCGTTCGTAAACGTATTTGGGCAGAAGCGAGTGAGCAACGAAACGATTAAACTTCATAACTGTTCCATCAGGTTTTTCATATTCTGAATGCCGCCCAAGTCGTCCAAGCCTCTGAATCCACGAACCTGCATCTATTGCCTCAAAGACAAGGAAGTTGATTTTGAAGTCAACGCCGACATCCACCGTTGAGGTCCCGATGAGTAGGTCACTTTCGTAAAGAGCAAAGCGTCGTTCTTCCTGCCCGCTGAGTCCAGTACTTTCGCCAACATTCAGAGGGAAATCTCCTGCCACGTTTCGCTCTTTGAGAAACGAGGAAATCCTTTTCGCCGCTGCAACCGAGTTAACGATAATAGCCCCGCGTGAGCTCGGATTCTCAGCAAACCATTCGGCGATTTGTTGATAATGGCTTTCAACCCATTCCTCGGTACGGCGACCTGTCGCGTGGAAATTCAAATCGAATGGCGCGCAGATTCTGTCCCAATTTACTGAATCCTGTTCGCCGGATTGATAACACCCTTCGATGGTTTTACACCGGAGGTTCGCCTTTTCCAAACAATCCAGTAGGAGTGGGTTGGGTGTAGCAGAGAGAAAGACGAACTTTTTCTGATCAGATTTACCACGCCTTTGCTCGATGAAATACAGCATTGTTGTCAGAACAGAGATGACTTGTGACACATCGTAAATATGAAATTCGTCAAAGACGAAAAGATCATAAGAATCGATAATATACTGTACCAACTGATCTGGGTTTTCATATTCAGGGTTCAGGTAGTGAAAATTGGCGATCAGATTAAAAATATCAGGATTTGTAAGTAGAATTGGATTCTCTTGAGCCAAAAGTTCAATCGAGGCTTTTTGCCCGCGTAAATCCTTCAATTCTTCACGAAGTTCATACAACCGCTCCCCAAACATCTTATCACGGGCAATATCTTGCTCAAACTGCTGGCAGTATCCCTGCACTTGCCGTTCTTGATCTTTAATCAATTCGTTAGTTGGATACATGGCTAGAATTGGCCTGTCCTCGGTCAACGCGGGGAGATATGCGGCTAAACTTTTTCCGTCGCCGGTCATTGCGACGTTAAAAACAACATCAACACCAGGATCATTGATAGCCTCGTAAGTCTCAATCTGGTGTTGTCGAAGTTCAAGACCTTCAGGGCTATTTTCAATAGGCGTAGCTTCTGCCTTTCGAGAGTAAACGGGTTTGACGCTAACTTTGATCATCCCAAGCCTCCATTTCATCAGATTTTCCAGTAACCGAGAACATGATAACATACAACCAATCACACAAACCTGCGCCTGATCGAAAAAAAATTCCGTCGAATCTCATTTTTGTTAAAATTTTTTGGAAAGATCTGACCTATCTTGAGTTGAATGCTATAATAACGGCGTGCAGGACCGAACCTGCCCTTGGCGG
Organism: Candidatus Poribacteria bacterium; assembly: GCA_965215015.1. Classification (GTDB taxonomy): domain Bacteria; phylum Poribacteria; class WGA-4E; order WGA-4E; family PCPOR2b; genus PCPOR2b. Next base: position 1,361,805 of record OZ244042.1, read on the forward strand.
TAGATGTAAGCCCCGCTTTTTTTATGAGATTCGTCTTTTCAAGAATTGGGACGAAATACTGATGGTTTTTCATGTGCAGTTATGTGCAAATTCATCAATATAAATTGTATACAGAATACTAACATAACATTGGATAAAATGCAACGAAAAAATAAAGGCTCCTGCATTAACTGAGCCGGTGAGCCTCTATTGCCAACTAACTCAAAATTGAGATTCTTTTAGAAACATTGCATAAAACATAATACCAACATCTTTCAATCTCGCTCTTCATCGAGAGTCTTTTCATCATGATAACACAATCTGTCCTTCTTGGTCAAGAGAAGAATCAGGCATTTTGCCCTGGTGCTGGAATGCACTTTTTCACTCCAGCTTACCATCAGTATCCCTCGGAGCTGTAGAAAAAAAAACCGCATCCGTCCCGCCTTTCTTTCTTTCCAATTCCCAACCGCCAGCGAATTATGCGATCAAGCGTACTTTATGAATCCCATCTTCCAATCTTTGATCTTCTCTCCCTCCTTTCATTCTTAATTCTTTCGATACACCTCTACCATCTTCTCCGCTGTCTCCACGACCCATTCCCGTAATTCCTTGGGTTCGATCACCTCTGCCTCATCTCCCCAACCCAAAACCCACCAGCCGACTTCCAGCCAGCCCGCGACTGTGGCTTCAAAACGAAGACCTCCATCAGCGTTTTCGTGTATCTGCTGTGTCGAATGCCAGCTCACCTCTCGGATGAGAGGCGCGATACGTGGCGCGAACTCAATGGCGACGTGCGTTTCCAGCCCAAGCCTAAAATCCCAACTCTTCTCCATGTACTTTTGTACAGAGAAATCTACGGGGATTGTGTAGGGAAGATGGCTGATAAAGAGAGAGTGGATGCGGCTGATACGGAAGGTCAGAATCTGATTCAACTGTTCAGCATGTCCAATCACATACCAAGCATGTTTGCGAAACAGGATTGCATACGGTGAGAGTCGATGCTGCTCGCGCTTCCCACTGCTGAAAGAATTATACGCCATGTTGACCTTGCGCCGTTCCCGAATCGCTTCGTATAGCTTCTCTTTATGCAGTTGTGTTTCATCGATTTGGCTGACCTGTTGATGTGGGACTTCAATTTGGGGGGCAATCTGATCTAGGGTTTGGTTTGTTTGCTTCGGTAAATCGGAGGTAATCTTATGGATGGCACTATTGAGGCCCTCTATCGCCTGCTCCCCTTCCGCTGCCTGATAAAAACGGGCTGCTGTAATGAGCGCGAGTGCCTCGTCAAAGTTAAGGTTGAGGGCAGGGAGGAAAAAGTCGGAGACCATTTCATATCCCTGTTTTCCGCGTGGAATAATCTCGATGCCCATTTCACACAGCAGGTTAATATCGCGCTGGATGGTTGCTCTGTTGACCCCAAGACGTACTGCCAACCGAGGCCGTGTCCACCGACGGGGTTGGTTGTGGATTAGGGAGGCAACTTCAAGGATCCGTGCCATCTGATATTTTCGGTACATGATTTCTTTTCGGTGCTCTTTTGGGTGTAGAAGCCTTGCTTCTAACAATAACCACTAAATTTATTGTCAACCCACTATTGCTCTGATATGTTAAAAGCATTCACGGTGCTGCACAAGAACTGTTCACTGACAAGAACCGGTAAAGAATTGGTGGATCTTCTGGATATGCCGGACATGGAGAGTCAAGGTTTCCGAATTGTCGAGCTTTTTGACAATCTATCGCGAGGCGGTTCGACACAAGCTGAGTTTAGGCGGCGTCCTCTTTGACATTCAGTTCAATACCATCATCTGTGGGATGGGGTGTCCCATCTTCAAGCCTATTAAAATCCATTCTTCTAGGGCTTCTCGTAATTCCTTTCTACAAGCCTCCAGCGTATCTGCATTTGCCCAAACTCCCTGAAGGTCAGTAATACTGCCAAAGTAGCCTTCCCCATCCGGTAATATTTCATCGTGCGCCTTACGCATAGCTGCTTGGATGTAATTCGTCAGCATAACTCACCCTTCCTTTTTATACTCGTTGGTGTTATTTATTGTTTTCTTTGGTGGTCTTCTTCGCTTGACTTGCAAGCCGCCCTGCTTGTTTTGCCAATCGGTTGGCTGCCTCGATCCGTTTCATCAATGCGTGGTTCGTCCACGCAACGCCAGCCAAATACCGAATCTCCTTACCGTCGGTCGCCGGTGCATTCAACGCCTCCACAGCCGCATAAACCTGCAAGCCACTATCTGCGGTATGGCGGAGTCCCGTATTAACCCCCCTGCCATCAGTTTCAACGCTGAAAGCCAGACTGCCCCTTGCAAAGGAGGGGTGGAAATCCTTACTGATACCGAAGAATACGCCGCGCAGTACCGTGCTCATACCGATATCTTCCACAAAACGGTGATTCCCGATACCTATGTGTCCGGTGATATGATGGATACGTGGTAGAGTGAACTGCTTGCTAACCACAAGAAACGCCGATTTGCGTTCATATCGCTTGTTATCGTTCAGTCCGCTCCCAATATTGTCGCCAATATTTTCTAGCCCAACCGCGATGTTGGGAACAGCTCCAGCTTCGCGGAGAAGGAGTGCTTTGAGATTTCCCAATAAAAAACTCTGTTGATTGTGCCGCACACTTGTCAGACCGATCTCGATGCGATCAAAAAGCCCAAAATCAAGTTGGAGGGCAGCTTCATCGCGTGGCAACTCGCCTGCGTTGCGGAAGCTGAAATAGGTTCCAAGGTTAAATATCCCATGTTCAATGACCTTTCCCGTCGGTATGTCTACCAAGCTGCTATCCCGGCAATAGGGGGCAGCCCAAAGGCAGGGGGAACAAAGCATGGTGATGCAAAACAGGGAAATGAATAGCCGTTTCAACGCAATCGGAGAAGCATTATAAATGGAATTCATCGGTTTATCCGAGGGTTTGAAACCTTTTCGGGGAGGGGACCCACAAGGACTCGGGTGGTACAATTTCTGAATGAAGATCTCTCATTCTGATGGAGGGCAGCTGATACGAAGTTGTGATTTCGCATTGGTGCGTTAGCAATCAAGGATCGTAAGAAGGGACCGCACACGAAGGTGACAGCCCCTTCCATGGTGAATTTTGTGGTTTATTCGAGACCAAGCTGATGCATAAATGCAAGCATCTTTGCTTCAGCCTGCTGGGCGACCTGTCCCAGTTTTTCGGGATCGACCGTTGTCTGTTGGATCCGTTCATCGGTGTTTGTCGCAAGACAGAAACCGAGGTTGTACTTGAGATCGTGCATCGCTTGCTCGACATGGGCACTGACGGGTCCGGCGGGGTACATCCACTGTCGGGCTCTGTTCTGTTTCAGATTGATGTGGCAGTGTCCCTTTCCGCCTTGTTTTTTTGCCTCGCCAAAGCAGTCAAGACGCAAGATTTCTTGGTCATAGGCGAAGACAGATGCTGCAGGACCATACCCTGCGCGGTCATCCCGCCAGTAGACTTCCAGTCGAACATTGTCTTCTAGCGGATATTCGACCAGATCTCTTCTTCCTTGTTGTTCTGGCGCCATCGTTCTTCCTTTCGATTGTGGATGGTTTGATTTGTAAATGCCTTTGCAATTCTAAAACCGCACGAATCAGCGAGCTACGGACCTCATCGCCTTTTAGCCGAATCGGTGCTCCTGTCTCAGATTCGCGTTATCTGCATTCTACTACAAAGAATTTGTTTGGTCAAGTCCTATTTTTTGGTTTCTATCGGATTTGATTAAACTCCCTCTTCACTTTTAGGGTCATTTAGTTTTCGTATTTTCGGTTGATTAAGTTACAGGCGTGTAGTGGAGGTGCGGCGACATACCGCATGGCTTGGGATATACTGTGATAGCCAGCAAAGCGGAATACCCCCAGTGCCGTATTCCGTAAAGCACTCATCACCTGTGAAATTACACCGCATTTGGGATGTATCTTCCCCCAAAACCCTATCCCGCACCCAGTGTGACTGATTCTCAATGGTCCAATGTCCCCGTTGCAAGGAAAGCAAGGCCGCTGCCGATGCCTCGGTCGGTATTAGACTCGTCATGCCGTATTGGGTGTTTTGCTTCACTTGACCGGTCGCCCCTCGATACGCTCCTAACTATACTCAAACACTTGTTCAACCCCCGGGCACTGAATATAATGGTTCAATGTTGTGTTGGCAGTCAAGCATCGTGTTTCAATTCTGAAGACAAAAAAATGCTAAAATAACCCCTAGGGCAATCGCATGTAAATATTGTGTAGGACGGACGCACTTAGATTGCGAAAATCATCTCCGATCGTATGCAGAGGTTTGCCCCCCTGTGATCGCCCGCAGGTAGGAGGTAGAGGGGGTAAACCCAAGATACAGATCGTCAGAATACTGAAACTTAAAATCGTCTCAAGTAAATCCAGATGGATTCAGTTTGTCAAATGTCAACAGAACCTAGTTGCCTGATAATACTACATACATGTCGAAAATACCTAGAACGTTGTATAAAGTGCTAGGCTCAATGAGCCAAGAATTGACGGACGACCCACTCACCGGGTATTTGGGGCTTTGGGGTGTGGTGATTTGATCTTGCTATACATATTGTGTGCCTCTCTGATAAGATCGGGATGCAAACAACTGGAGCGTAAGGATTACCCCTATCACCGTTCTATAGACATATTGCTCCTCTGGAGCGAAAGATATTATAAAGTCGCGATTCGGAAATCGCTTGACAGGTTAGAAAACCAGGCTCCACTAGAAACCGTGTGCGTTTTTTGTAGGAGAGAATTCCAATTCTCGACTCTTGCATTGGTTTCTGACGCTTGGTTTATCAACTAGCAACTTAGGTTATATTAGAGAAATCCGCGTTGGCTATAAAATATGTACTTTTTACGCTATTTAAATTTAACGAAACGGAACGAAGAAGCTCCTCGTTTGTTAGGTAGAATATACTACAAGATATTGGGTTGTCGAACCCAATAGCATACAAGAAAATTGCAAAAAAAAACGCTGAAACCCGCATTGCCACTGTCTTTTTTCGCTTGACATGCTAATGTATGTGTAGTATAATTGGCTCAGTTTTTTAGTACAATTTTTAAGTTTTATCATTAATTTAGGAGGATAATATGGCTGACGTTACTAAACAGGATGTTGTCGACGCCGTTGCTAAAGCGACCGGTTTAGGTAAAGCAGGTGCAAATAAAGCCGTTGACGCTGTTATTGACTGTATCAAAGGTTCTTTAGCCGAGGGCAAGTCTGTTAGGCTAATCGGATTTGGCACCTTTGAAGTCAGGACGAGAGCCCCCCGTGAAGGTCGAAATCCCCAATCGGGAGACACAATCCAAATCCCAGAAAAGAAGGTTCCTGCCTTTAAAGCTGGAAAAGGGCTCAGAGACTCCGTTGCTTAATCGCAATTACCTGTCCGTTTGAAGGAATTGCAAAAAAGGCAGCTATTGCCCTTCGTGGAGGTGCGCTGGTAGTAAACAGCCCCGAAAAAACCAAAAGGGAAAGAAGCGAGAAACCCGTAAAATCCCCTATAAGCCTTTTAGGGTTGGGTAGTTGGCAAAATAGGCCACGCTTATGGTAAAATGTAGGGGCAACCCTGGCGGTTGCCCTTTTCTATTGCTTATAGGTAAACTATAAGGGTAATTCCCCGACGCAGTCAGGATTCAAAGTAACTTGTGGTTGCCCTGTAATGGAGAACAAACAGTTGAACAACACCAATTCCGTTGAAGTGCTAGACGCAGATATAGAAGCCGCAGAATTTCTGAAAAATGCGCGAGAATCAATTTTGAATGAATTGAAGAAACGAATCGTTGGCCAACAAGCAGTAATCAATGAATTGTTGATTGCGCTTTTTTCGCAAGGGCACTGTTTACTTGTGGGGGTGCCCGGACTAGCCAAGACGCTACTCATTAATAGTCTAGCTCAAATTTTAGACCTTCATTTTAGTCGCATCCAATTCACACCAGACCTAATGCCTTCCGACATCATAGGCACTGATATCATTCAGGACGATGTGGAAACCGGCAGACGATTTTTTCGCTTCATCAAGGGGCCCGTTTTTGCCAATATCGTGCTAGCGGACGAGATAAATCGTACGCCACCCAAAACCCAAGCGGCGTTGTTACAAGCGATGCAGGAGTACAAAGTTTCTGCGGGCGGCACAACTTATGAGCTAGATCGCCCTTTTTTTGTTTTAGCGACACAGAATCCGATTGAGCAGGAGGGCACATATCCTCTACCTGAGGCACAACTGGACCGGTTTATGTTCAACATCTACCTTGATTATCCCGATCCCACCGATGAAAAACAGGTCGTCATGACAACGACTTCCGCGTACGAACCCCAGCTAAACGCCGTTATCACAAGCGAAGAAATTCTGCGTCTACAGCAGGTTGTGCGGAAGGTGCCGATTGCAGAATCAATCGTTGATTACGCAGTTGCATTAAGTCACCGCTCACGTCCAAACGCCCCGAACGCACCAGATTTCATCAAGGATTGGGTCAATTGGGGGGCAGGTCCCAGGGCTTCACAATATCTGGTGTTAGGAGCGAAAGCGAGAGCGATTACGTATGGTCGTTATCACGTTTCTTACGATGATATACGCGCTGTTGCAAAACCGGTGCTGCGACATCGTATTCTCACGAACTTCAACGCTGAAGCCGATGGAATATCGAGCCTTGATATCATCGATCGATTGTTGGAAATAGTCGAACCTTCGGAAGCTTAGGCAGAAGTATACAAATGAACAGATAGCTAGACGAATGAATGCAATTGGGCAGAGATAAAAATCCCGATTCATTGAGCACCTACGATACCTGTTTTTCCATGATTACGTCTACACTTCGCAAGGCTTCATGCTGTGGGGTGAAAATTCTAAACCCGAATATTGGAGGAAACTTACATGCGACCTAACAAATTACGCGAGTTGTTGAACGCAGGGAAACCGACGCTTGGCACTCATATCCATAGCACTTGGCCATCCGTTGTCGAAGCGATTGGACACACAGGGTTGTACGACTATGTTGAATTTGTGGCAGAATATGGTCCCTTTGATCTGCATGATCTCGATAACCTAGGCCGGGCGGCTGATTTATACGGCATGTCCAGCATGATCAAGGTTGACCAAGAACCGCGCGGCTTTATTGCACAACGCGCAATCGGTTCCGGATTCCAGAGCGTGCTGTTCGCCGACTGCCATACAGTAGAAGATGTCAAGGAATGTGTGCGTATTTCACGCCCGGATACCCCCGAAGATGGTGGTTCTTACGGTGTTGCAACTCGCCGTTTTGCATACATGGGGTACGGAGGCTCCCAAAAATATGTTGAGGCAATTCGGGATGTCGTCGTCGTGATTATGATTGAGAAAGCGGGCACTGTTGATAATCTAGAGGAGGTCCTTTCTGTCGAAGGGGTTGACATGATCCAGTGGGGTGGATCCGACTACTCGATGAATATCGGCAAAGCTGGTGAACGAGGTTCGCCGGAAATTCAAGCCGCCGAGCGCAAAGTATTTGAAACTGCCATAAAGATGGGTGTACCACCGCGTGCTGAGGTCAATACTGTGGATGCAGCGAAAGCCTATCTTGATATGGGGGTGCGCCATTTCTGCATCGGCACCGATATTTCAATCCTTTTTGATTGGTGGAAGACACACGGGGACGATTTTCGGAAAGCACTCGAACCGTAAGACCTGAGGCCTGAATCGTGATGCGTAAGTGAGGGAGCGTGGAAGTAGGTGAGCGAGGGAACGAGCAGGCGAGAAAGTAAAAAAATACTCACTTCCACGCTCGATCACATACTCATTTCTCATATACTCACCCCCTCGTTTCCTATCTTCCCGTCACGTTTCATGATTCATTCATTTAGAAGGAGGCGTGGCTAGAGCCACGAAGACGGCGTGACACGCAAAGCTGAAGTTGTCCGCGAAACGCGGGAGACGCAAATTACGCTCAAACTCAATATCGATGGTTCTGGAAAATCCAATATCAGTACCGGCGTTGGATTTCTCGACCACTTGCTTGAACTCTTTGCCAAACACGGTTTTTTTGATCTCGAAGTGAATGCGACTGGCGACTTGCATGTCGATGCACACCATACCGTTGAAGATGTGGGCATCTGCTTAGGAGATGCTTTCAGGGACGCAGTCGGCGACAAAGCAGGAATGCATCGGTTTGGCAGTTTCACCGTTCCGATGTATGAGGCACTTGCACAGGTCGATTTGGATCTTTGCGGCCGCTCCTACCTTCACTACCAAACCCCCCTCGATTATGGAAAGGTCGGCACCTTTGATGTGGAACTTGCTGAGGAGTTTTTCCACGGATTTGTCAACCATAGTGGGACGACGTTGCACATCAATGTCCCCTACGGCACCAACCGCCACCATATCATTGAAGCAATCTTCAAGGCGGTTGCAAAAGCACTTGATAGCTCCACAAGTATTGATGATCGCATCAGCGGCGTGCTCTCAACCAAAGGGACCTTATAGCTGCTATCAGACTGAGATTATTTTTAGGATCGACTGGAATTGTGCCAATCAACTGTACAGGAGAATTAACATATTCCTGAAGCTACATGTCCATCCCTAAATATACCGCATTGACCGCCCAAATCCACCAGATGCAGTCCGAGATAGACCAAATACCCGGCATGTTGCGCTAAAGTCTCTGGTGATCTGGTGAATTGAGGAACACCCTGACTATAGCGCAATGCGTCTGGCAGGTTGAGCCAATAGTATCGCGCGACAGTGTCTGGTGTTCTCCTGTGGCGCAACGTTGCTGGTATCTGAAACATTGCGTTACCGAGACACACAGATGGAGCAACTCAACCAGATGCAATAGTCTAGAGCCCTTCGCGCATCAGCCAGTCTTCTCTCGAAGCCATCTCGTTTTTTTACTGCCGCTTCTAATTCATCTATCAATTCTTCAAGGTGATCCTCATCTTTCTTAGAATCCGTCGTGTTAGTCTGTGACGATCCCATATGTATCTGCTGGGCTCTCATTTTCAGCCACGCCGCCTGTACCTCAGCGTTAGCCATAATGTCCGCGTCTTCCGCATCATCCACAACCTGCCGTTCGCTTCCACACGGTAGATGCCCATACACGTCAAAAACCAAAAATAATAGCCCTAACTGTATCCGTTTTATAAGTAGCTCCTTTCCGATTGATAGATTTCCGATTAGTGTCTGTGCGTGGAAACTAGAGCAACAGGGCGTTGTTGCCTCAATTCCCTAAACTCTATTATCAAAGATTCCATTTTTGGACCGAGCACCTCTAGTTTGGCCAACCTTTCTTCCTGCGTTAGATGAGATTGAAACTCAATGCCGGTGAGTGATTCTGGCACCGCATCAGCATGAAAAGTACAAAAAAGCATAGAAAGAGAATGAGGACCAATTTTGATGGCAATCACCAAACACCTAGCGCAGCTAGGCTCCTCGTAGGAGAAGGGACCGTAAAAGCTACCACCATCAAAGCCCCCGCTGGCGAAACCTCCACCATCTGACTCCTCAAAACGTGTTTTCATATTACAATTTGGTTGTAACCGTGATTTTATCTCCTCGTTACCATCCTTTGACCCAAACAAAAAAGAGCATAATTTAACTTGAAGCAATTCAAGCCTCGATCCTATTATACCTTATTTTATTATGTCTACAAAAAAATATTAAAAAAAACAAAAATTTCTGGTGATACCTACACAAGCCTATGGCCAAAAAAAATAAGATAATATTGCGTCCTAGGCTTAAAATGCGTCCTAGCTTAAAATCTCTGATTTCTACCACTTCCCATCTTTGTACCTAGTAATCGCCCCTCGTTTGGCTAACTGCGCTTTTGCGTAATATGCTGGTATTTGCGAATACTTCCACTGTTCCGCCAAAGAACTTTCCTGTAAACTAGCCCTTTCCCTTCTACGTTTATCTCCAAATCTGGGTAAGCCGTTATGAAAGATACCTGCTGTGCATTTAAATTTCCTTATGGAGTCGGCAGATATCTTTCGGAAATTCGCTAGACTAGTGAACGGTTTATCTGATTCCAGATCTGACGGAGATACGCATTGAATTTCATCGTCAAACAAATTTTCCGCCCCCCTTCCCTCTTTATCCTCGCACTCATCCTTTCTACGTTACATCCCTCCGCTGCCCACACAGAACCTGTTCTCAAAAACGCCCCATTGACGGAATACTACATGAAACGCCGAGCACTAGTGCTCAATAGGGAAGAAACCGAGTCAGCAGCCGAATTTGCTAAACTATCGAAGACGCAGGATTTTTGGATGCCTCCAGCAGATTCGGACACGGATCCGTGGAAAGCCCAGCTACCTCCGACCGACGAGGAAACAGAAGAACAGGACATCCGCTTAAAGATGTTGACACCGTACTACGAGTCGTTGCGCCGGTGGAGGAATCCGCCCTTCCTCCTTGATCTCAGCGAACTTGGCGACTGGCGCGAAGGACAGCAGAAAGAGACGGAGAAAGGCATTGCGCTCCCCCTCCAGTCTAACCTCCAGATTACGGGGCATAAATCGGTGACAGTCGAGCTGCACAAAACGCACTATTTTGGCGAAGGCGATATCAACCGTTATGGAGGCAGCTATGGAGGGGGTGGTTTTGGCTCTGGGCTCGATTTAGGACTGACCTCTTCCTACACCTACGATAGCTTTGGTAGCGGTTTCGGGGGGGGGTACGGTGGCGGATATGGTAGCGGTCTCGGGGGCGGATATGGTACGGGGTATGGGAGTGGATACGGCAGCGGTTTTGGAAGCGGTCGTTCCGGTGTGCCCCGTGATACTGGGATAAACATTCGGCAAACCCTCGAAGTAGGCTTGCACGGACGGGTTGGAGAGCACACCCACGTTGAGGTTAACTATAGCGACTCGGGCGGTGGCTATGGCGGTGGGTACGGGGGCTATAGCAGTGGTTATGGCGGCGGGTACGGCGGGGCGAAAGAGCAGAAAATCCGCGTTTGGTATGAAGGAACGGAAACAAGTATCCTCAAAACCCTCTCTTTTGGGGACCTGACGCTCAATCTGCCCAATACCCGCTTCCTGAACATCAACCGTAATCTGTTTGGGTTAGAGGCAGTTGCACAACTTGGTGGGGCAAAGTTGACAGCGTTTGGCTCCCGCAGCAAAGGTATCTCTGATATACGGCGTTTCGGTGGGCAATCGCGACGAGCGGCCGGTGGTCGAGGGTTCACGATTCCCGATGCGAATTATGTTAAAGAGCGTTTTTATCTTATTCAGCTCGGTGAAGATGAACTCCTTCACGATTCCTACCGTCCAATTAAGCACGGCAGCGAGGAGATTTATATCGACGATAACGTCGCAAGCAACAATCAGGGCGGAGTACGGACGGGGCGTGGATACTTCAATCTCCAGCAAGCGGGGCAGGATTATAATATCAATTACGAAACCGGTGAGATTGAGTTCTTAACGCCCATTTCTGCTAGCTATGAAATTGTCGTCGCTTATGAATATCTCGGCGAGGGCGGTGGTGTGATTGGGGATCCGGGGAATGTCTTTGAGGACGAGAACGACGACGGTACCATCGACGAAGAAGGAGAGGAAGTCGGCTATGTCACCATCAAAGGAAAAAGTCTGCGAGGGACGGAATCGCGGCGCGTATATAGTCTCGGCAACCGGAATATTAGCCCACGTGATTATCGGATCACCATTGTTCGTCAGGGAAGCGGCGAATCATTTGATACGGGCACCGAAGAAATACCGTATATCCGAATCTTCAGACTGGACCAAAATGGAGATGGTATCGTCGATCCGGAGTTTATCGATTTCGACCGCGGTCTTCTGACGTTTTCTGATTTGCGCCCTTTTGTTATCGAGGATCCCGAAAATCCTTACTTCCAATTTCGTGAACAGTTGAGCAACGAAGCTATCTATCTCGAAAACCCAAGGACGACTGATGCGGCCTATACCATCATCGCAGATTACTCCTTCCAATCGGAGACATATAACGTTGGATTGTTTGTGATTCCGGGGAGTGAGAAGGTGAGACTTAACAGGCAATTGCTGAAACGCGATGTTGATTATACGATCATCTATGAGGTAGGAACCCTTCGCTTTTTCACTGAGCTTGATGAGTTCGACGAAATCGTGGTTGAATTTGAGAGAACCCCATTCGGTGGAGCATTGCAACAAACGGTTGCCGGGCTCTGGCTCGAATATTCCTACGTTCCCAAACTAAAAACGAAGAAGAAAGAGAGGAAGTTGGATCGGTTTGAAAGGCTTACCGGCACGACCAATCGCCCGGAAAGGGACGATTGGTCTGAAACTGAAGACAGTCGCTTCGGACGAAGTTCCTCGGGTGGTTTTAGCGGTAGATTCGGGGGCAGTCGCTATGGAGGCGGTAGATCTGACGGTTTCGGCGGTGGTTTTGGCGGATACTCAAGTTTAGGTGGTCGATCCAGGCGGGGGCTGCGTACCGGGGGCAGCAGTTATTTCAATCCTACATTTCAAAAAGGATTTAGCGTTGCAACAGGCTACATCCTGAACACCGGACAAAAACCGTCTCGCATCCCTGACGTCAATGGTGCACCGAGTCGATTGCAGGCAGTTAACATCAACACTACCTTTGGAAGGGACTTCAATTTGGCACGGCTGTTGAATCCATTGCCGTTTGTTGCAATGCGTAACTTTCCGTTGTCGATAAGTTTCAGCGGGGAAACAGCGTTCTCCCATAACAACCCGAACAGCGTTGGATTTGCTTTGATTGATAGCATGGAAGCGGCGCGGGAGGCGTCAAATACTCCCACGTTCAAACACCATTGGCGCGTAAGCAGCGTACCCATCGCAGAAGGGGTGACCCTAGATAATCGCGCACTTTTTCGCGTGCTAGCCCGAGATCGCAACGAGTCCCAAGCTGTCGGCAATTATATGCGTAATCGTGAGGTGCCTGCATCGGTAATCAATCCGCTAGCAAATTCGACAGAAGAACGGCTCGTTATGGAGGTCGGTTATGATCTGACAGATATTATCGAGGAGTGGGGCGGTTTTTCGTACGGTCTGTCTGCCTCCGGAGAGGATTTCTCGGAACGCCAATTCCTTGAAATTTGGTTTCGGGTGCGCGGTGACTCGGACGTGACGTTACATATTGACCTAGGCGTCGTGAGCGAGGATAGCGACTTAGATAACCGGCTTGACACTGAGGATTTACCACCAGACCTAGACGATATCAATGGGGATGGAAAGATCGATGCGTTGGACCTCGATTTGGAAAACCTGCCCACTTCCCAAAAATTCCGTGCAAATGGTTCGCTGGACACAGGCGAGGATGTAGGTTGGGAGTATAGTGCCGGGTTTCAACCGACGAAAGTTGGTCCCGACAACACAGTTTTGGACACCGAAGATCTCAACGGGGACGGTGTTCTAGACACTATCGACGCCTACCTCGAAATCAAAATTCCGCTTAACAATATTCCTGAAGAGTGGCTAAAACGCCAACATCCAAACGGCTGGACATTTCTGAGTATCCCTCTCAACGCAGCAACAGCCGAAGGCAACCGCCTGCCGAATCTTGGGTTTATCCAACATATGCGTTTTTGGCTACGGAAGAACAGATCCGGAGCTGTCACAGGCAAATTTGAATGGGCGTCAATTGAGGTAGTCGGGGTTCAGTGGGAACGCGGTGTGGTAACGCGAAACGATGCGATTACCAACGATGCAGCCGAGCGATTTACCGTTGCTACCAAAGACAACTTCAATTTTAATGACTATCAAGCTGCCTATGAACAGATTAAGGATGAAGATAGTTTCAGCAAGTTACATCCCTTTACGGAAGCGACATACGGCTTCCAACAACGGCAGCAGCGCGAACAGACGCTGACGTTGAATTATGCGCTTCTGCCGGAATCCTTCGGCGTGACATCACGAGTACTGCGGGGGCTTCAACACGGCGAAGGGCAAGATTTTTCAAAACATGACACACTCAGACTATGGATTTACGGGGACAGAGGCGAAACGACATTTGTATTACGTCTTGCCCCCAGTATCCGCACTGGATTTCGATCTACCTATCGTTCTGCAGGCCCCTTTGAGGATCCGCAGGACCAAGAAGAAGATATCAATGTTTTTGAAAATCTGAAAGACTTTTACGAATACACGCGCGTGATCGATTTTGACGGCTGGAAACTAATCGAGATCGAGTTGCGAGATCTGAAGCGAAATGAATATCCCGACACCGACATACCAACCGATCTGGACGGTGTTATACTACCGACAGGTCAGATTGGTCAACCGGAGCCTACAGATTTATCAACGGAGCAACAAGTAAACTTCGACAAACCGGATGGACATCCGGATGGTTTTGTTGTGCGGGGAACAAACAGTTCTCAGCTTTCAATAAAGAATGTCGGAGGTATACTGATTGGCATCCGTAATGATACCGACAGGGAGATTGGCGGGGAAGTGTGGATCAACGAGATTCATCTAAGCGATCCGCTTGTGCGTTCAGGTTGGGCACGGCGCGCCAACATGAACGTTAAACTCGGCAACCTGCTCAAGGTGGACAGTGGGTATGCAAGGCAAGACAAAGATTTTGAGAATTCCGCCGGCGATACAGGGCGCCAACGTCGACACGATCTGGGATATAGCACGACTAGCAATGACTTCAATATCAATACCGAACTCAACCTCTTCTCTTGGCTGCCCCTCCGCTACTCTGTCCGAGAGGAGGAAGCTGAGACAGAAAGCCGGCGTGGGTCGTTTAGCTCCTTCCAAAGTGGAAAGAGCAAAACAAAGAGTCGCGATTTGTCGGCGAATTTTAACTTACGTCCATTGCCAGCGTTGGGGTTTGCACTTAATCACGAGGATTTTTGGAATGAACGTCAAGGCACAGTGATAAGTGATCTCTACACGGGTTCTTTCGAGTTCGGTCTCGGCTCTTTTTTGGGGCTTAACGTTCAGTATCACCACGAGGATGTTGAGACCGATCCATTGACAGCAACAGGCACGTATAGCAGCGGCACTTCTTCATTTGGGAGCTACTATGGACGCAACCGAGATGAGAAGGTTGATAGCGGAAGCATTTCGATCGATATCAGTCCGTTTGAGAGTTTTAGCCTCAATCCGCAGTATGAGATTCGCCGCACACTTGAGAAACGAGATCCTGACGCCCAGCCTGGCACAACGACAATAGCTACAGAGGAGACAGAAGCACAATCTGCAATGCCGGTATTTACCATTGCGGCACGAGAACATCGACTTGCTCTGAACCCGCGTCTAAATCGTGATTTGTTAGGCATCCGTCCAACGATTAATAACCGAGTCAGCCTGAGTGAGAACTGGTTCGGTGATCGGAAAGATGCCCGAATCAGTGCGGATGTTAGGTTGGGGCTCAATGTCCGTCCACGGGCGTGGTTCGGTTGGTTATTCCGGGAACCGGAGCCTGAAGTCCCTTCCGAAGAAGGAGCTGAGCAGGAAGCGGAGAAAGAAGGACAGGCAGAAAATGAGGAACAGAGTAGTCCAACATCTAAACCGCCCTCTGAGTTTGACAGCTTTGAGGAAGAGACGCGACTTGAAGAAAACCGTCAGCAAGAACTTGACCGGCTTGAACGTATGGGAATTGATCGAGAAATGATTGAAGAGGCGGAGAGTCAACGCGGAGACTGGATTCGTCGGGACAAGGCAGAGCTGGAACGAAAGTTGAAAGAACGGGAGAGCCGACAAGCGGAAAAGGAAGCAGGCATCATTCAGCGGAGCATCGAAAGCCTTGGGTTGAATGCGAACATCAGTCTGAATAACCAAGATTCTCTACGAGGACTGGATCCGGGCATGCGGATTGGCGACATCTTACAACTTCCAGATGAGGCAGAGGAACGCACCCAGTCGCGTCAGGGAACGCGCTACGGCTTTCGCACATCGGTCGATCCGTGGAGTTGGGCATCGCTTGGTGGCAGCGTTGACCTCAGCAATAACTTCACCAAATCATCAAGCACGTCCTATCGATCCGAATCAACACGCTATGAAGGAGATATCAAAATCTTCAACGCGAAAAACACATCGAGCCTTCAGTTAAGGTACGGCTATACGCTACAAGATCGGAGCAATATCAGTACCCAGACCGGCCAGAGTGCCGCCCATGAGCCTTCGATTAGCTGGAGTCATGCATGGGGACGGACGACCAAGACCGCGCTCGGTATTCGCCTCACGCAACGTGAGGAGGAACGGGCTGGGATTGATACTACTTCGTTCATTGTTACACCGAATGTCAGCATCGATTACCGGGTTCGGATAGAAGGCGGGCTTCGCCTTCCCTTTATCGGTAAGATTCCCCTCCAGCACGACTTAGACCTCAATAACACGCTGTCAACGGTTATCCGTCGTGAACGGTTCGGGGCGAATCGGGAGGAACGGTCTGAGCGATATGAAACGTCTCTGCGGATTGGATACAGGTTGAGCGAGCGCCTCACTGCTAATTTGAATCTCGGCTTGAGTTACAATAACGACCGTGTCGAGGAGGGACGGGATTTTATTTCGGTAGCAAGTGCGTTGACGGTTCGTGGAGAGTTTGAGTGATTATAAGGGATTGATTCGGTTTCACGTTAACAAGCTGATCGACAGTCCCGCTGGGCCAATTCACCGTAATTGAATCAATTTGGGGGGTATTCCCAATTCCAAAGATAGCTGTGAGCTCGCTCTGCGAACAGTAGCTTGCCCCGCTTTTCAGTGTACGTGTCTGCGTACCAGATTTCGACTGTACGGTAATCTTTGCGCCGATTCCACTTCGATTGCTCATGGTCCCGATCAGTTTTAACTTAATCCAATTGTTTCGATTCCCACCATCATTGCGATATAGATGGGCTGCCGCATTAGAAGTATTGACCAGCACATCCCAATCGCCATCATTATCAATATCTCCATACGCTGCACCACGTCCAACAATCGGTTTTTGAAGGTCTGAGCCAACTCTGGGTGCAACATCTTCAAACTGACTGTTACCAATATTGTGGAACAGATGGGGTGGTTGGGCATACGTCACTTCGCTCTGCACGGCGTTGATGTCGTTTTCAATGTGACCATTGGCTGCGAAAATATCGAGTTTTCCATCTAAGTCAAAATCGAAGAAGAAGCAACCAAACGTCAACGTTAGCAAGCTGGCATACCCGATGTTGGCAATGGGGGCATCATCGATAAAAAAAACGCCTTCGTTATGATAAAGATTCATCATCTCATTGGAGAAATTGCCGATCACAAGACTTTCTCGACCGCTGCCATCATAGTCTCCAGCATCAATCCCCATCGCTCCCCGCGCGACACCTCTTTCATCGTAAGCGATGCCGGCGAGCATTCCTCTTTCGATAAAGGTTCCATCCCCGTTATTCTGATAGAGCTTATTCGGTTGTGTGTCATTCGCCTCAAAGAGGTCGGGGAAGCCATCATGGTTATAATCAAATACGCAGACACCGAGCGATTTACTGGTCGGGTCTTCGATCCGGGCAATCCGGGAGACATCGGTGAACGTCCCATCTCCACGATTCCTGAACAGTTTGCTCGCCTGCCCCGGATACGATCTGGGGCCGCAGTACGATTGATTTACACCGTCCAACGTGCAGAAAAGATTCGTCTCAGGGGTCCATTCTATGTAATTGGCGACAAAGAGATCTAGGTTGCCGTCTCTATCGTAATCTAGCCATGCACAGCTTGTTCCGAAACCGGGGTTATCAATCCCCGCGGAAGTCGTTGCATCGACAAAGGTTCCATTTCCCTGATTCTGGAACAATCGATCCGCCTCCAGACAGCTGATATACAGATCGTCATCACCATCATTATCGTAGTCGGCAACGGCGACACCGAGCCCGTATAACTCCACGGCAAGTCCAGCAGTTTCCGTGACATCGGTGAAAGTTCCGTCTTGGTTATTTCGATAGAGACCCATTGTTTGCCGCTTTCCGGTTGAGTGCCCGTGCCAATCTTTACCGTTCACCAACAGAATGTCTTGCCATCCATCGTTGTCGTAGTCAATAAATGCACAGCCGGAAGCTATCTCCTCCGGAAGGTACTTTTCGCCGAATGCGCCGGTATTGTGGACAAAATCGATCCCTGCCTCCTTTGTAATATCGACGAATTGAGGGAGTGTTTCTGCCGTGATTGTACCCTGAGCCCAGATCAGAGATATGAAATTGAAAACCCATTTTGTTATCGATGTTGCTTTCATTATTTTCGATTCGCTCATGTTAAGAAATCGTGAAAAGCCTCCGAGTTTTTATCAAAAATTCGGAGGCAAATACCAATCGTGTTGGACTCTGGTGTTTGGTAAATTGAAAATACCAAGTATGCTGCGCGACAGCATACCCGACACTGTTGCGCGATGTTCCGGGTATCTTTGCTCTGCGCTTTCTTTTGACATGAACCTTGGGGGATTTTATCGAATTTATTTTATAAAAACTGTTGATTGTATTCAAGTACCCACTTTGACTTTCGTATTATGCGTCATCGCTGCCTCAATGGCTAGACAGGTTTCAACCGTTGCAACTCCTTCAGATAGTGGGCAAGCCAGTACTGTATCTTGCAAGATGCTATCGACAAAGTTCTCCATCTCGTATGCCCATTCAGGAGAGCCGCGACCGTGTAGCGGCGTCGTTGTCAAGCGTTCCGGATTCCATTCGGCTGACTTGTGCAGATAGCCTTGAAGCACCTCTTCCTCCCACCAGCAGACGATTGTCCCCTCATGTCCATAGACAGAAAGCGACATAATGTATGGACGCACCACCGATGCACTGGTAAACACCTTGCCCATCGCACCATTTTTGAATTTCAGGATTGCGAGTCGCGCATGTTCCGTATGATCACCCGATACTTCCTCAATATCCCCGGCAATCCAGCGTAACAGGTCTACGGAGTGATAGGCGATGCCCAATCGCATTTGGGCGCGGGGGCTACGTCCCCACGTCAGACGACTTGGATATTCACCCGGATCTGGCTTATGTGCGTAGTTGGACGAAAGGTAGAAGACATCGCTGATGTCGCCGCCGGAGACAATCTCTTTTGCGTGTGCGAAAGTGGGCCAAGAACGGCAGATATGTCCTGTGGCAGCCTTCTGGTTTGGATATTCAAACATAGCGATGCGAAGTGCTCGGCACTCCTCTATGGTGAGACACGCAGGTGTTTCACCAAGGACGTGTTTACCCGCTTGCAAGCCCGCAAGTAGTTGTTCTGAGTGAAGGTAGTTCGGTGTGCACAGATTGAATGCGTCAATTTCGTCATCCCTCAACGCTTCATCGAACGAGCGATAGATTTTCGGAACGCTCCATGTTTCCGCCTTCGCCTTTGAAGCGTCAGAATGTGCTACTACAGCGGTAACAGTCGCTTTCTCAGGAATCGCCTTGTAGCCGTTGAAATGGTTCGTACCTGTCCAGCCTGTACCAACTATACAGACGTTGATTTTGTCCATTGTTTAAATCTCCTTAGTTCTGGTAAACCCTTCCGCATATAAAAGCTGATGGCTCAGGTTAAAAGAAAGTACAAAACACAAAGAGTCCCCGAGTTTTTTTTTCGGAAAAACTCGGGGGCTGTTGCACGATTCCTTAACATGAACCAAGCCGATTTGTTGCTAGATTCTTTTTAAGAAAAAAATTGACACTCACTTCGGAAATTCTATGATATAATACCGTCAGTTGCCACTATAATGAGGACGCCGGGCAGTCCCTCGGACTAGGGTCATTTAGTTTTTGGCAATATGTTGTCTATATGCCGGTGTTTAATACAAGGGCGACGGGACTTTTCACGCCGCAGCGGTTAGACTTCCCCTGAAAAACCGGCCCCAATTTTTGAAATGCAATATGACCCCAACCCAGTCATGTCACTTGATAGACATTTTAGCAGTAGTCCCGGATGCTCGCAAGGCAAAAGGAAAGGGCACCCGGGTTGCTTCTTGCCCTCTCGGTGATTGCGATTATGTCTGGGTATCGGAGTTATAGTAACATTGCCCAATGGGGACAGACCTATCGGCTTTGGTCAAAGGCCTCGGCTAGACCTACGCCAACTCCCGTGTGCTGCGCCGTTACATAAATCAGGGGAAAAACCAAAACTAATAGGACTTACGTAGTTGAACGCTCAATGTCTTGTAGTTCAGCAATTCATCGCCGGAGCACATAACCTCTGATGCCCGATTCATCGGGCAACTACAACACGGGTTCCCTTAAAGCACTCGTAGGGAAAATGATCGGTGTTCCCTACTGAAGGGCGTAAGTCCTAATTAAATGACTCTACCCTCGGATTGCGTTTGTTGCAGCAGTTAGATGAGGGGTGCTCATAATTATTGTCTGAATCGCAGATTGCACGGATACAGATATGGGGCTCAGGTGGTGGATGAGGCAAGATGCCCTACCGACAGGGTTGGCGATATTTTGTCTCCATTCAGGTTGGGAGTTTAATGGCAGTTGGGTGTTAGCCGGGCCATGTGCCGTAACAGTTGTGGGGTTTACGGCACGCGAAGCGTGCCTACTATTCTATGAGCATCAATTAGATAGGTTATTATATCGACGGACGCTATTTCAGTCAGCTTGTGCCATCGCTTAGCATTAAGGGTAGTGGAAACGTTAATGCGTGTCAAGGGTAAAAGACGTATTCAATCAAAAGAAAACAGACGGTGTTGACAGCTAATGCTCTGCATCAAAAGGACAACCATAACTTGTAACCGAATACCGGAGGTATAAAAGCTATGCCCAAACTCATTGAACCTATCATAGCGGACCCGGACAACATTGAAGACCAGATTGATTGCTTCAAAGCCCACGGCTATGTCATCCTTCCAGAGCTACTCTCGCCCGATGAAGTCGAAACCCTCAATGATGCCATTGATCGAGATCGAGAGGCAAACCATTTCATGTGGTTTTCTGGAACAGCACCCGACTACAACTGTAATCTCCTGTTGACAGAGCCTGCTTTTGAGATGACCATCCGCCACGAAAGATTACTCCCCCTTATCGGAGAATTGATGGGCGGTCCCATCTGCTTTGAGGAACTGGCTGTGCGCCATCGTGGTAGCGAGGATGAAGGGCGTGACACAGGGTGGCACAGGGATCGCGGCTATTGGCCTGAACATCCCCTGAATCTCGATTATCCACAGGTCATCTACTACCTGAATGATGTGAACGAGATTACTCACTGTTTCTCTATCAGTCCAGAGCCCGCCGGTGGAGAAATCCTTGATGACAAAGAAGCACATCTTGAACGCGGTGGTATCCTCCATTTCTATGGTAGCGCAGGTTCGGCAATTCTTTTTAACTGTGCCACTTTGCACGGTGTAACACTGCGGAAAACTGATAAGGTGCGTCGCACCATTCAGGTTTATTATGGGCATCCTAACCGCCCTTCCTTGAGCGAAGTGACGCTGATGCCTCCGAGCCTGTGGCGAGATCACCCAGACCTGGAAGTTCGCCGATTCTACAGCAAGTTTAATCGATATACGAGAGTCATGATGGAGGGCCTCAGTCTGCCCGATGATAGGGAATACTCGCTCCCACAACTGTAGGTGAAAATTATGCAATTCAAAGAACATCTTATCGATGACGCAATCAGCAGTGTTTACGGATTGGAAGTCGCCGACATGAACGGCGATGGACAGAAAGATATTGTCATGGGTTCGACCGGTGAACCGGTCATTGTCTGGTACGAAGCACCTGGTTGGAAAAGACATCTGATTTCAGACCAACACCCTGGCAATATCACCATCGCTGCTGAGGATTTGACAGGAAATGGCGTACCGGATTTGATTGTTGGAAGCGCATTTAATCGGGGGGACCGTTCTCTCATCGAATATCTACATTGGCTCGAAGCCCCCGCGGACGGTGGACAGTGGCAAAGTCAT
Organism: Candidatus Poribacteria bacterium; assembly: GCA_965215015.1. Classification (GTDB taxonomy): domain Bacteria; phylum Poribacteria; class WGA-4E; order WGA-4E; family PCPOR2b; genus PCPOR2b. The sequence continues at coordinate 1,383,566 of OZ244042.1, forward strand.
TTCATCGAAGAAATACCATACCTTCACCGTATCGCGGTTGCTGACATCAACAGTGATGGGCAACCTCTTCTGTTCGCCGCATCAATTCAGGGACCCGAAGGTGGGTTAGATGATTGGTATGATCCAGGCAGTCTCTGGTGTTACTCACTCCCAAGCGATCCGGTCAACGGTCCTTGGGAACGTTGCTTAATTGACGGTGAGCTCCATCTCAACCATGGCCTGAGTATCGGTGATGTGGATGGGGATGGCAGGCTTGATATCCTGATTGGCTGCCGGGACGGAGTGATTTGGCTCGAACCCCCTTCGGACCCGTTATCAGGTGAGTGGAACCGTTGGGTGATTAGCGACCAAGAGAGCAGTGAGGTTTTCACGGTCGATCTGGATGGAGATGGGGTCAACGAAATTTTATCCATTGAACCGTGGCACGGGAATACGTTATCTTGGTACAAGGCCTCAGCAGACCTACGGACAGGTAAGTGGATACGACACCAGATCGATGACACTTTGAATCGTGGACACTCGTTGCACGGAATCGATGTCGATGGCGATGGGAGGGTGGAGATTATCTCTGGATATAACGGTGAAGGCAGAAGGCTTCAACTCTATCGTCCTAAAAACCTCGATCAAAATCAGTGGACGAAAGAACTTATCGATGACGGTGGCTTGGGAGTCGGTAACATGCACGTGCTTGACTTGAATGACGACGGACGAGTGGATATCGTTGCTGGGGGGTTAAGCACGGGCAATGTCAAGTGGTACGAGAATTTGGGCGTGTAGCCTTTGGCATTAGTTCCTTCATGAACCACAATGCGCTAATGGACCAATGAACTACGCTCCCTTACAGGCAGTTGGGAACATCTATCATGCTTATACTCTGTGCCAATGTTGGCAGCACTTCATTCAAATACCAAATTATTGATGTCGAAACATCAGTGTCGTTGGTCAAAGGCGGCGTCGAGCGGGTCGGCAATTCGCCATCACCGTTCACGCACGCTGTCCCCGGTAAACCGACGGTGAGCGGAGAAATCAACGCACTAGACCATAACGCTGCAATTGTGCACGCGATAAGTCTGATCACATCTCCAGAAACAGGAGTGATGGCGAATCTCAGCAATCTCGTGGGCATAGGCTTTAAGACCATTCTTGCCAGAGGGATTTGGCGTTCTGCAATGATAACAAACGAAGTGATTAACGCTCTTGAAGCCGACATCCCATTCGCCCCTACCCATAATCCTGCTTATATCGCCTCGATTCGTGCGTTTCAGGAACGACTCCCGGACACACCATTGGTCGCCGTTTTTGAGACATGGTTCCACCAAACGATGCCGGACTACGCCTCCGAATTTGGCGTCCCCCGGGAGTGGGTTGAAAAGTATCACCTCCGCCGTTACGGCTTTCATGGTGCATCACACCGTTACATCTCAGAGCGTGTCCCTCAATTGCTCGGAGATTCACCTGCGAATTTGCGGATTATCTCTTGTCATCTCGGTGGGAGCTCATCGTTGTGCGCTATTCGCGACGGTCAATCAATTGATACGACAATGGGAGTGTCGCCGCAATATGGTCCCATCCAGTCATCTCGAAACGGTGATCTGGATCCGTTTGCGATACTTTACCTGATGGATGCGGAGGGATGGGATACAACCGAAATTCGCCGCCAACTGATCGAGGAATCGGGGATGCGAGGGATCTCAGGCGTCAGCGGCGATTTGCGAGATGTCGAAGCGGCGGCAATGGAAGGCAATGATAATGCGCGGCTGGCGATGGACACCTTTTTCTATCAAGTCAAGAAGTATATCGGTGCTTACATTGTCGCGCTTAGTGGAGTAGATGTGATCACGTTCACCGGTGGGATTGGCGAAAAGAGTTCAACTGCGCGTGCGGCAATCTGCGACGGATTGGAATGGCAGGGTATCCTGTTAGACCGACAAAGGAACGAAAGTCAAGTCGATGAAGGCGAAATCTCCGCCACTGATAGCCGAGCGAAGATTCTCATTGTGCCAGCAAATGAGGAGATTATCGTCGCACGGGAAACGGCAAACGTCATCACACAGCACTGCACCACCCAAGTGAGTAGATAGGCAACGCTTGCCTATTTTCTAGGGACCATCGTCAAAAAGATAGGTTAAAAGCCGATCTCCATCCTGAAAATCAGGAATCAAAATATCCGCACCAGCACGCAGCAGCCGACCCCGTTTGTCAGCGTTCATCTGGTAACGGTTGTTTTCTACAGAGGTCACGCCCACAGCAATTGCGCCGACAGCCTTCGCATTTTCGATTTCCACCGAACCATCACCGACGACCAGAAGCTCGCTCCCCGTCAGGTTGAAGTCATCGAAGATCTGTTGAATCACCATTGCCTTTGAGAAGTTTTGATACTCCCGCAATGCTCCAAAGATACCGCCATCAAAGTAGAGAGCAACACCCAGCAGTCCTGCTTCATGTCGAACAAATTCAACATCGGTACCACTAGCAAGGTAGCACTTCACACCGCGTTTTTGCAAAGAATGTAAGAACTCAAGCGACATCGGTACACGCAGATCCGCAGCTTCAATTTCTCCGCTTTCCAGCTTGGCGATGCGTCCCTCCACGGTTGGCAAGAGCAGACTGTTGTACAGATCTTTGTATTCCAACGGTTGCTTCGGGAGTCCACCCCGCTTCTCAATCTCTTCGCACAGCTGAATCATTTGATAAATGGTCTGCTTGCCGGTCAGTTTATCCACAAATTCAACAACAATCCGCTCTAATTCCTCCGGCGTTTCATCTGTCTGTGTCTCCTTGAGCAGGATGTCTACCATCATCGGCACCATGACAGTCTGCCAACCGTCACGAACTAGCGAAATCGTTCCATCGAAATCAAACAGAGCGTGCTGGACCTTTGCCCGCTCAATTTCATGGATAATCTCAATTGATGTGTTCTCTAAGGTCTGTGGTCTTGCCACGATTTGGAAACTCCCGATTTGCAACGATATAAGCGTTTATCAAGCAAGGTCTTGTGCCCAATAATACTGTCCATACAGATGAATCAGATTTTTCGGATTGTCAGCTAGCATCTCACCGAAGGTTATCTCTTGAATCTCTCGCTTCGGTCCGGGGGCATCGTCTCGATACGCAGAGCGTCGTGCCTGTCCCTCAGTGGGGTAGGCGATCCATTGACCCTGATCATCTCGGAAGGCGTACACCGTCCCTCTCGTCGGCGTGTGAACCTCAACGTTCGCATCTTGAAAGGGGCGAATGCGCGTTTCAGGGGCACCGTGATTTTCTAGGAACTGAATCCAAGCCCCGCGCATCCGTTCAGCCACATCGGGATGGGCATCTGCAACGTTATGTATCTGGGCGGGGTCAGTTTTCAGGTTATAAAGTTCGGAAGGCATTCCCTGCGGTGCACACAGGTAAGCCCATTCATTGTCAGTGATAGTGCTAGGTTCAACGTTTCGGTCGGATCCCACCCAACCGTCGAAAGTGGCACCTTCCACCGGTGTATAGCCGGTCGTCCCTGCGCTGGGCGGGAATCGACTTGAGAAAGCATAATCGTGTATCTTCGCCTCGTCTCCTGTCATCAAGGGCAGGAAGGAACTCCCTTGGATATGAGAGGGAATTGATAGCCCAAGGAAATCCAAGATTGAAGGCAAGATGTCAGGCGGTTGGACAATACCGTGAACCCGATCGCCTGCCCCCAACCCTTCGGGGTGATGGACTAAGAGGGGAATTCGGACAGTGATTTCGTAGAGCTTGCCGAGCTCCGCCCCCGGTTTGCCTTGTAAGTCATGGTCTCCGAACAGATGTCCGTGGTCGGAAGCCCAGATGATGAGCGTATTTTTGAAGAGCCCTAGCCGTTCTGCTAAATCCAGAAACGCGCCCACCCACCGATCCGTCAGCGTAACGTTACCGGCATAGAGTGCGCGAAGATGCGCCGACTCCGCTTCAGTCATATATGTTGGGCGACCATATTCCGGATACAACATCTGATCGCCATCGTAATCGGGGTCAGCGTATAGCGCGTAGTCGTACCAAGGACAGTCGAAAGGTTCATGGGGGTCCCACATATCGATATAGAGGAAAAACGACTCTTGATTATAGTTGGTCTCCAACCAATCGATCGCCTCCGACATCCCCCTTCCAATGCAGAATTCGCGATCAAACTGGCGGGCGGCGTGGTTGCGGAGGTAGCCCTGTAGGCTGGGAATGTTGCGGATTTTATGGGGCTGTGCTGGCAGCCGAATGTCGAGAGTGGGGTCGGTTATCCACGGATCGCCTTTCTGGCTATGCACAAAGCCGAGTCCGCTAAAGCCGCGTGTATAGTTATAATCGTGCATCGCGAGCATTGGAGTATCCCAGATTATTTGGGTATGCACACCCTTCGCAGACAGAATTTGCCCCCAAGTCACATCTTCAGGATTCAAGGGCTGCCATCCACGAAAAGGGAAACCGAAACGTCCGGTCGCCAAGTCCCACCGGTTGGGCACCGTTGGATAGGAAGCTGCGTAGAACTGCTCAAACAGAGCTGCGTGTTGGGCAAATCCATCTAGATTGGGCGTCTGAATCCAAGAGTTGCCGTAGCACCCCAAGTGGTCCCTGCGAAAGGTATCGTTCATAATAAAGATGACGTTCATCGATGTGCACACTCCTTTTTATTTACCTTCTGAGCTGGGCATCACTTCCACGAGAGACAGCTTACCACTATGAAGGCTTCGTCAGCACGGCAGTAATCTTTTCAACGATATCATCCGCACGACTGCGAATTTGATCGGGCGTGAGACTCTGGATTGGGTGTTCAACGGTAGTCGGATGGAAATCGCGATAGCCGAGCGATTTCGCTTGAACTTCTCCGGCAGCGAAAAATACATCCGAGCAGATCGATACGCTAGGGATACCCCGTTCTTCTAAAGCGGTTCCGTCGTGCACACTGCACGATATACAGGAACCTCAGTCCGCAAGCCCTTCAACCACGAAGTCGCACTGATCGGCGAGTTCCGTGATGAGCTCCTGCGGTGCGGGGCGGGCAAAGGTTGGTTTTGTTACACGAACAACACCGCCAAGGTCAAAATGCTCACGCATGAGTTCTTCGACACGGTCAAGAAAGATGTCGCTACCATTTTTACTGATGTTCAGCAAGCCCATCACCTTGCCGTCGAGGCTGTCAAGGCGTGGCGCGAGAAATTTATCGGATACGTTGTTTGGAGCGATTGGATCGAGTAAAATTGTGTTTGCCATTGTAAACCTCCTGTGGATTCAAAAAAAACTATTAGATAGGATAGCATTGCCGGCGGCTTCTGTCAATATCTATTTCTATTGAATTTCTTTAGTGGTGTGATATAATGACCTGCTGAACTCTATACCTATTGCTGCGTCGGGGTTTTGGGCGGCAACGTGAGTTATAATATGCGAAGTGCAAGATGTGAACCTAACAACGATTTCAGATTTCCTTTTTGTAGAAATGATCACAACAACAGATTTGACCAAACGTTTCGGCAAACTCGCCGCCGTGGATGGCCTGACTATGCAGGTCGAAGCGGGTGAACTGTTCGGCTTCTTGGGTCCTAACGGTGCCGGAAAGACCACGACCATCAACATGCTGACCGGCTTGATTCGTCCCACCTCCGGCACAGCGACGATTTGCGGCTATGATATCCGGGCGCGGGCTTCGCAGGTGAAGACAATAACGGGACTAATGCCTGATACACCACACCTCTATGAAACATTGACGGGGAGGCAGTTTGTCCGCTTCATCGCAGATCTCTATGAAATTGACCCTAAACAGTCAGAGCAGCGGATGGAACAACTGTTGGAGACGTTTGACCTAACTGACACCGCAGACGCATTGATTAAAAGTTACTCCTACGGTATGCAGAAAAAGATTCTCTTGATAGCGGTGTTGGTACATGAACCGCGCGTCCTCTTTCTTGATGAACCGACGAGTGGTCTTGACCCTAAAAGTGCTCGTACTGCAAAGGAGCTTTTGCGCGCCTGCTGCGACCGGGGGTGCACAGTATTTATGACCACGCATATCCTTGAAATTGCAGAGCGTGAGTGTGATCGCATCGGGATCATTAACGAAGGGAAACTCGTTGCAGTGGGAACGATGGATGAGTTGCGTCAGAGCCGCACGGTGACCGATCTGAGCTTGGAGGAGATCTTTCTAGAATTAACAACGGAAAACAGTGAGGGCGAGATTATCTGATGGGGTGTTCAAAAAATACATCGGTTCAGCAGTTCATTAATGATGGGACCGTGAACGATGGAGACGCCCGAAAGCGTCCCCATCTCTGACTCTAATTCAGTTTGGGGAGCTTCTACCCGCTCACTAAGTCCATCTAAATTCAATTCCAATCGTGTTTCGCTTCGGGGTTGATTTGGTGCGACAGTTAAGGGTTCTGGTATGTCAACTGTATCTACGTTGCCATAGTCATAGTCGCTGCCAACGTAAGTTACTATCACTATCAGCAAGGCCAATACAAACGCTCCTATGATTATAGGTTCACGTATTAAATCGAACAAAGTTCTCATTGGGGTCTTCCCGCCCTTCCACACTCCGACGCTGGGGTGCGACAGTCATCATCGAACGATGAAGTCGTCTCCCGCCACAGACAGAAGAATTGCTATTAGTATACCAGCCCTGCAAAAGCGTATCGCTTAGATAATTACTATTTTTTCTGCCCAGTAGGTTATTGACATATTGTTTACGTATTGAGACTGGCAGCCCCCGCATGGATACCGGATCCATTAGCGATGAATTTTGCATACGCTGGAGGGACCGCCTCCCCACTTCCCCCGTTCTTCATCTGATGCTACGAGGGGAGGTCCATCACTTCTTTTGCTTCCTAATTTGAAACTCTCCAATGAACCAACGAACTAATTCAGGGGGGAAATATGGGAATCTGTCAAGCGATGTGCTTTTCGCACCAGATCTGGATTAATAGAAAACCTTTTGGCGGCATCAATCAGATGATTCACGTGGTCGTGCATATCCTGTTCCATCTGGGAAATACGGGTCAACAGATACAGTCGATCGCTCTGATAAATAGCATCTTTGATGGTCGAAACTAACTCTGTATAGATTGCGTCTGACTCACCGGTCTCAAGCGCAATGGCAATCTCAAACGCCTCACTGAGTGTGACCCGCTCTGCACGCACACGCTCCTCATATTCATCTAATGTTTCGTTAATTCGCTCAATAGATACGTCGGCAAATTGAGGGGCGGGCGCGTCTAGCCCAAAAGCCTGGGCACAGAGTGAGCGTCCAAAGCCAACAAGGAGATGGTGTTGCCATTCCTCTGCGCTCATCTCCTGCCAAAATCGAGCAATTCGTTCATCGACATCCCCCAATCGGATAGATAGTGTAGCGTATAGCTTTGCATGTCTCAATTCAATCTCTTGGCATAAATCAAAGGTTTCTGCTAAAGTCACAGCTAATTCACCTCCTCTCAATACCGAACCGTGGATAGATTCGTTGTCGATTCTCATTCATGGGATTTCACCCTGTCGCATCCTTTTTGAGAACCAACTCGTGTTGCAGGGGGTAGGTCATGTGAAGCGATGGTGAGTATTCACCAAACCGCAGCTCCAACGCTTCCAAACTTTCTAGTGACCCAACAACCGTCACCCAATCACCAATTTGTAGATCGGTGTAACCGTGTGTAATTATAATATGCCCAGCGCGGCGAACCGATAGAATTAATGCGTCCGATGGCAGGCGCAAATCTCGCACCGTCATACCTGCCAGATTCGGATTACGGACCTCCAAATCGATAATATCGTGGTTCTCCTCCATCCCAAGTAATAGTGATACCGATGATGGGGCTCGCACAAAATGATCCAGTAAACTAATGATTGCAGTAGAAGGTCTGACAGTAAAGGCACCCAGCTCACGGAAATGGTCATAATTGGCTAAATCGTTTAATCGCACAACAAGGTTGTCCGTTTCAAAATGCTCATGGACAAGCTCACAGATACGGTAATTTTCTTCGTCAGAGAGCATGGCGACAACGGCACCGGCTTCTCTTACACCAAATGCTTGTAATTCGTCCAATGAAAAACCGGGCATCGGCTGGACATCAAAGTACAAACTTGCTACATTTTTCATCTCTCCCGTTTGCCTGTGTGCGACCTTCACCTCCCAGTCATGCGCGCGCAACTGCCGAGCGAGTGCTAGCGATTGACTGTCCGAACCAAAAATGATGGCACTGTGTATCTGGTCCGGATCGGATTTCTTCGCATGAGGACGCGCCTCTCTTACCCAAACCAGGGCCCACTTACAAAAGGCAGGTCCGATAACCTGATTCACCATGATGATGGAAATCATCAATGTGGCGAAAGCCGGGCCCCATGAAGGAAACACTCCTCCGACCTCTTTAGCGAGTCCCAATCCAACGCCTGCCTGCGTGATATAAGCCATCCAACTGACTCTATTGTACGTCATCGGTTCTCCAGCTAGTACGCCGCCGGCAAACGAACCGATGAATATTCCCACTAAACGAACCGCAACCAACAGTAAGGTCATTGGCCAAATATCTGCCAAAATATCCAAAGTGAGCGAAGCACCGGTCAGTGTGAAAAAGGCAATATAAATCAGCGGGCCAACCTCGTGGAGCGTTTTCAAGAACTCATCGCGAGCGTCGGTTCTGTTAATCAGCCAGAAACTCCCAATCATACAAACGAGCAGAGGTTCAACAAATACTTCAAAAGGCAATCTGTCATGGGTGAAATGGCGAATCCCGGTAAATACGGCAAAAACGGCATAGCCTGTCAGTAAAATCCCTACTATCTTGGCGATGTGATTGATTCGGCTTGAAAGAATCTGTTGTAAGATTCTTCCAACGACATATCCCCCTGCCAATGCCGCCATCAACTCGACAAAGAGCAAAATGACAAAGGTCAGATTAAACCGGAGACCGGTTAAGAGGGCATCCGCGATCGAGGAATTAACCGAGAACAGGATGATGACAAGGACATCCGTAACGACAGTAACGCCCATAGCCGTTTGCGTAAATGGGCCCTTGGCACGGAGTTCCTTTATAATCGCAACGGCGGAGGAGGGAGATCGTGCGACTAAAATCGCACCGGCAAGAATAGCAATGGCAACTCGGCTGGCAACTGGAAATCCCCGCATAAACGGCATAAAATCTGCTAACACAAAAACGGTCAAGCTGCCTAGAATAAGGGTGCTGACAACAATTCCAATGCTTACCAATTTAATACTCTTAAATCGGCTTCTCAGCTCCTTCAAGTGCAGTTCACCTCCAGCGACAAAGGCGATGAATGCCAAGGAGAGCTCATCCACAAAACGTAACCGCTCGGTCGCTTCTACTGAAATGAAGTCGAATATAAAGGGACCTGCGATGATGCCGGTAAAAAGAAAACCGCTGATCAAGGGGAGTTTAAATCTGGTAAAAAGCTGTCCAATCTGTTTTGAAGCCAACGCAATGAGAGTAAAACCGGCAATAAACATGAACAGGTTTTGATAGGCTGCCATAGTCACCTCGTTTCAATGGGATTTAGGACTTACGCAGTTGAAGACTCAAAGTCTCCGTTGAAAGCGTCTTCGACCTGTAGATTGGTAATTCATCACTACACATGACAACTCTCACTGCCCGATGAATCACGCAACTACAGAACTACAATAGGTGTACTATTAGGTATCCGTAGGGAACAACTATCAGTGTTCCCTACGGAAGTGCGTAACTCCTAGCGATTAGCTAAAGCATTAACCAGCACCGTTAACCCCAATGTCTTGGATGATCCCGAAATATGGTCGGAGGCGTATTAGAAATAAAAGAGGGGAGTGCGCTTGGGTGCGGTTCCTTCCACGTCTCCACGTCTTTACCGCCTTGCGTCTCAGCCTCCTGATTGCGGACAGCAGCGATAATGACTTGTGCGGCCTGTTCGTCGCTCATCGCTCCGGTATTTAACACAAGGTCATAATGCTTTGCATCCGCCCAATCCGCATCGTAGTAATGTTTGATATATTGGGCGTGTTGCTTGTCAACAGCTTCAATCTCTCTCTCGGCTAAGGGATAAACGATACCTTGATCTTCCATGACCCGTTCGATACGGTTTGCAAGAGGGGCAATGAAGCGTACGTGGAGTGTATTGGGTTTGTCGGCGAGAATTATCTGGCTGCCGCGTCCGACAATGACGACATTGCCTATCTTCCATAGCTTTTCGATGACATGCTGGAAGGAGCCAAATACCTCCGCCTCAGTTGGAATCAGGTCCGCCTCAAAGGCTGCATCCCTCTCAACCGGATAGCTATCCATCAGAAATTCAGATGGGTAGTAATAGTAGGGAAAATCGAGGTATCGTGAGAATTCCGGCACAAAGAGTTTCTTCAGGAAACCCTTCAGTCCATTCTCACACCTCTCGTCATAGCGGCTAATTTGTTTGGTAGTCGTATTAGTGGCACGGGCCACCTCGGTGAGGATATTTTTATCGAAATAGTTATACCCCAGATCCTGGGCAACCTGCCGCGCAATCTGTGTGCCACCGCTATAGTGTTCTCTGGAAACTGTGATGACTGCCATGATTGTTTACCTCCGTCATGATGTTGGGACGCGATAGATGCCGCATCCAGATTGTATTCAGCTTTGTTCCGATTATCTTTGCTTCAAATTCACGATAGACACTGAAGCCCCGCTTCTCTAGGAAATTCCGTCCGATTCATGCCTACTACTGACGAATGGAATCGCTGTATCATCAAAGGTTTCCCACATTGGGGGTTCCATCAACTGATGTGCAACATCAACCCCTTCGCGGTACTCCTGAAGGATCTCATAGGTAAGTCGATCTATCGTGTGGTTTAATCCATCCTCAAAACCGTTGAGTTTGAGCCTTAAAGACGCTTCGCTCCAGAGCATATCGATTTCCTCCTTATTTTAATTGCTGTTTCTCGCTCAGTTTATCTTTTTTCCATGAGCGAATCAACGCGTTTGACAAGTTCTTTGTAATCAAAGGGTTTATCAAGGTAGTCCGCACAGCCGGTACGCATGAGCTCAAGAAACAGGGATCGATCCCCATAGGCGGTGATGACCAGAACAGGGATTTTTATTTTTAGGTAATTCAATTCATCAATTAGCTGAAGTCCAGTTAAACCCGGTAGCCGAATATCCGTGATGAGCAAATCTACTGGCCGACCATTCTCTCGTGCCGCCAATATCTCTTCCAAAGCCGCTCGACCCTCCGCTGCGGTTGTAACCTGATAATTCGCTGTTTCCAGAATAAATGCGAGGGTGTTACGCATGTTTTGTTCGTCATCAACGACGAGGATATGTTCTTTTGCCATGTTCTCTACATAGACCGTTACAGGCAAAGAACTCGGTTGGACGGTAGGACTGATGTTGGATTCTACAGGCACACACTTGCGGTGGAGCAGATTGGGATCTGCATCCTCATCGCTGGGTCGCCCGCACGTCCCAAATTGCGCTCCGATCCCCAAGGACTCCGCTTCATAAACTTCACCAATTCTCGTGTCAAAAAGTATTTCCTGACCGAGAGTTTGTGTTAAAGTTTTCATAATTCTCCCTGTGTTGTCTGATGGTTCCTATTTAAAAAAACATTAAATTCACGTTTAATTATCGCTCTCGCGTTCCCCTAATTCTTTGTCTAACAAGTACAACGCCGTCCCCTGATCGCCGATCATCTTCAGCTGATCCAGTATCTGACGGGCTTGTTTCTCCTCTTCAACCTGCTCGGAAATAAACCACTGCAACTCCACCTGCATGGCGTAGTCCTTCTCTTGCACAGCCAACTCGTAGAACCGATTGATGGTCCCCGTTACGTGGTCCTCATGCTGCAATGCTTGCTGGAAGGCATCTACCGGGGACTGAAATTCTCCAGGGGGCTGGGCAATCGCTTCAAGGGTCCCATGTCCATTCCTATCGTGGAGATAGTCAAACAACCTCATCCCGTGTGCTTGCTCTTCTTGACTCTGTAATCGCATCCAATGCGCGAAGCCTTGCAAATTAAGCGACTCAAAGTAGGCTGACACCGAAAGGTAAAAGTAGGAGGAGTAAAATTCATGGTTAATCTGTTTGTTCAATGCTTCCTGAATGGCTGGACTTAACATGGTTTCTCCTTCCTATTTCTGTTTTTTTAATACGAAATCTGTTACACTACTCGCAAAACTTATGCCAAAGTGTGTGAGGGGGCGTACATGAGGCTTTTTAGGCTCTATATCGCATTGGAAACGAGTACGTGAGAAATGGCTCTGTCCCGCTTCCTGACTGCATCCTTGGCGTGCTTCACAAAATTATTTCGCGCTCAGGTAGATGTTATCACTGGTATGAAATGAAACAGGGGGAAGGCCCTCAAAGGGGTGCCACGGATGGGGCCCTATTTTGAGGTGGATGCCCCGCAAGCCCTCTCAGAGTCAAGGCCCGGGGCGATAGAAACAAATGTTGACAAAGACACAAATGTTTCACCCCTTTGAGGGGTAGAGAACATCGGGAAGGATAAAAAGGGAATAGGGCGTTACTAGCCAAAATCAACCGCAAATTGCCTTGAATCCCGATCTTATCGCGGTTGATAAATTGAAAACTGACAGAACCGACACCTTATGTGTCCCCTTTCGGTTAAGATTCCCAATCATATCAAGGGGGAGGGCACTGGGCCTGTTAGACAGGCCTAGCACCCTCGATTCATGAACTGCCTATTCGTTTGAACCCTGAACATCGATCAGGATACTATGGTAGCCATCGCTAGAATTACACCACGCAGAGCAATACGCTTAACCGTTACTAGCAGACACACCGTTTCTCTCCGCAGTAACAGTTTCTTGAACGTAACCATCAAACGTATAGCTATCTTGGTCCTCATAATCCGTACCAGGAAGAATTATCCCATGTATCCAAAACCAACCCTCGTCAGCAGCATTTGAGGCATTAAACGAGGCATGTGCTGTCACCTTAGATCCCGACTTAGTTACAGACCCAGAATCACTAAGCGGGCCATTATTGGCAACTTCCGCTAATAGCATTCCAGCAACAAACAACGCTGTCACAACACATAGGGCAAGGGTGAAACTTCTGGCCTTCATTTGTAACCTCCTTTTCTTTGTGAGATTTCACTGTCCAAATAGGCAGTGCCGGAGCCATAACGGAGCAATCTCATGCAAACGGCTCAAGGCAAACTAAGAAATGAGTAAGGGTCAATACCTCCATCTTCACGGGGAATAACCTTTATCCAACTCGGTTCTATTCCCTCCCTAACCGCCTCCTCATACTGCCCAAGAGAACCATGACTCAGCATACTAAAAACACTGCCATCCTTATATTCCTTCCGCTTAACGTAGACAGTGTCTTTATAAAGCGGATAGACTCTTCCATTCCTATCGCTCAGAACGCCACTATCCGTTTTTTTTCCCCGTTTCCACAGTTTGATGAGGACCCGGTGAATTAACTCATGATCTATAGTCGCATAACCTTTATTATATGACTCCTCAAGCTCCGCCCAGACGTTTTGACGTGGATAATCCGGCGGAATCTCTGGATAGGGACCTAACCCATGCGGAGATTCACGAGGTGGTAGAGCTTTCAGCACTTCAGCTGTCAACAGTGCCCGCTCCTCATCTGATAGCTCTGCCAAGAAATCATCGACCGACTCACTCTCCGCAGGCGGAACCGTGGGCGTTGATTCCGTTTGCGGAGACGATAATGATTCCCCCCCGATAAGATCGGGGTCAACCTCAGAGGCGGTAACATTTTGGGACGGGAGTAGAGTCGGCGGAGAGATCTGTAGTACCTCAACAGGTTCAACATCACCATAGTACCAATGGCCTCCGAAATAACTACCCACAACGAATAGCACAGCGAACAGTATCGCTCCACCTATCACCAGCTTCTGCTTACCTGTAAAGTACATGGATTGTCACCTTTCCTGCTCCTGTTCAATTGCCGCTACGAGCGAAGCCATCCGCTCCACACACGGAGAACACCGGAGATCTACCGCTGTCGCGGGTTGGGGTGCAGGGGGGCCGGGCAATTGGTCCGTTGCGTACGCGATGAACAACCCCACAATGACCAAGAAACAGAGTACCCCCCACGCTATCAGAAATATTCTCATCTAGCTAGAAACCTCCTCTCCCTTACGATGCCGTTCTACCTGACCGGGGCCGGCAACAACGGATTGGGCAACTTAGGGTTAGATTTAATCTCCCCCCAGTGCAGGAGGAGCCTTCCTTGTTGAGCGGGGACAGATAAGCGCGGATTCCATTCCTGTGGGGCGCCATCGGAGAAATTGTTAGCCGTCAACTGTATCAGTTCGCGCGTACCGAGTCGATAGCGGTAGATGTGCCGTGGGGCTTTCCCATCTTTCCAACCCTGAAAGAGTATCGACTTCCCATTGGCGGCGAAAACAGCATCACCAAAGTTTATCTCTGGTATCTGCACCCACTCCCGATTCATCACTAGCCCCTGCCTTGCTGGATCCAGCGTGGTAATGACCAGAAAACGAATGCTACCGTTTTTTCTCTTAACTATTTCCTTATGCAACACCCGATTCCCATCGGGAGACCAGCCACCCAAATGCATCGTTCTATCCGGCTTCGGCCCAGCGACCCGCCATAAATCCGTGCCATCGGGACGAACGGCATTAATCTGTCTACTTTGAAACCCGTCGATCACTGGGCCGTTTCCCTCAAAGAGAAGCCACTGCCCATCCGGCGACCAACGCAGTCGGCGAAAAAACCATCCGCCATCCCTAATCAACCTGACATTGCCTCCATCGGCATCCATTACAAGATGCTTGAAAGGAGGGCCTCCCTGACCGTCGATGTGGAAGCGCTGAAACGCAATCTGTCGTCCGTCAGGCGACCAACAGGGGGTCGTATCAAGGGCAGGATGACGGGTCAGGTTGCGTTGGTTGCTACCATCGGCATCCATCACATATATCTCGGCATTCCCATCCCGCTTGCTGTGAAACACAATCTGTCGTCCGTTGGGAGACCAGTTAGGAGAGGAATCGTTCGCCTCGTTGAAGGTCAACCGCGTCTGATTGCTGCTGTCGAAGTTCATCGTGTAGATTTCGTAATTTCCATCCCGATTGGACTCAAACACAATTTTAGCATAAAGTGAGCTGGTGACCAGCCACAGGCCCGCTACAAGCAAAACAATTCGCTTCATTTGGGAACCTCCCCTCTACTGTGATGCTGCGCTACCTGCTTGGCAACCTCCGGGTCGTTCTCTCTCAGGCGGCGGAGCCCCTCTTCGGGTCCGTACTGATTCAAGGTGGACATTGCCCGCTCAAACCGATCTAACGAAAATTGCGCTTTCAACGCAGCTTCAAGTCCCACCTCGGTGGAATGAGCGGACCGGGCGGAGGACACATCAGTGAAACCGGGGGCCGCTGTCTCTGTAACACGATCATCGGTCTTGGGAGTTATAGAACCTTCAGAGGCTTCGGGCGATGGTGGGTCTATGCCAGGACGGTGCCCCTCCGTTTCGCTAAGGGATGCTGAGGGACTTTCCGGGACGGACGATAAATCCCACCAAGGGGTGGAGGCCGGTGCTTCGGTCGTCGAAACACCGGCTGTCTCTGCAGCAGCAACAATACTCGCCGCGTTTCGCTGCACATCGGTCATCCAGACAAAAGCGAGGTTGCTCTCTATGTCTGCCCGATCGGTCTGGATGGCCCCCTCCCACTCCCAATCGAACTGCCCAAAGAACCATCCAAAGTTCCGCCGGTCTTTGAGCCTAAATTGAGTGAGCACTTTTCTACGTTGCAGTGCTGCTTCCGTCGGATTTGTCAGGTCTACTGGCTCAGCGGATAGGAACAACTTCGCCATCTTTAGACGCATCTCCGGCTCGTAATCTTCAGGCTCCCCAGTGGGAAAGTGGAGACGGAAGTGTTCGACTAATGCATTCCAAGGCACCGGAACCCCTTGCGATTCCATGAATTCAAGCCATGCCCGGGGACTAGTGCCATTCTTGGTTTTTAGAAATACACGAAACGCCGGTGAATCCATGACCTCAAGCAATTTTTGAATGCGTGGGGTTGAGAGCTCCTCTTCGCTCAACAGGGACATAAAATTACTTTTAGCGTGCCGTGCAACTCTTTCATAGCGATCCAGGGGTTCTTCATCGCGACTTGGAGGCGATTGCAGGCCGTTTCGATTTTCAGTTGGCAACCCGTTTTCGGTAGGGAACACCGATTGAGGTTCCCTACTGGCCTTTTCATGGACTGGAAGGTCTCTGGACTGCTGCTCCCGAAGAAAAAACCATACCGACACACAAACGGCAATCCCTATCAACAGCGCGCTACCCACAACCATCCCTTTTCGGATTGATTCGGTTTTCATCGATTTTTACCTCCGCTTGGCGGTAGCTTACCCCCGAATTAGCATTCCGTTAGAACCTGTATTAAAGAGAACTTACGCAGTTGCGCGCTTTAATCTTCGTAGTTCGGTGATTCAGTGCCCATGGGACACGGGCTAAATTGCCCGACTACAAGCTGAAGCGCGTAACTCTTAAAGAAATCTGCTACACTATAACAAAAGTAGGCAAAACTTATGCCAAAGCGTGTGAGGAGGCGTACATGAGGCTTTTTAGGCTCGATATTGCATTGGAAACGAGTACGTGAGAAATGGCTCTGTCCCGCTTCCTGACTGCATCCTTGGCGTGCTTCACAAAATTATTTCGCGCTCAGGTAGATGTTATCACTGGTGTGAAACGAAACAGGGGGAAGGCCCTCAAAGGGATGCCACGGATGGGTCCCTATTTTGAGGTGGCTGCCCCGCAAGCCCTCTCAGAGTCAAGGCCCGGGGCGATAGAAACAAATGTTGACAAAGACACAAATGTTTCACCCCTTTAAAGATAAGAGATGGAAATATAGGTTCATATAAAAAAAGTGTATGGCGCGAAGAGAAACCGAGTTTTGCCGGAAAAAACCGGTTTCTGTTGCACGATTTCTTAACATGAACTAAAGATTCGATAGTGGCCCGATGAGAATAGACTTATCCAATTGTTCAGTCGGATTCAGCTGTAAATCGGTAGATTCTAAAAAAAATATACTTACCTTCGCAATCAAATCGTGCTATAATCAGCTTTTGCAAGTTTTGTACTCCGCATTTTGATAGTAGTCCTATGGAGAGATCTATGAATCCAGTCCAAACAATTTCATCTGAAGAGTTAGAGCTTCTCAAGGCCGCAGATACACCCACAATTTGTAACGTTATTGAACTTTTCGACGTACGTCCACGAAACACCGGCTATATGGATGCCCGCATCCAAGCCTGCTTCCCAGAAATGCCACCGATGGTCGGCTATGCGACGACAGCGACCCTCTCTACTGATAATCCGCCGCGTGAAGGGGAGACCTACGCCGGCATGGAGGGACAACTTGCACAGTTGGATTCAATTCCTGAACCCCGCGTCGTTGTCTTCCAAGATCTCGATGTACCGTCTGCTGCGGCGACATTTGGCGAAGTGATGTGCATGACCTATCAGACTTTCGGTTGCGTAGGGCTGATCACGAGTGGGACCGGGCGAGATTTAGATCAGGTGCGGGAGATTGACTTCCCTGCCTTTACAGATGGGACCATTTGCTCTCACGGCTATCACCAAATTACCGACGTAAACGTCCCGGTGCATGTCGGGGGGATTACGGTGTATCCCGGGGACTTGATACATGGCGATTGTAACGGTGTAACAACGATTCCGAATCATATCGCCGGCAGCGTTGCCCGCCTGTGCGCGGAATATATGGAAGCTGAAGGTTATGTGCTCGACTTCCTTAAAACAGGGGGGCGCGATTTGGAAGGGCTGCAGGCAGCACGCGCCGCGTGTGCTGAGAAGTTTGCTGAACTCCAAGAGCGTGCGTTAGATTCGTTATGAAAATTGGATTGTTCTACGAACCTGCTTATTGGTTTCTGTTAAAAGATTTGGTTCGGGAGCTTGAACACGAAATCAGGCTTGTCGGTGGACAGAGTTATCGAGTGACAACGGCAACGCTCGATCAGACGGATGTAGATCTGGTCTATGTATTACCCTATGATGAACAGGAAACACTGAAACAACTTGAACCAAAGTACCTGGTGATCAATTCAATGCGATCGCAGGAGATTGCCATTGATAAAATTGCGACCTCTCGGCTCATGGTCGAAAACAATCTGCCGACACCTGAAACGGTCATCTCACAGACACCCGATGCC
This sequence comes from Candidatus Poribacteria bacterium, assembly GCA_965215015.1. Lineage (GTDB taxonomy): Bacteria > Poribacteria > WGA-4E > WGA-4E > PCPOR2b > PCPOR2b. Next base: position 1,401,705 of record OZ244042.1, read on the forward strand.
GTGGTAAAGATGTTGGACCGTTACGGAATCGCTCTGTTGAAATCGACAAACCTATGTGGCGGTGCAGGCCATCGGATCCTACGCCGTGAGGGAAGAACGATAACTACACGGAGGCGCGATCAAACCTATCAGGTTGCTTTTGGGGCACACAACTACATCCTCGATCAGACGCTCGTGCTTGCGCCGCCTTACTATGTGCAGCAGTTCATCGGCACACCAGCACAAACCAATGACCGCGTCTATCGTATGTATGTTGTCGGGGATAGGGTCGTTATGGGTACAATGCGCGTGAAGGCGGGTGTTGATACAGTTGAGAAGTCAATTATCAACGTTGCAACGGGAGCGCGTTACGAATTTTTACCAATCCTTGATGAGGAAATCGTGTCACTCGCTCTGCGTTTGGCAGATCTAATTGGGTTTGAGATTGGTGTCGTTGATTTCTTACGCGAGCCCTCCGGACGCCCGCTGCTCATTGAAGCGGATTGCGATGGCTGCCATCTGTTCGTCTGCCGAAAGTTCCAAGAGGCCCCGGGGTACGGGGCACCCTACAATTTTAACGCACATCTTGTGAAACGGCTTGCGGAGATTGTAGATGGTGCACCGCACCGCCGATAATGAATCGCAAACTGTCAAGGAGATCAATTATGAACCTACAAGAACAGAAAACCTTCTTTGAAGAAGAGGGGTACCTCATTGTAGAAAACTTACTATCGCCTGAAGAATTGGCAGAATGTCAGACGGAAATTTTGCGCCTGCACAAATTTGCCGCCGAGCTTGAAGCGAAGGGCGAAAATGGGCACTTTCAACGTGAACCTTACGCTAAAAATGAGTCGCAGGTGTTGGCATCCCGCGGTATTGAGGACGATAGGCTTCCGGTGCTAAGAAAGGCTGAAAACACCCGTCAATATTCAGAAGTATTTCGTCGGCTTTCAATCCATCCGAAGCTGATTCAAGTTGTGCAAAACCTTATCGGTCCCGATCTGTTGCTGTTCAGAAGTACCCTAATGTTCAAGCCGGCATTCCATGGTTCAGCACACGGCATCCACCAAGATTCTGCGTATTGGCCCATGGAACCACCGATGCTAGTAACAGTGAGCATTGCTCTCAATGATGCTACACCTGAAAACGGATGCTTTAAGGTGATTCCGCAGAGCTACAAATGGGGGCTTCAATCTTGGGGACATATCGCTCGCAAACAGGATGAATCCTTGACAGACCACGAGGAGCGGAATTTCTCAGAGCAGATTGATGTTCCCTTGTCTGCGGGAAGTGCGTTATTTTTTCACAGCCTTATGGCCCACGGTTCCGGGCCGAATAGATCGCCGAATCCAAGGAACACCGCACTTTACGCATACTTCTCGCCACAAGTCCGTTATGTGCCACGCGATGGCAAGCCGGGACGGAAATCCTTCCCGGTTGCTGCCGGACTTGATGGCAAAGCGGAACTGACCCTCGTCGCTGAAGGTGCGAAGTAGGCCCCAATCTGCCCTCTGCTAAACCATCCAGTTGCAAACAGAGAAAGCGCATGTCAAAAGAAAGTGCAATACGCAAACGGCGTGAAACGTGATACCTGAAACGTGAAAACTATTAGTTCATTGGTTCATTGATGCAGTCGGGCTAGGAAACCTGACCTACGGGCACGTAGAAAAAGCAAGCGTACAACGCAAAGAGAAGCTGAGTTTTTGGCAAGCACGGGCGGAGAAACCCTTCCCCTACGGTTTCTGTTGCACGACCTCTTAACATGAGCTATAAAAAAAGGGAAAAATAGGAAAATCTATGACGAATTGGGAAAACTATCTGGAAAACAATAAGTCTCGATTCTTGGCTGAAATGCTGGACTTTATCCGTATCCCGAGCATCTCTGCACTATCTGAGCACGCCGGCGACATTCAGCGGGCCGGTGAATGGGTTGCAGACCGTATGAACGCCGCTGGCATTGAAGCGGTACGCGTTCTGCCGACCGGTGGACCTCCGGTGGTCTACGGTGAATGGCTGCACGTCCCCGACAAGCCAACCGTCTTGATCTATGGTCACTTTGATACACAGCCTGTTGACCCGGTAGACCTGTGGTCTCACCCACCCTTTGAGCCTGTCGTGCAAGAAGGGAAAGTGTACGCCCGCGGTGCCTCAGATGACAAAGGAAATATGCTTATTCCCATCCTCGCCACCGAGGCAATGCTTAAGACGGAGGGAAGCTTGCCGGTCAATCTGAAATTTTTCTTTGAAGGCGAGGAAGAGATCGGTAGCGGCCATCTCCCGGACCTGATAGACTCCCATAAAGAATTACTAGCTTGCAATCTGGTGGTCAGTGCGGATGGATTGCAGTGGCGCGAAGACCAACCCTCACTGCTTGTTGGGTTCAAGGGACTGTGCGCGCTACAGATTGATGTGAAGGGTCCGAATGTAGATTTACACTCCGGTATCTACGGGGGCACCGTCCAAAATCCGATCCACGCCTTGGTGCGGCTCCTAGATTCTATGCGTAGTCCAGCGGGCGATGTATTGGTCCAAGGTTTCTACGATGAGGTCGTCCCGCTTTCCGCGACGGATCGAGATCAGATTGCCGCTATTGGTCACGATGAGACAGAATATAAGGAACAGCTCGGCTTGGATCACCTCTTTGGTGAGCCCGGTTATACGGCACTTGAACGGGCATGGGTTCGCCCAACACTTGAGCTGAATGGAATCTGGGGCGGTTTCCAGGGAGAGGGCAGCAAAACCGTCATCCCGAGTGAAGCCCACGCTAAAATTACCTGCCGCCTTGTGCCCGACCAAAACCCCAACAAAATCTTGGAACAACTCGCAAGCCATATCGAAAAACATACGCCTCCGGGGGTAAAAATAAGTGTCACCCCAAAGGCGGCACCTTCCCCGGCATATCGAATCCCCGATAATCATCCGGGGAATCAGGCTGCCTATGCTGTGCTTGAGGAGGTGTACGGAAAAACGCCGTACTACACCCGGCTAGGTGGTACACTTCCGGTATGTCGTCTCTTCCTAGATAAGCTAAATGTCTATACAGTGACCTTCGCCTTCGGCTTGGAGGATGAAAATGCACACGCCCCGGACGAATTTTTCCGGATTCGCAGCTTTGAGCAAGGGCAGAAAGCCTATTGTAAGTTGTTGCAACGGCTTAGCCAGCAGGAAGGCTTATAACCACTTATAACCAATGGTGCGAGTTTGCAACTGTTGATACGCTCCTAAGTTTAGTTCATTCATTGGTTCACTAGTGCATTGATGAACGAATGTACTAATGAACCAGTGAATTCTTGAACCAATGAACCAAGGGGTGGAAACAACAGCTTTATCAACTCACACTAAAGGTTTATAAAGTTCGGCGTTCAACCGTGCTCGATTACAATAAGGAGGAACAGAAACTGTGCAATTGGTCAATCGAACAGCGATTATAACAGGGGCTGGATCGGGCATAGGTCGTGCGACCGCCCGCCGATTCGCCGCCGAAGGTGCTCACGTCGTCGTGGCGGATATCAATAATGCCGCTGGAGTGGAAACCGTTGAGACAATTAATGAAGGCGAGGGGGGAACTGCTCGGTTTATGCATACCGATGTAACCGACTCCACTGAGGTCAAAGCACTGGTGTCCGAAACAGTTGATGCCTACGGCGGCGTTGATATTCTGGTGAACAATGCCTACTTCTGCGATGGAGACGACATTCTCACCGTTGATGAGGAGCTGTGGAACAGAAATATCCGTGGATGCTTGTCAAGTGCTTTCCTTTGTTGTAAGACTATTTTGCCGCACATGATTGGTCAAGGCAGGGGAGCGATTGTGAACATCGCTTCGGTGAATGGGCTGCTCGGACTTGGTGAGGAGGGATACAGTGCTGCCAAAGCGGGGGTTATCTCGCTGACGCAAAACATCGCTGTCCGCTACGGAGAACATGGCGTCCGCGCCAATTCAATCTGTCCGGGCTCCATTCAAACACCCGCGTGGAAGGCGGTACTTGAAAAGGATCCGGACCTCTTTAACCGCCTGTCGAAATGGTATCCACTCAAACGGGTCGGCAAGCCTGAAGAGATTGCTGCGGCTGCCCTCTTTCTAGCGTCAGACCAAGCATCTTTCGTCACTGGAACAAACCTCATCGTTGATGGAGGGCTGACCGCCGGGCTGAAGCGCATGGGCGAAGAACTGGTAGGAGAGGGCACAGAGATTTAATAAACTAACCCTATTTAACCAATGGCGCGAGTTTGCAACCGTTGATAGCGTGATGCGTGAAACGCGAAGAGAAAAATAGAATGCAAGGACGCTAGGAAATTCTCTTAAAAAAACTTTGCGTTATTGTGTTAAGTATTCTTAATGAACTAATGCGCTCAATATCCTCACCGACTCGCACCAAAGGTTATTTAAGGGATGAAGATTGGAGATAGAACCATGACATCAACACGACTCAACGACCAACAGATGGCATTCTTTGATACGTTTGGTTTCCTATCCTTTCCGGGATTGTTGGCTGACTGTGTCGATAAGATTATCAACGAGTTTGAAGCTATTTGGGCTTCCCACGGCGGTGGACACAACGGTGCACTACACGACGGGGTGAATCGTTCTTGTATTTTCCCCTTCCCGGATCGAAGTGAGTACCTCAGCTCGCTGTTAGACGACCCGCGTATCCACGACATCGCCGCCTGCATTTGCGGTGATGATTTTAACTACACAAGCGGTGATGGTAATTTCTACGCCGGTGACACCCGTTGGCACTCCGATGGCTACGATGGAAACCGGCCGATGAGCATCAAGATCGCTTTCTACCTCGACCTGTTGACCCGCGACACCGGCGCACTCCGTATCATCCCCGGCAGCCACCGTGTAGGCGAACCTTATGCCGACACCATTGAGCGCGATATCCGCGAGAGTGGGCAGATTTGGGGGCTGTCCGGCCGTGATGTCCCGGCACTCATTTTGGAGACGAACCCCGGCGATATTGTCGTCTTCAACCACAATCTCAAGCACGCCGCGTTTGGGGGGGCTGAACGGCGACGGATGTACACGATGAACTTCTGCCGCCGTTACCCCGAAGAACGACTTGGGGAGTTGCGTGATAAACTCGGCAAAGAGGCACGGTTCTGGATTGATCGCATCCACGGCGAAGCGATGATTCGTACCGCGGGGCCAGAGCGGATGGTACACTTGGAGCAGGTGATGGAAAATGACATCCATCTCGCCGAATTACACCGCGATCTCAGAAAAACGATGGCAGAACCGTCGCGCGGCTAATAGCTCAATTTAATATAATCCCTCTAAAGACCAATCAATGTTAGGAGCAGAAAATGGATTTATGGAATCAGGAAGTAGAGCGGTTTTTTTTAAGAAAACAATCCACGGTTTTGCGTCCCCTCAACAGCTTTTTTATGTAGCTGATGATAACAGGTACATTGCCTATTGGCCGAGAAATTATCAAGGGCAAAGATCAACTCTACAAAGCAGGAATGCCCTTATCGGCAGTTTCACTGAAACACGGACAAGAGAATTATTAGAAAATTGTGTGAAAGACGAAAATCTTTTTGCAGTTCAGAGTGTAATATGCGAAGAGCTAGGATTATCCGCTAGATCTCCGGCCGATGTTGTTATTGCAAGACGAGATAGCAGGACACTTGCTCCAGAAGATATTTTAATGATTTTTGAAGCAAAGATGTCTGTGGTATGGAATTGGGAATTGCAAAGCAACCGATTGATATGCTTATAGAACACATCAAGGTCAACCGGGGCTGTTAAGATCGGATTCCATGCTAAAAGCAATCGGTAGAGCAATTAATCAAGTACCAAAGCATCTACAATTCCTATTATTGTGCTTGGTAATACTCCCATTACAAATAGCTATTTGAGTAAAGTTGACCATCTGAAAACATCGGGAGTTGTACAGGGATTTTTTTCAATCAATCCGAAGCCTCTTGAGGACGAAAATACGATAAAGACTACGACAAAGAAAGGATTTATAAGATTTGACTCTTATGAATCTTTGAAACGTTCTTTAGTTGAATTGCTTTCGATGAAAACCCATTTTTTCTCCAGTATGAAAAGCAAAGAGGAACTTGGGCGATTTATTGAGATTGCAGATAAAGAACCAACTTATGAACTGAAAGCAGAAACATTTCTTGAATTATTGGAGTCTGAAGATAATGGATAAAACCAAGGCTAGTCCTCGAAAAGGTGGAACAAAGACAAGTAAATTTGGAATTTCCGGAAGGATCAACCATGATTCTAGCGAATTTTATGATAGTAAACTTTATGCTGGTAAGAATCCCCTAGAAAAAGTCGAATTCATAGAAAACCCAATTAATAATGCAAGCCTCAACCAAATTTATTGCAAATCGAGTGAGAATATGTCAGAGATACCGGATTCGAGTATCCATCTAATGGTGACTTCTCCACCATATAATGTAAAAAAAGAATACGATAAGGACTTGTCCCTAAGCGATTACAGAGACCTGCTTAGAACCGTGTTTACCCAAACCCATAAAAAATTGGTGACGGGTGGACGGGCTTGTGTTAATATTGCGAATTTAGGACGTAAACCCTATATTGCATTGCACGGCCATATTATCGAAGACATGTTAGAAATTGGCTATTATATGCGAGGAGAAATCATCTGGAATAAAGCATCAAGTGCCAGTCCTTCAACAGCATGGGGAAGTTGGATGTCTGCGGCGAATCCTGTTTTAAGAGATATTCATGAATACATCTTGGTCTTTTCTAAAGGGTCATTTTCAAGGAGACGAAATCGGAAAGAGAATTCGATCAAAAAAGAAGAATTCTTAGAATGGACGAAAAGTGTCTGGACATTTCCAGCAGTATCCGCCAAAAGTATTGGACATCCTGCCCCATTTCCCGAAGAATTGCCGTATAGATTGATTCAGTTATACACATTCAAAAACGACGTTGTTTTAGACCCGTTTTGTGGAAGTGGTACGACTTGTTTAGTTGCACTTAAATCAGGTAGAAGTTATATCGGCTATGATATTGAAGAAAAATATGCTGAACTTGCAAACAACAGGATAGAAAGATATTCCTCTCAAATCAGATTGTTTGACGAAAGGTAGTAGGCACGATTCGCGTGCCGTAAACCCCACAACCGTTATGGCCTATGGCCGGGCTAAGATCCAACTGCCATTAAACTCCCAACCATAATGGGGAAAAACAAAATATCTCCAACTCCATAGGTGGGCCTCTTACCTCGCGATCCGCGTCCTCTGCTGCATCTGCGATTCAGACAATAATTATGAGCACCCCTCAAGTATCATAGACGAGCTAGCCAGAAAATGAGAACATGGCGCGAATACCTATTTGTAGTTCGGTGATTTAGCATCCGTCCGCATCCTTGTCCCCTCGCATATTAAAAGAAAAAGGAAGGTCAGGATTCACTAACTTGCCAATCGAATCTATACTGCGCCACAAACGATGTTGAAAATGCTATCAAGCGACAACACACCAACGCTCGACACGCTCGGAACCATTCTAGATGTGCTTGGATGGAGGCTTTCGATTGAGGCGTTAGAAAATGCAATACCTAGGGCGTGTTGACATTTCACTAGCACCAATTTGAAAATGCTGTTACGATTGGGCAAGCCGACGTCAACAGAACTCGTCGGTCGAGACTCATATCTCGACATAATACCTGGCCTGTCACACTACAATCTTGGCTCAATCCCCCGGACTCTCGCGCTATGGTATTGTCGATTTTCCAAAATTGACCGACAATGGGGAACCACGAGAGGTGCCCCTACAAGAATCGGTTGAATGTAGGACTAGGTCTTGTACCTACCTAAGATACAAACTGCCAGAATACTGAAACTTAAAATAATCTCAAGTAGATCCAGATGGATTCAGTTTGTCAAATGTCAACAGAACCTAGCCAAAAGTGAGGATAAAAATGAAAAGAGAGCATGGCTCACCGGGTTGCAGGGTTCACAAAATCAGGACAGGGATAAGTGCCTGTCCCTACTTCCTGCTCATTGTGGCTTTTGTAGCGTTGGTAGGTATCCGAGGCACTTCTGCTGCCATCACAGGCAAGATTTCAGGTGTGGTCACCGCTGAAGCAACGAAAGCACCGCTAGCGAATGTCACAGTAGCCGTTGTCGGGACAAGTCGCACCACAACAACAAACGACGCAGGCTATTATGTCCTCATTAATATCCCGCTGGGCGGTTACGATGTGAAGGCAGAATTGACCGGCTACGGCTCGGAGACTGTGACGGGTGCGAAGGTGTTTGCCGGGCTTACCACGACCCTAAACTTTGCCCTAAAGGCTGCCGATGTTGTCACACTTGAAGATATAACAGTAAGAGCTACCAAACCGCTGATTAAGCGGGATGTTACACAAACGACAAGGATTATTGAAGCGGAGGATATTGCCGCCATGCCCCGCGATACTGTGAATGGGATTCTCCAAACGCAGGCGGGTGTGGCAGTGAATAACACATCCGGCACACTCCATATTCGCGGTGGCCGCTCTATGGAGGTCAAATATCTGATTGATGGTCTCCCAATTAATGACCCGATTGGGAGCAGCTTAGGTGTGCATATCAGCACCAACGCCATTGAACAGATGGAAATCATCACAGGTGGATTCAATGCAGAACACGGTGATGCACAATCCGGTGTGATTAATCTTATCACCAAAGCCGGTACACAAAAGTTTTCTGGTCAAATCCGGTATCGAGTCGGGCAGTGGGCAACACACCACGGGGACCCGTTATACGGTCCTTGGTTCGATCCGGACAACGGTTTCCGACCGGTGGCACTCGAACCGTTCCGGGGAATCTTCCTCGGCAAACCTTACGATTATCAAACACCCTATCGAGGAGACAGCGTTAGCGTCGGAGAATTGGCAAAGCGAGAGGGCGATGCACAGGTACTTTTCACGGAGATTGTCCCCGGCGTGTATGCGGATAGAACGGAAAACCCCTTGCTGCCCGTTATTGACCCCAGTACAGGCGAACCCATGGTGGATGCCGCAGGTGAAGTCATTAGGGCACGCCAACCCTACAAAGATACCGATGGCACCGTTATTGACTATGAGAAAAAACAGGTAACGCTGTTAGATGGCTACATCGTGGATTTGGAACAGTACAGTGGATTGTTTAATGACACGAAAGAGTATGATCTGCGTCCGAGCCATATTGCGGAACTTACGCTCAACGGACCAATATGGGGTAATCGTTTGACCTTCTCGTTTGCTAGCCAGTTGCGACAAGATGAAAGTTATCTCCCCAATAGTGATGGAACGGGATACACCTTTCAGGGTAAACTCAAGTTTGAGGTGACACCTCAACTCAAATTCACGGCAAGTGGGCTTTTCGATCAGCGGGAGTCCACCTCCTACGGTGGTAGCCTGCGCTTTTTACCCAGCGCGATTCCGGTGGCGAACAGGGAGGGACGGGGGGTGTCCGTGCAACTCTCACATAATCTCGACTCGGGCACCTTCTATACGTTGACGCTTGGGCAATTCCATCACTCTTTTGAAAGCCATCAACCGGAAAAACTGTGGGATCCATTGAATAAAACATTTGATGAAAACGCTTGGGATCCTGAAAAATCGTTTGAGGAGAATCAGAGAGAGGGAAGAATAAGAAACCCGACCCAACAGGCCTACAATGACACAAACTACTTCATTGCAGGTGATGACAACGCTTGGACCGACCGCAATTCGACGACATCAATACTGAAGGCAGATTTTGCCAGCCAAGTTACAGAAAATCACCAAATTCAGACAGGCATTGGATTTATGACACAAGATCTCTATAATCTCGGAGCGACGAATTATGGGAGTTCAAACCTCTACATGGAATTTTATGATGTAAGACCGAGTTCCATGAGTCTATATGTGCAAGACAAGATGGAGTATGCAGAAATGATTGTCAATGCCGGAGTGCGGTATGATCTGTACAATCCAGATGGAGTCTCACCCGCCGATCCCTTGGATCCGCTTGAGCTCAACCCTGATGGAACAATCAAGCTGGATAAAAGCGTCTACACAGTTGGATTGCCCATCATCAAGAATCCGGTTCAAGCATCCGTCAAACAGAGGCTCTCCCCACGCCTCGGCATTTCGTTCCCGGTAACAGATCGGGCGAAGCTGCACTTCACGTATGGACATTACTACCAGATGCCGCGCGGCGATGACCTCTACGAAAACCTCAACTTTGATATGCGAGGGGCAATCCGCAGAAAAGGGAATCCTGACCTGGAGCCGGAGAAAACTATTGCCTACGAAGTCGGGGTGGCGCAGCAGTTCACCGATGACTTAACAGCTGACATCACCGGGTTTACCAAGGATATCGACAAACTTGTGAGTAGCGTGCATGTCGATATTACCAATGATTACAGCTATTTTATCAATGACATCTACGGACGGGTTCAAGGCGTTGAATTGACAGTTCGCAAGTGGCGCACAGGGAGAAGTCCAGTTTCCGGGATGCTCAATTATACCTATGCCGTCGCAAAAGGGAAAGGCTCTAGTCGAAATCTGGGCTACCTGACCTATTATCGGGCACAACCTGAAGTGACTGAAAGCCATCCCTTAAACTGGGATCAGCGGCACGTTGTTTCCGGAACCTTAGATATTCAATTGCCCCTTGATGTCGCTATCAACCTGATTGGGCGGTATGGCAGTGGCTTGCCCTACACACCCAATCCGAATGCGCCGGTCAAACCTGATGTGAACTCAAAGCGATACCCGGCAACCTACAACCTTGACGCGCTGATTAGCAAGCGAAGCGAAGTTGGTGAGTTGACCTATACGTTCTTTGCAGATATTCGGAATATATTCAACACGAAAAATCTCTATGACCTGATTGATCCGGTGACGTACGACCGGTACGGTCTCCCGCTCAACGATAAGAAACATTCGGATCCGCTCTCGTGGAGTTCACCACGCCTTGTTATGATTGGCGTGAGTCTGGATTTTTAAGGGAATCAGGCTTTCCAAGTTGACAATTTGAGGCAATCCTTTCTCGGTTCGCGTCCCTGCATGTCAGAAGCTCTGAATCGGTAACGCAGCTTGTCTCTGGACATGATTCGGAAATGGCACAAGGGGCTTGGAATTTCGGCGGATATATTGGTTCAGCCATACGAATAGGAAAGGCCTCCTTACCTCGATTTTTAGGAGGAAAAGTGAAACATACGAAACCGGGCAGACATTCAGGGCTGCCCCTGCTAGTATCCCTCATATCCGGGCTACCGATCATAGCAATCCTGCCGGTGATGGCTGCCGTGGATTGGAAGGCACTGGATGTCGGCAATCTGTCGTCTGCGGTCTACAACACTGCAGTCGTCGGCTACCCCAGCAACCCGACCGCAAACCCTTCAGGGTGGTGGCCCGCAGGCACAAACGATTCCTATATCTTTGAAGGAGATATCTGGATCGGTGCCAAAAAAGATGGAGCGGTCGGTGTCTCCGCATCAGATGGCAGGCAAAGCGAAATCTGGCCCACCGACGATGTGCCTGAAGTGATTTCAAACAAGCCCGGTGTGACGACAAAAGGAACCCCGACAAGCCAAGCGATCATGTTCAAATGCACCGACATGAACCCTGAAGCGAATCAGGGATTGATTCTCGGGTTAGAGCTGGAAGTCAATGGCTTTCAATGGAGTTATGAACCGCTCTACGATTTCTTTATTCTAGAATACAAAGTTAACAACGTTGGTAGCGATCAACTTGAAGACCTGTTTATGGCGTTCCGATATGACGTAGACATCTCCAGCAATGAAACAGGCACAGCAAGCTACTCGGCTGATGACTTTATTGCGTTAGATGAAACGCCGGATGCTCTCAACCCCGATACACACCCGAACCGTTACCTCTCTTACGGGTTTTCCAACGCTTCCGCTCCCGGGTATATCGGTTTGCGGGTCTTGGATGCGTATGTGGGGGATAACCCACAGGATGCCGGGGCAAAAATTCCTTTTACGGCGCACAAACGGATTACAATAGATACGGACCCAACGACCGATGCGGAGATGTACGCTTTAATCAGCACCCCTGGTGTTGACCCACTTCCCGCAAACTACGACGATCAACGCTTTATTCAGTCTTATGGGCCCATAGCATCGCTCGCGCCCGGACAGGAGTTCACCTTCGTCACGGCAGTGGCTATCGGTGAGGGGCTTGCGGGTTTACAAGCGGCTGCGGACTGGGCGCAGAAGTTGTATGATGATGGCTATGTTGCACCTGCCCCGCCACCGTCTCCGCTGGTAACCGCTTATCCTGCCAACGGACAGGTGACGCTTGTCTGGGAAAGTGCTGAACGCTGGGTGGATCAGGGTGTCAATAAAAGTATCGAAGAATATGTTGATTCCACCGACCCGGAGAAGATTTTTGAGGGCTACAGAGTCTACCGCCGAGATACCTCCTACGATCCGGATACCGGCAACCCTGTAGAAGATTGGGAGATGCTAATGGAGTTTGACAAACCGAGCGCAACCGGTAATTTCTTCACGGTCGCGCATGTCGGTAAACAGTCAGACGCTACCATTGCAAGTGGAGGCGATGAACCCTTTTTTGCTGACTTTTTCAAACATGCTGTCTATGCAATCAAATTCAATTCCAGCACCATTTTTGAGGTGATTAATACGACGCTATGGGAGGTTATAGCGCATAACCCCCAATTCCCGGCGAACGGTGAAGGATATGTTGTGGTGAAAGATCCGAATACAGGTGAAGCATATCCTGATGGAACCTACCGTTCCGGTGCGCTAATCTACTTCGGGGGGTTGTATGTAGCAATTACGGACGGTCCTTCAGGGCCTCCTGTAGCTGGCGATATCTTTCGTGTCGTTTCCACGCCTTCACAGTCACTCGGTGAAGATGCAGGCATCAAGAATTTCTACATCGACGAAGGGTTGACCAACGGGCTTCAATACACCTATGCGGTGACTTCGTTCGATACCGGCAACCCGAAAACTGGGCTTATCTCAATGGAGAGCAGCCAGATTGAGACGATGGTTCACGTCGTTCCACGCGCCCAACCCGCTGGTTATCGGGAAGCGATTGTTGACGTGGAGGGCAAAGGAGTAGGAACTGTTGCCGTTGAACCGATGGTCCTCGCACCAAATAAGGTGACCGGACATCAATATAAAATCGTCTGGCAGAGTGCGAAACAAATAGGACCCGGTGCGTATATCACAGGGCCCGGCTATCAGCCACCCTCTTATGAGATTGTTAACATGACGACAAATCAAACAGTAGTGGAGCAGCAACCGTTTGAGTGGTATGATCCTGCTCACGGCGAGGCTGTTGAGGTACTCTCCCCGATGTTTGATGGAATCATCTTAAAGATAACGGGCGTTGATGTTACTTACGGGAGTCCAACCGAAAATCCGATTAACAACGTCGAGCTGACCGCAGGCTCCGTTCCGGGGTGGACGGCGGACATCCAATCACCCGGTGTTGGAGAGAATACCTGGCCTAACATCTTCTGGGCAACGTATTACCGTCCGCACAGGTATTCGATCACGTTTGTTGATGATACACACGTCAAGGTACTGGATGAAGATACGGGCGAGGAGATTCAATTCAACGACCAACGGGCAGATGGATACGCAATTCTAGGGGCAGGTTGGGTTGATACATATAACCGGGAAGCTACACCTGACTTTTTTCGGATTTACATTCGGGGTGGGTACGTCTTCATTAAAGATCCCAACCATGAAATCTCTGCTGGAGATGTATTCACCGTTGACATGGGGGGGATCAGCGCGCCGCGGGATGGCGACGAGTTTCTGATGATGACACAAGGCGCGTCGCTCGCCGCTGAAGACATCACAGCAGACCTAGAACGAATCCGCGTCGTGCCAAATCCCTACTTTGTCACGAACAGGGCCGTGACTGCTGAAGGAACAGACAAAATTTTCTTCATGCACCTTCCGCCGCGGTGTACTATTCGGATTTATACGATGGTGGGTGAATTGGTGCGGGAGATCGAACATGAGAGCTTCGCACCTTTCGACGCAGATGAACGTTTGGCACAGGGCGACAAGGGCGGTACAGAGACATTCGATCTCCTTAACCTCTACAATCAAGCCCTTGCGAGTGGAGTCTATATCTATCATATTGAAGCACAAGATGACAGCAATAATGTTATCGGGAATAAAATCGGTCGATTTGCAATCATTCGATAAAGGGGTAGGACTTACGCAGTTGACCCCCCGAAGCCTTGTAGGTCGAGATTCATCTCTCGATAAAACACCCGGACTATAGCGCAATGTCCCGGGCGGATTGAATCTGAATTGTTACCCCATCGTGTCTGGTATTCTGTAGCGCAATATTCTCTGTATTTTCGATTTTTGAAAATTGACAGACACAAGTCCTATGCTGGTGCATTTCGCAGTTTAGTACCCCCAATTTCAGCGAGGATGGTCTCTGCACCACGATTGCCGATTTGGTGAGTCTGCCTCTCACCGCCTGATGAATCGGGTGGTGACAGTGAATTCTAAAGGAGGCGGCACGATCCGCGTGCCCTTCCTCTGCTTGCGGGCGGATAGAGGGAGATTAGGGGGACAACCCACCGGGTATTTACGGGGGAAGGGGAGGACAGCATACGGCGTATGCCGACTCCTGTCGGGCGATTTAGCGTCTATCGTGCCGCGGGTTGAATGGCGTTACGACATACTCAAGTGCGTAACGCCTAAAAAGGGTAAGCACATGCGTAATACCATTTTTGTGAATCGAACAACGGGGCGATTTGCCTCAACAATTTCTACTTTCTTCATTGCCGTTACGCTTTTATGGACGGTTCCTAGTGATGCAACCACCAATGTCGGAACTGCCGGTGCACAGTTTCTGAAAATTGGCCCCGGGGCACGGGTGGACAGTTTGGGCGGTGCGTTCGGCGGGCTTGCCAACGATGCCACCAGCATCTACTGGAATCCAGCCGGGTTAAGCCAACTCAAACAGACCAGCTTTTCAGACACGCATACAATATGGCTTGCTGACATCCGATACAACTATCTCGCGTTCGCCACGCCAATAGAAAAGGTCGGCACCTTGGGCGCAAGCGTTACATTCCTCAACGTCCCCGATATGGAAATTACAACGCTTGCAAAACCGGATGGGACCGGACTTTGGTTCTCGGCATGGGATGCGGCGGTATCGGTGGCGTACTCCCGACAACTCTACGAAAAAGAGTCGGGAGTCAACCTCTCCTTCGGTGTTAATGCTAAATACATCCATCAGCAGATTCATCGGGAAAGTGCCACCGGGGTTGCCCTTGATGTTGGGACTTTATACCATACAGGTTGGAGAAGTTTACGCATTGGGATGTGTTTCTCGAACTTCGGTCCCGAGATGCGTTTCAGCGGTCCAGACCTCGCGACCGGTGCCGAAGAAGCGGGAGACTCTAGAAACGCGGCCTATCGTCCCTATCCGGATACAACGAATCCGACGCGAAAGGCTGAATTAGAAACCGTGGAGTTTCCGTTGCCGTCCAATTTCCGCCTCGGCCTCGCCTACGATTTGCTTGATATCGGTGACAACCTCCTCACCGTCGCCCTTGATGCCAATCATCCGAATGATAATAGTGAACGGTTGAACCTCGGATTAGAGTATTGGTATAGAAAAATGGCAGCGATTCGTGGGGGTTATAAATTCCGTTTGGGGCCCGAACGGAGTGACGATGAGGAAGGGTTAACGCTCGGCTTGGGTATCCGCATAAATTTTGTCGAAACAATGCTCTTTCTGGATTATGCGTTTGCCGATTTTGGGTATCTGCAACAGGCGCATCGTGTGAGCCTAGGTCTGAAATTCTAAGAACTTCTACAAAAACCCGCTATCGGAGCAAAGGAGCTATACCGTGCTTTTCAACAAAACTCGTGCACAGGAGTATATGCGCTGTTACGGTGTGGAGGTCTTGGTGGCGACCTCACCTGTCAACATTACCTATTTTTCGGATTATCGGTGCTGGATCGATCCGCTGTTCAAAGCGTATATGATGGTGCCGGGTGCACCAAGCGATCCCGATCTGACCGCCGCTTATGCAATCTTCCCACTAGAAAGCGAACCTGCACTTGTGGTAAGTCCGACATTTGCAGTAAACGCGTCCGACCTGTGGGTGCGAGACGTGCATATCTTCGGAGATCATGGGTTAGACGATACCTTACCACTACCGGCGTTATCCGACGTGGAACAACGCATTTTCGATATACTCCACAGATCGCAGCAAAACAACACACCGACCGATGCGCTCTTGAGCCTTCTCAAGGGACGAGGGTTGACCGAGGCTCGAGTCGGAATTGAGATGGAAGGGTTATCACCAAGGGCAAAAAATGCAATCGAGGCAGGGCTGCCAAAAGCGCAGATCAAGGATTGCTCAAATCTTATTCGTCTCATTCGGATGGTCAAGACCGAAGATGAGTTGTCACGGTTGACCCGTTCTGCGGAAATCAGCGAGGCAGCGGCGATGAAAGCACTCGCGCTCGCTCAACCGGGGCAGCCAATCACCGACGTAGTTCAGCACTATCGGCAGCAGATTGCCAAGGCGGGTGCAGATTTCGATCACTTTGCGTTCGGGGTGCGTGGCTTGGGGCTTGCCACAGAGCCAAACTATATCCTGACTGATGACGACATACTCTATGTAGACTTTGGCTGCATTTACGAAGGGTGTTTCTCTGACAGTGGTACGACATTGGCAATGCGTGAACCGTCGGCAGTGTTAATTGACAGGCATAGAGCGTTGCGGGAATGTGTTGAGGCAGGGGTGGAGGAGATGACACCGGGGGCAAAAGCATCTGCCGCTCAAGCTGCTATGTGGGAAATGCTCAACGCACACGGCATTACAGCCTCGTCTCCGCATGGACACGGACTAGGCTTGGAAGTCCGTGATTACCCGATTATCGTTGCAGACAATGGGCAGCGGATTCATGATGATTGTGTGGATATTCCTTCCGATCTGCCGCTTGAGGTGGACATGGTTCTCAATCTGGAAGCGATGATTTCGATGCCGGGTGTTGGATCGCTACACATTGAGAAATCGTTCCTCGTAACCCCTGACGGTAGTCGCCCGCTGATTCCACAGGATCGGACGCGACCGGTGCAACCGGACTAAGCAAGTAGGGGCGAGATAACCCCGCCCCTACGGTTTCTGTTACACGATTTCTTAACATGGACGAATCAGTTTAGACACGGACAAACTTCTGTAATCGCTGTCCACGCCCCGCCTCACCGATTTCAGCAACATAGATGCTTCCTTCGTCATCAACGCAAAGTCCGTGTGGCGACTGGACAATACCGTTGTTTGTCGCCCCGGAGAACCGACTCAGTCGCTCTCCCTCCGGGGTCCAAACGCTGACATGCCCGCCTGTTCCCTGCTCGACCACATAAATCATGTTGTCATCAGTGACCCACACATCGCCGGGGGCCGACACATCCGTCCACGTTTCGATGTGTTTCCCATCCGGATCGAAGATCTGGATCCGATTGTTCTCGCGGTCGCAGACGATGACGCGCCCCGTTTTATCACAGCCAATGTTATGGACCACTGCGAATTCGCCTGGACCGCTGCCCGCTTCACCCCAAGCCAGAAGATGCTCTCCCTCTTTGGAATACTTGTGAACGAGACGGTTGCCGTATCCGTCCGAGACGTAGATTTCCCCTTCTGGACCGAGTGCCACGCCGGTAGGCATATTATACTCGCGTTTGTGGTATGTCACGCCAGCGACGCCGCGTGTTCCCCACTCGCGCTCCAAATCACCGAGCAGCGTGTAGCGGCGTACGATATGCTGCCACGCATCGGTCAGATAAACTTCATCGTCGGGGCCGATGAAGATTCCGTGTGATTGGCTAATCAAGTGTGGGGAGACACCAAAATCCCCATACCCCCACGAGGTCACGAAGTTTCCCTCTTTGTCAAAAACAATAACCGGATGTATACCGCGGGTAAAGGCGAAGATTCGTCCCTTGGAGTCAATTGCTGCATCCGACACCATAGAGAAAACCCAACCCTCTGGCAGCTTTGGCCACCCATCAACTAACTCATATTTATAATCGCCCTCTCCTAATGCCATGTTATACCTCCAAAATTGAAGTTTGAAATGATACGTTCTTTAGGACTTACGCAGTTGAATGCTCAAAGCCTTGTCGTTCGGCGATTTATCGCCGCTCGACACCGTTGCCAACGCCCGATGAATCGGGCAACTCCAGGGGAGACTCCATAAGGAATCCGTAGGGCACACCGACCGATATTCCCGACTGAAATGCGTAACTCCTAGTTCTTATTTTGACCCAAGTGAAACGTCATGCGTAAACGATCAGAGTCGCGATTCGGAGGGTACACCTCCTACCGTCAGTTTTATGTAGGAGAGAATTCCGATTCTCGACGCCTGTTGCGTCGGTTTCTAACACTTGGTTCATCAACATAGGCTCTGTTGACATTTGACAAATTGAGCTCATCTCTGCTTCGAGAATCTTCAATGGGCGGGCACCCCTACGTTGGGTAGATTCTTGTAGGGGAACCCCAAGGGGTGCCCTACTGTAGATCGATTTTCCAAAATCGAAAATACCGAGAACATTGCGCTAGGGTCCGGGTGTTTTATCGAGATATGAATCTCGACCGACTTACAGCATTTGTGGAATTAGCGGCAGCAAAATGTCAACACGCCCTAGCAACTTGCACTATTTTAGCATGTTTATCAGTTTGGATCAACAACAAAGCAAAACTTGTAAGACTTACAATGTTTATGGTTGGTTGAGCCAGGACTCTAGCGCAATAGTCATGATATCCTTGGTGACACATCACCGGACAATACGACTCGCGACGCCCGATGAATCGGGCAACTCCAGTTCAGCAGACAGGAGTTGGCACGCTCCACGTGCCCTCCCCCTACTAAATACCCGGTGGGTTGTCCGTCAGTTCCTGGCTCATTGAGCCTAGAACTGTCTGATACCGTGTGGGTATTCGGGACTGAGGGGGGTAATCCCGAATACCCACACGGTTCTCTTCCCCCTACTTGCGGGGATAGAGTTACCCCCTGATAAATTGGGAGACAAGCCCCTGTAGCTTCGGTTGCACTAATTCCTTACATGAGCAAAAAAAAGGTTCGCATGGGAAAGGAATAAAACAATTTCATTCCTCTCCTATGTGAACCCATAAAACCAACATAGTAGCGACTATTTTTTTTGAAGAGAGTCTTTCGAGTGACGCAGCGATAGCGATCTCGAACTTCAAAGGATGGAAATTTTTTCACCACACATTCTATCAAATCATACAGGGCAATTAATTTACAGCCCTTCTTCCGTCTCCTCCGGATCTGTCACATCGTCCTCTTCATGGTATTCTTCGGTTGGCTGAAGCTCTTTCAACCCCACTGCCTCCTCGTCCTCCTCGCTATCTATGGAAGGGACGCTATCTATGGAAGGGAATGGTGAATCTTCTGAGGGCTCATCCGGTTGATCTAACTCCTCGAATTCGATTCGCCCCGATCTGAGCTCATCAATTGCAATTGTTACAGGCTTTTCAGCATTAGCAACCAACATAGGCAAGCTACTTTCAGCATTGATTTCGCGTGCCCGTTTCGCTGCGATATTCACAGACAAATACTTGTTACCGCCATTCTCCAAGATTTCCTCAAGATAGATTAGTGGCATTCTGAGTGACCTCGCTATTGATGGGTAATTTGGGTAAATCCAATTTGAGAGGTATATCTTATCAGCGATTACCCGAATTGTCAAGATAATTTCTACCAGTCCAATCAACCAGACATATCAAATCAGATCCTGATTCCGTTTGTCTATCGTCAAATGGGTAAACCAATCTTATGGTGTTTCGTCCAACTATCGGAAAGAAAATTAGGCTGAATAGGAGGGATACCATTGAGAATTGGTGAAGGATTTTTAGTTGGGTTAGCAGCGATTCACACGAATAAGATGCGATCGCTCTTGACGATGCTTGGGATTGTCATCGGTATCGCTTCTGTGCTAGCGATGATTGCCATCGGTGATGGAGCAAAGATAATCGTGCTTCAGGATGCCCAAAAAATTGGTGGTGCTAATCAAGTTACGCTGTATCGAAGCGGCCATATCCGCAAAGGCAATCGCTGGGTGCGGAATCGCAGCAACGAATACTTTGAGTATGGAGATGTGCTTGCTATTGAAGCCGAATGTCCTTCTGTCGAAGGGGTCATCCCTCGCATTCCGCAGTGGCGGGGGGTACTTGTACAAGCAGAGGGTGGGGCAGAAAAGCGGACAGGGTATGAAGGAATTACGTCTTTCTACCGAATCGGGATGAACTGGGAGCCTGCAACGGGGCGTTTTATTACAGAAGAGGATGTTGCAGATCGGTCTAAAGTCTGTGTCCTCGGATCGGAGGTAGCGAGCGAACTCTTTCAGGGTCAAGATCCAATTGGTAAAACAATCAAAATCGCACGCGGTAGTGGCAATAGATTCCGTCGCTGGCAGCAGCGCAGCCAAGACAGAAGTATGGAGCGGTTTACCATTGTCGGCGTGATGGAGCCACGCGGGAGGAGTCTCCGTTTTGGATGGAATTTGGATGACCGGGTGTTGCTTCCCCTGACAACTGTTCAGGAACGGTTTACCGGTAATGACCGGGTCACAATGATTTCCGTCCAAGCAAAAAATATGGAATTGGTTGACCAAGTCAAGGAAGAGGTTACGGCAGTGATTCGGCAACGGCACCGCAATCAGGACAATTTCTTTAATGTCTGGGAGATGAAAGAGGGCATGGAACAACTGTTCAAAATTAGCCAGATTATCAAAATTGTGCTTGGTGTTATCGCTGGATTTTCATTGCTTGTTGGTGGCATCGGCATTATGAACATGATGTTGGTCTCTGTAACCGAACGGACCCGCGAGATTGGCTTGCGAAAAGCAATCGGTGCTAAAAGTCGGGACATCCTCTTGCAATTCTTGGTTGAAGCGATTGCGATGTGCAGTGTCGGGGGCATTATAGGTATTGGATTGGGTGTTGCTGCCGGACATGGGATGGCGAATGTTGCGGTGAACATTGTTAAAATTGTCCCGGAGTGGCCCGCTGTCATCTCTACGGAATGGATGGTTATTTCGGTTGCCTTTTCAGCACTTATTGGTATTGTCTTCGGCGTCTATCCCGCGGTCAAAGCCGCACAACTTTCGCCCATCGAAGCGTTGCGGACGGAATAAGGACGAGAAAGGAAATTTGGAACTGAGTGAAGAACTCTTAAACGTGTGGATTTAATCGGGGACAAAAGTCCACCCATTCTCCTTTACAGAACTGTCGAGAATGGAATGAACACGAAAAGAGGGATTATCTTGAAACTCAGTGAAGGATTTTTAGTCGGATTCACAGCCATCCGCACGAATAAAATGCGGTCCCTTTTGACGATGCTTGGAATTGTCATCGGTGTGGCCTCAGTGCTTGCGATGATTGCCATCGGTGATGGTGCGAAACTGATGGTGCTTGAAGACCTTGAGAAGCTGGGCGGTGCAAACCACTTTCGTCTGTATCGAAATGATTGGATTGAAAAAGATGGACGTTGGTTCCGTAACCGTAGCGGCGAATATTTTAAATATGAAGATGTGCTAGCAATTGAAGCGGAATGTCCTTCCGTTGATGGAGCTTGGCCACGCATCAACTACTATAACATTCTCGTGTTAGCCGAGGACGGTTCGGAAACACGAACGGGGGTGATAGGCGTTACTCCCTACTATGAAATCGGAATGAATTGGGGTGTCGGACAGGGACGTTTTATCTCAGAGGAAGATATCGTCAATAGAACCAAAGTCTGTGTGCTCGGGAGCAATGAAGCCATCAACTTGTTCGGTGATCAGCAACCGGTTGGTGACGCGATTGGCAGGGAGGTTAAAATTGTCCTCGATTCTAGTGGCGAGTTTGGAGGATGGAGACGGAATAGAGTTGTCGAACGATTCACAATTGTAGGCGTGATGACGCAACGCGGACAGACCCTCGCTTTTGGGGGCGGTTCATGGAGTCTTGATAATCGTTTGCTAATACCCCTGACAACGATGCAGGAACGATTTGTGGGAACAGATCACATACGGACAATGTCGGTTCAGGCAAAAACTGTTGACTTGGTTGAAAAAGCCATGGAGGAAGTCAAAACAGTGATACGCCGACGGCACCGGAACCGAGACGATTTCTTTGAAATCTGGGAGATGCACCGAAGTATGGAGGAATTGGATAAGGCAAGCTCGATTATTAAAATCATGCTCGGTAGCATCGCCGGATTTTCGTTGCTTGTCGGTGGGATTGGCATCATGAATATGATGTTAGTCTCTGTAACCGAGCGCACCCGAGAAATTGGCTTGCGAAAAGCAGTTGGCGCGAAAGGTAGGGATATTTTGTTACAGTTCCTAGTCGAAGCAGTTTTTATGTGTGGTGTCGGTGGATTGCTCGGCGTCGGATTAGGTATCTTTGCCGGACAGGGTATGGCGAATATCGCTGTAAAGGTTGTTAAAATTGTCCCAGAATGGCCCGCCGTGCTATCTACACAATGGATGGTTATTTCGGTTGCCTTTTCAGCACTTATTGGTATTGTCTTCGGTGTCTATCCCGCGGTCAAAGCCGCACAACTTTCGCCCATTGAAGCATTGCGGACCGAATAGAGACGACAAAAGGAAATTTGGAACTGAGTGAAGAACTCTTAAACGTGTGGATTTAATTGGAAATAGAAATCCGCCATCCTCACTTATAGAAGCGTTGAGAATGGCATTAACACGAAAGGAGAGAGGACATTGAAACTCAGTGAAGGATTTTCAGTCGGGTTCAGAGCAATTGGCATAAACAAGATGCGGTCCCTCTTGACAATGTTAGGAATCATCGTTGGTGTCTCGTCCGTACTTGCGATGATTGCTATCGGCGATGGAGCAAAGACTATTGTACTCCAAGATGCGGATAAGCTGGGGGGTGCCAGTCAATTTAGTATGTGGCGCGGTGGTTGGATTAAAAAAAATGGTCAGTGGGTCCGCAATCGTAGCAGCGAGTTTCTAAAGTACGATGATGTCATCGCAATTGAAGCGGAATGTCCTTCCGTTCAATTGGTAATACCGCGTATTCCGCGCTGGAGTGGAGTGCTCGTTCAAGCCGCGGACGGTGCTGAAAGTCGCACCGGGTATAACGGCGTTGATCCGCACTTTCCAATCGGGATGGATTGGGGGGTGGAGCGGGGACGTTTCTTTACAGAAACTGAATTCAACGATCGGCAAAAAGTCTGTGTTATTGGATCCGAACTGGCGATTGAACTGTTTGGCGATGAGGAGCCCATCGGCAAAGAGATTAAGGTCGCACGTAGTGCTGATTGGGAAATCAAGTGGGAAGAGCGAGAAAGAGTGATGGTACGATTCACGGTTGTAGGCGTGATGAAGACGCGCGGAAGAAGTCTTCGTTTTGGCTGGAACCTTGATAACATTCTGTTTGTACCGTTGACAACTGCACAAGAGAGATTTACGGGAAATGATCACGTCACGATGCTGACTGTCAAGGCAAAACATATAGATTTGATTGGCAAAGCTCAAGAAGAGGTCAAAGCGGTCATGAGAAGACAGCATCGCAACCAAGACGATTTTTTCCACATATGGGTTTTGAATGAGAGCATGGAGCAACTGCATAAAATTAGCTGGGTTATCAAAATTACGCTGGGTAGTATTGCGGGATTCTCGTTACTTGTCGGCGGGATCGGTATCATGAATATGATGTTGGTTTCCGTTACAGAACGTACACGAGAAATCGGATTACGGAAAGCGATTGGTGCCAAACGGCGGGACATTCTCTTTCAGTTCCTAGTCGAAGCCGTGGTGATGTGTAGTGTCGGTGGATTGCTTGGAATTGGATTGGGTATTGGTGCCGGTTATGGCATGGCGAATATTGCAGTAAAAATTGTTAAGGTCGTCCCGGAGTGGCCCGCTGTCATTTCCACGCAATGGATAATTATCTCTGTTGCCTTTTCAGCACTTATTGGTATCATCTTCGGCGTCTATCCCGCAGTTAAGGCTGCCCGACTTTCACCTATTGAAGCATTGCGGACAGAATAGAAGCATTAGTAAATCGGCATTACCATCGAGCAAATTGACCAAAGGAGAACATCACATGAATCCCATTGAATGTATAATGATTGGACTTGCCAGCTTACGTCGTCATCCACTTCGTTCTGGATTGACTATCTTGGGCATTGCCATCGGTGTCGGTGCGGTGGTGAGCATGGTTTCAGTCGGGGACGGTTCACGTGCACTAGTCTTGGGCGAAATTGAACGCACCGGTGGCTTGAACATGATAGAGGTATATAAAGACGAGTGGGATCGGCAATCAGGAACACTTAGCAGAAGGGCGGGACGCACCCTGAGACGCTGGCGTAAAAACCGTGCAGAAAACTTGGAAACCCAAGACATATACGAGATAATGGAAAAAGCGAGGGGCGTTGTTCATGTAGTCGGTGAAGATGACTCGCCCGGCTGGAATGTATATCATGAAGGAATCAGTAGGAACTCTAGGGTGATTGCAGGAACAGCAGGTTATGACCGGTCCCACAATTGGTATCCAATCATGGGACGCTTCTTCACTGAAGAGGAGGTTGAAAGAGCGAGCACAGTCACTGTTATCGGCTATAAACTCTACGACGAAGTCTTCAAAGGTCAAGACCCAATTGGCAAGGAGGTGAAGGCGACACGGACAACGAGTTGGGGCCCTCGATATGACGTGCGTTTGACAGTGATCGGTGTGTTGGAAGAAAAAGGCGATGCAATGGACACCGAAGGTTGGGATGAACGCTTTGTCATCCCCCTCACAACATTTCAGCAGCGGTTTACCGGACGGAAGATGGTCGAGCGTATCCGCGTGGAGGCGGCAAGCCTCAATGACGTCGAAATCGCGAAAGAAGAAACGAAACGAATCTTGGGAAGGCTGCACAATAACTCTGGAGAGGAATATCAATACTGGACAGCACAGGAGGAACTAGCAACCGCTGAAAAAATCGGGAATACGATGAAATACCTGATGGGTGGGATCGCGCTTATTGCACTCTTTGTAGCAGGAATCGGTATCATGAATATCATGCTGGTCTCGGTCACAGAACGAACAAAGGAGATCGGTTTACGCAAGGCACTTGGGGCAAAACGGCGCGACATTTTGACGCAGTTTCTGATCGAGGCGTTGGTCTTGAGCATAACCGGCGGTATCTTCGGTGCAATCCTCGGTATTTTTCTCGGAAAAGGTAGTGCCATGTTGATTGCCAAATTTGTGTGGGAGGGTAGCAATTGGCCCTCGGTCATTTCCTATTCCACTATGCTCATCGCCATGGGTGTCTCTGTGAGCATTGGGGTTATCTTTGGGTTGTATCCGGCCTATAGAGCAGCAATCCTAATGCCGATAGAGGCGTTGAGGGAGGTGCAGGGAGAGGAAACCCTCAAGATTGACGGACAAGAATTTAAGCTTGCGCCGCTTGCCGGAAGATTTTGGGGACAGTTATTGGACAGCTTGGTTTACGCTGCCATCGTCGCTATTCCTTTCGGTGTATGGACGCGTATCGGATTAGAGGGTCCCAATATCGTGCTTGGGGTGGCTGCCTCTATTGCGTTACTCTATCTACTTTTTCAAGATGCGCTAAATGGACGAAGCATCGGCAAAAGACTTATGAAAACAAGGGTCATTGATTCAAAGAGTGGGTTGCCTTGCAAATTGTGGCAATCTTTTATTCGTAACCTATCACTGCCGATACTTAGCCTGATTGATTGTATCTTCATCTTAGGAGAGAAAAAGCAACGACTAGGCGACAAACTTTCAAAGACACTCGTGGTTAAGGTTACATAAAACGTTAAACTAAGTAGCAATGATTAACAAAGGAGTAGTCAAACAGTGAAAAAGATAGTAGGAACTGTTGCGATTTTCATTTTAGCGGCAACCCTCATGTCATGTGGGTGGATTAGAGGGCGCGGGAATAAAGACGCCGCAGCTGAGAAGCGGGTTGAGGTTGTCAGAAGTGGAGATTTCCAGAAGTTAATTAGCGCGACAGGAAATCTCGAAGCCCTCATTGATGTGGAAGTCAAAGCAAACGTTGCAGGCGAAATTATTAAACTGTATGTGAATGATGGGGACTACGTTGAAAAGGACCAAATATTGTTGGAGATTGACCCGGAACAGTACGTAGAAGAAAAGAAGCAAGCTGAAGCCGATGTCAACGCTGCTAGGGCACAGCTCATGCAGGCCCAACTCAACATTATATTGAAAACTGAAGAACTTGAGAGCGCATATCAACAAGCGGAAGATAATGTCAAAATTGCCGAATCGAATTTGAAGACAACCGTAGCGGCTTCACAAACACAGATTACTGCGGCTGAGACGGACATCCAAACAACGAAAAACCAGTTAGCTCAAGATAACATTGCACTAGAACAGGCGAAGATTGAATTCAACCGGGTAAAAATCAGGCTCGCCGAGCTTGAGACAGAACTGGAGTCTGGGAAAGTGGAGCGGGATAATGCCGAATCTGAATTGAATCGGAATAAGGAACTGTTTGAGAAGAAACTTGTTTCTAAAAAATCATTTGAGGAGGCGGAATCGAGGTATGCCAATGCAGACACACAATACAAGAATGCCGTTAAGAGATTGGAGGCGCAGCAACAAACTGTAAATTCTCAAGAGAAAACCATCGCTACCAGAGAGACTGCAATCGCAAACCGTAAACTAACCTTGCAATATCAGGAAATGAATTTGCAGGAGCTCGGTAAAATGAGAAAAGCGGAGGAAGAGGAGAAAAACCTTCAACTGCAAATCGTCAAAACTCGCCTTGCGGAGATTCTGGAAACCATCGACAATGAAAAAATCGTAACCGAGCAAGGCGCGGTGAGCGCGCAAGCGAATCTCCTGCGACGCCGGAGCAGCCTGAAGAATCAAGAGGAATTTTTGGAATGGACAACCATCAAGGCACCGATGGCTGGCACTGTGACCCTGCTCGAAATTGAAGAGGGGGAGATTGTAACCTCCGGGCGCTCGGCATTCTCGCAGAGCCCGCCGTTGATGACCATCGCAGACCTGTCAAAAATGGTCGTGAAGACCTATATCAACGAAGTCGATATGGAACGGCTTAGGATGAATCAGAAAGCAGAAATCAAAGTTGACGCATATAAGGACACAACGTATGAAGGTCGCGTCGCCGAAATCTCGCCGAGTGGAGAGGAGCGGGATAATATCATCACTTTTGAGGTTATGGTCGAGGTGGTCGGCTCTCCCCCTGAGCTGCGCCCCGGTATGAGTGCCGATGTCGATGTCGTTACCTATGAAGAGAAAAACGTCTTGATGCTGCCTATTGATGCAGTCCAAGAGGAGAAAGCGGCAATCGCCACAGCGAAAGTTGGTGCTGATGTAGATGCCTTCAAAACGGATCAAGAGGTCGAACTCAAGACTCTAACCGGAAAGAGCTTCATAGGAAAGGTAACCAGCATCAGCGGAGACCGATTGACAATCAGTCTTGACAGCTCACAGCGAGGCTTGCGTGATGGCGAACGTACCTTCACGCTCCTTGTAAACGGCAAGCAGAAGGCGGACGGGGTTTCAACTGACATTAAAATCTCGAAAGATAAGTTTGTCATGCTTGATGCAAAAGGCGGCTCTGAAAAAGGGAACGATGTCTCAAAAGCGCAGAAGGGAAAGCGTGTTTCTATTGAGACAGGCGAGCAGAACGAAACTGATGTCATTATCAAGAGCGGATTGGTAGAAGGTGATCGGATAGTTTTACCTGAACGGAAGGGACCTGCAGGAGGTCCAGGTAGACCTTCGTAATCTATCAGTTCAAAATACAAGCGTCTCGGGGAACCGAGGCGCTTTTTTTATGCCTGTTGGCACCTTTCCACACAACCTATTTTTGCTTTACAGAGAGCCCCATCCGTGATAAAATACTGAAGGGGTGTATACGGATTGAAAAAACGGGCACGATAATATGAAATTGCAACTCGCTTTGGACTCCAGCAATAGCCAGAAAGCCAAACGTATCCTTGAAAAAGTTAGTGATCTCGTGGATATTGTCGAGGTCGGTACACCCTTGCTGATGAAAGAGGGGGTAAAAGTTGTCACAGAGATCAAGAACGCCTACCCTCAGCTTGAAGTGCTCGCCGATCTCAAAATCATGGATGCAGGTGATATTGAGGCGAGAATTGGGTTTGAAGCGGGGGCTGATATTGTGACAATACTTGGAGTGGCGCATGATGTTACGATTCGCCGCGCTGTGAATCAAGCCCGTACCCTCAGTAAGAAGGTCATGATAGATCTGATAGCGGTTGCTGATGTTCGGGGCCGCATCGATCAGATTGATGCCATTGCCCCAGACTACTGCTGCGTCCATACAGCCTTTGACCTCCAAGACCACGGTATGCACCCCTTGCGCGAAATTCAGCTTGTTCAATCTGGTCTGAAGCGGGCTCAGATGGCGGTGGCGGGCGGGATAAATCCGGAGATCTTGCCAAATATTCTCGCTTATAGTCCGGCAGTCATCATTGTGGGCGGTTTCATCACCAACCATCCGGAACCGCGTCAGGCGGCTCTCAAAATCAGAGAATTACTGGCTTAAAGAAGGGAAATCGGTGAATATACAGGCATATATCAGCCAGATACTTGACGAGCTAGGCGAGACCGTGGGGCATGTCTGCAACGATTCGGCGGAAAAATTGGCTGATGCGATCATAGATGCCCAAACGATCTTTGTCGCCGGTGCTGGCAGATCCGGTTTAGCGATGAAGAGTTTTGCCATGCGTTTAATGCACCTAGGCTTTGATACTTATGTCGTAGGAGAAGCTGTGACCCCTAGCATCACAGAAAAAGATTTGCTGCTAATCGGTTCTGGTTCGGGGTCAACCAGTAGCTTGGTGACCAATGCCAACAAAGCGCATGCGATCGGTGCAACTATCTGCCTCGTCACGATCGATGAAAACTCACCTATTGGCAAACTGGCAGAGGCAATTCTCACTATCCCCGCCCCTTCACCAAAAGTCACCAGAAATCTTGGTTTCCATTCAGTGCAGCCAATGGGATCTCTGTTTGAACAAAGCCTGCTGCTAATCTTGGATGCAATCGTCCTACTGCTGATGAAGCAAACTGGGAAAACCCCGGAGTTGATGTTTACGAGACACGCCAACTTAGAATAAAAGTAAGGACACACTTGCCCATCATTATTGACGCACATTCCCACATCTTCCCGGAAGTCCGCGGCGCAACGGGTACAGGTTCTACCCGTGGACTGGGTTATGGCCGCATTGCCATTGGCGATGAAGAAACCCAACTGTTGCCACCGTATAATGAAACAACCGTATTTACGCCTAAAATGCTTCTGGCAAATATGGATTGGGCAAGTGTTGACAAAGCCGTGCTGCTCCAAGGGCCGTTTTATGGGGAGTGCAATGCATATGTCCTTGAGGCACTGAACCGCTATCCGGATCGTCTAGTCGGCGCAGCATATTTCGATCCATGGGGGGCGAACAATCGCCAAGAATTTGAGATCCTCACAGCGTCTCCGGGGTTTCAGGTGGTCAAACTAGAATGCTCTGAAGCGACCGGGTTGTGTGGCTTACACCCCGATGCCAAACTTGATATCCCTGAAATCGCTTGGCTCTGGGATGCGCTTGAACGGCATGGATTGGTACTGACCCTCGATTTAGGAGCAATAGGCAGCTGTTCTTATCAAACCGGTGCCGTGCACACCATTGCGGACGAACATCCGAATCTGCGAATCGTTATCGCCCATCTGGGACAGCCAAATCCGTCGGTGGAAGCGGATGTGGAACGTTGGGACTTATGGTTAGAGCAGATTGACCTCGGACAGCTGCCCAACGTGTGGTTTGATACCGCTGCTTTGCCAGCCTACTTGCCAGATGAGGACTTTCCTTATCCAACCGCGGAGCGGTATCTCCACCTTGCAATTGAACGGATTGGGGCATCGAAAATCTTATGGGGCACGGACTTACCGGGATTACTACGCCATCTAAACTATCCACAACTGGTGAAGTTAGCAAAACTGCACACACAGTCGCTTTCCCCCAATGAACAAGCGATGATCCTCGGTAAAAATGCGATGCGCGTCTACGGGGTTGATTAAATTGGTCAGTAGAGTAGGTTAGACAAGGGAGGACTAAAAAAATGCATAGCGATGCAAGAATTTTGGTCGTCGGGTTGGGTGCGATGGGGAGTGCTGCCCTATATCACCTCGCTCGTCAAGGTGCGGCACCGGTTGGCATAGATCAATATCCTGTCGGTCATACGCACGGCAGTTCTCATGGCCACTCAAGGGCGTTCCGGGGCTTCTATAATGACGCCGTGTACGTGACCTTGGTGAAAGCTGCCCTTCCGCTGTGGCAGGAATTAGAGCGGCTTTCTGGCGAACGATTGCTCACCCTCAACGGCATGTTAGCTTTTGCCAAACCGGGGAATGAGCGATTGGATCAAAATATCCGTGTCATGCAGGAAACGAAAACATCACACGAGGTATTGACGGCTGAAGAGGTTGCCGCCCGATTTCCAATACTTCAACTCCCGGCGGACACCGTTGCCTGCTACACGCCGGACTCAGGCTTCCTTAACGCAAGCCGTTGTGTTTGGACACATGTGTCCCAAGCTGAGCGTTTTGGGGCAACAGTTCACAGTGGGGTTAGCGTTCACCATATTGACATTAGCAAAGAACATCCTGAAATTGAAACTTCAGCAGGGAGTTATCGCTGCAAACGACTTATCGTCGCTCCCGGACCGTGGGCTTCGCAGCTTCTCAAAGATCTCTCACTACCACTTGAGGTGACACGGCAGCAGAAGTTTTACTTCCAACCGCAAAATATGACACCGCTATATCAGCCAGACCGTTTGCCCGTCTACGCAGATTATGACTTACACTATTACGGCTTTCCCTACTACGGTCCCGGAATTAAGGTGGCGGATGACGGGCATGGACCTGTGACCTCGCCTGAAACGGTCAATCGGGGGCTAGACCTCGACGTACAGAATGCGTTGGAGCAATGGCTCGAAGCAATTATGCCCGGAGTTAACCCTTCCTTCGTCGAAGGTGCGACCTGTATGTATACGCTTACGCCTGATCACGACTTTCTTATTGGGCATCATCCGTTGAATTCAAACATCTTTGTCGGGGCAGGATTCTCAGGACACGGCTTTAAGTTTTCAACCATCGTCGGCAAGATTCTCGCTGAACTCGCTGTTGATGGCAAAACGGATTATCCAATCAACAAATTCCGACTGAATCGATTCGGATAGACGGACTAACCTTTGGAAGGGTGGTATCCGCCACCTGGATAGAGAAGGTAAGCATTTTGGCTTCGGAAAAACTCGGAGGCTGTTGCACGATTTCTTAACATGAGCGAACATTTTTTAGGAAAATCCTAACCAACAATCACTGATGAGGAAAACCAATGGCTAAAACCTATCGCACTGGCGTTATTGGCTGCGGCGGAATGGGGCGCGCTCATTCGAGTGCTTACACCCAAAATCCAGCGACAGAACTGGTTGCAGTAATGGATGTGAACGCAGAATCGGCGAAACGTCTTTCTGATGAATTTTCTATTCCCGCTGTGTATACTGACTATAACCAGATGCTCAAAAAAGAAGTGCTCGATATTGTGAGCATCACGACATGGCAGGGAGTCCGCGCTGAGATTACAATTGCTGCGGCAAAAGCCGGAGTCAAAGGCATCCTTGGCGAAAAGCCGATGGCGGCATCCTTGGGTGAAGCCGACGCTATGATTGGGGCGTGTGCGGAGCACAGTGCCAAGCTAGTCATCGGGCATAACGGACGCTTCAATCCGGCAAACACTGAGATTCGGAGGCTTGTCCAAGACGGTGCCATCGGACAACCAACGCTGCTCCATCGGAGGTCAAAGCCGAATGCCGGTTTGCTTAATATCGGCACACACGCCATTGATGGGATGCGATACCATCTGTCGGACCCGGAAACGCTTTGGGTGATTGGTCAGGTTTCTCGTACTACGAACAGGTGGGAACGGCGCACATTGTGTGAAGATCTATGTATGGGGCTAATCTGCTTTGAAGGGGGCGCGCGTGGCGTCTATGAAAGCGATTTACCCGAACCCATAGTCCCGGCAGGGCTAGTCTCCGGAACAGATGGGCAAATCAAAATGGGGGAAAACGGAACTGTGCTGCTCCAGAATAATCAAGCAAGCGGTTGGCAGGAGATTCAACCACGCCGGGAGCCGACCGATCAGTACCAAGAACTGATTGATTGGATGGAAGGAAGAATTGCTGAGCATCGAAGCACGGGACGCCAGGCGCGATATACAATGGAAATCATGATGGCAATCTACGAATCGTTACGGATCAAAAATGTAGTCACGATGCCGCTCGAAACCAGCGAATCACCACTTGATTTAATGCTCGAGGAGGGGGTTTTCCCTACATTGATAGAGGGCCGTTACGATATTCGGGCACCTTTCCCAGAACAAGGGAAACGTACATAAACCATTCGATTTTATACGCTGGAGGGATTCCATGAAACTCACCGAACAACAGATCAATTTTTTCAACACCTTTGGCTACCTAGCGTTTCCCAGTCTCTTTTCAGCCGACGAGGCTGCTTGGATTACCGAAGAATTTGACCTCTCCATCCAGACCTTCGGTGAGGGTAAAGCACATGATGGTTCAAAGCGAACCATGTTTGGCGGACCCATTGAACATCGTCCAAGGCTTTGCTCATTGCTAGATGATCCGCGTGTGCTAGGTGTTGCCGGTGGGGTCCTGGGTGAGGATTTCAACTACGCCAGCGGCGATGGTAATTATTACACCGGCGACACGGGTTGGCACCCGGATGGCAATTGGGGACAGCTCTTTTCCTGTAAAATTGCATTTTACCTCGATCCATTGACAACCGACACCGGTTGTCTACGAGTTATCCCCGGCAGCCAGTGTCCGGAGCATTTTGTGAGAGCAGGAAAGGTAGATCCGAACCGATCAGAAGAACTTTTCGGTGTTCCACCACAGGAATTTCCCGGCAGCGTCGCGCTGGAAACGAATCCGGGTGATCTGGTCATCTTTAATCATGACACCTATCACGCTTCCTTTGGTGGTGGCGAGCGGCGACGAATGTTCACCATGAACCTGACCCGTCACTGTACAACCGAGCCAGATCTAGAGACCCTGCGCAAATACTTGAGCATTCACTCCCCCGGTGGCTACAACATCGACACCGGGGCAAGTATGTACTATCCGCCCATACTCGATACCGCCGATGAGAAACGGATAATTCATCTTTGGCAATGTGTCGAAATCCACGATGAACTATTTCCACAATACGCTCGGCGGTCCTAAACCGTTGCGACGTTCAAATCTTCGCACGATTTCTTGAGGAGCCAAATGAACTTTGAAGATATTAAGCGGCGTCTGAGGGCACTTGATACCGCCTGCGTATGTGACGGCAATAAGGCAAGGAGAGCGGGGGACCCCACGGTTAAAGAGTTGAGGGTTATCGATCCCACCATTCGCCCTATCCGAAACGGACTCAAACTTGTCGGGCGGGCACACACGGTAAGCTGCCATGAAGACTTTCTCACGGTGATCAAAGGGTTGCGGGATGCTGAACCGGGGGAGGTGCTTGTGATTGATACTCAGGGCAGTCGTCGTGCGGTGGCCGGTGAACTGTTTCCGACAGAAGCAGCACGGAAGGGGTTAGCGGGCATCGTCATAGATGGTCCTTGCCGAGATACTAAAACAATCCGAACTTTAGATGTACCCTACTACGCACGCTCCTTCAACCCTATAGCGGGCACAACTAATAAGATTTACGAGACTCAAATCCCGATCACCTGCGGCGGTGTTATCGTGAATCCGGGGGATATTATTTTTGGAGACGATGATGGGCTTATTGTCGGATCGATTGATGAACTGTCGGCAGCAATTCCAGTTGCTGAGGAAATCCAGCGGAAAGAAGATCTGATGCTAAAGCAGATGGCAGCAGGCGTAAGTCTGTTTGAGATGTTGAATTTCGAGGAACATTACGCAGCGGTGTGTGCCGAAAAAGAAAGCAAGCTAGAATTTACGGTTTAGGGAAAGCTGCCTAATCAGTAGCTATAGGGGCACAACTGTATCGGTCTGGAACGATTGAATCGCTGCCTCAATGATTTCCTGCGCCGCAAGCCCCGCGGCACCAGAAGCATCAATTTCATCGGGTGAAACCCCATCCACAAGCTGTTGAATCCACGCGCCAATTCGTGTTGAGAAGGTATCCGTGAAAGAATCCATGTGTCCCTCCGCTCCCGGCGGTGGGTTGAAATACTCCTCGACTTCGCCACCCCGTCGAGGGTAGAAAGTCAGTTTCTCAAATACTCCATCAAGGACAAACTGTCCATTCGTTCCCGCAACCTCACACCGCTCATTCAAACGTCCCGCATCATAACTACCACTAAGGTGTCCAACTACACCGCTCTTAAACTTAAGGTTAATCGAAGCATTGCTCCAATTCTGCCGCCCCGGCGCACATACTGCAAACGCATGTACCTTCTCCACCTCACCGCAGAAGTACATCATCACATCGAGCGAGTGCGGGTGTAAGGCTCTGAGATGGAAGAATGGCGAGGTTTCATTCGGATTTTCGATCCATAGTGCCATGTTGATGAAAAGCAGGTCTCCCAGCTTGCCGCTCATTACCCACTCCTTCGCTTGCACCGCTAAAGGCGTAAAGCGGTGGTTGAGATTCGTACCCAAACACACATTCTTCTCCTTCGCTTTGTTAATCATCTCCCGTGCACGAGCAACATCATTAGACAGCGGCTTTTCGCACAGCACATGAAGCCCCGCCTCAAGTGCCTGCATCGTTGGTTCAAAATGAGCCCCACCGTTTTCAACGCCACCGGTCGCAACGCTGACAGCGTCAAGCACCTCACCCTCCAAGAGTGATGGAACGCTGTAATATGCCTTGACCCCAAGCCGTTGTGCCGATTCGTCCGTCCGCTCTTTGACCATATCGCATACCGCAACCAACGATGTTGCCGTGTGTTCATGATAGACGTTAGCATGTGTATTCCCAATCCCCCGCATCCCGATAACCGCCACGCGTAATGCCATACAAACCCTCCTCTCGCCGTTTGCCAGATTCTGTATGAAGTGCGTCATTCCGATATGAATAATATCGCAGCAAGTTTATCATCTTTTGCCCTTGCTGTGCAAGGGCTTAGTTACAAATTTCTCATTAGATTTGAATCGCTTTGACACGAGCCGCAAATCGTGCTATAATCCGTGCTCGCAACCCGTGGATTTTCAAGGCGGGTTCAGCATTTTGAAATTGCAGGAGCTAATAATATGCCACTTGGAAGAAAAATACGTTACGGAATGGTCGGCGGCGGTCCAGACGCATTCATAGGAGCGGTTCACCGAAAAGCTGCAGCACTCGATGGGGAAATTGATCTCGTTGCCGGAACCTTCTCCGCATCACCTGAAAAATCGCAGCAACAGGGGGCAGAATTGCTACTTGATCCTAACCGCGTATACAATTCATATCAGGAGATGGTAGAAAAAGAGAATGCCTTGCCAGAAGGGAAACGTATCGACTTTGTGTCTATTGTGACACCAAACCACATCCATTTTGAGGTCGCTAAAACGTTCATCGAAGCAGGATTTCACGTAGTTTGCGATAAGCCGATGACAACAACGGTGGAAGATGCAGAAGCACTCTGCGGGCTAGTGAAGCAGCACGATGCAATCTTTGCACTGACGCATAACTACACAGGTTATCCGATGGTCAAGCAAGCTCGTGAGCTGGTATCGCAGGGGCTGCTCGGATCGGTTCGGAAAATTGTTGTAGAATATCCGCAGGGGTGGTTGGCAACGTTCTTGGAAGGAGAAGGGGCAAAGCAGGCAGTTTGGCGGACAGACCCAAACCAAGCAGGGGTTTCATCTTGTATCGGGGATATCGGGTCACACGCAGAGAATCTCGCTCACTACATTACCGGCTTAGAGTTAGAGGAAATCTGTGCGGATCTGACCACCTTCGTTGAGGGAAGACAACTCGAAGATGATGGGAATATTCTAGTCCACTATAAAGGTGGTGCCCGGGGGATACTGTACGCCTCCCAGATTTCTGTCGGTGAAGAGAATAATCTTGGTATCCGCGTCTATGGCACGGATGCTTCGCTCGAATGGCATCAGGAGAATCCGAACTATCTCTATGTCCGTTTTCCAGATGGGCCTGAACATGTGTATAAGCGCGGCAACGACTACCTTGCCCCAATCGCAGTGCACAATTCACGACTGCCCTTTGGACATCCAGAAGCGTTTATAGAAGCATTTGCGAACGTTTATGTCAACGCTGCACGCACACTTGCTGCAAAACTTTCCGGCAGAACACCAGACAAATTTGATACGGATTTTCCAACTGTGCAGGATGGGGCACGAGGTGTTCACTTCATCCACAAGGCAGTGGAAAGCGGAAATAAACGGGGATGGGTAGACGCCAGCTATACACCACCGGCGTAACATGAAACGAAAAACTTCTTACTTTTTGGAGTTGGCAGATGGAGGGTTCCCTTGCCAGCCAACTCCCACTTTTTAGACCTAATAGTTTAGACCTAATAGGAGGAATAAGATGGCGAGATCGGTAACACTATTTACGGGGCAGTGGGCAGATTTATCACTTGAAGACCTAGCGCAAAAAGCCAGTGATTGGGGATATGACGGATTAGAACTGGCATGTTGGGGAGATCACTTTGAAGTTGATAAAGCCCTTGAAGACGATAGCTATTGCCAAGGACGGCACGACCTCTTAGCGAAATATGATTTGAAGGTCTGGTCAATTAGTAATCACCTTGTCGGACAGGCAGTTTGCGACAATATTGACAGCCGTCACGAAGCCATCTTGGCGCCTGCTATATGGGGCGATGGCGACCCCGAAGGGGTTCGGGGGCGTGCCGCCGAAGAGATGAAAAAGACCGCTCGCGCTGCAGCAAAACTCGGCGTGGGTGTCGTCAATGGATTTACGGGCAGCAGCATTTGGCACCTACTCTATTCTTTTCCGCCCAACGATCCAGCGCAAATTGATGCGGGCTTTGAGGACTTTGCCAACCGTTGGAATCCGATTTTTGACGCATTTGATGAGGCCGGGATTAAGTTTGGGCTTGAAGTCCATCCGACCGAAATTGCTTTCGACATCGTGAGTTCAGAACGCGCCATCGAAGCGGTCAATGGGCGTGAAACGTTTGGATTCAACTACGATCCGAGTCATCTTGGCTATCAAGGTGTTGATTATGTCGCGTTTATTGAGCGGTTCAGTGACCGCATCTACCATGCCCACATGAAGGATGTGTGGTGGTCGTCAACGCCGCGCCTCTCTGGTGTCTTTGGTGGACACCTGAATTTTGGCGATGCCCGGCGATATTGGGATTTCCGGTCAATCGGTCGCGGCAATATTGATTTTGAAGAAATCATCCGCGCGCTCAATAACATTGGATATGATGGCCCCCTCTCCATCGAATGGGAGGACAGCGGTATGGATCGGGAGCACGGCGCACGCGAAGCCTGTGCCAAAGTCAAAGGCTACGATTTTGAACCTTCCGCTCGTGCGTTTGATTCGGCGTTTGAAGAGTAGCGGTGCCCTGTAACTAGAGCGGGTTGACATTTGATAACACGTAGGTCGGGCAAGATGCCCGACCCTCCGGCTCGGCCCAATACCAGCAGATAGCCTGTCGGTCGAGATCTATATGATCTATATCTCGACACCTAAATCTCAACAAAACCCAGTTCTCGAAAATAAACTTTCCCAATCCCTTATATCAATCATGGCCGACAGGCAGAAAACAATGACAAGTCAAAAACAGAAAAATCTCCCACTTGAACAGCGCAGCAGGCGCAGGGATCGGGACACAGGCGCGTTTCAGGAGATTCATCAAACCGTCTACTGGGATCCACGACAAACAGGGCTCATTATCTGTGACATGTGGAATGACCATACGTGCAAAGCCGCTGCCCGACGCGTTGCGGAGATGGTACCAACCATGAATCAGATGGTGTCAGCAGCGCGGGAGACGGGCGTGTTCATCATTCATGCACCGAGTGGCAGGATGTCATTTTATGACCAAACACCACAACGCCAGCGCGCCATCGAAGCAACGTTTGCGGAATCTCCAGTGGAAATCAAGTGGAACTATTGGGATCCTGAACGTGAGGGGGAACCGCTGTCTTTCATGCGGAGTGGTGGGTGTGGCTGTAGCGAGCCATGCGCTGGTTGGGTTACCGACGATAAGGGAATTCGACAATGGAAAGGCGGAGAGGTGCCTTGGACCCGGCAAATCGAAACCCTCGAAATTGCTTCAGAAGATGCAATCAGCGACGACGGTCAAGAAATTTATAACCTGATGCAGGAACGTGGCATCAACAATGTCATCCTGATGGGCGTTCACACCAATATCTGTGTTTCCGGACGACCTTTTGGGCTAAGGCAAATGGTCTACCACGGAAAAAACGTCGTGCTATGCCGTGACCTAACAGATTCGCTGTTTCAACCCATGTCTCCTGAGTTCAGCCACTTTCGCGGAACTGACTTGATAGTCGAGCACATTGAAAAACGCCTGTGCCCGACGATTACCTCCATAGGGTTCACAACAGAGGCCGCGTTTCGCTTCAGGGAGGATACCACCACTTAGGAGCAAAAGGTTAATCGCTTATATTTTATTCTGTTTCGGGCGGTTCCGGTTCCGGCAAACGATGAACCTCGTTTTCTCCCACATTGGTCCCCAACATGATCAGTTCACACGGTTCCGTCCCGAAGTTTCTAAAGATGTGATACGCGCCAGTCGGCTTAAAAACGGAATCACCTTGTTCAATATGATACCACTCTCCTTCAATATGGATGTGGCATGAACCGCTTAACACGTAGAACCACTCTTCCTCTTTTGTATGGGTGTGGTATTTGGTATTTGTTCCGCCGGGCGGAATCCGCGTCAGTCGCACTTCAAACTGTTCCGTGGCATGTTCTTGCCATAGTGGCTTGAATTCGCCATACTGTTGCTCTTCGCCGGGAAAGAACTTGGGCTGCCACGGCATCTCTTTGGTTTTTACGATGTATTTCATCGATTGGCTCCTCACAGAGTTATTGATTGTTAGATTATACAGACAGCGTCGGGTGCCTTTTTAATCCCCAACGAACCTTTCACATCCATTCAGAGAGGTCAACACGCTCGCCGGTTTCCGCCGCAATATAAGCCCCGTAGCACACAGCGAGGATGTCCCGCCCCAGCTCCACCGTGCTTTTGGGCTGTCGCCCGTAAGCAATCGCCTCGCAGAAGTCAGTGAGTTCATGCGGGAAACCGTTCATCCAATCTTCGTCAGGATTAGTCAGTTGCCAACCGGCGCGGGTCTCCACCTTTTCCCGAATATAGGTATCACCCAAAACGTGATCGCGAGGCGTATAGGTCAACATCCCCGTGTTCGGGTTGATATTGCACTGCACCACAGCTTTGCTTGAATAAACTGCCATAACGTTCTGAATGCCGCCAAGTACAATATCTGATGCAGTAATCTGCGCGATGGTGTCGTCGTTAAACGTAATGATCATCGATCCCCAATCCTCGCAATCCTTCCAACCTTCCTTAATCCACTTCTCATCTTCATTGACAAAGCTTTCAATATGCGTCAGGTTTGCTACCTCTGCAACAATGCTCTTGGGTTTGATGGGTTTCCCGTACTTCCGTTGACCCTCGTTGTATTTCAGGTAGAGCGTCGCGCCAACTGGATGGCAGCCCTTGTTGAAGAGCGCGCCTCCCCCGGAGTATCGCCATTCTTTCGCGTAATCAGAATGTGATCCGCTGTGCGACTCCTCAGCAATGATACGGAGAATAGTATTGTCGCTTTGTGCGAGGATGTCGTTTGCTTTCTGCACGCTTGGTGCGTGCACCCAGTTCTCCCCATAGCAGAACGTCACGCCATTGCGTTTAACAACATCCACCATTTCATCGGCTGCCTTTAACGCGGCTTCAAACATTTTGCACCGGGAGGTCTCGCGCCCTACAAGCGTTTCTCCACCGTCACCAAAATAGCCTGTCAGCGGTTTTTCACAGATAATGTGTTTGCCGGCTTCGGCTGCCTGAACGGTTAGCGGATAGTGCAGGTAGTTGGGAACGCAGAGATCAACGACAGTTATTTCTTCGTCCGCAAACAGGGCTTCCGCTGTGGGATAAACTGTCTCCAGATTGTGTTCTTCAGCAAAGGCGGTCGCACTTTCTTGGCTCCTCGCAGTGACCCCTTTGATCTGGAGGTCGAGGCCGGGGACAAGGCGGTAGTTGTGGACGTGGAATGTTGCAGAAAAACCAGCACCGATCATGCCGATGACAATAGGATTGGTATTCATAGCCTCTTTTTCTCCTCACTTGAGTCGTACAATGTCAGATAAAATCCGAGCATCTTGGGTACTTATTATAATTTCATTCGTTGTTAATTGGCAAATCCGCAGTGGATATGGGTTTTCAAATCGAGCCGGGCTGTGCTACTTAACAATTACCATCCGTCTTACAGTGGGGATAATCACCTGTGAAGACTTCATCTTGGAAACCGGTCTCGTCAAGGTAAAGTTTTGCCAGATGTTTCTGCTGTTGCGAGTTGCTGACGATAGGCTGCACGTTTTTGGGGCCCTCTCTCTTTATATTCGAGTGTTTTTTTCGGAATGAGCGTATTTGCTCATTTACCCCCATTTTTTTCAGGTATAGATTTGAGGTGTTTTTAGTAGCTAGGATAGTGAGAATAATTGTCATTAAGCGTGTAGGAGGGTATCTCCCCGGCACAGTGGCAGTGTGAACCAGGGATTGAGACACCCCCCACCCCACGCCTCAGCCACCACGCGCTTTATCACCGTAATCAGTGAGTAGATTTTTGTCTGTGTGTTGAATGCTTTTGCCTATCGGTCTCCTGACTTTTGATAGGTGATAAACAGTAAGCCATAACTGACACAGGCGAAGAGCCATAACAGGTTGATGCGCGGTTTTGACGGTTTTTTGAGTATCAAGCTGCCAAAACCGGTCTTGATGTCCCGAAAACCATGTTCAATCTGCATTCTTCGCTTATAATCGTGGTATATTTGAGGCCCCGTCAGATGGCTTGAAATCAGATACATCGGTTCAGCAAATCGGTTCAGCAAACCGCGCATCTCTCACAATATACAGGTTGAGTCGAATCTGATCGGTTAAGTGATAGAGAATCTGTGGATAGAACCCCGTTGCCTGCAACTGTTCTCCCTTTTTAACAGTTTCCCAGACGGTCAGGCGCGCGGTACGACACACGCGGAGGACAAACGGAATCTGTTATGCTTTGAGAAACTTTATCACATATTTAGCACGAGCGAAACCTCTATCGAATATCAACGTCGGTTCACGCGAATCCGGTAAAATCGCTGGTGTCTTTTGATACAGTGTGAGACAAAAGGTTGAATAATCTCATTATGACTGGTATAGGTCAACTGTTGAATCTCAGTATCGGTGTAGAGGTGCCAGTAGATAGGAAGCACCCGGCGCAGGAACGGCACCGCGGCAACAATCGCTTTGAAATTGCCAAATACCTGTGTTTCATCCACTAAAATTAACCGGCGTGCTGTGTGAGGTTTACAGACCCGGCGGAGCACAAAGACCAGCCAGCTCCCCATCACCGCGTCAATAGGAAAGGGACGAGCTAAGAATCGAAGCAGACGTTTCTGTTTCGCCTTTTGATGCTTGACCGCTACCGGCAAGCGTGCGGCAATTTCGTTTATCCGAAACGTCTTGGCCAACACAATGGCTAAGGTCGTGAGTATCCGGTTTTTTAACGCCGGTTTTTTCAATACGGGGTTGAAAATTTCGGTGAGAGGGGTTATCATAGAACTGGGATTCACCGGCTTATGGCGGTGTGTTCCTTTCATAATACCTCCTTGTTTAAGACAAGAGATAGTTTATACAGGGAGGTATTTTACCATATATGACAACCCTTCCTCACATCTATACCTCAAAAAACAAACTCCATTACACATCTTTAAAAAATGGGGGTAAGTGAGGCGTATTTGGGCTTGAGAGATCTCCATAAAATATGCTATAATATCCAGTATTTATAAGGGTTTGAGGTCTACTAATCCTTGGGGGAAAGTTGATGAAAATTAGTTCTTTTTACCGTATTAAACCTGAAGATTGGGTTTTCACAACCAATGCAGATGTTGCCGCCGCTCAGAAAAGGGCGATGGAAAATCCCGAATTGGATGAGAGAAATATTGAAGAGTACGTCCGTCAATGGGTTCTTCAAGAACTGATTAAAACTTATGGTTACCCTGAAGAATGGCTAGGGGAACGAATCGTTGTTGAAGAAACTGTCCAAATGGGAACGATGAAAAAAGAAGCGGACATATCTATCAAGAATGAACGAGGAAAAACTTTTTTATTCGTTGAGACTAAAAGTCTAGGTGTTTCCGATACTGAATTTTTAAGTGCAGAAAGACAACTTGAGGGGTATCTTTCCTCAACGCATACGGCAACAATTGGTATGGTTACTGACGGAAGCCCTGCCAGAACTAAAGTGAAACTTAAAAAGGTAGATCCTAACGATTTTGATTACGTTCCAGACATCCCTTCTTATGAAGTTGGTGAACTTAGCCAGAAGGTAAAACTCCTTAGAGAACTGCCTACCGACTTTACCAAGGGTAAGCAAACAGGATTAAAACCAATTGGACAAGAATACACAGATGTTCTTTTTCGTTGTCATAAGGTAATTCGCTCAATTGATAACTTGCACGATGATGAGAGTCTTGACGAATTATGCAAGGTTATTTATACCAAAATCTACGACGAACGTCAGGTTATATCAAAAGCCGTTGGAGCGGCTTTTGCCTTTCAAACTTATGGTGGGAACACGGAGGAAATGGCTTCTACTATTCGTGACCTTTATGAGGAGGCGCGAAACACGGATTTGGAAAAATATAGCCAACGGATTCCTGGTTATGAAAGTTCACGAGGCGTTTTCAAAGATCAAATTAAGCTTAGCAGTGCTGCTCTGCTAGGTGTTGTTGAACTACTACAGAATTATAGTTTTGTTGATAGTACAACTGATGTAA
Organism: Candidatus Poribacteria bacterium; assembly: GCA_965215015.1. Lineage (GTDB taxonomy): Bacteria > Poribacteria > WGA-4E > WGA-4E > PCPOR2b > PCPOR2b. The sequence continues at coordinate 1,444,705 of OZ244042.1, forward strand.
AAGGTCAAGCGTTTCAACAGGTCATTGGTGCGGCTATACGCGCTGGTATGGGACAATATTTCACACCAGACCCAGTTGTGCGAATGGTCGTGGAAATTATTAACCCAAAACCAGATGAAATGATACTTGACCCTTTCTGCGGCAGTGGTCACTTTTTAAGCTGCTCACTTGAGCATGTGGAGAAAAATTATAAAAACACGATTGATGAATACACTTATAGGCAATTTGCTTTCTTCCACTTGCACGGAATTGAAAAAGATCCCAAGATGGTTCGTGTTGCGATGACCGATATGATGTTACACGACGATGGTCATAGCAATATTCGTTGTCTTGATGCTTTGTTAAGTTTTGATAATTATCCAGATATACAAGTCCTAGGTGGAGAGGATAATACAAGTCCAGAGATATTTCATATATGTTTGACTAATCCTCCATTTGGAGCACTTCTCACTGGGGAGGTTATGCAGATACTTGGTAGGTTTGTGCTCGGTAAAGGCCGAGATTCACTGCCTCTTGAGATACTTGGTTTAGAAAGGACTCTTCAGTTCTTGCGTCCTGGTGGAAGGATGGCTATCGTACTTCCACAAAGTATATTCACGAATGCATGGATGCAATTCGTTAGAGACTTCATTCTGGATAACTGTCAAGTAGATGCGATTATATCATTACCTCCACAGACCTTTGCTCCGTTCAAAGGTGTAGGTAAAGCGTCAGTACTTTTTTTGACGAAAAAGCCTACCAAAAGTTCTTCCTTAGATTATCCCGTTTTTACAGCAATCGCCAAACATGTTGGTTATGACAATACAGGCAGAGGTGACCATCGGAACGACCTTCCTACAATCGTTCAAGATTTCAAAAAGTATCAACAGGGTAATATTGACCTGTCAAAACGCTCATCCGTCACAAATGGACGAAAACTTATTGAACGAGGTTTCGCTCCTGATTTTTTTCTCCAAGGCAGTGGGCGTGAAGGTTGGGAAACAAAATCCCTTAACGAGTTATGTGATGAAGTGATTTTTAGTGGTTCAACCCCAGGGCGTAGAGCTTATGCCGATTCTGAGGGACGCATCGTCACCGATTCTGCGGTTCGCATCCTTAAATGGCGGAATGTTACGAATCGCGGTGTTGAATGGGGGTTGAATGACCGTGCCTTTGCAACCGAGGATTTCTTTCAGAAACATATCGCAAAACGGGTTCAGATTGGAGATATTCTTGTTGGAACCGCAGCACACAACCCAAAATACATTGGTGAAAAGATAGATGTCGTAGATTATATTCCAGAAGAATATCAAAATGAGGTTATCTGCACCGCTGAAGTTATGGTTATACGAATAAATCCAAAAAAAATAGATCCGTACTACGTTCTCATGTATCTTAGAACAGAAGAAGGGTATGAAGCTTTGCAAGGTTGTATCCGGGGACAAACAGCCCATATCTATCCTAAAGATGTGAAACTAATACAGATACCTATACCTCCAGAGGATGAAATGAACGCGCTTAAAGCCATCCTTGACGTGATGAAAGAGAGTTTGAAGAAACGAAGAGAATTTGAAAAGACGTACCATGATGCAAATACAGCATTTCTGGAATATGTTTATCCAGACCAGCATTGAGAACAGTGCCGGTTTCAGTCCAGCAGTCTCCAGAGTTGCTTTCGTTCGTCGCTCCAATCTTCCCATTCGTCAGGGAAAATGTACTTCAAGGCCGCTACATCGCGCTTTTTGCCTCCGACGGGAAAGTAGTTCCAACCCATTGCCCGGCGAGGGCCGGCAGCCGTCTTGATGCCCGTCGCGTGCCAGCAGCTAGGTGTCCAAACTAACGTCCAGCGTGGATCGAGGAGGACCTCAACCTCAGTAGGGTGCTTCGCATAAAGTTCCTGCGGCGCAAAATCGTGCTGCCCTGTAGCGATTTCTAACTGTAATAGCTCTTCCCAGATTTCTTCCCTGGCTCGTAGATGGCTGCCCGGCAAGATACGCAATGGCGCATTCGTTGGGTCGTGTCGGTCTAGTCCCGTCCGGAACGAAACCTGTTTGACATCGGGACCGCCATCGGCGTGCCAATAAACTTGCCTGTGTGGACCTTGACTCTCGGAGATAGCCTTCAACGCATCTCCCAATCCACATGCCCCTACATGCACTTGCTCACAGTCTAGCAAGCGTTTAGCAATTTCGATGAGTTGTGGTTGTTCCACTATCTGGAGGATTGGCTCTCCTATCATAAGAAATTGACAAGCAAGCTTGTTGAGCCCATTGGGCCAATCTGTGCTCTCCCATTTCTCCTCGTTTCCTACAGCGATCTGCTCAACTTCGCGCATCCGTTCTTTGCCAAAGGGATTAGGCATAAAGAAAAATCCGTGTGTTTGAAAATGATTCACCTGTGCCGTGGTAATTTCCATGATTGTTTGACCTCCCTTCGCAAATGGCAGTGTCTATTTTATTCTCCCTATTGCGAATAACAAATCCGAAGGCAATATAACCGAGCCTTCGATTCCACAAGTTCGGCATGGTAGTCTTTGGGCAGCGCGAGTACGTTATTGTGATGGATATTTGTAGATCGGTCAAACGAATATACCTCGCTGTAAATGCGTTGAGAGGTGTGCTCTTCCGCGGGGGCGAAACGGTAGAAGCAAATCGCTTCGCCAGAGATTGAATGAATAGGTGTTTCGCTGACTGTCAACGCATGTTCGCTACGGTTGAAATCGTCGCCCGGTTCGAGGATAATAGCTGCCGTTTCAAGAAAGGAGGGTGCTTTGCAGACAGCGACCTCGACAGACTCCTCGTGCGCGAGAACTTCGTATGTTGTCCGATACGGAATAGATGCACGATACGCTTCGCCGCCAAAGACATTTGCGCGTTCACCGATGAGTCCGTGAGCCTTATTCCCGTTATGCCCAACAAGCAATTCGCATTGACCGCCGAGTACGACCAGCATAACTTCGTTATCACCGGTATCCTCAAAGAAAGATTCACCAACGTTAAGATTGAGGATGCCGAACTCAAGGCACATTATCCCCATCTCACCGCCTTCGATAATTCGGGTATATCCTTTATCCGGTTCGTATTTCTTGTATAGGTCCATCTCTGATCCGTTCATTTGCCCTGATAGTCGAGGCTTCGCGTTCTAACGCTTTACACTGAGAAGCTTGCGATGTTCATTGCACCCGATGCAATGAAGTGGACTTCATTAGTGGTTGCATATATTAACTGCATTATACCACCAAAGTCATTCGTGAACAATGAAAAATAGAACTAGCCTCTAGTTGCCCCACTTTTGATTCATGGGGAATCCATAAGAATTGAGAATTGACAACTCCTGTACGACTCGCTATAATGGGGATACTCATTCGGGATATGATAGGAGCAAAAAAGGAAATCAAATCTTTACCCAATGGAGAATGGTGATGAAACAGATTGATGGCGGAATAACCGCAGTACCGGGGTTGAGGGCGACCGGTGTCCACGCAGGATTGAAGCAGGATAATGAAAAGGATGTCGCCTTGATGGTAGCGGATGTGCCCGCGGTTGCAGCAGGTGTCTTCACGCAAAATCGTGTTTGCGCCCCAGTTGTTTTGGTGTGCCGTGAGCATCTCGGTGACAATACGGCTCAAGCGATTGTCGTCAACAGCAAGAACGCTAACGCATGTACGGGCGAGGTCGGCATGAAGAATGCCCGACAGATGGCTTCGCTAGTGGGGGAAGCACTTTGCATCGATCCAAGTCTCGTATTAGTGGCTTCGACAGGAGTCATCGGGCAGCAGTTGCCGATGGATAAAATTACTAACGGCATCCGTCTCGCCGCGGACGCTTTGGAACCAGATGGTGGACATGACGCTGCTCTTGCAATCATGACCACGGATACCGTTCCCAAAGAGGTCGCCGTTGAGGTTGAGATTAGAGGGCAAACCGTCAGGATTGGTGGCATGACGAAAGGCGCAGGGATGATTGCTCCGAATCTCGCCACGATGCTCGCTTTTCTAGCAACAGATGCGAATATCGCTAGTGAACCGCTACAGCAGGCGTTACGCGCTTCCGCTGCGAAGTCTTTCAATCGTATGACAATTGATACGGATAGTAGTACAAACGACACCGTGTTGATCATGGCAACGGGCACCGCAAGGAACTCAGAAATTACCGAAACAACTGACGATGACTATGAGGCGTTCCGTGAAGGATTAGACTTTGTCTGCATCGAGTTAGCGAAGAAGATTGCACGAGATGGGGAGGGCGCAACGAAACTGGTTGAGGTAGCCGTGAAAGGGGCGAAGGACGAAGCAGAAGGGGAGATGGCAGCCCGCGCAATCGCGGAATCACCTCTCGTGAAGACCGCTGTCTTTGGAGCGGATGCAAATTGGGGACGTATCATGATGGCGGTTGGGAAATCGGGCGCGGAATTCGATCCGTATCAGGTGAATGTTTGGCTAAGTGACTATCAACTAGTTAAGGATGGAATGGACGCAGGGTTTGATGAGGACAAAGCAACAGAACTCTTTTCCAAGGACACCGTGACCATTTCCGTCGATCTGAATGCTGGTGATGCAGCTGTTACCATGTGGACGTGCGACTATTCTTACGATTATATTAAAATCAATGCGGATTACCGGACATAATATCAGCGACTCATGTTAAAAGAAAGTGCAAAACCTAAAGGGCGTGAAACGTGAAAACCATTGGTTCATTAGCTCATTGGTACAGTCGGGTGAGAAAACCCTGTCCCCGATAAATCGGGATGTTAGAATACCTATCTTGCTGAGAATTCAGACCAAGGAGAAATGACGTATATGCTCACATCTGACGAAAAGCAATTTTACGACGAGAACGGTTATGTTCTGAAGCAAGGCCTTGTCTCCTTTGAGGAGATAGAAAAGGTTCGAGAAGAAATCCACGACATCCACAACCGGATGGCAAAACAATCAATTGATGAGGTCGAAGTGGCGTGGGAGGAATTTGATGACCCAAACACGCCGCCGCGGATAAAGCAACTGATGCAAAGTGAGCGGGTCAGTTCAACCCTGAATAAAATCTTACGTTCGGACGCGATGCTAGACATTATCGAGCAACTGATTGGGCCCAACATTTCATTGTTTCATAGCAAACTGCTCCCCAAAGATGCCAAAAACGGCACAGCGATTCCTTGGCATCAGGATTATGCCTACTGGCATCTGGACGATAACCGTCCTCTGATGGTAAACTGCCAACTGGCAATTGACGCAACAACACAGGAGAATGGGTGTATCCAGTTTGTCCCGGGCAGCCATAAATGGGGGTTACAGGAACATGAACGGGGACAAGAGAAATTTCGCCTGTTTTTGCCGGGACACTATCATGAACGTGATGATGCTGTCCCAGTAGAGATGGAGCCAGGGGCTAGCGTCTTTTTTAATGCACTAATTATTCATGGATCTGCTGCCAACACATCAACACACCCTCGACGAATGAATACCTTTGCTTATAATGTTACAGGTAATGGCGTAACCCAATGCCGCGAGGCACTTCGGGGCAAACCCCTCTGAAAAGCAACAAAAATTGAGGCTTTCGAGCCGTGAAAGGTTCAGGGCTTAGAGCCATGGTTAGTGGGGCACCCGCCACTACCAGCCGCATGACACCAAGCACCGTCTGCATCCTTACCAAACTCACGTTAATATACGAGGGCTTTGAAAATGCAATCCATCGCACGAGCATGGATGATTGGGTGTGTGCTCATCGTTATGAATTGTTATTGGCTCATACAAATGGAGAGCCTCCGGAGTGCTTTTGGCGCAACGTTTTTTTCTTTGTTCTTTAATGCGGTCTTTACAATCTGGATGCTCTTTTTATTGAATCGGCTGCTGCGCCGATTTACGCCGAAACTCGCCTTTGACAACAAGGAGCTATTGACCATTTATATCATGGTCAACATGGTGTCGTCACTCTGCTCCTATACCGCCCAGCTGACAGTCATACCCCATGCCATCACCTATCCCTTCTGGGGAGCGACGCCAGAAAATGACTGGCGACAACTGTTCCACAAAGACCTGCCTCAATGGCTTGTTATTAAAGAGCCGGCTGTTCTGATAGGATATTACCGTGGCGAAGCCAACTTGTATACAGAACGCCATTTGGCAGCATGGCTACCTCCACTGCTTTGGTGGTCATTTTTTACCATTGTCCTCGTCTTTGTCATGTTGTGCATTAATATCATCGTCCGGAGGCAGTGGATTGAACACGAGAAACTCGCTTATCCGATTGCTGAGATGCCGCTGAATCTAGTCCAGTCAGGCGGGTATAGCCGATTGATGTGGATTGGATTTGTGATTACCGCAGGGATTAATATTATAAATGGACTCCATTTTTTGTATCCGAGCATCCCGGGATTAACATTTGTCAAATTTAGACATATCGGCTACATCTTTACAGAGGAACCGTGGAACGCGCTCAGGGCAATGCGAGTCTCGTTTATTCCCTCGATGATTGGATTAAGTTTCTTCATGCCGCTTGATGTCCTGTTTTCGTGTTGGTTCTTCTATCTTTATTGGCAGGGGCTGCGGGTTGTGGGTGCTTTCGCAGGTTGGCACACATATCCGGGCTATGGTCGGCATGCCTATATTGTGCAAGAATCGGTTGGGGCATATTGTGCCGTGTTGGCGATTGCGATTTGGAGAGCCACACGACACGTGGTTCTATCCCGGAAACAATCCGTTATCGGAAATAGAGAGAGGGGGCCGACTGAGGCCCCAATGTCGTGTGTAACGGCATGGTGTGGAATGATCTGTGGGATGATCATTCTTATGTTATTTTGCTATAAGGCCGGCATGACAATAGGTGTGGCAATAGGCTTTGTTCTTTTTTACTACTACCTCTCGACATGTATTACTCGACTTCGCGCCGAATTTGGCTTTCCACTCCACGACGTTCACTTCGGGGGTCCGATTCAGATGATTACCTCCGCGTTCGGGACAGCGAATTTGTCGCAACGGACGCTTGTTGCCATGCCGTTCTTCTGGCATATCAGTCGTATCTACCTGAGCCATATCATGCCGCATCAATTGGAGGGGTTTAAAATTGCATCAAGAAGCGGGCTGAGTCCCAAAAGAGCATTCTGGTCAATGCTGTTGGCGTGCGCTTTTGGAATCGTAGTAATTTTCTGGCTCCTACTCCACCTCAGTTATCGCTACGGTCTTGAGAATACGCCTTATCCACCCTGGGGGCAGGAGGTATGGTTTTACTTACAAGATTGGTTACGCAATCCGACAGAAGTGGATTATCATCACATGGTTCTGATGGGGTTAGGGGTTGTGGGCGCGTCCTTTTTGGCGTTCATGAGGGCGCGATTTGTCTGGTGGCCCTTCCATCCGATGGGCTATGCGCTGGGAGGAAGTTTTGGGATGAGCTTTTTGTGGACCTGTTTGCTAGTGGCTTGGGTGTTGAAATGGCTGATTCTACGATATGGGGGGATTATGCGATATAGGCAAATTACGCCCTTGTTCCTCGGATTGATACTGGGAGAATTTACAGTGGCTGCCAGCTGGACAATTCTTGGTATCTGTTTCAATTGGCCCGAACTATTTAATTTTTGGCATCCCTAAGGGGCGCAATCTACTGCCACTTAAAAAGTAGGCCGACAACATTCAATTTCTTCGTGTAGCTAGAGTTATACAGTGTGCAGTCCGATTTACGTGACGCTGTTGCGAACATAGTTGGGCGTCAGTGAGAAGTAATCGCCCGATTGTCCATTGAGCAATCGGGCGTAGCCAATTCGCGCAATGCTCGCGCCACGCGGCACGTTAAAAATCGGATCGGCGAGGGGTACATCATTACCGAATTGCTTCAGAATAACGGGGGCATATCGCTGCAAACCATTGCCAACAAAGATCGCTGCGTCGTTAATCTGGCTCAAAAGTGACTCAATCGGTACACAGAGATCGTCGGACTTTCGCAGAAGATTTTGTCCCCCACGAAAGACTGCACCGTACACTTCATCTTTTCGCGCATCGAGGATTGGGCAGATTAATTTGTCCGTGTAGCGAAGGTTATACGCGACTGCCTCTAGCGTTGAGACACCGATGATCGGTTTCTTGAGGGCATAGCAGAGCGATTTAATCGTGCCCACCCCAATCCGGATGCCTGTAAATGACCCCGGACCTATCCCAACAGCACACGCGTCGAGGTTGTGTACAGTCAAATCCGCCCACTTTAAGATCCGATCTATAGCGGGCATGAGTCTAGACGAATGAGCTTTCACGATACTAAGGGTATGTTCAGCAATGAAACGCTCTCCATCAATCAAACCGACGCTGCCGCTGGGAGTTGATGTATCAATGCCAAGAATTTTCATGCCCGGCGAGCGATTAAAATCCATCGTCAAACTCTATCAAAAACTCGGAACTGTATATGCCTCTAGGGCCTTTCTGAGGACTGGCTTGCCTTTTCGGTTTATTCATTTGTCGGTACAAGGATTTGGATAAAAAATGGCGTATCACTCGTCAATTCTGTTTTAGAATCTTAAATCGCTCTCAAGTTGCTTCCAAAGCTGTACAGTCAAACTCGCTAACGGAAGACCTACCACGTTGAAGTAGCATCCCTCTATTCGCTCGACGAAAGCCCCAGCTTTCCCTTGTATCCCGTAAGCTCCCGCCTTATCCGATGATTCGCCGCTGCCGACATACGCCAGGATCTCCGATTGACACAATTCCCTAAAATAGACAGCTGTTTTTTCAGTCCATACCACTTCGTTTTTCCGTTTGACATTGATTAACGCAACACCGGTGATCACTTCATGCCGGTTTCCGCTAAGTCGTGTTAAGACTTCGATGGCGTGTGCATCATTTTCCGGTTTACCGATTGGCTGGCCATCAATGACAACAACGGTATCTGCCCCGATAACAAGCCCGACACCGAGCTTCGCAGCGACCGTTCTCGCCTTTGTAAGGGCAAGCTCTTGGACAGCATTCACTGGGGATATGCGTGAGATCTGTGGCTCTTCCACTCCGCTGGGGTATATCTCAAATTCGATACCAATCTGCTTGAGTAAATTTGCACGGCGTGGCGATTTTGAGGCGAGGACAATATTGGGAAAGGCGTTGTACAATTGGGGGCTTTCAATCATTTAAGTTGAAACCACCGGGTGTTGCGCTCAGTGCGTATCCGTAGCAATCCGGCCTCCATCAGTTCCGCGAATCCTTTCTCAATTTCCCACTTGGATAAACTAATCTGTTGTAGCCGTTTATCTAGCCGAGGTGCCCGGAACCAACCATCCTCCATTGGGGAGAGGTAGGTATCTCTAAAAACCTCTAGCGCACCATATAGACGAAGGGCTGTTGATGAAAGCCCTACTAAAGGGTTAACTGCGCCATAGCAAGATGATAATGCTTGTGTCAGAGACATCGTTCTTTCCTAGCTTAAAACCGATGTTCGGTCAACTTTTGTAAGCCGCTAACGCCGGTTGACACTACGCGAATATACAAAAAACTCTCAACAGTATAATACGTTCAGCTAGAGAAAACCGTTTCAAAAATAGGTATGTGGGACTTTACCCATTCCAAGATCTACCTTCAACTGCCGTAATCTCCTCCTGTGTTTAATCAATGGTTAAAAAAGAATCAACTGCAAAATCACCGGGCGATAAATGTACAAATGGGGTTACAGACTTCTCCAACCTTCCAAGTATTGCAAATATCTATCGTTGAGGCAAAGCGGCCTCTATTTTGACAACATCTAGCTATTTTCGACGTGAACTGTGCCATCTCTGTCTACCGTCAGCGTGGTGGTATGGAGCGATGAGCTCGGGCCATGCATAACGGCCCGTTGTGCTTCTGTCATACCTTCTACCAGTTCCTCTCCCCAATAGATTTCTGGGGGTGCGATTTCTCTTCCTGCCCGCACGGAGGTCCGGTCAGCATATTTGAAGAGCACCGATCGGCGGCGATGTTCAGCGCGCCAAGGGAGGGTGCCGTGTGCTTGGGCGCCATCCATGAAAAAAATTACGTCTCCTGCTTTCATTTCAGGTTGGAGGACCACGCCCATATCAGCGTCACAGGTTCGCACACCGTGAGGCATGGGAAACCTAGACTTGTGGCTGCCGGGGACGCAGGAGAACCCACCATCTCCTGCATTGATGTCGGATAGTTGCCAAGTAACAGTCACCCCGCCGCAGTGCATTTTGTTGTTCTGATGATGATAAGCGACATAGGGTCTGTGTGGTTCACCTTGTCCGTGCATGACCAGACCTTCGGTGCCTTTCACACTGTCGGTCACCCAAGGACCGTGATCAAACCGGAAGCCCACCCCACACATCACATTGAGGTGCATGATGACCTGTGGATGCACAAGCATCTTGCGGAAAGGCTCACAATACGGTTCTTCCAGTTCAAGTAGACCATGGAGGACGCGTGTTTCAGTGCCTCGCAAAGACTGAGAGTCTTGAGCACCCTCGTTGGGTTTACCAACATAAATTTGGTCTGCATAGTGGTCAATAGCCTCATTGGCTGCCGCAATTTCATCGGCGGTCAGCACATTTCTGAGAATAAGGTATCCAGTGAGGTCCCAAAAGTAACGTTCACGTTTGTCCATTTTGCATATCTCCATTTCGTTGATCAGAGTTTACTCCGCAATCCAAGTTTTCTTTCCGTCAGATTTAAGGGTGGGGAGTTTGCCTCCTGTGTGAACGCCTGGACCGTAAAGTACGGCATGTTGTTCAGGCGAAAGGGTTTTCGTCCACTCACCGAAGCGTGTTTCAGGTGTAAAGAATCGGCCCACCGAGCGGGCAACACCGCGGGACGCGTATTTGTAAAGGAGGGAACGCCGTTCACCCTTTCCCTTCCAAGGAAGCGTGCCGTGAGTAGCTGTTTCTGCAAAGAAGAGGACATCCCCCGCCTTCATCGCCGGTTGGACAGTCAATCCCATGTCGTGTTCTACAGTCCGGACGCCTTCGGGCGTCGGTTCACAAGCCTTGTGGCTGCCGGGAACAATTGCGAATCCTCCATCACCTTCATTGACATCGGTGAGTTGCCATGCTACAGTGACGCCTCGACAGTAGATAGCCCCGTTCTGCTGATGATACCAAACAGCCGGGCTGAAGGGTTCTCCTGATCCGTGCAACTGGTGCCCTTCCGTTCCAGCTGTTGCCCCAATCATCAACGGACCATGGTCAAGACGGAATCCCTTCCCACACATCCCGTTTAGGCGAGAGACAACCACCGGATGGACTAGGAGCTCACGAAACGGTTCGCGGTAAGGCTTCTCCCAACCCAGCATCCCCGTCAGTTCCAACCGTCCTGTTTGCCCCTGAAGCGTTGATGACCCACGAGCCAGCCCGCCGTCGTCAACCGAACGTGCGCGGATTTTATTGGCATAATGATCGATAGCTGCATTACATTTGTGAACATCTTCTGACGTCAACGCACCACGAACGACAAGATAGCCCGTGAGGTCGAAAAAATACTTTTCTTCGTCGGACATGACATATTTACTGCTTTCCATGGAATCTTCTCCTAAGTCTCTAAATATTAAGTGAAATCTCGATTGGGAACTTCAAGCCAGGGTTAGATAAACTCCGAAACGCTGTATTGGTCAGTAAACGGAAGCTGAAGCACCTACAAGCTTTCAATACGCTCAATGAGAAGCGTCGCGAGGATTTCAATCTCCTCCTCACCCGAAACAACCACATCTGCAAACGCCTTACTCGGCTCAACCCAAGCGAAGTGCATAGGACGAGTCGTCGCGTAATATTGCTGGATGCATGAATCCACCGTGCGCCCTCGTTCTTGGATGTCGCGTACCAATCGACGGATGAAACGGATATCGGCAGGCACGTCAACGAATACCTTCAGGTTAAGCAGCGACCGGACAGATTCAAGTGCGAGCAGTAGAATTCCCTCAACCAACACGACCGGCTTGGCCTGAAGCGTGAGGGTTTCAGGGCGGCGCGTATGCGCCGTGAAGTCGTAGCAAGGCACCCCAACGGCTTTCCCATGTCTGAGTTGGCGCATCTGTTGGGTCAATAATTGGACATCTAACGCGTCAGGGTGGTCGAAATTCACTCCTGCTCGCTCGTCAGGGAGAAGGTGACTGAGATCTTTGTAATAGGCGTCAAGACTCAATACGGCGGACCTGTGGCTGCCAAGTCGTCCGTGAATTGCTGCGGCGAGGGTTGTTTTACCAGATCCACTTCCCCCTGAAAATCCAATGAGAGTGGGTATCAATCCGATTGAGGTATCCATAAAGTCATGCTACCACCTAAACAAGGTAGCATACCTGTTGCAGGCAATGTCGAAAAACATCACGACCATCGAAACCAAGTTATACGCCTGTATCTCTATCTAACTCAAAGTCCGCGAGTGCATCCCTTTCGTTCTCGTAGATAAAATTCTCAAGACTTGCCGCTCCTAGTTGTTTGAAAATGCGTGCTAGCATTGCAGACAACCCGTAGACCTTCAGGTCACCACCGTTCCGTCTCAATTCATTGGATTTGCTGACCAATGTGCCTAATCCTGAACTATCAATTCGACGAGTCCTGCTGAGATTGACAATGATTTTCATCGTGTTTTGGCTGATAAGTTGCTCAAGGACTTGACGTAACTGCGCTGATGAAAGTGCGATCAGGTCAGTATCGATATCAATGATTTGAATCGTTGCCTTTTGACGTTGAATCTGACGCCACGTATCAACCGCGATTTGTACCTCCGCACTTGACAAGGGATCTGCTAACCCCATCACTTTATAAGATGCGATGTCGTCGGGAGGGGCATCTGATAAATCCATGTCGTGTCCTTCTGGAAGGTACTCACGAATTGTTATTGATCTTGTTGCCATGAGGAATTCCTTTCTCGTATTTTAAAAAAACTTACCTCGCTTCAATCCGCCAATGGGTGAAGATCGAATGCTTTTATTTTATCTTAGTTCCTGGCAACAGGTCAAATAAAATCTCGCAGGGCAATCGCATGTAAAGGTTGTCTAGGACTTGCCCACTGCGATTGCGAAAATTATGTCCTATTTCCTACTGTGCATGACTCTGACTTTGGCATACGACAAAGGAAATCCCATCGTGGGCACAGGTTAGAAACCTGTGCCCACGATGGGGGTTCACCGAAGGTTCTGATTGTTCAATTGTCTACTATAACGGATACAATTTCCCTATAAAATCCCGTTGTCCTCCCGGTTAAACTGTGTTACAATGTTCGCATCACAGCAGTGGAGGACCCTGTGTTTATCCCTTGTTTTAATTCTAAAGGAGTGCTTTCATGAACGCCCCAAATCTGCCTAATATTCTGTTCATCATGTCCGACGAACATGCCCCGATGTACAGTGGACCGTATGGACACCATCTAGTTAAGACCCCTTATATGGATCGCCTTGCTACCGACGGCGTCACGTTTACCAATGCCTACTGTAACTCTCCCCTCTGTATGCCTTCGCGGATGTCTTTCATGACAGGTCGCTACATTCACCACATCGGTGCTTGGGATAACGCTACCCCCCTCCCCGCCGACACCGTTACTTGGGCACACTTATTGCGCGGAGTCGGGTACGATGCGGTTCTCTCGGGGAAACAGCACTTTGAAGGGCTAGACCAACTTCACGGATTCCGCGCCCAACTTGCGCGGGACCTCCACGCTGAAAACGATCACGGTATTATTGATTGGGAAAATGGCACACCGGCTGCAAATCGTCCCTGGCCCGGGCTTGAGGAGGCAGGTCCCGGCACCACCACGGAAATCGAAGTAGACGATCTGGCAGAGGAGCAGGCGTTGGCTTACCTCCGCGATCCGGCGCGCCAGGAGCGGCCTTGGGCACTCAACGTCTCTTTCATCGCACCTCACTTTCCGCTCGTTGTGCCACAACGATTCTGGGATTTGTATCCTCTGGATGAAATTGACCTACCGGAGATTCCGCAGGGACATTTGGAGGACCAGCATCCAGTTTTCAAGCGGATGCGGCGTATGTTCGGCTGTGTCGATTTCTCGGAAGAACTGGTACGGAGAGGACGTGCAGGCTACTACGGCCTGATTACTTATCTCGATGAAAAAATTGGCCGTCTCCTTGAAACCCTCGAAGAGACCGGACAGTTGGATAACACTGTAATTGTGTATACCAGCGATCACGGCGAAATGAATGGGGAACACGGCATGTGGAGAAAGTCTAACTTCTACGAAGCCTCCGTTCGCGTGCCACTTCAAATTGTCTGGCCTGGACATCTGCCCGCCGGACGTCGGGTTGATGAGGTGGTTTCGCTTGTAGACCTCATCGCTACCGTCGTTGATCTCGCAGATGCAACGCCAGTTACCCCGTTAGACGGCGACAGCTTGCTGCCTCTGATGCAAGGAGAGGGGGAAGGTTGGAAGGACGAAGCCTTTTCCGAATATTTGGCGCACGGAGTCGCCCGTCCAGTCGCAATGCTGCGGCGGGGTAGATACAAACTCATCTACAGCTTGGGCGACTCGCCGCAACTTTACGATGCTCAGACCGATCCAAATGAATTCCATGATCTTGCGGGAGATACCGCATATCAGTCAATTCTTGAAGACCTTCAAACGCAGCTGTTATCTCATTGGGACCCGGTTGATTTGGAACAACGCGTGCGACGGAGCCAAAAAGAACGGATGCTCATTAACGCTGCTACCGATGGGGCGTGGCGCAGATTTTAGCAGGCCTTGAGGGAACCGCGGCATGGAAACCCTACATAGTCAGTGTAGACTTGAGAGCTTAACTTACCAGCTCAGTTTCAGTTTACTAGAGGCCGGCAGGGTTCTCAAGCCCTAAAAGCCCCAGCGTATCACGATGCAAGATTTGGGAGGGGAGATCCGCCGGCAGCGGCGGCAGCCGCATCTCTTGAGAAAGCTGAACAACATCGTGTAGCCCCTTGATGGATTCATCGAAAGTGGTTATAGGATAATCGGTGCCGAAAAGCAATTTGTCAATAACACCGTATTCAACTGCCAATCTTAGCGAATTATAGTATTGCCAAGGACGATAGAACAGCGCAGAAATGTCCGCAAAAACGTTGGGCTGCTTTCGGATTAGGACAATGGCTTCAGCTTCCCAAGGGTGCCCGATGTGGGCAATGACCATTTTCAGGTCGGGAAAGCGGAGCGCGATATCTTCGAGCAGGATCGGATTGGCGTATTTCAGTGGTGCCTTGCGGGGGTAGGTTGTGCCTTGATGGAACATAATCGGCAGTCCAAGTTCCTCTGCCCGCGCAAAGATTTTCAAGGCGCGTGGATCTAGCGGATCCCAACCACCATAGATTGGGCTCATCTTCAGTCCACGAAGCCCTAGCTCTTGGACAGCACGATCTACTTCCACGAGGGCGTGGTCTTCAGTCGGGCAGATTGCCGCAAAGCCGATCAGCTTCTTCGGATCTGTGCGAATATATTCGGCAACGGTGTCGTTGACCGTAAAGAATCCTGTGAGCGGTGCGCGCAGTCCAAACACAATTGCACGGTCTACTTTCGCTACAGCTGAAGCGTGTATCTCCGGTGTGATGTCCAAGTCGACTTCTTGTCTACGCATGATAAAGGTCTCGCGGGCGAGCTCCTCAGTCAATTCCCCCGGATATCGCCAGAAATGGGTATGGCAGTCAATGATCATGGGTATTCCAACCTTTTTGGTTCATTGGTTTACCTGTTCATTAATGAACGAATGTGCTCATGAACTAACACAGTTACATTGGTTCATCAACACAATAAATATTCGCTCATGCTAAGAAATTGATGCAACAGCCCCCGAATTTTTTCGGAAAAACTCGGGAGTTGTTCGTGTTTTGCACTCTCTTTTTACATGAACCTAAATATTAATAGGACTTACGCAGTTGAATGCTCAAAGGCCCGATGTTGTTGCGTTGGAATAACGCTTACAACATCGGGGATTCACGGTTATGTAAGGTTTCTAAATCGGAAACCAGCAGAACGGGAACCTGTAATTCGGTGATTCATCTCCGCACAATATAACTCACGACGCCCGATGAATCGGGCAATTACAGCAAGGACTCCATCAGGAAGCTCGTAGGGAACAACTATCGGTGTTCCCTACTGAAGTGCGTAGGTACCAATTAATTCGCTTCTCTCGTAGTTTGAGAATACTCGACAGCGAATGCAATCATCGCTTCTGCGACCTTGATTCCCGTAACCGCTTCGATTTCTTCAAATCCCGGCGAGGGATTGACCTCTAACACCATTGGGCCCGCTAGCGTCTCCAACAGATCTACCCCCGCAATATCCAATTCCATTACCGCCGCAGCTTGGATTGCTGTGGCACTATATTCACTGTGAAGCTCAATAGGATGTCCCTGTCCGCCACGATGGATGTTTGATCGAAACTCGCCTTCTTGTGCCGTTCTTCTCATGGCGGCAACAACCTTTCCGCCGATCACAATCACCCGCACATCATTCCCCGCCGATTCTGCGATAAAGGGTTGGATGACATAATCTTGGTGAAGATTGCACATTGCGTCAATCGCTGATTTGAGCGATGTTGGAGTATCGAGCAATAAGATTGCGTTGCCGTGAGTGCCTTCAAAAGGCTTCATTATAAAAGGGTATTCGCCGATCTGATGCACAGATCTATCCACGTAACGAGCTGAACCCGCAGCAAAACTGGGCGGGACAGGCAGACCATGCTGGGCAAGGATGCGGAGGGCACGGAATTTATTTCGGGCGTTTGCAATCGCGTATGATCGATTGATTACTGGAGTATCGGTCCATTCAAAATGTTCCACTACCTCCTCGCCGTATTGCGCTGTCGCCGCGCTTAAACGTGGGAGCACGACACCGAAATCTGCTGCGGAGGTTCCTTCGTAGTAAATACGTGCCCCTGAACCACCGATATGCAGATAAAATCCGAATGGATTAAGAACTTTTGGTGTGTGCCCGACTGCGAGGGAAGCTTCAACCAATCGTCGGGTGGCGTGGTTTTGCGTGCCGAGGGAGATGATGCCAATTTTCATTCTAGTATAGATTCAAGTTCCGATTGCGTTGCCTCAACACTTTGACCGGGATGTATGGTGTTTTCTGCAATGTCCAAACAAGCAAACAGAGCCGAAGGCTATCTGCTAAATGCCTACTTGCTGATCTCCCAAAAACACTTCGAGTTCCTCAATGGTGTTAAAAATCCGTTCACACAGATGTTCAAAAAATGGGCTGCGTGCATGGGAGTATACGGCATAAACCGGTTTGTTATAGCGGGAAGCAAAGTTCATCTCACTTAAGACACCGGGAGAAAGCTTATCAGTTGGATAGATAACTATAATAAAATCGCTCTGGTGAATAAATTGGTAATCTCTGGAAATGGTGCGTGTTTTAATCTGCACACTGAAATCCCGATCGATATCACTGACAGTTGTGATTTCACTGTCAGCTGTCTCCTCCTGAGAGGATTCCGAGGAATGGATCAGGCCCATATCCTCGATGTCGAGTGGATCAAATATGATAAAGTCTTTCCGCATCTCTGAACCAAATGCGCGGATGCTTTCAATCTGATTCGGCACCTCTTGGCGTATAAGCGTGATCGGATAGCTCAAGTAAAATTTCTTCTTTTTTGAAAAAAGCAGGTCATAGAAGTTTTCCAGATTATGCTGCCGAGCGACGGTATAGTGAGACTGTCCTTTGAGGTTAGCGAGTTGTTTGGTTAGAAATTCTTCTTCATCGAGCCAGACATTGATTTCGTCGCGTCGCATGCCTGTCCACTGCGGATTATCCTCCATACGTTGAGCGATGTCCGCAAGATTGTCCACCACATTGATAAACACATCAGCCGGCAAGCTCTCCATATCTCGAAACGAGATGCCTTCAACCAGTTTTCCATTCCACCGGAAGCAAGCGTGCAAACCGACAAAGGTATGCTCATAGTCATGCGCGGTATTGGCAATCTCGTAGAAAGCCGATTGGCGTGATAACGAGAGGACAGCGGGGTCAGAATCGAGCACTTTGTCTGTGAATTTAACTCCAGATGCTGCAGCCGCGCTGTACATAAAATCTCCGACGTTGAAAAACCCAATCCGCATCCCTTTATCCCGGCAGAGTGCTTCAAACTCCTGCATCAGTTCCTTTCTGCCTGAACAACTGATTCCTGTGCAGATGATATTCATAGGAATGCTCCGGTTTGGGTGGGCACATCTGAGTTTGTTTAGCTAGCGCACCTGATTTATACTTAGAATCGTAGAAGGAGGGAGATTCGGTGAGCGTTGCCGACACCTTGGTCTGGAACAAAGGCATAGTCAAACTGAAAATTGACGTTTTCGAGAGAAGCCTCCCCAATTCGACGTAGTCCAAACCCAGCCGTTAACCCATTTTTGGGATTTTCTCCTTGGCTAAAGCTGTATCCAACGCGAAGGGCAAGCATACTATAAAACCAATTCTCTGCGCCCAAATGGAAGGTTGGAAATCCAGCAACAATCGGATAGTTGACATCGGCTGCCAATGCGAAAAGGTCTCGCGGTATTCTCGGACTGTTAGCATTAGACTTGGTGCGGATGTGGTAAGCGATGCCACCACGCACATTCATCGGCAGGTTTTCTTCTGTATCTAGAAAACCCAGGTTTTGTGCTGCGATCCCCATGCCGAGCCTGTTGTCTAGGATTTGTAAAAGCATTCCAACATCAACGGCAGCACCAATTGAATCCTCAACATCAAGTTGCTGAGAAATTGTTTTCGCTGTTGCCCCAACCGACAATCCTGGGGATAAAATATGTGCGATAGATAATCCTGCAGCAAAACCACCAACCGTGGCAGTGCTATCAGGTTCCTCTGTCGCCCGGCGACGGCGTTCAATCTCTGTAAACGCACCGAGGAAGCTTGCGCCCCAGGTGCTTTTGCCACTGAAGCGTTGTGCATAACCGAGAAATTGGTTACTGATATCCGCAATCGAGAAGTTCTGCATTGCAGTAAATTGGCGTTGGCCCACCGCTGTCAAGCCAGCAGGATTCCAATATATTGTGTTGACATCATTAGCCAAGCCTGCGAATGCGCCTCCCATCCCAGCGGGGCGGCTGCCTGCTTCAATTTTAAGGAATGCAGCACCCACTGTACCGGCATCCTCGTGAATGTCCGCAGCAAAAGCGGGAAAAGCAATGATTGCAAAAAATACTGTCAGAATCAGGATTTTAGGATTACAAAAGCTCTCGTCTTTTAATCTTATTAATCCTTTAATCCTGATTAATTCCTGTTTTGGGGGCATCTGTTTCTCCAATTCTTTGATTTGGTTCATAAATGAATACCTGAACTTTTGACATATATTCAAAAAAAGGGGGTGCTCATACCTATTCAACCACGACAAGCTTTCCGACCGCATTGGTGCGGTTACTCGTCACCACATCCTCTGCTTCCAAGCGGAAGATATAGATTCCACGAGCAACATCAGTGCCGGACTGATTGGTCAAATCCCACATCACTTCACTGTCGATCCTACCAGGGCTCAGGTCTCTATATTCCTTTTCGTATACCAAGTCGCCTGCAAAATCATAGATACTTAGGACAATCCGCGCACCTTCCCCACCGGGAACGTTGACTTCAAAGGAGAAATGGGCAGTTTCACCGTTTGAACGTCTTGAGAGACTGAGTGGGTTGGGCCAAACATATGTCGGACCTTTGAAGATAAGTGACACTGAGAAATTGACAGTCACAGCATCGTAAATACCGGTATTACCGGCGCGATCGGTGACGCGAACATCTAGGTTGTATTCACCAGACTGAGAAGGCAGAAAATCGATTGACCAGCGACTCCAAGGATCTTCCTCCTCTTCACTGTCATCTTTTGCAGCAACCGGATCAATCAGTAGACCATCGGGCCCAGTACCGACAATTTCGACCAGCGCGACTTCAGAGGCAGGAATATCGTTCTCTGATGGGTCCCGCGCAGTGCCTTGTAGGGGCAACGGTTCATCTTCAAAAGTTGTTTCCCCAACTAAATCCGTCAACTCAACAACCGGCTTTGTAGTTTCAAAGAGGAACTGCGTCGTGACCGAATCGGTCGGTTGGAAGCCAAGATTTGCAACATCCAAACCGACACTGGTAATGGTCACCTGATAAAGTCCCTGTTCATTGAGCGGGCCGGATTTGAAGCGGATGCTGTCAGTACCGTTCTGCGTCGTGGTCCCGGGGATAACCTCTCCAGAAGGGGAACGCACGACAATCGAAGAATTGACCAAATCGGCTCCAAGGCCGGAGCTGCCATCGGGATTGACATCAGAGAACTTTGCATCAATGGTGATGCTGCCGCTTTTATTAGTTGCCGAAGGATAATACGGATCGTTTAAGTCAGTCAGTAAGGGTTGGCCATCAATGAACAACGAACCAGTGTCAATCGCCGGCGGGCGCGTGTCGTAGAAAAAGAGGTACTCAACGGCTTCGGTGGCGTTACCCGCACGGTCCTTCGGGGTAATTGTCAGTAGATATATACCATCTTGACTCCCATCGCTAGCGAGGGGCATTATCAGGCTTAACAAAAGCACCTGTTCTTCATCGGTAGAAAGCGTTCCATCAAGCTTGCGTTTCCGCCTAACATCATCAAGCGTAATCCATGCCCCATCAAGGTTATCCCAATCGACTCCCGAACTTGGTTCGTCATCGGTGATAAGCGCACCGACCGAAATCAGCGAATTATTGACACCCGGTTCCGCAACGATCAATTGAATTGAGGTTGGCTCCACTTCAGGTGCAACAGTGTCATAGACGAAGGTAAACTGCTCGGGCACTCCCTGCCGTCCCGCACTATTGACAGGGACTACTACAATAGTATAAGTACCATCATCGGAGCCATCGGTAGCGAGTTGCCGCAAAAGTCGATAAATCAACATTCTTCCCTGACGCACCTGTTGTCCGGGGACGGTTGTGCCATCGGGGGCAAGCAATGCAATTGTAGAACGGTTCGCCGCCCCATCGTCCGATTGAAGCTCAACTGTGACCTGACGGAGCGGTTCATTTGTAAATGCTTCTTCCGCAGGCGTAGTTTTTGGAACGGTTGAAAGGACAACCGGCATACCGGATGAAAAGGTGAACTGTGTCTCAAACGGGGCGTTTGATCCGTTGCCTGCGCGATCGATTGCCTCCACACGGATTGTATAATTGCCATCTGCGACAAGACCGTTAATTTGCAATGTCAGTCTTTGATTTCCATCGTTGCTCTGTACGCCGTTAATTGGGGCTCCGGTTGGATCCAACACCGTCAACGCCGACGCAGCAAAGTCAATGCCGCTATCGCCAGAATCATTCAGACGCGCTGTAATCAACGTAATATCATCACTGCGGAGGTCCCCATCGGTTGGATCGGTGCTAATAAGTATGGGTGCTTGGGTATCGTAAACAAGCTGATGCGAAAGCAGGTTAAGGTTACCAGCTTTATCCGTCAAATCTAGACTAATGGTGTACACTCCATCATCACTTCCATCGGCTGTAAGGGGCTGTGAAAGCGTCAGAAAAATTTGGGCTTCCCCATCATCGGATTGAATCGCTGGAACCACATTCCCCCCAGCATCGCGAAGTTGAAGGCGTTGATCTTCAACCTCCAAACCCGCCGGCCCCAAATCTTCAACCTGAGCGGCGATTTGGATAATCTGCTGACCGATATAGGATAGTGGTTGCGTCAGATCGATTGGCGTTACCGAAGCCACTTCAGGCTCTTGTGTATCAAGCGTAAATTGATACCGAGCAGGTATGCCCAATCTGCCGCCACTATTGACAGGTGTAACCGTCACGGTGTAAATACCATCTGCTGAACCATCTGTGGCGAGCTGTAGCGGACGCCACACAATCTGGTTCTTTCCACGCGAGGTCTGAACTCCTTCAACCTCACCAAAGGGGCCTGTTACGGCGATTGTCGAACCATCCGATGTCAAATTCAAACCGGGGGCACTGACATCTTCAAGCGTTGCAATGATTTCATCCAAGCGGTTCACAAATTCGGCCGGCACCATTCGACCACCAATTGTCACAGCAGAAACAGTACTGTACCCAAGCTCCAAACCGAATTCGTACTCAATGGCGTGGCTTGAGACATTGCCTGCCATGTCCCGCGGTGTAATTTCGAGTGTGTAAGTCCCCGGCTGATACAGCGACGCAAAGCTGACAATAATGGTATCGACCCCATCATCGCGGGTATTAATGCTGAGGGGTGTCTGCCCCGGACCAAGCAATTGGGCACCGGTGCCAACCAGATCTATTCCGCTCACAGGTGTCGTTTCACCATTCGCATCAGAAAGCTTAATGGTCAATCCATTAAACGAGCTCTCAATAACTGTCAATCCATTTGATGGGATAACTGTCGGTGGATTAGTGTCGGCCGTTACGGAAACGACCGTTGGGATAAGTGTGTCGTAGACGAATATGTGTTCAACATCTGCACGGTTCCCCACTTTATCGACAAGGGACAGTTGGATGGTGTATTCGCCATCCAACGAACCGTCCCGTGATAACGGCTGGTTTAGTTCCCAAGTAATTAATGATTGCGCTTCCTCTACCGTTTGATGACCGGGAATTGTTGATTGGTCTGGAGCTTTTAAGAAAATTGTCGCACGATCAAAATCAATGCCTTCACCGCTGTGGTCTTGCAATGTCGCACTGACTTCGGTGAGTTGGGTAACGGCTGCAAATTCAGCCGGTGTTGTGGAAATAATCTCCGGTTTACGCGTACCGTAGAAAAATTGAAATTCAGCTGGACTTGTAAGCGTGTTATCCGCTAAATCTGTGGGAGTCACTTGAACCCGATAGACCCCATCGTCGGAACCATCGGCACGGAACGGATTGAATGAAAGAAAAATTGTATCTGTCCCATTATCAGTTTGGTTTGAGCCAACCGGCGTTCCTTCAGGGCCGATGAGGCTTAGGGTCGTTCGCAAAACATCCATACCGCTGCCCGCTCCATCAGAGAATCCTACCGTAATCCGATTAATTGGGGACGTAATCAATTGAGTTTCCACTCCGGACAGTTCTATGAGCGTCCCATCGCTCTGTGTGACGAGGGGGGGATGGATAGTAGGTGCTTGTGTGTCGTAGCGTAGCACAAAGGTATCTTCTTCCACGTACCCAGCTTTGTCGACAGCACTGACACGGAGCGAATACAGACCATCAAAGTTGCCCTCGCGAGTAAGTGGGGTTGCCAATTCCCAACCAATTATTGCTTCTTCGTCGTGATATGGTGTGCCGGGGACTACCTCACCTGCGGCATTCAGCAACTGAATTAACGACCGATCAAAATCAATGCCGGTGCCAACATCACTGACAGTCGCTTCCACCCGCGTCAGAAATTCACTCACATTGGAGACGGTCGCGGTCAATTCAATGTGACTCACGGCTTGGATGGTCGGTTCTTCGGCATCGTAAATAAATCGTTGTGGGATACTGTGGTTGCCTGCTCGGTCCACCAGCGTAACGACAAGGGCATACATACCCCCCTCTGGAAGTATCTCAGAGCGGAACGTGAACCTACTGATACCATCGTCCGTTTGTGCACCGTCAATCCTAGCGTTGTTAGCATCAAACAGTTCAAAGGTCGATGCGGCAGCGTCAAATCCACTTCCCTGTACACCTTCAAAATGGTCAGTCACTTCAAGGTCAACTTCAATTCGCTCTGTGGTAAGTGGGTTCGCAATCCGCGGACGGGAAGCCGCGGTAATCGCTGGGGGCTGGCTGTCGAAAGTCAGAATAAAATCTTCCGTGAACGCTTCACCGATGAGATCTGTATATTGAACGGTGACAGTGTATTGGCCATCTGTTGAACCGTCTCGGGAAAGGGGCCTGTCAACTGACCAGATGAGACGGGCATTCTGCTCATCTACTGTCACGGGTTTCGCTTCCACAACTGCCCCATTTCTGCTGACCGTTACCGTTGATTTTGATTCGGAAAAATCAAGCCCAGGGCCGATGTAGTTGAACAGTTGTGCATCAATTGTAGTTAGGACATTGATTCGGGTTTCGGTGGGCGTATTCAAACGGATTTCCGGCATCCTCGATGCGACGAAAAATTGACGGCGAGCGATCGCCCTGGCATTGTTGGCACCGTCTACGGGAGTGATTTCAATGGTGTATTCACCGTCCTCCGAACCGTCGATTGCTAGTGCCTCTGTCAATGTTACAAAAACTGTGTCTCTACCGTTATTGCGTGCCTCCGCATTCACTTCACTTCCATCAGCACGGAGCACCCTCACACCGGTCGCAGAAAAATTAATCCCACTGACGGCATTCAGGACAACCGACACTTGTGAGAGGGCGGAAACGGTTTCGTTTTGAGCAGGATTTGTCGAAACGATGGCAGGAACTTGCGTATCGTACGCAAACTCAAAGTTCTCCGTTTGAGAATTGCTCGCCTTATCCGTCAATCTAACTCGAATGCGATAAATGCCGTCCTGGCTCCCATTGTGGTGCTCCAGCGGTTGGGTCAGTCGAAATTGTAGTGTGTCATTATCCTCATCAGGCGTTAGAGTCCCCTGAACTGGAATTGGCGTAACGCTAAGGTTACTCTCGAAACGAACCATTCCAATCGTTGTTGCACTAAAATCAATGCCACTGCCACTTTCATCGTTGAAAGTAGCTGTCACCACGGATAGAGAACTATTTAGGAAGGTTTTTGCCCCCACCGAAGGGTTTAGTTGAACTCCCGTCTCTGAGGTCAGTGAAACTAACTCAGGGGCTTGGGTATCGTAGGTGAAAGGAATCTGAATCTCAACCACATTCCCCGCACGATCTCGAGACTGCACTGCGATAGTGTAATCCCCATCGTCAGAACCATCCGTCGCAAGCGGTGCCCCCAGTGTCCAGCGAATCCTGTTTGCGCCGAATTGACGTTGGCTCCCAGCTACTACGGCTCCTCCCAGACCATTCAAGCGAATCGTCGAAGCACTAAAGTTCACTCTAGAGTCTATGTTATCCGCCAAGGTCGCCTCAACAAAAGTGAATTTTGTGTTGGTACTTGCATCGGAGATCAACTCACCGTCATCGGTTGCAATGCTTGTTATCGTCGGTGCAATGTTATCAAAGGTGAAACTGACTTTATCTCGGACGATATTACCGGCTTTGTCTGCGCCAGAAACACTAATCGTGTAAACGCCGTTCTCGTCGCTGGAATCAAGCCCTCGATCGAGCGTCAGCACTATGCGACTTGCATCTTCATCATGAATGAGAATGCCATTAATCTGTGCACCGCGCGTATTTTCTAAGATAATCTTGGTGAAGATTGAACGAAAATCAATAGGACTGCCATTCCCCGCGTCGAATATCGCCTCAACCTGCTCAACGGGTGTGTTCTGAAACGAATTCCGATTCGGCGTTATCTCGGAAATGGTTGGAGACTCTGTGTCAATTTGGAAAGTACCAATTCCAAAAGTCCCCACGTTGCCCCCCTTGTCGCTGCCATGCAGTTGGACGATGTAGGGACCGTCCCTTAGCAGCGTACCCAAACCATCACTTCCTATCCAAGTAAATGAGTGGGTACCTTCCGTAAGTCCGATCAGAGGAACTGCCGGCTGATCGGACGGATCGATAAATTTCAATTCAAGCTCCGCTAAATCCTCGGAAAGCCCGTAGCGGACCTGTGTTGCATCCCTGATGGAGTCTCCATTCGGCGATAAATCATGTTGGGACACAGTAGCTGATAGCTGCGGGAGCGTATTGTCAATTACCGCTAAAAACTCACGTGCAGCGTACCCCGTCTCCGCACTACTCACGCTGTCATTGGGAATACCGTCAATTTCGATTTTAATCCGATACCTTCCATCATTAAGCAGGCGTGGACTTTTCTCTTCCTGATCGCTTGAAAAATCATTTCCGTCCCACGCCTTGCGGACGGCTCTTGGATCGTCCTCCGCATCAATACCCGCACCGAGTTCACCCATTATGACCCAATCTTCTTCAGGATTAAATCGGCCATCAGGTGTACCAATCCCACTTGGGCCGTGTGTATCAATGATAATACGGTAATCACCGAGCCCACCATCGCTAACAAAGCTGATAAGGAGCGTATCTTGTACACCATCCCCATTTGGGCTAAAAACAGTATCTTCATTGATGTCATCAATCACCTGCGGCGGGGTTTGAAAGCGTAGTGCCCAAACGAGCGATTCGCCTTGCATAAAGAAGAAGGATGGGAAAAATTGGAACAAAAGAATAAGGATGAATAAACAGCACCCGTTTTTAGAAAATAGTGTAGAAAGAGCTTGTTTTTTCGGATATAGATGGTGTTGTTTTGCAGTTTTGATAATTCGCACGCATTTCCCCCTACGATTGCTTGAATATTATTTTTAGAAATCTTTTTGACATTTCAGACAGAGGACGATTAACCGGTCAACTCACCAACAACGGAACACAAATTGATTCATTAGACTCGATCTGTGTTAGACGCAAAAATATCAGTTTGGTTGAGAGATTGGCTAGACCATGGAAAGGCGATTGTTTTAGGGTGGGTAAGTTTAGATTTGACACCCTTGGAACGTCAATTTTCCTCTCGTGCTGTTTGGTATTGTTTTTGAGTGAGCGATTTGAGACGCAGATTTCGCGTTTCCAGACACTGCGGACACCTCAATGCGATGTAATACTCCTCACTGAACATCTCATCGAGCCAATCATTTCCAATTGATGGTTCAGCCTTTTTTGCTAGAAACTCATCCATCACCTCATATTCCCGGTTGCAGTCGGGACAAACCTTCAAATCGTCTCCAATTTGGATAACATCTAGCCAACTCATGTCTACCCTTTCAAAGCTTACCGCAGATTCCAGATGTCAGCGGTAGAGTGTTACTTGGCATAATTGAATTCTATCATTTTTTTTGACTAAAGTACGCTCTTCTTATAACATTTTGACGGGAAGCACTTTCTATTGAAGTTGATTCATAACGAGACTTATCCTTCGGATAGTATCAAAGATGTTGATAAATTGGTCTCCACAAAAGTCCGCAAGTGGGTGATGCAAAATGAAGGTTTTCCCCTGTGCTTGAAACTCAAAAGTAGGAACGCCATCACGATCGTTACGTTCAAGACCGGACCGAAGTTGCACGAGATTTTTACCCACTCGATCAACGAGAGAAATCCAGTAGTCTTTTTGGAGATCCACCTGATAGTCTTTTTCAAGGCAGAGACGTGCGACATCTAGCCCTAACCGCCAATCCAAGAAGGGATGATAGGGCATGTTGGAGTAGTCACGCATGCAACCTTTGCTGTAACAGGACGAATCGCAATCTTTTCCATGTGCAATCAACTCCTTTGCAAAATCTTTTCCCGGATCAATCATATCACGTAAGAGTTTAAGCAGTCGGAATGGCTCCCCTTTATCATTATGTTCACCCAGATAGCGACAATAGCCCGCACCATTTGCTAAATTATCAGCAAGAAAAACTTGCTGTTTTTGAGTTTCACCTTCCGCCACAGGTCTAAGCTCAACGCGTAACTCGTTTGGCGAGATGTCAAGTTGACTGGCTGCAAACTGGCGTAACAAGAAACCAAAAGAATAAAGTGCGGCTCGCCAGTATTCGTTTTTCTGATTAGGCATAATACCAACTGGAATCTCGTCAACCTCAATTAACAGCACATCGGTCGTCTTGGAAGCATAAAGTGCTACCTCCCGTGGAGGTCCTATCAAGTCGTTTTCCTCGTTGAAGTTGTACCTTTCGTGTTTTACAGCCAATTCATAACAGACTTCAGCCGATACAAGTGCTTCGCTTTCACGCTGTTTTTGGAGGACGAACAACTGGTTGTCATTGGTGTTGATCGAAAACAGTTTTAGTTTGCTAGCAGTACTCAATCGGAAATTGAGTTGCTTTTCTAGCATCGTAGGTGAGTCCGAAGGTAAACGGGGATATGTGGATCGCGGTGTCCAATTGAAGGACTCATGGGCATCATCAGGTTTGAAATTAGTCAGAAATCCTTTCGGTTCAATTCCTTGAATTAGTTTGAACTCTTCAGAACCGCAAATTTGGCAGTTATTTTTCTTGTTAGCGAATTCAAAAACAGCTTTACAGCTTTCACAGAATCCTATCAATTTTTCATGCGCGATTCCACTTTCAGATACCAAACCTCCCTGCTCCGGTTTGTAGGAGACGATACCTATCGAAGTGTGAATTTTTTTATCCTTGATGGTCTCTGAGCCGGGAGCGAATTGACTAATGGCTATCTCGATATCTCGATCAACAACACCTGATGTGGGAGGCCAATTGGTAACCCGCGGAGGTTGATGATACAATAAACGAACACCGGTTGGGAAACCAAACATCGGCAAAATTCCGGATTCCGCAAGGGACTGGCTCAACTCGTCATCTTCAAAAGGATGCACTCCGGCACAGCAATCAATCTCACCAACGAGGTCATTCAGCACCCAATCTATGAGTTCTTCCTTTTTGTCTTCCAGTTCAGTCTCTGTGGCAAGTAATTGCACAATCTGCTTAATCTTCTTTTTGTTATTTAGCCTCCATTCTACAACCCTTTCTCGATTCGTTTCCCAATCAGAAACTTTTCCAAATTCGCCATGGACATTTTTCTCGTTGTCTGTCACCACTCTTGATAACCGTGAAAAGGCATTGCATAAAACCTCTTTAGCCAAAACTCGTTTGAGAATGTCCGGGCTCCGCATATCAAGATATGGTGTCGGTGTCGCGGCGTTTGTGATCTCGTCCGTGTGGGTAAAATAGTGGTCATCATGGGTTTGTAGGCGGCAGAGCGTCAAAGCATGGGCGATCGGTTCTCCACGTCGTCCAGCGCGCCCAACACGCTGTTGATAGTTGAAACGCTGTGGTGGGACATTCCCCATCAAAACTATTGAAAGCGCACCGATGTCAACCCCAGCTTCCATTGTTGTTGTTACGCTGAGGAGGTCAATCTCATTCGTTCGCTGATTTTCACCATCAAGGATAACCCCTTGGAACCAGCGTTGACGGTTTGGCCGTTCCTCCGAATCGGTTTGTGCAGTTAACTCTTCGCAATGAAAACGGTAAGGCTGAATCCCAAGTCTGTCTGAATCGGCTTGATAGGCGTAGTAACCATATTCTTGTAATTCGTCCGGTATAAATTTCTCTAACTCCGAGAGGCAATTCGTATTTGTGCAAATTCCCCCTGCCTTGTAAAGATGTTTACGACGGCATGTGACACACCGGAAGATTATGCCCCCTTGAGGGCGACGCAGGTTAAGTCTTTCAACAAGGATGAGATAGTCCTCAAAACTGTTTGATGATTCTAACTGTTCCTGGATTGCTCTGATAAGCTCTTCCTCAGAGCACCTAATCTGTTCCGCCGATTTTTCCAAGTAGACTCGGAGAAATTTGGGCATCGACTTTTCTTCGGCGTAGGGACGGTAAATTTTGGTATATCTCCGTTCGCCAAGGATTCGGGCAACGGCAGACATTATTTCAGCGGGATTTACTCCTTTAATTAACCACTTGTCCGGATCAGTATTAGGTTCACACCACGCGAGTCCAAGACCCTCTAAGCCCATGTTTCTTCTTGCAAACAGAAGTTGTTCAGCAATTACTTTTTTTAATTGGGTTTCAATCTCTTGCAAAAGCCGATCTTGATGAGGTTCAAGCAGCTGTGAATCGCGTAGTGTTACGGAACTCTCTCCCCATTGACAGATCTCCTCCCACTTATGTTCTATCTCCTTATTATTTCTACCTTTTTCCCGAGAAAATTCAACCTTATCACCGTATCCGCCGGGATTCATGCCAAGTTTGATAAATTCGTTAAAACAATCCTTCTGAAGAGCGGTAAACGGATAGTTGCTTCCAAGTGTGGCTAGCTGATTTGCCTGATCTAATGTCAGAGGTTCATCGTCATAAAAAGCGTCCTCAATTGAATCAAGTAATTGTCGTTGGTCTGGATATTTTTCTCTCAAATGACGAATTGCATGTCTAAATTTGGATCCTGGGCTTTTAGGATTACGAATGATCGCCAGGGCTGGATCTACTGCTTGTTTTTTCATCGCTTCAACCGCGATGAGTCGAATCATGTCCTGATAGTGAGACCACTGAATCCCAACTGCATATTTTGCCGCATCCTGTCGACTATCTGAGAAGATGATGGTCTTTCGTTCGGATTGTACTTGAACAGTTGCTTGTAAGGTTTGGGTGAGGATTTGGATTACTTTTTGCAAACCTGTTCTACTATTACGGAGTGGTGAACCTACCTGCTCTTTGCCATTGACAACAATCTTTTCCCTGGATAAATCCCATACATCTCCACAGTATGGGCAATACTTAGGAATTTCTGAGCACCAATCTTCTGGTTGGTGAATCTTGTAAAAATAACCATTGGAGTTCGTCGTGGAATCCGGGATAAGTTTTCCATCGGATGGAGAAAACTGCGCGGAATGCCAACTTCTCTTGAGACCGTTTTGGCTCCAACCCCCACGGGGTTGATTAGGAGTTTTCTTCCTCGGCCAAAAGATAGCGTAAGTTTCGTAATTCCGATCTTTAACCCCCTTTTCAGGTAAACCCCTCAATTCTTGATAGTCACCACTGAGATACCAACCTGGAGCCTCGTCCGAGATTAGCTGTTTATATCCACCAAAAAAGAGATCTCCGCACGTTTCGCAGGTTAACAATTCTAGCACTCGTGAACCACATTCATCACACAAAACACGTCGATTTGCGAACAATTTTCCAATGAAAATGTCGTTGTTTTCCCCTCGACAATTCGGATTGCTACATGCCCACAATCCCTCAAAGTTTTTGAAGAAGTAATGGACACGAAACGGTAATAGGGCCTGATCTTTTTTTATGTCCTTCTGTTGAATTGTGTAGCGAATAAGACCACGGATAGTATCCTCAGAAAGTGGTGTTGGACTTACTCGGTTTGCGGCTTTCAGCATATCCCCGATCGTCGAGGCATTTAACTTTCCATTATTATTACAAAGTTGTACCACAGCCGACTTGATGAGTTCCTTTGGAATTTTGTCCAACTGAGTGGCATCTCTATTTTGATCGAACGCTTCAAACTGTGCAGCGTGTTTGAGGGATTCCTGGAGCTCAGTACTTTGATCAGGGTGTTGTGGTGAACTAATGATTTTGAATTTTCTCCTTCGCGCAAAAAATTGACGGAGGTATTCGCTTCCTTCATCGCTTTCAAGTGAAGCACTTGATGCAATGATTCGCAGTTTTGGCGATTCAGGTTCAAGGCCAAGCCGATTAAACAGTGTCCGAAGAAGATAAGCAACCTCCGATCCTGCTGTTCCGCGGTAGGAGTGTAATTCATCAACAACAAGATGGAAAACACTGTCTTTTCTTTCTAGCCATGCTTTAGTTTTTTCAAAGATAGGCTGTTCTAGGTTGCGGATGAGCATAATATTCAGCATTGAGTAGTTTGTGATTAGGATGTCCGGCGGGTGATCCTGCATGTCCCACCGAGACCACATCTCAGCTGTGTCAACATCGGTTGAAGGAAAAAAATAACGCTTCTGCTCGGAATCGCTAACTTTTTCAGCTTGCCTATGTAACTTCTCTAGTTGTTTTTGAAATCTTTGGAGGTTTTCCAGCTTTTTTTCACCTGGGACCGGTGTCAAACCAGTATAGCGACCAAAGTAAAATCGATTGTTACCCCGATTTTCATGGAGCCATCTCCGTGCTGCCGGACTGTCACAAGCCCGGCGTAGACGCATGAGTTGATCTTCAACAAGTGCGTTGAGTGGATACAAAATTAACGCACGAAGGGCAGCAGGACGTTCTTCGTCTTGACGCTGTGGAATAGGCTTTTCTGTTTTACTCTCAAAATTTTGCCACCACGGATGATTTGAATTCCGATAGCCGTAGCTGTTCCATTTCCGTGATTCTTCGACGAGATAGTTGAAGATTGGAAGTAAAAAACACTCTGTCTTTCCAGAACCTGTGCCAGTCGTGACAACGACATCCTCACCATCAATAACCGATGCTTTAATTACCTTTGCTTGATGGTCATAGAGCAGGCGGTCTTTTGGTGCAAGTCCATCATCACCACCTCGCGCGAGAAAATCACCAAGTTCGTAAGACAGTTGTAAATGGTTGCATAACTGCGACAGAGTTTTCCCGGAGGAGGGATAAGGAACAATTGGTTCAAAGCGTGGGTCTTGGAAAAGCAGCCCGTTTTCCCGCAATAGTTTGTTACGTTCCTCTTCGAGTTCCGTACTATTAAAACCCAAAATTGTTTGGATGTAGCGAATGTAAGAATCACAAAGCAGTTCATAAGTTTCAAATGGATCTGACATCAAATAACCTCCCAATCTTGATAGAGTGATTTAGTCAATCGGTATGCAATACCAACTGGTACATCGGAGTAGCAAGCCCAATCACCCCTCCATTTTGGTGGAAATCCTGAGCATAGGGTCGCGCACCGATCAACAATTAGCGGCACAAGCAAATTTCGATTGACACACCATGTCTGAGATTTTTTTTCGTAAAAAATCAGTCTAGTCTTTCTGACGAAGGTAGAAAGTAGAAGCCATTCCCCCCAGTCACGCGGGACTTTTCGTTGGTCGTAACCAGATTTTAAGACGTAGACATCGGGACCGTATTGAGGGATTTCGTAAAGCTCATCATAATCTAAAGAATCGTTATCCTTTTCGTATTTCAGGTTATTGATATTGAACTTGTTCAGCGAATCGGAAAACGGTATTTCGACTTGCGGAAAATTGGCGCGCTTGGGGGACGGCAATACGCTCGATAACTTGGCAGAAAATGCTCGACTAATGTGAATGCCCCAATTTTCAATTTTGGTGAAAGAAGTTTCCGTCAGTCCGGTCAACACAATGGTCGTTGGGGCGTATTGCTCTAGAATCAAATGCGATTTTCCTCCCATTTTGGAAATATAACTTTTGATTTCTTTAAGAAAGTCGGGAGACCGACTTCCGACAAGTACATATCGATCTTCCACCGCCGCTTCAACCAAGACAGTAGGCGCAATTACAACCTTGTCCAAATTCATAGGATTGTAATCAAGGTGTCCAAGTCGTGCTAGTGATGTCAGGTAAGTAGAATCTTTCAAGTTGGATTCACCTTCTGCAAGATTTTCAACTGCCTCTTTGAATTTTTCCCAACTCAGTTCACCGACATGTGACAAGTAATAAAGGAGTCTATCAAAGATATTTGTTTCCGTTTGGTTCATTCATCTTCCTCGCTTGCTTGTAGTAATCCATCTCGGAAATGCGGCAATTCACGATTTTCATCGTCAATCAAATTTTGCACTATCTCGATTAAATCGCGGCGGTTCTCAATCCACGGCAAAAGGCGTAAAGTCAAAGCCCAATCAAGAGCTCGGGACGGTGCTAGAATATCATGATGTGAAAGTTGAAGATAACGTTGAATATCCCGAAAAAGCACTGTTGGGACTTGCAAACCTGTATCTTTGATCTTTGTGCAAAGTGGATCAAGGAATGTGAGTTGACTATTGTGCTGTGGATTAGCATCAGCACCTGGTCGACACCAAGATTCCCATTCAGACTTTGTAACAATAACACCCGACGGTTTCAATTTTAGGGACTCAATCGGTTCTCGGTTTTGTTGTGGTTCTGGCAGACGTGTAACCCAAGTATAAACGTCCTCATTCGTTTCACAACGATTCATTCCGGAATAACGGGTGAGAAAAACTTTGATAGCACCCTCGGAAAAATCATTGATCCATTTAAGAAATTGTGGCAGATAACTATCTGGAAATGACCGATCGCAATTGTTCAAATGGATTGCCCAAGGCATATTGCCTATTTCAAGCATCCTCCTGACCGAGATATCAAGATCCATTTGTCTCAATTGTTCCCCAAAACATTCTTGAGAAAAGAGCTGAGGAAACCAATCTTGTAACCCGAGCCAACCCATTTCCACATCGATTTCTGTAACGTACAAGTGATTATCGCACATCAGCCGCCAAACATCAATTATTCGTGTATCAGCAACCTCAAGTGCAGGAAAAGCCTTCAGAGCAACATGAATAGCATTTGCGGTCTCCTTAGAATCCGTTACACCAAACCTTCGTAGGCAATACGCAAAACTGTCCAAGTAGTCCTCATTTTCATCGTTGTAATGCTCTTCTTCCGCTTCCAATTTGACAGCATAATGTTTCCCAATCTGTACAGATTGATGGGCGATTCGCGGTGCATGGGTCATTTGATGTTGTTGTTCTTCTTCTATTTTAATTTCAATAATTGCTCTGTCCATACCATCAAGCCGGACTTCAATAGATTCGACATGTTTTTGGAAACGTTGATCGAGTTGCGCGATTTTCAGCTCCATATCATTAATATTAAATTCGGCAGCCGAAAGTTGAGTCGCAAGAGATATAACTGATTCCTCTACCTTGGTAAGCCGTGAATTGATCAATTGGCTAATTCTTTTGTTAAAATTTAATTTTATTTTAGAAAGTTGAGACTCGAAAGATTTGGTTACCTCTGTAATTTGTTGATCGAGCTTCTGTGCTGTTTTGTCGGTGGAGGCAATTTCAGAAATTCGCGAATCAAGTGAATTGATAGTTTCAGATAGCTGATTGACCTGATCAGGAAGGACCGCTAGCTGCTGCTGTCGTTTAATTTCTGCCTGGGGAAGTGCCTTTTCAATGAGGGTTTCGATCTCATCTGAAGGAAGGAAGTAACCATAGTCATAAAAGCGTCGAATTGTCTCCCGATCAATCTGGTTGTTGCGACTTGCTTCCAACAAGGTTTTGAAACACTCGATATCGAGTTCGCTATTTGATGGTGCGACGCACTGGCGGTTTTCATCAAAGTCCGATGAGTTGTCAAACTCAAGTAAGAGCTTATTTAGTTCACGATGCGATTCAACCCAAGCGGTCCAAGCCGTTTGGAACATGTCCCAAATGACGGAATTGGTAAATTTTCGTTCCTTTTTCAACCTTGAAATCAACATTGGGACTGTTCGTGTTAGTGGAGCATGCCCCTTTCGGAATCCTGGCACTTGACTTTGAAGCAACTTCTCCCGTATAAACTGTTTTCCTGTTTTATCTGTTATTTCTTCCAAGAAAGTAACAAAATCTTTTGCATTCCGTTCTATTAAAATACCCCGCTTCTCTTCTGAGTACGGTTTTGCTTCCATGGTTACCTACTTCCTTGCTTGCGAAGATCTGCATAGGACAAAGCCGTTTCGTGGTACTGCTCTAACTTCTTTTGAACGATAGATTGCAAAGCAACATTCTGATCTAGATGTTCGATTATCTCGCCCAACCACTTCGGGACCAAAGTCTTGTCCTGTTTGAGCTCTATCGCGGTCTTCACGACCAATGAGATAAGCTCAGCAGGGGCTTTGGAGGATAAATCACTATCCTTTTTGGGAGTCGAGGGTTCAATTTGTACATCATCCCATGTAGTTTCGGGAATGTCTGTTCCAAGGAATTTTGTGCCCGTGAGCCACATTCCGGATTCCGCTGTAGCCTCCACAATTTTCTTTGTAGAATAGATTGGCATCTCCGAAACATCTTGAGATAAGGTAACGATTAGAGTTCGATTATTGTGTTCCAAGCAACGCTTTGGGGTTATGATTCGTAAATCACTCGTTTTACTTCCGTAGGAAATTCTATGAACTCCTGAACCTAGTATGCCATCCAACGTAACAAGCCGGTCCTTACCTACTGACAGCTCTTGGGAGTCTATCTTTAAAGGCTCTTCACTGGAAAGCCCAAGGTCGGGAACGAACACGGTAGGAAGGCAGATGTTGAGATAGGCTCTGTGACCGTGTTGGTCTCGAACCGATAATCCACCAATGAGACGAATCCGTTTGCTAGAATCAATAGACAATCGCCAAAGTTCTTGGTTGGAAACAGATAAGGGTTTGGTAGGTGTACCCCGCAGGCAGACCCAACCATCATAGATGGGACTTGGCGTCTTAGTCTCTAGTTCACAAGTCTGTTCTACACAAGCAATAACTGGATTAGCAAGCCGTTTGCGGAAGACAATCAGGTGATCTTCATACAGTTGCATGTTTCGTTGGGAAAGCCAACTGTCGTCACGTTCTGAATCTTTTCGGAAAACCCAGATATCAGAACGACTTAGGGTGTAAATTATTGGTTTGACTTCAACCGTTTGTAATTGTAGACGATCTGGCAAATTCCAAAACATGCCTCTCGCATCAATAACTGAACGAAACCACTTTTCTAGACCAGATGTTTGCAAACACTTAATCCCTAAAGGGTTAGTTTCGCAGTTTGTTGCGCCTCTACCATGTCTTGGGAGCCAGTAGCGCACTCCTACCTTGTCGAACGGATTCAATCGGAGTTCAACATTAATTGATGCTATTGTGTAGCTTTTGGAAGCAAGGGCTGCATCAGGTGGAATTTCACCATTCCAGTGTTTTAGAAGTGATTTGACCTGGCTAAGTATGGACCTTTTATAGGATTCATTGGAAAGGTAACGCTTTATTTTAACAGATCCCGTTGATGATATACACCAATAACGAAGTTGGTGTTCCAGTTGAGGATCAGGGAGATTTGAAAACGGTGTAAGGTTATTCTGATGAAAAAATTGGTAAACAGCACGTCGATCTTGTTCGCTAATCAAGCATTGTGAAATCGGGTACCAAACATATCTACGATTTAATGGACCTTCGGTCAGATATAGTTCAATATTGTAATGATCGCTTACCCACTTCTGAAGATGTTTCCAAAGTTTCTTGAATTCTTGACGCTTAATTCCTTTTGGAATTCCTTGATCAGATTTGTCAAACAGGAGTTCATTTAACCGTAGGTAGTAGTTCGTATGAGAAGCACTAACTGAAGATTCCATTCGCGACGCGGCAAGAACAGCTAGGGCGAGGAAAGCCACTTGAGGTGGTTCTTCTTCCGAAGTGGCCCACCATGAATCCCGTAAATTTGTTGGATTGATTCGTTGGAGATTCACACGATCGTCAGTAACAACTTTGTTCCTGACAGCTACTTTCAAACTTATGACAGCATTTGCCAGCTTGAAATTAGACAGCTCCGCTATTTCAGAAAGTTTTTCAGCATTTGTTTGCAAGAAGACAATTTCACCGGGCTCACACTCTTGAAAAAAGTAGGAGATAATGGCTCGGTTCCACTGTTCATAGTGCATGATGATAAATATGATCTTCCTCATATAGTGAGGGATGTAAAAATGTCTTAGGTGAATAAGTCGTGCACTCCTTAGAATAAAGGCCTCTAGCAGCCAACTTATTGTCTAGTACGCCGGAAGGGGGTCAAAGGCCTCCATCAATGTCTATTAGAACAATCATCACTATCTGGTCTCCTTATAATTTTCGGTGAAGTCTGACTTCAACCTCGTTCAGCTTCCGCACAAAGCTGTGCAGCGTATTGGACTCGGCGCATCACGTCAATATTTGCCCGGGGACTACCTCCCGCATGGATGGAATCAAAGAACCCTCGGAGGCTTTCGCGCATACCCACGAACCCGTAAGTGGGTGGCGAGGCAGGGGTGTGTTCACGATGCCAATCATCTGTTTCACCACGCCATCCCCACCTCCCGGTCTGTAAATCGGCGATAATTTCTCCGGATCGACAGGCAACAGTCAGCTCAATGACGGTCCCCTGTGGTATCACCAAGTTAAATTCAAGCTGACCGATTCCTCCGCCAGAATAAACTAGCGATGCCCAACCGGCATCCATCAGTGTCCCGTTACTGTGGTGAACTCCTATAACAGATGCTTGAATTGCAGTCTGTGTGAAGATGCAATCTAGGACATCAAGATACCAACAGCCTAGCCAAAGAAAGAAACTCTGCCCCTGAACTTCCTCATACCACGCGCCACCTCCATATCCCCAGGCACACCACAGACGGATTTTCGCCATCAACGGTTCACCTATCGCGCCGGACCGGAGAAGTTCTAATACACTGTCCATCACCGGCAGGTATCGGAGCTCCAAATCGGCTTGAACCACGCATCCACTTGATGCCAGTGCGTCCAGTACGTGTGTGACTGTTTCCGAATCTTCTGCAACGGGCGGTTCAAAAAACAGATGCTTCTGGGATGTTGCCGCCGCTTGAAGGACCGGCGCATGAAGGGAATTAGGGAGCGCAATCAAGATAGCGTCAACGGTTGAATCATTCAACAGGTCGTGATAGTCCTCAAACGTCTTCGTCCCTTTCCCGAACGTCTGTTTTGCAAGAGCTCTTGTGGTATGACTCCGAGCGGAAACAGCCACAACCCGAACCTGTGATATCTCTGCAAGCAAAGGTGTGTAGGCTTGGCGAGCCCACTGACCGAAACCAATGATTCCAATATTTGTCATGGTATCATTCTACTTTATACCTTTCTGCGATTAATCCCTGATAGGCTTAACCCCTATTGCATTGGTGAGAAGGAAGTCGGAATCAGGGTGTCCGAAATAACTTCCGCAACGATTGGCCCATTCGCTTCGGTTTGTTCGCGGGCTTTAATCCATTCAGGATCTGCGCGGAAGCCATCCCATGCCGCCTCCATCGCTGCTTCGCTTTCATATCTACAGATATACACTAGTTCGTTGACCTCTGGGTGTCTCCAGAATCCAACGACTTCTATGCCATGCCTTTTGAATAGACCAAAGGTGATATTTTCAAACCGGTTGAGGATGTCCGGCATTCGACCTTCCGGAATTATATAAGTACGAAGTTCGTAAACCATTGTTATTCTCCTTATGTAAATGTAATACGTAGGTTGTCCGACAGCATGGAAATTGAACACCACCGGTTGAAACGGCGTCTCAATGCGACGGATATTTGGGACAAACAGTCCGATTAAATCTAACCCAGTGGAGTAACCATAACCCAGAACGGTTGACTTCCAACGGCGTAGTCTTGAAGCGGCTGCAACTCGCCGGTTTCTGCATCCACACGATAGCAAGTCATTGTGTCCGCAGCCTCGCCAGCACCGTAAAGATAAGCACCTGTCGGGTCAATATTGAATGATCGCGGACTCGCCGAGATCGGAAAATGTCCAAACGGACTGATTGACCCATCGGTGTCAATGTTGAAGCCGACAATACTGTCGTGCCCCCGATTGGATGCATACGCCCATTTCCCATTCGGATGTACCTCCACATGAGCTGTTGCTCCGCCCTCTGTATAGTCCGAGGGCAAGGTCGAAATATTCTGGAAAATCTCGAGTGTGCCCTTTTCGGGGTCGTAGCGGTGGGCAGTCACTGTGTTGCCCTGCTCATTGACGATGTAAGCGACATCCCCTTGAGGCCGAAAACAGATATGGCGGGGACCCGTTTCATCGTCGGGCGGTGCCAGTTCGGCGGGGGTATTAGGGGTGAGTTGACCCGACTCGCTATCAAAGCGGAATTGGCTGGTCTTGTTATTCGGGCAGACGTGCGGGACAAAGACGAAGCGATCTTCGGTCGCTGAGAGGATTGCGTGAGCCTTCTCGCCGGTATCGACATATTGCACTAGTTCTCCGATTGCCCCGTCGTCTCCTAGCCGATGTACGGTGACGCCGCCCCCACCGTAGTAAGCAGTGAGCAGGAAACGTCCGTGCCTACCCGTGGTGAGATGGGCAGGAATACCGATGCCGGTATCTACCTTGTTGATGAGGGTGAGTTCACCTGAGTCAATATTAAGACGAAAACTTGCCAACGTGGTTGATCCCACGTGACCATCATACATTACGTTTCCAGACGGATGCAGACAGAGAGCCCCTGAAGGTCCGTGCGCGTTGCTAGTTGAATGCAGCTTTAATGCGCCTGAATCGGGGTCCATGTCATAGCATTTAATCTGTTCGTCCCCGGTAAGAGAAACAAATACGACACATCGGTTTTTATCGTTTGGCATATACAATAAACTCCTATTTTGTGACGGTTTACTTAAAGTCTATATAATCCATTCGGGCAGCGAAAATTCAGCGCAAAAATGACTGGCACATCATTACAGACGGCACCGTAGTTTCACACACTCTAACTTCGTACCTGAATGGCTCAAATTCTACCATTTTAGACCAACCGAATGCCAATCGAATTTTATGCGAACCCAGTACGCTCGCAAGGGCGACTTGAGCACCGTACAATCGCGGATAGGCCTATTCGATGACTGACTGTGAGCGAATCTGCCACATCGTAACCTCCGGTGGGTCTAGAGTCAAGGAGTAGAATTTGGTCCCCGAAAAAATATAAAACCGCAACTTGATGTAGAACTCGTTTTTAGGAAGATTGGGGTAACTCGCTTCGCGTTCTTCGCTCACACCAGGCCAGCCGGGAATGCCATTCCACGACAGCACGCTGTCAAGGGTGTCCCCGCGGATAGGATCGCAATCGGCGGCGGTGAAACCGGGGATGGGCGCGCCGGTGTCTTCTAATACTTCATATCGTAGTTCGCCCGCTGTGGCATCCACGTTAGCCGTCACCGTTCCCCCTGATTCTTGACGGAAGCGATGAGTGGTCAGAATCCCCGGCGCATACGAATCTGCTTCCACGCTGACATAACCATCGGGCCGGAGTTGTGCAACCCCGATTCCTGTCTGTTGTTCTTTTGGGGTCCCTGCATAGCGCAACTGTGGTGTACGGTTGTTATGGGTTACGCCGACCCCATTGTAGTAAAACCAAAGCATCCCATTGTGATGAATAGGACCAGAGACGTACATGGACCCCCAATCCCATGCGCCGGGTTTGCCACGAGGAATAAATGGTTCGCGGTACCGCTTCCATGAGACCGTATCACGGCTTACAGCTAGTTGTGGTTCAACGACTCCATCTACCCGCGCTGGCAGTGCTACTGCCCCCGTGGCGTTGCCCCAGTAAAGTTCCGGTTGTTCTATCGCGTATGATTCGGCCAAATCAGTAAAAAAGACACTGAGCATGATTATATGTAATCCACCGTTTGTGCGGTTGGCCGTATCATAGCCTGCAGCGTAAAACTCCGTCCCCGGCGGGTCATCGAGGTCTTGATCAATGACTGTGCGTAGGCCGGACCAATTGAGGAAGTCCTGACTGTCACGCCGTCCGAGAACACGGGTTCGACGACTTGAACCGCGCTGGCTATAAGATATGTAAGGCGCTTCGGGGTTGATGGAGCCGCCGAAGGTTTCTGCGGGAGAGCCGAAAGCGAAGAGCTGTTTCTGATGATTGTGGGGGCCGGAGGGATAGTGACACCAGTTGTATCCATCCGCCGAATAGAGTGCTTGCCAGATGCCTTCATGGGGGACATGGGCTATCCGCTTCCACCGATAGGTTTCATCTGTTTCATGGGGGTCGTACAGGATGCTCCCAAGTGATGGGCAGTCCCTCGGCCAATTGATGATGTTGTTGTTTTTGGAGGCTTTAAACTCGACGATACCCAAATTAGGACGTTCCCAATGAATGCCATTGTGGGACTCTAAAACGCACATTACGGAGTTTACGCCCGGATAGTACATCCGAAAGGTGTGATTTTTCTCATCGTAGATGATTGCTCCTTGAACGACCTCGCTTTCCCACGGCCGATCCGGCTTAACCGTGTGAAGCGGTTCGTCAATAGTGATTTTCTCTGGACAATTGAGGACGCGATGCGCTCCAACCATCGATTCGATGAAGAAATCGTCTATAAATACCTGCTTTCCTGGATGCATTTCCATGTGGTTTTCCTTTTGATCAATTCCACGTACCGGATGTAGTGTTAAATCCGTTGACAGGTTGTCAATTGCTGTGCTATGATGATGATGTTTTCTCCTTGCTAAGTATACGCAAGTTGCTGTTATCTGAGGGGTGCTCATAATTATTGTCTGAATCGCGGATTAAACAGATCCAGCAGATTGCTAGGTGGTAGATGGGGCAAGATGCCCTACCTATGGGGTTGGGGATATTTTGTTTTTCCCCATTCGGGTTGGGAGTTTAATGAAAGTTGCGTGTTAGCCAAGCTATATGCCATAACGATTGTGTGATTTATGGCACGCGGAGTGTGCCTACTTCTTTATGAGCACCCCCAGTTATGTGAGGTGTGATAAAAGTCAACCTCCTATATCCCTTGGTCGGGCAGCCCTGATAAATCAGGATTTCGCTTACGCTCAACTTGTTCGACTGCCAAAGTCCCAGTTGCTTTGAATCCCAATCTTATCAGAAAGAAATGCTATCAATAGGGGGCGCAGATTTCCCAATCTATGATCGCAGACATGGCAGGTTAGGAAACCCGAATTGCATCGAGGACAGGCTCTGCGCCACGATTGGATTGTGATTGTCAGATGGCAGTAAGTATAATAGTAGTTCCTTGTGTTCAAGCAGCTACGATCACTGTTGCATGAAACACTGTTGCATGAAATGGAAAAACGTATCCATTCTCCACGCGAAAACGGAGTATGTTTTCTAGTGTAACTCAAGTTGCTAGGTTCTGAGGTTACGGCTACTAGCAACCTATGTTAAGTATACAGAACTAAAGGACGAAGAGGCAATGAAGGACTCAAATGCACAAAAACAAGCTGATAATGGCGCGTTAGCAGCCCATGTGGACGATTTGTTGCGCCCGGAGGTGCTGGAGGCCTTTGACCGCACAGCCTTCGAGCACAATGGATATTGGGTATGGGAGGACGTACTGACCGACGCCGGTCGAAAACAGTTCACCGCCAGTCTACAGAAATTGCAGCACATGAACGACTGCATCCTTACGGATACCGACTGGGCTTCCATCGACTTTGAGGCGCGTGGATTGACATCCCCTCCTCCAGAGCAAATCACTCCAGAGTTTTTGACATCTTGCTGCGGTGGATCAGAGCAGATGCCCAACTTCCTTAGATCAGAGACGCGTGCATATATGCACGACCATGGACTTTTCGGTCCGGGCCCTGCGTTAGTTACACGCGGATACGAGTCGCTGGGCGTCATGCCGGAATATTTTCCTGCCGGATACGATGACTTCATTATGGATATTACCACCGCCCATCCCCAGATGATGGAGCTATTCAAGAAACTCTTCGGCGACCGCTTCGTGCTTGACCACTGCTTAATGCTTAACCGGGGAGCTGGATCGCCAGGCAGGCGTTGGCATGCTCACCAGTATCGAGACGGGCAGTACGAGGTCGAAGACCCTATCGGCACCGGTAAGGCATTAACCCCTGAGTTTCTACAGCAGCAGTGCATCCGAACACTGTGCTATCCGGAAGGTGCAGAAAGTGGAGGCGGTGCGGAACTTGGGGTTATCCCGGGATCCCATCTTTACCGCATCCCGTACAAGTGGAACACAGAGCGACCTGATGAAGACGCCGACATGCAGGCAAATTGGCTGATGGGAAAGACCCACGCCATCACAGGCAAGCCGTTGGAAATTGTACATCTATCGCTACCCCCCGGGAGCATGGTTTCCTTTGTTCACCATATGCCACATCACGTCCAACGCCGGCCGCCGGGGGCACCCACCCGGTGGGGGTTGCTGATGGCGTATCGAACGCCAGATCCCGCAGCCTCGCCAGCTAAGTGGACAAACGGTGTGCCAACCCATTGGGTAAAGCGTACTGCGGCAGCAGGAAAACTCTCCGATGCAGAGCGTCGCGTGTTCGAGGCGGACAACCCCCTTAACTGATCCATCAAGACTGTGAATCCACAGTCCGCCCGCCCGTCAACCCCTTGTCGTAGCTCGGTCGAAATAACTCGGTGAGAACAGCTGGTAGTTCGCCCCGTTGCGCTTTCATCGCCCATACCGGCGGGATTGAATGCGATGGCTGGGCGTAACCGGTCACATCACTGGGTTTCTTGTAGCAGTAAAGTGAGCACCAGCGAGTCTTTCTGCCCAAGGCTTTGGGTGCTACTGCATGTGCGGCATGCGACAAGCAGCAGACCACTGACCCCGGAGGAATCGAGAGATATTCAATTTGAAGCGGCTCGGAAGTAACAGGATGCACTCGTCCTGCCAACCAACCCTGCCGCATCTCTTCGTCGGTGTCAGCCCGGCAACCCGCTGGATCTCGAAAAAGATGGCTGCCCCGAATGATTTTGAGGCCCCCGTCGTCCTCGGCTTCAAAACCTTGGGGGTAACAAAGCGTAAGATTGAAATTCGGTTGTGCCTGGTACTCCGACAGATTTGCTATGCCGCAGTTGTCCGCCCCACCCCCGATCTTATGACTGTGCCACGCGCCACCGGGATAGCCTGGGGGTCTAGTCAATAGCTGGTTGTGATCGAAATAGATGGTGTTGCTGCCGAGGCACATCCGCTGCAGTCGGAGCATCTGTGGGTGTATGAGGACGTTCATTAAGTACGGGACGTGCCCTGCCGGAAAATACTCGGCAAAAACACTATGCTGC
Source organism: Candidatus Poribacteria bacterium (assembly GCA_965215015.1). Taxonomy (GTDB): domain Bacteria; phylum Poribacteria; class WGA-4E; order WGA-4E; family PCPOR2b; genus PCPOR2b. Next base: position 1,488,755 of record OZ244042.1, read on the forward strand.
CGCAACGTCTTCACGCCAGCCTCATCGTCCGATTGCGGCACCCGCTGGCTTCCTCCGAGGGCGTTATTAATCTCCTCAACGGTGAGACATTTTGTTGGTAGTTTGCGCCCAAGAACGCCCCAATCAATTTGGGTCCAGTCTGATCTCAGCAGTCTATCGTTGAGTTGCTGACCATATTTCAACGCCGCTGTCCAGTCTTCGATAGCTTTGGGTGTCATGACTTCTTTTAGAACAGCATATCCATCCCTCGAAAAACTGGCGTCGTCGAATTGTGCAATAACCGCAGACATGTCGAATAGCGGTTCGCGATTTGCTTCTAACCGGCCCCAATCGCTATCAAACCACTGCACAGGAGAGTGCCCATTGGCCAGGAAGCTGGGGCGGGTGGCACCTGCAAGTTCACCGGTTGAGCGCAGCAGGAGCTGGGCTAATGTCGGATCTGACACTCCGGGGACGAGAAGTGGGTTCTGGGGCATTGTGGGAGCAGAATCAGGAGATGACACTTTTTCCTTCATAGCTGACCTCTTTTCCCAAAAATTATGGGCGGATTTTCTAGGAAAATCCGATTGTTGGCATATTAACCTGATAGTTTACATCATCCCAACAGGTAACGAACTTTTCCTTGATTTGTTAGATTGATAATGATAGTATCTTGTTGCAGTTTAGCACCTTGTAAGTAGACTGTCAAGCCGAAAAAACCACACGGTATAGACGGGCACCGGAGTTCATATAACTTATCTCTCCGGAGCCTGAATAACTCCCTGAATTCGCACACATTCAGTTACGTCCAAATCAAGAAAGGAGCGAATCTTGATCCGATGATAAACATTGTAATGGTCGGTGCTGGAGGGATTGCCAGAACACATGCTAGCTCGCTGATGTGCATCCCTGGTGCAGATATCGTTGGCGTCATTGACCCGCATAAAGAGCGTGCTGAAACCCTTGCAAGTACGGTTAGGGCAACAGTTTATCAGAACTTAGAAGATTGTATGGATGGAGCCGATACGGACTGGCTGCCCTCAAAGTCTCGCATGCCATACTCGATTCTCACTACAAAAAAGAGGTGATTACTTTATGATTGTGGAGAATCGGTGAACCGTCGGGACTGTCAAGTTTAGTGATGGGGACTATCTGGATGTACCACAACATGCTGTCAACCATCAAGCAGGGAAACGACGGGAATTTCTATGTCGGGGATACTGGATGGCATCCGGACCTGGGGTGGGATCCGCACATCCCGGATGGGGAAAATGACCCCAACCGCAACATTGCACAGTGGCAGTATCACTACCGTCCGAGTATCAAGGTTGCGTTCTATCTGGATTCTGTCCGTAAAGATACCGGCTGCCTTCGCGTTATTCCGGGTGCACATCGGAATCCGTACCACGACCAGTTATGGTCGCTCCATCTGAATGTCCCTTCCGCTATATCCGAAGACGACTCCTACAAGTTCGAGAATGTGCGTCCAAAACTCCTTAAGATGTGGGAGCAGGCGACGGGTGATAAGGAAGGTGGGAGGCAATTTCTGTCGAATCCCGATATGAATCACTTTGGACTCGCACCATGCGATATTCCGAGTTTCCCCATTGAATCTGAGCCGGGCGATGTGGTCTTCTTCAGCCATCAACTCTGGCATGCGTCGTTTGGGGGGCGTGTAGGTAGACGGATGTTTACGCTAAACTTCCGAAGCGCACTAACTGAAAGTGATTGTGTATAGTATCTTCTCTAGAAAATTTTAACGGAAAGGTTTGTTATGGAATATCGTGAACTTGGAAGGACAGGGATGCGGTTGAGCGTCATCGGGACGGGCGGCCTTCTAGCACACTATTGGGAGGGAGAATCGGGCCATCCGCCACCCGAAGAGAAGCGGCAAATCTATCTGCGGGCAGTCGAATCTGGGATAAACTTATTTGATATGGGCTACGGGGACGAGATTCATATTCCAGAAGAATTGAAGGGCAATACAGACGAGCGTTACTTCTCCCTGAAAGTCGGCGCACCCGCAGCAGCAGGTTTGGAAGGGATAATTGACAAACATCTTATGAACCTACGTAGAGATGCGATTGACATCCTCCGGGTACACTATTATGCCTACATGAACGACATCCAACTGAGGAAGCGAATTACCGATCTCAAGCAGATGGGGAAGGTGCAATCGCTCTGTCTGATACGCCACTTTGAGGAGGACCAAAATGCCTATGTAGCGCGCGGTCCAGAAAAGGCCGCAGACGCAGACTTGGTTATCTACAATTACGTCTGTCGTGGTCAGGCTCCGGGTATTCGAGCATCGTCCAAAGCTGGAAAGGGAGTCTTGGTAATGAAGGCACTCGGTGGGCAATACTTAAGCTGGAAACATAAAACTGGGACGGACTGGACCAAAGCGACGGAGGAAACTCTGGTGAAGCTTTCACCCCTCGGTGAGAATATGCGCAGCGAATTACCACTTGTCTACTCTTTTACCGCCGGTCCCTGGAGTGAGTTAGTTGAGTCTAAAGAGAAGATTTCGCCGACCGGGAAGGCATTATCATGGGTGCTTGAGAACCAAGGTGTGAGCAGTGCGCTCGTGGCGGTTGCCAGTGTCAAAGAACTTGAGGCTGTCTTGGAGGGTATATAGAAAGTCTCTAATAACCAATGGGGCGTTGATACAATCCCCGGTCAAAGACTGAGAGTGAAAAGTGACAACAATCTGTTCATTGGTATATTAGTTGATTGGTTCATTCATGAACTAATGGACCAAGGGGTAGAAACGTCATCCTCACCGATTGGCACCAAAAAATTAATACAAATTACGAGACTGCTACAAGATTGTTAAGCGAGGTTTTCATGGATATACAACTGACATCGGTTCAAAAAGAAGAATATCAGCGCGATGGTTATACTATCGCCACAGGTGTGTTCGATCCGGATGAGTGCGATCGGTTTATTGAGTATATGATGGACCTACATGCTGGGCGCAAGATCGTCGAGGGTTATCCCCCACGGGAGCCGAACGACTGGAGGCGGACACATAATCGCTCCCTTCACGAGCCTGTAGGGCTAGAGTGGATGCTCGATGCTAGATTGTACCAACCGTTGCGGACGCTCCTCGGCGATGAGCCGGAGGCGGTACAGAGTATGTATTTCTATGTAGGTTCGGAACAACGCCGGCATCAGGATGCGTACCATCTACCGGGCTGTATGTCCGCATGGATTGCCCTTCAAGAGGTTGGCGCATGGAACGGGAGCATCCACGTCCAACTCGGTTCTCACAAAGGACCAATTATTGATAAGAGGGATTTTAGAACGGACGAAAACGGCAGCCGGGGACCTTGGTATGGCTGGCATCCCGAAGACGCATTCGATGCCCTGTTTGAACGTAACGGGCTTCCAGAAATCACTGTCGAAGCCTCAAAGGGAGACGTGGTATTCTTCCACGGTAGGCTCATCCATCGCGGCGGTCCCATTTTGGAGCCGGGGGCATTTCGCCACAGTTTTGCGTGTCACTACATCCCCCAGTCTTTTAACCCCTGGCCCTATGAAGAGCTGCCGAGGTTGCGGATCTCATTCGATAGGGTCTGCCGATTTACGCCGACCCATTGAGCACGTCGGGAACGGGATTTCCCTCCCACGGTGAGAGAGGCAGTCCTGCCTCGTCAAGTCCACACCTTACAAAGTCTCTAGAGACCGAATTTTGCCAAAAACTCGGTTTCTCTGCCCTTTACTACTTCTTCATCGTCGTAAGTACAAGCTGTGCCTCGCTCTGTTGGACGTCAGGCCGTTTCTGTTTCTTTTTCATACCGCGAAAATCACGCGCTGCTTGTCCGGCATCTTTGGCACTCAGGAAGTGATACCCCTCGCTTTCATACGTCTGGATCGATGGAAACTCCTCAGTCCGTGCAGCAACAATCAAGAGCTCCGCACCAAACGGCGGGGCACACTCAAACTCCTCCGGAATTTCAACAACGCGGTTCACCTTCGACTGGTCAATGTAGTGGGTGTCGTAGAGAAGCGTACGCCTGCCATCGGCAAGGATATAGAGCAACCGGAGGTAGGCTTCTCGATTGACGCGAACGAAAACCTTCATTGTCTCGCCCTCGGTGTAAAGCAGGTGCTCACTTCCCTTGTCTGTCCACATCTCGACCTGTAAGCCGCTAACGAACTCGCCTTCGGCGAAAGCGTTCTGCTCAATGAGGGCTTGCTTATAATTTTGCGGTTTGAAGTTGAGGCCTTTCATCCCCCGGTCAAACTTCACAACAACTCCCGCCCTAACTTCACCTGTTTCCACATCCCGCAATGGCGCCCGAATCGTGATTTCATCGCTGTTTTCCCAATAGGTGCCCGAAAGGAGCAGTGTCGCCCCCGTATCTTTTGCAAAATCGCGCCTGTGCTGGACTGAACGAGGACGAAAGTTGCCGCGTGAACGGTGCGTCTGATTGACAGTCTTCCACTTGGCTAGCTGCCCAAGTTGCGCCTCAAGCGCGGCGAGGAGTTGACGGGAAAAACGACTGGCCATCTGGGTATCTTGGTAGGTGAACGGTGCCAACAAGACTTTGCCCTCCGGTTGTTCAACCTGCTTTGAGAGTTGAAGCACGACAGCGCGGGCAACGCCATCAACGGAAGTGAGCGATTCTGATACGAGTTGCTCAACGCGATTGATGACCTCTGTATGCGACAGGATCGGTGCGACATCGGGTTTGCCAGAAAGCTTCTTCGTGGCAAACCTCAACTCATCGAAGGCGACATCGCTCGGACTGCTGTCATGTTTTGTCACCAACAAAATAATCTTGGCCTCTTTCAATGCCTCGTAAAGTGGATAGGTGCTCAGGTATTTCTCCACTGCTATATCTATTTTTGAAGCTTTTTCTGCCGCTTCAGCATCGGCAAGGATTCGCCTTATTTCTTCATGCAGTTCTGACACCTGTTTGGTGTAGATATGTTTGAGTTTAGCGCGGCGGACGTAGGCGAGAACGTATGTGGTTGGATTGCGTCCGGAATCAATGTAGGCTTCCGTTTCAAGCCCTAACAGTTTTAGTGCTGTCTCACTCTGGGTGACTCCGCTATACTGCTGGGATAGCATCCCTTCCATTTCTGATTCGGAGGTGCGAATGACACTCCTGACCTTTGTGACGATGTTGCGGGATACATCCGCTCGTGCGTTGTCCGCAGCAATTTGGCGAGGTTCCGCCCCGTCACCCCAAGCACTCCCGAAGCCAATGAGGTAAATGTGAACAGGCCGCTCTTCAGAACGCCCATAGTTCTTGACCCAATCAGGTTTTGCGGCGTAGCCAGTTATTGTGAATAGAATTAAGAAACAAACAAGCGGTTTGCACATAATTAGCGATATGTTGTTTAAGTGCATCGTAATCAATGGACAGGGGGCCCGGGGACCGGATTTCTGATAGGCGAAGGGGTCAGAGGCATTCAGCTATTTATAGATAGTGGTACGTGAAACGGAGAACCGTCGGCAAGCCTCGGCTTTACTCCCTCCTGCTTCGATGAAACCAAGGACGCGTTTCCGTAAATCTGTTGAATATCTCATAATACTTGAAGTTTAACAGATTTCTAATACAATGTCCACTTACTTTCTATACTTCACCATAAATAAACGTTGAGATTTCAAGTAGAGATATGTTTTGTACCTACCCAACGAGAGTAACACAAGTGCTAATGGAGTCCAACACTCTATCTTACCGGGGCAACCTCTCTTGATGTAGTCGCACAATTCGTTGGGCTAGTTATTGCACTATTTATTTTATAATGGTAACAAAGGTAATTGTCTGTTGCTTTCTATTATTAGCACCATCCTTGACGTCAATTTCAATCTTGTAGGTTCTTGAGTTGACAAGTTCCTGTCCCGGAACCACAGTCAGCGTTGCTGTTTGACCCAACACGTTTGCAATCCAATTAAGGTCCGTTCCCACCTCATTGGTCAGCTTTATGCTTCCAATGATTGGTTCGTCGAAATCAAATCTGAAACCGCTAGCATTGATTGGTCCAATATTGACCCTTGTGTTTCCATCTGACACCGTTCCACTTACAATTGATGGCCCCGTCGTATCCGGGACAGTAATGGTAACAAGCTGTGAAAAAAGGCCGCCTGAACTCGCTCTGACAGTCGTTCTACCATTACTCCGGGCGGTGACAAGTCCGGTTGGACTGATAGCTGCTACAGACGGATTACCGATCACCGCATCTGTGATGAGGTAGTTGTTGGCATCGCGCACAGCGGCACTCAGCTGCAACGTCTGGCCCGCGACGATCGGAAATAGGTTGACTGGGCTGATTTCGATTGTGGTCGGTAACTGTACCACGGTTATGGAAGCTGTTGAGGATTCGGCACCAGATGTCGCTTTGATATAAACTGCCCCGTTACCCCGGGCGGTAACGAGTCCCCGAGGACCCACACTAACTACACTGGGATTGCTGCTTGACCAACGCACAATCGCGCCTGGTATGGGTTGGTTTTTCCCGTCCTTTATTGTAGCATTTAACTGAATAGTGTCTCCAAGTGCTATCAACTTCGCCGCCGCGGGGGTGATGTTGACAGTAGTTGATGCCTGCTCCACCGTTATCGCCACGGTGGTTGACACCCCCCCAGATGTCGCTCTGATAGTAGCTGTCCCGTTACCCCGGGCGGTAACGAGTCCCCGAGGACCCACACTAACTACACTGGGATTGCTGCTCGACCAACTCACAATCGCGCCTGGTATGGGTTGGTTTTTCCCGTCCTTTATTGTAGCATTTAACTGAATAGTGTCTCCAAGTGCTGTCAGCGTTGCAGCGGCGGGGAGAATGCTGATTATGGCAGGCGATCCGATAATGACCAGTTGGAGGGTATCATTGCTACCCTCCGCTGCTGTCCACGCGATGTTGAGAGTAGTTGCGCCCGGAGCTAGACCGGACGGTCCCCAAATAGCAGTGTGCCCTTGCACCACAGCATGCCTACCATTTATCGTTACAACGCCCGGTGGCGCACTAAAATTGAGAGTTAGCAATCCACTACTGAGCATCTGGGCACCCGCCTTCGGCTCACTGCTGAGAAGTTCTGCTACTTTTTCTACGTTCATCGCAAGCTGATTCCCACCGCTTGAAATATTAACCGTGCCAGAACCCACGAATAAACGGTTCCCTGTCTTAAAGACTTCTACCTTGACTTCCCTCCGGTTGCCAACCGGAACATCGTTAACCGTTACTTCATAAGTTTGTTTGTGCCCTTCGACAATTGCAAGATGTTGTTCCTTTACAATCTGATTTGGAATGTCAGCTGCTGTTATTATTATTCTGAGGGTATAATCCCCAGCTGCCATTGGACTCAGAAAGGCGAGAGGAATATCTATTGAAGAAAAATCGTCTACATCGTCGCCGCTGCAGCTTAAGAAAAATAGAGTGAACCCCATAGCAAACCCTATCATCGAAACCAAACTTTTTGACATTGTCTATCCTCTTCTCCTTTGTTGTTTACCAAATGTTTATCCGCGAGATGGATCTCCCACCTGCCTAAGAGCTTGTTACTGGACAATTCACCACACGGTTTGTAGTCGCGCAATCGATTGCATATCTTGAAAAAGCTGGCGAGATATCAACAGACTACAAACGGGCGAACAATTGTCCTACTATGAACCTCGACTGGCGCAGTTGCAAAATTCGTTGTGAGTATTAACCGGCGCGGATTTGACAAACTTTCGACACACAATACCATCCCTGTTGGGGAAAGAAGGTTACCGTTTTTTACGGAATACTTATTGAAATTTTTAAGTTCCCGGTCTGTAGTTGACTTGCCTGGTCGCTTCCACCATCGCTATCGTTTCCATCATCGCTATCGTTTCCATCGTTGCTACGATTAGAGAGTACGAACGCGGCGACACCAGCTCCAGATGCTGCAACAAACCCTCCGATAATAAAAGGCCATTTTGATCTGCCGCTTCGGATCGCTGGCAACCGTTGGAGCATAGGGTTGACTTCCACCTCTCGGCCCGCTTTGATACTGATTTCCTGTGTATAATCCTCGTAATCCTCAAGGGTTAATTTCAACATGTGTGTTCCAACCATCACATCTTGAATCCGCACCGGTGTGCGTTGTGCTTGCAAAACATCAGCAAGCATTACTTGCGCCCCAGTGGGCTGGGAGTTAACAAAAATCGAGCCGGTTTGCCCCGGTGGCACTGGACCCCCAGGAAGCACAAAAATGAAACTCCCTTTGTTCAGTTCCGGACCCATAATTTTACCATGCTGTGGATGTTGCGCTCCATTGTTGTATTCAGGCACTTTCCTCGCTAGGTGTGCTCCCAACTCCTCTCCTGTTATGTAACCATCAGGGAATGGATCTTTTGCCTTGCCTTGGATGAGGTCTAAGAACTCCTGCTTAAAAACACTATAGTTGGGGAGCTGTTCATTAGCACGGCCCGCAGTGATGAACTGCCGTACCGGTTGTTTGACACGAGCTGAGATGTGTTCGGAAGTTACCCCGGCTCGTAAGCTGAGAATCATGCCGGAAAAGCAGCTGTCAAACACAAGCAACATATGCCGTGATTGTACCAACCTCACTTGTTTAATCAGCAATGTCAGATCCATAGCTTTGAGTTTGAAGTTGATTACGTCTTTTTCTGGCAACGGCGCGTCAATCATTACCAGATAGCCAAGGTCTTCGCCGGTTGCCATCTTCTGGGTGTAGCCATGCCCTGCATAATAAAACAGGAGGCGGTTGTCTGGATCTCCACCGGCGTTGACGATGAAATCAGCGAACACCTTTTCAAATTCCTGCTTCGTCAAATCTTTTTTTAACGTTACGGAGAAGCCGTGCACCTCAAGGACATCTGCGACTTCATCCACGTCCTGAAGCACGCCTGAGAGCTGGGACCAACCCTCGGTGTAGCTTCCGTTGCCAACGACGAGAGCGTAGGAGTCTTTATACAGTTCAATTTCTTCGCCCTGCTGCGTGCGGACTGAGATGGTTTTTATATCGCGAATTGCCTGTGCAAACAACTCTCCTGCGGCGACCAAATATAAACAAAGCGGCGTAACAAGTAGGGAAATCAGGCGTTTTGTCATAATAATCTCCTTTGAAGGCTGCGAACGCGCAGTCAAGGTTCATTCTTTCCACAGTTTACCGTTCCGTTAGGATTTCAAGCGTTTTACCATCGTAAAAATTGCCTTTCATTTCTACTCACTGTAAAGGCATAAAAAGGTAAAAATTTAAGGGGGTGCAGTCCTCGCACAACGAAACCTGAAGTAGGGATTTGTGAATGTTGGAGCATTTCCGCGGCGATCAGCGACGCGCAGGGACCTCGAATTACCGACCCACGAGCCACCGCGCAACACTCTATTATTTTTAATATTTGTGAAATTACTTGTAATATCTGTAATACTATTCACCCTTGCAATCGGATTGCGACGCGGTGAGATTTTATAGTAATTCCCTTGATATTCGTCTAAGCACCACTCCCACACATTGCCCGCTATATCGTAGAGCCCATAAGGGTTAGGGGCATAGCTCCCCACAGCAGTCGTGCCTCCAAGATTACTATTGTAGTTTGCCTTGTTTGCATCTATCGAATCCCCCTCCCACGGATACTTTTTACCCGACAATCCACCCCGTGCTGCCCTTTCCCACTCTGCCTCCGTTGGCAAATGCTTGCCCGCCCACTCCGCATACGCCATGGCACCGTACCAACTCACATACACAACGGGGTGATTTCCTCTACCGTAACTGTTTCCAGTCCAGTGTTTTAGATAATTCCCATCGTGGTACCTTCTAGGTATCTGGTCTTTCCCCCACCACGGGTTGGCATCAACGAACTCCTTATATTGTACATTGGTCACCTCGTATATGTCTATATAGAACGCATCGACATAGACGGTATGCACCGGCTTTTCGTCAAAATTACCATCGTTACTTCCCATCTGAAAGTCGCCTGCGGGAATAAAGACCATGCCCTCAAGCGAGTCACTACTTTGGCGTATCTTTGTCTCCTCCAAGCGGACCTCCCACAGCGTTTGTTGGCCGCCTCTCAGCATTAACCTTTCCACGTGGCTCTTGTAACCCGAAAGCTCTAAGCGTATCTCAATCTGTTTTTCACGCGCCCTCCCGGTGTCAATCTCATAGTCATGTAACGGCGTTTGTCCAATCGAGTCACCCTCACCCTCAATGTAGACAAGTGCCCCGCTCGGTATGCTAGTAACCGTCAACGTTCCGGTTCGAGAGATGATTTTCTCCAAGGGGATATCCCGCAGCGTTTGTTGGCCGCCTCTCAGCACTAACCTTTCCACGTGGCTCTTGTAACCCGAAAGCTCTAAGCGTATCTCAATCTGTTTTTCACGCGCCCTCCCGGTGTCAATCTCATAGTCATGTAACGGCGTTTGTCCAATCGAGTCACCCTCACCCTCAATGTAGACAGACGCACCGCTCGGTGTGCTAGTAACCGTCAACGTTCCGGTTCGAGAGATGATTTTCTCCAAGGGGATATCCCGCAGCGTTTGTTGGCCGCCTCTCAGCACTAACTTTTCCACGTGGCTCTTGTAACCCGAAAGCTCTAAGCGTATCTCAATCTGTTTTTCACGCGCCCTCCCGGTGTCAATCTCATAGTCATGTAACGGCGTTTGTCCAATCGAGTCACCCTCACCCTCAATGTAGACAGACGCATCGCTCGGTGTGCTAGTAACCGTCAACGTTCCAGTTCGAGAGATGATTTTCTCCAAGCGGACATCCCACGGCGTTTGTTGTCCACTTCTCAACGTTAATTGTGTTATGGCGCGCTTGTAGCCTGAAAGTTCTAAGACGACCGTCACCCGTTTTTCGTGCCGTACACCTATATCCATCTTATGGCTCGTCAGCGGGGACCTCCCAATCAAATCATTGTCAACGTAAATATCAGCACCGCTCGGTGTGCTAGTAACCGTCAACGTTCCGGTTCGAGAGATGATTTTCTCCAAGCGGACATCCCACGGCGTTTGTTGTCCACTTCTCAACGTTAATTGTGTTACGGCGCGCTTGTAGCCTGAAAGTTCTAAGACGACCGTCACCCGTTTTTCGTGCCGTACACCTATATCCATCTTATAGCTCGTCAGGGGGGACTTCCCAATCCAAGCATTGTCAACGTAAATATCAGCACCGCTCGGCGTACTAGTAACCATTAACAGCGGAGGCGTGGGAGGGAGGGGCTCCGCTGGCAGCACAAACACAAAATCACCCTTGTCCAACTTCGGATTGCGAATTTTGCCATACTGCGGGTGTTGCGTGGGGTTGTAGACCGGCACCTGATTTTTCAGATAAAACCCTAACTCCTCACCCGTTATGTACCCATCACGAAACGGCTCATCTGCACGTCCCTCAATTAGATCTAAGAACGCTTGTTTAAAATCGCTGTGGTCTGGCACTACTTCCCCCGCCCGCCCCGCTGTAATAAACTGCCGTACTGGATACTTAACGTTGTCCGAAATGCTTTCAGAAGGACGACGGAGGCGATCCCGCACATTGAGAATTGTCCCGGAGAAGCAGCTATCAAATATAAACAGCACATGCCGCGCCAAGATTTTCTCTGCCTGCGTCACAAGCGATTCCATAGGGATACTTTCAAGCTCAAAATCGATCTTATTTACCTCCGGTGTAGGCGCATCTACCATGACAAGGTATCCGAAGGCTTCACCGGTTGCACCTTTGCGAGTGTAGCCGTGGCCAGCGTAGTAAAACAGGAGCCGATTGTTAGCGGCTTCACCAGACTTCAAGACAAACTCCGCAAAAGCACGGTCAAATTTAGCCTTCGTCAAATCCTTTTTTAATGTAACGTTAAAGCCATGTTTTTTGAGGGCGGTTTCAACTTCCTTCACATCCTTGAGGGCACCCTCCAGCGGATCCCAGCCCTTTGTGTAGGTTCCGTTGCCAACAACGAGGGCATAGGAATCTTTATACAGTTGAATCTCGCCAGCCGTTGTGTGGACGGTGATAGGTTTCATGCCACGGCCTGTCTGCGAAAATAGATCTCCAATGATGATTAGACAAAAAAAGGAGACCATCGCAACGCATTGGAAAATCGGAGGTTTTGTCATGGAAGGGGCCTTACTATAAAAATATAAAACCTGAATTTGGACTGAAGGGGTATTCCCTGGTTCTTAGGTAAGTGATGTGCGGAGAAGGACATGACAGACGCGTTTCTGCACATCATACCATCGTTCAACCGTCTCTATTCCCTTTAAGGTGACGTCAATATGAGTGCGGGTGATTATCCTCAGGGATCCTCTATGCAATTTTTTTAGAATAGAAACGTTTGATTCAATAGTGAGTGCAAGATTGACTCGGGCTCGGTGTTCTGCTCTCGCCCACGCTTTGTCGGGATAAGCCCCCATATGGCTTTGTCCGTGCGCGTAAGTATACCCCGGCTGACTTGGAAGATTTTCAAGCCAGTTAGGAGGGGAGGGACTAGCGGTTGTGACGTGGTTGGGCAGGTTGGGTGTCGTGCCTAACCCCACAAATATCATCGTTAACGCTTCGCCATGATAGGTTGCCAAGTGTTCGTGTTTCTCTTGGACGTGTTCTTTTACACCGGCATCTAGTTCTTCCCGAAATCTTGGTATTAGCTGCCCATTTATCGAAATCTGCTTTCCATGTATGCGGACACGGGTAGATTTCGCTACGCTCTCAATTCCATCATCAATAGCCTTCTTTAAGGCTTTTTCAGGATATCGCCCGGTCAATGCGTACCCTACAGCGGTCGGAAACGGGAGATCAAGTAGTGGCTGCCAAAACCAATATGGATACGCGATGTTTGCGTTCTCTGTGCGGGATGGGGAGACGGAAGGACCGGAAGCCACCACCGACGTGTCCCAATCAACTTTTGAGGATTGGCAACTCATGAGCAGAAATATAAAAAAAACAGACAAATATCTGTATTTTCCCATAAATCCATGTTCTTTATCACGAATTACGCGAGTTGGTATGCACAGACTCTTTTGAGCCCGAGTATTCATAAGGAGAGTGCCTCGCCTAATAATATAGGGAGGAGGTCACTGTCCCGCTGTTTGAAGTTAGGAAAATTCTTCTTACTTCATCGCGGCACGGTGATTAAGGTGAGCTCCGGTACAACAGGGTTATCCCCATTGTACCGGAGTAACGGTGGCGTACCTCGTTTACAGGCAGTTCTTATTGAGTCTGCGACGTAGCTGGATCCCCATCCTGACCTATTGGACTGGGAATAGAGGGTTGCCCTGACTGTTCTTCCCGCTCGCGGAGGTCCTTAATCTTTTCTGCCAGTTCGTTGTGCCCCTTCCAGGCCTGGAACTCTTGATACAAGGCTGCCTCATTGCTAATCTGTTTAACAAGCGGATCCTCAATATTGCTCTTTATAGGCATTCCCAACATAAGTTGCACGTCGTATAATCCACTTTTTTCCGTAGCTTTTGTTGTGATAACGGCAGTATCTTGTAATGTCTCATCGGCAAGACTCTCGGAGACTTGACTAAAAACGGCATTAATTCTTGCGTCGGCCTCTCCGCCGAGCTGTTGCTGAAAATCCTTGGAAAGCGCAGTAACCTGTGCCTTCGCTTTAAGTGCCATGGCCGCCCTTGCTCTTTGCATTGCCATTGACCTTGCCATGTTCAGGTTTCGCGAATTACCGAGGCCGATGGTGTAGAGAAAGCCGTCAGTGCCATCGGGGTGGGGTTCGAGTATGTGAACCTCGCGCGCTCCTGGGTCGATAACTGATTGGGCGACCTCTTTACCACCGCAACCTACCAAGACCAACCCCGCGCCAACGCAGAGGAGAAGTGTTATATTTAAAATCTGTTTCATCATTTTGAAACTCCTTTTTCAACTTGAAGGTTGGCACGGATGCCTTATGCACCCGTGTGAGTTTCAGCCGCAAAGGCTGAAGATTAACAGTCAGGCGATCTAACTGACATCTGTTATTGCCCCGCGATGGAACTTGCTTAAATAAGTTGACCTCAACTTACTCTAAAGAATCAGGATTCTCAAGATGGAAGGATTTTCGGGATAGCGAATGGCAATGGATAGAGTCAATCCTGTGAATCCTAAAATCCGGTAAAACCAGATTCAGACAAATGTCGCGATGATTTTGGAGGCTGAGGTGTAACTTGTCAGAATCAGGATCTTCAAGATGGAAGGATTTTCAGGATAGTGAATGGCAATGGATAGAGTCAATCCTGTGAATCCTAAAATCCGGTAAAACCAGATTCAGACAAATGTCGCGATGATTTTGGAGGCTGAGGTGTAACTTGTCAGAATCAGGATTCTCAAGATGGAAGGATTTTCAGGATAGTGAATGGCAATGGATAGAGTCAATCCTGTGAATCCTAAAATCCAGTCAATCCCGATTCAGACAGAATGCGGCGATGATTTTGGAGGAGGGTGTGTAACTTGTCAGAATCTACTTTCCGGAGGCAACCTTCTTCAGATAGGCCTTTGTCTCTGTAGGCTTTTTCGCAATAAGTCGTTACATACCTATTTAACGCGCAGAAGAATCCGGGTGGAAGGATGGGCGACTCACTTCGTCACCCATTCTTCCACTACTGTAGAGATACTGTTCGTTGAGGAGATGCTAACCCCTCCTGCTCGCTGCGTTTACCGCTCGCGAAGTTCTAGAACCTTTTTTGCTAAGTCGTTATGTCCTTTCCACGCTTGGAACTCTTGATATAAAGCTTCATCTTGACCGATTTCCTTAACAAGTACATCTTCGATATTATCCTTTATGGACATTCCCAACATCATGTGTACGCTGTACAGCCCATTTTTCTCCGTCACCTTCGTTTTGATAATGCTAGATTTTATTAACCGTTGATCGGCGAGGGCCTCGGAAACTCGAGTAAAAGCGGCGTTGATTTGTCCGGTAGCTCCTGCGCCGAGTTGTTGCTGAAAGTCCTTGGACAGCGCGGTGACATGCGACTGAGCCACAAGTGCCATGGATGCCCTTGTTCTTTGCGTTGCCATTGCCTTCGCTAAGCTTAAATCGCGCGATTCACCTATGCCAACAGCGTAGAGCAATCCATCTTTGCCATCAGGAAAAGGCGTAAGTGTATCACTTTTACCGCAGCCGACGAAAACCAGCCCCGCGCCGATACAGAGACAAAATATGAGAGTTAAAATGGATTTCAACATTGCAAAACTTTTTCCTTCGGCAAAAAAACTTATTTTGACGTACTCCCCCACCCTGAAGGGTAGGAATTTTCACCTGTCCAGAGTATAAAATTGTGCTATCAACAAGGTTAGCCCGCCGAAGCGGAACGGGCACCCTCTTCCTCATGGGTTGACGCCCCAACCCTACCCCCCGCAAGCAGGGGAAGGAGAGGGAATGATTGCTGCTGTGGTCTCTATCTGAGTGTGTATGGCAATTTGACACTGCCAAAGTCAATTGTTTTTGACGTATCAACGTATTTGGGCTGACTACATCCCCTCTCTAAAGGGTTTGGGCTGCGGGGCTTGGCAGTAAGATTGATAAATCGTCGAACTACGAGGCTTTGAGGGGGTAACTGCGTAAATTCTGAAAGTTAAACCGAATCACCCCTAAAATACTATTTTAACAACTGACAAGGAAAATATCAATTATTTTTTTTTATCGCGTCAACCAACTTATCTGCCCCAAAACGGATGACATCCGTGGCGGGTAATCCTGTCTCTTGCTCTATGGCTTCAACGGCTTGATGCGCTTCCGCTTCTGTGAGATCAAAGCAATTGAGGCCAATTCCAATGACTTTGGCGGGTTTAATGGGGTTGGCAAGCATCTCATACTGACGGATTAATTCCGGTACCGGAGGCAGCGGCACAGTGTATCGGGCAACAACCTTCCGTGAGGGTTGATGGCAGAAGATTATCGCATCGGGCATCGAGCCGTGCAGGAGGCTCAATGTAACACCCGAATAGCCGGGGTGCACTAGCGATCCCTGTCCTTCGACGATGAGGAGATCGCGAGCTCTTTTTGCCCCTTCGAGCACAATCTCCTCCGATGCCCCCGCTGTGAAGTCCGATACGACTGCGTCAATGGCAATTCCCCAACCGGAGATCATAATACCGTTCTGACCAGTCGCGCAAAACTCGGCGTCCAATCCACGATTCCGTGCGGTCTCTGCGAGCTCAATCGCTGTCACCATTTTGCCGATTCGACAATCCGATCCGACAGTCAGAATAACGGTTGGATCCACCTCGTCGGCTTTGCAGGTCGCAATCGGCAGGTCTGCCGGCGGTTTACGCACATCCCACAGCATAACATTGTGGCGTTTGGCGAGATCAGCGAGTTGTGGATCCTCACTTAGGAATTGGTGGAGCCCACTCATGACATGCAGCCCGTGTCCGATAGCTTCCTTTAGAATTGCTATCCACGTTTCAGGCAGTTGACCCCCCGGCGGCGCAATGCCAATTGCGAGCATCGTTGGATTCAATTCCATCGCTTCCGTAAGGCTACTAAGGACCGGAATTCCCTCCCCGATTTCAATGACTTCGCTAACATCTTTCCCGGCCTGTTCGCTGTCGATAACAGCAACGACATTTTCGGTATGGTAGCGCACTAATACTGTCGCTGCTTTTGATTCGAGGATGCCGAATGAACCTTCGGCGAGAATCGCCATTTTCTGTGCTTTGGGATTGAGTTGTTGTTCCATACGCCTTGTCCTTATTTTTTTTTGACAGTCTTTGTCATTGATACAACATTTCTTTGACTGAAAATTGTGCTTTTAATTGCAAGAGTTGCGCTTCTGGGAGCCCTGTAATTTCAGCGATGATCTCAATTTCCATTCCCTTGGCAAGCATCACCCTTGCGGATTCAATCTTTCCTTCCCTTTTGCCTTCGACCCGGCCTTCTCTTTTGCCTTCGACTCGACCTTCCCTTTTGCCTTCGACTCGACCGTTGTGAAAGATTTGTTGCTTCTCTTTTTCTAATGCGGTAATTAACATCGTCCTTACCTCTTTTCTGAGGGAAGCTCTGCCTTCAACTGCAAGAGTTGCGCTTCTGGGAGCCCTGTAATTTCAGCGATGATCTCAATTTCCATTCCCTTGGCAAGCATCACCCTTGCGGATTCAATCTTTCCTTCTCTTTTGCCTTCGACTCTGCCTTCTCTTTTGCCTTCGACTCTGCCTTCCCTTTTGCCTTCGACTCGACCTTCTCTTTTGCCTTCGACTCTGCCTTCTCTTTTGCCTTCGACCCGGCCGTTGTGAAAGATTTGTTGCTTCTCTTTTTCTAATGCGGTAATTAACATCGTCCTTACCTCCTCTTCATCTTGATAAATAGTTTCTAATGACTCATAGTCTCTAGCTGCAATCCGTCCGTGGAGTGCCAACTGCTTGAACCAATTTAAAAACAGACTCACTGCCCCCTTGTCCGCCTCCGATGAGAACAGATTCAGCAACTCTGTCTCCAGCACATCTACATCGTAATACGATTCCGCTAAAAACAGTGTAGAGACGATGTTTCGGATTTTCAAAAGGGCTTGCTGGCTGTATCGGTTTTCAGCAATAAGGAAATACTGAAAATCTAACGCAAACGCGCCCAATGACGGCGTCTGCTCAATTAAATCAGAAAGGTTAATCGGTGCTGTCCAACGGTCTTCTCCATTGTATAGCACGATGGGGAAAACCGCGGGCAATTTTTTTACCTGTTTATGCTCGGCAACATAGTCCATGTAGAAGTTGGTAATGTAGTTGAGGGCTCGTAACGCCATGAACGGGTCGACCGTGGATTGGAACTCAATGAGGATATAAATGTAAACCTCATGGTTAAGCAACTGAACTTTGTAAATCAAATCACTTTCGGTTTCCTTGTAGTGTTGGGAGATGAATGACTTATCAAGGGTTTCACAAGTCGCAAAATCCAGGTGATTGACCCATTCTTGTGTAACAAAGGTCTCAATCAGTTGCCGGAATATGGTCTGATTTGAAAAGAGTTTTTTGTATCCGCTGTCGTGAATGTTCACCGTTAGCCCCTCTCAAAGACTTGCGTCGGACGATTCACCTATTCGCCCATTTGCTGACCGGTGGGTTTGTTGAGTCGATTCCCCTGAGCTTCATTCTGTATTTGTCGAGCAATGATTCTCACCGGCGTTGCTTTGGGCGGCACAACATCTGTATTGACGCGGTAGGTTCGGTCGTCTGTACCGCCGGGCAGCGGATGGTTGAAGATTGAATCTGGGTCACGGTACACCGCAATAATATTGTGAAACAGTTGGGTGGTGAACTGGTTACGGATAAAACGTCCACCTGTGAATACCCAATGGGTTTGCCGCATCGGTTGTTTAGTCATCGCATTCCAGATTAATTCTTCAGCGCGATGCCAAATGATCTGCTCACCACGTTCCCATTCAACCCATAGCTCGACTGGATCGCCTTCGGGGAGATGAGGGTCACCTTCCACAGTGAGGTTCATGCCCGGATTCAAGTTCAAGCGGAGAAGCGCAAGCTGGATGTGTATCGGTTCGGCATCGAGCATAAGGAGGCTTTCATGTGTTTTGCCCAGTTCGCCGACTGCAAAAAATTCGAGGATGGTCTCTGGACTGATAAGATTGACTTCACCGTTCATGACCACTTCATGTTTATTTACATCAACCGTGACAGTCCTCAATTGGTAGATACCATCGCCGATGTCGCGGATAGCGGAGGTTGGGTCAACTACCTCCGCGGACTCCGGACGGATGGCTAATTGCTGCGATGTGATATTGTTACCACGGTCCAGGTCCGCAATATCCTCATTTGGGTCAACAATGGCATAGAGTGTATGATCCCCATCCTCACTTGGGATCCAGTTAATCGCAGTAGTCGTTTCGTCGAGATTCTTGTTGAGGTATTATTCTGCCTCAAGTGCCGTTAAATCCTCAACGCCAGCCATATCAGCTAGCATCTTTGCGTATTTTCTTAGGACTTCCTGTAACTGTCCTAATTCGGTACGAAACCTTTCGCATTCACTCTCATCTTTGAATGCACCTGCTAAACTTAGTTTGTGCCATTCTGCTGTAAACGGTCTAATTACCTGATTCAAAACTACAATAGCTATCTTTGTAAACTCGATACAATCCCTGCCATGAGTTTTGATAATCTCACGGGTTAGCCCAAAAAGTCTGTAAATGCTGTCAAGAGCAGTACCCTCGTCCCCGTGTTCTGGTTTAAGATGTTGAGTTGCTACCCTAGTAAGCATTTCAATGTATAGTTCCCAAGCTGCATCTTTATCGGCAGGTTGTGGCTTCCATTCCATTTCCAAAAATGACACGTTAATCTTCAAAGAGGTCATATCCCAATTCTTAAGCCATTTTTTCCATTTCATGATTTGCCTCCTAATTTTGGTCGTCCCGGACACTGACGGTTATACTTAAACCTCTTTCTTGGATTCACAATAAGATGGTTTTTTGTAGTCCTCGCAAGAAAAGCACTATGGATTGCGTTAGACAACGTATCTTTTCTAGCCGGATAGTCAATCAATCTCGCGTAACAATCCTCTTGTTTCAAATTCAGCTTTAACCGATTTGGGAAGGACGCATTTCTTGTGTAACTTGGTAATTTCACTCCAAGTAAACCATTTGGTGTTACAGTTTCACCGCTTCTAAGAGAGGATTGGAGTTCCCAATCAACATATCGCCGTGCCCACGTACACCTACCCATAAGGACAATCGTTACAGTTGAATCCCGCAAATAAAGCTCTCTGATACGGCTCATCACATAATCCGTATCATCACTGTTAATAATATCATCTTCCCTTCTTATGCCCAAACCCCGTGTAATGAACACATTTCTTTCATCACCAAAGGTTTGAACAAAATCATCGACTTGGCGTTGGTCATCGTGATGATAGGAAATAAAGACCTTATGTCGGGTAGTATTCATTTGTCATGCCCTCCTTTCACTGAGAAATCATCGGCAAGAAAAAGATTGAATAGCATAACATATTAAAAAAACAAGCGTCGATCATATATCAGCGCGTCCACTCTGCTTATGCTTGAGAACCGTTAGTCAACAAAATTCAATCCCTAGCATATGGAGAATTAGGGTAATGCTCTATCAGTAGTTGTTGCCCTAGTTCTTCGCAAGTTGCCTTGAAATATGGTGTGATACTCTCACTTGATATTCCATGTGTTTCTGCTAAAAACTCCCCTAGTGTTTTCATTGAGTTTGCATTGAAATTAACAAAGGGTGTACGACTACCCCGCCGTGTGGCTGTTGGCACTTGGTCGCGGTGGAGTTCTTCCACATTCTCAATAAAATCACACAGTAAAAGCTGCTCATGGTAGGCTATATAATTCAGGGGGCAACCCTCACCCCAATAGTATGCAACGCCGCGTAGTTGTCGAAGGCGTCACGCTCCCACTGTCCAATATCCTGCCACCGAAGTGATTTCCTGTTAGCTTGTCGTGCGATATAATCAATACGGCGTTGGCTGTATATTGGGGTCTGAGTGCATTTGTATTCTAGCAGATAAACTCTGTCTGGATTCTGAGATTCCACGACAAAAAATCCGGTGCATAACGGACATGACGGGCGGTTTCATTCCGAACAAAACGAAGGCTCTCCCTGACGTTCTCCGGTATATGTGTCTCATAACCAAACTCAACGTGATATAGAGAGGAAAACTTATCCCAAATACCGCCCTTTACTGTGTCAATTAAGAGGTTAGCCTTACTCGACCTTTCCTCAAATTTCATAGTCCTGTACCACCTATCATAGTGTTCCGGTTTAGATTGCAAGCAACCATATCCCACTGAGCTACTATAACCTGTCGTGGCCTCTTGCCCTTTTCCCAATGGTATTCCAGTACATCACGTCTTTGATAGTCCTGTAACAAAGAAGCAAGTGTCGAAGAAACTCCCAAAGGAGAAATCAAAAATGAGTAAAGTGGTTGGGCAATTCTACTGTAGCCTAAAAGTTGGGAAAGGTGCGCCGGTGTTAGGCTGGTGTTCTTACATTCTACAAAAGCTAGAGAAGTAGCTTCCTCTGCATGGTGAACGAATCCAACAATATCAACTCGAATATCCCATGTAACCTGCTCCGCTGGAAATCTACCCTTGCTATATGTTCTCAAAAAACGGGAAATTGGGGTGTGTGGCAGGTCATAAACATCAACATCAGCATTTCGGAAGCAACTTCTAAGAAAATCCTCTAACCAGCGGCAAACATCAGGATACATTTCTCCTTCAGATCCATACTTCATCTTCCTCTACTTCCTCCAGTAGGGCTTCATGCTTATTAAAATCCCATAACTCTTGTTGCATCATCTCAGGTCTACGAGGGCAACCTAGCTTTTTGCAGATTTGCCAGTAAGCGTTGAAATGTTGTCCTTTTAGGCGGTCGTCCAGTCTTTCATCGCTTTCCCGTTTATCCTTCGGCTTCCGTTTCCTCAACTGTTTTCTGCCAACACAAGGATTATAAGACTTCTTCGGGTGATGCTCCCTGTCGTGTTCGATAAATTCTCTCAAGATGGCTTGCTTGTGAGGCAAAGAAAAACCGATTTCTCCGAATGGCACGGCAAAAATGTTAATCTGGTGTTCTCGAAAGTCCCTTCCCATGTTTGGGTGTCCCCAAGTGATTAGCTGAACGGGTATGGTTAAATGTTCTTCCAGTATCGTACAAAGCTGGACGGGCATTTCCCAATTTGTCTGATAATTCAGTACATCAAGTCGGACACGATGTGCGCCGTCAACATAGCGGTTCGCGTGTCTGATATTTCCGGCAACATCAGCAAAGCCCCTTATGTATTCTCGCTTCCAGTCCTTTGGTACTTCTGGAGAAAAGAATATTTCCGGCACTAAAAAATGCTCGTATCCCGTGCGTTCCGCAGTGTGCATTAAGATATTCCGCCACACCATTGTATTTCTGAAAAAGCGTAATACGAGAACAACCTTGTTGTCTCTATTTACAACGCTAACATCAGCACCCGTCAAGTCTAAAATGCGCTCTTGTATCTGTTGTAACCCAAGGAGTATAGAAGTGTTAGTATCAAAAGTCTCGGTTATACCATCTACTGCAAGAGATTGGTAGGGAAACTCAATAATAACCTGCCTTGTGCCACCACTTTCTGATATTCTCCCCCTTGCTGTTATCAAACCAAGCAAGTAAGCGACATCAGCGTCAATATAGTCTATAACTTCGATTAGGCTCACTGGATATACTCCTACGGCTTTTGAAAAATTAGGATAAATTCATGGATTTTATTGATACGAAACACGCTCGGATAGCCAAGTGGACGCAAGTTATTGTATTCCTGTCCTCTATCCCATATAATCATGTCGTCAAAAATAAAGCCAATATCCTCCATGAATCGAGAAATATCCATGTGATATGGGTAAAAGCGATTCTTTTTTCGTAAATCCATGACAATGACACAACAGTAGCTTTTGGGCTTCATAACCTCATAGACCTGCTCGAAAATCTTACTAAGTTCTAGCAGGAATTTTTCATAATCACGAATCTTCCCTAAGTCTGCCTCTGTCTCTCCGTAATCACGCTGTTCCTTATAATCAGCCGTCCGCTTTTCCAGAAGAATATCCCAATATGGAGGTGATGTAATCACCATATCCACACTATTTGGAGACACATACTTACACAGTTCTCTACTATCAGCAACATGGACTTTTATATCGGTTGGACCTCCAAACGGAATCGTCTGACTAACTCTACCTTCAGCGATTTCGGCAAACTCTGGAGAAATCTCTATCCCTATAGCGTCCTTTCCTAATTCTTTGGCGGCCATGAGGGTAGAACCAACTCCAACAAAAGGGTCAAATACTAAGCGAGCTTTTTTATTAGTGAAGCATTCTACCAGACGGCAAGCCAACGCACTCGGAAACATAGCAGGGTGTTTTAAGTCTGTTTCTTCCCGTGTTTTCCTTACATCATTCCAAACTGAGATTGAGTACCTTAACCACGTCTTTCCATCTAATTCATTTCCTCGCTTGAGTTCAGGTGTTTCCTTTTCCTCCGTACTAGCCGTGATTCTTTTTTTAGGCATTGCTTGATTCCTCCAATAGTCAATACTTTTTACTTGTAATGCAATCTAACCCTAAAAGCGAACCAATATTATACCACTCTAACACTTCACCTATCATTTGCTTTACCGTACCTCCCACGAGGAAAGCCCCATAGACTTCTCCCGTAAGAAACCGTAGATAAACCAAAAACGGTTATTTTTCTAAAGATGCTGGCAAACCAGACACTTTACAGGGGAGAAGTCTATGGGACGAAAATTCCTCAACATGGTCGGAATTTCAAAAATTCAGTCCATCTCCATACCCCCAGGCACACCACAGACGGATTTTCGCCATCAACGGTTCACTTATTGCGCCGGACCGGAGAAGTTCTAATACACTGTCCATCACCGGCAGGTATCGGAGCTCCAAAATCGCGGCGGTCCCATTTTGGAGCCGGGGGCATTTCGCCACAGTTAAGGCCTAAGGCGTTTTAACGAATTAGAACACCACTTTCGTACTATGCCGCTTCTGTCATTCAGTCCGTTGAGGAGCACATCAAGAGTTCTTTTATCTCCAACTTGACCACATTGCCCTAGGGCTTTGGCAGCAGCAGCTCGAGCATGATGATAGGAGTCATTTTCTAGGACTCCAATGAGTGAAAACAGTGATGCTTTATCACCTATTGATCCAAGAGCTTCAGCTGCTGCTGTTCGAACAATTCCGTCCTCATCTTTTAAAGCATTGCATAAAGGTTGAACTACTGAAACATGTTTTAATTTTCCCAAAGTTCTAGGTGCCTTGCGTCGAATTTTCTGATCTGGCGATTGTAACTCAAATATTGCAGATTGTAGGAGTTGCTTTTCGTCAACAAGTAATACCCTAATAGATTCTTCGTGTTTTTGAATCAACGAAGAAATGATGTTGTTAACCTTTTCTTCAAGATTATCTTCAAGCAGTTTGATCAACACTTTATAGGCGGCGGTTGAATCAATTTTGACCAAGGCACGGATGGCATGAATTCTTACGTCTGCGTTTGAATCCGATTTCGCCATGTCAAGCAGTCTTTGCCAATATTTCTTTTCAAACTGACATAAAGCTCTGACCGACATGACCCGAAATCTTGCAAGATGGTTATAGGTTAACCGTACAAACATCAGTTCATCATCCGGAGTCACACCTCCATCAATTAGTCCTTTTAGGATGCTCACTTGAGTATTCAAAGGTATCTTTCGCCTTTGAGCTTGGTTGAAAACATTTCTGAGATAGTTCCTTGATTTAATCTCACCGATTGCACCCAAAGCAATATATGCGGTATTACAGACCCTTGAATTAGTATTTTTCGTTAGGCTTTTAAGTATTTCAATTGCTGAATCTTTCTCCTTGATATTTAACTTTACAGCAGCATTCTTTAATGATGTGATAGCACGCAATTGTGCATTGGTTGATAATGGTTCTTTAATGGCTTTACAGAGAAAGAAAAATAATCTCTCAGGTGCTATATCATTCAAAGTGCTTAAAACTATATAAGGAAGTGAGCTTTTTTTGGCTGTATTTAGAATATGCAGTAAAAGTGAAACGGCAACTTCACTGTCTTGTAAAAGCCTTAAGAGGCTGCAACATAATTTTAGATTCGCGCTCGCAAGTTCAGCAATATATGGCAATATACATGAGTTGTCCAGAAAGAAAAGTGCTTTTAACCGTATTTGGGCTTCTTTTCGTCGTTTTTTGTGATCGCTTTTCAGTTCGCTAATTAACCACTCAACAGAATCTTCCTCAAGTTCGCCATAAGAAAATTCAATCTCAATGGTGCTTTCGCTTGTTTCTCCATTGGTGAGATTGTCATCAACATTAGGTTCATCTTCAATTTCACTAGGCCCTTCTGGATGAATAATAATAACTTTAGATTTCTTCCGGTATTTGGACGCCGTTACAACTCGTTCGCGCAAATTGTTCAACTCTGCAAATTTAATATCTTGTCCTCGTGGGGCAAAACGTTTGCCAATTTGTGGAGCGGATACAGATGATTGTTTGATTAGCGAATGTTTTCTCTTTTGTTTTAGAACTTGGTTGACCGTTACAACAGACTCTGTAACTTCCAAGCGTTCCTTAACTTGTTCAATCATTTCTGCTGTCAGGATTTCCGCATTAAACCAATAGACATACATATCGTCAAGAATTTGTCGAATGGCCATCCGATCAGTAACTTCTATTCCATATTCAACATTTGATTTTAGGCCGGATGGGGTTAGGTTAGAAGAAGTTACAATTGCTGAATTCTCATCAAAGATATAAACCTTCGCATGGAGATTGGATATACATTTTACTGTTACCTCCAACCCGGATACCTCTACAAGCTGCAGCAGTTTTTCAAACGCTTCCAAATCTGAGGATCCGTCGATTAAATCTTGAATTCTAACCCGCGTCAAAATTTGAACCGATACGTTAGGATGATGTTTCGATTGTAAAGTCTCACATAGAAGACTAGCAACAGGATATTTGATGTAGGGACTGGATATGAATAAGGATTTTTCAACTGCATGGACTTTTGAGAAAAAGTAATTCTCCCACGGTGGTTGAATATATTGCATTTAACACTCTCCAAATTGGTTGATTTTTTTACTATAGTAAACACAAGATAGGACTTACGCAGTTGAACATTCAAGTCTTGTAGTTCGGCTATTCCGCGCCGCAGGACACCACTTCTAACGTCCGATGAATTGGACAACTACAGTAGGTTTTGGTTTGTAATAGGGCGATTTATCAACCTAACCTCCGAACGCGCAATGAAAGCACGACTACAAATTCAAGTGCGTAACTCCTAAGAAGAAATAAATAGGCTATTTTTCGCAGATATGCTATATTATTGAGATTATGGCACATTCATCAGATTTACGCACACGCGTCCTTCAATTCATAGAAAATGGGGGCAGTCAAACAGAAGCCGCAAGACGCTTCAACATTGCCCGTGCTGCGATTTACCAATGGCTCAACGCACCGGATCCTCTCGCGTGTGGAAACCCCGGGACCCGACACCCAAGACAACTTGATCCAACAGCACTGGTTGAACATGTCAAGGCATATCCTGACCAAACCCTTGACGAACGCGCCAAACACTTTGGGGTTTCAAAGTCCTGTGTGGCCTATGGACTGCGAAAACTGGAATACACTCGTAAAAAGACAACTGGATATAAAGGAGTAATGTCCACAAAAACAGGCAGCCTATCAGCAATGGAAGCTTCTGACAACACCTTAATTTACGTTGACGAGACCGGTTCCCAGATGAAGCCTTCAGAAGTTATGGCTATGCCCCCGGGGCGAACCCGTCTATGGCTGGATACCCAGCCAAAAAACGCGCACCATGATTTTGATAGCGGCACGACTGAATAATCGGTTGACTGCCCCCAAGCTCTTATCGGGGAGTTGTAATACCGACAGGTTCAATACATGGCTTGAACAGGAGTTATGCCCCCTTTTGGATGCCAATAGTGTGGTGATAATGGATAATGCACGGATTCACAAGACCCCTCAGACCCGAAAATTGATTAAAGGTCGTGGTGCGGCGTTGGTATACTTGCCCCCCTTTATTCGCCCGATTATAATCCCGTTGCACACGATTTACCAATCTCAAACGGTGCCGGTCATACAATGCGGATGAGCCTCTTAAGGAGATTATCAATATGTATTGTTAATTATAGAATCTACTATGATTATTGAAACCTCTGAATCGCGTCAACCAACTTATCTGCCCCAAAACGGATGACATCCGTGGCGGGTAATCCTGTCTCTTGCTCTATGTCTTCAACAGCTTGATGGGCTTCTGCTTCGGTGAGATCAAAGCAGTTCAGGCCAATCCCAATGACTTTGGCGGGTTTAATGGGGTTGGCAAGTATCTCATACTGACGGATTAATTCCGGCACCGGAGGCAGCGGCACAGTGTATCGGGCGACAATCTTCCGTGAGGGTTGATGGCAAAAGATTACCGCATCGGGCATCGAACCGTGCAGGAGGCTCAGTGTAACGCCCGAATAGTCGGGATGCACTAGCGATCCCTGTCCTTCAACGATGAGGAGATCACGGGCCCTTTTTGCCCCTTCAAGCACAATCTCCTCCGATGCCCCCGCTGTGAAGTCCGATACCACTGCGTCAATGGCAATTCCCCAACCGGAGATCATGATACCGTTCTGACCAGTCGCGCAAAATTCGGCGTCCAATCCACGATTCCGTGCGGTCTCTGCGAGCTCAATCGCTGTCACCATTTTGCCGATTCGACAATCCGATCCGACAGTCAGGATAACGGTTGGATCCACTTCGTCAGCTTTGCAGGTCGCAATCGGCAGGCCTGCCGGCGGTTTACGCACATCCCACAGCATAACATTGTGGCGTTTGGCGAAATCAGCGAGTTGTGGGTCATCACTCAGGAATCGGTGGAGCCCACTCATGACATGCAGCCCGTGTCCGATAGCTTCCTTTAGAATTGCTATCCACGTTTCAGGCAGTTGACCCCCCGGCGGCGCAATGCCAATTGCGAGCATCGTTGGATTCAATTCCATCGCTTCCGTAAGGCTGCTAAGGACCGGAATTCCCTCCCCGATTCCAATGACTTCGCTGACATCTTTCCCGGCCTGTTCGCTGTCGATAACAGCAACGACATTTTCGGTATGGTAGCGCACTAACACTGTCGCTGCTTTTGATTCGAGGATGCCGAATGAACCTTCGGCGAGAATCGCCATTTTATGTGCTTTGGGATTGAGTTGTTGTTCCATACGCCTTGTCCTTATTTGTTTTGACAGTCTTTGTCATTGATACAACATTTCTTTGACTGAAAATTGTACTTTTAATTGCAAGAGTTGCGTTTCTGGCAGCCCTGTAATTTCAGCGATGAGCTCAACCTCCATTCCCTTGGCAAGCATCCCCCTTGCGGATTCAATCTTCCCTTCCTTTTTGCCTTCGACCCGGCCTTCCCTTTTGCCTTCGACTCGGCCGTTGTGATAGATCTGTTGCTTCTCTTTTTCTAATGCGGTAATTAACATCGTCCTTACCTCTTTTCTGAGGGAAGCTCTGCCTTCAACTGCAAGAGTTGCGCTTCTGGGAGCCCTGTAATTTCAGCGATGATCTCAATTTCCATTCCCTTGGCAAGCATCACCCTTGCGGATTCAATCTTCCCTTCCTTTTTGCCTTCGACCCGGCCTTCCCTTTTGCCTTCGACCCGGCCTTCTCTTTTACCTTCGACCCGGCCTTCCCTTTTACCTTCGACTCGACCGTTGTGATAGATCTGTTGCTTCTCTTTTTCTAATGCGGTAATTAACATCGTCCTTACCTCCTCTTCATCTTGATAAATAGTTTCTAATGACTCATAGTCTCTAGCTGCAATCCGTCCGTGGAGTGCCAACTGCTTGAACCAATTTAAAAACAGACTAACTGCCCCCTTGTCCGCCTCCGATGAGAACAGATTTAGCAATTCTGTCTCTAGCACATCTACATCGTAATACGATTCCGCTAAAAACAGTGTAGAGACGATGTTTCGGATTTTCAGAAGGGCTTGTTGGCTGTATTGGTTTTCAGCAATAAGGAAATACTGAAAATCTAACGCAAACGCGCCCAATGATGGCGTCTGCTCAATTAAATCGGAAAGGTTAATCGGTGCTGTCCAGCGGTCCTCTCCATTGTATAGCACGATGGGGAAAACCGCGGGCAGTTTTTTTACCTGTTTATGCTCGGCAACATAGTCCATGTAGAAGTTGGTTATGTAGTTGAGGGCTCGTAACGCCATGAAGGGGTCAACCGTGGATTGGAACTCAATGAGGATATAAATATAAACCTCATGATTAAGCAACTGAACTTTGTAAATCAAATCACTTTCGGTTTCCTTGTAGTGTTGGGAGATGAATGACTTATCAAGGGTTTCACAAGTCGCAAAATCCAGGTGATTGACCCATTCTTGTGTAACAAAGGTCTCAATCAGTTGCCGGAATATGGTCTGATTTGAAAAGAGTTTTTTGTATCCGCTGTCGTGAATGTTCACCGTTAGCCCCTCTCAAAGACTTGCGTCGGACGATTCACCTATTCGCCCATTTGCTGACCGGTGGGTTTGTTGAGTCGATTCCCCTGAGCCTCATTCTGTATCTGTCGAGCAATGATTCTCACCGGCGTTGCTTTGGGCGGCACAACATCTGTATTGACGCGGTAGGTTCGGTCGTCTGTACCGCCGGGCAGCGGATGGTTGAAGATTGAATCTGGGTCACGGTACACCGCAATAATATTGTGAAACAGTTGGGTGGTGAACTGGTTACGGATAAAACGTCCACCTGTGAATACCCAATGGGTTTGCCGCATCGGCTGTTTAGTCATCGCATTCCAGATTAATTCTTCAGCGCGATGCCGAATAATCTGCTCACCACGTTCCCATTCAACCCATAGCTCGACTGGATCGCCTTCGGGGAGATGAGGGTCACCTTCCACAGTGAGGTTCATACCCGGATTCAAGTTCAAGCGGAGAAGCGCAAGCTGGATGTGTATCGGTTCGGCATCGAGCATAAGGAGGCTTTCATGTGTTTTGCCCAGTTCGCCGACTGCAAAAAATTCGAGGATGGTCTCTGGACTGATAAGATTGACTTCACCGTTCATGACCACTTCATGTTTATTTACATCAACCGTGACAGTCCCCAATTGGTAGATACCCTCGCCGATGTCGCGGATAGCGGCGGTTGGGTCAATTGCCTCCGCGGACTCCGGACGGATGGTTAATTGCTGCGATGTGATATTGTTACCACGGTCCAGGTCCGCAATATCCTCATTTGGGTCAACAATGGCATAGAGTGTATGATCCCCGTCCTCACTTGGGATCCAGTTAATCGCAGTAGTCGTTTCGTCGAGGTTCTTGTTAAAGAGTACCTCTTGAGAATCAATCTTTTTTCCACCCCGCGCCGGAGCACCATCGTAAAAATCCACCGGAACCGTTGACTCAATTGGCGCACCGGTATTTGTCAGTGTGACACTGATTCGCACAGGGTCGCCGACGCGCGGCGAAGGTGGGGAGTAACGAAGGCTACGGTTTACCGCACCGAGGTCTGGTTGTATCGGCTTCGGCAACGAACGTGTCAGAAACATCAGCGCAAAGCAGGTTGTTGGGAAATAGTCCTCGTGATCGATCCAGCGTCCATCGGGTTGCTGCTCAGCAACGAACATACTAGCTATGTCCTGATACCAATCATGTCCGACAAGCCTATCTAGTTTCGGGGGGATATCGCAGAAGCGTTGTAATGTCACAAAATAGTAGTGATGCCAAGAATTTGCGCCGGGATTTCGGGTGAGCGACCAGTGTTTCTGGATCCACTGCAACCCCTTCTGTACTTGTGGGTCCTCAACAGGAACGCCAAATGCGCGGAGCGTCCAAAGTCCCGTTGCTGTCATGCTACCGTAGACACCTTCCGCCCAAGGCGAACCGTGCTCCACCCGATTATACAGCCAGCCGCCGGTTTCTGTCTGATTGCTACGAATCCACTCCTCGGCGCGTTTCCAAGTCTCTGAGGGAACTTCGAGTCCCCACTGTTTTGCAGCGTAAAGGGCATAGACCACCCAGTTAAAGTGCGCTCCATCGGCTGTCGCACCGTAGCCCCAACCGCCAAAATCTCTTGGATCTGAAAACTCCTCACCGCCAAATGGTAATTGACTTTTAACGAGCTGATTCACCGAAAACTGAGCGCGTTTGCGATATTCCGGCAGGTTGGTAGCGACGAGTGTTGGCAAAACGATAGAGTGAACGTAGACATCAAAGGTATTCCAATCCTGCTGCATGAGAAAATCCAACCCCTGTTGCATCGCCGGATCTGATGCAGGAACCCCCGCCGACATTAAAGCGAGCAATGCAAGCGCAGTTTCTTGCTTGCTATCTTCCCCCAGATCCCATGCTGGACCGGGCAAAAGATCTTCAGACAGCCCTTTAAGGGTTGCGCCGCAGATGACGCAGATTGAGATAAGCTGGTTTTCGGAACCACACTGCAAACAGGTGCGGTTATGTTTTCCCTGCTGGGCTCTTATCCACGCTACCCCTCTTTGAATTGCGTTTTGGATCTGCTCAGGGGTTGCCTTGGGAAACGTACGCCGCGTTGCAGTAATTGAGGTGTGAGCAATGTTATTGCTGCGATTGGCTTCCTGAATCTCTTTGTCGTCCCCAGCCGGGTTGACGACAGCATACACTGC
This sequence comes from Candidatus Poribacteria bacterium, assembly GCA_965215015.1. Lineage (GTDB taxonomy): Bacteria > Poribacteria > WGA-4E > WGA-4E > PCPOR2b > PCPOR2b. The sequence goes on from OZ244042.1 coordinate 1,519,814, forward strand.
CGTTTTCCCAGGCGGTGGTCGCCACTGTGTTTTGACCCTTTTTAATTGACCGACCCCCAACCCCAAAATCACATCTCTGCACATAATCTGCAGCGGGGTTGTCCCCGGTTCGCCTTCGTAAAGATTGACCACCAAATCCTCATTCATCGTCGGAGCAACCTGTCCCACGTTTTTAACGATGATGTAAACTGTGATTTCCTCTCCCTCAAGCGGAGTAGGGTTGGAAAACACAAAACTTGTGCTATCTATCTCAAAGTCCGGTAGTGGTATTTGTTGTGCCTGTGCGTGAAATGGGATGAGGAAGGGTATCAGAGCGAAAAGGAAACGAAATCTATACATACGACCCCCTTCTTTATCTGTTAAGCTCAGATTGGTTAAAAAAGTTGAGAGAATTAACAATCGCGGATTAAAGATGAAGCAGGTAAATGGGCAGTTCTAGCCGTACATGTGTTATTGTCCCGCCCAATTTCCAACAGAAACAAAAGAGGGTTGTGGTATTGGACTTTGAACCAATGCCTGCCCTTCTGCCGAAAATTTGGTAACCATTCCTTCCAATGGTGGCATCCCAATCTGTTGGTCGGCAACCCAAATGCTTCCATCCTGGGAACTTACGCCAATTGAGAGGATTGCAATCCCTGCCTCAGGAACTTCTACCAGCTTTTGACCAGCCGCAGATAATTTAACGAGAGTATTGGAGCTCGCAACGACCCAAAGATTGCCATTTTTCTGGTTGACACTCGGAGAGCTTGGCAGCTTAATGTCGGCAATTCTGAGCATTTCCTGACCGCTTGGACTCAATTTTACAATAACATTGGCGTGTGGGTCTGTCACCCACGCATTGCCAGATTGGGAATTGACAGCGACATACTTGGGCTCTTTCAGTTTTACCGGGGAGGTCGCAGCCACTGTGCCCCCCGCACTATACCGAGCAATCGTTCCGCGAGAGTCTGTGACCCAGCAACTACCGTCGGTGCTATTGACCGCAACTTCTGGCTCGTGAACGCCAGTGACTGTCGCAAGGACCTGACTGCCATCGGCTGAAAATTTCTGAACTGTATTATTCCCACCGACCCAGACGGTCCCATCAGTCGGGTTGACTGAGACAGCATGCGGCTGTGTAATTGGTGGAAGTTGAATGAATGCTTGGTTGGGATCTGGGCTTGCAGGGTTATATCTGAAGACCGCCCCCGCAGCGGAAACAGCAATCCATACAACGCCACTTTTCGGATCCACCACTGCCGCGTTCGTTTGGCTGACAGCCACAGGAAAAGAAATACCACTTTGATCACGACTGCCATCCGGATAGAACTTATAAATGGTATCCCCCCCGCTGACGACCCAGCATTCACCATTGTAACTCGCGTGAAGTGGGTTGAGTGAAACCATAATGAGAACAAGCATCGCTAATAACATCTGTAGTGTACGCGAAACACACTTTTTCATCTGACTTAATCTCCTATAAATGTTTGGGCGTAATCGTTGTGAGAACAAATTGCATCAAGGCAACAAGATGTCAATAGATTAACACATCCACTCGCAATGTTCAAGCATTTTTGGATGACTTGACAGCTTAACCTTGCTCATGGAATCCGAATCAGTTATAATTGTTATAGCTAAACTGTGACGAGGATACAGTACCTTCAAGGTTCCATGAAACATACCATAATAAAGACATGATTGCCTTAATCCTTAAAGAGCTGCGTTGTTACGCCTACCAACCCAAGTATCGCCGCACCCAGCTTATCATTTTATTTATTCTTGCTTTCGTCCTGTTTGCCACAGCATTTGAGCAATTCGCGTTAAGCCGTGGACGACCACAAATTCTAGTCGGTGAAAGCATTTATTCCCTCCTAATACCGCTCTTTTTTTGTCTGTTACTTGGCTTGGTCGTCCCACTGCAGGCCATTGAGTCATTTCAGATTGAACGACACAGATCGAATTGGGATCTATTTACTCTCACACCCATCGGTCATCGAAAGTTGCTTTTTGGTAAGCTGATGGGAGCGGTTTTGGCACTACTGTGGTGTATTGGTTTGACGATTCCACTCTTTGGGATTTCGGTTTATACGGGCGGATTGGAGATACGTCAACTACTTCAGTGCGGACTGGTATTTATTGTCGGATTTATAACCTTTTTTTTAATTGGAGCATATTTTATTTTATTGGGGCATCTAAATCATGCGAAGGAGCGGAGTTACGCCGTTGTGCTGCTACTGACTTTTACGCCACTTATTGCTCCTGCATTGACACCGTTGGTGGATATTCCAACAACTTTACTAGAACTGCTAAGGGTATTGAGCCCCTTGTGTGTGTTAATCGCTATTGTAAAACCTGACATCTACATTGCCCTCGGCATCGCACCTATTTGGGTGTGGATGGTACTTTATCACGCAATTCTATCTGTGGTACTCTTCGGCGTTTTGAGTTGGCAACTTGAAAAGCGGAGCCTGTAATAATTCAAGTTGCTAGGTTCTGCTGACATTTGGGTGTCGTATATGAACCTTGACCGACAGGCTACCTGCCGGTATTGGATCGGGTAAGAATCGGACCTCCTAGCCCGACCTCTTTCCAATTCTCTATGGCAAGCTGGGAAGCCTACTCCACGAGTCCAAGCCAAAAGTTTGCTGAGCCACGAGCAGTTTATTGATTTATCGCGCACCAACCGAGTGCTATACACATAGCACTCCTTCCCGATAAGATCGGGATTCAAAGCAATTGGAGTAAGGGAATTGGACGTATTACCTTCTATAGACATATCGCCCCGCTGGGGCGGAGGGTTGATTAACTTACTTAATTTTAACAACAACTCGATGGATATTCAAATAGCAATTTGGATTGTAATACTTAAAATTAACGCTCATGTTAAGAAATCGTGCAACAGCCTCCGAGTTTTTTCGGCAAAACTCGGAAGCTCTGCGTATTTTGGACCCTCTTTTTATATGCGCCAAAATCAAATTTAAGTATTAACCTTCATCTTAGTCACTTTGAGGCGTTACCGAGATATGACTGAATTGCTCATAACAAACATAAGTCTATTTTTCCAAGCGAATTTGATGCCACTTAATTTTTTACATTTCATGTATACAAAGAAAGGGAGCAAGCGAAAAAGATGAACTTTCACTTCAAAGATGGTTACCTTTATTGCGAAAAATTAAAGATTAAAGCCATTCAAGACCGGATTCCGGAGAGCCCGTTTTACCTCTATAGTCTCTCGCAAATAACAGAAAACTATAAAGCTTATGAAACTGCGCTTGAAGGCATCGAGTCAATTATCGGTTACGCAATTAAAGCAAATAACAACCTGACGATTCTCAAACATTTACGTGAGCTGGGAAGTGGTGCGGTGCTAGTGAGTGGGAATGAGCTTCGGATTGCGCTGGCGGCGGGATTCGATCCAAGACGTACCGTGTTGAATGGGAACGGCAAAACAATCTCTGAGTTAATCCTCGCAGCGGAGCACGGAGTGATGATCAATATCGACAGCGAATTTGATCTGGAGCACATCCGAGAAGCTGCCAGAGAAATAGACACAGTTGCTGATGTCCTTATCCGGATTAACCCCAATGTTGATCCCGAAGTCCACGCCTACGTCTCAACGGGAATTAAGAACTCTAAATTTGGCATCCGCAATGAACAGCTGCACTGGTTCCTTGACCAGATTAAAGCTGAACCGCTTCTTAACCTCGTTGGTGTTCACTGCCATCTTGGATCAACAATCAAGAAGGTACGAATCTTCCGCGATGCAACCGTCTTGATGATGGAGTTTATTGAAAAGATTCGAGAGGCAGGATTCGATCTGAAATATCTGAATATCGGCGGTGGGTTGGGTATTGACTATGAAAAAACGGGCGAATCAATACCAACCCCTTCCCATCTAATCAATTCAATCAGGGACGTGTTGACCGATGACATCGGATTGATTATTGAGCCGGGACGGTCGATTATTGGAAATTCCGCGGTGTTTGTCAATCGGGTCACCGGCGTAAAAACCAACGGCAACAAGCATTTCATCGTCATTGACGGAAGCATGGCGGAACTCATCCGCCCGAGTCTATACGATGCCTATCAGCATATCGACTTTATTGAACCCATTGATGGCCCAGCCGTTACCTATGACGTTGTGGGACCTGTCTGTGAATCGGCGGATTTTCTCGGCAAAGATCGGGCACTGCCAACACCTCACGAGGGCACCGGGCTTGTCGTCCACGATGCCGGGGCGTACTGCTACGCAATGAGTTCAAACTATAACCTCAAGATGCGTCCACCGGAATACCTTGTTGATAACGATCGTTTAATCCAAATCCGTCGTCCAGAGACGTTTGAAGAGCACATGCGGTTATTTGAAGTCTAACCTCATGGTGCTAGTTCGCAACTGTTGATATGATCGTCCGTCGGAGACCGAGAGTAAAACATGATGCCTGAAACGTGAATGAACCACTGAACTCTTGAACAATGTGGAAAAGATATCTTCACCAATTGGCAACTTAGGCTATAACACGGGAATCCCCGGTAGACCTCCGGGATTAAAGAGTGTTATCTTGACAAAAGATAAATGATCTACATGTCAATTTGACATATAGAAGATGGGCAAAACTTTCGTGCTTTATGGTCGTTACATTGACCAAAAATTTGCTCAATGACACCTGGTGTGCATTTGCAGCGGAATCGGAGTGAAAAGAATTGTTTTGGCATGTCATTTGCTAACTTAACTGTGATTTATATTTCATGCAATACATATCAGGAGAAAAAATCATGCGTATCGATAAATTTACACAAAAGGGCCAAGAGGCACTCCTAGAAGCACAGAATTTGGCACAGAAGTACAATCATCCGGCGGTCAAACCGGAACATCTGCTCAAAGTGCTAGTGGAGCAAGAAGGTGGTGTCGTGCCATCTGTTCTCAAACGGATTGGTGTGGATACCGATTCACTACAACAGCATATTGATGAGACGCTAGATCGTATGCCACGCGCCACAGGTGCATCGGTTCAAGTTGGAATGGACCGGGACCTAGCGAGCGTTCTCAACGCAGCAGAAGTAATTGTCGATAAGATGAAGGACGACTATACCTCCACCGAGCATATCTTGCTGGCGATGGTGCAGGCGAAAGCGGCTACAGTTCGCGAATTGCTAGCATTCTTCGGCGTGAACGAAAAGAGCATCATGGAGGCCTTGATGGGCATTCGCGGCTCCCAACGGGTCAGCAGCCCGACACCCGAAGACCAATACGAGGCATTGGTCAAGTATGGGCGCGACCTCACTCAGGAAGCCCGTAAAGGGAAACTCGATCCAGTGATTGGTCGGGACGAAGAGATTCGCCGCACAATCCAGATTCTGAACCGGCGCACGAAAAACAACCCGGTACTCATCGGCGAGCCGGGTGTGGGTAAAACTGCTATTGTTGAAGGGCTTGCACAACGAATCGTGCGGGGCGATGTACCGCTTGGGTTGAAAGAAAAAAGGCTTGTCGCGCTTGATCTTGGCGCGTTGGTCGCCGGCGCAAAATATCGTGGCGAGTTTGAGGAACGCCTGAAGGCAGTGCTGCAAGAGATCCAAAGTGCTGAAGGACAAATTCTCCTCTTTATCGACGAGATGCACACCCTCGTCGGCGCAGGAGCAGCCGAAGGGGCAATGGACGCGTCCAACATGTTCAAGCCGATGCTAGCGCGCGGTGAACTCCACGCTATCGGTGCAACCACGCTCGACGAATACCGCAAGCATATTGAAAAAGATGCTGCACTCGAACGCCGCTTCCAGCCGGTCTATGTCAATGAACCTTCCGTTGAGGACACCATCAGCATCCTGCGAGGCCTCAAAGAGCGATATGAAGTGCATCACGGCGTCCGTATCACCGATAGTGCAGCAATTTCCGCTGCGACGTTGAGCCATCGCTATATCACCGATCGTTTTCTACCGGACAAGGCAATTGATCTTGTAGATGAAGCGGCAAGCCGACTCCGCACCGAAATTGATAGCAAGCCGGTCGAGTTAGACACAGTTGATCGAGAGGCCATGCAACTGCAGATCGAGCGGGAAGCCTTGAGAAAGGAGAAGGACGTCGGGAGCAAAGAACGGTTGAAAAAAATTGAACAACAACTCGCCAACCTCGAAGAGAAAAGCACGCAGCTGTCCGTCCGCTGGCAAGCTGAGACGAATGCAATCGAGAAGGTCCGCGGCATCCGTGAGCAGATTGACCAAGCCAACCAGCAAATTGAGGAAGCGGAACGTCAGACCGATTTACAGCGAGCCGCCGAACTCCGCTACGGTCATCTCCGTCAACTAGAGAGCGACCTTGCTGACGCCGAAGGGGCACTCGTTCAACTTCAGGGTGATGGCGCATTGCTGAAAGAAGAGGTGGACCCTGAAGACATCGCCGCCATTATCAGTAAGTGGACGGGGATTCCGGCGAGCAAACTACTGGAAGGTGAAATTGAAAAACTGGTCCAAATGGAGAAACGGCTTCATAACCGAATCGTTGGACAGGATACCGCTGTCGAAGCGGTAGCACGGGCCGTGCGGCGAAGTCGTTCAGGCTTGCAGGACCCGAATCGTCCGATTGGCTCGTTTATCTTCTTAGGGCCAACAGGCGTGGGAAAAACTGAACTTGCCCGTGCGTTGGCAGAATTTCTGTTCGATGACGAACAGAACATGGTGCGGATTGACATGAGCGAGTATCAGGAACAACATACTGTGGCACGCTTAATCGGCGCACCACCGGGCTATGTGGGGTACGATGAAGGCGGTCAATTAACCGAAGCCATCCGACGCCGCCCCTACAGTGTCGTGCTATTCGATGAAATCGAGAAGGCGCACCCGGAAGTGTTCAACGTATTTCTACAGGTGCTCGACGATGGCCGGCTCACCGATGGTCAAGGACGTACCGTTGATTTCCGTAACACGGTCATCATCATGACCAGTAACGTCGGCAGCGACTCGATTCTGAACATCGCAGATGACCAGTTGATGCGCGAGCGGGTAACCTTAGCACTTCGTGAGCATTTCCGACCGGAGTTCCTAAACCGAATTGACGAAGTGGTATTCTTCCATCGTCTGGAAAGCGAACATATTCGTCACATTGCAGAGATTCAGCTTGACAACGTTCGTCAGTTGCTCGCCAAACGAGATATCTCAATCGAGATGACAGCGGCGGCAGCAGATCTCCTCATCCGGGAAGGCTACGACCCCGCTTACGGCGCGCGCCCCCTCAAACGGGTGATTCAGCGGCGAATCATAGACCCGTTGGCGTTGCAGGTTATCCAGAACGAGGTGCGTGCCGGGGACCATCTGATCGTTGATGCGAAGGATGATGAACTCACATTCACAGTAACCGAATCGGCTGCAGAAGATAAACTCGCTGCGGGTTGAAAATGAGGTGAACGAGTGGCGGCGATATACACAAACGCTGCCGTTCCAAACGTGAGGCCCTTCCATATATGCACCCAACGCCAGTTTTGAACTCGACTTCGGCAACACCGTACCAGTGTTCGGGGAAACATATCAGGGTGTGATGTACACAAAGCATTGTGCCGTACACGAAATACAGGCTGAACGAAGTGTCCTTCCGTGGACCAACGACCGGGACTGGTATGCTGACACGCAATCAACGCTAATCGTTACCGACAGTGAAAGAAAATTATCCATAGTACGCTTCACCGACCTGATGACCCCTAAATACAATGCCGGACTGGGTTGATGGCACCCCAATTCACTTTTCTTAAAAAAACTGCGAACTTAATACAAACTCATCTGCCCAAAGGGGCAGAGACACAAATTAGCAGCCGAAACCTACATAATTATTGATAATAAATCCGTGGTTCGGCACTATTCTAACCATTCATCTTAGTAAGAAAGAAGGAGATTTTACCATGAAACGCAGATGGTTCGTACTAACCGCCATTCTCGCAATGGCAGCAGTTACCGTTTTCCTCACAAATCAAATTACCCAAGCCCAACGTCCAGACCGCGGCGGGATGCGCGATAGAGCCGGCGGTGAAAGGCGCGGCGGTTTCGGTGGGATGCGTGGATTCAGTCCTACCTCAATTATTGACAATTCATGGACTGACCTCACATTTGCCGTCAAGGTCGATGATGACACACTCATCAAAGCCCGTCCAGTTTATCAGAAACATCGTGATAATCTTGAGAAAGCCTTCAAAGAAGCCAGCAAATCCGGCGATGCCGGAGGAGCACGTGAAGCCATGATGGAAATTCGCGATGGGTTCCAAACAGATTTGAAGTCAGTTCTGACCGAAGAGCAGATAACCCAACTTGACGCATTCCAAGAGAAGCGGATGATGAATCGAAGTGGGGGCAGAGGAGGGGGCGGCAGAGGCCGCTAAATCGCAACATAAAAACAGGGGAGAAATGGGTTCGTCCATTCTCCCCTTGTTCTTTGTCTCGCCAATGAAGGAGGATAATCGATGGAGAAGAAATGGATCCTTGTCATAGTGATTGCCGTCGTGGTCCTTGTATCCGGCGGTTTACTGCTGTGGGGGCAGTTTGCTAAGGCAACCAAGGAGGAAGCCAGCAATATGCCTGAAATCAAAACCGCTACGGTTGAGCGGGGCAATATTGAGGTGACCATTGATGCCACCGGGACCATTGAGCCGCTTAACATTGTCCAGGTGAGTTCCAAAGCTAGTGGTAAAATTTTAGAACTTCTCGTTGAAGAAGGGGATTACGTCGAACAAGACGCTGTAATCGCGCGTATCGAAACCACCTATGTTTCAGCAGATCTGGAGCAGGCAAGAGCGGACCTTAGTGCCGCCGAAGCACGCCTCGACCAATCGAAGATTAATATTGAACTGCAAAGGGAACAAACCGCGATTCAGATTCAGCAAGCCGAAGAAAAGTTGGCTGAGTCAGAAAAACAGTTGGAACAACTTAAAGAACAGATACGGATAGAAGAAATAGCCAATCAACGCCAGCTATCTGATGCGAAAAATGGCTACAGTATGGCGCAGTTGCGATACAAGCTCCTGACATCTGAGACGGTGCGGACGGAGGAAAAGGAGCGTGCAAAGGCGAGCGTGAACCAAGCAAAAGCCAACCTTGACCTTGCCAAAAAGGAGTATAATCGAAAACAGCAACTTTTCGAGAAGCAGTATATCTCAAAATCGGACCTCGACACCGCCGCGACGCAACGGGACTCGGCGCAAGCACAATATGACTCGGCTTTGCAGCAATTTGAACTGGTTAAACAACCGGCAAGTCCAGCGGAGTTAGAGCTCTCGCAGGCTGAGATTACGAAAGCAAAGTTCGCCATTGATGCGGCAAACGAACAGATTGAGAAACAGAAGTATCGTGAGATGGAGATAAAGATTCAGGAACATCGTGTCACACAAGCCAAGGACGCTTTGGAATTAGCACTTGCCAACCAAAAGCAAATCGATCTCAAGAAAAAAGAACTTGAAAGTTCCACGGCACAACGCATGCGCAGTGAGAGTGCCTTGCGGCTCGCACAAGAAAGTTATGACGATACGGTTATTCGCGCCCCCATCTCCGGCACGATTCTCGAAAAAAAGGTGGAGGAAGGACAGGTAATCGTCTCCAGCTTTAGTGGGGGTGGTAGGGGCGGCTCTGTTTCGTCCGAAGGTCAAGTGTTGGTAACAATGGCGGACCTCGAAAAGGTGTATGTGGCAACGGAGGTCGATGAAACCGATATCGGCAAGGTGAAGGTTGGTCAACTGGTGACCATCACTGTCGAAGCCTATCCGGATCAGCCGCTGCAAGGACAGGTGCTTCGCATTGCACCGCAAGGGCAGGTGGTTCAAAACGTAACAACATTCAAAGTCATCACTGAGATTACCAATACGCGTCCAAGGGGACGTTGGGGGAGAGGTAGCGGATTTCGCCAAGGTGAAGGCGAGAGCGAATTCACACCGGGGCAGCGAGAACGCTTTCGCCAGATGCGTCAACAGCGACAGGAAGAAGCAGCACCCTCAGAGAACACCGAAACTTCTGACGAAAATTCAGCGGCTGTCGAGCCCACAGAAACACCCGATCCGTGGATGGCGATGGCTGACAATTTCTTCGGCAATCAAGGTGGGGGAGATTGGAATCGTGAGGAGAGCCCGTCAGAAGATACGGATACACCGTTCTTGAAGCCGGGGATGAATGCGACCGTTGAGATTGCCGCCACGAGCAAGCGGAATATATTGGTTCTCCCAAATGAAGCAATTCTATCTTTCGGGAGCCGAAAAATGGTCCGCGTCGTTGGCGAAGACGGTCAGCCGAGGCGGCCGCAACCGATTGAGGCAGGCGTGAGTAGTTTCGACAGAACAGAAATCATCTCTGGCTTAGATGAGGGGCAGGTCGTCGCCGTGGGCGGTTTCGAGCGGAGAGGCGGCGGGGACATGGAACGATTCAGACGTATGATGGGAAATCCGGCCTCTACAATGAGACGGATGCAGCGGGGTGCCGGTGGTGGCAGAGGTGGGCGCTGATAAACAAGGGAGGTACCTTTTAGATGGGAATACTCGAAAGTTTAGCGAACGCGTTACGCGGTTTATTAGCAAATAAACTTCGATCGGCACTGACGATGCTTGGCGTGATTATCGGCGTGGGAGCGATTATGACCACAACCTCAATCGGCGAAGGGGCAAAAGCGGACATCACGGAGCGCATCCAGACGCTCGGAGCGAACATCCTAGCGGTCCGCCCGGGCCAGAGTCGTTTTCGTGGACGGAGTTCGGGGCAGGACCGTCAGAGTCTGAAGTACGAAGACGCCATGGTGTTGAGGGAACGGGCAAAGAATATTCTCTTGGTCTCACCCGAAGTATCTTCACGCACTCAGGTCAAGCATGGAAACAAGAACCACAACACTACAGTTGTCGGCACAACACCGGAGTATCAGATTACAGCGAACTTCCCGGTTGAAAGAGGTGCGTTTTTTACTGAGAGCGATGTCCGTTCTCGGCGTCGGGTGTGTACGTTGGGAAAGACAGTCGTTGATGAACTGTTCGATGAGCGGGAAGATCCGATCGGCAAGACTGTCAAGATTCGGGGGCTTAACTTTCGGGTGCTTGGTCTGATGAAGGAGAAAGGGGCAACCGGTTGGCGAAATCCGGATGACCAGATTTTCATTCCGGTGTCAACGGCAATGAAACGGGTTTTTGGCAGGGATCACCTATCAAGTATCAGCGCGCAGGCAATAAGCAGCGAGGCGATGGAGCCTGCCCAAGCCGAAATCGAGAATCTCTTGCGGAAACAGCACAAACTCCCCGTCAACAAGGAGCTCGATTTTAACGTGCGGAATCAAGCGGAATTTCTTGAGACCTTGGAAGAATCGGGGCAGACATTCACCTACATGATTATGGGCATTGCAATTGTGTCCCTGATCGTCGGCGGAATTGGGATTATGAATATCATGTTGGTCTCAGTGACAGAACGCACGAGGGAAATCGGTCTGCGGAAGGCAGTCGGTGCCAAACGTCACGATATTCTAATCCAGTTTCTGATCGAATCGATGACACTGTCGATCCTCGGTGGCCTGATTGGGATTGGCGTTGGGATATTCGGGTCGAAAATGGTGCCATCGCTCTGGGGATGGCGGACAATTATTTCGCCGATGTACACGGCGGTAGCATTTTTCGTTGCAGCGTGGATTGGCATCTTTTTCGGCGCGTATCCGGCGTGGAAGGCAGCAAAGTTATCCCCGATTGAAGCACTCAGACACGAATAAACGAATTCAGCACAAATGCGTCAAAAAGGCATTCTTGGGCACTTGGGTTAAATTTATCCTATTTCAACTGTCTATATATCCCATTTTGGGAGTTCTTCCACGAATTTGAAATCGGAGGCCGGCGGAAGGAGGGAAAGCAGACGATTTCACATCTTACGCGTTACGCATCACGCATCACGTTTCACGCATTATGTCGCACTTTTCTACTCCTCCTATTCGCCATCGGTTGCGATGGGATAGACGAATCCCTTCGACAGAGCGAGGGGCTAATTCATTCAGGCAGGTATGATGAAGCGGTTGCCTTGCTAGCACAGATTATCTCAGCGGATGATCGAAATCCGAAAGCGCGACTCCTGATGGGCCAAGCACATGAGGCACTGGAAAACTACGATCGCGCGATTCACCAGTTGAAAGCTGCAATTCGATTGTACGTTGCCCAACCCGAAGACCGTGCGCTGGCGCGGCTCCGGCTAGCGAAGATTTATCTGAGATTGGGGGTGCGCCAGGAAGGGATCAATCAATTGCGGGCAATCGTTCATTCCACATCAGATAGTGCGATGATACAACAGGTCGCGGGGCTTGTCACCGATGCTTACCAAGTGGTTCAGATTACAAAGGGAAATCCGGAAAACTACTCGCCAAACTTCTCCCCCGATAGTACACGGATTGCCCTTGCATCATCCCGTTCGGGTAACAGTGAAATCTATCTGATGGATGTGAAGGGAAGTAACCTCCAACAGGTTACGTTCACACCAGATTTTAATGAAGATACGCCGCGATTTCTGGGCGATTCACGGTATATAGTACATAGCCGTGAACCGAAAAGTGCTGGCGAAGTCCAGATTGTCTTACAGAGCGATGGAACAACGCCGGTCTACACTGGCATTTATGCGACTCACCTTGATAGCAAGGTAACACAGGAACTTTTGCCACTTGGATTGGGGGTCCGCGTGCCCTGTTTATCGCCAGATTGGAAGCGCGTGGTCTATGAGGCAAGCAGGGATAGAACCTTAGACCTATACACCCTAGATCTGAACGACATCAATCTGGAAGATATGGAGGCAAAAATAATCGTGCCCACACGCATCACTGACAGTGAGGCTGATGAGGGCAGCCCAACTTTTTTCCCCGATGGGAGACGGCTCGCGTTTGTGTCTGCGGGACCCGAAGGTACAGGCCCTCGCCGCACCGCCCCCGGTCTTAGTAAACCGCTCCACCAGATCTACACCATCAACGTTGATGGCAGCGACGAAAAACATCTGAATCCCAATCCCTACGACTGCTACAGTCCGGTGATTGCACCGGACGGGAAAACCATTGCCTTCGTCTCAGGGCGGATGGATGACATTGAGATCTATCTGATGGATATAGATGGAACGAATGAGCGACGCATTACCAGCGGCATTGGTGTTTCAATGCAGCCCGCCTTTTCGCCGAATGGGAAAAAGCTCGTATTTGTCTCTGACCGGAGCGGCACCCTCCAAATCTACCTGATGTCTCTTGACCAACCAGTGACACGGGAGATTTTAATCCAACGCTTGCAAGGAGAATAGCCTCTCGACCGAACTATCATTCCCATTTCTTACTTAATTTTTCAACACTCAGAAGCTTCCATAGAGCAAGAGTATTCCGCCGTTCTGTACTTTCACCGGAGATGCAAGACCGCATCCAAGTGATTGTCGCAGAGAATTAAGCGCATCATGGATATATTGTCCGTGCTATTGAATGTATGCCTGAACTCATTCATCTTCTGGCGAGCATCCCCCCACGCAAGCCATGGGAACCGCCATTTGGTAAAATCAAAGGGGTCATCTCTAAAACACTCCGTGAAGAGTTCCTCGTATTTCGGAAGCGTCTCCCCCAACTCTGGACACGCTCAAAGTTTGTTACCTCCACAGGGGATGTGACCTTAAAAGCCTTGAAACAATACATTGAAAGCCAGAAAGGAGTTTAGTGTTGAAGTGTGTCAGGACCGGTGTATTGAAGATTCCCACACAACCTGCATTCCCTGAAATCAATGCTGCCGCTGTGGTTTTGCATACCACAGAGACAGCGTTGACGCATTCAACATTCGTAAAAAGTATCAGGGATGTCTCGGCACCCCTGTAGGGATGGCCATGGCACCGCCCGTTGGGATTCGTTTAGAAATCCGATGTTGTTCTGCTAGAGCAGAGAATATTCTCTGGAAGAACAGAAGAATCTTCTGCCTTTAGGGTGGAGAGTATGTCAATTGGCAGCACCTCATGAGGTGTTTAAAAATGAAAGGAAGGATGTGTATGGATTATCAGTCACAGAGATGTTCCCCGTTTCAAGGGGAAGAACTTTACAAAATCTATTTGTTCATTTGCTTAGTTGCATATTTGCTCATTTTACCCCCCTTCATGGTCGGTGCATCCCCAAACGCCAGTGAATATCAAGTGGAGGCATACCGGACTTTTAGCAGTATCGAAATTGACGGTGATTTCAATGAGCCCGACTGGGATGAAGCCAAATCTGTTAGTCAATTTAGTCAGGTTGAACCGGATGCGGGTGAACCAATGACCCTACCGACCGAAGTCCGTATTCTCTACGATCAAGAGAATATCTACTTCGGCTTTACCTGTTTTGATTCAGATGTTTCCAAGCTAGTCGCCAACGACATGCGACGCGATGCGCGTGAGTTGCATGAAAACGACTATGTTTTTCTTATTCTTGACAGCTATAACGATAAACGAAGCGGCGTTGCGTTCCGTGTTAATGCGTTGGGAGCGGTACAGGATACCGCAGTAACCAACAGCGGAGATAGCTTCAACCGAGATTGGGACGCGGTGGTGGATTGTCAAAGCCAAATTCATTCTGATCGTTGGACCTCAGAAATTTCTATCCCCTTCGGTCAACTCCGTTTTAAGGAAAGCGATCAGATGACGTGGGGACTGAATTTGTCGCGCGGCATCCGCCGAACCAATGAGGAAGGGACATGGGCACCGGTCCCCTCATCGTATGGTGGACGTGCGAAATACCGTACCGCCTACATGGGTAGTCTGGTAGGATTAGAAGGGATTAAGCCGAAAAGACAAATTGAGTTTCTGCCTTACGTTTTACCCGGTTTGAGTCGAATCGAAGAGGATGATAAGACGGATGGAGAATTCGAGGTTGGATTAGACCTCAAGTACGGGTTGACTACGAATCTCATCGCTGATTTGACATTTAACACAGATTTTGCACAGGTTGAAGCCGACGAGGAACAGGTTAACCTCACCCGCTTCAGTCTGTTCTTTCCCGAGAAGCGTCCTTTCTTCTTAGAGGGAGCAGGCCTTTTCGATTTTGGCGTTCCGCGTCCTAGCTTTCGGCGCCCACCGCCGCTGCTCCTTTTCTACAGCCGTCGTATCGGCATCGAAGAAGAACACCCCATTCCAATCATTGGGGGGGGCAAGATTACGGGAAAAATGGGACCCTATGGCGTCGGATTGCTCAACGTGTTCACCAACGAATTTCACACCGATGAATCAATCACCGACCCCGAGGACATTGTCGATGTACCACATACCAACTACTCGGTGCTAAGGATGACGCGCGACCTGTTCAGCGGCTCTCGTGTCGGGCTAATTGCCATTAACAAGCAGGATTCAGAGAACTACAATCGCGCCGGTGGGCTTGATTTCTCGTATCGTCCAGCCGACCAACTGGAAATTCGCGGACTGTGGGCACGGACAGCGGATTCAGAGGAGGATGGTGAACAAGCGGCTGCCTGGTATATCGGTTCAAATTGGCGCGATGACCACTTTGACCTGTCAGCTGGTTACACCGATATCGGTGATAACTTTAACCCAGAAGTTGGGTATGTCCGACACCAAGGGAGCCGTCGATTCCATAGTGAAATGCAGTACACACCTCGACCGCGTAAATTGGGGATTCGCGAAATTCAGGTGGGACCAGAGGTCGATTATATTCTCACTCAGGAAAATGAATTGGAAACGCTTGATCTCGCACTCGGTAGTCGGATTGAACTCGACAACGGTGAGCGAATTACGTTTCAAGTCAGACGTACAGCGGAGCATCTCGAAGAAGACTTCGATATATACGAGGACATTATTATTCCCGTTGACGAGTATGAATTTAATTGGTTTCGTGTTATGGTCGAAACCGATGAAAGCAAGATGTTCGCCGGACAGTTTGGGGTGAATGTTGGAGAGTTCTTCGATGGAACGAGACGGGGGTTCGAGATTGATGCCAACTTCAAACCGAATGGACGGCTTGTGGTCGAAACGCAGTATCAATTTGACCGGGTCGAACTCCCATCGGAATCTTTCAATGCAAACGTGTTAGCAAGCCGGATTGTCTACTCCTTCTCTACCCGTCTCTTTGCAAAACTGTTCGCACAGTGGAACAGTGCAGACGCTGTAGTTTCAACCAACTTCCTGCTCAACTATATCTATCGTCCAGGCAGCGACTTCTACTTTGTGTTTAACCAAGTTTATGACGAGGACAGCGGGACGATTGGGCTCTCGGAATCAACGCTTGTCGGAAAAATGACGTATTGGTGGAATCCGTAAAACGGTTGGCTCATATAATAAAGAAAGTGCAAAACGCAAAGCACGTGAAACGTGAAAACCATTGGTTCATTAGTGCAGTCGGGCTTGGAAGCCCGACCTACGGGGCTTATAAAAAAATGCAAAACCCGAAGAGAAATTGTAGAGGTGGGGTTTCCCGCCCCTACTTGTCAAAAAAATCGGTTTCCGTTGCACGATTTCTTAAGATGGGCTAAACAGTTAATGAGGGACGAACAACGAATAGAAAACACAGGAGTTTCCTCATGAAACGCTTTTTGCTTCGGATGCTTGGACTTGGATTCACGCTAAATGGGTTACTAGTTGCCTCTCTGATTAGCCTTGCGGAAGAGGGGGAGTGGTCAAGGAGAGCTGATATGCCTTTTCCAAGACTCTTTTTCTCAGTCAGTGCAACTGACGAACTGGTTTTCGTCATCGGCGGTATGCTCGCTGAATCGATCGCGAGAGTTGACACCTATGACCCAGCGACTGACACATGGACACAGAAAGCAGACATGCCAACGGCACGCGCGGGAATTGCTACCGCTGTTGTTAATAGGAAGGTGTACGCCATTGGCGGCTGGAACAATGAGTCCCCTGCACTTTCGACCGTAGAAGAGTACGATCCGGCAACCAATACGTGGACACAGAAAGCAGACATGCCAACGGCACGGGTGTTTTTCGCAACTGCTGTCGTCAACGGAAAAATCTATGCTATTGGGGGCATCGCAACAAACTTCGGCCCAGTGCTATCGGCTGTCGAAGTGTACGATCCAGCGACTGACAAGTGGACGCAGAAAGCAGAGATGCCAAATCCTCGGTCAGGGATGTCTGCCGCGGCGATGGGTGGGAAAATCTACCTGCTTGGCGGTGTGTCTAACATACAAGGCCCCACGCTTGCAACCGTTGAGGAATACGATCCCATAACTGAAACTTGGGTGCCAAAAGCAGGTATGCCGACGAAAAGGACTGCCCTAGCAGCCGACGTGCTTGGGGGGCAAATCTACGCGATTGGTGGCACTGCTGTTGTGCAAGGGCCGGGGCTAGCCACAGTTGAAGGGTATAATCCCGTGAGCAATACATGGTTGAAGGAAACAGATATGCCTACTCCGAGAGTGTTTTTGGGGGCGGGTGTTGTGAACAACGAAATCTATGCCGTTGGTGGAGTCGCAGCAGGGTTAGGTCCAGCCATTCTACCCGCCATGGAGGCATTTGATACCGGCAGGCTGGGTGTCGAAGGAAAAGAAAAGCTGCTAACGCTGTGGGGACAAATCAAGGAAAGGCATTTGAGATAATGATGTCCAACGAAACGGCCGAGACAACCGATGTTTCCAAGAAACGGATGAAGAATCTCTTTGTTGCCCAATTTGCAAAACCATCGGACTTAGAGGAAATTAATCTGAGTCAATTGACGCCGTTTCAGCGGGCACTGCTAATCATCGATGGAACAGTTACCCAGTTCATCGAAGCCTATACATTCTCTCCGATTGAAGTTGCGCTGCTCCACCAAGAGACGCAAACCCTACCCACCGATCATGTTTGGCTCGACGCTAAAAAAGGAACGGAAGTAGTTGTCCGCCACGTGATGCTGCAAACGGGGCAAAAGGACGGCCAGCAGCCGACTGTCCATGCCTACGCAACCTCAATCATCGTACTGAATCGAATCCCACAAATTATCAGAGAAGGCTTGACGCTCAAAGGTCAAGGTTTGGGGCAATTATTACAGCGCAGCGGTTTAGAAACCCGACGCGATCTGCTGTGGTGGGGACTCGAACGCCCAAAAGATTTACCGGCGGTTCTCCTTCATTTAGAAGGAAAACCGTTCCTCAGTCGCACTTATCGTATTGTCGCTGACGGACACCCCATTATGTTAATCAGCGAACAGGCTCCACTTGATGGATACGCCTGAGAAAACGAGAGAACGAGAATCCATTCACGAATCTACGCTAATTTTTTATGATTCGCGTGGATTAGCGGATGCGTTATCTCACTTTGCCGCTTTCACACTTGCAGCTTCTACGCTCCCTTGCCTTCTCACAAACTCACTCCCTCGTTTTTCCCAACGTTCAATCCGAATCCCCATGATCCCCTATTGCAGTCTTCCACGTCCCAGAAGGGGCCAAACCGTCTCGACGATGCCCTCGCGGATACCATAGATTTCGTCGTGTAATGCAACGGTAACATCTGAGTAGCCGATAACAAACTCAATTTTGTCTCCGACACGTGGCGTTTCACTCGGTTCTGCGAGTTCAACCTTTCCATGCTCCGCCGACAGCCCCACTGATGTTACACCCGAAATTCCGACAGGAACTGGATCCGCTGCACCTTCACTCATGGTCTTTCTCCCGGCATCGCAGATAATCCGCGTGGGGGCAGGACGGCTTGTAACTGTGGCGAGGACTGTAAGGGCGTACGGGTGATCGACGCCAAACTGATTGCGATAGATAACGTCGCAAAAAATGCCGCCACCCGCTTGAATTTCTGTGATACCCGGCTGGAAAGCACTGATCCAGTAAGTTCCCGTTCCACCACAACTGATGATGTCGATGGGCATCCCTTCGTTCCGGCATTTCTGCGCGGTGTCCGTGACGGATGTCAGGGCATCGTCAATCATCCGCTTTTTCTCCTCTATATCTGGGATGCGAAGCGCAGTTGATTCCCAAGTAAAGAGACCGGCAAGTTGCACCCCTTCCCTACCGTGAATCTTGCGAGCCAAGGCGAGAGCGGGTTCTCCTGGATCTACACCGGCTCGGTTCATACCCGTGTTGATCTCAATGACGAGGCGAACACGAACTCCCTTTTCACGGGCTGCACGGTCAATGGCTTCTACATGCTCCTCACAGTCAACAGCAACCATGACATCCGCATGTTTCCGTAAATTGACTAGACGGGCAACCTTCTGCGGCCCAACAACTTGGTTAGCGATTAGGATGTCCTTCACACCGCCGGCAGCCATAACTTCCGCTTCACCCAACTTGGCGCAGGTGACACCGAGGGCACCTGCATCTATGAGTTTATGGGCGAGTGCCGGACTTTTCATTCCCTTTGTATGGGGGCGCCAATTAACCCCGGCTTCATGAATAATGGTTGACGCCATCCGGTCAATGTTGCGCTCCATCGTTGGCAAATCAATTAGGAGCACCGGCGTGTCCAGCTCTTCCTTACAACAACCGACGAGATTCGTGTGTGCTATCATAACAAACCCGCAGTCTTCACCTCGAATAATCGAGATGACCCATGCGGACTCCTTTCTTTTTAAAATGTGAGTTCTTCTTACGTTTTACGTTCCACATTTCATACCGGCTTCAAGTGTTTCGACAATTGCATCCACATCGTAGACACAACCTCCCCATGTCCCCCCACCGACGCTCTGGAGTGCCGCCCATAGACGCGTATCGTCCGGCAGCAAATCGTCAGGGGAAAGGTCCATACGTGCGGACCTCTCTGCTAGGACCTGTGTACCTGCCTCAACACCGAAGTTCTGGTCTCCATGCCCGACCAAATCAATGCTCCCTTCAAGTCGATTCCGATCGATACAAATTTGAATCTGATCGCCATCAATCAACTTGCCGATAGGTCCACCTGCTAATGCTTCTGGCCCAACGTGTCCGATGCACGCGCCGGTTGATACGCCGGAGAATCGCGCATCGGTAATTAGGGCGACATGTTTACCGAACGAAAGATGCTTGAGCGCGGCAGTAATTTGGTAAACCTCTTCCATACCGGATCCCATTGGACCGCGGGAGCAAAGCACCATTACTTCCCCCTGCCTAATCTGATTGTCGTCATTACTTTTGAGGGCCTGAATCGCGTCGCGCTCGCGCACAAACACACGGGCCGGTCCCGTCATTCGGTAGACGCCGTCCTCATCAACAACGCTGGGATCAACCGCGGTGCTTTTGATGACAGAACCCTCCGGCGCGAGATTCCCACGTGGAAAGGTGACCGTGCTGGTCAGTCCACGCGCCTTTGCAACATCCGGGGTCATAATCACGTCGTCCGGATCGATTCCATCTCGATCCATCAAGAGATTTCGCACCCGCTGACGGCGCTCCGACTTCTCCCACCAGTCGAGGTTCTGCCCAAGGGTTTCGCCTGAAGCGGTGATAACATCTTCATTCAACAGTCCTAATGCTCGTAAATGCAGCATCACTTCAGGAACACCACCCGCTAGAAAGACCTGAACCGTTGGATGACCAACAGGACCATTGGGCAGAACATCAACGAGGCGAGGCACTTGCCAATTAATCTCCATCCAATCCTCCACAGCTGGACGACGAAGTTTTGCCGCATGTGCGATGGCAGGAATATGCAGAAGCAAGTTAGTTGAACCTCCGCAGGCAGCATGGACAACCATCGCGTTCCGCACCGCTTCATCTGTCAAAATATCGCTCATCTTGAGCCTCTTTGCGTCGAGGTTGACCAAGGCGCGGGCAGACCGTTTTGCCATATCTGACCAAATCGGTTGGCCCGATGGCGCAAGCCCGGAATGCGGTAGCGTCATCCCTAGCCCCTCGGCAACAACTTGCGATGTTCCGGCGGTGCCAAGAAACTGGCAGCCACCCCCCGGGCTTGCACAGGCTTTACAGCCGAGGTCAGAAGCATCCTGCAAGGAGATCTCCCCATGTGCAAAACGGGCACCGATAGACTGAATCTTGCCTGCGTCTTCACCTTCGGTGGGAGGCAGCGTCACACCGCCGGGGACTAATACACACGGCAGGTCGCGCATCGCAGCAATTGCAATCATCGCCGCGGGCAGTCCCTTGTCACAGGTTGCAACCATCATCACCCCTTTGCGCGTCGGCAACGACCGGATGAGGCGTCGAAAGATCATTGCGGCGTCGTTACGATAAGCGAGACTGTCCATCATACCAGGGGTGCCTTGCGTACGTCCGTCACACGGATCCGAGCAGAATCCAGCGAATGGGATCATACCAAGTGCTTTGAATTCGGCCGCGGCTGCCTCCATTAACAAGCCAACTTCCCAATGCCCGGTGTGATAACCAAGCGCAATTGGACTCCCGTCAGGTGCACGGATACCCCCCTGTGTGCTCAGGATGAGGAACTCTCTCCGATTGAGTTCACCGGGAGCCCAGCCCATACCTGTATTATGGCTCCAGCCAAAGACATCTCCACTCGGCAAATTGAGTAACATCTCCGGTGTCAGTGGCAGACTGCCCTCAGGACCGGGCGAATGGGTTTCCAAATCGTAAATTGTAGAATCGTTAGAATCCAGAAGTTCGTCGAAATTAATAGCTTTCTTAGAAGCCATATTATACCTACTTTCGTATCAAAACAGGAGCCTATGCCATTGTGGTGTACACATCACAGTGGTTTGCCGCGCAACGCCTGCCGACATTGCATTAAACCGTTACCAGTCACATTATACGCAAAGGTGTTCATCCGTCGAGGCAGATCCGAGGTGTTAGCGGCAGAGCCGTGAATAATTAGTGCGTTGAAAAAGACACCATCGCCCGGCTCCATCTCCACTTGGACAGCATCGTCGCGTTCGTGATAGTGTCCCGGCAAGAATACACCAAATGTCTGTTGACGCCGTTGGTGCGTCTGCAACCCCCACTTATGGCTGCCGGGGACAAACTGGATGCAGCCATTCTCCCGCGTTGTGGTATCAATTGCGAGCTGGCAGTTCACCATCAATGGACGGTTATCGTCCCGATTCCAATAGGCATAATCCTGGTGCCACGGAATTGCTGTGCCATCTTTGGCATCTTTGGGAAGCAGCTTGCTGTGATATAGTGAAACGTCGGGACCAATCATCTGTTCGATAATGTCCAGCATTGTATCTGAGCGCAAGATTTTGTTCAGGGTCGGGCTTATTAACTCACTGTTCATCAGCTGCTTAAGGCGTGGAGGTAGGCGAGGGTCATCAAATTCTTCCCAAGAAAGACCAACCCCCTCGACCGGTTGTTCCGCCATGCGATTGTGGATATCTTTGATATCTTCACGGATTTTTTCCATATCTTCAGGCGAAGCAAGGGCTTTTTTCAGAATAAAACCGTTCTCATCATAAGATTGTTTTTCTGCAGAGGTGAGCATCAAATCTACTCCTTTCTATAGTAGGGAACGTAGATTTGCGTTCCCTACGAGGCTTGGGCAAACTGAAGATAGATAGCATAGAATCCCAGCCCAATCATTGCAAGGAAGCAGATCCAAAGCACAACATCGGACTTCCCGCCCGGCGCAACGCGGCGGTCGGTACGGAAATATCGCAAATAGATTGTATTGCCTGCGACAAGCGGCATCATCATCGCTCCAATCGTGCCACTGATAGTGAGCATCCAGACCGGATTCTTAATAAAGAAATAGCACAATGACTGAATAGTTGGTGCAGCCACCGCCCAGATTTGTCGGACGCGGACTCTCGCTTTGTAGTCATTGGAATCAATTACGCCAATGACACCCATTACGTCAGCAATCATTCGTGAACCACCGCCGAGCCCTGAAACCACCGTTGAAAAAAGCACAAAGAAGCCTCCAACCATAAACAGCCACCACGCCCATTGACCTAACGTCTGTGTGTACATGTTAGACAGAGTACTGAGCGTATCCAACCCATCGGGCATCTGCCCCATGCGATTCAGGACGCCAGCACCCAACATGTAAAAAGGAATCGTTGCAAAAGTCAGGACAATTAGCGTCAATACCACATCGGTCTGCATAACGCGAATCCAACCACGTGCCCGGTTTACCCAGCCTTCGCTGTCATCGGTCGGGCCGGTGAAGCGAGCATAGCCTTTTTCGGTGCACCAGTAGGTGTAGGCCATCGACTCACCGGCGTTGACGCCGGTCCCGCCGTAAGCCGCCAACGCAGCTGCGATTGCAAACGCGGGGAAATTAAATTTCAGCCCAGCCCCTACATCCGACCATGTGATGGCAAACTCTGTGAATTGTAGCAGAATTGCACATGCTAACGTGATGAAGGTGAAGGTCACTACCAGAAAAGTCAACAGCTTTTCGAGGAAGCGATAGGTGCCACTCAGAATTAAACTCGCAGTTACTGCGGCGATGATAATCGTCCACCATCTTGAATCCATAAACGGCATCATCATGCTCATCGCCTGCCCTGCACCCCCATAAATTCCACCACCGCCCATGAGACCGGGAATCTGTTGCAGGAACCATAGTACAATAAACCAAGATATTTTGCTGCGGAAAAAGGGAATCGTACCGGGGATGTCGTTGAAAGCAGCGAGAGCAGTGTTACCCGATGAGACAGCGTAACGCCCTAGCTCCGCCTGCACAATGCTCTTGCCCCAGCAACTGAGTAGCATCCACCAGAGCATCACAAAACCAACCGTCGCGCCGAGGGTTGTCGTAAGAATAATCTCCCCCGATCCGACCACGGAACCGACCAGAATCAATCCCGGTCCGAGAAACTTAAGCGTATTCCAAAAACCGACGGGAGGTTCTTGGATATATTCGCTCCGAAGGGCATAGGGATCTTCGGTGTCTCTCTGTACATTTGTATCTTCGTTTTCTGTCATAAATTCAATCCTTTCAATATCAGAATTTCGGTTTCAATCCAGCGCGTTTGCACAACTGATTAGCGGTCATCCAATCGGGATTTCTCGATGCTGTGGATGATATGCCACTATCATTTTCTGCAGTGCATCTTGAAGCATTTCCCGGCAATCTTCCCAAGTCCTTTCTTCGGTGAGTACTTCTCGCCATTTGACTAACTGTCCCATGTACCCGGAATCTATTTTTGTATATGGCTCATGTTAAGAAATCGTGCAACAGAACCGAGTTTTCAAAAAAAATCGGATTCTCTTCGTGTTTTGTACTCTTTATTTAATATGAGCCTTGTATATTTTGCAGTATAGATCATCAACATTTTATTGACTCCTTCCAATCAACCGATTGATGCCATTTCCAAATGTCCAGCCCACTGCGTCTGTAGTACCTGTTTCAACACCCGATGCGCGGGACGACTCAGATTTGGGTCCATTTTAGCGAGACGATTCGCCTCTGACTTGGCAATTTCAAGCAAGGACGCATCCCTGAGAATATTGGCGATTTTGAAGTCTGGAAGCCCTGATTGACGAGTTCCGAAAAATTCGCCGGGGCCTCGGATTTCCAAATCCACCTCTGCAAGCTCGAAACCATCGTTAGTCCGTGTCATCGCCTTGATTCGACGGACCCCATCGTCGGTTATTGGACCGCTAATCAGATGACAAGAGGATTTGTGTGTGCCGCGCCCAACGCGCCCACGTAGCTGATGCATTTGCGACAATCCGAACCGCCCCGCGTTTTCAATCACCATAAGCGAGGCGTTTGGTACGTCAATCCCGACTTCGACGACGGTCGTGGACACCAGAATATCGATTTCTCTATTTTTGAAGCGACCCATCACGTCCTGTTTTTCCACAGATCGCATCCGTCCATGTAGTAACCCGACCCGCAGATGCGGGAACACATTGGCTTGAAAGTGGTCTGCCATCTCCGTTGCAGCTTTAATATCTTCCAACTTCTCCGATTCTTCAACAAGCGGATAAACGATATACGCCTGTCGCCCCCGCTGGACCTCCTTCTCTATTCGCGCGTACAGTTTTTCGCGGTCTTTCTCTCTTACCCATTTCGTCGTTATCTTCTGCCGCCCCGGCGGGAGTTCGTCAATCGTGGACACATTAAGGTCTCCATAAATTGTTAGGGCGAGTGTCCGCGGGATGGGGGTCGCTGTCATGACCAAGACATCCGGGGTTGTCCCTTTGTCCCGGAGCGTCGCCCGTTGCATCACGCCGAAGCGGTGTTGCTCGTCAATAATTACCAGTCCCAGCTGATGAAACTCAACCCCTTCCTGAATCAGGGCGTGCGTCCCAACAACGACATGGGCCGAGCCATCGGCAATGGCAACGAGGGCTTCGTCGCGCTCCGATTTGGGAAGATCGCTTTTGAGCAAGACAACCTTCAACCCCAACGGTTCAAGCAATTCCGAAAGGTTGTAGGTATGTTGTTCAGCAAGGATTTCTGTGGGCACCATCAACGCCCCCTGATAGCCACTCTGAATGGCACATAGCAGGGCAACCGCCCCAACGATTGTCTTTCCAGATCCCACATCCCCTTGAAGCAACCGATTCATCGCCTGCCCGTTCGCCATGTCGGACTTAATCTCCCTAATGACCTTTCTCTGTGCATTTGTTAGTTGAAAGGGCAACGCCTCAATAAACCGATCTAACAGTTCACCTTCGACCTGGAAAGCCATCCCTTTCTCCTCTACTTTCCAGTGTTGCCTTTTGAGCTCAAGTCCTAATTCCAGCAGGAAAAACTCGTCGAACGCCAACCGCCTTCGGGCTGCGTCTTTATGTCTCTCTGATGCCGGGAAGTGAACCTCTTGGATTGCTGTGCACCGATCTATCAACTGATTTCGCTGCCGGACGTCCAGTGGCAAAATCTCTGGATAACCCCCTGCGTACCCGTCTATGACTGTCTTGGTCCACTGTCGAAGCATCCGTTGGGTCAGCTTTGCTGTCAGTGCATACTTCGGCACGATTCTGCCCGTATGAATAAGATCTGCGTCTTCCGCCTCGAGCACCTCAAATTCAAAATCGGTGGTCTGGATTTCATTGTTACGACGGGTAAATTTGCCGCTCACAACAACCTGCGTGCCAACTTTCAGCAGATTCTTGAGATAGCCGACACGACGCCCAAAGTTGACCAACTGTGCCACACCCGTTTGGTCATAGATAGCAACCTTCCCGACAGGTTGGGCATCCCTGCGGCTCGGCGTGAATTGGCTTTGATTGACTACCCCACCTTGAATTGTCTCGTATTCGCCGGTACGTCCCACTTCATAAATTGAGCGGAAATGCCCACGATCTAGATAGTCGCGCGGATAGTATTCCAGTAAATCGCGGACAGTCCGGATATTGAGTTCCGCTATCAGTTTTGCCGCTCGACGCGGCCCAATTCCACTGGCATACTGGATTTCCGTCTCTAAGAATTGCAGCGACGCCGGATCGGTCGAGATGGGGACATCTTTAATCTGCACCTTTTCTGGAAGTATAGATTGTGTGTCAGGATGTGAAACATGAGACTCCGATGAATCGGGACGGTCCATGAAACGTGAAGGGGATGACTCAACTGCCTCTGACGTTCTGCCCACCTTTGGATCGGTAGGAAAAAGCGTCTGTTGACCTTTGCTCTCCCCAGCGCGTTTTACCGAAGGGGAAGGCATCTTTGCGGGTTGGCTAGGCAGCACCTGAAACAAGGGAAGGTCATCAGCTATTTCTGTTGCCGCAGGTTTTCTAGTAGGCGATCCCTTCCGATTTCCTGATCCTATTCCTTCAATCTGTTCGAGGGCGGCTTGCACGACCTCCCGCCGCTGCGTCGGCGATAAGGTCTTATAATCTGAAAACAGATTCGCAAGCGAAGTTAGCATTTGCTGCTCAGCAGGGGTAAGCGTCAACCGTTGTGCATTCCTAACCCAAAGTTGGACATATGCACCTAATCCGTTAATCACCACACTGTCTTTACAACCGCTCCGAATTTCCTGCTGAAACGGGCGTCGGATTATTGCTAGAATTTTGGTAAGCTCATTCATTTCGATTCTGTTGACATTTGATAGATTGAACCAATTTGATGCACCCCGATGAGATCAGGATTCAGAACAACCTGAGACGACTGCGGATTTCTGTCGGTCAATTTTCCAAAATCGACAGTAGCTGTCGAGATATGAATATAGACCGACAAATTGGGCGAGCACGCCCAACCTACGAATGATTGACATTTTACAGATTGCTAATTAGCGACAGCAAAATGTCATCACGCCCTAGATAACGTATCAATGCCCCGGCGGAAGCGGCAGATCCACACGCACATTTCCGCGCTCTTGCGACTTGAGGAATCCGATGATAATCTCGACCACTTTCTTCCCTTCCGATGCAGGAGAGAGCAACTCACCGCCGTTTTCTATCACTCGAATGAGCTCCTCGACACAGGCAGGAATACCGATTTTCATGTGTGATGGTAGATCGAGGAGTTCAGATTTGCCGGGGCCGGACGACAAAGCCACTGTGTTTTCCACATCCAGACGTCCCTCCTCGCCGATAACCTCAAGGCAAAAGCCACTCGCCTGCCCCTTCGATCCATTCACAAATGCACGGACACCGTTCTTAAAATGGATGTATCCACTGCCACCCGGGTCGCCAGCAGGGCTACGTCCACCATCTCCGCGATAGGAAAAGTAATCCTCAAAACCCTCGTCTAACTCTGCGAATACCCACGCCGGCTCCGATTCAGCAAAGAAACAGATACCGTCAATCAGGTGCGTACCGTTACGGAACAACATGGCTCTCGGCCCGCCCATGTGACCAATGATGCGGCGAACACCGCCGATTGCCCCTTCACGGATTGCTTGACGGGCGCGATGATAGGCAGGCCACCACCGCCGCGTGTGATCCACTGAAATTGGTACGCCTTTCGCCTCACAAGCGGCAATCATGCGATTACAGTCGTCAACCGTGGTGGCAAGCGGTTTTTCGCAGACAATGCCCTTTATTCCGGCGTTTGCTGCGTCAACCACAATATCGGTGTGGCGATTGTCAGAGGTGACAACACTGAGGATGTCAAGGCTCTCTTTTTCAAGCATCTCGCGGTAGTCTGTATAGGTCCGCACGTCAGGAAGCACATCGCCCCACCGTTCCCTAAACTGGTCAAATAGCTCCGTTTTCAGTTCGCATACCGCGACCAGGTCTGTGTGCGGAAGTGCTGCGTAAGATGCAACATGCGAACCCGGCATCGGGGTGTTCAGCACCAACTGTGAATCCGCCTCCAAGCGATTTGCTGCAATCCCCGTTAGCCCTACCACGCCGGTTCGGTATCTCTTTTCTGCCATCCCTGATTCTCCTTATCAGTTTGTGTAGAATACGTTCCCCTCATTATACGTAATTGAGGAATGTTGGTCAATACAAAAACAATCCTCAAAGCATAGAGACAACGTTTTGGCATTGAGATCCATTTCAGATTGTGCAAGCAGTTCAATTTGCCCCTTGTCGGCCACGATTGGGAACCATTGGCAAAATCGCGTCCCATTTATTTTTGCATGAATTTCATTTTTTAGTAAAAAAAGAGCTAAACTTTTTGAATTGAGCGCAATATAATAAGTGTAGGCGGAATTAATCCTGCTAAATTGCAAAGAGCCTACGAGTGAAGTGATGTTTTGAGGCGGTCTGAGTGGCTGTCCTCAAATATAATAAGGGTAGAGGCAGTCGAACCATCTGTCGCCTCTCACATTTTCACCTCGTTTTACCAGGAGGAGATTCATCATGACACGCCTAAAGCAACACCCGAAAGCATTTGTGTTTGTCAGTTTGTTAGCACTGGCATTGGTACTAACCGGCACTGCCATCTTTGGAGCAGCGAGGGGGGGTACTTTTAGCAGCGATGGATACAGCGGAGCTTGGGAGGTCTCGGTGTACAATTTGTCCTATAACCCCGACACCTATAGAACAAGCAGTAACCATCGATATCTCCTCGAAAACGACGGTGAGGAAGGGAAGGTCCTCAAGCGGAAGTATACCTTTAGCCATCAATTGGTCACACCGGAAGGCAATCTAATCTACGACGCAAACGGCAATCCCAAGGTAGAGCGGGTCGAATCAGCTATTGGGGCACCGTTGCCGCCGGGGGCGTACCAGGAGCATTCGGAGACCCTCGGTGTAAGTGTTGCTGATTTAGCCGATGGCACCATGTTTAAGATTCGAGCGTATACGCGGCTTACTATCTATAAGGCCACGCTGGGAGCTCCCCTAGCTCAACCAGAGGTCGATGAAGAGTCCGCTGTATTTACAAAGGAGGAGGAGTAGCAATGCGTCTGTCAATTCTCGTGATCAGCTTTTTGCTGGTCACGAGCACCCTTCAGGGCAAAATTGTCTTTACTTCCTCTCGAGACGGAAGTGGTGAAATCTACGTGATGAGTTCATACGGGAACGGTCAAACGCGCCTGACGGACAATGAAGAAGCTGATAGTTTTCCAGTCTGGTCCCCCAATGGTCGGCAGATTGTATTCAATAGACTGACATACAATAGAAAGGGGGATAGGAACAACGAGGTTTACCTGATGGACGCCGATGGCGGCAACCAGATTAACCTGACTCATCATCCGGCGTTTGATAGCTTTCCCGACTGGTCTCCCGATGGTTCGCAGATTGCCTTTCTGAGCGATAGGGATGACAGGGGTAATCCTAACATCTACGTGATGGATGCCGATGGTGGCAACGTCACACAGATAACGCACCTCGAATGGGCGGGTCCCCCGATGTGGTCTCCTGACGGGAGGTCTATCGCCTTTCAAGTGAGCATAGACCGACAAGGACAGCAGGTCTATGTGATGGACGCCGATGGGAGCAACCGATGGCAGGTGTCAGCACCGCTCCCCAATAGGACGATGTACTGCCAGGGTTGGTCTCCGGATGGGAGACAGATTTTGTATACGGGGTTCCTGGGTGGTCTGGTAATAGACTCAATGGTGATGATCGCGACGCTTTCTCTGAAGCGGCGTAAGGCAGTTAGGCATGAGCAGGTGCCGAAACCGGACGAGCTGCAAACGACAGGTTGTGCATGGGGAGCTGATGGAAGGTCAATTCTTATTACTTTAAGAAAACCGGGTGAGAAAAAAGGGGATATTTACCGGTTCAGTCTCCCAGATGGGCCGCTCACCCAGTTGACCGATCATCCTGCTGCTGATTACGCTCCTAGAGAATGGAATCCTCGTCTGTCGGTTTCGCCACGGGAGTTGGCTCCCAAGCGTTGGGTGGAGATTAAATCGAACTGACCTCATCACCGAGGGGTTGGGTTGCCCCCAATCCCTCCCATTCCTTAACCCTTTGGCTCATGTTAAGAAATGGTGCAACAGCCTCCGAGTTTTTTCGGAAAAGCTCGTTTGCTGTTCGCGCTTTGCACTCTCTTTTGACATGAGCGTCATTTTTTTGCAAAAAAGAGCTAAACTTTTTGAATTGAGCGCAATATAATAAGTGTAGGCGGAATTAATCCTGGTAAAGAGGAGGAGTAGCAATGCGTCTGTCAATTCTCGTGATCAGCTTTTTGCTGGTCACGAGCACCCTTCAGGGCAAAATTGTTTTTACTTCTTATCGAGACGGCAACGGTGAAATCTACGTGATGAGCTCATACGGAAACGGTCAAACGCGCCTGACGGACAACGAAGAAGCTGATGATTTTCCAGCCTGGTCCCCCAATGGTCGGCAGATTGTATTCAATAGACTGACATACAATAGAAAGGGGGAGGGGAACAACGAGGTTTACCTGATGGACGCCGATGGCGGCAACCAGATTAACCTGACTCATCATCCGGCGTTTGATAACTTTCCCGACTGGTCTCCCGATGGTTCGCAGATTGCCTTTCTGAGCGATAGGGATGACAGGGGTAATCCTAACATCTACGTGATGGATGCCGATGGTGGCAACGTCACACAGATAACGCACCTCGAATGGGCGGGTCCCCCGATGTGGTCTCCTGACGGGAGGTCTATCGCCTTTCAAGTGACCATAGACCACCAAGGACAGCAGGTCTATGTGATGGACGCCGATGGGAGCAACCGATGGCAGGTGTCAGCACCGCTCCCCAATAGGACGATGTACTGCCAGGGTTGGTCTCCGGATGGGAGACAGATTTTGTATACGGGTTTCCTGGGTGGTCTGGTAATAGACTCAATGGTGATGATTGCGACGCTTTCTCTGAAGCGGCGTAAGGCAGTTAGGCATGAACAGGTGCCGAAACCGGACGAGCTGCAAACGACAGGTTGTGCATGGGGAGCTGATGGAAGGTCAATTCTCATTGCTTTAAGAAAACCGGGTGAGGAGGAAGGGGATATTTACCGGTTCAGTCTCCCAGATGGGCCGCTCACCCAGTTGACCGATCACCCTGGTTCTGATTACAGTCCTCACGAATGGAATCCTCGGCTGTCGGTTTCGCCACAGGGGTTGGCTCCCAAGCGTTGGGTGGAGATTAAATCGAACTGACACCCTCACCGAGGGGTTGGGTTGCCCCAATCCCTCCCATTCCTTAATCCTTTGGCTCATGTTAAGACAGAGTGCAACAGCCTCCGAGTTTTTTCGGAAAAGCTCGGTTGCTGTTCGCGCTTTGCACTCTCTTTTGACATGAGCGTCATTTTTTTCTAAAAAAGAGCTACACTTTTTCAATTGAACGTAATATAATAAGTCTAGGCAGACTTAACTCAAAAATGATGGGAACGAACCAACTTTTCTGTAGTAGGAGGAATGATCATGATACAACAACGAGGTCCACACAATTCGGGAAAGTGCCCGTTTCATATCGATCCTGCATCGCCCTTATCCGCAGAAAAATCCATCGATCGCTGTGTGGCGTGTGTCACCTGCGGGAACCAACGACTTCAGAGCTTGAAAGAGGACTTTCGTCAAATAGCGTATCAGACAATCCTTGAAGAGAGACCAAAGTATGACCCGACACACCCAAGTGGTGCGAGTTTTATCACGTTTATTCGTTCCCGGGTTTGTGGCAAACTCCGGGATCAAAGAAAGAAGCATCTCAAGTCGATTCCGTTTCTAGTCCTTGAGGAATCAAGTCGCCTTGAATCCCAATCTTATTGGGCAGACGCGCCACAACCTCCGAACAATCCATTGGTTGATGGGTTGGTAGCCGATGCGTGCCAATGTGAAGGCGTCAGTGAACAGGTGGTTCGCAGGGTTGAGGTTGAGCAATTCGAGCGGTTGCTTCCACAGCTCCTAGAGCGTTTGTCCAAACAGGAACGGAGGACCTTGAAGTTGAAATTTTTTGAGGGTTTCACGACAGTTGAGATAGCCGAAGTCCTTGGTGTGACGAAGGGGCGTGTGAGTCAAATCAACAACGCAGCACTTGCTAAATTGAAAAGAGCCTACCTTTACTCATCGAGTGAAGCGATGGTTTGAGGTGGTCCGAGGGACTGTTCTGAAAAATAATAAATGCCAAAGTATATGCTAAGATTAATTATGGTAGTGCCGATTCTGGCCCCTGTGGTCATAACATTATCATAAAACATGTTGGCGATAGTGTCATTTAAGGTGTCGTAAGTGCTTAGGTCAGTGTTTATGATAGAAAGGGCAAATGGCAGTTCAAACCATCAGCTCACACCGCAGCAAAAAAGCCCCATCTCTTTGATCCGGATGGGGCTTTTTTTGTGCGACAAAATGGCTTTAATTTTTCAGTGAAATTTGATACACTTGGGCAGGATTAAAGGATTTTTCTCATTATCTCGAAAATCGTGTTACTCCCAACCGATATTGACAATTGGAGGAGACTGATGAGTTTTGCTATCTACGATTATCACACCGACATTCGCAACGTACTGATCACCCCACAGATTCGCTCCCGTTTTTTGCGGATGGAGCCCGGTCAAGTCGCCGATATTCACAGCCATGACTTGGGACATGAAATTTTCCTAATCCTCGAAGGACGGGTCATATTTGAGATTGGTGACGGGGTTGAGAAGCTGGGGCCCGGTCAAATGTGCGTTGCGCTAGCCGACGAGGTGCACCGAGTGCGCGTAATCGGGGACGAACCGATGATTATGTACCTTTCGGTGACACCCCATATCCATCCGACCCATACCCCGCGGACGGAGGACGGAGAGCGACTGCCGCATCAGTTCGCACCGCCCAACGCCTATAACCTAGCGGAGGACACAAGCCAACCCATTGAGGAACTGATTGATCACCACGTTGAGGTCGCTGAGAGTCTTGCGGAGGCAGCCCAAACCTGTGCCCGCGTTCAGAAAGAGATGGGTGCCAAACTCAAGGGGATTCTCGCTGATGGAGATAATCGCGCTGCCGTTGCAGCGCGGAAAGCGATGTGGGAGGGTGTCTATACGATGTTCAAGAAGGTTTACGAATTTGGCGAAGTATGGAACGAGCTTGCGCCACGGGCGGCAGAGAACGAACCGGAATAGCAGGGCTTTTGTATGGTGAGGGTATACCGCCCCTGGATCTTGGATTTGGCAATCCAAGCTGAGCGAAGCAGAAAATTGGTTTTATTCCAGGTTTTCCGCACATCTTGTATCGGCACCAACAGTGAGCACCCCTCCTACCAGATTTCCATGACAATGGTTGGCAACGATGAGGTTCCTATCACTCGTCCCACTTTCTTCAATGCCGTACGCTTGCGTCTGCACGGACCGATCATCAAGGCATCTGTTGCCGGTGACCGTCATCCCGGTGACATCTATCAGGGCGATTCCGCTATATCTGCCGGGTTCCTCCTGTGAATTGTTTAAACAGATATTGCTGTTGATTGCATTATCGCTGCCCCGAGAGGCCTCGATGCCGTGCCGACCATTGTTGACACAGGTGTTGTTGGCGACCACGTTGTACTGGTCGCCGCCATCTGCCAAGCCCCCGATGCCATGCCGCCCATTGCCGTAAAAAGTGCTTTCGCTGACAACAGAGTGGCGGACATACATACAGAAATAGAGTCCATCACGACCATTATTCCGCCCGATGTTGTTCGCCCAGAGGCTGTGCTGGACGGACGTACCGGGGTGGAAGCCGTGTCCTAAGCAGCCTTCGGCGAGGCAATCGCTGACAATCGCCCCGACACCTCCCTGAACGCTTATGCCATCCGCGGGCCAATGTTGTACGACACATCCTCTCACCCGGGCGTCTATTGTCCGCACCAGATGAACAGCAGACACAGTAAAGTCCACGAAAACACGCTGACCGGTTGTGTTGCCGCCATCAATGCAGAGCGATTCCAATTCACAACCGCGCTCTTCCCAACCCACGAATGCTGAGAAAGCGTGAGCAACCATGCCATTTCGGTCTGGATGGCAGGGGCGATTGATGGGTCGATCCAGATGGAGCCTGTTTTCACTGATGTCCACAATGAAAGCATGTGTGGCGTACCAACCATATTGCGCCGTATCGAACACGGTGACTTCCATGCCAACGGCGAATGCCGATTCGTTTTCAACGTGGACAGCAGTCTCACCTGCCTGGGCTTCGCTCATAAGTAGAGAGGAAACCTCTGGTGCACGAGCGATGCGACTGGATTGCCCGGTGCCGCGGATAGTAACGTTAGAACGCAGCCGTACATGACGGTTCAGGGTATATACCCCTGGTGGTACCCAGACAATGCCCCCCACTCTTGGGGAGGGCATCAATCGCCTCTTGAAGTCCGGAAGTGAAAGAGTCTTTCTCGTCAAAATCGGTCACATTTTGAGTGGCTGCTATCATGATTCCTGTGCCCACTTTTTTTAAGTATTATCCGCGAATTGCATATATCGCCCCGCTGGGGTTACGTTGGTTCATCTGTGCAATTACTGAACTTTTAAGCTAATGCCCCCTTGAACCCAATGGGTCATGGTACCGAGGTTACGGCATAGGGGTATACCTACTACTAGGTTCTGTTGACATTTGACAAATTGAACCGATCTCCGTCCGAGGGTTTTCAATCTGATGCACCCCGATAAGATTGGGATTCAGAGGAACTTGAGACGCTTGCAGACTTCTGTCGGTCGAGTTTCCAAAATCAACAGGCTTATGTCGAGATTGGAT
This sequence comes from Candidatus Poribacteria bacterium, assembly GCA_965215015.1. Classification (GTDB taxonomy): domain Bacteria; phylum Poribacteria; class WGA-4E; order WGA-4E; family PCPOR2b; genus PCPOR2b. Next base: position 1,554,566 of record OZ244042.1, read on the forward strand.
GAGATGCCGCGCATAGGCTTGACAAATCTACTGCACAACAGAATACCAGACACTATGAGGCGATAATCCTGGCTCAATCGGCCCGGGACATTGCGCTAGAGGCCGGAGGTTTATGGATTGGATATGTCTATCCAAGCGGAACGGGTTTATCAACTAGCTACTTGGGTTATTATATATCAGAGCTGCTCATCACTGACCCTCTGAATCCAGGCCCGCGTCCACTCAACGGTTTCTAATTCTAAATCGCAGATACAACTGGCGAGGAAAATCATGCCATCAATACGACCCTCCCGGAGCCATTGCAGCCCGATTTCACACTGATGCTGCATCAAGTCGACTGGCATCGGTTGACCATTGCCGTAATCGTACATGTAGCAGCCGAGCACTTTACGGGACGACGAGGCAATCTCTTCAGCACGCTGGAAATTTTTCTCTAACCCCACCAATTGCTCAGCAGCCCATGTCCAGAAGGTGACGACATCACAAATTTCCAAATACGGACCGACAGGATGTTCAAGCTGGTGGTTGTAGAGCACAACCCACAGATCTAATTTCCGCTCCGCCACGGTTAGCTGTTTTTGAATGGCATTCAGCGATTCGACACTATGGACAGCGACCTTGCCCGTCGCCGGATCACTGAAGAAATCGTCCATCATCACGCCGGTAAAATTCGGGAATTTTGCTGCTAGATTGCGCGCTGCTTCCACTTCGTAATTCTCGGTGGCACCAGCTGCACCAACGATGGACCAGACTACCTGTTTCAGGGGGCGAAACGCTAGCGCGTACTGTTCAAACGGCGGTTGCGGTAGATCATGATAGCGCACCAATATGATATTCGGCACGTTAAGATAAAAAGCACCCTCTGCCGGTGTCATTCGTGAAGGTGCTGTCAATCCATATTGATCATTGTGGCTCCCGGCATCATGCCCCCAGATCCACAATTTATCCCTCACAATACCATTTCCCATTACGTCGCCTCCTTGGGTACCTTACCCTCACTTTTCATCTTCTCTGAAGGATGGCACTGTTTATGGGGATTTCTTCTCTGCAAAGACGGGATTTTCCAGCAGCGTTTGCACTTCGTAAATTGACCCTCCTCGCTCAGCATACGGTTGAGGGATACGAATAGGGGTGGGGACGACACGCGGTTGATTTGTGGGTTCGCCACGCAGCACGAAGGATTTGAAGGTATTCCAATCCGTACCAGCTATGGGCCAAGCGTCAAGGGCGCAATACTGGAGCAATAATAAACGACGGGGCACCCTGGAGTTATTGGGTGCGGAGCCGTGCAGCATACGAACGTGGTGAATCGAGATACCGCCGGCTTTGACTTCGACAGGAACAGCACTATTCGCACTAAAATTGGAATCTGTTACCGCACCGACGAAGACACCATTCTGATGATGGTCATAGGTTGGCCCTTTATGGGAACCGGGAATAACCATCAGACAGCCATTTTCCAGCGACATATCGTCAATGGCTACACCAACTGCCAGCAGGTCGTCGTTGGTATAAGGATAGAATGCCCAATCCTGATGCCATTCGACAGGACTGCCGAATTCGGGGTATTTCATGTTGAGTTTATGCCCATTATGGCTCACACCGGGTCCAATCAACTGCTCGACGATGTCGAGAAGGCGTTTATGGCGCAGTGTTCGATCATAGACAATGTGATGCAGAACCGGATTTTTGATCCGGCGCACGCGCGGGTTTTGTGGAGTATGCCCCGGTTCAAGGTCAAACACATCGGTATGTTCAGTGACCTCACGGGATTTCTCAACAAACTCATCTGTAGTACGCCGAAGGTCAGCAACCTCTTCCACCGAAAGCACATTTTCGACGCCGAGATAACCATTTTCATGGTAAAAGTTAATCTGTTCTTGGGTTAGCATTAGCAGCTCCCTTCAGTTAAGCAATGTTGAGGGTAACCGTTCAGTCGAAAGATGGTGTCGGTAAATTCTGAACGGCTAGGTTGAGGTGTTCAATTTATCTTGAACTTTATGAATATGCAATAGGGAAAATTCTCCAAATTCCACACGAAAATCGAGATGTGAATCTCGATTTACAAGATTATAGATTGAGAAATCTGGGCTACACGTGCCTGATAAATTATGTTTCACGCATCTGCTCTGGTCACTAGTTCAACGGCATTACCCATCCGAGCAGATGCCATACCAGCCAACAAAATCTCAGTAACATGACGTGCTGCGTAAACGTGCGACAGTGGGGGTTGCCTGCCTTCGCGGATGCATGTTGCAAAATGGGTGTGCATATCGCCGAGGTCAGCGTCTGAACAATCAATCGCTTTCAGGTCCACAGGTGCTGTTTCGCGGGTGTAAGATGTCGGCGTCCATTGACTCAACGCAGCCCCATCCTCCCCCGGCAGTGTGAGTTTGCCCCCTGTGCCGTGAATACTTGCCCCCCATGTCCGAGCGGGATCACACCAACTTGTTTCGGCGGTGACGATGCCCCCCGATTCCATTTCGAGAACGAGGGTTGCCACATCTTCCAACTCAGTTGGCTTATCAAAGGTGGTCACGAAACCGATGACACGCTTGAAAGTTCCTAACATTGTAACCAATCCGGAGACGGCATAGACACCCATATCGAACAGGGCTCCAACGCTCGCTCGTTTGGCATCAAAGAACCAGAGATCGTCATCCTTTTCATCAAAAATATCCCGAATCTCTGCGTAGTAGATTTCGGGACCGCCGTGACTGCTTCGGAATCGCGCCCCTGAAACCCTGCCTATTGCACCCTCCGACAACAGTTGCCGTGCCTTGTTGATGGATGCACTTACGTGAGGGAGGCACATCACGGTCAAGCGGCTTTTTTCTGCCTCTTCCACAAATTGGTTCGCTTCGTCCATATCACCACACAACGGTTTCTGCATTAGGACATGCTTCCCTGCCTCCAGTGCTTTGATTCCCCAAGACACATGGAGCGGATGCGGCGTGCCGACCAAGATGGCATCGAGTGAGTCATCTGCCACAATCAAATCGTAGTCCTGTGTCCAACCTGGGATGTTGAACTGATCACACTGGTGCTTGAGTCGATGCTCCCGCCTGCCGCCAAGGAGAGTAACCTCAAAATCATCCTCAGCAACGAGAGCAGGAAGATGTAGCCGACAAACAATGCCGCCGGCACCGATGACACCCAATCTGATTTTCGCCATGTCCGTCCCTCTTCAATTTATTCAGTTACCCTGCCCTGAAGGGACGGTGCTTGTTTGAAGCGTCCGCCCAACGGGGCCGACCTGGTTTCGCGTTTCTTTTCCCCATAAACCGGGAGGTTTCGGGGGCATTTGTTACCACTTTTCACGTCAAGACAACACCTATTGGGCCTTTGTGAGGGGCTTTTCTGACTCACGAAAGTATTGAGAGTTATGGACTCTATCACCGTCAGAGGTGGTCAAATACGATTCAATGCCAATAGTTGTTTTGACCTCAACTGCTAACACATCAGGGATTTCGACGAGGTTACGGCATACAGCGTATGCCTATTACTAGCTATTAATCGAAAAAGTCTTCGTCACCCTCAGGGAGATACTGCCTTGTCGCTTCTTCGTTGAGATCGACCCCCATGCCGGGGCTGTCCCAAACCGTGATGAATCCCTCCTCAACGATGGGATTCGGCAGCCCTTCGACTATATCGTACCACCACTTGGGGTTTCCGACTGGATACTCGAAGGCAATATAATTCTGGGGCAAGGTCGCCGACATCTGAACGAGGGCGGCAAGACCGATAAGCCCATCGCCTGTACCGTGGGGTGCCATAAGAATGCCGTGCAGGTCTGCGAATTCTGCAACCCACTTCAACTCTGCGATGCCGCCGATGTCACATGGATCGGGACCGATTATATTCACAGCGCGTTTTTCGATCAGGTCTTTGAAGTTCTGTCGGAGGTAGATTTGCTCGCCGGTGTGGATCGGCGTCGATGTGCTTCGTGTTACCTCTCGGTAGAGGTCTGCTAAAACGTACGGCACATAGTCGCCGGTGATCATGTCTTCAAGCCACATCACATTTAGCGGTTCCACAGCCTTCGCAAGCCTTATGGCGTCAGGGACTGTCAACCCAGGCCCACAATCCAAAGCCAGACCAACCTCGTCTCCCAAGACAGATTTCATCGCCTCAACGCATGCAATTGTATGTTTCAAGCCACGTTCGGTCATAGGGCCACGACCTGTTCCAAAAGCCCCTTTTTGCATTTCACCATAGAAAAAGTCCGGCACCTCATGTGGCATTCCGCTATGAAATGCAATTCCTTGCTTGATAATGGTGAATCCTTCCGGGGCGGCTTTCATTTTTTCCATATTTGCAGCGTAGGCTTCCGGGGAATTTCCGCCCATTGGAAATCTGACCGCACCATTATAGACTCGAACTTTGTCCCGGATTTTACCCCCCAGCAGCTTGTATACCGGAAGACCTGCTGCTTTGCCGGCAATGTCCCAGAGTGCCATCTCTATCGCACTCACTGAGCTCCCCCACGGCTTAAAACTTCCCAATCGGCGGATCTTCAGCATGACCCGCTCCACGTTCGTGGGATCTTCTCCGACAATGTGCTGCTTGTAAAACAGAATATGAGGTTTCAGATAGTGTTTACTGGCTTCCACCTCCGCCAGCCCGCTGATTCCCTCGTCGGTTGTTATGCGAATTACGGGGTTGTTGCCCAAAACAGTGCATTTTAAGTCTGTAATTTTCATTGATATAAATTTCCTTATGCGCGAAACATGAAAACAATTTGTCCACGGGTTCATCGGTGCCTGGGTTTACTAGTATATTAATGAGCCCTTGAACTCAATAGCCTCACCAACTTGCATCAAAGGTTATGAGGGACGTTGGGTAGATATTGAACCCTACCACTCACTCGGAATTCGGGCGTGTTCGGTGTAGGATTTGACGATATTGATAATCAGTGCAATATCGTTGCGGGCATCAATGACCGATGTACGACAGGGAATCCCCTCGGTGATGCAAGCATGAAAGTGGCGGATTTCGCGGCTGAACGCGCTCTCCCATACTATCGCCGGTTCTTTGAGAACTGTGGTGCCATCTGCCTCAATCTCATGCACTGTGACCGTAGAGAGGATACCGCGCGAAAATCCTGTCGGATATTTGACAATCACGCGCTTGGTATCGCCATAAACCTCTAGCGTTTCCTTGAAGTCCCATAAGCCCGGAATGGCTGCCCATGTATAAACGAGACGTACTTCGTTTGGGTATTCAAGTATCGTAGTGATACCACGTCCACCATTCCACAACTCTGTGCTGGCTACCGCCTCTGGCACACCGAGCATGGCACGGAAGCCGTAGAGGTCATGGATGCCACTGCCTGAGAGTGTGGAGAAGGCACTCCTCGCAGCGTCAGGTACATCCCCAATAGCATCTTGATGCGCTTTCGCCCCATCTTCGCTCGCCTCACGCATTGCGTCTGGCGGAAAGTCATTGAACCGCTTAATCCGAAAATTACGGAGGTGCAATTCGTTACCACAATGCAGGTGATTTGCTTGAACGAACCGGATGTCGTCCATCGTGTCAACTTCGCGTTTTGCCAACTCAAATGCGGGGTCGTGCACTTTCATGTACCCTGCTTGGCCAACCTTCCCCGACGCCTGACACGCAGCACTGATAGCATCTGCTTCCTGAGTGGAGAAACAAATTGGTTTCTCAATGAAGACATGCTTCCCCGCGTTGAACGCTGCCATCGCTACCCTTGTCTTCGGATCAGAATGACAGAGCAGCACAGCTTCTACATCAGATGTGAGGAGGTCGCGGTAATCTGTCACATAGCGAGGAATATTGAAGGTCTCGGCAACATACGCTGCGGCACCCGGTGACACATCGCAGACGATTGACACCTCAAATTCGTCCTGAAGTGCTTTTAAGTTCGGGAGATGATGGACCTGAGCAATTGCGCCACAACCAATGACACCGATACGTACTTTTTTCATATAATTCTCCTGTTGAAGACCTTTCGATTGGTTTATGTCAAAAGACAGTGCAAAACGCGAAGCGCGTAAAACGTGAAAACCATTTGTTCATTGATGCGATCGGGCTAGGAAGCCCGACCTACGGGGCTCAAAAAAAGGGCACAATACCAACAGCAACCGAGCTTTTGTTAAAAACTCGATTGCTATCGCGTGATTTCTTAACATGAGTCTTCCGATTTTGCACTGCAAGAGTCGTTGTTCGCTCATGTAAAGAATGAGTGCAACAGAAACCCTAGGGCCTTGCCTCTCCTCTTGGTTGCCATCCCTTCCCCCGCTTGCGGCGGATTACTGGAGGGTACGAAGGCGCACTTCCTCTTCGTGCTTTACACTGTCTTTTAACATGAGCCTCGTTATTTAGCGCGGCACGCCGCAAAGAAATCCTCATTCGATGCAGTGAAGCCACACTGCTGCTCAACCTCCCGAATGGTGATTTCAGTGGTGAAAAGCTGGTCAACCGTATCCGGGAACTCCACACCCGTAGTTGCGTCACGAAGAAGGACGATGTTATATCCCCGCCGAGTCATCGCACGGATGCCGTAGTCACGACCCACTACGCACCAGTTGGTCGCAAAACCGACATAAATAAGGTGTAAGATACCCCGCTCCTTCGAGAGCTCGTGGAGTTGCTCCCCCGTTGCGATTACGAAGTCCTCGTCTTCTACTTCGATTGACGGAGACATCGCCAATTTTTCCGCAAGATGGTTCCAATGGATACCAATGCTCGGAGGTTGATTGCGCGGTCCGCGGTAAGCAGCGTATTCACCAGTCCGACTCCGAAACTCTGCCGGGGGCCAATCGGGTTGAGGCTGGACTTCAGGAGGAGTATGTAGACTAAGTTGCGGGAATTGCCCGGCGACCTCCGGGCAGGGAGCATGTACAATTGTCAGTCCTGCCTCACGGGCGGCGTTTAGCGCGGGAACAATTGCATTGACAGTTACATTCTTTGCGCGCTCTATCCAACTCTCAATGAAATGTACATTCCAGACATCAACCAGCACAAGCGCAGTTTGTTCGATAGGTAGCGGCATTGTAATTTCGCGTCGGATGAAGTTTTCCTCTCGACATGGCACCTCTATGGGGGTACTGTCCTGAAAATATCGGACACGCAGATCTAGCGTTTGCATGTTCAATTTCCTTTTTGGAGGTCGCTAGGCAAACAACTTTACCCAAAAACACCCGGACTCTAACGCAATGTGCCGGGTGGGTTGAGCTAGGATTGTAGTACTATAGTATCTGGTATTCTGTAGCACAACGTTGTTGGTATCTTGGGGACTAAGAAACCCCGATAGATCGGGATGAAGAAACATATACTCACTCTAAGCGGTGGGTGGTTCAGGAGGGCAAAATTTAGGGTGGGAAGAGATTAAACGGATAACCTTGTGAAGGTTTGGAGATACCTAGAACCATTGCGCGATATTTCCGGCTCAATCAGCCCAGAATATCGCGCAACAGTCCAGGTGCTTCAAGGTTTAAGTTAATCCAAAAAATTTAACAAGATGCTACCGACTAAAATTCTCTCGGGTGTTTCTACTCTTGAGGGCACCCCAAGTTGTGGCAGCTTTCCCTTTCGGGCTAACAGCAAGTGCACCTTGCTCAAGTCCGTCATCAAAGATGGTCCGAATTTCGTCCTCAGTCAATGCACGATCGAACAGCGCGACATCGTCCATAGACCCGTTCAGATTACCGGTATCATTTGGACGGGTAGCGATGATGAACGGATCACCGGCTGCCTTGAGATCTGGTAGTGCGTTACATGGATCATCTCCGTTTGGACTGTCCCCATCAAAGCATTTCTCCTGCCCTTTTTTCCCATCCGTGTAGACGAGCAGGGACGGTTGCTGCCAGAGTCCAACGACATGATGCCATTCGTTATCTGTGAGGAGGTCGCGTGGTGCTTGTGCATCAGCCCATTTGCAACATCCATCGGCACCGAAAACGATACGTGCCGTGTCTCCTGCGCCATGGTTGAGTTCCCAGACGATATTCCGGCTCCCATCTCCGCCCGGAAATGATTCGTTTGAAAACAGACGTTGATTCCCTCCCGTGGTTTGTGCCTTAACCCACAAAGATATGGTGAACTCGTCGAAGGCATTATAGTTCTGCGGATTCGGGATTGTGACGTAATTGAGTTTTCCATCTACAGCGGGAAACTTCAGTGCCCCACCAAACTTGCCTTCCTCCCTTTTCACACCGTCTGCGGTGAAGTTGTTGATTTTGCCGTCCTCGTGGTGGCCACTTGCATCAACGATTGCATCGCCATCTGTCTCGTCAAAGAGCCATATCCCTACGATATCCTCGTCCGCAAGCTCAATTTTGGTATATCCTGGATGAGTGAAGACCAGTCCAAGAACAGCAAGACTGACACACGCCAGGGTCAATGTTACCATCGTGTTCATTCGTGAACCTCCTGATATTTACTAAGTGGATGCTGAGTCGCTCCAGCAGAATCAAGAATTTGGCGGCACATTGCCGCCCCGTCTAACCTGTAGTTTCTGACGTACTCCCACACCCTAAAGAGTGGGGATTGTCATCCGTTCCCGATAGGATGTCGAATTGTGCGATCGACACGGATAGCGAACCAAAGCCCGACTTACATCTGCTACTGCAATGGACAACGCCCTGCCCACTCCCCAAGCAGTTCATTTGAACCCCAGGGGGACATCGGTGAGACCGAACTCATGACAACACGCTCCCGTCGAAGCGTGGGAAAACCGTTGCGGATTTTACACCGGCTCACTGTTTTCAGTCGCGCGGCCATCCCTTAAAGCAATTATACTCTATTTTATTTACAAATTCAACCGTTTTTATATATCAACACACCCCGGTTGACTACAGCCCCAGTCTAAAGGCATGGGGTCTTATCAGCAAGATTCGATAATGTTAGCATTTTTTAGCAACTATTGCAACTATTTTTTGATTTCACTTCCCGTTGGGTTCTGCAATTTGGATAACTTGATTGACTGACATTGCCTCCATTTTATAAACACGCCCACTCGGAAATGTTGCGATGATTTTATCAATAACCGTGTGACTCCCTAGACCGAAATGAAGAGCGAGCGCGTTTTGGCACAGGTAGCCGGAGCCGCTTTTCACTTCAGCCATCTGTGAAACTTCCCCGGTAACGACCTCGATCCGTGTCCCGATCCCCGCCCGGTTACTTGTAGTTCCCCGGATGAGCACTTTTACCCAATTGTTCCGATTGCCGCCATCGTTTCTGAGAAGTTGCGGCTTTCTATCGCTGTTGGTGACCAATATATCAATGTCACCGTCATTATCATAATCCCCGAATGCAGCCCCTCGGCTGGGTGCCTTTTGGGATAGATCGAGCCCAGCATTGGCAGTGACCTCTTGAAAAATCCCACCCCCTAAATTTCTGAAAAGGTGATTGACCTGCGCGTAAGTCGTCTCAGGGTTGAACAACTCGACATTGCCAAAAATATGCCCGTTAGCAATAAATATATCCTTGGCACCGTCGTTGTCGTAGTCGAAGAAACAAACCCCCCACCCCAAAGATGCGTAGGTGCTTGCGCCTGTTCCAGAGATATAAGAAGCGTCAGAAAAAAAACCATCTCCGTCATTGTGGTATAGGGCCGCCACGTCGTCCTGAAAATTGGTCACCATAATGTCCAACCGGCCATCATTGTCATAATCCCCAAAGTCAACGCCCATACCGTTTCCCATCTCGCCATTTTCGTTCAATGCAACACCCGCAAAGAAAGCCATATCAGAGAATGACCCATCGCCGTTATTGTGGAAAAGGTGGTTCTCATTGGCGTCATTCGCGACGTAGAGGTCAGTGTAGCCATCGCTGTCGTAGTCTCCCCAGACAACTCCAAGCCCTCTGCTCCGCGGTTGGTAAACACCCACCGTTTGGGTAACTTCCGTATAGGTTCCGCCGCCATTGTTTCGGTAGAGAATATCCGCTTCGCCGACGTATTCCTGTGGCTTGCAATATGTGCGCACCCCTTTATTCTTGCAGATTTTGTTTTTATCCAATTGGAACTGAATATAGTTGGTCACATAAAGATCTAAATGACCATCATTATCATAATCCGCAAAGGCGCAAGACGCTCCCCAACGTGTATCTGCAACATTGGTTTGGTCCGCTACATCGGTGAAAGTCCCATCTCCATTGTTGTGGTAGAGACGGTTTTTTCCAAAATTGGTCACATACAGATCGAGATGCCCATCGTTGTTATAATCCCCAACACAGCACCCAACGCCGTAACGTTTGTCTCCAACCCCGGCAAGCTCTGTTACATCGGTAAAGGTACCGTCCCCGTTATTTCGATAAAGGTGGTTCGTTGGTGGCTTTTCTGATTGAAAACCGGGGAGGCCCGCCCCATTGACGAAATAGATATCCAGATGCCCATCGTTATTGTAATCAAAAAATGCTGCCCCTGAACCGAGCTGCTCTACGAAGTAAAACTCGCCGCTGCTGCCATTTGTATGCTTAAAGCCGATGCCGGCTTCCGCAGTTACATCAGTGAAAGTTGGTGTTTGGGCTGCGAAAGTTAGAGAAGCAGATAGCAAGAGGATGGGAAGATAAAACGTGAAACGTGAAACGTAAGGCCTATTGCATATTGTATAAAATAACATTTCCCCCACTCTTCCTCTCCTTCGATTCTTCCTGTTTACCTTGTTCTGTTTTCTCATTTATCCTGTTCGGCTATCGCTTTTTGGATTGATTTCTGACGTGCTACATAGTCTGGATCACTGGGCTGTAAGTCAAGAGCTTTGGTAATCGCTTCGGCGGCTTCCACGTATCTTTGCGCTTTATAAAGGGTGTAAGCAAGGGTATCCCAGTAGGAGGCGGTCGGTTTCAATTTAACCGCCTTCGTCGCAAGTATAATCGCCTCATCTATTTTCTTTCCACTCTCGGCATAGAGCCAAGCGAGTGCGTTACAAGCCGGTGCAAAATTGGGTCTAAGCGCGAGGGCAACCTCAAATGATTCAACTGCCTTCTCAATTTCATCCTGCTTGTGGTAAATACTGCCCAGTTGATAGTGACCTGCAGCGAAATTGGGTCGAATCTCAAGTGCTCGTTGAAGATACTGCACTGCGGTTTCCAAATCATTCTGCTGAAGGGCAATGGCACTGAGTCGGGCATAAGCGGGCGCAAAAGCGGCATCCATGTCGAGGGTCCGCTGAAATGCTGTTAAGGCTTCATCGATCTCTCCCTTCTTCAACGATCGCTCTGCGATATTGAATCGTTCCTTTGCTTTAATCTCCCGGAACTTTTCTAATTGACGTTTTCCCTCGTCCTGCTTTCCCAGACGGAAATAGGTATTCGCGAGTTGATAGTAGGCACCTGCGTAATTTGGATAAAGGGCTATCGCCTTCTGATAGAAGGGAATGGCTTCCTTAAACTTTCCCTGTTGGGTCAAGAGGTAACCGAGTTGAAAGTGTGGTAGGGAGAGCTCGGGATCTAATTTGAGGGCAAGTTGATATTGGGGCTTCGCTTTTTCAAAAGCACCTTTCCTAGCATGGATTAAGCCGATTTGGTAGTGCCCGAGTACTTTTAAGCCGTATTGCGCGGTCAATGAGTTGGGGTCAAGCTGTAACGCAATTGCGTAGGATTCAACTGCCTTGTCAATCCACCCCAATCTGCTGCAGGCAATCGCAAGTTGAACATGTACCTCAACGTCTCGCGGGTGAATATTGAGTGCCTTCGAGAGATGTTCAACCGCTTTGAAAAATTCGCGTTGACTCGCGTACAGATTTGCCTTTTGGAGGTGTGCCTGAAATTCGGACTCTGAATAGAGGGGGAAACTGGACAAGTTCAGGAAAACAGGGACAAAGAAAAAGGAGATCCACCTGCTATGTAAGTTGACCATCTGACGTTACCTCAGCACGATTACTTATTTCTTGTAGACAATTGCGTGATTTTTTGGTAAACTTGTATAAGAGTTTTCAGATTCTATTGCGAGGATTCCGCGACAAGAATCGCAAAAGTTATCGGTTGCTCAACGAGGAGGGTACAAAACTCTCCTATACCAGACTTTAGAAGGAGAAATTCAATATGAAATTGTCTAACAGAACTATCCTCACCCTCACGCTTATCATGGTGCTGACATACTCCATAGCGTTTGCCGTGAGTCCGGTGAAAGACCCCGTACTTTACTTTAACCCCGTAGAAACTCGCCAAGATAAGGGGGACAACGCTTGGAAGAATGCCGGTAGTGTTGGCGGTGAAGTTAGAAAGGGCGATGGCAAACCAACCCTTGAAGTGGGCCCCATTGAAATTCCATCGATCGGTCTTAAAGCGGACAATGCTGCGTGGTATACCGCAACTCGGGCTAAGACAGTTTTCGCCAACGAAGCGGAGGACCGCAACGCACCTGTTGTTAATCTCGAAAGCTTCACTATTGGACTCCTTATGCGGGTGAATGGTCCATATTTCGCAGAGGAGAACATCATTATAGGCATACAAACCGAGGGGAAAGTACCCCCTAATGCACATGAGCAGGTTGTTCGGATATGGTTAGATGTCGCCGGTAAAGGCATCGTCCAAAACGTAAGTATCGCCCAGAACGTTATACAAGCCCGTCATGACTTCTCGAACAGGCGAAACAAGCTGAAACTTGGAGAGAACGAATGGCACTGGATTCACATTGTCTTTGAAAGTGGCACGAGTGTGACCACCTACCTCGATGGTAAAGAGGCCGCCTCCCACGCCACAGAAGTAAAGTGGGATCCAGCGCACGATCTGAAGCTTCACGGCATATTTACCTCTAATTTTGATGTGCAGCAGCGAACCTGTAACTGCTCAATCGCTATTTATCGTGTCTATGACCGGCCGCTCAGTCCGGACGAAATTAGCAAAAATGTGAGAAACTCCTTGGCGGTTGACCCGGCTGGCAAGCTCGCCGTCACCTGGGCTAAGATGAAGCGTGGATTTTAGTTTGGAGATTTTTTCGATAGGTTCTCCCCAGACTTTTCGCTAATTTCTCAATGCCTGTCTAATTAAGCCATTAACTTACGGACAGGGGATATTAACCTCCCACAGTATCCATCAGGAGGAGATTAAAATGAAAACGGCTAACAGTACTATTCTGAGTGTGGCACTGATTATGGCCCTTATCTCGCCCATGGCGTTTGCCGTGAGTCCAGTTAGGGACCCCGTGCTCTACTTTAACCCCATGGCAACGCGCCAGCAGAAAGGCGACAATGCGTGGCGAAACGCTGGCACGGCCGGCGGACAGCTAGAACGAGGGAACGGCAAGCCGAACCTTGAACACGGCACTATTGAAATTCCCTCAATTGGTGTCAAGTCGGACAATGCTGCATGGTACACCGCAACTCAGTCCAAGGAAGTTTTTGCCAACGAAGAGGAAGACAAAGACGCGCCCATCGTCCATCTTCAGGATTTTACCATCGGGCTCCTTATGCGAATAAATGGGCCCCTTTTCTTAGAAGAGCATCAAGTTTTTGGACTTCAGACCCAGCCGTGGGCTCCTATTAAAGATGGTTGGAATGCCGGAGCACCGAGAGATCAGATCGTTCGGGTATGGCTAGATGCCAACGGCAGTGGGATATTCCAAAATATAAGTATCGCCCAGAACGTTGTGCAACATCGCCAAGACTTAGCGAAGCGGAAAAACAAGCTGAACATCGGGCAGAAGGAATGGCACTGGGTGCATATTGTCTTTGCAAGTGGAAAGAGCATAACAATCTACCGAGACGGTGTTGAGGTTTCCAACAATCCAACCGAAGTGACGTGGGATCCAGCACACCAAATGCTACAGCACGGTATATTTACTTCCGCTCACGTTGAACAGCAGCGAACCTGCAACTGTTCCATCGCTATCTACCGAGTCTACGACCGGATACTCAGCCCAGACGAAATTAACAAAAATGTGAGAAACTCCTTGGCGGTTGACCCGGCTGGCAAGCTCGCCGTCACTTGGGGCGAGATGAAGCATGGTTTTTAGTTGGCTCATTGGCTGTAAGTGTTGGGTTTCACTGATACTGCGATTGGGATTCAGAGCAACTTGTCTGTAAAAAACTCGGTTTCTGATGCTTCGAGCTAAGCAGCTGGTAGGGAGCGTAGATCTGCGTTCCCTACGCCTGCCAAACGTCCCCTTTTTTATCAAGGTGGCAACCCGGGGGACTATACCTCCGTCGCCCCGTTGGGGCTGTGTAGGTAGTGCTAGGAAGCTCGATCCACAGGAATAGTGGCAGCTCTTGAGATATGCTATACACTCCCTTTGGGACGTCCGACGAATGATTCTGAAACAGCGTCCAGCTGTTCCCGGATGGAATCATCAAGTGTCCAACCGACGGCACCACTATTATCGTTCAGGTGTTCGATTGTGTCAGCACCGCTGATGGCGACTGTGATTTCGGGATGCGAAAGCACCCAAGCCAAAGCCAATTGTGCAGGCGTTTTTCCCAATTCATCAGCGAGTTGTCTAACGGTAGTTATAACCCGCGCGGAGCCTTCTTCCATCATGCGTGGAAACTCAGCTCGGTTACGTGTCGCAAAAAGAGTTCCCGACGGCGGTGGACGATCTGGTGAATAGACTCCGCTAAACAGACCGACCGCCAACGGACTAAACGCCATCGCACCCAAGCCCATATCCCTCACCAAATTAAACATTTCACCTTCCATTTGACGATTCAGGAGGTTGTATAGATTCTGGACGCACATGTACGGCGTTACGTTGTGCTTGTCCGCAATCCAGAGCGATTTGCAAACCTGCCACGCCGCATAGTTGCAACACCCAACGTAAAGTGCCTTACCCGCACGAACTATATCGTCCAACGTCCGTATTGTCTCCTCAAGCGGCGTCAATTCATCGAAGCGATGGACCAAATAGATATCAACATGGTCTGTGTCTAACCGTTTGAGCGATCGGTCTACTTCACGCATGATGTGATACCTCGATAAGCCTTCATCATTTGGACCTGATCCGGTGGGCGCAGCGACCTTCGTGGTAATCACAACATTATCCCGCTTTCCCTTCAATGCCCTGCCTAAAATCACCTCTGAACGTCCCTGATTGGCTCGATCATCCATGGGCCCGTACCAATTGGCACAATCAATGAGGTTAATTCCAAGTTCAAAAGCGTGCTCAATCACCCTCTGGGCTTCTGCCTCGTCGGGCTGTCCCCTGAAACCCAAGCCGAAAGCCAGCTTGCTTACTTGAACACCGGCAGTTCCAAAGTTCACATATTCCACAATTCTGTCTCCCTTTGTTGAAATTTTTGCAATCTATATTTCAATACCACGTCCCCCCGTTCAAATAGATCATATATGTCTGCTGCTGTGTCAGGACGCCGTAAATCATCCAAAGCCCCCCGGTGATAAAATCTCCCAAAATCAGACCGAAAAAGAAGGGGATGGAGCGTTGATACCCTCTGACCTGACCGACCCGCAAAATAATGGCTTTTACCGTCCAACTGATGAGAAAGGTAAACCAGAAGTAATCGATGGCAAAGCTAACGGCAAGTGGGTAACCGGCAGGATGAAGGGGCCACCAAAAGAAGCGAGTTCGTAAAACATGAAGAACTACAACAATCGCCATACCAACGCCCATGAACGTGGTACGCGGTACGTCGGTCGGCATTGGGTGAAATAGCCAATTTTCTAATCGGGTCCAAGCCGTATTGGCAACCCAAGTCTTAAAGAATGACACCCGCGCTGCCGCACCGTCTCGGTACATCATGTCTAGGTTTGTCCACATCCCAACGATGAGTGCCACAGCTGCCCCAATCATCATCGCAATTATCAGTCGACGTCCATTGATGCGAGCAACTTCAGCCATCTTGAGCGGTTCAAACTGATTTGGCATCGCGTGCGAGCGGTAACTCCGATTGAACCACTGATAGAAACTCATTACGGTTAAACTGCCCCCACCCCAAGTCAGCGTTCCGAAAGCGGTTACCATCATGTCAGCAGGATGGTTGAAGATACCATGGGGTGCCCCAAACTCCGCTCGTAAACGGGTGACAGCGATAGCGATAGCGAAATAAAGCCCAAAGAAGACTGGAATGGCTATCACCGACATGCCCGCCTGATGGGAAAAGATAACCAGGAATAAAAATCCGCCAACCAGTCCGAGCAATGCTGTTCGATAGCGCATCGGTTCATCGGCATCGGCAGATGATTTTTCAGAAAACGCTGTCCGAAAAGCAAAAATCAGATGCCTACGTGTTACCCAAATAGCAATGAGGCACATGCAGATCCATGCGCCGGCGGATTGTTCGTAAAAGTATGGGAAACCGGGGAGCGTGTCCAATCCAAGGTAGCTACTCAACACACGGCTGAATTGGCGTATTAAAAAAAAGAACCAGCAGGTAAAGGAGAGGTCTAGCGGCAGAAAAAAACCGAGGCCAATCATGAACGGATAGAAGGATATCATCGTATTTGACATCGCGTCCCACGGCTTTTCGGTGAGCTGTCTGCCAATAAAGTGTAGTTTGAGATGAAGGTATGGCACAGACGGGAAAAGGACGTGTAACCCGTTCATGAGGTCTAAGACGAAAGGGATAGAGAATCCAACCCATAGCAAGCCATTCCGCAAAAAATTCGACGACTGTGCCATCGCTACCGGGAGCTGGATAATTGGAAATGCGAGCCGTTCCGTGTGCACCCACTGGCGACGAACGAGAGTATTGATACAGTGGAGCATGAATAGCAAGACCAGCGTGAACACCGTCCAGACTGTCATCGGACGCAGCCATGCTTTGAAGTGTTTCGGCTCATAAAAGGAGGAATCCCCTTCGTAGTATCCGGTCAATACGGGATCAGGTGTGCTGACTGTGAACCAGGGCGGGATGTAATGGAAAAAGAGTTCCTTCCACTCATTCTCTTGGGTCGCGAATTGGTAGGGGTGGAGGCTGAGGGCAAATAGATCCTGCAACATCCCATACGACGCGATGGAGGTTGAAATCACAATCATCGAGTAGATGGTGAGGAGTTCTCCGGTGGAGAATTGAATCCGTGGCCACAGTCGCAATATACCGTTGTTGAACACGACCAGCCAAAATAAGATAAAGATCGGATAGATGAATATCGGCAGTGCAGTCGCTTCCGCTCGGTACTTCATCTCCGTAATTGTCACCCAATAGACATTGAAGGCGACAAGTGCCAATCCGATCAGGATGGCACGTCCTGTGGCCCCTTTAGACCGCTGCTGCGTTTTAATTTCTTCCAATCACAATCTCCATCTTCACGAATAACACGAATGCACTGATTTCAAATGTCCTCATGCACTCAAGGCTCTTCCTTCCCTGGCTGATTGATAGATTTTCTCCAACAGTGCAACGGTTCGACGCCCTTCCCTGCCATCAACTCTCAGGTCTCCACCTTCCTCAACAGCCTGAACAAAATCTTCGATGATACTGTGAATAGGATTCTCAATTTGCTGGAGACGTTCCTCTAACCCTTGACCAAAAACACGTATCGCTCCACCAAGCACGTCGTCAATCAGAATTCCACCTTCAGTTCCATGCACTTCCGCGCTGAAATAGACGCTGGTTGGAAAGGTTGTTGTCCCAACAATCACCCCCTTGGCACCACTCTTGAAATTCACGATTGCAAGCCCGATGTCCTCGGTTTCAATGCGGTGATTCATAATTGCAATCTCACCGTAGACCGATTCAAAATCGCCCATGAACCAAGAAACGAGATCGAGTAAATGTGCTCCCTGATTCGCCAGAGAGCCGCCGCCATCCATCGCCCACGTCCCACGCCAACCTCCATTGCGCTCAAAATACTCGTCGGCTCTGAACCACTTGAAGCGAACTTCGCCTAGAATTGGCATACCTAGCCATCCACGTCGAAGAGCTTCCGCGACACGGTAATTGGTGTCTACATAGCGGCTCTGATAATCAACAGCTAGCTTGACACCTGCTTCGTCGCAGGCAGCGATGAGGCGATCACAGGCTTCGGTCGAAACGTCCATCGGCTTGGTAGTAATTACATGCTTCCCCGTCTGTGCCACGCGGATGCCGAGTGCTGCGTGGGTTCCACTTGGCGTCATCACCATCACGCAGTCGATATCGTTCCGCCCCAAGATATCATCCAAATTCGGTGCCCACTCCGTGTCAAGCTCTTCAGCAATCCGCTTGGCAAGGGTTTCATTCAAATCGACAACACATTTCAGTTCAGCACCTTCGGTGTTTTTAATCATCCGAGCGCGGCCGCTACCTACGCCTAAACCCACAACTGCGAAATTGACCATATTGTAATCCTTTTGCGTAACAAGTCGTGCGTCAATACCTTGTAGGAGTTACGCACTTGAGTTTGTCGTAACCCCATTCAACCCGCATCACGATAGACCATAAATCGCCCGACAGAGTAGTAGGCATTACCCCCCCCTTTCCGCTTGCAGGGCACCCCCCTCGCATCCCCCTGCAAGCGTAGGGACGAAGGAGGGGGCACGCGGAGCGTGCTTGCTACTTTGGGATTCACTGTAGCTTCCCGATTCATCGGGCGTTGCGAGGCATCTTCACCCAATCTATAAGGGTGGTGCAGAGCCTACCCTCGACGAAATCGGGGTTGCCTGAACTGCCAAATGCATCCACATAGGTCTTCTGTCTGTCAATTTTCCAAAATCGAGACTGTGGACATTTGGGTGTCGAGATATGAATCCCGACCTACAAGGCTTCGATGGGTCAACTGCGTAAGTCCTAACCTTGATTCGTTGCAAAACCTACAACCCCCATCATCTGATGGAGACTAGCGGCCCCCCTCTGCAAGCCAGATGATTAGGACTGTGATCTTCTCTGCTATTTACGCCATAAATGCAAAGTTAAAGTACACAACGATGAGAAGACATATTCTCATAATATATGAAAAGTGTATTGTAGCACCTTCTTCCATCGTTGACAAGTGGAAAAAATAATCTTATAATAACGCAAGTTGCTAGATTTGGAAGTAATCTAGCAAATGGGTTGATGACAACCTTGGGATTATTGCAAGTTTCTTGTGTAATCCAAATGACACTCGGTTAAAAATAACCAACGATAGACGTGATTTTGCTACAAGCCTCTAAAGTGGGATAGACAGTTTTTCATTGAAAGAAACTCGTAAGCTGTGCTATAATCATTCTAGCTTTGCACACCAAACCTTAATCATATTGCACTATTTTCTTTCATAAAACTATTTTGACTATCTGAAATGAGAGTGAGACACAAATTGAAGAAAAATCAATCAAAGTCACCGAAAAAAGACACGGAAATCGCCAAAGCACCAACTGATTCGCTTGTTGTGGCATCCAACCCAAAACAACCACTTCCTGCTCTAGCAAATATAGCTAAACCCGAAGGAGGCTTGTTCGGGAAATGGAAGCGTAGGGGGAATCCCAAAGCAGAACAGATTAGACAGATTGCCCTTAACAATATCAGTGCTTTGCCAGAAAATGAGGCGCGGATGTTGTCTGGGGTTTTTTCTCTTTCGAGGACAGTTGTACGAGAAATTATGGTTCCCTTGTCGGAAATCGTAGCAGTTCATATTGCTACACCGATTGAGCAGGCGAAGGCAATGGTGCAGCGTTCCAGCTATCAATATATTCCGGTCTATGAAGAGCGGATAGATCGGTTGACAGGCATTGTGAGCATCATGGATTTTTTGTACGCCTCGCCCGAAACGAGCGAACTCAATTCTTTCGTAAGGACTGCATACTACGTTCCAGAAACAAAGCTGATAGGTGATTTACTTGAAGAGTTGCGGCTCGCCACAGAGCCCGTAACAATCGTTATCAATGAACATGGGAGCTGTGTTGGATTTGTAGGGTTGGAAGATCTTCTTGAGCAAATTGTGGGTGAGATCCATCATTCCCGTAAGCGGCAGCCCCTACACGTTGAAGCACTTGGGAACAATTCATGGACATTTGATGCACGGACGCCGATTGATATCGTCAACGCAACGTTAGAAACGAATATCCCCAAAGACGACTACGATACGATTGGGGGGTTTATGCTAAAAACCATTGGGCGGCTACCGGAACAGGGCGAAAAAGTGGCTTATGATGCCATCGAATATATTGTTGATGAAGTTTTTGACTACGGTATTACTGTTATCCACGCCAATCGGAAGGTGTCGTCGGTTCTCGACGAAAAACGCAGGGACTAGGCGGTTGGCACTGGTAAATTAGCGAGCTCGTGGGGACGAAGTTATTCGTTCCGTTTTGGTGCCATTGAAATCGTCACGACACCTCCACCTCCGTTTCATACCTCACATATGACGCAGTCCTCAGGACGCACCATATATTGATTAACAGAACACTCCTCTCCGACAACACATGCCCAAAGAGCACTGGCTGGAATCCGAATTAGACCAGCTCAATCAAGCCGGGCTCCGGCGATCATTACGTTCCGTCACCACAGCACCAACAGGGCGCATCTTACTTGATGGACGGGCGGTCATTCTACTTGGATCGAACAACTATCTCGGTTTGAGTGTCCATCCAATGGTGACTGAAGCTGCAGCAACAGCAGCGCGGGAATACGGGACGGGCGCAAGTGCTTCCCGTCTCATGTCAGGCAATTGCAATCTTTACGCTGAGCTTGAAACAAAGATTGCTAAAGCGAAGGGAACGGACGCCGCCCTCGTTTTCGGTTCAGGGTATTTGGCGAATATTGGCACAATCCCTGTGCTGGCAGGTGATGACGATCTCATTCTTAGTGATGCCCTCAATCACGCAAGCATTATTGATGGCTGCCGCCTCAGTCATGCGACAAAACAGATTTATCGGCATTGCGATGTCGAGCATCTAGAGTCACTACTAGCTCAATCGACGAAATTCAGACGCAGGCTCATTGTGACCGATGGGGTGTTCAGCATGGATGGTGATATTGCACCACTTCCTGAAATCTGTGCACTGGCAGAGCAACACGATGCAATGGTGATGGTTGATGACGCACACAGCTTTGGGGTGTTAGGAGAAAGAGGTGGGGGGACACTTGAACATTTCGGATTGGAGAATCGTGGAGTGATTCAGATGGGAACGTTGAGCAAAGCAGTTGGCGGCCTAGGCGGATATGTCGCTGGTAGTGCTGTCTTGATCGATTTCCTAATAAACCGAGCGCGGAGTCTCATCTTTACAACAGGACTTCCACCCGCAACGTTAGCTGGTGCTGCGGCAGCAATTGATGTAATCCGTTCTACCCCTGAATTATGCCAACGGCTATCATCGAATGTTCTTCTGCTCAAACACGCTTTGTTGGAAAGTGGATTCCAGCTCCTACCGAGTGAAACCCAAATTCTTCCGCTGCTCCTCGGCTCTGCAGAGGTCGCATCACGTTTCGCTGAAGTTCTGCTTTCGCACGGTGTATACGCACCTGCTATCCGGCCGCCCACGGTGCCGGAGGGGACGAGTCGGTTACGGATTTCTGTGATAGCATCTCACACGACTGAAGACTTAGAGACAGCACTTGAGGGGTTTGTGGCAGCGCGAGCTGCCATGTAGATCGATAGCAGCACCCACTCCAAGCAGCATGATTAGCTGAACCGTTGATATGAGTAAGTAGAAACCACTATAAAGACATAGCGGCGATGTCCTTTAAAATCCACGCGATAGTTCAATCTGATTGAATGACATAATCTCCGGATGACCGTGCCCAGCAGAGACTTCTGCATTGCCGGGGCGTTTGCACAAACAAGTTTGCAGCCCGGCGGCGCGGGCTGCCTCTAACTCAGCGGGTACATCACTCAAAAAAAGAATCTGCGGCGGCGGCAGACCAAAGCCTAGGGCAATTGCCCGGTAACTCGCTGTTTCTTTTTTTGATCCGGTAGTCGTATCGTAATGGTCTTGAAATAGGTGCAGCATGTTTCCAGCCACGGTATGCCTAAAAAACAACTTCTGCGCTGCAATGCTCCCGGAGGAAAAAATTCGGACATTACATCCGGCGTTGCTCCACGCTTGTATTGCAGGCAGGACATCGTCGTAGACGTGCGCCCGCATTTCGCCACTTTCAAAACCGGATTGCCAAATTAGGCCCTGAAGTGCTTTCAACCCCGTCGCTTTGACATCGCGGTCCATCAACCGAAGGACCTCTGCCCGGAGCAGTTGCTGCTGTTTACCTACTTCAATCTCGTTACCACACCACGTAACGAAAGATTCATAACCTACGTCTTTAGCAATCAGATCACACACCTCGTTCAATGCCGCCGATCCCCAATTCGTGCACAAGTATTTATCTAATTCACGGCGCACGAAAGGGAACATCACATCGTAGACAAAGCGGACCGATGAGGTCGTGCCTTCGATATCGAGCAGGATTCCAGATCCGGAAAATTTCATCAGACTTGCACCACGGGCTCAATGTCGCTGGTAGAAGACAGGTAGGCCGGTCCCATGCAGACAGGTGTATAATTCTCATGGACGGGATTGTCAACATAGTGCGGTGTCCAACCCGACATGTCCTCAAACAAGCGGATGCAGCGGATGGTGCGGTCTTCGCACAGGTCAAACCAGTGCTGAGTCCCGGTTGGTACGCTGATTAGGTCGCCGCTCTCCACCTGGATTGCAAATACAGGTGCATTATCTGGATGAATGTGAAAGAGGCCGCTGCCTTTGATAGTGAAGCGAACTTCATCCTCGCTGTGTGTGTGTTCTTTGTTGAACTTTGCCAACATGGCAGCCAAACCGGGCGTCTCTGGCGTGACATTAATTACATCCGCCGTCACAAACCCACCCTGTTCCTTGAGGTGCTCGATTTCCGGGGCATAAGCGTCCAGAATTTCTTCGTTTGTCGCTTCGGGACTGATGCGCCTCTCTACCTCCCACTTTTCATACGAGATGCCGAATGGCTTCAGAAATTCGATAATCTCTTGGTGATCGGTGATTTCTCGGTTTTCGTCTTGCACTCGAATACGAGCCATGATGCTCCTCCTTACCTGAGTTAAAGGTTGCTTGCTGAAACCCGCATCGCCCCGGCAAGTGTTAAATGCCGAGCGATGCATTCAAATAGAAACTCAAAAATTTCGATGTGTCGTTTCGCTTCGTCCAGATCGCATCCCCATGTATATAGACCGTGTCGCCGAATTAAAAATCCGTGCTGAATAGGAGGATCGGAATGCTCTAAGCATTGGCGAACCTGTTCGGCTAGCGCGGGGATATCTTGTGTATTATCAAAGACCGGCACCCACTCAGAATGCTCATGGGTCATTACGCCGGCAAGTCCTTTGAGCATTTCATAACCTTCAATTCCAAAACCGTTGTCCAAAAAATAAAAATCTGAAAGCAGTGTCCCCCAGATGGAGTGTGTGTGCATCACCGCCCGGACATCAGGTTGTTCAGCAATAGCGATATGTAGTAGCGTCTCCGCAGATGCTTTCGGCTGATCAGCGACGATGGGGAGACCGTCGCCACCCACGCGCACAAAATCGTGTCGTGATAGGTTGCCTTTATCTTTTCCGCTTGCGGTAATTAGCAACTCCAGTGGCTCATGATAAATCACCACACTGTAATTACTACTGGTACCGAGCGACCAGCCACGAGTGTGAAACTGGTTGCCAACCTCGCGTAGCGCGTCTATCTCTTTTTCAAAACCCTTAAGAGGTGTCCCGGATAGATTCAAGGCGTTCTCCCTATGGCCTACGGTTACAAGATGTAATGCAGTGTTTTGGGCATTCTCTGTTTTTTCTTTGACAAAAAAACAGGATTGGGTAAAATATTGTAACGCATTTCGCGAAAGACATCAACCGAAAGCAGCACCCGGAGAATGTGGGCAGGCGCGAAATCAAAGCATTTCTAATTACCGAATTCATCATACAACCCTGAGTAGGAGATAACATAATGGACTTAACGCGACAGGACATCCACCACTTTCAGGAACAAGGGTATCTCGCCATTCCCGAATTTTTCTCTTCACGCGAGGTGAAAGCGATGCAGGTTGAGCTCGACCGCCTGTTTCGAGACGGCTTGTTGCGTAACGTCGCAACCGATGGGGACGGAAAAACACACTCAACCACACAGTTCAATTTCCAGATCTGCCCGATTTACCACAAGAGTCACTTCTTCAGGGCAATGCCGTTTGATCCTAAAATTATCAAAGCGGTAACACAACTCATCGGGGACCGGATTATCGAGCATCTGGATCAGATTTTTTTGAAACCTCCCCATACTGGTTTACCTACCAATTGGCATCAAGACAACGCCTACTTTAGAATTAGCGATCCTTTGCGTGGCACGGCAATGTGGACAGCTCTCCACGATGCGACGATTGCCAATGGGACGCTTCGCGTTATTCCCGGTTCTCATCGGGAACAGTATGAACACTCCCGCGACCCCCACAGCGATCATCACATCCGATGTTACCCTCCAGAGGAGCGCGCCGTATCCCTTGAGTTGCCCGCGGGAGGCGTCGCATTTTTCTGCTATGGCACCGCTCATGCAACCGGTCACAACAATACCGCCAAACCGCGTGCCGGCTTGGCGATTCATTTCCTGCATACCGATTATGCTGAACCGCAGCTAGTGGAGGAAAATCGGACGACCCGTCCCTACTTGACAGGCATAGAAACAACCGGCGGTATCAAAGAGTATGGTGTCAAGGTTGAAGGAACCTGGGAGCAAGAAGTGGCCCGTGTGCTCGCCTCTGATTGAAACTATAGCGGCACCTATGTAGCGATGTCTGTCCACCTGGATCTGAATCGAGCCTGTAATCCTGTGGCGCAACATTGCTGGTATCTGATATTGCACAAACAAGACACACGGATAGAGCAATTGAACCAGCTACTTGCTATGCAGACAAAGCAAAATAGCCAATTATAGCACAACTGCCACTACCTCGTTAAACGATAGTAGAGCGTATCGGAAAACTATTCACAAAGTTCAAGACTCACGGGGCATAAAAAAAAGGGTATCTTAGGCGGATTGTTAGCGGCTTGAAGCCGTAAGCTAACAATCTCCCAAGACACCCCCTTGTTCTCATACTGTTGGGATTGCTACAGTGCATCATCGGGATGAGTATGACCCGAAGACACATCACCAGAAGGTGCCCCTCGACGCTCCCGCTCAAATCGACGAGCCTCTTCAGGGTCAGACTTCTTCAGACGACGAAGCCCTTCCTCCGTGCCGTACTGGTCTATCAACTGTTGCGCCTTATCGGTATTGTGGAAAGGGTTGTGGGGCTGTGGTTTATGGAATAGCCAATCGCACCCCCAGGCATCTGCCTCTACCTTATCGGCTTGAAAAACGGCTATCACCAAAAAACACCAGTTAAAACAACGACAAGTAAAAGTATTGCTGTGAACCTTCGGGCAGTCAACATAAAAACATCTCCTGTAAGTAACGAGAAATAAAAAAAGGGGAGTGTCCAAATAATTCCGTTAAAGACACTCCCTAGTCTGTAGCGTTTGCGCTACCATTCCGCATGAGCCTATTATTTTTCAGGATAGTCCCTCGGATATTTTTCAGGACAGTCCCTCGGACCGCCTCAAACCATCGTTTTACTCGATGAGTAAAGGTAGGCTCTTTTCAATTTAGCAAGTGCTGTATTGATGATTTGACTCACGCGCCCCTTCGTCACACCAAGGACTTCGGCTATCTCAACTGCCGTGAAACCCTCAAAAAATTTCAACTTCAAGACCGTCCGTTCCTGCTTGGACAAACGCCCTAGAAGCTGTGGAAGCAACCGCTCGAATTGCTCAACAACCCTGCGAATCACCTGTTCATTAACGCCTTCACATTGACGCGCATCGGCTACCAACCCATCAACCAATGGATTGGGCGGTTCAAATTCATGTTTTTTTTTGGAGTTGGGCAATGGAAAATTCCCAACTCCTTTCTGGTATCTTCAATTCAGGGTTGTTGACCACATCAGACAGATCTTCATCGTCATCGTCCTCAGTCCAGTGCATAAACTCGCTTTCCGCTTGCTGTTGTTCTGCCAGTACTAGCTGCGTCTCTGCCTCTACCAGTTCAATGTCGATTTCATAAAGCTCTTCAGCATCAGACAGATCTTTATCCTCCACCTCTGGCCAGCGAGGGGTGATTGGCTTTTTGCTTTTCATCGCTAATTTCCTGAATCGCTATGCTCCCTCAAGCAGTCATAGAACGCTGTATCCGCGCTTGCTGCTTTTTTTTCTATAGCTGGATTCGTGTGCCCCTATAAATCTTGGGGATACACCCATAAAGGATTTTTGATAACCTACTTATACATTAACCGGCACTTAAACAGTTGCTTGGACATGGTTCATCTACATAGAAATAGTCCCCATATGTCGTACTCAGGAGCGTATTAATCTGCCAAATGTTGTAATCACCACAATATTCCCAGGTCTCGAAATACGCGGTAACGTACCAGTGCCAGTTGATTCTTTGATACTTGACACGTTGGGCATATTCTCCACTAGTATAACATTGCCAGGTGTTGGAACTAGAAACTTCACCTGCTCCTCGTGTGGTTATATAATCTGAGGCTGTGCCTTCCTCCAATAAGTTATCATCGCAATAGGAGGGAGGCCACTTGTGTAATTTCATCAACGACCGGAAATCTCCCCTGCTTGCGGGGGAAAAAGGGGGTATTCCTTTCCAGCCATTTGACCGCTGAGATGGTTTGGCTAATCGTTGCTGGTGACTTGCCCTGTTGGTGCAGGGGCGTGATGTATTCCGCTATCACATACTCGCTATTATAACCGTCAATCAACGCTTCAGCGCAAGTGAGGTCGTGCTGTTGACCTGCTGTCAATATAAAGCGGAATGGATAACCTAAGCCATCAACAGCGATGTGAATTTTGGTTGAAAATCCACCCCGACTGCGTCCTAGTGCTTACTCAAATCGTAGGCTTCACCGAAAAAACTCGGTTTCTGAGTCTTTTCCCACCAAGGTCGCAACTCAGGTTATTTTTATGCCCTCGTTGCTTCAATTGACGGATGAAATCAACCTCAAGCTGCCGGTTATGTTCGATCGTCCACTTCCTTGCATCACTCCGATTGCCTAAATAGAAGCGCGAACCTACCAAGCAAATCCCCACCGCATCCACATAACGTTCCTCACGTATTGAATCCACTAATAGATAGAGCACAACTGCATTGATTGCACTGGAGATTAACCCGTCTTCCAGCTTGCCGGCGTAAATCTGTCCAGTCCCCGGCAGAACGGTGGACATCCATTGAGCCAGCCGGGGAGACTTGAAGGGCAGGGGGGTGTTTGTATAAGTTATGTCAGCAAGCTGAGCGGAAACTTGACTGAGCGGAGTATCTGGTTGAAGCTGTTCGACTGTGCGGAACTCCGCTATCGCTTTAAACCAAGCCTGCTCATGAATATAACACCAACCCCGTAGGTATCGTGCCTGTGCTGCTGTCTCCCCGCCCGCGTCTGCACTAGCAATCTGAAAAAAAGTCGATCTGGCAGTCGAATAGTTTTTGGCATCAAAGTCCGTCCTGCCGAGCATCAATTGCGCCTGAAGGTAAAGCGGGGTATTGAGAGAATTTTGCTTAATTTCCTCGAACTTCTGCCGAGCCAATTCTCGGTTCCCTTGATGATAATAGCTCAATCCAATCCGGTAACGCGCACGGTCTGCCTTAGCTGTGTTAGGTTGATAAAAAAGCAACCGCTTGTATTCGAGGATTGCGGAGCGATAAGCGCGTTGCTCGAAAAGATGATCGGCATAAAGGGATTGACGCATCTCAAATTGGGGTTGAACGATGGTAAGCAGGGAAACTAAAAAGTAAGAGAGCATCGACAAATCCCCCAACGAAAAGTGGTTGAGAATGGGAAGGAGGGCTGGTAGATAATTCGTTCCTCCAATCGCGCTCACAGATGCTAAAAGCGAGCACCTAACAACACAAGGACTATATCGGATGGCTGTCGATCTGAAGTGCTGAACAGATCGGATTCAGAAATCTGTCTTCGGAGTCCATCTCGGAGCTGATTTTCGTATTGATGGTTAAAAGTCTTCGCGGACTGCAAGCTATCATAAACGTTGTTAAAATAAAAAAATAGTCCGATGATACCCAGCGGAATCGCAACCTCGTAGCGTTCCTGATGGGTATAGTAAGCTGTTCCCGCAGCAGTCGTACCGACGGTCAATAGGGAAGACACTCCCGCCGAATAACGCCCACTATAAACTTGTCCAAGCCCCGGGAAAAATGTCGAAAGTAAGCCAGCGGTAATAGGAGACCGGCGGGGAAGCGATTCTGCCTGTTGAGCTATACGTATTAATTGATCGCTCATTTCCGCGAAGGGTGTTTGTGAGTATGTCGTCCGAATCTGCTTCCACTCCTGTACTGCAGCTGTCCAATCTTTTTTGTCCATATAGATTGTTGCAATAATAAACTGTGCACGGGGTGCTAACTTGCTCTCTGGATAGTCCGATAAGAATTGCCGGAGCGATGCAATTGGTGCGGTTTGATTGCCACTCAGAAGCTGGCATTGTGCGATATTTGATCGGGCACGTTCGACGAATGGGCTTTGTGGATAGTTCTGGATTAATGATTGATAAGCTTCTATTGCCGTGTTCAAACGCCCAGCATTCTGATATGCCGCAGCGATATGGAGTTGAACAAAGTCTGCTTGGGTTGTATTCGGGTAAAGGAACAGGTAACGTTGATATTCATGCACAGCATTCAGGTAGTCCCTTTCTCGAAAGAGGGATTGCGCGAAACCCAATAGATTATCAGCATTAACGTTTTGTGAATGGACAGGGGGAGATATGAATAGAGGGAGACAGCAGGAATACCAACAGAGGAGTAAAAAAAATCTCAATTTCATATGGGTATTAGAGTAAACAGTTTACCGGGAGAAAGTTCCGGCTCAGCTTGAGGGTCGAAGGCGTGTGCTTTTATTAATTCAGTCGAGCACCCCCTCAACCTGACGAAGCTGCTTGGCGTAAGACGTGGATTGCGCGCTGGAGATTATCACCCCCGAAAATTGCGGTGCCAGCCACTAAAATTGTTGCGCCGCAACGCCCAACCAACGCGGCGGTTTCTTGGTTGATTCCACCATCAACTTCGATTGCGACGTTCAGTTTTCGAGTTTGAATCAGCTGCGAGAGTCTGTCAATTTTATCGAGCGTGTCCATTTGGAACGACTGCCCACCGAATCCCGGTTCAACACTCATTGGCAGAACCAAGTCAATATCACTGAGATAGGGTTCGACCGCTGTTACGGGTGTCTTGGGACGCAGAGCGATGCCAACTTTGACATCACAGTTTTTAATTTCATCGATAATCATCGGGAATTGTTCCGCTAGTTCAATGTGAACGGTGATAAGATCTGCGCCCGCATCAACGAAGGCATCAATATACGCCTGCGGTTTAGTGATCATTAGATGCACATCAAAGGGCAGATCCGTATAGGACCGGATTGACTTAATCAGCTGAGGTCCCATTGTTAAATTCGGGACGAAGTGCCCATCCATCACATCAAGGTGGATAAGGTCTGCCCCTGCTTCAGCCACTCGGCAAACCTCCTCACCGATTCGGCTAAAATCTGACGCAAGCATGGAGGGTGCGATCATAATTTTTCGTTCCAACAATTGCTCACCTCACAATGTCCATCTAATTTTTGCCAATCCTATCCATTTTGTGGTGAAAACCGTTACATCTTGCCTACCAATCAAACTCCTGCCTTTTGACTAGCACGTTGCCTTCGTAGATTCGTATTATTGCGTTACCCACAACGCGCATCGGTGGCCTCTCGACCAGCGTACCGGCCTGATACAATCCATCAACAACCGTGATTAACCTTTCGCGTTCATCCTCAACGACAATCCGTACCCGTTTGTGAGACGCACCGGTTGATGAAACTCTATGTTTTATTTCCAAATAACCTCCCCTGTCTGCTCTCCTTAGCTGTGATCCGCTAATTTCAAAATTGACAGTCTGCCCAACCCGCAGCAGTTCATCCATCCTCGGCTGATGACTGATAATCTCACCTTGATCAATTTCCGGGTGTGGTCTATAAACCAATTCACCGATTTGGAGTCCATGTGATACAAGTAAGGAACGTGCCTCATCAATTGGCATAGAGCGGAGGTCGGGCATTCGCAACACTTTTGAGCGGATACCTAAGCTTAACAGCAAATGAACTTCGCTGTCATACGGGTGCAGCGTAGCTGCCTGAGGGGTTTGTGCGATAACAGTATTGACCTCTGGATACTGATCGGTGTGGACCGCTGCAACCCGTCCCCGCCGCAATCCAGCGTCTGTGAGTAACAGCTCGGCATCGTTCAGTAACCTCCCTGTAACATTAGGTATCGGAACTTTTTCACTACCCGAACTCAAAGTAAGCCGAACGGGTTTGTTCAATTTAATCTTGAAATTCGCCGATGGCTCTTGCTCAATCACTTGCCCCTCTGGAAACTCGGAGCTCGGTTTCTGTTCCTGCACTGGATCAACTACCAATCCTGTGCTATTAATAAGCTGCACTGCTTGTTGATAACTTTGTCCTATTAGGTTGGGCACAGCAACTTCCGGGGGGCGGACTTGACGCGGGATGAACCAAAAGAGAAAAACCAACCCAATAACACCAATCACCCCGAAACAAATTAGCGCGACTTTGATGACAGCAAATAATATGGCATTTCGGCGCATATTCGACCTATTAATCTATTGACGTTTCTCTATGAAAGAGTCGATCGCCTGTTTTCACCCGATACCCGTTTATAAAGGCACGAGCGTCTATTTCCTTTTTGTTTGCAGGTTGGACGCGATCTAACCGTAAGTGCTTGTCTCCCGATCCGTTGGGGTTATTTGGTCGCTCAATCTTATCTGGGGCACCCTTTCCGGTAAAGACGATAAGTTCTTTATCAGACGTGACTTCGATTGTACCGTTGGGCAGTCCCGCAGCATTCAGATAATCGATAACAGTACAAGCCATTACTTTTAGACGGAGGTCATCACCTGTAGGGGCCTTGTCTGTTTTTAGCCACGTATACGCACCAGGCCAAATTGAGACGCCACGCACCAGATTACGAATCTTATCTGCCGGCTGATTCCAATCAATTAGACCCACCTCCTTGGCGAGTCGGGGAGCATGGGTTGCTCGGACATGATCTTGGGGTTGATGCGGCGGTGGACCATCTGAGATACGCTCTAACGCCTGAATCAACAAGGCTGGTGCCAGATTCGCCAATCGGGCTGAAAGGGTGGCGGCATCATCCGAGGCATCAATTGGCAGACTGTTTTGCAGAATAATATCTCCTGTATCTTCCCCTTCATCAAGTAGCATAATCGTGACGCCTGTTTCCGTTTCACCGTTAATGAGTGCCCATTGAATTGGAGCGGCACCTCGATATTTCGGGAGGCACGAAGGGTGCACATTGAGGCAGCCATAAGGCGGCAGTCCTAACACCCCTTTAGGAAGAATCTGACCGAAGGCAACAACGACAATTACGTCGGGCCGAAGTTCTTTGAGTGCTTGAACAGAATCACGATGTCGAACCCGCTCTGGTTGATAAATTGGGAGATTGTGTGCAGCGGCGACAACCTTAACGGGGGTTGGGGTAAGTCGCTTCCCTCTACCACGTGGACGGTCTGGTTGTGTTACAACACCAACGATCTCAAACCGCGCCGCAATCAATTTTTCTAAGCTCGGGACAGCAAATTCACTTGTTCCCATGAAGAGAATCTTCATTTTCGGTCACCGTCTTTCCAGATGATTCCGGTTGAGGTTCAAGCAGTTCTTGATCTTCGGTACGTAGCAGATCGGTAAAAAGAATCCCATTGAGGTGGTCAATTTCATGTTGCAATACCCGTGCCATTAGGTTGCTTGCATCAAACTCGATTTTGTTCCCAGCCGGCAGCAACCCCTCCACCTTCACAATCGCTGCCCGCCGAACCATCCCTCGCACCCCCGGCAAGCTCAGGCACCCTTCTTCACCTAGCTCTTCGCCGACGGTCAGTGTGATAACGGGATTAATCAACGCAATCCGTGGATATTCCGGGTGGTGTCTTTCAATGTCAACGACAATAATCCTTTTGGACACGCCAACCTGCGGTGCCGCCAGACCAATTCCTTGCGCTTCGTACATCGTCTCAAACATATTTTCGATGAGCGGATGTAGATCTGCGTTAATTTCTTGAATAGGGGCAGCCTTTTGGCGCAAGACAGGTGCGTCGTCAGTTTGGATCTCTAAAACAGCCATAATGTAAGAGGTGATGCGTGAAATATGTATAGATTGTAGGAGTTATGCACTTGAGTTTGTGGGCGCGCGTTCATTGCACGTCTTTAAGGGCGTAGGCATACGGCGTATGTCGTCACCCCCCCCGAATCCCCCTGCAAGCGGAGGGGCGGAGGGGGCCGGCACGCGGAGCGGGCCTACTACTGTCGGATTAATTGTAGTTGCCCGATTCATCGGGCGTCGTAAGTCGTATTGTCCGGTGATGAGTCACCCAAAGATACCACGACCATCGCGCCATAATCCTGGCTCAACTCCAGGACAGTCGCACGGCAATGTTTGGTGTTTCCTTTAAGTGCTCAACTACGTAAGTTCTAAATTGATTAAAGTCGATTTGGATCGCTAGCCCATCAAAACAAAATGTGAACGAGCGGTAAGACAAATTGATCCGGTTCATCGGGGGCCCAATCATTCTGTCCGATATCTCGGATCGGCGGCCGCCGTGGAGGAGTTATACGTTGTGGCGAAGTAGGAATCAGCTCTTCCGAAGGATTTTTGTCATGCGTGTGCAGCCAATCCCACAAACCAATAAGGAAGGCTAACGATACCGCAGAGGCACCGATAATCCTGAAATCTGTAGTGGAGAGCTCGGGTGCAAACTCATTTTGTCGAATCATTTGGATACCACGCACGCCTACATAGCTATGAATTGCTGTAAATGGTAGGGCAGTGAAGGTAATAATCTCAAAGCGACGCAATGCGCTTTCGTGGTAGACCTCTTCCTCTTGCTGACGAACGGGCGGCGTCTCCGCCTCCGAACCTTCCTGATATTGGGCCAAAACATTGGTCGTAATAATTGCGGTTAAAATCAGAACGACAAGTAATCTAATTTTCGATCTGTTTCGCTTCATCGTAATCTCCTCGATGATGAAATAGGTAAATCATCAACAGGCCAGCACCGATACAGACAGCGGTATCGGCAATATTGAAAGTGGGCCACCAGAGGCCGGGCAGTCGAAATTGGATAAAATCTGTGACCTCCCCAAGGCGAATACGGTCAATAAAGTTACCGAGGGCACCCCCAAGCAGGAAGCTGAGTGCGACCTTCATCCATGTGCTTTCGTGGAATTGCCTGTAATAGTAGGCAATGAACCCCATTGCAACAATCGAGATGAGGACTAGCGGCACGCTGTGCCCCGTCATCAGTCCAAATGCGGCACCGTCATTCGTGTCATGGCGGAGGTTGAATATGCCCTGAATGATTACACGTTGACCATGATATGGGATATGTTGTTGAACCAACCACTTGGTGAATTGATCCACCAATAATACAGGCAAAGCAATACCGACTAGAGGTAAAATTAATTTTAGTAGTTTTCTCTGCATTGGAAATGTCCTTGTATATTATGATAACCTAAGTTGCTAGTTGATAAACCCGCTCGGCTTGGATAGACATATCTAAGCCATAAATACCCGGACTAAGCGCAATGTCCCGGGCCGATTGAGCCATGATTATCGCCCTATAATGTCTGGTATTCTGTCGCGCAATGTGCTAGATATCTCGTGCAGTGGATTTGTCAAGCCTATGCGAGTTGCCTAATCCAATACCTGTAGGTCAAGACTCATATCTCGACACAAGCCCGTTGATTTTAGAAAATTGACAGACAGAAGTCTGCAACCGTCTCAAATGGCTCTGAATCCCAATTTTATCGGGGAGGAGCGCGTAGATAGTAGCACAGGGCCTGCTCTTGATGAAATCGGGGTTTCCTAACCTACCAGCTACAGGTTGGAAACCTGTGCTACGATTGGATTGTAATTGTCAGGTGGTAACTTGAGTGGAGATTCCATGGATATCCAACTAGCAACTTGCGTTATGATAATAGACAGTGCTCAGTCAAAATTCGCCGCCGTTTTATTTCCATATTTCAAAATTTACTCGTAACTCGTTACCTTTTGACCTATCCATTCCTCTAGCGATTGTGTCCAGTGTCCGTCCGCATCAGTCAGGTGAGAAAAGCGAACATGGGACATCCAATTTTTCAAAAAAATGCTCGACAACTCCGATTCATCGTGATGTTGGGTGTAATCCGGAGGTGAAGTAGGAGTTTCTTGCATTCGGATTAAGGCGTAGGTTTGTTCGGAAAAAAAAGGAATGATTGGCGCAAACCGTTGTATCAAGACATATAAAATCGCTGATAGTACTGTTTGGCGCGCCCTCTTTTCTAGCCCTGTTTCCAACGCATTGCAGTGGTCATCGAAGAATGGTTGAAGATTTGATTGGCAAAAGTTCCTTAGCAGATACCACACCTGATAAAAATCGCGGTCCTGATAGGCGAGGTCTACGGATTGCAACACTTTGGCGGTAGCGGACAATATCTGTGTATCCGATTTTGATATTGGCTCCAGAAGAGAGGCATGGGGGTCAAAATCCTCAAGATAACTCAATATCGTGGAGTACAGTTTTTGGATGGCGTTATATTCATGTTGACACTGTTGCAGGTGCATCTCCATTGATGACGGATTCAGATTGGGTTGCAGGCAGAGCAAGCGCAGTACATCCTTTGGATATTCCTCCATCCAGCTTTGGTTGACATCAACGGACTGGACATTTGAATAATCTCCTGTCAACTCCACATTCAACGGGGGCGCATCGGAGATAGCAATCGAAGTTAAAACAAACTGAGCAAACCATCTATGAAATTGATTCGAGTAAAAGAAGTAAACATTAATCGGCTGAACATTATTTCCTTTGACTTCGAGATTGTTGATCGCGTTGAGCAGAACCGCAAAGCGTCCATCGAGGGTTGTAAATTCTTTCCGAAACTCTTTTCCATCACAGTTATGGCATAAGGTATTCGGAGGTAACAAATCTTCAGTATCTAACTTAAACCAGCTATCGGCTCCGCGACGACCGATTAAAGCACGAATGGCTTTGACAATTCGACCGTCGGAAAGCTCTCCCCCACATTTTTGGCACTGAAAAATAGGAATCGGAGTCCCCCAACCTCGGTGGCATGAAACAGATGGAGGCGGAAGCTCTCGGACCGTTTGCTGTATCCAATCTCTATCTTTAGAGCTATAGTGTGTCAAACGTTCATCTGAACAAATGACACGCTTCCTCAATTGATTGTTGTCCAAGGAGAAAATCCATTGTTGAATAGGCCGAAACAAGGCAAGTGTATCACACATCCAACAGTGGGGTTGGTGCACATCCTCAGATCCTGCTGATATTAGATAGCCCCGTTTCTCTAGTTCAAAGGCAATGAACTTCCCCGCGTCGGAAACTTCAAGTCCACAAAACTGCTCGGAATCCTCTGTTAAACGGCCCGCATCATCAATAACTGATGTAATTGGAAATTGCAGGACTTGAGCGATTTGATAATCATAAGAACGGTGACCTGGGGTAAGAGGCCTTACCCCGGGCGGTGGTTGAGACATCATCTCCTCGCTCAATGCACTATCATGTTGAGAAAGATCCGGGATAACGACTACCGGTAGGGCTGTGCCTAGAAATGGATGGGCACAAATACAATCCGTCAGTACCTCAGCTGAACAGGTTTGTAATAGATTTAAGCTTGCCTGATGGTCTGGCGGAAAGCGAGTCGAGAGATCTTCGTCAGCAAGCAGGAGGATTTCACCACCTAACTCAGCAATCCAATATTTACTATCTGCCTGTAACCCAATGGCAACACTTCCAGCAAGATACCATAGATCTTGAAGCCATGCGAGCAGGTAAACGTCCTCGCCAAACTCTTCTAAGCCGATGCTGATGGGAAATTTGACGTATCCCGAATATGCCGGAGAGGGGTGAATTTTCATCTCATCCGCATCTAATACGGTATTACATTTCGGACACCAAGCCCCCAATTTTTGATCTTTATTTAAATAACCCGACTCTTGCAATGTACTAAAAGCATTGATAATCTTCGCTTCATCGCGTGAATCTAGACTTTTGCCTTTTTTCCAATCTCCAAAGATTCCAAGTGCCTGTAGTTGATTTTGCTGTTGTTCAACCTCGCGCTGGAACTCACGTCGACACTGGCGGCGAAATCGGAGCGCATCAAAGGTGCCATCTTTATACTCACGATTCAAAGCCTTTGTTTCAACATCAGAAGTATAATAATTCCAATGCGGCACATACTTCACACCTAGTCCCTGCATCATGTTGACTTTAAGAAAAATGTCCTGATAGATTTTTCCTTTAAGCATATCCAACTTCAGGTGATGGGTAGCTGTAGGCATTTCTCGAAGGATGTAGGGTGCCGATTCCGCCCGTTGAGTCAGTCGGGCATAGATATCAATATCAGCCCATAGTTCCAAGATTTTTTCTTCAGTCCTCATTTTCAATCACCGTTAGGGCGCAGCCATAATCTCAAGGATTCGAGAGCTCTGAATAGATGGACGCTTACTTAAAAGGTTGCCCTAAGCATACTTTGCAGTATTCTTAAAAAGATTAATAAAATTAGTGGTGAAATGTCAATTCCCAAGCCCCCCGTCATGGGCCTAAGTGCTCGGCGAATTGGATCTAGTGCTGGATCAACAAGTCGATTGGTCATCCAATAAAGTTGTCTTACCGCCATATTACCAGAGAGGTTCACAACCCAAGATAATATAACATTAGCAAAGACAATGATTGAGTAAATCCCAATCACTTCGGTTACGAGAGGTATCAACACTTCCATAGTCGAGATCCCTTCCAATCTCACTCAATTTGCAAGTTCTTCAGCACGTTGTGTCGCGGCACTTACGGCATCAGCGATAATCGCGCGTAGGCGTCCACTTTCCAACGCATATAGTCCCGCTGCTGTTGTTCCCCCCGGTGTCGTCACTCGGTTTTTGAGCACCGCCGGATGTTCGTCTGTATCCTCAAGCATTTTGCACGCTCCGAGCACAGTTTGTAGAGCCAGTTGATATGCGTCGGGACGGATCAGTCCGACCTGTACCCCCGCATCGGTAAAGGCTTCAATGAATAGGAACACAAAAGCGGGGCCGCTACCGCTTAAACCGGTAACGGCGTTCAGATGTCTCTCCTCCATAACTAGCGACTTACCCGCAGCGTTGAAAATTGCTTGCGTTATAGCGAGGTGCTCAGCTGTGGCTGCACTTCCCGCCGCTATCGCGGAGATTGCTTCTCCTACAGATGCTGCAATGTTTGGCATCACACGGACAATTGGCGGTGGCGGAGAGGTGAAGTAAGATTCTAATTGGGCTGTCGAGACACCAGCTGCAATGGAGATAATCCACTGGGACCGAGATTGGAGGGTAGCAGCAATCTCTGGGAAGATATCTGGCACGTTATTCGGCTTGGCTGCATATAGCATAAAGTCCACATTTTCTACCAGTTGCGGGATGTTTTCTGCACTGTTGACTCTTAACTCCTCGCACAGTTGGTCAACAAGAGGGCGATAGACATCTGTTATCCAAACCTGTTCAGGCGGCAATAAATCATGCACAACGCTTTTGACAATCGCCCCTCCCATATTGCCAACGGCGATAAAACCGACTCGAAGTGTTGTATCCAAAGTGCTATGCTCCTCCCAATCTGATCGGGACCTTTTCTGCTCGCTCTCCAAAGATTGCTGTGCCAACCCTAATGAGATTTGCACCTTCCTCAATGGCAACCTCAAAATCATTGGTCATTCCCATTGACAGGTTATCCATCTCAACGTTCGGAAACTGCTGGGCGATGATCTTCTCTCGGAGTTGCCGCAGCAATACAAACATCGGACGCACCGCTTCCGGGTCTGGCAGAAAGGCCCCGATTGTCATCAGTCCTTTGATTCGGACATGGGTGTAAGGGTGTGCACTTTCAATGAAGTTTAGCGTCTGATCCGGTTCCAGACCGTATTTGCTGGGTTCAGCGGAGGTGTTGACTTGAATCAGTACCTCTGTCGCGCGATTCAACCCAGCAGAGCGTCGATCGATTTCAGCAAGGAGGCGAGGACTATCCACGGAGTGGATGAGATCAAAAATCTGTAAGGCTTGTTTCACTTTGTTCCGTTGCAAATGGCCAACTAGATGCCACTTCACAGGATGGTCAATCTGGGGGTATTTACCTTGTGCCTCTTGGACGCGATTTTCACCGATGTCTGTAATTCCTGCGTCAATTGCCTCTACAATTAGGCTGACAGGCTTGGTTTTAGATACAGCAACGAGCCCTATTGAAGCTGGGTCGCGTCCAGCACGTGCGGCAGCCGCAGCAATCCGATCTTGAATCCGTGCAAGATTTTCGCGAATAGAAGCCATTGTCTTCCTCCCACAAAAGCAAATTAACAGAGATGTGCGAAACCAGTAAATAATAGCATATTTCAAGAAGCAATTGCAAGCGCAACCTGTCGGTCAGTGTTTCAACTTCCGACCTTCCAGAGACTTGCTGAGTCATAGGCTTCCCCACGCTTAGGCAGAAACTGGCGCAGATGTCGCCCACCCAATGCAAATCCGGCAAGTCCCGGCATCCCCCGATCTTCATTCTCAACACAGAGAACATAATCATATCCCGACTCAAGCAGTGCCCCGATGATTGTTCCCCAATTCAACTGTCCGCGTCCGGGAACACGATACTGCCACCACCAGTTCCCGATGATTCCTTGACGGAAGCGCATCTGTGGACTGACTTCGCAATCCTTCACATCAGCATAGTACCACTTGCCAGAAAACATGCGGATAGCATCCTCTGCTGGTAAAATTCCCATCCAGAGCCAGTGGGACGGATCACAAGATAAACCCAAGTTATCGGAAGGAGTTGCGTCGAGAATGCGTTCCCACATCTCCGGATTACAGGCGATGTTACCCATTCGTACCGCACAATCGAGCGCAATCTTCACGCCTTTCTCCTCCGCAAAACGGATGACCGGCGTCCACATCTCCCTGAACCTGTCCACTAGTTCAACTGATCGATCGCCCGGGTTTCCGGGGTCCGAGGAAAATTGTCCATAAAAATGCCAACTGACTGGGCTGCCTGCGTAGGTCACGAGGACTGGTGCACCGAGGAGGCTTGTTGCTTCGATAGCCCGTTTGAGATTTTCGCGAGCGGTTTCGCGCGCTTCGGGATCGTCGTCCAGCAGATTGTTGTGGGCACTTAATGCGGCGAGATAGGTATTGTGCATCTGCAAGGTTTCATTGATCTCATCGCCCCCTGTTCGTAGGATATGCTCGGGATCAAATGTCCCACTGGCGTTAGGACGAATTGCATCGAAACCGTTTTCCTGTGCCCAGTTGGCACACTCTTCGAGGCTCCATGCCCCTCCGCCTGCACCCGTACTAAAACTGATGTCCATAATTCCTCCTCTTTCCGTGAAGGCTTTAGGTTTAGGATGCCACATCACGCCCCTGATTAATTGGCATCCAAAGCAATCGTTTGTGTGGGGTACTGAACTACGAGTAGTTTTCTCGATTCATTGTGCATCAATCCAATGTGACACACATGTTACCCCGCTAGGACTTTAAGTGGCAACTTGAGTTACCATACCATATCCACAACAGATAACGCCATGAGTACCAAACTCACCATGCCATTGAGTGTGAAGAAGGCAAGATTGACCCGGGACAGATCGTTCGGCTTGACGATGGCGTGCTCATAAATCAAAATGATGATAACGACTCCAACGCCGACTAGATAGACAATGCCAAGATCTGTTACAAGTGTAATGCCGATTAGTAAGGCAACCATTACTACATGGAGCACTGACGAAATCCATAATGCCGGTTTGATTCCGAATCTCGCAGGAATCGAATGTAGTCGATGGGTGCGATCAAAATCGAAATCTTGACAAGCGTAGATAATGTCAAACCCCGCTGTCCAAAGCAGCACCGCTAATCCGAGCAGCATGGGTGTCCAATCAAACTGACCTTTGATGGCAATCCACGCGCCGATCGGCGCAATTGCGAGGGAGGTTCCGAGCCACAGGTGGGAAAGGGAGGTAAAGTGCTTGGTGTAGGAGTATCCCATAATTACTACAAGTGCAACAGGTGAAAGTGCAAAGGCAAGTGGGTTGAGGTTATATGCAGCGAATACAAGCAGTGCAGCAGAGACAAGTGTAAACCCCCGCACTGTTCCCTTTGCAATTAATCCGGCAGGAATGGCTCGCATCTCTGTGCGTGGATTCGCTTTATCGATTTCGGCATCCGCAAGGCGATTGAACGCCATGGCGCAACTTCGCGCACCGACCATGGCGACGAGTATCCAACCGAGCTTGTCTAACGCTGGAAAGCCGTCCGAGGCGATGAATGCGCTCATAATTGCAAAAGGCAGCATAAAGACTGTGTGCTCAAATTTAATCATATCTAGGATAATTTTAATTTTTCGGAAAATTGTGGCTCACCTCCCTTTCAACAACAAAATCTGGTGCTGTCAGTATAGTGTATCATCTTTCAATTGTCAATCCATTTTTCGTCTGCGGATTAGGCCATAGAAAAGACAACCCCTAACGCCTCATTCGGGGTTTGGATGAGTTTCTCGCACGCATCGGCGGCCTGATCGATTGGAACGATATCGGTAATCAACGGCTTTACCTTTAGCTTGCCTTCAGACATGAACCGAAGCACCAATGCCAGATTCCGTTGTGTGTGCCAATGGACGAAAACCGGTGGGTAATTTGCACCATGTTCATAGGCTTCGTCATGATAGCCGGGCCCCGTCCGGGCTGCGCTGATTACATCCACATTTCCAATGGCGGCGGCAAAGCGATGCGTAATGTTTGCACCACCGACAATAACGATGCGTCCCATCTTATGTGTGTCAGGTGTTATCTTGAGCATATTGCGGATCTGGCGAAACGCTTCCGTGCCATCGCCGCCGAATGCAATAATTCCGCAGTCCATCCCATGTCCGTTTGTGAATTTTTCTGCAATTGGCACCGGGTCATTATCAGTCAATTGAATTGGCAAATCTATACCAGCATCCTGTGCAATCTTCACGCGCTGGGGGAAGCGATCTAGCCCCATGGCATACGCACCGGCAATCTGTGCAATTTGACAGGAAAGCTGTCCCACCAAACCAAGGCCCGTTACGACAACATTTTCGCCAATTGCGATGCGTCCGCGTTGTACGGCGTGTAAGGCTGTCGCAGCAAGGTGATTCGACGCCGCTTCCGCATCACTCACATTCTCAGGAATCTTTGCACAAAGATTGTGTGGTATACAGGCGTGCGTTGCGTGCAGTGCGTACCCGCCCCCCATACCCGACACGCGGTCGCCAATTGAGAACTCGCCGCAATCCCCTTTGGTCCCAATAACGACACCAGCGTTGCTATAACCGAAGGGACGCGCGATTGGATTCGGTGTTGGAGTTGCGCGTCTGTCCTTAACCCCGCCGAGTCCGGAACCAGGGCTTACCATCGAAGCACCGACCTCAACCAGCAACTGTCCGGACTTGAGTTCAGGGATGGGTTGTTCCTCCGTCCAGATTTTTCCGTTACTATCCATCACAACAACTTTTCTTGTTTCGCTCATGATATATTCCTTTTCCACGTTATATTTCATCTTGCTTGTCCAAAGCGGCAATCCAGCTGCTCGCTTTATCCAGCGTTTCCTGGTATTCCGCTTCGGGTTCAGAATCCGCAACTACCCCACCGCCGACGTGAAAGTAGGCGCGTCGATTCTTGAGGATGCAGGTCCGAATTGCGATATTGAAATCCATCGCCCCGTCAAACCCGAAGTAGCCAATTGCCCCGGTATATACGCCGCGATTCGTCGGTTCAAGTTCATCAATTAATTCCATCGCCCGAATCTTCGGTGCCCCGGTGATCGAGCCGCCGGGAAAACACGATTTCAGGAGATCGATTCGGTCGGCGTCCTGCCGGAGCGTTCCCCTGATGGTTGCAACGAGATGGTGTATGTTGGAATAACTTTCGAGCGCAACGCGTTCCGGCACATGGATAGATGCGATTTCGCAGACGCGTCCGAGATCATTCCGCTCAAGGTCCACAATCATCAACAGTTCGGCGAAATCTTTTTCGCTATGCAGCAGCTCGATCGCCAGTTTCCGATCTAACTCCGGTGTCAAGCCACGGGGTCGTGTCCCTTTGAT
Organism: Candidatus Poribacteria bacterium; assembly: GCA_965215015.1. GTDB lineage: Bacteria > Poribacteria > WGA-4E > WGA-4E > PCPOR2b > PCPOR2b. The sequence continues at coordinate 1,596,603 of OZ244042.1, forward strand.
TGGACGGGTTTCGACGGTTCGACTACCTGGTGAAAAATGGAGAAACCGTTCAGGAGACGCACTCAGAACCTGAAAATCATCACAGTGGAGGTATGCACCATAAGGAACGGGGCTTAACTGACGCAAGCGCGCGTATAGCTCTGCGGGCGGCAAATCGCTAGAGATTGACAATCGTTGCGATAGATTGACCTGATAGATGTCGCCTGACGCGATGTAAGCCTTGGCGCGTTGCACAGTGGAGAGATAGTCTGCTTTGGAGAAGTTAGATCTAATCGGAGATTTCGCGAAATGTGAAACGTGGAACCTGAATTCTTCACAACGACGTTGAGAGCAGCGATTTTCAGTTTGGAGAATTGAGTGGAGTTTTTCGACCTGCAGTTGATGTTGATTGGCAGAATCTTCGCTGGTATTGGATCGGCATAAATAGACCTGATTGGACAGATGGTCAAATACAACGCTGACATCATAAAACGCAAAGTAGCAATCCGGCAGACTGAGGTCGTCGTGTGTTGTTGTGGGTAGCTCTTCGACGAAGCAGCGGAGTGGATACCCTAAATATCCAACCCCACCGATAAAGGGTAGGCCGCCGGTCAGCGAACATGACTGAAACCGATTCAAAATTTCCCGGAGCGCGTCAAACGGATTGCCTGATCGCTTTTCAATCCGGTCCGTCCAATTCAGCTGCAGATCTGTCCCTTTGCTGCGGAAAATCAGGAACGGCTGCGAACCGATGAACGAGTAACGTCCAAGTCTTGGGGCATCCATGCCACTATCAAGGAAAAAACTGTGCGGTTCATCAGCCAGCAGCCAAAAGAGATCAAAAGCTGTCAACTGTGTCTGAATCTCTTCGAGAGTAGAAACAATGCTGGTCGTGGTTCAGCCTACCTTTCTTGCTTGGCGATGTAGGCAGCAGGAGCGGTTATAGGTTATCCCCAAAGAGGAGTGATGTATCCTCATTGGTCATCGTTTCAACCCGGTTTTGTGCATATTTGCAATATTCTGGGTTAATATCATAGCCGATGAAATGCCGTCCAAGTTGTTTACAGGCAACAGCTGTGGAACCAGACCCGATGAAGGGGTCTAACACGACATCGCCAGGGCGTGTGAGAAGGTACAAAAACTCCTCAACAATTTTTACGGGATAAATTGCCGGATGCTTAATTCCTTTAATTGACTCAACGGAGTGCTCTAGCACATCCCGTTTGAGTTTGTTGCCTCGTAACCGAATAAGCGTGAAACCTTTTTTTTTAATCTGAATCTTACGTCCGCCCTCCTGCCCGCCAAATGCCTCTGCGTGGATACCCCGAATTTTCATCCGTAATCCGGCGATTTCGCCGCGGCGAACTTCTTGGATTGCCTTTTCCAAAGCAAGACGTGCGTTATGTTTTTCGCTTTCGGATAGATCTGATTGATTAATCAACTCGAAATACTTCTGCCCCACATTCATCCCTTGCGCGCGCAATTTTTGGGGAGTAGCCTCGTTTGCCATGAACGCATCGGGATTGTAAAAGTAGTCCGCTGTCTTGACGAAATGGAAGAACGGCTCGGTGCTGCTGACCAATCGGCGTCGAAACTGACGCGGCGTTGGATTTTTCTTAATCCAAGTCACATCGTTGACCAGTTTCACCAATCCTGTTTCCGTCGCCCTGATCGCAAAGCGGTACGGCACAAGGAGCAAGCTACTATCTTCGTACTTATCCCCCAAATTGAACACAAGGCTTCCATCATCTGCCACAACGCGCACGCACTCACGGAACAAGGATAACAAGCTATCAAGATATTCCTCCAAACACCCCTCGTTGCCCATACCCCCACCGTAGTCGCGTTGTTGGAAATAAGGGGGTGAAGTAATAACGAGTTGAACAGAGTGATCCGGGAGTTGTTGAATCAACTCTATATTATCACCGCGCAAAATCTGATCGAGCGGGAGGTCATCGGTAGTGTTTCTATATTGCAAAATTCTGCCTCTTAACACAACCAAGTAGAGGTTATTTTTAGCTCATATCTACAACCCAAATCGCTTCTCGCATCACTGTTGAATAAAATCTTCGCTGGCGAAGTTCGTTCCATTCTGCCTGAGTATAGATTAATAGATCGACAGGGACCGGCAGTGCTGTGACATTCCAACTGACACTTCGTCTTTCAAAAGGCAGGTCGGAGTGTTTGACAATGACGAGGAGATCGAGATCGTTTCCTACTCCCCAATCTCCCCGTGCGTAAGAACCAAAATAGCCGATGCGGACCACATCTTTTCGGTTTTGATTGATGTGTTCTGCCCAACGCCGCACCGCTCTATCAACGGTTTGCGCGTCCGGCCATTTGAGCACGGGCGAATTCAATAATCTCACGGGCATGTCGAATTGCCACCTCACTTTGCAGTGGACCGTAGTGTTCAAAGGGAGCACCTGTTGAATGACCATTCGGATAACGGGAGGGAATATAAAAGTTATCCAAAACACGTCCCTTTTCAACCAATAGCTCTGGCACATCAATGGTTTCCGGTAACTCCTCAATTAGCTGGGCGATGACATGGCCCCACGCCTCCTGTCCAGTGTGGGGGTGTAAAGCCTTGATCGCTTTCTCTGCTGCCTGTTGTGCAGCGAAACACGCCCACTCATGTCGATCGGCATGAGTGGAATCCATCGCGTGCTCAAAATCTCTGTCAGCTTGCCTCAACCAGTCTAGGGCGCGATTTGGCATTATTCTAATTCTTTATGGATGCTGTCTATAAAATGAAAGCGTTGTGCCACCATACTGTTCTTGGCGACTTAAAACCAGCTCATCTAGTATCAAAGACTCGGTCCAATCGGTCCCCTGAACCTTCCGATGTTCAATAACGAGCACCCCGGCTGGCGAAAGTAGACCTGCCTCCGCGATCTGCCTCAAGCAGGATTCGTGAATCTTAGAGGCGTATGGCGGATCAAAGTAAATGAGGTCAAACTTCGCTTTATGTTTGCCGAGCCGGGCAAGTGCTTTCTGTGCGTCAAGGTGGATGACCCTGACATGCGGATGCTTGCGGCCAAACCCACACATTTCAAGATTTAACCCGACAACCCGGATGCAGTGATAATTGCTATCAATAAAGGTGGTGGATTTTGCGCCTTGGCTCAAGGCTTCGAGACCGATGCTTCCAGTTCCTGCACAGAGGTCAAGAAAATCGGCACCGACAACCTGTTCACCAAAGATACGAAATAACGATTCTTTGACGCGGTCGGCAGTGGGTCGAACTTCTAATCCTTTAAGTGTTTTTAAGCGTCTGCCTTTGAATTTTCCAGCGATGACTCTCATCCTGCAACCTTGATGACGCTTTGAAACTTGGTAGGTAATGTAACAGTAACACAGGCAGATTATACAATAGCGACCTTTGCACGTCAACCCAAAACCGAGAAATGCACATAAGGGCATATCGGTGGCTTCAAATCTCGCTAATTTCTACGATACCAATCAGCTCAAAAAAGTATTCTCTAAAGGTCTGTGCGGGAAACCGATACTCGAATTTAGGTGTTGAATCTCGACCGTTATAGTTTATAATAACGCAAATTACTACCTGCCGTTCCCCTGAGACTGTTTTGGTTCATTGGTTGATTGAACTGATGAACCTTTACATTGCGCTCCGCTGGAACGAAAATTATTATAACGCAAGTCGCGATTCGGAGGGCACCCCCCCCACCGTCTGTTTTGTGTAGGAGAGAATTCCAATTCCCAGTTTTTGATGCTTCGTTTATCAACCAGCAACTTACCTTATAATATCGGCAAGACAGATTTATGCAACGTATTAAAACCTTCATCGTTCATGTTAAGAAATCGTGCAACAGCAACCGAGTTTTTTCGACCTCCCTCCGTTCCCTCGCTTGCGGGAGGATTACAGGGGGTAAGCGAGGGGAGAGGGCGGCTTCTGTTCGTGTTTTGCACTCTCTTTTTGCATGAGTGACCTTCATGAGATTGGTTTCGTAAAGGGAGAAACGAATGAGAAAAAAAATATCGCGTGAGACGCTTAATCTTCTCTTGATTCCCAGTACCGCGACCTTGACTTCGGTGCTGCGACAGCATGGCATCACCCGTACCTTTATGCAGGGTGTCGCGCCGCTACGACCCGATATGAAGATGGCCGGGGCCGCGTTCACCCTTCGGTACATACCGATGCGCGAAGATTTGGATCCGGGCATAGTTGATAACCTGAAGGATGTCCAACGTATCGGGATTGAGCAGATTAGCGAGGGAGAAGTCTTGGTTATTGATGCACGAGGAGATACCCGCGCAGGCACAATGGGGTCAATCCTTGCTACACGCGTCCATTGCCGTGGCGCAGCGGGTATTGTGACTGATGGTGCTTACCGTGATAGTCCAGCCATCGCTGAACTTGGCATTGCGGCTTATGCAACAGCGATGAACGCCCACACCAACAAAACGGTACACCATCCGAGCGAGATTCAGGTGCCAATTGCTTGTGGCGAGGTAGCGGTGTACCCGGGGGACATCATCGTTGGTGACGAAGAGGGTGTCGTCGTAGTGCCGGCAGAACTAACAGAGCAGGTGGCACAGACCGCTGTCGAAATGGAGGAGAAGGAGGAGTTTATCACGGAAAAAATACAGACAGGAGCAAGCATTGTCGGTGTCTATCCGCCGGATGAAAAAACGTTGGCTGAATATGAGGAGTGGAAAAGGAGGAGGGGCAACCGAAATTAAAGTAAGCCCTTGGCTTGGAAAAATCCTTTTAGCTGCTCCATCGCGGCAGATATAGAGCCAAAAGGTGTAGGTGTTATCTCCATACCTATTCATTACTTATTCATTCGATCAAACTCGTCCACACGGAACTGGGCACTAATGTTGTTGAAAATTTTTAACGCCCCTGTTCCTTTGTAAATCTCCGCGGGTTCGTTGGTGATTTTGGCACCCAACTTGAGTCTCCCATCGTTACCACTGCCGGTCAGGTCTGCGACCTTCTTTCCATCAAGCTGCTCATCAAACGAGAAATACAAAAGCATATTCGGATCTATCGCCGCAATAAGCGTTCTTATTTTTAATACCTCCTTTGATTGTTTAATATGGAATTTTCATCAATTGAGCAGCGTACATCAGCAGATCCACCGGCAATCTACCAAAATCAAGGCTATTCTCCAGCCCCAAATGATATAGCCCCGATGGTCAAAATCCCTCGGGGCTAAAGGCGTCCGTATCTGGTTTAATATACTATTCCGAGTTCTATCGGTTAATGCCCGTTTTGAGACGGCCCCAGGTAGTAGTCAATTTTCGTTCGGGTTCAACCGACAGGAATTGTCCCTTGGCATCCATCACCACTTCCTTTTCGGTTAGGGCGCGGTTATAAAGCCCAAACTCATCCATGGCAAAAGAAGCGGCTCGGATCCGCGATCCTCCGATACGAAGATGCCCCTTACCTTGGATGAAATCTCGTTTGACACCATATCTGGCTTCTTCTTTGCCGTCAATGTAGATTATTAGGTCCGTTGCCTTTTTGACCCCCGCTATGTGATACCATTTGTTCAGTTCAAACTTTTCACCCTTGCCACCGGGGCCAACTCCGTCACCCGCTACAGCCCCTTGGTCACCAAATTTATATGTAAGTGTTAGCCCCGGATCGGTCACATAGATGGCTGGCGCGTTACCTTTCGCATCACCAACTAAAATGTTGGCTTTTTGCAGAATGATTTCCTCCGGACAACACGGATCATTTCTAACACCGTATACGTAAAGCCAAAAGGTGTAGGTGTTATCTTTATAGCTATCCATTTCCCTAAAGGACTCAACGAGGAACTGGGCACTAATGTTGTTGAAAATTTTCAACGCCCCTGTTCCTTTGTAAATCTCCGCGGGTTCGTTGGTGATTTTGGCACCCAACTTGAGTTTCCCATCGTTACCGCCGCCGGTCAGGTCTGCGACCTTCTTTCCATCAAGCTGCTCATCAAACGAGAAATACAAAAGCATGTTTGGATCCAGAGCCGCCGGGGTAGAAAGAACCGTTATGGCAACAAATGTAGTGATGAAACTTACCGCAATAAGCGTTCTCATTTTTAATGCCTCCTTTTATACCGATTTAGGTTGAATGGCCTCCAACTTAAGCTAACTGTTGTAACACTTCCTGCCCCCGATAAATCGGGAGTACTCTCAAAATCTGCCCGGTAGTTGAGGTGATCTAGACAACCCCGTCCAGGTGCTACGGATAAGCGTCAGCAAAGCTAACACATACCTGTTGACGTACTCCCAAACCTAAAGGCTTGGGATTCTTCACTGTCTCTTTAGGATTGGAATTGTGCACCCAACGAGAGGAGCCATCGGCAGATGGGCTTACCCCTTCTCCTGCAAGGGCTGACGCCCTCCACCCGATAGATATTAACCGCGGCATTGCGATCTCTATCTAACTGTGTATGGCAGTTTGGATACTGCCATGTTCTATCTCGCGGATTCAACGCTTCATTGACAGCACCGCAAGCCGAACAGCCCTTACTCGTTGCCAATCTGTATCCCCACCTGAAAAGACGAGAGGTTAGATTGGAAGGTTCTGATAAATCCTTAAATGATAAACCCCGGCGATCCAGCAAATCAACGCTTCAGAAATCCCATGGGTTAACGACCTGTTTTGAGATGACCCCAGGTGGTAGTCAATTTTCGTTCGGGCTCAACTGACAGAAGTACGCCTTTGGCATCCAACTTTACTTCTTGTTCGGTTAAGGCGCGATTGTAGAGTTGAAACTCATCCATGGCAAAAGAGGCTGCCCGTTGCCGCGTTCCACCGATGCGCAGGTGTCCTTTACCCTGAACGAAATCGCGTTGGACCTTATACCTCGCTTCTTCTTTGCCATCAATATGGATTGTGAGGCTAGATCCCTGTTTAACCCCCGCGATGTGATACCATTTATTCAGCTCAAACTTTTCACCCTTACCGCCGGGGCCGACCACCTCACCCGCTACAGCTCCCTGATCGCCAAATTTATATATAAGCGATAGACCCGGATCGGTCAGAAAGACCCCCGGCGCGCTCCCTTTGTCGGCAGCGTCTAGAACGTTGGCTTTTTTGAAGATACCTTCTTCTGCACAACACGGATCATTTCTGACACCGAAGATATAGAGCCAAAAGGTGTAGGTATTATCTTTATAGCTATCCATCTCCTTAAAAGACTCAACGAGGAACTGAGCACTAATGTTGTTGAAAATTTTTAACGCGCCCGCTCCTTTGTAAACCTCCGCGGGTTCATTGGTGATTTTAGCACCTAATTTGAGTTTTCCATCGTTACCGCCGCCGGTCAGGTTTTCGACCTTCTTTCCATCGAGCTGCTCATCAAACGAGAAATACAAAAGCATGTTCGGATCTATCGCCGCCGGGGCAGAGAGAACCATCATGGGAACAAACGTGATGATGAAACTTATCGAAATAAATGTTATAAATGTTCTCATTTTCAATTCCTCCTTTTATACCCATTTAGGTTAAATGGCACGGAACTTAAGCCAACTGTTGTAACATTATCAGAAGTCCCATCGGTTAACGACTAACTTTGATATTGCCCCAAGTAGTTGTTAATCTTCTTTCGGGCTCGACCGATAGAAGTATACCTTTGGCGTCCAACTCCACTTCTTTTGCAGTCAAGGCACGATCGTAAAGAGAAAACTCATCCATGGCGAAATGGGCGGAACGCTCCCGTGTCCCACCGATACGAAGGAGTGCCTCGCCTTGAACAAAGTCTCTCGGGACATCATATCTGCCTTGCTCTTTACCGTTGACATAGATTATCAACTCGTCCGCCTTTTTGACACCTGCGATATGATACCATTTTTTCACTTCAAACGCTGTGCCGTTGCCCCCGGGACCGACGATTCCCTTCGCGCCTATAGCCCCTTGGACCCCGCCACCCCCTTTATCCTCAAATTGATATATAAGGGCTAGCGGCTCCTCCTGAATAAGTATGCCCGGTGCCCAACCTTTCACATTACCTTCTAGCACTCTGCCCTTTTCCAGAATGCTTGCCCTTCCTTCTCCACAGGTTCCACCACAATGTTCCCAATTCCAAGGCTTAGCGGTGTTACCGAAGATATAGAGCCAAAAGGTGTAGGTGTTATCTTTATACTCATTCATTCTCTTAAAGGGCTCGACACGGACCTGAGCACTGATGTTAGTGAATTTAACCGCCCCTGCTCCTTTGTAAATCTCTGCGGGCTCGTTGGTGATTTTGGCACCCAACTTGAGTTTCCCATTGTTACCGCCGCCGGTCAGGTCTTCTATCTGCTTCCCATCGAGCTGCTCATCAAACGAGAACCACAAAAGCATATTCGGATCTATCGCCGCCTCGCCAGAGAGAACCGTCATGAACAGAAACGTTGTGATGAAACTCGCCCCAATCAGCATTCTCATGTTCAATCCCTCCTTTTCAAAATCTGATTATCCACTTCAATTGAAAAGCCTAAAAAAATTAAACTCATTATATCACATCTATTGAATATTTGTCAAAAAAAAGTAAATTTACGATCGACATCTGCAATTTTTGATATTATAATTAATTATTGATGCTGTAATTCTCAGAAATTTGCAATGGAATGAGTAGATTCGCAGTGATTTTGGCTGCAGCATCACTTCGGTTGGTCAATGAGATTCGCAAACGAATCGCCATTTGTGCGGACAATGTGTCGGCCTGTGCAAATTTCTGTAATAATCGCAAACAGGAGGATATTTAAATGCAAAGGTTAAAGATATTTCCATTCAGTGCCCTGGTCGTTATCTTTTTGATAGGCCTGTTGCCATCCTTGGGATACAGCCAGATCCAATTGGATGACCCACTCCTCGTATTCTACTTCCCTCTGGATGAAGGCAAAGGGGACATAATAAAAGACCTCGGTCCCAACCAACTAGAGGGAGAACTTGAAGGGGGGCCAGCATGGGTAGATTCCGTAGATAAAAAATTTGGAACCTCTCTTTCGTTTATAGACGGTAAAGAGCAATCGGGGTTCGTGGCAGATGTTCCAGCCTTGGATCTCGGCGAATCTGATACCACTCTCGCTGCTTGGGTTAAAACCGGCAAAGAGGAGGGTCAGGGATTTGTCTATATTAAGTGGGATGGCGGGGGTTGGTATATCAAGCTAAGGGATAAGAAACTCTACACCCGATATCACATACCCGCCCCAGTCGGTTTCGGTGCTGAGATTCCCAGTAAAACAGAGATTTCAGATGACCAATGGCACCATGTTGCCTCGATGCGTACAAACAAATCGACGGTTTCACTATTTATCGATGGCAAACTAGACCATAAAGATGACGCGGGTTCAGCAGCCGGTTCGGCTAATACCCCGGCCAATTTGGAAATTGGCCGGTTTAAGGAAGAGCGTTTCTGGGATGGGGAGTTTGATGAACTTTTCCTGATGAAGAGAAATTTGACGCTCGACGAACTTCAACTGTTGATGGACGGCGAGTTTTTAGCAGTCGAATCGAAGGGGAAACTCCCCCTCACTTGGGGTAGTCTCAAAGCTGCTAGGAATTAACAGGACAGTGTTGGAGATTTTTCGATAGTCCAGGTTTTACACTTAGCAGACGTGAAAATAGTAGGAAAACGGGCTGAATTTTGGGTTCGTTCTCACAACAAATTGCGGCGAGGAGCCTGCCGAATTCATTCGTGCAGATTTCTCGCCGCAATTTTTTATCTGCTGGGGAGAAATCCGCAAATGAAAAAAGCGTTGATTATCTTGATTGCGCTTGTAGCAATCAACATAGCGGGTTGGCAGATTGCTCGGCCACAGCAAACAGATTCCACCACCCAACCCCCCGAGGAAGGTCAGATTATCTTGGCCGAATATCAGTGGAAGGGGAGAAAATTCGAGATTTCACTTGCGGATTTCAAGGCGGCGATTGGAGAATTATCAATCTTCCAACAGGAAAATTACGCAAGTAAAGCTGGAAAGACAGAATACCTGCAGGAGTTCATCGACGAAAAACTAAAAGTCCTTGCAGCTATAGATAAGGGACTGGATAAAGATGAAGATATACTCAAGAAAGCGCAGGAATACAAACATACCCTCTTAGTCCAGCACCTGACATTAATTGAAGTTGATGAAAAGGTTTCTACCACGGAGGAAAACCTGCGGCGGTATTACGAGGAACACAAGTCGGAATACGTCGAGGAGGCAGCAGCACGGGTAACCTGCATCAGTGTACTGGAGAAAGCACTCGCACAAGAGGCATTGGCACAAATCAAAGCTGGAGTAGACATTAGCAAACTGGCAAAACAACTGTCAGAAAAAGAAAAATTGTTTGGTCCCGGGAGCAACAAGGTGGATCCGGGGAACACGGGACTCTTCACCAAGGACGAATCCCACGCCTGGCAGGTTTTTGTTGACGCCGCTTTTGGCATGGAAGTCGGGGAAATCACGGAAGAAATCCTTGAACTTGAGATGAATCACGAAACGTACTACCTCATGTTCCGCAAGGAGGAGCACATACCGGAACGGATAGCCGACTTTCAGGAGGTCAGAGACTATATTGAGACGCCTGTTAAGCGTGATCTCAAACGGAGGCGAATTATCGAGTGGGTGGCAGAAGTCACCGCAGAAAGTGGACTGAAAACCTACCCGGAACGGATTCCTGAAGCAGGACTGGATCAAGAGGAACCGGGGACAAACGCGGAAACTATTGTCGTTGCAGAGTTTAGTTGCAACGGAAAACAGCACATTACGCTTGCTGAAATGATATCAGACATTCGCGAACTCTCGGAGTTTACACCGAAACGATATAAAAGCAAGGCGCGCCTTGAAGAATACTTGACCCTGATGGCAGAAGGGCGCTTAATGCTCTGTATTGCCAAAGATCGGAAACTCGAAGAAGTGCCGGAAATCCAGAAAAAAATCCAGAGGTATCTCCATACGCTGCTTGCCAATAAACTCTGGAAAATTGAAGTTGAGCAGAAAGCCGAAGTGACAGAGGTAGACATACAAGCCCACTATGAAGCGCGTAAAAGCGAATTCGCCGAGGAGGAGCAGGTGCGGCTAACCTGTATCACGCTTAGGGAAAGCGACCGCGCGAAGGAGGTTTTTGAGTCAATTCAGTTGGGCAAAGCCATCGGCGAAGTAGCGAAGGCGTTGTCAGATAGTGGAGAATTGACCGGCCCGGGGGCGGATCCCCTCAAACCCGGCGATACCGGGTACCTGACCCGCGACACCTTTCCGGAAGAGCAGCAAGCCTTTACTGACGCTGCCTTTGCGATGGAAGTGGGACAGACCGTTGATGATATCATGATTGTTAGTTTTCAAGGCAGACAATACTACACAATTTTCCGAAAAGAAGAACATAACCCACCACGCCAAAAAACGCTTGACGACCCAGAGGTCCGGCGGATAGTGACAGCAGACACCCAAACGGAAAGACGCGGGGCACTTACAAACAACCTGCACACTCGACTCCGTGATAAAGCAAAACTCAAAATATATTTCGACCGAATTCCAGAGCAGTCAGACAAATGATAATGACCATCCACCCTTAACTGGGAGCACCGACTTCAAACCAATTCTTAACAATGCGTTGTAGATTTAGCGATGTACAGCGGACAAGACTATCAAGGCCTATGTTGCGATGCACAACTTGACAATGTTGAATTTAGGAGGATTTACAAATGATGCAATCAATCAGTGACAGTCAATGGCAGCAATTCTTGGAGGAAGGCTATCTCCTTCTCGGTAGAGTGATGGACGATGAAGAACTCACAACTTTACAACAGCGCATTGATGAAATCATGATGGGCAAAGCCACACTCCCCTACGACCAGCTAATGATGCAATTGGATGGCAAGACCAGCGACTATAGTAAGATGGAACCAATGACAAAGGGACACAAAGGCCCGACGTTAAACTATCGTAAAATCACGGAACTTGAACTTGACCCATTCTTCCTGTCGTATATGCAAAAACCTGCCTTCCGGGACATTTGTGCCAGAGCCTACGGTCCCTCTACCCCGATTGCTACCCCGCGTGCAATGTTTATGAATAAGCCGGCGGACACAGGAACTCACCTTCCTTGGCATCAGGACGTATTTCGGAACCTTGACACACTTTCACGCATTATCATTTGGGCAGCGCTTGATCCTGCGACCCTTGACAACGGCTGTCTCAGGGTAATTCCCAAATCTCATCACCGCATTTATGAAGGAAACTTCCCCACGGAAGAACAGCTCGAAGTCCTCTTCGCAGCGGCGGATCCCGTTACTCTTGAATTACAGGCGGGCGAGGGGGTATTGCTGCACGTCAACCTGATTCACACTTCCGCGGTGAATGGGACCGGTTTGCCGCGGCGGGCATTCAGCGTCGCTTATGCAGATGCTGCGACCAGGACCGCTGATGGTCAGTTTCTCCCCACTATTTTCGGTGAAGGTGCCTTAAGTCCACAATTCAACTAATCAAGCAGATTTTCAATTCCGCCACCAGTCCGTAAAGATCAGAACGATTTCGCAGAAGCGGGGCTTGTCAAGGTTGAGGACAATGTCCGTCCGATGAAATCAGACTGTGTTACTGCCTCTCGAAGTTGTAATTATCAATAGCCGCTAGGGAATGCAATTACCCCTTAGAATCACGACATGGGCTCACCTCAAAGGGTCGCTTGCCCTTCATTTCATTCACGGGTAGGCTTCACACCTCAACATGCCAGTCAAAACTAATTCTACGGGAGAATAGTTTAATGCGCGAAGATTCTGGTAGAAAATCTGTGTATAGCCTGAGGTTATCTATCATCTTGATTGCTTCACTATGGCTAGGTTGTGGAGGTAATAATGAACAAGAGAATGGAGAAATTCTCGACAGAATTGTCGGTAAAGACATGGCGGTAATGGTATTGATTCCTGCCGGCCCGTTTGAGATGGGGGACCACTTCGACGAAGGTACTACCTATGAACGGCCCATCCACACCGTTTTCCTTGATGATTTTTATATCGATGCCTATGAGGTAACCAACGCCATGTACGCAAAGTTCCTCAATGCGATGGGAAAGTATGTGGGGGATACCGGTCATATCTGGTTGGATATTGGTGACGGTGATGAGCAGATTGAATGGGTTGGGGGGCAATATCGACCAAAGGCAGGATTTGAAGAGTATGCTGTAGTCGAAGTGAGTTGGTACGGCGCAGCGGCGTATGCCCAGTGGGCAGGCAAACGCTTGCCGACCGAAGCGGAGTGGGAGAAAGCTGCTCGCGGTGGACAGGTCAGGGAACGGTATCCGTGGGGAAATGATGACCCTGATGGGAGTCAGTGCAACTTTGCTGATAAGAATACCACCTATTCTTGGTCAGATCAGAATGCTGATGACGGCTACCAAAAAACCGCTCCTGTGGGTCTATATCCTCCAAATGGCTACGGGTTATACGACATCGCCGGAAACGTATGGGAGTGGTGCATAGATGAATTGGATTTAGAATTTTACGCAAACAGTCCAAAAGAGAGCCCGGTGTCAGGCGGGCTTGCACTATTGATGCCTAATAACTTCGCCAGTATTACAGAACGTCGCGTGCTTCGCGGTGGTTCGTGGCATAGCACTCCAGAGATCCTTCGCGTGGCATACCGCAACAGCAGTGAACCTGCGGTCACGCTCAGCTACTTTGGTTTTCGTTGCGTAGTCCCCGTCGATCCTTAGTCCTATTAGGACTTACACAGTTGAACGCTTGAAGCTAACACCAGAAAAGGGTGTGCAATGTTCACGGTTGGTTGAGCCATGACTAGTGCACAAGAGTCCTAGTATCCTCGGCGATTTATCGCCGCTGGACACCGTTGCCAACGCCCGAGGAATCGGGCAACTACAGCAGAGACGCCATAAGGAGTCCGCAGGGAACACCGATTGTTGTTCCCTATTGAAATGCCTAAGTCCTATCCTTTTTTAACTTTTGAAAAGTCCGCATTGTGACGCTCTCATACCATTATTTGAAGGAAAGATTAAATAATGACAGTACCCCATGCGTGGCCCCCTGCTGAGGGTGGTCTACAAGAAATAATAAAAAAATATCCGAAACCCCTCAATGCGCTGGTGTCGGGTGAAGTACCAGCTATTGTCCTCCGCAAAGCCTTCAACCCGGCCCACTGTGCAGGTCTCGTGGAAAGGTTCTATGAACGTGGCTTGGTATACGACCCTCGCCAAACTCGGGATAGTAGTAAGAGACCTGTGTACGTTGGCCCCGCTTTAGTTAGGTACAACGCTGATCCCGAAAAGTTCTTCGCCTACGCCACCGACACCCACGAACTCTTCAAAACCTTGTTCAACGGGTACGACAATCCAGTGAAGACCTTCTACGAGATGTTGTCATGTCTGGCACCGAATAAGCGGGTGATGACCGCACGCGAGCCGGATGGACGCCGCTATGGCCCCGCCGTTTTTCGTATCTACTATGCTGATATAGGACACGGACCGCACTTTGATTCCATAGCAAAGCGGCAGAAGCTGTTCAATTATGAGGTCTCGCGGTTCCAGTATCAGTTGGCTGGGGTGATGTGCTTTCAGAACTCCGAAAAGGAAGGTGAAAGTGGAGAGCCCTTTCTCTACAACTGTCCTTGGACACCCGCCGTGCAGCGGTATATCACCAAAGGTACGTTTAGCCAATACGTCGCTGAGCAAGGCATCTCCCGGATTCAAATTCAACTTGAGCCCGGGGACCTTTATTTTTTCTTTTCTGAAAACATCCATGAAGTACCACCCGTGATAGGTGAGAAGCCGCGTATTGTGCTCGCTGCCTTCTTTGGCATGTCCCCAAACGATGATGAGATTTTTGTCTGGTCGTAATGATATCCCTGCCACTGTGTACCATTGGCGTTCACTGAAAAGGAAAACAAATGAAAATCACGAAAATCGAAACGTTCCAGATTGAAACCCCGCGCTATTACCAAGAACACCCAGTTAAAACGAACGAAGCATCAGGTCATGTTATCGTGAAACTCCATGTGGCTGACGGACTGGTGGGACTAGGAGAGGCATCAGACAGCAGGGCTGATAATCTGGGAGCACTAACAAAACACTATAACGATTTGCTGGTTGGACGCGACGCGACTCGGATTACCGAGATTAATGAATTGATGCGGGCACAGGACTTTGGCAGTACAGTTAGCAACTCGCACCTGACCGCTGCCATCGACATCGCACTGTACGACCTCAACGGGGTGGCGCAGAGTGTACCAGCCTACAATTTAATGGGCGGTAAAGTGCGAGAAAGTGTGTACTTCTGTTATCCAATTATAGGAGCGCACCTAGCGGACGGCTTTGAGCGGAATGCCAGCTACCTACAGCGGCTAGTGGATTTGGGGCATCATCTGTTTCGTTACTACGTTTCAGGGGACAGTGATTTGGATAACCGATTCATAACCGACATGAAAGCCCGTTTTGGCGAGAAAATCAAACTCAAAGCCTTTGATTTTTCCGGACGTTTCGCGGATTGGGAGACTGCCCTGCGTTACGCAGACGTGCTACGCCACCACAATCCGTATAACTTTGAGCAACCATCAAACAATTTACGGGTATGTGCCGACTTCGTCAAACGGATGGATGTGCCGGTGAGTCTGCATATTAGCAGCCTAGAGGAGGGTTACGAGGCGATTGAACGCGGGGCGTGCACCGTTCTTAATTTGGCGTGGATCTGGTGGGGACCGACTTACGTGCGCCGGATGTTCGCGCTGGCAGAAGCTGCTGGCTTGAAAACCTTGCTTTCAACCGATCAGGATTCGACCGTAGGCACAGCCGGGGCGGTGCATCTAGGGGTTTCAGTGCCCAACCTAGATATTCCCGCTGATCCTGCTGGCCCTCTCCTCTATACAGTTTCGCCTGCCAAAGCGCGCATCCGGGCAGAGGCAAGCCACCTGTATCCGCCAGAGGGGGCCGGACTGGGCGTTGAGTTGGATGAGGACAAGATGAGGGAACTGACGGTGGCCTCCGCATGAATATCTCCTATTGATTATTACAAAAATCGGTTTTTGTAAGAGAGAATCACATTGAGTCGTAAACATCTCGCTTCAATCCACACCCCGCAGCCAGAAATCCGTTGGCGCGTAATCTGGTTGGCAGTGGCTGTCATCCCCTTTAACAACTACTGGGTCTACGCGATGTTGCGGTGGGCACAGGGCCTCCCAACAACCATGTCGCTCTTCTTCAATGTGATTTTTATCTTTGCCATTCTGCTCGCACTGAATTATGGAATTTCTCTATATTCGCCGCGTCTGGCATTGACACAGGGCGAATTGCTGACCTTCTACGCCATGCTCTCCGTCGCCACTGCAATCGCCGGTGCAGATTTTTTCGCCGTAATCATCACACATATCGCTGTCGGCGGCTGGATGGCAACTGAGGAGAACGAATGGGCAACGTTGTTTCACCGTTACTTCCCGGATTGGCTGGCGTTGACCGATAAAAACAGTCTTACGACCTATTTTGTTGGTGAATCCAGCCTGTACCTTGACGAGCATCTTCGGTTATGGTGGAAGCCTGTCCTTTCCTGGTCTGGGTTTATTGTCGTCCTCGTTTTCACGGCATTCTGTATCAACGTCATTCTACGGAAACAGTGGATTGAGATAGAACGACTGAGTTATCCAATTATTGAACTGCCGCAGCAGATGACCACCAAGGGCTTCTTTCGGAATCGATTGATGTGGGCTGGGGCAATTCTCGCTGGAGGCATGGATATCGTCAACGCGCTGCATTTCTTGTATCCATCCATCCCAGGACTCGGTGGCGATTTCTTCGATCTGCGCCCCTATTTTACCACGAAACCGTGGAATGCTATCGGTTGGACACCTGTCACGCTCTTCCCCTTTGCCGTTGGAATGGCATACTTCATGCCTCTCGATCTCTCCTTCACGTTCTGGTTTTTCTACATCTTTTGGAAATTTGAAATGATCATGGGGAGTATTCTCGGGTTTCAGCAGATCCCCGACTTCCCCTTCATCTTTGAACAATCGTTTGGTGTCTGTGTGGGTGTAGTAATTCTGGTACTTTGGAGTGCGCGCCATCATTTGCGAGATGTGCTAATAGGGGCATGGCGCGGCGAGAAAGCGTCTGAGTCTAACGAACCGATTTCCTATCGTGTGGCAGTCCTCGGACTGATTATCGGCTTCCTACTGTTGATTGGTTTTTGGGTAGTAGCGGGGATGTCGCTGTGGATTGCTGTCCTAGTCTTCATTATCCATTTTACGACCTTGACCGTTACAACCCGTATCCGCGCCGAGCTCGGACCTCCTCTCCATGACCTCCGCAGGATGGGACCCGATGTGTTAATTCCAAAGATGTTTGGCATGCGGCGATTGGGTCCGAGAAACCTCAGTCTATTTTCGCTCGTATTTCCTTTTAATCGTGCCTATCGCGGGAATGCCATGCCACCGCAACTGGAAGGATTGAAACTTGCCGAGCGGGCGGGTATCTCACCGCGTCGCGTCGGATTCGCAATACTAATCGCTGTTGTCATCAGTCCATTACCCCTGTTTTGGGGGGGATTGCAGCTCGGCTACGAATCTGGCGCGGTGGCCTTTTGGGGCGGCGGGGTCTTTCGACGGACACAAAGCTGGCTCACCAACCCAATGCCTGTCGATATCCTGTCAATCATCGCGATGCTCTTCGGTACGTTCTTCACTTTCGCTCTCACTGCTTTGCGTCACCGTTTCGTTTGGTGGCCCCTGTATCCCGTTGGGTACGGCATCACAGGTACATGGGCGGTCAACTTTTTCTGGTCTTCGGTGCTCGTCGCTTGGGTGATTAAGTGGTGCATCCTCCGCTTTGGGGGGGTAAGGACGTTTCGCCGTCTGGCACCCTTCTTTTTAGGAATGCTATTCGGCGAGTTTCTACTTGGAGGTGTATGGGCACTGATTGGTGTGATTGTACAGAGGCCGATGTACCGGTTCATTTGGTAAGCACCATCAACGGTGGCGTCTTTCTCGTTCCATTGAAGTTAAAGAGGGGAAAGCTGGATGCCAGTGCCACCGTGAAGCAACTGCAAGCGGGAGCGACCATTGTCGCCACTCGAATGATTCCGAAGCGCGACGAACCTTCAGTTGAAATACTTTCCAAAGGGAGATGAAATGACCCACCGCAAGAAGCTTATTGAAGTAGACCTGCCGCTAGACGACATCAACCGCGAATCCGCCCGAGAGAAGTCCATCCGGCACGGCCATCCCTCCACATTGCATCTATGGTGGGCACGCCGTCCGTTGGCTGCTTGCCGCGCGGTCATCTTTGCCAGCATGGTGGACGACCCCTCCCACTGCCCCGATGAGTTCCCCACCGAGACCGAGCAACGTGCCGAGCGGGAACGACTCCACAATATCATCTGTCAGCTCGTCAAATGGGAGAGCACCGACGAGAGCCAACTGGATGTAAAAACACTCCTAGCAAACGCACGCTACGAAATTGCCCGCTCGGTGGCGCGTTCCCGGGGTGAAACGGCACCCACTGACCCGGCTGCAGTGTTGAAATACCTGCACGACCATACGCTGCCGATATATGACCCCTTCGCCGGTGGAGGTTCTATCCCCCTCGAAGCACAACGGCTTGGACTGAAGTCCGTTGCTTCAGATCTCAATCCGGTGGCAGTCCTCATCAACAAGGCGTTGATTGAGATACCGCCCAAGTTTCAGCATCTGCCTCCGGTCAATCCCGAAGCGGACCCCCTCGGCATATCTACGGGCAGAGGCAGAAACGCGCGGCGCGTCCCTTGGCGCGGGGCGTCCGGCCTTGCAGACGACATCCGCTACTACGGGGCATGGATGCGAGAGGCGGCGTTTAAGCGGATTGGGCATCTTTACCCGAAGGCGAAACTGGCTGATGGCAGCGATGCGACTGTGATTGCATGGCTCTGGGCGCGGACGGTCCCCTGTCCCAATCCCGCCTGCGGTGTCGAGCTGCCCCTTCTGAAAACCTTCCAACTCTCGAAAAAGCGAAACAACCAACACTGGATTAGGCCTGTCGTTGACTATGAGTCGAAGCGCGTCTCCTTTGTCGTGCAGGACCACAGTGGTGGCGTCCCCGAAGATGGCACGGTGGGCCGCCACGGTGCCGTCTGTATCGCCTGCAACAGCGCGGCTCCGTTGTCTTATGTCCGCGAGCAGGCGAGGGCTGGCAACATGGGTGAACAAATGACTGCCATCGTCGCTGAGGGGGATCGCAGACGGCTCTATGTGTCACCGTCCGACGAACATACCAAGGCCGCAATATCTGCCGAACCTATTTGGAGGCCAACGCAACCAATAACAAGAACACCAAAAGTCAGTGCGTTGACTTATGGTGCTACCCATTGGCATCAACTTTTTACCAAACGTCAACTTCTCGCAATAGCCACATTCAGCGACTTGATTGTAGATGTTCTCCAAATGGTAAGGCAAGAGAGCGGAAACGACGAATACGCCGATGCGCTCTGCACATACCTTGCGCTTGTTGTTGGCAGAATAGCAGACAGCAGTTGCAGTTATGCAACTTGGGTAGATGGGTATGAAAAGGTCGGCCACGTTTTCACGCGCCAAGCAATTCCGATGGTTTGGGATTTCGCGGAGGTGAATATCTTCTCTACTTCAACCCGGAACTGGATGGCTCAAATCGAGTGGGTAGCCAAAGTTATCGATCGATTGCCCGCAGCTGCGAACAGTGGTGCCGTGCATCAGGCGGATGCCTCCACCACTATCCACGCCCAAGGTGGGCCGGTCATCGTCACCGACCCGCCCTACTACAACAACATCGACTATGCTGACCTATCCGATTTCTTCTATGTGTGGCTGCGTCCCCTGCTCCGCGATGTTTACCCGGACCTGTTCGCCGGTATCCTGACCCCCAAAGCTGAGGAGATAACAGCTATTCCATCCCGATTTGATGACCCCCGGCAGCGATTTGAGGACTTACTGAACAAGACACTCCAGTTAATACGAAACCGATGCAGCCCGGAATTCCCGTCCTCCATCTTCTACGCCTACAAGCAACAGGAGGAGGAGCGGGATGGTAGAACGTCCACAGGCTGGGAGACGATGCTGAGGTCTATCGTGTCAGCGGGTTTCGAGATAGTTGGCACCTGGCCCATGCGTACTGAGCTTTCCGCAAGATTAAACGCCTTGAGCACTAATTCACTGGCGTCGTCTGTTGTGCTGGTCTGTCGCCCGCGTCCCCGTGATGCCCCCGCCGCAACACGCCGTCAATTTTTCAACGCACTTGACAAAGAACTGCCTGCAGCACTCGACCAACTGACGCGAAAAGGGCACATCGCACCGACGGATCTGGCGCAAGCCGCTATCGGTCCGGGGATGCAGATTTACTCCCGTTACAGCGGTGTGGAGACTATCAGCGGCAAGTCGGTGTCGGTGCGGGAGGCGTTGGCAGCAATCAACCGGGCTATCGCGGATTACGACGAGCGTCAGGAGGGGGATCTGGATTCGGAGAGCCGGTTCTGTCTCGCCTGGCTCAAGCAGCACGGGTATGAGGAAGGCCCCTACGGTGACGCGGAGACGCTGGCACGTGCCAAGAATGTCACCATCAGTGGGTTGCAGCATTCTAACGGTCTACTCACTGCCAAAGGGGGGTGGGTCAAGCTACTGCCGCTCGATGCGTTTTCTGAAAGCGAGGAGTTGCCCCTCGACGCCACGACAGCGTGGGCGGGTTGTTTCCGGATGGCATACCACCTGAACCGTGAGGATGGTAGGGGTGTTGAAGGTGCAGCGCATGTCGGCAGGGAGATGAGGGGTGCTGTTGAATCTATCGAGCGGTTGGCACGCGTCCTCTACAACCACTATGACCGCGCGGGGGATTCCCAGAACGCTGTTATTTTCAATAACCTCGTCACGGAGTGGGAACAGATTCAGAAGCAGATGACAGCGGACAGACAGATCGACATGCAGTTTTAACCCCCCTGACCCCCCGCAAGCAGGGGGAATAGCCCCCCTGACCCCCCGCAAGCAGGGGGAATAACCCCCCTAACCCCCCGCAAGCAGGGGGAATAGGATGACCTCCCGCAAGCAGGGAGGGAACCCGATTCCAACGTGAGCATGTCCGTCTATCGGCTTGTGCAATTGACGATTACCGTGATGGCTGTCCATTTTGAATGTGTAGGTTTTCATGATGTTTTCAGGGGATTGTCTTTCTGTCTTTCATAGTCAATCGTTTTTGACCTATCAACGCCCTTTGGCTGACTACAGTCCCTCCCTAAAGGGTTTGGGCTGCGGGGGCTTGTCAGCAGGATTGATAAGAATTGCTTAAATAGTGTTAGACTTTCTGATCGTCCGGTAGGCCGGGTTGAAGTGAATCCCTATTAGGAACGATAGAGAGGCTGCCTTAAGGGGAACGAAGGAGACGTAACAAAGTGTCTAAAGTGCCTGAAGCGACCTTCCACAACGGTCTGACGCTCAAATCCTTTCTCATTGCCCTATGCCTCATTCCGATCAATATTTACTGGATCGTTCAACTTGAAGTCATCCGCTACACATTCCCAACGCTCGTCCATCCCCTATCAAATGTTATTTTTATTGTATTTTGGCTACTTCTGATTGGGTACGGTCTCAAGAAAATTTCTCCAAAACTCGGGATTAGTTCGCCGGAGCTTCTGACAATCTATGTCATGTTGGGTATCGTATCATCTCTCGGCTCGGCAGACATGATGCAAATTTTGATCACGATTTTGGGGCACCCCTTCCGCTTTGCGACGCCTGAAAACCAATGGCGCGAACTGTTCTGGAAGGAACTTCCCTCTTGGCTCACCGTCCAAGATGAAAAGGTACTAACCCCCTATTACGAAGGGGGATCCAGCTTCTATATCAAACGGCACCTGTATGCGTGGCTCCGCCCCGCTCTGGCATACATCCTATTTATCTTTGTGCTGATGTTTGTGATGCTGTGCATCAATACGCTGTTACGGATTCAGTGGACGGAACGGGAACGACTGACTTACCCAATTATTCAACTTCCACTGGAGATGACGGATACCAGCAACAGGTTCTTTAAAAATAAACTGATGTGGCTTGGCTTCAGCATCGCTGCGTTGATTAGTATAGTGAATCTGCTCAATTCGATTTACCCCACTGTTCCCTATATTCCCGTCAAGCGTCAGAATCTACATCAATATTTCACCGTCCGCCCTTGGAATGCGATGGGCTCCTTCCGAATCTCGTTCTATCCCTTTGTCATCGGCATTAGTTTCCTTATACCACTAGATCTCCTCTTTTCATGCTGGATGTTTTACGGAGTCTATAAGATCGAACTAATGGTCGGTAACATAATGGGGTGGCGCAATCTGCCGCGTTTTCCTTATTTTAACGAGCAGGCCTTGGGTGTCTACGTTGGGCTACTCGCATTTGCGCTGTGGATCGGCAGAGTCCATTTCAAAGGATTGGGGCGCCATCTGCTACGCTCATCTCCACTCGATGATTCCCGTGAACCGATACCATACCGCTTGGCGGTCGCCGGCATATTACTTGGATTAATATTCTTGACAGTATTTTCCTACAGAGCGGGGATGTCCTTGTGGGTTACTCCAATCTTTTTCGGGATTTACTTCCTATTAGCAATAATGATTGCGAGACTCCGTGCGGAATTGGGTTTTTTAGTACACGATTTGCATCAGATTGACCCGCACAACACGCTCGTCATCGTATTTGGTACACGCCGCCTGGGACCTGGCACATTGACCGTCTTTTCGCTATATCAGTTTTTCAATCGTGCCTATCGGGCTCACCCGATGCCACCGCAACTGGAAGGCCTGAAAATCGCTGAAAGGCGAAATATCAATCCGCGTCATATAGCTGCAGCGATTCTACTTGCCACCTTAATTGGATCCGTAAGTGTTTTTTGGGTGTTGTTAGATAATTACTACCAACACGGCGCGGAAACGGGGTACTATGGACCATGGGCCCTAGGGTACGGACGAGCCATCTATCGTCAACTCGAAAACTGGCTGAACTATCCCCAAGAGACGGATCTCCCAGCTCTCACTTTCATGGGAGGCGGACTCAGTTTCGCAGCACTACTCATGTTCCTAAGAACACGCTTTCTGTGGTGGCCCCTCCATCCACTCGGCTATGCCATGGCAAATAGCTGGGGAATGTTCAATCTGTGGGCGTGTCTCTTTGTCGCATGGGTGGCGAAAGCACTCATCCTACGCCACGGTGGGCTTAAAGCGTATCGACAGGCGATTCCCTTCTTTTTAGGTCTTGCCCTAGGAGACTATATTTTCGGCAGCCTTTGGAGTATTATCAGCATTGCAGCCAATACTACTCTGTATCAATTTTTTCCCTAGCCGATAGAGCTAATTTTGATCTGCTTGTAATGGATATCAACACATATAGGCGGTGAAATGAACAGTACATCAACAGAACCTCAAAATACCCGTTTTACCCTGATAGGAAATACCCCTGTGCCCTTCCAAAGTGGTTTAACGCTTAAATCATTCGTTATCGCTGTCCTACTGATTCCAATCACTGTTGCCTGGATCATTCAGCTTGAGGTGGTTCGTCATACCTTCCCAACACTTGTTCATCCGCTCTCACATGTCATTTTTACGCTCTTCTGGCTCGTTCTAATCGGGTGGATATTCGGCAAAATCTCACCTAAACTCGGCCTCTCTCAACAGGAACTCCTCACAATCTACTTCATGCTGTGTATTGTCTCTACCCTGTGTTCATATGACTGTATGGAGATCTTCGTGCCGATCATGGCGCATGCATTCCGATTTGCCAGTCCCGAAAACGAATGGCGTCAACTGTTTTGGCGACAGCTTCCGGAATGGCTCACCGTTCACGATGAAAAAGCGGTGACCGCTCTTTATGAAGGGGGGTCAAGTCTCTACATTGAGAGGTATTTGAAGGCGTGGCTCATTCCGGCGGTGGCGTGGATGGCGTTTCTTTTCGCGTGGATGGTTGTGATGCTATGTGTCAACGCGCTGTTACGGGTTCAGTGGATTGAGCGCGAGCGGTTGACTTACCCCTTGACTCAACTTCCGTTAGAGATGACCAATCCTAGGTTGGGGTTCTTCAGAAACAGATTGATGTGGTTCGGTTTCGGCATCGCCGCCTTGATTAGTATTGTGAACCTGCTCCATTCAATCAACCCGGTTGTCCCCTATATTCCTGTCAAGCGCCAGAGCATCAGTCACTATTTTACCACCCGCCCTTGGAATGGGATGGGAGGGGTGCAAGTCGCTTTTTATCCTTTTGCGATTGGTATTGGTTTCCTCATACCGCTAGATCTCCTGTTTTCATGCTGGGCGTTTTTCTGGATCTACAAGATTGAACTGATGGTCGGCAGCGTCATGGGTTGGCGAGGGCTCCCGCGCTTCCCTTACCCCGCCGAACAAGGCTTCGGTGTATATATGGGGCTACTAGGATTCGTCCTCTGGACTGGCAGATCCCATATCAAAAGTCTGGTGCGTCATCTGTTTAGCTCTCGCGCCTCCCCGTCGCAACTAGATGATTCTGGCGAACCAATGCCATATCGTCTTGCATTCGCGGGTATCCTGATCGGTATGATTTTTCTGATGGCATTTTCCTATAAAGCCGGCATGTCGTTATGGGTGATTCCCATTTTTTTCGCAATCTACTTCTTATTAGCGATAATGGTTACCCGACTAAGGGCAGAGTTGGGGTTCCTAGTGCACGGTTTGAAATACATCAGTCCACATAACATGATTATTGTCGGTGTTGGCACATGGCGACTTAATTCCAGCACACTGACGGTTTTTTCGCTGTACATGTTTTTCAATCGCGCCAACTGGGCAAATCCAATGCCGGAGCAGCTAGAAGCCTTGAAAATCTCGGAAAGGCGGCATATTAACCCGCGCCATACAGCCATTGCTATTCTGCTTGCGACGGTGATTGGATCGGGGGTGACCTTTTGGCTGTTGTTGGATGTCTATTATCGACATGGCGCGGAATCTGGATACTTTGATCCCGCCACATTGGGATTTGGACGTGATGTCTATGTGCAGCTTGAAAATTGGCTGAACTCTCCCAAAGAGCCAGATCGCCCAGCACTCGCCTTTATGGGGGGAGGACTTGTGTTTACTATCTTGCTGATGTTTTTGCGAGCGCGCTTCCTATGGTGGCCTCTCCATCCACTCGGCTATGCAACAGCACAGAGTTGGGGGATGGGGAATCTGTGGTGCTGTTTATTTGTTGCCTGGGCCTGCAAGGCTGTCATCCTGCGTTATAGCGGATTCAACGCATATCGACGCGCAATTCCGTTCTTTTTAGGACTCGCGTTAGGAGACTATATCTTGGGGAGCCTTTGGAGTATTTTAGACATTCCAACCACTATCTCTTTATACCTATTTTTCCCTTAATATACGAGGGGGTATCGCTTTGAATCAAAGTGCTCGCTCAACCGAGTCGTGTCAAATACTGCCCCACGATGTCTACCCCTACGAGGTCACTATATGCTTTCTGGAGGTGGCCGGTAACCGGACCCGGTACACCCCCCTCACCGATGGTTAAGCCGTTGACAGAGGACACAGAGCATATGCAGAAACTGGTAGAGGTCACGAAGGCTTCGTCCGCCGTATAAACATCATAGAGATCGATATCCCCCTCATCCACCTTCATGTTCAGGCCTTGGGCGAGCTCAATGGCAGTCTCACGGCTTATGCCTGCTAGAACGTACTGCTCCTTTGGTGTAACGACTACCCCATTTTTCACTATGAAGAAGTTGCTCCCGAGTCCTTCGGATATATTACCGTTGATGTCCAACAAGATAGAGAAGGCGTCCGGGTTCTGTGCCTTTACCTCCTGATCGGCAAGGACGAGGTTAATGTAATTGTGCACCTTGACCCTAGGACTCATGCACTCAGGCGGCGTCCGTCTTATCGAAGGGATGATGACGGTCAGACCGTCACGGTAATACCGGGCCCTCGCAGCAAACGGTAAAGGGTTGCACTCGATGATTACCGTTGGCTTATATTTGCCCCCTCCCGTGGGGACACCTCTGCTAATCCGCTGTATCACCCAATAGTCATCGTCTGCTCCCAACAGGGGTTGATTTGCCTCTAATACCTGCATGGTCAACTCTGCCATCCGTTGCGGGGAAATCCCCGGATCAAGGCGCATATATTTTAGCGATCTGTACAACCGATCCAGATGCTCCCTCAGTTTGAATATCACCCCTCCGAAAGTACGGGTCGCATCGAAGACCGCATCCCCGGTTACAAATCCCTGGTCCCGGAAGGAGATCTTCGCCTCGCTCTCTAAGACTATCTCTCCATTGATGTATACCACACGTTCTTGAGCCATGTTGTTTTCCTGCTCCTTGAAGCTATAGACTACCCGAAAAGTTCGCTACACTGCTCAGATTTGCCCTCAAAGTAAAGGTTTCTAAACCGTGCCGATTGGTTTCTTCATCTGGGTCGGGTAGAGGTTGTTTCCTGATGTGATGTACAGGATTTTGTGCTGGGCCTCGCGATCAAAAACGACATTGAACTCGGTGATTAATATTGTTCCTACTTCTCCACTGATGAAAATTCATCTGCCAACCGTAAAAGTTGTTCTTCTGGAAGATTAGTGATTTCAGAGATAAGCGTCATCTCCATTCCTTTGGCAAGCATCGCCTTGGCAGTTTCAATCTTCCCTTCAATTCTACCTTCCTGCTTGCCCTCGAGCAGACCTTCCTGCTTCCCTTCAATTCTACCTTCCTGCTTGCCCTCAAGCAGACCATTTTGAAAAATCTGACGCCTTTCTCGCTCTAACGCTGTTACTAACATCGTACTCACCTCCTCTTCGCTGCGATAAATGAAATCAAGCGACTCGTAATCTGCTGATCCTATCCGACCATGGAGAGCCAACTGCCTGAACCAGTTTAAAAACAAACTGACAGCCTCTTTGTCCACCTCCGAAAACAATCCCAACGCAAAGCTTGTATCCCAAAGATAAATCTTTCGGCTTTACGGGTTAAAGCCCCTATCGGTAAGGTCAGGATTTACACACTTCTGACACTAAGCCCTCCCCTCTCAACTGCAAAAGTTGTTCTTCTGGAAGATTAGTGATTTCGGAGATGAGCCTCATCTCCATTCCCTTGGCAAGCATCGCCTTTGCCGTTTCAATCTTCCCTTCAATTCTGCCTTTCTGCTCACCCTCAAGCAGACCTTCCTGCTTGCCCTCAAGCAAACCTTCCTGCTTCCCTTCAATTCTACCTTCCTGCTTGCCCTCGAGCAAACCTTCCTGCTTCCCTTCAATTCTACCTTCCTGCTTGCCCTCAAGCAAACCTTCTTGCTTGCCCTCAAGCAGACCATTTTGGAAAATCTGACGCCTTTCTCGCTCTAACGCTGTTACTAACATCGTACTCACCTCCTCTTCGCTGCGGTAAATGAAATCAAGCGACTCGTAATCTGCTGATCCTATCCGACCATGGAGAGCCAACTGCCTGAACCAGTTTAAAAACAAACTGACCGCCTCTTTGTCCACCTCCGAAGAAAACAGATTCAACAGCTCTACCTCCAGCAAATCTAAGTCGTAATGTGATTCTGCCAAAAACAAAGTCGATACTATGTTTCGGATGGTCAACAACGCTTCCTGACTGTATTGGTTCTCAGCAATTAGGAAATACTGAAAATCTAAGGCGAATGCACCAAGGGGTGGATCCCGCTCAATCAACCCCGAAAGATTCACCGGGGCCGTCCAAGATGCTTCTCCATTATACAACACGATTGGAAAAACTGCCGGCAGCCTTTTGACACCTCTGTTATTGACGAGAAAATCCATGTAAAAGTTGGTGATGTAGTTGAGGACACGCAACGCCATGAACGGGTCAACGGTGGATTGAAACTCGATGAGAATATAGATGTAGACCTCACGGTCATGAAACTGGATTTTGTAGACTAAGTCACTCTCTGTTTCTTTGTAGTGTTCGGAGATAAAGGATTTATCTAGGGGTTCACAGTTGTCGAAATCCAGCTGAGCGACCCATTCTTGGTTGACGAATGTCTCAAGGAGCTGCTGAAATATGGTACGATTTGAGAATAGCTTCTTATAGCCGCTGTCGTGAATGTTCATCATTAACACCTTTTCAACGAATAGGGCAGACAAATCCTTTCCGGTGCTGAGTAACGATTTCTATCGCTCCGGGAGCAGTGCTGTCAGGCCGCCATCAATAACGAAATTAGCACCGGTAATATTGGTCGCCCTCTCGCTGCACAAGAATAGTGCCAGTTCTGCGACTTCTTGCGGTGATGTAAAGCGGCGGGTTGGATATTGTGAGCACCAGACCTGCCATTGCTCATCTTTGGTACGGTTAAACAGGCGCGCCGCTTGGTCAACTGCAGCCTCCAATAATGGCGTTTCCACCGACCCGGGTGAGATAGCGTTGGCGCGGATGCCATATTTTGCCAAATCAATGGCTTCGCTCCGGGTGAGCGATAGTAACCCGGCTTTGGTCACTGAATAGACCATCGCATCTTCTTGGTTCGCCAAGCCTGACACCGAAGCAATGTTGAGAATAGCACCGCCTTGTTGTTTGATATATGGCACCGAATATTTTGCCATCAGAAAAGCGGAGGTGAGGTTGACTGAGACTGTCCTATCCCACATTGACAGCGAGAGTGCTTCGACATCTCCCGGACAATCGACAATGCCGACAGTATTGATCAGGCAGTCAATTGTCCCAAAGGTTTGGGCAACTGTTTCACAAAAACTACGCACCGGGGCTTCATCAACAACATCAATCGCACCGCTGTGGACGGTTGTCCCCGCTTGTCGATATTTTTTAGCGGTGCGTGAGAGTTCGTCTCGGCGTATGTCACAAAGGGCTAATGTGGCACCGGCATCCGCGAATTTTTCAGCGACTACCTCTCCGATGCCGCCACATGCACCAGTGATGATGACTACCTTGTTCTTGTAGTTTTCCAATCGCTTCGCTCCGTTATGTGATTAGCTGGCCGCTTTGTCGAAATTCTCGTGCCAGTAAATCGCTTCAATTGCACGATACTTTCCCTCTGTTTCAAAGTTCATGCTGTGAACTTTGGGTGTGCGCTGATCCGTCCGATTGCTGATTGCTTCCGCGTTGCCAATGTAAAACCCCACGTGTCTACGAATCCTACCGTCGGGAAATTCTGTCGGTTCCCAGACGAGGACACTGCCAACTTTCGGCTCTTCTATCTTGTTCCAACCTGACCGTTGGAGATTTGCCTCTAGCCCCCTGACGGTTGTGTGTAGGTCATCTATCAGTTTACAGTGGAAGAGTACCGATGAAACAAAATAGGCACAAGAAAGTATTCCATCTCGTAGAATATCTGTTTCTTCCCCGTCAACAGAAGCGTATAGATTTCGGAATAGATCCGAACCAACACTGCGATGAACCATTAGCATGTAATTCTTAAAACGATTTAGCTGAACTGTTTGCGCCAAAATATTCCTCCGATTAAAGACTCATATGATTTCTCGAAAGCACATTCCGCCCATTACGTGAGATCTGACTTATAGCCTCCAAACAAGGCGCGCCCTTCCGTCTGCCAAAAACACTCCACATCAACAAACCCAATATTTTTAAGCCAAACGACCTGATCCTCGACCGTCCCAAAGGGATCGTGGTTGTCGCGCACGGGATCGCCGGATTTTCGGACCAAATCGTGGTTGGCGAAACAGCCACCCGGTTTCAGCAGCTGGAAGATTTCTGCGTATAACGCCCGTTTACGGTCATCAACAACATGGTGAATGGCTCGCGACGAGACCACTGCATCAAACAGTCGATCCGCGGATAGGGTTGCTAACCAATCTGGAGAATCAAAGTTCGATACAACAAAACAGAGTTGATCCCCCCAATCTGCTAGCCGCGCTTTCCCATGCTTTAGCATCTCCGCTGACCCATCGAGACACACCACCTGTGCATTTGGATAAGCAGTGAGAATCTCGCGTGTTACAATTCCATATCCGGCACCGAGATCTAACACCTCAATACATGCTTCAGAGCTGCATCGAATCAAACCCGCGAGTGCCGTAATCTGTTCCGCCCGTTGCGAGTCTGTTTTGTCACCATCTTCTATCCATTGACAAACATATTCGGGTGAATCCCATTCGTGTGGCATCGCATTTCTCCTTTCAATGAATCAGAAATTATTAGATTAACAGTTTGCCTCTTGGTACAGGTCCTACAAAACAGAGCCGAAACTTGTTGACCTAGCGAATCGCCGCTAACACACGCTTCATCAATTCATCAGCGTGGTCTGCTTCTATCCACCGCGCCACGACCACCAAATCGTTTTCCGGTTCAATCCAGATCATGTTCCGGCCAGCACCCAGAGCATAGAAATTACTCTCCGGCGCGCTTGGGAACAGTTGCCTGCCTGTATTAAGCCACCACATATAACCATACTCCAGTTTAACCGGACACGGTGTGGTCGCTAAATCTATCCATCGTTCAGAGATTACCTGCCGGTCCCCCCAGTGGCCGCGGCGCAGAAACAGATAACCAAACCGTGCGTGATCTCTAGTACTAATCCATACTCCACCGCCCCAATGACCCCCACCACTGACCGACTGCATCTTCAGGCCATCAATTGTCAACCACGAATTTCGGTAGCCATACCATCTCCACGTATCGGAAGCACCAATAGGGTCCATCACGTTGGTTTTTAGCAGCTGTGGTAACGGCTTACGCCAGATATGCAGCAGAGAGAGTGCCAGCCGGTTGACGCGCACATCATTGTAAGCAAAGACTCTACCAGGGGCTTGAAGTGGGGTATCAGGCCCCTGTTCTCCCTGATTGTCGGCATAGTGGGGTTTGTCCCAAAGGGTTCCTTCCCACTCGCTCGTCTGTTGAAGCAAATGGTGCCAAGTGATTTGGGCGTTGTGTGGCGAATCAAATCCACCATCGTTTACATAATCCCGGACAGGTTGATGTACATCTTGAATGAGTCCACGGTCTAGTGCTAGCCCTGCCACCGTAGATAGGTAACTCTTACTGACACTGAACGTCATATCGACACGCTGCGTCTCGCCCCACTCGGCAATAATGTAGCCGTGCCGCAAGATAAGCCCGTTGGTCGCGGCCCGATCTTTTATCGGTCCGATAACCTCGTTGTGGGATTCCTCCCTTTCGTTTTCGGTGTAGTGCAATCTCATTTTACGAGACCATGCGGTTTCGTGCGTCTGGGCATAGCGAATCGCCTCGTCGAGGGAGTCAGCGTCAATACCCACCTCTCCTGGCTTTTTGCGTTCCCAATCTTCACCTTGTTCAGGATAGTATACATCTTGTGTGAACTGCATCGTTAAACCTCCAATTCAATCCCTATACTCCACAAGAAGTACCTCGTGGAGGTTTACCGTCGGCACCACAACCGTCGCAGCGTTTCCTGACGCCTCTATATCTGTCCCTTGTAATGGCAGCCGTGCCGACTTCACTGCAAAGTCATTAAAACGAACCTGAATGTTATGGATGGGAGGGACCTCACGGAGCGAGAAAAAAATAGTCGTATCTTCATCGTTCTGTTCGCGATTGGCAATACGCCAAGGCAGTAATGGAGTAGGGTTGTTGAGCAGATGAATCATTAGTTCATTGGAGCTTCGGTGGGCAGCGGTAACTTCAATAGCCTCCGGCATCTCAAACTCAATCGGTGGAGGTGTCCGCTTCATCAAGTCCGCGATAAGCCGTTTCAGCGGCGGATACGGGTTGTTCATATATGCGCCACCTACATCACCGCAGATATAAATCGCCTTGCCCTCCCCGAACCGGTGCATCGTGATAGCGGGTTCGGGCGAATCATAATCCATCCTCGGATCGAAATCTTTCAGTAAGCGTTCTCCTTCCAGACAACTGCGCGTACAAAGCACATGGACGGCCGCATCTGGCAGGACGGACACCGCAGATTCCTGAGCATAGAAGCAGATAACATAGCCGAATTTGCGCGACAACTCTACATCATGCGGGACATATATGATACTGTGGTCCCTTGTGTCCCCAGGCCCTCGGTACTCCACGCCTAATACGTCGGAGAGGGCAAATTTGCCCCGCTCACGTCCAAGCTCGTCCAACAGGGAGGTTTCATGGGTAGCGATGAGCGTACCACCTTCATAGACAAATTTTCTGATAGCCTCGCACTGTTCATCGGATAAGCACGCACTGTTTGAGAGAAAGAGCAAACGATATTGTGACAACGTCTCGCAATTCAGACGCTCGTCCAAAACGAAGTCGAACAGCAAGTGAGATCGATTCAATATCTCGTAGGCACCGTAAACGTCCTTCTGTCCAATCTCGTGGAAATAGGTTTGTCCCATGTTCTTGGGAAGCTCCGACGGACGAAAGTCCCGGTTCTGCTGTGAGTAATGGAGGGCGACGTATTTAACTGTATCACCTTTGATGTAATCAACCCGTTTCTTGAATTCACTGAAGACAGATTTGACCGTGTCCTTATGGAGAATTGTTGGTCCATCGAAAGGATTTCCACACGGTGCACCGCCGTTAGCGATGGCGGCTAGCCCAGCAATAGCAGGCGAAAACATTTCAGGATAGGGGGCACCCCCAAATCCCTGTAGTGATTGAGTGACGTTTCGGAAAAGACCGAAGGGTGTACCTGTTGACCGAAGCACCTTTGCTGTAAAGCTGGGCTCTCGTAGAGACCGGAAGGTTTCCACGAAAAAATAGCCACCAACGTCTTCCAAATGAAATAGGTTGAGCGGGTGACCGTCTGTCCAATCGGCGGTGGGGCGAATATATGAATTCATGTCGAGAATAACATCCGGATATTTCCCTCTGATCTGCCGGAAGAGATGGTGCATAAAATCCTTCATCTTCTCGTAGCGCCAGTTGACAAAGTGTCGGAAGTCCAAAGAATGGAAGTCAACCTTCCGGGGGAGTTTCAGACCTGTCTCGTCGCGAAACAGTTTTTCGCAGTATCCACAACAGCAGGAGGGGTAAAAGGGACGCTCCTCGTGGGACCCGTAGTTGGTGTCATCGAAGTAGAAGCCATCAAGATCAAGATTGTCCAACCACTCAATGAGATATTCCGGCAACCAGTCCCGGTAGGGCGAGTTAAAACAGAACCAGCCCAGATTCTCGATCTCAGGTCTGCCATTGTCCAGAAACTGCATCAACCACTCCGGATGCAGCGGTTTAAGCGGCTTGGTGTATATGACAGGGTAGTAACTGAGGATGAGAATACCTCGTTGGTGCGCCAATTCTAAGAATCTTGGCAGACGGTCGTTGTCAACATTGGCGTGCGGCGGAATCATCTTTGAGCAGAAGCGGGGCGTACCCCTGTTAATTTCCCCATCAACCACCTGCACTTCGATACCCACTTCGTCGATGAAGTCCACCCATTCTTCGACGGACAGTCCGACATACGACTCCCCCGGTTGCACACAACTTGGGTAGCATTCTATACGGCACACGCGCTGCTCGTAGGGTTTTTCTGCCAGCCTTTGGGCGGTAGACCCGACCCGATTCACTTTGGGTTGTTTATCCTCTGTGTTCAAGGCATATTCCTCTTAATACTCACCCCAATCTAAGCCTCTCGCAGCTATGCCTCGACACGGCGCATTTGGCGTAATTTTGGCGAGTATGGCACCGGTATAGAACGCGGGTTGTTGTTTTATGCGAGGCTTTTAACCCGGTCAAACGGAATTACCGCGACCGCCTCAATTTCAATCAGCCACTCAGGGTTAACCAACCGGCTCACTTCAACCAACGTGCTAGCGGGATACGGCGGATCAAAAAATTCAGCGCGTACCGCATGGATATCGGCGAGCGTTGATATGTCGGTGACGAAGACTGTGACCTTGGCGATATCCGACATCACCCCTCCAATGCTTGATAGGACGGTCTGAATGTTTGTCAGGGTCTGCCGGGTCTGGGAACGGATATCACCCACCCCGACTGTGTGTCCGTCCGGGTCCTGGGCAACATGTCCAGAAATATGCAGGACTTTGCCCTCCGGCTGCCATGCAGCACTCGAAAAAATCCCAAAGGGCTTGACGACGCCCGGTGCGTTAAATCCATCTGCCATGTCGATGCGTTCCCTCTAATGACTTGGTTTTGGGTGAGGCAATATAGTTGTCAAGTATTATAGGCGTGCAGGCTGCAAAAACGAAGGCAACTCGGTTAAGTGAGGCAATATAGTTGTCAAGTATTATAGCGCGAGCCACTACCTGTTATTCCGGTGCCTGTCTGAATATTGAAGCGTAATGCATAAGCAGTTCATTATGGGCTCATTGGTTTACCAGCTACATTAATGAACTCTTGAACTCAAGGGATTCATGGGACAGTGGTTACGGCATATGGAGACTACTACTAGCAACTTGAGTTATTATACCAAATACTTTCTTCCTAATCTACTATCTACTCACTGAAAAACAAAAAAACACCTAAATAAAAAAAATAAACTGAAGAATATCGCGGAGTGTGCATTAAAAAATTAAAACCGTAAAGTATTATAATTTAGATAAAGAATCTCCAAATGCCCGGTAAATCTCCGATATAAATAAAAATAAAGAAATATCCACTCGGAAAGCACGATTAAAAATTACACATCGCGGTTATTGTCAGAAAACAGGAGAAGAAACTTTGATTTCCGATTTTGAATTGATGGTTACTCAAGCGGATACGCTCTTCATCCATGATACCAAAGGACAGCCGAAGCTTATCAGAATCTTCCGCTCTAAAACCTCGTCTTTTAAGACGGGGCTACAGATTAGCAAAGGGTATTCAGTCAAACAACGGTTGAAATTGTCTGAGGCTAACAACCACAAAATAGGGTATACTTTTCTTCGCTTTTGTGAGAGCATGTCAGCACCAGTCCCCATCGGTGACTTCCACCTCCGACTGACATAGGATATGAGAATCAGAAATCGAAATCCCATGAAGACCGACAAGTTCAAAATGTATAACCATCACGGCAACCGTAAGTTACACAAGACCATAGACGGGCACGCTCACGTATGGAATCACTGCGTTGCCCTTCAGCGTCGATACTATGCGATATACGGTCAATATATCCGCAAATTTAGATTCATCAATTACATATCTAAACTCAAGCGAACCCAACGCTTTGCCCATTGGAATACACTCCCAAGTCAAGCGATACAGGACGTGGTATCCCGAATAGACACAGACTACCCAAAGATGTTTTCTGACCGTGCTGCAGGTAAAAAGTGCGGTCATCCCCGTTTCAAGCCACGCCGTAAATACAAGTCGTTCACATTGCTTCAATCGGGGTGGAAGATTCTCCCCGGCAATCGCATCAAAATCGTTAAACGCTTCTACCGCTATTTCAAGTCTCGTGAGATACAAGGATTGACAACATTCATGTTTGAAACATGAATGTTGACAAATTCCAGTTGAATCTGCGTGACAGGGCAGGGCAGTGTCCAAGCTGCGATACAAGTACTCCTCCACCGGACGGAGGAACTCAAATCAGAAATAGAAGCTGTGGGGTTCACTCTCGAAGGTCTATTTGGGATTCAGTACCCCGTCGGGCTGCTACAAAATCTTGAAGAACAATGGGATGATCGAAACTGCCGTGAGAGGCTACTGAATATTGCTCGTTCCCTCGAAAGCAAGCCATCAGTAATCGGTGCCAGTGCACATATTAGGGCGATTGCTCGTAAAACGAAACATACTCCCTAAGAGCAATAGACAACCCAACAATGGGAGAATAAAGATCAAGCACAGGACCAAAGGATAA
Organism: Candidatus Poribacteria bacterium; assembly: GCA_965215015.1. GTDB lineage: Bacteria > Poribacteria > WGA-4E > WGA-4E > PCPOR2b > PCPOR2b. The sequence continues at coordinate 1,632,167 of OZ244042.1, forward strand.
ACTGAATGAAAACTTTAAGAACCTATAATATCGCCAAGCAATTACCGAATATGGAGACAGATCGCCTTTATTTCAAGATCATTGAAATGGGTGATGTAGATTTTATTCATCAACTGTATTCCGACTGGCAGGTTTCACAACATCTGGGGAAAGTGCCATTTCCTTTCGGATATGAGGACGCGATACAGGCGACTTCCCATTGTGTCTCGGAGGAGAATTCAGAAAATGTTATGACTTTACTAATTCAGAAAAAGGACGATCATCGAACTATCGGGATTATCACCTTTAGAAAAGACGGAGAACTGGGAATACTGGGCTATTCGATTCTCCCTAAATTCTGGAACAGGGGATTTGCAACCGAAGCCTGCAAGAGAATTGTTACTTTTGGATTTGAATATTTGGAATTGTCAACAATTCGGGCAAGTACCACGGAAAATAATATAGCTTCGATCAAGGTCTTAGAGAAGCTAGGATTTTCCCTTAAAGAGAGGGGAATTAAAGAAAACTCCATCCATAGTGGAGAGCGGCTTGTCAGAAGGTATCAAATTCAACGCCAGAGTAATAGACAAGGGATCCGGCTTGTAGCCCGGGCGGCGATTGTCCGAGATAGCGCAATTCTGCTTGTTGCGTTTGACGGCGAGAACGGTTTCCACTATAATCTACCCGGCGGCGGCGTTGAGCTGGGCGAAACACTGTACGACGCAGCACGACGTGAAGTCCGCGAGGAGACCGCTGCTGAAGTTGAAGTGAAGGAACTGTTGTTTGTCTACGAATGTTTCCCGCCCGACTACGGCTTCGGGCTATATGAAAAACCACATTGTGTTGATTTCCTCTTCCGCTGTGCACTCTGCAAGGGAAATGAGCCACGCTTGCCTGATAATCCGGACGAAAACGAAGTCGCCGTTCACTGGATTCCACTATATGAACTTCCTAACGTTCCTCTTGTACCACGAATTCAGCATCGGGTTATTGCTGCCCTACAAAGAGACAGCGACGATCCATTTTGTCTAAGCCCCGATATGACGGATGAAATCAAGAGTTTGAGGCGAAGCGTCCAATAAGGGAACGGGGCACAACAGTCTTAGAAGGCAAATTCCACAGCCATCGCGGCGACGATTCAAGATTTGAGGCGAGAGGAGCGCGGTGTAGAAAAGGAGTAGGCATGACAGAGGAATCGTTACGAAAACCCTTCAAGTCAATGAGGGCGCGGGTGAAATTCTGATCCGCTGAACCGAACCGTCGGAGGATACCCCCCGCGGATTCCTTTACAATTGACATCAAACAGGATAAGCGTGGTGAATACTTTGAAATCCTTCAGGGCAAACCCACTCTGGAACTAGAGTCGCAGGTTAAGCCGAGGGAACGTCATCTCTTGCTTTATTCGAGGGATGGTCAATGCTTTCTCTGCGGTTACGACGAACGCTACTGGTTCATGGCGGGGGCCGCTGTTCCGGTGAGTACCGTTCGTGCCGCGACAGCATCGTTGATACCGGCGGACATTCGAGGGCGGGTGGAGGGCCTTTCATCGAAAGATGTTAATAAACGACGAAACGCTGCTTTCAAACGACAAGGTGAATGGTTTTCCCGGTTAAGGGCTTCGATTCGATCAATGTCACACTAGCTTCGCATAACACACAGTTGCCGGTTCACACCCGGGGCATGTGAATCGCAGCTTTCCCCCAAAATCGGGGGCACTACAGGCTGCTGTACCCATAAAGCCAGCGTCTTGCTGACACTCAAGGAGACCCCACTGTGCATACTTTCATCCAACGGGGAACTCGAATACAGACAGAAGTCGGAACAGATGAACGCCCAGAAGTCGTTCGTTGGACAACCTGGGACGGAGGACCACTCAAACAGTCCTATGCACTCATCTCTACCGAAGGTGCCGTCCTAGTTGATCCTGTCCGTCCCATTAGACCGGATAAAACTTCAGCATTGCCGCCTTCAATATTCAAACAGTATACGGGGGGCAAACATCTAGCTGTCATCTGTACAACTGCTCTCCATGAACGGAACATATACTGGTTCCGAGAAAACTATGGCATCCCAATCTACGTGCCCAAAAAAGTGGCATCTGCTTTTGAGGGTAAGCCAGATCAGCTATATGAAGATAGCGATGTTCTGCCTGCCGGTGTGCAGGCGTTGTGGATAGGAGCGCATCAAAAAGGAGAGATGGTGCTACACTGGCGCGCCCCAGGCGGTGCCCAAATATTGATCTGTGGTGATGCCATATATGGGCAATCTAGCCTCGGGGCCTTCGATGGTGCCCCTGAACCCTTCTGGCATCAGATAGGGGGTATCAGATTGTTTAGCGAAGGTCGTGTTGGAGAATTGGAGATGCGAAGCCGATATGAATGTCTGCTGAATCTGGAGTTTGAGCGTATCTTAAACGGCCATAATCCGAAGTCCATTGATCAGCACCCTAAAGACGCCCTACAGAAGGTTTTGCGGGAAGGTGCCTACCAGCTACATCCAAGTGGTTTTTGTACTTACCTATGGCTTGATCTGTTTAAGGAGCGAGAAGGATTATCTTAAGGGGAAACGGTGTAATATCGAGTCACAGCTTGCAAACTTGGCAACTTAGACCTAAAAAAACAGTAGGTGAAAGGCGGCGAATGAGTCTACAATGAGAAATCCAGAGGTCTATACCCGCGGCTACGTCAGACACGATGACCACGCAACAGGCAAACTTGACAGCTGGCATCGCGTCTTTATCAATGCGGAATCTATAACATCGGCGGTTTCGTTTTTCGACTAAAAAAGAAGGAAATCATACGGAGGCTTAAATGTCCATAAAATCAATTCTTTCACAAATGCCTTTTGACTTGGGCGATAATCTAATCTTGCGGTTTGCACGATCCGACGACATTGATGCGCTCGCCGAATTTAACGCCCGCATCTTCGAGGATGAGGGCGTTGGCCACGGCATACGGGGTTTGATGTCAGGTCGTCACCCAACGGTGAAAGCGAGTGATTTTACGGTGGTGGAAGATACTTGCAGGAACAAAATCGCCTCGTCTATGACCTTGATTTCTCAGACGTGGGCATACCGCGGGATTCCGTTCAAGCTTGGGCGTCCCGAAGTGGTTGCCACGGAACCGGAATATCGCCGACGCGGATTGGTGCGAAAACAGTTTGAGGTGATACACGCTCTGAGTGCTACAAGAGGTGAGCTGATGCAAGGCATCACCGGCATCCCGTGGTATTATCGCCAATTCGGGTATGAGATGGCAATGGATGTGGACGGTGCGAGAGGTGTGGATGGCATTCATCTGCCTAAGTTGAAAGATGGGGCCTCCGAAACGTATCGTTTGCGGCCGGCAGTGAATAACGATCACGCTTTCATTCGGGAGGTGTATGACCACGCCAGTTGTCGTCAGCCCTTCGCGGCTCTCCGGTCGGAGGCGGAATGGAATTATGAGTTCAACGGACGCTCGGAAAAGGATTTTGCCCACCGGAAATGGCTAATCATTGAAACTGTGATAGGTGAACGGTTAGGCTATGTACAATACTATCCATGGATAGAGGACAACGCGCTATTCATCATTCAGATGGAGATCATGCCGGGCGTGGGTTATCTTAACCTGATGCCGAGTGTGTTGCGCGGACTATGGAAGATTGCACAAACAACGCCTTTATCGGAAAATCGTCAAAACCAAGAATTAAAAACTCTCATGCTTGAGCTTGGACGCGCACATCCAGCCTACCACGCCTTGTTAGGCAAGAAAATCCACCTACATGAGCCGTATGGATTGTATATCCGTGTGCCGAATCTGGTCGCCTTTTTGCGGCATATTCAGCCTGCTTTAGAAAAAAATCTCGTCGGGACCGTCGCAGAAGGTTATAACGGCGAGTTGAAAGTGAACCGCTACCGAAGCGGCGTACAACTGAAATTTAACGGCGGAAAGATAACAGACATCTCCAACTGTTCGCCAGATTCGGTTGAGTTTGGCGACGCACAGTTTCCAGATTTGACCTTTTTACAACTTCTCTGTGGGCGCCGCCGGTTCAGCGAATTGAAAGCTAATTTTGTTGACTGTGGCGGACGAGACGAAGCGGGTGTCCTGCTCAATTGTCTCTTTCCGCCATTCACCGGAAATGTTTGGTATTTGTCATGAGGGGGTACCTTAGGTTGGGAAAAAAGAGAAAAAATCGGAAGCAAAAAGATTTCTATCAGCGGCGATTTGAAGATAAAGACTTCGCTTGGTTGGCGGAACAGTTTGATAAACAGGTTGTACAAAACCCGAATCTGACGCTGGAGGAATTTGCGGTTCGCCACGGCGTTGAGCCCAAATGGATTCGCAGTTTTCTCAATAAATCTAAGAAACCTATCACTGTCTGGCACGGCACAACGGTCGATCGGGCAAAAATGATTATGGAGGAAGGATTCAAGGCAGGAAAGGCGAAAAAAATCTGGTTTACTCGCAAATTGAACGAAGCCCGTGGGATTGCAAGCCGCCGATCGCAAAGCCGCGGCGATGCGCCGGCAATTTTCCATTGCCAGATTAATATCGGCAAATATACCGAATTTGACAAGCCGTGCCCTCATCATTACGCCTTCAGACATTCCTATATTGACAAGGCGGTTATCTCCAGTGTATCCGGTTTGGAGGTGGGTAGGAAAGGCAAAAAATTTCCACGCGAGAAGGAAGACAAAGCGGAATTAGTTGATATCATCATTACTAAAACCTCCGGCAAATATGGCGTGCTGTTGTGGATAAACACCTACCTAGAGCAAGCAGGTCAAACGCCCGTGAATGAGGAGCACCCGGCAATTGAGGAGATTCATCGGTGGGTGGAGGCGCAATACGCTGCAGGCCGGGAAGAAGCAATCTCTGAAGATGAGATGTTGGTGCAAGTGAGGACACACTTTAATAACCAATGGTGCTAGTTTGCAACTGTTAATAGACTCTCTGATCAAAGACCGAGCATGAAACGTGAAAACAATTGGTTCATGAATTAGGAGTTACGTACTTGAGTTTTTGGGATGAACTGTCGCGGTCCGATTCATCAGCGAGGATACCAGGGCTATAGCACAAGAGTCACGGTTCAATCGTCCATGAACATTGCCCGCCCTTTTCTGGTGTTGGCTTCGAGGGGGCAATTGCGTAAGTACTAAATGTACGGATGAACTCTTCTTTAATAAACCCATGAGCTGTTAAACGATGTGGAAATGACAACCTCACCAACTCGCACCAAAGGTTAATAGAAATTATAAATTTGGGCACAAATGAGGTAGGAAACGAAGACTGTGGAAAAAACTAAATGGCTGCGGTGGTCGCGCATAATAATTTGGGTGTTGATAATGCTGCTGACTATACCACTTTTCGCAGAAACGCAAAATTCGACGCGCACCATCAATGCCACATGGGTGGATACGCCCCCGGTCATTGATGGGAAACTTACCGACAGTGTCTGGCAACACGCCCAAGTTGCGACCAATTTCTTCCGGGCAAAGGAGGGAGACATTCAGCTTGCACAACTAAACACTGAAGCAAAGGTTTTGTACGATGAGAATACCCTCTATATCGGCGTGCATTGCGAGGAACCGGACATGAAAAGTCTACGCGAAACGAAAACGCGCCGGGACTCCCCTGTCTGGCAGAATGACTGTATCGAAGTGATGCTTGATACCCATCTAGACCGTCGAAACTGCTATATTTTTGCTGTCAATACACTCGGCACACAGACAGATGAGCGGGTCAGCAACGAGAGCGTTTTCGACATGAGTTGGGATGCAAAATGGGAAGTAAAAATAAACAAACACCAGAATGGCTGGACCGCAGAATTTGCGATTCCGTTTCGTGTGCTCCGTTTTAATCGGCGGGCCACCACGTGGGGGATCAACTTTTGGCGAGTGCGTCCGATAAACGGTCAATCCTATTCTTGGGCACACACCGCTTTTTTCTCACGCGTGTCGGAGTTTGGCGATTTGACCGGCTTGAATTTGGGAAGGATTAAAACGGAGCAGAAACTCGGTATTCTCCCCTACGGTAGCTATCGTGCAATAGAAAATCGCCCCAATGACTTTGATGGTGGATTAGACCTCATCCTCCCAATTTCGACGAACCTCACCTCGAATGTAACTTTTAATCCTGATTTTTCACAATTGGAAAGTGATCCGACGCAAATTAACATCTCAAGTGATCGGGAGTTGTCGCTTCCTGAACGCCGTCCATTCTTCCGGGAGGGTGCCGAATTGTTTGAACTGCCGCTCAATCTATTCTATACCCGTCGCGTTCAAGAAATTGATTTTGGTGCAAAAACGACGGGCACCATCGGCGGCACTAATTTCTCGGTTATCAATACGTATGGCAAAATGATCGATCGGTATGATGCCGGTCAGAAAAAGCAAGCGAATCTTTTAGCAGGGCGGGTGAACTACAATATCGGTGAGCGGACTGTCATTGGTGCAATGGGCACGCACAAACACCAAGTTGACCGCAATATAGGGCTCCTATCGCTCAATGGTCGATTTGGAATTCATCGAAATTGGACCGCAACATCGCAGTATGCTGTTGACTTCATTGATGGCGAAACGCATTGGGCGTATCATACGGCGATGGAATGGCTTCATAAAGGGTGGCTCGCCAACATGCGGCTTGAAGAGATACAGGACGGCTTTCGGCCAAATGAGATGGGGCTTGAAGAGGAGGCGTTCCGTCGGGGACGTGCCCGGATAAGGTACAACTATGAGTTTCCGGAGGAGAATTTGGTACAGTTATTTCAGATTGATACGCACCATTTCTATCAAACCAATGCACAAAGATTGCTACGGGAACGGCGAAGTGAGTTCCGCTTCAACATTGACATTGGTCAGTTTGACCTCTTCACCTTTGGTGGATTTGGCGTGCTCCGCGAAGGCGGTCAACTTTTTGATACTAAATTTATCGGCTCAGAGATTGATTATGAAGCACCGTGGTGGCACTTGGCTGTTGGAAATCGTTTTGGTACCCGTCGAGATGAGTTCAACCGATTTACTAACTTCTCTGCGGGTGTCAACCTCTTCGGCAAACTGACCGCTGACCTAGACCTTGATAATTTCTTTTGGCGCAGGTATCGAAATACACTGATTTTCCGGCTCCGCAGTAACTATCAATTGACCCCAAAGATTGGTTGGCTCATTTTTGTTGAACGCGTTGATGAACGGCTACAAAATGAGATTAGCTACAATTTCAACGTAATCTTCGATTACGAGTTCACCCCAGAGAGCCACTTCTTCTTTGCGTTTGTTGATAGCTTTCCGGGGAAGCGGGCCGTGTTTATGAAACTCGCGTATCTTTTTGAATCCGGTTTCCCAGGTTTCCGTCAATTTTGATGAGGGGGTGTTCATAAATCAAAGGCACCTCATTTTTGATTTGACGGGCTTATCAACTCAATTTCTGAAGAGGAGATGTTGGCACCAGTGAGGATGCACCTTAAATGACTATCATCTACAAATTGAACCGTGATGATTTTCAAGAGAATGGGAAGGCAGATGGAAAGGATAGAACCGAATTTAACGAAAGCAGAACATCTTGAAATGTCCCGCAAGGCATGGGACGCGTACCACCCACATTATACATCCTTTAAGCTAAAGAAGCGTCCAGACTTCTATCAGTTTTTTGCGGATGGAGGTGTTGAATTGAATGATGTGGAGATTGAACTGGCTGGTGATGTCAACGGGAAAAAACTGTTGGACATCTGTTGTGCCGGGGACGCCACACAAGCCTTTTCGTGGGAAAATCTAGGTGCCGAGGTTGTTGCTTGCGATTTTAGTCCTGTAGCGATTGAACTGGCAAAACGCAACGCCGAGAAAATTGGCTCCCGTATCGAATTCAAGGTCGCCGACGCCCAAATCTTGACACCGATAGCGGACAATCAGTTTGACATCGTTTATGCGACCTATACCTGCTGGCTGGAGGACCTTGATCAGGCAGCACGGGCATGGCATCGTGTCTTGAAACCCAGCGGACGTTTGCTGCTGTTCACCAATTACCCGGTAGTAGAATGCTTAAAAGAAACTGACTCCGCGCTTACAGTCATACGCGACTATTTTGACGACTCGCCAGCATACTATAATTTTACAGGGACGCCAATCGTCGATGAATATGGCGGTTGGGATGGGAATCTGCCAATCGTCGAATTTGTCCACCCGCTTGCTGACGTGGTCAACGCTGTTGCAGGGGCGGGTTTGTGGATTAAAAGGGTGCTGGAGACGCGAATGCCGAATGAGCAATCTCCATTGCTATCTCAACTGCCCAAATATATGGCTTGGGTGGCAGAAAAGCAAGATTCTTGATTCTTGAAAACGGTTCAGAACCTTTTCAAGGTTTGAAAAATAGGAACCTCCGAATCAAATCCGACCCCACGTTGATGGAGAAAATTATGACAACCGTTCGTACTTTCGGGCGATACCCCACTTTGGGAGAAATAAGGAACTATTACAATCGAGAGGATGTACTTTTGGCTATCTCATCAGCCGGGGGCTTTTTGCCATGTTCTTGGAAGAGGGACAGGCTTCTCTTCCAAAATACGAAGAATTCCTGCGTCTCACAGGGCGTGATACCTGCGAAAACGTCGCCCGTCGCAGCATTGGTCGTGACCTCAAACTCCTGATTTCTGGGTTGAAGCTATTAGAAGCGTGGAAGAACCGTTGAACCGTCTGGAAGCGTTATTGCCCAAGGTGCTGCCAAAAAGAATAATGCGTGACGAGTAATGCGTAAGCGAATCGTTAATATTACGCATCACGCATTATGTCTCCAGCATAACTACAATCTAGAGTGCCTAAATGCGAATGTCTGAATTAAGCGAAAAAGATCATTCCGAAACGATAGCAATTGCAGAGAATGTACTCTGTAAAGCATTCAAGAGTGATGTGCAGCTTAAAATGGAAACAGAATTTGATACAGATCGAGCAACAGTCCTTCGCTGCTATGTCGTCAAAGGGCCAACCGGCGTTCCGCAGAGCGTTGTCGTCAAAAAGGTGCTGACCGCTGATGGAACGGAATTTCATCCGAATTCACCGGACGAAATGGTTCCCAGATTCTTCAACGACTGGGCGGGGCTTGAATTTTTGAGCGAAATTTCAAATGAAGATTCGCCGGCGGCACAATTTTATGGCGGCGATCGGGTAACGGGGCTTATGGTCATTGAGGATTTAGGAGACGGGCGGAATTTTTACGGGAGCCTGCGTGGGGAATCTGCTACGGCTGCAAGGATGGAATTAATCAAACTAGCGAGAGCATTAGGAAAAATGCACGCCCTGACGATTCGCAAAAAGGCGGTGTACGATAGCATCCGTGACCGACTCGGCCCCAGAGAGGAGCCCCCTTCCATGACCGGCGAATGGCGGCGACTTGTGGGGAAATTTGATGAAGTCTGTAGGAGGGTTGGGGTGAAGCCCCCTCGTGGGATAAAAACAGAGATGAAAAGGGTCGCTGCGTTCATTGCTACCCCAGGACCATTCCAAGCTTATACACACGGTGATCCGATTCCGATGAATGCGCTTCCCGTCGGGACCGAAAGGAAACTCTTCGACTTCGAGTTTGGCGATTTTCGACATGCGCTCAGGGATGGGATTTATGGCCGTGTCTGCTTCCCGACGTGGTACCATATTAACCGTGTACCAGAGAAGGTGGTTCAAGAAATGGAAATCGCGTATCGTGCCGAACTTGCGAAGGGGTGCCCCGAAGCAACGGACGATACGCTTTTTTTTCGATCCGTTGTCGAAGCATGTGCCTACTGGGCAATTCACTCCAGACTCAATTTTATAGAAAAGGTATGGAAAGAAGATCATAAATGGGGAATCTCGACGCAGCGTCAGATTCTCCTGCTATGTTTTGACATATTTGGGCAAGTGTCGGAGGAGTTCGGACATCTGGAAACCCTCGGCGCAACCATCCGCGATATGGCTACCAAATTGCGTGAACGCTGGGTGGATTTGGAGGAGATGCCGTACTATCCGGCTTTCCGCTAACACAACGAACATAAAGAGCAGCGAGTTTTACCGCATAATGTTTTACGCACTACGCATTATCAAATTAAAAGGAGGATTCAAAAATGAAATGTACTGATGTCCGCGAGGAAATTGTCGCCTATATCGACGGTGAGCTTTCTTCGATGGGGGTGCGTGCAATCGAAGCGCATCTGGCGGGTTGTAAAGAATGCACCGCCGAACGCGACAAACTGAAAGCAACAATCAAATCAACGCATAAGGTGGAGACCCTCCAGCCTGCACAGAATTGGTGGGAAGCATTACAAAAACGTCTGTATGCACCTGATTCTGATCTCGTATCCGAGATCCATGCGTTACGGGAATCAATTGCGCGCCTAGAAAGCCGTGTGGATGGGAGGCCGGTTCGATTGGCACCGGTGAAAGAAATTATGACACTGGAAGAGGTCGCCGCTTACCTGCAAATCGAGCCAGACGTGATATGGAAACTGCTCAACGAAATTCCCCACTTTGAGGTGGGTGCTGAACTACGGTTCAAAAAAAACAGTGTTGACGAGTGGATTCGTATAAAAGAAAGTGGGAATCGCAGAGATCTATTCGATTGGGAATTTTCAACGGGTTGGCTGGATCGAGTCGATCGGTTAGAACATTAAAACAAACGTCGACCGAGAAAAATGGGAACTGTAACCGTCGATAACAATCGCATTTGCCGCTTAAAAGGCACACCGAGAAAAATTGGTTTTAATCATAGCCGTGCGTTGAAAGATGTTTTTGAAGAATACATCCACCGCTATGTCGAGGAGGGGATTACAAGCACTTAACCTCATTGATGTGGAAAAGTTACGGTGTCGCGCGCTGCCGTGGCTTCGTAAACTACCGTTACGATTTCAGGAGGAAATAGAGGGAATGTCGGACGGATCTGGAATATCCCTAGAAAGGCTTGCACAATGATGGTTTTCGGAAAGTTGTTTTTTGAAAAATTGCAGCGCATTTGTATGTGAAATTGATGGAAAGGCATGGGGCGGTCGGAACAACGATGCTTGGCTCCCAAATCTGTGAGGATATACCATCATTCGGGAGGTTGAAGGACGCCTTCCCACGATGACTTTTGGTCTGCTCACAGTTGTTCGACAAATGAACGTATCAAATTCAAAGTACCCTTGACATCGGAACACCGCTTTAACAGAGTAGAGGTGCTTCTTGAACGAGAACCTCCCTCACGCTTGCCTGATGATTTGATTCGGATTCTTGCTGACAAAGATGTTGAGCAACGGAGAGAAGCGGAGAATTTTTGGACAGTTTGCGCCAATATCGCGTGCCCATGTTTAGGATTAACTTGGTTTGCCTACGGGGGGCCGCCCGCTGCGAGTCAAGGAACTTGGCATAAAATTGATTGGCTGTGGTATCAAAACTGAAACTTGGCAGTTCGGGCTTGTGTACTACCACACAATCTAAAGAACCCCTACAACAACTGCCTCCGTACCTGAAACATAAAGCGTAAAGCGTGTTTTAGACGTTGAAGATTGGGTTGTAAATGGCTGCCAGAAAACGGAGTAGTTGATCGCGCTCATTAGAGAGGAAAAGTGAAGTGAAAGAGAGATTTTATCCTTACCCTGGTGCAACGAATTCCACAGCTTACGAACATCTCAACAACTGTACAGATCCGGATCAGTGGTTAGAAGCGTTCATGTGGGAAAAAGCCCCAATTGAAGGGAAGTGGGTGTTAGACGTCGGGGCCGGTTCCGGTTTTCACGCTGTACGTTACGCTCAGCAAGCAGGGCATGTTTTTGCTGTCGAACCGGATGCCAGGATGCTCCAACAGATTTACGCGCGTTTGTGTGACAATCCTCCGAAAAATATCAGCGTCCTTGCAGCTTCAGCTGAATCAATACCACTATTAGACTACAGCATAGATGTTGCGTACGCTCGATTTGCGTATTTCTTCGGTACTAAAGACTGCCTGCGCGGGCTGCGAGAAATCAAACGTATCTTGAGGCCGAACGGTCATTTCTTCATCATTGATACTAATCCTGATCAGGGGCAATTTGGTATGATTGCACGGCAGGTTTACCCCCACATTTTTCATGATAGATATCGAACAGAACACACGGCGTTCTATCAGCAACACGGATTTGTGCATTTCGATATTCAGACGGTTTTTCGAGCACCGAACCGCCAAGTCCTTGAAATATACCTGCGGATGGATTACCCACACAAATATGCTGAGCTCTTAGACCAAATTGGAGGCACAGAATTATCCTACAATATATCCGCATATCACTTTCAAAAGAGAGACGGATGAATACGTCCATGCCAGAGCAACCCGAAAACTGAATGCGACAATCGAGATGTACTCAAAACTAAGAGACACATGTTAAGAAATCGTGCAACTGAAACCGCAGGAAACACCAATCGTTATTCCCTACTGCCAAAAACTCGGTTTCTTTTAGCGTTTTGCACTTTCTTTTTATATAAACCAACTAAGAAAGGAGGACACAGCACATGACCAGAATATATGAAACTGATAAACTCAATGCAGGGGAGCCCCAACTTATTCTTGAAAATGACCACATCTCAGTGCTATTACAGCCGGAAATTGGAGGCAGAATCCTTGATGTTGAAACGAGGGACTTTCCTTTTCTACATAGAACCTATCCAAAACCGGTACAATTCGGCCGCTACACAGAGTATGGTGGGATCGAGGAGTGCATCGGTAGTCCGCTGACAAACCGACTTTGGAAAACACCATGGAGAATAGAGAAAGGGACGGAGGATGTCACACTATCTGTCATTTCACCGACACGATTCGGCAGAGTGTTGCTTTCCAAAACCCTGTCTCTTGAATCTAATACGCCAATCTTGAGGGTTGAGTACAGTTTTACCAATTTCGATCAGCAATTCAACAAGTTTACGTTTGGTATTCATCCCGAACTTTGTCTGGGCAATGCCTTGAAACACAATACCTATTACCTACCCCTTGACAACCAAATCCTGTCAAGTGGGTTTACCGAACTCGGATTCAAGAAGTTTATCACCCCCAGTGCCGGTTGGGGAGCAGCCACCTACGATGGCATGGCATTCGGGATGCTTTTCCCTCCCGGTGTGATAGACAGTATTGAAATCTACTACCCGCGTATCGGTACACACTTTGTCATTCAACCGCTGATTTACGGTGTGGGGCTGTCGCCAAATCGACGGGCAAGTTTTGTAAGTATGTTTTACTTTGGTGAGGGCGATGTGGACACGATTCGGGAGCTGTACGCATCGAAGCTTGATGCCCTGATGATGAGTTACGGACCCATTGATGCATTTCCAGAACGCATGATAAAAGACACGCAATGGGGGCCACAGGTAACGCTTCCGTTTGATAAATTTAGGGGGACTTCATCTCAGCCCGGAGCAATGTACCCCGAAGCTACCAATCCAAATGTTCAAGGCCCGTCGGTTGTAACCGAAGATTTTCAACCCGATAGCCAGACGGAGGGACCCGACACCCCGCAGATACTGCATGAACAGCGACGTTTTGATCGGCCACAGATTACTGACATCCGACTCTCTAATGTGAATGGGACAATTTTGGTAGAGGGGGGGGAGGCAGATGGCATTGCATTGGAGACTACCCTGCAAGCCCAAACGGGAACAGCGGAGGAGGCAAAACGACAGATTGAAGCTGCGCGCCCAGAAGTGATTCATCGCGGGGAACGCCTAATAATTCGCGCCAGAGGCGAAGCCCAACAAAAAACTATAGTTAACCAGTACCTACGTGTTCCGCAGCACCAGTTGCGTACGCTTGAACTGAACTTCGTGAACGGCGCGGCAACTGTAATTGATGCGAAACCGGCTCGACTCAAAATCAGCAGCATGGCGGGCGTCGTTACAGTCAAAGGAGAAATTGCCGAAAGCGCGGAGTACGATATCAACACCGTCAGCGGGGACATTCAGATGGAATTAGCCGACTCGGTCGCTTGCACAATTGATGCAAATAGCGTCACCGGGACACTGATGTGTGATTCAGATTTAATTGACGCGGAGATTCGGACAAATTGGATGAGTGGGATACTTAATGCACCCAAGGCGGAGCTGCGGCTTAACAGCATCAGCGGGAACATTATTCTTGACAATTCTACTCATGGGGCAGGCACGCCACAAGCGGGGGAAAATGCCGCAACGACACGGTAAAACAAAGGTAGGGCTCGACTGTTTCTATGTTTTTTACTTGACATTACCCGCTTATCGAACGCATTTTATGCCGAGTTTCATAGCTGTGATGCAGAGTTGATGTGGGTAAAAGTTTTGGATAATTCAAAAGGCTAGTGATTAGGTCTGATAAGGGCACTTACTATACATTGTCCTAATGTCAGAAATAGGAGGCGTAAAAATGGCAGATATAATCATTGAAGGCGGGTGTTTTTGTGGTCATGTGCGGTATCGGGCGTGGTTATGCTACCTGTCGCGGAAATGCCCGCACTCTCACGTTTCATGTGTTCCTTATCGCTCAATAATAGGTAAAACCACATGCGACGGGTATTCAGACTCATGATAAATCGTCTGCTCTGCAATCTCAAACCGCCGCTCGACCCCCAAATCACCACCCGTGTTCGGGTTCACATCGAAGCGGGGCCAATTGCTGCTGGAAATGTCTAAGCGAATCCGGTGCCCCTTCTTGAAGATGTTGGAAGTCGGATAAAGTTCAAAGACGAATTCGTAGACCTCCCCCGGCTCCAGTAACTCTGGAGCCTCCCAACCGTTGCGATAACGCGCGCGGATGATGGAATCTGTCAGGTTGATGGCAAGTCCATCGGGATAGTCATCGCTCAATGGACAGACGTCGATTAGTTTAGCTGTGAAGTCGGTATCGCGGGCAGATGATGAGGCGTGGAGTTTGACTGTAATTGGTCCTGTGACTTCCACATCATTCTCTAACGGAGGGGTCTGGAAGGTCAGCACATCGCTGCGAGCATTGAGGGGAAGGGTGTCTGCACAGCCAAAGAATCTGGAGCTCCCACGCTGATCAAACGCGCCAGCACCCATGATTGGGTCAGCAGCGGAAATCCCACCGCCGATGGTTGGGACGGGATCACGTGGATCAAAGCTAAAGCGACTTGTTGAGTCATCAACCGTTGGTAGAGTAATAGACAGCTCGCCCTCAGCGTGAAGATAGTAAGGCGTGAACTGGGTATCGGGCAGGGGAAAGTCCTGCTCGTCGCGCCAATAGCCGCTGTGATGGAGACGTCCCTGATAGTTAGGCGTCCCCTCGCCGCTGCCCATCACGAAAATCTTGACCGGCGACCAATCGGAAACCTCTGTGTGCATCCCTTTGAGGAAGTGGTCGAACCACGCCAACCGAAAATCGTTGTAGTTAATAAAGGAGTGATTCCCGAAATCAACGTCACCTGCATTCGATACACCCCAGCCACCGTGCGTCCACGGTCCCATCAACAGCACCTGCCGCGACTTTTTCATTTTGCTGAGTGCGATATAATTCTCGCAGGTTGCCCGTGCATACGAGTCATACCACCCACCAAGGTAGAGTGTCGGTACATCCGCGTGCTCTTCGTAATACTGCGAAATAGCATACCCGCGTTGCTGCCAGTAATCATCATATTCTCCGTGCGTGAATAGATCGAGCACCCACTGTTCGTAATTCGGCAACATCCGCAACGGCGATGTGCCTTTCTTGAGCGGTGCACGAGACACCCACTCGCCCACATTTGCAAACGCCCTGTCAACCGCGGCCTTGATGTTAGCATCGGCGAACGCTTCCTGGCTGGTGGTCGCCATTCGGAAGGCATAAATCATGAACCGTTGTTCGAGCGCACCGTTTTGGCGCATTGAGCAATGATAGTAATTCGACGCGCCAACGGCGACAATCATCGTCGAAAGGTGCGGCGGGTTGAGCGTTGCTAGCGCGGACTGGTCGCTGCCACAATACGACGCGCCCATTGTGCCGACCTGTCCATCACTCCACTCTTGAGAGGCGAGCCATTCCACCGTATCATAGCCATCGGGAGCTTCTTTAGCGAAGGGATACCACTCGCCACCGCTGGCGAATCTGCCTCGCACATCCTGAATCGCACAGACGTAGCCTCGCCGGGCATAGTAGGTTCCGTTCGTCACATTCCCCGCCCCTGCTTTGTCATAGGGGGTACGTTCCAAGATGACCGGAAATTTTCCTGACGCTAACTGAGCACCCAGCGCAGGAAAGTAGATGTCGGTTGCTAGACACACGCCATCACGCATCGGAACCATCACGTTGAATTGGCAAATCGCATCGTACTGCTGATGTGAACCTTGATATGATTCTGGCATAAGTTTTCTCCTCAGAAAAAGCATGTTGAGAGGTCTTGTTAAACTCTGATTCTAAGGGAAGCGTTTAATCTATCATATTAACAGACAAAGGGGGGGGCTGCAACAAAAATTCGATATTTCTTTGTTGACATCAGTCTACAAGTAGGATAACCTAAATGTTGTGCCCCCAATTTTTTCACATGAAAGTTCTTAATCGGAATAAAAAAGTTGGCTCACCATTTTTTATTTTAGAGCTCGACGACATTTGGAGGAATCACGATGGACACACCACGTATTGATGACCGTGACTGGTCAGCCTTGACGCTTGGCGAGCGAATTCGCCAGATCGAAGTTGAAGGCTATCTCTTACTACCAGACCTACTGTCTTCTGACCACGTCGCTCGACTCAAGTCGGAGACCGCAAAGTTGGAAACCACACCGGTGGATTACAGCGTACATCAACGGGGATGTCCGAACCTCCAATTCAGAGGGGGGGCTATCACGGAACTGCTTGCCCATCCTCCGACGCTTTCCTTTTTGCGAGAACTTTTTGGCGACGAAATTATCATGATGAGCTACGGCTACGCCCGTTCTGAACCGGGGCATCCGGGGATTAGCCTACACACGGACGGACAACCCTACGGTTCTCAAATTTTCGGTTACGATGGCAGCGTTCCCTTTATGGTCCGGGTGCTGTATTACCTTGACGACCTCACTCCGGAGGTTTCGCCGTTCCGCGTCATCCCCCGATCTCACCTCTCGATGCACGCCGATGCGAATCCCTACAAACGTTTCGAGTCGCACCCCGAAGAGGTGATGGTCCCTGCGAAAGCGGGCTCAGCGGTACTGATTAACCACAAAGTTTTTCATGGGAACTATCCTAATGTTGGCGCCTATCCGCGTGAAATGCTTGCCATCGCTTATCGGCCGGGCTGGGCGGGCCCCCAGAACAAAGTATCAACTTGGGAGGAGGCGGATTTAGCGAAGCTGCCAGATTCCGTCAGGCCATTACTCGGCGATCGCAACACCCGCTACTGGGATTATCACGGCGGCAACAAACCGCTAAACATGAAAAAAGAAGCACCGGGAATGAACCCAAGTCGGTGGGAGCGGGTGTAAGGAAGTGTAGGACAGATTAAAACAGAAAGAGGGTATAAATTCATGGCAAACATCCACATTCCAAAAACTTGGAAGATCCCAGAGAGGGAGGTTACGTCGGAAGCAGCTTTTATGAATCGGAGGCGGTTCTTGACGACACTGGCCGGTGCAGGTTTGAGCATCGCCGGCGGATCCATTCTCGGTTGCGCGAGTGAATCAGAGTCAAAGACGCCTCCCCAAATAGACCCGAACCTGATGAAATTTGAATCGGTCAAACGGAATCCAGCCTTTGCGAAGGTTGACCGCCCCATCACCGACGAAGCTCTTGCCGCCAAGTACAACAATTTCTATGAATTCGGCGGTTCAAAATCAATCTGGGAAGCGGCGCAGGCGTTGCCGACCGAAAACTGGAAAGTCGAGGTTACCGGCTTAGTCAGGAATCCCCGCACCTATGACTTGGACGACTTCAAGAAGAAATTCCCCCTTGAAGAGCGAGTTTATCGCTTCCGTTGTGTTGAGGCGTGGGCGATGGTTGTGCCCTGGCTCGGCTTCCCGATGAAGCGGATTATCGATGATGTTGAGCCGACATCGGAAGGGAGATTTGTTCGCTTCATCTCGTATTACAATCAGAAGATCACCAAAGGACCAGGGCTTAATTTGTCTCGACATCCTTGGCCCTATACGGAAGGGCTCCGCACCGACGAAATGGCAAATGATCTAGCGTTTTTTGCCATTGGTATCTATGGGCACGAACTCCCAAAACAACACGGTGCTCCCATCCGCGAAGTGGTACCGTGGAAATACGGCTTCAAGGGTGCCAAATCCATCGTAAAAATTGAGTTTCTTAACTATCAACCGAAGACGTTCTGGAATACCCTTCAACCGCACGAATACGGTTTTGAGGCAAATGTGGAACCCGATGTGCCGCACCCACGGTGGTCGCAAGCCTCCGAACGGATGATTGGTTCCGGGCCAACCTTCATGTGGAAAAGACGTCCGACGCTGCTCTACAACGGTTATGCCGAATATGTTGCACACCTTTACGGTTGATGCACTGCTAATTGCAGGCAATCAATAGATTAGATTTTAGTGCTCTGCTCATTTTCAGACTAATTCTGCAACATGGGTCGCAACTTTTCGGAAGGCTTCAATGTACTGGTCTAACAGTGCCTTGTTCGGTCTGGAGAAAACCGGAATGGTGAATAGGTCTTCGCGTGGGTTCTCGGAGATGGGTAGGTCTCCTTTCTGATATGTTACTTCTCGTTTATTTTCAGGGCGAGTGAAAGCCGGGTGGTTGCGCTCTTGGAATACTGCTGACAGGTGGTCCCTGCCGCCCGGTGCACCACTACTTACGTTTGCGCCTTCTGCCCGTAGGGCTTCAATGAATTTCTCTTTCGACAATCCGCTGAGTTCTTCAGGGGCATAGCGGACATAGGGGCGACTGTAATACCCACGGAAATTATCAGTCGAAGGCTTGATTGGATAAATTCCCGGACACTCTGCAATACCGTCCATCAGATACATCACGTTGTGGTCACGGCATTTGTTACGCGCATCAAGATGTCGGAGTTGAACGCGAGCAATAGCGGCGGAGATTGGGGCGATGCGGTATTTGTATCCAAAGCAGGTGCTGGCATACTTACGATATCTCTCTTCGGGAAGATCGCGAATCCGTTCATAGTGGCCGAGGCAGATTGCCCGCTCGTAATACGCCAGATTGTCCGTAATCATCACGCCCCCTTCGCCGCTTGGTAAGAGCTTGCCCCCCTGCATACTGAAACACCCCACATCGCCGATTGTCCCGACCTTTTTACTTTTGTAAGTTGCACCGTGAGCGTGCGAGCAGTCTTCAATCACAAAGATATTATGATTCTTGGCTATTTCCATAATGGCGTCCATCTCCGCTGGCATCCCACCGAGATGGACGACAATAATCGCTTTTGTGCAGGGGGAGATCTGCCGCTCGATAGCTTCTGGATCAGCACAGCCGGTGAACGGATCAATATCGCAGAAGACCGGAATCGCTTGGCAGGAGAGGATGGGCATATACGTGCCCCAAAACGTTGCGGCAGGGGTGATGACTTCATCACCGGGCCCAACCCCAATTCCGAACAACGCCCCATGAATCGAAGCGGTCCCGTTGTTATGCGCCAAGGCATACTTGACACCGTGATAAGCGGCAAATTCCTCCTCAAATTTGTAGATAGTATCTGAAACCGAAATCTCCCCGCTTTGCAATTGGCTGACAACCGCTTCGGTGACCTCGTCATCAATAATAGGCCACTGCGACGCTTCACTTTGGTCCAAGGTAATGGCCTTGTCGCCGCCTTGAATCGCTAATTTGTTCATGGACTCCTCCTCGCTGGGGCCTTTCGTCATGAGAGCCAGAAATTTACGCCGATGGAGATATTTGTGTGAAATGTTTGGGGTTCAGTTTAGTACTAAATCTCTCGGTCCAGGGGATGGCAAACTGTTCCGTTCCGTTGATGAAGGCGATACATGGACAGATATAAGCCGACGCCTGCCAAATTGGGAGTTGCAAGTGACGCGGAATTGCCAAGAAGAGGGCTACGATTTGGTCTTCAACGGCGGGACGATTTATGCCGGAACGCGAGATGATGTTTTTCACTCGACAGATGGCGGTGAGATATGGACGTCAATTGTTGCCGGATTACCTGACGGCTACATTGAGGTGCAGCTTGTCGCTGGTGCAACGCTCTATGGGACAAACTCTCATGGAATCTTCCGCTTGACGCACGGATCAGATTCATGGGAGAAAATCGCTTCAATGCAACTGAGGTATTCCGACTTTCGCTGGATGAGTAAACCGTGTGCTACATCTTTACCCATTCCCAATCGACAATCTCTATCGTTACAGCGTTGATGATAAACCGTTGGCGTAAGACCAGTTCCCATCTGATAGTGCACACTAATCCGATAGCTTCGCTTTGGGTTGAGAGGGTTCCGTGATCAATTTCTCAATCACCGTTTTCAATTCTTGATAAGCCCGTTGGGCTTCTGTTCGTGTTTCGTTTTCCCCTTTGTAATACTCACCGCCCGGATGGATATAGCGAATCTTTCCCCGCTTATCTATGAGAAAGCTGACCGAAGTCCATCGGTGTCTGCCCTTAGCCAGCCAATAACGTCTCAAGGTTCTCCAATCCATATCCAACGCAATCGGAAATTCAAAGCCGAGCCGCTTCACTGTCTTCTCAAGTGCCTTTTGACGACGCGGTCCGGGCGGCTTCGGATGATACATCCCAATCACAATCAAACCCTTATCCTTGAAGATGTCGTGAAATTCGTTCAGCGCGGGCGCACTACGGGCACAAAATGGGCATGTCTCCGTCCACCAACGAATGAGAACCACCTTGTCCTCCAACTCGTTCAGCTGGAGCGGCTGCGAATTCAACCACTTCAGTGTGCCCCATTCTGGAGCCGGTTTCCCGACTAATTCGTCGCCTTCCTTCGCGATAAGTCCTTGATTGATAATCAGCAGCATCAACAGGAAGATGCTGCCTATCCGTAGATTGTGCATTTAGCCCCTCTGAAAAAGCTGCCAACTTCGCCCCGGTAAATCTGTGCGGAAATACTCGACATTGCCTCGGTCGGCGAGTGTAACATAACAGGTACGTCCATCGGGACCGCCGAAGGCGAGGTTGGTGCACTGCTTGCCAGCAAGTTCAACCTCTATCAGTACCTCACCTTGCGGAGAGATTTTAGCAATCGTGCCTTTGCCGTGGCGCGTCACATAGAGATTGCCTTCAATATCGCAGCGCATACCATCAAACCCAAAATCGGGAAACTGGATCAGTAATCGTTTGTCCCTAACCTCTCCAGTAGCGGATAGATCGTACGCCCAGATGTTGCGTTGTACGCTTTCATTGACGTAAAGGGTGCGCTCATCGGGGCTGACTTCAATACCATTGGTCGTCCCCATATCCGCCTCAAGCAGCGTCACTATGCCATCTGTGTCAATACGCCAAATTTGCCCCGTTGATTCCGCCCAATTCGGATCGCTGGCGTAGACCATATCGTTGGAGCCGATGGCGATATCGTTTGGTTGATTCATGGTTGGCTCATGGGCGTAAATGCTGATCTCCCGTGTCCCCATATTAACCTTGAGGATGTTGTGGTTGGTATGGTCGGCGATAAGCATGGAACCTGCGCTGTCGAAACGGATGCCATTTCCGATGCTGCCGTTGGGCAGTTCGACAAATACGCTACATTTTCCCACCGGGGTAACCTTCCCGATCGTATGCTGCCGTACATAGTTGACAGCGTAGAGATTGCCATCGGCGTCGCAAGCGGGCCCCTCGATGCCAGAGGTAAAACCATCCTGTTCTGTGAAAACATGACTCATAAAAAGTTCTTCGATCATTAGGACAAGCTCCCTTTCCTATGGAATAATATCGCTCTATTTTGGTTGAACCCTCCCGTTGAGTGAATGCAAAAATAGAGTTGCAAGACTCCCCGGCTTTTACCCACCAAGCGGCGGCATAAATTCAGCCTGTGCATCCAACAACCGATCAATCGTTGTGCGAATCTCTGACAAGGTTAATTGTGCGGCAGTATTTGGATCAACCAATCCCGCGTGATAGGCATATTCTCGGTTCTCCTCCAGGATAGCGCGCACCGTCAACCCTTGCATGTTGATATTAGTCTGGCAGAGTGCCGCGCATTGGGGTGGTAGCGCACCGACATAGCACGGCTGCAACCCAGCGCGAGTAACGAGTGTTGGCACTTCAACGCAACAGCCAACGGGGAGATTGGTGACGAGATCGGTGTTGAGCACGTTTCCGTAAATGCAGGCGGGGGTATCGGTTTCCATCGCGTGAATAATGATCGCTGCATATTCGTGGGAGCGACGCAGCTCAATCGGTGCCGATTCCGCTTCGCGCTTTGCCTGTGCTATTCGTTCCTCCCGGTCTGTATGTTGATTAACAAAGCTTTCGGCGGTACGATTTTCAAGATTTAATCGCGTCATTTCGTCGACGTGTTGCATGAAGTAAGGCACGTACTCTGCCATGTGGCGCGAAGACTCGGTCACAAATCGACCGAAATGCTTCAGGATTTCAAAGCGCACCGGATCGCGGGCGACGATTTCAGGGTCTTCAAGGCAAGTGTTCAGGCGCGGGTAGAGTGTTTCGCCATCTTGCGAAAGCTCCAAAAACCACGCCATGTGATTAATCCCCGCAACTCTATAGCGAAGATTCTCATAGTCCACGCCCATGTAGTCCGCCAGTTGCTTACTGGTACCCTGCACACTGTGGCATAGCCCCACGCCAGAGATACTCGTCGCCTCCAACACAGCCCACATAATCATCGCCATCGGATTGGTGTAGTTGAGCATTGGGGCGTCCGGACAGAGCCGCTCCATATCACGAGCGATGTCAAGCATGGCAGGGATGGTGCGTAATCCTTTCATCAGTCCGCCGATGCCGACAGTGTCAGAGACAGTTTGCTGAAGTCCGCCGACATCAAGTGGAATTTGCACGTCCAACGCTTCTAGCCCCATCTTGGTGCCCACCCGAATAGAGGCGATGACATAATTGGCACCGTCCAACGCGGGCTTGCGGTCTGTTGACGCAGCAATCTGTGTGGGTAGATTCAGCTCACGAACGATACGTTGGGCATAGGTGTGGGTCAACGCCAACCGTTCACTATCGGGGTCTACAAGGTGGATGGTTGAATCTACCAGTTCTGGAAATGAAAGGAGATCTCCAATCAGGCGTCTACCGAAGCCGAAACTCCCTGCACCGAGGAAAGCGATTTTAGCCATAACAAGCCCTACCTCCAATCGGATTTCACTAAATGAATAGTATTGGCTTTATTCTATCACGATTTAGGGGTTAGATCAACAGGGAGATCTAATAATTTCAAGGCAATCGCATGTACATATGGTGTAGGACTTTGGCATGGGACAATGGAAATCCACAGGTTTCCTAACCTGTGACCGCCCGCGGGTTAAGGAAACCCCGCTATCATTATAGTCAGTCTCTGCGCCATGACAGCGGTTACTCCCAGGTGCTGATTTCTCAACTACCTAATTTCTATAACAAATGTAATTCTCCTGCTAACAATTTTGGGTTGACTAGAAGGAAGCATTCTGGTAGAGTTTGTGAAGGAAGGTTGCATTATAACCGAAATGAAGGACTGCTATCCGCTAACTAATAAACCATTCCTATAATAATATCTTCGCGAAAGAGGGGGATTGACATGCCAAGAAACTGCTTTGGAGAAGAGGAACTGACCTATCTGCGAGAGGTCATCGCAAGTCAAGACGCATGGCGGTGGGGACGAAGCAATTTCGTTCCGAGATTTGAGGAGGCATTCGGGGCGCATCTCGGTCGGAAATATGTTCACGCCATAAACTCTGGAACCAGTGCCAATACAACGGCTTACGCTAGTTTGGGGTTGGACGCGGGTGATGAGATTATCTGCCCGGCTGTTGCACCAATTTTCGTGTCCTTCCCAGTCGTTGCGATTGGCTGCGTGCCTGTATTTGCTGATGTAGATCCTAGGACACAGATTATTTCGGCTGAGGGGGTTGAAGCGCGTATCACGCCCCGGACACGCGCGGTGGTGGTCGTCCATCTGAACGGTCAACCGGCTATGATGAGCGAGATTGTGGATGTCGCAAGGAAGCATAACCTGAAAGTTGTGGAGGACTGCTCACAGTCCTACGATGCTTACTACAAGGGGCGAAAGGTCGGCACCATTGGTGATGTCGCTTGCTTCTCCATGCAGCAATCGAAGCATATCACCTCGGGCGAAGGGGGAATGATTGCCACGGACAATCCAGAACTCTATAAACGTGCAACGGAGTTCTCAAACTCCGGGATGCCGTGGTATCTGTACGGCTTGGAGAGACCGGAGGCAAAACCTGTCAACGGTTTGCCAACGCGGGGGCATTTCTCGTTTGGCCACGATTTCCGCTTCAGCGAACTTCAGGGCGCGGTAGCATTCGCGCAGTTGGAAAAAATTGACCGGTTCAACGCCCGGCGGCGAGAGCTTGTCGAAAAGATCAGGACCAAACTGTGTAATGTTCCGGGGGTGAGGCTGGCGTACGTGTATCCAGAAACCCAGCCCAATTACTGGGTGTATCCGGTATGGGGACCCGAATCATTGGGGTGTAGGGGTGAAATTAACTACATCGAAGTGGAGTATCAGCGTATGCAAGCGATGCGGCAGACTTCTGTTGGCGTGCCGCTGCCTGACTACGTACAATATGTTCCCGGTTCATGTCCAAATGCGGAGAAATCAACCCGAGGCGCGTGGAGCTTTTTTGTCCACCATAGCGTCGAAGACGACGAACTGGAAAAGTCAATCCGTGAATTCAAGGAAAAAGTCAAGAAGACATCGCCGGGCGGTGTATTGGACTGAAGAATTTATAAAGCGCGAAGGTAAGCGTCAAAAATTATGTTGGGATTTTTTTCCAATCCACCGATCGAATAAAGTGTGGCGACTCGGTTAGAATAGTGATTCAGAACTTCCCTCAAGGCACATTAAGAGGATATCAAAATGTCAACGCTCGGATTGGGTATCATCGGGTTAGGAGTCGGCAAGGGTGCCCTACTTTTGAATCAGAAATCTGATAGCCCAATAAAGGTGTGCGCGCTAGCGGACAAAAATCCAGCACTTCTAAAACTTGCACATGAGGATTATGGGATCGGATTTGTCACCGAGGACTATCACGAGCTGCTGTCGCGGTCTGAGGTCGATGTTGTCGGCGTTTTCACCCCCGACCACTTGCACGCCGAACACGCGGCAGCGGCACTGAAGGCCGGGAAACATGTCATATGCACCAAACCGATGGTGACTACCATGGCGGATTGTGAGCGATTGGTCCATCTGGTGGATCGAACAGGGCTTAAATTCGTTGCGGCGATGACTTGGCGCCACCTCCCGAAGATTGTGGCGGCACGTCGCGCCTTTGATGAAGGCAATCTAGGCAAGGTAACGCTAATCGATACCGGTTATGTCCATGATATCCGCAGAGTCTGTCGAATCACGCCGTGGCGGGTGACGGCACCGCAGGATTTTCTCTTTGGCGGAGGTGCTCACGCCATAGACTGCGTGCGGTGGTTTGCTGGAGATATTGACACTGTCCATGCGTTCGCCTTGAACAGTGGTGTTATCCCAGGCTATCCTATAGAAGATACGTGGATTCTCAATCTTAAGTTCGCCAGGGGTGCGCTTGGACGCGTCTGTGTGATATGCAGCGCGGTCAACTCACCGCCGGAGGCACATCAACGACTGGTGATCTACGGCACAAAAGGTACCTTAACCGGTTTAGATCTCGGTATAGACGGAGTGTTTGAGCGTGAGACCTTGAATGCCGACCCACCAGCTAACAAGGAACGTCTCATCGAAGGGCATGCAAATGAACTGCTGCTGTACTTCCATAAGATGGCACACTGGATTGTAGAAGACAAAGAACCCACGCCTTCTGTCCGAGACGGGGCGCGGGTTGTCGCGGTTGCCTTGGCAGCCCAAGAATCCCTTTCGACTGGGCAAACTGTGAAAGTACGCAACGATTTCTGACAGCGGTCTACAACTATATCAGTGAGCCCCAATTGCCCCCTATTCACTCGTCATACATCACGTTTTAGGGTTCCTACCCATCATGCGAATTTTCACTAGCGGGGTCCGATCCAATCTGGCTCGGTGAAGCGGGCTCTGATTCCTGTTTGACGAGTGTCGCCCGACCCGCAAGCACTAGCGCGCACCAGCCAACCAGTCCAACAGCGGCACCGGCAGCGATTGCAAGCCCCGCCGCTTTGCCTGTCTCAATTTTCTTGAAGGTTTCCTCATCAAACTCACAGGAGATGCTTCTCGGATTTCGCAATGCAAAACCGCGGTTGTCCCCCTTATGCCAGTATTCGACTGTTGGTGCGGTATCGCCTTCCGTTTTGATGTTACCTTTCAAGGATGGCGCGTTTACTTTTAAGGTGCTTTCGCCACGTTCACCCTCCCACACGGCTTTGACGCCTACCGTCCTTTCGTCGTCTTCAAGCGGTTCGAGGTTCACCCGTGTCACTAGATGGTCGGCGATTGCGAGAAAAGCTCTTTTGAATTTTGATGCTGATACCACCCAATTTTCTAAAATCATGATATACCCTCCGATAGTGTTACTCATTGCCTTTCATTTGTTTTCCCAGCCATTGTGTAAGTCTTTAGCCTGTAGCAATCTTAACCGGCGATCAGTTCCTGCTTGTAGGCGTCCACGATGGCATCGAAAATTCGGTCGGGGATAAACTCTAGCTGCGAATCCAACTCCGATTCGACATTGACCATCATACTGTGATCGAATGTTTCTCGCTCCGCACAGGGGTCAAAGGACTCGCCATGTGTCTCAAGCATTTCGGAAAGCCTCGCTGGTGTCAAGCCTTCGGAAAGCCCGTGAAGGCCGTAAGCCGTCCCCCAGTAGCCTTTGTCATAGTCTGTGCTGAGATGCTTTCGCAAGATCTCCTCGCGTGCTACCCCCTGTGCCCCACTGTTTTCGATCTCTCTCATCGCCTCAATGGCGCGCGGATCGAGCTCAATCTGGAACGCCGTTGAGGCATCATCAGCAGCAGCGGGGTAGATTTTGTATGGCATTTGCTCTTCCCTTTCGTAATAGTTCTCAGTAGTCTTCGGTATAGCTTTTGCCTAGAATTTCAGTCTCTGACCGTGGCCATCAGCTCTAGCTGTTTCTTTCAGCGAGAAATAAACCTGTCCCTGCCCTGGGACGCTAGATTACGAGATTGAAATACGATTGGTTGGGTTGATACGCCTTCACATCAAAAGAAAGAGGTGTCATCATCGTCGGCCTCTGCTTATCGAAAAAACGCATTCGGGCGCGTTGCTAAACAATCTTGTGGCTTTTGAACCCCCGTCAATCCTCCAAGGTGATGGGATTTTTTTTGTTCTTATCCTTATTTTATTTCATGTGTGCTGTGTTTTCAAGTCTTTTTTCACTGAAAAAAGACTTAACGCCGTTTCCAAAATGTGGGAGAATAATAGCTCTTTGGCAAATCGCCAAATGTAATAGCTGACAATAACCAATCCATCTACCTGAATCCAATACCGATCCGGATCTCGAACTGCTAACGGCTGATTAGGCGGAGTCCCAAGCCGGTATGACACTGAATTTAGAGGACCCCTCCTACGGTTGAGGACGAGGCCTCGGCACAACGGTTATCAGCCGCATGGAGAAAGGATGTACCCACCGAGAAGTTTATTGTGAAAGTCAGAATCTATGATTCCGGTGCTTATGGCAGCCTAACGGCCAATTAGTTAAGGGATGCTTGTAAAGGAGTAGGCATGATCCGTCGTGCCGTAAACCCCACAACCGTTATGGCATATGCAGGGATTTGGAGCGTTCTATAGAAGAGCGTCCGGATCGGACGGAGAGTTATCTAAAGTTGGCGCGGGGTTACGAAGAGTCCGGCAAAGCTGAAAAAGCCGCTGAAGTTTATCGTTGGGCGAGGGAACGTTTCCTTGACGATGAAGATGTTCGGCAGGAATCGGAGTCGTATCGGGAACGGCACGAGCGTTCGACAGAACGTGATGAATATGAAGCCGGAAAAGGAGATCGCTAAAACGTACACAAAATATCAGAAATGCCCGATTCGCACCGATTATTGTCTATCACCCCGCCGCGTCCGTGCTCTCAGGGTTTGAGGCAATCTCACAATCTTTGGAGGGCCCTTTTCTTCGTAGAGAATGGAGATCCCCATTCTCTACTCAAGGTCTTCTGCCTCAAGAGGGCCAATGTGAAGTGCCCCCATTTGTATAATAACTCACTCCAAACGTTCAAATCTCCGAGCCTTTGCCCTTTTCCTTTTTGCTTCTTTTTGTTTTCGATTCCTTTTTTCGGAAGGTTTTTCATAAAAACGTCTGTTCCTGATTTCTCTGATAAAACCGTCCCTCTGGAGTTTTCGTTTCAGGTCCCTAAGTGCTTTTTCGACGTTATTATTGTAAACTTTTATCTCCACATTTCCCTCCTCTTCTCGACTCTCAAAATTGGTATGCAGTTCTTGACGAGATTGACAAAGATTGAAACCTAGTATCACGTCTTACACTTCACGATAACCGTTGACGCGCTAAAACGGATGCTCCAATAACACCCGCGTTATCGCCAAGGGTTGCCTCCACAATCTGAACACCATTCATGGTTGTGGGCAGAGCATATTTCGCTGCCGCTTGACGAATCGGATGTAACAAGCTCTCTCCCATCGCTTCGATAACGCCTCCGCCGAGCACAATCATTTCAGGATTTAAAAAATGGACAATCGAAGCGACACTAATTCCTAGATATTTCCCAGCGCGTTGCATCACCTTAATCGTCGGTTTGTCACCGCGCTTGACAGCTTTAGCGATGGTTTGACTCCGAATCAGATCGAGCCTGCCCCCATTTAGCTTGGTGAGCTTGCTTTTTTGACCTTTTTTTAGGATGGCTTTCTGAAGTTCTCTAGTAATTGCGGTACGGCTAGCAACAGCTTCTAGGCATCCGAAGTTGCCACAACTACACCGGGGGCCGTTCGCTTTCACAATCATGTGACCGACTTCCCCAGCGGTTTTGTTGACACCATGATAGAGCTTCCCATCTAAGATAATGCCACCACCGATTCCCGTGCCAACGAAAATCCCGACGAGGTTTTTTACCCCTTGTCCGGCACCGAAGGCATATTCACCGAGTGTTCCTACATTGACATCGTTATCAACGAAAGTAGGGATGCTAAGGTTTACTTCTAGTTTCGCCTTGAGCGGCACGTTTGACCAACCGAGGTTAGGAGCAAAGATAATAACGCCAGTCTCCGGATCGAGTGGACCCGGCGACCCGATACCGATTGCGCGGATCTGAGAAGGTTGAAGTCCTGCATGGTCAATTGCTTCTCGGATACATTGCGTAATCCGTTTAATCACTGCATCAGGCCCTTTCTTTGGCTTTGTCGCTGTTTTGGCTTGCTGAACAATTTCCCCTTCGGCATTAATAACAGCAGCCAAAATCTTCGTACCTCCCATATCTACCCCAACGACATGATCGTCATTCACCGCCATTGTCTGCATCTCCTTTATACACTGAACTGAGGGGTTGGCTTCTTAAATTCAACTACGGACCGACGTAGGTGGCCACCTAGACTTCCTAGGAGGAGGCTGCCCCTGATTCATCTGTAACGATTCTAAGGAGTTCGTCCTTGAAATCTGCCTCCTCAAGCGCATCCCACCGCTCCAAAAACGCCTGATACTTTGCTGCCCGCATTTCACGGTAGCGGAGCAGGAGAGCATTAATGCCAATCGCATCGATCTCTGTATCCCCTTGGTCGGGAAGGGCTTGCAGATAATCCGTCAGAATCATCTTAACGACATCGCAATCGTGAATATCCCCCAGCTGTTCCTGCAAGTCTGTTAATATCTTCAGGAAATTCTTGAATTCCTCACCATAGTTGATGGTGAAGTCTTCCATTGAATAGCGCAGCCGCTTAACTGATATTCTCAGGTTATGGAGTTCTTTGATATTATCTGGGTTGTGAATGAATTCCGCCCACGAGCATACTTCCTCAACCTTTACGGCAAGAATAACCTGTGCATTCCAGCGATAGCTCGACTGTGGTTGAATCCCCTTCACTTTCCACGCTTTTGCCATATCTATACCTTAAAGAATTTCAAGAACTTCTGCTCGAAATTACTCCTGTCCAGTTCTTCAAACATCCTAAACATCGGCCCCCGCCGTGCTTTCCGTTCTCGTTGGAGATGTCTTATCAAGTTTTGAATACCAGTCTGTGTGTCTTCTGGCACCGTTTGCGCGTCTTTTTGAAAGCAATCAATTAACACATCTAAATCGCGCACGTCTCCCAGCGTACGTGTAATCCGCTCGACCCGTTTGAGGTGCCTGCGGAACTTCTTTTTTGGGGTAAAGCAATCGGCAAAATTTCGCATCGCAGCGCGTAGCCGTCGGGAGGCGACCCGCATGTCATGAACGTACTCGATATCCCTCCCATCAATCGCTCCCGCTTTGAAAGACATCATCTCATGGAGCCGGGTCGTGATAATCCTTCGAGCGCACTCCTCAAGGCTTTTCTCCGGCGTGATACCTTTGACGTTCCGTGCTTTTGCCATATCGGCGATAATCTCCCTTTTCTAATTCTTCGCCTTGACACCGAACACATTCAGGAGTGTTACGCCTCTCTCATATTTCGATTGGAAGGTCGGGATCAGATCGTATTGTTGAGATAACGTGTCAGCAATCTGTTGAAGGAACTCAGGTTCACCAGTTTTAAGTTCTAACTCGACACCATACTCCTGAACGGATTGTGTTCTATTCCTAGCCGCATACCGTACCTCATCAAGACAAACTTCAACATAGCCCGCATCAGAATTTAAGTGCCACGTTTCACGAAGGTTTTCAACGTACAGGACAGGAAATACCTTCTCTCCCTTTAGATAATTCACAGCCGCTTCGATAGCCTTAACCTGAACCTTCTCAAGATTTCCGCTTAAGAGTGCTTGCACCTGTTGGTCAGTAATCGGCATTTCGATCTCTGTATACGTATAAAGCTCTTCGGTTTGGGCTTTGAATGTAACAAATTGTGTTCCTTCCCCGATAACTCCGGAGGCGAAAAGCTTCTTCCTGATTCGCAAAGCAGCACCATTTTGTGTAAGCAGACCGGTCGCTGTATCAAGATAGGTATCTTGTTGTGGGGTGTTCCTCCGATCCGAAAGTGTATACCCCGCCACCTGTTTCCGTAATCGAACCTGATCGAGTACCTGTAGCGATGTTGCCTGAAATTTCGCTTCAACTTCAACCATTATCTAGTTACACCAAAAATTATTGCGGATACTCTTCCAACGGCTAAATTTGAGACATATTAATGAATCAACCGATCAATCTGTCTGTTGTGAAAAACGTCCGCTGCGGATAGATATCTTGAAGAATCGAGATCGCTGAATCGGTATAGAGGGCATCGACACAACTGCCACGAATCCGAATCATGCCTTCGATGTTCCCGCGCATATACGGATCGGTACTCACCGCTTTGTTCCAAACACTTCCAAGTATCCCGCGTGGTTCGATTGCCTTCGGATCATGCCCGAAAGCACACCGCTCAATCTCAAACTGGTTGAATAGTAGTTCCACCTGTGATGCCTCCGCCCACCAGCGGCGTGAGCCAACGGGACTAGTCAGCGAGTGATTGGCTGCTAACAACGGATGATCAAATTTACCTCCCTGCTGGAGGACCTCAAACTGATTATTCAGGTGGTCGACGCCACCATCAAACCCAATTGGCGGTCCGGCGTGGAAAAACCCCCATTCCTCTGCCCGATAAGCAACCGGCAGCCGTTCAATCCATTCTAACGTTCCATCCGCCTCAATGATGCGGAGAAATAGAGACCACACCTCCCAAAGATCTGAGGTGAAGGTTAAAGACTCTCGACTTGTCGGAGCGGGGTGGTTAAGCTGCCACCGTTGTGTTGCTCGCTGAATCAGTAAATCTGAATCGAGATCGGATTTTGCGATTGCCTGATAAATATATACAATCGTCTGCATCGAGAGTGAGTCAATTTGCAGACGCTGCAACAGATTGTCCAATTCTTCGTTTGCCCCTGCCCATGAAGCAATCGTCTGCCAGTATTCAGGATTTGCCAACCATTTTTGGCGATGATACGGATCGTGAACAGCGCGCAGCAGGAGGAGTTCGTGGTTTCCGAGAAGCGCAACAACCTGATCAGGCACCTGACATTCCAGTGTGCGAATCAAATTGATGACCTGCTTGGAATCGGGACCGCTTGTAACATAATCTCCAAGGAGAAACAGACATGCCTCTCCACCGAGCCATTGATCGCTTTCATCAATTAACTGGGCATGCAGAAGCAGGTTACGAAAAGCTCGGTAGTTACCATGGATATCTGAAATAATATACCATAAACGCATAAGTAATTACACGAGGGGTGCTCCTAATAGGTTTTGATGCGTATACTTCTCAATACCTTCCATGCGTAGGGGGTGGGTCTGCCAACAACCCATCTGGCTTGGGAACCAAGCCGCTACGATTGACCTAGGTGCCCTCGCTTGAATTCAGCTATAATGTGTCTCGAATTATGCACACCCCTTCATTACACAAAGTAGTCTACTCTCAAGAAATTTCTAAAGCAAATCAAGAATCGGTAGATGTGTCATTTTATTTAATATTGTGCATGTAGATATCACCGATATCGCTGCGGGCATCGCTCCACACAACGCTCAATTTCCCCAGCTCAGATTCCACAACATAGGGCGGCTGCTGCACACCGTCTGCCGTGCATAGCGGAATTCCATTTTCAGTCCAAAGGGTCTTTCCTTCTAAATTGATTTTCTGTCCGTAGATAGCGTCATTGCTATCATCACCGTAATCTTCCCGAAAATCTAGCCACGCAACAAAAAAATTGTTTTCGTCATACCGGGTTAGAAATGGTTTGTCCTGATACCCTCCAGCTGCACACAGGGGGATTCCGTTGAGTGTCCACCGAGGGGTGCCATCAGCACCGATTCGTTGAGCATAAAGATCTGAAAAAATGTCCCGCTCATCTCGCCAGACAGCTACCACTCCCCCGCGCCCATCGCTCGTAATTGCAGCATTTTTTTGAATACCCTCTGCATCGCAGATCGGCACACCACTTAGCTCCCAAACCTTGCTTCCCGATGCGTCTATCCGCTGGGCGTGGAAATCATCGTTGATAAAATTCTCGTAAATCTGCCAGACGATGATAAGTCCACCTTGCCCATCGGTCACCGTACGCGGCTCGCCCTGCAATCCTTCCATCGGTGAAACAACTATTGGTGCCTGCCAGCGGTGCTTGCCGTCCATGCCTATTCGGTGCGCCATGATATCCCACTGTTCGTAACCGATGACCTCCCACCAGACGACGTAGAAGCTATCTGCATCGCCGGGTACCAGCCGGGGAGTGCTCTGAAGTGCTTCGGATGGAAATACCGGTACACCATCAAGTTCCCACATCGGTTGACCGTTCATGTTAATTCGTTGGACATAAAGGTCGTGAAGGTCGGGGTCTCGACGCCGGTCTTTCCAAACGATAATCGCTCCGCCTGATCCATCGCTCAGAATTTCTATATCAGATTGGTCTGCCGGGTGTGTACATACGGGAACACCCCCGTTGGGTATCAGCTTATTTCCTGATAGATCAATCACTTGAGCGTAGACATCCCAATTCTCCGGGGCGCGTTGATCTGTCCAAGCGATAATTATGAAATCCTCGTTACGCACCAGCCGTAACCATCGCTGATCCCGTTTTTTTTCGCAAATTGCTATGCCTCCTTCCGTCCATAAAGAGATGCCATCAACGTTGAACCGTTGGGCGTAAACGTCCCAATCCTTCTCAGTGCGGAAGTCCTCCCATATGACAACTGTGCCGCCAACGCCATCGCTGACCCCCCGCGGCGCAAATTGGCCTTGAGGGGCAATCGCAATGGGGATGTTCTCTGAAGCATCGGCTAGCATAGAGCCGAACAGAAGGAGCGTGCCGAATAACATCAACCACGAACGTATCTGTTTCATGTTTTACTCACATCCGTATCGTGTTAAGCGCAGGCGGCGTGTGTAGCCAGGATAAACTTGAGGATTTGGAGGACCATTTCAGCAGGCACGAACTATTGAGGCGAATTTGCGGTCAGGTCGTCACTTGTTATCGTCGGGCACCAGAACTTCTCAATATATGCGATAATCAATTGCGTTCCCTCCTCGTGGCTGACATAAGGGGGCTTAAACGGATTGTACATTGCATCCGTGAGATCCCGAACCAACGCAACGTTGAACTGCCCGGATCGAACCATCGCTTTAATCGCGAAAGATCTACCTAGCACACACATATTGGTGTGGACACCCATATAGAGCAGATTCTTGATCCCCTTTTGCATAAGGAGGTTATAGACCTCTTGGCCATTGTCGCTGATGGCATCCCCAGCCTTAATCTCAATCGCCGAGTGTTGACGGTGCCATGCTTTGAAACTGTTTTCCTCGCCGGTATCTGAACCGCCATCCGATGAATCAACTGGCTGGGGCGGGTCTGGATGCTCGATCGGGTTGGGCATTTCTACATGTGGAACATCAAGTACCCAAGCCCGCGCGGGGTGTCCGTCGTAGAAATCCATTGTATCTGAGGGCGCGTGAATAATCTGTATCCCTCGATCTCTGGCGGTATCAATGACGACGTTCATTCGTGGTGCCATGATATTTACTCGCTCTGTTGCACCCCATGACCAGTGTTTGTTCCACATATCCACGATAATAATCGCTGTTTCGGACAGCTGCCAGAGGGCCTCCTCTTCGACAACTCGCCAACCGTTGCGTCCGGTCGTTTTAGGTGCCTGCCGCAGGGTTGTTAATTGTAGTGCGTTATTATGGGTGAGCCCGCTTGCCCCAGATGCGATGAGTGGAATATTGGCTATCATTGTGCAGCCTCCTTACTTCCTCGATTGCTTGTGTTTTTTATGAAATTTCCCTCACCATGAACGTTGCATACACCTTTGTAGTCTTAACCAGATCCGATACACTGACCCGCTCGTTCATACCGTGGGCCCCCTGTCCATTGGGCCCATAACCAACGCCGGGCAGTCCACCCTCTTCGACGAAGAAATGCAAATCGGTAAAGCCGCTTGTCGTGCTGAACTTAGTTGGTTGATGACGTATGCTACGCACTGCTCGTGCAAATGCTTGGGGAAAGTGATGTTCTGGCTCCACAACACACGGTTCAATCTTTAATATCGAAGCCACGTCTACCTTCAATTCCGGGTCAGATTGACAGGCCTCCTGAATCGCCCCACGCAGTTCCGCTTCCGCTGCTGCCAAACGCTCGTTGGGGAGGATTCTCCGATCTATGGAGAAGGTTGTCTGGGCAGGAACGGTATTGACCTTATCCCCTTCCGTGCCGTGAAAGATACCACCGATGTTAACTGTGGGGTATCGGTCATCACCCGAAAAGGTTTTGAAAACACGGTCCGACTCTTTCAAACCCTGCTTCAAGGGTTGGATCCCCGTGACGAGAGCGGCTGACTTTTCAAAAGCGTTTAACCCCTTGTCTGGATTGGCGGCATGTGCTGCTTTGCCGTAGACTTTCACTTCTAGCCACAATACACCGTTGTGTCCCAAACCGATGTTGAGAACGGATCCGCCTTCGCAATTGACGACGTAATCCGCTTGGACCAACCCGTTGCGTACGACGTAGCCTGCCCCTAACTCGCCACCAATCTCTTCGTCGCAGGTGAGTGAACATTCGATATTGAAAGCAGGCTGGACACCGCTTTCCTGTAGTGCTGCAACCGCAAACAGCAGCGCGGCGATGGAATCCTTCATGTCGTCTGCTCCCCTGCCGTAGAGCCAATCCCCGACAATCTCTGGCTTAAATGGATTGATGCGCCAATCGCCGGAGACAGGCACAACATCGTAGTGGGCATTGAAATGGACGGTTTTTTCTGCCCCAACGTCCCACCTCGCGAGTAGGTTCAGGCGCGGATAATTGTCGGCGTGTGGTACAATCGCTTGCGCTTCCGCCTGAGGGACTGGCACAATCTGTGTACTCATGCCGAGCACTTCGCACCGTTCCTGAAGCAGCTGGACGATTTCTGTGTAGTTTGTACCGGGCGGATTCACAGTGGGAATCCTGACCAATTCTTTCAACGAATCACAAAGCCTTGCCTTGCCCTGTTCGATGTAGTTGTATATCTTTTGCATAATCACTTCCTTTATGGTGTTGCGGCTGGCAGACCGGAGGCTTTACTAACGCAAGTTGCTAGTTGAAAAACAGGGTTAAAAATTCTCGGAATTTTCATGGTTTTCATAGTTTTGTGAAGAATTGGATAAAGCTAAAAAAGTGGGAAACCCATGCTATGACTCGTTTCTGTGCAATTTACGCGGGAACGCTGCTTGGACATACTATGAAATCCAGGGCGTTCCTATCTCTGACGCCTGGCTGATTAAAGTGGCAACTTGCGTCTTACTATTCTGTAATTTCCGTTACAACTCCCATCCCAATCTTCGCTCCCATCTTCTTAATCTCGAACCGCGTGCCGATTTCTAGTGCCATCGGTACATCAAGCGAAATTCGTACGGTTGCGTGTTCGCCCGGATTGATAATGGCAACCTCCAACGAAAGGTGAAGATGCCCTGTGACATCGATTGTCCAGAGATGAATCTCCGGTTTATCGTTCCCAACGAGGGGGATATGTGTTCCGCACTCCTCTTGGGTCATCACGTAAACCACCGCCTCAAATTCGGTGTGTGACTTGATGCTCTTCGGTTGTGAAACAACCTGCCCCGGCGTAATCCACCCCATCTCTGCATCGACTTGGACTTCATCTCCTGCACTCTTACCCGCTTCGTTGTACTTTTCCCCTGCCGAGGAGGCAGCATCGCTATGCCGCAGACCGACGCAGCGGGTTTTGATACGATCCCCTTTGCCGACGACATCAACCGGGAGCCCGACAGCAAGACCGCCTTGTACCACCTGACCGTATAATGTTGAGGTGCCTTTGGGATTGTCAATGACCTTCTCAATTGGCATCAATAATGGCAATTCGAGTGGATTCAGCGGCTGCGGCATGCAACGATTCATTGCGAAGATAAAATCGACAATCGGTTTCCAGTGATTTGAATTAAGATTTTGTCCCTTATAGTTAAATGCCTTTTCCCCATCGCCAATGATAA
This sequence comes from Candidatus Poribacteria bacterium, assembly GCA_965215015.1. Classification (GTDB taxonomy): domain Bacteria; phylum Poribacteria; class WGA-4E; order WGA-4E; family PCPOR2b; genus PCPOR2b. The sequence goes on from OZ244042.1 coordinate 1,669,175, forward strand.
TGGGCGACTCCTCAGCCACATAGCTACAATCCGTGAGTATTTCACGAATCTCCATCTCGCAAATCTCGATTAATTCCGGATCTTTAACCTTCTCTGCCTTATTCAGAAAGGTGACAACCGTAGGGATGCGAACTTGGCTCGCAAGCCGAATCTCGGCTTCGGCTTCTGCTGTCACACCATCAACTGCACTCACTACCAAAATTGCACCGCGAATGCCCGGCGAACCACCAATCAGCATCTTGATGTTATCCCCGTGACTTAGTCCATCAATATGTGTGTAATGTCTACCGCTTGTTTCATAATCGACCACTTTATAACTGACGTAAGTTTGCTGTCCTATTGAATGATGCGTCGGTTGCTGTGCTTCAAAGTCACCCGCATCCATCTGCGTGGAGCCAATCCGTGAAACTACCTTGATTATCCCAGCAGTCAGCGTCGTTTTACCGTGTTCCACCCCGCCGAGTGTGCAGATTGTCAACCCGTGATGCCGATATTGCCTTTTTTCATCCATCGCTTTCCTCTCTGACGGAAATGTGGTAAGTCATGCGTCAAACGTAAAAAATACCCACACTGTGTCATATCATTCTTGGCTCATTGAGCCTAAACCAGTATGATACTATGCAAGTATTCTTCAGTCCCATAGATCTGTGAACCCATTGTCTACCTACTCACTGCTCCAGCATGAAGATTGGATCGAAAGATAGCATTTCATATTTTACCATAGAGGAGAGGGTAGAGTCCATTAAAAGAAAATGGAAAGCGGCAAATCTTTAGGGATTTATCCAGATTTGTAGGGGCCAGCATGATAGTAGAGATATAGGGAGCCAGTTTTGTTCGACAACGGCCAAAGCCTCGGCACCCGGTGAGATTTTACCGGCGGCGAACCTAATAGTGTCTACCGTCCCCCCGGTTATTACAGGATTAATCCAAATTCGACGAAAAAAATTTGAAAACTCCTAGTAGGAATTTGTGTCTATGATTATAGTATGGCTGCATTAGGAGAATTGCATCCGTTTTTTAGTTTGTAGTAGCGCAATTCATTGCGCGTCACAAATCACCCTACTACATACCTGAGGGTTGCTTATAATAATTGTCTGAATCGCAGATTAAACAGATGATGCAGACTGCACGCGTACAGATAGGGGCCTCAGGCGGTAGACGGAACAAGATGCCCCACCGACGGGGTTGGGAGTTTAATGGCAGTTGGGCGTTATCCAAGCCATATGCGGTAACGGTTCTGGGGTTTACGGCACGGCGGAGTGTGCCTACTACTGCCACGGAAATACAATCTCGCACATTTCATTTTAGGGGGCGTTGTCGTTTTGGGCCTAATGCTGCTGATGATAGACTTTGAAGCACAAGCACAGATTGCCTTCGTGTCTGATAGGGATGGGAACAAGGAAATCTACGTGATGAACGCCGATGGCGCACGACAGGTACGAAGACGCACTAAAAATGGCCGTGAGAACATTAATCCTGCACGGTTTGCCCTTGCTTTTGCAGTTGAAGTTGCTCCCGCAGGTAAGACGCTTACGATGTGGGGCTGGCTCAAATAGGTCAGATGATAACTACCATTATCACTGAAACTGCCCGGTGTTAAGAAAAACTTGACCGGTACGCCTCTATTACCTATCACATCCCAAGCTTCACCGAAGCGCGTTGATTCACAATCCGATCTCGTAACCCCGCAACGAGGGTCTGCAAAGCCACAGGATTCTCATCGAGAAAAGGCACAACGAGATCGGCATACTCCTTACACGGCTCGGTGTAGACCGAGAAATTGGGGATAACATCCCGACGATACCAAGCAACCGCCCCCTCAAGATCGCCGCCGCGCTGTGCAACATCCCGTAACAGACGGCGCAGTACCCGCTCATGCGGTTCGACGTCAATGAAGAGTTTGACATCCATCAAATCTCTAAGCACTCCATCCCACAAGATGAGATGTCCTTCAACGATGATCAGATCACTCGGTTGAATCGTGGCGGGGGCATCACCGCGTGCGAACGCCCGCGTCCCTTCGGGTGGTGTTTCAATCGGTTGACGCGCAATCAGTTGGTGGATATGTCCAAGCAGCATCTCCCACCGAACCGCATCCGGATGATTCGCAGTGATGATTTTCTCCCGTTCTTCCTGCGGGTATTCTGACCAATCTTTGAAGTAGCAATCTTGGTGAAGAATCACCGGCGAAAATTCTTTAAGCCCTTCCGCCAATACTTGCGCTAATGTTGTTTTCCCTGATGCTGAACCGCCCGATATCCCAACCGTCACCGGTTTGAAGTTTTGGGGCATGTACAACTCCTTCTCGCTAATCCAGTACGGTTGTTTCACAACTTATCACGGATTATACTCCCAATTCGCTTTTCGGGTTCCGTATTTTGTTCCATTGATGACAGTCTGATGGCAGTTGAGGCAAGCGTTATAGGATTTGACCCCATGACTCTCGTGGGCAAACTCAATCTCAGGGGTGTTGTGAACATGACAGGTGAGACAGGTATAAGCCTCGTACACAGCATCTGCATGGACATCTAACCGATCTCCCGCTTCCTCAACCATATATTCACCCTTGTTTTTTTTATCAGTTACCAGCCAGTGCTCCCCCTTCTCTCTCGTTGAAATCGTTGTTTGTCTAGAAAGGGAAGTCCCATGCAAATCAAATTCCCACTGCAAGTCCTCTGAAACAACCCCCCCGCTATCTAAATCGCTCTGAAAGCGCGGATCGATACTAAACAGCAGTGCCTCCGACGTATGGCATTTCACACATGGGACATCGTGAACTTCTGTCAAAGGGAAAAATTCATCGTGATCTAATTTTTCTCTGCCGTGCAAGACAACGGTAAGCAGCAAGATTGGTGCGAGGGCAAGGTGGCAGCGGAGAAGAATGCGTCGGGCGTGGTGTGCAGTAAAACTGAGGGCAATGCCGGTCCCAAGGTTGAGTAGGGTTAGCGTAAACGCCAACCACGAGTGCCACGCAAGCGGTTGAGCCGCTGAGTGGATAAGAACAAGAGACAATCCTAACGATGCGAGCCTTTGATGGTATTTGAGCCAGACCTGTCGGCTTCCCCATCGGATTAACCGTGTCCGCAGAATATAGCCACTCGCAATGAAAATGATGAGGACACCGATGATACTGAGCGTATGTCGCGCTTCGCCGAAGCTCGATCTGAGGATAAAGAAAAGGGATATAAGAATTGCCCCAACAACCCCTTGAGCAATTTGAACGAATGGATTCATAAGCGGAAAAATTAACAAAAAAGCTGAGTCATGTGATAGGAGTGTAGTTTTAAGAGAAGCATTCCAGGCGATAGGTGAGGCGAGTACCGATCGAACCTCGAAGCGAATGAAAAATACTCAGGGAAACCACAATTTCCAAAATTGACCCAGCTTTCGATTTTTGGAGGCAAATGTAATTATATAATATGGACGCGCAATCTTTGTGCCAAAGTTGACATCCCGCTGAAGCCTTAAATAATTAGAACACAACTTTGTTAAGATGTCAAGTGTTGTGCAAATATTTAACGGTGGTGTTCAGATTTTGAACAGCCTGAACCCGCTTTTATTTGACGGGGACATACTGGGCGCGACCCTCATATTTTACGAGTAGCAAGATTTTGGCTTCATCTGCTACCTTCTCCACCGCCGATTTGAACTCCGCTACACTGCGAATAGTTTGGTTCTCGACCTCAAGGATCAGCTCTCCTTTACGGAGCCCCGCTTTGGCAGCTGCACTGCCCGGCGCAACACTAGCAATTAACACCCCTTCATCGGCAGTGTACCCCAGCTTTTCAGCCAGATCGGCTGTCAGGTGCTGAACCGAGAGCCCTTTCCAAAGATCCACATATCCTTCAGAATCTTTGCCATGTTGAACAACCTGGGCGGAACGTTTACCAAGTGTCACGGTGATATCTTGCATCTGACCCTTCCGCAGAATCGAAATTGAGACGGTGGCCGCCGGTTTATACATGGCAATTGCAGCGCGTAGATGATTGACATTCCGGATTGTTTCGTTGTTAATGGCAGCGATTATATCACCTTTTTGTAAACCAAACTCTGCAGCGGGTGTGTCATTGAAGACGCGGGCGATCAGGGCACCCATCGGTTTGTCCAAACCCAGTTTTTCAGCCAAACTTGAGTCAACCTCTTGAATTGAAACGCCAAGCCAACCGCGCGTGACTTGTCCGTGTTCGATTAGTTCTGTCGCAACCTGTTTGACCGTGTTGATTGGAATAGCAAAGGCGTTGTTCGATGAGCTGCCAGCAGTCATACCGATGATTTCACCTTTTGCGCTGACAATTGCACTGCCTCCTGAACCAGGACGCAGATTCGCGTCAATCGCGATCCAGTTTTCATAATTGACGATACGCGGATTGCGTCCAACGCCGCTAATCATTCCCAAGGAAATCGCAGGTTCCTGATTTTCGGTATGTCCGAGGACAATCATCAATTCACCGAGGACAACGTCATCCGAATCACCGAATTTCGTCGTCGGAAGCCAGTCAGCATCAACTTTGAGTACAGTAATCCCTGTGCCTTTGTCAGATGCAACCACTTCAGCCTCACGGCGTTCCCCGTCCTGAAACGTGATAGTAATCTCCTCACTATCATTAACCAATTCGATAACGGTGGCGATGTGCCCTTGTTCGTCAAGCAGGATACCAGATCCGAAATTGATCTTATATTGGATCTCAGACTGGAGTATATCTTCAGGCATCACATTATGCCGCTCCCGATACGGGTCAGCAGGGTCAAGAAAATAATTTTCGGACTTTTCATCACGGTCTGAGTTTCGGCGAAACCAACGACGCAATTCTGGACCGAACCATTCCCCTTCTTCAGATTTTCCCCGGCGTTCAAAGCGGGGTGCCTGATATTTGTCTTCGTCTGATCGCTCGGCTTCGATGCCAACAACGACTTCTCCAACTTCCTGTGCGAGCACGGCAAAACTTTTGCTGAGTGCTTGCAATGTTTGTTGTTCATCTGCCGCCGATACAGCATGTTGGAGTATGCCAAAGGCGAGTACGCAAATAAGAACGACGCTGAGTGTTTGGGGTACATTCACTTTCATTTTTTTTTTACCTCTCTTACGGTTTGAAGGGTAACACACTGTCCAAATCGGTAAGTTTCATCAAAAACGGCTATATCATTCAGATCATATTGAAAATTGAGGAGATGATAGGGTATACTCTTACACAAGATCTATGAACAGATTTCTGAAGCATCTGCATGATGCTTGCCTGTTTGGTGGTAAAATTGAAAGGAGGGTTTACCATGTGTTGGGAAAAAAATTCTCAAAGGCGATGGAGCCTCGCCGTGATAACTATTGTAGCGAGTGTCCTTATCCTACCAAGTTTGACTCAAGCACAGAAAATCTTGTTTGAAGATAATTTTGATAAGTCGAAAGACAAGTTGAACGGCACGGGAAAATGGCACGCGGTCTCTGGGGCGTGGATAATTAAAAATGGCAAATTGGTACAGAACCAACGAAACGGTAAAAATCTTATCTTAGTATCTGATAGTCATTGGGATGAAGAGTGGAAGGACTATTGGTTCTATTCAACGATTCATCTTGCAGCCGGTGAAAGCCCACTCCTCGTTTGGCGATTCCACAGTGATGAAGGTGCGGGTTTTGCTGGTAAGGAGGCTTTGCCACCCCGGATGCAACAGAGCTTGCGCCGCCATGTCATTTATTGGGCACTGAACAGGGAGGGGAAAAGGTCTGTCGTGCATCGGCATATACGACATATCACGAAAGAGTTTGAAAAAACCGAGACAAAAACAAAACTTGATAGAGGCGTAGACTACTGGATCAAAATCGAGAATCACCCGAAAGGCTACCGTTTTTTCCTCACTGATAACGGCGCAGCAGCAGCCTTGGGTAATTACGGTCCAGCCCTTGTTGATGTTAAAGATGTCAACATGCAGGGGGAGGGGCGAATCGGTTTTGGGACTCAAGAGGCCATAATTGAGGTAGATAACGTGTTTGTCACTGAACCTGAAAAGAATCCTTTTGCCGTAGAAGCGCAGGGTAAGTTGGCAACCACGTGGGGGAGGCTGAAATCAAAGGTGGTCCAATAGGATTGCAAAGGGGATAGAACGAATGAAGGTTGTGGTATTCGGCGCAGCCGGGTGGGCAGGCAGAGCTGTACTTGCCAATTTGACGGGCAAACATCAGGTCCGCGCCTTTGATCGGGGACCGGAAGCATGGGAGGAGTGGAGGGATATTGATGGCGAATGGCAGGGCGGAGAGATTATCCACGGGGATATTGTGGACTTCTCCGCTGTGCACAACGCCACCCAAGGGATGGATGCTGTTATTCATCTCGCAGTCTATTTCGGGGGATACGGCGTAGATGATGCGCAGCCGTTCTTAATCAATTTGAAGGGTTTGTGGAATCTCCTAGAATCCACACAGCAACGTGGTATTGAGCGGGTGGTGCACATCGGGTCATGCCAGACGGAGCACCCCAAAGGGATATTTTTTAACGCGGATGTCAGGAGACCCGATGGAAGCCAGTACGCCGTTTGCAAGCGTTTGCAGGAAGAGATGTGCCGGCAGTTTTATGATGCCTACGGGTCACGCATTATTGTCCTGCGTCCGGATTATATTGTAGATAGTCGATTGGGAATCAACAGGCGTCGAGAGAAACTAGGCTCCAAGGAGGCACCGGTGCGGAATGGGTGCGTGTGTCGGCATGATCTGGCGGAGGCATGTCGTCTGGGGATAGAGTCCGCAGCAATTGACTTCGATATCTTTCATATTGTGGGCACCCCCGAAGCGGATAACACCTGCAATGTGGAGCGGTCACGTCGCGTGCTAGGGTTGGAGTACCGGGGGAACCTGGAGCAGTATCGGTGATGATGGCATTGTTTTTTTATTGAGATAGACTGAACATTGGTTATTTTTTATACTTAGTTAGCCGTCTGACAAATATCGGCATTTCATAAAAGGATATTCACACGATGACCAAACGCCCCAAAATTGCGGCCATCGTCACAGAGTACCGCAAGTACTCCCATGGCCAGCACATCGTTGACCGTTTCTTGGAGGGATACGGTTGGAACAGTTGGCACCACCATCCACCGATGGATCTGGTCTCACTCTACGTTGACCAGCGACCTGAAGGCGACCTGAGTCGTGACCGAGCGGAACGTTTCCCCCAGATGAAAATCTATCCGACCATCGCCGACGCCTTGACCTTGGGAGGGGGTGACCTTGCCGTTGATGGGGTCCTACTAATTGGTGAGCACGGTAGCTATCCCACCAACGAGAAGGGGCAGCATCTCTATCCACGCTACGAGTTTTTCAAGCAGATTGTCTCGGTTTACAAAACTACCGATAAAACTGCGTCTATTTTCAACGATAAGCATCTTTCGTGGAACTGGGACTGGGCGCGAGAGATGTACGACCTCTCTCAAGAAATGGACTTTGCGTTCATGTCTGGGTCGTCCCTACCGGTGACTTGGCGCACCCCGTCCATCGATATGCCATTGGGTGCCCGCGTCCGTGAGGCATTATGTATCGCGATTGGAGGCGTTGACAGCTATGACTTCCACGCCTTGGAGACTATCCAGTGCATGGTGGAACGGCGTGAAGGCGGCGAAAAAGGTGTCAAGTGGCTGCAAGCCTACCGCGGGAACAAGTTCTGGGAAGCACACCACCAGGAACTGTGGTCGCGTGAACTGTTTGAAGCTGCCCTCTGCCGTAGTCACACCCTCACCCCCTCACGGCAGGGGTTCAACAATATTTTCCCAACCCTGGACGAAATGAAACAGTTGGTTGAAGATCCAATCGCCTATCAGTATCAGTATGTAGACGGTCTCAAGGCGACCATGATTCTTATGAATGGACTGGTACAGGATTTCAACTTTGCCGCTCACCTCGAAGGTCAGGACGCCCCACTATCTACACAGATGTACCTGCCGATGCCCCCAGCGCGCACGACCCTTGCCAACTTTTTCTCACCGCTAGTCAACAACGTTGAAAAGATGTTCTTGAACAGAACAGCGACCTATCCGGTCGAGCGCACACTGCTCACTACCGGGTTAGTTGCTGCCGGGGTTGAGAGCCTCTTTCAGGATCAGACGCGGCAGGGGACACCCCACCTGAATATTTCTTATCAACCGGCGAGAGAATCAACTTTCTGGAGAACCTGATTCCAAAGGAGAAAAACGTAAATGGCACCCAAACGCATCGCCGTGATTGCTACCATCTACCGCTACCTGTCACATGCCCAACATTTTGCCGACCGCTTCATGGTTGGTTACCCCTACGAGGGCCGCTGGCATCGTCCCGATACGCAGGTCGTTTCCCTCTATGTTGATCAGAAACCCGAAGGAGACCAATCTATTGACCGCGCTCGCGAATTCGGTTTCTCCGTGTATCCGACTATTTCTGAAGCGTTGCGCTGCGGGGGAGACAGACTCGCTGTTGATGCTGTGTTGCTAATTGGTGAGCATGGGGACTACCCAAGAAATGAGAAAGGTCAGGTTCTTTACCCGCGCTACGAATTTTTCAAGGAGTGTGTCAAAGTCTTTGAGGAGGCCGGACGGGCAGTTCCGATTTACAATGACAAACATCTTTCCTACAATTTCGAGAAGGCCCAGGAGATGGTGGACGACGGACATCGCTTGGGATTCCCAATCCTCGCAGGCTCGTCTCTGCCCGTAACCTGGCGCCTGCCAGATGTCGAATTGCCGCTTGATTGTGAGATTGAGAGTGCCTTGATGGTAGGTGTCGGCGGCTCCGACCCGATGGATTATCACGCCCTCGAAGCCATGCAGTGTATGGTTGAGCGCCGCAAAGGGGGTGAGACCGGGGTCAAGGCGGTTCAATTAATTGAAGGGGAGGCGGTGTGGAAGACAGGCGAGTTAGGACGTTGGTCAAAGGAACTTTTGGAATCGGCCCTTTCTCGGTGCGACAGTCCGTGCGGACTGACCGAGGCCGATGGGCGGACTCAAGATCTGCTCGGCAGCGGCGAACTTCAGAAACTGGTCGAAAATCCAGCAGCCTATCTTATCGATCGCAACGATGGACTCCAAACCACGCTACTTATGCTCAACGGTGCGATCAGAGACTACTGCTTCGCCGCGCGGCTCAAAGGGGTGGCGGATCCGGTGTCTACGCAGTTTTTTCTGCCGCCGACACCCAACGTGACCTACTCTGCCTGCCTAGTTGCCAAGATTGTAGAAATGATCATGACCGGGGTAGCCCCCTACCCGGCGGAGCGCACCCTGATTGTCAGCGGGATGCTGGAGAGTTGCCTGACTTCGCGGATACAAGACCATCAGCATCTAGAAACCCCGCATCTGCGAGTGGAGTATCAGGCACCGACTGAGTCCCATCATGGACGAGCTTGAATCTTATGTTTTGTGCTCGATATAGCAATTAAAGGATATTTCTATTGATTAAAGGAAGAATAATGTGAAGGAGAACGGTATGACACCAGAGATAGCACTGCAGAAGCGCGAACAAATGATACGCGATGGCTACTGTGTGGTAGACGATATCTTGACCGAAGACTTCCTCGAGGAACTCCGAGAAGAATCAGAACGCTTGATCGCTGGACATGAGCCACCCCCTGACGTCAGGTATCAAGGGCAACATGTGGGCGTGCGGGGTGTGGACAACCCAATCATTCAGAAACTGTTGGATTGGCAACCATCGCGTCAGGCACTTGAGCAGATGGGCTTTGGAGATTTCGAGAGTACTGGAGGGATTATCATCCTTACTAAAGATCCTCAAGAACCCGCGCTCTATTGGCACCAAGATTGGATGCTATGGAACGATCCGATGAGTTGCTCGCCATGGCCCCAGACCATGTTTCTGTCCTACTATTTGACCGATACAACGGTTGAAAATGGCTGTCTCAAAGTCATCCCCGGCACCCATCTCAAGCGGGTTCCGCTGCACGATCAACTAGTTCCAGCCCACGAACAAGGGGCTCGGTTTATTGAAGAGGATCACCCGATCATGTTCAGTGATCATCCGGATCAGATAAATGTCTTCGTCTCGGCGGGGGCACTCGTCTTGGCAGATGCCCGCGTCTTGCATTCAGCACACCGAAACTTGACAGACGAGCGACGCACCCTAATCTTAGCATGGCATAAGCGTCCCATGACAATTCCCGACATTTGGGAGGACGATATTCCTGATCTTATTACCAACCGCGATCCGAATCAGGAGTATCCCGGCTCTCGCATCCCTAGGGAACTTCTCAAATAGGTCAGGGCAATTGCATGGAAATATTGTATAAGACTTACACAATTCGATTGCGAAAATCCTGTCCTATTTCTTACCGTACATGACTATGGCAATCTAATCGTGGACACAGGCTCCCTAACCTGTAATCGCCCGTAGGTTGCGCGGACGATAAAGGCCCTGCCCCGCCTCATTGGGGTACTTCGCGCCTCCTGACGAACCGGCTCCGCAGCACGAGAGTCCAAGGCCCTTGCCCAATCTTACCCATTCCACCTTCTCAATTCTCCTTTTTGAACCAGATCTTCAGCGCGGTGCCCCCCATGATTTTGTCTTTTTCGTCCTTACTGATAGAGGGCAGGTGAAGATCCATTAAATCCACCAGTTTCTGATAGCCCGGCTCTTCGAGAATCCACGGAGAATCTGTGCACCACATCATACGTTCAGGTCCATAGGCTTGGTAGATCTGCTCGACCATCGGTTTCATGTCTTCGTAGGGCCAGGGCTGCTTGGAGAAGGCATACTCTCCCGACACCTTAATATACACATTTGGGAATCGTGCCATGTCGATAACCCTCCGATAAGTTGCCGGTGGCAATGGCTCATCGTCGAAACGAGGTCGTCCCCAACGGTCCACCACGCTGGGGGTGTTTGGCATCACACCGAGGTGATCTAGAGAGATGTTGAGGTTAGGGAAGGCAGCCGCTAGCATTTCTACACAGGCAATGCTGGCACTACCTGTGTAGATATTGATGTTGATACCCAACTCATCCGCACACTGAAACAGGGGATAAGCCTTCAAGTCTTCGGCTCGTGCGGCATTTGGATTGCCCAAATCCCCGGTCCGGATACCCTCGATGCCGGTAGCATCAACCAATTCTTTAAGGCAGGAGGGCGGATCTGGATCGTCTCCATTCACCAGTCCAGTGGCGGTGAAGCGATCGGGCCACTTCTGAACACAGTGGGTTACATACCTATGCTCTTCGATCCGAGTGCCCCCCATATCAATCAACACTGTCTTGTCTATACCTGCTGCGTCCATTTTTCGCAGGAGTTGCTCGGCGGGGGCTTCTTTATCCGCCGGTGCCAGACCACTGATGCCACGCGGGTATTCATCGCTCAACTTGGCAAATACGTGCACATGTACATCTACCTTATCCATATTTATTATTTCTCCTGTTTGTGTATCTTTCTCATTTACGATAAAACCAGATACTGTTTTGCGAGATAATTAAGTGCCTCTTTATAGACTTCAAACATAATCGATAGACGGAAAAAGACCTCACCGAGTTCATATTCCCGCGCCATTGTATGTGCTGATGCACGTTCATAGTATTCACGCCCAAAATCGATGTAAAATTGTGTACCCACCGGACGGTTTTTATAACGGCGACGATATTCGATCCACTGTGGAAAGATTCCTGTGAGATAAAGTGAGTAATTGCCGATATGAGAGTAAATGAGGAACTGCCGACGGGGATCTGCGTTTGCTGCTTCTTGAATCATATCCGTCAGATAGTGATGGGTCTGCTTATCGTTCCGATGAATGCGATACAATCGATCTGTCTTAACGAAAAGGCTTAGGAGATTGGCGATATAGTTGATGACCTTTTTATCCCCTAAAATCCGCTGGTCCATCAAACTACGTCTCAGGAGTACACTAAAAAATAGAAACGGTGAAATTTCTAATATCAACAGACTGCGATCACGAATCTTGTCGAACAAGGATTCGCTGTTTAGCATAGATTCAAGCGTTGTTGGTAGATGATGAATCAACTGAGCAATTTCCTCATAACTCCGTCCCGGCTTCGGGAAATTCTCGATCAGGAATTGCAAATCCTTATCTGCCAACTGACTGAGATCTGTCCGGGCAAAATCGGGTTTTTGCATCGCGCTATCCTCCTTTAATCAGCCAATCGTTATGAATTTGTTGGGCAGATTGTCATAAAACCCAAAAAGCGCCGCTGTTTAGCGACGCTTAGGTTTGAAATCTAATGCTATTTTTTTTAGATAGGGTATAGTGCATTACTCGCGCCATGCTTGCTGGCTGAGGATATCATCCTGACTCAGCTCATCGAAGATAAGAGCTGTATTGCTACCGTCCGCATCCATAAGCCAGATACCCAAACTACCGTTGCGGTTACTACTGAAGATAATCTTCGTTCCATCAGGCGACCAACACGGATAGCCATTGTAACCGTCCTCGGTAGTCAATCGGGTTTGGCGCAGCGAAAACAGATCCAGGATATACACAGCAGCACTAAGCGGATCACTTTCCCGGGTAAAGGCCAATTTCGAGCCATCCGGACTCCAATCCGGGTGGATATCGTAGTTTTCACCAGTTGTCAAACGTTGAATACCCTCTGCTGTTGCTGGCGGCTCAGCACTCGGTGCCTGAGGCGGATCGCCCTCCCCATCCTTTTTCTGGTCCTCGTCATCTGGTGTTTGATGCGGGTCAGGTTCTGGTTCGGGTTCAGGCTCAGGCTCTGGTTCAGGCTCGGGCTCTGGTTCGGGCTCTGGTTCAGGTTCAGGCTCTGGCTCCAGCTCTGCTTTCGTTGGAGGTGCCTCCTTGGCCGCGAGAAATGTCTCAATGTCCACCACAAAAAGGTTCCGAATCCCTTGCTGCAGGGCATGGTTATAGGCAATCTGAGTGCTGTCAGGCGACCATGTAGGTCTAGAGTCTGCGTGACAGTCGGAAAGTCGAACTCGATCTTCACCATTCACATTCATGGTGTAAATTGCTGGTTGCCCCAAGGCTCGCGCGTGAACAAAAGCGATGCGACGGCCATTAGGAGACCAAGCCGGATGCCGATCGTTAAAGTGGTCCCCGCTGATAAGCCTTGCGTTGCCGCCGCGGCTATCCATAATATAGATTTGTGATAGACCCCTATTTTCTGACCGGCTGAAGATAATTTCCTGACCGTTGGGGGACCAGGCGGGGTGTACATCGAAGAGGTGTGTCAATGGTTGCTCGCCTGTGCGATCTGCGTTAATAACTGAAATCCCAAAAAAGTCCCTGCTGGCAACATCTCCACGCATGAAAACAATCTGCCCCGTTACTTTGCGTTCGATAGAGATTCTTCGCGAGACATCGCTATTACCAATAATGATACCCGGAATGCGTGTCGTGTGATAGCCCGGCTTTTCCGCAGTCAGATTGTATTGCCCCTTGGAGACCGGGGAGATTTCGTACTGTCCCCCTCTACCCGTCACTGCCGCACGTTCACCTAAAGAGATAAGGACATCTTTCACAGGATTCTCATCGTCAGAAACCACCGAACCTGTAAACCTGACGCCGGGTTCAAGGCGAAAATTAACGGTTGCAGCCTCTTTGCGAGTGACTTTTACCACCGCTTGTTGGTTTATGTAACCAGGGGCATTGATCTTCAGGGTATAGTCCCCGTTTTTGAGCTCTTCAAATGTGAAGATTCCACTAGGATTGGTAGTTGTTGAAGCGATCTCTTCCTGTTCGATATCGCCGCCTGGGAGTTTCTTATCCAGGACCAATGTGACTTGGACACCTGTGAGCCCCTGCTGTGTGACCAAATCTGTAATGACTCCTTTGACGATTCCCTCCGGTAGGACCACAACCTCGGGACCGGTATCAACAACTTCGTCATCACCACAACCGATAAAAAATGCGAACAGAGTTAAAGCAAAAAGACCGAGATAGAAGTAACGGATTAAGTTCGCCATAAGAATTCATGGGTATGTTTATCCGGCAGTGCTAGATAAACATACCGCTTCCTCCCTTCAAAATTCGCCTGTTGGCAAAATGTGAGGCGTTAAACCTTCATAAGATAGTAGCGGAAGATAGTTCCAGAAGTCAAAAAATCAATCATGTGATTCCTTCAACCTTCCCCCTACTGTTGGCGGATGTTTGACCAGAAATTTACAATTTCTGTGTGACAATTGGTGCTTTCTTCCGATAACTATCGTCACCAGAGTTTTTAACTGTTTCCGGAACGTAGTTGCTATAATCCGAAATATTCCCATGTGTGATGGCATAAATGACAATATTAATCAGGTGACGCGCCGCGTGTGGCGCAAACTCCTCTAAAATCTGATTCTGATTTTGAAACTTGCCGTAGAACGGTTTCTGGACTTTGCCATCAATTACATGCATCATCTGTTCGGTATCAACTAAGACGGCAAGCCGTCCATCAATCGTGATACCTTGTAGCTCGGAATAGGGACCAAAGTGAAGAGGGATGGTATGGCCGAAAGCCCCTACCTTGCGCAACGGAAAACGCAAAGGACCATTTAGTGAGTAATAGGTGTTGTAAATCGGGTGATCATTGGGAATAAATCCAAGTTGATACTCCGGCAGCAGTTCCCGCAACACCTTTCTTGTGCCTTTCATTGCGTTATCCGTATTCCCATGCGTTAAGATGTAGACAAACCCTCCACGATTAATCACATACTCCCGTAGTCTTTGGACTTCAGCATCGGTGTACTTACTTAATCCACCCGGACGCGCAATATTCCAGATTGGATTGCTGTGAGAATTGAAGACTCGCTGCCTATGTTCTGGACTTATCTTTGAGCCACCCGGTATAGGTTCCATAAAAAGAATCGGGGTCTGAAAGAAGGCGGCATCCTTCAGTTGGACTGATTCTACAAGTTGGGTTTTGATTTTCGTTTTTTGATTCAGTGATTGCACTAAATAGGACAGACCTGCCCCAAATCGGAAATTACCCACACCGCTGCCTCATATATCTGCGCTTGGATGAAGCGGATCTTCAAAACGCGCGAGGTTTAATCGCCCCATCATATCGCGTCCCCGGCCCACAACTATAGCACCCGGACTGCCTGAGGGGAGGGCAGGCACACCACCCCCTAGCGTCACCTGTTCGCTGACGTTGGAAAGGGTGTCCTCAATGTTCGTTGCCCCTTCGGCACCGACCAGTGAACCTATTCCAACGCCACCTCTTGTCCGGACCCGATTCACACCACTGCCTGTACCGAAATCGCCCCGCCCTACCCCCCTACCACTCCCTCCACCTATACTGCCAGATCCTGAGAGTGAACTAGTGCCGCGCATTCCCGCAGCGAGTGGAGCATCTGATTGAATGGGGAGATCGACAGCAGTGGCAAGTAATTGGGCGGGACGGTCATTGACGCGAGAAGCCCCTTGAACAGCAATTTCTGCACGCGCAGATTGTGTTGAAGGGCGGGAAACCGGGGCGGCCACTGCTGCGGTCTTCGGCGCAGATACGGAGGTAGATCTCACCTGGGCCGTCAGGGATCGGGTCTGCACCAACATTGACTGAGGTTCGGTTTGAAACTTAGGCGTAGGTGCTGGCACGACGATAGGGGCCTTGACACGGGGTGTTTTCTTCACGAGCGGCAGCGGTTCAACTTTGAGAATGCTCACGTCTATGGCATCAACATTGCTCGGAGTGATTTGGTTGATAATGATGAAGCTGAAGACAATTGCAAGGCATAGATGTACCACTAGAGAGATGAGCCAGAAGCGGTACTTGTGATGAGATTTCATGGCAGTAACCTCCTTAAGCAAATAATTGGCGTTTAACATACTTCCACACGCTAAAGTCCGATTCAGTGTATCTAGGGGACATTACCGAACGATGAATCTACACTATATCGGGATTCGTAAAGTCCCAAGTGCATGTGAAATTCCGCTATCAACAACTCTTACTACCCGAAGGGGATTCGGTGAATCGTAGATTTACCTCCGCTCGACCCAAGGTAGGCTTACGATGTCTCGTCCGATGGACGATATGCTGTCCATTTTCGATATTCACTACTGCTTTAGGCGATTCAGAATGAAAGGTTTTTGCAACAGTTCATTTTGCGCTGACACTAATGACCCGGCAGGATGGCAACCCATTGATTAACTCAGCAGATTACAACAGGGAACACCACCCATTGCTTGGTCAGCCGTCAATCATACCCTGTTACTTAAAAAAGTATAGCACATCTTTGTTAGAAATACAATCTTTTAATAGGAGATAAGGATACAGCCTTCATTTCGACAGCTTCGACAAGTTGTGTTTTAATCTTGGTGTTTTGATTCAGTAATTGTACTAGATAGGGCAGACCTGCCCCAAATCGGATATTCCCGATACCACCGCCTCATATATCCGCGCTTGGGTGAAGCGGATCTTCAAAGCAGGCCAGGTTTAATCGCCCCATGATATCTTGTCCACGACCCACAACAATAACACCGGGTGTTCTCAGCGGGAAGTTCAGGCACGCCACCCCCAGGATTACCTTTTCGGGGACATTGGAGAGCGTGTCTCCAATGTTCGCCGTTCCTCCAGCGGAAACTAGTGAAGTCAGTCCAACGTTTCCTCGTCCCCATATCTGATCCATGCCATCTCCTAAACTGAAGGCATCACGTCCAACACCGTTACCCCCTTGATTGTGGGCTTTTGAGGCAAATGTTACTGCGTACCGAGCAATCTTTGTGCCAATATAAAAATATCGCTGAAACTTCAAAAATAGTTGGGAGGCACATTTTACTGATTAGGACTTACGTCGTTGAACGTTCAAAGGAAACACCAACCCCTGCTGCGCGACTGTCCGAGTGGGTTAGCCAGGATTATGGCGCGAGAGTCATGGTATCTTTCAGGGACTCATCACCGGATAATACCACTCACGCCGCCCGATGAATCGGGCAACTACAGTTCATCCGACAGTTGTAGGCCTACTCCCTTAAAGACGCGGGTTGAATTGCGCTACTACAAACTCAAGGGCGTAACTTCTACATGGTAACAATAACGGTTGGATTTGGTCCGAAATATTGAATGGTGCGCGAATGTTTGACAGTAGTGTTCAGATTTTGAACAGCTGCCAATAAAACTGTAAGAGCGGGCTCCCGATCTCGACACTCGCTAGCCTCTGACGAGGAGAGTCGTATGACTTATTCTCTTGCAAGTGGAAAGGAAAGCAGGCTGGCCTGAACTGACGAGGCGGTGGACCTCGGTCTACCGCCTTTTTTTATTGATGAAGAAGGAAGGTCCCCCTTTTGCCGCCTTCCCTTAGACAAACTTAATCAATCGCGATTCAGACAATTCTCCACGGGGGCATAGACACAAGTTGGAAAGAAACTCATCAACTGTGGCAACCCTGCATCGGCAAAAACAACCATCTCACTGACCCCTTCAATTAAATGATTGTCAGTTTGAATGAAATCAGCCTGCAAATCCTTCCATCCTAAAAATCCTAATTCAGATGGCCTTGAATCCCGAAGATACCAACACCATTGCGCTACGGTTCTAGGCTTAATGAGCCCGGCGGGTCGCGCAACATATCGGGTATTTTCAGGGCAAGAATCTGTGTCATCCGCTTCAGCCGTTTAAGCCGCGTCAATCCGCGATCGGGATTCAGACAACTATTATGAGCACCCCTCATTTAGTTTTCGACATTTTATTTCTATATGTCAACGTTTTTTTCTCTGTTTTCTGATCAATTCTTGCTATAATTTACTTGGTTCATGTTAAGAAATTGTGAAATAGAACCCGGTTTTTTTCGCTCCCCCCTCAGTCCCCCGCAAGCAGGGGGAAGGGGACGGTTTCTCTTCGTGTTTTGCACTCTCTTTTTAGATGAGCCATTTACTTTACGTGGGTGGAGGGCAAAATGGAATAGAATCTAAAAGAATACAGCATTATTGTGAGGTTGTCCAACTTATGGGCGAAAGGAGCACTATCATGGTCGATCAGCAGTACCTTCTCAATAACGAACAGATACAGCATTTCATCAAAAATGGGTATATCACAATCCACCCCAATTTACCCGATGTCCACGAAGAAATCTATCGGGAGACTGCAACAATATTTGAGAAAGAGGGAGACCCACGAAACCATATCCTCCAAAAAGTTCCTGGACTGTATCAGGTTTTTGCCCATCCGACAGTCCGCGGTGTGCTGACCAGCCTCCTTGGACCGAATTACATGATGCACCCACACCGCCATGCACACATGAAGCAGCCGGGACAAAAAGGGGGAGCCTGGCATCAGGATGGCAGATCGAAACATTTCACAACGAAAGATCACGGATGGCTTTTTGAATGGAGACGACACCATTGTTTTCGCTCTGTTTGGGCGTGGTATTATCCGCAGGAAGTCACCGAGGATATGGGGCCGACAGCAGTTATACCGGGGGTGCAGTACTACGATTTGGAAAGTATGCGGCACTACAACAATGCTTATAGCGATCCGGAGATTGGTACACTGCTTTGTGGAAAGGCAGGCACGGTCACGATTGGGCATTACCATCAGTGGCATAGTAGTTGGGGGACAAATCATAGCAACAAGAATCGTTACATGATCAAGTTTCTCTTTACCCGCACGGAAGAGCCGCTACACCCCTCTTGGAACACCAACGGCATTGCTTCTACGGATATGGAACTGCTTACCGACGACGCACCGACCCCCGGTCAAGAAACGGTCTGGAAGCATGTATGGGGTTGGTTAAACGGAGACAGTGAGGCAAGGGCAAAAAATGGGGAAAATGGAAACCACGTCTCTCAATTGATTGGCATATTGCGCGAGGCCTCCGCCTCCGCTCGCCTGAATGCCGTTTATACCCTCGGAGCGATTGGTCTGCCTGCGGTAGATCCGTTGATAGGAATACTACAGCAGACCGCTGAACCCGTTGAGATTACGGATGAGCCTATCTTAACCCATGCAGCGTATGCCTTGAGCGCAGTCGGATCCCCAGCTGTCCCCGCGCTAATGTCTATACTCAACGACGATGCGGCCTGGTGGGTGCGTGCGACCGCTGCGGATATCTTGGGCGATATTGGTAGACCTGCCACAGAAGCTAGCCCCGCCTTGATTCTGGCTCTAGATGATCCATCCGAGTGGGTCCGTCGCAATTCCGTGAATGCGTTAGGGACAATTGGGGCAGGGAGGGACGCATTGGTAGCAACTTTGAAGGATTCCCATCCGTTGGTTCGCAGCAGTGCGGTGAATGCACTGACTAGGACGTGCAAAGGAGCTGATGAAGGCATTGACGCTGTCAGTCGTGCGCTGTCAGAGCTAATCTATAACGACGAGTACGCTATCATCCGCGAGTATGCAATCGGTGCGTTGGAAGAGATAGGCTTGCACGCCAGCAACTAACATGAGTTGCTAGGACGTATTGATATTGGACAGATTGAATCCATTTCCATTCCGCAAGGCTTCAATCTGATGCACCGTGAGGATCTTTCAGATAACCGCCCCGTTTGTTTTTAGTAGATCGTCCGTTGACTCCAACCTTTGCTGAATTGGGGACAGTCAAATGTCAACATGCCTTAGCCACTTACATTAATGAAGCGTGTTCTAAGAGACCACCCGCGTCCAGCACCCGCCAGAAGGTATAATCCGCGTGGTGGACGATCGTGTTCTCCAAGCTGCGGACAACTAACTCACCCTCACCCGAATGTGCACCCGCTGTGTGTGCGACGGCCTCCGGAAGCCCGACCGTCAGGCAGACGTGGACGCCGTAGCCCGGATGCCGAATTGATGGAAACCCAGCAGCACTCGGTGATTCTCGCCAGCGGGCCTGGTTTGCCGGATCAAATTCCCACGGCTTGCCCACATCATGGCACAACGCGCAGGCGATGAGAAGATCGCGATCCACTCCAAGCTCAGGAAACATCGCCATCAGTTCGTCTCCGATCCGTATCGCAAGTAAAGTGACTCCACGGATATGGTGGGTCTGTGTCCCCCGCTTGAGCGGCGGCGTATCTGGATTGCCCGACGCACGAATTTCGTCAATAGATTTGAATGAACTTTTCCCAAGCGAGTAAGCCCACGCATCGATAACCTGAGCACGCAAGGTTTCGTCGCCGATCTCGTTCACTTCGGGCAATGAGCGAATGACTGATTGTCGTAACTCTTCAGAAATTTGCATAATCCCCTCCTAATACAAATCTTTGATAGTACAAGCCGTGTCCAGAGGACGCGTCGAAAGCAGTAAAATCCCCCTGTCTGCTCTTATCGAAGTTATTGTCCACACTCTCTAAAACATAGAAAAATCAATTTCCTTCGCTGTGATGAATTCCAGCAAAGTTGGAACGCCTTCCCCTGTTTGCTGGATCCCACGTTTGATGGCAGGAATGATTTGGCTCGCTATAACCGTCGAATTTCTTTGCCATATCGGCGTGGTTTCCAGATATGTCCGTGCTGCGATATTTCTCAGTAGATAGCTGCATGATTGGCAATTCAATCGCCATGGAGAAATTTTGGTAATTCACGGGTGCGAATTCCCACAGCGGCAGCGATAATTGCATTGACTAGATAGGCAAAGGGATATTCCACACCCTCTGCCTCCAAATTTGGGCGACAGCATCGGCAACTTTCATAAAGTCTCCTTAATTTTATTTTGAAGTGAATTTATTTCGGAAAATCATCTATTGAGATCCTCCGATTTTTCCACTCGCGTTGGGCAAAGGAGACTGCGGATGCATTGCTCGCGCCTTCGCCCGGAAGTCAAGTCCTTTTTGACCCAGTGCTTGCAATTCTTCTGGACTGCCATCAAACCATTCCTTCAGGCGTCGTCGGGCGATATGGACATGCAACACTTCGTCTGCCCAGTCGAAATCCTGAAGGGTTGTCATCAAGGGGTGGCGAGCGGCATCGCGGCAAAACTCAAATTCCTCACGCTTGCCAGGGGGATATTTCATGAGACCAGCCTCAACGCCAAAGAGCATAGCATATAACTCCAAGGGGGGCATCTTAAAGAGATAGGCAGCTTCCCAATCGCGTATCGGCATCGCGGAACGCTCATCGAAAATATCCTCAGTAGCTGCTTCGCCAAAGACGGAATGGCGCATTTCGTCCCAAAGATGGCGGGAGATATCGGCATAGAACCCCCACGGCTGGCCTTTCATTTCATACAACACAAAGCCCAACGCTTCCGCAATGGTAGTTTCTCCCAGACGGGTCGCAATCATCTGCATCAAGCGTTCTTCCACCCGTTCGTTGTCAACATGGATAATATCCCACACACGAGGGAAGGTATCATCGCGGGTGAGCTCCTTCGGAATCAGATAGGGGGTTGTCGCTCGAATGGGTTGGAGCGCATTGAGGTTCACTTCGCCTATACCATCAATGCCCCCGGCAGCTGCAAGTAAGTTGCGGAGTGTCCCGCTCCAAGTCTCTGCTGCTGCTTCTTTTTCTGGTGTGTCAACGACATCGTGGTAGGCAGCTTCTAGCAGCCGCAGCCCTTCTTCTACTTCAGCGATAACAGTTTTTAGGATACGCACAGTGGAGTAGTCCGCCAAACCATTGGTTTCATTGACATACCTGTGATATGCTTCCAAAAGTGCGGGTTTGAACACCTTTGCCAACCCTGCCAACAGTTCAACGGTATTCGCTGCGTACATTGCTTCATCGAAAACGACCTGCAAAGACCCATCGGGGGTTTGATACGCTTTTGTCTTAGAGACGCGTAGTTCAGGCAACCGGGCCTTGAACTGAGACGCATGTTGTGAGGCTTCATATTGGAACCTTGCTAGCAGCACCTTGACATCCCGCTCTGGCGTACTAATAATGTGGGCAGCTTGCTGAAACATCAACTGTTCTGCCGCGTAAGCGAATTGATGGAGTCGGGCAGCGCATTGATCAACGCTGAATCCCTGCTGTTTTGTATTCTGCAAGCCTGCGTATTGATAGAGTCGTTTCATCCTGCTTTCTCCTCACTTTGACATTCCAAAAACATCTCCACTTCCTGACGGGTGGGCATGACGGGCAGCGTTCCCAAACGGGTGACAGCCAAGGCACCGGCAGCGTTGGCACGACGAATAGCGTCCACAAGCGGCAGTCCCTCCGCCACGACGACAGATAGCGTGCCGGAGAAAGCATCTCCTGCTCCGGTGGTGTCGACCACATCCACTGAGAAACTTGGAACATGGGTTGTGGCGTCTGTCGTTACAAGCAGGGCACCATGTGCCCCCCGATGTAGTACTACGGCACTCGGCCCCATTCCGAGCAGCTCACGCGCAGCCCGTTCTGCTGTTGCGTCATCTAAGACAGGATAGCCCACCAAGGTCTCCGTCTCCTGTTCATTAGGTGTCAGAATCGTGCAGGCACGCCAAGTTTCAGCCGTGTAGGGACGAGCGGGCCCAGCATCCACAATCACCGGAACGTCGTAATCCACCCCAAATCGGACAGCAGCCGCCACGGCAGGTTCGGGAACTTCAAAATTGACCAAAATGACGTCTAGCGTCCCCTGATGCAACGCTAAGGCTCGTGTTACATCATCGGCACTCAGGTAATCGTTGGCCCCCAAGACACCTAAGATGGTGTTTTCGCCATCAGCGTCAATCATTGCGATGCCCACGCCCGTCGAGGCTTCCGGGTGAATCGAGACGGCATCCACATCAACTCCTTCTTCTTGCAGGGCAGCCATCTCCATACGTCCAAAAGCGTCGTCCCCTATGCAGCCGAGCAGCACCGCTGCCGCTCCTGCCCTCTGCACAGCGACGGCGGCGTTAGCTCCTTTACCTCCGGGACCAATCTTAAAATTATCCGCCAGCAGCGTTTCGCCCACAGCGGGCAAGCGGGGCGTTTGCACCGCCAGATCTATGACAACGCTACCGATGACAGCAATCTGTTTCGTGCCCTTATCTTTCATATGTCAGGTTACCTTTAGAATCTGTGCAACCACCTCATTGGGATCAATTTCTGTCATACACAGATGCGGCAAATCTTTCCGCATACACTTTCGCTTATAACAGGGGCGACATTCCACCGACTTCTCAATAACTTCGTGGTTTTCGCCATACGGACCGTGACGCGTCGGGCTTGTTGGTCCAAACAGGGCAATCGTTGGTGTCCCTACAGCCGCCGCGATGTGCATCGGACCACTGTCGCAGGTTAGGTAAAGGTCACAACTTTCAATCAGGGCACCGAGTTGCATCAGCGTTGTCTGCCCAATCAGGTTAATCGCTTCTACCTTTGCAACCTCCACCAACGCTTCGCCAAGCGGAATTTCGGTGGGTGAGCCTGTCAACAGTATCCGCGCACCGAAACGCTTTTGGAGTTGTGTTATCACGTCCCCGAAATTCTCCAAAGCCCAACGCTTTGTACGCCATGTCGTTCCTATATTCACCCCGATCAGGTGCTCCGTGGGGAGGATGCCCTGAGTTGCAAGGGTCTGACGCACCGCATGACGGTCTGCATCCGTGTGCCAAAACTCCAACTCTGTGCTTGACTCGTGGATATCGATTAACTCTAGCACACGTAGGTAACGGTGGACTTCGTGGAGATCCCGCCGATCTGAGCAGACCTTTGTCAACAGGATGCCCCGCCCGCTTACATTCGAGCCAATCCGTTCAGGGATGCCTGCCAAAAATGGGATTAATGCGTTACGGAAGGAGGTTGGGTGAAGGACAATCGCAAGATCGAAACCTGACCGGCGAATCTCGCTCACCGACTTCCAGAAAGATGGCAAACTGCTGAGTGACCTGCCCTTGCTGTCAATGATGGCTTCATCGATATATGGGTGGGTTGTCATCAAGTCCGCGACGAGTGGACGAATTAGTAGCGACAAGTGGGATCGGGGATACGCGATTTTCAGCTCCCTTAACGCCGGCGTGAGCAGTACCATGTCCCCGACCCAGCCGCCGGTTTGGGTGACAAGAATTCGATTACTCAACGAATTGTCCTTTGCCACGTTGGTGGTTTGATTATGACCGCGTACTGGCTAAACGATACCCTTTTAGGCTTTACTCCTTCAATAAACATCGATAAAGAGAGTCGGGATGGGTTTCAGTGGACTTATTGAATCGGTACGGACCGACCGATTCGGGCGGATTCGTAGAGGGCATCGAAGATTTTCGCAACAATTAGCACCTCTTCCGCGGGTACGGGTGAGGGTAATCCTTCACGAATTGCTTTGTGGAAGGATTCAAATTCCCCCAGCAAGCCGGTAAGGAGTTCCGGCTCATAGTCGATCATTTCACCTTCTTTATCCATATAGATGTGTGTCGGACTGTATGTTGCACCGGCACTGTCTCCCATGAAGAAGGTCTGTCCAGTGTTTTCAATATGAGATGCCCACGCGGTCTCCAGCGTCACGGTTAAACCACCTTCAAAGCGGATAACGCCCATCGCAAAATCTTCGACATCGAATTGGGCAGGGATCCATGTCCCCCACGGATTAATCACGGCGGCTTGATGTCCAAATTTCTGAGCGACCGATCCAAATGCTTCAATCGGTTTCGGGCAACCGATCATCCACAACAACACATCAAGGATATGCACCCCGATGTCGATCAGGGGACCCCCTCCCGCTATTGATTTCGTGATAAATGACGGTGAAGCAGGCACACCCCGTCGTCGCATTGCCATTGCGCGAGCGTAGTAAATATTGCCGAAGAATCCATCATCATATAGCTTGCGTAAAGTCCGCGCCTCTGCTCCAAATCGTGATTGCAACCCAATCTGAAGCACTTTTCCCGACGCTTTCTGGGCATCGACCATCGCCTGACCGTCGCTTGCATTTCCTGCGATTGGCTTCTCACAGATTACATGTTTTCCAGCTTCAAGTGCCGCTATCGTTGGTGCAGCGTGAAAGTTATTCGGCGTACAGACACTGACAGCGTCCAACTCAGACATTGCGACGAGGTCGTTGTAATCGGTAAACACATGTTTGATGTTGTGTTGTTTTGCCCAATCCTCCGCACGCTGCCGGTCAATATCGCAGACAGCGATTATTGAAACGCCTTCGACATTTTGGTGTCCCGGCAAATGTTTGCCACCGGCAATTCCACCCGCGCCGATGATACCAACCTTAATTTCTTGCATCATAATTTCCCTTTTGGTGGTTCAGACCTTTGAGTCTTTCATATATCTCTAGACGGTTGGAAGTTGTATACAATCAATCCGCCCTGTGCATGACCACGCCCTTCGGATTCTCAAAGGCGTCAATCCAGAGACGGCACCACTCCGTATGATCGTCCATCACACTGTCCGGATCGCGCTGGCTGCGTACGACAAAGTCCGGATGGCCTGTTCTGCCCGTGTGCTGACCGATTGGGTGGTAGCGCAAATCCATTGACCAACGGCACTTATCCGAGCGGTTCGGCATCCCACGATGTGGCGTGAAACGGCTCATCAGTACCAGATCGCCCCTGTAACATTCCATTGGCACCGGTTCAATCGCTGGCAGGTCTTCGGGAAAAATGCTCGTGCCGCCGTGGGGTCTATGCCGCAGATACCCGCCTTTGACCACGCCGGGCAAAACCTCCAGACACCCCATCTCGGCGGTCGCATCACCCAATGGCAGCCAGCAGGTGATGATGTCCGAGCCTTCTGCCTCCGGCATGATAACCCCAGCATCTTGGTGCAAGGGACCGATGTGCGAAGTCGGGTTGCTGTCCTCATAGTACCGGATTGGAGGTGTAGGGCGTAGGTGTTGGATCGGATTGCAGATGATTTCGGGGCCAACGAGCGATTCGATGACATCGAGCAGATTCTTATTGTGCAGAAATTCAAAGACCGCCTGCCCGCGGTAGTCCATGATGTCAAGACCACTACCAATCTCTTTGGATTGTGCGAACAGGCGTCCGTACCGGGTTTCAAACGGTTCATCTTCACACAGGTCTTCGATCTTTCCTTCTGCCTTCAGCTCGTGTGCCCGACAATCGATGAACTCGGCTATCTCATTGATTACCGGCTGCAAATCCTCATTGTTGAGGGCATTTTTGACAATCAGGACACCACGGGTATGAAATTCTACAATCTGTTCAGTTGTCAACTTCATCGTGTTCCTCCGAATTTAGATGATAGTGATTCTAAATACAATCCGCATTCCTTTCTAATGAACCTTAACCAACTTGCGAAAGCTGCGGACTTCTCTGGGGGGAGAAAGATTTCGACCATAGGCAGCCCAAGAAACCTCGCCCACGTATATATCTCCATGCGAATCAATTGCTATACCGTGGGGGGAGATAAATTGTCCGGGACCCTCGCCACGCCACACATCGCCCAATCGGGCGAGACGGTGACCATTCAGGGCGTGAATGGTAACACAGCCGCCAATGTTAGGATAGTCAGCGTTTACTTCAAGTTGGGTCGGAACTTGACCGATGTAGACCAGGTCGTCTTCAATGTGCAATCCACAAGGACGATGCAGATTGTTCCATTGGCCTAAATAGTGCCCCCCCTCATCGAATATCTGTACACGATGGCTTTCCCGGTCGGCAACGTATACCTTACCCTCGCTGTCGGTACAGACGCTGTGCACCAAGTTGAACTGCCCCGGATCCGTTCCATACTCTCCCCAAGAGAAAAGATGCGCCCCATCGGGGGAAAACTTGTGTACTCTGGCATTGCCGTATCCGTCCGATATATAGAGCTCATCGGTTTTGGGGTCAAAGGCTACCTTGGTTGGTCTGTTAAAGGGTTGTCCACTGTGAATTGGCGCAGGTTCGCCGGGTGTGCTGATAGTCATCAAAACTTCGCCATCGGGAGCACATTTCCGGATCGAGTGATCGCCGTCGTCCACGCAATAGAGCATTCCATCGGGACCTACAGTAACGCCGTGGGCGCGGGTAAACAAATCCTCTCCCCATGAGGCGACAAAGCTGCCGTCCTGCTCAAAGATTATCATGGGATGCTCACCCCGGTTGAATACATAGACGCGGTCTTGTGAATCCACTACTACATCGGCAACCTCCTTAAAACTCCAACCTTCAGGCAACTTCGCCCAATCCGCCAATTCTTCGTAGATATAATCTTCAGCACCAAGTCTTGTTGCCATGCTTCGCCTCCCTTACATGTGTGTTGTTTTAACTTTGTACAGGTTTCAGAAATCCTCTAAACCGAACCGATACCCGCGAATCTGCGCCATCGGCGCATCGTCGTTGATGTAATTGACGGCTAAGAACTTTCCCCGTTCGTATTCGACCCATGCGGCGTAACCGCTATCGGCACCGAGGTTATTGGCATCAAGGTCTAGCGGGAGCAGCAAGCCCTTTTGGGTTGCTTTATCTGGATTGAGTGCGCTCTCCAATGGCTCCAGAAATGCAAAGGTGTGGACCGATGAACCGCCTGCGGCGACAATCACTTCATCGTCTGTTACCAGTTCACTGGGTTCTGGCTGTCTACGGGCGATGAACGCCTCGTTAGCTGGGACTCTTGGGATGACAATGGTTCGTCGGGCCAACCGTCTCTGCCAAGTCTCTGCCGACATGTCAACGCGCCAACAAGAACGCAAGCCAAAACGTCCAGTGATTAACATAAACCCATCTTGCGTGAGTCCCGCGACCGGCATACCGTGAGCGGCTGGGTTTAGGGTGTCGTAGGGACCTTCCCACCGGAGACCGCCATCCTTAGAAATCATCTTTTGTAACGGACGCCCCAAATCCTCCCGTAGGTAGACGACCAATTCCCCATTGGGACAAGGCACGATAGTCGCTTCATCAAGGGCGTAGTTAGGACTATCAAAGATAGTCAACGGTATATCCCACGTCTGCCCTTCGTCGTGGCTTGTTGTGATATTTTGGATAATCTGCCCGGTTTTCGGACTGCTAACGTTGCTCGGAAGTAGCCACCGGCCATCAGCCATCTCCGTAACTATGTCCGGACAGATCCCTTTGACCGGAGTTGGAATCGGATCTGACCAGCTTTCTCCATCGTCATCGCTGAACCAGAGCACAATGTGGCAGTTTGCCTCCCCTTCTCCCCACTCCCCCGGTGGAAAAAGATAGGTATCACAGAGCAACAGAATCCGTCCGTCTTTGAGCTGCTGTATTTTGGGGCAGTTCCACGTCGTCAAGACGCCGGTCGATTTATCTTCATCGCGGATCACCCGTGGCTCGGACCAAGTGTATCCCGCATCGTCACTGACTCGGACAATTAAGCGACAAAACTCGCTCGCGACATGGCCGTTGCTCTCGCGATAGGTCAAGAGGATTCTATCGGTTCGGGAACGGCAGATATAGGGAAAACATTCATAGATGTCATCGTTCCGTGCAATGGTAAATTTCTCGATTGCCATGGCTTCCACCCTGTCCAACAAATCATGTGGGACTTACCAATTTACGAAGAAGCGTGCGATTTTATCTTAAGTATCTCCTGCAACTTTTCATCTCGCTCTGCGATGAGTGCACTCGCCTTTCCCGATGGATAGTCGTAAAAGCCAGAACCGCTTTTCGCACCTAATTTTCCCGCTGCAACTAAATCCTGAAGTGCTTTCGGAGAATCGGTTGCATTACTCAAGGATTTGGCAAGGTAGCTTCCAACTGTGTTGAAAATATCAAGCCCTCCGAGATCCGCAATCTCTAACGGACCAAGCAATGCCCAACGCAATCCCAATCCATGCTTCATCACCGCATCAATGTCAGCAGGTGATGCGATTCCTTCCTCAACAAGATGTAACGCTTCGCGCACCACGGCAAACTGGATGCGGCTAGCGACAAATCCGGGGACATCTTTCTGCACCAGAATCGGCTGCTTTTGCATCTGTTTTGCCAAATCGATTAGGACTTCACAGGTCGCATCGGAGGTTGCTTGGCCCTTGATAATTTCTAGTGCAGGAACGATTTGGGGCGGATTGAAGTAGTGCATCCCTGCAAATCGCTCAGGATGGGAAACCGCTGTGGCAATCTGCGAAATGCTTAATCCAGAAGTGTTTGTTGTAAAGAGCGTCTTTGCGGCGCAGATTTCATCCAGTTTCTGAAAGATATCCTGTTTTACTTCCAGTTTTTCAGCAATCGACTCTGAGATGAGGTCAACCTGTGCGAGTTCCGTCAAATCGTGGGTGGCGTAAATTTTTGCACTTGCGGCATTTGTCTCTATCCCAATGTGGGCAGAAGTCACAGCGATATTAGGGCGGATACGTTCCAAGGCGCGCTGCATCCCCGCCTTACTCCTGTTGTACAGAATCACAGTGTAACCAAATTCCGCGAAGATTTCTGCGACACCCGCTCCCATTGTGCCTGCACCGACAATACCAATCTTTTTAATGCTTTCAATATCCATACTTTATTCCCCCGCTAGCACCGCTTCGATCGCCTGCAATTCCGCAGCTGTCAACCGCCAATCCTGTCCCCCGACGTGCTCGGCGACCTGTTCAGGCGTTTTTGCGCCGACGAGGACACAGGTAATCCCCGACAGCCGCAACTGCCAACCAATTGCTAATTGAATGAGCGTAAGATTCCGTTCTTGAGCGATGGTTTGCAGCTTTTCTGCTATCGCCAAGTTTCTCCGAAATTCTTCCCCTTGAAATCGGGACATCCCTGAGCGTTCATCGTCTGCCGGAAATTGATGATCTGGCGTGTACTTGCCGGTTAGTAACCCCTTGGCCAATGGACTGTATGGGAGGATGCCGATGCTACGCGCCTCGCAGTAGGGTAGTATTTCCATCTCGATTTCACGGTCGAGCAGGCTGTAACGGGGTTGAAGTGAATGAAAAGACGCGGTTTGGGTGGCGAGTTCCATCTGTTCAACGTTGAAGTTGGAGACGCCAATATAGCGCGTCTTGCCTTCTTGACGTAACTTTTCCATCATTTCCATACTGTCATCGACCGGATACTGCGGATTCCAGCCGTGGATCTGATAGAGATCTACATAATCTGTTTGTAACGCACGTAGGCTATTCTCCATCGCATGGCGGATAGCATCCGGCGAATAGTCCCTGCTGACCTTTGTAGCGAGAAAAACCCGCGCTCGTCGGCCGCCCTTCAACGCTTTGCCGATGATTGCCTCCGATACACGGTATGATTGTGCGGTGTCGATGAGCGTAATGCCGTGGTCAAGCACCGCGTGCACTGTGGCAATTGCTGCCCCTTCATCAACTACGCCCATTGCTCCACCAATGGGCCAAGCCCCGAAACCAATTACGGATACACGGTCTCCATCTTTTCCTAGTTGTCGTTTTTCCATCTATTTGCCTCCTACAAATGCCTAATCAACAGTCCGCCATCTTTCTCTTTTAGAGCTAAGCCTCAAGTATTTTAGCACACCATCGGTTTTTATGCGAAAAAAATGGGGCACTAGTGTGCAACTGCTCTGTCAATGGATAGGGGTTTTGGGATCTTTCAGGCTATACTCTATTTTGTCAGTGTCAATCTCCCCCAAAATCAGTTTAGGGGCGAACCTTACCGACTGTCTGAATCTGGATTAACAGGATTTTAGGATTCCCAGGATTGACTGTCTCCCTTGTCCTTCACTATCCTGCAAATCCTTCCATCTTAAAGATCCTGATTCTAACAAGTTACAGACTGCTCCTTCCAAAATCATCGCCGCATTCTGTCTGAATCGGGATTGATTGGATTTTAGGATTAACCGGATTGACTGTCTCCCTTGTCCTTCACTATCCTGCAAATCCTTCCATCTTGAGCATCCTGATTCTGACAAGTTACAGACTGCTCCTTCCAAAATCATCGCTGCATTCTGTCTGAATCGGGATTGACTGTCTCCCTTGCCCTTCGCTATCCTGCAAATCCTTTCATCTTGAAGATCCTGATTCTGACAAGTTACACAATCTCCTCCAAAATTATCGCCGTATTCTGTCTGAATCGGGATTTACCAGATTTTAGTATTCACCGGATTGACTGTCTCCCTTGCCCTTCGCTATCCCGAAAATCCTTCCATCTTGAGAATCCTGATTCTAACAAGTTACACATTGCTCCTTCCAAAATCATCGCGACATTTGTCTGAATCTGGATTGATTGGATTTTAGGATTCACCGGATTGGCTTTATCCCTTGCCCTGCACTATCCTGAAAATCCTTTCATCTTGAGAATCCTGATTCTAACAAGTTACACATTGCTCCTTCCAAAATCATCGCCGCATTCTATCTGAATCTGGATTGATTGGATTTTAGGATTCACCGGATTGGCTTTATCCCTTGCCCTGCACTATCCTGAAAATCCTTTCATCTTGAGAATCCTGATTCTGACAAGTTACACATTGCTCCTTCCAAAATCATCGCGACATTTGTCTGAATCGGGATTGATTGGATTTTAGTATTCACCGGATTGACTTTATCCCTTGCCATTCACTATCCTGCAAATCCTTCCATCTTGAGCATCCTGATTCTGACAAGTTACACAATCTCCTCCAAAATTATCGCGACATTTGTCTGAATCGGGATTTACCGGATTTTAGTATTAACCGGATTGACTGTCTCCATTGCCCTTGGCTATCCCGAAAATCCTTCCATCTTGAGCATCCTGATTCTGACAAGTTACACACTGCTCCTTCCAAAATCATCGCGACATTTGTCTGAATCGGGATTTACCGGATTTTAGTATTAACCGGATTGACTGTCTCCATTGCCCTTCACTATCCCGAAAATCCTTCCATCTTGAGCATCCTGATTCTGACAAGTTACACATTGCTCCTTCCAAAATCATCGCGACATTTGTCTGAATCGGGATTTACCGGATTTTAGTATTAACCGGATTGACTCTCTTGCCATTGCCCTTGGCTATCCTGCAAATCCTTCCATCTTGAGCATCCTGATTCTGACAAGTTACACATTGCTCCTTCCAAAATCATCGCGACATTTGTCTGAATCGGGATTTACCGGATTTTAGTATTAACCGGATTGACTCTCTTGCCATTGCCCTTGGCTATCCCGAAAATCCTTCCATCTTGAGCATCCTGATTCTGACAAGTTACACACTGCTCCTTCCAAAATCATCGCGACATTTGTCTGAATCGGGATTTACCGGATTTTAGTATTAACCGGATTGACTGTCTCCATTGCCCTTCACTATCCCGAAAATCCTTCCATCTTGAGCATCCTGATTCTGACAAGTTACACATTGCTCCTTCCAAAATCATCGCGACATTTGTCTGAATCGGGATTTACCGGATTTTAGTATTAACCGGATTGACTGTCTCCATTGCCCTTGGCTATCCCGAAAATCCTTCCATCTTGAGCATCCTGATTCTGACAAGTTACACATTGCTCCTTCCAAAATCATCGCGACATTTGTCTGAATCGGGATTTACCGGATTTTAGTATTAATAGGATTGCCTCTATCCACTGCCCTTGGCTATCCTGACAATCCTTTCATCTTGAGAATCCTGATTCTGACAGTTTACAGCCCCTCCTCCAAAATCATCGCCGCATTCTGTCTGAATCTGGATTGACTGGATTGATTTTATCAGCTATTAGTGCTGATTATCCTGCGAATCCTTTCCTCCTGAATATCCCATTCTAACCATTGGCCCTGTCATCTCCTCTGCGATCGATTCCGTTCCCATATTTATCTTATCATATCCAATACCAAAAGTCACATCATTCATATCATGACACTGGTGAGGTTTTATCCTCCCGATACTTGAAACCCCGATGGTTTTTTTTGTATTCAGATCTGCGTTGAGGTATAATATTAAATAATTGTGAGGAAGCGTTTCTTATTACATTTTACGTTTTAGGCATTACGTTTTTGTTGGAGGAACTATGAAAGTTAAGGTTAAATATTTTGCAGTTTTACATGAAGAGTTAGATCGAGACGAAGAAGATATGGACCTACCAGAGGGAACAACCGTGAGGGCTATCTTGGACCGCCTGGAGGCAGAGTGGCCCGAAATCGCAGAATACTACGATGTGATGCAAATGTCTGTGAATTGGGAGTATGCCACGCCGGATAGCGAACTTTCAGATGGCGATGAGGTCGCTCTGATTCCACCGGTGACCGGAGGTCAAGATGTTTAAAATTATCAGCGAAGAGATCGAATTAGGAGATGTAATTGGTGCGGTCGAAGCGGGAGATGCAGGGGCGATCGTCCACTTCCTAGGAGTTGTTCGTAACAACACGGAAGGCAGAGAGGTCTCCTATCTCGAATATGAAGCCTATCCACCGATGGCAGAAAAGAAGATGGCGGAAATTGCACAGGAGATTCACAAAAAGTGGGGACTAGACCGCGTTGCCATGATTCATCGCGTAGGACGATTGGAAATCGGTGAGGTCAGTGTTGCAGTCGCTGTCGCCTCTCCGCATCGTAAAGAGGCGTTTGAGGCATGTCATTATGCGATGAATCGGCTGAAACAAATTGTGCCTATTTGGAAACGAGAGGTCTGGGTGGATGGCGAGGAGGAGTGGGTTAAGCCTGATCCCGTGTTCTTTAAGGCGGAAGTCTGAACCTTACGCTTGAAAGTCAAGGCGCAGAAAGGCGGCAAAAAATGGACATGACATCGACGGTTTTCACTGCTGGCGGTGCGATGATAGTAAGGTAACCGCTTTATCTATCGGCTCCTGTTCTGGCCCCAACCGACCGATATGATACGTATGTGTCTGTTTATAACAAAATTGTATCTTCCGTAAAGTTTCGACTTTAATCAAACCTCCTTACAATTCTGCCACAACTTCCATTCCCACCCGGTGTTCCGGTTTATTCTGTGCTGTTGAAAGCAGGCGGTAATTGAATCGTAACAGCAAATCTGTCACCTTCCGGACCTTGTAATCCGCAGTGGTGCGGACTTCGTGACTAATTCCTGCGTAAAAATTATATCGCGTAAAAGGAATACCGCCCTCGCTGCTTCCGTGGTTGAGGCGATAGGTGAAGTCGAATCGCCCCTTGCTGATAAAGGAATAAGTGAACCGATTTTCCAGCGAGAAAGTTCGGGTCCGGGCTTCTGGCATGTCATCAAGATGCTCACGATCGGCAGTAAATTCGTGGATGCCGGCAACGCCGAACTGTAAAACACGGCTGAGCTCATAGTTGAATTCAAGTGTGTTCACGCGCTCAAACTGCGTCAGATCGGAAATCGCTGCTGACGCGTTTCCCGCCGGATCCAGTTCAGTAAACCGTTCCTCTTGCTGACGCTGTTCCCATTTTGCCTTGAATGAGAGTTTTGACGTTGGGTTCAGCGTTAAATCCACCTCCCAATCCCGGCTGTGTCGGCGCCGCTCCCGGCTATTAATCCGCTTGCTGAGGAGACGATTGATATCAAAACTGAGGTCTAGACTCAATAGCGATGAAGGGGAAAAGTCGAGGCGATACCGCTGGTTAATTCGCCCAAAAATTGTGCGTTCATTTCGCAGGTTGCGTAACAAATAAAGACTTGCTGGATCTGGGGCTTCCTGCTCTTCTGTAATATTGACAACACCCTGGCCACGAATAGCATTTGCCAACCAAACTAAGTTACTTTGAGTTTCAATCTTCCTAGATCCCACTGTTGTAGCGTTCCTCCGACGCGACGTGAGGCGGCGGGGTTGAAAACGTAGACTCAACTTCATATCAATTGCAGAAACAGGCTTGTCATCAACGTTTTGGATGAATTTGATATAATCTCCCTCCTCGAAATCTTCCCGGTAATGCAGATCATCAATTTTGACATAATGTCCTTCACCCGGCTTAATCTCCCGCCCCGTGTACGGATTGATGTTTGTAAAAATTTCACGTCGCTCCGTTGCCAACTTTTTGTCGAGTTCATAGGTGAATTGCCCGTCCAACGCTCGGTTGAATGGCGTGAGACGCATTTCGATATCCGCCAGCTGTGTCCTTGAATCAGATTCTAGCTCTCGCTGTGTTTTGAACACCCGCCGAGAGATATTTGTAGAGACATTTGCCCATTGACGCGGTTGAGAAAAAAGACCTACCGTCCAAGTCCTCGCCTTCGTCGCCGACCGCCAATCCGAGAAGCCTAAAGCCTTTCCATCAACGATGAGCAGAGGTTCTTTATCAAAAGCACTTTCGATCGCGTATTTCGTGTTAATTGACACCCATCTAACGTCTACCAGATCGAGCCGCGCTGTCGAAATAGTCCGTTTTCGGTTGAGGTTCACATTATCGTCGAGATCGAGATCAATCGCTTCCAACCGTTCGACGGAGGCATTCAGATTGAACAGACGAATGCGCTGCGAGAGTTGGCCGTGCCTGCGGGATTTGCGGAATTGATCCTGTCCCCTGACTTTCGAGGTACTCCTTCGGTAATCGCCTCTGAAGCGGGGGAGGTATAGGCGTTTCATCAACCCTGCCCGTGGGTTGAAATCGAAGCCGCCGTTGAGGTTGTTGCGCAGGGTGACATCAGCGAGTGAGGTAGCTGTATCGACACCATTGAGGCTTTGCTGATTTGCTGATTCCTTGAAATGTTCCTCTGTGCGTCCTAAGCCGTAATCCAATTTTAGCCAATTGACCGGCTTTACCTGTAGGTCAAGATCTATGGACTTCTCATCAGGGGTTTGGGCTGCGCCTGCATCACCCAGTAGGTATAGGTCGTCGAACTGTTCATCGGTGTATTGCTCCTCATATCGAAACCGGGTGCGGTTTGTACTGGACGCACCGACAGGCACGAAATCGGCATCAAGGAATCGAAGATTCAGATTCAATAAAAGTTTCTCGGTTGATGAATTGGCAAGGAACTTCCAGGCCCGACTCAGTGTCTTTCGGTCTCGGTCAGAGAAGGTGTTCTGGTCCAGCGCACCAAAAGCGATCTGTCCCTCCAGTGTTGGGGTGTGTTGTAGGAGTCCTTGACTTTCAGTGAAATCGAGGCGTCCGTTGACGCCCCATACGGTGCGTCGCTGTGGTGCGATGAGAAGGTTCCCATCCCCGTCTGCATCTAACTCGTTTCTCTGAAGCTCCTTAAACTCCTGTTCATTTATAATAATGAAAGCATTTCGCGGATCATTTAGATCCGATTCAACCGCATAGCCGAAGCCAATTGTAACGCGCTCGCCGGGTAAATTCAACGAACCACTGATGCCTTGCAGATTTCGCCGATATGCCAAGTCTTCGGGGATAAATTCAAAATCGACGCGGATGATTTCATTGCTTGTGATTAAGTGTTTGCTCGTAAATTCAATAATTGGATCGCCGTAGTCGCGGATCACATAGTCATTGTTTTCTCCGCGCCGCATCCGTTGACCGTTCAACCAGACAATTTCAGTTCCCGCTTTGACGATGACAAACTCACCATCGACATCAATACGATATTCGCTGCGCCCCTCCTCGCCTCGGATTGTCTTGCTCGCAGATCGTCCCTTGGGAATGGCACTTGGTATGAGATGAAACTTCCCCCACTTGAAATCTCCTGCGACCTGCACACCCTCCAACGCACGATTAAAAAATATATCCGTATTGCCGAGCGATCCCTCAAAATCGCCTAATAACCCAGTGACATTCGGGCTTGTGATGCGGATGAGTTTCTGATCGATGTCTTGAATATTTTCGGTCGTGCCTTCGGGTTGGATGGGGAGGTCTTGGTCCGAGAGCAGTGCCGTGACTTTGATATTCTCCGAGACTTTTCCGTCAACGCTGATTCGCAAGGCACGCTCCTGAGATAGTGCCCTCTTGCTGCCGACGGAGATACCGAATGTCTGACTCCCTGTCACTTGCACCGGAGGCAGTGCTGACTCTGATGGACGCTGTTGGGTTAGATCTGTACGGGGTTCAAGTTCAACCTGACTGGGCGGTTGCTCCAACGGCTGATCTTGTCGAAAGAGGTCTCGTTTATACCCTTTTTTAATTGCGAAAGGCAAAACCCTATAGCTAATTTGAATAGTAGCATCAGGAGGATAGTCCTTCAGAAATCGGAGCGTTCCCGCACGATAATCAATAAGATAATCTAAGTTTTTAGTGAGCTGCACCCCGTTAATTGTTATACGTTCACTGTCACGGATAGGGGGCCAATGCTTCAGGATAAAAGGATCAGAGAGATCTTTGAATCGAATGGATTCGGTTTTCTCCAAAAGGGAGAGGGGCGGTAATTGGAATAGGTCGCGCTTGGATTCTGCGGCGTAAGATACGGAAATGAGAATGCCAATGAGTAAGAAATGCGACGTTGCCAGAAGTTTCCCCATGAACGGATACCGAGAGTCAGACGAGGCGTGATAGCGGAGAAGTAGTCAGAAATAGGGGCAACCCTTGTGATTGTCCTTATTACGTTGAGTTCTTCGAGTCTAACTTGCCTTGTTATCCCTTTGTTTACGCGATGCTTGTCTTTCTTCAGGTTTTACGTTGCGACAGGTGTCTGATAGGTGGACACACTAATCCACTGTTACATTGAAGAAATGATAGATACACGACATAAGATATGATATAATAACGCGCTGCAAACTTCAGCAACAACTTTGAACGGAAACTATATCTTTGCAAAGACCACATCACTCGACGAGGAGGATTCACGATTGTCAATTGCTTTGGAGCCCGATGAAGTCGGGGCGAAAATTATTGATGGAAAACAGCTTGCCAGATCTATTCGGCGCGAAGTTCGCCGCCAAGTAAAGAAACTCAAATTTATTCCCGGACTTGCGGTGGTCCAGGTTGGAGACGATCCCGCTTCCACCGTTTACGTCAGCAACAAAGAGAAGGACTGTCAGTATGTCCGCTTTCATTCGGAGGTGCATCGAATGCCAGCTGAGACCCCGCAAGCAGCGGTCATCGAGCGGATTCACGCGCTGAACGATCGTAAGGATATACACGGGATTATCGCTCAAATGCCAGTCCCTGACGCTATTGATGGAAACGCTATCATCAACACAATCGTGCCTGAAAAGGACGCCGATGGTTTAACCCTTGTGAATTTAGGGAACCTTTTTGTCAATCGTGAACAGACCGTCCCATGCACCCCGTCAGGAATTATCCGCCTCATTGAATCAACAGACGTAAAAATCGAAGGGAGTCATGCGGTTTGTGTGGGGCGCAGCAGCCTAGTTGGAAAACCTGTCGGGTTGATGCTGCTCAACCGCAATGCAACAGTTACCTACTGCCACACGCGGACTCGCGACCTTGCATCGGAGACCCAGCAGGCAGACATTTTGGTTGCGGCAGTCGGCAAACCCAAGTTGATTACGGCAGATATGGTAAAACCGGGGGCGGTTGTGATTGATGTGGGAATTACTATTGCTGAGAATGGCTTTGTCGGTGATGTTAATTTTGAAGGTGTTAAGGAAGTCGCTGGTTTTATCACGCCCGTCCCCGGAGGCGTCGGGCCGATGACACGCGCGATGTTATTAGAAAATACATTAAAATTAGCTTTGGCTCAGCAAGAGAAATAGGTTTATCAACCGATGGTACTAGTTTGCAACGGTTGTTCAGCGATTCACTGGTTCATTAGTTCACAGATGGATTTAACTCCTGTCTCCCTGAATTCTTGAACTTGCGTATTACCCATCATACAAAAATGGAGATTTATTATGGGATTTCCCGGATTCGATCTTAACGGTAAAGTGATATTGGTTACAGGTGCGGGCAAAGGCATTGGTAGAGGGCTCGCAATCGCTGCGGCACAGATGGGTGCCGATGTAATTTTGAATAGTCGGACACGCTCCGATCTCGAAGAGGTCGCGGAAGAGATACGGTCAGCAGGTGGTAAGGCTGAACCGGTAGTTTTCGATGTGAGCAAAATGGATGAAATCGATCGCGGTGCACAAGAAGCGGTTGAAGTCTGGGGGCGGGTCGATGTCCTCGTCAATAACGCCGGCACAAACCGCCCAAAACCGGCACTCGAGGTAACGGAAGACGATTGGGACACTGTCTACAACTTGAATCTCAAGGGATTATTTTTCCTCACACAGACGCTCGTGAAGCCGATGATTGAACGGGAAAGTGGGAAGATTATCAACATCACATCAACGATGGCATTGGTGGGAGGTCCCTTGCGGACAATTTACTCTGGCAGCAAGGGTGGAGTTGTGGCATTGACAAAAGGGCTTGCGGTCGAGTGGGCCCCTCACAATGTAACGGTGAATACCGTCGCTCCCGCATTCACGCGAACACCGCTTGCCAACGAACTCTTAAAGCGTAAGGAGTTCTATGAAGATGTTGTGCGTCGCATTCCGATGGGGCGAGTTGGTGAAGTCGAAGAAGTTGTCGGCGCAGTGTTGTACCTCGCTTCGGACGCTGCCAGCTGGGTGACGGGTCAAACCATCGCTGTTGATGGGGGTTGGGTTGCTTGGTAGCTTACGCGCAGCATGGGGCGGCACACAAGCGGCAGTTATCTCTTGCATTTCTTCGCGACTTCCAGCCTATCAATTACAAATTCGGAAAATGTTTTCCAAAAGGAGCAAAGGATGACAACAAGCGTTTCCGCAAATGGAGTCTCCATGCCCGAAATGGTTTCCATCAAAGCGGCCGACATCTCTGCGCCACCCGGGTGGGCACTGATGGAGCGCAATCTTATCAACCTCATGGAGGAAGCGGCACCCGTGATGGTCAAAAAATACACGGAACCGGGAGGTGCACTTTACTTCGCAGAGGACTTCGACGATCTATATGAGCAGTTCTACAACTGGTGCCTGTTCTACGCTATCGGTGCTGATGAGAGTCTACTCAACCTGGCACTACAGGGGTGGAATGCGACGACCCGAATCAGCGATGACAGCTTTAATCATCGCCTTCGACACAACGAGTTCACAAAAGTATTCAGACCATCGATGCACAACGAGTTCTGGAATCTGGCGCAATCTGCGGAATGGCATCATCTCGGCGAAGGCAACATGGCATTCTACGATTTCGGTGTTGCTTGTCCCACAGTCTCGGAGAACGTCCGTCGAGCCCGGAGATTTGCTGCGATGTTCAGCGGCGAAGATCCCGAAGCTCCCAATTACGACCCTGAGTATAAGATTTTCCGATCTCCGTTTCATTCGAGTCAGGGACCGAGGTTACATGCAGATGCAGATTTTGCCAACACTATGCTGCTCGCCGGAAGATTTCTAGGCGGGGAGGTCAACTATTACGGCGTGCGTGCGAGCCTTTATCCAATCATCGAAAATCTCGAACTGAATTGGTATGAAGACCCAAAACGCAGAGCGGAGATTGTCGAACTGTTTGAGAAGTTGGTCCTGCAGTGCGATACCCCTAATAGTTTAGGTGCTACTGCTCTCATCACGAATGCTTACCTGTATACAGGCGATGACAAGTACAAGCGGTGGGTATTGGAGTATACGGAAGCTTGGTTGGATCGGATGCGTCGCAATAACGGGGTTATGCCCGACAATGTGGGACCCACCGGAAAGATTGGAGAACACCGCAATGGTGTGTGGTGGGGGGGACAGTATGGCTGGAATCATTATCAAGGCTATAATATCATGTTTCACTCGCTCACCATCGCCGCAGAATGTGCCCTGCTGCTCACCGGTGACTTCGGTTATCTTGAACTCCTCCGCTCCCAGATTCAGCTGCTGTTGGAGAATTCAGTCACGCGGGAGGATGGACAACTTATTATGCCCACGCGATATGGTCCCAACGGTTGGTGTTATGATCCACCAGTCGGCCCCTCAAACGATGATATTCTACCCATGAGGGGCGTCTACACGGGGCCAATTCCGTGGCGGATGCAGGAACTTGCTCATCTATATCATGCCTCAATGTCCGCTGAAGATTATGAATTAATCACGCAGATAAGAGACGGTGAGGTCGAGCGTGATTGGAATGAAATTGGAGACAGGGGAGGCGAGAAGAACGGGGGTGAAACAGAATTTGCCCGCTTTCAATACTACGATGGGGTGAATCCAGAGTGGCCCGAGAAGATTCTGAGCGCGGAGTACCAATGGGCACTGGAAGCTTTCGACAAGATGCGTCTTGATAATCGCACCGTCGAGGAAATTATTACAACGAACTACTTCCCGCCAAATCCCGTTTTCACGAAGGGCTTGACACAGGTCACGATGGGTGCACCGCAGTCGGTTTATAATGGTGGGCTCCTCCGAGCAACTGTGCGCTACTTTGACCGGGACAACACTCGTCCCGGCTTACCGCGAGATGTTGCTGCCCTCGTCGATAAGTTGGCGTCAGATGCGGTCGGAATCCAACTGGTGAACCTCAGCAACACTGAAACCCGAAACGCCATTGTGCAGGCGGGTGCTTTCGGAGAACACCAGTTTACTGGGCTCAAATACCGAGAGATGAGTCAAGAGGATTTACATCAAAACCCCTATTTATGGCTACGGTCGGAACGGGAATATAGAAAAAAAGAAATCTCGGTCAATGCGAAGTATTTCGCAGTCGAACTTCCGCCTTCGACATCCGTTCGGCTGGAGGTCGGTATGTGTCGCTTTGTGAATGATCCAAGCTACGCCTTCCCGTGGCACGGGGGGACGATTCCTGTGCCATTTCAATAGCTTCGTAATTTGCCACACTTGTGTCGAGGCATAGTAAAAAACTGGGCTCCTTGTAGCTCAGATTACTATATCAAATCCCTCTGTGATTACAATACCGAAAGTTTCATTTTCTGTATTTGAACCGTGCAATCGCGCATTGCTCTGCCAATTCAACGCGTGCATAATGGGCAGGCTTTGAGATGATTTCCATCGCCCTGCAACTGGCATATCCACAACAGACGCGCCAGCTTGGGCAAGCAATACCGCAGATGTGTCGCTTGCAGACGCGAAAACGCAAGTGGATTGTTGGACACAATCGCTGGCTTTTCTCCGTTTCTATGAAATTGAGCAGTTCTGGCATCAATTTCAGAATTTTCACTTTACATGGTACAAGGAGATTTTTCTTTTATCAGATATCACCCCGAAAAAAATATCGATCGGTACGCTTCTAATGCACATCGCACAAGTGAAATCTTAGTAAGTGGGAACACAACACCAGCAATTCGTAAACGGGCGGCGGAAATAATTGGGGGTGCCCACGCGGAAAATGCACTGCGTTGCATTGCAAGTGCGAGAGATTGTTCGCTATTGATTGTTATGCCGGTAACGGTTGCAGCGATGCACCGATAGGGCGGGCTCCTGTTGGACGCCAAGGAATCGAATCATAGGAGTGGTATGCGATATCAAGGTGTGGCGTTTCGAGGCGAACATAACCTTGATAGCGTGAATCCAAAGCGGCTTCCAATACACCCGATGTGAGCAATGTCCGTTCGATTGGGTAGGTCGGCACCCCGGTGACAAACATCTCTTCGATATTTAAACTGAGGTAGCTGAAGTGTGGGTGCGGATCTCCATGTAAATAGAATTCCGATCCGTAGATATTGCTGTCAATCCTCGCTGCGTAAGCCAAGTCAGTTACATAGCCGTTCAGCATCAAGGCTGCTCCGCGGAACCCATCCCGATATTCTAGAAGAAAAAGCGCAGGATTTTTACAGTGCTCTTCCATAGAGCCAGACGGTTTATTCTCTATTGGCGCGCAAGCAGCCTCCGCCAGTTCGCGCCACCACGCCCCGGCTTTTCCTGACTCCCACACCGCATCACCCTCCAGGCAGGTCACCGCAGTGACACCAGTTTCACCGCCGACACGCCGCTCGACCATACATTGGAGCGTTTCCAGTGTATGAAAGCCGTAGATGTCCAAACCTGAATAGCCGATTGAAACCGCTTCCGTGATTGGGGTTTCCAACGGATGTTCCAACCATGGATTGCGATAAGCGAAAGGCAGGGATGAACCTGCCATGAACGGTGCACCGAGCTGCGCCGCACGGTCAACCATCCATTTAGCATCGTACCAGTTATAGGAAAGGTGTTTATCATTAAAAACAGGGACACCTCCCGCACTTGTCGAAAAAACGCCGCAAATCTGCTCCATGAAGTATCTGCGCGGATAGAGTTGCTGGTCTTTCTCGTTCCAAGCGTAGTCGCCGTGCTCCCCGATCAGGAGGACACCATCGACAGCGAGCTCACTTCCACCGAGCGTCAACGCCTTAGCGATACTCGGATAGATTGGCACATTATATGCTGCGGCAAATCCTCGACTCAAATCATTTTCGGGAAACTGATCGATATACATTGACGCAATTTCGATGCGCGGTTGAATCAATCCATCGTCTGTCGGGAGCCCTTTCAGGAACTTGGTGACAATTACATCAGCGTGGGACCCCGGACGGTACTCGGTAATGATTGCTGCAATCTTTTTACGCTCGGACATTTTGCTATCTCCTTAGCGGCATCCTTTTCCAACAAGGCACTATATTCTTCACGTTTTACGTTTCATTCCTCGTAAACTACACCTAACTTGATACTCTTCTCCGGTGCTTCATCAATGTCCCGATAGGCTGTAGCCGATTCACTGAATGGGACAATCGGATAGACTAAACTTTCCACCGAAAGTCGCTCTTCCCGCAATAGTGCGAAGGCCTCCGTATGCAGTCGGTGTGTGTCCCATAATGGATGGCCAGGGATAGGTTGGCTCACATCACGGGTCGAAATCATCGTCAATCGATTCCGGTGCCACTCCCCTTCAAGGCTTAATGCGCGGGCATCCCCTGTGTAATATGCCGAAGACACAATCGTTCCCATGTAGCCTGTGGCGCGCAAGGCATCGTTCAGTGCAGCATAAATACCACTTGTTTCTAGGGAGACATCAACGCCAATCTTGTCTGTCAAATCTTTGATGACCAGGCCAGCGTCTTCAGTAGTTGGATCGATAACTATATCTGCACCGTGCCGCTTGGCAAGCTCACGACGAACAAGAATCGGATCCGTTGCAGCAATCCACCGCGCCCCTTGGAGTCGTGCAATCTGCACCGCCATCTGCCCAATCGCCCCAAGTCCAAACACCGCCACACGGTCACCGAGACCGATTTTGCTATCCCGCACTGGACTGAGTGCAACACCCGCCGGATCCGAATACACGATAGCTTCGGGGGACATCCGATCCGGCACCGCTTCTAAACGTTCTTCGTGGACAGTGTGTGTTTCACGGATGGGCAGATGTCCGAAAACACGATCCCCTACCTGAAAGCATGTCGCACCTTCACCAATTTCAATCACTTCGCCAACCGTCATGTTACCTAACCGTATCGGGAATTTCGGGGTGCCCCCTTCTCCGATATGCATCCGGCGTTCCCACTCAAAAGGGGAGATATGGTCTTTCGTTTCAGCACGATAGCCGCGAAGCTCTGATCCATGTTTGGGCGCAGAAAAGATACTTCGCAGTCGCACTTCACCGGGATTGAGTGACGGTTCCTCGTATTCACGAAGCACAGGTGTCCGGGGCGCAATAGCAATGAGTTCTCTGGGCATTTTTGAATCCTTTTGAATAATGTCACGGCGCGCTGCATTCCTCTCTACACTAATCCACTACATGGGCCTAGCAACGTGCCGCGTCCAAAAATAGAAACCGCTTGGGATGAGCGGAGGTAAATCCTGATTTATCAGAGCAACTCCCACCCCTATCATCAGAGTATACGCCTGATGACAGGAGTACTATAAAGGATAATAGTCATTATAATTATTCTACAAACGGTTGTCAATGGAATTGGCACCACTTGATCAGAATGATCTGATTTTTTTATCC
The DNA here is from genome assembly GCA_965215015.1 of Candidatus Poribacteria bacterium. GTDB lineage: Bacteria > Poribacteria > WGA-4E > WGA-4E > PCPOR2b > PCPOR2b. The sequence continues at coordinate 1,713,473 of OZ244042.1, forward strand.
ATAGGAAATTTGTAGTACTACTTTAAAATTGACCCTGCATCTTAGGACGTGATAAGATATAATTTAACGTTGGAGATACAGATGGATGTCAGCGACTGAAGTTCAAGTACATAATACCTAAGGTGTAATATGGGCTGAATTGCCCCAATTTCGGTTCTTAGCGAAAGGGTCTATGTCTACGTCAATAATTCCCCGCTCGGTGCAGCAGCGGGTAACGGCAACGTTGTTCATCTCGCAGAGTTTGTTCAGCGCATCAACGATTTTGTCGTTTACACTCTTGCCAATTATTTCTGCACACTTGAGTGGGGCCGACCGTGCCGCAGGAGTGCCACCCACAATGATGATGTTGGGACGAGCTGTTGCCGCCTACCCCGTGGGCTGGCTTATGGATCACATCGGACGGCGGCCGGGGCTATCGTTGGGTTATCTATTTGCTACAGTCGGGTCAGCACTCAGCGTGCTATCAATTAGCAGGTGGGAGTCGTTCCCATGGCTTTGCGCCGGCGTGCTGCTAATCGGCATGGGACGTGGGGTGAGTGAACAAGCACGGTTTATTGCAGCTGAGGCCTATCCCCCGGTTAGGCGGGCGAGCGTGATTGGTCTTATTGTATTTGCTGGGACTATAGGGGCTGTAGGGGGGCCGCTACTGGTATCTCCTTCGACATCGTTAGCGGCGTACTTCGGCTTGCACGTCCACGCTGGACCTTACCTGATATCGGTAGTACTTGCTGCTCTGGCTCTGATGCTGACCCTTTTCCTACTATATCCAGATCCCATGAAGGTTGGGAGGACGCTCGCGAGAGACTCGAATGGGGTGGAGAAGAAAAACACCGGGCGCAAGTTGCGCCAAATCTTTGTCGACAGGACAGTAAGGCTTGGTGTGGCGGCGATGATAATCGGCCAGTTTGTTATGACGTTAATTATGGTAATTACACCGCTGCACATGAATCATCACGCCCATGGAGCACAGGCGATTTCGTGGGTGATAATGGCGCATACACTGGGGATGTACGGGCTTTCGAGCCTAACGAGCCGCCTGACTGAACGTTTCGGTCAAGTAAAGATAGTGTTCATCGGTGCATTGATACTGGGTGTTTCCGCTGCGCTAACCCCAATTTCCAATCGGGTCCCTATGCTTGCCTCTACTCTATTCCTACTGGGTTTGGGCTGGAATTTCTGTTTTATCGCGGGATCGGCACTGTTTTTCAGTGGCCTTTTGCCCTTTGAACGAGGGCGGGCACAGGGTGCTAATGAGATGATGGTAGCTCTGGCAGCGGGCACAGGTAGTATGGGAACAGGGGCGGTGTTTGCAGAATTAGGGATTGCAGCTGTGAGCACAATTGGGCTTGCCTTTTCGTTGATGTTAATCGTAGCGGCAGTCTGGCGGTTATTGAACACGAGATGATATGACATCTGTAATTATCTGAACCGATTCTATATCGCAAATTACGGTACTGAACAAATAGACTTAATCTCGCTAATACTCAGGTTGGGATGGAACGCCACGTTATGGCGGAGCCATCGTTACGCCGAACAGTATGAATAAATCAACTGATTCACTTAAAAATATAACGGAGGAAATGATGATTGGTGTGTTAACTCACCATTGGGCAAATGAGGAACAGTTTGATGAGGCTCGCGAACTCCTAGATCGCAATGGACTAGCACAGAGCAAAGCCCCCGGATTTATTAGTCGAGTGACGCTTGTCTCCACCACCGACCCAACAAAAATAACCTCGTTGGTGACTTGGGAGAGTAACGAGATCTACGACGCTTGGCGCGCTTCTCCGGAACGGGCAGCTGTGATGGATGGCGCATCAGTATTGTGGTCGAAACCCACCGAGTCAGAACGCTTTGAAGTTGTAGGTAGGTTAGAAAAGTAACCCTCAAATGAGGTCCGGTAAGTAGACTTTAGTAGTATCTATGCGTCTCCACAAAGCCATTATGGGCACCGATAATAGTTCTAGAGTTCGAGGCGAAAGCCTCAACCTCCAGTCCGTTAAATTAACGTTACCAGATTTTAACGCAAGTTGCTAGTAGTAGGAGACACCCCAAACCGGTCGAGCAAGATGCCCGACCTATGGTATGTGTACAGGTTACGGCATACGGGGTATGCCTACCACTAGCAACTTGGATTACTCTACAAATGATCCTTCCTGCTGCACCCGGTCATAGATTCTGGCAAATTCCTCGGAACCATCGTCGTCCCAAAGTTCCTGCTTGAGGCCCCGGATAGTCCCTTCCTCTCGCCCTGTCAGTCGGCTTACCGGAGCGAAGGATGGCGTATAGATCTTATGACCACCCGGCATGTGCAGTACGCCGACATGTTTAGGAACCTCTGTCGGTGGATTTGCCGCCACCCGTGCTAGCGCATCTTCGTCTACCTCAATTCCTAAGCCGGGACCCTCTGGAACGGGTGAGAATCCTTCGATGACCGGAATCCGTTCCGCGGTTATGTCTTCTTCATACTGGTCGTCGAGGTTTACCGAATGCCCTGTCATCGTGGGCAAAACGGCACCCATGTGTAGTGCCAATGCCTTAGTGAGTGTACCACCTGTCAGCTGTATAATCACTTGAACGTTTGCCTTTCCACATGCGAAACCGCGTATCAGGCTATCACCGATACCACTTTCCCCCACCATGTAGGCGTCTGCAAGTCCGTGGATGATTTCTTGTACACCCCCGAGTTGCGGAACATGCATGATAATTGGGAGACGGCTCTGCTCCCGTAACCGCCGCCAACCGTCTATATCGTTTCGCACAATCGGATCCTCAATGTATCCAACGACGGGGTGATTCTCCAATTCACGCACGATAGGTAGGACCGCTGCTAAGCTGCGATTGCTGTTGAAGTCGTAGTGAATCTTAAATCCTTCCGGCACGACTTCCTCTGCTAGCCGTGTTTGCTCCATCACATCATAATATTCACATGTGTGCATCTTAAAGGTCATATATCCCTGATCTACTGCGCGACGGATTTCGTCACGGAACGCTTCCGGTGCTGCGGGTCTCGTCCACGCAGCAACCGAAATTGCATCTCTCACTTTTTGTCCCATTAGCTTGTAGACAGGAATTTCTAAATGTTTGCCCATCACATCGTAGAGTGCACCACACAACCCTATATTCAAATTGTTATTGATAAAATCAAATGGATTGCAACCAATGAGTGGTTCCACACTTGACCGATCAGGTGCTGAACAACGATAGTCGCCGTAACCAACTAAGCCGTTGTCTGTGTGCACTTTGAAGATTGTGCGATGGTTGATGGCGGAGAATCGGGCTTTGTAATCCGTATTGCGTTCAGCGATACGCGGGTAAATCGGGATAATCTCAATGTCGGTAATTTTCATAGTGTAAACTCCTATCGTATGGAACAAATCGGTGCGCGGCATTGCGTCCGAGTTGAGTAAATCCTTTGCTCTGTTTCGTATCCACCAAGGGCTGTGGACAGCTACCGATGAACCTTCATCAGCTTTCAATTGTGGAAATTCTGGGACAATTATTGCACTCAAGACAGGCAAAGTCAAGTGCCTTTTCGCTTGAGAACTCGCTTGATGCTTTGCTATAATTAAACACTTAGAACTCCAAATCATATCGTTCACAGCTAAGGTTATACAGAGGTTGCAAAGCGTCGCAACGATTTGAGGAGAACTGTGTTATGGAGGAAAAGATGAAAAGCGATATCCCAATTTTTTACGACCCTAAAATCGAAACCATATCAAGGAGCGGCTTGGAGGCCTTACAACTTTCAAAACTCAAATGGCAGGTTGACCGATGCTATCATCAGAGCGAATTCTACCGAGAACGCTTCGATGCAAGAGGGGTATCGCCGGCAAATGTCAAAACCCTAGATGATATCCGCAAGTTTCCCTTCGTCCACAAGGAGGAGCTGCGCAAGGAGCAGGCGCAATACCCGTTTCTGGGAAGATTTACCGTTGCACCGGAGACTGAGTTCCGGGAAGTCCACCCAAGCACGGGAACGACGGGCACGCCTGTCAACACAATTTGGAGCGCGACTGACGTGCAGTACATCACGGAAGTGACGGCAAGGACGCTCTGGAGTATCGGTGTCCGCCCGGGAGATATCTTGCAGAACGCTTTTGCGTATGGACTCTGGGTGGCAGGATTGGCTGTGCACTACGCCGGCACAAAAATCGGTTGCCTAGTCATTCCAATCGGTGCGGCGTTGACCGAAAGACAAATCGATTATATGGTGCGTCTCAAGAGCACCGTCCTCATCGCTACCCCTTCTTATGCCATCTATCTCGCCGAACAACTGAAAACACATGACTACAACACATCGGATGTCAACCTCCGAATTGGCTGCTTTGGTGGGGAGCCGGGCACGGAGGTGCCGGCAACACGCAGAGCCATCGAGAGAGGTCTCGGCATTGATGCCTACGACTACTATGGGCTCGCTGAAATTGGCCCTACTTTTGCCAGCGAATGCACTCACAAAGCAGGACTGCACTGGAGCGAGGATCTCCATTTAATCGAGGTGATTAATCCTGAAACGAAAGAACCTGTTCCGGAAGGGGAGGTGGGTATTCTGGTCATCACACATCTTGAGCGGAGTGCCACGCCGATGATCCGGTACTGGACAAATGACCTCGTGCGGCTTGACCGATCACCATGTTCGTGTGGACGCACCCATGCCCGCTCTCCTGAAGGCATCTTAGGCAGGGCAGACGATATGATTGTTTTTATGGGTGTCAACTTTTATCCGATGCGGGTAGAGCAGGTAGTGCGCTCATTTGAGGAACTGAGTCCCGAATACCGTATTCGGTTGACACACGATACCTCAACGCATCGGGACATCTGCACCATTTCGGTTGAGTTGGAACAGGAGGAAATACCTCAGGAGCAGGTATTAATGCTTCAGCAAAAGACCGTAGACGCCCTCCGAGAAACGTTGGGTTTCCGACCAGAGGTAGAATTTGTCCGTCAAGGGACTTTGGAACGCACAGCGTTTAAGGCAAAGCGGGTAATCGAGGAAAGGCCTGCATTTGCCAAGCAGTCGTAGCATTCTTTGGTTAAATTCAACTTTTCAAAGTTGACAATACAATAATCTAGTACAGGAGGTTTGAGAATAATAATGAGAATAACCCGTCTGTATAGTGGCTCCGATGGCGAGTCTCACTTTGAGGATATAGAGATTCCGCTTGAAGATAGTGGTGACATAGGCAGGATGTCACAGCTTCAGGAGGTGACTGGCATCATTTTTCGAGAAACTGGGCCCGACTACGACTATGATTGGCATACCGTTCCACAAAGGCAATACGTCATCACATTAAGCGGTGCGGTTGACATTGAGGTAGGGGATGGCACGATACGACGATTCCGCCCGGGGGATATCCTTTTGGCAGAGGATACTACCGGTAAGGGGCATCGCAGCCGAGCAGTCAACGCCCAACCTCGGAAGAGCATTTTTGTGACGCTAGACTGAGATAGTAGTAACTTAAAAAAAGGAAACAAATCGGCAGCACTCACGTTTTATGCTAGGCGATGCCCTATTCAGGTTGCAACTTTTCACCCGCTTTGTCCGTTTTTATTAGCTAGGACGTGTTGACATTTTGCTATCTCCTTAGAAATCTTTAATGTCAACAATTCATAGGTTGAGCTTCTTCGCCTAACCTATGAATTGGCATGAGGTCGGGCAAGACACCCGACCTACGGGGATTGGTCTCAGTCCTGATAGATCGATATTTGTAAGTCAAGTTTCCATACTCGACACCTACTAGAGACAACTTATAGACGGAACACCAACCTGTTGGGCGAGGGAACCGAGCCCCTAAGATGAAATGTTTATCAGCAAATGACGGACACGCCTCACATAAATGTCAACAGAACCTATGTACTGAAGCCTTATCCGGTTGTCACTGAAAAGCGAAAAAGAGCTTTGAATTAGGGATTGGCCGCCGATGGGAAAGATTAAGCTAAATCAGTAACCTCACTCAGGAGTTGGAAAAAATGAAATCGCTTGAAGATCGAAGCATGGGAGAACAGGGATTGTCTATAATTTGGAAGAAAAATTGGATTCATCATATATGGATCTGCCTTCTGCCGGTGCTCCTCTTTGCCTGTAGCGGCTCCCTTGGGAAAATTCAATTGGAAAACGTCAATGCCGTTATCGCACAATCTGAAACGTCAATCGAACAGGCACGTCTTGCAAACGCACAGGCCCTTGCTTTAGACACTTTGCAGCAGGCGGAAAATGCCCTCGCAGGCGCGAAGGAAGCTGTGGAGGTAAAGGATGGACGCGGAGCAATGCACCTAGCATATAATGCCTTGACTCAAGCACAAATTGCTGAACAAGAGGCGATGTATAAATCGCAGGGGAATGGATTAAATGCTATCATCAAACGAAAGGAAGCGGATATCGTTGCACTTCAAGCAAATTTGCAAACAGCAGATGGGGCACTCGAAAAATCTCGAACCGATATCCGGCAATTGGATATAGAAAAGAATCAGCTGCAAGCTGACATGGCCCAGAAGCTCCGAGAGATTGAACAAGCGCACCAAGAGACATTGCACAATTATGATAAAGCCAAAACTGAGCATAAGGACCTTCAGTCAAAATTGGCTGCGGCCCAAACACTACTTCTCCAAGCGCAGAATCGAGTCGAGGAACATGAGTGTCAAGTTCATCAATTACGTCGTGAACTGGCAGATGCCCAATCGTTAATGGAGACAACTCGCAAGGAGCCTGTAGAAGCGCGAATAAAGACAGCGGCGCAGACCCAAAGGTATTCAAGAGACATTAAACAACCGGATCAGCCCAATGTGCTAAAACGACAGGAAGATACGCTAGCCCGAAAAAAACAGGAAGCAAAGGCTTATGTTCAGCAACAGCCCAGAAAACAACCGGCTCGGACCAACATTACCTCGCTGACCACCAAACAGATTGCTAGCGGTCGAACAGTGATCAACGGTTGGGCACTCGCATGGGCAGCAAAAGATATGCACCGACACCTGAGTGGGTATATCCAAGGCGCAGCACTAGACCAAACCATTATTCGCTCCAGCAACGAAGAGCGAACTCATCTTAACCGTACGCAAATGGCCAATGCGCTGAAAGAGATGGTGAATGCCGGGTGGAAAGAAACGGATTCCAAGTTCGATGCAGACGGGGAGAGTGTTATTGCTACCTATCGATTTAGCCGCCTTTCACGAGATGTAGCGAGTGGAGAGGGGCCTGCCCTGCATGATTTGTGGACGCGGGAAGTATGGGCGCGTCAAGTTGGAGCTGAGTGGAAAATAGTCCGTGAAAGCTGGCGGATTTACGAGGCTGTTCCAAGGTATAGCACAGCTTTTAATTAGGAGGGCAGATTGATGCAATCAGGGCGTTCCGTCAAACGAATGACGCAATTCGGGAAAACTGAATTTGTTACCACGTTTCAGAATCCCAACACCCGTTTTGCTGCGATCGGTATTATCGGAGCGGCCATCATCCTCTTAGCAATGGTGTTTGGAATACAAATTTTTGAAAAGGTTGGGACGATTGAGGTATTCCTCCAACAATGGAAGCAGGCTGTTGAATCAAAGCAACCGATGCTATATCAGCAGCTATGGGATTCGACCGCACGAACCAAAAACCAGAATCAGTACGAACGTGCATTAAAACTCTTCAGCAGAGAAAAGATTAAAGTAGATATAGCTGGGCCTCTTCCTCGAAAAGATCTCAGGGACACGAATCGACAGCGGATTGAACGCATCCCTGTCACACTCTACCAAAATGGAAAGGTTTTAGTTATAATCTATCGGGATTTAACTGTTGAAAAGAAGGGACTCTTGCAACGCTGGAAACTGATAGACGATAGAATTCATGATGAGTTGGAATATCCCGAAACCACTGAGGAGTATCTCGTTCAAGATCAAGAAATTCTTGCTCAATCTGCCAATCCAACGCCTGAAAGCTCTCCGTTGCCCTCCCCTAAAGCTCCGGTTTCATCTAGTAACATTGCAACGTCTCGAACCGCTGCATCAGAAAAATCCTCGCCTATTGATGGTGAGGCACCGCTCGATACTCAGCTTAAATTGAGTCAAGTTTTGGGGGAATGGCAGCAGGCTTGGCAAGAAAAGAATCTCAAAACCTATATGTCGAAGTATGCAGAGGAGGCTGAGATAATAAGGAGCACCATTAACAAAGGACAAGAATATCCGACCCGGTTAAACAAAAAGCAGTTGCGAGAAAAAATGGAAGCTCTCAATACGCAGTATAGCAAAATCAAAGTAGATATCTTTCATTTGCAGATCAACGGAGACAACGCAGTAGCGGAGGTCAATTTCTTCCAAGAATTTGTCGGCATTCGCGCTTCTGGAAGTCAACCCGTTTACTCAGATTTCGGCAAGAAGGAGTTAGTTTTTATGGTAGATCCCGCCGACGGCCTCTGGAAGATTTACTCTGAGAGTTGGAAACTCTATAAAAACGTTCCCAAGTATCCCAAACTTTAATCATCATTTTGGATTGAATTGCTATCACCGATTCATTGAAACTCTGTAATCGTCCATGCGTTTTTTGTTACCCAAATAACTTCAGCGTTCATCGGGGGCTGAATACACCCAAAATTTCATCTTAAAGGATAAGAACGATGACTAAAATCTTACGTGTATCACTAGTTCTTTCGCACGTGGTTTTACTTGCTGTTGCCCTATGCTTACTTGGTTGTGGAGGAAGTAGCGTTGAAAACCCACTTCGGGAATCGGAGGAAACCGGCAACACACTCACACAGGTAGAACCAGAGGACCAATCGCTTAACGTCAATGTCAATGTGAGCAAAGATACTGTCCAAGCTGGTGAGACAGTCAACATGACAGTAACTGTTGACGAGCTTCGTGGAAACATCATCTTTAATTGGATTAACACAACCGGTTACGGCACACTGACCACTCTGGGTCAAAATAAGGCGATTTGGGCTGCCCCAGAAATTCCAGACACGGGCGGAGTCAAAGTTGAAGTGCTCCAGCTTGTTGTTACAGCGATTAGCCAAGTAGTCTCGGTCGAAGCATCAGGGGTTGATACAGATACTGAAGTCCTAACATCAACCAAAACCATACTGCTCACCGTTACCAATTGACAACTGATGCTCCTGCCTTATCACAACGAAATTTTTACACCAATTTGAAGCTGATATTACACAATCAGCTGCTTAATCAACCCATTAGTGAGGAATGGCAATGCGACATATCCCTACTTGCATGAAATCTAATAAAAAGGAAAAAGGGCACCTCCTACCAACCGAATACGGACATCGTAGCCGTTGGCGTCAATTCTGCGTCGGGACCGTAGTGCTCTGGCTGCTGTACATCTCCATCGCCTCGGCTTCCTTTCGCCCGGTGATTGGTGCTAGGCCCCTTGGTATGAGCGGGGCGTTTATCAGCAGTCCCGAGTATTCAACGGGAGCCCTCTGGAATCCGGCGGGACTTGCAAGCCTTGAGCACGGCAGTTTGGTTTACGACCTATCCCAAGGCGCAGTTTCAGTGGGATATCCGATCCACTACGTAGGAACGCTTGGCTTCAGTGCTTTAGATCTGAATGGTGAAGACCGGTTCTTTCATGACCATCCGAACAATCCAGTCGGAACATTCGAGAGAGGTTATAATCAAGTTCTCCTGTCTTATGCCAGATCAATCGGCAGCCGATTGCAGCTTGGTGGGAATTTTGGATACAATCGTGCGGCTAACCCCGGCAGCCAATGGAAGCCAAGTTACGATTTCGGTGCGATTGTTAAGCTGCCTCCGCATTTAATCCTAGGGGCAAGGTTAATAGATATATCTGGAGTCACCATTCTAGACCGAGCTGGAAGGACCCTGGAACAGTTCGATCAGACATTTGCCGTTGGAGCAGCATGGAAACCGGCTCAACCGCTTCAGCTTAGCAGTGTGTTGGATACAACGTTGTGGCAGCTCAGAGTGGGTGCTGAAGTTGGCGCGTATGGACTGGCACTTCGGTTAGGTACTGCAATTGACCTCATAGGACTCCAGCCAGAGCCAGGTTGGAGTTCGGGGTTTTCTGTCAATATCCATGGTAAACATCTCCATTACGCCTACTTAAACCAGCCAGATGTGGCATATAAACATCTTCTCGCTGTTGGTTTGACATTTGATTTATTTGGTCAGACAGCCTTGGCTTCTGTGAGTAAAAAAGGAACTCCCGCGGCGAGAAAGGAGGCTTCAAGAAAGAAATGGAAAGCCTCCGTAAAAAAAGGAGAAACCCCTGTGAAGAAGGGGGAAACTTCCATCAAGAAGGAGGAGAAAACCCAAACGAAAAAGCCTCCCGAGCGGGCCACCGGTGATACGAAGCGAATTACCGACGATGCGAAAGATGCAAAATCTCCAACTATACAGATTGCGGAGCGGTACGGTGTCGATGTTGATCTCATCCTCGCTCTGGTCAAAAGGGAGTCAACCTTCAATCCCAAAGCAATCTCCCCCAGTGGTGCCGCTGGGTTGACGCAACTGATGCCACCGACAGCACGGGGACTCGGGCTCAAGGTTCCCCCCTATCAGAACGCAAGAAAGCCGACACCAAATCCCAGCGTTGATGAACGCTTCCACCCGGTTAAAAACCTAGACGCAGGAGTCAAATATTTGCACGATATGCTTAAAAGGTATAATGGGAATTACAGTCTCTCACTTGCCGCCTATAATGTGGGACCAGGAAACGTTCGGAAAAACAAGAAACTCACTCGTTCAGCGGAACGGTATGTTGGCAAAGTTCTCAAAAATTATTATCAATACAAGGCGAATGCTGACTTGAAAAATACGGATCTTCACAGATTGGATGCCTTTCTTAGATAATAGAGGCGGGGGCATAACCTGGCTACATCCGCAATCAGTGCTCGACTTTGGATCGGTAAATCCACGCTTAAATCTTTGGCGTACTCCCACACCTAAAGGGTTTGGATTCTTCACTGTCCCTTTAGGTGTGGAGTTGTGCACTCAACGAGGTGAACCATCAGCAGATGGGCTTACCGCTTTTCGCTTAAAGCCCCCAATGTTCATCAATCTCTTGCTGGTATCCGTTGACCTTCCCATCAAGCACATCAGCAATAGCTACCACTTCGCCAGAATATCCTGACTCATAGATCGCGATTGAGATGGCTTTGGCTTGCAAGCCTGTCCAACCATCTACTTCGGGTGGACGCCGATTCCTGATTGCATCGATAAAGTCGTAGATCTCCAACGCGAAACCGTCCTCAATCCCATACGGGAAAAGTCGCGCTTTCTCGTCATCGCTTAATGTTTCAAGGTACATTTTACGGAGTTCTTCCATGCTGTATTTTGTCCCATCAAGTCTCTCCGCCTCCCCTCGATCCTTAGCTGTAAACGGATGAAAGACATCGCCGTTATCGCGGATGACACCTTCGGCACCGTAGAAAGCGACATTCAGATGATTAGCGCACGGTGCAGCGACTGTCCAACTCCATGTTCCAACAACACCACTCTTGAAGGTGATGATTGCTACCCAAGTATCCTCATGGCAAGTGGGGACCCTTCCCTCCTTAGCATGATTGGCGAAGCGTCCATCAATCTGACGGACTTCGGCGTAAACCTTTTCGACATCGCCGAAGAAGTAGCGAATGGTGTCCATCATGTGTGCACCGCTGTCCATCACCATGCCGCCGCCGCTAAACTCTTTTCCTAATCGCCAATGCCAATCCCCGATATTCGCCGGATCGTTCCAAACCGCAGATTGTGCGAAGAACAGCCGGGGCGCACCGACAATGTTTCCTTCGTTGAGTGCCCATCTGACAGTTCGTTGTCCGGGTGCCCTGCGACAGTTCTCTGCCGTAGCGGTGAGGCGTCCATGCTTCTCCGCAACTTCAATCATGTTCTGGCTTGCTTTGATCGTTACCCCAAACGGCTTCTCGGTCATGATATCAACGCCAGATTCAAGGCAAGGGATGGCGGAAATGTGATGATAGGCGTGCGACGTACAGATATCCGCCCCGCTCAAATCCTCTGCTTTTAGCATTTCCTCAACGTCATCGTAAACGCGGGGCATCGTTCCCTGTAATTCTGCAACCCGTTCTGCGTAATCCTGCGCTGCTTCCCTGTGCACATCGCACGTTGCTTCAATTGAAAAGGTGTCAACCCCTTTTTCCGCTAGTGCTTGATAGCCCTGTAGATGTGCGTTTGCGATTCCACCACAACCAATGATTGCTAAACGAACTTTATTTGACACAGTTATCCCCCTAGAGCTCATGAACCTTCGATAGGCTTGGAATAAAATCTTGACTTTTTGACAGCTTCAGTTTACTATACCTATGCTCAGATAATTTTGTCAATAATCTTTTCGTAACGCATTATGTTTTACGCGATTTGCGTTTTTCGGACTAACAACAAACAGGGAAAGATTTCGCATGACCGTTGGAAAAGTTGTGGGAACAGTCGTTGCTACACGAAAAGATGAAAAACTCATCGGTAGTAAGTTGCTGATTGTGCAGGATACCGAACTCGATGGAACCCTCCTCAGTCGATATACAGTTGCCGTTGATGCTGTCGGCGCAGGGGTCGGTGAGTTGGTGCTCACCGCGGCAGGAAGTTCAGCCCGTCAAACCGATGCCACCAAGAACAAGCCCGTTGACGCGGTGATCATGGCAATTATCGATTCGATTGAGGTGTATGGGGAAATTCAGTTTCAGAAGTAGCAATGGATATGCTTCTTTAGGAAACATCAACCGTTCACATCAAAATGCGAGTCAATTCAACGGATTTACCTCTCAAAATTGAACTTATCAAGCGGATCCGCTGGCTCGTCAAGCTTCGTTGGATCGCCATTACAGGGGTCTTGCTGACTGTCAGCATTGCGAGTTGGGGGCTTCATATCATTGACAATCCAACACCGCTGTATATCATCGCGGCGTTGATGACACTCTACAACTTTGAGCCGCAAATTTATCCCAAGCATCTTACGGAAAAGCCGCTCGTATCAATTCAGCGGCACGCGGGTAGGCATATTATTCTAGATTTGTTCTCTTTGACAGCACTCATCCACTTTAGTGGAGGCGTTGAAAATCCTTTTATCTTTTACTTCATTTTTCATCTCGTTATCGCGAGTATACTCCTCTCTAAAAAAGTTAGTTATATCCTCGCTACACTAAATACAATCCTTCTAAGTGCTCTCATTTTCTTTGAATATTACCATATTCTTCCTCATTACCATCTACAGAATTTTTTGCCTGCAACGCTCTGGCGAAACCCGATTTACATTTCAAGTGTGCTGTTTGTGTTCACTAGCACCCTATTTTTCTCTGTCTATCTGGCAACATCAATTATGGATACCGCGAGGGCCCGTGAGGCAGAGACCCGTGAGTTGAAAGATAATCTTGAGGAAAAAGTGGTGGAGTTGGAAGAAGCGAGAGGAGCGGTACTTTTCGAGCGAAACAAACTCACCTCAATCATTGAGTGTATGCAAGAGGGAGTTATCTTTGTTGATGACAAGAACCATGTGTCGCTTTTTAACAAGGTGGGACAGCAAATTCAAAAAGAACAGTTCGGACTTGATACAGAAGACATTCAATCTCCAGAGGCTGATGGCGTTCTCCTACAAATTGCGGAGGATTTATCGAAGGGACATGCAGCAATCGAACAGCAGACCCTACAGATTAAGGATAAATTCCTTGAAAATACTTATGCCGCCGTGCGTGACAGGGATGACAATTATTTAGGCACAGTTTTGGTTTGCCGCGACGTGACAGATCGGAAACGGATGGAACAGCAGATGATCCAGTCGGAGAAGATGGCAGCGATTGGCGAATTAGCGTCAGGGGTAGCGCATGAGATTAATAATCCCCTTGATGGTCTACTTAATTGTATCCTTCGGATAAAGCGCGATCCGCAGAACGAGCGTCAGACCGCAGAATACTTGGGGCTCATGGAGGAAGCCCTCCGCCGAATTGAAACAACTGTGGGGCAGCTTCTTAATTTCTCACGCCAACGTGATTTAGCACTTACATCAGTTGCCCTCAATGAGGTTGTCACCGAAGTCGTCAGTCTGATTACATACAGTGCGGATGAAAAAGGGATCGGGATTGAGAAGCATTTCCAGAAAGACCTAGATCTAATCCGTGGGGACAAACATCTGTTAGAACAGGTTGTCCTGAATCTCGCCCTAAACGCAATCGGGGCTATGCCCGAGGGCGGCGTATTGACTTTCACGACTGGAGAGATTGAATTTGATGCACTACTTGGTAAAGCTGCGGCTTTTGTTCAGGTCATGGACACAGGAATCGGCATCCCCAAGTCCGTCCAAGATCGGATTTTCGATCCGTTTTATACCACAAAGATTACTGAGAAAGGCACAGGGTTGGGGCTTTCGGTATCCAATCGCATCGTCAGACAGCATGAGGGTGTCATTGAATTTGACAGCAAGATTGAGCAGGGTTCTGTGTTCACCGTTAAATTACCGACAAGGAGAGGAGTGGAAAACGGTTGAAAGTACTGGTTGTTGATGATGAAAAAATCAAACTGATTACACTGCGCGATGATCTGCGCGAGGCGAACTACGATACCATTGCGGTTGAGTCCCCAGCGATTGGGCTCCAGCTTGTGCAGCACGAACATTTTGACGTCCTTGTTACCGATTTGCGCCTGCCGAAGATGCACGGAATTGAATTTCTCAAGCGTGTCCAGAGGGAGCAGCCACATATCATTGTGATTGTCATGACCGCTTATGCGAGTGTCGAAACTGCTGTCGAAGCAATGAAATTTGGGGCGTATAACTATATCAAAAAACCTTTCTCCAGCGAAGAACTCATTCAGATGTTGGATAAACTGAAAATGCTCCACAGCAAACAGCGTTCACAGCTAAAAGTTCCCATGAAAGGGCACTCTCCATACCACCATATTATCGGAAAGAGTCAGGCAATCCAAGACCTGTTTGACCTGCTTGAAAACATCTCCGATACCCAGAGCACTGTGCTGATCTACGGGGAACATGGCACGGGAAAAACACTCGTAGCAAAATTGATTCATTTTAACAACGCACGTAGACATCAACCTTTTAGGATTGTCAACTGCTCCGGTGTGTCTACCGAAGCGTTAAATCGAGATCTCTTTGGAGATAAGCAAACCGATAACGAGTTCGCACATAAAGGGACGCTTTTTCTTAAAGATATTGATGCCCTTCCCGTCCCGCTGCAGGTTGAGCTTCTACAGTTACTAGAAAGTCAACAACTGAATCCGGCCTCGAGCGCACAAATGGAGGATGTGCGGATTATCGCTGCGACAACCAAGAATTTGCGTATGAAGGTCCAAAATGGAGGGTTTCGAGACGATCTTTTCTATCGACTGAACGTTGTCCCAATCTTCCTACCGCCGTTGCGTGAACGGGTTGAGGATATTCCCCTTTTAATCAATCACTTTTTAGATTTATTCTCGCCCAATTCCACCATTCACATTGCCCCCGAAGCTGTCGACGGGCTCACAGCATATCCATGGCCCGGCAATGTCCGTGAATTGGAAAACGTGATTGAACGGCTCGTAACGGTTGGCGACGGGGCAGAAATTACAGTTGACGATATTCCGCTTGAGTTGAGACTGCCGACCCATACCTGCTTAGATGAGACGTTGAGTGAGATCTCTTTCCAAGAGATTATCCGGTCGACAGAGCGTGAGCTCATCGGTTGGGCGATGAAAAAAGCAAATGGGAACAAAACGCAAGCTGCCAAACTCCTCAAAATGAAGCCTTCAACCTTCCGCGATACCCTCGCCAAGCATATTGACCAGATTGAATGGGGGGCGTGAAGGGAAAGGGATACAAACTGAGTCAGCTACCCTGCCCTGAAGGAGGAGGCGTGTCGACTGCCCTACGGGATTACAAAGTTTGCGGCATCGGCTCGTAACTTTACACGCCAGCCACCGACGGCCACCGCAACCGTGTAGAAGTATTCACGATGCCTCCGCCACGAAACCGTTTCAACTTCCGGGCGAAACTTCAGACAAACATCGTCTTTCACCTATCACGTTGAGAGGAGAGCGAAAAACAAGCGTTTTTCTAAAGTCATCAAGTTACATAATACTCAGTAGGAGTTACGCACGTGAGTGTGTCGTAACGCCATCCAACCCGCGGCACGATAGATGCTAAATCGCCCGATGGGAGTCGGCATATGGCGTATGTCGTCCTCCCATTTCTCTAATCCCGCCGCAAGTGGGAGGACGAAGGGAGAGACGGCACCGCGGGACGTGCCTACTACTTTGGGATGAACTGTCGCCGCCCGATTCATCGGACGGTGAGACGCATCTTCACCGAATCGGTAATCGTGGCGCAGAAACTATCCTCGCTGAAATCGGGGTTGTCTAAACTGCCAAATGCACCCACATAAGCCTTCTGTCGATCGATTTTCCAAAATCGAAAATACCTACAACATTGCGCTATAGAATACCAGACACGATGGGGCAACAATCCTGGCTCAACCCGCCCGGGACATTGCGCGGGAGTCCGGGTGTTTTTCGAGATATTAATATAGACCTACAAGGCGTTGAGCGGGCAACTGCATAAGTCCTAACTCAGTTACAAAAACAATCCGTTTTCTTAAAAAAAAGGAGGGGCAGTTTCCTCCCCGCAGATACCTGATACTGTTGCACAACATGCCAGGCTGACTAAACCCGGACTATAGCGCAACACGTATGGTATTTACGGAGGCTCCACTGCGAAAATTTTGATGAACCGGAAACAGGCACGCGAGCACCTTCGAGCGGAAGCTCTCCACAAACGGGACAGTATTCCACCAGGTGTGAGGACCGAACTGAGCCGACAGATTGTCAACCACGCAATCAATTGGATCGAGAAGAAGCGAGCCGATGCGGTCCTGACCTATCTCAACATGCGGAGTGAGGTGGAGACCGGCGGTTTGCTCGATTACCTATTGGTTCAGAATAAGGTCGTGCTTGCCCCTGTGATGAATACCAAACAACGAAGCTTCACACCACACCGTATCATAGATCCGAAAAAAGATCTCGTTCTCCACCCCTACGGTATGTACCAACCGAACCGGGCAACCTGTCCTCCGTTCCCTTTAGACCAGATTGATTTAATTTTTGTTCCCGGTGTTGCCTTCGATCGCAAGGGCTACCGCATCGGATACGGTGTCGGCTTCTACGATCGATTCCTGCCGCAATGTCCACAGGCAGTTTGGATGGGCTTGGCTTACGAAGCGCAGATTGTGACAAACACTTTTCCACAACCGTGGGACGTCCCCCTCCATCAAATCCTCACAGAAGGCTCGTGATATTCATATGCTATTTCTAATTCGTGAAGAATCTTTTCAGTACATCCACTTACGCATTATACTCAATTTTACGCTTGACATCGGAGACGCCTGTGATATAATGCCTCTATTTGGGGTAAACAGTCTAAAGCTGTTTAGCAAGTGCCCCCAAATCAGTACAAGGAAGAGAATATGCCTGATTATGTAGAACGAAAACCGGGATACCTCAGAAAGAGATGAGTGGGAACCACATACCTGTCCTAGTTGACGAAGTACTTCAATTTTTACAACCGAAAAATCACGGCTTTTATGTGGATGGCACGGTTGGATTAGGCGGGCATGCCGCTGTCATCTTACAGAAGTCCGCGCCGAACGGATCTCTGCTTGGGATTGATTTGGACTCGGAGGCGTTGGCTATCGCCAAGGAAAGGCTGCATGAATATAGGGAACGGGTGACACTCGTTGGTGGAAATTTTGCCCATTTGGATCGGCTGCCTCAGTTGCCTCGGGGTGTAGCGCAACCGGAAGCGATGATTTCCCAAATTGATGGCATTTTACTCGACCTGGGAGTGTCATCTTTGCAACTTGATACGCCAGCAAGAGGGTTTAGTTTTACCCACTCTGGGCCCTTAGATATGCGGATGGATACCAGCCAGTCTCTATCAGCAGCGCACGTCGTGAACCGCCACCCAGAAGATGCGCTCGCAACGATTTTTACGCAATTCGGTCAAGAACGTTGGTCAAAAAGAATTGCGCGCCAGATTGCTTACGCTCGAAAACGCAAATCCATCTCAACAACCTGTCAACTCGCTGAAATCGTTCTGGATGCAATTCCCCCCAAATCAACGGGGTGGCGCATCCATCCCGCGACAAGGGTTTTTCAAGCGTTACGAATCTATGTTAACGATGAGCTCAAAAGCCTTCATTCCGGGATACGCTGTGCCGCTTCCGCTTTGAAGCCCGGTGGACGCTTATGTATCATCTCTTTCCATTCTCTTGAAGATCGAATTGTCAAAGAGCGGTTTCGTACCCTATCGCGTGCCTGTATTTGCCCACCGAAAACCCCTATCTGTGTGTGTCAGCATACACCGACTCTTCAAATACTGACCAAACGTCCGATACCTCCAACCCCCGATGAAGTTCGACGCAATCCTCGGTCTCGAAGTGCAAAATTGCGGGTTGCGATGAAGATCCATGAATCTAAAACGAAAGATTGAACGTTTCTTAAAAACTGGACGAGACGATTTGCAAAGGGACAGTCAGAAACGATTATAATCATGAAATATCAGAAACCAACCCGGTCAGCAAAATTTCATCCCTTTGCATACCTCGCGCTTGCTCTTTATATCTGTATCTTTTTTCTGAGTGCCTGGTTTTCGTCATACCAACACAAGGTTGCCCTACAAATGCGTGAGGGGTTTGAGCAGCGGAGGGATCAGCTCCAGAACGAAATTAACAGACTCAAAATACAGGAAACAAGGCTCACTTCCATTGAACGGATTCATGAAATTGCCAAAGATCTTCAGATGGTTCAACCTTCCAAGCCAACCTATATGCTGAAAGCCGATTAAGATTTGCGAATCATGCGTTTCATTGTGCAAGCCCTTAACCTTTGATGCGCTCTGGAACATCCAGGCTATTGGCGGAGGCCCCGCAACGTGGTGTATGAATGTGAAACGTAAGGGGTAATATGCTTCGTGTTTCAGGCAGGTGATTCCGTCCTTGTAGTGTTCCTCACCAATATCGTACACAATTACACTGCCGCATTGACACGCCTATGAAAAATATACCTTTTCCCCGGATTACAATTGTATGGGTTATTTTGGAACTCTGCTTAGGGTTATTGATAGGGCGCTTGTTTCTGATTCAGTATGTACATAGTCAGAAGCTACGCGGGCGTTCTGAGGGGCAGCGTAACACACAAGTGGGTTTTCAGACAAAGCGCGCTAAGATTGTGGATCGGCACGGAAGTGTATTCGCAATCAATCAGGATCTGGTTTCGGTCTATGCGGATCCAAAAACGCTGAAAGATAAGTCTGATGAGGTTGTGCATAAACTTGCGCCAGTGCTCAATGTGTCGGAATCTAGACTGTTGCCGGTGCTGCAGCAAAAGAAAAGGCGTTTTGTTTGGTTGAAACGGAATATAGAGTACGAACGCATCAACGCCATCCGCCAAGTCACTAAAAGCATTTACGGGGTCGGGTATCGGACCCATGAAAAGCGATCTTACCCAAAAGACGAACTAGCGTGCCATATTATTGGATATACCAATTTTCAAAATAAAGGTATTGACGGAATCGAGCATCAGTACGATGCCTATCTAAGTACGGGTGAAAAAGACTACCTGCCAACATCACAACCAAAAGGGAGTCAGATCAGTACTGATGGTAAGAGACGCCCCATTCGTCCGCCACAACTTTATCAACGCGGGGGGAAATACGGTTGTAGCGTTGTCCTTACGCTTGATGAATATATTCAACATATCGCAGAAACAGAACTGATTGCCGGCTGCGAAAAATGGCAGGCGAAAGCGGGAACAGCAATCGTCATGCACTCCAAAACTGGTGAGATTTTGGCATTAGCCAATTATCCGAACTACAATCTCAATCACTACTCAAAGAGCAAAGAGTTAGCCAAGCGAAATCGCGCCATCTGGATGCAATACGAACCTGGCTCCGTGTTTAAAATCGTCACCGCCTCTGCTGTCCTCAACGAGAAACTGATGTCTCCGGACTCGCGTGAGTATTGCGAGATGGGGGAATATCGTCTGTCCAATGGGCATGTTATTCACGATATTAAGCCAAATGCGTGGCTAACACTCAGCGAGATTATCGCAAAGTCCAGTAATATTGGTATCCTTAAGGTTGCGAGTCTTCTAGACAAAGAACAGTCAGAAGCTTACACGCGCCGGTTTGGATTCGGTGAGAAAACCGGTATCGATCTACCTTACGAACGCATCGGTAGTTTGAGGGGCTTCCGAAAATGGGATGACTACTCGATTGCCTCTGTTCCTTTTGGACAAGGTATTTCCGTGACACCTATCCAAGTGTTGAATGCCATCAACGTAATTGCTACCAACGGTGTGCTGTTACAGCCGTATGTCACTCGGCAAATTATCGATAAGGACGGAAACTTGCTAGAACAATCATACCCCAAGCCAATTCGTCGTGTGATTTCCGCAGAAACCGCACAAACGATGACACAAATGCTTGTCAGTGTGACGGAAGCCGGTGGTGGAATAAGGGCGCGTGTCGAAGGATATACTGTTGCTGGCAAAACTGGTACAGCACAAAAAGCAGAACGAGGGAAAGGGTACGTCGAAGGCAAAGTGGTCGGCACTTTTGCAGGATTTCTTCCGGCGGAGGATGCGTTGCTCTCAATTATTGTTGTTGTTGACGAGCCGGCGGGTGCTCCGTTGAGTAGTTATGTCACCGCACCAATTTTCCAAAAGATTGCGAGTGAAGTGATGCGCTATTTGAGCCAAAAGCATCTCTTTGCCCAGAAATCAACTGCAATTGATGCGGAAAACTAATCAGCACTCCATTGATTGGTACTATTTGGTTTATATCGGTCCAGATTGATGTATCTTTGGGAGGTAAGCCAATGAAAAGGGTAAATGTGAAGTGTTTGATTTGTGCTGTGGTCTTAGCACTAGGCGTCATTAACCAAGCGGAAAGTTGCGTTCGGGTTGTGCCAGATTTAGCGTAGCCGCCGGGGGAGAGTTGGTTGTTGTAGGGAAACTGTTATCAGTAGAAACGAAAGTTGATGCGCCGACTCGGCTGCTGTATACGGATGTCACCGTAGAGGTTGTCCAAGTTATTCGGAATACAAAGGAGAAAGGGATAAAAGTCGGCTCGACTATCAATTTTCGTTCCCGTAGCAGAATACTCGAGGCAGAGTTCAGCAAAGAGGAGATAGAGGGTTTGCTTCTTCTGTCGCTAGAACGACCTCACCCCAGAACAACAGTCGGCCGCAAAAAAAGATTTGACACCATTTTTGACGTTTTTGGGGAGACCATGGGAAATCCACCATTAGAATCAAAGGTGATGTTCCCATGGTGTATCTGTTTGGGTTGAAACGCGAGGTTGTAAAGCCACAATTTCGATGGTCACGCAATCGATGATCACATAAAAACTAGTATCAAGAGTTGGAGATTGGATTGCCTCTTGACTGGGGCCTAGAAGCGATGAATATGGCGATTAGCTTGGGTTCTAGGAATCCAGTTAAAAGCCTGACAGGCCCCGAAGATATACCCGCAGAAATCAGGTTTCAATATGGACGACTTAGCAGCCTAGAAAAGTTGGTTTGTAGATTAGGATCGGAAGGCAGGTCAGAGGCGGCCCTTACTTAAAATCGCCCGCAAAGAACTCGCTCCGCTCAAAGAGGAGTTAGACCGAGTAGAAGGAAACGACTAAGACGGAAAGCACGGTTTTTCTTTTGCAAGGCAATTGTGTCTTTTCTGGTTTCATTTGTGAAGGTCGAAGGTGGAATAGATCGTGAACCTACATCGCTTACTCCAAGGGGTAAACATCTCCTCATCAATTGGAGAGTTTGATAAAGACATTACCGGCATTGCGAGCGATAGTCGAGTTGTGAAGCCGGGGTACGCCTTTGTCTGTTATGACGGCGTCAACGTTGATGGACACGCCTTCATGCCCCAAGCCATCCAAAACGGTGCAACGACGATCATCGGGGAGAAACCGCAACCGATGCCGCCCGGTGTCACCTATATCCAAACGTCAAACGGACGCATCGCGTTCTCGCTCATTGCGGCAAACTGGCACGGAAATCCGGCAGATCGACTGAAGCTGATTGGCATCACCGGCACAAATGGCAAGACCTCAACAGCACATTTAGCCCATTCGATTTTCAAAGCTGCCGGACTAAGGTCGGGACTCATGGGCACAGTTGGAGCCCATTACGCAGATGTCTTTGTGCCGCCCACGATAACGACGCTCGAACCTTTGACACTTCATAAACTGTTTCGAGATATTGCTGATGAGGGCGTAGACTATGTTATCATGGAAACCTCATCTCAAGGGCTCGCACAACACCGATTGGCTGGGCTCACTTTTGAAACAGCGGTTTTCACCAATCTGACACAAGACCATCTGGATTACCATCAGACAATGGAGGAATATCTGAACGCTAAGACGATGCTGTTTCAGCAGCTCAACCCCGATAACGGCCTGGCAATCCTTAACGCGGACGATCCCGCCTCCGATTCAATCCGTCATCAAACCAATCCCCCCAACCTTACCTTTGGGGTTGAGGAACCGGCGGATTTGTCGGTCAGCAACGTCGAATCAACACTCAAACGACTCTCATTCGTCGCAAATACACCAAAGGGAAAAATACCTGCAAATCTGCGTCTGTTGGGTGATTACAACCTATATAACGCTCTTGCTGCGATCGGGATAGGGATCCACCATGACTGCTCGCTTGAGGCGATTCAAGGGGGACTTGAATCCACAGTTGTGCCGGGACGATTTGAGTTGGTCGATCGGGGACAACCTTTTGCCGTTGTTGTGGACTACGCCCATACGCCCGACGGTTTGGAAAACCTACTGACTGCTGCACGGAAGATTACGGAGGGTAATTTAATCTGCGTCTTTGGCTGCGGTGGAGACCGAGACCGTGGCAAACGTCCGAAGATGGGCAAAATCTCTGCAACCATTGCCGATCACAGCGTGATTACTTCTGACAATCCACGCACCGAAGAGCCAGACACTATCATCACCGACATTGTGCAAGGCTTACCCCATGGCGCAAGTTACGACCTGATTCAGGACCGCCGGATTGCCATCGGTCATGCAATTGGGTTAGCAAAGGCAGGCGATCTTGTCACCATCGCGGGCAAGGGGCATGAGCCGTATCAAGAAATCAATGGCGTGCAATTTGACTTCGACGATCGGGAAGTCGCAGCGGAATTTCTTGAGCAGTTGAAGTAGTCCCAATGAACTCAATGCTATTCAACTAGAGCGTCAAGAGGCGATACTCGACATAAGTTGGTAGTAGGGTAACTTATTGCCCATCCCGGCAGATTGGGCCCAGGACAGCTGCCCACAATTTGCTCATCACCTTCACGCATTACGCTATGAACCTCACAATTGCTGAAATTCTACAGGCAACCCAGGGCAACCTCATCCGAGGCAATCCCAACACAGTGATAACGCAGGTCTCGACAGATTCGCGAACACTTAAAAAGGGTAATCTCTTTGTTGCACTGGTCGGTGAAAAATTTGATGGACATAACTTTCTAGAGGGTGTGTGTCAGCAAGGTGCCATCGGGGCGGTTGTTTCAAAACAGGTCGCCGATGCGCCTCGACTTGCACTACCGATTATTGTGCAAGTAAGCGACACGCTGGTTGCGCTGGGAGATATTGCCAACTGTCACCGCCACAAGTTTAATCTGCCAATCATCGCTATCACAGGCAGCAACGGCAAGACCACGACGAAAGACATAACAACCTCTGTGTTGGCGCAACGGTTTTCCGTTTTCAAATCCGAGAAAAGTTATAATAATCAGATTGGCATTCCCTCGCGATTGATGCAAATCAGCGAAGTAGATGAGATCGCTGTGTTAGAGATTGGCACCAGTTGGCCCGGAGAGATTGAGCGACTGTCGCAAATTACGGCACCGACCGTCGGGGTGATCACCAACATAGGGCCGGCACACTTGGAATTGCTCGGTTCAATTGAAGGGGTCGCTGAAGAGAAGGGGGCATTGCTGACGCATGTCGAACATGCTATCCTCAACGCCGATGATCCAATGACACCGAGACTTGCCCGCCGTGTGTGTGGTCAAACTACCACATTTGGTTGGCAGACTGATGCGGATATTTCTGCAGATGAGATTGAAATTGACGGTTTTGGCAAGCCTGTGTTTACGTTGAAGATTGGCGGGAACGAGATTGATAGAGTACATTTGCCATGTCTAGGCAAACACAACATCTACAATGCGCTTGCCGCTGCCGCCGTAGGTCTCTGGGCGGGCTTAACGCCACCAGAGATTTGTACCGGACTAGAGTGTTTTCAGCCGGCCGACATGCGGATGCAGCCGATTGTACACAACGACCTATGCATCATTAACGACGCCTATAACTCAAACCCGGAGTCCCTCAAGGCCGCTTTGGCATTTTTCAGCGATATTGAAATAACTGGCAAGCGAATTGCCATCCTTGGTGATATGCTTGAACTTGGCAAATACTCTCACATGCTCCACCTGGAAACGGGACAAGCTCTCCCAACCAACATCAACCTATTGATTACTGTTGGTCCCTATAGCCGCGCGATTGCTCATGGAGCAGAAAACAAGGTCAAGTCAATTATCTCCTGCGACACGCCAAAGCAAGCAGCACAGCAATTGATCAAATACGTTCACCCCGGTGATGCGGTGCTCATCAAGGGGTCACGCGGGGTAAAATTGGAGCAGGTCTTGGAAGAACTGAGGCGTGAAACCTAAAATTGGGTGTCTAACACCTCACCCCGAATTAGGCTTAAAATTGGTGGGCATGTGGAAGGAAGCGGCACTTTCCTTTTTAATCCCTCATCATTTCCAACTTTCACCAATCGTATGAATTCAAAGGATAAACCTTAATATCAATATGCTCTACTATCTATTTTTTGAACAATTAACAGGTTTTTTTTCGCCGCTGAACGTATTTCGTTATATCAGTTTTCGGTCCATCTATGCAACAGTGACCGCACTACTTATAGCCCTAATTTTAGGTCCATTTGTTATTCGACAGCTGAGACGCTTGAAAATCGGTCAGCATGTCCGAGATGATGGGCCCGAAACGCATTTCAGCAAGGAGGGTACGCCGACGATGGGCGGCGTACTTATTATCATATCTGTGCTGATCTCAATTTTTCTGTGGGCACGATTGGATCAGCCCTATATTTTTGTTCTCACCTTCAGCCTTGTGTGGTTTGGTGGGCTCGGTTTTCTGGATGATTACCGGAAAATTACCAACCAACAATCGCTTGGATTGAAGGGTTGGCATAAGATTTTTTTACAAACACTTGGTGCACTCGCCATTGCCTACTTCCTCTACCAATGGGGACCTGTTCCTAAAGATAGTTTGACTGAAAGAACATCAATTATCATTCCTTTCTTTAAGCAGCTGCGTCCCGACCTCGGTATATTCTTTATTCCATTTGCAGCGTTCATCATTGTCAGTGCGTCCAACGCTGTCAATCTGACAGATGGGCTTGACGGTTTAGCCATCGGCTGTACTCTGTTTGTCGCAGCCACATTTGGTGTACTAGGCTACCTTACAAGCCACCAACAGTTAGCCAATTATCTCGACATCGCGCATATTCCAACCAGCGGAGAGGCTGCGACTATCTTCTGTGCTGCATTGATTGGGGCGGGTGTCGGCTTTTTATGGTATAATTGTCATCCGGCACAGGTCTTCATGGGAGATACAGGTTCGTTAGCTCTCGGTGCAGCACTTGGAACCATTTCTATCTTAATTAAGGAAGAGATTTTGCTTGTGATTGTTGGAGGGATTTTCGTCGCTGAAGCCCTTTCCGTCATTATCCAAGTTGCCTCCTATAAAACACGAAAAAAACGGGTGTTCAGAATGTCACCGCTACATCATCATTTTGAGCAACTCGGTTGGCCCGAGCCGAAGGTCGTCCTCCGTTTCTGGATTATTGGCTTGATCTTGATGCTCATCGCACTGAGTACCCTCAAATTACGATAGTGGTAAAAGAAATAAGCAGAAAATAGTGGATATTCAATGATTGTAGGTATTCCAAATCCGCGTAGGGAGAGACCATGCGATTAAAAAATAAAATTGCTGTTATCACCGGTGGGGCGACGGGCATCGGTGCTGCTACAGCGGTGATGTATGCACAAGAGGGAGCTAAAGTTGTCATCGCCGATCTGAATGAGGAAGATGGCTGGGCAACTGCCCAATCCATTGAAGCAGAGGGAGGCACTGCTCAGTTTGTACGGACGGATGTCTCTCAAGAGGCGGATGTTGCTGCAATGGTGGAAGCTGTAAAACAGAGCTTTGGGCGGCTTGATGTCTTGGTGACCTGCGCTGGTATCCTGTTAGGCGCAGCGGTGCGCATCGATCAGTTTGAGGCGGAAGCATGGGATGCGGTCATCAGGGTCAACTTGAGGGGGACTTTCCTGTGCACTAAACATGCCGTTCCGTTGATGGAAAAGAGCGGCGGTGGGGTAATGGCACTGATTGCATCGGGTGCCGGGGTGACAGGGCCCAGTGCATCCGTCGCCTATGGTGCCAGCAAAGGCGGGGTACGAGGCTTGGGATTTACCCTAAAGAACCAAGTTGAGCCGTTGAATATTCGAGTGCATGTTGTTTGTCCCGGCAACCTCAATACCCCTCTGAAACTCAGGGCAATCGCCGAAATCGCAGAAAGGGGAGGAGAATCACCGGAAGCGGCTGTTACCGCCGCACAGGCGTCTCTATTCCAACCGGAAGAGGTCGCCAAGGTGCTGACAGACCTTGCTTCTGATGCGGGGGTGAATGCGGAAGAACTCATATTTACAAAGTAACCTAAGCTACCAATTTCGACACCGACAAAGAACGCTTGATAGGCTTTGTCGAGACCGAGACGGCGTAAAGCATCCTGTAAGACATCTTCCTCCCCTCCCCCGATAAATCGGGGCTAAGAAGCCTAAAGGAAAAGGGGGCTCCACTGCCAAGATTTGATGAAAACAGATCCGCTCTGGTCGGTATCTGGGGCGTGTTGACATTTGACAAATTGAACCAATCTGATGCGCTCTGAAGCGACTTCAAATTTCTGTAGGGGCACCCCCAAGGCCCGGTATGTTGTGCAACCGTGTCTGGTGAATTGAAAACACCCGGACTCTCGCGCAATGTTCCGGGCGGATTGAGCCAAGATGGTGTTTGGTATTCTATGGCGTGAGGTTGCCGGTATTTTCGGGATTAAGCAGCCTACCCCTACATTGGGGAGATTTTCCAAAATGTCAACAGAACCTAGCAATTTTCTATTTACTTTCTAAATTTCTGCTGCGCGGAAATAACTCTTTACATTTTTAATGATTTTAGTATATAATAAACAATGCACTGCTACCAAATAAAGTAGATAGAGCAGGAATAAAAAGGGAAGTCGGATGGTTTTATCAGATCAAGATATTGTTCGTTATCAGAAACTGGGGAAAATCAAAATCACTCCTCCCCCAGATCTCACCAAGCAGCTGGGTTCCTGTTCCATCGATTTCCGGCTAGGGAATACCTTCCGGTTGTTTGAGCACAGCAAGTATCCTTATATCGATCTCTGTGAAGAGATTGACCCCAATGAACTGATGCATAAAGTGGAAGTCCCCAATGGTGAGGCGTTTACTATGCAGCCGGGGGAATTTGTACTTGCGGCAACCCTCGAAACTCTTGAACTTGCTGACGATGTAATGGCGAGGCTTGAAGGACGGAGCAGCCTTGGTAGGCTCGGCATTATTGTTCACAGTACGGCGGGGCTCTTTGATCCAGGCTGGGTCGGTACCGCTACATTGGAACTGGGAAATCTTGGGCGTATGCCTGTTAAACTCTACCCCGGGATGCGGATTTGTGCGTTTACATTTGAAGAGTTATCCTCTCCTGCAAAAGTGCCCTATCGTCAAAAACCGGGGAATAAGTATGCCGGACAAGTTGAACCAGAAGCCAGCCGTTTTGAGAAGGATTTGAATCAGTAAACAGTTGCATTGCTAAAAACTTTAGCAGTGATATGCACAATAATTCAGCATGAGTGAATTGAGGCAGTTGTATCATACCGCTTATTTTCTATTAAAGGGGCACCTCACATAGTGAGACAATTAGGGACAAACCACCCATCAGAGCCAAATTTCCTCTACCAAATAAGCACAAAACGAGGTGCAGAAATTTGACGCTGGTTGTTCATTTCAACAGGGATGCAATCATTGGCATATCGCTTGCTTCATCTTGGAGGTGTCCTGTTTTCAGATGCCATTGTCTCTAATAATTCGTTGAGTAGGGTGTATGAAAAGTGGCAGAGATGTCTCCCCCTTGAGAGGTTTCTCATATGCGTTCCTAATCGGATCGCTAGGCAGTGCCAACCCTACCTAGTTTAATCATCATTGCTTGGCTCAAATATTTTTGTTTAAGGAGAGTTTAGATGACACCAAGTGAAGTTGTAGAATTTGCAAGGGAAAAAGATGTCAAAATTGTTGACTTTAAATTTACGGATCTGCCTGGCATGTGGCACCACTTTTCGATTCCCTCAACAGAGTTAGAGGAAGACCTGTTTGAAGATGGACTCGGTTTTGATGGTTCAAGTATTCGCGGTTTTCAGGCGATTAACGAAAGCGATATGCTCCTGTTCCCTGATCCCGATACAGCGATTGTGGATCCGGTTTGCAAGATTCCGACACTCAGTCTTATTTGTAACATTAAGGATCCAATTACCTTAGAAAGCTATAGTCGAGACGTACGGCATATCTCTCAAAAAGCGGAAGCCTATCTCAAAAGCACCGGACTCGCGGATACCAGCTATTGGGGACCGGAAGCTGAGTTTTTTGTATTCAATGATGTTCGCTATGGTCAAAATCAGCATTCCGGCTTCTATTCCGTTGATTCCGTTGAAGGGAGTTGGAACGCAGGTAAAGGGAGTTGGAATCCAAATACAGGCGACTATGACGGACCGAACCTCGGGTACAAACCTCGCTACAAGGAAGGGTATTTCCCCGTTCCGCCATCGGATACGCTGCAAGATGTTCGGTCTGAAATGATTCTCAAAATGATCGATTGTGGGATTGATGTAGAGGTTCACCACCATGAGGTTGGCACCGGCGGGCAGGGTGAGATTGATCTCCGGTTTGATACCATGACCCGGATAGGCGATAAGCTCGCGCTGTATAAGTACATCATCAAGAATACAGCCCGTGCCCACAACATGACAGCGACCTTTATGCCAAAGCCGCTGTTTGAAGATAATGGGTCAGGTATGCACACCCATCAGAGTTTATGGAAAGATGGGCAAAATATCTTTTATGATCCGCAGGGCTATGCCGGGTTAAGTGAAGCCGCATTATATTACGCCGGCGGTCTCCTTAAACACCTACCGTCGCTGTGTGCTATCATCGCACCGACAACCAATTCTTACAAGCGGTTGGTCCCAGGTTACGAGGCACCGGTGAATCTTGCATACTCGCAAAGAAATCGGAGTGCGTGCGTCCGCATTCCCGTCTATTCTCAGAGCGAAAGATCGAAGCGACTAGAACTCCGTACACCAGATCCATCCTGTAACGCATATCTTGCCTGTAGCGCAATGCTCATGGCGGGGCTTGATGGTATCCGAAACCAGATTCACCCCGGTGATCCACTCGATAAGGATCTGTATGATCTGGAACCGGAGGAACTGGCAGAAATTGAGTCAACGCCAGCTTCTTTAGCTGAGGCGCTTGATGCCTTAGAGGACGATCATGACTACCTGCTCGAAGGCGATGTGATCACGCAGGACGTGATTGACACATGGATAGAGTATAAACGTGAAAACGAAGTCGATGCAATCAACCTCCGTCCGCATCCACACGAATTTCATCTCTACTATGATATTTAATCGGTTGGATTCCTTTTTTAGTTGTAGATAACAATGAAAGTTAAGCGTAAAACGCAACCTGTAATCAGGCTCCTACGTTTTTACGCTTACTAGATTCACAGGGTTGAGGGGTTGTGAGCATCACCGTTTGAACAAAGGAGAGATAACTCATGAAAAAGCTAGAGTGTATTATCCGTCCCTTTAAGCTTGAAGAGGTCAAAGAGGCTTTGAATAATGTGGGGGTCCGGGGGATGACAGTCACTGAGGTCCGGGGATTCGGGAGGAGCCGAGGGCACACGGAGCTTTATCGAGGAAGCGAGTACACCATTGAATTTGTACCGAAGTTAAAACTCGAAATCGTCGTTGCCGAAGAGAGTGTAGATCAAGTTATAGACGCTGTGCAACAATCGGCTGCTACCGGGAAAATTGGCGATGGAAAGATTTTTGTCCTGCCGATTGAGGAAACGATACGTATCCGCACCGGCGAAAAAGGGCCCGCAGCAATCTAGACACAAGCCCCTATTCACGCAACAGTGCAATTGTAGGGGACAATGCCTTGATCAGAGAGGTGTTGTCCCCTATTTTCGTGCACCCTGAAACGATTCACCACCTACTCATCACCCTCCTTCCTACCGAAATTGCAGTGCACTTCCCTCTCCACATCGTCCAAGAGTTCATTGGTTCAGAAGCTCATTAGATAAGCCAATATACTGATAAACCAATTAGGGCATGTTGACATTTACGTGCGGCGTGTCCGTAGTTCGCCGATAAGGAACCAATCATAAGGGCTGGGTTCTCGCCCAACGGGTTACGAGCCCCAACCTACGTGCTATCCAATATCAATAGAACCTAGCGAATCAGCGTCCCGTACAACATAACAGTTACTCCCTATTTTTGCTTGACGCGCTTTTGCTTGACATGCTATTATTTATATCTGTCTTGCCATTATTTAATCTTAGAAATTCAAAAGCATAGAGGTGATTATCGAATATGATTGAAGTGATAAATTTGACAAAACGGTACGGCCCAACCGTTGCGGTAAATAATGTCTCCTTTGATGCGAAAGCGGGAGAAGTGCTAGGCTTCCTAGGTCCAAACGGAGCGGGCAAAACCACAACGATGCGTATCTTAACTTGCTACCTCTCAGCAGACGAGGGAACTGCGAAAGTCGATGGATATGATGTTTTTGAGGAGTCTATTGAAGTCCGTAAACGGATTGGCTACCTGCCTGAAAGCGCACCCCTCTATACTGATATGGGGGTTATCGACTACCTTAAATTTATCGCCCAAATCCGGGATATTCCCAAGAACCAACGCTCCCAGCGTATTAAAGATGTCGTTGACATCTGTGGACTTGAGAAGATGATTCAAAAGGATGTCGGTGAACTCTCCAAAGGCTATCGCCAACGCCTCGGCCTCGCACAAAGCCTGATTCATGATCCCCCGATCCTCGTGCTCGATGAGCCCACCTCTGGGCTTGACCCCAACCAAATTATCGAAATTCGTAATCTGATTCGAGACATCGGCAAGGAGAAGATGGTTATCTTCAGTACACACATCCTGTCTGAAGTCTCCGCGACCTGTAGCCGAATTTTGATTATCAATGATGGGCAGATTGTTGCCAATGGCACACCAGACGAGTTAGCTGGACGGGCGCGCGGGGAAGAGGTCGTTCACATCTCCATCCTGGGTCCACGCGAAGAAATCGAAGCGAAACTTGAAGAATTACCCCTGATCTCAGACTTCAAACGGGTGAAATCCGATGATGGCGGGTGCGGCTATCAGATTGTGTCCCATAAAGGGAAAAACACGGCAGAAGAACTCTTCCATTTTGTAGTACAGAATCACTGGAGTTTGACAGAATTGCGCCAAGAAGCAATTAGCCTCGAAGATGTCTTCCGGCAACTGACCGGCAATGAATCCGCGACTCAGCCAACCGCCGTGTAAAGCCCAGCCGCTCCCGTTTCACCTTCAACACAATACACAGTTCCTCAACTTAGGAGACCACCGACCATGAGAATTGTGACACCTGATTTTGCAGGGGCGGCGTATCCACCGGGTACAAAAGTATCATTTACAACTGAGACAGGCAGTACGCTGCACGGCACCGTACAAGGCCTACTCCCTCGGTGGGCGCGGGTGGCAACGCAGCAAGGAAGGCTGTGGAAAGTTCCATACGGTCTCTTAACGGTGATAGAGCCCACGCAAGACCCAGCGATGCCGCTCACCGAAGTTACAGTGCTGGGAAAGTACTTAATTCGAGAACATGAAGTCAAAAGTGGACTCAAAACGGGCTGGCAGTTCGCATTCGATCTCGCGCCAGCACGCGGAGGCTTATGCAAATACAGGGAGAAGCTGATTACGCTCTCGCTCACGTACTGCTTGAGAGCATCTAAGAAAGAAATTGTTGATACAATCCTACATGAGATTGCACATGCGATAGTCGGACCGAAGCACGGACATGATGCAACATGGAAAGCAGCAGCACGACGGATTGGCTGCACGGCCGAACGGTGCCACCACGTCCAACATACACCCCCGCGCTGGTACGGACAGTGTGGCTGTGGTCAACAATGGAAACGACAACGCCTGAGTCAACGCACAAAAACATCCAGGTGTCGGAAGTGCAAGGGGCCTATTGAGTGGAAAAGGGCAGGAATAAACCATTAAACAAAACCTACGCTCTAGCAAATTTGTCACCGGCTGCCTCTGTCAGCCAAATGGGAAGCAAAGTCTGAAAATCCTGTTATCGAATTAAACCGTAGCGATTTTCAAGGAGGTAACACCACAAGAAGAAAATGAATAACATTGCAGCAATTTTCACGAAAGAGTTTAGGGGCTACTTTAATTCGCCTATCGCCTATATCTTTATCACATTTTTTCTCGCACTGGCCGCCTGGTTTTTCTTTCGAGGCTTTTTCCTCGTAGGTCAAGCCGTGATGAGAAGTTTCTTCAGTTGGGTGCCGTGGATATTCCTTCTGTTCATTCCGGCGGTCACCATGAAGCTCTGGGCAGAGGAAAAAAAGATAGGCACGGTCGAAATCCTGATGACCCTTCCTATCAAGGATCACGAAGTGGTCATCGGGAAATACCTTGCCAGCTTTAGCCTCCTTGGGGTAACCATTCTTCTCTCCCTTTCTATACCGATTACCGTCTCCTACCTTGGGGAACCGGATGGGGGACCTATCCTCGGCGGCTATATCGGGCTTCTCCTGATGGGAGCGGCTTACCTCTCTATTGGGATGTTTGCCTCCACCATTACGGAAAATCAGATTATCGCTTTCATCCTTGGGATTGTGATGTGCTTCGCGCTATTCATCATCGGTGAAGACATCGTGCTTTTCAATGCGCCGAACTGGATTGTCCCAATTTTCAGCTACCTCGGTTTGGGTGCCCATTTTAGCAGCATTCTGAGAGGCGTTATCGATTCGCGAGATCTCATCTATTACTTTTCTGTTATCGGTTTTTTCCTCTATTTGAGTGTCTTGATGGTTACAGTTCAGAAATGGAGATAGACCTATGGCTGCAAAAACATTAAAATACGGAGGCAATACACTCGCCTTTATTCTAGTCGTATTAGGCATTGTCGCATTAATCAATTTCCTATCAAGTCGTCGTTTCATTCGTGCAGACCTCACCGCGGATAAGCGATACACAATTTCACAATCGACCAAAAAAGTTCTCAAGCGGCTAGACGACATTGTGACAATTGATGTCTATTTTTCACGGAAGCCACCGCGTGTCTCCCAGATTCGTCAATCCGTCCGTGATATGCTTGAGGAATATCGGGCCTTTTCCAAAAATTTGCAGATTAACTTTATTGACCCCGGAACAGATGACGAAGCCCAAAAACAGAAACTTCGATTTATGGGGATTCCTGAAGTGCAGGTGAACGTCATCGAAAAAGACAAAGCGGAAACCGCTAACGTGTATATGGGTATCGCGATCCTCTATGCGGACAAAAAAGAGGTTCTCCCGGTTGTCCA
Organism: Candidatus Poribacteria bacterium; assembly: GCA_965215015.1. Classification (GTDB taxonomy): domain Bacteria; phylum Poribacteria; class WGA-4E; order WGA-4E; family PCPOR2b; genus PCPOR2b. Next base: position 1,747,224 of record OZ244042.1, read on the forward strand.
GACGACTGCCAACCTCGAATACGACCTGACTTCCGCTATTCTCAAAGTAACAAGCGAAGAGGTCAAAACGATCGGATTCCTCTCAGGACATGATGAGATAGACGTTTTTGGTCAGGCCTTCGGGGCACTGCGCGAAGAATTGAGCAAACAGTACGATGTGAGAAAAGTGTCAATCAACGATGGCAAGGCGATTGACGCCGATGTCGCAACGCTGGTCATCGCAGGCCCCAAAAAAGAGTTGACAGAACGCGAAAAATACGAAATTGATCAGTTTATTATGCGGGGTGGACGTGCCCTGTTTCTAATCGATCCGGTCCTTATCGAATACGAGGGCCTAAGTGTAAGCCCTCTGAAGACCGGGCTGAACGATTTGTTGGAACATTATGGTGTCAAGCTCAACGACAATCTGGTGCTCGATGTCTCCATGGGACAACTCACCTATTCACAGGGTTTCATGACGGTAGCAACAAGCTATGCGTATTTCATCAAGGTACTGAAGCAGTACCAATATCGCACCGGGGAAACCTCAGAGGGGTTATCGAAGGACAGTATTATCACGAACCAGTTGGAAAGCCTGATCTTGCCTTGGGCGGGGTCGCTCGAACTGTTTCCCAGAGAGGATGCCTCCGTCGAAACGGTCGTGCTCGCCAAAACCAGCAGAGGAGGTTGGACAGCTCAAAGTCCTTACAACATCAATCCGACGAACCGCCAATTCCAACCACCCGCTTCTATGCAGCAGACGCATACCGTTGCGGTGTCGCTTTCAGGTGTGTTCAAGAGCTTTTACGCTGGTAAAACTATCCCACCTGCCGAATCTAGCGAACCCGACGAAGCCGTGGCAGCTAAACCGGCTGAGGAAGAACGAACCATAAAAACCGACAGTGAAACGACCCAGATCGTCGTAGTTGGAAATTCCCAATTTTTGCAACAGGGGCGCCCCGACGGTCAACTCTTTTTCTTAAATACGGTGGACTGGCTCACCCTTGGCGAGGAATTGATTAACATAAGATCCCACGGCGTCACAAACCGCCCATTGAAAGAAATCTCCGAAAGTGAGAAATTCTTTCTCAAGTTTGTCAGCATTGCTGGCGTACCAATGCTCGTCGTCGCCTTTGGGTTGGTTCGATTTTTCTTGAGAAGGAGGGCAAAACGGTTGGTTGAAGCGTATGGATCCATGTCATAAAGTCAGGCTTCACCACCAATTCAGGTAAGATTATGAAAACAAAACAACTTTTAGTCTTAGTTGGAGTGCTTGTCGGCCTAAGTTTACTGGTCCTTATGCTTGAGAATCCGTTCGGCAAAAGCGAGGAACAGAAAAAAATTGACGAGGCGAAACTGCTATTTCCATTCTTTAAGAAGGAGAATGTAGCGAAAATCGAGATTCTCGCTGCATTTGGGACGACAACCACGACGCTTGTCAAACAGAACAATCAGTGGCTTGTGGAATCAATGGACAACTATCCCGCGGATCAGAAGGCTGTTGAGGAATTGCTCGATAAGGTTGCTGAAATGAAAACGATTCAACGCGCTTCTAGTAATCCGGAAAAGCAATCCGTCTTTCAGGTCGATAGCTCCGGCGTCGAAGCCAAACTCACCGACGCGAGCGGCAATCTCCTAGCACACCTCTTCGCCGGAAAGACAACCCCGGAAATTTTTAACAGCTATGTCCGCGCTGCAGATTCCAACGACGTTTACATCGTCCAAGGCTATCTGAAAGCTACCTTCGACAAAGGCTATCGCTCGTGGAGGGATCGGACGATTTTTGCTTTCCTCAAGGAGGGCGTGACTCACCTGACAATCCGATCGGAGGAGGAAGATATTGAACTTCAGATCGACGCCGCAGGCAAGTGGCAGATGCTCAAACCGCTCATCTCTGCCGCCGATGGAACAGAGGTTGAGGCAATCACGAATCTGATGAGTTCGTTGGAGACCGACGATTTTGCAGAATCCAAAGCCCTCTCAGAGTATGAACTTGACGCGCCGAAGGCATCCATTACCGTCACGCTCAAGGATGGGTCAGCGAGAACGCTCCTGATTGGTAAAGAGGAGAGCGGGTCCCATTACGTGAAGCGTGTGGACAAGGCACAGATCTTTGAACTGAACAAAGGGCATGTGGACAAACTGATTAGGGAATCAGCCGATTTGAAATCTGAAATCCCTGTCCAAGAAGCTGACGACGAAAGTGCTTCCGTGACGCTGGATGAAGGGGGAGGGGAGTAAATCTCTTTCCATTTTCCCGTTGACACCAGAAACCGAAGACAGTCCATTAGGGTTATTGAGCTACGAACAGTGGTTTTCTCGATGTATCGTGCATCAACCCAATGCAACACACATATTGCCCCCTGGGCCCATGTTGGTTCATTAGTTCATTCGTGCAATTAATGAACTCTTGAAGCTACGGCAGAGTATGCCTACTACTAGCTTACAAAAGCGTCAAGACCTCATCTTGGACGGGGAGGGTTGTCACAATGACGCCATCGGGTGTGAGATCTGCTATGTAGATATCAATCTCACTCCTGACGCCGAACTCAGGAAGGTAAATTCCCGGCTCAATTGAGAAGCAGACACCGGGGATTAACGCACGCTCGTCTTTCGTTTCTAGGTTGTCGATATTGACGCCGTTGCCGTGTATCTCCGTGCCGATGCTATGTCCCGTCCGATGGAGGAAAAACTCGCCATAGCCCTGTTCCGTTATGTAATTCCGCACCACATCATCCACGGCGTAGCCGTAAACTGTCTTGCCCGATGCAAAGCCATGACGGATGAACGCTATAGCGAGATCTCGTGCATCGCGGACAATCTTGAATATTTCGACGTGGCGTTGAGGGGCGTTCTCACCGGCGTAAGCGACCCACGTCGTGTCCGCATAGACGGCGGCCGGCGACTTTTGCTTTGCCCACAGGTCAATCAGGACGAAATCCCCCGGCCGGATCCGCTGATGTTGGCCCGCTGTCGGAGAATAGTGCGGATCGCTCGCTTTCGCGTTGACCGCCACAATTGGAGGATGCCCCGGCGTCAAGTCCATAACATCAAAGCGTTCCATGATAAGCTGTTGCACATCATACTCCGTTACTGGGATCCCATCGCGCAACTGCTCACCCAACCACGAAAACGCTTCGTCTTTAATCTCCAGGATTAAACGCGCCGCTTCCTGATGACCGGCAAGTTGATCAGCAGTCCAGCGCGCCTCAGACTGTTGCACCAGATCTGCGGAAGAGACCACTTCAACTCCCAACGAACGGATCCACTCGACTGTGCCGGCGTCTACCCTCGAAACGTAAGGGATAGCGGCGTAGGGCGAATACTCCATAGCAACCCGATGGCTATTTTTAAGGATGGCTTCCATCTCACAGTGTAATTCACCCCAATCGGTGTAGGTCCTGACTTCGCCGAGGACATCGGCAAAATGGGAAAGCTCAATCCGGTGGGCAAGCCATATCGGCGTTCCTTCCGATGGAATGTAACAAAACCAACGCCGGGTGATGCCGGGTCCGTCAACCCCGGTGACGCTTCGGGCAATTGGATTGGACCCCCGAAAATCGTACATCAACCAACCGTCAAGATCCTTTGAATCCCGGTGGGAGCTGCCTCGCCTCTCGGTGAGAAAACGTTGAATTTCATCAACCTTCATTAATCCCTCCTCTGTTGTCGCATCTGTTCCATATACCACTCCCTACCCAAAATATCTTTCTTATAGTGCCACCGTGATTTCTGTGGATGCATGACCAGCCTTCGATCTTCAACCGGAAATTTTACAGGGGTGTGTCCCCGCCGATGAGATTCCCTCAAGCCGATAGCTATCTCTAACGCATGGCGTAAGTCGTCGCCGGTGGTTATCTTGAGCGGGACATCCGCTTCCAGCGAATCAACAATCGCCTGAACAATCCCGATCATCGGGGTCCCCGGATCGAGCCACCCCTCGTTATCGTACCCCCGTTCCGCCGCGTCGTATTCCTCGAACAGACCCTTAACCTCTCTGAACTCGGCGGGACCCCGTTGGGTGTTACCGTTTTCAACCTTCAGGAGATGGAGACCAAGACCAGTGTTGTTCCAATTATACAGCACCCCGTGAGAACCGATTATCTCGATGCCTTTCCACCCAATCTCCTTGAAATTACTGAAGCACTCAACCCCGTTGGAGAAACGGATGTAGCCGCCGATTTTTCCAAATCCGGTCTTAGCTTCGTCGTACGGCTCTTCGTGGTCGCTGAAGGGGTCTCCGTCCACCCAGCCGACCACCCAATCAACCTCCGCCTTACCTGCGAACTTGCGGACTAAGTTAAGCCCATGACATCCTCCCTGATTGTTAGGGCTATACAGGTCAATCCGCTGGATTTCGCCTATTTCGCCCGCCGCAACCAATTCGTAAGCCTTCTGGTAATCTGGATGGCTTGAAATGACAAGCCCCGCGGCGAAGTGAATACCACGGGAGCGACACGCCTCCGCCATCCGGTCAGCATCTTCAAGGCTAGCGGTGAGCGGTTTCTCGCAGAAAATCGCCTTGACACCCGCTTCCGCTGAAGCGACGACGGCATCGGCGTTCGGTCGTACCGGCAAGACCGGCATCGCAATATCGATCTGTTCGTCCTTGAACATTTCGTCGAAACTATTATAGCCCGGAACATTGAAGCGTTGACAACCTAACTCCAGATTCTCAGGATCGGTATCGGCGATGGCGACGACCTCGCACAACGGGTGCATGTCGAAGGCGCGGGCGCGCCCTGTCCCGGCTCTCCCGCATCCGATGACACCAACGCGGTATTTGGGGTTTTTGGAATTGGGCATAGTCGTTTGTGTCTCCTCTTTTTTATTTTTTGTAATTGCACGATTTATTAGAGAGGGTATCATTGCTAGTAATATCCCTAATAGCGTGTCTAAATCACGACTTCACACGGAGGATTGGATTTCGCGGATTTTTTATCTGAATGTTCAATCCATTTTTCCTCCGTTATCGTTGCTTATGGAGATTTTTTCCAACTAGTAGGTCAGGACTTTTAGCCCGACCCACCCAATTATAACCTAAGTTACTGACTCGGTGCAAACGGAACGTTGCTCGGTAAATGCGCCACCGTCGCTCAGATTCGTTCATGTCTTACCTTTGCCAGTGACGCATTAAGATCTCACACTACTTCGTCCTCTGGTGTGTCGCCAAAGGCATTTTGGAAATGTGCCACGATATTCTCCCATTCCTCCTGCCATGTTGTCGAGTCCGTTTCAAGGAATTTACGCAGCTGTTCGCGCTCAACTTTCGACAGTTTTTTGATTAGTGGTAACAGTTTTCCGAGGGTAACCGGTTCAGCAATTTGAATCAGCCTACATCTACCCTTTCAATCGGTGGCGATATCAAGTTTGGATGCGTCAATCTCACCGGAGATTAGTTTTGGGAGCAAGAGGTTGCGGGTTTGGCGGAGGGTGGTATTTTTCAGTGTTAGGTTTATCAATTCCGAAAAGATTGGATTGGTAATTTCTTCAAACTTGCTAATCACTGATTCTGGCGGGGCTAGCAATGGAATCCCCAACAGATCTGTCTTTCTGATTGCATTGAAGATGGCTCCGCTTCCCATCGTGTCCTCTTCTTGGAATCTATCTTTCAATTGTTGAAGCAAAAACGCCTGACTCCCACCCTTGCTCCGGATTGCAGAGAGCCCACGACCTATTACAAGTTTCTTGTTTGCGATATTTATTCGTCCGACAGGCGCCCGAACACTGAATAATATGTCTCCTACCTTAGCGATACGCTTTTGAATTGTGCAATAAACTCGATCCGTTGGGAATCGGTTTCCAAAGTCTGTGACCCCCTGATGGAAAGGCAGACCGTCGCCGGTCTCATTGTAGAACTCAGATTTAGGGGACAACCCCATTATGACATGGCACATTTCACCAAGTCTGCTTACCTCCCATCCTTGCGGTATCAACCCCAACTCCGACTCTACCATTGGCACCCGCTCACGAAGAATTACACGATCCCATTTTCCTTTTGCCATCATACTGCTCCTTCCAAAATCATCGCGACATTTGTCTGAATCGGGATTTACTGGATTTTAGGATTCACCGGATTGACTTTATCCGCTGCCCTTCACTATCCTGAAAATCCTTCCATCTTGAGAATTCTGATTCTGACAAGTTACAGACTGCTCCTTCCAAAATCATCGCCGCATTCTGTCTGAATCTGGATTTACCGGATTTTAAGATTCACCGGATTGACTCTCTCCATTGCCCTTCACTATCCTGAAAATCCTTCCATCTTGAGAATCCTGATTCTGACAAGTTACACAATCTCCTCCAAAATCATCGCCGCATTCTGTCTGAATCTGGTTTTACAGGATTTTAGGATTCACCGGATTGACTCTCTCCATTGCCCTTCACTATCCTGAAAATCCTTCCATCTTGAAGATCCTGATTCTGACAGGTTACCCCGTCTTGCTGTTTACAGGACGAAGATAAGTGCTCCTTCTTACCTCCCTTAATCCCCCCGCAAGCAGGGGGAGAGGCAAGACTCTACGGCTTCTGTTACACTCATTCTTTACATGAGCAAATCTGAATCTGGATTGATTGGATTTTAGGATTCACCGGATTGACTCTCTCCATTGCCCTTGGCTATCCTGCAAATCCTTCCATCTTGAGAATTCTGATTCTGACAAGTTACACAATCTCCTCCAAAATCATCGCGACATTTGTCTGAATCGGGATTTACTGGATTTTAGGATTCACCGGATTGACTCTCTCCATTGCCCTTGGCTATCCTGCAAATCCTTCCATCTTGAGAATCCTGATTCTGACAAGTTACACACCCTCCTCCAAAATTATCGCGACATTCTGTCTGAATCTGGTTTTACCGGATTTTAAGATTCACCGGATTGACTCTCTCCATTGCCCTTGGCTATCCTGCAAATCCTTCCATCTTGAGAATCCTGATTCTGACAAGTTACACACCCTCCTCCAAAATCATCGCGACATTCTCAGAAATCCGTTTCTCCAACTGATACGCCTCAGCGTTCAGGGCTTCCAATTCCTCGTTAAGCTCCCCCAACCGTTCCGCGAAGTCAAACGCCTCTACTTCCCGGTCTGCAACCCCGACATACCGTCCCGGATTGAGGCTCCACCCCTGCGCCTCAATTTCTGCAACCGTAGCCACCCTGCAGAGTCCGGGCACATCACGGCAGCTTCGGCCTTAGTGCGGTACTCTGTTCTCACGAACCCATAGCCGGACGATTCAGAGATTTCCCGGAGAAGTTCGAGAATGCGGACCATGGAACCGTCATTGAACGTGATGTGGCGATGGTAGCGATTGCTTGGCGGATAAAACTGAGGCCACCCACCAGTTGGGTATTGCGCTTCGAGGATATGAGAAAGGCTTGTTGGTAGCGCGGCTCGTTAAAAAAAAGGATTATGTGTTTTTTCTTCGCCGACTGTCGTGGCGGGACCGTGGCCGGGAAAAAGTTTCACATCGGGGGGGAGTGAAAGCAGGTAATTCCTGACCCCGGAGAGCAGATCGGTATACGAAATGTTCGCACCCCCGACCGATCCCGCAAATAGCGCGTCACCAACAATTACTGTAGAACGGGTGTGGAAGCTGCAACCGCCGGGCGTGTGTCCCGGTGTGTCGAGTGTTTTCACAGAGAGCTGACCGACCGCTACCTCTTCTCCATGATTGAGCAACCGAAATTGTTGGGTGCTACGCGGCTGTGGCTCCCGCGCGTGGATATACGTGGGGCAGCCCGTTGCCCGTTCAATTTCCATCAGACCGTTCGCATGATCGCCGTGTGCGTGTGTCAGCAGAATCGAAGTCGGTTTGACGCCGGTCTCTGCCACCTTCTGCAGCACATCATCTGGATGTGCTGCCGTGTCGATGATGGCAGATTCACTGGTTGCTTTGCACACTAAGAGGTACGCATGGACCGGCCAGCCACCGACATCCGCTGTGATGGTGACAACCTCCAAAGCGTCGTCGTATCCCGGTAGGACCGGTTCCGGGCCCCAGCGTTCCATCGCAATGTCCGCCAACCTTGCGCCGTTGAGATTGAGGCACGCCGCAATGTTGTGGACCTGTTCCTCTGTCGGTTTCAGTGTGTAGTCTTCCATCTGGGACAGTTGTGCCTCCGTGAGTCCTGCTTGGGCGGCAACCTCACCCACACTTAAACCGTTCCCACGCCTTGCCTTTCCAATGATGTCTCCAAATTCATCTTCAAGTGTGTAAGCCATAATCAATTATCTCCTTTATTGGGGTTAAGCCTACAGGCCGGGCAACCACGAGGGTTTCCCCTACAGGAATCAATCAAATGTAGAGGTAGGTCTTGTGCCTGCCCAAAACCCTGTAAGGGCGGGGGGACCCGCCCCTACGATTTCTGTTGCGTGATTTCTTAACTGACTCATTTTGGTGTACTGAATGTGGAAGTGTGCTCATGGATGCGCTGACGCTCGATATTCGCGTACGGGTCAGCGCGACGGGTGATGCCGGTGATGGCGTCAACGGATTCGTCCGCCTTAAACCGCGTATACAGCTTCTGCTCCTTCGCTGCCATCACCTCATTTTTGAGCGCGCGATAGCACAGCATCATGTTGTAGTGGGCATCCAAATCCTCTGGATCAACCGTCAGTGTTTTCTGAAACTCTGCGAGTGCTGCTTCGTACTTCCGCTGCAGGTAGAGCAGCCTGCCAATTTCATTGAGAACCCGCCGATCCCGCGGAAATTGGAGGGCAGCGGTCCGCAAGTGTTCCAGCGCGTCGTCATATTTTCCGTACGCCTTTTGAACCAGCGCGTAAAAATAGTGCACCTTGGCCCGGTGCGGGTTGTCGAGGGGAAGCCGTTTCTGGAGAGCCATCGCCTTTTCAAGCATTTGTTCTGCCCCTTTCATATCGCCCTCCTGAATGCGGCACCGGGCGACGTTGACCCAGCCGTCCATATAGCTCGGCTCAATCTCCGTAACTTTCAGGAACACCGCTTCCGCGCCCTTGAGATCACCTTGCAGGAATAGCCCAATACCGTAGTCATTCCACCGCTCGCGGTGGTTCGATCTTGGATTCTTCCCTGATTGATTGATTGCCGGTTCGATCGGTTCACCACCGTCAATCACCCGCAACGTTGCCATATCCTCTGCCATGGGGACAATTGGCAAGTTGGGGATTGCCTTAATTTTCCCGGCGACATCGGATGTATCTCCCGTGAAGATCCAATGCCCATTGTCATAACCCTGATCTACCTGAAAATCGGTGTCTTCCGGATCTCGCACCCCCGCATACGCCCACTGCGTATGCCACCAGTTGAATTTGCGGTAATTCAACTTTGCGTGCAGCTGAATTTCATCCCCACAATCCGGTGGAATGAAAAGCCGATAGTGAACGGTATCCGCAGCACCGGGGGGAATGGTGTTGGCATAGAGGACAGTCCGCGCCGCCCAAGCGTTGCGTTTATTGATAAGATTTCCGTGTTCGTCCAGCATATATGCCCGATAAAAGTGCGCTCCCGGATCAACGGGCCCATTGCCATCTTCCGCTTCAATCCATCCACTCCAGAAAATGATCTTTCCGTTTTCATCTGTCGCCTTCAACTCTAACCAAATATCGAAAGCATCAATTGTGCCGGCGGGGAATCGGTGCCCTACCCCCCTTGTACGAACAACTACATCAATCCGAACTTCTTCGCCGCGCCGAACTGTTGCGTTGGAACCGTTGATTGGTGCGATAAGCTTCGTTATATCCGTTACCGTGCCGATAGCGTGCCCCTGACTTCCGCTGTCGATCAGGCTAAAGGTGCGAAATTGAGGTCTGGCGTGGGGCGCGCTGAACCTATTCCCCGAATTCCCATGCAGTTGGGACTGGATCGGTGTCGCGGGACTGAGTGCGAAGATATCTACGCTCACCTGATTGTTCTGGAGGAAGTCGATCGTCGTTTTGAGTTGTTCGTCGTGCTTATTTACGAAAGGAAGTGCTGTATTCGCCGCAGGAAAGCGGTGACTGTGGACTTTTCCGTCGATATTCGCCGCGTCCTTTGAGGGAACCAGCGGCATGTGACAGTCCACACACTTCTTTGGCTTTTCGGGATAGTAGAAAGACAACGCGCCCTGATGGGAGACGCCGCTGGTCTGCCACTGATCATAATCGTTAAAACCGCGAAACCAGCGAAAGTTATTGACCGGCACATCGAGATGTACCTTGTGACAGGTGGAACAAAATTCTGCGGTATTCTGGCGGTGGAATGGCTTGAGGAAACTCTTTTTATGGGGTTCCGGGTCCAAGCGGATAAGGTAATTGTGGAGTTTGCGAATTGCGGGATTTTCGTTGGCAGCCATCTTATGTAAGGGTGGATACTTGATGACGTATCCGCTGTTGCCCATCGTATCTTTGACCTTTTCCATTGAATGGCACGCCGTACACGCGAGTCCGGCCTGGGCGGCGGGCGTATGCAAATTCTCCCGAATCGGTCGATCCATCACGCCGTTCAGCAAGATTGCGGGGTCGTGACACCCACCGCACCATTTAGACGGTTGAATCCCGTTGACCTCCTGCATATACATAATCGATTTGCGATACCACTGGTTGTTGAAGGAGGCGAAGTGATGCGCCGATTCGTGCCACTGTTTGTAAATGTCCGGATGGCATCCACTTTCAGCACAGGTTTGGGAGGTCAAAAAAAAATCGGTAGGAATCAAATCGCTGGTATAGGTCTCGACGGAAGCGGGGAAGAATGGCCCATCGGTGCCACCCCCTTCCTCATACATACTGGTCGGCGGAGAGAGTGGGTTTTTCACCAGATAGTCCGGGTTGGGGCGATAGTGCTGGACCAGCCGTGCCCCAACGGGAAACAGCAGACTGATGAGGAGAACAATCACGGTGATTTGTGCTGCTTTGCGTGAAAACTCGGTCTCTGCTCGTCTCGCCAAAATCAGTAGATGTCCGACAAATAGGATCGCACCGAGCGTCACGGTGACGATATGGAGGATGAGCAGCCAACGGTTGGGGGTCGTGGCACCGACGAACATCAGGTACACGCCCGAAATCGCCCCAATTCCCAGAGAAACTGTCCCGCCTTTGCCGATAATTGACATATCCGCGAAATGCTTGTGCACATAGAAAGTGAACGGAATAATCAACCCAACGCCGAGAACAACGTGAGCCAAGACGTTCCCGATGTAAAATAGGGTCGGCTCTCCGAAGCTGATCAGGTAAGCACTGTTAATCAGCAGGATTAGGAAACCGAGAAATAGGAATTTTGTCCAGAGGCGCATGGTTGGGGCTTTCTCTTGAACACAGTTTTGGGTTTGACAAGTGTTTGGAAGGGTTGTATAATTAGTCGTCAGTCTTTAATTTTATCAGGTTTTTCCGTCGGTTTCAACTGGAAAGTTTTTACGAAGGGATAAGCTTATGCACTTGACAGAAGCTCAAATTTCCTCGTTCCACGAGGACGGTTACTTACGGTTGGAAAATGTGTTGGATACGAACGACCTGCAGCCGGTCATTGACGAGTACTCCGATATTATTGACAGGCGTGCACAGCAGCTGTACGCCGAGGGGAAAGTGAGTTCGCTGCATGAGGACGAACCGTTTACGCGGCGATTGCTGCTGCTAGCGAAAGAAGCACCAGAAGTTGCTGGCAATCTAGACATTATGCAGGAACGCGGCGAGGCAACCTTTAACTTCCTGAAAAACCCGAAGATTCTGGATGTGGCGGAATCGCTCTGCGGTTCAGAGATTGTGTGTAATCCCATCCAGCATATTCGGGCGGTTTTGCCGCACCGTGCGACCGGCGGCCATCCGACCCACTTCCATCAGGATGCTGGCGTGTGTTGGCCCGATACCGACCCCTACTTTATGCTGACCGTCTGGGTCCCTATCGTGGACGCGACGCTAGAGAATGGTTGTCTGGCGGTGCTGCCCGGCAGTCATAAATATGGGCTCCGGCAACATGCGTATACGCCCGGATTGGACGTGCCCCCGGAAGAACGTCCACCCATCAAGTCTAAGCCGCTGCCCGTGCCCGCAGGGGGGCTTATCCTATTCCACAACTACACGCTGCATCACGCGCTTGCCAACGAATCGGACGAGGTTCGCTGGAGCTTTGACCTGCGCTATCATGATGCCTATCAGCCGTCGGGACGCCCCTTCTATCCGACGTTCCTGATGCGCAGCAAATTCCGTCCAGATGCGTTGCAGACCGATTATGAGACGTGGTGTGAACGGTGGGAGTTTGCACTGATGGCAGGGAAGGACGCTGTGCGCTATCGTTGGAAACGTTAATTGTGGCAAGAGAATCAACAATGCTTTAAACCACCCGAAGGTTTCACATCTTGGGGTGGTTATCCCCACGATTACTCAATATCTTCAGTCAGTGGAAAGCCCCTAGTTGCCAAGCACACTCCGTTCAGGCACAAAACCCAACTCTTCCTCGATTCGGTGGATCTCGTATACGGGAGCTCTTTCATGTCCGGGGCGTGTATAGTGGGAGAGATCTATCCGATCGGCATCCGCCCCATACCACCCACGGATAATTTCGGGGACGGTCCCCTCGGCACAAGCTTGTCCCCCTACCGCATTCAGGATGCGAACCCCCGGTTTATGCGGGGCTTCGGCCGCAAGCGTCAAACAGCGAACCGTATCGCTGAGGTACATGTACGAAATTGACCCCATTGACCACTGTCCTACCGGCCCAACCTTTCTAGGCGTCAATTCACGGTCATCGGGGGCGATGCTTGCTAAGCGGAGGTTAATAAAATCCAACTCTTCATTCTGACGCGCCAGATAGCGTGAGACCTCCTCCATCAGATACTTCGAGAAGCCGTATCCTATCCGATCGAGACAGGGGTGTTCGTCGGGCATCGGCAGCTGCAACGGTCTGAACAGGGGAGACTGAAATCCGACCGCCGCAATTGAACTGGCGAGAACAAACTTCTTGCAGCCACCATCCACAAAATATCGCACGAGTTGATATGTTCCCATAACATTGACTCGGAGTTGTTCCGCTTCGCTCCCTCCACCCGTTACCGCTGCAAGATGAACCACTACATCAATGCTGTGCGGATTTAACTTTCGCAGATCATCGGGCGATGTAAAATCTCCTTGAACCGCTGTTACGCCCTCTACTTCTGTCCGCTGCCTAGATATACAGAAAACTTCATGGTCTTGCGCCATTGAACCCGCGAGTGCATGCCCGATAAATCCGCTGGTGCCGGTGATTAGTATTCCGCTCATTCTGTGTTCCTCCTTCCGAACTCATTCGTGTGGTACAACAATCAATCTGCCGACCATCGTATGACTGCACCGACCACCTCCTTGGCGTTACCTTTGTTGATAGTGTTGTAAAGGGTTGGCGATTCCTCCGATTCGACCCGATGTGTAATCGTATGATGCCACGGCAGGACACCTGTGGCCATATTCTTGAGTACAGCGCGTCGGCAAGGAGCGAAACCATCGTCACATGGGTAGAACATGGTCAACCGTTTGCCGTGGGGCGGTGCAAATTGATAGGAGAGCGGAGCTGTGCCGTAATGCCCTTGAAGCACAAACTTGCCGTACATCTTACACAGCTCGATCGCCGGATCGATACACGCAGGAACGCCGGTGGATTCAAAGACCACATCGGCACCTTCAGGCGCGATTTTTTCTAGCTCTTCCATCACGTTCTGGGCCGCACCGTTGATAAGGTAATCCGCTCCGAGCTTTTGGGCAATCTTCAATCTGTTCTGCTCAAGGTCAACGGCGACGACAACGCAGCCCCGATGGCTACAAGCAGCGATAACCCCCAAGCCGACCAATCCGGCACCGTAAACCGCGACAACATCTCCCATTCGCGGGTTTGCCATATCGACACCGTTCAAGCCGACCGCCGGCATCACAAACAGGCTCGCAGCGTCGTCAGGGACATCCTCGGGCAGCAGTTCCAAGCCATGCGTCGTTTGCGGATTGACGAGTGCGACGGAGCAATGAACACCGGTTACGGCTGAAACCTCGGTACCATCGGACAACTGCATCCCCTCCCGGTTATCGCGGTAATAGACCTTATCACCGACCTTGAACGCATTGACGTTCTCACCAGCGTGCTCGACGACACCGACCCCTTGATACCCGGTGCATAGTGGATATTCCCTTCCAGATATTTTGTTGCGGATTAGCGCAAATTCTGTCCCAATGCTAACCCCACTGTACAACGCCCGTATCAGGAGGTGTTTCGGGCCCGGATCGGGTAGGGTGACATCAGCGTAGCTAAAGTTCTGATTTTCGTCACAGATAAGTGCTTTGGCGTGCATCTTTTAACACCTCGTGTAAGTATTCTGTTGAGATGTGAATCTTGACCTACAGGTTCTGTTGATATTTAACTTAATAGGAGTTACGCACTTGAGTGTGTAATAGCACCATTCATTGCGACTCTTTAGGGTAGTAGGCATACGGTGTATGCCTACTACCCCCCTTCTCCCCGCTAAATACCCGGCAGGGTGTCCCCGTGTGGGTATTCGGGATTAGAGAGGGGACAGCACAGTGGAGCGTGCCTGCCACTGTCGGATAAATCGTAGTTGTCCGATTCATTGGGTGTCGTGAGTCGTATGGTCCGGTGATGAGTCCCCGAGGATACCATGACTATTGCGCCATAATCCTGGCTCAACCAACCATAAACATTGCACGACCTTTTTTGGTGTTGGCTCTGAGTATTCAGCTGCGTAAGTCCTACTTAAAAACGCGGCAGCTCATGCATCACACGGCGTGTATTGTATTCCAGTTGATAGCGAAGGTGCTCTGGGGTCTCCGGGTACTTTTCCGCGTCGGGATACGGATAAGCGGACATGCCGTGAAAAGGGAGCGGCGCAACCGTCTGCGAAGACAGCGTATTGATGTCACCGTCCTTGTCCCAACCGTCGCTGTAGAGGATAAAATCTCGCTCCCAACCCGCTTCCAGCGGCGGCAATCCGTCCGCATCAAACTCGACAGTCATCTCGTCCCCGGCGTTCAAAATGACATACATATCGTCGATCTTCTCTAGCAAGGATGTTACTTCTCCGTACCGGGTGTAATTGCCTGCCAGATCCCGCCACTGTTTTGGCGTTGCGACTTCGTTATAATCAAATAGATGCGGCGCGTGGGGGGTTGGGCGATACATCTTGGAAAAGCCGCGGTAATGGAGCACTGCGCGATTCGGAAGCAGCCTCGTAATGCGGGTCGGCACCTCTTCCCCACCGATCTCAAAAAACGCTGAATCCCAGTAAATCTGCATATTGGTCGCAATTTTTACCCCCCGATCTTCCGAAAGGAATTTGCCTGTCAGATCGATGCAGATAGTCTTGTTTTTGCCCGCGGGTATGCCAATAGGATCGATGACTGTCCGCCACCTCCCATCCTCATCACGCACCTGTAGGTAAGGAAAACCCGGGTTAATTGACGGATTCTGTGAGAGTGCAAGGTTGATACTGGTATCTGTTGGGAAGATCCAACCGTTGAGGAATAAGGTAAGTTCCAAATCATCAGGCACGTCCCCCAAATCAAGAACGATGAAGTGGGGGGCAACGACGCCTTGGAACGCTCCCGGTTCGTGTTCAATCGCATAGCGATAATCGACGGCTTTGAGTGCGTCGGAGACATCGGATCCATGGTGGTCGAGTGCCGTATATGGGTGGTGAACCTCTTTCGCTGTGTAGATCTTGAACGCTGAAAGCGGCAGTGGGGTATATTTCTCATCAACAAAAATTTGTGTGCCTACGGGATGGTCTACGGCAAGCAGCTTGACCAGATCAAAATAGGCGGTCTCCCACAGTTCCTCCGTAATTTGAAGCGAATAGACACCTGCTTTTGGCTTCATGAGGTCGCCGGGAATTTTGACGTAATCCGCGGTTTCAGCAGCCGCGAGAAATCCCATCGGCGTGACCATCCCAAGCGGGCTGCGCCACAGAAGGTCTGTTACGAACTGATAACCTTGACCGTCATAAACGTAGAGGAATGGACACGATCCCTTCAACACCTGCTTTTCGAGGATGCGTTGGTTTGATTGAGGGGTGACAACATTCTGTGGAACACCGTTTGTCCAGACAACCCGCAGCACATCCGCCTGTTTCTCTTTTCCTAAACCGAAATGTGTTATTGGGGCGGTAACATATTTCATCTGGTAGAGCTCACCAGCCTTGAGCTCTACTTTTGCACCGATGCCATCAATGTTATTCTTGTTGTTGCCTGCGTTGACACCCTCTAACTTCACTTGCAGCCAACTATTTTGGTCCCCACCTTCGTTCCGCAGCGCAATCACCTGACCATCGGCGTCAACCAGAAAAAGGTCAAGGTCTCCATCGTTGTCATAATCTCCAACGGTGCCGTCGTCTCCACTCCGGATCGTATCAGGTAGTGCATTTGAAGCATCGGTGAAGTGACCTGTCCCATCGTTCCGAAACAGAAAAATGCCACGTCCATCCGTCGCTAGCGGCGCGCCGATAAGCCATAAATCCAAAAAACCGTCGTTGTCATAATCGAGGAAATGGGCACCTGAGCTGTGCACACCCTTTGCAGCAGCAATCGCTTCCTCATACGAACGCGTATCCGGAGCATAAGTGCCATCGCCGCGGTTTCGATAGAGCTGATGAGGTGTTTCACCATCGGTGGCTATAAACAGGTCAATATCGCCATCGTTGTCATAGTCACCGACTGCGACCGCTGTGAAGGAGGGGTTTTGGGGCACCCCTATTTCAGCGTTCAATGCCTGCATCTTTCCCTGACGTAGGTTTGTGCAGAGCGTACAGCCCCTCCTATCGTTTACGATTAATAGATCAATATCGCCATCATCGTCAAAATCACCGAGTGCTGCGTCCCGTGCGCCGGGGCGTTCCAGTGGGAGGAAAGTCTGATCGCTAACATCGGTGAAGACGCCATCGCCATTATTGCGATACATTTCTACCTGGGCCCCCGTTGTGAACAAATCTAGATCGCCATCATGGTCATAATCGAGGAACAAGTTTACTACTCTGCCCCGTTGCTTTAAACCCTGATTTGATTGGATACCAGTCAAGTCGATCATCTCGGTGAAGTTGCCCGTTCCATCATTGTGAAGGAAGGCACTTCCCTCGGCTCCTGACATATAGAGATCTGGGTCACCATCCTTATCGATATCCGCAAAAGCGGCCGCGTCTCCGCGACGTCCAACTATGGCGGCGGGGATAAAGTTTCCATCTTCATTCCGAAAAAGATTAGGTTCAGTGGCTAAAAAAGCGGGGAGGGTATACAAGTCAAGATCGCCGTCGTTATCGTAATCTGTCAGCAGAATGTTGGACCGTTTCCCGTTCAGGTTGCCAAGCCCAATCTCTTGAGTCACATCAACAAAGTTGGCTCCGATTGGTGGCGTCTGCTTCGCTTTGGTTCGTGCTCTAAACCCAGTACTAAATCCTTCGATCGGGTGCCCCAAGATGTTCGTCACCAACTCCCCAATCCCTTGTTGATAGCGGGGGCTTCGCTTTTGAACGTTCTCAAAAATCTGAATATATCGGGCTGCCCCTTTAATATCGCCTTGATCTATCAAAAGCAGTCCCTGTTTTAGGTACTTGAGGAATTCTTCAGCCGCATCCCACAGCAGGGCGTTCAACTCCATGCAGATCCGCTTCGCTTCCTCAACCTGTTCTCGCCGCAAAAGGGCGTTTGCTAACTTAAGCATTACCACCACATTTGCTGGGGTTCGCTCTCGCAACGCCCACAGGTGAAAAATCGCCTCATCCGCCGCATCTGGGTTATTCCGCTGACTCAAATAGTGGCGTGCCAATTTATATCGCACTTCAAGGTCATCAGGCGCAAGCCTCACCGCTTCCTGAATCGCTGCAATCGCTTCCGCAGTTCTACCCTGCGATTGATAGATCTCCGCCAAAATGAAATGTAACTGGCTGTCCATCGGTTCAACTTGAAGTCCGCGTTTGACCCATGTTTCGGCTTCCTTGTGCTGCTTGAGGCGTAAGTGTGCAACAGCAAGATTGCCATAACCAATCGATTCATCAGGTGCTAAATTGACCAATCCCTGAAACTGCTCAATCGCTTGATGCGCTTGAGATTCTTCGAGGTAAGCTAATCCAAGGTTCTGATGACGTATCGCAGCCGAGATAGTTTTTTCGACGGTCTGCTGAGGGTTGGCAATTGGACTGTAGATAAGAAGTAAAACGTGAAGCGTGAAACATGAAATGTAGAGAACGATGGGGCGTAGGTTGTGCCCCTTGTGTAAAGAGAGTTCCATAGCCCTTGTTTCCAACGGTTTTGCCGCTATTTGCCTTCCAGTTCGGCACGGACAATACGCGTCCCAGCGACGAGATTTTGCAGCTTCAAACAGCACACCCAGCGTGGAAGTTGAAAGAAGCCACAGTCAGGTGAAAGACTCAATCGTTCGGGAGGACAGTGCTGTAACACTTGGCGGATGCGGTTGGCGACTTCTTCGGGGGGCTCATTCCAAAAACTCTTGATGTCCACAACACCCGCCATAAAGTCGAACTGTCCCTCAAATCTGCTGTAGATGTCGTGTTCAACCATTTCGCGATTGGCGAATTCCATCGACAGACAATTGACATTCATCTCCAGCAACGCAGGGAACATCCAGTCGTACCGACGCTTACCACGGGGACGGGACCCCAAATTGCCGAAGCAGATGTGCAGATTCTTGTCCACCGAGACTCCATCAAGAGCGCGGTTGAGCAGTGCTACCCAATCTTCGAGTTTGCCCGGGATGATTCCGAAGCTCGGTTCGTCAAGTTGGACTTCGGTACACCCTTCTGCCTCAAGGGCTTTCAATTCCTGGTTGATAACCTCAGCAAATTCCCAGCCAAGTTCGACGCGATCTTTGTACGGATCGTTTTCCCGGATTTGGATGTGCATGGTCAGCGTCAGGGGACCTGGACAACACGCCTTAATCCGTTGCCCTTCGCCGGCATTTGCCTTCAGAAACCGAAATTCATCTAAGATACCTAAACCTTCCGGGACACGCACCTGATCCTCAATATAGTAGCGGGGGACACTATCGTACGCATACAGTCCAGTTTGGCGGAGTACCGGCCGTTCACGTAATCCTTCCATGCGTCCGTAGAAATTTTGCACGAAGTACCAGCGGCGCATTTCACCGTCCGTGATGATGTCGATCCCAGCTTCCTTCTGATCCCAGATTGCTAACCGGACAGCGTCATCATAAACCTCTCTTTCGTCGGTGGGTCCATACTCGCCGCGTTTTTGTGCCTCCATGGCTGTCCAAAACCAGCCCGGCAGCGCATGGGAACCAATCACCGTAGTAGGAAGCAATTGTTCGTATGGCATGAGTTCTCCTCTTTGACGTACTCCCACCCCTAAAGGATTGGGATTCTAGGATTGTTAGCGTGCCGCTAACAAGCGTCCCATTCCTATAAGAGGCGAATTGTGGTATCAACGGCACTTGCGAAGGGATTTGTCAACCTTCAGGTTATAAACCAGAAGGTTATAAATCCTTAACACGCTCCTGTCGGAGTATGGGAAAACCGTTGCGGAGTTTACCCCGGCTAACCGTTTTCAGCAGTACCACCGTCTCTATCTAAATGGGTTGAAACCTCAAACGTTTTTTTGCAAAAAAAACGCTAAGGCGCGTGGGTGTATCCCCAAGACTTATCTTTGGGATACACCCCTAAAGGATTTTTAATAGATTAAGTAAAGCTTAACGTGTCTAAGGTGTATAGTGAGTCTTAGAATTGCTGCTGCTAACTTTAGCATACTTTAGCACACTTTAGCAACACTTTATCATGGCTGCCCATCAATTATCCCTTGACAATATCGCCGGATTAAGATAAATTGTTCGCTGTTTACAAGGAAATTCATCCTTATAATTCAAAAGCCTGTCATCATTGGCGGGAAAATTGCTGGAGGATTTTATGAAATTTGTTCGATACCAATCTGGTGGAAATGTCAGTTACGGGACGCTTTCGGGCGGCACCATTAACGAAATAGATGGCGACCCGATCACCGGATATAGTGAAACAGGGAATACGGTCCCATTAGGAGATGTAAAACTGCTTGCGCCGGTCACGCCGGGGAAAGTGCTAGCGGTTGGGCTAAATTATAGAAGCCATCTCGGCGGTGAGCCGGAGCCAGCCAATCCGGAGATTTTCATCAAGACACCTACTTGCCTAAACGATCCGGAAGGAAACATTGTGCTGCCGGCTGGTGACGATAACGTTCACGCAGAGGGCGAATTGGTCGTCGTTATCAAGAATCGCACGAAAGGGGCGACCCCCGAAGGAGCCGCCGCGAACATCTTAGGTGTCACCTGCGGCAACGATGTAAGTGCCCGAACATGGCAAAGCAACGACATGCAATGGTGGCGTGCGAAAGCCTCTGATACATTCGGCCCCGTCGGTCCCGCCATTGTGACCGATCTCAACTATAACGCACTCCAATTGGAGACACGAATCAACGGTGAGGTTGTGCAGTCGCAGACCACCGCCGATCTGATTTTCCCCGTGGAAGCAGTTGTCAGCTTTGTCTCACAGGCGATGACGCTTGAACCGGGAGATGTTATCTTCACCGGAACCCCCGGAACAACATCTGCCTTGAGAGCCGGGGATGTGGTCGAGGTAGAGCTTGAAGATATTGGTGTCCTGAAAAACACTGTCGTTGATGCGACCTAAGCCGATGTATAAATCAAAAAGCGTAAGGGGCGATTAAGAGAGAAGCGAGTCGATCCACATATTCCCGTAATTTGGTCGGACCTGTCAACCCAAATTCAAGGATTGAACGGTGCCAATTATGAACAACCTGAATCAGGCAAATCCTTATTTTAGTTTTCATGACGATTTTTTCCCGGTGAAGATACTCGCCGGCAACTATGTTTTTGAGCGATTTGCACCACAGCGGACGAGTATCATCTTTGGAGTAACAGAATTGCCGTGGGCCGTCGCCGCTTATCGGATCGATCGGCTTATTGTACAGCTAGAGCCAAATCTTGACGAAGCGGATGCAATTGCTATTGAAGATTCAGGAAAAGCACGACTTGTCCGTGATAATGCTGTTGTCTACGAGTTAGATTGCATCATTCCGCCAGACATTACCGGGCTGCACTCCAATTTCTTCTACCGTTGCCCCGAATGCAATGGGCATATCTACGAATGTACCCATCTCCGAATCGCTCATCGGGAGGAACCTAAACCGTCGCCCTTACCGTCTGTCACCCCGGAGGACACCGTCTGTCCTATCTGTGGCGGTAAAATCCAGCACCTCGCACCGGGGATAAGCTTTTGTCTCGACTGCGATTGGGATTATGGCTTGGAACCAATTACCCGATAAAATGGCTGACAATCAATTGGTAAAACGGAGGGCATTAGCTGTTATGAAAATCGCTCGTATCAAACTCTATATCGTCAACGTACCTGAACGAAAATGGTGGTGGTCTGATGACTGCTATGGTCAGCCAGCACACCAACGATCGGAGCACGGCATTGCGGAAGTCGAAACTAGCGAAGGACTAATAGGCCTCACCCAGATAGGGCGTGCGACTCCGATGGCAACTATCGAGGAAACGCTAAACGACTGGTTGGGACAGGATGTTCTGGAGGTCAACTTCGCTGTGCCGACAGCCCCAATGGTGGGTGCTTTTGAACAGGCAATACTCGATCTGCGCGGTCAGGCACTCGGTGTTCCAATCTGGAGTTTGCTTGGTGGTAGGCTCCGAGATCGCATCTTTGTCACCCAATGCACCGGCTACAAGACGCCGCAACATACAGCAGAGGACGCACAGTGGGGCTGGGAACACGGTTTTCGTGCTTATAAGATGAAGTGCATCACTAGCAGAGAAACGACGCCGGAGGAACGCATCCGCTATGTCGTTGATCGCATCGAGGCCATCCACAAAGTTCTACCGGATATGGCAGTCCGTCCCGATATTCGCTGGCGGCTTCAAGAGGTCTGGGTGGCTCAAGAACTTGCCCGCCGTTTGCGGGGGCACCGGGTGGAGAGTCTAGAAAGTCCAATAACTAAACGCGCGGCGGGCGGCACCTTTTCTGAATGGCGCCGTCTGCGGCAGACCATCCACCTCCCTGTGGGAGACCACGTCTATAACAGCGAAGACCTCATCCAGCGGTTTCAGGCGGAGGCACTTGATTACGCGATTATTAGTGGTCAGACTGCTTTTGAAGCAATTAACCACTCACGTCTCGCTCATGAACTGGGTATGGATGGCTGGTCCCAAACGGTGGCGTACGGACCGGGAGCGGCTATGGGGTTGCATGTGGCTGCCTGCATGCCCCACCTGACTCAGCCTTACGATATGGTTGGACCGATGGCTTGGGAAAACACTCTAGTCAATGAAGACTTCCCGTTTGAAGATGGTTGTTTTCTGGTGCCGGATCGCCCTGGATTGGGATATACCCTGAATCACGACGCGGTTAAAAAGTATCTGGTTGCTAATCGGGTTTTTGAATGAACTATTTCCACAACTCACCTCATCTGAAAACAGCAGCCCCCTAGACATAAAAAGAAAGCCTATCAATGAAATTCGATAAAAAAACTGGAAGTAGAAATCTCCCATATGTGCGGCAGCCCTCCCTCTCACCGGACGGGAGCAAAATGGCTTTCTGTTATGCGGGGGATGTTTGGATTGTCCCCGCAGGCGGCGGACAGGCAAGCCGTATAACATCACACGCAAGCAACGATTCACATCCAATCTTCTCTCCCGATGGAACGCAATTGGCGTTTGCATCTCAGCGCACAGGTGGTGGAAATATTTACGCTATTTCCCTCCAATCGAACCATCCACCGAAGCGCCTGACCTACCACAATGAATCCGTTCCACCGGCTTGCTGGTCCCCGGATGGGCAATGGCTCTACTTTACCTCCGATTATGATGGACTTCGAGGGGCGATTTATAAGGTTTATACAGAAGGAGGCACACCAATCCAAGTCACTGGCGATCCGCGGGAAACGTACTACCATTTAGCAATCTCGCCCGATGGAAAGATGTTAGCTTTTAACAATAACGGGTCCCCATGGTGGCGACGTGGACAGCACCCCTCCGGGCATTCCGACATCTGGATAGTCAGTGAAGCAGTTGGAGCGAATGACCACCGCCGATTGACGCAATATCTTGGTAAAAATCTGAGACCGATGTGGAAGGCTGAGGGCACTGGACTTTACTACCTGAGTGACCGCGACGGTCAAGAAAACATCTGGTATATGACACTAAAAGGCGATGCGGAGACTGAACAGCTCACTCACTTTGTCGACGGACGGGTGCTGCGTCCATCCATCTCGGCGGATGGGAAGTGGATTGCTTTTGAACGCGATTTTCAGATCTGGCGACTGAACCTTGAAAGCCGCGTGTCTGAGCCGGTGGAGATTATTCTTCAGACTGACGAAAAATCGAATCCAATCCGACATCATAGCTACACCTCAGGCATCAACGAATTTGAACTTGCTCCTGATGGCAAGAAGGTCGGCTTTATTGTTCATGGCGAGGTCTTTGCGGATTTGGCGGACAAAGGGGATAAGGTCAAAAAGGGAGGGGATTCGTTTAAGGTTACAGACACCCCTTCCCGCGAAAGCCAGCTGCGGTGGCATCCTGAAAGCGACCGTGTGGTGTACATCTCGGATCGGACAGGGCACAACGAGGTCTTTCAATATCGCTTCAAAGAACGGGTGGAAACCCAACTGACGGATTCACCGGAGCAGAAATACACGCCAAAGTTCTCACCCGATGGGAAGTGGCTTGCTTATATTCAAGTCTCCGTGAATCCTGATACAAGGGGGAGTGCTGGCGAAATCTGGTTGATAGATACAGAAACCGAGGAGAAGCGATCTTTTATTACCAATCAGAATTTTATAGGAGTGCCTCAACCAACAGAGTTTGGGTGGTCCCCGGATAGCCAGTGGTTAGCTTTTATCGCAACGGATACCAATTTCTTCAGCAACCTCCATGTTCAGCATATTGAAGCGGATACTCCCAAGCAACTGACCTTTTTGAGCAACATTAGCACGGATGACATCCTCTGGTCTCCGGACGGAAAATTTATCATATTTAATACGGGACAGTACCGCACTGAGTCACAAATTGCGCGGCTAGATCTAAGGCCGATTCGACCGGTCTTTAAGGAGGATGATTTTGATCGATTATTTCAGGTCAAAGACTCTCGGGATGGAGAGAAAAAACAGGACAAGCCGCAGCCGCCTGAAGCAGAGTCCAATGAAGAAGAAGAAGCCGATTCACGCCCCGAAAACTCGGATGAATCAGAAAACGAACAGGACGCTGAGGGCAAAAAGGCGAAAAATAAAAAGATTGAGCCGGTTGAGATTGAGTTTGAAGGGATAAAACACCGGCTCCGTTTCCTCACTGATTTCAAGCTGAATGCCGTAGCTGAAAGTATTCATCCCAACAGCAAAACCCTCATCTTCCGCGCTGCCATGACCGGACAGTCGAATCTGTGGAGCCTGTCACTTGAGGAGGATAAGCGCGATGAGCTTCCCAAGCAATTGACAGGGACGGCCAGCGGGAAAGGTAACGTGCATTTTATACCGAATGGCAAAAGGTTCTATTATACCGATGGAGGACGCATCCATTCTGTGGGGATGGGTGAAGATGGCGCAAAGGAGGGAGATACAAGGGCGTTGGATACAAAGGCAGAGGTCCAAGTCAACTTTCATCTCGAAAAGATGCAAGCCTTCGACGAAGCGTGGCGGTTAATTCGAGATGGATTTTATGACCCACAATTCCACGGTTGTGATTGGGAACAGATACACCAGACGTTTCGTCCGATGGTGGAAGGGGTACAAACTCAGGCGGATTTTCGTGAACTTTTGAATCTTATGGTTGGGGAGTTGAACGCCTCCCATCTCGGTGCCGGGGGGCGGACTGACAACGCGCCGGATAGCTTTCTCGGTGTGGATTTCGATCGGGAGGCGTTGGAACGGGATGGGCATTTCAAGATTTCGGAGATCATCCCCGAATCTCCACTAACGCTTATAGCAGAACCTGCACAGGTTGGGAAGTATTTGGTCGCGGTTGATGGCGTGATTCTCAACCGGCAGGCCAACCTACCTGCGCTACTCCAGCGAAAACAAGGGAAACGGGTAATTGTAAAACTCAACGATAAACCCCAGCTTGAGGATGCCCGCGAATTCACCGTCCAACCTATTGACAGTGGTCAGCACCGAAACCTCCGTTACAAGGAATGGGTACATTGGAATGAGACATACGTCCACAAAAAAAGTAATCGACGGCTTGGATATGTTCACATCCGTGAGATGTCTTACGAAGCTTACCTCCAATTCATCGCTGACCTTGATACTGAAACCCACGACAGGGAGGGGGTTGTGCTCGATGTTCGATTTAACCCCGGTGGACATATCGCCCCTTTCATCCTCGATGTTTTGCACCGTAGAGCCTATACTCAATCGAATTATCGCGGTCTAATCAGTACAACAGATACAAACCTCGCAGGCAATCGCATCTTGGAGCAGCCTGTTATTCTTATCACCAATGAACACTCTGGGAGCAATGCGGAGATGTTCAGCGAAGGTTTCCGAAAATTGGGACTTGGTAAAGTCGTCGGTATGCCTACGGCCGGTGCGGTCATCTGGACCTGGGGTTGGGGTCTACTTGATGGCACAAGCTTCCGTTTACCCCGGTTGAGGGTCACAACCTTGGACGGTGAGAATACGGAAGGCACCGCCCGTCCGGTTGACGTTCAAGTTGACCGCCCGCTTGGCGAGGCTGCACAGGGGATAGACAGTCAACTTGACGTTGCTGTTGAGCAATTACTGGCACAGATTGATCGAAATAGTGGGGATACGTAGAGGCAGCCTCAGGTGCTGTTGGTTCGTCCGAGACTTACAGTAGGGAACGCGGATCTGTGTTCCCTACCGCCGGGCATACTTTCCTATCCGAGCGTCTTCCAAACTAGCCCAGTTGCAGACGCCAGCACCGCGAAGACAAGAACGACCCGAATCCATTTATCCCCTTTGGCAACCGCCCAATGACTGCCGATCCAAGCCCCTGTGGCATTTCCAACAGCAAGCGTCAGTCCAAGAGGCCAATCCACATATCTAATGAAGGCAATTAGTGCGATGATGGTGTAAAAGAATATCACAAACACCTTGATTGCATTGGTACGAGCCAGATCGAAACCGTTTGTCAGCGTCAGGGATGCGATGACGATGAACCCCACTCCTGCCTGAATGAAACCGCCGTAAACACCTACTAAAAAAAAGACGAGCACCCCGATGATTTTGCGGAATAGGCTGAGATTTTCAGTTTCACCTTGCAACTTCTTAGGTGGATTAAAAAGGGTCAAAAGTAGCACCGCAATCATGATGCCAGCGAGCACGCGGTTGAAGATAACTTCATCCGTCTCAATGGCAATTTGCGCGCCGAACCATGCCCCGACAAGTGCAGGCAGGGTAAGGAGTGCACTATAGCCAAAATCAGAAACACCTTTGCGGCGGAACCCCATAATTGCACTGGCATTTTGCACGAATACCGCGACTCTGTTGGTGCCATTTGCTGATGTCGCTGGGGGTAAGCCGAGAAAAATTAGAACAGGAAGGGTGAGTAATGAACCCCCGCCGGCAACGGTGTTGAGAAAGCCGGCGCAGACACCGGTGACGAGAATTAACGGGATTGCCCAAAGATTTTCCATATTGTTTTTGCAGCTTCTTGTTGGTTGGATTGAAAGATTACAACCAAGATTATATCAGCTTCTAACCAGTTTATCCAGCGGAAAACTGGGAATACTCGGTAGAATAGGGCTTTTTGACCGATTTTGGCGGGTAAAAGGTCGCAGACATATAGTAGTAGGCATACTCCGTATGCCGTATTGGTACAGAACTGTTGACATCTGACAAGCGGTATGTCGGGATTTGGAAATCCCTCCTACTAAAGAACTAAATGCCTCTAACGGCAGAAATTGTACAGGTTGACTTATTCAGGGATAGTGTGCTAAATTAGGGAGGTCTATTCTGGATTCACCCATTCAGGGTTAGCGGAGGTAAGATGTCCTTACTCAGCGGCCCCTCACTAATTCGTTGTTTTCAGAGCAGGAGGAGAGTATTATGTTAGCCGTTAAAGAACTGGGTCATGTAGGAATCTACTGCACCGACCTGCAACGTTCCAAAGATTTTTACACACGCCTCTTGGGACTCACAGTTACCGACGAAGACCCTGACGGTAACATCACCTTCCTCAGTGCACAGCCAGAGGAGGAACACCATGAAGTCGCGCTCTGCCCGGGCAGGGATGTACCAGCGGGGGCAAAGGTTATTCAACAGGTCTCCTTCATCGTGGAAGATCTGCCAACCCTGAAGCAGTTTTATCATCGACTGAAGCAGGAGGGGGTGCGCTTCCGCAGTATTGTTAGTCACGGTATCGCCCTTGCCATTTACTGCTACGATCCTGATGACAATGTTGTTGAGATCTATGCCAAAACACCGTACAAGATAGCGCAACCGCTCTCTGAGCCGGTAGATCTCGAGTTGTCAGACGAAGAGTTGCTCGCCATCGCTGAAGGGGGTAAACAGGCGTAGCAACGTTACACAAAGGAGGATGTCATGAGCTTAGAATATTCATCGACAATTGCAAGTATTGTAAAGAAACTAGAAACTCGCAATCCGCTACCACCGCTCGCCCCAAGCGAAGAGTGGGACCGTGAACTCACCCATCAAATTAAAGATATTTCACTGGAAAAGCTCTTTGATGGGCAATTCATTAACGATTCAACAATGGGATACGCTATGCAGAGTGGATTGCTGCTCTGGAACGATGCGCTTGATGCGTCACACACAATCTCCCAAGGCATCGAAAGCGAAACGGGTAGCTATTGGCACGGTATTATGCACCGCCGCGAGCCGGACTATAGCAACGCAAAGTACTGGTTTAGGCGCGTTGGGAGCCATCCCACCTTTGCCGTACTCCGCGAACAAGCGTTAGTGCTGCTTCAATCAGGTTCAACCGAATCAGATTCGCTCACAAGTTATGCCAAGGCAATTGAGCAAACAGATGACTGGGACGCTTTCCGGTTCGTTGACTGGTGTCGGGCTGCAGATGAGAATAGGTCAACGCCGGAAGCCGTGAAAGCGTTTTTACAAACTGTACAAGTTGAAGAGATTAAACTGTTACTGAATTACTCCTACCAGGGAGCACTCACCCAATAAGAGTGATGCAGTTACACTATGCTATTGGAATGAAGTAGGACAGGTCCCATACCTAATCAAACCGAACAGGAGATATTACCATGCGTTCTCACAATGACTTCCGCTGCTATCCCTTACTCATCGCGATTGGTTGTATATTCACAACAGTTTGCATCTTTTCTGTTGATGCATCTTCAATCAAAACCAGTTACAAGTATCAAGAGATTAAGCGGCTCCATAAAACGATCCTCCAAAACAGTGAACCGGCAGGACTCAACATGCTGATTCAGAAATCACGCGCGTTTATCGCGGAGCATCCGAAATACAAACGAATTGATCAGGTCTACTACATCTGCGGCAATGCGCTGACTCGTGCAGGTAATACCGAGGAAGCGGTTAAGGCTTATCAACAACTTGTGAAAAATCATCCAAAAGCCACCTATTTTGCGCCTGCCCTGCTGGAGATGGGATTGGCCTACGATCGGCTCGGCCAGTACGACAAAGCGGATACAGCGTACCGTCAATTGGTTGAGCACCCAAAATACGGGGCGCGCTCATCTGCGCGGACGGCGAAGCGGTTGCTGGCACTGGAAAAAGAGAACCGCACCGGTGAAGTTCCCGCAAGAGCTTCATACAGAGGTCGGCCGGATGTACTGGTTGGCAAAAAAGCAATCGAATTCAATGTGAAAGATCTCAACGGCAATAATCTGTCGCTGGAGCAATACCGTGGCAAGGTGGTCCTGCTTGATTTCTGGGCGGTTTGGTGTGAACCGTGCGTTACTGAAATGCCTAACGTAAAGCAAGTTTACCAGAAATATAAGGATGAAAATTTCCAAATTATTGGCATTAGTCTCGATAAGAGTCGGGATACACTGGTGGGTTACCTAGAAAAGGAAGGAATTATGTGGCCCCAGTTTTTTGATGGAAATGGTTGGAAGAATCAGGTGGCGGGGATGTACGGTATCAGGGCCATTCCGCACATGTACCTCATTGATGGCGAAGGCATGGTTCGTAAATCAGATGTGCGGGGCAGAGCACTTGAACCGGCGGTCGCCGAACTGATCCGAGAAAATAACGCGAAATTACAGGGCGACAAGCCGGCTGAGAAATAGCGTAATACCCTCAACAATTGACGTAATGAGTAGATAGAGGTTGTCCTCTTAATTTAACGCAAAGTCGCATTGGCGGCGTGTAAGAGGCAAGAATCTTCAGCTTCTACTTGCGCTTTCTATGACTATGCTGTTTCTTTTTTTTATTACATCTCACTATAATAAAATTTACGCGTATCAAGGAGGAGTAGAGAAGGTATGCGATGCTAGGTGGTGGTACGACTCTGTTTCACTGTTCATCGAGTCCCATTTCACAGAAAAACTCCACCTACAGGGTTTATACGCTTCCTGATCGAGACTCAGCATTAGGTAAACGTACCGTAGGTTCTCAAGAGAAACTGCCTGCCGTGGGTGATTCGCCAGAATCAACGGATCAGGCGCAAGCGTTACCGCCGTCGGATTCAAGCTCTACTAACACTAGCGATCTGAAGATAACATCCCAAGCAACGGTGGAGGTGTGGGAAGAGCTAATAGATGAACTTCAGAGGCAATGGCTACTGGAGGGATTAGCGGAAATTGGTTTCGATGATCCGGAGCAATAGGAGGAACTGGCAACTTCGCCGTTACTAGTGGTTAGATGGCAGGGTGAAAATCTCAAAGCCAAAATCTCAAAGCCAAGGTAAGCGAACTTGTAGAGTCGGGGGCTATCACATTTGAATCAACACAAAATCCCCCTGAGTCGAAAACCAAATCGTCGCTGAAAAGCAAGTGAGTTGCGTGCCTAGTGAACTTAATTCCAACTCTCAGACGTTGTACAAGCAAGAACACCCCACCCCTATCGGCTCGATTTTACGCTTCCCTCGACTAACGTGAGGGCTTGATTCACTTCCACCTCTTCAAGCCGTTCCTGTAGACCGCTTGGCCATCGGAATTCAATCGAATCGATCCGACGATGTTTCCCCAGTCCGAAATGCAACCGCATGTCGTTCTGCGATAGGTAGCTTGAGCCGCTCCGAACCTCCCGAATCTGTATCAGGTTTCCAGTTGTTACCTTGACCTTTGCCCCAATCGCATCCCGATTGCTGCGCGTACCAACCAGTTTGAGAGTCAACCACGTATTCTGGCCTCCCCTATTCTCCAATAGGTCGGGAGACCCCCTCAGGTTCGTCACGAGCAGGTCGAGATCGCCGTCGTTGTCGTAGTCAGAGTACGCAAAGCCACGACTGACTTTCTCTAAGCGAATGCCAAATCCTGAATTGACGCCGACCTCGTCAAAGGTGCCATCCCGATTGTTTCGGAAGAGCAGATTGGGCTGTTGATAAAATCCGGTTGGGTTGAATGCTTGAACATTCTCGTCCAAATGTCCGTTGGCGACGAACAAATCTTGATAACCGTCGTTGTCGTAATCGCAGAAACTCACCCCCCACGCCAAGTAAGGCAAACTCATTGTCCCGATTTTTGACGCATAGCTCACCTCCGAGAATAACCCATGCCCCTCGTTATGGTATAGGGTGTTCGTCTGCCCTTGGAAGTTGGTAACGATGAGATCTAAACGGCCATCGTTATCGTAATCCCCGAAGTCAACGCCCATGCCGTTCTCCGGCTCCCCATCTTCACTGAACCCAACGCCCGCGGTCAAGCTGACATCAGTAAAGGTGCCATCACCATCGTTGCGATAGAGGAAATTTTGGTCCGCGTCGTTGGCGATATAAACATCCATGTCCCTGTCGTCATCGTAATCTCCCCAAGCGAGGGCGAGGCCACGCCCTGTTGCCCCAGAAAAGCTCGCGAATTCCGTCACATCAGTAAAGGTGCCATCGCCGTTATTGTGATAGAGGATATCCAATTCCCCTTCATAAAGGCGTGGATCGCAGTAAACACGCACTCCTTTGTTCATGCAGATCTGATCTGATTCGATGGTATACTTCACATAGTTTGTCACATAGAGGTCTAAAAAGCTATCGTTGTCGTAATCTACGAAGGCGCAGCTTGTTCCCCAACGCGTGTCCCCGGTGCCTGTCTCTGTCGTGACATCGGTAAACGTGCCATCCCCATTGTTACGAAAAAAGATGTTTGCCCCGAAGTTTGTCACGTACAGATCGGGAAACCCATCGTTGTTGTAGTCTCCAACCGCACACCCCATGCCGTAGCCTATATCGGCGACCCCTGCTGCTCTCGCTACATCGGTAAAGGTGCCGTCACCGTTATTGCGATAAAGTGCGTTTCGCGGTGGTTCGTCCCTGTCTAATCGCCCTTTCGGAAGGAGAGAGAGGTCTGCGCCATTGACAAAGTAGATATCCTGAAATTTGTCGTTGTTATAGTCGAGAAACGCTGCGCCTCCACCGAGGGGTTCTATGAAGTATCGTTGTCCGCGCGCTCCGTCGTGGTGTTTGAAGTGAATGCCTGCCTCCTTTGTGACTGATGTAAACTTGGGCGGGGTTGCGGAGGCAGGACTGCTGATGAGAAGCAGTAGGAAACATACAAAGAAAGGCTCATAGAAAAAGAAAGTGCAAAACGCAAAGCGCGTGAAACGTGAAAACCATCTGTTCATTGGTACAGGCGGACTAGGAAGCTCGATCCACGAGCCCAAGCGGTAGTAGCCCGTAGGTTGAGATTCATATCTTGGGATTAGCATGTCAATTTTGGAAAATTGACCTACTATAAATAACTGAGGGGTGCTCATAAAGTAATAGGCACGATCCACGTGCCGTAAACCCCGCAACTGTTATGGCATATGGCTTGGCTAACACGCAACTGCCATTAAACTCCCAACCTGAATTGGGAAAAACAAAAGGGAATAAGTCGTTACCGGCTTTTAATAAAACGCAAAGCCGCCAGGGAGCTAGGACGAAAAAAAGAAAACGAGAGAACCGTATTCCCTGCGTTATTCTCCCGATGAATCCACGATACCATAAGTATTTCCTTTGGAGGATAACCGAGTGATGCGGATTAATCAACTTTCACGTAAGTATGCGCCAAGGGTTCCCAGCCGAGCAGTCTCTTGGCTTTTGACAAATTAATCTCACACTGTTCCTCGTCACCGGCGATGAATACGGCATCAAAGCCGGTGTGTTCGACGGAAAGCCCCGCAAGGTAAGCCCGCGCCAGATCTTCCTCATCTGTCGCCCAAATGTGCACATGATCGGACTTGGGTTGTCTACGTCGCTCAATCCACTGCTGGCGAGTCGAGGGCCCCGTGATTCGTAGAGCGATGATTGACATACCGTGTTCACGGCAGAAGTATTGACAAATTTGCTCCCCAAACCCTTTTGTCAAACCGTACACGCCGGGGTTATCAAGTGGGACCTCTTCCTCAGACGGGAATTTATTGCGTGTCCGTTCATGGACGGTGAACGTGCTCGTGTGCACGCCACGCGTGATACCCTCTTCTTTCGCAGCGTGTAACAGAATATGTAGCCCCATGGTGTTAACCTGATAGTTAGCGATGACATCATCAAAATCCGCTGCCGATGAGGCGTGATCGGTGGGACGCCGCATGACCATGTAGATGAACGCGTCCATGCCCTTAACCGCCTGTTGGACAACCTCCGGATCGGTCACCGAACCTGCGATATATTCGACGGTTGAATCTTTGGGTGGGGAGAGATCGAGGATGCGAAACTGGTGATGTGATTTCATGTAGGGCAGCGTCATCGTCCCGACATGCCCCGCGCCCCCAACAATTAGCACTTTCATGGCGAGCCTCCTTCTAGTTGTCCCTAATTTCACTGAGCGGACGAGCATCGATGAAGAGTTTAGCACCGTGGCTGACATCTGGGGTGGTATCCACACCGCATAACCAATTCCATGTGCACTGACGCCGTGCGAGATCACGATAGGACTCCACTTCAGTGACGTAAGGGTGTCGCTCTCGGTTGGCATAAGGCGGTATTTCCTCCGACGCTATCAGCCAATCTCGATTCGGCGGTGAATTTCGGAAGTACGAAAATTTGATCATCCCACGACGTTTCGCATTCAACTTCGGTCCCGCTTTGTGCCAGATGCCATAGTGGGTCAAAACAACCGTCCCGGCTGGGACAGTCAAGGAGACCTGACCCAAAATGTCGCCGTAATGGGCGATGGCCTCTCGATCGACCAAGCGATGATGCGAACCGGGAAGCACCATTGTGGGACCATCCTCAAGCGTAACGTCCTGAGGGTAGTAGTAGCACTGCAAGTGATTGACACCGTAGCCGTATTCGGATAGGCCATCGGAGTGCCATGTCTGGCCGGGGTGTGCTTCTTCATACAGGTGATGGTGCGCGGTTATGGGAATGAAAAAATTTCGTCCGAGCAGGGAGCGAGCGACACCAGCAACTTCCGGGTGTAACAGCACTTCATTCCGAAATCCGGGGGTAGAAACGAATTCGTTAATTCTGCCCCCCGGCAAAGTTCCACATTGACGATTGAACTCGTCGGAGACGACTCCCCCCAGGACCACGGAGCCCCTCGAAACAAAATCCATCACCTGACTGTCGTTCATGGTGGGTTGAATATCGATCATCGTTTTCTCCTGTCATAGGTCTGAAGTCAATTTTTCCAAGATAAATTCGTAACCTAGATAAGCGTTGTCGACATCTGAAAATTGGTAGAATTCTGCTCTCGGGAATTGAACAATTCGCCATCCGTCGTTAACCGCTTCGATAACCGAGGCGTATGGGGCGTCTTGTGACGGCAGTGTAGGTTTATAGGACACTGTCGGGTCATACGACGCCCAACCGGCAATCGCTGAGCGCATACTTGTTGACTTTGAATAGAGATACAGCACCATCTGCCTTGGCTCGGTCAGAAGTACCTCTAACCGTTGAAGGTCAGTTTCCGTGAAATCTCCCGCTTGAAGTTTTTTACGGCTTTCGTGCAGCCACTGTTTGACTGTAGTTTCCATTGAATTTATCCCTGTTTCTTAAAATCGCTAATCCCAATCAAATACTACTTTGCCGCATCTTGATTCGTCGGCGACGCGGAGTGCTTCAATGCCATCATCAACGCGGAAATGATGCGTCACCGCAGGCACAAATGTCAATCCAGTTTGGGCGCAGTACCTCACGAAATCCTTCAGCCACGCGATTGGGAATACAACAGACCCCATCAAGGTAATTCGGCGATAAACCATATCCCCCGGATTGATGACCTTGTCATCGCTCCCGACGCCGACAAGGGCGGCTTTCCCCTCACGGCGAAGGGACGGGATGATGCTGCTTCGCCCGCCGGCACTACCGGAGGTTTCGACAAGGTAATCAACGCCTTCCGTTCCACTGAACGCGACCACCGCTTCAACTGGATCTTCCGTTGCGGCATTAACTGTAGCATCCACCCCGCACCTCTCGGCAACCTCGATGCGCTCCTCCATAACATCAACCCCGATAACCCGTGCTCCCATTGACTTCGCAATCCGCACAGTGCTTAATCCCACAGGTCCCAAGCCGTATACGGCAATCGTTTGTGGGAAATACGGTTCCACCCCTAATCGCCTCAAGGCGGCATACGCTGTGGTTCCGACGCAGGCGAAAAACGGACCGTCGATGAAATCAATCGAATCCGGGAGTACCACACAATTCCGTTCATTTGCAACGACATACTCGCCAAATGCCCCACTGACTACCTTATCGTCCGGACACCATACGAAATCTCCCAATGAGCAGTAGTAGCACTGTCCACACCCTTGGTGGTGATGCACGGTCACCCGGTCGCCCACTCTGAGATTGGTCACATTCGGTCCTAATTTTTCAACCACCCCTGACGATTCATGCCCTTGGACCCAATCTCTTTCCTCCGCAGCTCGATACACATGGAGATCGCTACCACAAATCCCTGATACCTTCATCTGGATCCGAACCTCTCCACTCCCCGGCTCTGGGAGGGGGACCTCTTTGACAATACATCGGCGGTTGCCTAAAAAGACGATGCCTTTCATCATGAATACTCCAATCAATCCGTTGGTTTGTAGTAAGGAACAACGATTGTTGTTCCCTACAGTTCCTTTTAAGATTAAGTCGAAGTTGAACCGAACCAGTAAGCGTAAAAGCGTCCGTTTCGCAGGGTGAAGCGCAGACGGATAGTTTGTCCCAGAAATTGAGCGATATTGCTATCAGCCCATGCTATCCGCGCCGTGGGGTAACCACCGTGAAGGCGGACGGAGGAGGCGAGCGTCTCGCCATCAACGGAAAGCATTTCAACCCCCAACTCGCCATTGGGTACATCAACATTGACGCAGAGTGAGTCACCGTTCAGCGTAAAAGGCTGCGTGCAAATGACCCCAACCGCCTTTCCTGCATCGAGAGAGATAAACCCATCGCGCCGCAGCACGGCCAAACAGACCGCGCCGGTGTCGGGATAGTAGTCGTCATATCCCGGCAGCTCGCCGGAGGAGATGAACGCATACTGCTTGGTGCCTGTGTAGTAGAACCATAGCTCGTCACCTCGCACGACAGCGTTGGAGGGACCGAGCAATCCCTGCAAGTCATAGGCACCGGCACCCAACGGTGAGGTCTCAATGAACGGTTTGCGTTCGCCGAGTCGCGTCCAGTTTTTCAAATCGCGGCTGCATACCATCTGAATATTGTAGAAACCGGTATAATCTCCATGCGCGTTGACACACTCTTGGATATACGGCGACAGACGCAGCCTGTCAAACCCAGGCCAATCCGTAGGGACTTTGCCTGTGTGATGGTACATAGATGGCAACCCGATATATATCCCCTCGTAGCGAAATACGCCCATATTGTAGATTTGCACGCTATAGTGTTCGGGTGTGTTGTATTCCGTTTGCCGGAGGTTGGGATTGGTAAGCCGCGCTTCGATGACGGCTTTGCCCATTTCCTGATCCACGTCGTCGGCGTGAAAAACAACCCCATAATCATCCCAGTGCTCAAAGTCCATGCTGGTTGCCATAGCGACTGATCTGCCGTAGGGACCGGGACGCTTCACTGTGTGGATGAATAACCCCTCCTTTTCATTGTAGGAGAAGTTCCCTTCATCTGAACTCGGCACGGCGGGCACAGCCAGCTTTGTCCAGCTCACGCCGTCCGGTGAGACCGCGAAACCCGCGTTGAGAAGTGCCCCTTTGTATCGCCTGCTCGGATCCGGATCGCTTGCATCGCGAACTGCCATTGTTCCCCAAATATTTGGTCTGGGACCCGGTATCCAGTGCAGTCCATCCGCGCTGATACGGTAACTATCGTCCGTCCCGATGACCCAGAACTTGTAAACCCCTTCCTCCGGATCCCAAGTCGGTGCGGTGCGTGTTTGGATCGTCTGGGTTGGATTCGCACTCCGAACCACCGCACCTCTCTTGGAAGGCTGGTGCAGCGTCCGGGTGAGATTTTCGATGTGTTCAATCCCGACATCGTCAAGAAATAGTTGCCGCTGGCCGCATGGGACGCTAAATTCCGTTGTATCGTTCATACAAGGCTCCCATCTGTTGAGGGAATCGTAAAGATGGATGGCCCCACCTTCACGCGCTTATGATGGAGGCTCGTTAAGTGCCTGCATCAGTGCATGGATATAACCGAAGCAATACCCGAAACCGACACCGCCGGGGTTTTCGCCGGTAATTCCCGGTACGTGATCTGGCATCACCATGTACGGGTAGTCAACCGCTTTGAGAGTTCGGAGGGCCTTGAGCATATCCACATCGCCTTCGTCTGGAAACACCTCGACAAAATCGAGGAGCCCCCCCTTGATGTTGCGGAAGTGGATGTTAAACAGCTTCTTCCGATCGCCGAAGTAGCGGATAATATCGTAGATGTCTTGACCCGGGTTCTCTAGGGATTCCGACACCGTTCCGATGCAGAAGTTCAAACCGTGGTAAGGACTCTCGTGCATCTCGACGAATTTCTTGAGACCCTCAACCGTGCCCATGACTCTGGCAACTCCTCGATATAGCCGATCACCAATGCTCGGATCCTGCGGGTGGCAAGCAAGCCTTATTTTGTACTCCTCAGCCACAGGGACAACCCGTGAAAGGAAGTAGTCAATTCGCTCCCACATCTCGTCCGCGTCGGCGGGACCGTCTTCAAACTCGTCCAATGTCTGGTCCAGTTTATGATACTCAAACGACGACAAACTGGCACCACCCCGTCCAAACCGCCTTTCCGTCCGCAGATGACCAAGAATCGTGATATTGTAACGTCCGGCTGGAATGCCCGCCTGTGCCATGTTACGGAGTAGATCGCAGATTTGATCAAGCTCCCGATCCCGCTCGGGACTGGGACCGAGGAAAACATGAGGGGCACCTTGTGTTCGCGCAGGTCCCGACGCTAACGGCAGAATCATCATATCGAGCGAAATGGCTAGGGATGCCAGTTTCTCCTTAAATTGCGATAGAACGTCTACATCCCAATCCTGCCATTCGCCGGGGGGATTGGATGAAACATGATTCACACCCAACTGGGGAAGCACCTTGTAGGCATCCCAGTTATCTCCTGAAATGTGCTGTGTACCAACGTACATTTTGAACTCCTTTGATTGAACTGAAAACGAGACGAATTTGTATCGAATGATTTAGGGGCGCGTTGGACTCCCATCCGGCAAGCGGGTCTGCGTCCACCACTCAACTTCATCCCGACACGGATATTTCGCTGCCAAATCCTCATTGATATCGATTCCCAACCCCGGCTTGTCACTCGGATACATGTATCCATTGCGAACTTCCGGCATACCGGGAAAAATTTCATACACATGTTCAGGGAAGCCACACCATTCCTGAATCCCAAAGTTCGGTGCCCATAGATCTAGGTGTAGGTTTGCAGCGTGTCCCACCGGAGACGTATCGCCGGGGCCGTGCCACGCCGTGCGGACGCCGTACATGTTGGCGAATGCCGCAACATGACGCGCGGGAGTCAGTCCCCCCATCTGACTGACATGCATCCGAGCAAAGTCGATCAAGCGACCGGCGATTAACGGTTGCCACTCGCGGGGATTGTTAAACAGTTCGCCCATCGCAATCGGGGTGCAACACTGTTGGCGGATACTAGCGAACCATTCCAGATCCTCCGGGGCAAGTGGATCCTCTAAAAAGAAAAGATTAAACGGTTCCACATCCTTAGCGAATTTGACTGCATCAATAGGATGCAACCGCTCATGAATGTCATGCAAGAGTTCAGCCGCATCTCCCACTTCAGCTCGGACATGTTCAATCATCCGCAACATATTTAGCATGTACTCCCGGGGGTCAAAGTACGCCCCGTCATGCGCGCCTTCTGGTTTAACAATTCGACTCGCCTCCCCACCGTAGCCACCCATCTGAATCCGAATGTAGCGGTAGCCATTTCCCATGAATTGCCGGACACTGTCAGCGACGGCTTCGGGGGAATTGCCGCCCGCATGTCCGTAGACCGCAGCAGCTTCACGACATTTTCCGCCCAAAAGCGCATACACCGGCATCCCCGCCTGTTTCCCTTTGATGTCCCATAGGGCTTGATCCGCACCAGAAATTGCATTACTCAAAACGGGTCCGTTACGCCAATAGCTATGCACCATCCCCATCTGCCAGATCTCTTCAATGCGCGAGACATCGCGCCCAATAAGGAAGGGTTTCAGGTGTTTTTCCATCGCGGTGACAACGGCGTGGAATCGCTGTGTAAAGGTTGCACACCCCAAGCCGTACAGCCCCGGCTCCGAGGTGATAATTTTGACAATAACCAACCGTGAACCCGCCGGTTGCGTTGTGATTGTCTGAACATCCTTAATCGTTACTGTAGCCATATAAATCCCTTCTCTCCACTTGGGGGAGCTTAGGGTAAGGACGCAGATTTGCGTTCCTTACCTTTACCTAGCCAATCCCTTTCATCAAGACATGATTTTTTCTCTTGCTCTAGTTGGACAGATTTGTTAAAATCTTCTCACTATCGAACAATAACACTGCACCAAAGAAAGGAATGAAATATGTTGAATACTCAATCTCTTCAATTCAAGTGTTTTTGTTTTCCGTTTGCTCTGATTACTGGTTTCGTCGTCACTACCATCGGGATAGCTGACAAACATTCGTCAATGCCGAGCGGGGATGCAAGCATCGTTTCCCCAGATGCTAAGTTGGAGAAATTGTTCGGCGACGCGGTTTTCACAGAGGGAGCTGCTGTCGCACCGGATGGCACCGTTTACTTCAGCGATATAACCTTTACACATACGTCAGGGATGCAGGCGGGACACATCTGGAGGTATGACCCCAAGACCGGGACCGCTTCCGTTTTTCGCTCGCCGAGCGGGATGTCCAACGGCATCAAATTTGATGCCCAAGGGCGAATGGTTGTCGCCGAAGGGGCGGACTTCGGTGGACGCCGTGTCACTCGGACGGATATGACCACAGGCAAAAGTGAGATTATCGCCGGCCTGTATGAGGGACGGCCGTTTAATGCGCCCAACGACATCACCATCGATGAAAAAGGGCGAATCTATTTTAGCGACCCCCGGTATCTAGGGCATGAACCGATAGACCAACCCATCATGGCAGTATACCGCATCGATACAGATGGCTCGATTCACCGCATTATCACCGATGCGGGAAAGCCGAACGGTGTGGCAGTGTCGCCCGACCAGAAATCGTTGTACGTGGTCAGTAATGACAACGGAATGACCGGCATTGGTCGGATTCCCGAAGATACACCCCTTCATAGAGGGCGTATGGCGTTGCTAGCGTATGACTTAGCGGCGGCCGGGACTGCCACGTTTCGGAAAGTATTGGTTGACTACGCCCCACAAGATGGGCCTGACGGACTAGTCGTTGATGTAGACGGAAATCTTTATGTCGCTGTGCGCGATACCACTCGGCCGGGCATCTGCGTCTACTCGCCTGAAGGGAAGGAACTGGCGTATATCCCAACGACGCCGGAACTCCCGACCAATGTTGCGTTTGGCCGCGGAGATGAGAGCAAGACGCTGTATGTTACATCGGGAAACAGTCTCTACCGCATTCAAGTGATGAAAGACGGCTACCATCTGCCATCAGAATGAAACGTGAAACGTAAAACGTATTTCCACCGCAGAGACACAGAGAACACTGAGAAAAACAATGACAAAAAACTCTGTGTTTCTGTGGTCGGTTCTCTCGCTTTCTCCTTTTAGAGTGGATCAAGTTTATGCGAAACGAGATCCGCCGGTAGGGCTACGCGGGACTATCCAACCCCAAACAACTTCCCAATCAACCCCCATCCACCAATTCCTGCGAAAACAATCAGAATTGCCGCCGACACGATCGCACCAAGCAGCATCGGCAGCCGTGTCCGATAAACGGCGGGCAGTTTGAAGTTCAAATATAACGCGCCAAGCATCATCAGGGCGATTGATAGGTTCGCCAAGATAAATCCGGCAATCTGTGTCAGGATATCGAACGGAATATTAAGCCAAACGATGACAAACGTGGTTATGAAGATATAGACACAGATATAGCGTCGCATTTTATCGTAATCCCACTCCCGGTTGGGCCAAATTGCTTGGAAAAATTCCTGTGACACGCGAGCATAAATTTCGGGCAGCGCCTGTAAAGTTCCCCAAAGTGCCGCGATAATACAGATGTAATAGACCCAGATGAGTGAACCGTGGATATTACTCCAGACATGACGTTGTTCGGTGAGCAGACTCCATCCCTTAAATTCACTTTGGAGCGGGTACAAAACAGCGGCACCGGATAACATGAATGCCCCCGTTACAATGAACAGAACAATCGCTCCCATACCGACATCCCACCGCAACGGTGCTACAATTTTTCGCAATCGACTCACCTGCTCTGGACCATCAGGCAGGTAGTCAATCTTATCGTGCGTGAAAGCGTGCTGGCGAATCTCTTCAATGTTTTGATGCCCTGTCAGCCCCCAACGGTGGATTCCGACCCAGTTAGCATAGACAATGTAACCCATGACCGAACCGCCCACATAAGCAAATGCTGTAGCCATCGTTAGGAGCGGGTTTTGAACGGCATCTTGCGGTGCCCATTCGGGAAACTCCGGCAATTTTCCGAAACCGAGACTTCCGATAAACGCTTTCCCTAAATCTGGACGCACCATTAGGGTTCCGATAATGGTCCCCACAACGAGGATGGTGCAAATGATGAGCTGCTGTTTCTCTAGTCTTTCAAACGAAAGCCGTAAGCCAAATCCGAGGGCAAGGCCGATGAAGCAGCACGTGATAATGTTCTCATAAGTCCCCTCCGAGATGGAGGGAGGCAACATGCCACTGAGAAAGAAGTGGAACAGATCCCCGCACGGCTTCGCAATCGGCACCCAAGCCAGTGGTGCCCCGATCATCTCCATCAACATAATTGCAATCAGCAGCCAGCCGCGCGGCCCCGGCAGCCGTACAAGCCGATGACCGATATATTCCCCGCTGACCGCTGTGTAGCGTCCGAGCAGGTAGGTGACGAAGACTCCCTTAACAACGCAGCTGAGAAGCACAAGCCATAGCAGTCCATAGCCTGCCCACGCCCCCGCTCTGACAACAACAATCGTTTCGCCTGCACCGATACTGACCGATGCTACAATCGCGGCGGGTCCAAAAACAGCAAACAACCCGAACACTTTGTTCATCGACCACGGTTGGGCAAACACGCCGCTGACAGGGGGCACTTCAACTTTGCCAATATCTTCTTCTGTCTCCTGAACTGTTTCTCTATCGTCCATGTCCTTCCTTTCATTTCAAAAGCAACTTTTCCACTGCCTTCTTTTGTTATGTAGGCGAAGTTTGCCGTTCGGATTTTGAAGAAAAATGCTAGCAGCTATCTTAGCATACATCCGAAACCTTGTCTATCAAAAAAGAACCCCGAGACCTGCGTTCACAGGAACAGGTTTTGGTGTCGATTTTAAGTGCAACTTGTGCTAAAATAAAGCTATCGTTTGAGGATGGTCTGCTTTCAACAGGAAGGGCACCGACTCACTTAATAATCGGTATTTTCGATTTTGGAAAATCAACCGCCAGAGGGCCTATGTGGGTGCATTTGGCAGCTTAAACGACCCCAATTTCAGCGAGGACAGGCTCTGCCCTACCCTTACAGATTCGGTGACCATGCCTCGCAACGCCCGCTTCATCGGATGGCGACAGTTAGCGATTTATCGTCTATCGTAACGCGGGTTGAATGACGTTACGACACACTCAAGTGCGTAACGCCTAAAGAAGTTAAACAATGATTGACACCGGTAGTTACTATGTAGTAGGTGCAATCGGATTAAAAGCAAACAAATTCAAGAGGTTCTCGTCGCAATTTTGAAAGAGCGAGCATTACACAGCTAGGAGAAAATTTATGAACTGTCCTACTTATGAGTCGATCGGTGTACGACCACTGATCAATTGTCGGGGTACTTATACGATTATAAGCGGATCGGTTATTCTGCCCGAAGTCCGCGAAGCGATGCTCTTGGCTTCCCAACGCTATGTCAATCTCGATGAACTGATGGATTGTGTTGGGGCGCGAATTGCTGAGTTGATGGATTGTGAATGGGGGTTGGTCACCGATGGATGTGCTGCGGCACTGTGTCAGGTGACAGCGGCTTGTGTGGCCGGCAGCGACCCAGAAAAGATGATTCGACTCCCCGACACCACCGGTATGAAAAACGAGGTTATCGTTCAAACCTGCCATCGGAATGTCTACGACCATGCAATCCGTATGGTTGGGGTCAAGATGATTGAGATTGAAACAAAAGATGAACTCAAAGCTGCCCTCAATGATCGGACTGCGATGCTCTTTGTTTTCGGAGACGCCGAAGAACGCGGTCAAATAACGACGAAGGAGATGGCAGAAATTGGCCACGAACATGGCGTACCCACCTTCGTTGATGCAGCAGCAGAACGGCCCGATGTGCCCAACTGGTATCTTGAGCAGGGGGCCGATGCCGTTGCCTATAGCGGCGGTAAATGTCTCCGAGGTCCCCAAGCCTCCGGCTTGGTCCTAGGGCGTAAGGATTTACTCCAAAACGCTTTTCTCAATGGTGCACCCCATCACTCGTTGGCACGTCCGATGAAAGCCGGTAAGGAGGAAATTATGGGACTCTTGGCAGCGGTTGAGCAGTGGGTAAAAAGAGACCATAAGGCGGAGTGGAAAGAATGGGAGAGACGATTGGGGGGTATAACGGAGGTTGTGAAAGATATTGATACCGTAACGACTGCAATCCGTCAACCGGGCAGATCGAATGTCGCACCGGTGCTTGAGATTAACTGGGAGGTTGGGACGGTAGGAATGAGCGGTACAGAGGCCGCAAATCAGTTGTCGACAGGCGAGCCACGGATTGAACTCCACAACAATGAAAACGGTATCTCCATCATGCCCTACATGATGGAAGAGGGCGAAGACGAAATCGTTGCCGATCGAATCCGTCAGGTGCTCAATTCATAGCTAGGAGATCAGTCCAACGCACAA
This sequence comes from Candidatus Poribacteria bacterium, assembly GCA_965215015.1. GTDB lineage: Bacteria > Poribacteria > WGA-4E > WGA-4E > PCPOR2b > PCPOR2b. The sequence continues at coordinate 1,790,685 of OZ244042.1, forward strand.
ATCCGTGAGGTGCTCAATTCATAACCGGTTAGAATCTGCGGACAGATTCGCCTCGCGCGATACAAAGCAACGCGGTCCCTGCTTCGTTTGAGCTATAACCAATCTTGGTCCGGATTGCTTGATAAATGCCGGTCGCCATGGTGCGGTGTTGCTGAGTGATCCATCGAATTTTCTCCCCCAATTTTCCTAGCGCCGCAACCGATTAAGATAATCAACGCTAAAAACGATGTAAATCGCCCCATAGGATTCACACTCCTATGGGGCTTTTTCTTGAAGCCCTTAAGTATATAGTTCCCAAACTTTAGGAATATTAAAAAAAAATGAAAAAAAGAGCTTAAGATTTTCCAGCGAACTGAATATATATAAGTGAGGGCAGAATCGCCCTCAAAAATAGGAAGGTTGATATAGAGGCAGTGGACCCATCTGTTGCCTCTCACATTTTCACCTCGTTTTACCAGGAGGAGGTTCATCATGACACGCCTGAAGCAACACCCGAAGGCATTCGTGTTTGTCAGTTTGTTAGCACTGGCATTGGTACTGGGGCTAATTCACCGGGGCGTCGCAGGACGTTTAGACGGGCTCCCAACTTCAGCTTACAGCAATGACTACACCGAAGATCATATACGGTATAACGTCTCAGTCGGCTCTCTGAGGTATAACTCCAGCACCCAAGAGACAAGTAGCTTTCACCTGATTTTCCTCGAAAATCATTCCAATTTTGTGATTACATCGAGGCATCTATACGCCCAGCACGTTTACAAAGACGATCAGCAGACCATTGTGAGGAGCAACTTCACCCCATGGCTCACCGGTCCCCGGGTGGAACCGATTGAAGACACGCCGCCCCCGGAAGAGGTCAACACGAGGGACGATACGCTCACAAACAATGTTGGTGGTTTATCAGAGGGCCACTATTGGATTAACGCCTATACGGAGCTGGAGTTCAAGAGAGAAGGGAGCAACATCAACCTTCGGACCCCCAGAGCCGAGGCGGCAAAAAGATTTTTGAAGATGAGGAACTAACCATGCGTACTCTAACGATATACCTCACCTGTTGTCTCTGGTTGGGCACGATGAGTGCTCATGGCAAAATTGTGTTTCAATCGGGTCGGGATGGGAATCTTGAAATCTACGTCATGAATTCAGACGGAACGGGTCAAACCCGTCTGACACATAACGAGGCGCGCGATCTCCAAGCTGCCTGGTCTCCTAATGGGAGACAGATTGCGTTCACACGAACGTGGGATGATGAGGACTTGGAGATTTATGTGATGGATGCCGATGGTGGCAACCAGCGCAATCTGACCAACCATCCCGCCCTCGATAGCTCTGCCGATTGGTCTCCGGATGGGTCCCAGATTGCGTTTACGAGCGATCGGGTTCGTAATGGGTTGAGCATTTTCGTGATGGACGCCGATGGTGCCAACGTCAGACAACTGACTGAGGGGCCGTTTGACGTCGTGCCGAAGTGGTCTCCGGATGGGAAACAGATTGCCTTTGAAGCGGTGTTGGGGTTGGGGCACGGTCGGCAAATCTATATGATGAATGCCGATGGCACCAACATCTGGCAGGTGTCAGAACCGGTTCCCAAGGCGGGGATGTTTTTGAGGGGGTGGTCGCCGGATGGCAAACGGATTTTGTATACAGCGGCTATTGATTACTTAGCCCAAAGTGCGTTTTTAGTCATTGCGACGTTGCATCCGAGAAGGCATAAGGCAATCAAGCATGAGCGGGTGCCGCTGCCAAAAAAAATGCACCTCGAGACATCTGCATGGGGTGCCGATGGGAAGTCGGTGCTCGCCACTCTCAGAAGGGGTTCTAGGGAAGCGGGTGGTGCCTGGAATATCTACCGGTTTCGTCTCTCAACGGGTGAACTCATCCAGTTGACCGATAATCCGACGACGGATATAGCTCCTCACGAATGGAATCCTCGGCTGTCGATTTCGCCACAGGGGTTAGCTCCCAAACGTTGGGTGGAGATTAAATCGAACTGACCGCATCACCGAGGGGTTGGGTTGCCCCCAATCCCTCCCACTCCTTACCCCTTTGGCTCATGTTAAGAAATGGTGCAACAGTCCCCGAGTTTTTTCGGAAACACTCGGTTTCTCTAAGCATCTGTGCACTTTCTTTTGCATGAATTTCATTTTTTTTCTAAAAAAAGAGCTAAACTTTTTGAATTGAGCGCAATATAATAAGTGTAGGCGGAATTAATCAGAGCCTACGAGTGAAGCGATGTTTTGAGGCTGTCTGAGTGGTTGTCCTCAAATATAATAAGGGTAGAGGCAGTGGACCCATCTGTTGCCTCTCACATTTCACCGCATTTTACCAGGAGGAGGTTCATCATGACATGCCTACCCCGGGTGGAACCGATTGAAGACACGCCGCCCCCGGAAGAGGTCAACACGAGGGACGATACGCTCACAAACAATGTTGGTGGTTTATCAGATGGCTACTATTGGATTAACGCCTATACGGAGCTGGAGTTCAAGAGAGAAGGGAGCAACATCAACCTTCGGACCCCCAGAGCCGAGGCGGCAAAAAGATTTCGGAAAATGAGGAACTAACCATGCGTACTCTAACGATATACCTCACCTGTTGTCTCTGGTTGGGCACGATGAGTGCTCATGGCAAAATTGTGTTTCAATCCGGTCGGGATGGAAATCTTGAAATCTATGTCATGAATTCAGACGGAACGGGTCAAACCCGTCTGACACATAACGAGGCACGCGATTTTGAAGCTGCCTGGTCTCCTAATGGTAGACAGATTGCGTTCACACGAACGTGGGATGATGAGGACTTGGAGATTTATGTGATGGATGCCGATGGTGGCAACCAGCGCAATCTGACCAACCATCCCGCCCTCGATGGCTCTGCCGATTGGTCTCCGGATGGATCGCAGATTGCGTTTACGAGTGAGCGGGTTCGTAATGGGTTGAGGATTTTCGTGATGGACGCCGATGGTGCCAACATCAGACAACTGACCGAGGGACCATTTGACGTCGTACCGAAGTGGTCTCCGGATGGGAAACGGATTGCGTTTGAATCGATGTTGGAGTTGGGGCACGGTCGGCAAATCTATATGATGAATGCCGATGGCACCAACATCTGGCAGGTGTCAGAACCGGTTCCCAAGGCGGGGATGTTTTTGAGGGGGTGGTCGCCGGATGGCAAACGGATTTTGTATACAGCGGCTATTGATTACTTAGCCCAAAGTGCGTTTTTGGTCATTGCGACGTTGCATCCGAGAAGGCATAAGGCAATCAAGCATGAGCGGGTGCCGCTGCCAAAAAAAATGCACCTCGAGACATCTGCATGGGGTGCCGATGGGAAGTCGGTGCTCGCCACTCTCAGAAGGGGTCCTAGGGAAGCGGGTGGTGCCTGGAATATCTACCGGTTTCGTCTCTCAACGGGTGAACTCATCCAGTTGACCGATAATCCGACGACGGATATAGCTCCTCACGAATGGAATCCTCGTCTGTCGATTTCGCCACAGGGGTTAGCTCCCAAGCGTTGGGTGGAGATTAAATCGAACTGACCGCATCACCGAGGGGTTGGGTTGCCCCCAATCCCTCCCATTCCTTACCCCTTTGGCTGATGTTAAGACAGAGTGCAACAGCCTCCGAGTTTTGCCGAAAAAGCTCGGTTGCTGTTCGCGCTTTGCACTTTCTTTTGCATGAATTTCATTTTTTAGTAAAAAAAGAGCTAAACTTTTTGAATTGAGCGCAATATAATAAGTGTAGGCGGAATCAATCCTGCTAAATTGAAAAGAGCCTACGAGTGAAGCGATGTTTTGAGGCGGTCCGAGGGACTGTCCTCAAATATAATAAGGGTAGAGGCAGTCGAACCATCTGTCGCCTCTCACATTTTCACCTCGTTTTACCAGGAGGAGGTTCATCATGACACGCCTGAAGCAACACCCGAAGGCATTTGTGATTGAAGACACGCCGCCCCCGGAAGAGGTCAACACGAGGGACGATACGCTCACAAACAATGTTGATGGTTTATCAAACGGCCCCTATTGGATTAACGCCTATACGGAGCTGGAGTTCAAGAGAGAGGGGAGCAACATCAACCTTCTGACCCCCAGAGCCGAGGCGGCAAAAAGATTTTTGAAGATGAGGAACTAACCATGCGTACTCTAACGATATACCTCACCTGTTGTCTCTGGTTGGGCACGATGAGTGCTCATGGCAAAATTGTGTTTCAATCCGGTCGGGATGGGAATCTTGAAATCTACGTCATGAATTCAGACGGAACGGGTCAAACCCGTCTGACACATAACGAGGCCCGCGATCTCCAAGCTGCCTGGTCTCCTAATGGGAGACAGATTGCGTTCACACGAATGTGGGATGATGAGGACTTGGAGATTTATGTGATGGATGCCGATGGTGGCAACCAGCGCAATCTGACCAACCATCCCGCCCTCGATGGCTCTGCCGATTGGTCTCCGGATGGGTCGCAGATTGCGTTTACGAGCGAGCGGGTTCGTAATGGGTTGAGCATTTTCGTGATGGACGCCGATGGTGCCAACGTCAGACAACTGACTGAGGGACCGTTTGACGTCGTGCCGAAGTGGTCTCCGGATGGGAAACGGATTGCGTTTGAATCGATGTTGGAGTTGGGGCACGGTCGGCAAATCTATATGATGAATGCTGATGGCACCAACATCTGGCAGGTGTCAGAACCGATTCCCAAGGCGGGGATGTTTTTGATGGGGTGGTCGCCGGATGGTAAACAGATTCTGTATACAGCGGCTGTTGATTACTTAGTCCAAAGTTCGTTTTTAGTCATTGCGACGTTGCATCCGAGAAGGCATGAGGCGGTCAAGCATGAGCGGGTGCCGCTGCCAAAAAAAATGCACCTCAACACGGCTGCGTGGGGTGCCGATGGGAAGTCGGTGCTCGCGACTCTCAGAAGGGGTCCTAGGGAAGCGGGTGGTGCCTGGAATATCTACCGTTTCCGTCTCTCAACGGGTGAACTCATCCAGTTGACCGATAATCCGACGACGGATATAGCCCCTCATGAATGGAATCCTCGGCTGTCGGTTTCGCCACAGGGGTTGGCTCCCAAGCGTTGGGTGGAGATTAAATCGAACTGACCGCATCACCGAGGGGTTGGGTTGCCCCCAATCCCTCCCATTCTTTACTGCCATTAAACTCGCAACCCGAATGAGGAACAAAATATCCCTAACCCCGTAGGTGGGGCCTCTTGCCCCATCTACTACCTGAGCCCCATACCTGCATCCGTGCTTTCTGTGCCACCAGTTTAAGCCGTGATTCAGGCAATAATTATAACCCCCTTCAACTGCCACTTTGCACACTGGACGTTAAAGGCGACAACCGAGTTGCACGGTGTTGGGCAATTTCTGAACCATCCCCTTAACTGCACGAGTATTTCGTGGGTGGTTGCCCCTATTCGGTTTTGACGGTGAGATTCACCGGTTGGAGGGATCTCCTATGTTTCTCATTGTTAATAGATGTTTGGCACAAAGATTGCCCAATAACTACTAAGAGGCCCCACTGGAGTGAAGACAAACAACTGCCGCTTATAAGTAAGGAGGAACGACCATGACACAACAACGGAATCCACGAAACCCAGAAAAATGTCCCTTCTATATTCAACCCACAGACCCCTTAAGCGCAGAGAAATCAATTGATCGATGTGTGGCGTGTGTTACTCGCGGCAACCAACAGCTTCAAAGCCTGAAAGCGGATTTGCGTCAAACGGCATACCTGACAATTCGCGAACAGACGCCGAAGTATGACCCCAACCATGAAACGGGGGCCAGTTTCAGCACATTTATCCGTTCCTGGGTGTGTGGCAAGCTCTGGAGCGAAAGAACAGAATACCTCAAGTTAATTCCGTTTCCGGTCTATGAGGGTAGGGAAGATGCTCAACCCTTTGCCAACAATCCATTGGTTGATGGAATGGTAGCCGAAGCATGGCAATGTGAAGGCGTCGAGGACCGGGCGACCCACTGTGTTGAGGTTGAGCAATTTAAACAGCAGCTGCCCCAATTCTTAGAACGTTTGTCCGAGCGGGAACGGTTGGTCTTGAAGTTAAAATTCTTTGAGGAAAAAAAGTCAGTTGAGATAGCTAAAGTCCTTGATGTGAGTGAGGCGCGTGTGAGCCAATTGATTAGCACTACCCTTGCTAAATTGAAAAAAACTATCAGTGCCCGGTTCTGTTGACATTTGACAAATCAACCAATCTTGAGATCAATGTAGTGGGTACGCTCGGTTGTGCTGTCCACAGAAGAGAGTGAGGCCTTCAGTTGGTCAATTTGCTAAGATCGACCAACTGGGAATCGAAATATGAATCTAGATTGATCGGCTTAGCCGCGCAATCTGCTAAATTCGTTTAATCCGTGATTCAGACAATAATTATGCACATCCCTCAATGAGGTTATAATAATCAATGAATAACAATAGACCGACGCGGATTGCCGATGTAATTGGCGGACACATTCATCCGGCAATCTGTGTCACGCAAAGCGGAACGCTGCTTGGCGTCTACAATAAAGAGGGCGGTGGTGGGAAAGAACTCCTATTAAGCCGATCGGACGATGGAGGCGGGACGTGGAGCCGTCCAATCCCCATCCCTGTCATCCGTAACTGCTCAATCTATCCCGGATCGCTGACAACGTTGAGCGATGGACGGGTTCTGCTCAATTGGTCCTGCTATCACAAAGCGGGGAAGAAACTCTGGCGGACACCTCAATTTTCAATCAGCCGCGACGAGGGCGAAACGTGGTCTGAACCGAGAGATTATCCTATCACCGACCTCACCAACTATACCTGTATGCGTCATGCACAGATTGAATGGTCAACCGATACGTGGGTGTGTCCATTCTATGACCGCACCGTGCTGTACGATATGAGGGCAGATCAGATTAAGGCTTTCGGGGATGGACGCAATCACGGCATGGTGCCGATTGTCCGTACCACTAAGGGAACGCTAATCAGCGGTGCCCCGCAGGCGGTTGCGCCCGTGCCTGTAGGTGTGCCGGGGAATATGGTCAGAGGGCTTCGTTCGACAGATAACGGTAACACATGGGATGCGTTGAACGTCTTTCCGCACTTTGGTGTTGCTGGATATGATCTAGCTGCGCTGACAAACGGTTGGATCGTCTTAACCTACATCGTCTACGGCGTTGGCGTCGATGGGGAGTTTAGCTATGAGTTAGTTGTATCGCGTGATGATGGGGTAACGTGGAATTTCGATCGCGCAATTGAAGTCCACAATCCGGGTAGGCCCATCGTGGGGCGGGGTTGGCCGCGCACGGTGCAGCTTGACGCAGAGACCCTTGGGACCCTCTTTTATGATCTTGACCAAGACCAACCTGGGGGGCCGGGGGTGTTCTTTGTTCGGACACCACTGACGCAATTGGGCGGTTGAGACAAAATACCTGAGGGTGCTCATAAATAGACCCTCGGTTGGGTTGAACAGGTAATCCCTAATCTCTGCCCACATCAACCAATGTTCGGCGTGTCGCGCAACATATTGGGTATTTTGGGGACAAGAATCCGTGATTCAGACAATTTATTATCAGCACTTCTCAAAGACCTACGCTCATGTCCAAAGAAAGTGCAAAACGCAAAGAACGTGAAACGTGAAAAACCATTTGTTCATGGGGGCATTGGTTCGTTAATGCGGGCGGGCTAGGAAGGCCGGATTCTATTGCACGATTGCTTAACATCAACGAAATTAAAAAGCCGTAGAGACACAATATACCGTGCCCTTACGGCTTTCTTGTTATGGATTTCTCATTTTATTCTTCATAGCGCAGATGGACAATCTTGTTGAGGACATCAATGTAGGCTTTCGCGCTCGCTTCAATAATGTCCGTGCTAGCACCATGCCCGATAATAACATTCCCGTTGTCCTGCACCCGGATTGTCACCTCACCGATCGCATCCTTTCCCTCGGTAACAGACCGGATGTTGTAGTCTGCGAGCAGGAGGGGAATCTTGGCGATCCGGTCAATTGCCTTATAGGCTGCATCAACAGGACCATCGCCAGTGGAGGCTTCCTCAATAACACCTGCTTCGGTACGGACGCCTACCGTCGTTGTTGGGGAGATTTTCGTCCCGCTGACCAGCTGAATGTACTCCAATTGGAAGGTTTCAGGAATCGAGCGGACCTCGTCTCTCATGATGGCCTCAAGGTCGGCGTCGTGAACCTCTTTCTTCTTATCGGCGACGTTGAGGAATCGTTCATAGATTTTTTCCAGCTGTTCCTGTGTCACCTCATAACCGAGCGCATTCAGACGGTGCCTGAGGGCGTTGCGCCCGGATCGCGGACTGAGGATAATCTGACTCTCCTGCCAACCGACATCTGCCGGATCGATAATCTCGAAAGTATTTCGTTGCTTGATAACACCATCTTGATGAATGCCAGAACTGTGTGCAAAAGCATTCTCCCCAACGATAGCTTTGTTCGGTTGAACCGATATTCCCATCGTCCGACTGACACGACGGCTAATCGGAACAATCTCTTTCGTGTTGATGTCCGTATAGTAGTCGCTGAAATAGTCTCGACGGGTTCGGATTGCCATCACAATCTCTTCGAGCGATGTGTTACCAGCGCGTTCACCGAGCCCGTTGATGGTGCATTCGACCTGCCTTGCCCCATTTTCAATCGCTGCGAGACTGTTCGCAACAGCGAGTCCGAGGTCATTATGGCAGTGGACACTGATGATTGCTTGATCGATGTTCGGGACATTCGCTTTGATGTCCGCGATGAGTTCCCCAAATTCAGCTGGCACCGTCCAGCCTACCGTTTCGGGGATGTTCACGATCGTTGCGCCCGCCGCGATCGTCGCCTCAACCACTTCATAAAGATAGCTTGGCTCCGTACGTCCGGCGTCCATCGGCGAAAATTCGATAACTGCGCTGGGGTGTCCGGCAGATAGCCCCTTCGCGTAGCTGACGGCGTCGAGTGCCATCTGCAGCGTCTCTTCGGGAGAGGTGCGGGTGATACGTTCTCGGTGAATGGGTGAGGTCCCGACAAACGTGTGAATACGAGGTTTTTGGGCATCTTTAATCGCTCCCCACGCCGCGGTGATATCCTTCTCGACCACGCGTGAAAGCGCGCAAATTTCTGGACCCTCAACTTCATTGGAGATGCGCGTCACTGCATCAAAGTCACCGGGTGATGAGACAGGGAACCCAGCTTCGATAATATCGACTTGCAGCTTTGCGAGGTGTTTCGCTATTTCCAGCTTTTCCTCAAGATTCAGCGCGGCACCGGGCGTTTGCTCAGCATCCCGCAGGGTGGTATCAAAAATGTAAACTTTCTCAGACACTGTGTGATTCTCCTTTTTAGGGGTGCGCCTACGCTAGGCTTTTATGTGCAGTCCTAAGTAATGAAGCCGTTGTTTCCAGATCAATGCAACTGTCGGTGACGGAAACACCGTATTCAAGCGTGGATCGATCAAACCCGGTTAAGTCAGAAGGTATTTGCTGACTTCCAGCGTTAATATTTGATTCTAGCATGATTCCTACTATCCCATCATTTCCGTCACGAACCTGTTTTAATATTTCCTCAAAAACAGCGGCTTGTTTGCTGTAATCTTTCTCTGAATTTCCGTGACTACAATCTATCACAACATTTGGAGGCAGCTCCGCTTCCGTCAGCATCCCTTGAACATCTTGAACACTTTGTGAGTCATAATTTGTGCCCGTATTGCTCCCCCTTATTACAATATGAGTATATGGATTACCCGTTGTTCGTACAACAGACGGAGCCCCATAGCCATCAATTCCCAGAAAAGAGTGTTCGCCGTTTGCTGATAGAATCGCGTTGATCGCAACCGAGATATCGCCCTGAGTGCTGTTTTTGAAGCCAACCGGCATCGAAAGACCCGAAGCTAGCTGTCTGTGTTGGGGCGACTCAGTCGTCCGCGCCCCAATTGCCGCCCAAGAGACCAGATCCGAATTATATTGAGGCGTGAAGGTTTCAAGATATTCAGTGGCACATGGCAGTCCGATTTCAAGACTATCCATTAATATCCGTCTTGAGATATATAAGCCATCCTTGATATCTCCTGCCCCATTTAGATGTGGGTCATAGATTAAGCCTTTCCAACCGAGACTGGTGCGGGGTTTTTCAAAATAAGACCTGACTATAATAACTAAGCGATCTGAAACAGCATCCGAAACCTCTTTTAATCTTACCGCATAGTCATGGGCGACCTCTGCATCATGGATAGAACAAGGGCCAACTATGACGAATTTTCGGGAATCGGTGCCATCCAAGATATTTCTGACGCTTGTTCTGCCGTATTGGACCGTCTGTGTCATCGCATCTGTTCTTGGGAGATCGATTAGCAACTGTCTTGGACTCATTAAGGTTTGATAGTCTTTGACATTTCTGTCAATCGTACCGTTGGTCTGCATTATTTTGCTGCCTCCTATAGACAAAAAAAACGCCCACCATCGAACCTGTTTTCGATGATAGGCGTGAATGAAAAACTAAATGTGGGATAATCTCTACATCTCCGATGCGAGGTCTACCCGCCCATCATCGCAGCACAAGTACAACAAAAAGAGATAGAGATAAAGGAAGTACAGCGTTGTTTGACGTGCGATGTGGGTATGTGGGTAGAAATTTTTCATTAGCCTCTTGTGGTTCCTATGTATTCTATACCTAACCTATACGTTCATCAACTGCTAGAAATGTCTGTAAGTTTGGTGAAAAGACACTTAATTTTAACAAACCCCTTGACAAGATGTCAAGGCAATTTTCGTTGACAACCCTTTTTCTGGGTGTTATAGTTATATTTCGGAGCGTCAATAAAACAGATTTAATCGGGATTTGAGGATTAAAGAATCTAGGACTTACGCCGTTGAACCCTCGAAGCCAATACCCGAAAAGGGCGCGCAATGTTCATCGTTGGTTCAAAACACCCAGACTCTAGCGCAACGTTCCGGGCGGATTGAGCCAGGATTATTGCTCCATAGTATCTGGTATTCTCTTGCGCTCTAGTCATGGTATCCTCACCCCCCTCTGGCCCCCGCAAGCAGGGGGACAGCATAAGGAGTATGTCTACTACTGGCGACGATTTATGGTCTATCGTGATGCGGCTTGAATGGCATTACGACAAACTCAAGTGCATAACTCCTAAGAATCAAGAGAATCCGCCAATCCTGACAAAGGAGTAGTCGTTTGAACGCTGAAGAAAAGTGTCTATTTATTAACAGTCAGATTCCCAAAGGGGGGCTCTTCACCGGCGAAAAGAAGACCGTCCACCCCGATAGCAATGTAACGTGGCGAATCTCGCCGGAGCCATTTTGGATTCTCCAAGAACACTTAGATTGGCTTGAGGAACTGGGAACACACCTATTGCGGTTCTACAAAGCCTGTAACTTACTCTACTCGCAGAGTGTACGTGGCATTCAGCCGGATTGGGTCGCAGCGTATCTTGATCAGGGGAAGCCTGAGTCTGTGATAGAACTCGGACGGATGAATCGGTTCAAGAGCCAACTACCACAAGTTATTCGTCCCGATATCTTGCCGACTCCCGATGGTTTTATTATCACCGAATTGGATTCCGTCCCCGGCGGCATGGGATTTACCGGCAGCCTAGCGACACAATATGCCAAATTGGACTACGACATCATTGGCGGTAGCAATGGGATGCAGCTCGCTTTTGCGGAGATGGTCAGGTCGCTAGCGAAGGTTGAACACCCAACGTTGGCAATTGTCGTCTCCGATGAATCCGCGGATTATTGGGACGAAATGAAGTGGTTAGAATCAGCACTGCGAGGGGTAGGCTTGGCTGCCCACACCATCAAACCCCGCGACGTGATTTTTACAGAAAATGCGCTATTCCTTGAATTAGATGAAGGAAAAATCCAAATTGATGTCCTCTACCGCTTCTTTGAACTGTTTGATTTGAAAAACATTCCCAAAGCAGAGTTGATGCTCTATGGTGCCAAAAGGCGAACGGTGGTCATGACCCCGCCCCCGAAGACATACCTTGAGGAAAAGTTGCTGTTTGCCCTGTTTCATCACCCATCCCTCCAACCTTTCTGGCAAAGAGAACTTGGGAAGAAAACCTACCAGTTCCTACCGAACATTCTCCCACAGACATGGCTGCTCGATCCGCGTGAGCTACCACCACACGCTGTCATTCCGGCACTTGAGATGGATGGACTGCCTGTCACAAACTGGAAACAAATCATTCCTGTCTCGCAACGGCAGCGTGAACTTGTCCTCAAGCCATCGGGGTTCTCCGAATTGGCATGGGGAAGTCGTGGCGTTGCAATCGGACATGACCTTCCCACCGAAGATTGGGAACACGCAGTGGAAAACGCATTGACCCGTTTTCATCAGACACCCTATGTCCTACAAAAATTCCACAGAGCGGAACGCCTCACTATGACTTATTACGACTTTGAGCAGGGGGCAGTTCAAAGAATGCCGGGGCGAGCGATGATTCGTCCGTATTACTTCGCAATGGGTGACAAGGTGCGCCTCGCTGGGATTCAAGCGACCATCTGCCCCGAAGACAAAAAAATCTTGCATGGGATGGTTGATTCGATTATTGTGCCGTGTGCGGTTAAAACGGATATATAGTTCTAGTTCAGGGGAGGCTTAAAGGATTGAGATTTACTAGACTTATTCTTTAAGAAAGGACATCGCCATGAAAATAGTAACCATTCCAGCCAACGGAGAAATCCTTGATAAGAAAGACCCTTATCCCTACGGGTGGCGTGAAGCGATACGTACTTTGCCAGACGGAACAGAGGTTCTGGAACGGACCGCCCTGACACTTGAGGACATCCTTCACCCACAGGTTGGAGATTACCGAATGCACGATGAAGAACATGAACGATTCTGTAATTATCTCTACAACGTGCTATCCGCCCGGATTGCAGATGACCCGAATGCCGTGGTCTTGCACGATGTGCGCGTGGCGTGGGCACTGCCCGGTCTGAGAGCGCATGGGCCCGACATTTCAGTGATTTTTGACCTCCAGCGGCACATCAATTGGAGCACCTTTTCGGAGGGAGAGGAGGAAACCAAGCCAAGCCTGATTATCGAGATTGTCTCACCTTCAACCCGATCAGTTGATGTTGTCACGAAGGTTGACCACTATGAGAGGGTCGGCGTACCGAATTACATCATCGTGGATCGGTTTGAGCGGCGGGGGGTAATGGTACGAGAGTTGGTGGGATACCGACTCACACCGGGGGGCTATGAGGAATTGAGTCCCAATGCGGATGGCTGGCTATGGATTGAGCCTGTCAATCTTTGGATCGGCTTGAATGGCGAAGATTTAGTCTGCTATAATGAAAGCGGCGAAGCCATCCTGGATTACGTGGGAGTGACAGCGGCCCGTGCGGAAGCGGAAACGCGGGCCACTGAAGCGGAAACGCGGACCGCTGAAGAAGCCCAAGCCCGCGCTGCGGCAGAGGAACGGATTCGCCAACTTGAAGCTGAATTACAGCGTCGTATACCGTAGGTTTCCTCGAACGGAACCAGTCACATCACTCTCTGCGATAAGGTAGGGCAAGCGCGGCAGGGGGCCTGGCTTGCCCGACAAATCCTGCCAACACAAGAAGCGTCAAAACATAAGGCAGCATCAGGAAGAATTGGTAGGGGATAAATCCGAGATCGGCGACCGCCTGCAACCGGTCGGGTAGGGCGTTGGCAAGCCCAAACAGTAATGCCGCTCCACACGCCTTGACCGGATGCCACTTGCCAAAGATAACGATTGAAAGCGCGATAAAGCCGCGACCGGCGGTCATCTCTGTGCTGAAGAATGGTACGTCGACTAACGAAAGATACCCGCCGGCCAGTCCTGCCATGAACCCGCCAAAGAGGACGCATCGCGCCTGCAGCCAGAGCACACTAACACCGACCGTATCCGCCGCCTTGGGGTGTTCACCGCAGGCTTGGATAGCAAGTCCATGATAGGTGTGAAAGAGATAAAAATAGACAGCGGGAACAGCGAGAAATGCTATGTAGACCAACAGATTTTGCTGAAATAGGATGGGACCAATAAACGGAATATTAGACAACAACGGAATATGAAGCGGCTGGAAAATCGCCACCTTCAGTGCATCCCCAGTTGCACCAAAGATGCGGCGGTACAACACCTCGACGAGTCCGAACGCCAAGAGGTTGATACCGGTGCCCGTCACGACCTGATCGGTCTTTAGCCGCAGACTTAAGGTCGCAAAGATACTGGCTAGGACCACGCCACTCAACCCACCCAACAGGATGCCGAACCACGGTGCAAGCCCAGGGTTCATACCTTGGATGTAGAAAGAACCGATCCAGCCGGTAAATGCCCCCAAAATCATCATGCCTTCCAACCCGATATTGATGACCCCCGCGCGTTCAGCGATAATTTCTCCGAGGGCGACAAGCAAAAGCGGAGTTGCGTAGCGAACTGTTGCTTCGAGAATGTGTTCAATCATGTCGCGTGAAATTTTCTTTAAGGCCAACGGTAGCTACGTCAGGGAGAGTGCTTCATCGATTTCGGCCTGATATTCGTAAACCTCGCCGTTTTCCACCTCGGCTATTCGTAGGGCACGCCCAGCCCTGGAGGACTCAAATATCGCGTAGAGTGCCGCCACATCCTTCAATCCGCAGATGCCATCAACCTCAATTTTCCGTCCGTTGCGAATCGACGCTGCCAGCTCGTAATATTCGAGCGCAATCAGTTTCCAATCCACAGCGGGGTCTCCCGCGGAAACGCCCGATGGAAAGAAATGTTTCGCCAGCGGCTCTAGGGAAAATTCATCCACGGACGCTAGAATCTCTTCTTGGTTCATCGTTTCCTGAGTCCTTCGCTGCATGCTGATCCTGCCGCCGCGTGTGCCAAAGCCATTGATGCTTCCCCCATCACCAAAGATGAGTTCACCACCGCAACCACCGTGCCCGCTAAGACCGACCAGCCAGTTGACAGTCGTCCCGTTCTCCATTTTAAACATCGCCAGCGAGGTGTCCTCTGCCGTTGCTGGAACCTTCGCTGCCATCGCCCGAAAACGGTTCTGGTAGAAGGTATAGGTGTCGCCGATGCTGTCAGGCTTTTTTCTTACTGGTTCAACCAACTCCACATCCCCGTAGACTTCCGCTATATCCCCAAGTTGATACCGGATCATGTGAGTGAAGTGAACCGCCATGTCGAGGAGGGCTCCGCCGCGTTCCTTAAGATGCCGCCAAGGCGTGATGAAAATCCTGTCCCCCGGACTCAACGAATGGAACAACGCCATATAAGGTGCCCCGATTGCCCCCGTCTCCAACAGATAGCGGACGAGTCGAGCGGAGGGATCGCGTCGGAAGTTCTCCGCCACCGACAGATGACGGTTGTTTCGCGCTGCGGCTTCAATCATCTGCCGGCACGCCTTTACCGTAATTGCCATCGGTTTTTCCACCATCACATGAAGTCCCAAGTCTAGTGCTTGACACACAACCTCATGGTGTACCGACGGATCCGTCACTACATCTACAGCGGTGAGGTCGGGCACGGTGCGGGTCATCTCCTCCAGGTCGGTGAAAATCTCTGGACTGACACCCATCAATTTCTCCGCTTCTAGCGCGGCAAGCTCGGCATTCTCCCTGCGAATATCGCACACGGCACAGAGCTCCACGTTGGAGAAAGGGCTTTGCGCCAATTCCCGCAAGCCATACAGATGCCGCGTCCCCATCCCACCGCAGCCCACCAGTCCAAGTCTGATTTTGTCCATGACTCCTCCGCTAGCTACGGGGTATAATTTTCTAAATCCGGTTCGATAGCCAGACCTTGCTCCAGATCGAAATCGACTTCGACCGAGTGCGCGTGATAGTCCTGATCACCACGAACCGTTTGGTAGACATCGGTGCCCTCCACACAAATAGGCATGGTATGCCAGACCTTAAGCCCCAAACAGACCCCCACACTCCCATCCGAATAGAAGGCGCGTACATCTTCAGCCTCTAGGGTATCCTGTACAGGACCGACCAGAAAGACTGTTGGCTGGTGCAGGCTTGGGTAGAACGCCTGACCGGCGTCGGTGTGAAAGGCGAAGTGTGCTCGCTGCAGCCCTTCGGAGAGCGGCGTTTTTTGGGGTTCGGCGTCCGCGGATATCTCAGAAAGGGCCGCGGTTACGGGATATGCAGCTGAACGGAGTCCCCCTTTTGCGATTTCTGGTTTGGCCTCCTCAAACGATTCAATGACCTCTCCGAACGGCGCGAAGGCTTCAGGGGTCAACGGTTCAACTTTGACTTTGAAGCTTTTCCACATGGCTTTATCCCTCCTCAAGTTATCGCCTATTGATTTTGTCCAACGATTCTTTGCTTTGAAAAGATACCCGATAGAATTAACCACTAATGGCGCAGGTTGTGGGTAGGAAACAACAATCGTCGTTCCCTACTATTTTTGCTATAGCCGCATTGTCGGTGGCAAGCCAAATTCTTGGGCGATTTGATTGAGTCGCTCAATATCTACGAAACTGATAGGTGCACCATCGCGCTTGTATTCCTGTTCCCTGCGAGATTCAGGGGTGCCGGGAAGCGTTGCCTCATCGTAGCCTCGTAACGGTGCCATAGTTTCCCGTACTCCACGCACCAAGTTATCGACTCCGGCCCGAAATTCTTCTGGATCAGTGAATAGCCCTATATCCATAACCACAATCAAGCCCCCGGCTTGTCCGCGGGGCCATTTCGCTTTTACCGCTTTCGCCCGTGCACTGTCTGTACCAACAAAGGGCCCACCGAGCCCCCTAGCGACGCCGGTATAACCCATAGACTTGAAAAAGGCAGCTGGAATCATTGACTGCAAGGCATCAAATTCTTCACCACGCTGGTAATCAGCGAGGATGCAGGTTGCCATGTCGGGAATAAGCGGCGGTTCGTTCCCGCCGGGCAAGCCAAAGCAGAGCGGGGGATTGCCCCAATAGGCGGAAGGAGGGCGGTTGTTTGGGTCCGCTGGACCAAATTCACTTGAACCGCCCTGAACGGAAAAGGCAGTACATCCTGCCTCCATCGCCCGGCGAACGTAATGCCCTGCCGAACCGTAGTGGCCGATGTGACAGGTCGCGCCAACAGCCACGCCGCTCACCTTTGCCTTGGTGATAGCACTTTCAGTTCCCATCATCATAGGCGCATACCCCAAGCCACCATCGCCATCAATCAGGATAGCGGTCGGAGTTTCTTTGAGGACTTGGCAGTTGGGGTTGGGGTTAATCAGTTTGTCTCGCAAGCTCTCACAATAACCGGGCACCTGCCGGAGACCGTGGGAGTGCACCCCTCGTAGGTCGGCGTTGGTCAATAATTGGGCGAGTTGCTCCGCATGATCCCCGCGTAAGCCTGCGGCTTTGAAACAGGCCCCAGCGAAGGCTCGCAGCTGTGGTTCTGAGATGCGTTTGGATTCTGTGGGGGGACGGTTCATTGTATATCCTCCTATCCCTTTTGTTCTTTCTCATGTAACGTTTTCATAACTTGGTGGTGTCCCATACCCTGATTTCGCAGCTCGGCATAGGCTTTTTCGTCAATGGCATCGCGCTTGAGAAAGCCACGGATATCGTATCTGCCCGGTTTTTCCACCGGCAGCTTGCCCTCACCCACCATCAACTCCAACGGATAACCCTCCTCCTGTAGGGGCAGGTGGATAACACGATGTTGTCGAGCAGATTCGTAGAGTGCCATCATGATTTCCACCGTCGCGCGGGCTTTTTTGCCGGTGCCACGGTGTTCGGGACCGCCCTCGATCCAGGCTATAAGTTCACGCACCTGTGCGGCGTTGGTCCGCCCGCCGATTGCTTGAATTTCTTCTGCTTCTACGCGCAGGGGCACCTGTTCCCAACCGTTGGAGTTGGCGTTAAACAGTCTGACCCGTGCTTCGCTAACATCCAGCATACCCTCGGTGCCTTGGATGAGAAAACCTCCCGCCGCTGCACCCTCCATGCACAGGTCAGACTGTATAAAGAGCTGCAGCCCACCTTCCATCTGCACCAGGGCCATGCAGCGGTCTTCGATCGGCGTATCCCTCTCATACCGATCTGTATCCCGCTCTACCGCTCCCATTACCCAGAGTGCTTGCGGATCCCCCAAGACGAAACGTGAGCCATCAATTGCATGTGTACCACAATTGAGTAATCCCTGCTGAATCTTGCAGTTTACCCAAACCGGATCGCCGATAGCCTTCTGTTGAATCAGTTCACCTGCCTTCTCCCAACCGGGCGTAAAACGTCGCTGATGGCTGATTATCAACTTGGTGCCGCTCGCCTCGCACGCATCAACCATACTGTTTGCCGCGCCTAAGCTGGTCGCCATCGGTTTTTCGCAGATTACAGCTTTGACGCCGGCTTGCGCCGCTGCGATGGTCGGTGCTGGATGGAGCGGATGCCAAGTGCAAACACTGACGATATCTGGCTGCGCTTTTTCCAGCATTTCTTCAACAGTGGAGTAGCCCTGTGGAATGTTATACTTTTCCATATATTCCTCGCGGGCGACCAACAGCGGATCGACGACGGCTACCACTTCCACATTGTCATTCAAACTATAGCCATCCATGTGGGCATTGCCGATAGATCCACAGCCGATAATTGCTGCAGTATATTTTCTAGACATCTACTGTTTCCTTTCTATCTAGGGGAAACGCGTCCGCGCAGCTACGCTAATTATGATTCGTGGAGACACCTCGGCAGCTTTCGCATCAATCGCTGCTCGCGTTCCGAGAACCCCGCCCAGACATATTCAGGAATCGGGTTCCGTTCCCGGTGTTCTCGCTGCATCCAGCCACGAAGGCAGGCAAATACCGCAACGGGACGTGGGGTGTCTGTGCGATTGGGTGTTCCTCGGTGCAGACAGCGCGGGTCTCGGATGAGGACATCCCCGACGTTCATCAGTAGCGGTTCAAGCGGGATCTCACCATCTTCAATCCGTCGCAACGCCTCCGTTTTTGGAAGCAGATGTGTCCCACGTGCGACCTCAAATGGTCCGTGTGCCGATGTAACATCAATAAAAGGGAAATTCACCGCAAGAATCGCAGGCGGATGTTGGAAATCGGGCTTTTCAGGGAAGAGGGGACCAACATCGCCATGAATTTCCTGATACACCGAACCCTTGAGCGGCGTATCGCTGGCGTACTGATCGATCGCGAAATCCTCCCCTAGCACTTGGCCCGCGATGGCGATAACCGTATCGTCGTCAAAGAAGCAGGGATCATACAACGGCGGCTCGAAAGGGAGTGTGATGTAATGCCTCGCTGGCCCGCGGTTTGGGTCGTCCCTATGTTCTGCGACATAATCGCGTAAGATTGGCGCAAAAGCTTCGTTGCAAACTTCAATAGCAGATATAGGAAACTGATCTCGCAGGATGCAGAAACCGTCTACCAGAATTTGCTCCACCTTTCCCTGAACTTCCACTGACATTGTGTGATTCTCCTTGTTTCTTTCGTGCCATCAAATCTGCGTCCGTCCCTGATAGATGAGGGGATGAACAATCCCAATATCCTCAATAGCAGCATTGAGGTCGCCCGGGAGTGCCCCACGAAGTGCAGCAGACATATTGAGTTCAACCTCCCGGAGATTACTGAAACCAACGACGATGGATTGTTGCCTTTGCTCTGAAAGCATCCACCGGATGCAGAGTTCTGCCATGGGCATCCCAGCATCCGCATGAATATCAAGGAACCTGAAATAGGATGCTTTGAAAGTCTCGTCCATCCAATCGGGAGGGCTCTCCTGCCATGCGTCTTGGGGAACAGCAAGCCAGCCTTTCATCAGCGGGGCACCAATTACAACGCCCACCCGTAGGTCTTGAGCGGTCGGGAACAGGAACTCAACGGCGTTCCTAAAGACCGGGTTGAATTGATGCGCTGTCATGACAGAATCAACCTCAACTACTTTCAGTATCCGTCCCAACAGGCGTGCATTTTTAGCTGTCAGCCCTATAAAACGCGCCTTACCACTACGCTTTGCATCTGCGAGGAATTCGACCGCTGGCGCATTAGAGAAGTTGTAGTTTCTATCATCCTCAATGAGTGCGCTCCAACTCCCCTCATTTTCACCATCGGGCATATCGTCAGCCCACCACTTCAGAAAGTCTGCCTCGTGGATTTGAATAATGTCCACGTAATCGGTCTGAAGCCGCTGGAGAGAACCCTCGAATTGTTCCATAAGCTGGGCGGCACTACGGTGCGCTTTCAAACTATAACGTTGGCGGTTTATAAATCCCACTTTGGTGGCAAGAATGACCTTATCCCGCTTTCCCTTCAGGGCAGCACCCAGCATGGTCTCATCCCTGCCGTCCCCGTAGTTTGCGGATGTGTCGAAATAGTTCACGCCGCGATCAACCGCATAGTCCACGCAACGATTCACACCCTCCTGCCCCCTGACCTGCCATGAAAGCAGAACCAAGACCGAGCGCGCTGACATTGAGTCCTGTCTTACCAAGTATGCGTGTTTTCATTTTCTTTCATTTTCATTCAATAAGCAATTAAATGTGAATCTCGTATTGATTCGCCCAGGCCCTTCGGACGTGGAAGGACAAATAATGACAGCTTTCAAGAGAGGATGTTCACCTAGTCAAGAAATCACAGAAATTCTGCAAGACCTCCGTCATCTGCGGGGTAAATGCAACCGTATCAGGATTAGCAACATACATGGAATGAAGTAAATTTGCCAGATGGGTTAAATGGCGAATCACAGAAACACCTTCCGTGTAGGACATATCGGGGATCGAAAATTTTTGATGCCACTGTTGAATTGGTAGGTCGCCCGGCGTCACGTAAAGCGTTAGCCACGCCCACCCCTGATTCAGGTTCCAAGCCAGCTCAATCCACGGATTCGGTTCATAGGCATCAGCAGGAACACGCCGTATCCCTTCGGGAGGGATGTCGTTGGGATTCCGAAATTCCGTCCCTGGTCCTGCAGCGGGCGCGGCAGCGAATGGTCGATTTGTATCCATGTATCCGTCACTTTACAGTTATTGGTCGCTACCATGGGTTTGCATTTTGCGAAGAACAACTTTGCCGGGACTCTTGATTTTCAATGTCTCTGCCAGATATCCTTCGTTAATAGCAATTTTGAGCACACTCTGCTCTATGCTGAAACGTACCAAATAATCTCCGACCGGTACATCACCGTAGTTTTCAACGTAGAGACAGTTGATTTTTTGCCCATCTTCAAATTCGACTGTGATAGCATCTTTTAGATTCCAGCCGATTGCAGTAAATGCGGCGGGTTTAATATCGGTTACGACGTTGGCATGGTTGTCAATCGCCGTAATTTGCCCCATAATTTCCTCATGGGTCACCTTTTCGGCTTTTGCCATACCCTCCTCTGTGCCTGTCTTTCCACTGCACCCCATCCATAACATTGTCCCAACCATCAAGGTCAGGGCATAAAACAAAAATTGGTGTTTCACAGCAAATCTCCTTGTATATGTGTAGGTTAATTTTTTAAAACCGATAAGGCACCAGAAACCGAGCTCTTAGCAAAAACTCGGTTTCTCTATCCTTAACGCAAGCTGCACATGTCGCCCCACTGGGGCTTTGATTTGATATGTGTGGATTATGTATCTATACACTTCCTCGTTTATCTGCTTACGATGAAATGTTAATAGAACCTAGACTTGGGTTATCCTTATGTCTATATTCTCCTCCAAGTCAGATTGCTTAGTTGATATCGTTGATGTTCTTAGGGTAGGGACGTTGCCAATCTTCCTTACCAAACGTGGGATCACCAGCAAGCGGTTTAGAATAGACCCGTTTGCTCTCATGAGAGAGGCTTAATGAATTCATAATCTCTCGGGTCAATTCGGCATCCAATCTGATATACTCCTCCAAATATCGGTTGTCTTTCATAAGGTTATGTTGTTCGTTTGGATCTTCCGACAGATTAAAGAGCAACACCTCGCCGGTCGAGTATTTACACAGCTTCCACTGACCGTCATAAATCATCCAACCGCCCCCGACCATGCCGATGACACGCTCCCTGTGATTTTTCCGCGGGATGTCGAGTTCGGGCAACGGTATCGAATCCATGTAGTCAGGGATCTCGCCCCCACCAAAATGTAGCATTGTTGCGGTCACATCGCCCAATTCCACCAGATCCGTACACGTCCGCGATTGGTCAGTCCAAGGCAGGTGAACTAAGAGCGGGACATGGATACTGGATTCAAAGAACGTTCCCTTGCCGATGAAATTGTGATCACCAAGGTAATCACCGTGATCGCTGGAAAAAATGATAATTGTGTTATCTGACAGCTCTTTTTCGCGCAAGGCATCAAGTATTTGTCCGACTTCGTAGTCAATCTGTTTGACCAACCCTGCATAGTGGGCGCGAATCTTCTTCTTGTGCGCTTCCGTAAATTCGGTGTAATCGACACCGTTCCACGCTTGACGGTTGCCCTCAATATTTTGCCGACGGAGCCCGGGGGCGTCGCCATCTACTTCCGGGATGGAATCCGGCATGTCGGCCGGGTCAAAGGCATCTAAAAATTCGGCGTTGGGATCATAAGGACAGTGGGGCCCTGGAAAACCGACCATCATCGCAAAAGGGGTCTCATCGCCGTAGTTGCGGATAAAACGACACGCCTCCTGCCCCACAAAGTGATCGACCGAATAGCCCCAAGGAATCTTGTTGATGATCGCGCCCCTGTTTTCGTGATAGCCGCGGTGTTCGTTTCCGTGGAGTTTTCGGTAACCACCTTCCTTCAAAAAGTGATAGTAGTCATCGCGGATCTCCAGCCATCGTTTGTCTTCGGCCGCAACTCGGTACTGGAATCCCAGATTGATATCCCACGGATAGAAGTGCATCTTGCCGATGGCAGCAGTGTAATAGCCCTGTTTGGATAGCGTTTGGGGCCATGTTTCTATGCCGCCCGCAGCGAGGTCGGGATTTAGCCACTGACCGTTATCTGTCACACCGTTTTTGATTGCGTTGAGACCTGTTAGGAGTGACGCTCTGGCTGGCACACATATTGGCGAGGCAGAATAGGCGCGCTCGTAACGCACACCGGACTCCGCAATGCTGTCGATATGGGGTGTATCAATGAAGGTTGCACCGTAGCAGCTCAGGAAATCCGCCCGCAGCTGATCGGGCATGATGAAAAGCAGATTCGGCTTCTTCGCCGTTTGGGGTTCGGACATTTGATTCTCCTCAAAAGTTGCATGATTCATACTAAGAAACAGGGCGACGCTTCCCTATTCCTTCACGTCTCGCTACCTCGGAGATGAGATGCGTTGGGCGACGACGGTTGGGATTGGCGATTGCCCGCGGCGTGTCCCCACCTAGCGTTTCCGCTGAACGGATATATAGGCTACGATCGATAAGCGGGAGGTCTACCCGCACATTGCCCCGGCGGTGCGATTCACGGATGGCGATGGCGAGTTCCAACAGATGGCGTCCCATATCGCCAGAACAGTTGGGCGTTTTACCCGTTTCAATACAGGTGATGGCATCCTTGACCTGTCCCACACCAGCACTCCAGATGCGTTGGGGACGCGGAAAGATGTGCCGCACCGGCGTGGCGGGCGCGTCGTCGGTGACGTGTCCCATTTTCCACAACTCGAACTCATAGCCGTCGTTGGCGTTGCGGAGGTGAATCGTGCCGCGTTCACCGATTGCGTCAAGCGTCCATGTTGATGCCCCGCTCGGCAGCATGCGGCAGAACCCGCGGACACCGTTTTCAAATGCTAGATAGGCGTTGCCTGCAAGGTCTGTATCGCCCGCGGCCTTTTCGTCGCTCTCTACCTCTCCCACAACCCAAGAAACACGTTCACTCCCACCAGCCAGAACACACATCGCGCCGAGCCAGTGGACACCCATGTGGGACAGATTTCCCGCGCCGTGGGCGGTTATTTGCAGCATCACCCCCAGCATACCTTCGTCGATAAGTGCCCGTGCCCTGCGATAGTATACATCAGAGGCGCGCATTGCGTTCATCATGAGGATGATACCAGCCTCGCGGCAGCCTTCGACCATCGCATCGGCGTCCTCCAGAGAAATCGCCATCGGCTTCTCCACCCAGATGCACTTCACACCGGTCCGCCCCTCACGTACCATACGCACGATGTCCAGCGTAATCTTTGCGCGTGGCGCAGCGGAGGTGCAAATGCTCACGATGTCGGGCTTCTCGCGCTCAAGCATTTCCTCGTAGCTCTCATAAAGATGTGCGTCTTCAATGGTCCAGCGTTCACCAAATGCCTCACGTTGTTCGGCGTATAGGTCCGCGGCACCGACCACCTCTACTTCTGGTACGTCCATGTAGCTGCCCATGTGGCTGAACGGCACAAGCCAGCCATCGCCCACCACTTCGTCGTCGATGGTATCTGCGATACGTCCTAAACCGATAAGGGCTGCTCGATAACGTTTGTCGGTCATATCGTTCTCCTAAATACCCGATGTGTCGCGCTATCGCCTCTGGTTTATTGAGCCAAGGCACTCTGACGCGACGCTGTTGGTATCTTCTATTTTTCAACTCTTCTACGAATCCACGATTGGCGGATGGTTTCCAAGGATAGTCGGTGTAAGCCCAGGTATCTCCGTATCGATCGGAAAGTAGGGGCGTTTGAGATGTTTGTAGGGCAGGTGACGGCATGTCGCCGGTGTTGCGCCGGGCGTGTCAAGGATAAAAGCTGCTTTGGCAATCTCACCGTAAGCGAGGCGATAGTTCATCGGATTTTTGACGACGATGAACTTGGCATCAGGGGGCTGCAGTTCCATAGAACGAAATTGCTCATCCGCCCAGTCATAGGTGCCGTGGGTGGCAATAAGTATCTGAATCCCACCTATTGTCAACACCGCCGATGGGCCCATGTTGCCCTCAACGCCATCCCAAATCCCACCGATATAGCGGAAGCGACCGTCACTCAAGCGAGTGACAGTTCCCGTAACAATCACCGGTTTACCCCAGCGCGGGTCCAACCGATGTCCCAGCGCAACTGTAACTTCCTGACCAACATCGGCTCGATGACAAGCGGCGGCAGCTTCCGGATCCGCCACAGGTACGAGTGAAGGCCCTGTTACCTCTGCGTCAAGTAGTGCCATCAATGTGGCAACACTATCCCCCGCTGCACCGCCGCCACAACAATCCGCCGCTTCTACCAAGAGCACCGGACCACCATCTATCTCCAAACCCTTGGCAATGGCTTCGCTTGGGGTGTGGATATCGGGTTCAAGGTCAAACCGCCGCGTCCAGTACTGCCCGGCAAGCTGAGTTGCAAGCGATACCGCTGTCTCCATATCGTTATCTGTGATTACCAATGCACCGCTGCCCATGTCCGGCTGATCTAAGTAAGGATGAACCAAGAAAACGCTAGTGGACAGAACACCATCACGCCCTTCGTGTGCTTTGGCGGCACGCATAATCTGGGCAAAGGGGCCATCGCCTTCGGTCGAGCCGTGGATTGCGCCAGTAATCACCGGCACCTTCGCCATCGCCATGGTTGGACGGCAGCGTCCCGCCAGGGTATCGCAGAGTAGTCGGGCACCGCGCACGCCGGTGGTAAACGTATCGCGGTGGGGATAGGTTTCCCACGCAACCAGCCCATCGGCGAAACGGGCCATGTCGGCGGTGACATGTGCGTGTAGGTCAAGTGTGACGACAATCGGTATCGCCTCCCCGACAATTGCACGCACCGCTTTGATGAGATCGCCCTCCGGGTCACCGATGTTTTCAACTGTCGCAGCACCGTGCAGCGGCAACAACACACCATCAACGGGTAAGGCTGCATGTAAGCGGTCTATAAGTTCCGTCTTCAGTTGAGTATAACACTCGGCAGTCAGGGGACCGCCGGGGCAGGTACTCGCGTAAATCAAGGGAACGACATCCGCTCCGTATTCGCGCATCACCTGCATCATCCCACCTACCACGCCGGCGTCAACCAGTAAGACCTCTTCCCCCCGACATAGCTCATAACGCTCAAACCAGCCTATATCGATGGGCACTCCGCCAAATTCGTTGCACTCGGTGAGAATGGATCCGAGTGCAACGCGCGCTTTACCTTTCATAACGATTCTCCGATTATATCCTTAACCGGTTAGGAGTTACGCCCTTGAGCTTGTAATAACACCATTCAACCTGCGTCCAAAGTAGCATACTCCGTCTGCCATCCCCCACTTGCGGGGGGTGGTTCGTAGTAGCGCAATTCATTTCATAACGATTC
This sequence comes from Candidatus Poribacteria bacterium, assembly GCA_965215015.1. Taxonomy (GTDB): domain Bacteria; phylum Poribacteria; class WGA-4E; order WGA-4E; family PCPOR2b; genus PCPOR2b. The sequence goes on from OZ244042.1 coordinate 1,816,795, forward strand.
TCCGATTATATCCTTAACCGGTTAGGAGTTATGCCCTTGAGCTTGTAATAACACCATTCAACCCGTGTCCAAAGTAGCATACCCCGTCTGCTGTCCCCCCCGCTTGCGGGGGGTGGTTCGTAGTAGCGCAATTCATTGCGCGTGGAATGGCCAACCCCCCTAACTCCTCACAAACAGGCGGATGGCACGGGGGCGTGCTACTATTATAGAAGTCCAGGCTCAATTCACCAAACACGGTCGCACAACATACCGGGTATTTGATGAGTCCCCGAACTACGAGGCCTAAACATTCAACTGAGTAAGCCCTACCAGTTTCTAACGCTCGCAACTACGCGGGGGCACCGACAGGTTCACCGTCTTGGCAGACTCTAGGGAAATGTTCGCCAGCTTCAGCCATAGGCTCGCCATCTTCCAGTGTTACAAACTGCTTCATTAAATGCTGACCGCTTGCCACAAAACGCGATTCCCCGGTCATGTAGTGAATAGCGATAGCGCGCCGTGGTCGATCTGAGTGGTTGAAAGGCGAACCGTGCCAAGTCAGAGAATGATGGAATGACACCTCACCACTCTTGACGGGCCTGGGTTGTGGGACCACAGCTTTGACTTCAGAATCGGCGGGCGGGGAAAACCCTTGAATGTCCATGAATTCTTCGCGCTGTTCAAGGTGTTGTTGGGTGCGAAGAAAATCCATCTGATCCCCCCATTTGTAGCTGCCGGGCACCATCCACATACAACCATTGTCCTCGTCGGCATCATCCAAGGCGATCCACGCTGATACAGGCGTCATCGGGAGGATAATGGGCCACAGCGGGGCATCTTGGTGCCATCGGGTTGCACCACCGTGGTTGGGGGGTTTGTACTGAATCTGGTCGTGCCAGACCATTAGATCGGGGGCATCCGTCAACTGACTTATTCCCTTAACGATGGCTGGGTGATAGATCAACCGTCTAAAGGCTGAGGACGCCTCCCAGATATTGACAATTTGCCAAACGGCGAGTGCAGCAAGTTCGTCACCTCGCTGGGACATGTTGCGAAACGACACCGGCTGCGGCTCCTCGCTGGCAAAGCCATCGGGCCCTTTCTCCAAGATGCAATCTAAATCCGCCCTCAGTCCCTCCAATTCATCATCGGTGAGGATGCAACCACCGTTAAGGAAGCCGTTGCGATGAAACTCGTCAATTTGCGATGGTGTTAGCATAGCGATACATCTCCATATTTATAGTTTGCCCCGGACAGCGTGATAGTTGTAACTGCAAAGCTTCCGCCTATACAGTGTTTCCTTACCCTACTAAGGAAGGGCAGCGGCTGGCAGATTAACAAAACAGCAGAGGCTACCTCTCCCCCGGATTCGACATTCCACCTGCTTCCCAACGTTCGGACAACGCTGCACACTCGGCAGCGACCTGTTCTGCTGTCTCTTCTGTACGTCCCGCCAACGCCTCTATCGTCCACGCACCGTCAAAGCCAATCGCTGAAAGTGCCTCCCCCAAGGCAGACCAGTCAATGACGCCGTGTCCCGGAACCCAGTGACAGTCAGCCTGTCCATCGACATCCTGTATGTGCAGCGCATAAAGCCTTTCTGAGGCGATCCGTGCCTGCTCCGCCGGATCGAGACCACTGATACAGGCGTGACCTGTGTCCAAGCAAAGCCCCACATGTTCAGGTGGAAAGCCAGCGATGAACGCGCGTAGTTCCTCCATAGACCTCAGTGGACGACACGGCAAGCTTGTATTCGGTAGGTTCTCCAGTGCAATACGGACTCCGGTTTCCGCCGCAACCGGAACCAATTCACTCACAGAGCGATGGATACGTTCCGCCGCCGCGCCGATGTTCTCCAATGCGTAAGGCGGTTCTTCGGGGCTGGGGCTGCCTGTTGGGTGGACAATCGCAGCCCGCCCACCAAGCTCCCCGAGAAACCGCATTGCATCCCCAATACGCGCAACGCTGTCCCGCCGAATCGCCTCGATCGAGCTTGCCAAATTCACGCCCGACATAGGTGTGTGTATTGTGTGGGGAAAGATCTTAAATCGCTCCAACGCATCACGACACGGCCCCGCGTCGTGTGAACCCGGCTGCTGCCACTCATCGCCTTCAGCCATCAGTTCGGTTTCGCTGAAACCAGCGGCAGCGATCGACTCAAGTGCCGCTACGGGGTCATGTCTGGCTTCGCTCTCCGCGTCAAGAAAGAAAAGCCCCGAAGCTAAACTGTATGTAGCCACTATAACCTCCTACTTTTATTATTTAGTAGATGACCTACGCTTCATCAAGCATCTGTTGAATGCGCTCCGTAACGCCTACGACAACGGCGTCGAGAATCTGTCCGCCCTTCGGGATACTTGCCAACTTTGCGTTGTCGTAGTTGACCTCGTCCGCGCGGATACGCTCCGGAAAAACGACCATCGCAAATGAGGTCTCAAACTCACCGGCGTGGCCCGCACTCCGCTCCAACTCTAGATTCGCCTCATAAAAGGATTGCGGAGCAGTCTCCCAATAGGTCACATACGTGACACCCATATCATCAAGCCGCTTCATCTGGTCGGGAGCGACAGGCTCCAGATTCTCTCGCTTGTTGCCACCGTGCCCGTTGAGCACCATGACTTTCGGGACACCTAACCGTTTCAGGCTATGACACACATCGTGGACATATTCAAGATGGATCTCCGGACGTATCGTCAAAGCACCGCCCCGATTCATGTGGTGCTCCGACACAGACATGGGGACGGTGGGTGTGACCAGCACATGGGGATAAAAGTTCGTCGCAGCCCGCTTGGCAATTTCTGTGACACTGGCAGTATCGTGAATCATTGCCAGATGGTCTTGATGCTGTTCGCAGGCACCTGTTGGGACAATTGCCCCCTTCACAGTGCCGCTGGAGATGGCTTCCCCCAGTTCTTTCCGTGTCAGTTCACCTAAAAATACGTTGTTGTCTAGCATTGATATTCCCTCTGATTTGTTAAAGCAACGGTTATGCAAAAAAAATAGTGCATATTGCACCAATGGTGCGAGTTTGCAACTGTTAATACACTCTCCAATTAAAGACCAAGCCTGAAACCGACAGTAGTAGGCATACGCCGTATACCCTCCCCGTTGTCCCAATGACAGCACGGCGGAGCGTGTCTACTACTTTAGGATTAGCTGTCACCGCCCGAGGAATCGGACGGTGAGCGGTATCTTCACCTAATTTGTAATCATGGCGCAGAGTCTGACCTCGCTGAAATCAGGGTTGCCTAAAGCACCAACATAGGACTTCTGTCTGTCAATTTTCCAAAATTGACACTATGGACATTTCGGTGTCGAGGTATGTATCTTGACCGATGTGGAAACCACAACTTCACCAACTTGCACCAAAGATTATTGAGGATAGGAATTAGTTGGGCACGAAGGAAGAGTAGAAGAATGGGAGATGCCCCTCCTACCTGTGTGGTCTATATCGCAAAATTTCAATCACCTGCGTTTTTTGTCCATAATAATGTCGGACCACCCCTCAAGGTCATTAAAAGATTCCGTATGGGAGTGCGGCAATGATTCAGTAATTTTGTTGATTGAATCTGTATCCAACTGAATCATTGATTGGAGGAGCGGGCCTATTGCCCGTTCACGACTCTTGGCTGTTATCATAGGTAAGCCGTGATTCTGTGCAAAGTTACGAATATCTCCCAGGCGCGGCAGAACGGTTTTGGATAGAAGCGTATTATGGAACCGAGTTAGAGCTTGATGTTTTTCTGGGTCTTCAGACTTGATGCGCTCCAATTCCGATTTTATGGCATGGCGCGGTCGCCGTTGCCGCTTACCACCTTGCTCGAATCCAGCCGTCCGAGCTGCGAGCGAACTCTCTCTTAGAAAATTCTCCCATAATTGAATGGTTTCAGGTGAAGAAAGCAGATCCGCAAGCTCCTCAAACGGCTTTGTTCCGTACTTGTCGAATAACTTAGCCAGGTCTATCAATAGTTCTTTCTGTTGTCGTGTAATCATAATCTGATTGAACCCCTAATCCTGAGAATCCTGATGCACATTCATGTTCTTAACCGCTTGTTAGGCCTCTGGGCTTGCCCTAACAATCTTCCTCACAGGCGTTGAAGGTTGACAAATCCCATCTGTTTGACGCTGATCATGATTCCCTCCGCTCATGTTGTGTTAAGTGATCAATGTGATTCTGGTTGAGTTGTCGGATGCTCGATTCTATGTCCGATAGGCGTTGGTTCGTTTCGGCTTGCATGTCAGACAAACGCTGATTGGTTTCGGTTCGGACTTCATCAATGCGCTTGTTCGTTTCGTCCAATCGCTGATTGGTTTCGGTTCGGACTTCATCAATGCGCTTGTTCGTTTCGTCCAATCGCTGATTGGTTTCGGTTCGGCCTTCATCAACGCGCTTGTTCGTTTCGTCCAATCGCTGATTCATTATGCCGATGACTTCAACGAACCGCTTGTCCATCCGGTCTTCGAGGCGTTCAAGGGCGTGAAAGAAGGTCTCGCCTTGCTCTTTGAGTGCAAGATTTATATCGTCGCCTTGCTCTTTGAGTGCAAGATTTATATCGTCGCCTTGCTTGTCAATTCTCTCGTCGGTTTTGTCCTGGTGTTTTTCCAGCCGTGAGGTGCGATAGAACAGGATGGCTACCTGTCCTATGAAACCGAGGATGATAAAAAGTACAAGGACGGTGTGTGAGGGGCTCCATTGTAAAAAATCCATTTGTTGAGTTTCCTTTCTTTATCGCCCTTTTTTTGCGAATTTCCTGCCTGCCTCGAAGGCGAGTCCTCGCAGAAATTCCCTGTTGAATGCTTGATAGTCCGCATTTTTTCTCTCCAGTAGCCCGATTGCTTGCTTCTGACAACCGATAATTTTTGCGACTTCGGCTTGGGTCTTTCCTTTGAAGCGAAGTTGTGCAATTCGTTCCCAATCTTGGGGTGTGATTGTTTGCACTGGCATTGTAAAAATCTCCTTGGAGGGTAATGGGTTGGGGATTACGGGCGCGATGTTGACAAAGCTTATTTTGGCGTTTATACCACAAAGGATCTATCACATTCATGTTGTCTGAATCAGGATTTTCAGGATTAAAGGATTTTCAGGAGTCCTGACAAGCTCTATCTTGGAATTCACTAGCGAAGGCACGGAATTCTTGTTTCTTGCACGATCTAGCGTAGGAAGTACCAGAGATTGGTTTGCCTTCACGTGCTCCCTTGGGGTATGAACGCGAGTAAGATATTTCGTTATCAAACAGGTACCAGTTACGCTTATTTGCTTCTTGGCGTACCATTTGCTTAGCTTTCTCCGCTTCTGGAATATACTCGTCAGATTGATTAAATACAATCCCTGCAAGCTGGATCTGTCTATCTGGGTATTTGTCATTGAAGTGCTCCATTGATCGTGCCAAGAGTGGGAGACCAATAGTAGACAGAAATTCGGGTTTGACTGGCACTAGCACATAATCGCTCGCTAGACACGCCGCGGTAGTGAACAATGACTCAGTATCCGATTCTATCTGCGAATTCACTAGCGAAGGCATCGAATTCTTGTATCTTGTACGGTCTAGCGTAGGAAGTATCAGAGATTGATTTGCCTTCACGTGCTCCCTTGGGGTATGAACGCGAGTAAGATATTTCGTTATCAAATAGGTACCAGTTACGCTTATTTGCTTCTTGACGTACCGTTTGCTTAGCTTTCTCCGCTTCTGGAATATACTCGTCAGATTGATTAAATACAATCCCTGCAAGCTGGATCTGTCTATCTGGGTATTTGTCATTGAAGTGCTCCATTGATCGTGCCAAGAGTGGGAGACCAATAGTAGACAGAAATTCGGGTTTGACTGGCACTAGCACATAATCGCTCGCTAGATACGCTGCGGTAGTGAACAATGACTCAGTTGGGGGACAATCAAAGAGTATCAGGTCATAACTGTTTTCGACCTCGGAGATAAACTCCGCCAATAGATGCTCTTTTTGTGCTGGCTCGCGTAGGGTATGGGCCAATTCCAAACGTGAAGGAATCAAATCCACCCATGAATCTCCATACTCGGCCCAGCAGCCTGTATAAACCCTGTGGATAACACCTGTATAAGCGATAACACTTAATGGGGCTTCACGCTCCTCGAATATATTTTGAACTGTCGGCGCATTTGCTTCGTGAATCCTTCTATACCTATACCTGCCAAGCATATATTGGCTTGCATTAAACTGAGGGTCAAGGTCAACTAACAGAACACGTGCTCCATCACCCCAATTCCAAGCGAGATTCACGGCAAGCGTTGTTTTACCAACTCCGCCTTTCATATTAATTAGTGATACCTTTATCCCCATCTATCTAATCTCCTATCGCTCATGTTAAGAAAATGGTACAAAGAAACCGAGTTTTTGCCAAAAACTCGGTTTCTCTGATCTAGTCTGCACTTTCTTCTGACATGAGCCCCTACTGTCTCTTAATTTCTACATTGCAAAGTTTCCAACGAAAACGTTGTTTGTCTCCTCATCACAACTCCAAGTGACGGAGAGAATTTTGTCTTGATAGCAATAGGAGGTCGATTTACCGACGATAGGGGTATCAAGTTGCTCCAGCGGCTTGTACCAAATCTGGTGCGGCTGGGTGCAGTTTTGGCACGGGTAGCGCGAAACCGATAGTGTTAGCACCTTTCCAACATGCAAATCATATTTCACATCTTTCTTCGTGAAAGTGATTGGCGCGCGCTCTGTGCTAACGACCTCGCCGAGGAGCTCGCCGCGTTTCGTGGTCATCAGATCGGTTAAGACAGAACGCTGTTCCAAAGTCGCTTTTTCGTCGAGATACAGGACGCTGCGGCGTGTGTCGCTATCAAGTGCAAGGTTATTCTTTGCTGTTACCACTGCGACCACAATCAATCCCTTCAACGAAACGCCCTTCCAGGTCCCTTGACGGATATTCCAAACGAGTGTCGCCTCTCTACCCCCTTCGACGTACTCAGCCCCATAATGGCATGCCCCGACATAAACACTGACAGATCGAGCTTCCAAATACTCGCCCTGCACAGTTTCGGGTTGCGTAGCCAACCCACCGGGGACGGTCAGTAAAAGCGCAATTGCCGTTAAGGTAAAAATCTTGGTTATCATCTTTGGACTCCCTTCTAAATATCAAACGTGAAAGCTGCTATTTGCAGACACGTGTACAAGTTGCAAGGCAGTTTATCACACCCAAGTTATGACGTCAAGTGAAAAGAAAACCTCCGACATTTAAGAAACCTCAGAGAGAATATGCCCTCGAATCCCAAAATGGAATTTTCGCTTGACGGAACCCACGAAATATGATAGATTGTGCTGAGGAACCTCATCATCATTTAGTAGTAACAACGGAAAATTTCTGGAGTGTCTCGTCGGTCATCGGTCATTAGCAACCGATTTTAGCTCATCTAAAAGGAAAATCCAAAGCGCGCAGAGAAACTGAGTTTTTTCTTAAAAACTCGGTTTCTGTTGCACCATTTCTTAACATGAGCTCCGATTTCTATTTTTTGTAGGAGTGGCGCATTTGAGTTTTTCACAACGTCATTCAACCCACATCCCGATAGCCCATAAAAATCGTCGCTAGTAGGTAGACATACTCCTTATGCTGTCCCCCTGCTTGCGGGGGGACGAGAGGGGGGTGAGGATACCATTTCTTAACATGAGCTCCGATTTCTATTTTTTGTAGGAGTGGCGCATTTGAGTTTTTCACAACGTCATTCAACCCACATCCCGATAGCCCATAAAAATCGTCGCTAATAGGTAGACATACTCCTTATGCTGTCCCCCTGCTTGCGGGGGGACGAGAGGGGGGTGAGGATACCATTTCTTAACATGAGCTCCGATTTCTATTTTTTGTAGGAGTGGCGCATTTGAGTTTTTCACAACGTCATTCAACCCACATCCCGATAGCCCATAAATCGTCGCCAGTAATAGACATACACCTTATGCTGTCCCCCTGCTTGCGGGGGGACTAGAGGGGGGTTAGGAGTGCCACTAAGATAGGAGGACGACATGTCAAAAGAGAAAGAACGAAGTCAGGAAACGACCATATCGCGGCGAAGTTTCCTGAAAGGCGTCGGCACCGGCGCGGTCGCCGCAAGCGTTGCACCCAATGTGCTCATTGGTGAAGAAACAGCGGCGGAAGCCCAGATGGGTGAAGAGATTACCCGCGCTAAAATCAAACTCAATATCAATGCCAAAACGTACGAAACTGAGGTCGAACCGCGCACCACATTGTTGAGCGTCTTGCGAGACGGTTTCGACACCGACGGCAATCGCCTCGACCTGACCGGCGCAAAACCTATCTGCGAGCGTGGCGAGTGCGGTGGGTGTACGGTGGAGGTCGACGGAAAGGCAGTTTATGCCTGTATGATGCTCGCCCTCGACGCACAGGACAAGCAAATTATCACCGTCGAAGGGCTTGCCAACGGCGATCATTTACACCCAGTCCAAGAGGCATTTGTCCAGCACGATGCCTTGATGTGTGGTTTCTGTACACCCGGTTTTGTCGTGGCTGCGAAATCGTTGTTAGATCAGAATCCGAGCCCGAGCCATGAGGAGATTAAGGAAGGATTGACGGGCAACATCTGTCGCTGCGGGACTTACCCCTATATCTTTGAGGCAGTCAAAACAGCTTCGCGCAAGATGGGAGGCTAGAAAATGGCATCATGGGGAAAAGCAAGGGATTCGCGCCTGATTGGCAAACGCATCCCGCGTTTGTCAGGTGCTGATAAAGTGACTGGAAAGGCAAAGTACACGTTTGACATCAATCGTCCCGGGATGCTTTATGGTCATATTCTGCGGTCACCGGTGGCACATGCGACCATCACTGGTATTGACCTCAGCGAAGCAGAAGCACTGCCCGGCGTCAAAGCGGCCATCCCGCTGATTGAACCGGGGAAACGGGTTCGCTTCGAGGGGCAGGAGATTGCTGCGGTTGCGGCTACTACCCCCGACATTGCAGAGGATGCGGTTCGATTGATTCAATTCGACTATGATGAATTGGACTACGTCGTTGATGTCGAGGCGGCAAAAGAGGCAGGTGCTCCGCAAATTCGTGACGATTGGAAGGGAAATCAGAGTGAGCCGCGAGTTGACGAACGCGGAGATATCGAGGCAGGCTTCGATGAAGCGGCTGTCGAGGTTGAGACGACCTACCACGCCCCGGTGCAAACCCATGTCTGTCTGGAAACACACGGGCATGTCGCTGAGTGGGACGGAGATAACCTGACCGTTTGGGCTTCGACGCAGGCGATTTTTGGCACACGCCAAAATTTCGCTCGGCATTTTGAGCTGCCCGAAAATCAGGTGCGTGTCAGCACCGAACACATGGGCGGCGGCTTTGGCAGTAAATTTGGCCCCGGGGTGGAAGGGGTCACCGCCGCGAAGCTCGCTCGAAAAGCGGGAGCACCTGTCAAACTGATGTTGACCCGTAAGGACGAGCACCTCGTCGCCGGCAACCGTCCATCAATGACACAGCAGGTCCGTGCCGGTGCCACCGAAGATGGTCGCTTCATCGCTTACGACATGAGCGGCTACGGCACAGGGGGTATCGGGAGTGGCGCGGGTTTCACCGGTCCCTATGTCTATCATGTCCCGAACTACCGAACTAAAAAATCTGCTGTCGCGATCAATGCAGGCAGTGCCCGTGCCATGCGGGCGCCGGGTCATCCACAGGGGGCCTTCGCGATGGATTCACTAATGGACGAGCTTGCCGAAAAGCTGAATATGGATCCATTAGAGTTCCGCCGCATAAACAGCGATAGCGACGCACGACGAAACAGGATTCGTCAAGCGGAATATACGCTCGGTGCACAAGAGATTGGCTGGCACCGACGCAACAGAGTCCCCGGCTCCGGTACGGGCGTTACGAAACGCGGCATAGGTATCGGCTGCGGATTGTGGGGCGGCGGCGGTGGTGCAGGAACACAAGCCCGTGTGACCATCCACGCAAGCGGTGCTGTCGAGGCGGTCACCGGCACACAAGATATCGGCACAGGTATCCGAACGGTTATCGCCATTATCGTTGCAGAAGAGCTGGGACTGCGGCCTCAAGACATCACAGTGAAAATTGGCGACACTGAACCGGGGTTGTCCTCCCGTGGAAGTGGGGGAAGCCAGACAATTGGCTCTGTAGCACCAGTCATAAAGACCGCAGCGATGGCAGCCAAGCGTAAGCTCTTTGCACATATCGCACCCCTGGTGGAAGCGGAACCGGGGGATTTACGCGCTGCTGACGGGCGGATTTACACCAAATCAGATCTAAGGATGAGCCTCCCGTGGAAAGAGGCGACGGGCTATCTCGGCATGGAAACCATCTCAGAAGGGGGCGAATGGGACGAAAACCTCCGTATCGGCGATACCGCCGGTGTACAGTTTGCCGAGGTCGAAGTCGACACAGAAACGGGGATTGTCAAGGTCATCAAGGTTGTCGCCATCCAAGACTGCGGTTTGGTGGTCAACCGCCTAACGACCGAAAGCCAGATTAACGGTGCTGTCGTTATGGGATTGGGCTATGCGCTCCTTGAAGAGCGCATTATGGACGACCAAACCGGCAAGATGATTAACCCCAACCTTGAGGATTACAAAGTCCCGGGAACGATGGAAATCCCTGAGATTAAATCCATCGCATACGATACCGACCGGAAGATAACGGGGATCGGTGAACCCCCGACCATCCCAACGGCGGGGGCAATTGCAAACGCTGTCTACAACGCAATCGGCGTTCGCATCCGGGAACTCCCTATCACGCCTGACAAAGTCCTCAACGCCCTCGGTTAGGAGAGGAGGAAATGAAAAGATGGAAAATTTTGCTTACGTCAACGCGGCAGATATCGAGCAGGTCCCTTCGTTATTGAGCGACGATTGGAACGAAACGAAAATGATCGCGGGAGGAACGGATCTTCTCGGCGAGTTGAAGGAGTACATTGAAACGCCGAAGAAGGTAGTCAACCTCAAATCCATCCCCGGTCTGGATGAGATTCGCGCGGATGCATCGGGCTTAACCATCGGTGCACTCGTGACACTCGCTGACATTGCTGCACACCCAACCATTCAGGGGCATTATACCGTGCTGGCAGAGGCTGCCGCCTCCGTCGCATCGCCACAGATTCGGAATGTGGGCACGCTTGGTGGCAACCTGTGTCAGCGCCCCCGCTGCTGGTACTATCGCGATCCCGATATTATTTGTCTCAAAAAGGGCGGCGATACCTGCTACGCAGTCGATGGCTTGAACAAGTACCACGCAATTTTTGGCGGGGGGCCCGTCTACATCGTCCATCCCTCTGATACGGCACCGGCCCTCATCGCCCTCGGTGCTACGGTGAAAATTGTCGGCCCCAACGGAGATAGGACGATGCCGCTGGAAGATTTCTTCGTCCTGCCCGAAATCAATCCGCAACGTGAAAACGTCCTCGAACCAAACGAGGTTGTTACAGAGGTGCACCTCCCTCCATCGAAGCGGCACACGAAGAGCACTTACGTCAAAGTCCGTGAACGGGGTTCCTTTGACTTTGCGTTGGTGAGCGTTGCAGCCGTCTTCGAGATGAACGGCGCGACCTGCAGCAGGGCAAACGTCGTCCTCGGTGGGGTTGCTCCTATCCCTTGGCGATCCAAGGAAGCCGAAGCAGCGTTGAACGGCAAAGGTATCACCGCAGCGGTAGCAAAGCAGGCTGGCGAGGCAGCGGTGGCCAATGCAGACCCAATGACTGACAACGGCTATAAGGTCCCATTAACTCGGAACATTATCAGCCGCGCCGCAATGACCCTCGCTTAGGCATAGCCTCGTCAATCTCGAAGAATCTGTCTACATACCATACTAAGGAGAACGAACATGTTAGCGGAAAAAGGTCCCTCCCTCTTAAATAAACCGATATGTCAAAACCTATGTACCAAGGCACTCTATACCCCCGGCGGCAACCTGCAAAACCTCGTCGAGACCAATCCGTTCTCAAACTACTGGTGCAACTGCACCATGACGGTGGTTGGACCGGATGATCGATTTGTTTCCCCAGAAAACTGCAATCGGTCTCGCGTCTGCTTTAAGCAGATTGGGGGCACCCCTGTTGCATAGTTTGGCTTAAGGGCTCGTTCGTCGTAGTGCCCTTCATTGCCTGTGTCGGCGGGCGCCCATAAATCGTTGAGCTACTCGTAGTAGCGTTTGTAGTAGTGCAATTTATTGCACGTGGCGGCGTGAAAAAGCATTGAAAGAATAGCCCATGGCACAAAAGACACCGAGTAACTTCCCTTCAACTGCAAAGGATTCCTAAATGCCCCGCATCTTCGATAACATTGACCAACGGTTGCTACCCGCGCTCTGCAAGACCCTCACAACTGCCAATCACGCCGACTTTTGCGTCGGTTATTTTAACCTGCGGGGATGGAGGGGGCTCAGCTCTTATATTGAGGAGTGGAAGGGGGGCGAAGGGGGGTGTTGCCGCCTACTGGTGGGGATGCAATTACCTCCTGAAGAAACCTTCCGAGGTGCCATGCGCCTTAATAAAGGGAAGGATGGAATTGACAATCAAAGAGCGTTGCGCTTGAAACAAAGATTGGCGGAGGAGTTCCGCGAACAGTTGACCGTCGGTGTGCCGACCCGTAAAGATGAAAAAGGTTTGCGCCAATTGGCACAACAGATTCGCGACGACAAGGTAAAGGTAAAGCTGTTTCTTCGACATCCGCTCCATGCAAAACTGTACCTACTTTACCGTCCGGATCCAATTGCGCCGATTGTGGGGTACCTCGGTAGTAGCAACCTAACCCTTGCCGGACTCTCACGGCAGGGCGAACTCAACATTGATGTGGTCGATTCAGACGCCTGTCAGAAGTTAGAAAATTGGTTTGAAGAACGATGGAAGGACCGGTGGTGTATTGATATCTCTAAGGAATTGGTTGAAATTATTGAGCAGAGTTGGGCACGTGAGGAACGAATTCCGCCATATCACATCTACATCAAAATGGCGTATCATCTGTCGCAAGAAGCGCGGGCGGGATTGACGGAATTTCAGATTCCATCTGATTTTGAGAATGAACTATTTGAATTTCAAACCGCAGCGGTTAAAATCGCAGCGCGCCACCTGAATAGACGCGGCGGGGTGCTGATCGGGGATGTTGTCGGCCTCGGCAAAACGCTGATGGGAACGGCACTCGCACGTATATTTGAAGACGACTACGATCTCGAAACGCTGATTATCTGTCCAAAGAATTTGATGAACATGTGGGAGGATTATCGGCAAAGGTATCGCCTACGTGGGAAGGTGCTTTCAAGCAGCCAGGTCATCTCTAAATTGCCGGACCTTCGACGCTATCGCCTTGTCCTGATTGATGAAAGCCATAACCTCAGAAACCGCGAGGGAAAACGCTATAGCGCGATTCGGGAATATATCGAAAAAAATGATAGCAAGGTTATCCTCCTCTCTGCAACCCCCTACAACAAAACCTATCTCGACCTCTCTAACCAGTTGCGCCTGTTTGTTGATGAGAGTGAAGACTTGGGGATTCGACCGGAGCAATTGCTCAGGAGTCTAGGCGGTGAAGCCGCGTTTGTTAGCAAACACCAAAGCGGTCCCCGAACGCTTGCAGCGTTTGAGCATAGCGAACACATCGATGACTGGCGTGAATTGATGCGCCTCTATCTGGTGCGCCGTACGCGCAGCTTCATCATGGAGAACTACACCGAAACAGAACCCCAGACGGGCCGGAAGTTTCTCTCCTTCCCCGATGGAACGCGTTCCTACTTTCCCACACGCATTCCCAAAACGGTGAAGTTCACAATTGATGACCAAAACTCCAATGACCCCTATGCCCAGTTGTACTCTCCGCATGTTGTGGATACCATCAGTAATCTGAAACTACCCCGATATGGACTGGCAAATTACATTGACAAGGGGCCATCGCAACAACCGACGTCCGGTGAGCAAGGACAATTGGATAACCTCTCACGGGGCGGGAAGCGGTTGATTGGCTTCAGTCGAACCAACCTTTTCAAGCGACTAGAAAGTAGCGGCCATGTGTTCCTCCAGTCTGTTGAACGGCACATTTTGCGAAACTATATTTACCTCTACGCCATCGAAAAGGACAAACCACTACCGATTGGAACGCAAGACGCTCAGATGCTTGATTCGCGCCTCTACGATGAAGACACCGATACCCCGAATCTCATGTCCAATCCGTTTGATGATGACACTGAGGCACAAGTCGATGACACCAGTTCACAATTGGCTGCCTATACAACTGACGCGTTCAAAAGGCAAGCCGCTGAAATCTATCGTCTCTACACGACACAATACAGAAGCCGGTTTGGGTGGATTCGTCCGAATCTCTTCTGTCAATCACTTCGGGACGACCTCGCCGCCGACGCACGCGCCTTGCTTAAAATTTTACAACAATACGGTGCATGGGATGCGGCAAAAGACGCAAAACTGAACGCCCTTGAGGACCTCTTAACCCAAAGCCACTCGGAAGATAAGATCTTAATTTTTACGCAATTTGCCGATACAGTGCGGTATCTGAATGAGGTTCTTTCAGCGCGTGGGATTGCTCAGCTAGCAGCGGTTACGGGGGCCTCCTCAGATCCGACCGAACTGGCGCAGCGATTCAGTCCTGTCAGTAATAACAGGCAAAATACACAAAATGAGTTACGGGTTCTCATTAGCACAGACATACTGAGTGAAGGACAGAACCTACAAGATTGTGCGATTGTCGTCAACTATGACCTACCTTGGGCGATTATCCGCCTCGTTCAACGCGCCGGGCGTGTCGACCGGATTGGTCAAAACGCTGAGAATATTTTATGCTATTCGTTTCTGCCGGCGGAAGGCGTCGAGCGCATCATCGCTTTGCGGGGGCGCGTCCGGGAACGGTTACATCAGAATGCGGAGGTTGTCGGCACGGACGAAGCGTTTTTTGAAGATGATCGCAATGAGCAGGCGATTGTTGACCTCTACCATGAGCGGGCGGGGTTACTTGACGATGAATTAGATAACGATGTCGATCTTGCCTCTTATGCGTATCAGATTTGGAAAAATGCAATCACCCAAGATCCACAGTTAGAAGGTACCGTCTCTCAACTGCTACCCGTCGTTTATTCAACACGACCGCACTGCCCGACGGATACGGAACCCGAGGGGGCACTCATTTATATGCGGACAGGTGAAGGAAACGATACGCTGGCATGGGTGAATCGAGACGGGGACAGTGTAACGGAATCCCAGTTTGCAATTCTTCAGGCTGCAGCGTGCGCCCCGGATACCCCTGCACTGCCCCCGCTTGCAGAACACCATCAACTTGTGAAACGGGGGACAGAGTTGATAATAGATGAGGAAAAGTCGGTTGGCGGAGGCCTCGGACGACCGTCGGGGGCGCGGTTCCGTACCTATGAACGTCTGAAGCAGTACGCCAACGAGGTAAAAGGAATGCTATTTGATACGCAAGACCTGGGACGAGCCATTGAAGACATCAATCGATACCCGTTGCGTCAGGAGGCGACCGACGCCCTGAATCGCCAACTGCGTAGCGGTATTTCCGATCAAGCCCTTGTGGAACTGGTAATCGCGCTGCGGAACGAAGATCGGCTCTGTATTATTCAAGAGGAGGCGCGAACACGAGAACCGCAGATTATCTGTTCATTGGGGCTTGCAGCCAGCGAAGGAGAGAACACCGATGCCAATTAATCGCGACCAGACCTGCCAACTCCTTGGAGACTTTGAATTTGAAACGCTCCTGATTGAAGAGCTCGGTTGGGATTACCACACACAAAGTCTCAGCATTACCATTGATGAAACCGAATACCTATTGACCGCAATTGCCGAGAAACGCGGGATGGTTGTCTTTCAATGTGCGGCAAGGACCGATGGAAATATTCCAGATTATGCGACCCGGCGTAGAATTCAACGGGAGGTCGCCAAATCTGTCCACGAACACCTCATTATTTATACTAACACTGAGAGAACCACACAGATTTGGCAATTGGCCAAACGGGAGCCGGGAAGACCGATCGCATGTCCTGAACACCGTTACGATTCTGAACAGTCCGGTGAGTCCCTAATTCAAAAACTGAAAATGATTGCTGTTAGCTTCGACGAGGAAGAAGACATCACACTGCTGGACGTCACCGGGCGCGTTCGGGCAGCTTTTGACGTGGAACGCGTGACCAGACGATTCTATGACCGTTTCAAGACGGAACACGCCCAGTTCCTCAATTTTCTCGAAGGGCTTCCTGATCAAGAGATGGAACGCTGGTACGCTTCGGTGATGCTGAATCGCTTGATGTTCATCTACTTTATTCAGAAGAAAGACTTCCTGAACGACGATATTGAATATTTGCGGACCAAGCTGACAGAAAGCCAAGTCAACGGTAATGATCGATACTACACCGATTTTCTTTGTCCACTCTTCTTTGAGGGATTTGCAAAACCAGAATCGGAGCGGAGCAGAGAGGTACATCGCTTGCTCGGAAAAGTGCCTTACCTGAACGGCGGCATCTTCCAACGGCACCAACTTGAAGAACTTTATGGGGAAAGGATTCAAATTGCTGATGCTGCATTCGAGAAGCTTTTTAACTTCTTTGAAGGTTACCAATGGCACCTCGATGAACGTCCATTGCGGAACGATAACGAGATTAACCCCGATGTCCTCGGTTACATTTTTGAAAAATATATCAACCAGAGGCAGATGGGCGCGTACTACACCAAAGAGGACATCACGGAGTATATCAGCAAAAATACGGTGATTCCGTTCCTGTTTAATGCCGCACGCAAGGAGTGTAAAATCGCTTTCGAGGGGGAAGCAAGTGTTTGGGGACTGCTACAAGACAACCCAGACCGTTACATCTACGATGCTGTCAAAACAGGTGTCAAAGGAGATCTGCCGCCGGAGATTGCGGCGGGGATTGACGATGTATCCAAACGCGGACTGTGGAACACACTTGCGCCCGATGAATACGCTTTGCCGACCGAAACATGGCGAGAGACCGTCGCACGGCGGAGCCGATACGAAGCAGTTCACACCCAGCTGTCAAACAGCGAAATAGATGAGGTTAATGCACTCATTACCTATAACCTCGACATCCGTCAATTCGCACAGGACGTAATCGAAAATTGTGAAGGGCCCGAGCTACTGCGCGCCTTCTGGAAAGCCATCACTCAAGTGACCATCCTCGATCCGACCTGCGGTTCCGGCGCGTTCCTGTTTGCCGCCCTCAATATCCTTGAACCGCTCTACGAAGCGTGTCTGGATCGGATGGAAATATTCCTTGACGACCTACAACACTCGCCCCGCTTGCGGGGGGGTAGAGATTTTCGCAAAATCCTTAAAAGCATCGATCAACACCCCAACCGCCGTTACTTCATCCTCAAATCAATTATTGTCAACAACCTTTACGGTGTAGACATTATGGAGGAAGCAATAGAGATTTGCAAGTTGCGGCTCTTCCTCAAAATGGTGGCACAGATTGAGGACGTGCGACGGATTGAACCGCTGCCCGACATCGACTTTAATATACAAGCGGGGAATACGCTCGTCGGCTATGCGACATACGACGAAGTAGAAAAAGCGGTCACCGAAAACAGAATAGACTTCGACAACACCATGGAAAGCCTCCAAGAAAAGGCGGAGGACGTCGAGCACCTATTTGAACAGTTTCGCCTGCAACAGACAGAATTGGGCGGTGCGGTGACACCTGATGATAAACAGGCGTTACGCGATAAACTTAAAGTGTTAGAAGATGAGCTCAACCGATACCTCTCTGGAGAGTACGGCGTAGATGCGAACAAGAAAGCTGCTTACCAGAAGTGGCTCTCTTCCCACAAACCGTTTCACTGGTTCATTGAGTTTTACGGCATTCTCAAGGCCGGTGGCTTTGATGTAATTATCGGCAATCCACCGTATGTAGAATATAGCAAGGTGAAAAAGGAGTACAAGATTAGAGGGTATGAGACAGAAAACTGCGGCAACCTACACGCGTTTGTGTTTGAAAAAAGTTTACGTCTGCTTCAACGAAGTGGTTGGAAATCGATGATAATTCCACATTCAGCTTATTGTACGGATAGGATGTCATCTCTTCAAGATTTATTTCATCGTTCTAGGCGAGTTGGGTGGGTGCAAACATACGGTATCCGTCCAACAAAATTGTTTGTGGGAGCAGAGCTAAGTTTGGCGATTTATATCGTTCAACAGGGCTCACAGGTGTCTCCCGCATTATACACCTCTCGGTATAATAGATGGCATGAACAGTTTCGCCCACATCTCTTTGATGTTATCGAACACGCAAATATTACGCAGATATCGTTTCAAAATTCAGTTCCCAAGATCTACAGTGAGATCGAACAAGACATTTGGAAGAAAATAGCCCGATTTTCAGTTTTAGGTAAGCATCTTTATAAGAGACCAGATTCCTGCACGATATATTTCCATAACTCGGGTTACTGGATTAGGGCAATGGATTTTGTGCCTTACTTCTGGAATGCACGAGGTGGAGAGCGCAGATCCCCTCAAGTCAAGCTTTTGTGCTTCGCAACAGAGTTAGATGCAGCCGTAGCCATGGCGACTTTGAATAGTTCACTTTTTTATTGGTGGTTTGTTATTCTCTCTACTTGCCGAACCCTTAGTTTACGTGAGATTAGAAATTTCCCAATCGGCGTTGATAAAATAGAAGGGGCAATAAAGCGTAGTCTTTGTGGAATTTCCGCTGACCTGATGATAGATTTAAGACGCCACGCGCAGCGCAAGGAGACCTACTATCAAGCCACTGGACGCGTTGTCTTTGACGAATTTTCTCCGCGTCACTCCAAGCCCATCATGGACGAAATTGACCGGGTACTTGCCCAGCACTACGGCTTCATCGACGAAGAATTAGACTTCATCATCAACTACGACATCAAATACCGGATGGGGTTGGGAAAATGACCCAACCAAAGTAGCCTAAAATGAAGTTAATCACAGTTTTGAGCGTAATATCTCTACTCTTTGCTGTCCCCGCGTTCAGCACCCTGACCGCAGCAGACATTGAGAAGATTCGCTCAATTGTCAAAGAGGAAGGCACCGCCTCCGAAACGCGAATGAAAGAGTACATCTCACAAGAAATTGCGAAAGTCAACATCAAAATTGAAGAGATGGACAAACGCCTGACCGGCGAAATTGAAACGTTAGGCGAACGCCTGACCGGCAAAATTGAAGAGATGGACAAACGTCTGACCGGCAAAATTGAAACGTTAGGGGAACGATTAAACCACATTTTTATGCTGGTCATGGCTTTGGTAGCTTTCATCGCCGTGGTCATCGGGATACCACAAATCATCGTCGCCATGCAGCGAAAAGATATACGTACACAAGACGAAAAAATCGAAGCCTTGTAGTAGGTATCAATTTGATTCATATCCTCCTGTTAATCCTTAAATCCTGAAAATCCTGATTCAGACTCTCCCCTTCTCCCCGCTTGCGAGGGATTTGGTTCGTAGTAGCGCAATTCATTGCGCGTGGAATGTCCAAGTCATCGGTATACCACAGATTATCGTCGCCATGCAGCGAAAAGATATTTGATTCATATGCTCCTGTTAATCCTTAAATCCTGCAAATCCTGATTCAGACTTTCCCCGAGTGCCCTAATTTATAGTGTTGCCCTAATTTTCAGCTTTATGTTAGAATAATTAACGTCAATCAAAATCGTGCGAGCACTAAACGAGCCAAGTGAGTTTCTAAACATGCTATGAAAACGACAGTACAATCAACCATAAAATATGAGAACCCGCCCATCAATGAGATTGTTTGCGACATACTTTTCGATTCAATTGAGGGGCTACGAGCGGGACATTTCGGCATATTATGGCAGAAGTTCAGACCTGATTTTCCAGCAATTGAAGACCACATCTTAGTAGCCCCAATTCCCGGAGACGATCTGGAAACTCCTAACAAATTCCCACTGCCACGAGTTTGGTTCGTACACAAAGACGAAAATGAGGTTGTTCAAGTCCAACAGAATCGCTTCCTGTACAATTGGCGAAAACAGCGAGCAGCAGATCAATATCCAGGTTATGAAAAAGTCATCGAAAATTTTGAAAAATATCTGTCTGGTTTCCAAGAATTTCTGGCAGCGGAAAACTTAGGAAATATTGCTGCAAGAAAATATCAATTGGTATACATCGATCTTATCCCTAAAGGAGAAGGTTGGGGAAATCTCGACGATTTAAAAAAAGTCTTCCCAAACCTATTATCTCTAACCAAACAAACTATACCTTTCACCGATCTAAAAAGTATCAACTGGCAAACTATCTTCAGTCTACCAAACAACTTGGGGCAATTACAGATGTCGATTCGTGATGCTCGGCGAGTCTCTGATGACCATCCGCTTCTCCAAATTGAATTTAAAGCACTTAGTAACGAACCGTACGAACCTATGCGAGAGTGGTTTGATGCTGCTCATAGCACAATCATCAACCTTTTTTCTAATCTAATAAGCAACGAAATTCAAGACAAGTTTTGGAGAAGAAAACCGTGCTAAGTCATTACACAGACACCACATCAACAATAGTTCAACACATACAGTTCCCCTTCAACGAAGTAGAAAAACAGGAGATTCCAAAGCCCCGCGTGCAAGACACAGGAGCATCGTTTGAATTACGCTTTGAAGAAGAAGTTGAATCTGGAATAACTCAAGAATTTGCAGATACACAACGACAACCTCGTGCCTTTCCCTCCTACAGTGAAGAAGATATTCTGAATTGGGAAGTTGCCATAGAGGTCCCTCCTCTTCGTCCATCGGGTACAATACGAGTCAAGTTAAAATATAAGGGAAAAAGTAAACCCATTCCTATTGAAAATCCTTGGGAGTAACAAGTATTAGGGCGTACTGACACGATCGGGAAAGGTACTTCCTATATTGACTTCTTTTCTTTTAACGTCCATTGCGGGCCAAATTGGCTGGAACCTTGCCTAGCCCTACAACATCCGCGGGGGATACAAACTCTCCCTTAGTGACCTATATTTAACCATAATTTATAGTGTTGCACTAAATGGGGTTGGGAAATGCCTGAAGCGGTTTAACGCATCACACAAACGGGCGCGAAATGAGAGATGCTCATAAATCCGATATCTCAACCGTGATTCAAAGACCAATGATGTCCCCTCATCAGACATATCTCGTCGTTTAGGTATCCATTTGATTCATATGCTCCTGTTAATCCTTAAATCCTGAACGGTTTAGACTTCACAATCAACTACGCTCTCACATACCAGATGGGATTGGGAAATACCTGAATCGTTTGAACGCATCACGCAAACTGGCGCGCGATGAGAGATGCTGATAAATCGGCTATCTCAGTCGTGATTCAAACACCAATGATGCCCCCTCCTCAGATATATCTCGTCGTTTAGTTATCCATTTGATTCATATTATCCTGTTAATCCTTAACTCCTGAAAATCCTGATTCAGACTTTCCCCTAGCGCCCTATATTCAAAGACCCATGATGTATCCTCCTCAGACACCTCTCGTCGTTTAGGTATCCATTTGATTCATATGCTCCTGTTAATCCTTAACTCCTGAAAATCCTGATTCAGACTTTCCCCTAGCGCCCTATATTCAAAGACCCATGATGTATCCTCCTCAGACACCTCTCGTCGTTTAGGTATCCATTTGATTCATATGCTCCTGTTAATCCTTAACTCCTGAAAATCCTGATTCAGACTTTCCCCTAGTGCCCTATATTCAAAGACCCATGATGTATCCTCCTCAGACACCTCTCGTCGTTTAGGTATCTTAGGTATCCATTTGATTCATATGCTCCTGTTAATCCTTAACTCCTGAAAATCCTGATTCAGACTTTCCCCTAGTGCCCTATATTTAACCCTAATTTATAGTGTTGCACTAATTCTTAACTTTATGTTAGAATAACCTAAAATTTGGACAATTTCACAGGAGCTGGCGGGGCTTAATGAAAATGACTTATGTTGAGCACTGGCCGCGGCTTTAACTGATAATCCTAATTCTTAACAAGGAGATCCGAACAATGGCTGATGTAATGGCTATATCCCTTTTCAACGCGTGAAGGATTGGAAAGCTGGCGATAGGATCATCGTAGACGGTAATCCTGGGAAAATCCGTGATATCGCTCAATTTAGGAATCCTTCAGGCTCCGGAGAAACAATCGCCTCTATCGGTGTGGAGTACGACAATGA
Organism: Candidatus Poribacteria bacterium; assembly: GCA_965215015.1. Lineage (GTDB taxonomy): Bacteria > Poribacteria > WGA-4E > WGA-4E > PCPOR2b > PCPOR2b. Next base: position 1,838,924 of record OZ244042.1, read on the forward strand.
GCCGGGTGTTATTAGGCTTGTTGACTTTGATATTCACCAACTTGAACGTTAACAATTATCCACCGGCAGATTTGGAAACCCGCTCCCACAAAGATCTGGCACACCTTTAGCAGAAACTACTTGCGATAACATTGTTGGGAACACCCTCCTTCACAATAATGCTTAAGGAATTGAAGTGGAACAACAAAACCAAGCAATATTGAAGACAGAGCTATCTGAACAGATTACCGCTTGCGCTTTTTCTAAAGCGGATTTGCAAGCTCTTTGTGAAAGATTGCAGGAGTGGGGTGATAAAGCGTTAGAAGAGGAAATAAATTATTACAAGCCACTCAATCGGACACAGGAACAATTTCGCGCAGATACAGCGTCACTACGGGAGGAATTCAAGATAAAGGTCACTGTACAGGGAATAGATGATGAAAGGATTTATGGCACAATTCCAGCGGTGTTTAACTCTCCTCGTTTCCCAGACCAGGTTAAAAGTCTTTACATAAACACTCAACAGAAGTTAAAAAAATTATACAATTGGTATCCGAGGAACTCTTTTGCATTGTCTCTAGATTTCACCAAATCTGAGCTTTTCAATCTATTACTATCACCCTTGAGATCTACTCTGAGCAATATCCGTGTCTCCGGTCTAGATGCTGCTTGGGTTAATGGGGTGTATAGTGAAGTTACGAATTTTATCAAGAGAAAAAAAACACACCGCCGATTTCTCTATAGGCATGGTATTTATGATTGGCTCATGCCGCTTGGAGGTTTCCCGTTCGCATTTTCGATAGCATACAAGTTATCCGGGTTGATAAACAACCTATTTGATGAACACTCAGGAGTTCTGAAAAGTGCGGCGTATGTATATGTGTTCTACTTTTCATTATTTCTGTTTAGGCTGCTTTTTGATTATGCTAGATGGATTTTTCCGATTGTAGAGTATAAGGGATCTATTGGTACTGCCCGAAAGCATAGAGCTATCTTGGGGGTTCTAGTCCTCGGGGTTTTGGGAAATTTGCTCTATGATGTGTTTAAAATTGTGACGGGTCTAATATCATGAGCCCTTAGACTTTTCCTAGAAATGTATTGAGGATATTCCGCAGTGCGATTTGGGGTTCAGTTTTTGTTAGAAGAGCCCAAGTTGCCGCCTTAAAAACGAAATAGCTTCCCTTTTTTGTGAATAAAGCCCGTGCGTTTTATAGTACGGGCTTTATTTGCGAAAATCCGTATGGATACCAGAAGTGCCGCAGACAGATGCGAACAACGTCACACTATAGTAAATACCCCTAGCCTCCTATATAGCTCCAGGCTCAATGAGCCATCCCCTGTCTTGCAACACACCTGGTCCCTGTAGCGCAATTCAACCCGCGTCTTTAAGGGAGTCGGCATACGCCGTATGCCGACTCCTCCCTCTTCTCCCCGCTTGCGGGGGATTTGGTTCGTAGTAGCGCGTTCATTGCGCGTGGAATGGCCAACCCCCCTAACCCCCCGCAAGCAGGGGGAGGGTACACGGAACATGCCGACTACTTAACGCTGAATATTGCGCGCCCTTTTCTAGTGTTGGCGTCGAGGGTTCAACGCCGTAAGGCGACGGTAGTGGTTGAAACTATCAAGTGTGTTGCTCCTCTGCGGCGGGGACAAATCTTCGCAAAACAGAGATATTAAGCGAGCAAAAGCCTATTGGCAGGAATACAAGGAGATGCCAAGATGAGACAAATGATAAAATACCGCGATTACCTAATAGAAAGACTTGCGGATCACGAGGAAGCGGCTGCCTATCTTCAGACATCTCAAGAAAAATACCAGAAAGACGGTGACACTGACGCATTTTTGTTAGCACTCCAAAGCATCGCCAAGGCGCAGGCAGGGAACAATGAACTCGTTTCCGAAGTCTATTTATTGAGCGGCACAGTTCATCGCTCACGAGGGGAGTATGACTCGGCGATTGAAGATTATAACACAGTGATAAAATTGACTAACACAGTAATAGAACTGAATCCCAATAATGTTGAAACCTATATCCGCCGTGGCATAGCTTACCACTACAAAGGCGAGTATGGCTCCGCCGTTGAAGACTTTAACAAAGCAATAGAACTAGAGCCAAACATACCTCAAATCTATTTAGCGCGAGGCATAGCTTACCACTACAAAGGCGAGTATGGCTCCGCTATTGAGGACACTACTAAAGCATTAGAACTGAATCCTGATAATGCCGAGGCTTATCAGTATCGTGGTCTGGCTTATCAGAGCAAAGGTGATTATGACCGTAGTGAAGGCAATTATGACTGCGCTATCGCAGATTTCACCAAAGTAATAGACCTGAACCCCAACGATACTAATGCGTACTGCGGTCGTGGCCACGCTTACCAGAGCAAAGGTGATTATGACTGCGCCATCGCAGACTTCACCAAAGCAATAGACCTGAACCCCAACGATGCTAGAGCCTATTGTGGTCGCGGTTACGCTCATCACAGCAAAGGCGACTACGGCTGCGCCATTGAAGATTGCACCAAAGCAATAGACCTGAACCCCAAGGAGGCCAATGTCTATAACCATCGCGGCGTTATCTATTATTACAACGGTGATTATGACCGTGCCATTGAAGACTATAATAGGGCGATACAACTGAATCCCAACTCTGCTCGAGCTTATAACAATCGTGGGACTGCCTATCGTGATAAAGGCGAAATTGACCGTGCCATCGTGGACTTTAACAGGGCGATACAATTCAACTCTGATTATGCCGAGGCCTATTATAATCGTGGTGTAGCTTATAGAATAAAAGGCTTGATTGGCCGTGCCATTGAAGACTATAATAGGGCGATACAACTGAATCCCAACTCTGCTCGAGCTTATAACGATCGTGGGGCTGCCTATCGTGATAAGGGCGAAATTGACCGTGCCATCGTGGACTTTAACAAGGCGATACAATTTAACTCTGATTATGCCGAGGCCTATTATAATCGTGGTGTAGCTTACAGGGTAAAAGGCTTGATTGGCCGTGCTATCGTGGATCTTAACAGGGCGATACAACTGAATCCCAATTATGCTGATGTTTATAATCACTGGACAGCGCAGTCACACCCGAAAGCACGTAAAGAAACCAGATTAGCTGTGAATCCGCTAGAAGTAGCCACTGAAATTGATACTTTCGCAGGCGTAATCCGTTACAAAAGGAGTACCTCACGCATGTCGAAAGAAACGGTCGAAGGCATCACAAAGATAGCTGTGAGCGGATTCAAGTCGCTCGTGAACGAGTGTGCAATCGACATCTGTCCGCTGACGATTCTTGCCGGCGCAAATAGTTCCGGGAAATCGGGCATCATGCAGCCGCTCTTGATGCTGAAGCAGACGCTGGAGGCACCGTATGATCCGGGACCCCTGTTGATTGAGGGGCCGAACGTTCAATTTACGTTGGTAGAGCAATTTTTGTCCAAGTTAATTGGTGAAGAAAGGGCAGATCGTTTTCAGGTTCAGGTTGAGACGTGTAGTTTTGGTTCTCCTTACTCAGTAAGGACAACTTTCAGAAAAATACCAACGGGTATTGAAATTGTCGAAATGACGAAGACAGAAATCAATTACCAACTATTCCCCCCCCAGGCCGAGGATATGACCCTGTATCCTGGGATGCCATCTGAAGAAATCAAGTCATTGGCAGATCAACACTGGGGTCTCAAGGATTTTGATACTGTTAAGTCTTCACGATGTTTTTTGCTCTGTGAATCTCAAGATGGTCGTACGTCCTCGAGTGTTACCTTTGAACTTGAGTCCGATATTTTCAACATCATTCACCTCCCCGGATTACGAGGCAATCCAGAGCGTACCTACAAACTGACCAGTACCGGTCCATGGTATCCCGGCACCTTTGAACATTACGTTGCGAGTATCATCCACGAGTGGCAGGAGACAAGGGATGAACGTCTAGAGACGTTAGCCAATGCCCTCTATACGCTTGGACTGACAGCACAGGTCGGCACTGAGAAAATCGGGGATACCCGCATCGAACTTCAAGTCGGGCGCCTCCCTCTCCCCTCCGCTAGCGGGAGAGGCATGGACATGGTTAACATCACCGATGTGGGATTGGGGGTGTCCCAAGTCTTACCTGTCTTAGTCGCCCTGATTGTCGCGAAGCCGGGGCAGTTGGTCTACCTTGAACAGCCGGAGCTGCACCTCCACCCTCGCGCCCAAGTCGCGTTGGCGCAAGAGCTGGCAGCTGCGGCGAGACGTGGCGTCCGTGTCGTCGCGGAAACGCACAGTTCGCTGCTGCTCCTAGCGGTCCAAACGCTTGTCGCCGAAGGAGAACTCTCACCGGAGTTGGTGAAGCTGCATTGGTTCACACGCCGTGAAGATGGTGCCACCAAAATCGACACCGCTGATTTGGATGAGGCGGGTGCTTACGGAGATTGGCCCGAAGACTTTGATGATGTCGATTTGAAGGCGCAGAGCCGCTACATAAAGGCAGCCCAATTGCGTTTAGCTGAAAGAGCATAATATGCGGTCAAGGGATTCCAAGCGGCTCGTTGTGGATGCCTCGGTTGCACGGGCTGCCGGTGGTGTAGATGCAACGGCTCCAGTATCAATCAACTGCACCAAATTTCTCGAAACCTTTCGGGACAATTGTTCACTTCACGTGGTAATGACACCAGAGCTTTCCGAGGAATGGGAGAAGCATCAATCGAAATTTGCAACCACATGGCTGGGATCGATGATTGCTAGGAAAAGATTCGATTATGTCAAACCTCCCATGAACCAAGCGTTGCGCGCCAAAATTGAAGCAACAGCAGCCTACGAAAATCAGATTGAAAAGATGCGGAAAGATTTTCACCTCCTTGAAGGGGCACTGGAAACCGATCAGATTATCATTTCGCTTGATGAAACCATCCGGCGGATTTTCGCCCGTGCTACCCAACGGGTTGGTGAAATCCGGGATATTGTTTGGGTGAATCCTGACCGTACAGAGGAAAAACCGCTCGTTTGGCTCCAAAACGGTGCCCCGCCGGAAGATCATCGTAAACTCCGCGCCTGGGGGCCTGTTTAGCTCGGCGCAGCATTGGGCTGCCGCTGCGAATGCCTATGCCCAAGGGGCGGACGCTTTCGGAATAGGGGCCGCCCCTTGGCCATCCAACGGTTGGCTCTGGCCGCCCGACGAGTACCAGACCTTGCCCCTACTGGAGCATCCTGACAACTCCCTGCAAGGGGTGTGAATCTGTCCTTCCCCCTGCTTGCGGGGGGACCGAGGGGGGTTCTTAACTAACTAAACGGTTGGCTCTGGCCGCCCAACGAGTACCAGACCTTGCCCCTACTGGAGCACCCTGACACCCGCCCCGCAAGGGGTGTGAATCTGTCCTTCCCCTTGCTTGCGGGGGACGATTGCTAGGGTTACCAGTAAGTATACAGTGCCACATATGTCCTTCCCCCTGCTTGCGGGGGGACCGAGGGGAGTTCTTAAATAGCACTAATGGATCAAATTCACGACGCTGTGCGTCAACAATTTAGTCAACATGCCAAATATTATGCCCGGAGCAAGGTGCACTCGGAAGGAGAAACCCTAGGTGTGCTTGTCGATTTCGCAGAGCCGAGCGGGACCGAAAAAGTCCTTGACATCGCCACTGGAACAGGTTTCACTGCCTTTGCTTTCGCGCCAAAGGTAGCGAGCGTCATCGCGACCGATTTGACCCCCGCGATGCTAGATCAAGCAAAAGCACTAGCCAATGAACGTGGACTACAAAACATAGATTTCCAAATTGCCCCGGCGGAAGCTACCCCCTTTGAAGCAGAATCTTTTGATGTGGTTACCTGTCGGATTGCGCCGCACCATTTCCAAGATGTACCGCAATTTTTGTCAGAAACCTATCGGGTATTGCGTCCGGGGGGATTATTCTGCATGGTAGATTCCGTCTGTCCGGAGTCGGAGCGACTCATCAAATGGCAAAACCGCGTAGAAAAACTACGAGACCATTCCCATGTATGGGGCTATCCCCCTTCGCAGTGGCGAGAGATGATTGAGCAGGCCGGATTCAGCGTTGAGAGAGAAGTACATACGCACAACGCCCTTCAACCTTTTTCATGGTGGGCTGACCGCCCTGGCAATTCACCAGAGCGAGTTCAACAGATTCGCGCCGCCTTTGATGAACTGAGGCCAGAGGAAGAACCGATCTTCGCCATTCACCGGGAGGCGGGGGAATTGTACTTCGCGTGGCCCATGTACTGCGTCAAAGCACGAAAACCAGCTTCATCATGAAGCTTATATGACTGCACAGGTTGCATTAGAATAGCAGCTTTTCCATAAGCCCCGTCGGTTAGGCTTCCTCGTCCGATTCCCCAATGAACAGATGGTTTTCACGTTTCACGCCCTTAGCGTTTTGCACTTTCGAGCCCTAACTGTTTGGGGTAAGCTTGTTCGGTTCTCTCGGTATAAGCTCTAGCGGTTGAACAATCTGCCGACGCTCAGGGGTCAAGCGTTCCAACAGCTCCGGTGAAGGTTGATAACCGTATCGGAAATTTCCCCAAGAGGGCCCATAGCGATAGACGATAGTGCGGCGAATACCGGGGTTTACCCGTTTCGCCGAACCGTGTGCTGCCCCATCTACGAAAAGCAGTGCGTCGCCGGCCTTAATGTGGATTTCAACAGCCCCTTCGATCCCTTCGACTGTCGCATCCTGTGCCATTCTGTGTTTATCATAGTGCGGGTGTCTGAAGTTGGATTTGTGACTGCCGGGGATAATCATTGTGCCGCCATCGCCAGGTCCAAAGTCCGTCAGCGCAATGAGGATATCAATCTGTCCGCACATGAAGCGACCGTTGTGATACCGGAATTGGTTTCGATGGATGGGGGGGTATCCCCCGGAGTGCAGTCCAATAGCTTCCCCGGGACCGCGAAAGGTGGCGAAGTTCTCATCTATAAACAGTGGACCGTGGTGGTAATCAAAACTGCCTTCCCCTCCAACAAAGTGTTTCACCTTGTCAATCCATGAAGGGTGATCGATTAGCCTCTCGAAAGGTTCGCCTGCCTCATAAATCTGCTGTAAATTAAAACCATCAGTCGTACCATACCGGTGGGCGTGAACATAACCGTACCATTCACCCGCTTTCAATGGCGGTATTGCATTGAGGCACTCGTTGAGTTCTGCCACCTCTTCGGGAGCTAAGGCATTGGGCAAAACGATGTAGCCGCGTAAATCAAACAGGTAGATTTCGAGATCGGAAACCATAAATCCTCCTCCAATTGCATAGATTTCGGTCGTAGCATCTGTTAATTCGTCTTATCTAAGATCCAGGAATTATCGGTCCTGCACAGACCCATCAAACCCAATCGGTGTATCTAGCACCTTATCCTGAACAGGGTAGCTCAAAGCTGCTTCGTTCAACTCAATTCCCAACCCGGGTCCCTCCGGCACCGTCAAATAGCCCGCCTTCAGTTCCAACGGTTTGACAAGCAAATCGCTCTTCGGCGGCTCTGACTCGCCGGTATATTCCTGAAGTGCGAAATTGGGAATCGATGCATCCAATTGCACACACGCTGCCGTGCTCACCGGACTGAGGGGGTTGTGTGGAATGACCTTAACGTGATGTGCCTCCGCCATCCCCGCTACCTTCTTACACCCTGAAAGTCCACCACAAAGGCATAGGTCAGGACGGATGTAGGAGGTCGCCTTGGCCTCAAGAAGCTGCTGAAACTCGAAGATACTTGCGAATCGTTCACCGGTCGCGATGGGCAGATTGCACTGTTCCTGTACGTCACCCATAATCGCCGGGCTGTCGGGCAACATCGGGTCTTCGTAGAAGTAAGGATTGAACTGTTCCAACCGCCGCCCCAACCAGATTGACTCCGCAGGATTCATCTGCCGGTGAATTTCGACGCAGATATCGACCGAATTGCCGACAGCATCGCGTACCGCTCCCACACGGCGCACTGCCTCATCTGCCCATTCTGAGTACGATTTATGGAGGTGAAAGTCCTGGGGGAATGGCGAGAAACGGAGCGCAGTAAAGCCTTGGCCTGCCTTTTTCACGGCATCCGCCGCTAGGTCATCTAAGGTTACGCCGCCCACGTGCATGTAGCAACGGACGCGATGGCGCGTCATACCTCCCATCAGGTCATAGATTGGCACACCAAGGCGTTTCCCTTTGATGTCCCACAGTGCGATGTCAATGGCTGAAAGCGCGCCTTGAATGACTGACCCCATAAAGTGCGATGAGCGGTACAGCCACTGGTAGTGGTGTTCGATGAGCGATGGATCTTTGCCGATCAGATACGGCGACATAACTTCTAACATCGTCTTCGTTGGTCGCTGCCAACCGTGAACACCGCCCTCCCCAATCCCGACTGTACCGTCTTCGCAGTGAATTTTTATCAGAAGCCAGCGATCCCAGAGAACAGTTTCTACACGTTCAATCTTTGTTTTCTGCATTATATTATTTCTCCTATCAGTATGCGAGCAGCACCGCAGATCTTCCTTTACTAAATTAGGACTTACGCCCTTGAGTTTGTATTAGCGCGTTCATTGCGCGTCTTTAAGGTAGTAAGCATACGCCGTATGCTGTCCCCTCCTCCCCCCGTAAGGAGGGGCAAGGACAACTTCCCCACCGCTTCGGGGGGGGTAGGGGGTGAGCCATGATTGCCCAATAAGAGTTACGCGCTTGAGTTTGTATTAGCGCGTTCATTGCGCGTCTTTAATGGAGTAAGCATACGCCGTATGCCGTCCCCCCTCTCCCCCGTAAGCCGGGGCAAGGACAACTTCCCCACCGCTTGCGGGGGAGGGTTAGGGGGGTGAGCTATGGTTGCCCAAAAACCCCGTAAATGTCAGGAAAGCTCAAGGACCTGCCCGTCATACGCCAAATAGACATTTTCGGGTAGGTCAATCTCCTGTTCCGCGCATTGATCCGGGAAGTACCGATGGTCGAGGCGGTGCATAATATGTGTAAAGTAGGCCTCCTTCGGCTGCAGGGCATCAACAACTTCTAGTGCCTCTCCGACTGAGAAATGGGTTGGATGACGTGGATTGAAACTGAGCGCATCAATGATTAGTAAATCGATACCTTGCAATAACGCCCTAGAAGAATCGGGCAGCCGTTTCACATCAGGCACATAGCCGAAGTTATCGATTCGGTAGCCGTAGGTTTGTACAGCGGCGTGTTCAACCGGAATTGGAGTGAGCTCAAACCCATATAACTGAAATGGCTCTTCGACGATGTTTGGTAGCAGGTGTCCCACACCCCCGCCCTGAAAGGTTGATTTGCTAAACATATAATCAAAATTGCGCTGCAGAATGCGGATGGTCTCCGCCGGACCGTAGATGGGCATATCCATTTGTTGTTTACGGCACGGCATGACGATGTCATTTGTCCCGCTTACGTGGTCCGCGTGACAATGGGTAAAGACAACAGCGTCAATCCAATCGATTTCGTTTCGGTCAATCTGGTCTATGAAATTGGGACCGAGATCGAATTGCAAATGCTTATCATCCTTTTCGATGTGAATTGATGGACGCGTCCGGTAATTTTTGGACCCAAACTTTCGGGCATCCTGACAGGTTTCACAGTCGCACTTATATTCGGGAACGCCTGTCGAAGTGCCTGAACCGAGAACAGTAATTTTCATAGATTCTCCCCATGTCCTGTTAAGAATAGCTGCCAAAATCCCTCCGGATCATAACACGCCCTATAATATATCAGGCATAGAAATAATGCAACATCAAAATCGACCGCGATAGGGGCGTTTGGTTCGCCTGTAGGAGGGATTTCCGAATCCCGACTCAGACAAGGAGAAAATTGAAAACTAAATAACCCTAAACAGCGAAATCGAAACTTGCCAATATGCCCAATCTATGATAGAATTTTCCAAATCATACGAATTTCCTGATAATTGAGGGACGATTGAGGTCCCACAAGGGATAAAATCGATGCAGCGTATTCTGTTAGACACCGACACCGGCGTGGACGACGCCTTGGCAATCATCCTCGCGCTCAATTCGCCAGAGTTGAAGGTGGAAGCGATCACTTCCGTCAGCGGCAATGTCCATGTCGATCTCTGCACGTGCAATTTGCTGATGACGCTGGAGGCGATGGAGGCCCGTGAATACCCAATTTGTGCCAAGGGGGAGTCACAACCGCTGGTTAAACCGCTGGTGAGGGCAGCGCATGTGCACGGCTCGGATGGCCTCGGAAATTTGACAAGGCTATTGACACCCGATGGCTCGCGCCGCTACCCAGACCCCCAACCGCGGATTGCAGCGATGTCCGCGGTTGACCTCATCATAGACCTGGCCGGGCAGTACCCGGATGAACTCGTTCTCGTTCCAGTTGGACCGCTGACAAACATCGCTAAAGCCGTGATTAAGCATCCAGCGCGGATGCGGCGGATTCGGGAGATTGTGTTGATGGGAGGGGCCTTTGAAACCTACGGAAACGTCACAACAACTGCCGAATTCAACATCTTCGCCGACCCGCACGCAGCGCAACTTGTTCTCGATTTTGGTGTGCCGGTCACAATGGTGCCGCTTGATATAACACACCAAGTCATTCTGATGGGAAAACGCTTGGACGCTGAAATCGGTGAACGGGACGATAGATTCTCGCAGTTTCTCCGAGATGTTACACGCGTTACTATGGGGTATCATCAGTCCCACGAAGGGTTTTATGGAACCTACATCCACGATGCTCTACCCATTGGGCTACTCACCCACCTTGAATTGTTTGAGACTGTGGAGGCTTTCGTACAGGTAGAAACCTCAAGTGATTTGACCCAGGGAATGACTGTCGCCGATCTACGACCCGAAAAACCACACCCAAAACCCAACGCTCGTGTCTGCGTGGGGGTGAACGCTGAAACCTTCCTGCAACACTTCTTTGACCGTATACTACATAGAAGTTACGCAGTTAAAGTGTCAGGCCATTGATCCAGATAAGCTCTGAGGTGAAAACGCAATGTAATTGCTTGTGATTATTTGTAATGTAATTGACAACCTACCACAAAACGCTTAATTCTAAAATGGAAACCATTTGCCGATTTTCGTGTGTAAAATGGGTACTTTTCATTTTCGCATGGAAAACGTAACTTTGCTAATGAACCAATTATTTTTACCTTTCACGCTAAGGCTATTACACTATGGAATGGGTACTAAATCTTTTTTCCGAATATCTTGAAAACGATTTCAAGAAGCGCCGCGGCGTCCCTAAGCCTACGATTAATCAACTATGGGACGTATTCAAGGTGCTTTTTCCCACAACTACCGCGCGGCTGTTAGTGCAAGAACCTGTGGGCAATACGGTGAGATTCAAGCTGCTTGCCTTCTATCACGCCGACGAGATGGGACCGTTAATCGATGATCCGATGGGCTACATCAAGAACAATTTCGGTGGTGGGAAGTTCAAAATCAACTTCTATCAGGGGATGCAGTTTATCGCAACAATAAACTTCAAGCCGGAGGGGGCCGAAATCTGGCGGGATCTGCCAGAGTTAGAGGAATCAACGATACAATGAATTCTCAGCCAAGACCTACAGAATGCCCAAGTTGTCATAGCAAAAACGTGCAGGCGGTCGGTAAAGATGGATGGTTTTGCCTCGACTGCGATTGGGATAATTTGCCCGTTGTCAACGGAGAGATGGACGCACTGATTTCCACCCTGCGGCACGGCGAGAGGGAGGCGCGGCGAGAGGCGGCGCAAGCCTTAATCAATATCGGTGATTTTGAACGCCATCTTGCCACGAGTGATGACCTGACCCCTCTGCTCGAAGCCCTAGACGATACGGATGACGATGTCCGCTATTTTGCGACCGTTGCGCTAGGGCAACTTGGGGATAGGCGGGCCCTTCCGAAACTAAAACAGGTCGCACAAGAGGACACCGCGACGCTGGCGCGAGAGGGGGCTAAGACTGCAATCGAACGACTTGAAATGGTGAGCGGATAATGATTACCTTCTCCGATCTACCCACAGTGAACGCTACACTGAATACAATCAGTGCTGTTCTTTTGACTGTCGGGCTCTTGATGATTCGGCGGCGCAGAATTGTCGCCCACAGAAACTGTATGATTGCGGCGTTTGTGGTATCGGGACTCTTCCTCACCTCCTACCTAATCTATCATTACCACGCCGGATCAACCCCATTTGAAGGGAGTGGGTGGATTCGTTCCGTCTACTTTGCTGTCCTTATCCCTCATATTATCCTGGCCTCTTTGATCCTCCCGCTTGCCTTAATAACACTCTATTTCGCTTTGCGGAAACGATTTACCAAGCACCGGCGCATTGCCCGTTGGACGCTGCCGATATGGTTGTATGTCTCCGTAACCGGGATCATCGTTTATTGGATGCTCTACCATCTTTGAAGATCACACAATTCGGTTTGAAATTGGGGAAGATCATGTAGTATACTGTGAATCGAATCTACCAGAAAATCAAAAGAAATAATAAGGAGGGTTCATGTTAAGAAATCGTGCAACAGCCTCCGAGTTTTTAAGAAAAAACTCAGCATTCTCTTCTGGCTTTGCACTTTCTTTTTATATGAACCATAAAGAAAATAAATCCATGCGTTCTCAAAATGCTGCTAGCACCCGACCTCGTCAGGATTCACGGCGACCTGAGAGGGCCGTTCAACCGATCGATGCCCCAGAAATTCGTGAAATCGGTGCCCCGGTCGATGGGGAACCCCAATACAGTACACGCCGACTATTTTTGCAGCTTCAAGTTTTCACGGGATGTTCTCAGCCAAATGAGCTAATCGAACCGCTAAAAGCGAGCTGTTTAGAAGTTGTCCTCTATCACGATCTGAACGATCCGAAGGGTATCGGTTTGCTTTTTATGACAGAGGATGCGGATGTGCTCGTGGCAGAGACGAGAAGAATTCTCACGAAAGCCCCATTCGACGCCCTTCACCCCAAGCCTGAGTTTACCATGATCGGTAGAACCTATGCCTCTGGACGGGAGCCGGACCTAGAGGATTGGCTGCTCGTTAAACCCCGTCGCAATACACTGGCCCCTGAACTTTCATGGGCAATCTGGTATCCACTCCGTCGGAAACCGGAGTTCTACCGCCTTCCTAAACCGGAGCAGGGAAAAATCTTGATGGAACATGCCATGATTGGTAGAACATACGTGCAGGCAGGATACGCGCATGACATTCGACTGGCGTGTTTCGGCCTGGACGCACATGATAACGACTTTGTGATTGGATTGATGGGCACAACTCTTCACCCTTTGTCACACCTTGTGGGTGAGATGAGAAAATCGCAACAGACGGCTCAATATCTCGAATCGCTGGGTCCATTTTTTGTCGGCAAAGTCCGCTGGCAGAGTCCTTGTGATATCGTCTGAGGGAAAGATGAAAAACATCGCTGTAATCGTTATCAAAGAATTATATACCTACTTTGTCTCACCCATTGCTTACTTCGTCTTCTTTATTTTTACAGCGGTTTCCGGGTTCCTATTCTATGTGATTCTGGGGAGTTTCGCCGCGTATCAGTACTCGACCACTGATGTAATACAGACCCTGTTTAACAATATTAGTGTCACCCTCCTCTTTTTCACCCCGGCCTTGACGATGAAACTGTTCGCCGAAGAAAAGAAAACAGGTACAATCGAACTGCTGATGACCTCCCCCCTCAAAGATACCGAAGTTGTCCTTGGGAAATTCTTGGCGAGTTGGATTATGTTGTTCGTGATGCTGCTTTTAACCTTGATTTTTCCGTTGATAACGACCCGATTCGGCAATCTAGACATTGGACCAATTATTAGTGGATATCTAGGGCTGCTACTGCTCGGATCGACCTTCCTCTCGCTTGGCGTAATGATATCTTCGATGACGAAAAATCAAATCGTTGCCGCCTTGACTAGCTTCGGCCTGCTGCTCTCTCTCTGGATTATCGGTTTCTTGTCGAGTCGCGGTGGACAGATGGGGGAATTCTTGGGCTATCTGTCTCTCACCGAACACTTTAGCGATTTTTCACGGGGAACTGTCTCTCTCAAGCACGCGGTTTACTATCTCAGTTTCACAATCGTCTGTCTCTTCTTTACAGTTAAATCGTTTGAATCATCAAAGTGGAGGTAATTTCAATGCACGAAACGCCGCGCTCTGAAAATGTAAAATTGCGATCAGGCGATAAATGGGCACCGCTGCTCGGTTTTCTTACGCTCATCCTTCTGTTTGCAACACTGTCGAGTGTGCTGCTGCGTCAACGTCTTGCTGTATGGATCTTCCTCGTGCTTGGAATCGCGTCTTTGGCCGCTTTTGTGATTCTGAAACGCCGAGCAGTATCCCGCCTCTTTGTCAGCCGTCAAGTTCGCTATGGTACAAATGTTGGCATCGCCGTTTTGCTCATGACCGGGATTGCGATCATTGTCAACGTTATCGTCGTGCAAAGGTTCGATACATCCGCAGACTGGACAAGCGATAAGGTATACAGCCTGTCGGATCAGACGAAGAAAATTCTACACGGACTCGATCAGCAGGTTCAGGTGATTGCCTTCTTCAGTCTCAATCCCACTAATGATCAATTGGCGCGCGATCGTCAACGTGCACAGGATTTATTGGAAATGTATCAACGCGAGACTGACAAACTCACAGTCGAATTTGTAGACCCCTATGCGGGGAAGATGAAGAGTGAGGAATATGAGATTCAATTTGATGGAACAACAGTGTTCGAGAACGGTGGAGTGCGGGAGCGTGTCACAACTGTTGATGAACAGAAGTTTACCAGCGCGATTTTGAAAGTGGTTCGTGATGAGTTAGTGAAAATCTATTTCTTGACGGGGCACGAGGAACAGGCAATTGATGATTTTGATCAGAACCGGGGCTACAGCCAAACCAAAGACGAATTAGAAAAGCAGAATTACAGAGTTGAGACATTATCTCTGGCAACGCAGCCGGAAATCCCCGCCGATTGTGCGGCACTCATCATCCCCGGCCCCAAAGGACCACTGATGGCACACGAAGTCAACTCCATTTCAAAATACTTGGATAAAAACGGCAAGTTGTTACTGATGCTCGATCCCTTGGTGAACTCAGCAGAAGAGCCGAATCAGGGACTGGTTGACTTGATGGACAGATGGGGCGTTACGATTGGTAATGATCTCGTTTTGGATCGCATTCGCCCCGCGTTCTTCCTATTCGGGGGCAGCCAGCCGCAAGCACCAACACTCGATGACTTTGAGTTCCATCAGATTACACAGGATGTGTTGCGGCCGGTGACGTTTCAGCTCGCCCGGTCCGTCACTCCGAAGACACAGGCAGGAAGCGACCTCAATATCAAATCGCTCGTAAAGACCACCGATGAAATTGGCGGTAGTTGGGGCGAGACAAAACGGAAAGCTGATGGTACTTTTGAAATAGATCTTTCATATACGGAAGGCGAGGATACACCGCCACCAGTGTCTCTGGCTGTTGCTGTGCAGCGTGAAAGCAGTGAATCACTGATAGGCGACGACTCCTCCGCTGATATGCCGAAAAAAAACAAAACACGAATTGTCGTGGTAGGGGACTCCGATTTTGCGAACAACCTCTTCTTTCATGGCACCGGCGGCGGTAATTTCTTCCTAAACGCAGTGAACTGGTTAACGCTTGAAGAGGACCTGATTGCCATCCGTCCGGTGGACCCAAGTGAACGAAGCCTTCGCATGATGACGCCGCGCGAAGTCGCATTCGTGCAGATGACAGCAATCTTTCTGATCCCGTTAATCATCTTTCTAATCGGCGTGGGGGTCTGGTGGCGACGGCGGTAACTATTCTCATCATGGCACATCACCTCTCTTTTCCCAAGCATTCTTGATAATGCTGTGGATAAATCTGGATGCCCGCCTTAATCAGGGGAGCGAGTGCCATAAGCTTCGAGAGTGAACCTGTGGGCACAATCTGCCGCTTGGTGATTGCGCCCATGACGTTAATTTCTCCCAACCAGAAGTGATGGGCAATATCTCCGGTCATGGCAAGTTCAACGTCCGCCTTTTCGTCACATTCACCATAGTGGATGGCACCCTCACTATTATGCGAGACAAGCGTAATGGAAGCCTCAGGTTGTGTATAGTTGAACCTCACTGTTAGTTCTAATGATGCCAGCTCGCCTTGCACTTGTGTCTGAGATTTCATCCGCTCAAACAGCCCACCGATGCAGGCGTAAAGTTCATCCGCAGTCTCGAAAACCGGCATAACTAAAAATCCTTCCCTGACGCGCAAAAAATAATTCAAAAATGTGCACTTAGCCTAATAGCCTTTGGTGCTAGTTAGTTGAGGGGTACTCATAAGTATTGTCTGAATCGCGGATTCAGCAGATTGCGCGGATACAGATATTGATCGCAGGCAGTAGATGGGGCAAGATGCCCCACCTATGGAGTTGGGGATATTTTGTCCCCATTATGGGTGCGAGTTTAATAGAAGTTCGGTGTTAGCCAAGCCATATACCATAACAGTTGTGGGGGTTACGGCACGAAGAATCGTTCCTACTCCTTTATGAGTACCCCTCAGTTGGTTTGGATTGCCCCCTTTTCAAATCGCCAATTGGCTAATCTTTTGAGTTATCCGCCCTCCACTCCACGCTTTACGCTTCACGCGCTAGCTCCAAAGCCTATCGTGCGATTGTTCTTTATCCCACTCTGTTGTCGGTGCGAAATACTCCGGATCATCGGGGTGCATATGCTCTTTGATGGCATCCGGATTGAGCTCGATGCCCAGGCCCGGTGCCTCTGGCACTTCCGTATACCCATCTTGGATAATTGGATTGGGAAGCCCGGTTACCAACTCATTCCACCACGGATTATCAACAGAATGGTTTTCCAAAACAAGGAAGTTCTCCGTCGCTGCGGCGCAATGAATGCTTGCCATCGCACATACCGGCGTGCCCGCCATGTGTAGTGCCATGGCAATGCCATGTTCTTGAGCGAAATCACCAATCTTCTTGGTCTCTAAAATCCCGCCCGATGTCGCGATATCCGGATGACAGATAGAAATGGCTTTCGCTTCAAATAGTTTTATAAACTCTTCTTTGCAGTAGATATCTTCACCCGTGCAGATTGGTGTCGCACACGCGTTGGACAGTCGGACGTACTGATCGGTAAATTGCCACGGGACCATATCTTCCAGCCACGCCAGGTTGTACTTCTCCAAAGCCCTGCCGAGACGGATACAGTCCTCAATTCCAATATGGCCAAAGTGGTCGGTCGCAAGCGGGATGTCGTAGCCGATAATTTCCCGCACAGTCCCGACATACTCACATAAAAGCGCAATCCCTTTGTCTGTCAGACGGATGCCGGTGAAGGGATGCATCAGGTTGTTCGTATCGAGATGGCCTGACGGTGCACAGAGAGTTCCCGGAATATCTCTAATGAGTCCAATACCAACGTCCATCTTCAAGAAGGTAAACCCGTTATCCATCCGTTCTTTGAGTTTCTGCCCCATCTTTTCGGGGTCTTTAAGCGACGGTGTGTCGGCGTAGCAACGGATCTTGTCGCGGAATTTACCCCCCGCGAGTTGGTAACAGGGGACACCGTAAGCTTTACCGGCGAGATCCATCAATGCCATCTCAATGCCGCATACTCCGCCTCCTTGGCGGGCATGGCCCCCAAACTGCTTAATCTGGCGAAAGATTTTATCCACGTTACAAGGGTTTTCTCCCAATATCCGACTTTTGAGTAGCAGTGCGTATGTTTTGCTCGCTCCGTCGCGGACTTCGCCGAGTCCATAGAGCCCCTGATTCGTGTCCAGTTTGAGGATGGGCCCCCCGGTTCTCGTACTAGCGAGGCGCATGTCGGTAATTTTCAGTTGAGATGGACGAGAATTTGTGTTCACATTTGACGAAATGTCTGTAGATGCCATTAAATCTCCCTAAAATAGATATGGTAAATAATAAGAGGATAAGTCGTTACTAGCTTCTAATAAAACGCAAAGATGTAGGGGGACTAAGCCGCAAAAAAAGAACTTATGCCTCCCCCTGCTTGCGGGGGGACTGAGGGGGTAAGGGAGGACAGGGTTGGGGTTCTTACTGATTCCTTTAGACCTAGAATTGCTCTATCTTGTCTGTTAGCCGCTGTTAGATTTCACCTAACAGGCAGCCTAACAATCTTGCTTATATCCCAAGTATAAATGCTTGGGCCACGGGCTAAACTCCTATCGGTAAAGAAACCCTACCTCTGCTCACTCCAAAGTATCTGAGAGGTGCTCATCATTATTGTCTGAACCAGGATTCTCAGGATTAGATGATTCATATTCACATCTAAACGCCGAGATAGGTCTGAGGAAGGGGCCTCCTTCTCACCAATTTGGCAAACTGTTACCATCGGGCAATCCGACGTCAACAGAACTCGATATTCATATCTCGACACAATACCCGGTGCGTTGTCCCCCCCTTAGTCCCTCCCGCAAGCAGGGAGAGACAGGTTCATTGAGCCTGTTTCCCCTCCGCTTACGGGTTGCGTCCCTACTTGCGCCCCCTTCCCTCCACTTGCAGGTTACGTCCCCCCTTCCCCCCGCTTGCGGGGGGACCGAGGGGGGTCAGACTGCCAGAATATTGAGCGCAGCATCCAGTGCTGCCAAATGAGCCGCTGTCCGTTGATCCAGGGGCCAACTTGTTGGCGTCTCACAAATCATGACATGCTCTGCGTGAGAGTCGAAGAGATAAGGGGCCAACCCTGCATCCCCCCAAGCGGGATCTACCCGAAAAACACCGTCAGCGATTGGCAGGTCACTTTCCCCTACCTCTCCATCAATCCGACCAATCTTTTCGATTTGACGAGTTATTTCGGGACCAATCCATCGCTCATTGCATTGGGCTTCGTAGAGGTATACACCCGCCGCTTCCCAATCTTCATGGAAGTCGATGCAAAAATCAAAACGCCTTTCTTTGATCGCTTCCTTTACAATGTCTATCTCAACGATGCCGGTCTCTCCAAATAGGCGATTCAGGTCTAAGCCTTGCTTGTTGTCCCTCGTGTTGTGGACGTAACCGTAAGGATTGATACACGGTAGAATCAGGAACTTGAAACGCTGCAACAGACGGGTGTTATCACGCTCCAAGAAACGCAACACCGACGCCGGCCCGGCAGGCTCGTCCCCGTGAATTCCTCCAGTGATCAGGATGGTTTTGTGCACACCCTGACCCGCCTCCAGTAAGACGCGATGGATGGGATAGTCGTCCGCAACGCCTACGGTTTCGATTTGCATATAGGACGAGTTTAGGGATGCCAACCGTTCGGTGAAACAGGTATAATCTCGGCGGACCACCTTCTGTGTCCCTCCCTTAAAGCTTTTGGGTTTTAACCCATTCTGCAAAGTCCGCGTTAATCTCGTCCGACCATGCCCCATCAATTTCACCGGGGGTATACTTCCCCTCCTGCAAGCGTTGATGCCCAAAGCGGTCACGCAGGCGGATATCCTCGGAGCGTTCAACGACCTCCTGCGCTAGATGCGGTGGAACGAAAATGACACCCTCGCGTCTCCCGAGCACAATATCCCCCGGCAGGACGGTTGTTTCACCGATGCGGACCGGAATATTGATTCCCGTCAAGGTTACATCGGCGATGGCGGTGGGGTCAACCCCGCGCACAAAGGTTGCAAAGTCCGGGAGTCTATAAATGCCGTCGAGGTCACGGATGCCTCCGTCAATTACCATACCAGTTCTGCTGCGTGCAAAAATCGCATTGCCGAGGTTGTCGCCCGCGAAAGTGCCGTTCTTCACCTTGCCAAATAAGTCAACAACGATGGCATCATTTTCGAGGAGCGTATCAATCACCCACGAGTTTTGCCCACCGATACGTTTATCTTTCTCTCCCTGTTCCGCGACGACGCTTTGAAAGTCTGGACGCAGCGGAACAAACATGCACGTCACCGCCCTTCCAACCAAAACGCGGTCTGGATGCAGGTTCATCCAATCCCCGTCAAACTGAAAACGGTACCCCTGTCCTTGAAGTACGCCCCACGCCTCCTCGATTGTTACCTTTTTCATCCGTTCAACGATGTCGTCCGGCACGCGAGGCCTCCCGTCAGGGAAACGCTCGCCTTCCCATTCTCTCGTAATTTCGAGTATACTTTCTTTGTTAATAAGTTGCACAGTTATTAATTCCTTCCATGTTGAATGAATCCATCTACCTACCCCTTGGGCTTGTGGGTTAGACTTTCCAACCCGACTTACACGGATTGACAACGACGGACTAGGAAGCCCACCCTACTAGAATTAGGTAGCAACTTGTGTTATTTTATAGGAGTTACGCCCTTGAGTTTGTCGTAACGCCATTCAACCCGCGTCACAACGGGTAATTAATCACCCTACTACGTACCTGAGGGGTGTTCATAATAATTATCTGAATCGCAGATGCAGCAGATTGCACGGATACAGATAGGGTTCTCAGGCGAGAGATGAGGTGAGATGTCTCGCCGCCGGTGTTTGGAATTTAATGGCAGTTGGGTGTTAGCCCAGCGATATGTGATAACGTTGTGTGGTTTACGGCACGCGAATCGTGCTGACTCCTTTTTTCAGTTTGTAGTAGCGCAATTCATTGCGCGTCTTTTAAGGGAGTAGGCATACACCGTATACCCTCCTTCCCTCCGCTTGCGGGGGGCTAGGGGGGTCTTAAGTACCTCACTTTTTGTACAGCACCGATGTACGACGGATCTGATGAACCTGTTTCCTGCCTACGCCAGACCCGCTTGTGCCCATACCTTATCCAGCGATTCAGCAGCAGCTTTTGCGGCATCTTGCGGCCCCATTGCGTTGATCCGCGCGCTGAACGGTTCAACCGTTACGGGCCCATCGTAGCCAATATCGTTAAGAATTTGCATCAATTCGGCGAGTGGGATTACCCCCGTCTCCGCGGGGAGGCAGCGCACATTGTCAATCTGGTCGTCCGGATCGATTCCCGCAGGGGCATCGTTGATGTGGACGTACACCACGTCTGCTTTGGCAAGTTTTCTGACATCGTCGAGTGTGGAACGGCAAGTATACCAATGCCACATATCGAACAGTAGTCCGACGTTGCCCGTGCCGATTGCAGCGGCAAGTCCGAGCACGGCATCCATCGTATAGGTGAACAGATGTTGGGCTGGTTTACGGCTCGTTGCCGGGCCGATAAACTCAAAACCGAGCGAGTGCCCATAATCCTTCAAGATCTCTGCAACGGGACGCAGCCGTTTAATGTGAAAATCCCAGTTTTCTTGGAATGAACGGTCATTTGAACTCGGTGATACAACGGTTGTCGTGCGATGGCAGCCGAGATCTGCAGCAAGTTTTGCTAGGTCGGGCAGCCGCGATAGGCTTTCGTCGTATTCTGCGTCGCTCCCACGATAGTTGACCGGCATCCCCCAACCGCCCATCTTCAAGCTTGCCTCCGCCCAGAGGTTCTTGACATAATCAACGGAGTGTTCATTTGCCAGCGTATTTGCTTCGCTGATGTTAAGGTCAAGCCCTTCAAAACCCGATGATTTTGCCAATGCTAACCCTTCTTCAATATTCGCCTGAATGCCAATAGCACCCGGGCTCAGATTTTTGAACATATTATGCCTCCGTATACAGTTTGGTGTACCACCCACTTCTCTAAAAAACAGTCATTTCGACATCTGTAATCAAAATCTCTTTTTGGCGGGACAATCCTTTTAACTCCTCCTTCAATTCCCTGAAGAATTGTGAGTTGCGTGCAGCTACATCAAAGTCAATAACCGTATAAATAATCACATGGTCGTGATAAATTTCACCATGCTCTCGTCAAGAACCCCGCAACGGGAAGCCGCGCAGGGTGTGCGTTACGCCGCCAAATCTATCAAACAGCCGCTGATGAACATGGTCGTATTTTTCTTTTTCAATCCACGCTCCATCGTTATATTGTAGAGGCTAGTAAATCTCGTACTAAATTGCGGCCTGACTCATCAAGCACCTCAAAAGGTAGCTGTTTGTCCTGCAATAATTCGATTTGATGCCTCGAAACGATATAAACGTGAGCTTTAGAAATCCGCGTTGTTCCGCCTTCCTGAATCAATAATCGCCACGCTCTTCCCCAATCTGATTCGGGAAGTTTTATCACTGCCATTTTGTTGATCTCCATTCCGTCCTAGCTAAACGAGTCCAAGTTTCGTTGCCCCAATGCCTGGATCGAGATTTACACACTTTCCCCAAGGAGCGCATATTTACCGTTCCTATTTATCCACGCGATACTTCTCCAACGCATCTAGATCCAATTCACAACCTAAGCCGGGCGATTGTGGCACAGGTGTGTAACCCTTCTCGAAAGTGAACCCTTCCGTAATCAGATCATCAACACGGGTCCAACTACCAACGAAATCGCTGGCGAGAACGCAATTTGGCGCGATGGCGGCAGCGTGAAGATAAGACCGCTCCATAATCCCGAGATCGTTCCCAGATCCGTGCCAGACGGGGATGCCCGCTGCCTGTGCAATCGCAGCAGCCTTGGCAAAGTTGACCATCGAACCGCCGAGGTTGAGATAATCTACCGCGTCAGCGCGAATCGCTTTAATCACATCCGATGCGCCGCCCAAGTGAAGTGCCAACGGAAATGGCAACTCTCCACGCATGTATCGATATTGGGCTAGCACATCGTCCCGTAAGCCCTTCTTCGGGATGGGGTCTTCAAACACTTCAACGTTCTCAAGTTCCTTTATCTGATCGGCAAGCTCAAGGGTTTGTTCAACCGTATAAAAACGCTCATTCGGATCAACCGTCATTTTGAAGTCCGACCCGCCAACTTCCCAGACCGCTCGTATCCGTTCCGCCATTGGCTCTTGAATCCGGCATTTCGTTTTCAGTCCAGTAAATCCTCTCTCAATGGCTATCTTTGTACTGCGCCCCGTATGCTCCGGTGTCTGATGCCCAATCCAAAAATCCGCACGCACTTTGTCCCGACAGGCACCGCCCAACAATGTATGAGCAGGTACATCTAACCGTTTGCCGACGAGGTCGAATACCGCCATTTCAAACGCCTCGTATCCGGTGGGATAGGGCCCCACGTCAATTTCCCAATCTTCTGGTGATTCGGGATTCGGCTTGAGCGGCTCCGTACGAAAAACGTTCTGCAAACACATCTTCATCACGTCCCTGCCCTTCAACTGTTCCGCCGCTTGAGCCACCGCTTGTGTGGATTGGCCCCTCCCTGTTTCACCAATTCCGGTGATACCTTCATCGGTATGCATCCGAATAATCTGCTTAGGCACTCTTGCCCAATCGGGATAACCACCGTATTCCTCGCTATGTACTGCTTCGGGGAATACCGGAACGACAACCGTCCAAACATCGATCTGTGTGATTTTCATCATAGTTCCCTTTCTATTGTGCTATCACTGAGTCCAAAGAATATCCCCAACTTCTCTCTTCCTTGTACTGCTGAAGAGCTGAGTGACCAGCGATGGTGCGTTACTCTCTGGTTCATGTTAAGAAACCGTGCAGCAGAAACCGTAGGGATACCCCTTGTGGTTACCCTGACAAAAACTCGGTTTCTCTTAGCATTTTGCACATGCTTTGTGTATGAGTCCCGGAGTCGGACTTCTTATTCCAGCTGCACCAATGAACTAAAACGAGAGAACCGTCTTCCCGTTTTCCCCTTCTTCAGAGAAGGGGGCGTTTCTGCGTCTCTCTCGATAAAACCGTGAATCTACGATACGGTAAGCATTCCCTTAGGAGGGCAACCGAAACGGAACTTGCGCCCCCCTCCCCCTGCTTGCGGGGGGACCGAGGGGGGTGGAAAAATCCTTATCTACTCATTGCGAAAAATAATTGTTTTCACGCCTCACGCTCTTTACGTTATTTTCTCCTCACGTGAGTTTCCCATGTCTACCAATTCTGCCGCCCGACATAAAGGCCCCGATCCTCCAACGGCAGCGAGACCTTCGCGCCGCCATGGCGTTGTGATTCGATAAAGCCGAGAATCATCTCCTGACTGCGGCAGGCGATTTGAATATTGCCTGCCGTTTCGCGGCCTTCCTCAATCGCGGCAACAATGTCGTTGATCGCTCCGACAGTTCCACTTGTGCGCGGGGGCTCAGGAAAGGGCACCTCTTCGAGGATGTTCCACTGATCCTGTATTTTGCGCCATTGACACGCCACACTGTCATTGAAGGTGCGGAGCTTGCCCTTTGAACCGCTGACCTCAAACTCAAAGCCGCTACTCGCCAGCAGATAACCGCGGACATCGTTCTTAAAGGTCACATATCCCATGGGAATCCCCGGATCGGCGTCCACACGATTCCCGACAAAGGCCGCTAAATCAAGGTTCACGTCGCCCTGCACATACTCGATTTCAGAGTCGCTTGCCAAGTAGAGCAGCATGTCAGAGGTATGGGTGTGTCCCCACTGCGCTGCGCCGACGCCGACATGCCCAATCACAGCTTGAATCTCACCTAACTCCCCCTGATCTATCAGTTCCCGCATTTTCTGAAAGAGCGGCATATAGCGACGTTGCGTACCGTAATTGAATTTGACACCGTGCTTTTCACACGCTGCCAGCATTGCGTCTGCCTCTTCCATTGAGCAGCAGAGCGGCTTCTCGCAGTAGATGCCCTTGACCCCATTTTCCGCCGCAAAAATCGTGATTTCAGCGTGCGTCGCCGGACGGGTGGCGATACTCACAATATCCGGATTTTCGTTCCGAATCATCTCGCGATAGTCGGTGTAGCCTTCAGGGACATTGTACCGCTCTTGAATTGCTTTCACCTTTTCCGGGAGGACATCCGAGACAGCAATCAAATCTGTGTGTTCTGAAGCTGTATGCCCAGCGGCGTGCGAGTAGGGAATCCATCGAAAACTTTGGGGATGATCTCGCACTTCGTCATCGATCGTCGCCCCCATCCGACCGCAGCCGATGAGGCAGGCACTGTATCGTTTCGCCATGTTTGGGCTCCTTGATCAATCCTAAATATTTCTATGGAACAGTCGAGCGCATTTCCATTTGATTAGCACCCTATTCTATTACGCACATAGTATTGATGTCAAGTAGAAATCTGCAAATGCACTTGATGTTTTGGCGCGTTCTGATATAATGTATATCAAGTTGGCTCATGTTAAGAAATGGTGAAACAGCAATCGATTGAGTATATTGGTACATTAGTTTTCATGTTTTTATCGTTTTATCAGAATCTTCCGATCTAATCCCCCATCTTTTCAGGTGGGCATACAGATTCGCAACGAGTAAGACCTGTTCGGCTTGTGGTTTTGTGAATGAAGCGTTGAATCTACGTGACAGGACATGGCAGTGTCCAATTTGCCATACATAGTTAGATAGAGACCGCAACGCCACGGTTAATATCTATCGGGTGGGGCGTCAACCCTTGCCGGAGAAGGGGTAAGCCCATCTGCCGATGGCTCCCCTCGTTGATTGCACAATTCCACTCCTAAAGGGACAGTGAAGAATCCAAACCCTTTAGGGTTGGGAGTACGTCAAATCTACGCTCAGAAGGCGGACCTTTCAATGCAAACATCTATTAAACCGAATCGGCCACGCGCCCGTGAAATTGGCATCCAAATTGGCAATCTACCGCCCGGTGAACTCAACGGAATGACCGATGTTCCCGGCGTCAAAGTGGGGCATGTTACACGCATAGCAGGAGAAGGCCCCCTTTCCCCCGGCAACGGTCCAATCCGCACAGGCGTGACAGCCATCTTGCCACACGATGGCAATATTTTTCGTGAAAAAGTGACAGCAACGGCGCATATCATCAACGCCTTCGGCAAATCAATCGGCTTGCCGCAACTGCTTGAACTGGGAAATATCGAGACCCCAATCCTCCTAACGGGTACACTCAACGTCTGGACTGCTGCCGACGCACTTGTCGATTATGTCTCAGCGCAAAACCCGGGCGTCTATTCATTTAATCCAATCGTCGGCGAATGCAACGACAGTTTTCTCAACGATATCCTAGGGCGCCATGTCCAACGGGAGCATGTCTTTGAAGCGTTGGAAACTGCCTCTCACACGAATATCGAGGAAGGTGTTATTGGTGCCGGCGTAGGTATGAGCGGTTTTGGTTGGAAGGCTGGAATCGGAACCGCTTCACGTGTAGTTCAAATGGAAGGGACCGCATATACGGTCGGCGTTTTGGTCCTGACCAATACCGGAGGTGCCTCCGATTTGAGGATAGATGGCTTTCCGATTGGACAGTACCTAACGCCGGAGGAAATCTCGGAAGAGCGACCTGGGTCAATTATGATCATCGTTGCGACGGATGCACCGCTTTCTCATCGACAACTCACTCGCGTTGCCAGACGGGCGACGTTTGGGCTCGCACGAACCGGGGCGATCGCATCGCACGGCAGCGGTGATTTCGTCCTCGCCTTTTCGACAGCCAAACGCATCGGGACATCCCCGCTTGAAGGTGGGGGTTCGCCTTCAACCTTTCATGACGAGAGCGCATTAACCGTTCTCTTTCGCGCCGCCATTGAAGCGACCGAAGAATCAATCATTAACTCGCTGCTCAAAGCGCACACGGTTGTCGGCCGGGACGATAACGTTAGACATGGCATCCCGATCCATCGCATCATCGAAATCTTAGGGATCCATCCACCCGAAACACCGCCTTGGCACGAATAATACTATGGACATGCTTTGAGATTGGTGTAAACTTGAGTGGGACTGCGAAGGAAGGGCTTCACTGTCTAGGAGAGTCGGCCCCCGAAGCCGCCCGGCAATTTGAGCGTGAGCACCAAGAACCCCTTAAAAGGACTGAGCCCGAAACAGTTTAGAAGGTAAATCACTGTCTCAAGCAAAAAAAGCGGGCTCCCAGCCATTTACACACGGTCGGGAGACCGCTTTTTTATTCTCACATTTAGGGCTCTACTCCTAAAAATAGATTGCCAGGGGTTAGCTAAACCCGCATTCTTGCTTGCTCACCTGCATATTTGTATATCGCTAAACTGCCAATTTTCTACGTGACATCGGTGTCGGTTTCTGCTAAAATAGATCAAATTCTTATCCAGCCGAACCTCCGAAAGCCAAGATAGCATCTTAGGCACTAGGGACAAAATACAAATAGGAGCGAATATGGAACAATCCAACACAAATATCAGTGATTCTTCAGGGGAGAAAGTTGATGGGGGGTGTCTGCCCGATTGGGAAGTCGCAGATCTACCCAAGCCGCCACCCTACCGTTTCAGTCGCGCGTTTCGGGCTGTTTTAGGTCCTGGAATTATTGCGCTAGGCGGATCAATCGGCAGCGGCGAATGGCTATTGGGTCCGGCGATCACTGCACAGTACGGTGGACGACTCCTTTGGATAGCGACAATTGCCATCCTGCTCCAATCCTTCATCAATACGGAGGCAATTCGCTACACGATTTATACCGGAGAACCGATGTTTAGCGGTTATATGCGCTGCAAACCGGGTTCACGGTTCTGGGCATTTTTTTATTCCGGTATAGATTTCTTCGGAATTTGGCCCGGATGGGCAGCGACCGCCGCCACAGCTATTGCCGCGGCATGGTTGGGATATATGCCGGGGGAAGCCGACCAAGGTACAGTGCGACTCTTTGCATACTCGGCTTTCTTCTTATGTCTGGGAATTGTTCTCTTTGGCAAGAAAATATACAACGCTCTTGAAAAAGTCCAATTGGTTATGGTCATCTGGATTATCGGCTATCTTCTCCTGATCGATCTGTTTATGGTGCCCCCCAAGATCTGGTGGACTGTAATCAAAGGATTCTTTAGCTTTGGCGCGTTGCCGTCAGCGGAGAGCGGTAATATCGATTGGCTCTTACTCGGTGCGTTTGCTGCCTATGCGGGAAGCGGGGGACTGGGCAACGTGGGTATCAGCAATTACGTCCGGGACAAAGGGTGGGGTATGAGCAGCCTTGTCGGCGCAATCCCCTCTCTGATTGGTGGACAACAGGTAACGCTGACACACATCGGCAAAGTTTTTCGGATAACCCCTGAAAATTTGGAACGCTTCCGCGAATGGTGGAAATATAACCACTTCGAGCAGTATTACATCTGGGTCATCGGTTGTTTCTTTGGTCTGGCACTGCCCGCCATGTTGACAATTGCCTTTGTTCCTGCAGGACAAGAGATTGACCAATGGTCAGCGGCAGCATTTCAAGCAGAGGGACTGGCCGAAAAAGGTGGACAAATCTTCTGGTATCTCACGCTGCTCTGTGGATTTTGGGTGCTTTTTTCAACCCAGTTGGGCGGTGTGGACGGAGTCCCACGTCGCTACACAGACATTATTTGGACCGGATTTTCAAGTGCGCGAAAACTGGAAGAACACAGCGCGAAATGGATTTACTATCCAATCCTTGTCATCTACATCCTCTGGGGCATAATTGCGCTCTATCTGGCAAAGCCGTTTTTTATGATCTTGGTTTCCGCAACAATCGGCGGGTACTTGCTTGTAATCACTGCGCTGCACACCCTTTACGTCAATCGAAAGTTCCTACCGAGAGAGATTCAACCCCCGATTTGGCGGCAGATTGGACTCGTCGCGTGTGCGGGATTCTACTCAATTTTTGGAACCCTAACGGTCATTCAAACTGTAATTCCTAAATTGGTTTCGCTTATATCAGGATAGGAGAAAACGAATTGAATCTACAACTTAAAGATAAAGTTGTTATCGTCACCGGTGCCAGTCGAGGCATTGGAAAAGCAATCACGCTCGGTTTTGCAGCGGAAGGCGCGAAGTTAAGTATCTGCGGCAGAACTCCGGACACGCTCGAAGCAGCTGCCAACGAGGTTAAAGCACTTGGAGCGGAGGTATTTGCCAAGACTGCCGATGTCACAAAAGGCGGGGATACCGAGGCATTTGTACAAGAGACGTTAGGGCGATATGGGCGGGTTGATGTGCTGATTAATAACGTCGGAGGCAGCAAGTGGACGCCGACCCCTGAGATTTCCGATGAGGAATGGCACGAAATCATCGACCTGAACCTCATTTCCGCCGCCCGCATGAGTCGAGGTGTTATCCCAACAATGCAAGCACAAGGGAGCGGGGTCATCATCACCATCTCATCAATTTACGGACGGGAGGGCGGCGGACATATCACCTATAATGCAGCGAAAGCGGCAGAAATTAGCATGTCGAAGTCCCTCGCAGGTGAACTTGCCAAAGATAACATCCGCGTCAACAGTGTTGCCCCCGGTTCGATTCTATTCCCCGGCGGCGGCTGGGAGCGGCGACAGAAGGCGGACCCGGAAGGAATCGCTGCATTCGTTGAAAGCGATATGCCGTTGGGGCGGTTTGGAAAGCCTGAAGAGGTCGCGGACGTTGTGGTGTTCCTCGCCTCTGAACGCGCGAGCCTCGTTACTGGGGCGTGTATCAATGTAGATGGTTGTCAGTCAAAGTCAAATATTTAAGATTAAGTCCAGTGAACATCTGCTTGCCGACGTTCCTACGATTAACCTCCGTGGGCCCGTGGCACGCAGCGTTCATGCCGTTGGAATCGCGTCGTATAACAGCGCATTGAACCCGACGAAAAATGTATCTCCGAACTGTAGCGTGGGTGCTCGTAGGTTGCCGCTTCGCCCCATAATCGCTTTGAGGATGGCATCTTGTGAATCGATATTTGGAGCAAAGACATCGACTTTTTTGCCCTTAGCGACGTAAATGGATTGAGCACTTTGGATACGTTCCCACACCTCAGTTGAGTTTAACTTCTCCTTACGGGCGTCCGTTCGACTGTCTACCTGAATGTTGTTTGCGTCAAGAAACTCTTGCGCTTTTCGACAAGAGGTTCAGCTGTTCCTAAAAAACATCCAATTTACTGTCATCAACTTCCTCCTTTTTTATGTTAGAATTATAGGAGTTACGCACTTGAGTTTGTCCTAACACAATTCAACCCGCGTCGCTTGCGTTCTTGCCCACCCACAAGCAGGGGAAAGGTACGCGGAGCGTGCCCACTACTTTAGGATGAACTGTCGCCCCGATTCATCGGGCATTCGGAACGGTGTCCAGCGGCGATAAATCGCCGAACTACAAGGTTTGACCTTCAACTATCTAAATCCTAATCTTTGTGTGAGTCAGCAAAAAGGTTCACACACTGCTACCTCTAGCTGTTTGATGTGTAGCAGACTTTTCCGCCAACAACTGTCAATAGATTCTCAGAAGAGCCATCAAGAATCTGTTCAATAGCAGGACGACCATCGTTTGGAACTTGGACCGCGATGATATCCGCCTGCCAGCCTTTCTCCAACTGTCCGACCTGCGCTAGACCAAGGGCCGTTGCACCGTTACAGGTCACCATGTCGAACAACATTTCAGGGCGGATACTCGGTTGAGTACGCGCGAGGAATTTCAACTCATCGAATAGACTTAGGGACCAATTGCTCGCAAGACTATCAGTCCCGATAGCGACATTGATTCCCCTTTCAACCAGTTGCAGGACGGGGTGGTCGGTATGATAGAAGTAATGGTGGCTCCGCGGGCAGAACACCACAGACGCCCCACTCTCAGCGAGCAGCTCCACATCTACGTTGGTTAGGTAGTTGCAGTGGACTAAGAGTGAACTCTTTCGCAAAATACCCAACGTTTGCATATACTGTACCGGTGTTATTTGCGGAGGGTGCCACCCGGTTGTTGAAATACCAAACGCTTCTAAGTAGTCTAAAAATGCGCCCGTGCTACTGGAGAGAAACTCAAACTCCTCCTCAGTTTCCGCTATATGCGTGCAAATCGACAAGTCGGAGGTAAGACATTGACGATAAATATTAGCCGAAGTAGAATAGGGAGCATGGGGCGACAACGCAGGTGTCAACAGCGAATCTGGAACAGGGGGAGAAGCTAAATACGCCGCAAGTCGAGTGAGTCCCATAGCCGCGCGTTCGCCCGAAAAACCGAGGACCTCGAAGAAAACCACCTTCCGAATCGGAGTATTCCGCAGAATCTGCATCGATTCCCCGGTTCCGTCGATATCCCCTACTGTTGTCGCACCCCCAGCTAGACTTTGCTGCACCCCTTCGCGGACAGATGGGGCTATTGTTAAGGGGGTCCGCTTCCCAACAATTTGGAATATCCAATCCGTAAATTTTGGGGTTCGCTCAATGGAATCGGAACTACTTGTCAGGTCAAGGTGCGTATGGGCATTCACTAAGCCGGGTATAAGCACCGCTTCGCTAAAGTCGTGTGTCGGAGATGCACCACTGTTCCGAATCGTTGGATAAAGTCCGACATCGATAATCTGTGAACCTTGAATGGCTATCGCACCATTCTCAATAATCGTGCGACTATTTGGCATTACATACTTTGCGCGTAAAATCATACGGAACTCTAAAACTAATCCTTCAAATGACTTGGATACTTTCTCTACGAGCGGAAATTTAAGCCGCTTGACAACTTACAACTCTTTTGCCAACAAATAAGGAAATTCCATGAATTCCAAGATCGCCGGACATGCAACCTCACAAGCGACACAAGCCTTCGCAAATCGGATGAGCTCACACCACCCCTCCTTTGAGGCGAATGCGTATCGCCGGCTCACCGGCACAGATTTGATAACGTCCAAAATCGGCTACGGCACCTACCGCGTGCATGAACAGAACGAGGCGCACACTGAAACGCTCGAAAAAGCGATCCAAGCGGGGTGTAATCTGATTGACACATCCAGCAATTACACCGATGGCGGCAGCGAAACCTTAATCGGTAACGGCCTGCAGAAGATGATTTCTGACAGCGAGATTAAGCGAGAAGAAATCATCATTGTCTCCAAAGTCGGCTACATGCAGGGGCAAAATCTCGATCAAGCACAACAACGAGAAACAGCAGGTAATCCGTGGAGAGAGGTCGTCAAATATATGGAGGGCTGCTGGCACTGCATCCATCCTGATTTTCTAATAGATCAGTGGACGCGTAGCACAGATCGACTGGGATTGGAAACCATCGATGTTTACCTGCTACACAACCCGGAATATTTCCTGTCCGACGCCAAAAACCGATCCGCTCAATCTAGCTGGAACGCAATTCGAGATACTTTCTATGACCGAATCTACCGCGCCTTTGTGCAGATGGAACGGTTCGTGGCCGATGGACAGATTCGCTACTACGGTATTTCGTCAAATACCTTCCCTTCTCCACAAACCGACTTCGAGCATGTTTCCCTCAATCGCGTTTATGAAGCGGCTGCCAAAGCGGCAGAGACTGTGTATGGAGATCACGCGGTAAACCACTTCAAGGTGATTCAACTTCCGTACAATCTGCTTGAATCCGAGGCATTGACAGAAGCGAATAACGAAATTGACGGGAAACGCATCGCTGTCATTGAAGCTGCGAAGGCACTGGGGCTTGGCGTTCTCGTGAATCGCCCCCTGAACGCTTTCAAGGACAATCAGATGACCCGCTTGGCACAATATGAACACCGTCCCAATGCCGATTATCCTCAGATAATGTCAATAGCAGAAGGCACATTAATCCAAATCGAAACTAGACTGGGAGATACACTGAAAAGTTGGGGGATTTTCGATTCGGTACAAAATCAGGTGAATGTCCACCTCTTTTATGATGTTGCCCAACAACTCGGCGGATTTATGTCGCGTATCCAGGATCGCAATCACTGGGAACAGATTTTACAGCAGCACCTGATTCCACAGATTAATGCCTACCTGCGACAGACCGGAATCGCTTGCCTGAATCAACACCAAGGGGAGTGGGAAGGCTTACTCGCTCAATATGTAAGGGCACTCAACACGCTGTTCGTAACCATAACGGAAATATTTAATCGTGTGGATGCGGAGAAGGTTGAACCAATCTCTCAGGCTTTGAACCTATATCTCACCGAGGATCAGGGGGCGTTAAGTCTCTCTCAACGGGCGTTGAACTTCGTGACTTCATCACCGGGGGTGTCCGTTGTCCTGAACGGGATGAAACGCGAAGAATATGTCGAGGACGCAATGCAGATTATGGAAATGCCTGATTTTCCACAGCCACTTGCGCTCGTCGAAAGCATAGCGCGTGAAACATAAGCATTTTCACATCTCACGCACGTATTAACTAGTGTAGACATATCCGATCCACACCATCGTAGGGCGGTTATCTTGTCTGACCCGTAGCCCTAGCGCGGGGACATAGTACTAGGCATACTCCGTATGTCTACTACCTTCAGATCGAAATCACTGTCGGAGTATCCCCCCTATTGCGTCCGCGAGCCGCACAGGATAATCTGGCGTATCGGTTAATTCGTTTCTGCGAGAATCTGGGCCTTCAAGAGCAGTGCAACTCGACGTGCTTGTTCGGTAGTCATAATCTTCTCCCAAACAGGCGGATTTACTGAAGAGCGTAAGTCCTATTTGGTTTAAGTGCCCCTACCTTAATGCTCGCAACCTCAGTCTTTCCGATTTTCGCGTAAGGAGACTTGCTGAATACCTGAATTTCTTCCAATCCTGCCCGACGAATCGAGTCCAAATATTGGGCTTCAGGTAGTGCCCCAGAAATACAATTCGCCCAATTGCTAATCGTTGATCTCAACCACTTAGGCAAGTGGTCCGCAACGATATCCGACACTAATAACTGCCCGCCCGGCTTGAGGACGCGATACGCTTCCCGAAAAACCGAATCTTTGTCCGGCGCAAGATTAATCACACAGTTAGAGATGATCCAATCAACGCTTCCATTTTCAACCGGCATTGATTCAATTTCACCTAATCGGAACTCAACATTTTTTACAGCCACCTCCTCTGCATTCTTTCTGGCTTTCTCGATCATTTCCGGCGTCATGTCAATGCCTATTGCTCTTCCGCTTTGGCCGACGAGTGATGCCGCAAGTAGCACATCAATGCCTGCCCCTGACCCAAGGTCGAGCACGACGTCGCCCTCACAAATGTCAGCATACATCAGTGGATTCCCACAGCCGAAGGAATTTTCAACAGCATCAGCAGGGATACTAGAAAGCTGTGCGTCGGTATATTGGTTCTGATTGGCGAACGTCCCTTTGAGAGAGGCTTCAATATCGCCGCAGCAGTTAGAAGATGAACAACAAGATTCACCACTTTTTACCAAACCTGCGTAATGTTCACGGACGGCCGCTCTCAGCTGCTCTGCATTGTGGACTGTCATCTCATGCCTCTTTCTATTAAATTAGTGAATATCTCACGTTCATAGTAATCATTGAGGTGAATCCACGCAAAAATCTAGCAGGTCAATCAGTAGGGAACGCATCTCACTCCGTTGAACAATCCTATCAATCAACCCGTGTTCCAACAAAAACTCTGCCTTCTGGAAATTCTCAGGGAGCTGTTGTTTAATACTTGCAGTAGCGAGGGGCCCAGCGAAACCAATCCGGGCCCCCGGTTCCGCGAGAATTACATGCGCCAACGAGGCATAGCTCGCAGTTGATCCACCAAAGGTTGGGTCCGCCATCACGGAGATGTAAGGTAATCCCGCCTCTGCGTGCTTAACACAGACCGCTGAAGTTTTCGCCATCTGCATCAGCGATAGCGTACCTTCTTGCATTCGCATTCCACCGCTCCGGGAGACAATGATCAAGGGCAATCTGTTTTGCGTGGCGTGTTCAATATTGCGAGTGACTTTTTCTCCGACGACCGCCCCCATCGTACCGCCTCTGACTCCAAAATCGCTAATCGTAATTGCGACAGGCTGACCGCCGATTTTCGCTTCGCCGGTAAGGATCTCCGACCTGAGACCCGTTTTTGCGTAATCCCGGGCGAGTTGTTCTTCGTAGTCTGGGAAATCTAAAGGGTTAATCGAATACAGACCAGCGTCATGTTCATCAAAACTGCCTCTATCAACTAGAAGGGCGAGCCGCTCATAGGCGGTCATAGGATGGTGATAGCCGCATTCTGGACAAACCCTATGTGCATTTAAAAATGTCTCCTCAGAAATCTTCGCACTGCAACTTTGACAGATTATTGCCGCTGAAGTCGCCATGTCTGTACGCTCCATCTTTGTGTAGGAAATGGTTTTATGGAGTTGCTGATTTATGTGCACATGATACCTTTGGAGGTAACGTTTGTCAAGCCCAAATACAGAATTCGATTTATGTGAACTGCAGCTGCTATCGCATCGTATCCTACTCGAAATAGAACAAAATTCATCCTTGAAGAACACAGCCATTTGTGATATTATTTTACGGTTTTGTTTTGAAATACGAGAGGAACCGGATTTCGTTGTTGCAGAATTACAACAATCGGGTATCAAAAATAACTCAACTGAACCAGAATAACAGTGTCTGAAGTTTTTTGAATTCCCTTTCATGAGCACCCCTCACGCTTATTTTATAGGTATGCTTTACGCTTTCTATTATTGACTGATTTTCTCCCTTCTAAAGCTGGCACAAAGTTTGCCATGGAATCTTGATGTAAATGTTTGTTAATTTCAGCAAACCTCATAATCAGTTCTCCCAAAACGCCTCCTGTCGGGTTGAGCAACTTTGAGAACGATTGATAATTGGAAGGAGAAAGCTCATGTTTACGCAAATATACCGACCCATCACCGCATTTCTTGTTGTAATAACACTGTTTGGCTTGATTTTAGGTTGTGATTCTAATGATGATAATCCAGTTCACGTGGATACCGAACCGCCAGCAATACCACGGGGCGTGAGGAGCATCACCGACGACAATCGGGTGATAGTTGAATGGTTCCCGAATGGTGAAATCGATCTCGCCGGGTATAAAATCTGGCGCGACGACAATGGGGACGAAGAATTTGAACTAATTGCGGAGGTTTCATCAGATACCTCTTCCGAGGTCGATAGGTTTAGCTTTGTGGATGAACATGTCATCAATGGGCTTACCTACTCTTATGCTGTTTCTGCCATTGACTACGATAGCAATGAGAGCGAATTAAGTCCAGAGCAGGTCTTGGATACGCCCCGTCCATCGGGAAATAACATTACCCTGAATGACTTTAACCTGATTCCCAATCGAAGCGGGTTTGACTTCTCGCAGCCAGCTAGGGGGGGCCATTACTTGGAATTTACCGGCTACCGATGTCTATTTTGGGTTTGATACGGAGGTCAATGTCCCGTACCTCTATTCAGATAACTTGACAGAAATGCAGGACATGGGTTACCATGAATACTTTGACGAAGTAGATGTTTCACCCGTGCGAGGCTTCACAACTGAATTTGTTGAGCTTATTGCGGGCCATGTGTATACTTTATTAACGCCCGACGGGAACTTTGCTAAGATTCATGTCATTGTTGTTTCCGAGATCGCAATCACTTTTGATTGGGCATACCAACTGGATCCGGATAACCCACAGCTCGCACCTCGCCATCCGTGAAACCAACCAGCTAAGTAGATAAGGAATCTAATAAAAGTCAGCTCCCTTGCCCTGAAGAACAGGGATTGTTGCCCATCCCGGGACTTACAAGGTTTTCTGTCTCGGCTCGTAACTTTACACGCCCGCCACCGACGACTACAGCAGCTGTTTAGAAGCAGCCACGGCGTGGCGGTAACATCACCGTTTCGGCTGCCGAGCGAAACCTCAGACAAACAACGCCTTCCAACTACCACGTTGGGAGGAGAGCGAAAAACGAGCGTTTTTCCTAAGTCATCGAGCGACGAGAGAATTATATCCTATCAACACCTTTTAATCAACAAAAAGGAGGCACAGTAGAGACCCCACAGAGACCTGATACTGTTGCACAACATGCCATGCTGATTGAGCCAGGACTATAGCATAACACGCATGGTATTTACGGGGGCTCCGCTGCGAAGATTCTGATGAAAAAGTACCTTGTTGCGCTTGTCGCCTTTCTCGCCTTCACAACAGGTTGGAATATTGGATCGGCAGAATCGACTGCCGATGATACAACTATGATTCAATCAGGGACACCAGGACGAGCGAATACCAAAGATTCGCCGACCTCCCCGACCTTGACAGGAAACGTCCTCCCCCACGACCCGAATCGCCAACCAGATTCACCAGATTATCCTCTCTTCCGGCCACACGCGCCAAAGTACTATCCACAGAAAACCGCTCGGACAGCGATACTTCTGTCAGCGACGTTGCCCGGTTTAGGACAAACCTATTCCGGTCGTCCTGTGAGAGGGTTGGCTTTTCTCGCTGCTGGGATTGGATTGATAGCGGTGGGGGGATTCAATTTGGACCGTGCGGTCAATTACAATGACCTCTCAAATCGCTTTAACACGGGATTTTACGACCCGCATGGCGACAGCTTTCTAACAGCGGATCAAGGGCGTGTCAAGGCACGAACTCATGTCCAATTTGGAGTGCTCTTTCTGACGAGTGGGATTGGTATCTATCTCTGGAACATTTTTGATGCAGCCAAAACAGTCAACCAATATAATGAACGAAGATTTCCCGTGCAGGTGCAACAAAATGTCCATGGAGATACCTATCTAACAGTCAACCGCCGCTTTTAGCGGGGGTATAAAAGTAGGCAGGTGATAATCCTCGGAGAAGAATCTACCTGATGATCCGTGATTTTTTTGATGGTAAAACCATCCATCTGTCGCGCATCTCAAACCTCAAATGAACCTTCCGAAGGTTTCATTGAGCAAGGAAGTCTGTATTGTGCGAGTTATCCAAATTCTGTTTGTTAGTTGTTTCATCTTTCTGACCTTCTCGCTAGCAATTTCGGCAACCTGCTCGTTGCTTGACACCAAAAATCTCGATCAGGACCCTATTCAGATTGGCGAGGTACTGACCTACAGCGTCAAGATTAAGGGATTGCCTGCCGGGAGACAGGTGACAAAGGTCGTTGAAAAAACGATGCTGGCAAATCAGCCGGTCTATCATTTCAGCTCGGAAAGGCAGACCGGGAGCCTTCTTGGAAAACTTTACCATTTCTACGATCAGACAGAAAGCTACGTCACAACCGATCAGCTATACCCACTGAAATATGTTAGAAATTTAGAAGATCAGAAATATCGAGCGCGTGTTGAAATTGAGTTTGACCACGGCGGAGAGACCGCGCAATATACCAAAAACCTGAGTAACAAGGCTCTGGACATCCCAATCGGCACACAGGATGATCTGTCAATGGTTTACTTCCTGCGTTCAAAGAAGTTGCAGGTCGGCCACACCTACAGATTTCCAGTGATAGTCAAGGATAAATGCGAACATGTTACCCTTGAAATCTACCGTCGTGAAATAATAAAAACCAAAGCATTGGGACGCGTGGAAACATTGGTACTACGCACCTCGCATGGCTATCTGATGTGGCTCACAAACGATGAACGCCGTATTCCCGTCAGAATTGAAGCCGAGACACCCCGTATCGGCAAACTAGTCGGTGTATTGGAGAAAATTGATTTTCTGGATTAGAGAAGGAACGTGATAGATCTTCTGCGGCAGTCAAACGCCTATCAATCGCTTGTTAAAACCCTGACCGCTCAGTTTTCAGGGGTGGAGTGTGCCCCGATCTCGTCAAATCAACAAATAGATCGCCCAAGACCTTGGTTGCGCGGCCTGCATGAGGCATCTACCGCTTATCTGCTCAGCGCATTGGCAGCCGATTTTCCCGACAAATCCTTTCTTGTCGTCCTCCCCACCCAGCACGAAGCTGAGAAAATCATCCAAGACTTACCTGCCTATCATTTTGATGGGGGCAATCTCTTTCCGCAATGGCAGAATTTCCTTTACGACGGTATTTCTCCAACAAAAAATGTCGTTGCAGAACGACTCATCTGTTTGTACCAATTGTTGAAAGGAGATCGTGCATTCATTGTCACATCGATTCATGCTTTGATGCATAAAATTCTGCCCCAATCCCTTGTAGAATCCGCTTTCATGACCCTCCGCATCGGTGATGAAATCGCCCCCGACAAGGTGGTCGAGCAACTGCTACGCAACGGTTATCAACGCGTAGACCTCGTAGAGGTTAAGGGAGAGTTAGCCCGTCGCGGGGACATTTTGGATCTTTATCCGTTGACCACTGATGCACCCATCCGAATTGAGTTTTTTGGCGACGAGATAGATGCTATTCGAGCGTTCAATCCTGCTTCACAGCGTTCTGTTTCCGACGAAGGTGATGATGAACAAGGAGCAATTACGCTGTGTCCGGTTCGAGAAATTATCCTGTCCCCTAAAACCCTTGATCACTGGAAAACCCGAGCAGAGATACTGATTCAAAACAACGAATCCCCCAAGTACCGAAACGCGATTAACGAAATCACACACCGTCTCGAAACAGAAACAAATCCAGAAGGACTGGAAGCCTTGCTGCCAATGTTATATGAAGATACCAGCATCCTCACGGATTATCTAACCCCACAGACCGTCGTTCTTCTGATTGAGCCAAATTGGATGGCGCGTGAGGGAAGAAAGCTCATCGAAGATACGAAAGATCTTTATGAACGAAAACTAGCATTTGATCAGTTTATGGTGTCACCGGATGAGACATTTGTGTCGTTTGAATCAGTAATCTCTGCCTTGCAGACGTATCCTCTCGTTCGAACGTCGTTGACCCCGCCCGGACTCAACACGGAGGAACAGGTTGAAGAAATTGCTTTCGGTATGCGGCCGCTCGGTCTGCCGCGGAGTAACTATCGGATGGTTATGGATCAGATTAAAGGATGGACCGATGAAGGCTATTTCGTCAATTTCCTCTGTGATAATCCAAAGAGCGCAGACCGGCTACATAACATCTTGGCAGATCGAAACTTACCCGCAACCCAGACGACGGTGAACATCGGCAGCATCAGTGAAGGATTTATCAGTGAAACTCTCAAGTTTATTACCTTGTCCGAAGATGAGTTGTTTGGGCGTGAGCATCGCCGACACCGAAAGACCGCCTTCAAGGAAGGCACCCCTATCCTGAGTTTAATTGATCTCAAGGAAAAGGATTATGTGGTGCATGTCTCTCACGGAATCGGTCGCTACGTAGGGATTCGGCGCCTTGATATTGATGGCAAGCCACAGGACTTTCTCGTAATAGATTATGCAGACGGGGGTAGACTATATGTCCCGACCTATCAAATCGATCTCGTCCAGAAGTATATTGGCGGGCAAGAAGACGGAAAGTTACGGCTGGATAAACTCGGTGGAACGTCATGGGAACGGGTCAAAGCTAAAGTAAAAGCCTCCATAGAGCAGATGGCGACGGAATTACTGGAACTGTATGCAATCCGTGAATCCCGTGAGGGCTATGCTTTTCCAGTAGATACTCCTTGGCAGAAGGATTTTGAGGTGCTGTTTCCTTATCAGGAAACCCCGGATCAGCAGAAGGCGATTGAGGAGGTCAAGCAGGATATGGAATGCCTTCAGCCCATGGATCGGTTGATTTGCGGGGACGTTGGATACGGAAAAACAGAGGTGGCACTTCGTGCGGCGTTCAAGTCAGTAATGGCAGGAAAACAGGTCGCCCTCCTGGCACCAACCACAATTCTCACGCTACAACACTTTAATACGTTCCAGCAGCGGTTTGACCCTTTTCCCGTTCAGGTCGAAATGCTGAATCGCTTCCGAACCGATAAGGAAGCGAAGAGGGTGGTCGAGGGATTGGCAAATGGTACGGTTGATATCGTTATCGGCACCCACGCCTTGCTTTCAAACAACATTAAGTTCCGCGAACTCGGTTTGCTTGTGGTTGACGAGGAACATCGTTTCGGGGTGAAGCACAAAGAAAAAATTAAACAGATGAAGCAGACGGTTGATGTATTAACCTTGACAGCGACACCGATTCCGCGTACACTCCATATGTCTCTCGTCGGCATCCGCGACTTCAGTGTAATCAATACACCCCCGGAAAATCGTCTGCCAATCGAAACTTATGTCATGGAGTATAATCCCGATGTGGTTCGAGATGCAATTTTGCGCGAGATGGAACGCGGAGGACAGATCTTCTTTGTTCACAACCGTGTCCAAAGTATAGCGAGCATCGCCGCTGCAATCCAAGATCTCGTGCCACTCGCTCGGGTCTGCATGGCACATGGGCAAATGCCTGAACGCCAACTAGAAAAGGTGATGATGGAGTTCATCAACCACAAATACGACGTTCTGGTTTGTACCATGATCATCGAGTCCGGGGTGGATATCCCAACCGTCAACACAATTCTGATTAATCGGGCAGATGCGTTTGGGTTAGCCCAACTTTACCAGTTACGCGGGCGAGTCGGGCGCGATCAGTATCAGGCTTACGGCTACCTTTTCTACCCACCCGGTCGGGCAATTACGGAAGGTGCTCAAAAACGGCTGCGGGTCATCGAAGAGTTCACTGACCTCGGCTCTGGGTTCAAGATTGCCCTCCGTGACCTTGAGATTCGGGGCACCGGCAACATTCTTGGTTCCGAGCAGCACGGTCATATCACCGCTGTCGGTTACGACATGTACTGCAAACTCCTTGAGGAAGCGGTACAAAAACTCAAGGGCGAGGAGGTCGAAGAAAGGGTTGAAACACGGATTAACCTCCCTATTGAAGCCTACCTACCCGATGAATACGTCCCTGACAGCCGGCAAAAGGTGGCACTTTACAAAAAAATTGCTGCCCTAGAAACAGAAGTAGATCGAAAAGAACTTGAAGAGGAAATCGTTGACCGATACGGAAAAATCCCTGAGCCGGTTGAGATGCTCCTCGAAATTGCCGACTTGAAACAACTCAGTCAACAGCTAGGGGTTGATAGAATCGTCGCAGGCTTGGAAAGCATCAAAATCACATTTGATGAAGCAAAAACAAGCGTCGATCCTCGTAAGTTGATTCGACTTATCGAACAGGATCGGCGCGTCTCGCTTACACCCCCTGCACGTATGGCGGTCCGTATGACAGGCTTGGAGGGAAAAACACTCTTGCTTGCACTCAAGCGTATCCTTGGGAAATTAATGTGAGGTGTGAGTAAAGCCTGATGCGTATTACATAACACTGTTTGTGGGCATACATATCTTGTTAACAATATGGGTGTACCACCAACCGCGAAGGCAATGTCTTCGCATTCCATACCAATCAAAAAGGAGCAATACACAATGAAAAAAATATTGATAATTTTCGTCGTTATTATGGCGATCGGTTTAAGCAGCTGGCAGATTGTTCAATCGCAAGACGTTGTTGGGCCAATGGATGAACATCAGATTATTGTGGCTCAATACGAATGGAACGGCACTCATGAGATTTCGCTTGCAACACTTAATGCGGAAATTGCAGCACTGCCGGCACATAAACAGAAAGGCTACCAGTCCAAAGCTGGTAAGCTCATATTTCTGGAGGACTTCATCAACCAAAAACTAATGTTCCTCGCAGCTGCTGAGAAAGGGTTCGATAAAAATGAGGAGCTCTTAAAAAAAGGCGATGACTATAAGGATCAGTTAATGGTCGAACGCTTGACCGAAATTGAAGTCGATGAGAAAATTGTCATCACCGAGGACGCGCTTCGGCAGTATTATGAGGAAAATAAAGATACGTATGTAGATAAGGAAAAAGTGCGGGCAACTTGCATCACTGTATTCGATAAAGAGCTCGCACAAGCAACGCTAAAGGAGATTCAAGCCGGCAAAGACATCCTTGATGCGGCGAAAGAACTTGGGGAAAAAAAGGTACTGACTGGACCAGGCTCAAATCCGGGTGATCCGGGTGACACCGGCTTCTTTACGCGAGATATTTCTGCACGTGCACAGGCGTTTGTTGACGCGGCCTTTGCTATGGAAGTCGGCGAAATGACCGAGGAGGTTTTTGAGCAGGAGGTTGAGGATGCTACCTATTATATGATCTTCCGAAAGGAAGAACATCAACCAGAACGCCAGCAGACCTTTGAAGAGGTCAAGCCTCGACTTGAGTATCCCCTAAAACGTGAGATGAAGCGGACTCGCATCCTAAAATGGTTAGAAGAGCTTACTGCACAAGCTGAACTCAAAACGTATCCAGAACTGCTTCCTCCGCCCGTGGTACCCGAAGAGGAAGAAGATCCAGAAAATGAAGAATCTGAGCAGTAAGAGAATACAAAATTGGATAGATCTATCGTGTTCAGAAATTGGTTGACAAATGGGTGGCGAAGTCGAATAAGTGTATATCACGCAAAATTTAAGGAGGTATAACTGTGAAACTATTGGGAATTATTGGTTTTATCTTAATCGGTGTTGTTGCTGTTAGTATTTCTTTGAACGGGTGTGGCGGAAAAGCCGGAGCTGAAGGCACTGTGATTGCTGAATTTGAATGGAATGGAAAACACTACGTCACGCTCGAAGAGATGCTACAGGAGATAAGCGAACTTCCTACGTATAAACAACAACAGTACCAAGAAGTAGAAGGCGGGTTTG
Source organism: Candidatus Poribacteria bacterium (assembly GCA_965215015.1). Lineage (GTDB taxonomy): Bacteria > Poribacteria > WGA-4E > WGA-4E > PCPOR2b > PCPOR2b. The sequence goes on from OZ244042.1 coordinate 1,881,977, forward strand.
AGGAATATATGAACCTGATGGCGGAGAGCCGACTCATACTTTGCCTGGCCAAAGACCGAAAGCTGGATGAGGATGCCGGGGTTCGGAAAAAGGTGCAAGATTATTACCATGAGTTACTCGTTGACAGAATTACGGAAATTGAAGTCGATCAGAAACTTAAACTGACCGAGGAAGATTACCGTATTTATTATGAAGAAAATAAAAGTGATTATGTGGTGCCGGAACAGGTGCGACTCACCTGTATAACCCTTACAAATGAGGAACGATCGAAGGCGGTCTTTGAACGAATCAAGGGGGGCGAAGACATTGTTGCCATTGCAAAGGAGCTACAAGGAAACAACGAGTTAGTCGGACCGGGAGCAAATAACGAACTCCCCGGCGACACCGGATTGTTCGATAACAAGGTATATTCTCGACGCGCAAAGGCGTTTAGCGATGCGGCGTTTGCACTGGAAGTGGGTCAAATGAACGAGGAGATTCTCCATATCGAACTTGATGGCGAGAACTATTACCTAATCTTTCGTAAGGAGGAGGTCCAGCCGGAACGTCAACAAACACTTGAAGAAAACAGTGTACGACGCAATGTGGAAAGACAAGTAGAGCATCAGAAGCGTGAAGAACTTATGACCGATTGGCTGATCCGACTCCATGAACAAGCGGAGGTCAAAACCTTTGCAGAGCGAATCCCCGACACGCCAGAGCCAGAGGAGGAAGTAGAAAGTGAATCGTCCGATGAGGGTGAGGCCTCCGCTGAACCTGAAGCCGAACCTTAGAAATTAACGTACTCCCAAACCTAAAGGATTGGGAGTCTAGGATTGTTAGTGTGCCGCTAACAAGTGTCCCATTGCTATAGGAGTGGAATTAGGGTATCAACGACTCTTGCGAGCCAAAACCCGTTTGACGGTGTCTCCTCCAATGGACAAATTCTTAAAAAAAACGCTAAAGCGCATGGGTGTATCCCCAAGATAAATCTTGGGATTTTACATAAAGGATTTTTGATAAAACTTTGAATTAGGAAGGAGGCATACTCCTAAATGAAAATGTTTCGTTTCTGTACCCTGATTCTATTGACTGTCTATTTTGGAATCAATCCTGCCGCTGCACGAAGATTCGATCAGATTATCGCTTATGTCAACAATGACGTAATCACCAAATGGGAGCTCGACAGCGTCGTGAGTCAAAAAGCGATGGAGCTCCAGCAAGTTTATCGGTTCAGTGAACGTGAAGCGATGCAAAAGGCAGAGCAAGAACGAGCTGTGCTCCTCGATCAATTAATTCGCCAGATGCTTCTCGTCGAAGCAGCGTTAACGCTAAAAATCGAGATCACAGAGGCTGAAGTGGAGCAATATCTGCAAAACTTCAAAGACCAGTACAAGATCGAGACCGAAGCGGAGCTTGCTCAAGCGTTAAAGAAAGAAGGATATACCCTGATGTCTTTCCGTGAACAAGCTAAACGCAATCTGATGGCAGAACGACTCGTAATGCAACGTATCCTTCCTAGACTCCAAATCCGGGACTCGGATGTGCAGAAGTTCTTTGAAGAAAACCGCTCGCAATTGCCAACTAAAATAGACAGAGTCCATCTTCGGCACATCTTTGTTGCTTTCAAGCCGAGCGAGACAGATCGCAAGCTAGCCCTTGACAAAATCGACACCATTCTTCAGGAATTAAAGGCTGGGAAGGATTTTGAGAGACTCGCGCAACGCTATGCTAGCGATGAAGGAAGAAAGGCAGGGATTGGACTATTAAACGAACTACCGACTGCGGAGATGGACAACCTCTCCCCTACCTTCCGTGATACACTTGCGGCACTCAATGCCGGTGAGACCAGCGAGCCAGTTGAAGGTAATGATGGGTTTTATCTTTTTAAAGTTGAGCGTAAAGATGATCAGACCATCGCTTTTCGTCATTTGGTTGTCAGTCTGAAGCCGAGTGAGGAGGCGATGGAAGCTGCTTATGAACGCACTGATAGTCTCCTCCGACAGCTAAACCAAGGTGAAGACTTCAACATGCTCGCCCGACAATACTCCGACGATTCACAGACGAAAGCCAACGGTGGTGATCTCGGGGTCCGTTCACTCAGTGAGCTAAATCCCGACACTCGGGAAATTATCGAAGGGCTTTCTATCGGAGCGCATAGTGCGCCGGTCAAAACAACGTATGGCACGCATATTTTCAAAATCGATAGCCGTACTGCCCCCGAATTGGGCGATGCTGAAAAAGACCAGGTCCGAATAATGCTGCGTCAGCAAAAATTTCAAGAGGAATGGCAACTTTACACGGATCTACTCAAGGAAAATTCCTTCATAAAAATTAGGGAATAAGTCGTTACTGGCCTTTAATAAAACGCAGGAACGCCAGGGGGCTAAGACGCCTGGACGCTCAGAAAATCGAGACAATAAGAAAACGAGCAAACCGGCTTCCCTGCGTCAGGGAAGGGGGGCTTCATCCCGAATGATTTCAACACCGGCCTGTGAAGCTTTGTCTAACAGGCGTTGTAAAGTCGATCGGAAAGCAGAAAAAAATCTTTATTCACTTTTTTTGCTTTGTGTCCTAGCGTCCAAGCGTTAAATTCAGACGCGTGAACCGGCGCAGAAGACTGAAGATCTTCGTGAATCTATGATGCGGTAAGCATTCCCTGTGGAGGGCAACCGAATCAGAACTGGCACCCCCGCTTGCGGGGGACTGAGGGGGTAGGTCTTGTGCCTGCTCAAAGCGGACAACCACAAAGGTTGCTGCTCTTGAATAGTTGGTTTCACAGCGTAACAGAGGAAAGGTAGGATGGAAAGGAGGGAAGAACAGAAACGACAAAATATAGCGAGAAAAGGAGGGAAATCAACTTTCCAGTTTTCCACCCCTCTTTCTCCCCAATTGCTTAATCGTTTTTTAAGATGCACGTTTTACCTTCTACGTTTTACGTCCCGTGTATCACTTTTTATACTTCACATCCTATCACTCGCGATTCTCACGTTCAGCCTAATTTCGCCCACGGGTGAATTGGCCGCCCAAACTGACCCGCCACCTGCTACCGATGAAGAGGTTTCCGGCATACAGACTGAGACGCCATCAGAAACCTCTCTAGCGACAGAGCCATCTGATCCCGAAGCCCCCGTTGATGAGGAATCGTCCGCAATAGCCCCTGAAGAAACATCAGAAACCCCGACAGTCCCAGACGCATCTTCACCTGAAGAACCCGCCCAAACCAGTCGAAAACTCGATCCGGAGAACATGTCACCCGAACCGGGGGACCTGCTTGCAAAGGGCGATGATCTGACTTTTCACAATAACCTTATCCAAATCCACGGCAATGGACTGATCAAATACGACGAAGTTGTGCTCTATGCTGACCATATCTGGGCAGACTTTGAGGAAAATATGATGCGGGCATCGGGAAACGTGCATCTCCTCGTCGGGAACGAAGAAACTTTCGCAAACGAACTCCTTTACAACATAAAAACAAAAAAAGGAATTATTCGCGAAGGGTTCACTTTCAGTGATCCATGGTACTACCGCGGTACTGACATCTTCAAAGTCGAAGATGATGAATCCTACATCCGTGGTGGAACTTTGACAACATGCTCTCTCAAACACCCCCACTTCTACTTCAGCGCATCTCAGATTATCGTCAAGATAAACAAAGAGTTGATTGCCAAGAATATCGTTCTGAGGATCGGGGGGGTGCCGCTCTTCTATTTTCCTGCCTACCGCCGTGATCTTCGCAAGGAAGACAAGGTCGCCAAAATCATCGTCAAAGTTGGAACTGATAGCTATCAGGGGGTATTCCTTAGCGTAATCTTGCCACTGGCGCGTCGCCAGCGATATGACGGTGCCCTGCTGTTCGATCACTCGAGCCGTCGAGGAAGTGGAGGGGGTTTTGAAGGGAAATACCGTGTAAACGATGTCCGATTCCAAGAGATTCTCGTGCCTTTGCATCCCGATGCAACACCGAGCGAGCGAGCGAAACTAGAAGAGAAAGCGCAGGAATTATCAGACCGGCTGGAGGGCGAGTATGACCGGTATCAGCTGCGCCAACTCTTTCTGGAATATAAAATCTCTGAAGAAGACATCGCCGCTGCTCTCGAAAAGGCGGAGAACATCCAGGCCCAACTACAAGAGGCAGACGCAGATTTCGCAAAGATTGCACAAGATAAATCAACCGATCAGGAGACGCGCTATCAGGGGGGTGACATGGGGTTTTTGGTGCGAGGGGAACGGGATGAAGAAGACAAACTGCGGCTAGATCCAATCCTCGAAGAGGCTATCTTTCAACTCGAACCGGGGGAAATTACACCGATTCTCAGGACAGAAGCTGGATTCCATATTTTAAAGGTCGATCGTGCGCTTGATGTATATGGTCAACGAGAACTCCAGATTAGCCGAATTGATGTAGCAATCGAACCAAGCCAAGAGACCCGCGACACAATTCAGATGACCGCAAAAGAAATCCAGGAACGCGCAGATGCAGGAGAGGTACTCGAACAATTAGTTGGACAATATGAGGGAGTTGAAGTTTCTGAAGCTAATGAAGGCGCAGGGTTTCTGTTGAATGAAATGGATCGGCGTTGGAAGCACCCCGTAAGCCGACTAGAGACCCCTGGAGAAATAACTTGGCCCATATACACCGACCGAGGTGTCTATATCCTTCAGTTAATCGAAAAGGAACCGACCCCGACCTTTGAAGAAATTGCACGTCAATTTGAAGCGGAATGGGAAGCGATTGAAAAGGAATTGGGGCAAACTGCAACAACAGAAAACGATGAAAGTGAACAACAGGAAGAAGGGATAGAGGGACAGGATAGTCACGAGATAAACACGGATGGGGCGGGAAGCGAAGAGAAGGCTGATAGAGGGACACCAGAAGATAACCCACAAGGTGCTTTGAAGCCCGATAAAATCGGGGACGATGAGACAACGGATCTGCCGGAAGAAGATACGGAACCGGAGAAGGTGCAGGTCTACCAGCAATACGATTATCGAGGACGGTGGGAGACGCTGCCCCAAATCTTCTCACAATCACAGCGACTCTATGCCGGAGATCACAGCTCAATGATCAAGACAGGTACTGGATATCGTCTGATTAAAGTCGATAAAAGGCGTACTTATAGGGGCGACCTCTACTTTTATACCAATGATGAGTTTTCTTTTAATCGCCAAAAGCCATTCAAAACGGGGCGGCGATGGAATCTCCGGTGGGGGCACCGGCACGCTTTCTACACACCGTGGGACAGCCGGGCCAGGGGACGACGGCCTGTGAGTTTTGTAGGACGGGTGGCGTGGCGAGCAAAGGATTTTGAAGAGGAGGGATTTGGAATCAGTGAATCTACTATCAATTCTTTTGGTATGTTCACATGGGGAACCGCCTTTCATTCGCTGAATTATCAAGATAGAGACGAAGACGGAAACTTAAAATTTTCGCACAAGACAATTGGGGAATTCTTGGGACGGCTACAGGTTAATCATACCTTAAACCTTACGGGTGAAGGGACAACAACCTTGCAAAAGCTACCCGCACTCAATCTTTCGCTTAGACGCATGCGCTTAGATCGGTTGCCTGTTTTCAAAACTATTAATTCAGGGCTAACCGAAGTTGCCGATCGGTTATACACCGAGCTCCCAATCCTTTCGATGTTTGCCTTTCCGACGCTTGAGAACATCAGTTTTGATCTGGAGACGAACTTCGGTAATTTTTTCCGTGAACGGTTTCGAGACGAAGAAAATGTCTATTTGCAAACAATGGATCTCGGGTTTGATCTTCGTAAGCAATCAGTACTCCAAATAATCCCGAATCGCGAGTTGCGACTCGACGCGGATTTCGACACCAACCTCATTTGGCATGACAAAGATCGGGAAGGAAATCAGAATATTTTCCGAGGTATATACAGCACCCGGCTCTCTGCCAGCAATCTGCTGTTTCGGATCTATGACATCAGCTTCATTCCAGGGGCGCGGCGGATGCGCCATCAAATCAACTCAAGGGTATCATTTGATTACGCACCACCTGTCGACAGAGAAGATGCTCCCCAACTCTATCCCTTTGGTCCAAGTGTCTACTTCTTTGAAAGGAAGAACCTCGCCTATAACTTAGATACCAGTATTGAAGTTAAAACCCGCGGCAGCAAATCTGCGCTTCGAGTGCTTCATTTTAACACACGAGTATCGGTGGATTTTACGAAATTTGAGGCGTTGGGTGAACGGCGATATGTACCGATTGAAAGCACGCTGACGATAGTTCCACTGGCGAGCCGAAACCTGAATTTCAGGTTCAGATCGACACACGACCCGAATCAATCGCACCTTGATGGAAAGCGACTGAAACAGATTGGTTTCCGCTCCAACGTCAGTTATCGCCGCGACACATGGAATATAACGTTTGGAAACGCTTTTACCAAAAGAACGCAACGTGCCTCTCGATTTCTCACCGGTAGTTTTCGATTTCGCCCCAGCCGATTGCTTGAGTTGAACCTCAGTGTCAATTATGACTGGATCGAAAAACAATTCTACTCACAAAGTATAACACTACGGCGAAACTTACACGATTGGAATATGACGATTAGATGGAACCGCATCGGGATTAAGCGGGAACCACCCTTCGATAATGTGCGACAAGACTTCACTTTTCAGATTAATCTGATTGCAGAGCCCGCTGCCTCAGTTGGGCTTGGCTATGACGCTACAACGGATACATGGGGATTCCGTACCCTGCCCGCTGGCGTTCCTTACGACGCCTTTGGGGTCGGAAACTCACTTGGACGCTCTTACTTCTAATACCAAACCTACAGTGCAAAGAGCAGCTAATTCCCCTGCTTGTGGCGATTCTTTGTGTTTCTTGAGGGCAGCTCTCTTTTTTTTACGCAGAAATCAGGAATTTGCATAACGCGATCACCAAGATACTCTATAATATAACGCCTTGTCTGGCATAATCAGGACAAGGCTTTTTTATTTTTTAACTCTCTATTGACTACTTAACAGATATATGCTATATTAAATCCTGTAAAATTATGAGGATATATCCTCGAATCCATTCCATTAGCTCCCTACCTGCCGCAATTAGTCCTTCTTACTGCTGTGAAAAAGTGTGTTGCTGACACCTCAGATCTATGGTAAAATGGAACACATCGGGCACCCAATTTGAGAATGCATTAAGATACAGAATCTCGCTAAATGAATGGAATCGCCTGTTACTACCGAAAGACCTTCAGTCAAAGGAAAACTTATGCCGGAGGAATTTATCGACATCCGCGGCGCACGCGAACATAATCTCAGAAACATCAATCTCAAACTCCCCAAAGATAAGCTCATTGTCTTCACCGGTGTCAGTGGTTCCGGGAAATCATCGCTGGCATTCGATACAGTCTACGCTGAAGGCCAACGCCGCTATATCGAATCCCTCTCCGCTTATGCCCGTCAATTCCTTGGACAATTGGAAAAACCCGACGTCGACTTCATCGGCGGCCTTTCTCCATCCATCTCGATTGATCAGAAGTCGGGGGGAAACAACCCTCGCTCAACGGTCGCAACAATCACAGAAATCTATGACTACCTACGCGTCCTGTTTGCGCGTGTGGGCACAACGCACTGCCTAGAGTGCGGCGCACCGGTGGGTGCCCAAACCGCAGAGGCAATTATTGACCAAATCGTGAACCTACCGCCGCGGACTCGTATCTTAATCTTAGCACCAATCGTCAGTGGACGCCGCGGCGAGTATCGTGAACACCTTGAGGACGCACTCAAGGCGGGGTTTATTCGCGCACGGATTGATGGACAGGTTTATGACCTGCCGGCTGAAATTCAGCTAGACCGCAATCAGCGGCATAACATTGAAATTGTCATTGACCGGATTATTGTCAAACCCGATATCCGCAGCCGCGTTGCAGAAGCGGTCGAAACCGCGCTGCGGATGGGAGAGGGCCGCCTGATTGTAAACATCGTCGAAGGAGAACTAGATGCAGGCGACCTCTTGTTCGGGGTGGACTATACCTGTGTGCACTGCAATATCAGCTATGAACCCCCTGCCCCACGAAATTTCTCGTTCAATAGCCCTGCGGGGATGTGCCCGACCTGCAAGGGGCTCGGAACGTTAACGAAGATGGACCCCAATCTGGTTGTCCCCGACCCAACGCTATCGATTGGGAACGGAGCGATTGTCTTTTGGGGGCAGCTTGACACACTACAGACACGACATTACGCCGAGAGTTTGGCAGCACATTTCGGTTTCAGCCTTGACACACCGTGGGAACAGTTGAGCGAGGCGCATCAGCACGCCATCCTTTATGGCACTGGAAAAGAGGAGATTCCTTTCGTCTATCGTTCCCGTCGAAACCGCCGCTATAAGTACCAAGCCACGTTTGAGGGTGTGATTCCACCCGAAGAACGAAAGTATTTCCAAGCAACCTCAGAGATTGTGAAGCGGCACTACGGAAAATATATGGTCTCCGGCACATGTCTCGATTGCAACGGGACGCGACTCAAGCCAGAGATCAAGGCTGTGACGATCGATGGGAAATCCATCCTTGACGTCGTCGAAATGGCGGTCGGAGATTGTTTTAGGTTCTTTGAAAAACTCCAGCTGCCTGCGCGTGAGGCGTTCATTGCGACCGATTTGCTGAAAGAGATACAAGGACGCCTCTGGTTCTTGATGAACGTTGGGTTACACTACCTCACCTTGGATCGCACCGCACCGACGCTTTCCGGGGGCGAGGCACAACGAATTCGGTTAGCCAGCCAGATTGGGGCAGGTTTGCGAGGCGTAGTTTATGTCCTCGACGAGCCCAGTATCGGCTTGCACCCGCGTGATAATCAGCACCTCCTCACGACGCTAAAGCATCTCCGCGATCAGGGCAACACCGTAATCGTTGTGGAACATGACGAAGATACAATGTGGGAGGGAGATATGATCGTTGATTTCGGACCGGGCCCAGGAATCAAGGGCGGTGAGATTGCCGCAATCGGTACGCCGCAAGAGGTCGCTGAAGGGTCAACCTCTCTGACAGCACAATATCTCCGTGGTAAACAACAGATTGACATCCCTACCGAACGCTGTCCAATTGGAAATCAATGGATCGATGTCTGTGGGGCGCGCCACAACAATCTCAAAGACGTTGATGTGCGAATTCCGATCGGGATTTTCACCTGTGTGACGGGGGTCAGCGGTTCTGGCAAAAGCTCCCTCATCAACGATATTCTATACGAGGGGCTTGCCCGTGATCTGATGAAGGCACATGCACAACCGGGAGAGCACGATCTCATCCGGGCAATTACTATAGAGGACGAACCTCCGACCAATCAGGGGCAATGCACATCTGTGTCTCCAATTGACAAGATCATTGATAAAGTCATCGATATTGATCAGTCGCCGATTGGGCGGACACCGCGATCGAATCCAGCCACCTACACCAAAGTATTCGATCAGATCCGTGCCCTTTACGCCGAGATGTCTGAGTCCAAACTGCGCGGTTACAAACAGGGACGTTTCAGCTTCAATGTCAAAGGCGGGCGATGCGAAGCCTGCGAAGGCAATGGCTCAAAACGGATCGAAATGCACTTTATCGCCGATGTTTGGGTGAAGTGCAATATTTGTCACGGAAAACGGTATAACGACGAAACGCTACAGGTCGAATATAGAGGGGCGAACATCTCTGATGTAATCAACATGGACGTGCAAGAGGCTTTAGAGCACTTTGCGAACGTGCCGAAAATTGCAAAGATTCTACAAACCCTGCACGATGTCGGTTTAGACTACATCAAGCTTGGGCAGCCAGCACCAACGCTCTCCGGGGGCGAAGCACAACGTATTAAGCTGGCGCGGGAGCTCGCTAAACGCAGCACAGGCAAAACCCTCTATATCCTCGATGAACCGACAACTGGCTTGCATTTCGACGATGTCAGGAAACTCCTAAAAGTCTTGCACCAACTCGTTGATAGGGGCAACACCGTTGTCGTCATTGAGCACAACCTAGAAGTAATAAAAACAGCAGACTATCTTATAGACCTCGGGCCCGAAGGGGGTGAAGAGGGCGGCTATGTCGTTGCAACGGGGACACCGGAGGAAGTGGCAGCGGTTGAGGAATCGTATACGGGAATAGCGTTGAAGCCGGTACTGGAGTCGAGAAAAATAGAAGAACCTCCGACCAATCCTATGCAATATGCAATACACAGTACGCCGCACGTCCTGCAAGAGTCAACAACCTCTTATGAATTGACTAATAATAATGAGCAGAAATACATTTCTGTGCATGGGGCGCACGAACACAATCTGAAGAACATCAGTGTAGACATTCCCCATCGGAAGCTCACGACGTTCACCGGCGTGAGCGGGTCAGGGAAATCATCCCTGGCGTTGGACACCATCTACGCAGAGGGGCAACGACGCTATATTGAATCCCTTTCAGCGTATGCGCGGCAATTCTTAGGACAATTGGAAAAACCGAAGGTTGAGAAGATTGAAGGACTCTCGCCCGCGATTGCCATTGAGCAGAAAGCTCCGAGCAAGAATCCGAGATCCACGGTCGGGACGGTCACAGAAATTTACGACTACCTGCGTGTGCTTTATGCACGAGTTGGAATCGCCCACTGCCCGCAGTGTGGGTTGGAAATCAGTGCACAATCCGTGCAGCAGATTGTTGACAAAGTTATGGAGTTGCCAACTGCAGCACGGATTTATGTCCTGTCTCCGTTGGTGCTGCGACCGAATGAGGATTATCCCAATGCTTTCCAACGTCTACAGCGGGACGGCTATGCTCGCGTTGAAATTGACGGACAAATTCACCCAATTGATCAAGCACCGAAAATCGGGAAGAGCATCCGACACGATGTTAAAATTGTTGTCGATCGTCTCGCCCTCGAACCCGATGAACGCGGGCGCTTGGCAGAAGCTATCGAAACGGCAACGCAGCAGAGTGGTGGAACGGTGACGGTGGGGTTAATAAACGAGGGAAAGCAGAAGGGTGAAGGTGCGGGAATCACACATCATGTCTTCAGTGAACATTTTGCCTGTGTCCCGTGCGGTTTGAGTTTTCCTGAACTGACACCGCGGCACTTCTCATTTAACAGCTCTATCGGTCAATGTCCGACGTGCGAAGGTATTGGGACAATTGGACATCGGTTACACACCTGTCAGGAGTGCGAGGGCACACGAATTCAGCCCTTGGCAAGAGGTGTGACATTGGGGCAGAAAACTATCGCTAAGTTGACAGCGATGCCAATTGGAAGGACTGCCAGCTTCTTCGAGCAGCTCAAGCTGCCAACCCATCAGATGGAGATCGGCAGAGAATTGCTCAAAGAGATTCAACAACGCCTTCGATTCCTTGTTGATATTGGTTTACACTACCTGACCCTAGATCGACCCGCACCAAGTCTCTCCGGCGGAGAGATGCAGCGTATCCGTCTGGCAAGCCAACTTGGCAGCGGTCTCACAGGAGTGACGTACATCCTTGATGAACCGAGTATTGGATTACACCAGCGAGATCAGGAACGCCTCCTGAATGCATTGAAAGGACTCCGGGACCTTGGCAACAGTGTCCTAGTTGTTGAACACGACTTGGAAACCATGTTGGCATCGGATCACATTCTCGATTTTGGGCCACGCGCTGGAAAGTTCGGGGGTGAGATTGTTGCCGCCGGGGGGGCGACTCAAATTCAGCAGAGCGAAAATTCACTGACAGGCGGATACCTCACTGGAACGCTCAAGATTGAAGTCCCTCCGCAAAGACGCCAAGGCAAAGGCGAGAGGCTTGAGATGGTGGGTGTCCAAACCAATAATCTACAGAATATCAATGTCCAGATCCCGTTAGGGACACTGACATGCGTAACAGGAGTTTCCGGCTCAGGAAAAAGTTCACTGATTGAGGAGACGCTGTATCCTGTGCTCGTTTCTAACCTGAATCGGACGCGGATGCGATCAGGAAAATATCGAATGATTCGTGGATTGGAATATCTTGACAAAGTAATCAACATCGATCAGCAGCCAATCGGGGACACCCCACGATCGAATCCAGCCACCTACACCGACCTGTTCACCAAGATTCGTTATCTCTTTGCCGATCTGCCGGAGTCCAAGGTCTACGGTTTCGATTCTCGTCGATTTAGTTTCAACCAGAAGGCGGGACAATGCGAAACATGTCGCGGGCACGGCTTCAATAAGGTTGAGATGCACTTTCTCGCAGACGTGTGGGTTAAATGTGAAACATGCAGCGGCACCGGCTACAACCGCGAAACCTTGCAAATCCGCTACAAGGGCAAAACCATCGCTGATATTCTAGGGATGACAGTCCAAGAAGCACTAAATCATTTCCAAAGCGTACCGACTATCCAAAGACCCCTGCAGATGCTATACGATGTCGGCTTGGATTATATCGAACTCGGTCAGGCAGCGACAACGCTTTCTGGGGGCGAATCTCAACGTGTCAAGCTGGCGCGTGAACTCTCAAAGCGGAGCACCGGCAAAACCATCTACATCATGGACGAACCGACAACAGGTCTGCATTTTGATGATGTACAGAAGCTGTTGATAGTGCTCAACCGCTTGGTGGACAAAGGTAACACCATTGTCATCATTGAACACAACATGGATGTAATCAAAACCGCCGATTGGATTATTGACCTAGGTCCAGAGGGTGGAGCTGAGGGGGGCAAGGTTGTCGCTATGGGAACGCCAGAAGAAGTAGTGACCGTCGAGGAATCACATACGGGCAGGTTTTTGCAGAAGGCACTCACGACACCAACCTGATAACTTGTGATGATTCTTACTGCTGATATTTCGTATGTAAAAATTTCAGAACAAAGGGGAGGTAATGAGACTCGTTGGGCTAGAGTCCTACTGCCCCTGAATCAGAAAGGAGCGTGTTATGAAATGGATCGTCGTCCCGACAGTGCTACTTTTCTGTGTGGGTTGCGCCCTGTTTTTGAGATTCGGTGTGGAAGACCCGATAGAACAGATCGCGCAGACTGTGTTAGAGGATCCTCATAGTGTCGGAAAGGCACCACCCCCTGATCAAATAACAGCCGATTTAGCAAACTTTCTCGGTTGGTATCAGTCTATGGTGAAAGATGCTTCGCCAGAAGTCCGCACCGTGATGAAAAGGTTTGACGCCAAGTTCCGAGCGAGCCCGTTAGATAGAAACGAGGAGATAGAGCGATTTTTCCCTACCCATTTGTGGATACAGAAGCTATTGGACATGGGGATATCGATTGATGACTTTTCTGATTATTCAGGATATCTCAATTATAGGTGGACATATTACCATGCTCAAAACGATCCGGAAGCACTTTCTAATCTGAAATATCAATGTAGACTTGACGACGCTGTTTCTTGGGATGAGGTGGTAGATGCGGGTATCCGTTTTTATGAAAAGCTGCATACTCTTACCAGCCAAACGATGGAAGCAGATCCGTTAGTCTACGGTGGAGAAATGGGGAGAGACGGTCTATTTATCCCAGCCCGTTTAAAGACCGTATATGTGACCCCCAACGGTGGTATTTCGTATGGCACGGGGGTTCCAGAATGGGTTGGATATGAAATCAGCAAGCGAGAATCGGGGCTTCCTTCATCCAGAGAGCTACCAGACGACATCGACATCATCTACCTCGACGAAAAGGGGCAAGCGATAAAGGATAGGGTGCCCCCCAGTCGTGGTGATGAAATTGAAGGTTTCTCAAGCCGTGAATCAGACAGGACTTGGGACTCAGCAAGCGAGCAAGTCCCGTTAGATGATGATTTTGATAACTCGTTTCCTGATGACTTACCACCTTCCGATACAGAACTCCCTCAATTTGAAAAGCCTAATTTCCCCCCCAGCGTGGCAGACCTGGAGAAGCAGTTGGCACCAGAAAGGATTGAATCGGAACTGGGCGAAGGGTTATCGCCGGCGCGTTTTCGTAAGGGGCAACAGTTGATAGACCTGTATGGCACGGAGGAGGGGCTGCGTCGTTTGCGAGAGTCTGACCCTGAGGCTGCTCGTCGATTTGAGCAGGAGCGTCGGGGGGCCCCTTCCCGTGATGCGCCAAGAGGTCATACGCGTCGCGATGATCAACCGCCTGATGGTTCGCCATAACAATCAATCCCGATAAAATGAAACTGGGGGGCTCTTTGGCTTTGCAGCCGTATGGCTCACAATCTGCCTTGGATACCCCTTATGTCTGTTAGACGACTTGAAGCCTTACGGCGACAAGACCCTCACAGTTGACCTGATAAATCCTTCCTTCTATCGAAACTGGCTTCTAGAGAATGTTATAGATCTTGGCGAAGGTTGTAAATCCTCGTCGATTCGGTTTGAAGCCAATATCAACTATCACAGGCTCTTGGTGTTCGGTCATGGTTGTAAATCCTCATGACTCATGTTGTGTTAAGTGGTCGATGTGGTTCTGGTTGAGTTTGCTGAGTTCTAATCGGACATCCCTGATTTCGGCTTGCATATCCGATAGCCGTTGATTGGTTTCGGCTTGCATATCCGATAGCCGTTGATTGGTTTCGGCTTGCATATCCGATAGCCGTTGATTGGTTTCAGCTTGCATATCCGATAGCCGTTGATTGGTTTCGGCTTGCATACCCGATAATCGTTTGTCCATCCGATCTTCGAGGCGTTCAAACGCGTGAAAGAGCGTCTCACTATGTTTTTCTATCTTCTTATCGTTCTGCCCAATGCGGTAGAACATAATCGCTACATGCCCAATGAACGCAATGATAGCGAATACCACCAATATCAGGTGGCTTGGGCTCCAGCCTGCAAAGTCCATTTGTTGAGTTTCCTTTCTTTTCTCTGTGTTGAAAAGCCAAGTGGGGCTTAGGTTTGCGTCTAATTTTCGATGTTGACTTTCCTGTAGTTTCTCCGTTTGGTTTCACGCTCTATTAACTTGGGCAGGTCACTCAGTACACAGGTGCGAATGATTTCGGCACGGCTGACTTTAAGACGCCTTGCTGCATCTTCTATTTTTTTAGCGTCTTTGTCGGTAAAATTGACAAACATCTGCCGTGTCAAGTTGTCCTTGAGTTGCATTGTATCACCACCTTTCAGGGGAGTTGATAAAGGATAACACATTTCTAGTAGATTGTCTATTAAAAAACGCTGATAAAAGTGCTTGACTTCCGTGTGATTATCGGTTATAATGTACGTAGATAAGAATGTCAACTATCCGTTTACTTCTCGCTTTAGAAGGAAAATCTTGGCGTGCACTGCTTGACACTGATAAACCTGTTCACTGTTTTAAGTTAAAAGAGAAGGGTAAGTTGTACATCATCGCGCACCGTCAGTTCGAGGTTCTTAAAAAACTGTGATTGCCTTTTGAGGAGATTTCCAATTAACTCATAGTTAAATTTTTTTTAATTCGCTTAACATACCTACTGATACTCGCGATTTTAGAAAGGGGCACATTTGCAATCCAAACTTCAAGAGCTCAAAACACTCTTAATGGAGGTTAACGATTTAGGGGCAGCAGCTTCGATCCTCCACTGGGACCAGACCACCTACATGCCGCCGGGCGGTGCAGCTGCACGGGGACGTCAACTGGCAACGCTAAGTCGCCTCGCACACGAAAAATTTACCGATCCAAAAATTGGAAAACTCCTTAATAATTTACAATCTCACGAAGAGAGTTTACCATACGACTCCGACGATGCCAGCTTGATTCGTGTCACACGACGTGAATACGAGAAAGCCACAAAAGTACCCCCTGCGTTCATGGCAGAACTCCAGAACCACGCAGCCGAATCGTATCAGGTCTGGACAAAAGCGCGACCAGAAAACGACTTCGCTACTATGCAACCTTACCTCGAAAAAACGCTAGACCTGAGCCGACAACTCGCCGATTTCTTTCCCAGCTATGAGCACATTGCTGATCCCCTGATTGACTTTGCCGACCAAGGCATGAAAGCTTCGATCATTCGTCCACTTTTTTCCAAACTCCGCGAACAGCTCGTGCCGATTATAGGTGCCATCACCGCCCAACCGACCGCTGACGACAGGTGTCTACGCCAAACCTTCCCGGAGGCGCAGCAACTTGAATTCGCCGACGATGTCATCAAACGCTTCGGCTATGACTTTGAGCGTGGACGCCGCGACAAAACCCACCATCCCTTTATGACAAAATTCTCGATTGGCGATGTCCGAATCACCATCCGTACCAAAGAAAATGATTTGAGCGAAGGGCTGTTCAGCATGACGCATGAGGCAGGACATGCACTGTATGAACAGGGCACCTCCACAGACTTTGAAGGGCTTCCTCTCGACGGTGGAGCGTCATCAGGGGTTCATGAGAGCCAATCGCGGCTCTGGGAAAACGTCGTTGGACGAAGTCGGGGTTTCTGGAACTTTTTCTATCCTAAACTCCAATCAACCTTTCCGAACCAGCTGGGGCGTGTGCCGATAGATACCTTTTACCGTGCGATTAACAAAGTGGAACGATCACTTATCCGCACAGATGCCGACGAGGTGACTTATAACCTCCATGTTATGCTTCGATTTGATTTCGAGCTCGATCTTCTTGAGGGAAAGCTTGGTGTGAAAGATCTCCCCGAAGCATGGCATGAGCGATTTCAAGCGGATTTTGGCATTGTTCCGCCGGATGACCGAGATGGGGTGCTG
The DNA here is from genome assembly GCA_965215015.1 of Candidatus Poribacteria bacterium. Classification (GTDB taxonomy): domain Bacteria; phylum Poribacteria; class WGA-4E; order WGA-4E; family PCPOR2b; genus PCPOR2b. The sequence continues at coordinate 1,898,551 of OZ244042.1, forward strand.
CAGGATGTCCATTGGTATGGGGGCACAATTGGCGGTGGTTTTCAGGGCTATACGTTGGGCAACATTCTGGGGGCGCAGTTCTTCGCGACCGCTTTAGAAGCACACCCTGAAATTACGAGGGAGATTGAGACGGGGGAATTTGGCACCCTACACAATTGGCTTAAGGAAAATATCTATCAGCAGGGTAGTAAATACACTGCGCCTGAACTCATTGAGCGTGTTACCGGAGGGCCATTACGCATTGAACCGTATATCCACTACCTACGCTCAAAGTACGGAACCTTGTATAGCCTATAGTAACCCAAGCGACTAGTAATAGGCATATTGCATTGAATCCCAATCCATCGGGACGGAGTTGCTGTAATCCGCACACATACCCGTAGGCCGGGCATCTTGCCCAACCCCACCGATTCGGCGGGGTTAATTCGTAGGGAACACAGATCTGCGTTCTCTTTCTTCTAATCAGCCGATGAACTTAGGAGTTACGCACTTCAGTTTGTATGACATTCAACCCACGTCCCGATAGACAATAAATCGCCCGCCAGTAGTCGGCATATGGCGTATGCCCTACCCCCTTCCCTCCGCTTGCGGGGGGGTAGGAGGTACGGCACGGCGGAGCGTGCCTGCTACTATCGGATTAACTGTCTCTGCCCGATTCATCGCCGAGGATACCACGACTGTTGCGCCACACGATTGGCTCAATCCGTCCGGATTATTGAGCGAGAGTCCGGGTGTTTTGTTGAGATATGAATCTTGACCGCCAAGGCACCGAGAGGGGAACTGCGTAAGTCCTATGAACGGATGAACCCATTGAGATTCAATCGTTTAGAAGTTACCCTAACAGAACGCTCAGTGGCAGCGTGCATTATAATATTTGTGGAGCGCGTTTCAACCTGTCCCACAAAATGGGTGTATCTGGAAGCCCAAATAGTACGATGCAGGAGGACCCAATGATAATCAAGACAGCAGACGAACTTCATGAATTGGTCAAGAACGCTCTATTCGCCGCAGGTGCCGACGAACAAAATGCGGAGGACGTGGCGGAACATTTGGTTTTAGCAAATCTCAGTGGTGTTGACACACATGGCATCTGGCATTTGCCGCGCTATGTGGATTCCGCTAAATCCGGTGAGATTGTGGCGACTGCCCACCCTGAAATCCTAAACGAAACCGCCACAAGTGCCCAAGTTACAGGGAATTGGACCTTCGGTCAAGTCGCTGCCAAATATGCGATACAAGTCGCCATAACAAAGGCGAAAGAGAATGACATCGCCGTGGTTGGGCTCGTTCAAGCAGACCATATCGGAAGACTAGGGCACTATGTGGAGATGGCTGCATCTGAAAGGCTAATCGCTATGGTCTGGGCGGGGGGATACTCTGAAGAAGAGCCGGCAACCGTTCCCTATGGTGGCAGGGAACGGGTTCTCCATACTAATCCATTAGCAATGGGTTTCCCGTCCGGCGATGCACCCCAAATGATGTTCGACTTTGCAACAGCAGCAGTTTCCGGCGTCAAAGTTCTCAACGCCCAGCGCAGAGGGGAGCCGTTACCATCCAACTGTATTGTCGATAAAGATGGAAATCCCAGCACGGATGCGAACGATTTCGTTAATGGAGGCGGGCATGTCCCGTTTGGTGGCCACAAAGGTTATGCCTTGATGATGGCGACAGAGTTCCTTGGGCGAATCTTCACAGGAGCGGATGCCTTTGTTGACCCAAAGCATGGTGGCCCGATTATGCGGCACCAAGGCGTAACAATGATTGCCTTCAAAGCGGACCTGTTCCAGCCCTTCTCGGATTATGCGAACCGAGCTGATGAAATGGGGCATCGAGTCAGAGGGGTTCCACCGGCCCCCGGCTTCGATGAGGTGCTTATGCCCGGCGATCCAGAAGTTCGGACACGCGCCAGCCGCCAACGCGATGGCATCCCTATTGCTGATGATATTTGGCAGTCTGTCACTGAAACAGCGACATCACTAGGGGTGGAGGTTCCCTAGGTAATGCACTACGAAATTTACTTACCTTAAAAGAAAAGGGGATAAGTCGTTACCGGCTTTTAATAAAACGCAAAGACGCCCCCCCTCAGGCCCCCGCAAGCAGGGGAAGGGGAACGCAAAGAAAAGAAAATGAGAAAATTAGAACACGAGAAAGCGACAGGACTGGCTTCCCACCTTCCCCTTCGTCAGGGAAAGGGGCGTTTCTTCGTTCTTCTCCCGATGAAACCGTGAATTCCCGATGCGGTAAGCATTCCCTTGGGAGGGCAACGGCATCGGGCCTTGCGCCTCCCTCTGCTTGCGGGGGGCCTGAGGGGGTAAAGTACGGGAAAAGATAAGAAGATGAATCAAACCACTAACACAGTAGGGCTCACTCTTTGTAAAGCATGACAACATCACATACTGAATCTTATACCGCTGATTACCTGCTACCGGCCCTGATTTTAATGGAAAGTTCTAAATTCTCAGGTAACTAGGAGGCAACATGAATAACGCTTCTCGTCTATTGCGCGTTGGTGTCGTCGGCTGCGGCTCTTTTGGACGCCACGCATACTCAAACAATGTGGTTGATCACCCAGACGCCTATTTAACTGCAGTGTGCGATGTTGATGCGGAACGCGCTGAAATAGTCGCTCGCGAACTGTTTGAGGAACACCCACAGAGGCCGCGCGCAGCAATCTATACGCACTATCAGGAAATGTTTGACCAAGAATCCCTTGATGTTGTCATGGTTGGAACGATGGCGGATGTCCGCCCGACCGTGACGATTGCCGCACTTAACAGCGGTGCCCATGTATTAGCAGCCAAGCCGATGGCCCCCTCACTGGTTGAGGCGGAAACGATGCTTCAAGCAGCAAAGCAGGCGGACAGGATGTTGATGGTTGGTTATAATTTCCGTTTCCGTAAGGACGCACAGGCCGTGCACAGCTTCATCCGTAGCGGCGGATTGGGAACGCCCCGCTTCGCACGCACTTGGATACACGCGGGCAGCGTACCAGTCTGGGGACCACACTACATCAAGGCCCAGTCCGGGGGTGGCTCACTCGCCAGCACCGGGGTGCATACACTGGATCTGGGCGTTTGGTTCCTCGGTTGTCCCCCTCTCCTGTCTGTAGAAGGTCGAGCGAGTGCACGTTTTGCCGACCTCTCCACGCTGCCCCCGGATTTGGAAGCGGTCCGAGATACCTACGATGTAGAGGATCTGGTAACAGGCTATGTCAGTTTTGCCCAGGATGTTACATTGTCGGTTGAGAGTATGTGGCTGGCACCCCCGCAAATCGGGGATACCGGCGTTGATGTGTGGGGGACGGAGGGCTACGCTTCGCTGACGCCGTTTCGGTTGTTGACGTGGCAAGATGGGGATTATGTAGATGTGACTGAGGAAGTAGCCCCCGGTATCGCCGGCACATTCCAAGATAACCCTAGGGTACGAACCCGCACCGAAGCACTTCATTTTATCGACTGTGCACTTGGCAAAAAGTCACCGCTCATCACACCACAGGAGATGTGGACGGATCAGGCAATTGTTGAGGGCATATATGCCGGTGGACGCTCCTTTTCATGAGCAGCATGGTTCATGTTAAGAAAGGGAAGATGGCTGCACTTGGATTATTATCATAATCGTAGGAGTCCTCTTTATCATCTTGGCTTCGCAGTGTTAAGAGTGGGTAAACGGTTGGATGTCCATATCCACCCAAACAAGAAAGGAAGGAGAGCAAAATGCAATGCCTTATCGAACGTTTTATGTCAGACCTGACGGGATAATATACTCTTGGCGAACTCAAGGATATTAAAGTTACTTTAATCAACGTAAAAACGATAACCTGAAAGGAGATACTAATGAATCAAATTGTTGGCACTTGGATTGGTCCTTCAAATGAAAGATACTGTTTTGATAATAGAGGAGTATACGCTCTAATGTACCCTCCCGAACTAGTGAAGAAAGCAGGGTATAGCATCTGTGGAAACACGCTAACATTGGTAGCCACATATAGACCTGAGGATAAAGAGAAGATTACCCTCACCTTCAGTGACAACGGAAATAAGGTCAGGTTCGACTGGATTGATTGTACCGAGAGGATCAAATATGGTGCCAAGAGCATCTGTCTTAGACGTGAACAAAAACATTAGGACTGACGCTGTTGAACGCTCAAATCCGTGTCGAGCGGCGATAAATCGCCGCTCAACACCGTGCCCAATGCCCGATGAATCGGACAACTACAGCAGAGGTTCCATAAGGAATGTGGAGGGAACAACAATCCTTGTTCCTTGAAATGCGTAAGTCCTATTAGAGTAGGAATAATAGCACACTCTGTCAACCTCAACTGACCGCAAGGCGTATCCAGCGGATGTTGTAGACCTCATCCTCATAGCACCAAAACGCAACCAACACCTCGCCATTAGGCAGTAGCGCGAGGTTAGGACAGCCGAGCTTCAGCGAGCGCAGTTCTTCCGTAGCAGTCGCCTCCCCGAACATTCTCGTGAGTCTGTCTCCCTGCCACAAAACCTGTGGTTCATCGTGCTGCCATCCCTCTCCGTCAAGATGGACGATGGTGCCACACAAACCGGGTGGGTCAATGCCACGATAAACACAAACAACGCGCCCATCCGGCAACGCCAAAAGTTTACTGGTCTCTCCGCTCAAGCCTGTCGGACGCGGTGGAGTCGAAAACGCCTTGCCATCGTGACTGACAGCGTAGTTGACTGCTTTAGTCTTACCGCTACGCTCATCGAATGCCCAACCAACGGCGAGTAAACGTTCATCTGCCAATTGTACAACCGACTGCTCAAAATGGACAATGCCGTTGGCGGAGTCATCGAGGATGTCAATATACGTTGGCCAGGTCCTGCCCTGGTCGGCAGAAACCATTGCAATAGCCTTCAAGCCATTGGGGGCCCCACCGTCCCAACACCGCAGGCACGACAGCGGAGCCAGCCATTGACCGTTCGCTAATTCAACAATGGTGTGACAGACTTCAAAGGGTTGCCCTACCAGAGGCGGTGCAATGTACTGGAGTTGTTGCCATGTCCAGCCGTCATCTGGGCTCTGCGCTAGCATCAAATTCATCTCAACTAAGCCCATCGTGTCCGGATTCCATATGCCTTGTTCGGGATTGTCTCGATAAAAGAGGGCGGTGAGTGCAACTAGTTTGCCATCTGACATTAGTCTGGGGCGCGCGATGTGCGTCGTGCGCCGTGTCGGATGCCGGAGAAAATAATCAAGGAACATCGGCGAAGGCGCGTCCCAAGTCTGGCCACCATCATAGCTGCGGCTGATATAAGTACGGTAATCCAAACTCTCGACTGCTTCACCAATGTCAAACGCGGCAATTAATTCGTTTCGGCTGATGACCACCAATGTCGGGTGCCACGCATGTCGGGCACGAAGATGGGGCTGAGGGTTGCGGTAGATGTGACCAGTGCCACGAATCTCAATCATCGATTGTTCACTCCTATTTGTTCAGTGATCTGAGTCCCTGACGATAGGTTAGAATCGTCTTAAATTAATCCCTTATTTTTTAGATACATCATCAGATTCTTCATTTCCCGGATGACTTTATCCTCCCTTGTGACCATCATGTTAAACAGGGTGCGCGGCGGGATGCTCCTCTGCCTCGCTGTGCCCCTAGAGGTCTTAGAGATAAAATCTCCGTAACGTTCAGGTGCAATTCCCATATATTTGATTGAGAGATAATATTCCGAGGGTTGTCTTGTCACCCTGTCCTCAAGGATATTGCCGGTTTTCCTCCTACCGTAACTGACGGTATAGCATCTGCCACTTGCTTTGTTGATAATTGTATATCCCGCCTCATCAATGGACTCATTCCAGCATTTCTCAAATCCATGTGTTGGCATGCGCTCCCTCAATTCCTGCGCCGACCGCATAACGACCCGTTCACGAACCGGGGCTCTTGTGATGAGCAGATCCGCCTCTTTGACCCTTTGCGGAACTGGTCCCTGCATCAGATAAACGTTATCCAAAGTATACACCACACCGCTGTTGAGGCCTTTTGCAAGGTTAAGATGTCTTTCAACAATATCCTTATTGAGAGGATGAAGCTGGTATTGACCATTTGAGTTAAAAACACGCCGCAATTCCCTGCGGCATTCAATGTCTGCATAACGGTCTTTTGGAATGGACGTTTCCACTTTTAGATCGTAGTCTACAAACAGGTCATTTGTTGCATTGATTCGCGTTTCCTGCGTGTTTGCTAAGAGGGTTAAACCGGTCTGACTTTTGGACAGGACTCGACCGATGAGGTTATCCTGTCGTAACATGCGTATCTTTTGAGAGATCAGATCAAGCGTAGGGGCGTCCATATCCTCAATCATAATTTTATGTTCCCAGCGTGTGCCTCTTTCATGGGCAAGGATTTGGAGTTGTTGCATCTGACCATTCGAGTGGATATATCCCAATACCGTCCACGGATCAAAAGTGGTGCGGTACCCTGCCGCCGCTTTGGAAATATCACTTGCTAGCACACAGTCTCGCCTTTCATATCGTGAATAGATGCCAAACTGAAATTCCAACTGATTGAACGGTTCTAACGCCTCTAGGAGATCCGTGGCGAACGCTGAACCTTGGGGAAAGGCTTCAAAGATGGATCGAGTTTGTGCAGGATAGTTTAGGGCGTCGAGGAATTTTCCGATTGGAATCCCCTGTATATTATCACTCTCGCCACCAAAAACCTTGGTTTTGGTCTTAAAAGGGGGATTCCGTAAAAACAGATCGCGTTGAGAGACTAGTTGTAATGCCGGGTCATCTGACACGCCTTTGAGGGTGGGAGCATCTCCGAAAACTTCTTCTTGAATCGTATTATCTACGTTTTCAGTTGATTCGATACCGCGTTTGACTTCGGCAAAATCGACGATGTCACTTAAGTTGTAACGGAGGGGCGCACTTGAAGCTTGGTTATCATAGTTAAATCGGCGAAATCGTATCCTTGGCTTAATCCGAAAAACAGGGATGAGACCGTAATCTTTCAATAACGCATACAGGGTGACTGTATAGGATTCGGCATGTATTTTTCGCTCTAAAATCCCGTTGTGTGTGGAACTTCCTTTGCCTAAACCGTCTTCTCGAATTAAGTGTTCTTGGATGGGATCGCTGTCATTGCCAAAAATCATCATTCGGTGCTCTTCTCTGCTATCGTCTACCATTTATAGTCCCTCCCCTATTGAAGTAATCCGAGACATAATTGGAATTGAAATTATACCATGAACTGATGACAGAATAAGAAAAAAATTAAATATTCAAATCTCTTAGGAGTTACGCAGTTGAGTTTGTCATAACACAATCTATCGCGCCTCTTTAAGATAGTAGGCATACTCCGCGTGCTGCACAAAGATTACTGCTTACTACTTTGGGATGAACTGTCGCCGCCCGATTCCTCGGGTGTTAAGAGGTCTGTTCACCGGCGATGAATCACCGAGTATACCATGACTCTAGCGCACGAGTCATGGCTCAACCCACTATGACCATTGCACTCCCTTTTATGGTATTAACTCCGAGGGGACAACGGCGTAAGTCCTATCTCTTTTACCACGATGCACTAGTCGAATACCTCTACTTGTGGGGTATAGGACATATCTTCATCAAGTGGGTAAATCGGTCGCCGAACGAATTTGTGACCCAACGTCTTAATATTGGGACTTGCTGCGCCCGGGACATCAATAGTCATGTTGCGGACAGCCCACTCGTCATAGAATTCATAGGGTGTATGCGGCAGCTTCTGGATAATAACATCAAACGTCTTTGGATCCTGACCAACAGCGGGATACAGCCACCGATCACACAGTATGCCGCCTTGGGGAGCGGCAACGATAGAGATGTTGCCTGTCCTAAGAACGGCTATAGGTACACTGTCTCTTATAGCGAGGGCTTCCACTGTGACCTCTACATCTATCGGGGTAAAACGGGGGTCTCTCGTGCCGCCGAGCGGTACAGCGATGCTACTACCTAAACCCGCCTCCATAGCTTTCTCAACCGCCGGTTCATCTCGGATAGGAAAAAGCACCCGGCCCGTGTAGTCGCTCTCCAAAAACCCTTTTAAGATCGCATTGCTGGTTCCCGGTGCCCCAGAGCTTGTGGCATCAGCAGCGTCTGAAAAGACAACCGCTCCGTCCGCTTTCTTCGCATTTTCGATCGCCTGCTCCACACTGTACAGGACACACTGCATCCGTTCGCGCATATCCCAAAAGTTCTGACCGATTCGCATCGCTTCCCGTTCAGCCAATTTCCTGTTATTATCGGTGACAACAATGATTCGAGATCCCTGCTCCGGGCAGTCCGTAGGTGGGTGCCCCAGCATGATGCCCGCTGCCAAGACATCGTCCCGTTCTTCGAGCCGTTCAAGGTGCCGGATAAATGTGCCATGTACGCCGGTCGCGGTCTTGAGTTCGTCACCGCGTACCATGGTGGGTGTATACACACTGCCGATAATCGGCTTCGCACCGTCAAGGATACTCAGTAGCATTGTGGCTGTCCGTTCGCCCAACTGATACCAGTCAATGTGCGGATAGGTGTGCAGAATGGCGGCACCGTCAATAAGCCCCAACATGCGTCGAGTGACAGTGCCGTGCATGTCAAGAGAAATGACGATGGGGACATCCGGTCCCAAGATTTTACGGGTTTCTTGAAGGATATAGCCCTCTGGGTCCTTCTCTACTTCGGCGGCCATTGCCCCGTGCATAGCGAAAAACAGCGCGTCTGCGCCAGTACTGTTTTTCTCAATCGTTTCCAAGCACTCTCCAGTGATTCGCTCAAAACATTCGTGAGTGATTGTGCCACCCGCACCCATACTAGCTCCATAAGTCGGCACAACTTCCAAGCCGGACCGTTGAGAAAAAATATTCAGCGCACCGTTGATATCCGCACGACCGGCATCAAATAAATCCCGGCCGAAGTGGACACTAAAATCCTCATACGTGGTAGGATTGGGGTGGAACGAATTGGTTTCTTGGAAGTAATTGGCAACGATAATTTTAGGCATGACATTCCTTTTTGGTTAAACAGTGACTTTATCCCTTACGTCAATATATCCGAATTCTGTTGTCTCCAAGGGTTCTTTTCTTCAAAGAAGGAAGTTCAACATCCACTCCACATATTTGAGGGGTGCTCATCAATATTGTCTGAAGCGCGGATTCAGCAGATGGCGCAGATTGCACGGATACAGATAGGGGGCTCAGGCAGTAGATGAGGCAAGATGCCCTACCTATGGGGATGGAGATATTTTGTTTTTCCCCATTCGGCGTGCGAGTTTAGAGGGGTTAGCCAAGCCATAGGCGATAACGGTTATGTGGTTTACGGCACACGGATCGTGCCTACCCCTTTATGAGCACCTATCAAATAACTTTCGATTAACGGGAGGGAAGCCAAACTCATGACCCTCATAGATTTTATCAATTGTTCTGCCGGGTAGATGATAAACTGACAAAACACGACAAAAACCAAAAACATACACAAGCCAATCTCTATCCTTCTGAAGTCGTTACTCTAGTGTTTCGCGCCTTCTGTTTGACTGCCACCCTTTTCTATCAATTAAAGGACGCGTGCGCGTAAATCTGCTGAATGTGCCATAATCTTAACAGGATAGCATACCTTGGAAAAATAGTCTATTTATTTCTTAAATTTACTATAGTTGGACAACCAGAATCTATCGCTGTTGAGAGCGAACTGTCTGAATTGAAGGAGATTCTTTCAAATGCTGAACCATTTTCTGGTGGATATTGTTCCTCAGAACTATCTGTTGGTAGATGGCGGTGTGAAACGTGTCGACTTCGAGTACAGTAGCTTCGGGTGCTCGATTTCACCAATATCCTTGAGCGGGAGTATCAAGGGGAAATTTGAGATGTGTAGGCGTGAAGAATATGTTTTTCTTGACGAGTACACTCACCACTGATAAAATACACCTGTTGTTTACATCATTTTTCGGGGCGGGACACCTGTGTTGTCCCTTAACTTCACTTGTGAAGCAACACCCGTGGTTTATCTGTCTCCTCATTTCCACACAGTCATGCCAGACCAGTGTAAGCACACTAGTCGAGGAATGGCTTCAATACAGGGGCCAAAATGAAAGAATAGTCGTTAAAATCCAAAACAGAGAACGTATCAGATACATAATTATAGCACTAGAACACCGGAATGAGAGGCAGAATATATGAATAAAGCAGGGCGCGGCTGGTCCCAGGCGAGTCAGATGAAGCCGGCAGCAGAATACGACATTCGATACGGTTCGGAACTGCTCAAAAAGGAAAGTTCCGGGTGGCCCCCTTACTTAATGGTGTCCACACCGACTGCGTACAGAACGGCACAATCCTATCTGTCCCAACCACCCGCAGGGGTAGCCTATGCAATGTGGCTAGATTCTAAACACCAAAAAGAGATAAGCGAAAGTTTGCCCAATCATACAGAGTTGGTCGTTGGGATCGGCGGTGGACGGGCACTCGATGTTTCAAAGTTTGTCGCGTTGGATAAAGACCTGCCGCTTATCATGGTGCCGACGATTATATCCACGGGAGCGATTATCCATGGGGTTGTGGCAAAGTGGGACGGACGAAAAATCGTCGGAGCTCTGGACGATTGGCCATGGGTGGACTGCGACCATGTTTTGGTGGATGACGACCTGATTCTCGAAGCTCCCTACTATCTGAATACCGCGGGGCTCGGTGATATACTGTGTGGTTATGCGGCACCCGCAGAATGGCGTTGGCGTTCCAAGAACGGTTTGGTACCGCCCTGCGACGAAGCAGTGATTACTGAAGCCCTCAATCACCACGAAGAAATCACGCGAGAATTTGAAGCGACCCTCGATACGAACGGAAAGTTAACGGGGAAAAGTGTACAGCATATTATGAAAAGTGTGCAAGAACGTGACGCCCGATGGATTCAACGACCAGAGGCGGAGAGCGGAGACCACCCCTTCTGGCTCGCCCTAGAAGAGAAGCATAACACGAGCTACATCCACGGAGAGATGGTCGCATTCAGCGCAATCATCATCGCTTGGCAATGTGACGAACAACCTGAAATTCTGACGGATCGGCTAGATCGATGCAAGGTGCGCCGACGACCAAGAGAGGTAGGAATAAGCCGCGAGGAACTTCGTGTGGGACTAGAATTTGCGCCGAGTTACATGGAGAGAAAGGATATCAACACCATCCTACGGCATCAGCCCATTACAGGGGCGCAATTTGATCAGCTTTGGGAGTTCTTAGAAACCAGCTAATGAATCACACCGAGAGGAAACTTATGATGAACAGATCGCGTGTTCACGATAACGAAAAGGATATATCCACCTCCCAAGGCCTCCACCCTATCCCCGATCGATTGGTTGTATTAACCTTCGATGATGGCAACAAGTCGGACGCCACCTATGTTGCACCGTTACTGAAACGTTATGGCTTCGGCGCAACCTTTTTTATCACAGAGGGACTCAACTTTCTTAAAAACAAGGCACACTATGTGACATGGGAAGAGGTTAAGGAGCTGCACGAAGCCGGTTTTGAAATCGGCAACCACACGCGCCATCACAAAAATGTGAATAACCAATCAAGCGAAGAACTGTTCGCGGACCTACAACACATCGATCTACGGTGCAAGGAGCACGGCATCCCTGTACCTGAGACATTCTGTTATCCAGGGTATTCTAACGGACCTGATGCTGTGAAAGTCCTAACCGAGAGAGGCTTCCTCTTTGCGCGACGCGGCATTGCACCTGAGTTTCCTTACGATTCCGAGGGAGGCAGAGGGGCCGCATACAACCCATCGAAACATCATCCGCTGCTCATCCCGACGACAGGGGCCTCAGGACCACGCTGGACGTTTGATGATTTGGTCTGGGCACTTGAGGGAGCAAGAGATGGACAGATTGCTGTCTTGACCTTCCACGGCGTACCTGCCTTGGAGCACCCTTGGGTCAATACCGAGCCAGAAGCATTTGAAACCTACATGGATTATCTTCACGACAATGACTGTACTGTCATTTCCCTGCGGGACTTGGCAAAATACGTTGCCCCTGTCCAAGACAGGGATCTTCAATGCTATTACTAAACTACTTGCATTCCAATAGGAAATTTTTAACCCAACGGAGAGAATATGATGTTAACAGGACGAATCAAATATTACAACTCAGACAAAGGATATGGGTTCATCGCTCAAGATACCGGTGAAGGGGATGTTTTTCTGCATGTATCTGCGATTCAGCGTGGATACGACGAAATCCACGTAGGACAGCGTGTTAGCTATGAGGTGGTTGTAGGCAATAAGGGGCCCGTTGCCCAAAACGTGAAAATCCTGCTGACCCCACTTGATCGGAAACGATTGAGACAAGGAAAAGTAGTGATACCTCGCGACTATACTCCACCTCAGCAGCCGAGAGATAGTTCTGGGGAGAGGGTGTTCAGTCCGTCTCAAAGACCTACCCGACCCACACGGGCTGCCGCCTCCGCCCCACAAAAACCCAAACAGCAGACAGAGGCTTCAAGTCTTAAAATAGCAACGTCTGAGCCGACTGAGGTCCCCCGAAATCAGAAACCTTCTCCTCCGCACACTCCCAAACCGAAATCAGGCTCCACCCTTGATGAAAAACCAACCTTTGGCGATTCCTACATACAGAAGCAGATACGTCTTCAAACACCCATGTTTTTTGGATTATATAACCATACACTGCTCCCCGCGACAGTTACCGAATTCACCAAATATGAATTCGTTTTACAAGGAGAAACAGAAAAACAAGAACTACCGAAAACCGATGTCAAATACTGTTACAAAGCGGAGGTGGCTACGGATATACAGTCAATTATCCACTATAACGAAGATATTAGAACCCAAAATTTAAAACCCATAATACAACGCAGAAAACGCTATAGTATCAATACGCGAGCGATCGTACGAGCGCGGCGGGCTCGACACACAATTGAAGTCACGATGCTGGAAGGAGAAGTTTTCCGTGGATTGGTGGATTGGGTTAGCAGGTACGAAATTAAGATGATTTTAGAGAACGAATCAAAAATCCTTGTCTTTCGACACGCTATCTGCGATTTTAAGGTATTTCCATCGGAAGGGCAGGTGGAGTAATCATAACCGGAAACGATTGACAAACTACCCATAAAGAAAAAGTAGGAGAGAGAGCCGATTGATCAAAATGATTTATCAACCGCGCACAGTTTCTGTTGGACTGGGTTGGAGCGAGCGAAGAAATTCAAATGTATAGATGCCTGTTTTGTGTCCGTCGCTCCAGATCAATCGAATCGCGTAACGACCAACAAGCTGTATATCAACGATTGTAAGGTCTTTTGTCAACGAAGCGGGTAACAAGCGTAGCGGGTTTTTATCTGATTTCTCTGATTGGCACCGTGCACATGGGCACTTTTGACGCAGCAGTTGATAGGAATACAACCCTTGGCGTCCATCGTTCCATTGAACACTTATTCCGTCTGAGAGGCGTTGAATCTGGGTCGGTTGAGGTGTCATTTACAGGCGACTTCGCGATATCTGTAGGGACTAGCAGGGTGGTAGACACCTTAAGATTGAGGCTTTTGCCAAAACACAGGCTCACGCCTCGACATTTGGTAATATGCTATTATTGGAAGTAGTCAGCGTTTAACTGGATAAAACGCTCCCATTCTTCGGGAACCTCGTCATCTATAAAAATCGCCTCGACCGGACATTCCGGCTCACACACACCGCAATCAATGCACTCCACTGGATCGATAAAAAGCTGGTTTTGATTCTCAAAGTCGTCTGAGTCTGAGGTTGGATGAATGCAGTCAACGGGGCAAACATCGACACAGGCAGTATCCTTGACATCGATGCAAGGTTCGGTGATGACGTAGGTCATCGGTTTTATCCTCCTGTTTCATTCGGAAATTACGATATTAAGATGACTGTAAAGAACCAATTAAGAATCGTTATTGAAACAGCATAAGTGCCTATTTCATCTGCGAATCTATAACGTCAACCAACCCCCGGACCATTATACTATTTACGGTATCCCAAAAACGGGCAGCAATTGGAACTTTGCACTCAAATTCGACTCCAATCGCTACCCGTTTTAAATTTTATAGTGCTTTATTATTGAAAGTAATCAGCGTTTAACTGGGTGAAGTGCTCCCATTCTTCGGGGACATCTTCATCTATGAAAATTGCCTCGACCGGACATTCCGGCTCACACACACCGCAATCAATGCACTCCACTGGATCGATAAACAGCTGGTTTTGATTCTCAAAGTCGTCTGAGTCTGAGGTTGGATGAATGCAGTCAACAGGGCAAACATCAACACAGGCAGTATCCTTGACATCGATGCAAGGTTCGGTGATGACGTAGGTCATCGGTTTTATCCTCCTGTTTCATTCGGAAATGAAGTTATTGAAAATTATATTATTGAAAATTGACGATTAAACCCTCCTAACCTGATGCAAATAATTCAGGCCTTTTATTAAGCTGGGGAATAATCAAAACGTCGGTGTTTTCAGTTCAATAAGGTCAGTTAATCATATCATATCTATTAACGTTTGTCAAATAGATCTCACAGCGGTTATCAATAACCTGAATCGCCACTTAATGATAGAAGCAAGTAAGTTGAAGTAAGTTGAAGAAATGTGAGACTGAGCGAATAGCTTGGGGGTTCTCTATCATTCTCCTGCGGTGTTAAATCTGTACAATTTGTGTTGGACCAACATTCTCGAGACCTCTCCTCTCGAATTCCGCTTCCCCCAGACGGTCGATCGGTATTTTGAAATATTGAAACCATCTGAGGAGTACCTCTCTCACTGCCAATATGTTGCACGACACGCCGAGCTCATTCAACCTGGTACCCTAGCCCAATGCTGTGAGTATCTCCGGGGTTCAAAGCCATCTGAATCAGGATTTTCAGGATGAAATAACTCACGTTCCTCTGCGATTAGCCTGATTAGCCAATGTGAGCCTTCCTCAGATCAATCCCCCTGTTCGTAGTATCGCAATTCATTGCGCGTTTTTTGGCATCCGTGTGCTCTGCGCTTAGCCGGATTAGCCAATGTGATTCCTTCTCATATTAATCGCCCTGTCCGTAGTATCGCAATTCATTGCGCGTTTTTTGGCATCCGTGTGCTCTGCGCTTAGCCGGATTAGCCAATGTGATTCCTTCTCATATTAATCGCCCTGTTCGTAGTAGCGCAATTCATTGCGCGTTCGTTGCTATCTGTGTCCTCCGCCTAACTATGATGCCTCAGGATTCTGCAGTGGAAAGGTAGAGATTGTTTTTTCATCAGTACCACTTTAGTCCCTCCACAAAGCGAGCCCACCCAATAAACCAGCAACGTTGGGCACTATTTTGACATTCGCAGGAAGGTTAAACGTAATCTTCTGAGCATTGCCCCCACCGATGTAAAGGGTATCGTAGTTAAATAGGTGCTCAAGAGAAGCAATCGCTTGCATCACACGCCGTTGCCATTTTTTTCTGCCGGCTTTTTCTAGCGCAGCATTTCCTAAATGCTCCTCGTAGGTCTTACCACCACGAAATGAGTGATGTGCAGCTTCGAGGTTGGGAACCAGTTTTCCGTCCAGAAACAGAGCAGATCCAAAGCCGGTCCCTAGTGTGACAACCAATTCCACACCCCGGCCGGAAATTGCACCGAACCCCTGAACATCAGCATCGTTCAAGACACGCACGGGTTTGTCCAGTTTTGTGGATAATGCTTCTTCCAAATTGAACCCAATCCAATCCTTGTGAAGGTTCACTGCTGTTTCAGTCACACCTTTACGGATCACACCGGGAAAGCCGACCGATACGCGGTCAAAGCCCGACTGTTTCTTGGCTAGCTTGATGATTGCTTTGAGAACGGGACCTGGTTTAGCAGGCCGTGGTGTTGACACGCGCCTCCGGCTACCTATCGGATCTCCTTTTGCATCCAGAACCATTGCTTTGATACCACTGCCACCTATATCAACTGTCAAAGTTTTCTGATCAGCCATTGTCATCAGGCCTCCCTTTGAGTTTACTAAGCATCTGTGAAAGCATAGGCTACATCAAAAAAGCCTTGCTGTGTATTTGTATTGGTTGTGCCTATCCTCCACCCAACTGTCAAGCGGGGACAATATGTGCTCGGTCAGGACGAAGCCGCTTTTTCAATTCGCGGTCATAATCTCGCTTAGTATCCGCCTGATTCTGGGGCAAACCAATCTCCACGCCCGCCGCCGTGAAGGTAATAACCATCGCCTTACGAGGAGCAGTATCCACATTGACTGATGCACCGTGCACCATCCCAGTGGTCAAGACACTCGCTTGTCCGGCTCGTGCCACCACAGGAATTGCATCGGCGTAATCAAGGGCAGGAAGCCCATCCAGTGAAACCCCTGCGACGAGTGGAACGCTGCCTTTCAATTCCGGTTGATTCTCTCTGTATTTAGCTATCAGCCGATGGCTGCCGGGACGATACATCAACGGTGCTCGCTGTTCCGTCACATCGTCTATCCACAGAAAATAGGTGCAAACCATGCGTCTGGGAGTGGCGTCGAGATCCGAAAGGCAGTACTGAATATCCACATGTTGGTCGAAACTGAAGGGAGTGCTTAGTGATGGGTAAGTCGTTACGATGGCAGTTTGAAAGAAGCGTATTTCATCAGCTCGCAGAACGCGCTTTGCTACCGCTTCAAAAAATGGATGCTGGATAATATCTAACAATTCCGGCTCGTAGAAGCTACACGTTGTACTGACCCGGTAGCGCGGTTTTTCTCCTACCTCCAGTTCATTGAACGGGAGTAGACGATCAAATACGGCTGATGCCGCTGCGATCTGCTGTTGCGTCAGCGGCGTATCAATTGTCACGGCTCCCATCTCTGAAAACTGTTGAATTTCTTGCTCGGTAATCATATCGCCTCTGTTTGTCCTTTATTTATTCGGGCGGGGTAATCGCATGTAAAGATTGTGTAGGAATTAGACCGTTAAGCCTCAAAGCCTTGTCGCTCTGCGATTCATCGCCTATTGTGATGCCGGTTGAATGGCGTTACGACGAACTCAAGTGCCTAACTCCTAAATAGATGCAATTCCCCTAGCTGTTAGGGATAATCTTGTTGAATCAAAAGTTAAAACATTATACAATAATATTGTCCTATATTATCTGAGGGGTGCTCACTCTGAGGGTTGCTCATAAAGGAGGCGGCACACGGCCCGTGCCGTAACCCCCACAACCGTTATGGCCTATGGCTTGGCTAACATCCAACTACCATTAAACCCCCAAACCCGTCGGTGCGGCCTCTTGCCCTATCTACTGCCTGAGCCCCTATCTGTATCCGTGCAATCTGCTGCATCCGTTTAACCTGCGATTCAAACAATAATTATGAGCCTCCTCATATTATCTCACACAATTGCGAAAAAAACATATCATATTTTTAACATTTGAAAGGGACATGGACAATGACAGATTCTAAGATGTTTGAAGGCCGTGCCCCGGGAGCGCACGAAGGTATGGCCGAACTAAAGGATGGACGATGGATGATGGTTTGGTCGGGCCTGAATGTTAGCTATTCTAATGACCGTGGACGAACTTGGTCGGCGAGTGAATCGCTTCAGACCCGGGACGAGCCAATCATTGGGACAGGTGCCCCAACCTGCCTCGTACGTTTGCAGTCGAGTAAGCTCGGGCTCCTCTATGGCCGCTTTAGCGGTACAAGCGGTGGAACATTAGCCGGCTATGCACTCTGTTTTCGCACCTCCAGCAACGAAGGTGAGTCATGGTCAGAAGAAACAACAATCAACCTACCCGGCGAGACTGCGAGTAACTATCACGACGTACTCTTTCAACTCCGGTCGGGGCGCTTAGTTTTACCCACCCGGTTCTGTCCACCCTGTACATTCCCGGAATTGAAGGACGCCGGTGCTTACGGCATCTTCCAAGGGAAACGTTTCAAAACAGAGGGCCACGCTCATAGTCCGGAGATTGATACAAGCCAAGTATACTTCTCAGATGACGAGGGCAACACCTGGAAACGTGGACCTCAGGACATCGTAATCTGGCACCAAGACGGTTTCGGCGGGATGTGGCCCTGCGATGAGCCCGGCGCAGTCCAACTCCGCGATGGCAGACTCCTAATGATGTTCCGAACAACATTGGGACGCCTGTACCAAAGTTTCAGCAATGATGAAGGGCTCACTTGGTCCTTACCGCAGCCAACGGGGCTAGCTAGCTCATATTCACCGTGCCGACTCCGCGTCATTCCGACCACCGGAGACCTGCTCTGTGTGTGGAATCAGGTGAACGCTGACGAAGTGAGTCGCGGTTTTCGCCGATCTCGCTTATCGCTCGCCATCTCTACAGATGACGGCGGCAGCTGGGGGCACTTCAAGACACTTGAAGTTGGCGGTCCGGTGGACAGATCCGACCGCATTGACCCCGACGACGAGATCTGTATGGTTCGCGGCGAAAAAGAACTCGGTGAACTTCCAGCTGATATGATATATGTGTCGTATCCGAACGCGCATTTCTTCGGGGAGGAAGTTGTACTGCTCTACGACTTCGGTCCCCAGCTGGATGCGTCCACAGATCCACCCTCCTGGCCCCGCTACCGCAAGATTGTCATCCGTCCGATCGCGTGGCTGTATGAGGGTGCATAGAAAAATTGTCACTATAAAATATAAAAGGAGTGCAATATGAAAGGTCTGACTCTAGAACAAAAAGCGCAGTATGAGCGGGATGGCTATACCATTCTTAAATCAGTCTTTTCCAAGGTGGAATGTGAAGTGTTCGTCGAGCACATGATGGGGCTTCATTCGGGACGAAAGACACTTGAAGGCTTCACCCCCCGCGAACCAAACGATTGGGGACGTACGCACAATCAGCATTTGTATGATCCGAAAGCACTGACACTGTTGATTGATTCACGGCTGCGTCAGCCGCTTGAAGACTGTTTTGAAGATGAAGTTGAGGGTATACAAACCATGTATTTTTACAAAGGTTCTGAAGGACGGCGTCACCAGGACCAGTGTCCTCTCCCCGGCTGCATGTCCGCTTGGCTGCCTTTGGTAGAGGTCAACGAAGGCAATGGCACCATCTATGTGCAACCCGGCTCCCATAAAGGGCAACTGGTGACGTACTGGGAAACATTGGATCAGAACGGGAAGATGGATTACGAGTATCGCCACAAGAAGACCGAAAGAATCTTTGAGGAGAACAACCGCCCTGAGATTCCCGTGATAGCTAATCAGGGCGATGCGGTGTTATTCCATGGTCGTTTGATTCATCGCGGAGGTCCAATCAAACAACCCGGTGCCCTACGCCATGTCATGGCAAACCACTATATACCGTACCAGTTCACGGATTGGCCCCACACAAGCTGGCCCCGAATTTCCTTTAACGGTAAGCAACGCTATACCGATTGAAAAATGTGAAACGTAAGAGATAGTTTCTACCGTGAGGTTTTAAATCGGGGCTCATGGACAAAGAAAGTGCAAAACATGAAGAGCCCCCGAGATTTACGGAGAAACTCGGGAGCTGTTGCACGATTTCTCAACATGAGCGAGATCGGATACAAAGGTTTCAACACTACAAGGGCTTGTCCCCAAACTGCGCTTTGTAAAGCCGCGCGTATAGTCCATCCTGTGACAGCAGCTCGAAGTGTCTGCCAAGTTCGACAATTCGATTGTCAGCCAATACAGCAATTCGATCTGCAAATCTGATGGTCGCAAGTCGATGGGCGATAATCAGCGTGGTACGCCCGTGCAGTAGATTTATTAAACTCTGCTGGATCAGCTGTTCTGATTCTGTATCGACAGAAGAGGTTGCTTCATCAAGGATGAGGATGGGCGGATCTTTCAGAACGGCACGCGCAATTGAGACCCGTTGTTTTTGCCCACCGGAGAGACGCATGCCGCGCTCCCCAACAACGCTGTCAAAGCGGTCCGGTAGACCCATAATGAAGTCGTAGATGTTGGCGGATTTCGCCGCCATTTCAATTTCCGTTTGTGTTGCGTTCAATTTGCCGTAGGCGATATTCTCTCCGATTGTTCCGTTAAATAAGAACGTCTCTTGGGGCACAAGACCGATTTGACGCCGTAATGCCTGCACTTGCCAATCTCCCACACTCACACCATCTACCTTCACCTGCCCGCCGGTTGCATCGTAGAACCTCGGCACAAGACCGACCAAGGTAGTTTTGCCGACACCACTGGGACCGACGAAAGCGATTGTCTCCCCCGGTCGAATTTTGAGGTCCACGGCTGTCAGAACAGCCTCGTCCGTATACTTGAACGAAACATTTTCAAACAGGAGCTCCCCTTTAACCTTACCCGCCCAAGCGTTCGGGACATCTTTAATTTCAGGGGCTGTATCTAAAAGTTCCATCATCCGATCCCCGGCGGCCAGGGCCTTCTGCAACCGTTCATTCTCGTGACTTGCCATCTCAATCGGAATGAACAATCGCCACAGAAATCCAAGAAAAATAAACAGTTGCCCGACTGTCATATCGCTTGATCCGCTGATCATCTGCCAACCGCCGTACCACAGAATCGCTGTCCAACTCGCGCCAAGCAAAAATTGAACGGTAGGATTCAGGCGCGCCCACAGACGCACCCCCCGAATAATTGCGTTTCGGTAATCGGCACATCGGGCGGTGAATCGCTTCTCTTCGTAGGGCTCGCGGGCAAAAGCTTGGATCTCGAAGATGCCCGAAAGGTTATCTTGCAAACGAGCGTTGACCTCCGCGAGCTCTGCACGCACATCGCGGGAAATAAGCCGCAGCTTTACACCGAAGTGAACAATCAGGGGACCCAAAATCAGAATCGGTAGGATAGTCAGGCACGCCATTTTGAAGTTGATGCTGTATAGCAAAATCGCTATTCCGATAAAAGTCAACGCCTGCACAGTAACGATATGTACCGTATGAGCGAGCATATCCCGCATCGCGTCGATGTCATTCACTACGCGCGACATCAGGTCACCGGTAGTGCTATCCTTGTGAAAACGGAACGACAGTTTCTGCAAGTGGCTATAAATCTGGGTCCGCATATCGTAAATAATCTTTTCAGCGATTTCGTGGGACAGCCATTCTGCCAACATTACCCCGATGCTCTTCACGAAATAGATTCCAAGCAGCAGCAGCGCGATCCAGTGCAAGCGGCTGATATCTCGCTGTACAATCACCTCGTCAATAACAATCCTTCCGCTAATCCATGTTGGGACAAGATTGCCGATGGATACAACCAACATGGCTATCAGCGAGACAACTGTGCTTTTCCAATAAGGCTTCACGTAATTCAGTAGACGGAGGTATAAATTCATTGGCGATTATCCTTGCAAGAGGGGAACTTGAGACACCCTAAACTGCAATGACTCGCTGATGGCCAACCTTATCTTTTGCCGGTGGCGAATCTCGACGTTACGGTTGAGACGGTTGAGAAGTGTAAACAATAGTTCTAGGGTCTGTAGGTCTATATTCATATCTCCACACCGAAACGCTGATTTCAGCGAGGGCAGGCTCTGCACCACCCTTACAAATTCGGTGAAGATGCCTCTCACCGCTCGCTTCATCGGGCAGCGACAGCTCAGCCCAAAGTAGCAGGCACGCTCCGCGTGCCCTCCCCCTGCTAAATACCCGGTGGGTTGTCCGTCAGTTCCTGGCTCATTGCTTTAGGGAAACTTCGGACTGGCCCACGAGCGGTCCTAATCCAAGTCACATTTTTCATCGCTTCATTCAAAATTCTATCTTCCCCATGGTAGATTTCCGATATTATGGCAGATTTACCATGATATGGCAACCGTGTAATTAGGGGATTTGGAAAACGCTTGGAGGGAAACAATCTGGAAGGTCATTGAATCATAATGTGTATTGCGTTATACGCGGACGGAACAATTTGAGTAGAAAACCATTCTGTAAGGTGTTAAAATTAGAAACCGAGCACGGACAACCCGTTCGACTGAGCGACTGTCAATCCCGATTAGCTCATATAAGAAATCATGTAACAGCCCCGAGTTTTTCCGAAAAAACTCAGGGGCAAATACCAATCGTGTTAGACCCTGGTGTTTGGTGAATTGAGCCAAGACGGTTGCACGATGTTCCGGGTATCTTTGCACTCTCTTTACATAAAGCCAACCGATTTACCGGGACGAATCCCTGCCTATTTGCAGGTATCAGGAGAAAGTATGGACACAGAAAAACTCAAACAACTCGCAGCAGAACAGGCTGCCGAGGAGGTGGAGTCCGGCATGATTGTCGGGCTTGGTACAGGTTCAACAATTTACTACGGACTGCTAAAACTCGGTGAAAAGGTTCGGAGCGGCATCGATATTATCGGAATTCCGACCTCAAAGCAGACGGAAGATATTGCAGTTCAGCAGGGTATATCGCTCTCAACACTTGGGGAGCACCCTGTGATCGATTTGACCATTGATGGCGCGGATGAAGTCAATCCTAACCTCGATCTCATCAAGGGGGCAGGCGGAGCGTTAGTCCGAGAGAAAATCATCGCCCATGCCTCCAAACGGTTGGTCATTATCGTTGATGAAGGAAAACAGGTTGAACAATTAGGTTCTAATTATCCAGTACCAGTGGAGGTTGTCCCATTTGGATGGAGAGCAACCCAGCTCGCGCTGAACCGGGTCTGCCGAGACTCAACCCTGCGTCCTAATTTTGTCAGCGACAACGGTAACTATATTCTGGACTGCGCTTTCGATGGCATTCCTGATCCAGTCGCCACTGAGAATATCATCAATAATATCCCCGGCGTTGTTGAAAACGGACTTTTCATTAACCGCACCGATCAGGTCATTATCGGTGCGGCTTCAGGGGTGCAAATCTTAAACCGTCAAGAATAAAACCAAGTGTATTACACTTTCTTCTTATATGAACCCCGTAGGTCAGACACCAATGAACTGAGGGAGGCTCATAATAATTGTCTGAATCGCGGATTCAGCAGATGCAGCGGCCGGCACAGATACAGATAGGGGCGCAGGCGGTAGATGGGGCAAGATGTCCTACCCACGGGGTTGGAGGTGCTTTGTTTTTCAAGTTATGGGTGTGAGTTTAATGGCAGTTGCGTGTTAGCCAAGCCATATGCCATAACGATTGTGTGGTTCACGGCACGACGGCTCGTGCCGACCCCTTTATGAGCATCCCTTAATGAACCAATATCATGTTCCTCGAAACAATTCAATCCAAACAGTCGTACCAACTCCTTCTTCACTCTCGACGAAAATTTCCCCATCGTGATCGGTGACGATTCGCTGGACAATCGCCATACCGAGCCCGGTCCCGGCAGCCTTTGTTGTATAATACGGGGCGAAAATCTGTGATAATGTCTCCGGTCCCATACCGATACCTGTATCTTGAATCTTGATCTGAATCTTCTCCTCATTGACCAACTGAGTTGAAATGTTCAGTCTTCCTCCGTCCGGCATCGCTTCGATTGCGTTTTTAATCAGATTTCCTAACGCCTGTGTAATCTGTTCTGCGTCAAGGGAAAGGGGAGGAAGATTCGGAGCGAGATTTGCCTTCATCTGAATGTTCTTGACAGATTTCGCATACAGGTTCACCACGTTCTGTACAACTTGATTGAGATTCGACAGCTGTCGTTCAGGAGGGGGCATTCGGGCAAATTGGTGGAACTCATCCACCATTCGCTCTAGACGGTCCACCTCTTCGATAACTGTGTCGGTACATTCGATAAAAATCTCCTCAAACACCTTGTAGTTACCCCTACCTTGATAAGCGCGCTGAAGGTTTTCGATCGAAAGCCGAATCGGAAATAGCGGGTTCTTGATCTCGTGCGCGACGCGACGGGCAACATCGCCCCACGCCGCAAGGCGTTCAGCGGCAAGCCGTCTCTCTAGGCTTGACTTTAAGGCTGCCCCCATTTGGTTAAAGGCACCAGCCAATCTCCCAATCTCATCTCGACTTTGGATAGCGACCTGATGCTCAAGGTTGCCCGACGCGATTTCAGCCGATCCTGCTACCAGCTGATTGATAGGTTTTGTCATTTGAAGTCCAACGATATAACTCATAATATATACCGAAGCCAGGCCAGCTCCACCGATAATAACTAGGATAAACATAAGCCATTGTTGTAATTCAATTTGATTTCGATGGGAATATGCAAGAATCAACTCTGTCCCAATGGCTTGGGATTTCTGCCTCGATTCATTTGACATCTCGATAACCGAGGTTAAAATTGGGATACGACCGACGCTGTGCGGCACGCCTATCAGTTTAATCTTTTGAAAAGGCTGATCGGCGTCGGTTGTAAACGCTAGGAGCGATTCTCGTCGGTACTCTGGGATTGTATCGCCAGCCGCGTTCAGTGGTACGAGACGAGTGCCTTCTTTGAGAAAAATTGGATGAAGTGTCAAATCCTTCAGGGCTTGATTGAGATGTTTATGTAAAAAATAGCCACCGGTGACAAATCCCAAAAACTTACCCTCCGTTTGGAGTGGCAATGTAATCTCGATTGTGGCCCGTGCTTCCGGGGTTCGGAGCCGCGATGCCAGTTCCGGCTTCAACTTTCGTGCCCGATCTAACGCTTCCCAATCTTTTTCGCCGTGATGCAAGTTGACGGAATAACGGTCATTATTTTCTACCTTACTTGCTGTGATAACGCCCTCGTGGGTTCCATATTCCAAGATATCCAGCACACTATCGGTAATACTAGACGGATACGGTTCATGCTTGCGAATCGCTTGAACGACACGCCAGTCCTTGATTTCGCTCCGCACTTTCTCCTCAATATCTTGGCGAAGCAAATCTCTCGTGTGGGTGAGCCGTGTTCTAAGCTCTTGGGCATCCGTTTGAATTTGCTCATCAAACCGCTGCACGACAACCCGCCTCGCAACCACGAAAATCCCGATGATTGTGATGAGGAATACAGAACTATAAGTGAGGAAGATTTTGTGATGGAGTTTGCTGATAGTAAAAATCATTGACGGTTTGTGCGTCGACTGTTTGATATAACAATGCTAGAATAACCCAAGTTACTACGGCGTGTTGACATTTTGCTGTCGCCAATTCGGGAAACACTATAATCATTGGGCAATTCACCAAAAACCGATAAAGCCCCGGTAACCAAACCGATTGCCCTCGTGTTCCAAGAAACTCACACCAGTTATTGAATATAGGAACGTTCAGAGTGTAGCAAAGTTTATCTGTGAAATCAAGAACGAATTTTTTAACGCTAGGGCTATTTAGTTCAGGGGTGCTCATAATAATTGTCTGGATCACGGACTCAGCAGATGCAGCAGATTCCACGGATACAGATAGGGGGCGCAGGCAGTAGATGGGGCAAGATCCCCCTATGGGGTTAGGGCTATTTTGTTTTTCTCCATTGGGGTTGATATTTTAATGGCAGTTGCGTGTTAGTCAAGCCATAGGCCATAACGATTATGTGGTTTAGGGCATGCGACTCGTGCCGCCTCCTTTATGAGCCCCCCTCAGTTAGTTTTCGGTCATGGGATCTGCTTATGCCAGTTGTCCAGGCCGTCTTTTATCCGTGTCATCCGTCAATCGGTGCTTATCCGTGATTCACACAATAATATAGGAGAATTAAAGTACCCTATTTTTACCGCTTTTTCGCTTGATCGGTGTTATTAATCTTGATACAATATCCACAACCGAACACTTTAGAATACATAACAGTCGATATAAGAAGGCTGCTGTTAAGAAATCGTGCAACAGACCTTGAGCTTTCAAGAAAAAACTCGGGTTCTCTTCGCGCCATATACTCTCTTTAAGACTTACGCAGTTGAATGCTCAATCCCTTGTTCTCTTCCCCCTGCTTGTGGGGGGCGGCGGGAAGGGGGGTATAGAAAAAGCAACCCGCTGATACCAAGCAAAGGCCTCAGAAAAACTATCTATAAGGAGACACTCCCTATGTTTAAGCGTCATTTCATTTCCTATTTGGTGGGAATTTGCAAACAACGGCAGCACCGTATCGCACTTATTAGTCTATTGATGTGCATCGTAGGTTATCAAAATGTATACCCCCAACAGCAGATTGCCCAAGATGCCTACGCCATTTTTCAACAGAGCTGCCTCATCTGCCACGGACCCGACGGTGCCTATCGAGAGACACTCCTAATGGAACACAACTCACTCATCGCAAACGGGATAGTTGTCCCCGGAAACCCCAATGCCTCCGAACTGTATAACCGGCTCCTGACGACTGAGATAGCCAAACGGATGCCCCTTGGACAACCCCGGCTATCCACTCAAGCGATTGCCACCATCCGAAACTGGATATTCGCTGGCGCACCCGATTGGGCGGCAACCCCCGCCCCCGATAGACGCTTTATCTCTCCCCATGAAATACTCAATACCATCGAGACTCACGTCATGTCGCTTGCACCATTTGACCGTGCCTTTGCCCGGTACTTCACAATGACACACCTCTATAACGCAGGTGAGCCAACGCGCGCGCTTGACGGCTATCGTAACGGCCTCTCGAAACTGGTCAATAGCCTCTCATGGGGGAGTACCGTCACCAACCCCCAACCCATTGACCGACAAGGCACCATCCTCTACATTGACCTGCGCCATTACGAGTGGGATCGCAATGATGGGTGGGGGCAGATAGAAGCAGCATATCCCTATCACATCGGGTTTGATGCACCGGCACAGACCGCGCTGCGGGCCCAACTGACCCGGTTACAGACGGAGATGAAATCTGATATACCATCGGTTCATGTCGACTGGTTTATAGCACAAGCCTCTTTACCCCCACTCTACCATGATTTACTCTCTCTCCCCTTAACGGATAGAGAGTTAGAGACCCGATTAGAGGTTGACGTTGTCCGTAACCTGCAAAATGCACCGGGGGTGCGTGTCTGGCGGGCAGGCACCAACAATTCGGGTGTCTCCAATCACAACCGAGTGATAGAACGCCACACCTCTCGCTACGGTGCCTATTGGAAAAGTTACGACTTTGGGGGGAGTGTGGGTACACAGAACGTCTTCACCCACCCCCTGTCATTCACCCATGATGGTGGTGAGGTTATCTTCAACCTACCCAACGGGTTACAGGGATACTACCTTGCCAATGGGGCCGGTTTCCGTCTAAATGAGGCACCGATAAACATAGTTTCTAATCCCGCAGCGAGTGATCCAACGGTGCGGAACGGACTCTCCTGTTTCGGTTGCCACACAGAGGGTATGAAGCCCTTTGAGGACCAAGTCCGTTCGGTGATAGCGAATAATACCGCTCCCGTTTATGACAAAGCGCAGGCGTTGCGGCTCTACGTGGCAAAATCAGAGATGGACGCGCTTGTGGGTGAAGATATGAACAGGTACAGGGTTGCCCTTGAAGCGACGGGCGGGGCGTTTGATGACATTGAACCCATCTCCCGTTTCCACGAGGCATTTCAGGAGGAGGTAGACACAGCACACGCCGCAGCCGCGCTCGGGTTAGAGCCGGGGGCGTTCTTGGAAAAGATACGTGAGAATATAGGGCTACAGGACCTCGGTTTGCTGGTGTTAGACAGTGAGGCTGGAAGTATGAAACGGGACACATGGACATCGAGTTTTCGGGATATAGTTTTTGCGTTGGATTTCCCGGAGCGTTTCACCCCTCCCACGGCGATAACCCCGCCGGTAGTGACACCGGGTACGGTTGTGTCTATCCCGGACCCAAACCTGCGTGCGGCAATAGCGGAGGCACTGGACAAGAGCCCCAATGCTCCGATTACTGCCGAGGAGATGGCAAAGTTGAGCAGGCTCGATGTGCCGCGCAGGGGCATCCGTGATTTGACAGGGCTGCAGTTTGCGACCAATCTGACACGGTTAATTATCGACGACAATGAGGTCTCCGACCTCTCACCGCTAGCGGGCTTAATCGAGCTGCGAGATCTCCGGATGCACGACAACCTCTTGTCCGATATATCGCCTGTGAGAGGCCTAACAAATCTCACTCGCCTTGAGTTTGACGACTCTACAGTCTCTGATATATCTCCCGTGAGAGGCTTAACCAATCTCACTTACCTTGAGTTTGACGACACTTTGGTATCCGATATATCTCCCGTGAGGAACTTAACAAATCTCACTCACCTTGAGTTTGATGGCACTTTGGTATCCGATATATCTCCCGTGAGAGGCTTAACCAATCTCACTCGCCTTGAGTTTATCGGCACTTTGGTATCCGACCTCTCGCCAATTGCCGGATTAATCAATCTGGAGGCGTTATATTTTGAGGGTGATAATGTCTCCGACCTGTCGCCGGTTTCAGGATTAATCAACCTCAAAACTATTGATGCTAGTTGGGGTAGCTCTATATCCGATTTATCGCCCTTGGCGGGCTTAACAAAACTGGAGGTGATACTTATGAGCGGCGGAAAGGTATCAGATCTCACGCCTTTAGCAGGCCTAACCGGCTTGAAAAAACTGTGGTTTCAGGCCAACGACATATCGGATATATCCCCCCTCGCAGGGTTAACACAGCTAACTAGTGTGAATCTTGGGTCCAACAATATATCGGATATATCCCCCCTTGCAGGGGCAACCAACTTGAAATGGCTAGCGATCCAGCGAAACGAGATCTCTGACATTTCTCCGCTGCGGGGATTCCGCGAGAATATAACGACGTTCGTTTGGCATGACAACCCGGGATTCCCAAAAGTGGGACCGTCAATCGAGGGGCCGTGGTTATGGGTTGTATTACCGGAAACAGCACCGAGTAGCAGTAAGGACCTACTGTCAGAAGTGAGCGGCGGCGCGGTAACAGAGACGGAGATTGCTACCCATGGGGCAACCGTGGGAAGTTCTGTAGGCGATGATGTGTGGACCTACCGCACACTCCCGCCTACGCGCTGGAACGTTCGCCAAATGCTTGATGGCAACATCCCTGGTGCCAGCCTCTACGGCACGGTGTCCTTGCATTCACCACGACGACAGGACACAACACTATACGTTGGCAGTCATAACGAGTTTAAGGTCTGGCTCAACGGGGCTTTGATTTACGAGTCTCTCCGTTACCATGCGAGTGACGGTTACACCGATTCTCTGCCGGTCACGCTGAAGGAGGGACGAAATGTGCTATTGGTAGCCGTTAGAGCCCAGTATAATGCCTTTTTTGGGTTTGAACCCGGCACCGAATATACAGTCGCGAACCCCGGTGTCGGATACGCTTTTTCCAAGACACCCATTCATACAGGCGATACCTTTACCCTTGATCTTCGCGCCGAAACAGTCTCTGACTTGGCAGGTTGGCAGTTCGATATTGCCTTCGACCCGGCTGCCCTCGAAGCCATTGACGTCAGCGAGGGCAATTTCCTGAAGGCAGATGGGGGCTCCACCTTCTTTCGGGGGAGGAACATCGATAACGCGACAGGTAAAATCTCAGGACTCAGTGCCGCGCGATTGGCTGCCCAAGGTGTAAATGGCACCGGCACCCTGCTGCAGGTCAGGTTCAGGGCGAAATCTGCCGGTGAAACAGTGTTAGTGCTGCAGAATTTCCAGTTCGGCTCCATCACCGGCGATACTATTCCTGCAGGACCGCGTCAAATTCGCATCGCTGTTGAGGGACGCCTGGCGACCGGGGACGTGAATCGAGATGGCGTTGTTAGCATTTTGGATCTCATTCTCGTCGCACAGCAATTGGGGAAAAAGGTGGCCCCCAACTCACCGGTAGATGTCAACCGAGATGGTGTTGTCAGCATCCTTGACCTTATCGGCATCGCGCAGGGGATCGGGAACACCACAGCGGCTGCCGCCCCGGCACCCTCCTCACTGGGGGTAAATCCTGAGACGATAGCGGCATGGATTGCACAGGCACAGGTGGCAGATGACGGTTCACTTGCCTTCAAACAGGGTATCGCAAATCTCCAAAACCTGTTAGCCGCGTTGATTCCTGAAGAGACCGCATTATTGGCAAACTATCCAAACCCGTTTAACCCGGAGACATGGATACCGTACCAATTAGCAGAACCGGCAGAAGTCACGCTGACAATCTATGATAGGAACGGGGAGGTCGTTCGCCGGTTAGCCGTCGGACATCGAGGCGCGGGGATGTATCAGAGTCAAAACCGGGCACTATATTGGGACGGACGGAATCAGCTGGGTGAACCTGTCGCCAGCGGCCTCTATTTTTACACACTCACAGCAGGCACATTCACAGGGACACGGCGGATGTTGATACTGAAATAAACCAGATGGGCTTGTTTCACTTTAGCCATACGGAAATTCCGATGGAACTATTGTATGTAGGTCGATTTGCCAAAATCGACAATCCCTATCGGGGATTCACGGTTTCATCGGAAGAAGAACCAAGAAACGAAACAGCAACCTTCCCTGACGAAAGGAAAGACGGGAAGCCAGTTCTCTCGCTTTCTTTTTTTCCGTTCCCCTCCCCCTGCTTGCGGGGGGACTAAGGGGGGTTCGTCTTCCCCCTGCTTGCGGGGGGACTGAGGGGGGCCGTCTTATAGAATACCAGACCCCAATGAGTAGATAGAAGCTTTTCTCTGAATTTAACGCAAAATCGAACCCCCTCGAACCGGGAGAGGGAGGCACCCGTCCCGATGCCGTTGCCCTCTAAAGGGAATGCTTACCGCATCCGGGACTCACGGTTTCATCGGGAGAAGACCCAAAAAACGAAACAGGAACCTTCCCTGACGAAAGGAAAGACGGGAAGCCAGTTCTCTCGCTTTCTTTTTTTCCGTTCCCCTCCCCCTGCTTGCGGGGGGACTAAGGGGGGTCTGTCTTCCCCCTGCTTGCGGGGGGACTAAGGGGGGTTCGCCTTCTCCCTGCTTGCGGGGGGACTAAGGGGGGTTCGTCTTCCCCCTGCTTGCGGGGGGGACTAAGGGGGTCGTCTTCCCCCTGCTTGCGGGGGGACTAAGGGGGTCGTCTTCCCCCTGCTTGCGGGGGGACTAAGGGGGTCGTCTTCCCCCTGCTTGCGGGGGGACTGAGGGGGGTCCGTCCTAGAACATAACGCTCTATTCTAGAATCAATCCGCTTTAACGGAAAACCGATGGATTTTCAATGGCTAGCAACTTGAATGATAGTATGCAATGGAAACGCACAAATATTGTTTGTACAATCGGGCCCGCTAGCAGCTCGCCAGAAATGTTACGTTCCCTGATTGAAGCAGGGATGAACGCGGCAAGAATCTCGTTCTCACACGGTTCACACGCCGATCACGCGCAAACTATAGCCCATCTGAAAACAGTATCCAACCAGCTCGGCGTAAGAATACCAATTTTGCAAGATCTCTCGGGACCAAAGATGCGGATTGGCAAATTCTTGGACGAGCCAATCAAGTTGGCCCCCAATGCCAGGTTTACCCTGACAACACGCGAAATCAGCGGCAATCTCAATACTGTATCAATCAACTATCCCCAACTGGTTGCGGATGTTAAACCGGGGAACCGTATTTTACTGGCAGATGGAGAGATTGAGTTGTGTGTAACTTCAACCACAACCACGGACATCATCTGCGAAGTCATTGCCGGTGGGCTGCTATCTTCAAGCAAAGGGATTAGCGTCCCCGGCATCACATTGCAAACCCCCATTCCAACCCCAAAGGATGTCGAAGACCTGCGCTTTGGAATTAATCATCGAGTTGATTGGATCGCCCAATCCTTTATCAGAAGTGCCACAGACCTTCAGAACCTCAGATCTATCCTTCAACAACATAATTCCGATATACCAATCATCGCCAAACTGGAAAAACGTGAGGTATTGGAGGACTTAGATAACATTCTCACTGAAGCAGATGCTGTGATGGTTGCTAGAGGGGATTTGGGGTTGGAGGTGCCCCTCCCGGAGGTGCCGCTCATCCAAAAGCAGATTATCAAGAGGGCAAACCTTGTGGGTAAACCGGTCATCACCGCAACCCAGATGCTTGAATCGATGATTATCAATCCACGTCCCACACGAGCAGAGGTCACAGACATTGCCAACGCGATTCTCGATGGCACCGACGCTTTAATGCTTTCCGGGGAGACTGCTATCGGCGAATACCCTTCTGACGCAGTCCGAACAATGGCTCAAACCGCTACGACAACTGAAACTACCATCAACTACGTAGAGCACTTCAAACGCCAACCAATTACCCTTGAGGAGAGCGTGCCGGATGCAATTGCACACGCTGCCTGTCATACCTCCATAGAAATCGGCGCGAAAGCAATTATCTGCTGTACACGGACGGGGCAAACTGCGAGGCTAGTAGCGAAATACCGCCCACCTGCACCGATTGCAGTTGTCAGCCCTTATGAAACCACGCTCCGGCGTGCTGGACTCTTTTGGGGAGCATTCCCTGTCGCAATTGAATTCGCGCCTGACACGGACACGATGATTGCACGGGCGAAGCAAGCTGTATTGAAATCAGGGCTTGCACAGGTGGGAGACCGAGTGGTTATCATCGCAGGAATACCGGCGGACGTACCGGGTACAACAAACATGATTAAAGCAGATATCCTTTAGATGCGAATAGTAGGCATACGGCGTATGCCTACCCCCTTAAAAAGGTGCAACGAACACGCGACTACAAGTTCAAGGGCGTAACTCCTATGTACTAATCAACCAACATAACCCCAGTGGGGCGACAGGTGTGTAGAATTCTAACCTAACTAGCAACTTAGGTTAGAATAGCTCGCTTTAACGAAAGGACAAAATTCGTTTGCAAAGAGTACCACTTAGACAATACGTTTCACTCCTCACGTACTACCTCAAACCCCTATGGTTTCGAGTGACGCTGCTCGCCGTTTTCATGCTTGGTGGGATCGGCTTAAATTTGCTCAGTCCCCAAATTATTCGTTACTTCATTGATACGGCAAAGGCAGGGGGCGCTCTCCGAAATCTGCTTATTGCCGGTGGATTATTTCTTATAGTTGGCATCTTTGGGCAAATCGTCATGCTAGTCAGCTCCTATCTGGGTCAGGATGTCGGGTGGCGGGCGACCAATCGGATGCGCGGGGATTTGGCGTTTCACTGCTTAAATCTTGACATGTCTTTCCACCAGCAGTACACCCCCGGAGAGATGGTCGAACGCGTAGACGGGGACACGACTGCACTCTCAAATTTTTTCTCAGAATTTGTAATTCAGGTCATCGGGAGCACATTCCTCCTAGCTGGCATCATCATCATGGTCTCCCGAGAGGATTGGCGAGTTGGCACTGCACTAACAGCGTTTGTAATTATTGCATTTGGCGTCTACAACCTCATACGAAGCTTTGCTGTTCCAGCGTATACCGCCGAGCGGGAGGGTTATTCCAAACTATACGGCTTTATCGAAGAACGGCTGATCGGGATTGAAGACATTCGGACAAACGGGGCAAACGCCTATACGATGGACCGGTTCTACGATGTCAACAGGGACGCTTATAGACGGGTGCTGAGATCCGAAATTAGGGGCGAGGTGGTGCAAGCAATCACGAGGATTATGTTTGCCCTAGGACTCGCGATTTCAATGGGTATGGGCATTTACCTCTTCCGAGACGGGGTATTCACCATCGGTACGGTCTTTATGGTTGTCCATTATACTGCCATGCTCCGGCATCCCCTTGATCAAATCAGTCGTCAACTTAACGACCTTCAGAGAGCAACGGCAGGCTTAAAGCGAATCGAAGCCTTGCAGCGCACAACCTCTCACATTCAAGATGGAACCGAAACCCTGCCCGCCTCAGGAGCAATCTCCATCGAATTTGATGGAGTGACGTTTAACTACAATGAAGGCGAGCCAGTCTTAAAAAAAATCTCCTTTAACCTAGCACCGGGCAAAATCCTCGGCCTCTTGGGGCGGACGGGCAGCGGGAAAACAACCATGACTCGCCTACTGTTTCGGTTCTACGAGCCGAATAGCGGTGAAATCCGTTTGGGGGGGATGCCGATAATGAAGGTACAGCTAGACAGCTTACGCCAGCATGTAGGGTTGGTAACACAAGACGTTCAGCTGTTTTATGCGACCGTCCGGGACAACATCACGCTTTTCAACTCTAAGATTACCGATTCGCAAATTTTGACGGTCATTGAAGACCTTGGACTGTCCGCATGGTATGCGTCGCTCCCAGCTGGGCTTGATACCGTGATCGCCTCCGGAGGGCTTTCCGCTGGAGAGGCACAATTGCTTGCATTTGCGCGGGTATTTCTCAAAGACCCGGGAATCATCATCCTTGACGAACCCTCTTCACGATTGGACCCAGCAACCGAACAACAGATCGATCGCGCCGTTCAGAAATTGCTCCATAACCGGACAGGCATTATCATCGCCCATCGGCTCGGCACCGTTGAACGGGTCAACGAAATTATGATCTTGGAAGATGGCGAAATCCGTGAACATGGAGCGCGGGAGCATCTTGTGGAAGATCCGAATTCCCGGTTTTCACAACTGCTTAAAACAGGGTTGGAAGAGGTCATTGTGTGACAGGCCTTCTACTTCGAGCAGCATCTCTGACATCCAGCGAACTATTTTCTCTCTCGGTTGACTCATGAGGCTGGTAGAATGTATAATTAACCGAAGCTGACACCTACAGTCAAGGGGGGCGGGCGGATAGTGGGCGACAAATGTCTAGAAGAAGGTACAACGAAGCTAATCCCAAAACCCCAGAAAGCGATATATTCTTTCGATCCAGTCGAGCGAAAGGCTACCACGGATAACAGATATGACAACCGAATTTAACCTCCCCGAACTCGGAGAAGACATTGACGCCGGCGATGTTGTCGCCCTGCTCGTGTCTGTCGGCGACACAATTGAAGTAGATCAGCCTGTGCTAGAGATCGAAACGGATAAGGCTGCAATCGAAATACCTTCTGCCGTCAGTGGTATCATCACGGCAATTCATGTGGAGGAAGGCGGAATAGTGGAGGTCGGGAAGCCGATTCTCACGGTTGATACAGAGGGGGTGGGTGAAGGAGGGGACAAACCTGTACAGCGACCAAAGGAAACCGTCCCCACCCTCGAAATAGCACAACCTACACCTGCCAGCGTGAAAAGGCAGGAGGAGACACCGACCATCGTAGCAGCTGAAACACAAGTAACCACTGAAACGCCTGAACCGCTACCAGATTTCTCAAGATGGGGCGAAGTCGAGCGAACAGCAATGGGAGGGATACGCCGTGCCACCGCGAAATACATGGCTACTGCTTGGGCAACAATCCCGCATGCCACAAATTTCGATAAGGCGGACATCACAGAGCTCGAGAAACTCCGAAAACAGCACACCTCAAAGGTTGAGGCTGCCGGGGGCAAACTCACTATCACGGCAGTACTCCTCAAAATTGCGGCGGGCGCGTTGAAGCAGTTCCCGCAGTTTTGCGCGAGCGTGGACATGGAGAGCGCGGAGATTATCTACAAAAAATACTATCACATCGGTGTGGCAGTCGACACGCCGCAAGGACTTCTAGTACCCGTCATCCGTGAGGTCGATCAGAAGAATATTATCGAATTAGCGATTGAACTCAGTCAGGCAGCGGAGAAAGCAAGAAATAGGAAACTCGGTTTTGAAGAAATGCAGGGCGGGACCTTCACGATAAGCAATCTCGGCGGCATCGGTGGAATGAACTTCGCCCCGATTATCAATGCCCCTGAAGTTGCCATTCTCGGTGTTGCCCGCAGTCGGATTGAACCAGTATTTACTGATGACCAGTTTCAGCCGCGCCTGATGTTGCCACTCGCGCTCTCCTACGATCATCGCTTGATTGATGGTGCCGATGCAGCCCGTTTTCTGCGTCGGTTGGTTGATGTACTGGAGAATCCCTTCTTACTCGCTCTGGAAGGATAAATAAAGCATCTAAAACCAAGAAAAGGAGGCAATTCCCTTAGAAAAACGCTGTTAAGGACGCCCTATGGAAGACTACGATATTAATGAATTGATTGAACAGTTAGAATATGATGAAGATCGAGAAGCGACAATCTCAGCGTTGGTTGAGATTGGTGAATCTGTTGTGCCTGACTTGATAGAGGCGTTAGAAAACGTGATTTGGGATGTGTGTGATGGCGCCGCTGACGCCTTAGCGCAGATTGGAGCCCCTGCTGTCCCCGCTTTGATAGATACGTTTGCCCATGAATTCAGGCATGTTGCACTCAATGCCTCCGACGCAGCCGCTCGAATTGGAGCCCCTGCTGTGCCCGCTTTAGTTGAAGCATTAAACGACACCTATGACCCCGTCCGAGAATATGCTGTCCGGGCGTTAAGTACGATTGGAAAATCCACCCAAGCTGTCGTGCCGGCATTGATTCAAGCACTCGGCGACGATGAAGTAGATATTCGCACCTACGCTGCCGTTGGACTGGCAAATGTCGGTGAGGCCGCCAGCGACGCCGTGCCCGCTTTGATCGCCACCTTGATGGAGGAATCTGGCTTAACGGAGGAATCCAATCGAGTGCGTCAACATGTCGCTTTTGCATTGGCAAAAATCGGGACACCAGAAGCAGAAAAAGCCTTAAGCGAACTGTGAGGTAAAATTATGGTTCAGAAAGAAATCCCCTCGACGAAGACATGAGATACAGCTCATTGAGATAATTCATTTGAAAATTAAGTCACGATGTGGTATTCTTAATAAGGTTTTCTGCTGCTCAGACTTTATCCAATCATCAAGAATTGGTATATTCGCTTAATTGGTCAATGAACTCTTCAACCCCTGCACTCCTGAATTTGGTATAATCAAAAGCAAAATTCTCAGCTATCACTATGTAGAGGGAATTTGGCTTTGTCAATCTGCGTTTTTTAAACAGGTGGAAACCCTACGATAGAAAGGATATGAAATGGGAAATTACGATTTTGCTATTGGTATGGGTGGGGCACCCGGCCAAGGTATTGAGAGTAGTGGACCACTGCTGTTGAGGATTTGTGCGCGGCGTGGCGTTTATGCGTTCACCTACAGTGCCTACCAATCCCTCATCCGTGGCGGCCACACCTTCTTAACCATGCGCCTCTGCTCCGAACCCATCGCAAACCATGGTGATAAGATTGACTTGGTCATTGCCTTGAACCAAGACGCAATGGACAAACACCTTCAGAACGTTGTCCCCGGAGGGGCAATTCTCTATAACAGCGACAACACGAAGCCCGAAGCGGAGGTCCCAGAGGGCGTTCAGCTATGTCCACTCTCCTTTAAGGAGCTGTCTAATAATAGCCGAAACCGAATCATGCTAAATACCTTGTTGCTTGGTGCCACGCTTAACATGATTGGCGCAGGCTTGGAACAGTTGGAAAATATTTTAACAATCCAGTTCCAACGTAAGGGGCAGGACGTTGTTGACGAAAACGTCGGTATCGCCAGAGCGGGGTTCGATTATGCTGCTGAACATTTCACACCGTTCCCCATATCATTGCCAGAGCAAGACAAACCGCTGGCGGTAACAACCGGCAACGACATGATGGCAATGGGGGGCGCAGCAGCCGGCGTCAAATTCTATTGCGCCTACCCGATGAGCCCTTCGACCGGTGTGTTGCACTGGATGGCTACCAACGCCCGCGACTTGGGGATCATGGTACGGCAGGTTGAAGACGAAATCGGGGTCGCTAATATGGCAATCGGTGCCGCCCATGGCGGTTGCCGGGCGATGTGTGCCACCTCCGGCGGCGGGTTCGCCCTGATGACTGAAGCTATCGGTAGTGCCGGAATGATGGAAATTCCCGTAGTTATTATTAATGTCCAACGCGGGGGGCCATCGACCGGGCTACCAACCAAGACCGAACAAGGGGACCTGTGGCAGCTACTTGGTGCCAGCCAAGGCGACTTCCCCAAAATTATTGTCGCGCCAACCAGTATCGTTGATGGTTTCGATGTCATTCCAGAACTCTTCAATTTGGTTGATAAGTATCAGTGCCCGGGGATGGTCATTTCCGACCTCACACTCTCTATGGGATACACCAATATCGATCCAGAGCTTATCAATTGGAATCAGAAAATTGATCGCGGCGAGATTATCACTGAAGATAACGGTTCAGACGACAAATACCAACGTTTTAAAATTACCGAGAGTGGTATTTCTCCACGAGCGTTGCCCGGAACACCGGGACATGTCCATGTTGTCGCGACGGATGACCATGATGAAGATGGAGTGCTGATTAGTGATGAGTTCACGAATCCCCACAAACGCCGAGACATCATGGAAAAACGCCAGCGTAAGATGGATGGCATTATGGAGGAATTGCCAGCTCCCACCCTGACAGGACCCGAAGATGCAGAACTCACCCTGATCGGTTGGGGCTCAACAGAAAGCCTCCTCAGCGAAGCAGCAAGTCTGCTCAGAGCAGACGGGCACAGTACGAACCATATACACTTCAGATGGATCTACCCAATGGACACAGAGAAGGTGAATCAGCTGCTCTCGAAGTGTAAACGTGCTATTATTGTTGAAGGTAACTATACCGGTCAGTTTGCTCGCTTCCTGCGGGGCGAAACCGGCTTCAAGGCTAACGGCCACATCCGTAAATATGACGGTGAGCCATTCATGCCGCACCACATCGTTGACGGCGCGAAAGAGATTGAGGCAGGCAAGACCGAGTTGTATATCCCGTATCAGGAAATTGTAGTTTAAGGAGGAATTAAGATGGCAAACGATGGAAAACCCATAAAGGCAGCTCCTACAGCGAAAGATTTTAAAGGAAGCATTTCCCCGGATTGGTGCCCCGGATGCGGGGATTTTGGCGTGTTGAGATCTCTTGAAATCGCTTGTGCTAAAACTGGACGCGAACCGCATGAATTTATCACGATTAGCGGAATTGGCTGCTCGTCCAACTTGCCCGGATTCATCAACACCTATGGGATGCACACCCTACATGGACGGTCACTTGCTGTGGCGACGGGGATGAAACTCTCCAATCATGAGATGAAAGTCATTGTCACAGGAGGCGATGGCGATGGATATGGGATCGGCGGAAATCATTTCCTGCACACCACCCGCCGCAATATCGATCTCCTGTATATTGTGATGAACAACCAAATCTATGGATTGACGATTGGTCAAACCTCGCCCACAAGCGAAATGGGCATGAAGACCAAGAGTACCCCTTTTGGCAGTGTCGAACAACCTCTGAATCCGCTCGCGTTGGCGATCCTCTCCGGCGCAACCTATGTAGCCCGAGGGTTTAGCGGCGACACCAAGCACCTCGCTGAATTGATGTATAGAGGGATTGAGCATAACGGGTTCGCACTCGTGGACGTCTTCAGTCCCTGTATCACCTTCAATAAGGATAACACCTTCGCTTTCTTCAAACAGCGCGTGAATAAGCTCGAAGAAGAAGGACATGATCCCACCGACATGCAAGCTGCCCTTCAACAAGCCATGATTTGGGGAGATGAGATTCCTATCGGTCTGTTTTATGAGGACACAACCCGTGAGGCGTTGGAAGACCTCGAACCGGTCCTGCAGGAAGGTGCTATGGGTAGAAGGACAAATCTCGCCATTACAAAAGAGCAAGGTGAATCGATTGTCAAACAGATGATGTAAGCTAGGCCGCGAGGCAACCAGCCTAACACAATCTATATCCGTTACAACCGTAAATCAGCCTGAAATCGTTAACCCGATTTCAGGCTGTTTTTCTTTCTGTTCTTAGAGAAAATGGTGGGGCGTACTGGATTTGAACCAGTGCCTTCTACCGTGTGAAGGTAGCGCTCGTACCCCTGAGCTAACGCCCCATAAATTGAATCGCAGGAAAAGGAAAATCAAGACGGGAAGAAAGTGGTGGGCCCACTAGGATTTGAACCTAGGACCGGCCGGTTATGAGCCGGCTGCTCTAACCCCTGAGCTACAGGCCCCCCTTGAATTGCACAACTACTATAACGCAAGTTGCTAATGGTAGGTATATTCCGTATGCCGTAACCCCTATTTAATCATTCATTGACCTATTGCTGTATGTCTAGCGTTCAGCAGGTCAATGAACGAATGAACCCATAATGAACTTCTTACGCATTAAATTCCACATTCCGTACTCTGGCAGGCACCGGAACAATAACTAGGTTCTGTTGACATTTGACAAATCGAACCCCATCTTCGTGCCAAGAGTATTTTGGACAGGCACAAGACCTGCCCCTACATTAAGGCGATGCTTGTGGAAGGGCAACCCTTGGGATTGCGTTGCTGGCGGTCAATTTTCCAAAATCAACATTAGCGGGCTCATCTTTTGGCGGATTACCCGATGATTACAGCATTTGCCGAGTTGGCGACAGCAAAATATCAACTAACAACTTAAGGTTATTATAAAAGTTTGTCGTAGATTTGTCAACGAAAATCTCTTAACTATCAAGAAAGCCGCGCAGCTGCTGACTCCGGATGGGGTGACGCAATTTTCGCAGTGCTTTGGCCTCTATCTGACGTATCCGTTCGCGGGTGACTTGAAACTCCGTACCAACCTCCTCCAGGGT
The DNA here is from genome assembly GCA_965215015.1 of Candidatus Poribacteria bacterium. Taxonomy (GTDB): domain Bacteria; phylum Poribacteria; class WGA-4E; order WGA-4E; family PCPOR2b; genus PCPOR2b. The sequence goes on from OZ244042.1 coordinate 1,938,797, forward strand.
CCGAGGGTACCCATCCCCAATCCCAAATCTCAAGCGGATGACCTTCGCCTCGCGATCCGTCAACGTCCGAAGCACCTCTTCGATACGCTCCTTGAGCATGGTAAACGTTGCTTCGGCAACAGGGGACTTTGAAGCTTTATCTTCAATAAAATCTCGGAGTTGGCTATCCTCATCCTCTCCGACCGAGGTTTCTAAAGAAATTGGCTCCTGTGCAATCCGAAACACCTGTCGCACTTTATCAATGGATATATCCATCTCGCCAGCGATTTCCTCCGGTAGAGGTTCTCTGCCCTTCTCCTGAACAAGGTAACGGGAGGTGCGAATCAGTTTATTGATCGTCTCGATCATATGGACAGGGATACGAATCGTGCGGGCCTGATCGGCGATAGCACGGGTAATTCCTTGACGAATCCACCATGTCGCATAAGTGCTAAACTTATAACCCCGCTTGTACTCGAATTTGTCCACAGCTTTCATCAAGCCGATATTCCCCTCCTGAATAAGGTCCAGAAACGTCAATCCCGGCGTTCGATTTCTATATTTTTTCGCAATGCTGACGACAAGCCGAAGGTTAGCTTCAATAATCGTCATCTTGGCTTCCTGTGCTGCCGCTTCTCCCGCGTGGATGCGCTGAGTCGCACAGTTCAGCTGTTCACGGGACGCGCCAATTTTACGCTCCAATCTTTTGATGGTCCGCCTCGCTTTAACAATCTCCCGGTTATATTCCTTGAGCTTCTCGACACAGTCAGGAACAGCTGATTTTACCTTACCCAGTGTATACTCCTGAACCTGCTGACAGATTTCAGCCGCGGATAGGCCAGACGCCTTCTCAACCTGTGTCACCTGCTTTTGTAAGTTTGCCATGTGGGTCGCAATATCTTTAATCTTATCTGCAATTTTACTAATCTCTTCACGATCGATTTTCAGTTCCTTGAGCGTTTCCACCAATCTTAAACGGTCACATTCAATCTTTTTACGAAGGGCTTCTGCCTCCTTAGTAGGCAGCTTTTCATAGCTTAGCTTGCGTTCTTGGAGGCGTATTTCTAAATCTATCTCCTTCAAATCTACCATCAGTTCCCGTGCTATCTTCAGGTATTTCTCTTCTTTGTCATTAGCAGATGTGCTTGAAACCTCCACCGAAATCACATCAGAAGCCTTTTTCTCACCGATTAAAATTTGATTCAGCAGTTTCCGAACCTCTGCAATTGCGATCGGTGTTTCAAATATTGTCTCCTCGACCTGACGATGCCCTTCTTCAATCTGCCTTGATAAAGAAACCTCTTGCTGCTTAGTCAGCAAAGAAATACTTCCCATCTCACGTAGATACACCTTCACCGGATCGTCAACCTTATCGAGTTTCCCCGGATCCAGTGATAACTCATCACAATCAGTATCGTCGTAATCTTCATTGTCGGAGTAGTTAGGGGTATCAAAATTGGCTGCTTGATTGATAACTTTGAAATTCATTGTTAAATCTCCTTCATCAAGATCTGTTGGATTTTCTGAAAGGTTAATTTCTTCTAAATCAATTTGAAGTAGGTCATCAAGATCGTCCGGTGGTGAAGGATTCGGCTGCTCATCATATTCAAGAAAATGTTTCTCTTTGCCTATATTGATCAAGCGATTATCTACTTTAGTTCCGGAAGCCATTGTGGTTTATTCTCCTAGTGCCCCCCCAAAAAAATAACAGGGATTAACGGGCTAACTGTCTTCTTCGGTTTGAGAGTTCAACGAGCTCCGCAAGAATGCTTTTGCTGTTATTCCCTTGTGCAAGGGCTTCAGAACGCCTCATACGTTCAACATCCCACAACAGAAAATTTTTGAGTTTCTTCAGACACCCCTCTACTCGTGTGCTTAAATTTGGAGGAATTGTCTTTTTTAGAAGAGCCTTGGAGATTATGCCTGTAATTTTTTCATTAGCACAAGCATTTATGAGATTCTGCATGTCAATAGTGGCATCACTATCACTCGCTTCCCAGAGCATTCTGCCAATGGTCGCAAAGTCAGGATGGGTAAAATCTTGATAGTGAAAATTGGCCTTGGCAAGCGGAATCAGGTCGGGACCCTGTAACAGGGCTTCAATCAGTTGCCACTCAATTGATTCTCGAGGACTCCTCCTAGCCGTTGGTGCGGCGCGAGTGTGTCCCGGCGGCGTAACTGAACGAGATAGCTTAACGCCCAAACGCTGCAGTTCCCTCAAAAGCACCGGTCGATCAACATCAAGCTCTTGCGCTGCATACTTCGTATATTCGCTGAGCTCAACCTGATTTTTGAGGTGCGATAGTGTCAAAGCAATCTCTTGGATAGCCCGCGTTTTCACATCAATACGGTGGATTGCATGCTGCTGCGTCGCCCGTTGAATCTGAAATTCGATCAGATTCATCGCGGAATTGATGAGTTGGTTGAACGCATCAAGACCTTGAACGCGAATGAATTGATCCGGATCCGTGCCGGGGGGTAAGGTCGCAACCTGCACACGCAAGCCTGCCGCCAAGAGGATGTGTAAGCCGCGCAACGCCGCCTGAAAGCCAGCCGGATCGCTATCATAGAGGAGAATCGTTTCTTCGGCAAACCGCTTTAATAAATCGGCATGTGAGCTGCTAAATGAAGTACCCAGCGACGCGACAGCATTTTGGACACCCGCTTGATACGGCATGAGCGCGTCAAAGTAGCCCTCAACAAGAATGACTTTCCCCTCTTTTTGGATCGCCGAACGCGCCTCGTATAAATTGTAAAGGGTTTTGCTCTTATCGTAAAGATCCGTGGTAGGAGAATTAAGATATTTAGGAAGTTGTCCTTCCGACAGGGCACGGCCGCCAAATCCAAGGGGATTCCCCCCTACATCGCGGATTGGAAAGATAACGCGCCCTCGGAATCGATCCGTGGTTCCATGATCGTCGTTTCTAATGAGACCAACATCAATGAGTTGTTGGATTGAGAAACCGGCTTGTGTCGCAGCCTTAACGATATCTTGGTGACCCGGGGTCGCGTATCCGAGTTGAAATTCCCGAATCGTTTGATCTTTGATGGATCGGTTTTTCAAGTATGCCAGCGCATAGCCACCAATTTTCGGATCCAAAAGCTGCCGATGGAAATGCTCCACTGCAAAGCGATTCAAATCTTGCAGTTCCAGGCGTTTTTGGCTAATTTGGCGTGCTCTTCCATCCTGGGTTGGCAGCAGAATGCCTGCACGCTCTGACAGCCATTCCATCGCTTCCATAAAAGATTTGCCGTCATACTTCCTAAGGAAGCTAATGACATTACCACCGGCACCACACCCAAAACAGTAAAACGCCTGCTTTTCAGGGGAGACGTTAAAGGAGGGAGTTTTCTCGTCGTGGAAGGGACAAAGACCTTTATAAGCTTTACCAACAGCCTTCAACAGAACCCCACACTCCGATATCACTTCGACAATATCGTTCTGTGCACAAATGTTATCAAGTATCTCGCGTGGAATGTAGTTAGAAGCCTGTCTCATCACAACTCACCTTCGTCTGATACAGGTTTAGATTTGCTTTTCCCTGGTCAAGCCTTGCCCGATTTTCCAATCGAGCAACTCTGAAGAAACGAAATGGGAAATTTCAAACCGAAATCGGTACGAAACGTGAAACGTACTGCGAAATCTGACGACTCAACCCAATGAATTGGGCAATGGTATTGATGGATCGGTTAACTTTCAAGGTTGTCGTTGCAATATTGACCATGCCCTGTTGGAAGCCATCTTCTTCGATCGTCCTGTGAATTGAATAGTTGTCCCTCACAATTTTCCAGCGCTGCTCGCACAGAAAGGAAATTTTCTTAATGCGAACGGATAATTCTAAAATATTAGTCCAAATTTCTCTGACTATTCCTTCAATGTGACAATCGTTGCACCTGCCCCGCCTTCGTTAAGGGCCGCCAATTGAAAATCATTCACTTGCGCGTGATCCTGCAAAAGGTCATGAATTGCAGCACGCAACGCCCCGGTGCCTTTGCCGTGAATAATCCGCACCCTCGGTAACCCCGCAAGAAACGCATCATCTATGTATTTATCGGTCGCCGCCCAAGCCTCATGGACCGTTTTTCCCTGCAGGTTCAACTCTGTTTTAACGTGCCCTGTCTTGCTATACTGGACAGCCAAGATTGACGTGGAGAGTTGACGTTTATTGTCTTTCGGGTGCACAGGCTCAATTTCCTCGTATGATACCCGCATCTGCATATGACCAATCTTGACGAGCAAAGGCGTTTTCCCATTTGAGATTGAGAAAACCTCGCCAAATTGGTTCAGGCTTCTCACACGGACCTTATCACCGACTCGCACCCTGATGACATCGGGGTTTGGTTCTACCGAATCTTTTTGCTGCTGGTATTTCTGTTTCAGTTGCTGCTGTGCTCCTTCAATACGACTAAAAGCACTGCTGACACTAGCTTTTGAGGCTTTCGCTCGCCGTACTTCTGCTATCGTCTGTTCAACAAGTTTACGAGCATCCTTGAGAATTGTAGCAGCTTCTTGCTCCGCTTGCTCCCGAAGTTCTTCCCGATCCGCGTCAATCTGGTTGACTAGTGTTTCGTGCTTTCTGGCAGCGATATCCGCCATCCGGAGCTTCTCCTGCACCATTTCACGTTCAATGTCAAGTTTGTTCTGAGACGCCTGCATACTGACGATCAAATCTTCCACAGCAACCGCCTGGTTGCCGGTATACGCTTTGGCAGCATCGGCAATCGCGTCAGGCATACCTAATCTTTGTGCAATTTTGAAGGCGTTACTGCTCCCGGGCACGCCAATCTGAAGGCGATAGGTAGGTTGCAGCGTTTGCCAATCAAATTCCATTGAGGCATTTTCCATGCCTTCCTGTGCATGCGCGTACGCTTTCAGGGCACCGTAGTGGGTTGTAGCAACCGTACGCACCTTACGTGCCCCTAACCAATCCAAGATTGCCATGCCGAGGGCCGCCCCTTCCGTTGGGTCTGTGCCTGCCCCAATTTCATCCAACAGCACCAACGAGTTTTCATCCGCTTTTTTCAGGATGGCGATAATCTTGGTAATATGGGACGAAAAGGTACTGAGATTCTGCTCAATACTCTGTTCATCGCCAATGTCAGCGAACATCTGATCGAAGATGCCAATTTCAACCCCCATCTTCGCGGGGAGGTGCAACCCCGACTGCGCCATGAGTGTCAATAATCCAATCGTTTTGAGGACAACAGTTTTCCCGCCAGTGTTCGGGCCGGTGATAACCATCGTGTGAAATGTGTCGCCCAGCGTTGCATCAGTTGGCACAATCCGCTCTGGTAAGTTTGGATCGCGTTCCTCTTCCTTCTGTTTGGCACTGTTCCGAAGCTTCATCTCAAGGAGCGGATGTCTCGCTTCTATCAGTTTGATAACACCCCGTGTGTTAAGCACTGGTTCAACGCCGTTAAGTTCTATGCTCAATCGCGCCTTTGCCCCTAAAAAATCCAAGCCCCCCAATATATCCAAGGCAAGCTCTAGTGCTGCCAAATGCTCGCGTACCAAGTCACTCAGCTTAAGTAGAATGCGCCGTATCTCTTGACGTTCCTCATCTGCCAGTTGGTGCAGTTCGTTGTTGAGATCGACAATGCCAAAAGGCTCGATGAAAGCGGTGGCCCCGCTTGAGGATTGACCCTGAACAACGCCGGGAAAATTGTGCTTTGAATCTTGTTTGATGGGAATGACATAACGCTCGTTGCGGGAGGTGATAACGTGTTCTTGGATGGACCGCTGATGGTGCGGAGACTGGAGGATAACCTCTAACTTTGATTGAATGCTTGTTCGTGTGTGTGCCAGCTTCCGGCGAATCGCTCGTAGCGCAGGGCTAGCATGATCAAGGACATCGCCATCTGGACTAAGACATCTGTCAATAGATTGGGTAATTTCAGGAAAGGTCGGCAGATTGCGAACAATCGAGGATAGCTTGGGAAAATCCTTCGGATTTCGCTTTTTGATGGCTCGCTGAACATGTTGGGCAGCCTCCGCCACGCGAGCAACGCCAAGCAATTCGTCCACCTCCAGAATGGCACCGGGCTTAGACACCTTATGGAGCGTCGGAGAAATATCCTTCAAACCTTGCAGCGGAAAACCGTTGGAGGTTTGGTAGAAGGCCTTCGATTCGCTACATAATCGCTGCTGATAACGAATCGTGTCAACCTGCCGGAAAGGCTTCAACCTTGCTGCCCTTGACACCCCTAGTTGGGAATGTGTATACTGCTTAAGCAATGCCTTCAGCTTATCATATTCTAAGACTTTTTCAGTGTGAGGTGATATCATAAGATTGACCTCATTCGCTGAATTGACCCAGTTTCCATGCTATGGGCAAATCAGCCAGTCCCAACAACTTCACTTCTGCACATGTTGAAGCTTGTCACGGTAGAAAAGTGCTTTTTCATAGAGTGTACGGGGCGGTGCAAACCCAAAAACTTTTTCATAAAAACTACGCCCACCGAGACCGACCGCTTCAACATAGTAGTACAAGGGATCCCGTCCTGCCGACTCAGCACGCCGAGCATCACGCAGGTTTTTGAGAAAGTTGTTTGCAGTTTTTTCAAACCGATTGATAGCCTGGCGCCGCTCGTCGGTGAGTCCCCCATGAATATCCTTATCAACCTTGTAGTTGTGAATTGCTTCGGCATAAGCAGCAAAGGCACCATGATAGTTGCCTTCACTCTCCAACCCTTCAGCAGCTGTCAGATCCGGCGGCTGCGAAAGAGTCGCAATCAACGTTTTGGCACCGGGAATTAAGGCACGGCTTTTTTGCTGAATTGCTTTTGCTAGATTCGTTTCAAAGAGATCTATGATGTCTTTATAAATTGCTAAGGCATTATCAAAATCACCGAGTTTCTCATAGCAACGGGCTTGACTCAATCGAAAATCCGAAAATGCGTAATCACGCATAGCAATCTGAGGCAACTTATCCTCTGCGGGGGTATATGCCTCTAGTGCTTTTTGGTATTCGCCCCTCTGCTCATAGCAGCTGCCAATCGCTTTTTGAGCATACAAAGCGAGAATCTGGTTTTCCTGCTGATGCTCATTCACGACCGTTTGAAAGTGGGTAATTGCCCCGTCGTAATTCCCTTCATAATAATGTGCTTTTGCGTAATTGTATCGTGCTTTATCTGCGACAGAAGTTCCGGGATATGTTTGGAAAATGGTTTGAAGCTGGGTCGCAGCAGTTTCAAATGATTTTTCTGTCCCGTCCGCATCTAACCAATCGCTCTCGGCTTCCTGATATTTCTCAAGGGCTTGGGTATACTTCAAAAAGGCTTCTGCGCGTGCACGCTGGTGCTGGTGCTGATAAAAAGCAAGACCACCGACGACCAAAATCACTATTGCTACGCTAATGATAATCGATGTTAAGTTCTTCTTGAGAAATTCATATACTTGTAGCGTGCTGTCAACAAACTGATCATTTTTTATATCTTCTTTTGTCAAACGTCTGCCTTGATCCATCTATCTTCTCTTGAACCTCTACTTAATTGGAACGAAGAAATGAAACCGGAACCCCCCCTTACGAAGGGAAATACGGTTCCCTCGTTGTCTCGTTTTCTTTTTCTTGCGTCTTAGTCCCCTTGCATTCCTACGTTTTATTGAAAACCAGTAACGACTTATCCCCTAACTGATAAACTCAGGCGCACGGTTTGGGTGTGTGATGCCCACAAGTTCCACATATCGGCATTTCAGGTGTTGATGCACCCGGAGTGTCCAATGTCCCAACACCAAAGACAGAAAATAACTGTGTAATGTCACCGCCTTCGCATTCAGGACAAGTGGGAGAGGGCTCTTGCCGGCTTGAAGTGAAAAGCTTCTCAAACGTCCTATCACACTGCTTGCAACGAAATTCGTAAATTGGCATTTCGTTTCCCTCGAAAAAACCTCGAAAAAACAAAGCCCCAATGTGTGAAGTTCAAACATCCAGAACGGTTAAAGCGGGTGACGGGACTTGAACCCGTGACCCTCAGCTTGGGAAGCTGACGCTCTACCGCTGAGCTACACCCGCTCAGAGAAATTTCTAAATTATACTGATTGACTTATCGCATTGTCAAGAGATTTTAGCACCCGGTACAGGATAATCGCATGTAAATAGTGGATATAACTGAAGCGTGCTCATAATTCGAGACACATTATATCTCCACCTTCTCCCCAGTTTCCGCGCTCAAATAAATTGCATCCAGCAATCTCATGAATGTCAAGGCATCAGCGGGGGACACATCGGGGGGAGTGGTGCCACGAATCGCGCCAGCGAAATCGCGGATCTCTGCGTCGAAGTCGCCATCACTGTGCGCCACATATTCGTCGGTGAAATCATCACCTTCGGTGTAGATTGCCCCAAGCAATCGGCGTGTCCCCGAACGCTTCGTACCCGAACGTTGGGAGGTCGACTCCTGTTCGATGGTGCCACTCGTGCCTAAAATTCGTAAACGGAGATCCCACGCGCGATCTGTCCATGTCGGAATAACGGCGGAGGTATCCATCTGGATTGTCATACCGTTGGCACACCCCACCAGAAAACTGAGGTAATCCTCAGAATGATGGTCTACCGCCAGCGTCGTTGGAAACGCACTATGGCTAACAGCAAAAGTCCATTCGGGTTGTGGGCAGCCCATCAAAAACCACGCCTGATCAAGGTAGTGTGAGCCGTGCTGACCCAACGCGCCGCCTTTTAACCCCCAGCGATAGAGCCAATCTCTGCCCGGGCCCGGTTCATGATTGACCCCACGTTCCCGGTAATGATAGTGCACCCGCGCATGATATACCTGTCCGATTTTACCCGATCCGATGATTTGACGACTTTTTTTATTTTCTGCCTCATGCCGCATGAAGTAGGAATATACAAGGGTTTTCCCACTGGCTGCCGCCACTTTATTGATCTCCTCCACATCCGCAGCGTCGCGCCCGTGCGGCTTTTGTACTAAGACATGCTTGCCCGCATTCAACGCATCAATTACCATCGGTTTCCGCACATCAGGGGATGTGGCGACCCCAACCGCTTCCACCGCGTCGTCCGCGAGCAATTCCCGATAATCGCCGTACACTCTAGGAACATCGTTATCGGCAGCGACCTGTTGAGCGAGCTCCTGATTCAGATCGGCAACCGCCCACGCGGTAGTATGTTCGCCTGCTTTGGCACCTGCTACCCATGTTCGACCAACTCTGCACCCGATCACCCCGATTTTGATTTTGTCCGCCATTATGATACCCTCCTTTTGCGTCTTACGCATCATCGGTCAACAACTGAGGAAGATGTGTTTTCATCAAGTTATCCTGCGGTTGATAACCAAGAATTTCAACGGCACCACTAATATCAAGATAGCTCTGTTGATAGGCAGTCGAATTGGCAGACCTGCCATACGTAATAAGATATTTTACAGGCCCTTCATAATCAACTGCCCGTCCAAAAAGTTGGGCACAATCGCGCGGCGTCAGGAGTGTACTACAGGTGCGTAAATGGTTCGCTTCATACCCTCCTGTGAAAGTGCCAATACGAATACTGATAAAACGCATGTCAAAGTCATTGACAAGGTAACGACCGGCGACCTCTGCCATTCCTTTCATCGCTCCATACCAACCATCAGGATTCACCTGTTCGGCTGAAGAAAATCGCGGCGGTGAACTCAACTGTTCGTTCCAGCCGGTGACGTGATTGGTAGAAGCAAACACAATTTTTTGGACGGCCTCCTCGCGGGCAGCTTCAAATAGCAGCATTGATGCCCCAATATCGGTCACCTCACCCGGCACCTTGCCAAATTGATCTTGAGTCACAAGGGCAAGGTGAACAACGACATCCTGATTTTTGCAAAGTTCTCGCATTCGCCGATAGTCCCGAACATCTCCCAACTCAGCGCGGGATTTCGATCCCTCAACCGCCTGGAGGTCTACCAATGTCAAGGTATATTTATCTTCCTTTTCCCACGCCCCCCACAATGTACTGCCGACTTTGCCTGCCGCGCCGGTAATGAGCACCCGTTTTTTTATAGCCATATCTATCCTATCCCTTTCTGAATATGAGACAACTGTAGTCATTCCCTATAAACCTTTGGTGCGAGTGAGTGAGGCTGCCGTTTCCACGTTCAACAGTTCATGGGTTTATTAAAAGAAGAGTTCATTAGTACATTTAGGGTTACGCAGTTGAAGGCTCAACACCTCTATAGTTCGGCGATTCATCGCCGCACCTGACACCTCTCACTGCCCGATTCATCGGGCGGCTCCAGTTAGTCCCAAAGTAGTAGGCACGTTCCCCTGTCGCAACCCTCCTTCGTCCCCTGCTTGCGGAGGGATAGAGGGGGGCGGTTATCTTCCCCCTGCTTGCGGGGGGATTAGAGGGGGGTACTACCACAAACTCACGTGCGTAACTCCTAATTTAGACACGTTCCCCCTGTCGTAACCCTCCTTCGTCCCCTGCTTGCGGAGGGATAGAGGGGGGGCGGTTATCTTCCCCCTGCTTGCGGGGGGATTAGAGGGGGGTACTACCACAAACTCACGTCAAAATGAACCCATAAAAAAATGGTTCTCACGTTTCACGCCCGGCCTTTGATTGGAGAGTATATCAACAGTTCCAAACTCGTACCATTGGTTAGTAATATTGAATGCAAAAGCATAGCACGCTTTGCAACGGTTTGCAAGCGGAATTTTTGAAGGAAGAGAATACATCGATCACACTTTATAAATCCATAGGCTCATTTCGTTCCCCTGTAGGAGGGATTTTCAAATCCCAACACTCAGTGCATTGATTCACTTGTTCATTGGTGCATGAGTCGGGCAAGAGGCCCGCCCACGATGTAGGGGCAATCTTCGGTCTACCCGCCAAAATCGGTCAAAAAACCGAAAACTAAATAGCCCTAATAGATCCATTTCGCAATTGACAAACAAAGAGGAAACGGTTATAATCATGCCATCAGCTATTTCTTAGGAGATGTGAATGCTTTACAAAGGGTTACAATTAGATCCGTTTCAGGAGGAGGCGATTCATGCAATAGATCGGAATCGTTCTGTACTCGTCACTGCACCGACAGGTGCCGGCAAAACCGTACTGGCTGAATATGCTATTGAAAAATGTATGGAGATGGGGCGTCGCGTGATTTATACGGCACCGATTAAAGCCCTCAGCAATCAAAAGTATCGAGATTTCTATCAGGCTTATGGCGATCGCGTCGGGATTGTCACTGGCGATGTGGTACTAAACCAATCTGCTCAAGTGCTATTGATGACGACCGAGATTTTCCGCAATATAATCTTTGATAATATTACCCACTTAGACGACGTTGAATACGTCATTTTCGACGAAATCCACTACATCAACGATATCGAACGGGGAACAGTCTGGGAAGAGAGTATCATCTTTGCCCCTCAGAATATCAAATTTGCCTGTTTAAGTGCGACTATCCCAAACATCAACCAATTTGCCGAGTGGATGCGGACCATCCGAGAGGTTGAGATTGATGTAATTGAAGAGCTGGAACGACCCGTTCCTTTGGAGCATCACCTCTACTTAGAAGGATACGGCATTGGCGATCTTGGGTGCTTACAAAAGATTCAAAAGTCCATTATCTATGGCGACTTCGACGACTCTGACGGCTTTGAGGGCATTGACGACGAGGCCAATAACGAGGCAACTCTTGAAGAAGCACTGCCTGATTGTCTCATTCAGACAGACCTTATTTCCTACATTCAGAATCAGAACAAACTCCCTTGTCTCTACTTCTGTTTTAGCCGCAAGGTTTGCGAGCGAAATGCAGCGTTTTATGCCAAACGGAATTTCCTGACACCCGAACAACGCAGAGAAATCCTTCACCTGTTTGATATGCTATGTACACAATACAGCATCCGAGATGAGCGTAATATCAAAGCCTTTCGCCGCCTTGTTGCTACAGGTGTCGCGTACCACCACGCAGGCATGCTGCCAACCTTAAAAGAGGTAGTCGAACGTCTATTTACCTCTCGACTGATTCAACTGCTGTTCACAACGGAAACCTTTGCGGTTGGAATCAATATGCCGGCATGTACGGTCATTTTCGAGAGCTTGGAGAAATACGACGGCGTCAGTTTCCGATACCTGAAAGCGCGTGAATACCATCAGATGTCAGGGCGAGCGGGACGGCGTGGGATTGACCCAATTGGTTATGTGTATGCACGCGTTTTCCCAAAATTCGCTCATTTTGAGAGTGTCAAACGGATTCTCTCCGACAAAATCGAGCCAATCGAAAGTCAGTTCAATCTCTCCTATTCAAGTATCCTGAATCTTTATGACAAATATGGAGATGACATCTATGATGTATGCACCCAAAGCTTGAACAACTTCCAAAATCATGAACGGGTGCGGAAGACAGAAGCACAGATTCAACATAGTTCCGCAACGCTAAAAAAACTCCCCGAACCCACTTGTATTCATGACGGTATTGATGGATTTGATCAGATTGGCAGCTATAACCATCTCCGAGATCAACTCAACGAACAGCGTAAATTCCTAAAAGTAGAGCGGCGCGTAATTAAGAGAAAAAGAGAGAAGTGGAAACGGCAAAAGAACCGACATCAAAAGCTTATTCGGATCGAACGGCAGCTACAGCAGATGGAATCCACAAAAAATGAAAATCTCTGCCATAACTGTAAACAATTCAAAAGCTGCGATCGCAGTTACCGCAAAATCAAACAAGTTGAAAATCGGATTCAGAAACTTCAAAATAGAAAAACTGGACTTAAAAATTATCAGCGAAAACAGATCGCTTCGCGTTTGAAAATCCTCGAAGCACTGGGATATATTGATGCCTCCGGATTGCTCGCACGCGGGAAGATTGCATCGCAAATCTACGGTTATGAAATACAGGTGACCCAACTCCTCTTCAAAGGTATCTTAGAAAAATTAAGTGAAGATGAACTCAATGTCTTGGCGATGGCGATTGTGTGCGAAGACAGAAAGGACTGGGGATACTATAAAAAACTCGAAAATAAAAAAATCCAAAGATTGCTGCGAACAGCGGACAAAGAGGTCAAAGCAATCCAAATATTAGAGGAACAGTATCAGGTTGACCCGGCGACCCCAAAGCCAGTAACAAAGTTAAGTACAGCGATGCTTGCATGGAGTCAAGGCTGTGAATTTGCAACACTGCACCAATATGCAAACTTAGCGGATGGGGACTTTGTGCGAGCGTTTCGACTCGTGATAGATCTCCTCAGGCAGGTACGCCGCGCAGTAGTTGGACACGAGTTGTTATTGGATAAGGTGGACCGGTGCCTTGATAAAATCAATCGTGATGTAGTAGACGCTGAACGGCAGCTACGCGCCGGACAGGAAGCGTCATAAGCATCGTCAGCCGACTTTTCCCTTGTCTCTATATTCATGTTGTGTTACAATGGTTAATATATGTTTATGATTGTGTGAAATCAAGCAGCTTGTACACACTTAACGAATGGAGGAAGAACATGGCAGATCAAGAGTTTGAACTTACCACAAAATTACGAATTCGACCTGCTGCTCCAAGCGATGCGAAAGCTTTGGAACAGTACTGCTTTACCGGCAAAACTACAGCAGAAATTGACCAAGAATTACAGGACGATCTCTCGCGGACCCAAAAGGGAGAAGTCTATCGAATGGTTGCTGAAGCAAGCGGCCATGCGATCGGAAACATCCGGCTTGAACGGCACCCCCTCAACCCTGAAATTGGGGACGTCAGCCAGTTGGCGGTATCTGCGCCCTTCCGGCAGTTCGCGGTCGCAGATAAATTAATCGACTCCACTGAGCAGATCGCACAAGAAAATGGCATTACGACGCTTCAGATTGAACTGTCCCGATCCGAAGAAGCAATCATAAACGCTTACAAAGGATGGGGATTTGATGAACGCCCCGTTATTACACTACAAAAAACTGTCGGTTCTCCGGATACAGTCAGTGATCCTGACCAAGAACCGGCCATAGATGAAACCCCTCCCTCAGAAGAAGAATCTGAAAATTCAGCAGATCCGGATAACAACGAACAACAGCAAGAACTGTTATAAATACGTGCAAAATCTTGCCTTACACCTTACATGTCGTGTTTCACCGATTGGAGTAAATAATGAAGAAATATTTCAAGCTACCTATCGTTGCAATTGGCATCGCCGCTTTTCTTATTAGTTGCGGAAGCCAAAATCCGTACCTTTCCAAGGGGAAAGAACTGATCAAGTCTGACAAACGACGAAAAGAAGAACGCGCTGTGCAACAGTTTAAGTTGGCAATTCAACTTGAACAGAATAATGCGGAAGCGCATTATCTGATCGGGTACTACGATTCTGATACGTTTTACGCAGACGGAACCCCAGAAAAGGCAAAGGCATCGACCGAAGAACGGGGTAAGCACATGTTCCAAGCTTACCAAAACGACAAACGAAAATACCTTGAAATTCTCGTCTTTGAGACGCTAAGAAGCCGTGAGGTTGACGTTCAGAACGCAGCGTTAAATGCACTCAAGCGCATCTACCAACAAGCTGACCGTAAAAAATTGCTCAATGCCTTAAAAAAAGCAATCAAGTCCAAGGATAATCGTGATCGACACGACGCACAGTGGGTGTTGGCATCACTTGGCAGCGATTACCCCGATGCAATCGTACCAATTCTTGTAGATCTGTTGGAGCACAAACGCAGAGAAACCCGATTGAACGTCATCAAGGCACTTGGTGCAATCGGCGATGAAAGTGCAATTCCCGTATTAGTAGAGGTCGTCAACTCCGGTTCAGCCAAACGAAAAAAAGATAGGGAAGATCCAGAAATACGTGGACTTGCCGTTGAAGCGTTGGGTAAAATCGGAGGTACTGCCGTCGAAAAATTGGTCGAAATCGTCCAGAACAAGGGCTCCTCAATGCGTGTTGATGCCATTCAGGCTTTAGAACAACTTGGTGACGAAAGGGCAGTTAAGCCATTGTTAGAGGTATTAACCGAGCAGGGCAACCGAGAGGTCGTTGTCCAGTTCTAATTCTGTATGTATAGGGCTATTTAGTTTTCCGTTTTTAAACGATTTTGGCGGGTAGACCGAAGATTGCCCCTACATCGTAGGTAGGGCATCTTGACCCGCTCAAAGAATCAAATGACCCTATCTTACATATTGAGAATCTTTACTCGAAAATTAAGTTGAAAGGAATCTCATGACTTGGAAAATGCAGCTCAGTTTTCTCTTAATATTTGCAATTTTATGTGCTGTTGGGTGTAGCGACAACCGCTATTACGACGATCGACTCCAAATGGAGATTCAGCAATTAGATAGCGATCTCGATAACCGTTGGTCAACGACCGGCGTGGTCATAATTGATGTGAATGCAAACGGCCCCGCAAGCCGAGCAAATCTTGAAACAGGCGAACTAATCTCTTATGTGATTGGTGAACGAACAATCCAAGCTAAAAACGACTATAAACAAGCTGTCAGGAGTGCAATGAAAGAGGACAATAATTTTATCCTCAAGCTGGCAGATGGTCGAGAAATCCGGTTGGCTGTCCGAAAAAGCGGCGATAAAGTTGGCTTGGAGGTTGATGGGGCACGCGTTAGCAAGGTTATTTCGGGAAGCCCCGCTGACACCGGGAACATCAACGTAGGGGACACAATCCAAAGCGTGATTGATGAGTGGAACATCCGAACCATTAAAGACTATAAGAAAGCACTCAGCGAATTTGCGAAGCATGATTCTAAAGTTACATTCCGCACAATCGAATTAATTGGTATTAAAATTGGCACCGTCAACGCACTCGGTAACCTGGGAGATGTACGCGCTGTACAGCCGTTGGCTGCGATTGTAGAGAGTGAAGGCAGTACCTTGCGTCAACCGGCTGCACAAGCCTTAGAACGCCTCGTTGCCTTGAGCCAATTGAATACACTCTTTCAGCAATTTCAGCAGGCCAACGTTGACGAACTACCCGCGGATCACTTGAACGCCCCGCAGCGTGAATCTGCCGAAATTTTGGGGCTGCTCACCAGCGATCTTGAAAACAACCGCGTTACGCTCAACGACCCATTTGGCACACAATTCCGGCATCGATCCGAAGCCTTATACAAGCAGATAACCGATGGGCAGATGATCGAATTGGGACGAAAATATATCAAGCGGGATATTGAGCCAAATCAGGAGATTCGGCGGGCCTGCATCTCCATTTTAGGACATCTCAAACCAACGACCGCCATCGAAGATCTAATTGCTGTGATGGAAGATGGTATGGAAATACCCGGTATCCGCTTCAAGGCTGGACTGGCATTGAGCCAGATTGGCGAAAACTCCGTTGATGCGCTCATTGCTGCCTTCAACCGTGGCGATGCAAGTGTCAAAGATATCGCTGCCTCCGCACTCGGAAACATCGGCGGAAATAAAGCACGGAACACCTTAATTAATGCCCTCGAAACCATAGACAATCCAACAATCAAATTAACAGTCGCCGATGCAGTTGCTAAAATTGGTCGTTCCGCTTCAATCGAGGCACTTCGTCATCAGAGGGAGGAACTTCCAGAGGGAAGTGGTTTAAGGACATTCCTCGACGAGCTGCAGGTATTGCTGTTCAATATTGAATTAAAATACCAAACCCATCTAAACAGTGAAAATATCTCAGCCGAGTTGCGACAGGAGTTTAAAAAGAATAAAATCCCGCTCTCTCAAAATGTCAGTCTTTCAATTCAAAAGAAAGATAGCGAGTGGTGGATAGATGATAAGAACAACAACCGAACGTACATTGTCCGTAAAGAAGCCCGTAAAGAAGAAGGCAAACTCAACATCTATGAACCACTGAACGCACAATCAATATCGTATTCGGTCACAAACTGATAAACTGAAGTTAGGACAACACCAGCTTCGAGGAAATAGAGGGTTGAACCGAGCGGTGGATTTAAGTGTGTTTCGAGGCAGGGGAGACGGACACCGAGCTTCCCTTGCGAGAAGATAAATACTAGCCAGCAAGCTGACTCCAACCAGATGAAAATTGGCGTTACCTCCGATCTGCATACCGATGTTACCCCCCTAAATAAACAAATCCTGCCGTATATCGTCGAAGCGGCTGAGCAAGCTGACTTGGATGTCTTCATCCTTGCTGGAGATCTCTCGCCCAACCTGCTCGAACTCACCGAAAGCCTCATCGCGTTCACAGAATCTAATCTGAACTGCCCAAAATTATTCGTCCCCGGAAATCACGACATCTGGGTTAGCGAACATCCTGATATTACAAGTGAACAGAAATACGAGGCCATCACAGTCGTCTGTCGCGAATGTGGTTTCCATCCACTAGATGCCAGCCCTTTCGTTAAGGACGGGGTGGGATTCTGCGGTACAATCGGGTGGTATGACTACTCATTTCGATGCAACGAGTATAATTTTTCTGACGAGGCATACGCCTCGAAACAGCTATTGGGATCCGTCTGGAATGATTCAAATTATGCAAAATGGGAGGGAACAGATCCAGAAATTGCTCGCCGCTTTGAGAATAAATTGCAGAACCAGATCTGTTCAATCAAAGATTCCGTTTCCCAAATCATTGTAACAACCCACCATGTTCCTTTCCAAGAATGCCTCCACTCTCGCGGAACATTGCCAGGGGATTTCTTCAGCGCGTACATGGGAAGTCAGGAGCTCGGCAAGACCTGCCTTGATGAACAGCTTGTCACCCACTCTCTCTTCGGGCATATACACGCTCCAATTTGGCAGCAAGTTGGCAATGTTACTGCAATCTGTTCCCCGATTGGCTATCTGCATCAGTCCCCTGCATGTGATCTATCCGTCTACGCACAGGAAAGACTTACCTGTTTTGAACTCTGAGTTTCAAATATGGACAAACGGTGTGTGAGCTAAGTGAGGGGTGTGAATAATTCGAGACACATTATAACTGAATTGAAGCGAGGGGGCCCGGGTCAATCGTAGGGTCTTGGTTGCCAAGCCCGACAGGTTGGCAGCCCCAACCCCTACACATGGACAGGTGTTGAGAAGTATCTGAACTGCCCTATGATGCAAAGATATTTCAACCACCCCCTTTTCTATTTTTACGACATTAGTATTACTCCTTGAGTGGGGGGCTGCTACTTAACCATCCCGGTAATGCCCGGTGCCTCCTTTAGCAAGTATTGAGGAACTGCGAAATCTCGCTATTATAATCACAAAGCAAAGCGATTGAACGTACATACTTTAGTTTGTAGTAGCGCAATTCATTGCGCGTTCCGACGAGCGATAAATCACTCTGCTACAAACCTAAAGGCTTACCGTGGTTAGGCGTAATTAGTATTACTCCTTGAGCGGCGGGATGCTACTTAACTACCCCGGTAATGCCCGGTGCCTCCTTTGGCAAGTATTGAGGAACTGCGAAATCTCGCTGTTATAATCACAAAGCAAAGCGATTGAACGTACACACTTTAGTTTGTAGTAGCGCAATTCATTGCGCGTCCCGGCGAGTGCTAAATCCCTCTAGCAAGTATTGACTGCGAAATGTGGCTGTTATAATGACAAAGCAAAGAGATTGAACGTACATACTTTAGTTTGTAGTAGCGCAATTCATTGCGCGTTCCGACGAGCGATAAATCACTCTGCTACAAACCTAAAGGCTTACCGTAGTTAGGCGTAGGGAGTTACCCTGCGCGACGGTGAATCGCCGAACTATAGGTTAAAAACCCTCGGAACGGGGGCTTTGAGAGCTCAACTGTGTAAGTCCTATTATTTCAAGGAAATCGATCTATCAAGGCGACCAAAAGAAGTTAGATTGCTGTAGAATAATTCGATTATGAGCCCCCCTCAACTAAGTTACGGAATCCCGGAATGAAGATTTGTACCAGCCAAATAACGTGAAGAATCGAATCTTAACAGGCTACTAAAATGTGATGACCAGGACGCTATTCACCAATATCCACAACCGTAACGCGGAGGTAACGCCCGTATGAACCGACAAATCAGTAATTCCACAGAAGCGGGTATCGATTGCACCGATAATTCTGCGATGCCGGGTCTATGGGCTTCTTACCTTTTACCTTTTGTTTACACATTATGTTGTTTCTACCTGCTTGACACTTGGACTCTAGACGCTCACGCAACTGCAAGTGCCAAAACCGACCAGAACGGAATTACTGTCGAGTTTAATCTCCCAAAACTTGAAATCTCAACGGTTAAACGAAATGGCGTGCGGTATCAAGCAGTCAGCTTCGAGGGAAGCGGGTTTACCAGTAAAGCAGGAAATCCACGACTCCCTGTGTCGCGCATTATGCTTGGCGTGCCGCCAAACGTCAAATTTCACGTCGAAATCCTCCGTGCAACTACAGAAATACGCTCCGGCTATCGTATCCCACCTGTACCACACAAGGTTCCCAAACTCCGCAGTGACAGTCCTGCTTCCCCCTTTCACTCCGAAAACTTCCAAACAATCGAAGAGGAATGGCGTGAGGATGGGCCCGCTTACCAATCTGCCAGCGACTATCCAAAAACCGTGGCACAAGTTGTTTACGACGGTTACATCCGGTCCCAACGAGTGCTTTATCTAGAGCTCCATCCAATCCGGTATCAGCCAAAATCAAGAATATTGCGGATTCATTCTCATATGACTGTCCGCGTCCACTTTGTGCACCAAGGGGCGGATAACAGATTTCAGAGCACCACTACCTCACCTTCTCAATTTGCAACCACAGAACCGGCTTCATTTGAGCGGATGTATCAAAATGTCCTGTTAAACTATGATGCTGCTAAACATTGGCGCGTTCCAACGACAAACGCAAATGCTCCACCGGTTTTGAATCCCGATCACAGCATCGGGGCGGGCCCCGCAGGACAGGAGCAAGCGAATCGAAAACGGTACAAGATTCTCGTCGATAAAACCGGTATCTACCGCCTAACGAGCGAAGATTTACGCCGAACATGGGGAATTGATTTGAGTGGGATTGATCCGCGCCTGCTGCATCTTAGAACGAGCAACAGAGAGGTTCCAATATACATCCACGGTGAAGAGGATGGACGGTTTGACCGTGGCGACTTCATCGAATTTCTCGGCGTAGATGCAAACAATCGGTATACAAGGTGGAATGTCTATTGGCTTGGTGCTGAAGGCACACGGGGGACACGCGTTTCCGAAATTCACGCCAGCCCTGATGATTCAACCGCAAAACTCGTTCCCGGCTTCCGATCGAAAATTTACTTTGAGGAAGACCATTTACACAATAACTTACGACATGTCCACCCCAGCGATGTTTCGCCAGATGACAAGCACCGTTGGTTTGAGGCTCTTGATTTCTGGTATTGGACCGGTGTCAAAAACTTAGCTGATGCAAACGAAGTGGATCTTGAATTTCCGCTTTATGACCTCACACAAAGTTTCGACCAACCGAGTATTCGCGTAACTCTCCAAGGTGGAACACCAACCGATCATGAGGTACTGGTTTCGATTAACAATATTCGGATTGATGAGGTGAAGTGGCCAAGCCAAAAGGTTGCCACAATAGGCAAAACACTACGGGTCTGGAACAATTTGCGGGATGCAACCAAGGGCGAGAAGAATGTGATCACCCTCGCTCGAATTGATACCACGGAAGAAGAAAATACGACAGCCTTTCCTCATCACGTTTATATTAATTCTTTCGAGGTTGAGTATACGCGTCTGCTAAAAGCAGTCAACGACTCGCTTGAATTTACCACCCCTGCTAGCATTGACCCATACAATGCCCGAAGACAACGGCGATTGGAATATACTGTCCAGACCTTCCTTTCGCCAGAGGTCGCAATTTTTGAACATGACGGTGAAGTGTTGATCTCCAAGCTTCAAAACCTCAAGATTGAACGTGTGGATTTGGACCGAGTTGAACGCAACCGCCTCCGCGAAATATACCGCCTCAATGCCGAAACCGACACTGCGAATCAACCATCGCTACAGGATATTCCACGGGTCGCCTACAACGCAACGTTCCAGGTGCGCGATGCACACGATGCTAAATATATTGCCGTTTCCTCCGCCGGGGTGCGTCAGCCAGTTCGGGTCCAGGCAGCAATGCCGAGCGATCTGCTCTCCCCCACCAATAGTGCGGATTACCTGATCATCACTCATCCGATATTCCTTGAGCCATCGAAAAGGTTGGCCCAATGGCGATCAACCCAAAAGGGCGGCGGATACCGAACAAAAGTGGTTGATGTTACACAGATTTATGATATCTTCAGTAACGGCATGGTTAATCCGCAAGCCATTAAGGACTTCCTCACGTACGCCTATAAAAATTGGCAACCGCCTGCGCTCTCTTACCTCACAATTATGGGAGATGGGACCTACGATTACCGCGGAATCGATAAGGAAATCTATCCAGAGCCCCCGGAGGTCGCGGGATACATCCCAACTCATTATATCTGGACCATCTCGTTTGGGAAGACCTCTGTCGATCACTGGTATACAACAATAAACGGGGTTGACGAGCTACCAGACTTCTACATTGGAAGGCTGAGTGTGGAAACGCTTGAAGAAGCCGAAAACGTTGTCGATAAACTCATTAACTATGACGATAAACGTCCCAACGGAAACTGGCGTCGCCGGATCATCTCCGTAGCAGATGACGAAATCAATAACTCCGGTGACGAAATCTTCAAGAGGAGTTTGACCGCAACTTCAAAAAACCAGGCACTGCTCGGTTACGAAACTGTACCCATCTATCTTGAAGATGTCATTGACATGGTTGAAGCGAATAAAGCGGCTTACCCTAATCTGCCGCAACGGGTGGCAAAGGATATGATTATTGATGCAATGGGGGACGGCGCGGTTATCGCCCAATATGCAGGACATGGAGGACGCATCGTCTGGGCGCATGAGGCTATCTTTGACAACCGGGCAGTTGATCAGGTAGATCAGACCGACCATCTCCCATTCATGTTGGTGTTGAGTTGTTACAACGGCTATTTTGATGCACCCGGCGAACCGAGCATGGCAGAAAAGATGCTCCGACAGGATAAGAGTGGAATCATCGCTATGTTAAGTGCCACCCGCCTCACCTATGGCAGCGGTAACGACGCTCTCAACTCTATCATTTTTGATATGATTTTTGAGCGAAATATACGACAACTCGGACCAATCAGCTTCGACTCCAAGATTGAACAGTTAATCCAGGACGGGCGTGGACAACTCAATGTCATGCTAGAATATACCCTCTTTGGTGATCCGGCGATGAACCTCGCCATGGCGGATTATGAAGTGCAGGCGGATATTGAAACGAAAACCGTTACATCTGGACAACTGCTCAAAATCGCTCCGGGGCAGATTGGCGAAGTTACCTACAATCCCACAATGAGAGAGAAACAGTTTACACCGACTTCAAATTTCAATGGAAAGATTTATGCAAAAGCCGTTTTTCCCGGCACTTATTCAAACGTTGAGGGAGAAGAGGGGACACTAAAGGTATACTCAGGCGATGTCGCTGTTGCCCAAGAGGCAACCGTAGTGAACGGTAAATTCCCCGGACTTTCCCTCCCTGTGCCCAAAGGAATCAGTGCGGGGCAAGGTCATATCAAATTTTATGCTGAAAGCGCAACCCACATTGCTGCCAGCGGAAGCTCATTTGCCGTGCTCGTACCGAAGATTCTTGACATACAACCGGAGCTCGTTCCCAGCAGCCCGGGAAGCGAGCCCTCTCAATTTCGTATATTCGCGCAAATCTCCGATGAGTTGAATGAACAGGGCATCAAGTCAGTCATCCTAGAGTGGCGGGACCCGGTGAAGAGAGAATCGTTCACAGAAACGATGCTCCGGGATACATCACGCGGGACTGGTTGGTATACAACTCCCAAGCCATTACCTCTACCGGCCAACCGAGCAAGCATTCGATATGAAATTGTGGTCATTGACATTGACAACCGATATGTCACTTCTGGACGACGGACATACCGACCGCTTACATTTCCTGACCTGCGAGTTATCCTCGGACGAAGCTTTGCGAATGATTCGTTGATCTACTACGGCTACTCCCGCGAAGATGGGGCGTGGACGATTAACGCGGATATTGAGCAGATAGAAGATATCGAATTAAAAGAAAATATAGAAGTGGCTTTCTTTGAAGGAAATCCCGACCTCGATGGAGATGGTGTCGTGGATTTCGGCGCAAAGCTACTTGGAAAAACGCAGATTCCACCCAGTGCCTGGCAGCGCAGAAACCCGGTAGAGCCCCATAAAAATGTACTCCGGAACAGTGCTGAAACCGATAGTTTGCGCCGTCCCCGGGCTTTGAGGGATAGACCTCTCAACACTAACTGGATTGCAACAGCAACTCTTAAACACGAATTGCCAATTGGGAACCACGAAATTTTTGTATACGTTGATCCAGCCTTTAATTCTAACGAATTGCCTTACGCCAAACTACGCGAAGGTGATGAAAAAGACAATATCGAATCGCGTCTCATCCAAGTTCAGAGTGTCCTCATCGGTAAAAAGGATCAGCGCGTTTTCAGCCAAGACGCTGCGATCGATTTCCGCGTGCCCGCACGCGCTGTTCCACAACTCGCCGTTTTTACAATTACACCGCTCAATAGCCAACAGCAGCCTAAACCGGTGAATCCATCAAGTCTTATCCCGGTTGCACTGCCGAACGGAGAGGACACCGCAGCTTACAGCGCAGTGCTCGACATAGCGTCTTTGAATCAGATGCCGCTACAACAGCCAATAACAGCGCAACTGCGCTTTGACCGTTTGGCGTTGAAAGAAGCGATTAAGCAAGAATTAGGGTTAGAAGAAATCTCAGATCCGGCACCCGATCAGATTGTAACGATTGACGAAGGAGCAGAGGAAATCGCAAAGGAGATTGGCATGTACCTTTGGGTGGATGTGCTGAAAAACTGGGCCCGCCTCGATTCAGAGTTGGTTACAGAATCTGATGGATCGATGCAAACTCAATCTACGCTTGCAAACATCAGCGCATCAAATCACGGGGACGGGGACATCCACGCGGTTCCAATTGATCCAGCCGCCGTACGAGCCGGTAAATGGGTGCTGCTCTTTACATCGTCCGGAACTTACCGACTGCTAATCAGCCAAGAAGAAAAATCGCTGGAACTCGTTGACTCAAATCGATTGGTGGACCCATCTTCCCAAGCACCCAGCGTGTTCAGAGACGGGGTGGCTATCGGGATACGGTCCGGCGAAAATGATTTCCAGTTTGGAGATGTCCTCACCTTTCAAATATTTGAAACTGCGTCCAGTGGTTCCGATACTACGTTCTATGCTTCAGGCTTCCGCGAGCAGAATATTGGGAGAGGCAGTATCCAATATATTCGTCTTGAAGAAAGTTCATTAATACTACCGGATCAGTGGGTCATTCTGTTCATCGATTCGCAGCATTTCCAGATTGAAGGAGAAAAGAACGGGGCCCTAGCACGAAACGGTCAGCCCCTGCACGGTAAAGTTGGGACCGAGTTCCTTTATCCTGAATTTGGGCTACGTCTCAAGATATCAGCTGGGGAGCGAGAATTTGAAGCCGGAGATAGCTTCCGGTTTAAGACAAAGGAGACCGGGCGGATCCGTGCTGAAGTCCCAATGCTTGGCACATTGACATTGATGCAAAGTAACGATACCATTCCCCCCGATCTCCAACTCACAATTGGTAAACAGAATTTTATTGATGGCGATCCAGTCTCCTCAGAACCGTTCATCCAAGCGACACTTACAGACGACAACGGCATCGATTACATTACTCGTCCAGTCCATCTCGAAATCAGTCGGGATAATCAGCAATTCACACCAATCTCAGAAGCAGAGTATCGACTTAGCAATGTTTCAGGGTCTAATCAGGTCAGTCTAAACTATCAGTCGCCCCACATTGAGCCGGGAACATATCGAATCCGCCTGAGTGCCAGCGATCTTGAGGGGAACTCATCTGATGAGGAAATTGAATTTCGCATCCATAAAATTCTTCAGTTGCTCAGAGCGATGAACTACCCTAACCCATTCAACAGAGAGACCGAAATCACCTGTGAACTGACCGGTGCCGCCGATGAAATGATAGTCAAAATTTACAGTCTATCGGGGCGGTTAATCCGTGAATTCACTGAACCGGCGCGAGCTGGGTTCACGATGATACCTTGGGATGGACGGGACAGAGATGGCGATGAGGTTGCCAACGGCGTGTACTACTGCAAGATTCGTGTTAAGAGGACGGGGGAGAAAGACCTGACAGAATACATCAAGATGATGAAGTTAAAATAACCCAGGTTGCTAGTAGTAGATATACTCCGTATGCCCGAACCTGTAGGTCGGGCATCTTGCCCGACCATAGCCCCAGCGGGCTAACATGTGTGTAGTATTATAAAAAACTAGCGACTTGAGTTAAAGTAGAGTAAGACTATACGATGATCAGATTCAGTTCAATTTTTATTCTCATCCTTCTCTGCTACCCCACCGTTGCCTTTGCCGCGGAAAAGTATGCAGGCGACTTTTTGACACTCGGCGTCGGTGCACGACCGTTGGGACTGGGCGGAAGTTTTGCAGCCATCGCGGACGATTCCACCGCGGCTTATTGGAATCCCGCTGGACTTGGGCGGTTGCGCCATTCCGAAGCAGCTTTCATGCACTCAAGTCTTGGGGACTTGGATAGTTACGATTTCGTCAACTATGTTCACCCAATCGGTGGAACTGCATCAATCGGATTGAGTTGGCTACGAGTGGGAATTGATGACATCCCGATCACAGCACTCCCACGCCCCGCGAATCCGGTCAGCCCAGCCAATCGGCCTGAACAGATTGGAACTTTTAGCAGCACCGACAACGCCTTCTTCCTCTCCTACGGCAGGCAGGTTGGATTCAACCTAGGGGCAAAACGGATGAACCTGTTCCTTGGTGGAAATGCCAAATTAATCTACATCACTGCACTGGGCAACACCAATGCGCTTGGTGTCGGTGGAGACCTGGGACTCCTTTATGCGACATCTCCCGAAAAATCTCGCCGATTATCAATTGGTATCGTCGCACAGGACTTTTTCAGGACAAAGTTGTACTGGAATACACCACCAGAAAATCCAGGCGAAGCCTCCAATACAGACACAATCGAACCTAACCTGAAAATCGGCCTTTCTTACCGCCAAGCACTTAAGCCGTTAAACAGCCATTTGTTATTCACAGCGGATACTGATAGCCTGTACTCCTTTGAAATGCACTACGGTGCAGAATACGTTTTTGCAGAGCTCCTCTCATTAAGGATTGGTATTCAAGAGCGAAAAGGCATTAATACCAGCCGTCTAATGACGGCCGGCGCAGGGCTACGGCTTTCTTTTCTTAGCGGTGCCGCTTTCTCCGTTGATTACGCCTTCTTGGGGAACAGCGAACTGGGTAATAGCAATCGGATTTCTCTGATGACGCGGTTCTGATTGATTCATTCGTGCTTAGGAGTTACGCACTTGAGTGTGTCGTAACGCCCTTCAACCCGTGTCACGATAGCCAATAAGGTGCTAACTGGCGCCGCCCAATCCATTGGGCGGGCGTTGAGAGGCGTGCCTCATCGAATCTGTAATGGGGGTGCAGAGCCTGCCCTCGCTGAAATTGACTTTCGGTGTCGAGATATCAATATAGACCTACAAAGCGTCGAGGGTTCAACTGCGTAAGACCTAAGTACATTGAATTCATTAATGTACTAATGAACTTTAGGACCGAGGGTGTATTTTTTTCCATTTTTTGGCAAACGTGATATAATTCTACTTGCTGGTGCAGCGAGGAGCAGCCTTAATACGAACCGGATTAGCCAGTGCTTGTATCCCGATTTATCGAGGGCACCGTCAACTGGCAATCGCACAATTCCAAAGGGCCATGCTTCAGCTTTGGAAATATGCCACCTGGAAATAGAGGAAGCGAGGAAACACACCCGATCCCACGCTTCAATTAACCAATGAACCTCTGAATGAATGAACCAATGAACCAACAACGGTCCCCCAGCTTTTTCACCCTCCTCACTCTTATCCTCAGTATGGGGCTGATCTGCTCAAGCCACTCCAATCTGGGGAGTGATGATGATAGTGACCTTTTCACCTTTGTGAGGCTAAAATACACAGGGGACAGTTGGTTCGGTAACGGTTGGGATGTTGATTTACCTGCCTCTGATCGAAATTTTATCCGAAAGCTCGCGCAGGCGACCAACATTCCCGTTGCCCGCCGCGAAAAAATTATCTCTGTCGGTTCCCCCGCCCTTTTCAACTATCCCTTTGCTTACATCTTGGAAGTTGGCACACTCAACCTGAGCAACGCGGAGGCCGCCAATCTCCGTGAATATCTATTACGCGGCGGCTTTATCATGGTTGACGACTTTCACGGTGGACAGGAATGGCGCCATTTTTATCGCCAATTCAAGAAAATTTTCCCTCAGCGCGAACCTGAAGACATCCCCATGACCCACCCTTTATTCCACTGTTTTTTTGATATTGACACGCTTGTTCAGATTCCCGGTCTGAGATCCCTATTCAATGGACGAACCTACGAGCGACGGGACGGCTACCCCGCCTATTGTCGCGGCGTTTACGATGCACACGGGCGCTTAATGATGATGATTAATTTCAACACCGATATAGGGGATGCGTGGGAACATGCAGCGGAAGACTTCTATCCACGCGAACTCTCTGATATGGCTTACCGCATGGGAATCAACGCCGTGGTCTATGCGTTGACGCATTAGCGTGAACGTAGAGCGGCCGAAAATGGGAAGGGGTAACATATGGTTTACGTCCCTTGAGCCACTATCATCTATTATAGGGACGAAAGAACATATAACCTCTCAAGATGCAAAGCAATCCGTTATAGAAAAAGAGTCTCCGTTTCCAGATCGAGATCCGTGGTCGGTCTATCACAACAAGATAGTTGACTTGACAATTGACACCTTTAGAAAGGCAGGTGCTCCAATGACCCCGGAAAGTCGAGCAGACGTTCGGGCACAGCTTGCCGCCCAGCACGAAGCCCTCCGAGCATCAGGGGAGCCGATGCCGGCGGTGCCAAAATCTTTGGAAGTCATAAAAAAAGTGTTAAGTTCAAGAGGTAAACTGCATGAAGGACCGCAGACAGTTCGGAATTCAGAGCGTTCTGAGGAGGATGATGTGCCGCCGACACAGTAGGGCATCTTTTATTAACTACCGCTTTTTACTTACTTTCCCATTTGCCGAATATTAGAATTTTCCAAAAACGCGCACGAAGGTTTCCATGAAGTTATCATCGTTCGCGTCCGTGTTGGCGCGTTGATCGATGTATTGCGCGCCGATGTGTAGAAACAGCTCTTTTTCGTAGGCGACAAAGCTTTTTTCCATCTCAGCCAGAAGAGCTTGACGAATAAAATCGTTTCCATCCTCAAGCATATCATTGAAGAATAGAACCTGCCCGCCTCCAGTGATTTTGATGGTCTTGGTGAACTGGTAAACAACTTTGAGAATAAATGCAGACGCCGCGTCGCGCACATGCGCCGCTTCAATGACACGAAGTCGGATATTGCGTGAGGTCACTGCACCGTCAATCTCCCCCACCAATGAGAGATGTTCCAAACGGTCCTCTGCCATCTGAAAACCGTTGCGAATCGTGTATTTGAACATCGGTGTAATTTCGAGCGATTTGGATGGACGGATGCGGTAGTTTGTTTTTAGGATGCCGACTTCGTAATGTTTGTTATCCCGATCAAAATCGAGATTGTATCGTAGTTTGAGGCGTCCTGTTGTGACCATCTGCTTAATCCCTGAATATTCCCAAGTAACCTTGGCGGTGTTGATTACGTCATCCTGCATCAACAATGGATCTTTGCGCCGTTTCTCGACCTCAACACCACCATCTATATCAAAAAATGTCACATCCCCTCTCGCTTCCATTTGCTGCACGTCGGGTTGAGCCCGGTAGAGTTGTCCCTCCTCCCTACTCAGGAAACCGGCGAAGTACCAAGTTTCATCGGGAATACGGTCCTTTACCCACTTCAATTCGTTCTCGACAATCAGAGCAGCATCCTTAGAAAGATCCCTCTTGTGAACCAGGTTGGTGAACGCCTTTGTTGCTGTCGAGGAATAGCGAAACGCCGTATCCCTGAGGTCCTTTTCAAATTGCAAACCAATATCAAGATCTGTGGAACTTCCACTACTACTGGTCTTCTGTTTCATCAACAGCCGCAGGCCTCGCAGGCCAACATCAAATTCGTAATTGGGGTCCTTATCGTTCTCTTCCTCGTCCCGGAGACCGTTGTTATTCTGATCTCTTTCGTCAAGGAAATCCTCATCGACATCAAAGAGCAGAATGTCATCCTCATAATCGAAGGTGCCATTGTTGTTCTTATCAAGGTCCCCGGGAATAATTAGAGAAGGCGGATCTAGCCACGTATTATCGGTGTACCGGTCCTGATCATCGTTATCCCCGACAGACCGAGAGGCATCAAAACGGGAACCGACGCGGAACGCTTCCCCCTGAAAGATGGTATCCCCAACTGTTCGGAACGCCTTAAACACAGTTGTCGTTGCGTCAAAACGCGAACTGAGGTCCTTTCTCAATGCGCCTTTTGGCGTTGCCGCAAACTCTGCCTTTAGACCGTAGTTTGCAAAGTTAGTCTCCATATCCAGAGCCCATACCGGCGTGTCGCGGAAATACCAAGAAGCTCCTAGCTTGGACTTTCCGAATTTCGTCACTTCGCGTATGCCAATTCCAGACCCCTTGACAGCTTCTTGACCGATTACCGGATTGAGCAGACCGGGGACCATTAAGATCATCCAATCAGTCCGTTCGGAACGCACATCCCAACGCACCCCTGAGAGGTCAATCTGATCGAAGGTAAACTTTGTAAAGGTCGTCGGCACCTCTCCCAAACTCAAGATGTTTTTGACATTGCCAGCGGTCTCCTCAATAATCATGACACTATGGAATCCACGCCGAAACACGCGGTCAAAATCGAACTCGTTCTGTCGGACCGCATCCTCCTCCGTATCTGCGAGAAAATCTCGTCTATTAGTAAAATCATATTCCACACGCCCTGACAGAAAGAGCTTACCGAATAGACTGTAGACATCCTCGCCCTCTACCGGAAAGGTCAGAGGACCGAACAGGAAGAAAACCACAAAGCCGAAGATTGAAAACTTCGCCTTTACCTGCCACTTATTCATTAGCTAAATTTCCTTTTACGTCCTGCATTTCGCATTTCACCCCTTATATCCCATCGTGGTCAAACCGCTCAGTATAAACCGTCCATGCCCCTGTCAGGGAATCATATCGGGTCAAGCCGCCGTGCGTGCCAAACCAGAGATAGTCGCCATCGATTGCAATTGATAAGATGCCATTATGAGGAAGCCCATCGACTTTAGTGAAGGTCGTAAATTGTCCAGAGGTTTTGTCCAACATGGTAACCCCCTTGTCGAATGTACCGAACCAAACCCGATCCCCGCGAATTGCCATTGATGTAATCAGATTCGAGCCCAAGCCATCCGCTTCCGTAAGTATCTTCCACGTTTCATTCACTGTATCGTAAACCGTTACACCGCGCCCACTTCCGAACCAGACCTGCTCCTTGTCAATGGTTATGCAACTGACCTCATCGCTCGCTAGTCCATCCTTTTGGGTAAAAGTAGTCCACATCCCCTGTCTGAGTGCATAAAGTGAGACGCCCCTTTTCGTTCCTACCCAAACACGATTGTCATCAACCGCTAGGCACCGAACATCATCATTTTTCAGACTCTTGCCGTACTTTCCTTCCACTGTTGGCAGGATCTCAATAGCAGCGTTATATGTTTCCCAAGCGTTCCGATCGTCGGAGAGAATGCTGTGCTTGCTAATACCGTTTTTCGTGCCGATCCACACATCGCTTCGATTCTCGACAACCGCTCGGATATCAACGCTCGGTAGTTGATTATCTTCCGTATAGGATTCAAACCGATCCGCGATTTTATCGTACCGACCGACGCCGCCCTCAGTTGCAATCCAAATATACCGTTTCCCAACAGATAGGTCAATGACATTATTATCGACCAGTTCATTTTTTTCCTCTTTTTGCTCATCTTCTTCTTCGGCCTCCTCTTCCTCATCCCCGTTGTCTTCCCCATCCCCTTCTGATTCTTCCTCCGATTTCTGAAAGTGCCTCCATCTGTCGTACTGTTTATCGTATCGACTCAAGCCACGGTGTGTACCGACCCAGACGTATCGGGGATCGGTCGCAACAGCCACCGATCGTCGATCTGCCAAAGTCGTCGGTTTGGTGAAGGAGGTCCATGTTCCTTTCTCCTTATCATAGCGGCTCAAGCCCCTTGATGTGCCCACCCACACGTGTTTTGAATCAACCTTGAGCTGGTATCTCCAGACGCTATCATGAACAAGCCCATCCTCGACCGTGAAAGTTGTCCATGCACCGGACGCTCGCGAGTATTTTAGGACGCCTTTACTACCTGTGCCAACCCAGAAACCATCGCTATCCTCCCCGACAGCCTCAACCCCCGAATCGGGGAGTCCATCATTGTGTGTGAAGGAGGTCCACGACTTGCCAATTTTATCGTATCTGCTGATACCACTCCAACCGAAGCACCAGACGTAATCCTCGCTGACCTGTCCATACCTGTTCCAATCAACCCGCAGCCCTTTGCGTCTATCATAAATGGTCCAGGTATCGTTGGTGGGCTGATAGTAACTTACACCACTCGTTCCCCGATCACTGACCCACGAATAAGAACTGCCGCCACTGGTCCACACCCCCTCTCCGTCTGCGGCAATCCACTGACCGGACCGCGAAGCCATACCTTGCGCCTCTGTGTATGACCGCCAAGTTTTCGTCGCCCGCTCATATCTCTTGACCCCCACGCCGTTTGTGGAAAACCAGACATAATCTTTCGTACAGGCAATGTCTTCGATGTACGTCCCGGGACCCGCTTCTGTCACCTTCACTGATTCCCATTCTTTAGTTCGCTTATCATAGTGCGCCGCCACGCCCCCTAGGAAGGCAACCCAAACGCCAGTTGGTGCGTCAATCTCAATCAGCGTGGCGTGGTGTCCCGGTAGCCCGGATGACTTTGTGAAGTGAGTCCATGTATCAGATGCTTTGTTGTATTGCAGTACACCGCCATCCCCTGTGGCACACCAGACATTTTCTGCCCCCACTGCCAGCCGGGAAATTGAGGTGATAAACGGGACCTCGGAGGAGAGGGGTAGGGCGTTCTTCGTGTATTCTACCCACGTATCGGTGCGCCGATCAAATTTCAGAATTGCACCATTTGGGGAAGCCGCCCAGTTGAGTACCCACAGGTAGTGTCCGTCTAACTCAATCCAACGTGCCGGATCTTCTCTCAGAATCTCTGTATCGCGATAGGGCGTATGTTTCTCCCATCGATCTTCCCCCATCTCATAGACAGCAAGTCCGGCAACCGTACCGAAAAAAACCTGTTCACCCACGACAGCAATGCTCTGAACATTATCGTGCAGCAACCCTTCCGGATGCATGGTAACAACCTGTTGCACTCGGATTCCATCGGAGCGTGCAACACCCCCTGGTGTACCGATCCAGATGGTTTCTCTGTCTACCGCAACTGTCCTAACATTCAGGTTCGGTAACCCCTCGGTGATGTGTGTTGACATTCCATCGCGAATAACCCACAATCCATTCCGTGTGCCGACTAGCAATCGGCCGTCCGGACTGAACGCAAGTGTGTTGACATAATCTGTCACCATCGGAAAAGGTTCAAATTTATCTGTCGCAGCATCTCTCCGATATAATCCTTCAGTTGTTCCCGCCCAAATTTCCTCATCAATTGCCTGCACCGCTGTTACCCACTTGCTCGTGAGGTAGGAAGGTGAGGCGCGAAAGGTGGGGCGTGACGAGGAAGGGGCCAAAGGCACCCCCATCGACGAGTTTTGTTGATTCGTTGATCTGCTGATCGTTTCAATCCCCGATTGCGGGGAAGTTGGTGAGTCTCCTATTAAGACACTCAATCCGCATTTCGTCCCGACCCAAACCTGATTGGAGAGACTGATGCAGGTAACGAAATTGTTTGCCAGCCCATTTCGCTCGGTATAGAAACGCCACCGCTCCCCTTCTAGTCTTCCCAGCCCCAAGGAGGTCCCAACCCATAGCGTTCCGTCGTTGGCATCACCCACTAAAGAGGTAATATAGTTTGTCGTTAGACCGTCTGCTTTGGTGTAGGTTCTCCACGTTTTTTCGCGAAGTGAGTAGCGGCTCAAACCTTTATTTGTACCAGCCCAGAGGGCATTCCCAGTCGAAACCACTACCTTAACCTGATTCGACACCAGCGTATCCCGTCTGGAATACCACGTCCACCCATCTGTCACTTTATCGTATCGCCCCAAACCGTGCTCGTATGTGCCAATCCAAATATTCCTACCATCAACAGCTAACGCGGTAATGTGATCGCTAACCAATCCCTGCGCTGTCGTGTACTTGAACCAAGTGTCTACCGTTGTGATGTACCGCCGAATTCCACGATCCGCCGAACCAAACCAGACATTGTCGCCATCAACTGCTATCGCTCGGATGAAATCGCTCTCTATACGATCCGTTCGGGTATGGCTTTCAGTAAAGGTCTGGTTGATTGTACTGTACTTGCTTACACCCGATTTCTCCGTACCCACCCAAACAGCGTCAGGACTCAAAGCGATATAGCGGATATGGTTTTCTACCAACCCTTCCTCTTTCGTGTAAGCGTTCCACGCGTCCTTGGGTTTATCGTAGCGTCGGAGCCCGTCTTCTGTGCCGAACCAAACATACTTGGATTCCACTGCAACTGCGGTGATTGCGTTAAATTGATCTTTATCCTTCTCCTGTTGTAACGCCCACGCCCTAGTAGTCTTATCATAACGCGAAATGCCCGCATCGGTACCAACCCAGATATAATTTCCGTCCACAGCGATTGCGGTCACTTTGTTGCTGGCCAAGCCGTCACGCCGCTGGAACTTTTTCCAATGGTTAGTTTCCAAGTCATAAAGACTAACGCCGAGAGGCGTACCTATCCAGACCGATTTCCCATCGGCGGCGATTGCGATAACATCATCAGAGAGGAGCCCGTCCTCCCTGTCTAATTTTGTCCAACGATTGTCTGCTTTATGATAGACGCTGACCCCCCGATCTGTCCCTACCCAGACGTGGTCAACTGAAGTTGAAACACAGCGGACATTATCGCTCACTAACGCTTGTTCCGCTGCTGCTTGGGTAATCGCAGCTTCCTCCAAAACAGTTGACTTGTCTGCCCGTTGATCAATTTGGCTGAGACCACACCCAAGGTGAAATAGCAGCATCAAAACTTGAAAGCAGAATAACGAGACAACGGGATAACGGGACAACAGTGGCCCTTTCGTTTTCACGTTCTCTCGGCTGCCCGTTTTTAGATCCCCATTAATCTTCCGCATAACTTGTCCATGTCCCTGTTTTCTGATTGTAGCGACACAAACCCCGCTCCGTGCCAAACCAGAGTTGGTCACCATCAAACGCGATTGCCTCGACTCGATTATGGGGCAAGCCATCGTCCATATTAAAGATACGCCAGCTACCCGTGTTTCTATCCAGTCGTGTAACTCCCGCATCTGCCGAACCAAACCAGATTTCCTCCCCGTTCAAAGCGATGCAGGTAACAACATCGCCCCCCAAACCGTCCGATCGGGTGTAAGTAACAAAATCCCCAGATTCGATGTTGTACTTTGTCGCACCCTTACCCGTACCGAACCAGAGGGCTTCTCCATCAATGACGATGACGCTAGTGTCTGTCAGGTTGCTCTGAAGCCCGAGCTTATCAAGGACAGAGCTACCTGTGATCAGGGCTTCCCATGTCTTTTTTGCTGTATCATACCGGCAAGCCCCTTTGTCCGTGCCAAACCAGACCATCTCCTCACCGACCGCAACGCAACGAACATCATCACTCAGAAGAGTCTCTGCGTATTTCTTATCATCACCCATGCCTTTGATTTCCAGGGCGTGTGTGTATGACTCCCAAGCATTTGGATCATCAGACAGACGGTTGAAGGTTGCAACGCCCCGGTCTGTCGAGATCCATAAGTCGTAGCCTCTTACGTCCAAATCTCGGATAGTATTGGAAGGCAAACCGTTTTCAACGGTGTAGGTTTCCCAGCGATCACCGGCTTTATCGTAGCGCAGGACGCCTCTGTTGGTGCCGAGCCAGGCGTATTTTTCGTCAATCGCTAGGCAGGTGACACCGGGTGTATCGTCCTCCCCATCCTCCACCCCCTTTAGACGGGGAGCAAACCAACGATCTGTTTGCTTGTCGTATCGATGTAAGCCATTGGTCGTTGCCAACCACACATAACGTGCTTCGGCGGCAATTGCGTACACCTTCGACTCGCGAAGCGTCCGTGTCAGAGGCGACTGGGTGAAAGTCGTCCATGCCTCTGTCTTGAGGTCATATCGGCTCAATCCCCCGGCTGTTCCCACCCAAGCATAGTTGTCATCTACCACTAGGGAATACTCAATGAGGTCGTTACTTGCGAGACCATTTTCCTCACTGAAAAATGTCCAATCCTTTGCGGCTTTGTTATACCGAGCCAATCCCTGTTCGTCCGCCGCGAACCAGACCGCGCCGGTAGTTTCCACAACTTGCATCGTGCGGTCAAAATTAACACCCTCCATCTGTGGGAGTTTCAATGTCGTCCACGAGTCTGTTTTATTGTGATACTTCGACGCAATGGCACCACTCCCGCTCCACCCTGAGTACCTAAGCCAAACGCCATCCAGTCCCCTGTCGATCCCGTAGTTCACGCCTGAGAGCACCCGCCAGCTTGAAAATATCTCCCATTCTCCCGTCCGTCGATTATAACGGCTAGCATCTCCCCATCCCGTAACCCAGACATAATCGCCTGCGATGAGCAAATCATTGGTTTCATTGTTTCCCAAACCGTGCGCTTCCGTGATAGAGATCCATCGATCCGCCAATTTATCGTACTGCTTAATTCCTTCCCAAACCGTCGTCACCCAGACATATCGCGGATCGACCGCAATGGTCCCAATATTACTCCATTCTACACTTGGCACGATTTCATAAGTTTCCCATGTATCCGTCTCAAGTGAATAACGGCTCACCACACCGCCAATATGCGCTGTCCAGAGATATGGGGCATCAAGAACAATCGTCCAAACTTCATTGTTTGGCAGACCATCCTCCACCGTATAATGACGCCACCTATCCGTCGCTTTATCGTAGCGTAACAACCCGCCGTTGGTGCCGACCCAAACCGCATTTCCACCCACAGTCAGCGCGTGGATGCGCGTGATTGGCCTCTCAATAGATTTCAATGGGAGGTCTGCTTTGCTGAAAAAGCGAAACGTATCTGTTCGTCCGTTATACCTTACGATGGCCCCGTCTGTAGAATCCTTCCAATTACCAAACCAGAGCCCATCCCCGTCTTCCGCCAGCTTGCTGACCCAATTCGAGTGCAGCATTTCTGTCGTTGTCGCTGCAACGTGTTTCGACCAGTCGCCTGTCCCTTCATCCAAACAGCTGACTCCGGCGGTCGTACCTACCCAAACCTTCCCACCATTCTTTGAAATGGTTTTGACGTTATCGGAGGCGAGTCCCTCGTTAGTGTTCTCGCGGGTATAATGCGTCCATGCGGCTTCTGTGATGTTGTACTTTGCCAGTCCCAACGGTGTTCCTATCCAGATGGTATCGTCATCAACGACAATCGCTCTGACATTGGCATGAGGAGCGTTTAATAAAGGCGCGAAAGACCGTTCGTTGTCTCGTTTTTTTCTTGCTGCGTTTTCTTTTTCTATGATGGTTGACCGGTCTAACCGCACCAAGCCGGACAGCGTGCCTATCCAGATAGAATTACCCTCTATTCCAACGGTGTTAATCACCGCCGAAGGCAGCCCATCCGTCTCAGTCAGTTTGCCCGCAATACGGGCAGACCGATTATAGTAGATAAGACCATCTGTGGTAGCAATCCAGACGAAATTGTCATCTAGTTTGATGTCATTAATCCAACCGGAGACTTGCAACCCAGACGGATGTGTATTCCATTTTCGGTTTTGAGGTTCGTAGGTTGAGAGTCCAGCTCTTGTTCCAATCCATAGGCGTGAGAACGTGCTCTGAGCACCTCTATGCTCCGACTCCCATGCAATACAGGTCACGAAATCATGTGCCAATCCATCTTTCGTCGCAAAAAACGTCCACCTGTCTTCGTTTTTATGTTGAGAGGCAAATTTCGCCACCTTGTTCTCTTTTGATTCTACCGGAATTTGCCTCTTGCCTAAACCGCGCGGTGTGCCGACCCAGAGATCTTTCCCTACTTCCACAACAGCGGTAATGTAGTTATCCGCCAAACCATCTGCCTTACTCAACGTCCGCCAATTAAGTGCCGCCGAAAATTCTGGACCTTCGAGATAAGTTGCTTGGTTCAATCCGGATCGTGTTGCTACCCAAACTGACTCATCCGTCGCTAAAATGTGCTTTACGTCATTATCACTCAATGCCTTAATTGCGCCATAAACCCTCCACGTTTCATGGCGCAAGTCATATCGTACCAGTCCATGCTCATACGTACCGAACCACACTACATTGCCATCTGCGGCAATTGCCGTGATATGATTGGAAGGCAACCCGCCTTCTGTCGTGTATTCCCGCCATGTATTAACAGATAAAATGTAGCGTTGGGCACCACTGTCAGCAGTCCCTAACCATAGTGACGTTCCGTCTACTGCCAGTGCGTTTATCTGATCGCTCGTCAGCCGATCCCTTTTGGTGTACGCCCTAACAAACTCCGAATTTCGTTGATCATAGCGACTGAGGCCCTTATTCTCCGTGCCGAACCAAACAGAATCCTCATCGGCGGCAATCGCAGTCACACTGTTATCGATAAGGCCGCTGTCCTTATCATAGTTGTTCCATGAATCGGTGAGTTTGTCATATCTGGAAACCCCGTTCTCCGTACCGACCCAGATGTAGTCATCATCAATTGTAATCTGTGTAACAGTGTCACCCGCGAGCCCATCCGCCTCGCGCTTCCGTGCCCAACTGTTTGTCTGTTTGTCATAGCGGGAAAGTCCGTTGGGGGTGCCAAGCCAGATAAATCTCGAATCAGCAGCAATGCAGGAGACCTCTCGCCCTGCCAAGCCATCGCGCGGCATGTAGCGTGTCCACACATTCGTCTCCATTTCATAACGACTCACGCCATCGCGTGTGCCGATCCAGATCTGAGTGTCGTCCAAAGCAATCGATAAAACGTAGTTGTGAGCCAAACCGTCTCTCACAGTGAAGTTACTCCACCGACCTTGCATCTTATCGTATCGACTTAACCCCCGGTCAGTACCTACCCACAAATAACGTGAATCAACAGCTAGGGATAGAACGCGGTCACTCAGGAGCTGGCTGGCTACACCTCCCTCCTCATCAACGAAAAAATCAGGGTGCATCTGCCGTGGATCATGTATAGAACAACTCGCCAAAGACAGGAGTATTATGAACCCCAAGATTATAGGGACTTGACGCATATTTGTGTGCCTCTTCTGTAGAAAACAACAATCTTTGTGCCCCAATCAAGACATTTTTCCAAAACCGTGAAATAGTCTGTCTCTTCTGCAATGTTTTGGCTCAATCTTGACGCGAGAAGAATCCCTTTAAGGGCCAACCTTCTATGGAATTGACTTCTACATATTCTATTTTCAAATCACCTTCGGTCTTCTTCTTCATCAAAATGTGGGGTAAAAATTGTCCACGTATCTGTCACTATATCATGCCGACTGAGTCCACGCTCAGTCCCTACCCAAACGGAATCCCCATCTATCGCAAGCGCAAACACACGATTATGACTGAGTCCATCTTTTTGTGTAAAGTGTTTCCATTCTGTTGTTGCCTTATGGTAGCGGGACACGCCAGCATCAAAACTGCCGAACCAGACGAAATCACCATTTGCAACGATACTGGTAATCTGATCGCTGGCTAAACCGTCAGACGGTGTGAAGAGGCGCCATTCTTCTGTCTTCGTGTTTAATCTGCTGACACCCCCTTCTGTGCCAAACCACACCCAATCCCCGTCAATGCAAATACTACTCACTTTGTTCCGATACAATCCAGCCCGCTTCGTATAAGTTACCCAGACCTCCTTTTTCATGTCATAGCGACTGATGCCTCTCTCTGTCCCCACCCAGACGTAGCGATCTCCCACTGCTATACTAGTAACGCGGTTATCTACAAGACTGTTAGCGTATTCTTGAGATAATAGCATTGTGTCCACATCGTCTGCACGTGTGAAGGTCTCCCAAGCATTAGGGTCGTCCGAAAGTGTATTGTATCTGCTCACCCCTTTCTCTGTGCCGACCCATAAGGTGCGTCCTTTCACATCGGCAACCTTGACAAATGTGTCGGCTAGACCGTTTTCTGCTTCGTGCTGATCCGCCCAATGCGCCGATTTGTCGAACCGGGTTACACCCTTGGCAGTTGCTATCCACAAATATTTGTCGTCGGTGACAAGATCGTTCACAGGTTCCTCCACAATGCGCTTCTCCAACCATAAGTCATTTTGTTTATCGTAGCGCCTGGCTCCCCAATCTGTTCCGCAATACAGGTAGCGAGAATCGACAGCAATTGCATGCACCACTTCAGCGGGCACAGCGCGTCTCCCCGTATATACCGTCCAGCTATCTTTACGCATGTCATAACGACTGATACCGTTGGGACCACCCAGCCAAAGGAAGTTGTCCTCAGCTTTCAAAGTTGGATAGTTTATCCGATTATTCAGCAGACCATCCTCTTCCGTAAAAACCGTCCAAGATGAGGCTGCCTTATCGTATCGACTGATACCGTGCTCTCGGCTTCCGAACCACACGAATTCAGTCGTTTCTTGAACATCTCTGAAATTGTTTCCTACATTCTCTGGATGTCCTCGGAAGACCTGCCAAGTCTGATTGGCCCTATGAAATCCGCTGGCGGGGACCGTATCGTCATTTTCCCACCAGCTCTGGTTATACAACACCCACATATAGTCTATCCCAGAGATAACTTCCCGAATCCGGTCAGCAACCAACCCTTTGCTGGAATCAATGATGACCCAGCTATCTGTATGCTCATCATACTTGCTCAAGCCCTCACCCCAACCATAAGCCCAGACATCGTCATTGTCCACGACAACAAAGCCGATGGTTGCATCCAATAGACCATTCGCTGCAGTGTAACGTTTCCATGTTTCGTTCTGTTTGTCGTAACGTGCCACTCCCTCCATCTGTGCTGGAACCCAGACATAACGCCTATCCGCCGCAAGGCGCGTGCGATATGATTCCATATCAGGGGAGACTTCCTTAAAAACCACCTGATGGGTTTCCCATTTATCCCTATCCCGCCGATACCGACAGATTCGATTATCTCTCAAAACGACCCATACGTCATTTCCATCAACCATCAATGTTGTCGTTTTGCTCGCTGCCAGCCCATCTTTGACGGTGTAGTGCCTCCACGTATCCGAATTTTTATAATAAGCGAGCACTCCCCCATCCGTGGCAAACCATACACTGTCATCAGTCACCTCCATCCAATCAATTTGGGTGATGAGAGGCAAATTCTGCCAATCATTCCTTTTTTTATCGTAGCGGAACTTGCCTCTTGGTATCTGACTATTCGGGGGGGGCGGATGTAGGGGGGCTTTACCAACTTGCCTGGAATCTCGCTCTGATTGGTGGGACCCGCTCTGGTAGATTTCCGTCACATCCTCCTTCATGTAATGCGTCCAAGTTCCGGTGCGCTTGTCATACCGAATGATTTCTCCGTTGGCGGTGCCCCCCCATGCCAAAAACCACACCCAATCACCATCTAGTGCTGTGTGTTGTATACTGCTGTGGCGCAGAATAACCGTCCGTTCCTTTGCGCGAATCGCTCGCCAAGAGTTGTCTTCAGGAGAGTATACACCCAATCCGCCGATTGTCCCCAGCCAAATTTGATCGTCTACCACGCAAATATCCCGCACGTTTTCGTGTCCCATCGCTACCCCTGGCTGAGTTAAATTGAATTGTCTCCAATCCAATCCTGGCACGGCGGAAACCCAACTGTTGCGAGGAAGTACACCTAACCCGCCCGGTGTACCGACCCAAAGGGCGTCTTGGGTGATAGCGAGTGTTCTTACGTTGTTATTCGGCAGTCCATCTGCCCTTGTAAAGTTGTGCCATCTTTTCTCCCGTTTATCGAATATGGAAAGTCCTTGTTGTGTCCCGACCCAAAGTCTGTTCTTCTCACTTGCAATCGCGTTGACGTGATGCGTGAAACGTGATGCGTGAAACGTGACACGTTGATTGGTTAAATCGCTGTTCTGCGAGTCCGTGAGTCGAGCTAGCCCTCGATTGGTTCCAAGCCAAAGGGAGTTGTTGTCAACGGCGATCGCGTTTATCCACGTTCCTTGCAGCTCCTTAAAAGTATGCCATTTGCCGTTCTGCTGATTATATTGACAAAGCCCATTGCGTGTGCCGATCCAGACCACCTGATCAACCACAGCTACATCAAGGACAAAATCGCTAGGAAGTCCATGCCGCCGCCGCCAGAATTTCCACCGATTGTTCTGATACCGCCCCACCCCCTTTGACGTTCCAACCCAGATTTTATCATCGTCAGCGACAACGCGGGTAATATAATTGGTTGTCAATCCCTGTGCTTTGGTATAGGTTTTCCACCCCCCAGATTGCAGGTCAAATCGACTGAGCCCCATCGCCGTACCGATCCAAAGGACACCATCCTGTTCTGCAATCGATTTGATGTTATCGCTCACTAAGCCTTCCGCCCTCTTGACGGTACTCCACAACCCCCGAATCTTATCAAATCGTGCTAGCCCATCCTCGTAAGTGCCGAACCAAACATACTTGCCATCGACTGCTATCGTTGTGATATTTGACGATGGAAGTCCATCCTCCATTTTATAGTGAACCCATGTGTCAACAGGTTTAATGTATCTTTGAACACCCTCGTTTGCTGTGCCAATCCAGACATACAGACCATCAACCAAGATGTAATTAATCTTATCTGTTTCGAGTAGATCTGTGCGCGTATAGGTTTTTACAAATGTCTGCTCTGTGTTGCTGTATAAACTGACCCCGGCATTTTGTGTGCCGAACCAGATGAAATCCTCATCAACAGCGATAGTTGTAACATTGTCGTCCGCCAAACCCGCGCTTGTCGTCAACTGCGTCCACGAATCGATCTTCTTATCATATCTAGATACACCTTTATCGGTTGCAAACCAGACATATTCTTCCTCCACAGCGATAGCGGAAATCTGATTACTGGTCAAGCCACCATCGTCGGTGGTGCGAAGTGCCCAAACATCAATCGCTTTATTATATCGGCTCAATCCTTTATCTGTACCAAACCAGATGTAGTGCCCATCTACACCGATGGCCATCACGCGATTGCTCGGCAGCCCGTCGTTACGGGTATAAGTTGTCCATCTATCGATTTCGGGTTGATATTTTGAAACGCCGGATTCTGTTCCAAACCACACGGTATCCGCATCTATCGCTACACTAGACACCTTGTTATTCGCCAATCCATCTTCCACAGTGTAGCTTATCCACAAATTTTCGTGTTTGTTGAAACGATTAATCCCTTTGTCGGTTGCGACCCAGATGTGTTTGGTATCTGCTGCAATAGCGTTGACCTGATCGCTTAAAAGCGCGGTTGTTACCCAGGGCGTAGATTGATTCATCGCTTCTGATGTCTCATCAGGCGCAGTAAAGGTACATCCAATAAGAGATAGTAAAATAACACAAGCTGCCACTTTAATCAGCCAAGCCTCAGAGATAGGAAACGACCTGAACTGCATAGTATGGCCAAGTAGCCTTCCCCTATAAATTGCACCGAAACGGGTCATAGCGTGGATTCCCCACTTTTTTATCTTTATCCAATTCTTCACAAAACCACAAAACTATGAAAATTCCGAGAATGTCTTAACGGTGTTCTTCAACTAGGGCGTGTTGACATTTGACAGCCCGTAGGTTGAAGACTCTCCGAACGGAGTTGGGTTGAACGGGAACCTGAAATCCAACTTTCAATCCAAAAGAAGCGGGAAACAGTAGTAGGCACACTCTGTATGCCATACCCCCTTCCCCTGCTTGCGGATTGCGTCCTCCCTCCGCTAAACATCCTGTGGGTTGTCCATCAATTCCTGGCTCATTGAGCCTACCCCCCTCAATCCCCCCGCAAGCAGGGGGAAGAGATACCGTATGGGTATTTGGGACTTCTTTTCCCCTCCCTGCTAAATATCCGGTAGGTTGTTCGTCAGGTCCTGGCTCATTGAGCCTACCCCCCTCAATCCCCCCGCAAGC
The DNA here is from genome assembly GCA_965215015.1 of Candidatus Poribacteria bacterium. GTDB lineage: Bacteria > Poribacteria > WGA-4E > WGA-4E > PCPOR2b > PCPOR2b. Next base: position 1,981,955 of record OZ244042.1, read on the forward strand.
AGGGGGAAGAGATACCGTAGGGGTATTTGAGGGGTTAGGGGTGGGGTTCTTGGGTTCTTAGAGGGGGGTGCGGCACGACGGACTGTGCCTACTACTGGCAACTGACGTTATCATCATCCAATTTTTGGTCCTCAAGCCCTTGAAACTCCCAAGCAGATCTTTTTAACAATGCTTTACGTGAATTTATGCTAAAATAATTAAATGCCTACTGATTTTGGAATTATATCACAGGCACACAAAGCCTTCAAGTGGAGTAAAGTAACCTTTCAGGGCAATCGCATATAAATGGTGCGTAGGACTTTGGCATACAACAATGTCAATCGACTCGCGAACACAGGTTTCCCAACCTGCGATCGACCGCGGGTTAGAAAACCCCGATTTCATCGAGGGCAGGCACCGCGCCACGATAGGGGGGACCCCAGGAGCTAATCGATCAATTGTCTAATTTCTATAACAGGTGCAATTCCCCTAAGTAACCTTTGCAAATTTCTATTAACGATTTTCTGGATGAAACTCCGAAGGAATCCAATTTCTTCAACATATTTTGATAAATCACAGACAATTCAGAGGTGTTCATAATTCAACCAAGAACCTGTGCAGACACCCATAGAGGCGTACCGTAGTAGCGCAATTCATTGCGCGTGGAATGTCCCCGTGCAGACTCAGACACCTGTAGAGGCGTCCCCTCCGAATCGCGGCTGTTTCTGAAAATCTAGGGGAATCGTGGCGGGTTGCTTTGAATCCCAATCTTATCGGGGGTGGTCACTCAATCGGCAAAACCGTAAACACCCAACCAAAAACGTTCAAACCATCAGGAAAGTTCACAATGATTCAAGTAGGATTCGGTCAACGTGTCGTTACACCAGAAATTGGTGCAGAAATGCCCGGAGGTATTAACAAACACTTTTCTCAAAACGTGCATGATGACCTCCTGGTAAATGCAATGGTAATCGACGATGGTGATATACAGCTGGTCCTAGCAGGGCTTGATGCACTATCAATTAAACGCTCCATAACACTAAATGCACGACAAAAAATTGCAGATGCTACCGGCATTCCCACCGACAATGTGTTGATCGCAGCAAGCCACACACACAACGGCGGCCCCATCGCAGATGTCTTCATGAGCGAGGCGGATGCGGCTTACTGCGACTTTGTTGCTGTGCAGATTGCACAGGCAGCAATCGAGGGATACGAAAAACGCGAGCCCGCGACCTTAGTCATCGGTGCAGGACATGAGGGAAGTGTTGCTTTCAACCGACGTTTTCGCATGAAAGATGGCTCAGAGCGGACTCACCCAGGAGCGGGCAACCCCGATATCGTTCAAGTCGCAGGACCCATTGACCCAATGGTCGGGGTTATCGGTGCTATCAATCAATCGTGCAAATTTCTTGGATGCTGGGTCAACTACTGTTGCCATGCCACCCTGGGTGTCGGCGGAGATGGATTTTCCGCCGACTACATCTACTATTTGAGAAAAACCGTTCAGCAGGTGATGAAAGCTGACCGTGCCATCATCGTCTTTGGAAATGGCGCATCAGGCGATGTTACGCAAGTCGATAATCTCAGAGATCGAGGAAAGCAGTCTGGTGAACACTGGGGTTGGCATGTCGGGACAACGGTTGGTGCGGAGGTCGCCAAGGTGTTGGCACGAATGGATTATACAGATGAGGTTACGTTGGCGTGCACAACCGAAACGCTTGAACTTCCCTTACGCGACCTCGGTGATACGTCGCTCAACCAAGCACAGTCTTGGGGAGATCAAGCCGTTTGGGCAAGGGAACTCGAATTGCTCAAAGAGATCAAGAAAACTGAACCGAAGGTTACGGCAGAGGTTCAAATGATGCGGATTGGGGCATCGGGACTAATCGCTGTGCCTGCGGAATACTTCTGTCAGTATGGGCTAGATATTCAGCGGGATTCCCCCTTCGATCCGACGTTTGTCGTTTCCCTCGCTAACGGTTGTGTGGGATATGTCCCAACACCACAGGCATTTGTCGGCGGGGGTTATGAACCTCGCACAGCACGCTCCAGTAAGCTGTGTCCAGATGCCGGGGACCGCATTGCAGCAACGGCGATTCGACTACTTCACGATGCACATGGATAAATGGGGGGCTCATAATTATGGTCTGAATCAGAATTTTCAGAATTTAAGGATTCACAGGATTATATGACTCACGTTCACATCTAAACGGCGAGATAGGTCTGAGGAAGGGGCCTCCTTATTGTCTGAATTACGGATTAAACGGAAAACACGGATTGGGGACCCTCCGGTGGCACGATTTCACGAATTGGATTTATGAGCCCCCTCACGTATTTACCGGATCTTTCACATAATGTATGCTAATTAGGCCCCATTCACCTTAGGACTGCTGATTTAATAACTTACTTCCTAACTGTTTAGCCACCTGAATCAGGACGCGAAGATCGTCAGGCGTACATATGGGCAGCTCTGCGAATAGGGCTTCATAGAGATGTACACGCTCTTTATCCTCGGTTTCGGCAGAAACTTCAACAAAGTCAAATAACGCCTTGGGTGCTACATTTAATCCGTATGCAATGCGTTCCACCATTTTGAGGGATGGCACCTGTTGGCCGCGTTCGACATTTCCCATAAAGTTAAGGCTCACCTCCGCGATTTCCGCCAGCTGCGTTTGTGTCAAGCCGGCGGCTTTTCGCAACCGCCGCATTTTGATGCCCAGTTTGGTTGCCAGACTTTGTGTTTGCATCCTTGCGTTTCTCCTTAAGATAGAGTGGGCATACTATAACATATAGAATGGAAACCTTATAGGCATTATTAATCTATAAAAAAATATATATAAAGTGTAATAATGTGTTTTTTTTCTTGACAAGGCTATTTCGCTTGATGTATCTTCATACTATAATACATCCAAGTTGTAAAATCGTTATAGCTTGGATACTAACGAACGCAAACTTTTTCTTATGAAAGTTTGCGCCAATCACCTGGCTCTATGAGCCAATGCAATGGAGATACAATGTATCGGAAAGTTTTGTTTGCAACTTTGGCGGTAGTGTTTATTGTAACTTTGTGCCTTTTTGTGTATAACCAGAGCTATGCTGGAATAACGACCTGTTCTGCGAGCGCGTCTGCGGGAACGTGGAGATCAACTGCCTCTGTGTCCCCTGGGCTTATTAACGACGCTAGAACTTATAGTGTAGGAACATTCCGCAGTGGCCCAGCAACCGTGAAAGCCCATGTCAATGGGGACACCGATAAAAAAACGAAAAGTATTACTGTGGAAGTGGTCGAAGAAATACGAGAAACGTTTTTTGGGTTTGGTGTGAGTATTAGCCCACCGGGTAGTGTTGTTTCCATCACCATTGTTTCAGGCGGTTATAAGGTGAGTTATAAGACAAAGTCCGTGAAAACAGAGAGTGCTAGCGAAAGCAATTGGGGTATGCCAACATCTCACAAATGGGGATCTGCAAAGGGGACCATTGATGGTGCCAGTGACTCCGCTTGGGCTGAATATCATTACAGCGGCTATTACAATTAGTCGTTTCCCATCAGAAACCGGTGGCACCTGAAGTGCCCCCGGTTTTTATCCAATACAGGAGGCTGAAGATGAAATATAAAAAGGCCTTGCTAGGACTTTTCCTTTTAATTATTTTCGTTTTTATTACCTTTTTCGGCTTACGAGGCAATAGGCAAGCACTGCATCAAAACGAAGGTGCAGATTGGTCCAACTCAGGTCTTGTTTCAAGCCGGACGCCTACGGGATCCCCGAAGTTCACCTCCCGCCGCGTAGCTAATGGGAATCAACAATCGGCAGATCCGTGGACAGCTTATGTGGAGGAAAAGACAGAACGGCTTTACCAGGATGGATTGAAAAACTCTGAGGTAGAGCCGCCGGCTGATTTTCGTGATACGATTCGAGAGGCGATTGAAGCCGAAGCCGCTGCGTTAAAAAAACAATACACGCTGCCGCCTTTAAGAATAGGAGTCGAGATACCTGAAAAGTATACCGGACCCCAGACAGTTGAAGCCCTGATGGAGACGTTTGAAGCGTATGACCGTCAGGGAGCTCAGGGAGATGATCTTGAGTCGGATGAGAAGTACCCCCGCGCGGAGTGGCTTGCGATGTTCCTTGAGAAGGAGGTGGTGATAAGAAATTACACCGATTATTCGCATTGTCTAGGGATTCGAGGGAATCTGATCAGCTTTGAGCGAGAGGGACATTGGGTAGAAGGGACTCAAGGGGTGCCACCGACGGACGATTGGGAGACATTCAAGGCAGCTTATATTGATAGGCAGGCTTGGGAACACCAGCAAATGAGTATGGCCCGGCAAAATGACCCGAACGTGTTCGGTGGACTGTTTACCGGTCCTGATAACCGCACCTATCTCCCGGGACGTGCAAATCGCGTCTACGTCGAAAGAAGAGAGCGCGGAGCATTTTTTCATGGTGCACCCCTTACCGAAAAACAGCAGTGGGACATTATGTTGCAAGGGAAGCACCCGGAAGGCTATGAAATCATCTATATCGATGAAAATGGGACGATTCTCTCCGAACCCCCGCCGCCCATCCCACCTCCAACAGGGGAAGAAAGACGCCAATTGGAAACGTGGCTGAGAAGAGGGAAAAGCCAACCGCCAGAGACCTCCGCCGATGCGTCAAGTCAAACTTCCGAGGATTGGGATATACGCGGGCAGGACAGTCCTTTGGAGGCCGAAACGGTGAGGGCAGCAGCCCAAGCCACTCAGAAACGGTTTGAGCAGGCACAAACTGAGGCTTTGGAACGCGCCACCAAAAGTGATGTCGAAATAGACGCCGAGCTCGAAAAACTATTGACACCCGAACCGACCACGCCGTTTGACCCAGAAGCGTGGGAGGGGTTGTCCCCCGAGCAACGAAAGAGAGCCAAACTGTTCTTTGACCAGTATGGCGCAGAGGAGGGGCTTCGTCGGCTGCGGGTGTCTCACCCTGAAGCCGCCGAGCAATTTGAGCGGGAGCGAAACAATCCACCCGGTCGTGATGCGCCGCCGGTCAAAGACGAGAAGGCTACGCCCTCAACACAGTAGGCAAGCACGAGTTGGTGGAAGCGGTATCCATCCATTTTCCGGGGGATACCGCTTTTTTTCTAAGTCGCATTATTGCTCCCTCCCATTCCGAGTCATTCAATGAGGGAGCGTACAAGCATGGAGGCGAAGTGGTAAGGGGTTTAACCTCAGATAATCGTTCCTAAATTGGAAATCGGGGCACCTTTAAGGTGCCCCGATTCTAACTCTCATATAGGGGATAAAAGATGAAATATAAAAAAACAGTGCTCGCACTTTCCGTTTTGACAACTATCGGTATCATCGCCTTTTTTGTCTTCCGAGTGAACCGACCCACCTTCCGCTTGCCCGCGTCAGTGGTTGGAGGCTTTATGGCTGGAGATAGACTCGGCACCGGTCATCAAAAAGAATCTGATGATCCGTGGCAAGCCTGGGTGGAAAAGCAAACGACCGAAGTCATTAAAAATATGGTAGCAGTGGACAAGAAACAGGCTCGTTCTACATTGGACGCAAGCCAAATCGCTGAATGGCGCACCGATATTCATGCCTACATGACCAAGCACGCGGATATGATGAAAGAGAAATATCCTTCTCCTGCTGCGATGGAGGCAAATGGTGATGGGTTACCCACTGAGGTTGAGCTTACGGTTAGGAAAGTGCCCCTTGAAAGATATACCGGTCCTCAGACGGTTGAAGCCCTGATGGCAGCATTTGATGAGAACGACGACCGTCGCAAGGTGGATGATCGCAAGGTGGATGAGAAGTATCCTCGCGCCGAATGGCTTGCGATGCTCCTTGATAAAGGCGTCGTGTTCAGGGATTACAGCGATTACTCTCTTTTTATGAACGAGCGATGGAATTTGGTAGGTTTTGAGGAGAATGGGCGTTGGGTATCGGGAGCACTAGGGATGCCACCGACGGACGATTGGGAGACATTCAAGGAAGGTTATATTAATAAGAGGATTTGGCAAGAGCAGCAAATCGCTGCCGAGCGGCAAAGTGATCCGAGCGTGTTCGGTGGACTGTTTACCGGTCCTGACAATCAAACCTACCTCCCGGGACGCGCGAATCGTGTCTACGTCGAAAGAAAAGGGCGCGGGGCATTTTTTCATGGTGCACCCCTTACCGAAAAACAGCAGTGGGACATTATGTTGCAAGGGAAGCACCCGGAAGGCTATGAAATCATCTATATCGATGAAAACGGGACGATTCTCTCCGAACCCCCACCGCCCATTCCACCCCCGACAGGAGAAGAACGTCGTCAAATGGAGGCATGGTTAAAAAGAGGGAAAAGCCAACCGCCAGAGACCTCCGCCGATGCAGCCAGCCAAACTTCCGAGGATTGGGATATACGCGGGCAGGACAGTCCTTTGGAGGACGAAACGGTGAGTGCAGCAGCCCAAGCCACTCAGAAACGGTTTGAGCAGGCGCAAACGGAGGCTTTGGAACGCGCCACCAAAAGCGATGCCGAAATAGACGCAGAGCTCGAGAAACTATTGACACCCGAACCGACCACACCGTTTGACCCAGAAGCGTGGGAGGGGTTGTCACCGGACCGACGAAAGAGAGCCAAACAGTTCTTTGACCAGTATGGCACAGAGGAGGGGCTTCGCCGGCTGCGGGCATCTGACCCTGAAGCCGCCGAGCAATTTGAGCGGGAGCGAAACAATCCACCCGGTCGTGATGCGCCTCCGGTCAAAGACGAGAAGGCTACGCCCTCAACACAGTAGGCAAACACGAGTTGGTGGAAGCGGTATCCGTCCATCTTCCGGGGGATACCGCCTTTTTTCTAAGTCGCATTATCGCTCCCTCCCATTCCGAGTCATTCAATGAGGGGGCGTACAAGCATGGAGGCAAAATAGTAAGGGGTTTAGATGCTACCAAGCAATCTAAGAGATTCATGTTCATACCTCCACCGCGGTCTTATCCATCCACGGGTTGCTACTTTGATCGTCATCGTCGAGGGTGAACGGCGGGGCGTTTCTTTCCATCTCAAAATACTCTTGTGCTTTCGCTTCGTCCTTCTCGACACCGAATCCCTCAGTATACATGAATCCCAAAATCCCCATGGCATCGGGATTGCCTAACTCCGCTTCTTTGATCAGAGCGGGCAGCCAGTTGCTGAGTGTGTCCTTCATGTTCATCGTGCTTTCCTCCTCAGAATTTCATCAAGTTGTTGTTTGATGTGTTCCTTCTCGCTTTCATGCCTTGCTTGCATCGCTGATGCAATTTCATCGCGCTACTACCAACCGCCTCTGCGATTTGATTTGAAGCCAACATCAACAATCGCTGGCTCTTTATAATCGCTCATGATGTGCTAAGTGGTCGATGTGGTTCTGGTTAAGTTGTCGGATTGCTCGCTTCTATGTCCGATAGACGCTGATTCATCTCAGTAAAACGCTGAGGGGCTATTTCGGATCTACCTTATCCTCGCTTTTTTGCTTACGTATGGCGGTTGATCAACTTGGGTAAATCAAACTCAATACACTCTCTGACAACTTCCGAAAAACTCAACCCGAAACGCGCCCTGTCATAGGTTTCGGGATCAAACGCAATGCTCAATAGATGTGTATATCAGATGTGTATATCTTTTTATTTTTATCCTCCTTTTATATCATTCATGGTTGATTTATCAACCGGGTCTTATTTTTTATAGAGTTGTAAACCATTTTGCACAGTCTACATTACCTATACTCTTGCGCTTCTTCGATATAGGAATCGTGCAGGTTGGCAAATCTGCCTTCTTCAGCAATAGAACCGCCTCTCCGATCCACTTGTGTGTACTCATAAAACTGCGTTTGACTCCCTGACAGCATAACGATGTGAGGAGTGCTCATAATTATTGTCTGAATCGTGGATTCAGCAGAGGATACAGATAAGGGTCTCAGACGGGAGATGAGGCAAGATACTCCACCGACGGGGTTGGGGATATTTTGTTGTTCCCCATTATGGCTGGGAGTTTAATCGCAGTTGCGTGTTAGCCAAGCACCACAACGGTTGTGGGGTTTACGGCCCGCGGAGAGCACCTACTAGTTGATAAGCCCCCCTCATTTAAATGGGGGAGAGAAGCTCTTCAAGAAAAATCCTTATGCCGCAGGATACTTTTGCCTTTGTCCAAAATCTCAGGCGTTTACAATCTGGAACGCCCAAGGCTGAGCCCCGAATCTGCGTTGTGCTAATTGCCTTGGCTGGCGAGACTCTCCTCATAGGGAGGGTGAGCAATACCCTTTTCTGTGATAATTGCTGTGATGAGGGGGGCGGGAGTGACATCAAAAGCGGGACTGTAGACTTTGACCCCTTCGGGAGCCGTTCTGTTGCCGAAGCCTTCCGTCACTTCTTCGGCGGCGCGCTGCTCAATCGGAATCAAATCGCCCGTTTTAAGGGAGAAGTCAAGCGTTGAAGTCGGTGCGGCAACATAGAAAGGGATGTCGTGTGCCTTTGCCAATATCGCAACGTTATAGGTTCCAATCTTGTTGGCGGTGTCGCCGTTTGCGGCAATCCGATCTGCCCCAACAATAACACACTGGATCTTCCCTTCTTTCATGACCTGTGCTGCCATATTGTCACAAATCAAGGTCACATCAATCCCTGCTTGCATGAGCTCCCACGCTGTCAACCGGGCACCTTGCAACAACGGGCGCGTCTCATCGGCATAAACGCTGATGTGCTTTCCTGACTCATGTGCAGAGAACATAACCGCTAGTGCCGTACCGTAATCAGAAGTGGCGAGCCCTCCTGCATTGCAATGTGTCAAAATGGTATCACCATTGCGGATGAGGTCTAATCCATGTTGACCGATAGCGCGACACCTCGCCCGGTCCTCTTCAATAATACGCTGTGCTTCATTAAGAAGAACACCCTTGAGTTGTGAAATCTCAAGCTCTTTGTGCTTTTCCGCTGTTTGCTCGATCCGCGCCAAAGCCCAAAAGAGATTCACCGCCGTTGGACGGGAAGTCGCAAGATAATCTGTTACTTTTTTGAGTTCAACCGCGAAATCAGGGTAATTTGTCGCCCTTGATTGCCAAATCCCAAGCACCGCTCCCAACGCACCCGCAATCCCGATTGCAGGTGCCCCGCGAACCCGAAGTGATTTAATCGCCTCCCAAACGCTTTCTACATCATCACAATAAATCTGCTTAAATTCATTTGGCAGCAAGGTTTGATCGATTAAATGGATTCTACCATCAACCCATTCAATTGTCGGGATCGGCATCTTCCTCCTCCCCTTGGTAATCATGGGCAGCCTGTTCAGTGCCCTCCGCTACTACGCTAGTTTCTTCACGGGGTGTCATTGAAACCTGCAGCAGGCCCGTTATCTTTGAGATTGGCGTCTGTTCGAGTTTCGGTGGCACGGGGTTTAGGGGTCGTAATATATGCTTCGTGTGCATCTTTAATCATCTCGATCGTCTCGGCGTAATTTAGCCAACCGGATAATTCAAAGTAGGGTTCAAAAAACTGCACGATTCTTTTAAGCAACTTAACGTCCAAATCAGAAATATCCTTAACCGAAGTGTAACGCTCATCACCCAACATCACACAGATGACATGATGATCTCGGTCCTTACGTTTTAACAGGCCGATCGGGCGCGCCTCACAGATGTAGCCGGGGTGACTCGCGTTACGAGCAATCACCATTGCGTTCAGGAAATGTCCATCTTCAGCGACTGTTTCCGGGATCCAACCGTATTCCGTTGGCACTGGCATACTAAATTCATACGCCAACCGAAATTTGCGGCTCTTCGCATGGTAGCGATATTTTTTCCGACTCCCTTTTGGTGCCTCGATAACAACATTGATGATTGAGGGTGCATGGCGTCCAAGTGAAATATCTCGCAAGTTCATTGTTCTTCCCTGCCTTTGAGCGTGTCCCATGAAAGTGGGGAAAGGTTACGGTAGCCGGCAACCTTAACAGACCGAAAATTCAAAGGAGGCAGTGCAGCACCTCCATAACCCATGAGGAAGGGAATGAATCATTCCATACCTCAACTCTTATCGAACAGGATAAAACCCAATGCAATTCATAAATTCAATCCTAAGAATCCAATAAAATTCGCTCAAAAAGATTCAAGCGGTTACGTTTTGACTGACTAATAGTTTGCACATTATAGCACACCTCACTTAACCTTGCAATCGAAAAACAGGGCAGGTACAATTTCTCAGCGACCAATAGCCAAAGATCCAAATCCAAAGGTTTGTTTTCAGACCTATATTGGGGTATAATATCCTATCAGTTTGACAGTTACCTGTGCCTTTATAACCCTTGATGCTAATTGTGAAAGGATTCAAATCAGATGCCTGTACTCTGCATATCTCTATTGATTTTTATCCTTAGCTCACAAATTGCTTTAAATCCCAATGTAACCGGTAAAGCAGTAGATATCCCCGATGTAAATCTGGAAGGTGCACTTCGGGCGCAGTTAGGTATCCCATCCGATCCGCTTACCGATACCGATTTGGCAGTGCTTACACATCTTTCGGTGATACACATCGAAATTGCCAATTTAACAGGATTGGAGTATTGTCGGGGTTTAGTGCATCTTAGCCTGATTGGCGTAAAAATCAAAGATATTCGTCCAATCGCAAAATTAAAAAACCTACGGTGGCTTGATCTGGGTAATAATCAGGTCAGCGATATTCAGCCAATCGCGGCCTTAAATAATCTACAATGGCTCGACCTAAACAACAATCAGATTCACGATATTCAGCCAATTACTGGACTAATACATCTAGAACGGCTTGACTTGAATAATAATCAAATTGACGATGTTCAATCCCTCGCTAGATTGATAAATCTGGAGCGACTTTACCTGAATAATAACCGGATCCACGATATCCGCTCCCTGGCAGGATTGATAAACTTGGAGAGTCTTGACCTGCCTAGGAATCAGATTCGTGATATTCAGTCACTCGGAGAGTTGAGAAATCTGAAATGGCTTTATCTGGACGAAAATCAAATTCGCGATATTCGCCCCATTGCAAAATTAGAAAACTTAGAAAGACTCTACCTAGAGACTAATCAAATTCGCGATGTAGGTCCGCTCGCCGGACTGAAAAATCTGTTTCGACTTAATCTGAACAGAAATCAGATTGACGACATTCGTTCGCTTGCAAAATCAGGAAACCTTGAGAGGCTTGAACTAATGGACAATCAAATCTCTGATGTGACCCCCCTCACAGAATTAATAAACCTGAAATGGCTTTATCTGGCGAAGAATCAAATCCGCGATGTGACTCCTCTCGCAAAATTGGTAAACCTATATGAACTCAATCTGAAGGAGAATCAGATTCGTGATATTCACCCCTTGGTCAACAACCCAGGACTCGGAAGAGGTGACGTCATTTCCGTGGAATCCAATCCCTTGAATGAAGCCTCTATGGAGAATTATATTCACCGATTGAAAGCACGAGGCGTGCGTTTTTCTGATAATTAATTTAACATTTATAAAACTGTGGAGAACAGCTTGGAGGTTACAACATGGCTTACGATTTGCTAATCAAAGGTGGGACACTAATTGATCCCGCACAAAATATTCACGCAAACAAAGATGTGGCATTTTCAAACGGCCTTGTCGCAGAAGTCGGTGATGATTTGCCAAAGACAGACGCACATGAGGTATTGGATGCTAATCGCTGCCTAGTTACGCCCGGCATGATTGATTTGCATGTTCATGTGTTCTACGGCGTCAGTCATTATGGTATCGAGCCCGACCCGACCTGTTTGGCAAAAGGGGCAACGACAGTGGTTGACGCCGGTTCGGCGGGGGCCGACATTTTTCCCGGCTTTCGCAAATACGTAATCGATGTCAGTGAAACCCGCATCTTCGCGCAAATCAATATCTCATCGCAGGGGATGCTGACACAAGAAATTGGCGAGTTCGAGATTCCTGAGTACGCCGATGTGGACAAAGCCTGTGCGATGATTGAAAAGCACCGTGATGTCATTTTGGGAGTGAAGGTGCGGTTGACAAAGCACAGTATTGTCAGTGAACGATCCGGCATGATTCCGCTGCACCACGCGCGTGAAGCAGCGGACGCAGCAGGGCTACCCATCATGGTGCACCCACAAGCTGCTTGGTGCGATTCCATAGATGATATCTTGGCGGTTATGGGCGAGCGGGACATCGTGACACACTGCTTCCACGGAAGCGAATGTGGTATCTTGGACAACAACGGGAAGGTTCGTAAGTCGGTACATGAGGCGATGGCGCGCGGGGTTGTCTTTGATGTGGGGCACGGGGCAGGGTCTTTCTCCTGGGATATCGTTGAACAGACGATGAGCCAAGGGGTCGCCCCGCAAACCATCTCATCAGACCTGCACACTTACAATGTCAACGGGCCCGTCTACGACCTCGCAAATGTTGTGACTAAGTTCCTCCATCTCGGCATGTCGCTTGACGACGCCATAGCGAAAGTTACCTCAATTCCGGCAGAGGTCATTCTGATGACGGACAAAATCGGCACACTCGCGCCCGGTGCATGGGGAGACGCGATTATCTCTGAACTGCGCGAAGGCGAATTCCAATTGGTTGATTCGCGTGGCGAGACCCGTATCAGCAGACAGAACTTTGTGCCGGTTACCGTCGTCAAGGGCGGGCGGGTGTATCGGCAAAGGGCGAATTAACATAACCCAAGTTGCTATCTGACAATTGGAATCTCCTCATGGCCACAGAGCCTGCCCTCAATTCATTGGGGTTGGTCCCTGCACCATGACGGGGTTAACGGCGATAGGAATGTGCCTTTAAAAGCACTTGCCAAAATCCTATGGAATGGCGGGGCAACATGGAAAACCGTCTACGACACCGCCAGTGCGAAGGCAAAATCACTTGACCTCAAAGCAGCCGCCTTGCGAACGATCCAACGCTGGGTGAATACACACGAGCCAGGCCCCACCGAACCCGAGGTTCAACCCCCGCAACCCGAAGCCATCGAATATATTGGGGAGGGCAGCGTCGCCTTCATCGAATCTCTCTTGACCCTTGGGACACCGACACATCGCAAATATCGCACGACCCTTGGACCGCCAGCCTCGAAAAAAGGGCAGGAAATGACGCAATAGGCGGTTCCGTGAGTGGCAGTTTTATGTCTTGTCGAAAAGACTTTCAACAAGATCTTATAACGTTCTGCGTCTGTTAGGGCGTTTGGCTTTGAAGGTCGAAAGTCTTAAGGGGAATAAAAGAAGGGAGGTCCAGTGGATGTCCGTTTAATCCGGGGTGTGTAAAGGGCAATGCGAAAAGCCCTGAGGTTGATGGCTACGGTTGATCGAAAGATTTTGAGAACTATCCTGAAGGGACATTACCCGTCAGATTTTTATGCCTTTTATCGGAACCCGTTACCACGCATCAACCACCAGACGACTTAGAGGCATGTACAAAGTAAGCAGTACCGTACCGATTGTGCCCCGAAGCCCACGCACTCGATCGCGCATTTGACGCGCTTGAGGTGTAATCTCTCGCTCGCCTTACCCGAGTACTCAATCCGTTTCGGTAATGTCCGGCACCGCCGGCATATTTACTTCCTGATACCGCGGATATTTCCCATACTCCATGCTTTGCCGACCGTGATGCCCAAGCCTTTCCCTTCGCTACTGTCTGTGATCGCTTTTTGTATACATCAGCCTCAGCTGTCAGCAGGCGATTAGTGTCTATGTCTGCAGCACCCATCGCCAATCTGAAAACAAAGCCCATCGTAGAAAAAGTAACCAAAAAACAAGTAATCAAACTAACCCAAAAACGTTTACGCATTTTATTTCTCCTTATTGGTTGAGATTCAAAAAAGTGTAAGGATCAATTGCATCTGAATCATAATCAAGCACGGTGATGCCGGCCGGAATAATTCCTTCCCCTAAATCATCATAGTCCCTATCCGACACCCCCTCACCCCCCGATATGGATTCCGCATATCGGCTAGTCCTCCCATCTTCTTCCTCAAAGTATTCCCATCGGACATAAACCGTATTGGAAAATGATGGATAGACGAGCCCATTCTCCATTGACGCAGAGGTGGCACGATGTCCCTGATTCCAGAGTTTAATTAAAATCCGATCCATCAATTCTGCCGCTTTCATCGCCTCACTCCCAAACTGAGATATATTTTCGTCCATATCCTCTTCCCAAATGACATCTTCAGGATAATCTGAAGGCACTTCGGGATAGGGACCGAAGCCAAAGGAGGACACCGGCTGCGTCTCCTCTACGACTTCAGTCGTCAACAGGGCTATCTCCTCATCCGATAGCTCTGCCAAGAAATCATCGGCCGACTCGACCGCCGTAGGCGGAACTGTAGCCTTTGATTCAATCGCACCGGTCTTTTCGGAATCTGAAGCAACGGGTGCCCCTTCACCGTGATGCGCGGCGTCGTAGGAAGAATGGTCATGTTGCCCCTCAATTGAACGATTAAAGGCCTGAGCATCTGACAAATCCGTCTTAAGCTTAACATAGCCTTGGTATTCCCTATAGGTGACATAAAAGGTAAAAATAAACGCAACAATACACCCCCCAACAATATAGGGGATAAAACCACGTTTTAACATTAGAGTTACCTCCCTTAAAAACCCTTACCCACCACAATGTGGTGGGTAAGGAAATGACCAGAGATAAAGCCTTCGATACCAGCGACAGAGGCCCACTGTTTGATAGCGTTGCGCGAAGATCTTATAACATTCTGCAACAAAGTCTGTTAGCGATCCGCTAACAGACGGTTTAAAACATGAATGCTATAGATCCTCCCCCGTTGACCGTCAATAGTGATTCTTGGATATGGTCACCCCTGACAATCCTTCGGAACAGCATACCCTTTTGGATGTTTGCCTTATCACGGTAAAGCCTTATGATTTCCTGTGTGCGGTTCCCAATGAACAGCACCACGCCTTCATCTGTCTAGTCTGTCTTACTCGACTGGACGATTAGGGCGTTATCAGTCATAGCCTCGACGTTGACCGCCACCGCTTCAGAGATTCGCAACAGGCAATCGCTCATGAGCTGTATCAACCCCCCGCAAGCGGAGGGAGGGTTCTTAGCGGGGGGATTCCCCTCCGCTGGTGGGGATTTAGGGTTCTCTGAAGCGAAAGCCAAGAGGAGGTGTGAGACTTTTTTAATCTGTTGATGCATTTCCAATCATATGTTAAAATATAGGAACGAAAAAGCCGACGCCGGCCACAGAAATCCCTAGATAATTCAACCCTTAGATTCCTAGAAAAGTGGTTAATTTTCTAGAAGTTAGTTAATTTTAACAGGAATGCCCGTTTAAGTTAACCCTCAGCTCCATTAGTTTCCTATTTCCCGCACCAATACGCCACTCAGAAAAATTCTAATTTTATGCTTTCGCATGTTTATCAATAGCACAGGAAACCGATTATCTGTTGTCCGCTCAGGATGGATTGTTCTCGGATAAAAAACTTGAGGAGTTCACACAGGAGATTATTAAGTCACAACGGCAGGTCACAGGGATTCTCGATGAAATTCAACCACACGAACTCTATCCCAAAAACCGACTGGAACAATCGGAGTTACAACGCATCCTAACGGATTGGCAATCCACACCCGCTGCGACGTTTGCCTCCGATGTGATCGACGCACTGGAGAAATCCTTAAAACCAAACTATCAACGCATTCGGGAGATTGTCAAAGGACTGAGCGAAAGTGAACAACGAATGATTGTTGATGCGTTTATGAAAATACGGTTAACGGGAAAAGTCTCCTTTGAGGAAAGCGATAAAATCATAGATGATGAAGACGTCATCCAAGCTCAGGGAGTCTTTCGGTCAAAAAGCGGTCATGAGATTTACATCGCCACAACAGAGGAGAATCAGTAGAAGTTGACAGACATGAGACTGCTCAACGTCTTCCGAAAAGAGATTGATGCCAGTGTGCTTTTAATGTTGTGAATCTTTAAGCGATCGGCAACATGATTCAAGAAGGAATTTCACGACAAAAGATTGGTAGATTAATAAGCAGCGCAGGGGCCGACATTTTGGCACGCACTACTAATACTACTAATAAGGGGCCTTTTAGGCAGGCGGGCCAAAATGTCATCTAAAAAAAGGCGATAGGAATACGCCTTTAAAGGCACTTGCCAATTGGTCCCTGCACCATGACGGAGGATAACCCCATTTTCTGATTGTCCATTCCCCTAATTTCTATAACAGGTGCAATTTCCCTAGCAACTTAAGTTAAGAAAGAGCACGCCTGTCGTGACAACTTTAACCGCTTTTTCTAGCCTCCGGAGATTTATCCGAATAACGAAAGAAAATAATAATGAATCTAATACGCTCCAAACCGGGCGACCTAATCCTGACACCTTTTCTTCTTGAAACAAAAGAAGGCAAGCCGATTACGGCGGAATGGGGACGCCTCATCGCCCCAGAAAATCGATCGCAACCCAAAGGCAACCTTATCGAGCTCCCATTCGTTCGCTTCAAAGCCACTACCACAGAAAAAAGAACACCAATCTTCTCTTTGGCTGGAGGTCCCGGAGATGAGACCCTCGGCAACTTGACATACATGTTGCCGTATGTGCCAACATTTCAAGCCCTTGGTGATCTGATTATTCCAGAGCCGCGTGGAGTCGGTTTTTCTCGACCCTGTCTCGCTTGCCCTGGAGCTTACCATCTCCCGCTCGATAAACCGTTAGACTATGATATGCTGGTCAAGACAGAACGAGAATATATGGTCAACTGTGCCAAGTTTTGGAAGGAACAAGGCATAGATTTGTCCGGCTATAATGTTCGGGAGATGGCAGCCGACGTGGATGCCATACGACAGGCCTTGGGATACCACAAAATCAACTTATTTGGCGGGAGTTTTGGATCCCATCATGGATTGGCGGTGCTTAGGTACCATGGAGAACATATCGAACGAGCAGTTCTATCCAGTGTCGAAGGGCCAAACCACACGATCAAACTGCCAAGTAATATTCAACACCATCTCGAAAAATTGGCTTCCATGGTAAAGGCGGACCCGCAGTTGAGCCGGGATATTCCCGATCTTCTAAAACTGATCGGGACGGTGCTTGAACGGTTGGAACAAGCACCCGTGACGGTCCAAGTCGAAGATCCTGAAACTGGCAGGACAGTTGCAGTAACGGTTGGGGCACTCGACTTGCAAGCGGCAACTGCCGGCGGGATGCGTAGTGTTCCATTTTTTCAAGCACTCCCCGCCTGTTACCATGCGATGGCTCAAGGGGACTTCTCTTGGTTGGCTGAACGTGCTTTAGAACATCGGAGAAATTGTCGAGCCAGGTTAATGCCGGCACTAGTTGATTGTGCATCTGGGGCGATGACGGAACGACGCACCAAAATTGAGAAAGAGGCAGATCAAACCTTATTGGGAGGCATTATCAACGGCGCACTATTCGATTACTGCGATAAGTTGGGAGGAATAGACCTGAATGACGAATTTCGGGAAGATCTTTATTCCGAAGTTCCAACGCTACTGGTCAGTGGTACCCTGGATGTAAGAACTCCGGTGAGCAACGCTGAAGAGGTGCTGAAGGGTCTGGTAAATGGACAACATTTAATCCTCGAAAATATATCCCATAGCCATGGGGACCTTGGTGACGAACAAATGCAGCAATTTCTCCATGCTGTTACCCAATTCCTGAAGGGCGAGCCGCTATCTACGACACGAATTGTCAACCCATTTCAGTTTAATCCAATAGCACCATAGCGCAAGGAGCTCATTGGATTTTGGATGTGGACTGTTCGTATTGCTCCCAATGGCGTCCCACTTTTTTCAAAACAGCATTCACAAAACTGTCTAAGCACCTCTGATATTGGACATAACGAAAGCAGAAATAATATGGCATATTCCAGTCTGAGAGATTTTGTAAAAGAGTTAGAACAAGCCGGCGAATTAAAGCGGATTACAGCCGAAGTCTCCCCAAATCTTGAGATTACACAGATTACAGATCGGGTGAGTAAAGCGGAAGGACCAGCACTGTTGTTTGAAAACGTTGAGGGAAGCGACATGCCGCTGCTAATCAACGCCTTTGGCTCCTATAAGCGGATGGCGATGGCACTTGGCGTTGGAGATATGAATGAAATCGCCGATGAAATTGAAGGCATGATCCAGCTCGGCCCCCCCGAATCGCTGCTTGACAAAGTAAAACTCCTCGGCATTCTGAGCAAACTGACGAAATTCCCACCGAAAACGGTCAGGCGCGGGGCATGTCAGGAAGTGGTTTTGACCGACAAGCAAATTTCATTAGACCGCATCCCGCTCATCAAATGCTGGCCCCTTGATGCAGACAAATATATTACCTTGCCGCAGGTCTTTACGCACAGCCTGAAAACGGGCCAACGCAATGTAGGCACCTACCGGCTACAGAAACTCAATGAACAAACGCTGGCAATGCACTGGCAGATCCACCATGATGGTGCCGGGCATCACCGCGAGTACCGCGAGGAAGGACAACGAATGCCCGTTGCTGTCGCTATCGGCGGCGACCCGATTATGTCCTATATCGGTACTGCACCCCTGCCAAGTGGCATTGATGAACTCCTGTTTGCAGGGTTTCTCCGCAAAGCCAATGTCCGGATGGTCGCGTGCAAAACCATCGATATGTTGGTCCCCGCAGATGCGGACATCGTGATTGAAGGGTATATCGAACCGGACGAGGTCTGCATCGAGGGACCCTTTGGCGATCATACCGGCTACTACTCCCTGGCGGACGAATATCCCATCTTTCACATCACCGCTATCACACACCGTAAGCGGCCCATCTACCAAACAATTATCGTCGGTAAACCGCCGATGGAAGATTGTTACATGGGCAAGGCAACGGAGCGCATCTTCATGCCTTTGATCCAGACACAACTGCCAGAGTTGGTCGATATGAACCTGCCACTGTTCGGTGTATTCCACAACTTTGCTTTAATTTCCATCGACAAACGTTACCCTTTCCATGCAAAGAAGATTATGCACAGCCTGTGGGGGCTTGGTCAACTGATGTTCAGCAAAATTATTATCGTTGTAGACAAAGATGTTGATGTCCAGAATGTCGACGAAGTGCTTTTCCGCGTCGGAAGCAACGTCGATCCCAAGCGAGATGTGACCATCGTTGAGGGGCCAGTTGATGTGCTTGATCACGCAGCACCACTGATGGGAGCAGGATCAAAGATGGGGATTGATGCAACAACCAAATGGCGGGCGGAAGGTTATCAGCGCGAATGGCCCGATGAAATCAAGATGTCTCAGGAAATCATCAATCTGGTGGACAAGCGATGGAAGGAATATGGAATCGGATAAATCGCCAAACGCTCCGGCTTCCATAATCGATCGCAAGGCAAAATCTTGAGAAGGTTCGTTGTGAGGAAATAAATTTTACATTACAATGGAGGCAAAACGATGAAAACTTACCGCGCCGCTGTCATCGGTTGTAGCCGGATGGGGGCATTTATTGATAATGAAGTACCCGATTATCGAGCAATTCAGCTGCCGTATTCACATGCAGCTGGCTTTTATGCCGAAGAACGAACAGATCTTGTCGGTTGTTCAGATCTGCGTCCAGAAGTCATGGAGGCCTTCGGAGAACGGTATAATGTACCCAAGGGACGACAATACACCGACTATCGAGAACTCATTGACAAAGAGAACTTGGACATCGTGAGTGTCGCGACGCAGCCGGAACACCGCGCCGAAGTTGTTATCTACGCTGTGGAGCATGGGGTCAAGGCAATCTACGCGGAAAAGGCGATGGCGGCTTCTATGGACGAAGCGGCTGCGATGGTAGAAGCGGTGGAACGCAACGGAGCCTTCTTCAATTTAGGCACAAATCGCCGTTGGCACACCGGTTTCGACAAGATGAAGGAGGTTATTGACAGCGGTGAGTTGGGAGCACTCAAGACGCTAATCATCTACGGAAACCACTCGCTCTTTAATGGCTCCAGTCATCAGTTCGATCTAATCTTGCGCCTGAACAGCGACCACCGCGCTTTGTGGGCATCCGCACATATCACCGATGATGATAGCATCTTCGACGGTGACATTGTTCGGGAAGATCCGAATGGCCACGGGATGATTCAATTTGAAAACGGCGTCACGGCACATGCCCTCCTCTCTCCGCGCGGCAGCGAATGGGAGGCAATCTGCGACAGAGGGACCGTAACATGCTGGAATAATGGTTGGCAGTGGCATATCCGACGTCAAGCCGACGTTCCGGGGTGGCGAAATTGTTTTGTGCCGGAGACTTTTCCTGAGTTTGAACGCACCAGCAGCACAGCGAATCTCATCAAAGATTTGGTTCATTCACTCGACACCGGCGAACCATCACGCTGCGGCGTCCGCGTGGCACACGCAAGTACGGAATTAATCTTTGCGTTCATGGAATCGCACTTGCAGAACGGGGCAAGAGTCCAACTGCCATTGCAGGGGTCGAAGCTGCGGTTGGAGAGAGTGCGTGCTCCGAGGCAACCTAGGTTTGGATAGAGCATATTGACATTTGACAGTAGTACCCGTCGGTCGGGCAAGATGCCCGACCCCTCCACCCAGTTGAATAGCGGCAGGTAACTTGTAGGTCAAGATTCATATCTCGACACAAAAATGTCAATAGAACTAGAAAAACAAGCAGGACAATCGCATGTAAATATTATGTAGGACTGACTTTGATTGCAAAAATCATGTCCCATTCCCTACTGCGCATGAGTAGAACTTTGGGACATGACAAGGGCAATCTACTCATGGCACAGGGTTTCCTAACCTATGATCGGATCGGGATTAGGCAACCGCGATCTCATTGAGGACAGCCTCTACCCCACGGCAGGGGTTAAACCAACGTTTTGATTGCTCAGCTGCCTAATTCCTATAACAGATGCAATTCCCCTAAACAAACAAAGAAAGTCTCAAGAGCCTTGGTCAGCTGGATAATATGCTTGAGTTTGCCATTATGCAATGCTATAATGGTAATGCGTCCTAGCAATGTTAAACTAACGAAATGATTCGTAAGGTCTTGCTAATTCCTATGTTTATAGTGCAAGGTAACCGTATCTACAAGGTAAGTTAAGTAAAAGATGAGATCACTAGTAAGTAAGTTCAAAACGGTCATAGAGAAAAATACCTTCTATTTCTCCGATATGGTGTTTGAGGAGGGATATGAAAGCTATTTGAACTCAGTAAGGGAAACGCTGCTTGTTCTCAAAAATAGTGTGGAAACAAGTGGTTTAAGGAAAGAACTTATTGAGGGGTTACTTCAAAAAGAAAACGGCTTGACCGCGCTATTAGCTCTGACCGGATTTTCCAATGAATACCTCAAGCGACTGATTACAATCATTCGTGTTGTCGATGATTCAGAGTTGTCAAAGTTGGTATTAAAGGACGAGTGGCATTCCAATGAATCATCAGCGTATCTCAAAGAGTGGTCAGATGCTCAGATAGCGAAGATGATCTGCCAAAACAAGTATTTCAGAAAAGGGATAGTGAACATCTTTTTTGAGGGCGCAACAATCCCCTTTTTGGCAAACACGATTCCTCTGTTTGAACTTAAAAAGCTGAGCATTTCCAAGTTGAAATTTGAAGTGCCAGCAATGATTGATACCATGGTGCGGTATAAAGAGAAAGGTTCGTATTCTGGTAAGAAGAGTAACAATGCTGAGATTGTTATAGCGGAGTTGCTTGACAGGTTGGAACTTTCTTCTGAGACAGGTGATTTAGATAGACTTGCCAAGAGTGAATCAAACTTGAAAAGAACAGTGGACTTCATTATTCCTGATAAACAGAAACCACAAGTTATTATTGAATCTTCTTTTTTATCAACCACTTCCTCTGGACAAGGCGATAAATCAAAGACAGAAATAAACGTTTCTACGCTTATAAAGAAATATTATCCAGAGGCAAAATTCATCGGTTTTGTCGATGGCATTGGCTGGTACGTTCGCAACAACGATTTGAAGCGAATGGTAGCAGCTTACGAAGACGTTTTCACTTTTCATAAGGAAGAAATCTCGCGATTTGAGGAATTTTTGAGAAAGGAATTTCAAAGCTAGTGGAAACATATACAGATCGAATTCTTCAAGGCGATTGTCTCGAATTGTTTCGCCAAATTCCCAATAACAGCGTCGACATAACCTTTGCCGACCCGCCCTTCAATCTAAAAAAGAAATATCACAGCACGAGAGATAGCCTTGAGTTGGAGGAATATTTACACTGGTGCGAAAAATGGATTTTGGAGATGGTTCGTGTTACTAAAGAAACGGGATCAATCTTTGTACATAACATTCCTAAGTGGCTGACGTACTATGCAGGCTTTTTGAACAAGTTAGCTGATTTTAAGCATTGGATTTCCTGGGAGGCCCCCACCGCACCGATGGGGAAGACACTTCAGCCTGCACATTACGGCATCCTATTTTATGCCAAAGATGCAAAGCAAAATAAATTTTACGAAATTCGTTATTCACACAAACGTTGTCGTAAATGTAACTATTTGCATAAGGACTATGGTGGGAAAAAGGGGGGATTGCATCCTTTTGGACCGCTTGTTCCAGATACATGGACAGATATCCATCGGATAAAGCATAACAAATATCGCGATCCGCATCCATGTCAATTGCCGATCCACCTGTTAGAACGCGTTATCTTAATGTCCACTGATGAAGGCGATACAGTGCTAGATCCGTTTTTGGGGACAGGAACAACAGCAATCGCTGCAAAGCGACTTGGACGACACTACGTCGGTTTTGAACTCGATGACGTTTACGCAACAATCGCCCATGATAAAGTAGAGCAGCTGACATCGAACTCCCGGGTTGGAAATGTATGGGTCAGTGTTTACTTAGACGAAATTATCACACTCCGTGATCAAGATTGGGATGTATTGCAGCCAGAATTTCATATCCCTGAGTCTGCCAAAGCAATCGATTATACCAAAATATTGCTAAAAAGTAAAATACCGCTCATACCAACGGTTAGTCAACAGGAAACACACCAAGAAACACAATTGCGATTGATAGAGAATCGCAAAAGATATAAGTAACGCAAATTGCTAGTAGTAGGCATACTCCGTATGCCGTAACCTCACCCCGTTTTCGCGTGGAAAATGGGGGGCGTTTTTCCGCGTGTCAAATGTCAATAGAACCTAGCAACTTACGTCAAAAGTAAGGAGGGCTTTTATGCCTACAATCGATCATGATGTTTTGAGGAAATTTGTTTATGATATGTACATCGGGGCCGGGGGTGTTGAGGAAGATGCACGCATCGTCAGCGATCATGTCGTAGATTCTAACCTGATGGGACACGATTCGCACGGCGTAATCAACGCGCCCAACTACGCAGGTGGTATGAGCGGCCGCCCCTCAACAGATAAGATGGAAATTGTCCGTGAGACCCCTGCAACGGCGGTGATCAACGCGAACGGTGGGCTCGGCATGGTCATCGCTCAGAAAGCGATGGAGTTGGCAATTGAAAAGGCGAAAACGCACACATTCGGCGGAGTTGGACTCCACCGTTGTGGACATGCCGGACGGATGGGAACCTATCCCCCACTTGCCGCAAAGGAAGGAATGATTGGGCTCGTCTTCCTAAATGGCGGTGGACGATTTATGCACCCCTTTGGCGGTACATCCCGGAAACTCCCACCCAACCCGATCGCCATCGCGGTCCCACGCAAAAATGGTGAACCGTTGATGCTCGATATGACGCTGAGTGTGGTTGCTGGCGGAAAGATACTGGTCAAACGCGCGCGCGACGAGGAGATGCCAGAAGGTTGGATGATCGATTCGGAAGGAAACACGGTCACCGATCCGAACGCTTTTCTGGATCGTCATGATGATACGGCGGTGATGCCAGTCGGAGGTTTCCAATTCGGGCACAAGGGGTTTGGCTTAGGCTTTATGATCGACGCCATCGCCGGTGGGCTTTCCTGGGCGGGTTGCAGCCGTCAAGAACCCACGCGTGGGGCAAGCGGGATTGTGATGCTCGCTATCAAGATTCAGGATTTCATCGATCTGGATGTCTACCGGCAGGAGATCGAGTACCTCACGGAATGGATAAAGTCCTCTGAAAAGCTGCCCGGTGTTGATGAAGTTTTCGCTCCCGGTGAATTTGAGGAACGGAATCGTGAACAGCGTCTGAAAGCGGGCATCCCAATCGAAGAAAAAACGTGGGATCGCCTCATTGAAGCGGCTGCCTCCTATGGTGTTTCAGTCCCCGAAGTCTAAAAGCAAACAAACTTCACAGGCATAACACAAGTTGCCCCCTCGCATTTCCAATCCAATCGTAGCGTAGATTTCCCAACCTGTGAGTGCCTTGCAGGTTAGGGAACCTACGCCACCATCTATAGTGAAAGAGAGGGGCCTTGACAGACGGTGAGCCCCTGACTCTACAAGCCAATTGATGGTTTTTCAATAACTAGGTTCTGTTGACATTTGACTATCAAGCTTCCTAGCCCGAGCACCCTGAACCCTAACCCCCAATCTTGGGTATAGGGGTTGGATGACCCACCTCCTATAAATCTAAAGATAAGAAGATGATCACGAAGTTTGGTTCACTATTCGCAGGACATGTCGACCTAAAAGATATAGGATTCGATGGCCCCCCTGTTAACGAGCGTTGGCTCTCCGATGAACAGCTGGCAACCGTATTCGACAAGACTCAAGCCATTGCTCAGCTCATGGACCGCACCGGCTACGAGACCCTCTGGTTGGCTGAACACCACTTTCAGCGCGAGGGGTATGAATGCATCCCTAACATCCTGATGCTCGGCGTCCATCTCGCACACTTGACCCAGAGACTCAAAATTGGGTGTGCTTTCAACGTTACACCGATGTGGCATCCACTACGACTGGCAGAAGATTACGCGACTGCGGACATTCTCACGGGGGGGCGTATCGTCTTTGGCGTCGGGCGAGGCTACCATACACGCGAAGTGGAGGTCTTTGGGGCACCTCTGCTTGATGGAGACGCCAACCGCGAAATGTTTGAGGAGCAAGTTGACATCATCTTCAAGGCGTTCAATGAGCAATCCTTCTCCCACCACGGCATGTACTACAACATCCCGCCCCCAGTTCCGTATCGTGGGTATGAATTAGAGGAGGTTACACTGGTGCCCCGACCGCTCAATCGACCTGTCGAGTGCTGGCAGCCCATCGTCAGTGCCAGCGAACGTGGACTCAATCTTATGGCAAAATACCGCATCAAGGGGATGATCGGCGGCGGGGCTGCTGCGGGTGGTGCTGCGGAAAAGGTTATACAGGCTTGGCAACTGGTGCAAGCGAATCACGGCAGAGAAATGGAACTCGGCGGAGACCTTATTATCGGATTCTCCTACCATATTGCCGATACAGAGGAAAAGGCGATCGAGGAGGCCAGTAGATACTTTGAAGAACACATGAAGATGTTCGCACCTCTAGGATTCGTGCGTGGATTGACGGAGGACCAGATTGCGGCGACGGCAGATCCGCAACAGGCGCGCACCGCCGGGTTGCCGACGCTGCAAGACGCGGTGAAAGCAGGCTCGTGGCTATGCGGACCGCCGGAGCTGATTATTGAAAAACTGATGGACGTTCAGAAACGCTATCCTGGACTGGATCAGGTGAGCGTCAACAATGCCGTGGGCACACCCGAAAGTGTGATTTTGGAGCAGCTCGACCAGTTTGCCAAGGAGGTCATGCCCGCATTCAAAAACTAGGGCTAGCAGTTACGCAGTTAAAGTGTGAAGCCATTGAGCCAGATAAGTTCTGAAGTGACATAAATATAATTGTTTGTAATTTTTTTCTAACACAATCGGCAGTCTACAACAAAATGCTTCATTCTGAGATAGGAACAATTTCCCCATTTTCGCGTGGAAAACATAACTTTTTTAATCTCGCTCATGTTAAGAAATAGTCTTGTGCTTTCCTTTGCCGTAAGCCTTCTACTTTTATCTCTGAAATCAGCGAAATCTGCGTCTGTGCTAGTGCATTAGCTTGCCCTACTTCTCTAGAACCATACCTTCCCGCCCGATGCGTTCAAGCATTGCCCGGTAAGCTGGAGTGCCATCATCATCCCAGTATTCAGTCTCAATAGGGGCGTCATAACTCATGGGGACCAACCCGCCACGCCAATCTGGCCTTACCATGAAGTGACGAGTGTTAGCGGGATCATAGCGATTATACATCATTGAACCGTTGGCAAAACGGGACCTGATAATCCACGGTGCCTGCGCCGGTAACTCCAGATGCTTCAGTCGCTCCAGCGCATCATGATCCAGTGTGAGACCCAGCCCGGGTGCTTCCGGCACGCGAACAAATCCGTTGACTGGATCTAGTCTCTCCTTCACAACATCGCTTTTATAGATTTCCGTGGTAGTGACAAAGTGGAAGGTCGCTGTAGGAAAAACCGCCATCATGTGTGTGGTCATCGCTCGGGTGATAGTACCCCCCACGTTTTGTAACATGAAGGGGATATTGCCCGCAGCGAAGAGACCGGCACAACGTATGGCTGCACCAATCTTCTGGTGACCCCGCATATACACATCCCCAGCCCCCATCAGTACCTCGTAGGTGGCATCCAATGGTGCTTGGTGGCGCACGATGGGCAGCGGTACTCGATGGCGCAGCTCAATTGAAGCGAGCGTATCCCCGGCATCAATGCAATCCTCAAAGCAGCCGGCAATAGGAGACTGCGCTAATTTGCCTAGTAATTCTGGCATGTAGTCATTCGTCCCGCCCCCGGTGAAGTCGTAGTGAATCCTGAAACCCTTGGGTGCCACTGCCTCCATAGCCTTGGTCTGGTCAAAGACATTTTCAAAAGGCGAAAGGTGATATTTCATCCAAGTATAGCCCTGCGCTGCGTACTGCTCCACAGCCTCCGCCATACGCCGGGGATGGGTTGACACCGTCCAACTGCTCACCGGGACCCATGAGCGAGTTTTCTGCCCAAAGAGCTGATAGATTGGCACACCGGCGGCTTGCCCCATTAAATCGTACATGGCTGTCCCCAAAGCCAGCGAGGTTTCGTCTCCGACCCATTTGAAGGGGTTAGTGCCGATATACTGGTCAATGACCTCCTGAGGTTCGGAGCCGCCGCCCTCCCCAAGCCCCACTCGTCCGTCGTCTGTATGCACCACATACACTGTGCGACCAGCGGGCCCTGAGTAGTGGTTCATCTGGTAGGCGATCCAGTCTTGGTATTCGGGGGTAATCTTATGGACTTCGATTTCAGTAACTTTCATATGGTTCTCCTGTTAGGGCACCACTAATTAATCGAGGGGTGCTCATAATAATTGTCTGAATCGCAGATGCAGCAGCTGACGCAGCAAACACCGATATACAATAGATAGGGGGCTCAGGCGGTAGATGGGGCACGATGCCCCACCGACGGGGTTAGAGATATTTTGTTTTTCCCAATTCGGGGTACGAGCTTAATGAAAGTTGGGTGTTGGCCAAGTAATACGCCATAACAGTTGTGGGATTTACGGCAAGCGGACCGTGCCTACTACTTTATGAGTACCCCTCAAGTAAGCTCCGGTGATAGATTTTAAATCATTGCATAAAGTTGCGGCAACCGAGGCCGGCCTTCACGTTCGCTACAGCATAGCACTTTATATCCGCTGTGTCATTAGAAAGTTGACAGTAGACCATTCTTCTCTTGACGTTCAAATGAATTTCTGCGAAAATAATATGGTAAATGTCAAAAAGATGGTTGCGTAGTGGCAACTTCAGTTACTCTTGTTACGATCCCTAACATAATGCTCGAAAATCCGTATCAAAAAGATCGAGGTGATTCACTATGAACTACGATACGACGAATCGAACTTTTGACTGCGAACCTACCCTCACCGACACACAGGTTCTGCAATTTTGTCGAGATGGTTTCTTAACCTTGGAGGGGGTTGTCCCCGATCACATCAACCAGCGCGCCTGCGATTACTTGAGAGGAAAAATACCGGCTAACCCCAGTTACATTCCTAAAGGGCTTACCAAAGCGGATTTAGAACGAATCCGTAACTCCCATGAACCGAGCACAATCCTTCTTGAGGATTGGTTCATTGAGCATGTCCTTCTCAATCAACAAGTCGCTGGTGCCCTGCGGTCACTGCTCGGTAAGAATGTGGGGTTACCTGTACTAGTGAGCGATCACAGTATTGAATGTCCCGCACCCGCCCAAGGGTGGCATCAGGATGCCGACCACATCTTCGGACCGGAAGTTAATTTCATTGAGGTTTTTTATTTTCCACAAGATACACCCCTGATGATGGGACCCACTGAGATTGTACCCGGAACGCACCTCGGGCCCACCCAACGTGACCCATCGGATTCAGGGGTGCCAACCAGTGGACCCCCTGGAACATTTGCCCTTCACTCTCAAAGTATTCTACATCGCAGAGGTGAATCAACTGGAAAAGGGCTGCGCCACATGCTGAAATACAATTACTGGCGGACAGTACCCCCAGAAAGAGATTGGATTATTGAACCGGGCTTTGATTTTCAGCGAGCCTATTACGGAGGCCATCGCGTTGCCAGATACATTGCTCACATGTTTTATTGGTTATGTGGCAAGGGCAATGAATTTCGGGTTATCGGCGGACAGGGGTGGCCCTGGTCAACTGAGAACCAAATTGGACCATCTTATGGATTTGGAGCGGTCGGAGGATACCTACCGGATTGGCGTCAGAATAATCGTGATGGCTACGCAAATTAGAGTGGTTTACTTAATCAAGGAGGAGAAAACATGTACGTCATAGTCGCACCAATTCAGATTAAGGAAGGACACAGGGAAGCGTTCATCGAAGCCATGCTCGACGATGCCAAAGGCTCAGTGAACCATGAGCCCGGCTGTCTGAGGTTTGATGTCATTCAGGACGGTGCAGATCCCAACCGGATTTGGCTCTACGAGATTTACGTGGACGAGGCGGCTTTCCAAGCCCATCTGCAAGCACCTCACTTCATAAAGTGGCGGGATACGGTCAAAGACTGGTTTGCTGACGGGCCCAAAGGGGCAGGAGGAGGAAGTTACAATATCTGGCCCCCCGATGATGAGTGGAAGTAGTATCGTCCCTACACGCTTGGCGTACTCTCAAGCGTTGCACCTGGAAGTACGTCAAGTTTTCAATCACAGAGAAAATCACAGCAGCATTATTACCTAAAATATCTTCTCAAAATTCCCGTTTCAGCTCCTCAATCCCATCCCGCAAAGTCGCCGCTTTTTCAAACTCCAGATTCGCCGCCGCTTCCTGCATCTGTTTCGTGAAATCCGCAATCAAGGCATGGATTTCTGCCTCAGAGGTCGCCTCCGAAATGTTGATGCCCAGAGAATCCGACGGTTCGTCATCATCGTCAATAAGTTCACTGATAAGATCTCGAATTTCCTTATCAATTGTCGCTGGCGTGATGCCATGTGCTTGATTGTAAACCATCTGAATTTCGCGACGCCGTTCCGTTTCATTGATAGCATTGCGGATAGCCTCGGTGATTTCATCGGCATACAAGATGACCTCGCCATCAAGATTTCGAGCCGCACGACCCGCAGTTTGAATCAGAGACGTTTCCGATCGAAGAAAGCCCGCCCGGTCCGCATCAAGAATAGCAACCAGTGATACCTCTGGCAAATCCAAACCCTCGCGGAGCAGGTTAATCCCGACAAGGACATCAAAGCTACCCTGTCGAAGTGATTTTAAGATTCGCGCCCGGTCTAAGGTATCAATGTCTGAATGGAGATATTCGGCCTTGATACCAGCTTCGGTGAGGTAATCGGTCAAATCTTCAGCCATGCGCTTCGTGAGGGTTGTAACAAGTACTCGCTGCCTTTGAGCAACCCGTCCATTGATAACCCCAATAAGGTGGTCAATCTGTCCTTCCACCGGATAGACCGAAATTTTTGGGTCAATTAAGCCTGTAGGACGAATAATTTGTTCGACCACTTGTGTGCCGTGCTGAAGCTCATAAGGTCCCGGTGTCGCGGAAACAAACACCGCTCGAAGGAGATACGATTCAAACTCCTCAAACCGTAAGGGGCGATTATCCAGTGCCGATGGCAGACGGAAGCCGTAGTCCACCAATGTCTGTTTGCGGGCACGGTCTCCCCGATACATTCCACGAATTTGCGGTAGGGTCACATGGGATTCATCAATAATCATCAGATAGTCATCGGGAAAGTAGTTGAGTAGGCAGTAAGGGGGCTCCCCGGGGACTAGCCCTGAGAAATGGCGCGAATAGTTCTCGATGCCTTGACAGTAACCAACTTCCCGCATCATTTCAAGATCAAACCGGGTTCGTTGTTCAATCCGTTGGGCTTCCAACAGTTTGTTGTTAGCAATGAAGGCATCAATCCGATCCTGCAATTCAGTTTCAATGTCCGACAGGGCTTGTTCAAACCGTTCAGCATCCGTCATGAAGTGCCTAGCAGGGAAAAGCATGATTGTCTCATGTTCCTCTAAGATTTCGCCCGTCAGTGTATTAATCTCGGTAAGCCGCTCAACCTCGTCGCCGAAAAGTTCGATCCGGTAGGCGGTGTCCTCATACGCAGGGAAAACCTCGATCACGTCACCGCGGGCGCGGAAACTCCCACGCGAAAAATCGATGTCGTTCCGATCGTATCGAATATCCACAAATGCACGTAGAAGTTTATTCCTTTTGATAATATCTCCACGGCTTACCTCAACCCGCTGAGTATCGTACTCCTTGGGAGAGCCAATGCCGTAGATGCAAGAGACACTAGCAACGATGATAACGTCACGTCGTGTGAGCAGCGAGGCCGTCGAAGCAAGACGGAGCCGATCGATCTCCTCGTTAATCTGTATATCTTTTTCAATATAGGTATCTGTGGTCGGCAGGTATGCCTCAGGTTGGTAGTAATCGTAGTAGCTCACGAAGTAGTGGACAGCGTTGTTCGGGAAAAATTCCCGGAACTCGCTATACAACTGTGCGGCAAGGGTTTTGTTGTGGGAGACAACTAACGTGGGACGCTGCAAATTTGCAATGACGTGCGCCATCGTGAAGGTTTTTCCCGAACCTGTAACGCCCAACAATGTTTGAACGTTGTTCTCCTTTTGCAGAAAACCTTCTGTAAGCGTCTGAATCGCCTGCGGCTGATCTCCTTGCGGCGTATAGTCTGAAACTAACTCAAACTTTTCCATGTTTTTCATTTTCCTAGTAGTATTATACGGAATAACGATCGTAAGCCCCAGGCATCAGTTGAATCTTCGCCGTAAAAAATTCGATTTCTCCCTCTTCCTTCACGTTTTTCGCTCACGCCTTACCGATGGGCATTACATAGCATCTTTGGTTCATAGCCAGCGATGAAGGCTTCCTTAATAATAGCTTCCTCCGGACATTTTCCTTGGTATTTCAGCATTCCTGTATTTTTATCGATGTCTCGCAAAACGACGTTGGACGGTTTATCAAAATCCCTAACGGGGCCGCGTGCCCCTTCAATCATAAATCGAGCCCAAATCGGTAAGGCACCTTGGGCACCGGGGAAGGTCGTCTTCCGCTTCGGGTCGTTAAACCCCACCCAAACCCCGGCGGCGAGATTCCGAATATAACCGACAAACCACGCATCTGTATAATCGTCCGTCGTGCCGGTTTTGCCGGCCGCGGGACGTTCTAACCCCATCAGACGTGCCCGCCGACCGGTGCCATTATTAATCACGCCCTTCAGGAGATGCGTCATGAGATAGGCAACCCCTTCATCAAGAACCTGTTCCAGCGGCAGTTGATTTTCAATTAAGATTTCTCCGTACTGATCCTCTACATAGTGAACGCCTATCGGTTTCTTATACCTCCCACTATTAGCAAAGACAGCATACGCACCAGTGAGTTCGAGTAGCGGCAATCCGCCTGCCCCTAACGCAACTGACGGATATGCGGGTAAATCAGTTTGGATACCCAGACGTTTCGCAATCGCAAGCGTTCGATTCAGCCCGGCAGGTTTGTCATTTTCCTCTATCGGTGTCTCCCACATCATTCGTGCTGTCGCAATGTTGATTGATTTCTCCAATACCCTTCGCGCGGTAATATCTCCGTAGTAGCGCTTTCCGTAATTCCGAGGCCTCCAACGCCGCCCTGTGCCAACGTCGATAGACCATGCTTCATCGCGGACTATCGTTGCAGGTGTTATTAAAGGAGGGAAATCAAGCAGGCCGGCAAAGATAATTGGTTTGAAGGCTGAACCGGGCTGGCGATTGGCGTCAACTGATCGATTAAAAAAGTTAATTTTTTGCGGGGTAATATAGAAATCGCGGCCCCCAACCATTGCCTTGATGTGCCCCGTTTGCGGTTCAAGGGCGATTAGCCCTGCTTGCAAGTAATTGGTAATCGGATCGATGCCATGTGGATTATTTTTATTCTCGTCGTAATCGGGCAGATTTCTATACCTACTAGAGCCTCTCAGCTTTTGATCCAATTCGCGCAAATGGTCACCAACAGCCCTTTCTGCAATCTCTTGCATGGAAACGTCAATTGTCGTGTACACCCTTAACCCTTGGTTGTACAAATGTCCTTCTAGTTCAGGTATCTGTCTCAGCTGTTCATGAACATATTCCAAAAAATGCGAGCCACCTGTGCCCTGTGCACTTTTGGGGACTTCAACAACAACAGGTTTCTGCACATTCGCATTGTATTCCTCCGTATTAATGAAACCTGCCTTTAGCATCAATCCCAGCACCAGATCACGCCGTTCTTTTGAACGGTCTGGATAACGCACCGGCGAATAACGGGTTGGTGATTTCGGAATACCTGCCAGTGTGGCGCACTCGTGGAGCTCTAACTCCCATACATTTTTCCCAAAATAGTTTTGGGCTGCTTCTTGGACGCCAAGTACCTCCTGCGAGCCGTAGCGTCCCAAATTAATTAGGTTTAGATACCTTTCGAGAATTTCATCCTTGGAAAATTGATGCTCAATACGCACTGCGAGCAGTGCTTCCTTTACCTTTCGCAAAATCCGCTTCTCACGGGTCAGATAGATATTCCGTGTGAGTTGCTGAGTAATTGTACTCGCTCCTTGCAGCGTTCCCTGCGTTTGTCCTAAAAATAACTGAGTATTGTGAATGGCCGCACGGAGAATCCCCAGAAAATCCACACCCCAGTGCTCGTGGAATCGCCGATCTTCAACCGCGAGGAATGCCTGTAGCAGGATATCAGGCATCTGCACTAGTTGCACAATCTCTCGTGCCTCAGCTTCACCCTTTCTATCATAAAGCGCGTTAAGCAACTCCGGTCTCAAATCGAAACTATCGATTTTTTCACCATCGTTGTTTTGGATTGTCTCTATTTTGCCATCAATCACAGAAAGCTCAACCTGATATGCCTTCCGATCCTCATCTGGAAAATGGAAACCTTGGAGATAAATCCATAACCTCTCAGGTTGTCCCTGTTCATCACGCCCGACTGAATAGTGTCCAACAACACTCGGTTTGATGAACTCTCCACTTTCTTCATATTCCAATCGTTTCAATTTGTCCAGTAGGAAATCAATTGAATCTCCTGATTCAACTGTACAAACGGAGGAATAGACCTCAAGGTGCTGTTTCCACGTATTGACCTCGCTATATTCCAGTTGGTCCAAATCAATATCTTTGATGGTGCCCCATGAATCGAGGACAACACCCCCTACAAATCCGATACTGACGAAGATCAGCATCATCACACAGATAGTAGCAATGAGAAACAGTGTAAGCATACCTCGAAGAATTTTTTTTATCATCTAATTTTCCCCATCCCAAACCCTAATTTTATCGATTTTCCTTAAAAATCCGAAAACCTTAAAATCCGAAAACCTAAAGAATTCTAATCTGAATTTACGGGGTGCGGCCTCGATCCCGCGCTTTCCTAACGCGCTTGATCGTGCAGCCAAACGCCTTCGTCTTTTTGATGGCCTCCGGAATTTCTTTCCCAGCAACTACGAGATCAAGTGCCTCGCGTAGGTAGTGCGTTTCGGGGGCGTGCTGACTGTTATCAATGGCACCATGATACCGAAGTATCCGCTTTTCGTCCAATAAGTAGATTTCAGGAGTACGCTTTGCCCCAAAATTATCCGCAATCTCATTCTTCAAATCTTTCAAGACTAAGAAATGGAACTCGTTTGCTTTGTTATGCTCGGCAATTTCTTTGACGGATTCATTCTTGTTAGAGTTGATTCCAATGAACTGTACCCCTTGGCCTTTGTAGTCGTTATGTAGCGCAATAATCCTTTCGTTATACTCATTAGAAACAGGACATTGGGCCGAAATGAACATCACAACTGTTGCCTTCTTGTCCCGACTCAAATCCTTGAGTGAATGCGCTTTGTCCATTGTGTCTTTGAGCGTGAAGTCGGCAACTTCCTTATCCATCTTGATGGCGGCTGCGTCAGCAATCGCACTAGAAACTAGAGTAAAAATGAAGGTCAAGGCAAAAATTCGGATCAATAATTCCATCTGATTCCTCCTAAAGCTATAATCAATCTTCCATCTCTCGAATCCACATAATATTATATTAAGACGTTTGACATCTCCTTCCGTTTAAGACTGATTTTATCTGTTTGGACAAATTCAACCTCGTACCGCTTAAATTTTACACCCTTTGTAGCGATAATCCTTAACATCTAAACGTTCAAATTGAAACGAAGGTGACAGCTACTAGAAAAAAATATAACAATCCCTTCCCGATAATACACATCAATCTCCAAATCTGTTCCGAACTGTGGCTCCAAAAAAAAACGGTGAAGTTTGTTGATTTCCTATTTTTGAATTAACGCTACCATTGAATATAGGTAATACGCCGATTTGTTTGCCCCCCTTCTTGTTTCATTGCCTCACTCCTCCTGAACCATTTTGTGCAGCGACATGGTAACAACTGAACATAAACGAACATATCTATTACCGACGGTTCCACTCGGGAAAGGCACGCTCCATGTGAGGGATTGCCAGCGATTCCAACGTTATGAGGGTTTAGAATTGACGTTTAATGTAAAACAATTTCATCTGTTGCGCCGGTCCCGTAATTGTGCTTCAGCTCCCGGCATGATATAGCATTGCCCGTTTGTGACTTCAGAGACACCGCGCTGGAACTCATCAACAAATCCACCACCATGACCCACCGGCACAATACCTCCAATAACGTTGACTTGCGCGCCGGTCTGACGGCAGACTGCTATCGCCTTTGCAGATGTATACTCTGTTCCCGGGCCGCTACTGGAAGATTCATCAGTTACGATAAAGAGTACGAGTTTCCGATTGTCTGGTGTTTGGAGTTTAGGTACACCTTCCATAACTGCGTCCAACAGGTGTTCATCACCACGTCCGGGTGTACGAAACATCTGCCTTACCTGTTCAGTATTTAACGGTGGTTTCGTTATCACAACTGAACTTTCGCCGCCCCCCGATCTTGCCCAGAATCGGATGACTCCAAGACGGTAGTCCAGCTCCTTACCATCCAAAATCTTGACCAGCGAATCCAGTCCTGTGCAGATTTTGTCCATTTTATCGTACATGCTCAAGCTGGAGTCAAAGATGAACACCAAATCGGCAGGTTGCTTTACTGTTGCAGCAATATGTCGAGCGATGCGCTTGAAAACGCTGTCAATATCGAGTATAGATCGTTTTATTAGAGGCACATGTTCGACCTTACGTCGGTTTTCCCTAGTACCGTACCATTTGCCATTGGTCCGGTCGGCTAATAGCATTTGTATCTCTTCGTTGATCCCAATGACGTTGAGTCGAATTTCATCCTGTTCACACCAATCCAAGATTTTCTCGACAACCTCATTTTTTTCGTCTCCGCCACCCCAAGTTGTTTTCAACGCCGAATTTGTCACAACGACGAAGTGCTTTTCGGCGTCCCAGCGGAACTTCAAATCTGTAAGGCCTCTCATAATCGCGTTAAGCCCAT
This sequence comes from Candidatus Poribacteria bacterium, assembly GCA_965215015.1. Classification (GTDB taxonomy): domain Bacteria; phylum Poribacteria; class WGA-4E; order WGA-4E; family PCPOR2b; genus PCPOR2b. Next base: position 2,017,747 of record OZ244042.1, read on the forward strand.
ATCCAACAATAGGACCCTTAAACTTCGCCACCGGCAACCTACGAAAATTTTCTTGAATCGGAAGAAGCCCCCTCTGTAGTGGTTTGACTATGATTTGCGAGCCACCGATATTTTGAAACCAAATGAGCGCGAACTGATAATCAATCACTGATTCTTCAAAGACCCGCGCCATATCGGCAATCCGTCTTTCAACCTTTCTGCCCAGATCTCTCATCGCCAAACTCCCGTCAATAACAAATACCAGATCGACTGCTTGATTTATGCTGTCACGACTTGCACGCTCGGCAATTTCGACGAGACTTTTACCGATATCAACAGTGTTCTTTTTATTTAGCTCATTTGGGTTCGCCACCACATGCCTCTTTCGACGCAGGGACCCTTCTTCCGACGGTGTAACTGTCGCCATGCCATCAGGACCAACCCAAGCTGCTAATATCATCAACCCAATTAGACATTTCCAAATGTGTTGTTTCGGTGATTTCATGACTTTCCTCCCATGTGATATAAAGTGCTAATATTAGTTGAAACTGCGGAGCCTCGAGAACTCTAATGCCACGCAGTTACTGTCGGATCTCAGAGGAGGACGCACATAGTATGCCACATCCGATAAAGGGTGGATTTCGCGTTTGTAGGCGCATTTCTCACCATTTATGGCGAAATGGGAGCTCTATATTGTTCATTTTTTTTACACTCTTGTTCACAAATTTGTCTTTCCATTTCATACCTCAATGCGTTTCGTCACTGAATGGGTGGGGCCTCCCCACCTAGGAATTGCAACTGTCCATTGCCCCGCAGGACCTCCAGCAACGACAATAATGACATCTTCAGGAAGCCGCTGTGTCTGTTCGTGTATATACGCCTGTATGTTGCCCCTGTTAAAACCATCACGGGCGATTGTTTTCATGTGCTCAAGGCTAAATACAAGGACAATCTCAGCGGATGGGGACCCCAGCGCGGAAATGCTACCGCAAATTGTGTCTAGGATACTTTCCGCTGTGTTTCCACTGGAACCGATGTGATATGGAGAGGAACCTGCGTGGACTGTCACTGTACTGTCAGAAGATTGGAATCCACGCTCAATGTGCAAAGGCTGCCACAAACTCTCCTCCTCCCGTTCCGCGATGCAGAAGGTGTATTTGCCGGCATGACCCAAAGTGGAGCGGTCTAATTCGCCAGGCAATGCCCCACCGATATTCGTACCAATCAGGCGGATTGCCCGCCCAATCGTCGCGTTTGCACGCCAACCCTGTCCAAAAACGTTAAAACTATCGTTGAACTCCAACTGTTTTCGGATGGGACCATTGATAATCAGTAACGGTGTAGAATCAGCGGTTGTTACCTGAACACCGTGCAGATTGAACTCTTTTTCGGTAATCGCCTCGACCGCTGCGATGACAACCGGCATATATTCCGGCTTGCAACCAGCCATCACCGCGTTAATAGCGATGCGTTCGATTGTTGCGTGCCCCCACTTGGGGGGGATCGATGCGAGCAATTCATCCGGCTGCCTATCCGTACCAGCTAACATTTTTTTTACCCGATCCGGTATCGGTGGAACAACCGGCAAGCCATCAGTCCAACCGTTTTGGTAACAAACTTCGATGAGGTCCGCGGCTTCAGCCGCTTCAACCTGATTTGACTGCCATTGGATCTGTGTCATCATAAATTTCCTTTCAATTTCTCAACTTTTGTGATATTATGCTAAAATATAAAAAAATAATATCTTACGCAGGGCACTATATAAAATGGAGACATACTTATGCGGATCGCAACGGGTTGCATCGGTCATGAAACAAACACATTTTCATCGGTGCCGACTTCAATTGACGATTTTAAGAGAAGTTACCACATCGGCAACGAGATCATCTCAGCCTTCAAAAAGACGAGCACCATCACCGGCGGGTTTATTGAGAGTTCGGAGAAGCTCGGGATCCAAATCATTCCGCTCTTATGGACCTTCGCTACCCCCTCTGGTGCTGTTGAGCAAAGAGCGTACGATACGCTTAAAGGAGAGTTCCTCAATCTCTTGCGAAACGCTGGGCAAATTGACGGAGTTTTCCTAGATTTACACGGGGCAATGGCAACGGAGGAAATCGAAGATGCTGAGGGCGATGTCATCCGATCGGTGCGTGAAATTGTCGGCTCCCTCCCAATTGTTGTGACGCTAGATCTTCACGCGAATATCACCGTCGAGATGGCGGAATACAGTGACACAATTATCGGATTCGACACCTACCCCCATGTCGATTGCTATGACCGAGGTGTTGAAGCCGCACAGGTGATATTTGACATCGTTCGTGGAAATATCCAGCCGACAATGGCATATCGCCAACTGCCGTTATTGACTTCACCGCCGGCGCAATGTACGATGAAACCCTTGATGAGCAGAGCGGTAGAACACCTTCACGCCCTCGAAACGCAACCGGGAGTGGTAACGGCAACCCTGTCAATGGGTTTTCCCTTTGCAGATATACATGATGCCGGTGTCTCGGTGCTCGTCACGACTAACGCCGATCAGCAACTCGCTGAACAGTATACAGACAATTTTGCGAAGTACATCTGGGACATGCGAGAGGCATTTAATCTGAACCTCGTTTCCGTTGAAGAGGCAATCGAGGTCGCTAACCGAGCGGAAGAGCAGCCAATTGTTCTTGCAGAGGGTTCAGATAATCCCGGTGGTGGCGGCCCCTGCGATGGAACGATTATTCTTAGGAAATTCATTGAAGCCGATGTCCAAGATGCGGTAATCGCTATAATCGCTGACCCAGAGTCCGTAGCACTTGCAATCGAATCCGGAGTCGGCAATACGGTAGCACTTGATGTCGGTGGAAAGACGATTCCGCTGCACGGCGATCCAGTTGCATTGACAGGTTATGTGAAAACAATTTCTGACGGTCAATTTGTGTATAAGGGACCGATGGGACGTGGAATCAGAAGCAGTTTGGGACGCACTGCCGTTGTCAAGGTTGGCGGTGTCGAAATCATCCTGACGGAACATCGTGTTCAACCCATTGACGCTGAAGTGCTTCGTAGTGTCGGCATTGAACCGCGGGATCGGAAACTCATTGCGCTCAAATCGGCTGTTCACTTCCGTGCAGACTATACGCCAATCGCCCATAGAATCTTAGAGGTAGATACCCCCGGTGTGCATAGCCCAGATCTCTTTTCCTACGATTATCAGAAGGTCCGACGCCCCATTTACCCACTAGACGCAGACGTTGAATTTCGACAAACGTGACCGGTCGTTGTCTCCTTACAACAAACCTGCTTTAACCTCTAGAGGCATTACCATGAGAACAATTTTATACATCGCATCCGTCCGGATTGCAATTCTCCTTTTACTGGTTTCGGGAGGCGGCGCAACACACGCCTCACCCGTTGCAATACTCGGTGCATTTGATGAAGAAGTCGCAATCCTTGAGGGACAACTTGTCAATCCAAAGACGCATACAATCGAGAGAATCCAGTTCCTCACAGGGACACTCAACGAGCAAGACGTAGTTATTGCAAGGACAGGGGTTGGCAAAGTCAACGCAGCGATGACAGCTACTCTGCTCATTGAGCATTTTCAGCCTAATGGAGTTGTCTTCACAGGGGTTGCCGGTGGACTCAATCCAGACCTGCAAATCGGCGATATTGTCATCGCACAAAAGACAGCGCAACACGATTTAGGCAAATTAGAGTCAACCGAAATCGAAAACACAGGCGTTAGGAATCCCATCAATGGGAACCGAAACCCTGTCTTCTTTCCTGCGGACCCTGAACTCTTGCAGATAGCAGAAACCGCTCTGGGGGCCATTGAACTCAACCCATTTCAAACCCCTCAAGGTCAACGATACCCACGAATCATCAAGGGAACGGTCGTAACTGGGGATGTATTTGTCGCTTCTGATGCAAAAAAAACAACCTTGCACAAAAATCTCGGTGCAGATGCGGTCGAGATGGAAGGCGCAGCAGTTGCCCAAGTCTGCTGGCAGCACAATATCCCCTGCTTGGTCATACGCAGCTTGAGCGATAATGCCGGCCCAAATGCTTCAGAAGATTTTAAGAAATACTACAAAATCGCTGCTCGTAATTCCGCAGCACTCGTCTCCCGAATCGTCAGCCAACGTCATTCCGAGCAATTGCCGCAGCCGGACATGACAATTAATCAGCAGCAGCAACAGGATTCCCCTGTATTACCACAGCAAAATGGGTTGACCCCCAATGAAAAACGATTTCAGGAGATACTTTCCGGCGTTACGCTCGCCGGGCACTTCACAATCACAGGGGAGGGGGATCAGAATACCCTTAGAGAAGAAAAGTATACCATCGTAAAAGTTACCAAAATGAGCGATGATTACTGGCTCTTCTTTGCACGAATTCAGTACGGTGGGAAGGATGTTACTGTGCCATTGCCACTTGAAGTCAAATGGGCAGAGGACACCCCCATCATCACATTGACTGATCGGGAGCTGCCAAACTTGGGAACCTACACTGCAAGGGTGATAATCTATCGCGGACAATATGCTGGTACATGGAGCAGCGACAAGCACGGAGGGCATCTGTTCGGGATAATAACCAAAAGCACGTCCGAATCAGATGATATTGACTCTCAACAGGATTAGTAGCGAATGCAGACTACTTATTATGATAACGCAAGTTGCTAGGTTCTGTTGACATTTAACCAGATAAATCGAGGGGTGTGCAAAGATACACGGTCCTTCGTAGGGATTGGGTGTTGGTCAATGGGTAAAGGTACCTCACCCCCACGATGATGGACAGTTTCACATAAATGCCAACACGCCCTTGCTATAGGAACCGTTGCAAATCAGCAAGGGAATCACTCACCGCTCGCAGTAGATTGACAAATCCACTGCATTCGATTTTGGAAAATTGACCGACAGAAGTCCGGAGCCGTCTCAAGTTGTTCTGAATCCCGATCCTATCGGGAGCATCAGAATTGGTTCAATTTGTCAAATGTCAACACCCCTAGCAACCTCGGTTATGATCGCATGTGTGCTCTATTTGAGGGGCACTCGACTTAACCTAACAATATGAGGAAATTAGACAGTGAAAATCAAAGGCGAGTACACAGTTTCCGCCCCGCGTGAAAGGGTCTGGGAATATTTCACGACTCCTGAACTTTTGCAGCAATGTATCCCCGGTTGCGAAGAGTTGAAACCCCTTAGTGATGATAGCTTTGAGGCTACAATCAAGGTAGGCGTCGCTACGATCAAAGGGGTATATAAAGGTTCCGTCAAAATAGAAAATAAGCAGCCGCCTTCAGCCTACCGTCTAGGCGTTCAGGGTAAAAGTAAGATTGGCTTTGTCAATGGGGCATGTGACTTGACCTTGGCAGAAGCCGGGGAAAATCAAACAGCAGTCAACTTGACTGGAGAACTAACCGTGGGTGGAAAACTGGCCCGTGTAGGGCAGCGGGTCATCGGTGGGGCATCCAAGATGATGATCGGTAAGTTCTTCAACGAAGTTGAGCGATTGGCGAAATCCGAAGCGGCAACTTAAGGGAGTTGATGGATGTATATGTCAGCATCTTTGCCCCGGTAATCACTCCAAACTATAAACGCACCGCCCCTGCCGTTGGCGATTGCACGCGGAGCAATCTGATCCCCGTCAGCCGTACATACGGGCACACCGTTAAACGGCCAAATTGATTTGCCATCCACATCAATCCGTTGAGCATAAATTGCATCTGCGGTAACGTTCCCGTAATCCTCCCGAAAATCTTTCCAGTAGATAATTGCGCCTTGGGAGCCATCGGAAACAAGATGAGGTTCCCGCTGTACTCCCGCCGCCACACAGATAGAAATCCCGTTGTCCTGCCACATCGGCACCCCGTCCGGGTTGATTCGTTGGGCGTAAATATCGGCAAAAATATCACGGTCATCCCACCAAGTAACAATCAACCCACCCATACCGTCACTAATCCCTTCGGATTGTTGTTGATTTGACGGGTCATTACAGAAATTAATGCCGTCCTTTGCCCAGAGTGCCTGGCCGTTTGCATTGATCCGTTGAGCATAGAGGTCCGCACTACTGAAAATATTCGGATCGTTACGGTAGTCTGACCAAACAACAAACGCTCCCCCTGAACCATCAGCGACAACAAACGGACCTCCCTGATTGCCAGCGGCTGTACATACTGGAACACCCCCATTTTCCCAGACTTGCTCGCCTGTGGCCCCCATCCGTTGCGCGAAAACATTCCAATCCGGTGTACTGATGTCCCACCATGCAATGATTGCACCCCCGGCAGCGTCTGTCGTTAAAAACGGATCATACTGATCGCCTGCCCCTTTATAGACAGGGATACCGTTAAGGTCCCAAGCAGGTTTGCCCTTCCCATCAATCCGTTGGGCATAAATATCCAAATTACCGTGCCGCGAATCCTCCCATACAATAATCGCCCCGCCGTTACCGTCGGAAATGGCTTTGACATCCTCCTTCAAGAAGGGCACGATGCTGACAGGGATTCCATCCTTGCCCCAAAGTAATCTGCCGTTGACATCAATCCGTTGGGCATAGATGTCCCGATTGCGGTGGCGAGAGTCCCCAAAAACAACAATTGCACCCTCTTCCGCATCAGGGATAAGGAGGGGCCAGCTTTGTGCGTTGGGCTGTACGCAGATTGGAATACCATCGTTGGCCCACAGCATCTCACCATTTATGCTAATCCGCTGTGCGAATACATCCCGATTTCCATGCCTCACATCGCGCCACGCCACGATGATGCCGCCATGGTTGTCAGAAATCAGGTCGGGGAAATGTTGATCCGCTGCCGCAGTACAGACTGGCAGATTTTGACCAGTATCCTCTATCCATTCAGCAGAAAGGGACTGGAACGACACTGCCACGAAAAGAAAAGAGAAAATGAGGAGACGGAATTTCCGTTGACTCTTCCATTTTTCCATACCTTCCTCCTATTTGACGAATAATTTGCACATAATCTGGAGGTCATTAACTGTCATAGATATGGGGGATCCGTACCGAAGCGTGGATAGGTGGGAGCAAGGGGCACGAAAACAAGCTTTTCCTAATTCACAAATTCGGCAATTTGCGAATTAGGAAATCCCTCACTTTGTCATCATGGTTGGATATTTAGTAATAGTACACGCTTGGTGCGGAGACTAAGGATAAATATAGGTTCTCGGATTCTGCCATTTGCCATCGTCGTAGACCCCATAGTGCAAATGGGTGCCAGTACTTCTACCGCTGTTCCCTACATAACCGATAACTTCACGGCGTTTGACCCGTGTTCCAACTTGGAGACCATCAGCGTAATTTTGCAAGTGCCCGTATAAGGTCTTCATCTGTGAATCCGGATGTTCGATCTGAATCATATGGCCAAGATATGGATCCTTCTTGATTTGATCTATAATACCATCAGCAGTAGCAATCACCGGCGTCCCCCTAGCTGCCGCGATGTCCAATCCATTATGAAATTGGGTTTTTCTTGTCAACGGGTGCAAACGAGGGCCAAACTCGGAAGAAAACCAATAAGATAGGACTTCACCCTCCGTTGACCTCGAAATTGGCAAGATCCAAGGCCTCGCAAGTTCCCTTTTCGCATTGGCTTTTACATGTTCATAGATTGGTGTAAATTCTCTTTTCATCTGTTTTATCTCTACAATCCGATTAACTAGAGAACTGTCTGTGAAATCAGCAGTGATTGATGTTGGAGCAGGTCGGGTTTCAATAATCGAACTGGTTAATTCATCGTTCACCTCTTGAGCACTAGTCTCACCCCCCCCCTGTCCGAGGACACCTTGCCCTGAGCCAATACCTAAAACACGACGTACCGTATCCGCCATTTCACGGAGACCTCGGAGCTCTTTGTCGACTGCCTGCTCCTTTTGTTGCTGCTGCTTAATTGTATTTTCAAGCTGCTCTCTACTCGTAATTTCACCTTGTAACTCAATCTGGTAACGAAGGCTGCGTTTTATCTCTAAAGCAGCAAAACTGATTATACAAAACAACGAAAGACATAGAACCAGACCTAGGCATAATGCAAGCCCCCGGTGAATCGAGAATTGCCGTACTAAATCTTGATTGGATGACATGATGAGAAGCGTATATGTGTTTTTCAATGAATTCCTCCTTCTTTCAATGAATTCCTCCTTCATAGTAACACAATCTAAAATATAAGTTTGATCACTGGATATAAACCATATTAGTATAGCATAAATATTGAGGTAAGGCAAGCGTATTGTCTATATCTTTTAGGGTCATTTAGTTCTCTTGTAGGAGGGATTTCCGAATTCCGACACACCGCTCAGATTAGATATGTGATTGATTAATCTAAACTTGCGGATAGACTTGCCGTATATCACATAGTATTGAGCCTGAAGGGCAACGCAGTGATTCCACACCTGAGCGTGTCCGTCTAGCGTCTGGTGCAACTCACGATTCCCGTAATGGCTATACATTTTGAACTTGTCGGTCTTCATGGGAGTGTCTTTCTGTCTTTCATCTCCATTTCACTTGGATGTGAAGGACACCCCCAAATGGCGGGATGAAAATCCCTCACGAAAGACAAAACAACTATACCCTATTTTGCGAAGATTTTGATAAATGTTAGGACTTACGCAGTTGAACGTTCAAAGGAGATACTGCTGCGCGACTGTCCTAGTGGGTTAAGCCCGGATTATGGCGCAATGGTCATGGTATCTTTCAGTGACTCATCACCGGACAATACAATTCACGACGCCCGATGAATCGGGCAACTACAGTTCAGCCGACAGGAGTAAGCATACTCTACTGTGCCAGCCCCCTGCTTGCGGGGGGATACAGGGGGGCTTAGCGGAGTACGGCATACACCACCCCTTAAAGACACGGGTTGAATGGCGCGACTACAAACTCAAGGGCGTAACTCCTAAATATAATAGATGTAAAGACAGTTACCATCTGAGTTTACTTTAACGAAACTAATACGGAAAGGGTTTCATGACTTCCACCCTAGTCCCAGAATATCAATGGTTAAAATAATCCCGCCTTTGGTTTACAATCAGTTCTCACGGGCGTAGCATTCTGAGTTGCCCCCGAATATCTGCCTGTACTCTCCAACCCTCCCAACGAGGGAGCATCCACGGACTAAGATGGGGCTGCCGGACTCCTCCTACCCACTTCAATGTGATCCTCCGTGCTTGCGGCTCATATTCAACTCGGAATTTTGCCCCATTCATTGAGAACGCTTGTGGATAATTTCTGTTGATTTCTGCGAACTCTACCTCATCAATTAGCGTGAATACAAAATCTGCCGGCGATAACAGCAGCCAATCCTCTGCAGCTTCAACACCCAAATCAGTGAGGAGCGAGAACAGCCATGTACGAGGTTCCACTGTAGCAGTACTTCCTTGCATCGCTATGTGGAGGTTGTAAGCGTTGATGCGCTCAATCAGATGTTCTCCTATATTTGGAAATAAACGCCCTGAAAGGATAAAGGTTGCAATAGCCTCTCTGAGCAGGGGGCCGGTCAGCGGTTGACGTTCCCGACCAATCTCCCGACCCGCATATACGAAACGTACCTGCCCGATGATTTCATTTTCAACTAAGGTCGGTGCTTCTAGATGAGGGGTTCCTAGTCCGGCCTCTTGCAAATCTGCAAAAGTACAAGGCAGAGCGGTGCGGCCCAAAAGTTGAACACGCGTGCCTTTTGCAAGCCCTTCTTTTTCTAGAATAAGCGCGGCATCTACCTCAGGACGAATCAGTGAACTGGAATCTAATAGCACCTCATCCTGACCATTCCCCCACGCGTTTCCTTCGCGCCGTCGAACATAAACGTAGCCAGACGATTCACGTAACAGGTAACGTATGAGCCCAAGTCGATCCGGTTGAACATTCCCTCGATCCTTAGCCAAGACTGGTATACCAAAAAACAAACGAAGTTGGGAGGCAATTCGGCAGCATTCCACGATAGCCGCACCATGCAGGTGGTGACGGTTAGGTGTGCCACGCCGCAAGGTCCGAATCAGTGCTGTAGCGTCACAGTGATTACGGATTAAATCCTTACGTCGTGCTTCAGAGATAATGTGAATCTTTTCGGGTGAAAGTTGATCCAATTTCCGCCACAACGGTGCAGGACGCTCCAGCGTTGCAATCAGATCGATGAGATCTCGACGGAGGGAAGCTGGTGCTTTGACCAGTAACCGCGCGTAAGATAAATCAATAGGAAGCACAGATAACTTTCGCCCAAAATCGGTCAGTGCCCCTTCTTGAGACAGGATACCCCATTCAGTCAATTGTTCTTGAGCCCGTTCAACCGCAAAGGCCGGTGGCGCATCGAGAAATTCTAAGGCCTGCGGGCGAAATCCTGTTGCGGCAACTGCGAGCACAAATGGCGATAAGTCTTCTCGTACAATTTCAGGGGGCGTCTCCCTCTCAAGTTGTCCGCGTTCTTCCCACAGCCGGTAGCACACTCCTGGCATGAGCCTTCCTGCCCGGCCGCGTCGCTGTTCAGCAGAAGCCTGCGAGATGGAACACAATGCCAGTACCACCCGTTGGGCTTGATGAATACGCTGACGTACCAAGCCCGCGTCTACAACCGCTGTTATGCCCGGCAGTGTGACGGAGGTTTCAGCAACATTCGTTGACAAAATTACACGGCGACGGGGCGTTTCCTCAAAAACCCGATCCTGTTCCGCTGTCGGCAGATCGCCGTGTAACGACAAGACCTCAACGTTTCTTAGGTAGTGCAATTCATCAAGACATGCCGAAATCTCCCCTTTGCCCGGTAGAAAGACCAATATGTTTCCATCTGTCTCTCTCAACGCTCGACGCACCCCCCGCGCCACACGCTCCTCCAACCCCCACACTGTAGGGACAGTGACACCACCAAGGTAGCGTACATCAACCGGGTAGGCTCTTCCCTCCGCAGACAACGATTTTCCACCGACAAACTGAGCGAATTTCTGGGTATCTATCGTTGCGGACATCAACACAAGCTGGGCGTCTGAACACTTCTTCCTGCAGATTGCTAGAAAGAGGTCCGATTCCAGTCCACGCTCATGAAATTCGTCTAGTATGATTGTCCCATATCTATCAAGCTCTCCATCTGCTGCATACCGCAGCGCAACACCCGGTGTGACGAATCGGATTTGTGTTGTTTCAGACCCCACCTCCTCAAACCTCACCGTATAACCCACTGAAGTGCCTAACGGCTCTCCTCGGAGTTTTGACAGCCAGCGGGCAAGTGAACGGCACGCAACCCGCCGTGGTTCCAACACTAAAGTTGGGCGGTCCGACAATTCTGCACACCAAAGTGGAACCATCGTGGACTTTCCGCTACCGGTAGAAGCCGTAATAATGAGCGGTTGAGTTCCAAAGGCGGTTTGAAACGCCGAACGCAGTCGCTTAATCGGAAAATCTGTGTTGCCTAATAGTCCTGTGTGCTGTGCTTTACCTGATGTATCAACCATCAATTTACCAACTCATTTCTTCTTTTTGCTAGATAAAGTGATTATTGTAGGACTTACACAGTTGATCCCTCGAAGCCCTGTCGGTCAAGATTCATATCTCAACAAAACCCCGGACTCTCGCGCGATAATCCGGACGGATTGAGCCAATCGTGTCGCGCAACCGTTTTATGAGCACCCCTAAATTGCTTACAATCAATGATTGACATCTGCGTCTATTTGTTGTATCATTAGCCGATTATCACTAGGTTCTGTTGACATCTGATAAATTGAACTGATTCTGATGCGCTTGAGACTTTTGTCGGTTGATTTTCAAAAATCAAAAATACCGAGAACATTGCGCTACAAAATTCCAGACACGATGGGGCGACAATCCTGGCTCAATCCGCCCGGGACGTTGCGCTATAGTCCGGGTGTCTTGTCGAGATGTGAATCTTGACCTATACAGGTCAAGGCAAACACCAGTAGGCCGGGTGTCTCGTCCGACTTTGTGCCATTTCACACTGGTTGGACGAGGAAGCCCAATATGCGAATTGTTGACATTTTACAGATTCCTAATTGGTGATAGCAAAATGTCAACACGCCCTTAAGGTTTTATATTTTATTTTTTTACTCAATAAAATGCTCACAATTTCTCTGAACCGTGAACATGTCTACAACAAACACCGCCCACACAACCACTCAAACGAAGTCGGGGATGAAATTCTGTCCAAAATGTGCGAATTCTCTTGAAGAGCGAATCCTGGAAGGGAAAGCGCGTCAAGCATGTACGGTCTGTGATTTCGTGTTCTATCGCGATCCAAAGCCCGTTGCCGGCGTCCTCGCATTCAAAGACAGAAAACTGCTACTGATACAACGTGGAAATGAACCCAAACTGGGACTATGGAGTTTTCCAACAGGTTACATTGATATTGGCGATACGCCAGCAGAAACAGCCGTGCGAGAATCAAAAGAAGAAGCAGATGTCGACGTCGAATTAGATAGGCTGCTAGGGGTTTACTCCAATGAAAGCCGGACGGTTGTCCTTATTATTTATGTTGGAAGAATTGTTTCGGGAACTCCGGCGGGGCGTGCGGAAGCGTTGGATGCACGCCTATTTGCCCCTGATTCGCTGCCCGAATTGGCATTCGACCACGATTATCATATTTTAGAGGACCTGCTTCGTTCAAAGACAAATTCACAAAAAACAGAATTCTCTATCAATAAACAAGTATAGGAATTTTCATCTTCCACGATACACAAGGAGAAAAACAATGTCGTCCCACACAATCCTAGAAAAATATCAAAAAACTTTTTCAAAAAATAGAGAACTTGCTCAACAGGCAAATTATATTTTTCCCGATGGTGTGACGCATGATAACCGGCACACAGAGCCATTTCCAATTTACATTAATCGCGCACAGGGATCAAAAAAGTGGACCGTTGACGAGATAGAAGTCATTGATTACTGGTCGGGACATGGGGCGTTGTTACTCGGTCACAGCCCACCTGAAATTGTCGAAGCCGTCACGCAGCAGATGCCGCACGGGACACACTACGGTGCCTGTCATGCGCTTGAGGTGGAGTGGGGAGGTCTCGTCAAAGACCTAATCCCATCCGCGGAACGGATACGATTCGTCAATTCCGGCACAGAAGCAACCTTAATGGCGATTCGGTTAGCGCGGATGTATACGGGAAAAAACAAATTCCTGAAATTTGCAGGGCATTTTCACGGTTGGCACGATTCCGTTATTTTAGGTGTGTATCCGCCGTTTGAGACGCCTGTGCCCGGTATTCCAGAAAGCATCATTGACACAACGGTTATCTGTCCACCGAACGACATTGACGCGGTCGAAAAGTATCTGAAATCCGACCTGGACATCGCGTGTGTTATTTTGGAGCCGACAGGCGGTGCATTCGGTACTATCCCGACAAATGGTGAGTTCCTCCGACAGCTACGGCAGGTTACGCAAGATTACGGCGTTGTGTTAATCTTTGACGAAGTCATCTCCGGTTTTCGTGTCTCTCCGGGCGGTGCCCAAGGATATTATAACATCACGCCTGACCTTACGACGCTCGCCAAAATCTTGGCAGGGGGGCTTCCCGGCGGGGCGGTCGCTGGAAAAGAAGAACTACTGAATCTCATCTCGCTTAAAGCCGAAAAATCGAAGCCACGCTGGAAAAAGATGCCACATCCCGGAACCTTTAACGCCAATCCGTTATCCGCTGCCGCTGGAATTGCGATGCTGAAGCGCGTCAAGACAGGTATCCCACATGAGAAGGTCAATCGTAGCGCGAAAATGTTGCGCGAAGGGCTCGTTGACGTCATTGATCAGCACGAACTTGATTGGGCGGTCTACGGCGAGTTTTCTGGGGTGAAGCTTCTCATCGGACACGGCGTTGATGGACTGCGTGCCGCCGATTTTGACCCTTACAATTGCGACTATCGTCAATTGAAAGGCGGCAGCAATGCGCTGCTCACAATGAATTTGCGTTGTGGAATGCTACTAAGCGGAATTGACATCGCCGGAAATGGCGGGATGACAATGGCAGCACACACCGACGAAGATGTGCAACAGACGATCACGGCATTTGATCAGACAATTGGATGGATGAAGGCAGATGGGCTTTTGGACTGAAGCAGCCAAGGGGCTAAGGAGGTATGCGAAAAGGTCAACCCTTAAACTTTCTGCTCCCCCCTATCTTCTGAGGTCCCATCTACGCCGCAAGCTGCCTTGACTCAAAGGGGCCCCGTTGTCCCCATCCATTAGCTCTCAACCTCTTCCAGAACGTTTATCCACAATCTGGGCACCCTTCTTCAAGGTCGCTAACCAATTTCTGTAAATCTCAGTTTGTTTTGCCTGTAGCAACGTTTTATAAATTCGGGTGCGCTCTGCTGAGTCGTTCTCGAACTTTGCCATATCTGGTTCTTCGCGTTCAACTAGCTGGATAATATAGGCGGCGTTGTCCCCTTGAAGCCCGGCTTGCACCTCATTCAACTCCATCCTAAAAGCGGCAAACATAGCCTCCCGGCACGACCCCATTCCTGAGATAAACTGACTGTTCGGCGAGAGCGCAAACAGGTTGCTCTCCTTAACCTCTCGTTCTTTATTTGTAATATCTTCCGGTGCCTTATACTTTTTCACTAGATCCTCAAGCGATTCATCAGAGACACGGAGTGCTGCCAGTTTCTGGGCGTCCTCCAGGGCGAGCTGCTTCGCTTTTTCCCCTTTAATATCATCAATCACTTGCGCCTTGACTGCTTCAAATTTAGGGACTATCGCGTGTTTCTTTTCAAGGACTTTCGCTACAAAATAGGCGTCAATATCCCCATTCTGTTTCCTGTTTGGACTGATCGCACTGACATTTACTTCCATGTCGAAGACCTGATCAATCACATCTTTATACGTCCACCTCATTCCGATTTCAGGGATGTTATTATCATCCACTGTAAAGAAGCCGGTGTCCTGAACCGCAAGCGACAAATCTTTGTACCTGTCCAGTTGGATTGCCTCTTCATAATCATGAATCTCAACATCAAACAGGAGATTTTCTGAGACGGTTTTCGCCTGTTCTACACCTACAATCTGAACCAACTTATCACGGATTTCGCTCCTTGCCTGACTAAAGGGTTGAATCTCTTCCGGACGCTTCTCTTCCAACTTGATGATGTGATATCCAAATCTCGATTCGACCAAATCGCTCACCTCGCCGGGGGCTAACTCGTCAAACGCTGCCTTCTCAAACGACTGCACCATGTCGCCTCGTGCAAAATAATCTCCCGGCGGCAGATCTGGGTTATTTCCTCGCAATGCCCCTCCCTGCGGTGCCGAACCGGCATCCTCAGAATGTTCTTTGGCAAGTTCAGCAAAATCCTCCCCCTCAGCAATTGCAGCCTTGACTGTTCCAAGCAGCTTTTCCGCTTCCGCCTTCACCGCTGTCTTCTGCTCGTCGGTTGCGTTATCTGGAAGCCTCTTCAAGATATGACGCGCTTTCACCGCTTCCGGCGTCTTAAATTCCTGTTGATGTTCATTGTAATAAGCTTGCAAATCCTCGCCCGAAATGAAGTTTCGCGGATCGAGTTTGATGAACCTTAGATTGATCTCCTCTCCCTTTTCATATTTCTCTTTGTGTTCCTCAAAATAGGGTTGCGCTTCAGCATCGTCCACTTTAACAGCACTCTTATAGACAAAGTGCTTAAATTCAATGTACTTGAGTTTGGCTTTGGTGTTCTGGCGGCGATATTCAGCCTCCACTTCTGCATCTGTGACCAACTCAAGTCCTTGAATCTGATTCAGCAGAATTTGATTCAGCAGGAGAGAACGAACATATTGACGGAAGTCATTTCCGTTACCACTTTGCTGTACCACATTATAATTAGCTAGCAGGTTTTCATCACTACGGATATATTGTTCGACCTCTGCATCGCTAATCTGGACGCTACCAAGAAGGACCTGACGCCTAATGAGCAGATCAAGAACCTGTTCTTCAACCTCCTCACGTTCAATCAAAGAGCGGCTTTGGCTCTGTTGCTGTTGTCGAGTGATTTCGCCAGAAACAAGGTTTTCAAATTCGCGTTGCTGTATTTTGACACCGTTAATCTCAAAAGCGACCACATCATCTCTTCCTCCTCCCCCTAACACACCACCTCCGCCGACAATGTCGTAGAGGAGAAACGAACCTACAAGAAAGGCAATGCCAACAACGATCAAGAAAAGCTGCGCGATAAATTTCTCCCTTAAAAAAACAATCATAGAAATCTCTCCTGTTTATATGATGTATATAGTTAAATCAAAGTAAAACGGCTAGTATGATACTAAATTAACATCGGTTTTGCAACTTCATTTTTTTTAGAGCCTTTGATATTGAAAAGATTGGTTTTAACAGGCAATCAGGATTTTTATCCTTCAATCCTGATGTAATTTTGTCCAACTGATCTTGAGAACAATTGAATTGACAGCGTTTTCACAAATTGTTTGTCGAATCTAAAAAGAAAAAAAGGGATGGGAATAGCTATAGCACCATCCCTACCCCTTCATTCTCTGGCAACAGTCGTTAGTATTGCCCGAATTCATGATGCCCCCGACTGGACTCGAACCAGCATGCCAATTAAGGCACAGGCCCTCAACCTGCTGTGTATACCAAATTCCACCACAGGGGCAGATAAACAACCTAATTATACCCATCATGAAATAGGGTTGTCAAGCGAAATTTCTGTCTCGAATTCGTGCTTGGAAAACACGATAACCGACTATATCGTGGCACCCGTGTGTAACCATCGGGATCAATAGCGATCCAGTTCCTACTATCAGAAGCCCGAATCAGATTCCCGCCAGCATCGCGCCCAAAACCAAAATAGCAGAAACTCCTGCCGCCCGATGAATCGGGCAACTACAATCTAAAGTGCGTAAATCCTGATTGAATATCATCGACCTACGAACTGTGTGACTCCGGCAAAAATGTCTGACTGAATCGCGCAGCCTTTTCAACGCGCTCCAAGACCGGCTGATACCCCGTCCCAGCTGACTGCGAGGGCGTAAATGTGCAATCATCGTTCAAAACCAACTCCGTTTCTGTCAAATCTTGCCGATAGAAGAAACTACTAGGAAACAGATCGCCAGGGTAGGTGAAATTGTCCAATGTTGCAAGTTCAACCAAGACGCCGGCACCTATACCGCTCTCTAACATACTACCCACCCAGCACGGGATACCGGCATCGCGCGCCATATTGTGCAGCCTCACCGCGACGGAGAGGCCACCGACACGGCCCGTTTTAAGATTGAGAATCTGACACGATTCCAGCTTCAGTGCCCATTCAAAAGCACGCCCTGATTCAATTGACTCATCCAGACAGACCGGCGTCTCAATCTGTCGCTGTAACTCAGCATGTTCCAATAGGTCGTTGTGATACAATGGCTGCTCAATCATTGCTAGCCCTAGCTTATCGACCTGCTTGAAAAAATTGATATCGTCCAGCGTATATCCTGAGTTGCAGTCGATATGGAACGTTTGATGAGGAAAAGCTGCGCGAACCGCCTGCAACATCTCAAGATCCCAACCCGGCCTCACTTTGAGCTTAACCCGCTTGAAGCCATCATCAACGGCGCACTGAATCTTCTCCAACAGCATGTCAATAGAATCCTGCACGCCAAAGTCAGCACCAGCATCTACCTTCCTGAAGCTGCCCCCCAACAATTGGTATAGGGGCACACCTTCCATATTTGCTTTGAGTACCCACCAAGCGACCTCCGGACCTGCTTTGGCAAATGGGTTCCCTTTAATCCACTGGTACGCAGCAAGTAATTCATCCGCTGTATCAAACGATCTGCCAACCAATAGGGGCGCAATAAACTCGGTTATCGTATGGTATGCCGACATCGTGGATTCGGGCGAGTAGGCGGGAGCCTTCAACGGTGTAGTCTCGCCCCAACCTTCATGCCCGTCCGATTCCAGCCGGACAAGTACCGAATCAACAGTGTCATCCTCACCGTAAGCGGTGCGCCAAGGGTAAATCAGGGGCAGACTGACATAGTAAACGTCAATACAATCTATCCGCATGGGTAATTCCTCTCTATCAGGTACACTAGATTTTGTTGTTGACGCCAATCAGAAAATGTCTATAATAACAGCAAACCTCAAAGCCAACTGGTTAGGTTCAATCCTAGAGTCAGAACTGCAAAACTCACCCTAATTTTATCATATCAGAGGCAACTGAGGGAACAGAGAAATTAAGACAAGAACTTCACCAAAGACGCGGATAGTTTTGATACGAAACGGTCTCAACATTTTTACTCATCTGATCGAAAGGATAATTGGATGCAAGTTGTAGATGTAGAACGCATAATCGTTGATGTGCCATTTACCCCACGGCAGCAAAAGATTACTGCACGGGAGGTATACAACTGGGCGGTTCTGGAACTGTGCAAGGTAACTACAGATACAGGACATGTCGGCTGGGGCGAAACTGTGATCCACTACACTTGGGCGCGAGTGACAGACGATGCGGTCGAAAGGGTAAAGGGACAAAGTCCCGCAAAATTGATGAACGATGATTCTCTCGGCGCGGGCTTACAGATGGCGTTGTTTGATGTGGTCGGCAAGGTCTTGGGGGTGCCGGCTTACGAGTTGATGGGCACACAGGAGCGCGACTGGGTTCCTATCTCTTGGTGGTGTATTGATGCTTCCCCTGAAGACTGGGCGGCCGAGGCTGCGGCTGCGGTGACAAAGGGTTACACCAGCATCAAGCTCAAGCCCCGACCTTGGTGGGACATCGTTGCACAGGTCGAGGCCATCGCCCAAATGGTGCCACCGCACTTCAAGCTGGATCTTGACGCTAACGGCACGTGGCAGAATGCGGCCGCCGCAATTCTCATCATCAAAAAACTGGAAAAATATACCAATGTGGCCATGTTTGAGACACCCATCCCGCAGAACGATGTGCTTGGAAATATGCAGATTCGGAGTGTGATTAATCGGCCGATTGCGATGCACTTCGGGACGCCGCCCTACATTACCAATATCCGCGAAGGGGTTTGTGATGGATATGTTATCTGTACCGGGAAGTCTGGTGCCATCCAACAAGGAACTTTAAGTGCTGAGGCGCAGATGCCCTTCTGGCTGCAATTAGTGGGCAATGGACTGACCACGACTTGGGCTGCCCATCTAGGCTCGATTTTAACCCACGCCACTTGGCCCGCTATTACCTGCATAAATCTCTATAGCCACCAGTTATTAAAAAAGGAGATTGAGGTTGTCGGCGGGTATCACAAGGTGCCAGAGGGGCCAGGGCTAGGCGTTGAGGTTGACGAAGAGGCAGTTGAGAAGTATCGGGTACCCCAAGATACACTCGAAGAATTCAAGAGAAACGGTGAAATCTATGACCGACCAAAACCACGTATTATTAACACCATTGTATACCCGGATGGCAGTTGTATTCACATGGGTTACAGTAGTCAGGGATATGGCTACTTCAATGCGGGACATGGACCCGCGTATGTAGAAGGCGTGCGTTTAGAAGCGCAGCCGGACGATGGATCCAAAGCGTGGTTGGATCTGTTTGAGCGGGCTCAGCAGCATCCAGTACGAGATCGTTGGGATGGGAAATTAAAGTCAGAACTCATCTAAAAAGAGAGTGCAAAGATACCCGGAACATCGCGCAACCGTCTTGGCCCAATTCACCAAACACCGGAGTCCAACGCGATTGGTATTTGCCCCCGAGTTCTTTTTCACCAAACTCAGGGGCTGTTGCACCATTTCTTAACATCAGCGAAAATCAGAACTTGTGCAGTGGATATAAAGTATCGTCCTGTACGGGCCAGGGGACCGCGCTCCTACGTAGCATATCAAAAAAAGAAATTAAACACCCTCGTGGCGCGGATTGCAATTGTTATGTGCGTAGGGAACGCAGATCTGCGTTCCCTACTCATACGCAGCACGAAATAGGAACGATTTTCGCAAGTGAAGGGCGTAAGTCCTAAAAACATAGAAATAGGATTCTGGATTGGAGGTTATGAAAATGAGCTATGAAGTGGTTGAATCCAAGTTTGTCGCAACCGAGGAGCAAGGTGAGGTCTCATCGCTGCTGATTCGTCCTGACGATGCGCGGTGGCTGCTGGTGCTAGGGCATGGTGCCGGCACGCATATGCGGCACACAACCCTTCAAACCATTGCTGAACGATTGGCGGACGTTGGCATCGCCACATTCCGTTACAACTTCCCTTATGCGGAACGAGGTGGTGGTCGAAACGCAAACGCTGTCTGTCAGGAGACCGTCCGTTCCGCAGTCACGGCGGCGCACACAGCGGCGAACGATCTATCGATTCTCGTTGGTGGACACTCCTTCAGCGGACGAATGTCATCAATAGCTGCCGCAGAGGCACCGTTAAAGCATGTGCGGGGCTTGGTGTTTTTCGCCTTTCCTTTGCATCCGTCTGGGAAGCCGTCGGTGGAACGTGCAGCACACCTGAGCGATGTCACGATACCAATGCTCTTCCTATCTGGCACACGTGACAAATTGGGTGAACTTGACCTGCTACAACCTACCTGCAATCAGATTGGTGATAAAGCAACGTTGCATCTTTTGGACACCGCTGACCACGGATTTAAGATTCTCAAACGCTCTCGCAACACCGACGAAGATGTGTTCGTGGAGATGGCGCGGGTTATCAATGAATGGGTATCAGCGATGGATTGAGTCCAATTGTGTTTATCGACCATGAACTGATTGTAAATCCAACCGCTGGTCAACGTTATCCGAGACTGCGTTAGTCCACTCTACATCGTCAAGGTTTTGCAGGCTCATCAGCGCGACATCAACGAGTGGATTGGAGAGGACATAATTCAGTAGAAAACTGTCCAGATCGATTCCCTCCATCTGGGTTGGGAAACACCGCTGCATCAGATTTTGGAAGGCGTTGCTTGTCGTCGAGCGCATCAACACAACCCCCATGTCTTGGGCCTCTGCCTCCGGTATGGTCCCGCGATTGCCGAAGATGTCGCATGTGCTCTGATACATGAGGTTGTAGTGAATCTGAATCATGTCGAATTCACCGGACGCGACCATTCGCTCGATGCCCCCTGACGGCCCATCTGCCGAGAATCCAATAAAACGGATTTTCCCTTGGTCTCGCAACTGCTGATAAGTTTCCAACCCGCCCTGCTCTAGGATAAGATTCGCATCGTGCCCCTGATGCCAGCCGCCGTGAAACTGCAAGACATCGATCACGTCTGTCTGCAGACGTATCAGGCTTCCTTCTACATCGGCAAGGATGCCCTGCGGATCGAAAGCTTCTGTTTTGGTCGCTAGAACAAGCCCAGCCTTACGCCCCTGAATCGCCTTCCCTATAACGGTTTCACTGAAACCGCTCCCGTAGGTCGGTGCCGTGTCGATGTAGTTGAGGCCCATGTCGAAGGCGTGGTGGAGCATCTGAATGAGGGTTTGTGCGTCTTGATCGGGGCGCACACGCCCGCCACCGTAGCCAATCTCCGAAACGCGCAGCTGGGTGCGACCTAATGTTCGATACTGCATGGTGAAATCCTTTCGCCTTTGATACAATTACGGAGGTAATATAAAACCCAAGTCGCTCGGTATTGAAAATCCAGCGGTTTCTGTTAAAGTTGACGGTCTCTACCTTAATACCTTATAGGAGTTACGCCCTTGAGTTTGTCGTAACGCCATTCAACCCGAATCAAATAGACCATAAATCGCCCAACCTACCTTCCCCCTTCCCTCCGTTTGCAAGGGGTGGGGGTTCTTAGAGGGGTTACGGCACGCGGGAGCGTGCCTGTCGCTCCAAGTGTATCCTGCCCCGACTAAAAGTCAAACTCAATCTCCACCAACCGGTTCTCACGCGCGGCAGTCTCACATCCCTCAATACACTGGATAGGTCCTTTCGCCCATTCCGGCGTAATCAGTAAGGGTTGACTGGCGAGCAGATGATCTGAGACGTTCTTGTAATATGTCTGCCAACCCCGGTTGGTCACCGTTGGATAACTGGAAACCATTTCGCGCCCATCCTCCATGACAGAGGTCACGGTTGTTTCGCCTTGGAAATTCTGCACCACAATAGAGCCGTGTGTGCCGACTACGGTCCAGAGCGGTTTCTCAGCTGCGTGTAAATTCGACTGGATAAGCTGCGCTTCCAAACCGCTATCGAATCGCACATACGCCCGGCAGAAATCTTCAACGGAACTGGCTTGCCAATGCCGTTTGAGGAAATTACCGTACAGCGTTGCACGTTTATTGATGCGATTTCCGTTTCGGTCGTGTTGAGGGACCAGTTGCAGGATCTTCTCAAATTGATGTGCACCCATATCGTACAACAGGCCGCCCGAAATCTCCTTATGGTCTCGCCACATCTGCCCGGGTGCGCCGTAGCCGACCATGTTACACTCAATCGAATATATCTGTCCAATTATACCCGATTCAACAGCATCACAGAGGGTGAGGATATCCGGATCCCAGTGTCGATTATGGTAAACCGAAAGCATGACATCCTTTTCGCGTGCGAGCGCAATCAGTTCGTCCGCTTCGGAGACATGGACGACAAACGGTTTTTCGGTGATGGTGTGCAGCCCCGCTTCCAAGAGAATCTTCGCAACCGGGGCGTGATAGACATGCGGCACAATTACAATGCCCAGATCAATTTGACCGCTTTCTGCCATCTCTCGGGCGTCAGTGAAGGTGGCAATCGTTTCCCCTTGCTCCTCCTTCGCAGCACCGAGGCGTTCAGGATCTCTATCGCATACAGCCGCCAACTCAAATCCGTGGGTCTGTGCAATCATACCGGCGTGATGATTGCCCATATTAAACAGCGGACCGTAGCCCACCAGACCGATGCGGATCGGTGGGTTATCCTTCAGGTTGGTCACATAGCGGAGCCCCTTGAGCAATTGATCTTGAAAGTCCGGATGACCAAAAGCGCGGTCATCGTGTCCAAGCGCGGTATAAAATACCTTCCCCTCACCATAGTCTCGCACATAGCCGAGCGGATATTTTTGGAGTCGCCACGCACCGTATTGAAAATAACGCAAGGGTGCTTCTGTCCGAACCTTCATCTGATAACACTCATCTACGATACGGAACTCCTTGTTGAGGCGCGGTAGGATATCGTCAATCCCGTCTTCCGTTGTCACTTCAAATGGTGCTAACGGGTCGTGTTGGAGGAACTCCGTGCCGATGAGTTCAATGTAATCATCATACTGTCCGAGTCCGGCGTTGGCACCGTGCACTGCAACCAATCCACCGCCCCCTCTGACATACTCGGTTAACCCACCCTCAACCTCTGGTGTAATTTCTCCACCGCCGATATATAGCGCGACTGCATCGAACGCAGAGGGATCCGTCAACCGGTTGCGGTCATCGCTAACCTCCACTTCAAACTGCCCCCCATCTTCAACCAGCGGCTTAAACATCTCCGCAAACGCACTAAAAGGGGGATGCGGACCATTAATAATCAATAAGACTTTCTTCAAGTTGCCCTCCAAAAAAGACTACGGTTGCCAAGATAATTGACGAATTGCCCCGAAAATCCTGTTAATACACCCAAGCGTCCTCTGTGAGTTCACCTGAATAGATGATTCGGGCATCCCCCTCCAGATAGACATTTTCCGGACTGCCATTAACTAGGTCAAAATGGATGGTTAGCACCGAGCCGCTGGCGGTCCGCACGGCAACCGGGGACTCAACCTTTCCTAGCGCGGCAGAGACAATCGCAGCCGCAATCGAACCTGTGCCACAGGCGAGTGTTTCATCTTCGACCCCGCGTTCATACGTGCGAATGTCAATCGCTTGAGAATCTTTGACACGCACGAAATTAGCATTTGTGCCCGCAGGTTTGAAGTCGTCGTGGTAGCGCGTCTGCCTGCCAAGCCCCAACACATCCGTTCCCTCCAAATCTTCAGCGAAAAAGAGGACATGGGGGACACCACTGTTAGCGAAAGAGATGTTGTGGACACCATTTTCCAACTGGAGCGGAAAACTCAGTCGAATGTCCGTTGGATCGCTCATCCGGACCTTGACATCGGTGCCGACAATTTCGGATTCGTAGATGCCTGCTTGGGTCTCAAAGGACATCTGCTTGGAAACGATGCCGTTAATATAGGCGAACCTGGAGATACAACGCGCACCATTGCCACAGGTCTCCGCCTCACTGCCATCCGCATTGAAGTAGCGCATTCGGAAATCCGCTTTATCTGTATTTTCGACGAGCAGCACACCATCCGCGCCGGCAGACATTCGGCGTTGGCAAACCTTTTCGACAAAATCGGTATTTTCGTATTGGACAACGCCTTCGCGGTTATCGATAATAACGAAGTCGTTGCCTGCACCGCTCAGTTTCATGAAGGGTACTTTTTCAGCCATATCGGTTCTCCTTTTCTTAATATCGAGTTATTGTATCACATCTGTCATCTATCCACCACCATCTAACAAGGTTAAATTGACGACTGGGCCGACATCAACACTCTAATTGCTCTGCAACTTTCAGGTAGGAGATGAGGAATGGTTTATAGAGGTAGGACCTACAAAGTGGGAAGAGTAGAGGGGTGATATTTACCTCTGGTGCTATTTTAGAGATTAAATTGTGCGATAGATAAAGGGGCGAAGCCATCGTCATCAACCGGTAAGCTATCCCACTGCAGCCACATATTAAACAACGCTATTGTGAAGGCAAATCGTGTCTTGAAATAAGCCCAACACTGAGGCGCGACTTTCTTCAAATGGCACACACCTGTCAACATGGATAAAAGAGGCTCTATCAGCATCCGAGCGTTCCATTCACCGCATTGGCACACCCGCAAGTTGGAAACAAACCCATTCACTTTGGCAAAATCGGCATCGGCAAAAACAACCATCTTCCCACTGACACCTCCAACAAGATGTTGGAAGCAACTGCCATCGCACTCTGATGATTTTCTCAAGATTTGGGTCGGGAGTGTTTGCTAGTTGGGCTAGGACAGTGCTGGCCCAGCAAATGAATATGATAAAGCTGCACATGCAGCAATGTGCAAAAGTCGTGTAACTTTTTACCCTCCAATTTATTGATAAATCCCTGCCGCCATATATCCAACTACCTGATCCTGCCGCCCGATGGAGACATCTCCAGAGTTCGCAGCTTTCAGGACCTCAATCCGATTCCCGCCCAACGCTTTCGCCGCTCTCATTGTCGTATAGATTGCGCCGGTGCTGCACATCATACAGTGAAGATTCCGGGCAAGACGGTGCTGCATGTATCCATCCAGCTGCTCGCGCAAGTAATCGGGGTCAAAGTGCCCAATTGCTTCAATGACGACCTGATCGGATTTTCGCGCTTCCTCGTAGACCGGATAATGGCAGAGATCGGTGCTGCCAATCAACAGACAGGATCGATTGCCCAGAGCTTCTGCAATCGCCTGACTCAAGGGAATGACATTTTCCGGGGAGTCATCCTGCAACAAGATAGTAACGATACGGAAATCGGAGAGGAGGTATTGTAGAAATGGCAACTGCACTTCAAGGCTATGCTCGTTTGCATGCGCCGATGGGAGGTCGAGGATGTCGCCGTTCAGGCGCATAATCTCAGCCGCAAGGTCTTCATCGATGTGGATATCTCCAAGCGGCGTACGGAACGCACCGCGTGCGTAAATCGCTGCACCCTCGATTGGGTAGCGATGGCTTAACCCGACAAGCACTACCGTGTCGAAGGACTGCCCCATCAACTGTTTGTACGCATATCCCGCAACATGACCAGAATAGATGTAGCCGGCATGGGGCGCGATGAGTCCGATGAGTTTGCCTCCAGTTCCCTTTAACGCCGAATCATTGATGAATTTTCCCACCTGCGCGGATAGAACTTTCGGCGAATCCGAATAGAAACTGCCAGCCACAGCAGGAAAGCGAACGGTCTCAGTCTGTGTATCTCGCTTTTTCCAACTGATACCCATCTTCCCTCCGTTGCAGGAACTGAGAGCACGAAAGGACAGAAATAAATAGAAACACAATATTTAGCTCTTCCTTTTCTTCTATTCACTCTCCGGCTTCGTCTCTTCCGATGGTATTTCACTCGTTGATTCTGAGGTTTCCGGTGTCGGAGGAGGTGGAGGATTATTCGCCATCCGTATATAAGCCATCCGGAGGTTGTATAAAGTATTATCCAACAGATTGCTTTCGGGTACTGTTAGGTTGCCCGTTGTTTTCTCTTTGAGGAGATCAATCGTGTCAATTGTCCGCTTTGCCATTTCCAGATCTATCAACGCCTCTTTTGTCTCCGGATTTTGAAATCCACCAAGGTAAGCAAACGCAGTTGTCCCAAGCTCTGCAATGAAGGCGGAAAAATCGACAGGCGGTAATTGAGGTCTTTCTTGTTCGGTTGATTGGGAGCTGTCTGAAGTCGATCCCTTTGATGCTTCTGCCATCGACGCACCTCCTTATCACTATATTGTAGATATAAATTAGGTGAGGAGTGCTCATAAATAGGACCCGATGTGTCTACCCTTCCAAACGGGTACGGGTTGGGGCTCGCTACCTGTTAAGCTTAGTTCCCAAGCCCCCACGATTGGCCATTTGCCTGAATCGAGGGATGACACGCCTTGATAATGAGCACCCCTCAAATAGGTGGTGTACTTGATCGCTCGAGGCATATCTGCTACACCTGAAGTGTAGGAGCAAAGAGGGAGTTACGTTTCAGTCCTGGCGGTAGTCATAGCACACCGAGGATATAGTGATAGTAAATATTGCTTATTCATCAAAGATAATGATTTGTGCAGGTAGCGATCCAGCTTGATTGTTGTGTTCTGGATTTTCATTCATTGCAAGAAAAATTACGCCCTCAGCCGGTGCAGCGTTGTCGTACCGTGACCCGACAGCAAATACCATATCGTCAATTTGTGCGATTAATGCACCAACGTTGGCACCGGGCATCAGGAAACCCTCTTCAGCGGGTAGATTGGCGATACCATCCGCACCACACCAACAGATGCGATTCTGTGTATCCGGGGACCACGCCCCTTGTGCTTCAATGACCATGCGTTGTCCTTTTTTAACGCGAACGTATGTCTCTTGCCAGACCGGACTCGGACGGGCTGTGTGGATAATGGTTAATGCCATAAACAATCCTTTCTTTGAATAAATTAGGTTTCAAAAAGAAATGATGAAAATGCAAATGAGCAAGAAAGACAGGCGATACCCTGTTTTCATTGCTCATTTGCACCATCGCTTAATTTTAACCTTTTTCACGAATCTTGACCGCCATGATCTGGTCCCCGACTGCGATGCTGTCGATCACCTCCAACCCTTTCGTAACCTTCCCAAATAGGGTGTAATCGCTGTCTAAAATAATCGTGTCGAGACAGATGAAGAATTGAGCGGCATCTGCTACAGTGGCCCCCGGTGCCTTTGCCATAGCGAGAATCCCTCTCACCGGTTGGTGGTCACTCGTCTCAATCGCTATCGTGTCTTCGATGGGAAAACGCGATCCGGCTTGAATCAGCTTTCCGGACTCAACGCGATGGAATTTCCCATGGTTATAATATTCCAACCGCGCATTCTTTAGAAAGTTTTCTACGGTTTTGGGCGCAACGTCCGCGAAAAACTCGACCTCAATTGCCCCCTTGTCTGTCTCAATGACAGCCATCGCGTTGTGGATGTCAATTTTTGATTTCGCTGCTTGCATCGTGTCAGCCGATACTGTCGGACGCGCCTTCGGCTTTGGTGGACCCTTCTGTTCCTGTGAACAGCTGACAAGGTATACGGTAAACAATGCTGCGAGGAGCATCACAGTAAAACGTTCAATGTAGCTTCGTCGGTTTTTATTCTGAAGTAACATATTTTGACTTCGCCTCCAATCGAACTTTTTTCATTACGTCGCCGACCCTCAACAGATCTACGACCTCCATACCCTGAATAACTTGACCAAATGTTGTGTACCGGCCATCTAAATGCGGTTGTGCTTTTAGACATATATAAAACTGACTTCCTGCCGAGTTGGGGTTGCCTGTGTTTGCCATGGCAATTGTCCCTCGTTGATGCGGGAGCTGATTCGGGTGGGTGTGCTCATCAATGATGGTATATCCGGGTCCACCCGTTCCATCCCCGTTCGGATCACCTCCCTGAATGATATTCAAACCTGGTTTATCCACTCTACGATGAAATGTGAGCCAATCGTAGAACTTTTTCTTAATTAGATTTCTAAAATTATCAACTGTGGCAGGTGCTGCGTCCGAATATAATTCAATGACAACTTTTCCTTTGTCTGTTGTTATCACAGCGACCTGCTCTTCTTCCATCATTTTACCACCACCACTTGAGGCGGCACAACCAATCCAAGTGGATAGCGGAAATAGTATAGCAAGTACGGAAATGGTGAGCAGAATACGTTTTCGCATCACTACCTCTTTCCTCATTGTTAGGGGCACTCTGTCTCAGCGTTCGCCGGAGCAAACGCTAATTGCATATAGACGTAGAGCAGACGTTCATCTGCACGGTCTCAGAAGGAACTCCGCACCAATTAAATCACATTGGGTGCTAGCATAGCAAAGATTAACAGAAAAGTCAAGATTTTCGTGAGATCAAGTAGGTTCATTGGGGCATCAGTTCAGAGACTTTTGTAGGTCGATTTGCCAAAATCAACATTTCTTCCCAATGGTTACAGCGTTTGTCGAATTGGCGACAAACAAAATGTCAACACGCTCTTGCCTATTTCAGCTAGATTAGCACAGCGTGGTTGATTTATCAACGGTTTTTTGATATAATGATCTGAAGGGAGGAAAATGGGAAGCCGAGAAAACGGGAGAAAAATTTAATGCGAAGACGCAGAGGAGGGTTCATTGATTTTGCGAGTCATAGGAGTAAAAGGATGGAATATGATTTAACCTTAAACATATCACGTTTCACGCATCACGTTTCGCAGTTTGCGCTGCTGATTGCGCTTCTCGGAGGTGTGATTGGATGCAGCGGGAAGGACGAATCGCTCCAGCAAAGCGAGGCGTTGATCCGTTCAGGGATGCATCCGGAAGCGATTAACCTGTTGGACAAGATTCTCGCCGTGGATGACCGGAACCCCAAGGCGCGGTTTCTATTAGGTCAAGCCTATGAGGGCTTGGGCAGCTATGACGAAGCGGTCCGCCATTACCGGACAGCCATTAATCTCTACCCCGCTCATCCCGAAGACCGAGCGATGGTGCGGCTTAGGTTAGCAAAGGTGTATCTAAAACAGGGGGTTCGGGAATCAGGATACCGTGAGCTGCGGGCGATTGTTCAATCTACGTCGGACAGTGCAATCCTACAGCAGATAGCAGGACTCATCACGGATGCGTATCAGGTGGAGCAGTTAACCAGTGGCAAGTCGGATAACTATTCGCCTCGATTTTCGGCGGACGGTTCGCAGCTCGCGTTTGCGTCGTATCGGTTGGATAACGGTGAGATTTTCGTCATGGATGTAGATGGGCGTGTGCGGCATCGAGTGACCTTCACGACCGACTTCGATGAAGGAGAGCCCGCGTTCCTTAGCAATTCGCGCTATCTCATCTATAGTCGTGAACCGCAGACCGCGCGTCAGGTGAAGATTTTGTTGCAGAGCAGCGGATCGACGCCAATCTACGCGGGTTTCTATGCGTCGCACATCTATAGCAGGGTTACACAGGAGATAATGCCCGTTGGGTTCGGCGTCCGATCGCTGGGGTTATCGCCGGATCGGCAGCGTGTGGCTTACGAATCGAATAGTGCCGGCAATTTAGAGTTGTATACGCTCGATCTGAGAGGCGTAGATCTGGGGGCGATTGATCCGGCGGTGATTCCGTCCCAGCAGATCACTCACAACCAAGTGGATGATGGCAGTCCGACCTTTTTCCCTGATGGCAAACGGATTGTGTTTGTCTCGGCGCGACCTGATGACTCGGAGAACGGTCAGGAGCGGCATCAGATTTATAGCATCAATATCGATGGTAGCGATGAAAGGCGTCTGAATCCGAACCCATATGACTGTTATAGTCCTGTAGTTTCGCCGGACGGGGGGGCTATTGCTTTTGTCTCGGCACGGGAGGGGGATATTGAGATTTACCTGATGGATGCGGACGGATCGAATGAACGACGGTTGACGAATGGGATTGGTGCCTCGATGCAGCCGGCGTTTTCGCCGGATTCGAGGGTCTTGGCGTTTGTCTCGGATCGCAGTGACACCTTCCAGATTTATTTGATGTACCTTGACCGACCGGTAACACGGAGGGATTTGCTCCGGCACCTAGAGTAAATGAAAACGAAAGAGCAAGGAGGCGAGAGGATTATTTTACGCAATAGTCCAACAACACCGAAAGGACACCGAGTGGAGATAACGGGAAAACGGCAGGTTGGATTCGTAGAGCTCCCTACCCGTTGGGCTTGGGAACCAAGCCCCTACCATTTCAGGCTTTGCCTTCGCCTGAATTCAGCTATAATGCATCTCGAATTATGCCCCCCTCACATAATTGAGGGGGGCATAAAGTAGTAGGCAGGCTCAGCGTGCCTACTACTGTCGGATTAATGTAATTGCCCGCGATTCATCGGGGCTCGTGAGGCGTATAGATACCAACACTGTCGCTCAACATACTTCGTATTTTCAATCACCAATATGTTTTTGATTCGGACAACGCAGCGGAAACATGTGTTATAGAATCCGGGACGCGTAAAAGGTCGTTGGTTCATGGGTTCATTATGGATTCAGGGGTTCATCGTAAGAGGGATAATTGAGAGATGAAACATATGCGGTTTTTTGCAACGGCAGCGAAGGGCACGGAGACAATCGTCGCAAAAGAGTTGGCGGCGACCGGTGCCCGGAATATCCGACCCGCCCTCGGTGGCGTGCACTTTGAGGGCGGATTGGAAACGCTGTACCGGGCGAACCTGTGGCTCCGCACTGCGAATCGAGTGTTGAGGCCGATAGCGGAATTCGCCTGCCCGACACCGGAAGCACTTTACGAACATGCTCGCAATGTCCAGTGGCGCGATTGGATGACGGTTGATAGCACATTTGCTATCGATTGTAACTGCCGTAATTCGCAGATTTCCCATTCCCATTATGCCGCACTGAAGATAAAGGATGCGATTGTGGATGGGTTTCGGGATCGCACAGGGCGCCGTCCAAATGTAGATCGGCATCGTCCCATGCTCCAAATTAACGCCCATATTGTGAAAGACCGCTGCACCCTCAGCCTCAATGCCTCTGGCGATCGATTGCATCGGCGCGGCTATCGGCGTCAGGCGATGAATACACCGTTGCGAGAGACGTTAGCTGGAGCGATTGTGGAGTTGGTCGAGTGGGATAGTGAGGGAATGTTCATTGATCCGATGTGCGGTTCCGGTACAATTGTCATTGAAGCCGCGCTCAAAGCGATGAATTATGCGCCGGGGCTCCTGCGGTGTGGGGATACGAGACGGACGGGATTTGGGTTTCAGCGGTGGCGGGATTTTGATCGGACACTGTGGGCGCGTTTGACCGATGAGGCGCGGGCGGGGATTCGTAAAAAGATTCCGGGGCGGCTGCTTGGATATGATATTTCAAGGCCGGCGATCCGAATTGCGTCAGAGAATGCGAAACTGGCGGGACTGGAAAGACAGCTCCGTTTTATGAGAGGGGACGCGCTGAAGTTGAGCCCGCGCGGGCATCGGGGGGTTATCGTTTGTAATCTGCCTTACGGTGAGCGGACGGGTGAGGTGGAGGATTTGAAGTCGTTGTATAGGGGATTTGGGGATGTGTTGAAACAGCGGTGTGCAGGATATACAGCGTATCTGTTCACCGGCAATTTGAGGCTAGCGAAGTGGATCGGGCTGCGGACCGCCAAACGGTTTACGTTGTATAACGGACCGATTGAGTGCCGACTGTTGAAATATGAGTTATTTGAGGGGGGCTCATAAAGGAGTAGGCACGACAGATCGTGCCGTAAACCACACAACCGTTACGGCATATTGCTTGGCTAACACCCAACTGCCATTAGACTCCCAACCATAACTTAAAAAACAAAGCATCTCCAACCCCGTCAATGAGGCATCTTGCACCTCTACCGCCTGAGCCCCCTATCTGTATTCGTGCAATCTGCGTCATCAGTTTAATCTGCGATTCTGACAATAATTATGAGCACCCCTCATTTAGTTTTCGGTTTTCTCCCTGTCTGAACGGTGTGTTGGGATTCGGAAATCCTGCCTACAAGAGAACTAAATACCCCTCTACTATTTTTCGTTTCGCCTTGTGTTTTATACGGATCTGCGCTACACTTACACCGACTTTTGTTCATGCTATCTTTCCAATTTTTTGGATATATTGACCTGAAGAGAATCAACAGAAAAGGAGTTGCTATCAACCGATGACCGATCTCAAACTACCCCTTCACCGTTTTACCGTTCTTGATTTGACCCGTGTTCGTGCGGGACCGACCGCCGTGCGTCAGCTTGCCGATTGGGGGGCGAATGTCATTAAAATTGAGCTCCCACCAGATCCCAATAAGCGAGGGGACGCACTCGGTTCACGCCACGATTTGGATTTTCAGAATCTACAGCGAAACAAGCGGGGGATCACCTTGAACCTCAAGTCAGAGGCCGGGCACGCCGCATTTATGCGTATGGTGAGGGAGGCGGACGTGGTAGTGGAGAACTTCCGTCCCAACGTCAAGACCCGCCTGAAGATCGATTATGAAGCGTGTCGATTGGAGAACCCGCGTATCGTCTATGCAAGTATCTCCGGGTTCGGGCAGGACGGACCCTACGGCGGACGCCCCGGCTTCGATCAGATCGCGCAGGGGATGGGCGGTTTGATGTGGATTACCGGATTTCCGGGACAGGGACCCTTGCGTGTCGGGGTGCCTATCGCAGACCTCACCTCCGGTATGTACGCCGCTATGGGGATTCTGATGGCATTGCTGCAGCGCGAAGAAACAGGGAAAGGGCAGTGGGTGCACACATCGCTCCTCGAAGCCCAGATTGCGATGCTCGATTTCCAAGCGGCGCGCTGGCTCATCGGGAACGAAGTGCCGGCTCAGGCAGGCAACGACCACCCGACCAGCATTCCGACCGGCGTGTTTCAGACAACCGACAGCTACATTAATATAGCAGCAAGCGGTGGGGTGATGTGGCAGCGGCTCTGTGATGTTCTAGCGGCGGCCCAACTGCGGGACAATCCCGACTATGCTGACGATGGAGCGCGGTCCCGGAATCGGGCTGCCTTGAACGCAGAATTGCAGGAATACTTCTCAACTCGAAGCAGCGACGAATGGATTCAGGCACTCAATGACGCAGGGGTGCCGTGCGGACCTATCTACAAAATGGATGAAATGTGGTCAGACCCGCATGTGGAGCACCTCGAAATGTCCCGACCCGTGGACCACCCTGTGCTCGGCAGGTTGGACGTGCTACGGCACGCAACAAACATGAGTGGCACGCCAAAGATGCCGTATCGCCCGGCGCCCGAATTGGGTGAACATACCGATGAAGTCTTGAGCGAATTTGGATTCTCCGACGACGAAATCGAGACAATGCGAAAGGAGAATATCGTATGAGCCCGGCAGCAAGTAGTACCACAAACCTGATCATCGTCGAAAAGCGGGACGGTGTCGGTTATCTTGGTTTCAACCGTCCCGAAAAGCACAATGCCATCTCTTACGAGATGTGGCAGGGGATTGCAAAGGTCATAACCGATTTCGAGGAGGATGATACCGTCCGGGTGGTAGTCGTTTCGGGTGAAGGTGGTCGAGCATTTTCCGCCGGCGCGGATATATCCCAGTTTGAGAGGCAGCGTGCATCGGCAAACGCGATTGAGGATTACAACGTAGCCGCGGGACTCGCCCACGAGAAGCTGACCGACATCCCCAAGCCGACTATCGCCAAGATTGCAGGATATTGTATCGGAGGTGGGTTGGGAATTGCGCTCTGTTGTGACCTGCGTCTCGCTACTGATAATTCAAAATTCGGTATCCCCGCAGCCAAGCTGGGCCTCGGCTACGGCTATGGCGGGTTGAAACCGTTGGTTGCCCTCGTTGGTCCCATCCGCGCCAAAGAGATTCTGTTCACCGCCAGACAGTTTGACGCGGCGGAGGCGTACGATATGGGACTCATCAATCGCGTGCTGTCGAAGGACGAACTGGACCGCTGTGTGGATGAATATACGGAGACTATCGCGGGCAATGCGCCCCTGACCATCAAAGCCTGTAAACAGATTATAGCAGAGATTTGCAAAGATCCGGACAATCGGGACCTGGAGCTTTGCAAGCAGCTAGTAGAGGCCTGTTTCGCCAGCGAGGATTATAAAGAGGGGAGGCGGGCATTCATGGAGAAGCGAAAACCGCAGTTTCAGGGGAAATGAAACGGGATACCTGAAATGTGAGAGTGGGACAATATATCTGTTGTTCAAGATTTCAGTGAACTAATGCACCAATCAACGAATGAACTAAAAGAGGGATATATGGCATCCGAGAAAGATTATGCGGTTCAGTTTGTGGCACGGGAACAGGCGGAACTACAGATTGTTGAGCGGGACTCGACACCACTGGCCCCGGACGAAATTGCCGGCAGCAGCATCGTCACGTTGATAAGTGCGGGAACGGAGTCAACGGGGTCATATACATCAGAAGGCGCCCACCCACGCGGATCCGGCTATGCGGCGGTCTTTGCGGTTGAATCCGTTGGGGACGACGTGGACGACATCAAGGTGGGCGATCATCTTTTCTGTATGGGGAATCATCGGTCCTATCAGCGCGTTAAACGGGACGCGGCCGTGCCGCTGCCAGAAGGACTGGCACCGGAGACCGGCGTTTTCGTCCGGCTGATGAACGTGAGTCTGACCACCTTAACCACGACGACCGCTCGACCACCAGAGAGAGTTGTGGTCACCGGCTTGGGGATTATTGGGAATCTCGCCGCACAAAATTTTACAAATGCCGGCTACGAGGTGTTTGCCTGTGAACCGATTGAAACGCGACGTCAGGTGGCTATCGAATGTGGACTCAAGAATGTTTTGCCCGCTATTCCGGTGGATGCGCCCGACATTGCGGGGACCGTGGGCTTGGTCGTTGATTGTTCGGGGCACGAGCAAGCAGTTTTGGATGGTTGCAACGTCGTCCGAAAAAAAGGCGAAGTCGTGTTGATCGCGACGCCGTGGCGCCGGTATACGGAGATGTATGCCCATACTATCTTGCACGCGATTTTCCACAAATATGTGGTCATCCGAAGCGGGTGGGAGTGGGAACTGCCGAGTCAACCGACAGAGTTTCGCACAAACAGCATTTACGGAAATCTTGCCGCCGGAATGAGGTGGTTGGCTGAAGAGCGAATGTCGGTTGCACCGTTGGCAACGAAAATCTCTCCCCGCGACCCCCAGACCGTATATCAGAATCTGCTGCATAGACGGAGTGATCGGTTGACCTATCTCTTTGATTGGACAGATTGTTGAGATTCCTATACATATATTCTCCGATGAAACTTTAGGGGAGATGCACCTTAAATCACCGCAGAGGGTGCTGAGAACGAGAAAGCGGGGAGAGGTTCATTCGTTCACTTAGCCCCAGCGGGTGCGACATGTGTATAGAAAAAATAAAACGTGATGCGTAGTACGTAAGGAGTATAGGTAAAGACTTCTGTCGACAGTCGAGATATGAATCTTGACCTACAGACTAATGAACCAACAAAAAGGAGCCCTATGGCAGCCCCTCCAAACCAATCCTCTACAGAAAAACATATCCCCTTACAGGTGAGACCTCCAAGAATCCTCTGCAACACCGGGGCGTGGAACCCACTGGTTGATACCACCCACATCTTTGCCGGCAACCGGGGCATGAGCCGTGACAACCAATTTACACTCTTCGATGCCCCCGTTGGAATTCAATTCGAGGTGGAAGCCGCACTGAAATCTGAACCGCTGCTTGAAGCGGTGCAAGCGTGGGAACGTCCCGGCATCGCTCCCCTCTATATCTGGCAGGAGGAGGGTGCCTATCACATGCTCTACGAATCAGGGGGCAACGGCACCGCCTATGCGTACAGCACTAACGCCTATCAATGGACCCGCCCCGAATTGGGACAGGTAGAATTTCAGGGGTCAAAGCAGAATAACCTCATTGCTAATCCGCCGAGCGGGGCATCAGGGTTTTTTGAAGACCCACAGGCACCGCCCGATCAACGTTACAAGGCGATGGGCGGGAATATGGCGTGGTACGACCCGGATACCAATGAAAGGCTACTCGGAGAGGAAGCGGGCAAGCGGATTGCCGTCCAAAACGCTGAAGGCGCAGCCTATAAGGGACCCAAGGCAGTCATCTGGGGGTGGATGCTGGGGTGGACTTCCCCCGACCGATTCCGATGGAGGCCGTTGGAACAACCGCTCGGCAACCGACCGGTCAACGGTGCGATCGCTGCCCGTTTCGATCCGCACCACAACAATTACTACGCTTACCTACAGATTATGGGCTACCCGACGGAGGTAATGGGCGGTATCGGTACAGGACGCTTGGAAGAGAGTACGCACCGCCGCACCATCGGCTTCGCCCGGACGGACGCCTTTCGCACATGGCCCGCCCCGAAACTTATCTTGGAACCGGACGCCCAGGACGACTTAGATATTTCGTTCTACGGTGCCAACTACTTTCCCTATCCCGGTCGCACCGATCTGCACGGGATGTTGATTCCGGTCTACCATCAGATTACGGATCACATGGACGGTCAGATTGCCTTCAGCCGCGATGGATTGTTCTGGTCGCGCCCAGAGCGGAAGCCGATTATTGAGGTGGGTGCACCGGGCAGCGGCGATGAGTGTTCCGTCCACTTCTGGCGGGGTGGGCTGATCGAACTCCCCGATGGCTATTGGGCATCGCCCTATACAGCCAACTCGAAACTCCACAATGTCCCGCCCAATATGGCGGGGGCGATGTTCCCCGCCCATCGTCCTTTGCAAATCCGGTGGGCGCGTTGGCAGCCTCACCGCTTCTGCGGTTTGGTCGCAGCGTTGGAAGGACGTTTTACGATTCCCACGACCTACCGGTGCCACGATGAACTGCGACTTAACTACCGGTGTAAACCCGGCGGTTGGATAAAGGTGGAACTTCTTGAGAATACACCCCATCTGATGACACCGGATGGCAATCCTGTCCCCGGCTTCAGCTTTGCGGAGTGCAACCCTTTGACCGGCGATGCAGCTGACCACGCTGTGACCTGGAAGGGACAAGGAGACATCAGCGGCATCGGTGAGACCGTTGCCATTCGTATCCAGATGTTCCAAGCCAAACTCTTCGCCTACCGGGTTTGAGGGATGGGTTCATTGAAGCTGCGTGATGCGTGAAACATGATATGTAATGTGCAATAAATTTACCGATGGGTTTTCAATATCTAGGGCGTGTTGACATTTCGCTAGCACCAATTCGGCAAACGCTGTTACCATCGGTCCATCCGACTCTAGGACTTACGCGCTTTAGCTTATAGTGGCGCAATTCAATCTGCGTCCCGACAGGCGATCGATTGACCAACTACCAATACTCAGGATTCAAATATTTTAGGAGTTACGCACTTGAGTGTGTTGTAACACCTTTCAACCCCCATCACCATAGACCATAAATCGCATAACTGTCGCCGCCCGCTTCCTCGGGCGTTGAGAGGCACCTTCACCGGCGATGAATCGATGAACTACAAGGCTTCGAGGGGTCAACTGCGTAAGTCCTATTTTTAATGCACAGCAGCGCAGAGAAACCAATTTTTTTTGCCAAAAACTCGGTTTTTTTGCACAATTTCTTAATATGAGCATTTTTTTCTAAAAAAAGAGCTAAACTTTTTCGATTGAAACCGATATTAATATATAGAGACAGAAAGACTTGTTCAGATGAACTCGACTTTCAGGTGGAATGCTTCAACGATTATGGAAATGAGTTCACTTTCCTCAAGAATGCACCGTTCATTTGTAACGCAGATGAAATAGCCTTTCAGAAGGAGGAACAGCCATGACACAACAACGAGGCCCCCATTACTCAAAAAAGTGTCCTTTCCATATTACCCCCAATCAACCCTTAAGTGCGGAGCAGTCAGTTAACCGATGTGTAAGGTGCGTGACCTATAGTGACCGACGGCTTCAAGGTATGAAAGCCGATTTGCATCAAGTCGCGTATCTGACCATCTGTGAAAACTTGCCGGAGTATGATCCAGACCATCAAACCGGCGCGAGTCTGAGCACGTTTATTCGTTCCCGGGTGTGTGCCAAGCTCTGGAATGAAAGCGAAAAACGCCTTAAATCAATTCCATTTTCTACGGTTGAGGCAGTTCCAGAGCCTCAACAATTTGTAGGCAATCCATTGGTCGATGGTCTGACAAGAGAGGCGTGTCAATGTGAAGGCATTGATGAAACTGTGGCGTGGGCTGTCGCCGTTGAACAATTCAAGACATTGCTTCCACAGCTTCTGTCCCGTTTATCTGAGAAGGAAGGTACGGTCTTGAAATTGAAATTTTTTGAGGAGCGCAAAGCCGTAGAGATAGCAAAAAAGCTTGGTGTTAGTGAGGGGCGCGTCAGTCAGCTGACCCGTGCCGCCCTTGCTAAATTGCAGAAAGCCTACATTTCTGGGGCAATCCAGTCATGAGGGCTTTAAAGGGTTTCCGCTTCAAGATTATCACTAGGGTAATCTTGATTAACCGATAACTTAAAGGAGGGTTTATCATGTTGACTTTACGGCGTTTCAAAGGAGCGATGCTTACGGTTCTGGGGGCTCTATTAATTTGCGCGGTGGGGGCTTACACCGTTTCTGCCACAACCGAATCTGGATATAAAAGTGATATCTATTGGGAGTTCAATCTGGATAATCTTGAGGCAGTGAATGGGTGGACTTACAGCGATCACTACGTTTATATCATAAATAATCGGCACGGGAGGATTACGGTTGACTGGGAGTTTTCACACAAAATCCTGGAACACGGTGCCGTGAATCATGATTTGCCGGATGATACCGTCTTTGGGACCGTCATCATTGATGGGTTGGGACAGCCTGGTGGAGACGTGAGGTTTTCTCTTTCCGATGTCCGTCAGGCTTATTATGGTCACTTAGACATAGACCTTGAGGACCACGACTATTATCTTGAAGCCTATACACGGATCAATATACATGGACTCAGCATCCCAACGGATAAGATCACACATACGTTGGATCTTCCGGCTAGGTAAAGGAGGGACTATGCGGCTGGCACTGCTCGTGGCTTGCCTTTGGCTAGCCACGGGCCCCCTTGCGGGCAAAATTGTCTTTTATTCTCATCGGAAAGGAACCACCGAAGTCCATACGATGGACTCGGACGGGAGCAACCAAACACAGTTGACATTCAACAAGGTGAGTGATTCTGCACCGGCGTGGTCTCCCAACGGGCGACAGATTGTGTTCCATAGCACACGCGATGGAAATTGGGAGATTTATGTGATGGATGCAGACGGAAGCAATCCACGCAACCTGACCCGTCACCCGGCAAATGATCGCCGCCCCGATTGGTCTCCCGATGGTTCACAGATTGCGTTTAATAGTGCCCGAGGAGATGGCGCAATCAACCTTTACGTGATGGACGCTTCAGGGAACAACGTGAAGCAGCTCACACACATGCGGATTGAACACTGGGAACTCGCATCGAAACCGAAGTGGTCGCCGGATGGGCAATGGATACTCTTTGAGGGAAATATTGTTAAGGGTAATCTGAAGCAGGGTCGACAGATTTATGCGATTCGTCCCGACGGCACCGACCGATGGCGAGTCTCTAAACCTGTCCCAAAAACCTCCATGTTTTTGGGAGGTTGGTCGCCGGACGGGAGGCGGATTTTGTATAAGGGTAACATTGACGGGAATGTGCTGAACTCGTTTGCAGTCATTGCCACACTCGACTCGCGCTCGAAGGTCACAACGCGGCAGGAGGTCGCCATGCCCGATCTGCCTTTTGCGACCGTTAGTTTTGGTGCAGATGGGAGGTCGATACTCTTTAGGGGGAAACGGGGTCGTGTGTGGAACATCTACCGGTTTCGTCTTAGCGATAGGCAGCTAATCCAGTTGACCGATATACCGACGGATATACCCGGGAAATATTCTGGTATCCAGGAATGGAATCCGCGCCTATCTGTCTCGCCACAGGAACTGACCTCCACACTTTTGGGGGAGATAAAGACAACCCAGTAGAAATCAGGTGCAACCGATGCGTATTTTTATCCTCGTGGCTTGCCTTTGGCTAGCCACGGCCCCCCTTGCGGGCAAAATTGTCTTTTATTCTCATCGGAAAGGAACCACCGAAGTCCATACGATGGACTCGGACGGGAGCAACCAAACACAGTTGACATTCAACAAGGTGAGTGATTCTGCACCGGCGTGGTCTCCCAACGGGCGACAGATTGCGTTCCATAGCACACGCGATGGAAATTGGGAGATTTATGTGATGGATGCAGACGGAAGCAATCCACGCAACCTGACCCATCACCCGGCAAATGATGTCTTTCCCGAGTGGTCTCCCGATGGTTCACAGATTGCGTTTGATAGTGCCCGAGGAGATGGCGCAATCAACCTTTACGTGATGGACGCTTCAGGGGACAACGTGAAGCAGCTCACACACATGCGGATTGAACACCGGGAACTCGCATCGAAACCGAGGTGGTCGCCGAACGGAGAGTGGATACTCTTTGAGGGCAATATTGTTAAGGGTAATCTGAAGCAGGGTCGACAGATTTATGCGATTCGTCCCGACGGCACCGACCGATGGCGAGTCTCTAAACCTGTCCCAAAAACCTCCATGTTTTTGGGAGGTTGGTCGCCGGACGGGCGGCGGATTTTGTATAAGGGTAACATTGGCGGGAATGTGCTGAACTCGTTTGCAGTCATTGCCACACTGGACTCGCGCTCGAAGGTCACAACGCGGCAGGAAGTCGCCATGCCCGATCTGCCTTTTGCGACCGTTAGTTTTGGTGCAGATGGGAGGTCGATACTCTTTAGGGGGAAACGGGGTCGTGTGTGGAACATCTACCGGTTTCGTCTTAGCGATAGGCAGCTGATCCAGTTGACCGATATACCGACGGATATACCCGGGAAATATTCTGGTATCCAGGAATGGAATCCGCGCTTGTCTGTCTCGGCACAGGAACTGACCCCCACACTTTTGGGGGAGATAAAGACAAGCCAGTAGAAATCAGGTACAACCGATGCGTATTTTTATCCTCGTGGCTTGCCTTTGGCTAGCCACGAGCCCCCTTGAGAGCACATTGGTGTATAATACCTGTTTTGCCAAAGATCTGCCCTACTCCTTCCCTCACCTGCTATTCAAATGACCCTCGCATCAGTCCTAACTCTCTTTAACCCCGCGCCAGGGGCCCGTGATAGCGAGTGTCATCCCCGCACCTTGGATGTTGACAAACAGTGTGCTGCCCTCCGGCGAACTCTGACTTGTTGCGTGAGTTCTTGGCGAATCTGTGAAGTGTGCCTTCTGGGGTGACGCCCACCAGAAATTGCGTCCCGGGTCCAGCCTCACATAGGATAAGATCGCCCCACGCCACTTCCATCTTTTCGCTAACTGCAACTGCGTCAGAGGTCCAAGAAAAAATTTATCTGTCCACTGTTTCCAATTTCGAGTATCGGCACTTTTCATGTCGCGGATTGCCATTGCCTGAAGGCGTCCACCTGTCCCTGTCTTCGTATCGTAAACAACCGTTGTTGTGCCACCGAGCTCCGGTTTCTTTCCTTTTCCCGAATCGTAAATCCTTTCGGTGCCAATTTCTCAGAGTCTCTTATCGTGGGCAAATGATTGGATTTTCTGTAGAAAATCACGGCGGGGTATTGTGTTCATAACTGTACCTATGCTATCATAAATTTGGCAATCACTAGCTTTCATGAAGAGACACTCGGAATTCTCCTTTTTAATCTATCTAATTTTGCCGCCAAGCTCCCGCAGCTCAAACCCTTTGGGGAGGGGATGTCGTCAGCCAAAGTGCGTTGATATACAAAAACGATTAAATTTGTCAGTAAAATGGGATATAATTGTTTGGAGAAACGGACGCACCACCGAAAATGGTTAGCAATCGTTTTGCCACACTCCGACGGGCTTGGGTTATGGTGTTTTCCGTCTCACCCGTGGTTCATTGACCTACAAGAATTGACTCAATGTAGAGCCCCCTCCCCCCACCAAATACCCAGTGGGTTGTCCGTCAATTCCTGGGCCATTGAATCTGTTTCCCCCTGCTTGCGGGGGGATTGAAGGGGTGCCTCTATTTCCCCCTGCTTGCGGGTGGATTGAAGGGGGTGCCTCTATTTCCCCCTGCTTGCGGGGGGATTGAGGGGGGTGCCTCTGTCTCCCCCTGGATTCGGTTTGTCAAATGTCAACAGAACCTAGCGACTTAGGTTATAGAAAGGAAAAAATTATGAACAACATCCCGGATTATACCTCACGTGTTCCTCACTACACCTTCGCTGACACCCTCGAAGAACAGGAGGAACAACTCAAAACCAATCCACTGATGCTCCGACTGATCGAGTCGCGCAAAGGGTATGCGGGTGATTCGCACCGTCCCATCTACCATTACGTGAATCCCGAAGCGATGCTCAACGATCCCAACGGACTCTGTTTCTGGGGAGGAAGATGGCATCTGTTCTATCAAGCATATCCACCGGAGGATACCCGCCAGCATTGGGGCCATGCGATGAGCCATGACCTCATCCACTGGCGAGATCTGCCCTACGCGATTTATCCGAATCCCGAAAGATGCTGTTTCTCCGGTGCAACATACGTCGAGGAGAATCGGGTGATCGCTATGTATCACGGCACGGAGGTGGGCAATATGGTCGCCGTGTCGAGCGATCCGCTGCTATTGAATTGGGAAAAGGTGACGGGCAAGGCTGTGATTCCGATGAAAAATCCGGACGGGTCGACCCCACCCTACCGTGTATTCGATCCGTGCATCTGGAAGAAGGATGGTGTGTACTATTCTCTTTCAGGGGGGATATTGCCACATGGACCCGGCGGCAAACGGATCCGTGCCAACTTCCTGCTCCGCTCACCGGATTTAGCAAATTGGGAGTATCTCCACCCCTTCGTCGAGGATGACCTGTACACATTAGTAGGCGATGACGGTGCTTGTCCCTACTTTTGGCCCATCGGGGATCGGCACATCCTCCTATTCTTCAGCCATATGAGCGGTGGACAGTATCTGTTAGGCGATTACGATAAAGATCGCGACAAGTTTGTTGTGACAGCAGGGGCGAAGAACAATTTCGGTGCCGCAGCCCCCGCGGGCGTACACGCGCCCTCCGCAAC
The DNA here is from genome assembly GCA_965215015.1 of Candidatus Poribacteria bacterium. GTDB lineage: Bacteria > Poribacteria > WGA-4E > WGA-4E > PCPOR2b > PCPOR2b. The sequence continues at coordinate 2,060,863 of OZ244042.1, forward strand.
CCCCGATGGCGACGGAGGACTCATCTGTATCTGGAACATGAACCCCGCGAAGCCGACCAAAGGGTGGAATCAGATTATGACCTTGCCCCGACGCTTAACACTCGCCTCAAGAGATGAATTGGCGATCGAACCTGCCGGAGACATTGAGTCGTTGCGCGGCGCGCATCAGGCAATCGGTGGAATGACGTTGCCTGCGAATCAGGAGATACCCCTCCAAAATATCAACGGGAACGCCATGGAAATCGTCGCGGAGATTGATCCGAAGAGCGCGCCTATGGTCGAAATGAATGTCCTCCGCTCACCACAAAAGGAGGAGTACACCCGGATTGCGTTCTTCAGGGAACGGGGGTTCAGAAATCCAGATTTGAATCGGGAAGGACGAGATAGCTTAATAACGATTGATTCCTCGTATTCGTCGATCTCGCCGGATGTGCTTTCACGCGCCCCCGAAACCGCCGCTGTTTTCATCGAACCTAACGAAACGCTCAAGTTACGCGTGTTCATCGACAAGAGCGTGGTCGAAGTCTTCGTCAACGGGAAGCAGTGTGTTGCGATGCGTGTCTATCCTGAACGTGAAGATAGCGTTGGGGTGTCGCTCCGTTCTCAAGGGCAAGAGAGTGAACTCAGATCACTCAGCGCATGGCAGATGGAGAATATCTATGAAGCGTGAAACGTGAGAAAAACACCGCAGAGACGCCCAGAGCACCGAAGGTGTAGGTCAAGTTTCCATACTCGACGCCTACTCGAAATAACCAAATTCACTACAATCGGGGTTGTTGAATGGCGAGCATCGATTTTCTCAATATATCTGAGGGGTGGTCATAAATCCAATTCGTGAAATCGTGCCACCGGAGGGGCAAATTTCTCAGAAGTTGGCAGGGTTAGGACGTCTCTGTATCCCAGATTCATACCGATTCTTGGAGGGGACGGAGGGTGCCCCATCCGTATCATCCGTTTAAGCCGCGATTCAACCCCTCAATTACCTGAGGGTGGTCATAATTCGAGACACATTATAGTGGAATTCAAGGGAGGGTACCTGGGTCAATCGTAGGGGCTTAGTTTCCAAGCCCGACAGGTTGGGAGCCCCCTCCCCTACGCATGAGAGGTGTTGAGAAGTATACGCATCAAAACCTATTTATGAGCACCCCTCAAGTGAGGACGGTTCATCTATTCGTCCCCTTACAACTCATCTCACTGCTACCCAATCGGGTGGAAGGAGAAACTGTAATGCCAAGAAGTCATCGCCCCTCGGTCCGTGGGAAACGGTACGTTATCTCATCGGTGCACTACCTCGCAACAATGGGCGGGGTGCGTATCCTCGAAAGTGGCGGTAACGCCGCCGATGCCGGCGTCGCTGTCGGCATTTGTATCAATGTGCTTCAACCCGGATTCACCCATTTTGGCGGTGTCGCACCGATTATCTACTGCCCGGCGTCGGGCGAGCCCGTAGAAACCATCAGTGGATTGGGACGCTGGCCCAAAAAGGCAAGCATTGACTATTTCCGAAAATATCACAACGGCGACCTGCCCCCCGGAATTTTGCGAACCGTCACACCCGCATCGCCCGATGCCTGGTTGACAGCGTTGGCGCGATTCGGCACCATGACCTTTGAACAGGTCATACAGCCCGCGTTAGACCTCGCCGAAAACGGTCACCCGGTCGATGACCAGTTCCAGGCATTCGTCAGTGGGGAGCTAGGAGGTGAGCTGTCAACCACTGCCGTATTCAATCCCGATGGGTATATTCCGCAAATCGGGGAAATCTTCTGCCAGAAGGATTTGGCGAACACATTCAAGCGAATGATCAACGCTGAACGGAGAGCGGGAGGCAATCGGGAGACAGGAATCAGAGCCGCACGCGACCTAATCTATAAAAACGAGATTGCCCACGAAATTGCCGATTTTCACGCGCAGGAAGGGGGACTGTTGACCTATGAGGATCTCGCTGCATTCTCGGTTCGGGTCGAGCCGCCGACGCACATCTCCTACAAAGGCTATGATGTTTACACCTGCGGCCCTTGGTGTCAGGGGCCGACCCTAAACATGGCGTTAAAGATTCTCCAAGGCGTTGATTTGCAAGGGATGGGGCATCAGTCCGTGGACTATCTCCACACAATTATCGAAGGGTTGAAATTGGCGTTTGCGGATCGCGAGGCGTATTTCGGCGACCCCGATTTTGTGCAGGTGCCGATGGCGGGCTTGCTTGATGAGCGGTATGCTGCCGAGAGACGGGTTGAGATTGACCCACAGCGCGCCGCTAGCGACATGCCGCACCCTGGAAATCCGTGGCGATTCCATCCGGAGCCGCGCGGCAAAAACGGCCCTTTCCCGACTCTGAACCCAAATCGCCCGCAACCGGAGCGGATAGCACAATGGGAGAGCGATACCAGTTACCTCTGCGTGGTGGATGAGGAGGACAACGCCTTTTCGGCGACACCCTCAGATGTGGTCGGTTGGTCTCCCATTGTTCCGGGGTTGGGATTTCCCGTCTCAGGGCGAGGTACGCAGATGTGGCTTGATCCAGCACACCCTTCCTGTCTGCAACCGTGGAAGCGTCCACGCCTCACCCCAAACCCCGCGTTGGTTCTGAAAGATCGAAAACCCTTCATGCCGTTCGGATGTCCCGGTGGGGATGCACAGGTGCAGGGGATGCTACAAGTGTTTCTCAATATCATCGAGTTCGGGATGGAACCGCAAGAAGCGATTGAAGCGCCCCGCGTCATCAGCCACAGTTTTCCGAATTCGTTTTGGCCCCACGGCTCGCTGCCCGGCAAGGTAACGGTTGAAGCTCGCATCGCCCCGCAGGTGCGCGAAACTTTGCGAAATCGCGGGCACCTCATCGAAGATGATGACGATTGGAGTGCAGGGGTCAGTCGTGTGTGTGCAATCACTATCGATCCGGAAACAGGCACGCGTGCCGGTGGTGCCGATCCACGCTCTACGTCGTATGCAATAGGTTGGTAAATCGACTTACAATCAGAGAGGAAAAATCGTATGCCTTTGACTTTTGACATGTCGTTAGCGGAGTTGGAAACCTATCAAGGCAGGAACCCACGTCCCGATAACTTTGATACCTTCTGGGAGGAAGCACTTGCGGAGATGCGAGAGGTAGAACCACAGATTGAGATCTCGCCCGCGAGCTTCCAGACCCCCTTTGCCGAATGTTCGGATTTATATTTCACCGGTGTCGGTGGTGCAAGGGTTCACGCCAAACTCCTCCGCCCGAATAACGCATCCAATCCCCAGCCAGCAGTGTTGATGTTCCACGGTTACTCCGGCGATGCCGGCGATTGGTTGGGCAAATTGGGCTACGCCGCCCTCGGTTACACCGTCGCAGCACTCGATTGCCGGGGGCAGGGCGGTTCGTCGGAGGATACGGGCGGTGTTACAGGGTGGACATTGCGCGGACATATTATCCGGGGGCTTGAGGATGTGCCAGAGAAACTTCTCTACCGCCAGATTTTTCTGGATACAGCACAACTTGCAAAGATTGTAATGGAAATGCCAGAGGTGGACGAAAATCGGGTCGGGGCGACTGGCAGAAGCCAAGGCGGTGGATTGACGCTCGCCTGTGCAGCACTAGAACCCCGCATCAAACGCGCAGCCCCTGTGTTTCCGTTCCTCTGCGATTACCGGCGGGTGTGGGAGTTGGATCTGGCAAAAGATGCCTACGCCGAATTGGGCGAATACTTCCGCAAATTCGACCCGCTCCACGAGCGCGAAGATGCGATATTTGAGAAACTAGGCTATATCGATGTGCAGTACCTATGTCCACGTATCCGTAGCGAGATTTTTATGGGGATAGGGTTGATGGACACTATCTGTCCGCCTTCAACGCAATTTGCCGCTTATAACAAGATAAGGGCAGACAAGTCATTAGCGATTTTTCCCGACTTTGCCCATGAAGACCTGCCGGGACACGGGGACCGGATCTTCCAGTTTATGAACGGGCTTTAGTCCTTATCCCTCCTCCGACTTAGACAGTTAAATGATGAAAACCCCAATCTTCCAATCTACTCTGTGGGTATTGCTTCTGTGCCTGATTGCCGTTACGGGGTACGCCGATGAAAGCAATCTTTTTACGCGACTAGATCGGGACATATTCGATGCAATCTACGATGAACCGCCCCGAAGAGAACCCCTCGGCACCATCATGGAGGTGGGCACCTACTTTGGTGATGGCAGAACAATGCTCGGGATTGCTCTCCTCCTAATGGCTTATGGGGACGATAAGAACCGTAAAACGGGTAGGCTGATGACCTCCACTTTCATCAGCACAGGCGTAATCGTTTGGGGGATGAAGAGAATTATCGGACGTAAGCGCCCCCTTGACGATGTGGATAATCCGGCGTTTCCATCCGGCCACACCGCGTACGCTTTCGCCGGTGCGACCCTCCTTGGAAGGCAGTATCCCAAACTCCGTATTCCGCTCTATATCGGCGCGGGATTGGTCGGCATCACCCGAATCTATCTTGGCAGGCACTACGCCTCCGATGTGATTGCCGGTGCAGCGGTTGGCACAATCACCGGGGCACTCGTCTCACACCATCGTGCGAGCTTGTTAGAGTGGCGGTTTTGATTGAAAGGGGTAATATAGCTTGGCTTTGAGGTGCTAAGCTATTTTGACACACACCGCACTCTGATGGCGTTGCGGGGATCCATTGATTCAGGCGTGAATGGTGCATGATTCAGTAGATAGTTGCTAGGGCGTGTTGACATTTTGCTTTCTACTCCGTCCGCAGGCGCGGATCCAACGCATCACGAACGGCATCCCCGAATAGATTTGCCGGTAAAACCAATCCAAACATAAACAGAAACGCAGCAATCAGATTCCACCAGACCACCGGATCGCGAGCTAACTCCAAGCGGGCGGTATTAATCATGTTGCCCCAACTGCCCGTCGTCGGATCTACACCGATCTGGAGATAGGTCAGCAATGCTTCAAAGAAAACCAATCCACTAAAACGCAGGATAGCAGAGATAAGCACGATGTGCATGACGTTTGGGACAATGTGTTTGAGGAGAATCTTCCACCGACTGACGCCGAACGCTTCTGCGGCTTGGATATATTCCAGCTCTCGTAGCTTGAGGGTTTCGCCGCGTAGGAGCCGACACAACCCCGTCCAACTGCTAATCCCTAGGATGAGACAGAGGTTGAACAAGCCGTGCCCAAACAAGAGCATGAACGCAGCAATCAGTAGAATGCTCGGAATTGACGCAAGGGTGGAGTAGATATACTGAACGATGTCGTCGACTCGACCTCCAAAATAGCCAGCGAGCACGCCAAAGCAGAGTGCAAACGGAATCGCAGTCAGAGTTGTGAACCCTCCGATAATTAACGCCGTCCGAATCCCTTTAAGCGCACGATAGAAGACATCGGTGCCGACCTTGTCCGTCCCAAACAGGTGTGAACGTGGGTGTTGTAGCGGTGGATGTTCGCGGGTAACGCGTCCATCGAGTTGTTGGATTGTACTCTTGGTGTAAAGGTGGGTTGCAAGCGGTGCAGAATAGGTTTTTTCGGTCTTTTCGCGCAACGGCGTACAGAGCCGATCAAGCAGACTCCACCTTCGCGGGGAATAGATTAGTTGGCCCGCTTCGTTACGAACCAGTTTTCCATCCGAGTTGAACACCGGATCATTCCAACGGATGCTATCAAGGAATCCAATCAGGGTATAGACCGATAGGATAGCAAAGGAGATCATCGCCAGCCGACGCACGCGGACCTGACGGACAGCATTTCGCCAATACTCCCGACGCACAGCATACCGAATCAAAAGGATTGCCGCCGCGATCACCGCAATCAGGAGCAGGTTATGGTAGGCACTAGAACGCCAGATCCATGCAATTCGGTCGCTAAAATGGATGGCCCCTGTTGTCTGATCCATTCCGATGAGAAAGATGGACATTGCTATTTGTCCTCAACGAGCTGACATCAATAGCGTAAGCCCTTACAGACGTGGCAGCGGGCGTGGCAGTGTGTCATGCGGGTGAACTAGTACGTGACGCTCGTGCAACTGAGCCAAATGACGAAGTCGCTCCGGGCTGGCGGTCTCTAGCATCAGGTCGGTGTACATGCCGCCGATTTTGAACCCGTGTGCCACAGGGCAATGATGGCGGAGGTATTCATCCACGCGCGCAATTCCTTCCTCTGTTACTCCCTGCTTAATCAGATTCATCGTAAACATGCGCCGACGCTTACTACCCCCAAAAGAGGCGTGGAGGGTATCGTGATAGAAGATTGCCAGATCACCGGGATCCGTTTCTAAGGCGACATTCCCCGGAACCTCCGAGGGCGGAAGCCCCCATAACTCTTCAGAATCCCTCGGCGACACATTCTCCGCCCGCCAATAGGAATCGGGGCGATGACTGCCCGGCATAACGCGCAAACAGCCGGTATCGCGGCGCAGTGGATCCAGATAGTATGCTATTTTGATCGCGAAGAGTTCAGGATATCCGCCATCGGCGTGCCAGCCGGTATCCCCACTGTAGTAGTTGCCGTCGCCCGAAGCATAGTTAAAATCGTCCCCCAAAATGTCGGAGGCAATACCGACAACGCGTGGGTCATCAAGCAGAGTACAGAGCTTTTCACTGTGATCGATTGTCGGCACGATCATGGTCCGGTTTGAACCGTCGTGTTCATCGCCCTTCCCGTAAGTATCAAGGACGTGCTCAAACTCTTCGGTAATCCAAGCGACCTCATCCGGCGTGAAAAGTTGTGGAATGTGAATAAAACCGAAGGTGTGGAAAAAGTTGAGCTGTTGTTCTGTAAGGTACATGGGAACACCTCTCTCTATGGATACAAATGGTGAGAATTCTTCGTTTGTGAAAAGTTATCCGTAAGATTTTACGTTCCACCTTTTACTTTCTAGTGCCGCTTGACGCCTCGCCGCCTCCCCCCGATCGCCAATATGTAGGGTGTCATACGCCTGTTGGGAGGTTTTGAAATACCCTACTCCCTCATGCCCATGCCAGTCATCCTGCGTCATAATTGGATTTTTGAAGCCCGTTTCCGCTTCTCGTTTCGCAATCCATCTCTGCATTCGCGTCTCGAGACCCGCTACAATGTCAGGATATATTTCAGCGAGGTTGTTATGTTCATCAGGATCCTCTATGAGATTGTACAATTCGACCGGCGGTTTGAAATGGAAATCCGGCTCCAAGGAGATAATCAATTTCCATTCTGGGGTGCGCCAGCCGTGCTTTCGCATCCAGGTGCACTCCGTGATGTAAAATTCGCTTTCGTAGGAAGCGACGGCTCCTCTGACTAACCGCATCAAGCTCACTCCATCGAAAGCTATACCCGTCTCAATTCCCGCCAATTCGAGGATGGTTGGCAAGAGTGCTTTATGCTGATTAAAGCCGCTGATCCGTTTGCCAGCCGGAACTTTGCCGGGATAGCGGATAATCAACGGCACATGCAGGGTGACATCATAAATCCCATGGTGGTCAAACCAGCATTCATGATCGTAGAGCGTTTCTCCATGATCTCCGTTGACGATAACGATGGTTTCATCGAAGATACCGTGTGCTTCCAAGGCGTTAAAGATGGTTTGGATACAAGCGTCCATATACGCAATCGCACCATCATATTGGGCGATAAGGTAATCCTTGTCTGTGACGCCAGGGGGCATCCACCGCGCAAAATAGTCGCAGAACGGCTTAAAATCCATTACTGGTTCCATTGACCTGTTTGCCGGATCACATTCGTCGCCGTGATAGAACATCCGATCGTATGGGGGCGGTGGGAGGTACGGAGAGTGCGGATCCATGTGTCGCAAGAAGAGGAGGAAAGGCTTGCCACCCTCAACGAGGCGGTCAAGCTCAGGAATTGTGACTTCATTGAGGTTCTGCGCTTTCGGGCTGGGCCGCTCTTCCCAACTCCCCCAACCTGAATAGCTCAGATAGTTATCAAACCCGCGCGAGCTAGGGTTGCCGCTCAAACCGACACAGGTTGTCTCGTAGCCGACCTCTCGAAGGATTTCAGGGAGGGTCTTGACTTCAGGCCTGAGGGGCCCCTTGTGTCGTAGCGCGACAACCTGCGTGCTAAAGACATCCATACCTGTGAGCATTGACGCATAGGCACTCGTGGTCGGGATGTGCGCGCTGTAGGTGCGTTCAAAGAGTGCTCCGCCCTGAGCAAATCGATCAATGTGCGGCGTCGTGAGCCGGTCGTAGCCGTAACAACTCATGTGGGTCGCAAGAAGGGAATCGATTCCCATCAGTACGATATTAGGATATTTTGCCATAAGCGGCCGTGGTGCCCTAAGAACCTGTTTGAAAAGTCATTTAATCGAGAAGTGATTGTCATTTGACGCACATGCTCACTATATTCGGGGACATGTGTCAGATCAATCGTAGGGGCTTAGTTTCCAAGCCCAACAGGTTGGGAGACCCAACCCCTACCCTGCTATACGGATCGCTGTGGATTGACAAATCCACTGCACTTTGGGAGCGTTCCTTGCTTTTTAAAACAGGTTCTAAATCACCATCGCTCCTTAGCTTTGAAACTAGAGTCAATATCTCCATCTCACGCCTCAACCGCCTGATCTAAAGCCCGAATATAGCCAATCGTCCAAGCAAGCCCGGCGGCAGAATCGCCGGCGATGGATGGGTAGTGTTCGGGATAAATCTGTCCTTGATAGTTAATCTGCTTGAGGGCACGGATCGAACCGACCATATCGACTTCACCCGTACCGAAGGCAACTTCGAGGTAGCCCATGTCCGCCAGACGTTTTTCAACCTCCGGTGAAATGTCCCCTTCAACTTGCGTTACGACATCACGGATGTGGAACATAAAAATCTGGTCACCGTAGTTCAAGATGTCTCTCACCAAATCGTCGCCAGCCATCTGGGATTTCCCTTGGCAGAACGTGACACCGTTCGCCGGGCTATTCACTTCGCTCAAGAGCCGGGACATCGTTTCATAATTCCAGAGCAGGCGATCCGGCACATGGAAGTGGTGGGTGGAGATTCGGACACCGGCGCTTTCGGCGATACGGGTGATTTGGTTATAGACCTCGATTAAGCCCCCCCAGAGCCCCTTTCTTTCGGTGTCCGAACTTAATCGATCGACGTTGAGATAGAGGTGGACGTAGGGGATGCCCGCTTCACCGATATTTTGGATAAGCTGCCCGAAGATTGCCACCTCTTCCTTTTGGACCTCAGGGTCAGAGAAGGCAGCCTGACGAATGCGAGCGGGGGTGAGTGCGGCGAGAGTGATGCCCGCAGCAGCATATTTGTCGACAAGACCTTTCAGGGCATCAGTTGAGGGGATACCCTCGGAGCCTTCACCGGCGATGCCAGCGGCACCCAAAACGATATGGTGGACATCGGTATCGTGACAAAAAGCGATGTTGCGGTCATGGGCTGTTCCGTAAGGCGCGAAAATACCGATAGCTAACATTAGATAACCTCCGTGTGGTTGAAATCGTAGCGGCAATGATGTGTGATTGTTATAGGTCAAGATGCTATTCTATCACTAAAACAGTTTCGTGCCAAGAAAAATTTCGGTAATTGCCTTATCTCGCGGAAGATGGTATAATGTTGATAATCTATTCAAATGGTAAGGAGGGATTTTAACGATGAGTCAGGAAAAGGTTTTCCAAGTCGGTGGGGTTGAACTCCACGTTGATAACCGGAGCTTAGGCGATGATGGCGGTCCTTCTGTCCGCGTCTACGGCGATGTCGATGGTAAAGCGGTGCAACTGCTTCGATTCGATTGCTTCCGAAAAGACCCACACTATCATTACGATCCGTCCGGTCGAAATGACCAACGCCACCTCGATCGAGCAACTGTCCCCGATTCGATTGGCTGGACGATTGAACAACTTAGTAACAATCTCGCGGAGATGATTCGTACAGCTAGCTATGACGGGGTTGCTGCAAGAGTCGATCAGGCAGCGGTTGGGGCCGTACTGCCAGAGGTTGAATCAATTATGCGGGGTTAAAGGGTTCGCTCGTTAAGGTCATTTTGAATGATGTGCCCCCCTTATTCCCGCCAGGGATCGGTTAGCAATTATTTGAGGGTTGCTCATAAATTGAATTATCGCAAGAGTGTCATCGGAGGTGTGCCCTCTCTGAGGAGGGGTTAGCCTTGGAAAGTATCTGAATCAAGGCTGTGCCCGGCTTCTTGGCTGTCGCTGATTTTTGGTAATCGGTTTCATTGTTGATTCAGCCGCTAATTATCCGTCCTGCTCAGATTCTGATAGGTATGAATTTGAGTCCTTTAATCCTACGAATCCTTAAATCCCGAAAATCCTGATTCAGATAGCTTTGAATTAGTTATCATCTGCTTAATCCGTGATTCAGCCGCTAATTATCCGCCTTGCTCAGATTCTGATAGGTATGAATTTGAGTCCTTTAATCCTATGAATCCTTAAATCCCGAAAATCGTGATTCAGATAGCTTTGAATTCGGTATCATCGGTTTCATTGTTGATTCAGCCGCTAATTATCCGCCTTGCTCAGATTCTGATAGGTATGAATTTGAGTCCTTTAATCCTATGAATCCTTAAATCCCGAAAATCGTGATTCAGATAGCTTTGAATTAGTTATCATCGGTTTAATTAGTGATTCAGCCGCTAATTATCCGCCTTGCTCAGATTCTGATAGGTATGAATTTGAGTCCTTTAATCCTACGAATCCTTAAATCCCGAAAATCCTGATTCAGATAGCTTTGAATTAGTTATCATCTGCTTAATCCGTGATTCAGACAATAATTATGAGCACCCCTCAATTTTCACTCTGATGCTAGTTACCCACTCTGCCATTCTGTAGATGTAATTTCTCCCTCTGCTCCGCTGTCACCCGATCCGCGTCCGCATCGGTGTAGACCACATGCGGCGTGATGAACACCATCAATTCTGTTTTTTCAATCCGCGTGTCTGTTCGCCGAAACAGCTTACCCAGCAGCGGAATAGCTCCCAGAACCGGTATCTTGTGGACGGTTTCCGTCTTGTCGTCCTTAATCATCCCGCCGATGACCATCGTCTGTTTGTCCTTAATCGTCACAAACGCCGACGCCTCACGCGTCGAGATGATTGGGGCATCGAATAGCGTAAATTCAACCAAGCTGTTAATCTGTTGATTGACATCGAGAGAAACCGTTCCAGATCGGTTGATGCGTGGTGTGACAGTCAGAATGACACCGACATCCCGAAAGTCTGTGCTAGTGAGGATACCCCCTGTCGCTGTCTCCTGTGTGCTGACGAGAAAGGGCACCGCCTGGCCGACGTTGATAACCGCTTCCTGATTGTTTTTGGTCATGACGCGCGGTGTAGAAAGGATATTGACCTTTGTGTCCTTTGTTAGGGCGTGAAGCATTGCGTCGAGCTTGGCAGACAAGATACCGTGTTTCAAGCCGAAAATCTCATCAGTCAGCCCAAAATCGGTTGTTCCATCCTGCTGATAGGTTTTATCGTTGAGGGTTGTGCCCTGTTCCCACATCCACTCCACCCCAAACACACTGTCGTCGTCGAGCGTTACCTCAATGATTTGTGCTTCAATGAGGACTTGGGGGAGCAGCACATCGAGTTGTTTGACTAGCTTTTCAACGGCGGGAAAATTTCGGACAAACGTGGTAATCAGTAGAGCGTTTGTCTCCTCATCGGCAACAATTTTTACATTGCCTGTCAGGCCGCGCGCAGCATCGGCGGTTGGTGCTCCTGAGCCTAGCGCGCCGGTGGATAGTGATCTGCCCCCAAACCCCCCGCCAAAGCCGCCCCCCCCAAATCCACCCCCAACGAAATTTGTGCGGGTTGCTGCTTGGCGTTCAAAGAGTTCGGTAGACAGCAGTTCATTAAGCACTGCCGAGACATTTGCTGCATCCGCATGTTCGAGGGTGAAAATCCGGGTGTCTTCAGCGAAGTCGGCTATGGCTCTGTCAAGTTGTTCAATGAGTTTACCAACGGCGCCCATTTGCTGCGCGGTTGTTGTTACTATTACGGAATTGGTTCGGGCATCTGGCACCGCAGTCAACTCCGGCAAGCCCAAAACACCCTCACCGCTTTGCCTATTGAGCTCCCGCTGCTGTTCCTCAAAAAAACGTCTACCTCTACCACCGAATCCACCAGACCCAGTACCGCTAAAGATATTGCGGGCGGTACTGGAAAAGGCTTGGTTTAGTTCATTGGCGATCTCCGTCGCATCGCCATGTTTCAGGGAAAACACGCGTGTCTCTGGCTCGGAAAAACGTTGCGTATCTAGCTCTGAAACGAGCTTCCGAATCGCTACCAGGTTTGGTTGACTAGCAGAAACAATTAGCGAGTTCGTGTTTTCATCGGCGACCGCTTTGACTTCACCGAGCAGTTGTAACGCGCCGCCCGCTGTGGGACTACTTTCATCGGTTGCGGTTTCGCTGCCCCCACCATCTCTACCAAATCGACCTCGATCGCCGAATCCGCCGCGACGTCCCCTCTGTTGACGTTCCTGTTCTGCTGCGGCTTCGGCATCCTTCGGTTTCTCATACAGTTTGGTGATAACCTCGGCTAACTTGGTGGCGTCCGCATATTGCAACGAAAATACCTCAAGCTTGATCCGGTCCGCCATTGAAATGTCGAGTGCCCTTACAATTTCAGCTAACCTTTTGATGTTCGCTGAAGATGCAGTAATGATTAATGTGTTGCTTCGACCATAAGCAGTCATCACACCGTATTGTGGCACAAAATCCTTGAGATCTTTGACAAGTTGTGTCGCATCCGCCGAAGAGAGCGGCATCACCTGTGTGGTAATCGTATCCTCGGATTTAATCTCCCCCGGGTCGCTTCCAACCTGTATCGGCGTGGCTTCAAGTTTCGCATCTGACAGTAAAACAATTTTCACACTCCGTCCATTAATGATGCTAGTATATCCTTTGATCGCTAGGGTCGTATTCAATACCGAAAACGCCTCGTCCACCGGCATGTCATCCGGACTGATGATAGTGACCCGCATATCCAAATCTGCCGATTTGACGATAGTGTAGCCCGTTACTTCAGCCACAAATTCCAAAATATGGTCGAGCGAAGCGTTTTTGAATCGCATGGAGATGCGCTTCGATTCAGTTTCTTCTTCCGCAACCCCGTCTTCGCCGAACGCCAAAATAGGCATTATGAGGAGAAAAAGCAGTGAACAACTGAGGCTAAATACCCATTGCAGAGATTTTGTCATTGATTCAATTCCTTTCTTCTCCTTTCTCGCATCCGTTCAAGAAGACTTTGTTCACCGTCCCCACCGCTATCCGTCTCTGTTTCCGAAGATATGTTGGTTTGATCGACGGGTTCTGGCATTTTTGTTATGCCGGCGGTGTCGAATCGCACCCGTCCATCTACGCCGTATTCAATACTTTCGCCCAACGCAAGTTGAACTGTCGTCTCGCCGCGAGTCAGCGTGATATGTTCAGACATTATACCTTGCACCCGGGCATCCTTCAGTATGTCCCCGTGCCGGAGAAACACACCTTCATTTCGCTTCCGGTCTTCGACAACAGCAATCCAGTCCGCGCCGTTTTTTACAATCCCGGTTAAATTTAGTGCGTAGGTCGGCGGGGGAGCGGATGGTGTTTCGGCAATCGGTTCAGGGGTGACTGTCGGGGTAGGCGGCAGTGGAGCCTCCCGCTTCCAACCGAGTGGCCGAAATAGGTTATTTTCGGCAATAACCTCGTAATCCTTTAGTTGTGGGTAAAGAGAATAACCCTGCTCTAGTTGAGGGAAAGCTGGCTTAGATGAAGATACTTTTTGCGGAGACAGAAAGGATTTGGAAAGCGTATCGTTCTTCACCATTTTGATGATAATAAAATATACGATGAATCCCAAAATGGCGACACATAGGATTGATAAGGAGATAATCCGCCGCCAGTTCGCGCTACACCATTGATTTCTCATAAAAATTGCCTTATCATTTTGTCTCTTGAGAGAACGTTCTTGATACATTCAGTCCGTTTTGCAATTGCGCGTTTGCAGTGGTAAGTATGCCGAACACCAGCAATAATTCAGCGACGTGAATGATGGTATTTTTTATTAATTATTCTCCTTGGCCTCTTAGATCTAAACAGACTATCTCTTGATGGTTTCGCAGGTAAAGTTTACCACTAGACAGCGTGGGGACAGTCCAGCACCGTCCAGAAAGGACTTGTGCCTGTGCGACTTCGCGGTACCCTTCCGGGGTCGCTTCAACGAGTGCGAGGTTCCCGTGCTCACCGAGAACAATAAGGTGGTGATCCGCATAGATAACCGAACCTTGACCGAATCCGCGAGTCTTCCACTTTTCCTCGCCTGTATCAGTGTTGACACACTTAAAGATAGTGTTTGAGAAACCGTAGATATAACCGTCATGCAGTACGGTTGTAGAAAAACCATTAATCATCGTATGACTTCGCCACACCTCTTCGACACGCATATCGGCACCTCCCCCAACAATTCGTAGAACAACCCCGGCATCACCAGTACGAGTCGAAATAAAAACCTTATCCGGTGAGATAAATACCGGGGTCACACGATTGTCGCTATTGCGCCCACCATACCACGGATAACGCCAGTACACGCTTCCATCTTCGGGTGAAACGGCGAGAAGTTCATCCCGTGCGAAAAAGAGTGCCTGCCGGACATCGTTGACGGTCACAAGAATTGGGGAAGAGTAGCTGGAAGGAGAAGTCGCCACCCCCCAAATACGCTCTCCGGTTCCTTTGTTAAAGGCGACAATGGTGTTGTCGTTTGCGCCGCCGACCTCAACGAGCAAACGGTTGTCATCAACGACGGGCGATGTCGAGAAGCCCCAGCGCGGCATTGAACTTGAAAACGCTTTCGTGAAATCAACATCCCAGAGTTGTTTTCCCGTGTTTACGTCAAGTGCCAGCAATCGACCAAAAGCACTCAGGACATAAACTGTATTCCCATCAATCGTCGGCGTTGAGCGCGGGCCATTTCCGCCCTGACGTTCTTCGTAAAACCAATCATTAAGATGTCGCCAAAGCTCTTCTCCCGTTTCGGCATCCAGACACACTACAACTTCGTCCTCCCCTTTGGCGAACATAGTATAAGCGCGTCCATTCGCAATTGAGATCCCTGAAAAACCGTCGCCAAGTGGCAGCCGCCACAACTCTTGTGGCCCTGTCTCTGACCATCTCTTGAGTATACCCGTTTCGAGAGAGATTCCATCCCGATTTGCCCCTCGCCATTGGTGCCATTCCATTTGAGCTGCGGGTTCGTGTTTTTCCGCCCCGACAAAAACGCTACCCATAAGGACAAGAGCAATATACAAAAATGTGTTTGCTGAACTGCTAAATCTTCGTATCATGTTATCTCCTTAATGTGAGTTTAGGATATTCAAATTGTTTGCAAGCAATAGGTACAGCATTTGAATGTAAATTGCGGATTTCAAACGTTTGGTGCATAGGCTCGTAGGCTATCCGCCCAAACCGCCACGCATCTGATACTACCTCTCTGTGGCCCCGGCTTCCAACGTCTCCTTTTCTAATTCTTGACATACTTCCACCCCTAAAAGGCGGGGATTGCTATTCGTTTCCGATAGGGTGTTGAATTGCTCTGTCACTGAGGTGAGTCGTGCCAACACGGCATTACAGCCTCTCCTGAGAGAGGTGATGCCCCAACGCAGCATTGCAATCTCTGTCCAACTGTGTGGCAGTTCAGCCCCTGCCGCGTCCTATCTCGCGGATTCGTACCGGTTCTTAGATGTCCCGGAGGGTTCCCAATCCGTGTTTTCCGTGTCCTCCGTTTAATCCGTGATTCAGGTAATACAGAGGCCCCTGCCTCAGCCCTATCTCGTCGTTTAGATGTGAACGTGAGTCCATCTCATCCTGTGAATCCTTAAATCCCGAAAATCCTGTGTGGCAGTTCAGCCCCTGCCGCGTCCTATCTCGCGGATTCGTACCGGTTCTTAGATGTCCCGGAGGGTTCCCAATCCGTGTTTTCCGTGTCCTCCGTTTAATCCGTGATTCAGGTAATACAGAGGCCCCTGCCTCAGCCCTATCTCGTCGTTTAGATGTGAACGTGAGTCCATCTCATCCTGTGAATCCTTAAATCCCGAAAATCCTGTGTGGCAGTTCAGCCCCTGCCGCGTCCTATCTCGCGGATTCGTACCGGTTCTTAGATGTCCCGGAGGGTGCTCAATCCGTGTTTTCCGTGTCCTCCGTTTAATCCGTGATTCAGGTAATACAGAGGCCCCTGTCTCAGCCCTATCTCGTCGTTTAGATGTGAACGTGAGTCCATCCCATCCTGTGAATCCTTAAATCCCGAGTATACCAACACCATTGCGCTACGGTTCTAGGTTGAATGAGCCCGGCGTGTCGCGCAACATATAGGGTATTTTCGGGCGAGACTCCGCGCAATCCGAATCATCTGGTTAATCTGCGATTCAGACAATAATGATGTGAACGTGAGTCCATCTCATCCTGTGAATCCTTAAATCCCGAAAATCCTGATTCAGATTACTTTGAATCCCGAGTATACCAACACCATTGCGCTACGGTTCTAGGCTGAATGAGCCCGGCGTGCCGCGCGACATATCGGGTATTTGCTGAAACGATTTTCGTCATGATTAGACAAACGATAAGATAAAAAGTTCGATTTTTTTTAATCACGCAAATCCAATACAGTCGAGCCGCTTCATAGGCACTTACTGTTCAAATCGCAAAAGGTGTTGATTAATTGTATCGTTGTGATATAATAACCAATGGTGCGAGTCTGCAACTGTTGATACACTCTCGGATCAAAGACCTTAAGTGAAACGGACAGTAGTAGGTATACGGCGTATGCCGTAACCCCTTCCCGCCGCTTGCGCGGGGAGGGGGACGGTACAATGAACTCATGAACTGTTGAATGATGTGGAAACGACAGCCTCACCAACTCGCACCAAAAGTCAATACCAATCTATGACCCAAGCAACCAAGCGCGAAAACCTCTATCAAAAACATAAGTGGAAACTTACAGGCGTGGGAATTGGTCTAGCAATCGGGCTCGGATACCCAATCTTAACAGGTAGTCGCTATAGCCAGTTAGTGGGGTATTTTGCTTATATGAGCTTCGCTTGTACACTGATACCCTTACCTACTCCGCCGTATGTGATCGCGCTAGG
This sequence comes from Candidatus Poribacteria bacterium, assembly GCA_965215015.1. Lineage (GTDB taxonomy): Bacteria > Poribacteria > WGA-4E > WGA-4E > PCPOR2b > PCPOR2b. Next base: position 2,077,929 of record OZ244042.1, read on the forward strand.
TAAGGTTTTTCACCCGGGGAGTGTGGCGTTTGTAGGAGCGGTTGCGAATTGCCTTGCCGCACTCGCCGAGTATTACGTTATCGCTTGGCTCTTTTCAAAAACAACGCTTCAGCAACAGGTCGAAACAAACCGAATTTTTCAGCGATTTGCTCGCTTTTTTCAGCGCGCAGCGTTGGCTTGTCTTATCTTTACAGGAGTCATGCCTATCCCTTTTGAACCCTTTCGACTCGCAGCCATCCTTATCCGATATAATGTGCCAAAGTATCTGCTAGCTGTCTTCATCGGACGATTTATACGTTATTACCTCATCGCGTTGATCGGGTATCTCTATCCTATTTCAAACCGGTACTTAATTGTCATGCTTATCGCCCTGATTGTGATCCCTGTGATCGGTATATTTGTCAAAAGGCGGACCACGACTCACACCTTCAACCTTACAAAGTTTTTACAATGACTTCCAAGCCTCCCTGGACGCGGTTCATCTTCATCTTAGTTGATGGTTCACCCTATCAGGTCTTTAAGGATTTAATCGAGGAGGGTGCCCTCCCAAATATCAAAAAGTATGTGATAGATCGCGGCGTGTTCAAAAAAGCTGTTACCGCGTTTCCATCGACAACGGGTCCTGCCTTCATTCCATTTTTTATGGGACGGTTCCCAGGGCCCGCGAATATCCCCGGTATCCGTTGGCTATCTAAAAAGCAATTCCAAAACCCGCACCGATTCCGCAGTCCGGGGATATGTAGCTACATGGGAATGGAGGCACTTTCTTTTTCAACAGACCTACCGAACAGTCCAACCCTATTCGATCGCTTCTCACCTGTGAATAATATCTATAATCTATTGACGCGCGGCTGCCCACCGTCGAGCGACTTAACCCGTTGGGTTAAACCGCTAGCATACACCTATGCTCACTTTTCTGAGCGGTGGCGGTTTGTGAATGCCATCGCCGCTCGAAAGTTGGTGAAGGCTGTTAAAGGGGACGCCGAATTTGTGATGTGTCTCTTCCCCGCAGTGGACACTTTTTCACATCTATCACATACGCGATCACCCCATGTCATGGACACCTATCGAGAGGTGGACAGAACCATTGGTAAGGTCTGCCGCATCTTGCAGGCCTCAAAAGAATTCGACAATACCCTGATTATGATAATAAGCGACCACGGCATGAGCAATACACACACGCATATTGACCTCCCACACCACTTGGATAATATAGGGGAGCGGTGTCTCCACTATCCACTGCTCTGGAGACGACGGACTCAATCTGCCAGCATGGTTTCGGGGAACGGGATGACACATCTCTATTTTAAGGGAGACGCAAGTGATAATGGGGGGAAGAACAGGTCTATCGCGAAGCCGAAAAAAGGTTGGGGTGAACGCCTCTTCTTTGAACAACTGAGCCGGAGGGGAGTCATCCAATCGCTGTTAGAAATTGAAGGGCTTGCTCTTGTTGCAGGGCAAAGTGAGGAGGGAGGCATCATCGTACAGAACAGGAGGGGAAGCGGAAAAATCACCTGCCAAGATGAACTGTTTTCGTATCAATTTCAGGGCACCGATCCGTTGGGGTACGGAGTCTGCTATCAGAATCTGTCCGCCCGTGATGCTCTCATTCAAACCTACGATTCTGATTATCCGGATGGACTGGTTCAACTCTGGCAGATTTTTCAAGGAGACCGAACAGGTGATTTGGTGCTTAGTGCCGACCCCGGATACGACTTACGCGCCCGCTATGAATATCCTGAACATCACGCGACTCACGGGGCCCTCAATGCGGAACAGATGTTTGTGCCACTTGCGATCAATCTCTCCATCGAAACAGAGTTTATCCGCACTGTTGATTTGTTTCCAACTGTTTTAAATCAGTTCGGGCGCACTGTCGAGCCGAGTCAAATTGATGGGCACATCCTTCGCTAGGTCAACTCCTCATTGTACGCGAACAGTGCCGGTGTGCCGCCGGTATGCACGAAAATTACCGTCTCATCCGAGGAAATCCGTCCCTTCCGGATGTGATCAATCAACCCTGATAACGCTTTGCTAGTGTAGGAAGGATCAAGGAAGATGCCCTCGGTTCGCGCCATCAGTTTCAGAGCATCAACACACTCTGGCGTCAGGCTGCCGTAATCTTTCCCCACATAAGCGTCGGAGTTACGCACATCGTCATCGTTGATAGCAAGGTTAAGCCCCAAAATCGCTGCGGCATCGTTTGCAGCGTTTTGAATGCGCCCTGCTCGATCCGCCCAACCGATTGGTGCAATTCCAAAGGGTTTCAGTTTCATCCCCAGGGCCTTTGTTCCGAGAATCAAGCCTCCCTGCGTTCCGCCCGCCGAAGCCGCGTAAATCCAGTCGGCATCGATTCCCATTGCTTCTTGTTGTTCGTGGATTTCAGCGATGCACCACGAAAAGGCAACCGCGGCAAGAGCCGTCGACCTGGGGGCGGCAAGGACATAGGGCTTAAGTCCCTGCTCCTTCAGTTCTTCGGCGAGGGCATATTTAATCGCGTCGAGTTCGGGGCCCATAGGCGCATCGACAAATTCAACATCCGCACCAGCCAAATCGTCTAGCAATACATTTCCCTGCCTCACGCTTTTGTTGTCACGAGAGAGCCGGAGGTAGCACTTCAAACCCAACTTTGCCGAAGCGGCGGCAGCTTGCCGACAATGGTTCGATTGTGAGGCAGCACCTTGAATGATTGTGTCCGCTCCTTGATGGACCCCATCACCGATTGTGAAGGTCAATTGGCGCACCTTGTTCCCCCCAAACGCAAGGCCTGAACAGTCTTCACGTTTGATGAGAATGCGGGGACCGCCCAAGGCCTCTGATAGGCGCGGACACTCCTCCAAGGGCGTGGGGAAATGCCCAATATCGACCCGCGGCAGTTGTCCCATTTTTTCGCAAAGTTGTTCTCTAGTAACAACAGCATTTAACGAACTCATGAACTCTCCTTTTCAGCCAGCAATTCTTTCAGTAAACTGGTCAATTCTTCGTTCCCTGACGTTAGTTCAAATACACGTTTTATTTTATTTTCGCGGCTGGACTCGGACATCCCACCATCCGGTTCCCAGATAATCTCGAATTGCCTAGGGTTCAGACGGTCATAATTGACTTTGACGATGGTCAGAGGGTAATTATCCGGCACCAATATAATCCAGTCGACGGTCTCGCCCCGATCCGAATATTGCCGATCTGTTGTCAACCGTCGATCCTGATGCGGGACATTCTGCTTAAGCCACTGTTTGCGCCCGAACGAGTCTGTCTCATAACGTCCCACTTCCAACCAACTGCGCCCCGCACCGTTGGGTTTGGTCGTAACATTAATCTGTGGCACGGTTGAACCCCCTTCCTATTTAACCTCTTTTAATTTCAACTGAAGCACTCTGTTCGTGGCTATCAGCAATCGCTTGGCAGATTCGCATCACCTCGCAAGCGTCAGCAAGGCTCGCCCGAGGTTGCCGGCCAGCAAGGATTGACCGAGCAAAATGCTCCAGTTCTTCGAGGTAGCCGTGACGTCCGTAACCACGATAGTGAGTTCCTTGATTCCATTCCAGCGTCGGGAAATCCTGATAACCACCGACGCCCTGCCACGCATCTGGCTTGAGATACTGAACCCGCTGCATGTTGTGCACCTGGATTACATGGCCGCCGTCGCCAGCGACCATCACCGATGTTTCCAGGGTGGGTGCCCCCGCAACCATATTCAGCGTGCCGACCGCTCCATTGTCAAACTGTAGAGAGACTGCAAACGCCATTCGTCCGTCCGCGCCGAAATGCTCAAAAGCGCGAAGCTTTGTCACGTCGCCCACCAGATACCGCATGCAATCCACAATATGAACACCCTGATCCAGTAGGTACGCCCACTCCAGCGTTTCATGGGCCCCTCTCGGACTTGGGGCTAGGTAGTGCCCTTCAAATAGAAGGGGCTCCCCAAATTCCGCTTGCGTGATAATTCGCCGCGCCATCCGGTGTGCCGGCGCATGGCGCCACATCGTCGCAACCATGCCAAATTTTCCCGTTCTTGCCGAGGTTTCGGAGAGCCGTTCAGCATCTTCTACATTGATTGCAGGGGGCTTTTCAATGAAAACGTGTTTTCCTAATTCCATACAAGTAATCGCCATATCGGTGTGCATGATTTTGGGGTGCCCAACAATCGCAACGACATCCAGTTCTTCTGTCTCAATCATCGCCCGGTAATCTGTATACCACTGTTTGGCACCAAAGCGTTTAGCGTTGCTCTCAGCCTTCGCGGCTAACATATCGCATGTCGCAACAAAATCAATTTCGGAGATCAGCCGAACACACGGTTGAAGATTCTGGGTCGAATGTGACCCACAACCGATAAAACCCAATTTAATTTGTGCCATGACAACCTTCACCTATATCTTCAAGCTCTTTTCCTCTCAACCTTCTTAGAGAGGCTCATTCTAAAGTATATGCCAACGTCGTTTTTACCCCATCGTTTACGGCCGATTTGCCCGCCGCTTCAATGAAGGCAACGATTTCTATACTTTCGGAGATGTCGATCGGCGGCTTTCCGGTCTCAAACATCCGGACAATCTGTTTGAGCAGTTCACGGTAGATATAACTTGCATTTATCGAAGTTCGGACGATGGATTTTTCGCAATATGCGGTGAAACCGTAACCTTGTGTTCCTTTTCGGATGCCGCGCAGTGTCCCGATTCGTCCATCCCTCCAACTTCCGGTTACGACATCCGCGTCAGCGTTTGAGACCGACCAAACCGATTCACACCCGGGACCCATCAGGGCGTATAAGGTCTCTACGCCGTGAAGTCCATAATGAAATAGCCCCGGATTGCGCGGATGCAGCGGTGCCGGTGAGCAAACTTCCACACCGATAATCTTGCCAGTTTCGTTCTCTTTATTCTTTAATTCTACAACTTCTAGACCATAGCGCAACGATGAAGAGGTGAAAATTGGGACATTTTTTGATTGGGCGAGTGCTGCTAAAGCCTGTGCCTGCGCTAAGTCACAAGTAAAGGGCTTATCCACAAATACAGGCAATCCTGCTTCCAGAAACGGCACCGTCCGTTTATAGTGGAAACTGCCTTCGACCGACTCAATCAGCACCGCATCGATCTGTCCAATCATCTCCTCCGGTGTGTCTATCAACGGTACGTCGTACTCCTGCATTTGCTTTATATAGCCGGGGATGCGTTCAGGCGATAGTAACGATTCTCCCGGACAACCAACGACAACTTTGGCCCCCTCTACCCACTGCTCCTCACCTATATCAATATGGTTAAGCCGTCGTGTGAATTCAACCACATGAGACGTATCAAAATCAACAATTCCGAGCCGGATCATTCATCCCTCCAAGCTATGTTACTAGCAAGCCTTTGGTTAATGATATTAACTTTCTCGAGGAATTTCTTGCGGACAATCACAATACAGAATTTTCGCTGATTTCCCACTGTTTTGTCAAGGTGTTTTTCTCTATACGTGGCACTAGGGCTATGATACAATATCAAAAATCGGTTAGTATTCTCAAATTATTGGTGTTGGGGCGTGTTATCCTTATTTTTGCGTGAGATGAATCGGCTCCCTAACCTTTCGGCTTTCCAATTCGTTATGAAATCAATAGTGACAAAACAGGTTATACGCTGGCGTAATGCCCAACCATCCCCGGTTAAGGACTCGCTCGTAGTCGAGGAACCGCTCGAAATTCGGGTAGATGGGCAGAGTCTGATCGTTGTGATGCGAACGCCAGGGCATGACTTTGATCTGGCTGCAGGATTTCTTTACACCGAAGGACTGATAACATCGTCCGATGACATCGGAACAATCGCCTACTGTGAGGCCGAGGATATCGAAAGTCCGAATCTACAAAATATCATAAACGTTCATCTGACAAATGGGCAGATCCTCGAAGAACAGGAAGGGTGGCAACGGAACTTCCACGCGAATGCTAGTTGCGGGTTGTGCGGCAAAATGACTATCGAATCGGTTAAACAGGAGATTCCACCTATAACATCGAAAATTCGGATAGATTCGGATATCTTATACCTGCTCAACAATAGGCTGCGATCGACGCAATCTATTTTTGAAGCAACCGGCGGCTTGCACGCCGCCGGATTATTTGATGATCAGGGTGAACTGCAAATCATACGCGAAGATGTCGGGCGACACAATGCAGTAGACAAGGTGATTGGACAGGCACTACTAGTTGAGAAACTTCCTTTAGATCGACACATTTTGATGGTGAGTGGACGCGCTAGCTTCGAGATTATTCAAAAAGCCTTATTCGCCCGCATACCGGTGATTGTAGCTGTTTCTGCGGCATCAAGTCTTGCTGTTGAATTGGCGCAGGAGGGGGAAGTCACGCTGATTGGGTTTATGCGCGGCAAAGGCATGACTGTCTACAGTCATCCGAGCCGGATTCGGTGAACTACCGAAGAATGGCAATAACGTTACAATCAAGTCTGGAACATGCAAAAAAACTCAATATAAGTCTTTTCAGAAAACTCGGTCCTAGTCGAATCCGATTCCTTGATTTCTCACAAATTCGGCTATGTTCAATGTATATGGTGAAGGAGGATTATTCTAAATGGAAGCGATTTTAGGCGCAGCCCAATCATTGGTGAATTTTCTATTTTTAGTTGTTGTACTGGGGACAGCGGGAGTCTCGTGGTGGCTATCCGTCAAATATCGTGAACGGTACGCGGAATTTCCGTGGAATAAAGCAGCGATTATTCTCGCAATTGAGGTTTTAGCCTGGATTGCGTTCAACATCTTTTGGAGTTGGGTTACACATAATTGGTGGATTGCCATCGTCCTGATTGTTATCATTATTTTTGTACTAAAAAAGCGGAGACGCGAATGAGCAAGAAAGGGAGTAAATCCCATGGGTAGAGTCAAGCTGGGCGTATTGACCCAGGATAATCGCCCCATAGTGTCTGGTATTCCATAGTGCAATGTGCTCGGTATTGTCGGTTTTGGAAAATCGACCGACACATTGAAAACGTTCGGAATGGGGATCGGTTCAATTTATCAAATGTCAACAGAATCTACGTTAGGAGTTACGCGTTTGAGTTTGTAATAACGTAATTCATTGCGCCTCTTTAAGGTAGTGGTAGGCATACGGCGTATGTCGTCCCCCCCTTCCCCCCGCCGGGGGCTAGGGGGGTAGGGTCTTAGGGTTCTTAGAGAGGGGTGTCGGTACGGCGGAGCGTGCCGATTCTTCTGGGATTCACTGTCGCCACCCGCTTCCTCGGGCGTTGCGAGGCATGTTCACCGAACTGGTCTTTTGTCAATTTTATAGTGCGCTATTACCTAATCTCTTTGGATTGTTGAACACTACCTAACGGGGTGTGCCATAGAAACCTTCGCGTCAGTAAATCGGATCGGGAGCATTAAGCTGCGTTACTTGAATTGAAAAGAGTAGAGCTTAGCGTTTTTGAAGTAGAAACGCAGCTTTATCGGCTTGCCCGCCAGCGTGCTCACGTCGGAATTGCCATTCCACGAGACAACGTGCGCGATGCCGGATTGCGTGATTGGGTCCGCGTCGTTGAAGCTAAATCCGGGCAACTTCTTATGATTCGCCCTTAAAATTTCTACCTTTACCTCGCCGGGCCCCGGTCCCGCAGCAATCGGTGCCATGCTTGTGTTCAGATACAGATGCGATCCGGAGAACCCGAACGGGCGGGTCGTCATCTGACCGAAGGATTCAGGCTCCTGGAAAATTTGCCGCTCGGCATAAATGTGTCGCAGCTCCTCCTCAGACCTATCCTTAACCACCCAACCCTTCCCACTGTCCAGAGATACAAACCCATCCAGACGTGAGATTGCCAGTCCAATGCCCTCCGCGGACTTGTCGCCCAACTCTAAAGCAATTTCAGGCGATCGGCTGTTCGTACCGATGTAATAGGTGAAGATATGATCTCCGTGAACGATGAGGGCTTCAGCGTAAACGCTGCTGGAGTCGAACTCCGCCCGCGAACCGCCGCGTGGGATGAAAGGCTCTCGATAGTTCCGTTGAAAGTGGAATCCATCTCGACTGAAGATAATCTCTGGATGATGGGTCACGTTCGTGGTGCGGAAGATCCACAGCAACCCGACATAGATACCCTCGTAGGCTATGATCGGCAGACTGTAGAACTCGGTGTCAGGAAAGTCGTTCTCGTCCGGCACAAGAATAATCTCCGGCTCGCTCCAGTGAATCATGTCTGGACTCTCTGCCCTGCCGATAAGCCGTTTGCCGTAAGGGCCCCGCCAGTGGTGGCTGGCTTCCATAGTGACGTAGTACGTTTCCCGTATCGGGTCCCAGCCTTGGAAACGACCCGCCCAGCGTCCCAACTCCTGGCCGGTATCAATGACTGGGTTGCCTGCGTAGGGAGTCCAGTTAAGGGCATCCGGAGAATAGAAGAGATCGTATTGCATCCCCCGTGTCTGCGTGCTACCGATCATCTGCAATGCCTTGTATCGTTTGGCGGGATCTTTCTCGTGCAGGTCTTGAAAGGCTGGGGCGGTGGGTAGACCCTCTCTTTCGGGGAGGATGTTGTTGTCCGTTGAGCCGTCGAACTGGACGAGTCCCAGCGATGGCCGCTCCCAGTGAATCCCATCCTGAGAGGTCGCCAAGCACATCACATTGCCCCGGCTGTCCAAGACAAGCCCCGCGGGTCCACCCGGAACCGGCTCCCCATTTTCAAGGCGTACGGTGATGGTTGAGGAGGAATACCACATCTTGAAGATCCGATCGATTGGGTCAAAAATCACCTTGATGGGCCTCATGAAGTTTCCCTCCCACGGACGCTCCGGCCGGAGGACGGGATTGTCATCCACCTTGACTGCGGGGTTCAGTCCTTGTTTTGCATTGACCAAGCTCTCAATCAGGTAATCATCAAAGAAGAGCTGCTTGGTCGATCCAATGTTGAGCATCGGCATCTTTTTTCTCCTTTTTCCAATTTCGGCAAGTAAATGTTCATATAGGATTCATGCCGCTGAACCACTAGCAAACAATCCTCACAAGATATTCGGCTTGAGATTCAAAGTAAAGATCAAGTTTCTTCTACGAGATGGGACAACCGCCCTACAATCTCAGGTGCCTCCTTTAATTTACAGAGAGGTGTTAATTGTTCAATGATATTAAGAGTTAAGCCGTTGAACGCTCAATGCCAACACCAGAAAAGGGAGCGCAATATTCACGGTGGGTTGAAAACACCCGGACCCTCGCGCGACGGTGTGGGTATCCTCCCGATTCAGACAATAATTATGAACACCCTTCAATTGCTTATGATGACCCCATCTTCATAAAGAGGCACTGTTGTTTAACCAACCCACTATTCAATCGCAACGCCCGGTGTTCAAAAGTCCATTGTAACATCCCGTCCACAACCGCTTGGTTTTGGGCGAGATTATAGGTACGGAGTTCTTGACGTTTCACAGCTTTTAAGGCAACCGATGCACGTTTCCAGCTTTCAATCCATTGTTGAGCGTTCTCTTGAGGCAAAATCTTCATAGCAATCTTCCTTTTTTTATCGATGTAAATGGCAATCAGCCCGTCATAGGGGCATCGTTACGAGCCCCGCGAAACGAGAATCGGCATCTACTGGACCGAATGAATTGTGACCGTCACGCCTGATACCGGGCTTTCTAAGTTGCCACTGTCGTCGACAGCTCGACTTAAGATGGTAACGGCTCCCTGCTGTGTCGGCAGCCATTCATAGCTCCAAGTCTGGCATCCACTTGCCGGATGCCAATTGACACCGTTATCAACGGATACTTCGACCGCGGCGACTTGACCGGCCGCATCTTGAGCGGTCCCACTAATTACCAAAATTCCCAGAGGCAGCGTCGCACCATCGGAGGGAACCAGTACCGTTGAAGTTGGAGGTTGATCATCGGTGGACGCGCTCGCCGGCGTCAAATCCTCCTGTAGCGTCTGAGGTTGAACACCCATGTCCGCAAATAGATTGACGGTTGCTTGTTGAATGTTTCTATCCGGACCGTTCGGATCGACACCTACCCGGGTAGAGCTGGGATTTGCACGCTCCGGCGGTATACCAGTCTCGGTATCGTGGTGTGCATCTAAGCCCCAAGACCACTGTACTGTGCCTGCACCAAAGACCAGCGCACCGCGGGGACTTCCACTCCCTTTATTTGAAGCTTGTTGGCCCAACTTGGGGGGCTCGTGACGATAGAGTGTTAAGTGGTGAGTCGCGGTGCCTGAATCATAGACCGAGCCGTGGTCCTGAATGTAGGGAACGTTGTCAATGGTCGTCTCCGATAGGTGAAATAAACCGGGGGGGCGAAACCCGTTGTCCAAATCTTCGTCCCACTCATGACCAAGTAGGCCCTTCAGTAAAACGGCACTTTCACTTGACTTGAGTCTAGCGACCTCTGTGTTACGCCAGAATCGCAGGGCGGCGTATTTGGCCGGCACGATGAGCGGGTCATTGCGCCATGCGTTCACCGTGAAGATGGTCCCGGTTAGGGCGTTTTCCGGCCGCGGCCCCTCCGGATTGAAAAGTCGTGAGTCCCGCCATGTCCCAGTCCAAACGTCAGCGATGGGGTCGATCTTGGCGTTATCATGCGTTTCCTTGTAGGTTACCAACGTCCGATGAGGAACCTGTTCTCCATCAATGGAAGCTTCCCAGCGGGTTTTCCAGAATACTTCGTTACCGCTGAAAAAGGCAAGGTGAACGCCCCCATCGCGCGCCGCCTCGACATGCCGCCTTTGATCAAGAGACCAATATTCGTCGTGGCCGACCGACAGGAATAAGCGGTGTTTGCGAATCTCCTCGCCGCGCCGATCGCTATCGACACCGGTGGAGTAGGTGACATCGTAGCCATTGGACTCAAGCCAACGGACAAAAGGATATTCGGCATTGAAAACCATGTTGACCGCCCGAAAGTGGCGTGTGTTGAACGGGCGGTTGTAGCTCACCTTGTAGGCACGAGGAGGGACGCCGAGCGCACGCGGGTAGTCTGGATCAAGCCGACCGTAGGTACAGTAACCACCGTAGCGATTGTAAGCCTGCCAAGTGGTATCAGAAGTTTGGAAGATAATATCAGAGTGGCTGTCATCGTGCCTCACAACGAAATAGATGTGGCTTGCTCGCGGTTCACGCAGTGCATTGGCAAGCCGACCGTGGCCCAACGCCCCGTAGGCATGTGACGAAGCAGGAGGGCTTGCCTCTGGGATTTCTCGACTGTTGTCCGCCCGCCAACCTACAGGGCCCGAATCCTGTCGTACCAAACGCGCAAAATAGATTCCCGACGTCGCGTCTGAGGGCACTTGCCAAGACGCTGAAACGGCCCAGTTGCCGCAATCGTAAAGGTGAGTGACAGCGTCCCTCAGACCTTCCGGCTGAAATTGGGGAAGTTTAACCGACGGCTCAATGGTGTCAACGCGACGGGCACCCATTCCACCGTAGTATCCCATTCGATAGATGTCTATCCGATAGTCCGTCGAATCAGTTTTGATCTTGAAGAAGATTGTCTCACCGCGATTGATGCTGATATCATGACCGAAGCCTTGAATGGTCGAATCGCCCCAACCGTTTATGTCCCACTCGGTTGGCAGATTCCCCGGCAGACGGTTTTCTCGGACGATGTCGTTGGCTGTTTGGGTGTCGTGATCCATCGGTTCGAGACTCATATCTCCCCTCTTTCTGCTTTTACCCATCCGCGCTGCATATCGACCCGTCATCGCAGGGCAGCGTTTCTATTTTCCGTGTGCTTCCGCCCAAGCCCTCAACGGAACATCGTCCGAATTCTTTGTAATCCAGTATTGAGAGTGAGGCTGAAAATCAGGAGAAGCACCCAGCGGATGGTCCCCCGTCGCCAATGCGCCGAGTAATTGCTGCCGTATTGGCGAACTGTTAGCGATTAATTCCGGTGACTGCTGAATGTAGTCCGTCGGACGGAGCCACCGGTAGTGGTAGCCGACGTGCATAATCTTGCGGGTTTTGTCCGATAGATTCGGCCCAACACAGTGCCAAGTCGCTGTACGCCACAGGACCGCAGCCCCCGGCTTCAACCTGAGCTCAACCGCCTCCGAGAGATCGAGTTTACCTTTCACTTCGCGTAGCTCTTGTAGGGTGCGCTTGTGGCTACCCGGCATCAACCAAAGATTGCCGGAATTAGATTCACTCAAATCAGAGAAGGCATAGAACACCTTGATCTCCATAAAGGGCAACCGTCCGTCCAGCGACGGGCCTTCAAAGAGCTCTTTGCCTGACAGATCCGGGTGCCAGCCGAGGTTGTTGTACCCAGCCTTCTGGTCGTCCCCGTCACCGACGCCAATTTCGCCGGGCTCCAGGTCCTTTGGGTAAGGTGGGCGATAGTCGAGGTGCGTGGTACGAATCTGAATGTTCCAACCGATGGCGTCAACGACCAACGGCAGCATTCTGGGATGGTCAATCAGATCAAGGAACGCCTCGTGATGGGCTAACGCATTGCGGATAGTGAAGGGGGCATTGGGCTCACTGCCCTCAGCACGACGGACCCTAACTTTCACCTCGTCAACAGCCGACAGTAATCGGTCTAGCTCCGCTTGGGTCAAGAAATCTTCGAGGATAATGTATCCCTTTTCCTCAAAGTCCTTCTCTTGCTGTTGCGTCATTGCTATCAACATCAGTCTGTCTCCTTTCGATAGATTCGTGAAATACTACATGATGACAACATCTAGGCAAGCCCAAGCATTTATGCTTGGGTCCAATGGGTTAATTTTTGTTGATTTTTCCCGATAAATATAATGGAATAGGTTAGTCTTGCAATGGAAGAATACAGCTGTGGTGCGTGTAGTCATACGCAAGACAGAAACCTTAACGCTGCAATAAATCTCAGAACCCTCGCCGGGGGACACACGGAGCGGCTAAACGCTTGTAGAGATTCCGTAACACCTCAGCCGTCGAGGCACGAATCATCGAACCAAGAAGATAGCACGGGACAATTGCTACTGTTCAGTCTATCATAAGAATCCCAATTTCTACACTAGGAGCAGCCAATCTACTGCTCATTATAGGGACGGATAGGTTAAGCGATAAATCCAGAGGCCTAGAACAAGGATGATTCCAATCCCCGCGAGACAGTTTCGGATAGGAGCGGAGAGTTTTAGCCAAATATCTCGGAGCCAGATCGGAGCACATGAGATACCAAGGGCTAGCGGAACAACAAAAAACACAAACGGATGATAGTGCCAAGCTGCGGCGAATTTACCCTGTACGAGAGAGACACAGGCGCGAGTCATGCCACAACCGGGACACGATATACCCGTGATGAGGCGAAATGGACACGGAATGAGCGTCATCTTGTCAGGCAATATATCTGACCATGCCGTGTATACGCTGACAAGGGCAAGTCCAATAAGGAAAATACGTGCAAGATGTATGTGATTAAACGTCTTCGCGCACATGGTAGAATCTGTTGATTTCCCACTGCTGGATTGCAAGAGACGCTATACCAATACCAAAAATTGCGAGCAAGACACAGGTCACCGCTAAGTGATTGCTCACGGTCAAACCGTTGTTAGCTTGAATTTCGTTGATTCCTACCGCCATCTTGTATTCGTAGTAAATGGCAAAGATACCACATGTTAAGATGCAGAGGAGTAACCAAAGCCCAAAACGATAATCGGTCCGTCCTAACCATCCGTTGAGCGTTTCCATCTGTTTGTACTCCCAATACAGAGAGTAAATCCCACAAGTCAGAAGGCTGAAAATGATTCCGAGTGCAATGCTTCTCACACCCTCAGCCCTCGGATACGGGTAATCCCGCATGATAGACCTCCTGCTTTCAAAATACGCTTATGTAAAGAAATCGTGCAACAGAAACCGTAGGGGCAACCCTTGTGGCTGCCCTGACAAAAACTCGGTCGCTCGTAGCGTTCTGCTCTCTTTTTTATGCCTCCCGTAAGTCAGGTTTCCTAGCTCGACTGCGCTAATAAACCCATTTCACCTTTTCCGCTCTTGGTGTCTTCCACTTCCTTTCCGCATGCGCCTCAAAATATTAATGCAATGAGTAGATAGGGAGCTCTGAATTAACGTAAAATCGCCCTCCCCTACCCCCTCAGTCCCAAATATCCACACGGTTCTTTTCCCTCCGCTTGCCCCCCTCCCCCTGCTTGCGGGGGGACCGAGGGGGGTCTTAGGTTCTTAAAATAAATAGACATAAGCCTTCTCAGCGCCCATAGACCGATACGCAGTTGCTACTAGTAGATGTGAATCGTTCTTGCCTCCAGCCAGCCCAACGCTGCTTCAAACGCAGCCCGGCGATGCGCGCCATGAGATCCAGCTCACTGGGCCAGGCGTATCGCTGAACGACTGGGTTCAAGCGTATCCCCGCGGAAGAAAGAGACACGTGGCTCTCCTCTATCATCTGCCTCGCCATGTCATGGCGCAGCACATCGAGCCGGACTTCATCGACCCCGATAGCTTCCGCGTCCACGTATTGATTGTTGTGCAAACGATGGAGAAACGCGGGCACAAAGGCCTCTACCACAAAGCAACCGTCGTCGGTAAGATGGTCGGCGACATTTCTAAAGCAGTGGACCTGCTCGTCTTGCGACAGTAGGTTGAACAGCGTGTTGAAGACCAAGTATATCAAGCGATACCTGCCTTTGACCGCAACGTCGGCGAAGTTGCCCATCGTAACAGCGATCTGCGTACCACCCGGTTTAGCGCGCAACTTGGCGATCATCGCAGACGAGAAATCGATGCCCTCGACGCGGATTCCCCGGGCGGCTAACGGTAACGCTATCCGCCCGGTGCCGATTGCAAGTTCCAGCGCAGGCCCCCCTCGGGCTAGCTGCTCCAGGAACGCGACGGTCTCCATCTCGTTCCCACGTTCTGAGACATCGTCGTAAACCTCAGTAGCAGCCTCGTCAAAGCTCATGACTGGCTTATATTTCTTCATATGACGCGTTCCCTGAACTGATTCTTTAGAATATGAAACCAGCCTTTTAGGTGTAATAACATATTGACGCTATTAGAGAAGAATTTAACCCTTGTCAGCGGATAATCGGTGACACTCTCAAGTATTACGGTGTCCATGCGCGCGGGGCAATACCTTCAACGTGCGTTTTGACATCGACGACCACCGGCCTCCCCGCAGAAAAAGCCTGATCCAATGCGCTTGAAAGTTCACTGGGCTTGTTGACCGTAATTCCGAGGCAGCCCATTGATTCGGCGATTTTGGCGAAATCGGCATCCGGAAACAGCCAGAGCTCATCGGAACCAGCCGTGCGTCCCCCGTAGACAGACTCAACACCACCCTGTTCCTGGTTCAGAGAGTGATTGTTGTTGACCAGAATAACAGCATTGATTTCGGATTTCACAGCGGTTTCCAAATCTGCTAGATGATACCAGATACCCCCATCGCCGGTGAAGCAGAGCACGGGCCTGTCCGGTTGGGCACATTTGGCACCCATCGCCGCAGGCAGCCCCCAACCGAGCGAACCAGAACAACGAATGAATATCTGATCGGGATGTTTGAGATCGAGCATCGTGCCAGTCCAGACACCGGAATGCCCTGTGTCGGAGACCAGAATTGCATCAGATGGCAGATAGTCGGTCAGCTCTTTGCAGAGGCGTTCCGGGCGCATCGGCACAATATCCGAGTTTGCTACTTCGCTAACGCTCGCTTTCCAGTTCCGAACCAGTTCCTGCACTCGGTCGATCCATTCTGCCCGCGGCGCAGCGGTTGCCGCATTTTCAATCATGCGGCGCAGCGAATTTCTTATATCGCCCTGCATTCCCAGCTGAATTGGGTAATTGCGTCCTAACTCCTCCGGATTGATATCGAGTTGGATGATCGGCGTTCCCTGTGGTGGGATACTGTATCCGTTGGTCACCTGTCCCCCGGTATGACTCCCGATGAAGAACACCAAATCCGCCTCACAGACAGCCTGGTTGGCACAAGCCCGCGAGTATGAACCGGGTACACCGACCGCCAACGGATGATCGTAAGGGAACATCGCCTTCGCGTTGAGAGCGGTCGCAACCGGAACGGAGAGCTTCTCTGCAAGGGCGATGAGTTCGGCACGAGCCCCTGAAGTGGTCACACCTCCACCGGCAACGATGATAGGGCGTTTGGCATTGGTGAGCAGTTGGATGGCTTCTGTTACTGCTTCGATCTCCGCTTCCGGTCGGAAAGGCGGAAGCTGGGTAAAAGGTTCTTCGATGATGACTTCCAGATCCGCCTCACGATCTACAACCGCCTGTCCGGCGAGCCCTTCCAGATCCAAGTGTACCGGTCCCGGCGTGCCAGAAGTGGCAGAACGGAAGGCTTGACGCAGATAGACCGGGAGCTGTTCCGGCGTAGCAACAAACGCGCTATATTTGGTCACCGCCGAGAACGGATTGATGTGATCAACCTCCTGATAGGCGTGACGTTGTTGGTTAATCTGGTTCTCCCGGCCGGTAATAGCGATGACCGGCGAGCAAGCGAGGTAGGCATCTTGTAGTCCCGCAGCGAGGTTGACCGCACCCACTGACTGCGCCATACAGAGACCGGGGCCGCGGTTGACGCGGGCGTAGGCATCCGCCATGTATGCAGCCCCTTTTTCTCCGTGGGTTTGAACGCGTTTTATCCCCAGTTTTTCCATCTCCATCAACGCTCTAGGAGCGATATAGGGCATAAAAAAGACGTGGGTAATTCCGTAACCGTGGACTGTCTCTGCGATGAATTTACTTCCTGTCATTTGAGGCATACTGTTTTCTCCTATGAACGATGTGATAGGGCCCCAGTCTAGGGTTAAACAGCTTGCGATTGATAATCAGCAGGCTGATGAGCCGGGGGGTCTCATGAAACGATTTTTTTCTACAGTTTTCGTGGTGTGCCACCATCAATGTTTATGATTTCTCCCGTTATGAACCGGGACTCATCGGAAACAAGGAAAAGTACTAAATTCGCTACATCTTCCGGATAACCCGGACCCTCAAGTATCTGAGACAGATCGAAGATAGGCTTGAAAAAGTGATGGTCTCTGCCACCGGTTGCACCCGGGGTAAGGATTTGGCCAGGGCGTACGCAGTTGACTCGAATATTATGCTGTCCACCCATACTCGATGTGTACCGAGTAAAAGCCTCAACGCCTGCTTTTGCCACATAGTATGAGGACGACGGTGTCCCGCCAGTTATATCATACATGTTCTTGCTAAATCCGATGACAGCGGCAATAGATGAGTTATTTACTATGGCACCGCCGCCCGCCTCCACCATGTGGGGCCAAACCGATCGAGACATGTAGAAAGTGCCTGACAAGTTGACGTTAATTACCCGATCCCAGCCTTCATCTCCTTCGTTGGGGAAGTTCTCGCCGGCTCCTCCGCCCGCGTTGTTAAAGAGGACATTGATCGTGCCATATTTTGAGGCAGCCTCTTCGACTGCTGAATCAACGGCACTACTGTCCGAGACATCACAACGGATGAACGTTGCTGCGCCTCCTTGACTATTTATAGCCTCTTCAACTTGAGCACCCTCCTCCTCCCTTCTTGCCATTATAGCGACTTTTGCCCCTTCTTGGGCAAAGAGATGGGCGGTTGCTTTACCGATACCGCTGTTTCCCCCTGTGACAATTGCAACTTTACCTGCTAGCCTGCCTGACATGATTTTCTCCTTTGCACACGACCCACAGTTTATCTGTTTGACATCACCTTCAGTCTTCATACTCAACAACGACGTCATCGCCCTTGATCTTAACTGGGTAGGTTTTGGCTCGTATCTCTGGATCTACCAAACAACGCCCAGTCGCAATATCGAACGCCCACTGATGCCACGGACAGCGCAAAATCTCGCCTAAACCATCAACGTTGATTGTGGAGCCGCGGGTAGAGGGCGGCGCATCGGTACTAACTCGACCACTGAGCTCACCGGTGCAGAGGGGACCGTTCTTATGAGGACAGATGTTGCGAACAGCGTAGAACGATCCATTGATGTTAAAAACACCAATGCCAGCCCTGCCCCGGAACGGTACAACGATTTTGCGCGACCCCGGTGGGATGTCCGCTACTTTACCGATAACAACCCTTGCCATAGCTAATTCCCTGTGTCTAGCCGGAGCATATCGAGCGCATTACCGGCAAAGATTCGGTGGTGAAGATTATCCTCAAGCTTGGGGAAGGTTGTTACCGGATCATTCCAATCGAAGTGCGGAAAGTCTGAGCAGAATATCAGCGTTTCGTCCGCGTGTAGCATCTCCAACATCTGGTACATCTGCTCCGGTTTCTCCGGCTCGTGCATCGGCTGCGAGCCGATTCGGATGTGCTCCCGGAAATATTCGCTCGGTAGTCGCTTGAGCCACGGTGTCTGGTCGCGTAGTGCCTTCCAGTCTGTATCTAAATGCCACATCACAGAAACCGCCCAGAGTTGCTGCGCTTCGATGAGGGCAAACTTGAAATTCGGGAACTTCTCGAATACACCTTCGCAGATCAACGAGGTTGCATGGGCACTGGCAACCGTCGGGCGGCTCATTCGCGATTCCATATAATAGGTCGGATAGCCGACTGGGGTTGGTGTTGTTCTAGCTGCACCGCCGCCACCACCGATGTGGGAAACTACCGGCAGCCCATGCTGCTCGCACGCCTCCCAGATGGGATGGTAGAAGCGATTACCGAAGGGCATACTGGTACCCATTGGGACCATCACCGCAACGGTGTCCTTACGGTCAGCCAACCGATTGATTTCCTCTACCGCTTGGACCGGGTCTGAAGGCGAAACGAGGATCGCGTTGACCACACGCTCGTCGCGGTCAAGCCAATATTCGATAGTCCAATCGTTGAACGCCCGACACAGTGCGGCAGCCCAATCCGGATCAGGCAGCCCCGAATATCCGTAAAAAGGTGGTGGACCCGTCAGCAACCCGTAGTCGATATTCCAAGGGTTCAGGTGTTCCTCTTGCAGAAATTCCAGCGTGAAATTGAAATCGCGCGGATCGCCACCAGTATCCTTCTTCTCTCTGCAATCTGTAGGCTGCGCCCGCCCTTTCAGATCCGTGCGGTTGGTCCGAATGGGAATGTTGGGATAGCCACCCAGATGCAAACCTTGGTCTAGCAGATGCTCCTGATAGAATGTTGACAGATATGGCAATAATTGCTCAGGACGACGAAAGTTGTGGTGAACATCACAATCGACAATTGCGACACCATTCTTGGGCTTGGCCGTCCAGCCCGGCGCAGTAATCGGTGCGGCCCCTATTTGGCTCATACAAATGCCTCCTTACTCTTGAAGTCCGCCGTGGAAAATCCTAATAATTCCATTATAAGATACCATACATGGGGGGGCGGATCAACCATTTATTTTTAGGGGTAGGGATTTGTACTGAGGAATTAGCTGCTTGACAAAGTGACCATATTATTGGATACCAGTGGATAGATAGGGATATTTAGTTTTCGGTTTTCTCCCCGTCTGAGCGATGTGTCAGGATTCGGAAATCTCTCCTACAGAAGAACTAAATCCCCCGTTCCCCTCCCAGTGGTCTCTGACACGACCGATCCCCCATTGGCCAAAGGACTGACCGGTCGCTTTGTCTGCCAATTTGCCTCCCATTCCCTCATTCTCTCCATCATCGTTTTGTTAGGTCCCTGCGTCCGGCCGCCATGAGCAGAGCTGCTTGCTATGCCGCCACATCGCATAAGCCCTGCATGGCTTGCCATCCTTCTTTGTTACTGTGCACCGGCGCAACGCCTTCGCTTTTTGTGTGTATGCCATAAAAATCTCCCTGGAAACTATCTGTTACCCAGGCGTTGGACAGCTACCCAGCTTGACATCCGTGGGTAGACGTCTGCCGCCACGGCCGCCAATTCCAGGGACGTTGTGTGTAAAAACCGCCATGACTCCCCCAGATGTGGACCAAACGGAACCCGAGCGCATCGAAAAACTATTCGCCAAACTCAGAGCAACCATGAGACATAAAAAAAGGGGAGTGTCCGCTGTGATGTGAGTCTCTCACCAGACACTCCCCTATCTCTGTTTATTCCCGCTCCGATAGATTCGGTTGCAAGCACGCTGCTGGATTACGGCGAATCATCTGGATGCGTATGACCCTTTGGCGCATCACGGGAAGGTGTACCTCTACGCTCAAATCGCTGTGCAGCGTCAGGATCCATCTCCCTCAAGCGACGAAGCCCCTCCTCCGTGCCATATTCGTCTATCAACTTAAGCAACTTAAGTGCCGTATCAAAACGATCGGGGGATAACCTCTCGCGATCGTCCGTTTCTTGACTTGGTACAGGGGGGAAATTAGACTGACGGGGCAATAGGCGATTTACCTCGCCGGGGAGGAGAGGTTCGGGCGAAGAGCTATTAAGCCACGCCTCAACCTCCCCCGGTTTGATTTCTGAACTTACAGACAGAGGCTGCTCAACCTCATATAAGTCAGGACGAACAGCGTGTAGTAGATTCAGATTGATTCCTGTTTCCTCGGGTGTCATCGTTTCGTGGGAAAGTTTCACGATGAGTTCGTGGGTCGCAATCATCTGTTCAACCTCTTGCACAGAAGTTTTCAAAGTTTTCGCCCAAACTATTTTTTGCAGCGCATATTCGCGCGCGTATTCATCGGCTGCTGTTTCCGGGGAAATATCATATCTTTCCCCATCTATCTCTATATAGTTACCCTCCTCGTCCTTGACGTTTTCGATATATTGAGGGGACACACGGTCCCCTTCCCGAATCTCCATGCCGGGAACGGCGAAGGTCTTGACAACCTCCCCATCAGGAAGTTCCACCCACTGTGACACGTGCTCATCATTAATCCAAGTCCCATCCGGCACGGGGGGGCGAGGTTGGCTTTCTACCCGCACCGCAGCGTTGGGATCCCCGTCACTGTATAGTGCTACTTCTTTGGGTGTCATTATCCTCACCTTCACAGGCTTTTTTGATTTACCTTCTCCAGAAGCTTTTTCCTGCCCCGTTTGGTCGGTGAATACCCCGCTTGTCAGGGATACAGTGTTACCTCTACTCTGTATGTTTTTTGAATCAGTTGAATCTACCCCCGACTGAGTATCTTTACCAAGGGATTGTTGAAATGACACCGATCGAGACATAAATTCATCCAATTCAACATGGCTTTGATATGCTCTATAGCCCCAATACAGAGCAGAAAGCAACGAAAGAATACCTGCTGCAATAAGATAGTGTGTGGAACGCCGCTTAAACATGATGATTACCTCCCTTATAATAGAAAAATGGTAGTTTAGGCAACTTAACCAGCTCTGTGGAGCTCCTGCTTGTTTTTTTGCTTTGAGTTGACCACTGACCGTGAATAAGGTGCATATGGGTAGTCACGGTATCTATTTTCGTTTTTGTTGTCGTTGTTGTACGCGTTCGCCAAGCTGTTTTACATGCTGAGCACTTTACCTGTTTTGTGGTTTTCTTTGTTTCCCTTTGTACTGTTGTGTCAGTTATAGTCCGCTGTATAGGGGCATTCCCATCTCCACCGGCATCTAAAGCGTGAAAAGCCGCATACATCCCCAACCCAACAGCGTTACTTCCAACCGTCCTTTTGGTGTAAACATCATTTTTCTCCTCACTGCCATCGTTTCGTTCTGAAAACAGAAAAAGGACTGCTTGGCGGTCATCTCAAATCGCTGCAGCCCTTCTATTTCAGATTGAAACCAATAACATAAAGAGTTAAACTATTAGAAGATTGTTAAGTTGACAACTAACAATCAACGAAGCGATTTGAGGCACACACTCAATCGTTTCTGGGAGCTCCGAGAAGAGCACTTGGGGCTCCCACTTTTCTGATTGATAAGAAGTACCTACCAATTCTATACTATTAGAAACGATTTACATTTGTCTGTCAACACTTTTTTGCACCTCATTTACCCCCATTTTTTTTATGGTATAGATTTGAGTTATTTTTATGAGTTAGGATAGTGAAAATAATTGTCATTAAGGGTGTTGGAGGGTATCTCCCCGGCAGGGATTGAGCCACCACCCACCCCACGCCTCAGCCACCCCGCGCTTTATCACCGTAATCAGTGAGTAGATTTTTGTCCGTGTGTTGAATGCTTTTGCCCATATCCAGATCTGAAGCGATTCAATACCAGAGCTCGCCCAAGCAATCGAAAAGCCGCCATATCACTTTACTAAAGAGGAACTATGGAGAGCCTACGAGCAGTTGGATCGATCGAAAGTCAAGGGAGCGGCACCCCAAAAGCTGTTGACCGATATCATCTCGTTGGTCCGGTTTGCGATTGGAGAAACCGCAACACTTGAACCTTACAAACAGACCGTGGATCAACGGTTTCAGGGATGGATCGCCGATCAGAAGGAGACATTTTCGCAAGAGCAGTTGACATGGTTGGAGATGATAAAGGACCACATCGCCACATCGCTACGCATCGAGATAGATGATTTTGAATACGCACCGTTTCAAGCAAAGGGCGGGGCAGTCAAGCTGTATCAGTTGTTTGGCGATGCGCTAGATACAATTCTTGAGACGTTGAATGAGCGGTTGGCGGCGTAAGGTAGAAACCTCAATTAATCATGCTTGCTCATAAGCATATGCTGTCCCCCTGCTTGCGGGGGGGCTAGAGGGGGGTATAGATCGTGCGCCCTTTTCTGGTGTTGGTGTCCAAGATTTAACTAGGTGCGGCCTCTTGTCCCATCTCTCACCTGCGCCCCCTATCTGTATCCATGTTTTCTGGGTCCTCCCTTTCCGCCAGGATTCAGACAATAAGAAACCTCCTCCCTCAGACCTATCTCAGCGTTTAGATATGAACGTGAAGCCTCTAATCCTGTGAATCCTTAAATCCCGAAAATCTTGATTCAGACAATTAAGCGGCACAGGAGTCAACCGTCGCTCAATTACAAGATATCATCAATGAACATGGACAACCCTTAATCATGCTTGCTCATAAGCATATGCTGTCCCCCTGCTTGCGGGGGGACTAGAGGGGGGTATAGATCGTGCGCCCTTTTCTGGTGTCGCATCTCTCGCCTGCGCGCCCTATCTGCCTCCCTTTCCGCCACGATTCAGACAATAAGAAGCCCCCTCCCCCCAGACCTATCTCAGCACTTAGATATGAACGTGAAGCCTCTAATCCTGTAAATCCTTAAATCCTGAAAATCTTGATTCAGACAATTAAACGGGATGCCTACCTTAAAACACTACAGGACGTTTTAATCTGCGCCGCCAACTCGAATCCACGAATATGGGAGGATTACACCGAAGGGCCCCATTGCCAAGTTGAGGCGGAGGTTCATCGAGCGAGAGAAAAGACAGACAAGGTGCTTCAGATTTTCCTCGATGAATGGGAAAGGCGCGGCGGTGACGCGGCTCAACTGCTAGATCCATCGAAGCGGAAAGGGAGAAGCCGGCGGAAAAACCCTATGATACCCTCAAAGGGTTTCAAGATTTCCTTGAGTAACGATTCGCAACGACCTACCTTGTCGAAACCGTCAGAAACAGAGACCTGAGATTTTATCAGAATCTTTCGATCTAAACCCCGTTTTTTAAGATGAAGATACAGATTGGCAAACGGTATTCAGTCAAAAAACGGTTGAAATTGCAGGCAAAATGGGGTATACTTGTTTTGCGTTTCATGAGGAATTTTCACCCTACCACTTGGGAGTGTCCCTCACCCCCAAGTGAAATGGAGATGAAAGCCGCTCCGATGAAGACCCACCAGTTCAAAATGTATAGCCATCACGGCAACCGTGAGTTACACAAGATGCTAGACAGAACTTACCTGAGAGGTGCTCATAAATCCCATTCGTGAAATCGTGCCAGCGGAGGGGGCACATTTTTCAGACGTTGGCATGGCAAAATAGGAGTATCTACATAACAGATGAATGAGGAAATACAACTCGAACCGCTAGATCCATCTACATATGAAGAAGAGCCCGGATATGAATTCAAATCTATGTTTATTGGCAGTGATCTGTCATATACAGTAGTGATCCGCTTTGTGGATCTAACAACTATTGTGCCAGGCATTAACCTACATTCGTATTCTAAATCTGATACGTTGATTAAATATTCTGAAGCACGATTTTCACCTGTTTCATCAGATCCAGCGAACTGCATTCAACTTGCAACACCCTCTTACTATCGGAAACTTGAAGGAGGAGAGAATTTAGAGCTCATAGCGGATGATAGAGAGAGTGCATACATTGAGTCACTTAATTGGAATAGTTTTAGCAACAATCCAAGTGGAAAAATAACATGGGCGCGAAATAACTTTTGGTTGTACTGTGCTTCAATTGACCCGAATATAAATTATACAAGAAAAAAACAAATGAAGCATCTTTCTCCAAGCTATAATTTCATGACAAAAATAAAAGAACCATCCGAGTTCGCTAAACAGTTAGGACGCGATTTTGGAAAACAGATCGAGTTGGATAGGGACTTAGGGTGTGACTCTCCTGGTTGGCACACTATTTTGACAAAGCAAAGCAAGTCTTTGGGGGACTATTTCGTCACCGTTGATCATGGTCCGGTCATTTATTTGGATGATGATAAAATCGAAAGATTATTTAACGATTATTCTAAACAACATTGGGGGAGCATTGTTCCATTTGTGAAGCGTAAAGAGTATAACAAGCAACGAGAGTACAGATTTCTTATTAGCGTCCAGTCTCATAGTCCAAATCAAAATACCTTTTATCTAAAGGTTTCGGATGAACTCAAAAGTTTGATGGTACCAGAAGAAAGTCTATGGCATTGATTGAAAATACGTTGTGGTAATTGAACTTCCGGATTGGGAATATGTCAGATATGGAAAAGCACGCTGTTTTGAATCTCCCGACTTGTCGAGGATTTCTCCGATTCTCGGAGTTCTCGGAACGAAATCGGCGTTTCTAGGCCCCGATGAGACTTGAAACGCCGGAGCCGAGCGACCTGTCCCAACCTATCGGAGAGCATCAGGGTAATAATCCGCGCCATCTGTTTAATCCGTGATTCAGATTGCTATTAAGAAACCTGAGTATCCTAATTATGAGCACCCTTCAGGTAAATAACCGGCAGGCAGCAAAACCGTCTGTTTATACCAGATGAAATACTCAATCTAATCATGACAGAAAGAACAAAATCAATCAACCCAAGGCAGGATGTGATATGAGCCAAACGGATGTAGGTCTATCCAATCTGCCCGATAGGTGGGTGTGGACGACGTTGGAAGAAGTAAGTGAACTGAATCCGAGAATGGATAAGCAAAGTATTGACGATAATTTAGAAATCACATTTCTGCCGATGAAAAACGTCGAAGCATTCAGTGGGAAAATAGATTTATCTGAAACAAAACAGTTTTCAGAGCTGAAAACGAAAAGCTACACCCCCTTTCAAGATGGCGATATTCTCTTTGCGAAAGTGACTCCGTGTATGGAGAATGGCAAAATCGCCATTGCCCATAACTTGAAAAACGGAATTGGCTTCGGTTCGACAGAGTTTCATGTGATTCGGTTGTCAGAAGACCAATCAAAGCAATTCTTTTTCTTCTATTTTTTACAACAGCAGTTTAGGCAAGAAGCCAAAAGGGCAATGACCAGTGGAGCGGGTCTATTGAGAGTACCAACTGATTACATGCGAAAAGTTCCGATTCCCCTTCCTCCACTCCCCGAACAACAAGCCATCGTTTCCGCAGTTGAATCTCGACTCTCCGTCGCAGACGAAGTGGAGAAAACCGTTACGGTGGAATTGAAACGCGCCGAGCGATTGCGTCAGTCAATTCTCAAAAAAGCCTTCTCTGGGCAATTGGTGCCGCAAGACCCAAACGATGAGCCTGCCAGCGTCTTGCTTGAACGGATTAAGTCTGGCCCAGTACCTGATCCGGAAGCAGAAAATTGAAGGCACAACCGCAAAAACAACACTCTTGAAAGTGGAAAACCAGGACCCAATTGGAGCAATCCAGTTGAACGTTAAAGATGCAATTGGCATTTTTAACAGTATAGTCTTATTTTAACATAATAACGTTATAAAAGATGCAGTTGGAATAGTGGTCAGTGGAAACCTATGCTAAACTGATTTCAAAATAGGTTGGTGAAATATTATGAAAACCCCACAAAAGAAACTCGATTTCGCGCACCCTCCCGTAGACGAGGTAGTGTTAAGTGTGCTTTTCAAGCCGCTTGATAAGTTCCTCGCGCCCCATCTTGGTGAGATCTGGCATGAATATAAACAGATTGGCTTTGTGCACGTCACGGAACAACCTCCGGTTCCTCCCGCGGTAGAAAAGTTTCCAAATTCAATCAAAGAGCGGCGGGTGCATATTAGTAATCTCCCTAATCTTGCACGAATTTGGTTTATCCACGAAGATGATAGCCAAATCATACAGGTACAACGTGATCGATTTATGTTCAACTGGCGTAGAACCGAGTCGGCTCAGAAATACCCCGGCTTTTCAGCTATTTTTGAAAAATTTGAGGGGTTCTATAACCGTTTCGGTGAAATCATCAAAAATATGGAAGTTGGTGTGATAACTCCGTTGCAGTATGAATTGACCTACATTGATCAGCTATTTCGCGGGGCCGGTTGGGAAACGCTTGATGATATTGGGAAAATTTACAACCTGTTTATTCATTCCCAACAATCGGATTCATTTTGGTCAGGTGCCGAATCTGCGATTTTGCGCACATCATTTCCCGTTGAGGATTTACACGGCCGGCTATATCTGACCATCAGTAATCGAGTAAAGATGCCTCAACAACAGCAAACGCTACAAACAGACTTTACAATGCGTGGTTTTCCTGAGAACGCGGAATATGCAATGGGAGCATGGTTTAAGTCGGCGCGTGATCGGATTTCCGAAAAATTCGCCAGTATATTTACGGAAGACATCCAAACACAAGTGTGGGGGAGGAAATCATGAGCTTGTCTAGTATCGATGAACCAACAGCTGACTTTGGACAGAGCCAAAACTATCGGCTTCAAAGACCAAAGGACGAGCTAGTAACTCACCTATCCACCGAGACTGACCCGTATCTTTCTCGCATAAACTTCGTTGAACGACAACTAGAGGAAATACGGCGAGATGCTGAAGAAGCATATCGTTTGGATAATGGAATTGATCTTGTACCGAAATCCGCTTATGAGGATGCACGTCGGTTAATAATGGAGATTTATCATGAAATCCCAATGCCTGATATCATGTGGTCCGAAGATGGAGCGATTGGGTTGGAATGGCGCCCGGGCAACGGTATCGCAACGATGAGTCTATACGGAGACAAGCTTGTCATCTACGGTGCTTTTTTTAGTAACGAGCGTCAAGTCGAAGGAGTTTGTGCACTGTCAGATACTGTCTTATTGCAAGGTTTTCTTACAACGTTGAGTAACCTCTTTTAATAAAAGGCTTGATATGAATGTTCCCCCGGCTGAGAGACTCACTCGTTTTATTTTTTCTAAAAGTCATTTTTCCGTTGAAAACAAGAAAGTCAAATTTCAGGCGTTTATTCCTCCTTCAAATAGTGAGGATCTATCTGTGTATCGTATTTCAGGGCTCTCAGACAGCGAAGTGTGGGCGATTGGCCGGGAGTATGTCCAACGCAAAGAAAGGCTTATAAAAGCGAGGGCGGATTTTTTGGCAGAGGTTGTTGAGGTTGCTTATGAGAATCATCTGACAGTCATTCCAGATACTGCCCCGCATAAACGACATGCGAATATCACACCGTTCCCGGCAGACAAGATCGCGCGCAATCGCATCGCAAGAAAACTAGCTCTTGCCAGTCAATTGGTAATAATGCCGCCGGTATAAATGTATTATCTTACACAACCGCAGGAGAATCATCCCGAAAATGCCAAACCATTCATCAGCCATCGTGCAAAAACTGTGGAATTATTGTAATGTCCTTCGCGATGATGGGATCAGCTACGGCGACTATGTGGAACAGTTGACCTATCTTCTATTTCTAAAAATGGCAGACGAGCAGGCCAAACTACCGTATAGAGATGAGTCCGTTGTGCCCGTGGGTCTAGACTGGGAAAGTCTCGTTGACAAGGAAGGCGATGCTCTTGAAAAGCACTACCGCCATATCCTCAATACACTGGCTCTGGAAAGTGGTACGCTCGGTGTAATTTTCAGAAAATCCCAAAACAAGATTCAAGATCCCGCCAAACTCAAGCGAATCATTCAACTGATCAACGATGAAACATGGATCGGGCTGGATATCGATGTGAAAGGGGATATCTACGAAGGTTTGCTGCAGAAAAACGCAGAAGATATCAAAAGCGGCGCGGGCCAATACTTCACGCCCCGCCCCCTGATCCAAGCAATTGTGGAGGTGATGAGGCCGGAACCGATGCAAACCATCTGCGATCCAGCGTGCGGCACCGGAGGCTTCTTCCTAGCAGCCTATGACTATCTAGCAAGCAGAAGCGATCAGCTGGACAGGGAACAGAAACAGTTTCTCAAAGATAACACCTTTCACGGTGTGGACCTGGTGGACAGTGTAGTGAGGCTATGTGTGATGAATCTGTACCTTCACGGTATCGGTGGAGACAAAAGCCCTGTCCGAACAGGGGATAGCCTGATTTCGGATACGGGGCAACGCTTTGACATGGTGTTGACCAATCCGCCCTTCGGCAAGAAGAGTAGCATCACGATTGCGGACGAAAAAGGGAGAGCGGGAAAAAATTCACTTATCTATGAGCGGGAGGATTTTTGGGCGACTACCTCCAACAAACAACTGAACTTCCTGCAGCATGTCAAAACAATTCTGAAAATCAATGGCAGGGCAGCGGTTGTCGTACCAGATAACGTCCTGTTTGAAGGAGGTGCGGGGGAGACCGTTCGCAAGAAGTTACTACACGAGTGCGATGTCCATACATTGCTCCGACTCCCGACCGGCATCTTTTATGCACAAGGCGTCAAGGCAAATGTCCTGTTCTTCGATCGCAGAACCGCAAGCGAAACCCCACGGACAGAGAAACTGTGGATTTACGACCTACGAACCAACCGGCGATTCACACTGAAAACGAAACAGATGCACTACGACGACCTGCACGATTTCATCGCCTGCTACAATTCCGACAACCGCCATGATCGGAAAGAGACCGAACGGTTTAAGTCGTTTTCCTACGATGAGCTGATGCAGCGAGACAAGGTCAGTCTTGATCGCCTCTGGTTGCGAGACGAAAGCCTTGAGGATACCGAGAATCTGCCGGAACCTGATGAATTGGCAGAGGATATCGCTGCGAATCTGATGGCAGCATCAGAGCAGTTTCAGGACATTTATGAGGGACTCGCTTAGTAAACCTCTTCTCCAAGTGCCCCGAAGTAGGGAAAAATAATTGTTGCTCTCTAGGTTCTGTTGGCATTTCATTGCAACCAGATAATCGCAGGGTCTGCACAGACGCATGGCCCTCCGTAGGGGGTGGGTCCCCCAACCCTCGGTTTACACATCAGGGACAACCCCGGACCGCTGGTGGTCAATTTGCCAAAATCAAAAATACCGAGTACATTGCACTATAGTCTGGGTGTTTCTCAATGAGACCGGCGTGTAAGGCAACATATAGGGTATTTTCGGGGCATGAAGCCGCGCAATCCGCTTCATCAGTTTAATCCGTGATTCAGACAATTATTATTAGCACCCCTCACATAAGTGTCAATATACCCTACCCGTTCAGGAAATTCTTCAACAGCTTTTTCCCTTCGCTGGTCAGGATCGACTCCGGATGGAACTGCACCCCCCAGATCGGATAATCTTTATGCCGAACCCCCATAATTTCGTCTTGGTCCGTCCACGCAGTGAGTTCAAGGCAATCCGGCAGCGTCTCCTTTTTCACAATCAGAGAATGGTAGCGTGTCGCCTCAAACGGGTTTTCAAGGTCGTCGAAAATTTGCTCACCGTTGTGGTGAATCATTGACGTTTTGCCGTGCATCAAGCGGCCCGCACGGACGATATCGCCGCCAAACACATCGCCGATACACTGATGCCCCAAGCAGACGCCGAGAAGGGGCACACGCCCGGCAAAATGACGGATCAGATCGCAGGAAATGCCTGCCTCCCGAGGTGTGCAGGGCCCCGGCGATATGACAATCTTCTCCGGCGGGAGGACGTCAATCTGGTCGAGCGTGATTTTATCATTGCGATGGACGACAAGGTCCGCACCTAACTCGCCGAGGTATTGCACGAGGTTGTAGGTAAATGAATCATAATTGTCAATCATCAATATCATAGGTTTGTCTCCTAACCCTGCACCTTTCCCACCTCAAAATCCTCTAAAAACTTCCTCATGGTCTCAAGGCGGAAGCGCCCACAATGCGCTGGATCTAAAAAGAAATCCCAGACAAAATTGGCAGAGTTTTGTTTCACCTGAGAGATGAGGGTATCGTAATTCTCTTCAATTCTTTCCTCAATCTGCGCTTTTGAAAACGAATAGATTGGGTCAATTGATAGCACCGTATTTCCCAGAGCATTCATTTCGCTGTTAAAACTAGCAGGTCCGTCACCAACGCCGAGTAGGCATAAGTTCAGTTCCGCATCAGAGAGATTGAACATCCGCTTATACTCTTGTAGCGATCTGCCCCAAGGGATGACTTGGTTAAGTGTCACACTCACGGTTTGCACCCTATTGCCGATTTATTCCAGGCCAGCCTCTGCGAGTTCAATTGCTCGTAACCCCGCCCGCGCCTTGTTGACCGTTTCCGCGTATTCCGTTTCGGGCACAGAGTCTGCGACAATCCCGCCGCCCGCCTGGACGTAGGCAATCCCATCTTTGACGACGAGCGTGCGAATCGTAATCGCTGTATCTGCACTACCCGAGAAACTGAAGTAACCAACAGCTCCGCCATAAGGGCCCCGCCGTGTCGGCTCAAGTTCATCGATAATCTCCATCGCCCGGATCTTGGGGGCACCGGATAGCGTCCCGGCAGGCAAGCAAGCGCGAATCACATCAAAGGGGGTCTGCCCCTCGCGCAATTCTCCGACAACATGCGAGACGATGTGCATCACATGCGAGTAGCGTTCGACCACCATCATCTCACTCACGCGCACAGTGTGGTATTCGCAGACGCGCCCCAAATCGTTGCGTCCAAGGTCAACGAGCATGACATGTTCAGCCCGCTCCTTTGGATCGGCGAGAAGTTCCATTGCCAACGCCTCATCTTCAGCCGGGGTTGCGCCACGCGGGCGGGTGCCTGCGATTGGACGCATCTCCGCAACACCGTCCTCAACGCGCACCATCATTTCAGGCGAGGCACCAGCAATCTGGAGTTCATCAAACTTGAGGTAATACATATAAGGTGAAGGGTTCACCGTGCGCAACGCGCGATAAGCATCGAATGTATCGACTGATAGCGGCACGGTAAAACGTTGAGACGGCACGACCTGAATGATGTCTCCCGCGGCGATATACTCCTTTGCCCGAAGGACAACCTGATGGTAATCTTCCTTCGTAAAGTTTGACGTGACAGGCACATTGCTTGGACTTGCAAGAGGCTTATTAGTATAATTCGTCAACAATGGCTGTTTGAGTTTAGCCATGAGTCCGTCAATCTGATCAAGCGCGTGTTCGTAGGCTTGGTCAACATCACCGTTAATATAGGCATTGGCGACCACCTTGATCTGATGGTTCACATGATCAAACACAAGAAGCGTATCGGTGACCATGAAAAAGCAATCGGGGAGTTCCCGATCATCTTCGGTAGTGTCAGGGAGGTCCTCGACGAAACGCACCATGTCGTAGTTTAGGTAGCCGACTGCCCCACCGTGAAACCGCGGCAATCCCTCGACCTCAACGGGTTGGTAGCGACCCATCAATGCTTCAAGCTCCGCTAACGGGTCCTCACTTTCCAATTCAACCGTACCCCCGGTTCGGAGGTCATCAATCTGGACCAGATTGTCCCTGCTCCTAAGTAGGATTGATGGGGCACTGCCGAGAAACGAATACCGGGCGACGTGTTCTCCTCCTTCAACGCTTTCCAGCAGGAATGCGTGATCACTGGCTCCAATCTTGTAAAACGCGGACACAGGCGTTTCCATATCCGCCAGAATCTGTTTATAAACAGGAACCAAGTTTCCGTGTCGCGCTTTTTCTCGAAAAGCCTCTAAGCTTGGGTAATACATGGAAGTCTCCTTAAAATCTATCAGTACACTGCATCCGGATCAAAAACCTTTTCACCAACAATACGGGTAGAGTTACCATCGGGGGAGACTTCCCGAAAGAAACAGGAGCGGTAGCCGACGTGGCACGCCCCACCTTTCTGTTCGACTTTGATGAGCAGCGCATCACCATCACAATCAAAGGCGACCGTTCGCACCGTTTGCGTGTGCCCTGAAGTCTCCCCCTTGATCCAGTATTCCTGGCGGGAGCGGCTCCAGAAGCAGACACGCCCTGATTCTAATGTTCTCCGCACTGCCTCGCGGTTCATATAGCCGACCATGAGAACCTCGTTGTTCCGGTCATCCTGTATAATGGCTGGGATTAAGCCGTTCTGGTCGGTTTTGAGTTGATTTAGAATTTCCATTTTTTTTCCTCGTTTGGCAGAAAATAGACATAAAAAAAGCCGTAGACAACGGGGGGCGTATGCCTACGGCTTCAGTTTCTAGATATGAGTCCAAAGGTTCATCTCAGCAAAGGCACACCACTTCCCTCAACACACCACCACCAATGCCAATGATGAAATACGATTTGAAATTGTGGTTGTCGGTTCAGAGTTTGCATAGTACCTTTCAACTGCTTCTTTGTCAGATTGCTTAAAGCATATCATAATTCCAGTTTCTGTGTCAAGAAAATTCCGATGCAGTGTTCTCACCTAACTAACGGCTTCAAAAACTCGATGCTTTGACGCGCAATTGTCTCTGGATCCGGTTCAAAATTGAAGACTTCGGTTGAAAGATAACCGGTGTAATTAATCTCCTTCAATGCCTCGATAATTGGTGGATAATCCACATTACCGGAACCGGGGAGATAGCCATTATCGTCGTTGGTGTGAAAATGTGCCACGTGTTTGGCGTATTTGCGGATCTGCGTGGGCATGTCCAAATTTTCGGCGGCTGTACTCGTCACGTCAAGAATTATCTGAAAATTCGGGTTATCGACCGCTTTGACCATTTCTACCGCTGCCGCCGGTGTGTTGATGAAATTTGTGCTTTGACTTGTCAATGGTTCCATGCACAAGATAACATCCTGTTCTTGAGCAGATTCGGCGCACGCCGCGAAGGTTTCCTGCGCATAACGCCACGCCTGCTCCTGTGTCAATGGATCCAGTATGTTCCGTTCATTGGGTGAACCGATAACCATAATCTTCCCACCCAGATCGGCACAACACGAGATCAGCGCAAAAAAATAATCTCGTGTTTGCTCGCGAATGGCTCCATCAGGGTGATTAACGTGCAACCCCTTTGGCGAGACCAACAGCCAGTGAAGACCAGCGATTTCGATTTTTGCTGCCTCCGCTGCTTTTCGGATCCGATCTCTTTCGGTTTGATTGATGTCTAACACCGACTCTGCGAGCGTGAAAGGTGCAAGCTCCACCGCATCGTAGCCGAGTTTGGCAGCACACAGAAAGACATCTTCAATCTGCCAATCCTCAAACATTTCGTTGCAGATAGCTAGTTTCATGATCAACTCCTGATTCCGTTGAATTAAAGACCTTCTTGCCACCGTTGGATGAGATTTGCATCAATGTCAAACTGATCCAGTACCTTCGTGACGACGAAATTAATCATATCATCAACCGTTTTGGGGAAGTGGTAAAAGCCCGGCATCGCAGGAAGCACCACCGCACCGAGTTGGGACAACTTGAGCATATTCTCGAGATGGATGGCACTCAGCGGCGTCTCACGGGGCACGAGGACCAATTTACGCCGCTCCTTGATGCAGACATCGGCAGCGCGATGGATGAGGTTTCGGGAAATGCCTGCGGCTATTGCGCCGATAGTCCCCATGCTGCATGGCGCAACGACCATACCCACAGTGCGGAAGGAGCCGCTGGCAATTGAGGCCCCGATGTCGGACTGATGGTGATAAATCACCCGATCTGAAGAATAGCCAATTAAGGATTCAAGGCAGAAATTGCCCAGATCCACACAAATCTGCAGCTCTTCCCACAACGCCCTTGCGCCGGAGTCGGAAATCGTCAAATGAATTTCAGTGCCATCACATCGGGTGAGGATCTCCAGCAGACGCACACCGTAGATAACGGCACTCGCTCCTGTTATTCCGAGAATTATACGTTTCAACCAACCCTCCGGCTTCTAAGACGTAATGTGTGAAAGTCTGATTCGCCCCTTAATCAGTCTGTGAAAAGCAGTGTTTGGGGTTTCCTTTGAGGGTTCAACTGCGTAAGTCCTAACTCTTAATGGAACGGCGGTAGGTTGCCATCAGTGTCAAACGTGAATGGTTTCAGTTCGCCGACGACCTCCAGATCGGTGCGGAGTTTTGCGTCTTCGAGCAGAGCTTCGGAGATGTCCACCTCTGCTAGACCGAGGGTGCTTTCAATTCGCACCACTTTTGTCTCTTCGGGTGGAGTCAGTCCAACTGTGTTCAATGCAACCTCAATAGCCTCCCGGTCCGTGTCGTAATAGAAGGGCGTTTTCGACTTCTGAGGTCCCATCCCGGTGATGCCATTCATGTACGTAGCGTGCCGATCCATCTTTTCCACAAGGCGCGTCGTAGTGAAGTCTGCCAACCCAACACCTGTCGCGTTGCCGTCGCTATCGTCTGTCAAATCTCGGACAAAAATTCGCACAATCGCAGGCTTCTCCGGCTCCGGTTCAAGGATCTGCATCATGCGCCCGATGATGTTGGTATCCATCCCGGTCCCGCTGATGTTCTTACCCATCCAATCCACGATTAAAAGATCGAAGGCATCAAACGGAAGGCGTCCCATCAACGACTTGGATTCGACGAGGAGTTCTCGTTCGCGACGCATTATCTCATCAGCGCGCATCGCGGCAACCCTCGCTGTCTGTTCGTGTGCGTTTTCGACCAACCCAACGCCAAAAGCGACCTTCCCGGCATCTAAGAGCAAACCGGTTACGGTCCGAATAACATGCTCAAACCCGTAATGGAAGAAGGCGCGGTGGTACATATTCGCACCGTGCTGCTTACCAAATCCAATCGTCAACATCTTCAGCAGACCGCTCTCGATCGTGCCGCTGAAATCGGTGTGCGCTTTAATCCGATTGATTGGGACAATATGATCTGCGTCGGCGGCGTGGGTGTCAAGGAAAACCGGCAACCCATCGGCGGTCTGACCGATTTCAACAACCTCCATCGTCGCCTTGATCGGTGCCCCGACCGTCTCTTCGGTGACGCCGTAATGCTCCAGTACGGCTCGCTGTCCTTCCGCGGTTGCACCGCCGTGGCTCCCCATCGCTGGCACAACAAACGGTTTGGCACCGATGCCCTTGAGGTAATCCACCGTTGCCTTAATGACGACAGCAATGTTTGCAACGCCGCGGCTGCCACCGCCAATAGCGACGCTATCCCCTACCCCGATAATTGATGCCGTGCCAATCTGATCCAATTCCGCTCTAACTGCTGCGGGTAAATCTGCGAGGACAGGGGCATCAAAATGTTGTTTTATACGAATCATTCTTGGTAGTGCCATTGGTTTAGGCCTCCATATCTGTAAAATGTTGCTACCATGTTACCAGAAGTTAGGGTGAATAACAAGAGAAATCTGATGCCCTTTTGATTTCGTTTCTATGCCATGTTGTTCCATGTTCCGTCCAATCCCCCATAAATACTGAAGTTTCCATGCCCAGAAACCCTACTCTACGGAAAAACGCCCACTTATTCCCCCAACAACGCTACCCCACCGATTTTCCGTCGTTTATTTAAGTAGGTATTACGCCCTTGAGTGTATAGTAGCGCGTTCATTGCGGTTCTTTAATGTAGTAGACATACGGCGTATACCGTCCCCCGCCTACGTTCTTTCCCCCCCACCAACAAATTCCCCCCGCTTGCGGGGGGTTAGGGGGGGTAGAGCACGGTCTGCCGGCACCTTTAGAATCCACTAGAGTTGCCAGATTCATCGTAAGATAAGGTGCAAATCAACGCGCACTAAAATATCCGTCCACTTGAAATTCCCCCCCGCTTGCGGGGGGTTAGGGGGGTAGAGCACGGTCTGCCGGCACCTTTAGAATCCACTAGAGTTGCCCGATTCATCGTAAGGTAAGGTGCAAATCAACGCGCACTAAAATATCCGTCCACTTGCCTCAATGAACGGTTGAAGTTCCTTAACCAATCGCCGGAATTTATCTGGGCGAAGCGATTGCGCTCCATCAGACAACGCGTTTTCAGGATCCGGATGGACCTCAATCATCAACCCATCCGCGCCTGCAGCGACCGCAGCTTTTGCCATTGGATTGACATATTCCCAATGCCCCGTCCCGTGGCTCGGATCGGCGATAATGGGCAGGTGACTCATTTTCTTGATTACCGGAATTGCGTTCAGGTCAAAAGTGTTCCGGGTCACCGTTTCAAACGTACGGATGCCTCGCTCGCACAGGATGACGTTGTAATTCCCCTCGGAAAGAATGTATTCTGCTGAAAGTAGAAGTTCGTTGACTTCCGACATCATGCCCCGTTTGAGCATCACGGGCTTTCTCGTTTCACTGAGGCGTGAGAGGAGGCCGTAGTTCTGCATATTCCGTGCCCCGATTTGGATGATGTCGGTGTACTGCTCAACAAGCCGGAGGTCATGGCTATCCATCAATTCTGTGATAATCAAGAGCCCGGTTTTGTCTCGCGCTTCGGCGAGGTGCTGCAGACCTTCCTCCCCAAGTCCTTGAAAACTATACGGCGATGTGCGCGGTTTGAACGCTCCGCCTCGCAAGATCTGTGCGCCCGCCTCCTTGACGATTTCTGCCGATTCCAAAATCTGCTCCCGACTTTCAACAGAGCAGGGACCTGCCATCAAGATTAACGTATCACCGCCGATTTCAACCTCTCCGACCTGTATCTTCGTTCTTTCGCCAGGCCGAATCTCGCTGCTTGAGAGCTTGTACGGTTCTAGGATTGGTACAACTTTATCAACACCGCGCATTGACTCTAACTGCTGCAACTCGTGCTTACCGCGTTCATCTCCAATCGCTGCGATGACAGTACGCTCTGTACCCTGAATCGGGTGGGGTGTGTAGTTGAGTGCTTTGATTTGAGCGATGACCGCGT
Organism: Candidatus Poribacteria bacterium; assembly: GCA_965215015.1. Taxonomy (GTDB): domain Bacteria; phylum Poribacteria; class WGA-4E; order WGA-4E; family PCPOR2b; genus PCPOR2b. Next base: position 2,114,944 of record OZ244042.1, read on the forward strand.
CAATATATTGCTGTTCCGCTCCTGCTTTCATAACGATGACCATGATATATCTCCTTGCAATCCGTTTCACCTTCTAAGAGGCGGCTATTTTTTACATAGGTTCAGCCGCTCAACTCCTTCAGATTCTATACGCAGCTCCCTCCAATCTGACTCTGCTTCTATATCTGTCTTAGGGCGCCAAGAAAAGGATAACGTCGAATCGCCGCCATTATAAAATAACACATCCCCTTGACCGTCTACAGGCGGCCGAATAAGTGATAAGAGATTCTGTGGTAGGTGATTTTTGCCCTCCTGCGCCTGCACTTCCAGTGTTGGCACAACCGCGCTCTGCAGCTCACGCGTACCGAGCAGAAGTGGACCGTAGCACGAGGTGACCGCTCCATGCCCCCAATTCCGCCCGTGCCCCGCTGCGACTGAGCAGATAGCACCGCCCATATCCGCGTGTTCCCTGCCACCCCGAAGCACTCTCCGGGCTATCCTCAGACGTGTCAATGCGCTTCGGAATGCCCGCATAGCAAACTCCGGGCTACCGGTGATCTGGTAGGCGAGCGTCATGGCTGCTGTCGACGGCTCCCGGATTGGCTGCACGGAACCGTCGTCTGACCATTCACCCCAATATGCCATATCTGCTCGGCGACCAACGCCCAGCTCCCGGCGACGGACCTCCTGCGGAAAGATGAGCGCGAGGTGCTCCGGGGCGGGCGGCACCCCATCTAGCTGATCGCGAATACACGAATCAAAAGCAGTATCCCCGAATGTCCAACGATAGTAACTGATCGCGGCAGCACCGGGGTCGTGGTACGGGTCAAGTACGGATTCAATCAGGGGTTCAACAATTCGCTTTGCCGCATCTCTGAAAATCGTATCCCCCGACAGATGGTAGAGATCTCCCAACGCATAAATCGCTCCGGAAGCGAGCAGGTTCTCAATTCCCGCCAATGGATCGCCTGAAAGGTGATGCGTGCCGTGAGCAGCTATCCGGTGTAGCTTTCTGGCTTCAACCTCTGATTCGCCTAAGCCATTTCCATCCAAATCCCAGAGCAGCGGCATTGGCGATTTGGCAGCGATAATCCGTTCTGCCCGTTTCCGACCATATCGCAACGACCAATCGAGGTAACGTTCCTCTCCCGTAATCCGATATGTTGCCAGGGAGATGTGGATGAATCGGAAGTGTTCGGCAACCTCGTATGCTGTCTCTCTGTCATTGTGAACCGTTCGGCTCCCGATGTAGTAGCCGCAAAACGTATCGCGAGCATAATCGTACCAAGCGGGAATCTCCTCGACCCAATTCCCGATGTGCTCAGCGGCATCCACCAGCATTGAGCGTGCTTCCTGATCGTCCGGTACAAGATCTATGTATCGCGGCAAGAATAGCAGAAATGGCTCCGTGCCGTGATGTGCCTCTGCCTCCGGTTCATAACCGTGCAGACATTCGCGTTCAACCCAACCCGCCAATGCGGATTTCAGGTCCCCGAAATGTTTCAAAACGGTTTTATCACCGGTCACAAGGTAGTGCGGAAACCACGCTAGGGTATAATTGGCTTCATCTTCGCCGCCGCCGTTTGGTCCGGGGGGATCGAGAGCCATACTCTGCTTCAGCCACTGATCCATCTCTTTGCGGAGATCTATGTAGTATTTGTAGCATTCTTGAAGGGTATTGTCCATTAAGTCCTCTCACAGATTAAGGTCAAGCATCTGACGGGGCCGGCAATTCAGGGATGTACTGATATTCCGGATCCGTCTTCTGTTTCTTTAGTATTGTAATAATCTGCTTCCAAGTTTTATAAAGACCGACTGGGCAGTGTGGGAGCTCGTGCTTGATTAGCTGATGCAGTTTTCCTAGGTTGTAGCATGGAACTGCAGCATACATGTGATGTTCCGTGTGAAAATTCATGTGCCAGTATAGGAACTGGATCAACGGATTCAGGATAATCGTCCGGCAGCAAAGCCGGAAATCCGGCACATTGTCCTGAAGCCCTACATGTTGAGTGGTGTTGCAGAGGTAAAGCAACCAGCCACCGTACCCCGGAGCCAACGTAATAAGAACCGGCACCAGCCAGAAACCGAAGTAGAGCGAGACACCAACAATCAGGGCGTGACCCACGAGCTGAATACGAGCCCAGTTGAACAACTCTCGTCGCTTCTCCATATCCGATTCAGGGAACATGACCGTTGCCTCATGATCCTCCAGCTTGCCGAAACTGAGCCGAATGATTAGCTTCCACCGCGCATAGAATCCCCACGGGTTCACAACCGCACTTTTGAGGAAGCCGGTGAATGTCAATTTTACCGGGAACACCACTTCATAATCGTCCGGAGGGTGCAGGGTGTATTTGTGATGATCAGAGTGGCTCGCCCAGAACCGAACGTGGTTATACAGACCAAGAAAGCTAAAGATTCTCAGGAAGAAGGTATTCAAGAATTTCGTCTTGAAAACCGTGTTGTGACAAAGCTCATGGAATCCGTTCAAGAGGAATGCGTAGACGGTCCCATGGAGAAATAGAATCAGCAATAATACCGGCAAAGGAAAGCGCGCTGCGGCATAGAAAGCACAGATTCCTGTCAGCGTGAGCAATCCGAGATGACCAAGAGTTTGGAGCATTCCTTTCCAGTCGCTGCGTTGGTTAAGGGATCTGAGCACTTCACGATCAATCTGCGGTTTGTACCAAGTAATTTTTCGTTGATTTAGGGCATTTTGCATAGGACATATTTCCTTTCAATTTAGTGGTAAACTGGGAGGTACAAATTTGCCCCTATCATAGCTTACAGTGTGCACTTTACCCGCCTGCCTCCACTTGCTTTATCAGCTGTCTGAGATTAGCAAAGTGAATTCGCATCGCGACTGCGCCAGAGCCATTCGGTGGGAGGTCATGTGTGGCAACTGCGAAAACGACATCGCAGCGGTGGCCGCGGAGGTTGCACAGCACCGTCAGGTAATCGACATCACCTGCGCCTAAAGGACAGTACTCAAAATCAAGTTTGAAGCCATCAATGACGCGCAAATCCTTCACATGGAGCGAATGAAGATACGGGCACACATTAATAAAGCCTACCGTTGCTGAATCCGATTCCCCGGCGATCAGATTATCGGACGGATGCCACATAATTTTCATCCGATCGGACCCGACCCGTTCAACCAGAGCACGACAGTGGCTGGTGGTTTTAGTATAGTGCCACAGATTGCCGAGGACAACATCAATATTATATTTTTCAGCTTGATCTGCCACGATCGAGAACACTTTGACCAATTTTTCCATATCAACGTCAGCGATGATACTCCCCGCGTCAGCCAACGCATTGGCCAGGGCGGCTTGCCGGCTGAATATTCGCAGGGCCAAGCAAAAGCGTAAGCCAACACAGAATCCGCACCGAGACGGTTAGCAGCTCGCATGCTCTGAATGAGGAGGTTGAAGTCTTTGCGAAACTCAGGATCGTCCTGCGGTATTTCTCATTCCAGATCCGCCAAGTGGATTTTACTGAACGCACCACCGGTGCCAATCATAAACAGCTTGACTCCATGCCGGGCAGCACACTCACCAAGCCTATCGACGCCGGCATCGGTTACTTCGCCGCTGATTGCCCAATCAAGGTCAGTGAACCAACCATACTCTGCACAGAAGCTCCGCCGCGAGGGCAAGTTCTTGGTCAGAGGGTAACCCCGTCAGTTGAAGGAACATCTCAATTTTGAATCGGTAGTCGCTCATCGGTTATTGTCTTCTGTTTACGTTGTCTTAGGCACTATATTGATATACTAATTATACCATAAAATTTTCAAAAATTCCTAGGTTCTGTTGACATTTGGCAAATTAAACCAATTTTGATGTATCCCCGATGAGATCGAGATTCAAAGCAACTTGAGGCTATTTCGGACAACTGCCTCGGTTTTTGGCGGGTAGCGCAATGCTTACAGTGTTACTCAAATTCACAACAGCAAAATGTCAACGTATCCTAGCAACTTAGGTTAGTTAAGACTTACGCAGTTGACCCCTCGAAGCCAACACCGGAAAAGGGCACACAATGTTCCGTTCAATGATTACGCATCTCCACAATTTTTTCAGCGCGGTATTAACGCCATTAAGCGAGCGAACCGTAAACATTCACGAAAGGTTAGAGGGTCAAAGAATCGGCAACGGGCAAGGGTCAACCAAGCGAGAAAACACCGTAAGATTGCGAGCCAGCGACAAGACTTCCACCGGAAACTTGCCCATGACCTCACAGACAGATGCTACTGGCTTTCACTGGAGATCCTCAACCAGTATGAAACGCTTTTGGGGACGTCAGGCCTCTGACTTCGGTTTTCTGACTTTGTGCAGAAACTCAAGCACATTGCCTAAAAGAAGGATAGAGACATCCGTTTCATTGTGATAAATGGTATCCTTCATCAAAGACTTGTCATGTCTGTGGCGCAATCAATCCAGACCTAAACCTTCGTGATTAGAACCCGGCAGTGTCCAAGTTGCGATACACAGTTGGATAGAGACCGCAACGCGGCGATCAATATCCATCGGGTAGGGGCGTCTACCTTCTCAGGAGAAGTGATAAGTCCATCTTCCAATGGCTCACTTTGACGGTTGTTAGGCTGTTCGTTAGGTGAAACCGAACAGACAGGATAGAGCAATTCCGCTCTAAAGAAACAAGTAAGAACCCCAAGCCTTTAGGGGTGGGAGTACGTCAATATATAAACCCGTACATTCGTCTGCCAAGTATAACACCCAGTATGCTCCAGAAACTGGCAAGCGTGAATTCTCCTAAAATTAAACCAAGGAAGAAATATATCGCTTGGCGATGTCCTTTCAGGCCCCCGTATTTTAGAATAAGCCATTTGGCGAACCAACTAAGGAAAATGGAAAACCAGAAGGGGTTTATTGCATAGCCAGCCGATATAACGTATCCTGCAGGATGGAGCGTCCACCACAGGAATCTCATCCGCATTACCATGAGGAAGATGACGCTTACAAACCCGGTAATCATACTAACCAAGTCCCCTGTCCTACCTTCTGTGGGAAAGGTCAACCACTGCTCAAGCCGGCGAAAACCATCGGCAGCAAAGCGCATCAGTGAACTTCCACCGTCCTTGTATCCGATATGTAGATAAATCCAGAAGAATATAGACGCACTGAATGCCGTCGCTATGAGTATGGCGGAGAGTAATATTCTATTATTTAACTTGGCTTCTTGTGCTAGTTTGAACGACTCAAGCTGGTGCGGCATTGGATGCGGTCTGTAGGTACGGTTAAAGTAAAAGAAAAAGGAAAGTATTGTTAGATTGGCAGATCCAATGCGTCGGGTGCCAAGTGCATTAACCATCATAATCGGTGGATCACCATAAGCAAAGTCGTGTATGGGAGTCCCAAATTCCACGCGTATTCGGGTGATGGCTATTGAGAAGGCAAGGTATAGGAAAAAGAAAAGCAGAATAATTCCTATCGACATCCCGGCCCTGTAGCAAAATAGGGTGATGAAAGCCAGTCCACCAAGGATTCCGCAGATCGCCCATCTGTATCGGATCGGCTCATTAGAATCATCAATTTCTGTTTTACCGATGATTGTTCTGAAAACCCGTACGAGATGTCTTCGACTCAGCCAGAGTGCAATTACTGCTATCCCCATAGCACCTCCAAAGGTCTGCTGGTTCAGTTGGGCGAGATAAAAAGAACCACTCAGCCCAGCGACCCCACGAAAACCTATCATGCTTCCAACAACTTTCTGGGTTTTCCAGAACAGATAGAAAAACCAGCAGGAAAAGGACATATCCAAAGGCATAAAGAAGGCAAGCCCCGCAATACAAGGGACAAGCCCTACCGGCATCCAACCGATGGCATTCCACGGCTTTTCTGTTAGATAAGCACCGATATTGTGGCGATAAGGGTTGAAACCGAGGTCGGGTATTACGGGATATAGGTAATTGAGTCCGTTGATCAGGTTGATACTACCACCAACTGCAAACCCAAGCCACATCAACTGATTAGAGAAAAAGCCCTCCCCAACTTTTGTCATTTCGAGCGGTAACTGGATGATGGGATAGCTGAGTTTTTCCTCCTCAACCCACTGTCTCCTTATGACTACATTAATGCAGAGCATCACGAAAACCAAGACAATTGTAAAACTGACCCATGACAATGCGGGTACAAACCACCCCTCAATATACCGGAGGTTGTACAGGCTAGAATCACCTTTGTAGTAGGCTTCCAATATCCGCTTGTCACTTACCGCTATCCAAGTGGGGATGTATTTGTGAAAAAGGGTTGCCCAATCGTTCTCAATAGTTGCAAATCCAAAGGCATGTTCTATGACAGGGGCGAGCGTTTGCATCATGTCGGTTCCACTTACAGCCGATGCGATACTCAACATCGCGTAGATGACAATCAAGTCGCCTTGGGAGAGGGAAATTTTTGGCAGGTACTTTCTCAGCAGCAGGTTCAGAGCGGCGAGGAGGAAAATGAACAAAATGACATTGAAAAACAGTGCCATGTTCGTAGAAACGGCTTGGTATTGGTAGGGTTGTTTGGAGAGGACAAGCCAATAACTATTTAGGGGTATCAGGATTAGCCCAATGGTGATTCCACGTAGCGTATTTCCCGATGACTTCTTCGTCACCATATCTTCTTCCATAGAAGCTAGGCAGACAAAAATTTAAGTCCCCGATTCTCGGATGAGCACAACAAAAATTTGCTCAACACCGCAGATTTCCGTCCCCAAATTCAATCGCGTAAATGAAACAGTAGTGAACTGCTCGTTTTCTACACCTTCACCCTATCCGCAGATTCCGGTCTTCTAGGGGCAGGTCTACTCGCACATTACCGCGTCGATGGGATTCGCGCATACCAATGGCAATCTCTAAAGCCTCTCTGCCAAACTCTCCCGGACAGATCCGCTCTTCCCCGAGCTCAATAGATTTGCAAACCCCTTCCATCGCATCTACCAGTGAACTTCGTGGATACCAAGGGTTGGGGAATTGACACTGAATGGGGCCGCCATCTTCCGGATGCGTACTCCAGAGTTCAAACTGTGCATGGGCATGGCGCGAGACGATGCGTCCTTTGTCACCGAGAAACTCCAGCGTCCACCCATAGCTTGAAGTGTCAGCTCGGCTGTTCATGTATGCACGCACACCGTTCTCGTAGACGATGTATCCAGATCCGGAAAGATCACTCTCAGTTGCCGCCGCTTCGTCGCTATCCATCACACCGAAAACCCACGTGGCGGGTGCACCGGCAAAGAGGCGAAGGAGGGCAAAGGTATGGCTGTGCAGATTTGACAGACTGGAGGTGCTATGGCAGATCATCGATCGCAGTTCACCGATTGCTCCGTCATCGATCGCCTGTCGTGCGTTGGTGTACCAGTTGTACCAGTTGAGGTGACAGGCAATTGCCAGAATTGTGCCGTGCTTCCGACACGCTTCAATCATCTCGTCCGCTTCGGCAAGGCTAGGACACATCGGCTTGGTGGCAAAGATTGCTTTGACGCCTAGCTCTGCCAAGCCTATGGTTACCTCTGCCCGTTCCGCGGGGCGGGTTGTTACGGAAACAATATCAGGTTGCTCTTTTTCGACCATCTCCCGATAGTCGGTGTAAAGGGCTTCGACCCCCCAACGCCGCTTGAAATCATCGAGTTTTGATTGGTCGACATCCGCAGCGGCAATCAGATCGATGTTCCTGGCCTCAAGCATCCCCGGTGCATGGGCAAAAGGCCAAGGGTAGTGTGGGTTACCGATTACTTCATCGTCGATGGTGCTGCCCATCCTGCCACAACCAACAACGGCACCGCGGTAGGCACCTTTGGGCTCACTTTCATTGATAACTCGAAATGCTTCACCTATAGCCATGCGATTTTCCCTTTCCTGATTGGAGTTGATTAGCAATTACGTTTGATGTGTACTACCCACTCCTTAGGCTTCGATCGGCTAGGGGCAGTTCAAGTTTCTCACCACCCCGCAGGTGCGATTCCCGCATCGCGATACCGATTTCAAGGGCTTCACGCCCGTATTCCCCGGGACACAGTGTATCCGTGCCTTCGTCAAGATCTTTGACGAGTGCCTCAATAGCAGCTTGCTGAGAGCTGATGAAGTGCTTCGGGTTGGGAAACTGTCGGCGAACAGGCTCTCCAGTCTGAGTACTGATGGAGCGATCCGGGTAACGGGTCCACATCTCAAAGTCCGCATGCTCGTTGCGGGAGGAGAGCCAACCGTCGCTACCGATGAAATCGAATTGATGCCACCCGCCGGTGGTGATGAACCCCCGGATATCATTCTCGTAAAGAATCATACCGCTTCGCCTGTTATCGCTGTCGATATGCCCAACGACCCACTTGGCGGGTGCACCAGCAAACAGGCGAAACAGAGAAAGTGTGTGACCGCCGTGGGTGTAGCTACAGAGCATTGATGTAAGCTTACCAATCTCTCCCGCTTGAATGGCTTCCAGACAGGCTAAAAACCATGGACTCCAGTTCTGGTGACAGGCAATTACTAGAAGGATGCCATGCTGCCGACATGCCTCGATCATCGCATCAGCCTCGGCGAGACTTGGGGCTATCGGCTTGGTCGCATAGATTGCCTTCACCCCACCCACTTCTGCTGTTCCGATAACAACCTCCGCTCGTTCTGCAGGTCTAGTAGTTACACTGACAATGTCGGGTTTCTCATTGGCAAGCATTTGCCTGTAGTCGGTATAAAGAGCGTTGACACCCCAACGGTGCTTAAAATCCTCCAACTGGGCAGGCAGCAGGTCTACGCCCGCGACCAATTCCACTCCCTTTGCTTCGACGTAGGCGGGCGCGTGCGCCATCGGATAAAAAAAATGAGGTCGCACGTCGGCTTCGTCGTCGATAGTGCTCCCAATCCGTCCACAACCGATAACGGCTGCTCGATAGGCTGCCATATCAATTACCTCCTCAAAGCGTTCCGTGGGATATCTTTTTGAATTGTTCTAGTAAACAAAGAGGGCAATCCCCTTTCTGGAGTGACAGACCGTTACCGCAATAACAAGGAGACCGCCCTCTTAGATTTCTACTTTGATTCCACGGACGGAATAAACTATCCCGTGGTTAGTGTAAGGCTTTGATTTTTCCCCATGTTGTAGTAAGGCTGTTGGCAGGATTGACGGCTAAGAAGTCGTCTTGTCCTGTCAGCATATTTGCCTTAATCTCCTCCTCACTCAGCTGCCGTGTCCAGAAACGAAATTCGTCGAGGAGGCCTTTGTAGGGGTTGTTCCCGTCAACGCGTTGTCCGAGATGAATGCCGAAAGCCTGGTTTCTGGTAACAGAAGCTTCGTCTCCCTTACCTGAACCGACCTTTCTGCCATCAACATATATGTCAAGTGTAGCACCTCTGCGCACAAAAGCGTAATGGTGCCACTGGCCATCGTTATACGCCTTCGGTGTTTCCACGATGGGACCATTAGGCTCCACGCCATCCCAGAAGAGACATGTAATATTATTTGGAGGGTGTGTTCGGATCCAAAATTGGGGTTCGCCGCCGCCCACATTGAATCCCCATATTAAACTTCCAGCATTCGCTCCTTCGTCATAATTGAACCAAATCTCTGTGGAGAAGTCGTCAGCCCCAACATCCATGGAGTCATGCCAAGGCATGTCCACATAGCTGCCACCTTTCCCATCCAGTTCAATTGCGCCGCCGTATTTTCCGTTGGGAACAAACTTGGCATCCTTAATTAACTTTCCGTCGTTCGCCCCCAAGGTACTCATATCTTCTGCCACATTTCCCTTTTCCTCATCCATTGAAAGGTAGATAATCAAACCGTCGATGTCTGCCGCGGTGTGTCCCACGATGGGTATTAACACAACGACTAACAATGCTGCAATGACATAGTTAAACATCAGTTATTCCTCCTTTGACATATTCTCAAACCTAAAGGATTCAAATTCTTCCAAATCCGTTCGTTATAGGAGTTACGCACTTCAGTACGGCACACCAACCGATGTCCCCTACGGACTCCTGATGGAATCTCGGCTGTAGTTGCCCGATTCATCGGGCATTGGAAATTGTGTTCTGCAGCGATAAATCCCCGAACTACAAGGCATTGAGCATTCAACCGCGTAAGTCCTACGTTAGTGATATTCTGTTATCAATAACATTTGCTATTCAAAGGTAGTTTGACGGCACCTCCCCGATGCAAGGTCGGGACTGAGAAGCGTGCCATGGACGATGTTTCGCCCACATTTACAAGAAAACATTGTAATCCCGGTTTTTATTCCTAGTGATTACAGAGCATATTAGCTACGAAACCCTTGTAAATACAAGGGTTCGGTTTCGTTGGGTTATCCCTATCTCCGGCCCTTGATGGAGAGGCGACGCCCTTACGAAACCTCCGGTTTGGTTGCATCACACTGATACCTACCAAACCGTGAATCCACGATTTTGTAAACGTTATCCCAACGCAACGGAATCGGGACTACAGTTAGTCTATCTCCCAAAGCTAAAGCATTGGGAAATAGATCTAAAGGAGTTTTCTTAAGACCACGCTCTTAAGAGTGCAAACTTCAGTAAAAATAGTACCACTGAAGTTCAACATTATCAATTAAAATATTGAGATTTCTAAAAAAGTGTGTTAGCTAGGTTCTGTTGACATTTGGGTATCGAGATATGAATCTTGACCTACAAGCTATCTGCCGCTATTGGACAGATGGGAGGGTCGGACAAGCTGAAAATCTCAATCTTATCGGGGATGCCCACCTACGTGTTGTCAAGTGTCAACACACTCTAGTAGGAGGTCGAATACAAATCTATTACAAGATAGCAAGTACCATCGGGAACACTTCGTCAGTCAATGCTATCAACCTGATTACTCAAATCGCGCTTTAATCTGTCCCCAAGTTGTGGTTAACATGCCATCGGGAGAAACACCCAGAAGTGGACCGAATCCCAACCTCATGTTGTCTGAAATCTCATTCACGGGAAGCGCACGATTCCAAATGCGAACCTCATCGATGATGCCGTGGAAGTTTCTGAGGCCGGCAAAAGTTCCACCGACTCGGAGGTCGTTGTCTACATCTTTCAATGGAAGTGCCTCGTTTCCCTTATCCTCGAACACCAATTTCCCATTGAGGTAAACACGATGTTCGCCCTTCTCCCAGGTCCCGGCGGCATGATACCAGACATTGTTATTTATAGCAGCGGCCGGATTCGGGTCATTGTTTTTCCTTGACCCCTTTTCCACACTGAGTTGGAGGTTAAATTTTCCATGCCTTCTAAATTTGAGTGCAAACCCCCCCCGCAACGGGTCGCAGTCACAATGGTCATTAGTAATTGATTCCTTGGCAATGAGTCGAGGGGCGGTAGAGATTCCCTCCCCTTTCATCAGGAACCAACACTCCGCTGTGCCTTCGGATTCATGCAATTGGAGTTCTTTGGAATCTTTCGTTTCGATGATTACAACATCGTCATCTCCATCAAACTCTAGTGCCTTGCCATGCTTGCCTGGAACCCATTGTGGGGGGCCTTCCAATTTGCCATGGGTGCCAAGTCTAGACCGATCAAAAGCTGTATCCCCCTCTCCCTCATCAAATGGAAGGTACAGGATCAAAGAGGCGTCATTTGCATATTTCTGAGCGTTGGTCAAAGATGGAAGCATCAAAAGGTTGACTATCGTCAAAGTGAGAAGCAATGTCCTCATGACCTTATCCTCCTATTCCTAATTTCGGTTAATTTTTAACTTTCACGCTCTACGACAAAATGGGGGAGATATACCCCAAAACGGTTAAGGAATGAGCATTTAACCACTGATACGTTTCGATCGACTCTTCCTAATTACTGCTTCGTAAGGAACAACTCTTCCTTTTGCGAAGGAGGGGTCAGAGCGGGGGAGCGACTGACTCATTTAGTTGTTAGTCCTAAACAACTTCTAACCCCACTCTGGGTACCACCCCTGTTGACGTACTCTCACCCCTAAAGGATTGGGATGCCTACCCGTTCCTTTAGGGGGCGAATTATGCTATCAACACGGATAGCGAACCGAAGCCCGTCTGACAACCGCTACGGCAATGGACAACGCCCCGCCCATGGGCCACCCCTTCGCACAGCCACATCCCCTGCAACACACTGCCGGAGCAGTATGAGAAAACCGCCAAGGCTTTTACCCCTGATGACCATTTTCCGTGGGCGGTATAGCTATAGGTCAATTATACCCCCAAACGTTTTTGAGAACAAGAAAAACCAATGCGAAAGCAGGGGTAACACCCCTAAAGGATTTTTGATAAAACTGCATGAATTGAAAACAAAGCGTCCAAACTTAATAGGACTTACGCAATTGAACCCTCAAAACCTTATAGTTCGGTGATTCATCGGGCAACTACAGCGGGGGCACCATCTAAGGCTCGCGTAGGAACACTGATCGGTGTGCCCTACTGAAGTGTGTAACTCCTACTTGAATGATATTATAGCACAAATCCCCAAAAATAGAACATAAACTGGACATTTCTAGCTGTAAGATGGGAGTGTCTGCAAAATTCCAGCACGGTTTTTCATATCCTTCTGGGATTTTACCATTTTTTTGTCACTCTTTTAAATCTGTGCTATAATATCAATGGTTCCAGTCTAAGAGTACAATTGGAAATTGTTCAACAGTTTTGGGGTGATATTTGCCCCGTTTCATAGTGGGTTGTGTGTACGTTTTGGAAAGTAGGAGTTACGCACTTGAGTTTGTAGTAACGCAATTCAACCCACGTCTTTAAGAGTAGTAGGCATACGGCGTATGCCGTAACCCCCCCGCTTGCGGGGGATTCGAGGGGGGGAGGGCACGGCGGAGCGTGCCTACTCCTGGCGAATGTAGTTGCCCGATTCATCGGGCGTCATGAGTTGTATAGATACCAACACTGTCGTGCAACATCGACCGGCTCAATTCACCAAACCCTGTCGAGTAACACACCCAGTATTTGATGAGTCGCCGCCCTACGAGGGTTTGGACGTTCAACTGCGTAAGCCCTAGAAAAGATTAAAGTAGAGCGGTGCCACCAACTCATTCAAACAGTAGCATTGAAGCACATGAACCAGCGAGCAGCAGAGCCTGTCCTTGATGTAATCAAGATGCTGTGGTGCATGTCCAAACTAATTTTGTGGAGCAGTCGTAGAAGGTAAAGGTTAGAAACTACCGGAAAATAATAAATAGGAGGATAAGGTTATGAGGACATTGTTTCTCGTTTTGGCAATAGCTAGTCTTTTGATGCTTCCGTCTTTAACTCCTGCACAGAAATATGCAAATGATGAGTCTTTAATCCTGTACCTTCCATTTAATGAAGGGGAAGGAGATACAGCCTTCGATAGGGCCAGATTTGGTCACCATGGTAAGTTAGATGCACCACAATGGGTGCCAGGAAAGTTTGGTAAGGCGTTAGAGTTTGATGGAGAAGATGATGTTGTGATTATCGAAACGGAAAATTCTAAGGAACTCCAGATGGAAGGGTCAGACGGTACACTGGAGTGTTGGTTCCTGATGAAAGGAGAAGGAAACGCAAATCTCCCTCGACTCATTGCCAAAGAATCAGTGACTAACGACTGGGTCGTCACGCATGGGCGAGGCGGTTATACGCTCCGGCTCCAAAAGTATTCTAAATTTAACCTCCAACTCAGTGTGGAGGAAGGATCGCGGGAAATTAATAAAGAGAAAAAGGAGGCTGGTGTAGATTTCAATGTCTGGTATCATGCCGCTGGGACCTGGGAGAAGGGCGAACATCGTGTTTACCTCAATGGGAAGTTGGTAAATGAGGATAAGGCACCAGATCTAACGTTTCCAGTGGAAGATAAGAGGAACGACCTCCGAATCGGCGGGACTTTTGCCGGCCTCAGGAATTTCCACGGCATTATTGATGAAGTTCGCATTTGGAATCGTGCGCTTCCCGTGAATGAGATTTCAGACAACATGAAGCTAGGGATTGGTCCGCTTCTGAGCGTTTCTCCGGCCTGGCAGCTAACCACAGCTTGGGGACAAATCAAAGCATGGCGAAAGTGATAGGGATTCTGGTATACTACAAGCCTAGGGCCATTTAATTGAAGGGTGCTCATTTAAGTAGTAGGCACGCTCCGCGGGCCCTAAACCACACAACCTCTACGACATATGGCTTGGCTAACACGCAACTGCCATTAAACTCGCACCCATAACTTGAAAAACAAAGCACCTCCAACCCCGTCGGTGGGGCATCGTGTCCCATCTACCGCCTGAGACCCCTATCTGTATCTGTGTTTTCTGTGCCCTCTGTTTAATCCGTGATTTAGACAGTTATTATGTACACCCTTCATCTAATTGACGGGTGTGCATAATTCGAGACACATTATAGCTGAATGCAATCGTAGGGGCTTGGTTTCCAAGCCCGACGGGCTGGGAGCCCCACCCTCTACGCATCGAGAGATGTTGAGAAGTATACGCATCAAAACCTACTTATGAGCACCCTTCATTTAATTCTTCTGTAGGAAGGATCTCTGAATCCCGACCCTTCACTGTAGGTGCTTGCAGCCCGATCTATCGAGGAGCGACTGCCCGATAGAGACTTTTCCTACATAACCAACAGAAAACCGAAAATTAAATGACCCTAACTACAAGCTCAAACATCATTGCTTAAATAAAAAGAGAGGTGGTACACTGGATTAGAAGCGAATGAGTCCACGTGCAACCTCCCCGTTCAGCATGTCACTAAACGCTTCATTCACCTCTTCTAATTGATAGGTTCGGGTAATCAGTTCATCCAACTTGAGCATACCAGTGCGATAAAGTGCGAGTAGACGGGGCCTGCCATACCGTGGACGCGCCGAACCGTAGTTACTGCCCATTATCGTTTTTTCGCCCCAGAACACAATTGCCGCGTCGAGGGACAGCGGTTCGAGAGGTGGAACGCCAACCCAGATTGCTTTTCCTCTATTTCGTATTGCACGCACTGTTTGTTCATACGTGGGGTGTGTGCCGATTGCCTCAAACGCATAATCTGCGCCCAATCCATCCGGCAAGGCTTGGATCTCTGGAATCGGATCGACTTCGCTGGCGTTGATTGTATGGGTGGCACCAAACTGGCGTGCCATCGTTACGGCATACGGCGTATGCCTACTCCTGTCGGGCAATTTATGGTCTATGGTGATGCGGGTTGAATTGCCTTACGACACACTCAAGGGCGTAACTCCTACTACAATCCGATAGATTATCAATGGCTAGCAGCTTGCGTTATTTTAACATTTTCAGTTAAGCCAATACCAACCAATCAAATAACACAACTAGATCATTACTAAGTTGTATCAGTTTTTGTTATCTCCGCCTAAAACAGAATACTGTATACTGTGAAGGTGTGCCCCAGCACCTACCTTGAGCCACCAAAGAAGATTCGCATGTGGATAATGTCCCCGACGATCGTCCAGAAGCCCCCAACCATATACCCTCCCAAAATCAATCCGAGAAAGAATGGGCGCGCCTGGCGATGAAGCTTGAGCCCGCCATATTTGAGGACGATCCACTTGGCGAAAAAACCGATAAGAACAGAGAACCAAAAGACATTGATGTCATGACTATTTGAAATGGCATATCCCACCGGGTGAAACGGAAACCATAAGAATAACCTTCGCATCACAGTGAAGAAGAGGACAAACACAAAGCCAACACCCACCGCCCCCGCACCGGTATAGTCAAATTCAGACGGATTAAGCATCCAGTTTTGTAAGCGAACATATCCGGCATTTGCAAATCGTTCAAGGGAGCTGCCTCCGGACTCGAAAGCAATATGCAAGTAGACCCAGAAGAAGCTGAGGCTTCCTACAATCAAGGCGAGAATCATAGCAATAACCAGCCCACTAGTACCCCTCCTTGTTCGATTGGCTAAAGCGAATCCTTCAATTTGATGGGGCATTGGGTGCGCGCGGTAGGTAAAGTTAAAAAAATTGAGCATTGTCAGCACTGTTAAATTCCGAGCACCGAAACGACGAGACCCCAAAACATCGGGCAAAATCTGATCGGGGCCCGTGAAAACAAAATCGTGAAACGGAGCACCAAATTCGGCTCGAATTCGCGTCACACCAAGTGATACAAGGTAATACAGAACAAAGAAAGTGATACCAATCCAAACAGCGAGTCCTGCCCGCCAGAGAAAAAGTGTTAGGAAGCCTATGCCACCGATACCACCGATGAGCGCAGTTTTATAGCGCATTGGTTCATGAGAATCGTCCAATGTACTATCGCCGAGTATACGCTTAACAATCGCGATGAGGTGTCTCCGGTTTGACCACAATGCCACCAATACAATGCCGAGGAGCGCGCCAAATGATTGCTGAATCTGAACAACGGCATAGGAACCTGCAACGAACTGAAGTCCCATTGCCACAACAATCACTTTCTGAATCTTCCAGAACCAATAGAAAATCCAGCAAGAAAAGGACATCTCTAACGGCATGAAGAAAGACAAACCAACCATCGGCAGGATAACGCCAGTTGGTATCCATCCCATGGCACTCCACGGTTTGGCTGTGAAATATCTACCCAAATTATGATAGTAAGGGCTCCATTTAATGGACGGAATAGTCGGAAAAATCCAACCCAACCCATTAATCAGTGCCACTCCGCCTGAAATACCAACCCCAAGCCACAATCCCTTATTTCTGAATATTGCGAACGTCGAATCTGTCATCTCTAGGGGGAGTTGAATAATCGGATAGGATAGCTTCTCATTTTCAACCCATGCCCTTCTGACAATTACATTGATACAGATCATCACAAAAACTAGCACCACGACGAAAGCTGACCACCATAGACAGGGCATCAACCAACTGTTAATATGTTTGTCAATATAGAGGGTTGAATCTCCCTTATAATACGTATCTAGTATATTTCTATCGCTCACCGAAAGCCATGACGGAATATGTCGCCAAAACAACTCTCTCCACTCATTTTCGGACGTGGCGTGCCGGAAGGGGACCTCCATGATGGTAGTAAGCGTTTGCATCATTTGGAACGATTGAATCGCAGAGGTCAAGCTTAATAGAATATAGATTGTTATCAATTCCCCCTGGGTCAGAGCAAGCTGGGGTGCAAATCGTTTCAAGGGGAGGTTAAGAAATAGCAGCACGCCGATAATGAAAATGACGTTAAAGAAAGGTGATATAATTGTGGGAACGGATTGATACTGGTAGGGTTGTCGAGAAATTACCAACCAATAGGCATTGATGGGGATTAGAACCAGACCCAGCCATATAGCGCGCGTAGAAATGATTGAGGGCAAAGAAGCGGCTGATGAACGTTTTGAGTTCATAGCTTCACCGAAAAAGGTCCCCTGTGTTTGTGAAGCAGATTGTGAATTTGCCCCACAAAAGAGTTGCATCTATATCTTCAATATAGTAGTATAAGGCGCACAGACTATTTGATGATTATCATCTTCTTCGTTGTGGCAAAGTTGCCTGCTTGCAGGTGATAAAAATAGATGCCGCTGGACACAGGTTTACCTGTGTCGTTACGACCATCCCAGTAAATCGCTCTCTCTTTTGATGTATACATAGCAGCGGGTTGATGCCCGACTTCAAATGTGCGGACAACGTAACCTGTCAAATCAGAAACGGTCAAAGTAACCAAGGCATCTTCTGCCAATTGGTACGGAATCCACGTCTCGGGATTGAACGGATTTGGGAAGTTTTGGTACAGGGCATTTCTGCGTATCTGTCCCCACAAGACAAGCTGCTGCCCGAAGGGTTCGACTGAAACGCAAAATCGTCGGAGACATTATAGATATAGGCTACACCCGTACCGCCATTTTTCAAGCTAGAACCAGTGATGGCATGATTGACACCGAGGGAGACGGAAACGCCGAATCTATCCCCTGCCTCTACGTCGCTAGCAGTCACTTTCGCCCTTTCAATCCAAGCTCCACCCTTACGTAAAAAGGAATAGACCGCGCCGGAATTGTTTCCTTTACCATCGTGTCGGTACGATCCCACGAGGGCAGCAACGTTTCCGGTAGTTCCATTGATGGAGACAGAAATTCCAAAGTCGTCCTTTGCTTTCCCGTCGCTGGCTGTAAGTTTTGCCTCTTCGATCCAAGTTTCGCCGTTGCGCACGAAGACATACGCCGCACCAGTACCGCTATTGTGCGAATGCGCCCCGACAATAGCGTACTTTCCACTGATGTGAACAGAAAAGCCAAACTCAGCGTTCCTCGCCCCGTCGTTGGCAACGAGCTTCGCCTCCTCTTTCCAAACTTTCTTGCTGCGCCTGTAGATATACGCCGAACCGGACCGATTTCCTTTATCATCGTCCCAAAGGGACCCGATGATAGCATAGTCACCGTCGATGGAGACAGCAGAACCAAAGATGTCCCCTGCCTCTACGTCGCGGGGTGTAAATTTTTGTTGCTCTACCCATTTGTCCTTAACGCGTCCGTAGACATACACCGAGCCGGAGTCATCGCCTTTATCATTGTCTTGGGGCATTCCGGCAATGGCGGTGTCCCCACTAAGGTCGACAGAAAAACCGAAACTGTCATTTGCTTCCCCATCGTCGGGATCGAGTTTGCCGTGTTCTTTCCAATTTTTGCCATCGTGCTGGTAGATATAGGCTGAACCAGACCACACATCATCATGATGAGAACTGACGATCGCCCAGTCGCCGTTGATGGAGACCGAACGACCGAAGAAGTCTCCTCCCGCCCCATCTTTGGCGGTGAGCTTCGCCTGCTGGACCCAAATCCCTCCATCAAGCGCGAAAATATAGGCTGAACCAGACCGGTCTCCATCATCATCGTTACCCGGAGCACCGATAATGGTGTAGTTTCCGCTGATGGAGACAGAAGTGCTGAAATTGTCAGCCGCCGCCGCATCACCGGCGGTCAGTTTGACTTCTGCAGTATGAGTTATGGTTGCTTGACACATCGCCAACATTACAACAAACAGGATCGGTAGTTTTTTCATGATTGTTTTCCTTTGGTTTTTCTCCTCACCTTGGATAGGTCAGAGAATTGCGATCAGTTTGCAGGAACATGCGAATGAGTAGTTGAGCAGATAAACAAATCTGAGCCCTCAGAGTTTTACCAACCTCCTTAGGTTGAACGAAGTGAAGTTCGGATTGATTGGGACAATTCAAATAGCAGATTGCTGGAGTGAAATTGACGCAACAGCAATCTTTTTTAGATTTTGACCGTTCTCACTTTCCACTTTTTTTCGTAATCCACGCGTATTGCATGTGCGGCGTTGTGCCCGGGGGCACCACTGACTTCGCTCCCCGTGATGTGTCTCAGCACCGCACATATACATTCCCTCAATCGGTGTGCGATTGCCACTACCTTTGAATAACCGGGCACCTAGTAGCTGCCCAGGAAAATGACTGGTGTGATGGATGTTACCATCAGTCAGGTACACCCAGTGCTCTAAATCAATTGGTGTATACACTAGCCAATTGATGATGATAGATTTGCGGAAATTTGGTGCGTATTTGGTCCACGGATTTCACTCCCAAGTCAAGGATTACTCCTCCGCATATACTACGCCTTCAATGTCGCGTGTCTCCGAGCCTTGGTTGCCTCCCCAAGACATGAAGTAGAGAATCATAAAACGGTCATCATTCAGTGGGATGATGCTGGAATAGCCGCCGATTGTACGACCAAGGGTTACTGGTTCGTGGACAGAGCGGGTTGACCATACCAGTGTCGGTGAGTTGCGCCATGTACCATTCCAGTCGCCTTCGTGAGAGTAGTCGCTGAATCCAACGCCGCACCAGCCTTGATCCAAATCGCCAACCCAGCGGTATGAGCAAAGCAGGGTGCCTTTGCGGGTAAGAAATAACGTCGGCGAGTGTCCATAGATGGGATACATGGTCAGTTCCAAGTCAGACCATGTGCGTCCTTTGTCTTCTGAGAAGGTCCAATAGAGGGGCATCATGCCGTGCCCCGCGGGGGAGTCGTCACTTGCGACCATTGCCATCAGTCTGCCATCGGGTAGTTCGATTACCTCGTTTTGGGCGATGACGCCGCGGCAGAGGATGACTCCTTCATCCCAAGTACGACCACCGTCAATTGACCGTAGCTGAGCACTTGCTGCAACCCGTTCACCTCGAAGACGGCCCCACACCGGCATGAGCAATGTACCGTCGGACAACTCGCGAATCTTGCCGTAGGTATGCACGTCGGACCAATCAAAGGCGGCAATCTTTGTGCCGACAAGCTCAGGCTCCGACCACGATTCACCGGCGTCCGTAGACCGGCACAGATACACACCCTGATGAGGGCCTCCTATACCAGAAATGGGTAACAGTATCGTTCCATCGCTAAGCTCCGCTATGCCATGATAAGCTAGAAATGACGTTGGATGGTCAAAACGCGACGGAATAAATTGATGGATGGGCCCCTCCCACGTTTTTCCATCGTCACGGGAACGCTTCATTCCTGAGATGGTTCGTGGCTGTTTTGCATGGAGATCTGGATAACGCGCAGTAATGAGGATATCGCCATTCTGCAATCGCTCTCCGCCGGGTGTGGCGACATGACCCTCCCAGACGACGACGCGACTTTCACGGTGGAATTGTGGCATGTCCGCCTCCTCAAAAAATTATCGGATGATTAAAAACAGGTTGACAAGACCATGTTATAGCAGAAAATCAAGCTTGTGTCACCATCAAAAATGCTGATTTTTAACCCTCACGCTTCAACCGTGAGAAAAATCCATCCAGCAACATTCCAACCTTATTGACCTGCCACATTTGAATAGATCGCCGTAGTTTAGGCCCGCATCCGTGGGTTGCCTACAGAGTCGGTTTATAGTGGGCCCTCTCTTACCCAATGTCGAAACAACGGCTTTACATCGTTGGGGAAAGTACCGTAAACGTCCGACGGAATGAGGGGCACGTTATTCTCCATTCCACCCGCCTCGTCTACAATGCGGGCCCGTTCATCTGAACCGGCCATCAGTACATCCAGATTCAGCCACCACGGTGCGTAACGTACCACCACCGAAGTCCGCGGTTGGTCAGTGCGATTCGGAGCGGTGGCATGCCACATACGACTGTCCATTACGAGTACACTGCCGGCGGGACCGGTCGCCTGCATTTCGGTCGGGTAAGGGTCATTCGGATCAACGCCGTTATTTCCAGTCGGGTTGTTGTTTGATCGATGGCTGCCCGGGACAATCAGAGTGCCCCCGTTTTCGCGGGTGAACGGTGATAGCATCCATAGCGTCGTGATGTGCATCGTTGCGTCAGGATAGGGGGCGGGGATGTGCCCCGCGTTGTTCTGATTAAAGGGCCAATCGCCGTGCCACCCTCCGCGTTCATTTCCCGGATAATTGATCGTCCCAGTGGTAAAGGATACTCGCACATGGGGTCCCAACACTGCTTCGACAAGAGCGAGCATGCGTCGGTCCGCCAAGTACCGGGCTATTGATTGATCATAGCGGATAAACCCCGGCACATGACCGATACTGTCAGGGGCGTTGGGGTTGCGATGTACAACAGTCGATCGCTCGACGCTCTCGCGTACGGCCTCAACCGCGTTTTCTGGGATGATGCCTTCCATAACACACCACCCATCAATTTTCAGGTGTTGTAGGGCTTGATCTAGATTCATTGTAATCGCCTCCTACCAATCCGGGCGACCGACATAAAGCCCCCGGTTGACCATCGGTAACGACACGCGCATACCGCCCAGACGGTCGGATTCGATCATCCCCATCAGCATTTCTTGGCTGCGGCGTGCAAGTTGAATCGGTCCCTGCGTCTCGTCCCCGGTGTCCAACGCCTCTGCGAGATTTTTAATGCCCATCTCTGTGCCGCTCTCGCGGGGTACTTCTGGAAAAGGCATCTCCTCTAGGATACGAGAGGATTCCGCCACTTTGCGAAATTGACAGGTCATCCCGTTGTTAATGGTACGCATTTTTCCTGTTGTGCCACATACCTCAAACTCAGGACCGGTGCCTGCTGTGTTGTAGCCGTGGACTCCGTTGGAAAAACGGACATAGCCGCCGGCGATTCTAGGGTCGGTATTGAGACGGTTTCCGTCCCAATCTTCGGGGTCGCAAATAATTGAACCTTGAACGAAGTCAATCTCTACATCACCCGCGAGATATAACAGCATATCGGCGGCATGGGTCAATCCCCACAGGGCAGAAGTAGCACCGTATTGGGCGATGACGCATTGAACGTCGCCAATCTCTCCCGAGTCGATTAATTCGCGCATCTTGCGATAAAACGGCATAAAGCGTCGTTGCGTTCCGTAGTTAAACTTAGTGCCATTGCGCTCAACGGCATCTACCATGGCATCCGCTTCCTCCATTGAGCAGCACAGCGGTTTTTCGGCGTAGATACCTTTCACACCATGGTCAGCCGCGAAAACTGCTACTTCGGCACGTTGTGGTGGGCGGGTAGCGATGCAAACGATATCCGGTTGTTCCTTTTCAATCATTTCGCGGTAGTCGGTATAGGTGTGTTGCGCCCCATAGCGTTGGCGAGCAGTTTCCGCCTTCTCGGCGATTACGTCCGACACTGCCACCAGATCGGTTCGATCACACGCTACGGCTGCCGCTGCATGGGAGTAAGGAATCCAGAGGAAACGCTCCGGACGGCCCGCCATTTCATCATCAATTGTGGCACCCATGCGCCCACATCCAATTAAACATGCACGGTATTGTTTTGCCATCGTATACTCCTTTCGTGGAATAATTGCATGGTTGTTATGCTACCTTGCTGCTCGCAACTCCTCTGTAGCAATCTCGTCTACCTCGTCGGTCTGCGGGTTAATGACCACACCGTAAGCATCGCGGGCATGTGCGAGCGTAACTTTCTCTTCGAGAACATCTCTCAGCACCGCTTGTGGGTCGCGCTTGAAGGGATTTCCCCACCCGCCTGCGCCCGCAGCGACGTGACGGAATACATCGCCACGTTGGATGGTCAGCGTCGGTTTGGGGGGCAGGTAACGAGCTTCGTCGTTAGGATTCAAGATATTTTGTGATGCGGCACCGGTGCCTCCTCCTTGTAAACCGTAGGGTTGATATTTTGTACGGTCTGCGCGAATTTGCAATGTCGCTTCTTCAGCTAGCAGACGAAAGTCTCTTATCAGACTCAGGCCCCCACGGTGGAGCCCCGCGCCGCCGGTATCGGGCAAATAACTATAACTTTCAATGCGGAGCGGCAGCTCAGCTTCCAATACTTCAGCGGGATTGTTGGAGAAGTTGACCACACTGCTCGCCACCCCGTCAATCCCATCCTTATCCAATCGCCCTCCCCATGAGCCGTAGAGAAATTCAAGGAATACAAAGCCGCGCAATTCCGTTTTTCCATCTTCCACGATACGCTCGTAGCCTCCAATGCTGACACCGGTATCGCCTCCGATTTCGCAAGCGGGGACCCGATCTGGCGCGGCTTGGGCGAGTGCACCAAAGACTACATTGGCGATACGAAAGCCGGTCAAGCCGCGTGCAGCGACGGGACCCGGGGACAATGGATTGACAATTGTGCCCTCTGGTGCAATGACTGTAATCGGGCGGAAATAGCCCCCATTGTTCGGAACATCTGCCCCCATCAAGCAGCGCACGCAGGCATAGGCTGTGGATTGCGTAAATGAGAGTGGGCAGTTGATGCCGCCTCTGACCTGTAGTGATGAGCCTGTAAAGTCAACGGTCATTTGGTTGCCGGTAATCGTGAT
This sequence comes from Candidatus Poribacteria bacterium, assembly GCA_965215015.1. GTDB lineage: Bacteria > Poribacteria > WGA-4E > WGA-4E > PCPOR2b > PCPOR2b. Next base: position 2,138,542 of record OZ244042.1, read on the forward strand.
GGTAACCGCAATCGGAATCGGGTCGGGGTCTATACCATCGTCGTCGAGGTAATCCGTAAATGAATAAATACCATCCGGTAGCCCATCAATTTCTGCTCTTGCAGTTCGCTCGGCATAGTTGAGCAACTCTGCGAAATAGGCTGAGAGTTGCGCTGCGCCGTATTTCTCGAATAACGCCCGGACGCCTTCTTGACCGACATGCAAACATGCTAGCTCCGCTCGTAAATCACCAAGTACCTGACGCGGGATGCGTACGTTGCGAGCGATGAAATCGAATACCGTTTGATTCGCTTCGCCTTCGTCGTAGAGTTTGAGTAGTGGGATGCACAGACCTTCCTGATAAAGTTCTGTTGCGTCACACCCATTTCCACCCGGCGTTTTGCCCCCAATGTCGGTATGGTGCGCGATGCAGACGACGAAGGCAATCGGGGTTGAATCGTCCAGAAAAATGGGTTTGCACAGATACATGTCGGGCAGGTGCGACCCACCTTCATACGGGTCATTGGTGATATAGATGTCACCCTCACGCATCCCCTCGCCAAACTTAGCGATAACCGCCCGCATAAATTCGGGTACAGAGCCAAGATGCAGCGGCAGCGTTAAGCCTTGCGCGATGAGTTGCCCTTCTGCGTCACACACCGCTGCAGACAAATCCATCGCATTTTTCAAATTGGATGAATACGCCGTCCGTACCAGCGTCAGGGCCATCTCATCTACCAGCGCATCCAGTGCATTTTTAATAAGTTCTGATGTAATGGGGTCAAAGGAATTTGCCGTGGCATTCATCATCTGCTCTCTTTACCGTCAATCAAGGATAAGTTTGAGATTTAGTAGAGATTCGCTCCCATTGGGTTCGGCGATTCAATGGAAGCGAAGGATTTTTTTTCTCTTAGGACTTACGCATTTCAGTAGGAAAACCGATTGGCGTTCCCTACGAACTCTTATGGAGTCTTTGTTGTAGTTACCCGATTCATCGGGCGTTAGGAAGGGGAGCCAGCGGCGATAAATCGCCGAGCTACAAGTCAAAGACTCTCGGAACGGAGGCTTCGAGCGTTCAACTGCGTAAGTCCTATTTCTCTATTGACATAGTACCCTGATAGTGCTACACTGTACCGCAAAATCAGAGAAAAATCAAGATAAAATCGGATTGACTGAGAAGAAGTTTCGGTTAGTGCATCATGGGTTTAGCTTTATCATTTGTTGACAGTGACAAACTCGTTCTAGACTTTATAATATGAGGAGTTAAGAATGAAATACGTCCTTGCGATCTGCTTAATTGGAGCAAGCACTTTTTTTATTTCATGTCATGATGAAGAGGGAGCAGCACACTATAATCGCGGAAATGCTTATCAGGAAGAAGGCAGATTTAATGAAGCGATTTTAGCATACAAAAAGGCGATTGAGGTAGACTCCAACTTTGCAGAAGCGCATTATAACTTGGGAAACGCCTATTACCGCCAAGGGCAAATTGATGAAGCGGTACTAGCGTACAAAAAGGCAATCCGCATCAAGCCGGATTTTGTGGAGGCACGTAACAGCCTAGGACTCGTTTATCGTATACAGGACAACAATGAAGCTGCGATAGTAGAGCTCAAAGAGGCGGTCAGCATTGCCCCGGATAATGCACAAGCGCATAACAATCTGGGCCGCACTTACATGGAACAAGATAAATTTGAGGAGGCTATTGCTGCATTTGAGCGAGCAATTCAACTCAATCCGGATAGTACATACGCTTACTACTATCTCGGAAACTCCTACAAAGCACAGGGCAAGTTCGGCCAAGCCATCGCTGCGTTCAAGAAGGCTGTTGCGATAAGCCCTTACGACGCTTTATCTCATCATAATATGGGGATTTCTCTTTATAATCTGAATCGGTTCGATGAAGCCATAACTCACTTTGAAACGGCGGATCGCATTAGTCCAAACTTGGCAAATCTACACAACAACCTAGGGAATGCCTACAAAGCACAAGGTAAACTTGATGAAGCTGCTGCTGCGTTCGAGAGAGCAGCGAGCGTCAATCCGAGCGATGCAATAGCATATTACAATTTGGCAAGCATCTATGCTGAACGAGGCGACGCTGGAGGTGCTATGAAGCAGTACAAGCAGGCCCTCCATTTGGCTCGTACCAATCCTGACCTTCAGGAACTTATCCCTGAGCTAGAAGGTCGTATTAAGGCGTTAAAATGAAGTAAACCCTTTCAATAGCGTCGGAGGAAAACAGGCACATTATTGGAATTGGTTATGAGTATACTGTCGTTACAAGTGCTCACCGTCTCACAAATTAATAAGTTGCCACTTAAAGCCCCAGGGGCGATATGTGTAGCATTGAGTTGATGTACAATAAATCACGAGACTCATATTAAAAGAAAGTGCAAAGCACGAACAGCCCCCGAGCTTTCGGCAAAAACTCGGGGGCTGTTGCACGATTTCTTAACATGAGCCAATCGGGAAAACCACTATTGGTAAAGTTTCAAAGGGGAACCAGAAGAATCGCGAAGAAATATCCGGCGTCTGGGTTTAACGGATTAAATTTGATTGCCGAAGCTCGTACTGACCGATGCACATTATCGCCGAAAGGAGACGATATGCACGAAACACTGGATACCATGACAGCGGCCCCAACGCAGGGGCTCCTTGTTGGGGTAAAATTGAAAGGCGAGTTGCAGACCGATGCAGAAAGTTCACTCGAAGAATTAAGACGGCTTGCAGAAACGGCGGGGATGGACGTGCTTGCCGAAATCATACAGCCGAAAGAAACGCCCGATCCCGCCTATTTTATCGGACGAGGAAAGTTAGAGGAATTGGAGGCGATAATCAGTGAACTCAAAGTGGAGGCGGTAATTTTTGATAACGACCTCACACCGGCACAAACTCGTAATTTGGAAAAAGGGCTTGATGTCGTCGTCATTGATCGAACAAGCCTGATTCTACAGATTTTCGCGCAACGTGCACAGACCAAAGCTGCCAAATTACAGGTAGACCTTGCCCAACTGCAATATGCGTTGCCGCGTTTGACGCGAATGTGGACACACCTCTCTCGACTTGGCACAGGTGCAGGCGGCACAGCAGGGGTGGGGGTCGGGCGCGCTGGGGGTGTAGTCCGTGGGCCGGGCGAAACCCAACTTCAGATTGACCGACGGTTGATTCACTCACAAATTGCGCGTGTAAAAAAAGCACTCCAGAAAGTTGAAAAGCATCGGCGCGTACAGCGGAAACAACGTCAGAAAATGATTAATATCTCGCTGGTCGGTTACACCAATGCAGGAAAATCAACCCTCTTTAACGCTTTGGCGAGCGAGAATCGACCCGCTGAAGATAGGCTGTTTGCGACACTAGATCCAACAACCCGCTTACTCGATTTGCCGGATAACCAACATGTCTTGTTGAGTGATACAGTCGGTTTTCTCAAAAAGCTGCCACATCATCTAGTAGCTGCATTCAAGGCAACGTTAGAGGAGGTTGTAGAGGCGGACCTGCTGCTCCATGTCGTTGATGTATCCCATCCCGAAGCGGAGAGTCAGATTGATGCTGTTGATGAGGTGCTTAAAGAGTTGGGGGCCTTTGAACGACCAACGCTCATGCTGTTCAATAAGATTGATTTACTGGAGGAGGAAGAATACCTCCGGCTATTCCAGAGTAAATATCCCGATAGCCTTGCAATATCGGCGCAGAATGGCACAGGATTGGAAGCACTAAAAGGTCTACTCGCTGAACGCTTCTCAACTCAGGACGTAGATGTGGCGCTTGTGCTCTCCTATCAAGACGGAAAGGCACTAGATTATCTGTATAAGCATGGTGAAGTGTTCGATACGGACTATCAAGGTCAGTCAATCCGAGTCAAAGCGAAGCTTCCACAACGCTATTTGAAGGCTTTGGACCGCCTCACAACCAATTCGACCGCTGTCATACTAGATTCAAAGATTAATGCGTAAATCGAATCCTCGATTCGCTCGGGGGACTTAACCACATATCCCTAATCAATTGGATGGTATTAGGAATGCTGCGACATCTGTATGGTGAGGTCTATTACTGGACTGAACGCCACGGCAGCCCTGAAACAATTTATGATTGGAACAGCTACGCGATTCGTATAGATCGGGCAAACGTCTTGGCATTGGTTGATCCGCTACCTTTGACGGTTGGGGAGATTCGACAAATTGAGAGAATCAGGGTGCCAACCCACATCCTCTTGACCTGCAACTGGCATCTCAGAGAAGCCGAGATTTTCCGACAGCGATGGGACTGTAAAATTTACCTTAACACACTCGGATCGGCAGAGGTGGAAACGACGATAGACGGTACGTTTCAGGATCGAGATCGACTGTGGGACGCTATCGAAGCGATTCATATTCCCCATGCTGGTTGGACAGAAGAGACAGCGTTTTTAGTGGAGCAGGCTAACGGACTTCTCATCGTAGGAGATGCGGTGTGTGGCGGACGAGCAGATATTGGTGTGCCTGAAGGTGAGATCGGTATCTTTACCAATCAAATTGAGCATATTCCGGATCGTCAAAAAGCACGAAATTCGTTGGTGAATCTGATGGAATATCCCTTTGATGCCATCTGTTTTGCACATGGCTTTCCAATTCTGTATCAGGCGAAAGCGGCATTACAGCGATTTATCGATACAAATACCTTGAAGTAGGGCGAAGCCCGATAAACAATTTAGTTTCCAGAGATGAAAGGTAAATATTGAATGCCTCAAGGCCTCGTAATGACGGTTCAGCCTCCACAATTCGTAGGGACTAACGATCGTTAGTCCCTACATACACATGGCTCCTTAGCCTTTGTCCCTTTCTATGAGCCAGTAGGGAACGCAAATCTGCGTTCCCTACAATCTGAAGTGCGTAAGCGCAAATGCAAGCCCTACTTTTTTACGCGCTGCCCGCCCTCGATGGCGAGGAGAAACGCCTTTCCATCTTCCGACATTTCTGCCTCTTCGGGCGGTTCACCTTCAAATTGTTTCTTTAACGCGGGGTAAGCGGTGACGGTGGGCACCTCGTCAAGTTCTGTAAGTGGTGGGATGCGAGACTGGGCAGCTTCAATTATGGGGACAGTTCTTTCAAGTTTTTGATTCCTGTGTAACTCGTCCCGTTCTTTGAATTCGGGCATGACACGCGATGCGAGTAACTCAAGGGCTTCGCAGATATCCTCGTGACGGTTGCGACCTGCCTGCTGGATAAAGATCACCTGATCAACACCCATCTCCTCGTACTTCAGCAGATGCTCGCGGAGTTGGTCTGGGGTGCCGATACCCCCTCTCGCCTCACGGGGAGGCTCTGGAGCTGCCTTATACGACTCCCAAACGTCCGTATGACCGGGGACATGGGACCCTACGACGTAATAGTGTGAGAGTCCATGCGTGAAGAATCGTAAGCCATCCAAGCCTCGCTTGATAGCTGTCTCTTCATCCTCATGGCATGAAAAGCCACTCACCATTGCAACACTCAGATTCACCGCCTGACCGATGGGCCGACACTCCTTCTCGGCAATCTCGTAATACTCTTCAACCCAAAACTTAGCATCATCTGGATGGACAAACGCAAACGTTAAAGCACCCATACCGTTCCTCGCCGCATACCGCATGGTATCCCGACTGGGACAGGCAACCCAGATGGGCGGGTGTGGCTTCTGAGCGGGTTTTGGTAAAACGTTGCGGGGTGGCATCGAAAAATACTTCCCCTCAAAACCGGCGTAGGGCGTTTGCACCATCATTTTAGCAGCTTCACGCGTACACTCCTCCCACATCTCACGTTTCTGTTCAGGAGAGATCCTGAAACCGCCAAGTTCTATGTGCGAAGCGGATTCGCCGGTCCCCCACTCCACACGTCCGTTTGAAACGAGATCCAGCGTTGCAATCCGCTCAGCGACACGTGCCGGGTGGTTGTATGCGGGCGGCATCAACACAATGCCGTGACCAAGCCGAATCTGCTTTGTCCGCTGACTGCACGCGGCCAGGAACACTTCGGGAGCAGAGGAGTGGGAGTATTCCTCAAGGAAGTGGTGTTCGACCTCCCACACGTAATCATAACCGAGCCGATCTGCAAGTTCCACCTGATCGAGGGCATCTTGAAACAACCTTAGTTCGTCGCCATCGTTCCACGGGCGCGGAATCTGGTGTTCGTAGAATATACCAAATTTCACAAGGCACAACCTCCACGTAATTTAACTACCGCTGATCATTCTTATGCTCGAAGTAATCTCAAGTACGCTTAGTTTTCCGAAGATTTAGAAGGGGGTGGACTCTCAGGGTGCCAAATTCCAATCTCTTGGTAATAGCGAATTGAACCGGGGTGAAACGGTGTACCGGTGTTCTTGACAACGTTTTTGGGGTTAATTGCCTTGCCCGCAGGGTGTGTCTTCACGACTTCGGCACGTTGTTCGTAGAGGATTTTGGTGAACTGGTAAACCGTCTCTGTGTCTACGTTCGCACCGGTAATCAGGTGCATGGCACCGACATTCATGCCGTGGAAGGAGTTGTCTTGACCCCGGTACGTTCCTGAAGGGATAACCACAGCGTTAAAAAACGGGTAGTTTTCAAACAATCCCTGTTTCGCCGTGTCATCAAACGGGATGAAAAAGATGTTCTGGGACGCACTGGCTCGTGTAATCGATGCAGTTGGAACAGCCCCACCCAAGAACGCAGCGGCGGCGGAACCGTCAGCGAGCATATCGACGGCACCGGCTTGGGTGTTGTGGAGCGGGGTAAAATCTTGGTAATTCACGCCATGTGCAGCCAAGATGGGCCCCAGAAAATACTCAAATCCCGCGCCTGCAGGACCAACCACCACACGCTTTCCCCTTAGATCCGAAAGCTTTTTTACGCCAGAGGATTGTGGGGTAATAAAAAGGGCAACATTGGGAGCAAGGGTCATCACTGTCCGAATCGGCTGCTCCCCTTTCCACGCCCCCTCCCCGCGAACTGCGAAATAAGAGATGGCAGCGTTGGCAAGGGCAAATTCTAACTCATCCTTGGCGAGACGTCGGATATTTTCCTGTGTGCCTTTGGTCGCTTCGGCGGAAACTTCCCAGTTCAGGTCACCTGTATGGTTGCTGACGACCTGCGCGATTGCACCACCGACGACGAAAAATGCTCCACCCGGTGGTGCCGTGCCCACGCTGAGAAATTGGCGTTTTTGCGCGCTGGCACTGAAGGCAGCTAAACTTAGTGAAGTGATAAGCCCGATGATCACAAGGTAGTTCCAGTTAATTCGTTTGGTTTTTTTTCTTGAATTCACTTGTTCACTCCTTTAATAAGAATAAATTAACCCACGTTGCTAGGTTCCGTTGACATTTGACAAATTAAGTCAATTCTGATGCACTTGAAGCAACTGTGGACTCCAGCTTTCTGTCAGTCTATATTGTGGTCAGGTACAAGCCCCCGATGGATCAGGCCTAAGAAGCCTACCCTATATTTCGTCGATTCCTGTATATGAACACCTCTCAGGTTTGAGAGCGTTCGTTTTATCGCTGCGAATCCACGGGAGGACAGCGGCAATATTGTCAACCTTCTCTCTGAGAGAAGTGGTATCGGTTTGACGTACTCCCAGCCCTAAAGGCTTGGGATTCTTACCTTTAGGAGTAGAATCGCTCTATCTAACAGGCGTCAAAGAGAGCCATCCGAAGATGGGCTTACCCCTTCTCCTGAGAAGGTGGACGCCCCACCCTAAAGATATTGACCCCGGCGGCGCGATCTCCATCTAACTCTGTATCGCAGTTCAGACACTGCCATGTCCTGTCCCGCAGATTCAACGATTGACAAACCCCCAAGCCGAACACGCCCAAAACGGCGGCAAATGTCTGCCGCCTTTGGTGAAGGACACCCCTTGTCACGGCTTGTCCCCTGCCTGCCCCCCCACTTGCGAGGGGTTAGGTCGGAAGATTCTGATAAATTATGCTAGCCTATCCGATACCGTTCAACCGCATCCATATCAAGCCTCACACCCAGACCCGGTTTTTCTGGGACCTTTGCCAGTCCATCCTTAATAATCAACGATTCAGCAAGAAGTGAATGCTCTAGGAGTATGTAAAGTGAAACATGACTCAACGACGCATTGGGGAGAGCAGCAGCGAGGTGCACCATAAAGACCGCAGAGACACCTGTAAAACCCATCTGGAGCCAAAATGGCTTATTCGCAGCAGAAGCAATATTGGCACATCGTAGAATGCCAGCGAGCCACCCACCCACCACATAATAATCATAGGCGGGCGAAGGGAGCGAAATTGTCGGCGGCGGTGAACCAAAATGGATTGCCAGCGGGAGACCGAGCTCTTTCTTCAGTCGTAGATACCCCTCAACGTCCTCTTGATTGATTGGGGATTCCAGACACTTGACGTGGGGATATTCTTTCAACCGCCGACCGAAAGAAAGGGCGCGCTCCACGGTTCCAAAGGTGGTGTTGGCATCAATTGTAAGCTCATAATCTTCTGGTGCTATCTCCGCAATGGCTTGTACCTGTTCCACTACATCGGTGTGGGCGCGGCGTTTAAATTTATGCACTCGAAAACCGCCTTCTAGCGCAATCCTTACCTCCTGCTGCAACACCTCCGGCGGAAAACACTGCGACCAATAGGCAATTGGAGCACTCTGCTGACATGGACCAAACAGCCGTGCCATCGGCAGCCCGACCGCCTGGCCCATCAGGTCATAAAAAGCGATCTGAAGCGGTCCAGCGGTATCGTCCATGATGAATTCAAAGGGGCTTCTCCCTAGATACGTCTGGATTTTGTCTTCGGAAATACTCGCGCCTTCGCCGATTCCCACAAGCCCTTCGTCGGTGTGCACACGATAAATTGATGTTTCCACAGTGGGCACCGCTGATTCGCTCCACTGTCTTTCAAACTCACTTCTGTTCGCTTGAAATTCATCATCTGTTGCCCGGTTGCCGAGATTCCAACCTTTCCGAAGGGGTTCCCGTACACGCTCCAGATAAGGAATCTCCACAGTAATCTGCTCAATTTGGGTAATTTTCACGGTTTTTCCTTTCGCTTGGTCATTTTTATGGCCCCTGATGAACCTTACATCATGCGCGCTTATCTCTCCAATGCGTCAACTGTTCTTCATCCAACTCGACACCCAACCCAGGACCTTCGGGGACGCGAGCGACTTGGGGGCCGAGAGCAAGGGGCTCCCGCAGCAGATCTGCTTCATGATAAAGCGGCCCAATAATGTCTGCCGGGTAGGTTTCGCTGTCAATGGTGGGCATCGCAGCTGCGACATGCAGCATCGCAGCACTCCCAATCCCCAATTCCAGATTACTCCCGATACTACCAACTGCGCCGGCGGCTTTTGCAACATGCACAATTTCGAGGGTAGCACTCAGTCCACCGTGTTTGCCGGGGTACACGCTGAAGACATCAGCGGCACGCGCATTAGCCAGCAGCCACGCATCTGCAAGTGTGAAAAGGCTTTCATCCGCCATGATTGGGATATACGTCGCTTCCCTGAGTTGCGCGAGCGAGTCCGGGTTATCGGGAGAGATGGGTTGTTCCGCGAAAAGCATATCGTAAGGCTCAAGCTTGGGGAGCATACGACGGGCAGTATCCAAGCTCCAACCACAATTGACATCAATGCCAATGGGAACTGCTTGCCCAGCAATCTCTCGCACAGCTTTAACGCGCTGCAAATCTGTCACCGGATCGAGACCGACCTTAACTTTCAGGCAGCGTACCCCCCAATTGAGGAATCGCTCCGCCAGACTGACCGCTTGAGGAACATCGAACGCACCGACAACCATCTTAATTGGGATTTCGTCGCGGACCCGCCCGCCGAGCAGCTGATAAACGGGAACCCCCACCGCTTTTCCAGCTAAATCCCACAACGCCATTTCTACTGCCGCCTTTGTGAACGGGTTGAGCTTGATCTCTCTATCCATGACAGCTCGCAGCAAATTAATCTGGGTGGGGTCAGCACCGACCAACGCAGGGGCAATCAGTTCCTCAATGGCAGCGACGCAGCCGCGACTGGTTTCACCGCTCCAGCGAGGTGCTACTGTTGCTTCGCCCAGACCGACTAAGTCCGTATCGGTATGGATGCGAACGATGACATAAGGTGAGTCGATATGTTCGCCATGGGCGGTCTTCGTTGTCAACCCTGCCTTCAGGGGAACTCGGACAGGGATCGGTTCAATCTGTGTAATGTGCATGGCAAGCCTCTGTTTGCTTAGGGGCACAGTCGTAACCTAAGTTGCTGCCTATTGTAATCAGTCAGGATTCTTATCTCGATCCGATAGTTGGTAGGTTAGACTTCCGAGCCCGACCTCGTCCCAATCCGCGTAGGTCGGGCAAAATGCCGGACCTATGGGAATAATGGCAACTTATGTCCAGTCGAAATTAATCGAATTGGATGAACTGTTTCCAATTTTCATAGATAATGTTGTGAATTGCTTCCTTGGGAAACTGGGGGAAGTTGCTTCCCTCGACGATAGCATTTACCTTGTGCTGACCGGCTATCACCTGCTCCGGGGTAGCCGAGGGAAAATCGGAACCGAAAATCAACTTATGCTCCACCCCGTACTCAAGGGCTGTAATAAACGCTTGATAGTGCCGCCACGGACGATAGTGGAGGGCGGAGATGTCGACATACAGATTGGGATGTTTGCGAATCAGTACTACGCAATCGGTCTCCCACGGATGCCCCATGTGTGCAATGATCATGCGAAGATTCGGACAAGCAACTGCGATATCCTCCAACATAATCGGGTTGGAGTATTTCAACGGTCCAGGGCGAACAAACGAGGTGCCCTGATGCCAGATCACCGGGATGTCTAATGCTTCGGCCTTTTTGAAAAGTGGGAGATGTTTCGTATCCTGCGGGTCGAAATTCTGGTAAATAGGTGCAACTTTGAGGCCGCGAAGTCCAAGTTCCTCAACGTTGTAAACAAGTTGATCCACACAGTCTTCATCGTTTGGATCGACCGAACACCAGCCGATAAAGCGGTCTAAATGCTGGTTGACAAAGTCCGCAATCAGCTCCTGCGGGATATTGATGCCGCAGAAGGGAGCTTTCAGCCCAAACACAATAACCTTATCACAGTTCCTGGTTGCTTCAAGTAAGGTTTCAGGCGTAGAATCGAAGGCGTTCTTTTCCTCTTCCTCCTCATCAGCGAAGTAAACGTCCGGCGTAATCCGCATCTTTGCTTTCTTAGCAGCAAGCGCAAACTCGACAAATTCCTCGGAATAGTGATCGGGATACCAACCGAGATTCGTGTGAATGTCAACAAGCATTAAAAACTCCTTTGAAAAATCTTGTACTGTTTGTCCCGGATTCTTTTCGGCCTATCCTACATAAAACGACAATCAGCTGAATTGGACGGGTATGCTACCACACCTCCATACGGAAGTCAATTCTTAAAATCGGGGTTCGCAGGGTAATTGCATGTAAATAGTTGGTGTATATGACTTTGGCATACGATAATCGAAATGGACTCGTAGGCACAGATTTCCTAACCTGTAATCCCCACTCCGTAATTGCTATAACAGATATCGGGGGTCACTCTTCCCAGCGCGTTGACAGGACGGACATTAACCGATTCAATGGAGGCGTACCTCTCGGACTAGCGGACATATTTGAGGGGAACCCACAATTCTGAATTATGTCTGGTTAAATCACAAGCGCGCCACCCAGCGGCGTAATTGCAACTCCAGATCGTTCGCAACATCTGCATAATCTGCTAATATATTGTGCTGGTCATACGGATCTGACGCTCGACCGTACAGTTCGATGAGCGCATTGTCCTCCAGCATGACATGTAACCGCCACGCCGTGTCCTGAATAGACCATGAACGATCATGATGACCTGTGTAGGCATAGTCGCGCACACGGTCTGTCTCACCACGAATCAATGGCACTAGGCTATGGCCGTGCAAGGGAACCGTCTCCGACCCCAGTTGTATGTCCTGTGGGAAGAGCTCCCTGGTCGGACGCGGGCCTGTGCGAGCCAAAGTCAGGTTTTTACCAATGCCAAGAAAGTCTAAGAGGGTGGGAAACAGATCGGTCGGCTGAACAAGGGCGTCAATCACACCTTGATGCGAATTGGGAGACCCGAGGGCGTCCGGCAAACGAAACACCATCGGAATCCTCACCAACTCTTCATAGTTCCATGGTCTCGCCTTACGGATAATCCCATGCTCCCCAAACGGTTCCCCGTGATCGCTTAACCAGACGACCAGCGTATTTTCGAGCAATCCCAAATCTCGCACATAATCCACCAACATCCCTGCCCACTTGTCAGTAAACGTGACCTCCCCCGCGTAGAGCGAGCGGACGCGGACGATTTCATCAGGAGTGAGGTAGTCGTGTTCGCTCTTGGCCTTCGGTTCCGGGGTCAAGGGGCTGCCGATATTCGTACAGGGCCCTGCCACCGGATCGATGATGTCTTGTCCAGAGTAGTCGGCGGCTTTGTACATAGACCAGAACGGTTCCGGCGGATCCCACGGTTCATGTGGATCGAAGTAATCCACCCAGAGGAAGAGCTTATCTTTTTTGCCTTGCTGGTTCACCACGGCATCGAGCCAACGAATCGCTTCATGGGTCACACGCGGGGCAAAAAAATCCTCCTCGATCTGGCATGTGGAACGGTTTTTCATGTATTGCTCAAATCGAGGTGCCCACAGTGCATCGGTATCATCTCCGCGTAAACGGTGCCAGATGTTTGTGTCAATGGGGCGGTCGTCGACAATCCACGGATCGTATTCCTGTCCACGCACAAAAACCGTCGTATCAAAACCGCGTCCTATATTGTACACCGGTTTATGCCCATGGTACACATCAGTGACCAAGGCACTGGTGTATCCGTGGCTCCAAAGGACTTCGGCAAGTAAATAATCCGATTCCTGAAAAGGCTGCCAAGGGCGGAACGGAAAGCCGACGCGTCCCGTCCACCATGTGGTGCGAGTCGGTATCGTGGGCAAGCTCTCGGCGTAGCAGTGCGAAAAGAGAATGCCTTCCGCCGCGAGGCGTCGAGATGAGGGGTGGCCGTCTTCTTTATACCCTCGGCAGTACCATATTCGACAGCGCGGATACCTCCCACGCCATCATAGCAACTACAATGGTCTGCCCGTAGTGAATCATTGACAATGCAAATGATGTTCATTTTTACCTCCTATATAATTTTCCATCCTACCATATAACCCAAGTTGCTAGTAGTAGGCATACTCTGGCCCGATGGGATCGGGATTCAAAGCAATATACCGTAACCGATGTGCAAATATGGAAACTTGACCTACGATCTAACTAGGTTCTGTTGACATGTCATCGCAACCGGATAATCGAGGACTGTGCAAAGACACACGGTCCTTTCGTAGGGGTTGGGGCTCCTAACCCGCTTTGGTCAATGGGCGAGGCGACCTCGCCCCTACGAGGACGGACAGTTTCACATAAATGTCAATACGCCCTAGCAATTTGGATTATTTTGTAGAAAGCAAGTTGTGGCACAGATTTCCTAATCTGCGGTTATGTCCCGATGCAAAATCGGAGGCGGCTGTGTGTCAATGTTAGGACTTACGTAGTCGAGTTTGTAGCAGTGTAATTCAACCCACGTCTTTAAGACAGTAGACACGCTCCGCGTGCCTGCTACTGTTCAGATGAACTGGAGTTGCCCGATTCATCGGGCGTCGTGACTCATATAGATACCAACACTGTCGCACAGCAGTGTCAGGTGTTGGCTTTGAACGTTCAACTGCGTAGGGCCTAACAATAAGGTAACCTTTGAAGCAATCGTAGAGCCTGCCCTCGATGAAATCGGGGTTAGCAAACCTACGCCACGATCGGATTGCGATTAGTTGTCGAGTGTGGAAACTCGACACTACAAGAGCAGTCCGTTATAGGTAGGGCGGCCACTGCCAGCCCCTTTTTGTAGCAAACCAGAGTTCTTCTGGGGCCGGTTTCGGCCCTGCCTGTAGCCTCCTGAGAACATCTTCGTCGTATTGGATCCCGAAGCCAGGTTTCTTCGGAGGCGATATCTCGCCGTTTTTCGGAAGAATCGGGTCTATAACAGCCGAACCCTTGGGAGGCGGTGCGCTCCTGAAGCATTCAACGAACAGCCCGTTTGGCACAGCGGCCACCAACGATGCTGCGATCTCGGTGGTCGCATGGGGACACATAGGCAGACCGTATGAATCGGCAATGGCGGCGATCTTCACCCACTCGGTTACACCACCGCACCGGACGATGTCTGCTTGGACGAACTGCACGCCACCCCGTTCCATCAACTCCCTGAACTCCCACTTCGTTGCGTGAGTTTCACCCAGGGCTATCGGGATGCTTATCTCTGCGGCAAGTTTGATGTGATTCTCTAACTCATCGGGAGGCAGCGGCTCCTCGAGCCAGTAAATGTTATACTTCTCCAGCTTCTCCGCCATTCGTATGGCTGTATTGAGACTCCAGCCAGAGTTGACGTCCAGTGTCAGGTCTACATGTGGGCCAATGGTCTCCCTCACCAATTTGACCCGCTCCACGTCTTCGTTCGGATTTCTCCTCCCGACCTTCATCTTCACCATCTTGAACCCAGCTTCGACGAACCCGGAATAGATGGCCACGAGTTCTTCCTCGCTGGCGAGGAGGCTGACGCTGCTTCCATAGGCTGCCACCGTGTCCCTGTGGGCACCAAGCAGTTTGTGAACCGGTTGGTTGAGAATCTTCCCTTTCAGGTCCCACAAGGCGATGTCTATCGCGCCAATTACCGATAGAACAACGCCCCTTCTGCCCCACCGTACACTACCCCAGTATAGCTTATCCCAGATCCGCTCGGTATCGAGGGGATCCTCACCGACAACTAGCGGTTTGAACATATGCTCAATGAGCAGCTTGTTCAATGAGACACCTTCGGGTCCAACCTGCGGTTCGCCAATCGAGGCAAATCCTGTCATGCCTTCGTCAGTGGATATTTGCACGAGCGAATTCGCGCGAATCTCGGGATTCACCACCGTGGCGTCAGTACTCTGCTTGACGTTGGCATACACGGGGTCGGATAGTTTTACATCTGTGACTTTCACCTAAACTCTCTCCCTTCTATTTTCATTGGCTGGCGTCATGTAATCCCGGACGCTAACTCAGCCATTTCTAGTTGTGGGCTTCTTCTGTGTATCTCTTCGACCACATAATTACTCGGTAGTGCCGGAGTAAATCAAACACTTGGCTTGAACAAGATGGTAAGGTAATGACCGGAGCTATGCGCTTATCTGCGTCTCGTTCACCGCATACACCCTCTGGAATATGTCTTCGTCAACTTCCAACCCAAGACCCAGCGCGTTGGCAACAGCGTACGAACCGTTCTCAAATGTAAAGTCGTCGGATTTGTATACGTTTGGTGCGCAGCGTTCATCTTCGATGGTAATGAACGATTCGGAAGCCGCTCCCCAGATCAGCGAGGCGCGAGTACCGAATACGCCGTTGTGGAAGCAGTGCGGCTGCGAGCTGACACCATAGCTGTCTAACTGTTCCTCGATTTCGTTCCAACGTGAAAAACCATGCCTGACGATGTCCGGTTGGTAACCATCCATCAAACCGTCTTCCATCATGTCCACGTACACATCGCTGATTGGATCGGGGTCGACTTCACCGCACACCAACAACGCCTCCGAACCAACCTTCTCTTGGATGTTTCTGATCGCCCGATAGTCGTCGACGTTTGGAGGGACCATCTCCTCAAGCCAGAACACGTCCGCAGGCTTTGTTTCTCGAATGAACATCTCCAGCAGGTCTAGGCGGTTCCTGTACCCGAAGTTACCGTCCGTCAATATCTTCGCGTCCGGCCCAATGGCTTCCCGCACGGCATAGATAACCTCGATATCGCGCCGAGCTCCCGCCTCTGGGTTCATCCAGCGACCGCACCGGCCGGTCTTGATTTTGAACTGCCTTCACCCAGCGTCAAACCCCTCTCTGGCTTGCTCAGCGACCAGTACTGCACCTTTTTCGGGGAAGTTCAGGTCGCTGAAGTAAAGGGTCGTGTCATAGGCATCTACGCGGTCACGCTTCTTGCCTCCAAGCAGCTCTAGGCAAGAGACACCCAGGGCCCTGCCAACCAAATCGTAGACGAGGATACTCATCCAGCCTTGGCCCCGGAACGCCCGTTTCGCCTCCTTTGTTGGGCCCGTGACACGTCCATTAGATACATGCAGGAACTCATCTAATCGCCTACCAAGAAGGACCTCTTTGAGCAGATTCATCACATCTGCCACAGACCCCTGTCCCCCGATTGCTCCGAGGTGCCCCTTGTTGATTGCTAGGCCCTCAACTCCACCATCCGTGCGAGCACGGACAAGCCACTCGATTCCTATTGACCCGTGGCCCCAGTTGTAAGCATTCCTAGCAATTTCATGGGGGTAACGGGCAGGAATCGGGGTAACACTGATTTCGGTAATACGTTGCGATGTCATCTCTAATATACCTTACCTTTCATGACAAACCGACTGCTAAATAAGTGAGGAGGTGCTCGTAAAGTAGTAGGCCCGTTCCGTGTGTCGTAAACCCCACAACCGTTATGGCACATGGCTTGGCTAACACACAACTGCCATTAAAATTCTAACCATAACTTGAAGAACAAAGCACTGCCAACCCCGGGGGCATCTTGCCTCATCTACCGCCTGAGCTCCCTATCTGTATCCGTGCAATCTGCTGCATCAGTTTAATCCGTGTCTCAGACAATAATTATGAGCATCCCTCATCTATATTTGACTCAGTTCTTTGTGTTCAGTATAATATAGGGCTTACGCAGTTGAACGTTCAAAGGAAACACCAGAAAAGGGCGCGCAATGTTTATGGTCGGTTGAGCCATAATTATAGCGCAAGAGTCATGGTATCCCCGGTGACTCATCAAATACCAAGTGTATCACTCGACAGGGTTTGGTGAATTGAGCCGGGGGCTGTTGCACGACAGTGTTGGTATCTATACGACTCACGCCGCCCGATGAATCGGCAACTTCAGTTTATTATCCGCCAGTAGTAGGCCCGCGGCGCGTGCTATCCCCCCCGTTTCTTGCCCCTCTGCTGGTGTGGGACCTAAGGGAGTAGCCCCGCCTCTCCCCACACTTCTTTTCCCCTCCGCTTGCGGGTGGGTTAGGGGGGGAGCCCTACCCCTGCTGGCGTGGGGACTAAGGGGGTGATACCCCAGCCGGTATTTAGCAGGAGGAAGGGGGGACAGCATACGCCGTATGCCGACTCCCTTAAAGACGCAAGTTGAATGGCGTTACGACAAAACTCAAGGGCGTAACTCCTAATAATAATTCAAGTTGCTACCTATAGCAAGAACAAATCAACCATTGCAAATTAGTATATCAGGAGATACTCTATATGTTTAAGTATCATTTCATCTCCTATTTGATGGGAATTTGCAAACAACGACAGCACTTCATTATACTCAACACTCATCAGTTTGTTGATATTTATCTTCGGTTATCAAAATGTCTCTGCCCAACAGTGGATCGCCCTATGCTATTTTTCAACAGAGCTGCCTCATCTGCCCAAATCCCGACAAGAAACTAGTTAGGATTACGCAGTTGAACGTTTAAACGAAACACCAAACACTACTGCGCTACTGTCCGGGTGGGTCGAGCCAGGATTATGGCGCAATGGTCCTGGTATCTTTCGGTGACTCATCAAATACTAGGTGTGTCACTCGACAGTGTTTGGTAAATTGAAAACACCAAGTATGTTGCGCGATAGAATATCAGACACTGTTATGCCCCATGATTGGCTCCATCCGCCCGGGAGATTGTGCAACGGTGGCGGTTGTCCACTGTTGCATGACAGTGTTGGTATCTATACAACTTACGCCGCACAATGAATCGGACAACTCTAGTTCATCCGACAGTCGTATGCACGCTCCACGTCCCCTCCCCCTGCTAAATACCCGGTGGGTCGTCCCTCAGTTCCTAGCTCATTGAGCCTAGAGCGGTCTGATACCGTGTGAGTATTCGGGACTGAGGGGGGTATCCTGAATACCCACACGGTTTCCCCTCTGCTTGCGGGGCGAAGGGACACCGTATGCCGACTCCCTTAAAGACGCGGGTTGAATTGGGCGACTACAAACTCAAGTGCGTAACTCCTAACTTATAGCCTATCTATACCTACTTCACAGAAGGAGGACAAGCCAGAATGTACAAAAAACAATACCCAGGGCCCAATGCGGAGGTCGAGGAAGCCTTAGCGAGGGTTTGCACGGGGCCACATCAAACACGGCCCTTGGGGGCAAAGACGGGGGATCCAATCAGACCATCGGCAATTCTTGAGACCATTCTGAGATCAGTCAAAGGAGAGTTGCCCGCAGATCAAGCGGTCTCAGAGGTTCAGATGGGCGCATTTTTCGCCGGGATGACAATTCGGAAGGGTTTCCCCAAAAAAACGCGATGGAGCACAGCCGAGATCGAGGCTTTTGACAAATACCGCCCGGATTTGGAACGGTTGATGCCTCCAGAGCTTAGGTTTATCATGCAACCGGAGTTGGGACATACCGATACAAATCTCGATGAAACTGTCGTCGTAAAAGCCCTTGAAAAGATCTTGAGAGGCAATCATTTGACCTACGATGAAACGCGCCAGATGGGAAAAGCTATCCTGAATGGAGATGTGAAGGGAGCACTGAAGGGAGCAGCACTCATCGGCCAGCGTATGAACCTTGAGAGTTACGATGAGGTGCGCGGATATCTAGATGCAACTTTCAGTCGAGATCAGGTGCGCGAGGTTTCCATCGAGTCGCTGACGCATTTCGGCCAACCCTTCGATGGTGCGACGCGGTACTTTAGACCGACGCTGTTTATCGCAGCCGTGAGAGCTGCGCTAGGCGAGCCATCGGTGCTGCACGGTGTGGATGAGATGCCTCCGAAAAGCGGAATCACAGAAGAGCAGCAGCTGCAGGTGCTCGGTGCTCGCACAAATCTCTCCCTTGACGAAGCGGCAAATCTAATCGAAGATCCAGAGGTTGGGTTTGCTTACGTGAGTCAGCGGGAATATGCGCCCGGTGCCTACAACATCCGGGAATTACGGGTTCATATCAAAAAGCGTCCCCCTTGGGCAGCGACGGAGAAAGCGCAGCAACTGTTCACTGCTTCCGGTGCAAACTACATGGTGATTGGATACTATCACCCCGGTTATGAAACGCCATTGCTGCAGTTGATAGGGGAGCGCGGTTTCCGTGCAGGGCTTGTGGTCAAAGGTGAGGAGGGAACAAGCCACTACGCCTTGCGATTGGGGAATCCTTCGACAGAAAAGCGACAAGCCATAAATTATTCTCAAGGATTCCGCCGTATCGGTGAGCGACGTGAGGATTTTTCGCTAGACATAGACCCGTCGGAGTTCGGATTCAATTACGAGAAAAACCCGCGCCTAGAAACGATAAATCCCGAAGCGTTTGCATCGGTAGGAATGGAGGCATTATCCGGTCAGAAAGGGCAGATATATGACAGGTTGGTGCTCAATACAGCGATGACCGATTACCTGTTGGGCATCTGCTCGGATCCACACGAGGCCCTCGAACGGACCAAGGAAGCGATTGATAGCGGCCGTGCCCTAGCGCATCTGAAAACATACATCGCGAAAAGCCAACTCTGAGACCGATACCGACGCAAATTCGTTTGATACTAAATCCGATTGTTTTGTCGTAGCGGTCTCAGTAATTTTATAAAATTTCATTTTCGATAAGAATTGGAGGTACGCTAAACACCGGCTGAAACTTGGGTTATTTAGCGAGTGCATATCCGTTTGTTCACACCTCGACAACCCAAGGCGTGCGCTCTGGGTTGACACCGTAATGTTCCGCCCAATCTATCAAGGCTTGGGATGATGTGTCAACGTTCCGGTACGCACCTAAAAGTTGTTTGTCAATATCGCTGTTCACTCGTTCTATTACCCGTTCATCCGGCGGATCAAGGTTGACATCGACCTTCATCCATCGATAGGCATAGCCGTAGATTATCACCTTTGAAATAGAATCACTCAGGTTAGGCGCAGCGGTATGGAACGTACGATTTTCAAAAAAGATAGCATCACCGGCGCGTAAACGCGAATCGACCACTGTCGGCGGGTCGGGTTCACCCTTGCGAATTGCCAATGGCTCAGTATTCTGATGGCTCCCGCGTGCCATCAAGGTCATACCGGAGTCAGGCTCAAGAAAGTCTGTCAGACAATAGCAGACCTTTATTCCGACCCGCGGCAAGCCTTCATGCCCCAAGTCTTCTGCAATGCCGATGTCACGGTGCCATCCCCGGTCGGGAGGCGTTGTGTCAGGAGGTTGGGGTTTCTTGTAGATTAGTGAAGCTGTGTGGAGATGGATATTGGGACTGAGTAACTGAACGACCCGTGAAACAGTAGTCGAGTTAGAGACGAGCGAGTCGAACGCCGCTTCCTGCACGATGCCATCGCGGCGTTGCAAATAGACGCTTTTTGGATCATCCATGAATGATTTCATCAATTGGTCTCCCGCTTCGGTCAGACGGGTAACGGTCTCGACATCAATAGCTTGTGGAATAATAAGAAAGCCATCTGCATCAAAGTCCCGGCGTTGCGCCTCAGTCAGCTGAAAGAAATCCATTAAGTGATAAACCTCCTCTAATCATGGTATATACGCCGAATTCCATGCCTCGCGCAAGTACAGCATATTTCCAATGTTATCACTATACTCCCCTCCGGTCGGATAGCCATTGCTGAGCCTCCATCACTGTCATTACAGGAGACTCATATCCCGTGCTACTTACCAAGAGCTCCCCACTTCGGATCTCTCCGCGTAAAAGGTTCACACCCGTCACCAGCTGCGCTAACGTGAAGTCGTTGGCGTAGCACAAAGCCCCTTGCAAAAAGACAAAAATTGCAACTATAGAGGATAAAAGAGAAGGACGCTTTTTCCAACAGTATTTCTTAAACATCGTTAGGGGTTCCTTTCTATATTTGTATCAATCAGACCCCGCCCCTTCGGCCTCTAACTGCAACGCAAAATCCTTAATCATGCCCTTAATCACTGACAACTCCTCAAACCATTTATCCGTTTTCCGGTCTATTTCTGTCATCTTCTGACTATAGCTGTTCTCTAACGCCAAAACGGCTGCGACCGAATCATTCTCACGACGTAGCTTCCGCAATTGGTGCCACTCTTCAATGGCTAGATATTCTTCAGGGGTCGGATTGGGGGAAAGCTTCTCCTCTATAATTTTTTGGAGTCGATTCACCTCTATATCTAATGCCTTCTGCTTAGCCGGCAATTCCTGACCCAGACGTTCACTGGCCCGAGCCCACTCCATATTGGTTTCATTCCTCAATTTGGTGAGCTGATCGATTTCTGCCTCCACTTGCAATTGTCCAGCCCTGAGTAGAGCAATTGAGTTGCGAATCCTTTGTTCTCTCTCAGAGGCATCCGCTGCACTCGTCGCCTCCAAAGCGGCTTCTGCGTCATATATAACGATTTCCGGATCCGAATCCAGCTGGTTTCCGCGAACCGGCGGTGGTGTCGGTACATTGCTGATGGGCGGCGGTGGCTTGAACCGTTCATCATCCGACTGAAAACGCCAACTCTTCCCAAAGTAGCTGCCAATCATAAAGCTGCCAATCACAATCAGCACCACGACGCCCGTTCCTAAAATAACGCGCCAATCACGTTTCATGATTTTCCTCCGGAATACAGGGACTCCTCAGTGAGCGTAAAGCCAACGGCTGAGCCAATGGCTTTAACGCAAAGGAGACTTGAAAACTTACTCGGCCCCCTCGGACTCTAACTGCAACGCCAAATCCTTAATCCTATCCTTAATCACAGACCGTTCCTTAAATAATTCAGCCACTTTCCGGTCTATTTCTGTCATCTTCTGACTATAGCTGTTCTCTAACGCCCAAACGGCTTCGACCGAATCATTCTCACGAAGTAGCTTCCGCAATTGGTGCCACTCTTCAAGGGCTAGATATTCTTCAGCGGTCGAATTGGGGGAAAGCTTCTCCTCTATAATTTTTTGGAGTCGATTCACCTCTATATCTAATGCCTTCTGCTTAGCCGGCAATTCCTTATCCTGCCGTACCGTGGCCCGACGCCACTCCATATTGATTTCATTCCCCAATTTGGTGAGTTGATTTATTTCTGCCTTCACTTGCAATTGTTCAGCCCTGAGTCGAACAATTGAGTTGCGAATCCTTTGTTCTCTCTCAGAGGCATCCGCTGCACTCGTCGCCTCCAAAGCGGCTTCTGCGTCATATATAACGATTTCCGGATCCGAATCCAGCTGGTTTCCGCGAACCGGCGGTGGTGTCGGTACATTGCTGATGGGCGGCGGTGGCTTGAGCCATTCATCATCCGACTGAAAACGCCAACTCTTCCCAAAGTAGCTGCCAATCATAAAGCTGCCAATCACAATCAGCACCACGACGCCCGTTCCTAAAATAACGCGCCAATCACGCCAATCACGTTTCATGATTTTCCTCCGGAATACAGGTTAGATAGTGAAGTGAACCGCCAAGAATGCACGTCCATAGCAGTTCACCATTAGATCACTGATATAGTTCAAAATGACAACGAAAGACACACTTGTTCAAGGACATCGAATAGAAAGGTTACATCGGATGCGATTCCCGCCTTGACCAGCAAACGCGTTCGTGCATTCATAATCGAGAGTACAAAACTCACAATACCACATCTTCCAACCCGGGGGGTGCGTAGAACATCTACAATCGTAATAGCCTGTGCTTGCTATTTTGCAGTATTGGTTTCCGTAGATTTTCACGTATGGATCCGTTCCACAATACGACGGCCAAGGACAAATAGATCCAGTAGACTTACAGAATCCACTCTCCCCACCTTTTGTACTGCCAATGTCGTAACAGTTGACAGATCCGCCTGCAATTTGAGACATCTCCTCCATGTCCAGCACAGTCAGCGTGGGAGAGTGGACCGCCGCCACCGCAGGAAGGCTGAGTGACAATAAAATACTAACACCAATTGAAAGAAAAAGCAAGCGCGATAAATTTTGACTCAAACCGAAATTAAACATGATTTTCCTCCAAGAATGTACTTCCATAGCAGTTCATTATCAGATAACGATTGTAGTGGGACTAATAATCACCACAATCGTTTCCAACGTCACATTTGATGCGCCTCCCGCCGCCACCCATAAACTTGCGCTTGCACAACCCCGCAGGTTGCCAATCGGATTTGAGACATCGCTTACAATTATATGTCAGCCACGCGTTCCCATCGGTCCGACACCAACATCCGTGATGGCCTTGTTGTGCGTTTTGGCAGTACTCCGTTGCGCGAATTACGGTGTATTGACTATCCCCACATTGCGGATCGCCGAAACACTGACTTCCATCGGTTTTCACGTTTCACTCTCGGTCTTTGACCGAAGCACTTATCAACAGTTACAAACTAGCACCATTGGTCAATATACTCTCTCTTATCATGTATATTCAAGTGCCAAATCCAACCCAAGAATCGTGACGATACTCTCAGGAAGGACGCCATCGTTTCGAGCCGCTAACTCTACGATATTTCTGCCCGTCCGTAGCGGGGGTACCTGTACGTCGTACGCAAGCCGCGGACTCACGGCTTGTCGGAGCTGGCGATCCGTACCATCATCCGAGGCGGGGATGAATCGGCTGTCGGTCAGTGCCTCACCGTTTAACCGAATGAGCAAGGCATCCTTCCAAGAGACATCGTCGAACTCAACAATCAAGGTCGCTCTTGTCGGCGGATGCGCCGCAACATCGTCACCGACGATTAGCGGTAGACGGCCAATCACGCCGGTACGCAGTGCACCGCGCTTCGATTCTAGCGGCAGGAGACGAGGAGCGGATAGGTGTGCGTAGTAAGGCAGGATGCCACCTGTGGCACTATCAACGCTGAACAGCTTATCTTTGCCGACCAACATATTCGCGTCTCCTACTTCATGTACACAAGCGTAACAGCGACGGCGAGTTTCAACCAACTGATCGCCGGTCATAAACTCGAACGGCGTCCCAAGATTCCAGAAGTAGAGGCCGCGAACACCGGCACGATACCAGTTCGACGCCAATCCACGCACCAACGGCAGCGACTCTTTGCCCAAGTTCACACACGGGTAAATAGGCACACCGTACATTCGTCCTGCTTCAACCCATGTCTTAACCGGCAGAGACCACGGCGCATACCCACCACCGACAATGAGGATGTCAATTAGATCTTTTCTGAGCCACGCGTCCACATCCAGGCCGTTGTCAAGGCACGTGGTGAAAGTATCGGGTACACGCACGGCGATGAGCATAGATCTACCCCGCCTCCGCGCTGTCCCTTCCGTCAGGTTGCGGATCTCATCCATCATTGATGTGATGATATCGCCCTCGTCCAGCGTGCACGGCTCACCGCGCATCTGCCGACTGAATAACACAGGGTGGCGGATATAGTCCAACTCGAACCCATCCACGTCATAACGTTGGCAGATCTCTTTAATAATTTCGAGTTTGCGTTGACGCACCGCTTCATGCGAGAAGTCCTGGGCAGTCGTGTACAATTCAAACGCTGGCAGGGTGCCGCGGGTATCAACCATGAACTCCGGATGTGTGCGTTTCCAGACAGTCATGGCGTTGGCGTCCATAAAACTGTCATGTACGTCGTTCATGCGTACCGATGCGAACGCATCCATGTCATGCTCGTGCGCGAAGTCGCAAACTAGCTGCAGCGGACAACGATACTCCCGCACCAGCGTCTTGACGTTCTCTGTCACCCTGTGCCAATATTTGACCGGCGCACCTTGGGCGTCACCGTAGATCGGCTGCACCTTGCTGTCGTAAGCCGGGGCGTCGAATTGTCCACACAACACCGACCAAGAGATGGTGCCGACCTGTGTTCCGGCAAGTGGCGCGATCCGATGCGCTAGAAAACCTTCAGGCGTGTTTGCGTCCTCCAGGGCCAGCTCATGTGTATCATCGTTGAAGATAACGCGCTGAGGTCGGTGTGCTGCCTCAAATCGGGCACGTTTGATACCGGGCCAATGAACCTTGGACCAACGACTCGTGGACATATTTCCCTCCTATATTTTCAGACGTATCTAAACTAGCCGCCAACGGATGATCACAAAGTCGGTGTTGCCGATGCAATTGTTCCAAGAACTCACATCGCCGTAGCAGGAGCCGGTCAGCGTCAACATCTCTTCCTCATCCAGACTGATTGTCGCCGCGTAGCCAGCCGCAGTGCCGTGACTGAGGTAGTACACCTCGTCCCGCCACGTCTCGCCGTTGTCATGGCTTACCACTGCCCTACCGCTACTCATCTCGCGGGGGTATCGGTGGTCAGTGACCACCACCGCACGGTTGCCCGATAAGCCAACACCGTATCCGTAGCACTGCCCCAGCACCGTGGCAAGTTGACGCGGCGGTGTCCATGTCTCACCTACGTCGTCCGAATGGGCGACGAACACATGCTTGTATGGGAATGTGTGACCGGCTGCGAGTGCACCGGTCCGTTCTAACAAATCTGGAGGATCGTCGGGCAAACTCGGACGCTGGCAGCGAATCGCTGCCAACAGTCTACCCGTTGGCAGTTGCGCGACATTGACCTCACAGCACCACTCGCCGAGCACCGAATACTCGGACCATGTGTGTCCACCATCCCGCGAACGGTAGATGCGACATACAGCGGGCGTTATCTCAGCTGCTTCGCTGTTGCCAATCCTGTCCGCCCCCACCAGCACCGGCACCAGCAGCGTGCCGTCGTCCAGGCGGGTCATGCTGAAGCCCAACGACAGCACATCCGACGTGCCGACCTCAATCCCCCCGATTCGCTGCCATGTTCTGCCCTCATCGTGCGATTTCCATATGGTCGGTGGTGTGCCGTTGATCGGCGGCTTGACGTTTAACATGGCACCCTCGTCGTTAAATGCGATCCGCCATCCGAGGCATATATCGGGATCGCGCTGGAGGTGCTCCCACGTTTTGCCGCCATCGGTTGACCTGTGCAGCAGCGTATGTTGAGCGGCATAGATCGTCCCATTCGGTGCTTGCGTTAGGCACAGCCGCTGAGTATGTCCCTTCAGATCACGCGGCAGCCGAATCTTTTCCACAGAAACCTTCTCTAATTTTTTGTCGCGGGCGTGGAGGATATAATCCTTCGCCTGCATCGCTCGCAGTTCATCAGGTTGAATGGATACTCCGCCCATATTGTGTGTTGAGAGCATGGCGTCTCCTTTCTTTAATCTGCTATTTAGGTTGACTGTTAAAATGGATTGGCGAGGGGGCTAGCTCCTATGCCCTGCGCTTCACTTACAAGTGTGCCGACAAAAGTTGTGCCTACGAGGAAAAGGATTAAGAATGTGAGGATTTGGGTAAATTTCTTGCGTCTTGATTTCACAGAAAATTTCCTTTCTTTTTTAACTGGTTCGGTGTTGTCTGAAATTTAAGAGATCGCCTGAGTATCTATATTGGCTGCAGGGGATTCCCCCTGTTCCTTTAATATCCATAGATTTCAGTTCTTTCTGAAACCTTTAATTATCCAATAGATTACCAAGAAGCCAATATGTCCAATGGCAAAGCAGATGAGGAAAGTGGCAAAGCAGATGAGGAAAGTTTCAACCACATTGTCGTAGTAAATGATGGAGCCCCATATGATAACAGCCGGCAGGAGTGAAAGCACCAACCATAAGCGATTAAAGCCTCTGTGATAGTTGTTTAGCCATCGAATTGCCATCGTTATTACTTCTCCTTTCGATATCTGAACCGAGCGACTATGCCCCGTTTTAAGACCTCTATTTTGGCGTAAAGATTGAGAAATAACCTTGTAAAAGAGAGGGCACCAATCATGAAATATGGACAAGCCCTATGTGTGGCTGCGGATATATTACATTTGGGAACCGTTTGGATAATACTCCAAGAAACAACCTATACATACAGGGTAACTCTCATAGCGTTATACGTTCTGGGTCATATAATGTCCGTTATCGGAGGCGCGATTGTACAGTATAGCATCGAAACTACGGCTGTAAGCCAGATGAACAAATTAAGGAGCACTTCTCTTGGTGCTTTGCACCTTCTTTTAACATGAGCCCTCTCTTTTTGTACCTTTCTGCGGAAATAGAACACAGTCTCTTCCACCCCAACGATAAGCCCTACGCCACCAAGTAAGAGGAAGAATATCGCTATGATGATTCTGATTGGGGGCTATTCCGAAAAATTCATATATGTTTTTACCGCTATTATGAGCCCCCTTCACATAAATCCCCCTGTTTGTAGTAGCGCAATTCATTGCGCGTTTGTTCCTATCGGTGTCCGCCGCCGCACCTTCAATCATTTCTCAATCCGTGTCATCTGAGCCATCTGCTGAATCCCTGATTCAGACAATAATTATGAGCACCCCTTACATAAATATAAGCGGATTTATTCATATTTTCGCGTAACTGTAAGCACCCGTTCCAGAAACATGGGGAGGGACAAAAACATTTTGGCAACCCTAAAAATGGGCTATCCGGAGGCAGCGGCTCTGGGGTTGTGCCATCAAGTGTGATGAAAATACGACCGGTTCGCGCTTCAGTCAGCAAGGCCTCATGGTCGATAATACTGCCCCCCGTTCTGCTAACCCTGCTTTGGCTAAAATATCTTCCCTAATTTGACACTAACTCACCGCTTCTGGGCAGCCAACCACTCCTCATACTCTTTTCTGCCTTCTTCGTTAAACGGATAATATTTCCGCAAATCCCCGCCCTCCCGTAGTTTCATACGGACAAAGACCTCATGCTCCTCGCGCTCACCGGCAATGCTGAGGATGCGCGGTATCAGCCGAGGCGGCACGACAATAGCCCCACCATCGTCCGCCATGATTATATCCCCAGGATTCACCAAAACCTTGCCGCAACCGATGGGAAGGTTGAAGTCAGCGGGAAAGAGGTTTAGATGCCCCGCCCCACCGGTAGTCACAGCGGTCGACCAGACCGGCACCTTCAGTTCTCGGAAGATCGGCACAGAATCCCGGATACCAGCGTCAATGACGACACCAGTCCCGCCCTGCGCTTGAAAATAGGTCATCAACATCTCTCCAAAGCAGCCGGTGGCGAGATCACCTCTACCATCAACCACAATCACGTCGCCAGCCCGCACTTCAAACATCACCTCCCACAGGGCGGAGGTTTTCTCACCGGCTTCCTCACCTTCAGGTTCCGATTCTTCGGAGGACGCCCCCGGTATCTGATAGCCTCTCATCTGGTCTTCGCGCTGTGGTGTGAAACGGAGCGTCAGTGCGGGACCAACAATTTTACTCCCGGGCACACGAGCAATGGGACCCTCCATAAAGGTTCGGCGCACACCCAACGCTTCCATAGTGGAGGTGACAGCATCGGTTCCTAACTCATACAACGCCTCGATGATTCCAGGTGCGGGTCGTTTGATAGTGGACATATTACACTCCTCTAAACCTGCTCACAGATTGGCGGATTTCACAGGCGGGCTGGACAGCAAGGGGGATTAGGTCATTGACACCGTCTGTCAAATTCGCGATTAGATTTTCCTCACTGACTTTAGAAATATACGACAGCCATTTTACTCCTTTGTTATGCTTGGGTCAACAGCAAAAATCACCTCGAAAAAACGTACACATTTTCCACGCGAAAATGGAAGTATGGTTTCTAGGTTCCATTGACATTAACGATTGTGTGGTTTACGGCACGCGGATTGTTCCTACTGCTTTATGAGCACTCCTCATTTATATTTTAACGGCGGCATGTCAATTTGTCAAAGGTCAACAGCTCCAGATGGATGGTGGCAAAAATTCTGCTTTTCGATCTCTTTTTCGACTCATTTCTGTTACAATATCAAAAACCAGCAAGGAGGGTATTTGCCAATGATATCTGTCGCTTCCGCAATGCTTACACTATCAAGAGACTCAGTTACACAAGTGGTTTCACCGATTGACATCGGCGATCGGTTGGAACTGTTCGTTGACGATTATCTGATTGATGAAATGTCCGGCTCAACGCAAAGATTACACCATCCGCAACCACAAGACGTTGCCTGTGTTCATGATAACCCATGGGAGGGTAGCACCTGCGGCTATAAAACTGTGTTTCAAGACGGTAATCTTTACCGGATGTATTACCGGGGGAGTCACGTCATTTATACAACCGAAGGCTTTGACGATCCTCACCCGCAGGTAGTCTGCTACGCCGAAAGCCACGATGGAATACACTGGACCAAGCCGGAGCTCGGCTTGATCGCGTTCGATGGTGGGAAGCAGAACAACATCATCTGGGAAGGAGTTGGATCACACAACTTCGCACCTTTTAAGGACGAGAATCCCGATTGCAAGCCGGACGAAAAGTACAAGGCACTCGGCTCAGGTGAGGGTGGTTTATATGCTTTCAAGTCTGCCGATGGCATCCACTGGGCACTCATGAACGATGAACCAGTCATTACCAAAGGGGCGTTTGACTCACAGAACCTCGCCTTTTGGGATAGGGTGCGCGGCGAATACCGTGAATACCATCGCGATTTTCGTCAGGGACGCGATATCCGCACAGGGACATCAAAAAATTTTCTCAATTGGTCTGAGCCTGAATGGCTGGACTATTCGCCCAGCCGGGTCAGCGAACTCTACACGAATCAGATTATTCCATACTACCGTGCCCCGCACATCTTCCTCGGCTTTCCAACCCGATACACCGATCGGGGATGGGCAGAATCGACGAAAGCTTTGCCGCAACTTGAGTATCGCCGCCTCCGAGGCTATGTGTCCCAGCGCGAGGGAACAGCGGTGACGGATGGAATGTTCATGAGCAGTCGGGATGGACACCATTTCAACATTTGGCCCGAATCGTTTATCCGTCCCGGACTGCGGTTGAGGGGTAACTGGTTCTACGGCGACAACTATCAAAATTGGGGATTGGTGGAGACAAAGTCGCACATTGAGGGCGCGCCCGATGAGATTTCCATCTATGCCAGCGAAGATTCGCATCAGGGTCCCGATTGTCGCTGGCGGCGTTACACGCTCCGAATTGATGGATTTGTCTCAATGCAGGCACCGTTAAGCGGTGGGGAATTTGTAACAAAGCCTCTAATCTTCAAAGGGGACCATCTCGCCATTAACTTCTCAACCTCTGGGGTGGGCAGTATTCAGGCCGAAGTTCAGGATGCGTCTGGCGACGCCATCCCCGGCTTCAGATTGGACGATTGTCCAGAGGTTTTTGGTGATGACCTCGAACGGATAGTAACGTGGAAGAATGGGGCGGAAGTCAGTCGGCTTTCAGGGCAGCCCCTCCGGCTGCGATTTCTGTTAAAGGACGCAGACCTCTATTCGATTCGGTTCAGTTAATCCATCGAATTTTACAGTAGATAGGAACTTACGCGGTTCAACCCTCAAAGCCGTGTCGAGCGGCGATAAATCGCCGAACGACACCTTTGCCAACGCCCGATGAATCGGGCAACTACAGCAAGAGCGCCATTAAGGAATCCGTAGTGAACACCGATTGTTGTTCACTGCGGAAGTGCGTAACTCCTTAAGTAGATATAAAATAGAGGAACCAAGTTTTTGACAAAAACTCGGTTTCTACGCTTGTGCTTGCCGACGTAGCAGACTCGGATTAAATTACGTTGAGTTATGGGATAGGTGCGTCTTCACGCAGCAGCCCTTCAGCCTTTAGCTCGCTCCAAAGATTTGCAGGGATGGGATGTTTAAATATTTCGACATTCGATTGAACGTGCTCTGGCATGAGAGCCCCCGGAATGGCTGCGGCGACGATTGGATGTGCTAGTGGGAACTGTAGTGCTGCTGCCCGCAGCGGCACGTTATGCCGATCGCAGACAGCTTGGATGCGCCGCGTTTTTTCCAATACTTCAGGAGGTGCCGGGGCGTAGGCGTAATACGCATTCTCCGTCGCACCTGTCGCTAGAATGCCGGAGGCAAACACTGCGCCAATCACCACGCCGATACCGCGTTCCTCGCACTGTGGAAATTCAGCGTCCAAGACATCCTGATCTAATAGCGTATATGGCATCGCAACGATAAAGAAATCAAGGTCTACCATTTCCAAAAAGCGTGGGATAGTGCCCATCTGATTCACACCAGCTCCCACCCCTTTGATTTGCCCGGTGGAACGCAGTTCCTCAAGCGCGCGCCAACCGCTAGTACCGAGCTGCACCATGTGAGCGTTGATTCGCGTATCGTTCACGTGAAATAGGTGGTCGAGATCGTGGATGAGCAGGAGATCGACGGAATTCAGACTGAGCCGCTGAAGGCTGTCTTCGTAGGAACGCATAATCCCGTCGTAGCTATAGTCAAAATAGAGATCGAAAGGCAATCCCCCAGCCCACATCCCTTTGTCGAAATGATCGAGGTCACGCGTTGCCCGCAGCACACGCCCGATTTTCGTAGAAAGCACAAAATCCTTACGTGGTTGCTGGCGGAGAAAATGTCCGAAACGATGTTCGCTTTTCCCGTAACCGTAGAACGGTGCTGTATCAAAGTAGCGCAAGCCGGCCTTCCATGCTGCTTGCAGTGTGGTCTGTGCTTGCGTTTCGCTGAGAATCTCAAAGAGATCTCCTAGCGGTGCCCCGCCGAAACCTAATTGGGTTAAAGGGACCCCTGTACTTCCTAAGTGGTTTGTTGTTATGTTACCCATTTACATCCCTCCAAGCTAAGTTGGTATTTGTTATTAGTAAGATGATCCCCAATTCGTATCTTAGATACCAATGATTTTCTCACAACCCTCGCCAGATTTCAAGCATTTTTTAAGTCAAGCGATTCCTCGCGAGGATAAAATTAAAGATTCGCGTCAAATCGATAAGTTGGTTCCCAACCTAGCAGCCTTTCTGTCCGTGCCACATCCCCTTTTTTATAACCCCCTGGTGTAGCGAATATGTAAAAACATTCGTAGCCGATATTCGGTGCCTCTAGGGCACATTGCAGCGCGAACGCAACATCTCGTCTATCAATCGTGCCAAAATAGTAGCCGTTTACAGGATGACCGTCAGTCGTAATCATTTTATCTGAATCAATAATACCCCATGGACGGATACAGGCGATGGAAAGGCCATATTGTTCATGATAATTTCGGGCGAGTTCTTCTTGCAGCAGCTTGGAAAGATCGTAAGAGCTGGAGGCTTTCAGAGGATATAGATCGTGGGTGAGGAAAGTATCCTCCGGATAGCCACCATGGACCGCTCCACTGGATGTATGGACGAATCGCTGGATCTCACAGACACGGGCGGCTTCAAGAAGGTTGAATATACCCCGTACATTAATATCAAAGCCTGGACCCTCCATGTCGTAACTACCATTGGGGGCCATAATCGTGTTCACGACCGCGTCATGACCAGCCATTACAGCTTCAAGCGTCGTATAGTCAAGTACATCCCCTTGAACGATATTGTCGTAACCGTCCACCGGACGAATGTCAAAGGCAGTCACTTCATGGTCCTGGCTCAAAATATTGACCGCAGCGCATCCCACAAAGCCGGCTGCGCCTGTCAGCAGTATTTTCATAATTGTAATTTCCTCAATTTTATATGCTAGATTACTCACGCAAAGGTTAGGGACTGTTCACATGCTGCATGTTTCAAGTTTGTCTAACACATTATTGGTTATAACCTCTTAGCTTGTCAAGAGATTCACCGACGAGGTTGTTAGGAGGCATAATTTTTCCGTTGACGCGATGCCCAAGCATCTGTATTATAGAGACCCTTGAGGTGAAAACCTCACAGAGGAACGCAATGTAAAAAGAAATAGGAGTTACGCACTTCAGTATGGATTCTCTGCTGTAGTTGCCCGATTCATCGGGCGTTGTCAATGGTGTCGTTCAGCGATTTATCGCCGCTTGACACGGCTTTGAGGGTTGAACCGCGTAAGTCCTAAAGAAAGGGCAACGTACGAAGAGAAACCGTAGGGGCGCGGCCACCCCGACCACACTTGTCAAAAACCCGAATTCTATGGCACGATTTCTTAACATGGGCGCAAAATAAAACCAAAGGAAGCCAAGCAATAATGGAAAACAGCGGAACGCGATTAGCAGGCAAAGTTGCTATTGTCACCGGAGCAGGGAGCCGTACCCCGGTGGAGGGCGTTGGACGAGCGACATCAATTCTTTTTACTAGGCAAGGTGCTAAGGTCTTGCTGGTGGACCGGAATCTCTCAAATGCGGAGAAAACCCTTGCTGTGGTTGAGAAAGAAGGCGGGGAGGCGTCAATTTGCGTTGCTGACGTTTCCCAAAACGACGACTGCCAAGCGATGGTTGAAGCGGCCGTTGAGCGATACGGTGAGTTGCATATCCTATTTAATAGTGCCGCTATCGGCGGGGCAGGAACCGTTGTTGATGTAGATCCAGAGGTCTGGGATGATGTAATGGCGGTTAATCTCAAGGGTATGATGCTAGCATCTAAGCACGCTATTCCCAAGATGATTGAAGCAGGTGGGGGCTCAATTATCAATATCGCTTCAATTGATGGACTGCGAGCGAATATTTGGCGCAACATCCCCTACGCTGTATCGAAAGGCGGTGCGGTTTCCTTGACGCGCAATATGGCGGTACATCATGGACGAGATAACATTCGGGTCAACTGCATCGCGCCGGGGCACATTTACGCCCCAATGACGACCGGCATTTCCGATGAGCTGCGCGATCTCCGCCGTCGATCGGGTCCTTTGGGGACAGAAGGTACTGCTTGGGATATTGCGTGGGCAGGACTATTCCTCGCTAGCGATGAATCCCGTTGGATTTCCGGAGTGCTGCTTCCCATTGATGCTGGGCTGCTTGCAACAACGCCGCTGGCGATGTTGTCCCATTTACAGTGATGGCCCCCCCCTTAGTCAGAAGAAGACACGCAGGGGTGATATAGAATCAGTCGGAACCGCTGAGGGCTTCATCAATGCCTACCTGGTAGAATTCTCCTGCAAGCGAAAGATGTTAGCAATATGCAAGGAACCAATCAGCTTTTTGATCATCCCAAACCGATCATCGGCGTGATTCATCTGCCCCCGCTAATCGGCAGTCCCCAATCGAGGCAGCTTTTCCGCGAAATTCGTGCCCGTGCACTTTCAGATGCAAGAACGTTAATTGATAATGGAATTGATGGGGTTATCATTGAGAATTATGGAGATGCACCCTTCTATCCGGATAGTGTTGAACCTCATACCGTTGCGGCACTAACACTTGTTGCGAACGAAATCCGGGAACGTCATTCGCAGACACCGATCGGGCTCAACGTCCTGCGCAACGACGCGAAATCGGCGATCGCAATCGCGACGGTTACGGACGCAAATTTTATCCGTGTGAACGTGCACACCGGCGCGATGCTCACCGACCAAGGTATTATCCAAGGAAGGGCGCACGAAACCTTACGCTACCGATCCACCCTCAAAAGCAAGGTTAAAATTTTCGCCGATATTGCCGTGAAACATGCCGTGCCACTTGCATCAACCGATATCCTCACCAGTGCGGAGGATACGTATCATCGCGGACTCGCGGACGCACTGATCGTTACGGGAACGGCAACTGGCAAAAGGGCAGATCTCGGTCAATTAAAAACTGTGAAATCAAGAGTCCCGCAAGCCAGCGTTTTCGCTGGCAGCGGGGTGACAATTAATAACCTCACCGAGGTGTTGCAGCATGCGGACGGCGTTATTGTCGGCACCTCAATCAAACACAAGGGTGTGACTACAAACGAAGTTGATCCCGACCGCGTACGCGCACTGATCAAAGCACGTGAAGAATAGATGTTTCCAGAGATCTGAGACCTACATCACGGCGGATACGGACTGTTGAATCACGCTGCCAATGCCTTCATGAGATCGGCGTGGGCAAGATGCCAATCCTCGATATGGTTGAGGAGCACCGCAGAAGTCAATGTGCTGTCATCTTCGCGTCCGACGGTCGCGTGAATCTCTATCCGTTTCGCGTCTCTATGGGTACGGTTGCGGATAAAGGTGTTCCATTCATCGGCTTTTTCCCGATCAATTTCACCGCCATTCTGTTCTAACACCCATGCTTCAAACTGAGTGTAGCTCGGGAGGTTTTCACGGATGTAGGCAACAGCATTAGTGGGTGCGATTTGGAGCACGCGTAAGACTCGCGGATCCAAGCCGTTTTCTGTCATGTCCGGATAGTCGGGATGGAGGCGACCTTTCGCTTTCAACCAAACTTTGAGCCACGTCCGAGGTAACTGGCAGACCTCCAAAGTGCCGTAATCGATATTCGCAATCAGCGGTACAACGCGCCCTGTGAGTGCCGCGAAATCATCGTCCAAGTGACGGTCATAGAAGAGCTGCCAATCCTGTAGGTTGTTCAGGATTACAGCGGACGTGATGCCGGCACCATCAGGAAGCCCGATGTCATTATACGTCTCTTCAATTTTCGCCGGGCGGTGATCACGGGAACGGACTCGTTCGTTCCAATCCGCCACTGCCTGTTGGTCAATCTTCCCACCCTTTTGCTGGAGAATCCATGCCTCAAATTCGAGATAGTTCGGCATATTATCTCGCAGGTAGGAGAGTGTCGTTTCTTTGTCTAAATCCAAAACTTCGAGGATTGATGTGTCAAGCCCACCGCTGCAGTCTGGATATTCCGCATCGAGCAGTCCGGCCTTTCTAAGGGTGACTTTCCACCAGAACCGTGGGAGTTGGCAGGCTCCTAAGGGACCATAGCCGATGTTACTGATAAGGGGAACCATATTATGCTCCTTGTCTTAATTTGATGTTTGTAAATTCGATCTCAACTCATCTCACTCCAAAGGTTGTTTGGTTCACTGTATCATAATTTTACTGACTGGATCAACCCCAGATTGAGTTTTCATTTAACCTTGACAATGCAGCACGTTTAGCATATGCTATATCAACCGGATTTTAAATAAATTTCTACAGTGTTCAATTCTGAGGAGAACAGAGATGGCAGAAAGAACTTCAGCGAGCACCGAGCAGCACCGGGAAATGGCTGCGGAACACGGGCCTGTGCTCGTAGCAATCGTTACCGTCAGTGATACACGCACACCGGAAACCGATAAGAACGCGGCTTACCTCCGCGAACAATTAGCGGCAGGCGGAAATGAAGTCGTGGGATATCGCATCATCAAAGATGAACCGGATCAGGTCAAAGCTGTGCTGGACGACTTTGCAGCAGGGGACGCGCGCATGATTCTTTTCAACGGCGGTACAGGTATTGCCCCGCGCGATACAACCTTTGACGTATTGAATCAAGCCCTAGAGAAAACCCTACCCGGTTTTGGCGAGCTCTTCCGAATGTTTAGCTATGACCAAGTCGGAGCAGCGGCGATGCTATCACGTGCTACCGCCGGTGTATATCGAGGGAAGGTGGTTATCTCTACACCCGGCTCAACGGCTGCAGTGCAGCTGGCGTGGGAAAAACTGATCGGACCAGAGCTGCAGCATCTGGCGTGGGAGGTCGGACGGTAGGAAAACAAAGATGTTTTATTAATTAGATTACTTTTCCTTTGCCAACCTATGGCAGATATGGCAGTTGCCGACGTTGAGATGCGGCATGGTTGGCGATTGCTCGGTCCCACGAAGATGACACTTCAGACAAGCGGCTGGATCTGTGTAGATCCGGTGGTCTGGAATGTTGGAACGAGCAGGAGCTGCGTTGAAGAAAAGGATGATCATTACAATTGTAAAAATAATTCCGATGACGCTGACAATAATCAACAGCGTTCGCGCACTGGCTTCTTCCGTTGGCACGTTTTAGTCCTTTTATCCTTTAGTCAAAATAGGAAAATCGAAAATTGAAATGGAAAATTGAAGTTAGTTACAAACCCGAAACCCCAGATGCCATTGGACAAAGTATCCTTCAGGATATCACCGATCTCGGACTTGCCGGTGTAGAATCCGTCCACACCGTTCAAATCTACTGGATCGAGGGAGAAGTTAACTCACATGCGATCGAGCGAATCTGTGCGGAACTTCTCGCCGATCCGGTGGCGCAGAACTACGTTTATAGCCGTTCTGACAATCATACCCCAAGACAAAATGAGGGTTCCGTATGGACCATTGAGGTGCGGTTGAAACCGGGTGTAACAGATGCCGTTGGCAATAGTGTTCTCAAGGGGCTGCGTGATATGGAAATTCCAGATGTCCAAACCGCACAAACAGGACAAAAATATCAGATACACGGCTGCTTAGATCAAGCCAAACTTGAAATGATTGCACAGCAGCTGCTTGCGAACGACGTTATACAAATATTTGAGATCTGGCAGGGTTAGTGTGCTGCCAGTCCGTAAGGACTTGCTTCCGAGTTCATCAAGGCACTGATGACATCATTTCTTACCCACTAGCCTTTTGGTCTTCCATGCTCCTCGTCTAAACCACAACCACATCAACATACCTTGTACAACGTTTGATAAGGCGATGCCAATCCAGACTCCCGTAATTCCCACTAAATAGGAAAGCGAGATTACTAGCATCAATCCAATACCGAGTTGACAGATGAATGTCATCACCATCGGGGAAACGGTATCCCCAGCACCGTTGAGGGCACGACCAAATACGATAGAAATGGCAATAAACGCAAAGGTGGCTGATAGGTAACGGAGGTAAACACTCCCGATAGTGATAACTTCCGTTTGTCCGGTAAATATCCTAATGCAAAAATGGGGAAAAAGAAATAATAGGCTTCCAAGTGCAGCCATGAGCACCGTTGCCAATCCTCCGGCAAGATTGGCAGATTTTTCTGCCCTGTCAATCTGACCGGCTCCGATATTCTGGCCCGTCATTGGGGCGACAGCGTTTGCGAATCCGAAACCCAGGTGCATTACGAGGATGCGGAGACGCATACAGATGGCGTAGGCAGACACAGCGTTCGTTCCATAAATCGCTACAACTCGAATAAATCCCAACCGGGAGGCGTGTCTCAGAAATCCTTGCATCGAGCTAAAAATTCCAAGGCGCAGAATTTGCCCCATTGCTGACAGGTCAATGCGACGCTTAACATGCTTTAGTGAGATAGCGCTGCGCCCGATGAAGCAGAAGTAAAGAAAAATCACAACCCCAGCACTCCTGCCAATCACGCTTGCATACGCGGAGCCCGCGACTCCTAGACGCGGGAATTTCCAAATGCCAAATATGAGTAAAGGATCCAGAGCGATGTTTAGGACCGTTGAAACAATCATGATCACCATCGGTGTCATTGAATCCCCGCCCGCTCTGAAAAGGGAACCTAACGTCATCGACATGAACATCATGATACCACCAAGCAGTGTGATACGCAAGTAAGGTACGCCCAATCGTACCACTTCTTCCTCTGCTCCGAGTAACCTTAAGCCAATTTCAGCCAGTGGAAAGCCTATACACGCAATTGCAAGGGGGCATACAACGCTCAAAATGAGTGCCTGCATCGCGATATTCTCCCCTCGCTCTCTCTGTTGTGCACCGATTGACTGAGAGACCAAAACGACCGTTCCCATGGAGATACCGAGTGAAAGCACACTAATCAACCGCTGAAGATTCGAGCTCATATCAACGGCGGCAATCGCTGCGGCTCCCAATTTCCCAACGAAGATCATATCAACTACACTGAAAGAATCCTGCAAAATATTGCTGAGAGCAATGGGCCAAGCGAGATGTACAAGGTTCTTGAAAATACTTCCTTGGGTCAAGTCATGCTTCGATTTCTTCATAGCTGGGGCTGTCTCTCCGGTGTGTTGATGCGCTTTCGACGACTCAAATCTCCCTTTGTTTAGCAATTTTCATCGAATACACGAAAATATCTTTCCTTCATTTTCTTAATTTCTGGGGCAATTCCACTCTCATAACTTAGATTGACAGATGCAAACTAAAACCGATACATTTGCCAATTCGTTAGAATTGTATCAATTGTTCTTGTTCTTATTGTGCCATATCTTCACAAAATTCGGCAAGAATTATCCGTTTGAAGCTCGATTGATAATTTTCAAAAAAAAACTAGGTTCTGTTGACATTCGATAAATTGAGCCGATCTCCGTGCTTATGAGCACCCCTCCTAGAACATTGCGCTATGGAATACCAGATACTGCTGAGCCACACGATTGGATCCATCCGCCCGGAACATTGCGTTATAGCGAAATTATATGAAAAAATCATTGAAAAACTATTGACAGATTATTAATAATCGTTTATGGTATTAACCCCTATCGCACATATTGTATGGGAAAAGAAATTATACACAATACATTGGTGTTCTATGAAATGTCCATACTGCAATGGTTCAAGCATAAGAGTCATCGACAAACGGGATACTGATGGAGGGACTGCCATCCGTAGACGCCGAGTGTGTCTCAATTGCTCAAAGCGGTTTACAACCTATGAGCGGGCTGAAGTATTAGATCTTTTCATTATTAAGAAGGACCAGCGCCGCGAAGCTTTTAATCGACAAAAGCTAAGGCGCAATATCATGAAGGCGTGTGAAAAACGCTTGATTAGTCAAGAAACTATCGATCGCTTGATTGGGGAGGTCGAACAAAAACTCATCAGTATGCACAAATCCGAAATCGAAAGCCATATTATTGGTGAAATTGTTATGGACGCTCTCAAAAATTTGGATAGTGTCGCATATATTCGATTCGCTTCTGTTTACCGTGATTTCAAGGATGCGGCAGATTTTGAAAACGAGCTCCGCCAATTGGCACCCGATGATTAGATTAATGAAACCGAGGGTTCAGAGAGAACGTCAAACTAAGGGGTGTTATAAACGAATTACAGGTAGGTCTCTTAGGTCTCTGAATCCACTATAGAAAGGAATCAAAAAGAAAGGAGTCAAAATGTCCCAAACCAAAGATTTTGGTGTTAAGCAGGATTCGATCGCCACCGCGCCATCGGATGAAACTGCTGACATCAAACCCTCTTCTCTTCTTGAGGAAACTACACAAAAACGGGGCTTGAAAATCGATCGACGGTATACCACGTCCGATGTGCATCCATTCGATGCAATTGGGTGGGAACCTCGGAGTTCGGTAATCTATAATGAAAAAGGCGAAGTCATCTTCGAGAAAAAAGCGGTCGAGGTCCCGTCAAACTGGTCGCAATTAGCAGCGGATATTGCGGTGTCCAAATATTTCCGTAAAGCAGGAGTACCTAAAATGGAGAGCGAAACAAGCGTTCGTCAACTCATCCAACGCGTCGCTCATACCATCCGCCACGCAGGTGAAACACTTGGCGGTTACTTCGCTACACCAAGCGATGCCGAGTCCTTTGAAATGGAACTGACAGATCTGCTCGTCGCGCAACGCGGTGCATTTAATTCGCCAGTCTGGTTTAACTGCGGCCTGTATCATCAGTATGGGATTGTTGGAGGAACAGGTAATTGGTATTGGGATTTTGAAAAAAACAGTGTGGCCCAGACACAAAATAACTACGACCACCCGCAATGCAGCGCGTGCTTTATCCAATCTATTGAAGATGACCTGATGTCGCTTTTCGAGTTGGTCAAAAATGAGGCGCGTGTCTTTAAGTACGGTTCGGGGACTGGAACGAATTTTTCCAAGATTCGAGGGCGGCAAGAAAAACTCTCCGGCGGCGGCACGAGCAGTGGATTGATGTCTTTTCTCGAGGTTTTTGACCGCGGGGCAGGGGCGACCAAATCTGGAGGGACTACCCGGCGCGCGGCAAAGATGGTATGCCTCGATATGGATCATCCAGAAATCATTGATTTCATCAACTGGAAGGTAAATGAGGAAAAAAAGGTGGCCGCGCTCGTCGCCGCTGGTTATTCCTCTGACTTCAATGGGGAGGCGTATAAGACTGTTTCCGGGCAAAACTCAAATAACTCTGTCCGACTTACGGACGAATTTATGAATGCCTATCTGCGTGGGGACAAATGGCATACGAGGTTCCGTACAACGGGCGAAATCTGTGAAACATTTGAAACCAAAGATCTCATGCGTCAAATCTCCGAAGCCGCTTGGGCTTGCGCGGATCCAGGTGTACAGTTTGACACGACGATTAACAACTGGCATACCTGCGCGAATACCGATCGAATTTATAGTAGTAATCCATGTTCAGAATATATGTTCCTTGACGGCACCGCATGTAATCTCGCTTCTATCAATCTGCTCAAATTCGTCGATGAAGATGGAACCTTCGATGTGGACGGGTTCAAG
The DNA here is from genome assembly GCA_965215015.1 of Candidatus Poribacteria bacterium. Lineage (GTDB taxonomy): Bacteria > Poribacteria > WGA-4E > WGA-4E > PCPOR2b > PCPOR2b. The sequence goes on from OZ244042.1 coordinate 2,179,541, forward strand.
CATGCCTGCCGAATCTTCTTCATCGGTCAGGAAATTCTTATTGATTTCTCCTCCTATCCGACCCGCCCCATTGCTCAAAACAGCCACGACTATCGACCGATCGGATTGGGATATGCGAATCTGGGGACTTTGTTGATGATCAATGGTATCCCTTACGATAGCGAACAGGGGTATGCCATCGCCGGCGCGCTTACGGCGATTCTCTGTGGTGAGGCATATCGGACATCCGCTGAGATGGCTGCAATCAAAGGTCCCTTCCCCGGATTCGATAAGAACCGCGAGCCGATGCTGCATGTGATGAATAAACATCGTGCCGCAGCCTATGACTTGAACCTGAATGTCTGCCCACCTTACCTTTTGAAGGCGGCACAACAAACATGGGATGATGCAGTTGAGATGGGTGAACGGTATGGCTATCGGAATGCACAAGCGACAGTGTTAGCACCTACCGGGACCATAGGGCTGCTGATGGAATGCGACACGACTGGTGTTGAACCCGAATTCGCGCTTGTGAAATTCAAGAAGTTGGCGGGCGGCGGTTACTTTAAGATTATCAACCAATCCGTGCCCCGTGCGTTGAAAAAGCTCGGTTATACGGACGAAGAGATTGACGCCATCGTGACTTATGTGCAGGGTACTTCCTCGCTGATCGGTTCCTCCTATATTAATAATATTTCACTTAAACAAAAGGGTTTGACTGACGAGGAGATCGGTCAGATTGAAGCGACGTTACCCTCCGTCTTTGAATTAACGCATGCGTTTAACGCCTACACCGTCGGAGAGGAAGGGATGGAACGTCTCGGATTTGGTCCGGAGCAATATAACGCGCAGGATTTTAATCTCTTGAGTAAATTGGGATTTACTCAACAGCAAATTGAAGAAGCAAACAACATAATTTGTGGTATGATGACCATTGAAGGTGCACCGCATCTGAAAGCGGAACATCTACCCGTCTTTGATTGTGCCAACAAATGTGGGAAGTACGGTCAGCGTTATATTGAGCCGATGGCGCATGTTCGCATGGTCGCCGCGACGCAGCCATTCCTGAGTGGGTCGATATCCAAAACCATCAACATGCCCCACGAAACAACAGTTGAAGAGGTCGAAAACCTTTACGTTGAGGCATGGAAACTGGGATTGAAAGCGGTAGCACTCTATCGGGATGGATCGAAATTGTCCCAACCTCTCAGCACAACAAGAGCAGAAGCGGCGGAGGAGGAATCGGAGGCTCGGCCAATCCGCCGCCGTCTGCCCAACGAACGTAATTCCATTACCCACAAATTCAGCATTGCGGGTCATGAAGGCTACATCACCGTTGGATTTTACGAAGATGGCAGCCCCGGCGAGGTGTTTCTCAAAATGTCGAAGGAAGGCTCAGTCATCTCCGGATTGATGGATACTATCGCGACAATGACCTCTATCTCCTTACAATACGGCGTTCCGTTGGAGTCGCTGGTCAGTAAGTTCAGCCATGTCCGATTTGAGCCTGAGGGATTCACCAATAATAAGGATATCCCGATAGCTAAATCAATCATTGACTATGTATTCCGCTGGCTGGGACTGAAATTCTTGCCTCAAAGTGAAAGTGAAATGCTTGCCGAGGGAGACGGAAGCCTCGGTGATCAACTTGCCCAACCACAGCAGCTGCACCCTTATGGGGAGGACATCAATCAGGAAGAAACCGCCCAAAGACTGGAAGCACGCGAGAAACGGGTCGCAGCGATGCAGTCAGATGCCCCTCCTTGCCACGATTGCGGGACCATCATGGTGCGAAACGGCACCTGTTATCGCTGTCTGAATTGCGGCGCGACGAGTGGGTGTTCGTAGGACTGAAACATGGAAAGGGTGAACTCAACAATCAGAAATATCGTTGAAAAAGCGTATAAAAAAGAAACCAACAAGTGCGGGACCCAAGGATGAAAACTGAGACCTTCACCCGTTTTGCCTCCAAGTCCGAAAATTACGCAAAGCACCGTCCTGATTACGCCCCCGAAGCAATTCAAGCAATAATTGAACATACAAAGCTAATACCGGCATCCGTGATTGCAGACATCGGTGCAGGAACAGGCATTGTGGCCCGGCATTTCGTCGAAAGTGGTAACTCCGTCTACGCTGTTGAACCGAATCCAGAAATGCGGCAGAGGGCAGAGATTGAACTTGGAAAGCGTCCAAATTTTCATAGCGTAAATGGGAATTCGGAGGGGACGACGCTGCAGGAGGCAAGCATTGACTTGATTACAGTCGGGCAAGCAATCCGGTGGTTTGATCCAGAGCCAAGCAAGCAGGAGTTTCTACGAATCCTGAAACCCAATGGCTGGTTTTCCATTCTCCAGCATTCACGGTGTCGTGATAACCTGACTCAAGCAATCAGCCAAGTATGTAGTGCCCAAAATGGATGGCAACGTTCCAATGCTCCTAAAGGTCCTCTTTATGAATGGTGGTTTGGTGAAGACGGTCGGTTCCTATATCTTCAATTTCCGAACCCACGCACTTTTGATCTAGAGAATTTGATCGGATTGGAATTATCCAACTCACATGCACCTGACGAAAGCCACCCTGCCCATCCTGCTTTTGTTGATGCCTTGCATAGCGTGTTTGAGAGTTTTCAGGATGGGGGCACGATTACAATGAACTTCACGACCCATCTCTATGTAGGGTTGATAAGCTGAAGCTAGAGATTCAGATGCAATCGCTCTTGTTTTGACGGTCATTTGACTCAAACCTATACTAAATCCAAATGCTACAGAGATTGCTTCGTAGTCCAATCACCCGTAGATCACGCGTAGAAGATTGAAGCCGATTACCCCCGCCACAATCAAAACGATGAACGCAAAGCAGAAGCGGACTGAATCCCCCTGTATTCTTTGATTAACGATTGCTCCAATTTGTGCACAGATTGTGGACCCGACCAGCAAAAACACAACCAGCCATAAATTGACATTGCCCCGCATTGCATGGATAGCAGTCCCATAAACAGCAGAAAAAAATACGATGAGCGAAACCGTGCCAACTGCTGTGTGCGTTTCAACGCCATATCCGTAGATTAGCAGCGGCACGAAGAGGACGCCGCCGCCAATCCCAAGCAACCCTGTGAAAACACCGATGACGAGTGCTGAGTAAACAACGGCCGGGAGCGAAATTTGGGGCACTCCGCTGTTGGGAAGGGAAACATAAGGTGGGATACGGAGGCCTTGAAGTAAGCCGTGCGGTTGCCTGTGATCGTTTTTCCTTCTGCGAATCAGTGATTCTATGAGAATCAATCCTGAAACGGTGATAAGCACTCCGAAGAAGAGCCATTGTAGGTAAAATTGAAGTGCTGGAATTGATTGCTTGCTCACATTGATTGGTCCCAACCTATCCAGCCAGTCGAGCAGATATACTCCAAGCTCGATGCCGACAAAATTACCCCCCACAATCATCAATGCCAGTTTTGCATCAATGTCACCGAACTTCCAATACCGCAATACCGTAGAGAAAGTGGTGCCGGCCGTCCGAGAAAGCGTGCTCCCGATGCAGATTGGGAAGGGGATGCCAAATAAGATATTAAGGACCGGGGTGATTAGCGGACCGCCGCCGATTCCAAAGAAACCTGACAAGAAACCGCTGATACACCCTAAACTAATCAACCCCAAGATATTAACAGGTATGCCACTGATATCGACGTTCATCTAGCGTTATGGACTCAAATGTGATAATCGATTCTAGGGTTGGGGGGAGTTGAACGACCAGTACGACGACCTAGAAGGACAAAGATCCAGTGAATAAGCCCGCCCCAACCAATCGGGAAGAGTAAACAGATTAGAACGTTAAAAATGACTTCCATGCACGACTCCAATTCGATGCAATATCAAAATCTGCTCGTAACGCCCAGTAGAAGTAGGGGTAATTTCTTGTTTGCCCCTCACGGATAGGCACCTACCCCTGACAACTTGAGAGCTCTAGACCTCTATCAGTAGAGACATTAGGGACTTACGCCATCGTGTACTCATACATTGCAAGTATAGACTAAAGTTGTGGTATTGTCAAAGGGAAAAATTGATCGAAGTCTTTTTGCTTGCATTTCCCATAGGGGTGTGCTACAATCACCAACGTGAAATGTAAAGGGCGTTCCTCTCACGTTTCATACATCACGTTGCGTATTTCTATGATGTTTGTGGTTAAACTGAGACCGTAAGGAGTTTTCTTGATGAAGGAATATCAGACGGAACAGATTCGGAATATCGGCATTATTGGGCATTCGGGAACAGGCAAGACTTCACTCATCGAAGCGATACTCTATAATGGGGGCGCAATCGAGCGAATGGGACAAGTTGATAATGGGAGTTCAGTTTCAGATTATGCTCCAGATGAGATTGAACGCAAAATGACCATTAACTGTTCTGTGTGTGTCGCTGAGTGGAAAGGGCACAAGTTTAACATTATTGATACGCCCGGTGCCGAGGATTTCTATGGAGATCTCGAGAGCGTACTGCGGGTAGTAGATGCCGTTATTGTAGTGATTGATGCAACAACCGGTGTTGAAGGGGGGACGGAGAAAGTATGGGAAGCGGCTGATAGATATGGACTCCCACGGATAATCTTTATCAACAAAATGGATAAAGAGAATGCCAGTTTTGAAAATGCGCTCGCGAGCGTTGATGAGATTCTTGAAGCCCAAACAACTGCGACACAAGTGCCAATTGGTAAAGAAACTGACTTTAAAGGCGTCATCGATCTCATCCAGATGGGAGCGTTCACAGAACCGCAGGATAATAGACCTTCAGCAAAATCAGATGTTCCTTCCGAACTTGAAGCGCAGGTGGAAGAGATGCGGGAGCAGCTTGTTGAGGTTGCAGCAGAAAGCGACGATGAGTTGATTGAAAAGTTCTTTGAAGGTGAACTCACCGACGAGGAAATTGGTACTGGACTTCGTACGGGATTATGTGCCAATCAGTTCGTACCCGTACTCTGTGGTGATGCCCTGCGAAATATTGGCGTTCAACCCCTGATGGACATAGTCACCAACTGCTGCCCATCTCCGGTTGATGCCAGACCGATTACAGCAATTGACGGCGAAACAACCTATGAGGCCTCCCCGGACTCGCCATTGGCGGCGTTGGTGTTTAAGACGTTGGCAGATCCGTTCGCTGGACGACTGAGCTTCTTCCGGGTTTATTCTGGCGTCTTAAATAGCGATTCTCAGGTTTACAACGCGACGAAAGGTGAGAATGAACGAATCGGCAAGCTCGCATTCATGAATGGGAAAACCGCTACTAACGTGCTCCAAGTATCCGCAGGCGATATCGGAGTTGTTTCTAAACTGACGCTTGCACAAACAGACGACACATTTTGCGACGTAGGAAGTTCGTTCCAACTTCCCGGCTGCGAATTCCCTAAGCCTGTTATCTCGTTCGCCATTAAGCCTGCACGAGAAGGGGATGATGAGAAACTGAGTTCGACCCTCTCCCGGATGATGGAAGAAGACCCATCATTCCAGATCGAACGGAATAGCACAACGAAACAGTTGCTGGTCTCCGGGCTTGGCGAGATACATCTCACCGTCATACGCAATCGAATGCGCGACAAGTTTGGCATCGAAACTGAAGTCGAAATACCGAAGGTCGCCTACCAGGAAACGATTCGTGGTAGGGCGAACGGTATTCAAGCGAGGTATAAACGTCAGTCTGGCGGGCGCGGGCAATTCGGGGAGGTCTGGATAAACCTGTCCCCACTCCAACGAGGTAGCGGATTTGAATTTGTCAACAAGATTGTGGGGGGCTCGATTCCGCGTAATTATATCCCCGCGGTTGAGAAAGGCATCCGTGAGTCGATGGCTCAAGGTCTGATTGCCGGGTATCCCTTCGTTGACGCTCAAGTGGAGCTCTACGACGGTAAGCATCACCCTGTTGATTCCTCTGATATGGCTTTTCAGATTGCTGGTTCTTTTGCGTTTCGAGACGCAGCAAACCAATCCAATCCAGTGCTGCTTGAGCCAATCATGAACGTCACAATCTCTGTTCCAGAACAGTTCATGGGGGATATTATCGGCGACCTCAATAGCAAACGGGGCCGAATCATGGGGGTTGAACAGGCGGGCAAACGGCAGGTCATTCAAGCGACCGTCCCGTTGGCAGAAATGTTCCGGTATTCGATAGACCTTAAATCAATTACGAGTGCGCGGGGCAGCTTCACGATGGAGTTTTCAAATTACGAGGAGATGCCGGATGAACTAGCCCAAAAGGTAATTGCTGAAGCAAAATCAGAGGCGGAAGAGTAAAAGGTCGTAACTCAACTATCGCTCTACGAAGCATACCACTATTCCGCGGTCCACCTTAGAAGCAGGTAAGGAAAGTTAGAGGAAGCTTTTATGGGCAGATATGCCTACTATTACAATCTTGCTAAAACTCATCTGGATCAAGGAGATTCTGGTCGTGCCCTCATAAACTTTACCTTAGCACAGCGACAGAATCCCAATCGTGTCGAGGCCTATTACGCTCGTGCTACGGTTCACCAGCTGAGAGGCAATCATGATCGCGCCAATGCAGATTTGACCACGGCACAGAACCTCACGAGAATTTCCTTTGCTGAGTTTGATTTAACGAAGGCCAACGAATTTGTAGAGAGCGATGCCGGATTAAGCCTTATAGAAAACCAGGACGCGAACCCTAGTGATATTCTTATAAGGAAACTCGGCGAGATTGCCTTTGCTAAATTTCTATATGAGCATGATAAGGCATTCTTGAATGATGCCAATCAACTTCTAACATGGGATGATGTTTATACATCGGACAGACTGAATCTCCAGACTTGCGACGGCCAAACTGTTGATGTTAAGGCATCCAAATTCCAAAGCATAGTGGTTCCATATAATAATAAACCAAGGGATTATTACGTCGGAGTTGGAATTTCAACGGATAAGACAATAGGTACAGTGGAGGGTTTTATTCATAGAGATGGACTAAAGCCCTCTGAGTCTAACATTCCCGATCCATGTCTTCAAAGAAAATTTGAATCACTTAAATGTATCGAAGACTTGCTTGAAATGATGCCTGAGGCAGAAAACGGTGCGAGCTAGGTCCCACGGGAGAATAATAAACAAATGTGCCCCCTATCCCCAATACCTGCCCTTGTGATGGTGGGTATGCACCCCATTAGAAACGGATAAGATCTCTCTCGTTCTTACCGAAAAAACTTTAGGTCTGTTCACGCATTACCTATCACGTTCGGATCTCACTCCCAAACCTTGCCGAAACAACCTTTGACACGCCCGCCTGCTCCATCGTCACACCGTACATGACATCGGCAGTTTCCATCGTCCGTTTATTGTGGGTAATAATAATAAACTGTGTCTGCTGGGCGTATTTCCGAATGAGGTTGGTGAAGCGGAGCACGTTCGCTTCGTCAAGCGCAGCATCAACTTCATCTAGAACACAGAAGGGGCTCGGCTTAATCTTAAACACGGCGAAGAGCAGGGCAATGGCGACAAGGGACCGCTCACCGCCGGAGAGTTGCGTGATACTCTGTGGCCGCTTCCCCGGCGGACAGGCGATGATATCAATTCCCGATTCTAACACGTCAGATGCTTCTGTCAAACGTAACTCCGTTTCCCCACCCCCAAAAAGTTCCTCAAAGACCTCTTGAAAGTTGGCGCGTATCTGCTCAAACGCACCGAGGAACGCTTCACGTGAGGTCTGGTTAATCTTTTGAATGGCTTGGTTGACCGATTCGAGCGACTTCTCGAGGTCTTGGCGCTGGGTGACGAGGAAATCTTCACGCTGCTTGTGCTCCTTATACTCCTCAATCGCCACAAGATTAACAGAGCCCATCCCTTCAATCTCGGCTTTCAGCGTATCAATCTGTCCCATCAACTCCAGGTCGTCAACCGGATTATCCTCGACTTCAATCTGATCAATTGTGATTTGGTACTTATCGAGGATTCGGGCGGAGATTGCCTTCAATTGCATCTGCAACTGGGTCGTCGTGACCTCTAGGTGATGCCGTAGGCGATTATGCTTATCAAATTCCCTTCTGGCTTTGCGCATCAGCTTCTGCGCTTCTGCAATCTGTTTGATTAAACCTGTATGCTCCTCCTCTAGCTGTCTCACATTTTCCGCCGCCTCAAATTTTTCCTGCTCTATCTGGAGAAATTTGCGTTGCGCTGCGTCAATTTGTGAAGAGAGCTCTTGGCGGGTTTGGTCATCTGAATCGATAACCCCCTGATGCTCGGCGATACTGTCGTGAATCTGTGCCTGATTTTTTTGAAGATTTAGGAGCTCAGAGCTCAAGCTCTGCAATTTTTCCCGTTTCCCTGCTAAAGCAATTTCAAGTTCTTGGCAGGAACCGATGACTTCATCCCGTTTATTCTTTTCGCTCTGAATCTGCTCCGACAACCGCTTGATGCGTCGTGCTAATGTGCGGCGCGCCTTGGCTGCGTCCTCCAATTCAGACTGCAGGGCGTCCTGATCGGCTTTTGCTTTTTCCGTTTCCTGATGCAGACCTACCTCTTCCTTTTCTACATCATTCAATTGTTCTTCAAGTTGGCTAATTTGCCGTTGTCCCTGTTCCAAAACTTTTGACAAACTCGCATGCTCAATTCGGTGCGTTTGCTCCTGTGTAATGAGGGTTTGCCGGGTCTGTTGGAGTTCCACCAACTTGCCAGCAAGTTTTTTGCTTCTGCCATCCTTTGCATTGAGCTGGCTTGTCAGTTGGTTAATGCGTTCCTGTAGATCTTCTAGCTCCCTTGAGCGGCTCAGGAGTCCACTAGTTGAACCAGTGTTATGCCCACCCGTAACTGCGCCAGAAGTATTGATTAATTCTCCCTCCAGTGTGACGAGGCGCGCACGGTGACGGAAACGCCGTGTCAGGTTTATTGCTGTGTCAAGGTCTTCGACTACAACTGTATTTCCTAGCAGTTGCTGAACTGCAACCTCATATTTTGAGTCGTAGTCTAGGAGTTCAGCTGCCAGACCGATTACACCAACCTCCTCTAGCAGACCATCGCCGTGGAACGAGCGAGTCCGCAGAATATCCAAGGGCAAGAAGGTCACTCGACCGGCTTTCGTCCGTTTGAGAAACTCAATACCGGACTGAGCGTCTTCAGCGGTTTCTGTAACGATGTTTTGAATAGCACTCCCCAATGCTACCTCGATGGCTAACTCGTAGTCTGATTCGGTTCGGATGAGCTCGGCGATGACGCCACAAATCCCGCCAAAGCGTTCTGGCTCTATTTCGCGGACTTTAAGAATCGCGCGTACACCTGTGTAGTAACCTTCATGGACGGCTTGCAAATCCCGTAATGACTTAAACCGTGAAACGCTGGTACCGAGTGAATCCTGCATCCCACGCAGTTCGGATTCTAGCTTGCGGAGCTCCGCTTGGTGGCGTTGGATTTTTTCTTCAGCTTTCTGCCGGGCCATCTCAAGGCGAAGCAGGTCGGCGTTAAGCTGCTGTTCACGTTGGTGTGCCTTTGTATAATCCGATTTTTCTGCTTCTAGTTCAGTGTCTAAAGCGTTTGAGCGTTCCGTAATTCGATCCAGATTAGCAGCTGAATACTCCAGTTTGTTGTTAAGGGACGCAAGCTGCGTTTCCAGTTGTGAGACTTGATGGGTCGTTTCAAGCAATTTTTCCTGTGTTGTTTCTACGGAACCTTCGGCTTCCGTCACCCGCCTATTGAGTTCGGTCAAAACTCGCCGCCGCGCGGTCAGTCGGCTTTCCTCTAACTGAAGTGAAACGTCAACCTGTCTGTGTTCTTGCTCGCGGTCCTCCTTTTGCTCTTTAAGTTCTGATGACTGTCTCTCCAATGATTCGATTGCCTGAAGTGCCCGTTGGCGCTGCTGCTGAATATTTAGCTGACGTTCCTTGTAAAGTGCAATTTGCCGTTCCGTTTGTTCAATCTCACTCGCAAATTGGCTCACAACCCCTTGCCCATTACGAATTAAGTTATCTAACTCGGAGCGGCGGGCTGTCGCATCCTCAATCTGCTGCTCTGTGGAATCGATCTGCTCATTGGCTGCTGTCACCGCAAGCATCAATTCATCTAAGCTGAGTTGGGTTTGAGTCAATTCCTTGGCAAACCGCCCATGCTCCCGACGGTTGAGGTCCAGTTCAAGGTTTTTCAGTTGACCGTGGAGTTGTTGATAACGTTCGGCTTGTTCGGCTTGCCGCCTGAGCGATTCAGTTTCACGCTGCAATTCGTGGATAACATCATTAATCCGCACAAGGTTCCGCTCAGTTTCTTCTAGCTTTTTAAGGGCCGCTTTTTTGCGGTGCTTATATTTGGTGATGCCCGCAACTTCGTCGAACAGGAAGCGGCGCTCTTCGGGACGGGTATTGAGAATGAGATCAATCTTACTCTGCTCCATGACAGAGTACGCATCGACGCCGATCCCTGTGTCCATAAAGAGCTCTGTAATATCTCGTAGCAAACACGGGGTATCGTTGATGAAATATGTGCTTTCACCGCTACGTGTCAGTTGACGGCAAACTGCAATCTCCGGGGATTCAAACGCAAGTTGTCCCTCAATGTTGGTGAAATGAAGGGAAGCCTGTGCCCGTTGTGCTGGTTTAAAGTTCGATCCACCGTTAAAAAGGAGATCTTGCATATTGGCACAACGCAGGGCGCGGGGGCTCTGTTGGCCCAAGACCCAACGAATTGCGTCTGACACATTGCTCTTACCACAGCCATTTGGTCCCACAATAGTTGTAACTCCAGGCTCTAGTATTAACTCCACATCTTCGGCGAAGCTCTTGAAACCACTGATTTTAATTTTATTGATATGCAACGGATGTTCCTCCTTCGATGGGCAACTCGCAAGTTACATTTTCATTAACGCAAGTTAAGCAATACGGTTTCGGTCTTACGTTAGAAAAGTCGGTTGCATGTCAATAGAGTACACCCATGTCAATCATCTCCTTTAATCCTTGGAAAAGCTCTGATTCAAGGCATCTTTAATCTCTGTAATGACTTCTGTATCCGCTTCCATGTCTAAACGTGCTTGTAACGCTTTTCTTGCAGCCTTACCCCCAATTTGCCCTAATGCCCATGCAGCATGGCCGCGGACCAAGGGCTCGCGATCGTTCAACGCTTTTTTGAGGGCAGGCACCGCAGCTCGATTTTTCCAATTGCCAAGCGCAACTGCAACATTTCGGAGAAAACCCCGTCGCTTCGCTCGCTTGACTGGACTGTTTCTAAAACGTCTGCTAAACTGTTCCTGCGTCATGTTAATCAATGAAAGCAGCGTAGGCGTGAAATTTCCCTGGCGTGGATAAAAGGCACGCTCTTTTGTCGGCACAGCTTTGCTGTTCCAAGGGCAAACTTCCTGACAGATGTCGCAACCGAAGATTAGGTTGTCCATCTGCGGACGGAGCCCTCGGGGGATGCTCCCCTTCAATTCAATGGTAAGGTAGGAAATACATAGCCGGGAATCGAGGATGTTCGGTGCTAGGATTGCGTCTGTAGGACATGCCTCAATACAGCGGGTGCACGTGCCGCAACTGCCACGAAGCAGCGGTGTGTCTGTGTCCAACTTGATACTGACCAAGATACCCGCGAGAAAAAACCAAGAACCGGCTCGCCAGTTAATCACATTTGTATTTTTAGCAATCCATCCGATGCCCGCGCGTTCCGCGTACTCACGTTCAAGGACCGGGGCGGTATCTACATAAACTCTGGTTTTGACCTTTTCTTCAGCGGTTCTTTGGATAAATATCGCCAACCGATCTAATTTCGATCGGATAAGACTGTGGTAATCCGTTCCCCACGCATACCGAGAAATCTGTCCGCGCGATGGATCCGCCACAAGTGACTTAGGGGGGGCGAGCGTGTAGTAATTAATCGCCAACGCGATAATTGATTGGGCTTCGGGGAGGATTTGGCGTGGATCCCGCTTCAGCGGTAGATGCCTTTCTAGGTAACCCATCTCTCCGGCATAACCGTCTTTCAACCACTGTTCGTAGCGATCAATCGTCTGGCTTGGTTCAACTGGGATAATACCAGCCAATTCAAATCCAAGTTTTTGTGCCTGAACCTTTATCTGTTCTGTCAGATTCATACTTAGTCATGGGGGTGTCAAGCTGCCATTAGCAAAATAACACGATTTCTATAAAATATATAAAATGAAAGGGAGTTCATGAAAATCTTGCCGTTATCGTAGCAGCCATTTTTTCCAAAGTCAAAGAAATTATTCCAAAAAAAATACTTGACATAAAACAATAATTATTATACAATATCATGTTACGCCTGTTTTTCAGGAACAAAATTCAGAAACGCCCCTATCTTCCAAATCTCAAGAATCTCTAAGGTCAGGTGAAAGCATGCCCCATCCCGTCAAATATGGCAAGCGTGAAAGATTATCTTTTGCAAAAATTCCGGAGATTATGAATCTCCCCGATCTCATCGAGGTTCAAAAATCCTCCTACGACGAATTTCTTCAACAAAATATCCCCCCAGAAAAGCGTAAAGATAAAGGCTTACAAGCCGTTTTCAACGAAATCTTTCCAATCCCCGATTTCAGCGAAACTTCCGAACTTCAGTTCGTTAGTTATTCACTCGGTGCCCCTAAGTACGACATTAACGAATGCCAATCCCGTGGGTTCAATTATGCCCTGCCGGTGAAGGTTCGTGTCCAATTGGTTCTCAGAGAAAAAGATCAGGACACCGGTGAAAATCAGCTGATTGATATCAAGGAAAATGAAGTCTATATGGGCGAAATCCCCTTGATGACGGAAAACGGTACTTTCATCATCAACGGCTCTGAACGGGTGATTGTCAGCCAGCTACAACGATCTCCCGGTGCAACGTTTGGGGAAGATACCCACACCAGTGGACAGACACTCAACACTGCGAAGATTATTCCGTATCGAGGGGCGTGGATTGAATTTGAGTGCGACATCAAAGATCTGATTTATGTCCGGCTCGATCGACGAAAAAAAATGCTCGTAACTGTTCTGCTCCGGGCACTGGGTTGGGAAACCGATGAAACCATCCTCCATCTGTATGCCAAGACAGAGTGTGTTCAGCTCGATGATTCCCTGATTGGTCGGGTGACGGCTGCTCCTGTTGAATATTCTGTCCCTGAAGATATCTTGCTTGAAGCAAATACAAACACAGAGCGTGTCAATCTAGCTGACGCTCCAATTGGTCGGTTGATAGCTACTCCTGTCGAATACAAGCACCCTGATACTGGAAAAGAGGTCTTGCTTGAAGCAAATACGAAATTGACAGCAGAGCAGATTTCGGATTTGCTTCAAGCAGATATCAGCGAAGTTGTAGTTGAAGCAAATACAAACACAGAGCGTGTCAATCTAGCTGACGCTCCAATTGGTCGGTTGATAGCTACTCCTGTCGAATACAAACATCCTGATACTGGAAAAGAGGTCTTGCTTGAAGCAAATACGAAATTGACAGCAGAGCAGATTTCGGATTTGCTTCAAGCAGATATCAGCGAAGTTGAAGTTATTCCTGTCGAATACAAATTACTCGAAGCAAATGTGGAGTTGACAGAAGAGGCAATAGACGATTTGCTTGAGGCAGGTATCAGCGAAGTTGAAGTTTTAGACGCAGATGATGCAGAAGAAATCCGTTTTCTGCGAAATACGCTCAATCGTGATCTCCAATCGGAGTATAAACTGCCGTTAATTTTTAAAGTGCCATCAGACCTCCAAAGTGATTTGACAGATAATGCACCGGTGTCAGAGACATGGCGTCAACAGTTTAAAGACAGTGGCACCTCTCTGTCCTCTACCGCGATCATGCAGGTAAAAACAGCAGATCGCCGTTGGCGTGTATTAAACAAGAATAATAGAGAGAACTTTACCATTGAGAAAATAGGGGATACCCTCAACGTCTATCGGGGAAGTATCCAAGACTTGGCGGTGGTTGAAATCTTTCGTAAGCTGCAACCGGGCGACCCGCCTACAATCGAGAGCGCGCACAACCGATTTGAAAAGCTATTTTTCGATTCAGTGCGCTACGATCTCGCAAAGGTAGGGCGGTATAAGCTTAATGAAAAGCTTGGCAACCTTTCCCTGTATCGGAACGAGGACGAAGTAGTAGATGAAACGATTCGTGTCCTGCGTGCGGCGGACATCGCCGCGGTTCTCCAATACCTGATACAGGTGCAGAATGGAAACGGAGAGATGGACGATATCGATCACCTCGGTAATCGTCGAGTTCGCGCTGTCGGAGAACTGTTGCAGAACCAGGTGCGGATGGGGATGCTGCGAGTTACCCGGGCGACGCGAGAGCGGTTGACAGTTCAAGACTTGGAAAGTGTAACCCCTGCCGACTTGATTAATCCTAAACCCTTGACCGCTGCGATCAAAGATTTCTTCGGATCGAGTCAACTTTCCCAATTCATGCAGCAAGCCAATCCGCTAGACGAGTTAACCCATAAACGCCGCTTGAGTGCATTGGGCCCCGGCGGACTGCATCGGGAACGTGCAACCTTTGAGGTACGGGATGTCCATCGTACTCACTACGGACGAGTCTGCCCGATTGAGACACCTGAAGGCCCTTCGGTGGGGTTAATTGTTTCCTTAAGTACCTACGCGCGGGTCAATGCCTACGGCTTTATGGAAACACCTTATCGCAAGGTGTCTGAGGGCAAAGCAATCAATCGGATCGATTATTTGTCCGCCGATAAAGAAGATACGTTCACCATTGCACAGGCACATGCTGTCCTCGATGAGGACGGAACGATGGAAGGCGACCTGATGGTTACACGGCAAAAGGACGATTTTCCCCGGAAGTTAGCACCAGAAATCGATTACATTGATGTCTCCCCGAAACAAATCGTTGGTGTTTCTGCCGCGCTCATTCCCTTCCTTGAGCATAACGATGCGAACCGTGCATTGATGGGGAGTAACATGCAGAGACAAGCTGTACCGCTCATCCGGCCAGAAGCTCCGTTGATTGGGACTGGTATGGAACATAAAGCTGCTCGCGATTCTGGGGCAGTTGTACTGGCAAAGCGGGATGGCATTGCAGAAAGCGTCTCTGCATCTGAAATCATTATCCGCACGGATGATGCCTTCCGGATTGCTCATGGAGAGCAGTCGTTCAGCGAAATGGGCTACGATGTTTATCGCTTGACCACCTTCAAGCGATCCAACAGTGGGACCAGCCTCCACCAACGCCCATGTATAAATGTCGGAGAACAGATAAAAGCCGGTCAAGTGATTGCCGATGGCACCTCAACAGAGAATGGAGAGCTGGCCCTCGGCAGCAATATCCTAATCGCATTCATGTCTTGGGAAGGATATAATTATGAGGATGCTATCCTCCTCAACGAGTCACTCATCGCTGACGATACTTACACCTCTATTCACATCGAAGAGTTTGAGGTAGAAGCGCGTGAT
This sequence comes from Candidatus Poribacteria bacterium, assembly GCA_965215015.1. Classification (GTDB taxonomy): domain Bacteria; phylum Poribacteria; class WGA-4E; order WGA-4E; family PCPOR2b; genus PCPOR2b. Next base: position 2,194,877 of record OZ244042.1, read on the forward strand.
ACGAAGATGGGATCCGAAGAGATTACTCGAGATATTCCAAACGTTTCTGAGGAAGCTTTGGCGCAGTTAGATGAGGAGGGGATTATTCGCATCGGTTCAATTGTCCGTCCGGGAAGCATTCTTGTGGGCAAGGTGACCCCGAAGGGAGAGAGTGACCTCGGCCCCGAAGAAAAACTGCTGCGTGCAATCTTTGGTGAGAAAGTCGGCGAAGTGCGCGACGCTTCCAAGTATGTCAAGCCCGGCACCGAGGGGGTTGTTGTTGATGTCAAGGTCTTCTCTCGGAAAGAGCGGGACGGGGACCGTCAAACGGAATTACGGGAGATCGCGAAAAAGAAAGAGGTGGAGAAGGAATGGGAGGCGAAATGTGGATTAATTAACCAACGCAAGGACGACGAGATCCGCAACATACTGCTCGGTCAAAAACTCGCTAGCAGTGTTTCTAACGACACAGAACTCATTGCTAGGCGGGGAAAGATTGTAACAGAAGAGTTGCTGGAAACGGGCGTTCCGTTGGAACAATTTCATGTTAGGGATGCTGAGGCAATGGAGCTCATCCAACGCATTCAACAGTTGGCGCAGGGGCGTATTGATGCCCTGACGGAAGAAAAGAAAGCACAAATTGAGAAAATCGAGAAGGGCGACGAGTTGAAGCCGGGGCTTCTCAAACTGGTGAAAGTTTATGTAGCGATCCGTCGAAAGATCTCTGTCGGCGATAAAATGTCCGGGAGACACGGCAATAAGGGAGTCGTTTCAAAGATTCTCCCACAAGAGGATATGCCCTATCTGGAAGACGGTACGCCAATCCAAATCATCATGAATCCGTTGGGGGTTCCGGGGCGCATGAATGCGGGACAGATTCTGGAAACGCATTTGGGGAGGGCGGCAAAGGAACTTGGATTATATATTACCACGCCGGTCTTTGATGGGGCGGAGGACCCGGAAATTCGTAAGCTCTTACGAGAGGCAGGGCTGCCCGAACACGGAAAAGCGAAGTTGTATGATGGTCGAACCGGGGAACCCTTTGCCCAAGAAGTGACTGTCGGATATACTTACATTCTCAAGCTCAATCACTTGGTAGATAATAAAATCCACGCCCGCAGCACAGGACCCTATTCGTTGGTGACTCAGCAACCGCTCGGTGGCAAGGCACAGCAAGGTGGCCAACGTCTCGGTGAAATGGAGGTGTGGGCATTGGAAGCATATGGGGCTGCCTACACCCTTCAAGAATTACTCACAATTAAATCCGATGATGTCATTGGAAGGAGCAAAATCTACGAAGCGATTGTCAAAGGAGAAAATGCCCCCGCGCCCGGCACTCCAGAGTCATTTAACGTTCTCGTGAAGGAATTACAAAGCCTTTGTCTAGATGTAGACCTAGAACAGACATCTGATGCCCCAGATACTTTTGATGCCCCAGATACTTTTGATCTTACGCCTGAGAAACAGAACCTGCAGACATCTAATGCCCCAGATACTTTTGACCTTGCCCCTGAGAAACAGAACCTGCAGACATCTGATGCCCCAGATACTTTTGATCTTGCCCCTGAGAAACAGGACCCCACGAGAATTTCCTTTACTGAGATTGATTTAAAGAAGGCCAACGAATTTGCAGAGAGCGATGCCAGATCAAACCTTATAGAAAACGAGAACGCGAACCGTGAGTATATTCGTATAGGGAAACTCGGTGAGATTGCCTTTGCTAAATTTCTAGATAAGCATGATAAGGCATTCTTGAATGACGCCAATCAACTTCTAACATGGGATGATGTTTATACATTGGACAGACTGAATCTCCAGACTTGCGACGGTCAAACCGTTGATGTTAAGGCATCCACATACCAAAGCATATTGGTTCCATGTAATAATGAATCCAAAGATTATTACGTCGGGGTTAAAATTTCACTGGATAGGAATAGGAAAATAGGTACAGTGAAGGGTTTTATTGATAGAGATGGACTAAAGCCATTTACTCACCCTGACATTGATAAGCCATGTCTTCAAGGAGAATTTGGATCACTTGAATGTATCGAAGCCTTGCTTGAAATGATGCCTGAGGCAGAAAACGGCGCGAACTAGGGCCCACGAGAAAATAATAAACAAATATGCCCCCTATCCCCAATACTTGCCCTTGTGATGGTGGGTATGCACCCCATTAGATTGGGAGTCGGAACATGATGTATGAAGTGTGGAAGAGGAGAAGTCCGAAAAAATAGAAGTGCTTCTCTTCTAATCTTCTAATCTTCTAATCGTTAATAAGGGAGAATAGCCATGTCAAATCAGATCCAAGAACGAACAACACAGGCGGGAAATCTGAACAATTTTGATGCGATTTCAATCCGAATCGCTTCGCCAGAATACATTAAGGAATGGGCAAAAAATACAGCATGTCACCAGCGGACTAGTGGATGCACGACCAGTAACTGTGCATGTGGCGAAGTCCGGAAACCTGAAACAATTAACTATCGCACATTTCGGCCCGAACGAGATGGCTTGTTCTGTGAGGCGATTTTTGGGCCACAAAAGGACTGGGAATGTGGATGCGGTAAGTACAAACGAATTAAACACAAAGGGGTAATCTGTGATCGATGCGGTGTTGAAGTGACTCAGCAGAGGGTGCGCCGTGAACGGATGGGGTATATCGAATTGGCAGCACCGGTATCGCATATCTGGTTTTTCAAAGGATTGCCTTCCCGGATTGGATTGTTTTTAGATCTCCCATTTCGTGATATTGAGCGGGTTATCTATTTTGAGTCGTTCATCGTATTAGAAGTCAGCGATCCAGACTGTGACCTTGGGGAAAAACAGCTCCTCACAGAGCGGGAGTACACGCAATATCGAACTAAATTTCCCGATGGCTTCCGTGCCGACATGGGTGCCGATGCGATCCAAGAACTGTTGGAGCGAATTGATTTAGATCAGGAGATCGCAACCCTGCGCGCCGAACTTGAGGGGACCAAGAGCGAGCAAAAAAAACGGAAGCTGCGCAAGCGGTTGGAATTGGTGAGGGGCTTCAAACAGTCAGGCAATCTGCCGCACTGGATGATTCTTACCGTGATTCCGGTAATTCCACCCGACCTACGTCCGCTCGTAGCTCTCGACGGAGGACGGTTTGCCACTAGCGATTTGAATGATCTGTACCGGCGGGTGATTAATCGGAATAACCGGCTAAAACGTCTCATGGAACTCCGGGCACCAGAAGTGATTATCCGCAATGAGAAACGAATGCTCCAAGAAGCAGTTGATGCGCTACTCGACAATGGCCGTCATGGTCGCATGGTAAAAGGCCCGGGCAATCGTGGCCTGAAATCCCTTTCCGATATGCTCAAGGGGAAACCGGGACGTTTTCGTCAAAACTTGCTCGGCAAGCGCGTGGATTATTCGGGACGGACGGTCATTGTGGTTGGACCAGAACTCCAGTTGCACCAGTGTGGCTTGCCAAAGAAGATGGCCTTGGAGTTGTTTAAGCCGTTTATCATTCATAAGCTGCAAGCAAAAGGCTATGCCCACACTATCAAACGGGCGAAAAATATGGCAGAGCAGATCTCGCCAGAGGTGTGGGAGGTGTTGGAAGAGGTCATTGACGAGCATCCCGTGCTCCTGAACCGGGCGCCAACGCTACACCGACTTGGGATTCAAGCGTTCCAACCCGTGCTTGTCGAAGGAAAAGCAATTCGAGTCAACCCACTCGTGTGTGAAGCATTCAATGCGGATTTTGATGGAGATCAGATGGCAGTGCATGTCCCATTAAGTGTTGAGGCACAGGTTGAAGCAAAACTACTGATGATGGCAACGCGAAATCTTCTCAAGCCGGCACATGGTGGAGCCATTGCGGTGCCGAACCGAGATGTTGCAATGGGGTGCGGCTTCCTCACAAAAGCTGTTCCAGAAAAGGAATGGGAGAGAGTATGCCAAGTGTCAACCCCGCGAATCTATCGAGATCCGGAAGAGATTATTCTCGCACACGATTGCGATGCCCTTGGACTACATGATCCGGTAAAACTCTACCTCGATGGGGCTACGCAGCCAATCGAAACAACCGTGGGACGAGTCATCTTTAACCAGGTTGTTCCTAATGAGTTGTTGTTCACAGATGTCAAGACGCAACAAACGCTGCCATTTGCCAACCAAGAGATGGGTTCGCGCGATCTCTCAAATTTAGTGTCTCGTGCTTTTGAGGAGTTGGGAAATCGCCAAACTGTGGGGTTTATAGATGACTTGAAGCGGCTGGGTTTTCATTACGCAACCCTTGCCGGACTCTCTATTGCTATGCAGGATATGATCATCCCACACCAAAAGGGGGAGTTGATAAGGGAAGCACGGAAGCAGGTCGAACAGATCGAAGAGGACTTCCAAAGAGGCGACATGGACATGAGTGAGGGTGAACGCTACAACAAAGTGATTGATGTTTGGCATCAACTGATCGAACAAATCGAAACCGCCTTGTTTGATGGGTTGGAACAGGGACGGGAGGATGAGGTTGAAGGATTTAATCCTGTTCATATCATGGTGGACTCAGGCGCGATTTCTCGAAGCAAGCGGGATTCAATTCGCCAACTGGCAGGCTTGCGCGGATTGATGGCAAAGCCTTCCGGAGAGATTATCGAACAACCAATTGAGTCTTGCTTCCACGAAGGGTTGTCGGTGCTTGAATACTTCATCTCGACCCACGGGGCGCGGAAGGGACTTGCCGACACCGCGATTAAGACTGCTAGTAGTGGTTACCTGACGCGGAAGTTGGTTGATGTTGCACAAGACGTAATGATAACAACCGTGGACTGCGAAACGCTTGGCGGTGTTACTAAAACGACGGATGAAGAAGAGGAGAGTCCGTTCTCAGAACGGATTTTCGGGCGCACAGCAGCCGACGACATCGTCGACTTGAGCACAAATGAGGTGCTAGTGCCAAAGGACGAGTTGATTACCCAACACGCAGCAAAGAAAATTGAGGCAGTTGGTATCCCTGAAGTCCGCGTCCGATCTGTTTTGACCTGCGAAGCCCCCAAAGGCGCGTGCGCCAAATGTTACGGCACCGATTTGACAAGCGGCCATTTGGTCGATGTCGGGGAGGCAATCGGTATTATTGCAGCACAATCAATTGGGGAGCCGGGGACCCAGTTAACTATGCGAACGTTCCACACAGGTGGCACCGTCAGTGGTGGTGGGTCCCAATCAAGGATTGAAGCTCGGCATGATGGGAAGGTTCAATATCACAATGTCAGGTTTATTGAACGTCCTGTTGAAGAGGGGCAGCAGTCCGATGTGGAGACAGAAAAGATTGTCCTTTCCCGAAATGCACAGATCCAGATTATTGATGTGCATGGATATGCAGTCGAGCGGCACGCTGCTGATGTCGGCGCACGATTATACGTCGAAGATGGGCAAAAAGTGACTAAAGGAAATTCCCAAAATGGGAAACAGGCAACATTGTTGCTTGAGTGGGATCCATATCAAGTGCCGATTCTGACAGAACATGCCGGACGCGTCGTGTTCAAGAATATTGTTGAAGGCAAAACGATGCGTGAGGACAAAGCCACCGGTTCAGCAGAACGGGTTATTATCGAACACAGAGGCGAGGATCAGCCGCAAATTGAGATTCAGGATGAGGCCGGGGAAGTCCTGATTAGCTATCAGATGCCAACAGGAGCCCACCTTTCAGTTACAGATGAGGAGCAGGTGGAACAGGGAGCTGTCTTAGCGCGGTTGCCGCGTGAAAAAGGGCAGAGCCGAGATATTGTAACAGGGTTGCCACGAGTCACTGAGCTCTTTGAGGCACGGCGACCGAAAGACGCCGCTGTGATCTCCGAGATTGAGGGATATGTCGAACTAGAGGGGGCTAGCCGTGGGGTGCGCACCCTACGGGTGGTGAATGGAGACCTCCAGAAGAGCCGTCGCATTCCACAGGGCAAGCACCTAATTGTGCAGAATAATGATAGGGTCGCTGCCGGAGAGCGGTTGACAGATGGGCCAATCAATCCGCACGATATCCTGGAAGTAAAAGGGAAGGAAGCGGTACAGAACTACCTGGTCAATGAAGTCCAAGATGTTTACAGAACACAAGGCGAGCGCATCAACGATAAGCACATTGAGGTCATTGTGCGGCAGATGCTGAGTAAGGTAAGAATTGAGAGTCCAGGTGATACAGAGTTTCTCGAAGAAGAAGAAATAGAACGGGCAAGGTTCCATCGAGCGAACCAAGTTGTTGAACATAACGGCGGGCAGCCTGCAACGGCTGACTCAATCTTACAAGGAATCACGAAGGCATCCCTATCCACGGAAAGCTTCATCTCTGCTGCTTCGTTCCAGCAAACAACCAATGTGCTAACGACAGCTTCGGTTGCCGGTAAACAGGATCGGCTCGTTGGTCTGAAGGAAAATGTTATTATGGGACATCTTATCCCCGCAGGAACCGGGTTATCTAAGTTCCGGAAGATTCGCACTTTCCCCACAACGGAAGCACAGCCTGAGTTTACTGATTCTTTATCATCCCCGGTTGATGAACCGGCAGCGGATTGAGCCTGAGTAGTCTAATATCTTAGTACTTACGCAGTTGACCTCTCGACGCCAACACCAGAAAAGGGCGCGCGATGTTCATCGTTGGCTGAGCCAAACTGGTGTGCTAGAGTCATGGTATCCTCAGCGATTGATCGCCGGTGAAGATGCCTCTCAACGCCCGATAAATCAGGCAACTCCAGTTCGTCCGACAATAGTAGGGATACGCCGCTGTGCTGTACCCTGCTTGCGCTCCTCCCTCCGCTTGCGGGGGGCTTACCGGAGGAAGGGGAGTGACAGTATACGCCGTATGCCGACTCCCTTAAAGCCGCGGGTTGAACCGCACTGCTACAAACTCAAGTGCGTAACTCCTATATCTACTCGGCAGTTGACAGAAAATTGCCCAATGTTTTCCACGAGTTGACGAGCAGAATGGTTCCCCGATAAGACAGTGATGAATCAAATCGCGTTCCCTCTTGGAGCCGCAGGGTTGGGACACGAAATCGTTCAATCGTTTGTATCGCTGTGCGGTTCTGCCCAATCAGTACCCCTAAATCTGCGTCGAGGATAGCGAGAAAATCTGAGATCGAATCTCCAATATACAGTGTCCGTGTTACTCCCCCGTCCCCGATTTCATCAGGATTCGGGGGATTTTTCTTTTGTTCCCTGAACTTTCTTAACTTATCCCGTGCCGAAACCACATTCAGGTGGATATCACCGGTCGAACGTCCTGCCGCATTATACATCAAACTGTTGGCGATTACCCGATTGCATAGCTCTTCCGTCGCACCTTGAATCAAAGCCTCCGACCAATTAGCGGATAAGATCTCAACCTCAACGCCATTCGCTCGCATAGCGGATAGCACCCAGCCAACCCCCGGTTTCTTGACGACATTCCGTCCAACTGCTCTTAACCCTTCCCTTGTAAGCCCTTCCAGAAAGCGTTTCGCCATCACCTTTTGTATAGATGCTGTTTCCAGTTCCTCAAAGGCTTTCAGGAAATCCACGATTGAATGACAACGGTTCAGCCACCCATCGGCTATCTGACGATACCGCACCCAATACCATTCCACCATCTCTCGCCAAGCTGTGAGGAACTGTGCTTTTTCATGCTTACGGTTTTCAGCCGCTGTATGCACAAGGATGCTGATGGTATCTCGTTCCGATATCGTTTCGTCAAAATCGGTGATGAGTTTATCTATTGGATATTTTGGCATACTTCAATCCCGCTTTGAGTTTTTCCTATACCTCTCAGAGAGGTGTCTGGAGCGGGTGAACCGATCTTGTCGTTTCTGAAAAGAGGGAGGGTTTGTTTGCGCCAGACACAGTATCCAAAAGCTTTACCATTAATTGTCTGTTTTCTCCCTTAGGGAAACTGGATTATCATATCGAAATCCGGTTGAGTCCCCAATCAAACAGTAAGCGCACGGTTTTGTCCTATAACCTTGGTCAGGGTGAGTGCTAAAATTGATTGAAATCGGACACCTCGCAATGAAAAGGCTGAACTGATGAGACTTCTCAAGCAAAAACACGGGCTTACTACCCCCACAAGCCCCGCCTAACCTGTATCTGAGTCAGGTGGGCCTAGCCCCGGTTCATAATGCAACATGGCAGGTGTAGTTAGGAGAGAGCACCCCCTTTAGCCTTGTATTTACAATGTATTACTGCGGCTTAAATTGTACTACTAATTTCTCCGCCCATGTTTGGTTGGCGTCAATGGTCCGTCCGGCATTATGTGGTGTATGGACGACATTATGCCGTCCCAGGAGGGGGTCGTCTAACGGAAGCGGCTCGACATCCCAGACATCAGCGGCAAGACTCAATTCGTCAGTAAGAACCCGCCTTCGCAACGCCTCCATATCACAAATCCCTGCACGCGTTGCCAAAACCACTAGACAACCTTTCGGCAGCGCGTTGATATGCTCTGCGGTGACAATGCCCCGCGTTGATTCTAACAAAGGCACCATCGGTGCGAAGATTTCAGCGTCTTTAACGAGTTCAGAGAGGTACCATTCCTTCCGAGAACCCGCGCGGTGAAAACAGGGCTCACTGGCATACGGATCCCAAACCGCTACATCTGCACCCAGCATGTTCACAAAGCTGGCGTAGCGACTGCTAATGTTTCCGGCACCGACAATACGCACCCGTTTTCCGGCAATCGTGCCACTGGTAAAGTTTGAATCATCACCAAATTGATGTCCACGCCCCCCGGGACGACCCATGCCGTTGGGTGCTTCGTAGTCCCAAGGTTCTAGGCTGCTAAGGATTGCACGATGTAGTTGTGGGATGCGCCGTAAGCCGCACAGCGTCAGTGCAAGACCGTACTCCGCCACAGTTTGTCCCCAAAAGCCCTCGGTCGGATGATTATAAACCGTGATTCCTACCTGCTGGATATGTTCCTGAATCGGTCCCTCTGATATACTACTACCGTAGCTCCCTTGGAAGGTCGCCTCCTCTAGCACGGTAAAACGCTGCAGACACTCCAACGTTACAGGTACACTAAGACATGCAAGTCGTTTAACTTCAGTGGGCTGTGAAGCAATCTCACCGAAGTGTCGCTGGTCACCGGGTTCAAGACGTATAAACTCAACTTTTCCCTGCGCCTGCCACAGTGTGTGAAAGTGATCGGCTGCAAAGGGCCAAACGCCATCAAATCTGGGATGGACCACAATTAAGCTGCTCATTGTTAATGCTCCTTTCTGATAATAATTTCAATCAATGCCTTCCGCATTATAATTAGCCATGTATTCTCGTAAGGAGATTTAGTGACTTTGTCGTCACGAAAAGAAACAAATCTTTCGATCTGGATCTGGTATGAGCCACACGTTGGAAATTAAACGCCTGTAAGTAGTTGAATGTATGCCCGAGCGACTTTCAAATCTTCCAACGCCTCCTCCGAAGTGCAAGGGGGATTCGCCTCTCCCTTGATAGCAGTCACGAAGTTGATTGCTTGTTGCCGCATGGCGTGTACCAAAGGGAGTTGTGGCCCGATGGTCTCTGGAGTAATGCCGTTACCGGGATCTCGTAGTATCTCAACACGACCGGGACGGTTACTCGCTAGCGGTGCTGGTAATTCAATTTTTATATAACCCTGTTCAAAACATACGAGCGCAGATTCCTGCCAATCAATTGTTGTGCTGTAAGGAGACATTTCAATGGCACAGGCGATACCGCTCTCACTCTGCCCTGCCAATAGTACACCAGAAGGATCCGCATACGCGACCGTGTAGGGTTCTCCAAGCAGGTAGCGTATTAGATTAATCTGATGGATGTAATAGTTGACGAAGCCGTTATATTGGTTGCGAACTTCATCAGTCATATCAGCGGCAGGTGCGTCCCATTCCAATGCAGGAGGTGAGGAATCGTCTCGAATCAGGTCATTGAAACCACCTGCCACCCAGTCCCCGGAAGGCATTAGAATGCGAACGTACGTCATTTTTCCAAGTTCACCCGATGCTTTGAGACGTTCGATTTCTGACCTGGCGTACATCGTTGCTAAGTCGCTGCGTTTGTGGTAGCCGACCATGTGCCACGTCCCACTCCTCCTCATGGCCTCCACAATTTTTTCACCCGCTTCGATGGAAGCGGCAAGCGGTTTCTCTGTAAAGACTGGAACCCCCGCCTTGAGAAGTTCAGGCACAAGTATCCCATATCGACCAAAAGGTTGGGCAGCCACAATACCATCCAGTGTTTCATTTTGCAGCATCTCTTCGTGCGTGGGATAGGTATTTGGGATACCGTAGCGGGGAGCGACCTTTCGGCGCAGCGATTCACGTATCTCAGCGATCGCAACAACCTGACAAATATCCAGATTCGCATAATTCTTCAGGTGGGCGCATTGTCCCATGTTGCCAACACCGACGAATCCAATTTTAACTTTCTGCTCCGGCATATTATGATTCCTTCCTGAAACATATCTTATCAAATTTCCCGGACACGGTCAATCTCAAAATCGCAGCTGTCCGTAGGGGAATTGTATGGAAATAGTATGCAGGACTTTGGCATACACCGATGGAAATGTACTCATAGCCACGGGTTTCCCAACCTGTGATCCCCCTCGGATTAGAAAATCCCTATTTCATCGAGGACCGCCACTCCGCCACGACAGCGGTTAGCTCTAGTTTCTGATTGGTCACTTGCTTAATTCCTATAACAGATGGAATTCTCCTACATCTGTCCACTGCTGATATTGACAAAGTTTCTCAGTACCCTTATAATGAACACCTACCTAACGAAATAGACACATGGAATCATCTGAAAATCCTTAATTCACAATCGATAATAGCCGGAGGAGATCGATAATGCCAGTTTTCACAGCGGAGGTATTGGCACAAACAGGCCTGAAGGTGTTCCGTGCCATGGGTATCTCTGATGCAGAGTCTGAAGTCGTGACACGCTCAATGGTTGACGCCAATCTGGTCGGCCATGACTCACACGGGATCATTCACTTACCAAAGTATGTTCGCGAAATCGAGGAAGCCCTGATTCAGCCGGGGGCGACGATTAAAGTTAAACGAGAATCTCCTTCGATGGCAGCACTAGATGGAAATTGGGGATTTGGGCCCGTAATTGCGACACATGGGATGAAATTAGCGATTGAAAAGGCAAAGGCGACCGACGTTAGTACGGTTACCATCTCCCGTTCTAATGAAACCGGTAGGTTGGGAGGATACGTGCTGATCGCGGCGGCGGAGATGATGATCGGGATTTTGACAGTGAATGACCATGGCGGTGGTCAAAATGTCGCGCCTTATGGGGGAATCGAAGGACGGCTTTCGACCAATCCGCTGGCTTGTGCCATCCCGGTTGAGGGACGGGAGCCTATTTTGTTGGATATGTCCACCAGTGTCGTTGCAGCAGGAAAAGTGCGTGTGCAACGACATCGAAAGGAACCTGCTCCGGAGGGATGGCTTATTGATGCTTCGGGAAATCCGACAACCAACGTCGAGGATTTTTATGGATCTCCCCCCGGTGCGCTGCTTCCTTTTGGAGGAATCGCCGCGCAAAAAGGATTTGGACTCGGTGTCGTCGTCGATATTCTCTCTGGAGCGTTGAGTGGCGCAGGCTGCACTTGTAAAGAGGGTTCAAGGGTGGGCAATGGTGTGTTCATCACAGTCATCAACATCTCCAGTTTTGTAGACCTTTCGGAGTTCAACGCGGAGGTCAATCGCTTCATCGACTACATCAAGTCTGCGAAACGTTCTCCCGGTGTCGAGGCAATTCGTATCCCGGGCGAGCGCGGTAGGAGTGAACAAGAGAGACGGAGGCGGGAGGGAATCTTTATCGAAGAAAACACATGGGAGCAAATTCAAGCGGTTATGCGAAAATATCAACTTCCAATTCCTGATTCGTTGACATAGCCGGTTTCGATTGCAAATCTATCGGATTTTGTTCGCGCTTCCGTCTCCAGTAAAGCCTCTAAGCGTCAATCCATAAACGCTTTAGGTAGGGAGAACTCTTGCTTTTTTTCACCAACTGTGCTACTTTAGGGTTTATTGATGCTATTGTCCTAATGCAAAGGTCAGTCGACAGACATTTCATTCCTCCAGTCGAGATTTCTATACTGTAATAGGAGTTACGCACTTGAGTTTGCTGGACGTATCCCGAACTTGGGGCGCAAAGTATACAGGGAGATCTTATGAAAACCGGACAAGCTGCTATAAAGCTCCTTCGTTACCGCCCAGGACTGTTTCTGCTCACGATACTGTTTCGGGGTGCAGATGACCTTGTTCCATTTCTGACTGGGTTGGTCATGAAAGCGTTCTTCGATGCACTCACAGGTGAAGCTCAAGCGGGATTCACCCCATGGACGCTTGTCGCACTGTTTATCGCTGTCGAGATTGGGGACCGGATCGTCCTGTTTGGATCTGCTGTCGTTTGGCCCCGTTGGTGGTACGCAGTAGAATCGCTTCTTCGTAAAAACCTGATGGCTGCCCTGCTTGACGTGCGGACGCCACGCCGAATTTCAAGCACTTCTGGTGAAGTAACCAACCGTTTCCGCGATGATGTGGGAACAGTTGTTAGATACTTGGAGCGATACATTCATCTATGGGGCAACCTCATTTTTGCCGCGCTCGCTATTGTCTGGATGGCGCGGATAAACGTGATGATTACATTTGTTACGGTCATTCCGTCTATACTCGTTGTAATTATTATTGATGCAGCAAGGAAATATATCCATAAATATCGAACAGCACAGCGGGTCGCCACGGCACAGTCGACAAACTTCATCAATGAAATGTTCCAAGCAGTATTGGCAATCAAGGTCGCAACGATGGAGTCAAATATCATCTCGCACTTTCGCCGGCTTAACGATGCACGGCGGAAGTCCACCCTGATAGATAACCTATTTGAACAACTGCTGCGATCGATTAATCAAAATCTTGGTAACGTGGCAACGGGAGTGATTCTCATACTGGTTGCGGAGAGGATGAAATCGGGCGACTTTACCGTTGGAGATATTGCTCTTTTCATGACCTACGTGGGCGAAGTCGCTAGAAGTGGTTCATTACTGGGTACGGTGATGACACACCATGCACGCGCACAAATTTCCTTTGGTCGAATGGAGCGAATCATTGATGAAACATCGCCAAGCGTACTCGCCCAACATAGTCCGGTCTACCTCCGGGGCGATCTGCCCGCCATTCCGGTCCCCGTCAAGACGGACACAGATCAACTCCACGAACTAACGATTAAAGGACTGACCTACCGCTACGAAGAGTCGGAGAATGGGATTCACGGAATCGATCTACAAATCCCCTCCAGTTCATTCATCGTTATCACTGGACGAATTGGATCTGGCAAATCAACCCTGCTGCGAACCATCCTCGGAGTACTGCCGAAGGAGTCCGGGGAGATTCGCTGGAATGGGGAGGAGGTGAACGATCCCAAATCGTTCTTCGTGCCACCCCGTTGTGCCTATACCCCACAAGTCCCACGACTTTTTAGCGAGCCGCTCAAGGACAATATTCTCATGGGGTTGCCAGATGATCCGGAGGCACTTAGCCGAGCGATTCACTTAGGTGTGATGGAGCAGGACCTCCCGACGCTCGAAAATGGGCTAGATACAGTAGTGGGGCCCCGGGGCGTCAAGCTATCGGGGGGACAGATACAACGTGCCGCTGCGACGCGGATGTTTATCCGTCCTGCGGAGCTCTTTGTTTTTGACGATCTATCTTCTGCGCTGGACGTAGAAACAGAACGGTTACTGTGGGATCGCGTCTTTGAAACACAGCGTTCTACCTGTCTTGTTGTTTCCCATCGTCGCCCAGCACTCCGTCGTGCCGATAAGATTATCGTCCTGAAGGACGGACGGATTGAAGGGGCGGGCACACTGGACGACCTCTTGGTTTCCTGTGAAGAGATGCAACAGTTGTGGAAGGGGGATGTAGACATGTAGTTGTCAATAAGGATTCTCCGCTGTTGTTATGGGACACCAGCGAGAGGTCAATAGGTTGTCCCATAAAGTGTTTTGTGCTTGAGACGTTCCAATCTGTTGTAATACTGATGCTGCATAGTAACGAACATACCGGTCCTCATCATTTAACCTGCCCGCCAATGCCGGGACAATTCCGTCTGCGGATTGACCAATCTTTGCCAGTGCCATCACCGCATTAAGTCGGACAAGCATCTCCGAGTCGCTTAAGACCTGCGTCAATGCCGGAACAATCTCTGCAGCAGGTGCCGCAATTATTCCCAACGCCTCCGCTGCATTGCGGCGAACCCACGAACTCTCATCACGTAGTTTCTGAATCAATGTTGGCACGGCTTCTTTTGCAAGCGAGCCCAGATTGCCCAACGTGTCTGCTGCTGCTGCACGAGCGTGCCAAGACGCCTCGCCTAGCACCGAAATTAATGCCGGTACACTGGGTTGTCCCACTTCGGTCAGTGCTTGGGCGGAATAGAGATCTGCTGGATTGCCCCCTTGTGGATTCGCTGCAGTTTTTGCGATGTTTATCTCTGCCCAAGCCTCGGCCTCATCTCGTAATGTTTGAATAAGTGCCGGCACGACAGCTTCCCCTTTCCTACCCAGTGCATACGCCGAAGTCAGGCGAACGCTTTCATCGGTATCTCGTAGCCCCGCTATCAGCTGGGACACAGAGCCATTTTCGACAGGCGCGACGTGTATTGAATCTGCAATATTACTTTGAGAGATCCAGTTCCAAACATGCCTTGATAACGCCGGATGATCATCGTTAGCCGCGGGTTGCCACGTATACCCGTTACTCTGTAAAGGTTGAGAAGGTTCTTTCATCCGTGTGAACTGAAACTTCAGCATGTAACGCTTTTTGTCACTACGATTCGCTGTCGCCCGATGCCATGAATCGAAATTGACGATTGTCACCGTGCCCGCCTTTCCACAAAGTGTCTTCGCCTGCTCAGCGCTTTGCGTCGGATCCGTGTCGGAAACCGTGTTGTAATACTGCTTTCCAGGCAAAACACCTGTTGGTCCCATGTCTTCGGTGACATCTTGCGGATAGTAGAAAGCCATTACCCATCGGAAGCGGTGATGACGCACCTTTTGGTCAAACACATAGTCGTCTTTATGCCAAGTTTGTTCGTCACTCCCCGGTGAGTTGAGATGACAGTAACGATGCGGATGCATAAGGTAATCCGGCCCCAACAGACTCGTCAGTGCGCCACAAACCTTTGGATGCTCAAAAACCCGCTGAATCTCAGGGATCCGGGGCAGCAGATTGTTTCCCGGATTGCCTTCCTTCGCAAGTACCTCTTCAATTTGCTGATAGATGTGGTCGTGAAGGTTAATCGGAAAATCAGCTTGAATTTGAATATACCCGTTGACAATAAAATCTCGCATTTCTCCCTCATTAAGGAGATAAGCTTTGTCCACCATTTCCTTTTTTCCTTTCGATGTGGCTCCTCCTACTTCCTGTGTGAAGGCAAAAGTCTCATGAGTTCGGACTCGCTCAAGTACGGCTGAATTTTTTCCGAAAATTCAGCGACTGTTTCGTCAACCGTTGCAGTGGAGGTGTCTAGCATTATCTTAGATTTAATTGACGAATTTTGGTACGCCTCCTCGAATTTTTGCAGCACATCTGCAATGTCCCGTTCAGGCACAACGGGGTATTTATGGGGATTTTCTTTCATCCGCTTGGCAATAACTTCGGGCGACGCCTTCACTAGGATAAGCACGGTTTCAGGTGCGAATTTGAGGATACGCTGCTCAAGGTTTTTTGCAATCGTTTGCCGATCACCCATCTCGCCCGGCCCTCCGTAACCGTAGTATAGGGGCCCGTATATTGCGTCTTCGATGTGGATGCCTATTCCGAGAAAGTCCTCTCCCCCCGCAGATTCAGCAGGCGTGTGGTAGTAAAGATTGTGCCGCTGTATAACCTCTGTCATTCGCGGACTAAGTGCATCGAACTGAGCAATTTCTTCCTCAGTGAGTTCTGGTCCATGGGGTTTGGTATCCGGCAGCTTGAAGTGGTCGTGGATAAGAGTAAATTCCTTGCCCAGCCTTTCTTTAGTCCATTCGTTGATTGCATTGGCTAATGTCGTTGTACCACTGTATTCACAGCCGATCAGAATAAGTCTCATTTTTTCCTCCGTTACTTTTGGGTAGGTAGGGGTTGTGCTTGAGAAATGTGGGGACTCTACTTCATCTTGTCCTTCCAATCATTAACATAACCCAAGCTGCTATGTATCGAAAATCTACTGTTTTTTTTCTCCGAATGGAGTTTCCTCGCCCGTCAATTACTTTCGCTCCAACGGAGCGATATGTCTATAGAATACTGACACCTCTAATGTCTGAGCCCCAGAGAAGCGCAATGTGTATAGCAGGGCATGTCTAACCCAAATATACCAAAGCACCAGTGGGGCGACATGTGTGTCGCATTGAATTAATGCGAGATGGATCGAGTCAATCATTGCTTGTTGCCCCCTAACCCTAAGATTTCTAGTAGATGTCGAGTATGGAAACTCAACCTACGGGCTATATAGCAGCTTGCGTTAGAATGACATAGGTCAAGACAAATTTTGTGCCTGCTGCTTTCTGTAGGCTGCACTGGCAGCGTTCAGAATCTCAATATCTGCGTCGGGCAGTACCACCTCTGTACCAGCGAAATTGTCCTTGACATGTTCAGGACGTTCAGCACCAGCCAGCACGCTCGTCACCTCTGGATGGGTCAGCACCCAAGCGACGCAAACCGTGGCACGGCTCACACCCAAATTGTGAGCGACCAGATCCAGCAGGCCTATCAAAGTTCCTAACGGCGTATCCAAGTCGATATTACGCCTCGGCACAAGGTGACCCGTGTCCAAAGGGCTAAAGGCGAGGAGCCCCAGCCCTGATTGCCGCAACACGGGAAACATCTCCTCCTCTAGTTGGCATACACGGGAATGGCCTGTATCAGTCAATGATTCTCCAGCGATGTTATAGTAATCTTCAGTGCCCGCAATGGGGGCTTTGCCCGTTCTTTGACCCAGTTCAACGTACTCGCTCACCTGTTCCGTACTATGGTTGGAGACACCCCAGTATCGAATCATTCCCGACTGCACCAGCGCATCCATTGAATCGACAATCTCTGCTGCTGGGGTAACCTTGTCCGGCTGATGGAGCAGATAGAGATCGATATAGTCGGTCTGTAGGCGTCTGAGGCTGCCTTCTGCCTGTTGGAAGAGAAAACCTCTGGTAAAACGCGCAGGTTTCCCCGGACTATCCTCTTTTTTTGGCGTGTATGATGCAGCAACTTTGGTGCAAATAACCACCTGATCGCGCCGCCCTGCGATAGCTTTTCCCAAGGTTTCTTCTGCCCCGCCCCAGCCGTAGGCGTTCGATGAATCAAAGAAGTTTACGCCCACCTCAAGACAATGTTGCAGCACACGCAGGCCCATTGGGTTATCCGCTGCTCGTGGCATATTCCGAAATGCTGTCCCCTGACAGAGACGGGAGACGTACAAATCTGTCTGTCCAAAACGCACCAGATGCGCGGGGTACTGTTCATTTGACTTTTTTGCCATTTATCCATCCCTTTCGTGCAAATTCCGTTACAAGTTTCATCCTTTTTCAGATCCATCACCATGCCATTAGAACGTTCAAAACGATGCCGCTTATAAACTTTCAGTCTCCTTTTCGTTGGGACAGGGGTTGAAGCGCAGGCAAGCAGGTTAGATGTTGAGTTCTACTCATGTTTGATTAAAAAGGGAACGCCCTTTGGAGTGAGCAGGTGTAAATCGAAGATTTACCAATTCTACTAAAAAAACAAAGGGAAAAACAACGGTTACACGCCTTAGCCCTTGCTCGCTTTCTCACCCTTGCAATTGCACACTTGCTGCTTTTAGCTCACCCTTATTACGCTGCCAGTTGCCGGAGCATACGGATGCATTCATCGACCATCCGCTCGCCGGTGCCTTCCTCCGCGTAGCTGTGTAGCCCCATCCAAGTTTGATAGCCGCCGAGTGTGTGCGCTTCCCGATCGGGCAGGTAGCCCATCCAGTCATTGGCGAGCGAGGCGATGTAGGTATACTGAAAAGGTGAGTGTTCCTTGAGGTCAACACCTAAGCCTGTAAACAATTCACCCGGCACACCGACGATGGCAACTTCACCAATAACCATCGCTTGGAGTATAGTTTGACGGGCCTGTCCTTGTTGGGACGCAAGGATCTGACGCATGTTTCGGAAGACGTTGATGGTACTATCTGCGCCATCCGGCACCCGCTTACGACAGTACGAGGATACCTTTTCGTCCTCCACAGCTTCGTCAAACGTCCGAACCTTGAACGTAAAGGGGCACTGAATGGACGCCAATTTTTCAACGGGCATCAGCTTTGCCTGCCCCATAGCGTCAGTGATCGCCTCTTTGAGCCGCTTAACCGCTTCGGGAGGTGGCACCTCGGTGACATTGTGTGTCGAGCCAAACGCGCCCGGCAGAAAGCACACGCTGCCACCCAACTTGGCTTCTAATTCCTGTGCTGTTAAGCCGTAGAAACTGGGAGAGCGGACATCCCCGTTGCAAGTGCCGATCGTATGGGTGGAGTGGTTATATATCAGGGCCTGAAGATGATTATCCGCATCGCGGAAAGCGAAAACCGGCAGTTGTGGGTCAAAAGGTCCGGTTGGTCGCATCGCGTCCGTTCGCGGTCCCACCCACCAGATTGTGCCATCAGCAAGCAACAGACGGCTGTTCCCACCAATGGTATTTTCTTCACCTTGATGAAAATAAAAATAGGATTCGTCGTCGCTTAAGTGTGCATCTGCCTGTTGGACACCCCGGATAATCCCTTCGCGTAAATATTGGCAAAACACTTCGTCGCGACCGTAGCCGTGCACAACGATGGTACTCGGTGCGTGATGTGTGTGCGTGGCACTGATCAGGATGTTGGCAGGGGGAATGCCGGTCGTCCTTTCGATCTCGGAGACCGCGGCATCAACATCATCGCGAGTCAAAGCGATAACATCACAAACGACAATGGCGAGTTTAAGGCTCGATGGTTTTTCAATCACAATGGCAACTGCTCTCAGTTCCCCTTCTTGACCCGTGACATGCCTCGGCAGGATGCTGCCGGCGACGACCATTGAATCATCGACGGAAAGATGAATTTTACCTGTGCCGACGCGCAAACCAGCACTATGCACGACAGGGGCTGATTTCATCAAGTTACCTCCAAGAGAGAAATATGTAATCAAGTAGAGCTCATGTTAAGAAATCGTGCAATAGAGCCCGAGTTTTCAAGAAAAAAACTCGGGCTCTATTTGCGTTTTGCACTTTCTTTTTATATAATTCAAAAAGAAAGCCCGGAAAAACACCTTTTCTGAACTGGACTATTCCTCAACTTTGTTCACCTCGGTAAAACTTTAGTGGGATAACTCCCTAATAGTCAATCGGTTCTCGCCCGAAGTGACGGTGGAGACGGTATCGGATGGCACAATCGACATCGTAAACCTCAAAAGGATTCTCAATATTCGGATCGCGCTTCATCAGCGTGATTCGCACCGCGTTATGCCCCGGCTTCGGATAATATTCAGGGGACAGTTGGTATTTATACACCTGTCCGTAGGGACCTACAGCCCCAGTGCTTATCAGGCGATAGTTCAGATCTTCTATATCTAGAATAGAATCCGGTAACCGTTGACCGTTAAGTTCAATTCGGATCGCGTTCAACAAAGGTTCAATCCCGGTCATGCGTATTCGTAGCTGAACCGATTCGACCCTTCCTAGCGCGCCCCATTTTTCGAGTTCGTCGCTTATCCGCAGGCGTACCTCGACCGGTTTTCCCTCAACCAACGTCTGTGGGAGGGAAGGTGCCACACCGGGTGCCCAACCTACACCTTTGGTCACGCCCCGTGTCTCGGAGCGGACGCGGTAAAGCTTATTAGCTGTGGCTAACATTTCAGGGTGCCCCAGTAGGCGCAAGGTCTGGTACTCGTCGTGCGTCCAGGGCCAACCGTTGGGTGTCCAATGGGCGTCCCCTATCCCGAAACCGTCCGCGCCTTGGGCATAGGCGTTCGCAGCGGCAGCCCAAATCATCGGCGGGGTGGCGTACTGTTTCAGCTGCCTGCCGAGCACGTTTTGGAAGGACGCAAGTACCCTGCATTGGGTGCCATTAGTCAACGCTACCGCCCCTGAGAGATCGGGATCCTGATCCACAGGTCCCTGCGTGAGCCCAGGTTGACAGATTAAGCCATCCACCAATCTCTCCGAAACCCAACGCGGAACATCGTATCCAAGGGCACGCCAAGCGTCTGGATGTGCTGGGATACGGACATAAATGCGTTTACGACGCCCCTGATTCCCTTCAGCTTTCCGAGCAACTTCGCGCAGGTCGTGTATCCATTGGGTCATAATCGGCGCGAGCTCCTCCACCTCGTCAAATCTACAGAACGGAACAAAATCGGTCATGTTTAGTTCGATCCCATCGGTTTCGTAGCGCGCGAGTAGTTCCTCAGACACCTGAAAGCGTTCCTCTCGAACCTCCGGGTGCAAGAAACTGAACCGAGTTGTTGATGCGTCCGATGCCCGTGGATCTGCCTCTTCCCCCACCTGAAACTCTGGATGTGCGTACACAAAGTCAGACTTGCGACCCAATCCGCCCTCGGTCGCTCGATCCCCCCCAGAGAGGGTGACCGGGTTGCTGGGAATGAACCAAATCCCTTTTTCGTGGCAGCGATCACAGAGCAGCGTCAGCAGGTCATAGCCATCGGCGACCAGTTGATGGATGTTTCGACCGGCACGATACCAGACCGTATGCGTCCATTTGACGACATTATCCCCCCACTTCTGCGCCACGCGGCTATCATACATGGTCACGCCTCCCTCAAGCACCGCGAAGTATATGAGGGTATCTACACCGCTGTCCGCCAGTTGGTCCACGTTGAAGGTGAAGTCCGAAGGTTCAAGGGGTGGTTCAAATTGATACAGACTGGCGGCGTGCCGCCCGTCATCGAACATGCAAACACGGGGTTCGTCCAAGGAATGTCTACGCTTCATAGCGGTTTACCTTTCCGATAGGAAAATTCAAGATTCACGCAGATACTGGATCAAAGGCTGCTAGAAAAGCCCGCGTCGTATTATTAAGGTTGCCATAAAACGCTCGTACCTCCGGATTCGGATCGTGACGCCAGAATCGCGGCGGTATCACAGAGCAGTCACTCAGGAAAGGACGAGAACGATGACCATAATACGCTTGAACCGTTTTCCGCTCTCGTTGTGTGACGCGAACCGTTGCCGTATGCGGAACGGCGATATTGAAAAGCACGACGGTCCCTGCCGGTCCGTGAATGTCTACACTTCCATTGCGCTCGACGTTTGCTGCTACGTCCCAGATTGGCTCATCAACGGACTCGGGTGAAATGGAGAAGCAGTGCGTTCCCTCATCGACGTCGGTGAGGTAGACCATCAGTTGTATGTAGTCCATGCGAAGCGGATGCTCCTCCCAATGCGGACGGTCCCGATGGAAGCCTTGGCGGGGTTCGCCATCATAAGGTGCCATGTGGCGTAGGCAAATCTCGGAGAAGCAGACGGGTCCCCCCATGAAAAACTCAATCGCCGGCAGAATATTGGGATGGCGGAGGAGTCGGTCAAATTCCGGCGAGGTAACTAACGCATTGCAGTTTCGCATCTGGTTAGCGAAGGGGTGCCAGCAGTTTGGGCTGCCAAACTTCTCGCGGTCACAATCGTAAATTTCACGGAAGTACGACACTTCATCAGGTGTGAGAGCGTCCTTGAGAATGACATAACCGTGCTCACGGAAATGTGGGAGAAGTGTTTGGAGGACATCTGTTGTTTGGGAGTCCGTCATTCGTTCTTCCTTTCTGAAATGGTGTGTGGAGAACCGCCTTTTGCGAATCGAATCACTCGTACATCATCACTTGCGCCGGATTGATAGCCCCGTATTTACCCTTGTTTGCGGTAATCTCAAAGGCTTTGGGGACAGACTCGATGCCGGGTAAAACGTGCTTGATGGTCGGTTTCAGTCGAATCCGTCCGGAGGCGACCAACCGAACCGTGTGTTCTAAGTGTGCCAGTGTGCTGATGTCTGGGAACAAACATCTGAGACTGCGCTCCCGGAGCGAATCGACATCAAGCTCCATCGGATGACCGAACCACGAAACGATAGCCAACTTCCCTCCCGACCGGACAGCTGCAATGGCTTGTGTAAGCGTTTTCGTTCCCGATAACCCCTGCTTTGGGCTGCCGCCCGCGCATTCAAAAACGACATCGGCACCGTTGCCATCGGTCAACTCCTGAATGACCTCAACCGGATCGTCACGACTCGCGTCGATGCTGTGATCAGCACCCAACTTCCTAGAGACTTGGCACGCTTCCTCTCGGACATCTACGGTGATCAAGCGTCCCGCGCCACTCGCACGAGCGACCTGCATACACTCAAGCCCCATGCTGCCCTGGCCAAAGATAGCGACGGTGTCCCCAATACCTATCTCCGCTGTATCCACCGCTGCAAGGCTGTCGGAGAGCGATTGCAAGCACGCTGCCTCGCTGTTGGAAATGCGGTCGTCCACTTTCGTCAAAGCGATTTCGGGCAGAACAGCAAACTCGGAGAAGCAACCGGGCAACTGAAAGCCGATAATCGGCCCCCGGCGGCAGTCATTTCCACGCTCTGATCGGCAGAGGGAGCATTCACCGCAGGGTAGCTTGGCGCGCGCTGCCACACGGTCTCCCGAACGGAACTGTGAATCCTCATCCACTTCGACGATTCGGGCGCAGAACTCGTGTCCGAATAACCGTATCGGTGCCTCCGTCTCCAATCGGTGTTTGATCTGCTCGTAAGCAAGGGTCGGAATACCGGAAGCCAGTTGTGCTTCGGTGACGGAGGGTTGCACACAGAGAATCTCTGCGATCACATGTCCCTCACGACGAACCGGGTCAGGTACCTCGTCCAACCGCATATCGTTAAATCCATAAAAACGCCACGCTTTCATCTGAGATTTCTCCCATTCCATTAGTTTGCAGCTGTCTATACGCTCCCCGATCAAAGACCGGAAACGTATTTGATTCATTAGTTCATTAATGAACCAATTCACCAATGAACACTTGAATGATGTGGAAATGACCTCCTAACCCAACCGCACTATAAGGTTAATATGTTTCAGGTCCAAGAGCCTCTATCCGCTGTGCCCCACACTGAAAAAGCGATCTGTTTGCCGAGGTGTCAAAGGTGAAAAGAGGTTTGCCCCATTCCGATACCTGCTGTGCGAATTGCAGCGTCTTGCTCCCCGCCGGGGCATGGGCGATACATATCTTGTCCGCGAGTGCCGCAACAAATGCGTTGCGCCGGCTCGCCAATACTGCGGTCGATCGCCGATGTTTGCTATCAAAAATAGACAAAATTAGCAGACGCCCCTCCGCTAATGCCCCTTTCCATGCTGGACTCAACCGCATGTTTTCGATGTTCCGAGCGGGGCATAAGATAATCGGTTGTGAGCCGCGCAGCAGGACACGAAGACATTCCTTTTCAACCGGGGAATGATACCCCCCGATGGTGGGCACCCCTGATTCCCGAAATTGCTGAGCCAATTCATGCGCGTTCAAGATAATCTGGGCGGGACATCTGCTGGAACAGAAAAATGCCCAGAGGTTTCCATTTAAGGGGGTGTCTCGATCCGTCAACAGGGCGAAATTCCCCCACGCCCAGATACTTTCTGGGGCTTCTGTTTTCAAATACCCTTTCAACTGCGCCGGGTAATTGGAATCTATTTGTGTAATACGTTCAATTAGATGCGTCACTTCCGATTCTCATACGGCTGCTGCGCCGATCTAAACAACCCCCAGGCGCGAAGTTTACAATGACTTTCCGGCAGTGCGCCGTTTTGGAGCTAAACGAGCGGTTCTTCTTCTGTATGGTCGGAATTTACCCAAACAATGTCTTGGATTTCACCAACCCGCTGGGTAGCACGGGCGAAAAATCACCGGATAGTTTCATCAAGCGAAATGATAATCTCATCGGTTTCCAGTGCTGCTCCAAGGAGGTGAAAATCTTTCCGCATCTCTTCAAGTTTGGCGCGAAGCTTCTCATCTACCGGGGGATTGATACGATACACTTTTTTGCGCGCGTCCATTGACACACTCCACTGACGCGCAAAGCCAGATCATGTCTTTTCCAATCGGTAAAGGATAATATGTCACCTCGTTTTAACTATCGTTGTCTCCAGTGGGCGCGCACAGGCTGCTTCTGAGCCCTTGAATACAGATCCTTCCACTCATTGGATCCATCGTTTTCCCAAATCTCCAAACGCACCCCTTCCACATAAGCGGGACCGTTACCTGCATTAAAGTATCCAAGTCCCTGATCTATCATGTGTATGCAGCATCCGTCTGGATAGACAACTGTCTTGATAGCTTCCGGCTGCGGGTGGATCGGTTGTCCATGTTTCTCAAAACCATCCAACCTTTCTTGAGAAACCCGGTATTTTTCGATGGCGGCCTCATCCACCTCAACCCCCAGTCCGGGCCCATCAGGAACGTGCTGATATCCACCCACTACCTCGATCGGCTTTTTCAGGAGATGATCGCTGTAGATATTGATGCAGCTAATCGTGGGCCAAGTCGCATGGGTCAGGACCGCGCCCAAGTGAGCAGCCCACGTTGTTGTTAAGCCATTGCCTACCAACTGCAACCAGAAGGGCATCTGCGCTTCTGCACTCAAGGCACCTTGACGCACAACTTCGGATTTTCCGCCGCCGATGACATATCCATCGCACACTTGCTCACGGATGCTAGTGATGTAAGGTGGATTTCCGAAGTGCATGGCAATCGGTCGATTGACGGATTGACGGATTTGCTTGTTGCCCAATATATCATCTTGTGGGATGGGCGTTTCAAACATGGCGACGTTATGGTACTGTTCCAGTTCCTTCATGACCGGAATAGCAGCGGATGCATTCTGGAGCGAGCCGTTTGGATCGAGATCCAGCTTGAAATGTGGCGGCACCCCCTCGGAAACGGACTCAACCTGGGCAACGATGTCCCACCACGGACGCGGCTTATTCTTGAGACTGGTGTAGCCGTTTTTTACAGCGTCCTTTGCTTCGGCTGCCCAATCGTCGGGTGAGGCGTCAACACACCACCAAGAGATCGGTGTCCAATCCCGCACCTTCGTGCCGATCAGTTGATAGACCGGCATCTCAAGGATCTTACCGACGACGTCAAAGAGTGCCATCTGCAAACCGGCACCGAGGGAATCGTCGTTCATCAGTTCGGCTGGACGTTGACCCAAGACCCTGTCCACCGTCTGGTCAGTTACTCTGCCGTAGGTGTAACGGATTACAGTCTCGCCCCAACCGACGTGCCCGGTATCCGTCGTGACTTTGCACAATTCCAGAATCGACCAATTGTAAACCGACGAAATACTGTTGCGGGTAATTTTTTGCTGCCGGGGGGTAAACGGCACATCAACGACAAT
This sequence comes from Candidatus Poribacteria bacterium, assembly GCA_965215015.1. GTDB lineage: Bacteria > Poribacteria > WGA-4E > WGA-4E > PCPOR2b > PCPOR2b. The sequence goes on from OZ244042.1 coordinate 2,220,245, forward strand.
ACGTTCGACATCTGTCACTTTCATTGGATTATCCTTTCTAATTTCTGTCCAAAAATCACCGAATCGCAGGTTAGGAGACCCCAATTTTATCGAGGGCAGGCTCTACGCCACAGTGGTCAATCCCTATCCCAAGGGAATACAAACGTTGGTTGATTTGCATAACGTTTCATTTTGAGAACAATACGGCTACCCGCTCCGGGAGCCAGGCGAACGCTAAAAGAAGGTTTATCTATTGACATGGTTTTGTCATCAATGGCGGCACTGACGAGCTGGTGCTCAGCGTAAGCTCCTCCCTGAACAATGACCGTCCGCTCCTCGACAGGGTTGATATTGACAAGTGAGAGCGTCGTTTCGTCATCGGTCAGCTCTTCGACAAGTGCGGCGACATCTTCCGGTATTCCAGCGCGATGGTTCGCGGAATCGAAATAGCGTACCCGACAGTGTAGAGGCTCGCCGAACCGCGGTGTGATACCACCAAGCATCAGTTCAATCAAACTGCTGACTACCGCAGGGTTAAACCCTAAAGTATCGTCTGACAGTCGTGTATCCAGTGTCGTAGTATCTTCATGCATCCCCTGTATTTTCCGGCGCACCGTGCTAAAGTCACGTCGTAGTGCCTCTGTTGGGTAGTCCGGGTTGTTCCCTTCCAAGAATCCGATCCAGCCGTCTGTGGGCAGCCACTTGAGGACTTCACGGTTCATTGACCAATAGTAGACATCCAAGGCACCTTGATTATATGGCTGTGGTGTGTAGCTATACCAGCCGTCATCGCCGTACATGTGGGGGTACATCACCTGACCATTGATTGTCTTCTGGTTTGAATTGATCGTTTCAATCATCTTCCGCCAGACATCCACATAGCTTTGATCGCCGGTGGCAAGTAGGGCATTCCCGAACCCGGCAATCCCTCGAACATGTGCGTTGCGGTCTGCCAAGGCACCTGTTTGCGGAACGACGACTGTGAACCCCCAACCGTAACAGCCCCCGTACCATTTACCATCGCACTCCCCTCCTATTGTGCCGTCCAGGCCGATATTAGATGGGATAATGCCGCCGTTGGTAGCTGTTCGCTCTGCCCACGCATCAACGTACTCAAGAAGCCACGCCTTGTATTTCTCTTCACCGGTGAGCATGTAGGCATTGATGGCAAGGGTTGTCGCAGCAAGATTTAGCGGATGGTCACCGACGATGTCAGTATAATCCTTGAAATGTGCTAACATCTCCTCGAAGTCGCGCTCTCCGTGTTTTGCATCGAAACGTCCCTCGACTTCGATAGGGTCTCCTGCCCAATCCAACGCTGTCGCTTTGCGTAGGAGGGGCCCTCGACTGCCATTGAACATACTGCGAATAATCTTATGCTCTGAATCGTAGTTCGGAGCCTGCGGATCTTCGTTCATGTAGAGACCGGCATAACGCCTCACCCGATTCTGAAAGACGCGGTTGTAGGGATCCGACAGTCCCTGCAAGTTAAAAACTGCAAGCCCCTCGCCGTGATGAAACCAGTCAAACATGACGGAAAATTCTTTATAATACATTCCCTCGCGAGCAATGGGAACCTCCACCGTTTTCGCTTCTGTATATTGTAGCAGATGCCCTTCCCACGCTTTCTTATACATCTGCAAGATGCTATCTGAGGCACCAAGCGCATGTAAGATGGGCCAACCCGTGAGATTTTCGATGGCATCGTCGGGACCGTCGTTCCCGCCCCAGCGCGGAATACAGATTAGATAGCCCCGCTCATCAAAATAGCGATCAAAAAACGCTTCACAAGCAAGGGTCTGGGCGCGGATGAGCTCCCGCTCCAGAAGTGCCCACGCTGGCGGTGGAACGGGGGTATTCACCGAAAGGGTGTTCCTATTCACGTTTGGTATCGGCATAATTTATCTCCTTAATTATTGTCGTTGAAAAGAAGGGAGAGGACAACTTAGGTATACTGAATCTGGGGAATGATTGAAAGGTCAAATTCCCTTTTCTGTCCACGCTGAACCATCGCTAGCATTTCTTGACAACACAGAATTTGTTCGACGAGTGATTTGAGTTCAACCCCCAAATGCTGGTTCCCAAAATCTTTTAGCTTGGCATATGCTTTCGACCATTGGCTTTCCGCACCTACATAATTTCGATTCAAGAGATGAAAGCACCCAACGCTGAGTTGGAGCAGCCCTTGATAAAAAGGGCGATCTGTGCCCACTTCGATCATCCATACATCCTCCAAAGTTTCGTGGCACTCAAAGTAATCACCATCGTTAAACTCTTGAATTCCTTTTTTGAGGACTGCTTGTTTGTTCATTGGTTCATTAGTACGTAGGTTGGGTTGAACGCAATCAGTAAGAAATATCAAGCATTACCCGTGAATTGTAGAATGATTCTGGTTGATCTCTCCCGAATAAAGTGAAACCTACCACAGTTAATAAGTTGGACATCAGTTGGATTGAGCTGGGTTTTACCTCGAACCTACAAGATTTTCGGGGGTTGAGCGTAGTAAAATCCCTATTTCGTTGAGGGCAGGCCCTGTGCCACATTGGAGCTATGTTGAGGGTTCATAGGTACGATTAACAAACTATTGAACTCATTACCGATAGAATCTACCTGAACTCTTCATCATGGTAAACCTCTTCTAAATGGGTTGATGTAAGGAATGCAAAAAATCCCACCCCCAAGGCAATCGCAAAAGTATACTCATAGCCGATCCAACGGATGAGTTGCCCCGCAATCACCGGCATAAAACCGAAGGGGAATACCAGCGTATTCATGAAACCGATATAGGTAGGACGATTCAGCGGGGGAGCTATATTAATCATATATGTCATAAAACCGACCATCATGCCGCTCATTGATGCACCGCCGAGGACGAAGGTTAGAAAATAGCACGGCAACTGCCACACCGGTGGAATGTACTGGACACAAATTGCCACCAACGGTGCCGTGCAAGCGAGTAGTGCTGTGCAGATCAGTATCCATCTAACACCGTACCGCCCACTCATATAGCCCCATAGAATGTTCGACAGGACCCCACTGACAGCACCAACCGCAAGGAACAGTCCAATGGTTGCATCTGAAATGCTCAATTTGTCCAAAGCATAAGGTACGTAGAAAGGCATGCACATCCGGCCAACATTGACGAATATTCGGTACACGATGAAATCTCGATAATTCCGGTCCGTTTGAAGGAAGTGTGGGCCCTGTTTAATATGCTGCCAAAACGTTTTGCGTTCGGTTTGAACGGGACGGATTGGCTCGCGGATTTTAAGAAAAACGATGAGCGAAATTATCGCCATAACGGCAACACCAAAGAACAAAAGCGCGTAATTATTCGGGAAGATGAATCCAGAGGCATCACTCAAAATGTAGCGAACCAGAAAACCGATGAATATGGTGAAAAAGCCGCCGATGAAATTGCCCAAACTAAAAAATCGTGCGCGCTGTCGCGGTTCAATCGTTTTGGAGATAATGTCCATATATGCAACGGAGGACGCTCCCATTGACGAGGTGCCTGCGAAATAGAGGAAGATAAAACCCGCAGCGAGCAAACCGTAATTGCGCGCACCGACCCACACCGTGCACACGGTAATTGCGAGCCACACAGCGGTGTGCACACTCATGCCGAGTATATAAAATGGCATCTTGCGGGATTTGTGTTCCAGCAGATTTGAAATCAATAGTTGGGGCCACATCCATCCTACAGACATCAGTGAGCCGGTCAAGCCGACGAGGGTGTTGGAGGCAGTCAGCTTATAAACAAAAGCAGAAAGAACAGTTGTGCTATCCGATAGGGAGAAAGAAATTCGCCCAAATATACCTTGAAATACAGCGATCCAAAAGTTGCGGTCCTGTTCTCGCGTTTTGTTTTTTTCCGCTTGGGGCTGTGGTTCTGGCATCTCCGTCGAAGCAGTTTTCATAGCTGGTTTCGGCTTCTTTATTAAGCGGTATCCTCCTCATGATACACATCCTTTAGCCGGGTTGCTATTAAAAATCCAAATATTCCCATCCCCATAGACATCAAAAAGACCCCTTCGTAGCTCAGTAGCCCAACCAGTTTACCTGCTAGCACTGGCATGAAACCACAGGGAAATAGTATCGTGTTCATAAAACCGAGATAGGTCGGACGCACTCTAGGTGGTGCGATATTAATCATATACGTCATAAAGCCCACCATCATACCGCTCATCGCTGCGCCATTGAGGGCGAAAATCGACAGGTAGATTGGCACCCGCCAAACCGGCGGCGGGTACTGCACAAACATAACGACCATCGGGGACGCGCAAGCCATTGCTGATGTGAGAATCAGTATCCACCGTTCACCATATTTTTCTGCAGCGTAGATCCATAAAAAGTTTGAAATGACACCGCTGGCTGCGCTAACGGCAATGAACAGTCCAATAGTTGATTCCGGAATTGCTAATTTGTTCAGTGCATACGGCACGTAGAAAGGACCACACATTCCTGCGGTATGCTCGAAGATCCGAAAATACAGGAATAATCGATAATTTCGATCTGTCCGCAGAAATTGAGGCCCCTGCTTCAGGTGTTGTCGAAGGGTGCGACGCTTGGACTTGACCGAGCTAATAGGTTCGCGAATTTTTAGAAAAATGGTGCACGCAATTCCAACGGAGATAGCACCACAGCCAAATAGGAGTGCGTAGTTATGTGGAAACGCTAATCCGAAATCATCGCCTAAAACATATAAAACGAAAAAACCGATGAAGAAGCTACAAATCCCGCCCGTGATATTACGCAGACTGAAAAATCGTGCGCGCCGATGGGGTCCAATTGCCTTAGAAATAATGTCCATGTACGGAAGTGTCGAAACACCCATTGATGAAGAACCGACAAAATAAAAACAGAGAAAACAGGCGGCAAGCAGCCCATAGTTGTGCGGACCGATTAGAAACGCAGACAGAAAGATTGCGACCCATGCGAAAGTGCGGAGCCCCATACCGAGGGCGTAGAAGGGCATCTTACGGGAGCGGTGTTCCAAAAGATTTGAGATGAGTAGCTGGGGCCACATCCAACCGGCCATGCCGATTGAGCCGGTCAAACCAACGAGGGTATTTGAGGTAGTGAGTCTATAAATGAAAGCGGAGAGAACAGTGGTGGAATCAGCAAAAGCGAAGGAAATGCGTATAAATGTGCCTTGAGCAACAGCTAGCAAAAAGGTGCGTCTTTGTTCTTTGACTTTTTCTTCTTCACCCTGAGACGCTGTCTCTAGTGTGTCGGTTGAAGCAATTTTCATAGTGGGCTTGGCTTACCTTAAACCTCGAAATATGGAGGATACAGTTTAAATAATTCTTAACGCCACCGTTTGACTAAATTTAGGTCTTGTGGGTTGATTCAAAGTGAACGGAATCTCTTGATTTTCAGAAACAGATTTGAAACAATCCTGATAAAATAGATGATTGTCATCGATAATCAATCTATGATATTATACACCATGTTAGGTCATTCACGCATTATGTATTATGCCACATTTCACAAAATTTGCGAAAGGAAATTACAATGTCCAAACCAAAAGTCTTAATTGCACACCGACCGGGGCCAGAAATTGAAGCTATGCTCGAAGACGCTCCATCAGAACTCGAAATCTGCTTCTTGCCCGCAGGAGAAAAACTCGGAGATCATATCTCAGATATCGAAGTTCTCTACGGTTCTATCAATGAGGAAGATTTCTCCAAGGCGAAAGCGTTGCGTTGGATACAACAACCCTTTGTCGGGGTTGAATGGGCAAGGTTTCCTGCCTTTAGGGACAGCAACGTAAGCTTGGTCAACAGCCGCATATTGTATGGGCCCCAGATTGCCGAGCACGCCTTCGCGCTCCTGCTCTCCCTTACGCGAGGCATTATCACCCAACTCGATTTCATGAGACGAAAGCACTGGGAGTGGGCACCAACCATCGAAATTGCAGGCATGACCATGGGAATCCTTGGGCTTGGCGGGATTGGTCGTGCTGTTGCCGTGAGGGCGAAGGCATTTGACTGCAAAGTAATCGCCGTTGATAAAGAGCCTGTCGAAAAGCCCGATACGGTGGATCAGCTGGGTCAGATGGATTCGCTGTTGGATTTTCTATCCCAAACCGACATCCTGATGGTCTGCTGTCCAATCACCCCGGAGACGCATAAACTTCTATCGCACGACCAGTTTAATACGATGCCGGATGGAAGTTACATTGTCAATGTCAGCCGTGGCAAAGTGGTTGACGAAGAGGCCCTAATCGTTGCACTCGATAGTGGTAAGTTAGCGGGAGCAGGTTTAGATGTTACTTACACCGAACCGTATCCGGAAGATGGACCGTTATGGATGAGACCAAATGTGATTTTGGCATCCCACACTGCCGGTGGATCACAGAACATTGGCAAGCGGGCGATGGGGCTCTTTATTGAGAACTTGCACCACGACGTTAAGGGCGAAGCGTTGGTCAATGTCGTAGACAAACAGAAGGGGTACTAGATGGTGTGCCATCGCTATTGAGAAAATCTATTCATTTGCCACCGCCACGCCAAACGATAGCAGCGCGTATCGGGAAACTGTTTACGAAGTTTAGAGTGAACGAGGCATAAAAAAGGGGTATCAAGGCAAATCGTTAGCCAAACGGCTGACAAAGCCCAAGATACCCCAGTTTCGTTTTATCAGGATTGACGATTACGGTGAACTAACCGCTCGGATTTTGTTTTTGCTCCTACTGTGTATCGGACGCAGCAACGGCTTGGGCTTTACGCTCACGCTCCCACCGTTCCCTCGCCTCTTTGAGACGTTTTCAGGTTCTCCTCACATGGCGAACACTCTGCCTCCGCTTCCAACTTAACCTGTCCCGATTTATCGGTTGACTCGGAACGGGATTGGGGAGCGGGGACACCGGGAAAGTTGTCTGTTGCATAGGCAATGAACAACCCCACAATGACCAGAAAACAGAATAACCCCCACGTTATCATAAACACTTTCATCTGGAAACCTCCTCTCTGTTTCTGTTGCGGTGCCGTTCCACTTGCTTAGCAACCTCTGGGTCGTTTTCTTTCAAACGGCGTAGCCCCTCCTCCGGTCCATACCGATCCAAAGTATCCATCGCCCGGTCGAAACGTTCTGATGAAAACTGTGATTTCAAGGCGTTTTCAAGGTTGCCTTGAATCTCGCCCGGTGTATTGGAGGGTTGATTCATAGGCATATCGGACGGTTGAGGTGTCAACGACTTTTCGATTGCTGCTTCAATCTCGGCGTCAGGCATTCGCACACGGGCCGAAGAGGCAGACGTGTCAGACACTTCTATTTCACGATCAGATGCAGCAGAACTTTCCATGATAGACGACATGTCCCACGAAGAATCAGACGTATCCGTGTCGGTTCCCGGATCCCCTGCTCCCTCCGCGGCTGCGACAATACTCTCTGCGTTTCGTTGCACGTCAGTCACCCATTTAAGAGCCGGGTTACCGTCTCTTCGGGTAAGGCCGCCCGAGTCGGTATCAAAACGACCCGCAAGCCATGCCATTTTTTCGTTCGATTGCCTCGTAAACTGAGCGTATACCTTCAAACGTTGTCTATGTGCTGCGATTGAGTCTGACAGGTCCACCGGTTCGGCTGCTAAAAATAATTTCGCCATTTCCAAACGCATCTCTGGCTCATAATCCTCCGGTTCTCCGGTGGGGAAAACTTTACGGAATAATTGGGTATATATTCCCCGGTCTACCGGAACCCCCTGTGATTCCAAAACGTCCCAAAACTTTCGTCGGGAAATCGGCACACCACTTTCCAACGATTCTTTCACCATTTCACGGAACTCCAGTGAATCATAGGCATCCATCCTTTTTTGAATATCGGGTCTTGCTAGTTCTTCTTCGCTCAACGTAGACATGAAATTCTTTTTTACTGTCTGTACAACCTTTTCAACTAAAATTATATGTTCATGTCGAGGATCTATAACCCCGATCTGCCTGGTCTCGGAACGGACATCGGGATTTGAAGACCTTTTATGATTTTCATCAGTATTTTTTGTCGTCTGCCAGGTGTTTCTCCTTTCGGCTACCAACTCGTTACTAGCAAGAAAATTCCTAGTCTTATGCTCCCGAGCGGTCTTAAACTGCAGAAAAAGCCAAAACGACATACAAACCGCTATCCCTAACAAGACCGCACTACACATAAGCACGACTTTTCTGGGCACCTTAGTTTTCATTGTGCTCTGCCTCCTATAGGTGATTGCAGCTCGCCCCCTTGTTAGGAAGAGAGCTAGCTGCAATCGAAAAACAAAGACATTCAAGTAGAAAAAGCGGAATTAGCCTCCCCAGTCACTGCAACTAAAAGTGGTACACTCTGCCGCCGCTCTAGAACATACACGATTAGCCTCGTGGTACTAGAACTCACACCAACCACTGTACGGAAACATAGCACAAACTTGCTGTGCCACCCAGATAGCGTAGCAACAAGCGTTTCTTGCAGATGGACAATCGTGATGTGCCTCCGCATCTTGTACCTGAAAAGCCCCATACATCCCAAAACCAACTACCAATATCCCACAACCAACAACGAAACTTTCAACCGTCCTTTTGTTGCAAACATTGAAAATCTCCTTATTACCATCGTTTGTCCCAAAAACAAAAAAGGGCTGCATCATCGATATTCTCGAATCGCGCAGCCCTTTGTTTTAGGTAGAAACAGGGGACGAAAAAGGATTATATTATTGGCGATTGTAATCCCAACCCATTTCGAGGCACACTCTCATTTCGTTTCGGGAGCTCCGAGAAGAGCCCTTGAGGCTCCCACAATCTCCGCAATCGCATCATCCTAAAGGAGTTGGCGAATCTAGCAGAAGAGTTGAAGATTGACATTCGTTGCGAATGGTGAGAAGAACGTTGCTCACTTGCTCTTGACTACGCCCTACCACCGCCATTCTTTGGGACGCCACAGATGCTCTTCCTGTACCCCCAATTCCTTCAAAATCGGCTCAAGTTCCGATAATCCTCTTAGCTCATCAGTCTTATGGGCGTCGCTACCAACAAGCAGTTTCACTTCCCGCTCTAGACACAACTGGTAAAACTCAATTAAGTGCCTCTGATTGTATCGGACAAACTTGGGACTGATTTCAATGGCAATTTCGCGCTGGGAGGCGAGGTCTAACTGGTGAATCAGTCGTTTCTGATCGATGTGCCGCATCATCTCACTTCCAAATGCCGATACCTCCTCATTGGACAAGCGGAAGACATTCGGCGTCAGAACAAATGGATGGGCGACAGCATCGGTTAGCGGACAAGCAATAGCGGCTTCAAACATATAGAGTTCATGGTTCGCAACTCTTCTGGGATTGCCGAGATCTGACGGGAGCGCAACTCCACGCAGATGATAATGGTTTGGTGCCATCAAAACATAATCAAAGTATGATGCCAGCTGAATATTGATGGAAGCAACTCGGTATTCCAAGATGTGTGATTCAACGCCAAAGTGAACAGGAATTGGCGGCTCACACTTCTGGATAATTTTTCTGACCGCTTCAATGTTCTTGGCTTTATAGCCATACGCATAATCGTGATCGGTGATGCCGATTTCCTTCATGCCGCGTTCTTGTTGGATTTTAATAACTTTTTCTATATCAAAATCTCTAGCAGCACAAGGGGAAAGTCTCGTATGTATATGATAATCACAATTGAACATGCTTTGGACTCCTTCAGTAAAGACAACCCCAACACGCTGGCTGATTAATATATGATTGCAAATAGTTATTTATTGAATCTAACGTTGGAATTATCATATCGTTCCGATATTATGACAGATACTGAAAACGATTGCAAGCAAAAAAGATAGAAGAAACAAATTCCCTAAGAATCTCTCCCATCTCTTCCCTTTTTCCCTACCTTATTTTTACACCTTTTTTCTTATCAAAAAATCCTTTAGGTTTGGGGGCATGTCACAGGGGCAGATCTATTGAGCAGCCCTGATCCGCGGACATATAAAACGCCTGCATCAGTTCAGTGAGGTTGCGACCATCTTGAATTGTGATGTGCATCGGCTCATCACGCAGGATGCTATTAACCCACTGCTGCATCGCCGAAGGTGGTGGTTCAGGACGACTAACGATGTAGTCCGCTTTTTCTTCGTCCGAGAGCTTGCGCGTTTCAAAGTGCATATCACCGTAATCGATAACAATCGAACCTTCCGTTCCGTAGAGTTCGAGCATGTTCGGGCCAGAACGGTGTGTCCATGAAACATCAATGATTCCAAGTGCCTTGTTCGCAAACTCAACTACCGAGACGCTGTTGTCATCAATTGGGTAGTTACTTGTGAAGTTATTAATCTTGGAGATGGCACTCTTCGGCTCACCCATAAACCAACGGATGACGTCCACCCGGTGGCAACCCAGATCGAACAATGCACCGCCGCCCGCCCGCTTTGTGTCGCCGAACCAGAGACTGGTACCTTTGAACCATTTATCCAATCCCGCCGAATGTGCAATACGTCCACGGCCAAAAGTAAGGTCCCCCAAGAGCCCGTCCTCAAGAGCTTTCTTCGCGAGCACAAGATCGGGGTTACAACGCGATGGTAGCGAGATCATGAACTTCACCCCTGCCTTCTCCACAACTTCGATAATCTGGTCGCATTCATCAACGGTAATGGCAAGGGCTTTTTCGGTGAAGATATGTTTACCCGCTTCCGCCGCCGCAATCATTACTTTAGGGTGATCCGAAGTTATTGCATTAACGACAACGGCGTCGATGTCAGCCCGAGCGAGGATTTGGTCCAAATCCGAATAGAATGGGACATTGTATTCTTCAGCGGCCTGTTTGCCTCCGTATTCCTCTTCGTCCCAAACAGCCGCTAATTCGGTTTCTGGGCTTTCCCGAATCTGGTTAGCATATCCTCTTGCGTGGACGTGAGCAAAACTGAGTTTGGCGATTTTAATCATATTATGACTCCTTAGTGATTCTGAATCTGGGGGTATCACTGCTTTATAATAAAGGTTGTGCTGCATCCCGTGGTCTTTTCAATATGGATTCACTATTTAATGCTTCTGCCCAATCCGCTAGATAATCCAGATCCAGTTTTTCATATTCGACTTCATAGATTCGCAATGAAGAATTTCTTGCTAAACTTGGATAATTCAAATGCTTTCATCAACTGTTGTTCAGGCGACAGGTGCCGAAGGACTTCAATATATTGTTTATGATTTGGACGTTCTTTGATATCCATATTCTGTCACACCTTTATTTTTTTGATGTTCCTTCGTCAGAAATTGTAGAACTCGTAATCTCTAAAAATAGATCCGCCAATCCGTATTCAGTTCTCTGAAAACGTGAAACTGTGACATCTCCGCGAATCAAATCTTTTAGTAAGCTGGTAATTTCTACCTCCGTCATTTGTGATTCAATCTGGATTAGCGTGTCTGTAATTTGTAGAGAAACCACCCCCGACCTTTCATTGAGAATGGCTTGAGCGGCCTCCATACCTGATGTGACTTCGATTTCCAGTCGATGCTGCCCCCCATACCGATTGGAAATGTCGCGCATCTCTCCGTAAAACGCAAAACGTCCCTCATTCAGAATGCCAATACGGTTGCATGGGGTTATCACATCAGCCAGACAGTTTGTCGCCAGAATCGCTATTTTACCCATCGCGCCCAGTTCTTGGATTAATACCCCCATTTCGGCTTGCCCTTGCAGATCTAAGAGTGAAATCGGTGCGTCAAACAACCAAACCAACGGATCGTGCAGGAAGGTTTTGGCTAAACACAATCGTTGTTTCTGCCCCAGCGACAAGTGTTGAATTTTTTGGTCTCGCAGCGTTGCCAGATCCATTAAATCCAGAACGTCTTGGATGCCCATCGCACGCTGTCCTTTTTCCAATTTATAGGCGGCAGCGAAAAACTCAAGATATTCCTGAATAGAGAGGGTTGGATAGCCCTCAAAGGTTTGGGGAACATAGCCGATGAGGGGGCGCACAATACGAACATCCTTCATTGCATCATATCCAGCGATTTCTATAGAACCAGAGGTCGGCTTAATCAGCGTTGCGATGATCTTTATGAGAAGCGTTTTGCCTGAACCATTTGGTCCTAACAGTGCCAGACGATCCCCAGCTTCTAAACGAAAATTTAGATCGGTGAGAATCGGTTTCTCCTGAAAAGATTTGCACAATTCTTGGACGCGAATCACAACTTGAAAATCTCCGAAGTTGGGGAAAAGTTCCAAAAGTAACGTGTATTGTTTTGTTTTCGGTAGGGAATAACGGTTGTGGCTCTCTGCTTTAACCGCAGCGACTCTCCTTCCCAACGCACAGTAGTAGGCGCGTTCCGATGTGCGATAATTTGCACGACGGTTACAGCATACCGAGTATACCCAACCATTACACATTATAGCACGTGAATCTCGATTTGGAAATGGTAATTCTGTAAAAGGGGCGAAATCATTTCATTTACCCCCATTTTTTTTTGGTTATAGATTTGAGATATTTTTATGATTTAGGATAGTGAGAATACCTGTCATTAAGGGTGTTTGCATGTATCTCCCCTGCACAGTGGGAGTGTGAACCATGGATTGAGACACCACCCGCTCCACGCCTCAGCCACCACTCGCTTTATCACGGTAATGAGTGAGTATATTTTAGTCCGTGTGTTGAATGTTTTTGCCCATCGATCGCCTGACTTTTGATAGGTGATAAACAGTAAGCCATAACTGATACAAGCTAAGAGCCATAACAGGTTGATGCGGGCTTTTGACGGTTTTTTGAGTCTCAAGCTGCCAAAGCCAAAACCGGTCTTGATGTCCCGAAAGCCGTGTTCAATCTGCATTCTTCGCTTATAATAGTGGTATATTTGACGCCCCGTCAGATGACTTGAAATCAGATACATCGGTTCAGCCAACCGCGCCTCTCTGACGACATACAGGTTGAGTCGAATCGGCTCGGTTAAGTGATAGAGAATCTGTGGATAGAACCCCGTTTCCTGCAACTGTTCTGCCTTTTTAACAGTGCCCCAGACGGTCATGCGCGCGTTACGACACACGCGGATGATAAACGGAATCCGTTGTGTCTTGAGAAACTTTATCACATATTTAGCACGCGCGAAGCCTCTATCGAATATCAACGTGGCTTCACACGGGGGCGGTAAAATCGCTTCTGTCTTTTGATACAGTGTGAGACAAAAGCGTTGGATAATCTCATTATGGCTGGTATAGGTCAACTGTTGAATCTCAGCATCGGTGTAGAGGTGCCAGTAGATAGGAACCGCCCGGCGGCGGAACGGCACCGCGGCAACAATCGCTTTGAAATGGCCAAACACCTGGGTTTCATCCACTAAAATCAACCGGCGTCCGGCGTGACGTTCACAGACCCGGCGGAGCACAAAGCCCAACCAGCACCCCATCACCGCGTCAATAGGAAAGCGACGAGCTAAGAATCGAAGCAGGCGTTTCTGTTTCGTCTTTTGATGTTTGACGGCTACTGGCAAGCGTAAAGCAATTTCGTTTATCCGAAACTTCTGGGCCAACACAATGGCTAGGATCGTGAGTATCAGGTTTTTTAACGCCGGTTTTTTCAATACGGGGTTGAAAATCTCGGTCAGAGTGGTTATCATAGAACTGGGATTCACCCGCTTATGGCGGTGGGTGCCTTTCATAATACCTCCTTGTTTAAAACAATGGTTATTTTATACAGGGAGGTATTTTACCATATTTGATAACCCTTTCTCACATCTAGACCTCGCAAAAACAACCAACATTACAACTCTAAAAAAAATGGGGGTAAGTGAGGCGAAATCATCGGTTGACTCTATCCTTCAATTTGTAGTATAATTAGCCAACGCATTATTCAATTCATACGACTTCTAAACATCAAATTTCTTAGTCCCGATCTTTTATCGGAGGAGGCATTGAGGAATACAAGGTGCATGTAGAATTAAACATTGACGAACAGGTGGCACTTATTCGCAGAGGTGCCGCAGAGATTATCTCTGAGGCAGAACTCGCTCAAAAATTAGAGACTGCGAGAACAGAAAAACGTCCCCTTCGTATCAAACTTGGATTAGATCCAACAGCACCGGATATCCACCTTGGTATTGCAGTTGTCTTGCGCAAACTGCGCCAGTTTCAGGATCTCGGGCACGAGGTTATCCTTATTATCGGTGACTTTACGGCAACGATTGGGGATCCAAGTGGCAAATCGAAAACGCGACCGCAACTAACAGCAGAAGAGGTCAAGCGTCACGCTAGAACCTATGCAGACCAATATTGCATGATCTTGGACGAAGCCAAGACCCGCGTTGTGTTCAACGGTGAATGGCTTGATGAGATGTCTTTTGGGGATGTCATTAGACTTAGTGCCCAAACAACGGTGGCACGCATTTTGGAACGAGATGACTTTACCAATAGGCTCCAAGCCGGTGCTTCGGTTGGGATGCATGAACTCCTTTATCCGATTTGTCAGGGCTACGATTCTGTCGTCTTGGAAGCAGATGTAGAGATGGGGGGGACGGATCAGAAATTCAATATCCTGATGGGACGTGACCTCCAACGCGCTTATGGACAAGAACCCCAAGTAATCCTGTTAATGCCGTTACTTGTCGGTCTCGATGGGATTGAGAAAATGAGCAAATCGTTAGGGAACTCTGTTGGAATCTATGAACCGCCCTCCGAAATGTATGCCAAGTTGATGTCCATCCCCGATAAACTCATGTCTACCTATTTCGAGTTGGCGACAGATATACCGCTCGACGAAATTCGTACGTTTGAAACGCAATTAGTAAATGGAAGCCTCCATCCCAAGACCGTCAAACAGCGGCTTGCCCGTGAGATTGTGACAATCTACCATAGTTCAGATGCGGCGCAGACAGCGGAAGCTGAATTTGATCGGGTACATCGCGATCGACAACTTCCCGATAATCTCCCCGAAGTTGTTATTCCAGCGTCTTCCCTCACTGATGGCAAGATCTGGATTGCTCATCTGATGCAGCAAGCCGGTTTTGCCAAGAGTTCTAGTGATGCTAGACGCTTGGTGCAACAAGGTGGGGTGCGCCTCGATGGCCACAGAATCACGGATCCAGCGTTGGAGGTCTCTTTACAGGGAGAAGCCATCCTGCAAGTCGGGAAGCGGCGGTTTGCGAAGTTAATCATTTAGCATTTGGTGTCCGATTGGGTGGAGGAGGTGTATCGGTCGAGGTCTGAATCTCCACCGACAACGCTTCGAGAGGGCAACGGCGTAAGTCCTATCTGCATTAAAATAGGTTTGCCGAATCTGATTTTATCGCAAAGGATCTCAGGTTGGCAGGTGGAGATTAGGGGTAAGTCCAATGGGTATTAAAATATGATTTTTGTGACCAACGATGATGGGATTGACGCACCGGGGCTGGAAGCCCTCGCGGAGGCACTTGAAACTCTCGATGAGGTTTATGTTGTGGCACCAGATCGGGAACGAAGTGCTGTCGGTATGGCGATTACGCTTTATCAACCGCTTAGAGCCAAGCAGGTTCGGACGCGCGCCTACGCGGTTGATGGGACACCGGTTGATTGCGTGGACCTTGCACTCGGTACCCTGCTCCCCGAACCACCAAAATTGCTGGTCTCTGGCATCAATCGGGGGCAGAATCTCGGGGCTGATATTCACTTTTCAGGCACAGTTGGGGCGGCGAAAAAAGGAACGCTATCAGGGATTCCGTCAGTTGCGGTTTCCCTCGCTTTAGAGGGGGTAGGAGAACAATCTGACTTCCACTACAAAACAGCAGCAACGGTTGCGTGTCGCATTGCCAAGCAGGTAATCGAGAAGGGAATGCCAAGCCATATCCTGCTTAATGTCAACGTGCCGAATTGTCGGTTTTCGGAGGTTAAAGGCATTAAGATAACACGACAAGACCGTGGAAATTATAGTATAAATGCTCTCACGCGACTAGATCGGGGAGGACGCCCCTACTACTGGATTGGTGGAGAACGCACCCAAATTGACTTTGGAGGAGATACAGACCTCCATGCGATTCACAATCGACGTGTTTCAATTACGCCCGTGCAGCTTGACTTTACAGACCACACCCTCATCACACCACTAAAGGCTTGGCTGGATGATGAAAATATGCAACTATAGTCTGAAAACGGAGAGGAGACTTGCTTTATTTGACTCTTGTTCTCAAAGGATGTTGTATCGGCGTGGCGAATATTATTCCCGGTGTGAGCGGCGGCACAATGGCGGTTATGCTTGGCATCTATGAACGATTAATTCGCGCCTTGCACCACATCGGATTTTCAACAGTTAGAAAACTTTTGGCAATTTTTACCTTAAAAAAGGGTACAATATCTGAAGCGCGTGCAGAGCTGCGTCGTATCGATTTCCGATTTTTGATAGCCATTGCCTTCGGTGCACTGTTTTCTGTCGTTGTGTCAGCCAGACTGATTATTTATCTGCTGAAAGAGCAGCATGATCCGACTTATGGTTTCTTTTGTGGACTGGTGCTGACCTCTGTTATCATTCCATTCAAAATGCTGAAACACTTCACCGTTAAAGAGTGTGTTTCCCTTCTTCTTGCTGCAGGGTTAACGGTGGCATTGACACTTAGCATGAGTGGAGAGAAAAGACTGGAAAGTGAGCGACGAAAACATGAACTGAAGGAGAGTCACTTCAGCAGAAGTATAATTACAGAGACGGATACCTCTACAACCACTCCAGGAGAAATATCAAAAGACACAAATCACACGATTGGCAAACTACTTTATTTGTCCCTTTGTAGTGTTATTGCGGTTTCCGCGATGGTTCTTCCCGGTATCAGCGGTTCATTCGTCTTTCTCTTGTTGGGCGTTTATTTCGACATACTAGCGTCGGTGAATAATCGGGACTGGATTGTGATAGGGTTTGTTGCTTTAGGTGGCATTGTCGGGTTGTTAGCGTTCACCCGGTTGTTAAATTATGTCCTTGAACGTCATTACGATTCGACAGTATCTTTCTTAATTGGATTGATGGTTGCTTCACTCTACGGGCTTTGGCCCTTCCGAAGTTATGAAATGGTTGGTGAGGAACGTATCGACATCGCTCATATTCTACCACAAGCTGACATGAATCTGATTATCACAATTTTAGCCTCTCTGATTGGTTGTGGAGTGGTTCTACTGTTTTATCGTTTGGAAAGTCAAAGAAACTGATGCTAATCGGGTAGGTTCTATTGAAATTTGAAAATTAAACTAATCTCAATCTGCCTTGAGGCCATTTTGGACGACTATCTATTTTTTTAGAGGTAGGGCGATGATTACAGCATTTCCTAAATTCGTGCAGCGAAATGTCAATACCCGCTAGTGAGTCTTACTATACACCTGCCCTGATAGGAATGAACAACATGAGCAATTTTAGGTTTATCGATTTATTTGCAGGAATTGGAGGCCTGCGTATTCCATTTGAAAGGTTGGGTGGAGAGTGTGTTTTCAGCTCGGAGTGGGACGAACATGCCCAGCGGACCTATTATCATAACTTCGGGGAAATGCCAAAAGGAGACCTCACCAAAATTGATGGGCAGAACATTCCAGACCACGACATTTTACTTGCAGGTTTTCCTTGTCAGCCATTTAGCATTATAGGTGAGAAACAAGGCTTTGCAGACACGCGGGGAACACTATTTTTTGACATAGAGCGAATTCTTGCAGAAAAAAAACCGGGGGCATTCCTTCTTGAAAATGTGAAGCAACTTGCATCCCACGACAGAGGAAGAACATTCGCCGTGATTCAATCCCATCTTCTCAATCTTGGTTACACAGTTTACCACGAAACTCTAAACGCTCTTGATTTCGGTTTGCCTCAAAAGAGAGAACGGGTGTTTATCGTTGGTTTTCGTGAACCAATAGCATTTGCTTTTCCTAGAGGAAACGGGGAGTATAAGTCTCTTTCAGAGATTCTTGAGCCAGATGACAAGGTAGACCCTAGTTTATTTGCGTCGAAAAAAATCCAAAAATCCCGTCTGGAAAAATGCAAGGTCAATCCGTTTTATCCCTCTATCTGGCATGAGAATAAGGGGGGTAATATATCGGTATTGCCTTTTTCATGTGCTTTACGGGCAGGCGCATCTTATAACTATCTTTTAGTAAATGGCATTAGACGTCCATCAGGGCGAGAGTTATTGCGTTTACAGGGTTTTCCAGAAAATTTTAAGATTGTTGTAAACATTACGCAGCTTCGGAAGCAGACAGGGAATAGTGTTGCGATTCCCGTTGTTACCTCAATTGCAGAAAAAATGCTGGCAGCACTCAAGGAACGGGAACCGGTGTGGTGGGCAACCGAACAACTGGCTCTTTTTGAAAAAAGCAAGGAGTTTATACCTAATGAACAACCGATGTTGATATTTGGCTCCCTTGAACTTTTTCGGATTAGGTATCAACCTAATGAGGCTAGCGATATTTAATGTCCCCTAAAAATAGAAAAAAGAATTTAACTGAACTTCAAGCCGCTGCGGTTGAGGCCTACCGTCAACGGTTAGCTGAAACTGTACCGGAGGTTGAGATTCTCAACGCTTTTGCGACAGATGGCATTATCGAAGTGAAATTGAAGATGCCTCAGCACGAAATTTTGCTATGGGAAAGCGCGTTGTGAAACTCTCGGTTGAAGTGGAAAATTAGTTTAACGTGACGCTGCTGCCCTATGTTGTCCCACATGAAAACAGATTGAAAGGATTTTTTTTCGGAGCAAATTACCCTTTATGAAAACAGTTGGTTTCTTCGTTAATACTGCTAAACCCCACGCGTTACAAGTCGCCACGGAGGCTTGTGATTGGCTCCGAAAACACGGGGCAAAACCGCTGGTTCCTGACCCGGAGGCTGCGCTGCTTGGTCTGGCAGGTGCAGGTTGTAATCGGCGTGAAGTGGCATCACAATCTGACCTGTTATTGGTCCTCGGCGGCGATGGTACGCTACTTGACGCTGCGCATATACCCGAAATCGAGAAGGTCCCAATCCTCGCTGTGAATCTCGGGAGCCTCGGTTTCCTCACTGATGTTCCCCGGGACCAGCTTTATGCTGCCTTGACCAATGTTTTTAACGGTGACTACAAAATTGATCAGCGGATGATGTTGGAGGTCAGTGTCGATAATCACGAGCAAGAGTTTTCTAACTCTTTTGCTCTCAATGATGTTGTGATTCGGCACTATACGCAACTCATCGAATTGGAGACCTACATTGATGGCGAACCGTTCGTCACCTACAACGCTGATGGACTTATTATTGCCACATCAAGCGGCTCAACTGCCTATTCCTTGGCGTGTGGGGGACCAATCGTTGAACCGCATCTCAACGCAATTCTCCTGACACCGATTTCGCCCCATTCATTGACCATGCGCCCTTTTATCGCCCACGGGGATTCAGAAATTACGGTGGTTATGCAATCCCATTATAGCAGCGTCAACCTGCTTGTTGATGGTCCCCGTGAGACACACGCGGTTGCCCCAAATTCCCTAATTCGTGTGCGTAAAGCGGATAAGACAATTCAACTGATTCGTTCTCAACACCATAGCAATTACGAAGTTTTACAAACGAAATTAATGTTGGGAGAAGGAACGAAGCGAAAAACATGATTGGTTCATTAATTCACTAGTGCATTAATGAATCAATGTAATGAACTAACGGTGTTGAGTCGTTAATTCAATATTGCCATGATTGAAGAACTTTACATAAGCAATGTTGCCCTTATTGATGAGCTTCAGCTGGAGTTTTCCTCCGGGCTCAATATCTTCACCGGGGAAACGGGTGCCGGTAAATCTGTAATCTTAAACGCTGTGGGGCTTGCACTCGGTGAACGCAGCACCTCTGGAATCGTAAGAGATGGGGCGACTAACGCCAAAATTCAGATTGCGGTTGCACCGCCGCCGGATCATCCCTTGTGGCATCGTTTTAGCGACTCAGAGTTTGCTGACGTTGTAGAGGCAGGGGAAACGCTGGTGTTATCCCGACAGATCAGCGCAAATGGACGCAGTCGGTGCCATACCAATGGGCAAATGGTGAACTTAAGGTTCTTGAGCGACATCGGCGATCTGCTCGTCGATATTCACGGGCAGCATGCACATCAATCCCTCTTTCGATCTGAAACCCATCTCGATCTTCTTGATATCTTTGGTAGACATGAGTCACTGAAGTCGGAAGTCCGTAAAAAGTACGATGAATTCCACGCTTTCCAAACAGAACTCGCTGATTTTTCCCAAACACTCCGTGAAGCCATGCAGGAGAAAGATCTCTTGGATTTTCAACTTGAAGAACTGGAGGATGCCCAGCTCCAAGACGGGGAAGAAGATGCTCTTGTCAATGAACGTCACCTCCTCAGCAACGCAGAAACCCTCTTTGAATCAGCTAATCAACTTTACGAACAGCTCTATGGTGGTGCCCTATCGGAATCTTCGATGCTAGATGGATTGAAAACGGCGAGTCGCACCATCTCCAAACTTTGTGAGCTGGATGGCAGCCTATCAGAATTGAGCGCGCGTTTCGAGTCCACTCTGTATGAGTTAGAGGATATTGTCTATCAGATTCGCGATTATCGCGATGGAGTTGAGTTTAACCCGCATCGCCTTGCAGAAGTTGAGGAACGTCTAGACCTCATTCATCGATTCAAGCGGAAGTACGGCGATTCAATCTCCGAAATTTTAGCCTACCAAACACAAGCTTCACAAAAACTTGAGAATCTTCAAGTCGGTTCTGATCGCATTGAAGCGTTGAAGGATCAGATTAATATTGTAACACAACAAGCCCAAGAACTCGCGACTGAGCTTTCCAAGAAACGGAGAGGAACCGCGACCCAACTTGAATCTTTGATCGAGCGTGAACTCCAGGCACTGGGAATGGAAAAAGCGGTTTTCCAGATCCTTGTGTCTCCGATTGAATCCGCCGAGGGGCCCTTAGAAATCGATGGAAAACGTTATGAACTGCGGGCTGATGGGATGGATGAAATCGAATTTTTCATCTCTCCCAACATTGGATCCGATCCAAAACCGTTAGCGAAAATAGCGTCAGGCGGGGAGATTTCTCGTGTGATGCTCGCATTGAAAACTGTGCTCGCCCAAATTGATCCGATTCCAACAATGATCTATGACGAAATTGACGCAGGCATTGGTGGGCATACCGCAGACATCGTCGGACAGAAACTGAAGGAATTATCGCGTTTTCGCCAAGTCTTTTGTATCACGCACCTGCCACAGATTGCCCGTTTTGCAGATCAACATTATCGAGTGGAAAAGCGTATGGACAGAAATCGCACAACGATTACGGCAAAGCAACTAACGCCGGAAGAACGGGTTGAGGAAATGGCTCGGATGCATGGCGGTGAAGCGACAGTGACAACGCTCGCACACGCGAGGGAGTTGTTGAAGGGACAATAGTATATGGATAACAGATTTACACAAGAGAGTGGTACAAATGTTTACACCGGCTGCGAATTACTAGTAAAAGGTGCCCTCGAAGGTCAAGTCAATTTGCTCACAGGATATCCCGGTTCACCATTGGCAGAGGTGTTCGACGTAATGAAAAGTAATGCAGCACTCCTCAAAGAACACGGTATCCTTGCACAGATTGGGAACAATGAAGCCCTTAGCGTTGCAAGGCTCAACGGTTCACAAATGGCAAATTTACGCGCTGTCGCTTTTATGAAAAACGTAGGGATGCATGTGGCCTCCGATGCGTTAGCGATTAGCAATTTGGCGGGAACAACAGGCGGTGCTGTTGTCGTCGTCGGGGATGATACTTGGGGAGCGAGTACACAAGTCCCTGCGGATTCACGCTTTTTAGCCCGGCACCTCTACACGCCAGTTATCGAACCGAGCACATTTCAGGAAATTAAAGATTGGTTAAACGCTGCCTTTGAAATCTCTGCCGAATCTAATCTATATCTAACCTACATAGTCACCCTTAATCAGGCGGAGGGTGGGGGAAGCGTCCAACTGCGTCCGAACCGTTATCCTGAAACTTCTACGAAAAACCAGACGGTGATCGATACTGAATTGATTAACGGTTCAAACCGGATCATTCTGCCGCCGGACACACCTCGGATTGAGATTGAAACCTTAACCGAGAGATTCCCTAATGCAATCAAGAGTGCACGGGAGCGTAACCTGAATCGGATTAGTTATCTAAATGATTCGGACCACAAGATCGGATTTGTCACCTCAGGGTTGGCATATTCCTATCTCGAACACGCGCTTAATGAACTAGAATTCCAAGGGCGTATTCCAATCCTTAAGCTTGGATTGACACATCCGATTGATGAAGAAATTGTGCGTGAATTTGCATCACATGTGCGTGAAATCTACGTTATTGAGGAGAAGCGACCACTACTTGAGAAGGACATCAAGGCGATAGTCAACCAGTTCTATCAAAATGGCGAAATGGATCGGCTTGTGCAGGTATGGGGCAAGGAATTTCCGAACGGTTTGGTGGGAGTTCCTGATTCGCTCGGACTCAACCCATCAATACTGATACAACGACTAATTCCCCTTCTTCAGCATAAGTTTGGGGGCAAAGACACATCTATCGCAATTGATCCGGAGGTGTTTGTCCGTGAGGAGCAATGTATTGAACAGGTCAACACCTATAAGGTTGAAATCCCCGCGCGAACGCCTACGTTCTGTCCAGGCTGTCCGCATCGCGACTCTGCGAGTGTTTTCAAAGAGATTGCCGACCAATTTATGGATACTAAATATATGGAGAGGCACCACGCGCAGCCTCCCGTTGACCTTGTTTTTCATGGAGATATCGGTTGCTACTCAATGCTGAAGTATGAACCGTTTCCGCGCCTGATGCACAACCTCTCGGCGATGGCACTCGGCGGCGGAGCAGGGGCAGGCATCGATCCATTTATCGAGAATAAACAGGTTGTCTTTATGGGGGATTCCACATTCTTTCACGGTGGGATGTCGGCAATTTCCGACTCGATTAAAAATGGCCAAGATCTCACCTACGTTATCTTGGACAACCAGACAACTGGCATGACAGGGCACCAACCTACACCGTCTACGGAAGATGACATCCTCGGTAATCCTACCTTTGCACAGGACATCGAAAAAGTTGTCGAAGGACTCACGGGCGATTCAGACCTCTTTATTATCCGAACAAATCCAGAAAATCGTCTTGAGTACAAGAAGCTAGTCGAAGAGACGGTTCTCAAGCCGGGGGTCAAAATTATCATCGCCGATAAGGAGTGCGGGATTACTTACCATCGTCGGTTGCGCCGTGAGCAACAGCAAACAATCAAAGAGCGCGGTTTTCTATCGGTAGAAAAACATATCAATATTACCCCTGAAGTCTGCGAATTCTGTCTTGAGTGTACCAACGCAACAGGCTGTCCGGGTCTGAAAGTAACTGAAACGGACTACGGACCCAAGATTGGCATCGATCAATCCAACTGTGTGTCTGATGGTGCTTGTGCGCGGATCAAGTGGGCGTGTCCTTCCTTTGAGGAGGTGACTATCACCCGCAAGTGTCCACCACGCCAAAAAGTGGACCTTGGGGCCGTGTCAACCGATTCGAGGGAGTTCCTGCCGCCTCCATCACATACCTTTGAGGGAACATGGAGTGTCTATGCCGCGGGTGTCGGTGGGATGGGGATTGGTACAATTTCCAAGGTTTTAGTGCTTGCCGGACACGCGCAAGGGTATCATGTGCGATTTTTCGACAAGAAGGGGTTGGCAATCCGCAACGGGGGAGTCTATACAAACCTTGTTTATTCAAAAACAGAAGCGGAACTCTCCCAGATTATTCCATACGGAAAAGCGGATTTGTTGATTGGCATGGATATGTTAGAAGCGGTGCGGGGGCTTGATCCTAATGCGGGATTCTGCGTTGCGACACCCGATCGGACGGTCGCCGTTGTTAATACCGCTAAAACAGATACGGTGAAGACCCTCATCGGTCAGGACGATTTCAAACTTGCGGATTTAGAGAAATGGTTACAGACCTACACCGACGCAGATGCCTATTTTGGGGTAAATTTGTTCGAGATTTCCGAAAGGTTACTCGGAAACAAACTCTATGCCAATATGATGTTGCTCGGTGTTGCTTTTCAGCGGGGATATCTGCCGGTTGAACTTGAAGCGATTCAAACGGCGTTGAAGTTAGCTGTAAGACCCGCAGACTTAGAAACAAACCAACGCGCCTTTGATATGGGTAGGCGTCTCGCGATTGATTCGGAGGCTTTTGCGCCGGTCCCGCAGTGGCAAGCATACAAAACTCTACTCCGAGAGAAATGCCAAAGTTTAACGCGTAAGCGGCGGGGGGCAGTGCTCGCTCACCAGTATGAAGTGCTTGTTCAACAGGGAGTGGAGAAGATGGAATTGGACGACGAAACCAATCGACGGTTTGCCTTGTATGTTTATGACCTTATCCAATTCGAGAATTTGGACTATGCTCGTCTGTACGTTGAAAAGGTGAAACAGATCTATTCCAAAGATTTATCTGAGATGGACTACCGTGCAACGAAAGCTGCGGTCAAATATCTACATAAGGTGATGCTCATCAAGGATGAAGTGTATGTGGCTCACCTATTGACCAGCGAGACTAAATTAAGACGTGACAAAGAAATGTACAATGTTGATGAATCGAACGGCGATAAGATTAAGTACGTCCACCTCAACCGCCCTCGCTTCACTATCATGGGTAGGGATCTCCAGTGGGACATGAATACCAAGAACTGGCAACTAAATTTGATGAAACGGTTGAGGTTTCTCAGACGTTGGCTATCGCAGTGGCATAAATTAGAAAAAGTGTTCCGTGATTGGTATATCGCCGAAGTAATTGAGACCTTCGCACCACATGATAGAGAGAGCTATGAAGATCACGTCACTGCGCTAGAAGCTCCTGAAGAAGTTCGTGGCTATCGAGAAGTGCGTTATCCAAAGATGGCAAATGCCCAAAAAAAAGTCGAAGAATTATTGCATAACGCGTAAAGTTTTCACGTTTTACCTCACACGCCATGCAAATCACAGGTCAAACGAAAATTGTTGGTATTATCGGTGCCCCGATCAAGCATAGCCGCTCTCCCCAGATACACAATGCAGCAATCGCCGCACTAGGGTTGGATTATGTCTATGTGCCCTTTCATGTTCAACCAGACAATTTAGGTGCAGCGATTGAAGGGTTCAAGGCAATCAATGTGGTCGGCATTAACGTGACGATTCCACATAAACAAGATGTGATACCTTACCTTGATGAGATATCAAGGGAAGCAACCCTCATCGGTGCGGTTAATACGTTGATTTTCAAGGAGGGAGCGATTGCCGGCGAGAATACAGACGCCCCTGGTTTCTTACAAGCAATGCAGGAAGAAGGATTCAAAGTGCCTCAAGGGGGGATGGCTGTCGTAATTGGAGCCGGTGGATCAGCACGTGCAATTGTCGTTGCCCTTGCCCTTGCAGGCGTGCAGACGATTTGCATTACAAATCGTACTGTTTCAAGAGCCGTCGCCCTTGCTACGAATCTTTCAGAGAAAACGGGCGCATCAATCTACGGAATAGGGCTGGATGATCCCAAGCTACCAAGCACCGTAGGAACTAGTCAGTTAATCGTCAATACAGCAGCCACAAGTATGGATGTTTCGCATCCACTGTTGATTGACCCCGAATGGTTAGAGCCGCAATCCATCGTTTACGATATTGTCTACACGCCTCCCGAAACGCGTCTTCTACAAGCTGCAGCGGAGAAGGGCTGTCATACAATCGGCGGCTTAGGTATGCTTGTTCATCAAGGAGCAATTGCTTTCGAGAAATGGACCGGCGTCAAGCCGCCGGTTGAGACTATGCGGCAAGTGCTCCAATGTGCCTTGGATCAAAAGTGAGAGGTGAATTATGAGCATCGAAAATTCTTTTTCTCCGACGACCCCGTCATCCGCGCCAATTAAGGTGGATATCTTTCATTCGCAATATCTTATACAGCCAACTGAACATCTACAAGCAGAAGAGATCCGTGAGTTGGCTGCCTATGTGGATGGACGGCTGCATGAGATGAGTCGAAAAACCTCCCGCGATAAGTTTGATATCGCGATCATGGTCGCGTTGCAAATTGCGGCACAGATGTGCGAAGATCAGAAACGGTTCCAGCAGTCGATCCATCGCATGATTGAGGGACTAGAAAAAGCTGTAGAAGGCAAATCCGTTTCTGAATAGCAACAACTTACGTGGGCTCTCTTGAGGTATGGATTATTCAATCTCGTAGATGACATGCACTGTCACCGAGATCCGGAGTTGATTAGATTGGATGGGTGTATCCACCGCCGCTGCGTCCTCAGCGAATGGGAAGTCAAAATGACTAGACTGTGGCGCATAAAAATCCCCTGACTCGGAAATAGAAATCGGCTTCCCAAGCGTGACACCCCCTTCGGTTGCTAGTGTCTGTGCTTTTGCTTGTGCGTTCTGCATCGCTTCCACACGGGCCTGCATTTTTAATTGCGTGGAATCGTCAATTGTGAACTGAATCGAGTTAATCTGCACCAAATCTCCGCCTGCTTCCGCCGCATCGTCAATTACATTCCCAACAATGTTCAGATCCCGAATCTTCGCGGATACGGTATTCGTAGCGTTATATCCCTGAAATTCTGGTCGCCCTCTAATATAATCGAACCGTTGCTGGATACTGAAATGCTCGGTCTGAATATCCTCGTCAAGGAGACCATTGCCTTTTAGAGATTCGATTATTCCCGCCATTGCTTCAGCGGCGTCTGTTCGGGCCTGCTCCACAGAGTCCCTCTCGACCGAAACCCCAATACTCAGCACGACCACATCGGGGGTACCTACGACCATACCAGTGCCGGTCACTCGAACCGTCTTTTCTGTTCTCGTCTTATTGATGACTTCTATGGTACTCCCCGTTCCCGGCTGAACCGAAACCTCCACATCCTTGCCCAAGCTACCCGCTACTATCATTAGATCAAACAGGTCTATGCTCCCATCCTGATTCACATCCCGCGGAGCTGCGGCAAAATCAAGCCCTGCTTGGGTGTTTAGAAGTGGAGTCAATTCAGCAGCGGCGAGCTGGGACTCTTCTTCAGGCTTAGTGCCCTCATCTCCAGCGCATCCACTCAGCAGTATTATCAGACAGACGAGAGGACAGATAAATTTAACTTTCATGGGTAGAATCTCCTTGTGGTATAGAGTCGGGACAAAGTTAAACTCTGCCCTGAGTTAAAAATTGTGCTGTGATACGATTTTTTAATATGAGGCGGTGCCCTATAAAAAATAACGCTCCTTCTGTTTGGCAGTCTCATACTCTTCGTAAGCCTGCTGTACGGTGTCCACCTCAGAGATTTGGGCGACGGGTACATCCCACCACGATTCGTAGCTAGGGACGCGTTTTTCAAAATCGACATCGACCTTGATCACCGTTGTGCAATCAGATGCTTTTGCCTCTCCGAGTGCTGCTTTCAGGCTCGTTGCCGAATTCGCCTCAATGACATGTGCACCAAGGCTTGCGGCATTTGCAACTAAATCCACCGGCAGCATCCCTCCGTCCAGTTGACCTGTAGTATCGTTACGATACAGGAATTTTGTTCCAAAGCCCTGTGCCCCTGTCGCTTCGGAAAGCCCGCCGATACTGCTGTGGCCGTAATTATTCACCAGCACAATGGTCAATTTGTACCCTTCCTGAACCGCTGTCATAATCTCCTGTCCCATCAACAGGTAAGAACCATCACCGACCAGCACGTAGACTTCGCGGCTTGGGTCTGCCATCTTGATTCCCAGTCCGCCCGCAACCTCGTAGCCCATGCAGGAATAGCCGAATTCCACATCATACCCCTTCGGGTCACGAGTGCGCCACAGCTTCTGGAGGTCCCCCGGTAAGCTGCCCGCCGCACCGATAAGCACATCCTTCGGATCTGAGAACTCGTTCACTACCCCAATCACTTCGCCTTGGCTAAGGATTTTGCTGTGGTCTGGGTGGTAAATTCGATCTACCTCCGCGTCCCATTCATCGCGCAATCTAGTGATCTGGGCAGCGTAGTCCAGATTGACATGATAGCCTTGAAGGGTGTCTCTGAGTTCCTCAAGTGTCACGCGCACATCCGCGGTTAGCGATAGCGCGGCGTGTTTGGCGGCATCAAACTCTGCCACGTTGATGGTGATGAAGCGTACATCTGGATGTCGGAATGCTGTCTTTGAAGCTGTTATAAAATCACCTAATCGGGAACCTGCTACGATGATGAGGTCCGCGTCACGGGCGATGGTATTCGCACCCAGCGTGCCAGAGACACCCATCCCACCCAAACATTGGGGGTGGTCATAGCGGAGTGAACCTTTGCCTGCGAATGTTTCAGCAACAGGGATGCCGGTCTGTTCAGCGAATCGAGCAAGCGAATCGGTTGCCTCACTGTATTTTACGCCGCCGCCCGCGATGATAAACGGCCGTTTGCTAGCGCGAATCCATTCAGCGGCTTTTTTTAGCGCATTGATGTCCGCGCGTGGGCGTGGAATCCTCTGAACGCGCTTTTCAAACAGATCGGACGGATAATCAAAGGCTTCGGCTTGCACGTCCTGTGGCAATGCTACCGTGACGACCCCCGTTTCTGCCGGCGAGGTTAGCACACGCATCGCCTCCGGCAACGCAGTGATAATCTGTTCCGGACGGTTGATACGGTCCCAATAGCGTGAAATAGGCTTGAAGCAATCGTTCACCGAAATATCTTGGGAATTGGGTGATTCGAGCTGCTGTAATACAGGAGCGACAAGCCGTGTTGAGAAAATGTCGCCCGGTAGCAGCAGTACAGGTATCCGATTAATTGTCGCACCGGCAGCGGCGGTAACCATGTTGGTTGCCCCCGGACCGATTGAAGAGGTACACGCAAAGGTGCGTAGGCGGTTACTCATCTTTGCAAATGCTGCAGCTGTGTGCACCATCGCCTGCTCATTGCGTGTCTGATAAAATCGGAATGAGTCCGCGTATTGATGCAACGCTTGCCCAACTCCGGCGACGTTGCCATGTCCGAAGATGCCGAACATACCAGCGAAAAACTGATGTTCGATGCCATCGCGTTCAACGTACTGGTTTTTGAGAAATTTGATGACAGCTTGCCCCATCGTCAATCTTTGAGTTTTCATGGTTGTCTCCTTTATTTAACTAATAGTGCTAGTTTAGCCCGCAAACCCATGACCATTATAGATTTTATCACACAATTGTTTTGTTGGGTAGATGATAAATTCACACGATAGGGGATCGTATCTGTTATAGAAATTAGGCAAGCGACCAATTGAACTTGTCGGTTTTCATGAGGTCTAGCTTTCCGGCTCTCATATCCTGTGTCAAAGGAGGTGGGAAGCACCACCGGGCGGTGGTGCTTCCCACGAAAGCCGAAAAAATTATACCATATTTCACTGATAATTTCAACCGTTTTGAAGGATTTACAACATTCATATTCATAACATGAATATTGACAAATCCCATTAGACGCTAACACGAGGTGCGGCATCTGTATCCCCGCTCTAAAGAACGAGACTTTAGAACAGAAGATTTTAGTAAATTGACAGAAAATGGCTATCCAACCAATGATAGATTGTGGGAGGCAAGCTGTATCCGCTACTTGAGGATTACCATCCGCCGTAACACAGTATCATCGCCTGCGTGGAGTTGATAGAAGTAGACCCCACTTGCCACCGATTCTCCACTGTCGTTACGACCGTCCCAATACGCTGCCTTTGCCCGATCAGTGTAATACCCCGCAGCCTGATGCCCCAAGTCCAACCGACGCACCGGTGTGCCTTTTGTATCATAAATGGTGAGTGTAACATCGACGGCGTGGGCGAGGCGATACGGTATCCACGTCTCCGGGTTGAACGGATTGGGATAATTTGGGAGTAGTGCGGTTTCGGCAGGAGTGAGCATAGCTAACAGTGCTTCGAGGTTAGCGATACCGCGCCGAAAGGTGAGCGAGCCGTCATCTGCCGTGGGCGCCATAGCAATCCATTGTTGAATCGTTTCAGGAGTGATGTGAACACCAATCGGTGTAGCGAGAAATGACCGGTGTCCTCTACGGACTACGGATGCTGCGGGGGGTGTTGTGTCATCAAAGTGTGCACTGACCGCAACTAGATCAAAAATGTTGACGACGCCATCGCTGTTAATATCTCCTAATCGTCCTCCTCCTGTTTGTCCAAACATTTCTGTGACTATTGCTAAATCGAAGATATTTACGATACCATCTTGGTTGACATCATAGGCGGAGACCTTCGGCGGTGTATCCGCTGGAGGTGCGAGGTTCCACAGGAGCACTGTACCATCCCTACTCCCGCTTGCGAGTGTGGTGCCATCCGGACTGAACGCTACACTAGTAACGTTAGATGTATGCCCTGTGAAGGTCGCTTTGAGCTGATGTGCACAAACCTCCCACAGTCTCACGGTGTGGTCCTCACTTCCACTTGCGAGTGTGGTGCCATCCGGACTGAACACTACACTGTTGATGCTGGCCGTGTGCCCGATAAGGGTCCCTTTGGACTGATTTGTAGAAACATCCCACAGCTGCAACGCGCCATCATTATTCCAATCCCCACTCCCACTTGCGAGTGTGGTGCCATCCGGACTGAACGCTACACTGTTGATAGGGCTCCTATGCCCCATGAGGGTGGCTGTGAGTTGTTTTGTCGCAACATCCCACAGTTGTATCTTATGATCTCTGCTCCCGCTT
This sequence comes from Candidatus Poribacteria bacterium, assembly GCA_965215015.1. Classification (GTDB taxonomy): domain Bacteria; phylum Poribacteria; class WGA-4E; order WGA-4E; family PCPOR2b; genus PCPOR2b. The sequence continues at coordinate 2,250,815 of OZ244042.1, forward strand.
GCGAGTATGGTGCCATCCGGACTGAACGCTACAGTTCTAACGCTGTGTGTGGCACCCATGAGGGCTGCTTTGAGGCGACCTGTATCTGCGTCCCACAGTCGTATTGTGATGTCTTGCTTCTGATTGCTAGTCCTGTTGCCTCCCCAACCTCCAGCAGTTGCGAGTGTGGTGCCAGCCGGATTGAACGCTACACTTAAGATGGAGTTCGTGTGTCCTATAATGGTGGTTTTGAATTGTCCTGTATTTGTGTCCCATAACCGGACCCTGTTGTATCGTGAATGTGCACTTGTGTTGTCGTAACCTGCCGTTGCCAGCGTGGTGCTATTCGGGCTGAACGCTATGCTGCTGACACCGACCGAATGCCCTCCAAGGATGGCTTTGCGGCGTCCTGTCCCTGTGTCCCACAGTCGAATTCTGTTGTTTGGCCGACCTCCCCCGGTCGCCAATGTGTTACCATCCGGACTGAACGCTATACTGCTAACACTGTCAGTATACTCCCTAAGGATGGTTTTCGGTTTCCACGTGATTGTTTCCCGCAACCACACCGTGTTATCCTCACTTCCGCTTGCCAATGTGTTGCCATCCGGACTGAATACTATACTTCTGACCCTCCCTGCATGCCCTGCGAGGGTGACTATAAGTTGTCCTGTGGCAACATCCCACAATCGTACCGTGTTATCCCAACTTCCGCTTGCCAGCGTTGTGCTATTCGGGCTGAACGCTACACTGAAGATTGGGCGTGTATACCCCGTGAGAGTCATGATGGACTGACCTGTTCGTGCATCCCACAACCTCACCGTGTTATCCCAACTTCCGCTTGCCAATGTGTTGCCATCCGGACTGAACGCTATACTGTTGATGGCGTCTGTATGTCCTGCAAGGGTGGCTACGAGCTGCCCTGTGGTAACATCCCACAGTCGTACTGTTTTGCCCCAATCTCCACTTGCGAGCATGGTGCCATCCGGACTGAACACGAGACTCCTGGCATCGTCCAAATATTCTATAAAGGTGGTTTTGAGTTGCCTTGTGGCAACTTCCCACAACCGTATCGTTTGGTCCTCACTTCCACTTGCTATCGTGGTGCCATCCGGACTGAACGCTATACTGTTGATGGCGTCTGTATGTCCTACGAGGGTAGCTTTGAGTTGCCCGGTGGACGCATCCCACAGCCGCACCATGTTGTCGTCCCTACTTCCTGTTGCCAGCGTGGTGCCATCCGGACTGAACACTACATTTGAAACCGAGGTAGCTCCTGTAAGGAGATTACGTTCTGTACCAGTATCGGCATCATATATCCAAATCCCGATAGAGCTCACAACCGCCAGACGACTGCCATCGGGAGAATACGCTATCTCTCCGGTTATATGACCTTTACCCAAGCGTGTTTTAGTGCCTTCGGGTAAATTCCACTTGGTGTAGTCTTGGGCATGGGTGTTTGATAAGAATACGAGCGTTCCTAAAGAACAGAGCACAAGTATGGAAAATTGTGCTGTTTTCATCAGTTGGATTCTCCTATATTGATTACGGGCCCCAATCCTACTTCAAAATGAGCATTTTCCGCGTTGCCGAATAATCTCCTGCGGACAGGCTGTAGAAGTAAAACCCGCTTACAACAGATTCTCCGCTGTTGTTACGACCGTCCCAATACGCCGCCTTTGCCCGATCGGTATAATAGTCCGCAGGTTGATAACCTAAATTAAAGTGACGTACTACCGTCCCTTTTGTATCATAAATGGTGAGTGTAACATCCGCGGCGTGTGCAAGGCGATACGGTATCCACGTCTCCGGGTTGAATGGGTTGGGGTAGTTGGGCAACAAGGCTGTCTCCCGCGGTGGCAATGCCGCCAAGAGTTGTTTGAGGACGACAAGGCCGCGCCGATAGGCAAGCGAACCGTTGTCTGCTGCATGAGCCATATCAATCCATGCCTGAATTGTATCTCGGTTGAGATTCGACGAACCGCCTTTCTTCCCATTTTCGGGCGATAGGAATGCAATTGGGGCGGTGGGAATCATCGTTGCACTAAATACGCCAGCAACCTTGACGAGATCCAGAATGTCAACAACGCCATCTCCATTGACATCGGCATTATTCTGCCCCATCTGTCCCAAGTTTGATCCAATGAGCATCAAATCCAAAATGCTCACCACACCATCGCGGTTGACATCTCCGGGTTTCGTTCTAGGGGTGAACTCCCATAGAAGCACCGTGCCATCATAACTCCCGCTTGCGAGCATAGTGCCATCCGGACTGAACGCTACGCTCCCGATACTGCCTGTATGCCCTACAAGGGTGGCCTGAAGTTGCTGGGTAGTAACGTCCCACAGCCTCACCATTTTGTCCTGACCTCCACTTGCTATCGTGGTGCCATCCGGACTAAACGCGACAGTATAGATATCATACGAGTGTCCCGCGAGGGTGGCTTTGAGTTGCCCTGTGGCAATATCCCACAGTCCCACTGTTTTGTCCTGACTCCCACTCGCTATCATGGTGCCATCCGGACTGAACACTATATCCCTGATAAAGGCTCTATGTCCGGTAAGGGTAGCTTTGTGCTCCCCCGTGCCCGGATCCCACAGTTGGATTGTATTGTCTAAATCGTTAGCTGCGAGGAGGGTGCCATCCGGACTGAACGCGACACTCACGATATCTGCCCTTCTCCACATAAAGGTGGCGTGCTGTTGTCCTGTGGTAATATCCCACAGGCGTAACGTCCTGTCCCAGTATCCATTTCCAGTAGCAAGCATAGTGCCATCCGGACTGAACGCGACACTATTAACAGTGTACGTATGCCCGATAAGGCTGGTTTTAAATTGCCCTGCCGCAACCCCCCACAGTCGTACCGTGTAGTCTGCACTTCCACTTGCTAGTGTTCGACTATCCGGACTAAATGCTAAACTAGTGACCCGGGAGGTATGTCCAGTGAGAGTAGTTTTGGGGTTCCATGTCGCAACATCCCATAACTTCACCACCTTCCCACTCCCATTTGCGAACGTGGTGCCGTCCGGACTAAATGCTATTGTTGAACCACCGCCTGTATGTTCCGCGAAGATAGTTTTGAGTTGCCATGTTGTAGCATCCCACACCTGCACCTCACTGCCACTTGCACTTGTGAGTGTGGTGCCATCCGGACTGAACGCTAGACTGTCAATACTACCTGTATGTCTTATGAGAGTGGCTTTTAACTCTCCGCTTGTATGCCACAACCGTATCGTCTCGTCTTCACTCCCACTTGCCAGCGTTCGTCCATCCGGACTGAACGCTAGACTACTGACGTTGCTCGTATGACCTGCAAGGGTGGCTATGGGCTGCCCTGTCCGTGCATCCCACAGCCGCACCGTGTCGTCGCCACCTCCACTTGCGACTGTAGTCCCATCCGGACTGAACACGACACTTCCGACGCCGTTCTCATGTCCTTTAAGGGTGGCTTTCGTGTCTCCTGTGATTGTATCCCACAGCTGCACCGTGTCGTCTTGCCAGCCGCCTCCACTTGCGAGCGTCGTCCCATCCGGACTAAACGCTAGACTACTGATCCAACGTGTATGCGCTACAAGCCTGGTTATGGGCTGCGCTGTCCGCGCAGCCCACAGCTGGACTACTTTGTCCGAACCCCCACTTGCGAGCATGGTACCATCCGGACTAAATACTACACAATAGATACTGCCCTTATGCCCGGTGAGGACAACTTTGGGTTTCCATGTTGCAACATCCCATAGTCGCACCGTGGCGTCGTCCCAACCGCCTCCACTTGCGAGCGTCGTCCCATCGGGACTGAATGCAATACTTTCGATGTTCGACGTATGCCCCGTGAGCAGAGCGAGTTCTGTCCCACTGTGTGTATCGTACACCCAAATCCCGATAGCAGTCCCAACTGCCAAGACGCTTCCGTCCGGAGAATATGCTATATCAGTTATCCAACCTTTACCGAGGCGCGCTTTAGCTCCTTTGGGCAGATGCCATTGAGGGGAATCTTGGGCGAAGGTACTGGACACAGACAAAAGAGAAACTAACAATAGGTTGAACCCAAAAAACCTACCCTTTTTCATGAGAATCCTTCTCCTTTTTGAGGCGTCAGCTTGGGGGTGTATAACTTTTAAGCAGATTTGAGTCTCTTTAGGACTCAATGGGAGCAATTGGGCGGGGTTGGCTACTGCACGTATGGTTTCACCTAGGACAAACCCGGTAGAAATAACCCCCTGTGGCTTTCTATCAATTTTTGTGCCAAACATCTGTTGGCAACACACAGCACAGTCAAAACGATTTGGGGATCTTCCTAACCGACGCATCTCATCGTTAGACCGAACAGGGGGGGCACCTGTGGAGTTAAGGGACTGGTTGTGGATTTACAACCCATAGAAAGTAGCGTTTAAACCGTCTTAAAATAGGGACGCATTTTGCTTGCAGATCAGCAAGGGATTGCCTGCCCTTGTGCATACCGGCCGTTGCTTTTAACCTCAAGCGCACAAAGTGTCTAAATAGTTGTTAGAGGGATTGTATCCAATTGGAGTGAGGATTTGACCGATTTGTTCGGAGGCTGGAGGAGGATGGGTGAAAAGTTCAGTTTCTCTGAGATAATACATGTCGCCCCACAAGGAGTATGGATGTGGGAGGTAGGTTGGATTGAACCGTTCAAATTTTGAACATCACTGTTTTATAAATGGACAGAGTGAAAACTAATACCCAATCAATGCACCGATTATCAAGCGTTGGATCTCACTAGAATTTGTGGGATTTCAAGGTGAATAGGGCCGGCAATCTAAGGAGGAGCTACCTGGTGTATTTTATGAGTATCGTTCAACTCAACCTACGTGCTGATGAGATTGCCCTATCGTTATAGTTTTTTGGTTATGGACGTTGCGTTCTAATGATGATGGGTTAAGCTAGCTGAATCCAATTACCAGTCCCCTCTTTCCCCAACAAAGTCCTCAACCTCGCGCATTGTGGGCATGAAGTTCGCGCATCCGTGCCGGGTAACGACAATCGCACCTGTCGCATTGCCCAATCGAGCAGACCGCTTCCAGCCCCAACCTTTCAGGTATCCGTAGATAAAACCGCTGGCAAAGGCATCTCCTGCACCGAGTGTATTATACACCTCGACGCGAAATGGATCAGCGTTGATAACTTCCCCGTCCGACAGATAAACGCCTGCGCCTTCAACCCCCCGCTTCATCACCAGAGCCTTTGGCCCACCGCTCAGAATTGTCTGAATCGCTGCATTCACATCGCCTTCGATATCAGGATTAGAGATTTGGGAGTGAGTGATGGAGAGTTGTGACACATCGGAGAGGGTTGCCGCCTTGACCTCTTCTTCTGTGCCGAGTACGATATCGACCAATCGCAGTGCAGATCTGGCGACGACTCCAAAAGCGCGGGGATCATGCCACTGGTCTGCGCGGAAGTCAAGGTCAAGAAATACGGTGGTCCCAACAGATTGGGCGTATTCAGCAGCAAAAAGGTTCGCACTTCGACTCGGCTCTTTACTCAGTCCGGTGCCAGAGATGAGTAATGCCGAGCTATCAGCAACCGGTGAGGCGAGGACATCGTCGATTGTGAGTTCAATATCGGCGCAGTTGTCGCGGTAGTAGACGAGCGGGAATCGGTCCGGCGGCTCAATCCCAAGCACAACCGCGCTAGTTCGATGTCCCTGTTTGTGCAAGACAAATTTTGTTTCAACCGCTTCATCATTTAGAAATTTGAGGATAAAGTCCCCCACTGGATCCTCGCCGAGTGCCGTGAGAACAGCGGATCGGAGTCCAAGCCGCCGTGTCCCGACGCTGATGTTTGTCGGGCAGCCACCGACAAACGCGCCAAAACTTTCAATTTCGGGAAAGGGGGCACCGATGTCGTTGGAATAGAGATCTATCGAACTACGTCCGATTGCTAAAATATCATAGGTTCGTTCACTCATCGGTTCACCGTGATACGTAATCCTTGAATTTCTCACTTTCCTCTGTAAACCGGCAGGTAATCAGAAAAGCGTCGTTGCCGCAAGCGATTAACTGAACGCCCGCATCTGCCCACCGTTTACCACTCTCAAAATCGTTGACGTAACTGCCGAGGGCAACCTGATATTCCTTAGCTTTGGCGATGACCTTTTCGATGCTATCGACAATCAGGGGGTGGTCGAGTTGTCCAGAGATACCGAGTGATGTCGAAAGGTCATACGGTCCGAGGAAGATAGCGTCGAGTCCATCGGTAGAAAGAATTTCATCAATGTTTTCCACTGATTTTGCGGTTTCAATCTGCCCGATGATAAAAATTTCCTCATTTGTCTGAAGGGTATATTTGACACCGTCCAATTTCCGAAAATCACCATAATCAGTGTGACCAATGCCAAATGCAACCCCCCTCTCTCCATCAGGGGCATACTTCGCCCACGTTAGGACATTTTCGATGTCTTTGCGCGATTCCACACGTGGAATCATTACCCCCGAAGCACCGGCGTCAAGGGCTCGGGAGATAAAATGCCGCTCAATGTCTGGCACACGCACAATACTAGGGAGGTCCGATCCCCTCGCCGCTCTAACGATACGCCCCACTGTTTCCATCGTGAAGGTTGTGTGCTCCATGTCCACAATGATGAAATCTGCACCGGCACTCGCTAGGATGGTAGCAATTGACGGCACTGCAAACTCCATCACAAAGGTCCCGACGATGATTTCTCCGCTTCGTAAAGTTGATTTAATCTGCTTGACTCTCATTTTTTAATTATACCATTCACTATAAAAAATCGCGCTTTTGAAAGAGAAATTCTTGAGAAATTGGGCGGTTCAAAGCGTAGTCTCGTTCGGTATTTGGTACAGAAATCTTTTTGACATGACATCGGATAGCTTGTTAGCTTGCCGTAAAAAGACCTTCAATTTCCCGTAGTAGTTTTCGCGCCCCCGCTACAGCGTTGGAGGCTCCTTTCATCTTTTTTGAAATCGTTAAAATCCTATAGCAATAGTCGCAAGATAGACTGAGATTTCCTGCGGCACGGGCATTTTCTGCAACATTGAAATAACAGATTGTTGTAACTGATAAACTTTCATTCGCCTCCTCCCATAGGTTGGCATGAGCGTAATGGTCTGCTGAAAGCGTGTATAGTCTACCGGCGTCAATCCAACTCTGTTGTCTTTCAAGCAAATTTGCCTGTATGGCATAGTAGGTCCCAGCTTCCTGGGCACACTGTCGCGCACGATTGTAACGACGAGCGGCTGTGTAGGCAAGCCTTGCCCGTGCGTAGCAATCTGCGCCCGATTCCCAATTTTCGGATACAATGAAGCTTTCCGCAGCTTTCCTATAAAATTCTCCCAGTTTTTTGTACTCCGTTCGACTCCGTCGACTTTTTCCCTTTTGTGCATATTCCTCAGCTGATTGACGAATCTGAGCAGCAATTCTCTCATAGGGACTTTGAACCACCTCATGGAGTTTTCGCAGAATGAATTCTGGAGCAGTTTCCTGGAAATTGAGTGGTTGAAATGTCAAATCTGAACCGGTGTTACCGTCTGTGAGAAATCCCCCTGAACCCACGGGAGCAGGGCTCTCGCTGGATTCACTAGGAGGGAATTGCCTATTAAACCAGTCTCTGAGCTCAGATATCTCGTCAACTGGCAATTGATCAATCACCTCAACTACTTCTTTTGTTGTCGAAAGTGATTTGGGGGAAATCATCAAATCCGATAAATGCCGAAAGATCCAATCTGCTTTTTTGGTTGCTTGCATACTGCTCAAGTAGAGGCGGTGGGCTTGCTGCATTTCTTGCAATGCCTGCTGAGCCTGTGGGGCACCGATGAATTGAATCGCTTGATCATAGTGTATATTGACTTGCTCTTCAAGTTTAAGCTGTTTCTGTTTTTCCGCTGCCGCCTTTTGTACCCCAGAGACTTCCAATTCGATTTTCTCCGCTGCCTCGGCAGAAAGGCGTAAATTCTTTCTGTGTTCAGATAGCGTTGCACCTCGTATTGCTAGATTTGATTGGCTTGTTATTGTTTCCCGTACAGCCTCTGTATACCATTTTTCACGAATACGATCCAAATCATTATACAACTCTGAAGCGGTTTGATACCGTGCCTGCACATCTCGATGTAACACTCTCTGTAAAATCTCGCGCACATTGTCAGGTAGTTTGTGGTCGAATTCAATTTCTTCGCTCTGTTTTCTCACCTGAATTTCATCTTGGGTTTTGCCGCGAAAGGGAAATTTCCCCATAAACATTTCGTAGAGGATGAGCCCTGTTGAGTAGAGATCCGCCCGATAATCGTAATTTCCCTCATACTGTTCAGGTGCCATGTACCTCCGCGTCCCGGTGATTGTTCCCGCATAATCGGTGGTTGCTTCAAGGATACGGGCTACGCCGAAGTCAGATATCTTTGCTATCTGATCAGAAGTCAACAAGATATTCTGAGGCTTGATGTCTCGATGGATAATGTTCTGTTCATGGGCAGCAATAAGCCCCCGGCAAATATCGAGCGCAATATTCATTGCTAAACTAGAATCAGGAGGCTTCCTTGTCAGTAATTGCCGCAAACTGGGGCCGTCAATGTACTCCATAACGATATAAGCAACGTACTCATCATCGCCAGGCTCAACGGTATGGATGGAAACGATATTGGAATGTCCCCAATTCCGTCCCATCGCGCTCAATTCGGTAAGCAGGTAACGCATCCGTCCTGTGGGGTAAATTGATTTAGGTAACACTTTGATCGCAACAGTACGATTAGTGAACTCCTCCTTCGCTCGAAAAACGGAGGCAAAGCTACCGTTGTTAATCAGTTTTTCAATACGATATTTTCCTAAGACCAATCCGTTTATCTGCATATACACCATCCTCGACCCAAGTTTCGACCGATAGGTGGATTCCTAGTTGTTTATCAAGCTTCGTTGCTGCGCGGCGTACGTTGGATTAATCCGTGAAGCAATCTATTCTCTACATCCCATCCGTTCTTGGGCCTGAACTTGGGAAACTCATTACTAGTGTGCTGACATTTTGCTGTCGCCAATCCCGCAAACGCTGTAAGTAGGTCGAGACTCATAGGTCGACAAAACACCAGACACGGTTGCGCGACACACCGGGTATTGGGGTTACCCCTACGGCGGTACCAAGTTATCTCCAGTGTATCAGATCCAAGACTCTCGGAACGGAGATTGGTTCAATTTGTCAAATATCAACAGAACCTGGCTGGATATGGTAGATTGACAGGTTAGCACAAAACCACTAAGCTGTCAATATACAATATGCAACTGTGCATGTATGCAAAAGGTAAGACTCACAGAGCCATTAATCTGCCTTGGCGGCTTGCACAGCTTCTATTAACTTTTTCGCTTTCTCTGTCAGGAGATCAAATCGTCCATCAGCAATTACCTGATTATTGACGAGAGTGCTCCCCACACCAAGTGCGGCTGAACCTGCCTTGATAAATTCTCCGGCGTTATCAACACTCACGCCTCCGGTGGGGATCAGTGGAATATGCGGTAAAGGTGCCTTTACGTCTTTGATGTAGCTTGGTCCCACCCCACTTGACGGGAAAACTTTTACATAGTCTGCTCCGGCTTCCCATGCAGCCAAAATCTCCGTCGGGGTAAACGCGCCCGGCATCACGATTTTACTGTATCGATTGCAAATTTCGATAACATCCGGTTTCGTCACAGGACTGACAACAAACTCCGCACCTGCGAGCATCGCTGCCCGCGCGGTTTCGGCATCGAGCACCGACCCAACACCTACTAGCACTTCTTCGCCGTATTGTGCGGCGACATCACTAATAACGCTTAACGCATTTGGGGTTGTCATCGTGACTTCAATTAGATCGACACCGCCGGCTTTGATTGCTGCTGCAACCTCTATTAATTCAGCGGAACTATTCGCACGAATGATGGCGACGACCCCGCAGGATTCGACCCGTTGCATCTGTTCCAGTTTAGTCATATTTACCTCGATCACGATAGGTCATTGAAAATTCTCCAGAATACTTAACACCTTACTTTTTTGTTGCTATTTAGTCATGTGTCCAGTAGCTTCCCTTACAAAATACCAAGCGGGGGTGTTACGACAATTTCGTCCGTGACCACGCCAGCCGGTTGCATTGCAACAAAAAGAATGGTCTCCGCAACATGCTCCGGTTTCAACATCAAATTCGGGTCAGGGTGTCCCGCAATCTCAGCCCAGAATGGCGTATCAACCGATCCGGGGGAGACTGCCGTGACACGGATATTCGCGCCTCTGATTTCCTCCGCCAGAACCTTCGTAAACGCTAGTGCCCCTGCCTTTGCTGCACAATACGCGCTCGATGCTTTGAAGGGAACTTTCGCAGCAATCGACAGCACATTGATAATTTGACCGGATTGACGTGTCAGCATAGAAGGGAGCACGTATTTGGAGCAAAGATACGTACTTTTGAGATTAGAGGCAACCACTTGCGCCCATACTTCCGGATCCGAATCGGCGATCATCTCGAAGACACCGATCCCTGCATTGTTCACAAGGAGGTCGATTTGATCATAGGTCTCTAGTGTTTGATTGACTAGGGTTTCCACTGCTTCTGCCTGTGTTACATCTGTCGGTACAATGAGGGCTTCTCCACCCTCTGTGCCTATGAGATTGGCAGCTGTTTCGAGGTCATACTGTGTGCGTGCTGCGAGGACAACTTTTGCTCCTGCCCGCGCAAACGCCAAAGCGGTGGCGCGACCGATGCCCCGCGATGCTCCTGTTATAATTGCAACTTTGTCCTTCAACATCTCGATTCCCTTCAAGCTGTCCTGTGTTTATGACCAAACCGCATCTAAATACATCTCATGAACTCTGCCCGGGTGGAGCTTTTATCTCGAAACTCTCCGAGCATCACATTGGTCATCGTTTGCGAGTGCTGTTTCTGTACGCCACGAACCATCATGCACATATGCTGTGCCTCCATGACAACAGCGACCCCAGCCGGATTCAACACTTTTCGTAATGCCTCCGCAATCTGCCGCGTCAATCTCTCTTGCACCTGTAGGCGGCGAGCGAACATATCCACAATTCGTGGAATTTTACCGAGCCCAATGATTTTTTTGCGAGGAATATACCCAACATGGCACTTGCCAAAAAATGGTAAAATATGATGCTCACAGAGACTATAATACTCAATGTCTTTGACGATGACCATTTCGTCGTACTCTTCCTCGAAGATAGCATCGTTCAAAATTTCCTCGACATTTTGGTGGTATCCCTGTGTCAAAAACTGAAGGGCTTTCGCTGCACGTTGCGGTGTCCTCAAGAGTCCCTCTCTTGTCAAATCTTCGCCAATACCCTCCAACATCTGCTCATAGATATATGTCAGTTTTGAATCGGTGGTAGCTGGTCCGTTGTCAATTGAGTCTGCGTGATAAATTTTCATTAACTAAATTCCGTCTCCGTAGTAATCAAAGTGATTCTTGGGGGTTTCTCTCAATCGAAGTTGATGTAACTGAATTGGCTTCAAATTCGGTTCAATAATTTCCCAGAGCACCTTTACAAAGTTCTCAGAGGTTGGGTTGAGATTCTCAAACTCAGGCGTGTCCAAGTTAAGATGCTTATGATCAAATCGTTCGTAGACCTGCTTCTGAATCGTTTCATCAAGATGAGATAGATCGGCAACCATGCCGGTTCTGGGATCCACCTCACCTTTTATTGTTACTTCAAGTGCGTAGTTATGCCCATGACCGTAGAAATTGTTACACTTTCCGAAGATTTCTTGGTTTTCTGCATCGCTGAGTTGCGGACTGTGCAATCGGTGTGATGCACTGAATTCGTAGACTTTCGTGAGATAGACCATTTGCCCCTCTCCATAATAGTCAGCAAACAGGGTTGAATCCTCATACAACCTGATTCGATGTAGGATTGTCCCTTTCAGATGCGGTTCAATCGCATACCAAATTTGAATCGCTATATTCTCGCTTGAAGGTTGCAGATGTGGGTTGCTCGCGAAGGTAGGGTGTTGTACGTTGATGTGCTTGTGATCGTAGTAGCCAACAACTTCCGCCCTGAGAACCCGGTCCAGATCTGTGATATTGATGACCATCCCGTGCTCGGGGTTAAGTCTCCCTTTAACTGTTGCTTCTAAGACATAGTTGTGACCATGGCTATTTGGATTGGAGATTGCTCCAAACAGGGCGTAATTCTCTGCATCGCTGAGTTCAGGAATACGATAGTAGTGCGAGGCTTCAAATGCAATTTGACGCGTAAGGTAGTGCACGATGAAATTCCTTATTCGTGAGACGAGATGCGCTGTTTAGCCCTCACATCACACCGGTTTTTGACACTTGTGGTTCCCTTACTGTTACAGCCTAGCAACTTCGTTGTCTACCGTTTCGAGCTGCACACGCATTACCCACTCCCCACCGCCGCGAATATGTACATGACGCTTTTTCAGCCATTCTATAAGGGTATTTCGATCGGGTGCATCCCATTCGCAGACCATTCGACCGAGGACTGTGTCACACTGCACTTTTAAGCTCTTGACGCCGTCGCTCTCCTCTTCAATAAATCGCTTGACGAGCCTTTCCACGTCTTGTCGTGTCATGCAGGCAATGATATGAGCGGAAACAAATCTAGGCATATTTGACTCCAATATGGCACTCATCTCTGAGTGCAGCAGAGTAGAGAGATTAGTCGAGTAATTCCTGACAATTCCAATCCTGAAACTGAATTTGCCGAAGTTTGAATCGGTACGAGCTTTGCCAACCAATCGGAGGAAAGAGGGTGGCAACCACCGAGAGCCGGTAGTCATAGACACAATCTTCCCAGCTATAGCCTGAAACACCGCCATTGACCAGGCCATTGTAATAGTACCGCAACAGATCCTTCTCGATGCCGCGCCGTCGTTGTGGAGCCCCCCCTCCGACTAAGTAACAGAGATCATACGGTCCAATCCCTCGTTTATAGGTTTCCCAATCGAAAAAATAAAGCCCATCTGTTTCCGGCTTTTTCGGATAAAAGAGATTCCAATTATGCAGGTCACCGTGTAGAAATGTCAAAGCCTCGTTATCTTTGATGCGTGCGGCATATAAACGTTGCCAACCGTTGATGGCGTGATGTGCAAAATCAAACATCTCTTGTGGGAATTTGTCCTGAGCCTTGTCAGCAAATTGAGGAAGCAGCGTCTCTCTCCAATAGTCGCAATAGGTCCGTATAATTTCGGGTGTGGCGGCATCCGCCATACGGAGCGGGCCTCCTTTTCCTCGCAGAAAATCGGCTTGTGAAATTCGCGGATGCTCCCACCATTGCGTATGGAACTTCAACAATTCATCAATAATCTGTTTGTAGAGAGCGATGGTGAACCCTTCCGCTTTGGGAGGGGTTTCGTTGTGGGTCGCAGTAGCATCTTCAAAGATGAGATAACATTGACGGGCATTACGGTTATAGTCGAAGTCGTAGCATTGGAAAACCGGTGGATCGGGCATCTGGGCAGCGATTTCGTTGAAGAAGACCGATTCAGCAACACCGCCCCCAAACCAACCAGCCTTATAATTCTTGAAGATTAGATCGGTATGCAGCTGATTTTCTGATTCAGTGGAATAGTTCACTTTCAACCGTGTAAAAAAGGCAGCGGTTGATTCAAATGTCTCGCCAAGCTGTATATCAGTTACGGCGTGCTGTGAAAGGTGCCCGTTCTGTTGGAATCGCGTCGTCAACCATTGTGGTGTAATCTGCTCTGCACTGTCAATCAATTAATTCCCTAGCTCTCTATGGATTAGAGTAGTAGAGACGCAAATTTGTGTCCCTACTAGCTCCGTATTATTATTAGCTACCCCTTTGCGATAGGTGCGCCGACAAGATTGCCCCACTCTGTCCAGCTGCCATCGTAGTTGCGTACCTTTTCGTAACCCAAAAGGTACTTCAGCGCAAACCATGTGTGCGAGGAGCGTTCTCCAATACGGCAGTAAGCAACCGTCTCTTTGTCCGAATCTACCCCCGCACCTTCGTAGATTTCCTTCAACTCGTCGTAGGATTTGAAGGTCCCGTCCTCGGCGACTGCGGTTGCCCACGGAATATTTGCTGCGCCCGGAATGCGTCCCGGACGTTGGGCCGTTTCAGGCAACCCCGGAGGCGCGATAATCTCACCGGAAAACTCAGCCGGGGAACGGACATCCACAAGGTTGACCACTCCCTGATCGAGCGTTGGCAAGACATGATCTTTTGTCGCCCGCACATTGTCATCGGGAAATTTAGCTTTGTAGTCGGTGGCAGCAGGAGAAGGTGTATCCGTGACTAACTCACGACCCTCATCAATCCACTTCTGACGGCCACCATTCATCACTTTCAGCTTGCTTTCATCATGCCCATAGTACCGGAATTGCCACAGGGCATAAGTAGCAAACCAATTGTTATTGTCCCCATAGAAGATTATTGTGGTATCGTTACTGATGCCAGAATCCTGGCACAATTGCTCGAACTGATCTTTTGTTAAAATATCGCGCCGCACTTGGTCACACAACTGGGTTTGCCAATTGAGGCCGACAGCACCGCTGATGTGTCCTTCATCGTAAGCCGCTGTATCCACATCAACTTCTAATAAACGGATGCCCGCGTCGCCACCATGCTCGGCAACCCAGTCGGTGGTTACTAACACTTCTGGGTGGGCGTAGTCTGCCATAATGTAGAACCTCCTACCTTAATTTGAAAATTGATATACTCCCTCGTCTGAGCGGAAGATATGGATGATGCCCCATTCCTACTTGAGGTGTGGTGGAATGGTAGGAAACGCAGATCCCAATATCGTTGCGTTCCCGATAGATTGGGACTAAGAAGCGTTCCAACCCTTACGGAATCGTAGAAGATACCTAGAACTAGCGCGCTATAGTCCCGGCTCAATCCGCCCGGAACGTTGCGTTATAGTCCGAGTGTTTTCTGTAATCTTCCCGCTTTGGGCAGAAACAGAACCGGCATCTCCATTCTGTACAAGCAATCGTAGCATATTTTCGCTAGAAATACAAGTTTTTTGATAGGATGGAAGGAGGAGAGGACGACAAAAAGGAGTTAAACTGAGGAAATGGGCTTTGATGGCAAGATTTGATTAAATATAGGGCTTACGCCGTTGAACACTCAAAGCCTCCGGTTCCGAGAGGCTTGGACCTGTAGTTCGGTGATTTATCGCCGCAGCCCCTGATGAATCGGGCAATGACAGCGCGAAAGCTCTGCTACTTTTAGAACTGAAGCGCGTAAGTCCTAAAATATCTATAGATTCTAACTACTTCATACTGAGAAAAAGATTTCCACCTTCCTCCACGTGGACACGAACCCAAGGTTCAATCCAAATGGTCGTGTCCGGCTGCTCGATGACGACAGGGCCGGAGAAATTGCTGCCCCACGGGAGGAGTGAGCGATTGTAGATGGGACATGCCACAAACCGATCTTCCACATAGACAGGTCTGACACCTTTCTGTGCGTCTTGCAATGTGGTTTTGGGGTTGGAAATGAAGTCTTTCAGGGACAGATCTGGGCGTACACCAACCACAGAGGTACGAAGATTTAGCAGGCGGATTGGGATGCTTTCCAGCAGCGTTTCTAATCCACTAAATGTTTCATCAACTTGCCCGTATTGCCGAAGATAGGCGCGGCGAAAGCTTTCTGCGATAACGGCGGGAGACACGGGGCCCGCCGGGAGCGGCGTCCGTATGACATGGGTTTGCCCCTCATACGAAATCTCCGCTTCCCGCAAAATACTTACCTGTGTCAGGGGAATCTGTTCGTTCTCGATTAGCCCCTCTCCCTGTGCGAGGTGTTCAGCAAAGATTCTCTCTGCATCGGTTGGGTCCAGTTCAGGGAGGCGACGGTTAATCATGGTCACGAAGTCGTGCTGGAGGTCGGCAATGACACACCCCCAGGCGGAGGCGAGGCCGGGGTAGTAGGGGACAAGTGCCTGTGAAACACCAAGCTCCTGTAGAAGGAAACTGACCATTAATGGGCCGCCGCCACCGAAGGAGAAGAGAACAAAATCTCGTGGATCATGTCCACGGTCAATGGAGATGCGCCGGATGCTACCGGCGATTCGGTTGTTTGCGATGGTAAGAATTGCCAGTGCTGCTTCTTCTAAGGAGAGGCCAAGTGGTTTCCCAAGCCTCTCACTGAGAACAGATCGGGCGGTATCAAGGTCAAACGAAAAATCGGTTGCTCTAGCGATGGGATAGTCCGGGTTGATTCGCCCCAGAATCACGTTCGCATCGGTGACTGTCGGTTCAGTACCACCTAACCCATAACAGATGGGACCCGGTTTAGCACCAGCACTATTGGGTCCTACCTGGAGAAGACCGCCCTCATCAATCCAAGCGATACTACCGCCGCCTGCGCCGATGGTATGAATATCAATCATCGACACCATGATTGGAATACCAAACTCCGGCTCTATCCCGTTTGAAACCACCGGTTTGCCCTCTGTGACTAGGGACACATCGAGACTCGTCCCCCCCATATCGTAACCGATTAGGTTCTGAAAACCGCTTTCTGCGGCAATCTTGGTGGCAGCGATGACCCCGGCTGCGGGCCCCGATAGGACGGTGTTTACCGAAAAGTCTCGCGCGGCTTCTACCGACATCATCCCGCCGTTGGACTGCATGATGAGAAGATTCCCACTGTAACCGTGTTCTTCTAGGCGTTGTTCAAGCCGAGCCAAGTAGCGACTTACTATCGGCTGCACGTAGGCATTCACAGTAGCAGTGCTAGTGCGTTCAAATTCACGAAAGAGGGGAAGGATATCTGCTGAAGCAACAATATAAAGATCCGGGAAGCGTGTTTCGAGAAGAGCTTTGGCGTCGTGCTCATTGGCGGGATTGATGTAAGCGTTCAAAAAACTGATGACGATGGCTTCGACGCCGGCCGCAACTAGTTCTTCAGCAGCCGCGATAACCTCCTCCTCTATTAATGGGACGAGGATCTCGCCTTCTGCTGAGATACGTTCGGAAACCTCTTTGCGCCGATCTCGTGGAATTAAAGGTTCATATGATCCGGTAAGACCATAAAGGTGCGGCCGATCGCGACGCCTTAGCTCTAGGATATCCCGAAAACCGCGTGTAGCAATTAGACCGCAGCGTACACCTTTACGTTCCAAGATGGCGTTGGTCGCCACGGTGGTGCCGTGAATAACCAATTCGATGTCAGGATAGGAAACCTCAAGCCCATCTAGACCAGTGATTAAACCGATAGATGGCTCACGTGGCGTGGCTGAAGCCTTTCCAATCTGTAGATGCTTTTGGTTTTCATCTAAAACGACAATATCGGTGAAAGTGCCGCCAATATCCACACCAATAAGTTTTCCCATAAAATTGTCGTAAGTCTCCGTACAGAGAGTGCTCCCTTCGTTTTTTGACGTACTCCCATACCTAAAGTATTGGGATGCCTACCCGCTCCTTTCGGTGTAGAATTATGCTATCAATACGGATACCGAGTCTTTGCCCGTCTGACAACCGTTGCTGCAATGGACAACGCCCCGCCTGTTAGGCAAAACCTAATAGGCAGAGCCCGATTTATCGGAACCCCTTCGGACAGCCATATCTCCTGCAACACACTGCTGTAGCAGTATGGGAAAATCGCCAAGGTTTTCCCTGATGACCATTTTCGGCAGAAAGTATAGCCGTAGGTCAATTATACACCCAAAGGTTTTTGAAAACAAGAAAAACCAATGTGAAAGCAGAGGGGGACCCCCAAATGTAAATGAATGTTTGGGTTTTAGACCTAAAGGGTTTTTGATAACGGTGTTTTTTTGCCCTTAAAGTTTTCTAGATTCTGTTGATATTTGAGTAGCCGAGATATGAATCTCGACCTACAGGCTACCTGCCGGGATCGCACCGGACCAGAGGATCGGGCAAGATCCCGACCTACGGAGTATGTCTACTGCTGTCTAGCGATTTATGGCCTATCGTGATACGAGTTGAATGGCGTTACGACAAACTCAAGTGCGTAACTCCTAATAACATTTGAAATATTTACCCTCAAGCGTCAAGGGAACAACTATAGGGTCATTTAGTTTCCCGTTTTTTGACCGATTTTGACGGGTAGGCGGAAAATTGCCCCTCGGTCGCAGGCGGGGCATCTTGCCCCGCCCGAAGAATTAAATGACCTTAGTGGCTATTGGAGATTTGTTTCGTTTTCTTCGTCGTGCTCAGCCACGGTATCAGTTTCTGATTCTGACAGCGAGGCAGGGCCAGACAGGGGTTGAATGCCGAGATTCGCACGAACCTTGGCACCGATCTCGGCAGCAATTTCAGGGTGTTCCACTAGAAAATTTTTAGCATTGCTCTTACCCTGTCCAAGCCGTTCATCGTTATAGGAAAACCAAGGACCACGTTTCTGAACAATTCCTGCCTTTACACCCACATCCAAAATCTCGCTGATTTTACAGATGCCTCTGCCGAAGATAACGTCGAATTCAGCTTGGCGGAATGGGGGGGCGACCTTATTTTTGGCGACCTTGACACGGATGCGGTTTCCGACTATTTCTTCTCCATTTTTCAGACGGTCTGCCCGGCGTATATCCAACCGAACCGAGGCGTGAAATTTGAGTGCCAATCCACCGGGTGTCGTTTCTGGATTCCCAAACATGACACCAATTTTCTGTCGAATCTGGTTGATGAAAATCACACAGGTTTTGGACTTGTTTGTGACGCTGGACAGTTTACGCAAAGCTTTGGACATCAAACGTGGCAACAGTCCAACATGAGCATCCTCCATATTGCCCTCGATCTCCGCTTGAGGGGTGAGGGCCGCGACGGAATCAACAACCACAACATCAACAGCTCCACTACGGATTAAGGTCTCAACAATGCCTAACGCCTGTTCTCCGGTGTCCGGTTGGGAAATCAGGAGGTTTTCCATGTTGACACCAATCTGTTTGGCATACAGTGGGTCTAGCGCATGTTCAACATCAACAAACGCTGCCACACCATCCTGCTTCTGTGCTTCTGCAATGATATGAAGCGCGAGCGTGGTTTTACCGCTAGCTTCATGACCAAAAATCTCAACAATTCGTCCACGGGGAACGCCGCCAACCCCCAACGCAATGTCTAATGTCAGCGAACCTGTCGGGACAACCGCAACAGGAATCACTTCATCGCTATCAAGCCGCATAATTGCGCCTTTGCCGTGCTGCCTCTCAATTTGAGAGATTGCAAGATCTATCGCTTTCTGCTTCTCCTTACTTAATTCCATGTTGTTAATTCTCCTTTATTATGGCTTAAAATTGCTTCAACGGGTTAATTTTACCATAACATTTGTTAAAAATCAACAAAAAAAGCAAAGCGATGCCTGAATATGGGATTGAGATGCCGGGCGAGTGCAGTTTTTAGGAAGGATGCGGCTCTGGCAAATTCAAGTGATGATGCAGAAAGCGAAACGTCCCTTGACCGTTAATCTCGTGTCCACTGTTAAAGAACTCAATCTCTGTCCGATTGGAGATGCCGAGATTGGCATACAAGTGTCTGACGCTTGCGTATTCGTAAGCAACCCATTCGTCCGGGGCAACACCGTCGTGATGGCCGCGCTCGACCATAAATGGTCGGGGCGCAATCAGCCATGCCATCTCCGCGTAGTTGAAAGTGTTGCCGAGATTGAACTCGGGCATCTCATATTCGCCGGTAAACATATAGCTATAGCGAGAATCGTAGGTCGCATTTTTGACAATCCACTCATTGAAATCTGCTGAGCAGATAGATAAGGCGTACCCGTCGAGAAGTGCAGGCACGCGCATAGCGGTCTTGCCGCCGTAGGAGAGCCCGTAGAATCCAATCCGTTCAGCGTCCACAAAAGGTTGTTCCGCAAGCCACTCAAGTGTTCGCTCGTGCTGGCGGGTAATTAGCGAAAAAAGCGACCACTTGACCGGATTCGCTTTGCGCTGGATGACGCGGAAATCGTCCTGACCGATGTAGGGGTTTTGCGGCGCGTAGATCACGAACCCTCGATTTGCTAAATCAGCACCGTAGGCGTTATACGGGGATTCGATTGTGGGATCGACTACCTCCTGCGAGCGACCCTCCAACCCGTGCTGACAGACCACTACCGGGCGACGCTCGTTCGGCTTCATCCCCTTGGGAACTAGTAGGATGCCGTACGCAGACGTCTCCTCCCAAATGTCAAGGACAACTTCATACCCCTTAAAGCCCGGCTCATCGTGAATCAGTCGAGTCCGGGGATTGGCTGGAACACTCGCTAGTGGGCATCTGCCGATAACCTCATCCCAGAGATAATTACGATAGTCTTGACAGGTTTCCTGCCACCGTTCAATTGACGATCGGTCTGCTTTTGACCAAAGTGCCTCACGCCGAGATGCCGCTTGACGTAGCGCATCTTGTGTAAACGCAATCAGCTGGTGAAACTGTCGATGTTGCCGTATTTCAGGCGAAAATGCTGGGCGGGTGTCCTGTGGTAGTGTCCTCGATGGGGTAAGCGGCCGATCTTGACCGAGTGCGTTAAGGAAACTCGTCAGCGCAGCATCTGATCCGGACGAACCGACACCATCGTCCGATACCACAAGGATGAGATTCTGCCCAACCCCTAATTGCTCATACACCGCATGAGCCCGATCAAATTCTGTCCTCACAGATTCCATTGGAGGCGAAACTAATCTCCCCGGCGCAGCACCGGCACGTCCATCACGTACCGGCGGAGGCCCATCGATCTCAACACCCCGACTGGCTTCAACAATCAGGGCTCGCGGTGAGATGAGACTCGCTATTTCTGCATCGCCAAATTCTTGTAACAGTGCCCAGATATTTCGATAAATCGGTTCTTTCCAAACCTCCTCACGCCCCTGAAAATAGCCGCTGACGCCCGCTGCGTCGATTCGTGTGTCCACAGCGGTACTGTAAAGTGCCAGCAACCCCCCTTCGCCGTAGCCGATGACTCCAATTGGCGGATGGTTTTCCTGGCGGCTCATCCAATCCACCAACGCCAAGATCTTCTGCACTTCGTAGCCGATGATGTGTCGTCCCAATTCAAACGCCATACGATAGATAAATTCACGGTGAGGTTGGTTGGTCATGCGACCGATTTTCGGATTGCCCGACCATCTATCATCTCGATCTATCAACGTAGGCACGACAACCCGGCAGCCCTGTTCAACCAAGCGGCGGGCAAACTGTGCCTCCTGCGGTATCCCGTCCGCTAACCCCACAAGCATCTCCGGCGTCCAGTCCGCATCGGGGAGGGCGATTACTTGAGCAACAGGCTCACCAGCCGGTTCTAGCAGGAGTCCTTCTCCATCCACACCGTTGAATACGGACCACCCCACGGCGTACACAGTATAGCTTTCTGCTTTTGCAATTTCAGCTGCCTGTGCCGTTGTTGCAATATAGTGGAGGGCATCAATCGGTGTCCTTTCATCCACGCAGCCGATATACTGTTTGAAACGTTCACGATTTGACGCAATTGAGGCAGTATAAGCCTCGTGTGAGTGATAATCTCGCTGCCACAGTTGTTGCCGCGATTCGACAGAATCCGCCACTGCTTGCGCCACAAATTTGTCCAAACTCATTACCATTTGGGCGGCGAGATCGCCACCCATCGTTAAAGGATTTGTTCCCGGTAACGTATCAACTTCCGCCGATAATGCTGCAGCCAAAAACCCAAAACCAAATGTAGAAGTATTCATAGAAGAGCCGCCTCCACGTTTTATACAACCCCATCCTTTTTCAATTCATTAACCTCTTCCATTCCTAACCCCAACAAGCCGGTCAAAACCTCCGATGTATGCTCACCAAGGTGTGGCGCGGGGACATCAATTTGACCCGGTGTCTCTGAAAGTTTGATCGGCATCCCCGGAATCTGAACGGTGCCGGTTGTGTCATGCTTGACTTCAGCGATCATATCTCGTGCCAGCACTTGAGGGTCGTTTGCCACCTTATCAACGGTATTTACCGGACCACACGGCACACCAATCGCCTCCAACGCTTCAACCCACGCCTCAGTCGTGCGGCCGCGCATGATTTCAGCGAGAATTGGAAAAAGGGATTCATGATTCTCGGTGCGCAGCGCATTTGTATGGAACCGCTCATCGTTAATCAGCTCGGGACGATTGACATGTTCACAAAACTTCCGCCACAGCTCATTGTTTCCGATTGCGATTACCACATAGCCATCGGCGGACTCAAAAATCTCAAACGGCGTTATTGCCGGATGCCGTCTACCCAACGGGCGTGGAATGTCGCCGGTGGAGAAATAGCGAACCATTGCGTTTTCCAAGATTGCTACCTGACAATCTAGCATCCCAACGTCAATAAGTTGTCCTTTACTAGTTTGATCGCGATGCCTAAGGGCGGAGAGAATCCCGATAGCGGTAAACAACGCCGACGTTATATCACCAATCGAAGTCCCCACACGCACGGGTGGACGATCCGGCTCGCCGGTTATACTGATGATTCCTCCCATTCCTTGAATAATCATGTCGTATGCCCCCCGCATTGCATACGGGCCCGTCTGGCCAAACCCTGAACAGGCGGCATAGAGCAGAGACGGGTGGTGTGTCTTGAGCGACTCGTAATCCAAGCCAAGTTTTTCCATTGTCCCAGGTCGAAAATTCTCGACAAGGATGTCCGATTGCTTGACCAATTTTAGGAAGAGCTCCTTACCACGTGGAGCCTTCAGGTTCAAAGTAACACTTTTTTTTCCTCGATTGACGCTCATAAAGTAGAGGCTGAAGTCGTTCTTGAAGGGACCGAAATCCCTTGCCTCATCTCCGCTCCCCGGCTGCTCGATCTTAACTACCTCCGCGCCAAGGTCCCGCAAGATCATTGTCGCGTAGGGGCCTGCTAAAATGCGCGTGAGATCTAAAACCCGTATTCCTTTTAATGGACCTGTCATCTATTTTCCTTCCAACCATCATCTGGTCATTTAATAACCTAAGTTGCTGCCTATTCTCATCAGGCGGGTTTTTTATCTCCCCTCCGATAGTAAGTCAGGCGTCCTAGTCCGACCCTCAAAGCAATATGTCGTAATCTCCGCAAGAATTAAAAAAGGCTCAACGGCTTTTCTTTTTTCTCGATAAATCTGTCCCGATTTCGTTGATGCGATTAGGGGCACTGAGGGGTTATGGGTCGGGCAATAGGTCTATATTCATAGCTCGACACAGAACTGTCGATTTTGGAAAATTGACCTAGAGCAAGGCACTCACAAGGGTTGCCCCTACACACATTGACCCAATGTAGGAGCAGGTCCTGTGCCTGCCCAAAATACTCTCGGAACAGAGATAAGTTCAATTTGTCAAATATCAACGCGCCCTAGCAACTTGCGTTAAAATGATAACATTTTCGACAAAAAAGTCAAAAAAAATCGTGGCTCATTTAAATAAAAAGGAATAGGACTTACGCAGTTGAAGGCTCAAAGCCTTGTCGCCCGGTGATTTATCACCCCCTGACACCGTTGCCAACGCTCGATGAATCTGGCAACTCCAGCAGAGACTCCATAAGGAGGCCGTTCGGTCATGAATTAAACAGATTTTGGGGTTGACGGAGGAGACAATGGTGTGTTAAGATTCATAAAGTAAAGGCATTGACTGAGCATCGTTGAATGGAGCTTATGTAAGAAAGGAAAGATATTCTTGCCAAAAAGAATTGCCGTTTACCCTGGCAGCTTTGATCCGCTCACCAATGGTCATGTGGATCTGATAGATCGAGTTTCCGCGCTCACTGTTTTCGATGAGTTGACTGTGTTAATCGGCATTAATCCCACCAAGAAGACGCGTTTCACATTGGCAGAACGGATTGAAATGTTGGAAGGTGTCATCCAACCTTATCCGCACGTCACCATTGACCAGTATTCAGGACTCACGGCACAATATGCACAGGAGCGCGGTGCCTCCGCAATCATTCGAGGGCTGCGAGCATTCTCGGATTTTGAAAACGAGTTTCAGATGTCACTGATGAATCGCCAAATCGCGCCACAGGTGGATACGCTGTTTATGATGGCAAATACTAAGTATGCCCATTTAAGTTCAACACTGGTCATGCAGGTGGCACAGATGGGAGGGCTCAAAGTGAGTAATGAAAAGCTGTTAGAAATGGTGCCGCCGGTTGTTGTTGAGATGCTAACCCAGAAATACGGCCCGCCGATAGATTAAAAATGTCAATTTAAATAAATAGAGTGCAGGAACCATATCATGCGATTTCTCCAACCTTGTCTATCTATTCTCGCGATTTTTATGCTACTGATTAGTCTATATCGATTTGTAGAAGGGTTTCAGAATTGGCAGGAAGCCCGCCAAATCAAACGACGTTCTTTGGAAGAGTTAGCAGCACTCGAGCGTGAACGAGATCGTCTGAAAATTCGGGTGGAAAAATTGGAGACGGATGAACTCACGAAAGAGCGATTGGCACGACGGCTTAGCTATATTAAGCCCGGCGAGATTGTATACAAGATTGTTCCATCTCCCGATACACCCCGCAAATAAAGCCACCCCATTGTGCGCCAAATCTTTTATTTTCTTTAGGGCTTACGCAGTTGAAGGCTCAAAGCCTTGTCGCCCGGCGATTTATCGCCACTGGGCACCATTGCCAACGCCCGATAAATCGGGCAACTCCAGCAGAGACTCCATAAGGAATCCGTAGGGAATAACTATCGGAATTGTCTCAGTAGCTCCCCTCTGAAATCTTGCTCACTGACCAATCCGTCGCAATGGATAAAACAGACAGGCAGCTACCGCAAGGAGGATGCCTGCGGAGATCCAGCAGAAGATTTGGAAGGTTTCAGGCGTATACAGTTCCCCAGCAAAAGGAGGTCCCAATACCCGGCCGAGGCTAAGAAAAGCGTCCATCACGCCGATTGTGGCACCTTGACCAAATTTGGTTTGCTTAGAAATCCACGAGGCATTTGTCGGGCGGATAAGTTGATTGCCGATTCCAGCAATTGACAGGTAAAGGGTGAGCATCGCCAATGCTTTGGGCCAAGGGAGTAGGGCCAGTCCCACAGCGTTAAGCAGCAACCCGATGATAATCAGTTTGAACTCCCCAAAAACGTTAATCAGTTTTCCTAAAACACTACCCTGTAGTAAGGCAATCAATGTCCCCATAATGACTAACATCCCCCCTAGCTCTTTTGCACCGTAGTTCAGTCGATCTTTGATAGATAATGGAAGAATCGTCTCCAATCCTGAAAAGGTAAACGCTGAGAAAAAAGCAACGAGAAAGAGCGGTGTCAGAGGGTGATTCATCGCTGACCAAGGAGAGATAATTGCTTCCCGCGTATCGGGAAGTCCGGTGAGTTTGAGAGATTCCGGCAAAAAGCGTAAGGCAAAGCAGAAAGTGGCTAAGGACAACCCACCGGCGAGGAAAAATGGTAGACTGTGGTTGCCGATAATCCCACCGATGCCGGGGCCCGCAATAAAACCTAACCCCATCGCAGCACCCATCAGGCCCATTCCTTTCCCCCGGTCCTCCTCTGCCGTGACATCCGCAACGTAAGCCATTACCGTTGGCAGGATAGCTGCAGAAAACACGCCGGATAAACCACGCGCGATGAATAGCCAAGGCAAACTCTGCACTGCACCAAACAGAACCAGCGCACCTGCATTACCAACAAGCCCTATCAGGATTGCAGGCCTCCGACCATATTGATCTGAGAGACGCCCCCACACTGGCGCAAAAATTAATTTCATCGCTGAATAGATACTTATCAGGAATCCAATCTGTGAGGCACTTGCCCCCAACTCCTCCGCGTAATACGCCAGATGTGGGAGGATGACACCTAAGCCAAGCATGACCAAGAACATGGTCAGAAATAGGGCTATTAAGGCACTTTTTTTCATTCGTTATACCACCTATAGTATGTAAACAGCTTCCAAATAGGTATTGGAAATAGTCAATTATAGAAGTTCGGGAAATGCACCTCAAGCCCAAAAATTTCGGGCTTTATTCCAAAGCAGAATTAGTGTAAAATTAAAGATAGAACGTAACATAAGGAGATAAGGATGACGGTTAATCAGTTAAAAGGCAAAACTGTTGGAGCAGCGGTCTCAGGTGGGCTTGATAGCTGTACCATCACACAGTGGCTAGTTAATAATGGGGTTAATGTGGTCTGCTTCACGGCAGATCTCGGGCAGCCCGATGAAAAAAACATGAACGAAATTTGTGAACGAATGCTTGCATGTGGTGCACAAGAGGCGGTTATCGTCGATGCAAAGGATGAACTGGCAATGGCGGGGATCAAGGTCATCCAATCCCAAGCGAAATATGAAGGGGGATACTGGAATACGACCGGGATCGCTCGACATATCACTGTAGAGGCACTCCTGCCCGAAATGGAGATGCGGAGTATCAATATATTGGGACACGGCTGCACCGGTCGAGGCAACGATCAGGTGCGGTTTCAGATTGCAACCAATATGTTGAATCCCGATTTTGAGGTTTATGCTCCGTGGCGCGATCCAGCATTCCTTGAACAGTTTGGCGGCAGGAGAGAGATGATCGACTTTTGTAATGCACACGGCCTGCCGATTCGAGCGACCCATGAAAAACCGTACTCCACCGATGCAAATATGCTCGGTTTAACCCATGAGGCGGGCAGATTAGAATCTCTCAAAACGCCTGCCGGCTTTATTACACCAGGCATGGGCGTTCACCCCAAGGACGCCTCCGATGAGATTGAACACTTCACGGTCACCTTTGATAGAGGGATACCACTGGAGGTCAACGGGAGTCCGGTGATTCCCTTCCAGGCCCTCGCAGAAGCCAATCGCATCGCCGGAAGAAACGGTGTTGGCATCGGAATCCACACTGTCGAAAATCGGTTCGTTGGAATTAAGAGCCGAGGGGTTTATGAATCGCCGGGGATGGAACTGCTTGGCCGGTGTTACGAGTTCCTGCTTCAACTCATCTTGGATCGACGATCGCGGCGTGTTTTTGATCAGGTGTCAGGGGTTGTAGCTGAACAAATCTATCAAGGCTACTGGTTCGATACTGCCACCCAATCGATGCTCGCTTCCATTGAGCCTTTCACTCGCATGGCTTCTGGAGATATTACCGTTGCACTGTATAAGGGAAATATCGCATTCCACTCTGCTGTCGGTGTAACGCATTCGCTCTATTCGGAGGAGACCTCCTCAATGGAAGCGATTGGCGACTTCAACCACGCGGATTCAGAGGGGTTCTTGTCTGTGCTCGGCCTCAGTGCGAAGGCGTTGTCTGCCGCGGGACAGACTAAGTAACGGCATCGCCCGACAACCTTCGTTTATTGCTCGGCTAAAAATATCTCCCCCATTTTTTCCTTACCTGCAAGTTCACACATACCATGGGACCGAATGACAACCATTAAAACAAAAATCACCGACATACTTGATGCACACAAAATCTCGTATCGATTGTTACGGCACAGTGAACCCGTTTTCACCGTTGAGGAAGCGGCAGCCCAACGCGGCGTGTCCAAAGACGAAATGGTCAAATCCCTCCTGCTCCGGGACAAAGATGAGCACTATGTCATGGCGTGTGTGCTGGGCTATTCACGCGTCAATCCGAAGGCTGTCCGTGCCTACGTCCCCAAGGAGTGGAGACGATTGAGCTTTGCTACAGCGGAGGAGATTTTGTCTGTGACGGGCTGCGTCCAAGGTGCCGTTGCACCGTTGGGCCTGCATGATAGTGTGCCCGTTATCTTTGATGAAGCGATTGCACGATGCCAAAAAGTTAATATCAGCAGTGGCGATCCCGCGGCGGGTCTGGAACTTAACGCCCAAGACTTAATCAAGGCTACTGATGCTCAAATTGCCGCCATTGCAGACTACCTGTGAAAATCCGAGTGTCCTAGCACAGGCGCGGTGTTCCTACAGAGTGCCCCACCCCTACTCAATCGTGACCTTTACCTTCCGGTCCGGTCTCTCGTGCAGATGACCTCCCGTCCCGGGAAGCGCGACGCCTAAGCGCACAGATGGTTTACCGCCCTTGGGAAAGATGTGATGAAAGGTCATTGCGGGTACATAGACGAAATCCCCCGCCTTCGCGTGAACCGGTTGATCTTCACGCCCTTCGATGATCCAATCAATCTCCCCTTCAAGTACAACCCACCATTCGTCGTAGTTGTGGCAATGATTATCATTGATTTGACCCGAATTTTGATAAATGACTACACCTGCCACATGGTCGGCGAGGACAACCGAATGAGACCAAGGGGGTGGCCCCATTTCTTTCTTAATCTCT
Source organism: Candidatus Poribacteria bacterium (assembly GCA_965215015.1). GTDB lineage: Bacteria > Poribacteria > WGA-4E > WGA-4E > PCPOR2b > PCPOR2b. The sequence continues at coordinate 2,278,914 of OZ244042.1, forward strand.
TCGAGACTAATACTGTTAAGCGTTGCATCTAGAATTGGATTGTTCAGTGCCATAGAATTTCTCCTTAAATTGAGATGTTTGAAAAGTCCAACTGCTTTGTTATACCTAAATTAGGGGCTGACTAGTGACGAGTTGATTCGTTGCATCAACAACCGAATTCATCTACATTTACGCGCCTCCCACTTTAGCAAGCATACACTTCAGTGTAACACTAAGTTCAGTCTAAATCAAGCAAAAGTTTGGCTCGATCGCAGCCGCAAGCCCACAGTTTTATTGTTGACAACGAATTGATAACGCGTATAATGGAAAAATCACCCGCGATGGAAAAAGAAATTCTTTATTAGGAGTTACGCCCTTCAATAGGGAACACCGATTGTTATGCCCCGCGGCCTCCTTATGGAGTCTCTGCTGGAGTTGCCCGATTCATTGGGCGTTAGCAATGGTGTCCAGTGGCGATAAATCGCCGGGCGACAAGGCTTTGAGCCTTCAACTGCGTAAGTCCTTAGAAAAATAAAAGAAGGAGACTAACGGATGAAAATTGTTGATGTACAGACATTTCTGGTCGAGAACATTCCCCCCTATCAAGGCGGACGCCGCTGGCTGTTCGTAAAACTGATTACCGATGAAGGCATTGAGGGAATTGGAGAATGGTCAACCGGTCAGACTGGTAGAGAAAAATCGTCGATTGAGCTAATCAAGGATTTGGCAACACAGTTTGTCATTGGTGCTGACCCGTTCAAAATCGAATTGTTGTGGCAAAAAATCTATGCGACTGATCACGATTTCAGGCACCCCGGGTTGGCTCTGACGCCGGCCTTAAGTGCGATTGAGATGGCGTGTTGGGACATCGTGGGTAAAGCCCTAAATCAACCTGTCTATAATCTGCTCGGTGGTCAATATCATGAAAAATTGAGGGCTTATGCCTACATGCCGCACGGGGGGATATGGGAGAACCCCGAGAAGGCAGGCGAAATTGCCGCTGAATTGATGGAAAAGGGCAACACCGCAATGAAGTTTGATCCGTTCCCAATCTTTCCCGCGCCGCGGGATATTCCGTTGAAAGATATCGCACATGTAGGCGAAATTTTTAGGTGCATCCGAGATGCGGTCGGTTATGAGGTGGAAGTTGGACTGGGCACCCATGGACAATTGACGACTTCCAGTGCAATTCGGATTGCACAGATGCTAGAACCATACTATCCTTTCTGGTTTGAGGAACCGGTGTCATTGGAAAACGTTGATGAGATGGCGCGAGTGGCATCGCATACCAGTATTCCGATTGCAACCGGCGAACGCCTGCTGACCAAATACGAGTTTGTCGAGGTCTTTCAGAAACAAGCAGCACAGATTATACAACTAGATGTGGGTCACTGCGGAGGTATTCTGGAGTCTAAGAAGATTGCCAGCATGGCGGAGGCACATTATGCAAGCATTGCACCCCACATGTACTGTGGGCCCGTTGCAGCAGCTGCCGCCGTTCAGGTGGCAACATGCAGTCCAAACTTCTTGATACTGGAGTTTAATCGGACCACTCTCCATGCCGACATTTTTCAGGAGCCTATAGTGTTTGACAACGGCTACGTTGCCCCACCAACGGCACCGGGGCTAGGAGCTGAGTTGAATGAGGAGGTTCTCGCGCGGCATATAGTTCAGTCTTAATAATCAATGGTGTTAGTTTGCGGCTGTTGAGACACTCTCTGATCAGAGACTGGGAGTGAAATGTGAAGCATAGGGTAATACGTCAGATTAAAGACTCTCGGAACGGAGAGAAAATTTTACGCATTATTCCTTTGAATGAACCAATAAACTCAATATCCTCACCAACTTGTACCAAAGGTTAATATGTTTAGGGGGTAAAGAAACTTCTATGACGACCTTAGAAGCACTTTCGGAATCCGAGAAAAACCGGGTGCGGGTTACAGATGTGAAAGCCATGCAGCTGAAAGACCAACTGGGTCAGTCCCTTGTAAAGGTTGAAACCGATGCGGGTGTTTACGGCATCGGCGAGGCAGGGGCTTCTGGGCCGATGGTGAGAGCGCATCTACAACATCTGCAAGCGACGCTCATCGGTCAGGATGTCTTTGAAATCGATAAGCTGTACACCCGCATGGTAAACCTGCAACACCCCTACCGAGCAAACATCCCGACGGTCAGCGGCGTAGACATTGCGCTCTGGGATCTGGTGGGCAAGCTCTTGAATCGACCAATCTCAACGTTGCTCTCAGGAAGGTTTAGAGACGAAATCCCGCTATACATCAATACCCCTGGCCCTGACGACTGGTTTGATCCCGTTTCGTGTCGAGACTGGTCGCAACGGATGAAGGAAGCCCCGCAAGGCTGGAATACCTTAAAATTCGGGTTTGAACGTTTGATGGGAAATGGACTGCCCGCAGGCCGCTACATTCCCGCCCAGATGTCCCAAACGCTGCGGGCAACTGAATTAGACCTAATCCGTCGGGGGTATGAGAACTGTCGAGAGGCGTTGGGGGTTGAGACCGATTTTATTGTCCATTGCCATAATGAATGGGATCTCGCCACTGCGATTGGATTGACACAGGCGGTTGCATCCAGCAACCCACTTTGGGTAGAGGATGCGCTGCCGGTGTGGTACTCAGACTCTTGGAAGGCACTGAAGCAGGCATCTCCGGTGCGGATTATCACCGGAGAGAAGCTCGAGCTGCCTCGTGAATTTCTACCATTTCTGATGAACGAGGCGTTGGACGCCATCCATCCAGACCTTGTTTTCGCAGGCGGCCTGACGGGATGCCGGAAAATTGCCGACCTTGCAGAGATGTTCTACATCCCCATTGCGACACATAACGTCGGCAGCTTGGTACAGAACATGGCGACAGCGCATTTCGGTGCCTCGGTCAGAAACTTCGTCATAACGGAGACGCGGATTAGTCAAAACGCACTCATCGACGAAATGGCTGAAGAAAAAGTCCAAGTTGCCGATGGGAAATTGGCTGTGCCGAATGGGCCGGGACTGGGGATTACATTGATTCCAGAAGTGCTGCACGAAAATCTAATCGAGGGCGAGCCGTATTGGGATTAACGGACAGGAAATACTAATAGCCAATGATGCCAGTTTACAACTGTTGATACGCTGATTCAGGCAATAAGGAGGCCCCTGCCTCAGAGAGCAGATGAGGCAAGAGCCCCCCCTATGGTATTGGGGGTGGTTTGTTTTTTAGGTTATGGTTGGGATTTTAATAACGGTTGTGTGTTAGGCAAGCCATAAGGCCATAACGGTTATGGGGTTTACGGCCCGCGGCTCATAGCTGCCCCTTTTTTGAGTTTGTCGTAGCGCGTTCATTGCGCGCCAGAACGAGTGATCAATCTCCCTACTACATACCTAATGGGTGCTCATAATTGTTGTTTGAGTCGCAGATTCAGCCGATTGCACGGATACGGATACAGATAGAGGGCGCGGCGCAGACAATAGCTGAGATAAAACCCCACCTATGGGATTGGGATAGTCCAATGATGCCCCAACCCCTCAAATCCTGCCGCATCCGTCCCAGCTCGCGTCGTTTTGACCCATCACTTAGGGACAGCCTAACCGACTGCCGCAGCGACAATGAGTCCCAACGCGATGATTACACCGGCAACGGCAATGCCCGCCGCCGTATTGTTATCTTCAGCGATCTGATGATCGAGGTCAAAGGGGGTAACCAGGTCAAAAATTTTATAGCCGACCATCAAAACAATCACCCCGACGATGCTGAAAACAACGCTTTCGACGATAAGCAGCGCGAGATGTTTGAGATCAATGAACGTCGCGCCCGCTGCCGGGCCTTCACCTGTTTCCTGTGCATTGACCGGGGTTGACCACATTGATGCGGCAACGATGCAACCAATCGCTATACAAAAACTGAGCAGAACAATTTTCTTTGCCATTTGCTTTCTCCTTTTAATCTTCGTTTGGGGTGCGGAATCTCAAAACCTCGTAACAGATTCACACTCTATCATAGTGTTAAGTCCAAAAGCAACAGAAAAATCAAGAAAGTCTGGGGAAAATGGGGAATTATCCCTTCACAATTTCCGCACGAACAAAGTGATAGCCAACCGCACCGGCGGGATCCTCATCGAAGCCGGCCTCCTTTTGCGTCAACCCATCGGTGGCGATGGCTCTGGCGGAAATCTCTATCTCTCCCGGACTATCAGGCACCTGCCACCTATATTTCCAAAGATACCATGTCAGCGGCGAGTGGCTCCCCCAAATCTCCGTTGCCTCCCAAGTGTTGACATCATCGACGCTGGTGGTGATACCGTCATCGATGCTCACTTCAACCCGCGCAATCCCTCCATGGTTGCCACTATCAAAGGCGGCACCGCTGATCGTACATGTCGCACCGGCTTGGATGGTCTCATCATTGCTGGGGGTGCCAATTACGGTTGCCAGTTTGACGCGCGCCACGGGATCCCAACCTCGTTCCTCCCAATACCCTACGTGCGATTCCGCTAGCATGATGTTCATAATCCATTTCGGATTTTTCGTGCCGTAATGACCGGGGTTAAGCAAGCGAACCGGGAAGCCGTGCTCAGCGGGGAGGGGTTCGCCATTCATTTTGTATACCAAGAGCACCTCCTCGCGAAGGGCGCGATCTATCGGGACCGCCGTATGATAATTGTCAGCACAGCGGAATACCACAACCTTTGCCGCTGCCTTGATTCCTGCCTTATCAAGGATATTCCGCAGGGGTACACCGGTCCACATCGCATTACTCATCTGCTCGGTGCCAATCGGATCGCCGATGCACTTAAGCGTCCGCATTGTCGTTACGGACTCCATGCCCGTTACATCCTCATAATTCAACATAATCGGCTTTTCGACTAACCCTGTTATCCCGATTTTCCAGTGCTCGGATGTGAGAGTTGGCACCTCTCCGATTTGAAGGACATAAAACTTGTCGTTTGGCGTAATCATCGATGCCGGTTTCAGTATCTCTTTAGGAATGTCGTTTTCAGGGTGCAGAGAGCGGAGCGGTAGCGTTAAACCTCCTACACCCACTGCGGCGACTTGAATGAATTTTCTGCGGTTCATGGTCTTCTCCAGCGTCATTATTTATATGGAAAAAGGTCTCATTCATCTATCACTTAAGGCGAAGTTAAGCGTTCGAGGGCCGATGTTACCTCAGGGTCATCGGATAAAAGCTGGGCAAGTTCACGAAGATGTTCCAGTGCCGAATCCACATTCCCAATCTTTTCATGTGCAAGGGCAAGATTATACTTTGCGTCAAGCAGGGTCGCGTCTGCTTCTAGCGCACTTTCAAGGGCCTGAACTGCCAAATTCGGTTTGTTTATTGTCAAGTACAAAACTCCCAGATTGGAGTGTGGAGTTGCGGGTTTCCCGGAATGTGTTATCGCAAGCTCAAATTCGCTTTGGGCGCGCCTATCCTCTTCAACGATTAGGTAGATAAAGCCGAGGTTGTTGCGTAGTATGCCGTTTTTTGGTGAGGAGCTGATCCCCTGTCGCAGCGTTGAACGAGCCTGATTTAATTCGTTGCGTTTGAAATGGATAATCGCTCGTTGATTCAGTAGATCCGGATTGTCGGGCTGCTGTGCGAGCTCTGATTGGATGTGTTTAAGCTCGGTTTCATAGCCGACCTTGGGCAGCATAACGTGCACCAATGTTGGAATACGAAATTCCGCACCAAGTTTCAACTCGTACTGGGGCGGACGTATGCCGTTATACTGCGCCAATAGCTTCCAATCCCGATATTTTTTGGGAAAAATCCGATTTTCATATACCCGAATTAAATTATAGAGGGTATCGCCTTTGGAGACTTCATGCCGAATATCAGTGTACTCCCGCACCGGATAGCGTCCAACAAGCAGCCGTGGGTCTGGTTCCGGAATGGGGGTTACCTGTGCAGCTTCGATTGGCAGCGTTGCTGGGGTTGAAATCTCTGGAGTGGGGGTGGTTTCAACCGCTGATGTTTCCGGTGCTAAGACTTCTGAAGCTGGTGCAGTTTCATCTGTCAATATCGCAGGTGCTGAAACCTCTGGCGGAGCAATCACTTTTTTGGGCTGTTTAACTTGGGAAAATTGGACTTTTTTGACTTGGGCGGCCAGCGAATCGAAAGAGTCTGTTAATGTCTGTGACACTAAGCTCCAAGGGACAGCAAAGATCAGGAGTGCAATCAACCCGCATCCTAACAGAGTCCCTATTATCGGCGGAACTCGGTTGGTTGATCGGGGGTGTGGCAGAGGGTATAACTGTATCGGCAGTGGTGGGAACGGCAACACGCCGATTTCATTTCGTTTGTGGTTGCTTGCTCTATCTTTTTTCACAGGCTCCCTCTACGTCAAAGCGTCCTTCATCCGTAACATTCGCTAAATTATAGCAACCGCTAGCATGTGTGTCAAGAGTTTTGATCTTATTAGTAGGGGCATTGAGTGCTCCTTTCTGAGGGATGTCCAAATCCCGATACACCCCTCAGACAGAGAGAAAACCGAAAACTAAATAGTCCTATTGTCTTATTTTTTCTGTTGACAATCTAGAGGTGGATGGTGTATCTTAATCAACTTGTAAACCTGTGGTCATCTAAATAGGGATCAAGAACACCTGTTCGTAGTAGCGCGTTCATTGCGCGTAACAGGTTTTCATGCAGGCACACATTACGTCTCACGCAAAGGAAATGTCATGTTTGAAAGTTTAACAGGCAAATTGCAAGGCATTCTCAAAACGCTACGAGGTCAGGGCAAACTAACCGAGAAAAACATATTTGATGCACTACGAGAGGTGCGGCTCGCATTGCTTGAGGCGGATGTTGATTACAAGACTGTCCGCGAATTTATCAACGGGATCAGAGCACGATCTATCGGTCAGGAGATGCTCGGCAGCTTTACCTCAGATCTTCAGATAGCAAAGATTATTGGTGATGAACTCACAAAACTGATGGGGGAGGCAGCCGCACCAATCACTATAGCACCAAGTGGGCCAACAATCATTTTGATGGTCGGTCTACAAGGTGGTGGGAAAACAACAGCTTCAGCCAAACTTGCACTGAGATTCAAATCAGAGGGTAGAAATCCCCTTTTGGTCGCAGCAGATATTTATCGCCCGGCGGCGATTAAACAGCTGCAATTGCTTGGAGAACAGATTGATGTCCCCGTATTTTCGATGGGCCCTGAGTTCCCCCCGACGACCATTATTCAAGCTGCTGTTAAGCAAGCCTTGAATCGTCGGAATAATTTCGTCATCATCGACACAGCGGGGCGGCTACATATCAACGAAGAGTTGATGGATGAGTTGCGGGAGATTAAGGCCGCCGTCAATCCGACTGAAATTTTACTTGTCGTTGATGCGATGACCGGACAAGATGCGGTGAACGTTGCCCGACATTTTAACGACAACTTGCACATTGACGGTGTTATCCTGACCAAGTTGGATGGCGATGCACGCGGTGGGGCAGCACTCTCCATTCGTTCCGTAACACAGAAACCGATCAAGTTTGTTGGCGTTGGCGAGAAGATTGATGCGACGACGTTGGAGGAGTTCCATCCAGATCGGATGGCTTCTCGGATACTCGGAGAGGGCGACTTTGCGACCCTGCTCGAAAGGGCTGAATCTGTTTTTAGCCAAGATCAAGCGGAAGAGCTAGAGCGTAAGCTGCTTGAGCAAGCGGGTTTAGATTTCAATGACCTGCTCATTCAGCTTGAGCAAATTAAGAATATGGGCCCATTGGACCAACTCATTGAGATGATCCCCGGTGTCAATAAGCTTCCAATGCAAAACATGCAGGTTGATGAATCGCAGTTAAAGTACACCAAAGCAATGATTCAGTCGATGACGCCGATGGAACGTCGAAATTCACGTCTCCTGGATAGCAGCCGTCGGCTTCGGATTGCCAAGGGGAGTGGTACAACGGTCCGCCAAGTCAATCAATTGGTAGATCAACTTAAATTCATGAATCGCATGATGAAGCAACACCCGATGGTGGATGTGCCTCAACTTGGTGCCGGCGGCGGTGGTTCTACGAAAATTAAAGGAAAACCAAGAAAACGTAGAAAAAGGAAAAGGCGTAAATCACGCTAAGTTTGGGATATCGTTTATTTTATTTGTTATCGCTATCACTCGCTATAATTTGTGCAATCGTCACGGTCAAAATCGTAACAGGGAAAGTCTCAGTTATTTTTGGCGTTTTGCACTTCATGCCTGACCCAACTGGCTGGATATAGGGATAGCAGAAACTCTCACGAAACACGAAATAGGAGGTAACATTTGGCAGTACGAATTAGGCTTCAGCGGCATGGCAAGAAAAGACGTCCCTTTTATCGGCTGGTCGCCGCTGACTCTCGAAGCCAAAGAGATGGACGTTTTATCGAACGGATCGGGTATTATGACCCGATGACTGATCCGGCAAACATCGTAATTGATGCGGAAAAGGCATTAAAATGGTTAAGAACTGGTGCACAACCTTCTGACACAGCCAAGAGCTTGATGTCAAAAGTTGGGGTTTGGGAACAATTTATAAACGAAAAACTGGGGAAGTCTATACCAACTCCAGAGACAGCAGCAACCCCTGCTTTAGAAGAGGCTTCCAGTGCAGCAGCAGAACCCGTCTCCACTGAAGAATCGGCAGAAGAGGCGAAATAGTATCATCGTGTTTTTAGGGGAGTCTCATGCTCAAAGAGTTGATTGAATATCTCGCAAAATCCCTCGTTGATCACCCAGATCAGGTCAGTGTCAATGAAGTCGAGGGGAACACTGTGACCATTCTCGAACTGAGCGTTGTCCCTGAAGATTTGGGCAAAGTCATTGGGAAACAGGGACGGACAGCCAAGGCGATGCGATCTCTGCTGCTTGCTGCGGGAGTCAAAGCGCGTAAAAAGGCAATCCTTGAGATTGTAGAACAGCGTTCAGTAGCGGAGTAAGCATTTTCAATTTACCGACCCACTATGATGATGAATGAGTGGAAGAGATATGTCTGTTATTGTCAAAAGACCTGTTATTTTGAAAAATATTGTGACCCCTGCTTTCAAGGAACAACTCACGAAAGAGTTACAACACGCAATCCGCCAGATTGAAACATGGCTGCAGCAAGAGGAATTCCAAAGCCGACGTTTGATTGCGGAAGCCCAAAAGCGGGAACCACGCCGCGTCAATCAGTTGCGCGAGGAGATTCACCAAGAACGCGAAAAACAGGAGCAGGTCAAAAGTAATCTTAGCCAGAAATTAGCGCAGGTCGAGCAACTTGAAATCGATTCCCTGTTTACGAGTGGAACCTATGATGCACCTGTCAAAATTGAGATAGGGAATGACATCCGCGCGAAGCTGTCTCAGGCAGAAATTATCGTCAAAGATGGAGTGGTCGTCCAGATTATTGAATGAGAATTGACATCATCACCATTTTTCCAGAGGTCATCCTGCCGGTGCTGCAAGCTGGCATCTTGAAGCGCGCACAAGCGAGAGACATATTGAGTGTCAATGTCTACAACCTGCGCGATTTTACGACAGACCGTCATCAATCGGTCGATGACTATCCTTATGGGGGCGGCGCAGGTATGATTCTGAAACCGGAGCCGCTTTTTGCCGCAATTAGAACCCTGCATCCAGAATCAACTGCGCGTATCATTTATTTAACTCCACAAGGAACGCCTTTTAATCAGTCATGTGCTGAAGCCCTGTCCCTTGAATCGCATCTTATCTTGATTTGTGGACGCTACAAAGGGATCGATGAGCGGGTGCGTATTAAGCTGGTCACCGATGAGATTTCGATAGGCGATTATGTCCTCAGCGGCGGAGAAATTCCGGCACTGATTCTGGTTGATGCGATTGGTCGAGTTTTGCCGCGTGCACTAGGGAATTATGAATCGGCACAGGGGGATTCATTTAGCCAAGGTTTACTCGATTGCCCGCATTACACGCGCCCCGCTGAATATGAGGGGATGAAAGTCCCTGACATCCTGTTGAGCGGGCACCATCAAAACATTACACTTTGGCAACATGAACAGTGCCTCAAGCGAACTGCTGAACGCCGTCCGGAATTGCTCAAAAACGTAGAACTCTCGGCCGAAGACATTGCCTACCTGAATTCTCTGAAAAATTCAGACGTGACAAGTCAGGTGTAAGAAGGACTTTTGTCTCGATTTTTCCCGCGGCCCATCCCATACTACATCCCATACTAGCAGTAAAGGTGGATTTGTAGTATCGCAATTTATTGCGCGTCCGGATGCCCAGTCCTCTCGTACGAGCATCAAAGACAGAGTTTGTAGTATCGCAATTTATTGCGCGTCCGGATACCCAGTCATCCCATACGAGCAAGCATCAAAGGCAGAGTTTGTAGTAGCGCAATTTATTGCGCGTCCGAGGCGATAAACACCCAAATGAAAGGAAGAATCAAGCAATGAATCTTATTGAATCTGTTGAGAGCGAATATACCAAAACCGATATCCCTAGTTTTGGACCTGGAGATCTCGTGCGGGTCAACACCCGTATCCGAGAAGGTTCAAAAGAACGTATCCAAGCTTATGAAGGAACGGTCATTCGGCGGTCGAATGGTGGGTTGGGTGAGACATTTACTGTCCGTCGCGTTGCCTATGGCGAGGGGAGTGAAAGGACCTTTCCCGCACATTCACCAAATATTGAAAGTATTCAAATTATTCGATACGGTGCCATCCGTCGAGCAAAATTGTACTATCTACGAAACCGCACCGGAAGATCTACACGAATCCGTGAGAAGAGGTAAATCACTGATAAGAAGTAAACGGGACTCTCCACTAGAAATACAACAGCTTGAACAAACTTTACGACAGCAGGGGTATCAGCGCATTGCAGGAATTGATGAAGCTGGACGAGGGGCATTAGCCGGTCCTGTTGTCGCAGCAGCCGTTATTCTGCCTATCAACTGTCAGATTTCAGGCGTGACAGATTCAAAGCAGCTGACACCCAAACAGCGGGCTCGATTGTTTGACGACATCCATCGCACAGCCGTAGCGGTGGAGGTTGGTTGCGTTGACAACAAGGAAATTGATCAGATCAATATCCTCCAAGCCACAATGGGTGCGATGGCTCAAGCTATGGCACAAATCACGCCTTCTCCGGATTACGCGCTGGTGGATGGTACCCATCTACCTGACATTTCGCTGCCTCGATGCTGCGATCGGGATTCAGAACAACCTGCCAAAGCAATTCCGAAGGGAGATACCCTCGTTCAGTCCATTGCCGCCGCATCGATTATCGCAAAAGTCACGCGAGATCGTCTGATGATTGAGTTCGATAAAATCTATCCGGGCTACGACTTCCGAAGCCACAAAGGATACGGTACACTTCTGCATCGCCAGGCAATTGCCCAACTCGGACCTTGCCCTATCCATCGACATAGTTTTAAGCTTCAGTGAAATGAGCCATTCCAGAATCAAGGTCGGAAAGATTGGCGAAGCACTTGCCATCGAGCACTTCAAAGCGCGAAGGTATGAAATTCGCGCCCAGAACTATCGCACGCGTTCAGGTGAGATTGACCTCATTGTTCAACGCGGCAAACGGGTTGTGTTCGTTGAAGTGAAGACGCGGCGGAGCAGCAAGTTCGGTGTGCCACAGGCGGCTGTCACTCCCGCCAAACAGGAGCAAATTTCTAAAATTGCGCTGCATTATTTGCAAACACACAATCTCCTAGATGTCCCCTGCCAATTCGACGTTGTTGCCATTGTGCTATCGTGGAAATTTGAACTCATCAAACTGTACCACATTGAAAATGCCTTTGAGTTCTGTGCGGACAAGAATTAAGCCCCCCCAACCCCCAAATACTCACGCGGTATCTCCTCCCCCTGCTTGCGGGGGGATTGAGGGGGGTAGGCTCAATGAGCCAGGAACTAACGGACAACCCGCCGGATATTTAGCGGGGAGGGCAAGAACGTAAGTCCTTTCAGGCGGCGATACAGGGCGACTCCTCGTGTTAACGTCTAAAAAAACGGTTGAAATTGTTGATTATATCGGGTATAGTTGTTTTGTCTTTCGCGAGGGATTTTCACCCTGCCGCTTGGGGGTGCCCCTCACACCCAAGTGAAAAGTACATGAAAGACACACCGATGAAGAGCTACAAGTTCAAAATGTATCGCCGTCACGGCAACCGTGAGTTACGCCAGACCATAGACGGACACGCTGAGGTATCGAGAGAATTAGGTGGGGGGACCTGTCTATGGCACTTATGAACCAGAAGCTATCGCAAGAATTTTGAAATAGAAGGGAATATGTTAAGCCTAAATCTTCGTTCATGTTAAGAAGTCATGCAACAGCAACCGAGTTTTTTCGGAAAAACTCGGTTGCTGTTACTGTTTTGCATTCTTTTTACATGAGCCTAAATCTTATAATTGCGTTTTGTAAAGGAGAACTCTCTATGAAAATTAGACCTACCCTGTATGTGGGCCTAGGAACAACAGGGATGAAAATCCTCAACCATCTCCGGCTACTCAATTATAACGAATATGGTTCGGTGGAGTACCCTATTTTCCGGTATATATCAATTGAAACCGATACCAGCAACGATGGAATTGTGTCTGAAATTGATGGCGCCCTCAATTACATTCGGTATGAAAGGGGAGTGCCCACTGTTTATGATAGTGGACCCCGCCCAGAATCGGCCGGAAATAAAGTTATCCACACAACTATTCCGGCGACGGAGCCCATTCGGAATACGATAGATCCCAATCATTCATCGTACAACAGACATCTTGACGCGTGGTTAGATCCAAAAATATTGGATCTTGATGCAACAACGCGGGCCGGTGGTGCGGGTAATCTCCGAATGGTAGGAAGACTCTCACTCTGGGAAAACTGGGATAAGCAGAGTCGTGTCCAACAAAACCTCCGGGAAGCCTATGACGCCGTTTGGGAAGACAGCAATAAGAAAAAAGCGGTGCAGGTTTTAAATAACCATTTTGGCAAGGAAATTACCGTTGATGAAGAGAATCGAAACGTTTTTATCGTTGGTACCCTCTGCGGTGGTACATGTAGCGGAATGCTGCTTGATATTGCTTACTACTTCCGACACATTGGAAACGAAGATACCAAAATTTACGGTATATTTACCATGTACGATGAGGCACTTGCCTTAGAGGCACCAAAGATTCAATTGGCCAACTGCTATGCCACCCTCGTTGAACTTGATTACTATAAACGGAGTGCCACAAAATATCGTGTCACGCTGCCTACCGGTCCCGCTATCAGCACAAACAAGCCCCCATTTGATGTAGCTACCTTCGTTTCAGCAACCAATATGGTAAGTGAGCGATTTATCAACGAAAATGGGCGGTTCGTTCAAGACGAGCTGGATCGGATGGTCGCCTCTGACCTCTTTGTAAGAAGCTTCGATGTTGATGCCCTGATTGATGCGGACCTCGTCAACACCCCCGGATTTGATGATCGATTTGAAAATGTGCGAGAAGACAATCAATTTGTCCAGTACATGTTCAGCTCGGGACTAGAAAAGATATGGTTTCCCAAAAATCAAATCGTTAAAGCAGCGGCTACGAAATTCATTGAAAAACTTCATTCAAAATGGAAAGAGATTCGTCCGGCAGATACCTCCGACCCTAACACGCTATTTGACAGAATTTTAGATGACATTAAAGATGGCCTCGTCAAGACACGGACTGGTTCGCTTGATACTCTGTTAAAGAGCGAAATTGCTACGCTTAATTCTAACACGGAGGCCTATAGTTGCCTTGAAGCTTTAGTCCCTGGGGGAAAACATTACAGGCTAATTGATGACAACAGCAAAGATTGTTTTCAGCACGCTGTGGAAAGCCTTCGGGGAGCATCTCAAACGGTGCTCAGTCAAGTTGATGAGTTAATTCAGTCTGAGTTGGGAAAACATAATTCGGACAAACTCGCATCTGATGGTGAGATACGCGAACGCGTGAAGCAGGCCGAATTGGGTGCACAGGATCCAATTGGAGGATTTTTCGGAAGAATTAGAGGCAGAACCGAACTCAACAACAGGAAGTTCAGAGATGGAATTTCTGAACAGCAAACCCAATTACAGAATCAGTTGAGGAGCTACTTCGTTAAACGGGTCCTTACCGACCTCCGTGGCGAAATTCAGAATCTTATTGAGGATGGGAATAACGAAAGAAGTACGATTGAAACAAAGTTTGCTGATGCTAAAAGGTATTCTAAGGTTGACGAAACCAGTCCGGAAGTAATAGAGGTAGCAAACCTCTTGAGTCAAAATTGCCAAGGTATGCTTGACACACAAGCACAAGTTGATAAACTGATTCGTATTCTGCGTCTCTCAGAAAGTGGATGTTTTCATTGGCACATTGCGAATCGATTGAGGGAGTTTTTTAATGACATCGTTGCCAGATTAACTCCGAATTTTGGCACACAGGCTGTCAGAAAATCCGGTCCCTATCAAGAATTCACGCACAGTTATATGGGAAATTACAGATTGAGGTTAGAACGCCCCGGAGGCGAAACGAGGCTTTTTCGATTCTTGCTCGCTAGCCGGCAACCGGAAAATGCCTCCAATCTTATGTTGGGAACCCAATCTAGAGAAGAAGAATTTTCTATACCGAATCTCAGTGTTCTTTATCAGATGGAAGTCGGCTTTACCGCTGATGACCTCCGCGTTGCGAAGCGACTCAAGGAGGAGTATGATTCTTATATAGAAAGGGGTGATCCTATTCATATTGATAGGGATCCGACCCAGTTCAACCCAGACGCAATTCGCGCTACAATTGCAGCTGGCAACCGGATAGGAGAAATTCAGAGGGACTCAAAAGCTCTCAGAGAACTACTACCTAGGATCCGAGAGATATATGAAAATCGGTTTCAATATGTATCGCCCAACGGGAACATTAACGGAAATTCGCCACTAGGCGAATTGGAAGTTAGAATTCCTGACAGGGCAGGATACGAAAAAACTTTCAGAGTCGGGGTAGACAATGAAGAGTTGGCGCAAGATGAGGAGCGGTACGATTTTTTTATTAACACAACCCGGGCCGATTTTGGTAGTCTCCTAGATGAAAACCCTTCTCTTCCAGTGATTATTAATGGCTTCAATCAACAGATCGAATCCACCCTACGGAGAGAAAGCGAAAAATTCTATGAAAATTATATTGGTTTAGTGCGCGAGCACCACAGATCCCATTAGGATCGAATTCTGCTATCTTGTCAAAATGCCAATACAGATGAACTTTCTTTTGACTCAATTACCGAACAATATCGTGTCACGCTACCTACCGGTCCCGCTATCAGCACAAACGAGCCCCCATTTGATGTAGCTACCTTCGTTTCAGCAACCGATATGGTAGGTGAGCGATTTATCAACGAAAATGGGCGATTCGTTCAGGACGAGCTGGATCGGATGGTCGCCTCTGACCTCTTTGTAAGAAGCTTCGGTGTTGATGCCCTGATTGATGCGGACCTCGTCAACACCCCCGGATTTGATGATCAGTTTGAAAATGAGCGAGGAGACAATCAAGTTGTCCAGTACATGTTCAGCTCCGGACTAGAAAAATTCTGGTTTCCTAAAGATGGCCTCGTCACGACGTGGACTCTGGTTCGCTTGATACTCTTTTAAAGTGCGAAATTGCTACGCTTAATTCTAACACAGAGGCCTATAATTACCTTGAAGCTTTATTTCTTAGGTGCTTGTTAGCTGATTGCCCTAGCTCTAACAAGCCGTTTAAAACCGCTAACAGGCACTGAATGTTATAAAATCTTGTTGAAGATCTTTTTCTATCAATAGGAGATGCCCCATGGGATTTACAGACTGGAGCCCCTCACACACGATACTGGTGATATTCGGTATATTTTTTTTGTTGGTAATTTAGCGGTTATGTACTACCGCACTGGACAAAACGCCAAGAAGATAGATAAGCTGGGTGAGACCATCGTTCATGCGATAGAACGCCTCGAAGAACGGATGGATAAGCGATTCGTTGAAATGAACAAACGTATTGATGATACAAATCAGCAAATCGCAGATTTCCGTGTTGAAGTGAATCAAGACTTTTCAGATTTCCGTGTTGAAATGAATCAACGCTTTGTCCAAGTCCATTCGGAAATCAACCATGTTCGGGATGAACTGAGCAAACTCAACCAGAATCACATAGACCACTTGACACATCACAAAGAGAGATAATGAAAACAATCGCCATGGGCAGGCTTGAATATATGTATCAAAAGTATCTTGGGAGGGCAGTCTCAAGAAAGAGGTGTGAACGACGATTACTCAATGATTGAAACACAACTTGAGGTTTGGTATAATAGAGGTGGCAACTAAAAAAGCCCCGTAGGTCGGGAAACCCACGGGGCTAAACAACAAATGGGATTTGTGGGATTGTTAGGTTGCCCCTAACAATCTTCATTCATTTTGGAAACATGAATGTTATGAATTTCTCTCTTGCCGTTACAGACCTCCGCTAAGCTGAACGTGCGAACCGTTCACACCGCGGTCAATCAATAGGAGATGCCCTATGGAATTTGCAGCCTGGAGCCCCTCACACGCGATACTGGTGATATTCGGTATCTTTGTTTTCGTTGGTAATTTAGCTGTTATGTACTACCGGATTGGACAAAACGCCAAGAAGATAGACAAGCTGGGTGAGACCGTCGTTCATACGATGGAACGCCTCGAAGAACGGATGGATAAGCGATTCGTTGAAATGAACAAACGTATTGATGATACAAATCAGCAAATCGCAGATGTCCGAACAGAGATGAATCAAGGCTTTTCAGATTTCCGTGCTGAAATGAATCAACGCTTTTCAGATTTCCGTGTTGAAATGAATCAACACTTTTCAGATTTCCGTGTTGAAATGAATCAACGCTTTGTCCAAGTCCATTCGGAAATCAACCATGTTCGGGATGAACTGAGCAAACTCAACCAGAATCACATAGACCACTTGACACATCACAAAGAGAGATAATGAAAACAATCGCCATGGGCAGGCTTGAATATATGTATCAAAAGTATCTTGGGAGGGAGGTCTCAAGAAAGAGGTGTGAACGATGATTACGGAATGATTGAAACATAACAGGGGAGCAATTTGGGAAATTCATTTCACGCCTAAATTGGATAGCACATTTCGGAGATAAACGACGTCCTCTTTCGCCCACCGCTCCAGATTCGGGGGCGTGGTCTCCGCATATCCCACCTGACGAATAATCGATTCATCAAAGCGGTACTCCGTATGCACCGTTAGGGGGCCATTAAAACCGCTTTTGCATAGAAGCCCCAAATAACGCTGCCAATCAACACACCCATCTCCTACTTTCACAAAACAGGGAACATAAGGTGGGGTGCGATCCGGCTGCGGGAGGTAGAGAGCATCTTTGATTCCGACAATGGACAGATAATCCCCGACCATCGCCAGTCCCATCGCCCAATCCTCGCCATCAAGCGCAAGATGCCCCGGATCCGGATAGGCACCGATGTGCTGCGGATCGAAACCTCTAATGAGGTGCATCAACCCTGCACAGTTGGATCCAATACAGGGCCCGCTGTGGATTTGATAGCAGGTTTGCACCCCATATTTTTCACTGAATGCGTCAAATTCCTCAAGTTCCCTACGCGCGGCATCAATCACCTGCCAATAATCATCTTCCTCGTTAAACCGCCAGAACCCGATTTTGAGGCGGGGTATGCCCGCTTCCGCACACGCTGCATATAGCCTCTCTACCTCTGGTGCATTTGGATTTGTTATATCCGTCGCCGCTGTCGCCAGAGGACAAGTGAGGTGCTGTCCACGCCAAACCTTCATTGCTTTGGGGAGTGCTTCAATGACGTTATCAACATGGATAGGGTGTCCCGGGCGGACGCAGATATCTACACCATCGTAGCCGAGTTCGATGGCTTTCTCGCCAAGTTGTTCAACAGATAGCTCCGTAAAGAACTTAGAATTGAGTACGATTTCCATTGGGGGTTCCTCCTGACGAAATTATTCATGACTTAGTGTAGTTCGTAGTAGCGCAATTTATTGCGCGTGGTTCCTCCTGACGAATTATTGTAGATCCCTTCACTTACGATAACCGATTCTGTGGTCAGTCTGTGGTCAGGATGAGTAAATCCCTATTTTGCCACGATACCCTTCCAAAAGTCAAGGAGATACCCCGTTAGTAGTATCGCGTTCATTGCGCGTCCTCCCTCCTGTTTCTTTCCCCCTCCCTGCTTTCGGGGGGCTAAGTGCGGCTTGGGTTTTGTATTTCCATGATGTTTGGTTGTTATCCTGTTTGTCGTAGCGCAATTGATTGGGCGTCGTCCTCCTGTTTCTTCTCCCCTCCCTACTTGGGGGGAGGGTTTGTAGTAGCGCAATTTATTGCGCGTCTAGTGTCTATTGCTGCAGTGCCCCCAACAGCAATCCAGCTGGGGAAGAAAAGCCCCTAGACAATGAACCAAAAAGGTCTTGATAAATCCCCCCAACCGTGATACTATATCCCATTATTTCCCGAAAAGGTGGCAATTAACCATGAAAATGCTAATCATCTTGTTCCTCCTTCTGCTTCAAGTTTCCTCTACGTTTGGTGAATTGACGAAAGACGATCTACGTACCATTATTAAAGAGGAAATCACAGCGTCCGAAAAGCGTATGCAGGAGTATATCGATCTTAAAATCGAGACGGTAAACGCCCGAATTGATTCGACAAACGCCCGCATTGATGCGTTAGATAAAAATCTGAACGACAAAATTGATGCGTTAGATAAAAGCCTGAATACCAAAATTGATGTGACAAACGCCCGAATTGATGCGTTAGGTAAAAACCTGAACGACGAAATAGGATTTATGAGGTTGCTGTTGATTGCGCTGATTGGGTTAATTGCTGTGGCGATTGTGGTTCCTCCAATTATCATTGAGTACAGGGGTCATAAGGAAGTCAAAAAACGACAGGCAGATTTCCAGACCGAGCTCCGGCAGCTTCGTGAAAAAATTGAATCGATGGAGAACACCCCATCATAATCCCGGTATAATCCCTGTTTGCGTGTCAACCGATAGAGGCTTCTTTCCCCTCCCACTTACGGAGTGTTGGTTGATTCTTCTTCCCTCCCTGCTTGCGGGGTAGGGTTTGTCGTAGCGCAATTGATTGGGCGTCTATGTGCATATTGCTGCGGTGCCCCCAACAGCAATCCAGCTGGGGAAGAAAAGCCCCTAGACAATGAACCAAAAAGGTCTTGATAAATCACCCCAACCGTGATACCATATCCCATTATCTCGCACAAAGGTAGCAATTAACCATGAAAATGCTAATCATCTTGTTCCTCCTTCTGCTTCTGGTTTCTTCTGCGTTTGGTGAATTGACGAAAGACGATCTACGTACCATTATTGATGCAATCACAGCGTCCGAGAAGCGTATGAAAGAGTATATCGATCTCAAAATTGATGCCGTAGAGAAAAACCTGAATACCAAAATTGATGCGTTAGATAAAAATCTGAATGACAAAATTGATTCGACAAACACCCGAATTGACGAGTTAGGTAAAAATCTGAATGACAAAATTGAGGCGTCAGATAAAAACCTGGATGACAGAATAGGATTTATGAGATTGCTATTGATTGCACTGATTGGGTTAATTGCTGCGGCGATTGTGGTTCCTCCAATTATCATTGAGTACAGGAGTCAGAAGGAAGAGTACAGGAGTCAGAAGGAAGTCGAAAAACGACAGGCAGATTTCCAGACCGAGCTCCGGCAGCTTCGTGAAAAAGTTGAAGCGATGGAAAACACCCCATCATAATCCCTGTATAATCCCTGTTTGCGTACCAACCGGTAGGGGTTTCTTTCCCCTCCCACTTACGGAGTGTTGGGTGATTCTTCTTCCCTCGCTGCTTGCGGGGAGGGTTTGTCGTAGCGCAATTGATTGGGTGTCCTGCTCCTGTTTCTTCTGCCCTTCCTACTTTCGGGGGGGTTGAGTGTGGCTTGTGTTTTTTATTTGAATGATGTTTGGTTGTTCTCCTGTTTGTCGTAGTGCAATTGATTGGGTGTCCTGTTTCTTCTCCCCTCCCCGCTTGCGGGGAGGGCTAGGGTGGGGTAAAAACCTGAAACCCCCCGAACCCTACCATCGTATTATCTTTCCGCATAATCGTCGCAGATCTATCTATAGACGGGGGCTATGCACAAATACAAATTTTGAGTTCCGGCGGCTTGTGTGAAATTTTTCACAAAAAAAATCTTGACAGATGTTTCAATCTGTTGTATCATAAAATGCTAATTACAGGGTATTTGGAAATTAATGTAATGCTAAAGTAAAAAGTAAGGAGATATACATGTGTAAAGAAATGAATTTTCGGAAACTAAGTGTGTTTTTTGTTATCAGTTTGATGTTGGCTGTAGGGTTGTTCATTAACGACGCTGCGCCACTCTGAAGTAACCTTGGTGATGCCTCCCCTACCAAGTCTTTCGTAGGTGGGGCATCTTCCTGACTTAGATATAGCTGTTGAATGCCTCTTCGCAATGAGGCATTCAACGGCTATTTTTTGTGTAAACATCTTTTGGTTACAGTTACCACTATAATAATATATAATAATAAAGGAAACTGATACAGGACAAATGGTTTCATCTATTAATTTATACTGGCACCTTGATAAAATAGGGGGATCCCGATGAAATTGGGATCTACACCCATGTACTCCAAAGAGGATGGAAACCGAGTAGGAGCTGGCTTCTTGGCCCCGACGCAGAAGCCTATCCAATCAATACTCGGTTTCTCTAATTACAAGTTAGGTTCATGTTAAGAAATGGTGCAACGGAACTTCCTCAATCCCCTCTTCCTGTTCGTAGTAGTGCAATTTATTGCACGTTTAGGCAGGGAGATTAAGGGGGGGAAAGGGTCGTAACTTTGTACCTTCTTTTCACATGAGCCAAAAATTATACGAAGGGAATTTTTAGGAGGATAGATACATGAGTAGCAAGAAGTTGATTTACTTTTTAGTAATATCGCTTATCTGTGGGTTAATTGTAGGAGATGTTGCCCATGCCACGATTATCGGAATTAAAGGTACAGTCAGTCATGCCGACGGTGCACCTGTGGTTGGCGCGACGGTGACAGCCCCTGGTTTTGGTAGTCTAGAGGTATCTTCTACTACCGACACGGGCGGGGGTTACAGAATCCCCTATATCTCTTTTGCCAATGTTGTAATAAAGGTTGGGGATAAAATCACGGTACAAGTTACCGACACTGAAGGAAAGGTTATTGAAAAAACACACACTGTCACAGCAGCAGATATCAGTGTAGGAGAGGCGACGTTTGATATCACCCTTGTTTCAACAACTGTTACGGTTACTGTTGTCCCGAATAGCTTTAGTGCCGAGACATCAGGCACAGGGATTGTCACCGTCACCGTTGCGGAAGAAGAACCGGTGACCGATGAAATCGTCACGTTTCAACTCTCACCTAATGTTGGAACGGTTAGTTCGGCGACGAACAACGGCGACGGAACGTACACTGCAAACTACACCTCCGGTGTGACTGCTGGGAATGTAACGCTTATCGCGACAGCGACCCAAGCGAACGCTTCCGGAACGGGTCCCATAACAATCAACGCCGGCCCGCCGGCCTCGCTCGATCTCAGCGCAGCCCCGAGGACCGTCTCGAGTGGGGGAAGAGTGACTATCACCGCGATGGTCAGTGATAGCAACGGTAACGGGGTCGGCGGTGCCAGTTTGACCGGGACCTCGGCGAGCGGTGCCCCCCTGACCAACTTCGCATCGGCTACGGCTTTGGGTGCCTACACAGCGACCTATACCGCACCCACGGTTGACACCGAAGGGACCGAAACCGTAACGGTTATGGGAGATGGCCTTTCGGCACAATTGACCCTGAACCTGACCCCTGTTCCGCCACGAGAGGTCCTCATTCTAGTTGTAGAGGGAACTGTATTCAAAGAGGACGGTGAAATTCCCGCCGATGACGTTCAGGTGGCAGTTACGGTTGGGGCAAACCCACCGCAGATGACCACCACCGATAGCGATGGGAACTACTCGGCAACGACCGTTAATCTAGGAGGCATCGCTGCAAGTACCGGCGATCCAGTTTTGGTTGTTGTTACAGACGCTGCCAGCGTGGAACGCGGTAGGGCGAATCTTACCCTGACAAATGACCACCTCGGCGAAGACAATGCTGCGACTGTCATACTCAATGTAGAAACTGATATTGTGATTCCTCCCAGATCTGTCAACATCTTGGTCTTGGATGGGATCGCGTATAAAGAGGATGGGACAACGCCTGTGGGCGAAGGGCTTGACGTAACGGTTACCGTCGGCGCACAGCCACCAGAGACGATCCAAACCGCGTCGGATGGCTCCTTTTCAACCACAATTATTAATCTGCTGGGGCCGGCCGCAACCACCGGCGACATGGTCTCCATCGCTGTTGCTGATAGCAGCGGCGAGCGTGGGACGGATAATTTTAATTTAAGCAATTCACAACTCGGCGAAGAAGACTCTACGACTGTCACCAGGAGCGTGGGTACCAATATTGGTCTCACTTCGGGGCTACTCGCCGTTACGGGAACAGTTTATCTTAAAAACGGTGATACCGAGAGTGTACCGGCGATTAGCTTTCTCAGGGCGGACGATCTGACCGTTGTTGTGACCAATACCACCCGTGATCTCCAGATGAGCAGATTGGTTGATGATGATGGTGGCTATTCTGTGACCTTCCTTGACCTGCTCGGCACCGTTGTTGAAACAGGCGATGCCCTCACCATTGCGGTCCAAAACGAGGCGGGTGAGACGGTTGGCACGGTGGACCATATCCTCAGCATACCGGATGTTAAGGCATCGAAGGCAGAAGTTGACATTCATACAACAGTTCCTGCCGAAGTCACGGCACTTAATATAACAGGTAACGTCGTCGAGATAGGCGGCAGCTCCGCAGGTTCCGGGCTTGAAGTGACCCTCACGCTTGCGATGAATGGGCATACCCTGGGAGCGGAGACCCGCACCGATGCTGCCGGCGACTATGGATATACCTTTGTCGACCTCATCACCCCAGTCGCAGCCACAGGCGATATTTTGATGGTTGACGTGCTACGAGCGGCCGATCAGTTCCACGGCCATGCGGTCATCGAATTGCGGTCCTACGAGCTCGTAGACCAACAGATCACCGTTGACCCGATAACGCTGATTCCGCCACGGTTGGAGCTGGGTGGACTTTCCATTAACCCCCATTATACAGGCGACATCCATGATTCAGTCGTTGAGCAACTGCTCAGTATAGATCTTGCCGCTGCAGGGGGTAACATCATTGATCCATCAGGAAATCTATTGGCTCTGCTCCCGCCACTCCTGAGTTTCATAGGTGCTTACCAGATTGAGCTACCGTCCGGGTTTGAGCCAACCGACGAGCATATCGCTCAAGAGAGTTTCGGTAACGCCATAACCACTAGACCGACAGCGTGGGCAACCTTACCCGCAGCTGAACGCCACCCCGGCCGATGGGTTAACGGAGACCAACTGAATCTATATTTGGTCGGCGCGCCGACCATCAACGGTGTAACCTTCACGCTCAACGGTTCACCTATATCAGGGACCTCCATCCCTGCCGGTGGCTCCTTTATGTATAACTTCCAACTGGAAGAGGAGCTGATCGCCCTCTTCTCCGGAAATATGCCGGTCTTTAGGGCTGTCCAGCTGATGATTGACGGACAACCCCCACTCGATATGGCCCGCAACGGTATGGGCGTATGGTCGGTGGACGCACCCGTGTCCCCCGGTTCCACAGTCTCATACTACTATATGATTGAGTTGTCTGAGCCGTATTACGATTCAATAACAGGTTTAACCATCGCCCGGTTCCCGCTCATCGATCCACGAAACCGACAGGTTAATACGGCTGGACTCAGCCAAACCATTGAGGGCCTCCTTGAATCAGGGCTCGATGCGTTGGACCCGGGTGTCCGATCTGTGTTTAGCGTCCCAGAGGTGAATTATCAACAGGCACTCTGGGTTGGCACGTTCAATCTTGATGCCGATGGTATGTATCAGTTGGATGTCAATGTGAGCTATCGCGGCGGCCACCAAGAAGGTATCACAGGTAAGATGTTCTATGTGGACCGGACTGCACCGACCGCTGATGTTGCGCTCAATCTGGACGCACCGGGGATGAATGCGGGCATGTATATGCGCGCAGATGGCACCTACGTCGCAACGGGGCCGATGCCGGGACAGGCAAGCTTAACTGTCTCTGCAATCCCAGACGCGACCTCAGAGGATGCGGGTTATATGTATCAGTTGGGTAAGTTAGATAACTTAGGCCAGGTGGACGCATGGAATCCAGTGGTAACCGCGAATCTGCTGCCGTTAAACTTGGGGCAACTTCTCATGGACCCCGCTAGCGTGCTGCCAATGACCCTCATGCCACCACATGAACTCCAGATGCTCATCCGCAATTCAGAGGGCGAGGCACTAATCGGGACATACGGACTCCGCACTGTCGGTATTGATAGTCTCTTAAATATGGACTCAAGCAGCGCAGCCGGTGTCATACTGGAATTCGTTCCGCCGGACCCCGATCGCTCGATGATTTCCTCCGTCCAAGCAGACTTCGATGGCAATGGCTTCATCGAGGGGCTTGAAACGCAGTCCGCAGCCGGTGATGTGGCTATCTTCTCCGACTCGGTGGTAACGCTCGTCGTTGACGTGATAGAGCGTACGACGCACCCATTGGCTTCAATCGCTGTGGAGTACCAGCTACCGGGCGGTGATTGGAACCCAATCGCCGTGTTTGACGCGGATATGCTGCTCAATACCGCGCTGGGCGACCAACTGATAGTCAATTGGGATGTTGCTGATTACGCAGCCCTCCCGGATAGGGGCAGCACCGTGATGGTGCGTACTGTTACAACCAACGCACTGAATGTCGTTGACGGGGAGGATAGAGGGATGCCGATGGCATACCAGCGGCGTCTACCCCCTGAAGTGACAGCGATTCACATGCAGGCGATGGAACTTCACCCCGACAGTGGTGCGCCGCAAGGGACAATCACCGTCAGTGCATTCACACAGGCGATGACATCGCCGGATACAGCCGCGGTTCAGTTGGAGATTCGCCGATCCGCAGATGCAGCTGACGCTTGGCAGCCACTGGGTATCGTACAATTAGCCGATACAACGGTTACCTCTCACGTTCAAATCGCTATTATTGAAGATTTGGTCAGTGCGGTTATCAACGGTTCACCGACCGCCCCAATTGATCTGCTCTATCGAGAATGGCAACTCTCCGTAGATAGCGCGATACTTGAAGATACCATCTTAGATGATAGCCCCGCTGCAAGCGATGCAAGTCTAGATGACAATCCTTATGTCCTTCGAGCTATTGCTGTTGATACAGCTAGCACAGGGTACCCATCAGCAGAGGGAGTAACGGATAGCTTCTCTACCGATAACTACTCACCCACAGCGATTACTCAAATCGCCAACGAGGTTGAGATGGTTGCTCCACGCGAAGATGGCAGCTACTATGTTAGCGGCTTACTTGCTGAGAATGTACCCGATCCGATGCTAACCCTGACCGCATGGACAGGCGCGCATCCAAGTGCCTTCACCGGCGGCATCAAGCTCACCGTTACCGATACCGTTTCCGGTGCATCGATTGGCATCCCAGAGACCGGCTTCAATGACTCCGGTAATTATACCTACACAGGTAACTTTAATCTGGGGTCAATCCCGAATGGGACGTATACCTTCATGGCAGTGGCACACGCCGCCGACGGTTCGACAGAAGAAAGAATTGTCGCTATGGAGATCACCGTTGAGGTGGGTAACTTCACACCACCTGAAAATTTCGCGGACCCGTCAGTTGATATCCTCAGTGTGATTGACACCGAGAATGAGGTACGTAGTCCAAGTGAAATTGATACAATGTATCCGATTGGGTTCCCCGCGATTAGCGATAAAATTACCTTTACGCTGACCGTGCCGAATGTCGCCGCAAGCGACCTCGACGTCCTGATTGGAGATGGTGCAATTTCTGGACGGATGTCAGGTGCCCTCACTGAGGACGGGATGATGGTCACGGCTAACGCCGATGGAACTACCAGTTTTGAAATTACGCTGGATACCACCCAATTTGATGAGGGTATGTTGAACCTCGTGGGAACAGTGACCAAGCCAAACGGGAGTGTTCCATTCGGTTTGCCATCAATCCGAGTTGATAGGTCAGGGCCTGTTCTTGAGATTGTATCGCCATTGGCACGGCATCAAGTGACTACGTTGCCGACCATTCAAGTGGCCTATACCGATGCGACCGGGTTCGATCCAAACGATATGGCGATGGAGCCGATGCCCGTTGTCATCAGCTTGACCCGCTTGGCGGATACCAAGGAGATTGATGTTACCGAAACCCTGATTCGCATAACCGCAGCAGCTCCAGGCGAGGTCTTGACCCAGAGCGGTAACATTGTCTACACACACGATGATCCGGTGGTTGGCGGTGCATACCGCATCGAGGTTGCCGTGACGGATGTGCTTGGCAATGCCAGTACCGCAGCACCCGTTGAATTTACCGTCGAAGGTGTGCAGCCGACAGTCTCAATCGTATCGCCGCTGGCAGGGCGTATTATCGATCCGAGACAGCCTTTGATTGTCAGTGTCGCGCTTACGGGTAACGGTAATATAACGGTTACTGAGTTCCAAATCAACGGTACTGATATGGAGGGTACCCTAGAGAATAACTGGCTGAACTACACCATGCAGCCGCCCCTTGTTGACGGAGATAATTCGATTCTCCAACGCGGAAGTGATAACACCATTTCTGTCAAGATTGTTGATAGCGAAGGGCGAACCGCTGAAGGGTCCACTAGTTTCGCAGTTTCCTTGGATGACACTCCACCAGTGATTTCGGGACCGGCTCCGAAGGGTGAGGTTACTCGGAAACTCGGTAGAATCACCGCACGGGTCACCGATAATGAATCGAACATCACCCGCATTATGTTGGGGATTGATGACAATCCACTTAAGGAGATCTCGTTCTCAGCCGGTAGAGACATAGAAGTGGGACGAGGGACCGAGGTACAAGGTCAGACAAACTTTAACTTTACCGACGCCCCCCTCGGAACTCACACTGTGACAATTGTGGCAGAAAGTACCGGTGGGGCTTCAACCTTAACGTGGGAATTCACCATAGTGAATCCGGATAACACTCCCCCGAAGGTTGTTACCTACTCGCCGCTCGGGATCATTCGGACGGATAGACCGGTACTCGCTGCAACGGTGAGCGATGAATCCGGCTTCCAGAGGGATGGCATCACGCTTATCCTCGCCGGTGTTCCGGGAAATCAAGGGTCAGGTAGACGCTCAAGCCCGACCTCTACAACTGTTACATTCACGCCAAGCATTTCGGTAACCCCGGGGCCCTACACTGCAAGGCTTACGGTGATAGATAGATACAACAACCGAACCGAAGCGGAATGGCAGTTCACGGTTGAACTCGATGAGACGCCACCAGCAATTACGACCACCTCTCCGCACGGGGTCATCCATTTGGATAAACCGATTATCTCGGTCTCCGCCAGTGATGACATGTCCGGTGTGGATAGCATCGAAATTGCTGTCAAAGATGGCAGGAATCTAGCCGTTAACGGTGTTACCACTGTGCGTTCTGATAAGACAGCAGCGACCTTTACGCCAGCCAGTGCCTTGAAGGATGGTACGCATACCGTTGATGTTACAGTAACTGATATGCGTGGAAATCAGGCCGCAAGCAAATGGCAATTTACCGTTGAGCTTGACCAGATACCGCCGAGTGTTCTCATTACCCGACCATCTCAGGAACACACCGAACATCGACGTCCCATCATTTCAGCAGCCTACACGGATAACCTGTCGGGTGTGGACGTGGAATCGGTGAAGCTGTTACTTGATGGTACACCCGTTGAGCCGGACGAATTGTCAGAAACTCAGGTGGTGTTCACACCTACCTTTGACCTGCCATTTGGTGAGCATACGGTGAAGCTGGAGGTTTCCGACTTGGCACCGAAGGCGAACTCGACAGTTCATGAGTGGACCTTCTATGTCGAACGGATCGGGATTGCAAATGCGCGGAATTATCCGAATCCATTTGAAGATGAGACCACGATTGGCTTTAGGCTTTCGAGGCAAGCCCGCATCACAATCCAGATTTACGATTTCACCGGTAGGCTTGTCGCACAACCCGTCGCCAATTCAATCAGAGAGGCAGGACTCGTTAAGATAGAATGGGATGGCGAAACCAGTTCGGGCGATAACCTCGCACGCGGCGTTTACTTCTGCCATATTCTCATGGAAAGCGAGCTAGAACCTCAATCTACTATTCTGAAGATGGCAATTATAAGCGACTAGTAACCATTCATTGGTACATTGGTTTCATTAATGAAACCAATGTACCAATGAACCAACTGTATTTGCCTTCATAAAGGAGGGAGACAATGTTTCAACTTAGGCGTAAATTACTATTCAGTTCAATCGGGCTAGTTGCCCTCGGTGTTTTGCTTGCACCCGTCTGCTTCGCCGGTGTGAATGCTGCACCCCATCTCGGAATGGGTAGCGGGGCGCGGCCCCTCGGAATGGGCGGTGCCTTTACCGCCATCGCGGACGATGCGACTTCAACAATATGGAATCCCGCCGGGATACCGGCTGTGGATGATTTAACTCTAACACTATCTTCGGCACGGCTATCTCTTGATAGAAAACACAGCTTTATCGGCTTAATCAAAAAGGTCGGTGCCAATGGCGGATTGGGTTTGGCTGTGGTCAATGCCGGCCTCGATGATATGCCTTCCAGAACCGCCGCGGATGTCGGGACTGGTGCATTTAACTGGAATTTCAACGCCTATTCCCTTTCCTACGGCCATGATCTCGGTGCCGTAGGTCTCGGTATAAGCGGACGTTTACTTATGGATAGCTTCGGAGATCATTCGAGCAAAAGCGGTTTCGGCGGTGTTGATGTGGGGCTTCTCGGGCACAACAAAGCCAGTACCTTCAGCTATGGCCTCGCAGGTAGAAATATCGGTGGTACAATCGCTGGAAGCGAGTTATCTCCTCTCATCGCTGGGGGTCTCGCCTATCGAGTCCTCCACAAGCACGTGGCGACCTTCGCCGTTGATGTCCAACACGAGATCGTTGACCTGTCAGAGTCCACAACCAGCCTCCATCTTGGTACCGAGTACCTGATAGCAAAAACCTTTGCCATTCGGGGCGGCAGCAAACTGACCACTGATCGCCGTCAGTTCTTCGTTGGATTTGGTGCCAATGTCGGTGGACTTCAACTCGATTATGCCTTGAAAGCTGCTGATAGTGCTGTCAATAACCTCGACGACGACAACACACATTTCGTATCACTCTCTTATAGCTATTAATTTTTGCAATGAGTGGATAAGGGCTTTTCGATAAATTTAACGCCAAGGCGTTCCCCCCACTCCCGAATACCCCCAGTACCCTCCAATATTCTTCCCTCCCCGCTTGCGGGGAGGGTTAGGGTGGAGTTCTTGCGGGGGCGGGCTTCCCACTACTTATTTCCTTAATTTTAACGAACCGATTCTACAAAGGAGCATCCTATGAAGACGATGAAATCAATCCTACGCTTCTCGCTTATCCTTTCTCTCTGTCTAGCTTTGACTGGGGCAGCCTATATCCTCACTGCCTCTGCCAAAATTGTTCCCAAGCCGGACATGGAGGGCACAAAGCTCATTACCCTTGTTGAGGGGGATACCCTGTGGGATCTCGCTGCAGAACATCTCGAAGATCCGCTTAGATGGCCAGAATTCAAAGAGTACAACGATTTTACCAATCCTGACCGAATCTACCCCGACGAGATGATGCGAGTCCCTGTCAAAATGGTGATGGAGATGGTACAGGAAGCTGTTGCGGAAGAAATGGTAACCTTGTCAGAGCTTGAGATGATTCAAGAAGAACTGGCTGCTACGGCAGAGAAGCTCGCTGCCACGGAAGCCGAAGCGATGGCCGCAAAAGAGGCTGTGGGGGTTACCGCAGCCGATGTAACCGCCATCAAAATGATGGTTGAAGACCTAATCGCGAGGCAGAAAATGGTCGAAGGCGGTCTCCAAGATGTACAAGGTCAGTTGACAGAAGCCGCTGCCAAACTTAATGTTTCCCTGATGGAACACGCTGAAGCCAGCAAAAAGAAAATCTCAAAGGCTCATAAAGAGGTCGAAGCGGCGCGGGAAGATATCAAAAAACTCCGCAAGACGGTAAAGGAGAATCACAAAGCAGGTATGGAGTCGCTCAAAGCCTCCGAAGAGATACTTGCGGCAGGCATTAAGGCGAATGCAGAAAGCCTCGACAAGCTCCACGCAATTGAGCGGGGCGCAACAGAAGAACCGAACCAATCAAAACGGACGCTCGCATTCCTAACTACGTTGGCGGGTGGAGCCGCTTGGTTTGCCATCAATGCCATAGGTTCGGATTAGCTCTTCTAAAAAACAACACATTTTTATTTTGAGCAGGGATAGTGCACTTATCTATCCCTGCTTTTTTTATCTAATCTTGCTGGCACGTTCGTAGTAGTGCAATTCATTGCACGTCAACATTGGCTTAAAACGGTAGATGGGGCAAGATTCCCCGTATACGGGGTTGGAAGTACTTTGTTTTTCAAGTTATAGAGTTTTAGTCATAGCGACTTCATTGCACGTGGTTAGTAGTAGTGCAATTCATTGCACGTCTAGATTGTGCGTTTCTTACGGGTTCTTCCTCCCCTTGCGATTGAATGGTTGGGAGTTTAATGGCAGTCGCGTCTTAAAACTAGTAACGACTTATCCCCTTAGTTTTCACTATGATTGACTCCAAACAATTCCAAGACACAATCCATCATTTCATTGAGCTCTACGGAGACCGCACCGAAGCAATTGGCGATGAAATCCACGCCGGACTGGCATGGATAGAAAAAAAACAGTTGGTTCTGATCGTAGGAGGTGAAGCAGCCACACTCCAGCCCCCCAGTTGGCGTCGTGTATCACGGCTGTTCGATCTTGCCAAACAATTCCGGCGACCCGTACTGCTGTGGGATGTTCCATTCCGGGCGGACGCAACCGGTCCAGCCACCACCCTACTCGACAAGCATGCGGCACAAAATAGTCACCTACACCTACTGAAGCTACCCGTCCCCATCATCGGTATCTTTGATCAATTACCTCTCGAGCCCAACTTTGCCCCGCTTGATGCGGCGGTCCTCTTACAACAGCCGGAGGCAAATCCCCGGTCACAATCTTCAGGGGGTGAAACTTCCACAATTGTAGTCAAGGTAGCAGACAGTCCTGCCCACCTCAAATCAGATATTCTAGAACTACTCAGCTATCTGTCAACCTTACCGGTCAAAAGGTTGGTCAACCAACGATTGGACACCCTCCGCCACGCCGTTGGGGGACGCCGCTAATATATGTGTACGCGGGGGGCAATCAGCCTGGCTCGTAGTAGTGCAATTCATTACGCGTTGTTCGTAGTAGTGCAATTCATTGCACGTCTGTTTTGTCGTAGCGACTTCATTGTGTGTTGTTGGTAGTAGCGCAATTCATTACGCATCAGTCATATAGAGGAAGGAGGCTCTTAGAAAAAAATAACTTGACATCTATAGCACAATAGCGTAAAATTAACTAAGATTTGACGGTTCTAAGAGTGTTGAATAGCTGCAACTTCAAAAAAGGAGAGACACATCATGAAAATCCAATCACTTTTTACCCTGTTGCTGGCATGTGCATTCGCTTTTCTGAGCGTATATCCGGCGGATGCCGTCATCTACGGCAAACGAGGGGACGACGAAGCCACCATCCCTTGGGCAGAAGGAATCAAGCATTGGGAACCGGGGCCCGGTGCACAGGCAGAAGTTAAAGGAGATGTACTTGAGCTGCAATCTCAAGGGAACACCGGGCTCTTTTTCAATCACCCGGACGTCACCCCTGCAGAGTTGACTGACTATGAGTTAGAAGTGTCTGCGCGAAAAATCGGAGACGATAGCAAATACTTCCATCTCTTTACCCGGACCGTTGTACCGACCAAAGACTTCTATTTTGTCGAGGTCAGCTACAACTCCAACACCATCTCAATGTATGAATTTAACGACGGTGCAGCCCATGAAATTACCCCCGGCGGTAACGCTGGACGCCCCAAACGACCTGATTCAAAGGACACCAAGGGCGGCGAGCACTATGTTCTCACATTTTCGGTTGAAAAGAATATCCTCAAGTACTCCGTTGATGGTAGATTATCAATCGTCGTGCAAAACAATAAATGGGCAAAAGGCCCTCCAGGAATTGGTGGACGTGGCGGCCAAGTGAATTACTATTGGGTCCGTGTTGATTCTTTGCCGGAGCAGGGATTGCAGAACATCCCCTCAACGGACAAACAATTGTCAGTCGATAGCGCGGGCAAGCTGGCCACAACGTGGGCAAAGCTGAAACGTGGTTTCTAAGAATTAATATATTTCAGAGGGTGGGGCTGTGCAGGCCAGGCGGTCATCGGTTTGGCAAGCCAACTCCATCCCGATAGGCACAAGACGGGCGTGCCTTGGACATAGGGAAGCGAGTCCTTGAGCACCGGAGCGTGCCTGCTACTATGTAAGAAAGACAAGGTCTCTAGCATAACAGGGGTGGGGCATCAATGAATGTCTCGCCCCTTTTTTTATCAAAAATCCTTTAGAGGCAATCCCCATTCCCCTCCGCTTTCGTTCTTGCCCTCCCCGCTAAATACCCGGCGGGTTGTCCGTTAGTTCCTCGCTCATTGAGCCTAGAAAGGTCTGATACCGTGTGGGTATTTGGGGATTGGGGGACTTTAACGATAGAACGAATAGACCTCAATCCCCCAAAAGACACGGATGAGCACCCAACCCCCACCGACTATATACTCTCCGAACAGCAACCCCAAGAAAAAAGGCAATGTCTTCCGATAGAGCCGAATCCCACCGACCTTCAACACCGTCGCTTTTACCGCCCAACTGATAAATACCGAAAACCATACCCAGCCGAAAGTCCAAGGGCTGCTGGCAATCGCGTAACCAGCGGGATGGAAGGGCCACAGTGGAAAGCGCACACGAATCGCCCAGAGGAACCCGGTAAAGAGGAAGCCGACCCCCATAAAAAGCACTGCGGGCACATCGGTCCCCGTTGGATTGTAGAGCCAGTTCCGCATATTGGCATACGCCCCGTTTCCCAACCCCACATTAATATTATCGCCACCGCTGCTGTAGGCGAGCGTAAGGTATGCCCAAAAGGTGGTCAAGATACCCGCCACAGTCGCCAAAACCATTATACCAATTAAGCGGCGATGCGCCATCTGCGTCGCGTCCGCTACCTTGAATGCTTCCAGTGTGTGTGGCATCGGGTGGGCGCGATAACCGCGGTTGAAGGTGTAGTAAAACCCCATCATAACCAAACTCGGCGGCGGAATTCGACGAGTACCGATTGCGTCTGTGATGAAAAGACGGGGATTGACAAGGAACATCTCATTCGTCGGCGGCCCCACTTCCGCGCGGATGCGCCCTACAGCAATGGCCAAAAGGTAGTAGGTCAGAAAGTAGAGACCCGCCATCCAGAGCGTCATCCCACCGTAGTAGGAAAAAGCGAATAAGAAGATTACCCCGCCCGTCAATCCCAACACCGCCCACCGATACTTCATCGGTTCGTTCTCTTCGCCGGGTTGATCGCGCCAAAGGTTCTTGAAGATCGAAATAAAGTAGCGGCGCCCGCCGTATAGGGCAAAACAGGCGATGGCGAAAAAGGCACCGATACTTTGGGGACCCTCATAGGGGAAGCCCGGAAAACTGGCAAGCCCCAACGCCCGTCCCAAGATACGCTCTGCCTTCCAAAAAAGAAAGAAAAACCACAGCGAGAAGGACATCTCCAGCGGCATCAGAAACCCCAATCCAAGTCCGAAGGGTAGTGTATAGAGCGGTGTCCACCCCATCGCGTTCCACGGCTTTTCGGTGAAGAACTGACCTATCTCCGCTTTGCGCACGGGGATCTCCGGGAACGCAGGAAACAAGACATGCAGGCCGTTGATTAGGTCAATACCGCCTGCAACAGCAAAACCAAGCCACATCATTTTAGATTTGAAAAGCGTCCCATCGGAGCGGGTCATCTCCAACGGCAGCTGAACGATTGGATACGCCAGCCGCTCTCTGACAATCCACTGCCGTCGCAGGATGGCATCCATACAAATCATCACCCAGATCAGAACCGATAAAAGCACTGTCCACCACAAAATCGGGCGTAGCCACGGTTGGAAGTGTGCTCTTGTATAGGGGGTACTCTGCCCCTCATAGAAATCGAGCAGGCTTAATGGATCTCTCACCGTCAACCACGGGGGCAGGTATCGCCAGAAAAGTGCCTTCCATTCGTTCTCAGGGGTGGCGAACCAAAAACCGTGCGGAAGAGTCGGCACGACAGTTTGCATAACATCGTGACCCGCAATTGCTGAGGAGATCGAGAGCATCATATAGATAGTCATGAGCTCCCCTTGTTGCAGCACGAAACGCGGGAGAAAACGCTTGATCAGCGAGTTTATGATGATCAACACCGTAAGGCTGATAACCACGTTGTAGATCAGCGACATCGTTGTGGCCAGTGTGCCGATGTACTTGACCTCGTTCGTGATAATAAAATAGGTGTTGACCGGCATCAGTGCCAATGCAAGTATGACCGCACGAAACGTTAATCCTGTGTGTGGGGTTTTACTACCAATTGATTGTTCAGTCATAATAAGAGTTCATGAGTCCATTGGTTCACGCAATGGAGCGCAAAACCGCCCCCTCTCCGCCCCTCCCCCTGTTGCGGGGGGATTGAGGGGGGTGCCTTCCCTCCCCCTGTTGCGGGGGGATTGAGGGGGGTGCCTCCCCTCCCCCTGCTTGCGAGGGGATTGAGGGGGGTGCCTCCCCTCCCCCTACTTACGT
This sequence comes from Candidatus Poribacteria bacterium, assembly GCA_965215015.1. Classification (GTDB taxonomy): domain Bacteria; phylum Poribacteria; class WGA-4E; order WGA-4E; family PCPOR2b; genus PCPOR2b. The sequence goes on from OZ244042.1 coordinate 2,313,734, forward strand.
GGAGACTGAGGGGGGTGCCTTCCCTCCCCCTACTTACGTGGAGACTGAGGGGGGTGCCTTCCCTCCCCCTGCTTGCGTGGAGACTGAGGGGGGTGCCTTCCCTCCCCCTGCTTGCGTGGAGACTGAGGGGGGTGCCTTCCCTCCCCCTGCTTGCGGGGGGACCGAGGGGGGCGCCTCCCCTCCCCCTACTTACGTGGAGACTGAGGGGGGTGCCTCCCCTCCCCCTGTTGCGGGGGGATTGAGGGGGGTGCCTTCCCTCCCCCTGCTTGCGGGGGGACCGAGGGGGGTGAGGCTAGAGAGTGAGAGAGGATTCGACAGCACCAGCATACTGGTGATTATGCGAGTGCCTTCAGGCGGTCGTTATCAATCGGTTGTAGCGGTGTGAAATCGCGGTTGTTGTGATACCAGGCACGCTCCGTGCCCGTACAAGCGTTGCTGACAGCATTATAGTTCAAATACATAATCGCGCGTTGCCAAGGAGAGACATTGTTGGCTGAACCGTGTACGACATTGCAATGGCAAAAGCAGACAGATCCTGCGGGCCCTATCAATGCTTCGATACCACTTGCTCCAGCCAGCTGCTCTAGGGTGGGATGATCAATATGGTGCAAGGCATACCCCTTCGCGTCCTTATGGGGTGTGGAGTCGAGGAGGCCATACGTATGTGAGCCCGGCACGACCAGTAACGGCGACGTAACCGCTGTGCAATCGTCTATAAACACGGAGGCCATAATACACTTCGGTTCCGTCATCCCGTCAATGCGATGCCACGGTGGGAAATCTTGGTGCCAGTCCCAAGACGCACCACCCCCAAAGCCCTGTTTGGGATTGAGACGGCTCTGATGGAGATACACATCATCAGCCAACAGTTGGCGGACCGGGTTCAGTAGGCGTGGAAGCAGCGGGAGATACCGGAACGGTTCAGAGTAGACATGCGCTCCAAAGGCAAGCCTGACGGAGTTCGGATCATCTTTCTCAGGTATTACCTCCGGGCCCCGGCGACTGAGGATTTGCGGCATCGCCCGCTGCAAAATCTTCACCTCATCGGCCTCTAGTAGACTTGGAAAAAGCAGGTAGCCCTGTTGATTGAAGCGGGCGATTTGGGCGTCGTTCAGTCTCATGGTATCTATTCCGTATACCGAGAATTACTATTAGCCCCATCCTCACAAAGGAAGAGACTGGGGAGGTTCAACCTCCCCAACCTGTTTTCACCGTTGACTCTTTAACGCGCCCCATTTCGTAGCTAACTTTTCCCGTGGATCAACCGAGAATTTCGCAGGGAAGGGCCAACCGGGTGGCTGATAGACCTCATTTTCTATCTCCTGTGCACCCGCACCGCCGTTCCAACCGCCAATGGTATAGATCTTTCCATTGGTGACAGCGACTCCAAAACTTCCCCTCGCAGTGGGCATCGGGTCCATGCGACGGAATTTATCCTCCTCTGGCGAGTATTCCCAGACATCGTGGTAAAAGACAAGATCCGGATCGTTGCCGCCCCCCTTAATTCCGCCTTTGCCCTTAAATTTCTCACCGCCCATGACATAAATTTTACCGCTATTGACAAAGGCGGCAGCGAAATTGTGAACGGGCCTCTGTATCTTTGCTTTGGGGGCCCATGTTTCTGTTTTGGTATCGTATTCGTCCACGTCCGTGGTTGACTCCTTATGGGTGAAATCGGTCGCGCCGCCAAAGATATAGATTTTCCCTTTGCCCGGCACAGCGGCACCCGCCGCTCCCCATCTTGGATTCGGCATGTCCTTTTTCTGCTCCCAAGTGTCGGTCACGGGGTTGTATACCTCGATCGCCGGAGACGGGAAAAAGACATCGGTTGCACCACCAACAGTATAAATCTTGCCACTCAACACGACGGTTACCGGAGCGATTCGCGGCGTTGGCATGTCCGCTTTCCTCGACCAGGTGTCCGTCTTCGGGTCATACATTTCTACCGCTGCCACAGGTGCAATTCCGTCACGGGTCCCACCGATGACATAAACCTTCCCATCGTAAGAGACGGCGGTGTGACGCACCCGACCTGTAGGTATCGGCTTCTTTTCGACCCAGCTATCCTTATCTATGTTGTACTCTTCATTTTTGGAGATCTGGGGTGTATCATCTTGTCCGCCGATGGCGTAAACCTTGTTACCGACAGCGGCGGCTTCGACTCCCCATCTATGCGTTGGCATCGGCTTCAATTTACGCCAGGCTGCGGAGCTGACCGTAGTGAAGCAAAAACTAAACAGTCCACATAGGATCAACCCTGCTAACATTTGATAGCTTGTTCGCTTCATCGTAATACCTCCTTGTTATTGCAAAACAGATTTGCTATTGATAGTTTTTAATCTCTCCCCATATCGTCGCTAGCTTGTCTTGGGGCTCGACCGAGAATTTCTCAGGGAAGGGCCAACCGGGCGGCTGATAAACGTGCATGCCATTTTCGTCACCGGCACCGCCCGCCCAGCCGGCGATGACATAGATACGCCCATCCTCAACGGCAGATCCATAACTCGACTTTGCCTTGGGCATGGCTTGCATGCGACTCCACTTATCCTTTTCTGGTGAGTATTCCCAGACATCGTCATAGAAGGTCCAATCCGGGTCGTTAGCACCCCCATCAACGCCCCCTTTACCTTTCCATTTCTGACCGCCCATGACATAAATCATGCCACTGTTCACAAAGCTAGCGGAAAAATTATGAAGAGGCCGCTGCAACTTGGATTTGGGCGTCCAAGTCTCCGTTCTCGTATCGTATTCATCCACATCCGTGGTGGAGTTTTCGTGGGTGAAATCGGTTGCACCGCCAAAAATATAAATCTTCCCTTTGGTTGCGATGCCAGCACTAGCTGCCCCCCATCTTGGATTCGGCATATCTGCCTTCTTCTCCCAAATGTCCGTCGTGGGGTTGTATACCTCGATCACCGGAGAGGGAAAGTAGAGGTCGGTTGCGCCGCCGATAACATAAATATTTGAACTCATTGCGACCACCATCGGAGCAATCCTCGGGGTCGGCATATCCGCCTTCATTTTCCAGACATCGTTTTTGGGGTCATATTCCTCGACCCGCCCCACGGCACCAATCCCATCGAAGGTGCCCCCAAAGACATAAATCTTACCCTTGAAAGTGACCGCAGCGTGCCGCACTCGACCGCTCGGTATCTCCTTTCTCTCCTCCCATTTGCCCTGTCCTATATCAAATGCTTCTACTTTTGAAATCTTGGGGCTATCATCCTGTCCTGCGATGGCGTAAACTGTGCCACCGACAGCGGCAGCGGCTAACCCCCATCGACCCGTTGGGATAGGTCTCAACTCTCTCCAGGCTCCAAAGCCTGCCGCCGAAAAGCCGAACAGACTACATAACAACAATCCCGCTAACATTTGATATCTTGCCCGTTTCATGTTACAGACCTCCTGTAAAAATTGAGACTCATGTTAAGAAATCGTGCAGCAGAAACCGTTAAAGCAGTAGGCACGCTCCACGTGCCGTAAAATGAACCTATGAACCAATGGTTTTCGCGCTTCGCACTTTCTTTTAACATGAGTCAAGATTCAATTTGGCTCCCCTTCAGAGAACCCGACGCTTTCCCGGTTGAGTGATAGTTGTCTCCAAAATAGATGAGGGGTGCTCATAATTATTGGTTGTGTGTTTTCCTGCCCGCGGCGTGTGCCTACTCCCTTTTTCAGTTTGTAGTAGCGTGTTCATTGCGCGTCCCAACGGGTGATGAATCCCCCTACTACATACCTGAGGAGTATTCATACATAATTATCTGAATCGCAGATGCAGCAGATGACACAGATACAGATATGAATCTCAGACGGTAGATGAGGCAAGAGCCCCCACCTACGGGGGGTGGAGATATTTTGTTTTTCGCCATTATGATTGGGATTTTAGTTGTGTATTTTCCTTCCCGCGGCGTGTGCCTACTCCTTTTTTCAGTTTGTAGTAGCGCGTTCATTGCGCGTCCCAACGGGTGATTAATCCCCCTACTACATACCTGAGGGCTGCTCATAATTATTGTCTGAATCGCAGATGACACAGATACAGATATGAATCTCAGACGGTAGATGAGGCAAGAGCCCCCACCTACAGGGGGTGGAGATATTTTGTTTTTCCTAATGCCGTAACGATAGTGTGTTTTCCGGCCCGTGAATCGTGCCTACTCCTTTTTTTCAGTTTGTAGTAGCGCAATTCATTGCGCGTCCCAACGGGTGATTAATCCCCCTACTACATACCTGAGGGCTGCTCATAATTATTGTCTTGTCTGAATCACGGAATTTAACGCAAAGTCACACCCCTTTCCCTCCCCGCTAAATACCCGGTGGGTTGTCCGTCAGTTCCTGGCTCATTGAGCCTAGAACGGTCTGATACCGTGTGGGTATTCGGGACTGAGTGGGGTTCTTGGAGCTACCGACGCCGTTTAATATCCCCCCATATCGTCGCTAGCTTGTCCTTGGGTGTGACCGAAAACGCTTTGGGGAAGGGCCAACCCTCAGGCGTATAGACTTCCGTCTCTCTCCGAGGGCCTCCGCCCCCGTGCCCACCGACCGCATAAATCTTCCCATTTAAGACAGCAGTTGCCAAAGTTGCCCGTGGGGTTGGCAGCTGATCCTTTAGCCTGGCCCATTTATTCTTCTCTAAGTCATATTCAAAGACAGTCCAATGCAAGATCCACCCCTCAATCGGTTGACCATCTCTTTCGTTGCCGTTAAAGGTCCTCCCTCCAATGGCGTAAGCCTTTCCATTGTTGACAAAACCCACTGACATATCGTAATAGGCGAGCGGCATGTTCGCTTTCTTGGTCCAAGTATCTGTCTTCGGGTCATATTCCTCGGTCAGGTCAGTATACTTTTGATGGGTGTTATCCACAGCACCGCCACAGATGTAAATCTTACCCCTAGCCGAAAAAACACCCGCACCCCATCTTGGGTTAGGCATATCCGCCTTCTTCTCCCATGTGTCGGTTACAGGGTCATAGACCTCGACAGCAGCAGAGGGGAAAAAGAAGGAGTCCGCGCCACCGATGACATAAATCTTGCCACCCACTACCGCGGTAAGCGTTGACATCCTCGGGGTGAGCATATCCGCTTTGGCAGTCCATGTATCTGTCTTGAGATCGTATTCATCTACCAACGGAACCGCTTGGAAATTATCCTCCGTTCCCCCAAAAGCGTAAATCTTCCCTCTGACGAGGGCACTACTTACCCGAAATCTGCCTCGCTGCCATTTCTGTTTTACCTCCCACGCATCACGCACGGGATCATATTCTCCCACAAATCTACCCGGAGGTTTCAAATCATCCTGCCCGCCAAAGCCGTAAAGCTTATCGTTAAACGCTTCGACGCCTAACCCCCAGATACCTACAGCACGCGGGCCTAATTGTGGCAGATTGACTTTTTTCTCCCATTCTCCCGCGAAGCTGACCGCTGAAAAGCCGAACAGTCCGCACACTATCAAGCTTGTTAAAATGCTATATGTAATATCGTGTTTTCTCATGAGCAACTCCTAGTTTTTTATTGACTACGTTTAATTTTTCCCCATATCGCCGCTAGCTTGTCTTGAGGATCGACCGAAAAGCCGGCGGGGAAGGGCCAACCGTCGGCGGTGTATACCTCTGTAATTCCGGGGATGCCATTATGCCCCGCGATGGCATAAATCTTCCCATCTAGAACGGTTGAGGCTAAGCTCGCCCGTGGGGTTGGCATCTGATCCTTTAACCTGGCCCATCTATTCTTCTCCAAGTCGTATTCAAAAACGGTCCAATGATAGGTCCAACCGTCAATTAGGCGTCCATCTCTGTCGTTACCGTCAAATGTCCTGCCCCCGATGGCATAAGCCTTTCCACTGTTGACAAAGCTCACCGCCATATCGTAATAGGCGACTGGCATGTCTGCTTTCTCCGTCCAGGTGTCCGTCTTCGGATCGTATTCTTCCGTCAGGTCGGTATACTTTTGATGGCTCTGATCCACGGCACCACCACAAACGTAAATCTTCCCCCTAGCAGCAAAAACGCCCGCCCCCCATCTCGGGTTAGGCATATCTGCCTTCTTCTCCCATGTGTCGGTTACGGGGTCATATACTTCGACAGCGGCTGACGGAAAGTAGAAGGATTCCGCACCGCCAATGACATAAATCTTCCCACCCACCACGGCGGTTGCTGTCATCATTCTGGCGGTTGGCATATCGGCTTTAGGGGTCCACGTGTCCGTCTTCGGGTCGTACTGGTCCAAGAATGGGACCGCCTGAAAATTATCCTCTGTTCCTCCAACGGCATAGATTTTCCCTCTCACCAAAGCACTGCCCAACCGAAATCTGCCCCTTGGCCATTTCTTAAGTCTAATCCATTTGTCTCGATCTGGGTCGTATACATGCACCAATTTGCCCGCAGGCTGCAAATCATCTTGTCCGCCAAAGACATAAATTTGCCCATTGACCGCCTCGGCACCCAACCACCAAGCACCGCCTGAAATAGCACCCATTTTGGGCAGCGTGGCTTTCTCTTCCCATTTTCCCCCCAAAGCCATTGTCGACAACCCAAATATTCCACACGCTACCAATCCCGGTATCAGGTAATGTAGTATCCGATGCTTCATGATATACACCTCCATCTTTTTTATCGTTTCTGCTTAATCGCTCCCCATCTTGTTGCTAACTTGTCTTGAGGATCGACCGAAAAGCCGGCGGGGAAGGGCCAACCGTCAGGGGTATATACCTCTACTTCTCTGCGTGGACCGTTGTGATGTCCCCCAATAGCGTAAATCTTCCCATCCACAACGCTTGTCGCTAAGGTGCCCCGGCCAGTTGGCATCTGATCGTTTAGCCTTTGCCACCTATTCTTTTCGACATCATATTCCAATACCGTCCAATGAAGAACCCAGCCTTGGAACTTGGGGCCATCTTTTTCTCTTCCATCGATAGTCTTCCCACCGATGATATACGTCTTCCCACTGTTGACAAAACTGGCTGCCATGTCGAAAAATGCAATCGGCATATCGGCTTTCTTGGTCCAAGTATCTGTCTTCGGGTCGTACTCCTCGGTCAGGTCGGTATACTTTTGATGGGTGTTATCCACAGCACCGCCAAAGATATAAATCTTACTTTTAACCACCACGGCCGGCATCCCCCATCTCGGATTGGGCATGTCTGCTTTCTTTTCCCACGTATCCGTTACAGGATCATAGACCTCGACAACAGGGCTTGGAAAGAAGAAAGATTCCGCGCCGCCAATAGTATAAATTTTTCCACCCACCGCGGCGGTGGCGAATCCCATTCTTGCCGTTGGCATCGCCGCCTTAGCAGTCCATGTGTCCGTTTTAGGATCATACTCATCAACATTGGGAAGGGCTTCAAAGTTATTCGCTGTGCCACCAAAGGCGTAAATCTTACCTCTCACCGTGGCGGTGCCGAGCCGAAATCTGCCCTGTGACAATTTCTTCTTATCCACCCAGTCATCCTTTACGGGGTCATATTCTTTCACAACTTTGCCCGGATTTTCCAAATCATCTTGGCCTCCAATGGTATAAATCTTTCCATTCAGCACTTCGGTGCCTAACCCCCATAACCCGCCGGAAAGGGCACCGATTTTCGGCATATCCGCTTTCTCTTCCCACTCTCCCGCAAAGCTGATTGTCGAGAAACCGAACATCCCGCACACTATCCAGCCTGTTAGGAGGTAACGTAATCTCTGATATTTCATAATGTACATCTCCATCCGCTTACTGCCTCCGTGAATTCTCACACACTTAGTCCCTAGCTTGTCGTAGGGAAAAATAGCAAATTTCTCAGGGAATGGTCAATCCACTTCCACTACTAGTGTGGGCGAACAACAACCATCTTCCCAACCCCGGTTACAGTATCCACCCATGTTTTGTCAAAAAAATCAAAATCATTCTATCAGACATTGTTATTTTTGTCAAGTTAAAATCTCCCCCTAAATAGGGACATTTAATTCTCTTGAGGAGGGACTTCCGAATCCCGACGCTTGGTTCATCGGTTGATTACCCCCTTAACCCCAAATCCCCACACGGTATCAGCCCCCTAAGGACCCTCACCCCCCGCAAGCAGGGGGCAATCGGCTCAATGCACCTGACTCCCTCCACTTGTGGGGGGTGAGGGGAGGCTTAAGCGTTTTGCCCCTTCCGCTTTCGTCCTTCCCCCTCCGCTTACAAATTCCCCCCTGCTTGCGGGGGGGTTAGGGGGGAGGATTCTTTTTCAACTGTTCAAAGGGATTGATTTATAACTTGGTTTATGCTAAACTTAGGTTTGCAATCGAAAAATATCCACATCACGAGATAGAGGATGGATCTGATCCATGTTTGAAGCAAAGCTAAGATCAAAAATCAGTGCGATGCTCTCACCCATCGCACGGAAAATTGTATCGATCGGCATCACTGCGAATATGGTCACGATGTTTGGTTTGCTAGTTAATTTGGTGGCTGCCTGCTGTTTAGCGACAGAACGGTTGATAGCGGCAGGGGTATTGATTTTATTCGGGGCGAGTTTTGATATGATAGATGGTGCGGTTGCGCGTGCGAGAACGTTGACCAATTCTTCGGGAGCACTGCTGGACTCGGTGATTGATCGGTATTCGGAGGCGGTGATATTCCTTGGTGCCCTTATCTATTTTCATCATTTACAGAACTTCTTCGGGGTGGTATTGGTTTTTGCAGCGGTGATTGGATCGATACTTGTCAGCTACGTGCGTGCCAAAGCGGAGGGGCTTCAAATTGAGTGTAAGGTCGGACTGATGCAACGACCCGAACGGATTATTTTATTAGCGTTGGGGGTTATAGGGCAAGGGATAATCCCAGACCAATATACCTTTTTGCAATCAAAGGGAATTATCCTCTTCGGCGTATTTGCAATTCTTGCTGTCACCGCACATATCACCGCTATCCATCGACTCGTCTTCTCTTTTTACAAACTGAGTGATCATTGAGTTGATAGAGATATGATACCTCTATGGGTGTTGCCACCCCACACCGATCACATCACCTCCGGCTGTCGCTTGCGGATCAAGTTCGGGAGCAGCGATACCAAAACGATAAAGATACCGGCACCAGCGAGGTAGATTAACGTTTTCTTGATATCCCCTTCGCCAAGGTTCACCGCGGCACCCAACTGGACATACGCGGCGGTGCCGGGCAGCATACAGACCCATGAAACGAAAAAGTAAGTTGAAAACCTTATCTTCGTGAGTCCATAAGCGTAGTTCTGCAGGTTGAATGGAAAAAGCGGGATGAGCCGGGTAATCATCAGCATCCGCCAGCCCTGCCGTTGCACCCCCTCATCTATCCGTCGAAACTGCGCGTTACCTTGCACCCATCCCTCTACCATACCACGAGCGACGTAACGCGCAATCAGAAAGGCACACGAAACGCCAATGACTGCCCCGATGGAGGCGTAGACAACCCCCCAGATGGGACCGAAGGCAAGTCCAGAGAGCATTGTGACCGGCAAACCGGGCAGAAAGAAAACGGTCGCAACAATGTAAAAACTGATGTACACCAAAGGGGCAATGACGCCGTAGCTGTCGATTTTCTCTTTGATCTTGGGGATATTGTCGCGCTTGAGATAGTCTGTCACGCCGTAATGACTTAATAGGCTATACACACCAACAATAATAATGATAGCAATGGTAATCTTCACAAGGTTCCGCTTCATAGTGTTTTAATCTCTTCTTAAGTAGTTGTTTTAGTGGTTGTTAAATCTAACGCACGTTGCTAGATTCTGTTGACATTTGACAGGGGCGTAGGTTGGATTGACCAGGAACTGTGAAACCCAACATCATACCCAAAATTCCAACGATTCAACACAGCGGGGTTTATTCGTAGGGAACGCAAATCTGTTTTCAGTTTATTCCTTGCGCTAAATACGGAGATACAACATGTCCAAAACCTACAGTGCAGCCGTCATCGGCTCGACCGGCAAGGGAGGCTATGGGCATCGCCTAGATACTGCATTCGATATTGCTGACGTCGAACTCGTCGCTATCGCTGACCATGACCCCGAAGGGCTTGCCGATGCCGGCAAACGGTTGGGGGTTTCCCGACTCTACCCCGACTACCGGCAAATGCTTAAGACCGAAAAACCTGACTTCGTCAGTATCGCGCCGAGCTGGATCACGGAGCGTGTGCCGATGATTGAAGCCGCGACAGCGGCGGGGTGCCACATCTATTGTGAAAAACCTGTCGCAGGTAGTCTCACCGAGGTGGATGCAATCGTTGCTGCGTGCCAAAGTGCACGGGTGAAGATGGCGGTTGCCCATCAGTGGCGTGCAATGCGTCCGATTCAGAAGATAATCACAGAAGTGAAAGCCGGGAAGTTCGGAAAATTACTTCGCATCCGCACCCGTCCGAAAGACGACAGCCGAGGCGGTGGGGAAGAATTGCTCCTACACGGGACACATCTGTTCGATCTCATGATGGCTTTTGCCGGTGAACCGCGCTGGGTGAGCGGACATGTCACCCTCAGCGACCGAGAGGCCACAACGGACGATACAGGACAGGGTACTGCTCCTGTCGGTCCTATCATCGGCGATTCCATCTCGGCGGTGTTCGGCTTTGATAACGGGCTCCGAGGGTTCTTCGACTCCACCGCTGGTTTGGCTATTCCCGGCGAATCAAATTTTGATAACCTCTACGGGTTGTCTCTTGAATGCGAGCGGGCAGCATTGGAACTCCGCGAACCGGGCGATGTCTACATCTATCCAGCACCGCGGGTATTGCCTGACCTTCAAGAGCTCGCTTGGGAACGGATTTGGATGCCAGAATGGCATGAGCTTCCCGAACATGCACCGCCGCTGCTACGGAAGAACTGGCTGTCTATAGGAAACAAAACCCTTGCTCGGGACCTAATCGATGCCGCCGCGAACGACCGCGAACCGCTATCGAGTATCTCGGCAGTCCGCTTCGTAAATGAAATGGTTCAGGGAGTTTACAGCTCACACCTACTCGCCGGTAGTCGAATCACCATTCCTCTGACTGAACGCGCCCATCCACTCGGTGAATCCTAGGTGAATCCTAAAAGAAGAGCCTATCCCGCCCCTCTATTTTTAGTGAACCCTTCGGCACAGACAATTAGTAGGATCAGTACGCCTTGGATAATCAGAAATAGCTCCCCCGGTACGTTCGTTAAAATCTCGATATCTAGTGCGCCTTTGTTCAATGCTCCGAACAGGAGCGCAGCAAACAGGATGCCATAGGGATGGTTCCTCCCAAGCAATGCAACCGCAATACCGGTGAACCCGAAACCAGGGGAAAAGTTGTCGAGAAAACGATAGCGATACCCCATCACCTCCCAAACCCCGGCAAAACCCGCAACCGCCCCGCTCAACGCCATCGTCCAGACCGTCACACGGCGCGCATCAATCCCCCCGTAAGTCGCGACCTCTGCAGCATTACCGACAAACCGAATCTCATATCCCCATTTGGTCCGTGTCAATAAAAACTGGGTCAGTCCAATCAGTCCAAGCGCAATGAACAGCGTGACGTTTAAGGGGTTACTCGGCAGAAACGCTGAGATGAAAGCCGCTAAACGTGGTAAACGCGCTGCTTCATGAATCAGGGGGGTGTGTGGCGTCATCTGATCCGGTGCTTTATAGACCCCCGTGACAAGGTAATTCGTCAACGCAATTGCGATGAAGTTCAGCATGATAGTGTTGATGACCTCATGCACACCGTAACGCGCTTTGAGTATCCCCGGTATAGTGCCCCACAGGCCCCCTGCGAGGGCTGCGGAAACCAAACAGGCAGGTATGATAACCCAGCCACCGCCCCATTTCAGGTGAAACCCTACCCATGCCGCGGCGAATCCTGCGAGGTAGAGTTGTCCTTCACAGCCTATATTGAAAAGGCCTCCCTTAAACCCAAGCATAACCGCAAGGCCGGTAAAGATCAAGGGAGTTGCGTTAAATAGAACGTAACCAAAATCGTCAAGACTGCCGAACACGCTCTGCCATAAGAGTCCGTAAACTTCAAATGGCCGCTCACCGAGAAACAGGACGAAAATGCCGCCGAGCAGGAATACAGCACACAGGGCAAGAATAGTGGGTAGCAGGCGAGGCGACGCATCGCCTGTAAAATGTGAAAGGTGAGACGTTAGACGCGATACGTAATTTGTAAGTTTGCTCATTCTCCGTTCCGCGAGTCTCCAACCTGTTACTTTGATAACACCGCTAACAAGCGTGCCACATCCGCGCTCCCATTGTAGAGATGGGTTGAAATCCGCATCCGACCGAATTCGCCCCAACACAATATACCTAGCTCAGCTAACCGCACCTGCATAGGGTGTGCACCTTCGACGAGAAAGCAGGTGTTCCCCGATCGTGCCGATCGGGTCCGTGGACTGATAACCGTAAACCCCAATTTTTCCAATCCAGCACTCACCAATTCAGACAGCGTGCGCGCGTGGTCGGAGATTCGCGCGATTCCAATCGAGAGCAGAACCTCCAATGCCCGGTCCAGGTGCATTATCACCAGCATCGATGGATTACCCGGTTCCAGACGTTCAGGCATCGGCTGCTCCTCGACTTCCGGGGCACGTTCCGCCTCTTGGGGAGGCCATACCACTAGGTTATGCCAGCCGAAAGAGGTTGCTGCAATCTGTCCCTCCGCCTGATCGCTCAAGTACATAGGGGCCACGCCATGGGTGGCTAGCAACCACTTGTAGCTGCTGCTCACCGTCAAATCGGTCAGCTTCGCGGGGACATCAACAACCCCCGCAGCATGGGTCGCATCCACCGCAAAAAGTGTGTTTCTCCATCGGATCCCGTCCGAGAGCTGTTCTAGGTTCAGACACTGCCCTGTATAAAAACTGACATGGCTCACCGCCAAGACCCGCGTCCGTTCATCCACTGCATCCAGCAAATCTGTCTCGTGCACAAGCCAGTTCCGATGGGGCACCAGTCGCACGTCTACCCCCCGTGCACGAAGATCTTTCCAAGCGTAGGCGACCGAGGGAAATTCCAAATTGGTCGTTACTACATTATCACCCTCCCGCCAATCCAGACCGCGGGCCAGCCAACTCATCCCCTCTGCCGCCGATGGCATAAATGCAATCCGATCCGACGGCACACGCCACAGTTCTCCCATCCGGCTTCTACAGCGTTCTCCATGTGCATAGATTTCCTCTCGTCCATTGTGGCCCCCGCTCTTTAAACTGGCAAATTCCAGATACACCGCTTCTTGTGCCTTCAGCCAAGGTGCCTCGCCCCCTGTACAGAGATGCGTTACGCCTTCTAGTCCCACAAATTGATCGGGAGAGATAAGCGGTTCGATATGTATGTCCGAATAATTCATGTCCACCCCCTTTGCGTTTCGCAGCGTTCTCGGATATGGATATATCAACGTTGGGATTATAGCAATAGTTCACTAGGAATACAACGCAAAAGTTCAACGGGACGGCCTCCGTTCTTCCGAAATCCAGCACTTTAGCGTTGAGGGAATTTTGGGATTCTGCTAAAATAGCGAGGCCCATGCCAAAAGAAAGTGCAAGGCACGAAGTGGGAGGGGCAATCGGGTCTCCCCCCGCTTGCGGGGGCTCATACCGTGTAGGTATTCGAGATTAGAGAGGGGATGACACGCGAAGCGTGCCGCCTACTTTGGGATTCACTTTGGCTCAACCAAGAATGAACATCGCGCGCCCTTTTCTAGTCTTGGCTTGGAGGGTTTAACTGCGTAAATCCTAACACAATCAAAAAGAGTTGAAAATTCTTACCATCTCTCTGAAAGTCCTAAAACTTCGGGAGGTAAGCCATCTAAAAAGTGAAAGGGATACCTGACATGCAATCCTTCTCTATTGAAAGCGATGCGATATCGCTTCCGCGAGGAGCGTGGGCAAAAGCACATCGGTTGAATGTGAGCTGGCGTGGGAGACCCATTGCCGCGCTGAGTCAAGGCGAATATCGTGCCTATCTGTTCCCCGTATATACCCCGGCGGGTTTCGCCGTAACCGCCGAGAGCCCGATAGACCACCCGCACCACAATTCGCTCTGGATCGGGGCTGATCATTTCCATTGCCACTTGCCCTTTTCGACCAACGCCTATGAGGAAGCCACCTATAACTTCTATGTCAACGATACCTTTCAGGGACGGGCACCGGGATACATCATCAGCGTATCGGTGGAAGAGATGGAGGTATCAGAAAACCATCTCCGACTCATACAAACGCTTAACTGGCAAGGCCCGTCCGAATGGGGGGCACCTCAAGGGCGTATCCTCGCGGTCGAAACCCGCACCATCGATCTCTATCCTGGCGAAACGGCGAACCTAATTGACCTCCGCTCGCAGTTGAGCCCCACCGATTGGGATATCAACATTGGACCCACACGCCACGCCTATTTTGGCGTTCGTATGGTCGAATCCCTACGTGCCACGGCCGGCGCAACCCTTATCGATTCTGCCAATCGCTCCGGCGGCGCAGGGATAAGCGGCGGAGACGCCGATTGGGTAGACTGTTCGGGACAACTTGCTGCGGACAGGGCCGCAGGTGTGGCGGTATTTCGATACCCTTCTACGGTTAATGCGTCGTGGTATATCGCTGATTGGGGAACACTGGCGGTGAATCCGTTTGCACGAGCGGGACGAATGATAAGAAGTGGCGAGGTACTCGACTTGGGGGTGCGGGTCGTTGTTCACGATGGGGACGCACAAACGGCGGGGGTTGAGGGGTTATATCAACATTTTATCCAAGAGGTGCGGCACTAAAGTGGCTGAAATGCGAGCGGCGACGCAGCCTGCTTTTTTTGTTGACGCATTGGCATATTTTTGACTACAATCTTTGGGTAGTTCTTTTTTATATTCGCAGTTATCATCTTAGGGCTTACGCAGTTGAACGCTCAAAGCCAACTCCCCTGCGCCCTTATCAGGAGGGAAATTCGACAATTCATCGCCGATGGACATGCCTCTTGCCGCCCGAGGGTCAGGCAACTACAATCTGAAGGACGTAAGTCCTGCATCTAATTCTTTACATCGAACTAACGTTACCTAAATGTTTATCAACCTCTAGGAGGACATTGATTATGGCAGCAAACGGACCTGTACCGAAAACCCGTTCCGAAGGTCGCGGCCCCACAATCTGGCTCGCTGGTACTCCCGAAGAGTTGGAGCCATGGATGCCGCTGGGCATTGCCGGAATTGTCACCAATACTGTCGTGCTTAATCAGTACGCTAAACAATACGGTTCAGTCATCAACCTGATTGAGAGATATCTTGATATGACCGACAAACCTGTGGTCATGGAAATCGATGGGCACACGGTCGAGGAATTGCTTGCGGTTGGGAAGGTGTTCACTGACCTGTCGGATCAAATTATCCTGAAAATTCCCTGCACGGTGAACGGGCTCAAAGCCTTTAGCATCCTCAAAGAAGAGGGGGTCGAGACCTTCTGCACAACGGTTTTCTCCCTAACCCAAGCCGCCGCCGTTGCCCAAGCCGGGGTCGATCACATCCTGCCGTTCTGTGATCCGGTCAAGGCGGTGGGCGGGGATCCAACCCAACTGATACGTGAATGTGTGCAGATGTTCAGTGGCTGGGAACAGCGCCCCTTTATCATGGCGGCACTCATCCGCTCGGTGGAGACAGCCCATGCTGCCTTCCGTGATGGTGCCGATGAACTGGTCACCATGTGGACGGTCTACCGCGACATGATGGACCATCCTCTTACTGATCAATGGAACCAAACCTTCATGGATGAGTGGGTCGATATGCACGAGAATGGGTTGTTGGAAGGTGTGCCGGTCACACTCGATTGAAGCTGAACCTTCAATTCTGTGTGCACCCCTTCATTACCATCGGCGATTAGCGAATCTTGCTGGCAAGACCCCTTCAAATACCCGGAATATCACGCAACTGTATAAGGTAAATTGAAAACCCCCGGACCCTCGCCCAATGTTCCGAGCGGATTGCGTCAATCGTGGGGCGCAACTGCGTCTGGTATTCTCTTGCGCTAGAGTCCGAGCTCAACCAAGGATAAACATTGTGCGCCCTTTTCTGGTGTTGGCTTGGAGGGTTCAACTGTATAAGTCCTACCTGAGAAAGTAAGCCTAACGCTGTTGAGCTTCCATATACGCCCGCAAGACTGCGTTCATACGTGTCTGATAGCCGCTCCCATGGGATTTGAACCACTCTAAAACGTCACTATCCACGCGCAAGGATACGGCGCGTTTCGATTGTGGCGTCGCGGCTTCAACATTTGCCCAAAATGTCTCATCCGTTGGGTGGGGTCCCCACCTGATGCAGCTGCCTCTTCAATCTGGGACTCAGTCATATTTTTGACGCGCTTCCAATCTGTCTGTGAATTCTTCGGGGGGTATTTGGGGTATTTAGGGAATATTTCAAAATATTTTTTCTTTCACGATGATTTGCCCCCTTGCTGAGATGGTACGCCGAACGCTGCCTCGAACGGTGTAGACGACATACAAGGTGATGCCCTCAATCGTGCCCATCGCGACGCTTCATTTTTCGCCATAGTCCCGACGATTATCAACTACTGTGCGCGTTGGACGTTCAAAGATACGTACCGCATCCCTACAATTGATGCCATGCTTTTCAATATTACGCTGGTTTTTAACCGAATCCCATTCAAATTCCATCACATAATATATATTCTGTACATACAAATGTCAAAAAAGATTGGCAACTCAGGGGGAACTCTACTTATTTAATTGGTTTTTGCTAAATTTTATGGTTGATGAAAGGGAGGTACAAAATGGCGGAATCTTTACGGATACTCTCAATTGGAGCACATCCGGCGGATATTTTCGATCAATCCGGCCACTATGGCACATCACGCGAGTCGGGGAGACTATGTCGGTTGTGTCGTATTGACCCATGGTGCCCGTGTGCATGACGCAGTGATCAGCGACTCAATGTTTCATCGCGAGGAGGTGCCAGACGAATCTGACCTGCTCGCGTTGATGGAAGAACGCTCAGATGTTAAGGCGGAAGAGGTACGTAAGGGATGCCAGATTTTGGGTGTCGAAGATATCTACTTCTTCGGTGCAGATGACGCCGTGCTGCTGGTCACGGAGGAAACGGTGAAACGGCTCGCACGATTGTTGCGCGAGATACGTCCCGACATTATCCTGACCCACTTTCCCAAAGAGGGAGATGGGCTAACCAACGCACACGCCATTGCGGGACAGATTGCGCTCCACGCCATTTCACATGCTGGCAGCGTCGATCCGGGCGATCGAAATACGCCCCACAAGGTAGCGCAGGTCTTTTTCTTTGGGGCCGGTGCGGCGGCTGTGCCGCGAAATGTATGGCAGTCTGAGGGCGGCTATTATAACGATGTGTTTATCGACATCACGGATGTAGCTGATAAAAAACTGGCGGCATTGGATTGTCTGGTGAGCCAAGGGTACGGGGGGACTTATGCCCGCAAACGAATCGAAACCAGCGATGGGGCGTTTGGAAGCGCAGGCGGCTGCGCCTATGCGGAAGGGTTTATCTCATTAAATGCCGAGACACACTACTACCTGCCCGTCACCGAACACGCGCTCAAAAATGCCCGCTCATCCGACCATGAGCGGATAGCGGAAAATTCCTATCGGATTGCAGTTGATTGACAGGTGTGGGGGCGGGTTTGCAATTCTCCCGCCCCTATTGTGCGGTTGAAGTGAGGATTTGGAAGTTCCTCAATAACCGCTTTCTCGTGTGGTTGATGCACACCACCGTGATTTCATCAGGAAGCGCATCAAGATATCCCGCGCTGCTGTAGTTCCAATCTGGTGCAGTGTATGCGCGGCATTGGCGCGGACATACCGGTTCTCATCCCTCAGCGCGACCTTCAAGGCAGGAAGTGCCTCCTCCGCTTTTGGACCAATTCGCGCTAACGCAAGCGAGGCATTTCGACGGACCCACTCATCTGCATCGTCCAGTAGCTGTACCAACGCGGAAACCGCTGTTGAGGAAGATTGTGCGACGATGCCCAACCCTTCCGCGGCAACTTTCCGAACCTCCGCCGCTTGGTCTTGCGTCGTTCGGATTAACGTGGGTACGGCTTCCTGAGCGGTGGATCCCATGTCTCCCAACGCGTCAACCGCAATTACGCGTAACCCTTCGTTTGCATCGTTCGCAGCTTCTATCAGTGCTGGTACAGCGGGGGCACCAATTACACTCAAGGCATAGCTGGCATTTCGACGCACCATCTCAGATTCATCGTGCAAGGTCTCAATCAGTGCCGGCACAGCGGAGGTGCCCACCGCACCCAGCGCATAGGCGGCGTTGAGACATGCCGATTCCGACTCACTTCGCAATAGGTTGATTAGTTCAGGGATAGAGCTGTCTTCTGAGGCACCTACCCCGTTCCTCGTTCCCAAATGCCATGCCCATAGGTGTTTCCACATCAACCTTTGTCCATCATCGCTATGCCCCCACTCCGCTCCTTCATTATTCCAAGAGGGGCCGTTAGGCTCCTCCATGCGCGTAAAGAGGAACTTCATCATATACCGATTTGTCTCGGTGTGGTTCGGCATAGCGCGATGCCAGAGGTCGTAATGGACGATGGTTATTGATCCTGCCTCCCCGGCAAGCGGTAGCTCTTCCTGCCCATTATCCGGTTGGCTGTTGTAGCACTGGCTCTGCGGCAGAATCCCCGTCGGTCCCCGTACTTCGGGGGTATCTTGCGGATAATAGAATGCCATCACCCAACGGGTCGGATGCCGTCGGCGCGTCCAACTGTCCTTGTGTAATCTCTGTCCACTGCTGCCCGGCGGGTTGTAATGACAGTGGCGGTGCGGATGCGTGTAATAATTTGGGCCTACAAGACCAGCCAGCGCCCCATCAACAACGGGATGGTCAAAGATTTCTTGAATATCCGGAATTCTGGGTATCAGGTTGTTCCCTGGGTTGCCTTCCTTCTCAAACACCGCTTCAGTCTGTTGGAAAATGGCTTCGTGAAAATCAGCGGGAAGGTCGGTTTTGATGTTGATATACCCGTTGACAATAAAGTGTTGCATCTGCTCGTCGTTGAGCAAATGTTTGCTATCAGCCATCTTGAAAAACTCCTTTCCAAGTGTATCGGAGAATCCTACCACCGAAATAGGTGAGGGCCAAAGTCTGCCCTGTAGTATTGTCTGATTGCCTCACCGGGAGGGGCGACTTCATCGATTCGCGCCCGTTCTTCATCCGTCACCTGCACGTTGATTGCCCCTAGATTGTCTTCCAGTTGTTCCATCGTGCGGACGCCGACAATGGGACTGGTAATTCCCGGCTGCTGGGCACACCACGCTAACGCAAACTGACTTGGTGTACACCCCCTCTCCGCTGCAATCGCCAAGACAACGTCTAAGACGTTGAACGCTGCATCTGAGAACAGATCCGTATTTTGGCTCTCATCTTGATAGCGTGCGTCCGCCGGACGCGCCTCGCCACGTCGGTACTTCCCGGTGAGGAATCCACCTGCCATCGGCGACCACGGAATAAGGGCCGTTCCATACGTCAGTGCCATCGGGACCAACTCCCGCTCGATGCTCCGATCCAGCAGGTGATAGGGTGGCTGCTCGCAGATAAACCGATTGAGCCCCAGCTCTTTTGAAGCCCACAGGGATTCAACGACCTGCCACGCAGCGAAGGTGCTGCTGCCGATGTAGCGTACTTTGCCCGCCCGAATTAAATCGTCCAACGCCCGGAGCGTTTCATCAATCGGTATATCTGAGCAGGGGCGATGAATCTGGTAGAGGTCAATATAATCGGTTTGCAAGCGTTGCAGCGATGCCTCGCACTGCTCGATGATGTGACGACGGCTGTTGCCCTGTGCGTTTGGGTCTTCGTCGTCCATGCGGAAGTGGACTTTGGTCGCTAATACGATTCGCTCCCGTTTCCCATTCCGCTTGAACGCCTTCCCTACCATCTCCTCACTTCTGCCGCGGACGTACATATTCGCGGTGTCAAAGAAATTGATGCCCCCCTCAATCGCTCGATCGATGATGTCCATAGAGTCAGACTCGTTTGTTCGACCGCCGAACATCAAGCACCCCAGACAGAGCGGGCTCACCTTTGTTCCTGTCCTACCAAGACTGCGATATTCCATCTGCGTCTCCTCCTCTTCTCTTAATCCCTAATTCGTCTTCCGCAGAAGGGCAGGTACAAGACCTACCCCTACTAAATCGGGTCAACTCCGAAAATCTTACGCTTCCGCAACCACCGGATTACGTAGGACACCGACGCCTGAAATCTCAATTTCAACGGTGTCACCGGGAGCGATGGGGCCCACGCCGGAGGGTGTACCGGTCATAATCACATCGCCGGGCAGAAGGGTCATCACCGCACTGATGTAGGAAACCAGGTGAGCGACAGAAAACAGCAGATCGGAGGTGTTAGAATCCTGCTTCACTTCACCGTTCAACCGCGTTTTTATATCAAGGTTGGTCGGATCTAAATCGGTGGCAATCACAGGTCCGAGCGGACAGAAGGTGTCGAATCCCTTCCCAAGCAGCATACACCCCATCTCCATCTCAGCGAACTGGATAACCCGCTCGCTGATATCGTTACCACAGGTGTAACCCAGCACATAGTCGAGGGCTTCTGTTTCCGAAACCCGTCGTGTCTGTTTGCCCATAACGACCGCCAATTCACACTCGTAATGCACCTCTTTGCCTTGGTGGGGGTAGATAATCGGCTCCTCGGGACCGATAGCTGTCAGGGTCGGTTTCATGAAAAGCATTGGAAAGGCAGGAGGCTCTTTGCCTGCCTCGCGGGCGTGTAGGGCATAGTTCAACCCGACACCGATGATTCTAGGGGATTCGACCGGCGCGAGGACAGTTACCTGATCTATGTGTGTGACAGCACCACTCGTATCCAAACTGTCGAAAGGTGAACCAGCCAATTGGCGGATGCTCCCCTCATTCTCTAGAATACCGTGGCTTGCATCTCCATTACTGCGATACCGTAGGATTTTCATGTTTTGTCTCTCCTTGTGGTGTTCAGAATAATTACAACTGTGAGCGTGGAATATCCCCACCCGCTGCATATTTCTCTACAGCTTCAGGATCCAACTCCAACCCCAAGCCCGGTTTGTTTGGGTCTGGCGACCACATGCCATCTTTGGGCTCCGACCATTCTTTGTAGACAATCTTGTCGGATGCTTCAGCCATCCCAAGGTACTCCACCACTTTCAGGTTTGGCGTGGCACAGGTCAGGTGTAGGTGGATAAGTTGATAGGCGTGTGGTGCTACCGGGAGGTTGAAAGCGTGCGCTAAGTGAGCCACCTTCATCCACTCCGTGATTCCGCCTACTCGCCCGACATCCGGCTGAACGATGTCCGCTCCGCCGCGAGAGATGAGCTCTTTAAAACCGAACTTGGTATATTCATGCTCGCCGGTGGCGACGGGTATGTTGATTGCTTTGGCGATGGCTGCCAATCCTTCGATGTCGTCAGCTAACACAGGCTCTTCAAACCAACCGACGCGATATTCTTCAAAGGCTTTACCCATATAAATCGCCTGTTTGGCGTAATAGCCGTTGTTGGCATCGATATAGATTTCGATAGCGTCCCCAACCGCTTCGCGGACAGCGGCGAGTCGTTGGATATCTTCCCGCTCGCTTTTGCCGAAATCCTTGCCGACCTTCATTTTGATAGCTTTGAAACCACGTTCAACATAACCGGTCTGTTCCGCCACCAATTCCTCTAGGTTGAAGTTTGTCCAACCGCCGCTGCCGTAGACTGGGACAGAATCGGTGTAGGGCCCCAACAGCTGATAGAGCGGGACGTTAAAGTACTTTGCTTTCAAATCCCATAGCGCGATATCAACAGCGGACAGCGCGCAGAATGCGAGGCCTTTGCGACCTACCCCTCGGACGCACCAGAAGATATCGTCCCAAATCTTTTCGATGTTTAATGGGTCTTGACCCACCAACAACTCCTTGAAGGTACCCTCTATGAGTGTCTGGCCCGCGCGGCCACCGCCCGACGGGCTCAACCCTTCGAGACCTGAATCGGTTATAATATGCACAAAGCACGCGGAACGCCCTCTGGCTACATGGCGGATGGTGGCGTCCTGAATCCCGCCGAGATCTGGCAAGGACAGCAACGTCGTTTTGACATCTGTTATTTTCATATGAATTTCCTCTATAATGTTTCGAGAACTAGGTTCTGTATCATTTCATCCTCTTTCGAGCACAATGCTTTCCCGTTCAATCCGTGCGAACATTTCTTGATACGCTGGTGTGCCATCGTTGTCCCAATACTCCGTGGAGATGGGCGAGGCGTAGCTCATGGGGATGAGACGACTCCGGTCGGGCCGCACCATGAAGATGGAATTTTGGGGATCGGCGATGTTGTACATCTTCGTCCCGTTCTTAAACTGAGACTTGATGATCCACTTCTCCTGTTCCGGCAGTTTCAAGTTCTCCAGTCGCTCCAATTCGTCACGGTCAAGTGTGAGCCCCAGCCCCGGCTTTTCTGGCACCCGCAGAAAGCCATTAATCGGCTCCAACCGTTCCTTCACGACATCGTCTTTCCAAGTTTCGGTGTCGGCGAAAAAATGAAACGTCGCTGTTGGAAACGCAGCCATCATGTGCGTCGTCATCGCGCGCGTGATAGTGCCGCCAACGTTTTGGAGCATGAACGGACTGTTGTCCGCGGCAAATAGTCCAGCACGGCGGATAGCATCTCCAATCCTGGAATGCCCCAGCATATAGGCGTCGGCGGGTTTCATTAACACCTCGTAGGTCGCGCCCATCGGGAAATGGTGCAGGACGACAGGCAGCCGGGAGCGTTTACGCAATTCGATATACCCCTCAATATCCTCTCCCGGTAGCGGATCCTCAAAGCATCCGGCGATAGGGTACTGTTCCAGTTTGGCAAGCAGTTCCGGCATGTGGTCGTCCGTGCCGTGCATGGTGAAGTCGTAATGGATCTTGAACCCCTCCGGCGCGACCCCCTGCATTGCCTCAGTTTGGTCGATGACGTTCTCAAAGGGTGAGAGATGATACTTCAGCCATGTGTAACCCTGCGCGGCGTACTGCTCCACTGTCTCCGCCATGAGATGGGGATGCGTGGACACCGTCCAACTTCCCACCGGCACCCAAGAACGGTATTTCTGTCCAAATAGCTTATAAACAGGCACACCCGCATATTGTCCCATCAGGTCGTACATCGCAGTTCCCAAACCGAGGGAGATCTCGTCCCCCACCCAGTCAAAGGGATTGGTGCCGATGTATCCGTCGATCAGCTCCTGTGACTCCGTGCTCCCGCTCTCCCCCAATCCCACCAGTCCGTTGTCCGTATGCACGACATATACGGTGCGCGTGATGGGACCGTAGAAGTGGTTGAGTTGATACGCGATCCAGTCCACATATTCGAGAGTAATTGGGTGAACTTCGATTTCAGTAACTTTCATGTTGTCCTCCGTCTTGCTACTTTGCTTCTTTTGTCAGTTTGGGGGAGGGACCGTTACATTAAGTACCGATTGAAGGATTCGCCGGTTTCCCTCTATAGCCAACCGCTTGACCGCATCCCACTCATCCAATCTGTGCTCTCCTATTGTCAACGGAAATACGCAGTTGTTGTGGAGCAGTGGATCTGAGTCCGGATCAAACCCATAAGTCTCGCTCGCTCGTTCCCATTCAAGGGTGCCGGGAATGGGCGTGAACTCCGCAAGTTTCGCCTGAACCCCCTGCGCGTGCACAAACTCGATGCTTTCGACCACCTCTTCCAAGGGTTGTCCGGGCAGTCCCATCAGCAGATAAACACCGATATCCTTGGCTGTAAATCCGGCGGCTTTCAATCGCTTAATCGCACGGGTGAAACCGTTGTTGGTGACTTTGGGACCGGTCAATTTTTGCCGTATCACATCGCTAGTCTCCAAGCTGATCCGTATTGTTTTGAACCCGGTAGCGTACATCTTATGTGCAAGCTCGGCGTCAATCACTTGGGCGTGCATCGAATTGGGTGTGTGGAAATAGAACTTCAACCTGCGTTCGAGGAGCTGATCTAAAATCTTGTGGAGGTGTTTCCGGGCGTTGAGCAGGAGCGCGTCATCATAGAACGCAAAGTTTTGTGTCCCGAATTCGTCATAGCACCACTGGAGCTCATCGACAACCTGCTTAGGATCGCGTTGCCGGAAGCCGGGACTGACTGAACGCACAGCGCAGTAGGAGCACGTCATCGGACAACCCCGCGCCGTCAGAACCGCTGCAAAGTCAAGTTTACGGATGAGGTCATGAGCGGGGAAGGGGTAATCGTTGATGTGAGTGGGGAGTTGGGAGCCATCCGATTGGTTTCCCGTCAACTGATCGACCAATCTCAGAGCAGAAAGTTCCCCTTCGCCTTTGACCACGAAATCCGCGCCCGATGTTTCCACCGCGTGTTTGTAACAGAGCGTCGCATACGTCCCGCCGAGCACCACCGGCACATCGGGATAGCGTCGCTTGACACGACGGATTACCTCGTGGGGGCCGGGATACCAGTAGGTCATCTTTGATGTCACTAACACCACATCTGGCTTTGGACGTTTATCCAATTCCGATTCAAAAATTTCCGGCGTGATACCGTACCGGCAGAAATGGCGGGGTATATCTTTGACAACCTCAGGACTCTCAACCGGCTCTCGATGATATTTCCCCGTGCCGTAGGCGTTGCCCTTCGGGGTGGTCAGCCCTTGCAGCTTGAGGAGGGCTGGACTGTAACGATCGAGGCAGTCGATAAAATCGAGTTGATAACCGTGTTGGCGGAAGATACTACCGATAGAGAGCAAGCCAATCGGCTCCACCCACAGGTTGAAGGCAGCAAAATCGTAGATCCACGGGTTGATAAGCAGCAAACGATTTTTTGACATGACAACCTTTCCTCTTGTTTTTAACTCGATACTTTATCTTGATCGTTGATGAGTTGCTTGAGTTTTTCAAGAGTTTCTGCATCTAAGTTGAGTCCTCGTAACCGTTCCTCAAGGGTCAGTCCGCGCATCCGTACTTCAGGAGGCATCTGCTCAAGTAGTTCGTCTTCATCTAAAAAAGAAATTAGATCTGGTCCGAAAGTTTTCGCAATACGCTCAAGTTGTTTTTCGTATAGACTTTGCTTGCCAGCCATTCTTAAGACCTCCTTTGTCAATTCAGGATTTGTACGAGAGGCATAGTCAATGTACGTTACATTTTCTTCTTCAATCAGCCGAAGTATGAAGAGACGAAATTTCTCTTTTGAAGCCGCAAACAGAAGCAACGGATAATATTTCGATTCGAGCGGAAGTTCATTACACACAAGCAGGTGAACAGGTAGGAGATCTGTGCTGACATAATGGCCAACGCCGATTTCTTCCCACCTCACATCATTTTGGTTCTGACGCAAGACTTTAATTGGTTTGCGAGCCGAGACAATCGTAACAGTCATTTCGGAGCTGGAGATTTGCCGCTCACCTAGATACAGGTGAGCGCGACCGAGAATCAGGTGATAGTCGAAGATTGTCAATGAATCGCTTTTGCCTTTGAACTCGATTGAGTTATGAACGCGAAAAAGGTCGAAAGCGGTTCCGTGCCAAATCTTTTCCAAATTGCCGATTTGCTCGGCAACAACCAATACATCCATTGTGCGAGGAAGGCGGCTAATCTCAACCTGCGTCTGAATCGGGATGCCCAATTCTCCAAAGCTAAATGTCAATACTTCCTTGAGAATTGGATCAATTTCATGTCGTTCAATAGTGGATTCGGTGTTGTCATCAGTAGGCATTATACTTTCTTGCCTTCACTCTCTGCTGGTGCGACAATAATGTTTTCGACTCTAATTCCTAAGCGACGCTGACATCTTCCAACGGCACAGTCATCTGCATCGCACCGAAGCGAACGACCGCTTTCTGGGCCTGTGAATCTATTTCACTGAGCACGCCAACGCTGTCTAAACTGTGCACACGGACCTCAGTGCCCTTTTTTAGTTCGTGAATAAATGCCTGCCGTTCCTGTTCCTCTGGAAATTGGTTCAGCTCACCAGCCATATAGGTGCTGATTTCAGACAGCGATTCGAGCAGTGAACGGCGAGACGATTCCGACTGACACAATCTATCAATCTGCCCTTTAATCTGGTGGAGCAGGGCATAGGTATCCACATCGAGTTGTGCCTGCATCTCCGTTTCCCGCGCAGAGACTTCGTCCAATTTTTGGCGATATTCGCCCTGTAGACGTGCTGCCTCTGCCTGTGTTTCTATTACGGTGCGCTTGTTTTTCTCCATCACCACCTTAGCAGCCTGCAACTGATTTATCAGTTCGGTGGTGCCGTCAGCCTCGCCTGCTGAACTTTTTTCTGCGTTTGTGATAACCTCGTTTGGCAGCCCCAAACGTTTGGCAATTGCTAGCGCATTGCTGCTACCGGGTGTGCCAATCAACAGCTTGTAGGTTGGGCGCAATGTTACTGTATCAAATTCTACAGACGCATTTTCAATTCCCGGTACGATATAGCCGAGATTTTTGAGCGGACTGATGTGCGTCGAGACAACTGTGCGTGCGTTGCGGGTGTGCAGGTATTCGAGGATGGATGTGCCCAACGCCGCACCTTCCGCCGGATCGGTACCGCCGCCCAACTCATCTAACAGCACCAAACTGTTCTCCGCTGCAGACGAAAGGATCTCCGCAATGTTACGGAGATGGCTGGAGAATGTGCTCAAACTCTGTTCAATGCTCTGTTCATCGCCGATGTCCGCTGATATGTGTGAGAATACAGCCAGTTCAGAACCTGCTCCTGCGGAGATGTGCAGACCCGACTGCGCCATCAGAGTCAACAAACCAACCGTTTTCAGCGTGATGGTCTTGCCGCCGGTGTTGGGACCCGTAATAATTAAGGTATTGAAATCATCGCCCAGACGGAAATTAATAGGGACCACTACTTCGATGTCAGAGTTCTCCGCCCGCTGCAGGGTTAAGAGTAATGGATGGCGTGCCACCTTGAGATTGAGCTGGCCGTTTGCGTTCAAGGTTGGTGGATTCAGCTCATAATCGCGGCTGAAGCGCACTTTCGCATACGTCAGATCCAGATGGGCGAGTATCTTCAACGTTTCACCCATCGGTTCAGTCATTGCTGTAATCTTGGCGGTAATTTCGCGGAGCAGCCGCACAATCTCTGCCCCTTCGGCGTCGATTGCCGCTTGTAACTCATTTCCCAGCTCGCGCACCACCGCAGGCTCGATAAATACGGTACTGCCTCGGTCAGATCTATCCCGCACCGCGCCGGGGACGCGGGACGCATCGCGCCCTTTCACGGCGATCACAGGACGCCCCTTGCGCTCCCGTATGATCGGATCTTGTAAATATGGACTGACACTTTTTGAACGGAGGGTTGATTGCAGCCTGCCGTGGATGCGTCCTTTCACCGTCTGAATCGTTTTACGGATAGATTTCAGCTCGGGACTGGCACTACTCTTTACCACGCCGTTTTCGTTCAGTGTGTTCTCAATTTTCGCTTCAATTTCGGGATATAACCGAATCTCCTCCGCCAATCGATGGAGATGCGGATAGTCCCCCTTTGCATCTTCCAGGTATCCTTTGACAATCCTGAAGGCGCGGAGGGTTTCCTTGACGTGCATAATCTCCTCGATGATGAGGATATCCGCGCCTTTGTCCAATTTCTCTAAAATTGGAAAGAGATCATGCAGCCCGCCCAACGGTAGGTAACGATCCGGCGACAACAGTCTTTTCAACTCGGTTGTTTCCGCAATCAACCGCTTAATCCGATGCAGGTCGGTCAACGGTTGAATTCCCTGTACCAGCTTCGCCCCTAGCCCTGACGCTGTATAACCGCCCAGCAGTTCTCTGATCTTGTCATATTCTAGAACATCGAGCGTGTGTTGATTCATGATGGTTTGTTCCCCTACATTTCAACCTCATCTATCCCCTAGGACCACTTTTAATTCCTTCACAAATCGTTCATTCTCTTCAGGGGTGCCAATCGTCACCCGGATGGATTTGGGGAAGCCGTATCCCGCTACAGGACGAACAATCACACCTTTTCGCATGAGCGCGTCGGAGATTTTACTTCCGGGATGGTCAAAATGCACCAGAATGAAGTTCCCTTCCGATTCGACATACGCCAGTTCCATCTGATCCAACGCTTCATAGAGAAATGCTTTGCCGATGGTGTTGACCTCTTGGCTACGACGCACATGCTCTGCATCTTTCAACGCAGCACGCGCCGCGGCCTGCGCGACGAGGTTGCAGTTAAACGGTTGACGCACCCGATTCATCGTTTCTATAATATCGGGCTCGGCGAGCCCGTATCCGATTCGCATCCCCGCAAGCCCGTAAATCTTGGAGAACGTGCGCGTGATGATGACGTTGGGTCGTTCGTGGATGTAGGGCAACGTCTGCGGATAGTCGGGGCGATCAACGTATTCGTAGTAGGCTTCGTCAAAGACAACGAGGACATCGTCCGGCACGCGCGCCATCAATTTCTCCGTCTCCGTTTTCGTAACCATTGTTCCGGTCGGGTTGTTCGGATTGGCGATGAAGATGACGCGGGTCTGATCAGTGATTGCATCCGCCATAGCCTCCAGATCTTGCGTATAACCGCACATCGGTGTAACGATTGACTTCGCACTGAACACCTTGGCGACTAACATGTAGACGACAAAGGCACTCTCCGAGTAAATTACCTCATCGCCCGGTGATATGTAGGTCTCCCCGACCAGTTGCAGCACTTCGTTGGAGCCGTTCCCTAAAATTAGATTTTCGGGCGGAACGCCGAGGTGCCCTGCCAGATCCTGTTTCAGGTAGTAGGCATTTCCGTCGGGATAGAGGTTCACCTGCGTTGCTGCAGCTTGAATGGCACCCATTGCCAAGGGCGAAGGCCCCAGCGGGTTTTCGTTCGATGCCAACTTGATAATATCGGAGATTCCCAACTCACGCTGGACCTCTTCAATCGGTTTGCCCCCCTGATAGGGTTGGATGGTTTCAATTCCGGGCTTTGGTCTCATAGATTACCTCGTGGTTCGTTTGTCAATTTCTTAGACACAATAAGTTATTGCAGAGAGTGGAGACCTTCGTTCCCTACCGCAGAGAGCACAGAGAAAAAAGCCTATATCTGCTCATTTCCTATTGATACCGGTTGATCAGTTCAACATAGGATCTCGCCCGGGCCTTTTCCTCAGGGGCCGTAAATCTGTACCTTTTGTCAGGAACGATGTCGGGGAGGGTTATGCCTGCGTCAAGGATTTGGATATAGCCCTTTTGCTTTCCAATTTCAATAAAATTCGTTTGTTTCATACGTTAAAGATCTCCTATATCTATTGAGGCGCATTCTCTCCCCCGGTGATTATCCTGTCTGACTAAAAAATATCACGAACTTCAACTTGTGTCAAGGGCAAATAGAGGAACGTTTTGAGATTGACAGGCTTCTCGTGCTTACGGTAGAATAGAGAGCAATTTCTGAGCGATGTCAGGAGAGCCCATCAATAGGAGGAGACGGATGATTATCGAATGGAATACACACATTTTTAGTCCGGATCTGCAACGGTATCCGTTTCACGAGAAGGCGGTCTACACACCCGATGTTTCTAGCCAGCCGACAGATTCGCTGGGGGTATATCTGGCACACATGAATCAACACGGCATTGACCGTGCGGTGTTGGTGCATCCAGAGCCTTACGGAGACGATCACCGGCTCATTCTAGACTGCTTGGAACAGGAGAAGGAGCGTGTCAAAGGCACGTGCCTGTTCTATCCAAAAGATCCGGCCGCCCCTCGCAAGATGGAGGCGTTGGTGGCGCGACAACCTCGGATCATTGCAACACGATTCCACGCCCATCGCGGCAAGCAGATGTATCTGGATAGCCTGACCAGTCCCGAAGTGCGGGGAATCTGGGAGAAGGCGTTGGAACTGGATCTAATCATCGAGCTGCATATTGGACCGAACCATGCACAGGGGGCAGCGGAGATGTTGAGGGGCTACCCGGAATCCAAGGTGTTAATAGATCACTTAGCGGAGCCGCACATGGGGGATGCGGTAGAGTATGCACATGTGCTAGATCTGGCGGATTTTGATACCGTGTATATGAAACTCTCCGGTCTCAATCACTTCGCTACGGATGCACCCCTCTACTTGGGCGCGCGTCCGTTTACCCGTCGCGTGATCCAAGCCTTTGGAACCGATAAAGTAGTCTGGGGCAGCGGCATACCCGATATAGTGGATGCACATCTAGCTGAATATACAGAGATAGACCGGCAAAAGGTAAAGGGGAATAATCTGGCGAGGCTGCTGGGTTGGGATTAGACATTTAAAAAAGAAGAAGGGATTTCTGATGGAACGTTTTCCTATTTTTGAATCATACGAATTTAATGAGGAGCAGAAGGTAGAAATGGACCGGGTCGGGCATTTCGTTCTCCCCGGCATCTTGACGTCGAAGGCGTGTGAACGGTTGACCGAATCGCTATCGTACATTCAATCGCTTGTTCCAAACGCAACTGAGGGGCACGAGCCGAACCGGTTTGCCGCAGAATACGACGAATTTTTGGAGAGCCTGATAGGGCATCCGCAGATGCTTACGCTTGCCCGACAAGTGCTTGGGCAGGACATCCGCTATGACCATTGTGTTACGCTTAACCGTCCGGGTGGCAATCAGGGGACCGGTTGGCATAGCCACACATACTCGGACAACGATCCAAGCTTAGGATTCATACGCATCTTCTTTTACGTCAATGGGTTTGATGCCGATGATGGTGGGTTGAAGGCTGTTCCGGGGAGTCACCTGTATCGGGCTAAGTTCCGTTTTCAGACAGATGAGGAGTTTCAATCAGGATGGCTGGTGAATAAAAAGCACATGCTCACCGGCGAACCGTTGGAGATACAAGACTTGTCCGTTCCCGATGGTACGGTGGTATTGATGTGGACGCATGCCGCACACGCTGTCAGTCCGAGACAACCTAGTAGTGATACACGATGGACAGTGGTCTACGCATACCGTAACCCCGGGAGACCATCTGCAGCTCGTTGGATTAGTAAAGAATTTGAGTATAAACGCATCTACGGAGCTGAAGGATTGATGAGTCTTTATTAATTCTAAGGCAAGTTGCTAATAGTAGGCATACTCCGTATGCCATAACCCCCCCTTCCCCCGCTAAATACCCGGCGGGTTATCCGTCAATTCCTGGGTCATTGAGTCGATTTCCCCTCTGCTTGCGAGGGGACTAAGGGGGCTGATACCATATTAGAGGAGGTACCGACAGAGCGTGCCTACTACTTTGGGGAATCTATCAAAAACCGAGTCCGTAGGTCGAAATTCATATCTCGACAGCCACTGTCAATTTTGGAAAATTGACCTACAGAAGTTTTCTTAAAACAGAAAGCCTGACTCAAAGAGGTAGGACATCTTGGTAAGGACTGCGCGCTCGCCGTTGGTGCTATCGGCGAATACGAGGAAGAGGCGGCTCTCTGGGGTGAAGCGGTAATCAAAGACAGAATTGAAGTTGTATTTTACCTCATGAGACGTACGCTCGTCCACCCGCTCTGCGAAGATCCGCCAACCCATCCGCCGGGTGAATTGGTAGTTAACGTTCGCCCCAACGATGAGCGTATTGCGCTTTTCACGCCAGAGGAAGTTGCTCCCATTCAGGCTAAAGGTGAGTTTGCCAAAGAGGTTGACATTGGCAGATACCCGCGTAAACCGGCTATACTTGTTTTGACGAGGCCCGAATCGGTTAAACAACGATAGGCGTCCCCATTTGGGACGGTAACTAATATTTGAACCGATATATTGTCTGTTGTAAAGTGTACCCTCCTCGCGGCGGGTTCCACTTCCAACGAAGGTAAAAAGGTCAAACCTACCAATATCAACCCCGCTAGACAATCCGATCCGCCGATCCCATAACAGATGCTGTCCGTTGAGTTTATAGAGATGGTAACCGCTGACGTAGTATCCGCGGACGAGGTTGTCTTTGTCGAATTGATGCTTGTATCGCAAGCGACCGAATGTCTTACGGAACGCCTCATCTTCCAATCCCATCTCATTTGGACGGAAACCGTCTGGCATATCTTCGACGCGAGCTTCGGCGCCCCAACCACTCTCATGATCCCAGTCCATAGAGGCGTGGAATGCTGAGTGTATCTCACCATGGATCCAATCGGTCACATATTGGCCCCGGGCGGTCACGTCCCGGTGAAGAGCGAACCGACCATCTAACGAAAGCAAAGTCACATCTCGGTCCTCCTGATGCTTCTGCAAACCCATCGCGCCAATCACTGTGCGCCGACCAACGTTTCGGCTGACTCGCGTGGCAAGGAGATTTGCCTGCTTCTTCTGATCGCCGTCGTAGCGATCAACCATCGTTCCATAGGTATCGATGAGGACGAAATTATAGTCCCCAACTTTCCCCGTTGATTTTATACCGTAATCGATGTCCTGAACTCGGCGGCTGTAAAATAGGTCAAGCGGCAGTTCAAACAACTCCGACCCTTCGCGGAAAAATGGACGTCGCTCCGGTAGATACATCTCCCGATCGCTTGAGACGCTGATGCGCGTTGAATCGCTTTCCAACTGTGAGAAGTCCGGATTCAAAGTCAGATTTGTGGTGATGTTCGTCGAGAACGGAAGGGCAACGTCTAAACCTGCGCTCATATCCATCGACTCGCCTTCTATCGAGCGTTGAGTGACGTAGGGTAGAATATCAATCTTTCGATCCGTATTCACTTTGTTGAGGTCAAGGTCCGCCAACTTGCCGAACTCCGAAACCCGACTAAAGTCGTCTCCGGTATCCGCCCACGTATAACGGACCCCTTCCATCGGATGGGGTCGCGCAAAGTTAATGCCCCATGTCGTTGTTTCGGGATCAAAACGGAGTTCGCTAAAGGGGATTGCCATTTCCGCTGTCCAATGGTTTCCATTCTTCTGGACCTTTGCCTCCCAGTTCGCATCCCACGCTTGGTCAAAGTTGCTCTCGTTACTGATTTTTGCGTCCATCTGTGTGCCCAGCGTGTTGACCGCCAGAACATAGCAATTGCGCTGATCATGATAGGTATCAAGCAGCACCTGAACCGTATCGTCCCGCCAGATGGGGGCATCGCGGCGCGTTTGCGTCTCACGCAACGCCTCCATATTCGGTTCGTCGCAGTGCACGCCGACATAAAGTGTATTTGCATCATATAGGACCATCGCCTTGGTGCCCAATTCTGCAGGGACACCGTGAGCACCTTCCACACGATAGAAATTGTCCGCAATCTCGGCTTGCTCCCAGACGCCATCGCAGAGGTCTCCATCAATAACAGGCGGCGTATCGAGCCATTTGGCTTTGATAACACGACCGGAACTTTGACTATCAGCGAAAACTGATGTCCCTAAACACGCCATTATGATTAGAATCACCGAGCCTATCCATCGTTGTCGTTGAACATTTAACCACATTATGACTGCCCTCTCCCATCTATGCCGCCCAAGCAGAATCGCTAACCGAATCGGCTTGGTTGAACTGCTTGTTATACATATCTGCATACATCCCACCAGTCGCTAACAGCTGCTCGTGGGTGCCGACCTCAATAATTCTGCCCTCTTTCATCGCAACAATCATGTCCGCATTCAGAACGGTCGAAAGTCGATGCGCGATGACGAATGAGGTTCTGGACTGCATCAACCGATCCAGTGCCTGTTGAATCTGTGCCTCAGATTCCGTATCCAGATTGGAGGTTGCCTCATCCAGAATCAGGATGCGCGGGTCTCGTAAAATGGTGCGTGCAATGGCGATGCGTTGTTTCTGCCCGCCGGAGAGACGCATCCCGCGTTCCCCAACTTCTGTCTCATATCCCTCCGGCAACTGATCGACGATAAACTGATGCGCGTTGGCGGCGAGGGCGGCATCCACAACTTCCTCGTCCGTCGCACCGAGTTTACCGAATCGTATATTTTCGGCAATCGAGCCCGCGAACAGAAAATTATCCTGCAACACAATTCCCATCTGATTTCGCAACGACTTAATCGAAACATCACGGAGGTTATACTCATCCACGAAAATATTACCCTCCACCGGATCATAAAATCTGGACATCAGGTTTGCAATGGTGCTTTTGCCACACCCCGATGGTCCAACCAATGCCACCATCATCCCTGGCTTGGTTTCGAGGCTGATGTTGTGTAGCACCGGGTTTTCTGGTTCATAGCTGAAAGAGACGTTATCAAATTTGACATGGCCGCGAATTCGGGGAAGGGTTATCGCATCGGGCGACTCCTCAACGGTCGGCTCGGAATCGAGCAGACCGAAAACGCGTTCAGCCGAGATCATCGCCTCTTGAATCTGTGTATTGACCCTAATTAAGTTCATGATTGGCTCTTGGAGACGTTCCATAAATTGGTAGAAAGCGACCATCGCCCCGACGGTAAAATCGCCTTGAATGACTAAGTATCCCCCATAACAGAGGACCGCAGCCCTACCAATTGACCGGAAAAAGAGCGCAACGCGCCTCATCGCCGTTTGGGTTGCGGTGATTTTGATTCTTGATTCAAGGGTCTCGCGCATATTATGGAATAACTGTCGCTCATGATAACGCTCCCGATGAAAAGCCTTGACAACCTTGGCCCCTGCAACTGCCTCGTACATCCCCGTTGAGATGTCCGCCCACTTATGTCGCCATTGACGCCACATTGGACGCAGCCGTTTGATGAAGAGGTGATAGTTCCCAATGATCATCGGGAAGATTAGCAGGGAGAAGAGGGTCAATTTCCAATTCCAATAGAGCATGATGCCCAGCATGAGGATGAAAGTGACCGCATCGGTTATGATCCGGATTGATGTTTCGGTGGCGAGGCTCCGAAGGGCGGCGACATCTTCCCTGACCCGTGAAAGGATTTGTCCCGTCCCTTGGGCTTCGTAGAAACGCATCGACAGCGACTGTAGGTGAGAGAACACCTTATTTCTCAGATCAAACAGAATACGCTGGCTGATCCATGTCATCACGTAGGTGCAGAAATAGGAAAGGACCCCGAAAATCGCATAGTAGATAATAATGGTGCAAAGGATAATAGTCAGCCAACCGACTAGCGTGTGGTGAAATTCATGCCCTAGCAAGGTGTGTGTAACCGTAGCGGCATAAACCTTGATTTCACCTTCGGCGACGTACAGCTTACCGCTTTCTTTCCAGATCGTATGCTGCTTTCCGGTTGCCTCATCAATGATGAGCCAGCGGCTGCCTACCTCTTCAACCGAGACGATTGCCTTTGAAGATAGGGACATATCACGCTCATCAAACACTTCA
Organism: Candidatus Poribacteria bacterium; assembly: GCA_965215015.1. Lineage (GTDB taxonomy): Bacteria > Poribacteria > WGA-4E > WGA-4E > PCPOR2b > PCPOR2b. The sequence continues at coordinate 2,348,880 of OZ244042.1, forward strand.
TACAGCTTCTTGACTGCCTTGTTGAACGCCTCAAGTTCCTCTGGATCATTCATCTCCCCCGGTTTTTTTAAATCATTCACCCCCTCAAGTTTCTCTAAATACTTCTTCTTCTGGAACTCGGAGTCAATCTGAAACACCTTTTGACTGATACGGTATTTCTGACCTGTTTCTGTGTCAGTGAGCCCCCATTTTTCTCCCCTCTTTTCAATCGAGATGACGGTACTTGAGGAGAGCAAAACCCCTTGTGTGTCAAGCTGCTGCCTCAGCGCGTTAGAAAGCCCTGCCCGATTGTCTAGCTCATCCTGAAACCCCAAATCAACGCTTGCAAGGGGTTTGTTAGCGGACTCTAACAGTGTATCAATGACAAACTTCTGAACGAGCGGCATGAATAACGGGGACTGCCCGACAAGCACGACCAGGAAAAAACCGAGGATCAGTTTGGGTAGATAAGGCTTCGCGTATGCGAATAATCTGAAAAACTGTTTCATCGCGGACCTCCATTGCCCTACAATTCAGGCACCGCTTACATCTTCATCTTCTCACTATTTTGGAGCACTTCCTGAATCTCTTTGACTGCCTTTGTCTCTGCCACGACGGTTTTCTGGAGCAATTTTATCGCCACACGGCATGTCGGCTTAAAGTGTCTCATCGCTTCTTGTGGGCTCTGTGCCCCCCGATTCGAGTGTATCCACAAGCCAATCCGAGATAATCCCAAGCGGAGTCGGGCTTTCGGCTTTGCCTCCGTCGAAGAGGTTTCGCGCGCTTCAAGTGAAGGGAGTACCCTCTGAACGGTTTTGAGCAACACTACAACCTTCTGGTACTCAGCAATTGCTTTATCCAGATGCTCCAGGTCCTCGTCTTCAAAATGTTCTCGAATCATCTGTAGGTAGTCCACAGCCGCTGTTCGAGCTTCAATAAATTGCGTCAGCGGCTGTCCACTCCACTTCATAACTTTAGAAACGTTATGCGGGGTCAGTTTCCTCCTGCGGCTTAGTAGACCGCTCAAGTGTGCGATGAGTTCGTCGTAGGCTGCGAGACCGATTGCACAACCGTGGATTTTTCGACGAGTCTCTGCTAATTTTCTCGCAACGCGTAAGGTTCCTAGGGCTGCGTCGCGCCCCTTGGGCTCGCGCTCACGCCCGCCAATCACGAATTGATAGTAGCCGTGAGGTCCCAATTCAAGAAATCCACCGCTCGGATGCCACTGTTTGTGCAGGTCCCCGGTTTTAATCTGATACCGAGAGCCATTTTGGCAGATAAGGGTTTCGGGACCGTCGGCCTGAGTAAGGAACGGACAGGAGTCGTCGAACGGTAGTAATGTCGGTTTTCCAGCGCGCGTATTTTCTTGAAGCCGCTCTGATGCAGCCTCGTAGGTGTCATCGTATGAGATTTCAAAGCTATAGCCGAGCGTCCGGCAGGTTGTGCGTAATGGGTTGTGAAAGAAGGTATTCATCCCCGCTTCAGGGTCAGCGCGGTTATAAAAGAAACGGAAGGCTTCACCGGACGCACCCATCAGATAGGTGTATGAAACATCTTCCTTGCGGTACCTCAGAGCTTCTTGGACAGTGTGGATGTAGTCTATAGGTCGTGCTAGGGTCATTGGTTGATTCATTGTTACTTCTCCCGGCTTTTTTTAGCCTTTGTGTCGGGTTTTCCCCAACATAAAATGATGGAGGGGTTCACTAGGTAAACAAGCTTACATGCGTTCACCCCAAGTGGATTAATGGCCTCCACCATAGCGATACGGAATGACTATTAAGCATAAACCGTGCCAACTTCGCATCCAGATCTATAAATGGGCTTAAACCCGCGTTATGACTGGATCTTACGGGAGAAGGCGTTGACCGGGATGGAATATTTGAATCGTTTCAAAATGTGACAGTTGAGAAAGGTCAAGGGAGGTTATTTGGAGGTAAAAAGTACGCTGCAGCGCGTGAACACAGGTTTTACGATCGATTTGTTGCATTTTGCAACACGATACATTTTGCAACGGGGTGGTATGAAGCGTGGAGGCATAGGGGCATTTAGTTCTCTTGTAGGAGGGATTTCCAAATCCCACCACACCGTTCAAACAGCGAGAAAACCCAAAACTCAATAGTCCTACGTGGAGGCATTTTTCTTATTGTCAACCACCGATGGTAGGTGTTAAAATACCTCTGAACATGAGCGGAATATCCGAATCTTAGATTTGAAGGGAAACATGCAGGTGAACAGGAACCGAGCCAAACTTGTCGTCGGCTCATTGATAGCAGAACCGGGACAAAGCGTCGAAGGACATCTAAAAGTGGGGAATATGCAGGATGGTACGCCCTTCCGATTGCCAATTGTTTTAATTAACGGTGCACAAAGTGGACAAACGCTCTACCTACAAGCGGCAAGTGATGGGGATGAGCTCAACGGGATTGCCGTTATCCATGAAATTTTACGCCAGATTCATCCTGATAATTTGCGAGGCAGAATTATTGCCGTTCCGATCGTGAATTTTCACGCATTTCACGCCAGACAAGCCCACAGTCCCGTTGATAACATGAAGATGAATCGATGCTTCCCGGGGCGTCCCGACGGCACCTCTAGTGAACGAATTGCTTACAAACTCTTTCATACGGTCATCCGCCAAGCCCACTACTGCATTGACCTCCATCAAGGCGGCGTCCACCCTATGATCGATGAGGTTCGGGTGCGTGTTGACCCAAAACACCCCCAACATGCAGCCTGCCTTGAGTTGGCGCGTATCTTTGGACTGGGTTACATTTTTGATCAGAAGGGACCGAAGGGACAACTTGCCCAAGCCGCACCGGAGATTGGTATTCCGACTATTGATCCGGAGTTAGGTGGGTGTCACGGTTGGGACGCTGCCAGCATTGCAAAGGGTGTACAGGGTGTACTGAACATCCTGAGATACTACAACTTTATCGATGGAGAACCGAAGCTCCCCCAGCAGCAGGTCGTTATCAATCGGTTTGTGGCACTTTGTAGTAACCAGGGCGGTTTTGTGTACTACCAAGCTGACCTGTATGATCGGGTTGAAGCGTATCAGCCAATTGCGGGAATCTGTGACGTCTTTGGCCATCTGCGAGAAACCATCCGGGCTCCTGAAAATGGCATCTTCTGGTCGCGTCCGGTATACCCGATGGTTGCCAGCGGTGAATCGGTTGGGAAGATTGGTGTTCCGTCTGACTACATCCAGTAGAGGGGAGAGAACGAGACAGCCAGAAAACGAGCGGAATTTAACGCAAAGCATTTTTAATACATTGCGCCATAGCGGCCTAAAGTCTCCGGCCGTTGTGAAATCGCCCCGATTTCTGCAACGATCCCGATAATTGTTACGGCATACGGAGTATGCCTAACTACCTTTATGGTACGATCACTGGTTGGAAAACCCCGACGAGTCGAAGGCAGGCTCTGTGGCTACGGGCAACCATTCAACCCGGCTCTGTCTCCGCTAAAATCCCAACCCAATTCTCCCCGCTTTGCGTCACTTCATGGCTTTCTTTTAATTGACGGACTTCGATTACTCGAAAGCCATTTGCCGCTAACCGGGCTTCCACCTGCAACGCCTCTGGTGCCAGAATTCCCGACAGTATCAACCGACCCACCGGCTCAAGAAATTTCGGACATTGAGGAATCATCGGTAAGATGACTTTTGTGAGAATATTGGCGACAATGAGCGGATATTTCGGAAAAGGCAAATCGCTCGCCCCCGTCTTTTCAGATGATGTAGAAGCAATTTGCCTTTCGAGCGCATTCAGTCCATCGCCATGATGCAAATGGATGACTGATTCCACCTTGTTGAGTCGAACATTGCTTTGAGCAATTGGAATCGTTGTTGTATCCAAATCAACAGCATCGACCCGCTTGGCACCTAGCTTGGCGGCTGCGATTGCCAAGATTCCAGAGCCGGTGCCAATATCGGCGACCATATCGGAGTCCCTTATGGCTGCCTCCAGTAATTCCAACGCGAGTTGTGTCGTGGGGTGTTGCCCTGTGCCGAATGCCATGCCCGGATCTAATCGGATTAAGACTTCATATGGCTCGGGCATAATATTATCCCATGTCGGCGCAATGACCAAGCGTTTTCCAATCCTTTGAGGTGGAAAGGCTGACCGCCACTGCTCTGACCAGTTATCTCCCTCCATGGACCTTAGCGTAACTGTTGCAGGTCGTGTATCGATTCCCACCTGAATTAAGCCCGCTAGAAATTCACGCAAATCCTGGACTCGCTCACCAATGAGGTCGTCTGTCGGGAAGTAGGAAATCAGTGTAACTGCGGGAGCGTTTGCGGAGGGGGTGTCTTTTATTTGAATGCCTGTTGCGTCGCGCTCAAAGAGATGGTTTGCGACAGCGTCCGAGGCTTCTTGAGAGGTTGTGATTGTTACCTGAGCCCATTTCATATCTTGGTGGGGCGTAGAGGTACCCGACTGAGAAAAAATGTAGTGCTTTACTTTACCCTGTCAGGGTTTATAGAGCCCGCCCCCACTTCAACTACCTCTATTCCTGTAGCTGTGCTTATTCGTTTTTGTTTTCGTCGCGGTCATCATGGCGATGGAAAAGCTTATCACCGAGTTTATCGAAAAAGCCTGAATTTTCTTCCACCTCACCTTTACCGCGAACCCGTACAAACGCTTCCAAAATCACCTTTTCTCGTTCTGTTAGGTTCGTCGGGGTTTCGACCTGAATTTCAACAATGAGATCTCCAGAACCGTAGTGGTTGTAGTAGGGAACGCCTTTCTTGGGAATGCGTAATCTCGCACCAAACTGTGTACCACCGGGAACCGTGAGTTTGGCTGTGCCATCGATTGTCGGGATTTCAATTTCGGTGCCGAGCGCAGCTTGCGGGAATGAAATTTTCGCCCTTGTCACCAGATCATTGTTTTCCCGTACAAAAAGTTCGTGCGGTGCCACGTGGATAATAACAAAGAGGTCACCGGGCGGGCCGCCGTTGACTCCCGCTTCGCCTTCACTCCGCATCTGAATCTTGGCGCCGGTGTCAACCCCCTTGGGGATGCCAACCTTAATCTGGCGAATCTTCCGAACAAGCCCCTGACCGTTGCATTCGCTACAAGGGTTTGGAATCACCCGGCCTTCACCCTGACAGCGCGGGCAGGTGCGCGACATACTAAAGAAGCCTTGTGTTCGTGTGACTTGCCCACGCCCAAAACATTCTGGGCAGGTCTCGGGTATGGATCCGGCTTCAGCACCAGTACCATGACAGGTTTGACAGGTTTCCAAGCGAGGGACATCAATGGTCAAGGTCTTTCCCAGTATGACATCTTCTAAGGAGATTTGCAGGTCATATTGAAGGCTTCGCCCACGTTTCGGTCCTCCCTGCCTGCGGCTAGATCCACCAAATCCGAAGAGATCGCCAAAGTCACCGAAAATGTCCCCGACGATATCCTCAAAGTTACCAAAGTCAAATCCACCTGTCCCCATCATTCCTTCTAGCCCTGCATGACCAAACTGGTCATAGCGGCTACGTTTTTCGGAGTCACGCAATACCTCGTACGCTTCGGTTGCCTCTTTGAATTTTTCCTCAGCTTCTTTATTATCAGGATTCTTATCAGGGTGGTATTTAATTGCCAGCTTACGGTAGGCTTTCTTAATCTCATCTTCGCCTGCGTTTCGACTGACATTGAGTACTTCATAATAGTCGCGTTTTTGCACCATGGGGCCTCCCCACTATTTTTTATAGCAATAAGTAGATAGGGGCTTTTCTCTGAACTTAACGCAAAGCTGTCCCCGCTTCCACCTCCCCATGCTTGCGGAGGATTCGAGGGGTGTATCGTTCCGCCTCATCGCGAGCCGCACGAAGAAACGAAATCCCCCCTTCCATGACAAAGCGGAAAACGGAAAGCCGGTTCCGTCGCTTTCTCGTTTTCTTTTTTTTGCATCTTAGCCCCCTTGCGTTTAATTAAAAGCCGGTAGTAACTACTTATTCCCTTTTTTATTTTTTTTGTCGTCCGTGTTTTGGTCAACAACTTCCGCTTCAGCATCGATAACAGTTTCGTCCGATGTTTCTGCTGCTGTCGTTGCATTTGCTGCTTCGGCTGTAGTTTTGGATTCGGCTGCTGCTTGAGCATACATTACTTCTGCTAATTTATGGCTCACTTGTGTCAGCGCATCGGTATCTGCCTTAATGGCTTCGATATCATTTCGGTTCAATGTTTCCCTTAACTTCTCGATTGCCCTCTGGACTTCGTTGCGATCTGCTTCAGAGATTTTATCCCCATATTCGTTAAGGGACTTTTCCGTGCTATAAATTAGCGAGTCGGCACTGTTGCGCGCCTCGGCTTCCTCTCTCCTTTGTGAATCTTCTTCGGCGTGATCTTCGGCGTCTGTAACCATCTGCTCGATTTCCTCGTCGGACAAACCACTTGAGGATTCAATCCGAATTTTCTGCTCTTTCCCTGTGCCAAGGTCTTTCGCAGAAACATGCACAATGCCATTTGCATCGATATCAAACGTTACGTCAATCTGTGGCACTCCACGCGGTGCCGGGGGAATACCTATCAGATCGAATCTGCCCAGTGTGCGATTATAGACCGCCATATCCCGCTCGCCCTGTAGCACATGTATACTCACAGCTTCTTGGTTATCCGAAGCCGTTGAAAAGGTTTGGCTTTTCTTGGTCGGGATGGTGGTATTGCGTTCGATCAGGCGAGTAAAGACGCTGCCAAGTGTCTCGATACCGAGTGAAAGGGGTGTGACATCGAGCAACAGCACATCCTTGACCCCCTCATCGCCGGATAGGACGCCGCCTTGGATTGCCGCCCCAATAGCGACTACTTCATCGGGGTTCACTCCTCTGTGCGGCTCCTTACCGAAAAATTGCTCAACCGCTTCTTGTACCTTCGGCATCCGCGTCTGACCGCCGACCAGCACAACTTCATCAATGTCGGATGCGTTTAACTCAGCATCAGCAAGGGCTTGGCGACACGGTTCAATTGCCCGATCAATGAGGTCTGCAGTCAGCTGCTCCAGTTTTGCGCGCGTGAGCGTAAGATTCAAATGCTTGGGACCGCTTGCGTCTGCGGTAATAAAAGGCAGATTAATCTCTGACTGTAGTGCCGTTGATAATTCACACTTTGCTTTTTCTGCTGCTTCCCTCAAGCGTTGGAGTGCCATTGGGTCTTGCCGCAGATCCATGCCGTTCTCGTTACGAAATTCTTCGGCTAACCAATCAACAATCTTCTCATCGAAGTCATCTCCCCCCAAATGTGTGTCCCCATTTGTACTTTTAACCTCGAAAATACCTTCGCCAATCTCAAGGATTGAGATATCAAAGGTGCCTCCACCTAAATCATAAACGGCGATTTTCTGATCCGTCTTTTTGTCTAATCCATAAGCGAGAGAAGCCGCTGTCGGTTCGTTGATAATTCGCAGTACTTCGAGGCCAGCGATTTGTCCGGCGTCTTTGGTGGCTTGGCGTTGTGCATCGTTAAAATATGCAGGCACCGTAATGACAGCTTGCGTTACCGTTTCACCGAGATACGATTCCGCTGTCTCCTTCATTTTACGCAAAACGAGGCCTGAAATCTCAGGAGGGGCGTGCTCACGATCGTCAATCTTGATTCTTGCTTCGCTATCGCTGCCCCCAATTACTGCATAAGGCACCCGCTGCATTTCCTCGTTAACCTCATTATAACGCCTCCCCATGAAACGTTTGACCGAAGATACAGTGTTCTGGGGGTTTGTCACTGCCTGCCGCTTCGCAACCTGCCCAACAATCCGGTCACCATCTTTCGTAAAAGCGACTACGGAAGGGGTGGTACGGTTACCTTCAGCATTTTCGAGGACCTTCGGTTCTCCGCTCTCTAAAACGGCAACGCACGAATTGGTTGTACCGAGGTCTATGCCGATTACTTTACTCATTTGATGCTTCCTCCTCGACGTTCGGGACTTCACTTTCCGCAACCTGTTCGCCTTTTCCTTTAGAGACCGAAACCATTGATGGACGAATCACGCGGTTATTTAACATATACCCTTTTTGCCACTCTTCAATAACTCTATTTTCGGGGACATCCTCTGATTCGACGTGCATCACCGCTTCATGTTGCGTAGGATCGAATGGTTCATTGACGGCTTCAATTGGGGTGACACCACGTTTTTCAAGGGTGCTAAGAATGCCTTTGTAAATCATCCCAACTCCCTCAGCGAGGGCGGCAAAATCTTGAGATTCTTTTGTCGACTGGATCGCTCTTTCGATACTGTCTACGGTCGGGATTAACTCTTTTACAAAGCTTTCAAGTGCGTATTTTAAGGATTCCTCTTTCTCACGTTCAGCCCGTTTTCTTGAATTATCGAACTCCGCAATGGTGCGAAGCATCTGATCGTGTCGTGCCTCAAACTCGGCTTTATATGCCTCATATTCGGCTGTAAGCTTAGCAAGTGCCTCCGCTTCGGGTGAGTCTCCCGACTCATCGTTAATCGGTGGACTTTCTGCTGTTTCTGAATTGGCTGTTTGTGTTTCTGTTTCTTGCACTTCTGCTTTTTTTTCTGACATAGGTATAACCTCTCTAAGGGATAGCTACAAAGTAGTCTTCACATCTTGCCGGTACTACAGTGATTCTTCAAACAATTCACTAATCATCCGGGATGTAAATTTGACAATTGATACGATACGCGGATACGCCATCCGGGTCGGCCCAATGACACCTATGGTCCCAAACTGATTCCCTCGTACCCGGTAGCTTGATCTTACGATACTGCACATTTCCATACCTTCACAACCGTTTTCACTACCAATGAGTACCTGAATTCCAAGGGGTTCTTGCCGAGCGGACAACAAATCGGCAACCTGCTCCTTCTGTTCTAAGACTCGAAATAGCGATTCGATTTTCTGGACTTCTCCAAATTCAGGATGACTGAAGAAGTTGGAAGTACCATCAATATAAACATGAATTTCCTGCTCTAGCGCAAAGGTGTTCCGCGTGACAACCGATATTGGGTCTGACAGAGGGAGGTCGAAAACAGCTTTCAACTTTGCAGGGTCCTGTGAAATCCGCCGTATCTGTTTCAATGGCAGCCCTGCTAACTTTTCATTTAATATCCGGTTTATCTGATAGAGTTCCGCATCGGACAGATTTTTAGGAATCGAAACGACCTGGTTCTTGACGACGCCAGAAGCCATCAGTAAAATCGCGAGTATGTGCTCACTGTCAATCGAGATAAGCTCAAGGCGGCGTAGGATACTCTCATGCAACTCTGGGCTCAAGACGACGCCGATATGGTGCGAAATCGCAGACAGGATTTTGGAGGTCTGCTCCATGATCTCTTCAAAATCGTGACTAGATGAAGCGTAACTATCTCGGATAAATTGCCTGTCCCTTCGACTCAACTTCTGGTTGGTCATCAGGCGATCGACATAGACACGATAACCCTGCTCCGTTGGAACACGCCCGGCAGAGGTGTGAGGATGAGTCAGATAGCCAAGCTCCTCGAGGGCCGCCATGGTATTCCTAAGCGTTGCCGCACTTAAGCCCATGTCATAGTCTTGCACAATTTTCTGTGAACTGACGGGCTCAGCTGTCCGATTATAGCAATCGATAATTGCTTCTAAAACGGCATGTTTTCGGGAATCTAGCACAGGAGTGATCAACAGGATCGCCTCAATTTGCAGGGTATTTTAGCACTCTGCTCTTGAGAGTGCTAACGAGTTAAATTACCATTTTCAGAGGGATTTGTCAAGCAAAATGTCATGGTCATAAAAATTAACAAGTGGGCAACAAAACAAAAAGGGAACGTAGCAGACGGAGAATTGGTTACATTACAAATTGGGGTGCTCATAATAATAGTCTGAATCTCGGATTAAGCAGAGGACGCAGATTGCACGGATTCTTGGCCCGCGCGGGTTAGAAACCCACAACCGTATAGGTTAAGTCGATTGCCGGTCTATATTCACATCTCGACAAAATACGGTTGCGCCACAATCTTGGCTCAATCAACCCGGAACCTCTAGATATTGTCGATTTTGGAAAATCGACCTACAAAAGTCTTGATTGTCTGGTTGTGATGAAATGTCAACAGAGCCTAGCAACTTGGGTTATCTTTAACTGAATACGCTCGAATTTTCAATAGGTAACTGCTTCGACTATCCCACCTCTTGCCCTTTGTATTGAAGCTGATACAACCGATAGTAAATCCCTCGTTGCTGTAGCAGTTCATTGTGCGTCCCCATCTCCTGAATCTCACCGCGGTGCAGGACGATGATCTTATCCGCATTTTGAATGGTCGACAGCCGGTGTGCAATCGCGATTGATGTCCGATTTGCCATCAGGCGACTCAGGGCGTCCTGAACGAGGAGTTCGGTTTCGGTGTCCACGCTGGAGGTTGCCTCATCGAGAATCAGTATATCGGGATCGGAAGCCAGCGCACGTGCGAAGGCAACGAGCTGCTTTTGCCCAACCGATAGCCCCGCTCCGCCCTCTTTGATTTCTGTTGCGTAGCCCTCCGGCATTCTCTGCACGTACCTATCTAGATGAACCTCTTTTGCAGCGGCGATGGTCTGCTCCTTTGAAATCTCGGGATTGTCCAGATTGATATTCTTCTCAATGGTCCCGGAAAATAGGAAAATATTCTGCTGCACAATGTTGATAGCACGGCGGAGGTCTGCCAACTCTATCTCCCGAAGATCTATGCCATCAATTAGAACTTGGCCCCGGCTCACTTCATAAAATCGACATAACAGGTTGATAATCGATGTTTTGCCGGACCCGGTATGCCCCACAAATGCGACCTTTTCGCCCGCCTTCACCTTGAAGGAGACATCGCGCAGGACATAATTCTCTGCGTTATAGGCGAGCCAGACATTGCGGAACTCGATCTCGCCGTTTAACCCGTCTAATGCTTTGGCTGGAGTTGGGTTGACAATATTCGGCTGCGTATCCATCAAATCAAAGATCCGTTCAGACGACGCCATCGCGTTTTGGAAGATCGTGTATTTCTCACTGAGCTCACGAATGGGCCAGAACAATCGCTGACTGTATTGGATGAAAGCGAACAATACGCCGAAAGTCATCGCATCTTGCAGAATCTGCCCGCCACCATACCAGATAATAACCGCCAGTGCAAGCGAGCCACAGACTTCGATCATCGGAGAGAAGAGCGAGAAGTAGAAGATGCTACGCAGGTTTGCGCCGAGGTATTGCTTATTCCTCTCATCGAATTGCAGCCAGCTGCGCGGCTCCCGCGCAAACAGCTGCATCGTTGTCATGCCGACGATATTTTCGTTCAGGAAGGCATTAATCTGGGCAAGATACCTGCGCTGATCGCGGAAAGCGCGACGGGAATAGACCTGATAAACAGTCGTTGCCGCAAAGATGATCGGTAACACAGTAAAAGTTACCAACGCCAGCTTCCAATTCAAGAGTAGCATCGCTACCACGTAGCCGAAGATACTGAGTAAGTTCCCAAAGACCGTAATAACTCCGGAGGTAAATAGCTCTTTTAGTACCTCCACATCGCCCATGACACGGGTCATCAGTCTACCCACCGGATTGTTGTCAAAGAAACGGACATCCAACCGCTGCAGATGTGAAAAGAGCGACATGCGCATGTCATACATCGCTTTCTGCCCGACTATCTGCATTCCGTATTCTTCAAAATAGGTAAATATGAATCTCGCCACTAGAACGAGCACATAATAGATTGCAATCGTTTCCAGTCCCTGCAGATTTCCCGGCTGAATATGGTTATCAATTCCAAGCTGTGTCAGATAGGGCAGCAACGCTTCAGATGCCGAGTAGCCAATCATCAAAAGCACGATGAACGCAACTTCAAGCCGATACGGTTTTAGGTAAGCGATCAGCCGTTTCATCAACTCCCGATCATACACTTTACCGAGCTGGTCTTCTTCTTCGCTATAGTCGTAGAGTTGACTACCACTACCACCGCTACCAAACATAGATAAATCCTCCTTCGTTCATGTTAAGAAATCGTGCAAAAGAGCCCCCTTTAAGCTCTCCTCTAATCCCCCACAAGTGGGGAGAACCAACCCTCCTCCCCTCGCCTGCGGGAGACTAGAGGAGGGACCGGTTTCTCTTCGTGTTTTGTACTCTCTTTTTGCAGGAACCTTCCCCTTTTACCGAAATCTTGCAATCTAAAGTCCCGTCTTTTAAGGCAGAGATACATATTGGCAAAGCGTGTTGATGGCAGCCTGTTAGGTGATACCTAACAGGCGTAGAAAACGTTGAATTTGCAGGTGAAATGGGGTACAATTGGCTTGTCTTTCGCGAGGGAATGCTACACCGTCGCTTGGCAGTATCCCTCACATTCTACAGCATAGAGAAAGACATTCCCATGAAACCTATAAATTCAAATGCTATCACAATCATGGCAATCGAGAACTACATAAGCAAATAGGAACCTATGTGCATATCTACAATCACTGTATTGCGCTTCATAGACGCGCTCCTGCCAAAAAACAGATGATGCGTCCTTTCACGAAACTCAAACAGTTGTCCCAATATGCTCACGGTATGAACTTGGTGGCCCCACGGCGATTCAAGACGTAATAGCGCGAATAGACAAAGGCTAGCAGTAATTCTTCCGCAACCTGAGTATAGCCACGACGGGTAAAAGCGGGGGCTTCGACTTCGGGTTAACAACCTATCTCCCTGTCTTAGGTGCTAACGATGTAGAGTCGCCACAGTTCCTCAAACGGAGTTGCAAAGTTGTCAAGCAAACGTCAAAACGGCATTCATGCCCAAAGAAACGAAGTGGCAATTGTGAACAGACAAGACGCAAGCTGGCACGGCAGCATCGGAAAATAGCGAATTGATGTGAAGATTTCACTGGAAACTTGCTCATCAATTCACTGATGCGTATAACCATTTATCCTTTGAAACGCTAAACCTAAGTGGCATGAAAAGCCTTTGGGGACGTAAGGTCAGCGATCTGGGTTTCGGTGATTTGATGAATAAGTGGTGATACATCGTTGACAAAAAAGGTAAAAGATTGCGTGCATTGCCCCGTGGTCTCCGCCCTCACGAGCTTGTAGCGAATGTGGCTTTATGAATGGAAATCTTGAGCTTCGTGATAGAACGTGGCAATGTCCGGTCTGCGACACAGAGTTGGCTATTGACCGCAATTCGTCGGTCAATAGCCATAGGGTTAGTCCCTCAACCCTTGAAAGGAGAGGACATAAGAGGGGGTTCGCTGTCCAGCCCTTGTCGATAGCACAGTTCGCGTCCCGAAGGAAGGGGACAATCCCCGTCCTTCAGGGTGGGGAGTCTGTCAATCTCTACACATTACAAGGCCTGTAAGTGATGCTGTCTTTCTTCCCAATCGGGGAACATGAAATTCTTGAACATTTTTCCTGGCTTATGCTTGCTGCCTGTATGATAAAGCATTATAGGCAATTAGATGAAAATTGTCAAGAAATCTGATAATAGCAAATAGGGAAATTGCATCCGTTATAGAGATTAGGTAGTTGAGGGGTGCTCATAGTAATTGTCTGAATCACGGATTAAACGGATGACACGGATACAGATAGGGGCTCAGGCGAGAGATGGACAAGATGCCCTACCGACGTGGTTGAAGGTGCTTTGTTTTTCCCAATTATGGTTGGAAGTTTAATGACAGTTAGGTGTTAGCCAAGCCATATCCCGTAACGATTGTGTGGTTTACGGCACGCGGGGCGTGCCTACTACTTTACAGATTTCAGCGAGGGCAGGATCTGTAGCTACGATTAGATTTCCATTATCGTATACCAAAGTCATATACACTATGGACATGCGATTGTCCTGCCGCGTAGCAAGATCTCTTGACAGCGTCTAGGCAAACCCAAGCATTTATGCTTGGGTCCAATGGGTTAATTTTTGTTGATTTTTTCCGGTAAATATGATAGAATCGGCCTGTCTTTCAGTGGGAGAATGCAGCACTAAGTGGTGCCTCCCACACCTACACACCCACTGCATAGGACACGACAGATAGAAAGACAATCCCATGTTAAAAACTCGCAAAATCGCCTTGGCAGATTTGGAGGAGGGGTTAGCCACAGGTGAATGGCATTCTCCTATAGACCTCTGTCGCTGTTTCAATGCTATCAAGTATGAATACCACTGGGGTGTGGCGATATGGCATAGAATGCCTCAAAGCATGCGATTTACACCCATCTAAAAGATGCGATAGGCAGATGGCAGTCCGATCAAAACCGATTCCTTAAATTTAAGAAGGGGTCACACCGGTCAAAGCTACCAAGTAGATAGTGGTCAAGGGACAATCTCTGTTGTAGGTTGGCGGATTAAATTCCCAAAATCGGTTGGATCCGCTTATGTCAATCCCTACGCCTCGCTTAGCAGGCGCAGAAGGTTGAGTCCTCCCCGCTTGCGGAGGATAGAGGGGGTAGAGGGGGGCGTTCCGAATCACATCACCTATATCCGACAAGACGCACACCCTAAACGACCACAACGATTGTAAATAGTGCCGAGCGGATAGGTATCAAGATGATTCAAGCGGATACCTTACTACTCTTCGACTCAGATCTGTTCTGCATGTCGCACAATAAACAGTGCCTCTCACCATCAGATAGAACATACCATTGCAGTGAATACGGTTACACACAAGATGGAGACCTAACGCTGCAATAAACCTCAGAACCCTTGCCGTGGGATACACGGGGCGGCTAAACGCTTGTGAAGATTCCATAAGACCTCAGCTGTCGAGGCACGAATCGCCGAGCTAAGAAGATAGCACAGGGTAACTGCTACTGTTCAGCCTATCATAAGAATCCCAATGTTTTAACATTGGGAGCAGTCAACCTTAAAGGTTTGGACTGGGCCGAAAGGAATGAAAATGAATACCAATCAATCACCGGCGGCGGAACCTTACCGCGCCCCTGCTTTTGCTGATGCGAAGCCTGAACTTTCCGCTCCCGGAGCCACGCTAGAGCGGTTGGAACACCTGAGGGAGCACGGTTTTGTCATCATCAACGATTTTGTCGATAACCCCTGGATCCCGATCCTGCGTGAAGCAGGCCGCCGCGTCACCGAAGCGTGTGCGCCCGAGCACGTCTACAGCAAAATCGACTGCTCGAAAGGCTACGTGCACCGCACAGGACAGGATCAGCCGTGGGCGATTCGCGGGCTGATCCATCCGGCTTTCAATGAACCCAGTTTTGCTGAATTCCACGGCTCTTCAGATTTTCTAGATTTTGTCTCCTCTTGGTGTAATGGGTTACAGCCAGAGGATATGGTGCTCGGTGGACTGCTGCTGTGGTGCAATCCCCGGACGCACGAGAATCAACTCGGTTGGCATCGAGACGTAACGTGGTGGGGCACCGGGGAGAAATACTTTGCACAGCGCGAGGTCCGAGGGGAGGGACCTGAGGCGTATTCTGAGGAGACCGAAAGAATCCGCTGGAAAGAAATCGTCGCGAATAACGCGAAGTCTATCACAGAACGAAATGGCGTGAGCATGTTCTTGGCACTGGCGGACGACGAATGCCACGAGTTAGTAGTGGGTAGCCACAATCGATGGCGTACACCGTTGGAGCATGACGTACTTCTGCCGAGAGGGATGAAAGATCAGGGTGTACCGCACACGCCGAGTTGGAACGGCGAAGACCCGTTGCCTGGGCAGGTTGCAATCCGGCTCAAAGCGGGGGAAGCCCTTATCCGTAATGGCACAACAATCCACACCGGACACACTATCCCTCAGCGTGAGCGGAATACCTTGTCAATCGGTTGGTCGAAGTGGTCAGGCGAGTTCACCGGGGAGCCATCGGTGGCGGACGTGCGCCACGCGTGGCAACTCGATCCCGCCGTGCGCGAAGCGTTGCCGCACAAATGGATGAAAATCGCTTGGGACCGTTGGGCGGAAACACAGAAGCTGGGAGATACGCTTGAGGACCGGTACACCGGGTTTGAAATCAAGCGCATCAAGGCTGGAAAGGTCATCGGTTGGCGTAGTGAATTGGAGCACCAAGCGGCGGCAGCCGGCGAGGCATGGGAACGCTTCCAGACCGCAGCGAGCTAGGTTCTATTGAGATTTTTGGGTGTCGGAGACACCACTTAGGAGTGGTGCTGTATTCTTCCTCTGAAAGACAGGCTTATTCTATCATATTTACATATTTATCGGGAAAAATCAACCCATTGGACCCGAGCATAAATGCTTAGGCTTACCTAGATGTTGTCAAAGGGCTTCAAGCTCTTCTTGCAACAACTGTTTTTCATGGATACCGGCATAGATGCCATCACGGGCCAGTAACTCCTCATGCGTACCGCGTTCGACAATCTCCCCTTCGTCCAAGACGATAATTAAATCTGCCGCCTTGACTGTCGAAATGCGGTGCGATATGAGGAGTGTCGTGCGATCTTCCATAACCTCATCCAACCTTGTAAGGATGGTATCCTCTGTATTCGTGTCTACGCTTGCGAAAGCGTCGTCCAAGATCAAAATCTTCGGCTTAACCATAATTGCGCGGGCGAGCGCGGTCCGTTGTTTCTGGCCTCCTGAGATGGTTTGCCCGCGTTCCCCTAAGAACGTCTCTAGTCCATCGGGAAATTCCTCAATCTGCTCAAGGAGATCTGCAGTGTGTGCGACATCCTTGACCTCGACTTCATTCGTATCGCCAACACCGTAGGTGATGTTGTTCCGCAGGAGGTCGGAAAAGAGGAAGGGTTCCTGCTCAACGACACCGATACTTGATCTCAAGAGTTGGAGCGGGATATCTTGAATATCGACACCGTCGATGAAGACCATGCCCCGCTCCGCTTGACGGATGCGAGGGATAAAGTTGATTAAGGTGGTCTTACCGCTGCCGGTCGCACCGACAATTGCAACCGTGGACCCGCGCGGAATCTCGAGGTTGATATTTTTGAGTACCGGCTCCCCGCGCGGATAAGCGAAGTTGAGATGTCTAAATTCGATTTCGCCATGAATCGTTTTGATGTCTTGGCGTACCGTTTCTCCATCGGCGATTTCGGGCTGTACATCGAGAATTCTGCGGATTCTTTCCATTGAAGCAGCACCACGTTCAAAGGTATTCACAATAAAACCAAATGTAATCATCGGACGGATGAACATCATCAGATAGGCGTTGAAAGATATGAAGTCGCCCAACGTGATTTGTCCCTCGACTACGCGGACGCCGCCGAGCCAGAGGAGAACAGCAACGCCAAGCCCGGGCAAGAATCGGAACAACGGAAAGAAAAAAGTTACCAATCGAATCTGGGCACGATTGCGTTCCACGAAGTCCCGGTTATATACTTCAAACTCCTCTACCTCGCTTTTCTCAAGCGTATACGCTTTGACAACGCGCACACCGGACAGGTTCTCCTGTACTTTGGTGTTCATTGTAGAAAAGCCTTCTTGGATCCGCTCATAATGTTTGTGAACTCGCCTCCCCAATTCCTTAATCATGACAGCGAGGATTGGATACGGTAAAAGTGCCAACAACGTCAATTGTACGTCGATCTGCAGCATAATTATCAGTGCCAGCAGAAAAAAAATAAGAGCGTCTGATGTATATGACACCGCGCTGCTGAGTACCATCCGGACGGCGTTCATGTCACTGGTCGCTCGCGCCATCAAATCTCCCGTGCGGGCATCCTGATAGTAGGACGCAGACAGTTTTTGAAGATGCGTGAAGAAATCGTTCCGAAGATGGTATTCCATCCGCCTCGCCGCACTTTGGATAACCTGACGCTGACCGAATCGAAGCATACCTCCAACCAGAGCAGCTCCCAAAATGAGTAGTGCGTAGAATAAGACCTTGAGAGGGGTAATGGCTCGAGCTAGGTCGTCAACAACCCACTTCAAAAACTTTGGCTGCACCACAATCACCGCATTTGTCGTGAGCACAAAGAAAAAGCTCACGATAACAGCGGATCGATAGCGAATAACATACGGTTTGAGATGTAATAAGCTGCGGATATAGCATCACTCCTTTCTTTAACACTTTTATGGATAGGGCTTACGCAGTTGAACCCTCGAAGCCGACACCAGAAAAGGTCGCGCAATGTTCCTGGTGGGATGAGCTATGACTTTTGCGCTAGAGTCATAGTATCCTCGGCGATTCATCGCCGGTGAACCTGCCTCTCAATCTCCCATGAATCGGGCGACGACCGTTAATCCCAAAGTAGTCGGCACGCTCCGCGTACCCTCCCTCCGCTTGCGGAGGGTTAGGGGGCTTAGGGTTCTTAGCGGGGGAAGAAGGGTACTACCTTAAAGACGTACAATGAGCGCGTTACTACACACTGAAGTGCATAACTCCTAATGGATTCAACTTCTGAGTATTTCATCTGATTCTACTTATCCGCTGATTGTTTCAATTTCAATTCCGGGGGCACTCAATACCTGTGGCTTGAGATCGACGCCAAGCCCAGGACCCTCCGGCGCGGTCAGATGGCCTTCCTTGACCGGGATCAGCCCTGTTACGAGGTTATCGTATTGGACGAGATAGTGACGACGGACGCTTTCAAGTATGAATAGGTTCGTGAGGTGGGTTGTCAGGTGAATTGAAGCAGTATGCAGGACGGGCCCCCCGCAGTTGTGTGGTGCGATGGGCAGGTAATAGGTATCAGCGAGCACCGCAATTTTTCGAGCCTCTGTTATGCCGCCACACCAACAGATGTCGGGCATAATAAACTGTGGGATTCCAAGTTCTATCAGCTCTCGGAATTGGTAGCGCGTCATCAGACGTTCGCTGATACAGAGCGGTTGGGAAACGTGGTCGGCAAGCATAGCATAGGACTTCATGTTATCTTGCGGCATCATCTCCTCTAACCACATCACGTTATACGGTTCAAGTGCGTGGGCAATCTTGATCGCCGAGGGAACATTCCATAAGCCGTGAAACTCTAGGACAATCTCAATGTCATCGCCGACAGCGTCGCGAATCTGTTGGATAGGTCGTAACCCAATTGCCATATCTGTATTTGTGATAAATTGTCCGCGATTTTTGTGACCTACGCCATCAAAGGGCCACACCTTCATGGCTCCGATGCCACTTTCTAGGAGTTCCTTTGCCAGTTTCGCCGCTTCGCTGTTTTCGACGTTGTTGAAATCGTAGCGATGGTCATAGCAGGTATTGTATGTGCCGACCCTATCGCGAGATTTTCCACCGAGTAGTTGATAGATTGGCTGCCCGGTGGCTTTCCCGTAGATGTCCCACAGTGCGATATCGATTGCACTAATTGCCCGCAACTCTGCGCCCGCCCAACCGTGCCAGCCAATTCCATGGAACATCTCTCGCCACAGTCTTTCAATCTCCAGCGGATTTTGTCCAATCAGCATTGATGCGAACCTTCCACGGATAACACCGCGTTCTGCCTCACCGAGTGGATAGGTTTCACCGAGTCCTGTGATGCCTGCGTCGGTATGAATGCGGACCCAGATACACGGGACATGCTCACCCTCGATAAGTGCACCTTCCTGCGGGTAAATCATTTCAATCTTTGTAATTTTCACACTATCTCCGGTTCAAATTAGTAGGAGAACAAGGGGTGTTCCCTGAAAATATGCCTAAAGAAAATGATGGCTGTGAGTCGCTTCAAACCGTTTAACGCACAATTAGTTTGGGAATAAGTAGATATAGACTTATTTAAGCAGATTTTGAATCTCAATGTTATCGAGGACCCCCTACCCCCCTCTAAGCACCCCCTCACTCTCCCCGCAAGCGGGGGTATTCAGAGAACAGCCTCTATCTACTCACTGCGATTAGTTTTTCGATCCGGTTGTCCAGTGCCTGCTGATCGCTTTCAAACGATGCCAGTCCGGCAAGGTTCAAAAGCGTGTCGATGGCGAGTTCACCCGATTTTATCCGATCTCCCCAGATTTCATGCTTGGGTATTTTACCATCATCTGCGATTTGTGCGAGTTCCTCCTCGGAGAGTTTGGGGAACAAATCGCCGGCACCCATATCGTGCGCCCGATCCACAATCTCTTCCGCTGTTTGAGGAACAGCCGTTACTAAGCTGTCAGTCAGTCGACGGTCAGACTCCGAAATCTCCCAGAGCGTATCTATCCGAAGGTCTAATCCGTTGATACCGTCGTTGAGGTGAACCGTATATTCATTTTCGATGCTCGACTCCCATTCTCCCGAAAGTTCCTGCTTGGCAGCGGCAGCAACATTCACAGGCATGGTGAAGACATCAATTCCAGCCAAATACGGTAGCTGCCCCGCTGCCCTTAAACTCGCGGCGATTTGGAGCGTCGGTTCCCGATTGTTTTGAGAGAGGTTTTTCACCACACGCTGGCTCGAAAGGACTGCCTTTTCACCTACCAGTTTACCGTCGCCCAATTGGTGGTCGGCGATGTAAGAGTTGAGCCTCCCAAGAAACACATTGACATAGGAGGGGGCACCAAAAGCGGTTGCGACGAAGTTATGCCGTGCACTGAATCCTAACGTGAAATTGACTGGTATTCCATCTTCCCGCAAGCGGCGCATAGCAATCAAGCCGGAGGGCGTCAAAGGTACTTTAATAATAAAGTGTTCGGGACAAATCTCATAGTAGCGTTGACCGTAGGATACACTCCGCTCGATATCGTGTGCCAGAATTGTATGAAGTTCCACACTCACCCGACCGCCAAAACGTTGCGCTAAACGAAGTCCATGACGGGCATTTAAGATAAACGCAATCTCAATAATCTGCGTTTGAATATCCAGTCCGGTGAGCATGCTGGCCGCTTTCTGGATTAAGTCATCGTAAATTCCTTTCTGTACTTCGGTGTTGAGCAGCGTGTTATTGGTTGTCAGGGCGGTAAATTCAGCGGCCCATAACGCTGTGGCGGCTTCAATATCACCGGTATCCAACCAAAGTTCAGAACCAGCCAGACGTAACGCTTTCCAAAACGGATCCGATTCCGTCTCAATACGCTCGCGCTGTAAATCAATTCCTTCCTGCACAAAATTGTGAATCAGGTCAATGCGATTTGATGGCAAACCCATACACAAACTCCTTCCAACGAAATATAATTCTCGTAGTTCCTTTGACATACAAGGCTTTTAAGGTCACATCCCCTGTGGAGGCAACAAACTTTAGGCGTGTCCAGAGCTAGGGGAGACGCTTCCGAAACGCGGGTAACTCTTCACGGAGTGTTTTAGAGATGACCCCTTTGATTTTACCAAATGGTGGTTCCCATGGCTTGCGTGGGGGATGCTCGCCAGAAAAGGAATGAGTTCAGGCATATATTCAATAGCACAGACAATATATCCATGATGCGCTTGATTCTCTGCGACAATCACTTGGATGCGGTCTTGCATCTCCGGTGAAAGTACAGAACGTCAATACTTTTCTGTATTGTACAGAGGGCCTATATCACAATTTTAGTAGTATCTCAAGATGTTTTCATTGATTGCCGTTTGCCAATCTGTATCTCCACCTTAAAGGATGGAGATACAGATTGGAAGATTTTGATAATCTACAGCAACGATTGTTCTAGCAATCTGGCTTGCAAACGCCTTAATCAATAAGGATTGCGTAGGGACGCAGATTTGTGTTCTCTACTATCCGTCTAAAATCTAGGAATCTGCAGGCTGCCGCTGCTCAATGCTTCAAACAGTTCGTCATACTCCTCTCGACTTACCGGCAAGTCAATCGTCTTTTTTTGCATCGCCGAAAGCACGATGGCGTTGATTAGCTCGACCGCGGGCCGCGCGCTCACACCGTTGACCAGTGGCTCACCGCCATTGAGAATGGCATTGATAAAGCTGTCCATCAGTATATCGTGTCCGCCGGGTTCATCCCGCAGCTTGACAGGCTGCCATGAAATCTCCGGTTGTCCAGCGATGCCGCTCGTCCGCCCCACGAGGTCTGTCAACGAATCCTCATAAGTGCCGAGTAGGATGTGGTCTTCCCGATCACTCGCTAGACTCCGCACATCCGGAATCGCTATGGTCCCTTTGTCGCCGGCAATCTGACGGATGCTATAACCCCTCGGTTGGTTAATTGTGAGTTGAATCGAGCCGAAGGAGCCGTTTGCAAACAGCACATTTGCACAGACCACATCTTCCACCTCAATCTGATGGAATTGATTGCCAATCATCGCAGAGACTTGAACCGGTTCGCCAACCAACCAGCAGATTAGATCCAGATCATGGCTCGTTTGATTCATCAACACCCCACCGCCGGCATGTCGCCATGTCTGACGCCAGATATCACGGGCATAGTAACTTTCTGGTCGAAACTCAATCCATGTCCAGAGCACGCGCATGATGTTTCCAATTGCTTCGGTATCAATCAGATGCTTCATCGTCTGAGGGGTTCGATAGGTTCGGTATTGGTGTCCAACGCAGAGTTTCAAATCGCGGGCTTTCGCCATCTCGATCATCGCGTCTGCGTCCGATACACGGTTGGCAAGCGGTTTCTCGGTGAAAACGTGCACCCCCGCGTTCAGGCACTCTAAGCCGATGATAGCGTGCAGATGGTGTGGCGTCGCAATTGATACCCCATCAACAATCCCCGCATCCAGCAGCTCACGATAATCGGTGAAGGCACGTACACCGAGCTCTTGCGATTGCGTCTTGACGGAGGTTTCGTCGAGGTCCACCAACGCTGTCAGCTCTACATTTTCATGCTCCTGAGCCATGCTTACATGCTTGCCGCCGACACCTTTAATCCCAATGACTCCATAGCGTACGCTGTCCATTATCCCCTCCCAAAAACAGGCAAATCTATAACACGAATCAGCCGAGCCGAACTCATCTCACTGCATTATAGCAAAGCCGAGGGCACTTGTCAATTTTGTTTCTAATGAAATCATAGAAATTCGCTGTACACAAACAATTCGCAAGATACTTATTGACGAATTTAGGGGCATTTAGTTCTCTTGTAGGAGGGATTTCCAAATCCCGACGCACCGCTCAGACAGTGGGAAAACCGAAAACTAAATGAGGGGTGCTCATAATAATTGTCTGAATCGCGGATTCAGCAGATGGCACAGAAACACAGATACAGATATGGGTCGCCGTAGATAGGGCAAGATGCCCCACCGACGGGGTTGGAGTTGCTTTCAAGTTATAGTTGGGAGTTTAATGACAGTTGGGTGTTAGCGAAGCAATATGTCGTAATGATTGTGTGGTTTACGGCACGCGGATCGCGCCTACTACTTTATGCCCCCCTCAACTAAATAACTCTATGACGAATTATTTAGAAATTGACAGAAATTTATCATCCGTGATAAGATGTACTCATTCAGTGTTCAATCGTTCGATAAACCACCGGCTGTGCCGATTCAAATCGAAGCGGAGGGCTCAGCCGGTGGCAAAGAATCTACGACGCACAATTATACGGAGGTTATAATGGCTACAGATACAAGTAATGTGTATACAAGATTAGGTGTACGTCCGCTAATCAATGCTGCGGGGAACCAAACCGTGCGCGGTGGCTCTACTCCTTCCGCAGCGGTAAGGGAAGCAATGGATGGCGCAGACGTCAATTTCGTGGACATGGAGACGTTTCTCAAGAAGTCCGGAGATTTTATTGCTTCATTTTTAGACGTCGAAGCCGCTTACGTCACAGCGGGCTGCTATGCTGCGATGGTGCTGAGTTCTGCGGCAGCCATGACCTATCAGCACCCGGAAAGAAGGGATCAACTCCCGGATACCACAGGACTGAAAGACGAACTGGTATTCCAGAAGAGTCAGCGGTACGGTTATGATAGGGCTTACAGCGTGCCCGGAAGCAAGCTAGTACTTGTAGGAGACGAAGCAGGATGTACATCAGAGGAGTTTGAGAACGCTATCGGTCCCAATACCGCCGCAATTATCTACCTCGTTCAGGCTGAAGCGAACAGCGGTGTGTCTCTTGAGGAAGCGATCGAGATAGCGCGCCGGAACAATGTGCTTGCTATCGCGGATAGCGCAGCGCAAATCTATCCGCTTGACTACTTCCGACGAAATGCCCGATGCGCCGATCTCGTCTGCTTCGGTGGTAAATACTTCAATGCACCGCACTCCACCGGGTTCGTGTGTGGTAGGAAGGATTTAATCGAAGAAGTGATAGCCCACGGCTTTATTGCGCCGCGCCCGCTTGGTCGAGGAATGAAGGTAGATCGGCAGGAGATTGTTGGGCTTTTAACGGCAATCGAGAATTGGTTCTCAATGGACCACGAGCAACGCTCAAAAGACCAAGACGCTCGATACGCCGAAATTTCGCAGGCACTTGAGGATATCCCCGGCGTATCAACAGAAATCATCTATGCCGAGAAAAGCCACACATTGTCCAATCTCCATGTCACTGTTGACGAAGCAACCGTCGGTCAGAACGCAGAGCAGGTGAATGATGCGCTAGATGCCGGCACACCTCGCATTAGGGCGTCCACCGGTGGTGATGATGTGGTTATTAATGCTTACACTCTCCGTGAAGGCGAGGAGCGTATTGTTGCTAATCGTTTGAGGGAGGTGCTCGCCGGATAGCGGCTTTAAAAGGACATGAGGAAAGTTCTCATTCTGCGCGTCGCCGTGTTGGGTAGGGAACACGCCGACAAGAATGAAAAAGGTGGACGAGCATAAAGCCCCGCTCCGACAAAGGATAGGAGTTACGCACTTGAGTTTGTCATAACGCAATTCAACCCGCGTCACCATAGACGATAAATCCCCGACAGTAGTAGGTATACTCCGTATGCCGTTCCCCCCACTAAATACCCGGCGGGTTGTCCGTCAATTCCTGGCTCATTGAGCTTGTTTCCCCTCGCTTGCGGGGGCTAGGGGCGGCTGATACCGTGTGGGTATTCGGAATTAGAGGGGGGGATGGCACGCGGAGCGTGCCGACTACCGTCGGGGATTTATTGTCGCCGCCCGATTCATCGGGCGTTGAGAGGCATGTTCACCGGCGATGGATCACCGATGTTATACGTCGCTCTTTGCGGTTACCGGTTCACTTTTCTAATAACCACTGAAGTTGCCTGCGTTCTTCGGGACTAAGGCGGGATGTGATTTCATCAACACTAAAGCGAGACAGAATTTCATCACCGATGTCCTCAATGATGATATCTAAGGCTTCTTTGGATAGATCGCTTTTGAAAGGCATATCAACCTCCCGTATAATCTCAGATCTGAGATTATACGCGAAGGTTATGACCGGATTATAATCGCTATCATTTCGGTCAATCGCGTCGCGTAAGAATTCCTCAAACTTCTGCTTTGATTGGGTAAATCGAAGGGCCATTATCCGCTTGAAGATGAAATCCGGCATATAACGTTGTATATCATTGTTTGGGGACCAGCCACAGAGTTTACCTCAAGAATAGCGCAGGGACTATATGCTACTCATATTCTGCTATTGTGTCAAGTCGTAATTGTGCGTAAATCAGGTCATTTCGTTTTCGCTGGTACTCGCTCGGGTAAATAGGCCGAACGCTGTAATCTTTACAGGACAGCCGCTTCATCTACACTGAACCGGTCTTGCTGTGAATCAAGGGACGCTTGAATACCGATGGGAAGCGTCAGTTGAGGTGCTGTATGACCAAAATCTACCCCTGTCAAGATGGGGAATTGGGAGCCTGCTGTGTATTCAAGGATCAACGATTCAAAGAGCCTTTCCTCCTCCTCAGAAAGTTCATTAACCTTACCGATAACTAAGCCTACAATCTGATCGAACAGTCCCATCTGTTGACACTGGGCGAGCGATTCGTCAATTTTGCTCAGTAGTAGGCCATCGCCGAAGTTGACCTGCTCAAGGCATAAGAGCGCGCCCCGCAACGGAGCCCAATATGGCGTACCGACCAGAGTCAACATCGCATCTAAATGGCCTCCGATTAATTGACCGCTTGCTTTGCCCTTTCTTAACCAATGCCAGCCCGGATTCGTTTGCATTGTGCGTGGCTGTTCCTCGCTCGGATAGGCGTCCGTCCATTGTGCGGGCGGTTTAAGTATACCTACCGGTTCTGCCCTGAACAACATCTGTTCGACACCCTGCCATGTATAAGGGAAGGGCCGCGGATATTCGCTGAAACCGTTGAGAATCATCGGCCCGTGAAACGCAACCAGACCTACCTTTGCGTATAGACCAATCAACAGGGCAGTAATCGCACTATAACCCATCACAACTTTGGGGGACTGCTCAATCTGTTCCCAATCCAGCAGCGGTAAAACCGCATTGACGCCCGAACCACCGGATAAACAGAAAATAGCTTTTATCTTTGGGTCAGCGAACATCTGATTTAAATCTTCGGCTCGATGTTGAGCCGGTGGGTTCAGGTGTTGCCGTTGGTCAAGCGCGTGTGGTGCGACCTGAACGTGTAACCCTGCCTTCTCTAAGTATGAAACTCCCCGTTGAAAAGCAGGCTCGTTAATTGTGAAAAATGCCGAGGCCGGCGATACAATGCCTACAGTGTCTTGGGGTGCCAGTTTTGGTGGTTTAATTGGTTTATGCATCTCGTTGATTGAAGTTGAGCCATCAGCGCGTTTCGCCATTGATGGACGGTTCATGGAGATGCCAGCTCCCGCAAGGAGTAGGGGGACCTTCAGGGCCTCACGTCTATTGATTTTATTCACAATTATGTTCCTTGTAGGGTATCGACCTGATTCATGCTTAACTGGCAAGGCAGCAATGGGAAATGGAATCTAGAAATTCGCATTTGTTGATTCGCCAATCTCACTGATTCCGTTTCCCCGGCGTCCCGCCTAATGATTTAAAGTCGCCGGTGCCATTGGGCACTCGACCGAACGCGATGTCTTCCTGCTGTGCCCTAAATTTGATCACGTCAAGTACCTGATTCCCCCGTTGGTCAATGTCGATGAGCATGACCATCTCCCCATTCTTAGAGAGCTTGAAGTTAGCATGGAGTCCCGACTCGGCCTTGCCATCTTCGTCTGCCCAAACAATCAGATAACCGCCGGGGGCAATCTGGGTGTCGTCGGGAAACTGCCACTTGCGCGGATTGTTCTGGCTATCGCTGAGATACATCCCTGAAAGATTAACCGCATAATCACTCACGTTGTGGAGTTCGATCCAATCGTCGTTTTCGCCTTCAGGGTCGACGTGACTTTTCGTATTACTCGCCATCAACTCATTAATAACGACCGGAGAACTATCGGCGATAGATGCAGTGACGTGGTAAGTCAACGGCGTAAATTCGGTTTGGGCTGGGAAAAACGTCGTTGCGCCGCCCGATCCAGCAGAGCGAGCTTCGACATAGTAATGGATTTTCTTTCCAGCAGGAAAAGCAGGAATCTCACCCACGTAGACCGCGCCATCTTTTGACATCGGGATGCTCAGGAAGGGTGCCAATCGTCCAGACGCGTAATACAAGATGACCGCATCGACTCTGACATCTCCACCAATCTCGGTTGTGATCCGTACAGGCTGGTTCGCTGTCGGTGCTTTGGGCTGCTTGGAGACAGAGGCAATGGTTGGTATTGACTTGTTGATTTCGGGATGCTTGAGCAGATATTCTGCGCGCTCCTCGACAAAACGTTTGAAACTCGGTGTGGCTCTCCGTCCCCTGCCCCCCCGCCTATCACCCCGACCTCCCTCACCGCCTTGGTCCTTGATGTGACTGGTCGCGAATGCCTCATAAGCATAAAGTTTCTTATCGTCCGCCTTCACTTCAGTGTCAACAAGTGATTGATATTCTGTGATAACTGGATGGAGCAAATCCCAATCGAGCCATTCGTTGACAATAGTGCGGATGTGAGCCAAATACCGGGCGCGTAGATGTGGAATGGCAAGTAGACGCCTGATGACGGGGCGCATCATATCGTCTTCCTGCGAAACAGGGGATAGCATCTGCCCATCGATCTGCCAAGAGTTCGGACCACCGCCACCGGCAAATCGAAATGTCTCGTTACTGTCATGTGGCAGCAGATGGAAGCGACCCATCGGGTCCTGATAGAGAGCGTAATCGCTGGCGCGACTGATATAGCCGTCGTTATCTATGAATACATTTTCCAGTGCGAGGAACCAAAGTGCCCGATCAATGTTGAAAACCGTAGAAAGCGCAGATTCGAGTTGGTCATCGGGCGTTCTTTCAAAAACTTTGCACAGGTTAATCAGATCCTGCCAAGCGTTTGGTGCCTCCTCCACTCTCGTTTTGAGTTGGTAGAATTGTTGATAGGCAGAGGGTTGGTCTCCATTATAAACTAAGCCGCTGTTGCGTCCGGGTGGTACCTTCCAGCGAACCCCGTCTTTGGTGCCAAACCATTCGTCGAGGAAATCTTTGTTGAATTGTTGGCTGTTGACGTAAATCCCCCAGCTTTCCCCGTTGATGACCAGTTTAACGAAGTTCGCTTTCGGGGCAGGGATGTAGTTGGTAGCAATTTTTGAATAGAGAATTTCGCGGAGGAAGGAGGGATCGGAATGACCGTTTAGCAGATTTAGTGTTTTGTAACCGTAGAGCCGTTGTTTCTCATCTCCGTAGTCAATAGCGATATTGAACGACTTTTTCTCGTTCTGAACTGTAAAATAGGATGAACTGCCGCGGAATCTGACACCTACGGATCGATAGACCGCTCCATCGACAATTAAATCTGCCGGCACATTGACATCGGTTCGATAGAAGTCGCCGAGCTGTTCGTACCAGTCCGCATCGTGGAATCGAAGGTAGAGGGTACGGAGGGTGTTTGCCTCGTAGAGGTTGGGGGTGCCGTTAGTCTGGGTGGCGCGGCTCGCTTCCAAATCATCTTCGTGCATTGTATGAGGCGATGTGCTTCCAGATG
Organism: Candidatus Poribacteria bacterium; assembly: GCA_965215015.1. Classification (GTDB taxonomy): domain Bacteria; phylum Poribacteria; class WGA-4E; order WGA-4E; family PCPOR2b; genus PCPOR2b. The sequence goes on from OZ244042.1 coordinate 2,377,477, forward strand.
GGCGTGACGCACCGGTCACGCCTCGGTTTTCGTGGATGTAGTTGCGAGCGGCTTCCCGCTCTACATCGTTTAACCTACCATCCTTGTCTGTATCAAAACGGTTGACAATCTTCTCCGCCCGGCGCGGTCCACGTCCACTACCGAAACGACCTCGCTCGCTGCCACCGTGTTCTTCCCGGATTTCCTGTTCGGTGAATTGTACTCCTGTGAAGACTTCGAGAGCGATTATTTCAATCATAATTGCTTTTTCGGCTTCACTCAATTGACCGTTGCTATTTAGATCAAATCGCTTCTCTTCTTTTAAAAGCGTATCTTGTGCTGAGGTGCTTACGGCAATTGACATCAAAAAGGTAAGCAATATTCCCAAAAGATTGGTGATGATATATTTACGTCTCATGTTTTCCTCCTCGCGGGACGTTTTCAGTTTAAGTTTTCACAATATGTGCTTCTACCGGTATTAGGCAGGCAGCAGTAGCATTTGTTCGGAAAAATAACTTTTTGGAAGAACTAGACTGAAAATTTTACTGCTTGCACCTTTGAATTATTTGAGGGGTGCTCATAATAATTGTCTGAATCACGGCTGCAGCAGATACAGCAAATTACACGGATACAGAGAGGGGCCTCAGACCGGAGATGAAGCAAAATGCCCTACCTACGAGGGTGGGGACATTTTGTTTTTTCCAATGAGGGGTGGGGGAATGGCAGTTGGGTGTTAGCGAAACCATATGCCGTAACGGTTGTGTGGTTTACGGCAAGCGGAGCGTGCCTACTACTTTATGAGCCCCTCTGAATTAATTAAAATGCCCCTATATCAATTCAAATCGAATCGATATAGGGGCAGGCACCAATCTTCGCAATGAACATAACCTTCCCTGATTTCCTATCAGAGTCTAGAGGCAACTATCCATCTTGAGAAATTTTGGTGCTTTCTGGTTGAGAATCTAAGTGCTTGTGTAACCGCTTTTGGAGCTGCCGGACAGCTGCATTCTTCCGGGAAGCAACAGTACCAACAGGGCACCGAGCTATCTCAGCAACTTCTTGGTATGATAACCCTTGTAATTCTGTTAAGACAAAGACTAACCGATGCTCTTCGGACAGGTCGCCAATCGCCGATTGGATGGCTTCATCTGCCTCTCTAGCAATGGCCGTTTCCTCCGGCAAATATCGGTTATCTGCAATCTCTTCTGATAAGTTATAATCACTGCTGCTATCATTAGCAATGGGAGCCTCCAGCGAAGAGGTGTAGGGGGTTCGTTGATCTTTAGCAATCTGCTTCAAACAGACATTCTTTGCAATGTGATAAAGGAAAGTGGTAAACTTGGCAAGCGGTTGATAGGTCGGTGCGCTGCGCCAAAGGCGCAAAAACGTTTCTTGACACAAATCCTCCGCAAGCGTACGATTGTTCACGAAACGATAAATAAAGTTCAATGTGTTGGTATAGTGACGTTTGGTTAATATTTCAAATGCTGCGCTATTTCCTTCTTTGACGGATAACATTAGATTTTCATCGGATCGTCTCACGCTCGTCTCCTTTGGATTTCTCCTCGTTGCACGGCAGGTAGAACCCAGCGAAGCGTCCAATCTGATTAAGCCAATATAATCAGATCTCTGTGCTCCGGAGTCACCTGCCAATTCAGCCGGAATCTTGTCGTAGCCTGTGCCTTTCTCGTAATCGTGCTCTGGCCCAAAATCGAATGTTGAAGTACCTGCCACCTGCTGTCTCCTTTGGCGATAAAAACGTTGTTTCGGGAATCAATGGGGGAATCTTGTATGCCTTCCTGAACCCCCAATCTGTATCTCTATGAGCGACTGAGAGTTGAGCTAAACTAAATCCCTTTGATAGGTCAAGGATAGTCCTGCAACCTGAAGGATTATGTGATATCTCCTTCTGTTCCTCAGATCCGGTGGTTGTGTGATGGCGCGCAGTGTCTTGCGCGGAGGATTTGAAGGAGTTTCCCGGTGTTGCCTCGGGTGCTCTCTCTATCAGCGGATTCAACGCTCGGGTGCGTTTTGGTCCTGTATGGTTAAACATCTCTCATGTACCTCCTTTTTGGTTTATCAGTTAATAAGTTGAGAGTAAGAATCTGGAGAAAAATTATAGTGCTATCGGTTCCTGCATCTCAGGACTTCATCATTAACAACTATAGTATAACTCCAATGTTGCTAAAAACTTCATGAAAAAATTAAGATAATTTATTTAATGGATGTGCATAATTCGAGACACATTATAGCGGAATTCAAGCGAGGGTGCCTGCGTCAATCGTAGGGGCTTGGTTGCCAAGCTGGGACCCCACCCCCTACGCATTGAGAGGTGTTGAGAAGTATACGTATCAAAACCTATTTATGAGCCCCCTCGGTTATTTAAGAGGGGCTCATAAAGTAGTAGGCACACTCGACGTGCCGTAAACCCCATAACCATTATGGCATATGGCTTGGCTAACGCTTAACTTTCATTAAACTCACACCCCTCATTGGGAAAAAGCAAAATATCCCCCTCCGTCGGTGGGGGATATTGCCTCATCTCCCGCCTGAGGCCCCTATCTGTATTCGTGTTTTCTGTGTCATCTGCTGCAGCCGCGATTCAGACAATAATTATGAGCACCCCTCATTTATTTTATGCTAACTCATTTACCTACATCTATTATTCTAAATGTCTGAATTAGGATTTTCAGGATTAACCGCTTGAACCCCCTGCACCTTCTGGTTCTGAAAGGATCTAGGGGGTTCATTTGAACCCCTGCACATTCATGTTCTTAGCATGAATGTTGTAAGATCTTAACCGCTTTGAATGTTGACAAATCCCAAAGGAGACCATCATGAATCCATTAGCAGTCAAGCATATACCGCTTGAACCCCTCGTCTGCCGCCACGAGGACACACTGGATGAAAAGGGGCGCCTCAAAGATCTACAACCTTCTGGTTTGAAGCCAGAAGGCTTGAGGATCCTCCGTATCGCTGTGGCGTGGGATGCGTTATCGGAAAACACCAAGACGGCTTATCAGAAGGCGTATAAACGGCTTTCTCGCCGTAGCGTGGTTGTTGAAGATCTAACGGATGAATCACTCGCCTTGTGTATCTCGCAACTGGACGCCGATGGTCTATCGCCAGCCACGCTCTCACTTACTGTCGCTTCGGTCAAGTGGTATTTCAAACATATCATGCGCTCTCCAGCCAGATGGACAACCACCGATAAGCGCCTGCTCACCATCAAGCGTGATACTGAGAACAGGGGCAATGGGCAAGTCGACGGTCTTTCGTGGGCGGATGTGTATTTCGTGTGCAGGTTCGCTGAATCTGAACAAAGCATCAAGGGCTATCGGGATTCTGCATTGATACGGCTCATGAGTGATTGCCTGTTGCGAATCTCTGAAGCGGTGGCAGTCAACCTTGAGGATATCCAAGAAAATGCCTTAATCGTCCAGTCGAGTAAGACGGATCAACAAGGCGAGGGTGTGGCGTTGTATATCGGGGATCGGACAATGCAGATGATACGCGGATACTGCACCGAAGCAAACATAACCACAGGGGCGTTGTTCAGGCGTATCGTGCGGGGCGATCATATCCAATCCACGAGGCTCACGGTCAATGGAGCTCGCTACGCTATCAAAGAATGGGCTTCTGTCGCTGGCATTGATGGCTTTATCTCTGGGCATTCGCTTCGTGTGGGGGCTGCGGTGTCTTTATCTCAAGCGGGGGCGTCGGTCGTGGAGATGCAACAAGCGGGCAGATGGAAATCACTACAGATGCCAGCGCATTATGCACGGGTAAAGGAAGCGGAAAAGGTGGCTGTGGCTCGGTATCGGTATAAAAAGGGGTAGAAAGGATCTATCACATTCGGACTTGTTAGGGCTCGCCCTAACAAGCTGTTTTTAACATGAATGTTGAAGATCTAGGATTGTTAGGCTGGAATCTAACAATCTTCTGTTATTTTACCCTTTTTCGCCATTCGTTTCTACCTAAAACAAAAGGGCTGCGCGATTCAGGATTACCGATGATGCAGCCCTTTTTCTGTTTTTAGATTCTGTTTTGGGCGGAACGATGGCAATAAGGAGAAGATGATGTTTTCAACAAAAAGACGGTTGATGGCTATGGTCCTAATCGTTGGGTTCTTGGTAGCTAGTTTTGGGCTGTTCCCACCGCCGGCTTACAGCGATGATTGTTCAACAGCCACAAACAACTGTTGTGCTGCTATCGCTTTAGCAGCCTATTATTGTAACCTATATGGTAGTGGCAGTGGGGTGTGTGATGCATGGCAAAGGTACGCCGGGCAGAAGTGTTCAACCGCGGCTGAGATATGTGGCTATTCTGCCTATCATCTGTGCTATAATTAGCCCTCACTGTTTTCTCCCGCTGTAGCAGAGATTTTTTCCCTTACCTTTCCAAAAGATCTTAGGGGTTCAAGAGGTTCCGCGGTTTTAAAACCGCTTGAACCCCTTCCTCTTAACCCCTGCACATTCATGTTTTAAACCGCTAACAATCCCTCACCTAACAACCGCACCTAACAGGCGTGGTTATAAATCTTATTGAAACATAAAGGGAGATCGCCGATGAAAACCAAGTTGATACCGAATCTTTCAATGAAGTTGAAAAAATCAATCTATGTGTCCGGTGCCCTGTTGGCAGGAATCGTCGTTTGTATGTCTGTATTTTTTGGGCTTCGGGAGCATAAGGAGAGGGAACTTCAGGGGAAAAGTAACTTCACTCTCCAAAACAATGGGATCGCCGCCGCGCCCCTAACAATGCCGCGTGGGAATTCAGAGGAAGAGTTACAGACGCCCGCAGAAAGAATTGTGCAGCACACAAAAAATAATTTTGTGTCTCTGTATAGCGAAGATGAACTTGCAACGCAAGAGAGACAAAAAATGCTTGAGGTTATGAATTCGCCGGAGTACCTTAAATACATGAAAAACGCGCTGGAAAAAGGTTATAGGTTCCGTCATTCTGCTGAATTTTGGGAATCACACGGGTTTCCGTTAGAGAGGGATATGTTTAAGGATGCCTTCCGAAAAGAGTTTCCGACTGGGGTGCCTGAGATGCGTCTGAAAATGGCGAATCTATTTCTTTCCCAAGAACCGGTAGACCTGACTAACCCAAGCGCAGCGGCTTTGCAACGTCAAGAGGTGTTCCTTAAGTTTATCAAAGAAGAAGGTCGAAATATAGGCTGGCTGGGGGGACAGTTCGGGATCGATCTTGATGGTGCTATGCTAGCAGGGTGGGAAGAAGGATCTGAGAGCACCCCTGCTTTTGTCTGGATAACTGATGTTCAAAGACATGCGGCGAGTATTGTCGCAGCCGCAGAAACGACCGGAGTCGATACACCTGAAGCACAGGTATCAGCTCCTTCATGGGATATGTCCTCCGTCATGGAAAGCCCCTCTGCATCTGATAGCGAAATGTCAGTGCCCCTCCCCCCGCTTGATACATCAACTGACGCCGAGATTGAGGCAGCCACGAGACCTCAACCGCTCGATATGCCCCAAAATCACCGCCCTGATATGCCGGGCGAGATTCAAAGTAATCTTGAAGCATCCCTGAAATCGCAGTTTTCACCAGAGCAGTTCGATCGGGCGATGTCTACTTTAGAGCAGTATGGACCCGAAGAAGGGCTCCGCCGTCTACGTCAAAGCGATCCAGACTTTGCCAAGCAAGTAGAACAACATCGTAACCGAGAGGAGGTTTCCAAATGAAAGTGTTTATGATAGCGTGGGTAGTGTTTTGTTTCTTGGTAATTGCGGGGTTGTTCATTGCCTATGCAACAGACAACTTTCCCGGTGTCCCCGCTCCCCAACAAGTTGATATGGAAACAGAGGAAGAGTGTTCACCATGTGAGAAGAATCTGAAACGTCTCAAAGAGGCGAGGGAACGGTGGGAGCGTGAGCGTAAAGCCCAAGCCGTTGACCGTGGAGATGCGGAATGAATCACAAGCAGAAGTATTTCTACGCCTCATTGGGCGCGGTGATTATGCTAGTTGGGATTTTGGTTGGTTCTATCGTTTCACCCCCTCTGATCGCACAGCGGAAGGACATGCCTGGGGATATAAAGTGTACCTCACTAATAGTGGTTGATAAGTCAGGTGAGCCTGCGATTGTCTTACGCACCGATGAGGCTTTGGGTAACGGTGTCGTCCTTCACAATCCTGTGGGTACTCCTGCGGTGCTCTTGGTCGCTGATGAAACGGGAAACAGTATCGCTGTTGCCGATAAGTCAGGAGAGGCTGCAGTGCTGTTACGTACGAGTGAATTAGCGAATCGTGTTATCGTCCGCAGTCCTTTAGGCAAAGATGGGGTTCGTCTTTCTGCGGGTAAAGTTGCCAATCGGGTAACGGTATCCAATCCTGAGGAGGCAAATGCTGTGCAGTTATACGCCGATGAAGTGGCCAATCGTGTTACCGTTCACAATCGGGTAGGTATCATCAGGTGGCAAGCACCGTAACCGTCAATCCTGATAATTTGTCTGAATCAGGATGGCTTGTTAGGCTTTGCCTAACAAGCGTCAGGATTAAAGGATTTTCAGGAGATTGTTAGGATCTTGTAGGCTGCCTATCAGACGCGCTAACAGGATTGTTAGGTATCACCTAACAATCTGCTAACAGACGGTTCTTAACCGCCTGAAGGATTTACCACATTCATGTTTCAAACATGAATGTTGACAAATCCCATAAGTTTGGGGGAAGATTTAACCATGAAATTAAAAAGCGAAAAATTACTTCTGCTTCTACCAATCGTTGTTATTGCAAATTCGATGGCACTATATCTTTGGATAAAACTTGGGTGGACTGTACCGACTCTCATTGCCACATTATTTGGGATTGGTACGATATTATCCTTCGTTTTGATTAATCGATTCTATGAATACCTACAAGACAATAGGTATTTCATAATTGGAAGTGCGATTTTTGTATTTATGGTAGGGATGTATCTCTGGAGAGGTAAAGGAATTCCCTATATCGGTATATCATTTGCCTTGCTTGGTATGTGTCTTTTATTTATGGTGGTCTTGAAGGGGCTGTGGCGGAATATTTGCTGTATCGCTGCTCTGGTTCTCTGTGGAATCGTTTTCATCTTTGGAGATAAAGAGGTTAACCAGGCCCCCACTCCTGCCATAGAGGAAGTCGGGGTGATAAAGCCGGGGAGTGCCGCCGCCGTTTCACGCGACATGGCCGATATGATGCACCGGATATTCCCCTCTGAACAACTTGAGGACCCAGCGGTTCAGGAAATAATAGAGGTTATAGCCTCCGATTCATTTCAGAAAAAGTTGAAACAACACAATCCGAAGACAATGGATGAATACATCCATTTCATTGTGTCCCACGGATTTACTGATCTTTCAGAGGCAGATTTTCACAAAGTCCTTGATGCTGGGTACCAAGTTGCCGAAGCGGATTACAAAAAAGATCTTCAACATTCATGTTAAAAACATGAATGTGATAGATCCTTGCCAAAAACTCTGGTAAAACCCCTGAGACTGAAGACGATGTGATGAAACACCGATTGGTTACAGCGATGGAGGAGTTCGGGTTGCTGGGGGCATAGAGGATTTTATGAAGGATCGTAATAATGTTACGCATTTAATAGTTTTAGACTTAACAATCTATTGTTTTTGCTATTGTTTTTTTTGATATTCTATGAGTGAACTTGCCAATCGTTGTGAATAATTGATGTCGATTCTAAGTCGCCTTACCTATAGGAGCCATTTGATGTCTAACCTGTTGCACAACACAGTTTCGCTGTGCATGGCGAAATTTCTGACTCACCATCTACATGGCAAAAGGAGGTGAGCCTTTATGCCACGCATACAACGCGTTAAGTCTGACTCGCGTAAAAATGGCACACTCGTCAGAACTCATTTACGGACGGACCCTGACGGAAATCGGTATAATCATCTCAAACCACCCACCCAAAAGCACATTCAAGATTATTTTGACAGGAAACTGGGAATACGCAGCCCTCGCCCCCGACGGCGCAGATAATTCTATCCGGGGATGCTACACAAAACACTCCCTGATAAACCTCTCAAACCCCTTGGGGCGGCCCCGATTGTTCCACTTAAAACAGGCTTCGGCCAGGTAAAGTGGTGTCCATTTCTTACTGTAATGATGATGCGTTCCGTGAAATGCTCGCTTGAGCATTGACCCAAACCCCTCAATCGTGTTCGTATGAGCGATGCCTTTGACATACTCTTTCTCACCGTGCTTCACCGTCAAATGAGGCATTAATTCCGAAGCACCTTCGTAACTCTGGAACTCATCTGTCATGAGAACCGATTGCTGGGGGTTAACAACATCTTTGATAAACCCAATAACACCCTGACGGGTTAAATCTGTGGCGATACGGGCAATAACCTTACCCGTTCGTTCTATTGCACCGATAACCGCTGTCTTTGCTGTCCCTCTACCCCGTTTCGGTGCAGGAGGCAGGTTGTCGTCATCATCTTTTCTTCTGCGAGGTTTGCCCCCCAAGTAAGTTTCATCACATTCGATAATGCCTTTCAAGAAAGTGGTGCCCCGGCATTCCATCTCTTTCCTTATTCGTTGCATCATATACCAGGTAGACATCTGATTCAGCCCAAGATGCCGGGCAAGTTGACAACTGGACAGGCTTTTCTTGGCATCTACCATCAAGGCGATCCCAACAAACCACTTAGTAAGTGAAATCTTAGTCCCTTGAAACAGCGTGCCAGGCAAAACATTGAAACTCGACTTGCATAGGTGGCAATTCCATCGTCCAATTTTACCATTTTCACGTTTTCTTGCCACTCTATCACTCCCACAATGGGGACACTCCGGAGCATCTCCCCATCGCACTTGTTCGAGATGCTTAATACAATTTTCATGAGTCGAAAATCGCTCGACAATCTCAAGTAAATTCATACTTGACTCCTTTATTCATGCGGGTTGAGACGATATGATTATCTCAAAAATATGATTATCTCAAGAATACGCCAAAAAGTCAAGCCTTTATCTGTTAAGTGCGTAATTATTTTTGTTCTATGTTCATTTTTTAGGGCAGGTGGGTTTCCCACTTGCCCTTCTTCTCTTTAGGCAGTCGGTCATCTTTTCGACGGACTGCCGTTTTCGTCCGCTACGAGTAACCATCTTTGGCAAAGGGATGGTGTCAGGTAGCATACGAATCAGTTGCCCGACAAATCCTAACACCATGATGGCAACCAGAACTGTGTGGGATGGGCTCCATGCAGAAAAGTCCATAAGTGTCTCCTTTTTGTGGATCTCAATTGCTTGCAGAGGTTGTAAACCTAGTTGTCTGAATCAGGATTTTCAAACGCCTGTTAGCTCTCTGTTAGCGGAACGCTACCAGACGCGCTACCAGACGGGATTATGAGATTTTCAGGATGAGGAGCTTGGGGGATTATACTTCATTCGGTTATTAACAGAAGCCTAACAACCCCTCTGTTAGCGAAAGCGCTAATAGCTTGTGAGGCTTTGAAGGTGCAGGGGTTCAAGCGGTTTTCAGGGGTTCCGCGGTTTTAAAACCGCTTGAACCCCTACCGCGGAACCCCCTAGATCTTCTGACAAGAGGCTAACAAGCGGTTCTAAACCTGGTCCCCCTCCTGAGAATCCTTTAATCCTGAGAATCCTGATTCAGACAATTACCAGGATTGTGAGGTGTTCACTGCCTGTTAGCGCGTCTGATAGGCTTTGCCTAACAGAGAGGCTAACAGACGGTTGGCTACGCTTCTTTCACGATTTTTGTGACTTTTCCGATGATGGTCATTTCTTCGGTGACGATGATGTGGTTGTAGTTCGGGTTGGTCGGGGCAAGCAGCGCGTGTCCGTTGCGGAGGTAGAGCTTCTTGCACGTCACTTCGCCTTCGACGTAGGCTATGACGGTCGTGCCGTTGTTCCAGTTGTTGCCGGGTTGAATCAGTAGGAGGTCGCCGTCTTCGATGCGCGGTGCCATCGACATGCCTCTGGCGCGGAGGAAGAATTCGCCCGGACCGAGGGTGTCTTTGTGCATGTATTCATACCCGACGACATCGCCGGGGTCCACCTGATCGAGGGTGCCGCACGGGATGTCGCCGAGAATGGGGACCGCAACGAAGTCGTCATCATCGACGGGGACAGCGTGTTCGAGGCGCATGGTCTCGCCTTGGGCTAAAGGGTCCTGTTTGCGGGGCGGTGTGGGTTGTCGGTCCGGGGGAATTTGACCGGGGGTCGAGTCTTCTCCGTAGAATAGATCACTAATAGTGAAATTTTGATGGCTCACTTTGGTTAGGTATTTCGCGATTGCAAACAGTATTTGGGGATCAATCGCTTTGGCTTGATTGTTTACAATTTTGGAGATGTAGGATTGGGGCACGTTGGCAGCTTTTGCCATTTCGGTCTGTTTGGCTTTGATGCCTCGGTTTTTTAGAGCTGTGATTATTTCTTTGATGCGGTATTTTAACAAGATGTTTCACTCCTATCTTGCTTCCGCCGTTATCACCATCGGATAATTTGCCGTGTTAGGTGAATTTTGTTGGCAGTCTGGTATCCATTGGCTATAATATACCCCTGATGGAAGTGTGTAGTAGGCTTTACGAAAAACAATAATAATGGTTTCACTAACTCTTATTATGACACACTTCCGCTGATTTTTCAAGGGGTATCTGGTAATGGGGGTTGACGCTTAGATTATGAAATTGACCATTGAGACGCTTATTAATGAGTCGGGGTTCCGTAGGAATTATATCTCGGAGCTATTGGGTGTCTCGGAGCAGGCATTGTCCTATAAGGTGAAAGGGCGACGCCGGTTTACGGAACTGGAGTTGAGGCAGCTGGCTATGGTGCTGGAGGTGCACCTGCGGATTGTGCGGCGGGCGGCGGGTGCCTCCCACTCGCGCTCTTCCCCGAACGACGAATGAGGTTGGCAGTTGTCTGAATCAGGATTCTCAGGATTTGAGGATTTTCAGGAGAAGATCTATAACCTTCAGGTTTACAACCAGAAGGTTAGAAGATCTTGGGGATTTAACTTTCAACGGTTTTTAACCGTCTGTTAGCGCGTCTGATAGGCTTTGCCTAACAGAGGGCTAACAGACGCAGGATCTAGGGGGTTCATTTGAACCCCCTAGATCCTTAGACGCGAACAAGTTAAAACCAGAAGGCTTGAAGATCTTGGAGGTATAAATCCTCAAAATCCTTTAATCCTGAGAATCCTGATTCAGACAAGATTGTTAGGCGGAAGGAAAAGGGGCTGATGGAATTATCATATTTGAAGGCAATCGGGGTTGGGATTCCGAGCGGGTATACGATAGCCAATGGGGCAATGACCGCTGATAGCGAGCATGTCTACTTTGCAGCGGCGCATGGGAGCGCGCCGAAGTTGTTAATCTTCAACATGACGGGCAAGCGGATAGAGACAGCGGAATTCAGTATCCACGCCTTGCCGTCGAGTCGGTCGTTTGATGCCGTTGCGATTGATGCCGAAAATCTGTATCTGCTATCAAACAGCGAGGCGTTGGGGGTACTGGCAGACGTTTTCCCATATTCATTGTTGGAATCGAGTGCTATCACTTTATCGAAGTCCTCAATGGCTTTGTCATATTCACCTTTGCCGAGGGATTCTAGCGCACTTCTTTCAATCTCCTTTTCATCGGGGCGTTGCTGCATATCTACAAACATCAGAACTGGGAGTACGACACAACAGAGGAATATGATAAAAAGGAATAGGCAATAACCTGATAAGGTTACAATCCTCTTGGTATCTCGAAGTTCTGCAAGTGCCCCAAAATAGAGACGGTAAATAAAGAATAATAAACAGAAACTGAGGGAAGAAATAATTACCAAAAAAACAACCCACCAAATAAACCCTTCTATAGAATTTAGAAGGCTAAGCATACCACGAAAATCGAAAGACGGTAATTTGGATAAAAGGAGGAAGAAATATATCCCGAAACCGATGAGTCGGAGCCTGTTGTGCCTAAGTCTTTTTGAAATAGGTAATTTCTCATCTCTTTGGGCTATCTTCTTGTGTCCTTTTACCCCCAATTTGCACTCGCACCTGAAAATCCTTTAATCCTGAGAATCCTGATATTGTTTCAAGATGCCAGTGGACGACTTGTGCGACACGACTCACGTTGAATATCCATATCAGGGATATTATCACACACCCAGACCAGACTAAGTAATGTAAAGTCTCGGCGTTTTGAAATTCCACCCCCAAAAACTTCTTAACCTCGCCATATAAGACCAATAAGCCAATAACAAGAGGGGGTAGCATCAGGCGGCTGGTTGCATAGACCTCCGAAATAGATTGGCGCACCGCATTTCCCACCTCTTTGTATAGTTCTAACGACAATTTATTTCGCACTTAACAGATAAAGGCTTGATTTTTGCCGTATTTTTGAGATAATCATATCGTCTAAACCCGCATGAATAGAGGTCTGCGTATTCCCAATTTCCTGTCAAAATAATCTTGAATGTGCTTTTGGGTGGGTGGTTTGAGATGATTATACGGATTTCCGTCAGGTTTCGTCCGTAAATGAGGTCTGACGAGTGTGCCATTTTTACGCGAGTCAGACTTAAGGCGTTGTATGCGTGGCATAAAGGCTCACCTCCTTTTGCCATGTAGATGGTGAGTCAGAAATTTCGCCATGCACAGCGAAACTGTGTTGTGCAACAGGTTAGACATCAAATGGCTCCTATAGGTAAGGCGACTGAGAATCGACATCAATTATTCACAACGATTGGCAAGTTCACTCATAGAATATCAAAAAAAACAATAGCAAAAACAATAGATTGTTAAGTCTAAAACTATTAAATGCGTTTTAGAAAACCGTCAGTTAGTCCTAATATACAAGAGGAGTATTTTCTGTGATCGATTAGCCGTTGCTTTTCCACCTCGGTCAGAAGTCTAGCTGTCAGATATGCAGCACCACCCGTTAGATTTGCAATCCCCAGTTTTATCTCTCATAGGGGAATTGCATCTGTTATAGGAATTAGGCAGTTGAGCAATCAGGGGGACAATCTGTGTCGGAAATAGGAGATGATTTTCGCAATCGAAGTGCGTAAGTCCTACACAATATCTACATGCAATTACCTTTTTATCTCTAATAGCCCTGAACTGATCGATAGAGATTGTTGTTGACGGAAAAATAAGGACAGAGTAAAATGACTTATTATATAGAGACAATAGTGGGCAATTAGGTTTAATAATTGTCAAAAGATACCCGCTAGCCCCAGTGGTATAGGAACTTAGAAGATCCACGGGGAGATTCGAGAGAGAAACGGTAGAGTTGGAGCAGCAGATGATAACGAAATTTGACTACTTCTACGGAGGGCATGTGGAAATGGATAACATGGGTTTCCAGGGCCTCCGTGTTGACGATAGGATAGAGACGGACGAGCATCTAGCCTCTGTATTCGATGAAGCACGGGCGATTGCTCAGTTAATGGACAAATTGAATTTTGATACCCTGTGGCTCGCCGAGCACCACTTTCAACGCGAAGGATACGGCGGCATCCCAAATATACCGATGCTTAGCCTCTATCTCGCAGAGAATACCGAGCAGCTCAAGTTCGGAGGCTTTTTTAATACCATTCCCGCATGGCACCCGATCCGATTGGCTGAAGACTTTGCCATGGTGGACATCCTTACAAAGGGACGTGTCAGATTCGGCATCGGTAGGGGTTACATCCCACGGGAGGTAGAAACGCTGGGATCGCCGCTTGAGGATGACGCCGCAAACCGTGAGTTATTCGAGGAGCAGGTCGAGATTATTTTCAAGGCGTGGAATGAGCAGGCTTTCTCCCATCGCGGGATACACTACGACCTACCAGCGAGAGTTTTCAACCGGGGACAGGAGTTGGAGGAGATAACGCTTGTGCCGCGTCCCTTCAACCTGCCTGTGGAATGCTGGCAACCCATCTTCAGTGCGAGCCCGCGAGGTATAGACTTTATGGTCAAACACGGTATCAAGGGTGTCGTCCCCGGAGGCCCCCGAGTTAATGAGATTGCTGCGAGGTGGAGAGAAACGCACTTACGCGCCGGACGCGACACTGAACTCGGTGAGGACTTGGCTCTGGTGTTACAAGTACATATCGCTGATACCGAAGAGAAAGCGATTCAAGAGGCATCCGTCTGGTTTGAAGAACAACTCAAAGTGCTAGCACCGTTGGGAAGGATGCCCACGCTCACCCAAGAACAGATTCAAGCGACGTTCGATCCAGAAAAAGCACCACTGGCTGGGTTGCCAACCGTTCACGATTTGGTTAATGGTGGTGGCTGGATATGTGGACCACCGGCGCACGTTTTTGAAAAGATTTCAGCGATCCAGGAAAGATTGCCCGGACTGGAGCGTGTGACAATAGGAGCAGGTGCTTTGGCAATCCCGCCTAGCGCAATCCGACGAGATATCGAGCGGTTCGGCAGGGAAGTCTTGCCAAAATTTCCGGAAGCGATTGCCACTTGTTCTTGAACCGACATCGTACTCAGCGCGGAACCTCTCCCCGGTGATACTTAAAAGTAGTAGGCATACTCTCCGTATGTCGTAGCTATTGTGCATACTACGGCACGATGGAGGGGACTTACTACTGTTGAGGCCGCAACCATTAGAAACAGGAAATCTAGATGATAAATCAATATAAAGTTAATCATACAAAGGCCGCACTTCTCAGGGGTGAAATTATCACCGTTCCAGAGATTAATCGGGTATCCAACCCAATCGTTGTGGAGGTACTGGCTCTGGCGGGATATACCTGCGTGTGGATAGATATGGAACATAGCCATCTTAATTTAGATGGACTCTCCAATATGATTTTGGCTGCACGAACTGTCGATCTTGATGTCATTGTTCGTATTCCCCACGGCCCCTACAACCAGGTCATGAAAACGTTGGAACTGGGCGCCGATGGTCTGATTTGGCCCCACTGCAAAAGTGCTGATGAGGCGCGTCAATTTGTCCGTATGGCAAAATTTCGACCCCTCGGGCTGCGCGGTATGGGTGGGGGTAGGGACTCTCTATTCGGCCGGATGGAACGCAAAGATTTCTTGGATCAAGCCAACGAAAACACACTACTTGGCGTGATGATCGAAGACAAGGAAGGGGTGGACGATGTTGAAGCCATCGCCGCAGTTGAGGGGATTGATCTGTTGTTTGTAGGGCCCGGAGATCTCGCGCACAGCTACGGCATGGAACGCGAAGTGGGACACCCGATTACTCAAAAGGTTGTTCTTGAAGCCTTCGACAGAGTAGGTAAGGCTTGTCGCACTCATGGGATTGCAATGGGCACGGCGGTCGATCCGGGCGAATCGATGCGCGTTGTCGTCGAGAAAGGTACTCGCTGGCTTAACTGTTGTCACGATGTCACTGCCCTTATCAACGGCTATAGCCATGCCCGAAATGCTACCAATGAAATAGCGGAGGCATTAAAAAAATAAAGATTCATATTAAAAAAAATGAAACGTGAAAGCTATTTGCTCATTAGTTCATTGGTGCAGTCGGACTAGGAAGCCTGACCTACGGGAATGATATAAATAGGACTTACGCAGTTGAAGGTTCAACGCCTCCGTTGAGAGCGTCTTTGACCTGTTGTAGTTCGGCGATTCATCGCCGCACCTGACAACTCTCACTGTCTGATTCATCGGGCAACTCCAGTAGATGTACTATTAAGTATCCGTAGGGAACAATGATTGTTGCTCTCTACTTGAAGTACGTAAGTCCTAAAAAAATAAGTGTGTGAAACGTGATGTGTGAAAACCATTAGTTGATTAGCAAGTACGGGCGGATTGCCCCTACTTCGACGGTTTCTGTTGCACGGTTGCTTAATATCAGCCAAGATAAAGTGAGAGGAAGGTTATAAAAATGAAGATTGAGAAGATTACGCCGTTTCTGGTAGATAGATTCCTGCTAGTTCGGGTCTACACCGATGAAGGGATTGTCGGCAACGGTGAAGCTGGCTTGTGGGCACATCAGAAAACAGTGTATGAAGCCATACTCGAACTGAGCGAATACTATATGGGCAAAGACCCCGGTCGTATCGAGCATCACTATCAGGTGGTTTCGAGGGATTCTCACTTCATGGGAGCTGCTATCAGCGCGGCGATGAGTGCCATCGATGTTGCACTGTGGGACATCTTAGGGAAGTCGGTCAATCTGCCGGTATACCAATTGCTCGGCGGGAAGTGTCGGGACAAGGTCAAGGTATTTAACAATGTGTCAGGAGACACATTGGCTGAACGGGCGGAGAGCGCAATCCAAAACGTTGAGGCGGGGTACATCTCACTCCGAACAACCCCATTTTTCTCTGATTGGGAGAAGGGTACTTCAACCCAAACGATTACAGCGGCGGTGGAGATTGTCCGAACCATCCGTGAAGCAATCGGTAATGATATCGATCTGGGGCTTGAGATTCATCGAAACCTGACACCGGATGAGGCAATCATTCTCGCCGGCGAGCTTGCACCTTTCCGAATCCTGTACTATGAGGACCCAATCGCGCCGCAGAGCATCGAAGCATTGGAGTACGTTGCACAGCACGTTCACATTCCGATAGCGACCGGTGAACGTTTCTATAACATTCAGCAGTTCAAAGAGCTCATTGATAAAAAAACGGTCAGCCTCATCCGACCCGATGTTTCACTGGCAGGCGGCATCACACACTGTAAAAAAATTGCGGCACTCGCCGAAGCCTCCTTTGTGGGTATTTTCCCACACTTGATGGGAAGTCCGGTCAACCTTGCTGCATTTGTTCAACTCGATGCGGCCATCCCCAACTTTGTTGTGCATGAGACTCACACCGGTGCTGACGCATTTAATGAGATTGTCGATCATCCCCTTGAGCGAGATGGCGGGTATGTTATCGTACCGAATCGACCGGGTATTGGATTGGAAATCAACGAAGCGAAACTAGAAAAGTTCCCCTATCAATCGAGACAGATTACCGGCAGCTTCCATGCCGATGGTTCTGTGGCTCACTGAGACGGCCTAGCATAGGGCTAGCAACAAAGAGGCTTCAGCCTGTATTCCTAGATCGATAAATCCTAATTGCTTTAACCCGAATTGTGTGCTTCCTTACGGCTTGATAACAGAACATGTGCGTCAGGGGATGAATGATTTCATTGATTTCTTGGGTTTCATCAATCAACAACTTCATACAAGAGAGATACCCCGTCTTGAAAATTTTCTCATGACAGCGAATTTCAGCAGTATCGTTGGTAAGTTTGCGAACATCAGTATCCCAAAGTGCTGCTCCAGTTTAGTGAAGAATCAGTAGCACAACGGACATCCGGATTTAGTTCCATCTGGAATGTTTCCCAACAATGCAATTCAACATTCGAGCGAAAGCATTGAAATCAAAGCATCCCGTCATGCGAGCGGCTGGCAGGGCCATAACCCAGAGGCAATCTGGCTTATGGCCTTTCACTTTGACAGCAATACTGTCAGGGACGGGCAAAAGGATATTGATCCAAAATCATTTCGGTTCAAAGGGGTGTACGCTGCTAGACTAGAAAAAGAGGATTGGAATTTTTCAGGTAGATCGGCGGTGAGCCGACGGACAATTACTGCAAGCGTAAACCGAAACGGTACACAGAAAATGAGGGCGAACTGGGTATACGAGGACTTAGATGAATGACAGGCTTAATTGGGCTTCTCTTGTTGGTAATTGGGTTAATTTGGGGATTGCTTGCTGGCTCATCATATAATATTCTTCGTAACGTTCAAGACCAATACAAGAATAACCAATCGCTTCGGCAGCCGCAACTGTGGAACCTGATCCCATAAATGGATCTACGATAATACCTTCACCAAGCGGCAGGGAGGCATAAACAATTTGACGGAGGAAAGACTGCGGCTTCAGACTCGGATGATTGGCAATTTTCCGTTCGTTTTGTGGAGTGCGTTCACTTGCGATAACATCTTCAGGGGGATTCCCATTTGGTTTACGACGCAGCCCGCCCGTTTGGAATACTTTCAGACAATCGCTGACTTTCATGCTGTTGGGAATGGGTTTGCGAAAAATCCCCCACGGTTCATAGCAGCCTCTCGGCAGCGTACAAACGTCAGGAAATTCTTTCTCCGCGTTCTTTGGTCTATCACCGCCCCGTAATGTTTTAACTAACCGGACAATCTGACCGCGAAATTCAAAGCCAGTGTTGATGATTGATGTGAAGACAATTTGAGCGAGGAAAGCATTTGAAGCCAGAAAGACATGTCCTCCGGGGCGTAATATTCTTAAAGCGAGTTTAGCCCATTGGCAAAAGTAGTGCTGCATACGACTGCGTTCCGCGTAGTTCAAGACAGTAAATCGGGGCAAGGGCGAACGTTGATGTCCATCAAAAGCGGGCGGAATACGCCAAATACCGCCATTCCCATTCGTCCGTTTTTCAAGTTGATCGAAATCATATTCTTTTACCCCATACGGCGGATCTGTTACGATAGCATGTAAACTTACTTCCGGGAGATGTTCCATCCACTTAAAGCAGTCTGCATGAATAATCACGGACTCCTTGAAGAAATGGTGCCCATATTCAAAGACATATCCGGATAGATCTTTAGCACTCATAGTGCACCTCTGAATTATTTTAGACTTCTGTAGCGTTCGTTTCTTTTTGATTGTAATTTTCTGTTGGCTAATTTGGATAATATGGTAACGTGTGAATCTATGTTTGTCAAAGTATTTACATCATGAAGGAGAACTATGAAAATCACCGAACTTGAAATTCTGCGGGTGCCACCGAGCTGGGTTTGGTTGCGGATACATACCGACACCGAACTGATCGGGCTGGGTGAACCCCATCTTGAGGGACATTCGGAAACTGTTATCACCGAAGTCAAGCGGCTTGAGCCACTGCTAATTGGAAAAGATCCGTGTCGTGTCGAAGAACTATGGCATCTGATGTATGGCGAAGGCTATGTGGGCGGCCCCGTCAAAATGAGCGCAATCAGTGGGATTGACATTGCGCTGTGGGACTTGGCGGGCAAAGCGGCTGGGCTGCCTATCTACAAGATGCTTGGTGGTGCCTGCCACGACCGAATTCGTATGTATCATGCGACGGGTGGGGGGCTACCTTGGTGCGTGGAGCCGGGACAACCCTACCGCGCCGGAAGACCGCCGGAAAGCTCGCTGACACCCGATGCGCCAGAAACCTATAGGGAGGCAGCGCGAGTGCTGACCGAAGAATGGGGCTTTCGATGCCTGAAAGTCCACTTCGGCCCGGGGGCTGACTTGCCAATTACTTCACAGGTAGAGGCGTTTGGAGAAAAATTCGCCGCCGTGTGTGAAGGAGCAGGGCCAGACGCTGATGTGGCTGTGGACATCCATAACCCACACCCGGCAATCGCCAAACAACTCATTGAGGTGCTTACTCCGCACCGACCGCTTTTTGTCGAAGAACCTATGCCTGTTGAGCGGGTGGATGTGCTCGCCCAAATTGTACAAAACGCCAGCGTCCCAATTGCCGCAGGTGAACGCTGGATGGGCAAATGGATCTTTTTCGATGCACTTTCCCGCGGCGCGTTGTCTGTATTACAACCAGACATCTGCCACGCGGGGGGCATTACGGAATGCCGTAAAATTGCGGTGATGGGCGAAGCTGCCTACGCCAAGTTAGCGTTGCACTGTCCACTCAGTCCGCTTGCTCTGGCAGCCTCAATTCAACTTGATGCCTGCACGCCTAACTTCTTGGTACAGGAACACAACGAAGTGAATGACACGCGCGATGGCTCCCGCACGTTAATCGGTAAAGGGTATTTCAAAGAGCCTTTCGTGCTTGACCATGAAGGTTGTGTGCCAGTTCCGGACGGACCGGGGCTGGGGATTTCGTTGGATGAAGAGGGTATGGAACGAATCATGGCCAAGCCGTGGAGTCTCCAGCGAGGATAATGTAGTGTAAACCGCTTTTCTACTTGACGATGTGGTGGAACTATGTCACGATAAAGTGGGAGTGTATTCTAGGGGGTTGTATAGCTATAAATGACTAACATTGTGATTCAACGGAAGGGGTTGGCATGAAAACGATAGATGCAATTGCAAAAACGTTGAAAGCGGAAGGAATCGAATACTTGAGTTGTTTTCCTACGACCTCGATGATCGAAGCCGCGGCCCAGGCAGGTATCCGCCCGATTATCTGCCGGCAGGAACGGGTTGGGGTGCATATTGCAGACGGGTATTCGAGGGTCACAAACGGAGCCAAACCCGGGGTTTTCGCTATGCAATACGGTCCGGGGACCGAAAATAGTTTCGCAGGTATAGCCACCGCTTTCTCCGATTCGGTTCCGATGCTTTTGTTGCCACTTGGACACCCCGTCGATCGTCACGGGGTTTCACCCCTGTTTCGGTCAGAGGTTAGCTACGCTGCCATCACCAAGCGGGTGGAAGTGGTGACATCTACGGAGCGTGTGCACGGTGTAATGCGTCGGTCTCTAGCGGCGTTGCGGCAGGGTAGACCGGGACCCGTGATGGTTGAAATTCCGGCGGACGTGGCGATACAGGAGATGAGTGATTTCAATGGAGATACCTCTCATGTGAAGCCCGTCAAATCCCAAGGCGATCCGAAGGATATTGAAGCCGCTGCCAAAGCCTTATGTAGTGCCCAAGGTCCTGTCATTTATGCTGGGCAGGGGGTCTTGTACGCAGAAGCGACAGAGGAACTGCGGGAACTTTCTGAATTCTTAGCTGTGCCGGTGCTGACAACGTTAATGGGAAAAAGTGCTTTTCCTGAGGCGCATCCGCTCGCGTTGGGGTGTGGGACAGGTTCAATGCCCAAGGTGCTTCACCATTTCTTGCACGCAGCGGATCTGATATGTGGGATTGGCTGCAGCTTTACCGACCACGTCATGGCGATGCGACTGCCAGCAGGAAAGACAATTATCCACGCTACAAATGATCCCGTTGACGTTCAGAAAGACCTGGACGTGGATTACCCTATCGTCGGAGATGCCAAGCTGGTCCTTCGTCAACTGTTAGAGGCATGCAAAGATATTACAGGGAATCAGGTTCGGTCAACCAACGACGTGGCTTCACAAATCGCAGCCATCAACGCAGAGTGGCTTAGGGACTGGATGCCCAAACTCACAAGCGACGAGATCCCCATTACTCCCTTTCGTGTGATTTGGGACTTGATGCGAGCCATTCCCCCTGAGGATGCAATTGTGACACATGACGCCGGCAGTCCGCGTGAACGGATGATTAGCTTCTATCGGTCTGCCGGACCGCGTAGCTTCATCGGTTGGGGCAAATCCCACGCGCTGGGCACAGGCTTGGGACTCATCATCGGAGCCAAGCTGGCGAAGCCGGAAAAAGTCTGCACCTACGTTACAGGAGATACAGCGTTTGGCATGGTTGGGCTTGACTTTGAAACCGCTGTACGGCAAGGGATTCCTATTATTACGGTGTTGTTTAACAACGGTGGTATGGCAGGAGAAGCGACGGGCGTTGCTGAAGCGGAGTATCAAATCAGCAATCTCGGCAGCGATTACGCAGACCTTGCGCGGGCGATGGGCGGTCATGGAGAGCGGATTGAAAACCCTGCGGAAATTGTTCCGGCGTTCCAGCGTGCCCGCCGTGTTACTGAAGATGACGGGCTTCCGGTATTGCTTGAGTTTATGACAACGCGCGAGAGAGGCTCATCTGGGCCCGGCAACGATTTTAAGCCTGTAGGGTTACCTAGTTGAACGTTTGAAGCTTTGTAGTTCGGTGATTCATCGCCGCTGGATACCGTTGCCAACGTCCGATTAATCGGGCAACCCCAGCAGAGACTTCATAAGGGGGCCTAGGGAACAGCGATAGTTGTTCCCTACTGAAGCGCGTAACTCCTAGCTTATATAACTGAGGGGTGCTCATAAATCCAATTCGTGAAATCGTGTCCTCGGAGGGGTGCCATTTCTCAGGAGTTGGCAGCCTTAGAACGTCTCTGTATCGCAGATTCATACCGATTCTTGGATGGCACCGAGGGTGCCCAATCTGTGTTTTCGGGGTCATCTGTGTAATCCGTGATTCAGACAATAAGGAGACCCCTTCCTCAGGCCTATCTCGGCGTTTAGATGTGAACGTGACTCATCTCATCCTGTGAATCCTTGAATTCTGAAAAGTCTGATTCAGATCGCTTTGAATCCCGAGGACACCAACACCATTGCGCTAGAGTTCTAGGCTCAATGAGCCCGGCGTGTAACGCAACATATAGGGTATTTTCGGGGCAAGAATCCGTGCAACCCGCTTCATCAGTTGAATCCGCGATTCAGACAATAATTATGAGCACCCCTCATATAACTTGACTACGGTTAATCGGATGAGAGGACAGAGACAAGTAGAAAACAAAAACAGGGAGAACCACCATGGCACTCACACCTCAAGAGATACAACTTTTTCGGCATAACGGCTTCATCAAATTACCGACACGGTTGACTGATGACCTTGTAGATGGACTGAAAGCAGCGGCATTAAAAAATATTCGGGAGGCGGTTGAACCGGTTGCACGTAATAAAGACGGACGGGTGATTCGCATTTCCAATCTGTGGGGGCGCGGCGGCATCTTTCGGGAGACAATCGTGTGCGACGAAATCCTTAACCCCTTGGAGTCGTTATTGGGACCCAATATTGAGTTTGTTCGCAATCGACACAACCACGTCTATCTTCGTGATCGTGATTCAACCGCCTCGTTGGAACTCCACCGCGATGTGAGACATTGGTCACGGACCATCGTAACGGTGTTGGCCTACCTTGAGGATACCAATTTAGAAAACGGCTGCACCCATGTGGTGCCGGGATCACACATATTGCCGGACTTCGTGAATCTAAACCACGGTAATCCCTTGCATCAAATTGCTTTGGACCAAGTCATCCCCGTCCCCATGAAAGCCGGTGGACTGCTGGCCATTGACAGTATGATAATTCATTCCGCTGGTAAAAACCGGACAGATGGTACACGTATGAGTATGACATTAGGGTATCATACCCTTGATGAGCTTTCTCTTGATAATCCGAAGCGGATTCTGGTGCGTGGTGAGCGGATTTATAAAGGGAATGACACCAAACTATAACTCGAAATGTGTAACAAGTGACCAAACAATCTGAGGGCAACAACCATAGATGAGAAAACTGGTTTTATTTGATATTGATGGGACCATACTAAGCACAGGGGGGATTGGCGGTCGATCGCTCTACCAAGCAATCGAGGAGGTCTGCCACGAAAAGCAGATGTTCGGCGACAATCCAACACCCGAACTTGGACGGGTACGGATGTCGGGGGGGATGGACACGCAGATTGTACATGACATCTTGGAAGGTGTGCTTCCCGAAAGCACCGTCCAGCAACTACTGCCTGATATTTTTGACCGTATCGCTAAACTGTTGAGAGAAGGCTGCAAAGCGGAAGGTGCAAATGTGAGGTTGTTGGACGGTGTACAAGAATTGATTTTAGCGGTGATGGACCATGAGGCGTGCTTGCCTGGCCTTTTGACTGGTAATAATAAGGGCGGTGCGGCTGCGAAGTTGGACGTTTTTAATTTAAACCCCTTTTTCCAGCTGGGTGCATTTGGCGACGACGCACGATCCCGTAATGCGCTGCCGGCTATCGCCGCGTGTCGTGCTTTTGAACAGACGGGCGAAAGGTTCACCGGAAAAGGCATCGTGATTATTGGAGATACACCCCGTGATATTGAGTGCGCTCGCTACGCGGGAGCCTATGCCATCGCTGTGGCTACAGGTCAATATTCTCGTGAAGAGCTAACACCATATCAACCGGATGCCCTCTTTGACGATTTGAGCGATACCCAAAGCGTGATGCAGGTGATTTTGTCGGCGAATGACGTTCAGGCGTAATCTTCAGCGTTGTCCTCAGGGGCATAGCCTATCTCTTTTCGGGCATTCTCAATATTCCAGTAGGCGCGTGTATTATTCGAGATACCGTAGTAGATACCAAACTTCACCGACACTGCCTCAATGCTCCGTTTGGTCAACTGCACCATATCTCGGTGGCTTAACCAGGTGGACAGGATCCGATCGCTTGTCCGGTTCTGCACCGACTCCACCGGTTGAAATGTGCCAATCCGTAAGCAGTGCACCGACAGCCCGAATTCATCGACATAGTATCTGCCCAATGCTTCACCGTAGGCTTTGCTAGCACCGTAGTGGCTATCAGGTCGTACCGGCATTTCGGGCGTTGTATAAACGCCCTCTATTTCATAGAATCCGGTTACATGGTTGGTGCTGGCAAAAATCACTTGAGGTGTGCCGGTTCGATGGGAGGCTTCGTAGATGCAATAGGTACCTAGGATGTTGTTTTCGTAGACCGATTCAAACGATGCGCCGACTTCCGGATCCCCAGCCATGTGAACGACCGAATCCACGCCCTCTACAACCTCCACCATTTTGTCGAGATCCTTGATGCTTGCCACATAGACCTCTTCTCCCGCCGCTGCCGGAAAAACAGTCCTGTGATAGAGGAGTCGCAAATCATAATCATCTTTCAGTCCATCTCGCAGCACCCGTCCGATTTTGCCCGCCGCGCCCGTGATAAGTACCTTCTTCCGTTTCATCTCTGTGCCCCTTTCTAATCTCTCATTGAATTAAGAATAGATTTAGTACGCACTATCTATTTTGCCATCTATTTTGCCATCTATTCGGTGTAAAGTCAAGTGTATATCCATTGAGGTTATGTCTGCCTATTCTCCGGTAATATCGGATTTGATAAGTGCCGCGTATGAAGTCTTTCCTGCCTTTCTGAATTTCTGCTACCAACTGTTTTTCGTTGACATTTCCGTGTAAGTCGATATAATGTCAAACTAGGGGAATTGCATCTGTTATAGAAATTAGGTAATTGAGTAATCATAAGCTTGGGTGAACCCCCGTCATGGCGCAGGTTTGCTAACCCCGATTTCATCGTGGGCAGGCTCTGTGGGCAACCCCAGGGTCCATTTGTCATTATATCCTATTGCGTTAAAATATCTTGGCTCATGTTAAGAAATCGTGCAGCAGCCCCGAGTTTTTGGCAAAAGCTCAGGGGCTCTTAGCATCTTGCACTTTCTTTTAGTATTAGGACTTACGCAGTTGAAGGTTCAACGCCTCCGTTGAGAGAGTCTTTGACCTATAGTTCGACGGTTTATCGCCGCTAGACACCGTTCCCAACGCCCGATGAATCGGGCAACTCCAGTGGGTGTACTATTAAGTATCCGTAGGAAACAGCGATAGTTGTTCCCTACTGAAGTGGGTAACTCCTAAGTATAATCGGGCACCAATGAACTAATGAACCCATGAACAAATGGTTTTCACGTTTCACGCTTTTTGCGTTTTGTACTTTCTTTTAACATGAGCCAATATCTGTACGGACTTATCAACGGAGGTAACAAACTATGGCACTTCTTGATATAGAAACGCAAATCTCTGTTTTGATTGGTGGTTTTACGGGAGGGTTGGACCACCCTGAATGTATCAGCTGGGGCTGCGATGGCTTTGCGTATGCCGGCGGTGAATTGGGCCAGGTGTACCGAATCAACGTGGAGCAGCGAGAGTTTGAAGAGTTTGCCAATACCGGCGGATTCGTAGGAGGAATCGCCCAAGACGCGAAGCAACACCTTTATGTATGTAGTGGGGGTGTTAAACGGGTTGAACCGGACGGAACGGTGAGCGTCTACTGCGATGGTACGGACGAGCAGTCCTTCAGCGGAGCAAATTACCCCGTATTCGATCGCCACGGCAATCTTTATGTGTCCCACTCAGGTGGGTGGAAAAAGGATAACGGTTGCATCTTTCGGATTGCTCCGGGCGGGCAAGGCGAGGTCTGGTGTTGCAGTCTGACCCAATTTCCGAACGGTTTAGCAATGGACGCAGCAGGTGCATACCTCTATGTCGCTATGAGTCTCAATCCACCGTGTGTTGACCGTGTTGAAATCAAAGCAGATGGGAGTGCCGGCGATGTCGAGACGCTAGTTCACTTACCGGGGACCGTGCCAGACGGATTGGCGTTTGACACCGAAGGAAACCTGTATATCTCCTGCTACCGTCCCGATCGAATCTACCGGCTGACACCGGACAGACAGCTCGACGTGCTGGCAGAAGATTACGAAGGCACAGTGATTGCTGCCCCGACGAATATCGCCTTCTGCGGTCAGAGCCTCGATCTCTTTCTCAGTGCGAACTTGGGACGCTGGCACATCACGCACTACGACTTAGGAAAGACGGGAATGCCGTTGAACTACCCGGATATCTAAAAAACTGTGGCGGTCCCGCTCAACCCTGGCTATAACTTTGACGGCCTTAGGGCCTTTTTGAAAAGCCCTCCCCGATAGGATTGGGATTCAGAGCAACATGACATATCGGGGTGGGACAAGATGCCCCACCTACGGGAACGATGGAAAATTATCAAGATGAAAACTAACTGGGTCCGAGAAAAAATCCTCTCCGGTCAACCGACCATCGGTTGCTTCATGGGCTTGGGCAGCCCAAACCTTGCTGAACTCTTGGCACATGCTGGGTATGATTGGTTGGTTATTGAAACAGAACACAACGCGCTCGATTCTGCCCAGATTGAGCACATGCTCATGGCGATAAATGGGGCCGAAGCCATTCCCATTGTCCGCATCCCTTCTGCCAATCCGGTCTTCATCCAAAGAGCATTAGACATAGGTGGCATGGGCATTCTTGTGCCGATGGTAAAGACAGCCGATGAAGCGCAGGCTATCGTTGATGCCACGCGCTATCCGCCGCAAGGTACGCGCGGCTGGGGACCATTGCGTGCCTCGCAATACACGGTTGACAATGAGGATTATTTCTACCGGGCGAATGACAATATACTTGTCTTTTTGCTCATCGAGACCAAAGAGGCTGTGGAAAACTTGGAGGCAATCGGGGCTGCCCCTGGAGTTGATGTGTTGTACATCGGTATGTGGGATCTGTGCCTGTCGATCGGATTAAACCCGCTGCACATGCCATTTCCAGAAACTGACGCTGTCATTGAACGCGCCCTAGAGGTTGGTCGGAAGGTCGGCGTTGCCATCGGGTTCGGGGAGAGTACGCCAGAGGGATTGCAGAGGCGACAAGCACAAGGTTTCACTGTGTTGGGCTATGGCCCTGATTACTACCTGCTTTTACAAGCAGCCCGTGCAGGTTTGGAGGTATTCAAGCGATCATAGAGGTAGCGGTATTTCACCTGCACGATGCACCGGGGTTAAGCAAGATATTAACCTTTGGTACGAGTCGGTGAGACTGTCGTTTCCACATCGTTCAAGAGTGGGTTGGTTCATTAAAGAGGAGCTCTGTTGTTCAAGAGTTCATTAATGTACCAATAAGTTTCACTCTCCGCCTTCGATCGAAGAGTGTATCAGCAGTTGCAAACTAGCACCATTGATTTATAGCAGCCCGGAGACCAATACAACCAAGCCAACGTAGAAACGTATCTGCAATCAATGCCTCAAGTGTAGACCATTGTGGGGGTGACAATCAAAGTGCCCGCCGTAATGGACTTCATAGATGTACTCATAAACTGCTTCCGAAACGCGCCGTAGCGTATCAGATCGGCGTCGCACCCATACTGAAAAGGCTTGGGAGCGGTTGCGACGATCGGTTTTGGTCTGGTCCTCAATCATGCCGGTAAAGATGTAAGCCCGCTGTTTACCCTGTGGACCAATGATTGCCAAGACCCCACTGTCGGCGACCAAGCCATAGACGGTTCCGGTCTTGTGGTACACACGGACATTTGACGGAATACAGGTTTTATCGTGGATCCGATCGCCGTTGGGAAGTCCTAGATAGTATTTCATCTTGTCTGAATATGGCAGGTTCCTAAGCCACAACTGGTTATAGAATTTATTCAGTTCGTGTGCTGAAGTTGTGTTTCGATAAGTTCTACCACCAATGGGAATATATTCAACGATGCGAGTCTGCTTAAAATAGGGATAGTTCTGTTTTAAGATTCGATCCACGCTGCGAGGTCCACCGAGCAATCTTATGAAATAATTGGTTGATGTGTTCGCACTTTTCTGAATCATCTGACGAAGATGGCTGCGATTCTGAGAGGTATGCTCGAGGCGTTTGTGTTTCACCTCATGAAAGTAAGCGAGCATAATAAAATTCTTGATTAACGAGGCCGCCATCATTGTTCGGTCTTCGTTGATTGAAACCACTTTTTTTTGCTTGGTCACATCATAGATAACAAAGCTGGTTCGGTCGGTGTTTGCAAGTCTACCCCTGTGTCGCAGTCCCTTGATGTATCGATCAATGTTCGCCTCAAGGTTGGAATCCAAGGTAGTATCGAATCGCTGCGGCTTAGATCTGTGCTTGATTGGTATAGAGGGGTAATGCCGATTAGGAATTGGGCAGGCAGCTTCATTCCCTACCTCTTTTGTTACACCTGCTTGATGAAGCAACT
Source organism: Candidatus Poribacteria bacterium (assembly GCA_965215015.1). Classification (GTDB taxonomy): domain Bacteria; phylum Poribacteria; class WGA-4E; order WGA-4E; family PCPOR2b; genus PCPOR2b. The sequence goes on from OZ244042.1 coordinate 2,405,778, forward strand.
TTGCCTGATACCCTGCCACCCGGCGGATCATCTCATAATTGCCATCGCGATCATAGATGACGCCGTACTGACCTTTTTGGTTCTGTACCACCTTAATCTGCTTTGCGATATTCGGACCTAACGCCTGCTTAACTTTGCTGGCATATGCTTTAGCAGTATCTTGCTTCGTCGACCAGAAATAACTCACATCATAAGTTCTAACTGCGAATGACACAGACACGAGTAATAGGAAATTGATTAAACTGCAAATGAACAAATACGTGTATATTCTCGTCATAGATAAAAAGATTACGTGGAAAGCAAGCACATCAACGTTTCATCATTTCGTTGACAGGTTCGCCATTTTTGGTTATGCTATCATCTGAAAATGGTTTGAAACGCCACCGGAGTGTCTCCGTTGTACGAGTCTCACGCACAACGGAGGGTTGGTGATAGAGGCGAGATGATGTCTCGCTCATTTCACCTTGACTCAATTGAAGGGGACATTTCCCGCAATTCTGTTAGATCTGCGTGGCCAATTGTACTATGATAGTCTAAAGACGTGCCAAACTTTCAAAGGTTTAACCAATGAGAGGCATCGTGGGACGTGAAAACCATAGATTTTTTTGACTGATACGAAATCCAGACAGGCAAGCCTGCCTGTTATCAACACAGCTTTCTCTTTTCAACAGCGGGCGACACTTCAGCGTTCTCCTTAGGAAAGAAATCAGAAAATTGGCTGACCCCGACGATGTTCAGAAGTAGATGGGTGCCAACAGGAATATCTGTGGGGTTTGAATAAAGCAAAAGCACACCTCTTATTAATTAAATCAACGGGTCAAACCACGGTTAGGTTTCTAAGTAAATTAATGGGGCCGTGCAGATTCTCGTGAATCTGCATTATTCCCAGCAGTTTTTGCAGCCACAACCGTGCCAGAAATAGTTTTCCCAACGGAAAGGGGAACCTTGAATTGATGTCATGAAACAACAATTCAAACCAAACATATTAATCATCGACGATGAAGCCAGCATCTGCGAATCCCTACAAGGTGTTTTAGAAGACGAGGGGTACAACGCCGTAACGGCTTCCAGTGGCGAAATGGGGATTCACTCCCTTGCGAGTGAGTCGATTGACTTGGTGTTTCTGGATATTTTGATGCCCGGTGGTCTTGACGGGCTTGAAACACTACGCCGAATTAAGCAAATATCCCCCGATACAGAAGTCATCATGATCACCGGCCACGGTACTTTTGAGCTTGCATTGGAGGCAGGGAGCATGGGGGCACTTGACTTCTTGGGAAAGCCCCTTTCGCTCGATATTATACTGGATAAAGTGAAAGAAGTTGTCCAGAAAATTGAACGCAGGCGGACACAACCAGCACAGGACAACAGTGATTTTGAACGTCCGATTATCGGTACTAGCCAACCGATGCAAGAAATCTTGACAAAAATCCGACAAATTGCGCCGACCAATGGACGCGTCCTCATCACCGGCGAGAGTGGTACCGGCAAGGAATTGATTGCTTACGCGATTCATAACCTTAGTTTAAGGCATAAATCTGCTTTTGTCAAAGTAAATTGTGCGGCTATCCCGGCGGATCTCATTGAATCCGAGCTTTTTGGACATGAACGCGGTGCTTTCACCGGCGCATCAAGCCGGCGCATCGGGAAATTTGAGCAGGCTGATGGGGGCACAATTTTTCTCGACGAAATTGCCGATATGAGTCCATCAACACAAGCAAAGGTGCTCCGTATCCTTGGGGAACAAGAATTTGAGCGGGTTGGTGGTGGACAAACCGTTCATGTTGATGTCCGTGTCATTTCTGCGACGAACAAAAACTTGCAGGAGGAGATTCAGAACCACAACTTTCGTGAGGATCTCTACTACCGATTGAATGTTGTGCCTCTCCACATCTTGCCTTTGCGCGAGCGAGTTACAGATCTCCCTTTACTCATTGATTATTTTTTGTCTCGATTCTGTCGAGAAAATCAGAAGCCGAAAATGACGATGCACAAAAATGTGCAGGAGGTTCTGAGCAGATATAGCTGGCCCGGCAATGTCCGAGAACTTCGCAATATGATAGAGCGGCTTGTCATCCTGTGTCCGCGTGAAACCATTGAGGTTGACGACTTACCTGTGGAACTCAATCGCCGCGACAATCTGTCTCAGATCAGCACCGAGATACCACTCAGAGAGGCGAAAAACAAATTTGAGCACCATTTTATCCGAAACTGTCTTCAGACAAACGACTGGAATGTTACTGAAACTGCTAGGCAGCTTGGTATTGAGCGCACGAATTTGCATCGCAAAATGCGGCAATATAATATAAAGCGTTGATGTAATGAGATGCTGTGAGCAGCGACAGCTTACTCAGCTGCACAATGAAAGGAGAAAGAAGTATGGAAATAAAAGTTTACAATAACAACGTCGAGAAAGCACTGAGGGATTTGAAACGGAAGCTCCAGAGAGACGGTTTTATCACAGAGCTCAGAAACAGGCGTTTCTATGAAAAGCCTTCCGAAAAAAGGAATCGAAAACAGAAAGAAGCAAAAAGAAAAAGGGCAAAGGCTCGAAACTTTGAACGTTTGGGGTAAGTAATCGTACAATAAGTAATCGTACAAATGGAACACTTCACACTACTCCCTATGCGTTAAAGGAGGCATTTCCATGAATACAATGAAAGCCGCGATTTACACAGGTATTGAGCAGATTAGCATCCAAGAGGTCGAATACACTTCCCCAGCACCGGGGTACGTCGGAATTGATACAAAGCAGACCGGCATCTGCGGGAGTGATTTGCACAACTATTTTGGGCACTGGGATCAATCCCATACCCACGCCGCCGGGCACGAGACCTGCGGCACTGTCATCGAACTGGGTGAAGGTGTCACAGGGCTTCAACCGGGTGATAAGGTTGCCATCGAATTTTTTTCCCACTGTGGAGGCTGCCTCTACTGCCGAAAAGGCTATTACAATCACTGTCTGGAACGTAAATGGATATCACACAATGCCCACGGGGGCTTCGCGGAATACACCAATGCCCACATTTCAGGACTCTTTAAGCTGCCAGAAAGTATGAGTTTTGAGGAAGGGGCTTTGGTTGAGCCACTTGCAGTCTCCTACCGTGCCGTGGGGCAAGCCAACGCAACCTATCAGGACCGAGTTGCAATCATTGGCGGCGGAACCATCGGGCAATTCGCCCTCGCAGCAGCGGTAGCGGCAGGTGTCAAGGAGACTTTAATCACCGTCAAGTATGATCAGCAAACTCAGCTGGCAAAAGAGTTGGGGGCTGACCATGTGGTTCACATTGGCGAAACGGACCTCAAAGAGTATGTCAATGACTTGACGAGTGGTTTAGGAATGGACGCTGTGATTGAAACTGTTGGTGGGGGAGACAACTTTGATGCTGCAATGGGCATCGTCCGACGACATGGCACAGTTGTGCTCGTTGCAGGGTATTTCGAGCCGCTAGAAGTAGATTTGAGCCGTATCGTCTGGTCGGAGGCGATTGTCACCGGCTCCAATTGTTACGGCTACACCGGCATGGACACCGATTTCGATGCGGCTATTGAACTCATCTCGTCGGGTAAGGTTGATGCGACCAAATTGGTGACCCACCGCTATCCGCTGGAGGACGTTGTTGAAGCGTTCAGAGTCTCTGCTGACAAGTGCTCCGGCGCAATCAAAGTGCATTTGTGTCAGTAAATTTTTAACAGCATAGCTCTGCCCATCACTAGGCGTTAATCACTTTTCCTCTAAATTATTATGCCCTTAACGCCTCTCGCAACTCATGGGTTGATTCCGCAAGTGTTCCACGTAAGTAACGCACCGAGTGTTCCGCGCTTCGATTCGGTGGCGGTTCATTGGCAAGGGCAAGCTTGAGGTTAATGAGGGTGGGTCCTGCCTCCGCCAAAATTGACGGTAGCAAAGCATCTAGTGAATCCGGGGCGTCGAATTCATAAAATTTCTCAAATCCAGCACCGCGTGCAATGGTTGTAAAACTGAAATTCTGCCCGCCCGGGATAGGTTGATTTCCCGTTACCTCATACGAGCCATTTTCGCACACAAAAAGGTAGTAGTTGTGTGCAGGTTTATTTAGCGCGGTTACGGTTGCTAGTGTCCCCAAACACATTAACATGCTGCCATCCCCGTTGAGGACAAGTACTTTTTTATCTGGTCTCGCTAGTGCAATTCCTAACCCGAAGTCCGCTGCGTGTCCCATCGCACTGCCGACGGAGGCATAGTCGAGCGGATGCTCTGAAATCAGCCCCCAGGGTACGGTGACCCCCATCGTTGCAATGACAACCTCGTCCGTGCGGTGCTTCGCAATGACTTTCAGGCATTCCTCCTTATTGAACATAATTTAACTCCTTTCAGCCTTACTCTTTTGATTCTTGTGGGGTAAACTGGATCACTGGTAGGGTTCGGATCTCCGTTGCCATTGCCTGAACGTATTGCTCAAACGCCTCCGGCGTCGCTATTTCAGCTGGTTCTTCCCCCAAAGCAGAAACAATTCGGTAGAAAACTTCATCGTGGTGATCAAGCTGCATTAATATAGTCTGTCCCACCTCTGAATTTAAAAATGTGTCAAACCTCTCTACCGGATAAATAACCCCAAAGCCGCTTTCAGGGGTGTTTGGCGTTTCTGCCTCCCAGTTCCATACCCAACCATCTTTCTTATTTCTGACCGGGGTGTTCCCGCGGTTCGGCAGACGGATTGCAACGCGGTATCTGTCTCCTAACCCTTGAGCATTGATACGGTGTTCTCCCCACTGGTGCCCAGCATAGATTGAAAAAGTGGACGTGAAAGAAATCTCTAGGTCTGACGACAAAGCCCAATCAGGTATAATTCGCTGTACGATTGATCTTACGGGTCCATCAGCCAAAATGCGCACATAATCCCTTTGATTTTCAAAAGGGATTAGTGTTTGCGCGTCCATATCCCAAAGCCCGTATCCACTTCCGCCCCTAACTCCCGCTGTCGTAAGAAGTGGTGTCAGAATTTCCTCATCTGAATCTGATGGCTTTGTCGTCTGGCGAACAAACTGGTCAAGAAACAATCCCTTTGTTTTCTTTCCGTAGGCGTCAATTGAACCGTTAGAATGAAGGAGGTAGGCAATCCATTCTGATTCTAATGCGGCAAATCCCTCTAACTCCGGGAATATCCCCGCCCGCGTCTGCCGGGTAAACCCAAGTGTGACCGACATCTGGTTATCGGGAGCATAGCGAATCGTGATACCCTTTGTTTCCTGCGACTCAAGGTCTACAAGAAAGACCAGCTCGTCTTTCTGACCGTCGTAGTTTGTGTCGTCTGCTTGGCTTGGAATCTCGATCTGAGCCGGTGGTTGCCCTGAAACGACTAGATAGGCATCAAATGAAAAGTCGGAGGCAACCTGCCTCAGTTCAGCAAGCGACAGCACAATCGGCACATTGACGCGCTTGACCGGTAGGGTATTCTGTATGGTCAGTTGAATCTGTGGGATGTCACGGTTTTGACCGCCGGGGAAATTACAGCCAGCAATCCACAGCAATAGCAAGCCAAAACCTAAATAATGGAAAGCCCTCTTTAGATGATAAAGATGGGGTCTTTTGCAGAGTTTCCGCTCTTTTTCTGAATTGGTGAACAAACCGGTCAAGATGCTTCCTCCCTGCTAAACAAAATAACCGATCTGCAAAGAAAAGTCAAGACTCATCTGATGATAAAACTCGCGTGGCTTGGTATAACTAGGGCATGTTGACATTTCACTAGCACCAATTCGGCAAACGTTGTTACCGTCGGGCAAGCCGACATCAACGGAACTCGTCGGTCGAGATTCATATCTCAACAGAATACTGTCCCACTACAATCTTGGTTCAATCCGCCTGGACTCTCGCTCTAGAGTCTAGGTCTTGTCGATTTTGGAAAATCGACCGACAACAGGGCGACCACGAGGGGTGCCCCTACAACAATGGTCTCAAATAGGTCGAGATGGATTCAGTTTGTCAAATGTCAACAGAACCTAAGAACCTGTTTTGACAATAGGTGGCAAAGCCATTTTAGATCATTTGAAGAATTTGCCCCAAAATGGACCTGCTCAAAAACGGATTTGAAATGTTTGACGGATTCTTAACCATCATGATTTTGCCAATCGATTTCATCAAGTGTCTCTGCAGTCAGCACTTTCTCAAAGAGCGAATCCAAACAGGAGAGACTCCGTATCAAGCTAATCTGACTGGTTACAGATTCAGGAACGGAATCAAATCGGAACCGCAGCAGCTTGAGGAGTGCCGCCTGTTTCGCTTGGGCCTCACCCTGTTCAATGCCTTGTTCAATGCCTTGGGCTTTGCCCCGTTCAATGAGATGCTCTGCCATTGTCTGCGCCATGAATCCTACCTCCTCTCTATCTGAAGGCTCTTGAATATGTTGGTCTACAAGTCTGCTTAACTCTTCTTTGAAATGTTTGACGGATTCTTAACCATCATGATTTTGCCAATCGATTTCATCAAGTGTCTCTGCGGTCAGCACTTTCTCAAAAAGCGAATCCAAACGCGACAGACTCCGTATCAAGCTAATCTGACTGGTTACAGATTCAGGAACGGAATCAAATCGGAACCGCAGCAGCTTGAGGAGTGCCGCCTGTTTCGCCTGGGCCTCACCCTGTTCAATGCCTTGTTCAATACCTTGTTCAATACCTTGGGCTTTGCCCTGTTCAATGCCTTGGGCTTTGCCCCGTTCAATGAGATGCTCTGCCATTGTCTGCGCCATGAATCCTACCTCCTCTCTATCTGAAGATTCTTGAATATGTTGGTCTACAAGTCTGCTTAACTCTTCGTGCTCCGCCACAGGACGACGATGTAATATCAGCAAAAGCAGATAGGATATCGCCCGACGACGCTGCCGCGCTTGCGTTTCACCAAGAGTATTGATGTGCAACATCGCTTCGATTAACGCACCCCTTATCACTTCCTTGGACCCATCTTCCTTTTGCAAAACCGTTAACAACCACCCAAGCGGATGGTCAGTCCGCGTCAGGATCGCCTCATCTGTCTCCTTCACACTGAGAAACAGGGTGTCGAACTTCGGGACAAACCGAGAAAACACATCGGAAGTGTCCATGACTGCATCGAGGGTCAATGGGGTGCTCCATCTCTGTTCGCCGGTGTAAAATACAATCGGGAGAATCGGACGGAAACGCCACTGACTTTTGGGAACATTGTTGGATTCCCACTCCCTGCGTTGGGCATCCCAAATCTGGGTCATGTAGAACAGCACCCGAAATCCCATTATCGCATCGACGGTGGATTGGTGTTCGATGAGGATATAGATTAGCAGTTCGTCGGTTTCGGATTCGCTATGCAGTGGCACGCTAAATACGAGGTCCGATTCCTGCTGTCGGAGGTTGTCGGTTATAAAACTCCTGTTCATCTGTGCGAGTTGGGTAAAATCGATGAGTTCTACCAGTTCGGTTGCGAGGATTTCTAACAATCCTCGGACGTTGTGTTTATCTTGGAACAACCATCGGGCACTCCGGTCGGGGAAGTGTTCAATGTGTATGTCGAAAAAATTGAGTATTTCTGTTGCTTCTACCATAGCTCCTTAGGTTTTCAAACAGGTTCTAAACAATCAGCCAAATTATAGGGGAATTGCATCTTTTATAGAAATTAGGCAGTTGAGAAATCAGAAAGTGGAGCTAACCCCTGTCGTGGCGCAGAGACTGGCCTCGATGAAATCAGGGTATCCTTAGCTGTAGGGGCACAGGTTAGACAACCTATGGCTACGAATAGATTGCCACTGTCGTATATCAAGGGTCTACACAATAGTTTACATGCGATTGCCCTAGATGTCACCTCAGATCGTCTGACTCTAATTTCTGATCAATCTGTGATTTTACCTCATCTAGCAGGGGTTGGGCAACATCTGAATCTAACGCCTCATTTGGCTGAATTTCCTCGTCCGGTTCTTCCGTTTTCAAGAGTTCTGCGAAATCGTACGCGTCCAAATCGATTGCGTCGTACCACTCGGTTTCGGGAAAAAGATCGGTCACAGGGTCTTCTGGCTCGGTGATTTCCTGCAAAAGTTGAAGTTTCCTCGACGCTGCTTCCTCTGTTGGAGAAGTTTGCGGGGCATTACTAAAATCTGTTCTTGAAAAATCCCACATTGAATCTACCTCATTTCCCTGTTTTTCCGATTGGACACCCTCTGTGTTGTACTGTGAGGGTGTTGATTCTTTTACATAGCTAGGGAAATAAGTGTGCACCTCATCAGCGTTGAGGAGCTCTGGTTCCCCTCTCAGGATAATCGTGTTCGGTGAATATGCTGCCAATACCCAATCCACCATTTGACGGACCGATACGGCAATGGAATGGAAAATTGGGTTCAAGTTGCCGATTGCATCAATCTGAAGCAATCCCAATATTAACAGTAGGGCTAATAGGAAAATGCCGATAAATTTTATCTTCATCCATGTCCCCTCCTCAATTTTGAAGCGAAAGCCTTTCGACGCAATGCCTACCAGCTTTGAATTCCGTGCATAGTTTTTTTACCTTAACGGATAACGTCCATAATTCCTTTAACTTATCATAACATACAATTGTTAAAAAAGTATTAAAATAATGTGAATTCTGAATGAACTATTGACGTACTCCCAAAGCGGAAGCATTGGGAGTCTTATATGCTATGCTAGCCATGTTTACATAGATGCCAGTGAAACCGGACACCTATCGGGGACGCCATCACCCTAACTACAGGACTCAACAAGCCTCCTGATACTTTGTTCATACTTTGTTCCAAAGGTTGATTGCACCCACGACGTAATAGATTTTCCCCTTGTCCATAAATAGGGGAGTCTGCTTTTCAGATGGGGAAATGCCTCTCTGAGCATTCGTGAAGTATAGCCTTTGATTCGTGTAATTGTAGAAGTAATTGCCTTTTGAGGCGGCAAACCGGCTACAAGGTGAACATGATCAGGCATAACCTTTATTTCATGACAATATAGCCATAGTTGCTTTGTTGTTCATGAATCAAAGTGTTGAGTCGTAATGCTATATCATGGCTCAAAACAGGTCTACGGTACTTAGTACACCAGTCGCATCTATACACTGCTGACCTTTGTGGTTATATTGAGTATCTGCATAAAATAAACCTTGCCTTTCTATTAATTATATGCAAATATTATAACATAAAAAAATACTATAAAATTAAAAAAATGCGAAAGCACTAAAGCACTATTGTATCCCAAACCTAAAGCATTAGGATTTAGCACTAAAATGATTTTTTTTCGTTAAACGCTTGATATGCTTGAATTTGACCGGATACTTATTCAATTGCTTCAATCTGTGCAATGAGCTCCGGCGGTAGATAGTGCCCGTCAGCCACCGAAGCCGACATTTCCAACTCTTCAATAGATGCCACCCCTGACAGCAAGATAGACACACGCGAATCCGATAGAAGATAACGCAGGGCGATATGAGTGATGTCTTCGGGTTGACCTGCCAGTAGGGATTCTACCTGTTCCAACCTATCGTAAAGGTTGGCGAAGCGTCCGCTTTGCATCCACAATTCCCGTTTTGATCCCAAAAGTCCGGCATGGAGCGGTGAGGCGGTAATTACGGCGACATCGCGCGCCGCCGCGGTGGGGACCAAAATTTCCTGGGCCTCCTGTGTGAGCAGGTCATACTTGCAAAAAGTGATTATCGAAACAAAGGCATCCGACTCTGTCAAAACATCTCGCATCAACCCAAGATCTGAACCGGTCAAACCGATATGCTGGGTCAGTCCTTGCTCCCGGATTTCCAAGAGAGCTTCCAGCGTCCTGCCAGTCCCAAAGATCCCTGCTCTGCCTGCCTGCTCTGCTTCGTGGATTTGCAGCAAGTCAACCTTATCCCGTTGTAGACGCTTTAGGCTTGATTCAAATCCGCGCCAAACTGTGTCTCGCGTGTAGTCAAACGGCTCCGGGTAGTAGCCCACTTTGGTCGCTAGGTAGTACGGCTCGGTCACACCTTTCAGGGCAGCCCCCAACACCTCCTCGCTACGTCCCTGACCATAGAGGGGGGCTGTATCAAAATAATTAATTCCGAGCTCCAACGCTCGCTCGACAATACGGGCGCCGTAGGAAAACGGCTTTAGCCCGAATTCCGGGCGTCCATAAAACCACGAGCCACCCAAGCCAATCTCACTGACCTGCCAATCTGTTTTACCAAATCGTCGGTACTGCATCTTTCCTCCTAAAACCCAACTGCTTTCAGCAATCCCTTCAGATAGCCAACTGCGTAGACAAAGCCTTGCCCGCCAATTTCGTTTTCGTAAAGCGTGTGGGGACAGTGCCCGGGAAGTAACACACTGTCAAACCCGACCTCTTTGAAGACTTGAAGTACAGCAAGAAAATCGCAATCCGCTTCATCTAAGAAGCATTCTTGGAATTTCGGTACTGTTCCTTGAACACCTTGAGCGTGTCCGTAGACGATTTGCTCCCGTTCTCCAAAATGACGGATTGCCGCGAGAATATCAGTCCCCATCGCTGTCCAATTTCCAAGACAGAAGTTGAGACCACTCCCCCGGCTGTTATTGGCAATGTCCATTGCGCGATGGAATCCATCGAAATCGTGGAATAGCCGCGGGATGCCGCCCAGTTTCTCTAGCGGTGGATCATCTGGATGAAGTGCGAGCCGGACCCCAGCTGCTTCCGCCTCTGGAAGGACTGCCTTAATGAAATATTCATAATTCTCCCACATCTCATCATCTGTGTATTCCCGGTCACGAAACAGAGGCGAGTGCTTTGCGATGTCCAAATCAAAACTGCTGACATGCGAACCACCCCGCCCAAGGGTTGTCAGCGAGGTGCGCCAAGAATTCCGCGTCACGCCCGGTTGGTTGACCATCCAGTGGTAGCCGTAGACCGGAATACTCGCTCTACCCATGTTGCGGATGGTGATAATCACATTCTCAATTTGCTGATCACGTCTCGGCAGCCCTAGCATCGCTCGATCGTAACAGCACGCCGGAAGCGGATTTTCGATCCCAATGACCCTTAATCCAGCATCCTCGCAACGCTTTCGGACCATTACGAGGTCGAGAAAATCCCAATGTGCACCGGGTTTATCAGCGTTCTCAATTGAGAATCGCTGTGCAGCGTCGGGATGAGAAGCGGAACTGAGTACCACGTCGTCAACACCATACTGTTTTAGAAAATGTAGGTAATCATCCCGTGCATCCAGCCGCGCGTAGGAACAAATCCTCATGTCTACCTCCTATGTTGATTAGATACAAATTATTATAACCTATCTTTGGGCTGTTTTTGAATCTAAACTTGTAGGATATACCGACTTTTGTGTCGATTTTCGGACTTTGATGTTGACCCCATGCTAACTTTCTGCTAAAATGTACCAAAAGTGTAGGTAGATCATTAAGATGGCTTTTTTAATCCTTCGCGCGGAATTGCAATGGTTGAATCATAATCTTTCCTCGTCAAATAGGGGTAAGGCAAGCAGAGATGAAAATCAGAGGCCTCAAAACCTACAAATTCAACGTACCTATGGGTAAACCAGTTCGAGATCCACATACCGGCGAACTGTTAAGCAGCCTTTCCAAGCCTTGGCTATTTCTAAAAATTGAAACTGATGCTGGCATTGACGGTTGGGGTGAAGGCAGTGGTGAATGGCTGACGCTACCGGTCGAAGCGACCCTGCACGAATGGTCAAGCCTCCTAATCGATCAGAATCCACTGTTGATTGTAGCACTGACTGAGGACATTACGAACCGCCTACCGTGGAAGGGCGGTCCCGTATTCGGCACAGCCATCGCGGCAATTAACGCCGCCCTGTACGACATCGCGGGTAAAGCGTGGGGCGTACCGGTACACACCATCCTCGGTGGTAGGCGGCGGGACCGGATTCGCGTCTACTGCGGTGGGAATCTGTTTTCTACCCCAGAGGAGGCGGCAGACGCAGCACAAGAGGTGAAGGCGCAAGGATATGCTGGGGTCAAGAGCAACCCACTAGAAAGCCGCACCTGGCAGATGGATGAAGAAGCGGTTGAACACTCAACGGCGTGTGTGGGGGCGGCGCGTGAGGCGGTGGGACCGAATTTTGACATCCTGCTGGATGCACACGGGAGCCCGACGCCAGAGTTGAGTGTTAAATTTGCTCGGTGTGTTGCCCCATTCAAACCATTGTTTCTGGAGGAACCGGTCAAGGTGGGTTCAATTGAAGCATTGATGGAGGTCACGCGGAAAAGCACAGTGCCGATTGCGACCGGCGAAAAGTTGTTCACGATTCGTGACTTTAAGCCGTTAATTGACAATCGAGCGTGTGCTGTCCTGCAGCCGGATGTCACACACTGTTTTGGGATTACTACGCTGGTCGATATTGCCAAATTAGCGGCATCGGAACAAATGCTCATGGCACCACACAACGCCGGTGGTCCGCTCTGTTTTGCTGCAACGCTTCACGCCGATGCGGTCATGAATAACTTTCTCATTCAGGAGACAAGCAGCCGGCTGTCACTATTCGATCGCTGCGTTGAACATGATTGGACGATAAAGGATGGGCACGTCAACCTCTCAGACGCACCGGGGCTAGGGATTTCAGTGAAGGAATCCGATCTTGGTGCTTTGCCTTATGAATCGTTGCCCTATCGGCAGTACCGACATGCGGATGGCAGTTGGAAGGGTTGGTGAGCGATGCATTAAGAAATACAGTCTGCCGGTGAATAACAAGCGCGTAGGTTCTCGGTTTACCTGCGGAGATTAGCAGGTGTTAAAAGAAAGGAACTGCCACAATGATTAAGCTCGGAATAATGGCGCGTGCTACGGATGAGGCCGTATTTCAAAACCACGTCCAATTCGCGCACGAATTGGGATTGGATGTCATTGATTTCCATCTATCGGGTTTACCGAGAGCCCCCGATTTTCTGCGCCGAATAAAGATCTTATGTATGCAGCACGGTTTACCCATCGGCTATCTGGGAGCCGGTAGTTTTGTGGGACCCGAGGAAGAGATGCAGCATGTAGTGGCGCGAGGCAAGGCAGATGTTGACCTGGCAGCGTTTCTATCAGCACAAATGATTCGCGTGTTTGCAAGATACAAATGGCCAGATACCGTTGAGGAACAAGAAGCCTTGTGGGGGCCGATGATCGCTCGTTTCCAAGAACTATCTGACTATGCAGCGGAGAAAGGTGTCTTCTTAGGGCTGCAGAATCATAACAACGGCAGTTTTGCGATGACAGCGGATCAGGTTTTGCACATCCTGCGGGAGACGGACCGTGAAAACTTTACCTTTATTATGGATACCGGTCAATGGTTGAATGCCATTGGATCGCATCCCCGCGGCGAGTTTGATCCAAACGTAAATCTCTACAAAGACTACCTGGAGCCGACCGTCCCATACGCGACCTACGTCCGTGCCAAAATTTACAAAATTGACAGCGGACGGGAAGAATGGCTTGATTACAGACGGATTCTAAAAATTTTGAAGGCGGTGGGCTTTAATGGCAATATGTCCATCGTATTTGAAGGTGGTGACCGCAATAGATACGATACGGACGCGTGCCTTAGACTTGCCGTCACGCATCTACGCGAGTTGCTCGCTGACTACTAGCTTATTTCAGTTGTCCGAGGATGTTCTGTTTTAGGGAGGAATGGATGATTATTGATACACATTTACACGTTTGGAGTGAGGACTTCTCTCGTTATCCATTTACCGATGGGAGACAAACGGATGAAGGCGCACCGGTTGAGTTGCTAAACGAGGTGATGGCTGAGACAGGGGTGGATAGAGCCGTTATCGTTCAGCCAATCTATTATCTCTATGACAACCGATATGTAGCGGAATGTCTTCGACGCTTCCCGGGGAAATTTGCGGCAATCGGGTTGGTGAATCGTCTCGCCCCTGATGCGCCGGACCAACTTGAACGTTTAGTCATGGAAGATGGATTCGGGGGGCTGCGGATACATTTGGCACGGGTCGACGACCCCGCGGAATGGGCGGCACCCGACCAGGACCCAATATGGCGACGTGCTGAGGATTTGGGAGTCTGTTTCATTGTGTACGGTCCAGCGACCCATTTGCCCGCTGTCGAGCCCATCATCGCCCGTTTTCCAAATGTCCCCGTTGTGCTAGATCATATCGGTGGAGCACCGACGGACGAAGACCCACCGTATCCACTTCTCAGCAACGTGCTAAACCTAGCGCGGTATCCACAGGTCTATGTGAAATTCACCCCCCAATCCCATAAGTCGAAGCTGCCATATCCGCACGAGGATACATTTCCTACGTTTCGCCGTCTATACGATGCCTTCGGACCGGAACGGTTGATGTGGGGGACAAACTTTCCGGGCGTACTCAGAGGAGTTGGGTATCTGCCTGCATTGGAGATGTTCAGAACGCATCTGGACTTTCTCACGGATTCAGACAAAGAGTGGTTGTTCTGCAAGGCAGCGTTGAAGGTGTGGAAGTTTAGGGATTGATGAACAATCCCTAAAGAAGGGGGACGATGCCTTGCTAGGTTCTGTTGGCGTTAGCGGGCGGGTGCGTATCAGTCCAGAATCGAGCGGTGCATTGCGACGGTCGCAACGCTTTGGACGAGCACATTGTAGCTGGCGTCTGTTTCTATTATAGCTGTCTTAAAGTAGTAGGCATACTCTGTATGCCGTGCCCGTTGTGCAAATGATGGCACGACGGATTGTGCCTACTACTATATGCTACTGTTGGTGCATTACGCGTCACACTTCACACAATCTTGCGAGGTGTTAAGATGAATTTTGAACCGACCGATCAAGATATTGTCGTTAATGCTGATGGATTAAAGGAGTTTGCTAGTCAATTGTATCAAAAAGCAGGCGTCCCACGATCGGATGCCGATGCTGTTGCACATCTGCAAGTTGAGACGGATCTGCACGGCATCCATTCCCACGGAACTCGGGCGCTGGCTGGCTACGTCCGAAGCATTCTAGCCGGAAGAATCAATCCTACTCCGAATCTCACGATTACCCGTGAGGGACCCGCATTTGCACGTGTCAACGGCGATCGTGCGTTGGGACATGTGGTTGGTAAGTTCTCAATGGAGTTAGCAATCGAAAAGGCGAAGAGTGCCGGTATCGGTGCCGTGGGTGCATATGCCACCAATCACTTCGGTGCTGCGAGTGCCACCGCGATGCTTGCCCTTAAACATGGCATGATTGGGTTTAGCACATCAACTAGTGGTCCAGGAGTTGCGCCCTTTGGGGGCAAGACGGGCGTTGTCGGAAACAATCCGTTTTCTTATGCTATTCCCGCGAAGACGGAGCCGCCCATTCTCCTTGATATGGCGTGTGGCGTTTCGGCGTGGGGTAGGGTTGGCACGAGGCGGTTATACGGAGAGAGGTTGACCTCCGGCTGGGTGTTGGATGAAGAGGGCAAGGAGACGGACGACCCCAGCAAAGCACATGTCCTGTTGCCGATGGGTGGTGCAAAAGGGTACGCCCTTGCATTGGTGGTGGACGCACTGGCAGGTCCCTTGACAGGCATGATTGCAACTGTCAATCAGACAGGCGATGTTCCGCTTGACAAACAGGGATCAGGGCTGTTCTACTACGCAATTAATATTGATAGCTTTGTGCCGCTTGACGAGTTCACCGAGGAGATTGATCGGGAGATTCGTGTACTTCGGTCAAGTCCCCCTGCCGAGGGGTTTGATCGGGTCTATTTTCCCGGCGAGTTGGAGGCGATGAAACATGCCCAGTGGACCAAGAACGGGCTCCCGTTACATCGGGATCATTTGCAGGGATTGGCGGATTTGGCAGATGAACTAGGTGTCCCCATATTCTGGAAAGCGTAAGGTATATCATACTCTAAGTTGTTAGGTTCTGTTGAGATTTGACAGTAGGTTGGGTTAAACGGTTAAAAGCAAATCCATATCAACTACAATAGCGATTCTGCTTTTCAACAACGGTTTCTTATTATTTAAGACTTCGCTGTTGACCCCTCAAAGCCTCGTAGTTGGGTGATTCGTCACCCCATAACACGACTCACAAGGTCCGATGAATCGGGCAACTCCAGTGTAGCCGACAGGAGTCGGCACGCTCCCGTGCCGACTCCCCTCGAATCCCGAATACCCACACGGTATCAGCCCCCTAAAAACCCCACCCCCCCAAGCGAGGGAAAATCGGCTCAATGAACCTGTTTCCCCTGCTTGCGGGGGGACACCCCACCGGGTTTTAGCGGGGAAGAGGGGACGGCATACAGCGTATGCCTACTCCCTTAAGGACGCGCAATGAATTGTGCGACTGCAAACGGAAGTACATAATTCCTAACAGTAAGCCCCAACTGTATAATGGCTTGTGTAGGTTGATTTTCCAAAATCGACGTTTCGGTGTTGAAATATGAATCTTGAATAGCGAATTGGGATAAGTAGTAACTTGCCTTACAATAAACATATTTAGGAGGAAATCGAAGAGAATGAAATCAAGGTTATTATTATTAATCGTCTGCTTGCTCTTTTTTACGCTAATGGTGATACCGCTCGAATCTAACGGACACAGTGTGGAAATATACAGTGTACAAATGAGTGATGAGGATCCCATCGTCCGCCGCGCCGCTGCCGAACAATTGGTTCGGGTGAGTAAAAACCACGCGGAAACCGTGCTACCATTACTAGTAAAGGCATTAAAGGACGAAGATAAACATGTTCGTCGCTACACGGCGATGGCACTTGGTACAATGGGTAAACCTGCCATAGATGCTATTCCTGCATTAATCGAAGCACTAAAGGCTGAAGAAGATGTGACAGTCCGTTCCAAAATTGCTGAATTATTGGGGCGGTTTGGCAAGAATCACACGCAAGATGTCGTTCCGGCACTGATAACAGCCTTAAAAGATAAAGATCCATGGGTGCGTTCCAAGGTTGCGACGGCATTAGGTAAGCTTGGTGAACCAGCACACGAGGCTATCCCTGCATTGATAGCAGCATTACAGGACGAGGATGAAGGGGTACGCCGCAGGACTGCTGAAGCACTTGGAGGGATTGGTGAACCAGCACACGAGGCTATCCCTGCATTGATAGCAGCATTGCAGGACGAGGATAAGGGAGTGGGCCGCTACGCTGCCGCCGCGTTGGGACGGATAGGTAAAACAGCACAAGCAGCTGTGGCGGCATTAACGCAAGCACTGAAGGAGGAAGATGAAAAGATTGCTCTTGCCGCTGCCATTGCTCTAGGGCGAATCGGTGAGCCTGTTGAAGAGGCCATCTCAATGTTGATAGATGCTTTACAGACGAAAGAGTGGCATATTCGTGAAGAAGCGGTTACGGCCCTGGGTGGTGTGGCGGATTCTGCTCAAGGTATCGTGCCTGTGTTGATAGGGGCATTGGAGGATGAGCATAAAGGTGTTCGTTACCATGCTCTCGAAGCATTAATAGAGATAGACACGCCAGAAGCAACAAAAGCGGTCGAAGAATTTAGAAAAAAATAGTGAAAAGAAATATAGTGAATCCTACAATTAATGATACATATTGATAATATCCTCAAGGTGTCTATCAGCATTGTATGAACGGTGCCTCTGGAGATTGGCAGAATCGTGTTCAACGGGATTATAATCAGGCGAATAAGGTGGCAAGTATACCAACGCCGCGCACACCCTTCTATCAATGCCCGAGTCTCAACCGTCCTGTGAATACGCGCATTATCCATTATCACCACACTCTTGGCGTCCAAAAGTGGACATAACTCCTCATCAAGCCATGTGTTGAAACTTTTGGTATGACAACCCCCGATACTCACCTCAGGGCAGTCAACTGATTGTTCGGCCGCGCCGCTATCAAAGTCATCGGCCGCGTTTTCTGACTGGATAGCAAGCCATGGACGGATTCGCCCCGGGGGCATAACCATAATTTCTGAAAGTTTCATCTTGGAAACTGGTCTCGTCAATGTAAACTATGGTTTTGTCAGAGGTCTCTGCGGCTGCGAGTTGCTGCCGATAGGCTGCCCGTTTTTTTGAACATTACTCCTTACCGGCCGATTCTATTAAACCTCAACAAAAAGATCCTATAAAATAGAATAAAAACAAATTACTATTAATTGAACCAGGAATAGGGGTATTCAATATACGAATAAGTAATAAGAAAGCTAATGTGTTAAAGCTCTATTCTATGCTCTATTCTATAACGAACCTTTCATGAATCAAGGGGATCTCTTAGGATATATGATCCCAAATATAGGGGTGTTTGGAGTCAGCTTTGATGCTGAAAGCTTTGTAGACAGTATTCTAATTATGGATCCTAACGAAGCAAAAACGGCAGACGGAAATGGTATTGGTTCTACAGTTTAAAAAATAGGGTTACGCACTTGAGTTTGTCGTAACGCCCTTTAACCCCCATCACGATAGACGCTAAATCGCTAACTGTCACCACCTGATTCATCGGGCGTCAAGAGGCATGTTCACCTAATCTGTAATCGTTGCACAGGGCCTGCCCTCGCTGAAATCGGGGTTGCCTAAACTGCCAAATGCACCCACATAGGCCTTCTGCCTGTCAATTTTCCACAATCGAGACTATAGACATTTGGGGGTCGAAATATGAATCTTGACCTATTTATGCAAATTACGGTACCCACCAATATTTGCGTTGAAAACAAAAACAGGCTCAACTCTGCGGTGAACAGAGCGAGCCTGCGATAAACTTTACAAAATACAGGTCAGGTCAATCGGGATAACAAGCAGTGTGTGACGGCGACCATGCAGTGCCCCTACCCCGCCGAGATCAGGCAAGGTCGAAGCGATCGAGATTCATGACCTTGTTCCACGCAGCCACGAAGTCGCGCACAAATGCCTGCTGAGAGTCATCACATGCGTAGACTTCCGCGATGGCTCGGAGCTGGGAGTTTGAGCCAAATACGAGGTCGACACGGGTGCCGGTCCACTTGAGCTCGCCTGTCGAGGGATCTCGCCCCTCGAACACAGCCTCGGATGTAGAGGACGCCAGCCACTCGGTGTTCATGTCAAGCAGGTTCACGAAGAAATCAGGAGTCAACGTCTCGGGTCGCTTGGTGAAAACACCGAGTTCGGACTGACCGACGTTTGCATTCAGGACGCGCAAGCCTCCGACGAGAACCGCCATCTCAGGGGCAGTTAGCGTCAGCATGTGTGCTCGATCCACTAGCAGCTCGTCGGCTGGCCCCTGGTGTTCGTTTGCGAGGTAGTTGCGAAATCCGTCGGCGGTCGGTTCAAGCACAGCAAATGAGTCCACGTCAGTTTGCTCCTGTAACGCGTCGGTGCGCCCCGGAGCAAAGGGAACTTCTACGGCGATACCGGCGTTCTTCGCAGCTGCCTCGACCGCTGCACACCCAGCCAAAACGATCAGGTCAGCGAGCGAGACCCGCTTCCCGTCGACCTGAGATCCGTTAAATTCCTTTTGAATCTCCTCCAGGGCCTGAAGTACCTTCCCCAGTTCGGGCGGATTGTTGACTTCCCAATCCTTCTGCGGCGCGAGGCGAATGCGTGCCCCATTAGCTCCACCGCGCTTGTCGGTGCCGCGGAATGTTGCCGCAGACGCCCAGGCGGTCGAAACCAGTTGGGAAATGGACAACCCTGATTTGAGGCTCTTGTCCTTAAGGGCAGTGATGTCTTCCACTTCAATCAATTGATGAGTGACGTCGGGGACGGGGTCTTGCCACAGCTGCGGTTCCGCAGGAACCAAGGTGCCGAGACACCGTGTGCGAGGTCCCATATCGCGGTGGGTCAGCTTGTACCACGCTTTGGCAAAGGCGTCTGCAAACTCCTCCGGGTTCTCGTAGAAATGCTTTGAAATCGGCGCATAGATTGGATCCACCTTCAGAGACAGGTCCGTCGTGAGCATCATGGGGGCGTGTTTCTTTGAGGGATCGTGAGCGTCCGGCACGGTGCCCTGTGCAGATGCGCCTTTGGGGGTCCACTGCCACGCACCGCCGGGGCCTTTCACCAGTTCCCACTCGTAGTTAAACAGGTTGTAGAAGAAGTTGTTGTCCCACTTGGTCGGTGCGGTGGTCCAGGCACCCTCCAACCCGCTGGTGATTGTGTCGCTGCCCTTGCCGCTGCCAAAGCTGTTCTTCCAGCCGAGCCCTTGCTCCTCAAGGGCGGCCCCTTCGGGTTCGGGCCCGACGTACTGGTCCGCATCAGCAGCACCATGGGTCTTGCCGAACGTGTGGCCGCCTGCGATGAGCGCGACCGTCTCCTCATCGTTCATTGCCATGCGCCGGAACGTCTCTCTAATGTCTCTAGCTGCAGCTACCGGATCCGGGTTACCGTTCGGTCCCTGCGGATTCACATAGATTAAGCCCATCTGAACGGCACCGAGGGGATTCTCCAGTTCCCTGTCGCCGGTGTAACGCTCGTCGCCCAGCCACGTAGTCTCAGATCCCCAATAGATATCTTCTTCAGGCTCCCAGACGTCCTCTCGCCCGCCGGCGAACCCGAGGGTCTTGAGACCCATCGACTCCAGGGCACAGTTCCCCGTGAAAATCATCAGGTCCGCCCACGAGAGCTTCCGTCCGTACTTCTGCTTAATCGGCCAGAGCAACCGGCGCGCCTTGTCGAGGCTAGCGTTGTCCGGCCAACTGTTGAGGGGGGCAAAGCGCATCGTGCCGGAGGCTGCGCCACCGCGTCCGTCGCCGATGCGGTAGGTGCCCGCACTGTGCCACGCCATCCGAATGAAGAGAGGGCCATAGTGACCGTAGTCGGCCGGCCACCACTCCTGCGACGTCGTCATCACTTTATCGATGTCTTGCTTCAGGGCTTCCAAGTCAAGTGTCTGGAACGCCTCGGCGTAGTTGAAATCCCCCCCCATAGGATTGGACATGGGTGAGTTCTGGTGGAGTATCTTCAGGTTCAACTGATTCGGCCACCAGCGTTGGTTCGCTATGGTGCCCCGCCCGTGAGAGTGCCCCATCACTGGACATTTACTTTCGCTGCTCATATTCCCTCCAATTGTGTTCTATGTAGTTAGGGTAGTTTGATTAAACAATCAAGGTTAATGTTAAACAATCGTGCAACAGAGTCCGAGTTTTTCCGAAAAAAAACTCAGACTCAAATACCAATCGTGTTGGACTCTGGTTTTTGATCTGTTGAAAATACTTCGTATGTTGCGCTATGGCATACCCGACACCGTTATGCACGTTGCGCGAGATTCCGGGTATTTTTGCACTTTCTTTTTACATGACCCACCTGTTTTTGAAACCTACTTTGAGGGTTCATTGGTTCAAAAATTCATCTAATATACCAATGAACCCAGGCAAGCAGATCCGGGAGCGATGCCCACCATGCCTCCGTTGCACTGACGTGCAACAGGTGGGTATTGCCCGGCACATCGTTCGCCCCCAAGCCGCGCTCAATAATCTGCGTATGTGGGTCTTCCTCTAGCTGCTTGGCGAGTCTATCTTCCAATCGCTTACGTGAGCGAATTGCGACGAGCCCCACAAGCTCCACCGATGGCAAATCTAAGAGGAAATCAACGTTCCAGTGCAAGGTTTTGCCCCGTTGTGGCAATAGATTCCCGTTTCCCAAACCGCGTTCAGCAAATCGACGGAGCATCGTCTCGCGGATAGGATGTGGGTGTTGATCACCGCTCCGCGTTGCGTGTCGAATGAGCCGCCGCGCCAAGGTGGTCGGTCCCTTCTCTGCGAGTGCGGAGCCGACATAAGCGTATTCACCAGCGGGCAGTGCAATCAACTTCCCTTTCTTGAACCGTCCGAATCGTAAGATAGCACCCTTTTTGAGGTGAATCCGCAGGATATAGGTTCCGGCCCGTGATTCATCGCCGATTATAAGGATGCTTGGAGTTTCCATTAAATCACCGAGTGTATCATCGGTTTACGTCGTCCTGTTCTCTTTGAGTCAATCAATTAACCAGTCTATTCAGGTTGTCTTTTCATCTGAAAGTGTGTAGAGTTTTCATCCATGATTGTGAATCCTAGTCTTTGGTAGAAGGCGGTAGCACGGGTGTTAATCTTCAGCACCTGAAGCGTCACAGGTTTTTGTTCAAAAATAATACGGGTCATACACGCCGACCCGATTCCCCTTCCTTGGTACTCAGGCAGGATATAGAGCTGATTGACCTTGAGGGTGTCGGGAGTGGCAGATGTTGACAAGAAACCGACGTCGGTTCCGTGAAACTGGATGATGCGAAGATCCTGTGAAGCGAATCGCCCATTGTGCAAATCCCTTTGATAGGCCTCATCCCACCCCCAGATTTGCTCCACATATTCTCGGAATGCCGCCTTCTTTACGGCAAAAACAAATTCGCTGTCGGTTGCCTGGGCCTTGCGTACCTTCAACGCTTCCACTCAAGATCTCCATGTCCGTGTGATTGCAGATAACCCAGATTAGAAAATCCGCGCCCACGACTCGAAGCCCTATCCACCCGATGGCCTTGACCTAATAGCATCGGTTCTAATCCGGTATAGAACTGTTTCCAAAGACTGGATTTAAGTCAACTTCGATTGATTGCACATGTTGGACATAAGCCGTATAGCTCTAGTTTGTATCCTTGAACTTCAAACCCTCTGGCTTTGAACTGATGCGTATTAAGCGGTTCAGAGAGCGGTGCGTCAACATCGAGTAACTGATCGCAATCAGTACAGATCAGGTGGTAATGCTCTGCGAGGTTTGCGTCAAAGCGGGCATATTCACCGTGCTCGACCTTGAGGATTAAACCGAGCTCGACCAAAACGCCGAGGCTCCGATAGACAGTGCCCAAGCTGATATTTGGCAGACGGACCTTCACCGCATCATAAACCTCTTTCGCGCTTGGGTGATATTGCTGCCGTCGCACTTCTTCGAGAATAATCCGGCGTTGACGGGTAAATCGATAGCCTTCCTGCCTGAGCCCTTCACTTAATTCTTTCACATTAGCACGCATAATAGGTTTTATTTATAGGACTTACGCAGTTGAACGCTCAACCCCAACACCAGACAAGGGCGCGCAATGCTTATCGTTGGTTGCAAACCCCCGGACTCTCGCGCAATGTTCCGGGTGGATTGAGCCAATCGTGGGGCGCAACAGTGTCAGGTATTCTATTGCGCTAGAGTCAGGTATCCTCGGTGATTCATTGCCAGAGATAACAACTCCTGACGCCCGATAAATCGGGCAACTACAGCAAGGACTCCATCAATGGACGCGTGGGAACGCAAATCTGCCTTCCCTACACCAGTTGACGCCTACCAACTTCAAAGGAATAAATACTAACTGAGGGGTGTGCATAATGCCATATTAGTAATAATTCCTATTACTAATAGATGTAATTATATCAGAAAAAAATTAACAGGTCAAGCCAAAAATGAGGTTTTTCCACGAAAAGGATATTAAGCAAGCGCATTCACCACAGCGTTGCCGACCTGTGAGGTTGTGGCTTGACCGCCGAGGTCCGGCGGGAGGGTTTTGCCCTTCTCGACCACCTTTAGTACGGCTGCGTCTATGGTGTCCGCTGCCTCCACCTCACCGACGAAGCGCAGCATCATTGAACCGGACGTAATTGCCGCCAGTGGGTTGGCGATACCTTGCCCCATAATATCCGGTGCACTGCCGTGAACCGGCTCGAACATTGACGGGAATCGGCGTTGTGGGTCGATATTGCCGCTCGGGGCCAATCCCATGCTGCCGGTGATAATCGCGCCGATGTCCGTGAGGATATCCCCAAACAGGTTGCTAGCAACTACCACATCGAAGCCCTCTGGTCTCCGGACGAAATCCATACATGCTGCGTCCACAAGCAACGATTCCGTCTCAATGTCGGGATACTTTGTCGCCACTCGCTCGAAGGCGGTATCCCATACAATCATGCCGTAGCCTTGCGCGTTCGACTTGGTGACCGAAGTAACTTTGCGCTTCTTATTTCGCGCCCGCGCTTGCTCAAAGGCGTAGGTAATAACGCGCTCGCTGCCGTGGCGGGTGAATACACCGACCTGCACACCAATCTCTTCGGGGAACCCTTGATACTGAAATCCACCGACGTTGGCATACTCGCCCTCTGTGTTTTCCCGTATCACTAGCAGATCAATGTCCCACGCCCCTTTGCCTTTCAGCGGTGCATTGATGCCGGGATAGAGAACACTTGGTCGCTCGCAGACGTACTGATCGAATCTGCGCCGAATAGGCAGCAAAAGCCCGTTGAGTGTTAGATGGTCTTGGATGTCGGGGTGCCCGACCGCGCCAAGATAGATCTGGTCAAACTCTGCCAACGTATCGAGGGCATCGGTTGGCATCATGTGCCCATGCTTGAAGTAGTAGTCTGAACCCCAAGGAAACTCGACAAAGTCCCATTCGATGTCATACCTGTCGGCGATGGCGTTGAGTATCTTGAGCCCCTCTTCCATCACCTCGATCCCAATCCCGTCTCCTCGAATAACTGCAATTTTGTATTGAGTCATGTTTTGCCTTTCTGGTATTCCTAACTTAGGTAAGGAGTGCTCATAAAGAGGTTTTGATGTGTTTATTTTTTTACACCTCTCCATGCGTAGGGAGTGGGTTTCTCAACCCGTCTGGCTTGGAAACCAAGCCCCTACGATTGACCCAGGTGCCCTCGCCTAAATTCAGCTATAATCCGTTTCCAATTATGCACACCCTTCACTTAGGTTGCTAGGGCGTGTTGACATTTTGCTGTCGCCAGTTCCACAAATGCTGTAAGTCGGTCTAGATTCATATCTCGACAAAACCCCCGGACTCTGGCGCAATGTGCCGGGCGGATTGAACCAATCGTGGGGCACAACAGTGTTGAGTATTCTGGTGCCCCATAGTCTCTGGTATTTTATCGCGCAAATATTCTCAGTATTTTCGATTTTGCAGAATCTACCCAATGTAGGGGCGGGTCCTGTGCCTGCCCATCGAAGATTCTCGGAGCGGAGATGAATTCAATTCGTCAAATGTTAACAGAACCTACCTATTAGTCAGAGAAACAGAGTCTTGCAAAAAAACTCTGTTTCTGCCAAGATGTAAGATCTATTATAGGACTTAGCAAGTTGTATCTGAATAGCAGGTGATTTCAATTGGTGTCTCAAGTATTGGGAGAATAAACTGTGTTTGACTTGATAAATGGTTTGGTCTGTCTGATAGACAACTTGCTTGAGTCGCACCCAAACCAACATCCCATAACCGATAGGGTTGCGAACAATCCGTGCCAAGCGACATTGACACCTTTCAAGAACGGCTCAATCTTCCACCGCCAGTTACACCAGGGGTGCTCATAATTCCGCCAAGAGCCTGTGCAAACATAGACGCCTATGGAGGGCAAATCGTAGCAAGAAAGCCACTCCCACAGAGAGCCCCCCTCATATACATTGCACTCCTCTAGAGAGGGTATTTCTGTTGTGCTGTTGGGGTTTTTGTGTATTTGGGTTGCCGTGTCAAGAGGTGCTGAAACCGTTCAGTAGCTGTAACGCTGCGTCGACCATCTGCCCTCCGGCGTCGAGTGCGAGATAGCTGCTCCGCGCTAACCATGTTTCATAGCCACCATGTTCATGTCCAATTGGGGTTGGGACATAGCCGGTGTAGTCGTTGGCAAGCTCGATGATAAAGGTCGGGTTGAACGGTGAGGCAGCCTTGAGATCGATGCCGAATTGACAGAAGATTTCCCCCGTCAACGCAACCACCCCACAATCTCCGATACGGAAGGCTTGAATCGGTGTTGTGCGAGTATCTTCCCAGTCGTTGACTAGAATGCGCTCGCGGGCGTAGAGTTCATCGACAGTCGGATCATCGCTTGCGTTTGCCCATTTTGCTTCATACTTGGCAAGCTCTGCACTGGTCGGTTTCCGTATACCGCACGTAATTTCCATCTGCGCCGCTGAAAGCCCCGCGTCATCGCGCATCGGTGCCAGTTGCCACGTCCGCCACACTTCTGCCGCCACTATCCGAGCAACCTTCCGTGTTTGGGCAAAGGGGCGTCGATCCGTCGGTGGATGATGGACATCGATGTTATTGATGTCGCCGGAACAACCGTTGGAGAGCATCGCAACAAATTCCGCGCCTGCTGTCCGCTGAAGTTCTTCGGCAAACAGTCCGAAATAGTCTGCCGAGATCATGTGCCCCGGCGCACCGACATAGTGCAGGGCGTAGTTGGCGAGGACGGCTATTGGTTGACCATCAACTGACTCAACGAAAAGCGCGGCGATGTCCGGATCAGTAGGGCCAACGGGTTCAACGATATCGGGGTTGTTATACCCCGGATTCATCTTCACCGTGCCATCCTTCATGCGAAACCGCCGATTGAACACACAGCGCGGTTCTGTCCCGACGCCGTAACCGAGTCTCGCTGGCTGCGCTCGTCCTGCCGCCAACTGAACGGCGTCAGCAACGCGCGTCGAAAAGAAGTCGAGGTAGCCTTGGTCGGGAACAGTTTCAAACCCCGGCTTCATCGCGGGAGCGGAGTGCGTATGGGTCCCCGCAATCAACACCCCCTCGCCCGGAATCCCAACCCGTTCCGCAATCATGGCTTTGGCAGCGTTGCATGTTTCGCGGGGCATACAGATAACATCGCAGATGACAAAAGCGAGTTGCGTAGTCCCGTCCTCAATTACTAGTGCCTTGGCATGGAGTTCGTCGTGGATTTCGGTCGCATGGCGGGCCTTTAGTGAACCGGCAAGGTATGCGCCGAGCGGCGGCGTGATGTTGGTTTGTGCAGCACCCGCTTTTAGCGTAGCCATTCGTTTGCTCCTCTTATTGGGTTACCGAGTGTAACGGGCAAAGTAGAACGTCTTGAGGGGTTCGGTTGTATCGTTGATAAGGGTATGCCCTGGCTTTGACGGTGCAACGGAGACCGCATCGCCCGGATGTTGTCGATAAACGTTCTGGCTCACCACATGGATGCCGTTTCCCTCTAGCATATACCATACCTCATCCATATCGTCAGCATGTCCATGGGTATCAGGGGTCTGCATCGCATCAATTGTGACCATCAGGACGGAGTGCAGTTTCGCAAGTCCGTCATCTACTCCGAAAATAGGGTGGACGAGATGGGTCCAATGTCCCTGACTGAGTGGGTTTTCCCGGTAGTTTCTGATGAGTACATCTTCTCGTGGCGTTCCTTCGGCGTCGGCGGTGGTCTCTTCCAAGATCAGGAATTCTAAGGGCTCCTCTGCCTCATTTATTAGAACATGTGTGGTCCCCGGCGGGACGATGATACCATCTCCTTCGCAGACTTCCTGCTTGAGGTCGCCCCCCCTAAAAATGCCATTTCCATCAACGATGTAGAAGATCAGTTGCCGATCGTCGAAAACCGTTGGTATCGACGCGATTCGCGGCTCAAGATAGCACCGGGCGAAGCTATCAATGTAGTTGAGGATTGCTCCCGGTTTGTGGGGGTCATCGGAGCTTTTCTTGGAGAAGATTTCTCGCCTGATGATGTTGCCGTGTGTGAGACTTGAGGGGGATTGTAACCAACTTCTCATTTCCATTTGTATTGACCTCCAATTTGTTCAAACGCAATAAGTCATTACAGACTTTTGTTAAAACTGACCGCAGTTCTCCCAACTGGTAATGGGCTCAGTCTGTCGATTTGCCAAAATCAAAGATACCTAGAACATTACGCTATAGTCCGGATGTTTTGTTGATATGTGAATCTTGACCTACGGGTATACTGTTGTCGCTTCGTAGGTTAGCAAACCCGTGCCACGATGGTGTTGGGTTTCACTGTCTCTATCTATAGGACAGTGTTGTTGAAAGGCAGCCACTCTATTGTGTTTGATAGGGATTCGCTTTTAACCGTTCAGCCCAACCTATTGAACTCAGTGGTAGATTTGGCTAATAAGATTATAGCACGGTTCCTGAAAAAATAGGAACCGAAAACGGGTTGACGCTTCATAAGAAAGTTATGCAGGCATTACCACCACTTCAACTTCATCAATGATAACCTCGTTGTTTGTATGGATGGCGCTGTGTGTGAGTCCTACCTTTAGATGATTGTCCCCGTTGTTAAGCAAATCCTGATTTAGGTTGAACCACACGCTTGAAAACGGCGACAGTGGTCGTCCGAACCTCTCCAATCGGCCCTCTGAGTGGAAGACGCGCTGAAGGTCTTGGATTTCAGTTCCGTTAAGTTCAACGGCGATTTCATCTTTGGGGAGCAGCCCCAGCGCGCTGAAGTACAGGACGGCGTGTATCCCCTGTGTGCATCCCTCACAGAGGCGGAAACGGTATTCTCTGTCCCGATAAGATTGGGATTCAGAGTAACTTGAGTCGATCTCGCGGGTGAGGGTTATCTTGTCGTCCTTCAGGGCTCCGGTGGGTGCTGTGCCCCCCCATAGGGAATGGTAGCGGTAGTGACGCGTCCGGCTCACGATGGTTTTAGGGTCGCGTAGATCGCGCAGATAGCTCAATGAGAGCGGATAGCCTTCGACGGGGCCCGGATAGCGAGCGGTGCCTCCCTTTCGCGCCCAGTGATATTGGTAGTTGAAAACAGAAATGCCGTCGGCACCTGCGCCATAGAAATTTTGTGCGAGTGCTCGATAGTTTTCAGGTCTGAGCAGCGTCGTATCATCCCCACGGCACAGCATGGGACTCAGTGTGGGGTACAACAGACAATCTGATCCGCGTGTCAATTGGCTGAACTCCTCGTAGGGTGCGTTGAAATCGGGGTGGCCGAAGTCACAGGGACAGATGTAGTCGATGAGCCCTTCCCGAATCCATGTGGGGATGTCGAAGCCCAAGTTATGGCACTCCTCCAATTTTTGTGGAATCATCACCCCCAGCGTCAGGTTTTTCCGCTGCTGTGCACCTCGCCGATCCAACATCTCGCGTACCCGCCGCAAGAAGCCTGTCATCACCGGCTGACGGTCGAGGGCAACGTCGGTAGGAAAGCAGTGTCCATGCCGGATATAGTTGAACAACAAACCGTCAACGTCGAACCGTTCTACCACTTCATCGGCGACGGAGAAAACGTAATCCCGCACAGGTTCAAAGCTAAAGTCCTGACCGCCCGGAAATTCCTCCAGCTGCCACGACGGGTTGTCCAGTATGAATCGCGCACCCTGATCTCCGTTGCCGTGGCGGTCGTTCATACGAAACTTTGCGATGAAGGCCATACCTCGCTTGTGTGTTTGTTCGATCAGTACCTCCAACGGTGTGATACCGGTATCCATCATGGAGACGAAACGTTGATGCTGGGGTCTTGCGTCATACTCAAACCGATCGGAACGGAAAAAGACCGTCCATCCCTGTGCGTAGATGGCTTGTGCGTAGGTGTCCACGCTGTGATGTGCGAGGTTGTCCACCCATTTGACCAAATCCTCCCGCCGGGCGGGGTCCGCCCGCGCTGTGAATGCATCGGGGCTGTGAGCGACCTGTTGTCCCACCTGATAGAATGCCAGGTTCGATGGATCGCTTGTGTAGATCAGTCTTCGCTCGCCACGGGGTTCAAACGTGGGTAGGGATTGATATTCAGTTTTTGTTGTGTCGATAGTCATGGTATTATGGCTCCGTTCATTATAGTTCATTGGTTTATTAGTTCATGGGTTTGTTGAACCTACAGAGCTCCCTTCCGGCGAAGTTTCTCAATCTCTTGGGGCGACATGTTGAGGTTATCCCTGAGCACTTCATCTGTATGTTCGCCCAGCTTTGGTCCACAGCGATGTTCAGTTTTGGAGTCGCTGATTTTAATCGGGCTCGCCACCTGACGGGTAACGCCAAATTCCGGATGTGGGATCTCAAGCACCATCTCATCTTCAGCTACCTGTGGGTCCCGGAATGCTTCCACGACGGTGTTCACAGGGGCACATGGCACTTCACCTTTGAGCAGATTCAACCAATCGGCGGTTGTCCGGCGACGAAATAGGTCTTTCAAGATTGGCACCAGCGTTTCACGATTCTTCAGTCGATCCGCAAACCCCCGAAAGCGCGGGTCGTCAGCGAGTTCGGGGGCGCCTAAAAGCCGCACCAAACTTTGGTAGAACTTCTGCTTTGCACACACCACGACAATCCAGCTATCCTTTGTGGGCATCACCTGAAACGGCACTTGAGATGGATGTGAGGAATCTGGCATCCGTTGCGGTTGATACCCCTTGGTCAGATACCAAGCCCCAACATAGCCTAATTGGGATAGGGCGGTGTCAAACAGGCTCACATCGACATCGCACCCCAAACCGGTGTCCCGCGCCCGTAGAATGGCACACATCAAGCCGAGTACTGCCATCACGCCTGCGCTCAGGTCAACCAGCGATAGTCCTGTCTTCTGTGGTGGGGTATCGGGTTCACCTGTTATGCTCATCCAGCCGGCGTATCCTTGCATCAGGTAGTCGTACCCCGGTTCCGCAGCACGGGAGCCGTTACGTCCAAAGGCGGAAAGGGAACAGCAGACAATTGACGGTTTCACCTTTCCGAGGGCTGCGTAGTCCAAGCCGAGTTTGCGGGGTAGATCACCCCGCAGGTTGTTAAAAACGCCATCCGAAATGGATACTAGTCGGTGGAAGACTTCAGTTGTGTCGGGGTGTTGCAGATTCAGGGTGATGCTCTTCTTGTTTCGGTTGAAGCTCTGAAAATAGACGCTATCGCTTTCAACAGTGTAGGGGGGAACATAACGCGCCACGTCTCCACCTGTTTGGGGGTTTTCAATTTTGAGAATCTCTGCGCCTAGATCTGCAAGCATCATTGTCCCCCAGGGTCCTGCGCCGAACTGTTCGACCGAAAGAATCCGCACCCCCTGCAGAGGTAGGCGAGCATCAGTATTTCTCTGCGCTTCTATCATCTAATTTTCCTTTATTTTAGTTCACTGGTTCATTGAACTGGCGAGCTATATATGTTGCTCCCTTGGGGTTGTGGGAGTCGGGCTAGGAAGTCCGACCTACGAGTTATAGATCAGTACGTAGGTTGGGTTGAACGGCACCAATGAAACATACCAAGCATTCTACTTGGATTGCAGGATTTGATTCTGCGTAAACTCTCCTAACTGGTAAGGACATTAATGTTTCGTCTATATGTGAATCTCGACCTACGAGTATACTGTTGTCGCTTCGTAGGTTAGCAAACCCGTGCCACGATGGTATTGGGCACTGTATCTATCTATAAGACTGTGTTGTTGAAAGGCAGCCGCTCTATTTTGTTTTTCCCATTCGGGTTGGGGGTTTAATGGCAGTTGGGTGTTAGTCAAGCCATGTGCCATAACGGTTGTGGGGTTTAGGGCACGCGGATCGTGCCTACTCCTTTATAAGCACTCCTCAGCTATTTCAGGGAAAAGGTCCTTTTTAGGAGCACTGTCCCGTTTGTAGACCATGATTGCCCGCACGAGGTCGATCACTACTGTTCCGTCCTGATTAATGCCGCGTGAGCGGACCCTGACGATACCGGCTTCGGGATATGAATTCGATTCTCG
Source organism: Candidatus Poribacteria bacterium (assembly GCA_965215015.1). Classification (GTDB taxonomy): domain Bacteria; phylum Poribacteria; class WGA-4E; order WGA-4E; family PCPOR2b; genus PCPOR2b. The sequence continues at coordinate 2,437,033 of OZ244042.1, forward strand.
CTTCGATATGACCTCTGTTTCGCAGTATAGGGTATCCCCTATAAAGACAGGGTTCGGGAGCTTGACCCCCTCCCATCCTAGATTTGCCATTGCGTTTTCGCTGACATCTGGAACGCTCATGCCGGTGATCAGTGCCAGCGTGAAGGTGCTGTTGACTAGGATTTTCCCCCACTTTGTCTGTTGGGCGTAGTGTTGGTCAAAATGCAGTGGGTTAGTGTTGTGGGTGAGTTGGGTGAACAATGCGTTATCGGCTTCCGTAACGGTGTGTCCAAACCTGCTTCGATAGACATCCCCGACTTCAAAATCTTCGTAGAAACGCCCCTCCCATCCCGTTTGAATTTTATCTTTGGATCTCATCATCTATTTCTCCTGTTATATTTGGTTCGCCTATGGTTACGGCATAGGGAGTATGTCTGCTACTTTGGTTCATTCACGTTTCAGATGTGGCCTATAACTCTACAATGGATGGGAAGAATAATCAAGCCTTTTTGTCCTTGCACCACTTTCGTATTTGTGCTATAATTCATAGATTATGAAAGCTGCGAAGTCTGTTGAGACCACAGGTCCGGTTGCTAGGAATAAGAAAGCGCGGTACGATTATCACTTGATGGATCGTTTCGAGGCTGGGCTGGTGCTTCAGGGAACGGAAGTGAAGGCGATTCGTGCGGGTAGGATGAATTTGACCGATAGCTACGCTCGCGTTGAGGCAGGCGAAGTTTTTTTAGTTGATGCCCACATCGGCCCTTACGAGCAAGGTAGTCGAGAGAATCATGAGCCGAAGCGCAAACGGAAACTCCTGCTGAACCATCGCGAGATTAAGCGAATCGAAGGAAAAACCCGACCCACTGGCATGACGATTGTGCCGACGAAGGCTTATTTCAGTAATGGTAAAGTAAAGGTCGAAATTGCGGTGGCGCGTGGTAAACACGATTACGATAAGCGCGAAGATATGCGAAGGGAAGTAGATCAACGAGCGATCCAATCGTATATGAGATAGCATCTGCATATACCGATTATAAGTGTAGGAACAAGCACAAAAACAATTATGGCTTTGAAATTTCAGCGTAGAAACTGTGGCGAAGACATTGTCGTTAGGTTCTTGAAAGTTGGTGAGGCTGCCGAATGCAAAAACTGCAGGGCAAGTAATTCTGTTCCCGAATTAGCAAAAAGCATTAGTGGCGAAGGCGCAGACAATGAACCTATAGCTAAGGCATTACGCATAATCGGTAGACTACTAATAGACCTCGGGATTGTAATAGCGTTTAGTATAATGCTTTTCTACCACTTTTGGTATACTTTGTCTAGGCGTTGGCAGGATTATCGAGTTGTTGAACCAATAAAAATAGGGAGGATTACCTAATTAATACGGGGGTGAAAAGGTTTCGACGGAAGTAGATGATATAAAGGTTGCATGTCGAGGTCTCCGCAGGCCTCGTTAAACAGGCGGAAACAATTTAATTGCCGATGAAGAATTGGCTCTAGCTGCTTAATAAAGCGGCTCGTCCGGCTAATTTGCGGTCCCGTCGAGTTAGCCCGACGTCAACAAACGGGCTGTGCGCCTTACTTGTTCTCAAGGGGCATGGCGCGAGACATAACTTGAGATAGTCCGCGGCGAATCCGGCATAAGGGAGTCCTGTGGACGAAACACCAAAATTTATGCTAAGCATGTAGTAGCCTTTATTGAAATGCTCTCGGACGCGGGTTCGATCAGTTTGGTCGACTTGGAGGGCAACCTCCTCGATTAAACCTGGCTTACATCGGTGAAATCTAAGAGATGGCGACATCTTATGGCAACACCGAGGGATTGCATGGTCCTGTAGAGACTGTAATGATAGGAGATAATGTCAGCGACAAATCTATGTCTCCTATAACACGCTAGGCTCCATCATTTTGGTGGATGAAGATATAGTCCACGCCTCTGGGAAACCTGAGGATTAACGTGTCCCGCCACCTCCATCTTTTTAAGATTTTGGTACATTGGATCATTCGTTCATTGAAATGTTGTCCCATGCACATTTTTATTCGTTTATTGATTGAATTGATGCAGGGTATACATTATTTATCGTAATTTATCGTATCGATGGAATCTCTGTGGGATAAGAAAGCAATGTCAGTGAAAATTACAGAAACGGACCTGAAAGCTGCCCTACCTGATATCACCACCACGATGCGCTTTTCGGGACTCCACAACCCCGTTGATGTGTATCGGGACAGATGGGGCATTCCTCACATCAAGGCGGAGAACGAAAACGACCTATTTTTTGCACAAGGTTTTGCTACCGCGCAGGACCGGCTATGGCACATGGATTTTGATCGACATCGGGCACTCGGCAGATGGGCGGAGTTCGCTGGGGGTAGTGGCGTCCTTCAAGACCGGCTGTTGCGAGCGGCGGGAATGGGGCGCACCGCGAAACTCGACTACGAAATCGCTAGCCCTGAAGCGAAGGTGATGATTGATGCCTACACCGCTGGTGTGAACGCCTTCCTTGACACAGCTCAAACCCTGCCTATTGAATACACAATCCTTGACCAAATCCCTGAACGCTGGGAGAATTGGCACTGTCTCGCTGTCTACAAGATACGCAATACCCTCTTGGGAACGTTTGAACCGAAGCTTTACCGGATGCGCTTGGTAAAGGCACTCGGCCCCGATAGACTCGCTGAACTCATGAGGGGATACCCGAGTGGTCACCTGCTCACTGTGCCGCCGGGCGAAACTTATGAAGGCCCCTCCCTTGAAGGGCTTGATGAACTGAGCGAGGCCGCTAAAGCGGCGAACTGGCTTGATGAGGTGGATGCGGGGTCAAATGGCTGGTCGATTTCCGGTGAACTGACCGAATCGGGGTTGCCACTGGTGGGGGGTGACTCGCATCGCGCCCTTGATACACCGAGCGTTTACTACCAAGTCCACCTATCGTGTCCTGAATTTACGGTTATCGGTCACGCTGTGCCGGGGATGCCGGGAGCGCTCCACTTCTGCCACAACGAGTATGTAGCGTGGGGGATGACGCATGGCGGCGCGGATACACAGGACCTCTTTATTGAACGCTTCCGTGAGGGGCCAAATAGTCGTGAGTATCTGTTCAAGGAGGAGTGGAGACCTGCGGAAGTGCTTAACGAAACAATTGAGGTGCGTGGTGCCGACGCAGTGCCGCTGGAGGTGACGATTACCCACCACGGTCCCGTTGTCGCCGGTGATCCCGCATCGGGGATGGCCATATCAATCAGTGATCCGGGATTAATTGCCGGATCCCCGTGGGTTGATGCCGCACGCGACGCCATGCAAGCGAAGTCCGTAGATGAATTGCATGAGGCATTTCGCAACTGGACAGATCGTGTAAATAACTACGCTGTCGGTGATGTGCACGGGAATTTTGGCTACCTGCACGAGGGCAAAATCCCGATTCGGCCCGAATCAAACGGTTGGCGAGCGGTGCCGGGTTGGACGGGCGAATATGAGTGGAATGGCTACATCCCCCACGACGAACTGCCAAAAGCTATCAACCCCGACACCGATTATGTAATCACTTGCAACCAACGTGTTGCCGATTACGACTACCCCTACTATGTGGGACTGTCTTTCACACCTGAGTATCGCGCTCGACGGGTTCAAGCGCAGATTCTTTCGCTTGAACCGGGGACCGCAACTATTGACGATATGGCGCGTATTCACGCCGAACGAATCTCAAATCCGGCGCGTATCTTCACAGAAGCGTTAGTCCGCGTCACACCGCTTGACGAAGATTCGGCGGAAGCCCTGGGGCTGCTACGAGCGTGGGGCTATAGCATGGATCGCGACCAAACCCAACCGTTGATTTATGCCAAGACCAAAACACATGTCATCGAATTTCTACTCGATTATCTGATGGAAGATATGGCGGAGGAGGTATTTTCAGGTGCTGCGGGAAGTGATGCCCATGTCCGGCAGATCGTAGTGGAAATGAACCTGGCACTTGAGGGGGAGCACATCTTCTTCTTGCTACCGCCCAGATACGATTGGTCCGATGTGCTGGCTTCCGCACTCCGGCTTGCTGTTGCGGACCTCAAAGAACAGCTCGGTGATAATATGTTCAAGTGGCAGTGGGGGGAGCTCCATCACACACACCCACAACACCCGCTTTCGGTGGTGTTTCCAGAGTTTGCCGACCTGCTAAATCCCCCGTCGATCCCGACGCATGGGGATGGCGACACACCGCTTGCTGGGAGTTATGCCCTCCACAACGAATTCATCGCCACAGGCATGTCCGTCAATCGTTATATCCACGATCCGTCAGACTGGACCAATTCACGGTGGATTGTGCCGTTGGGTGCATCAGGGCACCCCGGCAGCCCACACTATGCGGATCAGGCAGAAATGTGGGCAAACGTCGAGTATATCCCGCAACTTTGGGACTGGCAACAGATTTCGGCTGAAGCGGAATCGCAGCAACGAATCGAACCGGCAGAATCAGGGTAGGTTGTTGATGACTGTCAAAGAATTAATTTCCCTGTTCTCTTTCCACCAACAGCAAAAATGAAAGGAAGGATGGAAGATATGGGAGGAGGTAAACGCCTGCGGTGCCTAAACTTCCGGCCCCGTCCGCAAAAACAGCTATGAATAGCCGAAATAGCAAACTTTCTGAATACCTTACAGCCAAGCAAGATCGGCGCAAGAAAGCCATCCAACGCCGAAAGCGGTTGGCAGCGGGCCTGCCGGCTGCCGCTCCGTTGAAGCGCGTTTCACTCGATTATAAACAGCAAGAGGCTATTGCTTCTCTAGAAGCGATTGGTACGGCAAAACGCAAGCGGACCTTTGTCACCCGGCACTTTGCATGGCCCGTCTCGCTCGGCCTCCATCTCTTTGCGGCCTTTCTGCTGACCCTCTACGTCGTTCAAGAGTATATCCCCGAAAACGAGTCTGTCTCCCTGGCCTTCGTGAATCCAATTCGTGAACCCCGGGTTATAAGGCGCCGATCTCCTATAAAACCCGCGGCACCAGCCAAATCATTGAAAATTCAGGCACAGCGTGTACCGCGGTCAACGCCGGCAGCTGTGGAAATCCCAACGGAGGAGGCACGATTTTATACACCGGAGGATGATCTCGTTGATGCAGGGGCGGGGCCAACCGCTGGTGGTGTTGCAATACCCGAAGGGCTCGGTAACATTCAGGTCGAGCAGCAGCGCGCAGAAATTCCGACGGAAGCACTGGAGCTCAAAATCGAACGCTCCACGTCGATTGCCCCGGAAGATAGTGAAATAGGTATTTCCGATGCCGGCCTCGGTGGCCGCACCATTGAGGCAGAGGGGTTGGTGGAGGTCGAACAAAAACCTCGCTTCCTCAGAAGGGTTGAGCCAAAGTACCCTGAACCTGCAAAACGCGCTGCACTGGAAGGCGTTGTTGAACTTGAGGCGACTATCGGCGTGGACGGAAGGGCAAAGGACATTAAGGTGGTGCAACCGTTAGGATTTGGCTGCGATGAGGCGGCGGTTGAAGCCCTAAAAAAATCACGCTTTACCCCAGCCAAGCGTGGCACAGAGGCCATCCCTAAACGGATACGAATTAAATTTCGGTTTACCCTTGACGATTAGACCGCGATAGCAATTTGGGGCTGCCTGACTATCTCTGTGTGATGTTTCTGTTTCAATCGTTTTCAATTTGTAGGTTGATTTTCCAAAAGCGAAAATACCTACAACATTGTCTTATAGGATACCAGACACTGTTGCGCCACAGAATACCGGATACTATAATGCTACAATCCCGGCTCAATCGGCCCAGGGCATTGCGCTATAGTCCGGGGAGTTTGTCGAGATATGAATCTTGACCTACAGTTGAGGCGAGCAAGCACAACCGACAAATTATTGACATTACCGTGAATCCACGAAGAAACGAGCAAGAGAGTGTGAGGAAACAGGACCCCCTACGCTCCCTCGTTCACCCACCCTCTCGTCCCGTCCCTCCGATTTCGTTAGCGTCGTTCCAACGCAACGGCATCGGGACTTCACGTTTCATACTCTGTTTCAATATGTTGCCCTGCCGCCGCTGACATCGTAACACTGCCCGGTCACAAAGCTGGCATCGTCCGATGCTAGGAAATGCACCACCGCTGCGACCTCCTCGGGTTTTCCAACCCGTCCCAGCGGAATCTTGCTGACCATATAATCGATAGTTGACTGCGACACCTGTTCCAGAATCGGAGTCTCAATGACCGCTGGTGAAACGCAGTTGACGTTTATGCCGTACTCAGTGACTTCTTTCGCCAAGGCTTTCGTCAGGCAGATGACGCCTGCTTTGGACGCCGAATACGGGATGAGCGTTGGATTGCCCTCCTTGCCAGCAATCGAGGCGACACTGACAATCTTGCCGTACTGCCGCTCAATCATGTGGTCAATTACCGCTTTGCAGCAGAGAAAAACGCCCTTCAGATTCACATCCAGAACCGCATCCCAATCCGATTCATCCAAATCTGGCAACGGCGCGGTTTTCCCAGCAATTCCGGCGTTATTTACCAGAATGTCAATCTGGCTAAAGGTTTCCAACGTTTGCTGCGCCATCCGTTGTACCTGATCTAGTTTTGAGACATCCGTCTCAATGACGAGCGATTTACGTCCCAACGCCTCAATTTCTTTTGCAACCGTTTCACCTGCCTTACGGTTCAGCTCGACTACGCCAACCGTTGCGCCGGCACCTGCGAGCCGCAGCGCAATCGCCCGACCGATTCCCTGGCCCGCGCCTGTCACAATTGCAATTTTATCGGTTAAATCCATTAAAGTTCCTCCTTGCTATTGAGTTCAAGAGTTCATTCTAATGTACTAGTGAACCAATGAACCAATTAGGTTTGGGCGTATTGCACCCAACCTGCGAAATAATGCGGTGCCCACCTGCGTGCCAGATAAAAGGTCTTGGCAGAATAGCGACCGTGGGGAGGAAGCACTTCGGCATCAATCCACGCCTCCGCTCCCGCCAAAGTCGGAAACTCAATTACCCATGCCCGATGCCATGCCTCTTGCGCTCCCATCAGCTTGAACGCTTCTAAGCGCATCAACCCGTGTTCACGAGCGACTGACTGCATTCGCTCAATATGTTCGGCATCATCCCGCGCCTCCGGCGTTGCCTCGCTCGCCTCTGGTTGCCAACGCCCGAAAAGTAGGACAACGACGCTGTTCCTGTCCACGTCAAGTATGGGGACCCGGTGCGAATCTGTTTCGTCTGGCACAACCTGTTTGGGAGGACGAGTCACCCATTGGGAAAAGTGGCCCCGCCCCCAATGCCGTGCGGTGTAATATTCGTAGTATCCATAGCGTCCATAGGGCGGTGCCATTTCAGTATCGATCCACGCCTCTGCGCCCGTTAGGGTAGGAAACTCGATAACCCAGAAGCGTTCCCACGACCTTTGCGGTGTCATCAGCTTAAAGCCTTCCAGACGCATCAGTCTGTGTTCGCTGGCAACCGATAACATCAGATCGACATGCTCTTGCTGATAGGCATCTCGCTCCGCTGGTGTCAAATCGTGCCACGTGGGCAGTCGACCACCCTTGTAGAGTATAATAACGCTATCTTTGCTGACTTCCGGTGTAGTTGCCACGGACCTATCCTCCTTTGCGATAGGGAGGTCTTTTTTGATAGATTTATCGAGAGGTGAGCCATTCCACGAGGAGGTCAACTTGCCGCAAACCTTTATCGTCGAGTGCTCGCGGTTCGATAGCCTCATGCGTGATACCTGCCACAGTGATGATCCCCGTCATTGTGGGATGCGGTGCTGCGACGCGAATAGCGGCAGCCTGTGAGGTAATCTCAGTTTTTTGCAGAAATCCAAGGATGGGTAGCACTTTTGACATCGGGATGCGGACGATCCGAATATTGGTGTTTTTCCCAAAGACCCGCCACGCTGCCTCTCGCGTTACGGGACCCTTATTGAGGCCCTTCCTTGCACCCACTAGGGCGAAGTTCACCCCTGTTTTTTCTTTAATCAGCAGTGCGAGTGCCCCCTCGATTTGCTTTGCATCGAGCGGCTCACTGAGAGTGACAATTGGCTCCGCACCGGTCTCATCGGCGGCGGGCGGGCGGAGGTTGCGATGGCGCATCGGTCCATCTTTAGATTTAATCCAAGCAAAACGCCCCCGCTGGAGACGACGGTGTGTTTGCGTGAGATCTATGTACTGTCCCACAACGCCTGCCGATTCGAGGACGTGGATTTCGACGTAGCCGTTGGGAGTCATGGGGCCAGGGTAGTTCACTGCTCCAGTGTTGATGCAAACAGCATCTCCTGCCTCAAACCCCTCCGGCACCCATGCCTCAAATCTGTGGGTTGTGGCAGAGAGAACCAGATCCACCTTGTTGAGCAAGAATTGGCGTCGTTTTGGAGAAAGCACCATGTCCCACGATCCCGCCCGCGAATGCGCCGCTACTATAATCAGGTCCTTATCCCCTTTTTCGATGCCTTTGAGGGTTTCCATCATCCACACTCGGCTACTTTCCGGAAATGCTACTGCTGCGTCCTCTGGCTGATCTGAGAAGTGCATCTGAATCAGGTGAACGGTGTAATCGCTGACCGAAATTTGGGCGTAGTATTCCGATTTGTTCGGACGGATAACGCTTGCATGGGCTTCTAGCACTACCAGATCGAGTATCGGCGCGCCCGCGCCATAATCCGATTGTTTGTGGGTCGGACTGTAGTATTCGTTCTCACCGTCCGCAACGTTGGGGTAGAAGTGCTCACGCCACCACGGCTCGGATTGTATCCAAGGGATAAAGGTATTTTCCCAGCGGTATTTGACATGATCGCCCAAGCCTATCACAAAGGCGGGATTTCCCTCCTTTATCCAAGCGGTCATCCGGGCAAATTCCACACTACTGAGAGGGGAGTCCCCCTTGTTGTCGCTCATAATGGCAAAGTGGAGGCTTGCTTGCCGATCTAGGTCCGCTATGGATTCGAGACCCGGCAGTCCTTCTCCAGTGGTAGTCTGCGGGTTAGTCACACCGGAATCCGCATATACAGGTTGCGAAAGCCGCCATGAAATCAGCAGGATAAGTGCAAGGAGCTGTCCCAGCTTTCTCATCATTTGTTTTCCCTCATTTTTGTATATTAATCGTAGGTAGGACTTACGCGGTTGAATGCTCAATGCCTTGTCGTTCGGCGATGAATTGGGCAACTACAGCAGAGACTCCATAAGGAATCCATAGGGAACACCGATCGAGGTTCCCTACTGAAGTGCGTAACTCCTACTAGTGTTACCAGTTATTGGCAATAGTTCTAGGGTTAGGCTGTCAGTCGAGACTCATATCTCGACAAAACCCCGGACTATAGTGCAATGTCCCGAGCGGATTAAGCCAGGATTGTCGCCCCATAGCGTCTAGTATTCTATAGCCTAGGTATTGTCGATTTTGGCAAATCGACTGACAGAAGGCCTATGTTAGTGTATTTGGCAGTTTGGGCAACCCCGATTTCAGGGAGGGCAGGCTCTGAGCGACCATTACAGATTAGGAAACTGTGCCTACGAAGGGGGGCGACATAGGGAGCCCCGATAGGATCGGAATTCAAAGCAATATGTCTAGATTTAGATTTCCCAAATGGGCCAGTCAGTCTCATGGAGCCGCTGCCAGAGGCCATCGAACCTTTCGCTGCCATCGTCCTCCCATTCGTCTAACCTGACGCCGGGCGCGAAAGATTCGTCTACGCCCTGCTTCATCAGGCGTTCCGCTTGCTGTAGGCTTTGGTAGTAGTGCTTGACACCGCCGGGGAGCGTAACGACGGAGATATGTCGCAGCCACTCCGGGGCAGACGTTTGAGAATAACGGTTGATGGCATCTTCATCTAATTCCACGCCCAGTCCTGGTCCCTCTGGAACTTTCATGAACCCCCGCTGAACCGTGTGGCCTTGCGTAATCAGGTCATCTTCGTAGGTATGGCTCGCTGTCACGCCTGGCAACGTCGCAGTCGGCATGACTGCACCCAGATGACAGGCTAACGCTGCGGTTATACCGGTGCCGACGTACTGTAACAGGATTGGCGTGTTTGCAGCGGCAAAAGCCCAACTGGACGCCAATGCGCTTTTGAGTGATTCATGGCTGCAGAGGGCCCCATCGAAATCGCCGGAGCGAAGCCCGATCCAAGGTCCTGAAGGTTGACGCGACGCCCCTTCTTGGATGACACCGACACCGTGCAGGTAGAATGGGATGCGAATCTCCTGATGCAGCCGACGCCATCCTTCAACGTCATAGGCGAAAATTGGCTCTTCCACACCCTTGACTATAGGAATCTTCTCCAATTCTCGCAGGATGGGCAGGGCTTTCTCCACGTTGGTCAATGCGCCATTAAAGTCGAACTCCACACGAAAATCCGGCGGTGCGACCGCCTGCATTGCCCGTGATTGCTCGACGATGTCATAAAATGCTCTAGCTTTGCATTTAAGCCCGCGATACCCGCGTTCAGCGGCTACCTGAACTTCAGCGGCACTATCTTCGGGAGACATGGACGGCATCCACCAACCCATTGACACCCATTGACGCACCTGTTGCCCCATCAGCTTCCATGCGGGCAGGTCCAAATATTTGCCCATCAGGTCGTAGCAAGCCATGTCGAGGTTGAACCGCCCCTGTCCCATGAGGTGATCGAACGGATTCGTGCCGATGTATGGGTCGAGGAGCTCCTGCTCAAAGGGGGGACCGGGGTTTTCTCCCAGTCCGATTAAGCCGGTATCTGTATGAAATTTATAGACCGTCACCCGTTCGTCCAGTCCAAAATGATAAAATTGCTTGCGAATGCGTTCTTCGTAAGGAACTTGCAGGAGGATTGGTTCAATCTCGGTGATTTTCATAGAAGGCGTCCTTTCGTCGTGATTATAAACTCGTTCATAATAGCACAGATCCGATTCTCAGACAATAGAAATGTGGAAGGGAATAAGTAGGGGCTCATGTTACATGAGCTTTCGATATTTTCGATTTTAGAAAATTGACTACAGAAGCCCGAAGTCGTTTGTTTAACTTGTTAAATATCACCAGAACCCAGATATTGAAAATCCATCAGTTCTCTTGTAGAGGTGGGATCACCCCGCCCGTCAAGTCTTAACCTTTCGCTCCATTTATCAGCCCCGCTCGGCTGCGAGGGCTGATTTTCTCGTTCTTCGGTCCAGAGGAGCGATATGTCTATGGAAGGAAAATTCGTCCAATCTCCACGCCCCAGTTTTGAATTCCCAGCGGGGGGTATGTGTATAGAATACCACCACCCCAAATCCCCTAAAGCCCTAGTAGGGCGACATGTATATCAAAATACATCACACCCGTAGGTCGGGCATTTGACTTTGGGAAACAGTAATGATATAATTTTGCCTGCAAAACACATCACACCCGTAGGTCGGGCGTTCCCGATAAATCGGAATTTTCAACTTGCCCGATTCCAAGCCCCGGTTGCTTTGAATCCTAATCTTATCGGGCGTTGAGAGGCATCCTTACCGGCGATGAATCGCCGAGTATACCGTGCCCCTAGCGCAAGAGAATACTAGACACTGTTGCGCCACCTTTTCTGGTATTAGCTTCAAGGGTTCAACCGCATAAGCCTTACATTATATGGAAATCCGAGTGAGCCCAAAATCAAGCTGCGACACACGGAAAACCATCAACATCTTTTTAATTTCACATCTTCCGTAGGAGCATAACCATTGCCAAAAAACAACACCACCGCAGCTGCAACACAAACCACAATTCCGTTTTCCTCCCCAGATGAGGAACAATTAGACATATCCACCCTTGAAACATGGCTATGGGACGCTGCCTGTGTCATTCGAGGGACGACCGATGCCCCGAAATTCAAGGATTTCATCTTACCCCTGATTTTCTACAAACGGCTTTCCGATGTATTCGATGATGAATGTGCGAAACAGATTGAGGAATTCGGCGATGCAGAAGTGGCACAGGAAATCATTGACGCCGACCACCAGGACGCACTCAAGAGCGGACGCAACCCAATTGTCCGTTTTTACATCCCTCACGAATATTGTTGGGAGGCACTTCGCCACCATCCGGCAGATGGTCGCTTGGGAGAGTTTGTCACCGAGGCGATGTACAAAGTTGCCCGCCTAAACCCACCGTTGCAGGGGGTTCTGGACGTGGAGGACTTCAACGAGCAGCGGAGCGGCCAGCGCACCCTAGACGATGACCGACTGGAGGCACTAATTGAGGTCATAAGCCAGCATCGACTTGGGCTGCAAGATACAGAACCGGATATCCTTGGGCGTGCCTACGAATATCTGTTGCGGAAATTTGCTGAAGGACAGGGACAGAGCGCAGGTGAGTTCTACACGCCGAAAGAGGTCGGTTGGTTAATGGCACATCTCATCAACCCCGCCCCGCACACCACCATCTACGATCCAGCCTGCGGTTCAGGCGGGCTGCTTATCAAACCTCGTCTCCTATTTGAGAGGACGCACCCGGATGAAAAGAGCGCGGCTCCCAGAATCCATGGGCAGGAACTGACCGCGACCACCTTCGCCATGGCGAAGATGAACGCCTTTCTGCACGATTTCATCGGTGCCGAGTTGCATATCGGCGACACCTTCCGCAACCCGCGTTTTGTTGCTGACGATTCGGAGCTGCAACGCTTTGACTATGTAATCGCCAATCCGATGTGGAATCAGAAAGAGTATAACGATGCCTTCTACGCGGATGATAGTTGGCAGCGATTTTCCTATGGTGTTGCACCGAGTTCATCCGCGGATTGGGCATGGGTGCAGCATATTCTCACCTCTCTGAAAGAAACAGGGCGCGCCGCTATTGTCCTTGATACCGGTGCGGTGTCCCGCGGCTCGGGCGACGAACAGACCAATCGGGAGCGCGATATCCGCAAAGGATTTGTAGAGGCCGACCTGATTGAAGGCGTGATACTTCTGCCCGAAAACCTGTTTTATAATACCACTGCACCGGGAATCATCCTGCTGCTGAACCGCAGCAAGCCAGTGGAACGCAAAGCACAAATCCTACTTATTAACCTCTCTAAATATTCCGTCAATGAGAAACCGAAAAATGTCTTGACCGATGAAGGGATTGATGTCGCGACGGAGGTATATCAGACGTGGGAATCCCGTGAGAAGTTGAGCGCGATTATCACACTTGAAGATGTCCGAAAAACCGATTACAACCTGAGCCCTTCCCAGTTCGTGGATGTGGGGGATAAGGTGGAACATCGTCCTATCTATCAGATTCTAGCAGATTTGACAGAAGCCCGTATCGCTCGCGAAAAGGCGGATAAGGCATTGGAGGATGTGTTGGTCCGGCTTGGACTTAGCGGATAAGAAAGGTAATGAGTAAGAGGAATTTAATGGAATATTGGAAGGTAGTTCGGTTAGAGGAAATTGCTGATATACGTGGAGGAACGTCGTTTCCCAAAGCGTATCAGGGCAATACAGAGGGGAAATACCCTTTTTACAAAGTGTCAGACATGAATATAGTAGGCAACGAAACTTTAATGCAAGCATCAAATAACTGGGTAGAGGAAGATACTGTTGAGGTGCTTAGAGCAAAATTATTTTCAAAAGGTACAGTAATCTTTCCAAAAGTAGGTGCTGCTGTTCATACCAATAAGAAACGTCTCTTATCTTGCGATAGTTTGGTGGACAACAACGTGATGGGGATAACGATTCGGAATTATGACCTATGTATTCCTTATTATTTATTGTATTGGTTTCAATCTGTTGATTTAGTCGGCTTTTCAAATCCAGGCCCGCTTCCTTCGATTACTGTGACTACAGTAAAAAACGCAAAAATTCCCCTTCCCCCACTTCCCGAACAACGCGCCATTGCCCACGTTTTACAGACAATCCAAGAAGCGAAAGCCGCACGGCAACGCGAGCTGGCCTTAGAACGCGAATGTAGAGCGGCGTTAATGGATTACCTTTTTTCATGCGGCACGAAGGGCGAACCCCACAATGTTCAACTCAAACAGATAGCTAGTTTAAGACGTGAGAATATCAAGCCGGAAGCTGATCTATACTCAAGCTATGTAGGGCTTGAACATATTGATTCAGGTGAAAGCCAACTGAAACGTTGGGGGGATGCTTCAGAGGTAAAAAGCACAAAAAGTCGTTTTTATCCTGATGATGTTTTATATGGTAAATTGCGAACCTATTTAGACAAGGCAGTCATTGCTGAAATGGAAGGAATTTGCTCTACTGATATTCTCGTTGTTACTGCAAACTCGAAAACGCTTCCAAGATTTTTAGTTTATCTTCTCCATACGCGTCCATTCATTAGTCATGCCGTGGCGACATCAACAGGGGTAAATCACCCAAGAACCTCGTGGAATTCTTTGGGAAGATTCACTTTCGCACTCCCCCCACTTCCCGAACAACGTGCTATCGCCCAAACCTTACAAGCCTGTGATACAAAAATCGATGCCCTTGAACAGGAAGCGGAATATCTAGACGATCTGTTCTACGCCATGCTTGACGAACTGATGACGGGGAAAAGATCTGCTGCGCCACTGATTGATGTAGAATCCGTGCAATCCACTTCATCAGTTTAATCCGTGATTCAGACAATTTTTACATGAGCGGAAAGCTTTAGGGGGCAACGTCGGGCTCCGCGTAACGTTCCGAGTACCTTCTCGCCCAAACCCTTCGGAACGCAGTCATAGCCTGAATTTTTACACTTTTTTGTCTCTATCAAAGTCTCGCATTTACTATGAAAATTATGAAACTTTCAAACATCTCTCAATAGGGTTTACCACTGTCGGCCGACTCTTTTTTACGAAGATAAAGCGAGTTTGTTCTTGAAAACTCGGTTTCTGTTGCATAGGCGACACCATTTAGGATCATTCAGAGAAGCTTATGTCTGAACGCCCCGCTGTACAGAGTCCAATGATTAAATACGCCGATGGAATCGGTTGGGAATCTATCTCTGCCTCGGAGGCTGTGCGGATGCGCGGCGGGGAGACAGGGCGTTACTTCGCCGATGTACTAAAAACACAACTGATGAAACTCAACAGGGGGATACTAGACGAATCTCGTTGCGAGGAAATTATGCGACAGTTGCGTTTTCTCAATCCGACGTTGGAAGGAAACCGGGATGCCCTCTCTTGGCTGCGTGGAGAGAGGGCAGTTTTTGTCCCAGATGAGAACCGTGAGCGGAGTGTCACCTTGATTGATTACGATACCCCTACGAATAACCAGTTTCATGTAACCGACGAATGGACACAAAAAGGGGCAGTACACCGCAACCGTGCCGATCTTGTGTTTCTGATTAACGGGATTCCTGTGGCAGTGGTGGAGACCAAATCTGCTAACAAGCGGGAGGGATTGGCGGAAGGTGTCGATCAGATCCGCCGCTACCATCGCGAAACGCCGGAGATGTTTACCATCGCCCAACTGTTCGGTGTCACGCAACTGCTAGACTTTTTCTACGGCGTGACATGGAACGTCAGCCGTAAAAACCTGTTTAACTATAAGATTGACGAACCCACAAATTACGAGGAGAAAGTCAAGACCTTCTTTGACCGTGACCGATTCCTGAAAGTGTTACGAGAGTCGATTATTTTCCAGAGCAGAGACGATGCGCTGACCAAAATTGTGTTACGTCAGCACCAGGCCCGCGCTGTGGAGAAGGTGATTGAGCGAGTACACAATCCGAATAAGCGGCGCGGGCTAATTTGGCACACCCAGGGCAGCGGCAAGACCCTCACCATGATAACAATTGCGTCCCGGTTGTTGCGCGGTGGCGCGGCGGCGGAAAAGCCGACGGTGTTGATGTTGATTGATCGCAATGAATTAGAGAGCCAGCTATTTAGAAATATCACCGGCTACGGCATCACCTCACATAGAGCCGCAAAGAGTAAGCGAGACCTGCAAGAGATTTTAGTATCCGATTATCGCGGCTTGATTGTCTCAATGATTCATAAGTTTAACGATATACAGGCGAATATCAACACCCGCAAGGGTGTGACAGTACTGGTTGACGAAGCGCACCGAACGACCGGCGGCGATTTGGGTAACTACCTGATGGCAGCCCTTCCCAATGCAACCTATGTCGGCTTTACCGGCACCCCGATTGACAATATTTCTCAGGGCAAAGGAACCTTTAAGGTGTTCGGTGCGGACGACGAGCAGGGCTATCTGGATAAATACGCGATAGCCGAATCCATTGAAGACGGCACCACCGTTCCGTTGAATTATGCCCTTGCCCCCTCCGATTTGCAGGTTGACCGCGAAACGCTGGAACAAGAGTTTTTAAGGCTCGTGGTAGCAGAGGGTGTGAGCGATTTTGAGGAACTGGACGCGCTCCTTGACCGCGCGGTCCGGTTGAAAGCGATAATGAAAGCCCCCGATCGCGTGGATAAAATCGCCGCGGCTGTCGCCAAACATTTTCAGGAAAACGTGGGGCCGATGGGATTCAAGGCGTTTCTAATCGCCGTGGACCGCGAGGCGTGTGCATTATATAAAACGGCACTCGATAGATATTTACCGCCAGAATATTCGGAGGTCGTCTATTCCCCTTACCATCAAGATCCCGAAGCCATGAAAGCGTATCACCGCACCGATGACGAAGAGAAGGAGATTCGCAAAAAATTCGCTGATAAAAACGAGCCTCCCAAGATTCTGATTGTGACCCAAAAGCTGTTGACCGGCTTCGATGCTCCGATTCTTTACTGCATCTACCTCGATAAACCGATGCGTGACCATGTATTACTACAGGCAATCGCGCGTGTCAACCGCCCCTACGAGGACGACGACGGACTGATAAAACCGTACGGGTTTGTCCTAGATTTTGTCGGTATTTTTGCAAATTTGGAAAAAGCCCTCGCTTTTGATTCAGAAGAGGTGGGGAGCGTGATTCGGAATCTTGACCTACTCAAGCAACTTTTCACTAAACTAATTCAGGAGGATGCGGCACAATATTTGTCCTTTGCGAGAGGTTGGGACGATAAGGCGAAAGAGCGAGCGATTGAGCACTTTGAGGACAAGAAGGACAGAGAGGCGTTTTTCAAATTCTTCAAACAGCTGCAGGATATCTATACTATTCTTTCGCCGGACGCCTTCTTACGCCAGTTTATAGGTGATTATCAGTCGCTTGCCTTGCTCTATGGATTGATCCGTAACGCCTACGCCGACCGTATTTACGTCGATAAGGAGTTGACTGCCAAGACACGGGAACTGCTACAGCAACATACGGGCAGCGATCGGTTTGCGTTACCGGGATCTATTCAAGCGTTGAACGCAAACACATTGAGGGAAGTTGGGAACAGCGATGTGTCCGATAGGGTGAAGGTACTGAATTTGCGAAAGGTCCTGCATAAAACAGTAACAGAGGGAAGCCGGTCAAAACCGTTTCTCATTTCGATTGGGGAACGGGCGGAGGCACTTACAGAAGCGTACGAAAATCGCCAACTGACAACGCAAGAGGTACTGGCTGCGTACAGGGAGTTAGTGGAGGAATGTGAACAGGCGTCAAGCGAACGGCTCCGAATGAACCTAGACGAAAACGCCTACGCAGTTTATACGGTTCTTAAAGAGTTTGCAGCGGACATTACCCCAGAACGGGTGCTAGAGGTCAATAGCGTGTTTGGCCAATTTCCCGATTATCAATGGAACGAACAGCAGGCCCGTGAGTTAAGAATTGAACTTTACCGTACCTTGAGACCAATTGTTACGCAAGGTGTTATGGCACCAACAAATGCCTTATTGAATATACAACGGATATGAAAATCGAAGGTGTCTGGAGTGATCCAGAAGATTTGAAAGGTGCTGTGTGGGGATGGGCGGACCGCATCGGCGTGGAAGTTCGGGAGGTACATCTACGCGACATGCGGAGGAAGTGGGCATCTATATCAACGAATGGGCGGTTGACCCTCAGCACCGACTTGCTTAACCTGCCGGAAGCGTTGAGAGAGTTTGTCATCGTTCACGAATTAGTCCATCTCCTCGTCCCGAACCACGGGAAGGTGTTCAAGAGTTTCATGTCTGCCTACCTACCCGATTGGGAAGAACGGCAGCACCACCTACAAACCTTGCCAAATGCCTAGAGATCAACCCCTTCCATCCTGTAAACCAGCATCGTCCCGATGTTCTCCCCAATTGTGCCCCCGTCTAAAAAACTCAATTGTTTTCTTAGTGAGGTGTCAACTCAGATCAAAATATTTCCGTCATAGAAACAAACTAAAAATATCAAAGGAGAATAGTGCCTCATGAGGAGATTTTTAATTTTTTTTCTATTTATCCTATCCATCTACCCCGTTATCGCATTTGGACAACAATCCCCAACCCCCCCCGGAGAAATTTACGGTACAGTCTATCAACGAGATCCTGAGCAGCAAGTCGCACCCGCGCAGGTCCGCATCATAGAAACAAATCAGCGCGCCACAACCGATCAGAACGGCGAATTTCGATTCCGCAACCTATCCGCCGGAAAATATACACTCACCGCCTCCGCTCCCGGTTATCGTCTGCCGGAGGATGTCGTCGTTACCATCAAGCCGGGGGAAGCAACCCAACTTAAAATTTACCTTGAGCAGATTGCAGTTATTCTTGATGAGGTAGAAGTGACGGGAGAGCGTGCCGTGCCAACCGTTGGCAGACAGAGTCTCGGTAGCTCAGAGATTCAGCGCGTTCCCGGTGCCGTAGGCGATGCCCTGCGCGCCCTGCAAGCCTTGCCCAGTATCGGCGTCGCAAACGACTTTAGCGGTGCCCTCTATATTCGCGGCGGCTCCGATGAAGATAATCTATACTATTTTGACCGGGTCCCGATCGGTTATCCCTACCATTTTGGCGGAATTGTCTCGTCCCTCAGCTCCGAAGTCATCGAGCGGATCGATGTCTACGCCGGCGGCTATGGTGCCGAATTTGGTGTCGATTCTCAGGCGGTGATTGACATCTATTCCCGGAACAAAAACACCGATGGTTTCCGCGCAAAATTGAACCTGAACGTGCTTTACTCCGAAGGACTGTTGGAGGGCAAAGTCGGCGATCAGGGGTTCTGGTATGCTGCAGGGCGGCGGAGTTACATTGACCTGTTCCTTGGATCGTTATCATTTGATAGTGGACAAATCACCGCCTTCCCCCGGTTCTGGGATTATCAGGTAAAGGGTGGCTATAACCTCAATGACAAGCATCAACTCTCTCTGAACCTGTTTGCCTCTGGGGACAACTTTGCACTTAAACTGGATGGCGAGGATGTAGACGAGGATGTTAGAGGGAACATTAGCTTCGGGAGCGGCTTTGAAGGGGCTGGGGTGCATCTTCGTTCCCGGCTCACAGACCGCTTGACCTCCTTTTTATCCTTGACTCGTTCCTATTTCCAATTCGATGTGAATGTCGGTCCGGAACTTTCTCTCAAGATTGATGCACCAGATTACGTGCTCCGCGAGGATATTACCTATACCTTAACACCGAAACATCGACTTGAATCCGGCGTGATACTTGGGCTCGAACCGGGCAGAGCGACTGGCAGGTTTATCCGTCCGCCCGATGAAGGTGAGATTGATTATGATCCACGGTTTATCGAAAAGCAAATGTTCGATGAATCCGTACTTGGCAAACGGATGGAAGTGTATCTGCAGGACCGGTATCAGGTGTTGCCATTCTTGTCAGTTGTGCTCGGTTTACGTGGGGATTACTTTAACCGTGTTGACGAACTTTCCATCCAACCGCGCGGGAGTCTCCTCTTTGAAATTATGGAAGGCTCTCAACTCCAATTCTCTTACGGCAACTATTATCAGGTGCCGGGGCCACCGCGACTTACCCAGAGCGTTGGGAACCCCGACTTGAGCACAAGCCAAGCCAGTCACTATGTATTGGAGTTCACACGCCAAGTCTCGGAAGGGACAGTGTTCAAATTCGCAGGTTATTACAAAGACCTTGCGAACCTTGTAACCAACGATGATGATATGGCCTATCTTAACCAAGGCGTTGGATTTGCACAGGGGACTGAGGTGTTCCTACGCCATCGCGCAGGGAATCGATTTTTGGGTTGGGGCTCTTACGCGTATGGGCTCTCTAAACGCCGTGACCGGCCGGGGGAACCGTATCGCTACTATTCGTTTGACCAGACGCACGTGGCTACCTTGGCAGCGACTTACAACCTCACGCCGACTTGGGAAATCGGTGTGAAATGGCAGTACCGAACCGGCAATCCCTATACCCCGGTGCTAGATGCAATCCTTCAAACTGATCCGCGTAACGGCGAATCTATCTACATCCCAATTTACGCGGAAACAAATTCAGCGCGGCTGCCACCCTATCACCGGCTGGATGTGAAACTCAGTAAAGCGTTTCGGTTTGAGAGTTGGGAGATGCGTCTCTTTCTTGAACTCCTAAACGCCTATAATCGCAAAAATCTGCTCGATTTCAGCTACAACGATGATTATACAGAAAAAGACGAAATCTACCAATTCCCAATCATCCCCTACCTAGGAATTACCACCGAGTTTTGAGTAGTCACGCTATTCAACCCCCATCACGATAGACGATAAATCGCCCGACAGGAGTCGGCATACACCGTATGCCGCAACTGTTGGGCCAATGATGGCACGCAGAGCGGTTCTACCACTGTCGGATGAACTGGAGTTGCCCGATTCATCGGGCGGCGTGAGTCGGATAGATACCAACACTGTTGTGCAACAGTGGACACCCGACACGGTTGCACAACGTTCCGGGTAGGTTGAGCCAGGGCTGTCGCGCAATATACTAGATATTTTCAATTCACCAAACACTGTCGAGTAACACACTTGGTATTTGATGAATCACCGCCCTACGAGGGCTTGAACGTTCAACTGCGTAAGTCCTACCGGTGTCCAAGGAGTGACAGAATCTTCGACGGAAACGCGAATCTGTTTGACCACTTAACCGTCCAGATAATCTTCATACGGGAGGAAACATGAGACCCAACATTCTTATCTTTATGACCGATCAGGAGCAAGCCGACGTGGTGCATCCAGACCATCCATGTATCACACCAAACGCTACAAGGTTAGCGCAGGAAGGGGTTCTCTTTCGCCGTTCATTTTGTCCGACGGCACACTGCTGTCCCTCACGGGCAACCTTCATGACCGGCCTATATCCCAGTCGGCACGGTATCTACAACAACGTCAGCAATCCGACCGCCATCCACCACACCCTCTACGAAGGTGTCGGGATGTTCAGTGAAGTACTACGATCTTCGGGCTATAACTTGGCATACGCCGGGAAATGGCATGTCACTGACGCAGAGAACCCATCCGACCGTGGCTGGGAGGATTTACATGTCACAGCGGGCAAAGGCAGCTACATGCACCGCTCAGTTACCCAGTGGCAGAAGCAAGCCAAACAACCCGAATCGACGGAACGCCAGCGTGGGCAAATTCTCCGTCCCGGCTGGGGACACTATCAATTATATCAATCCTACCCGACCGACACACCGAAGGGCTACGAAGACCATCGAGATTATCGCGTTGTGCAGTCCGGGTTGGATGCGTTGCAGCGATTATCCCAGGGAGACGCGCCGTGGTGCCTATACATCGGACCGAGCGGACCCCATGACCCGTTCATCGTACCGGAGCGATTTGCCCAAATGTATGACCCCAAAGAGATTCCGCTGCCCTCAAACTTCCACGATACACTTGAAGACAAACCCCGTGTGTATCAACGGGCGCACCGACAGTATTGGGGACAACTTTCGGAAGACGAAGTGCGCGAGTCCATCCAGCACTATTGGGGCTACTGCACAATGGAGGACGCGATGTTTGGCGAGGTGGTTGAAGCACTGGAGGAGACAGGACAGGCGGAGAACACCCTTGTTTTACGAATGAGCGACCACGGCGATTACTGCGGCGCACACGGCTTGTATCTCAAAGGGGTGCCTGCATTCCGTGAGGCTTATAACATCGCCACGATTGCCCGGTGGCCCCAAGGGATTGCCAATCCCAACCGCGAAGTCGATGAATTTGTCAGCCTCGCCGATTTCGCACCGACCTTCATTGAATTGGCAGGCGAATCCGTACCAGAGGACCTGACAGGCAGGAGCCTTGCGCCATTCCTGAGAGATGAAACTCCCTCCGATTGGACGGATACATTCTACACACAGTTCAACGGTGTTGAGTTGTATTACAGCCAGCGTGTTGTGAGCACCAAAGAATTCAAGTACGTCTACAACGGCTTCGATTTCGATGAGGTGTACGACCTCCGGAACGACCCGCACGAGATGGTGAACCTCAGCGATCACCCCGACTATCAGGAAGTAAAGCGCGATCTGGTGCGTCGGATGTGGCGATTCGCGGGACGTGAAGACGACATTATCTTCAACCCGTATGCAACAGTGGCATTTGCGCCGTGGGGGCCCGCCGATGCCTTACGGGACGAAGCGTGAAGAGGATCAACTTCATGGCAACTCTTAAAGGCGTTATTCGAGACAGTGTTTCGGGTGCCTCCGTCGAGGCGAAAGTCCATGTCCTGACCAGTAGCGGTCGTTTTGTCCATCCGGCTGATAGTATCCTGAAGATTGGGCCGGGCGACCCATTTTTCTATTGTTCGGGGGAGTTTAGCGTGGACGTGCCACGTGGTTCGACAGACATCGTGGTTGAACGTGGGACGGAGTACGAACCCCTTAGGAAGGTTGTTTCAATGCCCGCGAAGGGGGCGATTGAAGTCGAGCTGCATCTCAAACGGTGGGCAGACCTTCCATCGCAGGGATGGTATCCTGGGAATACACATCTCCACTACAACGAGGAGGAGGCTATGCCCGATGATCGGTTGCGGCTTGATCCAAAGGTCCACGATTTGAATGTGACTGTTATCAGCATCCTGCAGCGAGGTGAAATACCCTATGCTAGCAATAAGTATCCGCTCGGATTCATGACCGATTATTCGACCGCCCACCATCTAGTGGATTGCGGCGAGGAGAACCGCCACAACTCCCGTCACGGCGGTGGGTCTGGGCATGTCATGTTCTTGCACATCAAGAATTTGGTTGAGCCTGTCAGTCGCGGCGACCTCGTCAGCAACTTTGACCCCGACTATCCACCGATCTGTTACGCCTGTGACGACGCTAAACGACAGGGAGGCATCGTGTTGTGGTGCCACAACGGACGGGGAATGGAAGCACCGGTGGCGGCAGCATTAGGAAAGTTGGATGCCTTTAATCTGTTCGATCCCTCTTGGAAAGACCTCGAATATGACATCTGGTATCATCTGCTTAACTGCGGCGTTTCACTGCCTGCATCAACCGGGACGGATTGGTTCATCTGTGCAAACAACCGCGTCTATGTCCAAACCGATGGCGAATTTACCTATGAAAACTGGTTGAGGGGTTTGCAGGCGGGACGCACCTTTATCACGAATGGACCGGCCCTATTTCTGAACCTCGATGGAAATACACCCGGCAGCACTATCGAATCGCCGAATGGGCATCCTCGCACGATGTCGGGGCAAATCGCGTGGCAGTCGTACTACCCGCTCAACCGCGTTGAATTGGTTCACAACGGGGCAGTCACACAAACGGTGTCACTCGACGAGGTAAGACAGGGTGGGGAATGGACGTTTGACCTCAGGATCGAAACCGATGGCTGGGTCGCGGCACGCGCCTTCGGAGAAGCCCGTGACAGCTTTGCACAACCGATTTATGCACACACAAGTCCCATCTATATCGGCATAGGTCTCCCTGCCGACATCGTGCATGGGTCAGCAGCGTTCTTTGTCCGCTCGATTGATAGTGCGATGGAGATAGTGAAGCGGGATTGGCGGTTTACAAAAGATACACAGCGGGCAGAAGTCCTACACCTATTCAACGAAGGACGAAAAGTTTACGCAAACTTAGCAGGGCTTTAGGGATTGCTCGCTTAATTGAGGAAATTAGGTGAGGGGTGTTAGAAAATAACTGAGGCGTGCTCATAAATAGGACCTGATGTGTATACCCCTTCATATCCCTTAACGGGTAGGGTTGGGGCTCCCAACCCGTTGGACTTGGAAACCGAGCCCCTACAATTGGCCAAGGCAATCTTGCCGAAGCGAGCAAGGACACGCATTGAATAATGAGCACCTCTCAAATAAATAACCCTGTTCGTAGTAGCGCAATTCATTGCCCGTTTGTTCCTACGCGTTTGTTGCTATCCATGCCCTCCGCTAAAGCCGCGATCCAACGCTTTTTTCATTCATGTCAATTGGCGGAGATTTGCGGAGGTATTTTTCAATCATGAATCCGCGCGAATCTTCGCTAATTGCTATTCACACGCGCCGACAGATTTTCCCGAACGTTCAATCGTTTCTCAATCCGTGTCCTCTGTTTAATCCGTAATTCAGACAATGATTATGTACACTCCTTGCTTAATTCATTCCAACTCAGGTTTAAGCACGTGCTTCTTCAGGAGAAACCCGCCGCTGCCCACTCGCTTGCGGCGGCGCAATTTCAATAGTTGGTGCCGCTTCTCCTGCTTCAATCATGCGTCGGATAAGACGATCTCGCATCACCGCAGCAACCTCCTGATGCGCCTCTCGTCCGATGAGATTTGCCAACTCATACGGATCTGCCTGTAGATCATAGAGGGACTCCTCGATATACAGCTCTGATGCTGCGCCCTGTGCGCCGCGTCCCCCCGGCGCAGCAACACCGTACTTCCATCGGTGTGTGCGGACAGCGCGTCCTACCTGTGCCTCACTTACCTGAACAAAAACCTCCTCGGGCCACCCCTCCGTTTGACCTCTTGTCAGTGGAAGGATTGAACGTCCTTGCATCTCTTCAGGCACGGGAATCCCTGCAGCATCGAGAAGCGTTGGTGGTAAGTCAACAAGACTGACCAGCTGTTGCAGCTGCCCTCTACCATTGAAACCGGGCCCATGCAGTGCTGTTGGAACACGGATGGAACTTTCGTGGCAGGAACGTTTATATTCCGCATTTCGTGTCTTGAAGTGACAACCGTGATCCGATGTAAAGAGCAGAATCGTGTTATCAAGCAGGTTAAGACTCTTGAGGGCGTCCAGTACTCTGCCGAGCCCCTCATCAAGACGTTTGACCATACCGTAATAACCGGCAATGTGCTGATGTGTTGAGCCACCCAACGCGGCGAGATCCGGCGGAATCCATCTTCCCGTGTAACGTTCACGATAGCCATCGGGCGGCGGGTAATCATCAAGGTGATTCTGATGGTGCGGTTCGATGTATGAGGTGAACAGGTAAAATGGATCACCTTGGTGTGCGTCAATGTAGCGAATCATGGCATCGGTAACGGCATCCACACGATAGCCGGGGAGTTTGACAGGTTGGTTATCATTATTGTAGAGAACGGTGTGATAGGCGTCGGAGGTAAATTCAAGCACATTGGAGGCCAGCCAATATTCATAACCCCCACGCGCGGACTCAGGGACGGCTCCCTCAGTGCCCCTATCGTAGAGATGCCACTTGCCGATGTAACCAGTTCTGTAGCCATTTTCACGAAAATGGTGGGCAAGCGTCTTCAGATTTGACGACAATGGGATACCGTTTCGGTAACAGCCCGTTTCAGTGGCGTAAAGCCCAGTCTGCAAACAAGACCGGGCAGGGCCACAAACAGGCTGGCATGTGAAGGAGTGGTAGACGTGCGTGCCTTGTCGTGCCATCCGATCAAAATTCGGCGTCAAATCCAACGGATTGCCGTGGATGCCGGTTGTGTCCCACCGTTGCTGGTCTGTGAAAAACACGATTACATTAGGCTGATCCGAAGTTCTTGCCATGCCGCTATCTCTCCATTTCCTATTACCGTTAAAGTCAATTGTACTTCGTTGCGTTTCGCATTCGACAAAGACGCGATCTAAAGCATCAGTTAATTTTCTGGGGCGCTACACGCTCTCAATTTTTCGTGTAGAAAGTTTATCTTTCAAACTGGATCCATTTAATCCTTCGAGGAGCCCAGTCAAAAAGTGCCTATACAGGTGCTCTAATAAAAAAAAGAAGATTTCCTGTTGAACGTTTTCTGATACGCGATCCTGTGACCCAAGCAGCCGGGATATTTCTTTTTCGGCTTCATGCTCAAGTTCTGGATATTTACTGATCACAGACGCATGAAGATTCTCAAACCATTTTCCAGTATCGCTCATCGGATCTAATGTTGCATTAAGGAAATCTGTAATCTGTAAAAGAATCGGATCTATGCATTCTTCTATGAAATTTTGATTGACTCGGGTTAACTCAAAAAGCCAAAGCAAACTATCAGCCACTTCCGACCAATACTGAATTGAAAAATCAGGGGTTCTAAGATTGTCACGTGGGTCTCTCTGTCTTTTCGGCGGGGGTGCGCCCTGCTGTGCCATAATGGCCTCCTGTTGTTGTAGGGATATGACTTCATCGTTGACATATTCTTAAACCTAAAAGTGAGTATATTATCCATCCCGTGGTTAATCAAAGCATTCTCCAAGACTTTGCAGGAACAAGCGACCGACATCAAGGTTATACGCAAAATCGCTTGCTCTCCACGAACTGTTATAACCGATGACCGGCACTTCGCTCTCATGGCGTGAACCGTGAGATCTGATAGCGACGGGTATCTCCGTCTCGGCGAGTTCACCAAAGACGGTATCTCGATCTGCGAGGACGAAAATATCCCCAATCCGTTCCGGATGGAGCCGAAATTGACGCGCCGCTTCGTTTGAAGCGTAAATCTCCTCGACACCCGGTGCAGCGCGTAATGTTTCTATTGCCTTTGGAAGGTCCGCTGCCTTCTGTAGAAATACATACGCAGCCCCTCCCAAATTACCATGATGTGCAACGTAGCGGTCTTTAATGATAGGGATAGCACTTGACGGGATACCATAATCGGTCAACCAACGCCCCGGATCGAGTGCGCGGGTCTTTGGCAACATCGCGTGATCCGCGGTGATATAAATCTCTCGTTCCGGGTTATCGTCCACAATCTCTCCAATGAGTCGATCCAGCTCAGCAATATGCCGCAGCGAATGTTCCTCCGTTGGGGCGTACTTGTGCTGAGTCCAATCTGTCGTTGAGCAGTAGGCGAGTGGTGGGTCATACTTACCTAGAACCTCGCGCAACGCCCGCAGCAACCACCAATTAATCTCCGACGAATAGATATCCTCAACCGGCCCAACCGTCTCAATATATTCAGCGGGTGGGTCTTCCGCGGCGATAGCGATATCCGCTCCGGCTTCAAGCATTCGTAGTAGTTTTTTCTTCGTAACGAGTAGGGCGGTTTTCTCTACAAAACCCGACAATTTTGCACGCTCAAATAATGTTGGTGCAAGCAGAAAGCGATTATCTTCAATAAACTCCCCTTTTCCCGTCTCACGATCAACATGGTAGTTGGTCGTGATGCCGTGCGTTTCGGGGAAGGTTCCTGTCGCAAGGCTCACATTGTTGACATTTGTGACCGAGGGAATAACTGACCTCACGTGTTGATAGAAACCATCTTTCATCAGTTTTTGGATATTTGGTATATCACTGGCGGCGAGGTAGTCGTGTCCGCCGGCATCAATACAAATAATCAAAACCTTGCGTTGGCTCAAAGTGCCCTCCCTTCTAGAGTTGGATTAATGCCAACTCGGATCAAATCGCCCTGCATTGCTCGCTCAAACGCAGCGTTGATTTCCCCTAGGGGATAGACTGCACCGACTAATTCCTCAAATGGATAACGCTCTCGCGTCTCCTCGATAAACCGAAGCGCGTCTCCTAGCGCAGATGGATGATAATTATGATTGCCTCGCACCGTCAAGCATTTTGTCACAATCTTATGTGCGTCCATCGTGATGTCGGCGTGTGGGAAGACGTAGCCGAGCGTCAAACAGCTTCCACCGATTCCTAGCCAATCGAGGGAATTGACCAGCGCAGCCCCTGCACCGCTTACCTCTACAGCGAAATCTACACCGCGTCCACCTGTTAAATCGTGTAAGGCTTCCCCAATTTCAACCGCAGAATCTTCTGACAGGTTAAACGTATGGGTTGCACCGAAAGCTTCCGCGATGTGGAGACGTTCCGGGACAGGGTCTACGCAGGCAACAATTTCAAACCCGCGTTCACGTAAAAAGCACGCGGCATAGATACCTAACATGCCCGCCCCTTGAACAACTGTGCTAGATCCTCTGGCAAGGTCAAGAGTTGCCAACCCATCTAAAACAGTGGCGAGGGCACAGTTGAGTGGTGCTGCTTCAAGGTTGCTAACGGCATCGGGGATACGATAAATTGCTGTTCCCGGTCGAAGGCAAATCCCCTCCGCAAAACCACCGTTGAGGAAATACGGAGCTTCACTCCGGGCATGCCCATACTTGAACAGCTTCTCACACTTCTGTGGCAGATTTCGTTCATTACAGTATTCGCACGCCCCACACGCAGCCATGATGCTCCACGTCACGCGATCGCCTTCGTGCAAAGGTTCGCCATACGCATCACGAACCTTCGTTGGACCGGCGATACGTCCAACCGCTTCGTGGCCTAACACACACGGTACGGGTGCGGTTCGCTGTCCTGTAAAAGTATGTAGGTCTGAACCACAAATCGTTGCTAACGACACCCGAACCAGTACCTCGTCTATATTCGGTGCGGCGATGTTCCGTTCACAAAGTTCAAATGGTTGACTCGCGCCGCGAAAGAGTGCAATCGAAGCCCGCTGACCCATAAAATTTCCTTTTAGACAAGAAATGAATGTGCATTTTGGCTACACCTCATTCATTTTAGGTTGTCTGTTAATTTTACTATATGTTACAATGTTTTATAATGTTTTCCTATTAAAAACCATATAAATGAGAGGGTTTATGGAAACTCGAACACAGTATTTAACTATCAAAGAGGCTGCTGAATTATTAGGGGTAACGCCTACCACCTTGCGTAATTGGGACCGATCGGGCAAATTAATCGCTCGCCGTGATCCTGTCAATGATTATCGTTTATATGCCGTTGAGGATATTTCACAGTTTTTGGGGGAACGAAGTAGAGCCTACACTAATGCCCTTGATACAATACCTATCCAGCCTGTCTTATTTCCGTTAACTTCATCTCCTTCTAATACAAAAGGACCGTTAGATACGCGCTCGTTACGCCTATTGGTTCGTCAAATGAGTACAGCTTTTCGTGATTCAATGGGCGGCAGCTTACTGGAACGGTTTGAAGAAATCTCAAAGCTCCTGTACTGCAAGCTGTATGACGAACGACAATCCCAAGTATCAGGAAATTACAAACCGTGCTTCCGGCACCAACACAGCGACTCCCTTGATGAAACTTATCTAAGAACTACCAAGCTTTATCGCGATGCGATAAAGCTCTTACCAGATATTTTAACGGAGGGTTATCAAAAATTAAGTAATGACAGAAAAGCAATTGTGCGAATTGTTGAGATTTTACAAGATGTCAGCCTGATTAATATTCCGGTAGATGTAAAAGGGACAGTTTATGAAGAGTTGATTCGCAATACATTCGAGAAATCCGATAACCAGCAATTTTTTACGCCGCGCCCTGTCGTTGAGTTTATGGTACAATTTCTCAATCCTCAATACGATCAGATACTCTGTGACCCTGCCTGTGGTAGTGGTGGTTTTCTGATAGAAGCGTCGAAATATATTCATAGAATTCTAGGCGAGCAAACGCCGGAAAATCGCACGGCGTACCTATCCAACCACATCATTGGATTAGAAATTGATAAACGCATGGCTTGGGTTACCCAAATGAATTTAATCATGCACGGTGATGGACATGGTAATATTCATCATCTAAACGCTGGTGGTTCCTTAGGGTTTTCAGATTATATTGATCGGTTGATTCAACCTGCTAGTCTTGATTTAATTTTGACCAATCCACCATTTGGGAGCGATTTTTCCGATGCCAACCATCTTGCAAAGTATCAACTTGGTCGAGGAAGGTCATCTCGGCGTCGAGGAATCCTTTTCATTGAACGATGCGTTGGCTGGCTAAAAAGGGGTGGCCGTTTAGGGATTATTATCGAAGATAGTGTGCTGAATGGTGCCTCGAATAGCGATGTACGTGATTTAACCCTTAAACATTGTATTGTGGAAGCCGTTATTAGCTTACCTGATGTAACATTTATGCCCTATTCTAGCGCGAAAACCTCTATCCTATTCTTATGCAAGCACCCTAATGCTAGGAAAGTACAACCTCCAATTTTTATGGCGAATGTAGACCATGTGGGACGCAAACCAAATGGCGACCCACTTTATACAGCCGGTAGGGATGAAAACGGCCGTTCATTGCTGCAGAATGAATTGCCAAACGTGATTGATGCCTGGCAAACTTATGTTGCGAAAGATGAAAACGCTATTGCCCACTTATCACCTAAAATTTATATTTGTCCGCCAGATCGATTTCAAAACGGTTCGGGAACGAGGCTTGATGTTCAATTCCATCACCCTTCTCGTAAAGTCGCCGAGAATACATTACGCAGATCCATTTACCCAACACCAAAATTGGCGGAACTCGTTGTTGTGCGAAATGTCACCGTTGTACCAAAAACACGAGATCCAGATGAAGTTTGGCACTATATCGGATTGGGAAATATCACCGCCGAAACAGGAGAGTATACCCTATCTAGCATAATGGGCAGTCAAATCAAGAGTGCAGTTCGTCTTTTTCACGCCGGGGACATTCTGTTTTCCAAACTGCGTCCTGAACTCCGCAAGTGTGTCTTAATACGAGCAGACGAGGACGAAGGCTTTGCCTCATCCGAATGTTTGGTATTCTGCACATTAGCGGATGCCATACGCGATCCTCTACTGCACAACGCTGCCTATCAGAGGAATCTGATACAGCAGCATCAGGTTGACCGTGAATATCTGGCATTCATCTTACGCAGCGATATTGTCTTTGGGCAGCTAATTTATCAAATTACCGGCGTTGGTCGGCCCCGCGTCAGTCAGTCCGCGATACTTGGACTACGAATTCCGGTGCCGCCTCTTTCCATACAGCATGAAATTGTTACTGGATACAAGATAGCCTGGAAACACCATCTTGAATGTCGTAAGCGAAGTACCGTAGCACTGCGTGAAGGGGATACAGCCTTGAAGACAGCGTATACCCATACCTGTGAAAGGTTGTGTCCTACATTGCAACGCTTCGTCTAAAACTCATGTTTCATTATGTTTACTCCTTCCTAACCGATTTCTTGGAGAACGTTGATCAACTTGCTCAAGAAAGTCCATGAATTTGTGCATGGTATCACTCAGTTCTTCCGATTCCACTGTATCCTGCTTATTGACCACGCCGCCAAAGCCGAAACGCAAGTATCGCCGAAATAACAACCATTCCACTAGCCACAACAAACGGTAGGTGAATAGCCATTGATTCGAGTCTGCCCCCAACCATGTGTCCTGAGAGGAAACCTGAACTCCACGCCAGATGGGTAATCCCAACCCCTCGTCCCTTTTCTTCTGTTGCAAAAAATTCATCGATAAGACGGGGCATTGTGATTGAAACTGACCACGCTGCCCCCGCGCTGAAAACCCCCAACGCAAATAGAAGGATTATTGAATCTGTATTCAGCGTAATCATCACTGCACTTAGGGCGACAAGACAGGTTGCCACGAGGGCGGTGAGTTTAGCCCCGACAACGTCACAAATGCGCCCTGAGATCAGTTGGCAGCAAGCGGCAAATAAATCTCTTGATGCGCCGTAGTAGCCTGCCAGCCTGATACCTGAAGTACGTGCGATTAGAACCGGCAGCAGGAGACTAACCGTTCCCCAATAGTAAGTCGGCAGAAAACGCATGCCGAGCAGTAAGCGAATTTCTCGACGTCGAAGCATTTCCCAATACCCTGCCAACATTTGGGTGAAAGATTTTCGCTCATCGCTCCCGCGTGGCAGGCGAGGTAGAAGGATAAGTGCTACTAAAATAAGCAGAATCATGACGAGGATTGTCCCCCTACCAACAACCCCGTAATTGAAGCGATCGATTAGCTCACCGCCGATTGCGCTACCCACTGAGCCTCCGAATGTATACGTCAGGAAATAGACAGCGGCGGCCAAGCCGAGCCGATTCGCGTCAACGGCACTGATGAGATATGATTGTCCACCCGCTGTGCGAAAGCCGGAAGCAATCCCCTGATAGCACAGCACCCCCCAAATCAGCAACGGTTGCTTACTTATGAACACAATTCCTACAACCAATGCCCCTGTCATGCCCAAGATTAACGTGGACTTCCGGCCCAACCGATCACTTAATGCACCACCGACCAAAGCAAACAGACCGCCGAGTGCGATTGGGATTGCCCGTAATAACGCAGCAAACCATACCGTTTTTCCCAGTGCCTCCTCCACGTAGACTGGGAAGAGGAGTTCGATGGGTGCGGTGACAAGCCCTGCTGCAAGTAGGATAAGGCACAATGAGATGAATTGGCGATTCCACATCAGATTAAGGACACCTGTCTTTATCGGTTTTCAGATGAGGTACACATAGGCATATCTCCATCGTCAACTACGCCAAACTAATGCTTAACGGAAAACGAGAGTTACCGCACAATCGGTACATCCATTATACAGATTTTAATAAAAGGAATGCAAGGTTTTAATTGATGTTTGCCGTTGTATCGTGTGGAATAAATATGATAAAATAACAAGGAAAATCAGAACGAGCTATAAGAAGGAGAAAGATATGAATTATAGACGTTTAGGCAGAACTGGACTCAAAGTTTCAGAGGTCTGTCTAGGAACAATGACCTTTGGGGCAGTCGGCTGGGGCAACAATGAAGCTGAAGCGGATACAATCTTCAACTTCGCGTTGGATGCCGGCATTAACTTTTATGATGTTGCAAATTCCTACGCTGAGGGTCAATCAGAAGTAATTTTGGGACGTATCATGAAAGGGAAGCGAGACAAACTTATTATCGCTACCAAAGTGTTCAATCCGATGGGAACAGACATCAACGATTCCGGGACTTCGCGGGTGCATATTATGCAATCGGTTGAGGACAGCTTGAGACGCCTACAAATCGATCATATTGATCTCTACCTCATCCATCATGTCGATAGGGAAACACCAACTGAGGAACGCTTGCGTGCCCTCGATGATCTTGTACACCAAGGCAAGGTTCGCTACATCGGTTGCAGCAACGAGTACGCTTGGCGATTGTGTGACGCCCTGTGGATTAGCGAGGTGAAGAATCTAGCGCGCTATGAAGCCCTTCAACCTCAGTACAATTTGCTAACCCGCGACATTGAAGAAGAAATTTTACCGGTTTGTCGTGATAAGGGGATCGGTGTGTATGTCTGGGGACCATTAGCGTCGGGATACTTAACCGGAAAGTATAAGCCGGGCGAGCCACCCCCCGAGGATTCGCGCTTTGCTCGAAGGGCAGAATCTTCAATCGATCGATACCTTGACCCACGAATACAGAAAATCCTAGAAGCACTCCAAGATATAGCACAAGGGTTGGGCAAGAGCATGGCACAGGTGGCTTTGCGGTGGATTTTAGAACAGGAGGGAATAACTTCAGTTATCGTTGGATCAACGAAAGTGGAACAACTCCGCGATAACATCGGTTGTTCGGGTTGGAGTCTGCCTGCCGATGCCTTGGCAGTGTTGAACGAAGCTTCCGCCCCTCCAGTTCGTTACCCAGATTCGATGGAGTTGAATATCCATGAACGTCGAGCGAATGCCGTGGATATGCCGACTCTATAGGCATGGGGTGTAATTTGACATACTCTCCGCGCTGAAGGACGGAGATTCTTTTGATTGTCCTTCAGCCGGAAATTGTGCTATCGTGCTTGTTAGGCAATGCTTAACAAGCTGCGAGGTGAGCCATCCGCAGATGGTCTGACAGTCTCTCCTGCCGGGGGTGATGCCCCAACCCGATAGATATTAACCGCTGCGTTGCGGTCTCCATCGAACTGTGTGTGGCAGTTCAAACACTGCCATATCCTATCTCGTAGATTCAACACTTCATTCACAGTACCGCAAGCCGAACACGTCTGACTGGAGGGATACCACTTGTCCCGGATTATCTCCCTGCTTGCGGGGGGATAGAGGGGGCTTCTCCCTGTTGCAGGGGACAATCCTTACCCCCGGCCCCGTAAACGGGGAGAAGAAAATGAAAGTGATTTTAACACCCTTTGTGGGAAGCAGTATGCACCAATTTCTTGATGAAGTCTGCAAAGCCTAAATCACTCACCTCGCGACCCCAAAGTGCCTTCATGTCTTACTGGTTCAAATCCTCAAACCGTATCTCGTCGTATCTGTCAGTGAGTTGGTGAGCAAGTTTCCAGTGGGAGTCAATCTGTTGGCGTTCAATTCTGCGGTGCTTCCGTGCCGAGTCAAGCCTGGCACGTTCCCGATTGTTTGAACCTTTACGCTTGGTGCTGTGCTTGCGACTTGCCCGTCTGATAGCGTTGAAACTGCGTTTGAGAAACTGGGGCGATTCTATATCGTGTCCGTTGAACCCCGTGAGATACCGTTTGAGACCGAAATCGAAGCCTGCGATGTGACCCCGTCATGGCTCGGTTAAGGCCTCCATTTACATGGTCAGTTGGAATACAGACATAGACATTACCAATAGCGTCTCGTTTGATGGTGCAACGCTTGGGCAATGGTGTAGAACCTTCCCACAAAAGCCAAGGCGAATATACCCGATTTAACTTACAGTTTCAACCGTTTTTTTTAGACGGTAACACGAGTAGTCAATCTGTATCCCCCCTTAAAAGACGGGGTTTTAGATCGGAAGCTCTTGATAAAGGAGTGAAATCGTGAGTGAGACAAACTATCAAGTTGGTACTGCCAAAATTGATATCACGCCTGATTTTCCAGTGCGCCTCAGCGGCTATGGCGGCCGACGAGATGAGGCTGATAGCATTGAACAGCGGATTTGGGCAAAGGCGTTAGCGATTCGCAACGGAGCCGAAAGTCCTGCGGTGTTAATGACGGTGGATAACTGCGGCGTGCCAGATTACATCACTGCGGCGGTCGCAGCGGAGTTAAATCAGGACGCAGGTATTCCTCGCGAACAATTTGTGATCTGCTCGACACATACCCACAGTGCACCATACCTCGCAGGCGTGCTGCGGACGCTGTTTGGTGTGCCGATTCCCGAAGCACATCAAGAGAACGTTGACCGCTACACCCACGAATTGACGGAAAAACTGAAGCAGGTGGCAAAAACAGCACTCGCTAATCTCTGCCCTGTTTCGCTTGCTTGGGGGGAAGGAAGAGTTGGGTTCGCCGATAATCGGCGGACGAAAGGTGGACCTGTTGACCACGCCCTGCCTATGCTTTGTGCGACAGGAGTCAACGGTGAGCTGCGAGCCATTCTTACCAGTTACGCCTGCCATTGCACCACATTAGGCGGTGATTTCAATGCCGTTTGTGGAGACTGGGCAGGCTTTGCGGGTGCCTATATTGAAGCGGATTACCCTGATGCAACTGCGCTGGTAGCAATTGGATGTGCAGGGGACGCAAACCCCGCACCACGTACCGGGCTGAATTTCGCACGGCAACATGGCCACGCAATCGCTGCTGAAGTAAATCGACTCCTTGGTAGCGACCTTGCCGCAATACAGGGAAAACTCAGTGGACAAATCAAATGTATCGACTTGCCCTTCGACGAATTACCTACCCGTCAGGAGTGGGAAGAGCGTGTGGAGCAAAGCGGGGCAATCGGCTACCACGCTCAGATACAACTTAAACGACTGGACCGCGGTGAAGCCCTTCAAACAACGCTCTCCTACC
The DNA here is from genome assembly GCA_965215015.1 of Candidatus Poribacteria bacterium. Lineage (GTDB taxonomy): Bacteria > Poribacteria > WGA-4E > WGA-4E > PCPOR2b > PCPOR2b. The sequence continues at coordinate 2,472,600 of OZ244042.1, forward strand.
CTGTCCAAATCTGGAATTTTGCAGATGAACTCGCAATCGTTTTTCTCCCCGGCGAGGTAGTCGTTGATTACTCAATTCGTCTCAAGCGTGAGTGTGATGCTTCGCGTCTGTGGGTCAATGCGTACTGCAACGACGTGCCGTGCTACATTCCTTCGAGACGTATTTTGAGGGAGGGTGGCTACGAAGGCGAAGGAGCGATGATCTACTACGATCGCCCAACGCGCTTCGCACCGACAGTGGAAGATATGATTATCCGTACCGTCCATGAACTGCTACCAGAGACGTTTCGTGTGGACGGCCCTTGATAGGTAGGAATCAAGATAGCTTGAGCCATTGCACAACCTACAGTCCTGTTGTGCAATGGCAGCATTCACTATCCTTGTAGCGCAGCAATGGCTTCAGCCTCGCTGTCGAAATGTTCAAAGATAGTAATTAGTCTCCCTATCACAAGGAGATTGTTGATATTGTTACTGACGTTAATAACACCGATCCGCCCGCCCTTGCGTGCGACAGATACGTGCAATCCTATCAGCGTTCCAAGTCCGGAACTATCCATCCGGGATACCTCGGCAAAATCAAACAGAAATTTGGGAGATTCGGCGGCATCCCTCAGTTGCTCTGCAATCACCTCTCTGAGCTCACCCCCCGCAACGCCTACAATTCTTCCACCGAGTTTCAAGACGATAACACCATCTTTGTTTTCAACATTGATATCCATCAATTCTTCTCCTGAAATATTGTTCGGCAAAAGCCGGTTGTTTTGAAAAGTACAGATTCGCTATTTTCTGTCTGCTTTCATTCTAAATGATGTACTATTTTTTGTCAAGTCTACTTTTCTGGATTTGCTGGGCTACTCAACGAAATTAGGATTGAACGCAGCGAGAATCTCGCGGCATAGGGAAAAGGAAGCAAAAAACGCGACAATTCGTTAATCTATCTAAATTTGTCAGGAATCAAACTTGACAAAGCCATCCCTTTGATGATACTATTTCAGGTTGTTGTGCCTATTGTTTGAAATGTAATAATTCAAGTTACTAGAGCGGGTTGACATTTCACTGTGACAGATTCAGAGAACGTAGTAATCACCCTGCCCCCGCCAAAACCGAGGTGGTCGTCCGAAAGTGTCTCTAGCTGCTTTGAATCCCGATCTTATCGGGGGTGCATCAAATCGAAGACTCTCAGAACGGTGATTAGTTTAATTCTGTCAAATGCCAACAGAATCTAGCTATTGCCCCGTTAAGAACTCGGTGACAATTCGAGTTAAGGTAGTTGTCGAAAATCTCCCGCTGCGACGCGGTGGGAAGTTGTTGAAGGTAAAATCATGCTTGCAATGAAAACATCTTTTGTTGGATCTGATACGGATATCAAATGGTGTGTTGTAGATGCAAATGGGAAGGTCCTCGGGCGTCTAGCCACTCAAATTGCGATGATGCTTCGAGGGAAACATCACCCTACTTTCACCCCACACGCCGATATGGGTTATCGTGTAGCCGTTATCAACGCTGAAAAAATCGTTGTCACAGGAAACAAAGCAACAGACAAAACCTACTTTCGTTATAGCGGCTACCCCGGTGGAGCGAAAGTGAGAACTTTTGAAGAGCAGATGCAGAGAAAGCCGGAAGAAATTCTACGACACGCTGTCAAAGGAATGCTCCCCAAAAACCGTCTGGGGCGCAAACTGATCAGAAAGCTAAAAATCTATGTGGGACCAAACCATCCTCACCAAGCACAGCGTCCGAAAGTATTAGACGTGTAATTTTTTTAGAGGAGGAAGTATGGCTGTAGAACAGTATTGGGGAACGGGAAGACGTAAAACATCCGTTGCGCGTGTGCGCGTGATTCCAGGAGGTTCTGGCCAATTCGTCGTAAATAAAAAACCGATCGAGGCATATTTTGATCGGGCGGACCTCATCCAAGTGGCTAAGCAACCGACGGAATTAACAAATAAAAGTAGCGCGTATGATGTATTCGTTAACGCACGCGGTGGTGGGATTTCAGGACAAGCCGGGGCTATTTTGCACGGTCTCGCACGTGCGCTTGTTAAGGCGGACGAATCTTTGAAGCCCACTTTGAAGAAAGCCGGATTTCTAACACGTGACTCCCGTATGGTTGAACGTAAAAAATATGGACAAAAAGGCGCCCGGGCACGGTTCCAATTTTCCAAGCGTTAAAAATCAGCCTGATGACAGGTTGGGTTTTGATCGATTTCGAGGATACAAATTATGGCGAACACGGTCATATTGGGTGCGCAGTGGGGAGACGAGAGCAAGGGAGGAACGACCGATTTTCTTTCTGAAAACGCCGATATTGTTGCAAGGTATCAAGGCGGCGACAATGCAGGTCATACTATCGTTGTTGGGGAAGAGAAGTTCGTCTTTCATCTACTCCCCTCTGGTCTGCTACAGCCTCATGCGGTGAATGTGATTGGCAACGGTGTCGTCATCAATTTAGAGACACTTTTCGATGAAATCGATGATTTACAGGCGCGAGGCATCGAAATCGGAAATCGTCTCAAGGTTAGCTCGCGTGCACACCTAATTCTGCCTTATCACAAAGTCATGGAATCGTGGGATGACCTTGGCAGTTCACTGAAACTCGGCACAACCTCGCGGGGCATCGGTCCGACATACTCCGATAAGATGAATCGCCATGCAGGGATACGGGTCGCCGACCTGCTTGAGTTCGACCTCTTTCAAAAGAAACTTGACTTCAATCTAGAAGCAAAAGGTTATATCCTAGAGCAGATTGGGGGCGAAATTGATAGAATCGCTTTATTGGAGGAATATCATGCTTACTCTCAGCGGCTTGCGCCATATGTGGTTGATACATCTGAATTTATGAATAACGCCCTCAAGGCAGGGAAGCGGATACTTTATGAGGGCGCGCAAGGAACGATGCTGGACATTGATTTCGGGACATACCCCTACGTCACTTCGTCCAATACTACCGTTGGTGCGGTTTGCACAGGATTGGGCGTTGGTCCCCAGGCAATAGATCGGGTGCTAGGCGTTTCAAAGGCTTATGTGACCCGTGTTGGTACGGGGCCCTTCCCAACAGAGATGCCGCCGGATCTGGACGAAGAAATTCGCCAGATCGGTCAGGAATACGGTGCAACTACACAACGCGCCCGCCGTTGTGGTTGGCTAGATCTCGTCGCGTTACGCTACGCCGCCCAGATCAACGGCTTTACCGATCTGGTCTTGACAAAATTCGATGTGTTAGACCACCTTGATGAAATTCAGATTTGCGTTGCCTATCGACGGCGTGGCGAAGTGGTAACGACATTTCCAACGAGCCTGTACGCACTTGAGGAATGCGAGCCGGTCTACGAAACGCTACCCGGCTGGAAAGCCTCAACAGTAGATGTGCGGCGATATGAAGACCTACCGGCGAATGCAAAGCGATATAACGCTTACATCTCCAAATTTCTCGATACACCGGTTACAATTGTTTCTGTTGGACCAGAGAGAACGCAAACGATAGTCTGTGATGAGACCATTTTTTGTGCTACCTGATTGTTCAATGGAAAGACAATAGTTTCACTTTAAGGTTGACAATCTCTAAAGCATTAGGTATTATTTCTGATCGTTTTTGCTAGTATATCCTAAGAGTTGTTACCTATTCTAGACGATCGGGCTTTCTCGCCCGACCTCCGTCCAATCCACATAGATTGGGCTACCTAGTAACTTGGGTTAATATATCCATTGAGGGCCGTTAGCTCAGTAGGTAGAGCATCTGACTTTTAATCAGGTGGTCACAGGTTCGATCCCTGTACGGCTCACTTGTTGTCCCCGTCGTCTAGCCTGGCCAAGGACACCGGCCTTTCACGCCGGCGACACGGGTTCAAATCCCGTCGGGGACATCTTTTAGCCCTTTCCATATTCAATATGGAAAGGGCTTTTTTGTTATTTGTACTCTCGAAGCCTACTCATTGGACATTGCCTTACCGAAATCTTCCGATTTATATCCCCGTCTTTTAAGGTGGGGATACAGATTGACAAGGCGTGTTGATAGGGGCCTGTTAGGTAGCTTGTCAGTCGTAAGGCTAACAAGCTACCTAACAGGTGTAAAACACGTTGGATTTGCAGGTGAAATGGGGGTACAATTGGCTTGTCTTTCCTGAGGGAATGCTGTACCGTCGCTTGGGGGTGTCCCTCACATTCGTAGAACGTGAAAGACAGAAAGACACTCCCGTGAAAACTTATAAATTCAAACGCTATCACAATCACGGCACAGGGGGGGGAGTATGTCAACTAAACCAATTCCTCAAAACCCAATTCGTGGGGGGATTCGTAGAAGATGGGGCGCATCTGTAGGTTCGTCTGGATCGGCGTTGCTTCTAGATCCACTGGCAGATAGATCGAGAATGTCGTTCCACGCCCTTCCTCGCTATGGAATTCCGTCCTACCCCGGTGATCGCGGACCGTTCGCTGGACGATATTCAAACCGAAGCCGCTCCCGTGCTGTTTGAGGGTATATCCGGGCTGGTAGAGCTGATCCCGCACTTCATAGGGGATGCCAACCCCCGTATCGATAAAGGAAATTTGAATCTGGGAGGATTCTGGTAGATAGGCAGTTTTAATCTGGAGAAAGCCACCGCCTTCCATCGCATCAATAGCATTGATAATCAGATTGTTAAATGCTTCTTTCAGCTGGCTAGAATCGCCTTTGACAGGAGGCAAGCGTATATCGAAAATTTGCTGACACTCGATAGCTTTGGCTTCCAGAACAGGCATCAGATTTCGCAACAGCGTATCAAGGATTCTGTTGGTGTCAACTAGCCCAAAGGTCGGCTCATCCGCACGCAACTGCTGCAAAAGTGCAACCATTTCGTTATAGCACTCTTCATGCTGCGTGAGGATCTGATTCAGGCTGGTCTGTAGCTTAGAATCCGGCTCCGCTTGGCGGGATGCGGAACGAAGTTGTCCACCGGTTGCGCTAACCAAGTTTTTTACACGATGTAGGTGGGAATAAAGACTCTGGTATGCTTCCGCGCGGGCAACGTCCATCAATGAGAGGGTCAGGTGAAAAATGATACGCGCGGCAGTCTGGGGCTCTGCCTCTAACCATGATTGAAGATCTCTCAGGATTTCTTCATCCCGCTCGTAGAAGTAAAGTTTAGCGAGGTTATGATAGGGGGATTCATAATCCGGATAAAGCTGGATAACCTGCTTAAATTCTTCAGCAGCCTGACTAACCATATTCTTCTGAAGATAGAGAAGTCCAAGATTATTTTGCGCCTGGGGTGAAGGGGCATGTTCCAAGCCGGTCTTGTAGGCATAGATTGCGAGGTCCGCATCTTCCGGACGGTCATCATACAGGCTTCCAAGAACAAAGAATACCTGATCGAGCGGTTCAAAGGTCTGTAATTCATCGTTGCGCTTGATTAATTCGATGAATTGGTCTATCGCTTGTTGACGAAATTCTGGTCGTGCATACCGGCGTTTCGCATAGAGCAGTCCAAGTTCAAAGCGGGCGTCTAAATGATCTGGATCGCGTTCAATCGCGTACTGCAAACAATCAATTGCCCGATTCACCTCGCCATATCTATTCAAGTAAATATCAGCGAGGTGATAATGGGCATCCGGATCCTGCGGCTCAACCTCAAGGATTTCTTCAAAAACTCGCTCTGCGTCTTCCCACTGTTGCTGTTTGATGTACAAAACACCGAGATTGTGGCGTGCTGCATGAAACTTCGGTACACGGTTGACAACCTGCTTAAAGTCCTCACACGCTTTCTCAAGATCTTCCAGTTTCTCGTAAAGTAAACCCCGATTGTACCACGCCTCAATGTATGACGGGTCCAGCTCGATTGTGCGAGTAAACTCACTGATAGCTTTCTCCCATGCGCCCTCAAGTTCTGTCCAATCCTCCAGCAACTGTCCAAAAACATAATGATAGTTTGCATTCTGTGGATTCAACTCAATTGCTTTTTGAAGTGCTTCCCTTGCGAGATCAAACTCGCCCTCTTTATAGTACGCAAAACCGAGACTGTGGTGGACTGCCGCACAATCTGGATCTAATTCAAGCGCACGTTTATAGGCATTGATTGCGAGAAGATACTGGCGCTGGACAGGTTCTAAATACCAATTGCCGAGCGCATACTGATCTCTCGCCGCCTTGGAGGTTGGCAGTGCGGACTCGGTAGCAGAGACATGGGCCTCCGCCTCTACGCTTGGATCGGGTGAAGTATCGTGAAGTTCATGTCCTTGGAAGTGTGATTTTACGGCGGGTTTTGATCTGGACATGGTTCATCACCTTGGGACTATATCAACATTTCATCACTAATTGGGAAAAACTGATCGGCAATGCGCTGTAGATCCATCGACGTATTATGTTCAAAAGCCGCTACCTCGATGCGCTTCCCATGCTGTTTAATCAGTTCCGCAAGCGCACAGAAATCGCCATCTCCACTTGCCAGAATCACGATATCAAGGGCATCAAGCATCGACACAACATCAATAGCAATGCCGACATCCCAATCACCCTTTGCGGACCCATCACCGCGCATTCGTAAATCCTTGCTCTTAATCGTGTACCCGTTATGCTCAAGAAGTGACAGAAATCCAGCCTGATTAATTTCGGGGATTTGAACGACATAAGCGTAAGCGGCAACAAGATTCCGGGGACCAACAATCAGGTCAAGTAGCTTGATATAATCGAGGCGTCTCGCGTAACGATCTTTTGCAGCATAGAACATGTTTTGGACATCAACAAACACTCCAACGCGAGGCTGTCCTGCTAGCATACGGTTCGCGCCTGCGGTGCCTCGCTGTCCCGTGAGGTTTGTAATTTTTTGGCGTGCCCGTGTGATGATTGTCCTGTGCTCCTCGTTGACTCCCTGCAAATAAGAAAATTGAGAATAGAAATTGGATTGTATCTGTTCAAGCACTTGTTGCGAATGATATGCCATCTCCTCAACCGATTTCAATTCCACCGTTATCTTTTCCTTTTGTGCTTGAAGTTCATGAAACTCACAAAGTTGATTTGAGAACTTTTCCACGTCCCGTTTGAGGCTTCTATTCTCACGGTTAAGTTGATCCATAAGTAATTCATTTTCCTTATACAATCCCTCTCTATCCTGTAAAAATTTGTTTTCTTCAACTAATGCTGCTATTTTTTGTTTAAGTCTGTCGTTTTCATTTTGTAGAATTGTATATCCACTTTTAAGCTCAGAGAGGGCCCTATAAAGTTTGTCAATTTGCTGTTGATTTTGTTTTAACTCATCGCTTAGACCCGATTTCTGTCCCGGGGCTGAATCTGTCTCAGGAATGGGTGTAATCTGAAGATACTCAGAGTCATTAGAAGCCGAAGCGATAGAGGTCTCCGTGGATTCAGGAGTCGATTCTTCATCATGACTACGATGTAGCGAGGTGTTTAAATCTATTATGTCCGATTTCGGTTGTTCTATCTCTTGTGCAGTGCCTAATAATGAAGTGGAGTTCCTGTCTTCAGGCGCAGGAGGAGAAGGGGGAACAGATTGCTCGTGGTCGGCAAGCAACCTATGACCATGCTTCTGTACATCTTCACGCGAATCGACCAATAGGGCCCATAAAATTTCACCAAATTCACCTTCCTCTTGAAGCTGTTCAACGCTTTTCAAGAAGCCCCGAATTTCCTTTACATCCATAAATTGGACTCGACGAGCAGCCTGTTCTGCCTTCTTTGCTAGGTGTTGACTCACGATGTCTTCAATCAAAGCACCATTAAAAAAACATGCCGCTAAATCGTAGGCAATCCAATCTTTGGAAATCGTAGTCCTGTGTTGGCTATCGTGGTGGATACCACACTGATTCGCTATCGTGATGATTTCTTCTTCACCGAAGCAGTCGGTGATAATCCAAGCCAGTTGGTGGGTAGCAATATGTGTTTTTACTGGAAGCATGGTAAATCTCCCGAACTTTATTGTATATCTCTATCGGTTGTTAAATTTTGAGGATTTTATCCCGATTTTTTGTAATTGATTTTGTTGCATTTCGTGTGTCTACAACTGTAGCAGCATGATCGACAAGCCAACAGTAATCCATATTGGCATGGTCTGTCATAATCACTACACAATCAACGCTCTGGACCAATTCCACTGTCAATTCTGCACAGAGATAGCGTAGGGGCTGCCGGTTCCTCGGACCGACCTCCTCAACTTCCAATTCTGCTACATACGGATCATGGTATAGAATCTCACCACCGCGTCGCGCAAGCATCCGAATCACATCAATAGCCGGTGATTCACGGACATCTCCGACATTTCTCTTGTACGCGACGCCCATGATCAAGATTTTCGATCCGTTAATAGCTTTCTGGTGCTGGTTGAGCGCATCGATAATTTTGCCAAGTACATATTCTGGCATTGAGCCGTTGATTTCACTCGCCAGCTCGATAAAGCGGGCGTGAAACTCGTAAGTTTTTGCCTTCCACGACAGGTAGTGCGGATCGACAGGGATACAATGACCCCCTAGCCCTGGGCCCGGGTAGAACGGCATAAATCCAAACGGTTTTGTCGCAGCAGCATCAACAATTTCCCATACGTCCAGTCCCATCTGGTCGCACATCAGTGCCATTTCATTGACGAGACCGATGTTGACGCTCCGAAAGGTATTTTCCAGCAGCTTGACCATTTCCGCTACCCGTGTCGAAGAGACCGCATAAACCTCCTGAATAAACTGCTTATAAAAGCGTTGAGCAACCTGTGTACACGCAGGTGTTATCCCCCCAACGATTTTCGCCGTATTTGCAGTGGAGTATGTTACATTTCCCGGATCGATCCGTTCAGGGGAAAAGGCAAGAAAAAAATCTTCACCCACCTGCAAGCCACTTTTTTCAAGCTTCGGTAGCACAACCTCCTCTGTTGTGCCCGGATAGGTTGTACTTTCCAAAATAATCAACTGATTTTTGCGTAAGTATTGACCAATTTTGTCTACCGCGGAAATGATAAAACTCATATCCGGGTCCTTACTCTTACGCAACGGTGTGGGTACGCAAATATTAATCGTATCTAATTCTCTCAGGACCCGATAATCCGTCGTCGCTTGAATCTGTCCTCGATGGACAAAAGTCGCGAGATCTTCTGAGAGCACATCAGAGACAACCGAAATCCCGTCCTGAATACATTCGACCTTGCGGCGGTCCACATCAATGCCAGTAACAGAAAAGCCGGCTTTCGCCATGGTTACGGCAAGTGGAAGACCTACATAACCAAGTCCAATGACGCCCGCGTATGCAGTTTGATTTTCAATCTTCTTTTCAATCATTTGCTGAAGGCTTTCATGATTTTTGAATCTGCGGATCTGATGCTTCGGATTAAGGGAGCCAGCACTGTAGGAGGGACCTCCCAATAGCGACTTATTTCATAGAACCTACAGAAAGTCGAAAACTCCCTATGCAGGACGAATCGCGTATTGCGTGAAATAATACATCTTAAGCCGAGTTGCTTGCTGCCTTACTAAGTATTACCTTTCACGCATCATGCTGCACAAACTTCTGTATCCGCTGCCCTGCTAACACTTCACCCACATAGAGGGCGTCTTGTGAATCCTTCCAGACGGTGTGAGGAGCGACAAATTCCCCAGGGGCGCGACTTGATTCACCGCCCATCCGCCCCAGAACTTCTCCATCGAGGTTTAGAATGCTGACCCGGTGTTGTAGTTCAGCAACATAGAGACGCCCATCCCCATCAAGGAAGAAATCGGTTGGTTGGCGGAATCCTGTCCACTGATCGATAAAAGTGCCTTGAGGGTCAAAAATCTGAATACGATGATTTTCCCGATCTGCGACATAGACACGATCGTTGCCATCCACCCAGACACTGTGAGGCAGATTAAATTCACCGGCACCGGTGCCGGGCGTGCCCCATGATAACAGGTGTTCTCCCTCGGCAGAGAATTTGTGCATCCGTGTGTTTCCGTAGCCATCGGAAACATAAATTTCGCCAGATGATGACAGCGCGACATCCGTCGGGTGATTAAACGGTTCACCATTTGTAGAAGGGTGGTCAAGTGTTCCTATTGTCATCAGGAGCTCACCCGCCGGCGTATATTTCAATGCTGCATGCAACCACCGGTCAACGAGATAAATCATATCTGTCGTGTCAATGAAAATCCCGTGCGCGTGCTTTAAGAATCCTTCTCCCCAGGTGTTGAGCAAATTACCATCGCTGTCAAAAACAATCATGGGGTGATCCCCACGATTGTAAACGTAAATTCGATCCTGAGAATCAACAGCAACTCCAGCCACCTGTTTGAATTCCCACCCTTCTGGAAGTTGTCCCCAGCCCTCTACAATTTGATATGTAAGGTTATGAGATGCCATGTGATAAATTCTCCTGTTCTGGCCTAACTATTTGTCCATAAGAATCCGCTATAACTCTGCCTAGTTCAAACGTGATAATTTTGTTGGAAGCGTGTGAGTCACATCGTGCTTAATGAACTAACTCATATTTTTAGTAGGGATTTCTGAGGCAAGCTCCCTGATTCTCGGGAGAAATTGTCTTGAGTTTTCATCTGCGCTAGCTCCAAACGAGCAAGGTTCTAGCCATTGCCTTCCATTGGTAGAGGACTCGGGCGGCGCGTTCAAGGTAATGCTCGCGAAGGACAACAACATCACCAACCTCCGCCTGCAATGGTTTTGAACGCTTGTCGAACCCATTCAAGTTGAGCAGCACCTTCACCGGCGATGAATCGCCGAGGATACCATGACTATAACGCAAGAGTCAGGGCTCAACCCACCATGACCATTGCACGCCCTTTTCTGGTGTTGGCTTCGAGGGTTCAACTGCGTAAGTCCTAAAAAATAGTTAGGAACTCTAATTTGCTCCCATCATCACTTTATAGTGTCGCAGAAGTTTGCCCATTTGTCAATAGAATACTTTCTAATGACAAGATTGAGTAAATCTGATATAATGAGTACTAGGGCGTGTTGATATTTTGCTGTCGCCAATTCTGCAAACGCTGTAAGTCCAAGTTGTCAAATGTCAACAGAACCTAAACATTTTCCAGTCTCAAACCCAACATTACAAATGAGGAAATTAAGGAAATGGGGTACTGCCTGAGTGAGCGGGAGAAAGGGAGGAATGGAGCAGTAAGTGAGAGTAGCAGCTTGCTGGTTTTTATGTTTTTCAGAATACCCATTATACAAAGACATCATAACCCAAAGCAAATTAAAGGTTATGCTACGCCCAAGCGGGAATCGTATTTCATCGTTTTTTTGTGTCTTGTAAGCTTAATGAGCGTCTGTAGTGCTGATGAAAACGACGCCTGGGACAAACCCTTAGAATCGCTCACACTGACGGGACACAGTGCTGCAGTACTTTGTGTTGTTTTCTCGCCCGATGGTGGGACGTTAGCGAGTGGAAGCAGCGATAAGACCGTCAGACTGTGGGACGTAAAGACTTGGAAGTTGAGACAAACGCTAACGGGACACAGCGAGATGGTGACGACAATCACCTTCTCGCCGGACGGAAAGACGCTGGCGAGCGGAAGCTGGGACAAAACTATAAGGCTATGGGACCTACAGACCGGAACACCGAAGGTCGTGCTAAGTGGACACAGTGGTCGAGTGTATACGTTAGCTTTTTCATGGAATGGAATAACACTCGCGAGTGGAGCGTCTGACGAGACGGTGAGGCTATGGGACGTACAGACCGGTGCGTTGAGACAGACGCTAACGGGAAGCGAGGGGCCAGTGTTTGCGGTAGCCTTCTCACCCGACAACACAACACTGGCGAGCGGAGGCGAACTTGACAACACCGTGGTCAGACTGTGGGATATACAGACCGGGCAGCTGACGAGAACGCTGGAATGGCGTAGGGTTGATGCTGTGAAGACAATAGCGTTTTCTCCCGATGGGTTGACCTTAGCGAATGGGAGCAGTCGTCCAGAAGAAAATACGATAAGACTTTGGAACCTGCAAACATGGGAGTTGATTCGAGCACTGACAGGACACCGACAGGAAGTTACTTCCGTAGTTTTCTCCCCGGACAACAAGACACTGGCGAGTGGAAGTTGGGACCGGGAAGTGAAGTTGTGGGACGTGCAAACAGGAAGATTTAAACGGACGCTGAGTGGGCATAGTAATGCGGTGTTTTCTGTTGCCTTCTCGCCCGATGGCAAAACGTTGGCGAGTGGAAGTGGTGACAAGACTGTGAGACTGTGGAATATGGCCGGGCAGTAAGTAGGTAAATACAGAGGGACACAACTAATGCTAAAGAAGAAACACTTTCGTTATCGAGACATTGATGAGTTACGGACTGAGATTGCCGAACTCGGACTGAGTCTCCGCCTCGAAGAAAAGATTGAAAAACTCCTTGAGCCTGTCCAAATTGGGCACAAAGTCGCCGGTAACGCATTCGGTATCCACCCGATGGAGGGATGTGATGGCACACTTGATGGCAAGCCGAGCGAACTCACCATCCGCCGCTGGGAGCGCTTCGGACGAGGTGGCGCGAAGTTGATATGGGGCGAAGCGACAGCACTTCTTGATGAAGTGAAATCGAACAGTCGTCAACTGGTAATCAATGACGAAACAGCGAGTTCGATGGAGTCAATACTCAATTTAACGCGCAATGCCCACCGAGAGGAGTTCGGCCCCAATGAGGAGATCATCATTGGGATGCAGCTGACCCATTCGGGGCGGTATAGCTATCAGAAACCGCTAATCACTTTTCGCCACCCTGTTGTTGACAAAGTAACACTCATCGATAAGAAAAACAAGATTCCTATCCCTGATGACTACCCTGTTCTGACCGATGATTATCTGGAGCGTCAGGAGGATATCTTTGTGGATGCTGCTAAGTTGGCATGGAAAATCGGATTCGACTTCGTTGACCTCAAGCAGTGCCACACCTACCTGCTTTCCGAGCTTTTGGCAGCGAAGACGCGGGAAGGAAAATACGGCGGCAGCTTTGAGAATCGCACCCGGTTTATCCGCAACATCATGGGCAAAATTCGGGCGGCTGTCGGAGATAAACTTATCCTTGCTACCCGACTCAACGTCTACGATGGTGTGGCTTACATGGAAGATCCAGAAACAACGATAGGTATTCCACGGAACATCCCCACGCCTTATCTTTATGGCTTCGGTGTTGATGAAAATAATCCACCACAACCAGATATGACTGAACCGATTAAATTGGTTGGAATCCTCAAGGAACTTGGGGTCAAGCTAGTTAACGTTACGACGGGCAGTCCATATTTCAACCCACACATCGGTCGCCCGTTTGAACGTCCACCAATCGACGGTTACGAAACCCCCGAACACCCACTAATCGGTGTCGATCGACATATCCGACTGACGGGAGAAATTCAGCGTGCCTATCCAGACTTACCAGTTGTAGGCACAGGCTACAGTTGGTTGCAGCAATATCTAGTCAACGCCGCCGAGGCAAATGTTCGGGATGGTCGTGTAAGTTTCGTTGCGGTGGGACGTGGGGCGTTGGCATATCCCGACTATGCAAGGGATACGATTGAGAGTGGAGAGATGATTAAGAAAAAGGTCTGCGTCGCGGTCAGTTATTGCACAGCGTTGATGCGTGCGAAGGCGAATCCGCTTGGACAATTTGCTACCGGTTGTGTTCCCCGCGATAAAATTTACGCCCCGATTTACAAAGAAGCAGAAAGGACGTTGACAAAACGCAGCTGACCTTGGGTGATTTATCCGTGCATTGGCACGGAAAACCCTCTTTATTTTTTTTAATGGAAACGCTTCATTACCATCAATTGGCAAAGATTGATGGTCAGAATCAAAAGGTGGAACGCTTAATGCTTTATCAATATCTATGACTTCATTCATTATAGTTTGGCTGCGAGTGTCTTGTGTCAGATGTTTAAGCTCGCTCAGCCGACGCTCTAAGCCTCGCATCCGTTCTGGTTTTTTAGGGTTGTCCTTACAATGCGACCCATCTGAAGCACGGTCATATTAAGATCTTACCACGCCTTACGGATGATATGATCATCAGGATCTTCTACGACAGTATACGTAGTTGCAAATGATGAGGTACCACTCTTGATTAAATGCCCATCATGTTCAAAAGGATTTTTCACAGGCATTAACTTAAAAAAAACATAATCGCCCTCTTTAAGAACACAAAAACCTGATACTTTCACCCAACCTGCTGCATCACGCCGTGGTCCACCAACCTGAACAAAAGTTACGGTTCATTGAGGGGGCGTTTGTCTTTCTCCTTTTGCCTGTTGTTCTGGAGGGTTTGTTCTTTTATTGGCAAGATGCTCAATCTGCTTCTTGATATTCTCATCAACACGGACTGTTACAAGACTACTAGGGAGATATGACTCACGCTGAAAAACAGAAGAGACATAAATTACTTCGCCAATGATGATATGTCTTGCGTCAAGCGTTCTTTTCGTATCAAGTGTAGTGAAGTCAAATTCATCCGCAAGATATAACAAGGCATAACAGTCAAGTAGACATACTAGTGATAAGGTGATTATCAGGATTAGCGTTACAAAAGGTTTGGCGTTCATGGTGAATCCTTTGTTAATGTAACTTGACTATCATTGATGGCAGTCAGAAAATTAACTGTCATAATCTTAGCATGTGAAACTGAGGGGATAAACCCTCACTCAGTATCATAGCAAATGCAATACCCTCGTAGTTCGGTGATGAGTCACTGGACCATACGACTCACAACGCCCGATGAATCGGGCAACTACGGCTTATCCGACAGTAGTATGTACGCTCCGCGTGCTGTCCCCCCCCTCTACTCCCCCCACAAGGGGGGGGACGGCATACGGCGTATGCCTACTACCTTAAAGAGGCGGGTTGAATTGCGCGACTGCAAATTCAAGTGTGTAACTTCTATTTTATAAAAAAAATACATGGGATTATGAGTGTCTGACTCCAGAGGTTAAACACAACACCTTCATAAATCATGTCCTTACAGCGGATATCTACTATATGCGTATTTTTTTAGAGAGAACGAGATAAATGACCGCACAAGAATTGCCCCTTAAAGCCGCTATGGTTGGTCTCCACATCCACGCCGGCAGCCTACACCCCGATAAAAGCCACGGTCTGCTCAAGTCATTCAAAGGGCAGGAAGGCGTTGAGATCGTAGCGTACTGTGAATCCTCGCCGGACCAAGCGGAAGCATTAGATGAAATTCGCCACGCTGATCCAGATGCCCGCATCTACACCGACCTCAACGGCTTGATGGCGAATGAGGATTTCGACTTTGCCGTTATTATGTTACCTCCCAATGAGGCGACGCCCGCGGCACTGCGTCTGGCGGAGTTAGGCAAACATCTCTTCATCGAGAAACAGGCTGCACGCACCGCCGCGGATATGCGACCACTCTGCGATGTCGTTGCCAACAAAGAGCTGGTGACACAGGTGGGCTATCCTTGGCCCCATCACCCCGTACCGATTGAGATGAAGCGTCTCATTGACGCCGGTGCCCTTGGACGGTTGGTGGACATGGAGGCACGCCTTGTCACGATTCAGGTGAAGCCGGGGCTCCGTGAACCAGATTTCTGGATGTATCGAAGCGAGAGTGAAGGCGGCGGCATCCTCCACATGGAAGGCGGGCACTGGCTGACTCTGTTCCGCTTCTTCAGCGGTGCAGAGGCGAAATCGGTGACAGCACTCTGTGGACGGGGTGTAGGTTATATTGAGGAAGGCTTGGAGGACGTGGCGACGGTTGCGTTGGAGTTTGACAACGGTGTCCATGCCTGCTTGCACATGGGGTATCTGCTATCCGGCGCAGGACCGCGGAATGACACCTATTTTGGACTCCGGGGAACACTCGGTGCTGCTACTTGGCAGCCCACCGGCGAGGGTAACTTCACGGTTACCAGCATTGCGCCGGGCTGGGAGGCTGCGCCGGAACGGCAATTCAGGGTGAAAATCGCGCACCGTCCGGTCTATGCAGACCAGTGGGGTTTCGAGTTCGTTACCGAATTTATCCGTGCGATTCGTCAAGGGGGCAAGACGACGGTCAGCATCCACGATGCCTATCAGGTGATGCAGGTTATTGATGGTAGCTACGAATCTTCCCGGACCGGACGGCGGATTGAGTTGAGCTCATCTCCTGGATAGCCGAAACCACGCTCCAATTGGACGCCTTGGCTCGTGAGTCGGGGTGTTGCTATTCTAAGATTATTAAATAGGAGGATACGCGGTGGCAACTATGATTCCTTTTTTTCAACAGGTCAACTTAAACTTTGATAAAGCGGCGCGGTTTACCAAACATTCCGATGGTCTACTACAGCAGATTAAAATTTGCAATAGCGTTTATCACATGACGTTCCCGATTAAAAAGGACGATGGAACAATCGAGACAATTCACGCCTGGCGAGCTGAGCATAGTCACCACAAACTCCCAACAAAAGGGGGAATCCGTTACAGTACGTTGGTAAATGAGGATGAAGTGATGGCACTTGCGGCATTGATGACGTACAAATGCGCCATCGTTGATGTACCCTTCGGCGGAGCAAAAGGCGGGGTGCAGATCGACCGCAAACGATATTCTCTGAGTGAGTTGGAACGCATCACACGGCGTTATACCTACGAATTGATACAGAAGAACTTCATCGGACCGGGAATAGATGTTCCTGCACCGGATTTCGGTACGGGGGAACGCGAAATGGCATGGATTATGGACACGTATATGACAATGACGCCTGAAAAACTGGATGTGGCCGCGTGCGTTACTGGAAAACCGATTGCCGAGGAAGGGGTGCATGGGAGAAAGGAAGCGACAGGTAGGGGGATTTACTTCGGACTTCGAGAGGTGTGTAGCTCTACTGAGGATATGAAAGTACTAGGGCTTCAGCCAGGTTTGGTGGGAAAGGCGGTTGCCGTGCAAGGGTTCGGCAACGTTGGCTATCACGCGACGAAATTTTTGCAGGAAGACGGTGCCGTTATCGTTGGGATAGCGGAATATAATGGGGCCATCCACAATCCCAAGGGGTTAGATGTTGGGAAAGTTGTCTCATATCGTAGCGAAACGGGTTCAATCCTCAACTTTCCCGGCGCAACCACATACCAGAATCCTACCGATGTTCTTGAATTGGAATGCGATATACTGATTCCAGCGGCACTTGAAAATCAGATTACCCGTGAGAACACCGCCCGGATTAAAGCCAAAATCATTGCCGAAGCCGCGAACGGTCCCACCACTTTTGAAGCGAACGAATCCCTTAGAAAAAGAGGCGTGATGATTATTCCCGATACTTATCTGAATGCAGGGGGCGTAACAGTTTCTTATTTTGAATGGCTTAGAAACCTTTCACATGTGCGATTCGGACGGTTGGGAAAACGGTTTGAGGAGAGCATGCAGACAAGTATGCTGAAGGCAGTTGAGAAAATAACGGGGAAGGAACTTACCCAAGCGCAGATGCAACAGTTGGCACATGGGCCGGATGAAGCGGATTTAGTCAACTCCGGGCTTGAAGATACGATGATTGTTGCATATAATCAAATTCGAGAAACCCAAAAGCAGAACAGAGAAGAAGTTGACTTGAGAACAGCTTCCTTTATCAATGCGATTAACAAAATCGCGACCTCCTATATGGAACTAGGTATCTTTCCATGAACCACCCGAATCTAAAGACTTGAGTTTCCACACCTGAAGGAGTTTTTTGATGCAAATAACACATATCGGTTCAGTCTTATTGAAACGTACCGGTTGGGTGCTAATCAAGGTCAAGACCGATGAAGGCATCACCGGCATCGGGGAAGCCTACCACGGGGCAGGGGTTCATCAAATCGCCGTGGACGAACGGTTGACAAGGCCATTAATCGGTCAAGATCCACGGAACGTCGATAAATTATTCCGCGATATGATGGGTTCTATGTCCGCTTCGGGCTTTTATCAAGGGGCCGTGATGAGTGCTATCAGCGGGATAGAAAGTGCACTGTGGGACATCACCGGACAGGCGGCTGGCGTTCCGATTTGGCAGCTGCTGGGAGGCAAGTTTCGCGATAAGATACGGATTTATAACGATTGTCATGCCGGCGAAACAGAGACTCCTGAAGCATACGCAGCCAAAGCACGCGAAGTTGAATCACAGGGTTTTACCGCTATCAAATTTGACATTGACCCACTCCCGTCCCGTCGAGACCGATACAATCGTTGTATCAGCAACGACGACATCGCCCACTATGTCGAGGTGGTAACGGCTGTCCGCGAAAGCCTAGATTCTAACACCGACCTCGCGATAGATGCCCACTGGTTTTACGCCCCGGTGGACATTCTGAAAATCGCACACGCCTTTGAGGACCTAAATCTACTCTGGTTGGAAGATCCCATCCCACCCGAAAATATAGCAGCGATGGAAGGTGTAACAAAATCCACGCGTACACCGATTTGTACCGGAGAGAATTTTTATACCCGATTTGGCTTCCGAGACCTGATCGAAACTCAGGCAGCAGACATTATTTCGCCAGATATGGCAAAGGCGGGAGGGCTGCTAGAGGGAAGGCGCATCGCAGACCTAGCGGATATGTACTACATCCCCATCGCCCCGCACAATATCGGTAGTCCCGTCCAAACTGTTGCAAACTGTCATGTGATGGCAGCTGTGCCCAACTTCCTCATCTTGGAATTCCATCACTTGGACGACCCTTTTTGGGAAGGGATTGTCAATGAGGGTCCCTTAATTCAAGAAGGTCATATTGATGTGCCAAATCTTCCCGGATTGGGGGTCACTTTGAATGAAGACCTACTTAAAAATAACTTCAGGGAAGAATTGGGATTCTTTGATTGAATCAGACGCAATGGCCAAATGGAAAGAGCCAAAAAAAGCCTAGAATGTTGAAATATTACCATATCTCCTACGGTCAACCCCAATTTTCCAAATCTATGTACTAATCCATACGTTCCACCCATTTGTTAGGTGCTGTATCGATTTCAGCCCGCACAGCGTCTGTCAACTGCCAACCAACTGCTCCCATATTATCCTCTACCTCGGAGGCGTGTCGCGCTCCAACAAGCGACACACTGACCGCAGGATTGGAAAATACCCAATTGAGTGCAAGCTGGGGAAGTTTCTTCCCAAGTCGCTCTGCGATCGGTTTGAGTTCGTTGACCGCTTGAACGTTGCGCTTAAAAACCTCTGGCATGAACAACTTCAGCGACATATCCCATCCTCCACTACGCCGCCAATCCCCTTCCTCAAACGTGGTTTCCTCAGTAAATGCGCCCGTCAGCAAACCGTAGGCGAGCGAGCCGTATGTCATGACACCAATCCCGTTCTCTTCGGCATAGGGGAAGATCCACTTTGCCATACGTCGATCAAAGAGATTACAGCTATACTGCAAAACCTCAACCGGACGCATTGACGTGCACGTCTTGATTTCATCGAGCGTAAAATTCGATAGCCCGACATAACGCACCTTACCCTGTTGGACAATTTCCTCTAGTGCCTGCATTGTTTCGTCAAAGGGAGTTGTGCGGTCTGGCCAGTGAACTAGATACACATCAACATAATCGGTGTTCAGTGCCTTCAGACTCCGGTCAATCGCAGCGTGTGCCATGGATCGCCGGCTATCCCTCCCTTTCGGACGGTCCTCGTAACCTACGCCGAACTTGGTGACGACGATAACGTCTTTCCGCCGGCCTCCCAATGCTTTTGCCAACAACGCCTCAGATCTGCCCTTTCCGTAGCCTTCGGCAGTGTCAAAGCAGTTGATTCCGAGGTCTAGAGCGCGATGAATTGCTCCAATGACCTCCGATTCCTCAATGGAACCGTAACCGCCCCCCATCTCCCAGCAACCAAATCCAATCGCTGAAACCTGCAGCCCTGTTTGACCAAATGGACGATATTCCATAGCTTGCCTCCAGTCTTTTCCTTATGGACATTGGAAGTGCATTATATGGTTTTTGCGTTCAACCTCAGACTACTGAAGAATCCGTTGATCGCTGAGGTCTTTGCCGCCAACGCTCTTAGAGATAGTCGCACCACGATATTCCTTAATTTCCAACTCATGAAAGGCGTTGACAATGTGATATTGGGTTGGCAGGTCTTCCCACCTCGCTTTATGAAACTCCACTGTTCCCTCACCCCGCCACATCTCTTTGGTAACGCTATTGCTCCCCTCTGCCGGCGTGAGTACGGCATAGCCGACATCACCTTGACCCCATTCCCCAGTTCGGGGCATATATTTATAGTGCAAGGTCCCCCGCAGCACACCATCATCTGGGGGTGCTGCTGCCGGTGCAGGGTTTGTATCCAATTCTATCTGCGTCATGTTAGTTAGTTTCATATCCAAGAACTTGAAGCCGAGCCAACTGGCGATGCAGTGTGTGTCTCCGCGAAGCACGACTGGCTCTGGCAGTTCGCAATAGATTTTGGAGAAGCCTAGCTGCTCACGCCCCGTGAGGATCGGATCGCACAGATTTTCCCAAAGCACTGTCAGCAGCCCGCCTTCAGCGCGGTCTCGCTCCCCGCTGAAGATAGCAGGAAAGCTGACGCCGAGGACATTGTATCCACGACCCGCCAACCACTCAATCTCCGTCATATAGGACGCAGATACACTGACCACCGGCTCCGCACCGACCTCAAAGCGTTCGGGCAAAAATTCCTCCAGCTGCTCACGATTCGTCAAAAAACTGACCGATATGGATGTCGACTTCGGGCTATCCTTGCACTCGAATTTACGTCCACAGGGGCCCTGCCTCGGCCCCATGCTTGGACCAAAGTGTGTTGGCATCATATACATCTTGTCAGGTCGAAGTTTGTAAGGCATGTTATCCTCCTGTTGATTTGAACTCTAGCGGTTATATACTTGAACAAAAGTCAGGCATATTTTGTAAGACATAGTAGATTCAGATGCTAAACGCCTACTATTTAAAATACCGTACCACCTTGATATAAATTGGAATCTTCACTGACGATGTTTAATCTTCCCCCATATCGTTGCGAGCTTACTGCTTCATTCGTAGGAATACGACTCACACGAGGGGCAGGTGCTTGTTCACCGCTGGAAGAGGGGAACCAACCCGTTAACATCTGCTCTCGACCGCTCAATCTCACGCTGGAGATCTCGGTCGCCCATGTTTTTTGCCAGTTCTAACGCCTTCCTAAAATCCTCCCTCCCTTTATAGTGCCTTATCGCTTCCTTTGCCAAACCTCGATAGTAGTAGGCACGAGCATTGTCTCTATCCAGTCGGAGAGCCGCGTCATAATCAGTAATAGCATTGAAATATTGTCCGTTGTTGTATTTTGCCTACCCCCGCCACAAGTAGGTATAGGCAGCATTGGGGGCAAGTCGGACAGCGGTGTCATGATCGGCAATCGCAGCAACATATTGTTTCCGGTCCGATTTCACCCTGCCCCGATTGGAGTAGAGATAAGCAGCATTAGGATCAAGGCCTATCGCTGTGTCATAATCGGCAATCGCCGAAGCGTGTAGTCCTAACCTAAACCTTGCCCAGCCGCGACTGTGGTAGGCATAGATAGCATCGGGATTAAGACTTATCGCCTTAGTATAATCAACAATCGCAGCGATATGTTGTCCTAATTCAGCCTTTGCCTTGCCCCGATAGTAATAGGATTTAGCATTAGCCGGATTGCGACTTATCGCCATGTCATAGGCACTTATCGCTTCAAAGTATTTCCCCTTATCCGCCTTTGCTTTTCCCCGATCAATGTGTGTCTTGCTGTTCTCAGCCGGTTTATCAACCTTTGTACACGAATCTATAATGATTGCTACTATAATGCTTGCTATCTCCGCAAGAACAACGACGATAAGCACCATGCCTCCACAACCTACCCAAAACGAAAACCCATTACTACCTGTAACCTCAGTTCCATCTATATCATGCTCATCCGGATTACTATTCTTAGTCTCGGCTTGCTGTTGGGCATTTTCGGCTTCAGCCCTCCGTTTTGCCTCCGCCTGTTTCCGAGTTTCCTCCGCTTGCCGGCTTGCCTTAGCGTCGTTCTGGATATATTCCCATGCATCGTGAAGATATCGGAACATAGCAGTCGCATTGGGAGCAGGGTTTCTATCCGGATGATAGTGGAGCGATAGCTTGCGGTATGCCCGCTTGGCTTCATCTAACGACGCATCTGCTTCCAATCCTAATATCTCAAGAGCTTTCTGGCGTGTCATTTCAAAAATCTGTCCTTGTTAACTTACTATAAAAATGCCACGCTACGGCGCGCATGTCACGATCTGTTCTTATGCGATCTTGTGCTACCGTTAGAAAATCACTTAGAGCTCGACGAAAACACCCTTTTTCGCTTTCGATCTCGCCCTTGTAATAAAGAGCTCTACCCCTACAATAATACAATTTCATTCGCTCAGTCCGTAAATCCATACACGAAAGCAGACGTTCTATCGTGTCGGTGCAATCATTCTTATCAGAAATGTCCCATTTCCGCATATCGACTGCGTAATTCCTATATTTATTATATGGTTTCTGACAAAATAAATACAACATAAATTTTTAACCCTGATAGGACTTACGCAGTTGACCCCCCGATGCCAACACCAGAAAAGGTCGCGCAATGTTCATCTGTCGGGCGATTTATCGTCTCTGGTGATGCAGGTTGAATTACATTACTACAAACTCAAGTGCGTAACTTCTACCTGATTTGCCTCCAATTTTTATTGTTGACAAAATTTTCCGGGTGTGCTATGCTATCTATATCCTTTGAAATGAAAGGAGGTGATCATTCTTGTTACCATCTAGTGGAATGATCAAGGGAGGTGCTGTCTTTTAGGAGACAGTGCTTCCCCATCAAGGGAGATTCCTCTT
This sequence comes from Candidatus Poribacteria bacterium, assembly GCA_965215015.1. GTDB lineage: Bacteria > Poribacteria > WGA-4E > WGA-4E > PCPOR2b > PCPOR2b. Next base: position 2,495,317 of record OZ244042.1, read on the forward strand.
AGGAGACGGTTCTTCCCTTGATCTCAACCTTAGATGCAGAGCAGGGCTAATTTTTTAGCCCTGCTTTTTTATTTTACGAAAGAGAGGACAAACCGATGACACAAACACCACCGGATACGGCAGTTGTTCTGTTTGATGGCAAAGATCTCAACAATTGGACGAAACTTGATGGAGGAGCACCGGCTTGGGAGGTCGCTGATGGCGCGATGACCGTGACCGCCGGCGCGGGCGACATCGTGAGTCGGGAGCAGTTTACCGATTTTCTGCTGCACTTGGAGTTCATGACGCCTGATATGCCAGATGCAACTGGTCAAGCAAAGGGGAACAGTGGGGTATTCCTTCAGGGACGGTATGAAATCCAGGTACTAGATTCATACGGGATTGATGTGCCGGGCATGGGAGATTGTGGCGCGATTTACAACCAATGTGCATCGTTGGTGAACGCTTGCAAACCGCCGCTTGAATGGCAAACATACCACGTGATATTCCGCGCCGCTCGCGTGAGTGAGTCGGGAGAGATAGAAGAAAACGCGCGCGTGACCGTGCTGCAGAACGGGATTGTGATACAGAATAATGTCCAAATACTGGGCACTACAGGTGGGGCGACGGACGAAGATGCTGCAGAGCCGGGAGCCTTACGACTGCAAGACCACGGCAACTCGGTCAAGTATCGCAATATTTGGGTTGTACCGCTTCCTCTGAAGGGTTCAGACCTATACTAATTTGACGCTGGTGAAGTGCTACTTCGTAACCTGAAATACGACCCGGTTTGTTGATTATCCGTATCGTCCTTCGATATAATCCGCTGTTTTTGAGTTCTCAGGTGTCAGGAATAAATCCGCAGTGTAGCTGTGCTCGATAATCTCACCGAGCAGCATGAAGATACACTCATCACTCACACGGCGCGCTTGCGCCATATTATGCGTAACAATTAGAATGGTATAATGCCCGGCAAGCTCCAACATCAACTCTTCAACAGCCCGTGTTCCTTTGGCGTCGAGGGCAGAACACGGTTCGTCCATCAAAATTACTCGCGGTTTCAGCGGCAGCAGCCGAGCTATGCACAACTTTTGCTGCTGTTCGAGCTGTAAAGTCGTCGCCTTCACCTTTAGTTGATCTTTCAAATCGTCCCAAAGAAAAACCTCCCTTAACGCTGTTTCAACAATCTCGTCAGTTTCCGCCCTCTTCCTTATACCATATCCGGAGTGGACGCGCAGACCGAAGATAATATTTTCGTAGATAGAGATTGGCAAGGGATTTGGACGCTGAAACACCATACCGACATTTTTTCGCAGTTCAGGCAGTGAAACATCTGAATCGTAGATATTTTTACCGAGGATTTGAACTTTACCGGTCGTCGTGACGTTGCCGTAGCGTTCGTTCACACGGTTGAAACAACGCAGCAACGTGGTCTTGCCGCACCCGGAGGGACCAATGAGCCCAGTTATTAAACCATCAACAATATTCACACTCACGTTGATAAGTGCCTGAAAATCACCGTACCACAGGTTAAGTTGATGGGTCTCAATGCTGTAGCTTTTGCTGTGTTTCTTATCTGTCCTCATCCGAAGTTTCCATTCACGTAGTCGTAGGTTAGCCTGTTCGCCGGTGAATCAGAGAAGATAATATCGTTATCATCAATTTCGATTAGCTCGCTCTCAAATATAAAAGCAGTGCGGTCTGCCAAACGACGCGCCTGTTGAACCAAATTGGTAACGAGAATGATAGTGATTTGGGAGCATAATTCTTTGAGGATGTCCTCGATTCGCATTGTCGTCACCGGATCAACGGCAATCGAAAATTCGTCGAGGCAGAGGATTTCGGGTTGGTGTGAGAGAGCGCGGGCGATAGTCAAGCGCTGCTGCTGTCCCCCTGACAGCTTCGTACCAAGACTATTGAGCCGGTCTTTAACCTCATCCCAAAGTGCTGCCTGTTGCAGACAACGCTCAACAAGTTCATCTAACTCACTTCGTCTGCGGATGCCCGCCGTCCGGGGAGCGAAAGCAACATTATCGTAAATAGACATGGGTAAGCCGACCGGCAGCGGAAAGACCATCCCAATACGTCGGCGCAGCTGGTTGACGTTTTTGATGCTCTTCACGTCTGTGCCATCAATTTTCACTGAACCACTGACCTCTGCACTTGGCTCGAATTCAATCGTACGGTTAATTGTTTTCAGCAACGTTGTTTTGCCTGATTGTGCAGGACCGATAATGCCCAGTATTTCATTCTCGTATATATTGAAAGAAATTCCTTTAAGGGCTTCCATCCCGTTGTATCGAACAGTGAGATCAGCGATTTCAATTTTCTTTGTCGAGTTAGATATCTTTGCCAATGTCTTAGATTTTACCGTAAATTAAAATTCCCGGAACCAAATTTCACATTCCTTTCAGGTCCTAATTGTCAACCTACCACCGCTTCCGAGACCGCAGGTACACGCGCAACACAATCGCTAACGCGTTCACCATCAGCACGGCACCCAAAAGCACAACGGCTGTGCCATACTCTAAGGCTTCGGGAACGCCCGGAACTTGGGTCGAAAGTTGGTACAGGTGCATCGAAAGTGCCATAAATCGATCAAACAGACTATAGGCAAAAACATCCCCTTCAGAGATGGCCTTAAAAAATACTGCGCCGGTAAACATAATTGGCGCAGTCTCGCCCGCTGCTCGGGACACCTGTAAAATTACTCCCGTCAATATACCGCTGATTGAATTCGGCAAGACGATGCCACGAATCGTCTGCCACCGCGTTGCGCCGGTATTCCAACAGGCTTCCCGAAATGCCATTGGAACAGCACCAAGTGCTTCTTTCGTGCTTGCGATGATAACCGGCAAGGTCATAATTGCCAACGTGAGCGAAGCGGCCAAAACCGAACGCCCCATCTTTGCAAAATACACAAAAGCACCCACGCCAAAAAGGGCGTGAACGATACTCGGCACACCGGCGAGATTGACTACCGCAAGGTTAATTATGCGCGTGAACCAACTTTCGCGGGCGTATTCGTTCAGGTAGACCGCAGCTAACACACCGATCGGCGCGGAAACAAGCAGCGAAATGATTACAATGTAAATCGTTCCAAGCAGCGGTGCCCATATACCACCGGCTCTCATCCCCTTTGCAGGGTTCGTAAAAAGGAACTCCAGAGACAAAATCGGTGACGCCTTAACAAAGAGATATACAACGATGAGAACAAGCGGCAATATTATCAACAGCGTCATCACGAAGAAGATGCCCCGTGCGATATTCTCCGTCAGCTGTTTTTTACGACTCCGCTCGGTTGCGGTAAACATCAATTGAGGTGCGGCGGTTTCTGGAGAGGTGGGGGAGGAATTTATATCTGTTACCATGTAATCTCTTAAATGAGTGCTATGCCTTTTCGCGGATGCCTTTAATCACAAGGTCAGTGACAAAGTTCACAATAAATGTAATTGAAAACAACAAAACACCGATGATAAACAATACACTATAGTGATCACTTCCCTCTGCTGCCTCACCTAATTCTGCTGCAATCGTGGCGGTCAGGGTGCGAACAGAATCGAAAGGACTAGTCGGCAGGTTCACCGCATGACCTGTTGTCATCAGTACTGCCATGGTTTCACCGACAGCACGACCAACGCCCAGTAGCACCGCTGCGAGTAATCCATTCTTCGCTGTGGGCAACAACACACGATAAATTACCTGCCATCGCGTCGCGCCGAGTGCTTCAGCCGCCTCTCGATACGAATCCGGCACAGCTTTGAGCGCGTCCTCACCGATAGAGACAATAATGGGAACACTCATCAGGGCCAGAATGAGGCCACCGTTTAGCATCGTCAAGCCAATCGGCACGTTGAATAGCTCGATAATCAGTGCGTTCATCACCGTCAAGCCGATGAACCCCCACACGACAGACGGAATCGCCGCGAGTAACTCGATGACGATTTTGAGTATCTCCTTCAGTTTTGGACCACAAAATTCAGACACGAAGATAGCTGCCCCAAGCCCAAACGGCACAGCAATAATCATCGCCAAGGCAGTCACGCTAAACGTACCTGCGATTAATGCCAATACACCGTAACGTTTGTTATTCAGAGAGGTGGGATACCATTCGGGGCTCGTGAGAAACTCAACGATATCCAATCCACCGAAGAAAAAACCCATCCCTTCGCGGAAGACGAAAAAAAATATACCGAAGACAAAGATGATTGCGCTGATACCACACAGGCGAATGATTCCTTCGATAACTGGCTCACACCAACGTTCCAGTTGGTAAAAAATGTTCACGATTGTTCGCATAATTGATGGTCATTCATTGGCGTTTCGGCACCGTAATTCAACAAGCCCCTATCGCGACTCATTTCTGTCCGACGGGGACGTAACCCGTTTTCTCAACAATCCCCTGTCCCGCTGGCGAAAAGATCCAATCTAGGTAAGACTGTTCCTGCGGTTCTGGGGTTCCGAGCGAATACATATACAAGGGCCTTGCGATTGGATACGTGCCATCAAGTACGCCTTGGGCAGTAGGACCAGAGGCGGTATCACCGGCGGTTTTGGCAATCTTAAGCATCTTCACCTCTTCCGTGACATACCCCATGCCGCTATAACCAATTGCACACGGCGTATGGGCGATGAGTTCAACGACATCCTTGGAGCCGTGTAAATCTCTTGAACCGAGTTTATAATCGCGATTCTTGCCGAGAATTGCCGCGCGGAAATAGACGAATGTCCCAGAATTTGATTGGCGGCTCACCCGGATGATCTCGTCACTAGCACACCTGCTATTATCGATGCCGAGCTGCGACCATTCAGTTATGTCTCCGCCTTCTCCGTAGATATCAGCAAGTTGCTCTATGGAGATTTCAGCGAGTGGGTTGTCCTTGTGGACGTAAACAGCAAGCGCATCGTACCCAACGATAAACTCTTTTGATGCTTCGCCGGTATTCTGTTTCACCCGTTCACTCTCCTCTGGGGTCATTTGACGGCTACAATTTGCGATGTCTACCGTGCCGCTAATCAGGGCAGCGATACCGGTTCCTGAACCACCACCGGATACTTCAATGGACACATTCGGCTCGACTGTAGCATACTCCTCTGCCCATGCCTGTGCAAGATTGACCATCGTATCAGAACCCGCGTTCTGAATCACGGACTTCTCCGTTGTGTTACCCCCACTCTTTTCACCCGCCTCATCTTTCTTTGTACATCCGTTTGAAAATAAACAGAACGCTACCGCAACGATAGCGCACAATACTTTATTAAACATCAGTTTCCTACTCCTTCTCAACATCATCACCGAGAATTGCTTGAGTCAGTTCTCGGAGGTGTGTTTCTAAAAATTGAAATGTTTTTTGGTATGCAGCTTGAATTTCCGCTGCAGTTCCTTCAAGTTTTGATGGATCGGGCACTTCCCAGCTAATACGAACTGGTCTCGAGGGCAACGATGGGAGTGCTCTCTCCGCTTCCTCACAGAGCGATACAATGATTGCATAATCTTTGAGATCTAAAATCTGGTTTAAATATTTGGACCTCTGACCAGAAATATCAATCCCCTTTTCCGCCATGAATTGCACGGTTTTTGGATCCAGCGGCTGGGATGCCACGCCGGCACTGCTAAACAGTATCCTATCTGATTCGAGCGCATTGCCGATACCGACTGCCATCTGACCTCGGCACGCATCGTGCTCGGCAACGAAAAGCACGCGCAACACCTGTTGATAGTTATGTCTTAAATCTTCACCGGTACACATATACAAGACTTCTTCGCAAATATTGCTTGCCTGATTTGCCACGCGCTCCAAGCAACTGACAATCGTCACCAATGGTGCTAGTGCCTCTGAGGGCAATTCGTTCTTGATATGTAATTGGATTAAATCACGATGAATTTCATAGCGCAGGTTGTCTATGGCTCGTTCTTTTTCCCTTTCCCTTGTTGCCTTCGCCAACTCAGCATCGCCTTCAGTGAAGGCTTGCAAAGCATTACGAAAGAACGAAATTGCAAGGTAGGCAATGTCGCTGAGCCTGGGATAGGAAGCTTGCACCCCCAGATCGCTGACAGTCAAAAATCGCCTAGCAATCGCTTTCGCATAATCACCGACACGCTCCAATCCGGTGTTGATTTTGATGACCGAATAGACAAAGCGCATTTGACTCGCGACTGGCAGATGCTTAATCAAAAATCTCTGGCAAAGTGATTCTAAGGTCTCCTCTAATTCATCGATATGCCGATCCCTTAAGATCACCGCATAAGCCAACTGCCGAGCATTATCCTCAATCGCACCCAGACAAGTCTCTAACGCTTTTTCAACCAATCTGCCCATCTCAATTACATTGCTGCGAATTAAATCAATGTCCTGCTGCATATTTTCTTCTAAGCGAGATTGCATGGCGTGCCCCCTCCAAATTTTGTCATATTCCAACGTTCGTCATGATACATGGTAGTAGATCATAACTGAGGGACAAAGATAAATAAGACATCCATTGCTAGAACGTAAAGAATGCTGTCAAACGCGGCATAATCGTTGCGTCAGGTTTGGTGCCGTTATCAGGTTCATCGTAAAAAACAAAGACGAGATTGGGCATGATATGGAACGCCTCAATTGGTGTCCAATCCAACCCAACAAGAATCATATTCGGTGCTGCTATATCATCAAAAGGGATATAAGAAATGGCCTTCCCAGAGGGATTCGGATCGAACAGTCGATCAAACCGAGCGAAAGCCCACACCTTCTTCTCGATCAATTGTGCTGCACCGAACACCGAGCCCCCTAAAATATTAAGGTCGCTCTTCTGCCGCGTTTGATTGACAAGCTGAACACCGATCCGAAATTGCTCCCGTTGATAGCCGAGAAGCCCTTGTAATGTGTACCATCTGCCCCGATCTACCGCATTTTCCAAATCAGCATATCCTTCAACGATAATGCCTCTAACAGGCTTGGCTGCGAGCGAAAAAGCGACCTTCTTGTTCTTATCGATTTCTGCCTTTGTGCTCATGCCATTTGCGAATATCAGATGATAGCTGATTTTCTTTGATTTGTCGACATCGCCTTGTAGTGCTACACCAAAGTCGGAGCCGTTCCCCATTTTATGAAGGGCAACTAGCGTTTTTGCAATAGAGCGATAGCCCCATACCTTGTCAACATTGTTCCAAGTTGGGTTGTTGGATAACCCCAAATAAATATTCGTCCGCCACTTGGGTCGCTTCCACCTCAGATAGCCGTTTTTGAGAAACGGTTCGATTTTTGAGCTTGTCTGGCGGGCTGTGGGAAATGATTGTCCATTCATCTCCAGACGAAATCGCACGGAAAAATCTTCTGACAGGTCCTTGTCGTAATTAAAGTAGATGCGCCGATACTGAAATCCATTTCGATTCTTAAGTTCAGCGTCATAAGCCTTCAGCACGTGGTAGTAATCAGTAAAAAAATAACCGCTAATCCTACCCTCATTTCCCCACAAAACAGAAGGGTTACTCAACAATAGACATATAACAAGCAAGATGCTGTGACGAAAATATTTTCTCATAAAGCCTCCGTTCGTAACATTTTTGTTCAATGACATTTTGGTGAATTACTTAACATCGATCAACTTAAATATACCATAAATGCCACAAATTGTCACAAAAAAAGCGCGTTATGAAACATGTCTCTATGAAAAGAGGACACGACTGGGACAAGGCGGCAATTCATAACGCGTCCGATGGAGGTTATTGTTTTGCCAGTTTTAGACCCTGATTAGTTCAGAGATGCTCATAAATAGGCCCTGATGGGTGTACCCCTCAACGGGTAGGGGTTGGGCGAGGAGACCTCAACCGAATCGAGCGATGACACGCATTGAATAATGAGCACCCCTCAATTAGTTTTTAACTGAAAAGCGATTGGAATCTCTAGACGAAGCGTTAATCCTTCTTGACCTTCAGGAAAAGATGGAAAGGGGGCAGCGTCGCGCACAGCGGACAGAGCAGCAGCGTCAAGCGATTTGGAGCCAGAGGAGGTGACGACCTTAACGTCGACAAGGCTTCCATCACGACGAATTGTAAATTGTAACTGTGCCTCGCTGCCATCAGCTAAATTTCGTACCGATCGCGGATAGCGTTGGGAGCGTCTGATTTTGTCCCGGACCAACTGGAGAAACTCCGTAAAGGATTGTGTTGCATCTCTCAGCTCTGCTGTAATCGGTTCAATTGCCGCCGGGTTAAAGTCCATTTGTGAAAAATTGTTCCCCGTGTCAATCTTACTGGTTATTGATGTACTCATAAATTTTGGGACTTCAAACTGAGGTGTTACAGCAACGACTTGTGCCTGACGGGCTCCGGAAAATAAACCTCTACCAAGTTGAGTGCTAGGTTCACCGATCAATCCAACAGAAAGACTACTGGCTGGAATCGTGAACCTTTCGCTGCCTATTGGAAGACGAGCACTAGTTGTAGCAATTTGTTGAAGTTGCGGTTTAGGCGTTGCTATTGCTTTTCGAGGAGTGGTGGTTTTGGCAATGCGTGGGCGGGACCGACGCTTAAGTGTCGGTTTGGGAGCGGGTTTCATCAGCACCCCTTGCATCAGCTCCTCATTGACAATCTTTTCTTGTACAACGTATGCTGTGGCAATTAATGCTCCGGCAAGATGGAGAATAACAGAGGCAAAAAATGCCCCGCTCCTTTTGCCTGCTTGCTTAGGTGAACCTTGATTTCGACTGGGTATAACATGTCCTTTGGGCATAGCATGTTCTTCGACTTCATTCGTAGGAGTACGACTCACACGAGGTGCAGGGGCTTGTTCACCCCTGAAAGAGGCAGGGAACGAGCCTGTTACCATCTGCTCTCGACGTTTCTTTTTTTTTATGTAGTTGTTTGCTTTATAATTAGAAATGTAACCACTCATCATTGTTCAATCCTCATAACTTAAAAGTTTATAATGATTTCCTTTCTTGACCACAGATCCAAGAATCCTCAATTCAATTTTTTTACCGTTCGCTTGCTGTACTGTAAGCACTGTTCCGCGTAGCAGCTTAAAACCTTTATATGCCTCGGTTGGACGATCAAATTGGATAGCTGTAAAGACTAAACCCTTGCGTCCGTAACGTTCAATCCAACTGTTAGCACCGAGGACGCATTTTTTATCCAAATTTGACCATGCAAAATCAGCGGTAAAGTTATAGGGGGGGCGGCTTGCAGGAAAGGCGGGCCAAATCCATGACAAATATTCATCTTGATCCACTCTCAACTGATGTAGCCCATTACTATCCCCACGATTCAACGCATCAACGACAGCTTGACCGAGGGCAGCCGGAGAATCAAAGCTGCCCTCCCATGAATTTTTTTTATTCCAACCAATCGATACGATCAGCAGAACGAGAAGAATTATTCCTAATACAATTCGCCATTTCATGTGATGAAAGAAAATGAAATTCAAGGATTGAACAGGATTGTTTTAACATCTTAATCCTGAACATCCTTGAATTTTAATTAGTTTTGAGCGGTTGTCGTCCAACCCTCTGTCCAGTTATCGTTAGGCCCCATTCCACCAATAAAATTCACAGGCTCAAAGAAGCCATCCCCAGGCGGCGAAGCGACTGGAATCGCACCGTTGACCGCTGGAGAATCGGCGGCTGGGCGAAAGTCTGGACCACTCTGGGCAAATGGGTTGTTCAACTTCGCATCTGCCTCAAGGTTATTAAAGGTTGGATCCATTGCCCATGCAGCTTCATCGAAATCCTCGTCCGGTTCGGCGAAGTTACCCGGTTGGTTATTGGAGAAAATGGTGTTTTGGATGGTGAGATTACCGCTGTTGGCTTGAGCAATCGTTGACGCATTATCAATATCAAGTCCAGCTTTGTTCTTAAAACCGTGTACAATGATATTGCGATATATGCCCGCTGCGCCTTCACGAATTAACATACCGGTATCACTTGTGGGTCCCTGCGGGTCACCGATAAGTGTGGCGTTGTAAATTGTCGGGGCAGACCGTGGCGTTGCATCATTGTTCTTGCTGCTGTTGTCATTTTCAAAGCCGTTATCGGCCTCATCTCCACGTTGCTGTGCAATCCAGAACTGGCCTTTGCCAGTCCAACCATCTGTCCAATCGAAGGAATCATCACGTGCACCTGTGACAAGCGCGTGTTTGATGTTGACCGTACCACCGAACATCTCAATGCCATCATCCTGATTGAAGTGAACCTGTACATAATTGACTACCGTACCAGAACCAACGCCTTGGAAGGCGATACCATTTAACTCGTTATCAGGACTAAACTCAATACCTGCAAATTCGACGCGAACATATTTGAGGACGCCGCTGCTATCTGTGGGATTATTTCCACCGAAAGCACCCGTATCCCCTTCACCGAATGTAATGCCTTGGTTGCTAGGGGCACGACCATTAATAATCAGACCTCCCCACTGTCCGCGACCACGCGAACCTTCGAGAGCATCGCTGGTGAAAACAATCGGTGCATCCGGCGTTCCTTCAGCCATAATCCTTGAACCTCGCGCGATAATAAGCGTACCGTTGGAAACACCTTCCCCAAAAATAGTAGTGCCCGGTTCAATGGTCAACGTGGCATCATTTTCTACATATACAGCACCCCGTAGCACATGTTCACGGTCTGCTTTGAGGGTAAGGTTTCCCGTGATTTTCCCCTCAAGGATATTTGGACCACTCGGTTCTTCAGCAGTGGTGACATCACCACCGTCAGTGCTATCAGTGTCGTCGTCTTCGTCATCACCACAACCCACAAACAGAAGGGCAAGGCAGATGCACAGGACAGGCAACAACCGGAAACACAAAAAGTTACTCATTGGATTCAACTTCCTTTCTTGGTTAGATTTAGCGTAAAATATAAAAAGAATGCTCATGTTAAGAAACCGTGCAACAGACTCCGAGTTTTTTTTTCGGAAAAGTTCGGGGGTTGTTCGTGTTTCGCACTCTCTTTTTACATGAGCCAAAAAGAAATTTTCTTGCTCTTTAGGACTTACGCAGTTGAACGTTCAAAGCCAACACCAAAAAAGGTCGCGCAATGTTTATGGTTGGTTGAGCCAGGATTATGGCGCAATAGTCATGGTATCCTCAGTAATGAATCACCGGATAATACGACTCACGCCGCCCGATGAATTGGGCAACTACAGTTCAGCTGACAGGAGTAGGCACCGCGTGCGGTCACCCACCTCTAATTCCGAATACCCACCCGGTTCTCTTCCCATGCTTGCGGGGGGACTGAGGGGGGTAAGAACCCCACCCCCTGGTTTCAAACCAGAAGGTTATAAATCCCAGACGGACAACCCACCGGGTATTTAGGAGGGAGGTGGGATGGCATACGGCGTATGCCTGATACCTTAAAAACGCGCAATGAACGTGCAACTACAAACTCAAGTGCGTAACTCCTAACTTTACAAGTTGTAACTCAAGCCGAACGAGAATGTCCGACCCGTGCGATACCGCACGTAGGTTTCGCCACCTTGCTCTAAGGTAACGTCAGGATTCAGCAAATTCTTTGCTGAAAGGTTCAAGCGAAGAAATGGAAGCAGTTGTCTCCCAAATGTCACATCCAATTGGGAACGTGGCAGTTCAAAAACATCTGGACTGCCGTGGTTACCCACCTCCGCAATCCGTTTTCCGAAGACATGATACACAACCGCGGCAGTCATTTCCAAATCGGGATTGTCATATCCTAGGCTGGCGTTTACAACATAAGGCGACTGCCCTTGCAGTGCACGCTCAGAAGAGGTTTGAATCCCCACATCTGGCAGCTCAACTTTGGACGAGATGAACGCGACGTTGGTGTTGACCGACAGGTATCTCAACCTTGAAGCGAGGATACTGAGGTTTTGGCGTATTTCCAATTCTAGCCCGAAGTTATTCGCCGCTTCCGCGTTCTCGTAAGTGATTCGGACTTCAGCTGCGGGTTGGATTATCTGCTCAATTGGCTTATGGAATTTTTTATAAAAACCGCTGATTGCTACCACGCCTCCCAATTCTGGGAAAACCTCCCAACGGATATCATAGTTATCAATCTGGGTGTGTTTAAGTTGTGGATTACCGAAAATCGTTCTGCCACCAACGAAATCCGTAAACTCAAAAGGTGCCAACTCCCGAAGGTCAGGCCTCGTCACCGTGCGAGAAGCGGCCAAACGTAGGTTCATCCGCTCCGTCAAACGATATGTTAGATTCAGACTTGGAAGGATATCCGTAGTATCCAGATTTGCTTCAATCGCTTCCTGCTCTGCAACGAAGGGATCGAAAGTCGTAACGTTCTGATCTGAAACCTCCAACCGAGCACCGGTGGTAACACGAAATTTCTTTGATATCGGTAGATCGATCATGCCATAGCCAGCCCACACGCTATGGGCGGCGAGGTAGTTATCCGTCGCTCGTGTCGATTCCCGAAGCTCAAAGAGACCAGGGGCAATATGTTCTTCCATAAACAGCTCCTCCGGCGGGGCTGTCCGATCTAAGAATAACTCGATATTATCGGATGGCAAAAATCGAAAACGGCGGGCGTCAAACGTCCTATCGCGGTCTCTCCACATCCCGCCAACTTTGAACAATCCTGTTGTCAAAATTGGCATTGACCAGTCGAGCCTACCGCTAATTTCATCGTCTGCCAAATCAAAAAAGAACCGGCTACCGCTCTGAGTGATATCGCGGAAAAGCCAATCATTCTGGCGTTTCTCATAGATGACCTCGCGGGTATCAGGTTCGTTTCGCACCGCACGCGAGAAGGTCAAACGCCAAGAGAGCGTCGGGATCGGTTCAAACTCAGGGGCACTGATATCGCCTTCTGCCCCTGCTTCCCCATTAAGGTTTTCCGATGCAAAGCTAAATTCGTGATCGCCGGCAAGCTGGCTGGAAAGGAGACTACGTTCCACGTAGAGCAGGCGAGAACTTCGCATATCTGTGTCGCGGTCTGCGTTGAAACCCTCCCAAGTCCGCGTTTCATCTTCGGCGGTATGGCTATATAGCGTCCTCAAACTCATTTTGTGTCCGGGTGAAAAACGTATACTCGTATTCAGCACTCCACCCCAGCTAACATCGTTGGCACTTCGCTCGACTAGATATTCCGTCACGGGAGTGAGCTCATCCAAACCTAACCGAAACGCATTCTGCTCTTCTGCCGGCCGATGACTGTGCCCATTACTATATGAGATAACCCCTAAATACCCGAAATCCTTTCCAACAAGTTGAGTGGAATTTCCAATGCTGAACTTATAGCTCTGATTAGCCGGGGCAGTGTATCTTTCTGATGCCCACACATTATCAAAGGCTCTGCCGAACTTTTGAATCTCTTCTGGGGTGAATCCGCTTCTGGTAAAACGCCCACGCTCACGAATTGGAACGTCTGCCGGTTGATTTGCAATAATATCGGGTAGCGCGCGTGTGCCCTTGCCAAACCCAAACTTATCTAAATCACCGCCCGGATACTCAAGAAGCTCCTTGCCGGTCGTTTCCGTATTAAAGCTACTGGACATTGATAGCGACATGGTAAACGCATCTGGAAAATCTTTCGTGAAGACCTGTACCGATCCGCCAGCGAAGTTACCCGGCTGATCGGGGGAAAAGGTCTTAACAGTTTGGAGGCTTTCCAAAAGATTGGCAGGAAAAATATCCATCGGGACAACGCGACGGTTGGGTTCAGGACTTGGAATCTGGACGCTGTTCAGTAAGGTGTTGCTATAGCGCTCTCCGAGACCACGCACAAAAACGTAGCGTCCACCCACAATGCTGATGCCGGTGACCCGTTTTAATGCTTCCCCGGCATCCGAGACAGGGAGCTTAGCCATCAACTCTGTGCTGATGCTATCTTCGACGGCAAAACTCAATCGTCGCTTTTCCAGGAGACCCGTTTCACTAGATTCACTCAGGCGGACAGGTAAGTGTATAGGCCCCAGCTTAATGACTTGAGGGGTGAGGACGACACGGAGGGTTTGCTTCGGTTGCGATTCGGGGACTTTAATTCCGGATACGGTCTGTGTGAGATAAAAAGGAAATCGGACGCTGATGTTGTAAGTGCCTAAGGGGACTTCGAGAATGAATACTCCGTCCTGATCTGTTGATACGCGCTGTTGGGTCGCGCTCAATACGACAGTTACATCTGCTATCGGTGCTTCTGTCGCTTCATCGAGGACAATCCCTTCGATACGTCCAGTCTGTTGTGCGACGAGTGTTGACGGAGCCCAGCAGAGGCATACTATCAACACCCACAAGCGTGGTTGTTTCATCTTTCTCCTGTTCTGATTATATCTGTTCGTTTTGGTGCCCCTAAGTATAGTTTAAGAGTGTTACAAAATTTTGACATTTCTGTCGATTTTTTGTGGCAATCAATCTCCGTAGAAGTTATCCGGTTTAGGGCATTTGCACCTGGGAGCGGTAAAATGAAATTTAGGTTGAAGAGTAAAAACCCTCCAACCCAAATTTCTCGATTTCCCAACCAATGCCCAGAAGTATAGCGTAGAAATGTTACAAAATCTTAGCGTTCCTTTGGCTTTTTTATAAACAGTGTTTTTTTTATTTTTAGGACTTACGCGCTTTAGCTTATAGTAGTGCAATTCAATCTGCCTCACGATAAACCATAAATCGCATAACTGTCGCTGCTCGATTCAGCGAGCGTTGAGAGGCACCTTCACCGGCGATGAATCGATGAACTACAAGGCTTCGAGGGCGCAACTGCGTAAGTCCTATTTTCGGTTTTTTTTGCACAATTTCTTAACATGAGCATTTTTTGCAAAAAAAGAGCTAAACTTTTTCAGATGAACTTGACTTTCAGGTGGAATGCTTCAACGATTATGGAAATGAGTTCACTTTCCTCAAGAATGCACCGTTCATTTGTAACGCAGATGAAATAGCCTTTCAGAAGGAGGAACAGCCATGACATAACAACGAGGCCCCCATTACTCAAAAAAGTGTCCTTTCCATATTACCCCCAATCAACCCTTAAGTGCGGAGCAGTCAATTAACCGATGTGTAAGGTGCGTGACCTATAGTGACCCACGGCTTCAAGGCATGAAAGCCGATTTGCATCAAGTCGCGTATCTGACCATCTGTGAAAACTTGCCGGAGTATGATCCAGACCATCAAACCGGCGCGAGTCTGAGCACGTTTATTCGTTCCCGGGTGTGTGCCAAGCTCTGGAATGAAAGCGAAAAACGCCTTAAATCAATTCCATTTTCTACGATTGAGGCAGTTCAAGAGCCTCAACAATTTGTAGACAATCCATTGGTCGATGGTCTGACAAGAGAGGCGTGTCAATGTGAAGGCATTGATGAAACTGTGGCGTGGGATGTCGCCGTTGAACAATTCAAGACATTGCTTCCACAGCTTCTGTCCCGTTTATCTGAGAAGGAAGGTATGGTCTTGAAATTGAAGTTTTTTGAGGAGCACCAAGCCGTAGAGATAGCAAAACAGCTTGGTGTTAGTGAGGGGCGCGTCAGTCAGCTGACCCGTGCCGCCCTTGCTAAATTGCAGAAAGCCTACATTTCTGGGGCAATCCAGTCATGGGGGCTTTAAAGGGTTTCCGCTTCAAGATTATCACTAGGGTAATCTTGATTAACCGATAACTTAAAGGAGGGTTTATCATGTTGACTTTACGGCGTTTCAAAGGAGCGATGCTTACGGTTCTGGTGGCTCTATTAATTTGCGCGGTGGGGGCTTACACCGTTTCTGCCACAACCGAATCTGGATATAAGAGTAATATCTATTGAGAGTTTAGTTTGGATAATCTTGAGGCAGCGAATGGGTGGACTTACAGCGATCACTACGTTTATATCATAAATAATCGGCACAGGAGGATTACGGTTGACTGGGAGTTTTCACACAAAATCCTGGAACGTGGTGCCGTGAATCATGATTTGCCGGATGATACCGTCTTTGGGACCGTCATCATTGATGGGTTGGGACAGCCTGGTGGAGACGTGAGGTTTTCTCTTTCCGATGTCCGTCAGGCTTATTACGGTCACTTAGACATAGACCTTGAGGACCACGACTATTATCTTGAAGCCTATACACGGATCAATATACATGGACTTAGCATCCCAACGGATAAGATCACAGATACGTTGAATCTTCCGGCTGGGTAAAGGAGGGACTATGCGGCTGGCACTGCTCGTGGCTTGCCTTTGGCTAGCCACGAGCCCCCTTCAGGGCAAAATTGTCTTTTATTCTAATCGTAAAGGAACCACCGAAGTCCATACGATGGACTCGGACGGGAGCAACCAGACACAGTTGACATTCAACAAGGTGAGTGATTCTGCACCGGCGTGGTCTCCCAACGGGCGACAGATTGTGTTCCATAGCACACGCGATAAAAATTGGGAGATTTATGTGATGGATGCAGACGAGAGCAATCCACGCAACCTGACCCGTCACCCGGCAAATGATGCCTTTCCCGAGTGGTCTCCCGATGGTTCACAGATTGCGTTTGATAGTGACCGCGGAGACGGCGCAATCAACCTTTACGTGGTGGACGCTTTAGGGAACAACGTGAAGCAGCTCACACACATGCGGATTGAACACTGGGAACTCGCATCGAAACCGAGGTGGTCGCCGAACGGAGAGTGGATACTCTTTGAGGGCAATATTGTTGAGGGTAATCTGGAGCAGGGCCGACAGATTTATGCGATTCGTCCCGACGGCACCGACCGATGGCGAGTCTCTAAACCTGTCCCAAAAACCTCCATGTTTTTGGGAGGTTGGTCGCCGGACGGGAGACGGATTTTGTATAAGGGGAGCATTGGCGGGAATGTGATGAACTCGTTTGCAGTCATTGCCACACTCGACTCGCGCTCGAAGGTCACAACGCGGCAGGAAGTCGCCATGCCCGAACTGCCTTTTGCGACCGTTAGTTTTGGTGCAGATGGGAAGTCGATACTCTTTAGGGGAAAGCGGGGTCATGTGTGGAACATCTACCGGTTCCATCTTAGTGATAGGCAGCTGATCCAGTTGACTGATATACCGACCAATATACCCGGGAAATATTCTGGTGTCCGGGAATGGAATCCGCGCCTGCCGGTCTCGCCACAGGAACTGACCCCCACACTTTTGGGGGAGATAAAGACAACCCAGTAGAAATCAGGTGCAACCGATGCGTATTTTTATCCTCGTGGCTTGCCTTTGGCTAGCCACGAGCCCCCCTGAGTGCAAAATGGTGTATAACACCTGTTTTGCTGACAAGCTCCCGCAGCTCAAACCCTTTAGGGAGAGGAGGTGGTGTTTTCCGTCTCACCCGTGGCCCCCGTAGTTCATTGAACTGCTTAAGGAGGGGGCAGGTCGCTGTCCACTGGAGTAGGCATCGTCAGACAGGATTCGGATCGCCAGTGCTGTTGATACCACAATTCGACCTCTATTGGGATGGGTCAGAATTCCAACCCTTTAGGGTGTGGGAGTAGGTCAACCGAATATGCTCAGAGATTAAGCAAGAGTATATCTTTTAAATGTAGCGATTTTATGGAAATCTTGTGGCAAATTGGTGGAGATTCTTTGGCTATTTTGTTACAGACGTTGGAAGGTCCATAAAAAAGCCCGGTGAGCATTTCCCCACCGGGCTTTACTATCCTTGATTCAATTAACATTTGATACCTTTGTGCTGTTACTCCTTGAGCCGATAACCAACTCCATGCACCGTCTCAATCCGTTCTCCGAATTGTCCTAACTTGCGCCGCAAACGACTTACATGGGTATCCATCGTGCGTTCAATGCCGTAATACTCTTGTCCCCAAACCGCATCCATCAGAATACTGCGCGTGAAAACACGCCCCGGAGAATGAGCAAATAGGGAAAGAATTTTGAACTCTGTGGCAGTCAGATCAATTGCATTTCCCTCGCTGAATACTTGATGTCTGTCCAAATCAATCTTTAAGCCATCAATCTGGATTTGGTTTGAAGGCTTGTTACATGGGACGTTAGGGGCACGGCGTAGCACGGCACGGACTCTCAACAAAACTTCTCGTGGGCTAAATGGTTTGGTGATGTAGTCGTCTGCTCCTAACTCCAACCCGACAATTCGATCGATTGCCTCGCCTTTTGCTGTTAACATAATAATGGGAATATCTGCAGTCTCGGGATAGCGTTTCAAGGTACGACAAATCTCCAGACCGTCTACCTCTGGAAGCAATAGATCCAAAAGAACGAGATCGGGTTGCTCGATTTTAACCCGCTCAAGGGCCTCCGACCCGTTAAGGACTGCATCGGTCTTAAAGCCTGCTTGGTGCAAGTTGTACACTAACAATTCAACAATATCAGGCTCATCTTCAACAATCAGAATCTTTGGTGCCATTTGCCTTCTCGAAGATGTTGTGAATCTAGACAGCAAAAGCGTGGTCAAAGCAAAACGCTAAATTGCGCTGCTGCCAGAATTTGACATGTGTCCCAACTATAATAAACAAAAAGCATAAAAATTATAAATAAGAAATGTTACAAAATTTTGGCATTTCTATGACTTTGTTGTGTGAATTTGTATATCACTGTTCCTGATAGGGATCTCCAAAATTCAAAAAAATTGTCACTTCACAGATGGTTATGAGCTTCCGAATTATCCTTCCCAAAACGACAGCACCCGTTTAACCTCATCTCTGTAACCGACAATCAAGGGTGTTCGCCCGTGGATAGACTGTGGCTGTTTTTCTAGGATACGCTGCCTCCCGTCACTAGCAACCCTCCTGCTTACTTTGCCAAGAAAGCAGGAGGATTGGCTTCGTATAACAACCGCAGCTTACCCAATCAATCTTTCTGCGTTGGCGGATAAAGAAACGCATCGCCGCGGAGGAGTGAGCGGTGGAAGTCAGAAACTAGTGAGCCGCATACCGTGTACATAATGAGGGGCGTGCTCAAAACATCATTTCAGTCGTTATTACAGTTCCCGAATCCGAATATTACGGAATTGAACAGGTCCATGGTCACCCTGCAACATCAAGGGGCCTTTGGGTGGATTGTCATCACCGAGTTGCCCGCCTGTCGGTCCCTCAATGATCACATTATCGTGAATCTTGACCCTGTTTAAGAATACCGTCAGACTCATGCCCTTGAGCGTTGCCTCCACCGTTTGCCATTCCCCTGCTGGCTTGCTCGCTTCGGTATCCACATGTTTTTGATTATAAAGGGCACCATTCTCCGCCGGGTACGAATAGGTCTTCCCTAGACTGTCTAAAATCTGGATCTCATATCGACCCCGGAGGTAGATGCCACTGTTGCTATCCTTTGGTACTAGATACTCGATATGCAGTTCAAAATCGGCAAACTCTTGTTCCGTGATGATGTCTACACCCTTATCAGTGTTGTCAAGGATGCCGTCGTGAACAACCCACTTGTGTTCTTGGTCTGGATGCCGCATTCGCCAACCGGTGAGATCTGTTCCATTAAAAAGTTGAATTGATTCATTTGCCATAAACGTCGTCTCCTTTGCAGTGAATTGAATTACGCTTATTAGGGTGCTCCAGTCAGTAGGGTAACCTCCACGCACCCCAAAGAATGAGGGTGAGATAACTCTACCCGTATTATCTACCCGCTAGAATTAGCCATCAACCGCCGGGGATGTAAAGGGTTCGATCCACGACAGGTAGCCCCACGCGAGCACCGCCTTGCAAGTGCGAGTGCGCGATACCAAACTGTGCCTCCACCGATTGCATCGTTACGTCAATATTTCCTGCGGTACGTTCGCCCGTTTCAATCTCGCGGATAATGTTGCGAATCGTGCACACCGTAGGGCTTTCGCCGCTCGGTTTAATAACTTTTTCATCAACAGCAGCCCCGCCCTTCGCGCTGCGACGGACGCAGAAAACATCGCCGTTGTCCCATGCGTAGGCGTGTCCTTCAGTGCCGTGTACATCAACGCTGAATGGGCCAGATATAGGCAGAAAAATTCCCTCTGTATCGTTCTCATACCCGATTCGGAAAAATCCGACCATGGGATCGGCAATTTCTTCTCCAGGGGGTGGCACAAAGCAATGCCCGTCTGCATCGTAATCCGGGTACGCGCGTGGACGTTGATTCGCGTCTGCAGCCAATGGCTCACCCCGCTGTACAAGGCGTCCTTCCACCCAAGTTGGCATTGGATCGCCAAGCAACATGGCTACGAGGTCCAGTGTGTGCGGGTGGTGCTTGATTATGTCAGTATAACTTGACATCACCGCATAGCGTGGTTCACCGATATCCCCCTGAACAATGGCGTCACGCATCCGAATATAACCGTCATGATGCCGGCGCATTGCTCCCCAATTGAAGGCGACGTTATTTGCCTTACACGCGGCGGTAATGCGGTCGGCTTCCGCCAGCGAGGCACACAGTCCCTTCTCGGAATATACCCCTCGTACCCCATGCTCTGCCGCGAAAATAATTGGTTCAGCACGGGCGAATGACGGCGTGGTCACGCTCACGATGTCGGGCTTTTCTCGCTCAATCATCTCGCGATAATCGAGATAAGTGTTGGTAGTACCGAACCGATCGGTGAACCGTTTCAGACGTTCCGCCCCACGATTAGCAACGGCTACCACCTCAGTTTGCTCAATGGCGGCATAGGCACTGAAGTGGCCATAAGGGCTTGAAAATTGATTGACAGAGAGCTCATCTTCAATTAAACCGCCCATACGACCTGTGCCAATAATAGCAACACGGTATAAATTCGTCATATTCTCTCCTTTTGACAGGCATGAAATTTCTAAATCGAGATACAAACGAAGAAGATACCAAGACACACTCTGACACTTGGCTGATTAAAGTGGCAACTTGCGTTATTATAGCATAATTGTCGCGGGATAATTCAAAAATAGATTGACACTTTCACCGAATTTTGGGTCGCACGAAAACTTTCCAATCTGGCACAATTAGATTGTTCCCCCGAAACGCTCCCGATTCCCAAGAAAATCTACAACCAATTATCGCTCACAACCCACCGATTTGTCAATTCGTATCACGCTTGCTAATTATTATTGAGATATGGTATCCTCATGGTGGCATTATAGCATTTTTCAGAAATGGAGATATCTACCATTATGAAACCTGTTCGTTTGGGATTTATTGGTCTCGGCCATATCACTACTCGGTCACACCTGCCGGCACTCGCGCCGTTAGTCGAAGCCGGCGAGGTCACTTTACAAGCATTCTGCGATATCAATGAAGATACTGCGAAAACACAAGCGGCAACCTTTGGTGCACAAGCAATCTACACCGACCACCACGAAATGTTGGAGAAAGAAAACCTTGACGCTGTCTATCTCTGCATTCCGCCGACATTCCACACAGACGAAATCCTAACTGCTGCGGGCAAGGGGTTTGCTATCTTTGTCGAAAAACCGCAAACGCTGGATATGGCGCAAGCCGTTCGGTTCGATGCAGCTATCCAAAAAGCGGGCGTTGTCTCCCAAGTTGGCTTTATGAGCCGTTATTATCCGGCGGCGGAGGAAGTGTGTCGGAGGCTACCAGAACGCACGTTGCGCCACGCCTTGGTGCAACGTCTCTACAGCGGCAATCCGATCCGCTACTGGACTAGCCGCTTTGAGTTATGCGGTGGTTCGTTTGTTGAGAACACCATCCACACGGTAGATTTATTGCGGTATTTCTTGGGAGATATCGAGGCAGTATCAGCGTTCTACGTCGAGCGGAGGCCCGGCGAAGGTCCTGAGCCGATGAATATGCCGCATGTCTACAACGTCAATTACCGCTTCACTAGCGGTGTCACTGCCAATGTAAGTGTTTCACGGGTGCTGACAAATGTGAGCATTTCACGGCAGAGTGTTATGCTGGTCAGCGATGATTCGCTGATTGAGTGGTCAGGACAAAAAGTTGTGGAGAATGGTGAGACTGTCTGGGAAATGGCGGAAAATGTTAACCCTTTTGCCTTGCAAGCGCGAGCATTTGTCAAAGCTGTGCGGTCTGGCGATGCCAGTATGATGCGGAGCTCTTATACAACCAGCATGAATAGTCTAGCAGCAGTTCTCGGTGCGAATGCATCGGCGGCACAAGGCGGCGAGTTGATTCAACTGGAGGATTTTACTGCCGGCCGCATCTGATAAAGTACTGCTGGCACTTTAGGTAGTAGCGTGTGTCAATTACATCTTTTGCTTTTTCTGTGAACCAGCGGGGTGATAGTACGGTTCCAGCAATAGGTGTGACTTAGCGGGGTCAGCGGCGGTACGTGCTAGTAAACTGGCTGAAGGTTCGCAGCAGGTCCAGTTGACCATGTACGAAGGACCGTACTGATACGACAACCAAGCGTGCGTTTCATGGGTTGGCGGTTTGAATGCGTGAGACAAGCTCTCGGTGAATAACACACCCGATCCGGCTTGTAATGGAACACTGCACAGCGGTTGAATTACATCCAGATCCGTATTCTCATAGGGGTGTGGAAGACTCGCTTTGTGGCTGGCAGGGATAACACAGAACGCCCCATCGCCATCGGCAGTGTCAGCCAATGCAATCAGGCAGGTGATCATCAGACAACGGAATTGACCATTTCCAAAGCAACGGTAACGGGCATAACGTCTTGGATCCGCATCACCGCCTTGGGTAAGCCGGCTGAGGCTTCCCGATGCTCTGAGTATTGCCCGTGAGCCGATGAGACGGTACTGGCGTCCCCAGATGAATTCCTGCACATAATCGCGGACACGGGGGAGTGCCATGGCATCCTCAACCGCGTCCCCTGCTTCAATTATGTTGACCAATTCGCATCCATGGAAACCCTTCGGCAAAAGCGTGATATTTTTCGGTGCTGCTGTCTTAATTCTTGCTAGCGTATCCTGTGCCTGCGAAACTTGGTCCGGAGTCAGAAGATCCTTCAACACTAGATAGCCGGCGGTGTCGAAGAAATGCTTATCTTCAACGGAGGTCTCGGACTCACCGAGGCCAATCTGCAAGTCAAAAACATCTTCTTCCGTGGCTGGTTTCATGGAATTCACCTTCCGGTTTCTCAGGAATTATGTCCGCTTCCAATTGATCTGTCCCAATATTAGCGAACATCAATTTGGGCTGCATCAGCAAACGGGGGAGGTCCTTGGATAAGTTCAAGGCGGCGTGGGGTGGCACGCTGCTCAAAACCCTCCGCTGTCATTGCTAGACCGTGCCAGGTACAGTGAAACGCCGGTGCGTAGGAATAAAACAACGTCCGGCGCACTTTCGATCTATGGTTCTCCACCGCCCCATGGGATAGGTCTTCGGAGAAGATGATGGCATCGCCTGCCTGACACGGCAGCGGCTGTACAAGTGGGTGGCTGGGATCCGGAATCTGTCCCACAAGTGGATTGGTGAAGTTACTCTTGTGACTACCGGGGATAACGGCAAAACAGCCATCGTCGACATCAACATCTGTCAAGGCATAGCCGATTTTCACACTCACACACTTGAATTCTCCGTGCCGAAAAGCATACTCGCTATAAGGTAATAACTCCGCATAACCGTGATGGAACCGAAATGCTCCTCCGCTATTGCGCGACATGAAGCTGGCTGCATCGAGTCGACTCGGTTCGCCAATCATCTCCTCAATATAGTGAAGCGTCTGCGGCAAATCAATGAGCTCTTCAAAGGGACCGCCATAGCGGAGCACCTCACAGTCATAATCCCCCAAGGCGCCCTCCGGCGGGGCACCTGTCTGGGCGTAGACGTTATCCGAGTCGCGATATTTCCTTTCAGCCCCCAAGACTGCTGTTTGACTATCATTGAGCGTTTCGAGGTAATCTATCGTGTCATTAAGGCGGCGACGCATATCGGGGGACAGCACCTCTCGCACTACCAAGTATCCGTGCAGGTCAAACAGGTATCTTTCTTCCGGGGTCATGTAGTATGCTCCTATATTTAGGTTGGCTCCGTTGGAATGTGATAGTATCGGAGACATTTTAGTCTGTCTCATCGAAGCCACTTTCAATTAATTTCGATAGTGCTTCAACAGCCTCTTCTTCATCCGGTCCATCTGCCCTAATCATAAGTTGAGTACCGCGGCTAGCCGCTAACATCATGATGCCCATGATACTTTTTGCGTTTACTTTCATCAACCCTTTTTGGATATAGATATTGCAAGAGAACTGATTCGCCTCTTGGGACAGCACGCCGGCAGGACGGGCGTGCAAACCGAGCGCATTGCGAATTGTTACCAACTGTTCAACCATAGCTATCTCCCTTATCAGCTGATGAAAGTTGAACGTTAAATTATTCTCGACTTCGTTGGCTTCAAAATTTCGCGATGAAGAGTTGTATGCTGCCATTCGTCGATCACCGCTTCATCGTTCTGCTCTACCATTTCTGCAATGAGGGTTTCATTTAGCTCTCTCGCCGCGTGAAAGCCCAATTTTCGCCCCCAGAGATTCATTGCTGCAGCTTCGATCAGGTTTGAGATATTTCGCCCGGGTGCCACAGGGATGACAACGTATGGTATCTTTTCGTTGTGGAAGCTGTAGACCTCCTCATCAAATCCCGTTCGATCGTACACTTTGGCTTCATCCCAAAGCTCAAGTGTCACGACCAGTTCAACTTGGGTGCGATCACCGACCGCAGTGACTCCAAAGAGGCCAATTACATCAATAATCCCTAATCCCCGGACCTCCATATAGTGTTTCAACGGTTGGGCGCGCATCCCGAAAACACGGTGGCCCGATACACGTTTCAAAAGTACAGTATCGTCAGCAATGAGACGATGGCCTCTTTGCAAGAGCTCCAAGGCGCATTCACTTTTGCCAATTCCACTTTCGCCGAGGATCAAGACGCCGACCCCGAACACATCAACCAAGTTGCCATGAACATGCTCCGATGGCCCAAATTCATCTTCGAGGAATAGTAACAGTCGCGTTGTGAAAACGGCAGATGATAGCCGAGTCGCCAAGATGGGTATATTTACATGATTGCTAATAGCGACAAGTTCTGAAGGGATTGGCAGATTATTTGTAACGACCACGCATGGGAGAGTGTACGAGAAGAATTTCTGTAAGATTTGAGTTCGTTCTGACGGAGGAAGGTTCTCTATATATGCCATCTCGCCATGCCCTAAAATCTGAATCCGTTCATGCCCAAAGTAATCATAATGTCCACACAAAGCAAGCCCTGGACGGTTCGACTCCGCTGTTTTAAGCGCACGATCTAGTCCATCATGACCAGCTGTGACCTCAAGTTGTAATTCGTAGCCGGCATATTTGATTAACTGACAAACCGTCATTATGTGGTCTAGCATTCGACTGTTCCTTTGGTAGATTAGCCTCAGTTTTTCTTATCAGTGTGACAGCTTAGGGTACTATTTACTTGCGATTCAAGTGAAGGGAAGGAGCACTCAATGGATTGGGACAGGCTATACTCGGAGGAGAATCGGAGCGAACGTATATAGCTTGATAAGATTTGGACCCTCCGTCAACGGAGAGCATCATCCCTGAAGAACCCTAAACAAATTGAGGTTCGACCCATCCATACTCACCGTTATCATCTTCGTATACGAGGTTGACTTGATTCGTCCGCGCGTTTAAGAAAAGCAACAATACATCTCCAGAGGTCCGAAGCTGCATCACAGCCTCACCCACGCTCATCGGCTTGGAGGCGAATTTTTCGGGGGCCTTGAAGTGAGGCACCGGCATATTTGATAGATCACCTGTATCCAATTCCACCGGTGCGCCTTCCTTATTACCGCTTAATTGCATCGCAACCTCACGCCGAGGCAGACGCTGTCGCCGATCCTTAATTCTCTCTTTATGGCGGCGAATCTGTGTCTCAATTTTGTCTATTACATCGTCTAGCGATGAGAAAACATCGTGCGTTTCACCTTGGGCATGGAAGGTCGCTTTCCGTGTTGCAAGCATAATTTCCACTTGGTGGCGGTTTTTCTCCACCTCCATAACCACCTGAAAATCGATAACAGGGCTAAAAATCGTTTCAATCTTCTTAGCACGTTTCTCAATGTAAGTTCGAATATCATCTGTAATTTCAAAGTGACGGCTAGTAAGATGGATATGCATACCTTAGACTCCCTTTTTTGAATTAATGCTGCATTGGCAACTGCCGATTCATTACCAATCGACAAGTCGTTAATTACCCTACCATTTCCTTTTCCTTTTGGGAGAGGGTAGAATATCAAGCTCCTCACGGTATTTGGCAACAGTTCGTCTTGCCGTATGAATTCCCTGCGCTTCCAGCGCATCAGAGATTGCCTTATCGCTTAACGGTTTGGCTGTATCCTCATTTTCAATCATATTCTTAATCTTTTCTTTGACTGTGGTTGCAGCCACATTTGATCCGGAATCGGTCGCGAGCTCACCGCTGAAGAAATATTTCAGTCTATAGATACCTCGGGGCGTTTCGACGTACTTATTCGACGTGACCCGGCTGACGGTTGACTCATGGACATCCACCATCTCTGCTATCTGCTTCAATACTAAAGGTTTAAGTCCCTCAACACCCTGTTCCAAGAAATCGGACTGTACTTTAAAAATTGCGTCTGTTACCCTTGCAATCGTTTGTCGACGCTGAACAATACTTTGTAACAAATCTCTTGCCTGAGTTCTATGAACCTCTAGCCACTCCCTCGTTTTGGGTTCTAAGTTCTTGTTCCCATTCATCATCCAATCGATATAGACGGGATTCAAACGAAGTCGAGGCATACCGTCCTCATTTGTAGTGATTCGGTATTCTCCATCAATTTTTTCAACGGTGACATCGGGCACAATCGTTTCGGGAGCTCTGGGATCTCTTGGATCCGAAAAGTGGCGCCCCGGATAGGGATCCAAAGTCCCAATTAGTTCCCGTGCTTCTACAATCTCACTGATTGGCACCTCAAGCCCCTGGGCGATACGCTGCAGATGATTGTTCGTTAAATCCGCCCAATGGTGCTTGATAATCTCTTCTGCAAGTGGACAATCAATGTGAGCAGCTCTCATCTGTGTGAGAAGAGTTTCTGGGATTGTTCGGTAGGCAATACCGATGGGCTCAAAATGGTTTTGAATGAAGTGCAAGGCAGCCTCTACCTCCTCCACGTCACAACCGACGGAGGCTGCAATATCTTCGAGGGTGATGCTATAGATTTGTAGCTGATCCTCTTCCGCTCTGACTGTGTAGGTCTGTTCATACTCCACATCGGTTATCAGCCAACAGCTATTTTCCGATTTCACAGCAACCGTCGCATTTTGAGACACCGAAATTTCGTCATTTTCAAGTGCCTTACGCAGCCCTTTTTCAATCGCTTTTCGTAGGGTTTCTGAGAGTATCCCATTGTCTAAATCACTTTGGAACGAGAGATATATGCCAAACAGGGGGACAGTCCACAACCGCCCATTATCATCGAGATTACCAATAATCTGCTCACCAATTCTCCGTTCCATTTCCGAAAAAGGAGCAACACTGAGTTGTTCTATCAGAAAATCATGCAGCGACTGGAAGTAAGCAATATCCGCGGGACGCCGGTCCTCGTTGTTATCCCAATGTTCAAACTCCCCGCTCTCACCCCGATGGAAAGAATCATCCAGAAAATCCTTCCAATCAAAATCTGGTTCCTTATCCTCACGGTCAATAATCTCTTCAGGTTCGTTCCATTGGGTGTCTGGATCGAGGCCTTCTAAATCGGTAATTTCTTCAATCTCATCATCCTGTATTTCCTCTAAGAGCGGATTTTGCTCCAATTGCTGACTCAAATGTTGTGTCAGATCCAACCGTGACATCAGAAGTACCTGAATCGCTTCCTGTAATTTGGGCGTCATGACCAGCCGGTGGCGTAAGTTCGCACTGTATCTCATTCCAACGTTCATGACTTAATCTCCTCAAATAATTGCGTAGGTTCTGGATTTGC
Source organism: Candidatus Poribacteria bacterium (assembly GCA_965215015.1). Classification (GTDB taxonomy): domain Bacteria; phylum Poribacteria; class WGA-4E; order WGA-4E; family PCPOR2b; genus PCPOR2b. The sequence goes on from OZ244042.1 coordinate 2,523,016, forward strand.
TAAAGCCTCTTCAGGTCCTCACAAAACTTTATTATGATCGCTCGATTTTAGGTGCCCGTAACTAGTGAGCACCATCCGATATCCCTATTCCAAATAGAGACTATATCCGAGATCGCCACAATTCAAAATTATGCCCCAAATACTGCTCCCTAGCGATTTCACTTTCAACAAGTGTTTCAGGCGTGCCGCTTAACGTGATTTTCCCATCGGTAATTAAATAAGCACGGTCAACGATTCCTAGCATTTCCGCAGCATTGTGGTCTGTGATTAACACGCCCAGATTTCGCTCGCGTAAGTGTAGGATGAGCTGCTTAATATCTTGCACCGCAATTGGATCTATGCCCGAAAATGGCTCATCCAACAAAATAAAAGACGGAGATGCTGCCAAGGCTCTTGCGATTTCAGCGCGACGACATTCCCCACCCGAAAGAGTATATGCCTTACGATTTGCCAATTCAGAAATGCCAAGCTCTTCCATCAGTTGTTCACTTTGTTGTTCACGCTCGCTTTTCGGAATATCACGCACTTCTAAAATGGCTTCGATGTTTTGCTTGACCGTCAGTTTCCGAAAGATAGAGGTTTCTTGAGCGAGATAACCGATACCCCGTCGTGCGCGTTTATACATCGGCAAAAATGTGATGTCTTCATTGTCATAAATGATTTGCCCTGCATTGGGGCGAATCAACCCGACAACCATATAAAATGTCGTGGACTTTCCCGCACCGTTTGGTCCCAGCAAGCCGACAATCTCACCTGTCTGCACTTCAAGGCTGACTCGGTCTACAACAATGGGTCCACGTCTTGTATAACTTTTAACAAGTTCATGGGTTTGAAGGAGTGCCACTGTTTTCTTCCTCCTCTCCCTCTCCTTCCTGCGAATCTGATTCTGGCTCCTCTTTGGATTTTACGCGAAACCGAACCTTTATGTTTCCCTCTCCGGAACGTTCCCCGGTACGACGATTATATGTGAAAGTATCTGCTTCCAGTCGATCTTCATTTTGGAGAACGATGACATCATCGCGAAATTTTATAATATCAGTGAGGTGGTTCAAGACCGCGTGTGCACAAGTGACAAAAATATCCCCATCCCGAAGCTCGACGTTCCCTTCTGCAACGGTTTTGACGGTTTCATTCGTTTTAACATTTTCATGAATAGTCACTTTATCAGCGTTCAGGAAGCCATCAGGTCTTTCGATTTGAACGCTACCAGTAAAAATAGTCACCCCTTCTTTTTCACGTTGCTCAAAGCGGTCTGCATGTTTGACATCAATCACATCTTCATCTGCAACCGTTTCATCGCCCATTGCCTCTGGTTGAAAGGAAGCTGCTTCTTGTTCATCGACTGGGAACGCACGACTGTTAAGTAACAAAACGCTAAAGAGTATACAAACTGTGCAAAGCAAAACCACAGGGAGGCTAGGTATTGTTGTAAAATTAATTCTCAGTTGCATCAAATTTCTCATCCTTTGGATAAATTTTAGATCGAACATCTTTCATAATAACAATTTCAAGTGCCGGATCGCCTTCCATTTCTCTGCCGACCATTGTTGAGTCTCCCCGCACAATCGTGGAGATATTCGGTGCGTACAATTTACCATCACTATCTTGCCAGTGAAGTTCATCGGTGTATAATTGCCCGTCTTGACTCTTTCCAACAACATTCTCAAAAATATGAATATCATTACTCGACTCGATGATCTCGCCCCGATCCCCTATTATCGTTATTCCCCACTTGCCATCTTTAAAGAGTTGGACTGTTGGGTTTTGAAGCTCCACAATCTCTTTCAAAAATGTCGCTTTATTGGCAACAAGCGTCCACCGCACGATACCCCCTTCTGTGTGTTTAGTTGAGAAGGCATACAGTATCTGTTGCGGGTTTTCTTGGACCGGTTGTGTCGGTTCTTCGTCTGTCTTATCGCAGCCAATAGTAAACAGGTTCAAAACTACCAAAAGGAGATATGCGTGGAACATGAGACCCAAGCCTATATGCCGGTTATTTAGGTTGTGTTTTCCAGCGTTCATGCATCCAGATCCACTGTTCCGGATAGCGTCGAATGTAAGATTCAATGACCTTGGTGAACCGTTGTGTGTTGACCAAAAGATCTTTTTCTTTGTCTCCACTCTGTTGTAGAGGTAACGGTGCTTCAACAACGGCACGGTGCGAATCATCAGGTTGGCGGATAATAAATGTTGGCAAAATTGCAGCCCCGGTCTTGAGTGCAAGAGCTACCGGGCTATAAGGCGTATAAGCCGGCCTGCCGAAAAAATCAACGAAAATGCCTCGAGTACGGGTGTCCACATCTGCAAGAATGGCAATCAGTTCGTTTCGCTTTAGACAGCGTAACACTTCGCGCACCGATCGGTCTCGATCTATGCCTTGCCAGCCTACCTTTTCCCGATAAGTGCTAACAATGGCATCCAAACGCTTCGATCGTAACTGACGCGTAATGCCACGAATTGTATAGCCATTTGCAAGGATGCTGGCCCCGAGAAGTTCCCAATTACCAAAATGTGCTGTCAGGATGATTGCGCCTCTGCCTTGAGCTAGTGCCCAATCAATATGTTCTCTGCCTTCAAAGTTAACAAGCTGATGGAGGGTCTCAGGAGACATGCGAGGAAGCTGCATAAATTCCATCAAGTTCTTGCCCATGTTCTGAAAGGAACATCGAACAAGTTGCTCCACCACCGGCTGCCCAATCCCAAGGCTCCGTTTGAGATTCTTGCATGCCCTGTCCTTTTGGTGGTGCGAAATCCAAAAGACAGCTGTAGCAAGATAAATGCCAATGGATAATGCTGGTTTACGAGGCAGTCGAGCAATACACTGACCTATACATTGTGCCGTGAATGCGTAACAATAATCTTTCAGAATTCGCCACATACTTATCACCTATTATAGCAAATCCAACCTGCGATGACAAGGAAATTCATGGGCCCAAAGGGAAATTGAGACTAGTTGGCATAAAAATTGACGGTCGGCATCAATCTCTGCAATAGATAGGACTGACGCAGTTGAACGCTTGAAGCCAACTCCCGATGCTTTTATCGGGACAGGGAAGAACCAAACCCCCTCTAACTCCCCCGCAAGCGCGGGAGAACCATACGAACGGGCGACTACGAACTGAAGTGCGTAACTCCTAAATAGAGTTGAATGTTTGAAAATTGGCTGAAGTTTTACTTGAGTGTAGGATTTAAGTGTGTTAAAATAAACCGAGTTGCAATCTTGATTAGAAACGAATCTCTGGAAAATGGGTAGTAACTCAATCAAATCATATCGAAAGGTGGTGCAAAGTCATGCGAAAAATGCTTAAACAAAATTGCTTCGATAGACAAAACAGTGCATTGGAAAATCTAGGAACTCGTCTTGACTCTGCCCATCTGCATTTCGGGTCAGTGAAAACGGCTGCTTAAATTTCGTTTGGCGTAATCTTAAAAAGCCCGTAAGGATGAGTTTCCTTGCGGGCTTTTTTTATTACCTTTGAGGTTATATTTTATGGATGAAGGAATCGTTATCAAGGCATACGGTGGATCATATGATGTCCAAGTCGGCGGACAACCTTACCACTGCTCATTGCGGCATCATATTATTGAAGCGGATAGACGCGAACGCGCAGAAACGAAGGAGTTGCCGTACGTAGATCTCGTTTCCGTCGGCGATCGAGTACAAATCTCTCTATCGCAGTCAAAAGCGGATGTGGGTTATATTGAGGAAATTCTCCCACGTCAGACGCAATTTGGCCGTACGCGCGTGAACAAATTACCACAGATCATTGTAGCCAACCTCGATCTCCTGCTAATCATCTTTGCGGCACGGGACCCTCAACTTAAACTACGCATGTTGGATCGATTTCTCGTAACCGCAGAGGCGTCGGGGATGTTACCTGTAATCTGTATTAACAAGATTGACCTAGCCCGACTGAAAAAGTTAAAAGCACAAATGGCACCGTATGAGGAAATCGGTTATAAAGTGATTTACACAAGTATTGTAACGGGTGCCGGAATCGATGAAATGCGTGCGGTGATGAAAGATCAGCTCTCCGCTATCGTCGGATCGTCTGGCGTTGGCAAATCATCGCTGCTCAACGAGATTCAGCCGGGCTTGAAGCTACGTGTCGGCGATGTTGATGAGCGGATACACAAGGGGCGGCACACCACAACGGAGGTCTCTCTTTTGCCACTCCATTTCGGTGGATTCGTTGCAGACACACCGGGCATCCGTACACTCGGCTTGTTTGAGATTGATGATGAACAGGGGCTAGACATCTATTTCCCCGAAATGCGTCTCTACATTCCCGAATGTAAATTTGCAGCGTGCACCCACCAACATGAACCGGGGTGCGCGGTCAAAAGTGCTGTCGATCGTGGAGAAATTAACAGGTTGCGGTACGACAGCTACCTACGCATATCGGGGTTTAGCGCAGGACGGTTTGAGCGTGAAGGCCCAAAGAAAGAAACAAAACGATATGAGAGGAGACATAAACGTGCGAAGCGATAGTGGACGTCAAGTGATTCAAAAATTGAGACGAATCATTGAAAAGAATGAACAGAAGCTCACCTATTTTCAGAATCGACTGAAACAAGCTGAGTTTATTGATTTGCCAAACCAGCGCCTAATTGGTACCGCAGCAGGACAAGCAGATTCATATACGGATCAGCTAGCTGTCCTGCAAATCCAGCTACGCGAGTTAGAAAAACTTTACGGCGGTAGTGTAAAACTGAGAATAACAGAAGAGCGAGATTTGCGGCGAATTTGGGGTTGGACAAATGAGCCTACGCTTCGCAATCAGTTGCGTACTGAATTCATGCCATTCCAAACTTACGTTGACAACTGGTATCGTTGGCTCGCTGACGAAGACACGCACCCGTTTTCAATCGATCTGGCAACCGGTGAACTGGCTGGCTTTATGCTAATCAAATGCACCGATGGGGAGCGGAAAGCTGTGACACTTGAGTTTATCGTTATTCGACCCGATTGCCGTTATCTGGGGTACGGCACAGAGGCTATGCAGCAGGCAATCAACTTGGCGTTTGAACATCTCGGCGTGGACACCTTTGCGCTTCAAGTTGATGTTGATAACTATGGTGCCTTTCTCTGTTTCGAGAGGTGTGGGTTGGAGTGCGTTGACCAAGGGACTTACAGGAACTCGGAGTGTTATCTCATGGAGACGCGCCGCGAAGTCTGGGAAGGTGTTAGATCTGCCGAGTCAATTCCAGAACCCGATGACCGTGAAGCACCGGCTGTTTGGAACCCTGATACAACTGAGGAGGGATCCAGTCCCTATCTCACTGCGAAGCTGTTGTCACCCTTAAAGGAGCTTGTTTCAAATCGCTGAATGTGAGACTTATTCCTCCACCAATTCAAAAGATTCTAATTCAAACGTGACATCAATGGTAACATCATCGCGTGTCTGAGATTGAGTGAATTTAACAATGCCAACATTGGGGGCAAGCCATTTCTGCGCTACCGTCGTGTCGAGGGGGTGATCGAAAATACTCCACGTAAACGACTCCTGCACCTGAAATACGTTCTCGAACGTGCCTGCCGGCACTGTCAGGGTCTCCTCTGAAAGCACCTCAAACTCATCAGTACCACCACCGACCGAGAAGAACAGTTCGGGGGTCAATTTTACCTGAAAATTTGTTTGCCATTTATTTTTCGGAATCAGCGGAAAATTGTAAAGCGGCAAAAAAGGATAGAAAACAATTGTATCTTCCGTGCCGGAGGTAACATTCTGAGCGTGCTGCAGGATTCCCTTGACAACGCCATTTTCAATTTTATGACCTAAGTAAGAAAAATTGATGATGCCTTCTAGCCCTTCATCAGGACTCGATTTCTGCAAGACGTAGCTTTTGACTGTTCGATCGCTGGTGACTTCGATCTCGATCGCGTCAACGATTTCAAAGATAACCCGATTTCCTTCATCATCGCGATAGTGCCACGTATTGCCAACAGCGAGTGGGTAGTAATCCCCCGGACGAGTCCGCCACACACGGATGTCGATGGTGCTGGTGGTCGATTTCCTTCCATCGCTTACGGTGGTTTCAATCAGGTATTTTCGCTCCTCTTCGGGCGCAGTCCAAATCGCACCGAGATCATCGCCACGAATCGTGCCGCCGGTCGCATACCATTCAACGGACAGTTTATCGCCATCAACGTCAACGGCTTTGAGGGTGATACTGACTTGTGCGCCGGGTTCAACGATATCGGATTCAGTTTTGAAGACAGAAATCCTTGGTGCGAAATTATCGTCACGATCGCCCTCACTACACCCCAGAATTAGGAAAAGAGAGATTGTTAGAAGCACAGGCAACAGATTCAGTCCCTTAATTAAAAACATAGTAGGGTCCCCTTCATTCATAAATATAGAAGAGTTGCCGCCCCGATAAAATCGGGACTCAACGCAAACATAAAACGCTGGAGTGGGTGAAAAGATTACAATGTTATACTACAAAATATACTGAAATGTTGCGAGAAAATAGTACTGTTAATCAGCCCAGCTCCCAACCGTATTCCCTTGCCGGGATGTATGAAAGCTGCCCGCTTTTGAGCATCAACTCAAGCGGAGACGCTTTCTGAGTCAATGGGAACGCAATCTTGACTTTGCCAAGCCGTTCCGATTCGTAGGCGGCGAGGCACATCTCCAAAGCAGCACGACCATCGTATCCGCTGGAGACGTTCTCTCTATCCTCGTCGAGGCAAACCACCATTTCCCACGCGCCTTCGCTCGGTACATTTCCTGTCGAATTCCCGATAATCTCACTGCCTATCGCCTCAATCTGCTCTCCCTCACGGAAGTCTCCCAAGTCCTCGTCCTTCTTCCAAAGCCGAATCAGTGGTTGCCAACCACGGTGCGGACGAACCTCTATCTTTCCTTCACTTCCCTCAAGAATGAAACAACCGTCTAATCGGTAATTCCAGTGTCCACCAGTCATGAACAGTGCAGTGACGCCATCATTGAGACCAAAAAAGCTCATAACCCGTTCACGTCCATCACGCCGATCAACAGTCGCGATAACCCACTCCGGATCTCCGCTGAACCACCGAATGGCGTCGCAAGTGTGCGTCCCGTTGTGCAGCAGCGTACTAGTATCACCGTAATTCTGAGCCTCGATATGTAACAAGGTCCCAATGTCACCGTCATCCACCATCTGCTTGACACGACGCCAATTCGGTTCATATCTCATAGTGTGATCAATCGCTAGTTTCGTTCCAGACCGCTCGCACGCTTCGACGACTCGGTCCGCATCTTTCATGTTCAATGCCATCGGCTTTTCGCAGAGGATTGCTTTAGCTCCTGCTTCTGCTGCTGCAATTGTCGGTTCCACATGCTCCCGGTTGTGCGTTGTCACGCCGACGATATCAAGCCTTTCTTTGCTTAACATTTGTTGCATGTCGGTGTACGACGATGGAATCTCAAATCTTCCAACGAGCGTGTTTACCTTCTCTTCAAGGATATCGCAGGCGGCAACAACCTCCACGCGGTCATGCAGTTGCTGAAACGCCGTTGCGTAATATGTCCCAATGCTGCCACAACCGATAATTCCGACGCGATACTTCGTTTTGGGCATACTTCATCCCCCTGCCTGTGGTGCTTATCAGTTTAACTTCACCAATACCTGTATCGCCTCAAGCTTTGTTCTCATATACCGATTATCGTCCCCAATAACTTCGATAGGAGTGGATACGGCACGCTTAGCCCCTAACTTACCTGAGGAGTGCTCATAATAATTGTCCGAATCACGAATTAAACTGATGAAGCGGAGTGCACGGATTCTTGCCCCGAAAATACCCCTGAGGACCGGCGTTGCTGCATTCAAGCGTTTCATCATGACTTTCTCCTTTAAGCCCTCCCAGGAAAACAGCGGAAACCCGGCTCAGCGGATCGCAATCGGATTGCCCGGAGATCCGGTGGCACCTTTCAGCTTCAGCGGCGCAAAAATAAAGGCGAACTCGTAGACCTTATCTGCTGCAAGCTCTGCGGTGATAAGATTCTCAATGTTATAAATGCCGTTTTTGGCAATGAACAGTTGATGAACAGGGGCAAAAATTGATTCGTCAGGATTCGGGATCACCTCGATCGCCCAGTTATCCGCACCCGCCATAACAATCTGTTTATCAACCAGATATTTGCCCGCCTCCATGCCGATACCGGGCTCCGATCCGTTATAGCGCTCATTGTCCGTCATCCAAAATTTACCCCAACCGGTATGAGTAATGACCACATCGCCGGCCCTTATCTCCACGCCTTGCTTTTTTAATGCACCTTCTATATCTTCAATAGTGATTTCGTAGCCGCCCTCCAGATGCTCGACACCTTTATAACCAGCAACGTCAATGAGTACCCCACGGGTGACGAAAACGCCAACATTTTCCACACCCAGTTTCTTCAATCCATCGGGCTTGGCGAAGTCAAGTCGGTTGTTTCCGTTGTAGTAAAGATCGCCGATACCGATGTGTCCCAATCCATCGAATTGGGTGCCAATCTGTCCAATTTCGCCACTGACAATCTCATCATGCCACGTGACCTTGTTTTTATGGTCGGTGCTCCCGGTTTGCGGAATCAACAGGCTATAGTGGCGTGTTCCAAACAGTGGCATGCCTGCTTCGTAAACCCGACCGAGTTGATAGATTTTTCCTTCCTTAATCAGACTAACAGCTTCTAAAACCTTCGTGGCTGTCAGCAGATTTGCCGCGCCGCGTTGATCATCTTTTCCCCATTTGGAGGGATACCAGTTGGATTCCTCCGTAAGGGTCCAAGTTGCTGTCAGCGCAATGAGTAACACCGCGGAACCTAAGATTGCGAAAAATTTGACGACGTTTTTGCGTTTGCGAGACATTGTTTTCTCCTTTCATTTGAGGGAATTCTATAACATTCGTCGTAGCGGAAGCTAATTGGTTCTATACTAGGTTCTGTTGACATTTATGTGAGTCGTATCCGTAATTTGTCGATTGCTCTTTGGCCAATTGAAAGGACACACCTTATATTGAGAGGAGTTCAGTGTAGCAAAATTCGTAGGTAAAGTCAAACAAATTTCTAAGGAGGAGGGTTTTGGATTGGGCTTATGTTAAGAGATTGTGCAAAGACACCGAGCTTTTGGCAAGCCTGGGCGGGAACCCAACCCCGCTCCTACAGCTTCTCTTTGCGTTTTGCACTTTCTTTTAATATAAACGTCCTTTTTATAAGCCCCTAGGTCGGTCTTCCTAGCCCGACTGCACTAATGAACCAACCAGGGGCCCTTAGTTGAAATTATTTGGAGGATTCGCCTCGCAGGGCGGTCATTTCCGCACGAAGCTGTTCTAATTCAGATTCAAGTTGTTGTCGGCGTTGGGTTGCTTCTTGGGCCATCCGGCAAATAGGGGCGTAACAACCTGACCTGAGTTGCCGGTTGATACTCCCAGCGGAGCCACATATTCAAAGCATGGCTGAACAACCCTCCTTGTGCATCGGGTTCGATTTCTTCAATTTCACCGGACAGACTTCGACACCACCCACGGAACTCCGGAGGCTTGGCACCTTCGGGTTGATGCATAAAATACTCATCAACCTCAATCTCATAAGTATTGTCTGATTTTGTCGCCCCAGTCGTGAGCCTCTGTAGATTCGGAAAGAAATTCAAACACCACTGCAAGGACTGCCCCTTCCACCCAAGTGTAAAAACTTTGCCTTTCTGGAAACGACTCGGCACCTAAGACGACGTAGATATCAGGTGCCACAAATTTCCGGTAATCCCCTTCCCGGCAATAAATGAAAGCTGTCAATGCCGATGTAAGCGCGATTATCACTCCCCAAGTAATGCTTGAGTTGGTCACTGAGTGTAGTAATCTGTACGCCATGAAATCTCGTTGTGGACATGGGTTGGTCGTCCGCCGAGGGTTAGCCTTCAATGCCAACCGTTGGTTTGCCATTGGCTTTGGGAAAAATTGGCATCTGTTTTCTGCGCTTGAAGTCAAAGTCGGTTCGGGTATCCATGATATTCCCCTCCCAATCAGGGTTCAAAACTTAACCGTCAATTCACCCACGAACTGTTTTGCCCGATTGCGGCTGCCAAAGACTTCGTAGAGGTTACCAGAAGCATCAAAATAACGACGCACAAAGTTACGGCTAGTCTCCGCCGGATTCAGATCGGTGTATTCCAACCACAGATTGACATCTGTGAATATATCCCAATTTCCCCCAACAGCCAGAGAACTTGCATCACCTTCCCCCTCCTGAGCTTGGCGGTTCAGATCTGGAAAGAGGGCCTGTTGATAGAGGTCTGTTGTACCGTCGATCCGTTCAGCATACAGATTAAGTTCCTTGTAGTGGTAGGCATTGGGGTTTGTGATAAATTTCAGATTTGCAACGACAGTGTTCGTCAACGCTTGGGTCTCAAAATCGTAGCTATCTTCTTCCTTCGGCGGCGTTCTATAGCGTTCATCCTGTTCTCCGTAGGTAAAGACCTCCGCAAGGGTCAGGTTCCAGTTTTCTGAAAGATTATATGTCCAGAAGAAGGAGTTGTTCAACTGTAACAGATTCAATTGGTCATCAACATCCGCGTCCTCGTCGATATCCTCGTAATCTTCGAGAAAATCACTGTCCCGGTTGACTGCCCTCGTATTATAAACCGCGTTCATGTGCGATGGCTTAATCGTAAAACCTTCGATAGAATATTGGCGAATGATTAAATCGCTGCCATCACGGAGGTAGACGTGCCCACGGGGATCTAAGGTGAGGAAAGCGAGATCATGGTCTTCTGCACTCCGTCTGTCTATTTCATAAACCACGCGGCCTCTGTATCTTCCTGCACTATTAAACCGCTGCACACGCGCAATGACGTTGTGATAAATTGTTTCACGTATCTCTTTAATCTTTAGATCTTCTTCTTCCTCCTTTTTGTTCTCATGTTTCTCGTCTTGTTCATCAAGATATTCGTTGAGATAACGGCGATATTCCGCTTCCTCAAGCAGACGAATCCGCCGGTGCAGGATCGCCAGATCTGACGCCTGCGAATTTGGGTTGAGAAAGCCAGAGCGCGGGCGAGCCGTATCAATGACTGAGCTGACAAGTCCTGTACCGGTTGAATAAACATCAGCGAGTCCCTGCCCGGACGGTGAAACAACATCCAAGAAATTGGCGAGCGGGCTTCCCAAAAACCGTTTGAACTGGCTCTTATCTTTAACCAAAATCTCACCCGTTGGCAAGGTAACAATAGCGATCGGTTTGATAAATTCACCGTCGTCCCGTCCCTTTTTCCCAAAGTCTAACATAAATTTCCCGTTCGCGTTAAACTTGACCAGACGATGGTTGCCGGTGTCCGCAATTAATACGTTCCCCTCCATGTCAATTTCGATATCTGAAGCATCGCTGTCAAATTCGCCGTTGCCTGCGCCGTACCTGCCAAAGGTGCTCAGTTTCTCTCCGTCTGCACCAAATTTGTGAACCCTTGCGTTTTTTGCATCCAGTACGTACAGTTGGCTCTGGCTATCCACATCGATGAGAACTGACCTGTCATAGTTCCTCGGTTGGTAGGCGAATGCCGTTTTGCCCTCCTCGTCAATCATCAAGCGCGTAGGCAGAACCACTTTGGGACGGACGTCAATCGCATCCACAACGTAGGTGTGCAGTAATTGGCCATCGCTATTGAACTTGTAAACACAGGGACCAAACCAATAAAGTTTCGGATCCGCAGTTTCCGGGATATGATGGGGCACAGCCTGATCAACAACGTAGATATTTCCATTTCCATCGACGGCAACGTCACCCGGCTTTCTGAGTATACTGTCCACAGCTTTTTCTTTCGGAATTTGCATGATGAAACCACCCGTTGGTGACAGTTTCTGGACCAGCCGGTTATCTGCGTCGCTGACGTAAATATTGCCTATGTCATCAAATCCAACACGAATATTTTTGCTAAAAAATCCGTCCGCCGAGCCTTTTCCACTGAACTCTCGCTCAAACTTCAAAAACCCTACAGCAAATACTTCATCCGCCTGCCATACACACAGGGCAGCGGCAATAAGCAAAAGAACAATCAATTTTTTCATTAGATAAGGGTCCCTCAAATGATTTAGTTGTATACATTGCACTTGATCTCACTTATATTGATGTTGGTTCATGCTACGGAATCGTGCAACAGAAACCGTAGGAACGAGGTTCCCCCGCCCGTACTTATCAAAAACTCGATTTCTCTAAGCGTTTCGCACTTTTTCGTTTGCATGAGCCCCATAGGGCGGACACCAATAAACAAATGTTTTTCACGTTGTTAGCGTTTTGCACTTTCTTTTGACGTAAACCTTGATGTTTATCTGGTAAATTCATTCATGTATGTACTCAGTATAGCACGAACTGTCCAAAAATTCAAGTCCATAGAATTTGGAGTTAGGAGCATTTAGCTCCTCTGTAGGTTAAAAACTTTCCCGGAACGGGATTGGAATGGAGAGGAATCTCCGAATCCTGACACCTCATTGTAAGAGCAATTTCCCGATCACGACTGATCCCACAAAACCGGCAGAAAGTTGATCGCAGCGAAATCCCAATCTTGTCGGTGCCGAAAACTAAATGAGGGGCACCCCTCAACTAAATAACCCTAATTTGTAGATGAATAGATGTGTATGTTTAGAGACACACCCCCTATTCTCCCCCATCCCATATGTCACCCAATTGAGACACTTTTTCCTTTTCCTCCTGACTTGATATTTTCCTTCTGCGCTTGTAACTGGTCTCCAATCCTGCCTTCGTAAGGAATTGATGTTTTGGCATGTATCTTGCTCAACAATACAACACAGCTTTGAAATTTTTGTAAAATCGGTAAGCTGAAACGCAATCTGAAGTAAGGAGAGATAAGATTATGCTAGTTCGCATGTCATTCACAATAACGATGTCTATTTTTTGGGCAGGATGGATCTGTTGCATTATGTTTGGTTGTAATAACCAGTCGGCGGCATCGCCTGCAGGATCTGAAATTCAAATTTTGCAAGTGGGTGTATTTCACGGCGACGAGGTCTCCGCAGAATCAGGCGAAGCCTGGCTGGGGTTGTATTCGACACCCGATGGGTACGTGCTGATTACTTCGAGGATTACAGTGGAAACCGTTTATGACCCGCTTGTGGATAATGCCCGGGAGATGACCGGGAAGGTAGTGTCAGTGGAGGAGCAAACGGCCCCGCTTTTCCTTATTAAGGGTTTGGAGGCACCGAAAAGAGAATTTATCAAGACACTCTCCGCTGAGCAGACAATTTTGAGTCCGGGTAAGTCCCTCAACCTTAGATTGGAGGGCAAAAATGAATACCATTTGAAGGCTTATGGCGAAGGAGATATAGGACCGAATGGATTTACTTCACTGGAAAACTACAGCATTGAACTATCGAAGGGACAGTGTTCTCAGGAACTTCTCACATACGACTCAACGAATGGTGCTATACCCACCCTGCTCTGGGGGGGAGATCTGGATGGAGATAACCAATTGGATTTGCTCATTAACGCAACCCCACATTACACCATATATTCTGCACCGGTACTGTTTCTTTCATCGATGGTGAAGGGCGGTAATTTAGTCCAGAGAGTTGCGACATTTATTGCTACCGGCTGCTAGTACACATCAAGTAAGTCTATCGGGTAGATTTTCATCCAACCTTCCAACCTATCCGTAACAGCTCGGTTTCTTCCCTTTTTTTGAATCTCCTTCATGTTTTCCTGATTCCTGATGTGTCGCATCACCCTTCCCTGATTTCCCTTCAACATTTTCTAGATTCCATCGTCCAAAAAGAACCGTGCCAAAATTCGTTGGTACGGTTTTCGTTTTTGTGCTCCAGCAAGGAGGTTTTCTTATGCACAGTGGGGGATTTTCTAGACGGGACCTGCATCGAATGGCCCGCTCTGCCGGTAGAGGAAACACGACTAGGCGGCCCGATGTAGAAATGACAATTTTAGAGGAAGTTCCAACAGCACTCCAAGATCAGCTTGAACGTTTGCTAGATGGGGAAGAAGATATTAAAATTGCCGTCTCGACTGACCTACAGTTTAACGGTACTTACGGGAAAGATTGGGTGTTAGCGACGGAAAAACGTCTACTCATTTTTAACCAAAACGGTGCACCCACACCCGAAGTCCAAAACATCGCGCTCGAAACCATTGACAAGATTGAAATACGAGAGCTGTATGGCAATAACTTCATGAAGGTACGAACGTCAGATGGCGCATTTGAAATTGCGCGCTACTCGAAGCGGTTCGCCCCCAAGTTTGCCGAAGCAACACCAGAAATTGAATCTTTAATTGATAAGGTCAAGCCGGAGGGGACAGACAAATCTAAGCGGCATCGGAAGTATGTCGATCCTGGAAAAAAGAAAATTCGATGTGAAACCTGTGGACGTCCGATCCCGCGGTGGTCTGATGTCTGTCCGAACTGCGTTGAAAAAGGGAAGCTAATCTTCCGCCTACTAAAATACGCACTCCCATTTTGGCGTGTTTCTGTGCCGGCACTACTGATCGTGCTAGTTATACGATTGGTAGACCTCTATCCCCCTATTCTAAGTAAGCAGCTTATTGATGACATCCTTGTTCCTGCAACATTGGCGATAACAGGAGGACAGCCAATTGAACCGGGCGCATTTGGCCAACTTGTAACAATTGTGCTTTGGATGGTCGGAGCGCACGTTTTCACGGCAGTTTTCTCAGCAGTTCGAGGGTACATGATGACGTGGGTCGGTCAGCATATCACCCTGAGATTGCGGAATGATGCCTATCAGCATATGAGTATCCTCTCGCTCGATTTCTATGATGGTCGGGAGACGGGAAATCTGATGTCGCGTATTACTCAGGATATAGGGCGGCTGCGAGACTTCATCGCTGAGGGATTACAGGATATCGTCGGCGATTCAATGACGCTAATCTATATGTGCATTATTATGTTTGTTATTAACTGGCAGCTGGCACTCTGGGTATTGCTTCCGATTCCCTTTATTGTTCTTTTTTCATTTTATTTTGGACACAAGATGCACAAGGTTTTCCACGTCCTGTGGAAGCGTTACGCTGGGATTAGCACAATTTTGGCCAGTACGATTCCGGGAATACGGGTTGTTAAGGCGTTTACCCGTGAGAAATACGAAGTTGAGCGTTTTCAAGAACAGGCCCATCTGGTTTTTGCAGGGGAGATGAGTGCCGCCAAACTATGGACAACTTATCAGCCAATCATGACTTTCATGACCTATTGCGGAACCATTTTTATCTGGTTAATTGGAGGACGGCAGATTCTCAACGGAAGCTTAACGCTCGGTGAGCTCACGTTATTCATGATCTATATGACGCGGTTTTTGCAGCCCGTACGAACGCTTGCTCAGATGAACCGTCGATTCCTGAGGGCCGCGACTTCTGCCGAACGGGTCTTTGAAATCCTTGATACGCCTCCTAGTGTGGCAAGTCGTAAAGATGCTGTTGGCCTTCCGAATATGCGAGGGCAGGTTGAATTTCGTGATGTCTTTTTCTCTTACGATAGTGAGAAAAATGCTATCAATGGCATCAGCTTTACCGTCGAGCCGGGAGAGATGATCGGGCTTGTCGGACATAGCGGTGCAGGCAAGAGCACCCTCATCAATTTAGTCACCCGATTCTACGATCCCAACGACGGGGACATTCTCATCGACGGGCATGATAGCCGCGATATTGAACTCAAGTCTTTACGAGGACAAATTGGGGTAGTGTTGCAGGATCCATTCCTGTTTGAAGGCACCGTCGCCGATAACATCGGCTATGGAAAGCCGGAGGCAACGCGTCAGGAAATTATCGCGGCGGCTAAAGCCGCAAACGCTCACGACTTTATTGTTAAATTTCCCGATGGTTACGACACGATGGTCGGTGAAAGGGGGGTGCGCGTCTCTGGCGGAGAACGTCAGCGGATCTCCATCGCTCGCGCCATCCTTAAAAATCCGCGCATTCTCATCCTCGACGAAGCGACTTCGTCTGTTGATACGGAGACCGAGTCAAGAATCCAAGAGGCGTTGGGACGGTTGATTCAAGGACGGACGGTCTTCGCAATCGCACACCGCCTCTCGACACTTAAACATGCCAATCGTTTGGTCGTCCTCAAAGAGGGGCAAGTTGATGAGATTGGGACACACGAAGAACTCATTGCCAAAGGTGGTACTTATGCCAACCTATGTGAAAAGCAGACAGAGCTCTCGAAGATTCGGGCGTGGTAGAAATGAAGTGTGAAAGGAGAAAGGAGTAGATACAGTGGAACAACCCATTCGGATTGAAGATGAGGTCCAATTTCTTGATTCCAAACGCTTGAAAATTAGTCGCAATCAGTTTGCAGAGATGGAAGCAGAACTACCAGATGGTTCAGTTCACGCGCCTGTTGAGCCGGTGCGCACGTTTCCACTGACCCAACCGGATCAATATATCAGTTTACTCGACGCCCACAAAAACGAGCTTGGCTTAATTGAAGACATAAATCAGTTGCAAAAAGCGGATCGGACGGTCCTCGCGGAAGAGTTGGAAAAATGTTACTTTGTGCCGCAGATTACGAAGATTCACGCCCTTGAGGGGCGGTTCGGTGTCACCCAGTGGGAAGTTGAAACCGGCAGCGGTGCCGTTTCTTTTGATCTACGCTCTCGACATGACATCACCTCACTCAGTGGCGGACGGGTGCTGATTAGGGATATTGATGGAAATCGTTACGAGATTGTCAACTATCATCAGCTAGATCCAAAGAGCATAGCCCTCCTTGAAACACAGATTTGATATGTGAAACGGAAAAGCAACATACGTTTTAGGTAAGGACTACTTTGAATCACCAATGGACCGAGCGACAATTGCACTCATTCTCAGTGTCATCGCTGTTATACTTGCTACCTCTAAATGGATCTATGACCTCCATGCGGATCGCGCCGACAGGCGAATTCACGGTCGAAGGGGACGGGGAAGCCGTCTCAGAGTCGAGCTGCTAACAGAACAGACAAACTGCTTTATTACGCGAGGCGGACATCTGTTGTTTCTCGTTTCATGTCGGATCTATAACGCAGGTGATCAAGCCCCTGTTGCAATTCAAACGTGCCAGTTGCAAGCGAAGATTGGGCACAGGTGGCAAAATACGGAGTTATACCAAGTCCCTCACGCGGTGCTCTTTCCAAGTTTACTCCGCAACAGTCTCCCTATCCTCCTCAAACCAGAGGAACGGCAAGACTTCTATGAAGTTTTTGCACTTGATATGCTGATTCCAAATACCACAATTAAAATCCGCCTCAAATTCCAAAGCGGCGGCAAAAAAATAACACTGTATCGGGATAAATTCAGCCATCGCGTTGATGAACACCCGGTTTTTGATATTCTGTTCCGTGTCTTTGAATAGGGGAGATATTGCTATACGTTAGCGGAGAGAACTATCTACTTGGACAAAAAATTATACAAAAATATTTTTTGAGGGTACATTTATGAACCGCAACACGCGCATTGCTATTTGGATTGGAATTGTATCATTGATTTGTGTTTCGGTAACTGATGGGCAGGTTGGGCAAAGTGAAAATGCAGGCGGACCGGTGCTGTCATACGGGGGACCACCGGATCCAGAAGAAATGTTTTTAAGGAAAGGAGAGCTTTCGGGACTGGGATTCACCTTCATCAATGGTGAACCGTTCTTGCGGTTTCAGTTGCAACCGGAGGTAGATCTCGGTAAAGTCGGCTTTGGACTCGGTCTTGTGCTACTTTACAGCTCCTCTGCTGATGATGAGCACACAATCCTCGCCGAGGATGGGGAGACGTGGGATGATATAAGTACCATCCTGCGGGTCGTGCGCTATGTGCGCTATGGCCATCTCAGTGAGTCGTTTTATACCCGTTTCGGTGCGTTAGACTACACCACTATCGGTCACGGGTTCATTATGTCGGGGTATTCAAACTATGATCGCCGAGGCTTGCGCCTAAACCTCAGTACGGAGACGAAAAAGATTGGGATTGAAACAGTCATCAACAACGTTGGTGCCCCAACCGTTTTCGGCGGGCGGCTGTTTGTTCGTCCTTTGCAACAAGAGGAGGGGGGTATACCCCTCCTCAACAGTCTTGAATTTGGCACAACCTATCTAACGGACATTGAACCCGATCCGAATCTGATTTCGGACGGCGATCCGCTTATCGCATTGGGAGTCGATGTGGGTTTCCCGCTTATTCACAACAAGTCGTTGCGCTTGGATATATACGATGATGTAGCTTTCTTGAACACGAAACCGGAAACGAAAACGGAGGAAATTGATGAGATAAACGATGTTGCAATGGGAAATGCTATCGGAATCGGTGTGTCACTTTCCCAAGCCCTTTTTAAAGTGGAGTACCGCACTTTTAGCGAACGATTTTACCCAACCATTTTTGACTACACCTACGATGCTGCTAAAGATGTCGGTCCTGACTTTTTAGGGATGGATGAGGATGACAATGAAGCTCAGGCGAGACGAGGTTACTTCTCAATGATTGCTGTGAGACCAATTCCACAGGTCAATTTCATAGCGACTTTTGAGGACTATACCAACACGGAGCCAAAGTTATACGCCGGTATCACAGAATCCGGTATAGCTCAACGAACATCGTTCCGGGCATTCTATGTCAAGCGCAACATCGGCGAGCCAGATCCCGATTTTCCTGAAAAAGCAGGCAGTGAAGATCCGGACTTTTTCGAGGACCTCTTCCGTCTCGATAGTAAATCCATGTTCATCGTGCGAATCGGATATGAGATCTTTCCGAGGTTTGAGGTCGCCATTCTCCGTGAATATCGTTTCCAGCGGGCTGAAGATGCGGCAGGTAAGACACGCTTTGAGCCAATTCAGAAAACCTCGGTTGAAGCCGGTTTCAGGCTCAATTTCTGATTAGGCTAGTCAATCTCCCGCAAGTCAGGCACTACAGCGGGCTTCCCACCATTCGCAATTGACTCCTCAGACACCAGTCCCGGCAACGTGAAATCCATAGCATCATAAACGTCAATTGGCGGCTTGGTGTCGTTGATGATACTATCGACAAAGCCGCGCATCTCGAAATACTCCTCGGTTACATCTCCAGCCTTTACCGCTTCCTCCGGCGGATTTCTCCAACTTTCTGGCAGAAAATCATCCTCGAAGTCTGCGAGCGGTTGCCACGCGCCCTGTCGATGGTAATCTGCCAACCAAACCTTCTCCACATCTCCCAATCCCCGCGTACCTTCGTAACAACCCTTCGTCCCTTGCAAACTTAAGTATGAATTCGCCGGACGATTAGAGAGCATATCAATCCGGATCTTAATCAGAGCACCACTTTCGGTCTTGCACAACATCATTACTGTGTCTTCCATAGCGTGTTCCGGGTCGGTATGCACACCAGTTCCAAGACAACACACCGAAACAACCCGTTCATCAAACCAGTGCATCACCGGACCGAGGCTATGCGTTGCATAGTTACATCGGTTTATTCCGACCTGCCAATAGTATCGCCAAGTTGGATTGCCCCTGCTGTCATGATGCAACACTTTGATGTCATGGAGATATTCGCCCTCGCCAAAGTAAATGTCTCCGAACAAGCCTTGACGCACCATGTTTCCAATCAGCATATTTGACCGCGTATAGCACTTATTTTCCGCCATCATATACTTCGCTTTGCTTTTTCTTACCGCTCTGACTAACTCGTAGCACTGTTCAAGGGAGGTTGCTGCTGTTACCTCACTGATCACATGCTTTCCTGCCCCCAGTGCCGAAATAGACTGCGGCACATGCAGATTTTCGGGTGTTCCCAGCACAACGATATCAATATCAGCCGCGAGCATATCTTCGTAGTCTGTGAACCGTTTTGGGATACCAAATCGCTCTCCGACCTCATGGAGGGTATCTTCGTTCAGATCGCAGATTGCGGTCACCTCTGTTTCTGTTATAGTTGTGAAGGGACGGATATGTCCGGCTCCTCTGCGGGCTCCAACAATGCCAACTCTTAATCGATCCTTCATCTGCAGCTCCCTTTTTTCTGTGAGAGTATTTATGGCTCAAGTACTTTGGTACATCACACAGAGATTTTACTTCATTTTCAGCAATTGTGCAATCGTATAGTTTTGGAGCCGAGCTGTTTAATTCTTTTAGGAGTTATACAGTTGAACGTTCAACCCCCCGTCCCGAAGGGCTTCAACTTGTAGTCCGGCGATTCATCACTGCTGAACACCGTTGCCAACGCCCGATGAATCGGGCAACTACAGCAAGGACGCCATCGAGAAGTTCCGTGGGTCACACTAATCGGTGTGACCCACTAATGAAGTGCATAAGTCCTACTTTTTAATTAGATCTGCCTCCTGACGCTATATCAGAAGGCAGATCTCTTCGGTCCCATAAAGCGAAACCTTGTAAATTTCAACAAGCATTACTCTTTTCTGGCTAGCTTGATCACCGTAGGTTGAGAGATGTCATCTATCGCAGCTAACGCTCGCGCAGCATGCAAACGAGCTCCAGCCACTTTACAACGCAACACCTCCCTCAAGATGCGAATTGCCATGTCTTGTTTAGTGTTGTCAATTTGAGCCAGCGCATAAGCGGCATTGGCACGTACCCACGGCGACGCATCACTTAATGCGTTTATCAACGCAGCAGCAACACCTTGAGCCGGTACGCCAATCTGCCCCAACGCTTTTGCTGCAACACCCCGAAGGGTCACCTGTTGATGACTCAGTGCTTGTGCCAGTCCAGGAATAGCTGCCTCAGCCGGCTCGCCAATCTGGCCCAGCATTGAAGCCGCCCAGATACGAACATTGGTATGTTCGTCGCTCAACCCTTGAATTAAGGCAAGCACAACTACTTGAGACGCAGAATCAATCTTGCCCAATGCCGAAGCAGCGTTTTGACGGACTTCCCATCGCTCATCGCTCAATGCCTGTACCAACGCGGGTACCGCATCAGGCTCACCAATTCGCCCCAAGGCATAAGCCGCTGTGGAACGAATAACAGCATCGTTGCTCTTCAGTGATTGTACCAGTTTAGGCACAGTGGGGGAACCTATCCGAACTAAAGCGGAGGCAGCCGCAGCCCGAACCTCGCCGTGCTCATCGTTCAATGCCTGAACCAATACTGTGATAGAAGTTGGATCGCCAATCTGCCCTAACGCATGGGCGGCTTTGCGACGAACCTCAACTATCTCTTCTTTGTTCTGCAACTGTTCAATAAAAGAGTCTATCTCCTGTCCTTCAGCTGCGACTCCAGTAGTTATCGCGCTGATAATTCCCCAAAAAATCAGACTAACCCTACAATATCTCATGATCCATCCTCCTATTCAGATGTACGTTAAAATCAAATGGTAATTCACCGTCGAGGAATAAGAATTTAATCGCTCGTACATTTCAACCAATCCCTTCTCACAATTTACCCCCTTACAAGGATGCTTCCCTTTTTCAAGATGAAATCGGAGAGTTAGAAGGATTGAATGACTGAGATTGAATTACCAATCCCTAAATAACCCCCTGTGCCCATTTTTCTTCAAAGTATCTTCATCTTCAGAGGGTTGTCGAATCGAAATGTTCACGGTAAGGAAAATTTTGTTTTCTTTGTCGTGAATTATACCACACAAATATGAAGTGGTCAAGTTAAAATTACGAATCTGTGGGAAAACAAACCTTCCCATCAAGATTGATAATTGTGATATAATATCAAGGGCGTGGTGTTGTTGGGACGGTAGGAGGCGTAGCTGGTCGGAGGGAAGAGCGGACTATCCTTCCCTCCTTCCGGCGGTTTCTGCTTGGAGGGATTCTCGCCAAACTTCTGTATTGTGGCAGCGAATAATAAAACCTTTGCTCATGTAAAGAAATCGTATAACAGCAATCGTCGGTGCTTGAATCTCCCGACTCGTCGAGGATTCTCGGCGTTTCTAAGTCCTGATGGGACTTGAAACGTCAGAACCGATTTATCGGGGGCGGGGTTTCCTCGTCCGAATATTTCGGGGGGTGGGCAGACTAGCGGGACAACCTCCCGATAGGATCGGGATTTAAATTGCTTTGAATCCTCAATGCTTCATCGGGGGCAACTTATGGTTGCCCGTCTTTAGTCTTGTTCTTTTATTTTGGGAGATTCAGTTAATTCGCGGCTGCTTTGCACTTTCTTTTTTTCTGCCCTAAAATCTTATTCATAAACAGTCGTTTCAGGATGGTAGCGCGCCCAAGCAAACCAGTAGATATTTATCGCCGGTAATCGTTCTAGCGTGTATCCTTTGAGTTTGCCTTCCGCTGCCATCCCTGTGATAAGGTTCCACGTTGTCCCCGTTGTGGCGTCTTTAACAAAGTAACCCCGCGCTGGGTTAAACCTCAATGTTTGCCCTTCCACAGCGCGGAGAAAAACAGCGGTCGCATTCGACTCCAAATCATGGAAAGCTAACACCGGCACGTCGCCCACTTTGTCGTTGATAATGGATTGCTTCTTAAAAGCTGTAAAGGGATAAGCTCGATAGCTTTCATTAATGTGGACGCCAACAACTAGTGCTTTATTCATCAAGCGGTTATCGATATACTGTGTGCCGCTGATACCTGCGTTGGAACTGGCATGATACGCGGCGTAGTTATTGGTTCTTATATCTTGAATTTGTCTCTCCGGGCGACGAAAATCATTGGGCACAGAGAGCACTTTTGTCAATGGATGGTTACGTTTCCAATCCTTCCATGTGATTCGCGGTGTACCGGCTAACATCTTTAACTGTTTCCCCTTGAGTACACCTTGCACTGCTTCACCGGTGATATGCGACCAGAGGGTCCGGGTTTGGTGGTCATACATAAGTAGTGCATCGCGAAAGAGTTTGCCGGATACACCAAACGTGTAGATTTTTCCATCAAGTTCACGACTATACACGATAGCCGTCTTGCAGAGCGGTCACCAAGTCGTCGCAATTTTGAGGCCGCCGATCTCATCGTTGACGATTTCGTGTCCGTTAAGTAGATTGATTGAATAGGCGCGGCTTTCGCCGTTGAAATTAACGCCGATGACCGGTGAGTCAGCCGCCAATTTCGCTTTGTCGGCAGAGACAAATTCAGGATTTAGGATTGCGGGAATCGCATCATAAGGTAGGACTGTTAAGATACGGTCATCTGAATAATCTCTTGCCGATGCTATCGCATTAACCTCTCCCGAATATCGGGCACAACCGAACGGTATGAACGCTGCTGTTATCAACAGGAGGATTAGATTTTTTTTCATTTTTTTCCCTTTATAATTTTAGCTGTAGGTACACTTTCTGATAACATTCTTAAAAGAGATGGGAAGGATTTTAAATTATTGTGTTCAGAAAAGTATACCATATCGCTAGCAAGTATTCGTAATTTAACTCACGAATTGTTTAAATTCTACCCGGAGGTACAGCGTTATGATATATGGTTCAGGTAGCCACACCTATGAAGTGCAAAAAGATTGGGGACAACTCCCCGAAGGTTGGAAATTTGGTTGGATCCCCGCAGTCGCGGTGGATTCACAAGACAGGATTTATGTGTACAGCCGAAGCGAACGTCCGATGGTTGTGTTCGATCGCGAAGGTAACTTCCTTGCATCGTGGGGGGAGGACATCCTCAAGGATTCACACGGCATTTTTATCGATGCCGAGGATCACATCTATTGTGTTGAGCGAGAGGTGCATGTTATGCACAAATTTACCTCTGCCGGAGAGCTCCTGATGACGTTGGGGACCCCCGATCAGCCCGGTGCAGAGGGTGAACCTTTCAATTTGCCGACAGACCTCGCGCTCGGTCCTGACGGCGAGATGTTCATCAGTGATGGATACGGCAATGCACGGATCCACAAATACTCCCCAGATGGTGAGTACATTATGTCTTGGGGAGCACCGGGAACAGGTCGGGGCGAATTCGATCTACCACACTGTGTCCGGGTAGACCGTCACAACCGTGTACTGGTCGCAGACCGAGCGAACAATCGCATCCAGTTTTTCACGCTTGATGGCGAATATATCGACGAGTGGGGCGGATTCCTACATCCAGATACCATCTTTATTGATGACAACGATATTGTTTATGTCGCGGAGTTAGATCAGCGTGTCACGATTCTGACGCTTGATGGCGAGATTATTACCCAATGGGGCAGCGAGCGCGGCAGCACTGTGCCCGGCGAGTTCTTCGCCTGTCCACACGGTATCTGGGCGGATTCGCGGGGCGATCTCTATGTCAGCGAAGTGCAGGCGGATGGACGCTTACAGAAGTTTGTCCGACAAAAGTAACCTGATTTTAGCGCGTCGTAGGGTAGTTTATACTAAGGAGTCGAGCAAATGTTGGATATGCAAGGTGCCGGGCGTCGTGTGCTCGTCACTGGAGGTGCTAGTGGTTTCGGCTTGGCTATTGCCCGGACGCTGCTCGCCCAGCGGGCACACGTAGCAATCGGCGATATTGATTCCGAGCAGTTGCAAGAAGCCACCCGAAGCTTGGATAAGGGCGACGATGTACTGCCCTTAGTGCTCGACGTCACCTCACCCGTTTCAGTACAGTCGGCGGTAGAAGCTTGTCAAGAAACCTTTGGCGGACTGGATACGCTAATCAATTCAGCGGGCGTCATCCACTTTGCACCCCTCGCGGAAATTCGTGAGACGGATTGGGACCGCGTGGTAGACATAGATCTGAAGGGGCCGTTTTTGTGTAGCCAAGCGGCAGCACCGTTGCTGTGCAAAAGCGGACAGCGTGGACGTATCGTCAACATCGGTTCCGATGCGGCAAAGATTGGCTGTCCAATGATTCTCTCGTACTGTGCAGCCAAGTTTGGCGTCGTCGGCTTGACCAAGGCATTGGCTGCCGAGTTGGCATCTTACGGGGTAACTGTCAACTGTGTTTGTCCGGTGGGTGTTTCGACAACCGGTATGGGACAAACAGTTCTCGACTGGAAAATTAGCACGACAGGTCAGAAAACCAATGAAATTCTCGCAGAAACCGCGGCGGGCATTCCACTCAAGCGCAATGCCACCGTGGCGGATGTGGTCAATGCTGTGATGTTCTTTCTGTCCGATGAGTCAGCCTTTTTAACAGGTATTGCACTTGATGTTGATGGCGGGTTGCTCAGTACTATGCCGATACCGGGGACTCAAGAATAACCCTCTCAAAGGAGGAATGTCAATGCAGCGGTCGCTTTTGTTATGCGTGTGAAGGAAGGGCAGCAAGAGAGCAGTTTGGCAAGAAGTGCTGATAGACCTACAACAGGCAGGCGTTCATGAAATGAGCATCTTCATGTTTGGCTTACAACTTTTCCTTTACATGGAGGTGGAGGATTACGCGGAAGCCGCTCGTATTCTGGCAGATAGAGACGATTCTGTACGTTGGAAAGAATACATGGCACCGATCATGGAAAGTGCGCCCGGCGAAATTTACGATCCAGCTAAGGCTTATCCGGAAGGTTTACCTGAAGTGTTTTATTGGCAAGCCGATTGAGCCGCAATGAGTAATTCGGTTTGGCACAGCGAACATAATCGGCTCATGTCAAAAGGAAGTGCAAAGCACGAATAGAACCCGAGTTTTCCCCGGCCTCGGGATCCTCTCGGACTTGAAAACCTGGTTTCTATTGCACCATTTCTTAATATGAGCAACATGATTTATTTCATTTACCCCCATTTTTTTTTGGTTATAGATTTGAGATATTTTTATGATTTAGGATAGTGAGAATACCTGTCATTAAGGGTGTTTGCATGTATCTCCCCTGCACAGTGGGAGTGTGAACCATGGATTGAGACACCACCCGCTCCACGCCTCAGCCACCACTCGCTTTATCACGGTAATGAGTGAGTATATTTTAGTCCGTGTGTTGAATGTTTTTGCCCATCGATCGCCTGACTTTTGATAGGTGATAAACAGTAAGCCATAACTGATACAAGCTAAGAGCCATAACAGGTTGATGCGGGCTTTTGACGGTTTTTTGAGTCTCAAGCTGCCAAAGCCAAAACCGGTCTTGATGTCCCGAAAGCCGTGTTCAATCTGCATTCTTCGCTTATAATAGTGGTATATTTGACGCCCCGTCAGATGACTTGAAATCAGATACATCGGTTCAGCCAACCGCGCCTCTCTGACGACATACAGGTTGAGTCGAATCGGCTCGGTTAAGTGATAGAGAATCTGTGGATAGAACCCCGTTTCCTGCAACTGTTCTGCCTTTTTAACAGTGCCCCAGACGGTCATGCGCGCGTTACGACACACGCGGATGATAAACGGAATCCGTTGTGTCTTGAGAAACTTTATCACATATTTAGCACGCGCGAAGCCTCTATCGAATATCAACGTGGCTTCACACGGGGGCGGTAAAATCGCTTCTGTCTTTTGATACAGTGTGAGACAAAAGCGTTGGATAATCTCATTATGGCTGGTATAGGTCAACTGTTGAATCTCAGCATCGGTGTAGAGGTGCCAGTAGATAGGAACCGCCCGGCGGCGGAACGGCACCGCGGCAACAATCGCTTTGAAATGGCCAAACACCTGGGTTTCATCCACTAAAATCAACCGGCGTCCGGCGTGACGTTCACAGACCCGGCGGAGCACAAAGCCCAACCAGCACCCCATCACCGCGTCAATAGGAAAGCGACGAGCTAAGAATCGAAGCAGGCGTTTCTGTTTCGTCTTTTGATGTTTGACGGCTACTGGCAAGCGTAAAGCAATTTCGTTTATCCGAAACTTCTGGGCCAACACAATGGCTAGGATCGTGAGTATCAGGTTTTTTAACGCCGGTTTTTTCAATACGGGGTTGAAAATCTCGGTCAGAGTGGTTATCATAGAACTGGGATTCACCCGCTTATGGCGGTGGGTGCCTTTCATAATACCTCCTTGTTTAAAACAATGGTTATTTTATACAGGGAGGTATTTTACCATATTTGATAACCCTTTCTCACATCTAGACCTCGCAAAAACAACCAACATTACAACTCTAAAAAAAATGGGGGTAAGTGAGAATAATGATGTGACGTGGTTTGAGTAAAGAATTAAATTTGTTGCTTGACATGAGCATAAGCACTTGATCTCTGCATTCTTTTTTGTTATAATATGATTCTATGAATTTGATCGGAAAAGGCGCAGAAACCAATTTTTACGACTAAGAGGCAAGACTAGGAAAAATTCGCCCCATTGGACCATAATAATTCGGACGATAACAACTTACCGAAGTATCAGCATTCAGAACAACGTAATAGATTAGAATATCAAACTCCATCAGCGATAGCGTTGTTCATACGAACCCTTCAACCCCAATTCGGAAGGAGTCAATAATGGCGACAGAAAATTTAGTACCTTTTAACGCGGAGGCAATAGATCCAGATGATGCCCGTGCAATTGAAATTTATGAGATGCAGCTGGATCGTGTCCAAGCGGGTCAGATGCCGGAGGAGATTTTCCTCGAATTTAGACTGCGTCACGGTGTTTACGGGCAGCGCGATGAAGGTTCACAAATGATTCGCGTAAAGATTCCATTCGGCGGTCTAAACGCGGCACAACTGGAAATGTTGGCTGATGTTGCCGAAGAATTTTCGGATAATATCATTCATATCACGACTCGCCAAGATGTGCAGTATCACTATGTGGATATTAACAATACGCCGGAGTTAATGCGTCGGTTGGCGTCAGTTGACATAACAACCAAGGAAGCGTGTGGTAATGTGGTTCGGAATGTCACCGCTTGCCCGCTTTCTGGCGTGTGTAACGATGAACCGTTTGATGTAACGTCTCACTCCAAGGCACTGTCCGCCTTCCTGTTGGGTCATCAGGATGCACAAGATTTCGGACGTAAGTTCAAGATCGCGTTTTCCGGCTGCCATGAACATGCTTGCGGCTTAGGATACATGCACGATATCGGTGCAGTTGCGGTGATTAAAGAGATTGACGGCAAACCGAAGCGTGGATTTAAGTTGCTCGTCGGTGGTGGGCTTGGTGCTGTGCCACATCAGGCAAAAGTTTTTGATGAGTTTGTGCCTGAGGAGGAATTGTTGCCAATTTCACAGGCGATCTCGAAGGTATTCACCCGTCTCGGGGAACGTAAAAATCGCAATAAGGCGCGGATGAAGTTTGTCGTGGCAAAACTTGGTATTGAAGAATTTCGTCGCCTTGTGTTGGAAGAGCGTGAACAGTTACGCCATGACCCCGCGTGGACAGCTCATCTCGGCAATCTTGATGTGTATGACGAAACACCACTGAAGCCACCGACGCAGCTCAATGGCGCGTCAAAACCGGAAGGGTTTGATCCGTGGCATGCCTCAAACGTGCGTCCACAACGACAGCCGGGATACGCAGTCGTCAATATCACGTTGCCGCTCGGAGACATCACCGCGGATCAAGCCCGGGCGTTGGCAGATATTTCGCGCAATTATGTGAAGGACACCATTCGCACGACCGTTGAGCAGAATCTCGTTTTGCGTTGGGTCAGCATGAGCGATCTACCTGCGCTTTACCAGGAGCTCAAAGAAATAGGCTTGGGCGCATCGGGTGCTGAGAGTACTGTTGATATTACAGCATGTCCCGGCACCGATTCCTGCAAACTGGGTATCTCATCTTCTCGTGGGTTAGCTGCTTACTTGAGGAATTACTTCATCGAGACCGGTGTGAAGGAGGAGATTCAAGATCTGCGAATCAAGATCAGCGGTTGCCCCAATTCATGCGGTCAGCACCACATCGCAAATATCGGGTTCTTTGGCTCATCACGACGTATGGGTAAACATATCGCCCCATATTATCAAGTCATGTTGGGGGGGCACGCTACCGAGAATGCGGGGGCTTATGGACTTGCCGCCGGAAAGATTCACGGCAAGAACATCCCACAATTCATCGAGCACTTGACCGGACGATACCTTGAGGAACGGCAAGAGGACGAACCATTCACCGATTATATTGCGAGACTTGGCAAGGTTAAGATTAAGGCAATCCTCCGCGAGTATGATAAGATCCCTACCTTCGAGGAAGATCCCAGCTACTATATCGACACCGGCGACACGAAGGAATTTCAACTCAAGACGGGTGTTGGTGAATGTGCAGGGCAGTTGGTAGAGTTGGTATCGTTCATACTTGAGGAAGCGGATCGGCTAATCTATGAGTCGGGGGTTGATCTGGAGAATGATGAATATGTGGATTCGGCTCAACACGCTTATGAAGCGATGATCAAAGCCGCGGACGCATTGCTGACGACCGAAGGGCTGCAACACATTGACGACGAGACGACGGTTCGAGAGTTCCGAAGTCGGTTCTTTGAGCCGGGCATTGTTTTCCCCGGTTTTGGAGCGCATCTGTTCAAGGCGGTCGAGGAGGATTCCAGTACCTTTGATAGGGAGCTAACGCACCGCCGCGTCGAGGAAGCGACTCTCTTTGTTGAGGAAGCACATAACGTCTACGGGCGGATGCGGATTCGACAGGAGGAGGAATCGAGCACTAAGAAGCGCGAAGCTAGACCGGCACGTATCCCCAAGGCACCGCCGAAAGCAGAGAAGGTCGAGGAGATTGTTGACAGTCTTGACCTCAAGGGTGTGGCGTGTCCGTTCAACTACGTGCAAGCCAAAATTCGCTTGGAGACGATGAATGTCGGTCAGCTGCTGGAAATCACGATTGACGATGGCGAACCGATTGAAAATGTCCCTAAGAGCCTCACGAATGATGGGCATAAGATTACTGATACCAAGAAGATTGGTCAGCACTATCGACTCGTGATTCGTAAAGGTGAATAACGGATAAGGTGTTGTCAAAGTAAAGCGTGATGGACTGAAGCGGGGTTCGTCACGCTTTATTTTTTGGGATGTTTGATGGCTAAGATTGAGATGCTTTTTGACATGAAGAAAGCAATAGGTGTCGAAAGACTGAAATGATCCCAGAATCGTTCTATTGACTGTCCTCTAGCAGTCCTCACCGTAACATCACTTTCCTGTTTGAAAAGGTATTTAACCATGAATCAGAAATTTAAGATAAATTCAAAACTGAAAAAGTGGCTCAAGTGGATGGAGATTATTCAAGACGACATACAAATGCTTCTACGGGATACTAACATGTTCTGGGAAGTCCAAGACATCATCCGTGAGAATCCGGGTATCCAAAGGCCGAGTGCTTTCTATCGCTATCTTGGAAGGACTTATTTGTCTCATGCGCTAGTAGGGCTACGTCGGCAAATCAAACCGCAGAAGGACAGTATATCTTTTGTGGGATTGCTTGATGATATTGCTAAAAACCCTGAAGAGCTGTCTCGGAACTATTACCGTTCTCTCTATTCTCACCCTGATGGTCCCGACATCAACCAAATCGAGATCGAGGGTAGGGAGGAACTTGAAGATATAGGGATTACCGGCAATTCTCAACTGAAAGAGTTGATACAGATGGATGACTTCGCACCATACGCAGATGCCAGCGGAGAGCATGTGTGCCCCGATATGGTGAAAGACGATATAGATAAACTCAAGAAGACTGCAACAGCATGTGAGGATTTTGCTGATAAACGCATTGCCCATCGGGATAAGAAAGAGCCGGAAGATGTCCCAAAGTTCAATGAATTGGATGATTGCATTAAATTGCTCGACAAGACGTATGTGAAATATCATCTCCTGTTTTACGCTGAATCAATAGATACGTTGATGCCAACCTATCAATATGAGTGGAAGGCTATTTTTTTGGAACCATGGTTAAAGACTGGTTTTGGAAGTGCCGAAGGACTTATTCACATCGGTGAAGATTTTGATGACGAACTCCCCGATTTTAAGGACTATATGGAATGAAATATCTGCTGGATACATGTACGCTACTTTGGTTTCTTGCTGGCGACGCAAAACTCAGCCGCAAAGCACGACAGTTGATTGATGATTCAAGTAATGAGAAATTCCTCAGCATCGTCAGTCTATGGGAGATAGCAATTAAGGTAGGGTTAGGGAAAATTGATTTAGACAAACCGTTCGAGCAGATATTTCCAGAGAGACTGGATTTCAATCATATTTGGATATTGGATATCACAGTTAATAGCCTCGCAAAGTTGACTACGTTACCCTTGCATCACCGAGATCCGTTTGACCGTTTGATAATTGCTCAAGGGCTTACCGAAGGATTTCCAATAATTAGCGTAGATGAAACCTTTGATGCTTACGGTGTAAGCAGAGAATGGTAATGATAGGACAAATACGGAACCAATGTTGGATTTCAAGTACAAAGGTTAGTAAAGAGAGTAAGTGGTTGAAATTACAACTTTCAGCACCCCCCCCCTACTCTTCTTAGAAACCGACAGCTAAGTTTTTTTGGGGGGATTGAAAGGAGAAACTTATTAAGCAATGACACTTAATGAACACCTTGATGACATACACCACGATTTAACAAGAGGGGTATTTGCAAATGAGGCATCAGTTTCTCAGGGAATCATACTTAGGTTACTCGGTGCACTGGGTTGGCCAAAGTATGATACGCAGGTTATCGTTCCTGAATATTCAGTTGAGGGTAGAAGGGTAGATTATGCTCTGTGCCACCCGCTGTCAAAGCCTCTAGTTTTCATTGAAGTCAAACAGGTTGGCCAAATTGAAGGGGCAGAGAGACAATTATTTGAATACGCTTTTCACACAGGGGTTCCAATCGCTGTCCTCACTGATGGTCGGGAATGGCACTTTTTTCAACCGGGTGGCCAAGGAGATTACGGAGAACGTCGGGTATGTAAACTGGATCTGATCGAAACAGACAATGAGGAGATTTTGAAACGTCTTAACCGATACTTGAAATACGAGTCGATACGCACCGGTGAAGCCATTACGGCAATCGAAAACGACTATCGGAATATCTCCAAGCAGAGACAGATTGAGAGCAGTTTGCCAGAGGCATGGACTGAATTGGTGGAGGAGGCAGATGAACTTTTGATAGATGGAGTAGCGGAGAGAACGGAAAGTCTGTGTGGGCATAAACCAACTAGCGAGCAAGTGTTAGCTTTCCTGAAAAGTCTAAATGGGGATAGATCAACCCAGGGAGCCCCTTCTCCACCAACAGACTCCGGGGATAGGCCCCCCCTCGAGAAAAACCCCTTCTCCACCAACAAACCCCTCGGGTAGAAAGCTACCGACAAACCTTATCGTAACTATGCCTAATGGAGAAGAGATTGCTCATAATAGCGCAAAGAAAACCTTTGTTGAGGTAATTGAAAGGCTAGGAATAGAGAGGGTGAGAAGTGTTTATCCTGATCTCTTCTCTACCTCATCAATTAAATATGGATATCAGGTTGGTCAGTATTATACAAAAGAGAGAGACACAGTGAACAAGAAGCGAATCCTTGAACATATTGCCGCCCGGCTTGGTGTAGGGTTGGAAATAGAGATACGCCTCAAAGGCGCCTCAAAGGATTGAATTAATCAATCGAGGGTTGCAAGAATATCAATAACAGACATGGAGGCACACCGACCCATTGTTACAATCAGCAGCGACGCCTGTGATTTTATTGATGTTCTTAAGTTTTCAGCAGCCTCTGTTCTTAAGAGTTCTTCGATAAACTGGTTTTACGAAGAACTACACTTGTTCGTTAAGTTTTTAGTAAAGGAGCGAAACTGATTTCGTCTCCTTATGTCCGAAATGGGTGTTAAAATCATTTATAAAAAAAGGAGTTTCTGATTACAGCAAGCTATGGATTTACAACAGATTAACATCAAGGTCTTCGTCAGAGAAGATAGTCATATCAATTACGAAAATTTCATCAGGGTTTTCAACCGATACGGAACCAATGTTGGATTTCAAGTACAAAGGTTAGTAAAGAGAGTAAGTGGTTGACATTACAATTTTCAGCACCCCCCCTACTCGTCTTAGAAACCGACAGCTGAGTTTTTTTGGGGGGATTGAAAGGAGAAACTTATTAAGCAATGACACTCAATCAACACCTTGATGACATACACCACGATTTAACAAGAGGGGTATTTGCAAATGAGGCATCAGTTTCTCAGGGAATCATACTTAGGTTACTCGGTGCACTGGGTTGGCCAAAGTATGATACGCAGGTTATCGTTCCTGAATATTCAGTTGAGGGTAGAAGGGTAGATTATGCTCTGTGCCACCCGCCGTCAAAGCCTCTAGTTTTCATTGAAGTCAAACAGGTTGGCCAAATTGAAGGGGCAGAGAGACAATTATTTGAATACGCTTTTCACACAGGGGTTCCAATCGCTGTCCTCACTGATGGTCGGGAATGGCACTTTTTTCAACCGGGTGGCCAAGGAGATTACGGAGAACGTCGGGTATGTAAACTGGATCTGATCGAAACAGACAATGAGGAGATTTTGAAACGTCTTAACCGATACTTGAAATACGAGTCGATACGCACCGGTGAAGCCATTACGGCAATCGAAAACGACTATCGGAATATCTCCAAGCAGAGACAGATTGAGAGAAGTTTGCCAGAGGCATGGACTAAATTGGTGGAGGACGCAGATGAATTTTTGATAGATGTAGTAGCGAAGATAACGGAAAGTCTGTGTGGGCATAAACCAACTAGCGAGCAAGTATTAGCTTTCCTGAAAAGCCTAAATAGGGATAGACCAACCCAGGGAGCCCCTTCTCCACCAACAGGCTCCGAGGATAGGCCACCCCCGAAAAAGGATCCTTCTCCACCAACAGACTCCTCGGGTAGAAAGCCATCGACAAACCTTATCGTAACTATGCCCAATAGAGAAAGGATTGCTCATCATAGCGCAAGGAAAACCTTTACTGAGGTAATTGAAAGGCTAGGAATAGATAGAGTGAGAAGTGTTTATCCTGATCTCTTCTCTACCTCGAAATTACCTTATAGCCATCGGGTTGGTCAGTATTATATAAAAGATGTGGCAGGCACAAGGACCAGAAAGCGAACCCTTGAACGTATTGCCGCCCGGCTTGGTGTAGAGTTGGAAATAGAGATACGCCTCAAAGGATTGAATTAATCAATCGAGGGTTGCAAGAATATCAATAACAGACATGGAGGCACACTGACCCATTGTTACAATCAGCGGCGACGCCTGTGATTTTATTGATGTTCTTAAGTTTTCAGCAGCCTCTGTTCTTAAGAGTTCTTCGATAAACTGGTTTTACGAAGAACTACACTTGTTCGTTAAGTTTTTAGTAAAGGAGCGAAACTGATTTCGTCTCCTTATGCCCGAAATGGGTGTTAAAATCATTTATAAAAAAAGGAGTTTCTGATTACAGCAAGCTATGGATTTACAACAGATTAACATCAAGGTCTTCGTCACAGAAGACAGTCATATCAATTACGAAAATTTCATCAGGGTTTTCAACCGATGGATGGCGGAAGGCGGCCCCGATGAATACCTGAACTACGCTGATTACTCGTTTACCTATGCGGGCCCCGGCGTTCTGCTAATTGCCAAAAGCACAAATTATAGCATAGATGCAGCCAGAAGTCGGCACGGCTTTCTTTATAACCGGAAGCATAAGGTAGACGGGGATAATCGCGAAAAAATTCATCAGGCATTCATCGAGACACTGCAAAGATGTGTCCGTTTAGAAGAAGCCGAAGAACTGGAGAACGCAGTGCATCTAAACGGGGATGAAATCCTATTTATGATTAATAACCGCCATATCGCGCCGAATACCCAAGAGATGTTTGAGGCGATTCAACCGGATTTAACCGCTGTGCTTGAGCAGATGTACAGTGGGAATGACTTTACTGTTGAACGTACATCTGAAGATGTGCGGGAACGGTTTGCAGTTCAAATCTCTGCGCGTTCAGGCAAAGGAATTTCGGATCTGCTAGCGAACTTGGAAAATAATTAGAATCAATTCTTTGCAGTTCACAACGAGGAAATTTTTAGATGTACAATTTTAGTAATGAACAAATTGAGCGATATAGTCGACACATCATCCTCAAAGAGGTTGGGGGGATGGGGCAAACCAAGCTGCTTGAATCGAAGGTACTTCTCATCGGTGCAGGCGGGCTTGGATCACCTGCGGGGTTGTATCTAGCCGCAGCTGGTGTTGGAACGCTCGGAATCGTCGACGACGATGTTGTAGATATGAGCAATCTCCAACGACAGGTTCTTCACGGAACGAGTGATGTGGGCAAACTGAAAACAGAGTCCGCAAAGGAAACGCTCGCAGACATCAATCCTGATGTTACAGTTATCACACATACTGAGAAGATTGTTTCGGCAAATGCTTTTGAAATCCTTGAGGATTACGACCTCATTGTTGATGGGTGTGATAATTTACCGACCCGCTATCTGTTGAATGATGCCAGTGTGATGCTCGGCAAACCGATTGTGCATGGCAGCATCTTCCAGTTTGAAGGGCAGGTCACTGTGTTTCATCCCGGCGGGGGACCGTGCTACCGCTGCCTCTACCCGTCACCTCCGCCACCTGATATGGTGCCAAGTTGTCAAGAAGCGGGTGTGATTGGTGTGTTACCGGGCATTGTCGGGAATGTGCAAGCCGTTGAAGCCATCAAAGTTCTACTTGACATTGGGAAGCCGCTAATCGGTCAACTGCTTCTATTCAACGCTTTATCGATGGAGTTTAAGAAACTCACGCTTCGTCAAGACCCTGGATGTCCCGCCTGTGGTAAAAACCCAACGATTCACGAATTGATTGACTATGAAGAGTTTTGTCAAGTGCGTTGGTAATCTATCAATCCTACACGCACAACAAGCCCCAAGACAGGAGTATGGAGTCTTGGGGCTTTTTAGGTAACATCCGATTCTTGATGCAACCCATCCCTACTTTTGTAGCAATATCTACCGCCGTGTCAAGACCTATAAAAAAGCGGCGTGGAGATTGGGTGCCTCGTCAAAAGCATGTTGTAGAGTGATATGTTTGTGCTTGACAGCACCTATGATGGGTGCTATACTAAAGCCTATTCTAAAAAATAAATTGCACCCGCAATAAAGCCTATCCAATCGTGAGGCTGCGAAGATCTGGGCCTTTGAGGATAGGTCAATATAAAAACTGTGAAAGGAGCTATTGAATCATGTTGACAAAAAGAGTGGTTTTATTAGGAATGATTGTATTGGCGGCTGTGTTGGTAACAACCGGACTCCATGCTAGCGGACAGTGGAACATTTTGCAACAAAGTGATCAAGAGGATGTTCGGAATTATAATGGAATTGCTTTTGTGAGTCCCGAGGAGGGTTGGGTCGCCGGTGTTTCAGAGTTAGATATGGAGAATCCCGGATATATTGGGCACACCATGGACGGGGGTAAAACGTGGGAAAAACAAGAAGCGGGAGATCCTATCAATCAGATGCTCACAGATATCTACTTTTTTGATAAGAAACATGGGTGGGCAGTCGGAGAAGCAGGGTTGATTGTTGGAACGGCAAACGCTGGCAAACGCTGGGATATCCAAACGAGCAAGGTCGGAAATGCTCTTAAAGGCGTTCACTTTGTGAGTCCCAAAACAGGTTATGCGGTTGGAATGAATGAGACAATTGTTCAGACCAGCAACGGTGGAAAACAATGGAACCTGCTTCGCGGCGGTGAGGTTGCCGCTGCTGTGGGCGATGAAGAAACAATCGTGTTTAATGCTGTTCAATTTATTGATGAGTCTAGCGGCTGGGTGACAGGGGTTAGGATTAGTCCGGAAACCGGGGGCCAAGATGGCTTAGTTCAGAAAACTACTGATGGCGGACAAACATGGATGGACCAACCCACAAATATCTCGGATATTCTCGAAGACATTTTCTTTATAGATGCCGATAACGGTTGGACGGTTGGGGAAAACGGAGTCGTCTTACACACCACAAACGGTGGTAATACTTGGGATATTCAAACAAGTGGGACGGAGGAAAAGCTATTGAGTGTCAGCTTTGCCGATACTGCTGTCGGCTGGGCCACTGGGGGCGATCTCGGCGTCAACGTTATCATTCATACAACCGACGGTGGAACGACATGGGTAACGCAGACCATTGAGGACCCCGTTATTAGTAAGATGCCTGTGTATGGTGTTTTTGCGTTAGACGCAAAGAACGTTTGGGCTACAGGTCTGAACGGTTTTGTTTTGTCATCTTCAAAGTAGAACCTATCAGTTTGATTGCAACCCTAAGTTAGGAGAATCTATTTTCAAAAATTGAGGTGATAGATGAATTTTGCAGATCGAATGGACCGTTTGGGAACGGAATCTGCCTTCGAGGTACTTGCCAAAGCCAAGGAATTAGAAGCGCAGGGTAGAGACATCGTCCATCTCGAAATTGGTCAGCCAGATTTCATAACCCCTGCGAATATTTGCGAGGCAGCCTTCAAGGCAATGAAGGATGGTCACACCGGATATGGACCATCTGCGGGTTTATTGGAGTTTCGTGAAGTTATCGCTGAGCATATTTCGGAGACGCGGGGTGTAGAGATTCATCCGGATGAAGTCACTGTTACACCCGGTGCCAAGCCTATCATTTTCTTTACCATTTTGGCACTTATCAATGAAGGAGATGAAGTTATCTATCCTAACCCCGGATTTCCGATTTATGAATCTGTCATTGATTTCATTGACGGGAAAGCAGTCCCTTTGCCATTACGTGAGGAGGTTGATTTTCGCTTCCGGATTGAAGATCTTGAGGCTTTCATCTCGGATCGGACGAAACTGTTGATTATCAACTCACCACAAAACCCGACAGGCGGCACGTTGGCAAAAAGTGATTTGGAAGCAATTGCCGAGCTAGCAATTAAGCACGATTTCTATGTGCTGACAGATGAGGTATATTCGCGAATCCTTTATGAAGGTGTCCATGATAGTCTCATCAGTCTACCGGGTATGAAGGAGCGCACGATTCTGCTTGAGGGACATTCCAAGACCTATGCTATGACCGGCTGGCGGTTGGGTTATGGGATAGCTCCCACAGAATTGGCGGATAAGATTACACAGTTGACTATAAATTCCAACTCGTGCACTGCAACTTTCACGCAATTTGCAGGGATAGAGGCACTGAAGGGGCCGCAGGATTTTGTCCACGAAATGGTTACTGAGTTTAGAACACGACGTGACGCAATTGTTGACGGTCTCAATGCAATTGAGGGTGTGAGTTGTATCAAACCCCTTGGTGCATTCTACGTGTTCCCGAATGTCTCACAGCTGCCCCTTTCCTGCCAAGACCTATCGGACTACCTGCTTGAAGACGCAGGGGTTGCAGTCTTGCCGGGCACTGCTTTTGGTAAACTTGGCGATGGCTACTTGAGACTGTCGTATGCAAATTCGCTGGAGAATATTCAGGAAGCCCTAGCCCGGATGGATTCAGCAATTTCAAGGATTCGGTAGTTGCTTTTAATTTTCGCAGGTAAACTTGATGTCCAACAAAGCAACCGCTCGTGTTCCAGCGAGCACAACAAACCTAGGACCGGGCTTTGATGTCCTTGGGTTAGCCCTACAACTTTATAGCACTATCTCGCTTGAAGATATTGACGAGGGGACGGAAATTGAGGTCACCGGCGTTGATGTGGATAAGCTCTCCAACAACGAGAGCAATATTGCTTACCGAGCCGCAAAATTGGTTTTCGACAAGTGTGGATATAAGCCGACAGGTTTGCGATTGGTTCTAACAAATGGCATTCCCGCAATCCGGGGATTGGGAGGCAGTGGCACAGCAATACTCGGTGGATTGTTGACAGCCAATGCCTTATGTGATGAACCGTTTTCTCGGTCTGAACTGCTCGATTTTGCCACAGAGTTTGAAGGGCATCCGGATAATGTTGCTGCATCACTGCTAGGTGGTTTGGTTATATCTATGATGCGGGGTAACCACGTACATTCGATCCAATTGGATTGTGGTTCAGATCTGCGTGTTGTTGTGGCAATCCCCGACTTTTCGTTGTCCACCGAAGCAGCCCGTAGCGTTCTGCCCCAAACAGTTGATTTCGCTGATGCTATCCACAATGTGAGCCGTTCTTCGATGCTAGTGGCAGCAATTGCAACAGGCAAATTAGACATGTTATCACTTGCCATGGCAGATCGACTCCATCAGCCGTATCGAACTTCTCTGATCCCCGGATTTGATGATGTGGCTGAATCCGCAATGCGTGCAGGAGCATTAAGTGTGGCTCTGAGTGGAGCGGGCCCCAGTGTTGCAGCTTACTGCACAACATCAACGGATGAGGTCGGTTCACAAATGAGTGAAGCGTTTGAGCGAAATCAGATTTCTTGCGACATCAAGGTGTTATCCATCGATTCCGCCGGCGCAACTGTGCAGATGAGCAAAATCTAATCACCTGAAATCTGTTTTCTAGATTCTTAGCCAATCCGTTGATTCTTCCCTCCTACCTCTTATTTTCTGTTTCGTTCACTATTTACTGGGCATTGTAAAAAGTAACAGAGCGAGCAAATGATGAATACAGACACCGCAAAAATCTACACAAAGGGCGGCAGAGGCGGAAACGGCTGCATCAGTTTTCGTCGAGAAAAGTTTGTGCAGCGCGGCGGGCCGAATGGTGGCGACGGTGGGCAAGGTGGAAGTGTCATTTTAGAAGTTACGGAGGGGATGAGCACCCTCATCGATTTCCGATACAATCCTCATCAAGTTGCGGAGAATGGTCAACACGGCATGGGGAAACTGATGCACGGGGCGGATGCAGCAGATAGAATCGTCAAAGTCCCAGCGGGTACGATTGTGCGGGTGCCAGAGACGGAGGAGGTCATTGCCGACCTGAAGGAGATAGGGCAGCGTGCAGTTGTCGCACGGGGTGGAATTGGTGGCAAAGGAAATGCACGTTTCAAGAGCAGCACGTTTCAGACCCCACGTGTCGCTGAGAAGGGAGAACCGGGGGAAGAACGTACTATCGCGCTAGAGGTCAAGCTGATTGCAGACGTTGGCTTGGTCGGCTATCCAAATGGAGGTAAATCGACGCTGCTCGCACGGACCTCCGCCGCAAAGCCGAAGATTGCGGACTACCCCTTTACAACACTGACTCCCAACTTAGGCGTTGTCCGAGTGGATCCTGAACACAACTTTGTGCTTGCAGATATTCCCGGTCTCATTGAGGGCGCACATGAAGGGGCAGGGCTGGGGCACGACTTTCTGCGGCATATCGAGCGGACGAAGATGCTCCTCCACGTCATCGATACTGCTTCCATCGATGGACGCGACCCAATCACCGATTACGAACAGATCAACACAGAGCTCGAACGGTACAACCCCCGCTTAACTCGCCTGCCACAGTTAATTGTCCTTAATAAAATGGACCTGCCCGATGCACAGACTAATTTGCAGCGCGTCAAAGATTACTTCGGGAAACGGCGTGTCTTTCCGATCTCTGCGGTCACTGGTGAGGGAGTAGACCGGCTGATTAGAGCAACCTACCAACTTCTGCAGCGGATAAATGAACGAATCCGTGAGAGACAAGAAGCCGTGGAGCCTCAACCAACCTTCCACATCCCCAAACCTAATGAACGATTTGAACTTATTGCGCGGAAAGATCGTTTTATCGTGCGCGGCGAAGAACCGCGTCGCGCTGTTCTCATGACCGATATGGAAAATGATCAGGCATTGGTTCTCCTCCATCGGAAACTGAAAAAAATGGGCGTCCTGAATGCACTCATCAAAGCTGGTGTCACGGAAGGCGATACTGTTCAGGTTGATGCCTTCGAGTTTACGTTCAGTCCTGATGAAATCAACACACATTGAACCTCGCCAACTGTTAGCGCGTGCTCGACGAGTGGTTGTGAAGGTTGGCAGCACAACCGTTTCAGAGAACTTTGACCTGAATCACGAGCGTTTAGACGCATTGGTGCAGGATCTCGCATCAGTAAAACAAACGGGCAAAGAGGTTATTCTCGTTACCTCTGGTGCAATCGCCGCAGGCACAGGCAAATTGGGGCTCACACAACGCCCACAAACGCTCCCCGGATTGCAGGCGGCGGCGTCAGTTGGACAGACCCGCTTGATGCACGCTTACGAGCATCGATTTTCGCAATACAACCAGATTACAGGGATGATGCTACTGACACAGGATGACTTCAATTTCCGCGAGCGCTATACACATATGAGCAATACGCTACGCGCTCTGATGCGGCTTGGCATCCTTCCGATTATCAACGAAAATGATACCGTCGCAGTTGAGGAAATCAAGGTCGGTGATAATGATACGTTGGCGGCTTATGTGACTAATCTTGCGGAGGCGGATTTACTGATTATCTTATCAGATCAGGATGGGTTTTATACCGCAGACCCGCGCAAGGATCCGGAAGCAAAATTGATTAGTCTTGTCTATGATGTTACCGATGAACTCAAACGGTCCGCGGGAAGTGCGGGCAGCCAGAGCGGCACCGGCGGCATGGCTACGAAATTACACGCTGCCGAAATTGTGACCGGATCGGGTGAGATGATGGTGCTTGCGAATGGCACCGAACCCCAAGTCGTCAACAGAGTACTAGCGGGTGAAAAGATAGGGACGCTGTTTCTCCCGCAGGAGCGGATGTCAGGACGGAAACGCTGGATTGCCTATTCACGCCTACCGAAAGGTCGCCTATTTGTGGACAGTGGGGCGCGCCGTGCATTGGTCCATCACGGCAGAAGTCTCCTACCATCTGGAATTCAACGGGTAGAAGGAAATTTTAGGCACGGAGACACCGTCTCCTGTCAAGACGAAGATGGAGTTGAACTCGCTAGGGGATTGGTCAATTATAACACCCACGAATTGAAGCGGATTATGGGCAAACAGACCAGCGAAATTGAAAAGGTCCTCGGCTATTACTATTATAACGAAGTGATTCACCGGGATAATTTGGTTGTGATGCACAGGACAGAAACGTGAGAAGGGTATGGCACTCAATCCAAAATATCCGATAGTAACAAAGCCAGCCGTGATAGTGGAAGAAGAACAGCACTAAAAAACGGGCTTCAAAGATTAAATCTCTGAAGCCCGCTGACAATTATAGTGTTTCGATTGGAATTTAGAAGATCGATTTAATTCAATTTGTCGAGCTCACTCAGCACCTGATTCACCGCAAGGGTATTGTCTGGGGGTGCATCTTCGACATGCTTGAAAACGATATTGCCTGCCTCGTCAATGATGATAACGCCGCGGTTCGTGATACCGACCTCTTCAAGTGCCATTCCAAACTGCTTCGATACCTCAAGATTCATGTCAGCTAGGAGCGGGAACTTAACACCGCCAAGATGTTCGCTCCACGCTTTATGTGCAAACGCTGAATCACGATTTATCGCGATGATCTCAGCATTTTTCGCACGAATCTCATCAACCTTTTCATTAAAATCGGGAATCTGTACGGAGCATACCGGCGAGAAATCAAGGGGATAAAATATCACCACGAGATTCTTCCCTTTGAAGTTGTCCAAAGAAACCTCTGTATCCTCGGATCCGAGAGTGCCTGTGAGTGTAAAATCAGGTGCCGCACTTCCTACATCTGCCATTGAGTAGACCTCCTGTAAACATTTTGTCGTGATTCGATAGTTGGTACAGTTATGTTTGCATCGCAAAGTCTATCACAAATTCAGAAAAGTGTCAAGCGGAGAGTAAGACTATGGATTACTGAATGCCCTAACCCCGATTGTTTTGCAGGTGATGGGTAAATTCATTGCCTTCAAACGCTCTAAATTTCCGCAAAGGCGACAAGAAAAGGTAGGCTCAAAGATGGAACACAACTTCAACATTAAGCTTCTGTTGCTGCTCCTCCTGTTGTGTGTATGGAATCCATTTGGCGCGCCACCGACACATGCCAATCCGAAGGGAGCTATCGCGTTTCTCTCAAATCGAAACAATCCTGATGAGCCACGGTTGTATACAACCATTTATCTAATCAACGCTAATGGCATGGACGAACGGCTGTGGCTTGAAAATCCTGAAGGTTTTTCCGGTATGACGTGGTCCCCTGATGGCAAATCGGTTGCCTTGGCTCAGTATGATGCCGATGAGGGCAGTCACATTTTTGTGAGGAATCTTCGTACTAGGCAGCAAAAGAATATCACTGCCCAATGGGTGGGATGGCGACGGAGTTTTGGAGGCCCGTCCTGGTCCCCTGATGGCAAGTGGTTAGCTGTGACATGTTCTAAATTGGATGTGGGAGATGACGATGTGTGTCGCATGACCGCCGATGGAGACCAGTTGCAAATTCTGATGCGGGAGGCGCGGGGAATCTTTAGCTCTTCTCCCTCCTGGTCCCCCCACGGTGATAAAATTGCATTTAACAGAGAAGCCGAAATCTTTGTGATGGACCGTAACGGTAGAAACCGGGTTAGATTGTCCCAACAGGGAGACGTGAGCGATTGGAGACCTGCTTGGTCCCCCGACGG
Organism: Candidatus Poribacteria bacterium; assembly: GCA_965215015.1. Taxonomy (GTDB): domain Bacteria; phylum Poribacteria; class WGA-4E; order WGA-4E; family PCPOR2b; genus PCPOR2b. The sequence goes on from OZ244042.1 coordinate 2,566,128, forward strand.
GACAAAGATAGCGTTCGACTCCAATCGAGACGCACAACCACCCCTCCTAGGGATAGAAGATGATATCTACGTGATGAATGCTGATGGTTCCAACGTTGTTCGATTGACCGATCATCCCTCGGCGGACCGTATGCCTGCATGGTCACCTGATGGAAGGTGGATTGCTTTCCAGTCTCTGCGAGATGGCACGATTCAAAATCGCAACTGGAATATTTACATCATGGATGCCAACGGAGAGAATGAGAGGCGACTGACGGATCATCCGGGACGGGACGTTAGACCGACTTGGGTGATTCCCGACCGGTTCCTCCCTGTTGATACACGAGGCAACTGTGTCACATTTTGGGGACGGCTGAGATCAGAACGGCAATGAGGGATGAAACCGCGGTATTGATTAAAAGAAAAAGATAAGACGGATAAATTGCTTGCGGGTTATTTTTTTAATGCTGACCCCTTGTCTATAAACCACCGGTGCCACCGCTGCCACATCAATTTTCGCTTGAGATCTTTCACATGGATCCGATGCACAAACAACCGTTTTCCTTCCAACTCAAGCACAGGAATTAGTTCTTTATATTTTGTGAACAGCCCCAAGTTCGTCGTGATGTCAATTTCTTCAATCTGGATTGGAAATTGCGCTGCAAGCAATTCAAGTGATTCCTTCGCTTCATCACAAAGGGGACAATCGGCTTTCGTGTAAAGTTGGAGTTTGATTGTATCCATTAACTGGGTCCTTCAAGTCATGGCTGTGTACGGGACTCATCGAGTGATGGGCAGATAGACAACAATCATAAACATCTCTATTTTCGCAGAAATATGTATCACCGTCAAACCTTTTTAGCGTCATTCTGGCTTGACATGGGGGATGCTATGCAGTATAATCATGGCTTTCAAACCTTTGGGGGACCTATCATGAATCTCGTTTCACTGAAAAACTGGTCTATAGAGGATATCATTGAGGTTGTTGAAGGCAGCATCGCAATCAAAAACAATCCAGAACAGTATGCGAATGCTACGAGCCAGCGCAGTCTTGCCATGCTTTTCCAGAAGACCTCAACCCGAACTCGCTGTGCTGGGGAAGTCGGTATGACCCAATTGGGTGGTCACGCAGTTTATCTGGATTGGCGCACCACCAACTTCGCGCTCGCGGATCTACGCGATGAAATCCGTGTGCTATCGGCTTATTCAGATGTAATCCTCGCACGTTTCCTCAAACATGCAGATGTTGTGCAGGCAGCCGAGAGCGCGACGGTCCCGCTCATCAATGGGTGCTGCGACCGTTATCACCCAACGCAAGCACTCGGCGACTTAATGACCATACAGGAAAAATTGGGGCGTATCGAAGGAGTCAAACTCACTTATATCGGTGTGCACAATAACGTATGCAATTCGTTGATTACCGCCGGGCTAAAGACGGGTATGGAAATAACTGTCGTTGCGCCGGAGATTAATCCCGCAGCTGTCGATGAAGAGCTCTATGAAGCAGCACGTAAAGCGGGCACTTATAAAGCGTCGAATCAACTGCATCAAGTAATCGCAAACAGCGATGTTGTTTATACAGACACATGGGTCGATATGGAGTTTTTCACAGATTCAGCGTTTAAGGAGGAGAAGGAGCGACGCATTGAAATGCTTTCGCCGTATCAGTTGAATGCGGAGTTACTCGCAGGGCAGGATGTTTTAGTTATGCACTGTCTGCCCGCTCACCGTGGTTATGAGGTTTCCGGTGAAATCGTTGAAGACCCGAGATCAATTATGTTCAACCAATCGGAGAATCGGCTTCATAGTATGAAGGGGTTAATCCTGAAACTGTTGGAAATACTATGAGTTATTTGACTCACCTCGAATGCAGCCGTTGCGCCCAAACCTACGATCCCAACGTCCCGCAGAACTTGTGCACGCAGTGTGGGAAGCCGCTATTTCTACGTTATGCGTTGGACAAGATCGCTCAAACTTGGGATAAATCTTCCCTATTATCGGGACGTGATCTATCAATGTGGCGGTATGCTGAACTCTTACCTGTGATTGATTCGCAGCACATTGTTTCCCTCAATGAGTCGATGACGCCGCTCCTGCGAACACAACAGCTCGCTGCTTTCTTAGGACTTGAGGCTTTATGGGTGAAAGATGAGTCCCGTCTGCCGACCGGGAGCTTTAAGGCGCGCGGGTTGGCAATGGCAGTTTCTAAAGCCAAAGAGCTTGGATTGAACAAACTTGCAATCCCGTCCGCCGGTAATGCGGCGACTGCACTCTCGTGTTACGCAGCTCAAGCGGGGATGGAGGCTCATATCTTCATGCCTCAAGATGCTCCTCCGTTTAATCGTAACTCCTGTCAACTGGCTGGTGCCAATGTTACCCTCATTGACGGATTGATTACGGATGCGGGAAAAATCGTTGCCGAGCGCAAGGAAGATGAAGGGTGGTTTGACGTTTCAACGCTCAAAGAACCGTATCGCGTTGAAGGAAAAAAGACAATGGGGCTTGAGATTGCGGAGCAGTTCGATTGGGAACTTCCTGATGTCATTATCTATCCGACGGGCGGGGGTACAGGGATTGTTGGCATGTGGAAGGTATTTCAGGAGTTGGAAACTATCGGGTGGATTGATGAGAAACGTCCGCGTATGGTCTCCGTACAAGCAGCGGGTTGCGCTCCAATCGTTAAAGCGTGGCAGGAAGGGGCGACCGAAGCTGAACCCTGGACAAACGCACACACAACTGCGGCAGGGTTACGGGTGCCACAAGCTGTGGGTGATTTTCTGATACTTGATGCTATCTACCAGAGCGGTGGGGCTGCAATCGCCGTCACTGACGATGAAATACAGGAGGCGATGGGGACTTTGGCGACACATGAGGGGATTTTGGCTTGCCCTGAGGGTGCGGCAACTGTTGCCGGACTCTGTAAACTGGTAGCAGCTGGAGAAATTCAACCCGGAAACAGGGTAGTATTATTCAACACAGGTGGGTATCAGGTGTAAATCCTCCCGTGCCTTTTTGAGAGTGTAAACTTGTAGATAGATTTACGGTGCAACAAGAACAGATTGCCAACCTCATTCGCCCCAACGGTGCAGGAAAAACGACACTTTTTAACTACGTCACAGGGCTGGAACGTCTAACCGAAGGAAGCGTCAAGTTTCAAAATTGAAGCATTGTTAGTCTGCGTCCGGATCGAAGAACATTGCGTCACCTTTCCTGATGTTGGGTTTAAACGTTCAGCTGTGTAAGTCCTATCCTATAATCAAATTATTGTTCGTATTTTGACGTACTCCCACCCCTAAAGGATTGGGATTATTAGCAGCTTGAAGACGTACACCTAACAAGCGTCCCCTTCCTATAAGCGTCGAATGGTGGTATCAACGACCCTTGCGAAGAGATTTACAACCTTTGAAACTTTCTAATCTTATTCACTTTTGTCTTCCTCCATTGTTTAGCTACTACAATGACGCAATATGTGTCAATCATATCGCAAGAAAAGCGTGGTATTCTACACTGAAAATACCGCTTGATAGGTGTGGTTTTCGTATATTATCATTTCCGATAATTGTACCCGACATCATAACGCAAGTTGCTACCTATTAGAAAAGCATCGGTTTTTCGTTAAAGTTGATGCGTTTTATCTTTCGCCTCAGCTGCTCTGAATCCCAATCTTATCGGGGAAGAGTGCAAGGTGTATGGAAATAGCTATTGCCTCGCCAGGGCTTTGCAGGTTTCAAACATCTTTATTCTCAAGCCGTGTCCAACCCCGTCCGGGATGGTATGCTCCCGCTCCCTGATAACGCTCTCGAATTTTACGGAATTCTTCGGGGTTGCGAACCTCCTGTTCTGGGTGTTTGGGGTTACGCAAAACAAAATCGGCTTCTGGCGGGTAACATGCCATCGTAACGGTTTCTCGCTCCGGCGTATAGGATTCAGGACCTTCGTCTACGTTGTTTGGAGCTTCGGCACTTTGATAGCGCAGGTCTACACTCCAGCGCACCTGTTCGCCGTGATTTTCAAACGAAGCGTGTGGTGTTAGATTGGTCATGAACAGCACATCCCCTGCCTTCATTTCCATCGGAATGGGGCCCGTGTCTGGAAATTCATCCGTAGGTATTTCGAGGTATCCGCCATGCCCTCCAGTATAATGTTGAAAAACTCCTCGCCGATGCACCTTTGGCATCACGTAGAGACAACCGTTATTCCGGTTTGAATCAACTAGAGGAATCCAGCAAGTGACAAGAAGATGCTTATCACAGTGGGGGAGGAAATAACCGGAGTCTTGATGCCACGGCACCTCACCCCGTTCCCATTCAGGGAGCTTTGGACGGATGCGGTAAGCCGAAGCACCGATAATGGTGGGACCGATAAGGCTTTCGATACAAGACAGTAAGGGTGGGTGGGTGAGCATACCGAACATTGATGCGCCGCTAAAACCGCCGCCGCCTGATCCCATGACACCTCTGGTAATTTCTATCGCAGCGTCGAGGTTAGATTTTCTGATACGTCCCAGACGGTTACCGAACGGTTCGTTGGCATAAATGTCTTCCAACATACCCTCAGATTGCAAGCGTTTGGCCTCTGCATCGACAATTTCGCTAAGCGCGTCTTGGATTGGCTGTAGAGCGTCCGCCGAAAAGACAGTGGGCTTCACTACATACCCTTCCTCATTAAACTGTTGCAGTTCCGTGTTGGTGAGGCTCATCAATATCTCCTCCAAAGTTGATTGAATTTGTTTTTGCAGTTTTCTATAGTTGTTCAAAGATGATGATAGGTGGTGATGAATTTGTTTAGTGTACAAAAATCGAAGCAAAAAAGCAAGCAGGAGAAATATGAACCAAAAAAAACATGGGATGTCATTATCGTGCGGGACGTTATGGTTCCTATGCGGGACGGTGTGAATCTAGTGGCAGATCTTTACTTTCCTGCGGAAGATGGTCGGCCGCTTACGGGTAAACTTCCCGCTGTTTTACAGCGAACCCCCTATAAGAAGGAAAGCTACGAAAATATGGCGAATTTCTTCGCCAAGCACGGTTATCTGTCGGTGGTGCAGGACTGCCGCGGTCGTTTCAAATCCGAGGGTGATTTTTTCCCGTTTCGAGATGAGCCGCAAGATGGCTACGACACAGTCGTATGGCTCGCAAATCACCCGGCTTGCAACGGGAAGGTGGGTATGTATGGCTGTTCTCACATGGCTTGGGTTCAGTTTCACGCAGCGACGCAGAATCCACCGGGATTAGCTACAATAATCCCGTATGAGGGGCCTATCAATGCCTATTACTACAGTATGCGTGTGGGTGGTGCGCTACATTTGGGACTTTTGAAGTGGATTCTTGAAACAGCCATAACCAGCCAAGAGGCACAACAGAACCCCGCTATCGCCGAAGCGGTTTGGACGATGAGTTCAGGTCAGAATTTTCTGAATTGGGCTTCTCGAATCCCGTGGAAACGTGGACAGACACCGCTCAGTATTATCCCCAAATATGAAGATGCTGCTTTCCAGCTTTACTTTGACAACTACGACTATACGAACTTTTGGCGCCAACCCGGTTTTGCGATGGACGAGTATTTTGAATGCTTTCCGGAAATTCCTATCCTATGGGTTGTCGGTTGGTATGACTGGTATCCGCGCACTATTATTGATGGATACCAGAAGATGGTGCAGAGACAGCGGGAAAATCAGTATCTCCTCGTCGGCCCCTGGACACATAACAACTTCAATTCTTCGTGCGGTGATGTCAATTTCGGGAGGGCAGGGAATATTCACACTTACGACGATTTCTTAAACTTGGAGTTGGCATGGTTTGATCGTTGGCTCAAGGACGATCAGGCCGCCGCTATCGGAACGCCGGTCAAGGTGTTTACAATGGGAGGTGGGGATGGAGAGCGGGACAGTAATGAAAGGTTGAAGCACGGCGGAGAGTGGTATTACGACGACATTTGGCCCCCCGAAGACGTCCAACCGACACCATTCTACCTGCACCCCAATGGCACCTTATCACAAGATAAGCCAGGTCAGGAGAACGCGTGGACGACTTATACCTATGATCCGCGGAACACGGTTTCCAGCAATGGCCGCTGCATCATCCCCTACGGTCCTGCAGCTGAAAGCGGTTTCTCCGGGATGGGGCCACGCGACCAGATTGACTTGGAGACCTTGCCGGGACACGGAATTCCGGGTATGCCCATCGCCTCTCGTCCCGATGTATTGGTCTTCCAGACCCAGCCGCTATCTGAAAAGGTCAGAATCGCCGGAAACATAAAGGTCATCCTGTGGGTATCGTCGGATGCGCCCGACACTGATTTTTTCGTGAAGCTGATTGACCTGTATCCTCCGAGCGTTGACTATCCGACAGGTTACGCCTTTCCAGTATCGGAAGGTATTCTCCGTGCGCGTTATCGGGAGGGGTGCGAAACATCGAAGTTGATGGAATCAGGGCAGATATATCAGATCGAGATTCCGCTTGAGCCCTCCGCCAATCTGTTTGGGGTGAATCACCGGATTCGCGTCGATATTTGTAGCAGCAACTTCCCCAACTTTGACATCAATCGTAACACCGGCGATCCGAATGATAGGCGGTGGCGCATCGCTGAAAACACTGTTTATCACGAGGAAAATCACGCTTCCCGTATCGTACTGCCCATATCCCCATTTGGTTCTTAAGTTTCCGAACAGAGAATCAGCGCACCTGTGTAGGCGTGTGCAAAATTTCGATTGCCGATGGGAGCAAACTCGGCATTTCCGAAGAAACCGATAATGGGTAGGTCCGGAAATTTCTCCTTGATAATCTGGATATCGTGGTTTGCCTCACCGTATAACCCCGCGCCCCTGCCTAAGCAATTAAAGTAAAGTCCGAAAGCCGGTGGATGCGCCTGTGCCCTTTCATGCAGTCGATTCACAATGGCCTGAATATCCTCTGCGGCGGCAAAAGGATTACGCAGGTGGAACTGCACGATTTGTCCCGTTTCGATTCTCTCTGCAACTCCGATTGTAGCACTCTGTGGATCAATACCTGTGATGTTACGAATCAAGTAATCGCCCGGTTTCGGTAACCGATTTGACATATCCATTGCGATACCTACAAAAATCATTCTGCCTGAGCGCTGTATATCTTCCTTGGTCAGCAGCGCGAGTGATTCTTGCAGTACCTCTACCGCCCCCCTGCCATCCAGTTCAAAAATTAGATTGTCTTCTGCACGGGTAATTTCAACAGGGTTACCGATAGGTTGGCACCCTTGTGCAACACCAATTTCGGTATGGAAATTCCCTGTCAGCAGCACCCCTGCAACACTCGATTCTGTAATTTTCGTCCCGCACCATTGGTGCATTTGTCCGCTCATCAGATCCCCGGAGGCAGCCCCTCCAACGATTGGAAGGGCCTCTCCATTCCCGCCAATTTGTTGGACAAGTTCAGCGGGTTGGACACATCGCACGTCCGGCAAAACGACCAAGAGTGATTTCTCACGCAGTTCCGGTTGTATTTGATTGCGTATCGTTGTACCGACAGGCGATGTTCCGTCCTCAGAAACGCAGAAGGAAAGGGCAGATAGCTGATCTGAACGCAGTACAAGGACAGCGACAACGGATTTCCCTTCAAACTCGCCCTCCGAAGTGAGGACCCCCATCCCGCTACAACCGATCAGGTGCTCGCAGCCCGATATTTTCTTTACTTCTTTACAGAGCTGCACATATTCACTTTGATAGTCTACCGTTGCGAAAACAAACGCAAGATCCGCTTTCGCCAATCTTGCCTTGCCCATTGCCCTTGTGGTTGCCTGTTCAGCGGCTTCAGATGCTGAAGCACTGAAGCTATGCCCAACACCAGCACGTATCATCGATTTCACCTTGCCTTTCTGTAACTCAGAATACTAAGATGTTTTGCTTCCTTTGATTATATCCCATTATCATCCTTTGCAATTCCAATTGTAGAGTAAATCTCAGTTATCCTGCTGTAATGACGAATTCTAGCCGGCGGTGCGCCTCCCGCAGGGAAGCTTCGACACTTTCAGGAGTGTTGCCCCTTGCAAAGATAAATCCGAGATAACTCGCGCCTTCCGGCAAAGGGAGGACCTTCTGCCCAATCGGTATGCTGATGGTAATCTCCTCGATTCCTGAGACCCGTTCTGCTTCTGTTTTGCCGCGTATTTCCCGCAAAATCCCGGCGCGAGGGATAGGAATCATCATTACGCCCGCGGGCTGTCGCTCACGCTGCAACGACTCAACTTCCATCCCGATAGCGTGGCGAATGATGAGTTCTTCCAACGAAATATCCGTTCCAAAGCGCAACGTCCGCGCACAAAGCCCACCAATTGACCGCGCAGCTATCTCGATTATCCATGCGCCATCGCCATTGACTCGCAGCTCCGCGTGGACGGGACCTTCCCGCAAACCGAGCGCGTCCGCTGTCTGTGCCGTGCAGGATATGATATCTTCTTGAACGCTGACCGGCAACCGGGAGGGGGTGATGTAGAGTGTTTCCTCAAAGAAGGGTCCGTCTAACGGATCGGGTTTATCGAAAATAGCGAGCACCTTGAGATAGCCCTGAATTAGGATACCTTCAAGAGCCACCTCTATTCCCGGTATAAAATCTTCAACAAGAATTTGCTGTGGTCTGGCATCTTTCCGCACTTTAACGTCAGGTGAGCCTAAAATACTAACAATTCTCTGAAACGCTTTCGCAAACTCCTCCGAATCATTCGCACGGATGACGCCTCGACTTGCCGAAAGAGAAAGAGGTTTGAGGACACACGGAAAGCCCATGCGCCTCGCGACTTCTGCCGGATCGGTGCTGATTGAAACCAGCTCAAAGCGAGGTGAGGGAATGCCCGCCGCTGCAAGCACTTTCCGCATCTGATATTTGCTGCGGGTAGTGCGAGCAGATTCCACAGAATTATGCGGCAGAGACAACGCCTTCGCCGCCATTGAAACCAGAACTGTTGTGTCGTCATCAACGCCTACAATTGCGTCAATTGGATGGGTTTGGGCCAGTGCAACAATCGCCTCCGTTGCCTTCTCAGGTTTACTAAAGTTAATGACTAAGGACTTTCGAGGCGAAAACTCAGATAACGTTTGCGGTTGATCCGATCCAATCGCGACCGCTACACCTAACTGCGATGCAGCTGAGAGAAATGCCTCCGCGCGATATGTTTTGGTAGGCAATAGTAAGAGAATACATTTTTTAGTTGAGTTCATGAAATATCTTCCAACTGAAAGTGCGTTTAGCAAATTATACAAAACTCGCCAATCTAAGGCAATTAGAAAAAGCAGGCAGAATGCAAATGCAATTGCAATTCCTTATGTTCTATGTTAAACTATAAAAGTTTTGAAAGAAGTTTAGAGAGTTCTTGAGAAACCACCAATATTGCGTTATCCACCAATGCTGATAAGTTGATAATGGTTTAGGTGTTGATAAGCACCTAAAACCCATATACCTAATTTTAAGGAGTAAAAAAAATGATGTACCGAAAGTTTTTAGGCATTTTTGCCCTTATCACAACCATCAGCATTTTGGCAGGGTGTGCACCAAAGCCGCAGATTGAAATTTATATGGAGCCTATTGCGGGCAGAGAACGAGCCCAAATTGACCCACAGACAGGCTCTGTCTCTGTGGAACAGCACGGCGTTCAGATTACGCTTGAACCACTCGATGAGGTAGATCTGTTTGAGCTCACGGAAGATGCGCGGATTAATCCGTACATCGGGATTGACCGTTGGGGCAACGTTGAGCCGCTGTATACCGTTTTCGGTGTTCACATAGAAAACAGAACCAATTCACGGGTCATCATTGATTCGACAGCAATTTTAGTCGATCTAAACGGTGAGCAATATGCCGCCCTTCCCTATGATTACTTCAAAGAACTCTACGAGAACGTGAGACCACGAACAGTGGCATTCTACGACGCTGGCTATCGATACCGTTATCCTTACCCACGTTCATACTATCGCAGCCCCTACCGTTATTATTACCACCACCCATATAACTATCGCTTAGGCTACCGGTATCATCGCCGCTCCCCTTACACACCGTATCGGGTGTACGATTACTATCTAGATCCAGATGTGATAAATCATGAACGGTTGGTTGCGCGTGATACCGTGTTCGATGGCGGTCAGCTTTTCTCAGGGGCGCAGCGTGAGGGACTCTTGGTCTTTGATAGGCTTGACATTGGTACGACGGATGTAAAGGTTATCTTGCCGGAAGTCCTGATTATCAATGAGGAGAAACAGCGATCAAAATCCGATTTCATTTTTGATTTTCGACAAGTTGTGAACGTAAAAGAATGAAACCTTTGAAAGGTTACACAGAGTCACTTAGATTGCCAGCAATGAAATTCCGTTGCTGGCATTTTTCTGTTTTGTAGCAGGGGATAAACCTAAGATAAAGAAAGGAGCAAATATGCAGATAAAAGTATCGTGGTTTTATAGTAAGGTGGGGGTGATTACCCTACTCCTAGCACTGCTAACCATTATATACGTAACATCCGCTTGGGCACAACAAAACGAAGAACCTTCCGTTCTCCACAAAGTCAATGCACAGATTACGGCGGTTCTCTTTTTCGACATCGCCTTCGGTAGTATTCAGATTGATGAGGCCGATCGAGATGGAAATCCGGTGCTGGACGCATCCGATAATCCCAAGAAAAGGGTTATTCCTGTCCCCTTTCTGCTCGTTGTCCTAATTCTCGGCGCAATCTTTTTCACCTTCTGGTATCGCTGGATTAACGTGCGAGGATTCAAGCACTCTATTGACATCATTCGCGGGAAGTATGACAACCCAGAGGATACCGGGGAAATTTCCCATTTCCGTGCCTTGACAAGCGCGTTGTCCGCAACGGTCGGACTCGGAAACATTGCGGGGGTAGCAATTGCGATTCAGTTAGGTGGTCCAGGTGCCGTTTTTTGGATGCTTGTCGCAGCAGTGTTCGGGATGGCTGCAAAGTTCAGCAGCTGTACGCTATCCCAGATGTATCGGCAGACGAATGCAGATGGCAGCATTTCCGGCGGTCCTATGTACTACATTGATATCGGTTTGAGACAGATAGGAGGAGGCTGGGCACCTCTGGGGAAGGTGCTAGCGATCGTGTATGCGCTTATGATTATGGGAGGTGCTGTCGGTGGGGGCAATATGTTTCAGGTAAATCAGACCGCCGAGGCGTTTCGGAGTACCTTCGGACTTTCGGAAGGAGCCAATTGGGTCATTGGTATCGTAATAGCAATTTTGGTTGGGGTGGTAATTATTGGTGGAATTAAACGAATTGGCGCAGCAACTTCTAGAATTGTACCGATCATGTGTGGTTTATATGTCTGCTTTTCGATTCTAATAATCTTGATTAACATTACCAGAATTCCTGAAGCTATCGGCCTCATCTGGCACATGGCTTTTACAGGCAATGCTTTCTACGGCGGCTTTGTTGGCGTACTGGTGTGGGGTATCAAGCGTGCCTCTTTTTCCAACGAGGCAGGTCTGGGCAGTGCTGCTATCGCTCACGCAGCAGCAAAAACAGAAGAACCCGTTCGGGAAGGGCTCGTGGCAATGATTGGTCCCTTCATTGATACTATTATTGTATGTTCGATGACGGCACTGGTAGTTATCATTACGGGTACGTGGAACGATCCCAGCATCCCGCAGTCCGCTGGCGTTACATTGACGACAAAAGCATTTGAAAGTGCCATAAGCTGGTTTCCCGTAGTCCTTACCATCAGTGTCGGACTGTTTGCCTATTCCACGATGATTTCTTGGGGTTACTACGGTGAACGGGGTTGGATCTATCTGATTGACCACTTCGGTGGCACCGGTCTAAAAACCGTTATTGTCTTCAGAGTTATTTTCGTCCTCTTTGTTCTCGTCGGTGCGGTTCATCCATTGAAGGCTGTCTTAGAGTTCTCGGATGTGATGATTCTCTGCATGGCTTTCCCGAACATCATTGGAAGCATTATCCTTGCACCAAGGGTACTGGAAAAAGTCAGGGACTATTGGAACCGTTACCAATCAGGTGAAATGGAACCAGTTCGGTAAATGATGCTAACTTGAGGATGTGACATTTTTTCGTAACCCAAGATTCTAGATTGATTCTTGAGTAAAGGAGCGAATCTAGGAGGTTAGGCTACGACGGGTCACATACAACAATCAGAGTTTAGCCGGATAGCAAAGGTAACTGCACCGGCTGGCCCGTTTCATAGCATTGCAAAGCGGCGAAAGCAATTTCGTGCGTTTTAATCGCGTCCTCTAGATTGCAGTGTGATTCGCGATCATTCAAGATGCAATCGACAAAGTGATTCATTTGTCCCTGGAACGGATGATGCGTGACATCGGCACTGTCTGGCAGGATGGCAGGTATTTCGACCCACCCGTTCTGTCCCGGATATTTATGTGACCAGATCCGATTATCCTTAATCGATCCGCGGTTTCCAAAAATCTCAAGCGGAAACGTGTAGGGCATGATACAACCGTAATTGACGGAGACTTTACCTAACACACCGTTGGCAAACTTGACGAGACAAATTTCAAAATCGTCATATTCCAAGGGCTGTGCTTCCTGCCATTGGGAGGTGAAGTAGTCATACTCCTCCGAAACCCCTTTACGGTAACCACCGGAATAAGCAAACACTTCGATGGGATTGGCGGCTTCATACTCACCTTCTTGACGAGACAAATTTCAAAATCGTCATATTCCAAGGGCTGTGCTTCCTGCCATTGGGAGGTGAAGTAGTCATACTCCTCCGAAACCCCTTTACGGTAACCACCGGAATAAGCAAACACTTCGATGGGATTGGCGGCTTCATACTCACCTTTAGCAGCAAACCAACGAAGCGAATCAGCGGCGTGACAGCCTCCCGTAATCATCGCGCTTACACCCGTTGATTTCTTCCGGGCGTCCTCATAGCCCGTCCACCAGCTAGCGATGTCGTGCTGATAGTCTGTTTCGACAAAGTAGGGGGTACCAATTGCGTTATCAGCAATCATCGCCTTGAGGGTTTCAAAGAGCGGATTCCAACGCAAGACAAAGCTGACTATCGTCTTCACCCCCGCGGCTCGGACCGCATCACGCATCGCTCTGATTTCCTCGAGACTATTGGCAATCGGCTTTTCGATAACAACATGCTTCCCGCTCTCCACTGCGGCAATGGTGTTTTCTGCGTGTAAATATTGCGGCGTACAGATGGAAACAATGTCTACACAATCGTGCTTGAGAGCTTGCTCATAGTTATCATAAAATCTGATATCCTCCAATCCCGCCTCCGCTGCACGGGTCTGGCAACTTGTCAGTTTGCGGCTGGAAATCGCAACGACTTCTGTGTGTGGATTCGCTTGAAATGCTTTAATATGTTGCGTTGAAACCCATCCTGCCCCATGTACCAGCACGCCTAATTTTTTCTGATCCATCTTAACCTCCCCTTTCTCGCTCGTAGTATTGGCGACAGCATAGGATAATTCGTCGATAAAGTCAACTCTTTTTTGCGATTCACCTTTCTAGTCTCCATTGGAAGTTCCATGCTCTAAGAGCGCGTAAATCATACTTTCCTGTTGACACAGATTTGGGAATGGTTATAATTGCCTCCACTTGCCTCCACGTTGTCCAGTTGATTTTCAAACGAATGAAGGTTGGCACGTAAGTGAGTTTCAGGGGGGCAGCAAGGATATATCCGTTTGAACGCGAGGAAAAGAACAGATGAGCTATCCAACCGAACAACTAATAGCACAAGAAACAGATCACAGCTTTGATGTCAACGTTTATACCCGCCTCGGCGTCAAGCCATTTATTAATGCTAATCTCCCTTTCACGTTTTTGAGCGCGACGGTGGTATGGCCGGAGGTGCGCCGAGCGATTGACGAGGCAGCGCATTATATGGTTGATGTAGTTGAACTGCAGCGGGGGGTGGGCAGGCGTCTTTCAGAGATTTCAGGGGCAGAGTCCGGTATGATCTCCTCCGGAGCCGCCGGATCGATGGCACTTGCGACAGCAGCATGTATCGCAGGCACCGACCCAGAGAAAATTTGGCAACTCCCCGACACCACGGGTCTCAAAGATCAGGTTATCATGTGGGGCGGGCGAAGTATTTTCGACAGTGCATTGCGGCTGGTTGGGGGCAAACCGATAGTGGTTAGTTCGCTGGAGGTGCTGCGCCGTTCTATTAACGATAAGACTGCCATGCTCTGCACAGGATACTCCGCTGATCCAGACCCGGTGGCCCCACCACCTTTGGCAGAAATGGTGTCGATTTGCAAGCCTTTGGGTGTCCCTGTATTCGTTGACGCAGCGGGTGGTATCCCGCCCATTGACAACCTCCGAAGATATGCCCGTATGGGCGTAGATTTGTATGGGTTTAGCGGAGGCAAGGGCTTACGGGGACCTCAAGCGAGTGGACTATTGCTTGGGCGGCAGGACCTGATTGAGGCGGCACTTGCCAATGCGGCGCCAGTTGAGGGGGCCGTATGCCGCGCCATGAAGGTCGGCAAGGAGGAAATTATCGGTTGCATGGCAGCCCTTGAAAAGTGGTTGACCATCGACCTTGATGCCTTGTATTGTGAACAGACGGAGATGTTGCAGAGAATCGCAATGTTCGTAGAGTCCGTCCCCGGTGTTGAAACTCAAATTGAAGTCCGTACCGGCAGTAACCGCTTTATGCAACTAGTTGTGCACTGGGACGAAGAGGCTTTTGGGCTCACTGTGGACGAGTGTGGACGCGAGTTGCGAGAAGGTGCCCCGTCTATATCGGTGCTGTGTAGTTACAACCCCTACGTAACGCGAGTTCGCGAATTCTACCCTCCAGCCGCTGTTGATGAGAAACCTATCAAGCGTCAGGGCAGCCCGCTAACGGTTTTTTCCCTTAGTCTTCAACCCGGCGAGGAACAAATTGTTGGAACCCGGCTTCGCGATGTTTTGAGGGCGGCACTTAATAGGACTTTGTCATATTAAAATGGCCGAACACAAGTCTCACTACGAAGCGTTTTATTAAAAGCCAATAACTACTTATCTCCTTTCGTAATTATTCCTAACGTCTCCGGATGGTGAGGTTCAAGGGCAAAAACAGCAGCACAGCACAGAATGCAAGCATCCACTGCCACTCTTTGAACAAGGGAGCAAACCCGAATATTCGTTGCGTCGTTGGCAGGTAGACTATTGATAGATGCAACACAGTACATGCAAAAATGGTAAAGCATAAAGGAAGATTTGCCTTTATCCTTTGGAAGACAGATTCCCAAAAGAGGCGATGGCATTGGAAGTTTGAGATTAACAACCCCAAAATCAACGTTGTACACGCTGCTGTTTGGGCTGCGGCCTGAAGGTGCTGATCCGTTCCAGTTGAACTCATAGATGTAAGAATAAAGCTAAAAATGGTCATTGACGCAATGACAAAGCTGCGCAGCAGCACATCGTAGAAATCGGCTCGTGATAGGAAGGGTGGAATCTTTTGAGGTTTGCTATACTTGAAATCGCCACGGATGCGATCATGGCCCAGACTCATCAGTGGTATCAGATTTACGAGCAGATGCACCCAGAATAGCTGAAGCAAACTCAAGGGCATGGGTAGGTCACGCAGCGGTGGGAAAAAGAAACCCATATACGGCAGCGCACTTCCAATAATAAGTGTGATAAGCTGTGCAAGGCTGCAGGACAGCAACCAGCGCATTGAACTTCTCAAGTTCATATAAGATTCCCGTACGTGATGTATGAGCCTTGAGATGACGTCAAAACCATCTTTAAGCACTACACATGTTGCATGGTGTTGAACAATATGCGAAGAGCGAATAGCGGAGGCAAAACTGACGTCAGCCATTCGCATTGCTCGTAAGTCGAGAGGGGATTTCCCCCAAAATCCGACAGAATTGCCAAGCCGTTTTAGATGTTGCACCAGATTTTGTTTCTGTTCAATAGAAGGCCGGCAATATACAAGTAAGCGATTCACAATTGATTCATAGTGATCCTCACTGAACTCAGCCAATTCTTCCTGTGTAACAACACCGTGTTTGTCTTGAACAATAGCAAGTTCTTTGGCAATATCTAGAGCGGCGTTCCGGTCTCTATCTGTTATGGTGATAATCTTAAGTCCCGCGTCAAGACAGGATTGGATTATCTCCCTTGAATCTGGGTAATCTAGTTCTGTAAAACTGATAAAGCCCAAGAACGTCATGTTCTGCTGCGTTTCTTCTAGGGAGGGCCGAGTACTCAAGTTTCGATAAGCAATGGCAAGGGCTCGAGTTCTGCTGCTTGATAGGTATTCAATCGCCTGCTGCGTCAATTGCTTTTGATCAAAACTCATGTAATTGGCATTTCCATCAAGTTGAATGCGATGACACGTTTGTATAACTGCCTCTGCATCTCCAAACATCAGCTTTAAGAACTTTCCATCTTGGAGTGCGAAAACAAGCGTTTTGTATGGATGTTCTGGGGTCTGAGGTTGTTCATCGATCTTAGTGAAAGCCTCATTGTAACGTTCCAAATCAAATCCAATTCTTTCGGCAATTTGGTTTAACGTGGCACCGATGCTCGCTTCTGCTATAGTCGAAGTTCTATCTAGGCTCTTCCGGCCGTTATCACTGGCACAACGGCTTGCGAGTAAGATCAGCAGTGGAAACTCGGATGGCACCTCCGAATCCGGCAGCGTGTTTGAAATTGTATCTCCGCCAATCTTATCTGATATGTGCTCACCAAGGGATTTGAGCCAATCTTCCCATGTCTGCTGATCCACGAGGCTTTCATCCACGAAAACATGTGAAACAGTCAGCTCCTCCTTCATAAAATTGCCGACTTCATTCACACAAACTGCTGTTAGTTTGCTCAGTCTCTCCAGATTAACGAGATTACGAATTGCGACCCCCTTTTCCAAGAGTCTGTAAGCGTGTTGAGCCAAGATGGCTCGACTCGTTGAAGCAATCCCTTCAGGAATCGAAGCGACGACAAAACCGAATCCGAGAAACAGAAGTTCACTCCAGTGGGTACTTTTGTCTTGAAGTAGCCACGCTACGGCCACCGCTGCCCCTCCCAGTATACCTCCAGCGATTCGGAAATAGTCGTAAAAGAAGCCCATCTGTACTTCCGCTTCGGCATCTAGGTCAACAATTGCAGGCGTGCGCTGATCGGATTGATTTATTCCCAATTGATTGCCGCTCCCAACAACAATTGCCTGCGCTTCTCCTTCAAGGACATACGTTCCGGCAAAAATCATATTGCTCTGCTTTTCAGGGGGCAGGTCCGGTGTAGAAATTTCCTCATCAGTTTTCTGCGTGTAGGTTGTGGTTCCAAATACCGGGGCTTCATCAACAACCAGAGCGTCGGCCTCAACAATGCGGGCATCAGCGGCAATATAATCTCCTTCTTTCAGGAGTAACAGATCACCGGGAACAATTGCTGTAGGGGGAAGCTTGATAACATTCCCATCCCGAATAACGGATACACTGACCTCTAAATGCGTTGTAATAGACTGCAGCTGATAGTGTGTTCTGCCAGCCTGAATGAATCGCCAGAGAATATGAAAACAGAGAATCGCCGAAAACACCAAGATTTCGTGAATCGCACGTTGGAAATAGAGAAGTGCACAGATAACAACGAACAGGAGAATGACTGTTAAGTTGGAAAATTGCTTCAGTAAGAGAATGAACAGTGAACTTTCTTGAGATCGCAGCGTTTCGTTGCGACCATATTTGTTAGCTTGAGCGGCTGCTTCCTCGCTACTTAATCCGCGTTCAAGGTCTGTCCTGAATTCATGTAGAAGATGTGGAATTTTTTGGGTGTACCAATTTGACATGGTTCAAAATTCTTGTCTGAAAACTGAGTAGGCGTAGAAACTGAAGATGTTGTTAAAAGGTTGGGATGACTCAAATAGAATCTATCCGATAACATCTGCCTCGTAGTAGGGGTTGAAATATATTTTACCATGTAATTGTATGTCTGAAAACAAAAAAAGCCTCGTCTAATGACAAGGCTTTAATAATGACAAGGCTTTAAACGTAACCAATATGATGGTGCGACAATCTTGACTCAATCCGCGCGGAACATTGCACGAGAGTCCGGGCATTTTCAATTTACCTTATACGGTGGCGCGATATTCAGGGTATTTGAAGCGGGCTTGTCAGCAAGATTAGATAAGTGGCTAAAAATCGGGACGTTCTGAGTAAACGCTAACTTTTCTGCGGAATTTATCCTTCCGCTCAAACCAGACATAACCATCAATTGTCGAGTAGAGCGTGTAATCGTTCCCAACCCCAACATTTTTTCCGGGGTGGATGTGTGTACCGCGCTGTCGGACCAGAATGCTTCCAGCGGTTACAGCACTCCCAGAAAACTGCTTGACGCCAAGCCGTTTACCGATACTATCTCGTCCATTGCTTGTACTTCCGCCGCCTTTTTTATGAGCCATTTTCGTTTTCCTCCTTAGCTGCGAGATTTTCGCCTCGTATTTCAGTAATACGCAATCGGGTAAATTGCTGCCGGTGTCCCAATTTCCGCTTGTAGCCTTTGCGCCTTTTCGACTTGAAAACAACGATTTTTTTGCTCTTAGCTTGTTGCACAACTTCACCAATAACGGCGGCATTTTCGAGGTATGGTGTACCCACTTGTACATTGCCGCTACTATCGCCTATAGCCAATATTTCTGATAGGGTTACCTCTTCACCGACAGGTGCATCTAACTTTTCAATGTCAATTAGCGTATCCACCTGCACACGATGCTGTTTCCCACCTGAGGCAAATACAGCATACATCTTTCTTTCTCCTTAAAAAATTTGTGTAGTAGTTACGTCCCCTTTAAAGTAGGTGGGGACGCAAATAAAAAGTATAACAAAAATTTTCTTAACAGTCAATGCTAATTCAAGTGAATCTCGCGATTAGAACCTTCTGCAAAGATTTGGTAATCTTCAAGATGTATATCCGCATCTCCTTGCAGCCAAATCTGTAGATTCATTGATTTTTCGAGTTGTCCCAGTCTACTCGCTTTATCGTCAAGCAGATGGGATACGATATGTTCGTTTGCAACTACCCTCAACCTTCTTTTCCGCGATTTCCGATGGGCTTTTTTTATAGACCGTAACAGATTAATTGTAATTGTATCGGTCGAGAGGACGGAACCGTGTCCATCACAATAGGGGCAAGATTCGGTGAGAACGGTCGCTAAGCTGGGACGGGTCCGCTGTCGTGTCATTTCCACAAGTCCAAGTTCGGATATGTGCAAAAGGTTGGTTCGGGCCCGATCTTTGTCTAACGCCTGCTGCAACAACTTATAGACCATTCGGCGATGTTCGGGGGCATCCATGTCAATAAAATCGATGACGATAATTCCTCCCAAGTCTCTTAGGCGAATCTGCCGCACGACCTCCTCAACGGCTTCTAGGTTTGCGCTCAAGATGGTATTATCGGGATTTCCTTTCCCGACAAATTTCCCCGTATTGACATCAATAGAAACCATCGCCTCCGTCTGTTGGATAACGAGGTGTCCACCACATTTGAGCCAGATTTTTTCACTCAGTGCTTTTTCGAGTTCTTTATCAATACCGTAGGATTCAAAGATAGGTGTTGATTTATCGTAGAATTTAATCTGTGAACTCGGTTCAGAAAGAGAAGATGAGAGATAATTCATTGCTTCCTGATACTGCTCTTTGGAATCTATGACCACCCGTGTGACCTCACTTGTGAACGAATCTCGAACAACTCGGACAATAAAGCTATGTTCTTTATGGACCAGGCTAGGTGCGGACATTTTCTCAGCTTGTTTAACAATCCGTTTCCATTGTTCAACAAGGTACTTAATCTCCGCGGTAAAGTCCGCTTCACTTTTTCCTTCAGCAGACGTCCGAATAATAAATCCACCTTCAATATCAGTACGTATTGCTTCGGCAATCTCTCTGAGGCGTTGTCTTTCTTCTGCTGATTCAATTCGTCGGGAGACGCCGATATTCGACGCGGTGGGCAGATAGACAACGTACCGCCCAGGAAGTGTGATGCAGGTGGTCACACGGGGCCCCTTTGTGCCGATCGGCTCCTTTCCAACCTGCACTAGGATGTCTTGATTTGGGTGAATGAGGTCGCTGATGGAATAAGCATATCCCCTTCCGGGCTTCGGTGACTTTGCTGAATTTTTATTTAGGTCGAGTTTCGCGGCATCTTCGCTGGAGCTATTCTCATCCAGATCGCGAATGATATCCGAAATATGCAGAAAAGCGTGTCGTTCCAATCCAATATTCACGAAGGCAATCTGCATACCGGGGAGGACGTTTTCTACACGCCCTTTATAAGTGTTGTTAAGCGTATGCTCGTTATTTTTGCGTTCAATAGCAATTTCGGTCAGAACGCCATCTTCGAGTATAGCACATCGCGTTTCATACTCATCGTCAGAAATGATAATCTCTTTTTGCATTGTCGCCTCCGGTCTGAAGTTCAAGAACTAGGCCACAAAACTCACAACCGATCTATCCATGGAGGCAACGAACAAAACAATGAGGTTCGAGAAAAAGCAATCTTTTAATTGATAATAGTAATCCGTATGCTTTTGCATTGTCCGGTAATATCGGACAATATAGCCCCGGCGTAAGACCTACGACAGGTACAGTGTCACTCTTTTTTTCTTTGGTACTGTACTATCAGTATATTCGTAACAATCTTCACCATGATTGCATCCAGAGCTGAAACGTAAAGCAATTCTCCTATCACGTTTCACGTATTGCATCCAAATTCTTAAATTGTTGAGAAATATCGTAAGAATTTGAAAATTAAAAGATTAAGTGAGCATGTGCACTATCACTAAATATGTAAGAAGACCGCATGAAAGCAGGATAAACACCAAAAGTACCAAGCCGTTGGAAGCAGCGAGAAAATAGGTGAGGGCGTGAAGGAACACCCTTCTGCCCCTGCTGTATTATGGCTTATGTATGTTCGCGCTAGACTGAAAATGCTGTCCCATGGAATTCTTCACAGCTATCTGTTAGTACACCCTCCCAACCTGAGTTGATTAGAACCTTAACTTTGTTCGCGCGGAGTCATTGTGACCACTGGTATAATCAATTCTCCCGTTGAGATACCTCCGTGTTGGAAACCACCTCGAAACTGGCGGGTATATTCATTGAATTGATTGGGGTAAACGAAGTAATAATCTTCTTTTGCGATAATGTAGTTTTTGCTTGAGGTTTCAGCAGGTAATCTATACTGTCTCGGATTGTCGATATAAATGGCTTGATTCGTATCACACCCTAAATTTGCGCCAACTTTGAAACGGAGGCTTGTAGAGGTTTCGCGGTTCCCATACGCCCTTGATGGTCGATTACAGAGGACCGAACCGTGATCTGACGTGAGAACGATAGCGGCGTTCTGATTCGAGATAATCTTTAAGATTTTGAACAGTGCCGAGTGAGCGAACCAAGATTTCGTTAGGGATTGAAAGGCAGATTCATCCGGCGCAATCTGTTGAAGAATATCGGACTGCGAACGCTGATGCGTCAACATATCAATGAAATTAACGACCAAAGCAGATAGGCTGATCCGATCAAATGAAGATACTTGGCGTATAAATTCATTGCCACCTTTGATATCGAAGATTTTAAAATACTTTAATCCGGGTTTAAGCTTGATTCCTGCACGTTGGATTTGGAGTTGGAGGAGGTGTCTTTCGTAACGGTTTGTGCTGGTTTCGTCCGCAGCGTCCTCCTGCCAGTACTGTGGAAATCTTTCTGCAATCTCTTGTGGAAACAGACCACTAAAAATCGCATTGCGTGAGTAGAGTGTTGCGCTCGGTAAAATTGAAAAGTAGTAATCCCTATCAATATAGAAGTAGGGTTGGAGCAAGGATTCGATTGCTATCCAGTGATCCAGTCGTAGACAATCAACGACAATCAAATACACCTGGCGTTCTTGGCGCAGATGCGGGATAACAAATTTATCGACAACATCAACAGACAAGGGCGGTGAATCCTCACCTTGTAACCAGCCGAGATAGTTTTCCTGCACATAATCGGAAAATAGAGCATTACACTCTTTTTTCTGCTCTAAATGGGTTTCTTCAAGCCCTGTTTGGGCCAAGCAATCAAACTCAAAATCCCATTGGAGCAATTTCAGATAGATTTCTATCCATTGCCGCCAGTCTGGGCCTGCGTCCTTACTGGCGCGGATCTGATTAAAATCGTGGGTATAGTTGCGTGGCACCTGTGCTTCGATGATTTTGGTCTGATCCAGTACACGCTTCAAGGTTGAAGCAATCTGAGCAACGCCAATGGGTTTCACCAAAAAGTCGCTAATCCGTTTGCCTAGTGCCTCATTGATTAACCGGTCCTCACTGCCTTGCGTGACCATAATTACTGGCAAGATAGGATTAATTTCACGGATTCGATCAAGCGTTGTCATACCATCTTGCCCGGGCATAACCTGATCAAGCAAGACGGCATCATAATAAGATTCTTTGAGTAGCGAGATAGCATCGGTCCCATTGGAAACCGGTGTGATATCGTAAGATTTTTCGCGGAGCAGAAGAATGTGGGGTTTCAGTGCATCGATTTCATCATCAACCCATAGAATTTTACGCGTTGTGGCTTGTGCTAACACTTTGTCCCCTTTTCTTTTTCCCCTTAAATTTCACCCGGAATAAATTATAAGTAGATTTTTTCTCAGCATCTTTGATGCTTACCTACTTCCAACTGTTTTTAGGGGTAATACAATCTCAAAGGTTGTACCCTGTGAGCTTGTCTCAATGAGTCGAATCTGTCCATGATGATACGCTTCAATGATTCGTTTAACAAGCGTCAAACCAAGTCCCCATCCATGTTTCTTCGTTGTCATCCCCGGATGAAAGATTTTATTACGGTTTTTCCGGGAAACTCCTTTTCCGTTATCTTTGTATACAATGACAATCTGATGCCCCCTCGGATGGAGCCGTGGGTCGATTTGGATGATACCATTTTCCTTATCTATTGCATCAAGTGAATTCCGGATCAGGTTTTCAAAAACCCACTGTAGTAAATCCGCATTCGCTACAATTTCGGGAAGTTCGCGGTTAACCACGCGCAATTCAACCTGTTTACTTAGATTGGGCAAACGCTTTTGAAAATAGGCGACAGCATCTCTGATAACTGAGTTAATGTTGACGCAGGTTTGCTGTGGGTACGAACCAATCTTGCCAAAACGTTCTGTAATACGCTGGAGTCGAGCGAGATCGCTCTGCATATTTGCATAAATTTCGGAAGTTGTATTGGCTCCCTTCTGCTTGTCCAATTCCATCAATAGCTCGACCCACCCCATCAACGAGGAGATCGGTGTCCCGAGTTGATGCGCGGTCTCTTTCGCAAGTCCACCCCAGATCGACGCCTGTTCAAAGGTTTTAATTCGGCGATAGCTCAAAAAGCTAACAATCAAGATGCTCGAGAACACAGCGACCAATACGATGGGCATAATGAAGATGCCATAGTCGGGGATTACCTCGTAGTACAGATAGCCCTGAAGGGGACCGGGGTTGGTTTGCAGTAGAGCGTACCGCCCCACGGCTTTGGAATTTTGAACGAACCTCTTGGCTCTTTCGTATTGCTCTGGCGTGGCGGTCTTTGCTGTGAGCAATTCAGTCCAGATTTTCCACTGCTGCGGATTATGCTCTAAATCCGTCATGGCAAAGGGCAGTCGATCTATTGCATTTGCGTCCGCCTCGCCATGATGGAAATACCCATCAATCAGGAAATCATGGAGCGGTTTTGGGGTTTCGTCCTGCTTCATCCGATTGAGAATTTTATTGAGTTTTAATGTCTCAGCATCAGAGAGCAGCATGCTATCATTGATTTTGTTTTCAATCGTCTTATCGCTGAGGTTTTTAGCCTTTTGGGCTTGACCGTCGGCATCCGTGATGATGAATGATAGCCGGCTTTCATTGAACAACTTCTCCTTAGTAATCTGGCTCAACTGATCTTGAAGTTGTCCATCTTTGATACCTCCAAGTAAAGCTGCAAGGTCCGCCAACGGTTCGACTTGCTTCTCGAAAACTTTAGTGCGTTGGAGAAGCAGGTGGGTGTAATACACGAAGGCAAGCGAAAGGATCAGCAGCCCAACAATGAAACAGGTAAGCAAGAAATTGGAGGCAGCGTAGCCGGTAGGTACAGTCCTCTGACGTTTGAAAAACATCTGTGTGCCCCAATCAAGCACGGCAAAGACTTATGCACGCACGAAATATTTGATACTATTGTATCAGAAAACATACTCTAAAGTCAAGTACTCGTTTGGGGCATTCCAAAAACAAGCTTGACATAGCCTTGTGGATTCTTTTATAATCACCTCTAGTTTTTTTACTCACAACGTCAGTAAGCGGAAGGAATTTTGATGAAATGTGTAGGCAATAGACTTCACTTTATCGTCTTGATATTATCTGTATCCCTCTGGATCGGTTGCCAAGGCGGCGCATTCAACATAGGCGATGTTGGCACTAGCGAAAATCCACTCGAAAAATCGGGCGAGTTGACCGAGAGTGAAGTCTGGGCGGGAAAGATTTTAATTGCCGGTGATGTTATTGTACCTGAAGGGAAAACGTTGACGATTCGATCCGACTCTGTTGTTGGTTTTGATCCAATAACCGGCGTCCATCAGTTGATTGTGCGTGGGTCGCTGTATGCAGAAGGCAAGCCAGATCACCTGATTATATTTGGTTCGCTCGGAACTGAGACAGCGATGCCTAAAACCGGCGATTGGGGCGGTATTCGATTTGAAGAGACAAGTCCCAACTCTCGTCTAAGTTACTGCCGTATTCTGCATGCTGACACAGCACTCTCCTCCCAATCCGATGGCGTGCAGATTGAAAGTTGCCTGTTAAACGATAACGAGCTGGCAATTCTTTGCGACGATGGATCCCCAACGATAAGTGGTAACGAGATTAACAAAAATGGCATAGCGATTAAATGTCTCAAAAATGCGGCCCCAGAAATCGCCCGGAACTCAATCCAAGCGAATGAGTTTGGGATTGTCTGCGATGATGATTCCCGACCGACCATTCATTACAACGAAATATCCAGCAACTATCAAGACGCAATTAGGAGCTATGCTGCTGCTTCACCCGAGATTGTTTCCAACAACATCGTTTTGAATCGGGGATGGGCGGTATATGATGGCGGGCGATTGCGCGAAAATTATATCCGTGGGAACAAGGAGATCGGGCCCGAAGTCGTTGACCGTGGTACGGGGCGCGAGAGTGGGCAATTCTACGGTGTAGATGAAGTCTTTGATCCGCGTGCTGCCCCTGTGCCGGATGCTGGCGTCCAACGAGACGGATATTAAGGGCTTAATTGGAAAAAGTACACGTTTTTCACGCAAAAGGGACTCGTGTAAGGAAAAGGATACTAAGGACGCGATATGGCGAAACCCACGCAAATCCCAACCGCGCAACACAACTGGGACGCTTGGATTGGCACAGATGAAGCAGGCAAAGGAGATTATTTCGGATCGCTGGCGGTAGCCGGCGTATATGTCAACTCCGAAATCTGTAAGGTTTTGCACACATTGGGGGTGCGCGATGGGAAACAACTGTCTGATTCACAGGTCAAGAAACTTGCCCAAGAGATCCGGATACACTGTGGTAATTATATCTCTCTGTCTGACCTTGAACCATTTGAATATAATAAGCGGTACGATTCATTCAGGGAAAGCGGTCGAAACCTGAATCATCTCCTTGCGTCGCTTCACACCGAAGTAATTCTGAATCTCTTCAACGAGTATGTGGACTGCCGTCACGTCCTGGTGGACCGTTTCGCCAAGGAGGAGGTATTGGCAACACAATTAGGCCCTGCTATGAACCCCGACATCACGTTGGTACAGATTCCGAAGGCTGAGAGCGATATTGCTGTCGCCGCTGCATCAATTATTGCCCGTGATGTTTTTCTCCAGCAGCTAGAACAACTTTCTAAAGAGTACCAAATTCAACTGCCCAAAGGCGCGTCGCAAGTGATTGATGTAGGCAAACAATTCGTTCAGCGGCATGGCTCCGAATCTTTATACCATGTTGCTAAGCTGCACTTTCGGACAACGATGGACATTTTAGGAAGTGAGAAGTAAACCCAAAGTACAATAGAATGGAGGAGAATTATCAGAATCTTCCGCTCTAAAATCCCGTCTTTTCAGGTGGGGATACAGATTGGCAAAGGGTATTCAGTCAAACAACGGTTGAAGTTGTCTGAGGCTAATAATCGCAAAATAGAGTATACCTGTTTTGTCTTTCCTAAGAGACTCTATCGCACGATAGGGTCTCTCACCGCTGAAGGTAAGAAGTGCGGTCGTGCCCCACCCCTAAGATAAGAACCTACCCCCCCTAGCCCCCCCGCAAGCAGGGGGGAAGACGTGCAATGAATTGCACTACTACAAACAGGAGGAAAAGGAGGCGTGCCCCCACCGTTAAGATAAGAACCCCCCTAGCCTCCCGCAAGCAGGGGTAATTTGTTGGTGGGGGACAATCCGTGGAGGGTGTTATCGCTCTAGTAACTAGTAAGATGGGTTCGGCTTGTGGTTTTGTGAATGAGGTGCTGAATCTTCGGAGCAGGATATGGCAGTGTCCGAACGGCGATACAGGGTTAGATAGTAGAGATTGCACCGCCGGGGGGAAAGCCCCCTAACCCCAAATACCCATACGGTATCTCTTCCCCCTGCTTGCGGGAGATTGAGGGGGTTAGGCTCAATGATCCAGGAGCTGACGGACAACCCACCGGGTGTTTATCTGGGGGCAATTTTTCCTTCCCCCTGCTTGCGGGGGGACCGAGGGGGGTTCTTAGTTGAATCTTCGGGGCAGGACATAGCAGTGTCCGAACGGCGCTACAGAGTTAGATAGAGATTGCACCGCCGGGGGAAAGCCCCCCTAACCCCAAATACCCATACGGTATCTCTTCCCTCTGCTTGGGGGAGATTGAGGGGGTTAGGCTCAATGATCCAGGAGCTGACGGACAACCCACCGGGTGTTTATCTGGGGGCAATTTTTCCTTCCTCCTTCTTGGGGGGGATTGATGGGGTTAGGCTCAATGAGCCAGGAGCTGACGGACATCCCGCCGGGTGTTTATCTGGGGGCAATTTTTCCTTCCTCCTTCTTGGGGGGGATTGATGGGGTTAGGCTCAATGAGCCAGGAGCTGACGGCCCCCCCGCCGGGTGTTTATCTGGGGGCAATTTTTCCTTCCCCCTGCTTGCGGGGGGACCGAGGGGGGTTCTTAATGGTAGTGTCCAAGCTGCGATACACATCTTAAAAGTGATATAGAATGAGGGGGCTTCGACAAGCGTTATGGAAAAGCTATTTCTGGTGCACTATGGCGAGTTGGGGTTAAAAGGCAAGAACCGTTCATTTTTTGAGAAGAAGCTCGTTCAAAATATAAAACTGTCATTGAAAGGCATGGGATACGCAGAAGTGCGGCGAATATATGGACGGATTCTGGTGATGTTACGACCGGGAACAGATGTCCCGGCAATCCAAGAGCGGTTGGGCAAAGTTATGGGGATTGCTCATTTCGAGCTCGCCTTAAGGACAGCACAGACCCTCGATGCCATCCAAGCTGCCGCATTGGAGCTCGTCAAAGATCGGCAGTTTAAGACACTCAAGGTTGAAACGAAACGAGCGAACAAACGCTTTCCACTCACTTCACCTGAGATTAGTGCGGCGGTGGGCGCGTATCTACTCAGCGCAACCGGCGCATCAGCGGATATGCACACCCCCAATCTGCGATGCAATATCGAAATTGTTGAAGAGGCAGCGTATATCTATGTCGAAAAGATTCGGGGGGTAGGCGGTCTGCCTGTTGGCACCAGCGGGAAGGTCCTCGTCATGCTTTCTGGTGGGATTGATTCGCCGGTTGCGGCTTGGAGGCTGATGAAACGTGGTGTCAAAGCACTCTTTGTTCACTTTTACAGCTATCCCTACACGGACAAGGCATCACTTGAAAAGGTGGAGGAAATCGCTGAGATTTTGGCGACCTGGAATTATCGAACACAGATTTACCTCGTCCCATTTGCCGAGGTGCAGCGGGAAATTGTAACCCAAACCCCGGCCCCGTTTCGGGTCATCCTCTACCGTAGAATGATGGTACGCATCGCGCAGCAGATTGCAGCGGCTGCAAAAGCGGAGTGCCTTGTCACCGGGGAAAGCCTTGGGCAGGTTGCCTCACAAACGTTGGTCAACCTTCGCGTGATTGAGGAAGCAGCAGGTATCCCCATTTTGCGCCCCCTAATCGGCGATGATAAAGCAGAGATTATAGAGTTAGCGGAGCAGATCGGCACCTTTGAAATTTCGATACTGCCCCATGATGATTGCTGTTCGCTCTTTGTCCCCGACCACCCGGCGACCCACGCATCGCTGGAGGCGGTTCAAGAGGCGGAGGCAGTCCTGGATGTCAACGCGTCTGTGAAGCGAGCACTGGAATCGGTTAAAAAGAAGGTAGTTGAAACTGCCAATTTTGAGCTCTGACTTTAATTTCTGTTAGTCGGTTTCTGTGAGAATCGCTTTCAACGGTTTCGGATAGTTCGTCAAAATCCCATCGACGCCGATTTCGATGTAAACTCGAATCTTCCACCATCTAGAAGTCGTGCAATGCCTTTGCAACCTTGCGTGCATAGTGCCCGTCTGGCTGGCCTCCTTCCTTGAGGTGGACGTTGAGTCCCACCGTTCCTTGCACGAGGTCTAACACTTCCTCCCACGTCGGTACATGCTCGACCCAATGACAGAAATCTTCGCAGATTTCTATCATTGGTTTGTTATTGACGTACTCCCACCCCTACCGGTGGGGTAACCGTGGTGAGACGAAAGCCACTGCAACACCCTCCCGTCGGAGTATGGGAAAACCGTTGCGAATTTATACCCCTGCTAACCATTTTCAGCAGTGCCACCGTCTCTATTTAAATGGGTTGAAACCTCTGGGATTTGTCGGATTGTTAGGGCACGCCCTAACAAGCCTCTGGTTCTGAACCTGAAGGTGATAGATCGTTCAACCTAACAGGCGGTTTCAAACATGAATGTTGACAAATCCCACCGATGCTGACATGCTCCCACGAAAGCGAAGAAAAGTATACCCCATTTTGCGATTGTTAGCCGCCAGACAATTTCAACCGTTGTTTGGCCGAATACCGTTTGCCAATCTGTATTCCCGTCTTAAAAGACGCGGTTTTAGATCGGAAGATTCTGATAAGAGTACAGGCTACAGTGGTCAGGTACGCAATCAAGATAAGTCGTAGGACAAGCCAATCCCCCACGTCAAGGCAAAGTTGGCTGGACACCGATTGACGCGGAAGGAGACTTTATGGATGAAGTACGTCTAAAAACAATTTTGGAAGGGTTTCGGGAACGAAAGATTCTGGTTGTCGGGGATTTCTACCTTGACGCATACTGGCTGGTCGATAAAACGAAATCCACCCTGTCCCTAGAAACCCCTTGGCATACAAATCCCGTCATAGATCAACGCTACAACCCCGGTGCTGCGGGGACTGTTACTAACAACCTCACTGCCCTAGAGGTCGGAGAAGTTTACACACTAGGTGTTATCGGTAAGGACGGGTTTGGCAACACCTTGCTCGATCGCTTAAAAGCTAACGGTTGCATTACAGATTTCATGATTACCGCCCCGGATCGAGTTACCCCGACCTATCTCAAACCCATCCACCGCGGATATGAAGGGATTGAAACAGAAGGGCCCCGATTTGATATCGAGAACCCATCCATGGTGCGATCTGAGGTGGAGGATAGGGTGCTCCATGCCTTGCGCCGGTGTGTGTTGCAGGTGGAAGGGGTCATTGTTGGAGATCAGATGCCGCACGACAATCGAGGCGTTATCACCGATCGGGTTCGGACAGAAATCTGCCGACTTGCCGTGGAGTTTCCCGACAAACTCTTTTTTGCAGATTCGCGTACACGGATTGGAGAGTACCATCACGTCATTATCAAGCCGAACCGATTTGAGGCGAAACGCGCAATCGATCCGGATTGGACTGGAGGAGAGGTCGATCTGGAGGAGGCAAAGCGATGTGGGCGGATCTTAACAGACCGGACAGAGAAGCCACTTTTTGTAACCGTTGGTTCGGAGGGTATCTTGGTGTTCTGTGCTGGACGGGTTGAGCAGGTACCGGGCATCCCGCTTGAGACGGAGATCGATCCGGTGGGAGCGGGGGACAGCGTTTCTGCTGCAATTGTTGCGACACTCTGTGGTGGCTCTGATTACCTTGAAGCGGCACAGGTTGGAAACCTGGTCGCATCGGTTACCGTTACTAAAATGGGAACAACCGGCACCGCTTCACACGCAGAGGTGATTAATAGATTCGGAGAGATCTGATTCTATCCCGCGCTCGACCGTGGGGACGATGACCGATCTCTACGATTATATGCGGATGCTATTTGCCACGATCGGGGTATCCCACTGTCCCTATTGTGGCGTCAAAGTCCCCACCCGAACCCCCTCTACCAACTGATGGAACATATACTCTCATTGCCTGAAGGGACTGAAGTCGTAATCTACGCGCCGGTCTTCAAGATTTACGGTGAAGATTATCCCTACCTCCTTGATGACGTCCGTCTGAAGGGGGGGGCACCGGGTTCGGATTAATGGTGATTTGCACTATCTCAGCGAAGATATTGAGCGAGATGAACGGGGGAGTGCAACATTCAAGCCATCATTGACAGGTTCGCTATCAAGCCAGATATTAACAAACAGATCCTCGCCGCCCTCGATCACGCCATGCTGGTTGGTGAAGGATTTATGAGTTTCCGTCTAGGCGAGCATGGACAAAATGGGAAGGGTTCACTCAAACGTGCGGTAATTCAGAAACGTTTTATCATTTTTCCGAATTACGACATCTTTCAACGTATCTGTTTTAACTCGTCGGTCGGTGCGGTCGGAGAATGCAAGCGTAATATTATGCGTACCCGCTGGTAAGCGCATCCGCACAAGAAAGATCTGATTCGGCAGGGTTTGCCATGAACGGGTGTCCGCACTCTCGGTAGCAACATTCAGTAAGTTGACGAGCCGCCCGACTACTTCTCCCTCCTGATTGGCACGACGGAAACCGAGATATTTTAATACCCCGCGCACAACCGTGCGGAGCATAATGGTCGGCAGCTCTGATTCAAACGTTTTTATCGCTGCAGCTTCGATATCCTCAACTAAGACCCCCGCGGCGTGTCCATACGCTGTGTTTGTGTCAATGCCAATGAGCCTTGGTCGATTTGAACGGTAGGTGGGAATTGCGACACGCAAGAGATATTCCACTTCGACTTTTCTATACTGCTGGTTTCGTCTGCGTACCAGCTGGCGTGCATATTCCCGAACCCTTTTTTCGTCTCCAGCGTCGTCGTCTTGGACAATAGGGTCGGACTTGAGAATTGGGAAAACTAAGTTCTCCTCAATTTTTGGGGGTACGAATCCCGTTTCGTAGAGCAGGATGAGCTCACCTGAATTGGGAGCACCTTCGGGGGGGACACCGTAGGTTGCCGCGTATTTCTCAAATTCTTCTTGAAAGCCTAACCGCCCCGCGAGACGCACCAGAGACTCCCCGACATCCTGTGGAAAAGGGAGCCCCAGTGCCCCTTCGTACTGTTTATATGCCCTTTCTGCCCAGCGATAGGCGATGAACGCATCGTTCCAATCCCCCGCCCACTCGTAGAGGATAGCCGACAGATAGGCAATGAAAGCGGCACCGACAAATTCGTAATTTTCATCGGCATCGGCATAGAACTGAAGCAATCTGCCCGCTTTTCGACATTCAACGAGTGCGTCGTCTGGCATGTTCAAATAGACGTAATTGAATGCGCGATAGTAATGAATAAGCAGCCGCTCATACTGGCTCCCAGCGTATGAGCGGAAATTGTCTGAAGTGAGCAATGAGACAGCTTCCCGCGAGATACTTTTGGTATACAAGTCATCCGAGGTAATCTCAGCAAGCTCAAAGGTGCGATTGCTCTCATCGAACCGGGCACCGTAGTGGGCGATGAGCCCACGTTCAAAAAGATATGGTAACTTGGCTTCTCTCTTACCGCCTGCATCCAGTTCTATCAATGCTCCATCAAAATCGCCCTGTTCAAAAGCGATTTGCACCTCCTCCATGCTGTAAGGGCTACACCCAAAACTCAGGTATAGCAACCCCAAGAGCGGAAGGATTTTCACGATTTGCATAGCTCGGTCTTTCTAAAAAGTTGCTCGCTTTCGCTCGATGAATTTTTTAATTTTCTTTTGACCAAGCCATACTTTTTCATTGGTTTCAATATTGGTCAAGGTCAGGTCGGTTTGATAAAATGTGACCTGTTTCCCCCCTTCACGGTCTTCAATCGTGTTGATCTGCCCGGTCATCATGTAGTCTGCGCCCAACTCTTTTCCCATTGCCTTAACCGTTTCGAGACTGGCAAACTTGCCCTGGTCTCCTTTCTCATCACGTAGTTCCCCCCGCTCGATGGCACTGGCGACAACGGACACCAAACCGGAGTTGATGAACGCCCGTTCAATATCGCTGACAAATGTAGGAATTGCGATATGCTCCGTACTGCGGTTGCGGATCGCGCCAACAATGACAATCGGCCGCTTGCCTTGGGTGCCAACCGTGTGCCGTGAGATCCACGGGTGATTGAGACAATCCGCAATCATTGCCTCGGAAACTTGACGTGAATCGGTGTCATTCCATCTGCCTGACAGGTCAATAGTTGTGTCGGCTTCGATGCGCTCGACTGTTTTTGTTGAGCCGCATCCTGCAAGGATGATGAACAGAATGCAACTGATTGAGATGATTACCTGTTTCATGAGTCCTCCTCATTTTTGAGAGTGTATAGGTTCTGTTGACATTTCAACGCAGTCAGATAAAATCTGACACGAATTGTTACTAAACGCAATTTACATAGTACATTGAGCATAAGCAATTTAGTTACTACAGTTATCTCGAATTATACAACATACCGAATTTTTTGGCAAACACTTTTTCAAGTTGACCTTGTGTATGTTTTTGACAGGGCTATGATTTCAAAAGCAACTTCATAATTACAAAGCCGTTGTCGAAACTCTGGCCCCCCGTCGTCGCAAAATAGATCAATAAAGTGAGTTGATTTTCCAAAATTGACAGCAGGAGTCGAGATCTGAATCTCGACCAACGGGGTTTATCATTCGTACAAAAAAAAGCTGCTAAATGCCTCGTTGCGAGGAGGCATTTAGCAGCTATGTTAAGTGAATGTATAGTAAGTATAGTGTGGACGCTACTTCAGAATCAGCATCTTACGGGTTGCAGAGAAGTCTCCTGCACTCAGGCTGTAGAAGTAGATGCCACTGGCTACCTGTTCACCGAAACGGTTTCGGCCGTCCCAGTAGATGGCTTTGGCTCTCGACTCATACACCGCCGCTGTCTGATGCCCCATATCGAGGGTTCGCACCACGAGACCGGTGCTATCGTAGATGGTCAAGACGACCTCCGCATCTGATGCCAACCGATACGGTATCCACGTTTCGGGGTTGAACGGATTGGGATAGTTCCGAAGTAGCTCCGTCTCTGACGGAATCTCATAGGCGATGAGGTCTGCCAACTCAATCCGAGTGGCTTTCACATCGTCAATGGTAACGATATGACGCACCGGCTGGACACCGATTAACGGACTCGGTGAATCTGCCGAAATCTCCAGCACATCCCCAACCTGTGCCGCATGACCCACCTTCAGGTCAACAAAGGTCATGTTGTAACCTGTTGTTGTCTCTGCGGAGGTCACCCGGTTGAGTGCGGCTTTGGTGGACAGGTTCTTCACCTTGACCCGGAATCCGTCCTGCACCACTCCGGTGGTCTCATCAACGACCGAACCGTTGACATCAAGGACGGGGGTTTGACCGGCAACCTGATGGCTAACCAACGCGATAGGTGCAGCCGCCGCAGTGTCGTGGCTCCAACCGGTTCCGATAAGTGCAGCGGTTGCATCGGTGGTCGCTGTGACTAGATAGGCAGCATCCCCCATGACCGGTCCATCATTTACATCCTCGGCCAGTCCATCATTTATATCTGCTGCCGCTGCAACGGACCTGTATCCATCCGCCGTTGAAACAACGAGACTGATGACAACGCCGCGAGCAAATAGCGAGGCAATGTCGCTGACATTGGTCACTCTCGCATCGTTAACGGGTAGACCGATGAGGTTAGAACCGGCTGTTAGATTGATGGTTGATGCGCCGTCGTCCCATGCATACCCGGTGAAAGTCACCGTCGCTTCAGCACTCATGGAAAGGAGGATACCCAGGTCTGCGGTAATCGGTACATCGTCGCTGCGACTATTCCATAAATCGGTCGCCCTATCATAGACAATGAGCAGATTGGCGTTGCTGCCAAGCATCTCGCGGAGGTCGCCTACCGTGTCGAGCCCCTCAACTGCCAACGGGACGTGGAACAGACTGATCCCTGCCGGTATCTGCGAGGTATAGGACAGTTTGTTATCCAACGTAACCATCGCCGTGCCGCTGCCGCTGTTGCCTGCGGCGTCGATCGCGGTTATGGTGATGGTTTTGGCCCCGTTGAGGGCTGTGTTAGCTTCACTGACAACGACTGAGGCACTATACGAACCATCGGCCCCCATCGTCAGAGCGACCGCATCGGTTTGGGTGGTATCTAACATGGAGACATCCGCCATCACGGAGGTGATGCTGCTCGCGTCGGAGACGGTCGCAGAGATTTCCACCGACTCACCGTCGGCAACGGTCTCAGGAGACGCCATCGCCATCACGGTCGGCATCGTGCTGTCAAGTGTCAACGCATTGGACACCATCACACTTTGACCATTCAGACTGACAGACACATCATACATACCATCGGGGTGCTGAACGACATCGGCGTGCTGATCAGCCACGACGGTAAACGACCCACTGTAGGCACCGCTCGATACTTCTGCCATCGAGTGGTCGGTGACAATCGACCCGACGGAGAACATCACGGTTCGACCGGCTGTGCCCATCGCACTGACGGTGACCGTATCCCCCGCCCTCGCGAGTGCAGGTTCAATCGTGACGCTGCCTTCGGTAATGGCTACCACAGAGGTGGTGACCGTGACCGGATGGCTCGCCATCGTCAGACCGGGTGCTGTCGCGGTAATCGTTGCCATCCCGGGTGTCGCATCTTGATAGTAGACCATCGCTGAGACCTCGCCGCCTGCAACGGTTACGGTGATGCTCTCGGTTCCCGTCCCCTCAGCGAGCTCAGAGAACGTGCCTGCGGAGCTGGAGGTCAGGGTGACCGACACATCGGACCCCATCGCTACCTCATGCCCCTCGGCATCTCTCAATCCGACGGTGATACCTAACGGCATCGCCCCCTCGTCGGCAGAAACCGTGCCGGCACTGCTCAGTGTGAGTTGGCTCGGCGTCGAATCTTGGACGCGCACCGACACGTTGGAAGCTACCTGTCGACCATCAAACAGCATGGCGAATTGAGAGACCTCACGGTTGGCAGGGGCGTCGGCATTTTGGTAGGTGAAGATAATTTCATCACCCGCTTCGACCTCAAGCCCACCTAATTTCACACGCGCCACCATGTCTCGACCGACCGGTGTCAGTTTCTCGACACTCACCGTCGTCGCAACCCCCATATGCCGGTGCACCACGGTGTAGGTTCCCTTATTTTCAGGGTCCATCGCCGCACTGCTCGGTGTAGTCCAACCGGGGGGCACCTGCACCCGGAATTCCCGTGGCGCGTTGACGCGGCCGACAGCAGTGTAGGTAAAGGTCAGGTTCACCCCTGTCGCCCCGGCGTCTACAATCCGCGGTGCGACCTCACCCGAACCGGCACCCTGTCTCGCCTCCTCGACGTCGACGGTCAGCATCGTCTCATCGCCGGAGACAGGGTCAAACCTATCGGCTGCATCGCCCCCGTGCACTCCAACCGCAAAGGCGACATCGGTGTCCACGTTGGGCTGCACATCACCGGTATAGACAAAGGTCACCGTCCCGTTGGCACTCAAGTTGACGCCTTCGACGATAGCCATTTGACCACTAAAGGTGGGGGGGATTGCGGGTGTAATTTCCACCGTATCCGCCGTCGGTGCAGACCAACCGGCGGGGACCTCGAGCCGCACCTTGCCACCGACCATTTGACCGGCTGCCGTGTAGGTGACGGTCAGCTCCCTGCCGGTATCACCGGTATGAAGCGACCCCTCCCCATCGGTCACGGCAATGACGGCTTTGCCTTTACCACTGGCTTGTGGGTTGACTGTGACGGTCGGCTGCGTTCGAATCGGTGCCAGGTTACCGTCTTCACCGCCCCGAACGGCAAACCGAAACGCATCAACCCCTGTCGTGGCTGAAGCTACCGCGCGCCCGGCATCGGTCGCACCGTAGGTAATCGTTATCTCATTGGCTTTGTCAAGCGAAAAGATAGGCACGGTGACAGAGAATCTATCATCGTCCGTGACGCTGCCAAGCCCCACGCCATCCACCTCAGTATACCCCGGTAGACTGACCTCTTCTACCTGCGGTTGACTCCAGCTCGACGGGACGGTGAATTTCAGCTCCCCATCTTCAATCGTCTGACTCGGTTTGTAGGTAAACACCAATACCACATCGTCGGACGCCGCACGGACGGAGGAGGTATCCAATGTAACCGTTCCCGTCCCGTCCAATGCGCTCGTCACTTTGACTTGTAAGATACCGGCGGCATCTTTATAAAGAAACTGGGTCTTGTCCGGGTTTCTTATCTTCTCCCGGCCGGTGTGTTCCAAGGTGCTGGTAATAGCCTCGAAAACGCCGTCGCCGTCCCCGTCGGATCTAATCACGAACTGGGCGGTGCCAACATTGTCCTGAACCTCCGCACCGACGTCAGAATCAGAACCGGTGCCACCTCCATAGATAAATCGGAAACTCCCCCCTTTGGCAAGGGTATCGATGGTTGCTATCACGTAGCGATCGTTTATATTATCAGGAAGCAAGGAGACCCCTGCCCCTCTGACCGTCACATAATTCCGCTTGGTCGGATCCTCCTGCATCGACCCCCAACCGTCTGGAATTCCAAGACTCACGGCACCGCCGTCCATCGTGCCGGCTGCGGTGAACACGACCTCAATCGCCCGATTGCTACTACCTGCCTCAATCGTCCCCGGCGATAGCACGGCTGCCCCCATACCGTCTTCGACGTTGCTCAGCGTGACGGTGGCGGTTCCAGCCGTCCGGGTGCTAGCACCCGATGACGTTCTGAAGGTGCCGGACACTTGGACCGCACCGGCGACATAATGTAATACAGCTTTACTATCATCGGCAGCACCATACGTAATCGTGACGGACTCCCCGACATCGAGCTGACCGATTGCAACGGTGATGGTGCGCCCGGAGACGGTTATCTGATCCGCACCAATCGCCCCGGCATTCCTGCTCTTTTGTGCATCGCCGGAGACGGATACCTCACCGGCGGTTGCGTCTGCCTTGGTCGGTGGACTGCCCAAAGTGGACGGGATGGTCAACCGCACCTCGCCGTCCCGTATGGGGGTCGAATCCGCTATAAACTTGAAATTGATAGTCTGTTCACTTCCGGCGGGGAAGGTGTCGGTGCCGTCGACTTCAAATCGAACCGCATCGCCTGAGGTCTTCACAACCGAGAGGATGGGGCGATCATCAATGTCGGTACCCTGGCCCTCCTGAAGTTCATCATCATTAACCATCACCACCCAGAGATACTCGTCGGCTTCTGAGAGGATATTGACCCTACGGATTCTAGCGGTCACGGTTTTCCCTTTTTCAAGGTCGAGACCTGACCACTCAAGGGTATCCCCGGCCTCGTTTACCTCTAACCCTTCAGAACCCGAAACATACCCATAGCCCGTCGAGGTGCCGGTTTGGAGTTTCTGGGTATCATCATCGATAACAATGCCCTTCGGCTCAATCGTTAGCGTGGCATTCTCAAGATCGGTGTAGGCGGTATACGTCAGGGCGATATCTCTCCGTTGAGAACCCGCCTCCACAGAAGCAGGAGACAAGTCCAACTTACCAGAACCCGCCTTAGCAACCCACACCCCACCACTAACTGCTACAGGTTCGGTCATAGAACCAATAGTGGTCTCCGCGGTGATACTCGGGGGGATAAACGGGTCCGCATCAGTCCCCGCACCCGTCCCGATACCAATCCCCTCCTCACGAGTATACGAAACAATAATTTGCTGACCCGTATCAAGCGTAATGTTCTCGATAAATAGCTTCGCGAACAGCCCGTCCAGGGTGGCCGTAGGCGTCCTACCGAACGTAACAAACAAATCAGTATCTGGATCTGGATCGGCTGCCCCGCCCCTGCCTCTCACAGTAAAACCGGTATTCTCAAAATTATCATAAGGCGCCCGCCTTGTATATGCTATAAGCGTGTCCATAGGCCCTAAATGTGCCACACCTTTGCCTACGGGGTGAAATGATATATCTAGGTCACTATCGTGCATCGGCCCAGGGGCTGTGAAGGTGAGAGTGAATTCGGTATTTTCCTCACCCGAAAATACCCGCCCCGGTTCAATTGTCAGCTTTCTTTCGTCTTTGAGAGAGTCACGGTCACCCCCTCCTATAATATTACCGACCTTGACAGAAGGTGGATCCCCCGGTAACAGACTAAGCACACCATTCCGGGTACTCTCACTACATAGGAATTCATCGGAAAAAGGCAGGCTAGAAGGAACCGGAGTCGTTACATCACCCAATCGGATGGTGAGTTTTCTATCACCCGCGGTAACCCACGCCGAATCGAGGGCGACGGTTATCCGATTGTCCGCTTCAAAGACCACCCTATCCGTATCACTACCTGAGACGGTGCCATCTCCATCTGTTTTGTATATTTCTGTACCATCATCCCTGACCGATAGAAACTTGTTAGACACCTTCCAACCGGATGGAAACGCTATCCGAAAGCGTCCATCAGACAGGTTCTCAGTCGTCGGTCTGTAGGTAAATTCCAGAACGTTCCAATAACTGCCAGCACGAAGCGGAGGCGTGCCAAGCGGAAGCGTGCTGTCAGTAGCAACATTAATAGCTGGAGGTGCCTCACCAGCCGTTTCTCGGAAACCCCAACCTACTTCTACTGCACCTGCACCTGCTACACCCGGAACTGTTACATAAAAGTGGTCTTCACTGGGGGTGCCTGTTTGTCTGCTGTTTTCCAGATGTTGGAGAAGAGGAACATCATCGGGCGTGAGGGTATCCTCACTACGCGAGACTCCATGAGAGCCATATACGGGCGCATGGGTCGGGGGCTGAAATATCGTGGACGGCGGTACGAAATCCTGCGCATTGGGATTCGGCGAAGGATGTGACATTGCCACCTGTATGTCCGAAGTAATAATATAGGCTCCTCCCTCTGGGGATCCCGGCTGGAAGCGCGACGGGAGATCGGTTGGTAATAGGGAATCCGTGTTCAGCCTCCTCCAGTTATCTGCGGTGCCTGATTCTCCTGGGGCGTTGACCATGTACTCGAATCTATAGGTAGTATCAATGGGCTTGACAGAGAAACGTACGATAGAGGTGATTAGGAATCTAAGCCTTACTACCGGAGCATCCGCTTTATGTGCAGCAGTTCTGCGCCTATCCATTGGAACCACAGTTTCAAAATCGTCAGCTGAGTGTCTGATTGTTAGCCGACGATTCCCGTTGTTAACGAATACACCCTTATCACCCCAATTTCCGTCAGACTCCTTAGTATAACTCATCCTATATTGCTCTGGCGCGTTTGGATTGCCGTAAAACACCCCATCACCTTCGTTCGGGCGAGTGTCGCTGTCGGGGTCCCACCTGGCCAGGGTGTAGATGGGGAGAGCGATAAGGGTGTTTCTTCGCCAACCCGTAGCGTTTGCATCTCTATGAGGATCAGCTATACCTTTGGTATAAGCTGTGTGGTTAGCACGCAACCGGATGTACAGGGTGTCTTCCGGGTTCACGAACTCAACCCCGGGTGGGAGGTCCAACCGAAACCCTGCCTTCGCGTCTTTGTTGTGCGTTGTATAATAAACCCTCATATAGTAATTGACGCCAGGCTGAATATCGTCTAGTGGAATCGTCTGTAGGTGAGCGTCGATCGGGTCAAAGTAGAAAGTCACCGTGTCCGCATATATAGCACCTTGCGGTGCTGCCTCGTTAATAAACAACCCCACAAACAACATCAAACTGATAACAAAAAATACGCTTAATTTCCGAAGATTTACATTTCGTTGGTTTAATCGTTTAATCACAATAAAATCCTTTCACGTGAGTTAATCTTAGGTTGGTTAACAATGATAGGGGCCCTTTTCACGTCTTACAGACGCTACTGCAAAAGATAACCCTCCATCTATTGAATTCGCTTTGTTAACGTTTTTGAAAACAAAAAAGACCAATACTAAAGTAAAGGGTCTTGAATACACAACTCTATAATACAACCGATCGAAAGATTTGTCGATCGAAATCGAACATTTACCCCCATTTTTTTAGTCAGACGCTACTGCAAAAGATAACGTTCTGCCTATTGGGCCTCTTGTCATTCATTAGGTCAATTATGCACCAAAACGTTGTTGAAAACAGAAAAGGCTAATGGTGAAGTAAAGGGTTTTGAATACACAATTCTATAATACAACTCTATAATACAACCGATCGAAGGATTTGTCGATCGTAATCGAACATTTTTTTTAGAGAATCTGTGGATAGAACCCCGTCTTTTAAGACGGGTATACAGATTGGCAAAGGGGATTCAGTCAAACAACGGTTGAAATTGTCTCATTGTTAGGCTCTTGAATCCGTCGCTCACCCCCAAATGAAATGGAGATGAAAGCCACTCCGATGAAGACCTACAAGTTCAAACCGACGCATACGAGAAAAGCCTTGGGGGACGCAAGCAGGGGACAATCCGTGGCAAGTCAGACGTGTTTGGAGGGAGGTTGCTTGAGCGATAGTCTACTGGCAAGCTATTGAACGCTCAGAGACTCATGCCCAATGAATTAGGCACCTATGCCTTTACTCCAAGATCTTGGCAAAATTTGAGACCCGCTTCAAACCCGAACTTCATGATGAAAAATGTGTTAATGCCGAGTTTCATGTAACCTGCCCCTTCCTTGTGAAATGCGAAATTTTCTGTGATTGTTCCTCTCCCTAGTTTTCACTCCAGTCCGACCTTTCAACCGTTACGACAAGAGGGCATAACCATTATACGCGCTCATTAACCAAGGTCAACAAGAAATGTGGTGCGGTAGAGATACTCAGACTGGAATGATGTATGATCCGTGAAACGTAGGTGTAAAGATAGATCAATTCCCTTCATCTATCACTTTTTTATTGCCCGCTGACAGATGATATGATATGATGCGATTACGCTATAATATTGGTATTGAACAAATAGCTTCAAATGGAGGGGCATATCAATGGCAAAAACAGTTGGCATCGTTGGAACCTTAGACACAAAAGGCATGGAGTTTCAGTTTATCAAAGAACGAATCGAGGCAAGTAGCACTTCAACATGCGTTGTCAACACAGGGATTCTGGGAGAACCACACTTTGAACCGGATGTCTCCGCCGGTGAGGTTGCAGCAGCAGGAGGCACGTCACTACAAGCCCTTCAGGACGGAGGCGATCGGGGTGTGGCTGTGGCAGCGATGGCGGAGGGCGCAGCGAAGATTATCGCTGAATTGCAGAGCGATGGAAAAATTGACGGTGTAATCTCCCTCGGTGGTTCCGCTGGAACTACAATTGGAACGACAGCAATGCGGGCGGTTCCTGTCGGTGTACCGAAGATTATGGTATCAACCTTGGCTTCCGGCGACACAAGTCCCTATGTGGACACGAAGGACATTTCAATGATGTACTCCGTCGTGGACATCGCGGGCATCAATAGCCTCTCCCGGCAGATTTTGGCAAACGCCGCCGGTGCGATCGTGGGCATGGTCAATACGGAACTACCGGCGGCGGCGGATAACCCCCTGATTGGTGCCACGATGTTCGGTGTGACGACACCGTGTGTGACAAAGGCACGTGAACTCCTTGAGGATGCCGGTTACGAAGTCCTTGTCTTTCATGCCACCGGTGCCGGTGGGCGGGCGATGGAAGATTTAGTTAAGGGTGGATTTATTGCTGGCGTTCTTGATGTGACGACGACAGAACTGGCCGATGAACTGGTCGGTGGGGTTTTGAGCGCGGGACCAGACCGTTTAGAAGCAGCAGGGGACCTCGGTGTGCCGCAGGTCGTTGCGCCGGGGGCGTTAGATATGGTCAATTTCGGACCTCCCGACACAGTACCGGAGCAGTTTAAAGATCGGACATTCTACCAGCACAACCCAACGGTAACGCTGATGCGAACGACCGTTGCCGAAAATGCCGAATTGGGGAAGATCATGGGACAGAAGTTAAGCCGAGCCAAAGGACCTACGACGGTGATAATCCCCCAACAAGGCGTCTCGGCAATCGATAAGGAAGGGCAGCCGTTCTACTCAGCGGAAGCCGAGGCTGCATGGATCGAAAATCTGAAGGCAAATCTTGGGGACAACGTTACGTTGATTGAGATGGATAATCACATCAATGACGATGCGTTTGCAACGAAGTTGGTGGAAACATTACTGACAAGTTTGAACGGCGATGCGTAATGCTATAGTGGCTTGCGCCTGAAAGGAAACTTACATGGCACTCACACCGGTTCTCTCACGTCAGCAGATCCAGCGGTATTGCGAAGCCAATTACCTGCTAGTATCCGGGTTGATTCCGGACGCTATCGCAGAACGGGCGGAAGCAGCAATGTGGCGGTGGCTCGGTCTTCAACCCCATGATCCGGAGGCGTGGGAAAATGTACAGGCCCCCGAGACGTGCGATGATCCTGACGTCCTTGCCATGTATACTCCACAACTCCTGACCGCCGCTGCACAACTTGGCGAGGGCGATATGGCTCCCGACGTTTACCGTCCGCCGAAGAGTATAAGGCCCATCAATATCTTCCCGCAAACAGGTGAATGGGTGTCGCCGGAATCTCATATTGACCATGCAATTAAGGAACACGGGCACAAGACGTTTCCACCTGCCTTTCGCGTTGCAACCCTCACATATCTGACTGACGTAGAACCTCATGGTGGTGGTACAGTCGTCTGGCCTCGGTCTCGCCACAAAATCGAGGCACTGGCTCGTAGCGATCCGGACCGCTATGAATATATGTGGGTCCTCAATCAGGGATACAATCGTGAAGAACTGGGGGACTATGTCGAGTTAACGCCTAAACGCGGTGATGTACTCTTCTACCACGTCTTCTGTGCTCATGCCGGCAGTAAAAATGTTGGACGCGTGCCCCGTTTTGCCCTTCCCTGCAAATGGGGATAACATTCAATCAGTAGAGTCAAATCTCGTAGGGACAGGTTTCCTAATCTGCCATATCTGATAAAATCAACGGAGGTTTTCAGTAATGACACCTGAACAGAGATACCTGTTTGACGTTACAGGATATTTACACTTAGAAAATGTCCTTACAGGCGATGCACTGCAAGAGACCCAAGAAGCGATTGACCGATATATCCAAGCCCCAGCGGACGAACTGCCCCCCGGATTTGAAATCAGAGGGCTTCATCAACACGGTTTTGCATTCGATAAGTGTCTTGAAGCCTTGACGCTCCATCCAGCCACATGGCCAATTGTCAAGGAGCTGACCTTTAACAAACCGCGTTTTGCCAGAGGGTCACTCAAACGGGAGCAACACACGGACTGGAAAGAAGGCGAGCGGGCACGTACAAACCCGGGTGGACTCCATTGCGCCCGCGATGACTACGGTTGGTACAGCACCCTCTATAAGGTCAAAGATGGACACATCTATTGTGATGACTTTGTTGCCTTTTTCTATTTCACGGATGTGTTTCCCGGCGACGGTGGATTGATTGTAATTCCCGGTTCTCATAAAAGCGAGTTTCAACGCCCAAAGGATTTGTTGACACTCGACGAAGCGGATGGAATTGATCCAGAACCGAATCCGGTGTTTACAAATATCACCGCCCGGGCGGGCGATGTTGTGATTATATCTGAGCTGCTCACCCACGGTGTCTTGCGATGGAAACCGACGGATCGGGATCGCCGTATACTGGTCCTACGTTACAAGCCGCAATATATGGGTGCACATTCGTTCCCGCAGCCGATTCTGGACCGATTATCGCCGGAGACGCTTGAATTGGTCGCATCGGCGGGATTCCAGCATACCAAAGAAATTGTTAAACAGGACATCGTCCATCTGTCTTGAGCGGAGAGGCTACCAATGACGCCCAAACAGAAGTATCTCTTTGATATCACAGGTTATCTTCATCTGAAAAACGTTCTCAGCCCTGAAGAGCTGCGGAATACCCAAGCAGCCATTGAGCGATGCTGTCAGACG
This sequence comes from Candidatus Poribacteria bacterium, assembly GCA_965215015.1. GTDB lineage: Bacteria > Poribacteria > WGA-4E > WGA-4E > PCPOR2b > PCPOR2b. The sequence continues at coordinate 2,610,337 of OZ244042.1, forward strand.
CCGCCGGATCAGCTCCCGCCCGGTATCCACAGGAACGGAGAAGGGTTTTCGTACGGCTTTTCGTTCGATAAAGCACTGGAGGCTTTGACGCTCCATCCAGTGACTTGGCCCATCATCAAAGAATTGACGGGCGGAAAACCCCGTCTGAACCGAGGGACGCTCGCCATCAATACACACGAAAAGCGTCAGATAACACCCCTGCACTGTGCACGAGAAGACTTAGGTTGGCTGACCCGACGTTATGAGGTTAAAGATGGACAAATCTTCGCCAATGATCTTGTGGCATTCTTCTATTTCACGGATGTGTTTCCCGGCGATGGCGGATTGGTTGTGATTCCGGGGTCTCACAAGAGCGAATTTGAGCGACCGGAGGAGCTGTTTTTCCCAGATCCTGATGACCCCGACCCTGAATTGCATCCAGCAATGATAAATATTACACCTCGCGCAGGCGATGTAGTGCTTATCTCGGAACTGCTCACGCATGGGGTTTTGGTCTGGAAACCGAAAGGCCGAGACCGCCGCTTTCTAATCCTACGGTATAAGACGCAATACTTTCAAGATGAACAAGGGAACAAAAATCCGCTCCCGGAGGAGGTGTTAGCGAGATTGTCGCCGGAGACGCGAGAACTGACTGAACCCGCGTTTTATACGGATGTTAAGGATATTGCTAGACAGGAGAGAGTTACACTGACGATAAACTAACATCAAAGGGGCTATTTGTCCATTATAAAACTGTTGGAACGAGTTAGTGAGGGTATTGAGTCCATTCGTTCATTTGTTCAAAAATTCATTAATGAACCGATTGTTTTCACGTTTCACTCTCGGTATCAACAGTTGCAAACTAGCACCATTGGTTAATAGAACAGGAGGCTATCATGAAAATCACCGACATTGAATGTATCCCCATTGTTATGCCCCTTGCGGAACGCTACGACGATCACCACGGTCGTGTCCGCATGGGTAACATTGACGAACACCTAGTTGTCAAGGTTCAAACAGATAATGGACTGGTCGGTTACGGCGATTATGAAGATGATCCCGCCCCAATCCCACAGTCGATGCTCGACATGCTCATCGGTCGCAGCCCGTTTGACTTTCTCCATAACAATTTTAATATGGCACTGGGGATGGCACTCTACGATGTGATGGGGAAACACCTCGAAGTGCCGGCTCACAAGCTGATGGGGCAAAAAGTACGAGATGCCGTGTCTGTGGCAGCATGGACTCGGCCATGTCCGCCGGAGGTTTTCCGCGACGAAATCCTGTACGCTGCCTCCCAAGGCTATACTATCTTTAAGATGCACTCCAGCGCACTGTATGATGTTATTGAGCAAACGCGGCTTGCTGAAGAGGTTGCACCCTCCGGCTTTAAGATTCACTGGGACTTCAATCACAACCGAAGTCTGGGAGTTGTGCTCCCCATTATCAGGGAATTGGAGAAGAACCACCCGATCGTCGGCTACATTGAAGACCCCCTGCCTTGGACGGATGTTGACGGCTGGCGGAAACTGCGTGAGAAGACGCACATCCCGCTTATCATGCACGTTCCCCAACTCGGTGGTATTCAGGAAGTCATCCAAGGTTGCGCTGACATCTATATGATTGGTGGTGGAATCGGCAACACTCTGATGAAAGGATTTGCCTATGGACAAGCAAACATCCAAACGCTCATCCAGCAAAGCGGGGGCACACTGATGAAAGCGTTAACCCTGCACCAAGCTGCTGTTCTTCCGACTGCGACCGCTCATACGATAAACCTCGACGACCAATACTCAGAGGACATAACAACGGAGCGTATTCCGGTGATTGAGGGATTTTCCCCTGTGCCTGAAGCCCCCGGACTGGGGTTCGAGGTGGACGAGGATGCCATTGCACGGTTCGCATCCGGCACCCCATTAACAACCGGTAGAATCATCGGTATTCTGTCCTTGCCCGGCGGGCACAAGATTTACACCTCTCGCGGTCCGAGTGTCGCGAGTTTGACAGGCTATGAGGAAGGTGCTATCCGGGGAATTGACTTTGAGAAATGGGAAGACGATGGTTCTTCAGAATTTGAACGTATCTATGAGCGGATAGAGAAAGAAGGCTCGTTCATAGAATAGAAATGGGAGGGAAGAAATGAAAGTCCTCATTACCGGTGCCGCCGGTGCTGTTGGTTCAACCCTTGTAAAAGGTATGAAAGATCGACATACCATTCGCGGGCTTGACCGCTTACCGATGCCCGACCTTGAAGACACAATCGAAGGAGATGTAGCAGACTTCGACACCATGCTCAAAGCTACGGAGGGCATGGAGGCTGTTATTCACCTTACCGGGACCGACAGCGAGTGGGAGGCTGCCCTGCAAAGCAATTTCATAGGCACCTACAACATGCTTGAAGCCTCGCGCTTGAACAGTGTGAAACGGATTGCGTACGCTAGCCGCGCTGGCGTGTTGGGGCCCTATCCGAAAAGCATCAAGCGGACAATTGACATGCCAACCAAGCCGGTCGGTCATTATACGGTTAGCAAGGTGTTCGGTGAGGCGATGGGATATTCTTACGCGAACCGGTACGATATGGAGTTCGTCGCGGTCCGAATTGGGAATTTTAACCGTCACAGACCGTTGCCTGAACATCCCCACCACCTCGGTCATGGTGATGCAGTGCGTGTGTTTGAGCAAGCCGTTACACACCCGGATATAAAGTTTGAAATTGTGTTCGGTGTCTCGGATAGCAATTGGCCCCTGTACGACCTAGACCATGGGCGTCTGGCAATCGGCTACTATCCGCAAGACCGTTATGAGCATAAGTAAATTCGTACATTCAAGGCAGCAACTTACGCTTGTCATTGTTTCAACCGGTCCAACACCTCAACTGCGGCCCTGTTTTTTGGGAGCGGAATTGTGCGTAATATCAAACCGATTCTTGGGCTAACCTTCTTTTTTTCATGTGCGTGTGGTATCATCTACGAAGTCATCTGGGCACGCCAGCTAACTCTGTTTTTCGGCAGTCTAGTGTTTGCTGTGAGCACACTGCTAAGTGCATTCGTAAGCGGGTTGGGACTCGGCAGCTTTTACTTCGGGCGGTTGGCAGGCAAAGAAAAGCGACCATTGCGCCTGTATGCCTTTCTCGGAGTGGGACTCGGAATCTTTGCACTCATCTTCCCGACCCTATTAGATATTCTCAACGCTCTCTGTATCCTCATCTATCGTGGACTGGGTGCGGGGTTCTATCTCCTGTCGTGGATTCGGTTTGTCCTGTCATTTGCTGTCCTGCTGATTCCATCAACGCTGATGGGCGGCATACTTCCCCTTCTCAGTCAGCTCGCCCAAGAACGGTGTGCAGGATTCAAAGCGAGTCGTCTTTTCACCATTAATATGCTTGCTGCAAGCCTCGGTTGTATCGCTATCGGGTTCTTCCTGATTCAGCTTCTAGGTGTTCAGCATTCAGTCTATTTGGGTGTAGCGATTAATTTGATTCTGGGAGTTGTTGCTTTCGGTTTAGACCGTTCTTGGTCTGACACCTCTTTAGACATGCAGCAGGACTTAGACAACGGATTGGAAATATCCCCAAAAGGGGCAATATGGCAACTATTGTTATGGACATTCGCTGTTGCGGGCTTCTGCGTGATGGCTTATGCTGTCCTGTGGACACGGATTCTGACCTCCTTTCTCGGCAACACAAATTATGCTTTCTCGGTTATGCTGACTGCCTTACTGCTCGGCATTGCGGTTGGAAGTTTTCTATTTGAAGTAATCGTGCGGCGGGTTAAACTGTTTGTCAATCTTTTCGGATTGATTCAGATTGGAATAGGCCTGTCCGCTGTTACGCTAATACCACCTTTCGGAAATCTATATGAGATCAGCAGAGAGTTGCAAGCTGCCTTTGGGGTTGGACGTTTTTGGGAATTTGTTGCAGGGTTTATCCTGATAATTGTTCCCACAATCCTGATAGGAGCTAGTTTTCCGTTGGTTATGCGGATTTGTGCCGCTGTCAAATCACAATCCGCAGCTTATCCATTCAGCACAATCGGTGCATTTCTTGGATCACTGTGTACAGGGTTTGTCCTGATTCCACTGATTGGGATACGTCCAAGCCTTCTCTTAATCTGCGTGTTGAGTGCGGTTATGGGGTGTGCACTAATTCTTCTGAATTCCGAAAAATCACAGATTTTCAGCGGCACCGCGATTGGTGGCACAATCTTGACCGTTGGAGTGGGACTGATGGTGTTACTGTGGGGGAGCTCACCTCTTTTTTTGAAAAGCGGCACCTTTTGGACGCAACGCGTAAACGATACACTAGTCGGACATACCGAAACTGTTGATGCGAACATGGTCACATTTATGGATGATCAAGGTATCCATCGGCTGTATGTTGACAATGACGAGATCGCCGATGCTTCTCGCCGGGGATCTGTGTCACATCGGATTATCGCCCATCTGCCGCTGTTGTTGCATCCAAACCCTGAACGCGGGCTTGTCCTCGGATTTGGGGTGGGAATCTCGTCCCATACCATGACGCAGCACGACGTGCATGTGGACGCCGTCGAAAATCCAGAGGGGCTCATCGAAGCGGCGCGGCAACACTTTACTGATGTAAACCGTAACGTCCTCGACAGCTCGACGCTCAATCATAGGTTCAATGATGAACGAAGCTATGTGTTGATGACACCAAAGCGATACGATGTAATTTCCATAGGTGCCTTCCACCCGCTTGTGAGTTCAAAGGGTTCTAATCTTTACACCACAGATTTCTATAGATGGTGTAAGCGTATCCTCACAGAAGATGGTATAATATGTCGATGGATACCGCTCAAGCGGCTGCCGGGAACACATCTCAAAATGATTGTAAGGACCTTCATTGAGGTGTTTCCAAACGCGACAATATGGTATAAATACACACCGGACTTTGCCATCCTGATTGGCACGCCAGGGCGGTTCAAGATAAATTATAAGCGTTTTATGGAGCGGGCGCAGGGTCCAAGGGTTCACCAAGCCCTCGCAGCTGATGACCTTGATGGTATGTCGCTACTCGATTCATTCATGATGGGCGAGAAGGTTGTCCGAGCGTATGTCGGTGATGGTCCAATCCATACAGACAATCACCCACATTTGGAATTCTTCCATCCCCGTGCACTTGTGAATACAAACCACAAAAACATTGAAGGGTTGATGAAATACCGTGAACGCGTCACACCCTATTTAGCGAACTACGGTCGCACGATGAACGCCAAAATTGAGGTGCGAAAGCGGATTGATCTCTACTTTGATGCCACACAGAAGTTAATCGAAGGACAGATTGAATATGCCAAAGGACAATATGAGAAGGCTGTTGGTGTATTGAATCAGGCTGTAGCCCTTAACCCAGACGATTATACGATTCGGTACAATCTTGGGGCTGCGGTAGAGTTAGCAAACAGGGTTTATCAACAGGAGCTCAAGCAGACCGAAAGGGTCCTCAAACAAGCACTACAGAGCAATCCACGGGATGTCCAAAAACAGATCGAACTAGGTATCACCTATGAACTTCAGGGGGAATTGGCAAAGTCAGCGGACGCCTTTGAAGAAGCACTTAAATATGAACCGAGTCGCCTAGAGCTTTATTCGTTGCTCGGCCCGATTTATGAACGTCAAGAACGGTACGATGAGGCGTTGCACACGTACCAGCGGCTTGAGAAATTAGAACCGAATCTCCCCGCTATCATTTTTGGTGCAATGGCATCGATTTATCATTTTCATAAGAAAATGCTTCCTGATGCCCTCAAATACGCGCAGAAGGCGTTGGCAGTCGATCCCAATTCTTGGCGTGTGCATAACCTGTTAGGGGTTATCTATACGGATAAGAAAGAATTTAGACAAGCCGTTGATGCGTTCAAAGCTGCGATGCGACTCGCTCCGAATGAACCGATCTCACACAGCGATTTAGCGAAAGTATATCTCGCCCAAGGCAGGTACGACGAGGCGTTGAAATCGGTTGACACAGCAATACGTCTCGCACCAAGGGATTCATACTTTCAAGAACAACGCCATCAGATTGAATCAACAATGGTGTCAAATAAAGAATGAAGCAGCCGAAGAACTGAAGGTTGAAACCACAAGGACCCGCTGCAGAGAAGCAAAGAAAAACAACAATGCGTTCATTTGTTCATTGGTTCATTGGTTCATGTTAAGAAATGGTGCAATATAAATCGTGGGGAACAACTCTCGGACTGGTCGGTCACAGATTGGAGGATCGTTGTTCCTTACTGCCAAAAACTCGAGTTCTCTTTGCACTTTCTTTAGGACTTACGCAGTTGAAGGCTCAATGCCAACACCAGAAAAGGGCGCGCAATGGTCATCGTGGGTTGAATGGCATTACGACACACTCAAGTGCCTAACTCCTATTTCTTTTTACTTTTTATTATGAGCCTCGTTCATTAGTGCATTGACAGGTCACCGGTGAACCAATGAACTCAAAAAAATTCTGTGTCTCTGCGGTAAATTTGAGAGGAGTAATTGATAGAAAATGCAGATTCAATCACCAAAAGGGACGAGAGACATCCTCCCTTCAGAAGTTCAAACATGGCAATGGGTCGAACAGATCGCACGCTCTGTTTTTAGCACTTACGGGTATCAGGAGATCCGCACACCAATTTTTGAAAGCACAGACCTTTTCGTGCGCGGGGTCGGCGATACCACCGACATCGTTGAAAAAGAGATGTACACCTTCAATGACAGGGGCAATCGAAGTGTCTCATTGCGTCCAGAGGGCACAGCATCAGTGGTGCGTGCCATGCTCCAAAATCGTTTGATGGACGGTGCCAGCGTCTTAAAATTTTACTATATCGGTCAAATGTTTCGCTATGACCGTCCGCAGGCGGGACGGTATCGAGAGTTTTGGCAGATTGGCATCGAAGCATTTGGGGCGGAGGCACCCGCAATCGACGCAGAGATTATCGCAGCAGGACACCAATTCTTCTCAACACTCGGTATCAAAGACCTCACATTACACCTGAACAGCATCGGCGATACGGCATGTCGTCCAAAGTACGTTGAAGATCTGAAGGCCTATGCGAAAGCGCATCTTGATGAACTATGTGGAAAATGTTATGCGCGTTACGAACGGAACCCGATGCGAATCTTGGATTGTAAGGAGAGCGGTTGTCGTGCCGTTGTCGCTAATGCCCCTCTTTTGTCTAACTATTTGTGTGATGCCTGCCGTGAGAATTTCGATATGGTAAAAAGCTATCTCGATGGACTCGAAATTGATTACCACGAAGATCCATACGTCGTTAGAGGATTGGATTACTACTCTCGCACCGCGTTTGAATTCACAGCAGGCGGCCTAGGTGCACAGAACGCCATTGGTGGTGGTGGGCGGTATGATTATCTAGCAGAAGAAATCGGTGGAGCCCCAACCCCCGGCATTGGATTCGCGCTCGGTATGGATCGGATTATCATCGCCTTAGACGCCCAGAATGTTACGGTGCCAACCTCTGCACCGGTGGATGTCTATCTCACGGTATTAGGAGAAGCAGCGATGCCTATAGCCCTACAGTTGGCACAAGATCTTCGTGAGAATGGCGTCAAAACGGATTTGGAGTTTAAAGGGCGTGGCTTGCGTGCACAAATGAGGACTGCAAACAAACTGAACGCACGGTATGTTATCATGATCGGCGAAGATGAAATCAACAACGCAGCTGCAACGGTGCGGGATATGGGAAGCGGCGATCAGCAGTCAATTGTGTTCCCACAGTTAGCGGAAATGATGCGTGAAAAGTTGGATAGCTAGATTTGACATTTGACAGTGGTATAGGTCAGGCATCTTGCCCACCCCTCCTGCCCGGCTCAATATCGGCTAGCCTGTAGGTCAAGATTCCTATCTCGACACCCAAATGTCAACAGAACCTAGAATCTGATCAGTCAAGTGTATCACCCTGAAAGTTGAAATTGCACTTTTTAGGACTTACGCAGTTGAAGGCTCAAAGCCTTGTAGCTCAGCAATTTATCGCCGCTAGACACCGTTTCCAACGCCCGATTCATCGGGCAACTACAGCAGAGACACCATAAGGAATCCTAGGGAACACCGATCGGTGTTCCCTCTTTTGATAAATCAAAGGAGAGAATCAAGACAATGTCTGAAATGAAACGGACACATTATTGTGGAGAACTACGGTTTGCCGATGCCGGTAAATCGGCGCGACTCACCGGTTGGGTATCCCGCCGCCGAGATCATGGCGGCGTTATTTTTGTAGACCTACGCGATCGAACCGGAATCACGCAGGTGGTCTTCGATCCGATGGTGGATCCCGAAGCGCACCGGGCCGCACACGAAATTCGCAACGAATTTGTGTTAAGCGTCAGTGGAAAAGTACGGGAGCGGGGAGAGGGGCTCGTCAACCCCAACCTCCTTACCGGCGAGATCGAATTAGCGACAGATGAACTGGAAATCCTAAATGTTGCGAAAACACCCCCCTTTGTTGTCGAGGACAACATTGATACGGCAGAGGATGTTCGTATGCAGTACCGATATGTTGACCTCCGCCGTCCAACAATGCAGAAGATGCTACAGGTCCGGCACAAAGCGATGCTTGCTGCACGGAAATATATGGATGAACAGGGCTTCCTTGAGATTGAGACGCCAATCTTGATGAACAGTACACCGGAGGGGGCGCGTGATTTTCTGGTGCCAAGCCGGCTCAACCCCGGCAAATTCTATGCCTTGCCACAGTCCCCACAGCAGTTCAAACAACTATCAATGATGAGCGGTGTAGACCGTTATTTCCAAATCGCGCGTTGTTTCCGTGACGAAGATACCCGTGCAAATCGGCTGCTTGAATTGACGCAGCTTGATATCGAAATGTCCTTCGCAACCCGGGAGGATGTCATGGAAGTGACGGAAGGATTATTCAAGAGAATCTTTGAGGAAGCGGCTGGCATTCCCATCCCTACGCCGCTCCGCCGCATCCCTTACAGTGAGGCAATGGAACGATACGGCACCGATAAGCCAGATACACGGTTTGGACTGGAGCTCTCCGACCTATCGGATCTGGTGGCGGCCTGTGATTTCAAAGTATTTACGGAGGCATTGACGAGAGGCGGCCAGGTAAAAGGGATTGCTGTTCCCGGCGGCGCTGCACTTTCCCGAAAGGAAATTGATGATCTCACCGCGCTCGTCGCCATCTATAAAGCAAAGGGATTGGCGTGGATCAAGGTGACGGAGAACGGTTTTGAGTCGAGCATCGTCAAGTTTTTCAGCGAGGATACCCTCACAGCTATTGGCGAACGGATGGGCGCGAAGCCGGGAGATATAATGATGTTCGTCGCTGACAAACCGCAGATTGTCGCGGACGCGCTTGCAAGCCTGCGTCTACATCTCGGCGAAAAACTAGAACTGATTGATTACGACCGCTTCGATTTCCTGTGGATTATCGATTTCCCACTGTTCTTCTGGAATGCAGAGGAGAATCGTTACGAACCTTCTCAACACCTCTTCACTATGATGCCCGAGGAGGACATTCCACTGCTGGATAGCGATCCGGGGAAGGCGAGAGGTCTACAATATGACCTGATTATCAACGGAGAAGAGTGCGCCGGGGGTAGCATCAGAATTCATCGATGGGAGCTCCAACAGAAGATATTTGAAATTATGAAAATCAAACCTCAGGAGGTGACTGAGCGATTTGGGTACTTCGTTGAAGCATTGCAATATGGAACACCGCCGCACGGTGGTATTGCTTCGGGGTTAGATCGGATGATGATGCTGATGACTAGCGAAAAAAATATCCGTGAAGTCACCGCGTTTCCCAAGACCCAGAACGGACTATGTCTTCTCACCGGTGCACCCTCTGAAGTCAACGACGAACAGCTTGAAGAGTTGTCAATTCAGGTTGATGTGGCTGAAGATTAATCAGATTTATGGGGCAGTGCACATAAGTTTTACATCTCATTCATACATCTGTTTTGCGAAACCCATCTCAGACGTCTGACGTCATTATCTAGGGAGCTTTGTTTTCAGACAGTGCTGGGGCAGTGTAGCTGGTAACCTGTGTCAGGTTGAACACATGTTTCCCGACAAAAGGGCAAAAATGGAAATGGCTGCAATGAAGGAAAAGATCCATTTCAGTCCAGGAGATTAACAGTTCATTGACCAAGCCATAGATTTTTGACAACCAATGGGTGAACGCGCAGTCCTCATGTTGGTTGGGAGTCGTGCCGCTAACTTTACCGATGAATGGTCGGACCTTGACCTGTGTATCATTGGCGATAAGCAGCGTCTTTCCCATGAAACCCGGAGAACTCCTGTTTCCTCAACCAATTCGAGTGAAGGCAGGTCATCAATTCTTTCAAGTGTTCGTAATGTAGATGCATCGGGCATGACTCTTGCACAAGATATTGTGTGATTTTTCAATGATAACGAAGGAGATTTTTGAGATGGAGAGAGACCAGTTGCTCAAAAAACGAATTGCAGTGTTGATGGGTGGGAGATCCGGTGAAAGGCAGGTGTCATTGCGATCCGGAGCAAGAATCACCGCCGCACTTGAACGGCTTGGTGCAGATGTCATGACAATCGATCCAATTGACCTCGATTGGGTGGAGCGGATGCGAGCCGCCTCAATTGAAATTGCATTTCTGGGGGTACACGGCAAAGGTTGCGAGGATGGAACGATTCAGGGCGTTTTAGAGGCATTTGAGTTTAGCTACACCGGTTCCGGGGTGCTCCCAAGTGCGCTGGCAATGAATAAGGTCATGACCAAGCGGGTGCTATCTACGCTGAGCCTCCCGACGCCGGATTACCTCGCCGTTGACCCGAACCAAAATTTAGATCTGCAATGCGAGGAGGCTGTCGATCGCTTGGGTTTGCCACTTGTGCTTAAACCGGCATCAGAAGGTTCAAGCATTGGGGTATCGATTATTTGGGAGTTATCAGAGCTGAGGCGGATTGCCTATAAAACTCAACATCAGTTCGGAGAAATCCTTTTTGAGCGATATATCCAAGGGCAGGAAGTTACTGTTGGGGTACTAGGAATCGGAGCAAATCTCCGTGCTTTGCCCATACTCGAACTGGTTCCTCAACGGGAATTTTACGACTATGAAGCGAAGTACACCAAGGGGATGACAGAGTTTATTATTCCCGCGAGATTGTCCGATTCGCTGACCGAGCAGGTACAGGAGATTGCACTTGGGACACACCAAGCGGTCGGTTGTTGGGGTGTCTCACGGGTGGACATGTTAGTCGATACCGATGGACAACCTTACGTGATGGAGATTAATACACTACCGGGGTTGACCGATCTTAGCGACCTACCAGCACAAGCAGCAGCAGCGGGAATGTCTTATGATGAATTGATCTATGAAATCCTAGAGAGTGCACAAGGGCGTCTCATTGCATTGGATTAGTATCGATAAGAGATAAGTCCTAATCGATTTGTCGTTAGCACTACTCCGATTTCGATGCATCATACTCAAGTGTCTAGGCAGGGATAATTTGCGTAGGAATAACATCGGAGGCACTCCCCTGCCGAAATTCAATGGCGGAATCAATTATCTTAAAAATATCAAACTGTGGTTGATAACCGATAAGCCGGGCACCTTTGGTCAGATCAAACTCATAATAGGTCGGCGTGTTTTCCGCTAATCGAACATCAACGTAATCCACGCCTAGCTTCCGCGCCAAATAAGGCACTGTCTCCTCCCATGTAAAAGGCTTTGGTCCAGCAAGTTGGAAGGTTTCCCCGTTTGACTCCGATTTGCCGATCGCAGCTAAGAAACCGAGCACGATGTCCCGCACATCTGCGATATGTTTCTTATACGATCTTCCGTTCTCATCCCGTGCGATTAGCAAACGTTCTCCGGCGTTCCCGAACCCTAGTAATTGTTGGCGGGTTTCAGCGGCGGCACCCGTGGTTTTGTCTGCGTAGGCGTTCTGCCAATGGTCAAGGCGGAACTGGGAAAAATTCAAGATCTCATCGCCAGCAACCACGAAGGCAAAACGGAAAATTGAAATCGGCAGCTGATAGCTCCGATGATACCCACGGCACATCTCTTCTCCAAGTACCTTTGAAAGCGCATACCATCCGCCCGGCTTCTGAGGCATCTCGTCTTCACGGATGGGTTCTGACACACCACTGGGAAGGTATTTCTCGTAGGTTGCGTCGGTGCTTACAAAGAAGAAGTGTTTGAGATCATCCGTATTTTCACGCGCAGCCTCTAGCATGTTGAACGTGCCGCGCGCATTAATCTCGAAATAGTCCTCATTAGAGAAGGGACCCCCGCCTTGGAATGCTGCTCCAAGATGACAAATCGCTTCTACTCCAGCGACTGCTTTGTTTACATCCGCAGAATTAACTAAGCTTCCCTCAACTAATTCAACCGGAAGCCCTTCAAACTTTTCCAGTCGCAAATCCTTTTCCCAAACCAATCCGCGGACTTCATGTCCTTCATCAATGAGTGCTTTGGCAAGATTTGCACCAATTCTGCCAGATATGCCGGTAACCAGAATTTTCATAAAAGACCTCTCTCAATTTTATTCCAAACTAAGCCAGTTTTTTGTTTGTGATTTTGACCCTATTTTGTTATTATGTTGTTATATTTTAGAGGAGTTAGGCACTTGAGTGTGTCGTGACGTCATTCAACCCACGATGACCATTGCGCGCCCTTTTCTGGTGTTGACGTTGAACCTTCAACTGCCTAAGACCCAATCTTACTAAAGTTTGTACAATTTAGGTGAAAAGGACAGAAAAGAGGGTATCCTTTCAGCAATCCACCACAATTTTGAAAGGAGAGTTATAATGCACCGCATTTTCTGGCTTGCTGCTATTTTAACACAATTTCGTCCCGTATTCAACCGTCAAAACTTCGACCTGTTTTGCCCCTTCATTGTCGGTCTTATCACTCACCGACCCCCTGCCACGGTGCCCAGCATTTATCAAGAGGTTCGCCTCAAAAGTGGTTACGGTTCATTGGTAAAGTGTCTCTTCCGTGGCAAATGGGACGGCGATCCGGTTGCCAAACATCTGATTAAGTTGCTACATAGGGGGTTGCCAACTTCTCTACGTTTACCACGAGCCCCGGGCGATATAGGCCGGGTGCAAACAATTTGGACTCTATTTCTTTAGAAATCATCGCTCTCCCAAGCGCATCACCAATCTATCAAAGTTTGACTAAAGTATCAATCGAGATGGGTGCAATTCAGTTTCGTGGCAAATTGTCTGACCCAATGCCTATTCAACGCCCCTGTGCCCCAGGCATTCCACAATCAAGGGGGTATGCCGGGCATTGGGCATGGATTTTGGTATCGCCCCCGTAAGTTGACACGTGGGTTGATGATGGAGTACCTGTCTGCCTTAATTGAGAGACGTTTATTTTCGGCGACAACCCCGAAGCGACTCACTCGCTCGATATTCAACGGCCCCTTAGATAAAGCTGCATCAATCGGATACAAATTGTACAAACTTTAGTTATTTCAATTGAAAAGAGAAATTACACAAAAAAGGATTTGCCATTATGTCTTATAAATATAAAGTGTTGATGACAGACTATGCTTGGCCCTCCGTCGAGCCGGAGCGGCGGGTCTTAGAAGAGATAGGTGCAGAACTAATCGTTGCGGAGAGCGGAACGGAGACAGAATTTATCGAATTGGCACCTCAAGTCGACGGTATCCTTACCTGTTGGCTCCATGTGACCACGGCGGTCGTTGAGGCTGCCCAACAATGTAAGATTATCGGTCGGTGTGGAATCGGGCTAGATAACATTGATGTGGAGACAGCGACCGCTCGCGGAATGGTTGTAACGAATGTCCCTGCCTACTGCATTGATGAAGTTTCCGATCACACGATGGCACTGCTGTTGGCATGTGCTCGAAAAATTAACCTACTAGATCGAACGATTAAAAATGGCAATTGGACGCGAGACGTCGGACCATCTATGCGGCGGATTCGTGGACAAAAGTTGGGCATTGTTGGATTTGGCAAAATTGGGAAGGCAATTGTGCCGAAAGCGAAAGCGTTTGGGCTGGAGGTCTTGATTTATTCACCGCGAGCTACCGAGCAAATCGCAGCGGCACATGGAGTAACGTTAGTGGATTTTTCTGAACTTTTGGCGGAGTCTGATTTCATCACCATCCATGCACCGTTGAACCCCGAAACCCAGGGACTGTTCAATGAAGAAGTATTCCATCGGATGAAGCCGACAGCTTATATCCTCAATACAGCGCGGGGAGGGATTATCAAAACCGACGCGCTTTATAACGCGCTTACGGGAGGAGAAATTGCGGGAGCGGGGTTGGATGTTTTGCCAGAAGAGCCGCCGCAGTCTGATGAGCCGCTGCTTGCGTTGGACAATGCGATTCTGACACCACATGCAGCGTTTACTTCCGAGGAGTCAACTTATGATCTCGAAGTGACAGCGGCGGCAGAGGTTGCAAGAGTCTTAACGGGACAGATGCCTGAATCGGTAGTTAATCCAGAGGTCTTGAGCAGCCCAGTACTTCGTGCCACAGCACTCGCTCAACGACAATAATCAGTTCAAGGAAATAGGGATGAAATCTTTCAAAGACGCAACGGTCCTGGTCACCGGTGCCTCGTCCGGTATCGGCGAAGCGTTTGCCCGCAACCTTGCAAATCGGGGAGCTAATTTAATCCTGACAGCACGCTCAGAGGATAAACTCCATCAACTCGCCACCGAGTTATCGGAACAATACGCTATCAAAGTCCACGTGTTTCCTGGAGATCTCAGCCAGCCGGATACGCCTCAACATTTGTGGGCGCAGGTTCAATCTACATCGGTCTCGGTCAATGTGTTGATAAATAACGCCGGTTTTGGAAAGTGTGGGCCGTTCTTAGAGTACGACTATCAAAGCTACCAAGATATGTTGAACCTCAATATCAAAGCGTTGGTAGGTTTGACCCATCTCTTTCTGCCTTCAATGTTGAAGAAGGGAGATGGCGGCGTTATCAATGTCGCGTCAACGGCCGCGTTCCAGCCAATCCCTTACCTCGCCACCTACAGTGCCACGAAGGCATTTGTCCTCGGTTTCTCAGAATCACTCTGGGGAGAGTATAACGAGCGTGGCTTGACGGTGCTCGCGCTCTGTCCCGGTAATACCTCTACCAATTTCGCTGATGTTGCCAATGCGGACGTAACGAGGATGACCAGAGCGGAAGTCCCCGAAATAGTGGTTGAGGCAGGCTTGAAAGCCTTTTTGAGGGGACGCAACTATGTGATTCCGGGGAGGAGTGTCAATTATCTGCTAGCAAATTTGTCTCGGCTATTGCCGCGTCGCCGCGTGCTTGGGATAACATCGGATATATTCAAACCGGATATTCCAAAAATGTGATATTCATGTTAAGAGAAAGTGCTGAACAAAGATACCCGGGACATCGCGCAACAGTGTCGGATATGCTGTCGCGGAACATACTAGATATTTTCAATTCACCAAATACCAGAGCCCAACACGATTGGTATTTGCCCCCTCCCCTCACCTGCGGGGGGATTCGAGGGGGGGGCGGAAAAACTGGGGTTCTTTGCACTATTACTTAACACAAGCAAAATGTGATATGCACTACCGAATCGAGCTACTGTGATTTTCCCCTTGCAGCAATCTCCCAAACGTCCTCGACAATCCCGTTGCGAACGGCGTAAAACTGGTCATGGAGATTTACCGTTGTGCAGCAGTGCGTTGGTAAGAGTTCGATCTTATCGCCGGGCTTGAGCATAACGCTTGGATCCGCTGTTAGATTCCCGTGTTCTTCCGACAACCCTCGCATCTCTAAGCCTTCAACCCCCACCGGCTGCGGTGTACCAGAGTCGCTTGTCAACACCTTTGCGCCTGCATCAACGATGACGCGTGTCGGATGCGGGCGACTCACGACCGTTGTCAACATGGTGAGGGCGCATCCAAACGCCTCGCCGATACCTTCAACTTCCCGATAACTTGAATCGATAAAGACATAAGACCCCGCTTGGATTTCCGTCATCTCCGGGTAAGCACCGGTAATCTCATAGGTGCCTGTGCCACCGCCGCTCATAATCTTGACAGGGACACCGTTCTGTTCAAGAAAATGTTTGGTGCCAATAAGCATCTCAACGGATTCGCCCGTCAAACTTTTGCGTTCGGCGAAAGTCGGCGTGATGACGGTATGCCCCTCATAACCCATCAGTCCTTCAAATTTGAGACACTTCGATTGCAAGATGTGACGCGCGAGATCCAGCGTCGGTCGCCCCGGCTCGGTCCCACACCGGTTCATGCCGGAGTTAACCTCGATAAGGACGCGCAGCGTTATGCCCTTCGCTTCCGCAGCCGCAGAGAGCTGATCAACGTTATGCGCGTCATCAACAGCAACCATAATCTCCGAGTGTTTGGCAAGGTTAATCAGACGCGCGATCTTTTGTTTCCCAACAATCTGATTGGCAATGAGCACGTCGCGGATGCCCGCGTGGATCATCGCTTCTGCCTCACCGAGTTTGGCACAGGTCATACCGATTGCCCCCGCCTCTATCTGTTTATGGGCAATAATCGGGGTCTTATGCGTTTTGACGTGCGGCCGGAGGTCTGCATTGACCGTTTTGAAAAAGTCCGCCATCTTTTGGATATTGGCTTCCATAATATCTACATCAATCAGCAGCACTGGTGTATCAATTTCTTCCTTGGGGGTGCCGATAAACACATCAAGGTTGGGTGCTGACATCGGTTTATCTCCTATTTTCTTATCTTCTTTATCGAATACCGGTTGAAATTCTCATCGCGGGGACAGTATTTTCAGACCTCTTTCAGTTTCTCTTTGGCATGAGTCGATAGGGGCATTTCCCTGAATTTAACGCAAAGTCGCACCCTCTGCGTCCCCCGCTTGCGGCGGAATTCGAGGGGGTGCCCCGCCAGAGGGAATGCTTACCGCATCGTGGATTCACGGTTTCATCAGGAGAGAGGCTAAGCAATCAACCTCCCCTTCCCTGACGAAGAGGAAAACGGAAGCCGGTTCTCTCGCTTTCTCATTTTCTAATTCTCCCATTTTCTTTTTTTTTGCAGCTTTACCCCCTTGCGGCTTTGCGTTTTATTAAAAGCCAGTAACTACTTATTCCATTCTTTTTTTGGTGCATTTTTGAGCACCTTTTCGAGTATCTCTGCTTTGGCACGATCTGCCTCGGCACGTTTCATGTCACCTTTGGAAACATAAGCCAATCCACGAAGGAAATGCACCTGGTGGGTGTTGAAATCATCGGATTTTAGTTGTATTGCTTGGGTCAAGTTAGCAATAGCTTTATCATGATCGCCAGCAAATAAGTAGGATTTCCCGAGTCCAACATAAGCATCAGCGAGGTTCGGATCCAGTCCTATCGCTTTGTCAAAATCGGCAATAGCACTCTCCTCATCGCCTTTATCACCCCTTAGCTGGTAAGCCTGCCCGCGCCAAGTATAGGCATCGGTATAATCAGGCTGCAGCACTATTGCGTCGGTAAAATCGAAAACGGCGCGGTAGTAACTGCCTTTTTTCAAGTAAGCTTGCCCGCGCAAGGCGTAGGCATTAGCATCATCGGGCTGCAGCTCTATCAATTTGGTAAAGGCTGCGACGGCTCTCTTATAATCGCGTTTGTCATGATAAGCCTGCCCGCGCAAGAGATGAGCAATGGTATGATTGGGTTCACGTTTTATCACTTGAGTTAGGTCTGAAATGGCGTGATCAGCATCGCCTTTCGCACCCCTTGAATGGTAAGCCTTTCCACGAAAATAATAAGCATCGGTGAAATCAGGCTTTAGTGCTATGGCTGTAGTAAATTCTTTGATGGCGTTATCATAATCACTTTTTTTATCGTAAGCCACGCCGCGCCGAAAATAAGCATTGGCATCTAGTGGCCCCTGCTTTATCAGTTCGGTTAGCTCTGTAATGAAGCGCACCAGACTTGATTGAGCCACCGAACCTGTGAGGAGGAAGATTAAGAATGTGAGAGTTGGGGCAATGTATTTGGGTCTCATGAGGAATCTCCTTTCGCTTTCAGTTGCCTTTTCTGGGAGAATCTACGCAGCGCAAACAAAACAGAATCAAAGCGATAATCAGGGAGCCAATCAAAGAAACAACATCAGGATAGGGCAGGAACTCATTCAGTTTCTCCATAACTTTAGCATAGTCTGCTGTGGCGCGGACATTATCACCTTTTTGTTTGTAAGCGTCTCCGCGAAACCTATAAACGAAGGAATCATCTGGGCAAATCCTATGGCTTTGGTACAGTCTAAGATGGCTCTTTGACATACTCCCAAGCCTAAAGGGTTGGGATTCTTACTTGTTCCTTTAGGAGTGGAATTGTGTGATTCGCAAGGTACGCTCCGATTTATCGGAGACTGACGGCCTCTCCTGCAAGGGTAAACGCCCCTACCCGATGGATATTGATTGCCCCACAGGCATGACAAGTCTTTGATGAAGGATATACCATTTATCAATGAAACGGGGTCTCTATCCTTCTTTTAGGTAAGGATGTGGGAAGCACCACCAAGCCGTGGTGGGATACCTGCCCCCGAAAGCCGAAAAAAAATTATCTCATATTTCACTGACACAATTAATAAAAATCTGCTAAAACGAGTATGTTACCTCCAAAGGTAAACCTTTGGGGTTTAACCCTAAAGGAAACTATCGCTAAAGCTGCTTAACGGGGTTGGAGAGTTTTCCCAGTCCATCCACCTCAATTTCCACAACATCACCGGGTGCTAGCGGCAGGTCGTTCGGCACGATGATGCCGGTGCCGGTAGAGACAACTGTTCCAACCGGGACGGGGTTATCTCGGCAAAGGAATTCGGTGAGTTCCTCAAACTTCCAATTAATTTGGGATGTGTTCACACCACCTTCATAGATTGAACTCTCGTTTCGGATAACTGTGCATTTGATGTTTAGGTTATAGGGATCATCCACTTCAGAGGCAGTTACGACCATTGGACCGAGGGCACAACAACCGTAGAAAACTTTCGACTGCGGCAGGTAAAGGGGATTGTCTCGCTCAATGTCCCATGCGGAGACATCGTTACAAATCGTGTAACCAACAATTTCCCCCTCTTCGCCGAGGATATATGCCAACTCCGGTTCAGTTGCCGTGAGTATGGAGTCGCTCCGGATACCGATGAAGCCGTTGGGACCGACACACCGGGCGGGAGTTGCCTTGAAGAAAATCTCGGGCCGGTCTGCGTTATAGACACGGCTATATATATCTTGATCGCTGTCGTCATCCCGCATATCGGCACTGCGTTTGTAGGTCACACCACAGCCCCACACCTCCGGTGGGTCCAGAGGAGATAAGAGATGAGGCACCTTCAGGTCTGGCACCACGTCGAGCGTGGCAAATTTGAGCTTGTCTTCCTCCGCTCGCGCCGGTAGGGGGGCCTGAGCTGTCGCACTGGAGACACGTTCTTGGATATCGGCGAGCAGAATCCCCATGCTCACCCCCTCCTCATAGGAGAGTTGGATCAACTCTAACACACCCGGTGACTCATTGCTCGTAACATCAATAACGATATCGTCCGGCTCAACGGATCGGCTGAGTAAGCCGCGATCTCCGTCGCTGGTGATATCGGTAACAACATCGCTTCGTGTCACAACACCGACACGCTTACCTTGACCCGGTTGATGAAATTGTATAAGTCTCATACTTTTTCCTATCTCTCTTTTTCCTATCTCTAAAAATTGAAATGATGCAGAAGTTACGCACTTCGCTTGCGAAAATCTTTCCTATTTCGTACTGGGTGAGTAGGGAACGCAAATCTACATTCCCTACTTACATGACAATTGCAATCCAATAGTGGCACAGCTTCTGATCCGGTCGGGAGGTGCCTGCCCTTGATGAAATCAGAGTTGCTAATCTGTATCCCTAATCTGTATCACTGTGCAGATTAGGAAATCTGCGCCCACGAGGGTGTTAAATTCTGGCTAGGTAGGGGCGAGGTCACCTTGCTCGTACAGGGCATTTATATCAACTGCACAAATCCTACGATTTATAAATTTGGACTGTGAATTTTCTTAGCATACACTAACGTAGTTTGGAAAGCAAGTCCTTTTTCCGCTATCACTATATTCGTGGTCCCGCTATGACTATTGTGACGCTTAGATTACGGATAATCCTATCTATCACGTTTCACACATTAGTGTTACAACAGCAAACGATAGAGGTGCGGTGCAGCCCCAAAGACAACTACCGCCAAGGCTGTCCCAACGATGGCGTCAACTGCATAATGAAACCGTCCGTAGACTGTCCCGACAACCAATCCAATACCAAATGGACACAGGACTGTAAAAGCCATCGGGTGATAACGGGCGGCGTAGAGGACTACAATGACGCCAATCGCACAGTGGGAACTTGGGAACGCCGTGCCTTTAGACGATGCACCGGAAAGGATCCTGTGTACCAGTTGGAAAACATAACCCTCCGCGAGCGGGCCGCTAATTTTCTCAAACTTGTAGCGCGGTCCCATGACCGGCATAAGGATGTACCAAAGGAGACATAAATTGAAGGTCAGTACCTCCACAAAAACGACTTCGTGAAATACTTCATGCCTACCCTGGAAGTAAAGCACTGTGGCAAGCCCGAAAACAATGGGATAGTAGCTGAAATAGCACAGATGTAACGACTCCGAAAGCCACTTCGACGGAAAATACCCACTTAGATAGACACTCGGTTGCCCATTGAATAACCGCTCCTCCCACTCTATAATTTTATCATCGAAATATCTTCCCAGCACCATCTGTGTCAGCGACGGTATCTCCAAGTAGAAAACGGGAATCGTCGCAAGGGGATACCAGTCACGTAATATTTGAGGCAGGGGGGGCAAAGAATCTTTGGGGATGAAAGTCAGCGAGAGAATACCGAATATACCCCCTGCATGACCCACTACATAGATGCCCCACCATCGCAAGTTTTTATGAAAGATGCAGGCAAGTACACCGGTGATTGCGAGATAAAAGATTGTGATCCAGTCAGATGGGCGGAGGGCGTTGACAATGTTGGAATCGTACATAGGCAGATTGATACACTACTCCTCCCTCAACGCATCTGCCGGTTGCATCCCCCCCACGCGCCACGCGGGGTAAATGCCCGCTAACAACGCTGCAACCAACGCAACGATGAGGGCTTGTAGGAAATAAATCGGTTGTAGGTGCATCTGCAGCGTCCAACCGAATGAACGAAGATTGATGATATAGATAAGAATAAGAGCGAGGACAAAGCCGGTTGGCATAGCGATGATGCCCGCAGTTGTCCCCATTAATCCTGTTTCCACCAGTGTCAATTTCCACAACTGTCGGCGTGTCATGCCGACAGCACGCAATGTGCCAATCTCTCGACGCCGCTCTAGTTGCAGACTCATCAGTGCGCTCAGTATACCGATGAAAGCCACGAGCATGGCGAGCATTTGTAGCGCGACCGTTATGCTAAAACTGCGATCGAAAATAGCGAGAGAATGTTCCCGAAGACCGCTGCTAGAGCGGATCACCAATTCAGCTTCACCGGCAAACGCTGCTCGTAATTCGTCAATTTTGGCATCCACATCGACACCGGCTTCCACAAAGAGTGCAGCAGACGACAGATTAGTGTCGTCCCAAAATGTGCGGTAGATGGCATCACCGATAAGTGCACCGGGTTGTACATCGAAATCATAAGCCACAGCCACAATTGGAAATTGCTGCTCACCCCGGTCCGTGAACAGTGCGACTTCATCGCCAACCCCAAGTGTGAATCGGTTCGACATCGGCTCATTGATAATGAGTCCACCCGCCTCCAACCTCCTCCAAGTTGTTGCGGGGTCCCCTACTGCTGCCTTGTAGGAACGCTTTTCACCGGCGATATCCATACTGACAGCAGCAAGCTGGATAACCCCGAAATCGCCGGCACTGACATCTACCAATCGGCTCGTTGCCATCTGGGCAACACCGGGAAAGGTTGCCAACTTCTCCACCACACCGGGGGCAAGCGGAGAGGTTGCCTGATCCGAGATTAGACTTGGTGCCGAAATGAAGATATCCGCCTGCAAAAGGTCTGTCAACCACCGTTCAACGGTCAAGCGGAAACTGCTAATCATCAGGCTGACACCGACAATCACGCTAACTGTAACCATCAGCGCAGCAATGGCAACGGAGGTACGACTCAACGAGCGTGTGATGTCCCGAATCGCAAGCCGAACTAAAGGACTCAAAGATTTTCCTAAAAATTTGGTCAATCCTGAGAGTATACGCATCAGTCCTAAAGTCAGAGCGGGAGTGAACAGACCGATGCCGATGATAATGGCGAAGACACCAACAAACGTGATGCTCAAATGCCATTCGGGAACTAGAAGGATGATGCCCAACACCAGCAGCCCCACACCAACCGCACTCACCCAGTTTAGCGCAGTACGCACCCGTTCTTCAATATTGCTACGTTGGAGTGCGGAGACGGGTTGCACCTTGGTTGCTTCATAAGCCGGGATTCCGGCGGAGACCAGTGCTGCGGCGATGCCACTGATAGCCCCTTTGAGCATCGTTACAGGTGGGAAATCGATACGACGCACAGTTACAACAAAAAAAAGATCGTTGATGCTAGTCGTAACCATTTGCACCGCACCACGCCCTAACAGATACCCTAAGCCAAGTCCGAGGGCTGTACCGATGACACCGAGCAATCCTGCCTCAATCAGAATTATTGAGAAAATTTCGCCCCGCGTCACCCCCAACGCACGCAGGCTGCCGAAAATCGCACGCCGCTGCACCACGCTGAAGACGACTGTATTATAAATCAAGAATATCCCAATCAACAACGCAAGTGTGCTGAAAGCTGTCCAGTTCAATCGAAACGCAGCTGTCATCTCTTCAACTGACGAGTCCGTCGGCTGTTCAACCCGTGCACCGGGAGGGAGGATGGCGGTGATGCGTTTGAGCGTTGCCGCTTTTTGTGTACCTTCCGGAATAATTAGATCAATTCGATCGAGGGCCCCCACTTTACCCAGTACCTCTTGGGCGGTACCAATGTCAGTAATCAATAACCCATCAAGCCCTCGCTGTTCATTTTTCTCGTCTGACTTTAGCACAAACACAATCTGTAGGGCTTGGCGCTGCCCTCCCACCTGTATGTGGATGAAATCACCTACATTGAGATTATACTGGTTGGCAAGGGACGCGCTGAGCAAAACAGTATTTGGCTGAACCATAAACGCAGTGAATCCATTGTTATCCGAAAAGCCGGTGTTATCGTCATTTAGATAATCCCGAAAGGGAGATTCAGCAAAGCTATCCATCCCTAACAGCCTCATTGGCTGCATATCCAGTTCTTCGGCAACAACGTAACCTTCCACAATTGGTGCACTAAGCCGATAGCCTAACCGCTGCCGCAACGCGACATAAATGCTCTCATCCAACCCACTGGGGCCGCCAACAATCTGGTGAGTAGTTTTGCCGGTCACGGCTTTTGCACTGAGTACGAAAGCGCGGTTAGCAGCACCGGTAGCGAGGTCAATTGCGACAATCATTGCAACGCCTAACGCTACACCGACGATGAAGAAAACGCTTTGAGTAGGACGCCGCGAAACATAACGCCAAGCGAGAGTAGTTGACAATTGCATCAGGATTAAATCAGGATTCTCATTAGGGGATATATTTCCTAATGACTCATGCCAAAAGAAAGCGAAACGCCAAGAACGTGAAACGTGAAGACCGGAAAACGGGACATGAAGCCGTCTTGTCTTCTCATTCTCTGGTTGTCTCGTCATGGCGGAATGAACTAGTCAATCAATGAGCTCTTGAACGATGTGGAAACGACAGTCTCATCAACTCGCACCAAAGATTAATATAAGTATTACGTAGTATCACTGACTAGACCCCCGTCGGTGATGTGCAGGACCCGATCCGCACGACGCGCAATCTCCGGGGCGTGCGTCGCCATCAAAAGCAGCTTGCCGGTGCCCCGAACTATTTCCAATAACAGCGACAGAACAGTTTCACCGATTTCCGTATCTAGATTACCGGTCGGTTCATCAGCGAGCAGCATCAAGGGGTTATGGACAAGCGCACGGGCAATAGCAACCCGCTGTTGTTCACCGCCACTCAGTCTATCCGGGTAGGTATTGAGCCGTTCACCAAGTCCGACTTGCTCAAGTAGGGCCTCTGCATGATTTCGTCCATCCCTTCGGGATTCAGAGCGGTGTGTTAGTTCGAGGGGCAGGATTACATTTTCCAATACTGTCAAGATTGGAATCAGGTTGAAAAACTGGAAGATAATCCCAATGTGACGACGACGGAAAAGGGTTCGCTGGTGTTCGTTCAGGCGAGTCAGATCGATTTCCCGATTGCCTTCTTGAATGAAGACGTGCCCGCTGCTTGGCGCATCAATGCCAGAGATTAGATTGAGTAATGTGCTTTTTCCGCTACCGGATTTTCCTAACAAGCAGACAAACTCGCCCTCATAAAATTCTTGGTTCACTCGATTCAAAACGATGCGATTTTGCCCCGCTTCACTGTAGGATTTACTCAAGCGATCTAATCGCACCAACATGACGGGCGAATTTACAGAAGAGGCGGAATGGGTAGATTCTATAGTCACTTCAAATTTGGATTGGGATTTAGTGAGCGGAGAGGAACGTTAGCAGCTCAGCTGTCGTTTCTTCCGGCAGTTCTTCCGGCAAAAAATGGCCACAGTCAAGGGGTTTTCCACGCACCTCAACAGCCCGCTCCCGCCAGACAGTGAGCATATCAAGGCTTGCACCGGTCTGCCAACCCGGACGTTTTGCCATGTTGCTGCCCCAAAGCAGCAACACAGGGCAGGTGAGTTTGCGCCCGCGATCAGCCTCGTCGTGAATCAGGTCCAGGGCTATGCCTCGGTAGTCCAAACAGGTCGCGCGAATGGTTTCAGGGTCATTGAAACAACGGAGATATTCTGCATACGCCTCATCTGTAATTGAGCCGTCAATTGCAGTCCATCGCTCAAGCAGGAAATCCAGATAGACCTTGGCACTGTTACCAATCAAGGTTTCCGGCAGCGGCGATGGCTGGCGCATCAGGTGCCAATGGAACCAAGCGAAGGAAAGCTGGCTGTCCATGTGATCGAAAGCAGCCTGCGAAGGCACAACGTCAAGCGAGGTAAAGGTTCTCACCTGCTCCGGATGATCAAGTGCCATGCGATGCCCGACGCGGGCTCCACGATCGTGGCCAACAACATGGAACGATTCAAAGCCGAGTGCTGCCATTACCCCAACTTGGTCCTGCGCGGTCACGCGTTTGCAATAGACACTCAAGTCACCCTCCGGGGCGGGCGGCTTTTCGCTGTCACCGTAGCCCCGCAGATCCGGGGCAACGACGGTGTAACGTTCGGCAAGTTTGGGGGCAATCTTGTGCCATTCAACATGGGTTTGGGGATACCCGTGCAGCAATAACAGAGGCGGTCCAATCCCACCGTGCACAAGGTTGATGGAAACGCCATTGGCTTTGATTTGGGTTTTCGTGAAGTTGTCAAACATCGAGCACGCTTTCTTCAAATTTTTAATCTTTAACTTACGCAGTTGAAACCCTCAAAGCCAACACCAGAAAAGGACGCGTAATGTCCCGGGCGGATGGAGCCAATCGTGGGGCGCAACTGTTTGCGCGAGAGTCCGGGTATCCTCAGTGATTCATCGCTATACACCAACGCCCGATGGATCGGGCAACTACAGCTCATCCAACAGGAGTCGGTACGCGCCGCGTGCCGACACCCTGCTTGCGGGGGGTGGGGATTCTTAGCGAGAGGAAGAGGGGGTCCGGCATACACCGTACGCCTACTACTGTCCGGTGATTTAGTGTCTATGGTGATGCGGGTTGAGTGGCGTGCCTACACATTCAAGTGCCTAACTCCTAATTAATGAACCGATCAACCAATGAACTCATGAACAAATAGTTTTCACATTTGGTTACTAACCTAACAATTCATACGGGACACCACCCGGTATCGAGGAGGCAAATCAGTTGGTCAAAACGGTGGACGCCATGGGGGTTAAATTCGCTTGTGCGCCGGTGCTTGGCCAGGTCCAACAGTCTGCCGCCAAAGGAGTACCAGTTGATGTTGTGATGCGGTGCCCCGCACCTACTCCTGTGGGCCAACCCCTGCCGTGGAGTTGAGACAGCCCTAATTGCTCTGTTTTCGAGCGAACTCTTGCAAATCAACGATTGTATCGGTTTCATCAACAAGTGGACCTGTAAGCACTTCCAGCACATCCTCAAGCGTTACTACTCCTGATACACCTCCATATTCATCAACAACAACGGCTAAATGCTGGCGAGTCTGCTGGAATATTGACAAAAGCTGATTGGAGCGCTTCCGTCCAAGTACGAAATGTACCTTATAAGCAAAATGTGAGATGGGTTGATCCAATTTCCCTTGGACGATCCCGGCGAGTAGTTCAGGCTTCAAAGCGACCCCAGTCACCTGATCCAGTGTTTCTGCAATTACAATAATTCGGCTATGGGGCGAAGTCAGAATGTCATCTTTTGCCTCAGCGAGCGTTAAGTCACCTTTTAGGTATGTCATTACCACCCTCGGTGTCATTAGATCGGCAGCTGTCATATCATTCAAATTGAATATTTTTCGGATCATTTCAGATTCATCATTCTCAATCGTTCCTTCCTCTTGTCCAATTTTTGCCAACAACTTTATCTCTGCCTCATCCGTTGTGAAGCGGTTACCGCCTGTCGTTAAAGGGGTGGTAATTTTTTCAATGCACCATATCAGGGGGGTTAAAATTCGGGTCAATCCGGCGACGGGCCGAGCAATAATTAGAGCAATCTTCTCCGAATATCGCTCACCAAGCGTTTTGGGGATGATTTCGGACAGGAGAATCACCAAGAAGGTAAGTACCCCTGAAACTAAACCCAACCATTGGCTCCCTAAGACAGCATTAGCCACGGCACTCACGACAGTCGTTCCAACAATATTAGCAATATTGTTGAGAATAACGATGGTTGCGATAGGACGATTCATCTGCTCGCGGATGGACAGCAGGACTAGTGCTTCCGGCCGATTTGATTGAGCCAACCGTTGAACTTTAACTAGGGGCACCGAAAACAACGCCGCCTCAGATCCAGAACAGATGGCAGAAGAAAGCAAGACAATTCCAATAGTTATAGGCAGCACCAACATTGGACTTTCCTTTCATTTAACGGTTCAGATTGCCCTTTGGTTTGGATCAATTTAACGATTCATTGTAGCATTTACTATTTATGGTGTCAATCCCGAAATGAATTGAGTGGCAATTTACAAAGCAAGTCAAGGGGCATCTGTAGCCGTGCAATCTGCTGCATCCGCGATTCAGACAATACTTATGAGCACCCCTCAACTAACTGAGGAGTGCCCATAAATAGGTTCGCTCATCTTAAGAGAAGTAGGACTTACGTCGTTGAACGCTCACAGTCCCGTAGTTCGGTGATTCATCATAGCACATAGATTGGCCAAACTTTAGTAATCCTTAAAATCCCTGCTACTAAATCCGTAGTTCTGCATCCGGTTCTGAAGCCGGCGGCGAGAGATTCCCAAAAGTTTAGCGGCTTGGGTTTGGTTGCCACCGGTCCGAATCAAGGCAACCCGAATATACTCCTTTACAATCTCTTCAAGTGCGACCCCATCCACTGGAATTTCTACGGGAAAATCCCCTGGAGGCAATGAACTATCCGAAATTTCAGGTGGCAAATCTTCAAAGTCAATAACCGCTTTTTCCGACAGTACGAAGATTCTGTGCAGGTAATTTTCAAGTTGACGCACGTTTCCGGGCCAATCGTACCGCCGAAGGGCGGACATCGCCCTAGGTGCGACACGCTTCGGTTCAGCATCGGGGTATTCACCCTCGAACTTCTGGAGGAAGAAGTCAATCAAGGGTCCGATGTCCTCCCTTCGATCTCGAAGGTCAGGCATGTGAAGCGGAATGACGTTCAACCGGAAGAAGAGGTCTTCACGGAAGGTCCCTTCATTGACAGCGGCTTGCAAATCTATATTGGTCGCAGCGAGCACACACACATTGACTTTAATCTGTCTTACACCACCGACACGCCTGATCTTCCTTTCGTGCAACACATGGAGGAGCTTACTCTGTGCATGTACAGCAAGGTCGCTAATTTCATCCAGAAAGACTGTGCCGCCATTTGCCGCTTCAAACACCCCCACCTTCTGCCGGTGAGCATCGGTGAACGCACCTTTTTCATGTCCAAAGAGTTCGCTTTCAATCAACGCATCAGGCACAGCACCGCAGTTAATCTGCAAAAACGGCTTGTCCTTACGTTTTCCATACTCATGAATTGCTTTCGCCACTAGTCCTTTCCCCGTACCCGTGTTGCCGGAGATGAGCACCTGATTGACACCGCGATGAATGATTCGAGACATAGTTTTGAACAGTTGCCCCATGCAGTCGCTCTGACCGATGATTTCTTCAAAATGAATCTCCTGAACAGGTGTTTCGTCACTCGATTCCTCATCTGTTAAGCCGTGCCGCATCTCAATGGCACGCCTAATCTCTTTCTTGAGCGTATCAATCTGAATCGGTTTTTCAAGATAATAGAATGCCCCTTCACGTGCCACCAAATCCACAGCGTCGTTCACCTCAGCGTAAGCTGTAACAATCAGTACAGGAAGATCTGGATCCCTCCTTTTGATTTCATGAAGCAGTTCTCGCCCTGACATCTGAGCCATCCGCATATCGCTGACAACGACATCGAATAGGTTGTCTTCAATTTTTTCGAGGGCGGCAACGCCATTTTCAGCTGTTTCTATAGTATAGCCTTCGCGCTTTAATATGGTCTGCAAAACAGTCCGTTGACCCTGGTCATCATCGACAATCAGTATTGCTGACATACCTATTCCTCCTTATGGCTTACAGTTGTATCGGCTGGGAACGAATCGAGGCTTTTCATAGGCAGGTAAATTTGAAATGCGGTTCCCATTCCGACCTGGCTTTTGAGTTCAATCTTTCCATGGTGTGCTGTAATAATCTGGTGTACGATCGCAAGCCCAAGCCCCATTCCCCCTTCACTCTCCTTCGTGGTAAAGTAAGCATCAAAAATCCGCTCTTGGATTTCGGGGGGAATACCAACCCCCGTATCACGAATTTCAATCTCGATGCCGTGTCCCGCAAGGGTCTGGGTTAGCTGCGTTGTGATGTAAATCCTGCCGCCCTTGGGCATGGCTTGAATACTGTTCTGTATTAGGTTGAAAAGCGTCTGCTGAATCAACCCCGGATCAAGTTGCAGTTGTGGTAAATCTGGCGTGTAATTGGTGATAACTGTGACTTTAGCATTTTCGACGATGAGCGTAAATTCCGCAAGGACTTGGTCGATAAGCGCATTGAGATCCGTAGGTTTCAGATCGAGCGTTTTCGGACGATTCAAGGCCACAAACTGCTCAGAAATCCGCTGCAACCGTTGGATTTCAAAATTGACAATATCGAGTAGATTTCGAGCTTCTTCGATGTCGCTAGCCTTGATATTGTTCCGTGAAAAGAGATCTCGCAGGTGCTGAGCTGTCATTCCGATAGTATTCAATGGGTTACGAATTTCATGGGCAACGCCTGCAGCAAATTGTTGAAGCGCGGCGATGCGCTTCGAGTGGATCCCCGTCAATTGCCTCAACATCCGCACAAGACTGTAGGTGACGCGCCCAATTTCGTCGGAGGCATAGGACTGCGGCAACGCCTCAGGGGCCCCGGCTTCCGCCCGTCTAATAATTTCCATCATACCTTGCAGGGGACGAATAACCCAGCGAGTCGTCATCATATCAATAATGATTATCAGGAGGACACTTGTAACGATAATGGAAATCAGGAGCATGATGCGGAGACGGTAGAGATGGTTGGTAAGATCAGGTCCTGCAAAAAGTGCTTGAATGAATCCGTCGATCCGTTCTGATACAAAGTCTTCTCCAACGATTCCGATCGAATAGGGAATGATAACCGCTGTCGCATCTTTGCCGTTAATTTGAGGCGTTCTGTAAAGTTCAAAGCCGTTTTTCTTTATTTCATATAACCCCTCATTCGTTAGATTGATATAGTCGTCTGCCTCCTTATCCGGAATTAAACTGGCTTGAATCTTGGCATCAATTCCGAAGGTCACGTTTACGTCCAAAACATCCTGCATCTCATTAGGCTTCTGCGCCTTCAATTCTCGAAGAGCGTGTTCGAGTTCTTCTCTGTATAAGGCATGCCGCTTTCCAATCTGGTTTTCAACAAGCGGCCGAATAGTCTTCTCTGCAATTTCTTTGAAAGTCGCGCCGCGTTTTATGCCCTGCTCATAAAGGCCTCCGAGGTCATCTACAACTTTAATATTGAGAAGCATGTAGAAAGCAGCGAGAAGAATCAAGACAGATAGGTTGATAATTAAGGCGTATTTCCACTGTAAGCGCATGTTAGCTCATGACTCTTCGGACGGCATTTTTCCAACCGTCAAGTTTTTCTTGTCGTTGGTCGGTATCGATTTGCGGCGAAAAAATCGTGTCGATTTTCCGATGGGATTCCAGTTCGTGAATCCCATTCCACATACCGACAGTCAGCCCCGCTAGGTACCCCGCCCCAAGTCCCGTCGTTTCAATTCGTGTGGGGCGTTCGACATCTATGCCCAAGATATCCGCCTGAAATTGCATCAGGAAATTGTTTGCAACGGCACCACCATCAACACGGAGCCGGTCCAGTTCTACCCCTGCATCGGCGTGCATCGCTGCGACGACATCCGCCGTTTGAAGTGCAATCGATTCCAACGTTGCCCGGACAATATGCGCGCGGGTTACGCCACGTGTCAAGCCAAGTATCGCGCCTTGAGCCCCTGCATCCCAGTAAGGTGCGCCAAGCCCTGTAAAGGCAGGAACCACGGAGACACCACCTGAGTCTGGAACACTGGCGGCAATCGCTTCCGTTTCTGCAGCAGTGTCGATAAGATGCAACCCATCCCGCAGCCATTGCACCGCTGCCCCTGCAATAAACACGCTTCCTTCCAGCGCGTAAACCGGCGTTTCATCAAGACCACAAGCCAATGTCGTCAACAGGCCGGATTTTGAATGCACACGTTGTTCATCCGTATTCAACATCAGGAAGCATCCGGTGCCATAGGTGTTCTTCGCCAACCCAGCTTGCGTACAAAGCTGCCCAAATAGAGCCGCTTGTTGGTCCCCGGCAATACCTGCAATTGGGATGCCATCCGGCAACGGGACCACCCTCTTCGTCTTCCCGAAAATACTCCCGGAAGTCTGCACACTTGGCAGAACAGACTTTGGGACCCGAAGCACATCCAACAGTTCGTCATCCCACGCGAGTGTGTCTATATTAAACAGCATCGTTCGAGAGGCGTTCGTGTAGTCTGTTACATGAACCTCACCCCCCGTCAGATGCCATAGCAGCCACGTATCAATGGTTCCAAATGCGAGTTCGCCGCGTTCAGCGCGCTCCCGTGCGCCATCGACATGATCTAGTATCCACGCAATCTTCGTCGCCGAAAAGTACGGATCAAGCACCAGTCCTGTCTTTGCCCGTATCCGTTCTTCGAGGGAGCGTTCCTTCAGATTCGCGCAGATATCCGATGTGCGACGGCACTGCCACACAATTGCAGGGTGAATCGGTCGTCCGGTCTTGCGTTCCCACACTACCGTTGTTTCCCGCTGATTCGTCACTCCAATTGCTGCAATCTCATCGGCGGCCCCCTGTGCTTCAATTAAATCCAGGAAGACTCGATGGGTTACTTCCCAGATTTCGATAGGATCGTGCTCAACCCAACCGGGGCGAGAATAGTGCTGTGTAAATTCACGATAGCCGTGTGCAACTATCTCCCCGTGGGCATCAATGAGCAGCACCGTCGAGCCGGTTGTGCCTTGATCAATCGAGAGGATATACGGGGGTTGTGCCATTCTGTTTTCACCAAATGTGATTCTGGGATTCATACGGAGTGAAGATCTGCGGCTTCCACAAAGCATTTTCAATATACCACAGAGGTTGGGAGCCGTCAATAGGAAATTTGAGGAAAGTGATTGACAAAAGATACGGTTAAGACTACAATTGGAATATCTACTCAAATTTAGGGCATTACAATCGGAACAAGCCCAAGATAGCATCTTAGAGGGCACCTGAACGCGCATTACTCTTAGGAGTTACACCATTCAACTCGCATCACCATAGACATTAAATCCCCCGATAGTAGTCGGCATACGCCGTATGCCATAACCCCCTTCCTCCCGCTAAATACCCGGTGGGGAGGACGGACGGCACGCGCCCCGTGCCTACTACTTTGAGATTAACTGTCGCCGCCGAATCCCTCAGGTGTTGAGAGCCACCTTCACCGGCGATGAATCGCCGAGGATATTCTGACTCTAGCGCAATAGAATACCAGACACGATGGGGCGACAATCCTGGCTCAATCAACCCGGGACGTTGCGCGAGAGTCCGGGTATTTTCAACCCACTATGAACATTGCGAACATTGCGCGCCCGTTTCTAGTGTTGGCATTGACCGTTCAACTGCGTAAATCCTAACTCTGTTAAAGAAAGGTCGGAATACTGATGAAAATCACGGATATTAAAACCTATATGGCCCGCTTCGGCGGACGCTCAAGAGGGCTAATCAAAGTTGAGACTGACGAAGGCATCTACGGTTGGGGCGAATCCTATTCCGTGGGACCGAACCTCGCTGCCGAACCCATTGCGGATTATATCTTTGAGATGATTAAAGGCGAAGATCCACGGCGTATCGAATACATCATGATGAAGATCCACCAGCAATTACGCTTTCCTGCTGGCGGTACGGGCCTCGCAGTTACCTCCGCAATTGACCATGCTCTATGGGACATTAGTGGTAAAGCCGCGAATCTTCCTGTCTATATGCTTCTCGGCGGGAGCGCCCGCGACCGAATCCGCGTTTATCACGGCATCGGAGGTCGTGATGGACAAGAAGTCGGCGAAACGGCACATCAATTGAACGAGGAGTGGGGCTTTACAGCTTTTAAAACCAGCCCTTATCCGATCGAACCGGACGCAAATCGTTGGGGCCGAGTTTGTGCTGCTGCCGCCGACTATTTCGAGGGAATCCGTAAGCACACTCCAGAAGATTGGGAGTTTGCATTCGACCCGCACGCTAAGATTTTTGAACCGATTCGTGCATTACAATTATCCAATGCGCTGGCACCCTATGACCCCTATTTCTATGAGGAACCGCTCCGGCCTGAACATATCCCCGCGTGGTCGCGTTTGCGCTCCCAAATGCAAGTGCCATTGGCAACCGGTGAATCCCTCTACACACGCTTTGAATTCCTCAACCTGATGGCTGCTCAAGGGGCAGACATCATCCAGCCGGACATCTGTGTCTGTGGTGGCCTGCTCGAAATGCGCAAAATTGCTGCTATCGCCGAAGCGCATTATGTCTCCATCGCTCCCCACAATCCAATGGGACCTTTAGCAACCGCGGTGAACGTACACTTTGCTGCAGCAACCCCCAACTTCAAAATCCTCGAATACATCCTGCCAACAGGAACCGAATGGAATGAGTGGGTGGACGAACCCTATCTGCCCAAAGATGGGTATCTGGAGTTGCGAGATCGTCCCGGTCTCGGCGTGGAGGTCAATGAAGACGCCATCACAGATAATGAATATATCCATTGGCAACGGACCTGCCCCATTCGTCCAGATGGGTCGACTGGATACATTTAGATGGAGACGTGATGCGTAAAACGTGAAAAGTAAGGCATGATATTACCAAAAGATTGAGGATTACCAGGTGAAATGTCTGCCTGCTATTTCCTAGTAAATCGTTTCGTTGACTACTTCGTTCATTTGCTGAAAATCTTTCGTGGGCCTGCTGTTTGGGGATTGCACGGAGTCCCTCAAACAGCAGGTCATTCTCAAAGATGCCCAAGCCCTATTCCTCACCCACTTGCCGACCTGTCCCTCCCATACACGACAAAATTGACGAATATGGTCTTTTGATTTCCCCGCTGCCTTTTCCTGAACTCAGTATAAGAAATTAGGTTGAGGAATATTGAGAGACGTGATACAATGAAGGTATTGAACCTGAAATGTAGAATGTACAGAATAAATTAGAAAGGAATGCGAATGTCTCAGTTTGTAAAAGCTGCGGAAACCACTGAAGTCCAGCCCGGTGATTGTCTCGGTGTTAAGGTGGAAGGCGTTTTCATCGGTATATACAACATCGATGGCAATTATCACGCAATGAATAACATCTGCCCACATCTCGGTGGAGTTTTAAGCTACGGATTCTTCGATGATAACGTTGTTACCTGTCCGCTCCACATGTGGGAATTTGATGTGAAGACAGGAAAATGCCTCTGGCCAGAGCAGGAGAAACTCCCAACCTATCCTGTGAAAGTCGAGGGCAACGATATTCTTGTCGATGTCAATTCACCCCAGACCCATTGATAGGCAAGCCAAGCAGAGATTCAAGGAAGATTCGGGGTGCTTACGCACCGCACATCAAAATATCTCTGTGCCTCACTGATTTTCTGAGCAATTATAAAATAAAGGCAAGATTTAAGAGGAGTTGAAGTCTATGGCATATTTAATAACAGGTGGAATGGGGTGCATTGGATCCTATGTCATTCGTGACCTTCTGAACGCCGGCGAAAAAATTATTGTGTACGATTTTGTTCCTGATTTTACAATTCCCAAGATGGTGTTGACAGAGGAACAACTTGAGCAGTTTACCTTTGTTCAAGGGGACATTACCGACCTCCCGCATGTGCTGCGAACAGTCCAAGAAAACGAAATTGATCGGATTATCCATCTCGCATCGTGGCAGGTGCCAGCGTGCGATGCTAACCCCCCTCAAGCACTGAAAATCGTATGTGAAGGTACAATTAATATGTTTGAGGCAGCACGAATCTTGGGTCTCAAGCGGGTTGTCTGGGCAAGTAGCGTGGCAGTCTTCGGATCACCGGAAGATTATAATCACCAACAGATCAAAAATGATGCTCCACATCACCCAAAATTCGTCTATGGGGCGTGTAAATCCATGAACGAAAGGTATGCAGCGCACTATTTTAACAACTACGGTGTAGACACAATAGGATTACGCTTTACCGCAGTTTATGGCGTCGGACGAACACGGGGAATGAGTTCGTTTTCGACGCAAATGATCGAAGCTGCCGCACTCGGACAACCCTATGTTTCTCCATTCGGCGACGATGAAATAGACTGGCAATACGTCGAAGATGTGTCCAGATCTATTGTGATGTCCTGCATCTGTCCGGCGACGAAGACCCGCGTTTTCAACGTCAAAGGTGGGATCCGTTCAGTGAAGGAAGGCGTAGCTTACTTAAAGAAGCTGGTACCCGACGCACAGATTACGGTTGAGCCGGGTGTGTTTGGAATTTCATGGGATTACGATGCAATCCCAATCGCTCAAGAGGTTGGGTTCACGCCCGAATATACGATGGAACAGGGAATCTTGAAAACGCTTAATCGCTTCCGTGAGCTGGCAGGATTGGATTCGATTTAGGAAACGTGCCACGCTTCCTTCGCAAGAAATCGCGAACCTATCTCTATGCGAGGAAATGATACTAATGATACTATGGTATAAGCCCCGCAACAGCACGATCAACGTCTCGCAGATATTGAGCGTCAATTGAGCACAATTGAGGTCCTAATTAGGTGTGTCCCTGCAGAAGGACACCGCGAGCGAGAGGCATTGCACACTGAATTGACGAGCCAGATTCATGAGACCCGTACAGAATTAATGGTCACATTAAGAGCGTTAGAACGGAACTGCATCAGACGCGAGATGAACTGACTCACTAAATTGGAAGCTATTGGAGGGAAGTCGCAGGGGTTCGCGTGGAACTCAACGGACGAGTAGATCAACTGAGTAACAAAATTGATGGACCGTACAAGTGGATTATCGGCATCCTGATTGCGGTTGGAATTAAGTGTAATCGCGTTTCTCCTGAAGGGTATTTTCTAAAAGAGTGTGAGAAATCTATCTTACCAGTTGCGACGCAGAAGCTGTCTTTGATCCAATCGGGTTTTCTAACTTGGAGATAATCGGTAATCCAGCCACAACAGATACAACTATGGGAGGTCATAAAATGAAATTAGGCACTTTTATGATGCCACTGCACCCCCCGGAGAAAGACCGGACGGAGTGTTTTGAAGAGGACATTGATTTAATCGTTCTCGCTGATGAGTTGGGATTTACCGAAGCCTGGGTTGGCCAGCACCACACGGTCGCATGGGAACCCATCCCATCTAACGATGTGTTCATCGGCAACGTATTGCCTCGCACGAAGCACATCCGCCTCGGTACCGGTGTGTCAATTATTCCGCAGCATCATCCGGTCAACACCGCAGTCCGTCTCGCGTTTCTTGATCACCTCTCCCGTGGCCGTCTCAATTGTGGCTTTGGACAAGGCGGAGTCGCGACCGATTGGGGATTGTTTGATCTACCCGACCCAAAAACGCAAGGACTGATGACCATAGAGGCCATTGACACTATCCTCAAGTTGTGGCAAATCGATCCACCTTTTGAATTCAAAGGGGATTTCTGGAATATAAAACTGGAAACTCTCGATCCCGAGCGTGGAATTGGGGTACTGCTCCAGCCTTACCAGAAACCCCATCCGCCGGTCGCCATGAGCATTGTAAGAGGAAATTCTATGGCAGCCCGGACAGCCGGACAGCGCGGTTTTATACCCATAAGCACGAACCTAGTGCCGGGCATAACCCTTGAAAATCATTGGGAAACTTATTGCGCCGGTGCTGAGGATGCAGGACTGCCCGCCCCTAATCGTTCCGACTGGCGCATCTCGCGCAGCATCTTTGTCGGAGAATCAACCGAGGAGGCATGGGAGCACGCAATCAACGGCAGCTTCATAGGTGCGTATGATTACCTGATTACTGTTCTTACGAAGGCAAATATGCTCAATATTCTGAAGCATGACCCTGATTTCCCCGATGACGAAGTAACCCCAGAATATGTTCTCAAGAACATCTGTATCATCGGTGACGTGGCTGAGTGTATCCGTCGTCTTGAGGAGATATGGGAGCAGTCCGGTGGATTTGGCACACTGCTGATGATTACACATGACTGGGATGACAGAACCACGTGGAGACGTTCCCAAGAGTTGCTAGCGAAAGAGGTTGTCCCTGCGCTGCCAACAATTTAAGCGCAGACAAGGAGAAGAATGATGGCGTTTGATCCGATGCTCCAAAGGCAGATTATGGGCCGCTTTGCAACAGGCGTTACGGTCGTTACAACACGGTATGGCGAGCAAATTTCGGGCATGACGGCAAACGCTGTCATGTCTCTGTCGCTCGATCCACCGCTAATTGTGGTTTCCGTAGACCGCCAGAGCAATATGCACGGACACTTGACACAGGGTCAGTGTTACGCAATAAATGTGTTGAAGCAGGGCCAAGAAGATATTTCCCGTCGGTTTGCAAAACCCGGCCCCAAGGATTTTTCAGACCTAAAGCTGACTGCGGCAGAAACTGGGGCTCCCATTTTCGTTGATGCTCTTGCTTATATGGATTGTCGGGTTATTGAGGTAGCTCCCGCTGGGGATCACGATATGTTCATCGGCAAACCTGTTGCAGGTGAGACGTATGATGGCCAGCCGCTTATCTTCTACAGTGGACAGTACGCTCAGTTGGAAGCCGCATCAATAGATTCGTAATAGGCATCTAAAAAATGATCCTCGACCTGTTTGTTTTGTTCAGGTTGGCGAGAAGGGTCCTAT
This sequence comes from Candidatus Poribacteria bacterium, assembly GCA_965215015.1. Taxonomy (GTDB): domain Bacteria; phylum Poribacteria; class WGA-4E; order WGA-4E; family PCPOR2b; genus PCPOR2b. The sequence goes on from OZ244042.1 coordinate 2,647,968, forward strand.
TATGGCTTCGTTCCCAAGGGCATGTTGTCAGTTTTTTAACTCACCACTGCTTCTCTCCCTGATTGCTCAGCCCATCACGTCCAAGATTGCTACCCACGATACTGCTTTTAACGCGCTGCCCCTTCAAATATGGATATTGCAGATTAAAGAAAAAATTATAGCAAGGAGATCACAATGGAAAAGGTTCCAATCTGCCTAGTAGGTTGTGGTGGCATGGGGCATCGCCATGTCATGGGCTATAAAGAGCTCAAAGATAGTGGTATCGGTAATCTCGATTTGGTAGCTGTCTGTGATATTCGACCGGAGAACGCAGAATTAGTGGCGAACGAAGCCGAGCACCTGCTTGGCAGAAGACCTATGGTTTTCAATGATTTAGATCAGGTCATCACCCACCCGAATATCGCAGCGGTGGACGTGGTCACTGACGGTTCGACCCATCACGAGGTCGGTGTACCGGCACTTGAGGCGGGGAAGCATACGATAGTTGAAAAGCCATTGGGCATTACGGTACGTGCCTGTCAAGCGATGATTGATGCCGCCCAGTATAGTGGTGCCATACTCGCAACGGCGGAAAATTATCGCCGGGACACACCTAACCGATTGGTGCGAGCGATTATCGATCACGGGCTGCTTGGCGATCCGTACCTTATGATCCAGACCTCTCTCGGCGGCGATGATACCATGGCAATCACCCCTTGGCGACACCTTAAGGAGAAAGGCGCGATCGGTTTGGATATGGGGGTTCATTACGCCGACATCATCCGCTACTACATGGGTGAATACAGCCAGATTTTTGGTCGGGGGCTTATTGTTGAACCTGTGCGCCGCAAGCCAGACCACGCTGCCCATCCGCTAGTTTCCTATCGGGAACGCGCCAAAACTTACCCGGAAACCGTTGAAGCCACCGGCGAAGATTCAGTCATTGCGCTGTACACAATGGCATCAGGAGCTATCGTTCAACTGTCGTATGTCGGTGGAGGGCGTGGCAGTCAAGGCTGGGAGCGCAGTGTTCACGGTCGCTGGGGAGCTGTGTACGCCCCCGGAGAACGTAACGGCAACCCAGTTGTGCTGCGTTTAGAAGGACGGGAACTGAAAGGGAAAGAAATTCTGCGGCTTCTACCTCAATTTGAACTCAACGAAATAACCGAGCGCCTTTTTGGCAAGCAGGGTGTCGAATACGAACCTCCGGCAGATGCAGCCGTTTCCGCCTTCGCGGTTGACGCCAAACATTTAGCCATTGAATACCACGACTTCGGCGAGGCAATTCGCACGGGGACACGTCCCGAAGTGGACGGTGACGGTGGCATGAAAGCGGTTGCGGCAATAGTTGGGGCATACGAATCTGCTTTGGTTAAACACTCCGTGAGTATGGAAAGCGTACTGTCCGGTGAGGTCCGGCAGTATCAAGCGGACATTGATGCCGAGCTCGGACTTGATACATCCGTAAATTAGAATTTTTTCAATCAACCGGCCATTTTAAGGAGGAGAGAACTATGGGTTTCACTGTCTATGATTGCCGCAAGGACATCCGCAATATCTTGGTGACTCCGCAGATACGGGCCCGTTTTTGTCGCATGGAGCCAGGACCGGGATCGCTTGATAAGTTTCACACCCACGATCTCGGACACGAGATTTTTATCATTTTGTCTGGACGAGTGGAGTTCAGGATTAGCGGCGAAACCAAAGAGCTAGGGCCCGGGCAAATGTGTTACGCCCTCGCGGACGAACCTCATTCAGTGCGGGTCCTTGGGGACGAGCCTGTGTATATGTACCTCTCGGTGACACCCCACATCCAGCCGACCCATACCCAGTATTCTGACGACGGAGAACGACTCGCTCCCCAATTCAGACCGTCCAGCGATTATGACACAGAGACGGATTCTACCACGCCGATTGATGCCCTTATTGATCACCACGTTGATATAGCGCGGTCAGTAGCAGATATGGCGCAGAACAGTGCCCAGATACAGGGGCAGATGGCGGCTGCTCTCAAACAGGCGTTGGCGGCAGGGGATGAGAAAGCTGCTGCTGAGATCCGAAATGTTATGTGGGAACCTTTGTTGGAGACCTTCAAAAAGGTCAATGAATTGGCGGCAGAGTGGAACACGCTCGCCCCGCGAGCAGGATCGCTTCACACCTACCGTTAAAGCCCTGAAAAACGGAGGGAAATACTATGTCACTCGTACGAATTGGCGTTGTCGGATGCGGTGCAATCGCCCAAGTCCAGCATCTTCCCAATCTGCTTGAACTTGACGATGAATTTGAAGTACCCATCGTTTGCGACGTATCACCCGGACAGGCAGAATATGTAGCCCGAAGGTTCAAGGTTCCCAAATATGTGACCGATATTCGGGACATGCTAGCAGCGGACATTGACGCGGTCCTGCTCTGCCACACAGATCCCAAGACGGAGGCAGCGGTGCAAGCGTTTGAAGCAGGAAAGCATGTTTTCATCGAGAAGCCTATCTGCACCTCCTTGCAGGAAGCCGATGCGATGATTGATGCGGCGCAAAAATCGGGGAAGGTTGGTCAAGCAGGATACATGAAGGTATACGAACCCGCCTTTGAGCTAGCGAAACGTGAAGTCGATACCATGGACGAGGTCAAATTTGTGCAGACTAACCACCTGCATCCAAGCAATGAACTTCACTTGAGCCACTTCAAGGTTAAGCGGTTCAATGACCTACCGCCCGATGTCATGGAGGAACGGCAAGAAGCATCTAGAGCCGCGCGGCGCGAAGCCTTTGGGGCCCTCTTTGAGGCTGCTGAATCCTGCGGCATCGCTTATGGCCTCATCCACGACCTCTACAGTCTACGAACCATGCTAGGTGTTCCGAGCGCAGTCATCAGCACGGAGATCTGGAATGACAGCCGAGCTATAACGACTATCTTAGAATATCCTAACGGGGCACGTTGTGTCGTCAGCCGAGTTGATCTCAACAAGTTGTGGGATTTCAAGCAGACCCTTGAGATATACAGCGAAGCCAAGCGCGTTATCCTCTCCTACCCAACCGGTTTTTCGCGTCGGGTTCTCACAAAGCTAATCGTACAGGGCATCGATGCGGAGGGAAACAGTTTCTACAAGGAGCCAGCCATCCCGTGGGAAAGTGGCTTCACCCGTGAGCTGCGCCACTTCCGCAAGTGCATCACCCACGGCATTCCCTCACGCTCTTCAATCGTAGACGCACGCCACGATATTGCGCTCATTATTGACATCACTAAAGCGTATATCAACCGGGTACCTGTCAGACGATAAGGAGGACAAACGATGGTATCACCCCCCCTAGCCCCCCCGCAAGCAGGGGGGAAATAGGCTTGCACTCAGCCACGCAGGCGAGGGGATAGAGGGGGGCTTAGGAGGCAACCCACAGGGTATCACCCCCCCTATCCCCCCCGCAAGCAAGGGGGAAATAGCCTTGCACTCAGCCCCGCGGGCGGGGGGATAGAGGGGGGCTTAGGAGGCAACCCACAGGGTATTTAGCACGGAGAGGCGCAAGCCCCGAGGCCGTTACCCTCCCAAGGGAATGCTTACGGCATCGGGGATTCACGATTTCATCGGTATCCCCCCCCCTATCCCCCCCGCAAGCAAGGGGGAAATAGGCTTGCACTCAGCCCCGCGGGCGGGGGGATAGAGGGGGGCTTAGGGGGCAACCCACAGGGTATCACCCCCCCTATCCCCCCCGCAAGCAAGGGGGAAATAGGCTTGCACTCAGCCCCGCGGGCGGGGGGATAGAGGGGGGCTTAGGAGGCAACCCACAGGGTATCACCCCCCCTATCCCCCCCGCAAGCAAGGGGGAAATAGGCTTGCACTCAGCCCCGCGGGCGGGGGGATAGAGGGGGGCTTAGGAGGCAACCCACAGGGTATCACCCCCCCTATCCCCCCCGCAAGCAAGGGGGAAAACGGTATCACCCCCCCTAGCCCCCCGCAAGCAAGGGGAAATAGGCGTGCACTCAGCCCCGCGGGCGGGGGGACTGAGGGGGGCTTAGGGGGCAACCCACAGGGTATTTAGCAGGGAGAGGCGCAAGGCCCGATGCCGTTACCCTCTAAAGGGAATGCTTACGGCATCGGGGATTCACCATTTCATCGGCAGAAGAACGAAGAAACGAATCCCCCTTCTCTGACGAAGGGGAAAACGGGAAGCCGCTTCTCTCGATTTCTCGTCTCTGCGTTCCTCTTCCCCCTGCTTGCGGGGGGACTGAGGGGGGTGCGGCTATATCTATCGAAGCCGAGCAGAATTGATAAAGTTGAAATGAAAGGGAGACTAGGTATGCAAGTCAATCCACAACAGTTGCTCGACCACGGCTATATCATCCTACGTGAGGTTATCCCACCGGGACAGTTAGATGAACTGCGGGCCTGTTTTGAAACGCTAGTGGAGCGACAGAAGCGGATTTGGGCGCAAGAACGCAAACCCGATGACCCACCGGGAGGTTACTGGGAAACTGCGGCACAACCGCGTGTGTTCTTCGATAGTGTCGCCGATGAGATAACCGCCAAAGCAGTGGAGTTTTGCCTACACGAAAATACTTTGGGGGTCAGCCGACAACTGATGCAGGCACAGGAGGCTTCTCCAACACTGATGGCACTGATGTGCAGCCCGGTGCAAGACCACGGCCCGGCTAGCTGGCATCGTGACATTGATCCCGTTGGGCAGGCACCGCTACGGGGTATGCAGATGGATGTGATCCAAAACGCGCCGGGTTATGTCCAATGGAATATCCCACTTTATGATGACAGCGTGTTTTGGGTCGTACCGAAAAGCCATAAACGTCCGAACACAGAAGCGGAAAATCAACACTTGGCAACAAACGGGCGTGAACCGATTCCGGGTGGTGTGCCGGTGGAGCTGAAAGCGGGGGACGGTATCGTCTATATCCACATGATGTTGCATTGGGGGAGTAACTACAGCGCGAAGTTACGGCGGACTGTGCATCTCGGCTATCGCTCTTTCGGCGGTCCTGTTTATCCGTTGGTTAACCACTTTTACTGGCATCCGGATTTTACGAAGCGTATGCCCCAAAAGACGCGAGAGCGGTTTGAACACTTCTATCAACTGCATGAACAGCAATGCGATGTAATTGAATCCACTTTCCGCGCCATCCTGGCCAAAGACGCGGAGACTTTCCGCAATGGCCTCGCAATACTCCATCCCGGCGAAGCATGGCGGATGGTATGCGTGGTATATCTATCAAAGTTGGTGGAAAAAACACGCACATTGAAACAACCTGATGTCGCCAATCTACCGTTCGAGGAGCGTGTGGAGGCTATTTCGGAGCACCGGCTCAACTTCTATCTTTTTGAAGATTTTTCTCGTCGTTTCTCAGAAGAAGAAGCCGACCTCCTCTGGGGTCGGTTTCGGACGCTTTACAACAAAATTCAGGAGGAGATAGACCGGTCTGTTCCCAAATTGGAGTCTCGGCAAGACCGGTACATGCTGACTGACATGCCTGCCAATTTCGATGTGGAGGCCTTTATCGCCAGTTGGGACGCGTAAGTGAAATGGATACCGTGTATTCAGAGCACTTTCCCATTTTGGCGTGTTTGTTAATCTGCTGATTGACTCAATTGCTCAATTGTCCATTCGCACCGTTCAATCCAATCCTTTGCTCTGTTAATGGTGCCGAGGGACAGCGCATTATTGGCGGCAATTCGGCGAAACTGCTCAACAGCCTCCTCATATTGTCCAAGCCTATAGAAGTTTACACCGATGAGCCTCATATTTTCAATCGCTAGATTCTGGTGTGGTAGACCCAATGTAGCGGCTTTTGACAGATACTGATTTGATGTGGCGTACTCCTGATCAAAATAGAGCTGCCGTCCAATGAGATAATGCCCCAACCCCCACTCCGGCAACGCATTGATTACCTCGTGAAGCAGTGTCATCCTGAGTCTGCTTGATAACTGGCTGATGAGGGCTTGCCTGATTCTATTCTCTATATTGGGGGAATCGAGGGCAAGTGTTGCGAGCTTGGCTTGTACTTCCCGGCCGAGGGAGTCAGAAGTGTGAAGCATGAACACCTCCTGATAGCGTGAACGAGCCTCCTCACGCCCTCCTTGCTGCCAATAGACATTTCCTTCTACATTTTTCGCCTCCGCAACCCGACCTACACTGGCTTGTGGGTGTGCGATGATATTCGATGCCCACTCTAAGGTTGACGGATAATCTTCCATTTGATAGTAAGCGTACATAAGCCCTCGCAGATGGCGTGGATTGTCCGGATCAAATTGGTATATCTGTTCAAACAGCCGAATTGCCGCGCTCATATTTGTTTGCTGATACGCTCGCCACGCGTCCGAAGAGAGCTGAGCAATCTCATGGGCGCACGGTTTTTGGAAGATACTGGGACGCTTGAAACGATGCTCCGCAATAACTAAATCTGTTTCCGTCAGTGTAGCCGTTTCCAGAAATTCCTTCCAATCCCCCTCAAGTTTTACGAGGGATTTATTGTAAACCTCCTTGAAATTCCCGGTTGGAAAGACACGCTTGGCTTTTTCAATCCCATACCTGTCAATGAGAAAGCGCACAAAAGAACCCGCCAACGTATAACTCTGCGACGAGGCTTGCGCCCAAAAACCGAGCCCCATGATCTGGTTCATCTTCGGGGCAATTCTCAACTGTTGCATCGCCTGACTCCACTGATGCGCTGTCAATTTCCCTTCATCCCAATCCGCGGCGACAGCAATCCCTTCATGCAGCCCGATTGAGAGACTGACCTTCAGAATCGGATGCCAGTCCGCTGTCAAAGCGTGTGCTAACTCATGTTTCATGACTGGATGGGGGAAATCCTCGTAGTTGATATGAAAGCCGTACCCAAGCGGATCTTCAATTGATGTGCCCCCTGCCCCTACGAGTCGCTTTTTCTGTGCAGGCGAAGTGTAGATATAGGATTGAACCTTCTGGGTGGGCTGTATCTGGAAATAGCGGATCAACTGTGCATAGCGAAACTCGTGATCTTGGGCAATCCATTCCATCTCCTTTTCAACCGGCGAACCCTGCTCGTAGTAGATTTTGAAATGCGCTGTCTCCTTCAGTCCACCTAATTTGTTCTCAATATATCCTCGCGTTGGACGCAACCCCAGCTCTCCGCGAAATAGGCAAATCAACCCAAACAGGATTATTAGCGCAATGAGGCGAATTCGATGATTCAAATCCGCAAATCGCGGTTTGAATCGGTAAAGTTTTCGCCAATAGAGGGTTGGCTCCAATCGGGTATGCCTGCCAATCTCCAATGTGTTGATTGCAAACGATAGAAAAATCCAACCCAACAGCAGTGTTGTTCCGCGTGCGATTAGCAGGGTGCCGGATATCACGATACGCTCGTCATAGATGGGTCCGGGAAAGTAGCCAAAGGTTGAATGATAGCCGAAGACAGGCGGGTGAAAGATGAGGTTGTAGGCGAGGGCCAGGAGTGTGGCAAAGATATAAGCGATATAAGCGAGATAGGCCGTCCAACGTCGCTTCAACCATAACCCGAAGAACACGCCCAAAGCAGTGGCATAAACACAACTGACCACAGGCAAGAGGAGAAAGAAAACGAACCCCTCCAAGAAATCGCAATTTTTGACGCGGAACGCATTCAACAAAATGATGATTAACGGTGCGACCAGCAATGTCAGGTTGATCCCAAACGTTCGCCAGAAAACCGACATAACCCTCTGAGCGGCAGTGCCTCTCAGAGATTGTGTGCGATGTCTCAGATAGCCTACACCCGTCACAGCAGTATGCGCCCCTGCGAATGAAACCCCGAAAGCAAGAATCGCACAAAATTCAAACGCGAGGAGATTAAACAGGGGAGTGTTTGCAAGAATCAACGCGAGGAGCGTCAATGCAGCAAACCAGAGCCAGTAAGAGAAGGATTGGAAAAGCATAAGATCTTTGGAGGTGAGACGGAGTTAGATTTTATCCTCTCGGTTTAAGTTGGGTAGACGGAAATTTCATACGACATGCCTTTGCCATTTTCATCCCCATAGAAGCCCGCCGATAGGGGGTCAATGATGAGTCGTTTTGCCAGCCTTGCCTCACAGATTTTTTGCAATGAAAACGCTGCGGGTGGGGCTTGGCTGCGGGGCTGGATATGCTTGCCTAAGTTGTCAAAAATGTTACGGGTCCGGCTGTTGATTTCGTCTATATTATCCTCGTAGCTTGCGTAAATAACATTTATTGGCTCAAACGGTGCTCGCTGCGCGCTTGACGCTATAACCTTTCTTGGGTTCACCGCTCGTTGTATCATCAATCATTAGACTCACCTCCTTTCAAATATCGATAAATTCATACTGAGGAGTGGGCAAGCGGTCCTTAATTGTATTTAACTTATGGAGTGTTGCTTTTATGGCATGTTCTGATTGGTCTATACCTATCCAGTTTCTACCTAGTAAATGTGCAGATTTCACGGTCGTCCCAGAACCACAAAAACAATCTAAAACAATACTTTCAGGATTAGAAGAAGTTTTAATGATTCGGTCTAACAAGTTCGGATTCTTTTCTGTTGGATAAGTTGGGGATTGAGGGTCTTTATACTCCCAAATATCCTGCACTCTTTTACCCGCTTGCTGATCCGCAAAGATTCTTTTCCTGGGGTTTCCCGTCGATGACCATTCTATCAGCCCTTCTTCATCCCATCTTTCTAAGGTTTCCACATCTGTTCGCCAGTGGCGCCCCTTCGGAGGAAATAAGCCTTTGAATGCTTGGCTTGATTTACCGTTTTCTGTCTCGCCTGGGGCATGGAGCGGTACAGTTGTATATCTTCTTCCCCTTTTCACTTTGGGATATAACCGCGCTAGGTCTTTTTCTGTATACGGTTCTTTCGGTTCATTCCATATAGGTTGTAGCGATTTAGAATAGAATAAAATAAGGTCCTTTATATTTCCGTATCCTACCCGCTTAAAGTTCTTTGGATTACACTTTATTCTGGTAATGTCATTCCTGAAATTATTTATCCCAAAAACTTCATCCATCATAACTTTTACATAATGTCCGATTTTATAATCGATATGAAGATAAATAGAACCTTTATCCGATAGTAACTCTTTGAGTAGAAGTAATCTCTCTCTTAAAAATTCAATAAAGTCCTTTCCGGTGCGCTTATCAGAATAAGCGACATCACCTTTTCGGGAATTACTTACAGTAGATGCTCTTTCATCCGTAATTGTAAAATTACTGTTGGTCGCAAAGGGAGGGTCTATGTAGACCAAATCAATCCTACCTTTTAATCTTACCTTCCTCAGCAGGTATTCAAGCCCCTTGATATTGTCCCCCTTTATAATTAGGTTCTGCATTTGATAGCCCCCTCCTTATTTTAGAGTTGATACAAAAACTCTCTTAAAACTAACGAACTCATGATGTTATTCGGGGATTCCTCGTTCGGCCCAACCGACGGACTATTTATGAGCACCCCTCAAAATTCTTAACTTGACAACCGGCTATGGAATACTCTAATATTTTACCATATATAGACGTGAGGAGAGAATATGGAAAGTGCTACACTTGCCGCAATCGATGTTGGATCCAACGCGATTCGGCTAAAGATTGTTGAAGTAAAAACTGATGGGACTGTTGAGGCGGTCTATCAGCACCGAGCACCCGTCCGTTTGGGACACGAGGTTTTCTTGACCGGGTTCCTAAACGATAATGTGATCGAAAAAGCAATCGAGGCATTTGGTGAATTTCGTGAAATCATCAATAAGATGAAGGTCCATACCACGCGCGCAATTGCGACCAGTGCAACACGCGAAGCCATCAATGGTGACAACCTCGTAAACCGTATCTACAATAGCTCCGGTGTACAGTTGGAACGTATCTCCGGCGGTGAAGAAGCCCGCCTCGTCCAACTCGCGGTCACTCGCAAAATCGATTTGCAGAATAAGGTCGCCCTGGTCATCGACATCGGCGGCGGGAGTGTTGAATTCGACGTCATCGATCACGGCTCAATTATTTACTCCAACAGTCTTCGGTTAGGAACTGTAAGGCTGCAAGAGACCTTCCTACGAACGGATACTATTTCAGACTTACAGATTCTGTTGCTCAGGGCATATATGGAGCAGCTGCTCGAAACCACACTAGACGCCATCAACAAACACGAAATCGATTTGGTGCTCGGTACCGGCGGAAATGTCGAAGCACTCGGAAGGCAGTTGGGTGTTCTGGATCCGGATAACAACGAGTTTCCCAGAGACGTTCGTTTCATCCCACTACGGGATTTCCAACGCTTTGTCAGAGAGATTTCGAGACTCAGTGTGCAGGAACGCATGGAACGCTACGGTATGGAGCCGGACCGTGCTGACGTTATTTTGCCAGCGGGTCTCGTTCTCACGGAGGTAGTGAGCAATGTCATTGGGGCGAGGGGGCTTTATACCGCCAACGTCGGACTCAAGGATGGGTTACTTGCTGAGATGGCAGATCGCCATCGGAACTCATGGGACGTGACCTCCGAAGAAGCGGAGATTATCAAGGCGGCGATGGCCCTTGGCAACAAGTATCACTTCCATTTGGGACACGCCAAACAGGTTCGTTATTTGGCAGAGTTGCTGTTTGATCAACTGCAACCGATTCATCGTTTGTCTTCAGAGTCGAGGCTGCTCCTGAGTGTGGCTGCAGCACTTCATGAAATCGGCGGCCATGTCAACCCATTGTCACATCACAAACACTCCTACTACCTGATACGAAATTCGGAGATTGTTGGACTCAATGAAAAACAGCTTGAACTGGTTGCCAACATTGCCCGCTATCATCGCAAAGCATTCCCCAACCCCCACAAATCCTCGCATTTTCATTTTCAAAGCCTTTCGTATACTGAAAAGGAACAGGTGACCCGGTTGGCTGCTATTTTGCGGATTGCTGATGCCTTAGACCATCAGCACAAATCGATTGTTGAGGATCTGAAAGTGAGGATTTTTGATGATGCGATTGAAATTGATGTGCGATCGTTCGACGACTGTCTGTTGGAAAGATGGCATCTTCAAGAGAAGGGAAAATTGTTCGTCCATACATTTGGACGTTCTATCCGTCTGCTGGTGAATGGGAAAGTCGGTGAACGGATTGATTAACGCAATAATTAGATAGGGGCTTTTTCTCCGATGGTGCAAGCTGGTGAGTCTGTTAAGTTCAAGAGTTCATCGGGTCATTCTTAGTCTTCGCGGGGCTTCAACTTATACCGGTTCGTTTCAGGTTGCAGCTCTCGAATCAGCGTCGTCTCCAACGCTAGTGTCTCTTGTCGCTCCTCCGTGAATACCACCGAAAATTGGACGTAGTCACGGAACATGCGGAGCTGCCGCCGAAGTTTTGGATTCTCTTCGTCCGAGAGATGCTGGAGCAAACGTCGGCGCACGCAGGTCGTGGACTGACCGACATAGAGACATTCCGGCGCGTCCTCCGTGCTCGTTGGAAGCCACAAAGCATATAAGCCGCACTGATCTCTTGGTAGCTGCCGCACTGCCTCCCGGGTAAATGGCTGCCGCTCGCGCTCTAGTCGGTACTTCACGGAAAATGGGGTGAGGTAACGGTAAGGTGTGTTGGGCATGAATTGTTAGATAGCAGGGAACACAGATCTGCGTTCCCTACGAACCTTTTTTTCTTAGATGGAGGGGTGGGGTTCACCGTATCTATCTATAAAACCGTGTTGTTGAAAGGCAGCCCTCCTATTGTCCTTGATATGGATTCACTTTAACCCGTTCAACCCAACCTACCCCCCTTCAATATGTATAATTTTTGGAAATTATTATACATATTAGGTGGGATATGTATAATATGTATACATATTGATCTTGGATAGACTCCTTTGCATCAAGGTAGGTTAACTGTAAGGTATGTTGGACATGATTCCAGCCACACTCAAGAAACAAGCAAACTCCAACTTGGTTTTTCGCTCCCGCTTGTGGTCTCCGCCGCAATCTCACTCTGACAGCAATTCCATCAGGCCTGTGTTGATGTAATAGTACTCTCGTCCAATCTTCAAGCGTTCGAGCAACCCGAGTTCCGCTATTTCATTCAAGTATTTTGTGGCTGTAAGGCGGCTACAGTCCAATTCGTTCTGGACAATACTAATTTTGCAATAAGGCCACTTAAATAGTAGGTCAATAAATCCTTCGCGTTCAATGGCTTTCGCTTTGCCACGTGCCTTTGTAATTACGTCGTTGATAAGGACATTAATTACTTCTATCCTGCGTGCAGTGTCTCGTGCTGTCTGTGTCACCGCTTCCAACATGTAGAGTATCCACTGCTGCCATTTTCCGTCTTCCGTGACTTTGCGTAGGTAACGGTAATACTCAGATCGCCTTTGAATAAAGAAACGGCTCAGGTAAAGTATCGGTACATCTAGCAGCCCTTGATGTATCAGGTAGAGGATGTTGAGTATGCGGCCTGTCCGTCCGTTTCCGTCTGTAAAGGGGTGTATCGCTTCAAATTGATAGTGTATCACTGCTAGTTTGACAAGGGGTTGGAGTTCGTCACTATTGTCATTGATGAAGTGCTCAAGGTTGGTTAACAATCTGATAAGTTTCTCATATCCGGTGGGGGGCGTATAGATGAGCTCCCGTGTAATTGGATTGACAATCCTCACCTGAGATCTACGCACAGGCATCTCTACACCCCGAATATTTGAGCAAATCCGCTCAAGGAGCGGTGTATTCAGAATGGAACGATTGTTTAGGATAGTGAGGCCTTCCCACAATGCCTCGCGGTAGCGCAGCACCTCTTTAGTAGCAGGGCTCATTGGGGCTTTGTTAGAAGTCATCGCTCGATACAATTCATCGTTCGTAGTGACGATGTTTTCGATTTCCGAACTCTTGCGTGCCTCCTGAAGTGGTAATGTGTGGACCAGGACTGCTTCATTTGGTAGCATCTTTACCAAGGCGTTTGCTCTAGTAAGCTCCGAATGCGCCGAAATGCACGCTCTGAGTATGTCCCGCGATTCGATGTCCGCGGCCGGTGGAAGTTCAGGAATGTCATTCCATGGGGTATTTGGATCCAATCGGGCCCGCGTTGCCATATTCTACCATCTTTCGGTACGGGACAACGATTGTTGTCCCCTTCAATATGTATAGTTTTTGCCAATTATTATACATATTAGGTGTGATATGTATAATATGTATACATATTGATATAACTGATTAGAGAAACGAGTTTTTTTAATTCGGTTTCTTTGACGGGGCACTAAATCGGCATGTCGATCTGTCTGTCCTGTCTGTCCGCTGTCATCTGCTGCTGAATCCGTTCCCATTCAAAATGGACAGCCATCACGGTAATCGTCAATTGCACAAGCCGATAGACGGACATGCTCACGTATGGAATCGGGTTTCCCCCTGCTTGCGGGAGGGTTAGGGAGGTACTTTACCCGCCACTTGCACCCTTCCTTCTATTCCCCCCTGCTTGCGGGGGGTCAGGGGGGGTTAAATCGGCATGTCGATCTGTCTGTCCGCTGTCATCTGCTTCTGAATCTGTTCCCACTCCGTGACGAGGTTATTGAAAATAACAGCGTTCTGGGAATCCCCCGTGCGGTCGTAGTGGTTGTAGAGGACGCGTGCCAACCGCTCGATAGACTCAACATTGCCCCTCATCTCCCTGCCGACATGCGCTGCACCTTCAACACCCCTGCCATCCTCACGGTTCAGGTGGTATGCCATCCGGAAACAACCCGCCCACGCTGTCGTGTCGCCGAGGGGCAACTCCTCGCTTTCAGAAAACGCATCGAGCGGCAGTAGCTTGACCCACCCCCCTTTGGCGGTGAGTAGACCGTTAGAATGCTGCAACCCCCTGATGGTGACATTCTTGGCGCGTGCCAGCGTCTCCGCGTCACCGTAGGGACCCTCCGCATACCCGTGCTGCTTGAGCCAGGCGAGACAGAACCGACTCTCCAAATCCAGATCCCCCTCCTGACGCTCGTCGTAATCCGCTATGGCGCGGTTGATTGCTGCCAACGCCTCCCGCACCGACACCGACTTGCCGCTGATAGTCTCCACACCGCTGTAACGGGAGTAAATCTGCATCCCCGGACCGATAGCGGCTTGCGCCAGATCCGTCGGTGCGATGTGCCCTTTTCGCGTCAGTTGGTCGAGTGCCGCGGGCAGTTCTTTGTCAAGGGCGTTGAAAAATTGACGGCGCGTTGCGGCGGGGGCATCACGGGGACGCGGGCGACAGACCAGCACAATAGACGATGCTAGTGAGTTAGCATTCAAGGCGTTTGATCTTGCGGAAAGCTCAGTACGCATGGGCCAGGTGCCGACTATCTCAAAACCCGTTGACACGATAGCATTCAGCATCGTTTCCCAGCCGGTGGACGTTCTACCATCCCGCTCCTCCTCCTGCTGTTTGTAGGCGTAGAAGATGGAGGACGGAAACTCCGGGCTGCATCGCTCTCGTATTAACTGGAGTGTCTTGTTCAGTAAGTCCTCAAATCGCTGCCGGGGATCATCAAATCGGGAAGGGATTGCGGTTATCTCCTCAGCTTTGGGGGTCAGAATACCGGCGAACAGGTCCGGGTAAATGTCGCGGAGTAGGGGACGCAGCCACACGTAGAAGAAATCGGACAGATCGGCATAGTCAATGTTGTTGTAGTAGGGTGGATCGGTGACGATGACCGGCCCATCTTGGGCGTGGATAGTGGTGGAGGCATCCGCCTGATGCACGGCACCGTTGTTTGCAGCTGCGGGCAATCGCTCGACAACTTTGGCTACCCACTCGATTTGAGCCATCCAGTTCTGCGAGGCATTACAGAAAGGATTGGATTCGCCAAAATCCCACATCATTGGGATTGCTTGACGTGCAAAAACTCCGGCGACAGAGTCGCGGGAGTTTTCCCATCTTGCAAAGCTAGACCCGCTATGTGCGGTTCTACCGATGGCTAGAGCGAGATAGGTTCGGAGAGAGTTGGTGTACTTCTCATCCCCCCCGTGTTCTGTTACTAATTCGTCAACCTCCTCTAGCAGGTCACTGAACGTGGTCAGCGCAGTGAGTTGACGCTCAGTGAAAAGTTGATGCCAATGGGTAATACCAAACCCTCGTCCACTTACCAAAGTAGGCGTATTTGGCATTGCTTGGGACGGTCGCCACGCGGGTTCGGCAGATATTGCTGCCTTGATATGTTCGTCGGTCGGTGATACATAGAGCCGTCTGCGATCCCCCTCAGCGACGATGGCAGTCATCTGCTCGCTCATGTTGCCAGCCCTCGCCTGCTCACGGACATAAGACAACGGAGCCGCGCTGTTGCAGGCGATACAGACGGCACCGTGGCGGCCCACCGTGCCATCTTCGGGGACGCCACCACTGTGGCCCTGCACGACAAAGGAGACACGCTTCGACTCATAGTCAACGACAGGCCTAATCCAGTGTTGGTTGTTTCGCTTTTTCGAGAGTTGGAAGGTTTTCAGAAGGGGCAGCTCGACACCGCAGGCGGGATTGGGACAGGGGACCGTCCGTGCCCAAAGCCATGCAATCACAGTCGCATCGCTGCCATCGGGGAGTTTCACCTTCGGGTAAAGAGGGCCAATCCGCTTAAACGCCGCCTCACGCATCCATGCCCCGTAGTAGCGAATGTCGTCTGCAAGGCCGGACACACCGCGCCAAGGGACGCGCCGCGCGTTTCTGCCTCTGCCCGTAGATATGCCGAGGGGGTCCGCTTCGGGATTGACCGGAGGCAGATGCTGAAACTTGGGCGGGATTTCAATCAACGCCTTGTTGATGAGGACTGCCACCGGATTGAGGTCTGAAGCAACGGACTTCAGTCCAAGCCGTTGTGCTTCGAGGGGGATAGAACCCCCACCGGCGAAGGGGTCATATATCGGCAGCGTACGGTCGTGCAGGTATTTCAACACTTCAACAGGGTCAGTGGGTGCTGTTTCTCCTCGGGAACGCGCCACCGAGCGGGCAATTTCGTAGCGTGCGTTTGCTAAGAGGGTTTTCACATCCAGTTGGGTCTCATCGGTGCTTTCCCATTTGACGAGCTGACGGATGATATTGTGGAGTCGTTCCCGCTCGGCATGTTGCTCGTGGTCGGTGGGGAACTCATCGGGGCAGTGGGAGGGGTCGTCCACCATGCTAGCAAAGATGACCGCGCGGCAAGCAGCCAACGGACGGCGTGCCCACCATAGATGCAATGTGGAGGGATGGCCGTGCCGGATGGATTTCTCACGGGCGGATTCGCTGTTGATGTCGTCTAACGGTAGGTCTACTTCAATCAGTTTACGTCGGTAAGCGGTCATTTTAACTCCAAGGGTAGAACAGGAAAGGGTAATAAGAAGACAAAGACCAGCGCATCCTTTCAGCCCCCTTTGGGAAGTACTTCAACCAGAGGGCGGTCACACCTCAATAGCTGGATGTTGAACCGCTCGCCTCTGAAGCGAATGCGACTGCTTGACCTCAATAATCGATTTCTTTCGGCCCGGGGAAATTTGCCGCAGACCGCAACCGGCACAAATTGAACTCGCTCGCAACTAGGAATAATACAATCAGCGGCAATGTTCGCCCCCGCTTGCAGTTGCTTCACGGCATCGCTGGCATCCAGTTTGCCCCTCTTCAACTCCAGTGGCACGAGAAAAACGTCATCACAACCTCCGATGAAAATGTAGTCGCATTTTGTTTCGTTCTGTTCGCCCGGAGCTTCCGGCTTATCCATATCTATTGTGATTGATGGCGTCGGCGCATTTTTCAAGGGCACGGAACACCCCTTTTTACGTAACCCCCCTTTTGCAAAGCATTCTTCGGGGAGGTTTTGCCTTATCTGGTTAACGAGATTTGCCATGTACGCCGCTCCGTTCTATCCGATTGGATATTTCCGCATAGTCGTTATATGTACCGAGGGCAACGTCATCGAAGCCGGACCGGAAACCTCCAAATTCTACATCGCAGGGGATTTCTTTCACCACAGACCCCCTGGGGCGCTGCTTGGGTTCAAACAGCCACACGCCTACTTGGTCACGACTGAGCGCGAAGTTCGCGCCTGCGATGCCTCTCCTCTGTGTTTTCGGGAGTTCCGACAGGCGCACCAAGTTGGCAAGCTCATCCAGCACCCATTCGCTGTGGGTGGTGAGAATGACGCGGATGCCGGCGTGTACAACCGCCGCGAGTTGACGGAGGAATTCTACCTGCATCGCCGGGTGGAGGTGCGACTCCGGCTCTTCGATAATCAGCACATCACCGGGTTGAACGATGTGCCGTAGATACAGGACAACCGGTGCAAGTTCCGATACCATGGATGACGTATTCATCAGAGGTAAATCTTCTCCCCATCCTTGCGGTTGATAGGAAAACATCGGATAGCCGGACTCAGAGTTTTCGCTATGGATTTCCCCTTTGAGGATGTGCTGTTCAAGGTTTGCAGCGAGATTTCCGTTGTTGTGGTGCTGCCTGCTTGGCTCACCGAGTCCAACCAGTTGTTTAAGAAAGTCGGCGAGCACCCCCGAAAGTGCTGGCAACGGTGTGTCCCGCTGGAGTCCCGCACGCGGTGCCCGTTCAATCAAGGAAGCACTGACCACACGGTGCGCGTGCATCACACCGGTGCGGTCAGTGGGAAGATAGTGGGCGGTATCGTTCAGCGGACTGACAACATCAGAAAGAATCCAACTCAAAAATGCTTCTATGAGATATTCCACACCTTGTCTTGCTCTGTCGTCATCTCCTGATACCAAGATATTTAGATCACCCAGGATATTCAGGGCACCCATATTCAGGGCACCCAGAAGGCTAGGGAGAATATACTGGAGAATATACTCTGTTCGCTCAGTATGTGGATTAATATACAACGGTGTTTCTTTGGAAATTGAGGTCACTAATTCTTCAGGCCTACCCCTTTTCAGTGCTAGTTCATACGCAAAAGGTTTGAAGCGTAAGGTAATCTTCGCCCCCGCCCTGTTGCCGTGGCGAATCAACCTTGTGGTGCTTTCAATACCGAAACTCCGTTCTATCTCCTCAGCGATGACTTCGCTGTAGTCACTCAAATGGCTAAATAAGGAATGAACCGTTGACATCATAAAATCGGGCAATTGAATAGGGGGAGCCTCCGACAGGTTTTCGGCTTCCATCTCTACCAATACGCTTTTTATCCAGTCAGCTAACCTTTTGGCATTATCACCATCGAAGAGCCGCTCCTCCTCGATGATTCTACGAAGAGTAGGGGGGATTTTCATAAACCCAAAAGGCATGTAAGTAAGGTAACGGTCAAAAAATCTGTGCAGCGCATATATCAGGATTGCCAGGTAGGACTTCCCTGTGTTGCTTGGACCTACAAACACGGTCAGCGGACGCAGGTCAACCTCTGCCTTGGCGATGGGACCGAAGTTGGAAACCGAGAGCTGCAGTGGGTCTGTTTGCGTTGGCGTAGTCATATAGATTCCTCGTTTCTAATCGTTGGCTGTGTCCAGGTCCAGACCGAGTTGGGCACTGTTTTCGCGCACGGCGCGGACGGTACTTTCGGAAAAACCTTCCGGCTTGTTCGCCGTAATGGTAATTTCGATGGTGACGGAGCCCTTAGCTGCCCTCAGATTATGGATTATCTCGTCGCGCAATAGGTTGATGTCGTCGAGAGAGATGTCGTTTTGGATTGTTTTCGTTACGATGATGCGTTTCGGATCCGCCGGGGGGGGAGTAGGGTCAGGGGATGGTTCTACCGGCGAAGGGTCGGAGTCAAGGTCGGGCGTAGCACCGGGGGTAACGATGGGGGGGCATTCCTTTATTACGAGTTTCGCCATTTCAGGGTGGACCAACAATCCCGAACCAGGATCTGTGAGATTAGGCATCGGCTTCTTGAAGGATAGACCCTGGTACTCTATATCGTTGTAGCCCTCAGCGTACCCGAACCTGCCCTCCGCTACCCCTTGTGCGATGCACTTTAGTAGCACGCCTCTGTTTCTCAGGCGGTGCAGGTAGGCATTCCTCGTCATCAGTTCCCATAGATTATCTATGCCGATGTGGTCGCTGTAATTCTGGTTACTCCACACATATTGCTCTAACATGGTCACAAGGGCTGCGGGGGCAATTTCATTAACCAGCATCTCCTCCTGGATGAATGTCTGGTACGCGCTATCAACGATGTTACCTGTTTCCTCCGCATCTGTTGATAAGGGGAAGAGTTGGTAATCCGCTCGCTGTGGGGTTTCCTGTGATGGTGCCATTGCCCAGTGGTACGCCCTGACGAGGAAGGTGTCCGCCTCCGTTTCAGCACGCCGCAGACTGTTGACTGCTTGGCTGTGGCGATTACCTGTGAGATTTGCAATGCGGCGGGTGCCATTGAGGATAGAATCCCAAGCGAGATACGTTTTGACACTATTTTTCAGGGCGCGAATTTCGTCGTTCTTGGCTGTCAAAAAGAGGAGTGCGTTCCTGTGGATGCGGGGAGCGTCTCCGCGGTTTAGAATAATGTCCTCCGCCGCCGGTGTGGCTGTGTCATTGCCGCTAGAACGGGTCCGCAGGAATTTGCTGGGGGGCAGGATAACCAATTGCATGCCCTCTGAATCTTTCACCTCCGCGGAACTTTCCGGGCAGACAACAACAGTAACGTGTCGCCAATCCCTGACCGCCTCCTGTATTTGGGCGATAATGGACTCTTCCACTTCCCTATCGCTGAGTGTATCGGCGCGGTCGATGGCGACCTTGTTTAGGTTCTCCTCTGCGTGAAAATAGTACCTGTTATCGCTGCTGTAGAAGTAATACAACGCGCCATCCATCTGTCCGAGTGCTTCTTTGTACACCGAAACCCCCTGTCCGGGCAATACAGCACCAAGGTGAATTTGGCGGGGATCAATGCCCCGCACAGCACCGGTGGGGGCACTACCGAGAAAGACAGTCCGGGCAATCCGTCGCGCCGCGCCCCCAATATTGGAGAATCTTTGGTTGGTTCTGTCAATGTTGTCGGTTCGAGAACCATCACTGTCTATCTCTGTCAGGACCGGGTGCCACTCGCCACCAAGTAGTGGGAGGAATTCGTTTACCAGTTCGGGATCATTGAGGGGCAGATTGCAGGGCATAATCAGCGGAGAAGGGTCCTCTCTAAGGTACAAGCGGTTGATACAGTTCGCCATCATCCGAAGTACTGCGCGTGTGCGCTGAAACCGTGGAATAGAGGACCAGTCTGAATAGAGCCGATCAAATATCTCCGGGTGGATGGGGTAACACGCCTTCATGCGTTCCAAATAACGAGGTTCGCTGACCCCCTCAGGGTAATCTCTGCGCGAGCTGCGGTACATCCGCGAGAAGGCTTCACAGACTCGGTCCCGCGCTGCTTCATCCCTAACGCGTCCAAGGAGCCGTCGTCGGACAACTTCAAATGTTTCATGCACCTCTAGCGGTTCCCACACAGCCTCGATGCGCCCCAAGATGCTATCAAGCCTGCTGAGTGCTTCTGCCCCTCCCTCAGCCCCTGCTTCGACCGCGCTCTCCGGCAGGGTCACCACAAGGGCAGCGTTTCTACTCCTCCGCACCGATTGGGTAAGGTTCTGTATAAAGGTATAGATGTTGTCTTTGGCATTGCCTGCGTTCCGTGCATATGCCACCAGCTCATCCATAAGGATAACGCATGGACCAACGTGTTCAAGGAGCTGGTCGAGCTGACTCCCCCCCGGTGCGGTGCCCTCCCGCGCTGCCTCACCGACAATCTCGTAGGCTTCTTGTCCACCGAGTTGGTAAGCCATTAAGCCCCACAGCGTGTTTAAGGGGTCCCCGGTCTCTTTTATTACCGTCGAATCAGTTGCGGCGAGGAAGGTGCCATCGAGCACAGCGACGCGGGGTTGGATGCCGTTGGCTGGGTCCCACGCCGCCTCCTGCATGAGGTCTTTTATCTCCTCACTGGTGCGTTGATGTTCTTCACTATTCGGTGGCGGGTTTACGAGGGCATCGCTACTCTTAACGAGGTGGTAGAGCGCGATGAGACTATGGGTCTTCCCGCCGCCGAACCCAGTTTTTGTCTGTATAACAGGGTCCCCACCGTTACCACCTAAGCGTCTGAAGGTATTTACCAATAGTTTGCGGATGCCGGGGGTGATGTAGGTTTGGTTGAAGAAGCTGACCGGATTACCGTATCCTGTTGCGTCGGCACGTCCGTCGTGTACCTGCTGAAGGTCCGCTGCAAACTCTGCCGCTTCAAAGGTGCCGAGCGCGACATCGTTATTGGGGCGGATAACGTCACGCCACGGTGCCAGATTCTTTGATGAACGAGGTTGTGGGCTATCTTGTCTGGCACCTGTTTCTGTCGGCCGCGTCTGGGCAGCTACATTTGACAATAGGGTAGTGGTCACCATTGTGTCCACCGTATTGCTAGAGAGCGCGTCCCGAATAGCTTCTACCTTGTTCTTCTCAGCTGGCGCATTAATCCGTCCGAGCAGATCGGCGATGTCATACAGGCGCGCCTTAGTATATTCGGCGTCTATGTCTTGATTGCCCGGATGTGCGACCTGATTTCGAGCTTTATTTATTACCCATAACGTGTTCTGGACAGTCAGATCGTCCTTGAAATGCTGTGCGAAGGCAGCACGCCAATTTTCACGGAACACTTGCGGGAAATGGTTGAGGTCAATTGCGGATTCAACACCATCGTTTTGATCCAGTCTCCGGTAAAATTCATCTATCTGTCGATCTCCCAACCCACGCTCAATTAGCTCCTGAACGCTTGCCCCTGGAACTCGCCTCAATTGCCGGATGATGAACGGTCGCATGGCATCGCGGTAGATGTCAATTGCTTCTCCCAACGCGTCTCTGTTCGGTCGGTATGTTGTTTGCATATCCCTGAACCTCCTATTATATAGCATTTCAGTATCAATTGGGTATCGTATTTGTTGATGAATCGTCCATTATTATATGCTATAATCAGTATAGTTTCAATACTAATTTGGTATAGTACCGAGGATTACCCCCCTCAGTCCCCCCGCAAGCAGGGGGAGGCTGACAACCCTTAGGCCCTCCGCAAGCGGGGGGAGGCTACCCCCCTCAGTCCCCTCGGTCGTACAGCTTGCCAGTTCATTAGTAATCTGGTAGATAACTTCGCCAGGCCGCTTGTTGAAAGCGACGATACCGCGCAATATGCCGTAGCGGTTGTGGGGTTTACGGCAGGTGGAGCGTGCCGACTACTTTATGAGCCTCCCTCACATAACTAGGAGAAAATATGAAGATTACAAATATTGAATTGATTCCAATCTACTCAACCCGCGAAATGGGGCGAACCTGTCCTTCTGATTCAGAGAAGGCAATCTCCCATCACGTCATCGTCCGGCTGCAAACCGATGCCGACATCACGGGCTTAGGTGAGATGTCGGATGTCAACTTTGATCTTACCCCGGCGGCGGTTAACGGGTTAGCTGCTCGGCTAGAACCGTTGCTTGTCGGACGCAGCCCGTTTGACCTGACAGCGATTCAAGCGAATCTAGAACAACAGGAATGGGAGCATCAGGTCCTCGCAGGGATTGACATCGCGCTACACGATGCCATCGGTAGGATACTGGATGTGCCCCTCTACCAACTGTTTGGTGGCAAATACCGCGAACAGATTCCTTTCGCCTATCCCCTTGCTCCATGCCAGATTGAAGCGGATATAGCAGCGAATTTGCAGCGCATCGAAAAATTGCAAGACCGAGGCCATCCGACAATCCGCTACTATTTTGGTGCCGCCCCGACGCTGGACGAACGTTTCCTCTCTGAGCTACGGAAGCGTTGGGGAAACGGCGTCGAGATTAATGCCCTAGACGCCAGCGGACGCTTTGAGGTGGAAACAGCGATTGATATTATTCGTCGTTTCGCCGCCTTCAAGCCGAATCTTGTTGAATCCCCTGTCAAAGGGCGTCAGGCTGCCTCTGTCGAGGACTTTATCGCGGTGAAACAAGCGGTAGATGTGCCGATCAGCGAGCATGCATCAGAAGCCCCTGTAGCTGTTCGGCTAGCGCGGCACGAAGCGGTAGATATTTTCAATCTCGGCGTGGGTTATTCGGGGATGACTGCCTGTCAAAAAACATTTGGGTTGGCTGAATTCTTCGGCATCAAAACATTATTGGGCAGCACTGTAGAACTCTCCATCGGCACCGCAGCGCGGGCGCATCTCGCTGCGGCGATGCCCAACCTAGATTTCCCGTGCTATCCCGCGGGTCCATTGGTTTATTACGAACAGGTCGTCAAGAAACAGGTGCGCTACGAAGAAGGACATATCATCGTTCCAGAAGGCCCTGGATTAGGGGTGGAACTAGATGAGGAACGGCTTGCTGCACAACGATTGTGGTAAATTTCGGCAGGTTGAATTTTCTTGCTCAACACCTACTAGAAATAACCAAATTTGCATAAAACCCGGGTTGCTGAACGACGGTCAGGGAAGCTGATACCGTGTGAATATTCAGGATTCGAGGGGGACAGCATACGGCAGATGCCTACTACTTATTATATAACTCCGGGGGCGCGATAACAGTCAGACCGCGTTCAATTATTTCAACGGTCACGGGGGTGTAGCAGATCCGCTCTCCGTCTGCGTAAAGGAGTATGGGCGGATCGGTTTCGATGGTCAGCGATTTGGTGCGGTGCATCTGGACCGCGCGATGTCCGGCATGTCCTCCCCAGAAAAGGGTGAAAAGCAAGCGCAACACGGTTCGACGGGGAACAGGTTCAATAATACATACATCAAACAACCCGTCATCTATAATTGCCTCCGGCACGATTTTCATCCCACCGCCATAACTAGCCGTGATGCCGGTGGCAGTCAGAAGAATCTCACCTTCGTAGGAGCCGAAGTCCCCTTCAAGGCGAGCCGCAGGCGGTCGATAACGAAAAAGCGTCGTGATTGCTGTATAGACATAAGAAGCGGTCCCGGAAAAAGGCGCGCCCTCCTCTGTAACGCGACGACTCACCTCAGCATCATACCCACACGTTGCAATTGTATCGAAATAGTGCTCTCCGATTTTGCCGAGGTCAACCTGTCGTGTAGCCCCTTCCAATAGCACTTCGATGGCATCCAGAGGCTTTGTGGGAATCTTCAAGGCCTCCGCGAAATCGTTTCCCTTCCCACACGGCAGAATGCCAAGGACTACGTCCGGCTTCTCTGCAATCGCGTTGACGACCTCATGAATTGTACCATCGCCGCCGCACGCGATAATCCAGTGTAAACCATTTTCAATAGCTTCCGTTGTGATTCGATTCGCGTCCCCGGCCTGAGTAGTTAACTCCAACCGCCCCGTGTAACCTTCATCGGTGAGACGCTGAAACGCTTGCTCAGCGACCGCAGCCGCCTTGCCTTTTCCCGAAATTGGGTTGGTGATTAGCGTAAAGTCTCGGTATGGATGTTGGGTTCTAGCTGACATCGCAATCTTCCAAAAATTTGCAACAGTCAACAAATCGATTGCAAGCATTTATTGCTTCTACTCTTTAAGCAGATCGGCCACCTTGACAGCCGCACCGGTACTTGCAGCGTCACATGTTGCCTGACAGAGGGCGAGCGTTTGAAGGTTGTTCCTGCCTGAGATACCCGGTTCAACTCCGTCGCGGATGTACTCCCTTAACGCATCGAGCACCAACTGTTCGCTGCGCGGTAAAGACAGCGGCTCAATCATTTCAGGTTCACCGCCGCCCGTCGGTTGAAATTCGATTCCTTCTACGTCGTACGCTCTGAGTGTGCCCCCATCCATCTGCATACGCAGGTGATATGAACTGTTTTGGGCGCAGTGCGTTAAGCCATAATTGCACACCATCCCGTTTTCGTATTCCAGTATCGCATAAACCCCTGAGTCGTAAGGATATCGACTCCAAGGTGTGTTGAATGTTTGTGCAGTTACCGTTTTAACGGGCCCAAACCAGAAGTTGAGGTTATCAAAGTGGTGGCAACTCATGTCCCAAATCATCGCGTTGAGATAGTTAAGTGTGCGTGGATTCGGACGATGGCGATGATGAATCAGATCGACAATCGCGGGCGCGCCGCAAATTCCCTCATCAAGAATCCCCTTTATCGTCTGTTGCAGCGGTTGATAGCGATAATTTTGCGCCACACAGAATCTGACGCCGCTCTCCTCCCCCTCCTTGACCAGTTGTTTCGCTAAAAGCAAGTCGGTTGTCATTCCCTTTTCGACAAGGACATGCAAACCGGCTTCAAACCCCATCCGTGCGAAAGGGGCATGTGTCTCTGTTGGGGTGCAGATTAACGCAGCATCGGCATTGACCACTTTGGCTGCTTCTTCAAGGCTGGAAAAACAAGCGGATTTCTCCAGTCCTGTTTTCTCGCGTGCGCTTTGGAGAACGGTCTCATCGACATCTACCAAAGCGACAGTCTCCCAATTTGGATCTGCTACCACAACATCAATGGGCCAAGTGCCTCTACCGCCTGTGCCGACGTGAATAGACCTTAACGGTTCATCTCTCATACAAATCTCCTGTGACATACTCCCAAGTATAAATGCTTGAGTGTGTCAGAAATTGTTTTCAAAATCCGACGAGTTACAAATTTATTTTAGCAGATTTGCAGGCAGGTGGCAAGCGAAACCGAGATTACCGTAGGAATTGCATCTGTTATAGAAATTAGGTAGTTGAGAAATCAGAAACTGGGATTAGCCGCTGTCGTGGCGCAGTGCTAGCCCACGACGCAATCGGGGTTTCCTAACTCGCGGGCGATCACAGGTTAGGAAACCTGTGGCTACGAGTACATTTCCATTGTCCTATACCAAATCCTACACAATATTTACATGCGATTGCCCTGAGCTCCCTGTACATTTCACTTGATTTAGGATTATCTCCATGATAAGATGGCCGAAACTTCCAGCAATTTTCAATCTTTCCCAAGACGCGCTGGCTTCAAAATTCGGAGTCTGACGCGAGGGCGATGAACTGAATCAACCGTATAGAGACACCCTTGGCGCACAAACACTACAAGGAGATTGGTCTTAGATGAAACTTTCACCTATTGATGGCGTAATCATCATTAGTTACATTTTTTTCGCGCTCGGACTCGGTATCTACTATTCCAAACGTGCTGGGAGAAATATTAACGAATTTTTCGTTTCCGGTCGAAATTTGCCGTGGTGGCTCGCAGGCACTTCGATGGTTGCAACGACATTTGCCGCGGATACACCGTTGGCGGTCACAGGCCTTGTCGTCAAGGACGGAATTGCGGGAAATTGGCTATGGTGGAACATGGTCTTGAGCGGGATGTTAGCGACATTCCTGTTCTCCCGGCTCTGGCGGCGAGCGGAGGTTATCACCGATGTTGAATTGACGGAATTGCGTTATGCCGGCAGATCCGCCAGTTTGCTGCGTGGCTTTCGCGCCCTATACATCGGTTTGCCAATTAATTGTATCACGATGGGCTGGGTGATTTTGGCGATGCAGAAGATTATTGTGTTGACCTTCAATCTGCCGGACACCGGAACATCAAAAGTGCTTGTTGTCCTGGCGTGTATGTTGATTGCGGGCCTTTACTGTGCGCTGTCAGGGTTTTGGGGTGTTGTCATAACGGACTTGGTTCAATTCGGGATGGCGATGATTGGATCAATTGCGTTAGGAGTTATCGCTATCTCCAAGGTCGGGGGTATAGGTGTCCTGAAGACCAAGCTGTCGGAGATACACGGGGTAGACCATTCGATTCTGCACTTCCTTCCGGATTTTGGTGCTGGTGAGATGGCGATACTGACCTTCGGGGTTTACCTCGGTGTCCAGTGGTGGGCGGCAAACGGGGTGGATGGCGGCGGCTACATCGCTCAGCGGATGTTTGCAGCGAAGGACGAGCGCAACACATTGCTTGCCACGCTATGGTTCAATATTGCACACTATACGTTGCGTCCTTGGCCATGGATTCTGGTCGCTCTCGTATCGATGGTTGTCTACCCAAACCTCAATGATCCGGAAGCGGGTTATCCAAAGTTGATGCTCGAATACTTGCCCACAGGATTGCTGGGGCTTATGCTCACAGCGTTTCTTGCAGCGTTTATGTCAACGATTGATACCCACCTAAACTGGGGAGCATCCTATCTCATCAATGATTTCTACAAACGCTTTTTCAAACCAGAGGCTGACGATCGCCACTATGTGGTTGTTTCCCGCATCTCGGTCGTGCTAATCATGCTCGTTGCAGGCGTGACCAGTCTATTCATGGATTCGATTGCGGGGGCGTGGAAATTCCTGATTGCTCTCAACGCAGGTATCGGACTCGTGCAGATTTTGCGGTGGTACTGGTGGCGGATTAACGCGTGGTCAGAAATTGCCGCAATGGTTACTTCCGCGATTGTATCAGCGATTGTATTCACGTTGCCCCAGACAAAAGATACCTTCGCGTATCAGATGTTGATCATCGTCCCAATTTCAACACTGAGCTGGATCGCCACAACTTTGGTAACCGCCCCCGTTTCAGAAGAGAGGTTGATTACATTCTATCAACGGGTCCGACCGAATGGCGGCTGGTGGGGACACATCCCTAGCCTCGCAAACGTCAAACCGATTGCCGAAAGCAGTACACCGGCACTACTCAACTGGGTATTGGGTTCGGCATTTGTGTATTCCACATTGTTTGGGTTTGGCAAATTGCTGTTGGGATTTTACGGTGCCGGAATCTTTTTTCTGCTAATTGCGTTAATCACAGGAGGTCTGGTCTATCGCGGATTACCAATTAGATTTACCAATTAGATAAAGTAGTAGCAAAAAACGCATCAATCCTATATCAGCAACATCCACAACACTGAGCGCAGCAGCATTTCTCAACCAATCACTTATCGAATAAAAGAAAGAGTTCAAAGATGTAAAGGAGGTAATTCGGTGGATTCAGGAACAAGCACCGGGCAACTCAGTGGTCCAATATCCTCTTGAAGCCTATCTGTAGTCGCTCGAATTGACTTAAGAATTGGTTAATCAGTTTTGTTTCAGATTACCGTAACGATATGCTAAAAAAAATACTGTACAGTTATCTACTCCCTATTGCCCTCACTGTTTGTATAATTCCACAGGGGTTTGCAGAATCCCATTTTGAAAAGGCACTTACCCTCGTAGATCAGGCAAACTATGCTCAGGCCGCCCGGAGCCTGGAAGATTTACTCAAAACGCAGCCCACCCATCCAGAGAAACAGGCTATCCATCATGTGCTCGCTTACTGTTATGAAAAAGGGCAGAAATGGGCAAAAGCGATTGAACATTATACGCACGCCCTTTCCCCAACATATCCCTTGACAGATTATGTCCTCTACCATCTGGCAAAATCATACGGGCAGATGAAAGACAATCAAAACGCTATCATCTGGTATCAACGGCTAGTTGATGAACACCCGCAGAGTTTGCATCTTGCTAGCGCAAGGTACGAACTCAGCAAGGCCCACTATTATGCTGGCAACCACGCCATCGCACTCAAAGGCTTTTTAGGGCTTATCACCGATTCAAAAAACAGGTATGTCAGGAAAGCAACCTATCAGGCTGCAAGGACCTATGAAAAACTGGGTGAATGGAAGAAGGCTCAGGACACCTACCAAAAACTTCTTCATGCAAACGACGCGGATACGATTGCGAAAAGTTCGCTTGACGCACTTCAAAAACTGGTCGCAGGACATGCAGAACTCCAGATTACTCGGAATCAACGTATGACGCACGGCATGGTAAGATTCAATGTCGGTCAACTGACGAGTGCACTCTCGGAATTTCGCAAAGCTGCCACAGGCACTAAGGATACAATTACCGCGCGTGCCACCTATTATATCGGTCGCATATACTACCGTCAGCGCAAATATGATTCAGCACTTGAGGCATACAACAAAATCGTTGCTCTCTACCCGGCCAGTGGCTATCTCACGCGGGCACTTTACCAGTCAACGCTTTGCTACCGGCGTAAGAAACAGCCGCAAATGGCTGAGAAATATTTAAACGCCTTTATCGAAAAATACAGTTGGAGTGCCCTAGCAGACAATGCGCTATATGATCTCGGATGGGTGCTGGAGAACGAGAAACAGTATGATAAAGCCATTGCTTCCTACCGTCGTTTAACGAGTCAATATACGCACAGCACCCTGTTGCCGCGAGCATACTGGCGAATAGGTTGGATCCAATTTAGGAACGAACGATATGTGGATTGCATTCAAACCTTCACAACCTTGATGAAAGGGTTCCCAAATGATAGTTTCGCTAAGGCGGCACTCTTCTGGATAGGAAAAAGCCATGAACGTCAAAATCAGTTAAAGGCAGCGGAAACCGCATATAGTGAAATCGTGAAGGCAAATCACTGGTATTACAGTGCTCCGGCAAAAGAGCACCTTAAACGCCTCCGGTCAAAAATCGATGCCCCCATCAAACCTGAAACGCTAGAGATCCCTCGCGCCCGTGTAACCTTGGATAGCCCTGCCTGGAAAAACATCGGATCTAAGAAAACGCCTCGTGTGGAGCAACTGATGCGTCTCAAGCTTTTTGAGGATGCTTTGACTGAACTTGAAGACACTATTCAGCGCAACAGCGCAAATCTTCGAGATAATTACTATAATCTTATCTTATGTCTCGAGAAACTCAAGAAGTTTCAACAGGCACACCGATATGCAGACAAGCTATCAAAGCTCCAACCCCTTCGCGGTAAAAACAACGCTATACCGATAGAACTTTACCGCCTCCTCTATCCGCTTTATTACACGGATTATCTTCAAAAACATACGACAAACTACGAAATTGACGCGCTGTTTGTTGCTGCAATGATTCGCGAGGAAAGCCGGTACAACGCCGATATCGTTTCTCGTTCCGGCGCGGTAGGTCTGATGCAGATTATGCCTGCAACTGGGCGCGAGTTAGCGAACCGTCTCAAAATTCCTCGATTTAGCATAAAGATGTTGTATAATCCGGATGTCAATATTCAGATGGGAACATGGTACATGAAAAGTCTGATGAATCAGTTCGACAACAATCACGCGCTGGTCGCGGGGGCGTACAACGGCGGTCCTGGTCGGATGCGGCGTTGGATAGAGGCAAAGAAGATTCCGGATTTGGATGAGTTTGTCGAAGATATTTGGATAGACGAAACACGGCGTCACATCAAAAAAGTCATTGACAGCTATATCATCTATCAGGAGCTTTACTCAAACCCCACTCCCACCTCCACAAAAAAATTGTCTCAAACGGATGGTTAAATTGTGAGGGAATGCTCCCGCTAAGTCTACGTTAGGTCTTCGGACGAACATAGGAAAATCACCCGATACTCGAAAGGATAATTGCTATGAGGCATACAATCGGCTGCACAACCCGCCCCTACGGTTCACTTACATTCTCCGAAGCCTGCGAGCACATCGCGGCTGCCGGATACACCGATGTTGCACTGTTTGCCAACGCAGGTCAGGTCCCCGTGCAGGCGGATAGCACGGCCGCGGAGATTGCAGAAACCCGCAAAGCCGCAGACGCCGCTGGATTGACCCCCTCAATGCTAATCGGCAGTACGAAATTGAATCTCGGCTTGGAAGCCGCTGTCGATGATTACAAACGACTCATCGACAATGCCGCTGCGGTCGGCACGAAGTGGTTGCTCGATTGTGGTACAGGGAACGAAGCGCACTATGTAGACTATTTTGAGTTGATGCGTCGGGCTGCGCCACATGCAGCGGCAACGGGTGTCAACATTACCATGAAACCACACGGTGGAATCAGCCTGACCATCCAAGATCTCATCGATGCTGATGATAAAGTAAATCACTCCGCCTTTGGGATTTGCTATGATCCGGGCAATATCATCTACTATACCAAAGGCAATCTTCGGCCTGAAACCGATATAGCGACGATCGCGCCAAAAGTGACAACGACGATTATCAAGGATTGTGTCGTTGAGGATGGTGTTCCTGATGTGATGGTCACGCCGGGCGAGGGGCTTGTCGATTTTGAGACAGTCCTCAACGGGCTTGTCAACAACGGTTTTGAGGGGCCATTATATGTCGAGTGTGTTGGTGGGGCAACGGTGGACGAAATCAACAGAAACACCAAAGCAACGCTCAAGTTTGTGAGCGATATTTTGGGGTAAAATCTTTTTGGTTCATTTGAAAATTTAACGCAAAGGTGCCCGGAGGACAACAATGAAAATTACTCGTCTTGAAACCGAATTATATATCGCCCCGTCGCCGGAGCGTCCAATCACCGATGCACTCCGTGCCAATAGACATCCGGGGCGTGTTCACATCAAAGTTCACGTTGATAAAGGTCTCGTTGGTAGTTCATCGGTTGGGTTCTCCTCGATTCGGGGTGCAAACCAGACGCTCCAGACTATGCTTGATGCGGAGGTCGCTCCGTTACTTGCGGGACGGGATCCGCTCGCTATTCAACTGATTCATGAGGACCTGAAGCGGGCATTGGAAGAACAGGCTCTCCATGGCATGACAATGTATGCCCTCACGGCTGTGAATGTCGCCCTTTGGGACATCTTTGGACAGGAGACAGGGCAACCCGTGCACCGCCTTGTCGGTCAGGCGAAAGATCGGGTGCCCGCCTATACGATGGTTGGCTGGATGCACTTAGATCTCGACGAACTCAAGGAGGTCTGCACGAAAGCGGCCGAACAAGGGTTTAAGGCGGTGAAGGTCAAGGTCGGTTCGCCGACACTGGAGGCGGACATCCGACGACTGGAGACGATTCGGGCGGAGATTGGTCCAGATATAACGATTATGGTAGATGCCAATCAGACACTCACGGTGTTTGAGGCGTTGCGTCGTGGACAGGTGTTTCAGGAGATGGGGGTATTTTGGTTAGAGGAACCGCTGCCCGCCCGCAATTACGATGATTATGCCGAACTTGCACATGGGCTTGCCATGCCCATCGCCACCGGTGAAAACCTTTACGGAAAGGAAGAGTTTAAGGAACTCCTCGTCCGTCGGGGGATAGACATCGTGCAGGTCGATCTCGCTCGCCTCGGCGGCTTCTCCGAATGTGTTGCCACCGGTCTGATGGCAGCGGCGTTTGGTGTGCCGTGCTGCACGCATGGTGGAGGCCTGATAAACCTGAATATCCTGTGTGCCCTGCCCAATACGCTGTATTTGGAAACGGGGCTACTGACCGATGAAGAACGGGATCACTTCGTTGATGGTTGTTTCCAAGCACCGGAGGGCGCTGGATTTTCATGGTAGGATAGATTGGAGTCTCAACTAACAGCTAAGAACGAGGCAAA
The DNA here is from genome assembly GCA_965215015.1 of Candidatus Poribacteria bacterium. Taxonomy (GTDB): domain Bacteria; phylum Poribacteria; class WGA-4E; order WGA-4E; family PCPOR2b; genus PCPOR2b. Next base: position 2,680,005 of record OZ244042.1, read on the forward strand.
AAATAATGGGACAAAGCCAAGATAAATTGCGCGTCGCGGTTGCAGGCTGCCACCGTATGACACACCGTAGCCCGGGCAGTCATAATTTTGCGACTGCGTTTCACGCCGTGCCGGAGACAGATGTGGTCGCGGTGTTTGACCTCGGTGCGAACACCCGAACGGAATTTGTGGATTGCTGGCGAGAGGTTTGGGGGAACCTCCCAACCTATCACGACTATCAACAGATGCTTAGGGAAATTCAGCCGGACCTGTTGTGCATCGCCACGCGCCAAACGATGCACGCCGACCAGATTGAGTTAGCTGTCCAGACTGGGGTGCGTGGCATTTTATGCGACAAACCCCTCGCGACCAATTTAGAAGAGATGGACAGAATCGTCGCCGCATGTCAAGAGGTGCCGCTGCTTTTCGCGTTAGACCGTCGCTGGATGCCCCGATATTGTTCACTCCGAGAGTTGGTTGCCGAGGGCGTAATTGGGGAGGTCACAAGTGCGACCGCCTATGCGCTGTCCAACTTGATTAATCATGGCTGCCACTCGTATGATGCGATTCTGGGCTTGGCGGGGGATGTCGAGCCGGTGTGGGTCAGCGGACTGGTAGACGATGTTTCAGACGAACCGCCTAATTCGCGGCGACGTATGGATCCAGCTGGACACGCACAAATTGGTCTTGCGAATGGAGCAGTACTTTACGTTACCCCAGGCGGTCGTCACGAAAACTCAGGAATGACTTTTGAAGTTGTGGGCGAAAATGGGCACTTGTTTCTACTTGATGATGCTAATGAGAGCTATCTTTGGTCAGCGGATAATCAATCTGGGGCAGGATTGCGTCCATTAGACCTGCCGGAGGAGATCGAACCGTGGCCCGCTGGCAAGGCGATGGTGAACGATTTGGTGCACGCTGTGCAAACGGATGGACGAACCGCCTGCGACATTGAACATGCCCGTTATGCAACCGAGATAGGCTTCGCGATTCACGGTTCATCAATGCAAGGAGGAGCTAAGGTTGACTTGCCACTCGCCGAACGATCATTCCGTATTGAATCATATCCTTGGGGCAATGAATAAAACGTGAAAACAGTTGTCCATGAGTTCAACAATGAACTGTTGAGCGAGATGAAAACAACATCCTCACTAACTTGCACCAAAGGTTATAGAGGGAGGGAAATAAGCTGATGAAGATTAAGGAGATAAAAGCCGCAGAGATAGACATCTCGCCCAGACCCAAAACTCAGCCACGGAGTTCGCCGCCGCCAGATCGACCCGACTCACCAAGCCCAATGGCTCGCTATCCGACCTACAGAGCGCGGCGTTCGTCGTGGGGAGCTAGCTGGAATCGAGTGGGCTGCGTAATCACCGCTGACGACGGCACCTTTGGCGTCGGTGTTACCATTAATGGGGGACCGGTGGTCAAAATCATCAACGATCATTTCGCCCAATACCTTGTGGGCGAAAATTGCATGGCGACGGAGAAGTTATTTGATATGATGTTCCGCATGGCTGCCCCTTACGGCAGCACCGGACCGACGAGCTATGCTATCAGTGCTGTTGATCTTGCCCTGTGGGATCTGAAGGGTAAGCTGCTAAACAGGCCGGTTTATGAACTGCTCGGTGGGCCTCAGAAGGAAAGCATCTTCTGCTACTCCACCGGATTTGAGACCGAATGGTACATGGAGTTGGGATTCAAGGCAACCAAACTTCCGCTGCCCTATGGTCCCGCGGATGGGTTGGAAGGTCTCAACAAAAATGAGGTAGAAGTCGCTAGAACGCGAGAGCTAATCGGCGATGACGTAGAATTGATGCTGGACTGCTGGATGTCGCTGGATGTGGAGTATACTATCCGTCTTGCCGAGCTGTTGAAACCCTACCGGCTTAAGTGGATAGAGGATTATTTGATACCAGAAGATTTTGAGGGGTTCGCTCAGGTGCGTCAGCGATTACCTTGGCAGACACTTGCTACCGGGGAACATTGGTATATGCCGTTGCCCTTCTCAATGGCCGCCAGTCAGCACCTTGTAGATATATTCCAACCGGATGTGCTATGGGCGGGCGGAATCACGTCGTGCGTTCGGATTTGTCACCTCGCCGAAGCCGCCTGTATCTCGGTAATCACCCACGGCGGCATGAACTATCCCTACGGACAGCATCTCGCCTTTGCGATGCCCGCCATCCCCTGGGGTGAACGCTCCGAGGGTGTCTCGCCACCGGGCGTGCCGCCTGAAGAGATGGTCGCCATCCCCGGAACAGCTGTGATCCGAGACGGCCATCTGGTGCCCAACAATGCACCGGGATTTGGGATTGAGGTCAGTAAGGATTGGCTGGAAAGTGTCACTGTGTAGTAAAGAAATAGGGGCGTGCTATCACTTTGGATTGGCAAATCCCAGCAGAGGCTTTTAAACATCCTAGCGTCCTTGCGTCGAAATCAAACAGTGCTCGAATCAAACAGAAACGGTTTATCGCCACAGATTGTTGTTCTGTGCATGTGCCGCTGCGTGTCTTCCCCATAATCCCGAATGGCATGATGAATCGTGCAGCGGTTGTCCCAGAAAACCAAATCGTTCACCTGCCACCGGTGCCGATAGATGAAGGCGGGTTGAGTAATATGCTGGAAGAGATACTCCAACAGCGGCTCGCTCTCTTCCTCCGTCATATCGACAAAACGCGATGTAAAGCCGGGGTTGATGAATAATGCTTTACGGCCGGTTGTTGGATGGGTGCGGACCACCGGATGCTCAACAGGCGGTGTCTTTTTTCTCGCCGATTCATTGAGCCGTGCGGTCGACCCTCTCTTTGAGAAAAAGCGTTTATCCGCATGACCAAAATCGTGAACCGCCCCAAGCTGTGCTAGCAGCCGTTGCAACCCCGCCGAAAGCGTCTCATACGCCAGATACATGTTGGCGAACATCGTGTCCCCGCCTATCTCAGGGATTTGCAGCGCATACATCATTGATCCCATCGCTGGCACTGTCATATAGCTCAGATCCGAATGCCAATAGGTGCCGGCGTATGCCCTGCCCTTTGGCTTTCCATCTTTGACCACATTGGAAATCACATAGATTTCCGGGTAACCTTCCAGTAACGCCTCAGAGATGACATGCGTCTCAAGGGACCCGAACCGACGACTGAATCCAATGTGCTGCGCTGGCGTCAGATGCTGATCACGGAAGACAAGTACCCCATGTTCGGCAATCGCCTGTTCAAGCATTCCAAAAATATCCGGGGATACGGGAATCGAAAGATTGATACCTTTTACTACGGCACCCACCGCCGGCGACACCCTTTGGATTGAAATTGACATTTGTGCCCCTCCTTCCCTCAACAAAAATGTGGATGTGATGTGCCATTGTGTGGCTTCAAACCCATTCGGTATCCTGCTTGGACTGCCATGTTGCGTTACGGCTATAGCCCTCTGCCTCACGTCGCACTACGGGTGGATTTGCCCGCAACACTTCCTCGTCCATTTCAATCCCGATGCCGGGAGCAGCTGGGATGTCAAAATATCCCTCCTTCTGGCGAGGAAATTCACCGATGACGACCTGATCAAACCATGGTGCATGACCACCCTCTTGAATCATGAAGTTCGTTGTACAGACATCGACTTGTAATGCCGCCATTGTGTTGACCGGACCGTAGGGATTGTGAGGCTGAAAACCGACATAGTACGCCTCCGCCATCGCGGCAATCTTCTTCAGTTCCGAAATCCCACCCGCGTGGCAAACATCCGGCTGAATCAGTGCCACAACCTGTTTTTCAAGGAGCTCAACAAATCCCCACTTGGTGTAGAGTCTTTCCCCAGTTGCGAGCGGTATATTCACAGCTTCCGCCACCTTCACCATGGCATCAACATTTTGGGGCGGGACCGGTTCTTCGTAGACGTACGGTCGAAATTCCTCCAACGCATTGCCGATTCGGATTGCCGACGACGGTGACAATCTCCCGTGCACTTCGACCAACAACTCCACATCGTCTCCAACCGCCTCCCGTACTGCTTTTACCTTAGCGATAGCATCCCGCTCCGCTTCCGCGGTGATGAACAATCCTTGGTGACCAAAGGGGTCCCCCTTTAACGCGGTCAGGCCCGTATCAACTTGGCGTCGGGCATGCTCAACGGCAAGCTCAGGCGTTTCGCCATCGAAGCGCCCATATGTCCAGATTCGATCGCGCATTTGCCCGCCCAACAGTTGCCATACCGGCGCGTTAAATGCCTTGCCTTTGATATCCCAGAGCGCAATTTCTATTCCACTGATCGCCGCCATCTGGATTACACCACCGCGCACATTATGATAGAGATGATAGAGCCGTTGCCAGTGTTCCTCAATCCGAAACGGATCTTTGCCAACCAACGTCGCTCCAATTTCTTCTATAACGTGCGCGACAGATAAGGGACCACATGTTGACTCGCCCCAGCCAACGATGCCCTCATCCGTCGAAATTTTGACGTAAACGTAATTATTTCGCCCCCCTCGCCTATTGGATACTGGCGGAGCACTGGGAATTGCTTCAACTTTCGTAATTTTCATCCGATAAACCTCCTTGTGTAGAATTTGCGGGGCAACCAGAAAACAGGAAATTGCACGCAATGGCGCAAGGTCTTTCTTATATTCATAGCGTCTTAGCGTTTTATTTTTTTTCTCGCTTTCTCACGTCAGTTGTGACCACCCATCGTCCACTGCTTCAAAGCGGCGGTGCAATGCTTTAACAGTCTCCGTGGGAATCGGTAGCTGTCGCGTTACCATCTCGATATTTGATAAAAGATGCGAGGGATTGTGAGTTCCTACGATAATCGTATCAACTTCCGGCTGGGCGAGTACAAATCCTAATGCCAGCAGGATGGGATTTTCAGGTGCTTGTGGCAGGGGTCCCATTCCCTCTATAATCTGTGCCCGCCGAAAGTATTCATCCGCATACGGGTAAGGGCTATGCGCTTTGCCCCACGCGCCATTGGCAACAGGCCGTTTGATAATGACCCCCATCCCCTGCGCCTCCGCTAACTCGAACAGTCCTTTGGTACGAGCCCGCTGCTCGACAAGATTAAAGCTAGTTTGAAGTGTATCAAACAATCCACTTTCTACCGCCCAGCGGGCCGCCGCGTTATCTCCGCTGTAGCCGATGAAACGGGTTTTGCCCGCATCCCTTGCTTTCACGAGTGCTTCGATAACCCCGCTGTGTTCCAGTATATCCACATCACAGGAGTGGAGTTGGACCACGTCCAGGTAGTCTGTCTGCAGCCGCCGCAAACTACGATTAATACTTTCGGAGACCGCCGGCCCTGTCCACGATTTGTGTTCCGTCCACGGTATACCCCTATCTCCATCATCTGTGGTGTGGCCACACTTCGTCGCCAAGATGTATTCATCCCGCCGGTGAGCGACGGTCGCACCGATTACCTCCTCGGTTCTGCCATAACAGGCAGCAGTGTCGAGGAAATTGATGCCCCCATCGAGGGCAGCGTTGAGCACCCGGTCCGCCTCTGCAACGATCTTAGATCTCTCTTGGCGGGAAATCTCCGCGAGCCCCAGACCAAGGCGCGTGATTTTGAGACCTGTTTTGCCGAAATCTGTCGTTTCCATATCTCCCTCCTTATATTGTGTGGAACTGTAGGGAACGCAGATCTGCGTTCCCTGCTAAAATCCCGATTGTTTATCGCACACGTAGAGGAACGGTTCACCTGCAAGAAATCGCCGGAGGTTCTCCTTAAAAATCTGCCGTCGTCCCTCCCACATTTCAGCGGTCAAGGCTGAAGCGTGAGGCGATAGGATAACGTTGTCTATATCCCATAAGGGACTATCGGCGGGCAACGGCTCTATATCCATGACATCCAACCCGGCACCAGCGATGCGGCCGGAACGCAACCCATCTATCAACGCCTCCTCGTCCAAGATGCCCCCTCGTGAAATGGCTATGACGTGCGCCCCCGGCTTGAGCAGTTCAATTCGTCGCCGATCAATCAGTCCCTGTGTTTCTGACGTGAACGGTGCGGTGATGACAAACCAGTCGGATATCTGGAGTAATTCATCCAGTCTGTCAAGCCCCCAAACCGCTTTCACTTCGGGAGGCGTTGGCATTGACTGAACGTCAACGGCATAGACTTCCATATCGAAGCCGTAGCCTCGCCGTGCGACCGCCATACCAATACCGCCGAGCGCGAGGATGCCCAAAGTGCTTCCGGCGAGTTCTAAAACCCGTTCATCATATTTACTAGTATCCCAATGATGCGCTCTCTGGTCTTCCCACTGTTCACGCAGGCAGTGGGCAAAGGTTAATATCATACCAAACGCATGGTCGGCCATCGGATTGGCGTGCGGCCCCCGTGCGTTGGTCAAGATAACATCACTGTCTCTTACTTCAGGTATAGATACAATCCGATCAATACCGGTTCCCGGGCACTGAATCCACAGGAGCCTTTGAGCCGCGAGAAAAACCTCGCGTGACGGTTCACCACAATACACATCCGCATCCCGAATGAGTTCTACCTCCTCTTCTGGGGTTGCTGCTCGGTGAAAGGTTACGTCCGGAAAAGCGGTGCGAAGTTCGTCCACAAACTGATCTGTTGCTCGACCAGCCATTACAATTTTCATCCGTTCTTACCTCTATTCTAAAAGATTTTGCGTTGAACATAGCTATTTCAACATTTCATATTAAGAGCGTTGTACGGCCTAACACTGGTAGGGAGTCAATTATCGATTTAATTTTTCGGAGACATATTACTCGACTTTGCACCATATTCTAACACAAATTTTCGTTGTCTCAACATCAAAAAATGGAGATTAAGAGAAAATTAGGGCGGAGCCCAGATTCGGTTGAACCTGAGTGAAAGATTGGCGTCTTAAATCATATTCACCCTAACTCCTTTCTATTCTGTTTTGTGCAACGAAATTGAAGATAAATCATGGATGACAATAGAAATTTCATCTCAAAACCCTGATATAAGGAGAAACTACAATGCGTATCACTAGTGTAGATCCCTTTATTGTGAGAGCACCAACTGAAGGACGAGAAGGCCCTACAACAGGGGACTGGACTGTCGTCCTCGTCCATACAGACACAGGCTTAACCGGTATCGGGCGTGGCGGAAGTATCGAAATAATCTCCCAAGAACTAGCACCTGTGCTTGTCGGGCAGGATCCACGACGGATAGCACTGCTTTGGGAGCAGATGTACGAAACAGCATGGCGGTTCGGCGGCCCCGGTCGTGCCGCAATGCCGTCCGTTGGGGCACTTGACGTTGCCCTGTGGGATATTTACGGGAAGGCTTGTGGTCAACCTGTGTGGCGACTCTTGGGTGGCTATCGGGACAAAGTTCGCGCTTACGCCGATGGCTCCGGGTACGTTGCAGAGGCAGATCAATCCTCTGAAGCAATAGCTGCTCTGGTCAAGAAGCACGCCGACCTCGGTTACGATGCAATGAAAATACACATGTACGAAGCCAGAAGCCCAGAGGAAATTGTGGAGCGGGTGCGGTGTGCGCGGGAGCTAATTGGTATGGAAAAGAAGTTGATGGTAGATTTGCACCGTGCCTGGGAGGGAAAGACGGCGGTAGAAATCGCTCGGCAGCTTGAACCCTACAACCTCTACTGGATAGAGGAACCGGTGCGCAGCGACGATGAGGCAACCTATCTGCGTATGGTGCAGGACGCAACCAGTGCCATTGTTGCCGGTGGTGAGAGCGAAGGAACCCTTTACGGCATCAGGCAATTCATCACGGAAGGTGCCCTCCAACTGATACAAACGGATATCTTAATAGGAGGCGGTTTCACCGGATTGATGCGTATTGCGGCATTATGCCATGCGTATCACCTGCCCGTCGCCCCTCATGGCGCACAGTTTCCGGACATCAACTGCCATCTAGCCGCAGCAGTGCCTAATGGCTTAATCGTTTCCGCCTACCCTGACTGTGAACCCAACGAGATCTGGTCGAAGCTGTATGATCCACCTTTTCAGATAGTTGACGGACACATCACCATGACCGAGCAGCCGGGACTGGGACTAACGCTAAACGAGGACTTCATCGATCGCTATCAACTCCGTACCTCGTCAGAAGCAAATTGACGGGGTCATCGTAACAACCCAATTTTTGTGCCGATACAGATTTTTCCCCTTGATCACAGGGTAGAAACAAAAGAAGCCAAGCCACATCAATAATTCGACGCGACTTGGCACTGGGTGATTTTCATCAACTTTATAGCACTAAACAAGGAGTAGTTGAAACTGCTTACTCTCAATTTAACAAATCTGTACGACTACAGTTTCATTAAATTTCAAGGGTTATTTCACCTGCTGCCTTAACACAGGTGATTTTCATCAACTTTATGAGACTATACAAGGAGTGGTTAAATCTAGTTACGCTAATCTTAACGAATCTGTACAGCTATAGTTTCATCAATTTTTAAGAGATGCTACATTGACGAACTCCCAAACCGAAAGGGTTGGGAGTCTTCACTATCCCTTTAGGAGTGGAACTGTGCACTCAACGAGGTCAGCCCACTTGTATTTACAACGGGACTTGAAACGGGGACGACCGCACTTTTTACCTTTATTAGGGGGAGGATTTATAACATTCATGTCTCCAACGTGAATATTAACAAATCTCACCTGCCTAACAATCAGACAATTTCAACTGTTTTTTGACTGAATACCGTTTGCCAATCTGTATCCCCGTCTGAAAAGACGGGGTTTTAGATCGGAAGATTCTGATAAGCAGCCCATCCGTTATCAAATCGTATTGCGAAACGCAAGCCCGCAGCAACCTTGCAATTAATAGCTCGCCTGAAGCGTCAATGATGCAATATTGTGGGTATAATTCAAGAAGTCAAAGATTTCATTATCCTCATTGGTATCGTTGCGCGTGAGTTGATAATCCGCAAGAATCGTCAAGACATTACTAACCTGCCAATTGATTTGGAAATTCAGACCGTATTGATTATCCTGTCGTTTCTCTGCGTTCTCACTGACGAAGCCATCGGCACCCCGTACCCGGCGCCCATCGAAGGTGATGCCCAATCGCGACAACCGCAGCCGCGCCCAACTCTCACCGTTGATTTTGTAAAATGCTCCAACCGCCGCCTCAATCGTTGAAAAGTCGTAGAAACCGACATTTGAGTCACTCAGAAATAGATTTAACTCTTGTTGTAAGAGGATTCGACTCGCCGGAATTTGAATCAGTTTCGCCGACACGAAGTTTCGCAGATCGGTTCGAGATTCCCCTCGTTCAATCCCGGTGATACCCAACACAAGATTATTCAGATTGTCCTTATAATTTTCCCGTTCGAGCGAATACTCTAATTTCGCCAATAAAGCCTTGAGAACTCCCAACTGTATCTTTGCGCGTCCTTGATGCATTGTCGAACCTACAAGTAGGAAATCTTCACGTCGTGTTGTTTCATCATCAAAACGATTGATGTATAGGTTATATGCCAGCAGCCTGCCGAATCGAAAACTGATTTGGCGTTGGAGACCGTCAAACGCATCGTCTCTCCGATCCAATCGCTGCAGCTGATGCGATACGCTCAAGGTCGGTAACTGCGCTGTCGGACGGAAACTGAGCTCGGTAGAAAAGAGATCGGTGAACGCATCGAATTCGTTGAGTTTCCCGTTTTCGCCGATATAGTTTTCCAATTGTGGATAATATTGTAAGGTGAGTCCGAAACGTTTCCCAAGCGGTAAAGTTCCTCGAAGGTTGACACCAGTACGGTTAATGACACCTTCAAGTTGTGGGTCTTCACGGCTAGCAAGGCTACTTGTATTCGGATCAATGCTCAATCCAAATTCGACATGGTTGTTAAAGATATTGCTCACCTGATAGTCAATAGTGAGATCAGATTCAAAGGCTGCCGGTGCTTCTGTCTGCTGTTGGAACAATTCCTGACCGTATTCCCGTCGGAGTTGAGCGGATGCGACCGAAACCTCAATCAGCAATAGGACGGCTGCCACGCATGTCCAGTGAACCCCGCCGAATGGAAATTGATGGAACCGTTGTTGCAATTTCTGTTCCCTTTCAAAAAAATAGGGGCACGGCTCCCAAAGTCGTTCCATAGGATAGCGTGCCCCTATGATTGAGATGCTCTCCGCCCTAAAGGACAGAGATTCCTTTGATTGCCCTTCAGCTGGAAATTGTGCTATCGGGCTTGTTAAGCAATGCCTAACTAGCTGCGAGATTAGCCAGCCGCAGATGGTCTGACAACCTCTCCTGCAAGGGTTGAGGCCCCAACCCTATAGATATTGACCGTCGCGTTGCGGTCCCTATCCAACTGTGTATCGCAGCTTAGACACTGCCATGTCTTGTGGTGCTTGCGAGCCAAATCCAACCGCGCACGTTCGCGGTTGTTTGAACCTTTTCGCTTGGTGTTGTGCTTGCGACTTGATTGTTTGAGAGCGTTGAAACAACATAAAAAAAATAAAGACGATTCTATATCGTGCCCGTTGGAACCCGTCAGATACCGTTTCAGACCCAAATCGAAGCCTGCGATGGGCCCGTCATGACTCGGTTAAGGTCTCCATCTACATGGTCCGTTAGGATATAGACCTCGCCAATAGCATCCCGTTTGATAGTACAACGCTTGGAAGTGCTAAAAATATCACGGGACTTGAAATACGGATAGATACGCTTGCCAATACCAATCTTGTTACCGGGGAGAAGTAGCCAACCCCCTTGAAGCAACGTGAACGATTTATATTTACGGCGAGGCTTAAACGGGGGCTGCCCGATGCTTTGGTTTGGGAGTATGTCAATAGATTATACAAGCTCCACCCGCACAGATGCTGCCCGCTTTTTTTGTGACATCTCCGGCAACTGTACTCGCTTCGCTTGCTTCAAAATCCGCAAGGATTTCCGCGGTTTCGTTTGCCGATGCAGACAACCCAATCTGCAATTGCCCGCTCGATGTAAAAGTTGGGACGCAGCCTGAGAGACTAATTAATCCCAAAAGTATAACTAAAACCGTACAACTCAACCAGAATCTTTTCATGATGTCGATCTCCTGTTACCTCAAATGTGAAACGGATTCTTCCCTTCCTTCTCAATTATACCTTCACCTCTTTATAATCCACCTCATCGAGATCGTTAGTGCCCAAATCCATTCTCGACGCTGAGCGGATATATTTCGACAATCGAGAGAGGGACGATAGATTAAGTTCCTTTCGTTTTTCCTCGATTGTTTGATAAACAATCTGATCTAATGCAACCGGATCTTGACTCACCAGGAGGCCGCCGTACTGCCACACCCCGTCGGGATCATACGTCGGGCCTCCATCGAACGCGGCGAGCAACCCATCGATGATGTTCAAAACAACCTTATCTTTGAGGACGGTATGCGCGAAGATATCAGCGATAGCAGGGTTACAGTTCAGTGGATTTGAGTGGAAGCGGTAGGTATTATCGACGCTGCCGAAGGCAAGGTTTTTCAGACAACCACTCACGCCAGCAATCCCATGATGCTTCATCACCGGAACATTAATAACCACTGTCAACTCTTTGGTGAGGAGGTTTGTATATCGGGAGCGGATGCTGCCACTCTCGCGGCGCTCCACAACATCCTTTTCAGTTTCATAGAAGACTTCATCGTCGTAGCCAACTCCTTCACTATCCGATGCAAAGCAACGCACCCCTCGACTGCTTTGATTAATCTCGTACCCTGCATCAATCAGATGCGATTCAAACCGATCCCATATAATAATCTGATTTGCGAGGACGCCCACCCCGTACAACCCATCGATAATTTTATCAACGATAATCCGATGGGTGCTCAATCGCTTTCCGGCGAGTGGATTTATTTTTATTCCAACGATGTCGGTCGGCAAAATAAAATCCTTCCATGCCTCTTTCGCCGAATTAAGCCCAGTGAGCGTCATCATTGCGCGGTCGATCATTTCACTGACAATCTGCTCGTCAAGCCTTTCGCCAACCCAAACCTTTTCGCTTCTGGCTTCGACAAGCGGCGTAAGTTGCTCTTCGACCACCTCTCCCGGAGCTCCACCGGGCTGACGCCGCAATTGAGCGATGGCGTTCTTGGTTGCTGAAGTTACGCCCCCCAACGCGAGTCCCAACCCAACAACGCCTTGAGATGCCTGACGCAGAAATCGGCGCCGACTCACCGGTTGTGGTAGGACTGTTTTTGTGCGCGAAATCTGGTCGCAATCCGCTTGAATTTGTGCAACTATAGGATCTGATGTGGGGAGGGGTCTATTTGTCATTGAATGGATTCACTGAGTTTACCAAATCGTATTTACAACCTTACTTTGAGTAATTGTCTATGAAATACCAGATGATTGTGTGCGCGTCAGCTACATTATTCAATTTCATCAACTTGGCTAGCGAACTGGATCAGTTTTTCCAGAGTCCCCTTAGGTATTAAGACACGATTTTCGGAGACACTTTCAAATTGAACACTTAACAACATTGTTTGCTTCTCGCCTTAAAAACTCGACAATAACCGTTTACGTTATCTGCACTTTGACTGTTTACAAACCTTTCAACTCCGCAACAATCCTGTCGCCCTTTAGCCGATTCCCAACGCGAACATCAAGGAATTTCCAGCGGATAACCCCGTTTTCATCGATGATGTAGGTCGTGGGGCGTGCGATTCGAGGATTTAGCGGATCCCTCGCGTTGTACGCATCAATTGTTTTCAGCTCCGGGTCTCCAAGCAGGGGAAATTCAATTTCAACATTATCCTGCCGTTTGACCTTCTCAATTGATTCCTTTGCCTGTGCTGGATTATCTACACTGATCGCGAGAAGTTCAGCACCTGCCGCTTGAATCGCTTCGTAATCTGGCTGCAACTCACCGAGTTGCCCAATGCAGAATGGTCACCAGCTCCCTCGATAAAAAATCAACACAACCTTTTTCTTAGCTGCGTAATCTGCGAGGGCTATTTTTTTTCCATCTTTATCAGGTAAGCTGAAGTCCGGAGCTTTCACGCCGACTGCCAATCCATCGCCTTCTGGAAGTTGTGCAGGTTCGAGAGGGATAAGCTCGACCTCCAATTTTACTGTTTCGCCGACTAGAATGGGGTCAACAGTGAACTCCTGTTTCTCGTATTCATCAGAATCAATGGCGATCGTGAGTTGCTGGTCCGTGGTAACGCCTTCAAACTCAAAAACGCCCGATGTAGCCGTTGGTGTTTCCAAGACAACCCCTGCTTCATCGGTCAGTTGAACGCGTACATCGATGAGAGGAGTTTTCGTTACCTGATCCAATACGAGTCCGCGAATAGTCGCCGATACGTCCTCAACTTCTTCAACCTCAACTTCTTCAACCACCTCTTTCGGCACGTCTTTCGGGCTCTCGGTTGGAGGAACGGGATCTGGTTCGTCGGTTGATACATCTGGTGCCACGGCTGGTACCACGGCTGTATCCGGCTCCACAATAGATTCCTCATCGCTGCCACAACCAAACAATAACATGCAGGCAGACGCCAAAACTATCAGTAATTGAATTTTAGTTAATCTATCTCTTATAACCATTTTTCCAACTCGCTTTCGTAGATTGCCTTATCTTCTTGTGCACCGCTAAATACCTTTACAATTTCTCCGTTACGATTGATGAGATACGCGGATGGTAGTACCGGCACCTGGTATCTTTGAATAGTTTCGGACTCTGCCAGAAGAATCGGGTAGTTGATGTCAAACCCTCTTTTGCTGAGATCCTGAAAAAAAAGTTCAATATTTTCTAGCCGTCCATCCACATCATCCGCTGAAATACCAATCATCTCAAATCCTTGCCCTCGATATTCGTCGTAGAGTTCTATGAAGCGTGGAATCTCCTCTTGGCACGGTTTACACCATGTCGCCCAAAAATCAACGATGACAACTTTGCCCTGATAATCCGAGAGGCTTACTTCCTCCAGTTCTGTGTTGAGCAGCGTGAAGAGCGGGGCAGGCTGAAACGATGGATCTCCATTTACATCACCAGTATTTGTCATTTTGTCACTTGTATCATTGTCACTTGTATCATCCGAACAACCCAGAAATGGTAGCAAGCAGAGGATGAGACTAAATAGGCAAAACAATTTCCAATACATATATGCCTCCTGAGATTCAAGGAAATGGGTGTTGCTGTTAAGACTACTTTCAGCACAGTTTAGTCAGATTTTGAACATGGACATTGCACCATATCGGGCAAAAATTTAACCGAGACGTAAAATGGTGCCCTTTGATCCAACAATCCAAGCGTGCGTCTTATACAGATAGATGTCCAAAAGGTGCCATGCCGCCTCATTCGGTTGAGGCGACCACGTCCCCCCGGCATCGGTGGTATGCAGAATCAGGCCATCTTCACCAACCGCCCAACCCTGTTTGGAATCTCGGAATGCAACGCCGCGCAAGGTTTTCGGTGTACCACTTTTCTGGGAATTCCAGTTTGCACCACCATCAATCGTGTGTAAAATCAACCCATCCGTTCCAACGATCCAACCGTTTTGTGGGTTGACAAAATAGACGCCGAGCAGCGATTGTTCAGTATCGGCCTGCTGTTCACGCCAGATCTCGCCGCCGTTATTCGTGTGGAGGATCGTCCCCTCCTTACCGACAGCCCAGCCGTACTTAGCATCAGCAAAATGGACAGCCCACAGATGCGGTGCCGGCGGTGAATTTTGGCGACTCCACGAACCCCCACCGTTATTTGTGTGAAGGATGACGCCCCCGCCGCCCACTGCCCAACCCTCTGTTTCATCTACGAAATGAATGTCGAGCAAACCACTGTCCGTGTGGCTTTTTTGCGCTGTCCACGATTTGCCCCCGCTGCCCGTATAGTGGATCTGCCCTCTGATACTGACCGCCCAACCATTGTTGGGGGTGGAGAAGTGCACCTTATTGAGCGCGTTTGGAGTAATCGCTTTTTGCGGCGAGCGTACCTGCCACTTCAAACCACCATCCTCTGTGAATAGCACCAAACCATCCGTACCAACTGCCCAACCGCGTTTGGAATCTACAAAGTGAACACCGTACAGGTGTGCCTCTGTTCCCGATTCGATCTGTTGCCAACCCGTCGGCGTCTTGTCGCCGTCACAACCGAAGTAGCTGACAATACAGACGCAGGTAATGAGTGTATGAATGTATTTCCTCAAGATCTCTCCTCCTCAATTTTATAGAATTGAGTTTATACCCGTGCAAATTTCGTGACAACTTCGATAGGTTCCGTTGATATTTGACGGATTGGACTAATCCTAATACTTAAGATGATTTCGTACTGCTGGCGGTTGATTTTCCAAAATCGACAATACCTAGAACATAACGCGATAGCATTTTGTCGAGATATGAATCTGGACATACAGGTTCTGTTACCATGACAGATTGAGCCAGTCTCCGTTCCGAGAGTCTACGACCCAATGGGCTTGGACTGATTAACGAGATGTCAACACTCCCTAGTAACGTCCGGTCCAAGCTATCCTGTGATGTGGCGCATGACTCATTCCAGTGGGCCTCGGCTGAATCGTTTTATCGAAATAATGAGAGAATATGGCTGCGTATATACAAAATATATCGGTTACGGCTACCCGTGGACCGGCGCGCCTCATTCGTTAATTGAACCAGAACTAAAAAAATCTTCTGTGTCATCTGGCGTTTTCGCTTATGCTTTACGAGTTGAATCCAAATCAAGCCTATCGTCCCCTTTGACGTTTTGCATGGCGCGAGAGCCAGTTTCAGGTATAACCACCCTCTGTTTCGGTGGATCAGGAAGTAAATATACCTTTTCAGACTTAGTTTCAGACCTAGTGCACAGATAAGGTCGCGAAAAGCAGAAATACACAATCCCCGAAGTTACCAATACCAAAAATAAAACGATTCCCATTGCGATAAACAGAGGAGAACGAAGCTCCTTTATTTCTTCTCGCCAAGGTTTCCAACCCTTCCCTGTTCTATCCCGCCAATCGTAGAAGATAGGCATTTTATACCTCCTTTTAATATCACCAAATGTTGTAGAGTTTTTCGATAGGCGCGGTTTTCCAACGGGACAAAACACGTTTGATCGCATTGCTTCAGGACAGACACACCGATTCCAATCAGCACTATAAAGGTTAGGGTAACCCTTTCCTAAAAAAATAGTGTGGCGAATGGAAGCCAGCTTTTTTAGTACCTATGCTAAAATTGACGCCAACACCATTCCAAACACCGAAAGTGATTGAGCAAAATCGTAACCGGCGATACGTGTGCTCGTCCGATTGTTCCCGTCTGAACACTAAATCTTTTCCCCAATTCGCATCAATCTATCGGCTGCCTCACGTAATGTCGCTTCGTCTTTGCTAAACATAAATCGCAGCTTCGTTCGGCCAAGTTCCGGACGACTATAGAAACTTGACCCAGGCACTCCACCTACCCCAATCTCCTTCACAAGCCAATGTGCACATTCGGTATCATCTGAAAAGCCAAAATTGCTGATGTCGGTCATGATATAGTACGCGCCTTCGGGAATATAGCACTGAAACCCCGCTTTCCTCAACAGCGTTGAAAACAGTTTGCGATTGTCATCATACCTTTTGACCAGTTCCCGGTAGTATTTCTGCCCCAATTGAAGCGCAACCACCCCCGCCCGCTGTAACGGGTGTGGTGCACCAACCGTCAAGAAATCGTGCATCTTGCGGATGGCGTTTGCCAGATATTCGGGCGCGATCACGTAGCCGAGTCGCCAGCCGGTCATTGAGTAGGTTTTGCTCAATCCTGAAACGGTGATTGTTCGATTTCGCATCTCTGGCAGAGAGCCAATGCTGATATGCGGACGTTCGTCGTAGATCATATGTTCATAGATCTCGTCCGTCACAGCGAGGCAGTCAAACTCACAGCATAGCGCAGCGATTTCTTTCAATTCTTCGTGGGTGAACACTTTTCCGATCGGATTACTGGGTGTATTCAAAACAATCGCCTTCGTGTTTTTGCTGAAGGCGGCCCGCAGCTCATCGGGATCGTAGGTGAAAATATCGCCCCTTCCCGGACAGCGTGTCTCTCGCAACGGCACGTAGATGGGTGTCGCCCCAGAGATAATCGTATCGGGTCCGTAGTTCTCATAGAACGGCTCAAAGATTACGATTTCATCGCCCGGATTGATAATTGCCAGCAGCGACGCCATCATCCCCTCTGTTGAGCCACAGGTGACGGTGACGTTTCGATCCGGATCCGTCGGAATGCCGTTAAACGTTGTGACCTTGTGAGCAATTGCCTCACGGAATCTCGGCGTCCCCCAAGTGATACTGTATTGGTTGTAGCCAGCGTGGATGGCGTCAATTGCGGCTGCCTTGACTTCATCGGGCGGTTCAAATCCGGGTGTCCCTTGCGACAGATTAATTGCATCATAACGGTTGCAGAGCTGCGTCATGCCCCGGATAACCGACTCAGTAAACAGAGTCGATTTGTGTGAGAGCATCGGTTTTGAAGTTGAGAATCCGTTTTCCATGTTAATCCCACCGCCCTATGGCTGCATTGACTCGCCACGAAGTAAGAACGCGCGGATGTCATATCTGCCCGGACGTTCAACCGGCAAGTCGCCGCTCTCAATCATCGCTTCAAGGGGTGAGGCGTGGGTACGGACCGGCATCTGCACCACTTCGTGCAGCCGTGCGGAGTCGTAGATTGCCATGATAATCTCCACAGCGGCACGTCCGTTTATCGCTTCGCCGCGATGGCCGCTTCTCCCTTCGATCCACGAGATCAGCTCCCGTACTTGTGCCACGGAAGGATTTTCTCCCTCCGCTCGGCGGTCTTCCCACTCTGTCCGCTTGCTGTTGAGCAGGAGGACTCGTTGTTCGGTCAAATCTATAATACCGTCGGAACCGTAGATAATCCCACCTTGATAATTGGGGCCCGCAATCTCCTGAAGCAGCAGTCCGATACAACCGCCTTGGAAGCCAATAATCCCCGCACTCCGGTCCTCAATCGGTATATCTCGCTCGTAACGTTCCGTCTTGCGTTCAATGTTGCCAATGACCCACTCGGCATCTGGATCACCGAGGACATAGCGCATCATGTCGAACAGATGCGAGCAGTCGTTCAGGAGACCTTGACCCCCTTTGCACACAATTTGGCGAGGCTCCCCTATCGCACCGTTGGCAATGAGCTGACGGGCATCTGTCCAAACCGGGTTGAACCGGCGTTGATGTGCGATCGCAACCTTGACATTGTTTCGCTGTGCTGCAATCAGCATCTCGTCACAATCGCCGAGATTGGTTGCCATCGGTTTCTCGCAGAGCACCGCTCTCGGTTTCCGGGCGCAGGCGGCGATTGTCATGGGGGCGTGGAGCCTGTGCCATGTCGCAACACTCACAATATCAAGATTCTCCTTGTCGAGCATCTCGCGGACGTCGAGATAACGGGTCTGGATGTTATGGCGTTCCCCGAAATCGTTCAACGCATCTTCAACGGGATCGGCAATAGCGACGATTTCGACTTCCTCAACACCTCGATAGCCGTGTACATGCAGCCCTGCGATGCTGCCACAACCGATAATTCCAACACGATATTTATCTGACATATTGTTGATTCCTTCCTGAATTAGCACGAGTTGCTACTTGTTGTTTCGATGCCTGTCTGAATCATGAAACGTAAGAAGTGCATTAGGGGTTCATTGGTTCATTTAACCCCAATGAGGTAAGCAGCTTGCACTATCAATGGGCAAATAGTAGGTACACTGCACCGTGTCATAATTTGCACAAGGGTTGCGGCACATAACTTTGAATTCCGATCCATCGGGACGGGACATGCCTACTACTAGCAACTTGGGTTAATTAGGTGACTTTGACCAGTTGCTTGCCAATATTGCTTCCCTTCAACATCCCGATAAATGCGGCGGGGGCGTTCTCAAATCCTTCCGTAATCTCCTCTCTGTATTTCAGTTTTCCAGCCTGAATCCACTCCGCCATCTGTCGAAGCCCGTCGTCGTGTTTGTCCGCAAACTCAAAGACGAGAAATCCCTCTATCTTCGCCCGTTTGACGATGAGGTGCCACAGAAAACGCGGCCCCATTTCCGGATTTTCCAGATTATACTGGGAAATCTGACCGCAGATTGCCACCCGCGCTTTCACGTTGATCAACGGAAAGACCGCATCGGTAATCGTACCACCGACGTTGTCAAAATAAGTGTCAATCCCGCCCGGACACTGCTCGGCTAGCTTTGCGCCGTAATCCTCGACCGCCTTATAGTTGAATGCAGCATCAAAGCCGAGTTCGTCCACGACGTAATCCACCTTCTCATCGCTGCCGGTGCTGCCTACTGCGCGGCAACCCTTTATCTTGGCGATCTGCCCCACCAAAGAACCGACCGCTCCTGCTGCTGCGGACACAAAAACCGTTTCCCCCGGCTGTGGATCACAGATCTCCAATAAGCCGAAGTATGCGGTCAGCCCCGGCATACCGAGAATCCCTAAAGCTGTCGATATAGGGGCGAGGGTTGGATCTACTTTCCGGAGATTGCTCCCGTTGGATACTCCGTACTCTTGCCAGCCTAATCCGCCGGCAGCGATATCTCCCACTTGAAAGTCTGAGTTATTAGAAGCGACAACTTCGCCAACAATGCTGCCGACCATCACTTCGCCGATCTGTACGTTTGGGGCATAAGAGGCTCTGTCGTTCATCCGGCCGCGCATGTATGGGTCCACAGACAGGTAATTGGTATGTACAAGCACCTCCCCATCTTTGGGAACCGGAATCGGCTCGGTCACTAGGTCAAAATCTGACGGTTTTGGATAGCCAACGGGCCTTGCAGCTAAAGTGAATTTTCGATTGATGTTTGACATTGAAATAATTTCCTCCGAAAAAGGGGTTCGCTCATATTAAGAAATCGTGTAAAGCCCCCGAATTTTGCCGAAAAAACTCAAGGGCAAATACCAATCGTGTTGGACTCTGGTGTTTAGTGAATTGAGCCAAGACGGTTGCGCGATGTCCCGGGTATCTTTGCACTCTCTTTTCACATGAGCCAAGGGATTTTGGGGAATCGTTCAGATGCCGTCCTTTTGGCACTCGGCACAGTATCCCAAAATCTCATTTCTATATTTTACCGGCTTGAACTGGTGTGTTTTGCAAACGTCTTCTTGGAGCGCGTCAATCTCCAGGCTTTCAAACTCAATGATACTGCTACATCGCAGGCAGATTAGATGGGCGTGCTCTTGGCGTGAATGGATGTGTTCATAATGCGACTGTTTCTGTGCATCAATCACCTCCGTCAGCAGCCCACTTTTGACAAGAAGCGGTAACGTCCGATAGATCGTCGCACGCGAAGCTGTATATCCATTTTGGCGCATCCGCATCAACAGATCATCCGCACGGAAATGATCATCGTAAGCGAAGACCTGTTCGAGGATGTTGCGCCGCTCCGCTGTGAGTCGGAGCGCATTGCTTTCAAGGTATTTGCTGAATTTTTGAATAATCTGTGATTGAATTGTTTGCTTGTTTTCTTGCATAATAAAGATCTCCTTACTTATTAGTGAGGAATGCTTTCGGAACAAATGAGATTTGCCCTTGTCGTTAGAGTTGACGGTACAGATGATCTTCTTTGCCTATCAAGAATCGACTTGGGGATTGCTGGTTGTTCTTCTGGATATCGCTCGACGAGTGCCTTAGCGACCCATAGTCATGAGCAACCCTTTTTGATAGTTTCGACGGATTGTTTAGGTAATTAGTTGTTCCGAACATGAATAATAATCGTTATTCCCCACTAAGGACAGGTATCTCTAGTTAACTATAGATATTATTCTAACTGTCTGAATCAGGATTCTCAGGATTTGAAGATTTTGAGGATTTAGGGTGTTCATTTGAACCCCTAATCCTGAGAATCCTGATGCACCTTCTGGTTCTGAAACGCACAGGCTTTGAATGTTGACAAATCCCAAAGGAGACCATCATGAATCCATTAGCAGTGAAACATAACACGATTGTAAACTCTCGGGCGGCAGGCGTCTGCCGCCACAAGGACACGCTTGATGAAAAGGGGCGCATCCGTATCGTTGTGGCGTGGGATGCACTCTCGGAAAACACCAAGACAGCTTATCAGAAGGCGTATAAACGGTTTGATAGCCGTGGCGTGGTGGTTGAATCGCTTGATGATGAATCGCTTGCCCTGTGCATCTCGCAACTGGACACTGAAGGGCTGTCGCCTGCCACGCTCTCTCTTACTGTCGCTTCGGTCAAGTGGTATTTCAAACATATCATGCGCTCTCCAGCCAGATGGACAACCACTGATAAGCGGCTGATCACCATCAAGCGTGATACTCAGAACAGGGGCAATGGTCAAGTCGACGGTCTTTCGTGGGCGGATGTGGATTTCGTGTGCAGGTTCGCTGAATCATCAAAAAGCATCAAGGGCTATCGGGATTCTGCATTGATACGGCTCATGAGTGATTGCTTACTTCGTATCAGTGAAGCGGTGGCGGTCAACGTCGAGGATATCCAAGAAAATGCCTTAATCGTCCAGTCGAGTAACTTGTAGTAATTGTCTCATCAACTTGACCCCTCCCCTATGTTCCCATTCACTTCTAAATTTCTCGGTATCAGAGTAAACAATTTTGCCGTTTTTTCGATGCAACCAATACCACACAGGCTCCATATCTTCGTCTCGATCTTTAAATTTAGTGAGACTGTTAGCATCCAAAATAAGACACATAACTAATCCTCAAAACCCATGAGGTGGCTGGTTTCTTTCATGAAAAATTCTCCGTAATGCACCGGGAACCCCTTCATATTAGCCATCTTATCAAAACTGATATTATGCACCTTGACAACACGCCCCTTTGGTTCCAAATATATCAACGATACATCTTCGGGGCAGATATTACCTTTCCTGATTTCAATCCGCGCCCGGTCAATCATATAGTCGCTGTGTGTTTCAACGATGAACGCCAACCTCAGCTTACTCGATCTAGCCAGTAAAGAGGAGAGTGCCGCCTGTGCCCTCGGGTGTAGATGGACTTCGGGCTGTTGTAATAAGAAGAAAGGCTTTTCCATCAGCGGCCCGCGAGGAATAGGCGGATCTAAACTATTCACTAAAATTGGCAGAATTTGACTGACACCGTAACCGACATCAACAATATTAGAATTAGGTCCCCTCACCTTGACCTTCAGTTGAAATGGGTTGCCCATAGATCCACCAAGGTTTTTAACCTCTATGTTCTGAAACAGACCCGAATGCTTACCAAATTCGACCAACTGCGTTTTTAGACCTTCCCACCTCTCTTTGTCAGTCGCTTGCATCTGCATTAACAGCATTGGTACATCACTCCCCTCAGGAGCATAAAATTCCCTCGTCGGGTCATACGTCCGTTTCGGGCGTGAGCGAAGTTGTGTGCTGGACTTTAATCCAGGGTTCTGCTTTAATTTGCTGGCTTATACTAACATCTCCAACTTGTCTCGTAACAGCCCTTCCATTTACCAAAGCTCGTCGCAATTTTACGTCTTTTAACCATTCATCACGATACCTAGTAACTACTGAAGCGGTCAACTGGCACCCAAAGCCACCTTTGATTTGTGTGTCGTTATGGCACACAAGACAAAGAACGGCCAGATTTTCAACAACGTTGTTACTTGGATTCGCATCAATGTGATGAATTTGTACTGGTTTTCCTCTTTCTCTACAATACACAACAAATTCGATCTGATATAAATAATACTTCTGCCCTTAAGTTATCGGGGATGGCGGTTCGTTGTTTTGCCATAAGCATCGCAGAAATGTTATAACTTTTCACTCTGCTGCCCCTCAATGAAGGCTCCAGCGATACTGTTTACCTTCGTCTTTTCGGTTCTTAATTTTCCGGGACATTCAAACCGCTTCAGTTTTCCGCTCCATAGCGAGCAGTTTCCGTTTCCAGTGCAACCCACCCGCATAACCGCCGAGCCCCCCGTCGCTACGGACGACACGATGGCATGGCACAATAATCGCCAGTGGATTGGCACCCATCGCCCCGCCAACCGCTCGCACTGCGTTCGGCTTGCCAATCTCCCGCGCAATCCAACCGTAGCTTTGGACTTGACCGTAAGGAATCTGAAGAGCCGTCTCCCAAACGCGCTGCTGAAACGGCGTCCCGGCACCTAAATCAAGTTTGATGTCAAAATCAACTGGAGCCCTATCGAAGTATTGTGTCAGCAACTCTGCCGTGTTCAATAGTTCCGGATCAGAGGGGTTGGGCGTGAGTGGATGTAACCCCCGTTTGCCGTGCGAGCCATTGCGGAGGCGATCTGTTATAGCTGCGTCTGTTGGCGCACCAAAGGTAACGCGAGCAATCCCTCGGTCAGATCTCGCAATACCGACCCAGCCGAACTTCGATTCAAAGCAGGTATAGTTCATAGCGGTTATACAGCCGTCCCAAGCTCGGCACCTTCGCCTGTTGGAATCGACTCTCCTTCAACTTCAATCCTCACCCATTCACGACTGAGGAGATCAAATAGAGCCATCACCTCCTGCCGCTGCGTGAGACTATCAAGCGGCACCTCAAAGGTGAGTGTCGCAAACTCCTCCTTCTGTACATCGCCCTCCTTGTTGAATTTAACAGGAGTAATCTGAATCTTTTTTAACTTTGCATCCATAGGCTTGTTGCCTCCTTAAAAATTTGGTTTTAGGACTTACGCAGTTGAATACCTCAATGCTTGCAATGGTGATTCATCCTCCGTAATTCGTACGGAACGCAGATCTGCGTTCCCTACAACCTGAAGTGCGTAAGTCCTGGTCTGTTATTCAAAGAGCTCGGTAACGGGACACTGAAAACCCGGAATCACATCGGCACCAGTCAAGGGATTCTCTTCGGAAAGGACTTCAACGGAAGAATTAGATTTTTACCATACTCCCCAACCTAAAGGGTTAGGATTCTTACTTATTCCTTATAGACTTAGAATTGCTCTATCTTGTCTGTTAGCCGCTGTTAGATTCTACCTAACAGACGTCAAGGTTCGCTCCAATTCTATCGGAGACTGAGGCCCTTTTCTGAGAAGGTAGATGTCCTCACCCAATGGATATTAACCGCAGCATTGCGGTCTCTATCCAACTGTGTATCGCAACTTGGACATTGCCAGGTTCCATCACGAAGGTTTAGGGTTGGATTGACTGCGCCACAGACATAACAAGTCTTTGATGAAGGATACCACTTGTCTATGAAACGGATGTCTCTATCCTTCTTTTGGGCAATGTGCTTGAGCTGCTGCACAAAGTCAGAAAAACCCAAGTCAGAGACTTTGCGCCCCCACAGGCTTTTCATCCTTTAAGGTTGAAGATCTCCAGTGAAATCCAATCATATCTGTCTGTAAGGTCGGGCAAATTTCCAGTGGAAATCGGCGTGTTGATTGGCTATTTTGCGGTGCTTACGGGCAAGATGAATCCGTGACCGTTGCCGGTTGATTGTGCGATAGGGGTGAAAATCTCTCACGAAAAACAAGACAAGTATACCCCATTTCACCGGCGATTTCAAAAAAAATGCTTGGGCTTCACGGGCTAAAGCCCCTATCAGTAAGCGTAAACCTGACGAGATTTCGGATAAACCACCCAGATACATTTTACACAGGCTTCTAAACATTCGTTGACCTTTTCGAGGATTTCACTCGGTCGATCGTATGGCCAGACTACCTCGACTGTCAGATCAGGGACGATTTCTAGATAATCGTCAGAAGGGCTCTCAGGCATCCTATGTTTTGCAATGAAAGCTGCACCAGCAGCGCGGACCGTATCCGGATTGCGTGCGGTGTAAAATCCCGTTTCTGCTGCGTATACCTTGCCAAGGTCATTCTGCTGAACATATATTTCTAGCAGCGATCCAAGAATCATTGCCAACTCGCCCTGAATATCTCCTGCTATACCTATCTATATAATCCCTCCCTTCACCAATTTGACATGTCCAATCAGCTTGGGGACATCTCAAGCAGTTGTTCTCCTGTGATTCTTTCTTGCGATTGTGTCGCGATCAACTCCTTCCAACCAGGTCGAGATTCTACCGTGCCCCTGTGGTATTCTAAAATGGCCCAACCTTGAGTAGCTGTGACAATTTTACAAAGACAATCTGCTCTGTTTCGCCATCTTTTTCGCGATTATTGTTGTAGACCACAAAGAACGTGCTTTCAGGCAGATATTCATAAGCGAACAATCCGAAAATTCGTCGCTCATCATCAATCGTAAACTCCGCGCTGGAGCGGAAGAACATCCGTTGTGCGAATTGATAGTTGATAGCAAAGCGGCGCGTCCACTGTTCCAGTTCACCATCTTCCACCAAACGCTGCAGGGTCAATTCTAAGTCTAGCTTCGCTGTTGGACGGATTGTTATCTCTGGACGAATGAAGAAAGTATCTTTATCGTCTCGGATGCCGACTGTTCCAAAATTCCGAATCCGCACCCACTTGGGTGGAAACCAGCCCGTGAAGAAATTCAGCACTTTATCTGTATAAGCCACACCGTCATCATTGACGTGATAGTACCATTCTGGACCGGTGAAAAGGAAGATATTCTTAACCCCAATCAACCCACGAATCTGATAGCGTTCGTTGGTCAGTTCACCTGCCTGGTTATACAAGCGGTCATATACGCCTTCGCCGCGCAGGCGTTGTACCAACCCCGCGTATTGCTTATTGTACCGGGTGGTAAACTCGACCCCCCGCCGATTCGTCCTCGGAATAAAACCGGTCTCCACATCAAAGTTTTCTCCGATATCGATATATCGCGCCTCAAAAGAAAACACATTCGCTCGGCGAGAAAATTCGGCAAAGATTATATCATCACCGATGGGGTCATCGCCCTCAGGGCCTGACTTCCACTCTCTGGCGTATTCAAGGTTGAGATTGACACTGGCGGGCAGCCGAAAACGTGCATCAACTCCCGACGCCCGGTCGTACAGACTCTGCCCCTGTTTGTTTACCCCCAACAGTCCGATTGCTGAGTTATTGCCAAGTTCCCGTTGCACACGGAAAACGGAGTAGTTGTATTCATCTGCCGGCAGATGATCCGCGTCAATCTCGTAAACGCTAAGCCGATCCCCCTGCTCTATGATAGTGTACTGTTTCTCTTCCGCTGCGTCTGTTACCAACCACTTGCTTCCTTTATCCTTGATGCCAACATAGAGCTCTTCGATTTCGGAAAGCGAGATGTCATTCCTCTCAAAGACTTTGTGCAAATCCCGCGAGAGCATTTCCCGATCGAGATTGCTACTGTACCGCGATTTTGTCTTGAAGGCTGCGTTCTCCGGCCCTGCCTGTGCGTTCAGGAAGGCGAAATTATAATCATTCAGCTTGCCAATTACCTTCCCTCCATACATGAGATCCTCAACACGGCGACTATAAAACAGCTCAACCGGTGTCTGAAAAAGTTCGTTCCCTTCCAAGAAGAATGGGCGCTTCTCTGGAAAACGGATCGGGATATCTGATAGGTTAACCAGATCCGGATCCGCCTCAATCTGTGCGAAATCGGGATTGAGCGTGAAGTCGACCGTCACGCTTGAGAAAGGATACCGGACATCGATGCCTGCGGCGGTATTCAATTCGGGGGTCTGATCGCCTATTTTCTCCGGCTTTAGGGTCCCGTAAGGTTTAACCTCTAGCGGCCGCTTCGTAACCAATTGATCTAACGGCAAGTTGGTCAGATGTCCAAACTGTGAAACAGCGTACTGCCGCCCCCCAAGTTCTACCCACGATAACTCCTCCTGCTGCGACTCATCATTCCGCCAAAAATTGATTCCCCAAACTGCATGGGGATTCTTCTTTGGGAAACGGAGTTCCGCAAACGGGATGGAAAACTCCGCTGTCCATCGGTCATCATATTTCGCAGTATACCCAGACCAATCACAGTCCCAAGCGATAGCGGAACCGACATTAGAGCTACTCCGCCTCACATTTCCCCCCTCATTTGTTATCCGTCGATCTGTCTGAGTACTGAGCGGATTCAACGCGAAAGCGTAGCAGTTACGTTGATCGAGGTAAGTATCAATTAAGACTTCAACGTGATCATCGGAGAAGAAGAAAGAGTCCCGTCGAACGGAATTTGCGGCGAGGACGTGCATGTCACTCTTGAAACATTCAAAACCGACGTACAGCCGGTTCTGATCATAGAGCAGGTAAACCCTCGTTTTATGGCTGGCAGGCTCACCTGAATTGGGCTCAAATTGAATAAGGTCGCCGGTCTGTGCCGCCTTTTGCCAACATGGATCGTCTAGTTTTCCATCAATTTTCGGCGGCGAATCGGTTTCAACGGCTGCGATTTTTCTGAGCATCAGATCCTCTGCAGCGTCAATCGTGCTCAAGGACAACACAAGGGTGCCCACCACAATTAACTTTAATAAAAGTTTGACCATCCATTCCTCCAAAATCCTTGTATGATATAACACGCATTATCTCTTTGCTCGGGAGATAACAACAAAAAATTCGGTTTCTCCAAGGTAGGCAGTAATTTACACTATTATTATAGTGTGTCTTGCTAGTCCATTCAATCTAAATCGTGCCGTTCCCTGAAATAATTTGTAACTCTATTGACTGAAATACCCCTATCATTTTGTCGTAGATTTTAAGTTGGGCATGTTGTATACTGAACCACATATAGCTTTGTAACCCGAGTTGACGGTAGTAGACATACTCCGTCCCGATAGATTGGGATTCAAAACACACCATACCCGTAGGTCGGGCATCTTGCCCGACTCCAACGATACAACGTGGCACAGCACCTGTCCTGGATGAAATTGGGATTTCCTGATCAGCGAAGACTATGTAGATTGGGTTGAACGGGAACCGCGAAATCCAACCCATGTGCAGCTTATTAATTGTTGGGTTTTGCTATATTCAGGAGGGTTCAATCAGAGTTGTTCTACAATCCAAGTGTAATGCTTGATATCTCTCATCGTTGCGTTTAACCTACGAGCAACTTAGACTATCGTGTTATTTTCGGCGCAGTGGGTGTTGAGGAACCTGTATCGATCTCTATGTCCACAAAAACTGTTCTCCGTCCACTGAGGAGGAACGAATGCAAGGCAAAAGAGTCGTTTGGCCCAGCCGGGCGAAGGTTGAAATTGAGGAATTTGAGTTCCCGTCTCTTGGGGATAACGAGATTCTTGTGGCGACCGAATGTTCGCTCATCAGCCCAGGCACAGAGCGCGCTTTCCTGCTAGCACTTCCCAATGCACAAGGCAGCTACCCGTCATACCCCGGTTACAGCAATATCGGGGTGGTCATTGATAGAGGTAGAGATGTAGACAGCTTCAATATCGGCGATCGTGTTGTTTCGTCCAAAGGGCATACGAGCCATTTTGTCGCCACATCCGATAGCCTCCTCAAGGTAACAGAGACGGTACTATCATCAGAAGAAGGGGTCTTCTTCAACCTGTGTGCCATTGCAATGCAAGGAGTTCGGAAGGCCAAGATTGAACTTGGGGAGCCGGTGCTTGTGTTGGGCGGCGGTTTAATCGGTCTGCTTGGGATGCAACTTGCAAAACTAAGCGGTGGATTCCCTGTGATAACAGCGGATCTGTCTGATAACCGCTTGCAACTCGCCAAACAGGTTGGGGCGGACTACGCTCTAAACTCAAAGGCTGAAGATTTCAACGATCGGCTTGATAAAATTACCGGCGGCAAAGGTCCAGCTGTCGTTATTGAAGCAACGGGGCATCCACAGGTGATTAATACCGCTTTTCAATTGGCGGACTGGCATGGACGGGTTGTCCTGCTTGCCAGCACACGGGGGGAGACGGAGCGTGTGAACTTTTACCACGATATCCATCAAAAAGGCTTGACGGTGTTGGGTGCCCATAATTCCGTGCGTCCGCGTCGCGAATCCTCACCGAATTTCTGGACACTCCGTGACGATTGGGAACTATCGTTGCAGCTCATCGCCCACCATCGTATCGTCGTCGTCCCATTAATCACCCATCGACTGCCGGGGCTTCAAGCTGTGGAGGCATATCAACTGTTGATGGAGTGGGATCAGAATCTATTGGGGGTTGTATTAAACTGGGAAGATTAATCGTCATTAGAAATAGGAATAAGTCGTTGGCTTATAAAAAAAGACAGTACAAAACGCAAAGAACGTGAAGCGTGAAAACCATTGGTTCCATTGGTGCAGTCGGGCTAGGAGGCTCGACCTACGGAGCTCATGTCAAAAGGGAGTCAAAACGCACAGAGCCCCCGAGTTTTTCCGAAAAAACTCGGGTTCTTTGTAAGATTTCTTAACATGAGCCAAGTTTTTAATCAACCACGGGGAACCATCTCGCCGGATTCGTCTCTACGCCTTTGGCGTTAAATCTTAACCTATAGCGACTCATTCCGTTAGAAATTGTGTTTTGACAAAACGCTGACGTAGAAGGAGATTTCATGATTAACACAGCAGTTATCGGCTATGGCTACGCCGGTCAATCGTTCCACGCCTACCTCGTTAGTCTGGCAGAAGGGCTTAACCTGTATGCAATTGCGACACGGAGTCCGGAAAGACAGCAAACCGCCGCACAAGCGTACCCCAACGTGAAACTCTACGAGACCATTGATCAGGCCATTGCAGACAGCGACGTAGACTTGGTTATCCTTGCCACACCACACGACACACACGCCGAGCTCGCAATTCGAGCGATGGACGCCGGCAAGCATCTCGTTACGGACAAGGTCATGTGTATGAATGCCGCCGAAGCCGATGCGATGATCCAGGCGAGTCAGCGCAACAATGTTATGTTGAGCGTCTTTCACAATCGCCGCTGGGATTGGGATTATCTGACTATTAAAAAGGTAATTGCTGAGGGGCTCCTCGGAACGCCGTACCTGTTTCAGGTCGGTATCATGAGATACGGCGCACCGAGAGGTTGGCGGGGTGTCAAAAACCAGAGTGGTGGCATCCTCTTTGATTGGCCCGCGCACTTCGTCGATCAAGCCCTGCAACTGGTCTACTCACCGGTCAAAACCGTTTTCTGCGACGTGCATTATGGGTCCCGGTGGGATATTAACATTGGCAACTATGCAAACCTGCTGATTAAATTTGAGAACGATGTCCGTTATCAGATTGAGGTGGGCAACTTGGCAAAGGTCGGAAAGCCGCGCTGGTACGTCCTTGGGGATCTCGGAGGGTTAATCAAGTACGGGTTAGACCCACAGGAAAGACCGATGGTAGCAGGGAACATAGACGCCGCAGAGGAAGATCCCAACACCTACGCAAAGGTCTGGACCGAGGCGGATGGCGCGCAGCGCGAGCTAGTAGTTGAGAGTGTCAGAGGGTCATGGAAGTCGTATTACCAGAATATCTCCGATGTCCTAAATCAGGGAGCGGAACTCATCGTTAAACCGGAAGAAATTAAACGGGTGATGCAGGTTTATGACGCTGCGATGCGTTCGTCGGAAACGGGAGAAGCCGTGCAGTTTTGAGGATGCCTGACCATTTTATGAACACCTCTGTTCACTTATTGAACACTAGGACAAAGGGTATTGCCGCAAAATTCAGCAGATAGGGTATTTGGTAATTGGCACAAGACTTGCTTAAATTTTGATGCACTGTTACGAGGTACGCTCACTAATCACTCAAACATAACGGAGATTAGATAACATGAGATTAACGAATAGCTACAAATACGCAACTATTTTAGTCGCGCTCATCCTCTTGGCCCAACCCCTGTATGCAGATAGCCACACCGGCTCTGATTACCAAGATTTGAATCCGAAAGTACTGGCAGCAATCGATCGAGGATTGGAATGGTTGAAAATGCAGCAGGAGGATACCGGACTGTTTAGGCATCACCCGGGTGTAACAGGATTGGCAGTCGCAGCGTTTCTGCGTCACCCACAAAACCGGTACGCGGAAGCTGATCATCCCTTCATCCAGAAATCCATAAAAGCGTTGCTGGCACTGCAGCAGCCCGACGGTGGGATTTATAACGTCAAAATGCAGCCCGCTCTGCCGAATTATAACACCTCAGTTTCGCTGATGGCACTTTCATCGGCAAAGAATCCGGAGTATGACGCAGTAATCGCCAAAGCACAGGGC
Organism: Candidatus Poribacteria bacterium; assembly: GCA_965215015.1. GTDB lineage: Bacteria > Poribacteria > WGA-4E > WGA-4E > PCPOR2b > PCPOR2b. The sequence goes on from OZ244042.1 coordinate 2,710,890, forward strand.
TTCATCAAAAGCCTTCAGATTACAGATGAGAATGATGTCTACTTCGGAGGAATCGGTTACGGGAGCAGGGAAAACGTTCACGACCTATCCAACATGAGTTTCGCTATACAAGCCCTCAAGGAGAGCGGATCCGATGACCCGGCGGTGTGGGACAAAGCTGTTAAATTCCTCGAAAGATGCCAGAATCGCAGCGAAACCAACGACCAAGATTGGGCGGGGGACGATGGGGGCTTTATCTATGCCCCTGACGGCGAGAGCAAAGCGGGGGATCACCGATCTTACGCCAGCATGACTTACGCTGGATTGTTGAGTTTCATCTATGCCAAGGTTGACCGAGATGATCCGCGCGTTCAGGGTGCAATAGACTGGATCACGAAACACTTCACAGTTGAGGAAAATTACGGCATGGAGCAACAGGGGCTCTTCTACAACTACCATACAATGGCAAAGGCACTCAAGACTTATGGCGAATCTACCATCGTTGATGCCAAAGGGGTTTCTCACGATTGGTACAGAGAACTCGCCGAAAAACTGATCAACGAACAAACGCCGGACGGTTTTTGGGTCAATGACAGCAGCCGTTGGATGGAACGAGATCCGGTACTTGTCACCTCATATGCGGTGATAGCCCTTGCGACTGCTTATCCTGAATAACTGAGGGATGCTCATAAATAGGTTTTGATGTGTTTATCTCTTAACACCTCTCCATGTGTAGGGGTTGGATCGCCCAACCTATCAGGCTTGGGAACCAAGCCCCTACGATTGACCCAGGTGTCCTCGCTTGAATTCAGCTATAATGCGTCTCCAATTATGTACACCCTTCAACTAACCTGAACCGACCTTCATCACAGCCCGAGTGATATGCTCGGGCTTTTTTTATGTTTGCTTCAGATTCAATTTCAAAAGATTCACTAATCTATCAACTGGGGAAAATTTTTCTACACATCCCAATGAAGAATTGGTATAATATTGATAGGGACTGGCATTCGTTAGTCCTGACAGGGCACAATAACAGGCAAGGACAGTTTACCAACGACATAACATGAGGGCACACCCGTGACCCATAACATGCAAGGAGATAGTTATGTTTTTTGAGCTTCGGCAATATCGCATGAGACCCGGGCAGGAGGAGAACTGGGTTAATTTTATGGAGAAGATAATCATTCCCTTTCAGATCTCGAAAGGGATGGTAATTTTGGGAAGCTTTGTCGGCGAGGAAGAAAAAGATTTGTACGTTTGGATTCGCCGATTTGAGAGTGAGGAGCAGCGGGAACAGTTGTATGAAGCTGTCTATGAAAGTGACACATGGAAAAATGAAATCGCTCCCAAAATTCCTGACATGATGGATCGTGCGCAGATCAAAGTCACACGCCTTGAAGCAACTCCTCGATCGGTTATCCAGTAGAGATACACCGATCCAAGCCTCTTAAGAGAGCAGTTAAAATCGCTGCTATCACTGGAAGTAATCCTATCGCTTCAGATTTCGTTGAACAAGATGATAAGAAATTTTGCGTTTCAATTCTTCGCAAAAAGATACTATCAGCTTGAACAACGACATCCAAACAAACAAAGACGTAGATGAAATAAGATTCCCAATTTCGTCTCTTGGGATAGATTTAACTATACCCGATAAGGGAAAAGGAGAAAATTTTCATGGATGTCTTAAAGCGAGTTGTAGGTGTTGCTCTGATTCTGATTGCGGCAATAGTTGCCATCCACACAGTCCTCGAGCCGGTTTACCACACTTCCAGCGACGCCCAACCTTACAGCAGTGCTTGGAATTGGATTAACTGGCTATCCGCTATCTCGATAATACTGGGATTGATATTCGGCTACATTCGCATGAGCCGTGCCGGCGAGAGTTCGAGCGGTCCAGAGTTTATAGCTGCCAACACCCTATTCTACGGATTTCTGTTCACAGCCATACTCTTCTTTTGGAACTGGTTCGGCATCAGCGGCGTCGGGGAAGATTTTACCGCTGTCAGTGCCGACGTTCGATCGCTGGTATGGATTATCTTTAACGCTTTACACCCATTATTGAGCGGTGCGATGGGTGCTCACCTGCTGCGCGTCAGTGCTAGCGAATAACCACTTGCCGGGTGCAGAAATCTTACAAGGAAATGATATCCCCCGACACTTCGCCGAGTTGCCCATAGCTATTGGCCTTCGGTACAAGTGGGTGAAGATATTAAGTTCATTAATGAACCAATTACGTTTCACGATCGGTATCAACAGTTGCGAACTCGCACCATTTGTTAATACGATTCATGTCATATTAGGAGAGATTTATGGCAGTTAATGTCCGTCATCGAGAAGGTGTTGTCATTTTGGAACTGAGCGGTAAGATTTTTGGGCCCGTTGCCCTTGAATTCAAAAGGGTATTTGATGAACAGATTGCTAGTTTCACAGGAGCTCCCAAATTCTTGGTCGACTTTGCCCGTGTCACAATCATGGGAAGCTCGGGGCTCGGTGCCTTAACGGGGGCATACGTATCTGTTGAACAGAAAGGGGGGCTGGTTGCACTGGTCAACGTCGGTACGAACATCCAGAATCTCATGATTCGGAGCAGGCTGGTTAAGCAATTTGAACCGTTCGAGAACGAAGATGAGGCAATAGAAGCCCTCAACGCGGGGTGAAGCCTCCGAACCTTGTTACCTGACCCAATGCCGATAGAGCGGTTTGACATTCCCCGGTAGTGCTTCATAAATTGCCGGGGAAATAGAAGCAACCTCATTCTCATTCCCACCGGTTTCGTCCACGATTCGAGCGCGCTCATCCGACCCTGGCATCAATACGTCAAGATTCAGCCACCACGGCGCATAGCGTACCGCCATCCCGACGCGCGGCTGATCGGTTTTGTTCGGCGCAGTTGCATGCCATGTCCGGCTGTCAAGTATCAACACACTGCCCGCAGCACCTATTGCCTGCATCTCGGTGGGATAAGGTTTCAGTGGATCAACGCCGTTGTCCCCTGAGGGATTGTTTGGGGACCGGTGGCTGCCCGGCACAACCAGTGTGCCGCCGGTTTCATGCGTAAATGGGGAGAGCATCCACAATGTGGTCAGGTGTATGACCGCATCGGGATAGGGGGCAGGTATATGCCCAGCGTTGTGTTGATTGAAGGGCCAATCTGCGTGTAGCGCACCACGCACATTTCCCGGGTAGTTGATATGTGCCGTTGTAAAAGAGATACGCACATGCGGTCCGAATAACGCTTCTGCAATTCCTAACACGCGCTTGTCGGCAAGGTAAGGGGCAAATGATTGATTGAAGGCAAGCAAGCCTTTCCGAGTCCCTACCCCTTTGACGCCGGTGTAAGTTCCATGGACTTCGACCGTTTTCTCGACGCTTCCCTGTATCGCATCCACTTTACCTTCGGGAATCACACCGTCAACCACGCACCAACCGTTGATTTCTAAGTGTAACAGTGCTGATTCGATGGTCCTGGCTGCCTTCTGATCGGTCATCTTTATACCTCCTCCTTACGTGCGGTAAAATTAATCCGATCCGAATGTCGATTCCACCGGTTAAAAGTGTACATATCATACGCACTGAGCATTTTGTATCCGGTCTGTCTCAGCAACTTTTTGACAGTGCTGACCTCAAATATCTTCTGGATGTGAATTTCTTCAAAACGGCGAAACAACTCCCCTTCACGGATAAAAAAAGTGAGTGCTGTCCGGCAAATCTTATCGTGATAGGTGTACATATTTTTCCACGTATAGGAGTAGTCGGGGTGATTCTCTGCAAATGTCTGCCCATGAAAGTGCTGAACGATATTCCGCTCAGTAGTTACATCGAAAATGAACAGCCCGGACGGAATTAAATGCTTTGAAACCGCCCGGAAAACCGCCTCAAGTTCGGCTTCATCAACCGCATAGTTAATACTATCGTAGATACAAAGCACCGCATCAAACTGTTCCTGAAGATCGAAATCACGCATGTCTCCACGAGTAAATGGGATATCTAGCTGATGCTCCGCCGCCTTTTGACGCGCAACCGTTAGCATTCCTTCGGCGCGGTCTAAGCCGTACATTTCATAGCCCTGTTCTTCCATGAGCACCGTCAACGCTCCGGTGCCGCAGGCAACCTCTAAAATCTTCCGGGGTTCAGATTTATAATGCCTGAAAAGCTCCTTAATATAGGTCGCCCAACGGAGATAATTAACATTCGCCATCATGCGGTCGTAGGGATACGCAAATTTTTCGTAAGGGTCTATCCATTCTTTCATCCACTACTGTCCCTTCCCTTTGAATCCCACAGCCGCATCAGTCATTTTCAGCAGCGTATTAATCTCCTCTGCACTCCACAACCCATCTTCGTTGGCCTTCGACGCATAGTCTATCGCAATTTTAACTTTTCTTAGGCGCACCTGTCCCCGCAGATAACTTAACGGCATAGCCCGCATCGTTCGTTCAACTCGATCGAATGTCGTCCTGATTGCTTCTGCATCCACACCGTCGGGGGCTTGCTGTATCAGCTGACTCTTCATGAGACCTGCAGCAAACTTGAATAATTCTGTTATCAAATACCACTGTAAAAAAAAGAGGATAAACATAAAGACGAGGAGAATCGCGAGCACTTTGGCGATGAGCGGCATTCGCTTGTGCAATGCCCCTCGAAGCAAACCAGTTGAATTTTTTGCCATGTTTTCCCTCTCTGCCATCAATAATCCAGTGCTCGCAAAATCAAGAGAACCTTCGCGACATAATAGCACCAGTGGAGCGGCTTGTCAACTGAAAATTTCTGTTGCCTTTTCTTTTAAGTGTGTTACAATCTCTTTAACCGATAGCAAAACGGATCGGCACAAAAATCCGATAGATCTAAGCAGAAGCTTAAGATAACTCAAGTATTTTGTCGAGATATGAATCTCGACCTACAGACTGAGCCAACATCCGTAGGTCAAGTGTCCTTGCTCAACTCTCAAAGCACCAGCGGGGGGGATGTGTATAGAACAACCGAATCACCATAAATAACCCAAAGCCCCAAATACCCAGTGGGTCGTCCGTCAATTCTTGGTCCATTGAGCCTAGAACGGTTTGGTGAGTTTTCGGGTATCTTGCGACAGATAGTAACTTAAGTTAAGATAAAGTTTCAAAGGTCAACAGACTAAATTAAGGAGTGACATAATGCCTGATTTTCCAATCGTCGATACACACATTCATCTCTGGGATCCGAGCGTTCTGAGATATCCATGGCTTGAAGATGTTCCATTTCTAAACAAGCCCTATCTATTAGAAAATTATCGAAACGCTTGTGGGATGATTGATGTTGAAACAATGATTTTTGTGCAATGTGATCCCCATCCCGACGAAAATCTGAAAGAGGCAGAGTGGATTACATCGTTATCAAAAGAAGACCCAAGAATCCGAGGGATCGTGGCAGGTGCACCGCTTGAAAAAGGGAATGGTGCGAGAGAACTTCTTGAACAACTCTCTGAAAATCCAATGGTCAAAGGGATTCGTCGTCTAATTCAATCGGAAAGCCTCGAATTTTGTGTACAACCCGATTTTATCAGAGGCATACAGTCGCTTGAAGAGTTCGGATTGAGCTTTGATATCTGCATTTACCATCCGCATCTTGCCAATACCATTGAGTTTGTCAAGCAGTGTCCGAACATCCAGTTTATATTAGACCATATCGGCAAGCCTAACATCAAGGAGCAGCTCTTTGAACCGTGGAAACGTGAACTTAAAGAGTTATCGGAATTTCCCAACGTGTTTTGTAAGGTTTCCGGGCTCGTGACTGAAGCTGATTTTGAGAAATGGACACGAGAGGATTTGAAGCCTTACATAGATCATGTAATTGAGTGCTTCGGTTTTGATCGCGCAATCTATGGCAGTGATTGGCCCGTCGCAGCACAGGCGACCGAATATCCGAGATGGGTCGAAACCTTGGAGTGGGCGGTCAGTGGTTGTTCGGATGATGAATTAAGAAAGCTGTTCCATGACAACGCGCTTCAATTTTACAGGGTCTCCGCCGATTGATCTGCAATATATGACAGAAGGGCAACGTATAGCACATCTCGTGGCGCAGGCTTCCTAACCTGCGCCATGAGGGGATTGGCATTGTCGTATGTCCAGAGTCATACGCAATAGGCGAGGATTTTCGCAACCGAAGTGCGTAAGTCTTACTATTGGGACGGCTTATCCGTCACGGGCGATAGTCCTCCGCTGCATCCTCCGGCGCATATCCAACCACCTCACGGGCATGTGAAATATCGCGATAAGTCCACTTGTTATCAGACACGACATCGAAGATATCGAACTTCACGTGGTCAGGTGCTTCAATGCACTTTTCGACCATCTGTGCAACGTCCCGCTGACTGCACCAGACGGAAAACATACGTGGTTCTGTTGGCCGGTTTTCACGGGTGACCGCGCCGATGCGTAGAGAGATTATTGATATGTCGCAAGTGTCCGTAAAATGTCTCGCCAATGCCTCACCGAAAACTTTGGAACATCCATAGAGTCCCCCGGGCCACGTCGGCGTTTCATGATCCACTTTCTTCCATGTCTCGGGGACTTCATCGTAACGTCCTTCAACGATTGCATTGTAGGGAAATTCCCGATCCCAATTTCTGACGGTTGCCCCACTGCTAGCGAAGACAACTCGTTTAACACCCGCCTGCTGTGATGCCTCAAAAACGTTGTAACACCCCACGATATTTGCACTTAACAATTCTTCCCATGTCACACCCGGTTGTGCCATTGCCGCCAGATGCACGACGACATCAATCCCCTCAAAAGCGGGGCGAATGGCGTCCAAGTCAGCGATATCGGCTTGATGACATTCTACTCCCGGTACAGCCCGCCGGTTCAGCGCACTCAAAGTATACTTGCTCTCTATACGTTCTCGCACGAGGCCGCCAATTAATCCGCTCATCCCGGTGACAAGCACCTTTTTTTGTGCCATGATTTCCCTCCGTCTTCAGGTTATATTTTTGATGGAAATTAACCCCTTCTTAATCAACTCCGGTTTATCTCTGCCGGTTTGTTCGATTATACATTACCTTCGACAAGCTGTCAAACTTTCGAGTGCCTGAAACAGATACAAGGGTGGAAACTTCAGAGACATACTGTTACCCATTTTTTATCTTAACCCAAGTTCCTACCTTGATTAGGTTCCGTTGACATTTGACGAATCAAATCAATCTCGAATTGGCAACAACAAAATGTCAACACGCCTAGGAAAGGATTCTCGTAGGGAACGTAGATCTGCGTTCCCTACACACAAGCTGACATCCATATAATTCACACGCTCTGTTCACCAATTTATCAAAAGCACAAGCAGCCACAGACAACGGAGGATAAAAATGGTTACCGAAGAACAAGCAAGATTTTTCGATGAAAACGGTTATCTCAAATATGGAAAGATTTTAGAGCCAAGCGAGGTAGAAGCACTTATTGACGGTTTGAATCGGATTATCAATATTGAATTAGTAGGAGGAGATGATTCGTCCGTCGAGTTCGCCGTAGGGCACCGTCGTAAAATCAAAGAGGTCCAAGATGAACCACGAGTCCTCACTCAATACGTCAACATGTGGAAGCGAGATCAGGAGTATGAAAAACAGGATTAAAGATTGTCTGAATCAGGATTCTCAGGATTAAAGGATTCTCAGGATTCCTAACAAGTCGGAATGTGGTAGATCCTTGTTCTCTTGCTGCCCCTGCCCATCCTGCGCCTGTTAGCGTTCCGCTAACAGAGGGGTTTCACCTAACAGAGGCCCTTCAAGCCGCCTAACAAGCCGTCCTGAAAATCCTAAAATCTTGAGAATCCTGATTCAGACAATTAATGAGGATAAAAATGGTTACCGAAGAACAAGCAAGATTTTTCGATGAAAACGGTTATCTCAAATATGGAAAGATTTTAGAGCCAAGCGAGGTAGAAGCACTTATTGACGGTTTGAATCGGATTATCAATATTGAATTAGTAGGAGGAGATGATTCGTCCGTCGAGTTCGCCGTAGGGCACCGTCGTAAAATCAAAGAGGTCCAAGATGAACCACGAGTCCTCACTCAATACGTCAACATGTGGAAGCGAGATCAGGAATATGAAAAACAGGATTAGAGATTGGCTGTCACTCATCTATAGGTCGAAACACCAGAAATCCCGACACACCCCCCTGCGCCATATCATGTCCCCCATCCACCAACCGCTGAATCTCCGCCTGAGCCTGCTCCTGCCACCAACACCCTCACCTCATCATATTCCGCATCCGTCTTTGTTTCAACGATGCACAAGCATCGCACCATTGCCTGATCCCAACCATCGAAGTCAACAATGGCGACCCCCTCGTTGGGAGTGGATTTCCAGTCGTGAGTTAGTCGATATTGGCTAATATTAAAAAATCGTGCAGAGGACAATCCCAACTATCACCTAGAGGCAGTGATTGCATCAGAGCTTTAAAAAAAGGACGCAACACACTGGTTTTCACACTCAAGCCAGCTAGCAAAAAGCCTCCGGGTGTTCTACCTCAGTCGAGTGAAGTTCGGAAGGTGAATCTTGAACTCGTGTACCGGGATGAGACCTATCCCTACCAGCTCGCACTACAACTTGACCGGAGTCTCTGAGCATTGTATAAAAAAAACGCCCTGATTCAACCATCGTAGTTCAGATCGGTCCAAAGTCCGATGGGTTGTGCTATCAAGGCGTTTTCTTAAAGCATTTACACGTTGCTGTCTCCATTGATACACCACCCGCATCTATTTTAGGTGGCAATGTGAGACATACAACTTGATTTGTTAGAATGTTTGTGTCAGGCGCACCATCGACAAACGACCAATTTCCGGGGCACCAATAAATGGTTGATGCTCATTGTTCAGCAGATTTTGTACTGTCAACGACAGGCGAGGCCTCGGACCGAATGGCAAGTCATAGCCAGCGTTTAAGTCAATCGTATAATACGATTCAACCTCACCGATGTAAACCCCCGAATTCACAGGGAAGCCAGCCACAAAATTCATCCGGACACCCGCCCCCAATCCTAGATTGGTATTGAGGTATTGGACGTTTGCTCCGAATTTATTCTTAGGTGCGTTCAGGGCAATTTCCCTGAGATCGGTCTCGAATAAATCCTTGCTGACAAACGAGTAATTCCCGCCGAAACTCCAACTCGGATTGAGGTAATAGGTCAAGCTGCAATCCAGTCCGTTGAGCGAGATGTCCCCGTAGTTGCGATAGGTCAACATAACCGCGTTTGAATCTGCCGCCTGTTCGGGTGTCACTGTGCCAAAGGGAATGAAAGCGGGGCCGTTGTTCTCAGTGCCAGCTACGAACAGCTTTGTCAACTCATCAATAGCCGTACCGTTGCCATTGCCGCCCTGAGCTGGAGCGTCAAACGCAAGCAACGCCTGATTGAGTGAAGCATTTTTAGGATCGCTTAACTCCGTCGTGAGGTGCTTTGTGAGGAACGCCCCTAACGTCTCCGCGTCCAAGAACACATTTGGAGTTTCAACGACCAGGGGACCGATGAAGTCCTTAATTCTTGTGTGATAGACATCGGCAGAAAAAGCCAACTTGTTCATAAGAATCCCTTTGTAGCCGAACTCATACGTTTGTGTTATCGTTGGCTTAAGCGGGTCAACGTTATTGACCTCTTCAATGTCCGTAAACTCAGCCGTTTCTGGATTAAGGGTACGTAAAACAGTTTTTACCCCATTTACTTGCTCCGGAATGAGGTTGGCAAACCCATTAAGGATTTCTTCTTCTGTGGATGCTGCAAGGGAGGCTGCAAGGCCTTCTACCACTTGTGGTGGCAATGCTTGAAGCACTTGTGGCACTATCTGTTGGAGCTGTTGGGGAGGCAGTGCGGCAATTGCTCCCGGTTGCAGCAATGGAGCTAGCTCCGGTGGCAGTCCTTGAACCACTTGTGGTGGCAGTCCTGAAATCACTTGTGCTGCCAACCCTTGAAGCTGCTCCGGGGGTAACCCCGCAACAAGCTGTGGCAATGCCTGAGGGGTGAAGGTTTGCTGTATGGTTTGCTGCACGCCTGCTTCAAAAATTGGCTGCACGCCACTCATAACGGCACCTCGCCCGATGCCCCACATAACATTGGTAAAAACGGGGTCCTCAAGGGGAATGTGAGTTTCTGCAGGCAGCTCCGCCACCGGTGAGAAGGGTGAGCGAAATAGTGGACGTCCATCCTCACCTCTTTTGAAGGTGAATCCCGTTTCGCTGTCGGCACCCTGTGCGCGTACGTCAATATTGGGACTGAAGCCCAATATAGGTTGAAAACTGGCACCTAACCCAAACGCGTCTTCGACTGACAGAACATCAAGGAACAGGTTCGAGGTTCCCGGGGTACTGAAGGCACGATTATAGGTGAGCCTCAAGTTATGGTTGTCGTTCGGTTGGAAGGCAAGCGCGGCACGCGGTGAAAGGACCAAATCGCTGAGGTGGTTGTGGTCATCAACCCTGGCGGCAGCAATGAACTTTAGCTCTGGCAGAATTTTGGTTTCTGACTGCAAATATGCACCTATCTCATTGATGTTGTCCTTATCCTCATTGCGCCCATTGATCGACCCTTCCGTATCGGGACGGGTCAGCAACAGATCTACACCGTAGGTAAAGCGTTGACGCTCTCCAAGACTGTAACCGTGCTGAATCTGTCCGACATACAGGTCGGAATTGTCGATGATTGGTTGGCCCGTTCGCAGGAGATAGGTATCCGCAGCATCGCTACGATTCCAAAAGGCTTGTGCAAAGAGGTCTTTGTAAATGAACCGGCCTTGGACGTAACCGTAAGTCCAGTTTTTAGCTTGACCGGCACCGATACCAGTCAGTTCAGTGCCGGTGGTTTGTGTGAAACCGCTGGCAAGGATTGTCGTCAAATCATCGGTGGGACGATAATCAACGCGAAATTCGCCGCCGGCTTTGTACATATCGAATTCCGGTTCCCCTGCGCCTTTGAGATCTTCCTCCGATCGCCCCTCTTCCCAATCATTTCCTTGAAGATAATTCCCTGAAAACTTATAGCCGATTGTCTCATTGATGACACCGGCATGTCGAAGCGAACCCATGAGTAAACTTCGCTCACCGCCGCCAATGCTGACAGTTGTTCCTTGAGAGGTAAATGGCGAGCGGGTCAGGATGTGCATGACACCGTTGGCACTGTTTGGGCCATACAATGCCGCGCCGGGGCCTGAGACGACTTCAATCTGTTCAATATCTTCGTTTGTGGTCGGGATGAGGCTGTAGGAATTGACACGCAGGGAGGGAACACGAGCGATGCGATTGTCAACGAGCGACAAAAGAGAGCCCGAAAAAACGTTGTTGAAGCCGCGGACAACAACATGTGATGCACCTAGTCCGGTATTCACAACATCCACTGCACGCACCGATTTCAAGTGTTCGGTAACATTCGATGAGACACGGTCTCTGATTTGGGAAGCATTAACAAGGGCGACCGATGCCGGGGCTTCAAGCACCTTCTCTCGACGCCGCGATGCCGAAACGGAAACCTGATCAAGTTCAATAATCTCTGAAGAGAGTGCAATTTCTACCGATGTGGTTCCATCGGCGACCAACTCAACGTCTGCCATCATCTTATCGGTATAACCGGGAGCAGACGCGGCTATCGTGTAGACACCCGCCGATAGATCTTCAATTTCAAGCATGCCGGCTGCATCGCTAACACCTTCAGTGGAAGTACCAGCTTGAGACATAACGGTAATGGAAATATCGCTCAGTTTTTCGCCGGTTTGGGCATCCATCACTGTGACATTCAAGGTGGCGGCGTGCACCGACACCACAGCAACAGCCAAAACAGCGACTAAGACTAACAACAAGACGCGGTGTTGGTTCAATTGTTTCATTATATTATCTCCTTTATTTGAGAATGTTGTTGGTTGCCGCCTCAATAAGCAGCATGTCAGAAATCAACTGATTAATGCGATTATTAAATAAGGGCTCAATTCCTCCGTTCCCACTAATATGGCAAATCGGGTTGCATTGTTTATATTAAGGGAAGTTGTCACTTATAGGGTAGGTCGCAGCTTGGGTCAATAAGAACCAAAATGAGAAACCCACCGCTCGCAGTGGGTTGATAAATCCCCGCACACCCGCCAAGCAACTTGGATCGGTCTATCCAAGCTGCTTTGAACCCTCGATGAAATTGGGGTCGTAGCCTCTCAGTAGAGTCGGAGTCGAACGGGATTGATAAATAGTACGCAACGCAAAACACCTGAATTTTCAAACGGCTCGCCGCTAACTAACCTCTCCTAGCCGAGCCATTATGCCGAGTGATTTCTACCAAAATTGACAATATATCAACAACACCTAGAACATAACGCGATAGAATACCAAACACTATAGGGCGACAGAATACCAGACAGTGTTGCGTCCCATGATTGGCTCAATCCGCCCGGGACATTGCGCGAGAGTTCGAGTGTTTTGTCGAGATATGAGTCTTGACCTAGAATAGATAGTAACCTGCGTTATATCGTACACAATGTATCCATTGTTTGCAACATTTAGGGCGATTTGTCAAGGAATAAAGATATTGCTAAGCCTTTACTACTAATTGTACTAACTAAAGCCTACGATTGCAAGACAGAAACGGTTTCAATCAAATCGGATTGTTCTATATGTCGCACCAATTGGATTACTCGGCGATTGTCTTCCAGCACCGAGATTGAGGGGAATTCTGAATGCAGCACCAATTGACACCGTTCACGCGATAGTGAGTATCTCCGCTGCAACCAACGCTTCCAGCCGCCAGGCACCCAAGATATGCTCTGCGATGACCGTTGTCATAGTTGCCCCTGTCTGTTTCGCGGCGAGATGCCAACTCTCCTGATGACGGGCAAACGCAGCGCGATACCGTTTTTCAGCGGCAGCATCCACGAAAATCTCCTGCACCGCATCCGTCTCCGAATCAACGAGTCGGATGTTGCCGTGTTCGGTCGGATTCACGTCAGCCTCTGCCAAGACCTGCACGACCACGACAGCCGTCGCCCGTTCGGTAAATTGAGCCAATACCGTCAATGGATCTCCGGACCAGAACAGGTCACTGAGCAGCACGCGCAATCCAAACGGACGCCACGCCGGGGGGCGTTTGACAAATGACCTTGATAGCTCCTCGCGATATGTTAAATCGAGCCCGTCCCAAATTGATGGTCGGTCTGCACCATTGTCCACTTGTCGACACCCATCTCCTGCTATCCAAGCGGTATGGGAGTATCCGACATTTGATGCCGCAGTCGCGAAGACCGCCGCCAACCCGAGCGTCGCTTGTGCCTTGGGACCATCTTCAAGTGCCATAGAGCGCGAGCCATCAATGACAACATCCAGATGCGGACTGACTTCGTCCCGGTATAACTTGACGGTTAATTTATCGCTCCGTGCGAAGCCCCCCCAGTCAATTCGGCGCAGGTCGTCCCCCGGTTGGTACTCGCGGTGATCGATAAACTCCAGTGAACTCCCCGGACGCTTTCCCATCTGACTGCCGGCAATTCCGAAAGGAACATTGCGCGGTGCTGCCAAGGTGTACCGTGCACCTGCGCGTTCACCATCTATGAGATATTGGCGGTAGGTTTCGTTCATACGGTTTTGAGCCTCCTATTATTTGATTTAATCTAAGTTGCTAGGTTCTGTTGACATTTGAGCGCAACCAGATAATCAAGGGGGTGCACAGATACATAGCCCTTCGTAGGGGTTGGGTCTTGTTCACATATCAGAAACGATTTCGGACTTCTGTCGGTTGATTTTCCAAAATCGAAAATACCGAGAACATTGCGCTATAGTGTTTTGTCAAGATATGAATCTCGACCTACAATTGACTCAACCTTTATGCCTTTATGGTTGTGGGTTTCCAACTCGGACTAGCCAAGGGGCGAGGAGACCTTGCCTCTACTATGACGGACACGCCTCGCATAAATGTCAACACGCTCTAGTTATTGTTCCGGTGCCTGCCTGAATACGGAAGGGGGAACTCAATGCGTAAGAAGTTCATTATGGGTTCATTCGTTCATTGACCTGCTGAACGCTATACATACAGAAATAGGTCAATGAATAAGTAAAAAATAGGGGTTACAGCATACGGAGTATGTCTACTACTAGCAACCTGCGTTACTATAAAAAAAGCGGTGCTCCTGATGCGCCTTACCTCTAACGTCCCGTCCGTCCGCTGGCACGCCTGCGCGCCTGACTTAAGGCATCAAGCATCCCCTCCCGATCGGAAGAGACTTCGGGCTTTTCCGGTTCCTCCGGTGTAGACGGTACTGTTTTTCCTACGGAGGGAGGCACGGCGACCTGAGTCTTTATGCGTTCTTTCCGCGGGATACGTTGCGAAATTGTTTCCATAAACTGTCGCCCACGTCTCATAGAGAGCAACCCTGTGCGGCGTTCCAAGGTTTCGAGAAGCAGCAGGAGAAGTGCCGCAATCAGTAACCACGGCTGAAGCGACATCAAGCGTGGTTGTCGCGGCAAATCATCCCAGATGCCTCCCAGATTAATCCGTTGTTTTCCGTCAGTCGCTTTTGCCAGTTGTTCCATTGTTGTAAGCCCTGATACGGTGTGAGTAGGCTTAAATTCCGGTGAATACGGCAAGCAGACAGGAGGCAGCGATATATTCCCAACCCCCGGCACCTCCACTGTCGTCAGTATCGTTTCACTACCGTGGATTGGGATATCGACTGAGAGCATGTCGGCAGATAGCCAAGACAGCTCGGTTCTGTCAATAGTTGGCGTTTCTCCAACAACGCCCCGGAGTACCGTCACGGTAGGCAGTTCCCTGAAAACCTCCCCCTCTCGCCCGGGGTCAAGATGAAGTTCCACCACATTGACTCCATTCTTGACCTTCTGTGTCAGTAACATCTCGCCGGGCAGATTCCCAGAATCACCCGCTGTCCAGCGGACCAAACTTGTGAGAAGGTTACCAACCCCCTCCCAACTCGCAATGGGACCCGTATGTGCCCCATCTGCTTCACCCGTATAGCAGAGTACCCGTCCAATTCCCGCCTGCCACGCCGCCACGACCGGTGCTTTGTACTCGTCCACCGTCACAGCGGCGAGGTTCGCATCAGGACGGATGTAACAGAGATTGTACCCGCCGATTGGAGACGGTATCTGATATTGTTTGCCGGTCAGCGAGACCATGCCGCCTGTTGTCCGAACTGTGGTCGGTTCGTCAATAAATGTGCTACGCGCTACAACGAAGGTATCTTGGGCAAATAGACGCGGCAACTCTTCGGCATTCTCGGTAAAAAAGCAACGTCCATTGCCACGATAGGCTATATCGCGCAGCAACCCGGCGTCAACGTCATGGGGAGTGCCTAGACCAACGACACTGACAGTGATATTGGCTTTTCGGCATTCCTCAAGCAGTTCGCGGTATCGTCCAGGTTGCTCCGAATCGGCCGCGTCCGCAAAGAGAATAATGTGCCGAGTACCAGCTTGAGCGTTCAAGAGCATTTTAGCTGCAGCGGAAAGTGCCTCGTAGACGAAGATCCCGCCGCCCTGTGAACCGATGTGCAGGATGTGACTGCGGACGTGTGATTGATTTTCGACCGGCGCGAGTTTGGTGATGATGTGCGGCGAGCTATCGACCGCAACTACACCAAACTCATCCATCGGCGATAGCATATCAAATACCTCCACCGTAGCAAGGTTTGCGAGGTGCATCTTAGTTCTGCCGCTGCCCACCGGCATTGACATACTCCCGGACCTGTCCATCGCCACTACGATAGCGAGTGATAGCTTCCGGTGCTCTTGCCGCAACTCCATTGAGACTGGCATAATCGGTTCAAGTGGTGATCGGAAATAGCCTCCCGGTCCGTAAGCGTGCTTTCCACCCGTCATCATGAACCCCGCTCCGGCCTCTTTGACCCAAACAGCGAGGTTTTCCATACCGAGGAGACCAATCTCCGCCGCCAATACATTCTCAACTAGCACGGCGGCATACCCTGACAACTCATCGAGCGACCAGGGGTAAGCCGACGGAGAGACGGTTTTTACATCCAATCCGCCCGCCTGTAGCAGACGAGTAAGCCCGGAACCAGAAGCAGTAGTGACGTGCAGAATCGGGCGTGCTCCCTCAATACCGACTAGAATCTTTGCCGTATTATTCTCTGGTACAGGGTCGGCTTCAGTCCCCTCAATCCGCAAGGTGTATTGATGCGTGCCCGGCTGCGCTGCCTTGTCCCGAAAGATAAGACGGTTCAACCCGGACGGCACTTTTCGCTTACCAATCGCCAATCGTTGGTTTCCGCGGAACAACTCAAATGAGATTTCGCCCGGAACTGGCACCTGTACCCATGCAGCGAGCATGAAGGATTCACCGGGGTTGACCGTCTCCGGCGAATCTATATGGGAAATGGCAATATCATTTGTCGAAGCCCGCTGTATGGGGCGGTAATCGAGAGGGATGCCTCGCGCTGCAGCTTGAGCCGTTGTACTTGATGGGTCTTTTCCCGTCCATCTCCCATCCGATAGCAGGAGCACTCTGCCGGGTGCCCCTTGCGGGATGAGTGCCATCGCTTTCTCAATGGCATCATTCAGGTCAGAGGCGTCACCGTGCACCTCATTGACAAATCCGGCGAATTTTCCACTCTGGGGTGATTGTTCAATGGCAATACCCCTGCCAAAGGAAACCACGGCCAGGTTAGAATCGCTTCCTATAACACCTTGAATTAAATCGATTGCTTCCTTCTGCTTTGCCTCACTGTCAGGAGGCATCGACCGGCTTCTATCCGCCACGACGACAAGCGTACCCGTCCG
Source organism: Candidatus Poribacteria bacterium (assembly GCA_965215015.1). Taxonomy (GTDB): domain Bacteria; phylum Poribacteria; class WGA-4E; order WGA-4E; family PCPOR2b; genus PCPOR2b. The sequence goes on from OZ244042.1 coordinate 2,727,609, forward strand.
GCTCGGCAACTTTACAGCAAGACCACACATCGCCAACAAGATCAAGCACAGTATCGTCAGACGCAGAATCACCAAGAGACGGGAAGGCAGTTTCCACACGCGCAGGGATACAATCAGGGGAATGAGCAGGAGCAGCCAGATTGGATGGAGGAGTGTCATGATGGCTGAATATGGATTGGGGTTAAGAAGTGGGAAAAAGAAACCGAGTTTTTTCCGCAAAACTCGGTTTCTCTCTGACATAAGCAGACAGACAGTGGGAAACCGCTCAGAGGATGCTTTCGACAACACCCTTCAAACACGAGATAAAGGTTCAGGCATCCGGTGGCGTCAGCATCGCGGCGATGTCTTCCGGTAGCTTCAAGTCGTGTTTCCGCTCAAAATCTGGGACGCTCTCGTAGTCATTAAGAAATGCCGTGACGATATCTGCCCCCATTGCCTTGGCAACGGTCAAATCTAATTTAGTTTTTTCCCATTCTCCCAAATGTAACCACGCCTCACCGCGATTTTTATAGGCTTCCGCATAATTGGCTTTCAATTGTATCGCCTTGGTATAATCTTCAATGGCGAGGTTATAATCGCTTTTTTTTCTATAGACTTCTCCGCGATTTTTATAGGCTTCCGCAAGATTTGGTTTCAGTTCTATCGCCTTGGTATAATCTTCAATGGCGAGGTTATAATCGCTTTTTTTTCTATAGACTTCTCCGCGATTTTTATAGGCTTCCGCAAGATTTGGTCTCAGTTCTATCGCCTTGGTATAATCTTCAATGGCGAGGTCATAATCGCTTTTTTTTCTATAGACTTCTCCGCGATTTTTATAGGCTTCCGCAAGATTTATTCTCAGTTCCATCGGTCTGTTATAATTTTCAATGGCGCAGTCAAACTCTTCTCTATTACTGTAAGCTACCCCACGGTTGTAATAGGCCTTAAAATCCGGTTTAAGTTGTATTGCCTTGGTATAGTTTTCAATAGCAAGGTCATAATTACCCTTGCCGCGGTAAGCAGCTCCTCGATTGTTGTAGGGTTCCGCATAATCGGGCTTGAGTGTTATCGCTCTGTTACAGTCTTCAATAGCAAGATCATAATCACCCTTGCTGCGGTAGACAGCTCCGCGATTGCTATAGGCGATAGCATAACCTCGTTTTAACTCTATTGCTTTGTTAAGGTCTAAGATAGCCCGTTCATGCTCGCCTTTGTTGCCGTAAGTCACTCCGCGATTGTTATAGGCTTCAGCATAGTCTGGTTTCAGTTTTATCGCCTCGGTATAGTCTGCGATAGCTAAGTCAACCTCACCTTTATTGTCGTAGACGATACCACGATTGTTATAAACTTCAGCAAGGTTTGGTTTGATTGTTACGGCTTTATTCAAGTCTGCAATGGCAGGATTAAGCTCCCCTTTTTTACTGTAAGCCACCCCACGATTACCATAGGCTTCCGCATAATTGCTTTTGAGTTGTATTGCTTTGGTATAGTCTATAATGGCACGATCAATCTTGCCTTTGAGTTCATAAGCGTAGCCACGAAAGCTATAGATACGCGCGTGGTCCGGTTTCAGCTTAATCGCCTCATCATAGGCTTCGATGGCTTCATCGTACTTTTTGGTGACCAATCTAACATTGCCCCGTTGAAAATAACTATAGTAGTCTTTTTCGTTCAATCTCTTGTTCATGATAGCTTTTCTCCATCGTTGGATGCAATGAGTCTTAGGTCGTAGGGGTGTTGTTGGGTGTTTCTCTCAAAAAAACCGAGCAGATCAGCAAATAGTGTTTTTTCCGAGATTCCCATTTTTACCAATGCCGTTCGTACCTTTTCCTTGCGTATAGCAGGAATAACGATTTCTTGAGCGATCATTTCCCTATCCATTTCAGGTGGGCCAAATAGAAATACCGATTGCTGCATAGTCAGCCGTTCGGTGTCTACCTTCCGACTGTCCAAAGTCGGTGCCCAAAGATACCACCGCTCTTGATTCGCGTCAAAAAACGCTGCCAGATTATGCTCAAGCACTTCCATTGTATTTATCGGTTCAATTTTCTGACTATCATTTTCTAATACAATAACCTTGCCATTTATATCCTCATCATTCTCATTAGCGCAGGCAAACCAAAGTGCAACCAAGGGGCTGAATGTAAAATCGATCAACCCTGTTGCTACCTTGTTATGCTGCAAATGCGCCATACACTCCAACGGGTGCAGGTCCCTGTATGTAGATGGATACTTTAGTTGAATCTCATCAACGATTTGTAGAAGATAATCCCGGTGATGAGAACGTAATAATTCAGAGAAACGGTTATATTCCCTTTCCGACTCCTGTTCCAAAGGACTAGTACTAATTTCTAAGCGACGATAAGCACTGCTGTTCACTTGCCACTCTGCATTTCTCTGCCCTCGATAGAGATAACCTTTTTCTGAATCAGTTATAGCGTTTATTTGGTTAATGTAATCTGCTAAGTCCGAGATTTCAATTGGTTCATTCATATGAGTCCATCATGCTTCACTACCCACAGCTGGTCCGGTGTCAACCTCACCATGTAAAACAGTTTGGGAATATGCAGGGCTAAACTATTGTCCCATTTCTGCACACGAGTTTCCATATCTTTCCGCCTTCCCAATCGTAGATATAATGGATATACATTGGAAATTAGAATTTGTCAAGACGAATTTTGCGTATGATTCTCCGTTCTTATGCTCCGCTTGGAGGCGTCAATCATCCATAATCGCCGCGTAGACCAACGGTTTAACGGTATGGCTCAGCGCGGAAAAGGGGACGTGCTGTGCCAAAGTAATCGACACCAACTCATCATCTCGCGGCGAGATCCAAAACTCGGTACTGGTGCCGCCAATCCAGCCGTACTCACCGATCTGTGAAGCTGGCACCCAGTCGGTCTGTTGGACGCGCACCGAGACACCCAACCCGAAACCGAGTCCTTCATAGCGGTCTTTAGGCTTTTTGTCGAGCGGTATTAAGTGATCGGATAAATGGTTGTGAGTCATCAACTCAACGGACTCCGCTTTCATCAAGCGTTTCCCGGACAGAGCTCCCTTGCCTGAAAGCATTAGGCAGAATCGAGCAAAATCGGCTGCTGTCGAGACCAAGCCTCCGCCGGCGGATAGAAACTTCGGTTTCCTTGTAAAACTGGTCTTGGATATGTGTCCGGTGCCGCCCTCCGGCGCATCAATGGTCTGTAAGCCCCCTGTTGGCCCTGGACCGTACATGCCTGCCAACCGATCAAGTTTCTCCGCCGGCACATAGACCCCGGTATCTACCATGCCCAACGGTTGGAAAATGCGCTCGGCTAAAAACTGGTCGAAGGATTGACCGGAAGCGACCTCAATCAGTCGTCCCAAGACATCGGCGGCAATGCTGTAGTGCCATTTTGTACCCGGTTGATACAACAGCGGAATTGTGTCCAGCCGCTCGACAAGTTCCTGCAGGTTACATTCATGCAAACGGTCTAATCCCGCCTTACGGTAGAGTTTATCGACTGCGGTATTGCCATCCATGTACCGGGCAGCACCGGGCAATCCAGCGGTGTGCTGCATCAGATCTTGAATAGTTATTTCCCGATCAGCTTTGACCGGCGTGAACACATCGGCGTCAGCATCGCGTGCCACTTTCAGTTCACCTAATTTAGGCAGATATATCGAAGCCGGGGCGTCGAGTATTAGTTTTCCCTCCTCACAGAGCATCATCACCCCCGTGGCAGCGACAGGCTTGGTCATCGAATAGATACGGAAAATTGTATCTTTTTGCATCGGCTTGTTGGCTTGGAGGTCCATCAGTCCGTATGCCTCAAAGTGAGCCACCTTGCCGCGTCGGGCTACAAGCGTGACCGCCCCGGCGAGCTCTCCCTCGTCAATGAAGCCTTGGACAGTCGAGGAAATGCACTCAAGCCGTTCCGCCGACAGTCCCACCCCGTGGGGGGCGGCGGTCAAACCGAGGAGGTTGTCATCACGATAGCCACATGATGTCTGTGTTTCAGAGATCGGTTGCTTGTTCACCAATTCCTCCAAATTCCTCTAGATTCCGATTACTATGATGTCCTTCGGCAGATTCACACCATTTGAGAAGGCTCCCCAAGAAGTTCCTTCAATTTGGATGCCCGGTAGGCAAAAATTTTCTCTAGATCTGGGGCGACGAAAAACTTTTGCACAAGCCGACCGCCAAGTATAGCGTACTCAACCTCATCTCTTATCAGCGTACCCTCAGGGATGGGAACAAAGGTGTGTGTATGAATCCAGCGACGGTAGGGCCCCCGACGCTGTTCATCAACAAAGGAGTGAGGTGGATTCCAAGCTGTTATCTCGGTCTGCCAACGGATGGGGATACCTCGCAGTTTCAGGCGATAGTCGATTAACGTTCCAACTGCTATCCTAATTGGAGTAGGTGTTAGCATCTGAAAATGGAGCCAAGGGGGCGTTATCTCCGCCAGGTTGTCAACATATGAAAAAAAATTGAATAGCTCGTGTTCCGACTTCTCGACTTTCTGTTCGATTTTTAGGTGAAATATTTTCATTTTTTTGAGTTGAAAGGAAATGGATTGGATAGTTAAAGGCACTGTTTTGGATTACGTCAAGCCTCAGAGATTAAAGACCAAGTTTTTTGGAAAATTCGATTTCTCCGTGGGCTGTTTGATAGTGCTACGTTTCACGTTTGACAAGAATTAGGTGCAGCGTTAAAATGCCGATCGCGAGCAACAGGAAAAACCACGCAAAACTGTGATACCCCCACCACTGCAATGTATCTTTCCCCCAATCGCCCCAACGCCCCGTAGCCTTATTTGTAAGATTTGACTCTGCTTGGGAGAGCGCATTTGAGGAGAAAGCGTATTTGTCTGTCTCTGTGTGCATCCTATAGATACCGACCGCTTCAGTTTTGAGGTTTATCGTCCTGTCCGGCACGGGTCGTACCGACACCGCGCCACTGGGTGAAACAATCTCCACAGATTTTGTCCCCAACTTGGTAGTCAGTACGGCGACTTCACCTAACCGCAGATTGGTGCGTTCTAATCCGGGCGTTTGCGAAGACCGCCACTGGAGGAGATTCCACATCAGGATGGGCCAATTCGGAGAATTTTGGAGTGTTGATAGATCTGGCTGCAGGCGTAATCGGATTTCATGGATTCCGGTAAACCGCTCGGTGTCAGTTAGCAAAGGCACATTTCCGGCGGTAATAATCGGTGTGCCCATAAACTGCTCCTTCACGCCAGCTCCCCACACCACGCCGCCGAGTGAAAGCCCTTCGGTCAACGGGTGCGTCAGATCAGTAACAAAGGGACCAAGATAAGCGGAGGCCTCCGATTCGGTAATAACCCGCATATACCACGCTTCGGAAGAATCATCGGCAGCTGCTGCATCGTCAAGAAACACTAATTCGGGTGCCGCTTTTGCCGCTAACGCCCTATCAGTTGACGCCAACGCATTCTCAATGAGCGATCGAAGTCGCGGGTCTTGAACACGAATATCCACATGCACCGGTTTTCGACGTTGTGGCAAGAGCACAACTTTGTTATCAATTGCAAGAGCATCATCGCCAATCTGTGCTCGCAGCGGCGGCGTCCCAGCTGAAAGATTCAGAAAAATCTGGTGCGTCGCTCTCGGACCGATTTCAAGGGTCGCACGGCGCAGGGGTGAAGATGAGGTTTGGGAAGCAGAGGTATCAACCTCTACAACCAGCTCGGTACTGTCAGCGTGCGGTGAGAGATTGGTTATCTCCAACAAGCACCGTTCACCCGAATCGGTAGCGGTTCGGGCGGCATTGACAAATGCAATGTTGGGTTGCGGGATCCCGAACCCCCACCACTGCATACGCTCTGCTCCTAGTATTTGCGGCGGAGGTTTATCTGTCAAAACAAGGATGAGTGCTTTCGCACCCCCAATCTCAGCGGCGAGATTTACCGCTGCTGCAAGGTCCGCAGCTGGTGAAAAACATTGCCACGCTTCGAGTTGTGTTATTGCCTCACCCGCGGTACGTGCCGCTTCGTTCAACACCTGGGGCTCTGTGCCCGCCAGTACGTAGCGCACTGCATAGCGGCGGTTAGCGAGTGGATTCAACCCTTGAGGTGCAAGTTCCTCCTCAAGTGCTGCAATCGCTCGGCTTTTGGGAGTCTCATCAACACCTGCCAACATTGAGAAGGAATCATCGAGCACTACCATCAGTGGCATTGCACCTCGCATCGTCCGAAGGATCGGGGCTGCCGCTGCGAGGACGAGCAGTATAATGGCAAGTAACTCCAGAAAGAATAACAGGGGTATCCGTAACCGCTCAACGCGCAAGCCGCCTTGGCGTGCCTGCTGCTGGTTCACCCAAAGCATCAAGCTGGATACGGGATAACGCCGCGATCGGGTACGTAGAAGATAGATGCCGACAAGCCCCGGAATTGCCAAAAATGAGAGGAAGCCGAGCGGGAGTGTAAAGATGGGAATCATGAATCACCCCCAATGGTCTGGATCTCTTGTATTTCCAATAATTACTAGATTATCAATTTGGCAGCAAGCGAAACAACGACAGCAATTATCACGCCCCATTGGGCTCAGCCCAAATTCTTGATGCGTTATCCGGGCTCATTTATCTGCGAATCACTTGCAGTTTCTTCTTTGAGGGGTCGAAAGTCTTCAAGCTGCCTCACGAACCACGGCAGGCTTAGCGCACCGGCGAATGCCGCACAAATAGTTGCGATTGTAACACTGTGTAGCACAAGACTACTCTCATCACGAAATAGAAGTGGGCCGAGAGGGCTAGCAACAAGCCATTCCTGCTTCCACTTCCCAGAAAGAAAAAAGAGGACGAGCGGGGTGATTGTCGTCGTAACACCGAACAGAACCAAAGCAATTACCCACGTATAACCACAGGTAACTCGGTCCGCCAAAAAGCGTCTTCTTATTACCGAGGCACCCAACGCGTAACTGAATGCATACAGCCCTAAACCCACCAGAGATCCCAAGGTTTCAAGGGCGTGGTCAAACATATAGGGGAAAATACCCACCCATGCTGTTAGCGGCAATGAGGTCAGAATTATCATTAAAGATGACCACGCTACGCCGCTGGCAGCACCGCTATAAAAGAGAAATGCCAACAAACGGGGCAATAGTCGGCGCGGAATATCTTGGCGGACACGCTGTCCTAAATGCTCCCTTTCGCTGACTGCGACAAATAGACCGATGGAATACAACAGGATATGTATGAAGCCCCACGTCCAGATTGGTTGAAGGTCATTAACTCCTATACTCCAGATTGCTGCACCGACCCCGGTCAAGAGCCACACCGTCGTAACGAAGATACGCACAGGCAGTGCCCGATTGGTAGATAAAGGGCTTATAAGCGCGATTGATAGCAGGGCACAGAGACCAATAAGTGCCAACCCGCTACCCAACATACCCAAGGCACCTCGCCAGAATCGCCAAGAACCGAGTTGACTCCCTATACCGGAGTCCAGAAGTCCACCGGGCAGAAACATTACCACGATTAATGGAAAAAAAACAGTAACAATTAACCAAAACCATCCTATACCGAGAATCACCTTAAAGATCCGATTGGCAGGAAGACAACCGATGAGGATAGCACATTGGACACCCACTGCCACCACGATGAAAACTAGCGCGAGCAGGATGAAAATTGATGGTAGGTCAACACCCCGCAACAGGTAGGTGAAGGTCATAAATGGCATACAGGCACTATAGAGCATGACAACGAGAATGAGACTCGCGAAGAATTTACCCCAGATGATTGAGCGCGGCCGGAGGGTTGTGATGAATAGGAGATCGATATTGGCATCCGCTCGCTCGCTCGCTAACCGGATGCCGGTATAGGCTGGCACAAACAGTAGGCATGTCCCTAGCAAAATCCCTAGTAAAACCCGACAAATGTTTCGCCCTGCATTGAAAGCCCCAGAAGCGGATTCATTTGTTAAGAATAGTGCCATGGTAAGCAATTGAAGGCAGAGAAAACAGATTAACACCACGATCAGGAATTTGCCATGGACAGCTTGACGCAACTCTTTAATAACGATAGGATTGAGCGTGTCATTAATTTTTTCAAGACTGGCGGCAATCGATTTCATTGTACCTCTCCCCTTGTTATGTTCATGAATACCGATTCCAGATCTCTGCCCTGCTGCCTAAATTCAACGATACGGTATCCATCACGGATCAGGTTTCCGAGGAGGTCACTGCACGTTTCCTCAGAGCCGGTGATTTTCGCCTCTATCTCATTTTCTAATTGATTGACCGCCGCAACATTTGACATCAACAACAGCGATTTAGACAGGTCATCTTGTTGGTTGAGCGACCGGATGAGGACGGTATGCTGCTCAATCTCCGGCTTGGCAATCTCTTGCAACGTTCCGGCGGCAATAATCCGCCCCTGTTCGATAATAACAGTGCCATCGCAGATTTCCGAGAGTTCGGTAAGGATGTGCGAGCTAATCAGGATAGCTTTCCCTTGCCCTGATAGAACCCTCAGCAACTCCCGCAGCTCGACTCTTGCCCGCGGATCGAGTCCGGCTGCGGGTTCATCCATTACCAACACCGGCGGATCATGGAGGAGGGCGCGTGCGAGACTCACTCGCTGTTTCATCCCCTTCGAGAGCGCATGCAAGGTTTTTTCGCGAATGCCTATGAGATTAGTAAATTCTTCGATATTTTCGATCACTTGTCGGCGTTGCGTCCCAGTCAACCCGTAAGCGCGAGCAAAGAAGTCGAGGTATTCATGCACAGATATATCCCGGTGCATGGGAAGGGCATCGGGCACATATCCAATCAATTGACGTGCCTTCTCCGGCCTCTCCACAATCGAGACATCATCAATTTTGGCGTCGCCGTCTGTCGGTTCATCAAGCGTGGCCAAGATTCTCATGGTCGTCGTCTTACCAGCACCGTTGGGACCGACAAAGCCGATGATCTGCCCCGATGAAAAGCTAAATGAGATGTCGTCAACCGCTCGCGTTGCGCCAAAGTCTTTTCTGAGATGAATGATATTGACCTGCATGTGGTTGTATGGTTATCCTGTTCTCAAGATTAACAAAAAATCTGACGCCATTCCAACCAGATTTTTATCTTTTAGGAGTTACGCCCTTGAGTTTATCGTAACGTGATTCAACCCGTGTCACCATAGACCATAAATCGCCTGACAGGAGTCGGTATACACCGTATGCCGTGCCCCCCTTCCCCACTAAATACCCGGTGGGGTATCCCTAGTCCCCCGCAAGCAGGGGAATGGCACACGGAGCGTGTCTAATGCTTCGGGATTCACTGTCGCCGCCCGATTCATCGAGCGTTCAGAGGCATCTTCACCGGCGATGAATCGCCGAGGATACCATGACTCTTGTGCTATAATCATGGCTCAACCTACCATGAACATTGCGCGCCCTTTTCTGATGTTGGCGTCGAGGGGTTAACTGCGTAAATCCTATCTCTTCATTGACACCAAAATCGAAAAGGATTATCCCCTTATTCCTCTGCCAAGATGCCGTAAACGACAGAACTATATTGTTTGTCCGTCACGTTCCGCAACCCCTCCTCAATAAACGGAGAGGTGTCTAAGGACGCGATATAACAGCCGGGGCGGAGATATTCTTCCGGGACACTTTTGAGACGTTCGATATTTTCTATCCAATTATCAGAGATAAATATCCCGCGCAAGCCAATCATTTTGCCATCATAGATTCTGAGGTCCGCCGGAAACCCCCCACCCGTAAACTCATTAATAATTGAAACAGTGTATGTACGCTCTGAAACTTGATCTGTTATCTTCCACTGTTGTTTTCCGCGCTGTGTTTGAGTGGAAACGGTGACATCATTGGAGAGCAACACACCGTGCTTTCTTAGCTCATTTCTTAACATCGGTGGGATGTTCCCGTCATCCAGCTCCTGATCGACGGAAAGGTTCTGCACCGTAAGCTGGAAGACTCCGTCAACCCGACCCAGACGTCCCAAACGTAAGTCCGGCCGTGACACTAGCTTTGCTTCCGCTCCCGCGGAAATGCCGGTTGCAAAATAGATTGTACCCTTTCTGTCTGCCAACCAGAATTGGCGGATGTCGACACCCAGACCATTGACAATTCTCAAACCAGCATTTGCCCCCCTTCTGACAGTGACGCGCTCACGTCTCATTTCGCTCTTGCGGACCATAAAATGCGCTGGAACGCGGGAGGCTACCCAACCGCTTGCTAAGTGCTGGTTGTGTGTCCAGTCAACCGTACGAACTGTACTTGTGGTCTGGGAGATTTGAGGTGTCAGCTCCGTCTCATAGCCGAAGTGCAATCCGTCGCCTGGGGTCAGTGCTGAATAGAAAGCGGTCCAGCCAATGGTTGTCGCGCGACGAGCCCTTTCGTCAAGAATCGTCAACCCCATTGTACGGACCTGACGCCTCCACCCTTCGGCAAAGGTTGCGTAGGCAAATACAGCAAGACAGGTAATCAGCGAGATGACTGGGGTTGTCCAAAGCATCCAGATGCGCCGCCTTTTGCGAGATAGTACAATCAGGTTCGCCGGACCGATTGCCACGGCAAAAAGGAGCATCAGCAGAAACAGCCCTCGCACAGGAATCCCTACATTACTTACCACTGGAAACATGCGGTTGGCTTCGTCAACCGATCCCTTCCATTGCCAAGGAGCCGCGGTTTTCAGCCATGACTCTATAACCCAGCCCCATTGGTTCTGATTCAAACCTCTTGTATCTGTCTCAGTGCTCACGATACACTGACCGAAACCGACATCGTATGCGGCAATCCCCACAGAATCGGTGGAAAGTTCAGATTTGAGCGATTCCTGCAATCCCCAGCTTTCAGGGAGCTCTCGACCTCCCAACACGAATAGGGCACCGCCACACTCTACGTAACGCCAGAGCGCGGACTGAACATCGGGCGGCATCCGTCGGATATCGTCGCCCGTAACGACAACACCATCGTAGCGTGAGAAACCGAGCCAGCTCGTGCTCCACGCCGACACAGGCAACCCGAGATCAACCGTTTGGTAGGCGGCGGCGGAGCCTCCACCGCTGGAAGGCAAGAATCCACCACTTGAGGGGACGGGACTGCTTGAACCAAAAGGGGTAAGCAACCTATCAGCGTAGGTGTGTAAGTCTGTGGTATCCACATTTCGACTTATCAGGATTCGGAGTGATACGTAGGAACTTCTCACACGCTTTATTGTACTCATTGGCGCACCCGGTGGTGTACCAATACCTATTGAAGCGTGTCTTACACCCGATTCGTCCCGACCGTGTTGCCGAATAGGTAACGACACCGTCTCTTTTTGAACTTTGCCGTCAATAGCAACTCCCAAAGCACTGCCATGCAGTATCACCGGCGGCTGAAGCAAGGAGACATGGCCTGTGGCAGACGGGCCAACAACCACCGAACGGGTAATTTCTCGGATTCGATTTCCAGAAACACCGAAACTCGTTCTCGGCAAAATCAATGTCACCCGATGGGCTTTGTCAAGTGAGCGATTCGATACAGCAATCCTATATTCCGCATAGCCGTGGAAACTGTTGCTGCTTGGTTCGAGTTCGAGCGTGATTGTTATGTCATCAAAATCCTGCTTTGTGAAGGCATTGGATACGGCGCAACACATCCACACGGCGACAAGAAAGGAGGTAACACGCGGGCCAGCATATCGCATTGTTGATTGCCTCATATTAAGTCGGGGGCTTATGTTAAGTCGGTGGCTTATGTTAAGAAATCGTACAACAGAAACCGAGTTTTCAAAAAAAAGCTCGGTTTCTGTTCGCGCCTTACACCTTCTTTTCAGATGAGCCAAGTCGACTATAAATGCCGGTCGTACAAGCCTTCGTGGCTCACTGCGTAATCAAACAAATAATGGTGGGCAATTAGGCCCAACAGGCACCATAAATTCGTCTGCCAACTGATTGTCCGGGGCTTCAAATTCATCATCAGATAGCTGTAGACAGTTATTCATTAATATCTCCACCGCGGCTTCTCTCATTCTTCCTATCTTCCAACCTTTCACCATTTCAACAACCTATCCTCCGTAAAATAAACTCACGCCGAACGAATCTCAAGGTCATCGGGCAAATTGAGGTCGGTTTCGTCGAGAAAGGCGAGGAGGGTATCTACAACCGTAAAGGTATCCATACCGTCAAATCGGGCTTGATAGTTCAGAATTACGCGATGGTTCAGCACAGCTGAAGCGACCGCTTTTACATCCTCGAATCCGACGGTCGGTCGGCCCGCAAGCAACGCAGAGGCCCGCGACGCCTCTGCCATCGCAATTGCCGCCCGTGGTGAGGCAGCGTATGTGACATATTTCTTTACCTCTTCGGTGGTCTCAGGCGCGTTTGGATGGGTGGAAGCCGTCAAACGTGAGATGTAACGGGAAACCGGCTTGGGCAGGAAAATCCCATCCATCACATTAAATAGCTGACCTAGTTGCTCGGCACTTATCGACCATGTGGGGACGGGCGGTTCGCCGCGTCGGCGTGTTGAGATGATGTCATCAAGGGCCTCCACATCGGCATGGGGGACAATCAGTTTGAATAGGAATCGATCCAACTGCGCCTCTGGCAGTGGGTATGTCCCCTCTAATTCAATCGGGTTTTGAGAAGCAAGGACAAAAAAGGGGCTGGGCAGGGAACGAGTATTGCCAAGCAGGGTAACAGAACGCTCCTGCATCGCCTCAAGCAAGGCGGATTGTGTTTTGGGGGAAGCGCGGTTTATCTCATCGGCGAGCAGAATATTCGTGAATACCGGACCCGCTTGGAAACTCATCTCGCGTTTTCCCTCCGGAGTTTGCTGCAAGATATGCGTGCCGACAATATCGCCCGGCATCAGATCGGGGGTAAACTGCACGCGATTAAAGTCAAGGCTGAGTAACTGCCCCAACGCTTTAACGAGCGCGGTTTTACCGACACCCGGGACCCCTTCAAGCAGGATGTGCCCCTGACTCAGGATGCCGACAAGTACCATGCGATGGAGCGCAGAACGCCCTAGCAAGACGCGATCCAGCTCCGCCAGTACCTTTGCTGTGAGATCAACAGCGGGATTCAACTCTTCAGGTTGAAGTAGATTCTCAGATTGCTTGTTATCTGGCATGATTGTTTAAATGTGGCATAGATGGTGGTGAAGCTACCCAGAGAAAGCGAGTTTTAAGGTGTAAATAGGTTGAGCGAGACAAGCACGCACCGCATCTCTGATAATTGAGGTTTGGCTTCAAACCAACTGATGCCTGTCGAAGAACAGTGGTGTTCTATGCGGAGAAACGCTCACAATACCAATCCAATACGATTCCGTTGGGCAATTGCCTGGCGTGCCATACACCTTTCAACACCGACCCATTGCTTGATACCTCGATGATACCCTTCAATTGACCAAGATAACTCGGCATAAGGGTTTGGTGAATGGAGTCAGGTGCTGTTGCACGACAGTGTTGGTTATTTCCAGTTAGGGGTCAAGTATGGAAACTCGCCCTACGGGCTACCTAGCAACTTGCGTTAAGGCCTTTCAAAATACCGTTTAACCGCGCCCTTATGACGCGGCAGAACGGTTTGGGTGAAGGATGAACCCCCCCCAGCGGTCGCGCCGCTGAGTCCACCCGATTCCGGTGGAACGCTAGAGGTCTTGACCGATGGTGCTGCAATGCTAAGTCTCACGAGTTCACTGTCTTCAAGAGAGGCGATATCTGATAGCGGGAGAGCTTCCGCTTTGAACTTCGCACCCTCCTCTGTGGTGCCATCGCTCCAAGTCATGGGTGCATGGCCGGGACCGCGACCGATGCCTCGACACCACCCACCGATACATTGGACGATGGACATACTATCTGCGTTCTCGGCGAGAAATGCAGCAAGTCCATCACTATTACACTCTCCAAGTTTCTCACACGCTTTGAGCGTTTCCAAATCAATCAGGTCGACCTCATGAAGCTTCGCCAACCGGTCGTAGATGTCGCTTTTGGTAAAGCGTAACGCAGCGGCAATTTCTTTGAGTTGCTCAAGGGTGAGTGAGATCGCAGCGTCCTGCAGATTGGGAAGCTGTGCTGCGAGCAACGCATTCTCTTGCGCCGCATCCTGAACCAATCCAGATAACGCTGCCATCGACTCGGCCAAAAGCACTGCATCCATCTCCGATCCCTCGTTTATCAACCCCTCGGACAAGGTTTCCGCTTCAGTTAGGCGCTCCGTTTCGTTCAGTGCTTCTTGTGCAGCGTCTGTTGACTCTTGGGAGAGAATGTCTGCTAGATGGTCAAGGGTTTCCCATGTCTTGACCGGATCTTCGCCCGAAGCCTCCGCTTGGAGTTGAGCCAGTTTTTCTTCAAGCGTCTCAGCTTCGGCTAACTCGATAATCTCCTCCTCTTTGAGGGCATCGATCCCAGCAGCCAACTGTTTCACCTCTTCACGAATGTTAAGGGGGTGTGCCTTAGAGATCTCCACAAAACGTTGTGGTATCAGAAAACTAATACAAACGAATAGAACTGCACCTGCAAAACGTGCCCAAGAAACGCCGCCGTACCAGCGCAAACGAGGAGTATGAATCAATGGCATCTGTTTTCGCCAGTTACCCAGTTCCACTGTTTCTGCCGCCATCATCAGCCCACCGGCACCACTGTGTTTATCAAGACTAGCTCGGAGGGCAGTTCGTGTCGGAATTTGACGCAATGCTAACACAATCGCGCAGCCGATGGCGAGTATCAGACCAATACCCCCGACTAATAGGGGCACACGAGGCATCCCAATCGCTGCACGGAGTATAATGACAACCGTCCCCCAAACAAGCCCCCAAACAGTTACCACAGCGAGTATCTTCTTGAGAATTAGGAGTGCCGCCACTTTGGTCCTGAACTTACGGATTGACTTATTGTCAGTGTTCATGAAAACCCTCCTGTTAAGGATATAGCATTTTGACATACTCTCAAGCCTAAAGGCTTGGGATTCTTACCTTTAGACTTAGAATTGTGCTATCAGCTTGGTCTGCTTCCGATTTATCAGAGACTGACGACCTCCCCTGTAAGGATAGACGTCCCTATCACGTCTTGCAACGATTGACTCGGGAGCAGATTCCAATGGGCATAGCGGAGAAGTCTTTTCAACTGTGTTAAGTGTCGCCGGGGTGCTGTCTTACCCGAATATTTGCCATAGATACGGTAGCACCGACGGCATAAGGCTGACGAAGTGATTCCACACCTCTGCATGGACGTCAATCGCTTTCTGCAATTCACGATTGCTATGATGAGTATACATTTTGAACTTGTAGGTTTTCATCAGGTCTCGCTTTCTGGCTCTCATATCCTGTGTCAAAGGATGGGGGAAGCACCACCGAGCCGTGGTGTGACACCTGCCTACGAAAAACAAGGAAAGTATCTCATATTTCACAGACAAAATCAATAAAAATCTGCTAAAGCGAGTGTGTAACCCCCACAGGTAAACCTTTGGGGGTTAATCCTAAAGGAGACTATTGCTAAGGAAATTGCCGTTATGATTATCGTTAATAACAGGGCACAGTGGGTACATGCATACAATTTCCAAAATTTTAGTGGTCGTGAGATCCATCCTCTTTGCGTGCTGACGCGATTCGTAAAACGTGCCCATCCAAGTCTTCTACTCTGAATTCGTATGCCCAAGGATAGTTTATTGGCTCCTCTCGAATCTTTGCACCGCTCGCTTTGTATTCCTCATAATATTCCTCCGCATCCTCAACACCGATCCAGAGCCATGTGCCCGGGTGCCCCTGTCCATCCTCACAAAGCATGATGGAGTGGTCATCGCGTGCTACACTTCCTAAATCCGGCGGATCGCCCCAATCCCATTCTTTCCTGAATCCGAGTACGTTCACATAATAATCAATACTCGCGGAGAGATTCCTGACATTTAGAATGGGTATAATGAGCTCCACCTTGGCATCTGCTCCCTTTGCCGTGGTTGTACTGGACATCTGAAGATTCTCCTTTCGTTACCAAATGGGTAAAATCAGCTTAATGTAACGCAAGTTGCTAGATTCTGTTGACATTTGAAAAATTGAACTCCTCTCCATTCCGAGGGGCCTCAATCTGATAGACATGAGGCGATTTGGGATTCGGTAAGGGCAAACCTTTGTGGTTGCCCTGTGATCTGGGTGCTGTCGATGTCTTGGGCAGGACCCCCTTTAATCCCCCGCAGGCGGGGGGCCTACATTTGAGCGATTTTCCAAAACCGAAAATACCGAGAATATTGCACTACAGAATACCAGACACTATGGGGCGATAATCCTGGCTCAATCCGCCCGGAACATTGCACGAGAGTCCGGGGGTTTTGTCGAGATATGAATATCGAGGTGCAGGTATTGGATCAGGTGACTCGCATAGGATTGACAAATCTACCGCATATCCACAAATATGGGTTGGAGATGTCTATCCAAGCCGATCGGGTCTATCAACTAGCAACTTAGGTTAATGTAAGAATAATGAGACACAAGACAGGGAAGAAATGCAAAATACTTCCTTTCGGAACGCAACACGAAACACTGAATTAACGTTAAAATAATTATGGATACACAAATGTCAACGAGAAATGTGCGATAAAGCCGCGAACAGCTCACAGTCCATCATGTCAAGCTCGGGTTAGAAATTGCTAGACGGTTCACTACGATTAAGTTGCCGAATCAGATTAACTTCGTCCGCTGCTTTAATAAAAAAGAGTGAAGACGCGTAGAATTGGCAAGTTTCTTGCATCTTTTTAGATAACGAAAAACTTGTTAATCAGCTTACAACAGAACTTTGAAAATTGTAAAGGAGAAATACAAATGTCTAAACATAAACAGGAAGCGGTAGATGAAACCGAGATTCTACGGCATACGGTCCTATGCTCTCCGAACCATGATGAGCACCTTAGGGAAGAACTAGAAGAAGCGAAAGCTAGCTCTAGACGAGCGTCCCTCGTCGCCTTATCAAAAGTTGTAAATAAGGCTTTCACAGGTTGGACAATCAAGACCCAGAGATAAGCGTAACAGACGCCCTGCTATGCTCAAAGGAACCAACCGAAAAGAATCTTGGCAATTCTGAAAATTCTTCAACCTCGGTTGATTCCAACCATTGGTACACTAAAAAGAGGAATTGCAATAAAGAGGGAAGTAGGGAAGGACTTCAGCTATTGACCGGATGGAAAGAGGAATTAAAAAATCAACGAGACTATGAGTTTCCGCAAAAACTCGACAGGTTTTAACGATTCTCCTGACGAAAAAAGATCTGAGGTACGGAAAGCTTGCGCCATGTGCAATATGAATCGGGATACCTCAACGATTGCCCCAACAATGAATGGAGTGAGAGCAAATAAAGTCATTGTTACCTCACATTTTATCTTATTTATTTTGACAACTGTCCTGACACAAAAAAGGATGACAGGGAGTCTGCAGATCGATAACGATAATATCGTCTATCCAGTTTCAACTGTAATCTAATAAAAACAGAAGTAAGGCTCGAAAAACTTCTAGACCTCACCTGCTCCGCTGCGTCTAACATTTTTAATTTTCCTTAGGAGTCACGCACTTGAGTTTGGAAGCGCGCTCCGCGTGCCATCCCCCTGCTAAATACCCGGTGGGTTATCCGTCAGTTCCTGCCTCATTGAACCTAGAACGGTCTGATACCGTGTGGGTATTCGGGATAGAGGGGGGACTTGATGAACGTTCAACTGCGTAAGTACTATTTCCTTCTGATGTTAAGACAAAGGGCAAAGAAACCGAGCTCTTAAAAAAACTCGATTTTTCCAAGCATCTCTGCACTTTCTTTTAACATGAGTCTCCTTTTTATTTTCCGAAAGGTTATCGTATGCGTGTAAAATGTATAATTGGTGTATTTATACTAATTGTCATGATAGGTAGTGCTGCATCAGCACAGGACGAGGTGGGAAAATTGGTCTTTGCCATCCGCAAACCGTTGGAACACCGGGACGGTTTCCGAGCGGCAACGAGGACTCTAGAAAAAGGTCGGGGAACAGCCAAATGGTGGGAATTCTATCAATATAATGTCTGTACAATGAATCCGAACGGAACAGATTTCCGCCAACTCACGGACGACGGAGTTTCGCGCAGACCTCGATGGTCACCGGACAGGGAGCACATCGCCTACATATCCGGGGTTGATGGATCGGAATCACTCTATGTCATGCGGAGCGATGGCACTGAGAACGAGAGGCTCGTCAAGAAACAGCATCGTATCCACGATTTCTGGTGGTCTCCATTAAGTCACGCGATTCTCGTTGTGGTTGAAATTGACCGAGCAAAGGATCGGCTCGAAAATTGGGTCGTAACGATTGACGGTAAATCGGCAAAGCGATGGAGAACCCGCCGGTGGGCAGAGGGCTGGCTTCACTGGGATGCAAAAAGCGAAAAGGTCAAAGAACCGAAAAACAAACTGATTGCAGCGTTGCCGGAAGGAATCAGATGGCCCAAGTGGTCCCCGGATCGCAAATGGATCGCGTTTAAGACGGATGAGTTCCTCGCGTTGGCAGAACCCGATGTCGTCGGTGTGACCGGATCGTGGTTCCTCCAAAATGACGAGCCGCCGTGCCAAAAGATAGAGGAGTGGTCCCCGGATGGCAAGCAAATACTATTTTATACGTCGGGCGAAATCTGCATCGCTATTGTAGAGAAGGGACGGTTTAAGAGCTACCTAAATCTGAGCCGTTACAGGGGGTGGGATGCAACGTGGCGTCCGGACAGCAGTCAAGTTGCATTTATCGGGGGCGATACGGGCGGACGTCGAACCAGCGAAATCTTCACCTTAGATGTTGCAACAGGCAAAATGAGGCAGATTACCTCGACCAGTCATGATTATTTCGATCTGCATTGGCGGTAATCTGGGAAAATCTGTAGGAGAGAGCAATCCTGTTCTGAACAGTTGGACGAGCTTGTGCAATAGTCATAACAAAAAGGCTCATGTCAAAAGAAAGTGCAGAGATGCTTAGAGAAACCGAGCTTTTTCGGAAAAGCCCGGTTCCCTTGCACTCTGTCTTAACATCAGCGAAAAAAAATAGAAATAGGAATGATGAAACACTATAAACATACTCAGATTGGTTATCTCCTGCTCACCTTGTATAGTATAGTGGTATTGTTTGTAGGTTATTTAAATATTATGACGGATTTTCACCCGTTTGCCTTGACCGGTCTGATCATTATCCTAATCGTGCTTTGGATATTTACCCGTTTGACGGTGACAGTTGATGATCGGATGATTAAGATTCAATTTGGGTTGAGAATTATCCGTAAGGTTTTTTTGCTGAAAGACGTTGAGGCACACCGTGTGGTTAAGAATCCTTGGTATTACGGTTGGGGGATAAGATTTACGCCTCGGGGTTGGCTTTTCAACGTTTCTGGTTTCTCAGCGATTGAGCTGCGGATGAAGAATGGAAAACAATATCGAATAGGGACAGATGACCCCGATAATTTAGCAAGAGCACTTGACGAAGCCGTAAACAAGGAATCTTAGCAATTTCAACCGTTGTCTCAACGCAGTGCTGTTATTTGATTGTGCGATTATTATTGACGGTATAATCGGCTAAGCATTGTGTGTGCTTTCGATGGCAGCCACATATCTTTGTTTTTGTCTAACAGGGTCGGGCACCCTCGGATATAGGTCTGCTGCCCGTAACCTTGCAGCCAGTTCAGGAGGGGCTGGATTTGTATTCTAGATCACGTCGGAGCTGTCGATAGTAACGGTAATGGTTGTAAAAATGCACGTTTTCTACACCAAACGCCAAAAACATAGCATATTTTAGGCCCCTTATTTTGCTACCACTATGCAGGATGCGCGGATCAAATTCGATATTACAGAATCATCGCGTTTATATGGCTTTTTTTTAACATTTCACACAAACGTATCCGTTAGCAGCCTCCGAATAGTTATACCCCTGTCCGCGAACGATCGAATATTTTGCGCTTGATCTAAATTGGAGGGCGTTGTATAATTATTTCATTCGATTTAAGCTGTTACCGCCGAACACTTCAAGTTGAAAATTCTTTAATCTTTGTTTAACGAAACAAGGATTGGAAGTGAGGGAGGAGATAGTCAAATGAGCACAAATAAAATAGAAGGTGCAGCGACAATGGCTGATTACGTTCAAGAGGGTGAACGGATGGCTTATGAACTTGGCAATCGGGGGCCCATCCGATTTAACTCCGATGGTACGCTACACAAGGACATCGCGGATGCCTATTGGCGTTGTGGGTTCTATATATTTGAAGGGGCATTGAGCGCGGAAGAACTCAAAGACCTACAGGAGGATTTTGAGCGCGCGCTTGACCGAGCACCGCACACGAGGGATGCAAAGGTTGATTCAAAGGGTAGACCCGCACTTGGGGCGGAGTTTACGCGATCCAGTTTCAATTTTGCAAAGCCGTTAAGCGACCCCGTAGGCGGGACATCAAGAAACAACGGTCGCCATCCAGCCAAGATGAACGAGCCCACCCCACCCACTGACGCCCCGGACTTTGTGATTACCTCTATCTCAGGACCGCTTCAACTGATGGACTCCTGCTTAAGGCTCTATGGTCACCCGCAGCTACTGTCCGTTGCAGAGCAGATTAACGGGCCGGATTTCACCCCATTCACTGAATCCATAATTGTCAAGCCACCGGGGTTGGGGGCATCTGTGGCATGGCATCAGGACGGAACCAAACAGTGGGATCTGCCGGATTGGGACCAAGGCACCCACGGGTTCAATTTCATGGCTCAGCTATACGGCAGCACTGCAGCCAACGGGGTTTGGGTGCTGCCCGGATCGCACAAACGGGGCAGGCTCAACATCAAAGAGATGGTTGAAGCCAATAACGGTTCTGACCGACTGCCCGGAGCCGTACCGATGGTGTGTGATCCGGGCGACGTTGTTATGTCCAACCGTCAAGCACTGCACGCGTCTTTCCCAAACACTTCGCAGGACTGGCGGGTGACCATTAACTTTGGGTTTCACCGTCGATCATCCGTTATCAACCTTGAAACCACGTACGGTGAGGAACCGGTGATTTACGATGATGAACGTGTCTTTGAAAGGTCACGTTTGATTGCTGTAGGTATCG
Source organism: Candidatus Poribacteria bacterium (assembly GCA_965215015.1). Classification (GTDB taxonomy): domain Bacteria; phylum Poribacteria; class WGA-4E; order WGA-4E; family PCPOR2b; genus PCPOR2b. The sequence continues at coordinate 2,748,599 of OZ244042.1, forward strand.
ACGCGCGTCAGCAGCGTTTCCCCCACGAACCTCGCTACGTTTACCAACCCATGGTTGGAATGGAAGCCGCCAATCAGTGGAACGAAGCAACAAGACAAAACATCGTGAAAGACTATAACTTGAGGGACCTTGGCATTTGAGATATACGGGACAGGAAAACAGAAATGTAGGAAAGGTATAAGGATACGGCAACAATTTCGTTGCCGTATCTTATCGCTATCGGGAGCTACTTCACGGACATCCCCATACGTCCACCATCGACATGGAGGGTAGTGCCGGTGATGTAAGAGGCGTCGTCGCTAAGCAGGAAGGCGATGGCGGAAGCGACTTCTTCTGGTTGTGCACGGCGTTTCATAATACAGGAAGTTATCGGCGTTTCTTCCAATTCCCTTTTCCGTGCCTGTGGATCTGGGTGGTTGCCAAAGTGCATCTCCGTAACGATCCACCCCGGCGCAACGGCGTTGACTCGAATACCATAGTCAACAAACTCATAAGCCATCGTCTTGGTGGTTGAAACCAGGCCCGCCTTTATCGCATCATAGACCCATTGTCCCGGTCTGCCGAGAAAACCGCCCTCGGATGAGAGATTGACGATAGCAGCACCTTCCTTTTTTAACATAGGCAATAGCACCTGAGTCATCAGGACCCAGCCTCTCAAACCGATCGCCGTTTCCGGATCCCAATTCGCCAACCAACCCCCATCCTCAATGCGCCCCTGTCTCAAGATAGCGGCATTATTCACCAGAATATGAAGTGCAGGGAATTGTTCGGCAACAGCACGACCAACCGATTCAACGGCTGCATCATCTGCCAAATCGACCTCCATATAGGCCGCAATACCGCCGGACTGTTCTATTTCTGTGACCGCCTTATTTGCCAAGTCTCCATTATTGTCCGCGATGATGACCTGTGCACCTTCAGCCGCCAGACGGTTTACCGTTGCTCTGCCGATACCTGAAGCACCACCCGTTACTAAGGCGATTTTATTCTCAAAACGTCTCATGCCGTATAAAATTGATGACATATTGAATCCTCCCGGTTGACAAACCGTTCACGCCCCGTGATAGTCTTCGCTCATTGGTTCATTAGTACTAGAACCTACGCACTTCAGTAAAGCATACCGATCGGTGTTCCCTACGAGCTCCTTAATGGAACCCGTGTTGTAGCTGCCCGATGGATCGGGAGGCGACAGTTCACCCGACAGTGGTATGCCTTAATGGTAAGTTCGTAGTAGCGCAATTCATTGCGCGTAAGGCATTGGTTCATTAATGGACTTCTGAACCAATGAACGCACGACTACTGAACGACATCGGGTTTCCACCCATGGACACAGCGATAGCAAGGATGTTCAAGGGACTAGCGGTTACGCACTACCTTTACCCCACCCTAGCCCTCCCCGCAAGCAGGGAGGATGTTCAAGGAGCTAGCGGTTACGCACTACCTCCCTGACTTAGGGTCAAATGCTTCTGGCGTGTGATTGCGTTCGAGGAGTGTAAGGTGGGATTCGCTCAGTTCAATCCACGGTGCCGGCGGCGGCTCGGTGGTAATAGGCAATTCTCGCCCGTTGACGATAGTCAAGGTGTTACGCACCAACTGTTTACCTTCCTGCGGATTCATCCGGACATCATAAAAGGTAAAATCTCCAGATTCAATGCGAAACAGTGCCACGTCCGCTAAGGACCCCGGTTTGAGCGTCCCGATTTCATCTTGCAGCCCCATCACTTGGGCAGGTCGCTCGGTTGAAGCTTGGATAACTTCCTCAAAACTCATCCCCAGCGACATAAATTTGCTCAAGCAGGTTGGCATGTCAAACATCGGACCGTGAATGCTGACTTGGTGAATATCGGATGAAATGACGTCCGGCTTATAGCCCTCGCTCATCAGCGCGCGTGCGGTTTCAAAGGAAAAAGAACCCGCTCCATGACCGATGTCCATGACCACACCACTGTCCCAAGCCCGTTTTGCCGCATCTCGCAGCTTGCCCGAATCGTCGATGATTCGCATGTTTCCGCCGGTAAAACAGTGGGTCAATATGTCGTTGGGCTTCATATAGTTCAGGACCTCAGTAACCTGTGGCGGGCCATTGCCAACATGCACCATCAGGGGAAGTTCGCAGCGATCCGCTGCTTCCCGCGCGTAAGTCAGTGGAATGATACCTGTGCCGCGAGTCTGATTTTGATCTATACGGGCTTTTACTCCCAATGCTATGTCCCGGTTCAGATTTATTATTTTGCAGCAGAGATCGATATCACAGTAGTCCAAATTGGAGAGCTCCCCTGAACCCGCTGTCAAGCCGATGGACGAAATATTGACCAACGCATAAATGCGGGCTTGAGCGGGAGTGACGATGAATTCTCGAAAGCCGGGGAAATTGTACCCGCCTGAAGAGCCTACATCGAGCCAAGTGGTCACACCGCTACGCGCCGCCACTGTATCCGCATGGATGCCGTAATAGCTGACACCGTGGTAGACATGGGTATGGAGGTCTACCAATCCCGGTGTCACAAGCTGACCGCTGGCATCAATAACGCGAACAGCAGATTCTGTTGGAATGTCGGCGTCAACCGCTGCAATGTGATTGCGTTTAATAGCAACATCAAGCTTGCCATTGTAACCACCCCCTCGGTCTACAACATCACCACCTTTGATTAACAGATCAAATTGCATGAATCACCTCGTATACTGTTGATACGCTCTAGCGATATATCGACATCGCCTTCGATGCCGCTTCCCGCAATAGACTATATTCAGGCCTTCTGAAGCACCCAAAGAGTTGAATGCCACGCTTTCGCTGACATTGATACTCCGCATGGTCCCTCGGATAAATTGCTGGCTCTACGGGTAAGTTCCGGGACAGCGCAATCTCAATGACATGCTCCATCGCAGCAACCACTTGGGGGTGTTCCCATTCTCCGTGGAATCCCATCTTCGCCGCTAGGTCGCCGGGACCGAATACGACACCATCTACCCATTTGTTGGATAGCATCGCCTCCGCATTTTTGACGCCTCGCCAAGATTCGATCTTCAGTATCAGCAGCGTCGCCTCGTTGGCTTCCTTGCAGTATCGAGTGGCATCCGCCTCCGCATAATCTACATTGGCCCCCATTGCCAGCCCTCGTTCACCTACCGGGGCATACTTCATCCAACGCACCAATTCCTCCACCTGATCCAGGGTCTCGGCATGGGAGAGGCAAATTCCCAGCGCACCCGCATCAAGCACGCGGGACACGAAGGATCGAGAAGGCTCCAAGAGCGTTACGGTAGGCGAAAGCCCATTGTCCCTTGCTATGACTAAAAAGTTTGTTAGGGTTTCGTCATTGTGCAGGACATGTTCATTCTCAACGAACAGCATGTTATATCCAGTTTGTGCTGCGATCTTGACAACGGAGGGGCGCAGGGACTCGAACACGTTGAACCCGAATATGGGGCCTCCATTTTTGAGGATATTTTTGGCGGGATTGACAATCAGTGGTCCTTCAGATCGCATGTTGCCACTTTCTGTAAAAGTCAAAGATGATGGTAATGGTTATCAATTCGCGAGTTGCCACTCGGAACCCAACTCGATACCAAGTCGCTTCGCCCGCGCAATAACCGAATCAGAAACAGTTTTGCAGACCTCAAGTTCATCCACTCGCGTTGAACCCCCTCCGCTGAAAACGACCTCGCCGTTGACTAGGACCGTATCCACGCTGCCGGCTCTCATCCTTAACGCCAGCGCATGAACAGGATTGTTGTCAGGATAGGCTTCAGAGGCCCCTGTGGATCTCACAACGATGTCCGCACGTTTACCGGGCTCCACGCTGCCCAACTCTGCGTCTAGTCCGGCTGCCGCTGCTGCATTGAGGGTCTGCATTTCTATTAACGCGCCGGGGGAGAGGGGGTCAGCATAGGTCTGTGAAGCGTAGTGTGCTGCGAGCATAGTCTCACCCGGTGTGCAGTCGAAGGCACCGTCGGTGCCAAGCGAAACGCAGACGCCGCGACGATATCGCTCCGACATCTTAAATTTTGTACTGAACGTGATGCCGAGAGAGAAAAACGCCGTCGGACACCATACAATTTGGCAACCCGTTTGGTGAACTACGGTTTCCTCCTTCGCATCCAGTGCGTTAGCATGAACAATAACGGTGTGTTCGTCGAGGAGCCCCAGTTCCTGCAAGTGTACAAGATGGCGTCTCCCGATCCCAGCGTGATAATGCTCGGCACTTCGGGGAACATAGCCTGCATGTAGATGCAGCGGTACGTTATTGTCGCGCGCGCAGGCGTGTGCCGCCTTCAACAGCTCCGGCGAGGCAGTTCCTTCCCCATAAACGAAGATATACCCGCGGACCAAGGCTTCGGAGTTATTGTTACGGTAAAGTTCTGCCTCCAATTGTCTAATACATCGGTTGTAGTCAATGGGCGCACGCGCCATGAGGCTTGGACTTGCAAGCGCAGGAATCGCATCGAAGGGTTCGCGTCGATCCCAAAGATAAAGTGGAGAGAAAAGGGACCTTAAGCCCACACGCTCAACGGCTTCTGCTCCTGCTTCAGTGGAGAACAACGATCCCGGCTCGATGAACATCGTGAAACCGTTGCGAAGCATCTCAATCGCCGCCAAGGCGGTCGCTGCGGTCTCGTCCGCGTCGGTAACGCTTGCTTTCCACTCCGCAAAATTGATGGGCAAGGGGCCTGCATCGTGAATGTTGCCGAAAATTCCACGACAGCTGGTATGCACAATATGGTTGTGTGCATCAATGAAACCGGGGTGCACGATAGCACCTGAAGCGTCGATCTTCTTTCGTGCATCAAAGCTTTGTTGTAGCTCAGCATCAGTCCCGACTTCCACGATGCGCGAACCGGCGATCGCCACCGCGCCCGGACGATAGATCCTACGATCCGGATCCATGGTAAGAATCTGGCCATTATGAATGAGAATGTCACATGTTCTTTTGTTCATTGGTTAATTGGTACGGGCGGGCTAGGAAGCCCAATCTATGGATGGGGCGGTTAGAAAAAGAAAGTACAAAGAGCAACCGAGTTTTTGGCAAGCGCGGGCAGGGGGCACCCACGGTCCCTGTCGTACGATTTCTTAACATGAGCCAAAACTGTATATTACCAATCCTGCACCGACCCATCCTCCCGCCGCAGATGGATGGGATCCTTTGACGAATGCGGATATTTCGCTGCGGCTTCCTCATTCAGGTCAATCCCTAAGCCCGGCGCATCTGTTGGTAAGAGATAACCGTCTTCTGTCCGCATATCATTTGGGATGACTTCGTTCATCCAATCAGTGTGCGGTCCATATTCCTGTACCGCGCAGTTTGGTATCGACATATTCAGATGCAGCATCGCCGCCGTGCTGACCGGACTTCCTGTGTAATGGCAGGCCAGCTCCTGGTAATGCACCTCTCCCATCGCTGCGATTTTCTTTCCTTCGGTGATTCCACCGCTATGGCAGATGTCCACCCGGAGGTAGTCGATCAGCTCTTCTTCGATCAATTCACGGAACAGCCATTTTGTCGGCAGCTGCTCACCGGTGCCAATTGGCACATTTGTATGCGCCCGGAGCATCGCAAACGAGGCTGGATTCTCTGAACGGATGGGGTCCTCAACGAAGAATGGATGGTACTCTTCAATTCCATTGCACAACTGAACAGCGTGAGGCGGTGTCAAGCGTGTATGTACCTCAAAGATGATTTCGACCTCATCGCCGACCACCTGCCGTGCCGCTTTCATATACTCAATCCCACGCCGGGTCGCCTCCTTTTGATTAAAGCCACCATCACACCGAATTGGCGAGATGCGTAGCACCTTCCAACCCTCATCTATCATCTGCTTGGCACCTTCGATGCCGGCATGACGATAGACCAGAACCTTGTCCCGGGTTGCCCCGCCAAGCAGCCGATAGGTCGGCACGCCGAGTGCCTTTCCTGCCAAGTCCCACAGCGCGATGTCTATCCCTGCGAGCGCGGATTGCAGCACGGGCCCGCCCCGCCAGAATGTTCCTCGAAAAATGTCCTGCCATATATGTTCGATTCGGGTGGCGTCTTGACCCATCAGGAGCGGTTTGAGATGATGTTCCAACGCCCCAACAACAGCCAACGATCTGCCGCTGAGCGAGGCCTCTCCAACTCCGTATATTCCCTCGTCGGTCACGATTTTGACATATACAAACTGATTCACAACAAATACTTTGAGATCTGTGATTTTCATAGTGTTTTCCTCGTTACCCTGATGGGCTTTGCGTTTGGCAATAGGTGAAATGTGGTTTGTAAGGCATTGGGGGCAACTACCCCAAGCCCAACTCAACCCACTTGGCGGTCAATCGCCGGATACGTGGACGGGCACTGTGAAGAAATGCGTCAGAAAACACCCGTCCCGGTCGACTATACTGCAATCGTTGAATCAAATTCAAGACACCTTGATGGTTCTCCTTCAACAGGGTTGTATCCGCTGCGGTGATGGGTTTAGGCACGAAATTGACCGCTAGATGCCGACGCCCCGTTCCCCCGCCGAAGGACGCATGCCACGTATTCATATCGGAGAAGAAGACATCTCCGGGCTGCGATTCAAGCGGAAAACAGGGGATATCAGCACCGGGGAGACCGAACTGTGAGCAGGGTTTGAGGGTCTCGTGCAGGGGGGTGCGATGGGAACCGGGGATTACCCGCAGACAACCGGTCTCTTTTGTCAACGGATCGAGATACAACGATACCTTCATCGGCCGATACGCCAGTCGTGTGCCATCTGGATGCCAATCGGTATCGCCCACGTAAAGGTTTCCCTCGGAGCAGAGCCATATAAATCCTTCTCCTAGTAGGGATTCGACTGTCTTGTAGATGCGGTCATCCTCCACCAAATCGGTCAGCAATGGGGTGTTTTCGGCAATACCGTAGAGCGACTGACGGCTCTCCCCCGGAAACGGCTGTCCGCCCCGCTCCTTGTCAAGCAGCTCATCGAATTTTTGGCAAATCGCGTTCATCTCATCGGGTTGGAAGGCCTGTCTCAGCACCAAAAACCCAAATGTTTGAAAGTAAGCAATCTGTTCTTCTGTTATCACAACTCTCCTCCTACTGACCCAACCTGTCATGCTAAAATGCTATACACATATCGCTCTGCTGGAGCTATATTGGTTCATTAATTCATTAAACCGATTAGTAATCTTAGTTGTCGAGATGTAAATCTCGACCGACAGGTTGAGGGGAACACTAGCAGGTCGGGCGTCTCGCCCGACTTTGTGCCTGCACATCGGTTGGGCGAGGAAACTCAACCTACGAATTTTAACATTTATTTGTAATTCAGCGATTCATCGTACAACCACAGCTCATGCGACAGGAGTCGGCACATTCCGCGTATCCTCCCTCCGCCTGCAAATTCTCCACCGCTTGTGGGGGGCTAGGGGGGTCAGCGGGAGGAAGGGTAGTTACGGCATACCCCCTATGCCGACTCCCTTAAAGACGTGGGTTGAATTGCGCGACTACAAACTCAAGTGCGTAACTCCTATTCTAATTGACGACAGCAAAATGTCAACACGCCCTAGCAACTTGGGTTATCTCATTGAAACGGCACCGGTATCTTGTCCCCATGCCAAGGAAAGGCATAACTCGGTGAGTTCGCAAAGCGGCGCATCCCAACCTCCAACCGAATCGTTCTCGAAGGCGGAAGTTGAACGGCAAAAAACTTCGCATCAACCGGAACAACCCGCTCCTCCGATGAACCCTCTGCGTCCACTTCCTGAAACTGTACTTTGGTAAACTGGTGCTCCCCGAAAGCCCCCGCTTGGATGATAAGATTTCGGGTTTCGGTCCTGTTGAGATTCACAAGTTGAACCCCTACCACGTCCGATCCCAGCTTGTCGACAAGGGCGGCAACATCCTCCGGGACGCCGGGTCGTGCGCGGTCCGGATCGAAGTAACGTACGGTCGCTCGCAGAAGTCCACCGGTGTAAACAGTCTGTGGGGCACCCAACATCACCTGTGTCAATCCCTTAGTAAGGACAAAGTGCGGAGGCTGCTGGTTATCTGCGATTATTGTTGGGACATCGCGGGTATCGTTACGCGCCGCCTCAAACGCTGCCAAAGCCCCTTCATATTCGGCATCCAGTATTTTTTGGGGCCAATCGGGATTCTTCCCATCGTAGTATTGAAATCGTCCATACTCTGTGTCCCCGTTATTCTTTTCTGCCTCAAACATAACGTGGTTCCAATCGCGCTCGACGTCCCCGGTTCGCACCCTCGTAATCAACTCGTAATCCTGAGGGGCCATTGAGGCGTGATACAAATGCGCCAAATCTTTCATCCGCATCGGCTTATATGCCTCCCAGCCGTCGGGACCGTATCGAGTCGGAACAAGGAGCTGGCCATCATCGCGTGTAACCGCGTTGTCCAGCAGAAGTTTGACCTGTGAACGCAGGAGTTCGAGATAACCGAAGTCCCCGGTGAGCAGGAGCGCGCATTCAGCACCAACAATGAGTGAATTAAACGTAATATCGCCCGCCCAATAACTGTTCCAACCGTAAAGACCACCCCACCACTGCCCCTGACGATGCTCACCAATCTTCCCTGTGGGTCCGACGTTGTCCGGGATAATCCCGTTGTTCGCTTCGATTCGATCCATCCACGCTTCCGTGTATTCGAGGACCCATCGCCTGTACTTTTCATTTCCTGTATACAGATACGCATTGGTCACCAGTGCGGTGGCACCCAGACTATGTGGTACATCGCCCTTAAGGATGATCCGCTCAACTAGCTTCTCGATTTCCGCTCTTCGTTGTGGCTGCTCATACCAATTCGCCTCCAACTCCTTGACGACCGGATAGAGGGTTGACCGCATGCCCATCGCCTTACTGGGATCCGCTCCGATTCTTCCCGCAAGCCAATCTTTTAAGTGTTGGAGATCGACCTTGAAACAGGGCCCCCGGCTGGTTTGGACGGGAGATCGAAAGATTTTATACTTGGGGTCGTAATTCGGGGCTTGTGGGTCTTCACCGATGTACATCGCTGCGAACTGTTTCGCACGTCGGACGTTCTCCGAAATAGTAGGGCTAGCAACACCAAAATCATAGAAGGCCATGTTACCTTCGCCCAAATGATGCCATTCCGCCGCACCGGGCTGCGCTAAATTGTAGTATTCCCTATAGACCTGCTGCGAGAAGCGCGGATGCGTCCGATGCACAATCTCATCGCTACAGATACGGGTTGACGCGTTCCAGCACAGTAGTGCCAATTCCAGTAGACGCTCATCCGCCCCGAGGGCGTAGAAAAGCCCCCAGTTATAAATTCGTTCATAGAGGTCATCCAAATCGTCCGCGAAGTATAACGCGCCTCCCGGTTCGGCATACTTCTTGAGCAACATCGGTGCTGCTTCTTCCATGAGGCTTATCAGGTTGCGCTCCTTCAGTGCCCACGCCGGTGGGGCTGAGAGTTCCGTTGCCTTGAGGCTAACCATCCCGGGAATGGAAACCACATTCCCTGAAAGCGTATCTATTTTCATTGTTTATCTCCCAGTAACTACCTTACTTAAATTTTGGACGCTTCATACTACAATAACGCGGGGAGTTTCCGAATATCTGCGCGGAAAATTGATGGGGCTGTGGGCACCAGAGACCTGCCACATCCCGTTGAGTATCCGACAGATGCGTAAATCTGGGGTGAACGCGCTGGTGTTGGCTTTCGGAAGCTTCATAAGCGTTTCCTTGTTGAAATAGCTTCTAGCGACGTGAACCCGAATGTTTTATATTGGATTCAGACAGCAACTGGTATATGTATCTTGCAGGGATAGCAAACGCGTTCATGTGCCTATCGCTCCGTGCGATAATCCCAAGCAGGATGCCCTGTCTGTTCAGCACCGGTCCCCCACTGTTGCCCCCAAAGATATCGGACTGGAGGTGCAGTGCCCTTCCGGAGTCCTTTTGGAATTGTCCCAGCTTCCAATGCCACAGGTCGCGGCCTCCCGGATTGCCGAGGATGTAAACCAACTCACCTGTATTTATCCGGGGTGTGGTGCGGCCCCAGTCAATTTGGCGAGCAGTCTCCGGGAGGCCCTCAAGCCGGATAATCACGAGGTCTGCCTCCACATTTTTGGCTACCACATGGCCTTTGGTATAATAACCGAGTCGCTTTAACACGCTACGACTTTTTAGGTAGAACTCCCGCTCTTTAATCAGTTTTCCGTTCTCATCGGGCGCGGGGAAATATACATCTACAGACAGACTTGTGTCTGTTACGTGTGCGTTGGTGACGGCGAGCTTAAATTGCTTGTCAAGCAGCACCCCACTCCCTTCACCTATACCCGGGTTCACTATCCACATCACCGCGCGAATCGCGTTGTCATAGACTCGGTCCGCGTCTGTTTTGGGCGGTGTCGAGGCATCAGGGGCCGCCGGAGGAGTTACCACGGATGGCGGACTGAAATCAAGTGCTGGGCGCGAGGGAGATATTTTCCACAGGAGCACTGTGCTGTCGTTACTCCCACTTGCCAATGTCCCCCCATCCGGACTGAAGGCTACGCTATTGACCATATCCGTATGCCCGATAAGTGCCCTCTTCTGTTCACCTGTCACGGCGTCCCACAATCGAACTGTTTTGTCTCTACTCCCACTTGCTAGCGTCCCCCCATCCGGACTGAAGGCTACGCTATCGACCGGCCCCCTATGCCCGATAAGCCTCCCCTTCTGTTCACCTGTCACGGCGTCCCACAAACGCACTGTGCTGTCGTTACTCCCACTTGCCAATGGCCCCCCATCGGGACTAAATGATACGCTCTGGACCCTATCCGTATGCCCGATAAGCCTCCCCTTCTGTTCACCTGTCACGGCATCCCACAACCGAACTGTATCGTCCCAACTCCCACTTGCCAATGTCCCCCCATCTGGACTGAAGGCTACGCTATTGACCATATCTGTATGCCCGATAAGTGCCCTCTTCTGTTCACCTGTCACGGCGTCCCACAACCGAACTGTATCGTCCCCACCCCCACTTGCCAATGTCCCCCCATCGGGACTAAATGATACGCTCGTGACCCTACCCGTATGCCCGATAAATGCCCTCTTCTGTTCACCTGTCACGGCATCCCACAACCGAACTGTATCGTCCCCACCCCCACTTGCCAATGTCCTCCCATCGGGACTGAAGGCTACACTCCAGACGAAACTCGTACTCCGCCCGATAAATGCCCTCTTCTGTTCACCTGTCACGGCATCCCACAACCGAACTGTCTTGTCCCAACCCCCACTTGCCAATGTCCCCCCATCGGGACTAAATGATACGCTCGTGACCCTATCCGTATGCCCGATAAGTGCCCTCTTCTGTTCACCTGTCACGGCATCCCACAACCGAACTGTATCGTCCCCACTTGCCAATGTCCTCCCATCGGGACTAAATGATACGCTCGTGACCCTACCCGTATGCCCGATAAATGCCCTCTTCTGTTCACCTGTCACGGCGTCCCACAAACGAACTGTCTTGTCCCAACCCCCACTTGCTAATGTCCGTCCGTCCGGACTGAACGATACGCTATAGACCCAACCCGTATGCCCGATAAGTGTTCCCTTCTGTTTACCCGACGCGGTGTTCCACAAACGAACCGTCTTGCCCCCACTCCCACTTGCCAACGTCCCCCCATCCGGACTGAAGGCTATGCTCATGACCAAATCCGTATGCCCGATAAGTATCCCCGTCTGCTCACCCGTAACGGCGTCCCACAAACGAACCGTCTTGTCCCCACTCCCACTTGCCAGCGTCCCCCCATCCGGACTGAAGGCTACGCTATAGACCGTATACGTATGCCCGATAAGCCTCCCCTTCTGTTTACCCGTAACGGCGTCCCACAAACGAACCGTCTTGTCCGCACCCCCACTTGCCAGCGTCCCCCCATCCGGACTGAAGGCTACGCTATAGACCTCATCCGTATGCCCGATAAGTGTCCCCTTCTGTTTACCCGTAACGGCGTCCCACAAACGAACCGTCTTGTCCCTACTCCCACTTGCCAGCGTCCCTCCATCCGGACTGAACGATGCGCTACTGACCGAATCCGTATGCGCGGTGGACAGGGCAACCTCTTGATAGGTTTGTGCATCATAAAGCCAGATACCGATGGAACTCGCAACAGCCAGACGAGCCCCGTCGGGGGAAAACTGTATTTCATGTATCCGGCCTTTACCGAGGCGCGCTGTGGCACCTTCGGGCAAACCCCATTGCGTATAGTCCTGGGCAAGGACGTTTGATGAAAATAAAATAAAAAGAATAAGTAATGTTACGGTTGCTTTCATGTAAATTTCTACCCTTTCACCTGTATTTATCGGGGGCGTGGTGAAACCCTAGTCAATCTGGCGAGCAGTTTCCGGTAGGCCATCAAGCCGGATAATCACGAGGTCTTTCCCCACATTTTTGGCTACCACATGCCCTTTGGTATAATAACCGAGTCGCTTTAACACGCTACGCCTCTCTAGTATAGAACTTCCGTTTTTTAATCAGTTTTCCGTTCTCATCGGGACTGGACGCTAGGGAGATATTTTCCACAGGAGCACTGTGCCATCCCTACTCCCACTTGCCAATGTCCCCCCATCGGGACTGAACGATACGCTCATGACCTTATCCGTATGCCCGATAAGTGCCCTCTTCTGTTCACCTGTCACGGCGTCCCACAACCGAACTGTACCGTCCCAACCCGCACTTGCCAATGTCCTCCCGTCTGGACTGAAGGCTATGCTCGTGACCGAATCCGTATGCCCGATAAGCATCCCCTTCGGTTTACCCGTCACAGCGTCCCACAACCGAACTGTACCGTCCCAACCCGCACTTGCCAGCATCCCTCCATCAGAACTGAATACCATGCTCGTGACCACACCCATATACCCGATAAGCCTCCGCTGCTGTTTCTGTTTACCCGTCACAGCGTCCCACAACCGAATCGTCTCGTCATAACTCGCACTTGCCAGCATCCCTTCATCGGGACTGAACGATACGCTATAGACCCAACTCGTATGCCCGATAAGTGCCCTCTTTTGTTCACCCGTCACAGTGTCCCACAATCGCACTGTTTTGTCCCCACCCCCACTTGCCAATGTCCTTCCATCTGGACTGAAGGCTATGCTCGTGACCTTACCCGTATACCCGATAGGTGTCCCCTTCTGTTTACCCGACACCGCTTCCCACAAACGAATATCGCCCAGCATACCCACACTTGCCAGCGTCCGTCCATCCGGACTGAACGATACGCTCTCGACCAAACCATAGACCTCACCCGTATGCCCGATAAGCCTCCCCTTCTGTTTACCCGTCACAGCGTCCCACAAACGAACTGTCTTGTCCCCACCCCCACTTGCCAGCGTCCCTCCATCTGGACTGAACGATACGCTCTCGACCAAATCCGTATGCCCGATAAACCTCCCCTTCTGTTCACCCGTCACCGCGTCCCACAACCGAATCGTCTTGTCATAACTCGCACTTGCCAGCATCCCTCCATCGGGACTGAAGGCTATGCTCGTGACCTCACTCGTATGCCCGATAAACCTCCCCTTCTGTTTACCCGACACCGCATCCCACAATCGCACCGTCTTGTCCCGACTCCCACTTGCCAATGTCCCTCCATCGGGACTGAAGGCTACGCTATAGACCAAACCCGTATGCCCGATAAGTGTTCCCTTCTGTTCACCCGACACCGCGTCCCACAAACGCACTGTATTGTCCCGACTCCCACTTGCCAATGTCCCTCCATCGGGACTGAAGGCTACGCTATGGCCCCAACCCGTATGCCCGATAAGTGTTCCCTTCTGTTTACCCGACACAGCGTCCCACAAACGAACCGTCTTGTCCCAACCCACACTTGCCAGCGTCCCTCCATCTGGACTGAACGATACGCTCTCAACCGAATCCGTATGCCCGATAAATGTCCCCTTCGGTTCACCCGACATGGCGTCCCACAACTGCACTGTACCGTCCCCCTCCCCACTTGCCAATGTCCCTCCATCCGGACTGAAGGCTACGCTACTGCAACCCGTATGCCCGATAAGTGTTCCCTTCTGTTTACCCGACACGGCGTCCCACAACCGAACCGTCCCGTCCCGACTCCCACTTGCCAGCGTCCCTCCATCCGGACTGAACGATGCACTACTGACCGAATCCGTATGCCCGGTGAACAGGGCAACCTCTTGATAGGTTTGTGCATCATAAATCCAGATACCGATGGAACTCGCAACAGCGAGACGAGTCCCGTCGGGGGAAAACTGTATTTCACGTATTAAGCCTTTACCGAGGCGCGCTGTGGCACCTTCGGGTAAACCCCATTGCGTATAGTCCTGGGCAAGGACGTTTGATGAAAATAGAATAAAAAGAACAAGTAATATTACGGTTGTTTTCATGTAAATTTTTACCCTCTCACCTGTATTTATCGGGGGTGTGGTGAAGCCCCAGTCAATCTGGCGAGCGGTCTCCGGTAGCCCATCAAGCCGGATAATCACGAGGTCTGTCTCCACATTTTTGGCTACCACATGGCCCTTGGTATAATAACCGAGTCGCTTTAACACGCTACGATTCTCTAGATAGAACTCCCGCTCTCTAATCAGTTTTCCGTTCTCATCGGGGCTGCACGCTAGGGAGATACTTTCCACAGGAGCACTGTACCGTCCTCACTCCCACTTGCCAATGCCCCTCCATCTGGACTGAACAATAGGTTCGTAACCTCATCTGTATGTCCGATAAGCCTCCCCTTCTGTTCACCTGTAACGGCGTCCCACAAACGAACTGTACCGTCTCCACTCGCACTTGCCAATGTCCCTCCATCCGGACTGAAGGCTACGCTCGTGACCCTACCCGTATGCACGATAAGCCTCCCCTTCTGTTCACACGTTACGGTATCCCACAAACGAACTGAACGGTCCGTACTCCAACTTGCCAGTGTCCCCCCATCTGGACTGAAGGTTACGCCCTTGACCCAACTCGTATGCTCGATAAGCCTCCCCTTCTGTTCACACGTTACGGTATCCCACAAACGCACTGTACCGTCATAACTTGTCAATGTCCCTCCATCTGGACTGAAGGCTACGGTCATGACAGAACCCGTATGCCCGATAAGTGTCCCCTTCTGTTCACCCGTTACGGCGTCCCACAAACGCACTGTACCGTCATAACTTGTCAATGTCCCTCCATCTGGACTGAAGGCTACGGTCATGACAGAACCCGTATGCACGATAAGTGTCCCCTTCTGTTCACCTGTAACGGCATCCCACAACCGAACCGTCTCATCCGTACTCCCACCTGCCAATGTCCTTCCATCTGGACTGAAGGCTACACGCCAGACCCCATACCTATGCCTGATAAGTGTCCCCTTCTGTTCACCCGTTACGGCGTCCCACAAACGCACTGTACCGTCCCCACTCCCACCTACCAATGTCCCACCATCTGGACTGAAGGCTACGCTCATGACCGAACCCGTATGCCCGATAAGCCTCCCCTTCTGTTCACCTGTAACGGCGTCCCACAAACGAACCGTCTTATCCCTACTCCCACTTGCCAATGTCCTTCCATCTGGACTGAAGGCTACACGCCAGACCCCATACCTATGCCTGATAAGTGTCCCCTTCTGTTTACCCGTCACAGCGTCCCACAATCGCACTGTAGTGTCCACACTCCCACTTGCTAATGTCCCTCCATCTGGACTGAAGGCTACGCTCATGACCGAACCCGTATGCCCGATAAGCCTCCACTTCTGTTTACCTGTAACGGCATCCCACAACCGAACCGTCTTATCCTCCCAACTCCCACTTGCCAATGTCCCTCCATCTGGACTGAAGGCTACGCTCATGACCGAACCCGTATGCCCGATAAGTGCTCCCTTGTGTTCACCCGTTACGGCGTCCCACAACCGCACTGTATCGTCATAATAACCCCCACTTGCCAATGTCCCTCCATCTGGACTGAAGGCTATGCTATGATCCCAATCCGCACCGGTGAACAGGGCAACCTCTTGATAGGTTTGTGCATCATAAAGCCAGAGACCGATGGAACTCGCAACAGCAAGACGAGTCCCGTCGGGGGAAAACTGGATTTCACCAGATAGCGACCCTTTACCAAGGCGCGCGGTGGCACCTTCGGGTAAACCCCATCGCGTATAGTCTTGGGGAGGGACGTTTGATGAAAAAAGAATAAAAAGAATAGGTAATGTTACGGTTGCTTCCATTTAAATTTCTACTCCTTAGCGGTTAATTGCCATTTTGTAGGCGGCACCTCGGCGGGCACACTCTCTACCACAAAATTTACAGGGACCTGCTTGCCTTCTCCTATTTGGGCCATTTCCATAGAATAACCATCACAACCAATGTTAGGGACATACGCCTAAGCATAAATGCTTGGCTTGTCAGAAATTACTTTCATTATAGCACATCTGCCTGTAAGGAAAAAGAAAAAATCAGGAGGCGGACTTGCAGACTTTTACCTGAGTGTCTATCAACTCTGCCAGTAAGTGCTCGACATCAACACGAGCAGCTGTCCGGTCTGTGATGAGATCCTCGCCAAATTGGGAAGTTTCTCCAACTCACAAAATAGGCATCCCCCGTACTGACTGTGTATCGCAGCTTGGACACTGCCATCTCCTGTCACGCAGATTCAACGCTTCATTCACAAAACCACAAGCCGAACAGGTCTGACTAGAGGGCTACCACTTGTCCCGGATTGTCCCCTACTTATGCTCTCCCCACCGCTAAGAACCCAAGCACCCCCTCAGTCCCCCTGCAAGCAGGAGGAAGGACAAATTCCCCCTTGCTTGCGGGGGGGTTAGGGGGGGTAAAAAAATACGACTTTTTCGTTGCAGAATTGGACAGTCCCTGCTATGATAATCTAAGTCGCTAGATAGCCCATAGTCAAGCTTCGATTTGTCCCGGATCGTCCCCTACTTGCGTCCTCCCCATTGCTAAGAACCCAAGCATCCCCTCAGTCCCCCTGCAAGCAGGAGGAAAAGAGCCCCCGCAAGCGGTGGGGGCTCCCGCTTGCGTCCCACCGCTGCAAATTTCCCCCGAAAGAACCCCCTCGGTCCCCCCGCCGGCGGGAGGAAGGACAAATTCCCCCTTGCTTGCGGGGGGGTTAGGGGGGGTAAAAAAATACGATTTTTTCGTTGCAGAATTGGACAGTCTCTGCTATGATAATTTAAGTCGCTAGATAGCCCATAGTCAAGCTTCGATACTCGACACCTAAGACAAGCTATCAAACAGTCAAGTCAAATCATAAATCCATTTTTAGACATACCGGAGGACTCAATGCGAAAAACGATTAGCGGTACAGGCGGGATGATTCTGGTCAAGATGCTCAAGGAGTGCGGGGTCGAATATCTCTTTACCAACCCCGGCTCAGCAGAAACGGGTCTATTCGCAGCTGTCGCCGAAGATGGTGATTTGCGGATTGCCATGGCGAAACATGAGGGGCTAGTCTCCGCCATGGCAGATGGATACCACCGCACTAGCGGCAGGGTGGGGGTAGCGATTGCCCATGTGACCGGAGGCTCACTTCAGATGGCGGGGCAGCTCTACAACGCCCAGATGGCAGGCTCGGCGGTGGTTGTTATTGCCGGGGATTGGACGAAGGAGGTCCAGGATTTCCGAGGCTTAACCCCCTTTCCCGGCCTAAGTCAAGCAGAGCTGATGCGCGGCATGACCAAAGAGGCGCGTTGTGCGTATCAAGTGAGTTATCAGCCGGAGGCACTTACGTTGGCGACAGCGAGAGCGATGCGTGAAGCGACGAACCCACCCACGGGCCCTGTTTTTATCTCGGTGAGTGCGGATCTGCTCAATCGTGAAGGCCTTGAGGCAGAGATTGGAGAAGGCGCAGGCTATCATATTGAAGGGCCGGGAGCGGCGCGGCCCCAAACCACCGAAGCAATTGCTCGAAAGCTCGGTGAGTGTGGCTGTCCTGCCCTGATGTTCGGCGATGACGTCTGGAACCAAAACGCACAAGATGAAGCTGTAGAACTAGCGGAGTTACTTGGCGCACCGGTTGTCAGCAGCCGACAGACCAGTGCCAACTTCCCGACGCACCACCCGTTGTACTGTGGCGGTTATCCGATGGCAAAAGAATTTTCCGAGATGACGGGTCTGCAACCGGATCTCCTGTTCATGGTCGGCTGTCGAGGGCTTCATGGGGATGCGGCGGAACCGACCGTGATGCAGATTGGTCCCAATCCAACACTGATGGGCAGGCACTATCCGCTCGACCTAGCTGCCCAGTGTAACTTAAAGGAGACCCTACCCGCCCTATGTGAGACCATATCCAGTCTGTACGGGACTGATGCCATCGAGTTGTGGCGAACCCAACGCGCCAAGGTCTCAACCTACGCCAAACGCCTGCTTGAACGTGAGGAGGCAGTTGTGCGGGAACATGCGGACGACGATGTGATTCATCCCAGTCTGTTAGAGGCACAGATGGCAACGTTCCTGCCGAAAAACTCGATAATCATTGGAGAGAATCCAACCGCCCGAACAACACTGCTGCCGTTTGGATATCAACAGATGTGGCGGTTCGGTGGGGGCGGGGGTTCGCTCGGATGGGCGGTCGGCGGTGCGGTTGGCGCGAAGATTGGGATTGGAGACGAGAGGCCCGTCGTTTTGAGCATCGGCGATGGCTCGCTTACCTACAGCGCAGCGGGGTTCTGGTCAATGGCTCGCTATAAGACCCCTGTGTTGACGATTGTTTCTAACAACGAAAGCTATCAGGTGGTGCGTATCAACTGGGCGCGGGAAATGCCGGACAGTCAGATGGTGCAGGAGGGCAAATATCCCGGACTCTTCCTTGGGGGACCGTCCATTGATTACGCTGCGCTTGCTCGGGCTCAGGGGGTAGATGGCGAACGTGTCGCCGATCCGTCAGAGTTAGAGGCAGCACTAAAGCGGGGAATTGACTGTATCACCAAAGAAAATCGACCGTATTTGCTTGATGTCGTCGTAGCGCGGGAGGGGACCGGTCATGAGTCCGAATGGCATCAGGGTTGGCAGCTATAGGACAAATTTCCGCGTTCTGTTTCGGAGGAAAAATATGCGTTTTGGGGTGCAGTTATGTGCCTTGGCTTTCTCGGCGATGTTATCCATCACAGTTGTTGCTGATGAGAAAGACGCAGATATTATTATGCTGGAAGATATCACGGTCACCGCCCAAAAGCGCGACCATGGGTCAGGCTCCATATCGCGGTTGTAAGAGATGTTCAACAAATCTTTTTTGCCAAAAGCACTTTTTGAATTCGTCATCATCTCCGATTCCCACTATATGCTCGATCCGGGCACGGTATCTCTCGAATTTGAGAATCGTCGGCAGCAATCTACTCGGCGGGGGATAGCCCTGCACATGGCGGCAGCACTTGCGCCTAAATTCATTGTGCACAACGGGGATATGGTTCAGGAATATCCCGACAATTTAGAGCAATTTTACAAATCAATGGGCGAATCGCTTGAACAGCTACAAGTGTGCGGCATTGAACCTTACTATGTTGCGGGAAATCATGACATCGGCGATAAACCCGATCCCACCGCGCCCGCTTCCCACGTCAGTCGGGAGGTGTTGGATTGGTATCATCGGACATTCGGGGAATCATGGTATAGTTTCAATCAGGGGGATTGCCATTTTACGGTTCTCAACTCGCAGATTATGAATGGTACGCTCCCTGATGCCGCTGAACAAGCGGCATGGGTAGAAAAGGATTTGGCTGAACATGCGAAGAAGCGTCTTTTCATCCTTCTGCACATGCCGCCCTATCTGTTCGATGAAACCGAACCCTCGATGGGACATTACGACAATCTAGCAAATCCCGCAAGGGCTTGGCTGCTTGATTTGGTGCGGCGTTACAAGGTCGAGCTGCTCATTGCCGGCCATGTCCACTTCGCCTTCTTTGATCACTTAGCGGAAACACGATACACGGTATTAGCCTCCCCTGTATTCACCCGCCCCGGGTTTTCCTGCCTGTTTGCCGGTCCGCCCCCGCCCCAACGAGGGCGCGATGACGCCCCTAAATTTGGATTTTATCTCATGCGGGTAAGAGCGGACAAAACGGATATTCATTTTATTCGGACATCTGGGGTTGACAGGCTTCCACCAAATACAGAAGAGCGGCTCATCACACGGGTCAGTGGTACACTCCCCCAATCTCCGCTGGGCATCACGCTAAGTCAACCGTTGGCGACGGTTGCCGAAATTCCACGCGCCTGGCCCGCTGTAATACGGGAGAAGGTGAGAAATGACTATCCCCTGCTTGCTTGCATGGAGATGGGGATTGGATATGTCCGGGCACCACTTACAGATTTTCAAGACACCTTCCAGCGGAGGCGTTTGGAAATCTTGCGTAAAGAGGGGGTGAAGCTCAGTGCCATTGTCATTTTCTCCGAAGAATTTAATATCTTGGAGGCAATGTCCCAAATCTACCCAAGTATCGATGGGCTGGAAATTCAGATAGCTGGGATGCTTTATCCGTCGGGAAAATGTATTGAGGTTATCAAAGTTCTTCGGGAACGATTGGGTGTATCCGTTACATTGTTACCGATTGTTTGTAGAGAGGTAGTTTCAGAAAAACAGTTTCCTCGTTTTCGTCTCGGATACACTCCTCAAGAAATCCCAGCCCTTAACCAATTTTTAGAGGGAAATGGAGTAGCCATTGATAGGATTATTTGCAAGTTGAATAACGATCAATCGCTGTGGGATCAGATTCAGGAAATCGCAGAAATCACGCCCTTCAGCCATATCTCCAACGTAGATTTCAGTCTTGAGCTCTCAATGACGAATGACCAAACTAACGCAAATCTGGCCGCGGAGGGACTATTTTCGATGGCAACGATGCCGGGGTCCCGCATCTATTTTGAGCCCTTCATCGATCTTGACAGGACGATGGATGTAACGCATGGGCTTCTGGATACCCTTTGCAATCCACGCCTCGCAAGTTACACCCTGCAGTCCCTCAACACGATTATGCATAGCCGGTCGTTGGAGGTTTCAAGAGACTCACTTCGTCTGAAGCAGGTGAACGATTTGAAGGCTTTACAACTTTCGACCAATACCTCGACCTATACGCTGTTGTTGCACAGCAGGACAGAATCCATAACAAGCGAAGCAGTCAACATAGAAGCACTTTTGGAGGTGAGAAAGGGAGAACGGTTGAAGATTTACCAACTATCCAAGATAACGCTCCAAAGTGTAAATTTTCATGAAGCGAAAAACGGCATTTCGCTAACACCTGCTCAAACCCCTGTCCTCATTGAAAGTCCACCGATTTATTAGCACAGAAACCTATCGAAAAAATGTTAGCGGCGTTGAACAACAGAGGTGAAATTTCATGAACACCTTATTACCTCCATTTCATTACACTCATTCGCCAACCTTACCCAAACTGCTCTGGCAATTGGGGTGCACCCTGGTGTTTAGCACCTACCAGGCGGGTAAGGTTATCTTTATCCGTGCCACAAGCCCAGAAAAGATTGAGCAGCGCACCTTGGACTTCCCTAGACCTATGGGATTGGCGGTTTCTGATCAGCGGATTGCAGTGGCTACGCGGGATGAGGTAGTGGTGCTTACTAACACTTCAGTGGAGGAGTCGATTGAGCCCGGGCATGTTGACTCCGGGGGCTTGATTGGAGGGGAAGAGGGCGCGGCGTATGTGCTGGAAAAGACTTACTTCACCGGAGAGATTGACACCCATGATCTCGCTTGGGGGAAGGACGGCCTGTGGGCAATCAATACCCTCCTTTCATCCATGGCTTTGGCAGATGATCGCCCAACCTTCGATCTCCAATGGCGCCCCCCATTCGTCAGCGACGTAGCCCCAGAAGATCGTTGTCATTTGAACAGCATAGCGATGGTAGATGGTGGACCTGAGTACGTAACAGCGTTTGGGGAGGTGGATACCCTTGAGGGGTGGCGCGAGAATAAACTATCGGGTGGCATTTTGATGAATGTCCCCAGTGGGGAGATTGTGCTAGAAGGGTTACCAATGCCGCACTCCCCGCGGGTCTATGACGGGAAACTTTATCTGCTGCTCTCAGCGACTGGAGAGTTAGTGTGTGCCGAACCAGAAACGGGGGGATACGAGGTGGTTACGCAGTTGCCCGGCTTCGTGCGTGGAATGGCTCGTTGTGATGACTATCTATTCGTGGGATTGTCAAAGCTGCGAAAGACCAGTTCGACCTTTGCAGCACTGCCAATCTCCGAACAGGCGGTGTTCAGCGGCATTGTCGCCGTGTCTCTATCCGAGGGGCGTATTGTAGAATATCTCAGGTATGAGACAAGTTGCGAGGAGATTTATGATGTGCAAATCTTACCGGAGAGGGATGACGCGCAATGAATTGCGCTACTACAAACCGCAGCCCTTGATACACCACAACCGTCGTAATAAGATAACGCAAAATAAATTACGTTGCTATGAACCGCAGCCGTTGAGAGCTCACAAACATCTTAACAAGATAACGCAAAATAAATTACGTTGCTACGAACCGCAGCCATTGAGAACTCACAAACATCTTAAGATAACGCCCAATGAATTGCGCTACTACGTATGAACCGCAGCCGTTGAGAACTCACAACCGTCGCAATAAGATAACGCGCAATGAATTGCGCTACTACGAACCGCAACACCACAAACACCTTAACAAGATAACGCAAAATGAATCGCGCTACTACGTATGAACCGCAGCCGTTGAGAACTCACAACCGTCGCAATAAGATAACGCACAATGAATAGCGTTGCTACGAACCGCAGCCGTTGATACACCACTACCGTCGTAATAAGATAACGCACAATGAATCGCGCTACTACGTATGAACCGCAGCCATTGAGAACTCACAACCGTCGAAAAGATAACGCGCAATGAATCGCGCTACTACGAACCTCAGCCCCACAACTATCGTAACTCACTACAGACGTTCTATGGGTTGTGAGTGGCCAAAAACAGGTTGTGGTCCATCAACCGGTGCAGCCCAACCCGCCGCATTAGCGATAACGCGCAGAACGTCCGGATGGTGGTAGATTGGATAGGTCTCATGTCCAGGACGAAAATAGAAGATTTTACCCCTGCCACGGAAGTAGCAACAGCCGCTACGGAATACCTCACCACCGGGGAACCAACTGATGAAAATCAGTGTGTCCGGCTCAGGAATATCGAAAGGCTCACCATACATCTCGGCGTGCTCAATCTCAAAATACTCCCCGATTCCTTCCACAATCGGGTGTCCATGCTCTATGACCCAGAGCCGCTCCTTCTCGCCGGATTCACGCCATTTGAGGCTGCATGATGTCCCCATCAGCTTGGTGAAAATCTTGGAGTAGTGCGACGAATGTAAACAGATTAAGCCCATGCCATCAAGAATACGGACGTGCATTCTATCGACAACTTCGTCCGCAACCTCTCCATGCGCCCCATGTCCCCACCAGATTAGCACATCCGTATCAGCGAGGACCGCTTCTGTGAGCCCGTGGTCCGGCTCATCCAGTGTTGCGGTGTGCACCTCAAACCCCGGTTGTGCCTTCAGGTAATTTCCAATTGCGTTGTGCATACCATCGGGATAGATCCGTGCAATCTGCTCATTGGTCTTCTCGTGGCGATATTCATTCCAAACAGTTACTCGAATTTTTTTGCTCATATAGCCTCCTTAGATAATATAAACCCTCACAAGGTTTGATACCTTCTCTTACGCATCATCTTGAATCGCGCTGATCTCATCCTTAGAGATCTTGTGGACGCTTTTGGGGTTAAATGTCTGTGTTGTCCCAGATCGCAGTGCAACCTCAATTCTTCCACCCGTCAACACGAAAAACTGAATTAGAAATCCACCGCCCTGCATTGATTCAACTTGATACTGATCCGCCTCCAATCCATCAACCCATGTCGGAAGTGAATCAGCGAAATCGGGATGATCTATCACCGCCTGCGGCAATGCAATAATCAGTGTTCCGGGTTCGTCCCCTATAGCATTCGCAATCACCGTTCGGGTGCTGACCATAAAACGCACAACTGTGCCTGCGTAATCGAAATCACTTTCACTGCTGCGTTCTGGTGGAACAATCCCCCATGTCAAATGATGGATAAACGGATTGCCGTACCCCTGACTCAGCATGTGATCCAAAGCTTGATTGTCAACAGGATGAACAACTGCAACATAATCGAACCAACCGCTGCTTCGTTCTAGACTGTCCTCTGGCAACCTTGCCGAAACGTTGATGTAGTCGCACTCATCTACCGGTGAGGGATAGCAACGGGCATCCCAACCGGAGATATAACCGAGTTGTTTTAATGGGCCTGCAACAATATACGGTGGGTCACAAAAGATTGCAGCGTGATCCAGATTAGGATATAATTGAACCCCCGCCGCGGTGACTTTTTGGGCGACTTCTGATGCCTCTTGAAACCGCTGTGGCGCATTTTCGACAGTGAGGTAATCTCCGAAATCATCAGGTAGAACCACTAAATTTCCCATGATACACCTCCGAGGTAAGTTATTAATTGATAGTTGCAATTTTCAGCATGATACCACAAAACCAGAACCTTTTCAAGGGAATAGAAAATGTGCTATAGGGGAATTGCAGCTGTTATAGGAATTAGGCCGTTGACCAATGAACCTTGGAGGAACACCCGTCGCAGCGCAAGTTTGCTACGGATTGCTCCCCTACTTGCGGCTACACCCCGCAGGCGGGGAGAAGAAACCTGGGGGCGATCACAGGTTGGCAAACCTGGGGCTACGAGTCAATTTCTATTTTATATGCCAAAGTCATAGTCATACGCCGTTAGAAGTAGGAGATGATTTTTGCAATCGAAGTGCGTAAGTCCTACACAATATTTACATGCGATTGCCCCCCTAAAATGTGCCTTCACGATTGTTTTCTCATCGTATTTGTGTTATAGTATAATTTGACCTAGCAAAGTATTTATTTCTAACTAAAGTTGGGACAATTTAGGTGAAAAGAGGTAGAAAAGGGGTTATTCTTTCATTCTTTAGAACTCACTCAGTTGAACCCTCGAAACCTTGTCGGTCAAGATTCATATCAAGACTCATATATCGACACCAAAACGTCAATTTTGGAAAATTGACAGACAGAGGGCCTATGTGGGTACATTTGGCAGTTTAGGCAACCCCGATTTCAGCGAGGGAAGGCTCAGTGCCACGATTACAGATTTGGTGAACATGCCTCTCAACGCCCGATGAACCGGGGCGACAGTTAACGATTTATTGTCTATCGTGCCGCGAGTTGAATTGTCTGACTACACACTCAAGTGCCTAACTCCTAATTCTTTTCAGGATTTGACTACACTTTTGCGCGCTAATCACAAATTAGGGGAAGCGAGGAAAACCACATGGAAGATTTCCTGAGATTCAAGAAGATGGTTACGCCTATTATCATCCAAATACTATTTTGGATCGGAGTCGTGACCTGTGTCATTGCAGGCATTGTTGGAATCGTTGTCGGAATCACTTCTCGCTCTGGTGGAACCACTGTTCTTAAGGGAATTGGTTGGCTCGTTTTGGGACCGATTGGTGTACGTATCTACTGTGAGATCCTCATCGTCATATTCTCGATTAACAACACCCTCACAGATCTCAAGA
The DNA here is from genome assembly GCA_965215015.1 of Candidatus Poribacteria bacterium. Taxonomy (GTDB): domain Bacteria; phylum Poribacteria; class WGA-4E; order WGA-4E; family PCPOR2b; genus PCPOR2b. Next base: position 2,774,134 of record OZ244042.1, read on the forward strand.
ATTTGCTGAGACATCAGCAAAAACAGGATGGATAAATTTGTTTGTAGATAGAAACGCTAGAGTAGCTGTCGCCATCAATATTATCAATACCTTTCGGAGCCCCTCCCAATGAATGGCAATGAAGGCAAAACCTTAAAAAGCCAGATTGTTATTATGTTTCTTCTAATCGGGCTATCTCCGCTGTTTTCCGCCTCGATCCTTGCTTTCTATTCGAGCCAAAAAACGTTGAATCAGGTTGTCGGCACTATAGAACGAGATTTGGCTATTGAGGCCATGGATAAAATTGACCGCGAAATGGAGAACACACGCCTTTTGGTCAAGAATTGGACCAGTTTTGAAAATCGAAAGGTTTTGGTAAACATGGCAGCTGAAGGTCAGCAGAAGAGCTACGAGCAATTATTCGAGGAGTGGAGCCGTGACGGATTAACTTCAACACCCGGGGCGAAGTTTCTCGAAAGACTCCGGCAGACAAATCCGAATCGATTCAAGGAAATCTTTCTGACCGATCTGCGTGGATATGTCGTCGCTGCCACGGGCAAAACAAGTGATTTCGATCAAGGGCCGGAAGATGATCCGCCATTTGGTGAAACGTGGTGGGCTGCGGCGAGAGAGAAGGGGGAACACATCGGAGAAGTTGACTTTGATGAAAGTGCGGGGGTTTATTCCGTCGATATCAACATGAGTATCCAGGCGGATGATGAACAAACCGTGGGTATTATAAAGGTGGTCTACAGTGTGGAGAACATCCGCGATCTCATCCAAGGTGCCAGCCAAGCAGATTGGCGGCATTATGAACTGATTAATCGATACGGTTACATCGTTGCAGCGGCTGAGATAGAGCCAGAACGGATTCTCAAAGACACCTCTCGCGTTGTACTGCCCGATAACAAGGAGGTTTGGAAGAACCGGGCGAGTAAGAACGGGTTTGCTATCGGGGTTAAGGACGGGGAAAAAATCCTTGTCGGCTGGTCCCGCGGTGGGGCGTGGACCGTATTAACCTACAGCCCTCTCGACGCAGCCCATGCGCCCTTGCAGCAACAGGCACGGTGGCTCATGGGGGTATCAGCGGTTGCTACGGTTATCATACTTCTCGTTGCGTTGGCCGTGGGGAATCGTGTGGTCTCTGAAATGCTCGGTAAGGAACTCATGGCCCAAGAGATTCAAACTGCTCAGAGTATGCAGATGGGGTTGTTACCCGAACCACTTGAGATCAGCGGACTCGATTTGGCAGGACGTTGCCTCGCAGCAAACCGTGTCGGTGGCGATTATTACAATTACCTGTGGATGGATGCCGATCAGAGGAAACTCGCAATCGTCATCGCCGATGTTGCTGGACATGATATGTCGGCAGCAATCCCTGCTGTGATGTTCTCCGGGATGCTTGAGTTTGCTGTCAAAGAAGGGGCACCGAGCGCGATGCTTTCTGCACTAAATCTTCCGCTCTGTCAGCAACCGAAACGCACCCCTTTTATTACCTGCTGCGTTGCAATCATTGATTTGACAGAAAAGCAGATGCAGTGGTCAAAGGCGGGTCATCCCGAAATTTATCATTATCAGAGGGGCACAGATACTGTCAATGAGCTGGCTGCGGAAAGCTACCCGCTCGGTGTATCCCTGAAGGCGAAGTATACAGATGAAACAGTGACTTTGTCTGAAGGAGATCTCCTCATTTTTTACACCGATGGACTTCCGGAGGCAATTAACCCCAGCGGGAGAGTTTACAGTTATAACCGACTTGAAAGGAGCATTCACCGCGCCGCGCAAAGGGACCTTTCATCGATGGAAAGCATTGACCAAATGATAGACGACGTTCGTGGGTTTATTGAAAACAGTGAGCCGGAAGATGATATAACGATTGTTGTAGCTAAGGTGACGTAATCCCGATAAGGCGCACCATGAGAAATAAGGATACAACAGAACAACTGTCTCTTTTCTCCATAGATGGAGTGGTGAAGGCCTCTAACGATGATGAGACCGATAAGCGGATTCAATTGATTTCCTTTCGGGAGTTAGTTCCCGAAATTAAGGATACGGGGTATTTAACGCACGCAATCTTTTACTATCCGGCTAAATTTATACCCCATGTTGTAAGATACGCGCTGAAGTCGTTTACAAAAGAAGGGGATTGGGTTGTTGATCCGTTCGCAGGTTCAGGAACCGTGGGTGTTGAATCTTATGTATGCAAGCGAAACGCATTTCTACTAGACCTAAATCCGCTCTTGAATTATATGATTCCGCTCAAGGTACGGACTGAAAAAGAGCAACTGCGCGAAGATCGTTTGGGTCATATGTTAGATGGTTTAGAAAAAAGTAGGTATCACTTCACCCCAGCGTGGTCAAATATAGCGTACTGGTATCCGCCCGAAATGTTGGAAGTGCTAAGCCGGTACTGGGGATTTATCAAAAGCAGGGAATGTAACACATACACCGCAATCATAGAATCGGCTCTGTTGAAAATGAGCAAACACTTCTCTTATGCGGAACATCGAACTCCTAAACTATTCAGGTCTAAAGGTAAGCGCGAATATGTCGAAGAGCTGCTGCAGACGGATTGGGAAGAAAAATTAAAAAGGATGATTAGGGGGCATTCATTAGAGACCTTACGGAATCTGAATGACTTTGCAACACTTACGAGTCATCACAATAGCTGTGTTGAGTTTGAGAGTGGGGTGGATTCGTCATACTATCTGTTTCAGCGGGAGTTTGATGCCTTAATCACATCGCCACCTTATCTACAAGCCCAAGAATATATGCGGACGGTCAAAATGGAGTTATTTTGGTTGGGGTATAACGATGAAGAGATAAGAGGGTTATCCAGACTTGAAATCCCGTATCGGAAGGCGGATAGGGTCATTCAAACCCCAACACTAGAGAAAATAAGGGCCGAACTTACGCGGAATGACCTCGTTAAATTATTAGATTCATATTTTTGCCATACCATCAACGCGCTTGAGAATGCAATGAATCAGTTAAAAGCGGATGCAACCGCCTGCATTTTCATCGGAAACCCTCTGATTGATGGGATAAAGGTTGAAATCTGGCGGATATTGATGGAATACTTTACGGACAACGGGTATTTCTTTGAGAATCTGTATGAAGATCGGATAAAGAATAGACAGTTATTTGGCACAAGAAAAAATAAAAATCCAGATGGGATGAAATCTGAGTTTTTGTTGATTTTGAGAAAAGGGGAATCGGTAACGAGAACCGTGTGAGAAAACTGCCTGTTAGAAAGTTGGTATGAGTAACAGTTTACGCGAATCTGAAGCCAGAGCGGTGCTTAAATCTTTGGAATCATCTTACTGTCCAGAGCCGATAAAACAGGCGCGGGAACGACAAGATGAAATACTGATTCAAAGATTCCGGGGGCACCCCTACACAATTGCAGATATCGGTTGCGGCACGGGCTACCACGGCTCAATCTTTGCCCCCACGTGTCGGCTCTATCACGGCTTCGAGATATCGACTCATATTGCGAAAGTTGCTCAAGAGAGATGGCGTAAGGAAGGGTTAAACAACACCGAGTTATTTCTGGGCGATGCCACCCAAGCCAAACTGTCGGACAATTTCTATGACCTCGTTTTCTGTTTATACTTTACCCCTGGCAATTTTCGAGAACCGTCCACAGATTTGAGTGTTTATACGGATGCTTACCTCGATCAGAATCCAACTTTTATCGCTATATTCTCGAACTTTTATCGTTCACTGAAACCGAGTGGATTGATGTTCTTAACAATCTATAAGGATGTACCGGTGGCAGAGGCAGCCCAGATTGATTTTTATGAGCATACCGATCAGCATGTAGTTACACCCAGAGGCGGGCGATTCGTGGCGACTGCGGAAAATTTCTGGTCTGCCAGATGGACCCAAGAGAGCCTCTTATCCAATCTTAAAGCGTGTGGAATTGCCGAGGGGGTTGTTAGGTTTCATGACCTCAATCAAATCGCATGGCTTGTTGAGATCAGGAAACAATTACAGAAAAATGAAGCGTGAAACATAAAACGTGTAAAAGGCAGAAAGTGGAAAAACAGGACAACGTATCCGCCAATCTTCGCCAATCTTTTTTAGAATAGCATCGATTCGTGGATGTCTTCTTGTTTTCTAGGCCGCTCGTTTTCAGGGCTTTCACACCTAAAGGAGTTTTTTGATGATAGGTCCCAGACTTCCCTACCGTTATGACCACTATACTTGGCCAGAAATCAGAGAGTTGGTCAAAAAACAACCCGTCATTGTCCTGCCTGTCGGATCTACCGAGGACCATGGTCATCACCTTCCCTTGGATGTGGACACCTTCGTGGTCAGCAGCATCTGTGATGCTGCTGCACAGCAGATTCCTGACGAAGTGCTGCTTTTACCGGAACTCGCTTACGGCTTTGAGGACCACCACATGGATTTCCCCGGCACCATTACTATCCGTGATGATCATCTGCTCAACTTTGTCGTCGATATCACCAAGAGCGTCGCCCACCACGGTTTTCTTAAGATCCTTATCGTTAACGGTCACGGTTCCAATGTTCCGATCTTGGAGCTAGCCGCGCGCCGGACTGTGATTGAGACCGAGGCACACTGCGGTATGCTGAACGCGGGAGCGAGTGTTTCAGTCGATGAAATTGCCGAGTCAGATGTGCTGTCCCACGCAGACGAGATTGAAACATCGGTCTACCGCTATCTCAATGATGCAGCGGTACAGATGGACAAAGCCACCCACGAAGTGAAGGTTCCAGTTTCCCGCTACTATTGGCGCGGCACGGTACGCGGGGCGGGCAGCGCGCCCCTGCGCATGATGGATCAGTGGTCGCGTATCTCTGAGACGGGGGTCATCGGCGATGCTACTCTCGGTACGGTGGAAAAAGGTGAACGGTTTTTCACCGCTGCCGCCACAGAACTCGCTGCGCTCATCCGTGAATTCCGCACGCTGCCCATCGAGCCACGCGTAGATCACCATTGAACCCGTCGAACCGGATAGGGGCTGTTGACAGGTGTGTGAATTAGGTTGAATGAGAACTCCCCGCATTAGAATAACGCTTACCAGACCGTCCCATGAAACCCAACACCATTTGTCAACAATTCGGTTTCTGTTGCACGATTTCTTAACATGAGCCAACGTAACAAGATTTCTTTTGACTCTTTATAATACACCCACAGACACCAAGGATGGCTATGTCAAATTTTACATCTTCAATCCGACCCGGTGGAAAGGCTACGCGATGAACAAAGGGACGCAGGAAACCCCAGATCTCCAGTTGAGGGCAGATGATCAATTAGCCGCCGGTGCTAATAACGGTGTTCGTTCTGACGTGGATAACATCTGGATTTACACTGAAACCATCGAAAGCGCGGTTCGTGGCTTTACTGGGGCAACCGGTTCGCAACTCTTGGATTTAATCAAGAAGAAAAAAAGTCAGACGATTGGACACGAAATTGGACACGGTATCAACCTGAGCGACCATCATCTGATCTCTACGGGGAGGTGTATCATGGAATCCACTCCATTTTTGAGGTATATCATGACACGCCGACACGGGTTGAATTTAGTTCTTTGTATAGGTTGTGCCCTATTGATTATTACCTGTAACCAGGAGCAACCCTCTGATAAAAATACGGATGGGCAGAAACAGGTAGGCGAGGCGGGTGCACCCCTCTCCCTCCCACAAGCGGATGGTCAGGAGGAGACACCGATACAGGAAGAAGAAGCCAAAGGAACAACAACCCAAGCCCCACACGGAAGCGACGAGCCGCCGGAGGTAGATCCCGTCCTTAAATCCTTCGGATTTACGTACGTGAAGCGCTTGAGGAGAGACGGGAGTTTTAGTTGGGTCCTCGTCGCGCCGGTAGATCAAGACAAAAATGAGAGGACAAGGGCACTTAATGCGAGTCTGACGGAGGCAGACTGGGAAGGAGTTGACCGTAATCGGTCCCATCCAAAAGTTGTTGAGATTCTGGTCGAAGGGATGGACGCTTTCACTGCCGCAAAATATCTTAAGGCACGGAGCGGGTATAGGAAGTATGTCATTGAATATGTGGATAGGGCAATTGCAGAGAATCCTGGCAATTTTGAGATGCTGCTGTTTCGGGCGCAAAATATTGATTACGAAGACAAGGAAGGCATAGAAGCGGCATATCGTCAACTATATCAGATGAAACCCGATTCAATTGAAGTGTTAGCTGGATTGGGACAAGTGCTAACATCTCAGGAGAAGCCTGATGAAGCGATTATATATCTCCACAAGGTGGTGACTCAAGATCCATCCCACAGTGAGGCTTACATGAATCTCGGCATGAATTACCGTAGTCTGAGGCGGTGGGAGGAAGCGGTGGCTGCCTACGAGAAGGCTGGGAAACTTGACCCTGGGATAAAGTGGATTACTGATGCAAGTATTAAAAGAACATATCAAATGAGAAAAGAGACAGAGTTACGAGAACCTGTGGACACAGAGATAGAAGATACCTTTCCTTCCGCGCCTCCTTCTTTGGAGGGAGCTCACTTCACCCCTGATACGCCGGCTGTTTTAGGGCGTGAAAGTGAGCCTACCGATAAGCCGCTTGACTTTACGCTGCCCGGTAAAAATTCAGAGATAAGTGCCGCCGAAGAAGACGATAAAGAGGTTCGACGGGAATCGGAGGCTTTTCAGAATGGACGTGAACGTTCGCGGAAACGTGAATATGATGAAGACTGATCCGCCCATCAGACACCGAATCACATCTTAAGCGCACTTCGGCTTCGGTATGCCCGCAGTTGTTCGATTTCACCTTGCTCGTGCGGCCTCACGAAAGTCTCGCTCCCATCAAATCGGAATAGAGGTCAAGCGGTCGCATGGGGCTTCTCGATTGAAGAAATCATAGGGAATACCAACGGGTATTCCCTACTTGCAACGGACGGGGTGATCCCGCCCCTACGGTTTCTCTTTGGGCTTTCTTTTTATATGAGCTACTTTTCTAATCTCGATCATATTAAAAAATAATGCAAAGGAACCGTAGAAACCAACCAACTAATGAACCAATGAACAAATTATCTTCACCTTTCACGTTCTTATCGCTGTGCACCTTCTTTTTTTCACATAAGCCCTCTACCCAAGCCCATCTATGGAGGACTACAAGGATATAGCATGTCCCAAAATCAACTCATCGTCGCTTTAGATGTCGAAAACTTAGCAGCAGCAAAACAACTGGTCACCACCCTTTCCGATGAGGCCAAATGGTTCAAAATCGGCAAACAACTCTTTACTGTCGTCGGTCCCGCTTCCATCAACCTACTACGTGAAGCGAAAAAAGATATCTTTCTGGATCTTAAATTCTACGACATTCCCAACACGGTCGCCGGCGCAGTGGCATCTGGGACAAAGGTTGGTGCCAATATGATCAATATGCACGCTTCGGGCGGATTTGAGATGATGCGTGCCGCAAGGGAGGCCGCCGAGAAACAAGCATTTGAACTCGACATTTCAAAACCAACACTTTTAGGGGTGACCATCCTCACAAGCGTCGATGAAGTGAGTTTTCAGCGTGATTTTGGGACACAGTGCCAGCTAAACGATCAGGTCGCTTATCTCGCAGAACTATCCCAGAAGGCGGGGTTGGATGGCGTGGTCGCCTCGCCATTGGAGATTGAGTTGATTCGGAAGGTTTGCGGCAACGATTTTGTGATTGTTACACCGGGCGTCCGTCCGATGTGGGCGGCATCGAACGATCAGCAGCGGGTCATGACACCCGCCGAAGCAATTGAGGCCGGTGCAGATTACATCGTCGTTGGCAGGCCCATCACGGCATCGGATAATCCACGCGAGTCGGCGAGGGCAATACTTCAAGAAATCAATAAGTGAAACGTGATGCACCAATTTAAGAGTTGATGATGGATTCAACGAGATCCCGCTTCCAGTCGTCAAAGATACAGATCGCATTTTGAACATGAGGATTATAAGTCTCGACAGTCAATGAATAACCAACAAAAGATACGCAACTACTGCATTTTAGGACATATAGATCACGGCAAGAGCACACTCAGTGATCGCCTTTTGGAGTATACCGGCACGTTGACACCCCGCGAGATGCGCGAGCAGGTCTTGGACCTGATGGATCTTGAGCGTGAACGTGGCATTACCATTAAAGCAACCGTTGTGAAGCTCAATTATCGCGCAACCGATGGGGAGGTCTACGAACTGAACCTGATTGACACCCCTGGGCATGTTGATTTCACCTACGAAGTCTCGCGGAGCCTTGCAGCGTGTGAGGGTGCCATTTTGATCGTTGATGCCGCCCAAGGTGTAGAGGCGCAGACGTTAGCAAACGCTTATCTCGCAATTGATCACGATCTGGAGATTATTCCTGTCATCAATAAAATCGATCTCCCGACCGCGCGTCCTGAGGAGGTCAGAAGACAAATTGAAGAAGTTGTTGGCATCCCCTCAGACGAAGCGATTTTGGTGAGTGCAAAGGAAAATATCGGTACACAGGAGATATTGGAAACAATTGTTAATCGGATCCCTCCACCGAAAGGGAATACCGATGATTCTCTGAAGGCACTAGTCATCGACTCGGTATACGACAGCTATCGGGGTGTCGTCATGTATGTGCGTGTTTTTGATGGGAGCGTGAAGGTGGGCGACAAGATCCGTTTGATGGCAGCGAAGAGTGCTTATGAAGTCGAGGAGGTCGGGGTTTTCCTGCCACACATGAAACCTACCGATGTACTATCAACAGGTTCAGTTGGTTATGTGATTGCTGGAGTTCGAGAAATAGCGGACGCAAAAATCGGTGAAACAATTACCGACCACACCAGACCGACATCAGCACCGCTGCCCGGCTACCGTGAAATGAAGCCACTTGTATTTTGTGGACTATATCCAGCGGACACCAGCGAGGTGGGGGCACTGAGAGAAGCACTCGAAAGGCTTAAACTCAACGATGATTCTTTCAGATTTGAGTCTGAAATCTCTGGCGCGCTTGGATTTGGCTTTCGGTGTGGTTTCCTCGGATTACTGCACATGGAAATCATCCAAGAACGCCTTGAACGCGAATTTGATCTCTCCCTTGTTCGCACCTCACCGAGTGTTAAGTACCGTGTCATCCAACGAGATGGTGAGTGCGTTGAAGTCGATAATCCCGCGAAGATGCCTGCCGTTGATCAGATCGATTTTATTGCAGAGCCTCACATCACCGCTGACATCATCGTGCCGAGAGATTACATCGGAAATGTGATGGATTTGTGTCAAAAGAGACGCGGCATTTTCATTCGTATGGATCAGCTGGATGCAACCCGTGTACAGATTAGCTACGATCTGCCCTTGGGAGAAATTCTCATTGATTTTTACGACAAACTCAAATCATTGACACGCGGCTACGGTTCACTTGAGTACGAAATTGGTGAGTATAAACCCGCAGCCCTCGTGAAGTTGGATATTTTGCTCAACGAAAAACCAGTTGATGCGCTCTCAACGATTGTTCACCGCGACATGGCTTACGGCCGGGGGAAAGCGTTGGTAGAAAAATTGAGAGAAGTGATTCCGCAGCAGATGTTTACCGTGCCCATTCAAGCGGCGATCGGGCATAAAGTGATTTCGCGTGAAACTATTCGTGCTTTACGGAAGAACGTGACATCAAAGCTGTACGGCGGTGATGTTACCCGCAAGCGGAAGCTGATCGAAAAGCAAAAGGAGGGGAAAAAACGGATGAAACAGATTGGAAGTGTTGAGATACCACAGGAAGCATTTATGGCAATTCTGTCGATTGATGAGTAAAATATGTATTACATTTGGAGGTTACACACTTATGAATGAAATGTCGGTAGAGACGCAGGAAGAAGCCCCTTCACGGTGGCAGAGATTCCAACGAACTGTGGTATGGGAATATCTTCAAGTTATCGTGGTTGCTTTCGTACTCGTCTTTGGATTTATTCGTCCCTTTGTCGTTGAAGCGTTCAAAATTCCATCCGGTTCAATGGAAGAGACCTTGCTTATTGGAGATCGTATCCTCGTCTGCAAATTTATCTATGGTATCAACATCCCGGGAACGAAAGTTAAACTGTTTGACTTCCATAAACCTGCAAGAGGCGATGTTTTTGTATTTGTTCCCCCTCACGAGCGAACCAAGAACTTTATCAAACGGATTGTTGCAGTCGGAGGCGACACGATTGAGACGAAAGGGGATACACTCTACGTCAACGGGGTAGTCATTGAAGATGCTGCCTATACAAAACATGTCCCTCATGTCATTGGTCATCGGTACGATTTCCCGCCCTTCCGCAAGCCCTATCATTTGCCCAGTGACAACGCCTTTTCGCCTTATAAACTCTCACCGAATCAGTTCCGCATGAGGTTTCCAGATGGTAGACCGTTTGAAGTGCCAGAAGGGTATGTTTTTGCAATGGGGGATAATCGGGATCAGAGTAGCGACAGCCGCACATGGGGACCTGTATCAGTGAACGATATTAAGGGACAAGCCTTTATGGTCTATTGGTCTTACGACGCATTCAATCGGAAAAAACCCTGGGAGATTTGGAAAGTTATCAATGGCATTCGGTTTTCCCGAATTGGGAGCTTGATTCGATCCGAGTTTGATGGTAAGCATTGAGAAAACCGTTAGTTTGTGGCATCAACAAAGAGGAGGAAGCTGACTATTGTCCGTCGAAGTCCGTTTAAACCATATCGTAAAAGCCTTTGATACTACGATCGCTGTGAATGATGTCAACCTTGAGATTAAAGAGGGAGAGCTGTTTTTTCTCCTCGGTCCATCGGGGTGTGGAAAGACCACCTGCCTACGCATCCTCGCGGGATTTTACGAACCGGATAGCGGGAAATTAATGTTTGGCGATCGGGAGATGAGTAGAATCCCACCGCATAAGCGGAATACCGGGATGGTGTTCCAGAATTACGCGCTTTGGCCCCATATGACTGTCTTTGAGAATGTCGAATACGGTTTGTCGCTTCGCAAGATTGATAAGGCTATCCGAAAAGAGAAGGTCCACGAAGTCTTGGAGGTCGTGCAGATGCCAGAGTACGCCGATCGCCCTGTCAATAAGTTATCCGGCGGGCAGCAGCAGCGCATCGCTTTGGCACGTGCCCTCGTCGTAGAACCGGATGTGCTACTCCTCGACGAACCGTTAAGCAACCTTGACGCGAAGCTACGGCTTGAAATGCGGCAGGAAATTAAGCGCATTCACTCACAAGCCGGTGCCACCGCCGTTTATGTCACGCACGATCAGCAAGAGGCGATTCATCTCGCAGACCGAATGGCGGTCATGAAAGAAGGCTCAATCATCCAAGTGGGCACCCCGCGTGAAATTTATCGGTTCCCTACCAATCCGTTTGTTGCTAGTTTTATCGGCGAAACCAATTTTATCAGCGGTAAGATCCAATCTCTATCTAACGGAACGGCTGAGATTGAAACGGAAATCGGGATGTTGCGCTCAACGACAATCTATCACGATTTCACAAACGGTGAAGTGGTGACTTGCTGCATCCGTCCGGAGTCAATACATCTCAAAGAAGCGATTGCTGAAGGGGAGCCAAACCAACTGAGTGCAAAGGTTCTCAACGCGACCTATCTGGGACGTATTGAGGAATATCACCTAGCACTCGCCGAAAAATTGACAGCGAAAGCGGTGCTATACAATCCAAGAACCCACGGCAGAAATGTCGGTGATACGCTTTCCATATCCGTTAGCACAGAAGATGTAATCCCTTTACCAGCGGAAACACCTTACAGCGATGAGGAAGAGCGCGAGGTATCGTGAATCCACTGAAAATCATGAAAGTTAAAATATTACTCCTCGCCGCAGCTGTCTTCCTACTCCTGTTTTTCGCTATCCCTCCTTTTCACGATTGGCTCGTGAGTATCTTTGAACTCTTCAGGGACCCACAGGCGATGCGGGAATACATCGCCGCTTATGGTCCGCTCGCCCCGGTAATCTCTGCACTCCTGATGGTACTTCAGAGTGTTGCCGCCCCGTTGCCTGCTTTCCTCATAACTTTCGCCAACGGGCTGCTGTTCGGTGTATGGTGGGGTGCTGCATTGTCATGGAGCAGTGCTATGTTGGGTGCCGCACTCTGTTTTTTCATCGCCCGGTACTTTGGGCGCCCTGTTGTCGTCAAGCTGGTGAGTGAGTCAGCCGTTGCCTCTTCCGATCGGTTTTTTGACCGCTACGGCAAATATGCGGTGCTCATTGCGCGTTTAGTCCCTGTTGTTTCATTCGATGTAATTAGCTACGGATCGGGGTTGACCGGTATGAGGTTTATCGGGTTCTGGGCCGCCACCGGAATCGGGCAACTGCCCGCAACGATTTTATACTCCTATCTTGGAGATGAAGCAACTGGTACAATCAAAATTCTGTTCTGGGCTTTCGGGATTGTCATTGCAATCTCCATTGGGACTGTCTTGATTAAGCGTCGATCGGGTGGTATCACGCCATCATTTGGAAAAGGGAACGCACCAAGGGAAACGCCCTTTCTTTAACGGATACTTCGGATGTTCAGCCCTGTGATGCGTTGGTTGCGAGTTGATTAAATCAGTAGACAAAATGAAACGACCTTTTTTGGTGGATCGAATATAGTGATAACGATTGTTTGGAGGAATCCATGGAAATTCGTGGCATCCGTGAATCAGAATTGGCGGAAATGATTGACTTGCAATGCCGGGTTTTTCGACCGGATGGGCATGAACGGTACTGGCAATACGTTCGCACCGATCCAAGCTATCGGTACGACCAATCTCGTGTCGTGGTAGTGAACGGGCGAATTGTTTCGACCCTCCGTGTCTGGGAACGCGAAATGCGGATTGGCTCTGTCGCTGTGCCGATGGGAGGAATTGGAGGGGTAGGCACACACCCGGACCATCAAGGTGCTGGTTATGCCACAGCGTTGATGAAAAACACGGTTTCCTACATGCGGACAGGGGGCTATGACGTTGGGGTGCTTTTTTCGGCTATCCCATGTGCCTTTTATAGGAAGTTGGGGTGGGCGAGTGTACCGTTGGCAGGTTTTCGAGTGACCCGAAGGCAAAGAATCGGGGTTGAAGAAACAGAATGGAGTGTTGAGCCTTTCGATGAAGAGCGTGATCTGGAGCCGTCCATCGCGCTTTACGATGAGTACAACGCCGAGCAGAGCGGATCGCTTGTGCGCACACGATCCTATTGGGGTAGCGGTCCCGCACGGCTACGGGATATTTTGCCGACAGTGGTCGCTCGACATGGGGACAGGCTTGGAGGCTATCTCAACTTTCAGGTTGATAGCAAAAGTGCAAACATCCTCGAAGTTGCACATGACCGAACACAACCGCAAGCCTTAACGGCGTTGGTGGGTCATCTGCTGCAAATCTGTGACCGAGAAGGAGTAGAGGAACTTCACAGCGATATTCCGCATCGACATCCAATGGTCGATCTGCTTGCTGAAGGGACAGCGGGAGATACCTTCTTAACCGGTAACTCCGCTATGATGCTATATCCTGTAAATCTCCCCGCCTTGCTCCGGCGACTCCTGCCTGAACTACAAGTGCGGCTCGATGCAGCGAATCAAAAATTCGCCGCCCTCTCGATCTGCTTTGCCGTGAGCGGCCAAGAGGCAGGGCTGCGCCTACACGACGATGGAACGCTTCAAACCACCGACTCGGATGAGGGGGCGATTCATCTGGCGTTGCCGGGACATCTCTTTTGGCGGGCACTGCTCGGCGAATCTAGTTGGAGCCAGCTGGAGCCGACCTTGCATCAAAGAGGGATTTCGGTGGAAATGGAGATCGCAGCCCTGTTGTCAATCCTGTTTCCACAACGGGAGGTTATCTTCTGGGGACCAGACCATTATTGAGTCGTAGGGAAAACCGATCGGTGTTCCTTACTACAAACTGGAGGCAAACATGAAAATCGGTGTCACACAAATCATTCTTGGAACAATGTCGCTGGACGACACGCTTAACCTCTGTCACGATGCGGGTTATGAAGCAGTTGAGTTGACATTCCGAGACGGAAAAGATCTGAATGCGGACATGAGCACATCAGAAATTGAGAACGTCGGTGAAAAGTGCAGAGAGGCAGGGGTTGAAATTGGTAGTGTCATTGCTAGCTATGCAGATCGTGGAAATCTGCTCAGTCCAGACGCGGGAGAGCGGGAGAGCGGCGTCAAATCCCTCGTCCGCAACCTTGAAATCGCAGGTATACTCGGTGTGGACGGAATCCTCCTGCACCCCGGACAGCTCACCGTTTCTGAGACCTACCAATCGGTTTGGGATAACCTGATCGGTATTCTGAAAGAGGTTGCTCCGATCGCCGCACGAAACAGCGCCGCGGTTGGGATTGAAAATGTTTGGAACAAATTCCTGCTGAGTCCGAAAGAGATGCGCGAATTTATTGATGAGGTTGAGAGCGAATGGGTGGGAGTCTACCTCGACACCGCCAATATGATGGCTTACGGCTATCCTGAACACTGGATTCGTGAATTAGGGACTCGGATTCGGCGCGTTCATTTTAAGGACTTTGATCGACAAGCGCATCAATTCGTCAATTTGCTCGATGGGGACACCGATTGGCGCACGGTGGTTCATGAACTCCGCGCCATTGGATACGATGGTCCTGTCATCCACGAGGTTGGCGGCGACCATGCCGCTCAGGTTGACCTCGCTGAACGGATGCGGAAGATTGTTTCAATGTAATCCAATTCCGTTCATTGGATAGTTCAATCTTCCAGGTTCACTGGGCAGACACGGAACTCTGCTTCAAAGGCACGCCAGATTTCGGGCGGGACGTTTGCGGTTGCCGCTTCGTATGCTTCCTCAACCTGTGTTGTATTAGCGGGGCCCACCATCACTATACCGTCTATGGGCGCAGCCAAGCAGAATTGAAGCGCGAGGTGGCGGATGTTTACCCCGTGTTTTTGGCACCACTGCCACATCATGTGCGCCCTCGGCTTGGCACCGGGGTGGCGATGCTGCTCAGTCTCCACGTCCGGCTCCACACCGGTCAGTGATCCCATACCCAAAGGGCTTGCGAGAATAATGCCCACATCATATTCACGGGCTAACGGCAGCGTTGTTTGGGCAACTGATTGGTCGAGCAGATTGTAGTCCAGAAATGTCAGAACAACCTCGATGTTGCCGGTTTCAATCGCGACTCGATGGAACTCGTGCGAGCGTACGCCGAGTCCGATATGTAGAACAAGCCCCTCCTCCTTCATTTTTAGTAACTCGTCCAGCGCACGACCTGGTCCCAAGGGATCTTCAATCGTAATCGGATCGTGAATAAGGACTGAATCTAAGTAATCGGTCCTGAGTTGCTTGAGACTGTTCTCTACGCTCCGACGTGTGGTATTGTCGGAGAAGTCTTTATTTGGACCTGGAGGACTGACCTTGGCTTGCAGATAGATTTTTTCCCGCAGACCACCGGCAAGTGCCTTACCCCAACGCTCCTCTGCATGACCGGGATAAGTGTCCAGATAATTGATACCTAATTCAATCGCGCGATGGATAGCATCAATCGTTTCAGTTTCGGATCCTTGCGCCAACCAAGCAGCACCCAAGCCGAGTGACTTTGGTCGCATCTCAGTGCGTCCCATCCGTCGGGTTTCCAGTTCTGCCATTATCTCTCCTTATATCTTTGAGGGTTGCTCATAATAAAGGCTGCCAACTTCTGAGAAATGTGCCCCCTCCGCTGGCACGATTTTACGAAGCTGAAATCTTGGAGCCGTTCAAACGAAAACGTGATATAATAGTCACTGTCAGGATAGCACATGTGAGAATCCTTCCTTTCTTAGAGGTTTGATAAGATTATAACCGTTATCCTGACTCAAGTCTACCTATAAGTACCCCTCAACTAATGAACCCCAATGGTTCTCACGTTTCACATTTCACGCTGTGTAATCTTAATGCATATCAAATCAACCCAGATCCTTTTTCCAATCCTCATCACCTTTTTAGCACTCCTCATCAACGCCCTGATTATGCTCGCGTGCGGGTACCAACCGATCAAGGCATTTGTCGCTATGTATCAAGGCGCATTGGGAGGAATGCGGGAGGTGACCGAGACGTTTGTAAAAACCTGCCCGCTACTACTAACTGGATTGGCTGTAGCGTTTGCATTTCGGTGTGGTGTCTGGAACATCGGTGCCGAAGGGCAATACCTCATCGGCACGCTGGTCATCACATGGATTGGCACATCAATTACCACCCTGCCTCCATTTCTGTTTATCCCTCTGATTCTTGGATTTGGATTTGCCGCCGGCGGCCTCTGGGGGATAATCGCCGGACTTCTCAAAGCCTATCGCGGTGTGCAGGAGGTAATCAGCACAATCATGCTCAACTTCATCGCGCTTGAGCTGGTTCGTTACTCTATAGACGGTGGGCCGTTACAAGAGGCAACGAAGGCATATCAGCAGAGCGAAAGAATTGTAGCAAACGCCGTCCTGCCCCGTTTACTTCCGAAGGAGTGGATTCCATACAACCGATTCCACTTGGGGATTATCCTTGCACTTATGCTTGCGGCCCTCTTATATTGGATCCTGTTTCGCACGGTTCTCGGTTATCAAATCCGCGCGGTTGGACAAAACCAAGTTGCCGCAAGGGTCGCAGGAATTAACGTTTCTCGAAATATCATCGTCGCTATGTTAATCAGCGGGGGGTTAGCGGGATTAGCAGGCACAATTGAATTAATAGGGTTGAGTCCCCATCGACTCTATCAGAATACCCCCGGATACGGCTATACAGCTATTGCTGTGGCCCTGCTTGGGCGGCTTCATCCAATTGGCGTTATCTTTTCGGCGTTGCTCTTTGGTATGCTACAAGCTGGATCCGAGCAGATGCAGATAGAGGCCCAAGTGCCCTCAAAATTAACGTGGGTGACGCAAGCCACTGTTCTCCTCCTTGTCTTAGGTTTTAGCATGTATGAGACAGCACAGACTAACAAGCAAGCAATCCGAGATAGCTCGTTTTATACAAGAGTCAAATCTGTGCTTTCTAACGTCTTAAAAATGAACTTAAAAATGAAGTAGAGTAGGTATAAAAACGGAATTTTTGTCAAAAACTCCGTTCCTCTTCGCGCTCTGATCTTTCTTTTAATATAAGCCTTTTTTCATCTTGATCCAGCGTCCGTTTTCCACTACGCTATCCCTCAAATTCGATACCACAATTCAAGGAGAAAACGATGACCCAACCACAGGTGGCCCCCTATGGCTCATGGGAATCGCCAATCAGCGCAGATCTGATTTCAACCGAAGGACGTAGAATAATAGAAGCCGTAGCCGATGGAGAAGATATCTATTGGATTCAGATGCGTCCGGCTGAGAGCGGGCGGTATGTCATTGTTCGACGCACCCCGGACGGACAAACGACCGATGTAACACCAGCCCCTTTCAACGCGCGTACACGCGTCCATGAGTACGGCGGCGCGGCGTTCAGCGTCAATGACGGTACCGTCTACTTTTCAAACTTTGAGGATCAGCGTCTCTACCGTCAAGCCGCTGGATCAGATCCACAGCCGATTACACCCGAAGCGGGGCTGCGTTATGCGGATGGGGCTGTTGATGCCAAACGAAACCGTCTCATCTGTGTTTGCGAAGACCATACCGATGCCGAGCGCGAAGCTGTCAACGCATTGGTGGGTATCAGGCTAAATGGAACAGAGGAGAGACAGGTGCTTGTCAGCGGCAACGATTTCTATTCTTCACCTCGCCTGAGTCCCTCTGGCACGCATTTGGCGTGGATGACTTGGAACCACCCGAATATGCCCTGGGATGGTGCTGAACTTTGGGTCGGTGAGATCGACACAGATGAATCGATTAATCATACCGAGTACGTGGCAGGGGGTGCAGATGAATCAATCTTTCAGCCCGAATGGTCGCCTGATGGTACGTTATATTTCGTCTCCGATCGAACGAATTGGTGGAATCTCTATCGCTATCAGGCTGGAACCGTCGAACCGGTATGTGAAATGGAGGCGGAGTTGGGGAGACCGCAGTGGATATTTGGTATGTCTACCTATCAATTTGTCTCTCCCAATCAGATTATCTGCACTTACACACAAGATGGTGTCTGGCATCTAGCAAGTTTAGACACCGTAACACGAAAACTCGATCGGATTGAGACTCCTTACACATCAATTGCCAATCTACAGACTATTCCCGGAGGAGTCCTTTTCAATGCCGGTTCATCGACGGAATCGGCGTCAATTGTTCGCCTTGACCTCGCCACAAAACAATTTGAGGTTGTGTACCGTTCAAGCGAGATAGAGATTGATGCCGGATATTTCTCAACCCCACAAGCAATTGAATTTCCAACCACAAACAATCTGAGTGCCCACGCCTTCTTCTATCCGCCACAAAACCGCGACTACACCCCACCTGTCGATGATTTACCTCCACTGATTGTCATTAGCCATGGAGGTCCAACTTCAGCGACTTCCACTGCGCTCAACCTAGAGATTCAATACTGGACAAGCCGCGGCATTGCTGTCCTCGATGTGAACTATGGAGGCAGCAGCGGCTATGGTCGCGCCTATCGACAAAGACTCAATGGTCAGTGGGGTGTTGTTGACGTTGATGATTGTGTGAACGGGGCGCGATACCTCGCCGAGCAGGGCTATGTGGACGCCAATCGGTTGGCGATTCGGGGTGGCAGTGCGGGCGGCTACACGACCCTTTCGGCACTGACCTTTCGTGATGTCTTCAAAGCGGGTGCCAGTTACTACGGGATCAGCGACCTTGAAGCGATGACAAGGGATACCCACAAATTTGAATCCCGCTATCTGGACAGCCTGATTGGCCCCTATCCTGAAAGACGTAATCTCTACCGGGCACGCTCGCCGATCCATTTTACAGATCGCCTTTCATGCCCATTGATTCTCTTTCAGGGGCTCGAAGATAAAGTTGTTCCCCCCAATCAAGCTGAGATGATGGTTGAAGCATTGCGGGCGAAAGGGTTACCTGTCGCTTATGTCCCGTTTGAAGGCGAACAGCACGGATTTCGACGCAGTGAGAATATCCGGCACTCACTTGAAGCGGAACTCTATTTTTATGCACAGGTCTTTAATTTTGTGCCTGCGGATATTGTGGAGCCAGTGATGATCGAGAATCTTTCATAGCGGCACAGACAATTCAATATTAAAACAATTGTTGGTTTTCACTTGCCTTTGTGTGGGTGTATATGCTAAAATTAAATGATTTTGTAATTAAACAACATAGGTAAGCCAATTAGAAAGATGCGGCAATCTCACTTCAATTTTTCTCCAATTCGCCACTTTGTCCCCTTCGCAAATACGACCATGTACATGCCTAGCATGGGCATTGCTGTTGCGGTGTCCATGCGTGCGGAGCAAAGTGAAAATAGGCAACTTTAGGTATGAATCGGGATTGTTTTTAATATATATGCTCTACAGAATTGCCTATTATCACGGCCGTGATAATAGGCTTTTTTATTGTCCACATCTTTTTTAACGAAACGGTCAGTCAATATGGTCTGGAAAAATTGACAGACTATTTGCTAACAGAGTTTTCTTATATTTTGATCCAACGGAGACGAATATGACAGAAAAAGTACTGGGATTGAAATGTCGTGAATGTGGGAGGCAGTATCCTAAGGAACCTCTCCATGTGTGTGAATTTTGTTTTGGCCCACTTGAGGTAGATTACAACTACGAAGTCATCCAGAAATCAATTTCACGAGAATCCATTGAACGAGGCCCCGAAAGCCTCTGGCGCTATGCCGACCTACTGCCAATCGATGGTGAGCCGACCGATGGATTTAATTCAGGGTTTACCCCTTTAATCCGCGCCAAAAATCTGGAAGCGGTGCTCGGTGTGGAGGCACTTTATATCAAAGATGATTCGGTGTGTCACCCGACCCTCTCTTTCAAAGATCGTGTTGTGGCGGTTGCGCTGAGTAAGGCAAAGGAGTTTGGGTTTGATACCGTTTCGTGTGCTTCAACCGGCAACTTAGCCAATTCGGTCGCAGCAAATGCAGCCATTGCGAATCTCAACTGCTTCATCTTTATTCCTGCCGATTTAGAGATGGGGAAAGTGGTGGCTTCGCTCGTTTACGCCCCGACGGTGGTCGGAATCGCAGGCAATTACGACGATGTCAACCGATTATGCAGCGAGATTGCCGGTGTTTACCCTTGGGCGTTTGCCAACATCAATATCCGGCCGTTTTACGCAGAAGGCTCCAAAACCTTCACCTATGAGATTATCGAACAACTCGGTTGGGAAGCACCAGATCATATTGTTGTGCCTGCAGCGGGCGGTTCGCTTATCACAAAAGTGGGCAAGGCGTTGAAAGAGTTCCATACATTGGGACTGATTGACAAGCCACAAACACACATCCATGTTGCACAGGCTGAAGGTTGTGGGCCAATTGCCACAACAGTCAAGGAGGGCAGCGATTTTGTCAAGCCCGTTAAACCGGACACCATTGCTAAATCCCTTGCAATCGGCAACCCTGCCGACGGAATCTATGCCGCTGCAACGGTGCGGGATTCAGGGGGGTACGGGGAACATGCAAACGATGAGGAAATTGTCGAAGCAATCAAACTCCTTGCCGCGACAGAAGGCATCTTCACTGAAACGGCAGGAGGTGTCACGCTTGCCGCAGCGAGAAAGCTAATCGAAAGCGGACGCATCAACCGAGATGAGCGAATTGTTGTCAGCATCACCGGCAACGGACTGAAGACCATCGAAGCACTTGAAGGACGAGTGCCCGAACCCCATGTGATTCAACCACAACTGAACGCATTCCGAAAATTGATGACGATGCTTTAGGGAACGCCATTCCTAAGTGTCCACCTGTTTACCATTTCGGTTAAAACTATGAAAACTGAGGAGCATAAAGCCATGAATTTTTTCGACACAATAGAAATGGCCCCCCCCCGACCCCATCTTGGGACTTAACGCGGCCTTCAAGGCGGATCCGCGGCCCAACAAAGTGAACCTGAGCATTGGTGCTTACAAAACCGATGACCTCCAGCCACTTGTGCTTGCAGCGGTCAGGAAAGCAGAGCAGCAAATCATCACAGAGGGTATGGATAAGGAGTACCTCTCTCAAGATGGGGACCCAGAATACGTGAAGCATTCCATCAGACTGGTATTCGACACAGAGCAAGATAATATCTTTGGGGCACAGGCACCCGGGGGGACAGCCGGTATAAGACTCGCCGGGGAGTTTCTCGCTCAAATTGGAAGTCAAGTCATCTACCTCCCGGACCCGACGTGGGCAAACCACAACCAAGTGTTTACAAGAGCAGGATTGCAGGTTGAATCATATCCGTACTATGATGCGGAGCGCAGGGAATTTACCAAGTCGCGTATGGTAGAAGCGATTAAGTCCATCCCTAGTGGAAGCCCAATTCTGCTTCACGCCTGCTGTCACAACCCAACCGGGCTCGACCCCACACCAACAGATTGGAAAGAACTTTCAACAGCCATCAAGACACGGGGGCTGCTGCCGGTGTTTGACTTTGCCTACCAAGGTTTTGGGCAAGGTATTGATGAAGATGCAATGGCAGTCCGTTATTTCCTGGCTGAGGGCCATCAGATGCTTGTTGCAAATTCCTATTCCAAAAACTTTGGACTTTACGGAGAGCGGACGGGCGGATTCTATGTTGTTACAGCCGATGCGGACTCTGCTGAAAGGGTCAAATCTCAAATTATGCGAATTATCCGTGCCAACTACTCGAACCCACCTCTGCACGGTTCACGTATCATTGCAACGGTGCTCGCTTCCGACACACTCAGGCAGGAATGGGAAACCGAACTGGCGGCCATGCGGGAGCGAATCTCCGGGATGCGCCAGGCGTTGGCTGAAGGCTTAAAGGCTGGCGGTAATTCAGTTGATTTTAGCTTTATGTACAAGCAGAACGGGATGTTCTCTTATTCCGGGCTCTCCAAAGCCGCCGTGGATCGACTGAAGGAAGAATATGCTATCTACATGCCGACAAACGGTCGCCTGAATGTGGCAGGATTGTCGCCTAAGAACTTGAATTACGTTGTAGAAGCAATCTTGGCGGTGCTGTAAGCGAAAGGATTTTATTATGACCAAACAAGTTGAAATACGCTATGAAGTCATTGAACATCAATTGGCGAACGGCTTGAAGGTATTGACGAAAGAAGTTCACGCCGCCCCGGTCGCCAGCAGTTATATTTGGTACAAGGTCGGTTCACGCAATGAACGCCCCGGACTCACTGGTGTTTCCCATTGGGTCGAACACATGCTTTTCAAAGGCACGCCCAAATTCTCCAAAGAGGAGCTAGGACGCTTTATCGAAGGCAACGGCGGCAGATGGAATGCGTTCACGAGCAACGATTATACCGCATATTACGAAACCCTGCCCGCGGACAAAATTTCGGTCGCACTCGCCTTGGAGTCAGATCGGATGCAGAACAGTGTTTTTGATCCGGAGGAGGTCGAAGCAGAACGCACGGTAATCCTTTCGGAGCGCGAAGGGTATGAGAATACACCCCAATTCGTATTGAGGGAGGAGGTACAGGCGACCGCGTACAAAGCCCACCCGTATCAATGGGGTATCATCGGCTGGCCCTCAGACCTCAAAACAATGACCCGCGATGACCTCTACAACTACTACCGTCAACGTTACGTTCCGAACAATGCAACCCTCGTCCTCGTTGGGGACTTCGATACCCCTGAGCTAATGAAACAGGTTGAGACCCACTTTGGGCCGCTTGCTAGCGGAGAATCGATCGTAGGTCCATCGACGGTTGAACCCGAACAGCGCGGCGAAAGACGGGTTACAGTTCGTAAAGAGGGAACGCTCGCTTATGCTGCCATCGTCTATCATATCCCCGCGGCTGGGCATCCAGATTTCTATCCACTAGAAGTGATTAGTACCGTGCTTAGTATGGGCAAAACTTCACGGTTCTACCGTGCCTTGGTTGATAAACAGTTGGCAACCTCCGCCTATTTTTATCCCGATTTTTCCAAAGACGCCGGACTTGCTTGGATATTCGCAGAGGCACAAGTGGGTGTTGATCCAGCCACGCTTGAAAAGGCACTATTAGAACAGATAGACCGTATCCAGAATGAAGTGCTCACAGAGGCCGAACTAGAAAAGGCAATCAACCAAACGGAGGCACATTTCATCTTCGCCCTCGATAGCGTCTCAAATCAAGCGGCGCAAATCGGCTACTACGAAACCGTTTACGATTACAAATACCTCGATACCTATCTCGACAACATTCGGTCAGTCACCCGCGAGCAAACTCGCGAAGCTGCTCAGAAGTACCTCACCGAAGATAACCGCACGGTTGGATATTTTCAACCAATGTCACCGGGGAATGGCGGCACATCTGGCGAACCTGCTGCACCCGCTCTGCATCACATGAGACAACCCACCTTATTTCAAATTCAGGGAGGGATTGAAAGATGAGTAACCATCAAGCACCATCTACGCGCCACGTCTTTGACAACGGTCTGACACTGCTCATCCAAGAGAACCGTTTCAATCAAACCGTTGCAATCAGTGGACGGTTGAAGGCAGGCAGCATGTATGATTATGAAGGTTTCTACGGGCTCTCGGATAGCGTTGCCAACATGCTGACGAGGGGCACCGAGGACCGGACATGGGAAGAAATCGCCGAGACGACCGAATCTGTCGGCGCAAATATAAGCGTTGGGGGGAATACCGAGACGGTCGGCGTTGAGGGACGCCTGCTGTCGAAGGATTTCGATCGTGTGCTTGACGTGCTCAACGACATCCTACGGGCACCCAACTTTCCACAAGAAGAGATTGAAAAACACCGGCATCAGGTTTATAGTTGGCTGAAGGCGTGGGAGGATGAAACGGATGATGTCGCGGATCGTCTGCTGCGAGAATCTGTTTACTCCAGTGAACACCCTTACTATTGGCGTGTGCAGGGGACGGCAGAATCGGTCAAACGGATACAGAGGGACGCATTGGTTGATTTTCATGCGGCTTATTATCGACCCGATTCACTCATTCTGGCGATTGTCGGCGATGTGGAAACACAGGTGATTATTGAAAAAATTGACGCTGCAATGGGCGATTGGACGGCAAATGGTGAACAACCCTCTTTCACTATACCGGCGGTGGAATATGGTAAAAAGCAGGTTGTGGTCCGGTCCATGATGGACAAATCACAAGTGAATATTGAGTTGGGGCATAAAGGGATTGCACGGACAAACCCAGATTTTTACACTGTCAATCTCATGAATGCTGTCTTGGGTGGAAGTGCAGGAATTGCGCGATTGTTCGGGCGTGTGCGTGATGTGCAAGGACTCGCATACAGCGTCTGGAGTTCATTCACTCCATCAATCGGCGAAGGACTTTTCCATGCAAGCGCGGGGGTCAACCCAACCAACGTGGACAAAGCTATTCACAGTATCCTCCACGAAATCGAATTGATGAAATCCGATGGTATCACAGAAGAAGAATTGTCGGATGTGCAGAACCTAATTGTCGGAAATTTCGCGCTAGCCCTCGAAACGAACAGGGGCCTCGCCGCAGTGCTGCTAACTGCGGAGTTGTACGGTTTGGGACTCGACTATCTTGAGCGGCATGAATCAATTTACCGGGGTATCACCCGTGCACAGGTGAACGCGGCTGCCCGGAAATACCTACATCCAGATTTGTGTAGTATCGCAATTGCGGGACCGTATCAAGGCGAAACGATTGCATAGAAAATGCTTATCCAATAAAATAGGGATTAGTAAGGCAATGCAAGAAGAAATAAATAGCTGGACAGATGAAAATGAAAAGCAGTGGAAACAGCAGATTCGTCAGCTCTTCGATGCTAAGCTTGAGCAAGTTCTTCAAACCTATGGTTCTCCACCTGAGGTTGGCAATCAATTGGGGGACGTGCTTCGCGAATTAGAGGTGGAAGCCGCGAAACTTGTTGTGCCTCGGTCAGTTCGGAAGCATGTATCATCAGAGAACCTGTTGAGGTGGGAAGATTTGTTGAGGGATGAGGAGATGTTGCTTGACCTACATTCTACTAGGAGAAAATAGTTTGATGAATCGAAAACCAACTTCCAACAATCGTGCTAAGTTTGTATGCTATCCAATGGTTGGCAGTATTGAACAACAAGCGTTTAATTTGCTAAAGACGCTAAAATGGATTCATAATTCGCGGCCCTCTAAGGGAAGTGAAGTTTGGAAATGGCTACGGACAGCGTTTCGTTCCCGTAAGCCTTTGGTTGATAAATATGCCCAAAACATCTACTCTGTTCTTCTGAGCGGGCCGGGTTTAGTAGAAGTCGAAAACGGCAAGTGTCGGCTTACCCGTGACGGTTACATCGTACTCCATTCATCCTCGTATGATTGCCTATTGGAGGTTTTTGCGAAAAACTTTGTTGGATTGATAGAGATAATGGAAATTTTACAGAACCGAGCTGAACTGCCAACGGAGGTTTTGCTGTTAGAATGGTTTGCAACCACAAGTAGTCGTTTTCATCGAATGCGTTGCTGGGGAGAACGCCACATCTCCAATCAATTTCGTATCCGTGTGGACTGGCTACGTGCATTCGGCGTTATTGAGGTTGAAAACGGCAAATTTCGGCTTACCGCTGAAGGGCAACAATTTATAGACGAACACCCACCTGAATCTCTACTCTTGAGCTCAGACGAAATTCAGGCGGAGGAAAAAATCATTCGCGCACAAATTGACACTCCTTTCACGGTCTTCGATAAGACGGTTGCACAGACAAAGTCGTCGCGTCAAGCCTACGTCCGCAGTCGCGTATTCCGCAATATTGTTGTCAAACAGTATAACTATGCCTGTGCAGTTTGTAACTTTCGTCTTAGTACACCTGATAACGTGTATGAGATTCAAGCTGCACATATCATCCCACGCAGTAAGCGAGGAGCTGACGATCCGCGGAATGGGATTGGACTGTGTGGTATCCATCATTGGATGTTTGATAAAGGTGTAATTTCAGTTCTCCCCTCCGATTTAACAATCCGAGTTGCAGCTTATATCAAGGCACACAGCGCAGATCCATCAGGGGCTCAGGTAGCTCAGTATGCTGAACAACCTATTCGTTCCACCGTTAATCCAGAGTATGCACCGGCAACACTAGCCTTAGAGTGGCATAACGAGAATGTCTTTATTGGTTGAGAATAAATGAAGTGAACCATGACGGGCAGCAAATTATTGAAAAAACTGCAGCAGAAAGTAGAAACGATCTGGAGGGTTGTCAGGAACAACACTTAACTTTGCCGCTGTCTATCTGGGACAACGCTCCCGCTTCAGTTCTACTTGGACTGCTATTGGCAGAAGATGCACTCGTTCAAATTCAAGGTATACAAAGTAGGCGATTGAGCAACTAGGGGCACCTACGCCCAGCTGCGATTAATAGATCTGGACGATTCGAGCCAATGGCGTCAACCCCCAGATCGATGGCACGCTGTATATCTTGAACCGTGTCGGGGTTCCATGCACGAATTTTGAGGCCGTGTGTGTGTGCTTCCCGGACAAGCTGAGGATCAATATTCTGATGTTGGATATGTATTGCTTCCGCTTCCATATTGATTGCCTGTTCACACGCATCATCCGGCGGATCCGCCCACAACGCGCCTAGCCGCAAGTTCGGATTAAGCTGACGTGCTTCGCGCAGCCGTTCATGGACAAACGAGGTCAGAAGCACCTCGCTTTCCATCCTATTTCGCTCAACCGCACGGACAACCGGCTCAGCGGTGTCTGGCCCTTTCAGTTCAATCTGGAGAATTACCTGCCCGCGCACCAGATCCATCACTTCCTGTAGTGTTGGAATGCGCTCTCCTTTGCCGGCGTCCAACCGCCTCACTTCGACTAACGTGAAGTCGGCAATTGCGCCCTGTCCGTCGGTTGTCCGATCTACAGTGGTATCGTGGATAACTACCAGATGCTGATCGCGCGTCAGATGCACATCAATCTCAACCTGATCAACGCCGAGATCTATCGCTTTTTGAATGGATAGCAACGTATTTTCTGGTTCAAGTTTTGCCGCGCCCCGGTGTCCTGTAAAAATCATTTGGTTCCTCTCTTTAGTTGTTGGTATCTTGAAGCCCTTTCAAGGCTGTGATGATATTCTCATGTTTAGCGAGATCCAACTGGTGTGAGCCAATATACATGAACCGGATAATTAAATCCTTATCAATCACAAATGTCGCAGGACGAGCGATGTTATACGCATCAAGCCCCAGCCAATGGTACACGCCATAGCTTTTAATCACCTGTCGATCCTTATCCGTGAGCAACGGAAAGGTGATAGCGTGTCTTTCGGCGTATCGACGCACTTCACGGGGCCATTGACCAACGATGCTAAGTACCGTAGCACCCAAGTCTGCGTATTCGTTGCTGACGCGCTGGAGATCTCCTAACTGGCGACGGCTATTCGGTCACCATGTCCCCCGAAAGAAGACTAGGATGACAGATTGTTGGCCGAGATAGGATTCAAGGCTCACGGTTTGACGCTGAACAGAGGTCAATGTGAATAACGGTGCCTTATCACCGATGTTAAGAATCCTGTTTTTTCGTGGCATAATTCATCGTGATTTTAAGGACTATCCTGTTAATCCTTTGGTGCGAGTTGGTGAGGCTATCGTTTCCACGTTTCAATCTTGTTCCAATTCTTGACGAATTCTTTCGGCGAGCGTTTCGGTGTTGCTGTCGTTCAAGTGAAGTGGATTAATCAGCAGTTTTCCTTCTCGAAGACCGCCGTGGCTGACATAAATCGGAGGGACCCCCCTCCGGAGACTTTGGCAAATTTCCATCGCCCCTCGACCAATGGCTTCTTCATCGATCGCAATTTGCAACAGTGGAAGACTTTGACCGTCCCCTTTATCACGAATGCTGCATTGTATGGGAGAGCCGTTCAGTTTTCCCACTATCCGACTGAGGCGTGCGTGTGCTTTGGGGACCGCTTCATCATAGGCACCGGAGGTGAAAAGCTGCAATGCCACAAGTAGAGCGATAATCTCTTCCTTGGAGACCTTAAAACCGCGCCCGATTCCGTGGCGTGGAATGCCACGGAATTTTGTCTTATCGATGAGTGATGCCGGTGGATTCCAAAGTTCCAAGTAGTCATCCATATCCAACAATTGCGCGACGGCAGGTCCTATAAGGTCTCGACGACCACAGAGAATCCCTGTTGATTGGGGACCTCGAATGGATTTGCCACCGCTGAACGCTACCAAATCGGCACCCGTTGCCGCAATGGATTCGAGGTTGCTACGCGGCGGAAGTTCACCCGCTGCATCTACTAATACAGGAAGTTGATGCCGATGTGCAACAGCAACTACCTCTTCAAGTGGAGGTCGGGAGGTCGGGCTGTATACATAAAACACGCCCGCAGTATTCGGTCCAAAGGCAGCTTCGTACTCCCACGCTTCAGTTCGCCGTACTCCCGCATTTGCAACGATTTCGTTGAAACCGACCTCCATAAGCCGGGCCCCTGCGGCTCTTACGGCGTGATCGTAACCACTTCGCTGCTCTCGGGCGACGACGAGTTCGTTGGGAAATCCGTCGCAATGCGGCAACCGCTCCATCAATCCCAAGTCGTAGCCTGTCAAGATTGCAGCGGCTCCTAAGGTTAGAGCGGATGCAGCACCAGCGGAAATCAAACCCGCTTCCGTTGCGGTAGCATCCGCAATAACTTTGGAGGCGGCTGCCTGAAGTTGTTCGAGCGGCACCGATGCGCGAGCAGCTTCATTAAACGCATCCAGTACCGCATCGGGCATTGGTGCCCCCCCGAGACGGGTCACCGATCCGGAGGCGTTGATAATCGGTGTAACTCCAAATTGTTCGTAAATTCCCATAGATATTTCCAATCTCATCAGTTACTATGGCTCATGTTAAAAAATCGTGCAACAGAACCCCGCCAGGGACTACTTGAGGGGTAACA
The DNA here is from genome assembly GCA_965215015.1 of Candidatus Poribacteria bacterium. Taxonomy (GTDB): domain Bacteria; phylum Poribacteria; class WGA-4E; order WGA-4E; family PCPOR2b; genus PCPOR2b. The sequence goes on from OZ244042.1 coordinate 2,802,949, forward strand.
ACTGAACTGAGGTTATTATGGCTAATATGACAACACTACACACACGCGAAACACTCACACATGACCTGAAAAACTTGGGCGTTGAGCGAGGGGATACGCTCTTTATTCACTCCTCCTTTAAGAGCCTCGGCCCCGTTGAAGGTGGGGCAGGAACGGTGGTCAGCGCACTGGAGGACGCCGCTGGACGAGAGGGACTCATCTTGATGCCCTCGTTCAACCTCGTAGAAGGAAGAGAGATGCGGGTGAAAACATGGAACCTCGAAACCACACCATCCACAGTCGGATGGCTCACCGAGTTCTTCCGCCAAATGCCTGGTACTTACCGATCCGACCACTATTCCCATTCGGTCGCTGCACGGGGCAAGGGGGCAAAGAAGTTTGTAGATACCCATCTCAGTCGCGAGGGGTATAAATCACCGTGGGACCGTGAGCCGTGGGGTAACACTTACGGCACACACTCCCCAATGCAGAAGGTTTATCAGACCGATGGAAAGCTTCTCATGCTTGGCGTGGACTACAACACTTCGACGTATATCCATTTTGTGGAAGTCCTCTATTGGCATGAGTTGCGTGAACAGAACCCGGAAGCACCGTATCCCGCGCTGGATAGACCGATGCTTGGGGCGTTCTGGGACGAAGTCGGGAGCTTGAACCGGGGATTGCTCGGAAATTCTAGCTGTCGCCTCTTTCGTATTCAGCCATATATCCATACCCTCTTACGTGAGGTCAAGCACAATCCCACCCCCTATCTGAGGATACGCGCCTAAATGCCTTGAACTGATTAATCTCTTAGTGGGGGTTTAATCTCTTTATTGAGAGCCCAGTTGGGATAGTAGTTATACACTTCGGCGCCGGGATATGGGTTGCCAAGCGGCTGCGGCGGTGCATAAAACGGTCCGGGCATTCCTATCATGACCGACATAATGAATTGCATTCCCACCGATCGGAGCGTGCGAGCAGAGCGTATATTCCAAGGTGCGGTTGAAGCAAAGATGAACCGGTTGTTTTCCAATATCCAACGCCCCGCTGCGCTCACGACAGCACGCCCCAGTCCACGTCCTTTGGCTTCCGGTGCAGTATCAATGCCTATTTCCCAAACGTGGTCATCTTCAGAGCGAACTGCTGCAAGGGACGCTAATTTGCCATCCTCAAAGATGCCGAAGCCGGTCATCGCTTCATCTTCAAAGCAATGCCAGAAAATACGATAGTCAACGGCTTCAGCTAATTCCGCCGCGGACAGCTGCACAGGACAGTGATCCCCTACCTCGCGAAAACTATCCTCGTCACCGATATAGAACCAGCTTGGTCCCCACACTCCATAGCCATCAGGCAGCAATACACGCGCAAGCTCATACCCACCAAATGTGGAGAACAGTTCTTCCAGGGTCAGATTTTGAACGATCGGTTTAAGTTGTTCTAACCACTGCTTTTGCGTTGTGACAAGGCCACGTTCACCAATCCTCGCTGCAAATAGCGCGCTTGAAGATTGCTCTTCAGTTTCGTATACCGGTATCGGATCCAAACCTAATAGATCCAGCCGCGCTCCAATCTTTGCCTCCAACCATGGACGAAGAGTCTCAATAAGGTTTGATGCGTTCATCACTATTACCCTCCCTTCGGAGCATTTCCAGATTTTGTTTCGGTGCCTGTGTGCAGTATGCCTAAGCGTTACCGATTCCTATTCCGTTAGACACATTTGATCTTTAAATCTTCAGGGATGATAGGTGATTGTGAGGAAATAATCAAGGAGAAAATACGGGTCACTTACCCCCATTTTTTTTGCTGTGTAATGTTGGTTGTTTTAGCGCGGTCTAGATGTGAGCAAGGGTTGTCATATATGGTAAAATACCTCCCTGTATAAAATAACCATTGTTTTAAACAAGGAGGTATTATGAAAGGCACCCACCGCCATAAGGGGGTGAATCCCAGTTCTATGATAACCACTCTGACCGAGATTTTCAACCCCGTATTGAAAAAACCGGCGTTAAAAAACCGGATACTCACGATCCTAGCCATTGTGTTGGCCCAGAAGTTTCGGATAAACGAAATTGCTTCCCGCTTGCCAATAGCCGTCAAACATCAAAAGACGAAACAGAAACGCCTGCTGCGATTCTTAGCTCGTCGCTTTCCTATTGACGCGGTGATGGGGTGCTGGTTGGGCTTTGTGCTCCGCCGGGTCTGTGAACCTCACGCCGGACGCCGGTTGATTTTAGTGGATGAAACCCAGGTGTTTGGCCATTTCAAAGCGATTGTTGCCGCGGTGCCGTTCCGCCGCCGGGCGGTTCCTATCTACTGGCACCTCTACACCGATGCTGAGATTCAACAGTTGACCTATACCAGCCATAATGAGATTATCCAACGCTTTTGTCTCACACTGTATCAAAAGACAGAAGCGATTTTACCGCCCCCGTGTGAAGCCACGTTGATATTCGATAGAGGCTTCGCTCGTGCTAAATATGTGATAAAGTTTCTCAAGACACAACGGATTCCGTTTATCATCCGCGTGTGTCGTAACGCGCGCATGACCGTCTGGGGCACTGTTAAAAAGGCAGAACAGTTGCAGGAAACGGGGTTCTATCCACAGATTCTCTATCACTTAACCGAGCAGATTCGCCTCAACCTGTATGTCGTCAGACAGGCGCGGTTGGCTGAACCGATGTATCTGATTTCAAGTCATCTGACGGGGCGTCACATATACCACTATTATAAGCGAAGAATGCAGATTGAACACGGATTTCGGGACATCAAGACCGGTTTTGGCTTTGGCAGCTTGAGACTCAAAAAACCGTCAAAAGCCCGCATCAACCTGTTATGGCTCTTAGCTTGTATCAGTTATGGCTTACTGTTTATCACCTATCAAAAGTCAGGCGATCGATGGGCAAAAACATTCAACACACGGACTAAAATATACTCACTCATTACCGTGATAAAGCGAGTGGTGGCTGAGGCGTGGAGCGGGTGGTGTCTCAATCCATGGTTCACACTCCCACTGTGCAGGGGAGATACATGCAAACACCCTTAATGACAGGTATTCTCACTATCCTAAATCATAAAAATATCTCAAATCTATAACCAAAAAAAAATGGGGGTAAATGAAGTATTTACCGCTTTCCACATTCGGGTCATTTAATTCTCCTGTAGGTTAAAGAGTCGCGGAACGGAGAGGGATTTCCGAATCCTGACACACATCGCCGTAGAGAGGAGCTCCAAATCCCGACCTCCTACTCAGGCAGGAAGAAAACCGAAAACTAAATAGCCCTAATGTCCGGCATATTGCAATTGATTATTTTTGCCATAGTATGATATACTGAATTTTGCCCTATTCTTATCTTTTCCTCCCTTATCTTTTCCTCCGTTGATAGGGGGACACAGAGGAGTCAACTTGGTGAATAGAAAATTATGTTTCGCGATTGGGCTTGCAATGCTGATCTGTTTAACGTTCTCGGCGTATTTGGCGTACTCTCACGATGCGTTTTACCCGCATCACCGCGAGGATCTCCGCAAAGAGGAAGGACGACTGACTGTGGTGTTCATTACAGCTGGGTTTGTCGTTCTGTTGGGTGCGGTTTTCTATATGGTGTTACGCAACGAAAAACGAGAGGGTGAGCGGACGCGTGAATCGGAGCAGGACCGCTTAGCGGGTGCAGTAAACGAAGCCGCGCATGTTGGGCGCACTACCCTTTTTGAGGGGGAAACTGCTGAAGCGACAATCCATGCCACTTTGGCAGCTTACGCCAAACGCTTAAAGGTTGCATGGAATCCAACTTCTGTACTGGTGGTTGGGAACGCCATCCGATGTCAGATCGGAGGGGATGTAATCGTTGTTAGAATCTTTCATCAGGCGGATCAATATAAAATTGAGGTCAAAGCCTCTCGAGATGAGGTGAGCGCAGGATCTGTGCTGGAAGTGGTGCGTGACGATTGATGCGTCGTCCTTCACGGAAACGTTTCGCTCCCTGTGGATTGACAAATCCACAGTCCATCATTGCGAGCCCACTTGGATTGGGCAATCCAAGCAGAGCTGTAATAGAAACGCTTCGACCGTCCCCGGCATCTGCATCTATCGACGAGGTAAGCCATGAACATAGGTAAATTACTGACAAAGTCTGCTCGAACTTTTCCCGAAAACCTCGCAATTGCATACGGTTCTAAGAAATTGACGTATGCCGAATTTAACACGCGAGCCAACTGCCTGGCATACGGGCTTAACAGACTTGGTGTCCGGCAGGGGGATAACGTGGCGGTATTGATGTATAACTGTCCTGAGATGTTGGAGTCAATGTTTGCTTGCTTCAAGGCGGGGTGCGGCGTCATACCCATTAATTTCCGGCTACACCCCAAAGAGTTTGCCTTTATCATCAGCCATTCTGAAGCCAAAGTGGTGATTATCTCGTCTGAATTCAACGAGGCAATTGTCGACATCTGCGCCGACATTCCACAAGTCAGTTATATTATCAGCGTATCTAGGGCGCAAGAGCCATTTCTGGATTACGAAACCGTGCTATCCACCGAGTCGAATCAGTTTGAAGATGTAGATGTCGCTCCTGATGACGTGGCGTGGCTCTTTTATACCTCCGGGACAACAGGTCAGCCCAAGGGCGCGATGTTGACGCACCGTAACTTACTCGGCATGACGATGAACTTCTACGCGGACATGTGCCCGGGATTTGGCCCCAACGATGTCGCGCTCCACGCCGCCCCTTTATCACATGGAAGCGGGTGCTATGCACTGCCCAACGTTGGCAAGGCAGCAGCTAACGTTATTCTGGAAGCAAAATCCTTTGACCCGGAACAGGTGTTAAAAACGATTGAAGCGTACCGCGTGACAAATATGTTTGCTGCACCGACCATGATCAAACTGTTGATAGATTGCCCGGCGATAGCCCAATACGACCACAGTTCATTGAGGGTGTTAAACTACGGCGGCGCACCGATGTTGGTCGAGGACCTGATGCAAGCGATGGCAAAACTGGGGCCCTGCCTTGTCCAACTTTACGGGCAGGCGGAATCTCCCATGACCATTACCTATCTCTCCCATGATGACCATATCCTCGACGGAGCTCCGGATCAGATGAAGCGACTCGCATCAGCAGGCATCCCGCGCACCGATGTAGAAGTAAAAATTGTCGATTCCGATGATAATGAACTCCCTCCCGGGGAGATGGGAGAGATTGTTACACGCTCAGATCTGGTGATGAAGGGGTACTGGCGAGATCCGGCAGCCACTGCTGAAACCTTGCGGAATGGGTGGCTGCATACCGGAGATATCGGCTACATTGATGAATACGGCTACCTTTTTTTGATGGATCGGTCAAAGGATCTGATTATCAGCGGGGGAGAAAACATCTATCCCCGAGAAATCGAGGAGGTAATTGTCCAACATCCCGCGGTTCGAGAGGTCGCTGTGATCGGGATTCCGGACCTAACATGGGGTGAGTCGATCAAAGCGGTCGTCTCGCTTTTACCTGAGAGAGATGTCACAGAGACAGAACTGATTAATTTTTGCACAGACCATATAGCCCGCTACAAACGGCCCAAATCGATCGATTTTGTCGAAGAACTGCCCAAGAATAACTACGGAAAAATTCTCAAGCGGGAGTTGAGAGCAAAGTATTGGGAAGGAAAAGCCAGTCAAGTAATATAGTTGCTAGTAGTAGGCATACGCCGTATCCCGTACCCCTCGCTTGCGGGGGATTCGAGGGGGGGACAGCACGGCGGATCGTACCTACTACTGCCGGATTAACTGTAGCCGCCCGATTCATCGAGGCATCTTCACAGGCGATTTATCACCAAGGATACCATGACTATTGCGTGCCCTTTGCTGGTGTTGGCACCGAAGGTTCAACTGCGTAAGTCCTATAATGTAAAAAGGAGATTGACATGAATAAGCAGCGAAAGTTGGGACGCGGCGTCGCGATGGTCGGCGCGGGGATGTCAGGGTTCAATATGTTCAAGGATCGGGACTCAAAGGATTTGTTTACCGAAGCCTTCGTTGAAATGAGCGCATCCGTGGATAAGGGGCTCGATCCGGCTGACATTGACGCGCTGTACATTGGCAATTTCACAAACGACTTTTTTGCCCATCAGTCGCATTGGGGCGCAATTCTTTCGGATTCCCTTGGACTCGTTCCCAAACCGGCGACACGGATTGAAGGTGCTTGCGCTTCAAGCGCGCTCGCTTTTCGGGAGGGAGTTTTTGCCATCGCATCCGGTTTCTACGATGTGGTCTTGGTCGGTGGCGTCGAGGATATGTCGAAAGAGAGCACCGAAACGATCGCCGAGGGCTTGGCTCTGGCGGCAATCCCTTATGAACGGAAGGCAGGCTTTACGTTCCCCGGGGTTTTCGGGGCGATTGCGACCGCATATTTTGAGAAATATGGTGCTTCCCGCGAACACCTAATGGATATTACCATCAAGAGCCACGACAACGCGCCGTTGAACCCGAAAGCGCAGTATAAAGCTACGATTCGCGATATTATGCTGTCGAAAATCAAACGGTCGAAAGAAAAAGGGGGCGCAGTACCAGATTGGAACGATGAGAAGGATTTTCTGCGTGACCCAATCGTCAATCCCGCAATTGCTTGGCCCATGCACCTTTTTGATTGCTGTCCAATCAGCGACGGTGCGGCGTGCATTCTCTTGGTTGGGGCGGAGATTGCCAAACACTTTACCGATGACCCACTATATCTCGCTGGCATTGGTCAAGCAAGTGGGCGGGGGCTCAACGCCGCCGATGATCTGACATACTTTGAAGCAACGCGGCACGCCGCTAACGAGGCTTACGAAATGTCCGGGTTGACGCCCGCAGATATTCAGTTTGCAGAGGTGCACGACTGCTTCTCGATTGCAGAACTCCTGCATATTGAAGACCTCGGATTTTTTAAGCCGGGCGAGGGTTACAAAGCGGTGGCAGATGGTTTAACAAAATTAGATGGCGAGAAGCCGATTAACACGTCCGGAGGGCTCAAGTGTAAGGGACATCCGGTCGGGGCAACGGGTGCAGCGCAGTTAATAGAAGTATGGGAGCAGTTGAGGAACCAGGCGGGGGATAGAAACGTACCAATTGAAGACCTGCGCATCGGTGCCGCGCACAATTTGGGTGGGACCGGCGGCACCTGCACGTTTACCATTCTAGAAAGGAGATAACTGTGGCGGATAGACCGATAAGTGATTACCAGTTTGAACGGTTTCTGGAGGAAGGGAAACTAATGGGTGCTCAGTGCGTCGGATGCGGTGCCCTTTTTGTGCCGCCACGTGCTATCTGTATCAAATGCCACGGCTCGGAGATGGAATGGGTGGAAACAAGAGGAGAGGGGCACTTAGTCGCCTTTACCTGTATCTCGATTGGACCCCCTGCGATGATTGCGGAGGGGTATGACAGGAACAACCCGTACTGTTCAGGAGCGGTCGAGTTGGTGGAGGGCCCGCGGGTGGTCGCACGGATTGAAGGCGTTGACACGCTTCATCCTGAAACGATAAAGGTTGGAACGCCGATGAAAGCGGCGTTTCTGCGTCGAGGGGCAGATGAGGACCGGAAAACCGTCTTGGGGTTCACACCGGTTGACGAAAATTAAAACGCAATGCGTTTCGTTATGCCTTTTTCGTATCGTTGGCACTTTCAGCAGAAGCAGTTTAGTTAATCGTTTAGCAGGTCAAGATTGATATCTCGACAAAACGCCCGGACTATAGTGCAATAATCCGGGCGGATTGAGCCTAGATTATTGCACAATGTTCGATGTATTTTCGATTTTAGAAAATTGACCTACTAGAGCTGACGCAGGTTGTGGGTAGGCCAGGCATCCTACCTCTTTCCGTAATCCAACATCGGTTTTGTGGGTAGGCAGGGGCAGGAGGCCATTAACCGTGGGGCGGTTTAGTAGGTCGAGATTCATATCTCGACGCCCAAATGTCGATTTTAGAAAATCGACCTACTAGAAAGGTAGGTCGTTGTGAGTTCATTTCGCCGAATTTCCTTTGCGTTTCACATTTTGCTCTTTCTATTTCTGTCCCCGCTCGCAATTGGCAATTCAGATCAACACGCTCTCCCCTCCTCCGATAACGCCGAAAAGCCTTACCTGATTCGTCAGATTATCTTTGAAGGGGTTGAACACCTGAACCAGAAGCAGCTGTCTAAGCTGGTCGATATTGATCCAGGACAGCCTTACCTGCCAGCAGAGATGGTTGTCGGACTCAATCGGGTGCTGGAAAAGTACCGTGAAAGCGGATTTGTATTTGCCTCAATCGAACCCGAAGTGACAACCCTCCCCCCCGATCAGGTGCAGGTCCGCCTCCACATCCACGAGGGGCCGCGGGTTCGTACAGGCGAGATTACGATTGAAGGGAATCATCTGTTTTCGACCGGCGACATCCGTCGTGAGCTCGGTTTGCAGAAAGGGACGCCTTTCAGTCAGACCGCCTTTGAACAAGGGATCGACAAGCTCTTAGCCCTCTACAGCGAGCGCGGCTATCCCAAGGCGGAAATTGAACCGACGGACTTCCATCTGTCAGAGGAAGGGGGAAAGGTTGACTTGCACCTCCAAATTCGTGAGGGAAGTCAGGTTCGGATCGAAGCGGTGAAGCTGACCGGTCTACAGAAAACGAAGCCTGAAGTGGTCCTCCGCGAGTTACCGATTCAAACGGGCGATGTTTTTGATCAGCGCAAAATCGATCAGAGTTTCCACCGCCTGGTAAACCTAGGCTACTTTTACGAGGTCAGTCCATCCCTGCTTCAGGAGGGTGGGACACCGGAGGAGATTATCTTTAACGCGAAGGTAACGGAAGCGCGGACTGGTGCGGTCAGCGGTGTCATTGGCTATGCTCCGCCAACTACGGAGTTTGAGGGCGCGCCACAATTGACAGGCGTGATTGAAGCGACGGAGACGAATCTTTTGGGGACAGGACGGGGGGCAAATTTTCTTTGGAAATCTGGCTTACTTCGGATGTTAAAAATTGGTTACACCGAACCGTGGGCGTTTGGAAAGCCGCTTAAAATCGGTGTCGAGTATTCGCAGGTGAGACAGAGAAACCAGTTCACCGATGCTGAGTCAAATGAGCGTGCTGCATCCGTGACTATTGGGGCCCGCTTCCGACGATTATTTGAGGGTTTGCTGGGGGTTTCCTATAAACGGATTGGGCTTCTCACCGACGCCCCCCCCCCTCGCTACTACCTCCCCGTCCCGCCACTCGTCAATTACAGATGTGACAGATTCAGCAGCGCAAAGCGGTGTGAAGTACGGTGTGACCTTGGGACTGACCCGCGATAGTAGAGATTACTTTCTGAACCCAACCCGCGGCCGCCTTGACCACGTGGCGTGTGAGTTTTCAACAGGGGATTTCAAGCTGCGCAAACTGTGGGTAGATCTGCGGGGTTACTTCCCGACATGGCGAAGGCAGGTGATCGCCATCGGTTTACACGGTGCGGCGGCGTGGGGAGACAACATTCCACCGACGGAGCTCTTTTATCTGGGTGGGGCAAACACTTTGCGCGGTTACGACGAAGATTGGTTTTTTGGAGCCCGCCGCGTCTATGCGAACCTCGAATATCGGTTGTTGGTCGGACGCACATCGCAGTTCTTTGTATTCACCGATTTGGGGACAGTTACCCAAGTAAATCAGCCCACCGTCTTTGACCCGCTCCGTGTCGGTTACGGGTTCGGTATGCGGCTTGAATCAAAGGGCGGGTTGCTGCGGATGGATTACGGTCTTGCCGAAGGACGCTCTGCTTTGGAGGGAAAAATTCATGTCAATCTCGGAACAGCGTTCTAAACAATCTAGCAGGAAATTCGACCTCGATCAGATCCGGCGCATCTTGATCCTCCGCATGGGCCCCCTCGGCGAGACACTCTTAACGACCCCTGTAATCCGAGCACTGCGGTGCCGTTTTCCAGAGGCATACATCGCTTACATGATTGCCCCGGGACGCGAAGATCTCGTTTCCGAAAACCCGAATCTGGACGAGGTGATTACTTACAGCGTGTCGATTCCCAAGCTAATTTATCAGATGGCGAAAAGGTCATTCCATATGGTAGTAATCCTTCAACCGACGTTTCGCCTTGTGTTCCACACATTTCTCGCACGTATCCCATTTCGAATTGGTTTTGAGACCAACTCTGGCCAGGAACGCTTGCTTCATGTCGCCGTTCCCAATAACATTGACCAGCACGAGGCTGCTAGATATCTTGACGTTGTGCGTGGTATTGGGATTGAGCCGGATAACGAGGAGCCTGAGATGTTTGTGAACGCAGCGGCACAGGGGTGGGCGGACAATTTCCTCGCTGGTGCTAGCGTCCGCTTGGATCGCCCCCTAATCGGGTTGAATCCTGGGTCGGGATCTGAATCCCGTCGCTGGTCAAAGGCAGGATTTGCACAAGTAGGAGACCGGCTATATCAGAAGTGGGATGCCCAGATTTTTATCACCGCCGGCGATGCGGAAGGGTCGCTGCCTCACGAAGTGGCGGATCTGATGTCCTGCTCGCCAATTATCCTCACAGGAATAACTCCGATGCAGCTCGGGGCGATGCTCCAAAAATGTCGGCTCTATATCAGCAACGATACAGGTCCCATGCACATGAGCACAGCGATCAAAACTCCAACGATTGCGTTATTTGGTGCATCGAATCCGCGGCAGTGGGGCCCCCATTGGCATCCACACACGGTGATTGCCCGTGAAAGCATGGAAGATATTACCGTCGAAGATGTATTGGGGGCGGCAGATCTGTCGCTATCCGGCTCCTATCTATAAGGAGCAGTAAGGGTAGAGATTCACAAACGGTTGGATTCAGGGACTCAAAAATTCATCGCACACCATGCTTTACGTATTACGCATTACGTATTATGCATCACGTTACACGCTCATCGGGCTATTCCTCGCTGCGGCCCCTGCCTACCCCGCAGCGTTTCCATTTGAGGAACCGCGTCCGCTCTACGTTGGAGCGCGAGCTTTGGGTATGGGCAATGCGTTTACTGCCGTCGCTGATGACGCCACGGCAGGATTCTGGAATCCCGCTGGGTTGATTCAGTGGCAGGGCGTAAAGCTTTTTGGCGTTAATAAGTTCCACAATCGATCGGACTACGGTTTCGATCCGAAAGGGATCGGATATGTCTATCGTGGATATGGTCTATTCTGGGGAAACAAGATTGCACTCGGTGCTGAGTCCGGGACACCGGATTTCAACTACTATTCCCTCGCACGCCAGATTCGTCCGCATATTGCAATTGGCGCGAGTCTGAAATTCAAACGGAAACACCCCAGCGATTATTACCAGTTTTTCGGTCATTCTCCATCCTACGATCTTGCCTTGCTCGTCAAACCGGGTACCAATCTCAAATTCGGACTACTTGCGGGGCATCTGCCGCGCGAGCGTGGGATTCGCTGGCTGACGCTCGGCACTGCATATCAGTGGAAAAATCTGTTGTTTGCGATCGATCTCGTGGTGCCACGGGGCTCCCTTAATGAAACCGGGCTTTACTACGGTATTGAGTGGAAGGCGCAGCACTTTATTTGTGTGCGAGGTGGACGGTCAGATCAGTGGTGGACGTTAGGGGTGGGATTCGATTGGCGGTGGCTGCGAATGGACTATGCCCGCATCTATGAGCGCGATTTCGCGTCGGATTTTATCTCGGCGGAATTACGATTTTGAAGGGAGATTTCCTAAAGGATTACCGACATTGTAGGTCAATTTTCCAAAATCGACCGACTAGAATCATTTGCAGATTTCCAAGGTCATTCCACGGAGTTCACCATGAAAAAGTTAAAAATAGCTGTAGTCGGCACGGGGGGGCGAGCAGGAGCGCACCTGAGCACCATCCCCAAGCTAGAATCGGTTTATCAATTGGCTGGTGTGTGTGACCTCGACAAAGAACGCGCCACGGAGGTAGCTCAACGGATGTCAGTTTCTGGCTATACAGACGTTGAATCGTTGATCGAGGGGGAGTCGCCAGATCTAATCCTAATCACGGTGCCTCCCGACGGACACCACGTCATCACAGAGGTTGCGGCGTCACACGGCGTCCATGTCATCACAGAGACGCCGATTTCAACAACCCTTCCCTGTGCAGATCGAATGATTGATGCCGCCGCACAATATGGCGTCAAGTTAGAGGTCGCTGAAAATCTCTGGCACTGGCCCCATGAACGGCTCAAACGGAAGATTGTCAATGCAGGACTGATTGGCGAGATTACCCACGCACATCTCTGGTATACCTCCGGATCGTATCACGGCATGAATGCCATTCGGACGCTTGTGGGTAGTGAAGCTGTGCGCGTCGTTGGGCACGCCAAAGAGATTGGCGGTAGCTCATGGGAGGTTGGCATTGTCGAATTTGAGAACGGAGTCTCCCTCGTCTATGAACTGCCAACACGACGCCGTGGCAACTATTGGGAGATTGATGGCACCAAGGGATCAATCGTCGGTAACGAATTGCAGCTCTACCGAGAGACGGGGACAGAGACCTATCCGATTCGGACCGTTACGACGGAGGTGGACGGTGTAGCGGTGGTCGATCATGCTCGCGTTGACACCGATCCGCCGGTGATCTGGGAAAATCCGCTCAAAGCGTTTGGACTGGCGGATGCAGACGATGTTGCACGGGGGGCGGAACTATACAGTATTTATCAAGCAGTTGTCGAAGGAGTTGAACCGGAGTATGGGGCGGTCAATGGACGCGCCGACCAAGAAATTCTTATTGCGATCCGCGAATCTGCGCTGAACGGTGGAGAACCGATTGGCCTGCCGCTGACCGAAATCACAGGACACGAAGAAAATCTGCACCGAGAATACCGCGAAAGATACGGCGTGCACCCGTTTGACGCCATTGAGAGACAGAAAAGTATCCTGTTCCCACAGCGCGGCGTTGTGTGGGCAGCAAGACGATAGAGAAGATACTGAGTTCATTAGTTCATTAATGAGTCTGTGCACCAATGAACCAATAAACAAGCTACGGTCTTTGGCCATCGTTCAACCCAACCTACTGAACCATATTCTCAAAGAATTATCGCCATCCGATGTCAAGGAGATTATTATGAGTTGGCAAGTTGTAGACCGTATAACAATATATCACGAATCGGGCATGTATGCCCTAAGCCCCACTGTGACACGTACGCCTTCTGGGAACCTGTTGGTAACATTCCAAAGAGCGACACATTTGGGGTATTCCCATCATGAACACCCGCTGTTCAATGTGCAGGCGTGCCGGTCCGAGGACGAGGGACAGACTTGGAGCGGCCCCCACCTCGTAACTGTTGACCCCCGCGGAGGAGTCATGGATCGCGGCGTCCACACCCTGCCAGACGGGAGTATCTTTCTACACTCATCCTGCACCGAGTTGGTCCCCGCGGCGGATGCGGTAGAACATGGAGGGAGCTGGATTGTACAACATGGCAAACCTTTCTGGGTGCGGTCACGCGACGATGGGCATACTTGGAGTGCTCCCAAACGCTTTCCGCCTCTACCCGACGCGGTTTGGGGACACCCCGCACAGCATTCAGGGGTCAGTCGGAGCGGCTTGCTTGTCCTGCCAGATGGACGCCTACTCATGCCGAGCAAGGCAACCGACCTCACCACCGGCGAGTTTCGTTACTTTGGCATGTTACGGGTGTCGAAGGACATGGGGGAGACGTGGGAATATGGCGGCCGGATTGCGGAAGATCCAGTTGCCCACTTCAGTGAGCCAACGATCCACAGGACTCCTAGCGGCCGTATTTTGGTGCTGTTTCGCTGTCATCCGGGACGATTGGGACCCGACATCGTTCGAGATCAAGGATTCAAGGGTCCCTTCACAGAAGATCCGCAGTTCGTTGGCCGTCTCATCGTACTAGTCTACTCTGACGACGACGGGGAGACATGGTCGCCATGGCGACCAACCATGGTTCACGGCAGTCCAGGGCACATGCTAGGGTTGAGGGATGGACGCATTTTTCTCACAATAGGCACTCGGTGGGAAGGACAGCGAGGCTGCGTCGCTAGGGTGTTAGATCCGGAAGGAAGCGATTTAGATACCGCGCCTGAGTTTGTGATAGAGGACAACGCATTGAGCGCAGACTGTGGCTATCCTTGGTCGGTGGAGCTCAACGATGGACGGGTTCTGGTCGCCTATTGGCACCATTATCCGGACAATCACAGGGGCATCGAAGGTGCAATCCTCGAAGAGGTTTAGTCAGCTGAGTCAAGTTATAATAACCAATGGTGGTAGTTTGCAACTGTTGATACGTTCCTAATTTAGTGCATTGGTTCATTACTGAACGAATGTACTAATACCCATGAACTCAATATTCTCACCAGCTAGTACCAAAGGTTAATAAGAGAGGCATCAGCACCACGATAGGCAGAAGGAGTTGCTTCAAGGGTTGCCGCGTTTGACCCAGCAATGCAATGCTTGAAAATCTCTCTTCTCCTCAAATCCTAGCTTGCGGGCAAGGGCATTGAACGCAAAATTTTCCGGGCTACAGTGCCACACAGAGGTTACGCCTTTCGCAGCGCAGCTTGTCAATAAAAGCGGCGGTGACCAGCGTTGCGAAGCCGCGCTTACTGAATGCTTCTGCTGTTGTAACTGAAATATCGCATATTCCATTGCCGGAAATGAGTGAACACCAAATACTAACGACTTTATCCTCCCGAGGGTGCTGGAGTAGCAAGATCGCTGCTCGGAAAAACTTTCCAACTGCCAGACTGGATGGCAAACCATCGCCTTGTTGGACCGATGCCAGCGAAACAGTGGCATGTTGACGGTAGGTCTGGATTTGAGCGACTAGGTCGGGCAATCTTGCCCAACCCATAGCCTCAAAGAGGTGAGAGGTGTGTTTGAGGTACTTCCTCGGCGGCGTTTACCCCAGCGATGCGCCCGAAAACTGTGCCAGCCATCATCCCTGCCCCGGATGGGTAATTTCCATGCCAAAGTCCGCCTACCATCTCGCCTGCAGCGTAGAGTCCGGGGATAGGGTAACCCATGGTGTGGACCACCCGCGCTTCAGGCGTGACTCGTAGACCGCCAAAGGTAAACGTCATCCCACATACCACCGGAAAGCCCTCAAAGGGAGGCGTGTCTATAGGGAGTGCCCAGTTGCTTCGGGATGGGGTAATACCTATAGTCTTTTTTCCGTCCAACCGAAAGGGGTTAAATTCGCCCTGCTGGACAGCGGCGTTAAATTCGCTCACAGTATGGATGAATGCCGCAATATTAGGGATGCCCAACTGTTGTGCTAGATTTTCTAGGGTGTTTGCCTTGAACCCGGTAGCTTTCTCGTATCCCCGGATGACCTCTAACTGCCGATGCTTATGGTCAAAAATCTGGAACGCTATGCCTTGTGGTTGGGCGAGAATGGCTCTCCCAATCTTTGCATAGGTGAGCCCTCGCCAAGTTTCACCCTCGTCTATGAATCGATGCCCGTTAAGGTTGATCATAATCCCAAAGGGATAGGAATAACGACTCCAAAAATCTCCTCTGATATCAGGGCCCGGAACATCGAAGGGCGGACGATTCAGGTCTTGAGGTGAGGCATGGCAACTCGACCAACTCCCGTAGGGCAACGCCCCCCGCTCCACCGCCATAGCGAGCCCGTCACCGGTATTGTAGGGGACTCCCCGTAGCTTGACAGCTTCCCACTCAGGACCGAGGTGCCGGGCGCGCATTTCCGGGTTGGACTCGAAGCTGCCACAAGCCAAGACCACCGCTCTGCCGTAGAAGTTACAGTAACCCTGAGACGTTTTTGTTCGCACCCCTGTTACCTTGCCCTGTAAATCCTGAAATAAGCCGATTACGCTGGTGTTGTAGTGCACGGATACGCCTAGCTTCTCAACCGTTCTGAACCACTGTTCTTGGAGGCCATAGCCGCCACCGTTGAATGATACTGCGTTGGCAGAAACCGGGTTCGCGTAGGTCGGGATCCAGGTATGTCCGTGGGAACTCATCCACCGGACGGTTGGCGCAGCTTGAGTGACCAAAACCTCCGCGAGTTCCGGATTGCTCTTGCCTTCCGTCACGGTCATAATATCGTCATAGTAGTCAGCGGAGGTGTACCTACCGATCCTGTCAGCCATGCGACAGAGGTCCGCCGAGGGTGCACCGGACAGCAGCGGTGTCAACTCATCCATGCTGTCATAAGGAAACCGCATGTGCACGGTCAGCGCGCTGTTTCCGCCTCGGTGCTGACGTGTTGCCTTCTCTAGAACGACGACCTCCGCTCCACCCTCTCGTGCGGCTACCGCTGCTGAAAGAGCGGCGTTGCCAGCCCCAACGACGATGACCTGTGTCCACACTTCTGCATCCATGATATCTTCCTTGGGAACGTTCCTGAAACGGGACCGATTTCATCACGCAGCCGCATGAGCTTGGCTGGCGTGTGAATGATGTCAAGGATTTGCATCTCAAAGCACAATGTTACGCCGTGATCCGCAGCAATCTTCCCATGCTCTTTCCAGTACGGAATTAACCTTTTTTCCCACTGCCATTCCAGTGCTTCAGGAAAACCCTCCTTATCGGTGTTGACAATCCAGTTCGGAGACTTGTCCCCTTCCGCGCCCTCCGGCACCCCAGCGACTACGACCAAACGGGTGACGCCAATCTTTTAAACTATGAAAATGTACAAAAGCTTTACGCTGTATATTTTTAATATCTCGGATGTTATCACAAATGCAGGTGGGACGCTATGAAAAACTTCAAGGACGATATGGCAGTGGGTTGTCACTGGTTTATCATTTGTACAAAAAAATAGCTGTTGAATGTCTCATTGGGAAGAGGCATTCAACAGCTATATCTAAGTCGGGAAGATGCCCCCCCTACGAATGGCTTGGTAGGAGAGGCATCAGCAGGGTTACTTCAGAATCAGCATCTTACGGGTTGCCGAGAATTCTCCTGCACTGAGGCTGTAGAAGTAGATGCCACTGGCAACCTGTTCACCGAAACGGTTTCGCCCGTCCCAGTAGATGGCTTTGGCTCTCGACTCATAGACAGCCGCTGTCTGATGCCCCATATCGAGGGTTCGCACTACCTGACCGGTGCTATCGTAGATGGTCAAGACGACGTCCGCATCTGATGCTAACCGATACGGTATCCACGTTTCGGGGTTGAATGGATTGGGATAGTTGCGCAGCAGCTCCGTCTCTGACGGAATCTCATAGGCGATGAGGTCTGCCAACTCAATCCGAGTGGCTTTCACATCGTCAACCGTAACGATATGACGCACCGGCTGGACACCGATTAACGGACTGGGTGAATCTGCTGAAATCTCCAGGACATCTCCAACCTGTGCCGCATGACCCACCTTCAGGTCAACAAAGGTCATGTTGTAACCTGTTGCTGTCTCAGTAGAGGTCACCCGGTTGAGTGCGGCTTTGGTGGACAGATTCTTCACCTTGACCCGGAATCCGTCCTGCACCACTCCGGTGGTCTCATCAACGACCGAACCGTTGACATCGAGGACGGGGGTTTGACCGGCAACCTGATGGCTAACCAACGCGATAGGGGCAGCCGCCGCCGTGTCGTGACTCCAACCTGTTCCGATAAGTGCAGCGGTTGCATCGGTGGTGGCTGTGACCAGATAGGCAGCATCGCCCATGACCGGGCCATCGCCTGAATCGCCTGCCGCTGCAACGGACTTGTATCCATCCGCCGTTGAAACAACGACACTCGCGACAACGCCGGTAGCAAATAGCGCGGCAATGTCGCTGACATTGTTCAGTCTCGCATCATTAACGGGTAGACCAATGAGGTTAGAACCGGCGGTGAGATTGATGGTTGATGCACCGTCGTCCCACGCATACCCTGTGAAAGTCACCGTCGCTTCAGCACTCATCGAAACGAGGATACCCAGGTCTGCGGTAATCGGCACATCGTCGCTACGACTATTCCATAAGTCGTTGGCACTATCATAGACGATGAGCAGATTGGCGTCGCTGCCGAGCATCTCTCGGAGGTCTCCTACCGTGTTGAGCCCCTCAACTGCCAACGGGATGTGGAACAGGCTCGTACCCGCCGGTATCTGCGAGGTATAGGACAGTTTGTTGTCCAACGTAACCATCGCCGTGCCGCTGCCGCTGTTGCCTGCGGCGTCGATAGCGGTTACAGTGATGGTTTTGGCCCCGTTGAGGGTTGTGTTAGCTTCACTGACAACGACTGAGGCACTGTAAGCACCATCGGCCCCCATCGTCAGACTGATCATATCGGTTTGAGTGGTGTCTAACATGGAGACATCCGCCATCACGGAGGTGATGCTGCTCGCGTCCGAGACGGTCGCAGAGATTACCACCGGCTCACCGTTGGCCACGGTCTCAGGAGACGCCATCGCCATCACGGTCGGCATTGTGCTATCAAGTGTCAACGCATTGGACACCATCGCACCTTGACCATTCAGACTGACAGACACATCATACATCCCATCGGCGTGCTGATCTGCGACGACGGTAAACGACCCGCTGTAGGCACCGCTCGATACTTCTGCCATCGACCGGTCGGTGACAATGGAACCGACGGAGAACATCACGGTTCGACCGGCTGTCCCCATCGCGCTAACGGTGACGGTATCGCCCGCCATAGCCAGTGCCGGTTCAATCGTGACGCTGCCTTCGGTAATGGCTATCACAGAGGTGGTGACCGTGACCGGATGGCTCGCCATCGTCAGTCCCGGTGCTGTTGCGGTAATCGTTGCGATACCGGGGGTCGCATCTTGATAGTAGACCATCGCTGAGACCTCGCCGCCTGCAACGGTCACGGTGATGCTCTCGGTTCCCGTCCCTTCAGCGAGCTCAGAGAAGGTGCCCGCGGAGCTGGAGGTCAGGGTGACCGACACATCGGAGCCCATCGCCACCTCATGCCCATCGGCATCTCTCAACCCGACGGTGATACCTAACGGCATCGCGCCGTCGTCGGCAGAAACCGTGCCGGCACTGCTCAGTATGAGTTGGGTCGGCGTCGAGTCTTGGACGCGCACCGACACATTGGAATCTACCGGTCGACCATCAAAAAGCATGACGAAGTTAGAGACCTCACGGTTGGCAGGGGCGTCGGCATTGTGGTAGTTGAAGCTGATTTCATCACCCGCTTCGACCTCAAGCCCGCCCAATTTCACACGCGCAACCATGTCTCGGGCGACCGGTGCCAGTTTCTCGACACTCACCGTCGTCGCAACTCCCATATGCCGGTGCACCACGGTGTAGGTTCCCTTATTTTCAGGGTCCATCGCCGCACTGCTCGGTGCCGTCCAACCGGCGGGCACCTGCACCCGGAATTCCCGCGGCGCGCTGATGATGCCGACGGCGGTGTAGGTAAAGGTCAGGTTCACACCCGTCGCCCCGGCGTCTACAATCCTCGGCGCAACCTCACCGGAACCGGCACCCTGTCTCGCCTCGCCGACGTCGACGGTCAGCATGGTCTCATCGCCGGAGACATTTGCAAACGAATCGGCTGCATCGCCCCCGTGCACTCCAACCGCAAAGGCGACACCGGTGCCCACGTTGGGCTGCACATCACCTGTATAGACAAAGGTCACGGTCCCGTTGGCACTCAAGTTGACCCCTTCGACGATAGCCATTTGACCACTAAAGGTGGGTGGGATTGCTGGTGTAATTTCCACCGTATCCGCCGTCGGTGCAGACCAATCGGCGGGAACCTCGAGCCGCACCTTGCCACCTATCATTTGACCGGCTGCCGTGTAGGTGACGGTCAGCTCCCTGCCGGTATCACCGGTATGAAGTGTACCCTCCCCATCGGTCACAGCAATGACGGCTTTGCCTTTACCACTGGCTTGTGGGTTGACTGTGACGGTCGGCTGCGTTTGAATCGGTGCGAGGTTACCGCCTTCACCGCCCCGAACGGCAAACCGAAACGCATCCACCCCGGTCGTGGCAGCAGCGACCGCACGCCCTGCCTCGGTCGCACCGTAGGTAATCGTTATATCATTGGCTTTGTCAAGCGAAAAGATAGGAACGGTCACAGAGAATTTATCATCGTCCGTGACGCTGCCAAGTCCCACGCCCTCCACCTCGGTATACCCCGGTAGACTGACCTCTTCGACCTGCGGTTGACTCCAGCTCGACGGAACGGTGAATCTCAGCATACCATCTTCAATCGTCTGACTCGGTTTGTAGGTAAACACCAATTTCACATCGTCGGACGCCGCACGGACTGAGGGGGTATCCAATGTAACCGTTCCCGTCCCGTCCAATGCGCTGGTCACTTTGACTTGTAAGATACCGGGGGCATCTTTATAAATCCTCTGGGTCTTGTCCGGGTTCTTTATCTTCTCCCGGCCGGTGTGTTCCAAGTCGCTGGTAAGGACGTCGAAAACGCCGTCGCCATCCCCATCGGATCTAATCACGAACTGGGCGGTGCCAACATTGTCCTGAACCTCTGCACCGACAGCGGCACCGGTGCCACCTCCATAGATAAATCGGAAACTCCCTCCTTTGGCAAGCGTATCGATGGTCGCTATCGCATAGCGATCGTTTATATCATCAGGATCCAAGGAGACCCCCGCGCCGCGCGTCGTCACATAATTCCGCTGGGTCGGGTCATTCTGCATCGACCCCCAACCGTCTGGAATTTCAAGGCTTACAGCACCACCGTCCATCGTGCCGGCTGCGGTGAACACGACCTCAATCGCCCGATTGCTACTACCCGCCTCAATCGTCCCCGGCGATAGCACGGCTGCCCCCATACCGTCTTCGACGTTGCTCAGCGTGACGGTGGCGGTCCCAGCGGTCCGGGTGCTGGCACCCGATGACGTTCTAAAGGTGCCGGACACTTGGACTGCACCGGCGGCATGATGTAAGACGGCTCGACTATCATCGGCAGCACCATACGTAATCGTGACGGAGCCCCCGACATCGAGCTGACCGATTGCAACGGTGATGGTGCGCCCGGAGATGGTTATCTGATCCGCACCAATCGCCCCGGCATTCCTGCTCTTTTGTGCCTCGCCGGAGACGGATACCTCACCGGCGGTCGCGTCTGCCTTGGTCGGAGGACTGCCCAAAGTGGACGGGATGGTCAACCGCACCTCGCCGTCCCGTATGGGGGTCGAATCCGCTATAAACTTGAAATTGATAGTCTGTTCACTTCCGGCGGAGAAAGTGGCCTCGCCGTCGACTTCAAATCGAACCGCATCGCCTGAGGTCTTCACAACCGAGAGGATGGAACGATCATCAATGTCGGTCGCCTGGCCCTCCTCAAGTGGCTTACCATCAACGTTCACCTCCCAGAGATACTCGTCGGCTTCTGCGAGGATATTGACCCTGCGGATTCTGGCGGTCACGGTTTTCCCTTTTTCAAGGTCGAGACTTGACCACTCAATCATATTTCCATCAGCATTTACCACTAACCCTTCAGAACCCGAAACATAACCATAGTCCGTCGAGGTATCGGTTTGGAGTTTCTGATCATCATCGATAACAATGCCATCCGGCTCAATCGTTATAGTTGCACCCTCAAGATCGGTGTAGGCGGTATACGTCAGGGTGATATCCCTCCGTTGAGAACCCGCCTCTACAGACGATGGCTCCAAGTCCAACTTACCAGAACCCGCCTTAGCAACCCACTCCCCACCACTGACGTCGGCCTCGGGTATAGGGGCGGTCGTAGAACCGACAGTGGTCTCCGCGGTGATATCGGCATCAGCACTGTCACCAATCCCCTCCTCACGAGTATACGAAACAATAATTTGCTGACCCTTATCAAGCGTCTCAATGGGGATAGTTAGCTTCGCGGGGGTCGGGGGGTTCGCGGGATCCGGGGGGTCCGGGGCCATACCGGCCGTAACAGTCCAAGGAGTAGTGGGGTCTGTGGAGTAGTCTAATTTTGCCCCGCCCCTGGTGTCCACATTAAAATTCTCAGCCACGGGGGTGTTCTGTGGCCCTAAATGTGCCATATCTAGGCCTGGGGGGCCAAATGATAAATCTAGGGAACTACCGTGCATCGGCCCAGGGGCTGTGAAGGTGAGAGTGAATTCGGTATTTTCCTCACCCGAAAATACCCGCCCCGGTTCAATTGTCAGCTTTCTTTTGAGAGGGTCACGGTCGGTACCCCCTCCTATAATATTGCCAACTCTGACAGCGGGCCGATCGAACAGACCAAGCACATCGTTCCGGGTACTCTCACTGCATAGGAATTCATAGATCTCATACGGAGCACCCCGGTTGTCCGTATGAGACAGACGAGAAGGAATCGGAGCCGTTACATCACCCAGTAGGATGAGGAGTTCTCTATCACGCCGCTGGGGACCCCACGCCGAATCGAAGGCGACGGTTATCCGCTTGTCCGCTTCAAAGTCCACCCTATCCGTATCACTATCTGCTAAGACGGTGCCAGCTCCATCCGTGCTGTATAACCCTATTACCGTACTATCATCACCCACCTCCCTCTCTATGATCGATATAAACTTGTTAGACACCTTCCAACCGGATGGAAACGCTATCCGAAAGCGACCACCAGACAGGTTATCAGTCGTTGGTGTGTAGGTAAATTTCAGAACGTTCCGAAGACTGCCAGCAGCAAGCGGAAGCGTGTTGTCAGTAGCAACAGTAATATCTGGAAGCTCATCATCAGCCGCTTCTCGGAAACCCCAACCTACCTCTACCTCTGCGGCTCCTTGGACGCGCAGATAAAAGTTGGCGTCGGACTCTGCTCTAGGCTCGTCGGCGGGTACTCCGGGGTCGCCTAATCGTTGTCTTCTGTTGTGAATACTTGGATCATGAGTAACTCCATAGAGTGGAGCTGGTAACAGTATTCCATGTCTGTCAAAATTAGGGGCTCCGTGACTTCCATATATGGGGCTCCTGTCATTCGGTACATGTACAGCCACCGCGTAAGCACTCCGAACGTCACCTGTAAGTACGTGGTGCAGGGGTCCAGTCAGGGTGTTGTCCGTTGTCCAGTACGCCATCGCCGGATAACCCCCACCGCTATGGAACTTTGACGGGAGATTACCGTATCCCGTTATGGAGAGGAGGCCGTCAGTGTTGCTGTTGGGGTCTACTGTTACGATGGATGTTGTGTCCATCTCCCTCCAATTGTCGCTTGATGTGTCGCCTGGGGCATTGACCCTGTACGTAAATTTATAGGTCTCGGCGGTGGATTTGGTAGGGAAACGTATTTGGCAGTAGAGTAGATAGGTAATTCTCACTACAGGTTCGTCGTTTCTATTTCTGGCCGCTAGGGGCGGGTCCATCGCTGCTCTATCGGCATCGTCCAAATCGTACAAATCGCTAGCTGATTGTCTGATTGTTATCTGATTCCCGTCATAGTATACACCCTTATCACCCCAATTTCCTCCGCCTATACCCTCATGAAAATTCATCTTATGAGTAAAGGGGCTCTCGGTAAACGACGAATGATAGGGTGGATTGCGGAAAACCATTCCATCAGACCTGAAGGGCCCGGCTATTGAGGTGCCTCGTATAAAACGGCTGCCTGGTATAAGAGCACGCACCCGGACGTGTATGGAACCAGGTATCAATTCGATCCCCTCTGGGATCGTCACCCGGAACCCCTCCTTATTATCGGTGTTGTGCGATGTATAGTAAACTCTCAGATTGTAAGCATTGCCATGCCGAATGTCCTTCATCGCAATAAGATCACCGGATCTAACAGCGTGTTGACTCCCATACGGGAGGATTTGGAAACCTACCAAGTCTGAAAATACCACGCCCTGCGGCGCGGCCTCGTTAATAAACAACCCCACAAACAAAATCAAACTGAGGATAAAAAACACACTTAATTTCCGAAAATTTACATTTTTTGGTTTAACCATAATAAAATCCTTTCGTGGGAAAATTTAATTTCAGATTAACTCAATAACAATAGTACCCTTTCCACGTCTTACAACCCCTACTGCAAAAGATAACGTTCTGCCTATTGCTCCTCTTGTCATTGATTAGGTCAATTATGCACCAAAACGTTGTTGAAAACAGAAAAAGCTAATGGTAAAGTAAAGGGTTTTGAATACACAGTTCTATAATACAATCGATCAAATTATACAATCGATCGAAAGATTTGTCGATCGCTTATTAGAATCTTCCGCTCTAAAACCCCGTCTTTTAAGACGGGTATACAGATTGGCAAAGGGTATTCAGTCAAACAACGGTTGAAATTGTCTGATTGTTAGGCTCTTGAATCCATCAGGCTATCAAGTCTCTAACAATCGCAAAATGGGGTCAATCGCAAAATGGGGTATACCTGTTTTGTCTTTGGTGAGGGGTTTTCAGTCCGCAGGGAGCGTAAAGCACCGAAGTTGCTGCCCCCTAATTTTTTTTTCAAAAAATCTCGTCTTTTTCCATGTCTTAGCTGTCTATATGGTTAAACGGATCGAAATCATTATCCAACCTTCTTATCCAAATTACTAGCCAGTTTAGAGGTAAGCATGGAAAAATCAGATGAGGCTTTGATGCACCAACTCCAGACAGGTGATTTGCGTTCGTTTGATACATTGGTCAAACGGTGGGAGACGCCGCTATTGAACTACTGCTACCGAATGGTCAATGACATCGCGTTGGCGGAAGATCTGCGGCAGGAAGTTTTTCTCCGTATCTATCGTTCTGCCAAGACGTTTCGTGCAACGGCAAAATTCTCCACATGGATGTACCGAATTGCGACAAATCTCTGCATCAATACACTTGCTAAACCAGGGCACCGAAAAGAGATACCAATGGGGCCCGATCTGAAGTTAGAGGGTGAAGGTTTCGACGACAGGCTCATCGATCCATCGGACACGCCTGATGTCGTTGTAATAAAGAAAGAGCTCGAAAGCCGAGTACGCTCGGCATTGGTGTGTTTACCACAAAATCTGCGAGTCGTAGTCATTATGCGCCATTACCACGACATGAAATTTCGAGAGATTGCCCAAGTTTTGGAGTGTCCTATTAGTACGGTTAAGTCACGGATGGCAGCTGGAATGACACGCCTCAGTCAAATGTTGTCGAAGCAAGAAAAATGTCTCAGCGTTCGCCGCTGATTCACCTACGAAGGAGGGATTTGCATTGGATTGCAGATTGTTTAGAGAACAGATTGTGGTTGAGAGCTACAATGAATTGGACGCAGGGGCGAAAAAATCGCTGGAAGCCCACTTGCAAATTTGTCGGGCGTGTGAGCAATTTCAAGCCGCTCTAAACGAGACACGACAAGCCCTCGACCAATGGCAAGAGGTAGATTGTCCAATCGATATTGAGGCATTGCATGGGGCGATACAGCCTGAATCTTCGTCGTGGTGGTCCCAATTACCCGCATGGCGATGGTTCTCCTGGGGAATGGCGACCTGCTTGACTTTGGTCTTCGGTCTTTCTGCGCTCGCATGGGTCGGCGTTGACCTTAAGTGGGAGGACCGTGGTTTGACGCTTAGGATTGGAGCAGAGGCGGCCCCGGAGATTACAGAGCAGGAACTGGTACGATTGCTGCAGGCGGAACGTCACGCCACCCAAGTGGAGATTGTAAAACAGCTTCAAGGAGCGTTGGATGAATTCAGCGAACAACTCCAAGTCCATCTGGATGAACGGCAGAAACAGGCGAATACACAACTGGCGTTAATCTACCAGGAATTGCAATCACAACGGGTACAGGATTTGGAACTCATCCGTCAAGAGCTGCAGCACCTCGCCGGCGCGACTGAAGCCGAGTTTCTTGAGACGCAACGGGCCTTTGAGTTCATCCTTGCTTCGCATGTGTCTGGGATACAAAAGAATCTGAAATGACATCGTATCGATTATCAACTGTGTGTTGCGTAAAACGTGAACACAAAACCGAAGAAGAGATATTAAAGGAGAAGACAATTATGAGATGCTATATGAACCTTATCATAGCTATGCTTGGTGTCGGTTTGGTTGCCAGCACTGTATTTGCACAAGATGAAATTAACTATACCGAGATGGTCGAAGATCTTAAGGTAATGTGTCGAATCATTGATGAAACAATGGACGAGACATTTGAGAAGGATTATCTCAAGGGGGGATTTTTCCGTAGGGGCTGCCAACACCTATATCTCACAGGCTATGGCCCTGTGTTCCTGCTTGATGTACAATTTCCTGTTTCCGAGAAAGAGATGAGGGTTGTTAAGACCGAAAAGGAAACGAACCTGTGGGAAAAATATGAGCGAGAGGTTCGGCATCAAGGTCAACCGGAAGAGGCGGTATGGGTAGTCGGTAAAAACGAATCGTATAGTAGGGAGAAGGTTGATAAACTCAAGGAGCAGCTCGCTTATCTCGCCGGTGAGTATGGCTCCCGTATCGGTCAATTGGGGTTTGATGATACAATCTCATTTGTGGTTTTTGGGTATTCTGATTACGCCGTTGACCTTGATGTAGGTTTGGATTTTGAAGTGCTTAATGAACACGTCAAAGTGCTTAATGAACACGTCAAAGCGAAGCGGGAGAGCCTTAAAAAGCTAAAAGAGACTGCGGAAAAATTGGGAGAAGAACTACAGGGAGAAGAACTGCAGGAGAAGATCGCAGCGCAGGAGGGCCGAGAGGCTGACAAAAAGGTTATCATCCAGCGGGATGAAACAATAATCATCGAGGAAGAGAAAGATGAAGAAATGGAAGATTCACAACCAAAAAAGGGCAAACAGCTTCGTGTGCTTATTCGTCCGACTCCACCAACCCCTCCGACTCCACCAAGCTTTCCCCACAGGTTCCATGGTAAGCCAGCAACGACGTTGATTCTGACCTTCAAACGGAGTCAGCTTGAGGGCAAAAAGGGAACGGATTGGGAAACTTTATTAGCAGCGGCAGAGGTTGTGGAGTATTGAACCATTCAACCAAAGACGGTAAATCCAACATACATGAGCACCGAAATGAGATTTATAACGACCAAGGCACCCTTCATAAGCCGGGATGGTAGGCGGGGAAAGAGATAGACCGATGCCCCAATTGTGACCAATATTTCGATAGCGGAAACAATCCTGCCGTGATGTCTAGGGTCCCAGTAGGAGATTGGGCTATAAAAGCGGAATTGGAGGAGGGGGAAGAAGTGCCTATGCCCGTCATCGTGGTGGAGGAAAAAATCGCCGGCAGCGTGTAACAGCAGGCTCAGGGAGCAAACAATGACAGCGTTGGATTGACGCCAGTAGCCAATTCCAAGGAGGAGGAGAAACAACGGGATGGAGTTGAAGATATCAAAGAGGTTTTGCCACTCCGGGAGGAAATACCGCTCCCCCCAGATGAGGCTTTGCGGGTGCTTAAGGATAAATGCCTCAACCAGAAAAAAGAAAAACATCGGTACGTCCGGCAATACAGCACCGATGAGCGCGTAACGGTGGAGGTGTGGCACTGCTTTCCGACTCAGGAGTGCGACGTTAATAATGGCGTGGGTTTGGGTATTCATCGGTTCATTAGTTCGCTAGCTCATTCATGAATCAGCACATCAATGAATTAACTGAGGGGCACTCATAATAATTGTCTAAATCACGGATTAAACAGATGACTCAGATAACACGGATTGAGAAACGATTGAACGTTCGGAAAAATTTATTAGCGCGTGTGAATAGCAGTTGGCGAAGATTCGCGTGGACTCATGGTTGAAAAATGCCTCTGCAAATCTCCGCCAATTGACACGAATGAAAAAAGTGTTGGGTCTCGGCTTTAGCGGAGGACGCGGATAGGGACAAACGCGCAATGAATTGCGCTACTACGAACAGGGTTATGTATTTGAGAAGTGCTCATTATTCAATGCGTGTCATCGCTCGCTTCGGCAAGATCGCTTTGGCCAATTGTAGGAGCTTGGTTCCCAAGGCCAACGGGTTGGGAGACCCAACCCCATCCGTTGAGGGCTATCGAGAGGTATACACATTAGGTTCTATTTATGAGGACTCCTCAATTAACTGAGGGGTGCTTATAAGTCCAATGACCGAAATAGTAGTCAGATATGTTGTGTTTCTGAAAAGTTGTCAGCCTTGGAAAGTAAATGATGCGCGCTTCTCGGCAGACTTTCCTTGTCCTTTCGGTGTCAACTTGAGTCCCCTAATCCTTCAATCTGGGAAATCCTGATTCAGACAAGAATAATGCACCCCCCCTCAACTAACTTAGGCTCCCCACCCGTTGAGGGCTATCGAGAGGTATACACATTAGGTTCTATTTATGAGGACTCCTCAATTAACTGAGGGGTGCTCATAAGTCCAATGACCGAAATAGTAATCAGATATGTTGTGTTTCTGAGAAGTTGTCAGCCTTGGAAAGTAAATGATGCACGTTTCTCGGCGGCCCTTTCTTGTCCCTTCGGTGTCAACTTGAGTCCCCTAATCCTTCAATCTGGGAAATCCTGATTCAGACAAGAATATGGGCTCGTGTACCTGATTATTCCCTCCTCCAGCATGGTCAGCAGCGCAGAGTCGTCTACATCAAGCGGCAGGGTAATCTTCGCACGACGGCGGCTTGACTCGTAGGTCGAAAAGATGAGCTCTGTGGTCTGGATTGCCTTTCGGCCGCTGAGCTCTGGCTCGCGCCCCGTTTTGACGCAATCGATAAGGTCGAGCACGGAGAGGACGGTATCTCCGCCGGGCAGAACAATACCGTCAAGGTTTGGTGCTTCCCAATCAGCTCTCCCGTGTCGGAGGACGCGCACCGGTGGCTTATCTCGCCCGCCGACTTCAATGATGCCGTTTGTTCCGATGATACGATTCTGTACTCCAGCCAGCGCAGCCGCGCCTGTTGTGAGTAGACCTTCTACCCCGTTTTTATAGCGGATCCATGAGACGCCGCTCGTCTCTACCGGCACACCAAAAACGAGATGTTCTTCAACCACATCAATTTGACCCATCACCCATTCTGCCGGTTCGTCGTTGTTATAGAAGAAGAACATGTCGAACCAGTGCGTTCCCCAGTCAATCATATTGGGACAGGCTCCTTCAAAGCGGTAGACTTGACCGATTGTGCCATCGTTTGCCAACTCCTTCGCTTTGACAAAGCTCGCACCGAAGCGACGCTGGTGGCAGAAGCTAATCATCACATCGTTGTCCACACACGCTTGATAGAGTGCTTTGGCGTCGCCCCATGTCGGTGCCATCGGTTTCTCGGCGTGGATGGCTTTAATCCCACTATTCGCTGCTGCGATAACCATCTCTTTGTGCAGCCCAATCCACGTGCAGACGCTGACAAAGTCGAGCGATTCTTTATCTAGCATTTCGCGATAATCCTCATAAGTTTTCGCAACTCCGAACTGTTCCGCGAAATTCCCCCGCGCTTCTTCGACCGGATCCGCACATGCGATGATCTCTACCTCCGGCGATGCTTGATAACCTTCCGCATGACCCCGGCCGCGTCCACCACAACCGATGATACCTGCTTTGAATAATGCCATAAAGTTCTCCTTCTCAGAATTAAAAATTGTATAAACTCAATAGGTCATACCCTGGCAGGAATACCTCCAACAAACAGCATTAACACCGTAATCTTACGTTTTACATAGGCTTCCGCGCCGTTATGATACCCGAGCCATCCGGCAACGTATCCCGCTTAAAGTCCACAAAAAATTTGAGAGTGTTGATTCGTTTTTACTTATTGTAGCATCAAGGCATCTATGTGTCAACGTAGGGGAATTGCATCCGTTATAGAAATTACGCAGCGGCGATCACAGGTTAGGCACCCCCGATGAATCGAGGATAAGTTGCGGCGCAGCGGCAATCCTGATCCATTGGGGCTCTGTAGCGACGAGAGGGTACGCCCTCCCCCTGCCTACGTTCTTTCCCCACCGTTTGCGGGGGTAGGGGGGATTGGGCCACGATTGTAGTGTGACACTATTGTGTCGAGGTATGAATCTCGACCGACGAATTCTGTTGACTCTAACGGAAATCCCATGGATATTCAACTAGCAACTTACCTTAAAATAGCCCAAGTTGCTAGGCATTGAAAGTTTATGCCCGCGATAAATGAATAAATCAATTTCACATTTCATGTCTCACCTTTGTAGTCCTCAACTGAAGCATTGGATTAACCTAATTTTGATACTTTGTCTGATGGTAGCCTGCGGCTGCTCAGACAACCCAGAAATTGATTCCGCAACTGTCCAAAAAGAACACGACGAGGGCTGGGCAGCCTATCATAAAGGAGATTTTTCCACCGCACTGCTGCATTTTGAGCGCGTGATTGAGTTGGACACAACCTTTGCCGACGCACACAACGGCTTAGGCTGGACCCATCTCAGTATTTCACATCAGCCCGCAACACGCCCTGAGACTCTCGCCAAGGCACAAAAGGCATTTGAGGCCGCCATCCGCTCGGACCCTTCCAATGCGGATGCGTGGGTCGGGTTAGCCAATACGCTCTTTCTCCGCCGTGAGGGTGCTGCGGATTTTCAAACCGCGCTCCGTGCTATCGACAACGCCTTGCAGGCGGATTCCCGCACCCTCTTTCGACATGACTATGAGTCGGTGGCAGCGCTCTACGCGCTCCGTGCTGCCTGCTACTACTATGTTGGTCAAACGGAACTTGCTCTATCGATTCTTGAGGGGGCACTTCACCTGGAGCCCTCAAACCCGACTGTGTTATCACTGCAACAATTATTAAAATAAAGTCAATTCTTTCGTTTACCCCTTTGGTGAGGCTTCGTCCGATTAAATAATAAACATCACCATAAATTCATTGACCGGCGTGGCTTCCAGTCTCCCCCCATCCAAGCAAAGCTCCATAATTGCCTTCGCCTGCTTCATAGGAAAACGGGTCGCTAGATTATTGGCAAACTTTTCCTCCAGTAACGGGATACCTTCCGCACGACGACGCCGATGGCCAATCGGATATTCTACCTCAACCTTGTCAGTAGTTGAGCCATCCTTGAAACGAATTTGGAGCGCATTGGCGATTGAGCGTTTGTTTGGATCGAGGTAATCTTTGCTATACTGCGAATCTTCTACGACGGTCATCTTTTCGCGCAAGGTATCAATGCGCGGATCCGCCGCAACCTCATCCTCATAGTGGTCGGCGGTGAGTGTTCCGTAAATCAGTCCAATCGCCGCCATATATTGGAGGCAGTGATCGCGATCCGCGGGATTGTATAACGGCCCTGTTTTTGAAATGATACGAATCGCGGATTCATGCGTCGTGATTGTAATTTCATCAATTTCATCTAATCGATCTTTCACCCTCCCATGCAGCTCGAAAGCACATTCCACGGCTGTCTGGGCGTGAAATTCCGCCGGGAACGCAATCTTGAACAGAATATTTTCCATCACGTAAGTGCCATAAGGCTGCCGCCGGACGAATGACTTTCCTTTGAACAGTACATCGCAAAATCCCCACCCATCAGCGGAGAGTACCGACGGATAGCCCATTTCTCCCTTCATTGCCATCAACGCTAGCCATACTGCCCGACTTGTCGCATCACCCGCCGCCCACGATTTCCGTGAACCGGTGTTCGGTGCTTGCCGATAGACCCGTAGACTGCCCCCATCAGCAAAAGCGTTGGAAACGGCATCAATAATCTCTGCCTCACCGCCCCCTAGCATCCTTGCTATAACCGCAGTTGATGCAATTTTCACAAAGTGTACGTGGTCCAGGCCAACGCGATTCAAGCTGTTTTCCAGCGCGAGGACACCCTGAATCTCATGCGCTTTGATCATCGCAGTGAGGAGGTCACGTACCAAAAGTGGTGAATTGCCAGCTGCCAGATTCTTGCGGCTCAAGTGGTCTGCGGTCGCAAGGAGGCCGCCCAGATTATCGGACGGATGGCCCCACTCTGCCGCGAGCCATGTGTCGTTGTAGTCCAGCCAGCGAATCAGACAGCCGATATTGTAGGCTGCCTGCACTGGATCTAGTTCAAACTGTGTCCCCGGAACGCGAGCACCATGGGGGACCTGCGTCCCCGGAACCGTTGGTCCCAGATGTTTCGTACATTCGGGATAACGCAATGCCAGCAACGCGCAGCCGATCGAGTCCATCAAGCAGTAGCGCGCTGTCTCATAAGCGAGATCGCTGTCAATAACGCTTTGTGACACGTACGCGGCAATGTCAGCAAGGATTGGGTCAGGATCAGGGCGAGTGTTCGAGATGTGTGATACCATAAAAAACACCTTCTTTTTTATAGATTGGATTGGACATTTTTGTAGAATTTCAATACCATGTCCCCCCATTCAAATAGATCATATAGACCTGCTGATTTGTCAAAACACCGTAGACCATCCAGAGCCCACCTGTGATGAAATCCCCCAAAATCAAGCCGAAGAAGAACGGAATGGCGCGTTGATACCCCCTAACTTTGCCATACTTCAGGATAACCGCCTTGAATGCCCAACTGATAAAAAAGGTAAACCAGAAATAGTCGATTGAGGAACTGACAGCGAGCGGATAGCCGGCGGGGTGAAGGGGCCACCAAAAGAAACGCATTCGCAAGATGAACAGAATCAGAGTTAGCACCATCCCACCTCCCATAAACGCCATACGCAGCGAATCAACGGGCATCGGATGATACATCCAGTTTTCCAATCGTCGGAATGCTGTATTAGCGACCCAAATCTTAAAGAATGATACCCGCGCAATTGCCCCGTCGCGGTACATCATGTCTAGATTGGTCCACATCCCCACAATGAGTGCGACAACAGACCCAAGCATCATCGCCCAAACCAATCGACGGCTGTTGATGTGGGCGACCTCAGCCATCTTGAGGGGCTCAAACTGATTTGGATTGGCGTGCGAACGATAGCTCCGGTTAAACCACTGATAGAAGCTCATCACGGTTAAGTTACGTCCACCCCAAGCGAGTGTTCCAAAACAGGTTACCATTACGTCCATGGGATTATTGGATATCCTGTGGGGGGCACCAAATTCTGCCCGTAGACGGGTGATAACAATGGCAATAGCAAAATAGAGGGCGAAAAAGATTGGAATAGCGACGATTGACATGCCAGCTTGAGCGGAGAAAATAGCCATAAACAGAAATCCACCTGCCAATCCAATCAATGCGGTCCTATACCGCATCGGCTCATCCGCATCAGTCAATGAGGTTGCCGAAAATGCGGTACGAAACACAAAAGCCAAATGCTTCCGCGTTGCCCATATCGCAATAAAAAATAGACAGAACCAACCGCCGCCGGATTGTTCGTGAAAGTACGGGAAGCCGGGGAGATGTGTAAGTCCCAAATAAGTGACCAACACACTAATTAGCCGCCGCAGCACATAGAAGAACCAACAGGTAAAGGAGAGATCGAGCGGCAGGAAAAATCCGAGTCCAATCATGAATGGATAGAAAGAGAGCCGTATGCCCGCCATCGCACTCCACGGCTTCTCGGCGAAATATTGACTGATAGAGGTCAACTTAAGGTGGAGATATGGAACGGATGGGAAAAGGACGTGTAAGCCGTTCATGAGATCCAAAGCGGCGGGGATAGCGAAACCGAGCCATAGAAAACCGTTCCGAAGGAAACGTGATGATTGCACCATCGCCACAGGCAATTGGATAATTGGAAACGCCAGTCGTTCGGTTTGTACCCACTGCCGACGCACGAGGGTGTTCATGCAGTGGAGCATAAATAGCAACACCAGGGTGAAGACTGTCCAGACCAATAGGGGTCTTATCCACGCGTTAAGATGCTTTGCTTTATAAAGCGTCGAATCTCCCTCGTAGTATTCGGCGAGTATATCATGGGGTGTATTAGCGGTGAACCAAGGGGGGATGTAATGAAAGAAAAGTTCCTGCCACTCATTTTCTGGCGAGGCGAATTGGTAGGGGTGAAGGAAGAACGCGAACAGATCTTGCAACATCCCATACGACGCAATTGAGGTCGAAATCACGAGCATGGAATAAATGGTAAGCAGTTCCCCAGCGGATAAACAAATCCGCTGCCACACCTTCGATAGGCAGTTGTTGAAAACAACAAGGCAGAACAGAATAAAAATAGGGTAGATGAATATCGGCAAGGCGGTCGCCTCTGCACGGTACTTCATCTCTACAACTGTCACCCAATAGACGTTGACGGGGACTAATAACAGACCGATTTGTATTGCGCGCGCCGTTGCGCCGTTATATTTCCTGCGTTCGGGAGTCTCTTGCAATTAAGCACTCCATTATCCTCAAGCCAATTTGAGTTGGTGTTTCACTACTATACTTATGGTACTCCCCATTACTGAATGAGTGTAGCACCAAGCACATCTATTGTCAAGAGGGGTTGAAGGATTAAGCCAATCTATGGTACTATATCTTACACTTTGACCTGAAATTGACCTGAGAGATTGCGCTCAGAAAGTGAGGCAAAAAAATGGCATCCGTCCAAAACAATCCCGGTTCTTATCTCACCGCAGCGCGTGAACTCGCAGCCCGTGTTGCCGCGGTCACCGATCATATCGATCGCGACCGGGAACTGCCTGAAGAACTTTTTACAGAGCTCGCGGACAAGGGGTTCTTCCGCCTCCTTGTACCTCGGTCCCTCGGCGGCGGGGAGATCGACTATCTGGAGCATCTGTCCATCGTTCAGACCTTCGCTGAAGTCGACGCTAGCACCGCATGGTGTATCAACCAAAATAATGTCTTTGCAACCGTCTCTGCAAAGATGCCTGAGTCGTTAGCGCAAGAGATTTGGGGTGCTCCGCGAGCGGTAGTCGCAAATGGTCCCTCGACAAATGCCTCTGCCATTCCGGTTAGCGGTGGATACCGTCTCACAGGGCGATGGAATTTTAGCAGTGGCTGCCGCCATGCCACTTGGATGGCAGCGGTTGCCCCCGTCACAAAGCCATCAAGAAACAAGGGGGAGGATCGGATGCTGATCATGCCAAAAGAGCAGGTGACCCTCGTCGATGTGTGGCAGGTCAACGGGCTTCGGGGAACTGGAACTTTTAGCTTTGAGGTTAAGGAGACCTTCGTCCCCAGGGATCGGACGTTCAATCCGGCCGCTACTCCGCGTGAACAGGGAGCATTGTATGTGATGCCGATGTTGTTGCTGTTCGCTTCGGGATTTGCCTGTACTGCGCTCGGCGTAGCCCGTTCGGCGTTGGATGCTGCCATTGAGTTGGCGGGTGGTAAGCGTCCGCGCTTGGATCGAGATGTGTTGAGAGATAAACCTATTGTCCAACGGGAAATCGGCAGAGCCGAGGCAATCTGGGGGGCGGCGCGTGCGTTTCTGCTTGAAACTGCAGCCACAGCGTGGGAGAGTGCCTGCACGGTTCAGGTCCTGACGCTTGAGGAACGCATCCGACTACGATTGGCTTCAACGCACGCTATCCGCATGGCAGCGGCGGTGGTTGATATTGCTTATGAGGTGTGCGGTTCCGATGCCATTTTCGAGCACAAGCCAATTCAACGCCGGTTTCAGGACGCGCATGTTATCACGCAGCAGATACAGGGACGTATGGCGCATTATGACACGGCAGGTCAGTTTTTCTTAGGTCTGGAGCCGGAGGGCATGTTCTAGCGGTTGCCTTTAGCGTTTTGCACTTTCTTTTAACACGGGCCGCTCACCTTTCCTCTCGCTTCTAAGACCTTTGAAACGACCATTTCGACGTCGGCTTCATCAACAAACGGGGATAGGATGAATGACTTTAATGCAACAATCGGTTCACCGTATTGAGTTCGCCGATAGCAATCTGTTAGAGAAATCATAACCCCTCTACCCTCCATCGCTTCTGAATGTACGTATTGCGAGATTTCTCGATTGTAGTCGTTGTGTGCAAGCAAACTATCGCGGTAGCTGGCATCCTCAAATTCATGTCTCTTGATTGAGAAGGTATCAACACCGATTGGATAAGCGCGGAAAAGTGTAACCGTTCCGAAATTTTCTCGGTTCAGTAAGGTGGTGCCTTCGTGTCCTTCCAGATGTTCACGCAGGAGTTGTGTCATTTCAACGATGTGACCGAGGATGACTTGTAATCCCTGTTCTCCGAACAACCGAAAATTGGCGAGGGCAGCAAGGGGCCCTGTCCCGGCTCTCGAGGTTTCAAGCGTATACATCCCGGGACGATACTCTCCAAACTGATAGAGGTAGGGCATCTGCCCCGGGGGACGTTTTATCAGTTCCAAGTCCGCTTGATTTTTGACGAGAACGAGGCTGGAGATATAAGGCGTAAAGCCGGTTTTGTGAAAGTCAATGCCAACGGAATCTGCTAGGGATAAATGCTGGATGCGCCGGAATGCACCAGCCAAGGCACGGACGGTACGCGGGCGAAACCCAAGGGGGTTATTTTCAAAATCGTAGTCGTTGAACACAGACCAAGCCCACCCAATAGCTGCATCCGCGTGGATGTGTGGGCGATAGTCAAGTTGGAATTCATCGACGAGTCTGTCTCGTAATGCCGCAATGCGCTCTAAATCGTCCAACCCAAACGCATCGGTGGTGCCTAACGTCGCAATGATGGTGGCAATTTTTTTTCCACACTCCAGTGTTGTCCGTGCTTCCTGCTCAAGTTGTACGAGATCTATTTCGTTTTCGGTTGTTGTTGGAATCATGATTAGATTGTTCGTTCCTATTCCGAGCCAACCGACAATGTTAGCGGCACAGTAGTGTCCCGCGTCTGACACGAACACGACAGCATCTCCAGGCACACCGTTGTGTAGCGTCCCCGGACAAGCCTTTTCAAGACCCAATTTCACCCCGTAGAGTGTCGTTGCGGTACCGCCAAAGGTAAACACACCACTCG
This sequence comes from Candidatus Poribacteria bacterium, assembly GCA_965215015.1. GTDB lineage: Bacteria > Poribacteria > WGA-4E > WGA-4E > PCPOR2b > PCPOR2b. The sequence continues at coordinate 2,839,473 of OZ244042.1, forward strand.
CCTGTTCCGGATGGTATCCAATCAATTGTGATGCCATAGCGACTGCCTCGACCTCAGCCAACGCCACCAAGCGACTGTATTCATCCCAAGCCATATTTGGATTATACAGCGAAGCGAGGAGTACCCCAATCAGACTTGGAATCGTGGGTGGAGGGACAACATTCTGTTGCGTCCGGGGATGCCCAAAGATGGTCATCCCTTGAAGATAACTCACCAGTTCAGCTGTGACCTCCTCAACTGAAGCTATAGTATCCGGCAACGTCGCTTCTCTGGCTTTCTCGAAATCACCGATGACGATGGCACCGAGCATTGGTAGATGTGTTTTCAGGTCATCAACCTGATCCAAGGCGCGCATAATGGAATGCACAAAGTACGAGTCATGGATAGCATCGGATACAGGTTGGGGAAAGGCAAGTCGAATCTTTTCTAAGATGTCACGGTAAGCCATGTTGTTTCTCCGATTCATGGTTGCTTGGCATCGGGAGGTTAATTAAAGTTACAAGTTTTACACGTGAAACACATACAAATCCCGATTCTGCATCGGCAAGTCTACCCAGCGACCACCCTGCCGATGGCTCTCCGCCACGGCGATACACGCCGCTGTTATTGGGTGTGTCACCTCAATATTGCCCAGGGATGGGCGTCCCGACTCATACGCGTTTACCAAGTCCTCTAGGCAAGAGACCACTGTGCTGACCGACGTCTCTTCTGGAAATGATTCTCCTTCCCATTCTAGGGGCCAGCCATCAGTGTCATTCAGCCTCCGGTAAGTCACAGCTGCGCCATCCCACATCGATCGGATAGTCCCTTCCGTCCCGACTATCTCATACTCTCGTCCCCCATTCGGGATGGAGTACGCTTCGATTCCGTTGGCGAAAACAAGTTGAAAAATTGCCTGCGGGTCCTCCTCAAGGCGGTTGTCCTTAACCTTTATATTTCTAGGCAGCAAATCCCCCCGGACCGCTGCGATCCCCGGGTCTCCCAGTAGGTAGGAAACGGTATCCATCCAGTGGATGTGCACGTGCATCAGGCTAGCAGCCCCATAGACCACAGCCGCTTGCGGTTCACCGATATCCCCTCGCGCAACCATCTGCCGTATCCGCTTGTACCGTTCACTGAACCGTCTTAATACACCGGTATTGAACGCGGTGCCGTGTGTGCGGCAGGCTTCGAGCACTTCATCAGCCTTTTGCACAGAGCAAGAGATTGCCTTTTCGACAAAGAGCATCGGCACACCAGCATTCGCCGCATAGATTGCCATATCTGCGTGTGCATCGTCCCGAAAGGCAGTTGATGGGGCGCGACTGCCCGGTTTGGGCAAACCGGTCGCTGTTGTACACACCGCTACTATATCGGGCTGTTCATTTTCGATCATCTCTTGATAATCTTCGTAAGCTGTTTCTATGCCCCATTTCTCTTGGAATGCTGTCCGCCGCTCTGGAATCGTCTCTGCCCCTGCCACTATTTGAAGCCGTTTACTCACATGGGAAGCCGACGCGATCGATTGGTCAAGTGTACTGCCCATACGCCCTAGTCCTACAATCGCCACCCGGTAGGTCTTCATTGTATTCTCCTTCACATATAAACTATGAAAATGTACAAAAGCTTTACGCGGTATATTTTTAATATCTCGGATGTTATCACAAATGCAGGTAAGACGCTATGAAAAACTTCAGGGACGATATGGTAGTGGATTGTCACAGGTTTATCTAAAGGAGAAACCCCGTAGGTCAAGATTCATACAACGGGGTTTATCATTCGTACAAAAAAAAGCTGCTAAATGCCTCGGTGTGAGACATTTAGCAGCTATGTTAAGTGAATGTATAGCCCGGACGCTACTTCAGAATCAGCATCTTACGGGTTGCAGAGAAGTCTCCTGCACTCAGGCTGTAGAAGTAGATGCCACTGGCTACCTGTTCCCCGAAACGGTTTCGCCCGTCCCAGTAGATGGCTTTGGCTCTCGACTCATAGACCGCCGCGGTCTGATGCCCCATATCAAGGGTTCGCACCACCTGACCCGCGGTATCATAAATCGTCAAGACGACATCCGCATCTGATGCCAACCGATACGGTATCCACGTCTCTGGGTTGAACGGATTCGGATAGTTTCGCAGCAGCTCCGTCTCTGACGGAATCTCATAGGCGATGAGGTCTGCCAACTCAATACGAGTGGCTTTCACATCGTCAACCGTAACGATATGACGCACCGGCTGGACACCGATTAACGGACTCGGTGAATCGGCTGAAATCTCCAGGACATCCCCAACCTGTGCCGCATGACCGATTTTCAGGTCAACAAAGGTCATGTTGTAGCCTGTTGCTGTCTCTGCGGAGGTCACCCGGTTGAGTGCGGCTTTGGTGGAGAGATTCTTCACCTTGACCCGGAATCCGTCCTGCGCCACTCCGGTGCTCTCATCAACGACTGAACCGTTGACATCCAGGACGGGGGTTTGACCGGCAACCTGATGGCTAACCAACGCGATAGGTGCAGCCGCCGCAGTGTCGTTGCTCCAACCTGTTCCGATAAGTGCAGCGGTTGCATCGGTGGTCGCTGTGACCAGATAGGCAGCATCGCCCATGACCGGTCCATCATTTACATCGCCTGCTGCTGCAACGGACTTGTATCCATCCGCCGTTGAAACAACGACACTGGCGACAACGCCGGTAGCAAAGAGCGCGGCAATGTCGCTGACATTGGTCAGTCTCGCATCGTTAACGGGTAGACCGATGAGGTTAGAACCGGCGGTGAGATTAATGGTTGATGCGCCGTCGTCCCAGGCATAACCTGTGAAAGTCACCGTCGCTTCGGCACTCATAGAAACGAGGATACCCAGGTCTGCGGTAATCGGTACATCGTCGCTCCGGCTATTCCATAAATCGGTCGCCCTATCATAGACAATGAGCAGATTGGCGCCGCTGCCGAGCATCTCTCGGAGGTCGCCTACTGTGTTGAGCCCCTCAACAGCCAACGGGACGTGGAACAGGCTCGTACCCGCCGGTATCGTTGAGGTGTAGGACAGCATGTTGTCCAACGTAACCATCGCCGTGCCGCTGCCGCTGTTGCCGGCGGCGTCGATAGCGGTTACAGTGATGGTTTTGGACCCGTTAATGGCTGTGTTAGCTTCACTGACAACGACCGAGGCACTATACGAACCATCGGCACCCATCGTCAGAGCGACCCCATCGGTTTGGGTGGTGTCTAACGTAGAGACGTCCGCCGTCACGGAGATAATGCTGCTCGCGTCGGAGACGGTCGCAGAGATTTCCACCGGCTCACCGTCGGCCACGGTCTCAGGAGACGCCATCGCCATCACGGTCGGCATGGTGCTGTCAAGTGTCAACGCATTGGACACCATCACACTTTGACCATTCAGACTGACAGAGACATCATACATACCATCGGCGTGCTGATCTGCCACGACGGTAAACGAACCGCTGTAGGTGCCGCTCGCTACTTCTGTCATCGAGTGGTCGGTGACAATCGACCCGACGGAGAACATGACGGTTCGACCCGCCGTGCCCATGGCACTGACGGTGACAGTCTCACCCGCCATCGCGAGTGCAGGTTCAATCGTGACGCTGCCTTCGGTAATGGCTATCACAGAGGTTGTGACCGTGACCGGCTGGCTCGCCATCGTCAGTCCCGGTGCTGTCGCGGTAATCGTTGCGATACCGGGGGTCGAATCCTGATAGTATACCATCGCTGAGACCTCGCCGCCTGCAACGGTTACGGTGATGCTTTCGGTTCCCGTCCCTTCAGCGAGCTCGGAGAACGTGCCTGCGGAGCTGGAGGTCAGGGTGACCGACACATCGGAGGCCATCGCCACCTCATGCCCATCGGCATCTCTCAACCCGACGGTGATACCTAACGGCATCGCCCCCTCGTCGGCTGAAACGGTGCCAGCACTGCTCAGTGTGAGTTGGCTCGGCGTCGAGTCTTGGACGCGCACCGAAACATTGGAGTCTACCCGTTGACCATCAAACAGCATGACGAATTCAGAGACCTCACGGTTGGCTGGGGCGTCGGCATTTTGGTAGGTGAAGATAATTTCATCACCCGCTTCGACCTCAAGCCCACCTAATTTCACACGCGCCACCATGTCTCGACCGACCGGTGTCAGTTTCTCGACACTCACCGTCGTCGCAACCCCCATCTGCCGGTGCACCACGGTGTAGGTTCCCTTATTTTCAGGGTCCATCGCCGCACTGCTCGGCGTAGTCCAACCGGGGGGCACCTGCACCCGGAATTCCCGTGGCGCGTTGACGAGGCCGACAGCAGTGTAGGTAAAGGTCAGGTTCACACCTGTCGCCCCGGCGTCTACAATCCTCGGGGCGACCTCACCGGAACCGGCACCCCGTCTCGCCTCGTCGACGTCGACGGTCAGCATGGTCTCATCGCCGGAGACATCGTCAAAATCATCGGCTGCATCGCCCCCGTGGACTCCAACCGCAAAGGCGACACCGGTGCCCACGTTGGGCTGCACATCACCTGTATAGACAAAGGTCACCGTCCCGTTGGCACTCAAGTTGACCCCTTCGACGATAGCCATTTGACCACTAAAGGTGGGTGCGATTGCTGGTGTAATTTCCACCGTATCCGCCGTCGGTGCAGACCAACCGGCGGGTACCTCGAGGCGGACCTTGCCACCTACCATTTGACCGGCTGCCGTGTAGGTCACGGTCAGCTCCCTGCCGGTATCACCGGTATGAAGCGACCCCTCCCCATCGGTCACGGCAATGACGGCTTTGCCTTTACCACTGGCTTGTGGGTTGACTGTGACGGTCGGCTGCGTTCGAATCGGTGCGAGATTACCGTCTTCACCGCCCCGAACGGCAAACCGAAACGCATCAACCCCTGTCGTGGCTGAAGCTACCGCGCGCCCTGCCTCGGTCGCACCGTAGGTAATCGTTATCCCATCGGCTTCTTTGTCAAGCGAGAAGATAGGCACGGTCACAGAGAATTTATCATCGTCCGTGACGCTGCCAAGCCCCACGCCATCCACCTCAGTATACCCCGGTAGACTGACCTCTTCCACCTGCGGTTGACTCCAGCTCGACGGGACGGTGAATTTCAGCTCCCCATCTTCAATCGTCTGACTCGGTTTGTAGGTAAACACCAATACCACATCGTCGGACGCCGCACGGACCGAGGCGGTATCCAATGTAACCGTTCCTGTCCCGTCCAACGCGCTGGTCACTTTGATTTGTAAGACACCGGGGGCATCTTCATAAATCCACTGCGTCTTGTCCGGGTTTCTTATCTTCTCCCGGCCGGTGTGTTCCAAGTCGCTGGTAAGGAAGTCGAAAACGCCGTCGCCATCCCCATCGGATTTAATCACGAACTGGGCGGTGCCAACATTGTCCTGAACCTCCGCACCGACGTCAGAATCAGAACCGGTGCCACCCCCGTAGATAAATCGGAAACTCCCCCCTTCGGCAAGCGTATCGATGGTTGCTATCGCGTGGCGATCGTTTATATCATCAGGAAGCAAGGAGACCCCTGCCCCTCTGACCGTCACATAATTCCGCTTGGTCGGATCCTCCTGCAGTGCCCCCCAACCGTCTGGAATTTCAAGGGTCACGGCACCGCCATCCATCGTGCCGGCTGCGGTGAACACCACCTCAATCGCCTGATTGCTACTCCCTGCCTCAATCGACCCCGGCGACAGCCGTGCTGTCCCCGTACCGTCTTCGACGTTGCTCAGCGTGACGGTGGCGGTCCCAGCGGTCCGGGTGCTGGCACCCGATGACGTTCTAAAGGTGCCGGACACTTCGACCGTACCGGCGACATGATGTAAGACTGCTTTACTATCAGCCTCAGCACCATACGTAATCGTGACGGACTCCCCGACATCAAGCCGCCCGATTGCAACGGTGATGGTGCGCCCGGAGACGGTTATCTGATCCGCACCAATACCCCCGGCACCCCCGCTCTTTTTCGCATCGCCGGAGACGGACACCTCACCGGCGGTTGCGTCTGCCTTGGTCGGTGGACTGCCCAAAGTGGCCGGGATAGTCAACCGCACCTCACCGTCCCGTATGGGGGTCGAATCTGCTATAAACTTGAAATTGATAGTCGCTTTACTTCCGGCGCGGAAGGTGTCGGTGCCGTCGACTTCAAATCGAACTGCATCGCCTGAGGTCTTCACAACCGAGAGGATGGGTTCCTCATTAATATCGGTGGTGGTAGGATCGTCTGTAAGTTCCTTAGCAGCATCCGCACCAATCGCCATCGTCACACCCCATTTATACTCGTCGGCTTCTGCGAGGATATTGACCCTACGGATTCTGGCGGTCACAGTTTTCCCTTTTTCAAGGTCGAGACTTGACCACTCAAGGGTATCCCCGTCGTTTACCACTAACCCCTCAGAACCCGAAACATACCCGTAGTCCGTCGAGGTGTCGGTTTGGAGTTTCTGGGTATCATCGAGAACAATACCCTCCGGCTTAATCGTTAGCGTGGCATCCTCAAGATCGGTGTAGGCGGTATAGGTCAGGGCAATATCTCTCCGTTGAGAACCCGCCTCCACAGACGCTGGCTCCAAGACCAACTTACCAGAACCCGCCACATCAACCCACTCCCCACCAGTGACTGCTACATCGGCAGGCATAGAAGAACCGACAGTGGTCTTCGCGGTGATACTCGGGGCGATAAAATCATCACCGGTACCCGTCCCGATACCAATCCCGTCCTCACGAGTATACGAAACAATAACTTGCTGACCCCTATTAAGCGTCATAATGAGGATATGTAGCTTCGCGGGTTCCATGGCCGTACCGGGCGTAAAAACCCAACTAAGTGCGGCTGGCGCACCTGCGACTTTCCTACCCGCCAGTTTCACCTTCCTCCCTAAAAAATCCTCACCCAAAAAATCCTCACCCACGAGGGCGTTCCGTGGACCTAAATGTGCCATATCTACGCCTGCGGGGCCAAATGATATATCTAGGGAACTGGAACTCCCGTATTGCCGTATTTCGGGGATGTATTTCGGGGAACTCCCGTATATCGGCCCAGGGGCCGTGAAGGTGAGAGTGAATTCGGTATCTGTCTCACCCGGAAATACCCGCCCCGGTTCAATTGTCAGCTTTCTTTCGAGAGGGTCACGGTCGGTACCCCCTCCTATGATATTGCCAACCCTGACAACCGGATAACTGGATGGGGGTAACAGGCCAAGCACATCATTCCGGGTACTCTCACTACATAGGAATTCATCGGTAGCATACGCAATATCATCATCGGCATCATCAGTAGTACCCCGGTTGTCCGTATTAGGCAGATGAGAAGGAATCGGAGCCGTTACATCACCCAATTGGATGATGAGGGCTCTATTACCCCGCTGGGGCCCCCACGCTGAATCGAGAGCGACGGTTATCCGCTTGGCCGCTTCAAAGTCCACCCTATCCGTGGCAGTACCTGAGACGGTGCCATCCTTATCCGTTTTGTATATTTCTGTGTCACCATCCATGACCGATAGAAACTTGTTAGACACCTCCCAACCGGCTGGAAACGCTATCCGAAAGCGACCACCAGACATGTTATCAGCTGTTGGTCTGTAGGTAAATTTCAGAACGTTCCGAAGACTGCCAGCAGCAAGCGGAAGCGTGCTTCCAGTGATATTCACATCAGTAGCATCAACAATCTCTGGAGGCTCAGCATCAGCCTCTTCTCGGAAACCCCAACCTACTTGTACTACACTTGCACTGCCCGGAACTGTTACATAAAAGTGGTCGGGACTGTCGGTGCCTGTTTGTCTGTTGGTTTCAATATTTTGGTGAACACTAAGACCAGCGGGCAAGTTATCCCCGCCATGAGTTCCATAGACGGGCGCATGGGTCGGGGGCTGAAATATCGTGCGTCCCGGCGGGTTGCCTCGCTCGTTGCCTCCCGGTGTTGCAGTAACAACAGTAAAGCCGTCATCCTGGTGGCGCTGCGGGAGATCGCTTACTAATAGGGAATCCGTGTTCAGCCTCCTCCAGTTATCTGCGCCTGATTCTCCTGGGGCGTTGACCTCGTACTCGAATCTATAGGTAGACTCAATGGGCTTGACAGGGAAACGTACCCTACAGGTGATTAGGTAGTTAAGTCTTACTACCGGAGCATCCGCTTTATGTGCATCAGTTCTGCGCCTGTTCATTGGAACCACAGTTTCAAAATCGTCAGCTGAGTATCTGATTGTTATCCGATTTCCTTTAACGAATACACCTGTATCACCCCAAGATCCTTCAGACCCCTCAGTAAAACTTATCGTATGTGGCGAGCCTGGATTGCCGTAAAACACCCCGTCGTTTTCTGCATACGGGGGACCGTCGGCGTGCCACCTGGCCAGGGTGTAGGTGGTGAGATTGGAAGTGTTGTTAACTCGCCAACCATCATCTGGATCTGCAGCATCGGGTACATGTGGAGCATCAGTTATACGTGTGCTATAAGCTGTGTGGAAAGCACGCAGCCGGATGTACATCAAGTCTCTCGGGTTCACCAACTCAAGCTCGGGTGGGATGTCCAACCGAAACCCTGCCTTCTTGTCTTTGTTGTGCGTTGTATAATAAGCTTTCAGTACGTAAGTGCGGCCAGGCTGAATATCGGCGAGTGGAGTCACCTCAACGGGATCGGCGGGCAGGTCAAAGCGGAAACTCATCAGGTCCGAAAATATCACGCCCTGCGGCGCGGCCTCGTTAATAAACACCCCCCCAGTAAACATCAAACTGAGGATAAAAAACACACTTAATTTCCGAAAATTTACATTTCTTGGCTTAACCATAATAAAATCCTTTCGTGGGAAAATTTAATTTCAGATTAACTCAATAACAATAGATCCTTTTCACGTCTTACAACCCCTACTGCAAAAGATAACGTTCTGCCTATTGGCCCTCTTGTCATTCATTAGGTCAATTATGCACCAAAACGTTGTTGAAAACAGAAAAGGCTAATGGTGAAATAAAAGGTTTTGAATACACAGTTCTATAATACAATCGATCGAAAGATTTGTCGATCGAAATCGAAAGCAATTTTTGGCTTGACAAGAAAATCGTTTTCCTGTATTTTCTAAACTAGCACTCAAGATTTTAAGGGGCCTTACACGATAGAAAAAAGCATCTGGAGGTATACAGCATGGTATTTGGTACAGGTAAATATAGATACACAGTCGCAGAAAATTGGGACAAAACGCCCGACGGTTGGAAGTGGGGCTGGATTCCGGCAGTGGCAACCGATTCACAAGATCGGGTCTTTGTTTACTCTCGTAGTGAAAATCCACTGGCGGTTTTCGATCGGGACGGTAATTTCTTGGAGACATGGGGCAGCGGCATTCTCCCTCCCGAAGCGGCGCACGGCCTCTACATCGATGCTGAAGACAATGTGTATTGCACTGACAATAGCAACCACTGTGTCTTCAAATTCAATCGAAATGGGGAACTCACGATGACATTGGGCACGCCCGGCGAAGCTGCCCCGGCGGATGGTGATCCCTTCAATTCTCCGACCGATCTGGCAATTGCCTCCACCGGCGAGTTGTTCATCTCAGATGGCTACGGCAATGCACGCGTCCACAAGTATTCGCCCAATGGCGAACTGCTGCTGTCGTGGGGTGAGCGCGGCACTGGACCTGGGCAATTTGCTTTGTCACATTGCGTCCGCATAGACAGAGAGGATCGGGTCTGGATCTGCGACCGTTCAAATAACCGCCTCCAAATTTTCGATACAGATGGAAATTACTTGACCGAATGGACTGATGTCCCACAACCTAACACAATTTACTTTGATCCCAACGATGAGGTGGTTTATGTCGCTGGATTAGATCATGAGTTCCTCATCTATACGTTAGAGGGCGAACTAATGACCCGATGGGGCGGTGCAGAATCGAGTGAAGTACCGGGCGAGTTTCTCGGTGGTGCTCACGGTCTCTGGATGGATTCGTACGGCGACCTCTACATGGGTGAAGTGATGTTGGGAGAGCACGCTCGGATGCAAAAGTTCATCCGTCAAACCTAAAAGGTAACGAGCAATTGTTTGAGCATAGGCGGAATCGAGGGAGAAACGGCTATGAATACAATGAAGGCAGCGATTTATACTGGCATCGAACAGATAGACCTCCAAGAAGTTGAGAAAAAGCCGCCTGAACCGGGGTATGTTACGATCGACACCAGGTGTACAGGCATCTGCGGTAGTGATCTCCATAGCTATTTTGGTCACTGGGGTCAATCCAATACCCTCGCTGCAGGTCACGAAACGTGCGGGATAGTTGTTGAACTTGGGGAAGGTGTTACGACACTCCAACCGGGCGATAAGGTCACTATCGAATGTTTCTCACACTGTAGGAATTGTGTCTACTGTCGGAAAGGCTACTATAACCACTGTCTGGAACGCCAATGGGTCTCGCACAACACACACGGTGGCTTTTCGGAGTATACTACCGCTCACGCTTCGGGCCTTTTCAAGCTGTCGGAGAGCATGAGTTTTGAGGAAGGGGCCTTGGTGGAGCCGCTCGCAGTCTCTTACCGTGCTGTCGGACAGGCGCGGGCGACCTATCAAGATCGCGTCGCAGTTATAGGTGGAGGAACAATCGGACAATACACCTTGGCAGCGGCGGTAGCAGCGGGTGTCAAAGAGACACTCATCACGGTCAAGTATGATCAGCAAGCTGAACTTGCAAAGAAACTGGGGGCTGACCATGTGGTGCACATCGGCGAAACCGATCCCACGGAGTATGTGAAGGACATCACCGGTGGGCGTGGGATGGACGCTGTGATTGAAACCGTTGGTGGTGGGCACAACTTCGACGATGCAATGGCTATGGTCAGAAGCCGTGGGGTCGTTGTCCTTGTCGCAGGATATTACGAACCGCTAAAGGTGAACTTGGGACGGATCGTTGGATCGGAGGCGGTTGTTACCGGCTCCAACTGTTACGGTTACACCGGCATGGACACCGACTTTGAGGCTGCCATCGAACTTATCGCGTCGGGTAGGGTTGATGCGACAGCACTGGTGACCCATCGGTTCCCACTGACGGAGGTTACTGAAGCTTTTAAGATTTCTGCCGATAAGCGTTCCGGGGCAATTAAAGTGCACCTGTGCCAGTAACGTGAAACGTGATTGGTTGATTGGCATTGGGTTTCCCTATCGTTTAACCCAACCTACAGCACTCTGAGATTTCACGCATCAGTAAAGGAAACTCCAATAATGCTTATCGAGCTCCTCCCGACGACAGTCCGTATGTCAGCACCATTGGCTTTGGCGGCACTCGGTGGTGTCTACTCGGAACGGTCTGGCGTGGTGAACATCGGACTCGAAGGCATGATGCTTATGGGCGCATTTGGCTATGTGATTGGGACACATGCGTCTGCTTCCCCGTGGATCGGATTAGTCATTGGCATCGGTCTCGGCGGCGGGATGGGGCTGCTCCACGCGCTCGCATCTATTACTTTCCGGGCGGACCAAATTGTCAGCGGGGTATCAATCAACTTGCTGGCAATTGGTATTACAGAATTTCTCGGACGCAGTGGGACCTCTCGGCGGGTGGAGGGCTTGAACCATTGGGATTTGCCACTAATCGGATCGTATTCGTTCGTTGTATATCTGATACCTATCCTTGTGATTATCAGTCAGATTATCCTGTTCAGAACAGTGTTGGGGCTCCGCTTATGTGCAGCAGGTGAATCCACCGAAGTGCTGGATGCCCTTGGACTCAGTCGGTCAAGACAGCAATATCTCGGCGTACTGATCAGTGGTCTCCTCGCTGCGACCGGCGGGTGTCTTTTGGCGTCCGAAGCCCACTATTTCACCAAGGGAATGACTGCCGGGCGTGGATATGTCGCATTGGCAGCGGTCATTTTTGGCAAGTGGAAACCCCTCGGATCGGGTGCCGCCTGCCTGCTGTTCGGATTCGCGAGTGCTTTGGAACTAGCCAATCGCTGGCACATCCCCCCCCAGTTACTCAACAGTCTTCCCTATCTACTCACCATGATTGTACTTGTGGGCGTAATCGGTAAAGCGAATCTACCAGCGAGTTTGGGCAAACACCATTGACCGTGGTACGGAACACACGGGCCTATTGTTTTTCCCGCCAGTCCATCTTTGCTAGAGCGTATGAATTCAAATATTTAAAATGTTTACGGGCAATTCGCTAATAATGTTTACCCGATAGGGGCTTTAGCTCGTAAAGCCCAAGCATTTATGCTTGGGATATAAGCAAGATTGTTAGGCAATGCCTAACAACCGGCTTTCGCTTTTTTTTAGATCGCCTGTGAAATGGGGTATACTTGTCTTGTCTTTCGTGGGAGATTTTCACCCCTATCGCACGATAGGATCTCCCACACCCTCGTGAAATAGGTAAGAAGGATAGAAGGACTCTCCGATGAAAACCTACAAGTTCAAGACGTATAGCCATCACGGCAACCGTGAATTGCAAAAAACGATTGAGACACACGCTGACGTCTGGAATTCTAAGTCTAAAAGAATTAAGTAAGAATCCCAAGCCTTTAGGCTGGGAAGTATGTCAAAAATACGGTCCAGGTTATGCAGCTTGGAACGGTAAATATCCTGACATGAGCTGGTATGGTGAGTTGACAGAAAGGCAAAACCGGATGCTGCAACCTCCACCGATTCGTGGCCATCTCGATGTCGTGAATGGGTGATGTTTAAGGACAAACAATCGTCAAACGTCCAAAAGTTGTTGAATCCGATCAAACAAAAAGGAAAGACAAACATATGAGTTCGCTGAAGAAAGTGCTGGTCACAGGTGCAACTGGGCAGATTGGCTACATGATATACAAGCGACTTCTTAAACAACCGGACAAATACGAGGCCTATGCCCTCGACTGCAAACGCGCGCCATCTGTGCGAGTTCCCAAATCATGGACGCTCGAGATTCCCGACGATAAATTCCAGTTGTGCGACATCTCTAATTTTGATCAGGTCCGACAGGCTGTTGAAGGCATTGACATCGTTGTGCATCTCGCCGCCGATCCGGGCAGCGGAGACTGGGGGAGTCTACTGAACAATAACATCATCGGGACTTATAACGTCTTTGAAGCGTGCCGGGAGGCCGGGGTTCGGCAAATCGTCGCCGCCAGCAGTATTATGGTCTCCCAGGGACATCGTGAGAGCGAACCGTACAGGGCGATGATGGAACGGCGACACGCCGACATACCCGACGATGTTCAAATGATCACTCCAGACACACCCGCAGAGCCGAGAAGTTTGTATGGTTCGACCAAAGTTTGGACAGAGTCTTTGGCACGGACCTACGCACATCAGCATGAAATGTCGTGTATCTGCGTCCGTATCGGTCAAGTCGAACGCGACCGTCCCCGTCCACCGCAGGGCGCAGACATCTACGTGAGCCAGCGGGACGTTGGCCAGATTATCGAGCGGTGTATCAATGCGGATGATAGCTTACGATTTGAGATTTTCTACGGTATGTCAAACAACGATTTACGTTGGGTAGACATTGAAAACGCTCGTCGAAAGGTGGGATATGTGCCGCAAGACCGGGCAGAGGATAACCACGACTACGATGAGGATTAGAAACGGTAGCATTACGTGAAGGATAATAATATGGACGCCCAAAAAGTCAGAATCGGAATCGTGGGCTGGCACGGCTTGCAACGCAGATGGCCTATTCCTTGCTGACCTATATCAAAAACGAGGCGCGGATTTCCGAAGTCGAGTATCATGAGCTGACCCCACACTGCATCACCCGCATAAAATTTGTTGATGGCTGACTTCAGTGTGCTATAGACTTGCGCCCGCGGCTCAACCGATTGTGCAATGCCTGTCTTGACATCCCCAACAGCCGGGCGGCAATAGTCTGGTTTCCGTCGGAACGCTTGAGAGCCTCCATAATCAACGACTGTTCAGCATCTTTCAAGGTGGGTAATTGATCTAAAGTCGGTAGTAGATCTGTGAATGGAAGCGGATTTTCTCGACCATTGTCGGCTTCATCTGCTTGATTCACGAGATTTTGGCACCCAATTTTAGCTTCAAAGGATTTCATAGAAAGCACCCCGCGCTTATGTCTGCTGACTGCATCAAAAATCATGCTCTCCAGTTCTCGTATATTACCGGGGAAGTGATAAACCTCAAGCAGCGTAGAAAACTCTGCGGGGAGCGTTGGTTTATTTTTGCCAAACTGTTCCGCCGCTTTGTCCAGAAAGTGTTCGATCAGTAAGGGCAAATCTTCCCGTCGGTCACGAAGCGGCGGCAGGTGAATATGATGTGTTTGAAGTCGATAGTACAGGTCTCTGCGAAATGTTTCCGCTTTCGTTAACGCATCAATGTCCCGATTCGTTGCAACGATAATCCTCGCATCGGTCAATTTTGGCACATCCTCACCCAGCGGATAGTACTTCCCTTCCTGTAAAAGGCGCAACAACTTGACCTGCGATTCTATGCTGAGATCTCCTATCTCATCCAGAAAGAGAGTCCCTCCGGAAGCTCGATCAACCAATCCGTTACGCGCTGCATCTGCCCCAGTAAAAGCCCCCTTTTTATGTCCGAAGAGGGTATCTGCGAACAGGTGGTCATCCAAACCTGCCACATTGACCGTAACTAATTCACCGGTTCGTCCACTGAGTCGGTGGAGGGCTTTGGCGACTAACTCTTTACCCACACCGGTTTCTCCAGTAATCAACACTGGTAGTGCATTTTCGGCGATAGCTTCGATATATTGGAAAGTAGATCGCATGACAGGATTTTGGGTGATAATTTCGGAAAAAAGATCAGGCTGCTCCAGCTTATTGGAAAGGAGATAATCCCTGAGACGTGTGTTCTCATCGCGTAACCCCCTGACCTCTATCGCCCGCCGGACCGTTGTTACCAGACGCACTTTGTCCACAGGTTTTACCAAGTAATCGAAAGTCCCTTCTTTCATACAGTCAACGGCTGTTTTGACTTCATTGACCGCCGTGATGATGATTACTGGGAGCTCTGGGAAATCTTTTACAACCATTGGAAGCAGATCCCAACCCGATAGATGGGGCATCAGCATATCCAACACAACGACAGAAAAGTCCCCTGCGGAAAGAATTGACATAACATTACGGCTATCTTGGCATTGTATAACATTATCAATGCCTTCCGAATTCAGACTTAAGCTAGCACTGAAGAGGAACTGTGCCTCGTCATCTACTAGTAAAACAGGGAGAGCAGGAAAAGCGGTTGAATTCATGCGCTCATCTCCATTCCAAAAGTGAGGGCACGACGTTCAGTCGTTGATTTTCTCATTGGATAAAGGAGCATGTTGTTACTACTGTTTTTCAGATAAAAAAATTAAAACCTAATCCAGCATAATCCGCCGAGAAACGGGCAGCATGACAGTGGCAGTTGTGCCTTTGCCAAATCTTGAAGTGAAGTGTAGATGTCCCCCGTGGTTCTTCACGATATTATAAGAAACTGACAGACCTAACCCTGTGCCGCCGGTGTCCCGCTTGGTAGTGAAAAAGGGTTCGATGATGTGATTCAAATTTTCAGGGGGAATCCCTTCTCCCTCATCTCGCACTCTAATGGTAATCAGGTCCGACTTTTCGTTATAAGATGTTGAGACAAACAGGCTCTTTTGGGGGGATTGGAGTGCTTGGCACGAATTGGTTATCAAATTGATGATAACCTGTTCAAGCTGCTGTGAATTTCCCCGAATTTTGGGTAGATTTTCTTCCAATTCCACAAAGGGGTGATGGGTTGATTTTTTAATCAGATTGTTCACGATAACCATTGCGGATTCGACGACTGCGTTGGGGTCAACCGGCTGATCTAGATCGCCCGCATCCCGACGTGCAAGGCCGCCCAATGCCTCGACAATTTTCCCAATACGCGCGGCACCCTCTGATATTCCCGAAATCAATTGGCCGATTTTCTCGTGTGCCCGGGTGTAAGGCATTCCTGCTAACAGAAAATCGCCATTCTCTTCATAGTATTTTTGGAGGATGGGCATGACATTCTGCCAAGCCATGGCGAGGATTTCTCCGTTAAGCATGATGAAGTTATTCGGGTTATTGATTTCATGTGCGACTCCGGAGACCAAAATACCGAGCGATGCCATTTTGTCTGCCTGAATTAACTGTTGCTGCTGCGATTCAGCAAGCTCCTCCGCTCGTTTACGTTTGGTGATTTCCTGTGCGCTTCCCGCGCAGCGGTAAATTTTCCCCTCTTTGTTTCGGACCGGAAAAATATGCGCTTCAATCCAGCGAACCTCGCCATCAGGGCGCACGATCCGATACTCATACTCGACAAACTCCCCACGGCTCTGTTTCTCGAAGTTGGCCATGACCTCCTCCCGGTCCTCCGGGTGGACAGCATCTAACCAAGACTCCGGCTGCGCTATCAGACTCTCGCAGCTGCGACCCCAAATCTCCTCATACGCCGGATTAATAAAATAGATTTGGCTCCCATCAAGAGAAGTTAACCAGAAAACCTCTCGTAAATTTTCCGCCAGTTGGCGAAATCGCTGCTCGCTCTCATGGAGTGCCTTTTCTGCCTTCATCTGCTCGGTGATGTCGCGGATAATGCCTTGGTATCCTATCACCGTCCCGTCAGCTGCGCGCCTCACCGTTGAAGTCACTAGACAATCTATCTGCGTTCCATCCTTCCTCCGGAATTTCAATTCATAATCTCTCACCGATCCCTTTCGCTCAATCTCCCGCTGAAACACACTCCGATCTTCGGGATGGACATATAACTTCCGAACGTTCATTCCGATTAATTCATCACGGGGGTAGCTAAGCAAATCTAACCCTGCTTGATTGACATCAAGGATTTTGCCTTCGCGGGTGTTCATATAAACAGCATCTCTCGATTCGCCAAAAAGGGTACGGTATCGCGTTTCGCTCCGCCGGAGTGCTGTCTCCGCCTGCTTATACCGGGTGATATCACGCCACACCGATCTGCCGTAAAGGACATTTCCTTCTTCATCACGAACCGATGAAACGTTCAAGCTCACATAAATTTTGCTCCCATCTTTTCGTTTTAATACAAGTTCAGCATCATGGACTTCACCTGTTTTCACAAAGGATTGGAACACCTTGTGTGCGTCTTTAATACAATCTGGATGATACCTCTCGAAAATGGAATGACCGATAATCTCCTCTCTAGTATAGCCTAGCGTCTCGACCACCGTCTGATTGCACCGAATAATGTTAGCTGTCCTGGCATCCACGAAAACGAACATATCCGGTGCGTTATCGTAGAGATCGTAATAGGTCCTCCCCGACTGTTCCAAATTTTCCAAAGTGCCCTTATACCGTGCTCCCGCCTGTTCTAACTCCGCAACACGCTGACGGATTTCCATCAGTTCATCAAACAGTTGTGCTCTCGCTTTATCTTCGTCTTTCATTTTGGACTCCTCCTTGCTTTAGCCCCAGCAGGGCGAAAAATGTATTAGGTTTCACACAATCGCCGCCACCAACGCGCTTTCACTGTAAAGCAACGCACGGGCGAAAGTGCCCTCGCCACGAAAATTTGGCGCATTCCACTGTCGTGGTGCCCTGTAATATGCCGTTACGAGGCGATCTCCCAGTTTGACCGTGGAAGGATAGCCCAAGTCATTGTCGCCGAGGTCGTCACAAACAATCAGCCGCCGTCGCTTGGGAGTAAACCAAAATAGGGGTCAACAACAACGTCAATTGGGTTGAACGATTAATCGAGCCAATTCTTTGCCCCGCGAAGACAGCGTTTCATAAAGCGCACGTGGGATCGAGGGACGCAGATCTGGCAAACGGAACCAAGGTGCGAAATATCCAACGCTGGTCATCGGTCGAATTTCAACCGAATTATTGGCGGTGCCGCCATGCCAGCAGCGCACATCCCGGATGAGTGCCGTTCCGGCTGGGGCACAGATAATTGACTGCTTCATACGGTCAGGTTCCTCTTCCATCGTCGGCACTGGCTGACGAGTCCGGTGGGTACCCGGTACAAATCGGATAGCACCGTTGATTTTTTTGAATTCAACCATCAGGAAATTTACAACGATATATGGTGTCGGTACATCGTGGATTGTCACTAGACCCAAGGGATCCTTAAAAACATCCCTGATATCGGCGTGCAGGTGTTGTTCTTTCGCGCCGGGGGTAGAGTAATCACCACCGCCGCCGGAACAGATGTAATCGGAACTCCCCCAAATTGCTTCCACTATTGGCAGAATGGTCGGTAGATCGATAAGCTGAACCCACTCCGGATGATGAAGTTGAGACCCAAAGGAGTAGCGAGCATACCCTCGGTTTGCGTCCTCAAGTGGAATGTCCCTCATTTGCTGGGCGATAACGCGGGCTGCGCCCGATTGGGCATACGCAAGCTGTTCGGGATTGAGCGCGTCTTTGATGGGGACAAACCCATCTCGTTGAAAGATAGCAGCTGCTTTTTCAATTTCGGTGGCATCGATAATTTCGACATCAAGCATAGCGGGCGAATCCTTTCTCCAAAGCTCTTCACACAACAATACCATCTCATCCGACGATTGAAACCCTTGTAGCGGTTGATTATACCTAATCCGATTTTTCGTTGCAAGTTTTTTTGGGAGCTGTTACGTACGAGAAAATGAATTCATTAACATATCATGAGTGATTGCTTACTTCGTATCAGTGAAGCGGTGACGGTCAACATCGAGAATATGACTGATAATGCGCTCAGCGTCCAGTCGAGTAAGACAGACCAGACAGGTGAAGGCGTGGTGCTGTATATCGGAGATCGGACAAGGGAGATGATAAGGCTCTACCGTGATAAGGCGGGTATTACCACTGGGGCATTATTCCGTCGTATTGTTCGGGGCGATCATATCCAATCCACGAGGTTCACGGTTAATGGGGCGCGCAACGCTATCAAACAATGGGCTTCCGTCGCTGGTATCGAAGGCTTTATCTCTGGGCACTCGCTTCGTGTCGGCTCTGCTGTCTCGCTTGCTCAGGCGGGGGCGTCTGTTGTTGAGATGCAAGAAGTGGGTCGGTGGAAAAGCCCACAGATGCCGGCGCACTATGCACGGGTCAAAGAAGCGGAAAAGGGGGCTGTGGCTCGGTATCGGTATAAAAAGGGGTAGATGGGTATATTAAGGAAAAAAAACGCCGTACAGGTGCTTGCATCCCGACTTGTCGGGGGCAAATTAGGGGCTTATTGCGTCTTTTTTGTTGACACCGTCTTCAAAATCGTTTATAATGGTATATGATTGGTAGGTTTTTGTCGGCTGCTGTCAGGCTAACAAACCCTGTCAATCGTTTCGTTTATGGGAGCCCCAAGCCTGATACTCGGAGCTCCCGAAACGATACGAGAGTCAGCCTCGAATCGCTCTTGATTGATTAGGCGTTGGTTCACCTAACAATCGCCAATAGTATAACCCTTTAAGCCATCCGTTTCTACCTAAAACAAAGGGCTGCGCGATTCGGGATTATCCCCATCTGTAGCCCTTTTTCTGTTTGCAGAGAGAAACGATGATAACGCGGAAGGAGGTAAGGATGAATATCCGAAGGTTTAGGATAGCAGTGGCTTCGGTTGTTATTCTCTTACTCATTGGAATTGGTGCGTATGTTGCCTACGATATGAATACGCCTGTCCAACAGGTAAGAGTTTATGAAGTGCCGGAGCCAGGCCCTCGTGCTGTCCTTGTGGCGGATGTTGCGCGGGGTGCCCCCGTGACAGCTTTATCGAATCAAGAACCTCAGATGTTAGATGACGACGCTAGTCCCTTGCTCATTGAAGAGTGTTGCCCTGATGATTTGTCGGAGCTTGTTGCACTCGATGACGGAAGAGTGCCTGACTCTAACCCCGTATCGCCTGAAGTTATAGAAGATGCAAGGCGGCTTAGGGAGTGGCAAGAGGCTTACGCTTTGTATAATGAGAAAATGGAGGCACATCACGCTGAACGCTCCGAGTTGTTAATGTGACTGGAAAAACGCGTCCAATGACTAATCAAGAAAAAGTAAATATTGCTGCTTTTGCGGCAGCTGTCGTTTGGGCAAAACAGGTTGAAAATAATGCACGGAAAAAAGTAAACAGTAAGCAAAGAGACCTCGATAGATGTATCGAGCGAAACACCCGAAACTGTGGTAATGGATCGCGGTGTGAGATTGCTCATACTCGCAATGTAACTTCTTGTGATTGTGCGGGTAATACATGGAATTACGGTTCCTGCCCCTGCGGTCCTAGTTCTTCGTCACAAAACAACAACTGAAAGGAAGAGCTTTGGATATTGTTATCGTCGCATTGATAATCTGCGGCTTACTCAGCGGCTGTCTCTGGTTTACTCAGATTCGCCGCCACCTTAAAGGGCCCATACAATTAGCATTGACCTTTTTTTTAGGCTTAATGTTCGGCGGATTTCTAAAGGGGTCGAATAAATTGGAGATAGTTATTTTTAGCACTCTAGTTGTTGTTTGCTTTTTAATTGTTTATCTTAATTTGATAGGTAGAGTTGTTAGGCTATTACGGCGTTTAGTCCGTGCGTAGCACTTTTAGATTAGCAAACGCAATTCAGAAAGGGGGTATCTTCGGAAGTCCGAGGATACCCCCTTTTTTTATGCCTCGTGAGTTCTTAGCTTCGTCAATAGTTTCCCGATGCGTTCCGTCAACGATGGGCGGGGCGGGGGTAATTGTGCTAACAGTTGGCTGTTCTGGCGGGTCTGTATGGCGAGGAGCTGGGTCAAGCGTTCATTCTGCTGGGAGAGCTGTTTAATCTGAGTGTCTTTCTCTGAAAGGATCTGTTGTATGTTGTCGTGTATGTTGTCGTTGTTGTTGTCGTTTGTGTCGTATGGGTCTATCTCATATTGATGTCCGACACGGCGGGCTTTGAGTTTACCCAGATGGATATAATGCCTGACTGTCTCTAGATTGATGCCATGTTTTCGTGCATAGGATTCAACGGTCATAGGACCGTCCCTGCCTCTCTTGTTACCCCCCATAGTTAGATGAGGAGTGCTCATAAGTATTGTCTGAATTGCGGCTTTAGCGGAGGACACGGATAGGGACAAACGCGCAATGAATTGCGCTACTACGAACAGGGTGATTTATGTGAGGAGTGCTCAAGTCAGATTACGCGTGGACGCCTGACCGACGGGTATGAAGATCAGTGGGGCGGTGGGGCAAGTTCGAGTTGAGAGTTTAATAGCAGTTGCGTGTTAGCCAAGCCATAGGCCATAACGGTTGTGGGGTTTGCGGCACACGGAATGTGCCTACTAATTTATGGGCACCCGTCAGTTAGATAGAGATCGCAACGCGGCAATCAATATCCATCGGGTGGGGCAGCTACCCTCTCAGGAGAGGTCGTCGCTCTCCGATAGAATCGGAGCTCACTTTGTTGATAGAGCAATTCAACATCTTAAAGGACGGATAAGAATCCCCACCCTTTAGGGTGTGGGAGTATGTCAAATACAGCTTGATATCCTCTCGCTGTTCTAAGAGACTGTAGGATTTACACAGTTGAAGGCTCAAAGCCTTGTCGTTCGGCGATTTATCACCCTTGGACGCTGTTGCCAACGCCCGATGAATCGGGCAACTACAGCGGTGGGGACAGGCACCATCTAAATGGAAGCAATGTACACCATTCCGTAGGAGAGTTTATTGGGGTCATGTTGATGCCTTTCATTGGTTCAGTATGGACCTCTCCAATGACTAAACGTAAACATTAATCCTTGGGGAGTCTTTTTAAAACAGGTTCTTAGCGTTTTGCATTTTCTTTTGATATGGGTGAATCTGGTATATCACCGCAGTTTGTCGGCGTATCTAGGTGCCTTCAGTTGCATCTCCGGACGGTGTAGGTTATAAAGATCGATGGGTTCATAGGGATGTTCCAGCGCAGCGTCTTCGTTGAATTTGACGCCCAATCCCGGACGGTTTGGGATCTCGAGCCAGCCATCCTTGACGACCATCGGATTTATGCAAACGTCGAAGCGCCACGGTTCAGGCGGAAAGTGCTCCAATGTCAGGAAGTTGGGGACGCACGCGGCGAGTTGAACGGCAGCAGCGTAGGACACCTCCCCGTTAGGATTGTGCGGAGCGAATGCCGCATAGTGTGAATCTGCGATGGCGGCTATCTTCCGCGCCTCGAGCACTCCGCCGCAGTGCGACATATCCGGCTGAACAATGTCTGCACCGCAGCACAACCTTGATTTTGAAAGGAAAACAGCATGATTACGCAACATCAGATTAAGCAAGCCGCCGCTGCATTCGTGAAAGAAAGCAGTGTGGACGCGCTTGCAGACATTCTCATGATGACGCCCCGATCGGTCAGGCGCTTCGTGAAATCAGACGCATTCCAAGCCGAACTGGATGCGCTCAATTATGATGGTCCGAGAGATTTCACAGGCCGCAAGCGGGGACGCGCTCGGAAATACCATCATGCCCGCGATTTGTGGGAAAGCATAAGAGCATCCACGCCACGCCACAAGCAGAGCCAGATTATCAGTCAAGTCATCGGCGTGCATGTCGTCACTGCCAGAGCATGGCTGAAAGAGTGGAGGGACAACGCATGAGAAACGCCAAGCACATCACGCATGAGATCGCGTATCAGCAGATCCTCGCGGACGGCTGTCTACGACCGAAAGGCCGTGGATTTGGCAACGACTGGATAGCGGGTGATGATCGATACATCTTCCTTGCCGTGGGCAGCAAGTATAAATCGATTATGCCCGATGATCGGTATTCATTTGAGTTTGATGCTCACACGCTGGTTGCACAAGGTGCCACGGTGGGTATTGCTCTCGGCGTGCACTACGATTTTATCATGCACGTTGCAGCCGCTGCCGTTTATGCAATGTTATTCCTAGAACGCATGTTTGGCATGGCTGAGGGGGTAATCGAAACCAACTACCACGATTTGCTATACGCTGCAACCGATCCCACAGATCAATCAGAAGCTGTCGAGCAAGTCCGGGAAATATTCCGATCGGATGTGAAGATGCTGCATCAAGCATATCGCACGCGCGGGCCGCGTGCGCTTGAGGTCTTGGAACACGGCGATGAGGATGTCGAAATCCTTGTCGATTGGAATCTCAGCCTTGACTTGTGCATAAAGCACGGAAAGGAGTCAAAATGAACAGACTCGACAGAGTTAGACAAATGCGCTCTCGCGCCCTGAGAGACGATGAAGCACGATCCGAGCTCAGGCAGAACAAGATGATTATCTGGGAGCATCTCAACTACCCAGTGACGCTTGAGATAAAGCGTGCAAATTCAGGATGGGAAACCGCCTTTGTCGCTGAAAACCCTGCAGATATCGAGTTTCGGCATTCTGCTTATGCGTTTCCAAGCGACTTTGAGATGTCGAGATTGATCGAAGCAAACGGCATGATCTACGAGCAAACGAAGGCAGATCTTGACGATTTCAACAGCGTTCATCTGTCAAAAGCACAAAACGATCTTGAGCCGCTCAACGCTTTCATCAAAGCAGCACCCGAGCGAGCCGCGGATATTGCTGACGAGCTGATCACCGCTGGCTTACGATCTCAGCATTTTGCGATCCGCCCTCGCAGCGAGGTTTTGCTGAGTCATCCGAATCTGCATCACATCGCTTTGCATGAGTTTGATGATTGCGTCGTCTGTCGCATTCACACATCTAATGCACCACCAGACGACACCGAGCCCGTAGTGACGATCTGGAAGCCAGCGATCGGATCGGTAATCAACTCACAGCCTCTCAATGCCCGATTTTCGTTTGCACCCGTCGAAATCGACAGCGGCATCCAAGCGTTCTTGATTCTCTTGTGCGCTTCGATTGTCCGTGACTTTTGGGTGCTCGAGCAACGAGCACGGCAACAGGTGTATCAGAAACGCACCGACAAGCGCAGAGAACGCAAAGGCAAGGGTAAAGCACGGAAGATGGTGATCACGAAGGATTATACCTTCATTCCACGCTTTTCTTACAATCTGAGTGTATATCAGAATACCAAGAAGGTGCAGCATCAAGCCCGTGTGACCCTCAGCCCACATTTGGTATCTGGTCACATCCGTCGATTACCTGAAGGACATCAGGCAAGCGATGAAGCCACCCAGAACGCCCAAGAGTTTGGTATCCGTTTCAACGATGGCAAAACCTTCGTGAAGCCGCATGAGCGAGGAGAAATCGAACAACTCCGCAACTATCGGAGTCGCTCAGCGATGTTGCTTCTATTCGGCGATGGAAAGGAGAATCATTAAATGTTGAGCGGCAAGAAATTTGATAGAGATGAAAGCGAAGGTGGCATCAGCATCATAGAGGGGCTTTTCGTCGCGATAGCATTCTGCGGACTTTACGCGATTATCGTTTATGTGGTCGGCCCACTACTTGGGTTTATCGATGCGGTCTGGGATTTTATCGTTGATGATATGGATGATATGCCTGAAAGGTATGCAGGACCCGTTTTCATGGGTTTTCCAGTTTTTATTAGTCTTTTTAGTGGTGTTTTGGGGGCTGTTTGTTTAATCATCCATGATGAATTGTGCAATAGAGATTCAATCGCAGCTACCATCATAGGGTGGCTTTGCATCATTCTGACACTCGGCACACTACTTTGGATTATTGACCCATGGCTTGATATTGATCGGGGGGACCTAATGAATATTGTTTTTTTTGGTGTTTGGTTTTACTTCTGCGGATATTGCGACGGTAGAGAAAGCGAAAACAAACGCATCAAACAACAACTTGATGAAATTCTGAGGAGGAACGCATGAGTTTCAAAATGACTTCTAACCTTCTGGTTGATAACCAGAAGGTTGAAAGTCTTGTATTCAGCATAATCACCGTTATTCTCATCATAGCAGGTTGTAGCCACGAACATGAACTACTGCCACACGAGCATGAGTTACTACCTCATGACCACGAGCATGAGCATAACCACGAGCATCCGTTTCTCCCTGCGGAGATTGTTCGCATTTCAAGTGGCGTCATTGAGAAGCTATACAAATCCTACCCGTATGAAGGGCAAGTGATTATAGAGTTTTCCCAAGTGCCACGCCATACGCAAGTCAGCGCATGGATGGACACAGGTGGGTATGAAGGGTATGAAGTCCGATGGGAACAAAACCATCGAACCGTGACCATTTATTTCCACTCGAGGCATCAACACAAAGAAGTCGGTGGCTTTATCCAGTGGGAAAGTGGACGCAAACACTTTGACATTCGCATCGATAAACGCATCGATAAGCAGAAGGGGAAATAAGAGGATCTACCACATTTGATGTCCATATTCGCCCCTGGTGCGATTCTTTTGGTGAATATACCCATCTACCCCTTTTTATACCGATACCGAGCCACAGCCCCTTTACTCGCTTCTTTTACCCGTGCATAATGAGCGGGCATCTGTGGAGATTTCCATCTGCCCGCTTGTTGCATCTCCACAACAGACGCCCCCGCTTGAGATAAAGACACCGCAGCCCCCACACGAAGCGAATGCCCCGAGATAAAGCCATCAATGCCAGCGACAGAAGCCCATTGTTTGATAGCGTAGCGAGCTCCATTGACTGTGAGCCTCGTGGATTGGATATGATCACCCCGCACGATACGACGAAATAAAGTCCCTGTGGTTATGTTTGCTTCAGTGCAGTAGTGCCGTATCATCTGCCTTGTCCGATCCCCGATATACAACGCCACACCCTCACCTTGTTGATTCGTCTTACTCGACTGGACGATTAAGGCATTTTCTTGGCTATCCTCAAGGTTGACCGCCACCGCTTCACTGATACGAAGTAAGCAATCACTCATGAGACGGATAAGTGCAGAATCCCGATAGCCCTTGATGCTTTGTTCAGATTCAGCGAACCTGCACACGAAATCGACATCCGCCCATGACAGACCGTCGACTTGACCGTTGCCCCTGTTCTGAGTATCACGCTTGATAGTGAGCAGCCGCTTATCGGTGGTTGTCCACTTCTGTAGTGAACGCATGATGTGCTTGAAATACCACTTGACCAAGGATCTATCACATTCATGTTTTTAACCGCTTGTTAGGGCAGGCTTGTTAGGGGCACCCTAACAAGTCCGAATGTGATAGATCTTTGCCTGTGCGGTTCAGAACCAGAAGGTGCATCAGGATTTTGAGGATTAGGGGTTCAAATGAACCTCCTAAATCCTCAAAATCATTTAATCCTGAGAATCCTGATTCAGACAAGCTTTCATCCTGATTATGATTCAGAAAAAGAACGCAATAGCAAGCGATTTCCACCACTGATTTTCATGCTATTTTTAGTTGGCGACAACACCGAAATGTAATATACTTATATAAAAAGAGACAGGAGGTGATTGCATTGTTGAAGAAAAAAAGTGGGTAACGACTTCCATCGTGATTGAAGAAAATCAAATGGACAAAATCACGGAAGCCGCTGCACTCTTTGATGTACCGAAAATCAAAATCATTCGAGAGTGCTTTCGAGCCGAACTGCCACGCACATTCAAGCGATATGGGCGAAACGACAAAACGCGTGGACAAAAGAAAGGAAACTCAACAAATGGACTTTGCAGGCTGGAGCCCAAGCCACCTGATACTGGTGGTATTCGCCATCGTTGCGTTCATTGGGCATGAAGCGATTATGTTCTACCGCATTGGGCAAAACGATAAGAAGATAGAAAAACTGGGCGAGACATTCTTTCATGCCCTTGAACGGCTTGAAGATCGGATGGACAAGCGGTTCGTTGAAGTCATCGGCACCATGAATCAGCGATTGGACGAAACGAACAAGCGCATTGATGATACCAATCAACGGTTTACTGAGATGAATCAGCGCCTATCAGACATAGAAGCAAGCATCCGACAACTTAACCAGAACCACATCGATCACTTAACACAACATGACCCTTGAGGATTTACAACCTCCCAAGGCATGATACCTTCGGATAGTTATCAACTCTCCCAACTTGCGATAAATTCTTCGAGGCCGAAATTGACAGGGATTTCATTAAAGCAGTAACGCATGGGTCCCGATTGGAAGCCGGGGAAAAAATGCTCTTCGTCCCTCTGAAGTTTGGCGTCAAGTGGCTTAAACCGTTTCCATAACCTCTCCGCCTCCTGCGGCGTAAAGCGATTCGCGAATTCGGGTCCCCAATTCAGCGTGGTCGGATGTGAACTCGTCCCTCGTCTACGAAGATCTTCAGGTCCGTCCTCAAGATTCGGGTTCTGTCGCAGATTAATAAAGAAAGCCGCCTTGCACAAAAAGATAGTTGTCAGCATTTTGCCCTTTTCACCCCTTCCCGGATGTATCTCGTCCAGTGCAGCGTGGTAGGCAGGACCGTCTTTTTCAATCACGGCACGAAGTGCAGATTCGGTGTGGGCCTGCATCCGTTCGCTCCGTCTATCCCACCGTTTTAGTGTCGCTTGGGCTTCGGCGGATAGGTGTTTCGTGTAACTTAAGTCCTCATATTTCGTGAAGTTGCAAAAACCGCCGTGAATGGTGCGCCGCAGCTTTGCACTGTAGTCGCTCCCCCAGTGGAGGATGGGGGTGATGTAGACCACACCATCGCCGGCATTGAGATATGTTTGGACGCCGCCGGGCAAAGGGACACGCGGATTTGCTAGCAACTGACGGTTCTCCTCTTCCGTGTTGATGCGTAAATGGCTGCCGGGCACGACCCACAATACATTATCATCGTAGAGCGGTATGTTCCACTGGACATATCTCGGTCCATTCTCTATGATGTCATCGATGTACCCCTGTAGTGGGGCGGTGTCAATGGGATGGATATCGCGGTGCCAGACAGCGGGACCCCGGTTGCGTACCGGGCTACACATCATCATCATTTCGGTAACGGCTGCATCCGGCTCTCCGATCAACTGGGTGCTGACACGCTGTGTGTTTTTGTGAAGCCAGATTTCTACTGTGTTCGCTGTCTGCCTATCGATCTGATCTAACAGGGGACGTTGATGTAATGCCAAGCGCGGTTGTGCTCCCGTCTCCCATACGCCGCCCGGCGGATCGTTTGGATTGCGGTCCCTTGCCCAAATCTCCCGCTGTCGATCGACCATTCGCTCATAACCGGCGCGTAAATCTTCCAACTCTACCGGTAGGATAACCTCACGTAGGATTAAATACCCATCTTCCATGAATTGTTCTCGATTGAATTGCATTGGTGTGTCTCCTAATTGAAGGCGTTGAAAACGCTGGTCTCAGGTGTATAATTGCGAACGGGTTGCATATTACGTGAGAAAGAACCCTTCGTTACCCTCAGTCTACCGTGCATCAGTAGGTTGATTTTCCAAAATCGAAACTACGGAGAACATTGCGCGATAGAATACCAGACACTATGGGACGACAATCCTGGCTCAATCGGCCCGGGGCATTACGCTATAGTCCGGATGTTTTGTCGAGATGTGAATCTTGACCTACGAGCTACCTAGCAACCTGCGATAATATACCATCTCCATCCGCAAGCCTCGTTCATCAAACTCCGGTTCCTGCGGAATTGACGCGAGATTTTGTCCTCCCATTAGCCCGGTTACTGCGGCGGCCAGTGCATCAAGAATGTCGTCCCTCACTACATCCTTGCGCCTATAGGTAGATAGTGTATGGGTGATAATATCAGCGGTCTGTGGATAAATTGAATGGAGGAGCTGCGTCCGTTCCGACAGTCCCTCACTCCGTTTTTTGGCGTGTAGCATCGGACTGCCCGCCAATCCCCAAAAGCAGAGTTCCGGATGGATTTCTCTGATGTGCGCTCTCGCGGAGGTATCGTCCGAAAGGAGGTAATCCGTCTCACGAATTTTTGGGATAATATTCCAGTTTTCAACGGACAACCGTTTGCCTGTCAACCGTTGGTTGATATCGCAAGCTTCCTGATATGATGATGTATAGATTGCCTGCCGGCACGGCGCAGGAAATACACTCGACCGCCTCGGTCCGAGCAGTTTTCGGGCTTCCGGGTCACACCGACGTTCAGCCCTGCCATCAGTCCTCAAGCCGATAGGAATGTCAATCAGTATCAAGGAGGCCCGTCGGTGATGATCCCAAAGACTATACATATCTGGAAAAATATTGACCTGCCAGCTAGCCTCCATTTCCAACCCGATGGCGAGCCAGCCCGCCCTGCAACCATCCACACCAACGAACATCTCTACTCTACGCTCCTAGCTGACTTGCCAAATCATTGAAATCGTTCACCACAACATCAAAGGAGGTATCGTGTTCTAAATCTCGGTTACGGTGCGGTCCGTATTCTTCGGGTCGAGGCACAAATCCGGTCTTAAACCCAACAGCCGCCGAAGCGAGCAAATCGCCGGGGTGTGCGGCGACCATCATAATTTGGTTCGGTGGAAGGCCCAGCAAGTCGGCAGCGGTTTGATATACCTCCGGATCTGGTTTGTAATGCTTTGCCAACTCCGAGGATAGAATACAGTCCCACGGCAGCCCGGCGTGTTTCGCCATGTTGGTAAGCAAGGCGATATTGCCGTTGGAAAGGGGTGCGACAATAAATCGCTCACGCAATCGCCGGAGGCCGCTGATGGCGTCGGGCCAGGGAACGAGGCGATGCCACACGCGATTCAGGTGGTCCTTCTCCGCTTCGCTCATCCCCCCAATCTTGAACTCGTCAAGTAGCTCGTCCAGAATCATACGGTGCAGAGCATCTATGTTCAGCCACGGTAGTTCGCCCTTACGGACGCGATTCATCGAGGGACCATATCCCCCTCGCCATTTGTCTGCAAACTGTGCCCAATCCACGTCAAGTCCGTGAGTTGCCTCAAACGCTTTACCTTCACGGATAATACTGCCGCGCCAGTCCACAACTGTACCGAATACATCAAATGTCAGTGCCTTGATCTCAAGGATCTCTGTTTCTTTATTATTTTTCATAGAAACTTCTCCAGACAAACGAGGTTCGTTCGGTTGAGGCAGAGGTTTATCGAAAATTTACGTCTATCTAAGTGCTACCCCATCCGTTATGCCGCAACCGGCGAACAGTGTCCGCTGCACAGTCATATCATGCGCTAGGGTGTAATCCGGCTGTTTTTCCTCGCGAATGCAGGCGGCAAGTTCCCGCAGCAACGATCCAGAACTTGACGACCGAGTGATGGTCACGTCCTGCGAACCAGCCGCATAGCCTTCGACCGCCGTTTCCAAACTGAGGTTGAGGTTATCCGATCCGATTGGCGTATGGATGGCGGTGCCCTTCGTGCCGTACACCTCAATACGGCGGGTTTTGCCGCTCTCGATGTGCATACCGGCGGTGTCGATCGTGCCGATTCCACTTTCAAACTCATGGACGACGACTGCGTTATCCACCTCAGACCGACTGCCGTAGTGTCGTCCCAAGACGGGCTGCACCCCCTTTGGTTCTCCCATCATGATTACCATCAGGTCAGCCAGATGTCCTGCCATCTCGAAGTAAATCCCGCCGTGATAGACCTTGAACTCCTGGGCCAACTGTGGGTGCCACGATATCGGCTTAGGGATGTGTCCTCGATAGTAGAAAATATCGCCAAATGCCCCCGATTTAGCGAGCCGCAGCATTTCGTGAATGGCGGGATTGTAACGCCACATATACGCCATCTGAAGGCACAATCCCTTTCGCTCTGAGAGTTCGTGAATCCGCTGCAACTGTTCTATATTGACGCCCGCCGGTTTTTCGAGCAACACATGTTTTCCCGCTTCAAGTCCCTGCTCTGCATAGTCCAGATTCTGGTACACATGGCCTTCAACGATAACGGCCTGGGCGTCACTGTCCAACACCGCTTCAGTTGATGGAAAAATGGTTAGGTCAGGAAAGGATTCAGACCACTCCCCCTCTCTCCGCGCAACGACCTCCGGATCCGGGTCATAAAATCCAATGGGTTTGAATTCCTCCGGACGTTCTATTGCCTCGCGGATGTGCATACTGGCGTGGCTGTGCCATGCCCCCAAGTAAGCAAATTTTAACATAGGTTATCTCCTCTCAGCGATGAACCTTCCGAGAAAACTGCTAGCTAATTGTGCTTAGTTCAAAACCTTCGCACGGTTGAATACTTTTCACCGCAGAGATGCAGAGTTTCTTTTTGCATTTCTCTGCGCCTCTGTGGTTGGTTTTATCCCGTTTTCTGTCCTTCACATTTCACACATTACGGCTTCGCCGGCTCGTATATTCGTGCCAGCACAGGATTGTCCGCAGGCTCCTTCCCACCGTAGAACCACGTCAAGGGCAGCACCTTCAGCTTCTGATTGAAGCCCCCCTCCTTCTGACTGCTCAGAACCATCTCAGCGCGGGTCGGGTGTTCCTCATAAAACGAATAGGTGTGAGTGATGAGGACGCGGTCTTTCATCACAAACACAGACGGATACGACCAACGCCCGTGAAAATTGAAGGGGAGGATATGTTCTCGTTCTCGGTCTGGAGCAGGCAGCCCCGGGTCAAAGTTGTATTCCGCCGGACGAACAGGACGAATGGGTACTGGCTCAACCCGCGTTTCCTCGTGCATCGATTCCACATTTTGGAAAAACTCCCACACGCTGCCGCCATTACGGCTAATTGCAGCAGAGACCCGCGTCCGATTATAGCCCCGTTTAATTTCGTCTTCGCTCTCCTGGTTCCAGACCGCTAGGAGGTGTCCGTTGGGCAGCGTCCGGATTTGAGCGGGGGCTGTGGACGAAGCGAGGGAAGTCGGTTGTGGGCGTGTCCAGGTCTCCCCGTTGTCCTCCGACCACGCCTGAAAAACACGTCCCAGCCCATTCCGCATGAACATCAACAGTCGTCCCGGACTGACTTCCGTCACTGTTGGTTCGTTGGTATAGCTGAACGAGGCGTTCCAGTCCAGTAGGATAATCAGTTCCCCATCCCGATTGCACTGCCACGTCCGTCCATCGTCGTCCGAATAGTAAACGCAGGACGCGGAGAACCGGGGGTCGAAGAAGTGTG
Source organism: Candidatus Poribacteria bacterium (assembly GCA_965215015.1). Classification (GTDB taxonomy): domain Bacteria; phylum Poribacteria; class WGA-4E; order WGA-4E; family PCPOR2b; genus PCPOR2b. The sequence continues at coordinate 2,871,233 of OZ244042.1, forward strand.
CAGCAGTGGACACCCATTGACCATTTACCAATTTCCCAGACGCAGGCGGTTTGACATCATTCGGTCCAGAGGCTTGCCCCAGTGAGATGTATACCGGCAGAACAATGCGTCCTGAGGAGGTGCGAAGTAGTACATCTTGATAGGCGTAGGTGGCGATTCCCGGCGGCGTTATGCGGACTGGTGGTTCCCAAGTCTCTCCTCCATCTTCTGATCGCCAGAAGATTAGATGGGTTTCCCGCCGCATATTCTCGGAAGAACCCTCAGAAGGTCTCCGCATGGCTGCCAGGCCGATGCCGCTACCGGACAACCGCACGAGCGAAGTTCCGCCGCCGCCCACCGGATTTCCCTCCGTATCGCCGCATGAGAACGACCCAGACCATGTAATGCCGCCATCGTCGGATGTGTTGAATTTCATTCCAGCGGCATGCAGAATGCGCCCATCCTCCAGTCCCGTAAAGGTAGACGAATGGAAGTATCTCGTTTCATGAATCGCCAATGCCTCTTCGGGGCGTGTCATCGGAACGTTGCTCATGGGTTTCTAACTCCTTTCTGTGGTTCTGTTGTGGTGTGCTGAGTACAGTGAAATTTCAAATTGTGGCCTATGGATATGATCTGTTTCCACCCTGTCTGCTTTCATGGTTTCGATCGCCGGAGGTACGGTGCCTCCATTACTGCCCGCTGCTCCGGTGTCATATCCTCAATATAGTCAGGGTAGGTGATTTGATGCGCCCCTGCGCTGTATGCCTGAAATCCGGGACTGAATTTATAAAGCAGTGCCCGTCGCTGATGCTCAGCTTTCCACGGTAAAGTCCCATGGGTCAAAGTTTCACTGAAGATAATGGCATCGCCTGCTTCCGCATTGACTTCGAGCACATGCTCCTGATGTTTCTCCCACAACCTCATACTTTGGGGACAGGGAAGGTTTGCTTTATGACTACCCGGAACGACCGCTAATCCGCCATTTCCCGGACCTTCGTCCGCGAGCATATATTCGACGACCGTGAGTCCGGTGTAGATACGTCCATCTTTGAAGAAATAGGCTTCGGAAAAGTTCGGACGCTCAATGCCCCCGCCGTGCAACGTACCGCCCTCTGCCCCTCTGTCCATTGCAATCATCCCCGGTCCGTGATCCAACCGGTAGCCTTCCCCTAATATGCCGTCGAGATAGGGTTTGATCCGCGGGTGAATGAGAAATTGACGAAAAGGTTCGCACCACGGGTGTTCCCACGCCAGCATCCCGCCCAAATCCTTACGGCGGGATGCCCCTGACAACGTTTTTGAACCGCCAGCCAGCGACCTGTCCATCTCTCTAAGTTGGTCAATGTGGTGGTCAATCGCTGCGTTACAACGCTCAATCTCTTTAGAAGTGAGCACGTCTTTAACAACAAGATAGCCTGTCAGATCAAATAGATAGCGTTCATCTTCGGTCATCGTATGCCAACCTCCCTTGCTTATTACCAGGATTAAAGGGATTGAGCAGGATACAGCCCTTTAATCCCGGTCAACTCTCGATGTTGTTGGATCGCGCCAATCCTTACAACATTGCGGATTCACGATTCCGTAAGCGTTAGAGCAACACAACGGAATCGGAACCCTCTTGAAGCTTAACTATCTGCCGCCCATTGAACACCCTGGCCCATCAGTTTCTGCATGGCAGGTTGCTCAAAGGTGGCGGGACCGTGTCCCAGCGATGTGTAAAATACCCGTCCATCGCCATAGGATTTTGCCCATGCCATCGGGTGTTGTTTTTCCGCCCATTCCGCGGACGCGAGGATGTGGAGATAGGGGTCATAAGCGGACATATAAATCTCGTCCTCGACCTCAAAGTCCCCAACGCCCTGTGTAATCGGATGATTTGAATCGTCGATATTCACTGTGAAAGTCCCCCCCGGTGGATGCCAGTTGGCATGTCCACCGATAAGGTCAACGGCACGCCCTCCAATCCACCACGCCGTTCCGTGAATGCCGACCAGTCCCTTTCCACCACTGATGAATTGAAAGAGACCGTCCTCCTGCTCAGTCGTGAGGTCTGGCTCCCGCTTGGGAGTGCCATCAGGTTGACTGACTGTACGAGTGAACCCGGTGCCGAATACACAGACATCAAATTCGTCCAGTTGAGACGATGCCAAGACCTCTTTATCATCCGTAAGTTCTACCGACATATCGCCTCGTGCCGCAAGGAAATCGTGGATGACGGACGCACTATCTGCAAACCGATGATTTGGGCCTGATAAAACCAAAACTTTCAATGTGGGTGCCTCCTCTATTCCTTCTGTTTGTTGTTACGTTTCTGCGCATATTTGTAAGGCGCAGCTATGTTAAGCCTGTTGTCAGTATAGAAGAAAATAGAAGCCCTGTCAAGACAATTTTAGCTGCTTGTTTAGTACAGGAATCACAGGTTAGCAAAGCTGTGGCTACGAAGAGGTTGCCATTGTCGTATGCCAAAGTCTTACACAATTTTATATGTGGTTGCTTTGCTTCTATAAGAAGGAATATTGATAACTTACGGCGTGTGTTGTATAATACGCAAATATAACGATGTATAAAGGAGGCAAACATGGCACAAAAGAAAATACTGATTACCGGTATGAGCGGATTAATCGGTGGCATCGTGCGGGAGCACTTAGAGGAAACCTATGCTTTGAGCGCACTCAATCGCCGCTCAGTAGATGGAATCGAATGCCATCAGGCGGATATCGCTGACCTCGATGCGATACAACCCGCCTTCGAGGGAGTTGATGTGGTCGTGCATTTAGCAGCAAATGCACGGGGCGGTGCGACGTGGGAAGATCTCTTGAGTCCCAATATCATTGGAACCTACAATGTTTTTGAAGCGTCCCGCCGGGCGGGCGTTAAGCGGGTTATCTACGCTAGCAGCGGCTCAACGGTTAGCAATTGGGAGCGGGAGTTTCCTTACGATGCGCTTGCTGAAGGACGTTACGATGAGGTCCCCGAAACGTGGAAAAAGCTGGACCACAATTCGCTGACACGACCAAGCGGGCTTTATGGATGTACCAAGGTATTCGGCGAAGCGTTAGCTAGACATTTTACGGACGCTTGCGACATCTCAATAATCTGTTTGCGCATCGGTGCAGTCACTCGTGAAAACCGTCCAATGCACCCGCGTATGTTTTCCGTCTGGTGTAGCCATCGAGACATCGCACAGATGGTCGAAAGGTGCATCGAGGCACCTGACAGCGTGGAGTTCGATATTTTCTTCGCCGTATCGGATAACAAATGGAGTTATCGCGACTTTTCACATGCCCGTGAGGTGGTTGGATTTGAGCCACAGGATGCAGCAGAGGCCCACCGTTAACCATGACTCGGAGGACAATTTTGATGAACCAATCTATTGCTATCACCGAGGAACAACGACAACAGTTTGATGAGGATGGGTTTATTCTAATTGAAGATGCCCTCAGTCCCACAGAGGTTGAGACGTTAATTGAAATAGTGGATGAGTTAAATGGGCGGTATCGGAACGAAAAAGGAATTGGACCGGATGAACCGTTCCAGATTCGGAACGCCCTCGCGCACCATGAGGAATTGTTGCACTTGATCGATCACCCGATTTTGCTGCCGCTTGTAGTAGATGTTCTCGGCGTCAATATCCAGATTCGCACGTCACACCTCGATGTTCGTCCCCCCTGTCCGCCCGAATATGCAACTCAGAAGCTGGGGGCAAAGGATAGCTTCTTCCCTTGGCACTCGGACGGCCCGAATTTTGGGTATCCGATGACCAACGGACAGGTGCCGTTTGTGGAGGTCAAGGTCGGTTACTATCTGACAGATCTGACGGAACACAACAGCGGCGCAATTTGTGTGGTGCGGGGCAGCCATAAGCTATCCCCGGCACTGATACATAAGGAGGGCTACGAGATCGATTCCGACCGAATCGTAGAGGTAAACGTCCGTCCCGGTACGGCGATGCTTTGGCGCACCGCGCTCTGGCACTGCGTCACCCCGAATCTATCAAACTACGCTCGAAAGTGTTTGTACTACGGTTATCACTATCGTTGGATTCGTCCCGCCGACTACCTCCACCAAGCCCCGGACCTAATCGCTCGCTGTACACCGATTCAGCGGCAGCTACTCGGAGAATTGGGCGATGGCAAAGGGAACTACATGGGAGATGACCCTCAAGTGCATCCGATTTCCAGACATTGGCGTCCGGACGCTGATGATATTCCACTTCAAGCTTGGGCGGAAGCACAGATGAGTCAATAGCCCGTTTCGCTCCCGCGACTGTTGACAAATGTGGATGGTACGCGTATAATCTCGCGTGAAACCGTTGAGTTTTTTCTTACGAAACCCAAAACTTCCGATAAGGCACTATCATGCAAGTCAGCCGGCAACAACTTATGGACGAGGGCTACAACATCTTGAGTAACGTGGTTCCTCCGGATCAGCTTCAACCGCTGCGCAATAGTATTGAGCACATGGTCAATCGGAGAAAGGAACTCTCTGTTCAGCGGCGTACTCCCGACCAACCACCGGGGGGTGAATGGGCGGCGAGTGGTCAACCACGATTGAGATTTTCCACAGATTGCGACAGCGAATCTGCCAACGTCATCGAATTCTTGCTTCACGAAAATACCTTGGGTGTTGCCCAACAACTGATGGATACGGAAGATGTCGTACCACACAATCTTGCTTGCATCTGTAGTGCGACCGCCGGTGAGACCGGCCCGGCGAAGTGGCACCGCGATGTTGGTCCGGGAGAACCCGCCCCGTTGCGTGGCATGATTTCCAATATGCGGCACCACGGTCCCAGCTACCTCCAATGGAACATTGCCCTCTATGACGACAGCGTATTTTGGATTGTCCCCGGCAGTCACCGCCGAGTCAACACCGATGAAGAAGATTGGCAATTGACTGAAAACGCGTCGGTCCCGCTGCCCGGCAGTATGCCTGTTGAACTCAACGCCGGCGATGGGGTTGTGTACACCCACCTATTGCTGCACTGGGGAAGTTACTACAGTAGCAAAATGCGACGGACACTGCATCCCGGTTACCGTCCTTTGCGCTTCTCCTCCTTTCCCAACGTTCACTGGCGACATTGGGAACCGGGTTTTTATCACTATCTTCCGGACACTATAAGGACACAATTTGAGGTGTGGGACGCGCTCTTCTTTGCAGAGTTTGATCTGGTTGCAAAGATCTTCCATGCAATCATAAACAAAGATGTTGGCGCATTTGAAGCGGGGCTAGACCAACTGCATCCATCGCCATACGACCGAATAGTCTGCGTCGTTATGCTCTCAAAATTGAGTCGGACGTTGTATCGACTTAAACACACGGATACCCCACCTGATTCACTCTGGAGTAACGGTCGAGACATCGTCTACCTCGGAACCCACTTCACCACTGAACAAACGGAAATCCTGTGGAAGCGGTTTGGTACACTTGATAAAAAATTGAAGAACTCCGATCAGGAAGCCCACCCTGGTTTCCAGCGGAGTATGTCAATATACAATTCCGACAACATGCCTGCGGCTTTAGAGGTTGCAGACTTTATCAATAGTTGGAATAACGCCTAATCTACAAACGAGTATTCACATTCTACCTCAAAGGAGGCACCCTATGCCGAAGTTCCGCCTCACTCCAGAACAACTCCGTTTTATGGATACATTCGGGTATCTCCATTTCCCCGGATTTCTCGATGACTGCGTCGATCAGATTATTGAGGCTTTTGAACAGGTCTGGGTTGACCTGAACGTAGATCACCCCGAAACGAAACGCACATTCATCGTACCGTTCATCGGTCAAAGCGAATACCTCAGTTCCCTCCTCGACGATGACCGGATTGATGGAATCTTCGCTAGTCTATTGGGCGAGGATTACACCTATCTCGGCAGCGATGGCAATTTCTACAGTGGGGATACCGGTTGGCATTCCGACGGCGGTTGGCCTCGTCCTGTCCGATATTATAAGATGGCGTTTTACCTTGACCCACTGACCGCGGGCACCGGGGCAGTGCGTTTCATTCCCGGCAGCCACAGATATGGAGATTTATATGCCGAGACAGTCCAACAAAACATCACCAGTTTGGAAGAAATCTACGCGCTCGATGGACCTTCAGTCCCTGCGGTCGCTCTCGAATCGAACCCGGGGGACCTAGTCATTTTCAATCAAGGTTTAAAGCATAGCTCATGGGGTGGTGGCACACAACGACGCATGTTCACGATTAACTGCGGGTATCGATACAAAGAAGATGAGATAGACCTTCTACGCAAAGAACTTGACCTTGTATCGCGTTTCGGGGAGGGCAAGGTCTATGGGGACAAGATGATCGCAACGGCGGGAGCTGATCGGATGGTACATCTTGAACAGGCTTTGGTGCTCGCCCCAAATGGTGTCTGGACTGTCTCGGAAATGACAGGGTAGGGAGGTCAAGAAAAGGGTTAGGGTCGATTGTAACTTGGGTTCAATAATACAAAATTGCTATAAATGCTTGACCCCGCGTGAGATAGTCTATACCCTCTATGGCAATGATAGATTCATCCCTCCCAAAAGTAGAGCAGCAGCGGGTCGAAGGTGTCACCGTTAAATCCCTCCTCATCGCCTCTCTTCTCATCCCAATTAACTGCTACTGGGTCATTGAGATGGAGGTTATCCGGTACTCTGGTCATCCGGTCACCATCTCCCTCTTCTTCAATGTCGTTTTCAGTCTTTTTGTAGTTATCGGTGTCAACCCGTTTCTTAAGTGGTTTTCGCCCCGTTCTACACTGAATCAGGGAGAACTTATCATCGTCTACCTGATGCTGTCTATTGCGTCTGGCATCACGGGGCACGACATGCTCGAAATCCTCGTGCCGATGTTTTTGACATGGCTATGATTTCAAAAGAAACTTCATAATTACAAACAACGGGGTTTATCATTGGTACAAAAAAAACTGCTAAATGCCTCGTTGCGAGGAGGCATTTAGCAGCTATATCTAAGTCAGGCAGATGCCCCCCCCTACGAATGACTTGGTAGGAGAGGCCTCACCAGGTTATTTCAGAATCAGCATCTTACGGGTTGCCGAGAATTCTCCTGCACTGAGGCTGTAGAAGTAGATGCCACTGGCAACCTGTTCACCGAAACGGTTTCGCCCGTCCCAGTAGATGGCTTTGGCTCTCGACTCATAGACCGCCGCGGTCTGATGCCCCATATCAAGGGTTCGCACCACCTGACCCGCGGTATCATAAATCGTCAAGACCACATCCGCATCCGATGCCAACCGATACGGTATCCAGGTCTCTGGGTTGAACGGATTCGGATAGTTCCGAAGTAGCTCCGTCTCTGACGGAATCTCATAGGCGATGAGGTCTGCCAACTCAATCCGAGTGGCTTTCACATCGTCAACCGTAACGATATGCCGCACGGGTTGGACACCGATTAACGGACTTGGGGAATCTGCCGAAATCTCGAGGACATCGCCCACCTGTGCCGCATGACCGACCTTCAGGTCAACAAAGGTCATGTTGTAACCTGTTGCTGTCTCAGCAGAGGTCACCCGGTTGAGTGCGGCTTTGGTGGACAGATTCTTCACCTTGACCCGGAATCCGTCCTGCACGACTCCGGTGGTCTCATCAACGACCGAACCGTTGACATCAAGGACGGGGGTTTGACCGGCAACCTGATGGGTAACCAAGCCGCTAGGGGCAGCCCCCGTTGTGTCCTGACTCCAACCTGTTCCGAGAAGGATAGCCGTTGCATCGGTGGTCGCTGTGACCAGATAGGCAGCATCGCCCATGACCGGTTCATCGTTTACATCCTCGACCAGTCCATCATTTACATCCGCTGCCGCTGCAACGGACTTGTATCCCTCCGCGGTTAAAACAACGACACTGACGACAACGCCGCGCGCAAAGAGCCCTGCAATGTCGCTGACATTGTTCAGTCTCGCATCGTTAACGGGTAGGCCGATGAAGTTAGAACCGGCGGTGAGATTAAGGGTTGATGCGCCGTCGTCCCAGGCATACCCGGTGAAAGTCACCGTCGCTTCAGCACTCATTGAAAGGAGGATACCCAGGTCTGCGGTAATCGGTACATCGTCGCTGCGACTATTCCATAAATCGGTCGCCCTATCATAGACAATGAGCAGATTGGCGTTGCTGCCAAGCATCTCGCGGAGGTCGCCTACCGTGTCGAGCCCCTCAACTGCCAACGGGACGTGGAACAGACTGATCCCTGCCGGTATCTGTGAGGTATAGGACAGTTTGTTATCCAACGTAACCATCGCCGTGCCGCTGCCGCTGTTGCCTGCGGCGTCGATCGCGGTTATGGTGATGGTTTTGGCCCCGTTGAGGGCTGTGTTAGCTTCACTGACAACGACTGAGGCACTATACGAACCATCGGCCCCCATCGTCAGAGCGACCGCATCGGTTTGGGTGGTATCTAACATGGAGACATCCGCCATCACGGAGGTGATGCTGCTCGCGTCGGAGACGGTCGCAGAGATTTCCACCGACTCACCGTCGGCAACGGTCTCAGGAGACGCCATCGCCATCACGGTCGGCATCGTGCTGTCAAGTGTCAACGCATTGGACACCATCGCACTTTGACCATTCAGACTGACAGACACATCATACATACCATCGGGGTGCTGAACGACATCGGCGTGCGGATCAGCGACGACGGTAAACGACCCGCTGTAGGCACCGCTCGATACTTCTGCCATCGACCGGTCGGTGACAATCGAACCGACGGAGAACATCACGGTTCGGCCTGCCGTGCCCATCGCACTGACGGTGACGGTATCACCCGCCCTCGCGAGTGCCGGTTCAATCGTGACGCTGCCTTCGGTAATGGCTATGACAGAGGTTGTGACCGTCACCGGATGGCTTGCCATCGTCAGTCCCGGTGCAGTCGCGGTAATCGTTGCCATCCCGGGAGTCGAATCTTGATAGTAGACCATCGCTGAGACGTCGCCGCCTGCAACGGTCACGGTGATGCTTTCGGTTCCCGTCCCTTCAGCGAGCTCAGAGAAGGTGCCTGCGGAGCTGGAGGTCAGGGTGACCGCCACATCGGACGCCATCGCTACCTCATGCCCCTCGGCATCTCTCAATCCAACGGTGATACCTAACGGCATCGCCCCGTCGTCGGCAGAAACCGTGCCGGCACTGCTGAGTGTCAGTTGGCTCGGTGTCGAGGCTTGGACGCGGACCGACACGTTGGAATCTACCGGTCGCCCATCAAAAAGCATGACGAAGTTAGAGACCTCACGGTTGGCTGGGGCGTCGGCATTGTGGTAGGTGAAGCTGATTTCATCCCCCGCTTCGACCTCAAGCCCCCCTAATTTCACCCGCGCCACCATGTCTCGACCGACTGGTGCCAGTTTCTCGACACTCACCGTCGTCGTAACCCCCATATGCCGGTGTGCAACGGTGTAGGTTCCCTTATTTTCAGGGTCCATCGCCGCACTGCTCGGCGCAGTCCACCCGGGGGGCACCTGCACCCGGAACTCCCGCGGCGCGTTGACGAGGCCGACAGCAGTGTAGGTAAAGGTCAGGTTCACCCCTGTCGCACCGGCGTCTACAATCCTCGGTGCAACCTCACCGGAACCGGCACCCTGTCTCGCCTCGTCGACGTCGACGGTCAGCATGGTCTCATCGCCGGAGACATCGTCAAAATCATCGGCTGCATCGCCCCCGTGGACTCCAACCGCAAAGGCGACACCGGTGCCCACGTTGGGCTGCACATCACCTGTATAGACAAAGGTCACCGTCCCGTTGGCACTCAAGTTGACCCCTTCGACGATAGCCATTTGACCACTAAAGGTGGGGGCGATTGCGGGTGTAATCGTCACCGTATCCGCCGTCGGTGCAGACCAACCGGCGGGGACCGCGAGCCGCACCTTGCCACCGACCATTTGACCGGCTGCCGTGTAGGTCACGGTCAGCTCCCTGCCGGTATCACCGGTATGAAGCGTACCCTCCCCATCGGTCACAGCAATGACCGCTTTGCCTTTACCACTGGCTTGCGGGTTGACTGTGACGGTCGGCTGCGTTCTAATCGGTGCCAGGTTACCGCTTTCACCGCCCCGAACCGCAAACCGAAACGCATCAACCCCGGTCGTGGCAGACGCTACCGCGCGCCCGGCATCGGTCGCACCGTAGGTAATCGTTATCTCATTGGCTTTGTCAAGCGAAAAGATAGGCACGGTGACAGAGAATCTATCATCGTCCGTGACGCTGCCAAGCCCCACGCCATCCACCTCAGTATACCCCGGCAGACTGACCTCTTCGACCTGCGGTTGACTCCAGCTCGACGGGACGGTGAATTTCAGCTCCCCATCTTCAATTGTCTGACTCGGTTTGTAGGTAAACACCAATACCACATCGTCGGACGCCGCACGGACGGAGGAGGTATCCAATGTAACCGTTCCCGTCCCGTCCAATGCGCTCGTCACTTTGACTTGTAAGATACCGGCGGCATCTTTATAAAGAAACTGGGTCTTGTCCGGGTTTCTTATCTTCTCCCGGCCGGTGTGTTCCAAGGTGCTGGTAATAGCCTCGAAAACGCCGTCGCCGTCCCCGTCGGATCTAATCACGAACTGGGCGGTGCCAACATTGTCCTGGACCTCCGCACCGACGTCAGAACCGGTGCCACCCCCATAGATAAATCGGAAACTCCCCCCTTCGGCAAGCGTATCGATGGTCGCTATCGCATAGCGGTCGGCTATCTCCACGGCGGAGACTCCCGCACCGCGCGTCGTCACATAATTCCGCTTGGTCGGATCCTCCTGCAGCGACCCCCAACCGTCTGGAATTTCAAGGCTCACGGCACCGCCGTCCATCGTGCCGGCTGCGGTGAACTCCACCTCAATCGCCCGATTGCTACTACCCGCCTCAATCGACCCCGGCGACAACCGTGCTGTCCCCGTACCGTCTTCGACGTTGCTCAGCGTGACGGTGGCGGTTCCAGCGGTCCGGGTGCTGGCACCCGATGACGTTCTAAAGGTGCCGGACACTTGGACTGCACCGGCGGCATGATGTAAGACTGCTTTACTATCATCGGCAGCACCATACGTAATCGTGACGGATTCATCGACATCGAGCCGACCGATTGCAACGGTGATGGTGCGACCGGAGATGGTTATCTGGTCCGCACCAATACCCCCGGCACCCCCGCTCTTTAGGGCCTCGCCGGAGACGGACACCTCACCGGCAGTCGCGTCTGCCGTGGTTGGTTTACTGCCCAAAGTGGGCGGGATGGTCAACCGCACCTCACCGTCCCGTATGGGGGTCGAATCCGCTATAAACTTAAACTTGATAGTCGCTTTACTTCCGGCACGGAAAGTGTTCTCGCCATCAACTTCAAATCGAACCGCATCGCCTGAGGTCTTCACAACCGAGAGGATGGGGCGATCATCAATGTCGGTCCCCTGGCCCGCCTGAAGTGGTTCATCATCAACGTTCACCTTCCAGAGATACTCGTCGGCTTCTGCGAGGATATTGACCCTGCGGATTCTGGCGGTCACGGTTTTCCCTTTTTCAAGGTCGAGCCCGGACCACTCAATCTTGTTTCCATCAGCGTTTACCACTAACCCTTCAGAACCCGAAACATACCCATAGTCCGTCGAGGTGTCGGTTTGGAGTTTCTGATCATCATCGAGAACAATACCATCCGGCTCAATCGTTAGCGTGGCATTCTCAAGATCGGTATAGGCTTCATACGTCAGGGTGATATCTCTCCGTTGAGAACCCGCCTCCACAGACGCTGGTACCAAGTCCAACTTACCAGAACCCGCCACATCAACCCACTCCCCACCAATGATTTCTTCTACATGAGCTCCTAGCCTTGTTCTGCGCGCTATAGAGAACCAGGCAGCACCGGTAACAACGGTCCTCGCGGTGATACTCGGGGCGATAAAATCATCACCGGCACCCGTCCCGGGACCAATCCCCTCCTCACGAGTATACGAAACAATAATTTGCTGACCCTTATCAAGCGTAATGGAGTTAATTTTTAGCTTCGCGGGATCCGTGGCCGTACCGAGCGTAACAGACAAATCATCTTGAGTTGGATCGTCTGCCCCGCCCCTGCCTCTCACAGTAAAATCAGTCTTATCAAACGTGTCCATAGGCCCTAAATGTGCCATATCTACGCCTTCGGGGCCAAATAATAACTCTAGGTCACTATCGTGCATCGGCCCAGGAGCTGTGAAGGTGAGAGTGAATTCGGTATTTGTCTCACCCGAAAATACCCGCCCCGGTTCAATTGTCAGCTTTCTTTTGAGGGAGTCACGGGCACCCCCTCCTATAATATTACCAACTCTGACCTTGGGCCGACTGAACAGACCAAGCACATCATTCCGGGTACTCTCACTACATAGGAATTCATAGGTCTCATAAGCAGTACCCCGGTTGTCTGTAGCAGGTAGACGAGAAGGAACCGGAGTCGTTACATCACCCAATTGGATGATGAGGTATCTATCAACCCGCTGGGGCCCCCACGCCGAATCGAGGGCGACGGTTATCCGCTTGTCCGCTTCAAAGTCCACCCTACTCGTATCAGTACCTGAGACGGTGCCATCCTTATCCGTTTTGTATATTTCTGTGTCACCATCCATGACCGATAGAAACTTGTTAGACACCTCCCAACCGGATGGAAACGCTATCCGAAAGCGGCCACCAGACAGGTTCTCAGCCGTTGGTCTGTAGGTAAATTCCAGAACGTTCCGAAGACTGCCAGCAGCAAGCGGATACGTGCTGGCCGCCTCATCCGCATCAGTGGCAACAGTAATATACGGAGGCTCATCGGCAGCCGCTGCTCGGAAATCCCAACCTACTTGTACTTGTACACTTGGAGCCCGGACTGTTACATAAAAGTTGGCATCACTGGGGGTGCCTGTTTGTCTCCTGTTTTCAATATATTGGGTAGTACTAACACCAGCGGGCCTCCCTGCAGCTCCATGAGGGCCATATACGGGCGCACGGTTCTCGGGACTATATATCTCGTTGCGTGAGTTGGCCGCAAGTGCCGCAAAGTCTGCTGGTGTTCTTACAATAAAATGATGGAAGCGGGACGGGAGATTTTGTATATCTAGGGACGTCGTGTCCAGCTCCCTCCAGCCGTCGTCTTCGGTCTCGACCTCGTAGCTGAATGTATAGGTCGCATCATCGGTATTGACAGGGAAACGGACCTTATAGGTGAGTAGGTAGTGAACTCTTACTACCGGAGCATCCATTTTATGGTCATTATTTCTTTGATCCGCAGCTTCACCCAAAGCTTCCAAATCGTCAACTGATTGTCTGATTGTTATCCTATTGTCTATAACGAATATACCCTTCTGATTCTGATCGCTTAGGGCAAGCGGATCCTCACTATAATCCATCTCATATGCATAGGGGTTCTCCGCGAACCAGCCCGTATGATAGCCTCGTGAAATCGCGATTTCATTGCCGTAAATCACCCCATCACCTTCATCACCCGGTGGAGTGCCGCGCGACCTCCATAAACGACCAGGCCGTACATTGGTGTGATCCCTGGCTAGGGTGTATCTAGGTAGATAGTCAACCGCGCCCGGGAACCAACCATCGACTACATTTGGTGGAGGAGTTGATGAACTAAGTTCATCGTTGCTATAACTTGTGTGGAAAGCACGCACCCGGACGGACAGGGTGCCTTTCGGGTCCACCAACTCAACCTCGGGTGGGATGTCCAACCGAAACCCTTTCTTACCGTCGTCGTTGTGCGTTGTATAAAGAGCTCTCATCCAGTAAGTGGAGCCAGGCTCAATAGCGTCTAGTGGAATTATCGTACCTGATAGTGGAGCCTCCTCATCGGCCCCGCGGATCGGGTGAAATTGGAAACTTATCAGGTCCGAAAATATCAAACCTTGCGGCGCGGCCTCGTTAATAAACAACCCCACAAACAACACCAAACCGATAACAAAAAATACGCTTAATTTCCGAAAATTTACATTTCTTGGTTTAATCACAATAAAATCCTTTCGTGAAAAAATTTAATTTCAGATTAACTCAATAACAATAGTACCCTTTTCACGTCTTACAACCCCTACTGCAAAAGATAACGTTCTGCCTATTGGTCCTCTTGTCATTCATTAGGTCAATTATGCACCAAAACGTTGTTGAAGACAGAAAAGACTAATGGTGAAATAAAGGGTTTTGAATACCCAGTCCTGTATTATAATAGTATCGATAGAAAGGTTTGTCGATCGCAATCGCTCATTTTTTTTAGAGAATCTGTGGATAGAACCCCGTCTTTTAAGACGGGTATACAGATTGGCAAAGGGTATTCAGTCAAACAACGGTTGAAATTGTCAGATTGTTAGGCTCTTGAATCCATCAGGCTATCAAGTCCCTAACAATCGCAAAATGGGGTATACTTGTTTTGTCTTTAGCCGGCGATCATCGCTTATTTCCGTGAGCAAGAGGGGCAGCAGGAGAATGGGGAGAGGGTCAGTGAAAAGCAATCAGGATTGCCTGTTAGCGCATCTGGTAGCGTTCCGCTAACAGAGAGGCTAACAAGCGAGGATGAGGTGCCAGTAGCCGTTGACTGCGAGTCGATGGTTGTTAGTAGCGGACAAAAAATGTCTGAATCAGGATTAAATGTTAGGCTATCCCCGGCAGCACTCAGCCTGCTCAAACGGTTGATCCGTGAAAGGGATTTGGTGTATCGGGGGATGGGCTTAGGTGGCTTTGACTTGAAGATTGACGGCGTAGGGGCGGAGGTACTGGCCTCCTATATAGACCATCTGACACGGTGCCGTCCTGAGATGTTAGCAAAAGCTGTAGCGATACGGGACGCTAAAAAAAATCTGAATCATAATCAGGATTCTCAGGATTAGAGGATTTTCAGGAGCTTGTTAGCGGAACGCTAACAGGCGAAGCTTGTCTGAATCAAGATTCTCAAGATTAAAGGATTTTCAGGATAAGGATTTACTGGGATAACAATCTTCCTGATTCAGACATTCACGCCCGTTAGAAGTTGGTAAGGCCTCTAATAACCGAATGAGGCATACCCCCCCCTCCTGAAAATCCTTTAATCCTGACGCTTGTTAGCGTTCCGCTAACAAGCCATCCTGATTCAGACATTTTTGTATGCTACTAATAACCGTTATCTAGGAGTGAACGGTGAACCGCCTGTATTGTGGGAACACTGGCATTGCTAAACGGGCTGCACTTTATTTTTCCTGTTATCCCCGAACTTCGGACACGGATCCGGAGTTTCCAGCTGTTTACCGAATAATCCCTGGAATGCCATGGGGCGAATTCCCCTCTCGTTCTACCCATTTGCCATCGGACTCGGATTTTTTATTCCGCTTGATCTATCGTTTTCGTGTTGGTTTTTCTTTTGGTTTTGGCGGTTGATGCGCGTTGCTGGGACGGTAATGGGCTTACGAAGTCTGCCGCACTTTCCTTACATGAGAGAACAGGCATCGGGGGGCTATATCGCGCTTGCTGTCGTTGCGCTCTGGGCAAGCCGCAGGCACTTGACAGCGGCCATTAGAAAGGCGTTCGGTGGAGCAGGGGGGCTGGATGATTCAAACGAACCGATGGGCTATCGTGCGGCGGTGTTGGGACTAATCGGGGTGATGGTGTTCCTTGTCTGTTTCTGCTATCGCGGTGGAGCAACGGTAGCCATCACGATCAGTTTCTTCTGCTTCTATTACGCTATCTCCATCGCCATTACCCGTATGCGAGCGGAGTTAGGGACACCTGTCCATGACCTGCACTATTCTGGTCCCGACGAAATCCTCACACGAACAATCGGCACGCGAACGCTGGGGCGCGGGAATCTGGTAATGTTTTCAATGTTTTGGTTCATCAATCGAGCCTATCGCAGCCATCCGATGCCGCATCAACTGGAAGGGTTCAAAATGGCGGAGCGAACACGCATGAATCTGCGGCACCTCGCACTTGCACTGATGCTTGCCGCATTGCTCGGCTCACTCTCCGGCTTTTGGGCACTGATTGATCGTGGCTATCGCCTGGGAATGGAAACGCGTGCCTTTTGGCCCTCGTTGAGTGCCTTCGGCATCGAACCGTATCGACGGCTTGACCGTTGGCTGAGTACACCGACAGATACATTGATTGCTGAGAGTGGCTTCATGGTCTGCGATTTTATTATCGCCAGTTTCCTGATGCTCTTCCGCATGCGGTTTGTGGGGTGGCCCCTCCATCCCGCCGGTTTTGCTATCTCGACGAGCTGGGGGATGAATGTGACATGGAGTTGTCTTTTTATCAGTTGGCTCATCAAGTGGCTGCTATTGCGGCATGGTGGAATTGGGCTGCATCGTCGCGTTGCTCCCTTCTTCTTGGGGCTTATTCTCGGTGAGTTCACTGTTGATAGTCTCTGGACAATCTTCGGTATTCTAGGGAAGATGTCGACCTACGGTTTTTGGGTATGAGGCATAGGAACAGGTCTGAACCGCCGATTGATACAGCGTATTGGATTTTGTTAATTTTAGCAGTAGTCTCCTTTAGGGTTAACCCCCAAAGGTTTACCTTTGGGGGTAACACACTCGCTTTAGCAGATTTTTACCGTCTGTTAGTGTACTGCTAACAGACAGGATAGAGCCGTTCCACTCCTAAAGGAACAAGTAAGAATCCCAAGCCTTTAGGGGTGGGAGTAGGTCAATGATAACCTACACCGCTATGTCAAAGGAGAACCGCTGATCAACGTAGCGTACAAGGAAAAGGGGTATTAAACAATTCATTTACCGCGTAGAGATTGTGCCCCGAACATACGAAGCAGCGTCGGACGCGAGGAATGTCAGCACACGGGCAACTCCCTCCGGTTCACCTAAAGATGTGCGGGCATTTTCAACTGCTGCTTCGGGGGAGCTGCCTGTTCGTTCAGCGGATTCGGCGATTTGTCGGAGTTTCAGGGGGGTTGCAATACTACCGGGACAGATTGTGTGAACGCGGATATTAAGTGGCGCCAGCTGTGGTGTGATAGTTAATACCATCCCATTGACACCGCCCTTGCTTGAACCGTAAGCCACCGATGAGCTGCCGCCGTGCACACCGGCACCGGAAGCGATGCACAATATCACGCCACCACCGCTTCGTTCCATAATTGGCACAGCGTGCTTAACCGATAGAAAAGTACCTCTGAGATTTGTATTAATAACCGACTCAAACACCGCTTGCTCAAATTCATCTACCCGGATGCTTGGACCGCTCAAGATGCCCGCGGAGGTTACCAGCACGTTGAGCTGACCAAAAGCTTCGTCCGCTATTTTCATTAGATTGGCGACTTCGGATTCTACGTTGACATCGGTGCGGACAAATTGGGCGATGCCACCTTCAGATTGAATAGTTGCTACCGTTTGTTCACCGCCTTCGACGTTTATATCGCCAACGACGACCTTCGCACCCGCTCGGGCATAGAGAATTGCTGATGCTGCGCCGATTCCCGTTGCTCCCCCGGCAATCACAGCGGCTTTGTTTGTTAACTCCATATCTTTCTCCTAATTAGTAAGATTTGAGAAATAGTGCGTTTGGAATTGTAGCACGGTGGGTATCTGTTGTCAATTTGTAAGTTAAGCTCGGAGATTTCCTTGTCCGGCGGCTTAACACATGATAAAATGGTATCTATCAATACAATTTTTTAGAAGGCTTATAACCTTTCATGTCCCGTATTAATCGGATCTGGAGGAAAAATGCAGATAGCTTATAAAGATATATTACCGAAGATTCACTCCTCTGCGTTCATTGCCCCCGGTGCAATGATTATCGGTGCCGTTACCATTGGTGAAGAAGCGAGTGTCTGGTTTAACTGTGTTTTGCGAGGTGATTTGGAATACATCGAGGTCGGTGAGCGCACGAACATTCAAGATGGTACGGTTGTGCATCTTGATCCGGGCTTTCCCTGTGTGATCGGAGCCGATGTCACAATCGGTCATGGGGCAATCGTTCATGGCTGCACAGTTGGCGATGGTGCAATGATTTCAATGGGAGCAACAATCCTGACGGGTGCCAAGATTGGTGATCGGGCAATCATCGCCGCGGGTGCAGTTGTACGAGAAGGCCAGGAAATTCCACCGGACGCATTGGCAATGGGAATTCCAGCACAAGTTAGGCGAGAGGTTACTGAGGCAGATTTGGAGCGTGTACGGCTTGGACGGGAGGGGTACGTTGCGCGGGGACAGTTGATGCGGCAGTCGTTGAGCGAGCGTACCAATTAGTAACAAATCAGATGTGCTGACGCAGCTGGGGCAAGGGAACGGGTCTCGTACTGCACTTAGCAGGCACCACATTTCTTACAAACGGTGGTATCGCACGGACTCGTCATGAACCGCTTTTCGTGCTTATTGTGTTCGAGGCGTAGAAACTCTGGCTTGACATTTAGATCGAGGTAATCCCACGGATTGAACTCACCGATAGAACGTGGACGCAGGGCGTAAAAATCGGGATCCAAACCATGTTTGCGGAAGGTGGCTTTCCACGCTCGCCCTTTGGCAAGATCCAAAATAACCCGACTCAGTCGTCGGTCGCCTCTGGCAAATACTGCTTCCTGATACGCAAGTCGTGCGCTTGCTGAAGAGAACTTCATTCCACCAATGCGTCCCAACTCTTTTTTTAGGAAGGTGAGTTTGCGAGAGATTGTCTTCGGATCTTCCATCGCAACCCATTGGAAGGGCGTGTGGGGTTTAGGGACCATCGGCGAAATGGTGAAACCGATCCGTGCCATCCGTCCAGACTTTTTGGCGTAAGGGAGAATAATAGATCGCATCTCCGTCGCCATGTCAACAATGGCTTCAACATCGGCGGAGGTTTCGTGGGGCACACCAATTAAGAAATAGAGGCGGAGGTTGAGGATGTCCCGTTTGACAGCTTCTTCGAGGACATGATATAGACGTTCACGGGGGATTGCTTTGTTGACAACTTTTTGTAGATTTTCGGTGGCGACTTCCGGTGCAATCGTGATGGTGCCTTGTTCGCTGTCAGCAAGCGCGTCGAGCAAGGGGGGACGAACGGTTTCTGCCCGCAGGGAAGCACAGGAGATGCGGAAGCCTCTCTCTACCAAGCCTGTCGCAATCTTATCGATATCCGGGTGATCTGAGATTGACGCTCCGACTAGACCGATCCGGTCCGTGATACCACGGGCTTGTTCGGCGAGTTGAAGCGTGTTCTCTACAGATCGATGTCTTGGCCATCGCCGAGCATAGTCCGCCACGCAAAAGCGGCATTGCCGCCCGCAGCCACGTACAATCTCAATCAGGTGTGCGTTAGAAAATTCCGTATTCGGTGTAAAGATTTTCGTACAAGTTTCGGCGTCATCAAGGCTCGGAATCGCCCCAGAACGGATGCGAGCGGGTGCAGGTGATTTTGCTCGCATCTCTTCAATGCCGCCTTCATCATTATAATTGACTTCATAAAAGCGCGGGACATACAGCCCGGGTACTGTTGCCAGCTCCCATAACAACTCTTCTTTAGATGCTTCTTCCTCCTTCCACTTCCCAAAAATATCCATAAGATAATGAATGGTCATCTCTGCTTCGCCAACAACAAAAACATCAATGAAATCGGCAATAGGTTCGGGGTTATAGGAGATATTGATACCGCCCGCAATAACGAGTGGGTCGGCATCCGACCTATCAGCAGCAAGAGGCTCAAGTCTCGCCATCTCTAGCGTGGTCGGAATATTAACGTAATCCGATTCAAATGAGACGGAAAATCCAAGTAGATCGAACTGATTGAGTGGGGTTTGTGTTTCAAAGGAAAATAGCGTGGCCCGGCGGTCGTCGAGTTGATGTACCATCCGCGGTTCAGGAAGGAATGCGCGTTCGCAGGAGGTATCCTCGCGCTGATTGAGGAGAGAGTAGATGACTTGAAGTCCAAGGCTCGACATGCCGAGGGAATAGGCCCCCGGGTAAATCAGCGCAAACCGATTTTCCTTTCTAAAATTGAAGGGTGGGCGGTGCTCCGCCTTGAGAAGTTCTCGGTAGGTTTGGCGTAAAACTCGTTGCATAACAATTTTGGCGAGGCCACCCCCTATTTTTTGTCCTTCATATTGCGGACTCGCAAAAACGCTGGGATATCCAGTAAATCCTCATCATCTGTCGCAATGTCAGGTTTGACTACACCACTTTTGGGTTGCTCTGGCATCGCCTGTGCCCCCGGCGCAAATGAATCTGACCGTCCTCTATCATAATTGGTTTGCCTTGCGTCTCCTGAACCACGTGCCCCCCGGTCAACCCGTGGGAAATTACGTCCCAAGAACTCTTCCAGATTCACAATATCGGCTTGCCCTGCTGCCTGCCTATTGCTTCGAGTTTGTGGGTCAAATCCTGTTGCGATTACAGTCACACGTAGTTCGTCTTCCAAACTGTCGTCATAAGCCAGCCCAAAAATTACTTGCTCTGTATCCGAAGCCTCCCGGATAACCTCCATGGCATCTTCCAATTCGTGCATCGCCATGTCGCTCGGCCCCGTGATATTCACGATAATTCCTGTTGCGCCCTCAATGGAGTTTTCTTCCAACAATGGCGAGAGGATAGCTCGTTTTGCTGCACCTTGGGCACGATTGTCGCCTGTTCCGGCACCAATTCCCATCAATGCCCCCCCCGCTTTAGACATAATCGTTCTGACATCGGCAAAGTCAAGATTAATTTCGCCAGGGACCATAATCAGATCGGAAATACTCTGGACAGCGTGTAGTAAGATTTGATCTCCCATCCGAAATCCCATTTGTATCGGCATATTCCGATCCGCTTCCTCAATAAGGCGTTGGTTCGGAATAACAATAACGGAGTCAGTGTTCTCGCGCATCTCATTTACACCTGCTTCCGCTTGGATGGCTCGCCGCCTTCCCTCAAAGGTAAATGGACGTGTAACAACACCGATTGTCAAGGCTTCCGTCTCCGTGGCAAGGTTTGCAATGATAGGGGCTGCGCCTGTGCCGGTACCGCCTCCCATGCCTGCGGTAACGAATACCATATCCGCGTCTTCGACAATACTTCGGAGGTTTTCCTTGCTCTCCTCTGCTGCCTTACGTCCTACCTCCGGGTTCGATCCAGCACCGAGCCCTCCTGTTGTATTTTCGCCAATCTTCACCCGGGTTGCATTATGACACGTTCTTAGTGCCTGAACATCGGTATTGACTACATAGAATTCCACACCCGCTAATTCGGCCTCAATCATGCGCCGGACAGCGTTGCTTCCGCCGCCGCCAACACCGATGACTTTAATACGAGCGACATTTGCAAATTCATCCTGTTCAACAAATTCGATCACATTATCATTCATGATTTTCGGTTAGACTCCTGTTGACGAAGTAACCTAATTCCTCCTTTGTCTTATACATACCCGAGCGTCAAGATGTGAGTGCAACGCGGCCTAAAATCTGACCATCTCTAAACTCCACCTGGTAAACCGAAAATCCGAATCTCATGAGCACGGGTTGATTTCTCCCATACTTATAGGAATTTGGCTCTCGTGTGGGGAAGGAGGATTGGGATGACTCAAGACTTGCACCGAAGTGTACTCAATTTTGACATTAGAAATTTCTTCCCTACCCAATTTGGCTCCAATTTCAATTCCATCAGAGCGGAATCTTTGGTCAAGCCGGAACCAGCCGGAGCTTGGAAATTGTGAATTCATCTCGGATCGACGTTTCTATATTTTTAACGGAAAACTACAATACATATCAAAGCAGCAGGCCGCAAACAATGCACGAAACATCTGGGCCACACACTATTTTCAGATTATAGAGAATCGGTAAATTAAAGTCAATACTTTTTTGTAGATACTACAAAATCTCGACTGGACTTTGCACTACAACCAATCTTGAAACCAATGTTTCATACGTTTGAAAATTTGATCAAATAGGTTTGTTCCTTTGATGAAGGTCCTTTTGGGGGCCCGGTAGTGTTCCATCGCACCCGCAAGGACAAGCCCAACCCCTGTTGCATAAACTGGACTGTGTATTTTCTCGGTTAATCCTTTCAGTGGGCAGGGGTACCCAATCCGCACTGGACAAGGAAAAGTCTGTTCAGCAGATTCAAGCAGCCCATCAAGGAGTGCAGTGCCACCGGTAAGCACGACCCCGGCCGGAATGGTGAGATTGCAATTGTAAATTTCCTGACCAATTAGACTTAAGAATTCGTCCATACGACACTGAATAATTTCTGCCAGATCTCGTCGAGTGATGAAACGCGGTTTGTGCATACCTCCAACTGTCGAAATCTGAATGGCGTCATTCTGATCCACAAAGTCAACCGATGCACAACCGTAGCGCAGTTTAATCTTGTCTGCATCTTGTGGTGTTATTTTTAACAGTTGTGCGATATCATTGGTGATATGATGCCCGCCCAGTGAGAGCACTGCGGAATGATGGAGAGCACCGTCCTTATAAACGACCACATCTGTGGTTCCTCCACCCATGTCGGCGAGCGCAACGCCCGCTGCTTTTTCCTCAGTGGTCAAGACTGCTTCCGCGGAGGCGATAGGTTCTAAAATAATATCTTCAACAGAAACCCCCGCATTATAAATACTTTTGACAAGGTTTTGTGCGGATGCCACGGCCCCGGTAATGATGTGAACATAAGCTTCAAGACGAACTCCAGACATACCGACTGGATCTTTAATACCATCCTGATCATCAACGATAAAACCTTGTGGAACCACATGAAGGATCTCCCGTTCAACAGGAATTTTCATCGCTTGGGCAGCGTTGATTGCGCGTTCGACATCGGACTGTGTAATCTCGTGTCCTTCTCCTGACACTGCAACGAGTCCGTGGGAAGTTTGTCCGGTGATATGTCCACCTGCAATGCCGGCATATACAGATCCAATCTGCACGCCTGCCATGAGTTCAGCGATTTCAATGGCTTGACGAATCCCCGTTGTTGTGAGATCTATATCAACAACAACCCCCTTCCGCAACCCTTCGGAAGGGGCGGTTCCAACACCTATTATTTCAATTTTTTCTGGATCGCCCTGCCAAGTATTCCCGATAATAGCAGCAATTTTGCTAGTACCGATATCTAGGCCAACGATGATCTCTTCTGCCGCCATCTTATTGCCCTCCCCAATATATAGCGTCTTCAAACCGAGCGTCCAAATAGCCATTCAGAGGATTTGGAGCGTGTTGTCCTTTCTTCATAAGCGCCGGTTGATTTTTCATAAATAGATTAATGTGATAAATGCCAGTTTTAATCAAATCCGATGAAATCCATGCTATAGGAATATTGCTGAATTCGAGAGTTATCTTATCCGGGTGATTTGCATCAATTTTTTGTAGCGTAGGGACAATCTCCGGTGTTAGATTCAGCACTAAGTTGAGCACATTCAGGGCAAGTTGAACACTATCAGAATCAACTCGATCTCCCACGTCGGGAATGTACTGTTCATTACCGATAATCGTAACAACTGAATCGGGAGCTGGTAGGGAGTTTACATATTCTAACACATACCCCTCAAGGTCAATCAACACCAAGGAAATACGACTATTTTCAGGATATTTCAATAATGCAACAGGTTCTCTTTCAGTTATCTCAAGCTTTAACGAGCGTTTTAGAATATTTTTTGAAATGTGTGCTTGTTTGACGTAACTCAGTTTTTGTTTGAGACGTTCTTCAATTACAGACCTTGAAATGGTATGTACATCACTTTGTCGAGGGCTTAAATCTAAAGCGGCAATCACTTCCTTTTGCGTATAGTGCGCGTTGCCGGAAACGGCAATTTGTTTCACACGAAAGAAACCAACCTTTAATGTCAAGTAGTGAATGAAAAGCAACCCAATTATACATACTATGCCAATTATTAAATACCGTCCAACATGGCAAGGAGAATCTTCAGGTGCTGAAAGTAGCCGGTCTTTAAACCGATTAGAAAATTGAAGTGATGAAAATCGCACGAAATATAGACCGAGTAGATGCGTATGTTAGATGTAAATCTCCATAGCAAATGAAAGCCTGCTCTCGAGCTGCTAAAAAGTAATCCCTATAACATTTTAATCTGGATACCTCTGGGATGGGGCACAGTTTTCACGATCAGGATTCATCATAAATCCTTAGAATCTGTTCCGAAGGTTGGTTCTACCAATACCCGGGTAATGACACTTGAATTTATATTTGAGCGGGGCTGCTCGTTTTCTTTTGCTAGCATCCCGGGTACATCGTCAGGCTTGATCTTGATTTGTCGAATCAGAAACATCATTCACCTCCGCCAGATCTTCTTCCTCTTGATATTCTTCGTAAAACTCAAGGACACAAAGTCGTATGACCTGACTGATGGACATACGTTTGAGCTTGGCATATTTCTTCACGAAATCGTGCAAATCCTTATCCAATCGAAATTGTACAACTTGTTTAGCCATGATGTAATTGATTATACGACAAACAATTGCAAATATCAACTAAAATTTAACGCAATTTACCCCCAATCGTGCTTTTTGTGCGATTTTTTGTGTGTTTTCAAAAAAACACACAATATCTCGTAGCTTCCCCATCTAAGAAGGCATCTCCGCTAACAAAAATCTATCTTTCTCTGCGAATGATGCGAAGGAGAATCAAAGGAAAATCTAGGGATTTTGCGTCTTCTTAACAAACACAACATACCGGTGCACTCTATTCAAAAGATTTGAATCGAGCGAAAATTCTGTTCAATCTCTGTTCGACACCCCATTGGCGTCATCCAGTTTTTCCAATAATTCACGGCCAACCTGCCAAATGTCGCCAGCCCCAACTGTGATAACAATATCATTCGGACGAACGATTTCTACCAGAGTTTCTATAATCTTATTTTTATTAGGAATATAAATTACATGCCGATGTCCGTATGCTTGAATCGCATGTGCTAGTTTTTCTGCAGTCACTCCTTCGACGGGGGCCTCCCCGGCACCATAGATTGAGGTAACGATGAGCACGTCCGTTTGATAGAACGATCTCGAAAACTCTTCAGCAAGATGCTTTACCCGCTGATAACGGTGTGGCTGAAAAACAGCAACGATACGGCGATTATAGCTTTCACGGGCCGCACTAAAGGTTGCTTTTAATTTCGATGGATTGTGTGCATAATCGTCAACCACAATGATGTCGTTGATCTGACCAATAATTTCAAAACGACGATGGACCCCTCGAAAAGATTCTAAGGCCTCTCGAATGGCATCGAATGGCACCCCTAACTCCAAGCCAACGGCGACCGCCGCCAGTGAGTTTAAGATATTGTGGTTGCCCGGCATTTTGAGATGGATTGTTCCCAATACTGCTCCGTGTGCATGGATGCGGTAGTGAGAAGTGGGGCCATCAACACTCAACCGTTCTGCCCTCAGGTCTGCACGGGTGTCAATTCCATAAGTCAGATAGCGTTTTTCGATTCGAGGAATTAGCTGCTGGATATTTTCCTGATCCAAACATAGTACCGCAGTGCCGTAAAAGGGGACTTTGTTGATAAATTGTAGAAACGTCTCCCCAATTTCTTCGACGCTGTTATAATAGTCAAGATGATCGGCATCGACCGATGTCACTACGGCGATTGTTGGGAAGAATTTTTCAATGGAACCGTAGGCTTCGTCCGCCTCAACAACCATCATCTCTCCTCGCCCGATTCGAGCATGACTGCCCAAACTGACCAGTTTCCCACCGACAACAACGGTTGGATCCAGTTTGTCCAGTACAGCTGCTGTCATCGCGGTTGTCGTAGTTTTTCCGTGCGTGCCGCTCACTGCGATACTGAACTTCATCCGCATAATCTCCGCGAGCATTTCTGCCCCGCGAATAACAGGGATCTTGCGTTCCTTTGCTGAGACCACCTCAGGGTTCTGAAGTGAAACGGCGGGAGACATCACCACAACATCTGCACCGGCAATCTGTTCTGCCGCGTGACCATAATACACACGTGCCCCTAATGCTGCTAAGCGTTCGGTGGCCTCTGTTTCGCGCAAATCAGATCCGGACACCTGAAAATTGAGATTCAACAAAATTTCAGCAATCCCGCTGAGTCCTGCACCACCAATGCCGATGATGTGAATGTGCCGAGTTTTTCCAAACATGGGTGTAAACTTTCTAAATTTAAGGATTATGTTTCAGAAAAGAAAAGATTGATTGGGCAATTTCTTCGCCGGCGTGCGGATTGCCTAACTGGCGACTTCGATATGCCATCTGTTGATGCTTTTCTGGATCGTCTATAATTTTGATAATTGCTTCAGCAAGTTTGCTGCCCGTTAATGTGCGTTGATTCAGCACAACCCCTCCACCTGCGTCTGCAATTGCTTGGGCATTCAATCTCTGATGATCTCCGGCAGCGGTTGGTAAAGGAATAAAAATTGCTGGAATACCACACGCGGTGATTTCGGCAATTGTCATACCCCCCGCTCGACATACCATCAAATCAGCAATACTGTAGATTGTTTCAATAGGATCAAAGTACGGTTGCACCCAATGTTGTATTGAGGAGGTTTGATACCGCGCTTTAACTGCTTCATAATCAGTCTGACCTGTCTGATGGACGAACTGAAGCTGTTGATGGAATGACTCTAAAGTATCTAGGGCCTCCCTCACATTTTGGTTAATTGCTTGTGCGCCTTGGCTGCCGCCCATCACAAATACAGTTTTTCGTTCCGGGTCTAGTCCAAGTGAATCGTAAGTTTCACGGTTTCGTTCAATAGATCCGATTGTTCGGCGGATAGGGTTCCCCACCACCACCGTTTTCTCAGTTAGAAAGTGTGTGCCAGCAGTTTCAAGCGCAAGATAAATCGTTTTTGTCCAACGCGCTAGGATGCGATTTGTCAGTCCAGGTACAGCATTCTGTTCCTGTATGACTGCCGGGATACCGAGTAAAATAGCTGCCAAAAGCACAGGGCCGCAGACATATCCCCCTGTTCCCACCACAACGCTGGGTTTCAAGTTTTTGAGCAGCCCTAATGATTTTACAAAACCGGAACAGACCTTGTAAATAACAGGTATCCATTGCCATGTTAATTTGCGCGGAAAACCGGCAACGGAAATCGGTAGGAAGCGAAAACCGTGCTGCGGGACGAGGGTTGATTCGAGCCGGTCTGCTCCACCGATGAAAACAACTTCGGTCTTTGCGTCGAGTTGTATCAGTTCTTTAGCAATACCGATTGCCGGATAGATGTGACCGCCTGTACCACCCCCCGAAATCACAATTCGCGACATCAACTTAGACCTCATTCGTACTATGTGTGCTCCCACAGCCTACTGCGTAAAGCGTAACGGTTTGTCAGATAAGGGGTCCTCTCGCGACAGTGGGAACCGTTGAACCGGCCGAGACACTTGCCGATAAACTTATCTCGATTGGCTCATGTGGCGTGAGATGTTCAACAAAATTCCAATGCTGAACAGGCTGACTAAGAGTGATGAACCACCGTAGCTTATGAAAGGCAGCGTAATCCCTTTCGCAGGCAACATACCGGTTACCACACCAATATTGAAAACTGTTTGTAATCCGATGAGTGTGGTAATTCCGATAGCAATCAAACATCCAAAGGCATCCGTGGTATGTTGGGCAATATGAATGCCCCTCCAGATGAGCAACATAAACAGGGCAATAATACCAACTCCACCAACGAAACCGAGTTCTTCACCGAGAATCGCAAAAATGAAATCGGTATGCGGATAAGGGAGATGAAAGAGCTTAAAAATGCTATTGCCAATGCCCGCACCGAATAATCCACCAAGAGCAAGGGCATTTAAGGATTGGTTAATCTGATAGTGCCCTTCATACGGAAATTTCAGCGAGCTCAGAAAACCGTGAATTCGCTGCATTTTATAGGTGTCGCCCTGTATCAAGGAATAAATGAAAAAACAGGCAATTCCGACAACAAGAATAATCTGTGACGGACGCGCGCCTCCTACGAATAGCAGCGCGAGGACCAATAGGCTTAATAAAATCGCTGATCCAAAATCAGGTTGTTTGTATAAGAGGATAAATGTGATTGACAGGATAACAATGGTCGGCAGTACGCCTCGAGTGAAGCTATGAATCTGGTTACGTTTGTTGACGAGAAAGTGAGACACATAAATTATCATCCCAAGTTTTGTCAGCTCAACGGGTTGAAATTGAAAACCAGCAACCCGAATCCATCTATGAAATCGAATACCATCCGCCGAACGAACATTGAGTCCAATCGGAGAAAATACCAGCAACAAACCAATCAACGACAGGACCAAAATCAGCTTCGCGTACTTTTGATAATACTGATAAGGGAAGTGTGACGCGGCAAACATGCTAATCAAACCGAGCATGCAGGCGATTAGTTGCATCTTCAGATAGTGATAACTGTCTTTGCTATACAGTTCATAAGCAAGCATGTTGCTTGAACTGTAGACCATCACAATTCCGATTGCAACAAGACATAGCGTGATGAACAGTAGGACATGGTCTATCCCTCCTTTAATCGGATAATTTGTCCAGCTAAGTATCGGATTTTGGGATTGCTTCTGTTGATTCAAGGTAGTTAACAGCCTCCCGAAACGCTTGACCCCGTGCCTTATAATCTGTGAACATATCAAAACTTGCATTCGCCGGAGACAAAAGCACGACATCGCCCGATGCAGCGTATGAGTACGCGCGTTCGACAGCGTCGCTCATTGTTGCTGCATTCTGTATAATAACGACGTGCGCCGCAAGCGCGTTTCGTATTATTCCTGTGTGTGCCCCTAGCAGAATTAACCCTTTGACCTTCGATCGGACGCATTCGATCAGCGGTTGGTAATTATTTCCCTTATCGTATCCACCCATAATCAACAAAATCGGATCTGACAATGATTCGAGTGCTGCCTTAACCGCGGCGACATTCGTGGCTTTGGAATCGTTAATAAACCGGATACCATTAATCGTCTTGACCGGCTCAAAGGCGTGTTCAAGGGGGGGATGCTCGGCAGGGGAGAAATCGCAAATCGCGGAACGCATTATATTTGGCGAAATGCCGAAAATCTGCCCTACTGCTACAGCAGCGAGAACATTTTGGAGATTATGCCTTCCGGGCAAGGGGCTGTCTCCAACATCACAAATCCAGTGAGATTTGCCCTCCCATTTGGCAAAAATCTTGCCTTCCTCTACATAGGTGCCCATTTCAACAGTAGCGGCGTCTGTGAAGTAAACACCTTTCGCTTGTGTCCCATCAGCAAAGGTTGTAATGTTTTCATCCGAAGCATTCAGAACAATCCAATCCGTTGATGTTTGGTTCGCACAGATTTTCATTTTCGCTGCCCGATAGGCCTCCATTGTTCTATGCCGATCTAGGTGATCGCGCGACAAATTTAGAACGACACTGACGACGGGGCGAAATCTCGTCGTCGTTTCAAGCTGAAAACTGCTGGCTTCGATGACAACGAGGTCCTCAGCCGTTAACTGCTGGACTTCGCTCGACAGTGGTACTCCAATATTACCCGCGGCACAAACCCTGCGGAAATTCCCACACTTGAGGAGTTCGGCTGTTAAAATTGTGGTCGTTGACTTGCCTTTGGTCCCTGTAATCGCAACCATCGGCGCAGCGCAGCGGCTAGCAGCAACTTCCAGTTCACCAGTGATTGGGATACCTGCTGAACGCGCTTCTTGCAAAATTGGGAGGTCTAACGGCACGCCCGGCGAAAGGACAATCAGATCCGCCTTCTCAATGCAGCGTTGATTGTGGCCGCCGAGAATGAAATCAATTTCTCGATCGTTTAGGGCATCAATGTCCGCTTGGAGCTGGTCGCTGGATTTTGGATCTGTCACAAGAACCTTAGCTCCGAGATCATCTAGTAATTTGGCAACAGCAATGCCGCTGCGATGGAGTCCGAAGACGGTAATTCGTTTATCAGCAAATGTCATTTATATTGACCCTACACACGGAACAACGCTGGCATAATATGGGAGGATACACAGGTATTCTCCTACGAGCGGGACACAATTTTTTCTACCCAAGCTGCCACGACTGCATCTACCATTGCATGCCCATGTTCGGCGTTGGCGGTCCAGCTATTCTTCTTCTCATCTTGACGACAGTACCAAGGGGCGGTATCGTCCAAGCGATCTTGCTCTACTAATTCGGGACGGGTTGCCAACAGAAAAGAGGTCTCATTATAGCCGGCGTGGTCACCTCCAGCCGGCGGCGATGTCTCGGGGAGAATCATCGGTTGGACGTCGATCTGACCGGACAGGGGTCCCGCTTCATCCTTCAAGGATTCCACACCCCACCAACCGCGCGGATAACCTCGCTCCAAGATGCTCTCGAAGGCAAGTTCTGCTGCTGCTTTTTTGAAAGCCAACGCAAGCGGTGCCTCCATGCCCTGATGCATGATAATCACGTAGATGGTCTTGAAGCCCATCTCACGGAAATTTCTCAGAATCGCTTTGACGTGCCCCCCAAATGCAGCATAATCCGGATCAATGGTGCCCTCGGCGGGCCCACCAAGTGCATACCCGGTGGGACCGTAGTCGAAGGATGGGGCGATGACGATTTCTACTTTTTCGGCGATTCGGGCGCAAATTTCTTCAACAATGATTGTGTCGTGTCCAATCGCCATGTGGGGGCCGTGAGTCTCAATGCAGCCTGCTGGTACGAGCAGGGGATGCCCACGCTCTACAGCTTCCTTTAATTGGTAGGGACGTATATGTTTTAAGTACATGGTATCTCCACTTCTCAAATTCGAGGGTTTCTACCGGATTTTATTTCAAATTTAATTTTTGGATTCGTGTTAGGACTTACGCGGTTGAACGTTCAAACCCTCGTAGTTCGGTGCCTTATTAAAGACCAGGTGTGTCCCTCGACAGTGTTTGGTGAATTGAAAAGATCTAGTATGTTGCGCGATGTTCCGGGTATATTTGCACTTTCTTTTTATATGAGTCTTAATTTTTTAGTAATTAAAGAAATGGTTGGAATACCTAAATAGTAACACGATTCAGCCATTAGATCAACTGACTTTTCTTGATTGAATTCCTAATTGATGTTAAACTTTAGTGGGAATTGAGAGCGTGTGCGGTGAGATGCCAGCAGAAATTTCATGGAGGATGAATAGATAATGAAAAAACGACCCGATATACACAGCAAAGCCAGCCCTGATGGATTGGAAATTATCCAACTGACAACGGAGGAGGTGCCCAGTTCACACATCTATATGGAGGCGCAAATTTTTACGCCGGATTCAAAGCGATTTATCCTGCACCGCTCCGCGCACCCACACGGTTCAGATCCGCAAGACCCCGAACATCAATACCTGATCTGTGATCTGGAGAACAACTGTGAGCTGATTCCAATTACCGAAGAAATCGGTGCGACCGCTCCCGCTGTCTCACCCGATGGGTTGACCCTCTACTATTTTATTGATGAGACCCACCCCGGCGGTGGGAGACTGACGCTCAAGCGAGTTGGTATGGAGGGCACTGGCAGAGAGACACTATTGACAATTGACGCGCCGCTGCCTGGCACTAATTTTCGTCCGAGCCGCCCCTATCCACTATCTACAATAGCCTCTGATGGAAAGCGGTTGGCGATTTCTGCCTTTTTTGGCGATGGCAAAACAACGGACGCACCTTGGGGCTTGATGGTTTTTAACCTAGAGGAGGCATCCGTCAAACTGATTATTCATGGACAGACATGGTGTAACATGCACCCACAGTACAGCCGATCCCTCAATGTTGAGGAAACACACGATATTCTAATCCAAGAGAATCATGACAATACCTGCGATCCGGCAGGGAAAGTCACTCAGCTGGTTGGAGGAGATGGAGCAGATATCCATGTCATCCGCGATGATGGGACCAGACTCAGAGATCTGCCTTGGGGGCGCAATGGGGTTGAATTCTGTCAAGGTCACCAGTGCTGGATTGGGCGGAGTGCACGGGCACTTACCAGCACTTCTACGCGGGAACCCAAAAGTTGTCAACTTATTGAGGGACAGGCACTGTCTCATGTGGGACATTTGGGCCTCAACACACCGGGCGGTAGGCGTAACGACCTATCGCGAAATTTCCCTAACCCTGACTTCTATCATTTTGCCACAGATCTCGCTGGCCAGCGTCTGATTACGGATGCCGGACCTAGAGATGATGGTGGCGCAATTTACCTCGCCGAGCTGCCCACTGATGAAATGGGTCCGTTAGAAAATATCACTTTCTTGCTCAACCCACGCTCTTCTTGGCAGAAAGGGAGCCATATCCACCCATTTCTCTCGCCAGATGGCAGGACAGGATTTTTCAATTCCGACGAGAGTGGCATATTGCAGGCATACATGGTGAAAGGTTGGGCGGTCTGACTCAGCGAAGGCATCCACTTTCTTGCAAGAATTAATGGATTCTGCTCTCTCACCAGTCATTTCTTGAACAACTTTGGGAAATCTGCTAATATATCGTTGAGCGAGAATAACTAAAGTATATTTTTCTTCCTTGAATATAGTTTTTATGCGAATTGAAGCCGCCCTATACGAGGAGGGTTATGATGAAAATTACCAACATCGAAGTGATTCCGATTTATCCCCGCCTAGCAGAACGCTACGAAAATCGCAAGGTTGATTTATACGGCATAGACCACCGCACTGTCTTCAAAGTGGAAACAGATGCCGGAATAGTCGGCTACGGCGACCAGCGCGTCCGCCCCGGTGGACAGCCGGACCCAGCAATCGCAGCATCACTTATCGGCCGCAACCCATTTGACTTTATCAACAACCATCTCCCCTACGGCTCCGCCTTGAATTGCGCCCTCTACGACGTGATGGGAAAATATCTTGGGGTGCCCGTCTATAAGTTAATCGGACAGAAAGTGCGGGATGCGGTGCCGGTTGCAGCGTGGACTCGTCCCGCATCACCGGAGACATTCAGAGCCGAAATCAGCCGGGCGGCGGACCAAGGTTATACCATCTTTAAGATGCACACCTGCGATTACCACGACGTAATGGAACAGACACGCCTCGCCGAAGAAGTTGCTCCAGAGGGTTTTAAGATTCATTATGACTTCAACGGTAACCGGAGCCTAGCGGCGGTCCTGCCCATCATTCAGGAATTGGAGCGCAACCACCCGATTGTCGGTTATATTGAGGACCCGCTTGTGAAGAACGATATAAACGGTTGGCGTCAATTGCGCGAACAGACCCGTCTGCCGATTATCATGCACGGCACACCGCTCGGAAGCGTCCAAGAAATTATCCACAGTGTTGCCGACATCTATATGATTGGGGGTTCGATTGGCGATACTGTTGCCACCGGCTTTGCTTGTGGAAAAGCGAATATCCAGACAATACTTCAGTTTGAGTCCGGCACCCTTGGCAAGGCGATGGCACTGCATATAGCAGCTGTCCTACCCACCCACACGGCGCACTCCATCAATCTCGACGACCAATATGAGGAGGATTACACTACCGAGCGGATTCCTGTTATTGAAGGGTCATCACCTGTTCCAGATGGTCCGGGCCTCGGATACGAAGTAGACGAAGACGCACTGGCACGTATCGCAGCGAACAAACCGATTGAACCGCCCAAACACGTAGGTGTGCTGCACATGCCGGGCGGGAATACGTTCTACGGTCGCTCCTATGTGTCACCTACCAGAGTGACAGGACGTGAGGAAGGCACGATTCGGGGGATCAGGTCTGAAATATGGGAAGATGATGGCTCAGCGGAATTCACTCGTATCTTTGAACGGGTGCAGAAGGAAGGAACGTTCCGTGTAGATTCGCAAGGCAGCTTGTAGGATAGGTCGAGCCTCGAAAATTGAGGGAGGACGGAACACCAATGACTGCATTTAATCAGGTATTACAAGAGGTCGATGAACAATGCCGAGAACAGCACATCCCGATGCTTGGCTCGGAAAAAGCCGAGTTTCTCGTGAATCTCGTTCAAAAAGCGGGGCCGACCTTGATTGTTGAATGTGGCACCGCTATCGGCTATTCGGGACTTTGGCTGGTCTCCGCACTCAAATCGGCGGGCAAGGGCAGATTAATCACGGTTGAAATTGATACGGGACGCGCCCACGAAGCACAGGCAAACTTTAGACGCGCCAACGTTAAAAATATAGTTGATTCGCGGATTGGAGATGCCGCGGAGGTGCTGAAAACTATCCATGAGCCGGTTGATTTTCTGCTGCTGGACAATAACTACAGCAATTATTTCCCCTGTTTTCGGGCAATTGAATCGCAGCTGACGGATGGGGCAACTGTTGTTGCAGATAACGTGGGAATCGGGGCAGCGGGTATGGCGGACTATCTCAACCATGTCCGTTCTCACTATGAGAGTCGAACTCATTGGTTTGAGACAGACCTGCCCTGGGTCAAGCGTGATGCCATGGAAGCAACTATCTACCGTAAGTCCCGCTAAACCATCGAACAGGTAGCTTAACTGACACGCTTATCAACTAATGGTGCT
The DNA here is from genome assembly GCA_965215015.1 of Candidatus Poribacteria bacterium. Lineage (GTDB taxonomy): Bacteria > Poribacteria > WGA-4E > WGA-4E > PCPOR2b > PCPOR2b. The sequence continues at coordinate 2,905,499 of OZ244042.1, forward strand.
AGTTTGCAACTGTTGATACCTAACGTGAAACTTGAAAACTATCTGTTCATGGGTTCATCAATGGACTTCTGAACTAGTGAACTCTTGAACGATGTGGAAACGAAATCCTCACCAACTTGCACCAAAGATTATCAGGAGGCTGTATTATGGCGAACCTACACGGACCCGTTTTGACCGATGACGAACTCGCAACATTTCACGAGCAGGGATATGTGCGTTTGGGCAAAGTTGCGCCGGAGGGAGAGATTGAGGCTCTCTGTCAGCGGATCGACGATATTATGCTGGGGAAGATCCGCTACGACAATATGCTCATGCAGCTATGTCCGTCAGCCGGTCGCCCGGAATTATCGAAGCAGACAAAAGAGTTTAAGGGATCTACGCTGAAATACCGAAAAATTCAGGACCTTGATCAGGATCCACTGTTTCTGCCGTACATACGACACCCGCTGTTTCGGGACATCACACAGAAGATTATTGGAGAAGAAGTTTCCGCTTTTCGGACGATGTTTTTCAACAAGCCGGCACAGCAAGGGGTCCTCATCAATTGGCATCAGGACGGTGCCGGTGGCTGGGGGCTAAGCATTCCTCCAAAGGTGACAATCTGGACCGCCCTAGATCCGACCGGTATCGCCAACGGCTGTCTACAGATTATTCCGGGGTCGCACAAAAGCCTCATTCCCGAAAAAGGCGACCAATTATCTCCGGAGGAACGGGCGATTCACGCCCCGGACGAAAAGCGAATCTATCTGGAAATGGAGATGGGAGAGGTGGTGCTGCTCCATAATTGGACCTTACATCGCTCAGAGATTAACACCACAAACCGTCCACGGCGCGGATTCAGCGTGTGTTACATTGATGCAGCAACCTGTCAAGTCTCCACCGGACGGGGGTATCCGAAAGTGTTTCCGGAGTATGTGCCGGTGGAGGAGGTATAAAATAGGCAAATTGACTAGGCCTCGTTGTGAATCCGAAAGTGCTCCCCTATATTGATGAGATAGTGGATCGTCCTAGACTCAAGTCAACGTGGTTGACATTTAAGTGGAATGGAGGCAGGACGGTTTATCACTCCAACCATACCCCGTCAGTAACGCACAATTTTTATCATTTTAACGGCCGTATCCATCACACCCTCCTCGCAGGTGTTTTACGCAATGCGTGACATCAACCCCGGCGAGGGTGGGTTGCAGGTGATTCCGGGGAGCCACACAGCAAACTACCCATCGCCCCCGATGAGGTATTGAAGGGTATGTACATTGCAATTCCGATGAAGGCGATACGCTTTACCAAAGCCCCTTTGAAGATGCCCCGGACGGGAGCTGGTTAAAGGATCTCCCCCGCACTTTGAACGGTTGCCCAGAAACATACCCAAAGCCTGAAGGTATGCCGGCGATCAAAATAAAAATAGAGTCGCGGAATTTAGGCACCATCTCAGGTTTGATAACTCTATAGGGTTAAATTATCTTATGTCAAACAGATTGTGATTGTGTCCCCCCGCCTGAGTCCTAGGACTTGTGCCGCATTACCTTGGTTGATTGAGATTTCGAGCCGATTAAAGCTGCCAACGATTGCTAGCACCTCGCCAACTGCCGATTCAGCGTAGGATCGGTTGAGATGATTTATCTCTGTACCTCCCGCATGGATAGTAACACCGTTTTGTCCTTTCAGTGATTCCAAGATTTCCTGAGAAATGTTTGTGACCAAATTCCCGAAGGAATCGATCCAGATGATATGACCGATAACCCCTTTGTCCGTCACTTCTGGTCTTGGAACGGGGAGTTGAACGGGATGTGTAATAGGGTTTCCCAAGTTATCAATTGGTATACCGCGTGAGAGGTACGCTGCGATGGGGGCGAAAATGTCCCTGCCATGAAACGTGTTACTCACCTGCGGCAGAAAGTAAGTCGAGTTCTCCACTGCTAGGGTGCGGGTACGCTTTTCATTGCAGAGGATATGGGTCAAAATACCGTTATCCGGGCAGACGAAATAGGCTATGTCTGTTTGGCAGACGATGGCTCGGCGTTCACCGCCCACCCCGGGATCTACGACGATCACATGAATCGTTCCGGTTGGGAAATAGCGATACGTGGAATCAATCAGGAATGCAGCACCGTGGATATCCTGCGGCGGAATGGCGTGCGTGATGTCAACGATTTGGACTTGCGGATTAATATTCAGCAGCACACCTTTCATAACACCGACATAGTGGTCGCTTGTCCCAAAATCGGTCATCAGTGTGATAGTACGGGATGGTGCAAGATTCATTCTGGCTTACCTCACAAATATAGACAGGTAGATTACATAGACCCAAAAGTCTACCAGAGCGAACAACCGTAAGCAAGACGAAATATTCGCTTGCACTGTCCCATGCGCTGGGCTATAATACTGATATAAGATTTTGAGAACTTGTGTGGAGCACCTAACGAAAAGGCGAACTAAAAAATGATGGAAGACAGAGATTTAATGACAATTCCTGAAGCCAGCAAATGGGCAACGGATTATCTTAAAAAAAACGTAACCGTTTCCAATATCTCCTATCTAATTCAGTATGGAAGAATCCGAAAATATGATAACAATGGTTCCACACGGGTTTCAAAACAGGACTTGCTTAAATATTATCATTCATATCTAGGAACACGAGAAGTCGACTGGAAGGCGCAACTAGGCGAAGACATCAATTGGGGGTTGTCATTTGATTATCTGAAAGAAGCTGATACAACGAAACATGTCCATAGGCTCCATCCATATAAAGGCAAATTCATCCCCCAACTGGTTGAATACTTCTTAGACAATCACACAGATGATTTCAAAAAAGATGTGTGTTTCAAACAAGGTGATATTATCCTCGATCCGTTTTGTGGTAGCGGCACAACACTGGTGCAAGCTAACGAACTTGGAATGCGCGCTATCGGTATTGACATTTCCGCATTTAATACGCTCATCAGCAACATTAAAATAGAAAAACATAATCTTGTTGATGTACAGAATGAAATTCACAACATCACAAACGGTCTTAAACGATTTATCAGCGAATCCAATATCGCTCAATTTGAAGCCCAACTCACCGCGGAACTTAACGAGTTTAATCACGAATATTTCCCCTCCCCTGATTTCAAATACCAAGTTAGGCAGGGACTGATTAATCAAGAAAAATACGGGAAAGAAAAAGAGGAGCAATTCTCACTCAGATATTTTCAACTCATTAACCGATATGGAGTCAAATTAGGGCAAAGACAATCAGAGAATTTCCTCGATATGTGGTATTTATTGCCTGTAAGGGAAGAGATCGACTTTGTCTTTGAGCGCGTTAAACACATCCAAAACCGTGAAACACAACGGGTAGTCCAGATCATTTTGAGTCGAACGATTCGCACTTGCCGAGCAACAATGCATGCAGATTTGGGCACCTTAAAAGAACCTGTAACAGCGGCTTACTACTGTGCTAAACACGGTAAAATGTGCAAGCCGTTGTTTTCAATATTAAGTTGGTGGGAGCGATACAGTCAAGATACAATTCAACGCCTTGTTCAGTTTGGTAAATTGAAAACTGGTACGTTTCAAACCTGTCTAACCGGAAATTCCCGGACAATTGATATTATTGAAGCACTAAAGGCAGATAACCCAGGTTTTGCCCAATTCGTGAGGGAACAGAAGATTAAAGGGGTTTTCTCTAGCCCACCGTATGTTGGGCTTATCAACTATCACGAACAACACGCCTACGCCTATGATTTATTTGAATTTGATCGAAAGGATGAACTAGAGATTGGGCCGCTCTCTAAGGGTAAAGGAAAAGAAGCCAGAGAACAATATATCAAAGGTATTTCAGAAGTGTTGAGGAATTGCACGAAATTCTTAGCCCGAGATTATGATGTTTTTCTGGTGGCAAATGATAAGTTCAATATGTATCCAACGATTGCGGAGTGTTCGGGGATGCGAATCGCTAATCAATATAAACGCCCCGTTCTCAACAGGACAGAAAAGGACAAAGGCGCGTACTCCGAAAGTATTTTCCATCTGAAATCAAAATAGCGTACAGGTTGAGACAAATATGCCGCTATCCAAGTAACAAGCAACATCGCCGGAACCCTATAAGCGTTGGACAGCAAAAGGGATGTTGGATTTAGGACAAGAGTTAAGGGTTGCCGATGAATTTTGGGATTTCTTAAGTGGAGATAGCGCGTATCAGGATTTATTAGATTGTTTTGAAAGAGTTGGTATTGAATTATGGACTGAGATTAATCACTATTTTGAGAAATTTAGAAATTGATTCAAAACTGAAACAGGAGCGACAATGGAAAGATTTTTACCGATCGCAGACTCAACGCTTTACCCCGTCTACGAGAAAGTTCAGGCGGATGAACGCCTCTCTTTTGAAGATGGGGTAAGGCTCTATGAAAGCCCGGATATCAACGGCGTTGGCTATCTCGCCAACATCGTGCGAGAACGACAGAACGGGAATCTTGCCTACTATAACCTGAACCAACATATCGACTACTCGAATGTGTGTATCTTACATGCACGTTGTCACTTTTGTGCGTTTGCACGGAAAAACATACAGACCGCCGGGGCATGGGAGATGAGCATTGATGAATTTCTGGATAAGGCGATGTATTCCATTGACCACGGCTGCACAGAAATTCACAGCGTCGGCGGCCTGCATCCGAAGCTACCGTTTGAATACTATCTCGACATGCTTCGCGGATTGAAGCAGCGGATGCCACAGGTTCATCTCAAGTTTTTCACGGCTGTGGAAATTCATCATTTTTCACGGATATTCAAGATGTCAATTGAGGAGGTCCTGATTGCATTGCGCGAGGCAGGGCTAGATTCGCTGCCCGGCGGCGGGGCGGAGATTTTCGCGGAAGAGACACGAGAAAAAATCTGTCCCGGCAAATTGAGCGCGGAAGGGTGGCTTGAGGTACATGACATTGCTCACCGGCTGGATATCCCAACGAATGCGACGATGCTCTATGGACATCTCGAAACGACTGAAGATCGGGTGGATCACCTGATTCGCCTTCGCGAGCAGCAGGACAAATCGGGCGGTTTTGTCACCTTTATTCCGCTTGCCTTCCATCCCGAAAACACGCGAATGGATTATCTACCGAGCACATCCGGTTTGACCGATTTGCAAAATGTAGCGGTGTCGCGTCTATTGCTTGACAATTTCCCACACATCAAAGTGTATTGGATTATGACCGGACTGAAGACCGCCCAAATCGCGCTGAGTTTTGGGGCAGATGACATTGACGGCACCGTAACGGAAGAGAAGATTACACACATGGCAGGTGCCGACACCCCAGAGGCAATCTCAGCAGAAGAGATTACCCAGCTAATTGAGGAGGCCGGTCGCATATCCGTTGAGCGCGACACGCTCTATAACGAAATTATCCGAGAAGGAAATCAATGGCACAGAAAAGCCGCGTGAAAGTTGGGGCGGTTTCGTTTCTCAACACGAAACCACTGATTCACTCCCTTGTGGAAGACCCTCAATTCCCCGGCAGCGAGGCAATAGAACTTAGCTTAGCAGTACCAAGTCGTTTAGCAACGGAATTAAAGGACGGAGCTCTTGACGTTGGATTGATTCCAATCATTGAATACTTCCGAACGGACAACGAATATAGAATTATACCGGACATTTCAATCTGCTCGCGGGGCCCCGTTTTGAGCATCCAACTGTTCAGTCATGTGCCTATTCCTGCTATCCGTCACGTTGCGCTTGACACCAGTTCACGCTCATCTCGTGCGCTTGTACAGATTGTGCTCGCCGAGAAATATAACCTACATCCCGAATTTTATTCCTGTCCACCCACGATCAATCCGCAAGCGGCAGATACAGACGCAGTGCTATTAATCGGGGATGCGGCATTGCGAAGACTCGGTGCAACGGATTATACCGTAGATCTTGGTGAGGAATGGACTACATTGACAGGGCTACCGTTTGTTTATGCTTGCTGGGTAGCACGGGGAGAGGTTGAGTTAGGACAAGCTCCCCAAACGCTTTTGAAGGCAAAAGAATGTGGCATTAATAAAGTGCCTGAGATTGCCCGAATCGAGTCCCAAAGACTCGGTTTTCCCGAAACGCTCTGTCGAGATTATCTGACCAAGCATATTTTCTACGAACTTAGTGATTCAGAAATTGTTGGATTGATGAGGTTCTATGAGCTTGCGGTGAAATATGATCTTGCCCAACCCGATGTGAAACTGAGGTTTGTATGAATTTCTGACGATGTGGGCACCTAACTGGAGGTTGGTCTCCGAACGGCTTTTCGAGACAGCAGAACCGAATTGAATGAAGAAGATTCAACTATTGAAGGAATTGGAGTTGTGAAGAGTAACCCCCCGCCTACAGCTCGCATCAATACAAACATATAGGATTCATTCTAACTTCTCAGTGCTATTATGAGTTTGACTTGATATCTCCCCACGGCTTTGGAGCCACCCCCTGCACCGAGACCGGCAGCTGGCTATTCCATTCGCTGGGGGAGGTATCATTCGCCGGATGATTGGTCAACTGGGTTAGTTGACCGTCTGAGAGACGGAACCTGTAGATATCCCATTTCTCACCTTCCTTCCTCAAAGCAACGAGAATTGACTTCCCATCGGCGCCCCATGCGGCGGCTGTCAAATCCATTTTCGGCAGCGGCACCGGCTCACGCTTGACCACCTCACGCCTTATCGGTGCGAGTGTAGCGATAATCATGGTTGTGTCTGTCACCAAAGCCCCGATGGCTTCAGCATACAGAATCTGTTTCCCATCGGGCGACCACCCGTCCACAAACATCACGGCACCGGGTCTCGGTTGGCTGACCTGCCATCGCTGGGTGCCGTCGGCGTTCATCACATAGACCTGGCGTCCCTGGTCTATGACCCCCTCAAAGGTGATGTGCTTCCCATCAGGAGACCACCGAGGACGTGAGGCAAACGCCAAACGAGTCAGTTGCTTCACGTTGCTGCCATCGGTGTCCATCACATAAATGTTCAGGGCACCATCCCTGTCGCTTGCAAAGGCAATCTGCTTCCCATCGGGCGACCAGTTAGGGGAGGACTCAAACGCTGGATGACGGCTCAGGTTGCGCGGGTTGCTGCCATCGGCGTCCATCACATAAATCTCCTGATTCTCATCCCGCAGACTCGCAAAGACAATCTCGCGACCGGTGGGGGACCAGGAGCATTGAAAATCCCCTGCCTCGTTGTGTGTCAGTCGGGTTTGACCTTTTCCCGTTGAACTCATCACGTAGATTTCAGAATTTCCATCCCGAGAAGCTTTAAACACGATTTTGCTGTGGATGGTGCTCGTTATCAACCAAAGGCTGATAACGAGAGCTGGGAATCGCATAACTAATCCTCTTTTGTAAATCGGACGTTTACAGCATTTACCTGTCCATCCCCCAGATGGTCATTTCCGTCAAAGAGTGAAACCCGTGTATACGCTGTAATATCATATTGTACGCCCTCATCTAAATTAGCCACACTGACTCCCCGCCAAGCTGAAAATTTTTCTGTTCGCATCAATACGAACATATAGGATTCATTCTAACTTCTCAGTGTTATTATGAGTTTGACTTGATATCTCCCCACGGCTTTGGAGCCACCCCCTGTGTCGAGACCGGCAGCTGGCTATTCCATTCGTTGGGGGAGCCGTCACCCGCCGGATGATTGGTCAACTGTGTCAGTTGACCGTCTGAGAGGCGGAACCTGTAGATATCCCATTTCTCACCCTCCTTCCTCAAAGCAACGAGAATTGACTTCCCATCGGCACCCCATGCGGCGGTTGTCGAATCCATCTTCGGCAGCGGCACCGGTTCATGCTTGACCACCTCACGCCTTATCGGTGCGAGTGTAGCGATAATCACGGTTGTGTCTGTCACCAGGCCGCCGACGGATGCCTTATACAGAATCTGTGTTCCATCGGGCGACCATCCCGCCGTAAACATCAAGGTGCCGGGTCTGGGTTGGCTGACCTGCCATCGCTGGGTGCCGTCGGCGTTCATCACATAGACCTGGCGTCCCTGGTCTATGACCCCCTCAAAGGTGATTTGCTTCCCGTCAGGAGACCACCGAGGACGTGAAGCAAACGCCAAACGAGTCAGTTGCTTCACGTTGCTGCCATCGGTGTCCATCACATAAATGTTCAGGGCTCCATCCCTATCGCTTGAAAAGGCAATCTGTTTCCCATCAGGCGCCCAGTCGGGGGAAGACTCAAATGCTGGATGACGGCTCAGGTTGTGCGGGTTGCTGCCATCGGCGTCCATCACATAAATCTCCTGATTGTCATCCCGTAGACTGACAAAGACAATCTCTCGTCCGTTGGGAGACCAATCGGGGATAAAATCCGCGGCCTCGTTGTGCGTCAACCGTGTTTGAGCTCTTCCCGTTGAACTCATCACGTAGATTTCATTGTTTCCATCCCGAGAAGACCCGAACACGATTTTGCTGTGGACTTGATTCGTGACCAGCAAAAAGCTGGTCACGAGAATTGAGAGGCGCATCGCTATTCTCTCCTCTTTGTAAATCGGACGTTTACAGCATTCACCTGTCCATCCCCCAGATGGTCGTTTCCATCAAACAGCGAAATGGTCGTTTCCATCAAAGAGCGAAACCCGTGTATATGCTGTGATATCATAATCCGTGCCATTCTGTAAATTAGCAACACTGACTCCTTGCCAGCCTGAAAATTTTTCTGTTCGATCAATACAAACATATAGGATTCAGTGATATTATGAGTTTGATTTGATATCCCCCCACGGCTTTGGAGCCACTCCCTGTGTCGAGACCGGCAGCTGGCTATTCCATTCGCTGGGGGAGCCGTCACCCGCCGGATGATTGGTCAACTGGGTCAGTTGACCGTCTGAGAGACGGAACCTGTAGATATCCCATTTCTCACCTTCCTTCCTCAAAGCAACGAGAATTGACTTCCCATCGGCACCCCATGCGGCGGATGTCAAATCCATCTTCGGCAGCGGCACCGGCTCACGCTTGACCACCTCACGCCTTATCGGTGCGAGTGTGGCGATAATCATGGTTGTGTCTGTCACCAAAGCCCCGATGGCTTCAGCATACAGAATCTGTGTTCCATCGGGCGACCACCCGTCCACAAACATCACGGCACCGGGTCTCGGTTGGCTGACCTGCCATCGCCGGGTGCCGTCGGCGTTCATCACATAGACCTGGCGTCCCTGGTCTATGACCCCCTCAAAGGTGATACGCTTCCCGTCAGGAGACCACTGGGGGCGTGAAGCAAACGCCAAACGAGTCAGTTGTTTCACGTTGCTGCCATCGGTGTCCATCACATAAATGTTCAGGGCTCCATCCCTATCGCTTGAAAAGGCAATCTGCTTCCCATCAGGCGACCAATAGGGGGCAGCATCAAACGCCGGATGACGGCTCAGGTTGCGCGGGTTGCTGCCATCGGCGTCCATCACATAAATCTCATCGTTCCCGTCCCGGAGACTGACAAAGACAATCTCTCGTCCGTTGGGAGACCAATCGGGGGTAAAATCCGCGGCCTCGTTGTGCGTTAACCGTGTTTGACCTTTTCCCGTTGAACTCATCACGTAGATTTCAGAATTTCCATCCCGAGAGGCTTTAAACACGATTTTGCTGTGGACGGTGCTCGTTATCAACCAAAGGCTGATAACGAGAGCTGGGAATCGCATAACTAATCCTCTTTTGTAAATCGGACGTTTACAGCATTCACCTGTCCATCGCCCAGATGGTCATTTCCATCAAAGAGCGAAACCCGTGTATACGCTGTGATATCATAATCCGTGTCATCCCGTAAATTAGCAACACTGACTCCCTGCCAAGCTGAAAATTTTTCTGTTCGCATCAATACGAACATATAGGATTCATTCTAACTTCTCAGTGTTATTATGAGTTTGACTTGATATCTCCCCACGGCTTTGGAGCCACTCCCTGTGTCGAGACCGGCAGCTGGCTATTCCATTCGCTGGGGAAGGTATCATTCGCCGGATGATCGGTCAACTGGGTTAGTTGACCGTCTGAGAGACGGAACCTGTAGATATCCCATTTCTCACCCGCCTTCCTCAAAGCAACAAGAATTGACTTCCCATCGGCACCCCATGCGACGGTTGTCGAATCCATCTTCGGCAGCGGCACCGGTTCATGCTTGACCACCTCACGCCTTATCGGTGCGAGTGTAGCGATAATCACGGTTGAGTTTGTCACCAGGCCGCCAACGGATGCCTTATACAGAATCTGTGTTCCATCGGGCGACCATCCCGACGTAAACATCAAGGTGCCGGGTCTGGGTTGGCTGACCTGCCATCGCTGGGTGCCGTCGGCGTTCATCACATAGACCTGGCGTCCCTGGTCTGTGACCCCCTCAAAGGTGATACGCTTCCCATCAGGAGACCACTGGGGACGTGAAGCAAACGCCAAACGAGTCAGTTGCTTCACGTTGCTGCCATCGGCGTCCATCACATAAATGTTCAGGGCTCCATCCCTATCGCTTGAAAAGGCAATCTGTTTCCCATCAGGCGACCAATAGGGGGCAGCATCAAACGCCGGATGACGGCTCAGGTTGCGCGGGTTGCTGCCATCGGCGTCCATCACATAAATCTCATCGTTCCCGTCCCGCAGACTGACAAAGACAATCTCTTGTCCGTTGGGAGACCAATCGGGAGTAAAATCCCCTGCCTCATTGTGTGTCAGTCGTGTTTGACCTCTTCCCGTTGAACTCATCACGTAGATTTCAGAATTTCCATCCCGAGAAGCTTTAAACACGATTTTGCTGTGGACGGTGCTCGTTATCAACCAAAGGCTGATAACGAGAGCTGGGAATCGCATAACTAATCCTCTTTTGTAAATCGGACGTTTACAGCATTCACCTGTCCATCCCCCAGATGGTCATTTCCGTCAAAGAGTGAAACCCGTGTATACGCTGTAATATCATATTGTACGCCCTCATCTAAATTAGCCACACTGACCCCCTGCCAGCCCCAATGGTCGCTGTATCCATTTGCAGGCACATCTGGTCCGAATTCTTCGATGATATCCTGCTTAGGGCTGCCATCTGTGTTGTAAGTATTCGTGCCGTCGGTATTGACGATAGTATGATTAAACTCATACTTCACATCGATTGCAAAGGGGCCATTTTCGATCAGATAGTGATGGAAACTCTCCGTGCGTTGGGTTGAGCCGCCGATATACCTGAGCTGGCTCGCTGTGGCACTCCAACTGATACCGTCAATGGTGCCGCCGTTCGGTGATCCGGGGATGTTTCTAACAATCAACACACCTGCCATCCCCAAGACCAATATGCCGAGACCTATAAACACTTTAGGGTATTTCTTTGCCAATTTCATGAATTGTTGGTTCATAAGTGCCAGATGGTAAGCTCAAACCTTCTATGCGGCAAAAGGTTTAAGCCCGATAGATATACCCAAACCGTAACTGTTTTACGTTGGGGTATATGACAGCGTACATCAGACATATGCTTCTAGTCAAGCAAAAAAATAGGGTTCTCGTTTTAGTATGTGAAGATTTTTTCTATTGACAACATTTGTCCATTGGGTATAATGAACGAACTGGCAGCACCCGGACCTGACTTGGGCAAAGATGTGGCTGTGCAATACCGGATGGTTGATCTCCGACCGGCTTTTCGAGACAGCAGAGCCGGGGCGGATGAAGCAGATTCAACCGCAGAGGGAATTGGGGTAAATTACTGCACACAAAAATTTAATTGAATCTATACCTGTTTATTAGAACCTAATTGGAGAGGCTACCAAGTTGTTAGGGGTTAATCCTCAAACATTACGGCGTTGGGTGGAGTGTATATGACCTCAAGCGTGGGTTCAACAGCGTCAAAGATGAGCTCTTCCCATGATGGTGCCGCAACTTTCACAGAATGCGTCAAAGAATGTTATTCATGACCTTGCTGATGTTATTAAACGCTGGAGAAAAGGACAGAACCAGTTTCCCCGTTGCAAAAAATGATTGTAGTAAGAGGATACCAGACAAAAGCTGAGGGGCACTGCAAAAGGACTTCGCCTCTGGGAAAGGTTAGCCGCTGGCAGGCAGTCGGAATACCACTGACAAAAAACTTCGCAAATCGAAGGTATAAACAGCATGATCGAAACGACACTCTTTGATTTAACCTACGAAAGTCGGAAGCGTCCCCTGTTGAAACAGGTATTGGAGAGATTACGTCCAATCTACTCTACGGACGAACTGAAGGTCTTACGCATTGACAGTGAAAGTCGAGATGTTCTCTCTCTCCGTTCTGGGCGAGGATTTGTCAATCGAGATATTCTCGAAACGGTGCTCGGCAACCTATTGGAATGTGTAGCCCCCGGTTCCCACAACGCCCCGCGTCCAGAAAATCATAAGGGCGAACTGTCGGAAGCAATCGAAGAGGTCGCGGACCAACTGTACGCGGTGATTGCCCAATCCTTCTTGGCAGTCACCGACGAAAGCGAGTTGGAAAGCCGTGCATTGGACACAACGTTTGCGCTGCTCTGGGAGTTGCCTCGACTGAAACAGCGCGCCCTATGGAACCGTTTTGCCTCGCTGAAAGATCCGGCGGTGTGGGATGCCTATCTGCTCCACAGTGGAGTTTCCCGTGAAAAACTTGTCGAATTGGACATCAGGGCGCAGGTAGATGAAGCCATTCTAAAACGGGAGTTCCAACCCTATCGAAATCTCTTGGACACTCTTGATTTGGCTTTCGCTTTTGACTACCAGATGCAGTTGGTTGTCAGTACGTACCCCGGTTGGCGAGTGCTCTTCTACCACGATGTTGGCTATCTCTTAACTCGATCCGGTCCCATTAAGGGCACCATCAATCTCTACCGAACCCCTGTACCGCTTTTACCCCGCGCGATTTCTGAACTTGGGGGCCGTTACTACCAAGCAGATCTCCACCCCGAAACACAGATTGGTGATGCTAATTTCTTGGAGCATCCCCATCGCGGCTTCACCACCGGACAAACCGGGGTTATTGGCTCTGGCTGCGTCATCTATCCGTGTACGCTTGGTGGCTTGAGTGTGAGGGTCAAACAGCGTCACCCGATTCTTGGCGACTTCGTGCAGATTGGCACGGACGCAAGTCTGCTGGGGCCGGTACGAATCGGGGACCACTCTACCGTCGGCACAAATACAGAGATCTACGGTTTTGTTGAGATAGATACCAGCTGCCATATCGGTTCTTCAGTGGTCATCGGGACCATCCGGAGCGAATCCATCAAACCGGGCGTGATTCGTCTTGGCAAGAACGTTTCGGTGGGCGACGGGACGATTATCGAAAACACCTTGGCGATAGATTTGATTATTCCGGATCAGTCAGAGATTCCCGCACGCAGCCATGTCTCTAACGATGGTTTTGGACATCCCAGATATGTCGCATAAAGGGAGGATGCATGAAAAAGATACAACGCGCCCTAATCAGTACCTATGATAAAACGGACCTCATAAATCTTGCCAAAAACCTTGTTCAGAAAGGGGTGGAAATCTTTTCCACAGGCGGCACCGCAAACACGCTCCGCGAATCGGGGATTGAGATTCATGAGGTGTCCGACTATACCGGTTTCCCGGAAATGCTTGATGGGCGGGTGAAAACGCTCCACCCGAAGATTCACGGTGGTTTGTTAGCAATCCGGGATAATCCCGACCATGTGGCTCAGGCATCAAACCAGGGAATTGAATTTATCGATCTCGTCGTTTCCAATCTCTATCCATTTGAGGCAACAATTGCTAAGGAAGGGGTCGAACTCGCCGAGGCGATTGAAAACATTGACATCGGCGGGCCCGCAATGATTCGGGCGGCTGCCAAAAATTATCGTGATGTCGCCATCCTCACGGATCCACAGCAGTACCTCGATATCATCGCAGAACTTGACGCAAACGATGGTTGCCTTTCAGAGGGGACCCGGTTTCAATTGGCTAAAGCAGCGTTTGCACATACCGCCCATTATGACGCAGCGATTTCGCGTTACCTCGCTAATTTGGATGCTCCCGATGCGGCCTTTCCAGATGCGCTCGATCTGCAGTATGAGAGGGCCCAAAGCCTCCGGTATGGTGAAAATCCCCATCAGCGTGCGGCGTTCTATCGGACCCATGCTTCACCTGAACCGTGTGCGGCGTGGGCAAATCAACTGAGTGGTCAACCGCTTTCGTTTAATAACATCCTCGACTTGGAGGCGGCGATCGAAATCGTTAAGGACTTCTCCGAACCGACCTGCGTGATTATCAAGCACAACACCCCGTGCGGATTGGCAACTGCCGCTAGTTTGGAAGGGGCATTTAACGATGCCCTCGATTGCGATCGAACCTCCGCGTTTGGTTCCATCATCGGTTTGAATCAAAAAGTCTCCTTAAAAGTGGCAAACACCATTCGTAAGGCAGCAAACGCAGGCATCAAAGTTGATGCTATTATCGCTTCAAGCTACACGCCGAAAGCATTGAGTGCGCTCTCCCGCGTGAAGCGTCGACCAATTCTCGAAATAGGTGAACTTCGGCAAGATTCCTCAATTAAGCAGATTCGGAACGTTATCGGCGGAGTCCTTGTCCAGGACCGGGACCTCCATGAAATGACACCCGATGACCTAAAGGTTGTCACAGAGCGTCAACCGACAAACGAGGAGATTAAATCCCTGTTGTTTGCGTGGAAAGCGTGTAAGCATGTCAAATCAAACTGTGTGTTGCTTGCTCAAGGCTCAAAGACGGTCGGCATTGGTGCTGGGCAGATGAGTCGCGTTGATTCGTGTATCATCGCGGCGCGGAAGGCAGGGGACCGGGCGAAAGCATCCGTCCTCGCTTCCGATGCCTACTTTCCATTCCCGGATGGCGTTGAAATCGCCGGTGAGGCAGGCGTGCGGGCAATCATTCAACCCGGTGGCTCGGTGGGCGATCCGCCTGTGATTGAGACCGCAGATCGGTATGGTATGGCGATGGTCTTCACCGGCGTCCGGCATTTCCGGCATTAGGAAGTTATGTGAGAAGGTGACACCGCTAATTAAATCATCAAACTTAACAATAGAGATAATCCCAACACTGTGAGGAAGAATAGATGGAGACAATCCGACTTGTATCAGGTTATGAAATCCCCGTTCTGGGGCTTGGGACATGGAACTTGCGGGACGAACAGTGCAAAACAGTTGTAAAAAAAGCCCTTGAACTCGGTTATAACCATATTGACACCGCTTGGATGTACGCCAATCAAAAGGAAATTGGGGATGCCTTGCGGGAAATCGGTGCGGTCAGGGAGGTGCTTTTTATTACGTCCAAGATTTGGCACACGCACCTAAAGTACGACGAAGTGCACTCCCAGTTTGATGAATGCCTAGCGGATTTACAAACCGATTATGTAGATCTGTTGCTGGTTCACCATCCCGGCGATGGAACTGTCCCGATGGAGGAAACCCTGTCCGCATTCAACGAGATACATGATGCAGGCAAGGCAAAAAATATCGGTATTAGTAACTTTAGTATTGAACAGGTGGATCAGGCAAGGGCCATTTCTCAGGCACCTATCACTACCAATCAGGTGGAATATCACGTCCATAGTCAACACGAAAATCTCTTGCAGCATTGTCATGCACTCCAGATTCCCTTGACCGCCCATCGCCCATTAGCAGTCGGTAAAATCGTTAGCGATCCGGTTCTAGAGAGGATTGGGAGTGAACGTGGAAAAACAGCAGCACAGGTCGCCTTGCGATGGCTGCTCCAGAAAGGCTTAATTGTCATTCCCAAAGCCAGCTCTGACCCCCATTTGAGAGAAAATCTTGACCTATTTGATTGGGAGCTAACCCCTGAAGAGATGGAAACAGTCAATAATCTTTGAAAAGGCAAGCAGTATAAGGACTTCTCACTACCTTCACATTGATTTAACAATAGGAGGGACTCCATGATCAGACCCACCGAAGCCCAAACGACGCAATGGGAAGACAAAGGTTACCTTGTCTTCGAGAACGCGATTCAGGGTGATGAGTTGAAGCGACTTCAAGATGCTTTTGATTATTGGGCGGATGAGTGCAAGCCCGCGTGGTTAGACCGCGTGGAGGCAGGCGAAGCGGCTGCATCGTTTTATGACATCTCCGATCCCTTTGCAAAAGATGAAATCTTTGTAGATATAATCGATCACCCTAGCTATTACGGCAGCCTGATGGCATTTACAGATGATGATCTGATTCTGCTAGGCCCGCAGGTTCGCACTGTCCCGCCGGGCCCCGTCTGTTATTCCGGTTGGCACCCCGATGTCCCACAGAGCAATCCGCTGCACATCAAAGTCCAAGTTTACGTGAACGATGTCGAACCCGGGGCAGGAGAATTTGCTTTTGTGCCCGGGAGCCACAAACCCGATGCGGGCCCTTACTCCAGAACGCATCGGCTAGAAGCGATGCCCGGTCATAAACGGTTTCCGGGAAAAGCAGGCACCGCTATCATGTTCAACTCATACGGTTGGCATACCGCCATGGACAACCACACAGACACGCCACGAAAATCGATCATCCTCATTTACGAGAAACGGACGCCGGGCCGCGTAGGTCCAAAGCGGTTTGTCTCGATTGCTCACCTCTGCACGACACCGGAACGGCGCAAACTTTTCGGTTTGGAGGAATGATGACTCGAATAGATTCCCATCTCCACGTTTTCGCCAAGGTTTCCGCAGAATTTCCGAGAGAACCGACCCCGGTCTGCCCGCCGGATCGGGAAGAGACTGCCGAAAAACTATTGGGCGAAATGGAAGCAAATGGCATTGACCAAGCAATGCTAGTGCAGACCGGCGGTACTGAGATTAAATACCATGCTTACCTGCTGCACTGTTTGAAAACGTATCCCGACCGTTTCCTCGGTATTGGGCTCATACCCCCAGATCTCACTGAACCGGCAGATCACATGGACAGGCTTACAGACGGGACCGGGATTATCGGTTTTCGGCTCTCTTCGATTGGTGGTCCAAGAGATCCGTTTGCTCGAATCAACGTCAAAGAAATCAAAACCTACCGTGTCTGGAAGCATGCTGCGGAGGAGGACTATGTCCTCTGGCTCTACCCACGAGCGGTTGATGCACACCTGCTTCCTTATCTGATGGCAGCCTTTCCCCAAGTCCGGGTCGTCCTGAACCATCTTGGCATCTGTCCCGGCAAAGGTAAATTCTCTTGGGATGCGAAGGGGCGTCCGCGGATTGAAACCGTTGAGTATAATCCTGCCTTTCACACGACGCACCGGCTCGCCTGCTTTGAAAATGTAACGATGCATATATCAGGTCAATACGCCTTCAGCAATGAAGTGTATCCCTATCGGGATCTTGCCCGATGGCACCAGCGAATTCTCGACCTTTTCGGTGCAAAGCGTCTAATGTGGGCAACCGATTTTCCGTGGATTTTGGAAGACCCCGGTTACAGTCAGCTTACCGGTATCCTCAAAGTGTTATTGCCAGATTTACTCGACAACGAATACGATGACATCATGGGCGGGAATGCGAAGCGGTTTCTAAGGTTTCCCGACCATGCGTGATAGTGCGTCCAACCCCCCTCAGTCCCCCCGCAAGCGGGGGGAGGGACAAACAGGATCTAATTCGAGCCTTGCTTGGAACCAAACTCAGTCCCCCCGCAAGTGGGGGGAGGGACGCGGAGCGTGTCTACTCCTGTCGGATTAATTGGAGTTGCCGGATTCATCGGGCGTCGTGAGTCGTTTAGATACCAACGACGTTGCAGGACGGATCCAGGTTCAATTCACCAAACACGAGTGTATCCCTATCGGGATCTTGCCCGATGGCACCAGCGAATTCTCGACCTTTTCGGTGCAAAGCGTCTAATGTGGGCAACCGATTTTCCGTGGATTTTGGAAGACCCCGGTTACAGTCAGCTTACCGGTATCCTCAAAGTGTTATTGCCAGATTTACTCGACAACGAATACGATGACATCATGGGCGGGAATGCGAAGCGGTTTCTAAGGTTTCCCGACCATGCGTGATAGTGCGTCCAACCCCCCTCAGTCCCCCCGCAAGTGGGGGGAGGGACAAACAGGATCTAATTCGAGCCTTGCTTGGAATCAAACTCAGTCCCCCCGCAAGTGGAGGGAGGGACGCGGAGCGTGTCTACTCCTGTCGGATTAATTGGAGTTGCCGGATTCCTCGGGCGTCGTGAGTCGTTTAGATACCAACGACGTTGCAGGACGGATCCAGGTTCAATTCACCAAACACGAGTGTATCCCTATCGGGATCTTGCCCGATGGCACCAGCGAATTCTCGACCTTTTCGGTGCAAAGCGTCTAATGTGGGCAACCGATTTTCCGTGGATTTTGGAAGATCCCGGTTACAGTCAGCTTACCGGTATCCTCAAAGTGTTATTGTCAGATTTACTCGACAACGAATACGATGGCATCATGGGCGGGAATGCGAAGCGGTTTCTAAGGTTTCCCGACCATGCGTGATAGTGCGTCCAACCCCCCTCAGTCCCCCCGCAAGCGGGGGGAGGAACAAACAGGATCTAATTCGAGCCTTGCTTGGAACCAAACTCAGTCCCCCCGCAAGTGGGGGGAGGGATGCGGAGCGTGTCTACTCCTGTCGGATTAATTGGAGTTGCCGGATTCATCGGGCGTCGTGAGTCGTTTAGATACCAACGACGTTGCAGGACGGATCCAGGTTCAATTCACCAAACACGGTCGCACAACATACCGGGTATTTGATGAATCACCGAGGATACCGGGACTCTTGCGCTATAATCATGGCTTAACCCATCATAAACATTGCGCGCCCTTTTCTGGTGTTGGCTTTGAGCGTTCAACTGCGTAAGTCCTACCTGGTATTACATTGCGCGCGAGAGTCCGGGTGTTTTGGCGAAATATGAATCTCAACCTACTAATGAACTCTTGAACTCAATAGCAAGTTGCCCTACTGTCGGTTGATTTTCCAAAATTGACAGTATTGCTCCCCCCTCATCATGTATCCCATACAGCCTTAGGTTCACGTATCCATGAGACAACAGACACAAGCCACAGCACCGAATATTGTTAAGGAAATTCAAGCCGGCAAGGTGCGTCCTGTCTATTTGTTGTGCGGCGAAGAACAGTTTCTTGTAGAGAGCACCCTCAAGCAGATGCTTGAGAATCTTCTGTCACCTGAGACTCGTGACTTCAATCTGACCCGCCTTGATGGCGCGGAAGCCTCTGTTCGCGAGATTCTCAGTGCCGTGGAAGTTTACCCCGTGATGGCAGATTGGCGCGTTGTTATTGTAAGCGAGGCTACAGTATTCATGCGGCAGCAAGGTCCATCACCACCGGAGATAATACAGAATGCCGCTGAAGCCGCCGAAGAAGGAAATCCGCGGAAGGCAATCGCACTGATGGTCAAAGTTTTGGGCGTTTCAGCACAGGATATTGCTGATGAGAATAGTGTCTTTAGAGACGCCCTCAGCGGTTTCCTTGAAGAAAACGAAGCAGGCTTGAGTCCCGAAGACCTCGAATTTCTCCGTGATCTACCACAAATCATCACGCAGGTTGATGATTTCCCACATATATCAGGCGCAGCTGACGATACCGAAATCCTGATCGAGTGGCTAGATGGGAAGTTACCCCAAGCGAGCGTTCTAATCTTTACTGTCAAGGGAAACGTTGATAGACGAAGCCGGCTTGTTAAATTGATTGGTCGTGTCGGCAGGTACGTTTCGTTTGCTTCGCTAGAATCCGGAAGATCGAGTCGGCAAAATCGGGTCTACCAAGGTGTTGCCAGAAAACTCGAAACATTCGGGAAGAAGATTTCGCCCAGTGTCTTTAATCTCCTTCAGAAGCGGACAGGAAACGACATGCACCTGATCGCTGAGGCCATCGAAAAGATAATCGCTTTTGTTGGGGACAGGACGCGGATCGACGAACGAGATATCGAAACCGTCATTACCCAGAGCAGTTTTGAAAACATTTTCGCGCTTACAGATGCGCTTGGAAAAAGATCCGTTTCGCAAGCGTTGTCGAGTCTCCACAGTGTTCTAGAAAGCGGCGAACCACCGATTAAAGTCAACGCGCTCATCGCGCGGCAAATCAGGCTCACACTCCAAGCAAAATTGCTTGCTGAGAAGGGAGAACTAAAACCGACGGTGGATCGAATGAATTACCAACGCTTCGCAGATACTGTCTTCAAACCGCTTGCCGCAAAGATGTCCAATTGTCTCCCGAATGTAGCGCAAGTCAACCTTCTCAAGCAGAATCCTTATGCCGCTTATAAAGTTATCCAAGCGATTCCTTTTTTTAGAACGGAAGAGCTAATCCGCGGATTGGAGCAAACACTGGAGGCGGATGTACAACTCAAGAGTAGTCAATTGGCCCCGGAATGCATTTTAGAACAGCTAGTCTATGAGCTTTGTACAAAGCCGGATACCAGGAGATTGGCGAGAAACAGAATATGAGATGGGTATGTTCCAGCTAAACAGCAGAACCTCAAGTGATTGGACCGTACGCTTTCTCTCGATGCAACCGAAGGTCTGCTTCCGAGCACTTATATATTTTCTTTTCGCTGATGTGTGCCCAGATTGTACTAATCACTTCAAGAGTGGCAAAAACCTTATATCCTATAGGGCTTACGCAGTTGAAGGTAGCACCCCCCGGTATTTAGCGGGGGAAGGGGGGAGCATAGGGGGAATGCCGTAACCCTTACAGAGGCGCGATGAACGCGCGACTACAAACTCAGGGGCGTAACTCCTATCCTAATCCTAAAAGTGTTTGTAAGGAAATTGGTGAACCTTGATGATTGGGCTGCACGATTCTAACCGTTAACATTATCAATGGAGGTTTGAAAATGCCGGAATTAATTTTCTTTATCGGCGTGTTTATTGTTGTAATTGTAGCTATTCAAACTATTGGCGATATAGCGAAAAGGAAGTATCAATTCAAAAACGGAGCCGAAGTCAGTCAGGAGGTACTCGCACAAATCCAAGCAGACCTCAACATGCTCCAAAAGAGTGTGGATGAGATGAAGGAGTATCTCACAGACCTTTACATTCAACAGCACGATGAAAAATTAAAATAGCGGAGTGAGCAACGCCATGTAAGGGATATATTGTTTTTTAAATAAGATGGAGGGTCAAAACATGGTAGAAGTTGTTGCAATTATCACATGTGCTACTGTTATAATTGTAGTCCTTACCTATATTAAGGATTTACTTGAAAGCAAACGCAGTGCAAAAATCAAAGCGGTAGAAAAAGAGTCTGCACAGATGCAAGCGAATATTGACGATCTCCAAATAGAATATCGTAAACTCCAAAAAAAAGTTGCCGAACTGCAAGAACAGATTGCTGAGCTCTACATTCAGCAGCACGATAAACGCTGAATTGGCAAACGGTCACAGCAACTGAAGTCTCCACATACAAAGGAAATTCGCAGCCATCAATCCGAATTTGCTATTAACCGAAAATAGACCGGCTAGCACCTTTATTTCATTTACCCCCATTTTTTTTTGGTTATAGATTTGAGATATTTTTATGATTTAGGATAGTGAGAATACCTGTCATTAAGGGTGTTTGCATGTATCTCCCCTGCACAGTGGGAGTGTGAACCATGGATTGAGACACCACCCGCTCCACGCCTCAGCCACCACTCGCTTTATCACGGTAATGAGTGAGTATATTTTAGTCCGTGTGTTGAATGTTTTTGCCCATCGATCGCCTGACTTTTGATAGGTGATAAACAGTAAGCCATAACTGATACAAGCTAAGAGCCATAACAGGTTGATGCGGGCTTTTGACGGTTTTTTGAGTCTCAAGCTGCCAAAGCCAAAACCGGTCTTGATGTCCCGAAAGCCGTGTTCAATCTGCATTCTTCGCTTATAATAGTGGTATATTTGACGCCCCGTCAGATGACTTGAAATCAGATACATCGGTTCAGCCAACCGCGCCTCTCTGACGACATACAGGTTGAGTCGAATCGGCTCGGTTAAGTGATAGAGAATCTGTGGATAGAACCCCGTTTCCTGCAACTGTTCTGCCTTTTTAACAGTGCCCCAGACGGTCATGCGCGCGTTACGACACACGCGGATGATAAACGGAATCCGTTGTGTCTTGAGAAACTTTATCACATATTTAGCACGCGCGAAGCCTCTATCGAATATCAACGTGGCTTCACACGGGGGCGGTAAAATCGCTTCTGTCTTTTGATACAGTGTGAGACAAAAGCGTTGGATAATCTCATTATGGCTGGTATAGGTCAACTGTTGAATCTCAGCATCGGTGTAGAGGTGCCAGTAGATAGGAACCGCCCGGCGGCGGAACGGCACCGCGGCAACAATCGCTTTGAAATGGCCAAACACCTGGGTTTCATCCACTAAAATCAACCGGCGTCCGGCGTGACGTTCACAGACCCGGCGGAGCACAAAGCCCAACCAGCACCCCATCACCGCGTCAATAGGAAAGCGACGAGCTAAGAATCGAAGCAGGCGTTTCTGTTTCGTCTTTTGATGTTTGACGGCTACTGGCAAGCGTAAAGCAATTTCGTTTATCCGAAACTTCTGGGCCAACACAATGGCTAGGATCGTGAGTATCAGGTTTTTTAACGCCGGTTTTTTCAATACGGGGTTGAAAATCTCGGTCAGAGTGGTTATCATAGAACTGGGATTCACCCGCTTATGGCGGTGGGTGCCTTTCATAATACCTCCTTGTTTAAAACAATGGTTATTTTATACAGGGAGGTATTTTACCATATTTGATAACCCTTTCTCACATCTAGACCTCGCAAAAACAACCAACATTACAACTCTAAAAAAAATGGGGGTAAGTGAGGGGGGTCTGATGGGTTGTCAATAGTGACAACTTGGGTTATAATAACTTGTGCTGCACATAAATAGGCTTTGATGGGTATACTTCTCAACACCTCTCCATGCGTAGGATGTGGGTCTACCAACCCATCGGGCTTGGCAACCAAGCCCTACCATTGACCCAGGCCTCCTCGCTTGAATTCCGCTATAATGTGTCTCGAATTATGCACACCCATCAGAATAACTTGTGCTGCCTTTTAAAAAAAAGAGAGCTTGCTATAGAGAAACGGTGTACACCCGCTTTTAACTTTATAGACACTTACCCTGACAAATTAGAATTTAGCTGTGCCTGATAACCTTATGAAGGGCGTAACCCTCACAAGGTTTTGGGACGCTCGACATTGACACGATATGACAAGCGATTTAAATTCTTTCATTGAAACACTCGGACGAGAAGCATTGGTGCAGATCCAGCTAAAGAAGCTGCAGGTGATGCTTGCTCCGGTGTTAGCAACTAACCCTTTCTATCGGCGAAAATTGGGCAAGGCAGGAATAGGAAAACCGGAGGATATACAAACGCTTGAAGATTACCAGCAGCTGCCCTTTACTACAAAGGACGAACTCTCTGCGGATGGGAAGGCACACCCACCGTACGGCACAAATCTCACATTTCCCCTCGAACAGTATATCCGTATCCATCAAACCTCTGGCACAACAGGCGAACCGCTGCGCTGCTTGGATACCGATGAGAGTTGGAATTGGTGGGCGCGCTGCTGGGAGGCGGTATATAACGCCGCCGGTGTGACTTCGAGGGATCGAATCTTCTTCGCTTTTTCTTTTGGTCCCTTTATCGGCTTCTGGAGTGCTTACGAAGGTGCACGGCGGATTGGCACACTGTCTGTTCCGGGTGGTGGAATGACTTCGCTTCAGCGGGTGCGTGCTATTTGCTCTAACGATATTTCGACACTAATCTGTACCCCCACATATGCCTTGCATCTCGCTGAAGTTGCCAAAGCAGAGGAGATTGATATCGCCAACGCTAGCGTCCGCGTGACTATCCATGCCGGTGAGCCGGGCGCAAGCCTACCGTGGACGAAACATCGCATCGAAAACGCTTGGAATGCCCGCTGTTACGATCACGCCGGTGCGACGGAGGTGGGGGCTTGGGGGTTTGAGTGTCAGGCACAAGCGGGAGTACACCTGAACGAGGGGGAATTCATCTGCGAAGTTATTGACCCCGCGACCGGCGAACCCGCCAAAGAGGGCGAGTTAGTCATCACTAATCTGGGCAGGGTTGGGACGCCGGTTATTCGATACCGCACCGGTGATCAGGTCAAGCTGGAAACGGAACCGTGTGAATGTGGACGAACATTTTGGCGTCTTGAAGGCGGTGTCATCGGGCGCATTGACGACGCGTTAATTATACGCGGCGTGAATATCTATCCGAGCACCATTGAAAACATCATCCGCCGTTTCGCTGAAGTCGGAGAATTTGCGGTAGATGTCTATCGGCAGGGGGCACTTGATGAGATGGAGATTCGGATCCAGACCAACAGCAGGGATCCCGACATGACTGCCCAAGCTGTCACCAAGGCAATTCGTGAATCTCTGGGATTGCGCATAGTGGTAAAGCCGGTGCCGCACGGGACATTGCCCAGCTTTGAGTTGAAGGCGCGACGGTTTACAGATCACCGCCGGAATTAAAATCGGTTTGCACTATATCTTCAGGTGATTTGAGATAACTGCGGTATCTATATTGCTAGTGAGGAGAAAAAGGAAATATTTGAAACAGACAATTGGGGCTTTATTGAGCCAGCACCGACTTTCTTTTAGGCACCTCCACCCCTGATCGCCGCATGAAATCTCGCATGATTTCCAACTGGTCCTCTTGCCCACGGCCTGCATTGCAGAACCGCCTGAAAATATCTTCTACAAGTGGACCAAGTTCTATCGGTATATCGAGTTCTCTGCCAAGCTCAACCGCCAAGTGCACGTCTTTAACAGCAAGATCCGCAGCAGAATTGACATCTTCTCCCTCTAAGAGCAACCCAATTGTTCGGCGCAGGTACATGCTATCGCCTGTGCTGGTTTTAATCACATCGAGCAGGGCTTGTGGGTGGATGCCCGCCTTGGCCCCCATCGCTATCCCCTCGTAGACACCGGCGAAATTGATGAACATTATGAAGTTGTTTACCAGCTTGGTCACGTGTCCGCTGCCTACCGGTCCCATGTAAGCGATATGGTCCCCGATGCTCTGAAATAGCGGTTGAAACCGTTCAAAATCTTCTTGTTCTCCGCCCACAAATATAGTGAGTGCCCCATCTCTCGCACCAAACACACCACCACTAACCGGCGCGTCGAGAACGTGAAACCCTTTTGACTCTCCAATTTCGGCGATTTTGTGCAGGGTTGCAGGTGAATTGGTGCTCAGATCGATATAAGCGCAACCCCTGTTCAATCCCGCGAAAATACCGTTTTCGCTCAGAACAACTGCTTCGACCTCTTTGGGACCCGGTAGGGAGGTAAGCACCACGTCAGATTGGGCTGCTACTTTCTGTGGGCTTGTCTCCCACCTTGCACCGGCAGCTTCGAGGGAATGCCCCATCTCGCGGCGGCTGTCGTAGACCGTTAAGTTGTATTGAGCTTTAAGGAGGTTTGCTGCCATCGGATTGCCCATATTACCCAGACCGATGAAACCAACTTTCATATCAATCCTTCCAAGGTGTGTTGTTAATTATTTTGACCGCGCCGCACGTCCATTGTTCCTGATAACCAAGCATTAGTCCCCCACATTCCCAATGGCAGTTAGGAGTTTTGACGCCTTGTTTTAAATTTGTCAAGAATACCTAACGCGATTCATCCTGTGTGGGAAACTCGGCGGGCATGGTGATTTCAATGACCTCAAAGTCATCGGAATACTCTAACACCTCATGCTTGATTCCGGGCGGTTGATACCAAGCATCACCCGCCTCAACGCGAATCTCGCCGATGTCTTCAAAGTCAAGTCGTGCCCAACCCTTGAGCAGGTAATTCATCTGAAATTCGAGGGCATGGGAGTGGTAGCCCATGGGACCTTCACAAGATTGATTGGCGCGGATGACGTGCGCCAGTACCTTGCCATTGGTGGCGGTGGTAATTCCCAGATCTCGGTAGACGAAATAGGGGCGTAACCCCTCGGTCCAGTTGGCCTCTTTTATATACGCAGCAAACGCTTTGGCTGTTTTTTCACTCATGTTGTAACTCCTTTTTGTATAAGATGGTAATATCCAATGCCTTTCATAAAATGGTGCTATTCCTGATTGTGTTGTCCCGACCTGACTTACACAATCGTGGACTCACAATTTCGTTTGTCCCGCAAATACCAATACTATCAAACGACACTTCATCGTTCGTTGAGTCTAGAATATAGCACAATGTGCTAGGTGCCTTCGAGACAACGAAATCGGAATTTGCAGCTGTTGATAACGTAAAACGTGATGCGTGAAAACAGTTCTAATGCAGATTCTATAGGAGTGTCTTCCTTCAAATCAACGGGTTAGGTATTGAGGAATGTCTCAATTTCCGATGTCCTTGGTAAAGCAGGGATAACGCCGATTTTCTGTGTTGTCAAGGCGCCAGCTGCGTTGGCGTATCTCATGATTTCTTGGAGTTGATTATCATCGAGTTTAGGCAGTTCCCCCCCACCTCCGGCGGAACGCATTATCTGTGTCAGCATTGCTGCGACAAATCCGTCGCCCGCCCCGAGTGGATCAACCACTTCAACCTTGAATCCATCGACATATCCTTGATGCGCGCCGTTATTGTAATAACAACCGTACTCGCCTAGCGTCACAATGACCAGTTCCACGCCAGTCTCCAAGATACGCTCACTTCCACTTTCCAGTTCAGGGGTATCTGTGATAAACTCCCACTCCTCGTCTGCGGCTTTGACGACATTCGCATAGGGCATGACCTCCCAGATCCAGCGTTTGGCCTCCTCTGGTGTATCCCACATCATCAGGCGCAGATTTGGATCGTAGGAGATGAATGCGTCGGAGGCCTTTGCATACTGAATCGCCCTCAACGTGGCATCGCGAACGGGTTGGTGACTTAAACTACATGAACCGTAGTGAAATACCTCCGCAGATTGAACATATGCTGCATCAATTTCGTCAGGTCTGAGCAGTATATCTGCCCCCGGATTGCGATAAAAAAAGATGTCCTTCGCGCCATCTAAGCGGGTAGCAATAAACGCTAATGTTGTCCGGCGACCGGTTTCTGAGATAAGGTGAGCGGCATCAACACGGTTCTGTTCAAGCGTTTCTCGCAGGAAATCACCGAAGGGGTCATCGCCGATTTTGCCGATAAACCCTGAATCAACACCAAGTTTTGCCAAGCCAACAGCGACGTTCGCAGTTGCACCGCCCGCTGCTTTCGCAAATCCCGGTGCTTCTGCAAGCGTAACATCAACTGTTGTGGAAACGAAATCAATGAGTAATTCACCGATACAAAGTGCTCTGGGCATCTCCATCCCCTCTGCCGGGACCTATTCCTATCTTTGTATTAAGATTGACGCTTGTGTTATTTTCCCTGATGTTGATCAACCGATATGAAAGATGACGTTCGCCGATTAGAAGATAGGTGTGGTTTAGGGTATTGATTGATTGGGACAATCTCAAACTCTACGAGCAGTGCTTGTTCATCTCTCGGCGATTGGACAAGCGTCAGCACATTGTCCGACAGAAGCGGGAGTTGCGGTTGGTACAATGTGATACTTACAACTGTCGCAATCAACGCTAATGAGGTTACAACAGCATAGGGACGAACCCGTGTTCGGAAACTGTAACGCATCCATGCAAACGACGATTCCAATCGCCGTAAGATACGACGCACCGCAGAGATTTGCTCCTTTTCAATTACAGTGATTGCTGCAGCTCGACACATCAGGTCCGGCAGGAAATTGTCAGATGGCTTCACTGGATCGAGCTGGTGAAGGATCTCGCTTGTCTGCCGGAGGCGCATTACTTCATGTGCACAACTTGGACACCGCTTGAGGTGCCACTGAATCAGTTGAATCGTCCACAAGGGCATCTCACGGTCTATATAAGCGGATAGCTGTGGTTGAACATTTTCACACTTTAGCATGGGAACTCTCTCCAATTCCAACTTCTGTTAGGAGTGTTTTCATATTTTGGCGGGCGCGATGGATAAGTGATTTCACGGCACTAACAGAGCACTCAAGAACTTCTGCGATTTCATCGTACCTTAGATTTTGATAACTGACAAGCGTCAATGCTAAACGCTGATTTTCAGGCAAGCGGTTAATTGTTTGTTGAATGATGATTTGTTGTTCCTTTTTTTCGTAGACTTCGTCGGGCAGCTGGCTGACATCCTGCATTAGCTCAAGATAGCTGAGGTCCTCATTGTCAGATACAAGATCATCGAGATAAGCCATATTCCGTCGCTTCCGATTCCGAATTTCGTTCCGGCATAAATTCGTTGCAATGAGATAGAGCCAATTTTTGAATCGACACTTGGGCTCATACCGGTCCGCACTCCTGAAAACTCGCAGAAATGTCTCCTGCGCTAAGTCTTCAGCACGGTGATAGTCGCCTATAGATCGATAGATGAAATTGGTGATGAGATCTTTATAACGCATCACAATTAGCTCGAAAGCACTCATGTCGCCGTTTCGACACTTCATCATCAATTCTTCGTCGGAGGTACGCAAAACGCCTGCTCCTTCTTTTCGGTAGTAGGAATTTTGAGGCATTGATACAAAATTATAACATCTAAATAGCAACAGATCAATAATTTTATAAACACCGTTGTCCCGCTAAAAGTTTCGCTCGGTGATTTTTGTTGACCAGCGTTTGATAAATTGGTAAGATAATTGTGTGTTCATTTCTAACTATAAAATATAACGTTGTCCGATGCTACACCCAAATCATAAAGTGTGAGAGTTAAAGGAGAGGTAGTAATGAGAGTTGTTACTGGCGGGATCAGCCACGAGACCAGTACCTTCACCACAGTCCAAACAGATTGGCAGAGCTACACGGAACGGTTTTATTTGCGGGGTGAAGATATGTTAAACACGTTCCGCGGCACCAACACCCCAATTGGCGGATTCATTGACGGTGCGGAAACTCATGGCTTTGAACTGATTCCGACTGTTCTTGCCGAGGCACACCCCAGTGGACCCACCTCTCGAAATATCTTTGATGCCATTCTGGAGGAGATATTAAACGGAATTACTGAAGCTGGTACAATAGATGGGGTACTGTTTGAGTTGCATGGCTCGATGGTGGTTGGAGACCTTGAGGGACCAGATGGCATTGATGACCCTGAAGGTCATATACTGGCAGCGATTCGTAAGGCGGTCGGTCCGGAGGTGCCTATCCTTGCCCAATTGGATATTCATTCCAACGTCTCTCCACAGATGGTTGATGCTGCAGATGTGTTGATTGGGCGAGAGACCTATCCGGAGATTGATATGGCGGAGCGTAGCCGTGAATGCGCCGATGTGCTGATGTCCATTGTGAATGACGGCAGACGCCCGACCATGGCACTGCATCAGATTCCAATGATCTGGGGAATACACCAAGTTACGGCGCACCCGCCGATGCGGGAGGCGATTGAAGAACTTCATCGTATCGAAGCCCAACCCAACGTCATTTGTGGTTCAATTGCGACCTGCTACTATTTGGCGGATGTGCCAAATATGGGGGCATCGGTTTACATTGTGACCGATAACGATCGAGCGTTAGCCCAGACCTACGCCGACCAATTGGGGGAGTGGCTCTTTGAGCGGCGCGAAGTGTGGCACGGTCCCGCCCCTACAACCCGTGAAGCGTTGCAGATAGCGGAAGCAGAGGGAAAATTTCCGGTGATTTTTGCGGATCGTAACGATAACACCGGCGGCGGTTCTCCGGGTGATAGCACCGGCATGTTGCAGTGTTTCATAGAAGCGGGACTTCAGGATGCGTGCCTACTTTACATCGTCGATCCGGAGGCGATTGCACAGTGCCAGAGGGCTGGTGTAGGCGCAACCTTAACCCTAGATGTCGGTGCTAAATCAACCCTTGCACAGGGGCAACCTATCCGCATGACAGCTGAGGTGATTGCACTATCGGATGGCAGTTTCCGTTACGATGGACCGATGCTCGCTGGTTTGAGCAGCACCATGGGACCATCAGCGCATATTAAGCAGGATGGTATTCACGTTCTGTTAGTCACACAACGGGAACAACCCTTTGATACCGCTTTTTCTCGAACGCTTGGACTGGAGCCGCGTCAGATGCGCTATATCGGCGTCAAATCTTCCGCTCACTTTCGCGCAGGATTTGAGGCGTGGGCGAGGGCAATCCATGTTGTGTCTGAACCTAGCGTCCACACACTGAGCAATCTGACTTTCAAACGACTGGGTCGTAAGTTGTATCCCTTTGATAATATTTAACACAAGTTGCTAGGTGCTGCTGATATTTGGGTGTCGAGATATAAATATAGATCCACAGGATAGCTGCCGGTATTAAACCGAGCGGGAGGAGTAGGCAGGTTAGGGTATACGGAGGACACCTACTACCTTCAGCCTACAGTACGATCACAGATTGGGAAACCTGTCAAGGGACTTTGGTCCGGGTAAGATGACCGTCCTACGGATATAGGGGATTGACTTTCAAACTAGCAACTTAGGTGATATTTAAGTAGCCATAACCCGACTTTTAAGGAGGACCTTATGAAAATTCCAATTCTATACGGAGCGCGAGATCTCCGCATGGAGGAGCACCCCCTTGATACGGATAACTTGAAACCAACAGACGTTTGGATCGAGACTGAGATCTCCGCCCTGAAAATCGGGACAGATCGTGGCAACTATGAAGGTGCGGAACAGGTTCCGGGCGCACCTAACTACCCCCGATGGGTAGGGGACAGCAACTTGGGGGTTGTTCGTGGTGTGGGCAGCGACGTGACCCGCGTGCAGGTTGGTGACCGGGTTGTGACCCGTCAACCTCATCAATCCGAATACATCACAGATGAATCGGCGAGCATTGTCAAAGTTCCCGATGGTGTACATCCAGAGGATGCTGTATACACCCATCTTTATGCCCTCAGTGGTCACTGTTATCGTAAAGCGCATTTCCAGCCTGGTGAAACTGTGGCGGTTGTCGGGCTAGGGGTGCTTGGATTGGGGGCGGTTGGGTTGGGACAACCCTTTGGAGCACGGGTTGTTGGAATTGGTAATAGCCCTATCCGGTTGGAGATGGCAGAACGCATGGGTGCTCATGCCGCGTTCCTGTACGATGCCCCTGACCTTGATGCAAAGCTAGACGCATTTACCAACGGCATCGGTATTGATTTAGTTATCCTTACGGCAAACCCATGGACCGCTTTCCGAACGTCTGTACAGATTGTTCGGGATAATGGTCGTGTATCTGTGGTCAGTCTACTTGGTCGTGGTGAACCCCCTCTCGATTTTAACCCGCTAGCGATGGAATGGTTCTATAACAAGGGGATTTCAATCATTGCGGTGTCGGGGCCTCCGGGCTATCTGTATCCTACACCTGAGGACCGCTTTGGCAATGATCGGCACGGGGATTATATCATTTCTTTAATGGCAGATGGGCTCGTTGAGCCGAAGCGGTTAATCACCCATCGCTTCCATTACACAGAGATAGTCAAGGCTTATGAGATGGCGTACCATCGGGAAAAATCAATGTTGGGCGTCATTTTTAATTGGAAAGATTAGGAGAATTCATGTCCAGTACAGAGATATGCTTCCTAACCGCCACAGAGTTGGTGCGTTGTATCCGTGCAAAGGAACTTTCTGTCAGAGAGGTCATGGAAGCACATTTGGCTCAAATCGAGCGCGTCAATCCAAAGGTGAATGCTATTGTCACCCACTCGGATCCTGCCGAAGTGATAGATCTGGCAGATGCTGCCGATGCAGTGTTGGCAGGTGGTGAAGATGTGGGTCTACTGCACGGACTTCCCATCGCACATAAAGATCTCGTCGAAACCAAGGACATACGTACCACCTACGGTTCTCCAATTTTCAAGGACTTTGTGCCTGAACACGACGCTTTGATTGTGGAACGCCTGAAGAAAGCTGGAGCGATCACCATTGGCAAGACAAATACGCCGGAGTTTGGTGCGGGATCGCAAACTTACAACGAGGTGTTCGGAGAGACGCTCAATCCGTATGATACAACCAAGACTTGTGGTGGCAGCAGCGGTGGTGCTGCGGTGGCGTTAGCGTGTGGTATGATTCCAATCGCAGATGGGAGTGACATGGGCGGCTCGCTACGAAATCCCGCCAACTTTTGTAATGTTGTGGGCTTCCGTACTTCGCCCGGCAGGGTACCTGTGTGGCCCGCCCTATTGGGTTGGTTTCCGATATCGGTGGAGGGGCCCATGGCACGAACGGTACAGGATGCCGCATTGATGTTAAGCGCAATCGCCGGTCCCGATCGCCGTGCGCCTATTTCTATCAGTGAGTCGGGGGAGATGTTTTCTCGACCCCTTGAGCGTGATTTTAGTAGTGTGCATATCGCTTGGGATCGGGATTTGGGAGGCCTGCCCATTAATCCGCAGGTGACTGCCACTATTGACGCGCAACGCAGTACCTTTGAATCGTTGGGCTGTGTAATCATGGACGACGTACCGGATTTTACGGATGCGGATGAAGTCTTTAAGGTATGGCGTGCATGGCGTTTTGAACTCGCTTATGCTAAACTGTTAGAAACTCACCCGGACCAGATAAAGGATACTGTAGTCTGGAACATCAAAGCAGGTAGTGAGTTAGGTGGGCCACAGATTGGGCAAACAGAGATTAAACGGACAGCACTCTATCAGCGCGTACGAGAATTTATGGAGACTTACGAGTTCCTAATCCTTCCCGTGAACCAAACGCTTCCCTTTGACGTAAAGCAACGCTATGTTACTGAAATCAACGGTGTGAAAATGGAGACGTATATCGATTGGATGCGATCCTGCTATTACCTCAGTGTCCTCGGTCTGCCTGCGATTTCGGTGCCCTGCGGTTTCACTCCGGAAGGTTTGCCGGTGGGTGTCCAAATTGTCGGACGACACCAAGATGATTTTGGTGTGCTTCAATTAGCTCATGCCTTTGAACAAGCTACAGGTTTTTGGAAACAGAGGCCAACCGTGGTCAAATAACATAACCTTCAAAGAAGGAAGTTTGTCTTACGCTCGTTACACAGAAAGGAGTTACAATGTCTCAACTTACCCATCACGTTACCCGTTCTAATCAACTTTATAAGCGGGCTGGCGAAATTATCCCCGGCTGGACGCAACTGATCAGCCGACGTGCCAGCCAATTTGCCAATGGTGTCAGTCCTACCTATGCCCAACGTGCCAAAGGCTCCCGTTTCATTGATGTCGATGGAAATGAATACATTGATTGGGTCAACGCTGTTGGGGCGATCATCCTCGGTCATGCGGATCCGGTCGTAGACATGGCGGTCAAAGACCAAATCGATCGCGGTAGCCTTTACACGCTGAATGGGCCGGTGGAAATCGAATTGGCGGAAGAACTGCTAGAGACCATTCCGAGTGCTGAGATGGTGCGGTATACCAAAGGCGGCGGCGAAGCTTGTGCCGTTGCGGCGCGCATCGCACGAGGTACAACCGGCAAAGATAAAATTGTGTTCTGCGGCTACCACGGTTGGCACGATTGGTATCAAGCAGCGAATTATGGTGTCGATCCTGAAAGCGGCGAATACCCGTTTGCAGGGATTGAACCAATCGGTGTGCCGCAAGCACTCGCCGGGACCGCAATCCCCTTTGTTTATGGCGATCTTGCTATGTTAGAGAGACTACTAGAGGAGCATCAAGGTGAGGTTGCAGCGGTTATGATGGAACCCGCCCGTTCCGAGTTGCCTGAGCCGGGATACCTAGAAGGGGTCAAAGCCCTTGCCCATAAGCATGAGGCTATTTTTATCTTTGACGAGGTATCTTGTGGTTGGCGGTACTCGGTTGGTGGTATGCAAAAACCTCTAGGCGTTATTCCAGATATGACTGTCGTCGCAAAGGCGATGTCAAACGGCTATCCGATGGGGGCTGTGGTTGGTTCACGAGAGGTGATGGAGCCGGCCAGTCGTATGTTTATCTCCAGCTCCTATTGGAGCGATAATATTGGAGCTGTTGCTGCACTGACCACGATTCGTGAGCTGAGACGCCGGAATTCTGAGATTCGTTTTAAGGAACTTGGCGAGAATTTGCGTTCCGTCCTCAACGAAGTAATTGCCGCTAATGGGCTATCAGGTGCCTGTACCGGTCTCCATACCAGCCTTGCTGTTTCCATTGATTTACCGGATGAAACGCTGGCACCCGAAGTCAAAACACTATTTATCCAAGAAATGGCAAAGCGTGGTGTTCATTGTTATATGGGATTTAAGGGAACTCTTGCTCACACTGAGGAAGATATCCGTTTGACTGCTGATGCGGTGGCGGGGGCATTGGGCGTAATTAAATCTGCTCTGGACGCAGGCGATGTGGACAGTTTGCTGGAATCTGACCTGAAGAAGGATCCGTTTCGCCGTTTGGTCCGGTAGTTACTCTTAAATTCTGTTCGTCTTTGATATACTGTTATTGGGAGATTATTGCTTATGCTAATTGTTGATGCTCACCTTGATCTTTCTTGGAACGCACTTCAAGGAAATCGAGACTTGTTGCGTTCCGCTTATACCATCCGCACACAAGAGGTCGGCACCCCAGGCAAGGGACGTGCCCAAGGCACCGTTGCGTTCCCGGACATGCGTCAGGGGCGACTTGCGGTATCTGTCGTCACCCTGTTTGCTCGCTGCACCGGACGACCTGCTCCCCATTCCGATTATGCGTCACCAACCCAGTCTTACGGGGTTGCCCAAGGACAGTTAGCTTACTATCGCGCTTTGGAGCACGAGGGTCATATTCGCATTATCAAAAATCGAGCGAATTTGGATAGCCATATAGCGCATTGGGAGGCTTGGGAAAAGACGGGATCAGATGACACCCCACCACTTGGGTTTGTAATTAGCATGGAGGGGGCGGATCCGATTCTAAACCCAGATCAGCTGGAGGAGTGGGTCGGAGGGGGCCTGCGTCTGCTCGGACTCACGCACTATGGACCAGGACGCTACGCTGGCGGGACAGGCACCGAATTGGGCTTAACTGAATTAGGAGCACCGCTGCTCGCTGAAATGGAGCGGTTAGGCGTTACCCTCGATCTCACTCACTGCTCGGATCAGGCGTTCTGGAAAGCGTTGGAGCATTATAAAGGATTGGTGTTGGCAAGCCATAATAACTGTCGTGCGCTGGTCCCCCATCAACGTCAGTTCAGCGATGAACAATTGCGAGCAATTTTTGAACGAGATGGTGTGATTGGTGCGGCTTTTGACGCGTGGATGTTGCAACCAGGCTGGGTCTCTGGACAAAGCACTAATGAAGGGGTCACGTTGAACACAGTCGTTGATCACATGGACTACGTATGCCAATTGGCGGGCAATAGCCGTCACGCTGGCATCGGCACAGATCTTGATGGTGGCTACGGACGTGAACAATCCCCTTCCGATTTGGACACGATTGCCGATCTCCAAAAACTTGCGGGTTTACTGGCGGATCGCGGCTATAATGATGACGATATTACAGCCATCATGCACGGAAACTGGCTGCGTCTGCTACGCCAGGCATGGAGCAATTAACACAGATTGAAATAAACAGAGGAAAATTATGAGTGCCGATGAACGCAGTGTTATAGATCTATTCAGCTTGCAGGGCAAAGTTGCGGTGATCACAGGGGCGTGTGGTTGGTTAGGGTCAGCGATGAGCCGGGGCCTCGCAGAAGCAGGGGCGCAGGTAGTAGTTACCAGCCGTGATGGTGGGCCGGCTGCCGAATTTGCTGCCACGCTGCCCGGAGATGGACACCTGGGTTTGGGGTTCAGTCAGGGTGACACCGACACGATTCCCGGATTCGTCGCAGAAGTGGTGGAACGGATGGGTAAGATTGATGTGTTGGTCAATAACGCTTACGGCGGTACAGCACCGGACATCGACAACGCTACAGCGGAGGACTTTAATCAAGCGTATCATGTCGGCGTAACAGCATATTTTTTGCTGGCGCGAGATGTGATGCTGCATCTACGCGAGAATCAGCGGCCCGGATCGATTATCAATATCGCCAGTATGTATGGTGTCGTTGCGAGCTATCCGAGCGCATACGAAGGATTGCCGGCCAACAGTCCGCCCAATTATCACGCGCTCAAGGGTGGTGTGGTACATTTAACCCGTCATCTCGCCGCGTACTGGGCAAGATACAATATTCGGGTCAATGCCATCGCTCCCGGACCGTTCCCCAAGCCAGCGGTACGCAACAGTGTTGAAGGTTTCATCCCTCGCCTAGAGGAGAAGGTGCCGTTGGGACGCATGGGACGGCCAGAGGAATTGAAAGGGGCAGTCGTACTGTTAGCCAGCGACGCTGGCAGTTATATTACCGGACAGAATTTGTTAATTGATGGTGGGTGGACTGCCTGGTAGGAAGCATAGATTGAGGGCGGATAGAATGATGCACCGCAGCGATCATAGGTTAGGAAACTTGTGCAGCGAGAGTGAGAACGAGACCTCATATCAAATGCATAAATTCTGATAAATTAACCGTCACTTATGTTGATTGACCATTTTGCAATGCTGCTACCTTCTCCTTCAAGGGACGATAGACATACTCATTCATCACTGCGATTGCTCCGCGATCAGACTGGTCACGGACGACACCCGCATACGCCTCTAACGCCTGACGCGCGGTGGTCAATGCGATCTCTGCAGACAGGATCGCTTCAGTAGATTTTCCGTCAGCTTCTGCAATCACAGCATGGCGAACTGCGGCGATCATATCTAGATAACCGATGCCAAAAGGTCAGGTGAGATATTCGCCAACTTATGCGGTTTTTTCTGCTCATAATCGATACTCTTCCTACTGTCTCCAGACCTACATTTATAATGCTAGGCGGGCTCGAACCGTTGAAATAGTTGGCGTCAAGGGCATGTTAGGGTGACTGTTTCCTGTTTGACAATCTGTTTGACGTGCTTGTAGGGGGCAACCTCGATTAATTCCAGTGTCTCTGGCGACAATTTTTCTTTAATTTTGTCTGGGAAGGAGTCGAAGCTCCCGTAGGCGGTGTACTGTGGCATGTATCGCAGTATCAGAAAGCGACGATCTCGATCTTTCGGTTTCCAGACGAGGACACCGTGGGTGAGCAGTTCCGAGATAATAACGACATCGCCAGCGCGTGGCGTGATATTGGTCACAGCTGGATGTGCCTCCGGATCATTCTCATTATTGTCCGGGACAAACAGATTCGGTGGGCGTAAAAACTCACTTTTGTGAGAACCCGGAATTACAACGAGGCCTCCATCGCCGGGCATCACATCGGTCAGGTAGAAGAAGACAACGAAAAAATCACAGTAAACCTGTCCATCTTGGCAGAAATAACGGGGCATTTCCGGTCCACCACCGCCTTCTCGTGCACAGTGCAGCGGGTGAAATCCTTGTCCATGGGTATTTCGTCCCAACGTGCCACTGGTGAACCGGGGTTTGTCACCGGTCAACTCCCTAATGATGGGCCAAGTCCCCGGATGAAAGCAGAGAAACTCCAGTGCCTTATCAAATGCAAAGCCGTGGGAATAGGGGGTAAAGTCTGGACGCTCTAGATTTGCCCCGAATCCAGGTTCCCATTTTTCGGGTGGAGTGCAGATGTAACGGTCAGCTGCCTCTTGAGCCTGTTTCAATTCTTCAGGACTCAGGACGTTTTCTAGGTGGAGATAGCCGGTTACATCAAACAAGTAGCGTTGTTTGGGTGTCATTGAAGCCTCCGACAATGGTCAAATAGTGCAGCACTCTGTGGCAAGGGGTTTGGTAAATCTCATCCTGTCATCACTTCCTCTTGATCTGATGGGGAGTAAAAATAGGATCCGGGCTGCCATTCTCCAATATCTCCAAGCAACCTCCGCTGTCGAGGTTTACACCGCTTCAAAAGTTCTGGGGATGCCTCTTTATAATCGTAAGTACGGAAGCAGTGGTGGTTATAACAGTAAATGAGTGTTTTGCGTGCATAGCTCGATCTATTGATCGCTGCACCGTGCCATAACGCATGTGGGAAAACCGCTGCGTCCCCGGCCTCCACGCAGAGCTGTACCGCTTCGGTGCTGTGAGGCCTTTCTGCGTTTCTAAGTTGTGCTGCTGGGAAGGGGCGGTAATGGCTACCGGGGACAACTGTGAAGTTCCCATGCTCGACAGCAGCGAGCGATGTCAGAAAATATTGAATCTTAATCTGCAATGGAAGGCTGCTTTTATCAACCCGTATGTGTTGCATTGCTTGACCACCATCTGGGTGAAGCGCATGTGCAAGTCCTTTTCCTTCCGGATTTGGCGGTCGAATCATGGCTTGAGACATACTCAATTGAATGAAGGGGCCGAGGAGTTCAAGTACAACCGGGAATGTTATGGGATGGTCCATCAGTTCGACGAAAATATCGTTGTCCTCAATGATATTCAGTTTATTGAGTCCGGTATACGGCTTCACGTCTAATCTATTTTGTGGGTCTTCGGAGCGTAGCTGCTTTCGATGTTCTTCATCTATCTGATCGATAACAGCTGTCAGGTTCTTGATTTCCTCTGCAGAAAGCACACCTTTTAGAACGAGATAGCCATCTTCTTTCCATTGACATTTTTGCTTTTCGGTCAAAACTGCTATTTCCACGACGGTCTCCTCAAGCATCTAGCGTTTTATACTTTGTTACGCACAAATCTTTGACTATTTGCTAAGTCAAATGAAGAACTGCGTATCTTCTTACAACGGATTCTATAATTCTCCTTGTGTTTTGTCAACGCTTTCGATATAATAAAGGGACAAAACCTTGGTATATTATTAACTATTACCATGGATTCCAAATGAGACTCAGATATTCCTCATTTGAAACGCAACAAATAGGGATCTGGGTCAATACCATATTCTTAACGATTATTGGGAGCGAAAATTTTATGGCAACTGAATCGATGACCATCCGTGACAATGCGGAGGCAAAGATTATCGATGTGAATGAAGATTTGGGAAGTTACGCGGCTGCCGATTTACGAACAGCAATTGACACCCTGATTAATGAATCAGCTCAGCAGATTGTTGTGAATCTAAGCCAAGTCCAACATATTAACAGTACAGCCATCGGTGCGATGGTTGGCTCTGCAAAGCGGCTCCGCCAGAATGATGGCGATCTCAAGGTTTACGGTCTGGCGGATAATCTCAAACGGACATTTGATTTAGTGGGCGCCTCTAGCGTTCTAGAAATCTATGACGCGGAACATGGCGCGGTCGCTGCTTTCTAGACAGCCACTCAGATGCCGATGTAAGGCCCTAAGATTGGTTTAAGTTCAAAAGACCTCAAACGTTTCTAGGGATTGGGCGATTTAGTTGTATAATTTCCGCGCCAAGCCCTTAACCTGTCGAGTTGGTGTTCTGGTATGACTCAAGCGCGAAAGGCCAAACAGGAAATTCTCAAACTCGCCGTACCTAGCTGTCTGAAGTATATTCGCCCAATTCAGGTGTTCATTGGACAACTAGCGCAACAGCTTGGGTTTTGCCGGCCCCGCATTTATGATATTGAGCTTATTATCGATGAAGTTTGTAGTAATGCCATCGAACACGGCTCAAAGACCCCTGATTCAGGAATCGATGTGACCCTGATGTTCGATTCTAGCAAGTTAGAAATTCATGTGCGAGACAAAGGGAAATCCTTACAGGAGAATTGGCTGGCAACGGGGAGACTGGATGAAGTTTCTCAAAAAATGACTCCCGGCAATGAACGGGGACATGGCATCTTTCTCGCTGAAAAGCTTTCCGATTCCCTCGAAATACTGCCCAACCCGCTTGGGGGGACTGATGTTCAAGTTGTTTTCCACCTTTCCGCAAGCGATGCTTTATGACCAACATCTAGGCAAGCCCAAGCCTTTATGCTTGGGCTCAATGGGTTAATTTTGTTGATTTTTCCCGATAAATATGATAGAAATTGTCCCTACAGTTGGTCAGCTGGCTCTCATCAATTGAGATCGAGGATTAAAACTCTCCATGCTGCATCGAAATTAGCTGAGGGGTTTGAACAGTTCTTATCTCAAACGCGGAGGAAGTGAGTACTACGTTGGCAACCGGTTGAAGTGGCACAAAGAGATTAGATGGAAGCGTCGTGGGTTGTTTATGATCTGACTACCTCCTTGTAAGCCTCTTAACCATCTTGATGAGTGTACCGGACTTTTCGTAAGTAACGTCATCCATACACGATTCGATCAGAAAAAGCCCTCTGCCACTGCTTTTAAAGAGATTCTCGGGCTGCGTTGGATCTGGAACTAGTTCCCGGTCGAAACCCTGTCCCTGATCTTGAATAACAACCGTGAATCGATCTGGCTGAATAACGAATTCAAAATAAGCACGTTTCTCCGGATCTTCCTGATTCCCATGTTTTATGGCATTAGTGCCCGCTTCGACTACTGCCAGATTAATTTGGTCGCTCGATTCTTCGTCCAGCGGCATCTGGCTAAGAATTTCTGCGATGATAGCATGCAAGGTGTGAACCCACTGTAGTGAGCTGGGGAAATCTAGGCGAATCACTTGTGCAGTTGTTTGTCCCACTTGCTCTCTTCTCCCATATCATTTGGTTAGCCACTGCCGGGGCGCAAAATGGAGAGTGTACGATACTAAAGGCGAATGTAGGCAGGTATATCCATTTTTATTGTTATTTAACTTACTGATTTCAAAACACTTTCGCAGGAGCACGGGAACATCATTGTGAAGAGGTAACAACCTTATGTCCGAAGAATCATCGCGCATCCGCCAAAGCGCAGATATCAAAATTATTGATGTCAACGACTATTTGGGAAGTTACGCGGCTACTGAGTTACGCGAAACACTTACAGACCTTGTCAACCAAGATGTTCAGAAAATTGTTGTGAATTTGAGTCAGGTCGAGCATATTAACAGTGTGGCTATTGGGGCTCTTGTTGGTACTGCGAAGCAGCTTCGCCTCAAAGATGGAGATATCAAGATTTACGGTTTGGCTGAGAATATCAGGCGGACCTTTGATTTAATCGGTGCCTCTGATATTGTCGAAATTCATGACTCAGAAGATAGTGCCCTTTCCACTTTCTAGGGCATGTTGATGAACTATTCGTCAATTGATTGAGGATGAGTACCCCAGCTCCATTTGCAGATTTCTACCACGTCGGTTCACAACCATCAATAGCAACGATTGTAATATCGTCATTTTTGGGTCTGCCACCACTAAATTGATTGGTCGTGTTGAGGACAGCTTCAACAAGGACAGGTGCCGGTTGAGCGATTTGTTGCGTGATAACGTTCTGGATCCCTTGAGGCGTAAATTCCTCTCCCCGTGAATTTTGGAGCTCACAAGCCCCGTCGGTATAAAGGAATAGCCCATCGGAAGGGGTAAAAGGGTAGCGGTATGTTTGATATGTCGAATCTGGAAGCAGCCCTAACCCTTTCCCAACTAACCGGTTTTCAATAGGTTTACAAACATTGTGCTGACGTTGGACTAAAAATGGAAAAGGGTGCCCCGCGTTTGAGTAGTGTAGTGTCTGGTTGGCAAGATCTAGAACAGCACAGAATGCTGTGGCGAACATATATTGTTGTGAACTAATCATCTTGTTGAAGCGAGCGTTCAACTCTTGGAGCAAGTGTCCAGGGTCGTCTGTCTGAACGCTCATCTCCTCAACAATCGTTTTAATAAACACAGTGATGAAGGCTGCAGAAACCCCATGGCCCATCACATCGGAGATGAAAACGCCTAATCGTCCCCGTTCAACCTCCCACAAATCGAAAAAATCTCCTCCTACCACAACTGCAGGTGTATAGTGTGAAACAATTCGGAATCCCAATAAATCGGTAATTCCTTGAGGCATCAAGCTATCCTGAATCTCACTCGCCATCTGTAACTCTCTGTCCAAACGGTCGTTATGAATCTTGAGGTCGCGATTGGCTTGTTCGAGTGCATCATGGTATCTTTTAATACGCACCAGAGAGCTTACCCGTGCAAGTACCTCATGGCTGTCAAATGGCTTGGAGATAAAATCGTCCGCACCTGCTTCAATTGCCGTGATCCGATCCTCCTTGTCTGAAAGGGCTGTCACCATTACCACCGGGATAAATTGCGTAGACTCCTCCGCACGAATCCGCCGACAAACCTCAAATCCATTCATCCCTGGCATCATTACATCGAGCAAGATTAAATCGGGTGCCTCAATCTTCACCCGTTCAAGGGCTTCCTGACCGTTGGTTGCTGTGAGAACCGTGTATCCATCGGCTTGGAGCCGAATTTGAAGTAATCGGACGTTTTGTGGTTCGTCATCAACGACAAGGATTTTAGCGTTGAGTGGTTTATTCATTACCTTTGTGTCCTTTGAGAGGAGACATGGACGGATTCCAGTTACAGATTGGGAGAGTCTTTAGGAAAATTATACCATAAATCTATCCCGATCTATACTATCCAGAGCCGCTAACGCTTCATCTTCAGTATCATACAAATCGAAGACATTATTGAGTTTCGTGATAAGCAACAGCGATTTGACAGATCTGTCGACATTTGAAAGTAAAAGCCGCACCTCGCGTCGCATTAGCGAAGCGCGCAGGGCAACTAGCATGCCTAATCCGACGCTGTCCATCAAGTCGACAGACTTGAGATTCAGAACGATATTTTTCTTGCCGCTATCAGCCAATTCCTGAATCTTGTCGCTCAATTGGATTCGATCATCGCCGAGAATACTGCCAGAAACCCTGAGAATGGCATTGTCTTTTTGATATGTGACTAAAAGATCCATGAGGTAATCTACTCCTAACTAGAAATATACAATCAAGGGATATGGATAACAGTTTATTGGAAAGTGCGACTTGTCGTACAGATTGCCCAATCTGTGACCATCAGAATCATAAGCTAGAAACTTGTGTCACAATTAATCTACTCCATAATTAAGCACATTTTTCAGTTTATCACAACCTTGTGTTGAGAGTCAATTATTTTTTTTATGGACCGTCCCGCTCTCCACTTCGCTTGGATCCCTGGAAAGGTGCAATCTATTTGTATAGGTTTATATAAAAAGAAAGTGCAAAACGCAAAACGCGTGAAACGTGAAAACCATTGGTTCATTGGTGCTGTTAGGCTAGGAAGCCCGACCTACGGGGCTTATAAAAAAATCCAAAACCGAAGAGAAATCGTAGGGGCGGGGTTTCCCACCCGTACTTGGCAAAAAATCGGTTTCTGTTGCACGATTTCTTTACATGAGCCTTTGTATATTTGCTCAATTTAAATAATATTCCACCAACTCAACAAGCGCGTGCGTGTTAACCGGCTTGCTGATATAGTCATCACAACCCGCGTTGCGAAACTGTTCCTGCTCTCCTTTCATCGCTGCAGCAGTGAAGGCGATGATTGGCACATGAGACCACTCTGCCTTGGCTTTAATCTGCCGAGTCAAATCCTCGCCACTGATACCGGGAAGCGCAATATCCATCAAAATCAAATCTGGCAACCCAGTTTGTAATATCGCAAGTGCCTCATTGGCATCAACTGCCTCAAGCACTTCATAGCCTTTC
Organism: Candidatus Poribacteria bacterium; assembly: GCA_965215015.1. Taxonomy (GTDB): domain Bacteria; phylum Poribacteria; class WGA-4E; order WGA-4E; family PCPOR2b; genus PCPOR2b. The sequence continues at coordinate 2,948,826 of OZ244042.1, forward strand.
GCCTTTAACACAATGCGTACAACCTTTCGGTTTATTTCCATGTCTTCAACCACTAGAATCCGTTGGGTGCTCATGAGCGTGTCTCCGCTTTCTGGCTTGGTATTCGCAAACGTTCGATTCTTTTGATCGCTGTTAATAGTTCTGCCTTGACGTTGCCTGTCTTGGGGATGACTGACTGAATCTGACCGTTGAGCCGGTCGCGGTCTTCGTCAGTGAGATCCAATGCTGTGCAGATAATAATTGGGATGTCACGGGTCCGCGGATCATCGGTTAAACGCCGAACGACTTGGAATCCATCTACTTGCGGCATCATCATATCAAGAATAATTAGATCTGGCGATTGAGAAATTGCTGTTTCAATCGCTTCGCTGCCTCCGTAAACCTTCAGGACTTCATACCCATCGCTGGTCAGTACAGTGGACAACAATCGTACTGTCTGTGGGTCATCATCAACAACAAGGACGCGAGTCGAACCATCCCGGCTGGGAAGTTTCAGAGATCGGATTGAAGCGATAAGGGCCTCCTTATCAATGGGTTTGACTAGATGGTCCACCGCCCCCAATCCAAATGCCAATTGACGTTCTTCCGTTGCCGAGACGATGATGACCGGAATCGATCGCAAATTGGGTTTCATCTTCATCTCTCTCAATACTTGCCAGCCATCTTTCCTCGGCAGTAGAATGTCAAGCGTAATTGCAAATGGGTGAATTTCCGAGGCTTTGACAATGGCTTCTTCGCCATCTGTAGCATACTCTACTTGGTATCCTGCTTCTGTTAGGTAAATTCCCAAAAGCTGGGCGGCTTGTTCATTGTCTTCAGCAACTAAGATGGTGCGGTTCTTGCTAGTGCTAGGAGGAATAGCAGTTTCAGGGCTGGAAGCCTCTGGCGCAGTCACCTCTCCCTGCTGGCGTAACGGGAAGGTGAAGGAAAAGGTGCTCCCTTTTCCTATCTCGCTTTCGACCCAAATCTTTCCCCCATGCAATGCAACCAGTCGATTGGTCAACGCCAGTCCCAGCCCGGTACCACTATGTGCGCGGGTCCTTGAAGCATCGAGTTGTGTGAAGGGTTGAAATAATTTCTCTCTGTCTTGTGGCGAGATGCCCACGCCGGTATCGGTCACCCGAGTTAGTAACGCTGAACCCGAGTGCTCAAACGTCATCGTAACAACCCCACCTTCATCGGTAAACTTGATCGCGTTGGAAAGCAGATTGTAGAGGATTTGCTTGAATTTGGTTTTATCTGCTTCTATCAAGACATCCTGATCAAATTCGAGAGAGAGTCGAATCTGTTTCTTATTTGCAAGGGCAGCAATAACCGCCTTGATTTCCTCCATCGCCTCCTGAAGGGAGAAATGCTCCAGTTGCAACTCCATTTTACCAGCCTCGATTTTTGACAGGTCGAGGATATCGTTAATCATGGTGAGGAGATGATGTCCACTAGTATGGATGTCGAGGACTAATTCTTTCTGATCATTGTTAATGGTGCCTAGGATTTCATCCCGCAAAATCTCAGAAAATCCGATAACCGCATTTAACGGTGTGCGGAGTTCGTGACTCATGGTGGCGAGAAATTCACTCTTGGCGCGGTTTGCATGCTCAGCGGCTTCTTTGGCTTCCTGCAATGCTATCTCAGCTTGCACCCGATCGGCGATGTCAGTGTTAATACCGACCCAGTTGATAATGTTGCCCGAAGTGTCCCGAACAGGGGTGCCAATAAAAATAAAAGTTCGATAGGAACCATCTTTGGATCGAAACCGGCACTCACCGCTGTATGTCTCGCCGTGCTTATATGCGCGTTCCCATTTTGCAAGTACCGCCGGAAGATCTTCCGGGTGCAACGCTTCTGCCCATCGCGTGCCCAATGATTCCTCCTCGGTGAGTCCAGAGAACTCATGCCAAGCTTTGTTTAGAAGGGCAACCTGACCATCAGCGTCTGCAACCCAAATTACCTGTGGAGCTGCTTCAATGAGTGTACGATAGAGTGCTTCTTGGGAAGCGAGTGCCTTTTCCGCCTCCTTCTGTTTGGTTACATCCCGCCACGTTGACCGACTCGCGACAATCTTGCCGGTTTCGTCGCGCATCGGTGTCGCTTGCAGAAGCACCTCAATCGTGCTGCCATCTACCCGGCGAAGGGTCCGTTCCTGTCTGATAATTTCGCCCGTTTCAATGAAGGTCAAGGACGTTTGTCGTGCAGCCTCTAGCGAGTCTGGGGTATACAGATTCAAGAAGGAATCGCCCATAATCTCCTCTTTGCTGCGCCCGATAACATCTGCAAGGGTTTGGTTACATTCTAAAATCCTTCCGCTAACTAAATCAACGACTGCCATCATATCCGGCGCGTTTTCGTACAGGTCACGGTAGTGGGCTTCTGCTTGTTTACGTTCGGTAATATCTCGTGCAACGGCATAATACAGCTGCTCTTCAAGGTATACCGTTGAACTCCATAAGAGCCATTTATACGAACCATCCTTGCATAGATATCGATTTTCAAAGGAAACGACGTCTTCGCCGGTTGTCATAATCTTTTGGGCTTCAGCAATTGTCGTCTCTTGGTCTTCAGGGTGAACAAACTCGATGAAGGGCTTTGCTTTAAGTTCGTCAACTGTAAAGCCGAGTGTTTTTTCCCACATTGGGTTCAGTTCCTTGAAGTAACCGTCGAAACCGGCGATGCACAGCATATCCAGCGATAGGGTAAAAAAACGATCGCGCTCAGTGGTATCGGCAGGAATAGTCATGGTGTTTTATCTCCTTCATTTTTCGGACTCGAATCTTGATAATCCGGGAAGCGAAAACTCGAACTTATAAAGTCTCTGTGAAAGGACTAATGAAGCTCTCCAAAGATTGGTTAGGCAAAAATTACCCTATACACTCTCTAAGATTTTTTGAATGTCGTAGGTTCTCCATTCTTCTTACTAATACTCATCATTGATAATCCCCATAACTATGCTTCATTTCTTTTTTAGCACCATTAATGTCAAATCATCGAAGCGTTGGGCTTCTCCTTGGAACTCTAGTGCTGCGTTATAAATTTCCGCGCAGATTTCGCTAGCGTCTGCGTAGCGTAGTTGGCTCGCAAGCTCTTCTAACCGTTCTTCATCATACATCTCTTCGTAGATATTTTGGGTTTCGGTGACACCATCAGTATAAAATAATACTATGTCTCCGCTGTAAAGTTGAATCGTTTCTTCTTCATATTCCGATATCTGACGAAGCATATCGTCAGGATACATACCTATCATTAGGCCGCCTGCCTCTAGCCGTTGTATGCTGCCATCTTGCCGAATAACGAGGGGGAAGGTGTGTCCCGCATTCAGTGAGGTGAGTTTACCTGTTTCTGGCTGCAATCGTGCGTAACTGAGCGTCGCGTATTTGTCAATTGGGCTGCTTTCACGGATAAGGGTATTCAGGGCCATTGCCCTTGCTGGCAGATTTGCTTGCTTAGCAACCTCTGAGAGCACGGCTGCACGAAGTGTTGCCATCAACAAAGCTGCCTGCATGCCTTTGCCGGCAATATCAGCAATGACCAATCCCCACGAACCATCTGGCTCCTGAATGTAATCATAGTAGTCTCCCCCAACGCCGTCATGATGTGGTATACTCATCCCAGTAATTTCATAGCCTGGAATCTCTGGAGACGCTTTTGGCAGAAGATTTTCTTGGATTTTTGCTGCTTCCTCCATTTCTGCCTGTAATCGCCGTCTCTCAATTGCTTCCTGATAAAGCCTTGCATTTTCGATTGCTACGCCAACTTGTGTAGCAAAGGCTTCAAGTAGAATTCCATCTTCATCGGTAAACCCTAATGTGCGGCCGGCTCTACTTTCCTTACTGAAAACAACGAGTATCCCGAGGATTTCGCGTCCAAAAACTGGGACTGCTATTAGATTTTTAGCACCAAATAGTGCAGCTGTCTCCTGGTCGTTGTGAATCTGTGTTTTCCCTTCCATTGCGACTTCATGAAGCATAGAAAGTGTGGGGTGAATTCTCTGGTCAGCTGCTAAAGGAATCGAAAAATATTTCGGGTCAGGGACAAATTTTAAGTCAAGCGCGAAGGGGTTTTTCATTTCAAGCTGCTGTGTAATTGGGTTAATAAGCATCAGACAACCTGCGCTGGCGTCTAGAAGGTTGACAGCATGATTGACGATTTCCTCCTCCAATTGGTCTGTATCTAATAGTTTGGCAATTTGGGCAGTTGTGTCGGAAAGCATGAAAAGACGGAATTTAGCGGCGCGCATATCTTCTTGAGAGCGCGAATGTGCAATCGCAACTGAGATATGATCAGCAAAGACACTTAATAGTTCTCGAATCCACTCTGCCGCTTTATAATCGCCCAAAAATTCACCAATACTGATGACGCCTAGAAATTCCTCGTGAATCTTTAACGGAGCCCAGAGGGTTGGATTTAGAGCCTGCAGCTGTGGCTGCATCTCATCCAAAAACGATTTTAAAGAGGAAGGAGGTTGAGAAAAGTCAAGGGGGGAGCATTGAAGCATGACACCGATTTCATCGGATGTAACCGGAATGGCCAACGCCTCATTCACAGACTCATCTGCGATATTAATTGATGATTCAATACCAAGCAGACTCTCTGCTGGATTGTAGCGCAATATGGCACCCTTGGCTGCCTGCAATGTCTTAAGAACTATTCGCAGATAGGTCTGGCTTGATGCACCAAAGCTGCTCTGCCCGGAAACGAGGGCTTTACCAACCTCTCCAATCTCAGATAGACCCAGAATGAGTCGCTGCGTGGTTTGTTCAGCTAAATCAGGCTGCATTTAAAGACCTTTGTTCTGATGTAGCCGCGCACCTAGGGGAAAGAAACCGAGTTTTTCACACGGGAAAATGCCCATCTGTTCGGCAAACTGCGTCAGTCAACAGGATAGTAGGTTGTGCTTGAGTGCCAGCTACGGCTTTAGCGAGGACTGCTATATCTCGATTAGAACCTTGGCAGCCAAGCACCTACTATCGCCCTGAATCGATACATTTTCTGCGCTTACTTTGAATTTGGTAGCGTGTCTCCTATATCTTCGGTGGTCTAAGACATTGGGAAACAAGTATGTATACATCTGTCTCGACAGGGAAGGTAATTGTTATCCATCAGCAAGTGCGGCAATTGCTTCATCCTCACTGTCGAAATGTTCAAATGTGGAGATTAATCGGCTTCTGATAATGAGACTCTTGACGTTCTTCTCGCTGACATTGATGACAGCGACTCGTCCACCCTTCTGTGCAATGGAGACATGTGCTCCCAGCAGGGTTCCGAGCCCGGAACTGTCCATCACTGAAACATCAGCAAAATCAAATAAAAATTTCGGCGAATTGGAAATTCTTGCATTTTCCTCATTAATCGCCTCACTGAGATCGCGAACAGCCCTTCCGATAATCTTGCCCTTGGGTTTTAAGATGATTACATCATCTCTTTGACGAATATCGACAGCCATTGGCTTGCCTCCTATCTCTTGACCTTAATATATGCTGTCCACCGCCAGAAATTGCGCCTTTCTTCTATCATTTTGGGGCTTCAAACCCATTATTGCACAAAGCGAAACATCTCAGATTAGAGATATTTCACGAAACCAGCCCTTGAATGAGATTTCAGAACCTGAACGGTACCTGTTGAGGCGATGATCGTTGCCTCCAAAAACGCAATTTTACTTGACGCTGGGTATAATTTTTTGTTCCACCAAGCATCTTCTATTCTAAAAGAGATATAATTTTTTGTCAAGCCTTTAATTTTTACAGTTAAATGCCACCTTTTTAGGTTAACTTAGGTTTGCAAGACGATTCATTCCAAATGAGTATTCCGCTTGACAAGGGGTTGTGAGGTATAATAGAATTTATAGAATGGGGAAACAGCTGACAGAAGGGGAGACATTATGGCGAAAATAAATCAGACGGATGCGACATGGAGTACGATTTTTGATAGAAAGAGTAAAGCGAAGGTTGAGCGGAGCATTATTGATGTTCTCAAGGCGGTCCCCGTTTTTGAGGAATTGAGCAATCGCGAAATTCAAAATATTGCACGTATTGCCTATCAGCGACATTATAGTGCAGGGGAAATCATTATCCATGAAGGACAGAATGCGGCAGGGATGTATATTATGGTGGATGGACAAGCAGAGGTCACCAAATCCTTAGAAGATGGTACAACCCTCCACCTAACAACTTTAGAAAATAGCGGATTATTCGGCGACGTTGGATTGTTGGATAGCTCTCCACGGACGGCCACAGTTACAGCTACCCGTGACTCAAGTATTATCGGCTTTTTTCGTCCGGAGCTACTTGAGTTAATCAATTCAAATCCAAGGTTAGCGTCCAAGGTGATTTTCAAGTTAGGCCAAATCCTCACAGCACGCTTCCGGTTTATAAACAATGAATTTGAGAAGGCACAGGCAGAAATTGGTCGTTTGAAGACACAACTTACAGCGGTGTCAGGCACAAATGGGGAGGAGAGAAGCACAATTTTCAATGAAACTGCCATCAGTGGATCAGAGGTGAAGGTTAAAGCCCCAGATTCTATTAGTCCTGATGCAGCCGGAGAAAGGGAAAACCAATGAACGAATCTGGCAGCCAGAATAAAACGCCGCATCAGTCCATTGGGGAAGCAGCCTCGTCCGGTGCAGTCGAACCTCCTAGTCAAATAGAGACGGAGCACGTACACACACAAACAGCCATACTTGCAAGAGAGACACTTATTCCGTTGACGCAAAATACTGAGGCAATGACGTCGGATATCCGGTTGATTGCTCGTGAAAGCCGCGAACAGACACGTCAAGCACGAGTAGCAAATGCCTCTCTGAAAATCATCGCTTTTGGTACAATACTGATTTCGCTTGCAATTCTGGTCGGCGTTGTCTACCTACTCAAGGACATCCTTGCGCTAGTAGTGGTCTCGTTCCTAATTGCCTACATTTTTAGTCCAATTGTAGATCTAATTGAGAGAACAGGAATCAACCGGACCCTTGTGGTCATTGTCATAACGTTATTAATGCTTAGCGGTTTTGCCGTTCTTTCAACAGTGACTGTTAACAGCATCACCGGACAGATTTGGAAGTTGTTACCACTAACTGTGGAACTGGACTTTGAAGATGATTTAGACCGTGGCGAAATCCCGGAGGGTTTGCGACAGAAGTTCGTGGAGGGCGGTGTTACACTCTCTCAGGATGCAATGATTGAGATTGAAGAGACGGGTAACAGGTGGAAACTGATCGATACAGGAAATCACCGGACATACGATATTAGAAAAAAAGAAGATCAACTCAAGGTTTACAAAACACTTGAATATCTCGTAGATCTTGAACATCTTGTCAATTCAGCGACAACAGGATTGAACCGAATCCCAAAATCCCTTCGTACACCCTTGCTCAACTATCTTGAGGGAACTGAAGATATGAAGGCTTCGACGGACGTTTCTGCGAGAGAGCCCGTTCAAGCCATTGACCGTGAACGAGTGAATGCCCTTATTGAACGGGCACAAGACAAAATTTCGGGATTTGTGTTTGGACAATCCCAGTCAATCTTCAATGCAATTAGCACTTCTGCGCGAGGGGCGTTTTCGGTATTTACAACCGGCGTTATCATCCTATTTTTAACCTTTTTTCTCCTAAACGGTGGACGACAGATGAAGAAAGCCTTTATTCAGATTGTGCCGAATCGATTCTTCGAGCCCGCTTTGGTGTTGATTGAGGAACTCGATCGGCAACTAGGAGAATACCTCCGTAGCCGTCTGATTCAGACAATTATACTCTCGATAATTGCCGCAATTGGATACTGGATTTTGGGACTACGATTTGCACTCCTCATAGGGATTATTGCTGGACTGGCGAATCTGATTCCCTATATTGGTCCATTCATCGGGGCGATTCCTGCAATTATTGTTGTTTTCCTAGGTGCCCGATTCGGGCTTGGTTGGAGCTTGTTAGCAGTTATCATTTTAACACTTGTGATACAAATCATTGACAACGCCATTATTACGCCATTGATAATAGGCAAAAGTGTTGAGTTGGGACCTGTGACAACAATTGTGGTGGTATTACTTGGCGAGCAATTACTTGGCTTAACCGGTCTGCTAATGGCGGTTCCGATTGCGGCAATGTGTAAGTTAATCATTGAGGAAGTGTGGACCGAATTTAAGGGATATTCACAGTCAATTCTTGTGGGACACTGAATTTGGATGACTCGTCCCCCTTTCCAAAATCGACAATGCCGTGTCGATCGACGGAGCTTGACCTACGCCCATTAATCTATATTTGATGGACAACTATTCTTATGACAAACGAAGAAGTAAAATCCGCGCTGCATCGCGGAACCGCTTTCTTAATGCAGCAGCAAACCCCATCTGGAAATTTTGAAGGGCAACTCTCTGCAAGTACTTTTCCTACTTGTGCCTATGCTTGGGTATCCCTTGCCCAAGATCAGTTGCCGGATGACGCATTAATTGATTGGTTGATTAAACACCAGAATCCGGACGGCACATGGGGCCTTGATGCCGCCAATCAGCCGAACCGAGAAGCCACCTTATTTGCACAACTCATTTTAGAGCAGGTTTGGCAGCGGAAACCCAGTCCGCAAATTGCCGGGGCACTTGCACGCCTCCCCGGCTATTCGCTAAAACTTGCCTTGATTAAATTATCCTATGCAGCCTTCGGCGAATTCGATTGGAACAAGCTAACATTACCGCAACATCTGCTCCCTATGGTAGCACTGATGAAAAAGCTGCTGACAAAATTCCCTTTCCTGCAATCGTTCCTCAAGCCGCCGACCCATCTTCTTCCACCAGTAGACCTCTTCAACACTCCAACTTTTGAGAAGCTGTTTATCGCAGAGCAGCACACGCTCGTGCCTGTTTTTATCCTAATCGAACTGAACACCACGCGCCGTCCAGAAATCATTGATTCATTGACCAGTTGGCTAAAAGCACATAAGCTTTCTGATAACAGTTGGTTTCGCGTGAACTACATTACAGCATTGTCAGTGTTAGCACTCATTGAGCTTCAAAAGGCTAAAGCAAATTCCCAAGCTACTTTGGATTCCGAACCATTGGAGCTTACTCAATCAGAGGAGCTCCAACCGTTGATCGATGGCGGAATCGCATGGCTGCAATCAACACGCAATCCAGATGGTGGCTGTCGGGAAGCGTTGAATCTCAACATTTGGGATACGGCATTAAGTGTACTTACGCTCATCGATATTGGTAATGCAAACGCGAATCACGCTCTTCAACGCGCTGGCAAATGGTTTATTGATAATCAGAATCCGGATGGCGGTTGGGCGTTTTCGGCGATGGGAGGAGGGGGTAGCCTGCCGAGTGATGCCGATGACACGGCGTTAGCTACACTTGCCCTGCTGCGGTCTAAGATTCCCGACAGTACTGAAGCGATTCAGCGGGGGATCGATTGGCTGAAGGCGCATCAAAGTCTTGATGGGAGCTGTAGCACGTATCTTCCCGGTCAGGGCGATGTCGGGTGTGTGAGTATTACTGTTCACGCAATCGAGGCATGGTGTGAAGCGACAGGAATGGAAACGCAGGTCGATCGGGCTTGTCAATGGTTGGAAAGTCAGATTTCCAAAGAGGGGTATTGGTCAGATCTTTGGCTTGCCAAGCGGACGTATGGAACAGCTTGTGCTATTACCGGTTTAATCAAAGCGGGGAAGACCACCTCACCAACGATTGCGCGCGGGGTTCGTTGGCTTGAGTCGGTGCAAAATAGCGATGGCGGTTGGGGCGAGGATATGTTCGGTAATTTAACCGATAGCACGGTTGAGCAAACGGGTTGGTGTACCTACGCCCTATTGCTCGCTGACCCTGAGAGTGCCATTGCCCGGAAGGGATTGGAGTTTCTGCTCGATCGCCAGAGACCGGAGGGCTCATGGGATGCGAGTTGTGTCGGCATCTATTGGGAGATTATCGGTGGTTATGCCGATCCGATTTATGCTGCGGTTTTCCCCCTGCTCACGCTGAATCAGTATTTGAAAGGTGTCAGGTGAAACAACATCTGAATGGGCTTATGAGTTAGATCCCTTGATTTATTGGGAATTTTATCCGCTTAGGACTGTGGCACATGACAATTACAATCCAATCGTGGCATACCTTCGCAGGGGAACCCCGATTTCATCGAGGGTAGTAGGCTCTACGGGACGATTACAGGTTGGGAAACCTATGCCACGGTCGTTTTGCTTTATATTAACTGCATAATCCTAACGCGGTTCACGTCGCATGATTTCTGTTATTATTCCGGTTCTCAACGAAGCCGAGGTTTTAAACCAATCGCTATCTCGACTTACACCTCAGCTAGAAGGACATGAGCTGATTATCGTCGATGGGGGCAGCACTGACGAAACCCCGTTGATTGCGAAAAGGTATGGGCAAGTGATTTCTTCCGAACGTGGGAGGGCTTGTCAGTCAAACGCGGGTGCTGCTGTGGCAAGGGGAGATATCCTCCTTTTCCTGCACGCGGATGTGTGGCTTGATCCCGGAGCCATTGAAGGCGTTGAAACCGCAATCTCAGCGGGCTGTGCCGGTGGAGCGTTCAAACAGCGAATTGAAGGAGAACACCCCCTGTATCGGTTGATTGAGCGTGCTGCCAATTTCAGGGCAAAACGGCTGCGGATTTTCTACGGCGATGGTGGAATCTTCATTCACCGTACCCACTTTAATCGAATTGGCGGCTTCCCTGATATTCCGATTATGGAAGAAGTGGGGTTTTCTCGAAAACTCCGTCGGCATGGCGAGGTAACACTTGTTGAGCCGAAGATTTATATTTCTGCGCGTCGCTGGCAAAAGAACGGCATCCTCCGCACCACCTTAACAAACTGGCTTATCACCCTACTCTATCTGCTACGAGTTTCTCCGAATCACCTCGCAAAGCTGTATCGGCACATTCGGTAATTCGTTGTTTAGATTTTATTGACATTTTGGTGTAGAGATATGAATCTCGACCGACAGGCTATCTGCCAGTATTGAACAGATTGGGAGGGGCAACGGGCAGGGTGTTGTTGAAAAGCGTAGCTTCTATTGTGTTTGATCGGAATTTGCTTTTACCGTTCAACTCAACTCCGTTCCGAGAGTCTTCGATCTACGTACCGTCAAATTAACAAACCTAGCCCCTTGATGCGGAGCCTGAGGTCGGAACCTACTCCCGATACCCCTGCTTTGCCCAAACCTCCTTTGCAAATGTGACCGCTGCTTCTGAAGGCTTAATATCACCAAGGATGCTACTTGGTGGTTGATCCTCTTTATTACGCTTTGGGTCCGGGGACCAGTCGTCATTTTCATACGGCTTACGTGCCGATTCTACGCGAAAATCGGGGACTTCAATTGGAACAGAATCGTTGAGAGCGGACCGCCAGGCGAGAATACCAACAATGCTCATGTCAATACCTCGGTAAACGTCCAGATAGGGTTGTTGACCCGTCTGAATTGCCTCCGCAAAGTGGTAAGAGGTAAAGAAATCCCCGCCACCATGCCCTGCGCTTATCGCCTCGTTATGATGGATTGGAAAGTCTGGTTTGTAAACAATCTCGGTTGGCTCCCCTATATCTTTCTCCCACGGCTCGCGCCAAACACGCAGGCGGTGTTTGTCACCATGACGGCTATTTTCCATCAGTCCTTTATTGCCGTGGATGCGGACATAGTTTCCGTGCCCACGCAGTGCCCCATGAAGCGATTTCATCACTGCTCCGTTATCCATTCGACAAATAATAACGCCGCAAGTGTCGCTGCGTTTCATGTGCATGATCTGGGTTAGGTCCTCGAAGTCGTAGGGCACCACAAAGCCATTTACCTTCACGGGACGGGTGTCCGTGATGTACATCACCGGTGCGATGGAATGGGTACAGTAGTAAGTGGATGGAATCCAATTTCGCCAGTGATTGACTCCACAACTTCGAGCGAGTTTGACTTTAGCAGGATCTGGGTGCACATACTCCCCTTCACCGTACTTGAATTCGCCGATTCGCCCCTTTTTGTACAAGCGATGCATCTCCTGATTATAGGCCATATACGGATAGTTCTCGGCGAATAGATAAATCTTCCCACTTTTTTCAAACGCACGCGCTAATTCTACCCCTTCCGCCATTGTGTGACAGGCAGCGCACTCGCTCATCACATGTTTGTCTGCTGCAAACGCCTTGATTGCGAAAGGCGCGTGTTCGTGAAAATAGTTAGCGAGCACGACTGCGTCCATGTCGTGTTCGAGGAATTTGTCGTAGTCAGTGTAAGTGGTCACATGGAGTTGATCGCCGACCTGTTTCAGCTTCTCCTCCCACGTATCGCAGATTGCCACCAACTCAAGCCCGACCGCTGTTGCAGATCGCATAAAGCTCTGCCCGCGCCCTGCACCGATAACTCCCACGCGGATAGGTTTACTCTCCAGCTGCCATACGGTTTCCATATCAAATGCCTCCAATAAAATAAGGTAGTTCATGTAAACAGAAAGTGTAAAACGCGTGAAACATGAAAACCATTGGTTCACGGGTTCATTGATGTAGTCGGGCTAGAAAGCCCGACCTATGGGGCTAATAAAAAAATCCGAAGAGAAATCGTAGGGCCGGGGTTTCCCCGCCCGTACTTGCCAAAAAGTCGGATTCTGTTGCACAATTTCTTAACATGAGCCTCATAGAAAACCGATGGAATTTCAACAACACCGGCTTGTGGATCACTTGTGAGATTTCAACCGGAATTGCCCCTCCAACCCCAATCGTGATGTGTGGCATTTTTCATCGGTTGCGTTCAACCCAACCCCGTTCCGAGGGGCTTCGACCCACGAGCTGTCAAATGTCAATAGAACCTAGCAACTTAAGTTAAAATAAAAAACCTTGCGAAGGTCTGAAACCGTCGCAAGGTTGGGATTTTCAACTCAATTTGGCTATATAAACACAAGTTGCTAGGGAGCCCGTAGGTCAAGTGTCCATACTCGACAAATGCTAGAAGGGTTGCTGTGCTAGGAGCGTTATTTTTTTCGATGTATCGTGCATCAACCCAACGCAACACACATATCGCCTCGCTGGGCTTTGAGGGTCGGGCTAGCAGCCCCGCGCTGCCAACTATTAAGGTCAAATAAATAACTTGATCCACTGGTATACAGAGGTTATAGCATACGGAGTATGCCTACTATTTTAAGTAGATAGACTTCTCTACAGCAAAAACGCGAATATCGAAACACTTCAATCTAACGTCCTATTTCTTATTATCATCAACAACTTCATAATCAGCGTCAATGACTTCGCCATCAGGCGATGAAGCTGTGGACTGTGGTTCATCTGTTGGCGTGCTCTGATACTCTGGTCCTGCCGATGGCCCACCACCAGTCTCAGCGGTTTGCTTATAGAGCTCTTCCGAAGCCTGATGCCAGACCTGCATTAGACTTTCGGTTTTTGCTTTAATATCTTCGGTATTCCGGCTTTCTAGGGCTTTCTTAAGCTCCTCAACCGCATTTTCAACACTACTCTTGGTTGCTGCATCAACCTTATCGCCAAACTCGTTGAGATTTTTCTCCGTTTCATAGATTAGCGAATCCGCCTGATTATGCACCTCCACCTCTTCGCGCTTCTGCTGGTCTTCGGCGGCGTGGGTTTCGGCATCTTTGACCATCTGATCAATTTCCGTTTCGGACAGACCCGATGAGGCAGTAATGGTAATGTGCTGTTCCTTACCTGTCGCCTGATCTTTTGCGGAAACATTGAGAATACCGTTTGCATCAATATCAAACGCTACCTCAATCTGCGGCATACTGCGCGGTGCCGGTGGAATACCATCGAGTTGAAAACGACCAATCGTTTTGTTGTAGACAGCCTGTTCCCGCTCACCCTGCAACACATGTACATCAACAGTAGTCTGATTGTCTTGCGATGTTGTAAAAATTTGTGATTTCTTGGCTGGAATCGTTGTATTCCGTTCTATGAGTCGAGTGAATATCCCGCCCAACGTTTCGAGGCCCAACGATAAGGGAGTTACATCAAGGAGTAAGATGTCCTTCACCCCTTCGTCACCAGAAAGGACACCGCCTTGAATTGCGGCACCAATTGCAACAACTTCGTCGGGGTTCACCCCCTTATGTGGTTCCCTGCCAAATAGCCGCTGTACCGCCTCTTGGACCTTTGGCATTCGTGTTTGTCCACCAACCAATATAACTTCCTCAATGTCACTCGCCGATAACCCTGCATCTGCAAGAGCTTTCCGACACGGTTCAAGCGATCGTTCAATGAGGTCATCAGTAATCTGCTCAAGTTTTGCACGGGTCAGGTTGACATTGAGGTGTTTCGGGCCGCTTGCATCTGCGGTGACAAAAGGCAGATTAATATCAGTTTGCATAGCGGTTGAGAGTTCACATTTCGCTTTCTCTGCAGCCTCTTTCAACCTTTGCAATGCCATATTGTCCTTACGGAGATCTATTCCCTGCTCGCGCTGAAATTCCTCAGCAAGCCAATCGATGATTTTCTGATCGAAGTCGTCACCACCAAGGTGGGTATCGCCGTTGGTACTCTTGACCTCAAATACACCGTCGCCGATTTCAAGGATCGAGATGTCAAAAGTTCCCCCGCCCAAATCGTAGATTGCAATATTTTTATCTTTCTGATTGTCAAGTCCGTAAGCCAATGATGCAGCGGTTGGCTCGTTGATGATGCGAAGTACTTCCAATCCGGCGATTCTACCCGCGTCTTTTGTCGCTTGACGCTGCGAATCGTTAAAGTAAGCAGGGACCGTAATGACAGCCTGTGTCACCGTCTCACCGAGGTAAGATTCTGCGGTCTCTTTCATTTTCTGAAGAATCATCGCAGAAATCTCAGGGGGTGCATGCTGCTTATCCGCAACTTTAATAGAGACATCCCCGCTTTTATCGCTCACAGCCTCGTAGGGAACGCGGTTTATTTCTTGACTAACCTCTTGGTACTTGCGTCCCATAAATCGCTTGACGGAGAAGATTGTATTTTTCGGATTGGTAACGGCTTGCCTTTTGGCAACTTGTCCGACCAACCGCTCCTCCTCTTTGGTAACAGCAACAACAGATGGCGTTGTTCTAGCACCTTCAGCGTTTTCCAGAACTTTCGGCTCACCACCTTCTAAAACGGCGACGCACGAATTTGTGGTTCCCAAATCAATTCCAATGACTTTACTCATCCGAAATCCCTCCATAAAAAAATAATGATAATTGTTGATTGATTATAGATATAGGGTCTGCTTGTTACTTATGTCTAATAATCCGAATCCATCGGAAAATACTTAATCTTTTAACCTGAAGTGTCTGGGTGTTCCGATTCGTTGAAGCACCCTGCCGACTGCCTTGATGACGTACTATCGACTGTTGTTTGAAATCTAAGGCGCGGGAAACAAATCCCAGCAATTGTGGTAAATCTATAGGTTTTGATATGAAGGTGTAGGCACCCGCTTCAAAAACGTCAAATTTTACGCCCTGTGATGTGTTTGCACTCATAATGATGGCAGGCACACCCGGCTGAAATAGCTTAATCTGTTGAAGCAATTCTGCTCCTGTTGTGTCCGGAAGATTAAAATCTAGGAGAGCGAGATCTATCGAAGCTTCTCGAACAATTTCTAAGGCTTCATATCCACTCTCTGCAGACACAGCATCGTAACCAGCACGAGTCAAAACCTCGCACAAGACTTCCAAAGAAGCCATATCATCATCAACTAGAAGAATTCGATAACTGTGTCGGATCATCTGTTAGTGTTCCTCCCATTCCCAATGATACATATCTCCTGACGGACGACGAAGTCCTAGTTCACGTAGCAGCTTATTAGCAATACACATGCCAACACAACAAACATAGGCAGCAACGCATGCGACAGCCGGAGGTTTCCTAGAAATGCCAGAATGGCAATATCACATTTTGGATTTCCTGTCAATATGACGCACCCTATTCACCCAAATACACCAACACTTCGTCTCCTGCCTCACACCAATTGAATACACAATTAAGTCTACTACCGAGCAACAGTTATTTTATGGATTTACCGATAACGAAAAGTCCCGATCATTGCCTTCCAATATGATAATTTTGCTCTAATTGACCTCCCCCGCAGATAATAGAATGTACTGCAAAAACGAGCAAAAATCAAGTTGAAAATCCTTGTTTTCGATAGAAGTACAAGGCCCTAACTCAGGAAGCAAATGAACCGTCATTACTTTGCTTCGAGCCAATTTGCTCCTGCATGGATATCAACTTTGATTGGCACATCAATCTGACAGGCATTCTCCATCAGGCGTTTGATTTCTGTTAAGACCTCATCCTGCTCGGATTTTGGTGCTTCAAATACTAGCTCGTCATGGACTTGCAGTAGTAATTTTGTCTGCTTGCTATTTTTAATTAGATAGTCATGAATTCCAAGCATGGCAAGTTTGATGAGCTCCGCAGCAGTGCCCTGCATCGGTGCATTGATAGCAACACGTTTGCCAAATTCTTGCGTGTTTCGATCCGCAGCTTGGATCTCCGGCACATAGCAGCGGCGTCCGAGGAGCGTCGTGACATATTCTTGCCTCTGTGCTTCCGCAACGATTCGGTCAAAGTATTCCCTGACACCAACATAGGTCTGAAAGTAGTTGTTGATCAACTGTTGGGCTTCGTCAAACTCGATTTGCAGCTCGTTGGAAAGACGGAACGCCCCCACGCCGTAGATGATGCCATAGTTCATTGTTTTTGCTTGGCGACGCATGTTAGCATCGATGTCCTCCGGCGGTAGCCCAAAGATAAGAGAGGCGGCTTGTGCATGGATATCCAAATCTTGCTCAAAGGCTTCCCGTAGTCGGTCGTCTCCAGAGAGGTGGGCGAGGATACGCAATTCAATCTGTGAGTAATCAGCAACAATCAGCACACGGTCGTCATCGCTGGCGACGAATGCTCGGCGGATCTCCCGTCCTTCGGTGGTGCGTACAGGAATATTCTGTAGGTTTGGATCGCTACTGCTAAGGCGTCCCGTCCGGACACCGGCTTGGTGGAACGATGTGTGGATGCGCCCTGTGTCCGGGTTGATTAGCCCGCCCAGTGCATCGGTGTAGGTGGATTTGAGCTTGGAAAAAGATCGATACTCCAAAATTAACTCCGGCAGCGGGTGGTGTGGTGCTAATCTTTGTAAAACCCGGATATCGGTTGAATAACCCGTTTTCGTTCGACGTGTCAGATTCTTTGGCAGATCGAGTTTTTCAAATAAAATCTGCCCAAGCTGTTTTGGTGAATTGATGTTAAATTCCTGTCCTGCTTCTGCGTAGATCTGATCCATTCTCTGATCGAGACGTTCTTGAAATTCCTGCGATAGTTGTCTGAGGTAATTGCCATCCACCTGAATCCCTGTCAACTCCATATCAGCAAGCACAGGAATTAATGGCATTTCAATATCGCGGAAAATATCCGTCAATCCTTCTGCTGCTAGCTCCGATTCAAATTTATCCTTGAGTTGCAGCGTAATGTCCACATCTTCACAAGCATACTCAGTAATCTGTGGGAGCGGCACCAGATCCATCGTAATCTGTTTCGAGCCTGTGCCGATAAGGTCCTTAATCGGAATCATTTTGTGGTTCAGATGGGTAAAGGCAAGGTCATCTAGACCGTGGCTGGATGACGCTGGATGTAACAGTGCAGAAGCGACCATCGTGTCAAACGAGATGCCCTTCAAATCTGCACCGTGCCGTTTGAATACCTTAAGGTCATATTTAATATTTTGTCCCATTTTTTGATAAGACGAATCTTCAAGAACGGGGCGGAGAATTTCCAAAACCTGATGCTGAGAGGGCAAAGAGGGTGTATCAAGGAGGAAACTCAGAGTGGGAATGTAATATCCCTCATGCGGAGCAGTGGTAATGGCAACACCGACGATGTCGGCCTCAATTGGGTTGGTTGAGGTTGTCTCCAAATCTAAGGAAAATTCCACGTCCGCCTTGAGTTTCTCAATGAGATGCTTCAAGCCAGTTTCATCCGTGATCATCTGATAGTTTGTGTCCGGTTTCGGCATTTCCTGATTTGTTATGATCTGGTCAAGTAGACTGTGAAACTCAAGTTCACGGAAAAGTGCTAGCAACACTTCGTTGTCTCTATCTCCAACTTTGCACCCTTCGGGTGTAATGGGTAGCTCAAGGGCGGTTTCGAGGGTTGCCAGTTTTTTGCTCAGTAGCGCGTGCTCCTCCCCTGCTTCCAGCTTGGTGCGGAAACGTTTTGGCACTTCGTCAAGGTGTTGGAGGAGGGTTTCGATCGTGCCAAATTCAGCGAGCAGTTTCGGGCTGGTCTTTTCTCCAATGCCACTGACGCCGGGTATCTGATCAACACTATCTCCCGCCAGCGCGAGGTAATCAGGGATTTGATATGGTTCTATCCCGTAACGCCTTTTGCATGCCGCAGCGTCATAGATTTCATATCCACCACGCGGATTGACACGATGCACCTTAATCTTCGGAGAGATCAACTGGAGCATATCTTTGTCATTGGTCATAATCAGCACATCGAACCCCACCGCCTCCGCTTGCTTCGCCAAAGTTCCAGCGACATCATCCGCTTCGTAATCGTCCATTTCCACGGTTGGAATGCCGAGTGCATCAACAATTTTCCGCACATACGGAAATTGGGAAATGAGGGCGTCCGGGGTTGGGGGGCGATCTGCTTTATAGGCTGCATACAGTTCGTCTCTTTTGCTTTTACCGCCTTGATCAAAGCAAATCGCTATATACGCATTGCCTTCTTCCAGAAGTTTTAGCAGCGTTCTCGTGAAGCTAAGAATTGCGGCTGTTGGTTGCCCCTGGGAGTTGGTTAATCGTTGTTGCATTCCAAAAAATGCGCGATATACAAACGCTGTACCGTCAATGATTATCAATTGCTTTGCGTCGTTTTGTTCTGTCATTGTCTATTTCCTATGTATTATAACGCAAGTTACTAGATAGCCCGTAGGTCGAGTTTCCATACTCGAGACTGATTGGAGTTATGCACTTCAGTAGGGAACAACAATCGTCGTGCCCTACGGGATCCTTGATGGGGCTCCTGTCGTTATCCGATTCATCGGGCGTTGGGAACGGTGTCCAGCGGCGATAAATCGCTGAACTACAAGGCCTTGAACCTTCAACTGCACAAGTCCTAACTTCCTAAAAATAACCAAATTTAGTCAGATCAGGGGTACTGAACTACGAGCAATGATTTTCTCAATCTATCGTGCATCAATCTAATGCGACACATGTCACCCTGCTAGGGCTTTGAGGTTTAGGCTAGGAATCCCACGTGTCAACTATCAGGATAAAATAAACAACTTGATCAACTAACAGGCGCAGGTTACGGCATACGGCGTATGCTTACGACTAGCATAGGTTACACTAGCAACTTGGGTTATTGTAAATAAACTATGATAACGCTGCTCACTATGGTATTGATCAATCCATCGAAGCTAAACCGAACAGCGAACGATCTGCTTCGTCGTTGGCGGATTCGGTTATTTCGGAGGTTGTCGATATAGCATGGTCACAATGCTAACTGAAGTACCACTGCTGTATTTGCAATAGCGATTGGTGCGGCAACAATAGTTTGAAGGAACGTGTGTCTTTTCCGGTGCACCCTTGCCCACGCAATGAACGGTAACAGGATGAACAGATAGACAAATTGGCTGCTGATTAACGTCACAAGCCCTGTCATACATCCCGCTGCAACGCCACTGTGGAAGCTGATTTTCCAAACCTGTGTAATTAAGGTAAGAACGACTCCGTTAATGACACAGGCAATGCAGAGCCAGATAATTTCTCGCGGTGCATTGAGGATGTGTAAAATGCCGCTGCCAACAAGGGCACTCACAAGCGAAAACATCAAAGGTTTGGCACGTTGTTCCCTGACTGTTAATCGAAAATCGCTCAGCTGTCCGAAACGAAAAAGCATTAAAATAAAAAGCATCGGCAGCATACTAGCAAACAGTATAACAATCACCATCCACAACAATCCCTGCTGCACCGTTGTAACAGACATACGGACTATTAGTAGGATTGACGCAATCGGCAATAGGAATGGACTGAAGAGCACAGATATAGTAACCGCAATTCGATCGAGCATTTGTGTATTTAGCATGTGACGCATTATTTTAGAGCTAGAGCTGACCTCAGGCAAGATCGACCATTCCTGACAATTTATGCCGGAGCCAAGGAATCTTTCCGCTACTCCATTCCCAACAGATTAGGGAAGCATCTAATACTAACAATCCGTCATGGAGTAACCACGTGACCAAGCCATACAGCACCAAGAACCTCCCGATTGTTATGTGCTGAGTCAACCCGTTATTTAGTTCACCAACGGCCCACTGGCCTATGTATAGCCTGAAAATATAGCTTGGAATCAAACCTAAGGTCGGAGGAAAAACCAGCACCCCTGTGATAATCATTAACCCTATTGATCATATACGGACAATACCAGTAAACCTGTGAACACTAACGTTAGGATCCAATTAATGGTAATGGCTACAAGTGTGTCTTGTACAAAATCAAGCATCCGCAAACCCTCCTCGTTTCGGATATAACGAAAAGATGGTATTTATTGTATCATATCATCCGCATCAGCGCACATCAAATGCACTATTTTCTCTTGACACTCCCCCCCATTTCTGCGACAATATTTTGATAGAAGTCTGTACCCTACCCTGAAAGCTCAATAAACTATTAATATCATTATGTTAATATTTGGATGTCGAGATATGAATCTTGACCTACAGGCTATCCGCCGGTATTAGACTGAGCGGGAGGATTGGGCTTAGGAAGCCCGTCCTACGGTTTTGCGTTGGGTTTCACTCTATTTATAAAAGGGTGTTGTCGAAAAGCATAGGTACTCTCGTTGTTGATAGGGACTCACCTTTATTATTTAACCCAACCTACGGGCTGAAGGTTCACTAAATTGCTAACTAATATCGTTAGACTTCAATCATATCAATCTAGGAAGGGCTTTGTATGATTTGTATGAAACGACCGTATCGATACATCTTTGCAACTTTTTTGTTTTTAATATTTTCTGTTTATATTGCTAACGCCAAAGTGATTGGTGGTACGTTGATTTTTGGACGGGGCGGCGATTCCGTTGGCCTTGACCCTGCACAGGAAGAGGATGGCGAATCCTTTAAGGTGTGCGAGAATATCTACGACAGACTCATACAGTACAAGGACGAGAGTACCGAGGTGGAACCGGCGTTAGCAGAATCGTGGGAGTCATCGGAGGATGGGTTGACGTGGCGGTTTAATCTCCGCAAAGGGGTTAAGTTCCACGACGGCACCCCTTTCAACGCGGATGCAGTGCTTTTTTCTCTCGACCGTCAGCACGATCCCAACCATCCCTTTCATAACGTTGGTGGTTCCTATACCTATTGGTCGTATACCGGATTAGCCGAGATAGTAGAGGAAATCAGTGCGCTAGATGCGTATACAGTCCAAATCATTCTCAAACGTCCCTACGCTCCTTTCATCTATACTATCGCAATGACACCTTTTTCGATCGTCAGTCCAACCGCCCTGCAGAAATGGAATACGGATTTTAAGAATCACCCGATCGGCACAGGACCGTTCAAGTTTGTACGTTGGGACCGTGAGGATAAGGTGGTCTTGGAGGCGAACGAAGACTATTGGGAAGGACGCCCACCGCTTGACCGAATAATCTTCCGATCCATCCCCGACAATTCGGTACGCCTTATCGAGTTGCAAAACGGAAGTATTCACGCAATGGAATTTCCGAATCCGGATGATCTACCCCAGATCCGTGCAGATGCCCAACTCAGGATTATCGAACAACCCGGCATGAATATTGGTTACCTTGCGATGAATTTAGATAAAAAGCCTTTCGATAATATCAAGGTTCGTCTCGCGGTCAACCATGCGATTAACAAGCACGAGATTGTTACAGAGCTTTATCAAGGCATGGGCATCCCCGCCAAAAATCCTATCCCGCCGAC
Organism: Candidatus Poribacteria bacterium; assembly: GCA_965215015.1. GTDB lineage: Bacteria > Poribacteria > WGA-4E > WGA-4E > PCPOR2b > PCPOR2b. The sequence continues at coordinate 2,970,726 of OZ244042.1, forward strand.
GATGTGGAGTTATGACGATTCAATTGAGGAGTACACCTATGATCCGGCAAGAGCGAAAGCGTTGCTCGCAGAGGCAGGTTACTCAAACGGCTTTGACACGACACTGTGGGCATTGCCGGTGCCACGTCCTTATATCCCCGATGGAAGTGCCCTTGCTGCGGCTATTCAATCAGATTTGCGCCATGTTGGAATCAAAGCGAAGATTGTGACCTTTGATTGGGGCACATACCTGGAAAAGACTAAAAACGGTGAGCACGATACAGCAATGCTCGGTTGGTCGGCTGACCTGGGCGATCCGGATAATTTCTTTTATTACCTTTTAAGCCAGGAAGCGGCGCAAAAGCCGGCAGGGAACATCGCATTTTACCGTAGCGATGAGATGCAGGATGTTCTTGTTCAGGCACAGTCAATCACTAACCAAGCCAAGCGGATCGAACTTTATAAAAAAGCCCAAGCCCTTTTTCATCGCGATGTTCCTTGGGTTCCGCTAGCACACTCCAAACAGATTTTAATCATCAACAAACAGATTAAGAATCTCAAATTACACCCGACGACGTGGAAATATTTTCGGCAGATCTGGCTTGAGAAGTGACGTGACGCATGATTGTCTATATCCTGCATCGACTCCTTTCAATGGGGTTATCGCTCTTTGGTGTTTCGTTGCTCGTTTTTTTTATGGTGCATCTGATTCCCGGTGATGCTGCCCTCGCAATTCTCGGTGAACGGGCGACAGAGGAGGCATTGACACAACTCCGTCGCCAGATGGGATTAGATCAGCCGCTGTATAAGCAGTACGGGCTGTTTCTGTGGGATTTGGTGCATTTAGATTTGGGACGCTCGTTTAAGACAAACCAACCGGTCATTGACGAAATCCTCCGCAAATTTCCTGCGACAGTAGAATTGACGCTTGCAGCGATGAGTTTCTCAATTTTTTTCGGCATCACCTCAGGGATTATCGCTGCTGTTAATCGTGGGAAGTTTTGGGACTATACGACGATGTTCGGGTCATTGGCAGGGATCTCAATACCAATCTTCTGGCTTGGTTTGATGCTTATCCTGCTACTGGCTTACACCTTCCCGATTTTTCCGAGCTCACAACGGCTCGACGCTGTATTAGATCTTGACATTCAGCACCGCACTCACTTTTACCTGATTGACACCCTTCTCGCAGGCAACTTTGCTGCGTTTCGAGATGCAATTGCACACCTCATCCTCCCCGCGATAACACTTGGCACAGTGCCGTTAGCTATTATCGCTCGCATGACACGGTCTAGCCTCTTAGAGGTCCTCAACCAACAGTACATCGTAACCGCCTACGCAAAGGGGCTACCCAAACGGGTCGTAATTCTCAAGCATGCCTTAAAAAATAGTATCATCCCTGTGTTGACGGTGATTGGTCTGGAATTTGGGTATCTAATGGGGGGTGCAATCTTAACGGAGCATATTTTCTCTTGGCCCGGATTGGGGTCGTGGCTGCGGGCTGCTGTCGAAGCGCGTGATATTCGTCCAGTCCAGGGCGGGGTTCTCTTTGTCGCTACGGTTGTCATGACGGTGAACCTGATCGTTGATTTACTTTACGCATATTTTGATCCGCGTATCCGAATCGGGAGAGGGACAACATGAGGGAGCATCGTCGTCAATTTTATCAAGAGCTGCTGCGTCAGAAATCGGCGGTAATTGGCGCATCTATCTTGATCATCTTCATTACCGCCGCCATCTTTGCCCCACTAATCGCAACACATGACCCTCGTGATGCAGATGTAACGTCCCGTCTCAAAGGTTGGTCTCAGGAACATTACTTCGGCACCGATAAGGTCGGGCGGGATATTTTCAGCCGCATTGTCTATGGCTCGCGGATCTCGATTAAAATCGGATTGGTTGCGATGACGTTTTCGATATCGATTGGCGCACTATTGGGCATCATCGCCGGCTATTATGGGGGTTGGCTCGATAACACCATCATGCGGATAATGGATATGATGCTTGCCATGCCGAGTATCCTCCTGGCAATGGTTATCGTTACCATCTTGGGGCAGAACCTGACGAATGCGATTATTGCTGTCTCGATTGTTTATATCCCACAATATGCGAGGATCCTTCGTGCGTCTGTCCTCACCATCCGCGAGCAGGATTATGTAACCGCTGCACACGCTATCGGGGTGAGTGATTTTCGCATTCTGACCCGTGCGATTTTGCCCAACTGTCTTGCTCCCTTGATTGTGCAGGCAACGTTGGGCATGGGTGCAGCTATTTTGGATGCTGCCGGTCTTAGTTTTCTTGGACTTGGTGCCGAGATTGGCGAACCGGAGTGGGGTGCCATGCTCAATGAGAATCGGGCATTGATTCGTCGTGCGCCGTGGACTGTTATGACGCCGGGGATTGCAATTTTTCTGATTGTTTTGGGGTTTAATCTCCTAGGTGATGCGCTGCGAGATGTATTGGATCCGCAGGTGAAGACATAGACTGAGAGTGAAACGTGAAAAGAATTTGTTTATTAGTACATTGGTTGATTACCTACGCATATTGCCCTGTTGGGATTTTGGAGGGCAACTTAGGTGAATATATAGATATGGAGTGAGGCAATGGGAACTGTACTTGAAAACTGTTAAAAATTAGTCGATGAATGATTAAAACAGAGGTTGCAGCATACGGAGTATGCTTACTACTAGTTCACACAAGTTATATAAGAAAGGGCGCAAATGAAAATTACAGATGTAAAACCTTTGCCGGTATGGGGAGGGGCTAGGAATTTCTTTTTTGTTAAGGTCGAAACCGATGAAGGTCTCTATGGAATCGGTGAAGGCGGAATCACTTGGCGGGAACTTGCAGCAACGGAATGTGTCAACCATCTTAAATCTGTCCTAATCGGTGAGGATCCACGTCGTATTGAACACTTGTGGCAGGTGATGTTTCGGGGTGGCTTTTTTCCTGCAGGGCGGATTGCTTGCTCTGCGATCAGTGCCATCGATATCGCGCTGTGGGATATTCGTGGGAAAGCATTGGGCGTCCCTGTCTATGACCTGCTTGGTGGACTTGTCCGCCAGAAGGCTGTATGCTATCCCCACGCTGGCGGTGATTCTGCGGAACAACTCGCGGAACACGCACGGACACTTGTGGCAGACGGATGGAAATTTGTCCGTTGGGGTGTCCCTCAGCAGGGCGATGTTCTAGATCCATCGTGGGCAGTCCGGGAAACTATAAAGCAGTGTGAAGCCGTTCGAGATGCTGTCGGGGAGGAGATTGAGATCTTGATTGACGTCCATACGCGGCTAGACCCGCCCCATGTGATTCCGCTCTGCCGTGCTTTGGAGGGTTATCGTCCCTATTTCATCGAAGACCCACTGCGTTCTGAAAATATGTCCACATACCATCAGTTAGCGCGTCACGTTGCTGTACCGTTGGCGGTGGGCGAGCAGTACGCAACAAAGTGGGAATTCCGCGAATTGGTTGAACAAGAGTTGATGCAGTACGCGCGGATTGACCTTTGTATTGTTGGGGGGATTACAGAGGCGAAGAAGATTGCCGGTTGGTGTGAAGCGCACTACATTGATCTGGCACCACACAATCCGCTCGGCCCGGTTTCGACAGCAGCGTGTCTCCACCTTGACCTCGCTTCGACAAACTTTGGTGTCCAAGAGCTCCCAAGCAAGCCGGGGACAACGCTGCCCGATGTCTTCCCGGTGCAGTTAGCGTGGGAAGACGGTTATCTGCTGCCCCCGACGAGTCCGGGGTTAGGTATCGAATTTGATGAGGCAGCGGCGTTGGCTAACCCGTACCGTGAGGTTGATGCGCCCCAGTTGCGTCGGCCCGATGGGGCGTTTACGAATTGGTAGGCGTGAAAATAGGGGCAAAGCAACCACAAGGGGTATCCCCACAAAAACCCGGTTTTTGAGAGCAGGGTGGATTGAGCCTAGAATCCTAGCACAATGTTGTTGGTATCTTAGGGATTCAAAAGCAATCTGAATCAGGATTTTCAGAATTCAAGGATTTACAGGATAGAGACCGTGAAGTCCCGTATTGCCCTGCTGAGACTTTTATGCGTTTGCACGATTTCTGAACATGCGTACACATTGATTAGGAAAGCTCCTTAGGAGCACAAAAAAGCGGTACCATACCCGTGAAAAAGGGCGTGATACCGCTTTTTATATTGATTTAAGATACACTCCTACCGTGTCGGGGACACCGCTTCATCTGACGCGGGACGGACAGACAGCTTGCGTCGCTTCTGCTCAACTTGTGCTGCAGCTTCAGGGTCAAATTCCCTCCACCGGCGGAGTCGCTCCTCTGTGCCGTATTGGTCAAAGGACTGTTTTGCCTCCCCTCCAGGATTTTCAGAATTCAAGGATTTACAGGATAGAGACCGTGAAGTCCCGTATTGCCCTGCTGAGACTTTTATGCGTTTGCACGATTTCTGAACATGCGTACACATTGATTAGGAAAGCTCCTTAGGAGCACAAAAAAGTGGTACCATACCCGTGAAAAAGGGCGTGATACCGCTTTTCATATTGATCTAAGATACACTCCTACCGTGTCGGGGACACCCCCTCATCTGACGCGGAACGGACAGACAGCTTGCGTCGCTTCTGCTCAACTTGTGCTGCAGCTTCAGGGTCAAATTCCCTCCACCGGCGGAGTCGCTCCGCTGTGCCGTATTGGTCAAAGGGCTGTTTTGCCTCCCCTCGTTGTTCCGACAGCAACCCTGCCCAACCTTGTGCTGCCGGGGTTACCGCAGTTTCCAACCGGCTGTTCTGGTCCTCTTCCCGCTCTTGTTCAATATCTCTCCTGAACTAATGTTTCTCACGTTTCACGCTTAACCTCGCCAGCATTGACCCCCAACCCTCGGCGATATGCCTCCAATGACATTAGGTCGGCGGGCACGACATTGCCTAGGTTGACCTCTGAACCGTATCGATCGATAAGCTGACGACGAAGGTGATGGATGCCATGTGCGGTTACCCCGGCAATCCACGGACCGGGCAACTCAAACATGAGTTTCTCTAATCCAACGAGTTCCACAACCTCCTCAACTGCTTTCGCTGTGTCAACATCTTCGCTGACCAACTCAGCAGCCTCTAAGAGTACGAGTGCTGCGCCGGCATCGAGACACCCCTGTGCATCGTCAGCGAAAGGAATTTCGCTTGCAAGCCCTTCCTTCTTGCCGACCTCACCCATAACTTGTAAACCGTGTACTTCGGTCGCTTGACGAATCATCTTTCGCTTCCACGCAACCGAAACGGCTCCTAAATTATCCGATACCTCAGCCCAACGATAGCCGGCCCGAACAATCGCAGGGAAATAGAGATTTGCCTTCCCGGATACTTCTGCGTATTCGAGAAACATGCCTCCTGCAAATGGCTCAATCTGATGCTCCCGATACTTTTTCAACTTCGCTTCCAGTATATCATTTGACAACAAGCGGGAGATGCCGACAGCAATTTTTGCAAAGTCGAAGTGCGCTGCCGCCGTCTCGATGAGGTCTGCCTGTTCATGTAGCCCAATGCCCCAATCAATAACCATCGTCAGACCACGATCTCTCGGTTTCCCTTGGCGTCCAATGCCATCAATTCCTTCAAAGAAATGTGGGATCATTTGCCATATACCTCCACTACACCTAAAAACTCGGAACTAAGACTTACAGCTAAATGGCACGGTTCCAGGTACTTATCTCCCCTCTGCAAACTCAGGTCTGCCCAGCGCATCGGTCTTTTCCTGCCGCTCATAGTGCTGCAGTTCACCACCTGCATCCGCCAAGATTCGTTCCCGTGCAAAAGCGACCCGATCCGCTGCATCTGACGCAATATTATGCTGACACGTCGGATCTGCCTCTAGGTCAAAGAGACGGAGATTGGGGGAATCCACACCGCTGAAGAACCAATTTTTTGAATCCTTGTACCAAACAGAGTTACCATAACGGCAGGTCAGATATTCCCGACTCTGAAATCCATTCCCTCCCGCTGCCAGTGGAAGCAGATTCTGTCCCTCTATTTCGCCGATTGGTTCGACGCTAGCAGCGGCAACGACTGTCGCCGGTACATCCAAAGTATAGACAAGTTCTTCGCGCGTACTGCCGGCACCAGTCCCTTCCGGATGGCGTAGCAGCATCGGGATGTCCATTGTCCCCGGATACATAAAATCCGCCGGTTTTCCTGTGACACGATCTGGGTTTTCACCGAAGTTAGTCCCGTGATCGCTCAGAAAAATCACGAGCGTGTTCTTTTTCAACCCCAACCTGTCGATGGTATTAATCAGTTTTCCAAACCACGTATCGACCATCGTCACCAAACCGGCATAATTCGCCCGGATGCTGGGCAGACGTGCTTCGACTTCGGGGTTGCGGTCAATGGGCCCATAAGGTGCGGAGAGATAAATCGGTTCCCGATCTTCCCGCATCCCGTAGAGGTCGTAGTAGTGGAGTGGTGCTTCCCAAGTTTCATGCGGTGTAAAGCTATCGACGTACAAATAAAATGGACGGTTGTTATAATTCTGCTCGACAAACTTTATCGCAGCGCGAAATGTGCGTGCAGTGGGCCACATCTCTTCTGCCTGCTCCGGCTGCACGTTGACTAGATGCGCCCGAATCCGATCCGCGCTCCCACGATAGCGTGACAGCAGCGTCTCATCCGCATGTGCGATAGCATTGTACCGGTCTTCCGCCTGACCGCGGATATACTCCCATTGCAGAAATCCACGCGTAAAATTCATACCCGGCACGAAATAGTGTGGCACATCTGCAAAGAAACCTGTGTGATAATCCTGACGGACAAGTGCCTCCGCTATCGTGCTTTCCTCCGACGATAACGGCTGCCAGCCTGGAATATAGACATTATCCCAAGGCACAGGGCGATAGTTCCGAAATGGGAATGCCCGCCGACCGCTGTGCAAGGTGCGACGCGTCGGAATCGTTGGCAGACATTCTGGATGTGCATTTGTAAATCGCACGCTATCTTGAGCAAACCGGTCCAGATTGGGTGTATGAATCCATCTATTCCCATAAGCCCCCAGATATGCTGCCCTAAACGTGTCCGAAACCACAACCACGATATTCCACGGATGATTTACGCTCGATGTCACTTTTTCAGCCATAACCTCTCCTTGTTTATTTGCTGGGTTCTGTTGACATCTGACAGACTCGGTTCGGCTTGAATCTCACAAATCTGTAGGGGCAGGTCTGGTGTCTGTCCAACTCTTGATAATCGGGAGGTGGGTTGGGTGTTGGGTTTCACTATATCTACTTATAAAACAGTGGTGTTGAAAAACTGAGTCGCTATCGTCGTGGATATGCATTCGCTTTGAACCATTCAACCTAACCTACAACCCATACCTGTAGATTGGGAATCTTGCCCGATCCGCAAAGCCCCAGCGGGGCGACATGTATATTAAGTTCAGTTTTTGACCGATTGCCCGATGAGGACAGCACTTGTCGAATCGACAACACCAAAATGTCAACATGCCCGAGCAACTTGCGTTAACCAATAGTTACCCCAATTTCCCGTCCAACATGCCGGATATACTGCTGCCCCGCAATTGTCTCTAGCTCCGGGAAGTGCTCTACATGCACAGGAACATCATTGTCCAATGCATCCAACCGCCGGAGTATCGTCGCGTAATCCATCATACCTGTCCCCGGTACGGCTTCATCAACGCGGCTAATAATGCTAATTGGCTGCGCTGACCACATTGTAACATCTTTTGCGTGCATCGTGACAATTTTATCCCCAATTCCATCGAAAATTTCATTGATAAAGTCTGTCATTCTGAGGAACATGTGGGGCCATGTCATATTCACAGGGTCGAACAGTGCCTTTAAGCGCGGAGAGGGAACGGCATCAAAGAGTTCCTGATATCGCTCGACAGAGTAGATAGGTGTAATGATGTGGGGATGTATCGCCACGTCCATCTCAAATTCCTCCGCATAAGGCATGAGTTCCTCGACCGCACCGATACACCGTTTCCACGTCTCCTCAGACCACATTGGAGGGACGGTCCCATCCCGCTCCGCGAAAGTTTTTGGCATCTCGTCAATCCAAACTCTACCGATGAGTATTGCACAGGCGATGCAGTGTGCTCCTATGATGTGCGCGTGACGCAACTGACGACGATGTCCCTCAATGGCAGCTCGGTACTCCTCCGGATTTGCCGAGCCAAATCCCCCTTGATGGCCACTAAATTCGCCCACTCGGATGCCGTGGTCATCAAGGAACCGTTTGGCTCTCTCAACATCTGCATCGCTCCAATCGGTAGGTGTGTTTGTTGTAACAGTTTTAACTTCCATTAACTTGACCTTTTGGAGGAAGGTAGCCTGTTCCTCCGAGGTCTTGCCCAAGCGCACAGACGGACTCATTAAAATCATTTGACACCTCTAGATATTTGAATTGACGATGCAATTGGCTGTGCCCCCTACTTAATCCCCAAAAGAAAAGCCTCCTGATACCGATAGAAAATATATCGATTCGATCGAATATCAGGAGGCAAATAATCAGAAGATTCCGAGCCGCAAAGTTGACTCAACCCAGTTAAGGTCTAGTAATTACGTTTGAGTTTACCCCATGTTGTTGATAGCTTGCCTACGCCCGGCTCAACCGCTAACGGTTTGAAGGGTGCATCATCCACCTCTTCCCATGTCGCCTCATCGACTAAGCCGTGATGCTCAAAAGCAGAAGAATCCTTGGCTTCGCCCCCTTGTCCCTCATTAAAGTGCATGAGGAGAACGGTATTGCGATCCCGTTCTTCAAATTCGGTCGTCGGTCTCGGAAAGTTGGCGGCTGGGTATCTGGGAATGTTAGAAATCCGGACTTCGTCAATTAATCCAGTAAACGCTTCATTCCACTGGGGGAGCCAACCGATATAAACATCTGACAGAGATGTGTTGATATCCCCTGGATCTTCGACTTCATCTTTCAACTTGCCATCAACGTGGAGCAGGTAGGCACGACCATCGAAGGAAGTCGCAACATGAGTCCACCTGTCCAAGCTGATTTTGCCCGTACCTTCCCAACCCCACTGTGCAGCGTTGACTGCTGCCTGGTAGGTTGATTGTTTGTTAAAGAGGGCGTGCATCCAGGTATCTGTCTTCCCGGTAATCATCATTCGTCCTCCGCCCGAATCAAGGGCAGTAGGGTAAATCCATGCTTCGAGTGTTAGCTTATCTGCGAGGTTCAATTCCTCGCTATGGTCAATAATAATTCGTGTCCCTTTTTCTCCATTATCCTTTTTTGCATCAAACTTGAGCGCAAAGTTCTTTGGCGCAGCAAAACCGCCTTGCGTCAATGAGAGCGCAAATGCAAAAACCAAGGCTATAGAGATTAATCGACCTTTTTTCATCATAATATCCTTCCTTTAATAGGGGTTTTGAATTCTGACGGAGTACTACAATAAATTCCACGACTGTAGACCAAGATCCTATCTTGTTTTGCTTCAATCGCCGCAGGTTGTTGTAGTCAGTTTAGAAAACCGATATAGAACAGGATTCAATTTTGACGTAACGTTATAGGATTAGGGGAGCCTGTGGAAAAACAGCTTTAGTCACATAGACATATTAACATTTTTCTGCTGAACAAGTCAAGTGCAAACAAGGCACTTTTACATTGACATTCCATGCTTTTACCGATAAACTGTAAAGGTTATCGGGGGTGGACAGATATATCGGTACATACTTTGGAGAATAATAGACAAGGAGGCGGTGGAAATGAATGGTTTCATCAATAGGCTAAGCAAAATTGGACTCGGCTTAATCACCATGAGTTTAATATTGACAACCGTGAGCGATGCCAAATTGTCAGGGCCGGAGCTTCTAGAAGCGGCTGTTGCAATATGGACCTTTGAGGAGACGGAAAGGAATAAGGATAACGACCCTTTTGTCAAGGACGTTTCCGGCAACGGCCATGATGCGGTGATGATAAATCGACCACGACTAGTAGAGGGGAAGTTTGGCAAGGCAGTGGAGTTCAGGGATGATGCAAAAAACTACTTGGAAGTGCCACACCATGAGGATTTCGACCTTGATGAAGCCATCTCGATTTCGGTATGGGTGAAACGACCGCCACGGCCACAAGCAACTGATATCGCACCCTATTTTATTCTCGAAAAAGGGGGAGAATGGCAGCATGGTCGACCCACTTTTGGAATAGCCCTGCATAAGGTTTTTAACAACATGTTCTATTTCTGGTATAAAGATGGATTTCAAGGAGTAAACGGGATAAAGGATGATCAGTGGCACCACTACGTTGTGGTTGCCAAAGATAGGGAAAGGGACCCTGCCATGTATATTGATGGCGAGTTAAAGGCGGTCGAACATCGGGACGGTCAGCGGGTAATCACGTTGGAACCTTCACCGGGGCGCGCACTACACATCGGAGCAATGTTCCCAGAACGATTCGATTCGTGGACCAATAACACTATAGACGATCTTGCCATTTTCAACGTTGCGTTGAGCCACGCTGATGTTGAACGGCTTGGGAAAGGAGTTGATAACTCAATCTTCGCGGTTTCTCCATCGGGCAAGCTTGCCACAACGTGGGCAGTACTTAAACAAAGCCGCTGAATCAGCGAAAAGGGAGCCACACAACTATGAAAACTTTTACGACAAAGTTAAGTACAGTCGGTATCGGCTTAATTATCTTGAATATAGTGTTCACGGCGGTGAGCGATGCCCAGTTGAGAGGACGTAAATTTCTAGAAGCGGCTGTTGCAATATGGACCTTTGAAGAAGTCGGTAGAGTTGGCGTCCCGGATGTTACCGGCAACGGTCATGACGCGAAGTTGGTAAATAAGCCCGCCTTAGTTGATGGGAAATTTGGCAGGGCAATAGAGTTTAGTGACAGCAGAAAAAACTATTTGGAGGTGCCGGATGATGTAGACTTAAACCTTGAAAAGGTCATCTCGATTTCGGTATGGGCGAAACGACCACCACGGCTACAAGCGACCGATGTGGCACCTTATTTCATTCTACATAGGGGATCGGAATGGCAGCGTCAGGGACCAGGTTACGGCATCGCACTCCACAAGGTTTTTAACAACATGTTTTATTTCTGGTATCAAGATGGATTTCAGGGTGCCAGCGGTATCAAGGACGATCAGTGGCACCACTATGTCGCTGTTGCCAAAGATGGAGAGAGGGCACCAACGCTTTATATTGATGGCGAATCGAAGCCTGTCGAACACGGCGATGGTAAGAAAAAGATGGTATTGGCACCAGCACAGGGACGACCGATGTACATTGGCGCGTTATTGCCAGAGCGGTTTGACTCATTCAGTAAGAGTACCATTGATGAGCTTGCTATCTTCAAGGTTGCATTGAGCGCGGCAGATGTAAGGCAGCTCGGAAAGGGAATCGATACAGCAATCTTCGCGGTTTCTCCATCGGGGAAGCTCGCCACAACGTGGGCATCAATCAAAAATAGCCATTGACCCCCCAGGTTCCACCCCAAGGGATATTTTCAAATGAAATATATGAACAAAATTGCGGTTTACAGTGTAGTTTTTGTGCTGGGACTCACTAGTTTTGCAGTAGCAGCGCAAAAGGTGGTTCCGGGTGCGGTGATCCACCTCGATGCCAGAGAGCAGAATAAGCGGGAAATCGCTTGGAAGAACCTCGGTTTAGCCGGTGGAAAAATGCCAGCCGACAATGAGGTGCCTGAATTTGAAGCGGGGAAAATCAGAATACCCGTACTCGGTATCAATGAGGACGCAAAGTGGTATACCGCCACACGAAAGTCCGAGACTTTTGGCGGTCCCCCGGATGTACTCCCCAAATTGCAACTTGAGGATTGGACAATGGAGGTTCTCATCAAACGCAACGGTCCCAAGTGGCCAGATCTCGTTGTGGCTTCCCAAGTCCTCGGATTTAAATCACGTGATAGGGAATTGCAACATTTTCAGGTTTCTCTCAACGGACCGGATACCGGCGAACTCATCGCACGGTTTAAGGGTCGAGCAAATAATAAAGGGAAGTGGTTAATCCCGGAAGATCTCGGCATCGATATTAAGGAAAAGGAGTGGCACTGGATTGCGTTTGTCTTCACCGATCAGAAAACAGTTGAAACCTACCAAGATGGTGAAGAGGTTGGGAGGGTTGAGATTAATCAGGATTTTGATCCTGAAGAGCCGGTATGGCTATCAATATTTTGTTCCAATGACAGGGATCGAAACTTCAACGGCTCAATCGCTATCCTTCGTATTTACGACAGACCGTTGAGTAGAGACGAGATTCTCCAAAACATCACAGGTAAGTTGGCGGTTGAACCAACCGACAAACTGACAACAGCCTGGGCACAGATAAAGGCACACTGAAAATAATCCTCGATAAAGACAGCTCCTTGCGAGAACAAAAAAGCGGTACCATACCCTGTAAAGAAAAGGGCGTGATACCGTCCTACCGTGTTGGGGACACCGCCTTATCTGACGCGGAACGGACAGACGGCTCGCGCCCCTTCTGCTCAAATTGTGCTGCAGCTTCAGGGTCAAATTCCTTCAACCGGTGGAATCTCTCAGGAATCGAAAAAGGCCGTGCGAAACCCAAAGAGAATCGAGTTTTCAAGAAAAAACTCGGTGTCTGTTACACGATTTCTTAACATGCGTCAAAACCAAATGAGGAGGAATAATCAGTATGGTTTATGGAAGTGGTGATTATCGATACGAAGTTGTAGAAGGTTGGGGGCAGATACCACAGTTGGGGCTTGCTTCTGGTGTGGCTTGCGACTCCCAGGACCGGGTCTATGTGTTCAATCGGAGTCCTAACCCCGCCATGCTCGTTTTTGAGCGCGATGGGAGGTTCATCGGTTCGTGGGGGGAGGCTCTCTTCAAAACACCACACGGGATTTGGATCAGTCCCGACGATGAAATTTACACCACAGACACCGAGGACCACACCGTTCGGAAATTCTCGCTCTCTGGAGAACTTTTACAGACGTTGGGAACTGTGGATGCACCGGGGTCGCCGGGGCAGCCATTTAATCAACCGACCCGCGCTGTCTTATCCCAATCGGGTGAAATCTACGTCTCGGACGGCTACGGGCAGTCGCGGGTTCACCGCCTGACATCTGATGGCGAAGTCATCGTTTCGTGGGGCGCACCGGGCTCAGGGCCCGGCGAGTTTAACCTGCCGCATGATGTCACGGTGGACAAAAATGACCGAGTCTACATCTTAGACCGAGGAAACCTACGGTGTCAGATTTTCGATTCAAATGGGGAATACATCACAGAGTGGGGAGATCTGCGTTCTCCCAATGATCTGTTCATAGATTCGGATGATGTCATCCATATCGCAGAGGGTGGGCAGCGCATCACTGTTATGACGCTTGACGGTGAGATTATCACCCAATGGGGCGGGCAGGGCGAGGGGCCGGGTCAGTTCAGCAATTCGCCACACGGTATATGGATTGACTCTCATGGCGATGTCTATATCAGTGAGGTCATCGCGGAAAAACGGTTCCAGAAGTTTGTACGGGTCTAATTGAAGAGTTAAAGCGACGCCTTATTGCGTCGCTTTGACCTCTCTCCGACGAGCGTGCAGCACAGGCTCAGTATAGCCGTTGGGCACCGTTCCTCCCTTAAAAACCAGATCTAGTGCTGCCTGAAAGGCGATGCTCTTGTCAAATTCGGGTGCCATGTTTCGATAGTTCGCATCCCCTGCATTCTGTCTGTCGACAACCGCAGCCATCCGCTCGAAGGTTTCTATAATCTGTTTTCTCGTCACAACACCGTGATGTAGCCAGTTGGCAATATGCTGACTCGATATACGTAGCGTTGCCCGGTCCTCCATCAACCCGACGTCATGGATGTCCGGCACCTTTGAGCAGCCAATTCCTTGATCAACCCAGCGCACCACATAGCCTAGTATTCCTTGGGCATTATTATCCAGTTCCTGCTGGATGTCCGCCTCTCCGAATTCACCATCCGATAATGGTGGTGTCAGAATATCCGACAGACTAGCACGCCCTCTGCTCGCCAGTTTTGTCTGCCTGCTTGCAACGCTCACCTGATGATAATGTATGGCGTGGAGTGTAGCAGCCGTTGGCGAAGGTACCCAAGCAGTTGTCGCTCCGGCCTGGGGATGACCTATCTTTGTCTCGACCATGTCAGCCATTTCATCCGGCATCGCCCACATCCCTTTACCAATCTGTGCCTTACCGGGAAGCCCTGTCTCAATACCGATATCCACGTTCCAGTCCTCATAGGCGAGCATCCATGGCTGGCCTTTGATATCAGGCTTAGGTATCATCGGTCCCGCTTCCATACTTGTGTGGATTTCATCGCCAGTCCGATCCAGAAATCCGGTGTTGATAAACACAACCCGTTCTTTCGCTGCGCGGATGGCTTCTTTCAAGTTAATAGTGGTTCGACGCTCCTCATCCATAATCCCAATCTTCAACGTGTTTGGTTCAAGCCCAAGGGCGCGCTCGACCCGTTCAAACAGTTCAATCGTTGCTGCAGCTTCCTCAGGACCGTGCAGTTTTGGTTTGACGATGTAGATGCTGCCTGCCCGGCTGTTGACATATTTCCCATTTCTTTTAAGGTCGTGTATGGCTGCCAGCGATGTAACCATCGCATCAAGGAAACCTTCGGGAATATCCTGATCGTCTGCTGTGGTGACTGCATCGGTGTACATGTGAATCCCGACATTCCGAATCAGCAGAAGACTTCGCCCCGGGAGTGTTAGCGTTGCCCCGTCCGGCGTCTTAAAGGTCTTATCTGCATTTAGGCTTCGGGTCATTTGCTCCCCACTCTTCTCAAAGGTTGCTTCTAGCGTACCCTGCATGATGCCATTCCAGTTGCTGTAGACTTTTGTTTTGTCCTCCGCATCAACAGCGGAGACAGAATCTTCACAGTCCTGAATTGTCGTGATAGCAGATTCCAGCACCACATCTTTTACGCCTGCGGGATGGGCTTTGCCAACGGGATGATTGCGGTCAATTTGGATTTCAATGTGTAATCCATTATTTCTGAGCAAGACACCCGACAGTTCACCATCTTTTTCATTAAATCCGGCAAATGTACTGGTGGCGGCTAAACCTACTTCGCTGCCATCCTTAAGTTTTGCGACCAATTGCCTAGTTCCATTAACATCTTTGAGTGAGAATCGCGTGACTTCTGAGAACTTCCCTTGTTCAAGCCCCACCGCCTCATCTAAGAATGCCTCCGCTTGGGCGATGACCGCTGCGCCGCGCACAGGATTGTACCCTTCACTCCTCTCCTTCCCGTCTTCATCGGAAATCACATTTGTGCCGTACAACGCATCATACAGACTCCCCCAGCGAGCATTGGCGGCATTCAGCGCGTAACGGGCGTTATCCACCGGCACCACCAGTTGTGGGCCGGAAACCTCTGCGATTTCGGGGTCTACATTCGCCGTGGTCGCTTGGAAATGTCCGCCTTCGGGGAGGAGATAACCAATCTCTGCAAGAAATTCCTCATATTCATTTGGATCGACCGGCTCGCCCTTTGTAGATAAATGCCATTCGTCAATCCGTTGCTGCAATGCATCCCGTTTATCCAGAAGTGTCCGGTTTTTGGGCGCAAGATCTGTAACAATCTCACCTAGCGATGTCCAAAATGCATCCGCTTCCACACCTGTGCCGGGCACAATCTCGTCTTGTACCAGACGATACAATCCCTCGTCAATTTTGAGCTGACCAACTTCAATTCTATCTGCCATTCTTTCATATGCCTCCACGTTTTAGGACTTCCGAAAAAAGTCAATTTTTGAACAGTTTTGCGTCTGATTCCTATTTAGGAGTTACACACTTGAGTTTGTAGGCGCGCCATTCAACCCACGTTTTTAAGGTAGTAGGCATACGGCACGGCGGAGCGTACCTAGCTACTGTAGAATTAACTGTAGTTGCCCGATTCATCGGGCGTCGTGAGTCGTATGGTCCGGTGACTCATCACCGAGGATACCATGACTATTGCGCCATAATCCTGGCTCAACCAACCGTAACCATTGCGCGACCTTTTTTGGTGTTGGCTTTGAACGTTCAACTGCGTAAGTCCTACCTATTTTAACCCGATCTGTCTCATCCTGTCAAGATGCTTAGGTTTCAACTAGGGCTATTTAGTTTTTGGTGTTCTTCCTATCTGAATAGGAAGTCGCAATTCGGAGATCCCTCCTGCGAGAGAACTAAATGACTCTAATCACCGTTTGCAGTGAATTGACAAATCCACTGCAAAGGTGCACAGATGGCTTGGATATGTTTATCCAAGCCGAAACAGAACAGGATGCAAAACACGATACTGGAGAACTAAACGTCCCTAACCCTTTTCTTTCGCTTTTGACAATATAGATCGAGTATGGTATTATAGAGTATCATATATTATTTCTCGAATCACCGTGTTACAGACCACAGCAAAAGAACAACTGAAAGCCTGCTCGTAGCTTGTCCTCAAATGAAGTGAAGCAAGTACAGCAAAAGGGATTCCATTACGAAGCAATCTCTGTAACAGTGAAAGTTGGATTTAATCTCAGAACGAAGCAATCAAAAAAAATTGGAGGCAGAACACAAAAACTGATGAACAAACTCAAATTAGGCATTCCCAAAGGATCGCTACAGGCATTCACTATTGATCTTTTCAGACAAGCAGGTTATACAATTACAATCAACGGTCGGTCGTACTATCCACATATCGACGACAACGAGATCGAGGTGATGCTGCTGCGCCCACAGGAGATGGCACTCTACGTAGAACGCGGTGTCCTCGATGTGGGGTTAGCAGGACGAGATTGGGTCCGCGAATGCAACGTTGACGTACTAGAAGTCGCTTCGCTAACCTACGGCAAGCAAACCAGGCAGCCAGCGCAATGGGTGCTAGCAGTCGCGGAAGATTCTCCCATCCAGTCTGTCGCCGATCTGGAAGGGACAGTCATTTTCACCGAATTGGTTGAAGCGACCAAATCATACCTCAAGGATAATGGCATCAATGCGACCGTCAAATTTTCACACGGCGCAACAGAGGTGAAGATTCCTCATCTCTGCGATGCAATTGTAGAGCTTACGGAGACTGGTAGCACCTTGCGTGCTAACCAATTAAGAATTGTCGATGTCGTCATTGAATCGGTAACGATGTTGATCGCCAATAAGGAGAGTTGGGAGGCTGAATGGACGCGCAACAAGACGGAAAGTTTGTACATACTCCTTGCCGGGGCGTTGGCGGCACAAAACAAAGTCGGCCTCAAAATGAACATTGCCCAAGAAAACCTTCAATCTTTGCTTGCCATTTTGCCGGCGATGAGAAAGCCCACGATTTCCCAACTTAGCCAAGATGAATGGTATGCTGTCGAAACGATTGTTGATGAGCACATTGTCCGGGACTTTATCCCAGAGCTTAGGAATGTGGGAGCAGAGGGCATTATTGAATATCCGTTGAGCAAGGTAATTCCGTGATGGGAGAATCGTAAAGCGCGAGTCAATGCTTCCATACTATCTCGGTATGATTTCTATAGGAGATCAATCGAGTCAGCTACCCCACCCTAAAAAGTGAGGCGTGTTGCCTGCCCCTTTGGGATTTCGGGTTATTCGGTCTTGGCTCGTCGCTTTACACGCACGCTACCGAAGGGAAGCAGCTCCCCTTTGGAAGTCAGTTTTGTAGAGTCGGTGATTCTACTCACTCAACTTTCGTGCGATACCTTGGACAACTTCTTCCCGATTGGGAGAAGCGAAAACGAGCGTTTTCCTGAGGCGTCGAGCTACACAATATGACTTTAATACATTAACCGTGTTGTGTCAACAAAAAAGGAGTCGCAGTCTCCCCCGCAGATACCTGATACTGTTGCGTAACATGCCAGGCTGATTGAGCCAGAACTATAGCGCAACACGCTGGTATTTACGGGGGCTCCACTGCAAAGATTTTGATGAAATTTCAGATCAATTTATGTTTTTTTCTTATCCTGATTTGGGCGATTATCGGCCTCGGGTGCGGCGCAGATTCGCCTTCTCCTTCGGTTGATTCCGGAGAAGTATCTGAACAGACACCAAACATGGAAAGGGAGAACGCTTCACAGTCTGGAACGGTATCAGGAATTATCACTGACGCCACGACGGGAACCCCGATTCCGGGGGTAACTGTCAGTTTGCTAAATCAGATGGTGAAAACTGGAGTAGAGGGCAAATATGTTTTCACAGGGATTCGTTATTCGGAGACCCACAGTTTAGCTGTCATGGGCATCAATTATCAACCTAAAATGAAGCAATTTGAACTTAGGACTGAACAAGTAGAATTAAATATTTCTCTCGCTCCGAAGCTTGGGGCGGTGTCAGGCGTTATTACTGATGGCACAACAGGGAACCCGATTGCGGGCGCAACTGTCAACCTATTAGGGCGGACTATGATAACCGAAGTAGATGGTAGATACAATTTCACACAGGTTCCCTATTCAGGGGCTCTCAGTTTAATGATTACAGCTATTGATTATCAAACCAAAACAGAAAGCTTTGAACTGAGGGCTGGCCGTGTTGGATTGAACATCCGCCTTATGCCCTCGACGAATCCTGAGACGGAGATTAATCAATTCTTGGAACGTTTCTCAGCACTAATTGAATCATTGGATGTGGGTAAATTGGGAACAATCCAAGAACTCTTTTCGGAAACTTACCTTGCAGGAGATGATCCTATTACGCTCCTTGGTTTAGCCACAGGCGTTATTCCCGCAACATTCGATGAAGTTACTCCAACAATTATTAAAGTGTTTGAAAAGTATGATGCCCTCCAATTTCAGTTTAATAAAATTCGAGTGGAGGTGACTAATTCACGTCAGGCTTCCGCGCGGCTTACCTTACACATCATCAGCGAAGAGGGGCCACAACCCAACAAAAGAGAGATTATCGTTGATTGTCAAATAGATTTCCGCAAAGAGGGCTTGGTGTGGAAAATAGTATTCTGGCAACTTTTCAACGTCGAAATTCTTCTATGACTTAGGCCTGACATCAGGCGAGATGTGAGTTCTCCGCTCGGACAGGGATACAAGGGTATCCCATCTAATAAAATTGGCAATCGTAAATTTTGCGTGGCGATATGACAGATGATTTTACCCGAAATCAGGTTGAGGCATTGCGGGAAGAGATTTGCTACCATGAACACAAGTATTTCATCGAAGATCGACCGGAGATTTCAGATCAGGAATATGATCGGTTGATAAAAGAGTTGGAACGTCTTGAAGCCGCATATCCTGAACTTGTCACGCCTGACTCGCCAACCCAGCGGGTCGGTGGGGAAACGTCACTTGGCACTAGTGTCCCTCATCATGAGCGGATGTTGAGCCTTGATAATACGTACAGTCCTGAAGAGCTATACGACTTTGATCAACGTGTGCGGAAGGCGTTGCCTGACCTACCGATTGCGTATGTGACGGAGTTGAAAATTGATGGCCTGGGGGTCGCCTTGCTCTATGAGGAGGGCAAGTTGGTGCGGGGTGCAACACGGGGGGATGGAGAGTATGGGGAAGATGTGACAGCGAATCTACGCACTATCCGCACGATTCCGTTACGGTTGACGCCAATCCAGTCAATGCCAACCGTTTTAGAAGTCCGAGGCGAGGTGTTTATTCCACGAGATCAATTGGATGCGGTGAACCGGCAGCGGATTGCAGCCGCCCAAGCACCTTTCGCAAACGCGCGGAACGCTGCTGCGGGCTCTGTCCGCTTATTGGATTCTGCCATAACAGCATCACGCCCGTTGGATATTTTTATCTATACCCTTGGTTATGCAGAAGGCATTGAAGTCACAAAGCATGCAGAATCACTCGCCCTACTTGCGAACCTAGGGTTCAAGATAAATCCTTATACTAAAGCGCATTCATCAATCAAAGGGGTCATTGCGTATTGCCATCGGTGGATAGCTGATCGGGAAACGCTTCCTTACGACACCGATGGAATTGTCGTGAAAGTTGACTCACTCCAACAGCAGGAGATACTCGGCAACACAGCGAAAAGTCCCCGTTGGGCAATTTCCTGCAAATTTCCTGCACGCCAGGTAACGACCCAAATTGAAGCAATCGAGGTACAGGTTGGACGTACTGGTGTCTTGACGCCTGTTGGAATTCTTTCCCCGGTACAGTTAGCAGGTGCGACGATAACTCATGCCACATTGCATAACGAGCCGGAGCTCATCCGCAAGGATGTTCGCATCGGGGATACGGTAGTTCTCGAAAGGTCGGGAGATGTAATTCCGAAAATTATTGACGTATTGATGGAAAAGCGAAGGGGGACTGAAAAGATTTTTCGTTTGCCGGATCATTGTCCAGTGTGCGAAACGCCAGTACGGCGATCAGAAGATGAAGCAGCAATCCGCTGTGTCAATGTCGCTTGCCCCGCACAACTGAAACGACAAATTGAACATTTTGCGTCGCGGAATGCGCTAAACATTGATGGACTTGGTCCTGCACTCGTTGAGCAATTAGTTGGGATTGGGTTGATTCAGGATGTCGCTGACCTCTACGCTTTGACGCAGGCAGATATAGTCAATCTTGAGCGGATGGGGGAGAAATCCGCGGAAAACCTAATGAACGCTATTGAGGCAAGCCGCCGTATTCCAGTTGCAAAGGTGCTGTTTGGATTGGGTATCCCTCATGTTGGCACAAACATTGCCGAACTGCTGATTGATCACTTCGGATCGATTGATAGCCTTGCCGCTGCAAGTCTAGAAGACCTCGAAAACATCCACGGCATCGGACCGCAAATTGCGGAAAGTATCCTCGTTTTTTTCTCACACCCCAGGGTTCAACGATTTCTGGAACGACTGAAAGATGCCGGACTTCAATGGGCAGCTGAATCAAGTGAATTCTCAGAAACTTCCGCTAGTATCTTTGCCGGTAATACTTTTGTTTTGACAGGCTCGCTTTCGACGATGACACGCCCTAAGGCATCCGAAAAAATTAAGGAACGCGGTGGGAAAGTCAGTTCGAGTGTTAGTAGAAAAACAGATTATGTCATTGCTGGAGAATCGGCGGGGTCTAAATATGACCGTGCAGTTGAACTCAATATCCCAATCTTAACGGAACAGGAGTTCACAGAGAAATTATCAAATTAATCGTTTTGATGTATGCGGAGCCTACCGATTGCAATAATCTAAATAAGAAATCAAGTCTTAAAGAAACCCAAATTCGAGTGCCACAAATACACGGTTTGCCAAAACAGACGTTTGGATTCACTGAAATGCGCTTCAAAAGGGTGGTCATGATTGCAATGCCTTCTTTGGAGGGTTGGAAATCTGATTAAATTGCAAAGGTATCATAGCATGTTGCCGAGTCAGCGTCAGGGCGACATTTTTCCGTGGAAGCTTTCTCAAGAATTTTCACTTTCAATCTATCCGCTTTTATGCTATACTCCCGGTAGTTTTTTGCAAGAGGATTGAAGTTTTTTATTACAAAGTGAATTTTACGGAATTACCGTACACATTACAGACATACCAGTTCACTTAGAGGGTTGAGTCCGAAAACGAAATTATAGCTGGATTCAAGTTGTGTTTGTCCCTATTATGTTCAGGTATCTGTAGAATTTCAGAAATAGTTTTTCCTGAACAGGCTTGTAAGGCGAGGACCGGTCGGCTTGCATTCTAATTTGTCGACTAATAACAGAAAGGGTCATATTAAAAGAAAGTGCAGAGCAGCTCAGAGCCTCCGAGTTTTTTTAGAAAAACTTTTTGGAAAAACTCGGAGGTTTTGCACTACTTCTTAACATGAGCGAACTGAATAGGAGAATGAAAAATGAGAGGTAATAAAGGAAAAGGTGCTAAATCACTAGACAGTTCAAATAAAGGTGTCGTCAAAAAGACAGCAACCAAAAAAGGACGTAAAGAGAAAAAACTCGCTAAACTAGAAAAACGAGCGAAAAAAACGTATTAAACGAGCCGGGCGATAGTTCACAAACAAGCAGACCCACGGTCAGTAGGGGCTAATCATAGTCACTCATGTAAGGAATTAGTGCAACAGCAGCTACAGGGACTTGCCTCCCAATTTATCAGGGAGTAACTTTCCCCTGTTTGCGGGGGGATTAAGGGGGTATAAAAGGTTCCCTCGCTTGCTGATTTGCACTTTCTTTTGACATGAGCCATCATAATTACTCCGATAACCTCAATAAGGCGAGATTGAAATCTGCATCATGGCCTTCTGTTTGTGCTATCGCCCTTTTTTTAGGGGGTTGCTGCATCGTGGAATTTACTCGAAACCAGAAGAAAGCGCATGACCTTAATCGCCATATCAGTGTGACTGCTGGGGCCGGATCTGGGAAAACCGCCGTATTGATTCATCGATACATCAAGATTTTGCTTGAAACGGATTTGCATCCCAGCCAGATTATTGCAATCACGTTTACAAGGAAAGCAGCAGCAGAACTCAAACAGCGCATCGTTAAAGAACTCGACGTAAGGCTAAGGGAAGAACCTGACAACACAAAATTAGAAAGCGTCAAAACAGGAATGCTCTCCGCACAGATTTCGACAATTCACTCCTTTTGTGCGCGGATTCTACGGGAGTATCCGGTCGAAGCGGGGGTTGACGCAGGCTTCAACGAGTTACAAGGGATAATACAGCGGTTGACTCTCCATGAAATCATCAAGTCAACGCTTAGAGAAATCGCCGTCCGTCCCGATGAGGACGAAACCCGTGTGAAATTAGTAGAATTGCTGCGAATCTTCGGTAAAAATCGGCTTGAGGAGCATTTATATGAACTGATTAATCAACGTGAGATCGTGGGACGCCTAGAGCGCAACTTATACTGCCGCACAGATTCAGAGGTATTAGAGATTTGGGCTGAGTTTGTACAGTTGCAATTGGCGCAGAGTTTAGTCAATCAGTTTTCCATTGAGGATTGGCGACGTTGTTTGAAGGCAGTTTTAGCAGTTGCGAAAGGAAAAAATAAGAGTAAGGTACAGGAATTGACAGATCAGATTGAACCGGATATGGAGGTACAGGAGGCGGTTCCGTTCTTGACAGAGATTGCACCCCTCCTCCTCACCCAAAAAGGAACAATTAGCAAACAAGATTTATTGGGGCGGAGGGTTAAGATGGAGGCAGTTGAAACGGAGATTGATTTTCTGGTTCGTGCAGCAAATTACTTCCAATCCTTTCCGGTTTTTACCGATGATGATAAGTTACTCATTTGCGTGACTCGCTTGTTGTTGGCTGTTTATGATGAGGTCCAATGCGCCTACGAACACTATAAACTCCAAACGAGACGACTCGATTTTGATGACCTTCAGATTAAGGTAAGGGACCTATTAGAGCAGGAATCAATCCATGAGCAGCTCGCCCAAAGATACCCTTATATCATGGTTGATGAGTACCAAGATACGGACCGGTTACAATATGAAATTCTCGGCTTGCTCGCTGTCATCAACGAGAAGACTCGTGAGCAGAAGCCTTCAGATTTTAAATTGGACAACCTGTTCATTGTCGGTGATCAGAAACAGAGCATCTATGGGTTTCGCGGGGCGGATGTGCGGGTATTCGATCGAACACGGCAGGATATAGCCGATTACCAGTCAGGATTGATTCAAGACTTTGCTTGGCAGGACGAAACACTTGAGGCAACTGATTCGGAGAGACATGGTGAACTCCATCTTCCTGAAAATTTCCGTCTTTTGCGCAATCTCGTTGGCTTTGTCAATTTGGTTTTTGAGTCGCTCATGAAAGGACGAAATGAGTTTGAAGTTAAGTATGAGCCGCTAATACAAGGAAGAATCATCGATTATCCCGGCCATGTAGAGCTGCTCATCGGTTCAAAGGAAAAGACAGAGGATGACTCGCAACCATCTGCGGACGAAAATCAGTTGATTGCGGCGCGCCTCCGTCACTTAGTCGGAACAGGTGAAACGATTTGGAAGGACGAAGGAGACGGCGAAAAACCCCGGCCGGTACGATACGATGATATCGCTATTCTCATTCGCAGCCGGACGCGCTTACCAGAGATTGAATCTGCCTTGCTTAAAGAGGGAATTCCGTACAAAATCACAGGAGGCATCGGATTTTATCAACGTCAAGAAATTTACGACATCGGTAACTACCTACAATTCCTCACCAAACCTACCGACGATGTGGCACTCGCCGGGGTTCTTCGCGCCCCATTCTTCGGTGTGTCAGATGTAGACTTGTATGAAATAGCAGAACAATCTATCAGTGGATCATTTTGGCAGAAAGTCCAAGCTTACGTCGCTCAACCCGCCCGATCTTCAAGTTCTCGAATAGATTATGCAGTCCAAATGCTAAAAAGTCATCTTGAAATCCGCCACCATATCCCGCCGAGCGAGCTTATCCGAAAAATCGTCAACGACACTGGGATGGTTGGGGTACTTCCTGTTGGGCAGAGTGGTGAGCAGCGGTGGGCAAATTACGAAAAATTGTTAGGGATTGCAAGGAATTTTGAAAGATCGGAGATTACGAATCCCTTCGATTTTTTGGAACAGCTGAACCTGCTGATTGAGGAGGAAGACCGCGAAGGACAGGCAACGGCACAATTGACAACGGACGCTGTCGAGATAATGACGGTTCATGCGGCGAAAGGGCTTGAGTTTCCAGTTGTCATTCTTCCTAACCTGGATCGGGAGTTTAGACCAGATCGAGAACCGTTTATTGATGATCAGCTAGGTATCGGTTTTAGACCCGCGGATCCGAAAAGGAATTACCAACAGAGCGATCCAGGGGCGACACAGTTGATGAGGAACCGTGCAAGAGACCGGACAGAGGCAGAGGAGCAGCGTCTTTTTTACGTGGCCACAACCCGTGCTCGCGATCGTCTGATTCTATCAGGAACAGCTGATAAAAAGGGAAATGCGTCGTGTTGGTTGAATTGGCTGCTTGATGCTCTAGAGATGTCGAAGATACCGTCGGAGGGCGAACTTCTATATCCGACAACGATTCACTTTTTACCGGAGGAGCCCACGCCAATCTCCTTTAATCTGCCGATTCGGATTATTAAATCTCTCGATGCGCTCGATCATATCGAAGAGGAAACGCCCACCCTGTCACCGTCAACCGAATTCCCGGCGTCCCATATCGAGCCGTTGACCGCTTCCGCTGTCAACAAAACCTTCTCGGTGCCGGAACTTACAACGTATGTCCACTGTCCAACGCGATTCTATTTGCAATATCAGATTCAGATGCCGATATCGGAGCCCGAGTCTGAAGAGACTGTTGAGACAGTTCGCAAGGCTATCAATCGGTTCCTAGACTCGAAAGTTGCAGAGAGGGCGTTAAACGCAGATGAGGTTCACCGTGAACGACACATCCACGCGGAGATCGGTTCTCATATAGTCAATGGAATTGCAGACCGACTTTTCAAGGATACAAGGGGATTGTGGCAGGTTATCAGCTACGAAACAGATAAAATTGATTGGGCAGGTATTGGTGACCCAGCGGATTACTACCGGGCACACATCGAACTATACACTCTGCTCCTTCACCGGCTCTATCCTGAACAGCAGGTCATACCGGTAACGATTTACTTCACAGATTTAGCCACCCCGTATTCGGTGGAGTTGTCGAGAAAAGAATTAATAGATATTGAGAGGGCATGGCTGGAACGGCTGAAGGCATTAGAGGTTGCTTTGAATTCCGCTGCAATCGGGGTAGGCAGGTTTGAAAAGAATAGAGAACATTGTTCATCATGCCCCTATTTTGTTGACGGGGAGTGTATGGTTTCAGATTAATAGCAGTTAATTGCCTGAATCCTTACTCGTTCTCCCCGTGCTGTACTTAACTGAATTATCTTCTTACTGCACTACATCTCCCTCAATCGGTTCAACTGCCACTTTCACGTTCTTGAGATGTTCAACAACTCGTTCCAGTTCGTCAGGCTCACCCCTAATTTCCAAAACAACCCACCCTCGGTCGACTGTGACGTCGGCGCGCCGAATGCTCGTGATCACATTGTACTGCTGACCGATGTTGTGGATAATGGGCTCAGTGATCAGATCTGGCGGAAAGGTCAAACGAAGTCTTAAAGATGCCATATCTGCCGCTCCTTTCTGAATTAACGAATCCTATTACGCATCAAGTTTCGCGCCTATCGGCACTTCCACAAAGTCCGTATCAGCTTCGTTCCAAGCGAAGGTTTTTGTAGTTTTAACTTCAATATAAGCTGCATCACGCTGTTTTCGGATTGCCCATTCTTCTAAAGTGCCGTAGACGGAGACCACAATATAAGCTGCGCCGGGATACACCGGCTCGTCCCAAGCCATTGCATCCGCTCTATCCTTCGCCGAAAAATAGGCATCGTGATTTGGGTGTGAATGATAAAATGCCTTGATCGGTCGATTTTTGGTTTCAGCTTCTTTATGCACACGGATTAAGTCGTTAGGGTCTATCAGGTAAGCGGTGCGTGCATCGCGGGGATACGTATCCGGATCTTCGGCATGCCATTCATTTTGTATATTCCGGCACTCCCGGACGAATTCCCGGATCCCGTCGCTCAAAATGATACCACAGCACTCATCGGGAAATTCGACCTTTGCGTGCGCGTAGATTTGATCCAGAGTCTCGCTTTGTAATTCCAAGACTTCAGTTTCTTTCATGATCTGACGAACCGCCTGCGATTGCAGGGATAACTGAGATTTCGTCGCCATCCTTAACTGCGGTTGCATTGCCATCTAAGAAGCGAATATCTTCGTCGTTGAGGTAAATATTAACAAAACGGCGAATATTACCGGATTCATCACAGATGCGTTCTTTGATCCCCGGATAATTTGCCTCAAGGTTTTCAATGAGGCTTTCAATAGTATCTCCCTCCGCTTCAACTTCCGGCTGATTTTGCGTGAGTCTTCTGAGAGGGGTTGGAATACGTACGGTAATAGCCATTGCAAAACTCCCTTCTTTTGGGGTTAAATAAAACGAAACCAAAATTTTTCGATCGTAATTGTGATAGTTTCTATATTTATGAGGTAAAACTTAGATGTTTTGTATTTTAGGTTCTATTAGGATTTACGCATTTCAGTAAGGAACAACAATTGTTGTTTCCTACTGAGCCCTTATGGGGCCTGTACTGTAGTTGCCCGATTCATCGGGCGTTGGCAACGGTATCCAGCGGCGACAAATCACCGAACTACAAGGCGTTGAGCGTTCAACTGCGTAACTCCTATTCTATATTGCGTAGTGAATCCCGCATTCTTTGTTATTATCCTTGTCCGACGATGGTGCGTTTTGCCATCGCCATCGGCCTGCCCTTTTCGGTTCACCGGGTAGGATTGGCGTCGTACAGATGACGCATCCGAGTGATTCATAGTATTGTCCGTACTTCTGGGATTCCATCAGCGGATTCACAGGCACCTTGTGTTCGTGAATGAATTTCCCAATTCGTGCTTCGGGCCAATCTGCCAACGGATTGACTTTCAGTATAGGACGGCCGTTGTGCTCGATGATTTCCGATTTGGGGGTGCTTTGCCGATTATTGGATTGGTCTTGTCGCAGTCCGGAAAACCAGACATCGAGTGTATCCAACAATCGTTGCATCGGCTGCACTTTCCTGATGTTGCAGCAATATTCCTGTTTCTGTTTACTGTCGAAGAACAGGAACTCGCCGTGATTGGCTACCATTCGATCGACTGCTTCCGACTCTGGCTTAATTCTTTCAATGTGAATGTTGTAATGTGCCTCGACGCGCTCAAAGAATTGATAAGTTTCGGGAAACAGACGTAGGGTGTCAATCGTACAGGCTCTAAATGGCAGCTTATTTTCGTAAGCCATCTGGAGCAGAATCATTCCGGACAATTGTCCACTTGTAACAATCGCGGCTCGTTCCTTAAAACGTTTAATAAGGTTGAATAAGATTTCCTGCGGTTCTTCTAGTAAGCGAACCTCGTAGCAAAGCTCTTCATTTATCAGATTCTGATTTGTCAATTCATTCAAGGGATACTCAATCCTTCCTGAGATCGAAAAATTTTCACCTAATGGTTCTTTAATGGAGTAAAATTTTTTGGTCTTGCGTGAAACGTCATAAATGAGGAATAAGTGAACTGGTGAATTGAAGAACTCTTGAGCTTCCGAACTTATTTCCCCATTTCACTCAAAACCGGCTTCCGAACCGATTTCTGATTCAAAATACTGGTCAAGACTAAAATAACGGTCCCCTGTATCCGGCAAAATGGTGACGACAGTTTTATCTACCCCAAGCCCTCGAGCCACTTCCAATGCGGCATGGACATTCGCCCCTGAAGACATCCCAACGAGTAACCCCTCAGCTTTTGAAATTTGCCTCATCATCCGATAAGCCTCTCCGTCGGACACAGTAACCACCTGATCGATAACATTAACATTCAACACCTCTGGAATTCTACCGGCTCCAATGCCATCAATACGGGTGGGCCCCGGCTGCCCACCGGACAAAACTGGAGAGATACTCGGCTCCACGGCGACCACTTGAGTTTTCAAACGATGGGTTTTGAGAACTTCTCCAACGCCTGTTAGGGTTCCTCCTGTCCCTACACCGGCGACAAAAAAATCAATCTCACGGTCTATGTCGTCGAGAATCTCACGCGCTGTCGTTTGCCGGTGAATTTCAGGATTCACAGGATTTTCAAACTGATTGGGCATAAAGCTGTGTGGATTCCGGGCGGTGATCTCCTCGGCTTCCCAGATTGCCCCACCCATTCCGGCATCTTCAGGTGTTAGTATAATTTCTGCACCAAAAGAGGCAAGTAGGGTATATTTTTCCCGGCTGACGTTCTCTGGCATGGTCAAAGTCACGCGGTATCCTTTTGCAATCGCGACAATCGAAAGCCCGATTCCTGTATTGCCAGCGGTTGGTTCAACAATTGTGCAGCCCGGCTTGAGCAATCCCCGTTCTTCGGCCTCAGCTATCATGGCATAGCCGATCCGATCCTTGATGCTGCCGCCTGGGTTATATGACTCCAGTTTTGCAAAGACTGTTGCGTCATCTGGACCGGGTAGGTAGTTCAGGTGAACCAATGGGGTATTGCCAATGAGGCCGATGAGGTTTTCAGCAATCTTCATGTTTTTCTTCTTTTAGCGTTCAAAGAGAACAAGACGGAAAATTTGCCTCCATAACGTTAGGAGTTGGTAGTATTAGCTAATTTTAGACAACCCATAACTTTAGCACATTTTATCTTAGTGCGTCAAGTTTATTTCCATCTTCTTAGTGCTATTTAGTTTTCGGTTTTGGCTCATGCCCCGCTGTTCATCGTCGCACCTGCTATCCCTACCCGGTACACGAGGCATCTTACTCCGCTGTTTGTAAACGTGCGTTCATGGCGTCTGCTTATGCCAGTTGTCCAGGCCGTCTTTTATCCATGTCATCTGTCAAATGACCCTACCATCTTCTGCAATCTCAAAGATCCCTTTCGGATAATTTTCCTTCCTCTTTCGATTTTGCGGCGTAGGATTTGCGGATCCAACGCTCAAGTACCGCATCTGGATTATCCATCACCGCTTTAGTAAAGGTGAACACAGACCGTCCGGTATTTTGCTTAATAAGGTTAAGACCGTGTTGGTAGCTCTGCAGCAGTTCCTCACAGATCTCCTGTGGCATTCGTCCTTGGTTAATTGCCATTTGGCCTAAGAGTTCTGTCGCTTCATCATCAAACTGGATTTGCATCTGATGTTCGCGCTGAAAGTCCTCTTCGTACCGGCGAACCCGCTCCCGCATCACAACTTGGCGGTTGTAGTCCGCATCTTGAAGAATCCGCTGCAGCTCACCCGCCGAATCCTCAACGACTTTCTCTGTCACAACGAATTCTTGGATACTAGAGGATGGCAGCTCGAACTTATACTCCCGCAGTGTTTTTTCACAGACCGTCATCAGCGCGCGCGCGCCTGTCTCTTGGACGTATGCCTGTTCAGCAATTCGATGAAGCCCTGCATCCGAAAACAGCACCTCAATCCCATATGCTCCGAAAGCCCGTTCATACTGACGGACGATCGATCCCTCGGAGTGTTTCAGAATATGATAGAGATCATCGGCGGAAAGATTTTGGCACACAACATGGACAGGTAGACGGCCGATTAATTCGGGTTCAAATCCGAACTCGATGAAATCCTGCGGCGTAACAAACTGAAAGGGAGCTTCCAACTCTGTTTGACTTTTTACCGTTGCATTAAAGCCAATGCTGCTCTGATTCATGCGTTTGTTGATAATCTCTTTCAAACCGTTGAATGCTCCACTGATAATAAATAGGATATGGCGCGTATTGATGATACGCTTTTCGACCATCCCTTTCTGCTGGAACTCCATCATAGCTTGCATCTGAGAAGCCGCATCGTAACCGGCGCGGAGATCGACTTCTGTCTCCTCCATCAGTTTGAGGAGCCCAATCTGCACTCCCCGTCCACTGACATCGCGCCCAATGATGTTCGGTGGTGTCGCAATCTTGTCCACTTCGTCCAGATAAATAATACCGTATTGTGCAAGCTCAATGTCGTCGTCTGCTTGTGTCACTAGGTCTCGAATCATGTCATCAACGTTTGCACCAACGTAGCCGGTTTCGCTAAACCGGGTTGCATCCGCTTTGACAAATGGCACGCCGATCAACTTGGCGATGTGGCGAATCAGATAAGTTTTACCAACGCCTGTCGGTCCGAGCATGACGACATTTTGCTTTGAGTAATCGGTGTCAGCGACCTTTGAATTTTCGTGGACTTCGCGCACATGATTGTAGTGATCGCACACGGCAATTGCTAAGGCTTTCTTTGCGTTGTCCTGTTTGATGACATAACGGTCGAGATACTGCTTAACCTCCTTTGGTTTGAGGTCAAATTTCAGATCGAACGATTTTTGTTCAGGTGTGGCGTCTGTATCATCAGTTGTTGTTGTGTTTGGCTTCGCCTGCGACATTGTAAAGTTGACAGTACCGCCGTATTTCTGTTTAACGAAATCCTCAAACTCTTTTTGAATTTCGTCAATGGTCGGTATTTTTTTATTCATTGTTTGGTTAGACATATTTCGCCTCTATATCTGATTTTATTGTACGGACGTGACCGATTCACACTCGGGTGATGAATTCATCAAGTGAAATAACCTGTGGTGCTCCGATGCCACGCAGCCAATTCGTCGACTTCATTGAACGTTGACGTAGAGAAATGGCGGCATCGTCAAAGCAACAACATCATCTTCGCCGGAAATCTCCTTCGCTACTCCTAGTGCGTCCTCTAAATTTTTCGCCCAATCTACGTCTAATCTCTTGGCGACGCGGGCATCTTTGGGACCGACCAAGATGACTTTGGACAGATATTTCAGCGCATAGGTCGCCCAATACCAGACGGTAAATGGATGAAATCCGTGATACGCAAACTTGTTGCGATAGCAGTCTATGAGATAAGGGTCGCAGGCGTATTGTTCTTGAAATCGATTTTGCATTTCAAAGGGCTCGGTGGTTTCGGTGAGGACTTCATCGAAGAACCGCTTGTAGGGGACGTGATATTCTTCGTGAAAGATTTCAAAGGTTGGATTTAAGATAATTACGACACCACCCTCCTTAATCAACGGTTTGTTATAAAACCAGTTAAAAATGTACCCTAATATGTCGCTGACAACCAAAACAGGGTTAATCCGGGCACCGATAGCATAGGGGCTCATATCGGGCAATCCAAAGACCAAAGTGCTGAACTGTTTCGGAACGTTTATCATTAACTGATTTTTCATCGCTTTGAGGGTTTTGGAATGAACGGCATCAATGGCACCGGCGTTGATTTCAGTCGGTTCGTAATCAGCCCGGATACTTTTGAAGATTTTGTAACGTAAAATCTCCGGCAACAGGGACAATGCAGGTGGCGTCAACGTTTTTAACATTTTTTCAAAGCCGTTGCATTGAGCGTTTGGCTTACCCAGCTGTCGGAAACCTGTGGGGTAGATTTGGTTATTCATTGCGGCTTCGATGACCATGATTTGGCTATGCTTTTGAACAACTCGACTCATCCGCTCGATGCAATCGTGCATGTTTGACCCCCCAGGTTGCATGACATGTGGGCTCTCCGCAGTCATGTGCGGAGAGTGGTGTGGAGAAATTGAGTTATACGTCCCCATCCCGACAGCGACCGACTTGTGTCCACCGTTAAGGGGGATCTGGATGGTATCAACATAGATTACTATGTCGCTTTCCACAACCGCACGTTCAACCTCAACGATTTCGTCTTGCTCTGTCTTGCCTAAGTTGACGATATTATCACAATCTTCCGCATCAAAGTTTCTCAGTTGACCCGGATAAAACTCGCTCATAATCTTGCTGCCTAACATGTATGCCAACTCGTGTGTCTTCATTTTACGGTGTAGTCCGCCTGCACAGATTAGTTGTATGTTCTGCTTCTCGACCCCATAGGCGTAGAGCATCGGCAACAATGTTTCGAGAATAATCTGGCGCATGTCAGGCTTCTTTGTCATCGGAAAAGGCTGACAGTTATTATCGAAAGCAATCACGACCTTACTATTTCCGTTGACTAGTTCCTTCAGTGGAGGCATCCCTAGCGGATTTTCCACAGTCTTTTTGAGGTGCTCTGGAATTTCGGCGCGTCTCACCCCAAGTTTTGCCGGTTGTGGATAGTAGATTTCCGAGTTATCGGGCAATTTTGCGTTAATCAGGTGATTGCCAGAATAGGTCAAATATTTCATGGGCAATTTTCCTTTGTGTGCTGTGGTTATTTAATTTTTGACGGATGTATATTTTTAATTAGTTTAGGGTTGACTTTAACAAAATTATATTGTATTATATCGTATGCAATAGAATTGTATCCGTTATACGACGTAATTCTAACAATCCGAAAGAGATCCAGAGAAAATGTCCAAATACGCTGAAAATGCGATGCTGATTATGCGCGTGATGCGACACGCACAGGCTGCCGTGAAGTCGCGCTTTGTGCAGCAGGTTGTACCGAAGAAACTCACGATCGTGCAGTTTAACGCTTTACTGCACCTCCATTGGTATGGGGGTGAATCCGGTATGACCATCAGCGAACTTGGAGAACATCTCGGACTCGCTCATAGCACGGTCTCGGGCCTTGTAGACCGCCTTGAGCGCGATGAGTGGACGATTCGTCGTAAATGCGATACAGATCGTCGGCAGAACCGTATACAGCTGACGGAAAAATCAGAGCAGCTTTTTCAGGACAGGGCAGAGAGCGCGACTGATTTCTGGCATCAGACGATTGGACAGTTGACTTCCGAAGAACAGGCGGAACTGATTACAAGTTTGACGCGCTTGAAACAGGTAATGGACAAACCGGTTTGGCCGAGCTATGCTCAGCTTCATCCTCGCGATCCTGGGCATGTGAAAAAACGTCTGGAAGCCGAATTGGACGAGTTAGCACATGCAAAGTTGACTTCAATTGGTACACGATTTATTTTGGCACAGATAGCGGAACAACAAAATCAACACGAACTCGCTGCCTACCTTAAGCAGGTAGCTTCGGAGGAGATTCGCCATGCCAATCAAATCTTTGAGCTGCTTGGCCATGAACAAAGCCTGAAAACAGCACTGTCCGATCTAATTCGTCAAGATCGGGTCGTGCTTGAAGAGGTACTAGATCTCATGGATACTGCACAGATTGCGGATCACAAACAAAGTTTAGAACTGTTACAGCAAATCGTTCAAGATAATAAGAGATATAAACGTTGGTTTTCCAATATGTTCAAACAGATGGATTAATCCGGCACTTTATTATTTCTTTGGTCTATTAGCGGTAAAAACTTAGTTATCAATCAGGCGTTCATAATTGAGGGCTAAACACGCCGAATTTGTTACAATTCCTAAAGGGAAATGTGTGACTGCGGCGTTTTTTGTGAAAGGCAAAATGCAAGAAGAAGATTGTCAAAAAACATTACCACAATATGCACAAGCGTTTCCCGATGACGCGCAGCTGATTGAGCAGTTTCAGCAGGGAGATAAATCGGCTTTCGATCAATTGGTGGTGCGCTATCATGACCGCACCCACCGACTCGCTCAACGTTTTGTCCCGAATTCCGAAGATGCTCTCGATATTACTCAGGATGCTTTTATCAGAGCCTATCAGGGACTCCCAGATTTCAAGAGAAAGTCCCAATTTTATAGCTGGCTTTACCGCATTACTGTCAATCTTTGCATCGATTTCTTGCGTAAGAACGCGCGACGCGAAACGATGAATTACCCACTGGAATCTGATAATCTGCCAATGATGAACATCGCAGACCACAACCTGAAACCACCAACACAAGCAGTTGAGGATAAAGAACTGTTAATCTATCTCCGGAGAGCTATCAGGCAACTGGCTCCCAAACAACGTGAGATTTTCATCCTTCGCCACTGGGAGGGGCTTTCGCTCAAGGAGATTGCGAATACTTTGGGACGTTCAAGCGGCACTGTGAAAGCACATCTCTTCCATGCACACCGGAATTTAAGAAAGCTGCTTCGCCACTATCTTCAGGCGTGACTATTCAGTGGTGGATGAAACATCAAAATTAATCGGTAGGAGTCGCTTGTCACTCGCTGTCTACCAAATGCCAGTCGCGCTCTGACTTAATCCGTGCTCTGCATCAGACTCAAGCACTTTTCTGTCCGCTAGATTGCCTTACTTACCTCAGGGGTGCTCGTAAATAGGTCTTGATGCGTGTACGTCTCGACACCTCTCCATGCGTAGGAGGTGGGGGCCAACCTGTCGGGCTTCGTTTCCAAGCCCCTACGATCGACCGAGGCACCCTCGCTTGAATTCCGCTATAATGTGTCTCGAATTATGACCACCCCTCAATTACCTGCCTCCTCTTTAGCTATCCTGCCTCTGGGTGATAAATATCACTCTGTAAACATTTTCATTCCATTTTAAAAGCTTCTCAGCACTTTTAATACAGCCCTAACATAGCCAAAGTGTGTCTATGGATTGTATTGGTTACGTTTGTATCCAGCAACCGTAATCACTTTATTTGCCAAATGTCAACAGAACCTAGCAACTTGTGTTAATAGCACTCCCCAAACACCCTCATTGCGTTGATTTATCGGGTGCCAGTTGAGCAATTTGAGGGCTGCTCAGAATGTATTAGATTTGGAATTTGTAGGGTTGAGGCAAGCATATCAGAAAGGCAAGCATGTGTCAAGGTGAAAGATCCGTTTTATCCTGTGAATCACTCGCATAGTTTTTTTTCAGTTGACCGCATTTTCAGAGTGATGTATCATATCCAAATCACTTGATGTTGTTCATTTACAGGAGGCACCGAAAATGGCAAAAGCTGACATTGGACTCATTGGATTAGCCGTGATGGGCGAAAACTTGACTCTCAATATTGAGAGTCGAGGATTTCGAGTCTCGGTATTCAATCGTACTGTCTCAAAGGTGGATCATTTTATCGCAGGACGGGCAAAGGGTAAGAATGTCGTTGGAACACACTCAATCAAGGAGTTCATTGGTTCACTGAGTACGCCGAGGAAAATAATCCTAATGGTGCAAGCTGGGGCTGCGGTCGACGCATGTATCAACGAATTGGCGCCACATCTGTCAGAAGGCGATCTAATCATTGATGGCGGGAACTCGAATTTCCAAGACACCATCCGCCGTAATAATGACCTCGCAGCGAGGGGAATACGGTTTATGGGAACCGGCATATCGGGTGGTGAGGAAGGGGCTCGATATGGCCCCGCGATGATGCCCGGCGGCGATCCCGAGGCTTACGCGCTTGTCGAACCTATCTTCACAAAAATTGCAGCCCAAGTTGATGCGACTCCGTGTGTATCTCACATCGGTCCCGATGGTGCCGGACACTATGTGAAAATGGTGCATAACGGCATCGAATACGGAGACATGCAAATCATCTGTGAGACGTACGCCCTGATGAAACACGCCCTCGGCCTGAGTGCTGAGGAGATGTACCGGACTTTCAAAGAATGGAATGAAGGTGAGTTAGATTCGTACCTGATTGAGATTACAGCTGACATCTTCACGCAGATGGACAAATCGGGTGTGCCCCTCGTGGAGGTCATCCTTGATGCTGCGGGTCAAAAGGGGACGGGAAAATGGACCAGCATCTCTGCGCTTAATACTGGCATTGCTGCTCCGACAATCGCTGAGGCGGTCTTCGCGCGGTGTATCTCGGCGGTTAAGGAGGAACGGGTCAAAGCCTCAAAAATTATCCGCGGTCCTCGTGGAAAATATGAAGGCAACAAATCGGAGTTGCTGGCGGCTATCCACGACGCCATGTATGCTTCTAAAATCTGCTCCTACGCCCAGGGGTTTGCGTTGATGCGCGAAGCAAGCGGTGAATATAATTGGGATCTCGATCTGGGGACAATCGCTCTCGGCTGGCGCGGGGGGTGCATTATTCGCGCCCGCTTCCTGCATCGCATTGCTGATGCTTACGAGAAAGACGCTAACTTGCCAAATCTGTTACTCGATCCCTACTTCCTCGAAGTCATTGAACGGACTCAGGACAATTGGCGTCATGTGGTTACAACTGCTATACAATTCGGTATTCCGACACCTGCCTGTAGTTCGGCTTTGGCGTACTTTGATAGCTACCGCAGTGCTCGTGTATCCGCCAACCTCATCCAAGCCCAACGGGATTACTTTGGTGCACACACTTACAACCGGATTGATGCTGATGGAAAGACAGTTGTCGGATCGGATGGGCAGCCGACAGTATTCCACACGGAGTGGATGGTGGAGGGTAGGCCAGAAGTCGTCGTCGGGTAAGATACTGTTTATGGATTCATGAGTTCAGTGAAGCGATAAATCTATGAATACTTGAACTTATGTCAATCCGATGGGCCGGATTGAAGGGGGAGAATTGAATGGATCAAGATCCAGCAGCAGCACTAAAAAACTTCCGACCGAAACATAGCTATTTCGTCGGAATTGATTCGGATGGTTGTGCGTTCAACTCGATGGAAGTCAAGCACAACGACTGCTTCAGCGTTAACCTGATTAAGCACTTTGGGCTTCCCGCCGTTTCGCGACAAGTCCATCAAGCGTGGGATTTTGTGAATCTTTACTCAAAAACACGCGGCTGTAATCGTTTCAAAGCAATCCTTCTTGTCTGTGATTTTCTTCGGGAAATGCCGAAAGTTCAGAAAGCTGGTGTTTCAGTTCCAGATTTTCCGTATCTTCGGGAATGGGCAGAATCGGAAACCAAGCTCGGCAATCCCACACTCAAGGCAGTGATTGAAAACACAACGGGAGCACAGCAGGAGGAGTTGAGCCAAGTGCTTGAGTGGAGTCTTGCTGTCAATGAGAGCATCGCTGAGATTGTCCACAATCTGCCTCCCTTCCCCGGTGTCCGTGAGACCCTGCAAAGTCTACAGGGGCGCGCTGATGCAATTGTGGTTTCAGCGACCCCCAACGAGGCTCTCAGACGGGAATGGGCTGAGCACAATATCGATCAATATGTCGCGGTGATTGCAGGGCAGGAGATGGGGTCAAAGACGGAGCATCTCACGCTGACAGCAAAAGGGAAATATCCATTGGACCATATCCTGATGATTGGCGACGCCCCCGGCGATCTGAAAGCCGCTCGGGACGTTGGTGCACTGTTTTTTCCCGTCAACCCTGGATACGAGGAGGAATCGTGGGAACGCTTGGTGGAGGTCGGAATGGATAGGTTTTTCAACAACAAATATGCCGGAGCGTATGAAACCGAGCTGATTGAGGAATTTGAAGCGTTGTTGCCTGAAGTGCCACCGTGGAAATGAAGTGTCTATAGATGTGTAGCGCAAAGGGAACTTGAGAAAATGGGCAATTACCCTTTTCTCTATTTTTAATTTTTTAACTGGAGCCTGTTTATGAAAATTTTGGTACAAAGACCAAATTCAGATGAAGAATTGAATCAAATCATCCGGGATGCTGCGGGTGAGGAAAATATAGTTGTATTTGCAAAGTCGGACGAAGAGTATGTCAGGGAAGCTGCGGACGCAGAAATCCTTTTTGGCGGTTGTAATGAGGAACTGTTCAAGCAGATGTCGAACCTGAAATGGATTCAATCCTCCAGTGCGGGGATGGATAGTACACTGCATCCTGCCCTCATAAATAGTGACGTCATTTTGACGAATGCGGCGGGATTATATGGCTCTCACGTTGCGGATCAAGGTTTCGCCCTGCTGCTTGCTCTCGCGAGGGGCATTGACCAATTCACCCGTAATCAAGATCAGCGTAAATGGGGCGGTGGACGCCCGATGATCGAGCTTGGTGGTTTCACGATTGGCATTGTTGGCATGGGTGGGATTGGTCAGCACATGGCGAGACGCGCCAAAGGCTTTGAGATGTACGTCATCTCCGTGGATGCCTACCGCACAGATAAACCCGATGTTGTTGACGAACTGATGCCGATTGATCAGCTCCCCGACCTCATGAGTCGCGCAGATGTAGTGATGATTGCATGTCCATTAACAGATGAGACACGAGGCTTAATCAACGCCGAAAACCTTGCGCGAATGAAGTCGACCGCTTATTTTATCAATGTTGCCCGAGGCCCAATTGTTGACGAGCCTGCCCTCATTGAAGTCCTCAAACAGAGAAAGATTGCCGCCGCGGGGTTGGATGTCACCGAAATTGAACCATTGCCGCAGGATAGTCCTCTGTGGGATATGGACAATGTGATCCTCACGCCTCATGCCGCTGGTGGATCACAGCACCGCCCGCGCCGCACTATCGAGTTTTTCTGCGATAATATCCGGCGATATAGAGCGGGCGAACCACTAAAGAATGTAGTTAGGAAAACATTAGGATTTTAGGCAAGATTAAGGGACTGGAACAAACAGTCCCTTTTTTGTTTGCTAGGAGTGCCACACTTATGGGCGGGGATGTATCATCTAGAACAGGTCATCGAACGGGAAACATATCTCTCGAAGGCATGAATTGAAACTATGAGGAGAGAACGCCATGGGGAATCGCTTAAAAGATAAAGTGGCAATTGTGACCGGCGCGGGGTCAGTCGGCCCGGGTTGGGGTAACGGCAAGGCGACCGCTGTTCTTTTTGCACGCGAAGGGGCAAAGGTCTTTGCGATCGACATCAACCTCGCCGCCGCCGAAGAGACGCAGGAGATTATCGATCAAGAGAGAGGGGATTGTACCGCCCATCAGATGGATGTCTCCAAGTCTGAGGCGGTCCCGGCGATGGTGGAACGCTGCCTTGAAACTTACGGACGTATTGACATCCTTCACAATAACGTCGGTATTCTTGAAATCGGTGGTCCTGTTGAAGCGAGCGAAGAGAGTTGGGATTTCGTCAACAACGTCAACCTCAAGAGTATCTTCTTGACCTGTAAATATGTACTGCCCCAAATGGAGCGGCAGGGAGGGGGCGTCATTGTCAATATTTCCTCCATAGCTGGCATCCGCTGGCTGGGGGTGCCCTACATCTCTTACAGCACAACCAAAGGGGCAATCAGGCAGTTCACCCAGAGCATTGCTATGCAGTACGCGAAAAAGAACATCCGAGCCAACAGCATTCTGCCCGGTTTCATGAACACACCGATGGTGGTGAAGTCACTTGCCGATAGCTATGCGGACGGAGATGTAGAGAAAATGATTGAGGTACGGAATGCTCTCTGTCCCACCGGAAAGATGGGTGATGCTTGGGATGTGGCGTATGCTGCTCTGTTTCTCGCCTCAGACGAAGCAAAATACATCACCGGCACCGAACTTGTCGTTGATGGTGGGGCGAGTTGTAAATGCGTTTGAGAAGGAGAGCGACATGGCGAAGTATCGTGCAGGGGTTATCGGGCTGGGGTGGATGGGACTGCTCTCCGACCTTGCCGAACGGATTTGGGCTCCGTACAACGTCGATGATGTGGATCGTCCTACCCCTAAACTCGATATCCACCGTAGATTTCACTTCCACCAACATCATGTACCTCATAGCTGGGCAGAAGTAATGTGGGACCGGCTGGAGGTTGACTTAGTCGCCGGAGCAGATCGCGACCGGAAGCGGTTGAAAACATTTGGAGAACGCTACGGCGAAGTTGCACTTTACACCGACGCGACTGAGATGTTGCACACGGAGGCACTCGACATTGTCGCCATTGCTACTAACACAAAAGGGCGCGCTGATTTAACCTGCCTGGCAGTCGCGTGCGGCGTGAAGGGAATTGCGACTGAAAAACCGATGGCGCACACGCTGGAGGAAGCCGACCGCATGGTTGAGACATGCGCCGCTGCCGGTGTGCCACTCTGCTGCGGTGCGATCCCGGTGAACCATCCCTCTTACGCTAAAGCGAAGGAATTGGTCAGCAGGGGCACCATTGGCGAGATTCTCTCCATTGAGGCGGAAGGACCAACCTCACAGAAGCAATATTGGTCCTATTTTGTTGATAGTGCCCCCGCGTGGGTTATCGGTGTTGGTGATCAACCCCGACGTGAATCAGGCAGCGATGAGTTCACCGGACAGGGGTTGATGGTTACTGTGGATGGCAAGTTTATCCATTTCCGAAAGGGAGCGGATGTAATCCGTCTGACCGGTGCTGATGGCGAGATACAATTTCACACAGGGCATCCGGGTGGTTGGCGGTTAGGGCAGGACATTGATACGCCTGAAGGACAGAGGCGTATAGAGATGCCGTGGCCTCCACCTCAATTTATCGGTGGGTATAACGCAGTCTATGGACTAGCAGACATTATCGACTGTCTCGAAGGTAGACTTGATGAACCCAAGAACTCCGGTAGGCGGGTTGCCGTGGCACTTGAAGTTGAACTCGGACTAAAGCAGTCCTCCGCACGGGGAGGTGTGCGCCTTGACTTGCCGCTCAAGGACCGCTCATTGGGTCTTCATTATGATTGGTTCAGATAGGATTTCTGCTTGGGTATTACCATTGAATCACACCGTGGTAATATGTTAAAATTTAATTTGATCGGAGCAAGGGTGACTTACTCACGCAGTACTGCATGAAAATCAGTATTAGAAGGAAGTGTGTGAAAACCATGAAAACCTTATGTCAAACACGGGGCAATTTATCAACGGGTCTACTAATCTTCGTTTGTGCAAGCATCATGTTGTGGCATGTCAGCACTGACGTTGAAGGACGTATTTGGTCTGGTACGAGGCATATAGATCGACACATCGATGCCCGGTTAAAAGAAGAAGAAATTAAACCATCAAAACAATCCAGTGACGCTGAATTTTTGAGGCGTGTGCATTTGGATCTGATATGATTCACGGATATGATCTCCGGTACTTGATGCGGACCCTCCTTAATACCAAAACCTATCAACGTACCTCTGAGACGAATAAAAGCAATCAATATGACGACCTCTATTATTCGCACACCTACGTTAAACCGTTGACTGCGGAGCAGTTCTTCTATTCAATGTTAGAATCAACCGGGTTTGAGCGACTTCAAAAGCGGCGAGATCGGGGTCAACTGGAAAGCATGAAACGCCGCTATTTGGAACGGTTTCTTTTTCTGATTGATAACGGCGAGATGGAGGAAATCGAAGCGTTTAACGGCACAGTTCCGCAAGCTTTGATGATGATTAATGGGGCACTGGTCAATGATAGTGGAAACCATAGAGCGCGGGGCGGTCTGCTCCACCACATCCTTAAAACGTACCGGACCAAGCGAGCGCGACTCGATCAGATTTACCTTACTACGCTTTCGCGTTACCCCCGGACCTCAGAAAGGACCTATTTTGATCGATACCTGCGGTCAAGTCTGTATCGCAACGACGCACTCGCATACGAAGATCTTTACTGGGCACTACTTAACTCTGCCGAATTTGCGCTGAATCATTAGACGTGCAATATGACACATTAACCCGTTTAATCAGTGAAATAGAGGTAAAAGGAAAATCACCCATTATGGAAATCCATCCGGAAACAACTGAACTTAAGGATATGGTTCAGCACCTCAGCGATCTGGTGGTGCAAGTCTCCAAAGATGTTAACCAAATGCGTGGTGAGTTGAACCAGATTAACGAGCGTCTCAGTTCATTGGAGGGACGTATTGGCACGCTCGAAACACGGATGAGTGTGCTTGAGACCCGAATGAGTGCACTTGAAACACGAGTTGAGACCCGAATGAGTGCGCTTGAAACACGAGTCGAGACCCGAATGAGTGCGCTTGAAACACGAGTCGAAAGACGAATCACGGATATTTTCAAGTGGATGGTCGGTATGATGGTGCCGGTCTGGATCGGTATTCTCGTCGCCATCATCACTCAGTTTATCAAAGGATAAAAAAAGAAGGATTGCGATGAAAACACAAGTTAGAATACCTGAAAGTGAAACGTTCAATTCCCGGGAGAAAGGTGTTTCACGACGTGATTTTCTCAAGTTTGGAGTAAGCAGTTTTCTAGGACTAATTGCGATGCAGCATTTGCAATCATCGGCGTTGACACTGATGGACGGCCTCAAGGCTCGTGCCAAACATTGCATCGTCCTGTTCATGAACGGCGGTGCTAGCCAATTAGATACCTTTGACCCGAAGCCGGATACGCTTAACGCCGGACCTTCGCAGCGATTCCAACAAACGTGGAAGGCATCCAGTTTTCTGAACATCTACCTTTACTCGCGGAACAAGCGCACCATCTGTCGATCATTCGGTCAATGGTCTCACGTGAGGGAAATCACGAAAGGGCGCGCTATCTGCTCCACACCGGCTACGCTCCAACCGGCTCTGTGAAGCACCCGACCTTGGGTTCGATCGCCTCGCACTATCTGGACGATAAAGATTTTGAACTGCCCAACTGCGTCAACATCAATGCACCCGCTTTTACGAGCGGGTTTCTTAGTGCAGAACATGATCCCTTTATCGTCAGCGATCCGATGAAACCGATTGAAGACCTTGAATATCCCCCGCAGATGGATGCACGTCGATTTCATCAGCGACTCCAGATGCTGACAGATTTGGAAAAGGATTTTCTCAAGAAGCGTTCAAATCGGAGTACAGAAGCCCATCAAGCTATCTACAAAAAGGCGGACAAGCTGATTAATTCCGCGCACGTGAA
Source organism: Candidatus Poribacteria bacterium (assembly GCA_965215015.1). Classification (GTDB taxonomy): domain Bacteria; phylum Poribacteria; class WGA-4E; order WGA-4E; family PCPOR2b; genus PCPOR2b. The sequence goes on from OZ244042.1 coordinate 3,013,543, forward strand.
GGCGTTTGATCTCTCAGACGAGCCGATAGGGGTGAGAGAAGCCTACGGTATGAATCAATTTGGGAACGGCTGCTTGATGGCACGGCGGCTGGTTGAGGCAGGTACGAAATTTGTTGAAGTTTCGCTCGATGGTTGGGATACTCATGACAATAACTCATGACAATAACTTTGAGCGGGTCAAAAACCTGCTCGAAACGCTTGACCCTGCCTTCTCGATGCTTGTGACAGATCTTGCCAATCGGGACTTGTTAGATGAAACTATCGTCCTGTGGATCGGTGAGTTTGGACGTACTCCCCAAATTAATGAGAATGATGGACGTGACCACTTTCCCAACGGTTGGTCGGTTGTCCTTGCGGGGGGTGGAATTCGCGGTGGACAGGTGATTGGTGCTACCGATACGGAAGGAATAGAGGTTGTGGATCGCCCTGTTTCCGTCCCGGATCTTTTTGCGTCGCTCTGTTTTTCGCTCGGTATTGATGCGGAGGATCAAAATTACTCCAGAGGCGGGCGACCAATTCGGGTAGTGAACGACGGGAGCGTTATTAAGGAGTTGTTTGCTTAATTTGTCAGTGTTTGGGAGTCTAGTGCAACAATCTAAAGGTGCAGATCTGCAATACGAATGATGATTCCAAAGCAAAAGGAGAAATTTAGTTGAGAAGTTTACGGATGATATTACTAGTAGGTTACTTGTGTTTGGTTATGAGGCAATTGCTGCCGAGGCACAAGTTGTAGAGATTTCCGATCCGAGGCTTCGGGAAGCAATCGAGGAGGCTCTTGGCAAATCCCCGGGGACACTAATTACGGCAAATGATATGCTAACTGTAAGATCGATTGACCGATGGAGTTGGGGGCCTTCCGATATAGATGAGGGCACGCTTCCTTTTCAGCATGACATTGCCAATCTCAAAGGTCTTTTGGAGGCGATGCTCCCGATAAAACTACACTGCTCGCAAACTATCCCAATCCCTTTAACCCAGAGACGTGGATACCGTATCATCTGTCGAACGATGCTGATGTAACACTTACTATTTACGACACAAAAGGCGCGGTCGTACGTCAATTTCTTTGGGCTATCAACAAGCTAGGTTCTGTTGACATTTGCTCAATTGAACCGATCTCTATTCCGAGTGTTTTCAATGTGTCAGTCAATTTTCCAAAATTGACAGTGGCTGTCGAGGTGTGAATCTCGACCGACAGGTTCGGCGAGCACGCCCAACCTACAAATTATTGACAGTTACAGATTTCTAATTGGCGATAGCAAAATGTCAACACGCCCTAGCTACTACGCAGATAGGACAAAAGCCGCTTATTGGGATGGGCTAACAACGTAGGTGAATCAGTGGGAAGTGGGGGCTATTTTTGCCAGCCGGAGGTGGAGGATTATTCTGCCATGCGAAAGATGGTTATTCTCAAGTAGGAAATGGGGATTTGCATTCCCTATTCGGAGTATTCCCAAAACAGATTGTCGGAAGCAGCCGTCTTTGATCGCAAGATTAGATAGGTTGTAGCAAAATCTCGTTACATGTGACTGCCTTGCAAACCTACGCAATTGATGGTGGCCCTGTATAGCCAATGCTCTCCCAGCCTGCCACATCGCCGCCTTTCAGGCGGTAGGGATGGGGGTAGATTTTAAGAGATCGATCTTCCAACGGCAGGGAAATCCGTTGATGCCCATGGTGGGCAGACTGTTTTAGGGCAACCGCAATTTCCAATGCTTGACGGTAATCGTGTCCACTGCACAGGGCATCTTCGCTGGTATCTACTGCCCTCATAAGCCGTTCAATGGCTGACGTAAACCCGTCTTTTCGAGGACTATCCAGAAATTCCGGCTGAACTGGCGTTGAAGTAGCCCCTTGTCCTTGAATAAGGACTGGTTTGGGAGAGCTAATCCATACCCGTCCATTCTCACCGGTAACTGAAACAGGGCAGAATACTTTCTGATCGATTTGTGGCTTGACGATTTCGCAAACGATCCCACCGGATAGCCCCAAACGACCATAAGCAGGAGAATCGGTCTCTACCGCTGGAAATTCGACAGGCGGCATCCAGCCGGATTGCGGTGGTAATGCCCATCCTTCTGCCCATTCGATCTCCATGCGAGTGAGCAGCCGCATGATGGTCAGTTGAACACACCCACCACCCGACACCTCTGTCGGCAGCCCACCGGGAATCGCTGCACCGGTCAGTTGACCGATATTGCCCGCACGAATCCAATCGGCGGTCTCTAACAAATAGGGCGCGTCCCAGTAACCCGTCCCGCAGCCGAAGGCGGTTCCCCGTTCTCGGCAGGTACGCACCATCTCATCCGCCTGCAATAGCTCAACGGCTATCGGCTTTTCGCATGAAACCGCCTTAACACCCGCTTCAGCGCAGGCGATGACCGTCTCAGGATTATGTCCGACGGGCAAAATAACTGAGACGATGTCAGGCACCTCTTTGGCAAAGAGTTCGTCCACTGTATCAAAGACGCTCTTGATACCATAATGGTCAGCGAAGGCACCCCGTCTGTCCCGGGCGCGGTCTACCAGTGCGACAATTTCGCACTCTGGATGGTTGGCGTAAGCGCGCAAATAAAAACGTCCCCAGGTCCCAGCACCCCCGACAACTGCAACGCTGTATTTTTTCGTTGGCAAGATGAAACTCCTTTCGTACCTTAGCATGTACATCGCAGTGAAAACTAGACAACTAGACGGTTGAGCCACCCGTTCATCAAAACCGGTCGGGCCACCAAACGTGCGGATAGCCGAGTGGAAAGAGGGTTTCCAAAATGGGAATAATTCCCCCGGTTACGGAAACATCGGGATCAATGGCAAGATCTTCGATGCTTCGCCTCCCCATCATCATTTGGATCAGCTTGTCCTGCGGCATCTCAAGCCGGAAGGCGTTCACCTTACTATTGGTGTGTGCAACGCGCCCCCGATCAACCCCCAAACAATCCTGCCCTAGCTCTGTTGCGATCAGAATCTTTCCACTCCACTGTGAGAGATGGGCAGAACGTCGTAGGCGTTTTTCCAATTCACCGGTAATCCGTTTTAAGGTGCTCGATTGGTTGATAATCCGCATCATGCCCCCGCGGTCCTTTGGGTTATGAGTATTTGTCCGGCAGCCATAGCGTCGGCAGAAGATAGCAAACGGATGGTCAGCGGGCATTGAGCATTCAATTTGTGCTGCCCCAATGCGTTTGGCGCGATCACCAAGAAAGCGGACGATTGTCTCAAAAATCGTCCTATTCTGAAATCCAATGTCACAGAGGATACAGTTTTCCTCCGTATCATCGCAGACGAAATAGCCGATTACCTCATCGGCTTCGTTCAGGACAACAAAAGGGTCAGCGGCAACCCCAAAGTCGCTCCCCATCTTGAATTCCTTCCAATGGGTCTCGTCTCGCAAAGGTGTACCAGTTCGTTCGGCGTTGTTCGCTGCGTAGAGAGCCAATATTTTCGGCACGTCCTCTACCTCAAATTGGCGGATTTGATATGTGGAGGTAGCTGCTTGTGCCGCCCCTGTATCAAGCTTCACCCACGTTTCCGGTAGTGCCGTTGCATAGCCGAATTTAGGGTAGAAGTTTGGGATACCAAACAACATGGCGACATCGAATCCGTTCTCTGTCATGAACACCGTGGAGTTTTCCATGACGCGCCGAGAATATCCTTTGTTGCGGTGCTCTTCATTGGTGCCGACACCGGCGATGCCGCCCATCTTGAGTTGTGCAGTACCAAATCGCATTCGGTACTCAATAAGCCAGAGGCGACTCACATCTTCTTCGTCTTCGGTCGAAAGGGAAATCTTCCAAACATTATCAGTTTGTAATAAGTAGTCAATTTTCATAAAAATTCCTCAATTAGTATTCTTGGAGTTACGCAGTTGAACGTTCAACCCCTCCGTTCCGAGAGTCTTCGCCTTGTAGTTCGGCGATTTATCAAATACCAAGTGTGTCACTTGACAGCGTTTGGTGAATGGAGCCGGGGACTGTTGCACGACAGTGTCGGTATCTATACGACTCACAACGCCCGATGAATTGAGCAACTACAGCAAGGACTCTACCAAGAAGCTCCGAGGGCACACCGATCGGTGGGCCCTATCAATGAAGGGCGTAAGTCCTATCTCAATATATTAACACAGGTTATATTACGATTAACACATCAATCGGCGCGCCACTGCTCCAGGGGATGCCGGCGATCAGCGAGCGGCAATTCGACACGGCGTCCACCTTCGCGGTGGGACTGATAGATCGCCATCATCATCTCAAACGCCCAACGTCCCTCCTCCCCGCTACTCGGCGGTTGCGTGTCCGTTTCGATCGCGTGAATCATCCTTTGGTACATGGTGACGATTGGCGCATCAAGCCCCACATCTGATAAATCTACTTGCTGCCAATCTGAGAACTGTGCCGGTGCTCCCTCCATCGAACGCGGCAGATGCCACAGGTTGTCCCTCACGTTTGCCGATGCACGCACCGCCAACTGTCCCTCCGTTCCGAGAATATCCACGCCGTAATTCTCGCTCATTGTCTTGGCGTAGTTAATAAAGTGCGTTTCACCCCAGATACCGCCTTGGAAACCGTAGTGCGCTATCGCGCGTGTTCCCATTACCAATCCAGAGTCCCGATCTCGCGGAGACATCTCCTTTGCCTCCATAATGTCCCCGGGTCCGGCGGGTTGGTCCTCGTTGTAAACCGTTCCCGAACACCACTCCGGAGTCCCACCGAAGCAGAGCATCATGTCGGCGACATGTGTCCCCATCTCCATGAACTCATTCCCACTTTTGCGCCCGGCTTTGTTTCTCCCACGCACCAAGACAACATCGCCGATAATGCCCTCTCCCACCATCGCCTGCGCTTTCCGGATGCCGGGGTTGACATGGTTCTGTTGATTGATAGCAATCTTCGCGCCGGACCTTTCTGCGGCGGCGACCATATCATCCGCTTCAACGAGGTCAATGGCAATCGGTTTCTCGCACAAGACGGAAATCCCTCGCCGTAATGCTGTAACCACTGGGGCATGATGGCCTCGCGTCTGTGTAGCGACAGTGACGAGGTCTAAATTTGCCTCGTCGTACATCTGATCAAAATCGAGATAACGCGCTTCGACGCCATATTCGTCCCCAGATTGATTGACAGCATCAGGGAAAATATCGCAGAGCGCGACGAGTTCAAATTGGGGTAAGTCGTTGAGAACGCGGAGATGGTGGCGTCCCATGCCGCCGCATCCAACGAGTCCTGCACGATAGGTTTTGGACATGATTGTGTCTCCTATTGTGTGAAATCTGAAACGTAATGGGTGATGCGCTTCCGGATAAACTTGTCACAACCTGTAATTGCTAAAGGACATAAGTCCTGAGCTAAAAGAATGAAAAAAGCCGTTTTCCCATGTTACGCGGAGGAAAACGGCTTTTCGGCAAGTGCGGGCAAACCAGTGTTTGTTCCTTCTGATTTTTTAATCCGCAGCGGAGGAGTATACTTCTGAACCCGTTTGCTTAAATTCATCGCTCTTTTCCGCCATGCCCAGTTGGAGTGCTTCCTCCTCCGTGACACCCTTTTCCCGCGCGTACTGACGGACATCTTCCGTAATCTTCATCGAGCAGAAATGGGGACCGCACATCGAGCAGAAATGTGCCTTTTTCGCACCCTCTTGCGGCAGAGTTTCATCGTGAAACTCACGAGCGGTCTCCGGATCGAGACTCAAATTGAACTGATCTTCCCACCGGAACTCAAAGCGCGCCTTTGAGAGGACATTATCGCGCTCTTGGGCACCGGGATGCCCCTTGGCAAGGTCCGCAGCGTGCGCCGCAATCTTGTAGGCGATAACGCCATCTTTAACATCCTTTTTATTCGGCAGTCCCAGATGCTCTTTCGGTGTAACGTAACAGAGCATCGCACAACCGAACCAACCGATCATCGCCGCGCCGATTGCGCTGGTGATGTGGTCATAGCCGGGGGCTATATCGGTTGTTAATGGACCAAGGGTGTAGAAGGGCGCGTCATAACAGTGTTTGAGCTCCAGATCCATATTCTCTTTGATCAGCTGCATCGGTATGTGTCCGGGGCCCTCAATCATTACCTGACAATCTGACTCCCAAGCAATCTTCGTGAGTTCGCCCAAGGTTTCCAATTCGGCAATTTGAGCCGCATCGTTTGCGTCTGCGAGGGCACCGGGACGCAAACCATCGCCGAGCGAGAAGGAGACATCGTAGGTCTTCATAATCTCGCAAATCTCGCGGAAATGGGTGTAAAGGAAGCTTTCACGATGATGGGATAGGCACCATTTCGCCATGATACTCCCCCCACGCGATACAATCCCGCAGGAACGATTCGCCGTGAGCGGAATGTATGGCAGGCGCACCCCGGCATGAATAGTAAAGTAGTCAACGCCTTGCTCGGCTTGTTCGATTAGGGTATCCCGATAAACCTCCCACGTTAGTTCTTCCGCCTTACCTCCCACTTTTTCAAGGGCTTGGTAGATCGGAACTGTACCAATCGGCACCGCAGAATTGCGAAGGATCCACTCACGGGTCTCATGGATATTTTTCCCCGTTGACAAATCCATGACGGTATCGGCACCCCATTTCGTCGCCCATCGCATCTTTTCCACCTCTTCTTCAATCGAGGAGGCGACTGCGGAATTGCCGATATTTGCGTTGATTTTCACCAAGAAGTTTCGACCGATAATCATCGGTTCGCTTTCAGGGTGATTGATATTCGCTGGGATGATTGCACGTCCACGTGCGACCTCGTCGCGAACAAATTCAGGCGTAATGAAATCGGGAATAAACGCACCAAAAGATTCGCCGGGGTGTTGGTGGTTCAAGTGATTCCGGGGAGCCGACTCACTCATAAGTGCTTCATACGCCTCAGCCCTACCTAAATTCTCGCGGACGGCGATAAATTCCATCTCTGGTGTAACAATCCCCCGTCTAGCATAATGCATCTGGGTCACACAGCCCTCCGCTTTTGCACGGAGCGGCTTCCGTTTTAAGCCCGGAAAGTATTCCAAACGACCTTTCTGTTTTTCACGCCGGCTGGCATACTGTGCGTGCCCCCGAGTCAGATAACCGTTGTCCTGCGGTTGAACCTCGCGCCCCTCATATTTTTCGGTATCGCCGCGTGCCTGAATCCAATCCGCTCGTAACGGGGATAATCCGTGCTGGCTATCGCACGATTGCGAATCATCTCCCCACGGTCCGCTCGTGTCATAAACACGCAGTGGTTCGTTGACTTCCATTTCACCGTTAAATGACTGTGTGGGTTGGAGCGCGATTTCGCGAAAAGGCACACGCATCTCTTTATGCCGGATGCCAGAAACATAGACTCTTTTGCTATTTGGGAAAAATTCACTCGATTTTTCAGTGGCCATCGTCTCAACCTCCTATGTGGTAAGCAAACGTCGATCGAAAAAAAACCGCCTCCCTACATAAGGAAAACGGCTCAACAATACAAGTCAGGAACAACGAACGTTGCTCTTTACTCTGAAACTCATATTTCCCTACGCTGGTATTATCCAGATCAGGTCTAAAGGGTATATTCTCAGCTCTCCGGCTCAACCGGAGTGCACCCCAAAGCATGATAGCAATGGCGAATTTTCAGTTTCAGCTATTAAGGTATAGGCCGGCGCGTCCTTCTCTCGATGTCGTGAGAAACTGAAGGTTCACCGTTCTTCGTCTTCTTCCGAGGCATCTTCATCAGGACGTTGGGACGAGTAGCGTTCCCGATACGCCTCTGATTCCCGCCGAACCGCTTTATCGTCAGGGAAACGCTCCCTCGCCTGTCGGTAAACTGCTGCGGCTTTCTCATCTTCGCCCGTTTCTTGGTATGCCCGCGCCAACCTTAGATAACTCTCCGCCCGATTCGGACGAGATTCGATAGAACGCTCTAGGTCTGCAAGCTGTCCCTCAACGGCAGCGGATGGGTCTGACGGGCTGCTTAGCGACGCTTCGTACTCTTCAATGATTTGAATCAGCTCCTCGATGGATCGTTGGTCTGCTGCGCTTGCTTCCCTGCTTTCGCTGGGCGGCGTGGAGTCTCCCGGCTCGTCATTAAGTCCGGTTTCACGACCAGTTCCTTCAGGCGGAGCCGGTGGGGGCTCTGCCTCCTGAAACGGTGATTCGGGAAACGTGTCTTCAGGAGCAGATTTTTCAGGCAATTGTCTCTGAGATTCACCTTGGATCCGCTTAAAGATAGGGTTTCCTGCCTCAATCGCTTGAATATGCATAAGAGACACTACAGGATGCCACCTACGAATGTCAAATCCAGGGGGAGGTAACTTAGATCCCTTCTTATAAGCCGCTAATGCTTCATCATACATGCCCAATCTTTCGTAACTTTCACCTAAGGCACGATACGCCGAACCGTGCGACGGGTCTGCCGCAATAGCCGCTTTGAGATAGGGAATAGACTCCGCTGGCTGGGCGGTGTTGATTGTTGTTCCGAGTCCATACAGAACATCCACAGAAGTGGAATCCATCTCGACCAATCGTCGAAAGATTGCTTCTCTTCCATTTTCTTCATCAGGAGGGAGCAGTTGACCCAGTAAGAGAAGTTCCTCAAAAGCCCCTGGATTTTCCGCCACCGCCTTCCGGGCATATTGCCGGGCGTAATCCAGAAACCCGCTTCTTTTCAACCCCTTGGCTGCGGTGAAGGAATCAACGCCTTCGACTATAGGCGCGATTATCTCCAACATCGGGTCTGTCCCCAAATCATCGGTAGGCGGAGAGGCGTCTAATGATGCTTCAGTAGTTCCATGTACAGAAACACCAGATTTCTGATTTGCACGAGCAGGCTGATCTGCTCCGGTTGAAAGTGAGGGTTCTGAAGGCGTTGTTTCCATTTCAGGTAGTGTTACTTCTCCTATCAGATTCTCGTCTTTGTCCAAAGTCGATGGTTGTCTATATAAGATAAAGAAAATTACCCCGAATACCGATAGAATTATGAGGGGTAGTGTCCAAATCCGTTGTAATTTTTGCATCATTCAATTTTGACTAAGATTGACTATCGGGAAAATTCCAAAAACTCTGTTAATTCAATCAGTTTTCCTCTTCATCAGAACGTTCTAGCAGACGTTCAGGCTCCGCCTCAAACTCTCGTTGAACTCGTTCATCTTCAGGGAAACGTTCCCTCGCCCGTCGGTAAACTGCTGCGGCTTTCTCATCTTCGCCCACTTTTTGGTATGCCCGCGCCAACCTTAGATAACTCTCCGCCCGATTGGGTCGGGATTCAATAGAACGCTCTAGGTCTGCAAGCCATCCCTCAACGATAGTGGATGGATCTGACTGGCTGCTTAGCGACGCTTCGTACTCTTCAATGATTTGAATCAGCTCCTCGATGGCTCGTTGGTCCGCTGCGGTTGCTTCTCCATCTTTGGGAGAAGGCGGTTCTTCAAAAAGCGATTCATCGAAGCCTGTTTTACGTTCCAAACCCGAAGGCGCGTCGGGAGTGGGAGGCGTATTTTCTTGCGGTGGTGGTTGAGGAGGCATTCCTTTGAAAGGAAGCTCTTTGGACTCTGGTGTTTCAGATGGCAACGGTTTTATGCGAGGATTCCCGGCTTCAATCGCTCGAATATGGGCGAGGGTCACCAGGCCTTGACTAATCTCAAAGGCTTTCTTATAGGACACCAACGCTTCATCATATCGCCCCATTCCCTCATAACTCTTCCCTAACACGTAATGTGCTGTACTATCCGATGGATCTTCTGCAATAGCGGCTTCAAGATAGAAGGGCACTTCCTCAGGCAAGACCACTTCTGGAGAGGAGAGGCTGCCATTATCCAAAGTGGGTTGGGGGCTCTTTAGGGAGAACAAAACCACTATGAATACAGCGAGTGCAGCGACAATAACTATCAAGATCAATCGGTGCTGGCGCATCATAATCTCTCCTTGTTAAATACCCCAACTTTCTGAGATAAACGGTTGTGCTAAAATAGGGCATAGCAGCAAGTGACTCCATAATCATTCCTAACATAACTAATAAAATGCTAAACATCACTCGCTGTTGCATATTGATTCTTTCTTTAGCGTTTTAAGAACGGGTTATTGCCCATCAGCTTCACAGACACAAAATGCCATGACATTGATGATAATAAAATAAATAAACCTAAAATGCAAGAAAAATTATACCATATTAGAATTTTTTGTGCCAATGAATTGTTTTAGCGTCTACCCATCCATGGAGCTATTTACAGAATCTCCAATTTAATCCCGACCAGTCGCCGAAAAGTTGCCTCCCTCTCATTTCCATCGTGAGGTAGCAATTGGCCCAATAAGAGAAGTGCTTCAAAAGATTCGGGGTTTTCCGCCACCGCCTTCCGGGCATATTGCCGGGCGTAATCCAGAAATCCGTTTCTTTTTAACCTTTTGGCTGCGGTGAAGGAATCAACGCCTTCGACTATAGGCGCAATTATCTCCAACATCGGGTCTATCCCAGAATCATCGGTAGGCGGAGAGGCGTCTAATGATGCTTCAGTAGTTCCGTGTACAGAAACATCGCCGTTGATACGATGCTTGGTAGGTTCTGTTGCCATCGTGTATCCCATGTGGTTGATGCCCGTCTTCATCGTCTCAACCTCCTATGTGGTAAGCAAACGTCGATCGAAAAAAAACCGCCTCCCTACATAAGGAAAACGGCTCAACAATACAAGTCAGGAACAACGAACGTTGCTCTTTACTCTGAAACTCATATTTCCCTACGCTGGTATTATCCAGATCAGGTCTAAAGGGTATATTCTCAGCTCTCCGGCTCAACCGGAGTGCACCCCAAAGCATGATAGCAATGGCGAATTTTCAGTTTCAGCTATTAAGGTATAGGCCGGCGCGTCCTTCTCTCGATGTCGTGAGAAACTGAAGGTTCACCGTTCTTCGTCTTCTTCCGATGCATCTTCATCAGGACGTTGGGACGAGTAGCGTTCCCGATACGCCTCTGATTCCCGCTGAACCGCTTTATCGTCAGGGAAACGCTCCCTTGCCTGTCGATAAACTGCTGCGGCTTTCTCATCTTCGCCCGCTTCTTGGTATGCCCGCGCCAACCTTAGATAACTCTCCGCCCAATTCGGACGAGATTCGATAGAACGCTCTAGGTCTGCAAGACGTCCCTCAACGGCAGCGGATCGATCTGACTGGCTGCTTAGTGACGCTTCGTACTCTTCAATGATCTGAAGCAGCTCCTCGATGGCTCGTTGGTCCGCTGCGCTTGCTTCCCTGTTTTCGCTTGGCGGCGTGAAGTCTCCCGGCTCGTCATTAAATCGGGTGTCACGACCAGTTCCTTCAGGCGGAGCCGGTGGGGGCTCTGCCTCCTGAAACGGTGATTCGGGAAACGTGTCTTCAGGAGCGGCTTCTGCCGGCAATTGTTTCTGAAACTCACGCTGCAAGGGCTTAATAATCGGATTCCCAGATTCGATGGCTTGGATATACCTCAAAGTCCGGGGGCTATGACTAATATCATAAGCTATTTTATGAGCCGTTAATGCTTCATCATACCTCCCTAGTCTTTGATAACTCTTGCCCAAGACGTGATACACAGGACGATACAACGGATCTGACTCAATGACGGCTTTGAGATAGGGAATAGCTTCTGCTGGCTTGCTGTAGGAGAGCGTTTGCCCGAGTCCATACAGGGCATCCACAGAAGTGGAATCCATCCCGACCAATCGCCGAAAAGTTGCCTCTCTCTCATTTCCATCGTGAGATAGCAATTGAGCCAATAAAAGAAGTGCTTCAAAAGATTCGGGATTTTCTGCTACCGCCTTCCGGGCATATTGCCGGGCGTAATCCAGAAATCCGTTTCTTTTTAACCTTTTGGCTGCGGTGAAGGAATCAACGCCTTCGACTATAGGCGCAATTATCTCCAACATCGGGTCTATCCCAGAATCATCGGTAGGCGAAGAGGCGTCTAATGATGCTTCAGTAGTTCCGTGTACAGAAACACCAGATTTCCGATTTGCACGGACAGTCTGATCCAACTTGCTTGAAAGTAGCTGTTCTGAAGGCTGACTTTCCATTTTAGGCACTGGAATTTCTTTTGTCAAATCCTTGCCCTTATCCAAAGTAGATGGTTGCCTATACAAGATAAAGAAAATTACCCCAAATACCGATAGAATTATGAGGGGTAGTGTCCAAATCGGTTGTAATTTTTGCATCATTCAATTTTGACTAAGATTGACTATCGGGAAAATTCCAAAAACTCTGTTAATTCAATCAATTTTCTTCTTGATCGGAACGTTCTAGCGGACGTTCAGGCTCCGCCTCAAACGCCTCTGACTCTCGTTGAATTCGCTCATCTTCAGGGAAACGTTCCCTCGCCTGTCGGTAGACTGCTGCGGCTTTCTCATCTTCGCCCGTTTCTTGGTAAGCCCGCGCTAACCTTAAATAACTCTCCGCCGGATTCGGACGAGATTCGATAGAACGTTCTAGGTCTGCAAGCTGCCCCTCAGCTACAGCGACTGAGTCTGACTTGCTCATTAGCTGAGCTTCGTATTCTTCGATGATCTGAATCAGCTCCTCGATGGCTTGTTGGTCCGCTGCGGCTGCTTCGCCATCTTTAGGGAGAAGGCAGTTCTTCGAGAAGCGATTCATCGAAGCCTGTTTTACGTTCCAAACCCGAAGGCGCGTTGGGAATGGGAGGCGTATTTTCTTGCGGTGGTGCTTGAGGAGGTATTCCTTTAAAAGGAAGCTCTTTGGACTCTGGTGTTTCAGATGGCAACGGTTTTATGCGAGGATTCCCGGCTTCAATCGCTCGAATATGGGCGAGGGTCACCAGGCCTTGACTAATCTCAAAGGCTTTCTTATAGGACACCAACGCTTCATCATATCGCCCCATTCCCTCATAACTCTTCCCTAACACGTAATGTGCTGTACTATCCGATGGATCTTCTGCAATAGCGGCTTCAAGATAGAAGGCCGCTTCTCGTGGTTGATTATTAATCCTGAGTGTTTGTCCCAGTCCATATAATGCCTCGACAGAGGTCGGGTCTGTTTCAACTAATCGCCGGAAAATTGCTTGTCTCTCATCTCCTTCGTGAGGAAGAAGTTTTCCCAATAACAGCAGTGCTTCAAAAGAATCTGGATTTTCTGCTACAGCCAGCCGTGCATATTCTCGGGCGTAATTCCATTCACCTGCTTCTCTGAGTTTCTTGGCTACGCTCAACGGAGACTCCCCCTTGAACAAGGACGCTAATCTTTCTCGTTCAAGATTTGTTGTCCTCTCACCAACGAGAGGGGAAGTCGATTTTGACGTTTCGATAACTGTATCTGCAGAAACACGAGATCCCCGGTTTGTACTTGAATTTGCTCGGTTATTTTTTACCGACCGCGTTGACAGCTCAACTTCCATTTCAGGCAAGACCATTTCTGGAGAGGAGAGGCTGCCATTGTCCAAAGTGGATTGGGGGCTCTTTAGGGAGAACAAAACCACTATGAATACAACGAGTGCAGCGACAAGAACTATTAAAATCAATCGGTGCTGGCGCATCATAATCTCTCCTTCTTAAATACCTCAATTTTCCGAGATAAACGGTTGTGCTAAAATAGGGCATAGCAGCAAGTGATTCCATTTAACCAGAAGGGGTGATGCGTCCGCGTGAGACAGATTACACCCCTGGTGAGAAGGCTAATCTTCTCTGAGTTTGTACCCCTGAAAGTTGGTCGCATGATCCGATCCATAGTTATCACTACGGGCTGCGGGCAGTATCAATATATCCATAATGCATGAATTATGGGTACAGTGAGTTAGGTTGATGGTATGGCCTATCTCATGACCAACGACGTTCTTTCTTGCTGCAGCTCGATCCGATTGCGAACTATATAGGTTATCGATTCCAAGGGTATAGATAAAACAGTCCCTAACTTCATTAGGGATATATTCATCTGGCTCCTCGGCTGGAATTGGCCAACCTATGTAAAAGGTAAAACCAAGATTATCTGGATTCTCCGTAATGTTATCCTCTAACACTTTTACTACTTTCTGAGAGCGGTGTCCGGGCACATCAGTTCCCTTGAAATTCACGAAGTAGTTCGGATAACCTGAGTGTTCATTAGAGTCAATTGGACGGGGACGTATCTCACTTGGTAGATTACTTGCATCTCCTATACCAGTTAGACTGCCAGTAGTATTAACATTTATCAATAGATCTTTCTTTGAGGGATCTAGTCGGTCGTGACTTCCCTCCATTATAAACCCCCGATATTCCGTAAAAACAGAGAAGTTGTCGCCATCATGAATATTACTTCCTGGGCCCTCTTCATCGTCAGCAGACGCATTATAGTTTTCCAACTCATCATTGTTCCACCCAGTTCTCGCTTGGCGGCGTGAAGTCTCCCGGCTCGTCATTAAATCCTGTTTCACGACTAGTTCCTTCAGGCGGAGCCGGTGGGGGCTCTGCCTCCTGAAACGGTGATCCGGGAAACGTGTCTTCAGGAGCAGATTCTTTAGGCAATTGTTTCTGAAACTCACGTTGGATCGGCTTAAAGATAGGGTTTCCTGCCTCAATCGCTTGAATATGCATAAGAGGTACTGTAGGATGCCACCTACGAATATCAACTCCAGGGGGAGGCAACTTACAACTCTTCTTAAAAGCCGCTAATGCTTCATCATACATGCCTAGTCTTTCATAGCTCTTTCCCAAATTGTGATACGCCGAACCGTGCGACGGGTCTGCCGCAATGGCAGCTTTGAGATAGGAGATAGCCTCTGCCGGCTGGTCATAGTAGATTGTTACTCCCAGGCCATATAATACATCCACAGAGACTGGATTCATGTCAAACAATCGTCGAAAGATGGCTTCTCTTCCATTTTCTTCATCAAGAGGGAGCAGTTGACCCAATAAGAGAAGTTCCTCAAAAGCCCCTGGATTTTCCGCCACCGCCTTCCGGGCATATTGCCGGGCGTAATCCAGAAATCCGTTTCTTTTCAACCCCTTGGCTGCGGTGAAGGAATCAACGCCTTCGACTATAGGCGTAATTATCTCCAACATCGGGTCTATTGCAGAATCATCGGTAGGCGGAGAGGCGTCTAATGATGCTTCAGTAGTTCCGTGTACAGAAACACCAGATTTCCGATTTGCACGGGTAGGCTGATCTGCTCCGGTTGAAAGTGAGTGCTCTGAAGGCATTGTTTCCATTTCAGGCGGTGTTACTTCTCCTATCAGATTCTCGTCTTCGTCCAAAGTCAATGGTTGTCTATACAAGATAAAGAAAATTACTCCGAATACCGATAGAATTATGAGGGGTAGCGTCCAAATCTGATTCCCGCCGAACCGCTTTATCCTCAGGGAAACGCTCCCTCGCCTGTCGGTAAACTGCTGCGGCTTTCTCATCTTCGCCCACTTTTTGGTATGCCCGCGCCAACCTTAGATAACTCTCTGCCCGATTCGGACGAGATTCGATAGAACGCTCTAGGTCTGCAAGCCGTCCCTCAACGATAGTGGATGGATCTGACGGGCTGCTTAGCGACGCTTCGTATTCTTCAATGATTTGAATCAGCTCCTCGATGGCTCGTTGGTCCGCTGCGCTTACTTCCCTGTTTTCGCTTGGCGGCGTGAAGTCTCCCGGCTCGTCATTAAATCCGGTTTCATGACCAGTTCCTTCAGGCGGAGCCGGTGGGGGCTCTGCCTCCTGAAACGTTTCTTCAGGAGCAGATTCTTCAGGCAATTGTTTCTGAAACTCACGTTGGATCGGCTTAAAGATAGGGTTTCCTGCCTCAATCGCTTGAATATGCATAAGAGGTACTGTAGGATGCCACCTACGAATGTCAAATCCAGGGGGAGGCAACTTAGATCCCTTCTTATAAGCCGCTAATGCTTCATCATACATGCCCAATCTTTCGTAACTTCCACCTAAGGCACGATACGCCGAACCGTGCGACGGGTCTGCCGCAATCGCCGCTTTGAGATAGGGAATAGACTCCGCTGGCTGGTCGGTATTGATTGTTGTTCCGAGTCCATACAGGGCATCCACAGAAGTCGAATCCATCCTGACCAATCGTCGAAAGAGGGCTTCTCTTCCATTTTCTTCATCAAGAGGGAGCAATTGAGCCAAGAAGAGAAGTTCCTCAAAAGCCCCTGGATTTTCCGCCACCGCCTTCCGGGCATATTGCCGGGCGTAATCCGGAAATCCGTTTCTTTTTAACCTTTTGGCTGCGGTGAAGGAATCAACGCCTTCGACTATAGGCGCAATTATCTCCAACATCGGGTCTGTCCCCAAATCATCGGTAGGCGGAGAGGCGTCTAATGATGCTTCAGTAGTTCCGTGTACAGAAACATCAAATTTCTGATTTGCACGAGCAGGCTGATCTGCTCCAGTAGATGGGTATCTATACAAGATAAAGAAAATTACCCCGAATATCGCTAGAATTATGAAGGGTAGCGTCCAAATCCGTTGTAATTCTTGCATCATTTACCCCATGGTAGGTCAAACCTATCTTATTTTGTATCCATTTAAGTTGACAGCGTGCTGGTATTATCCAGATCAGGTCTAAAGGGTATATTCTCAGCTCTCCGGCTCAACCGGAGTGCACCCCAAAGCATGATAGCAATGGCGAATTTTCAGTTCCTGCTCACAGTTCACGCCTCCAGCTTCCACTCATCACCAAGGATAACCTCTAGTTGGTCATGCGGCTTGAAGTAATCGGTCGGGTGATAATTTTCACCCATGTATCCGAACAAGCGCTTCCGACGAGGTGTCATTCGCTCCAGCACATGCGGCGGCAGGGTCTCGTAATCGTAGGGACGGCTCCACATCTGGCCGTAACGGAAGGTGACACTCTTACGAATCTGATCGGTTTTATTCGGTCCAACCGAGTGCCACTGTGCCCATGGAAAGATGACAGCATCGCCCGGTTCGGCAAGCACTTGAATCGCTCCTTCTGGGAGAAATTCCGGTTCCGGGTGTTCAGGGAAAGGTTTTCGGTGACTGCCCGGCACTAGCATGAAATTCGCGCTGTCCGGCTGCGATACATCGGTCAGGAAAAACTGAACCTTAAATTGCAGCGGGAGGCTTTGGGGGTGGGGGTGAATCTGTTGTAGCGAAGGGCCGGCATCCGTATGGAAACCCAGCAAAGGGGCATCGCTGGGATGTCGAGTGTAGATTTGCGTCCCCATAATCTGGAGGTAGGGCCCCATTAATGCGAGAATCGTTCCAAAGATGTTGGGATGGTCTGTCAAGAGGTCCAGCGCATCCGTTCTTTCAATCGCCCGAATGATGGTGAAAGCTCCTTGGCCAAACTGGGGAGCATCCGAACTATACTGTTCCCGAACATAGGCTTCAATAACCGGATCGACAGCGTCCAAAAGAGTGTGGACCTCTTCGGGGGACAGCACCTGTTTCACAATGAGATAGCCTTGTTCATCCCAGTGTTTGCGTTGCTCCTCTGTCAAGTATCCGTTTACCATCGTGATTCCTCCTATTGTCAGTCGTAAATGAACCTTGAGATTTGAGATTTGCGTCGGTCAACAACATTATAGATGATTTTGTGAACGAGATCCAGCGGAAAGTGATTTGGCAAAATGTCAGCACTATTTTTTAATTGACGCAGGTTCATATATCCGTATAATGAACTCCTATTCCGGCTTTTGGGCACAGGTTTGTAGAATATAGAAAGATTTCAGTTGAGGAGATAGCGTATGAGCGATGTACTGTCGGTGGGCGTTATCGGCGCAGGAGGGATTGCTCGATCGCATATGAACGCAATCGAAGCAAATGATAACATCCGGCTGGTCGCAGTTATGGATGTAGATACCGACCGAGCGGGTGCAGCAGCGGAGGAGTTTAGTGCTAGTGCTTATACAGCGCTTGAACCGCTTTTAGACGATGCGCGGGTGGAGGCGGTGCATGTCTGTACACCTCACTCCTTACACGCCGATCAGGTGGTTACGGCAGCGGCGGCGGGGAAACATGTGTTGGTGGAAAAGCCGATGGCATTGACGCTGGCAGATTGCGATCGGATGACCGATGCCTGCGATCGAGCCGGAAAGATTCTGATGGTGGGTCAAGTGATGCGGTACTACCCGGTAAACCGTATGATACGGAATATGTTGGTTGACGGAGAAATTGGGCAGGTGGGACACCTGATACGGCGGCGGTACAGCTATTTCAACCCAACACCAGCGGGGAGCGACTCTCGACATTGGTATCTCGATCTGGAGATGGGGGGAATTTGCGTCCTCTACTGCTTTGGGCCCCATGAATACGACATTCTACACTGGTATCTTAATTCGCCTGTAAGGCAGGTCTACGCCCAAGGGTCAGAGAGTACCGATCTGTACCGGGGACAAAAAGACTCCTATACCGCCATGATGACGCATGAAAATGGCGCAGTGAGCGTACTATCGCAAACGGTTGTCTGTCACACCAGTGCCCACGATCAGTACATCGTCGGCAGCACAGGTTCAATGATGCTAACAGGCGATAAGTTGACCGTCAACGGAAAGGAAGTGTCGGTAGAAGGATCGAGCCGAGAAGGCATGTCCAACCAGATACGAGAGTTTGCGACCTGCTGCCTCGAAGGCCGTAAACCCGATGCGAGTGGTCACTCCGTGCGTCACTCGATGGCGGTGATTGAAGCGGCTAAACTGAGTGCCGAACGGAATGTACCGGTTCAAATGTCCGAATTTGATAGAACTTGATAAGCGAGTATAATCCGCCCCCTCAAACGATTTTGAATTAGATGAAAGGAAATCCTGTATGAAACTACCTCAACGAAAGTACGGCACTGTAGTTGGGCCTCACCCTAGGACCGCCAATGCTGGTATGAATATCCTTCAATTGGGCGGCAACGCGGTGGATGCTGCTGTCGCGGCTGCTTTCACCGAAGGAGTCGTTGAACCGAGCCACAACGGCGTAGCGGGTTATGGCGGATGTATGGTCATCTACTTGGCGGATCAGCAAAAAGTTGTCGCCATTGACTACAATACAGTGGCTCCTGCCGCTGCGTCGGATCAGATGTTCACCATCGAAAAAACCGATACCCCAGCAG
This sequence comes from Candidatus Poribacteria bacterium, assembly GCA_965215015.1. Classification (GTDB taxonomy): domain Bacteria; phylum Poribacteria; class WGA-4E; order WGA-4E; family PCPOR2b; genus PCPOR2b. The sequence continues at coordinate 3,032,496 of OZ244042.1, forward strand.
GCTACCGGGTGCCAGGGAGAGTTAATCTCCACGGCCCCTTGGCAGTCGGCGTCCCCGGCGTGGTAGCAGGATTATGTTTGGCACTCCAGCAATTTGGATCCATGCCCCTCACCGAAGCGGTTAAACCGGCTATCCGATCCGCCCGTTACGGATTTATCCCCAACACCGCTAATCGAAACGGCATAGCTGGTAACGCGGAACGCTGGCGTCAGGAGTTCCCAGAGACCGCGCGTGTTTTTCTGAAAAACGGTCGTCCGCCGAAGCCGGGTGAACGGCTTACAAACCCCGATCTCGCTCGAACACTAGAAACCGTCGCCGAAGGTGGATCCCTCGCCTTCTACCAAGGTAGTATCGCACAAAACATCGCCGATTACATCCAAGAAAGTGGTGGATGCTTGACCGTTGAAGATTTTCAGCGTTATACACCGCGGGTGCTTGAGCCGTACGAAATCAGTTATCGGGGATATCGGGTCTATACAGCCCCGCTCGCTGCCGGGGGATTGACCACCTTGCAGATACTTCGATTAATTGAACCGTATGACGTTGGAAGTACCTCTCTCGTTGAGCGAACACACCTCCTCGCCGAAGCGATGAAAATCGGTTGGTGCGAGCGGCTCAGTCTATTTGGCGATCCCGATTTTGTGGAGATTGATGTCTCAGAGGAGCTTTCGGATTCATTCGTCACTAAATTCATGCCGCAGCTGAAAGAGGGACTGAAATCACCAAAGCCGGGGAAAATTGTGTATTATGAGCCGCTCAATTGCACCAGCCACATCTCCACAGCGGATAGCCGTGGAAATATGGTGAGCCTCACACAAACGCATGGCGGCGGATTTGGCTCAATGGTTACTGTACCGGGGACAGGACTGCTGTTCGGTCACGGGGTCGGTCGTTTCGATCCGCGACCGGGGTTTGCTAACTCCATCGCGCCCGGCAAACGCCCGTTGCATAACATGGCACCGATGCTCGCGTTGCGGAACGACGCTCCCTTCGCTACTTACGGTATTCCCGGTGGGCGCACTATTCCGAACAATCAGCTCAGTATCTCGGTGAACCTCATTGATCTGCAAATGACCGCTCAAGAAGCCTTAGATGCACCTCGCGTACACAATGAAGGTGCAGAGCCGATTGGCGTCGAAGAGCGCGCCGGTGCGGATGTGCTCGAAGAGTTGCGAGAACGGGGGCATCAGGTTGACACACAGTCAGGCATTGGCGGGCCCGGCCATGCGATTGTGCTTTCGGATGATCCGACTGTCCAATCCGGGGGCACTGACCCGCGCGGTGAAGGCCGAGTAATATCGCTGTAATACAAAGTAAGAAAGTAGTAGGCACACTCCGCGTGCCGTAAACCACACAACCGTTATGGCATATTGCTTCGCTAACGCTCAACTTCCATTAAACTGCCAACCCCGTCGGTCGGGCATCTTGCCTCATCTGCCATCTGAGACCAATACCTGTATCCGTGCAATCTGCGTCAGTCATTTGTTGAATCCGCGATTTAGACAATAATAAAGCACGAAGAGAAACCAAGTTTTGAAGAAAAAACTCGGAGGCTGTTGCACGATTTCTTAACATGAGCCACACTCTTAGAGACAAACATGATGAATACATACCGGACCAATCTTTTTATTAACACACAGGTTCACCCTCCAGCAGACTACGGGCCAGCACAAAAAGCATTACTGAACCAGGACGCCTTTGCCGATGTGGAAGCAGAGGTTACAAACCTGCCCGGTTATAGACCGACGCCGCTGATGGCGTTGAATGGTCTTGCTTCGGCGAGCGGTGTCGAGGCCCTGTGGTGCAAGCACGAGGGATATCGATTCGAGGTGGGGAGTTTCAAACCAACGGGGCCCGTCTACGCAATGCTATCCGTGTTGAAAGGTGAAATCAAAAAAGCCATAGGTGTGGAAACAGTTACGACGCAAGACTTGATAGATCGGAAGTATGAATCGGTGACGCCAGGGATTGTCGTCTCGGCGGCAACGTCGGGTAATCACGGGCGAGCGTTGGCTTGGGGTGCCCGTATGTTCGGTTGTGGGTGTGCCATTTACATGAACGATGGCGTCAGTGCCGGCAGGGAGGCAGCGATTGCTGCCTACGGCGCAGAGGTGGTACGGGTGCCGGGAAACTATGACCGAGCGGTCCAACGCTCCTATGCGGATGCTAAGACATTAGGCTATTTTGTCATCTCGGATGACAAGTCCGCCGACTATCCCCACGTTGCCAGCGAGATTATGCAGGGCTACGCAATGGTTGCGGACGAAATCGTGCAACAGTTCATCAACGCTCCCCCCCCCACCCATGTCTTTATCCCCGGCGGTGGCGGTCGATTTGCTGGTGCGACCTGCGGGCATTTGTGGGAGCGATATGCGAGCAACCATCCGCGGGTAGTTGTTGTTGAACCCACCACGTCTGACTGCCTATATCAAAGCATGGTCAAAAACAGGGCTACAACCGTCAGCGGGGATGGGCGGTCAGTTATGGACGGACTGGTTGTCGAATCGGCTTCGCCCCAAGCGTGGAGTATTCTCAGGGATGGTGCTTTCGCTTTTCTTACTATCCCTGACGAAGCGGCTGTTGACGCCATACGGCAAGCAGCGGCAGGTGTCGGTGGAGATTCCCCGGTCGTCATTGGTGAGACAGGGATTGCAGCTTGGGCAGGATTTCTGGCAGCAAGCCGCGATGAAAATCTGCGTCAGCAGCTTGAGCTTGATTGTAACAGCCGGATCGTCCTCATTGCGACAGAGGGTGCGACCGATCCGGAGGTGTATCACAACCTTGTCGGTGCAAGTCCGGAAGCGGTTTTGACGGGACCCAAACCTCAATCAACAGAATAGGGAGATTACGAATGGCAGATTGTGTTCTCCAAACCTTGATACCAGACATCGAACGCTTGGCAGAAACAAAGGTTGCAAAATATAGGCTTCCCGGCATGGCACTCGGCATTATCCGTGATCAAGAACTCGTTTGGTTCGGCGGGTTCGGTGCAGCGGATCTCGATTCGGGTCAAACACCTACCGAAAACACGATTGCCCGTATCGCTTCAGTGACGAAGACCTTCACGACAACTGCGGTTATGCAGTTGCGGGATCAGGGGAGGCTCACACTGGAAGATCCACTGACGCAGCACATTCCCGAATTCGCTTTGGCTCGCGCTATCCGCGGCGATGTTGAAGGCGTGACGCTCCGACGATTGCTGACGCACCGCTCCGGATTAGTCACCGAGTCCCCGACGCCCGGTTGGAACGCTCTCGACTTCCCAAGCAGTGAGGAGATGCTTGACAAACTGCCGGAGACAGGGATTGTTATCCCACAAGACTCCGCCTTCAAATACTCAAACCTCGCATTTGGGTTACTTGGCGAGGTGGTATATCGACTCACCGGTACGTCATATACCGAGTACGTTCACACCAATATTATCGATCCACTTGGTCTAACGTCCACGGTCTTTGACCTCACGGACAAATTGCGTCCTCACTTCTTCGTCGGCTATAATCCGACACCTTACCAAGACCGTCCTGAACGTGCTCTCTACGCCCACCTGAAAGGAATTTCATCGGCGGGGCAACTGCATTCCACCGTCAGCGACTTGGCAAAGTGGGTGTCGTTCCAATTCCAAACCGATGGCGGCGATCGCCGGGGAGCACAGGTGCTCAAGGGGCAAACACTCGTAGAAATTCAACATCCGCAATACGTCGAGCCGGATTGGTCGGCGGGGCAGTGCCTAGGCTGGCGGGCAACCCGCATCGGTAACCATGTCTATCACAATCACGGCGGTGGGATTCACGGCTTTGGAACACAGGTATGGTTTCATGTTCCGAGTAAAACGGGTGCGGTTGTTCTCATCAATATGTGGCCCCCGCACGGTGGTCTTGAGATAGCGCAAGAGGTGCTTGAGATGGTACTGAATGCCGACGAAGCGGTGCAGCCTGTACCAGAACAACCAACGCTTGAACCAACACCAGAGGCATTACAGTGCTTCATCGGTCATTACCGCGCTGAGCCGGGCATTGACGTGAACATTGAGATGCGTGACGGTAGCCTACGACTTGTGGCCCACGGTGGAGTTGCGTATTCCCTACACGCCCCGGCAACTCTCGAACCGACCGCCAAGGAGAATGAATGGCTCGTCCTCGGTGGACGTGCAGCTGGAGAAATCGCCCTCTTTAAGTTTGACGACGATGATCGCGTGGTCAGCTACGAGTTGGGAGCTTTTGTGTTCAAAAAGCTGGTATGAGGGCACTGTTGAACGTACAGCTTATCGTTCGCGTCATATAGAATATAACTTTCTGAATTATCCGTGGATTGCGTTACCGTATCCTTGAAATTTTGGGGACCCTGGCATTTGGGCTATAGGCAAACGGGTACCATTCATAGTAGGCAGCATAAGAGTAGTACGGATTTTTATTTTTATGCCATGCTGTATCGGTGCGAACCCCCTCAAAATACTCTATATCTAATTGTCCTTCCTTGATAATCCCTGAGACTTCAATTGGACGATTTTCCCTCCGGGCGGCTGCCGCCATTTGGAGCATCGATCGGATGCGAGGCTGGTTCTCGAAATTGACCTTCTCTGTGCAGTTAATCCCGTTGACAACGATCCTCCATTCTCCTTCGTTGTCGAGCATTGGTGGCAAGAAATCACCGTGGTGAGGAGCTTCGGGAACACCAAGTATTGATATACGCTGTCCTTCGTAACGATTTAGCTGTACCCTCAAGTTGTCGATAGCAATGGATTGATACGTCTTTCCACATCCTAGCCAAGTAACACAACCCCAGCATAAAATCAGAATAATCTTTACCAGTTTCACCCTTTAATTCCTCCTCGAATTGACAAATAGATTCTTGAGTAAAATAGCATACATTGTACCGCCGGTCAAGCCATAAATCATGTCTCACTTACCCCCATTTTTTTTAGAGTTGTAATGTTGGTTGTTTTTGCGAGGTCTAGATGTGAGAAAGGGTTATCAAATATGGTAAAATACCTCCCTGTATAAAATAACCATTGTTTTAAACAAGGAGGTATTATGAAAGGCACCCACCGCCATAAGCGGGTGAATCCCAGTTCTATGATAACCACTCTGACCGAGATTTTCAACCCCGTATTGAAAAAACCGGCGTTAAAAAACCTGATACTCACGATCCTAGCCATTGTGTTGGCCCAGAAGTTTCGGATAAACGAAATTGCTTTACGCTTGCCAGTAGCCGTCAAACATCAAAAGACGAAACAGAAACGCCTGCTTCGATTCTTAGCTCGTCGCTTTCCTATTGACGCGGTGATGGGGTGCTGGTTGGGCTTTGTGCTCCGCCGGGTCTGTGAACGTCACGCCGGACGCCGGTTGATTTTAGTGGATGAAACCCAGGTGTTTGGCCATTTCAAAGCGATTGTTGCCGCGGTGCCGTTCCGCCGCCGGGCGGTTCCTATCTACTGGCACCTCTACACCGATGCTGAGATTCAACAGTTGACCTATACCAGCCATAATGAGATTATCCAACGCTTTTGTCTCACACTGTATCAAAAGACAGAAGCGATTTTACCGCCCCCGTGTGAAGCCACGTTGATATTCGATAGAGGCTTCGCGCGTGCTAAATATGTGATAAAGTTTCTCAAGACACAACGGATTCCGTTTATCATCCGCGTGTGTCGTAACGCGCGCATGACCGTCTGGGGCACTGTTAAAAAGGCAGAACAGTTGCAGGAAACGGGGTTCTATCCACAGATTCTCTATCACTTAACCGAGCAGATTCGCCTCAACCTGTATGTCGTCAGACAGGCGCGGTTGGCTGAACCGATGTATCTGATTTCAAGTCATCTGACGGGGCGTCAAATATACCACTATTATAAGCGAAGAATGCAGATTGAACACGGCTTTCGGGACATCAAGACCGGTTTTGGCTTTGGCAGCTTGAGACTCAAAAAACCGTCAAAAGCCCGCATCAACCTGTTATGGCTCTTAGCTTGTATCAGTTATGGCTTACTGTTTATCACCTATCAAAAGTCAGGCGATCGATGGGCAAAAACATTCAACACACGGACTAAAATATACTCACTCATTACCGTGATAAAGCGAGTGGTGGCTGAGGCGTGGAGCGGGTGGTGTCTCAATCCATGGTTCACACTCCCACTGTGCAGGGGAGATACATGCAAACACCCTTAATGACAGGTATTCTCACTATCCTAAATCATAAAAATATCTCAAATCTATAACCAAAAAAAAATGGGGGTAAATGAACACATCATTATTATCTTGACAATTATGATTATATCTCAATTTCATGAATTTTACAAAAAAATCTGCTGGTTTCAGAGTATTTTAACCCATTACCCCGTAACATGAAGTTTGACAGGGATCTGGACATAAAGTATAATAACCACAACCAAAACGTGGAGAAAATTGCCCTTGCGTTTTAGGCTTCATATCCAACAATGTAGCGTTTATTCTTTTAACGGTTGAGGCTTCCTTGAGCTTAGTGATAGAATTATTTCCAACAACACATATTTACGCCATCAATCCAGAAAATCATAGACCTGTAGGTGATTCTAAGGCGGGCAATTGCAATGAAAACTTATAAAATCCTAGTTGTCGATGATGAAGTAGATATCGTTGATTTCATCAGTGATTATCTGACGGGAGAGGGATATGAAGTTGTCAAAGCCTACGATGGGGTTGAGGCACTGGATAAAATGCGACAAGATTACCCGGATCTCGTTGTCCTCGACATTATGTTACCGGGATTGGATGGCTTTGAAGTCTGTAGGCAAATGCGGGCAGAGTCTGCTGTTCCAATTTTAATGGTAACGGCGAAAGGTAGCGATGTGGATAAGATCGTCGGACTGGAGATTGGCGCGGATGATTATATCCCGAAACCGTTCAATCCACGTGAATTGATGGCGCGGGTTAAAGCAATTTTACGAAGAACCTATCGCCAAGATTATCAACCTCATAGCCAGATGACAGCATTAAAATATAAAGACTTGTCCATTGATACCGAACGCCGGAGGGTAACCATCGGGAATAAGCTGTTGGAACTCACCATGAAGGAATTCGATCTTCTGCTATTTCTGATGCGAAACCCAGGACATGTCTATTCACGTGATCACCTACTCGACTATGTGTGGGGTCGGGACAGCTTCGTGGGAGCGCGCACTGTTGATGTGCATATCCGGCGATTGCGAGAACAAATTGAGACAGATGGAAGCCACCCGCAGTATATTAAAACCGTCTGGGGAGTTGGCTACAAATTTACCGATGAGTAGTTTTTTAATTGGACGGAAGAGTGGAAGCGTAAACCGATTGTGGATTGCTGTGATTTGCCACTGCTCTAATCTCCCAATCTCACATTCTGCTCGCTCTCCCGCCTCAACCTTCCGTTCTTGCCCTCATCCTCTTCGCCAGCCTACTTTTCTGTTTAAGCTGACCCTTTTTCTTATACTGATCGGAATAGAGATGCCAGGGGTCTCCGTGCATACGTATGCGGCATTTGAAGATGGGTTTATCGGTGCACGTGCTTTCGCAATGGGAGGCGCGTTTACAGCGATTGGGGATGAATCAGATGGGCTGCTGGTTAATCCCGCATCAATTGCGAACTTAAAACATCAACCGGAATCGCACCAATCCGCCCAACAGTTATCAGCGACAACCGCAAGACTCCATGTCGGCTTGAGCGATGAAATATCAATTACGCAAAACCTGATCAGCTATGCCTATTCCCAACCAACGCGAGGTGCTTTGGGATTTCTCTGGAAGCGATTAAATGCCGGGGGGTTGTATTCGGAGAATTACCTCCTCATTGGAGTGAGCAAAAGTTACGACTTAGGAACCAAAGAAAAACGCCGTCTCTCACTTGGGGGTGCAGTCAAGTTGCTAAATTGGGACACAGCACCTACAATTAGGGCAGATGGTTTAGTCGTGGAAGACTTACCGGGGCAGAGTCGGTTCGCTCTCGATGTTGGCATGATCTTTCGTCCATCCCCCAATATTCCAATAGCCCTATCCTTCCAGAACCTCAACACACCTAATATCGCTTCCACGAACTCACTTGTGACGGAGAATTTGCCGCTACAGGTGATGCTCGGCATTGGTATTGTTGCCGAGAACTCCACATGGGGCATGGATCTCGTTTTCAAAGAGAGCGAGGTTGATGTCAAGGTCGGCATTGAGTCTCATTTTTACAAGGACAGCTTAGCCCTACGCGGCGGATTCCGACTAGAAAATCTGGCATGGGGAACAAACTTGACACTCGGTGGTGGGTATCGTCCATTCAAAAGCCTCCGTATCGACTACGGTTTCCTTTTCCCTATCGGCGGAATCAGGGATACATCGGGTAGCCATCGGTTTAGCATCGTTTGGGACTTCTGAAACACTATCATTAGATCCAGAAGGTGTATGCCGGGTGCCCGAGGATCGTGCAGAGTATACCCCAGAAACTGCCGATGATAAATTCACCCAGGATCAAACTGAGGAAGAAGGGTACTGCCTGTTGGGGCACTTCGTTCCTACCATACTGCAGCGGTGCAGCTTCGATTAACCAACTGAAAAAGATTCGACATTTTCATGTCTCGTTATAAGGGGAGGCGATTCTGGTAAAGCGTCATGAATGTTGGCGCCCCTTGCCAACATTACCCTTATAATACAACCAAATCAAACGGATTGTTAAGCCCAAAAATAATCATTGCGAAAAGATTTGACACATCTTTCAAAATGTGAGAGAATAATATCTCTATGGAAAATTGACAATAAATACTATATCAACTCGAAAGGCATAGATGTGTCTGGACATCGGAGTCAGTCAGTTGTCCGTGTAGTCCATGAATTACGGGGCAATCTAAGCACTGTAATTGGATCCACATTTCATAAATGTCTGCCTCCTTACCCCAATAACTTAGACAGAATCGAGGTGTATTCCCGCAGAATTAGACAGCTCTATTGGAATAAAAGGGATGAATTGCTCGCACAAGACGATGTTATTGGTCACGGTCATGCCGTGGGGCTCGCTATTGATGTTGATACTGATCAGGATAATCCCTGTAGCGAGGCCACATGTATAATGAGCTATAATAGAAACCGTTTGAAAGAGAACATGCACAACGCACACCACCACGGAGAGTATGGGGTTAGACCTCTCCAACGATAGGCGAGTTTGACGTCCCTTGAGTAAACGCTCAATTGAGCAGATGGAGACTAACCATGCAAAAGACTAAATTGACAGGTTTGATTGAAATAACGCAACGGAACCGGAACTTTAGTGTGTAGGAGTATACCAAGGCTTTCCACGCGGAAATCCGATCACCGTTTTTAGAGGAGAATATTATGGCAAAAGACTTTGCTTTTACAGGTGGACGCCCCGACCCGTATACGTTTCCAACAGAGGGTTTGATTAAAGCCAGCGAAAAGGCACTGCGTAAGTTGGGCGGGGACCTTGTGAACTATCCCGGTGAACAGGGATATGCGGGCTTACGTGAATTGGCGTCGATGCGCTTTGAACGACGAGAAGGTGTGCCGTTAGACATTGATGATATTTCAATCACCTCTGGCTCCATGCAGGCACTTGAGCTTGTTTTAGGCACCTTCATCACGCCCGGAGATACGGTTTTAACCGAAGAGTTTACCTATAGTGGTACGCTCGGTATCATGCGACACCTCAAAGCGAATATCGTGGGTGTGCCAATGGACTACATTGATGGCATGAACATGGACGCCCTTGAGGAACAGCTGAAAGAACTGAAGACTCAGAATATTAAGCCAAGTTTCATCTATACCACTTCCAATCACCAAAATCCCACGTCGGCAATCCTTTCGCTGGAACGCCGAAAACGGATGTTGGAATTGGCGGAGGAATATGACACCCTGATTGTTGAAGACGATTGTTACGGCGACATTGACTTTGTGACGAACCCCACGCCCGATGCGCTTTACAAACTTGATTCGTCCAACCGCGTCATCTTAATTGCGACCTTCTCGAAGATTCTCGGTTGCGGGCTCCGTCAGGGATATTTCGTTGCCAAATCACCATATAAGGAGATGATTCATGCGAATCGGTGGGATGGCGGCTGTAGCGCATTGGCGAGTGCAATCGTGGCAGAGTTCTTCAAAGAACATCTCGATGAACACCTCGCTAAGACAAACGCTGCAGTAGGTGCGAAATGTCGTGCCGTGGTTGGCACACTCCGGGAAGAGGTCAGCGACATTTGCACGTGGACTGAGCCGCGCGGTGGGCTTTTTCTCTGGATCGATTTGCCGGAAACGACAGATATGGGCAAGGTCGCAGAGATTGCTGGTCAACACAACGTAGGTTACAGCAACGGTAGTGCATTCCATTATCGAGGCGATCCCGTCAAGAGTATCCGCTTGGCTTACGCTTACACCCATCTTGATTACATAGCCGAAGGCATCGGCTACCTCTGTGATGCGATTCGCAAGGCGCAAGTTGAATCGGTTGACATTGCAGCAGATTAACTTCTCTGATTTTCGGGATTTCCCTGAAAACTCTTGGATCTGGGTTGAAAGCCAGTCAACGCTGTGTCCGTTGGCTGGCACTTCCCTCGGAAGACAGAGGAATGAGTAACATTGATGAACTGGTTACACAGTTACAAGATCCGAACCCAGAGGGCCGCAGCAGTGCAGTTGAAGCGTTAGCAAAATCCGGCGATTCGAGAGCAGTTGCGCTGTTGATAACGACACTACAGGATGAGTCTGAATTGATTCGGGGGCTTGCGCTTCAAGGGTTAAAAGACATCGGTCCGCCTGCTGTGCCCCTTTTGATAGTTACACTGAAAAATCCAGATCGACAAGTTCGCAGGAAAGCCTCCTGTGTGATTGATAATATTGGCTATAAATTGAAGGATATAGGGGATTTTCGAGCAGTCGAATCCCTAATAGATGCACTCAACGATCCGGCGAGCGTGGTTCGCGGTCATTCTGTCGCAGCATTAGGGAAGATTGGGGGACCACAAGCCCTTCCGGCAGTGATGGCCGCGCTGAAAGCCGAAGCGGTGAGAAGCGCGTTGGACATTGGGGTGTGCTATCGCGCCATCGAAGCGACCCACAGACTTGGTGGACGAGCAGCCGAATGCCTGATCCCTGCGTTGAAACATCCAGATAAAGCTATCCGCAGGAAAGCCGCTACGTTACTCGGTAAAACTGGAGAAACAGGAGCTGTTGAACTGCTCATCGGTGCCCTCAAGGACAAACACCCGCGCGTCCGTAGCAGGGCGGCACATGCGTTGGGGCGAATTGGGGACTCAAGGGCTATCGAGCCTTTAACTGTTGCAATCCAAGATACGGCCCCTAATGTCCGCATTAATGCCCTTCATGCGTTGGGAAAATTTGGCCAATCGGCAGCAGCAGCCTTAACGCCAGCACTCGCAGATCCGGCGGCATCTGTCCGAAGACACGCCATTGCTGTATTAGAAAAAACAGGCAATAAAGGGGCTATTGCCCGACTAAAAAAGAGGGCAAAAGATGAAACTGAGGACTCCGTTCGACAGGCTGCTAATCGTGTATTGAGGGCACGAAGGAATTGACATGACCGCTTGATTTATCAATTTGTTGTCCTTAACCAGAGAGAAAACAACCGATGAAAGATTTTAACCAACTTCACAAGTATTCCGTCCCTATATCAATTTTACTCCTGATTGCATTTCTCTCCGCAGGTTGCGCTGCCTTAGAAGAGGCACAACGGCGAAAACAGGAAAGAACTCGGCAGCAGCAACAAGAACGTTATGTAACATTTGAACGCCCAACCACTGACATCCAAATGTTAGCAGATGGCTTGACACTTGAGAGCGAGCATTACACTTTCACTTTTGCCGAGGACCTGTTGACACACCCAGACTACGATGAACCCGAGGAGCGTCAGAATGTGGGCAAAGGTGCACTGATATTTATGGAGAGTCTCTACAATTACGTCCACGACATCTTCGGTTTTGAACCAGATCATCAGCTGAAGGTGAACCTTCGCCAGACCCATCACGGCTCCACACACCTTGCAACGACATCAACTCGCACCCAAACAGTCTATCAAAACGGTGAGTGGCTAAAAATTATTAAAGGGATCGAAATGGACTTCCCGGTTGCGATGTTTAACCAGCGCGATGTCCGGGCGCACGAATTGACCCATGCATTCACAAATATCTACCTACTTCCAACATGGTTTGCAGAAGGCATTGCGGTTTTGGTTCAGGTTGAATATGCGCGGGGTAAGAGCCACCGCAGGCTGGATCTCCATGAAGATTTGGAAACCGATCTTGACGGTCGCAATGCCGTTCAATATTGGAAGGGGCATCTCAGCACAGATCAATTAACTCAATGGCGGTATAGCTACTCCTACTCAATTGTAGCGGAATTGAAAAAGCGCTTCGGTGAGGATTTTTACCCGACCCTCTTTCAGTTAATCGAAGAGGATCAACTCCATCAAAGGTTACCCGGTGAAATGGCGACTAGCTTTCTGGTTTACTATCTGAGCCAAGCTGCCGGTCAAGATCTCGTTCCGTTTTTTAAAGAACTTCAATTTGACGTTCGTCGTATAAGCAAATCGGAAATTATGTCGGCTATTATGCAGGCGAACCAGCAACAACTTGGGAGGTAAAGTCAGATGAAACTCCAATTACCCTTTGCTTATCTCTTTTTGGCGTTTAGCTTCGTTTCATCCTATGGATGTGGTACAGGCATCATCGCCGAACAAACGTGGAGTAAAAACTATGCCCTTATTGAAGGTGTACAAGCCAATGACCCGGCGATTGTTGATGGAGATCTCAAAACGATTGGTCAATCTCAGTATGTCGAGGCATCGTCGGATATCATTCAAAGTCACCACGCCTCCTCCGAATCAGTGATACTTCTTCCCGCCCCCAAATCCATCCATCGCGTTGTGGTACATTCCTCCAACATGGAGGCATTTGATATATGGGTGGCTGACAATCAAGGAAAATGGGACAGAATCAAGGAGATTAAAAGCATTAAACAGAAGGTTATTGATGTTCGCCTGAATCGAGCCGTGCACACCACCGGTGTTAAAATTCGGGTTCGTCGGACTTCAGATGATGCAGAGCTTCGGCAGAAGAACATCCAACGGGTCCGTGGTTGGCGGATTTATTCTGGGCATGTTCGCGCCCCTGCAAAGATTTCTGAAATTGAACTGTACGGGTTCGCCTCCAAACCGGATATAGAAGATGCACAAAACGCACTTTCTCAGGAGGAGGCAGACGAGAAGGAGCTCGATGGGTTGTTGAAATTTTAGGCAGGGCCGATAGATATACCTCTATTGCTTGACCTCGTTAATAATCAGAATCAGCGAGAAGTTCTTTTATCTTTTCTTCAATCAATATCTCGCCCCCGGGGGCAAACCCTACGCTACGGTGACGAACAATTCCTTTCCTATCAATATAGTATGTGCATGGGATACCGCTGACCTCATATCCCTGAGATTGGGTGCTTCCATCTAAAAGCACGGTGTATGAGATTCGGGGTACTGCGAAGCGTTTTACCTTCATATAATCAGTCTCGGTGTTCATGCCGAGAATCACCAACCCCTGATCTTTATACTTCATGTGAAGTGCCTCCAGATATGGGATCTCCGCGCGACAGGGCATACACCACGTCGCCCAGAAGTTGAGTACAACAGGTTGTCCTCTGAAGTCTGATAGACTGACCTGATTTCCCTTTAGGTCTCGTAGTGTGAAGTCCGGCGCAGGCCTCTCAATGAGCACACTTTCCGTCCCACGAGTTGTTGAATCCTGGGACGTGCAGTTAGCAAAAGAAAACATTAGCGAAAATAGGATAGAAATAGCGGGAAAAGACCTTCGGGTTTGTTTTATCCGTTTCATCGGTTGTTCTCCTGAATGACTCAGTTCACAGTTATACCGGTTTTGACGTGCTCCTAAAGGATTTTTGATAAAAATTAGCCCCACAAACTTGCTTTATTATACCAGTAGCCCCTAGCAATCTCAAGCCAAATCTATCCGGAAAATTTCCATCTATGCGTATTCTTCACACATCAGACTGGCACATCGGGCATCGCCTTTATGAGCGGAGGCGGATTGAGGAGCACCGCCAATTCCTCGATTGGCTGCTGACCGCGCTCCAAGAAAATGCGGTTGATGTGCTACTCGTCGCAGGAGACATCTTCGATACCGCCTTGCCCTCTTCCGAAGCAATAGACCTCTACTACCAATTCCTCTTTCGTTTATACCGTGAAACACACGCTCACGCCATCATCACCGCCGGCAATCATGATTCCCCAATGCGTTTGGCTGCGCCCCAAGAGTTTCTCCGAATGGGACGGATTCATGTCGTCGGGCTCGCCTCTGAACCCACAGAGTGCATTATTACCCTTCCCTCCGAAAATCCGAGCGTTGCTATTGCGGCAGTACCTTACCTCTCCGAAAGCGAACTTTCACACATTTCATTTGAGACAGAGCCTGAAAGAGCAGAACGTTACCGGGAACAGTTGAAGGCATTCTATCGCCAATGTGTTGAGTGCATACCGCCGGGACTGCCCAAGATTTTGATGGGACATCTCTTCGTTCACGGGGGACAAATGGGAGATTCGGAACGAAATATCCAAATCGGTGGGGCAACAGCTATGCACATCAGCGATTTCCCTGACGATGTGGCTTATGTCGCACTCGGACATCTGCATCGGCCACACGCCATCAGTGGGTCAAGTTATCCCGTGCAATATGCTGGTTCACCATTACCCCTGCGATTCAATGAGGCTAGTTACTCCAAGAAGGCATATCTGTTAGAGGTTCCAACAGCCGGTGATGCGTGGCTAAAAGAAATTGAGATTCCTGTTTTCAAGGAACTCCACACCGTAGCGGGGAACCTCGATGAGGTGCTCTCAGCAGCAATGTTACCGGATTGGGACGGGAAATATATTCAGGTACAACTGAAATCCGACCGTCCGGAGGTTGGCCTCAGTGATAGGATTCGGGAGGCATTTTATAAACGTGGCGGAGATGTCTTGAGCATTGAAGTTGAACTGCCGACCCAGACAGAGCGGCAAGAAACATCGATTGAGGCTATGCAGCAGCCGACGGAAATCTTTGAACAGTTTTACAAGGAAAAATTTAATGAAGCCCCTGATGAGCTGATGATGAAAACATTTGATGAACTGTTGCAGCTCGTTGAGGAGAAAGCATGAAACTATACAAACTGAAACTCAAGAATCTGAACAGTTTCCGCGGAGAGATTGAACTCGATTTTGAAAAAGTGCCATTGGATGAGGCAGCCCTTGTGGCAATTACTGGACCTACCGGTGCAGGAAAAACGACGTTGTTGGATGCGATTTGCGTCGCCTTATACAGCAGAACGCCGCGCTTGACAGGAAGTGGGAGCCAAAATCCTAGCCATCTCATCAGCCACGGGGAAACCGATGGCTATGCCGAGGTGCATTTTGGGGCAAATGGCACCCGTTACCTCGCCGAGTGGCGTCTGAGACGTGGAAGTTCCCCAAAGGGGCGGTTGATTTCTACCGAGAATGGCGAGCTGATCAGCGATAGGCTATCCGCCCGAGGTAAAGTTCTGGGTGCCAGCAAAAACACGATTGGCGAAGAGATAACCGCTATCTTGGGGCTTGATTTCGATGCGTTTAAGCGGTCCGTCATGTTAGCGCAGGGAGAATTTGCAGCATTCTTGAAGGCAAAAGACGAAGAGAGGCGGAGGATTTTGGAAGCCACTGCGGGTATCAGCGTCTACGATGAACTGAAAAAAGCGTTAAACGAAAAAGTGCAATCGGTTAAGGATGAACAAGAGGAAGTCTCAAAAAAACTGAATACTATTCCAGAGGCCTCTCGTGAGCAACTCGCCGAAGCTGAAGCTGAACTTGGCAGCTTGCAAGCGTCATCTAAGATGTTAAATATAAAAAATAAAAAAGTTCAGAGGGAAAAGGTGCAAGAAAAGAGGCGCGAAGAAGAATTTGCGGAACTCCAGGCTTTAGAAGAACGCCAGGAGGAGCTCTTGAATCAACAGCCGATGATTGAGGGGCTCAAAGCAGAGCAAGAACGCGCAGATCGTGCGAATCGCCTTCTCCCTGAAAAACAGGCGTTTGATATGGCAAAATTGGAACTCCGAAAAGCGAAGGAGGCACTTCGTCAGGCTGAAATGGAGTTTGCGGAAGCCCAAAAGCAATTTAATGAAAATCAAGCGATTTTTGACGAAACGAACGAGACTTATCAGACAGCGAAAACCGTAGGCGAGCAGAAAACCGAGGCATACAGGGAGGCAAAATCTGATGTGGCGCGTGCACAAACGCAATTTCAGCTTGTCGAAGAGCGGCGGTCGAGCTTGCAGCAACATGAGGAAAAAATTAAGACGCTTTCAAGCGAGTTAGTTGATAAACATCGGGAGCAGGCCACGTTGGAGGCAGCTATTGAAAAGGCAGAAACCTTCCTGGAAGAAAACCCGCTTCCTTCAGACCGTCAATCGCGTCTTACCCAAGCAAAAGCACTTCTGGTGGAACTTCGCTCGCTACGGCCACAAAAAGCAGACAAATTGAATAGCCAGTCAGAGCACACCTCAGAAATAAACAGGTTAGAGGAAGAATTAAGAAAACTATCCGGGAATCGAGAAAAACTCCGTGCGGAAAAGGCGAGTGCAGCGGTTTCGCTTGCAAAGACTGACACGGAATTAAAGACATTCCAAGCAACCGGCAACCTTGAGGACTGGCAAAACCGAAGAGAGCGGGCAAGGCAGGCGTTACCAATTGTGCAGTGTTATGAGGTTTCTCAGGACCAACTATGTAACGCTGAACGCGATGCAGGAGAATTACAGGCAAGCATTACCACACTTGATAAATCACTTGATGATCTCAAAAAGAAATTAGAGGTTCAATTTTATTCGTGCAAGCGTGCGGAGGCTGAAGTCACTCGGTTGGAAGCGGAGAGGGAATTGGCCCTCTTGGCAAACCCTATCAATCAGCTTCGGCGGCAGCTTGAACCAGGGCAACCGTGTCGGGTGTGCGGGGCCACGGAGCACCCCTGCGCTGATGACGTCGAGCTTGAAAGTGAAGAACAACTAGGGATTGTACAGAACGCCTTAGATGCTGCCGAAACGGAGGCGCGGAAGGCACAAGCACAGAATAAACATCTAGAACAAGAGCAGGCGCGTCTCCAACAGAATAAAACGAACATCACGGCACAAGTTGACACATGTATAACGGCGATAGAGCACCTGACGGGCAAAATCGAATCCGCCCGGACGCAGTGGCAAGCAGTTCATCAAACTGCGGACATCTCATCCAAGTGGGTACACGAAGAAATCAGAGAAGCAGACACTACAATCAATAACCTTGGTAATGCTCACCGCGCACACATTCAAGCACTGAATGATTTAAATTTGGTCTCTGAAAAACTCATGACCTGTGAGCGAGACATTGCACGAGAGAACAGACAGTTGGAAGATAACCAGCAGAAGCTGCGTGTCGTAACTACTGAGATTGAAATTTTGAACATGGATATTGAGAATAGTGAAAACCGATTTTGGGAAATACTACCCGATGCTTTCCACGGAATCGATCCAGAAGATGCCGCCAATCAATTTGATGATAAAATTGAGACTGTAGCAGCCCGTGAACAAGAACGGGAGAAAAAGCAGAATGAACTTACACAATGCAACATCGTTATTGGAGAGAAAGAGAAATCTCTAGAAACAGAACGAGAAAACCATAGAAAATTAGATGCCGAAATCGAGAGCTATCAATGCGAAGGGAATGATTTTTTAGACACTGCCAGCAATAAAACTGGTGGATTGGCAACCGAAGCGGAGATTAACACCGCTCTCGAAAGGTTACACGCGAAGACTCAGGAAAAAGCGGAGCAGTGTGAAGAAGCAGATCAGAAATTACGGGAAAGCCGAGACCAACACACCGAAAAACAAGCTAATCATCGGAATCGCCAAGACCGGCAAGTGGAGTGTAGTGAAAACTTTGAAACAACGCAAGCTGCTTACTTTGATAAGTTAAACAGGGTAGGCTTTAACTCGGTACAGGCACATGATAGCGCGTTCCGAACAGACTTGGAGCGGAGACAGATTGAAAAGGAGATAGATGACTTTACTCAAGGAAAGCGCCTGCTTGAGGAAAAAATTGCCACATTGCGGACTCAATTTGAGGAAACCCTGTTTGATCCACAGTTATTCGGACGCCTGACAGCGCAGGCTGAAGAAATTGAAGAGCAGATTCGAGAAGCACAGCGAGATATTGGTGCACAAGAGAACAAAATAGCTGAACTGAGAGATGCCCTCTCTAAGCGTGAGGCACTTGAGGATGAAATTCAGACAACCTTTGATGAATTGAAGCGATGGAGTAGTTTGCAAGATGCAATTCCTGCCAACAACCTGCGCGATTTTGCGTTGGATATTATGTTCAAACAGGTCAGTCGCATTGCCAACGCACAGTTGGAATACTTAACTTCAGGACGCTACCAGCTTAAGGTTGAAGGTATCGGCAAACTTACTGTAATTGATAGATGGAACGCTAACCAAGAACGCCCTGTTGAAACGCTCTCCGGCGGAGAGGCGTTCCTGACGAGCCTCGCCTTGGCACTTGCGCTTTCGGAACTCAGCCGTGGACGCGCCCAGATCCATTCACTCTTCCTTGACGAGGGCTTTGGAACGCTTGACTCCGAAACGCTTGATGTTGCCATCGCCGCACTGGAAGGACTACAGATGCAAGGACGAAGCATTTTTCTTATCAGCCACATTGGAGAGTTGACGAGGCGTATCCCTGTCCGAATCGCTGTCCAAAAAATGGGGAATGGCAGCTCGCGAGTGCAGATACGCGGATAACGATACAAAAGACTCAATTGGGACTTACACAAGAACCATAGGAATAGCTGGTGAAAGCAATTACTGAGACAGTAATCGTCAAGTAGTGCCTCTTTGAGTTGGTAAAAGATCTACCCCGTCTGACGGGTGCCCTGATTAAATTGAGCCCAGACTTACATCACACAACCGCTTCAGGGTCAGACTCCCTCAACCGACGAAGCTTCTCCTCTGTGCCGTATTGTTTCTGATCGGCCGTTGCATCTCATCAAGACGGTTCGGCGATAACGACACATCAATCTCGCCCTTTGTTATCTTTGCTTCAAGCTCTGCCATCGAGTGCATCTAAAATCGGCGGGTCCAACTCTGACCGTAATATACCGTCTCCTTCCTCATACTACCTGTCATGCGGGCCAATCACCTTTATTCTGTGTCCCTGCTATGTTTTTCTTTGTACCATAGCACCTTTGCACCTTTACGTTAAACTCTTAATAACTTCTATTAATTTTAGGGGAAACCATTACACTGATTATTGACCAAGCTTCAAGCGTAAAATATTATAAAATATATTGCATAGGCTAAAAATAATATGTTATGATTCAGTCCAATCGGAAGGAGATGAGATTGTGCAAAGATTGAAGCCGCGATTGAGCTGTCAACTCATGATATCTTTTACAGAGAAGGCTGCCGAGAAAATCACAGATGCTGCGAAGCGATTCGGCACCAGTCAGTCAGAGATTGTTCGTGTGTGTGCTTAATGAACTGCCCAAGCTACCTGGACGTGAGACCAAGTGGAGAAATTAGCAGAGAAACACAACCGAAAAATAACTGAAAACCATACACCCCGTGACTGTCAAGCGTGAAGAAAGGATAGAAGATATGAGTATCAAGAAAAGGCTTCAATCCGAAATAATGAAACTACTTTCAGTGAATGTTTCGCAACCCAAAGAAGTATCGTATAACGGCAAACACATCAAAACAGGGATTTTCAAAGAGCCGGTATCGGGGCGGACGATGATGCGGCGGTTGAACCTCGATGGCGACGGGCAGGGCGATCTGTCTGTTCATGGCGGCATCCACAAAGCGGTCTATATTTATACGATTGAGCATTACGACTATTGGAAACGTGAACTCAGCAGGGATGAGTTGACTTACGGACAATTCGGTGAAAACTTGACTGTGGAAGGACTGTTAGAGGAAATGGTTCATATCGGAGACGTTTTTCGGATAGGCGAAGCACTGGTCGAAGTATCGCAGCCGCGTGTCCCATGCTTTAAGCTTGGTCTCAAAATGGGGAACCCACAGATTGTCAAACCATTTCTGGCGAGCGAACGGGTGGGATTTTACGTGCGCGTGTTGGAAGAGGGGGAAGTGGGGGCCGGCGATGCTATCGAGCGGACAAAAGTTGGAGAGGGACAGATGACGGTGAAAGAAATCGTCCACCTGCGCCATTTCGACAACGCGAATACGGCAGCCGTTAAGAAGGCGGCAAACCTCCCTGCCCTTACACCTAGCTGGCGTGATTCATTCGAGGAAATTGTGGTCAAAGCTGAAGGGTGAAACCTCAATGGCTCATGTCAAAAGAAGGTGTAAAATGCTAAGAGCAACCGATTTTTGGTCAAACACTCGGTTGCTGTTCCCTAATCTCTTACCCCCCTGAATAGATAATGAAACCACACACGTCCCTAATTATGGCAATGAGCCTCGACGGCAAGATCTCCACACGCGATAACGCAGGTCCACGATTCGCAAGCGAGGCGGATGGGATTCGGCTCCGGGAAGTTCGGAGTCACGCGGATGCAATCCTTGTTGGGGCTGGAACAATTATCGCGGACGATCCCACATTTACTGAACACGGAAAGTACAAAGAACTACGTCTTCAACGGGGCTTAGCACCCAATCCAATCAAAATCGTTGTGAGCGGCAGTGGCAGCGTTCCTGAAACCGCCCGAATGTTCCAACCTAACGGTGCACCCGCCCTGGTTTTTACAACGGAACGTATACCTCCAAACCGGCTCGCATCGTTGCAACAGGTCGCGGAGGTTCATTGTGTCGGTGAAGCCACAGTCGATTTTCGGTGTGTGGTTCAGATATTGGGAGAGGTGTATCAGGTCAAGCAACTGTTGATTGAGGGGGGTGGGCAGGTAAATTTTGACCTATTTCGCGCAGGATTAATCAACGAGGTGTACCTGACTTTATGCCCGAAAATCATTGGCGGGCGCTATATCGTGACAAGCGTCGAAGGAGATGGATTCGATTTCCTTGATATTGTTGACGTTGAATTGCTCGACCACTGCGTCGTGGATAATGAGATCTTTCTACACTATCGTGTTCGGTAGGCTTGAAACCTGCATTGGGCAGCACGGCTGGACTACTCAGACTCCGAATCTGAGGGCGTCGGCTTTTCTTGTTTGACGCGATCTCCTTTTTTGATCTTACCAAATCCCTCAATAATCTGCGCTCTGGAAAGCCGGTCGCTTTGAACTTCGATAACCTTGATAACGCCCACCGATTTAGGTACAATCCCTAGTACATCACCTGTGTCCGGATCAATCAGCGATTCAGTTGTATAAACCCTCAGTTGCTGATCAACCGCAACACCTTTGGCGGAACCGACATTGATATAGGTATTTTCAGGGGCTTCTGAATCAACGTAAATGATTGTTCCTTGAATTATACGTACCTGAGGGGAGAGTTGTCCGGGTTTACCTGCGTCATGCTGTAGTACCATATCAGAGCCGGGCAATGCGGGCCCAATGTTTTCACGTAAAGCCAACACTATCTTATGTAAAGCCTCGTCTGTTGCCATACCAAACAGCGTTTTATCGTACGTGTCACTTCCAAATTCAATCTGGTTCAACTCCGCAGGTGCAACGATTGGGCGGGGCTTCCTTTTGAGACCCGGTGACTGTCCGAATTGCAATTCTGTGCCCTGCTCAGTTACAACCGCTTCGAGGGCGGCAATCCTCGCCCCACCAATCTGGTGTTGTTTTCTGGCTGCGATTTTGGGGTTATCAATTTCATCGCCTGATGTACCGAAGAATCGCATCTCAAGCTGGATAGAGACGATATAAAGACTTCCCATTAACTGCATGCCCCCCACATAACTGGCTGTCGCCCCTTGATATCTCTGTCCACCTTGTCTAATTAGGCGTCCGGCATTCGCTTTCACTCGCTCCTGGTTAAACTTCCGTATATCGCCCACGACGAGTGCCTCAACTTTGAGTGCCTTTGCCAACTCCGCCCGTTTTTTCGAGTCCGATTGAAGTGCCCTCCTAGATAATCCCAACTCCGCCATCGCATCCAGCAATTCATCTTGGCTAACGGGTTCATATATTTCCACTTCTTCTAGTTTGCGGTTGAGTAGTTCCGTAAACCCTTCCTTCAGATACCATTTCTTATGATGATTACGTCCACCGAAAAATTTGCCGAATGGGCCCGTAGGGATACAACCACAGCCTGTTGGATGATCGAAGCGGCTATGATCTTCAAAGTATAAGACAACCACTCGCTTCGGTGCAGTGAAACCGTTGGGTACAAGCAGAATCGAGAGACATAGAACAATCGCAGCAGTGAGGCACTTATCCACTAGTGTAGACAGATGGCACGAACATGGGTATTGAATTGTCATAATAAAGTCACATCCTTTTTGAATAGTCTTGCTCTATATCTCATGTTCAAAAGGCTAACATGAAATTTTTGTGGATAGGCACCGTTGACACTTCATCGAAGCTAGATAAAGTCTGACGAGACATTTACTGGGTTTATCAACCACAAGCAATTTAGATACCAAAGTTATTTTGAACTGCTTGAAGAAATGGCGCGAAGAACCGAGTTTTTCGGCAAACACTTTATCCGGGGGACTTCGCATCTGCTTTTGACATGCGCTGTGATTTCAAAGGGAGTGTCGTGCTCACAAAGAGACTGTAGGAACTGTGCCACACCATCGTCGCAAACATGTCACACCGGTACTAGGACGTACTTGACTCTGTGGGATAATAATGGTATGTCAACCCCCAACTTATCCGAACACCTATTTACGATATAACGTGGACGCTCCCCTCTCAATCTCTACGTGCAGATACCAACGATGAGTACAGCCGTTGGCATTGAAGTCTCCTGAGCCTTCTTAAAAGCCTCGCTGATATAAGGAATGTCACCATCGGTTTCAATGGTATTGTACGGAAATCCCCACGCCTTGAGCGTCGGCTTAAGGAAGGTTGCGGCGGTGTCTACGCGCGGAGCATCAGGTTTCATACTCTGATATCCGCGATAGCCGATCAGCGATACCACGGGGATTTCCATATTAAAAACTGTACCTCGGATGGCGTCTCCGGATTCCAGAAAACCGGTATTCTGGATGACAATCACAGGGCACTTTCCACCAACGTATAACCCCGATGCGATGGCGAATGCCTCACCCTCACGACTAACGGTGATGACATCGATTTCCGGGTCTTCGTGGAGTCGCTTGAAGATTTGTGCTGTCCCGTTGTCAGGTAAGCCGATCGCATGGGTCACGTTCCATTTTTTTAACTCGTCTACAATCTTCTGTGCAGATGCCAAATTCTATACTCCCTCAATGCCCGATTCATTGCAACTGAAATGGGCGATTGTTGCCAATACAATTATTTCTTTTTTCTAAGACTCTTTTAACATTAGGACTTAGGCAGTTGAACCCTCGAAGCCAACACCAGAACGGGTCGCGCAGTGTTCATGGTAGGTTAACGGCCGGACTCTCGCACAATGTTCCGGGCGGATTGAGCCAGGATTATCGCCCTATGGTATCTGGTATTCTGTAGCGCAACAATTTTCTACCTCCGCCCTTCGACGAGCGAATCGACAACTGCTGGTTCGGCAAGCGTTGAGGTATCTCCGAGATCATCAATTTCGCCTTCAGCGATTTTCCGAAGGATACGCCGCATAATTTTGCCGGAGCGGGTTTTGGGGAGCGCGGGTGCAAACTGAATTTTGTCCGGTGTTGCATGGGGTCCGATGTGCTGGCGTACCACACCCTTGATACCGGTCTCGATGTCATCTGAGGGGGACACACCACTCATCAATGTGACATAAGCATAGATACCTTGTCCCTTAATTTCGTGTGGGTAGCCGACCACGGCTGCTTCGGCGACCGTCTCATGCTGTCCGATAGCCCCTTCAACTTCGGCTGTACCCAAGCGGTGTCCAGAAATATTCAGCACATCATCAACACGCCCGGTGATCCAGTAATAGCCGTCTTCGTCGCGCAATGTGCCATCGCCGGTCATGTAGTAGCCGGGGAATCGATCGAAATAGGTTTCGCGGAAGCGCTCGTGGTTTCCGTAGACAGTTCGCATTATGCCGGGCCAAGCAGTCTTGATACACAGGTATCCGCGTCCTGGGTTACCCTCCACCTCTTTTCCTTCTTCATCCAAGACGACCGGCTCGATTCCGAAGAAGGGAAGGGTCGCAGATCCGGGTTTCAATGGCGTTGCTCCCGGTAACGGCGTCATCAAAATTCCGCCGGTCTCTGTTTGCCACCATGTATCAACAATTGGACATCGCCCATCTCCGACAACGTTGTAGTACCAGAGCCATTCGGGTTCTTTGATCGGTTCACCGACGGTGCCAAGCAGTCTCAGAGTGGATCGGCTATGTTTCGTGACCCAGCCATTTCCTTCCTTCATCAAGGCGCGTAAGGCGGTTGGTGCGGTGTAGAAGAGATTAACTTGGTGCTTGTCAATTACCTGCCAGTAACGTCCGAAATCAGGGTATGTTGGAATGCTTTCAAACATGAGGGTAATCGCGCGGTTTGAAAGGGGACCGTACACAATATAGGAATGCCCGGTGATCCAACCGATGTCAGCTGCACAGAAGTAAACATCCCCTTCATGATAGTCGAAAGTCATCTCGTGGGTAAACGATGTATAAACGAGATAGCCGCCGGTTGTGTGAAGCACCCCTTTCGGTTGACCTGTTGAGCCGGAAGTATAAAGGATAAACAGCGGATCTTCGGCATCCATCTCCTCCGGCAGGCACTCATCGTCGGCGGTTGCCATCGCTTCGTGCCACCATACATCGCGTGATTCATCGAAATCAACGGGATCGCCGGTGCGGCAAACAACGATGACCCCCTCAATCGAGGGGCATTCCACCACCGCTGCATCACCGTTGGCTTTCATCGGGATGCCGCTGCGGTCTCCACGAAATGCGGTGTCCTGGGTAATCAACAGCTTGCACTCGGAATCGTTGATGCGATCGCGCAGAGAATCGGCCGAAAATGCGCCGAACACAACGGAATGGACGGCACCGATACGAGCACATGCCAACATGGCAATCGTCAACTCTGGAACCATCTGGAGATAGATACAGACGCGGTCGCCCTTACGGACGCCTTGCGCTTTGAGGACATTGGCAAAGCGTTTAACTTGCCCCAACAACTCGCTGTAAGTGAAGGTCTTATCCTCATCGGGATTGTTGCCCTCCCAAACGATCGCGGTTGCATCACCGTATCCCGCTTCCACATGTCGGTCAAGACAATTATAGCAGGCGTTCAGCTTCCCGCCATCAAACCATTTGATGTTGGCGTTTACAAAGTCATACTCTCGGACGGTGTCCCACTTCTTATACCATGTAATACGTTCAGCGACATTCGACCAGAAACTCTCTGGATCTGCCACTGATTCATCGTACATCTTTTGATATTGCTCCATGCTGCTTACATGCGCGTTAGCAATGGGGTAGTTTGTATTCTCTGGTGGGAATATTTTAGTTGCCATAGAATCCTCCTCGGAATTTGCAATCAAGCAAATGCGCTGACAGAAGTTTTGAAATGTTTGCGAATTTCCTTTATTATAAGCAAAAATATGATGTTGTCAATCAAAAACAGGTAATGCTGTTTCGTTATTACTGCTACTCGTTCTCCAACTCTTTTAAAGTCCACTGTTTTGCCAGCGTTTCAAATCGTTCAATGGCAATGAAGGTATCCTCCATAGCCTCAAAATATCGGAGAATGGCTTCCGCGCATGAAAGCTTTTTGTTCGCCCTGTTTTATCCGCTAGTGATTTCAAGCGTTCCATATTTTCCGATGCAAGATAGAGGGATTACATTTTTATCCCTCCTTTTCTTGTAATGATGCAAGTTGCTCGGTTCTGTTGACATTTGACAGCACGTAGATTGAGTTGAACGGGAACCGTGAAACCCAACACTCAATTCAACTGAAGCGAGAGTGGTAGGCACGCTCTACAGTCCCGTAATATTCGCAAGGGTTACGGCATACCGAGTATGCCTACTACTTTACCAGGTTGCTAATTGATAAATCAAGCATCAGAAATCAACACAACAGTCGGGAATCGGAATTCCCTCTCCGTTCCGAGAGTTTTCAACCCGATGCACCCCGATAAGATCAGGATTCAAAGCAACTGGAGACTTTTGCTAGTAAACAACACACCTATATCGGAACTCCTCAACCCTTTCTCGTGCAAAATTCCTTGAGTGTCCGATCCAACCGTGTTCCGCCCGGCACATACGCCAAAATCAACCCATCAATCACCCGATTCTGATTCGGGACAACCCCGGTCAAACGCTCCGCCGCCACCCCTTTGGAAAGCAGGAGATAGAATATGTCCTTTTTTAATCCCAACGTAGTAAAAAGATTCCCTTGCCCTTTTGAAATAACGATATCTGTATCAATGAGTGCATTTGCAAATTCTCCTGTTGCTTGATAGAGATTGGTTCCGACGGTGTTCGATCCTGACGAGATGAAACGCACGTCCCCGAGGGCGATTTGCTCCCGAAGTCTTTGGAAATGCGGATGTGCTGCGGTGAGTTCCCGCAGATCATCGAGTGTTGCGTCGTTAGTTGCGGGTTCCGCTTTGCCGACAACCGTAATCTGATGACCACGCTCAGCGAGCATCTCTATAAGCCACAGATCAAAAACCGACTCACCATCGTTGTCGATGAGCCAGAGAAGCCTTTTCGGTTCACCTTCGATAACTGTTGATCGAAACAGGTTAAAGCAATCAATCGCCAAGGATGCATGAATTGCCTCCCGAAATACAAGGTCAAAGTAGTCTGGGTTCTCCCTGAGTTTCGTCACAATCCTTGTACTGCTGTAATCGATGACGTTGGCGGCAATGACCAGTTTCAGTCGTTCCAGCCAATCGCAATCTGAAAATTGGACGAGTAGGTTAATCGCTGTTTGTCTAGCACTGAGCTTGTCCCTGCGATATGGGTCTGGATTTCCCGAGCAGAGCGTAACAGTCTTGAAGATGCTCCCCCAAAGTTCTTCGGGTGTCAAATCATCAATGACATGTGCACCGTTAGCTTGCCGCAACTCCAATAATTCGCCAACAGCGTTTATTGTAGCTTGCCGCAATGTCGGGTTGCAGGTAGCACGTTCAATCAGTTCGTGCTCCGAGTGCGAGCTGACATGCAGGCGAAGGTTTTCCCAGTCTGGCAAACCACGCTTTTCACCGAAAGTGAATATACCGGGCCTATAGCCGGGGGAGACTAGTTGATCCAAGATTGTCTGCGAGATTTGACTTGAAACGGATTGTAGGTCATATATTACATGATTGGTAGATCTAGCGGGGATGCCTAACTGTTTGTAGCTTATTGAAATTTCTGCTGGAAGTACTATTACCCTTGCAACAACGGATTTGAGATTTGCCAAACGTCCCACTTTTACCCGGTCAAATTGGCTATTTTCGATACGGCTACCGACAGCCAAGCCTGTAATCGGTGTGGCGATTTCGGTTGAGAGTGAGTTTGACTCAAAGACTGTGTCCATTGCGGTCACGTCTTTCATACCAACACGGTCACCGACAGTGGTCTTTCCTTGTAGCACAACATTTTCGAGACGACAGTAGTTCCCAATCTGTGTCCTATCGCCGAGATGAATACGCCCTAAAAGGTAGCAGCCGTGACCGATCTCGATATTGTCATTCGCCAACGTGATCTGTGCAGCCGGATCGACTCGAACCCCTTTCTGGATTAGTTTTTTCTTGGCATCTGCAAATAGATATTCTTCACCAGTGAGAACGTTTGACCAGCGATTGATACCAGCGATAATTTCGTCCCGATAGATATAGGCGTTGGTTTTCAAGCCATCCTCGTAGCAGTGGCGGATGAGATCAACATGATGGAGTTCCGAATTGTCTCCGTGGGGTTCCAATCGATCTATCCGGGCAATCGCTGCATCACGGCGGATTAAGGTGATACCGGTATTGGTGTAGGCCTCTCCATGCTCCAACCGACGCCACATCGCCTCTTTTTCCGCATCGGTCATGTCGTACCACTCCTTTGTGCCGATAAACTTTCCTTCACTGTCAAAGAATAATCCCCCTTTGTCAACAACGGTGTCTGGAATTTTGCCACAAAGGGTAATATCTGCACCGACAATAAAGTGTGATAGGAGTATACCAAC
Organism: Candidatus Poribacteria bacterium; assembly: GCA_965215015.1. Lineage (GTDB taxonomy): Bacteria > Poribacteria > WGA-4E > WGA-4E > PCPOR2b > PCPOR2b. Next base: position 3,060,666 of record OZ244042.1, read on the forward strand.
GAAGATGGCTTGATTCAGGAACGGCTCATCGCCGAAGGCAACACCGATACATTCTGCATCGGATTCGGAGGCCACCGGTAACGCGACTTGTAGTGCTGCTCCCGTGCCGTAAGGGTGTTCAGGTTGTACACATAGGATGGCGTTTGGACCAAACAGTCGATTGGCTTCTTCTGAATCGAGCCCCGAAGTGGGGATGATACCACTTGAAGGGATATCTGTTTTCGCCACACGCGCCGCCATTCGGGAATTGACAACGATGATATGGGGACGGCTCCCCGGCAGGTAGCTTCGGGACAGTTGCAGGGTATTCTGCTCACCAAACCATAGGTCTAAGTTTTTATTCAGATGGCTGGATGGATCTATGCGGCTCCCTTTACCGGCTGCTAGGATAATCCACTGTGGGTCAATCTGGCGGGAAAGTTGCGTTGAATCCTTGCGAACCACATCTGATCGATTATCGATTCGATCCGAGACAGCGTGAAGAAATCGCTGAACTATTCTCTCAGCCTCCGTTTTGTCTGGGAGATTAATTGCTTCAGAGAGATGGCAACGCAGAATTGTTTCGATTTTTTGGCGAAGGTTGTCAAGACTACTATTCATCTGAGAAACTCTATCTGAATCTGATTTTTTTGAGAAGAGCGGAAAAATGTGGGAATCGAACGATGGTTTGATGCGGGAAATCGGCGGTTGCTTATAAAACAGAACACCCGTCAAGAGAGGGAAAAAATAAAAAATTTCACTTGTTAATCAGCAAACATGGTTAACGAACCGGATTCGCAGATATTGCAGTTGGCGGCGGGGTTGTCTTTCGGCAAATCCCCGCCGCACCGCACTCATACATCAGGAGAGGTAGGGGTTTCACATCTTACTCGCTCAGATGGAAAATTGCCATCTTTGTCTCAGTCATCTCCTGTACAGCGTATTTCGGTCCCTCTTTGCCCATGCCGCTCTCTTTCACGCCCCCATAGGGCATGAGGTCTGCACGCCACTGCGTTCCCCAGTTCACCATTAGGTTGCCGGAGTCAACTTCACGCACGAACCGCATCGCCCAATCAATGTTTTCGGTGAAGATTGCCGCGCTCAACCCGTAGTTAGTGTCGTTAGCAAGAGCAATGGCATCGTCAATGTTTGAAACCTTTGTTACACCGACAACGGGTCCAAAGATTTCGTCGCATGAAATCTTCATCTCTGGCTTGACATTGGCAACGAGCGTGGGTGCATAGATCTGCCCATTTCTTTCACCGCCGGTGAGGAGTTCAGCACCGCTGCTGACCGCTTCATCAACCCATTCACTAACGCGGATGGCATCATCTTCACGGATCATGGGGCCCATCGCGGTCGGTGCCTCAAGGGGATTTCCGGTTGAGATACCTTCAACAGTTGATTTGAAAGCATCGAGAAAATCACCATAAATCCCTTCGTGGGCGATGACCCGTTGTGTCGAGATACAGACCTGCCCTGCATTAGAATAGCCGGATGCTGCCGCAGCTGCTGCGACTTTCGCCGGGTCTGCGTCCGGCATGACAATCAATGGAGAGTTCGATCCAAGCTCCATTGTTACACGCTTTAACCCAGCAGTGTGGCAGATATGTTCCCCGACATCACGGCTGCCGGTGAAGGTAATTTTCCGGACACGCCGATCCGCGCAGAGGGCATCACCAATCACGCTGCCCGATCCGGTCAAGCATTGGATTGCTTCCGGCGGTGTGCCAGCTTCAAGGAAAAGCTCAACCAGTTTCAACGCTGACAACGGTGTGTCTGTAGCGGGCTTAACGATGATTGCGTTGCCCGCTGCGAGTGCGGGTCCCACTTTGTGACAAACGAGGTGCAGCGGGAAGTTAAATGGACTAATCCCGACAACGATGCCACAGGGAACTCGTACCGTAAAACCTAATTTCCCTTTAACGCCAGGTCCGCCTTCGAGCGGGATGACCTCGCCGTAGAGACGCTTGGCTTCCTCCGCGGAGAGTGCAATAATCTCGGCTGCACGGCCCGCCTCCATAGTTGCCTCTGCGAGGATTTTCCCCTCTTCTAATGTAATGATTCGAGCGAGTTCATCGGTACGCTCTGCCATCATCTCGGAAACCTTGTGAATAATTTCATAACGCTCGTAACCGGTCATTTTCGCCATAATCTTTGCGCCGCGTTCGGCGGTCTTGAGCGCGGTTTCGATATCGTCTTGATCGCCTCTAGGAATGGTGTCAACAACAGAACCATCAAAAGGGTTCAAAACTTCAATTTTCTGCGGCTTATCAACCCATTCGCCGCCGATATGCATTCTCATTGATATTAACCTCCATTAATATTAATTGGTAAATTGGCAATTAAACGTTAATTCTCGACTTCTGACACGTTGCCATATACGTTTGCTCTAACCTAACGGGTGTGGCAATTTCCGAACGAATAAATAACGGCAGTTCAGGCAGATCAGAACCAACCGAGAATGGATGTGCCCAGCATTCAACACACGGATCTTTCTGATTAATCTTCCCGATTAAAGGTATAACGATATGCGGAACAGTAGGGCGGAGTGTCCTCAGTTGCCGGAATTTGAGCATCCTTAGATTCGAATCGCCACATCAGTTCATTGTGAAAATTGAACAACCGATCTGTGACAATATCTACAATAATCAGAGAAATCCCTTGCGAAATCAAGTTCAAGCATTTGGCGATAAAGATATCTCGGTGCTGTGGCCTGTCCTTATTAGCTGGACTAACAATCTCAATTACACCGACAGTCTGTCTAGCAGCATTAGGATCTACGATGTAAATCTCCGTTTCGTCAGGAAACGATGTTAGCAGACTCACCGTTGCAGGGGGAACTTGGTATTGCCGGATAAGTCGGCTTTAATCCTCAGTCAGCAACTCACCTGTTTGTACATCAATTTCAATCAGACTGCCGATTTGGACGTTCAGTTCTGCAATGAAATTCTCTGATAATAAAGCATTCAAATCCCCTGATATGAGTCGCCCAAGCATCATGAAAGGAAGGAGTGAAAGCGACTGATTGTCCTGATCTTGGGATTGAAGTGATCAGCGACAGGCATATCAACTTCCTTTCTGGCTCACGTCCATCCACCCATGGTGAGATTAGTTAGTTTGTCAAATTCAAGATACCATCTCTTATCGCAATTGTCAATCGGAAATTTACCGTTCCGTCGGATATTTTCACTTGACCCATCTGGCAAGGTTAAGGTAAAGTATAACATATTCTTGATGCGAATAACACACCTGACTTAAGGAAAGGTAGGGGCATTGCATCTGTTATAGAAATTAGGCAAGTGGTCAATCAGAAATTGGGGCTAACCCCCGTCGTGGTACAGGGAGTAACTTCGATGCTTTCACGGTTTCCTAAACCACGGCGATCACAGGTTAGGAAATCCCGATAAGATTGAGGGGATGCTCTGTGGCTACGATTCGATTTCGATTGTCGTATATCAAAGGTCTACACAATAATTTACATGCAATTGCCCCATAAGGAAAGGTATATGAAAGCCCTGGGCTGCAGCACAATTTTATATGGAGGGTTTAATTTAGAACAGGCACTCGAAGGCATTGCGAAAGCTGGGTATAAGGCAATTGAACTCTGTGCACGTCCCGGGATGGCACCCCATCTGGAAATTCGCAAACCGGCTTCGTACTACGAGGGGATCAAATCGAAAGTCGCTTCGCACGGTTTGGCAATCGAATCAATCGCAGGGACCGGTGGAATTGGACTGGATAGCCCTGAATTTGACGCGGTGATTGAAACCGCACAACAGGTTGGTGCACCTTCAATCGCCGAGGGTGCAGGCGGGCAGGCCAATGATGAAGAGAGTTTCAAACAGGTAGTCGAGTTGGTTAACGCGACTGCCGCCCGAACCGCGCAGGCTGGAATTAAGCTGAGTTTGAAACCGCATGTCAACAATGTGGTGTATTCAACTAAAACGGCGTTACGTTTTATGCAGGAGGTGGATCGTGAATGGGTAGGGCTTAACTTCGATGCGAGCCACATCTGGCGGACAGCAGCCGCTGAAGATCCGGTCGAATCGCTTCGGCAACTGAAAGATTACATTGCAACGCTGCGTATCCGTGATAACCGTGAGAGCCGCGAGGTGCCGATAGGTCCTGTTGAGACGCAAATTCCCGGCAAAGGGGGTATTGACCTGCCCGCGCTTGCCGCTGTGATGAACACAATTGATTATGTGCCTTATGTAACGCTGGAGATTGTTGGCACACATGGCGGGACGAATACGCCGCTTGCTGAAGTTCAGCGGGTTGTGGAGGAGTCGATAACGTATCTGAAACCGCTGTTTGTGACGTAGAAATTTGCCGAAAAGACTCGGAGGTGGTAAAATGGTTGAAGTTAAAACAGTTGTAACCTTAAAGCACATTCAGGAAATTGTCCAACAAATTGTGGCGAGCTTCCACCCGCTTTTATTTAGCTCTCACGCTTACGGCACAGCAACGACGGATAGCGATGTAGATCTGCTGGTCATGATGGATACAGAAGAGGAAGTCTCTCCATGTTGCAGCGCGAATTGCTGCAGCTATTGATCATCCCTTTCCTCTGGATATTATCGTATTCACACTCTCTGACTGAACTGCTTCTCTGAAACGCAAAGGAATCTTTGCCACAGAGTCCACGATGAAAGGGGCGTCCTGTATGAAGCCCGAGACGCAAAAGTGGATTGATAAAGCTGAAGCCGACAGAAAGGTTAGGACTTTTAGATATCTGAAAGTGCATTCATTTATTATGAATCTCTCATCAAAGGTGGTGTCAATTTAACCCACTGCAGCCAATCTTTATGGAGATATAACAATGCGTTTAAGCAATAGACAAATTCATCAATACAAAGAAACAGGTTTTCTCGTGGTGCCAGGGCTTTTTGATACAACAACAGCACAGCAGATGATCCAGCACTATATGAAGCGACGTGCTGAAGGACCAAAATCAGGAGACAGCGGTGGCACAACAGACCATCCAGAAGATCCGAATCATCAGTATCCTCGAATGATTAATATGCACAACTGGGATGCGTTGACGGAGGAATGGGCAACACAGGGAACATTGTTAGAACTTGTTGAACAACTAATCGATGATAAGCCTGTACTTCGACAGACAATGCTTTACTTCAAGCCGCCGGGAGGCAGAGGCCAGGCACTCCATCAGGATGAACAGTACATCACCACTGAACCGCTGATTGGAGTGTGGATTGCGCTGGACAAATCGGATAAATCTGTTGGGCAAATGGTGGTTGTTCCCGGCTCACACAAACGTGGACTTTTGCAGGTAGAGGCTGCGGATACAGCAATTTCGTTCACAGATGTGCAGTCGGTGATGCCGGAGGGCGTTGAAAAGTTTTATGTTGATATGGAGCCGGGAGACGCACTGTTTTTCGATGGTAAAACTATCCACGGTTCTTATTTGAATGAAACATACGATCGCTGGCGGCGGAGTTTCATATGTCACTATATCGGTGAACATGCAAAAGATTTTGAGCCTCCGCAGGGCAAGCATATATCGCATTTAAGACGTGATGTGTAAGAACTACGTTTTTTAATTATATAGCTATCATATCGGAGAAGATAGATGAATGTACACGAATATCAAGCAAAACAAATTCTACAAGCGCACGGAGTGAACGTTCAGCGCGGCGAAGTCGCATCAACCGCCGATGAGGCTGAAGCGATTGCTCGCGAACTGGATTGCCCGCTGTATATCGTCAAAGCGCAGATCCACGCGGGTGGACGGGGCAAAGGCGGTGGCGTTAAACTAGCAAAAAGCCCCGAAGCGGTTAAGAAACATGCTGACGCAATCCTCGGTATGCAGCTGGTGACCCCTCAGACAGGCCCCGGGGGAAAACTGGTCCGCAAGGTGTTAGTTGCTGAAGCCAGCGATATTGAGAGAGAACTTTATCTCGGTATGGTGATTGATCGTACTGATTCACGGCTTGTCATAATGGGTAGTGAGGAGGGCGGCGTAGATATTGAAGAGGTTGCAGCGACCCGTCCCGGAAAGATTCTCAAGCAAACCATCGATCCAGCGATTGGTTTGCCTCCCTTTCAGGCACGAAAACTCGCCTACGCCTTGAATATCCCACGCGAATTGGTCAACAAGGCAGCAGATCTGATGATTGGTTTGTATAATGCCTTTGTTGCGTTTGACTGCTCGCTCGCTGAGATTAACCCACTTGCTATCACGAAAATTGATGATGGACAGGATATCGTCGCCCTTGATGCTAAACTCAATTTCGATGATAACGCACTTTGGCAGCACGAGGAAGTTAACGTAATGCGGGATCCAAACGAAGAAGATGCCCGTGAGCTTGAAGCGGGAAAATCGGGCTTGAGCTATATCAGTCTTGACGGGAATATCGGGTGTATGGTCAACGGAGCGGGCCTTGCCATGGCGACGATGGATCTCATCCAACTGCACGGCGGCGAACCCGCAAATTTCCTCGATGTTGGTGGAGGCGCGACGACGGAAACCGTCACGCACGCTTTCCGTCTCATTCTCGCAGACGAAAAGGTGAAGGCGGTCCTCGTCAACATCTTCGGCGGTATTATGCAATGCGACGTGATTGCCAACGGAATTATCGAAGCGGTCAAGCAGGTAGATCTAACAGTTCCGTTGGTTGTACGTTTAGAAGGGACGAATGTGGAGTTAGGGAAGCAAATTCTCGCTGATTCGGGTTTGAATCTGATAGCCGCTGATGGGCTTTCAGAGGCAGCGCAGAAAGCGGTGCAAGCGGTGGCGCAATAAACCTATCAGTTTCACTTTCATGAATCCTATTTTGATGGGAGGATAGATGACAGATAAACTCGGACTACGCGATTTAGATGTTGGGGGCAAGCGAGTCCTAGTGCGCATTGATTTTAACGTGCCGATGGCTGGGAAGCAAATCGCCGATGATACACGCATCCGTGCAGCTCTGCCGACAATTTTGGAGCTGATCCGGGGCGGCGCAAAAGTTATCTTGGTTACGCATCTTGGACGCCCCAAAGGCTTTGCGCCCGATTTTTCTACAGAACCACTTGCGGTAGCACTCAGTAAACTGCTAGGGCAACGGGTCAAGCATATAGTTGATTGCATTGGGGTAGAAATTGAAGGGATTGTCTCCGAACTCTGTTCAGGCGACGTGCTGCTGCTCGAAAATGTCCGTTTCTACGAAGAAGAGACGAAAAACGATCCAGAATTCGCAGAAAAGCTCGCATCTCTCGCTGACCTTTACATTAACGACGCTTTTGGTGCGGCACATCGTGCCCACGCTTCAACCGAAGGGGTAACGCACTATTTCGCTCAGTGTGCTGCAGGTTTGCTGATGGAAAGGGAAATTGAGTACCTCAGCAAAGTGCTTGACAATCCGGAGCGTCCCTTTGTTGCGATTCTTGGTGGTGCAAAGATTTCGGACAAAATCGGTGTGATTGAGAATCTGCTCGACAAGGTTGACCAACTCATCATTGGTGGCGGTATGGCATATACCTTCCTCAAAGCGAGGGGATTGTCAGTTGGGAATTCCATTGTGGAGCTTGATAAACTCGATTTAGCCAATGCGCTGCTGCACAAAGCATCAGATCGGAACCTGACTATCCACCTCCCACACGACCACATCATCGGTAGGGAGTTCGATCCGAACACCGAATTTCAAGTCGCCTCCAGCGAGGGCATCCCCGATGGTTGGATCGGCTTAGACATTGGCATCGAAACAGTTGCAAAATTTGGTGACATTGTTGATATGGCGAAAACAATCATCTGGAATGGTCCGTTGGGTGTCTATGAGTTTGAGCGGTTTGCGAAAGGCACACTTGAGATTGCGAGGTGGGTTGCTGAATCGGAAGCGATTAGTATCATCGGCGGCGGAGACTGTGTTGCTGCGGTGCATCAGGCGGGTGTCGCGGATCGGATAACACATATTTCCACCGGCGGCGGTGCGTCGTTGGAATTTCTTGAAGGAAAACAGTTACCCGGTATTGAAACATTGACAGACAGAAATGAAAAGTGATATGAGCAGCTATCGAAACCACCTAATCTTTATTGGATATACATGCCTAGTTTTGCTGTGTTTATTCGGATGTTTCGACATCGATTTCACAAGGGATATCATTCGCGGTGTGTCGGATACCACCGAAGATCTGGATGTTTCAAGTGTTGCTTCCGCTAACACAAGATTTGGGTTCAAGTTGCTTCAGGATTTCCTAGAACGAGAGCCCGGAGGCAATATCCTCATCTCTCCGTTAAGTATTTCAATTGCACTGACCATGACCTATAATGGGGCTGTTGGAGAGACAGAACGCGCCATGGCGGAAGTGCTAGAGATAGACGGATTAGACCTAGATACAATCAATGGCGCCAACGCAGCATTACGAACGAGCCTTGAGAGTCCTGATCCCCAAGTTGAAATCTTGATTGCAAATTCGATTTGGTCCCGTCAGGGTGTTGAATTCAACCCCAATTTTTTAGAGCGCAATCAATTGTTTTTTGGGGCGGAGATTGCCTCACTCGATTTTAGCGCACCGCAAGCGACGAAAATCATCAACGAATGGGTTGATACAAACACGAATGGTAAAATCGAGAAAATTGTTGAAAGGATTGGCCCAGAAGTTGTGCTTTTCTTGATTAACGCCATCTATTTCAAAGGAAGCTGGCAGGATGAGTTCAATAGGTCACAGACGAGACCGGGCATTTTTCATCTGCCAAATGGAAGTGAGAAGCGGGTACAGATGATGTGTCGAGAGGGGGCATATCCATACTTCCGTGGTGAGATTTTTGAAGCAACGAGCTTACCCTATGGGGATGGACGGATGGGCATGTATATTTTTTTGCCTAGCCACGACTCCAATCTCAATGAATTTTTAGGAAATCTAAACGCGGGAAATTGGGAGGATTGGATATCGCAGTTTCAGGACAGACAGCACGATATGATGTTGCCTCGCTTTCAATTGGAATATGAAATAAACCTCAATGACACGCTCGAAGCTCTAGGGATGGGAATCGCTTTGGGTAGCGGTGCCGATTTTAGCGGCATGGCCCCAAGCCTTTTTATCAGTGAGGTGAAGCATAAAACCTTCGTGGAAGTAGACGAAGAAGGCACGGAAGCGGCGGCTGTTACTGCCGTGGTAGGTGTTAAGTCTGTGCCATCAGTATTTCGAGTAGACCGTCCTTTCTTTTTCGCCATTTATGACACTGAGACGGAGATCATACTGTTCATGGGAATCGTCACAGAGCCGATGTAGCTGCAGGCTATTTAATCCTACACCGACAGAAAAATGATGGCTACTGAACCTTTGCCGAGACTAGATTCCGATACTTCGATTCGGAAGAAGCTATTAACCTATTGCAGGCTCAAGCCCGGGGACATTTGGGAAGATCCCGTGCGAGGGCATAGGGTCGGAGTGTTAGATGCAACCTGTCCCGATTCAATAGCGGAAATCATGGAACACAAAAAGGCAAAGGTAGCTGTGAACAACCCACCTTACAATGTAGGAAAGGGATAACACGACGATATTGACAATTTTGAAAAATAAAGGGAATAAGTAGTTACTGGCTTTTAATAAAACGCAAAGACGCAAAAAAAAGGAAACGAGAAAGCGACAGAACCGGCCTCCCGTTTTTCTCTTTGTCAGGGAAGGCTCCGGTTTCGTTTCTGCGTTCCAATCCCGATGAAATCGTGAATCCACGATGCGGGAAGCATCTCCTTTGGAGGGCAACCGAATTGGGACTTACGTCCCCCGCTTGCGGGGCGGGAGGGATGACAACGTGATTCCTAAGACTTAAGACTCGCGCCTCCCCCTGCTTGCGGGGGGACTGAGGAGGGTAAGGAGGTGCCACTTTGCGTTAAATTCAGAGAAAAGCCCCTATTTACTCATTGCGAAAACAAATTGGCGATGATAAAAGAGATACCTCTAGTAGTCTGTGTCAAATAAGGAATAATATTCTACCAATTGAAGAGGAGCAAATCTGGAAATGAGAGATAAAATCACACCTCGCAGTGAGGACTATTCAGAGTGGTATACCGAAGTGATTCGGGAGGCAGAATTGGCGGATTATGCCCCGGTGCGCGGCTGTATGGTTATCCGCCCCTACGGGTACGAACTTTGGGAGAATGTGAAGGCAGGGCTGGATCGCCGTTTCAAGGAGACGGGACACGAAAACGCCTATTTCCCGCTCTTTGTACCGATGAGTTTTATTGAGAAGGAAGCACAGCATGTCGAAGGTTTTGCGCCAGAGCTAGCGGTTGTCACACACGGAGGTGGCAAAAAACTGGAAGATCCGTTGGTAGTGCGTCCCACCTCAGAAACGGTCATCGGATACATGTACAGCCAGTGGATTCAGTCCTACCGAGATCTGCCAGTACTGATCAACCAATGGGCAAACGTTGTGCGCTGGGAGTTACGCACCCGCTTGTTTCTTCGCACGATGGAATTTCTCTGGCAGGAGGGACACACCGCCCACGCCACTGCGGAAGAGGCACAGGAAGAAACGTTGCGAATGCTGGATGTGTACGCCGACTTCGCTGTGAATGATGCGGCTATCCCGGTTATCTCCGGCCGTAAGAGCGATAGTGAAAAGTTTCCCGGTGCGGATGCTTCCTACAGTATCGAAGCCATGATGGGAGATTGTCGGGCATTGCAATCAGGCACATCGCACAACCTCGGACAAAACTTCGCCAAAGCTTTCGATATTCAGTATCAAGATGGGAATGGGACTCAGCAATACTGCTGGACGACCAGTTGGGGTGTGAGCACACGAATGGTTGGCGCGATTATCATGACGCACGGCGATGACCAAGGGCTGGTTTTGCCGCCTCGTTTGGCACCTACTCAGGTGGTAATTGTGCCAATTTATCGAAAGGACAATGAGCGAAACAGGGTCATGGAGGCGACCGAAAAGATCGAAGCCATGCTAGGACAGAACGTGCGGTTAAAGGTAGATCATCGCGATGAATATTCCCCCGGTTGGAAGTTCAACGAATGGGAATTGAAGGGCGTGCCGCTACGGATAGAGATTGGCCCCAGAGATATTGCAAAGGATCAAGTAGTGCTTGCTCGCCGCGATGTGCCGGGGCGAGATAGTAAATCGTTTGTTCCACTAGCAGGGCTGGCTGATGCTGTTTCAGATGCACTCGAGGACATCCAGAATAAGCTGCTGGAGCGTGCCACTGCATTCCGTGATGCCAATATATCGGAACCGTCTGACTACGACTCATTTCGGGAAACGGTGACACAAGGCTTCGCTCGTGCATGGTGGTGTGGAGATGTTGCGTGCGAGGATAAAATCAAAGATGACACCAAAGCGACAACGCGCTGCCTCCCCTCAGATCAGCCCGGCGGGGGTGGGGTTTGTATTGTGTGCGGCAAACCGGCAGAGGAGATTGCTATCTTTGCGCGGGCATATTGAAATCGTGTGCTGTCATAGGGATTGTGTTTATCTTAACGCCAGTTACTATCTGTTGCTCTAATGCTTGTCTGAATATAAAACGTAATGTGTAAGAGGTTCATTATAGTTCACCGGTTCAAGCAAAATCCTACACCCAATCGAAAGTAGGTACGCTATGCCATCCCGTTATTTGCACAAGGGTTACGGCATACGGGGTATGCCTACTACTAGCAACTTGGGTTATCTTATGCGCCAAGCAGTATCCCTAAGTGCTTTTCTTCTTACCTGTACCATCTTTGCCTTTTGGCTGCTAGCATGTTGGGAAACACTAGCTGGTGACCCCAAGGTAACAACATCAGAAGCGGTTGTTACAGAAGGTAACAGCGAAGTGCTCCATCTCTACACGGCTCTCGACACCAATGAGGCAAAGATCTATATCCGTGCCTTTGAGGAAGAGAGTGGCATTCAGGTGCGATGGGTGCGCTTGTCCGCAGGGGAGGTGTTGGTGCGGATCAGAAGCGAGCGAACCAACCCACAGGTCACACTTTGGTTTGGAGGACCATCGCCAGAGTTTATTGTCGCTAAAAACGAAGGGTTACTTGCTCCGTATGCACCGCGTGTCGATTTTGAGCCACCCTCCGGCACATTCGACAAAGCGCACTACTGGACAGGCTTCTACTTCGGTGCAATCGGCTTTGCGTCGAACACAGAGATTTTAGCCCGCAAAGAGATTACACCACCAACCTCGTGGTACGACCTATTAAAACCCGAACTCAAAGGTGAGATTAGTGTGGCTTATGCCTATACATCGGGCACCGCCAACACACTGCTCGCTGCGATTGTGCAGATGATGGGTGAGGATGCAGGTTTTGATTATATTGCAAAGTTAGACCGAAATGTTCACCACTACAACAGGTCCGGATCAGCGTGTGTGACGCAGGTAGGTTTCGGCGAGGTCGCCGTGGGGATTGCTTTTTCGCACGATATTGTCAAGAAAGGCCCCGCGAAAGGGTATCCGGTCGTGTTGAGCTTTCCGAAAGAGGGAACAGGGTTCGAGATCGGTGCGATGGCACTTGTCAAAGGGGGACCCAATCAAGTCGCTGCAAAGCAATTCATGGATTGGGCTCTTTCAGTCCAAGCACAGAACTTAATGCAGAAGTGGTTTCGGACCCCATTGAATCCGAAAGCCAAAGTCGCACCAGGGGCCGTCACTGCTGATAAGGTGAAGCTGATTCAGTTTGACCCCATCTGGGCGGCGAACCATCGGCAGAGATTGGTTGAACGATGGAGAGAAATTACAACACAATGAAAGCAGGGGAGGTTCATGTAAGAAATCGTGCAATAGGAACCGAGTTCTTAGCAAGCACGGGCGGGAAAATCCCACCCCTACGTTCTCTTAGCGTTTTGCACTTTCTTTTAACATGAGCCTTCCTCTTTTACGTAAAAAGATCTGCCACACGACAGCGAAACCCCTTAATCGCTGGTTCGCCGCTTAAAGTGTCTTCGATTGTCAAGAGGCTGATGTCCGTGGACGAGCGGTAGGCGATCACCGTTTGAGAAAAGGGCTCAATTACCCAAACCAGTTGTGTGCCGGCATTGAGATACTCGAAGGCTTTTTCATGCACAGCCTTCATGGCATCCGTTTCTGAGACAACTTCAATAGCTAAATCGGGGGAAATGGGGAAATTCTGCCACAGGTCGTCGGGGATACGTTCCGAGGCAACAAATGCGACGTCCGGTTTCCTGCCTCTATTTCCTACCGTGAACACTGTCTCTGCTATATAGAGCTTACCTAATTGATGCTCCTTAATATAGTGAAACAAAAGTCCAAGGATTTCTGCTGCGACATCTCCATGAATAATCTTCGCTGCTGCCATCGGAATCAATTTTCCTTCTACAAATTCGTAGGATTCATAATCCCCTTCCAAAAATTCTGTTAGCGTTGATGGGTGCTCAACAGCTTGGGCTTCCATGGTGCCTCCTTCATAAGATGGGGTGTTTCTGGCCAAAACAACCTTCTAAATCTATCGCCGATACCCCGCCAATTCTTCCAAACGGCGGATGCGTTCCTCCATTGGTGGATGGGTACTAAAAAGCCCCGCTATCCCACCACGCAAAGGGCTCACAATAAAGAGATGCGATGTCGCCGCATTCGCTCGCATCGGATGTATTTCAACGCCGCGTTCGAGTCGGCGTAGGGCATTTGCCAATGCCAGCGGATTACCACAGATTTCCGCCCCACCACGGTCCGCCGCGTATTCGCGGGAACGGGAGATGGCAAACTGAATGATCATTGCAGCAATGGGGGCAACGATAATCAGGAACAACATACCGAGGATTCCCCCGCCATCTTCGTCATCATCTCCACTAAAGCCGCCAAATAAGGCCGCCCACTGTGCCATATTTGCAATCATCATAATTGCGCCAGCGATTGTAGCGACAATGCTGCTGATCAGAATGTCACGATGCCTGATGTGTGCTAGTTCATGTCCAATAACACCTGCAAGTTCATCGCGCGATAAGAGGCGCATAATCCCGTCTGTCGCGGCAACCGCTGCGTGGCTTGGACTTCTGCCGGTAGCAAAGGCATTTGGCATATCGGTTGGAATTGTGTAGACCTGCGGCATCGGTAAGCCTGATTTTTCGGTCTGTTGTTTGACAATCTGGTATAATTCACTGTTGGGACTAACTTCCTGTGCTCTATACATTGACAGGACAATCTTATCACTGAACCAGTAGGAACCGAAGTTCATGATTGCTGCCAAGATTAGGGCAATTGCCATTCCAACTTCCCCTCCTAGTATATTGCCAATAAACATCAGCAAGGCTGTCAATGCGATCAGGAGTATTCCAGTTTTGAGAATATTCATTTTGAGTGACCTCCTTAGAGAAATTTAACTGTGTATTAGGTATAATGGGTAACCTACCGGCCCCATCTGTTAAAACGAGTTTATTTAACGATGAAGTAATTTTCTATATCTCGCAATTCTCTATACGAACACACCAAAATTAAGATTTTGTTCGTAAATGATACCGTACAGAGAACATAGATTCAAGTCCACAATCCACACATTTACTTTTGATAGCATCTTGCAATATGGCAGAACGTTCCTTCCGAGAGCTTGGACTGTTGTCTTTAGACGTGAGATGGGCTTTTTAAGTGTAGACACTTTTTCAAATTCGCCGTGACCACTCTGAGATCAAAAAAGGCGGTGGAAAATCTGAAGTCAAATAGTATAAAGATTGGCACAACGGGTAATTCTGCCCATCACTGCCGCGCTAGAGATGCGAAGGTTCTCATTCAGAATTCTTTGCAATCTGATAAAGTGGTATGATAACATTATGCGCTTGTTCGACATGAATGATTTTTCCTAACGGATATGTCCAACCACAGTCAGGGAGATTAAGATGAAAGCAATCAAGATTCGTAATCCGCAGGTAGAAGCGAAAGCATTGCTCGAGATGGATACCAAGCAGGCAGCCATCCAATTCCAACAGTATACTACTGAGGAACAACTGGCAATCATTGAAACGGTTTCGGATGCGAAAAGCCGCGAGGAGCTATATTACCTCGTCCCCGATTGTACAGAATTGGTTCAGCAAAGTCCAACTGAGAACGTGATGCAGATGGCACTCGCCCATCTTGGAACCGGACAATCTGCCGGCATTTTATCTGCAGCGTCTTCCGAGCAACTTGCAGGTATTGTCGATCTGATTGCCTACCAGAATGACAAGCTAGCTGATGCGCGATTTGAGGCATGGCTCATGGAAATGTTACACGCGGGAGAGGAGGTCTTTGAGAATATGTTGCGCTCCATTGACCCGCATCTGCTCGGCGAATTTTTCTGGGATCGACTAGGGCTTGCAACCGCAAAATCTGATGTAATCCCCTATCCCGCGTTTCTAGTGGAGGCAGCTCTCGCTAGCCCAGAAGATTTAAGTTGCGACACCGAGGATACTGAGCTGCTAATTGAAATGCTCTACGCCGCGGATGGTAATCTGTTCCAATCCCTCATGGAGGATATATTCCTTGAAGATAGGACCGCAATAGATGGTTACGCTAGGACAATTAAAGCGCGGGCAGCGCGAGAAGCTGCCAAAGCCCGAATCGAGGGACGGGACCGAGAAAAAGGTGTGACGGAAGAAGACTTGGAGAAGTTGGTAGATCTCGACAACGTGCAACTGAGCGAGGGAGAACCATCTCAAAAGTCTGTCAAAGAGGGTCCCACCGAAGACGATTTGGAAAAGTTAGTAGATCTCGATAATATTCAATTGGATGAATAGATGGCTGGATAAATTACGTCACGCACCATGGAACGACATCAATGGTAAATACAAATCCCCTTATCGAATATGATCCACGATTGTTCCTGTTCAGGGCATTATCTGAACTAGGGGAACTGGAGAATGTCCCGATTGAACGGATTGACGAGTTCAACCGCCAAATCGTTGCAATTATGAACAAACGCTCAGTGGTGGAGCCGGTTGACATCTCTAAGCTATCCGAACTACGAACGGTCGCAAGGGATGTCGTTCTTCGCCTCAATCTTGGGCTTGAGCATGGGAGCAAACTCGACCTTAGCCGAGCGAGACACCTGCTGGTTCGTAACGATATGATTCGTTTCTATCAAATTGGGAACACATTAATGACCAAACTGAAGCGCGATGCCGAAGCCGTCCGACAGCGCGCGCGATTAACCATCGCTGAATCAGGAATGGTCCAGATCGGTGCACACCCTGAAGCGGCGATGGAAATACCTCTCCTGAGTCAAACCGAAGAAGATTTTCTATCAGCACTTATAGAGGGAAATCTGATTATAGGAGAGGTTACCGTTGTCGTCGAATCAACGAGTGAGCAAGAACAACCCCTTGAACAGCTCAGTCAAGTTAAAATCGCCGAAGGGATGCTGAAAAATCTAGACTTTCGGTTGGATTATCTCCAGACACTTCCTCTTTACCTCATAGTAAAGGAGACGGATTTCCGATATGTGGAGAGCATGGAATGGTCAGAAGATCTCGTCGGGAAGATTACGTGCTGTATGATGGTCAACCTAGCTATTGATAGCGGAACGCATTTCTGCATAACGCTTGATAACATTCGCAAATTCAGCGAAGACTGTATCACAGCAGATGGGATTGCTGAAGGAGTTGAGGAAAAACTACTCGCGTGGCTGATTGAATATTTGGAAACCCATCAGGCAACGGAACCGGTAATTGATTATGCTTACGATTACTGGATGTATTGGCTGAATCAGTTAGGTAGGTATTTACAAGAACCGATAATGGACGGAGATATACTACACGATTGGTTCCTCCTTTGACAGGGAACCGTTAAGCCAAATCTATCCGTTTGGGTAGGCCTCTAACCCTATTATGAGTAAAACGTGAAACATGAGGCAGGGAATCCTTCACGTTTCACGTTTTAATGTGTACTAAGTGGTAACGTTGCAGGTATCAAAGGCTGCTTTCATCGCAGCGAGTGGATCACCTTTCGGGACAAATTCATGTCCGACGTAAAGGTCATAGTCTGTTTCGGCGATAGCGCGCATGACAGGCGGATAGTAGATTTCCTGTTCATCGTCGAGATCTTTACGACCCGGATTCCCCGCCGTGTGGAAATGCCCGATGTAATCAATGCTTTCCTGAATCGTCCGGACGAGGTCCCCTTCCATAATCTGCATGTGATAAATGTCGTAGAGTAGTTGGACTCGCGACGAGTTGACACCTTTGCAGACCTCTACACCCCAAGGCGTGCGATCGCACTGATAATCAGGGTGATTCACTTTGCTGTTGAGCAGCTCAATACAAAGGTTAACACCTGCGTTTTCGGCTGCCTTGACAACACGCAGGAGCCCTTCAATAGTATTATCCCGCCCCTCCTCGTCTGACTTCCCCTCTCGGTTTCCCGAAAAACAGATGAGACCGGGGATGTCATTCGCGGCAGCAACCTCAATATTTTCTAGAATTTCCTGCTCAATGCGATCATGATTCTCGCGCTTGTTGAGGCCGTCGGGCAGGGACTGATGCCCAACGATAATCGCGATGCACATCCCATTTTCCTGCACCAGGTGCCAATATTCTGGAGGTGCCATTTCAACGGATTTATAACCAATTCTCGCCGCCTCTTGGATGACTTGTTCAGGAGAGACATTGTCACGAGTGAAACAGCCATAACAAATTGATTGATTAATTGAGCCCATTCCTTTCTCCTTTCGTGTCCTCGACCGAAAGTCGAGGACAGGTCTGAGAGGGCGTTTGAAAACAGATTCTATGCTAACAAACACTCTCTTATAGATCCACTGCTTTGCCTGTTTCAAACGATGTACTCGCCGCCATCATAATCCGGAGCGTCTTCAACGCATCGCTGTAGGGTGAAAGAATCTTCGATGAATCACCGGTCTTCACGGCATCGATAAACACCCGGTCCCGATCTTGACCTCCATTTTCAGGCAGTGATTCCTCCTTACCTTTCCTATTCATGGTGTTCGGTCCGCCGACAGTTACTACCAAACCGCGACAGAAGACCTCAAGTTGTACTCTATTCCAACCTTCCATCGCACAACATGACACGATATTGGCGATTGTACCGCTCTCGAATTCAATATTGACCATGCTGAGGTCATCGACATCGTACTGAGGAATATCTGTCATGCTCCCACGGGTTGCAACGCCGTGTACCATTTTTGCGTCTCCGAGTAGGAAACGCGCCAGATCGAAAATATGCGTTGTTTGCTCGACGTGTTGCCCGCCAGATTGGGCACGGATTCGCCACCAGAGTGTGCCGGGTAGTCCGCCCATCCAATATCCCAAGGCACCGAGAACAGGGGATTCTTTTTCGAGAATCGATTTCGCATATTGAGCATTGCCGCCATAACGCCAATGGTATCCAACACTGGTAATAACACTACTCCGCCGGACATCTTCATTGATGATAACTGCTTGCTCTAGGTCCGCAGCAATTGGCTTCTCGATGAACATGGGAACGCCTTGTTCACATGCAATTCGCTCTTGTTCGCCGTGTGCAAAGGGTGGTGTACAGATATAAATGGCGTCGAGGGATTCTTTGTCGTACATTTCGCGGAAGTCTGTGTAGACGTTACCTCCAAATTCCTCCGCAGCCCCCTGTGCGCGTTCCTCCGAAACATCACACATGGCAGCAAATTCTATATCGTCGAAGGTTTGCAGGTTTCTCATGTGAGCCCCTGCCATACCACCAGTTCCAATAAAACCGAGTTTTATTTTCATGTCTTCTCCTCAAAGCAAGGAATCTAGGACAGACAAATTTCCTGCGCATATAAAAAAAGTACAAGGCGCAAAAATCTGACTCTTATTTTCAACAGTTTATCAAAAAACGTTCAGTGTATCAACCAGAAATTTCAGGGCTATTTAGTTTTCGGTTTTCATCCTGCCTGAGCGATGTCCCGGGATTCGGAGATCCCTCCTACAGGAGAACGGAATGCCTCTAGCTTATTATGTCTTGATTTGGGCCTGTTTGAAGCTATGCTAGCTTTGAGGAGAGGGTTTAATAGGGCTTACGCAGTTGAGTGTGTCGTAACGCCATTCAACCCAAGTCCCGATAGACCATAAATCGCTAACTGTCACCACCCGATGAATCGGACGTTGCGAGGCATCTTCACCGAATCTGTAAGGGTGAGGCAGAACCGACCCTCGCTGAAATCGGGACTGTCCAATGAATCGGGCAACTACAGTAGGTGTACTATTAAGTATCCGTAGAGAACAACTATTGGTGTTCCCTACGGAAGTGCACAACTCCTATTTAAAATAAAAAAAGGGCAACCACAAGGGGTTGCCCTTTTTCATTAGCTGGAAAGGAGGGAAGGGGATATTTGCCTGAGAATTTAGAGAACTCATCCCTTTTAGCCCATCAATCTTCCAAGGGAAGCTCTGGATAGTTCGTATAAGGGGTTCCAATAAATACCGAGTAGGAGAGTCGGAACAACAAAAATCAAGAGCAGGACAAGACTGCCGGGCGAGAAAGAGAGGGATTCAGTATCATCAGATGTTTCAAGAAACATCGCTTTGACGATTCGCACATAATAGTAAAGTGCCACGACGCTGTTGAGCAAACCGATAACTGCGAGCCAGTAGAGCTTCTCTTTGATAACAGCGGTAAAAAGAATCCATTTCCCCGCGAAGCCTGCAAGAGGTGGCAGCCCGGTCAAGGAAAAGAGGAAGATTGCCATTGACACTGCGATGAGCGGTGCACGGGAAACCAACCCACGGTAGCCGTCAATCGTTTCACTACCGACCTCGTTTGCAATGAGGATAACGACAAAGAATGCTCCCAAGTTCATAAACAGATAGATGATCAGGTAGATGAGAATTGCCTGAAGCCCTTCGCTGGTCAGTAAGACCCCTCCCATGAGCAGGAAACCGCCGTGTGAAATACTTGAGTAAGCGAGGAGGCGTTTCACATTTTGTTGTGGGAGTGCGGCAAGATTACCGACGGTCATAGTTAAAGCGGAAATAACAGCCAGCATCAGTGACCAATCAAGAGGAGCATCTGCCGATTTGAGGCCTGAATAGAAAAGTCGAATGAATAAGGCGAACCCTGCCGACTTGGACGCAACGGATAAAAATGCGGTGATCGGAATTGGTGCACCTTCGTAGACATCGGGGGACCACATGTGAAAAGGCACAGAGGCGATTTTGTAGCCGACACCCGCAAGGATAAACGTGATTGACAACAGGACAGCCAGTGGATACACATTGCCTTGACTGAACATCTCTCCCAGTCGGCTGCTAATTAGCGCAATATCCCCTGTGCCAGTCATACCAAATAGGAGGGAGATACCAAATAGCATTGTTCCCGATGATATTGCGCCAAAGGTGATATACTTGAATGCCGCTTCGCTCGAACGTGGACTATGCGTCAAGAATCCGGCGAGGATGTAGGAGGTTAGACTGACCATTTCGAGCGACAGGTAAATCATCAGGAGATGGGTTGACGATGCCATCAGATACATACCCAGCGTCACTGCAAGCAGCAGCGCGTAGTATTCACCCTTTGTCTCCGGATCGAGTTCAACCGAACGGACCGAAAATAGAATCGTTGCAGCGGTAGCAACTGAGATAATTATTTTAAAGAACATGGCGAAACTATCGAGCCGAACCATGCCGAGAAACAGGGAGCGGTCTTCGGATCCAACCACAATTACTGTAATCACTGCCACCACAAGCCCAACAAGCGAGAGATAGGCGACAACCTCGCCGCCTCTTTTTTTAGACGCCAGATCATATAAGATGACGACCACCGCAAAGACAACTAAAACGATTTCTGGTATAAAATAAGGAATACTTGCAATGTTTGTCAATGGAGCCTCCCCTTATTGTACAAGCGGCAGTATACTCACAGCTTCTCTAAACATATCAATGGCGATCGAGGGCCAAATGCCGAGCACAATCGTAAGAATACCTAACGGTACCAATGTTGCAATTTCCCGCCCATTGATTTCGGTGATGTCTTTGTATTTCGGGTTCAACTCTCCCAAAAAGACACGCTGTAAGGTCCAGAGGAAGTAAGCCGCCCCGACAACAATACCGGCGGTCGAAAGGATTGTCAGCACCTTGAATTTACTGTATGCACCAAGTAGAGACAAGGCTTCTCCCACGAAACCGCTGAGCCCTGGCAATCCCAAGGACGCCATAAACGCCAGCGTTGTTATGCCGGTGTATATCGGCATTTTGCTGCCGAGTCCACCGAAACCGTTGATTTCGCGATGGTGCGCTCGGTCATACACAACACCTACCAAGAGGAACAGCATCGCGCTGATCACGCCGTGATTGAACATCTGAAGGATAGCACCGGTTAATCCGCTCTCATTTCGCGCCGCAAGCCCTATCAGGACAAATCCCATGTGTCCAATACTGGAATAGGCAACAAGTTTCTTGAAGTCCGTTTGTGCCAATGCACAGAGTGAACCGTAAACGATGTTGATAAAACCAAGGATTGCCAACGAATTCCCCCACCTGCCTTCGCCATTGCAAAAGAAGTCCATCCCTTCCGGCAACATCGCAAAGTTTACACGAACCAGTCCATAAGTCCCCATCTTCAAAAGGATGCCCGCAAGGATGACACTAATCGCGGTCGGTGCTTCTACGTGAGCGTCGGGGAGCCACGTGTGGAAAGGGAAGATTGGCACTTTAACCGCAAAGCCGATGAAGAAACCGAGAAACGCCCATATCTGGAATGTGGGGTCCGCAAGCGCGTGGCCTGGGGTTTTCGCAAGTTCAATCAACGTTGGAATATCAAAGGTGCCGCCCTTGAGGTAGACAGCAATCATGGCGATAAGCATCAGGACACTACCGAAAAGGGTATACAGGAAAAACTTAATTGCCGCATACTCACGTCTCGGGCCGCCCCATATCCCGATCAGGAAGTACATCGGGAGTAGTGTGAGCTCAAAGAAGACATAGAATAGGAACATATCCAGAGCGCAGAAGAAACCGATCATCCCCGTTTCTAAGAGCAGAAACAGCGCAAGGTACGCTTTAATCCCTTTCTCGATTTTCCACGATGCGAGGACACATATTGGACCCAACAGTGCTGTTAAAAGCACTAGTGTCACGCTTAGTCCGTCAATTCCAACGTGGTAGTGGATTTTGAATGCTTGAATCCACATCACGTCTTCTTCAAACTGATGTCCCGATGCAGATCGGTCATACGTAATAAAAAGGAATACTGCAATCAGCAGCGGGATTAGCGTGACAATAAACGTCACACGCTTAGCGAGTTCCTCCTGTTCTCGCCGAATAGCAAATAAAACCACAAGCATCCCTAGCAAAGGGATAAAAATCATCAACGATAGCATCCAGTGAAATCCTCCTCGTTAAAAGCGTCCGTAGGTAGCGCAGATTTGAAATCTATTCCTACTATTCATAGCGTGATGCGCCAGATTCTCCACGCTTCACGTCAGCTCTGATTTGTTCTTTGAAGATAGTTTAAGATCCCTTCGGAAAAGACTATTTTATCAAGTCCATCAAAAGCAGCTATAGCGTTACGCGCAAGATTCAATATCGATTGTCCATCCTGAAAATCAAAGTAGATAGCAAGTTCATAGTCAAGCTCTCGCCGATGTCTATTGAGCGTTCTCAGGATTGTGCTGCAATCTCTGCCCTCGGGCATTCCAGCGTTAAAGAATGCCATTTGAATCTTGGTGTGTCCCCGATCCTTGTAATCGGGAAACGGCTCATTATCCCTCCACTATAACAAGACGTGATGATATACGGGATAGTAGGCTCTACACACTACAGTGCGAATATCTGCTTCGCAGAATTTTTGCAACGCGGGGTCATTAATTGGCAAAAGTGGAAATGCCATGATTTTCACCCTAATTTTGGTTGAAAGGCAATCTAGAATAAAGCACGAAAAATCAAAATCAGTAGCACGACGCCGCCCAAAACCGCTAGCAGATAATTTTGGATCATGCCCGTTTGAACCTGCCTGACTCTGCCACCGACCGACCAAGTAATTCGGGCGACCCAATTGACCAGTCCATCGACAAAGGTGTTATCGAACCACCCCGCGACTCGGGAACACCCTGCCTGTACAGCCACACCGACCCCGTTGACAATTCCATCAATGATACGCAAATCAAACAGTCCGAGGACTTTTGAGCCTGCGACGGTCAGGGCAACAAGCACGCCATCGTAAAATTCATCAAAATAGTATTTATTCCATAGCAGCGTGTAAATCGGTCGCAGCCTTGCTGCAACAGCGTCGGCAGAGAATTTTTTCCAGTAATAGAACAGCGCAGACAGTCCAATACCGAGAATAACGATAACAAATGATAACGGTACTACGATGTTATGCGCCTTATCGTGGTCTGGGTCATGGTGTACTGCTGCATCGTCGTGATGGGCATCTTCTGCGGCGTGTGCATCAGAAAGCCCTAACTGTGCGTGTAGGACGCCTTGACTTGAGTTGTGTCTCGCATGTTTAGGAGCGTGGATATGGGATTGCTCCGGTTGTTTTACATATTTTTCAAACGACCATTTGTTGACTATTGGAAAACTGAGAACGGCTAAAATAATCAATGGAATCGCCATCTTCCAAGGCGATTCGTGCACATGGGCGTGCATTTCTTGGTTGCGGGGTTCCCCGGTAAAAGTCATAAAGATGAGACGGAACATATAAAATGCGGTGATAACGGCTGCGAGGGCCGCCATGCCAAATAAAATATAGTGATGAACCGAACCCCAAGAGATTGCCCTGTAGAGTACCTCAACAAGGATAGCATCTTTACTCCAGAATCCTGAGAAGATATAAGGCACGCCAGCGATTGACAATGTCGCAATCAACATCGTCACAAAAGTGATGGGCATCTTATGTCTAAGCCCTCCCATGTGGCGCATATCCTGTGCGGGGTCAATGCCAAAACTATCGAAAGAAGCGGCGTGTGCATTGGTATGCCCATGGTCGTCATCGTGAGCGTGGTCATGATTGTGGTCGTGAGCATGATGGGCGGTGTGGAAGGCATGGATGACGCTGCCAGATCCGAGGAACAGTAGGGCTTTGAAGAAGGCGTGTGTTGTGAGATGGAAAAGCCCTGCGACATAGCTCCCTGCCCCAATTGCCAACATCATATAGCCTAGCTGGCTGATGGTCGAATAGGCAAGAACCCGTTTAATATCAAACCGAACGATGGCGATCATTGCTGCGACTAGTGCCGTGAGGCCCCCAACATACGCAATGACTAAGGATGAATCCGCGGTAAGGATTGGGAACATTCGCGCGGTAAGATAAACCCCTGCGGCGACCATCGTCGCAGCGTGAATCAAGGCACTGACAGGGGTGGGCCCCTCCATCGCATCGGGAAGCCACGTATGCAAGGGGATTTGAGCCGACTTGCCAACGGCACCGCAGAAGATTAGCACACCGGCGACCGACAACCACGTCAGATCGCCTGCGGTTAAGTTACTGGCAAGAGCGAAAATACCTTCATCACCGTAGAGCGATAAAGTGCGGAATTTGGTGAAAAGCATCATCATACCGATGAACATCCCGACATCTCCGACGCGGGTCGTCATGAACGCTTTTTTACACGCATTCGCTGGGGCATCTTGTTCAAACCAGAATCCGATGAGCAGATAAGAGCAAACACCGACAAGTTCCCAACCAATATAGATACCGAGCAGGTTGTCAGAAACGACCAGAAAGAGCATGGAAAAGGAGAACAACGACAGGAAGGCAAAGAAGCGAGGATAGCGGGGATCTCCGTGCATGTATCCGATTGAGAAGATATGCACAAGGCTACTGACAATTGTGACGACGAGGAGCATAACGGAGGTCACGCTGTCAAAGAGGAATCCCATTGAAAAATTGACTGAGCCCAATGGGAGCCATGTGAGTGAGTGTATCTCTGCTCCATCGTGCGAAAATTTATCGGGGTCATTGACAACGTTTGTAAACAGGAGAACAGCGCAGACAAATGCCACAAGCATTGCTGCGGTTGAAACCAGATCTTGGCGGCGGTAATTACGTCCGGTCAGCGATAGGAGACCGAAAAACGCGAAAGCCGCAAGGGGGGCAAGCAAAATGATGCTAATGAGAGGTACAACAGGCATATAATAATCTCCTAATGCGATTATTTACTCGATTTCTGAGATAATATGATTCGGGTCACGGGGCCGTAATTTTTCTGTGGTACAATCTACAAGCAGATCAAATTCTTCGAGGACAATTACTCCGATGAGTGCAAAATATCGGTTGGGCTCAATACTTGCGCGAAAAGTTGCTTTACGTCCTAAAAGTTCTACCAGAACATCAGCCACTAGCTTCCGTGGGACACTGCGTCCATCAGCACAACGAACTTGTATTTCATCAACTTCGCGCACGCCTAATTCTGCTGCCACATCTTCGGGGGTTCCCAAGGGTGGGGCAGAACCTACCCTCGCTGAAATCGGGGTCGCCGAAACTGCCAAATGCACCAACATATGCCTTCTGTTGTAGGTCAATTTTCCAAAATCAACGTTTCGGTGTCGAGATATGAATCTTGACTTAAAAGACTTCGAGGGTTCAACGGCGTAAGTCCTACTCCTACATATTAGGCACAGGAAACTATCCCTTCAAAGTATCGGTCTCGTCAGGACTGATGGTACTGAACTCCCTATAAATTGCCAAAATAATGGCTAAAAAGACAGCGGCTTCGGCGGCGGCAAGGACTATCCCAAAGAGCGCGATGATCTGGCCACTAATGTCGTCGGGTGGCGTCACGAAGCGGGAGAAGGCAGCAAAATTGAGGTTACAGGAATTGAGAATCAATTCGATCCCCATCAGGATGCTGATAGCGTTCCGACGTGTCAAAACACAAAAGATTCCGAGACAGAACAGTATAATGCTGATGACAAGGTAACTCTGTAAACTCATTCGCCTCTGACCTCCTTACGAGAAATGAGTGCTGCACCAATCAGCGCGACCAGTAGCAGAATCGACACAATCTCAAATGGCAATAAGAATTCTTCCTTCATAATCATCTCGCCAATCTTCTGTGTTGTCGGTTCCTGCGAGGCTCCTACATCCACATTTTCCCATTGTGGTGTGTTTGTAATGGCACTCAAAAGCAAGCCGAAGAGGATTAGTGATACAATGCCTCCCCAGAAAAGCTGTCCCCGCTCAAGCTTGAGCTTCAGGTCCAAGCGTCCACTTGTCATCATGACTCCAAATAAGATCAGTACCAGAATACCCCCGACATAGACTATCACTTGGGTAGCAGCAAGGAAATCCGCTTGTAAAAAAACATAAAGCCCTGCAACGCTGAAAAGCGTAACCATCAGTGAGAAGGCAGCGTAGACGATATTTTTTATCGTCACAACAACCACTGCCGATCCAATGGTCAGCAGGGCAAAAAGGTAGAAAACCAATTGTTGGAGATTAAATTCCATGGGGAGACTCAATTACTTAATTTTGGAGGTTCATAATAAAAGGAAAGTGCACAGCGCGAAGATAAACCGAGTTTTTTCTTGAAAACTCGGGGGCTGTTGCACGATTTCTTAACATGAGCCAATTTTGGATTTGAGGTATTACGTCGTAGTTCACTTGCCCAGATTTAGTCTGCGGCTTCTGCCTCGGTGGATTCATCAGCAGGTTGCTCATACATCTCTGGCTTCGCAAATTCGTAAATCAGGTCTGTCCGATCGAAGGTTGAGTACTCAATCCCCTCACTAAGATTATCGAACATAATCAGGCACTCGGTTGGACAAACTTCAGTGCAAAGACCACAGTACATACAGAGCGACATATCAATGTCAAACTGATCGAGGTAGAAAATGACCGGCTTCCGCTCAACGACATTAGCGATTTCCTCACTTGAAACAGTGACAGTTCTATCGTCGCGTGTCTTAATTGTGACAGTTGTATTGGGTGCTGGTTTCTCGTCTCCCTCAATATTGCCGACAATTTCTGTTCTATCTTTGAGATGGACCACGTTCATGCTATCCCAAAGCCGTTCACCTTTGGGCAGTTTTTGGGTAGTAATAGTAATACAATCAACAGGACAAATCATCTCGCATTTTTTGCAACCGATGCAGTCCTCAATGCGGTTGTGTAGCTTTCCGCGATACCCTTTGGGGATCTCGCGCACATTTTTCTTCTGCTCAAAGGAGCGGTCATAAGGATATTGGTGGGTGACGGAGGGTTGTAACAACTGTTTAAAGGTGATACGCATACCGACGAGGGCTGTATAAAGCCCCAGATAGATATTTGACAAATAGTGACGCATGATGAAACCTCCTTGAGAGGTAAATTTGTACACCTTTGGCTTTTCTATGTTATCGCAGAAATTTGCCTCTCCGCTGAACTTGGCGGTGGTTCAGGGCCCTTCGATAAACTCTTACCTAGCACACCGAACGTGAAAATGAGTCCAAGTATAATAACAACAATACTAATAATAATACTCAATAGCGAATCTTTCGGGAAAATCAACCCCCAGATACCGACGCCCAGAATATTGAAGAATGAAATAGGTATAAAATACTTCCAACATAGATTCATCAACTGATCCACACGCAAACGCGGCAGCGTCCAGCGCAGCCACATCATGATGAACACCAAGAACAGTGTTTTGATAGCGACCCCCAAAAGTCCACCGAGGGTGAGCGTTCTGAGGATAAAGCCGAGAATGCCGGCTTCAGGTAACATCCCTGCAGGTACAATCCCGTGCCAACCGCCGAGGAACAAAGTCGAAGCAATTGCACTGACCGCGAACATATTCGCATATTCCGCAATGAAGAATAGCGCAAAGCGCATACCACTATACTCGGTGTGAAAACCAGCGACCAATTCGGATTCTGCTTCGGGCAGGTCAAACGGGGTTCGGTTGACTTCAGCAATTAATGATATGAAAAAGACGAAGAACGCAATAAAGGTGAACGGTGTCCGAAAAATTAGCCAGTTTGCTATCCCGTCTTGTCCCTTGACGATTTCCTGCATATTCAAGGTCTGCACCAGCATGACAACTGTCAAAATGCCGAGACCAATCGGAATTTCATAGCTGACGATTTGGGCGGCGGAACGCATCGCCCCAAGCAGTGACCATTTGCTATTGGAAGCCCAACCCGCCATAATCACGCCCATCACAATGACAGAAGAGATCGCCATAATATAAAAAATGCCGATATTTAACTCACTGACCAAAATGGACTGCCCAAACGGAATTGCGGCAAACACGGCAAAGGAGCAGGCGAAGATAATGTATGGAGAGACCACAAAGAGGAATTTATCTCCCTCCCGTGGGATATGGTCCTCCTTAAAAATGAGCTTAACCCCATCAGCTAAGGTTTGCAGGATACCATGCGGTCCCACTCGCATCGGTCCAACCCGATCCTGGATATGTGCTGAAACTTTCCGTTCCGCTAAAACAAGACCCAGCGGGAGTAGAGGAACGACCGCAACAAAAATGACGCAACATGCAAGCATAATTGCCAATTCGCCGAGCGGGGCGGGGAGATGTGCTAAAAATGGCGCATGATCTTGGACAAATCTGTGCGCCCAGCTTTCGGAGGATTGGACGAAAAATTGATGTAAGTTTTCAACCCCGATTGCATCGGAATTCACAGCAATTTGTAAACCGAGTGGCATTCAAACTCCTTAATCCGTGGAAGGCGATTCGCGAAGATCGACAGCGAGGCGCATGTTAAGAAAGCGTGCAACAGACACCAAGTTTTTCCAAAAAACTCGGGATATCTTCGCATTTTATACTTTCTTTTTACATAAACCGACATCGAATCTAGCGATCGACCTCTCCCATGACAATATCAATACTTCCGATGATTGCAATAATATCCGCGACCATTAATCCGCGGCTCAACTCTTGCAACGCACTCAACGCTGTAAAGCAAGGCGATTTGGCTTTTACACGCACCGGCTTCGGTGTGCCATCACTCACGATGTAAAATCCCAGTTCCCCGCGGGGGGCTTCGCTTCGAGAAAAGATTTCACCCTTGGGGGGACGCACGGCTTTCATCTCTGCCTGAACTGGACCATCAGGAAGGCCAGACTCAAGAATTTGCCGAATGATTCGGATGGACTGTTTCATCTCATCCATCCGGACTTTATAACGATTCCAGCAATCGCCGGCGACCACACCAAACTCTGGAATATCTCTGCCAACCGGAATGTCAAAGTCGAATCGGTCATAAATGGAGTACGGTTCATCTTTGCGCAGGTCCCATTGTAATCCCGCTCCACGGAGGTTGGGACCCGTGACACCGTAGTTAATCGCCATCTCTGTATCCATGACAGCGACATCTGCTGTGCGCTCAATGAAGATACGGTTGGCTGTGAGCAGTGCGTTGTACTCATCGATCTGCGGCTCGAAATAATCGATAAATTCCTTAACATCATCAATAAAGCCCGGTGGTGCATCCCTTGAAACCCCGCCGACACGGATATAATTGTACGTCAGTCGTGCACCGCAAATCTTTTCAAAAAGCAGGAGGATTTTCTCGCGGTCTCTAAAGGCGTAAAGGAACGGGGTGAACGCACCGATGTCCATGCCATAGGTGCCGAAAGATAACAGATGGCTCCCGATTCGATTCAGTTCACCAATGAGCACACGAAGGTATTCCCCCCGCTCAGGAACGCCGGGAAATCTTTTCTTTTCGTCCGTCGCCATTAACTCCTCAACCGCCAAACAGAATCCCCAATTCATATTCATCGCCGCAATATAATCCATTCGATCGGTAAACGGAATAATCTGCTGATAATTCAGATTCTCGGAATGCTTCTCAAAGCAGCGGTGTAAGTAGCCAATATGGGGGATTGCATCCCGGACGACCTCACCATCTAATTTCAGCTCAAGCCTTAAAACGCCATGAGTGCTTGGGTGCTGCGGTCCCATGCTAACAATCATCTCGTCTGAAAATGGCTTCAGTTCAATAAATTTGCTTTCCGGTTGTGGTGCTGCCATGGTGAATTTCCTTAAAGTTTCAGCCACCTTTAGCTGTGTACAGTTTATTCTGATGGCTCGGTGAATTTGTCAGCAGAGGGCCATATCTCCATGATTATCTTAGCCAAGTATTTACTGCGCTCTTGGATGGCTGCTTCATCCCAGACATCGGGGGCACCGTTTAGCAATTGCTTGTTAAGAAATAAGCTGCTATGGTTGTTTAATGTCCTTCGTTTTTCACTCCAGGGGTTGTTGGAGAGCTTTGCGTTCAACTTGGCAGTTATCAGAGTGAAATTCCCTATTGATTTAACGGCCTCGTCTCTGTTTTCGGTGGCTTCGGTCTCATCTGTATTTGGTAGTAGTGGCCAATTCTGCTGCCACTTTTGTGGCATAATATGCTCGACAGTCAACTTAGCGGTGTCTCCAAGAGGCTCAGCGTCACCGCCTCTTAAATGCATTTCAACGGCTTCAAACACCATCTTTTTACGAGGTGTTGCGCCTCGCATTGGATTAGTAATAAGGTGCTCGTATAGCTCCCGGTCATTGGGCCATTGCGTGGCTAGTAAAAATGCTACAATGGCATCGCTGGTGTCAGCAATTGCTTTCAGCGCGTCCGGGTCCACCAGGCACTTTAGGAGGTTCATGAAAACTTTGTTTAGACCAGAAGAAGGTATATCGCAGAGCATCCGTCTCACCAGATAGCTTTCCAACGCCTTGACACTCCTCAAACGCTGTTCTTCAGACACTTTAGATGTATACAACCAGAGCAGCAGGGGCGTGACCACGCCCAGTTTCATCACTTTCATCCGCTTTAAGAAGGTCTCGATTTCGGGAATTTCGATCTTCTCTAGGGCTTTGTAGATTTTCCCAGCATCTTTGAGGTCCTTTGCAATGGACTCAATGGGTGTTCGTTCACCTATCTGATAACGCCCTCGTTCTTGCTCCCTCTCCACGTACATCAGTAAGGCACTCGCATCCCTCGATAAAACTCAGGCTCTGTATAATCCTTACGCATCGGGTAGCCTTCCCAATCGTCTGGAAGCAGGATTCGCCGTAAATCGCTATGACCATCGAAGATAACCCCGAACAGATCGTACGCCTCCCGCTCATGCCAGTTGGCGGTTTTCCAGATATGCTCAACGGTAGGGACGTGGGGTTCTTCTTCTTTAGGGAGAACGACTTTCAGGACCAGTTTGTGGCGGTAGGTCATTGAGGAGAGGTGATATACAACATAATAGTTAAGATCTTTCGCGCCGAGATCAACGCCGCTCAAACACATCAAGAAATCGAAAGCCAATTCTTTATCTTTGGCAAGGTATTGGGCGACATCGGAGATCGACTCGGTGGCAACGACAATAAAGGGATCTGCAATGTCTTCTTCAAATGAGACGATTGATTCTCCAAATTTATCTTTTAGGTTTTCGTAAATTTCTTGTGGTGTCACGGAAAAGCATCAACGCTTTTGGAAAGCTGTCAGCAGCGTTGTAATTCCCCTTTCTTAAAAAATTGAACCTGTGTTAGTGCATTAAGTTCACTCGTTCATTAAATGTACCAATGAACAAATAGTTTTCACGTTTCACGCTTTTTACGTTTTGCACTTTCTGTTTGACATGAGCCTCCTAGGTTTAACCGGCGGCTGCTTCCTCTTCGTCCTGCTCTTCGTGTGCTGCCAAGTGTTCCTGTGCTTCAGCCATTGCCTCTGCATTGTTTTCCAGATCTGTCTTGGTGAAGAGTTTCTTCAAGAAAGGCACGCTCGTTCGTTTTGCAACCGTTTGCGTTTTAATCTTTTCTTGCAATTTCATCAAGCCTTCAAGCACTGCCTCCGGACGCGGCGGGCAACCGGGAACATAAACATCAACGGGAATAATTCGGTCTACGCCCTTTAGGACATGATAGCCGTGTTGCCAGTATGGGCCACCACTCGTCGCGCAACTTCCCATGGAGATGACATATTTCGGTTCGGGCATCTGTTCATAGAGACGTTTAATCCGGGTCGCCATTTTCAGTGTGACTGTCCCCGAGACAATAATCAGATCGGATTGACGGGGCGTCGCACGTGGTACACCTGCACCGAATCGATCTAAATCGTAATTTGAGGCGGCGGTCGCCATAAACTCAATGGCACAACAAGCAAGCCCAAAGGTCATTGGCCACAAGGACGATGCTCGCGCCCAATTGGCGACAGCATCGATAGAGGTTACGATGATGTTCTTGTCCAGCTTTTCCTCGATTATCATTGTTCAGTTTCCTCCCTTACAGACTGAATCGAGCGGATCCATTCGAGGTCCCCCTTTGCCCAAACATAGGCAAGACCGACCAACAGTATAAAGATGAAAATCAGCATTTCGACAAATGCGAGCAGCCCGATTTCACGGAAAACAACACCCCACGGAAATAAAAACACGATCTCGACATCAAAAATTAAGAAAATAAGTGCAATGACGTAGAATCGAGCATTAAACTTAATGCGAGAGTCACCAATTGGATCCTCACCACACTCATAAGGCATATACTTTTCGTCGGTGAAAAGTCGGGTCTGGAGCAGGCGAGAGAGGAGGAGGTTAAGTGTGACAAATAAACACCCAACGACCAGAAAGAGTAGCACATTTGCGAAATTAAAAAGCATTGGTTCCGCAAGGCAAATCTTCGTGTCGTGTATTTCTACATATCAACCGAAAATTTGCCCCGTCCTTTCAAGAACGTTTGTGAAATTTCTCACAAACTAAGGGCTAAAAAAAATCGTGTCAAACTGTGCAACTTTGCAGTTTTAATGAACATCTGTATCCAAAGCATATTTATTATATATCAGATCCAGATTATTTGCAACAAAAAATCTGATAGATAGATGACTACAAATGCTGCAACTTTTTTCGATCCATCCCCACTAACACTGGGTTCAAACAAAGTTGACGAGTTAATTGGTCAATTCTAAATTTGAAACGGTCACGGAATTCCGTAACCTTACCAAGTCAGTTCACACTCATTTTTTTTGTACGGTTCCTGCCAATTTTGGTCTTGACAATCTGGATGACCTTGTCACGTGACAACAGCGTTTTGATTACATGAATACAACGCTAAATCGTAATAAGGGAAATTGATTATAACAACCAAAGTTAAGAATTGTAGCCCACTCTTATTCTTGAGGAATGTCTAGTGAAAAGATAGATTTCTTCTCAAAGATCGGTTATAATTTACAAGGGTTTTGAGAAATTAGGGATGTTTACACTTAGATAGGATTTGCAGGCTCCGTTCGGAGAGAACCTAATCGTAGGATGGTCCACAATCACAATAAACCACATTGGAGCGAATGAAAATGTCTGAAATTTCGACTATCTCGGTGCTACTCGCGGCGGGTCATGATGACGCGGCCGCAGTCGCCGCGCTAAATTGTCCCGCACTTACTTACAAGGGATTACGCGACCACGTTGAACAAACAGTCGTTGCGTTGAACGTCCTCGGTATCGGACGGAATGACCGCGTGGCCATCGTTCTGCCAAACGGACCAGAAATGGCAACAGCATTTGTTTCGATTGCCGCCGGTGCAACCACAGCACCGCTCAATCCCGCCTACCGGAAGGAGGAGTTCAATTTTTATCTCTCGGACCTAGGCGCGAAAGCACTCCTAGTTGAGGAAGGCAGCACCTCGGCCGCCATTGAAGCGGCGGCAGCACATAATATACCGGTCCTTGAAGTGGTCGTCAATGAAAACAAGCCGGCAGGCTTGTTTGAAATCGTACCTAGCCAAGGAGTAGGCTCGGGGGGACCTGCTTCTTCTGGCGGCACCGCTGGCCCCGATGATGTAGCTCTCGTGCTGCACACTTCAGGCACCACGTCCCGACCGAAAATCGTACCACTCACCCACCGCAACGTGTGTGCTTCGTCCGGTAACATCCACAAGACGTTGGAGTTGACACCGGATGATCGTTGTATGAATGTGATGCCACTGTTCCATATCCACGGCTTGATGGCAGCAATTTTATCAACCTTGAGTGCAGGAGCTAGCGTATTCTGCACCCCGGGCTTCAATGCTTTGAGATTTTTCCCCTGGTTAAGGGAAGCAAAACCAACTTGGTACAGCGCAGTGCCCACGATGCATCAGGCAATTCTATCTCGCGCCGGACGCAATCAAGAAATTATCGATGCGGTGGAACTCCGTTTCATTCGCTCTTCTTCTGCTTCATTGCCGCCGCAGGTGATGCAACAATTAGAGACGACTTTCAACGCGCCGGTTGTCGAAGCTTATGCGATGACGGAGGCCTCACACCAGATGACCTGTAATCCACTGCCCCCTGGCCAGCGCAAACCCGGCACGGTCGGTCCTGCCGCTGGCCCAGAGGTTTCTATTATGGATGAGCAGGGCTCGCTGTTGTCAATTGGGACTGTGGGTGAAGTGGTAATTCGTGGACCTAACGTGACGCTCGGCTACGAGAATAATCCCACTGCCAACGCCGATAACTTTACAAATGGCTGGTTCCGCACGGGAGACCAAGGTGTAATGGACGAGGACGGGTATCTGACCATAACGGGCCGCCTCAAAGAGATTATTAATCGGGGAGGCGAGAAGATCTCTCCGCGCGAGGTGGATGATGTGCTGATGGATCATCCGGCGGTACAGCAGGTAGTGACATTTGCCATGCCGCATGACAAGCTAGGCGAAGAGGTCGCTGCCGCTATCGTGCTGCGAGAAGGCGTCGAATCTACTGAACGTGAGATTCAAGCGTTTGCCACAGAACAACTCGCCAATTTCAAGGTGCCTCGCAAGGTACTGTTCCTTGACGAGATTCCAAAGGGGCCAACCGGTAAAATACAACGGATCGGCCTTGCTAAAAAATTGGGGGTGCTCTAATGTCTATCTGCATATACGGTGCCGGTGCGATTGGAGGCTATCTGGGTGTGCAATTGGCTTTGGCCGGCGAGGAAGTGACGCTGATTGCCCGTGGGCCACA
Organism: Candidatus Poribacteria bacterium; assembly: GCA_965215015.1. Lineage (GTDB taxonomy): Bacteria > Poribacteria > WGA-4E > WGA-4E > PCPOR2b > PCPOR2b. The sequence continues at coordinate 3,095,378 of OZ244042.1, forward strand.
CTTAGAAGCGATGCAAAAAAATGGAGTAAAGCTGCACATCAACGGTGAAGAACGGGTCGCCCATCCGCGCTGCAGCAATGACCCCGCCGAAGTAGGGCCTCAAGACTACCTCATCATCACCCTCAAAACACATTCAGTGCCCGGCATTGTCGATACCATACAGCCCTTGCTCTGCCCGGAGACAGCGGTCGTGACAGCGTTCAATGGAATTCCTTTTTGGTACTTCTATCAACTTGAGGGACCGTGGCAGGATCACCAGGTTGAGAGTGTTGATCCAGGGGGCGAGCAATGGGAGAAAATTGGTCCCGAGCGGGCTATCGGTTGTGTTGTCTATCCGGCGACCGAAGTGTCAGAACCTGGTGTTATTCAACACATTGATGGCGATCGATTTAGCATCGGTGAACCAAGGGGGGAGAAGACCGATCGTATTACGAAATTGAGTGAAATTCTGCACAAAGCCGGGTTGAAAGCACCGATACGTTCCCATATTCGCAATGAGATCTGGGTCAAGCTGTGGGGCAACCTCTGCTTCAACCCGATCAGTGCGTTGACCTATGCAACGCTGGATGTGATTGCGACGGATCCGGGCACGCAGGCGGTTGCGCGCACAATGATGTTGGAAGCCCAAGCCATTGGTGAGAAGTTGGGCGTACGCTTTGGTGTCGATGTAGACCGGCGGATTGCCGGCGCGGCGGCTGTGGGGGCACACAAGACTTCCATGTTACAAGACCTTGAACGCGGTAGACCCATGGAGATTGACGCAGTGTTGACTGTTGTTCAGGAGATGGGACGCTTGGTCGAGGTAGAAACACCAACGATTGATGTGGTACTCCCACTTGTCCAACAAAGAGCACGCATTGCAGGCTGCTATTGAGGTATTCCCAAGCATAAATACTTGGGATTTACGACCTAAAGGTCAATTTTTAACGTTAGGAGAACTACCTATGAGAGGTGGAGATATTCTTATTGAGTGTCTGAAAGCGCAAGGGGTCCGTTGCGTTTTCGGAATGCCAGGAACACAGAACATACAGATCTACGATTCGCTTCTTCGTTGCGGAGCAGGCATCATTGAGCATTACCTCGTCCGTCATGAATATGCTTCAACACAGATGGCGGACGGCTACGCTCGTTCTACCGGAGAAGTCGGTGTCGCGTTGACGGTTCCGGGTCCCGGTGCAAGCAACGCGTCAACAGGAATTTTGGAGGCATTCACAGATTGCGTCCCTGTGTTGCTGATCACTGGACAAAGCGACTCCGAATTTTATACAAGAGATCCGAGTAAGATGTTTCACGGCTTGGATCAGATGAGTTTCTTTGAATCCGTCACGAAGTATTGTGCAATTGCCCAGACAGTGGCAGACATCCCCAAAGTTGTCGAAAATGCGTTCCGCGCCATGCGGTCAGGACGGCCTGGGCCTGTCGTGCTGGAATTTCCGATGGATGTGGTTACCGGGGAGGGAGAGGTTGCCATTCCTCCGCGTGTTGAACGACAGCCAGCCGCCCCACCCAATTCCGATAATCTCCAATCCGCGGCGGAAGCCCTCAGAAACGCAGAGAGGCCAATCCTGTTTGCAGGGTCGGCAGTTATCCACTCCGACGCACGTGAGGAATTACAGCAACTCGCTGAGAAACTGAACGCTCCCGTTGTTGTGGCGCGATGTGCAAAGGGTGCTTTCGCTGAAGACCATCCACTGGCATTGCAAATTGTTTACGGCTTTCCAGGCCATCAAGCGATGCAGATTGCGGATTGCACACTTGCTATCGGTCCTCGTTTCACATCAATTGACACACGGACTTGGAGCTTTGAACCCCCACGCCCATTAATCCAACTCGATGAGGACGGGGAGGAAATTGGGCGAGAATATCCGTGCGACGTTGGGGTTGTCGGCGATCTTAAATTGACCTTGCAAGCGTTAATCGAAGAGGTTGATGGAGGCAAAGATTCATGGACACGCCCATTAGATCGGATTCGAGAGAGGTTTGCCGCTCAACCTCCTTTGCCGCTGCTGCCGGAAATACGCGCAGTCCTTCCAGATGATGGAATTCTCTCCGTCGATGTTCATGGTATCGGTTACGCTTCGTTCGCCGAGTACCCGGTGTTAGATCCGCGAACCTTTCTCTATCCAAACATCGGTGTCGCGCTCGGATACGCTTTCCCCGCGGCAATCGGTGCAAAAGTCGCCCATCCGGAGAAACCAGTCGTGTGCTTCAGCGGGGATGGCGGATTCATGATGGGCTCTCCTGAGTTAGCCACCGCAATGATGTACGGTATCAACGTCGTGACAATCGTTGTAAATGATGGCGCGTTGAGCGCAATCAAAGGATCTCAGCAAAAAGGCTGCAACGGGCGCACCATCGATACCGACCTGAGCAACCCGGATTTTATCCAGTTTGCGGAATCCTTCGGTGCTTACGCGGTGCGGGTTGATGAGCTGGCAGATTTCAAGGGCGTGCTACAAGACGCACTCGCCGCAGACCGGCCCGCCATCATCGAAGTGTCAATGCAAGATCGGCAGGAAGAGGTCATCGGTATGATTGGCTGGTTGCAGGCGGATCCACTGCGAAAAGCGTGAGTCTCGTGTTAAGTAAGGGGGTATGGCCCCCCCTACGGTTTCTCTTCACGCTTTGTACTTCGGGGTTCGCTCGGTAAATCGCGGATTTATCGGGTGAACCCCTTCTTTCTATACAACCGCTCATATAAATCATGCGTGAAATGTAAGACGTGAAAGAAAGAAATTTTGGGTTCATGTGCTATGTAATATGTACTTCTTTTACCTTAATGAGGCTTTAATCAATGATGGAAATTCGTGCCTTGTTGTTTGATTTTGGCGGCACGCTCGATGGAAATGGCATTCATTGGCGAGACAGAACATACCGGTTCATCCAGCAGGTGTATCCAGAAATTGACAGGGAAACGTTTGATCGGGTGGATCGCGCTGCTGTTGATAGACTTATCCACAGCGGAAGGGCACACCAGCTGACACTGCGCGAAACGATGGATGTCATTGCCACCGGCATCTACGATGCACTCGCTTTGGATCGGGACGTTAAGGACCAGTATGTAGACTTCTTCTGCGAAGATGCAAAGGAATACCTTGATCAAAATCGGCGGTGGATTGTAACGCTTCGAGAGCAATACCAGCTTGGCGTTATCAGCAACAACTTTGGAAACACACAAGGTTGGTGCGATGAATACAACCTCTCACCCTTGCTTGATGTTGTGGTTGATTCAACCGTTGTTGGCATATCGAAACCGGAGGCAGGAATATTTCACGCGGCGTTGTCGAAATTAGGTGTCTCCCCTAAAGAAGCAATCTATGTCGGGGATACATATTCGGACGATGTGGTCGGTGCAAAAGGCGTGGGGATGTGGACTGCTTGGTTGGTAGGTGCGGAAGACAAGGCGTGCCCCGACGCATCGCTCGTTGATGTTCAACTTACAGACCTCCATAGACTCAAGGGGTTTTTGGAATCGGAGAACCGAACTTGAAAAATTGAATTTTCGTTAAGATTATGTTAAGAGAGGCTTACAGTCATTAGATCTCTAAACCTCACCTACCCTTCTGCGTCTACCTATGCACACAACGAATTTCCAGTAAGAGATTAGTAAGGATGAAGGGGCATTAAAAAATGTACAATGCGGTAGGGAAATCATTAGTACAACTGATGCTGGATTCAGATGTAATCTCCCAAGATGAGCATCAACAGGTTCTTGAGGAAACCGAAAACACAGGTGTTACCCACACCCAAGCACTCTCAAAGTTTGTGGACTCCAAGTCCCTCGCGCTCGCCAAACAGGCACTTGAATACGGGGTGCCGTGTATCCTGCTTGAAGATGTTATTCCGGAGGCTGAGGCAACTGAGCGAGTTTCAGCAAGTTTTGCTTACCGAAACAAAGTCTTGCCAATTCGCCTGAGCAAAGGAACGCTTACTGTTGCGATGGCGGATGCGTTGGATATCACGCTAATTGATGAGATGCGGTTGGTTACGGAATGCGAGATTGAACCAGTGCTTGCGGGTGAAGGGGACATCGAAGCAGCCATTATCCGTTTCTACGGAAAAACCGCCGCCGCTATTCTTAGCGAAGGAATTAAGGGGCCTGTTGGCGCAGTCGCCACACTTGAGCGCGAAACGATTGACGATTTCGGTATCAGCGAACAAGACTTAAGCCAGGATCCAACGGTTGTCAATGCCGTGGATCAGATTATCATTGACGCTGTCCGACTCGGTGCCAGCGATATCCATATTGAACCCTTCCCCGGTGAGCTCAAAATCCGTTATCGGATTGACGGTGTTTTGGAAGACCAACCCAACCCCCCACCCCATCTCCAGTCCGCAATTACCTCCCGTATCAAGATTATGGCGAGTATGAACGTGGCGGAACGGCGACGGCCTTTGGACGGAAAAATCGGTGTGACCGTCCAGAGCGTCGGCAACCGTCAGATCGATTTGCGTGTTTCGACCGTGCCGACCGTACATGGCGAAAGTGTCGTTCTCCGAATCCTCGATAAGCAATCCATCTCATTTGGTTTAGAGCAGCTCGGCTTGCTGGAGGAGAATCTGGATCAGTTTTACCGAATGATTCAGAAACCACACGGCATTATCTTGGCAACAGGTCCAACGGGCAGTGGGAAGACCACAACACTATATGCCTGTTTGAGAGAGATCAACACCCCGGATGTGAAAATCATCACGATAGAAGATCCCGTTGAGTATGAGTTGGAAGGGATAAACCAGATTCAAGTGAATCCTGAGATAAATGTGACCTTTGCAGCGGGGTTGAGACACATCCTTCGTCAAGACCCGGATAAAGTGCTGGTTGGTGAAATCCGAGATTATGAAACAGCAGAGATGGCGATCCATACCTCTTTGACCGGGCATCTTGTCTTTAGCTCACTGCACACGAACGACGCAGCAAGTGCAGTTACTCGTCTAGCAGATATGGGAGTTGAACCGTACTTAGTTGCCTCAACGCTGGAGGGCATTATTGCCCAACGGCTTGCACGTCGGGTTTGTCCACATTGCCATGAGATGTACACGCCGGAGCCGGAACACGTCCAAGATTTGCTCGGTAGCCAAGCTGGGATAATCACCTCCGACCTACTTATTCCTCGTGCGGTCGGCTGCAAAGAGTGCCGAGATCGTGGATATAAGGGGCGCATCGGCCTCTTTGAGGTTATCATGATGAGTGAGGAATTGCGCGAGATGACAATTCAAAGTGCATCTGCTAGCCAACTGAAACGTGCCGCGATGCGGTTAGGGATGAAAACGTTGCGGGAGGATGGTTGGAGAAAAGTGATTGCTGGCTACACGACCATTGATGAAGTTGTACGCCTCACACAAGAGGACGAGTTTGACATCGGAGAAGTGATATGAAATGTGAAGCGTAATGCGTAAGTTGCGTATTACAGGAGGGAGTTCCTGATGCCAAGATTCCGTTATGAAGCCCTAACGAGCACCGGAACGGTGGTCACTAACACACAAGAGGCAAGCAATAAGACTGAACTTGTGTCTAAGCTGAAGGTGATGGGGTATTGGCCCACGAGCATCATTGAGGACAGTGCACAAACTCAAGATCGAAAAGGGATTCAGATTCCATTTTTGCCCGCTCGGATTAAGCAGGCAGAGGTCGAGTTCTTCACATATCAGATGGCAACACTAATCAACGCCCATGTTCCGTTATCTCGTGCTTTGGGGGTGACTCTCGAGCAGATTAACAACGTTGCGCTCAAGCGAGTGGTTGAACAGGTCAAATATGATGTTGAACACGGATCACCGCTGAACGACGCACTCGCACAACACCCAAAGGTGTTTTCCGAGTTGTATGTCAATATGGTCAAAGCAGGCGAAGCGGGTGGGGTTCTCGGTGTTGTGTTGGAACGCCTCGCCGAGTTTGCAGAGAGACAACGGATACTGAAAACTGAAGTGACCTCCGCACTGTTCTATCCTGCAATTCTGCTGGTGTTAAGCATCGGTGCTGTAGCAATATTGATGACCTTCGTTATTCCTAAATTCACTGGCATGTTCGCCGAGTTGGACGTTGAATTGCCCGGTCCGACGCGATTTCTTATCGGTGTCACCAATTTCTTGAGTGTGTACTGGTGGATAATCTTAATTGCGGTAATTGGTAGTGTCGTGGGACTCAGGCAGTATATTCGCACGGAAAGCGGACGACTGACTTTTGATTGGGTGAAGCTTAAACTCCCAATTATTGGGGTAATCTTCAGCAACTTTGCACTGGTACGGTTTACGCGAACAATGGCAACGCTGCTTGAAAATGGTGTAATACTGCTGCCTGCGCTTCGCGTTGTCAAGGACACCATTGGGAACTTAGTTTACGGGAATGCAGTTGCAAATGCGGAACAAGAAATTGAGCGAGGGTCAACTTTGTCGAGAGAATTAGAGAGAAGTGCTGTCTTCCCACCCCTACTGACCCACATGGTCGCGATTGGTGAGGAATCCGGCGATCCTGAACAGATGTTGACGAAACTATCGGTATATTACGATATAGAAATTAAGAAAAATCTAGAACGATTGACTAACTCAATTGGTCCGTTGGTGATTCTATTTATGGGATTGCTAATCGGATTTATTGCTGTTGCAATGATACTCCCAATCTTTGAAGCCAGCACATCGCTCAGTGGATAACCATTATTTTATCGTTACGCAAGTTGGGTCCTTATCCACGGAACTACGGACACGCCTCACATAAATGTCAACACACCCTAGCAACTTGGGTTATCGTTATCAACATAGGAGGTAAAATATGCTCAAACGGTTAAAATCAGACGAATCAGGGTTGACACTCATTGAAATTACGATCGTCATAGTCATTCTTGGTCTGTTGGCAAGTTTTATTGCACCGCGGGTCTTGAATGCACCGGATAAGGCAAAGGTTGCCAAAGCCAAGATGGAGATCAGTGCATTGGAAAACGCGTTAGAGATGTATGCGATAGAGGTTGGGGATTATCCAACGGTGGAACAAAATTTGCGCGCCCTTTGGCAAGCCCCCAACCCGGCACCTGAAAATTGGAGCGGTCCTTACATTACAAAGCCAACTTTCACGGATCCATGGGGAAATAATTACGTTTATGTCTATCCCGGTATTCACGCAGGTTACAATTACGACCTCTACTCATTTGGTAAGGACGGCAAACAAGGAGGTACAGATTTCAATGCTGACATCACAAGCTGGATCGACGAAACGGATCAGTGATGTAGATTAACATCCATTGTTGTTCTTTATTAAACCGAACATTGTCTCATTCCTTAGGGTAAAGACATGCACCTATCTAGGCGAATTTTGCGTTCAGAAAGGGGGTTGTTCCGATGCTGCGATAGGAATTTCGTAGGGAACAACGGTCATTGTTCCTGTACGGTTCAACGATTGTTGAACCGTCCTAAACGGGGGTTATATCTGCTTACCTCAAAAGGCTTTACGTTGATTGAGGTCATGATCGTGCTTGCGTTAATCGCAATCCTTTCCTCCATCGCGATGCCATCTCTACGTGGATTCGCCGCATCCACGCGCTTAAAATCTACTGCCCATGCTATCCGAGATATGCTCAACTTTGCACGAGATATGGCAATCACTGAGCGGGTAGCTTACCTTGTTGTATTTGATTTGGCGACAAACCGCTACTGGCTTGCCTCCAACGAAACCTTCAACCTCGTAGACCCGTCCACTCCTTTAACCGCGAGCCCCTCAAGTTTCCAACCTGCCCAGCAGCCGACAACAGATCAAGGAACTACAGAATTGCTGCAAACGTCCCCTTTACGGACGAATGCGATCCTTGGTATACCACAGAAGCCGGGGCACAATGTCAGTTTAGCACGCCTGATAACGAATCACAACTTTCAGACCGTTCAAATAGATACCGGTGTGGATTATATCTACTTTTCTCCAACAGGATCAGCGGAAGACACCGTACTATATATTCAAGATTGGCGAGGTCAAGCCATGTCCATAACAGTTGAAAACGCAATGGGACGGGTGCGTATTCAAAAAATCAACTCGCAGCAACTCGAGGCGTTGGGGTTGACATATGAATCTTCTAAATAACCTAATCTCACTATTCCATCGATCAGCAGACGAGGAAGATGGCTTTACCTTAATCGAGATCGTTGTCGCGTTGGCCATTTTGTCATTAGCCCTGCCGACATTGCTCCGTTCTTTTACGGAAGCAGCAAAAGGGCAAGCATTGGCAGAAAACAGAACAACTGCCTTGTATCTCCTTAAATTCCGGATGGCAGCAATTGAGACTGAAGGTTATCCCGATATTGGCGAAGAAGATGGTGAATTTGGAGAGGATTCACGATTCCGTTGGCATTCAAATGTTCAGGATGTAGAATCGGAGGAGATTGAGGGGCTGCGCTTGGTAACAGTTACCGTCACGTGGCAAGAACGCGGAGAAGAAAGGCTCATTTCAACGAGCACCTATTTCGCAGACCGTCAGATGCCACAGCAGACACAGGCCGGCCAACAAGGACAAGGGGGCAGCAGATGAGGTCTCGCATTTCACGGCTTGCGTTTCAAGCGCACGGTTTTACTTTGCTCGAATTACTTGTCGCTGTCAGTATTCTGGTCATCATTGGCGGTGCCTCTTACACGGCGTTCAATGTTGCCCTTGATCTGTACCAGAAATCTGAATCCCGGATTGTAATGACACAAAAATGTAGAATTGCACTAGAGCGCGTTGCGACAGACTTAAGCAACCTGCAAGCTGTGCAGGGCGATGATTCTCTCATCATCGTGTCGCAGGATAATCCGATTGAAGAGGGGATTGACAGGGATTTAATTAGTTTCGTGACGTTGATTCATACCGATCCAGACCCGTTTCTTGCTGAATTGAATGCGTCAAACCAAACAGTCTTAGTAGATGAGGAGGGAGATCCGGCTGAACTTGTGAGCGATGTTCAGCGGATTGCCTACTATATCGGAGCGGATATCGCTCGACAGATTGAGGTAGAACAAGAGGATGAGATCGAAGTAGGTGGGGAGTTTTTGGCAGCAGATAGCGATATGGATGGAGGATTAGCCCTTTTCCGGCTCTCAACCACAGCCCTAGATGTGGAAACTGTTATCCAACCTCTGCTTGAATCAGAAACGCTTCCCACCGAGGATGAAGCGGGGAATCCAATCCATATAAATATTGTCCCGATTATCGATCAGATTATCTCCTTCGATGTAAGGTACTACGATGGAGAAGAGTGGTATGAGTCGTGGGAGAACACCGAAATGATTCCAAGATCTGTCGTTGTTTGGGTGACAGTTGCGGGTGAAAACAGTCAGCGGCATCAGAATACCGGTGCTAACACCATAACCCAATCGACAATGGTTTATCTGCCAATGAGTGCGAACTTCAGCGAACAACCGCCCGATGGGAGTGCCGCCACGGGTCTGGGTGGATAAGAAAATAGACAAAAGAATGGAAAAAAAGAAAGATTCACATTTTCATACTAGAGGTAAGTTTCCGCTACAATTTAGGGTAAACGCGTGTAAATTGTGTAACAATTTATTTAGCGTACCTCAACACACCTGCGAGCGTGGGCTCTCTCTTATCTCGACGCTCTGGCTATTGACAATTCTTTCGGTACTTGCCACCCATTTTCTGTATTCAATTCGTCTTGAGCAGCGCGCGCAGGCAAACTTCGCGGATCGAACCAAGTTTCACTATGCCGCAAAGGCAGGTTTTGAGCGAGCGGTTGTGATGCTGCGTGGGGATGAAACCCCTTACGATTCACTCGGCGAAAATTGGGCAGAGGGACTAGAAGAACAGATTGGGGGTGGCAGCGAAGTCACAAAGGCCCTTACCTACCGCGTTCAAATCATCGACGAAGGCACCAAAATCAACATTAACACTGCAGATGTAAGTGTAATCCAGGGGCTATTGACCCTTATGGGTTATCAAGAGGCAGAAGCGACAGGGCAACCACTTGCAGAAGCGATTGAGCAGGGACGCCCCTACCGCACTGTGCGAGACTTAGCGCGCGTCCAAGGTATGACGCCAGATCTGCTCTACGGACAACAGGTTGCTGGAGATCCTAATGCGGTTGGAAACGCGGGTAGTGACATAGGGAGGAACACAACAGGGACGCAGCAAAACGTCCCCGGATTAGTCAATCTAGTAACGGTCTATTCAATTGACAAAAATACGGATGCAAGTGGGAATCCGCGTGTCAACATTAACACCGCAGAGACACAGCAGCTGACGCAGATCCAAACGAACAACAATCAGCCCGTTTTCTCTCAAGGGGAAGCGGATGCATTGATTCAAAAACGCGAATTCGGTAGTACCGGCGATCTGATTGATGTACCGGCGGTCCCAGAACAGGTTTTTGACAACATTCGTGAGCGGATTAGTGTGGAAAGCAATGAAGAAAAGGATAATACAGTTAATATCAACACCGCCGATGCCGGGCAGTTGCAGACGTTAGACGGTATTGATGAGGGCATCGCTGAACGGATTATTGATCACCGCAACAGTCAAGGCAACTTCCAAAATGTTGATCAGCTCAAAGAGGTAAAACTAATAACGGAGGAGGAGTTTAGTAGCATTGTAGATCAGATTACCACAACAGATGACCCAACAATCAGCGGATTTATCAACATCAACACAGCACCCCAAGAGATATTGCAGCTCTTGCCGGGTATGGACACGGAAAAAGCCCAAGCAATTATCAATCGTCGCGAATCGGAACCTGAAGACAATCAGAAGGCTAAAGCGTTGTCAGAAGCTGGTGTTGAAGGAAATCCTTTTGAAAACACCAACCAACTCCTTGATGTGGAGGGGATTGATATGGACACCTTTCGCCAGATTGCTGAGTTGGTTACCTATCGCTCGCACGGTTTTCTCGTTGAAGTTGCCGGCGTTGATAACCTTGGCAAAACGATTGCATCTTGTGTTGGGGTACTGGATCGCACCGGGGAACAGATTGTGACCAAGTATTGGAGGCAAAATTAGGTTGGAGACTGTTATGGAGAAAGCCCCGCGAAACCGAACAATAACACTATCAGATCAGGAAAGAACAGACTACCAACGGCATTTATTAAAAATCACTAGTCCTGTTTCAATGAATGGCATCCTAAACAGAGTTATCAATCAAGATTTTCACCATATCCTTGATTGGCTTCCCTCACGTTTTATCGATCTCCTCTTTCTCGATCCGCCATATAATTTGACCAAGCACTTTAACACCTACTCTTTTAAGCAGAAGTCAGTTGAGGGGTACATGGAGTGGCTGGAATCCTGGCTCCCCAAAATGATACGGTTGTTAAAGCCGGGGGCATCGGTCTATATTTGTGGAGATTGGCGGTCTTCTACTGCAATTCAGCTCGTTTGCGATAGGTATCTGATTGTCAGAAACAGAATTACTTTTGAGCGGGAAAAAGGACGCGGGGCAAAAAAGAATTGGAAGAATAACTCTGAGGATATTTGGTTCTGTACTGCCTCGAACGATTACTATTTTGATGCAGATGTTGTGAAGCTCAAGCGGCACGCAATCGCGCCCTATCGGGCAAATGGGGAACCAAAAGATTGGACCAAAGAAGTAGATGGAAACTTTCGACTCACTGCGCCATCAAACATCTGGACAGACCTCACCATCCCCTTTTGGTCAATGCCGGAAAATACACCCCATCCAACGCAAAAATCTGAAAAACTGCTAGCGAAACTAATCCTTGCAAGTTCGAGAAGGGGGGACCTCGTTTTCGACCCTTTTGCGGGGAGTGGTACAACAGGAGTTGTGGCGAAGAAACTAGGGCGAAATTTCGTCATGGTTGAAATTGACAAAGAATATTGTCTTTATGCCCAGAAAAGGCTGCAGACAGCTGAGACTGATACAACGATTCAAGGATACGCCGATGGGGTTTTCTGGGAGCGAAACACATTACGGGATATGAAGAAAAAGCAACAAGGAAAATCAAAGGGTGAGGATACGCTTGAACTATTTCCAAAAAACTAATTAAGGTAGGACTTACACAGCTGAAGGCTCAAAGCCGACACCAGAGAAGGGCGCGCAATGTTCAGGGTTGGTTGAGCCATGACTCTAGCGCAATAGTCACGGTATCCCTTGGCGATCAATCGCCGCTGGACACCCTTGCTAACACCTGATGAATCGGGCAACTACAGCAGAGACTCCCTACAGAAGTACGTAACTCCTAATTAAGGACAGAAGTGAAGAGCCGAATTTTTCACACACATACTTGTGAAAATGTTGCAGATAATATAAGGGTATTTCTCAATAGTTACCCTGACTTTCTTACACCAAGCACTGGCACCAGTCCGCGAGCAACAGGCGATGCAATTCAGCATATTCTCGAAGAAGGCTTTGGACAGATTATTGGGGATTTGTCTAAAGAATATTCTGTGAATTTTGCGCGACGAGCAATGGCTGATTTAGCTTTCACAGATCTCGACAATCTCTATTGCATCGTAGATGTGAAAACTCACCGATTGGAAACGAAATTTAACATGCCAAATCTTACTTCTTCTTACTTCTGTGGAAAGGTTAGTACGTTTCTATGAGGATAACCAGAATTATTTTGTGTTGTTAATGATAGCCTACACCATATCAGGTGTCCATGTAAATGTAGAAAGCGTCCATTTTGCACCGATTGAATTTTTATCGTGGCAATGCTTAACAATTGGTGCCTTGGGTTAGGGCAGATACAAATTGCCAATGCAAATAACATAATTATAAACAAAGGATATTCTAGAAAGAAGTGGATGTTAGAGTTGTGCGACACATTAGATGATTTTTATCCTCGTGAAATCGAAAAAGTAAAAAACAGAATTTATCACTTTAAGCAAATCAGAGAACAATGGGAAGAAAAAGTAGACATTTGGGAATTATGACGAAATTCCGGATGGTCACAATGCTATAAATTCACTCCATAAGCTCATAGAGCCTATTTAGGAAAAATCATGGCAAAGAACCAAATCGTATCCATCGATATTGGAACGAGTGCAATCAAGTTGGTACAGCTAGAGCAAACTGCGTTAGGGATTCGTCTTGTGGGCGCGGGGGTAGAGACGTATCCCCATGTGGATCCAACGGCAACAGTCTCGACTGAAATAATCTCGCAAACCTTGCAGCGTCTTTGGAGGGATGTGAGCGGCCGGAGCATTCCAGTGGTACTGTCAATTCCTCGCTTGTCAGTTACGTCGCGTCGATTAACAAACCTCCCTGCAGCCGCAACAGATCACCAACTCTCAAACCTAGTTGCCATGCAGGCAGAAACGGAACTTCCCTTCCGGGTAGAAGGTGCTATCTACGATTACCACGACGTGCGCCGCTCGGAGCAGGGTATATCCGTCGAGCTGATCGCTGCAAAACGCGAGACGGTGCAACAACAAATTAATTATCTAAAACCGATCGGTCTCGCGCCGAAAAGTGTGATACCTTCGACGCTAGCGACGAGTGTGTTGGCGGGAATAGTAAACCACAAGGATAGTGCATCGGCCGGAATGACGATGGTTGTGGATATCGGCGCGGGACGGACGGACCTCTGCTTGATGGCTGGCGATACCCTACGATTTTCACGAAGTTTTCCTGTTGGTGGGGACCACTTAACGCATCTGTATCAGCAAGAAATGGGAGGTGACTTTGAACTCGCCGAAAGGCGAAAAATTGCTAATGCTGCGTTGGATCGACAGTCTCAAAGTGCCAACCCGTCTTACGAATGGGCGGATGGGCTTGTCGCGGAGTTGAAGCGTTCGATCAACGGCGCCAAACGGGAACTTAACATTAACGGAGGTAGGATTGTCAGCGAAATCTGGTTGTGTGGCGGGGGGGCACGGATTCGCGGATTAGCAGACTATATCGCGGATCGATTGGACGTTCCAACCCGGTTTTGGAATCCACTTGACGCTTTTAAGGCCGTTTCGGATGAACAACGCTCTAACTTCCAAGCTGTTGATGCTTTCAGCGATACCTTCGCTGTCGCATTGGGGCTGGGTGTCAATGCGCTGACCTCCCAAATCTCCTTGGACCTCCTTCCCTCAGAAGAGAGGATCAAACTGACACAAACCCAGCAGCGGAAGCGCACATTAATGGCTGTCGCAGCTGGATTGACTTTGCTAGCTGGGCTTGGACTTGGTGGAATGACGCTGAGTCGCATCCGTCAGGCGAAAATTGTCGCGCTGGATGGAGCGATCAGAAACATCAGCCAAGCTGAATCCAATGCCAAAAGAGCATTGGTCAAAGATTTAGCCATGGTAAATCTTTTAGCCCCCCGTGCTTTACCCCTTGATATAGTGCGCGAGTTGAGTGTACGGTTTTCTGACCGCACGAAGATTGCTTGGACAACGCTCAACATCAGTAGACTAGATGACCCTGAAAAAGCGAAGATTACTTTTAATATCGAAGCCCAGTCGCATCAAGACGTTAGTCAGGCAATTAGTGTTATGGCGCAATCGGGGGCGTTTGCAAATATCAAATCTGGTCGGGTTGCCAGCATTGAACGGGATAAGAAGCCAATTTTCCAAGCGCAGATTACCTGCAATCTGGCAAAAGATGCGATTCAACTGTTTGCCCAAACCCGTCACCTTAATCAAAATCGGTCGCCGAAATCCAAGAGTAACGGGCAAAAAAGAGAGGTCCAAGAAGGAAAGAAAGTTGACAAATGAGAAAACTTACACGGCGTGAAATCGCTCTACTTACTGTCTTCGCGCTTGTGCTATTGATCTTCCTCATCGAGCCAATAATTCGACAAGGTTTCCCCGGTGATGAACTCACTGCTAAACAGGAGAGGCTGCAAACGGCGCAGAATCTGGTCCAGCTTGCTCAAGTCACGCAGCAAATTGATCGGAAGATTCAGGCACAAGTTGGCTTAGAAGGACAAATTATCTCTGATTCTCTATTTGAGGAAATTGCCAACCGCGTTGATTTAGAAGCCCTCAATCGAGCGCATCGCGCATCCGCACTGGCAGCACTGCACCCTGCCCTTGAGAATAAGGCAGATTCACTGCTCGCTTATAAAAAACATTACGGCAAATTGGAAAGTTTAGACAAGCTAAAGGAGATACGAGGGCCTATCTTCGAGGGGGAGCAGGCACAGGCGATAATTTCGCGGCGAATCTCCGATCTTGCGAAAAAAGCAGGGCTGCGTCCCAACTATCAACTCAATATTAGCCCGATACCGGGGACAAAGTCTGAACAGCTCCCGCCGCAAACGAAGAAAAATCTGGTGTACTATCTCTACTTAGACGAACTAGCGACCGAAACCCAGCAGTTGCAATCAGAGCAAAACGCCATAGAAGAAGAGGAGGAACAAGGACAAATCGAAACTGAGGAAGCGGCGATGGAGGCAATGTTTGATGCTTGGTGGGGGAAAGATGATATGAAAGATAAGAGTAAAGAGGGGGCAGTAGAAACCGAATCCAAAGAACAGCGATTCGAGGCTGATACAGTCCAAGACGGGCAACCACAAGGGGTGCCCCTACAGGATACGCTGTCAAGCCCGGAAACTCCCCAGCGGGAAGTTAATCGCCAATTTGCGTCGTTACCAGAAATCATCCCTTTAACACTGCGAATAGAACTGCTACAGTTTATTCAATCAAATCTAAAACAACAACTATCTGGAGTGCTCGAATCCAAAAGGGGGTTCCTTGAAGTTCAAATCGCCGTAGGAACTGACGAAGCGGGGGGCGGTTTTTTGGGAATCGGTGCTAAAAAGCAGACGACAGCCATCAAGCTCAAGTCTAACAGTGCCCTGTTGTCGAAATTCGAGACATTAATCAACCGCTATGAAACGAAACAGGATTATAGCACGGAGGAGATGGAGAATACACTGGATTATGATCAGCAAATCCGCGCCCTTACCCAGTACATTGATCAGATTTTGGAACAGGAAGATAGACTTACTGGTTGGCTTGCCACAGTTCCCTCTACCCATCAGCCCGAAGCGTACATTGTTGATATGCGCTTCAGCAACAACATTGAGAAAGTTGTCCGGTTAATCTACGCAATCGAATCCAGCTCGAAATGGTTACAGGTCAGAGATCTACAAATCACTGTAGCGGACAAGAAGCAAACGACCATCAGCGCAAATCTCTCGATGATTGCGAGAGTTCTCTAATGAAACGTAAAACGTGAGGAGATTTCTGCCTTTTGGGACGTATTCTCAAACATAGATGTGAGACGTGATAAAACGCAAAGGCGCAAGGGCACAAGCCTTTTTATGTTTGCGTGTCCTAGTGTTCTATTTTTTTCAACTGTTTAAAGGAAGGTTTTGACAATGTGTTTTCAACAATCTAGATGTTATAAGTACCTAACTAGAAGTTCTGGTGCATTGCGTAAGGTGGGCATTCAACTGAATCGGAGGCACCAAGACGCGGTGGACAGTAGCCATTCTACTGTCAAGGTACTTATCCTCCTCATACTATCAATATCCATTGGGTGCATTACTGGACCTTTTGCCACATTAGTGTTGGCACAGGAAAATAATCAGAGAGGGATGGAAGTCGTGGAGCGTGACGAGGAGGGGAAAGCCATTCGATTTAACTTTGACTTCCCAAGCGGGAATCTGCAGAGCTTGATCAAGTTTATCAGTGCAGAGACAAATCTAACGATTATTGCCTCTGAAAACGACATTAAAGAGAAGAAGTTTGCACTGACCAACCTCAAGAACGTAACAATTGACGAAACGCTGGAAGAGATTAAAACGGTTCTCGCTCAATATGACCTGACCATGATTCGGACAAATAATACTTTGCTGATTACGACATTCGAGAAGGCTGTCAAAATGAAAGTGCCTGTGAAACGAATCGTGGCAGACCCAAATCTGATTGAACAAACCGACGAAATCCAGACATATATAATTCAATTGAACAGTGCCGTTGCCTCAGAGCTGGTGAATAGCCTCAAGCCGCTGTTGAGCAAAGCAGCGAATATTTTCGCGGATGGTAACAGCAACTCCTTAATCATTACCGACGTCGCCTCCAATATCCATCGCATTGCAACCATTTTACAGGCAGCCGATGAAGCCCCGGAAACCCCGCTCAAAGTGGAAATCATTCCGCTGCATAATGCCACGGCGGCATCGCTCGCCCGGACCTTGAATGATGTTTTCCAGCAGGAAGGTGAAGTTGCGAACCTCCTGCGGAAGATGAGTTCAACGAGTAAGCCTGAAGAAATGCAGGAGATGATAGAGCGTGCTAGAGAGCAAGGAGGTAGCATCGATATGATTCGTGGGCGCATTCAGATTTCCGCCGACGAAAGTTCAAACTCCTTGATTGTCAAAGCCTCCGAAGCTAACCTCGTTGTGTTGAAAAACCTGATCCAACAACTTGACACAGCACCGAGCGTTCAAACGGAAATTAAGATTTTTCGGCTAAACTTCGCAATTGCCCAAGATGTTGCCCAGACGCTTGAAGAATTAATAACAGGCGTGAGCGCGGGCAGGCGCCCCGGGAGAAACGCAGAATGGTGGGAGCGGCGTGAATGGGAACGAACTCGTCGAAATATGATGCAGAGACGGGCTGAAGGCGAACAGGATTACCAGAGTATCGTCGGGACCGTAAATATCTCATCAAGTGATCGCTTGAATGCTGTGCTTATTTCCTCCGATCCGCGAAACTTCCCCATTATTGAGAAAATCATCGCACAACTGGACCAAGCCGATCCGCAAGAGGAAATCCGAATCTATTTCTTGAAATTCGCCGAAGCGCAAAGCCTATCTGATAGCCTGCGAGATCTCTTCGAAGGCGGCGATTCCGGCCGGAATGAAGACCTGCCGTGGTGGTGGCGTCGGGACGAAGAAAGGAGAGGAAGTGAGGGTGGGTTTGGCGTCCAAGGGGACGTTCACCTCGTGCCAGATACCCGCTTGAACGCCCTTTTGGTCTCGACCGCTTCCCAAAACTTTGAAACAATTGACGGCTTGATCAAGCGTCTTGATGTCAACATGCCGGATCAGGAGTGGGGTACACACATCTATAAACTAGAACATGCGGACGCGGAAAATGTCGCTAATATTATCAACAATGTCTATCAAGGTACGAACAATAGAAGCGGCGGCTTCTTCTTTTTTGTCCCCGGACGGGCACGGAATCAGAACCAGGGCGCCCTCGCCGGAAATGTGACCGCGGAGGCTTATCCGACGCTCAACGCTGTGATTATCTCCACCGCGACGCAACGGAATTTCGCACTCATTACGCAGTTCGTTGAAGAACTTGATACGCCGACGCCTGAAGGACAGCGTGAGGTTACCAAACTGATTCGCCTTGAATATGCAAATGCTGAAGAGGTCGAAGATTTGCTCGAAGATGTGTGGGGCGAAGACTCAGAAGACGATGGCGGTAGGTTCAACTTTGGACGCTTCCTCGCACGGGGAGGGACCCTTGAGCAGAATGACATCAATTCGCTGCGCGGTCAGGTCCAAGTAGAAGCGGATAACCAGACCAATTCGGTGCTCGTAACGACCGCACAACGATACATGACAGAGGTAGAAGCCATGATCCGTGAACTCGACTTTGTGCGGGGACAGGTTTGGATCGATATACAAATCCTTGAAGTGACCCTTGATGAAAGCACGAAACTCGGCGTAGAGTTGACAGCACGAGAACGCGGCTTGTTTGGCGCAGAGGTTCGAGGGGGCAACCCGCTCGTCGGAGAATTTGGAGCGGAACTGGGATTGAATCAGGAAATCAGTGGCTTCAACATCAGCTTGGCGACAAAGGAATACATGGCATTGCTGCACACACTGATGCGCGAGAACAAGGTACAAACCATATCGACACCAGCACTGCTCACACGCGATAACCGTGAAGCCACATGGAATTCCGGCAGACGCGTCCCGTACCTGCAAAGTGCCGATGTTACAAGTCTTGCTGATAATCTGACACAGCCGCTCTTCAACTACGACTTCATTGACCCGCCGGTTGGCGTCACCATCACAATTACACCCCATATTGCGAAATCACAAACGAAGGATAGCAAAAAGCGCACTATCGGCCTCGACATCTCTCAGATTACCTTGAGTAATTTTGTCGAGTTCACCGATTTTAACGCACCTATCACGGAGGACAGTTCAATTAGTGCCTTCATCGATGTAGAAGACGGACAACAGATTGTGGTGGGCGGCATGATTAAGGAAAAACGCCAGCAAATCGAGAGTAAGGTGCCGATTCTTGGAGATATCCCCTTTATCGGTGGCCTCTTCAAAAAGACGGAGACCGTCACGGAAAACTCTGAGGTTGTCATCATTATCACGCCACATATCATCGATATTCAGAATCCAGAAGATTACGGCAGACTAGAGCAGCGATCTGAGGAATGGCGTTCAAATGGCCAGAACCGTGATCAGGATTCGCCGGATTAATAAGTCGTAGAATCTCGGCCTGTGATCAGAAATAAAAAAAAAGACAAAGGTGATTATTTGTTTTCTCTTATGAATTCTTTAACCTCAAAGAGCCCATTTAAAAATCTATTTATTTGAGTTCAGTTGGATTAAAACGGTAGACTGTAGACATAAAAGTATCAGACCTAGGAAATCAAATCTGGTGTCAGCGATATCAACTCGTTTCCACGGGGATGATACCGCTTTTTTGTGTATATGATACGATACTGCTCCTTCTTATTCAAAACGGCTCAGGTTCCTTGTTTCATAGGCGCAAAATCAGCGAAGTTAAAAATATCGTACCGTAATCATTCACTTAAAAAAGAGCGTAAATCGTGAACTTCTTACCTTTTCTCAAGCTGGATGAAGAGAATTATTCACGTTTCAAAATTATCAAATACAACAACTATTGAAGCTATGAAAAAAACAGATGCAACTCAGAGTCGAAATTATGATGTAATCGTTATCGGCGGTGGCCCCGGCGGCTGTGCCACGGCAACGTTGGTGGCAGAAAAAGGACACCGAGTGCTGCTTTTGGAACGGGATCAATCCTCCCAATTCAAAATAGGCGAATCGCTGATGCCAGCGACCTACTGGACATTTAAGCGATTGGGTGTCCTAGGAAAGCTGCAAGGTAGTCACTTTCCCAAAAAGCATAGTGTCCAATTTTATTCCAGTTCTGGTAAAGCATCTGCGCCCTTCTACTTTTACCGAAACGATCCTCACGAGTCTTCCGTGACGTGGCAAGTGTTACGCAGCGAGTTTGACCAGATGCTGCTCGAAAACGTACAGGAAAAAGGGGCCGAAGTCCAACGCGGCGTCAGTGTCCACGAGGTGTTATTTGACGGAGACAGGGCTGTCGGTGTCCGAGCAAAACGTGCGGATGGAAGGATAGAAGAATATTCAGCAAAAGTAGTTGTGGATTCGACAGGTCAAAGTGCCTTGATTTCGAGGAAGTTAAAGATAAATACCATAGAACCAAAACTGAAAAAAGCGTCAATCTTTACCCACTTTGAGGGAGGGATTCGGGACCAAGGAATTGATGAAGGCGCGACGTTAATTCTCCACACGGAGAACAAGGATTCGTGGTTCTGGTATATTCCGCTCCCCTATGATCATGTGAGTGTTGGTGTCGTGGGCGATCTGGGATATCTCCTGCAAGACCGAAGGGGGGCTGATGGCACCCTCTCCCATCAAGCGATTTTTGATGAAGAACTCGCGAAGTGCCCTGCCTTGCAGCCACGGATCGCTGGTGCTAAACAACTGTTTCCGGTCAAGGTTACAAAGGACTTCTCGTATCGCGCCAACCGTATTGCGGGAAACGGTTGGGTACTGGTAGGGGATGCATTCGGTTTTCTCGATCCTGTCTACTCCTCTGGGTTATTTCTCGCACTCAAATCCGGCGAGATGGCAGCGGACACCATCAATGAAGCGTTTGAAAAAGAGGATTTTTCGGCAGAGCAGTTGGGAGGTTTTGGTGCCGACTTTGTGGCGGGAATGGAAGCGATTCGTAAACTGGTATACGCCTTCTATACAAAAGACTTCAGTTTCGCAAGGTTCTTGAAACGGTTTCCAGAATGCCAGCAGGGCATCGTTGACATCCTCAGCGGCAATGTATATAAAAAAAATGTCACCGGCATTTTCGGTCCGATGGCGAAGATGTGTCCCCTGCCGGAGGATAGGCATTTTTAATGTGTAAAGACAAGATCTTATGTATTACAAATTATTCTTTAAGGAATAGACCTGAGTGAGTCAACGTGCTATCCGAGCCCTGACCACATTGAGACGACGCTGCACAGAATGGTGTTGATTTGGATTTGGATTGATTTTGATGAATTTTTCCCATAATGCCACCGCCTCAGCCGCAAATCCTTGTGATAGATAGTATTCACCGAGCGCGAGAGACACAGTATCCGAATAGGGGTCTTTTTCCATAGACGCTTCAAAGGCAGCACGCGCGGTATCCATCTCTCCTTTGAGCGTAGCAAGCTGTCCCTGCCCGTATAGTGTCAGCGAGTGATCGGAATATTCGGCGGCAAGCGTATCTATAATCGTTTGTGCTTCACCTTCCATTCCACTTTTGTAGGCAGCCATTGCTGCATGAATCGTCGCGTAAATGCTCTGGTTATTGAACATTTGCTCCTTGAATCGGCTCGTGGTTGCTCTTTTTTTGCGTTGAGCGATACGTGCGGCAGCTTCGTATTTCGATTTTGCCCGGTGGAAGTTGCCATACTTGTAACAAATATCGCCCAGTGCCTTTTCCGCGGCGTAAGTGGTTTCAACGGAAAAGGTATTATTGTTTTGCGTGTCAACAAGCCTTTGGAAGATTTCGGCACTCGCTGTATCGTTCAATCGATAGTGAAGCACTTCAGCAAGGCTTTGAAGCGCATCGGTGTAGTTCGTGTCAGCGGCAATAGCGCGTTCAAAGTACTCCCGCTCTTTTTTTACCTCCCCCATCCTCTTGTAAACCAACCCAAGCCTCCAGTAAAGCACCGGCGTTTTGGTAGAGCTCAATCCTAAAACAGAGTTATAGGTTTCAATGGCTTTTTTATACTCTCCATTGACGTATTGGCTGGCACCCGATGTGATGATGGAATCAAGTATCTTTTTGTCTTTTTTTAATGCCTCTTTTAACACTTTACGTGCCCACTGATGCAGTCCTAGCTTGCGGTAGCAGATAGATAAGGATACATAGTGATACGGAGCCACTTTTGCTTCATATTGCTCTGCGAGCTTGATTCCTTTGTGGTACAGTGCTCCAGCGTCGCGATAATTTTCGCCTTGGAACATCGCATTGGCAATCATCAACATAGCATCGAAATAAGTGCCCTGCCCATCCATCTCGACCGGTCCAAAGGCTTTCATGGCTTCTTGAGGACTCACGTCGAAACCGGAATCTGCAACTAAGTCTGAATCATCCATTACAGGACTAAATCTAATCCTATGTTTCAAACGGTCTCGTTCACGGCGTTCTTTTTGCCGCTCCAACATCCGATCTCGTTGTGATGCGAACGGCGGATCCGGTTCAGGGATACTTGCCCCCATTAATCGGAGTTCCTGTTTTGCTGCTTCAATAGTTTCTTCAGTTCCCTCGATTCTACCGTAACGTTTGACAAGGAGCTGATAGGTTTGCTTTGCTTTTTTGCTATCTTTTAGAAACTCTTTTTGAATTCGGGCTTTATTGATGAGTGCCTGTCCCGCACGTTTTCCATCTGGATGGCGGTTTGCAACATTGTCGTAAATTTCCGTCGCTTTCTCAAAGTTTCCAGAATTCTCGTGGCTCTTTGCAAGCATTAGTTGGGCGTTATGGCTGCGCTCAAGGTGCGGAAATTGGTTGACAATCGTGTCAAAGGATTTCTGTGCCGATTCATAATCCGCCACTTTGAAATAGTAAACTCCCAAGCGATAGTGCGCCTCTGCTGTTTGCTCGCTGGCAGGTGCAGCGGCAATCAGGTTTTGGTAGATCTTCACACCCACTGCCGGTCGATTCATTTTATTAATATATAACTCACCGATGGCTAATTCTACCCTGAGAGTCTCTGGCACTCCCGGTTTTGCATCAATTGCCGCTTGGTAAATATCAACCGCACCTTGATAGTCCCCCTCTTGGATGCGCTGTTCCACCAGTTCGTGGGTACTTGTTGAAAGACAGGCATACTGCATAGTCCCTATCATGACAACTAAAACCAATATTTTAAGTCTCTGCCACAATATAGGTTGAGTTGGGTGAATAGCGTTACCCACCCAACTCACATTCAGCTGCTTAAACCGAATGGGTTTCATACGCTACACCACCTCCTGTAGGGGATTTGGCACAATAACCCATTAGCAATTAATCTACGTCACCCCAGCGGCTTGGATTCACACCGGCACCCTCTCGACTGAACATGTCCTCTGGACGATGATCAAGTTCCCAACTCCACCCTTTAGTGTTAAGTGGTTGAAGAAAAGGACGTGCGACTTCGGGTGCTTTCGCCAAATCCTCCGCATCCCATTCGTCCACCGGTTGAATAGGCGACGCCCATGCAGGTCGATAGCCGTAAAGCAATACCCGACGTATTCCGGTTGTCTCTTTGTACGGATGGGCACCGTGGAAGATACGGGGCCCAAAGAGCACCGCATCACCCGCCTTCGCCGGAAGCGCGACCTCCTCCGGATGTGTATCATATCGGATGTAAGGTTGTGCATCAGGGTGGAGACAGACGTGTGAGCGTGGGATGAGGCGGAAGGGACCGTTCTCCGGCGTGAGGTCGTCGAGATAGTACGAAGCCCGGACGATTACCGGGGCAGTCCAGAGATAACCACCGAGATTGGAACCGTAAGGATAGCCGTCGGTGTGCATAACGACGCCAATCGCGCCCGGCTCATAGTACCGGTAGCCCCCACTGAAGAAGATGATGTCGGGCCCAATCACACGCTCCAGAAATTCAATAACCGGCGGATTGGCAATCAGTTCGCCCAAGGCATGTCCATGCCATTGAGGTTGACAAGTGGCGTTGCCCTGCCGGTCATGGTAGCTGCTGTGTTCCGTCGGGAGACGAGCAGTCTCCACTCGCAGTTGCTCAAGTTGTTCCGGCGTAAGCGCATCAGGGAGCACCACATACCCTTCGACTTCAAGATGACGAATCTGTTCAGACAGCGATAGTGCCCGCCAGTCGGTTGTAACGATATTCATCGCTTCCCCCTTCCGCAGATTGTATTGCTTGATGCCTCACGGCAGAAATATACAAACGGATAGATCCAATCGCTTTTTCTCAACCTTGAATCACAGGGGTAGCGAAATCGCTCTGCCGGTTGTCATACTGCGCGTGACGGCTTCGGTAAATTCCATATACTTCACACCATCTTCAAAGTTAGTATGGGTGATGACTTCATGTCCATGAATCGCACTGACGAATTCCTCCTCCACTCGCCAACCCCCTTCCTCTTCAGCGGGAATGAGAATTTCAGTAAGCGTGTCGTCATCCTTCTGTCCACCGTAGAGATTGTTATTGGCAAACTGCAAGGTGCCTGTGCTGCCGAAGATGAACGCTTCGGGTCCGTCAACCAAACCGGCGACATTGGAAATCTGTACGTGCATTTGTGCGCCACACGCTAGGTCCGCCACGATGTCAATATGCTGTGGAATCCGAGTAGGGCGCATAACACCATCGGCATCCTTGCGCATTCTGACATAGGTTTTTCCCATTGCCATAACCGATGTTGCCTCACCGACCCAACGCAACAACGCCTCGTACCAGATTCCCATAGTCATGATATTGAAACCGCTCAAGTTGAAGTCGTCGCGCCAATGCAGAGGCGCATCAGGGTCAAGGAATGTACCACCGGCACGGACTTCAACCGCCAAAACATCACCGATATAACCGTCAGCGATGAGGCGTTTGATAGTGTTATCCACACGCAGGGAGAACGGTGAAGGAACAATCTGCGTGACCAAATGGGTATTTTCGCGGGAGGCGTTACGCATCGCATGTGCCTCCTGTGCGTTCATCGCCATTCGCGCCTCACACATCACATGCTTGCCCGCCGCTAACCCTGCCAATGTAACGCGGCAGTGCATATAGGGCCAGGTACCGATAACGATTGCATTGGTATCCGAGGCAGCAACCAACTCCTGCCAGTTTTCGTAGATTGTCGGGATACCGAATTGCTGTGCAACCCGCTCAGAAGATTCACGGCTGCGGTTACAGACACTGATCACTTCGACGCCATCAATTGCTTGGAGTTTTGGAATATGGTGTGTTGTGGTATTTGCGCCAGCACCGACGACACCCACACGAATTGTATCATTGCTCATCTTTATGCTCCTTTATCGCGGAACGGGAGACCCCCGCCTTTTCAAAATAAATAAACCGAAGTTAATGGATAATCCATCGGCTCATTCTACATCCGATTGGCAAGAGAGTCAACGCCTTTTTTCCAACACTTGCCCAAAAAGGATTTGACTGACGCAGTGCTCTTTAGTATGATAACAACAAGGGAAAAATGCCCACCATTATTCTTCAACTGAGGGGTGTTCATAATAATTGTCTGAATCGCGGATTTAGCAGATGCAGCAGATTGTACGGATACAGATAGGGGGTTCAGGCACTAGATGGGACAAGATGCCCCACCGACGGGGTTGGGGATATTTTGTTTTTCCCAATTATGGTTGAGAGTTTAATGGAAGTTGCGTGTTAGCCAAGCCATATACGGTTGTGGGGTTTACAGCACGCGGATCGTGCCTACTACTCTATGAGCACAACTCATTTAACCCAAGTTTCGACTACGTTTATTATTGAAAGGAAAGTAGATGAACGAACGCGAAAAATTTTTATTTGACCTACAAGGTTTTCTTGTTGTAAAAAATGTCCTGACACCAGAGGAAGTTGAGGACCTCAATGCCGCTGTTGACGCAAATCTCGATAAACAGGTCGATGACGATAACTCAGCTGTCGGTGATTCTAAAACACTCGCTGGAACACACAAACGCGGTATGTTTACTGGCATGCTGTCTTGGCCCAAGCCGTGGTGCCAACCATTTCGAGATATCATCGTCCACAAGAAGGTAATTCCCTATCTAGACGCTATTCACGGCAGAGGCTGGCGGTTAGACCATTCCCCCTTTATCCTAACCTCTGACCTCGGCACCGAGGGTTTGGTTCTCCACGGTGCGACCAGCCATCACTTTTTTGGTGCGGCATACTACATCTACACCAACGGACAGATGCGCTGTGGAATGGTGGTCCTTCAGTATCAACTTGCGAACGTTGAGGAGGGAGACGGAGGGCTCTGCGTTGTTCCGGGGAGCCACAAGGCAAACTTTCCCTGTCCACAAGAAATTAGGGAGTGGGAAGCCAATCAGGAGATTGTTTATAACGTCCCCGCCAAAGCAGGCGATATGATCATCTTCAACGAGGCAACGATCCACGGGACACTCCCTTGGAAGAACCATGAGCACGAACGTCGTTCGTTGCTTGTCCGTTATTCGCCGAAGTATCTACACTATGCCGGCGGCTACTATGATGTAACGTTCCCCGAATGGGCTGATGAGCTGACCGAAGCACAGCGCGCACTCTTAGAACCGCCCTACATCTACAATCGCCCGTTGCTTGAAGAAGACGGAGAAACGGTCGTCCGCCCGCGTGTTGAGTATTGATTCAATTGTGAGTGTCCAGGGGTAGATCAGAAACGGTCCTACCGAAACGTACAATAACGCTTTACTTTTTGCTTCGATTCCAAAAAGCGGAAATCGTAGCGGTCATCGGAATGGTCAGCACAAGTCCAAGGGTGCCAGCCAGCAAGCGCACGATTTCGGAAGACGCGATTCCGACGCTCAAAAGCTCTACCGTGGGGGATTGGAAGAGGTCAAGATTGGGTGCCGCGACCGCCATGATGAATAGTAGCTCCACGCCCAGATAAGCAAACACCAAAGTATTGACCATGGTTCCGAGGATATCGGTACCGACGTTCATCCCAGACGTGATTAAGCTCCAAGTGGGCATGTTCGGATTTGCTCGGCGAATCTCTTCCATTGAGGAAGAGACCTCAATAGCACCATCGATAGCCACGCCAAGCACTCCCATTAACATTCCCGCGAGCAGCACCTGTCGAAAATCGAAAGGTGGTGTGCGGGTTGCTTCCATGATATCCGCAGAGACCGCATGTTCCATCCCGGAAAAATGGAGATGGTT
This sequence comes from Candidatus Poribacteria bacterium, assembly GCA_965215015.1. Taxonomy (GTDB): domain Bacteria; phylum Poribacteria; class WGA-4E; order WGA-4E; family PCPOR2b; genus PCPOR2b. The sequence goes on from OZ244042.1 coordinate 3,122,390, forward strand.
TTGGGCAAACATAACAATCAGCCCTGCGGCAAGGATACCCCCCATCGTGCCGAACACAGCTGAAAAGGTTTTTCGACTTGGACCGATTACGAATACGAGGGATACAAACGCAATCATGCCGGAGGTGAGGGTGACAATCAACACAGCGTTTTCGCCGCGTGAAATCAACGGGATCATGAAGAAGTAAAGGATTAGCCCTGACCCAATCATCGCGCAGGCAGTCCGTATCCCCTCATTGCGCCCCACAATGATGATCACCACCAGCATCAATCCAAACATCCAAATCAGAAATCGGTCACGCCCATACTCTTGAACAAGATTTACCAGACTGACCTGATCCGGCGTCCCTCCGATGCGGCATAAGATAATATCACCCGGTTCAGCGGGAATACTCAACAAATCTACCTTATGGTTGAGAATATTCCGCAGGATAATCGTTTGTCCTTCGTAGATGCCTGATAACATTTCGATTTTTAAGATGTGATGTTCTGTCGTTGCGTCGTAAACATTGAGTCTGTCTTCCGCTTCGCCAACAGAAAAGGTAACCTCGTTCTTCTCATCCCTAATTAGCCATTTTGTATCCCTCCAATTTTTTATCGAAACGGTGAGGTCGTGTGATAGCGGCACATTATGGTTTTCAAACGCTCGTTGTAAGTCTGCGGAGACCTGCCAACGCTCTAAATTGCTTTTTTCTTTTAGATCTACACTGAATAGGAAGGGGGCGTTCGATTCGAGGAGACTAATCACCCTCCCTTTGGCATATTCAGATCTAGAGGTAAGATTACCATCTGCGTCATGATGCTCGACAATTACGGCTGATGCACGGTTGATTCGATGGTAGAGATATTGTGTGCCCACAAGCACAACAATCAGTGCTATCGGCACCGCCAAACGCGCTTTGCTTTTCGGGTCGTCGGTGCGGAAAAGCTCCTCAAGTTCCTCCTCCGACGGCAGATCCTCATCAATTTCCGACGGGTTCACCTTCCGGTATTTGGTCAGGATGCCCGCGACGACCGCAGCAATAGGTACGGTCAAGACTAGCCCGATAGTTCCGACAATAGCCTGAGTGATAGCAACCACTGTCGCTTCGTCATTCGCCAGACGGAGGAATGGGTAAAGGTATCCGACTTCAGGAAACTCAATACGGGGGAGCAGCATCGTAATCATATACGCGCCAAGATAGGCAAAGATGAGGGTATCCGCCATCGTTCCCATGATGTCTCGACCCACGTTCAACCCGGCACGGATAGCCTGCCGGACGGTAATATTTGGGTTGACCTGTTTGACCTCATAGACAGAGGAGGAGATGGACATACCGACGTCCATCATGGCACCAACAGCCCCTAGAATCATCCCTGCCGCGAGGAGTCCTTTGAAATCCCAATAGTGTGAACCGGCTGTTCTCCAGAGGGCGATACCCAACTCAAGAAATCCAAATTCTTGCGCCAATCCGGTCAAAAGCATCGCCTTTTGGCTGATGACAGATAAGATGCCAACGGCGGCCAATCCGCCGAGGGTTCCTAGCACCCCGGAAATCACTTTAAAGCTGAACCCGGTAATCAGCACAAAGGTTGTAAGGGTCAGCAAAGAAGCAACAAATAGGGCAACAGCAATCGGATTGAAGCCTTTGAGCGTTAAGGGAACAAGGATATATAGAATACCAAAAGCAGTGACGAACAGCGTCAATATTGCGCGTATCCCCTTCATACCGGCAACCACAATTATGAGGATTCCTAACACGCCTGCAAGATAGAGCAGAAAAGGGGTTCGGAAATATTCGAGCATTCGCACATCGTCCCGTACATCGTCCAAGGTTGTGGCATCTTGTTGTCTGAGGGGCATTTCAAGGAAAAGCACATCTTTTCTGCTTATCACCCGATCGCCGAATGCTCGCCCTGTCCAGATGTTGTTGACTTGAACAGTTTCCCCCCGAAATTTCCCAGAAATAACGCGAAAGGTTATAATCTGATCAACCTCCTCACTCGTATCCACCTTTGTTACCCGTCCGAGGCAGACCAACGTCTGCAAGGCACCATGTTGGACAATCTCGTTAAATTGGAACAGTTTGACGTGCAGCACTAGGACGATAACGAGAATTGTTAGCACTCCAAAGATTTTTAGATTTCTTTCACTCATTTTTATTTTCCTTTTCCCTATTTACCAATAATTTTTCCGCTTTCTGCCTTTAGACCTCATCAGGATTGCACTATTTGGTACACTTTGGTTGTGCACTTAGGTGCGACGATGCAAAGTGTAAAGCCCCCAGCATGAACCCTTGCCCTTAATTGACGCTAATCCTTCCAGTTAAGCTAAGGATATATCCCATCTAATCGCAATTTTCATACCTTCTAATAGGTTGTAGAGGCAAAATTTCCCTATGTTACTTTATTGTAGGGACCTGCTTCCAGTTTGCCCCTCCCGTTCTCTCAAGTGTTTGTGAATGGTTGCTGCGACGCCGTGGGGTATCCCTTTTACAGCAAGCAGCTCATCAAGACTAGCCTGCCGAATTTTTTCGACAGCACCAAAGTGCTGAAGCAATGCCTGTTTTCGCTTAGTACCAACGTTTGGAATCTCATCGAGGATAGAGTGGCTGAGTGCTCGGCTGCGGCGTTTTCGGTGATAGGTGATAGCGAATCGATGGGCTTCATCGCGCAACCGCTGAATGAGGTGCAGTGTCGGATTGTCACGTCGCAGTACAATTGGAGCTGATCTGCCGGGGAGAAAAATATGCTCAAATCGCTTGGCGAGCCCAATAATCGGAAGGTGACTCAAATCAAGTGTTTCCAACACTTCACATGCAGCACTCAATTGTCCCTTGCCTCCATCAATCAAGATCAGATCTGGGAAACGATTCTCCTCAATCGCGCGACGCAACCGACGGGCAACCACCTCCTTCATCATCGCAAAATCATTCTGCCCCTCAACCGTGCGAATCTTGAAACGTCGATACTCAGATTTTGTGGGTTCCGCATCCTCCATCACTACCATCGAGGCGACAGGAAATCGATCGCCCAAATTAGAAATATCAAACGCTTCGATCCGGACTGGAGGGTGAGGCAAGTTTAACAACTCCTGCAACTCAATCAGGGCGGGGTTATCACCAGCTTTGAAGACGACGTGCAGTTCCTTCTGCTCAAGAATAATGCTCGCATTCTTCGCTGCCATCTCTACTAACTGGCGTTTGCGTCCTCTTTGTGGAATATACAACGTTACCTGACTACCACGATTCTCGGACAGCCAACGCTGGATGGCTTCCGGCATCTCAATGTCATCAGGTAGTAGGATGATTTTCGGAATGAATGACGCATCTTGATAGTATTGTTGAACAAATGCGGTCAACACCTTAACTGTAGAGTCGGACGGGTTTCTCAGGAAGTAGTATTCGCGCTCAATTAGCTTTCCGTCGCGTATCATCAACACCTGCACACACGCCTCATCGCCCGCTCGCGCCACACCGATCACATCCTCATTTTCCGCCGACGGGTTATCGAGGTTTTGTTTCGCAATTGCATCTTTGACATTTTCGATCTGGTCTCGATATTTCGCCGCACTTTCAAAATCGAGCTCCGAGGCAGCAGACTGCATCTTTTCGCCCAGATTTTTTAAGACCGTCGTCGTGTCTCCGCTAAGAAATTGGCGGACGTTCTTTACAATCTGATCGTAATCCTCAATGGTGGTGAGATCTGCACAGGGACCAGGGCAGCGTTGAATGTGATAATCCAAGCACACACGGTGTGGATTTCCCGATGCCTTCAGTTCTAAATTACAAGTGCGGATGGGGAAGACCTTCGTCAGTTGTTTGATGGTCTGCCGTGTCGCACCGGTATGCACAAAGGGGCCAAAATACTTCGCCGCGTCATTTTCCTTTTGGCGGGTGATGTAAAGCCCCGGAAATGGCTCGTTGACCGTCACCTTCAGATACGGATAGCGTTTGTCGTCCTTGAGTCTGATGTTGTAACGCGGCTGATATTCCTTAATGAGGTTATTTTCAAGGATTAATGCCTCCACATCACTTGCAGTGAGGATGGTATCGATATCGTGGACATACCGCAGCATCGGCTCGGTCAAGGCATGTGGGGTTGCAGCGTTTTGGAAGTAGGATCTGACCCGTTGGCGCAGGGAGGCTGCTTTGCCGACGTACAGCACTTTTCCTACTGCGTCTTTCATCAGGTAGACGCCGGGACCGGTAGATAGGCTTGAGAGTTTATCTCTAATCTGTTGATTCATTTTTCGGTACTTTAATTAGAAATAGGACTTACGCAGTTGAACGTTCAAAGCCAACACCAAAAAAGGGCGCGCAATGGTTATGGTTGGTTGAGCCAGGATTATGGCGCAATAGTCATGGTATCCTCGGTGATGAATCACCGGACCATACGACTCACGACGCCCGATAATCGGGCAACTACAGTTAATCCTACAGTGGCACACGCTCCGCGCGCTGTCATTGACACAACAGTTACGGCATACGCCGTATGCCTCCTTAAAGACGCGGGTTGAATTGCCTGACTACCAACTCAGGTGCGTAACTCCTATTAGGAATACAAAATTTGTTTCTTAATAGACACTTGGTCGCCTATCAAAAACAACTGTAAATGTTTCAGCAACCTTATCCTCAATGAATTTAGGTTCAGGGAGATTGGTTTTGCGACACTCCTCAATCATTCGGGGGATTCCAGAACCTAGACCACGATAAGGAATTCCTATCTTCGGGACAAATGAGATCAACACCGGATTCCTCACAATCTGTATTCCTGCTCGGATCGACTCGATCGTCGCTGTATTGGGGAGCTTGCCAGGGCTGATGATTTCAACGCGATTATCGAAGATGAAAACACGGATGCTACTACTGATCAGGTAGTCCCGGTGAACAAGAGCGTTGACGCATGCTTCTTCCAAGGCAATTTCGGGAATTTCCAGTATACCGGGAAAATTAAAATTCTGACCATTTTGTTGCTTTCGTAGATTACGCTTGAGAAACCCCATCGTTCCTTTGAACTGTTCGGCTAATGTTGATCCGATGTCCTCGCTGTCCAAATATTTTGTCCCTTCCAAGTGGTTGCCGATAAATGCGACCGCTTTGACCATCAACAGCGGTCGAATCTGTTGTGGTTCTTTGCCAAAAAGGAGAAGCCCTGCTAACGTCAGATGTGGTGGCTTGAGAAGTTTTAGGTTTGATAGGCTGCGTTCGGTGAAGGCGTTAAGCTGGTCAATTTCCTGATCGTATTGCTGCTTGTAGAAATCTCTAAATCGTAACAGATCCAACTCAGCCCAACTCGTATGAGCCAGTGGCCTCTCATCGGCATACAATGTGCCCGATGCCTGCATCAACCGTCGGAGTTCTTCCCGGGTTGCCCGGCGTTTATCAGCACCCACTTTCACCCAAAACGCCGTTTTATTGACAGCATAAGGCTTGTCGGTGCCCAACGGAATGCTGATGACAACGACCAATTTGTTACCGATGCTCAGATTTTCCGTCATTACGCTTACAGGGGGCTCGATCTTTTGAGAGCAGGCGTTTGAAATCCATTGGTTGAGTTGGCGAATGTCTGCAACGCCACAAACCTCTCCTGAATCTGACACACCAACGATGAGCAACCCGCCCTCCGAATTAAGCATCGCCGCGAGCTCTGTCGCTAACGCATCAACACTGTTGAATTGGCGTTTGAGCTGTGTTTTGGAGTCTTCGCCTCGGCTGATGATTTCGTGGAGTTCAGAAGTAGTCATCGTAATACCCCATCCTATTAGCCTAAATCACTGGAACTTGACGAGTGTCAAGTAAGTACGCTTTACGCATCACAGTACCACGTTTTGCGGTTTGCCCTCCAAGAAGGCGATAACGTTGTCAACAACGCCCTCGTTGAGCAGATCAACGCCTTCTGGCGTCATGTCTGCACAGTGGGGCGAAAGGATAACTTGCTCACAGGCGAGAAGTGGATGGGCGACGGGCGGCGGTTCCTCGTCATATACATCAATTGCAGCACCACCGAGATGCCCAGCATTCAGTGCCTCAACGAGCGCGTCCGTATCCACTATATCGCCGCGTGCGACATTAATCAACAAGGCGTTGGACTTCATCAGTTCAAGCTCCCGTTTCCCGATCATTTCCCGACTGTCATCGGTCAGCTTGACATGAATACTGACCACATCTGCCGTTTGCAAGAGCTGATCCAATTCGACAAACTGGACCCTCAGTTGCACTGCTCGTTCAGGTGAGGGATTGAAAGTCCATGCAATCACGTTCATCCCGATGGCTCGACCGAGTCTCGCCATCTCTGCTCCGATGTGCCCTGTACCGATAATCCCCAATGTTTTGCCTTGCAAGTAGATGTTATCCATTCGGGGCCAACCCCCAGCTTTCACCGCTGTTGTCATGAAGGCGGCCCGTTTGGCTGCAGCGAACATCAACCCAAACCCATGTTCAGCGACAACCGGGGCTGTCCGACCGGGTTGATTGGAGATAACAACACCAAGTTCCCTTGCCGCATCTAAATCGATCATATCCGTGCCAATTGAACATGTCGAAATCATGCGTAGTTTCGGGAGTTGGTGCAAGGCTTCGGCGTACCAAGTTACAATGCCCCGCGTATTCATTATAATATCCGCGTCTTTTGAGCGGTTGATTTGTTCCTCAAGCGATTCTGGACGATTGGTGTGCAAGATGACATCGCCGTAAGGCTCCAATCGTTCCAGATGTGGCGAACCTTGTATCTGTGGTGGGTTGTCACCGGGGACAACAATTTTGACTCTGTCTGAGGTTTCTGTTGACATATAGTTTTCTCTCTTTATATTGAAAATATTGCACCGTTTATGTTTGAACTATATTAACGTAAGTTGCTGCTTATAGGGTAGGCCACAACTTAGGCAAATGAGAGTCAAAGTGAGAAAATCAGTGCTCGCAGTGGATTGACAAATCCACTGCACAAGGGACCTAGCACATTGCACAACAGTGCCTGGTATTCTATTGCACTGTCAGGGTATCCTCGGTGATTCATCGCCGGTGAATATGCCTCTTGACGCCTGATGAATCGGGCAGTGACAGTGAACAAAGTAGTAGACACGATCCGTCGTGCTGTCATTGGCACAAGGGTTACGGCATACGCCAGATGCCTACGACCTTAAAGACGCGGGTTGAATGGCGCGACTACCAACTCAAGTGCGTAACTCCTACAGTAATAACAAATGGATAAATACAACAACCATATTTCACGCATCATATCTCAGTCCATTACAAATAGGATTTTTCCTTTGCGACGGCTCTGACACGCATGAACTAGGGCGTCCTTGGCGTCGGTGAGCGGATATGTTTTCTCAACGGGCACCTTTAATTTGCCCGATGTCACGAGAGGGATTAGTCGATCAAACATATCGTGAATCTCCCTAGTGTCAGCACGTTTATACCAAGCATTAATCCAAAAGCCGCGGAACTGAAGATCTTTGAAAATCAGTAAGCTATTGCTCATCTGGAGCGGCTGGAGTCCCATCGCACCGTAAGTAACCAATGTAGCGTGGTCGCTGAGTGATTTGGCTATCTCCCGCGCACTTTCCCCGCCTACAGCGTTCAATCCAAGTGGCACATTGGCATTGCCTGTCAAGTCCCGAATCTGTTTCGACAGTGGTATCTCATCGGTGATGACGACATCCGCGCCCGCCGCTTCAAGTTCGGGAATTAGATCCTTTCGGCGTACAACGTTTACGGTCCTTAAACCGCGGAGACGCGCAATCTGAATCACAGCCCGACCGACTCCGGAATTGGCAGCGTTCTGGATCACCCAATCACTCGGCTTGAGGTCAACGAATGCTTCAAGCATTCGCCAAGCAGTTGGCGGGTTGACCGATAGCATCGCCGCTTGTTCCAGAGGGATGTCATCTGGCAAGGAAATCAGGTTGTCCTGAATCCCGATCTTATCGAGGCTGTTGGCGTCCCCTACATACGCCTCACACCAGTTGCCAACTCGATCCAGCGAGATAACGGGTTGCCCCACGCGAAGATTGGAAACCGCGCTGCCGGTTTGCGCGATGACACCGACACCTTCGTTTCCAACAATTGCCGGTAGGGGAGAACGAACCGGATACTTCCCCTCAAGCACGTTGATGTCGGCGGGGTTAATCGGGGAGGCTTTCATTTCAACCAAAACTTGGTTAGGTGCGATGGGAGGTAAGTCCCACGCCTCAACCTGGGCTACTTCTTCAGAGCTGCCGTACTCATGATGACAGATAACTGTTACTGTTTTTTTCATTTTACCCTCGTCTTGCGTAATGTCTATGAATTCATGATACTAATTTAGCATTGTTCTTGAGTTGTTCTAAGGATATAATGCTTATGGAATTATAGTACTGCGCGTGACACTAGGATGAAAGGAAAAAAAAATGCCAAACAACGTACTCCGATTGGCTTTAATGGGATAGATGACACTCCCTAGCAAGCTAATATTTGGTGATAGGTCAACTTCTACGCCAATTTGTCCTGAAAAGGCACTGCCGCGTGAGGTTTCTAGTCCTAGGGTCCACCAGCTCATATCGTAAAATGCGAGCGCGTAAGGCGCAATGGTCAGTGATGAATCGCCTATCAACCGATGGAAGAATCCCAATCCAACGGAGAACCCCAATGTGCTATTCTCGGCACCTTTTTTTTGGTCTACAACACTACTGAAGAAACTCGCGCTCGCCAGGCATTCCCAATCGCTTCCGATCAGCGGTTGAATTGAACTAATCCCAGAATAAAAGAACGACATCGGTGATAACGTGGGTAAATGCTCGTCGTCAAAATAGAGCTGTCCTGCTTTCAAAAAACCTTCAATATCCGATAGGATCCCGTACTCAAGACTACCAACTGCTGCGATTCTTTCGTTGATGAACTCCGCTCCCACCGCGATGCTTGCCCGCCCCATTTTTAATTGATGGAGGTTGAAAGGGTGTTCGTAGAGTTGGGCGTGTGCTTTCGCCAGACCAGCTATCAATAGGGAAACTGTAATTGTTGCTACCCGTTTTTTCATATCCGTCCCCTATGCGAAAGAATCTCTTTCGGTTTACCGAAAGTTGTCACGGCGTTAGCACCACTTTCCCGACTGACTGCCGTTCCTCGATTAGGCTGTGTGCCTCAGAGGCCTCCGCGAAAGGGTATACATGCCATACCACGGGCTTGAGTTTGCCAGTTTGGGCAAGGGCAATCAGTTCCTCCATAATTTCAGGGGCGCGAGATTGGGCATTGCTGACACCACCCCAGCCAATTAGTTTCAGATTCTTCATCCAAAAGGGCCAGAAATCAATCTGCCCCATCCCCGTGAAAGAGTTTGACCCGAAACTCACCATGCGCCCACCTTCCGCCATACAATCGAGATTTCGTGTGAAGACCTCACCGCCAATTGACTCCCATACGACATCGACACCGCGTCCATCGGTGGCGTTTAACGCCGCCGCCACGAAATCATCAGTTCGATAGTTTATCACCACATCGGCACCAAGCTCCCGAACCAATTGAAGTTTCGCTTCGCTGCCTGCTGTTGCGAGTACCTGGGCACCAAAGTATTTGGCAAGTTGAACGGCAAGGACACCCGTACCGCCCGCAGCAGCGTGGATCAGGATAGTCTCTCCCGCCTGCAAGCCCGCGGCGATTTTCAATGTATGATACGCGACGGGGGCGTAGTCAAAGGCCGCTGCCTGCTCCGGCGTGAATGACGATGGATAAGCTGTCGGGGTGGGTCTTCCATCCGGGCGGGGTTGTAAACTTTGTGCATCAACAACACCGTACTCAACGTATGACCCTGGTCGTAGTCCACCAATTAGATGGCGTGTTCCGATTTCAACCGATTCGGCGTTGGGTCCGAGTGCCACCACTTCTACGCACGCCATGCCGCCGGGGATGTGCGGCGGATCTTTGATGCCGTAGCGCACTTCTTGCGGCGATCCGATTCGACCGCTGCCGCCGTGTCGTATGTGGAGTTGGATGTAATCGATGGCAACGGCGAGCACCTTGACGAGCACCTCGCCTTCTGTAGGTTCAGGTGTCGGCATCTCTTCGTAGCGCAGCACCTCTGGTCCCCCAAATTCGTAGTATACGGAGGCCTTCATTATTGAGGGAATCTGGATTTGAGGGGTGTTTTTATGGTGCATAGGTGATGTCACCTCTGTATATCTAGGATTGAGTCTGCTGCCTATATTTAAGTCGAAACCTTCAATAGCACACACACTTCAGTGTAACACCAAGTCGAGAGGAAATCAAGAGTTAGTTTGGACTGAATAGGGGAATTGCATCTATCATGGAAATTAGATAATTGAGCAATCAGAACCTTGAATCAACCTCCGTCGTACGTCGGTTTGCTAACTCTGATTTCACCAAGGGCAGGTTGCAGCGCAGCGGAAATCCCGATCCATCGGGACTCTGTGGGCGATCGCAGGTTGGAAACCTGTGTCTACGATTAGATTTCTATTGTCATATGTCAAAATCATATTCATACGCAGTAGAAAATAAGACATGATTTTCGCCATCAAAGTGCATAAGTCCTACACACCATTTACATGTAATTGCCCTATGGGCTGCAGGGATTGTGCAAATTTGGCGATGAATCGTCATCACCCTAGATTTCTTTGAATCCGAAATGTACATCCTGTTGTCGTCTTAGCGACCATAGCAGCGAATCTGATGGCGAATTAACCATTTCTCGAGTAATCATCGTTTCGGCTGCTACATCTATGGACAAACGATTACCATCTAAAAGATGGAAAGGCAGTGGATTATCACCAGCGATGGGAGATGCAGGTAGAATAGCTGCATCAATATCAGACTTATGGTCGCCATCCATGATTGTGCCAGCCTTGAGTTCACGGTTTGATTTTGCAATGAGGTCTACATGGGGCTGGACTGTGTCGGCACCGGTGGGAACATTCAGCAGCGCAGCGGAGAGGATGGAAATCGGGGTTTCCACACCACAGAGGTGATAAGGACGATAAATCACGGCTGTTGAGCCACGACTGTTAGGAATCAATCCTTTGGTCGTTAGAATCATGCGAGAGTAGTCGTTTTCACAAGAAACTACAATGAACACTCCACCTCCCAAGCCGGCCTCGTCAGTTTTCCTCAAACAGGAAACCATTTCGATAGCACTTTTTGTTTTTAGAATGCCGCCCTCTTCTACCGGACAGAGCACCTCTGGAATCTCACTGATCCGAACAACAGGCAGGTGCAATTCAGGAATATCGGGCATTAGCCCCGTGGCATTTGCAGCAATCGTCATTTCTCCTAAATCTGAGTTAGAGGTTTGGGGGAGGGCGGCTAAAATCTCACGGCGGGCAGGGATGTATCGGTTAGCCTCTCCATCAGGAATACGATCCAGCACCCATACCTCTGATTCATTTACGGTGACAGTAGAACGCCCACAGGATACTGTCTGCGCTTCGGGAGCATAGATACATTCGGCGTTACGCGCCTTGCCGCCGCAGAGCACCTCTAATCCCAAACTCCGCGCCCACAAAACCAAGCCAATTAACAGACCGTGTTGATCGCCATCCACAGGGGTGTAGACAACCCCGGCTTTGTCCGCCAAGTGCTTAAGAATTGGTCCGATAACGGCATCTGTCTCTTTGTTAATCATGGCAACATGCTTGCCGTGTTGGATGGCTTCATAAGCATGATAGGCACCTGCCTCCGGGACACCTGTGGATTCAACAACGACATCTATCGGTATATCCATCAGAAGCATGGGATCCTCCACAATCACAAATTTCCCGGATTCTACGGCGCGCATTGTATCTGCACGGCTGTCACACAGAGCAATATCATCATCGGTAATACCAGCCTGCTGATAGGCGAGCCGCGCGGCTTGCGGATTGACATCCGCAATGATCGGAATTTCCAGCAGCGGAATATAACGCGCTTGGGTGATAACCGCTGTTCCATATTGTCCGCTGCCAATCAATCCGGCACGGACAACTCCCTTTTCTTTAGCGTGGTCAAACAGGTGGTGGTAGATCATATTTAGACTCTCAGATTAAAACGTCAGTCCGACACGAATTGCTCCGCCATCTTCGGCAAAGGCAAACGCCTCGTTAATCTGATCGAAAGCGAAGGTATGCGAGATAATTTTGTGGAACGGATACTTATCCTGCGTCCTTTTCAAAAAATCCAGTGCCCGGGCGATAACCCAACCTTCATAAACGATTACTCCTCGAATCGTCCTGCTACATCGCACAATACTGCCCGGATCGATTTCAGTGGGCATACCGAGATTGATGTTCCCGATCCAGAGGTAGCGCCCGCCCCAACGGAGCATCTCAACCCCTTCGGACAGGACGCGCGGCGAACCGACAAATTCGGCGACTAAGTCTGCCCCAACCCCTCGCGTGTGGTCAAGTACATATTCAACGCGGTCTGTTACGGAGAGCTCATCAACATTGATGAGGTGGTCAGCACCAAATTCGCGGGCGAGATTCAGCCGCATCGGCAACCGATCCAAGACAATGACCTGTCCCGCACCCATCTCCTTCGCCACAGCTGTCGCATAAAGCCCAAGTCCACCGGCTCCTTGAATCACAACCGTATCGCCGAGAGTAACACCGATTTGGTTAAGTCCATAGATGACCTCTGACAATGCACAGTTGACCGGTGAAACGAGCGGATCAGGCAGTTCATCGGGAACCTTGAAAATCCAGTGTCCCGGTTTCATGTAGTAATATTCGCTGTACGCTCCGTGAAAATGCGGCGGTTCATCGCTTGGCACACCGAGCCAATCGCGATAACGGTTCGGACACCCCGGCTTACCATTGAGGCATGTCCAACAGTGGTTGCACGGCTTGAAGTAGGAGTAGGTAATGCGATCCCCCTCTGACAGCGGCTGTCCCATACTATCGGTCTGGATATTCTTGCCTAGTTCTTCGATGGTGCCGATCATTTCATGTCCCAACACTTGCGGGATTCCGCTAGTAATTTTGGGGCCGTGTCCCCGCCAAAAGTGCAGGTCTGATCCGCAGATATTCGCCATGCTCATTTTGACCAAGAGATCATTCGGTTCTGTTGATGGCACGGGATACTCACGGAACTCCATCGGTGCTTCTGGTTGTGTAAAAATAGCGACTTGTCCTGTCTTCATTGCGATACCCTCCTCACCCCTCGCCTATTAACCAAATGGTGCTTAGTTTGCAACTGTTGATACACTCTCCAGTCAAGGACCGAGAGTGAGTGGAAAGGGCAGCCTCGCCACCTCACACCAAAGGTTATTATCCATCTTATGCTGATGCGACGGTTAATTCGTTCAGTTTATCCGGATCCAGCTCAACACCTAACCCCGGCCCTTCGGGTGGATAGAGGTTGCTGGCCTCCGCCCGGATGCGCTCTCGCGCTGGTGATGCCATATAGAGTACTGGCCCCATCGGATCACAAGGTAGGGTGAGGTTCGGCATCGAAACCCCTACTTGGATCTGTGCGGATGTTCCAAGCGTTGATTCCTGATCTGTACCAATCAAACATCTGAGTCCCGCTGCCTCTGCTAAGGCAAACAGACGACGGATATGGGTGGGACCTCCTGACACACATGCTACATTGAAGACCGTGCAAGCACCGCGCTCGGCTGCTTCGTAACCAAGGGCCAAGTCATTGATATGTAAGCTCACCGGCAAGTCCATCCGTTTGGTAAATTCCGCACATACCCGTAGGTTGCGCGAGGGCTGCTCAAAATGGTACGGTGCGTGATGCCGGAGGACATCGGCATAGCGTAGGGCGGTCTCCCAGTCGTTGAAGCGACCCGAAAAATCGAGTTGTTTGAGCCGAATCTGATCGCCGTATCTCGCCTTCATCTCTGTCAGGAATCGGTCATCCAGCGCGCTGTCGCCTGACACATAGTAACGGAAGAGATGATGTCCCAAGTCAACTAGCCGTTGCAGATAGCCTGCGGTTTTTTCAAAGTCCTCTTGCACCTGTGTCCCCCAAGTTGGATAACAGCAATAGACACTATCACGCACCTTGCCACCCAACATTTGGTAAAGGGGCACCCCCTGTACCTTGCCGTTGAGGTCGTAAAGTGCCAAGTCGATAGCAGAAGCGAGGTGTAGATTGGTGACTGTGCTGCCAAAATCCTGCGTCCGTAGGAACTCGTTGATCTCTGTGATGCGGGTAGCATCCTGTCCCACAAGTAATTCGTTGTAGCGTTTGGCTATCGCGCCCAAATCGTCGGCTCTGCTGTCCGAGGCTTCCCCCAGTCCTACGGGTCCGTCGTCCACATGCACCTTGACAATAACATGCCCCGATATCTGACCGTAATAACGTGGTGTTTCGATTTGGAATGTCTCAATCTTTGTTATTTTCATCCTTTTGTCCTTTCTGTCGGGAGCACTCCCAGAAACTCGAACGGAAATTTTGCCCTTTTGCCAGCCATTATTGTGACACAAATTATAATAGCCGGAAGCAGGAACGGCATCGTTGGGTGCCAACACGCCTCTGTATCAATCGTAGGGGCGAGGTAGCCTCACCCGACGGGCTAGGGAACCCAACCTCTACGGATTTTTTAACAGTTCATTGGTGTTGGGTTTCACCGCCCGTTCAACCCAACCTACGAAAATTCCCCAAATTACAACACAAAATGAAGCGTGAACAGTTTCGGAGGGTACGCCTTCCAACGCATATTTTGGGCAGGAGGGAAGGCTAATCCTTGACTATTGCGTCGGTTGCTGACGTCCCGATAAATCGGGATTTCACCGATGCTCAACTTGCAATTAATCAACCAGCAACTTGTGTTATTATAACCGACATGGTGCAGTTGTGCAAAGCGAAAAAATAAAGAGATTAGAAATATAGATCTGTCCTTAACTAGTTGGGAAAACCAAATTGCTGTCTTGATTTTATTGTAACTGTCGACTATAATGCAGATATATTGACTTTATATTTTTGTAAGGAGAAGATGATGGAAAAATTCGCACCGCTGAATCTGACACGAGCTGAATTGGTTGAATATACCCGTGAGTGGCAAGGGGAACGATTTCCCGAAGGTCGTCCGAAGGTTTCAGATGATATCATCGAACGGATGAAAAGTGTATCGGTGACCCAAGCGTGGGGCACACTGCGAGGTAACGGTTATCAGTGGCAGTATGAAGGCAATTGGAAATGTACGCACCCAGACAGCGTGCTGGTTGGCAGGGCGTTGACAGCGGTCTACATGCCTCGACGCCCGGCGGTACGAACGTTAATGGAGGAAAAGGGGGAGCGATGTGGCTGTGTAGGGGACCAAATCTCTTGGCCCATCGACATGTTGGTTCAGGGGGATGTCTATGTCGCCGACGTTTTCGGTAAGGTCGAGGAAGGACCTGTCATAGGTGATAATCTTGCAGCTGCGATTTACTCGAAATCTGAAAATGGTGTCGTCCACGATGCTAGCGTACGGGACTTGGACGGCATCAAGGAAATATCCGGTTTTACCAGCTTCGTCAGGGGATGGAGTCCAACCTACGCTTCACCGACGATTATGCTGATGGGGGTTAATACGCCTATACGCATCGGTCAGGCAACAGTCATGCCGGGAGATGTCGTCCTCGGCAAAGAAGATGGCGTTATTTTTATTCCACCCCACCTTGCCGAGACGGTTGTGAAAACCTCTGAGCTTGTTCGTCTGAGAGATCAGTTCGGGAAAACCCGTTTGAGCGGAGGCAAATACACGCCGGGTCAGATCGATGCACGATGGACGGACGACATCGAAAAAGATTTCTCTAGCTGGCTGGAAAACTATATCGATGATCTCCCTGTGCCGAGAGATGCCATTGAGGAACTACTGAAGGAACGCACCTGGTAAGCTGGTTATAAAGTGGATCATCGGTAATTTCGACGTATCTGATAGTGGCTAATACGCCTTAAAAATCGCCGTTATGTTTTGATGCATCCCGGAAAGCGGAGATAGATTCTCGGATGTGCATGCTATCGGGATCGCGGCTCAGGCGAGAATCGGTGAGGAGCGTTAAAGCGCGTTGAAATCTTGCTTTTGGGTCACCCCATGCCTGTAAGGTAGATTTGCTTTCCACTGACTCCGGTTGTGCTGTCGATTGAAGGAGTCGATAGATAGCCGATAGGTAAAAAAGCAGTTGATGGTAATCCACCTGTGCAGCAGTCTCCGTTCCCGAGCAACCCTCCCAATCTTTGGTAATTTGTCTGACGTATTCCTTGACAATCTCCTGTCCCAATAAACTGACAAAATTCCCGCTCGCTCGATTTGCCCCCAAGCTATTGAGTGATTGCACTAAACGCCGCTCGCCCCAATCCCAACCGATGCTCCCAAAATCAATGAAGGTCGGTGTTTCTCCATCAACCACGATGTTCCGTGCGTTATAGTCTAAGGCCCCCAAGGTTAGCGTTGCTCGATGCAAGCGATTGGACAGACGACTCCAAATTGTATCAAGCTTTGCTGCTTGATCCGAGGACATTGGACCTCCCTTCATCCACGCCAAATAGTCGAGGGTTTTTCTTCCTCGATCCAATAACGTCTGCATCGTATCATGTAAAAACGCTGAATAATCAAGTGGATATATGTAGGGTTTGAGGGTGTGAGCAGATTTGGCGAATCCCCTCCCCAGTTGGCAGAACGCTCGGACGGTGTTCTGCAAGGTCTGTTTTAGCTCATCAATTGGCGTTTCTTGCGCGAGGTCATCGAGTGTCGTATCTCCACACCATTCCATCAGCAAACATCCCGCTGATTCTGAACTCCAGTAAAGCTTAGGCACGCGGCATCCCGCCTGATGTAACCTCAAAAGGACTGCGGATTCGATCTGAAATGGCGTAAAGGTGGATTCACTAACCGGTTGGGTTATCAGATGTTGCTTCAGAAGGAAGGAACGCCCCATCGCCCTTAGCTGCCAGACATTATTTCTTTCGAGCGTACCGTGTCGAATTGGAACGCATTCTATCTGATCCGGTGAAACATGGAGGTATGTGGCAATCTGTTTGATTACTTGCGGGAAATCTGGCTGGTTCATGCCGAGGTTAAACTAATACACTTTATCTTAATCATTATACTACGCATACATAACGAGTCATGCGTAATACCTAAAGCAAGGCCTCCACGCATGACTCGTTACTCATTATTTTTTTTGCTCCCTCAATAGGCTTGAGGTTCAAAGCAATCTACATTAAATCAGACTGTAATGACTTATTGCTTACGTTTAGCGAACTCAATCAGGGAGGGTCTGTCTAGCGTCAAGGCCTTATCAACTGTCGGCTTAAAATCAGCCTTATCTTCGACGCAAAAACCGGCTACACCGAACGATTCTGCAAATTTGACGAAATTAGGATTGACCACATCAACGCCCAACGATGCCCCAAACCGCCCTACTTGAGTCCGTTCAATCGAACTGAAGGTGTTGTCATTCATGACGATTGTGACGATTGGCAGATTATACTTCACAGCCGTTGCCAGTTCCGGGCTGTTCATCAGGAAACCACCATCGCCACAAAGGGCAACCACCTTACGGTCTGGATGGGCGACCTGTGCACCAATTGCCCCCGGCAACCCAATTCCCATCGCAACGGAAATCCCGGAGAAGATGTACATGCCCGGACCGTAAACAGTAAAATCTTGGAGAGCGGCATATCCAGTGATATTGACATCAACGCTCAAGATGGAATCGAGAGGCATCGCAGCACGAAGTTGTTCAATAATAGGTGAACGTTCCGCATAAGCCGCCTGCCTATGCAATTCGCGTAATCGCTCACCCCAACCGTGCGTCCGTTCCTTGAGTTCGGCATTCAATTGCTGCAAAACCACCTTTGGATTCGCACCAATTCCGACAGAGGCGGGGTAGTCCCGATTAATCTCTGTGGGGTCCGCGTCAATGTGGAGCAGCGGTTGATTGATCTCCAGTGACCAGTTACCTGTGTCGCGATAGGTGAAGCGCGTACCGATGGCAATCAGCAGATCAGATTCCTTTAGTGCCGCATGTGTGGTGGGATTGTTGAAAACGCGCAGCGAGTAGGGAGAATCCTCCGGGATTGCGCCTTTGCCTTTCGCGCTCGTTGCGACAGGTGCGTTGAGCAACCTCGCAAACTCAAGTAGCTCTTCCGTCGCTCGTGTGTGGCAGATTCCGCCGCCCGCAAAAATGAATGGACGCTCCGCTTTCTCGATTAGGTGAATGGCATCATCAATCTCCTCTGGACTTGCCCCCGGGCGCAATCCGCTATTTCTCGGTGGAACGAACATAGTCTGAGTATCAGAGTCGTCTGTCTCCGCATGCAACGCATCAGTGGCGAGCTCGATTAACACCGGCCGAGGTCGTCCTGAACGTAACGCTCCAAAGGCTCGGTTGACGGCACCGGGGATTTCTTGAATGCGATGAACGAGCTCTATGTGCTTCGTCATTGAAGCAAATGCAGCCTTCTGATCCAAGCCGTGAAACATCTTTCCTGGATCTCTTTTGACAAGATAAGAGGGATTCTGTCCGGTGACCAACAGTAGCGGTGAGCAAGCTGTGTATGCCTCACCAATCCCGATTGCAGCGTTGGCTGCTCCCGGTCCTGGCACGGTCATACATACACCGACTTCGCCCGTCGTCCGAGCATATCCATCTGCCATGAATGCACAGCCACCCTCATGGCGGCCCACATAGTGGCGAATTGTACCGCGATTCTTGTAGAGCGATTCATAAACAGGGTCTAAGTGCCCGCCCGGTATACCAAAAATATCCCTAACGCCTTGTGCTTTCAGACATTCGACAAACAGTTCTCCACCTGTCATTAATGTACTCCTTTGGATTGATTATTTTAACTCAAGTTGCTATTTGTCGCCCTATCCCGATAAGATCGGGACAGAGGCTACGTCATACGGAGTATGCCTACTACTTTGTGGTCACTTATGTAGAATACCACTACACAGATTAAAACACAAGTGCAAAACGTTGGTTGAGGTATGGTCCACTCAGATTCATTACGAGTCCCCTCGTCGTGTAACGATAAATCTACTCTGCCCAGAATCAAAGGATAGCTGCGCGTACGTCTTTCTATCTGCGTGCCAATGGTCCCGAGCACATTGTTCACCGTTTGTCGGATCCCATTCTTCAACGGTCGATTCCCATTGAATCTCAATCAGCGTCTCAATCGGATGTTCGCCGCGATTGAACAGATAGAACAGATCCAGATCCGCAGATTCGCGGTGTTGAACGACGATTGCACGCGTTAGCGTATTATCGGGTTTAGCATAAATCTGTATCGGTCGCTTAAATTGTTTCCGTAATAGCCGCTCAAGGGCTGCGACTTTTTCGTTCGCCGTTCCCCGTAGGATGGAGGTACGCCATCGATAAAGTAGTCGTTCAAGTGGGTAGGGGTCCAAGCCAATCCGACCGTTAAGCAGGTCGGGAACCGGATCTATGGCGATAAACCCTCCCCGCGCTTTGACAAATTGAGTCAGTACCTTCACCGTTTTCTCCTGAAGCACTAAACAGGGGGGAAGCAAAATCAATGAATAATATCCCCCGTTAAGGTGCAATGCACGAGCGGTTTTATCTACCTCTGCTGTAACAACTGTTGCTTCGGAGGTGATATCAAAATCATACCCAAGCTGCCATACCGTCTGACAGAGCCAACCCCATTCTTTCACTAACCAATTCCACCTCTTTGGATCGGGTTTCGTCCATAGACTGTGAATCGGAGAGAGGATAAGAACGGATCTTTTCGGAACACCGATTGATAGAAATTGACTAAAGTAATGTGCTTTATTATCTCCTGAGGCCAACCAATTGTTGCTATGAACCTCGCCTCCCTTCCGGGAGTCTTCGACACGCATCCACGAATTGAATCCCAAAGCACTATCAGCAACGAATTGATTTGAGTGCGCTTCAGATCGGCATAAGCTGATTTGCCCTGAACCTATTTCGTTTTGATTACGTTCGGATTCCAAAGAACTCCATTCCGAGAGTCTCCGACTAGCAATCTGCTTTGCAATTAAGAACTGCTTGGGTTTATCGAGCTTATTGGCGTTGAGGATGGGACGGTCTGCGGCTTTCAGAATTGTCCCGATATCGACCGCTAACGCTTTTGCTGTTGAAGGGAAGTTGACAGCGAATTGCAGATTCCATTGGTGTGAAAATTCCCGCAGTCCTCTGACACACACCTGTGCAAACTGTTGGATCAGTTGTTCCCAAAGGAGGCTGCGGATTGTCGCTGAGTCGTAGGTTTCGTAATGAATTAACGGCAGGTGAGCTAACAGTTCTGGGTCCAAAATTTTCTCAAACGCATCGCTCCAAGGAATCGAGGTCGGTGGCCCATTGAGAGGAGAGAGAAACGTCGGAAATTCACAGCAGAACCCCACAATCGGTGATTCTATCAAATTGTCAAATTCGTGGATATACCTCTCCAAAACTTGGTGAGCAAGTGCATTGACACCCTGCGGACTTAATAGGTCGTATCCGTGTGTTTCTGTTTGGTACAGCCGAAAAATTGTTCGTCCTTTCAGTCGGTCTGCAACAGAAAGATCGCCATCCAAACAACGCTGGATGTAATCGGTTATATCGTAGCAGGGTGCGTCTGCGTTTGTTTGTGCAAGGAGGTAAATGCGGTCAGGTGTTTGGGAGATGTGTACCCACTTGCGGAGGCGGTTTTGAATGGCTTCTTCCTTCTCGGTTTGATGGAACGTATGTTCAACAAAATTGAGCCAGAAGCGGGTTCCAGGCGTTACGGTATCCAGCAAAAGCCAAGCGGCTATGTTCTTATGCTTCAACTGCTGGAGCTGTACGCGATGGGCATCAATCTCTTTTCGGGTGGCGAGGCGAGGGCATGGGAGTAATACTTCTCCCCGATTTCTAAACATTGAAAATGGTTTCCCGTCTGAACGAATAAGGCTATCACTATTCCATAATTGGAGACTATTCTATCAAACGAGGCTTAACCCGGCAATAAAAAAGCAGAGGCCATTTCTCCTCCGTACAGAGAGTTTTCAACTTGACAGCTCAGGGTTAAATCAGATAAGCTAACTTGAAATCTTTAATCGAAGGGCTTTCTTTTTAACGGCTGGTTGCAACTTCGGTTAACCTGGGTTTCTCAATGAACCTGGCGTGTAGCGAATATATTGGGTATTTTTAGGGCAAGAATCCGTGCCACCCGCTTCATCTGTTTAATCCGTGATTCAGACAATTATTATGAGCACCCCTCGATTAAACTATGGGAGGGTAGCGACCATGATTTTGTTGGTGCCCATCTTTCAAATGAGATATTCTTTCCGCAATATCCCGACGTCACCTATGTTGAATGGGGGCAGTACAAAAAAGTCGGATGGCACAATAGGTAAGCGTATTAGCGATGTCATAGCGCCCGATGAAAAGATTGTGGGGTAGATATTAATGAATTCTTATCGAAATAGTCAAATTGTGCTGAAATAATTCATGACCTTATAGTTCGGCGATTCATTACCACCACAGTAGGGAGGTAGCAGATCTATCCTCCTTATAGGGGAACGGGGATCCCCGTTCATTCCTGATGTCCGATGAATTAAGTAGCTATAATCTTAAGTGCCTAAACCCTAATAAACTGTTCCCTTACCACTACAAATATTTCAATACGGATAGGACAACCCTCGAAGCCTTGTAGTTCCACGATTCATCACGGGTGCCGGTGTTTCTCAGCCTCCGATGAATCGGGGGGCGGCAGTTCCTCCGACAGGAGTATCCACGCTCCGCCGCACCATCCTCCCGCTTTCGAGGGATTAGAGGAGGGGATAGCATACAGTCGGGCGATTTATGGTCTATCGTGAGGCGGGTTGAACGGCGTTACGACAAACTCAAGCGCGTAACTCCTAACGGAATCTTTAAAATGTCAACTAAAAATCAAAAAAGGAAATCAAATGAAACTGTTAGAAGGGGTAATCACAGCATTCTCAATTTTACTGTCAAACAAGTTGAGGTCATTTTTGACAATGCTAGGCATCGTAATTGGCATTGCGGGTGTCATTGCGATGATGTCTTTCGGGGCGGGGGCGAAAAAACTCTTGATGTGGGAGGTCGAAAAGGTCGGCGGGCCGAGCATGTTCGGGGTATATCGCCGCGAATGGATTCGTAAGAATGCGAAGTGGATGCGAAATCCAAGCAAACACTACCTGAAGATGGAGGATGTGCGTGCGATACAAACCGAGTGTCCTTCCGTGGATGTGGCAACCCCGGAAGCTGGGGGTAGTGCGACCATTTCGGTTGGAGGGAAACGTAAGTTCTCTAGGATGCAAGCCACCGCTCAAGAGTATCAGATTGCACGCAAGTGGTATAGCGGATATGGCAGATTTTTGTCTGATGATGATCTCAGTCTCTGGAGCAAGGTCTGTGTAATTGGTGAGGAAATCTGGAAGGATCTGTTTGCGGAACTTGACCCAATCGGGAGAGAGATAAAAATTAACAATCAACGGTTTACCGTCGTAGGGGTGATGGAGTCAAGAGGCAAGGGGCTCGACACGGAGAATAGTGAGGACAACCAAGTCTTTATTCCAATTACCACGGCGCAGACCCATTTTTGGGGGAATGATCGGGTAGGGCATATCCTAATCCGCGCAAAAGATCATCAATCTGTGGATCAAGCGGTGGAGGAGGTCAAAACTGTCCTGAAGCGAAATCACAACGGCGAAGAGTTCTTTGAAACATGGGTGATGAAGGAGGAGTTAAAGTCTGCCAATCGCATTATCATGATTATTGAGCTCATCCTCGTCATTATTGCCTCTGTTTCTTTAGTTGTTGGCGGAATTGGCATCTTGAATATCATGCTTGTATCTGTCACAGAGCGCATCCCTGAAATTGGCCTGCGTAAAGCCGTCGGTGCAAAGAGCCGGAATATACGCACACAGTTCCTCATCGAGTCCGTTATCCTGTGTCTCATCGGTAGTCTGATTGGCATCGCTCTGGGGGCAGCGTTAGGCAGCGGTTTTGCGTGGGCTGTCAGCAAGTTTATGCAGGACTTCATTGAGTGGCCCTCTGTCATCACCGTTGAATCGGTGTTGACGGCTGTATGCGCGGGCGGAGGCGTTGGCATATTTTTTGGATACTACCCAGCAAGTCGTGCTGCGAAACTTACACCGATTGAGGCGTTGAGACATACATAATATGTGAGACATACATAATATGTGAGACATAAGGTGTTACAGGCAAATGCTGACGGTATTAGGTAAGACTCAAGCACAAAACGCTAAGAAGGTGAAACTTGAAAACCATTGGTTCACTAGTACATTGGTACATTAATGAACCCGTTGAACTTCCCTGACAGCATTTTTTCGGTGCCGAGGCCGAAAGCACTTCGATGACCAAATCTGGCGCCATTTCAAGGATCTGTAGTTCTTCAATTGCATCAAGACCGGTGCAAACAGCACTACGCCAAGATCTTTTGCTTGTACATAAGTTAAATGCCATAACCATGTTCAAAGCTATTCTTTGATGAGCGGAAATTGGGGCAAGGGATGGCATAAATTTTCCATCAATGATTTCATACGGATGGTTGATTTCAGGCATCAGCAGGTAGTCTTCAAAAGAGATTTTCTTTTTCGCGACTTCGGTTGTAATTAAGTCCCTGAGCTCCTTTTCCTATCTTACAAGCTGGTCTGTTACAGGCTAAATGGCACTAGCGACATTGATGGATTCCCCGTTGTAATCGATTCACAGATTAGTTCCCCCGTGATCGGTGCAAGTAGAATGCCGTTTTTGAAGTGTCCGGCGGCAACAAACACATTGTCAAAGCCGGGCAGTGCTCCAATATATGGCCCCCCCTTCGCGTAGGGACGCAGCCCTGCCCATGTCTGTACAAAGGATTTCTCTGCAAGAGTTGGCATTAACCCTATACCGGCTTCAATCATTTGTCGTGTGCCTTCCAATGTTGTCCGTTTGTCATAGCCAACAAATTCAACGGTGGCTCCAATCAGAATCTTCCCATCAGACCGGGGCACAAGATAAACACCGAGCCCGTCAATGACGTGCCGCAGGATTGGGGGCATGGCTTCGGCTAATACCATCTGTCCACGCGCTGGTTCCATCGGCAGCGCACCGCCGAGTTGGGCAGCTACTACCCCTGACCAACACCCCGATGCGATTACAAATGTGTCCCCGTAAATGCGCTCGCCGTTAATTCCGACTCCAATCACCCGTTCTCCTTCTCGTAAAAACGCAGTCACAGGATTACCGAACAGAAACTCCGTTCTCAACAGTGCCGCTCCTTTTGCCAATGCTCGCACCAGTTTGGGGTTTCTGACCTGTGCATCTTGTGGGAAGCGCACTCCTCCGACAATCGATCTCGCAATTGCAGGCTCTAATTCCCAGACCTCCTCAGGTGTCAGCACCTCCGCAGAAAACCCTCGATCCAACCGTCGTGAAGCCAACCCTGTCAACCCTCGCTTTTCCTCATCGGTGAAGAACACGGAGATTGAGCCGGACCGAATAAACTCAATATCGATTTGCGTCTCCGCCTGTAACGTCCCTGCCAACTCCGGATACAGCACCAAGCTCGCACGACAGAGCTCGGCATAAGGCTCGCGCGTTGATGCGTGAGATGCCAAGATACCCGCACCCGCCCACGACGCTTCGCGCCCAACACTGTCTGCTTTATCAATAACTAGTGTCTTTACCTGTGCCTTGGCGAGATAATAAGCGATCGCACAACCGATTACGCCACCGCCGATAACAATCACATCTGCGTGGAGAGATTTTTTAGTCATGACCTCATTCAATTACATAAGAATTTCTAAGAAAAAATATAAAATTATAGTGACTATGTCTTCACCTTCGATTATAATAGGCTGACGATTGAATGTCAAGAACTAAAAAAACACGGCATACCACCAACCTTGCGAAGGTCGGAGAACTCCATCTCTGTAACGGGTACAAGAAGGCATATCAGCCATGAGAAAACATAGAACAATCTATTTCAATGATGCACGTCATTACTATCTATTCGTTTTTGAGCCGCCAATACGGTTGGAAGAGGCATGGTCCGCCGTGGACGAGGTCGCTGGCACAAGCTGCGACACCTTTATCTACGGGGTGTCACGCGCTGATGGGCTATTCTACCCCTCCAAAGTCGGTATGCAGTTTGGGGAGGACATCCGCCCCTTTGACAGTGCCCCTTACTGGCGCATTTGGGAAAATATGCAAAGCCTGATAAACCGAGGCATCGATCCGCTGACACTCCTCATTGACCGGGCGCACGAGAAAGGGATGGACTTTTTCGCCAGTCTACGGATGGGAGGCTACGGCGGTATGAACCCGCAGCACGCCCTGCCAAACGGCGGCCGGGGATTCGTCCATCCCGAAGTCCGTGCCCATCAATTTGCTGTGCTAGAAGAGCTCGCCACGCAATATCCTGTAGAGGGTGTGGAGTTAGATTTCGCTGCGGCTCCGGGCGGAAGTCCATTCTGGTTTACACCCGAAGATGTACCGGAGTATACTCCGATTATGACCGATTTTGTCCGGAGTGTTGCTGAGATGGTACGAAATCGACCAAGGGGCCCCGGGCAAATTGGCGCGCGGATATATCCTACCTTAGAGCTGAATCAGAAAACCGGGTTGGATGTACAGACTTGGCTCCGAGAGGGATTGGTTGATTTTGTAGTCCCGATGGTGTATGCGTTTTTTGTGCTTGACGCTAACATGCCGATTGATTGGTTGGTGCAGGAAGCGCACGAAAACGACATTTCGGTATACGCTATGCTGCAACCCTACTACAGCGAAGAGAATCGTCGATTCTATTCAGTAGAAGATGCAACACCTGCTATGATGCGGGCCGCCGCCGCTAATTTTTGGGAACGCGGGGTTGATGGACTCTATACTTGGTTTCTACCCTGGCCCTTGGGCGATGCAGAACGCCGTACTCTCACAGAGTTGGGCGATCCGGAATTGATTAAAGAAGGCGATAAACACTACTTTTTGCGCCGACGTTCTGAGGCGACAAGTGGGCACGATTATGAAGCTTTTCTGCCAGTGGAAATCCCATCGGCGGATACGGCGGCATGTTATCCGGTCCCTTTTTCCATCGCCGACGATACTCAAAATGACCGGATACAGGGGATTCGACTCCGACTTGGTGTGACCAACCTAGTGACCACAGATACATTTGAGGTAATGTTGAATGGACAATCGTTGGCAGAAGAGGGGTGCCTACGCACCATTATCAGATCGCGTGACCCGTACGCCGGGCAGTGGTTGGAATTTCATCTAGAGCGTGTACGTCCACAGAAAGGGGAAAATGTGTTGGAGGTTGCACTGAAGGAACGCCCGGCCGGGTTTGTGGGTGGAGTCACCGTTGAGGATGTGGAAATTCTCGTTGAATACGGTCCCTATCCAGCGGGATTGCATGATTGACTCCAATGCTGCGGTGAATCTTTGAAGATTTAATGCCCTAAATTCACTAATGCAAGTCTTGACTTTATTTTCGCAGCATGATAAAATGACTTTGCAATCTTAGAAATCAGGAGGGATACAATTTGCAACAACAGACACGAGGTACAATTGGACAACAGATTGAACTCCCATTCATGGAATCCGTGAGAATCAGTTTTCAGAGCTTGATGATTCGTTTCGGCCGATCTGTCATTACAACTGCAGGTATTACCTTGGGAATCGCATTTCTGGTGTCGGTTTTGGTAAACAACGAGGTGAATGTAGCAATGAAAGAAAGCGGCTCGAGACAGGAGATCACCACCTTTGAAGAAGAGGAAACAACAGGGATTTCCATGAAGGATAAATGGTTGATTATCATGTCTTTAATTGTCTGCGTTGTAGGCATCGCTAATTCCATGCTAATGGCGGTTACGGAGCGTTTTCAAGAAATCGGCACGATGAAATGTCTCGGTGCCTTGGATCGTTTCGTCGTGCGCCTATTCCTTTTAGAGTCTGGATTTCAAGGGCTCGCGGGTGCCCTCATCGGAGCACTCATCGGTTGCCTTGGATCATTGCTCTTGGGACTCAAGGATTACGGTTTAGATCTATTCTTTTATTTTCCCCTGCTGCCGGTGCTGAACGCGCAGCCTACTAGATTCGGGGTGTTATTGATTATTCTTGCTGGTTGTGTGCTCGGCATGATTCTGTCCGTTATTGGCGCGGCGTTTCCAGCGTGGCGCGCTGCAAAGCTACCCCCAGCGGAAGCGATGCGGACTGAAGTTTAGGAGGAGCGCGAATGGCAGACGTTGTTGTTAGAACTGAAAAGGTTGTTAAGGAATACCGTATGGGCACCAACGTGCTCAGAGCACTTGACGGGATTGATTTGGAAATCTACACCGGAGAGTATATCTCATTGATGGGGCCGTCCGGTTCAGGGAAATCAACCCTCTTTAATATGATTGGTGCCCTAGATCTTCCGACCGCAGGTAAAGTTTTCATTGATGGTCAGGATATGGGGCAGCTCAGCCAATCCCAAATCGCATGGTTCCGTTGTCACAGGGTCGGTTATATCTTCCAAAGCTACAATCTGCTACACGTCATGACAGCACTCGAAAACGTAACCCTGCCGATGATTTTCGCGGGTTTATCAACAAGCGAGCGTCGCGATAAAGGCGAAGAACTACTGGATCGAGTTGGATTAGGGGAGCGAATTCACCATAGACCTGATGAGTTATCTGGTGGACAGCGACAGCGTGTCGCAATTGCGCGCGCGTTCGCAAATGGTCCAAGCATTATTTTGGCGGATGAACCGACGGCGAACCTCGACACGGTCATCGGGCGTGAAATTATTGATTTAATTAAGCAACTTAATATCGATCAGGGCGTAACCGTAATTTCAGCAACCCACGACTTAAAGATGCTCGATGTTTCAGACCGGATTGTTGATATCCGCGACGGATTGGTTGAACGGATTCGAGATCGGGATGAAATTGAGATTCAGGTTGGTGAAGTCGGAGGGCACTAGGCGCAATGCGTTTTCAAGAACTTGATATTTCGCAATTGCCCCGTGATTCTAAAGCGTCCGCATGGCTACAAGTTAGCCCACGGGCAGATGGGGGCGACTGGCGTTTGCCATTTCTTTACGTGATAGGCGCAACCCCGGGGCCTACCTTGCTTGTCCTCGGAGCGGTGCACGGCGACGAATACGAAGGCGTTGAGACCATCTCCGAAGTTTTCCGGCGCGTAGTGCCTGATGCGCTACGTGGTGCATTACTGATGGTGCCGATTTGCAATGTACCTGCTTATGAATCTGTCCTCCGTAATAGCCCTATTGATGGATTGAATCTGGCCCGTGTTTTCCCCGGCGATCCTAACGGTACTATCACGCAGCGAATTGCTCACTGGATTACTCAGAAACTGATTAAACCCGCCGACTTCGTTATTGACCTGCACAGTGGAGGCGTAACGGCTGAAATCCCATCACTCATTGGCTTCACCCATAGTGACGATGAACTTGGCAGACGCTCACGCGCTGGTGCGCTAGCATTTGGAGCATCGGTAATCTGGGAACATCCACCCCCAATGCCCCCGGGTCGGACCTTGTCAGCCGCTACAGATCTCGGTGTGCCGGCAATCTATACCGAAGCTGGCGGCGGCGGCTATGCTCACCCGTCGGATGTTGATTGCTTTACCACCGGTGTCATTAACTTAATGAAGCATCTCAACATGTTGGACGGTCAACCCCAGACTCAACCCATAACACATCATCTGTCAGGAGATGGAAATTTGGACAGCGTCATTTCGACGCCCGTCGCCGGCTATTTCCGATCCGACGTAACCCTGTTGGACGAAGTTAGTCCCGGTCAGCGTTTGGGCACTGTTCGCAATCCCTTCGGTGAAGTCGTGGCGGAAATCACGACCGAGAGTGCTGGGGTTGTCATTATGTTGCGACGCATTCATCGCGTCCATGTCGGCGATAATTTAGCTCATGTGACGGGACGTTTAGGCAACTAACTGTTCCTAAAGATTAATCATTGATAAAGCGGCTTTTGTCGAGAAATCTTCCTACCTTAAATTTCTGCTACTGTTTTCCCGATAGCTTGGAATTTCGGTACGCTCAACTTATCAAACCTCGACGAAATAACTGCTGCACAACAACATCGAAACAGAACTTTACTCAAGGCTCGGGATTCTCCGATATATTCACTCACAAATCTCTAAACACTGGGAATAAAAATGCAAAATACGCTCAATGCGAACACCTTACTATCACCAGTTGAGGCACTAACCGTGACATACGATCGGGAACGATTTGAGGACATCGGGCACATGACCTGTATGACACTGGTGCTGCTTGGTAATTATGCCCAGACGGGGCATTTTGGCGGACCGTTGGCTTACACGCCTTACAATGTCGCACTCCATTTAGCGGGGCCAGAGCTCGGAGGCTTATGCTACGACTATCGCAACCCCAAGCATCCGTTCTGCGATAAGTTCATGCTCGCCGGCGGGCATAATATTCCTACCGCATATGCGTTGTGGATGATTATGGGCGAGGCAATGGCACGTCAGCACTCAGCTACGGGAGATCGGCGTTACAAAGTTGCCCCAGAAGTTGCCATGTTACCGATCGATGCCCTCGGTTTTCGGCGCGGCGCAGGAGCGTTAAAGACTTTACTGAAAGAGAACGATTTGGAAGATCACCCGCTTTTTGCACAAGCACAATTACGTGGAATCCGGTCGCTGGCGGGGCATTCCGAAACGACCGATTTGACCAACGATGTCAATGGGGGACCCTCAGGTATTGGTATCGCAACAGCTGCTGGTAAGGCAGCGTTCTGGAACTTTCTAGGTGCACCTGAATCACTGAAAGTGCTCGCACTTGAGGGCGAATTTGCCATGACCGAGGGACACGCCCAAGAACTAAAAACACAGGCACTAGCAATGCAGGTGGGGAAGCGTCTGCGTATTTTGCTCTCTTATAATAATGCGGGTATTGACGATACTTTGGTGGGCGGGGTTATTGATTCTAAATATAAGCAGTACGAGCTTGAGGAGCAGTGGACTTCTTACGGATGGAATGTGTTTGCTCTTGAAAACGGTAATGATTATGATCAGATTCTTGCAGTTCTCAAAACTATGGAAGATTGGGACTCCGACGACCGACGCCCCATGATCGTTATCGGTAGGACGGTCAAGGGCTATTGGCCCAGTGCGATAGATGGGAAGATTGAGGGGTACGGGGATCAGTTGGTCAGTTACCCAAGCCATCCGTACGGATTCAAAATGAACGAAGAATATTTCGTTGCTTTGGCAGAAACCTTTGAGAAGCGTTACGAGGTAGAATTTGAGGGCATTCGCCAGGGACCGGTAACCGATGAGCGCGAGCGCCTAATACAGTTTAAGACCAATATTGATGTAGTGATGTCGCTGCTCGATCAAAATGGGTTGGGGGATTGGCTTGCCAATCGACTCGTTAATATTGGTGATGCAGTTCAGGATGATTTGTCGCTGCGAGTTGATACCAGGCACAACCCATTTCTGGACGATCAGCTTCGGGTGGAAAATCTCCCGGTTGAGTCGCAGACCCTTGTTGCGAAGCATCCGGTGTCAGGTGAAGAACAGGAGGTGGATATCGCCCTGTTCAAGAAACCCGGAGAGGTAGCCGGAACCCGTCGGGCAATTTCGGAAATTATCAAGTGGATGAATTATGTGACAGATAACCGCTTTATCACCCTCGCTGCTGACCTCTCTGAGTCAATCAATGTTGAACATGGTAGCCTTTGGGGACATTACAATCCGGTCACTAATCCAGCCGGCACGCGTTTCAAAGCCCCTATCCAAGAAGCGGGGAATGCGTCAAGTGCCATCGGGTTGGTTGGTCAAAGTGCCTCGCTTGACCCGGACAAGTTCGCCGGGGTCTGGGCATTGAGTGGCACTTACGGTGCTTTTACACCGTTGATGTACCTGCCTGCCCGCGTATGGAGCCAGCAGAATCAGGACAGTCCTTTCCGAATGGGCGTTCTTAACATCCTCGCTGGGCATTCAGGACCAGAGACCGCCGCTGATGCACGGACGCACTTTGGTATTTTTGCACCACAGGTGTGGAAGCTCTTTCCCAGGGGACAGGCGATACACGTCAGTTTCTGGGATTACAACGATGTCGCCCCGGGCTATTTCGCCGCTGCCGAGGTTGCCGCACGCGATCCTCGGGTCGGGGTTATTATCATTGAGGTCGCTCGCCCGGATTTTCCAGTGGCGGACCGCAGCACCTTCGCTGACAGCGATCTCAAGGCGGCAGCCAAAGGGTTATACGTCATTCGCGATTTTGACCCGGGCAGTCCCAAACACGGCTATGTAGTCGTCCAAGGCTCTAACTCTACAGTCAATTTGTTCCAGATTATGCCCCGCCTAGAGGCGGAGGGTATAAACGTGAAAATCATTGCTGCTGTAAGCGAAGAGTTGTTCGATCAACAACCCGATGCCTATCGCCAGTCTGTATTGCCCCTAGAAGCACGTTACGATCTGATGGTGGTCAGTACAGGAACGCAACGCGTTTGGCCCATCAGAAATGTAGGACCGTTGACGGACGCCTATTCGCTTACAGCAGACAGGGATAACCAATGGCTTACCGGCGGAACAGAAACAGATGTCATCGCGGAAGCGCATCTTGATGCCGAGTCAATCTTTGTTGGGATCAAACGCTTCGCCAGTGAGCGCGAGCAGCGTCTGTCAGTTCAGCGTAAATGGCTAACGACATGAGGTTAACGATAGGGGAATTGCATCTGCTGCAAAGATTAGACAACTGAGCAGTCAACCCCTGGGGTAAACCGCTGTCGTGCTGCAGAGACAAACCTTAATGAAATTGGGATTGCCCGACCCGCGGGTGATCACAGGTTAGGAAACCTGTGGCTACGAGTAGATTGCCATTAGGGTATACCAAAGTCCTACCCACTACTTGCATCAGGGGTACTCATAAAGTAGCAGGCATGATTCGCGTGTCGCAAACCCCACAATCGTTACGGCATATGGCTTAGCTAACACCCAACTGCCATTAAAATCCCAACCATAGCTTAAAAAACAAAGCACCTCCAATCCGTTGGTGGGGGATTTTTCCCCATCTACGGCCTGAGCCCCCTATCTGTATCCATGTTTTCTATGCCATCTGCTGAATCCGCTATTCAGACAATTATTATGAGCATCCTTCATTTACATGCGATTG
This sequence comes from Candidatus Poribacteria bacterium, assembly GCA_965215015.1. GTDB lineage: Bacteria > Poribacteria > WGA-4E > WGA-4E > PCPOR2b > PCPOR2b. The sequence continues at coordinate 3,154,404 of OZ244042.1, forward strand.
CCCTGGGGTTAGCGGACTAAATGCCTAACAAATGACAAGCGTTACCGCCTAAGATTAACCGCTTGGCTTCGTCGGAAATATCAGAGGTGATAATTTTGCCGATCTGGGGACGTGGATCCATCAAGGGTGTATCGGAGCCAAATAGCACCCGATCTGCGCCCGCCTCATTCACCAATTGCTCAATCACGCCGGGTGTCCGATAGGTCGAGCAAGTTTCGAGATAGACGTTGGGATATGTCTGCGCGGCGGCGATAGCTTCAGTGCGTGGTTCAACGACGTTACCGGCATGCCCCGCGACAAACTTGGCGTTCGGATATTGCGGTGCGATCTCGGACAGATACCGAGGGCGGCTTAATTCGCCACCATCGGTATGAAAAAGGACTGCCAATCCTCGCTCATTTGCAAACTCGTAGATAGGGTGCCACTGCGGTTGGTTAAAGGGCCAAAGGGTATAGGGCGGATACAGCTTAATGGCGGGAAATTTCAACTCATCAACCGCGCGAGTCAACTCCGGCACCATGCGCTCCGGCATCATCGGTGAAACGTAGGCAAATCCGATAAATCGATCTGGATGCTGGGCGATAAAATGGGCGGCTTGGTCATTGCTCGTTGTGCCATCAGGGTGGAAAATGCCAAACACGCAGGATTTGTCAATACCCACTGAATCCATCGCGTGGAGCATTAATTTCGGATCATCCTTCATGCCGAGCGGATCCCAGCGCCCCACATGCCCGTGAAAATCAATGACTTGTGTTCCATCAATCATTTCGTGCCTCCTTGTAGGATACGCTCAAGATTTCCAGCGCAAATCGACGTGAGCTCAGCATCAGTTAGGTTGGTGTGGTGCAGATAGAATAACATCGGTCCCATCGCATAGCGTGAATACCACGAACCGTAGACCAATCGCTCGGCACCAAACTCGTCGCGCAGAGACTCTATCTCGCAGATCGGTTCATAGCGACTCAACTCCAAGTGGGCATTCGGTAAAGCGGCTAACATTGGACGCAACCACAGGGCATGGACATAATGCGCTCCTACCAAGACCGATACCAGGTCCGGATACGCCTGAAGTGTTGTGACTAGCGCATCCGCATCGGCGTCCGGCAGGAGGGCCCAGATAGGGATGCGCTCCTCACTGAGCCAAGATAGCAGCGTATCGTAAGCCCAAGGACGGAAGGGCAGATCCCGTTGCCCGGTATCGAACAATCGCACACAGTTGACCCTCCCTGCAGCATGAAGCGATTGAATCTGCACAAGCGAATCCGCTGTAGGAATAGCCATCCACTGCGGATGGGTGCGCCCATCATCGCCAAGCCACGCTTCAAGGTAGTTATTGCCTGCAATTGGGCTAACATTGTCAGCGTGTGCGTGGTAGATAAGAGCGCGTTCTACCCCATGTCGATCCATTTCTGCCAACAACCCCGCCCGGTCGCGGTAAGGGGCAAGCTCGTCTAGTAGATCGCCAACCCTCACGTTGGCATCAAAAACAGGTACTCTCGATGTGAAATTGAGTGATGTCATAACTTCCTTTGAACCCAATCAGGGTACTTTTCATGGAGTATCCGCTTACACGCCTGATACTCCGCTTCCGTAAAGCTTTGATACGGTGAGAGCAGGCGTAGCGGCATATCTTCTAGCCCACCTAGCCGCACAATGATTTTGTCGTAGGCACCGTCTATCCGTTCCTTATCCCACACCGGACAGCGAGGAGTATCAACCGCATGTCCCTCGCCGGCAGTGCCAAAGATATAGGTGGTTGCCCCCTCCCTGAGAGTATGCTGCCCCTCCTCTCGAAACAGGTCGTCCATCAGATTCTCGTTTTCGTCCCACGGTATCTCACAGGACACCAGAACCGCTTGAGGATAGCGCGCCATTTCTCGACCTCCCTCCATCAATTCCCGTCAAAACACCCCGCCATATCTTCCAGAAAATTATCAACACTCACCTGCTGATACCGTCCGACGTAAGGGAAATTGCTCTGAGTGGAGTGTTCAACCTTACATCCCTGCACTTGGTGCGTTAATGTGCTTTCGGCGTTGGGGAAATCGGCAATGCTCCTCTGAACGAGATCTGCCACCTGTTGAGAGGCGCGAATCTCTACATTGGGAATCGGCGTATTGTAGTAGTAAACAGCCTTAAGCCGAGTACTAAGCATCTTACGCGCATAAGCGGGGAGGGGGGATTCGTCGAAACCCGGTTTGAAATCGTGCGGCAAGAACGGGCGATTTATCTGAAAATCGAAAATCTGTTTGAGCATCCCTGTAGCACTTCTCGGTGTTGGAATCCACTTTGAATTGGGCCAAACATCCAGATTTCCCCAACCTGTCCCAATGCGATCCATCGGTAGCCCTTCGCCGTGAGTATGGACAGTCCCTGCGCTTACGCCAATAAACGCAAAGTGTTGTGGGTAGTCGAAGAAATCGGTCTCCCGTGATCGGAGAACATCGTAGAAGGCGGTTGTCAACGCCAGCAGGGCGTCCCCGGTGTAGAGGATACCATCTTCGAGACAAGGGGAGATGACGCCGACACGGTCCAGTTCGTGATAGTCGGGACAGAACTCCTTAAAGTCAACGCTGATCCGCTCATCTTCAGCGAGGTGCCAATATTGAAAGTCTGAAGCTCTTAGTAATTTGCTCGTGTGCATAGTTACGTTGGTTCATTGGTAGATTAGAGTTGGGCTTCACTGTCGTTCAACCCAACCTACGACACTCCTTAAAGGAAAAACAAAGGATGATAAATCTTTTAGATGCGCCCCGGCATCGACTTCCCCCGCATCAGCATCGCATCGTTTTCTCTTTCTGGCGGACCTGTGTATTGACACTTGGCACTGACATAGTGTGTCGCATAACCTCGCCGCCTCTGGTTCGTCTGGTTGGGACGACTGCTGTGGAGAATGAGACCGTGGTGGAAGCTGCAATCGCCCGCTTTCAACACCAATGGACGCTCTTCAGCTAGACTTCCCTCAACCGACATCTGCTCGTATTCCGCCCATTTCGATTTGTCTATGATGCCGAATTTGTGAGTGCCGGGGAGCATCCAAACGCATCCATTCTCGATTGTCGAATCGGTAAGTGCCGCCCAGCAGGTCACCATGTCGGGCGGATCGATGTAGAATCCGAGCGGCATATCCTGATGGTAGCGTTGTCGCGAACCGACCCGCGGGGGCTTCATAAAAAGCTGGTCTTGGTAGAGCTTGATGTCGGGACCTAGCAGCGATCCGATAATGTCCAGAATCTTCGGATTGCGGGCATGGTTTGCAAATTCTTCATCGTAGAAGGCGAGATGGCTCATTTTCCGAAGGGAATCGGCGTGGTTTTCCACCTGAACCTTCCCTGCTCCCACGTGGGGTTCGACCTGGAGTTGCCCTTTCGGGATATGGGAGGCTTTCCCGCTTGCTACCCATTCAGCGTGAGCAAGAAGCGAAGCAACCTCATCGGGGTCAAGCAAATTTTCCACAATAATGAATCCGTCTTCCCAGAACTGTTTCACTCGCTCATTAGACAGCTGCATGATATGTTTTCCTTCTCAAATTGAACCTATCTCTGTTCCGAAAGTCCTTGATCTGACGCGTTTCAGATAAGATTGGAATTCAAAGTAACTGAGACTATGGGTTGGGCAAGATGCCCGGCCTATGGGGAGGGTGTATTGTTGGGTTTTACTATCGTTTAACCTAGCCTACGGTTCTTTTTTTTCGCCGCCAATTTCCGCGAATGTCTGTAAAGGGCGAGGGAACATCACCCCCCGATAAATCGGGCTGCAAGTACCTCAGATTAGTATTTATTGGCGAATTATGGACGCGCCTCACATAAATGTCAACAGAACCTAGCAACTTCCGTTATTTATTCGTGGGCAGAGGGAAGTACCTCTCCGCAATACTGAAGGTTATCTCCCCCAATAACCCCCTAATCCAAGAGCGTTCCATCGCTGCCGCGGCGTATTAATGCTGCATCTCCGGTGAAGGTAATATCCTCGAACTGCCGATGACTTGCTGGCTCTGGCGAGTAGTCCCTTCCTTTACGCATCATGTCACCCTGACAAAAGCCTTCCATACCCGTCAATCGGATCGTGATGCCCCAAGGCTCGTAAACACCCCCAGCATGTCGCCAAGTTGCTAGAGAGGACCGGCACACCGAGTTGTGCTTCCAATCGCGCCAACACATCAATAGTGCGTAGGTTGGTACAACTGATAAACATTCCGTCAGCATCATTCTGCCAGACACGCCGGGCAAATTCATACGTCTCTTGTGGTGTCACCTTTCCGATGCTGAAGGCATCCACGATGTCCATGCCGGCAATTGTCAGGACTTCGATGCCTTCGTCCTCCAAGAATTGCTTCTCTAGCACATTGAGTTCGTCCGGGTAAGGTGTGGCAACCGCGACGCGTCGAATACCGAGCGTCCGCAATGCACCCGCAACGGAACCCGAGGTTGTAACCGCCTGTGCTTCTCCTGCCCGTTTGATTCGGTCTCGTAATTCAATTTCGCCTTCAACGCCCGCCACAAAACTGCTCGCAGTACAGGCAAAGGCTATCACATCTGCATGTGCGCTGCCGAGCTCGTCGGCGGCACGCTCCACATGTTGAAGCATCGCCTTGGAGTCGTCTACATCGGACCGCGTATTCCGCATCCGCGCCGCATAGACGTTAATGCCCTCTGGAATCATTCGGTTAAACTCTGGTTCCACGACTGTATTAACTGATGGCACTAACAACCCAATTCGTCCGTTCTGTCCGTACATTTTTACCTGCTCCTATTCACGCTAGAGGGAACGCAGATCTCCGTTCTCTACGACTGTTTTACAAATATCGCTTAGCGATTTTTGCTGCCACTGTCCCAATCTGATAGTAACCGACCGAGATCTGTCCGACATGCGTCAGGATGTCATACGCTTTCCAACGATCCCAGCCGAACTCTTCTTCCATCCATAAAATTAACCACGCATAAGCCTGAGCGGTCGAACGCTCCATCGGGCAGCCGGTAGCGACGGTCATAATCTCTGTAGGAGATTCGATTCGAGGCCCCGGCAGGTTCTTGACCTTGATTAAATTGACGGTAATCTTTGTTTCCGATGGCATTTCTAGCCCGGAAGCGGAGAGTTCGCCGTGCCCCATCGCAGCGTGTGCATCGCCCAGATACAGATACCCACCAGAGACAAATACCGGCAAATAAACGGTATTGCCGGGACAGGTTTCGATGATATCCATATTCCCGCCGTGAGGCCCCGCCGGTCCTGTTGTTGGCACACCGGTATCCGGGGCCGTCCCGATACAGCCAAGCATCGGGGTATAGGGAATGGTGATGTCATCGCTCCAGTAAATCTGTCCGTCGCGGATAGGACAGACATGCACACCGTGCGGGCAGTCGTTGCCCAACCATTCGGCGAGCTGTCGGGGATCCGAGGTTCGGGTGGCGCATTGACCGATGCTTGGCCGAATCTCCTCAATCTTAACCGCTAGCGCGTCTCCCGGTTCAGCACCCTCGATCCAGATTGGACCTGTCTGCGGGTTGCCGTAAGGTTTTTTGGTTTTATCCCGCCGGTGGGCGTTGGTGCGGATCTGACCTGAAAAGGCGTCCTCTGCCTCTACCAACACGGTTTCGCCCGGTGTGATTCGTAAGCGCGGCTCGTTATGACGACTGAATTCATAGTAAAGTGGACCAAGGGGGAGTTTTTTCATGTTGTACCTCTTTCGTTCTATGTAGTCGTGCAGATTTCGTGGGTTGTCGGTCATTTTATCAAAAATCCTTTAGGTGCGGGAGTAGGTCAACTTTACTCATTTTAAGAAATTGACAAGAGAGACCGAGCTTTCAAGAAAAAACTCGGTCTCTTTTTCTATAAGCCCCGTAGGTCGGGCTTCCTAGCCCGCCTGCACCAAATGAACCAATAATTGTCACGTTTCACGCTCTTTGCGGTTTACCAGAGACTCCAACCGCCATCCACCACGAGGTTATGTCCGGTAATCCAGTTGCCAGCGCGTGAGGCGAGCAAGGCAACAGAACCCTTGATATCATCGGCGACTCCTGTGCGTTCAAGCGGGTTACCCAGGCGACACCGTTCTACCATTTCTGGATCTGTTGTCAATTTCGGAATCTGTCCGGGACTAATACAGTTGACGGTGATACCATACTCTCCCAACTCGGCTGCAAGCGCGCGCGTCAGGTTCACTATGCCACCCTTCGCTGCTTGATACGGGGGACCCGAACGATTGAAATCCAACCCCTCATAGAGGCGTTTGTCAGCACTCAGGAAGCCATGAATCGATCCGAGGGTGATGATTACGCCGCTGCGTTGAGGAATCATCACACGGGCTGCGGCTTGTGCACACATGTAGGTACTTTTGACATTCATCTCCCATGTGTGCGTAAACTCATCGATCGAAGCGTTCGGGATATAACTCGTTGTCGCAGCACCACCGGCGTTGCACACCATTATATCCAACCGCCCGTGCATCTTGACTACCTCATCCACAAGCACTTTGACCTGCGCTTCGTCGGTAACATCGCAGCCAAGCCCTACGCATTCGATGCCCGCTTCCTGTAACTCCGCTGCAACCCGTTCACACAAGGCTTTGCGGCGACTGGCAATAACTGTGGCAGCCCCCAACTCGCCGAGTGCAGTCGTCATTGCACGCCCCAAGTGGGTTGCACCGCCGGTAATGATGGCGACACGATTGTGAAGTTCAAACATCTCTTGTACTTTCATTTAGACAATCCTAGGAGGTTGGGCTTACGAATAAAGAAATTAGGAATTTTTAGATTCGGGATATTTGGACATGTGTGCTATAATATCTGCCTTTAGATGAACCAGATTTTTCCGTTCCCAAGTCCCAGTTGGGGAACTCGGTATCCGCAAATTAAAGCCGGAGGTGTTAATTATGGTATTAGGAAGTGGTGAATATTGTTACCAAGTCGTTAAGGGTTGGGGACAGGGAGCCGACGGTCGCACCCTAGGCATCGCTTCAGGTATTGCCGTTGATTCGCAGGATAAGGTCTATGTTGTAGACCGCGAGCCAAACCCAGCCATTGTAGTCTACGACCGAGATGGGCGCTTTCTCTCATCATGGGGCGAGGCCCTCCTCAGTCTGCCTCACGACATTTTTATTGACTCAGAAGATCGCCTCTACATCGCCGACTGTGGCGACCACACGGTGCGTATCTGCACCACAGAGGGACAGGTACTAAAAACGCTTGGAACACCCAATAAGGCAGGTCCCCCCGGCGAGCCATTCAATATGCCGACTCGCGCTGTCGTTTCCCCATCCGGTGATATTTATGTTTCGGACGGTTACGGTCAGCATCAGATACATCAGTTTTCACCCGATGGAACACTGCTAAACACCTGGGGCGAAGAGGGAGCAGCACCGGGGCAGTTCACCCTTCCTCATAATGTTTTTACGGACCGAGAAGGCAAAGTTTTAATCGCTGACAGAGAACCAAATAATCGCATCCAAATTTTTGACGCGGACGGAAACTTCCTCTCCGAGTGGGGTGGACGCCTTTTCCCGTGCGGGCTATATCTTGACGCGGATGATACGGTTTACATTGCCGAGGGGGGCGGCGTCAGCATCTTTAACCGAGACGGAAAGCTGCTTACCTGTTGGAATGTCTTGGGCGGACCAGACGATGTGGCTCACGGTGCCCACGGCATCTGGGTGGACCGGCACGGGGACATATATATCGGCGAAGTCGGCGTTGAAAATCTGCTGCACAAGTTCGCCCGTGTGTGAGGAAGATAGCCTCCTCCAATAGGAGAGACATTCCAACTGCTAGTCGCCAACGACGATAAGGGCTCCGGGAACTGAATACGTAAGACGTAATGCACAACGGAAAAATCTTACGTATTACTCGTTACCTACTATCCGTTTCATCGATATACCGATTGAATCACCCCCCGAATATATCCAACCGCGTATGCCTGACCCGCTCTGCCGGTGTCTGTTTGCGGAAACCCTGGCGTGTGATCCATCATAAAGGGTCCGTTAAAGCCCGCATCTCGATAGATCGACATCGCTCGGTGCATATCTATATCGCCTTCATCCAGAAAAACCTCTTGGAAACTGGGCAGGCATCCGCGGACATTACGGAAGTGAACGAAGACAATCTTGTTTTTAGTAGCCATCTCCCGGATCGCTTCATACACATTTACCCCCATCTCGGTAACACACCCCTGACAGAATAGCATTCCGTTGGAATCAGATGGGACAATATCGAAAATCCGCCGGTACTGGTCGAGCGTTGATACAATCTGTGCTACCCCCGCTAACGGTTCAGGAATCGGTGGATCATCCGGATGTAGTGCCATCCGCACCCCAACTTTATCCGCCACCGGAATCACCCCTTCGAGGAAGTATGTCATATGCTCCCACATCTCCTCCTCCGAGACAGGTGGGTCATGTGGTTTAGGGCGGTTCTGTGAAAACTCATCGTAATCAAAGGTGCTGTACGAAGTGCCCCCTCTGCCTTTGGCGGACGTTGTACGAAAATTTCCCATCGGTTTGAAATTGTATCCCAGTGCCGGGATGCCCGCCGCACTGATTCCCCGAAGCATTGTACACCACGCCTCGATTTTCTCATCCCGATCCGGCAATCCTAGCGCAATCTCATCCCAACCCGCCATAAAAATGCTGTAGAGTTCTAGTCCGTGAGATTCTGTCTTCTCCTTTGCTGCCTCAAAGAAATCTGTTCTGTCCACCCCATCTCGTAGATCCAGTGAGGGGTCAACGCGGTGCATACCACGAATGTCAAGGCAGAGGCGATCGATTCCAATGGCGTAAAAAAAACTCAGATTTTCATCGTTAAATTGTTCCCAACTGAGCAAATCTTGAATGTACATAAAGTCCCCTCCGATGCCCTGTAAATTTCTAATGCGGTTATTATACGCCAATCACCATCTTTCTGCAACGGAAATTTCCGCCTGATTAGGGCTATTTAGTTTTCGGTTTTCTCTCTGTCTGAGTCAAGATTCGGAGATCCCTCCCTGTTCCGAGAGTTTTCAACCTACAGGAGTAAATGACCCTACCGATCAATAGGGAGACACTTCGCGGTTATGGCAGCAATCCTAAAACTCGATCTATCTCCGTCTCCAAGTTATAAAAATGTGGAGAGAGACGGACGCCAGCCCGCTCTGCCCCGATAACGTTTTCTCGCCTGAGTCGTTCAACCAGATCAGCTGACGTATATCGGTCACTTTCAAACACCACGATACCGGAACGTTCGGATTCTTCTGTCGGTGTCAGCAGCCGGTAGTTCTTTGATCGAAGTCCTTCGATAAGGTAATCTGTCAGGTCCAAGATCCGCTGCTCGATACTCGGAATCCCAACCTCCAGCAGTAGTTCGATAGCTGCACCGAGTCCATACAAGCCGACGCTGTTATACGATCCCTCCTCAAAGCGTGTGGCAGCCGGTTGGGGCGTGAAGTCATAGTTCAAAAAATCCCTTGGATTGACAACACCTGCCCAACCGACGTTTGTGTTGATCAACTCGTCCTGTCTCTCCTTTGCACAGTAGAAGATTGCTGCGCCTTCAGGGGCGAGCAGCCACTTATGACCGTCAGCGGCAAGGATATCAATGTTGCAAGCTTTCACGTCCAAGTCAATTGCCCCCACACTCTGTATAGCGTCCACCACAAACCAGATTCCTCTTTTTTGGCAGAGGTCACCAATTGCCGCGATGTCGTTCCGGAACCCCGATGCAAACTCAACGTGGCTGATGGTTACACATCGTGTCCGTTCGTCAATTGTCGTCTCAATATCCTCAATGTGGATGCGCTTTTTTCGCTCCGGCACCATTCGCGTTGTCACACCGAGACGCTTCAGGCTTAGCCACGGATAAACATTTGCAGGAAATTCTACAGCCGTTGTCACGACGTTGTCCCCTTCGTGCCAGTCAATTCCGTTTGCAGCGATGATGATACCTTGTGAGGTATTCTTCATAAACGCTATCTCGTCAACATTCCCGTTAATCAGTTTGGCTGCATTTGCGCGACACGCTTCAACCGTAGCCTCCCAACGCCTGGAATTGACCGCACCGTTATTGGTCGCATCGTCCAAAAAACGCCCCATTGCTTGATGGACACACAACGGGAGGGGGGCAACCCCCGCGTGGTTCAGGTAGGTATATTTCTCTGTCACCGGAAACTGTTTTCGCCATTTGTTCCAATCAATCACGGTTTCCTCCTATTCAATCCGCTGGTAGGCAACACCCTACAGCATGTGCCTCGACTTTTGTCTAAATCTATATCAGCGATTTTCAAACCAGATCGCTATATGATACAGAGATTACATCTTCTTCCTTAATTCCAAGCGCGGCCTTCACAAGCTGATGTTCCGCTTGTGCCTCACCTTCCGTTTGGTTGCAAATTACTGTCTCTAATTCAACAAACTGACCGATGCCCCTCACCTCATCCAGATGGACGCGTGTGTTGCCAAACATCCATAACTCTCGCTGCTTCTCAACAACGGCCTTCACACCCCAAGCCATTGTCGAAATCTGCTTGAAAACCATTGGTTCGGGGATATTGCATACCTGATAATTGCTATAACGTGACTCTGCACGATTGGAACGTTCATAGTAGATGAGTTGCGCTTCGTGGGTGTTGATCTCCCGCAGCTTCAACCTGCCTTGGGGAACGTTAAAATAGGTATCAAGCTGTTTCATTGTGCGGCGATGTTCCGCTTGGAGATTGGTAAGACGCTGACGCAACACATCGAGTGAATCGCAATTTGCTTTGAATTCTAGGTTTTTCAACGTTTTTTAGAAACTCCCTCCTAAAAAAATCGCTTAAAATTACGTGATTTCCATAGACCGGATTCCGCATTTCGTGGATCCGGTGTCATATTGAAAAATGGCTTGACAAAAATGCCGGTAATTTATAAAATCTCCGAAGCACATTATGGAGAGCGGGCAGGCGAAAATATGTTTGCAGACTTTAGTCAGATCAGGAACATTACCATTTTAGGCGTCGGCTTAATCGGTGGATCTCTCGGCTTAGCATTGAAAGCCAAGGGTTTCCGGGGAGAAATCACTGGGCTCGGCAGACGGATGCAAACCCTCGACATCGCACTTGAACGGGGTGCGGTTGATAAAGCAACCACCGATTTTCACGCTGGGATTCATGACGCGGATCTGGTGGTCGTTGGAACCCCGGTTGATCTTATCCCTGAAATGGTGCAGCATATCGCCGAGACCCGGATATCTGACCTTCGACCTTTATTGATTACCGATGTTGGCAGTATTAAGGGGCAAGTCGTCGAGGAGATTGAAAGCTTCCCGACCGTTCCTGATCTGCATTTTGTCGGATCGCATCCGATGGCCGGTTCTGAAAAAGCGAGCATCGCAGCGGCACGCGCAGACCTGTTTGATGGTGCAAAATGTATTGTGACCCCAACGAACAATAGTCACCCGCAGGCGTTGAAACTCGTCACAGACCTTTGGCAATCTGTTGACACACGGGTTTACCACCTCTCCCCGGCTGAACACGATTTGCTCATTGCGGGGGCGAGTCATCTACCGCATCTCATCGCTTCTATCTTAACAAATACAGTGGGAGAAATCGGCAGCGACACTGCAAAAGTGCTCGATTTCGCTGCAACCGGTTTCCGCGATACAACGCGCATTGCTGCGGGCTCCCCACAGATTTGGAGAGCAATCTTCATGCAAAATGCCTGCTCGCTGCTGCCGATGATTGACTCGACAATCGAAAATCTTGCTGAATTCAAAACCTTACTCGAAAACCAAGACGATATTGAAATTGAACGCCTCTTGGCGCACGCAAAAATGCTAAGGGATACATTGGAGGGATGATGAAGGAACGTCTTACCATTGCAATGGATGGTCCCGCCGGCTCAGGAAAAAGCACAATCGCCCAACGGCTCGCCAAAAAGCTGGACTATCTTTATCTAAATTCAGGCTCAATGTATCGTGCGATGACGCTTTTATCCCTCCGAGAAGAGGGGGATTCAACGGATGTGCCTACGTTAATCCAGTTGGCAAAAAACTGCCTGATTGATTTCTCAAACAATGGAAAAACTACCCTGTTGAATGGGGAAGATGTATCGGATGTCCTTCGCACCCCAGAAATAGACCGTGCCATTGTCAATATCGCAAAGGTTCCTGAAGTACGGCGCGAAATGGTGAAACAACAGCGTCGGATCGGTAAGAGAGGCGGTATCATCGTTGAGGGACGTGACGTAACGACCGTTGTGTTCCCGGACGCGGACCTGAAATTTTATATTAACGCCTCCGTCAAAGAGCGCGCAAAACGTCGTTACGCGGAACAAAAAGCAAAGGGCATTGAGACAACATTAGAACAGGTCGAAAAAGAGATTCGTGACCGAGATCAGATGGACGCATCCCGTGAGCATAGTCCGTTGCGAACCGCCAAAGATGCAATTGTCCTAGATACGACCAGCATGACTATCAACCAAGCTGTGGATTTCGTTCTGAATCGAGTGGAGGAATGCTAATGCGACGGCACAAGTTCGGATTCTGGACAGATCAGCTCCCATATCGCTGGTCACACCGAATCACTAATTTTGTCTTTGATATTCTCGGCAAACTAGAATCTCACGGTAATGAGAATATTCCACGACATGGTGGTGCCTTAATCTTATGCAACCATCTGAGCTATTTCGACCCCTTCATCATCGGTTCCGCGGCGAGTCGAGAGTTGCACTTTATGGCAAGGCACGATTCCTTTGATATGCCGGTGATAGGCAGGCTGATTGCTGCACATAATGCATACCCGGTACGACGGGGCACGGCAGATCGCGCTGCACTTCGACATACCATCTCCCTTTTGAAATCAGGAAAAGTAGTCCTCATCTTTCCCGAAGGTACACGCAGTGTCGATGGTACGTTGGGCAAACCCCGTGGGGGTGTTAGTTTCATCGCTCATAACGCGGCTGTTCCCGCCATCCCCGCTTACCTTAGGGGAACGATATTACCCCGCAATGCGAAATGGATTCATCCTGCCCAACTTACCGTCACCTTTGGTCCCCCTATTGATTTCACAGAAGTTCGGCAAATCGAGGATAAACGCGAGCTATATCGGCAGATGGGTGAGCAGATTATGCAGGAAATCGCCAATCTACGGGACAGACAAACCCACAACTGAAAGCATTCGTCACTCACCACCGACCACAAAGAAGATCGTCGTTAATTCCATTTCACATTTTAGAACAGGACTTCCGCGATGTCATGCAAACCCTTCGGTGCCCCCATCACCCACCGTGCCGCACGAATCGCTCCCCGCGCAAGTGGTTCACGGTTTTGACCGCGATGTGTTATTTCAAGGCGATCACCCGTACCGACAAATAAGACCGTGTGATCGCCGGCAAGGTCTCCCCCTCGGATGGCATGGATGCCAATCTCCTTCTTGGGGCGGGCTCCAACAATGCCGTGCCTGCCATACACGCCGACTTCTGGCAGATTTCTTCCTAGTGTTTGAGCGAGGACCTCAGCCAGCCGTAGGGCAGTCCCACTCGGCGAGTCGACTTTTTGATTATGGTGTGCTTCAATGACCTCAACGTCGTAGTCATCCCCAAGTACATTTGCAACGAGTTGAATCGCTTGCAACATGACATTGATGCCGACGCTCATGTTGGAGGCCATCACGCATGGGATTTGAGGGGCGAGTGCGTGCACCTGTGCTAATTCATCTTCATCATATCCTGTCGTTGCGATGACCATTCGCTTTCCGGCGTCCACGACGTTCTGGAGATGCTCGACGGTTGCACTCGGCGTTGTGAACTCAATCACAACATCTCCCTCATCCAGAATTTTAGGCAGATCACTGGTAACAGGCACATCGATTATCCCAATTCCGGCCACTTCCCCCACATCTTGCCCGAGTTGCGGGTGTTCAGAGAATTCAATGGCACCGACAATCTGCATATCTTCTTGTTGTGAAACACCTTGCGTAATCATCTTACCCATGCGCCCACAAGCACCATCAACAATAACACGAATCATATGCTTTTCCTCTCTACAATTAGTATCCCTCAATTTTCGGGCTTCTAGGTCCCATCTTATCGGAGATTGATGCGTTTCTTACACATTTATTCATTTAGTCGTGGCGTCGCAACCAGAGACGCACATAGTGCCGCCGACGTTCTGGATCGGGATAGTCCTCAAATGCGGTGCGGTTGTGCAGGACCCAGCGATTGTTGGTGAATAGCATCTGTCCGGGTTGTAGGTTGAACTCCACCCTGAAATCCGCACGGCGCAGCAACCCTTCCACAACTTCCAGTGCCCTTCTCTGATCAACGGTCAGTGATTTGCCAGCTTGCTCGTGCCCTACTTGAATGTAGTAGTACAGGTATCGGACGGTCAGTTCGCCCACGCTCCACCGGAAAATCGGGAATTGAGAAGTGGGAGATTGCCTCGCTTTAAACTGTCCTCGGCGATCAAAATAGAATAGCTGATAGAGGGTTTCGAGGACATCAGGGTGATTTTTCAGCAATTCATTGTGGAGCGCGTAGCCGCTGATCAGCTGACTCTGTCCGCCAGATTTTGCCGGGTGCAGGCAGAGCAGACCTACAAGGTCAGGCAGCGGCTCGCCAAAGGAATTGTCGTTATGAAATGAGCTCTCGGCATTGGTCACTGAAAACCGAGCCCCCTGCGCCACATTCTTGCCCGTATCTCGCACATCGTACAGTAGCGTTCCTTGAATGTTTTGCTCCATGGGAGTACCAAGGAACTGACCAATCAGCCAGTACATCGACAGGACTTCTTCAACGCTATACTGTTCGACGGGCACCCGTTCGACAACAGCAAAACCACGCCCAGCATTGAGCGTATCAAGCACCGGTTGAAGGCATTCGCCGCAGCCATTGGACGATGCACTCAGACGGGAAATCTCTGTAATCGGGCGGGGATTATGCCGCGTGTCACCGATAAAGCGCTTCAAGCTATCGAGACAATCCTCGGACAGAGGATAGTGCCACGCTGCGGTATCATCAACGGTACTCGCCCGCCAAGCCCGTTCGTCCGAAATGCCATCGGTCAGCATCTGGGAACCATTCATTTTTCGCGCCTCCTCACCCCAGATTCACCCCTACTCGCTATCCGCCCAAGCACCCTTCGCCATCATCCCACCATCGACACAAACGTATTCTCCGGTGATGAAGGATGCTTTGTCACTGGCGAGGAACAGCACGACGTTGGCAATCTCTCTCGGTTGACCAATCCGGCCCATTGGGTGCGCCTTGCCCCACAGTTTTTTGAGACTTTCCAAGTCCCCTCCCATGAAGTCCACAGCCTCCGCTACCAATGGTGTGTCAATCGTTCCGGGATTGACTGCCAACACCCGAATATTGTCCTCGGCGTACTCTAGCGCGAGCTGACGAGTCAGGGAGAGCGCACCACCCTTACTGGCTGCATAAGCCGACACGCCTTGCATCGACTGTAATCCTTGGACGCTGGCGGTATTGATAATAACGCCGCCCCCGCGTTTCTTCATCTCTGGCACACAGTATTTGGTCATGAGGAAGAAACTTTTGAGATTCACATCAATGATTCGATCCCACATCTCCTCCGGAAATTCATGGGCGGGCAGGTAGCTATTCGCAGGTTGGATGCCGACGTTGTTGCAGAGGACATCCAACCCACCCCATTCTGACACCGCTGTCTCAACGGCCTCTTGGCATTCGCTGCTGTAGGCAACATCTGCCTTCAGGAAACGAACGGTTCCTTCCATGCTTGAGGATTCCTCTACGAGTTGTGCCCCTGAGTGTTCGTCCAAGTCCGCGCAGAGAACGCGAGCACCTTCTTCGGCGAAAGCCCGGCTGATACCTCCGCCGATACCTCTAGCACCGCCGGTGACAATTACAACCTTATCTTTGAAATCTAGCATGATGATATTTCTCCTTTTGTGCCCCAGTGACAGTGTTGAACATTCGCAGGATTAGATTGTTATTCAGAATAATCATATATTCTTACGCGAGTTGCTAGTAATACGTAGGTTAGAAAACCCCAATTTCATTGAGGGTAGGCTCTACGTCACGTTGGCCCATTAAGGTCGGGCAAGATGCCCAACCTACGGGGGTGATGCGTTTTAATATACATATCGTCCGGAAAATACCCGGTGTATTGCGCTACCATGTCTGGTGAATTGAACCTAGAGCTATCGCGCGATGTTATTGGTATTTTCGAGATTCAAAGTAACTGGGGCTATGTTGATTTATCGGTTCATCGGTGTAATTAATTGAACTTTTGCACGAATGAACTCTTGAACTTGATGGGTTTATGGAAGGGAGGTAGTAGGCATACCTACTACCTTAAACTCCCCCATTTTCCACATGGAATTGGGGGTTATGGTATACGGAGCCCCGATAAGATCGGTTCCGCTCCGAGGACTCCAATAAATCGGAGGCATCCCGATTTGTTGGGAGATTCAAACAATATGCCTACGCCTAGCAACTCGGATTATATTATACACTATACAACAATTTACACAAATTTTTCTTTGATTTCCTCCTGCAATAGGTCATCCACATTCGCACCTGAAGCGATTAGACAGACTGTCTTATTTTTTAGAGCATCGCGCATTTTCAATGCTGCGGCTAAAGGTGCGGCCCCAGCACCTTCGGGCAGGTGCCCGGTATGATTATAAAAGGCACCCATAGCCTCTTTCAAATCTGTTTCAGAAACTATGTGCATCCCATCAACAACCGCTAGCATTAGATCCACCGCCTCTGGAATTGATACCCGTACCGCCATGCCGGTGGCAAAGGTGTCGCAACTGTCCGTATCCACAGCGCGCCGCGCCTGAAACGACAACACCATACAAGGTGCCAAATCGGATTGGACACCGAGGACCTGGATTGATGGGTTGAATTCTTTGAATGCCGTCCCAATTCCACCAATCAATGCGCCATTCCCAACCGGCACAATAACGACCTCCACGTTGGGTAGTTCCTGAACGATTTCCCACCCGATCGTGGAAGTCCCGGCGACTATTTCGGGGGACGAACCATCTTCAATAAAGACGGTATCCGGTGAGAGCGGACGTTGTTGGAGCAGTTCCTTGGTTTCGTCCAAATCTCGACCTATTATTTCTAACTCCCCGCCAAATTGACGAATCAATTCAAGTTTGCTCTGATCGCAGTTGATGGGCACACCAACGGTGAGCGGAAGGTTGTATTCCCGACACGCGAACGCCATGGCGGCGCCGTGGTTCCCTGTAGAAACGGTAATAACTCGCGACACCTCTTTGCCGTTCACAAGCGCGTGGGCAAGATTTAACGCTCCCCGAATCTTGAAGGATCTGACGGGATTCAGGAGTTCATACTTGACAAACACGTTGGCGTTTAGGAACGCGCTGAAGGCCCCTTCTTCCTTCAAAGGGGTGGGTTCAACGTGCTGGCCAATAACGCGAGCAGCAGCGATTGTATCCGTATGGGCGGGACGGAGTTTGGTTTCAGACATAGTTAATGATTTCCTTCCAGATGTTTGTATATCGCTGCGCTCAATAACCTCATTAAAAACTAGAATACCACATCCAATCGAATCGAACTCCCCGCTCAGATTCCAAGGGCTTGGATAAGTTAAATCTGAGAGGGGACTCCTGCCCTAACTGTAATCCCATGCCGACGCTCGTCTTCGGGTCAAAGTGGTACGGCTTGTCAGATATATCCCAGACTTGCCCTTGATCAAGAAACAATATGACAAATGCTTTCATGTTGTTTAACCACTCCCAGCTGTATGGATTAGGCAGGCAGTAGAAATATTCCAAATTGAGTAGGGAGACGTGATCACCTGCAAACGCATACAGTGGATAGCCGCTAAGCGTTCCTCTGCCTCCAATAATAAATTGGCGTTGAATTGGCAGTGCACTTGTGGCAGTGCCCAACACCAACCGTGTGCGGATAAGATTGTCCCCTCTTGAGGCAGCATATCGCAGCTGTAATTGGAATCGCGTAAAATCAAAATCGGAACCGACAGTGGGGTTGCTGTGTTCAATGAGCAGGGTATTGTGCCAACCGAGGTTCCTGTTTCGCCGCGTGTTTAAATCGTATCCCAATGTGACACTTCGCAGCCGGCCGGGGGTTATTGGTGGGTTGTCTTCCGCCTCCGATTTTGAACCCCAGTTACCGAGTTGCCAATCCGTAGTTTTTTGTAGACTCTCATGTGATTCTGCACGCATCGTCAACTTGAGCGCATGAGTTGGCCCTACCGGCTCCCATCGGAACGCCATCTCGACACCTTCGCTCAAATAGTAGTTATGAAATCCAAGTGCCAAAAAAGCATCTGACACACCGTCATAGTGCGGGAAGAGTTCAGGGGCAATGGCAGCTGTAACGCGATGGATTTGAGCGGAGCCCCCCAGACTCGATATGTCCGGTTGACCCCAAATCATATCCCCGCCCACCCGATAATTGAGATATTGATTTCCGAACCCATAGCCGACCTCGCCAAAGAGTTTTGAAAGATGTGCTCTAACGGAACTGGGGACGTTCCACATCCAGAGGGGGCCTATCTGCCCCCGTTTTCCCACTTCAAGGTGAGCACCAAGCAGCCAACCGGTAACACGATTAAACCTAACAAGCGGAGCCGGATGGAAATAATAGTCGGAAGAGAGCGTTTTTTCCACAACAGTAATTACTGCAACGCGCCTCGTGCCATCATTCTCAAACTGTAGGGAAACCCGACTAAAGTAGGGCAGGGCGTTTCTCAAATTGTCAATCGCTTGTTGGATATCCTCAGGTCCGTTTTCAAGGACAGCTTGAATCTCCGCTTCACTGATTTTCTGATTGCCTTGAATCCGGACTTCGTGAATCGGATCCCTCGCGGCAGTCCAAAGCCCCGTGGATGAAGAGGTCCGCAAATGTCTCTTATCCGGTTGAGCTATGACGATAATTGTTGCGATACGTCTCGTGTCGCCCCCCTTAATTTCTACGACGACCCGATTTAAGTCAGGCAAGGGCAAGTTGGCAATCGCTTTTACGATATCCTCAGGTCCGTTTTCAAGGACAGCTTGAATCTCCGCTTCACTGATTTTTTGATTGCCTTGAATCCGGATTTCGTGAATCGGTTTACCCTCAGAAGTCCGAAACCGTGTTGGGGTAGCTTGTTCCTGTGTGATTCCATCGAGGGGCGTCATTGATGTAGTTGATGAACTTCCCGTATCCGGCTGCGCTGTGACAACAATTGTTGCGACGCTTTTGCTACCTTCTGTATCAATCCGGACCGTTAGCGTCTGAATATCCGGAAGCCTGCTACGCAAGGTTGCCATAGCCGCGATGAGCTCATCCGGACCTTCCTCAAGCACTGTTCTGATTTGCGGTTCAATGGTTGTCTGATTCGCTTGAATTTGTACCTCATGAATCGGGGCGCCTTCGGGCATCCGAAGCAAGGTTGAAGTAGATGTGCTACTGCGCCGTGCGTCGAATGTGCTCAGTTCAGGTATATCAATGCCAGCTTGATTCAGATTACCTACGAGCTCGCTGACCTGTTTTGGCGCGAGCCAACCGTCTATATTTATGAGATATACCGTCTTTCTGTTTTTGACAATTATAAAAATACCGATAACGGTTTCGCTTTGCGTGAGGGTATATAGATAACAGTTCGCGCTTTTTTCTAACGCGCTCCACCCTTGTATTTTCAAGTTCGTTCCGTAATAATCGAGCATCTTGCCAAAATGACGAGCCTTGTAGGTGCGGAGATGTAGGTGATTCAGCGTGCTGAATAGCGAAACGGTATCGGCGTCCATGTCTTCCATAACCAATGCAACGGTACTGCGGTCTAAATCAAATCGAAACTCGACAAAGGGCTCGTGGGGATAATCAAACGGGACAAGACCACTTTGTGATTGTGCATTTGCCGCGCTACTAAGTATGAGGAGCGAAAGGGAGAGAAGCGTGAAGGGTCTCATCTACAATCTCCTGGGTGCTATTAGGCAAGTTAAAAAGGTGAACGCAGCCACTGTCTCTCTTTCCTACTACGTCCTCCGCATCGTTATTCGCCGGTTTCAGCCATTGAAAACGATGCGAAGGAAATATTGGATTTGTAAATGGTATCAGTTATTCAAAAACTGTTTCGCCCTTTCATATACCTCTTGAGCTTTCCCATACGAGATGGCTGCGGCTTTTGCTGCGGCAACCAAGTGGCGCAAACGGAGTGGAGGGCGGGTTGTGTGGAACTCTTCAACCGTTGCCTGATGGTGCTTCAACGCGTGCATCTCTGTCGCGTTATCCCGGCAGACAATTTCGGTGAGGCGGGTGATTAATGCTTGCGGCCTATGTTCTAACTCTCCATACTTTGCCGTTAGCGTTGCTGCAGCGTCAACGTCATTGGCAGCGATGGATTCCTCGATGGTAGACAACAGTTTGCCTTGGGATTGCTGGGGAATTGCAGCCACAGCGTCGGGAGAAGGATAAGGTTCGGCATCAATACGTTCTTTCGCATTTCTGACCTCAGGTCCCGAATTCCATAGCAGGAGGGCTAATATCTTATTTTCCTTACAGAGACCGTTGACCCGCAGGGTATGACGCCTCGCATTGACGCCGGTGTGCATGTGGACATCCATCGGATTGCTAGTATCCAAGCGCAAGAAAAGGTCCGAGGCAGCGAGCGAAAGTGCTTCACCGGCTCCCTCTAAGGAAAGCCCGTCCGCAAGTGCTTGGGCAGTCGTTTCAGGGATGTCAGCGAAGGCGCAGTCATTCAACCCTGCACGCAATTGAACGATAGCTTCGGTTTCATCGGCTCCTGTCGTTTGGCGCAGCGGGGTGGAAAGTAGTTGATATTTCTCAATCAACTCGGTAATTTCTTTCACAGGTTTCGCTGAAGGCGGCTGTGAGATATAGCGTACGGGCCCACGGGTGAGCACCTGAAGGTATTCCCAGTCGAGCCATTCGAGTAGCCGCCAAGTATAGATTGGATAGATGAATTTATGGTCATCCATCAGGTTCTTTGGAGTGGCAACCGTCAGCAGTATATCCAATGCTTCTTCGTGCGGCACGTTTTGAACGAGCCACAGAAAGTGATGGTCAGCGTCGTTGACAGAACCACGCCGCACCGCGTCAAAGAACGCCTGTTTGGTCCCCTCAACGCCACCGGCATTAAGCGGTTCAAATGCTGGCAACAGATAGGGGCCCATAGAGGGATGATGGATATGCTTATTGGCTAAAGAGACGTTTTGCACCACGGGTAGAAAACGATTGTCTCCAGAAAGCCTTGAGGCTATCTCTTTCACCGCATGTATCCCAGAAACGGGATGCATGTGTCCGCCGTGATGACCCCACTGCCCGTTCACAAAGAAAGGCATCTCCGATGAACGGACGACAGCCAGCGCAGAGGCGGTACACATCTCCTTTATCGAAACCCCAGCGTGGAGTTTTTCTATCGTCTTTTCCACAATGTCTTCAGGCGCAGTTTCCTCTATAAATTGCACCTGAGGTTCTATAGTATCGGGATATTGGACACTCGCGTACATAACAGACCTCCTTTTGGAGTTCTAGATGAGACGATTCACACCGTACGATTTCCAATAGGTTCATTATGAAACTGAGACGCTATAGATGCTATCACAATATGGAACAGAAGGCAATAGAAATATGCGAGCAAAGATTTCCAGCCCGATTAAGACAGAATAATCGCAAACAGTAGCGTGAATGTCGCTCGAGGTAACATCTATCCTCTCCTTTTAATCTTGCGGATTTAATCTGTGGAATCCTTTAATCCGTTTAATCAGCGATCGACTTTCAACTGTCCCCACCAAATCAGTTCGCGATGGCGCGGATTGACAGCAGTTGGCTTCCGCTCCCTACAACACCAATCCGGGGAAAATCTATTGCCTTCATGGAGCTGGGTTAACCGGACCACTTCTTGTGAAGCGACCGTGATGCGATAGAGGTAGATTTCTGCCGCCTTCTGCCGTCGAGGGAAACATGAGGTTGATGTTGAGCTGGTCTCGCATTTCCCAAGAAGCGTTTGATGTAGTGGGTGTAACTACAGTTGTCCCCGGCACTTCTGCTAATCCTATCTCAATGTTAGGAGACGCTACGTTGTTGCACCATGTTTTCGGAGGATTTCAGCGATTTCTGTATGCCCTCTCTTCTCCGCCCAAGCGAGCGGGGTCGCCCATGGTGCACCCGCTAGATTCGGATCTGCGCCACGGTCAAGCAGAAATTCAACCAGCTTTTTCTGACCAAAGCGTGCAGCCCAGCCGAGCGGGGTTGATTTTAGTTTATCTTCCATCGCGTTGATATCGGCACCGTGATTGAGCAGCGTCCGGGCGAATTCAACAACCTCTTCCGCTGTATGCCCGTATGTTACAGGGTTACAGCTCTTGCCAGCCAAGTGATGGAGAATCGTGAAGTTGAACCGCTTATCGCGCGGATTTCGGAGGTTCGGGTCTATCCCGTATTCAAGCAGCATATCTAAAATTGTGATGGAGTCGCGCCGGTCGAATCCCTCGTTGTTAATTTTCAAATTGCCTAACCGCCAGCCGCGCACCGCCGCTTCTAGCAGATTGAATCCCTTAGCCTCATCATACTCTGGATTATCGCGCAGTGCCACCCTGACCATATCAAGATTGCCCGCAATAACAGCATCATTCAGCAAGCCTTTGTGCTCTGTATTATCCCGATGCAGACTCTCCGCGATGGCAGGGAGATTGTTTGTCAGAAGATAACTCAATAGATCGGCGACCGCGCCGTGCTGAAACATCAGATCCGCAACGCGCTTGTGCCCATATTGATACGCCCAGCATACAGCGTTGCCGGACGCGTAGACCGCTGTGTTTGGGTTTGCCCCGTTCTCAATCAGTAGTTTCACGACTTCATAATGTCCACGATTTGCTGCATACCAGAGCGGATGTCCCCACTGTTTTACCTTCTCGCCGGCGACATCCATCTCAAACGGCGCATCCGGATCCGCTCCAACATCAATTAACAATTGGACAATTGGCGTATGCCCTTGAAAACAAGCCACGACCAGTGGGTTATCATAATCCTCCCAAAACGGCACCCTGCTTTTGCAGAGCTGCGTCTTATCCTCGCAGGCGTTGATGAACCGTTTCGCGCCTTCAACATCGCCAACGCCGCAGGCAACCCAGAGATCATACGCTGCACCTCGAGCAAGCAAGGCACCTGCGAGGATGGCGTAGGTTTTGTACATCTCATCCGGCACCTTCCAGCTGTGCGCGAGGCAGTGGTGGATCGGCCGGCTCCCGTCTGCGGCTCGATGGTCAATATCGGCCCCCCCGGTCCAGCAGCTCAAGGACGATCGACAAATCGCCCCGACCAATCGCTTTGAAAAGCGCAGTTTCTCCACCCTTATTGGTCGCATTGATAAGCTCCGCATCTTGGTTGAGCAACGATCGAATGGCTTCAATATCGCCATCTGCCGCAGCACGGGTTAAGGCTTCACCCTTTGATGTTGTCCCCCGTTGTTCGTTAAGCCACCCCTCAATGACCTCAACGACAGGGGTGTGCCCACGATCTCTCGCCATTGTCAGTGCACTAGTGGCTTCACGATGGGGATATATCCCATTGAGCGGGTCCCCCCCTGCTTCTAGTAGTACACGCACAATTTCAGTATGACCTTCCTCTGCTGCAAGATGGATGGGTTGATGTTCATTATTTGAGGCAATATCTTGGGTTGCTAACTCCGGCTTAACAGCGAGAATCTCCTGAACCCGTTGCAGGTCGCCTGCTTGCGCCGTATTGCAGAGGCCGACTGCGTTGATAAACGAATCATCGCGTGAGGGTGCGTTTTCATGGAGTGTATCCTTCAACATAGTAATCATCCTTTCAGAATGTAAAGTAGCTTTCAGCCGCTTCCTTGAGGCGCGGAGACGATTATCCACTGTTGTCACCGGCACCTCTAGGAAGTCCGCAATCTGTTTCTGTGTAAAACCGCTGATATAGAAAAGTGTTGTGACCTGACGTTGGTTCTCCGGCAGTGCAGCAACCGCGGCTAATACGAGGGATTTTGTTTCTCGTTCCTCAATCTCATCCGCTGGATCTCTCCCGCCCGAAGGTATTTCGACCATCGTTTCCAGGGGCATGAGTTGGTCGCGCTTTCTGCGTGTCAAACGGTTGCAGTGTTTGAAAATAATCCGCCGAAACCAGCCCGGGAAAGCAACAGGACCGTAGACCTTTGAAAGAATGGGATAGGCCTCGATGAACGCCTCCTGTACAGCATCTTCAGCCAGATGGAAATCTCCTAGGATAGAGTAGGCGTAGCCCACTGCCATATCCTGGAACTGTTGAACAATTACACCGTAGGCGTCCAGATCTCCGTCTTGTGCACGACTGATAAGTGATTCTAGCTCTTCCATATCAACCCCTTATCCTATTGATAGATTTCACTATAATAATCCCAATTCACTAAGACAATCCGTGTAAAAAACAGGATTTATTTTATCATTTTGTTACTTTTTTTGCAAACATGCTAAACAGTAGAAAAGTCCATTTCGGTCTCGCATGTGAATTTTTGGACTTGACCTCAGCCGTGAGTTGTGAGATACTGAACGGGTCATTATAATACTGATTCTATTTTGAAATAACCGTTCACCTTCAATCAAACTTACCTTAAGGGAAACAACATATAATGTCAGATTCTGAACTGTTATCTACACACGCATGGGAGGGTAAAGAAAGCCCGACTGATCTAAGATACGAGGTTGTTCCCGGTTGGAGAGAAATCCCCGAAGATTGGATACTTGGACAGGTTGCTGGGGTGTCAGCGGACTCGGAAAACCGCATTTATTTTTTCCATCGAGGCAGTGAACCCCCACCTTTGCTCTGCTTTAACTCCAATGGAAAACTGCTTTTTTCTTGGGACCATATCGCGTTTGGCCTTCCCCACATGGTGCCGGTTGATGCTGGTGATAACGTGCTGACCGATGACGGAGCGCATATCATCTGCGTGATAGTTGTATAACATTCAAAAAAAACTGGAAGCTAGTGAAATCCGTTTTTTGGTTGCAGCAAAAAACCGATTCTGATATAATGCGATTCAATTCAAGGTAAAGTGAGATTTTCGTCCGCCTCATCACAGGGCGAGATGTCTAAAAGGAGGCAATACCTTTGGCAAAGAAAGTCATTCATACAACAATTAATGGAGAGGCACACACACACGAAGTTGAGCCGCGGCTGCTTTTGGTTCACTATATTCGCGATGTCGTTGGTTTGACCGGCTCACACGTCGGTTGTGAAACGAGCCTGTGTGGTGCTTGTACGGTTACAGTCAACGGACAAGCAGTCAAATCGTGTACGATGCTGGCAGTTCAGGCGGATGGCGCGGAAATTACAACCATCGAAGGGTTGGCGCAAAATGGAGATCTTCACCCGATTCAAGAGGGATTTTGGGAACGTCACGGCTTGCAGTGTGGTTTCTGCACTCCCGGAATGATTATGGCTGCCCATCAGTTGTTAGCACGGAACCCTAACCCAACGGAAGATGAGATTCGGCACGGGTTGGAAGGAAATCTCTGCCGTTGTACCGGCTATCAGCATATCGTTGAGGCAGTTCAATACGCTGCGGAGAAAATGCAGGGCTAACAAGCAGGATACAGGACGCAAATAGGAGGAATGATACCATGGCAACAATAGCAGCACCGACTCGGATGATGGGTGCCCCGATTAAGCGACGCGAAGATCCGCGGTTAATCCAAGGGTTATCCCGTTATGTCGATGACATTAAGCTGGTGGGCACTCTTCACTGTGCATTCCTGCGCAGCGACTATGCCCACGCAGTCATCAACAGCATTGATACATCAGCAGCGAAAGATTTACCCGGCGTCGTTACGGTGATTACCG
The DNA here is from genome assembly GCA_965215015.1 of Candidatus Poribacteria bacterium. Lineage (GTDB taxonomy): Bacteria > Poribacteria > WGA-4E > WGA-4E > PCPOR2b > PCPOR2b. The sequence goes on from OZ244042.1 coordinate 3,180,166, forward strand.
CTGAAGACCTAGGGGAGGTCGGGGGCATCCCCTGTGGCGCGGAAATTCCAGACCTCAAGATTCCAGATCATCCCGCGCTCGCAGTGGGACGGGTGCGATTTGTTGGTGAGCCAGTCGCTGCGGTTGTGGCAACAGATGCGTATACTGCCAGAGATGCGCTGGACCTGATTGAAGTTGATTACGAAGAGCTGCCCGCTGTCACCAATCTTGATAAGGCGGTCGAAGCAGACTCGCCGTTGATTTATGACGACTTTGGCGACAATATCGGCTTCACGACGCCGCTAGAGGCTGGCGATGTAGATGCGGCTTTCGCGGAAGCAGACCATGTCGTATCTCAGCGTTTCGTCAATCAGCGTCTGATTCCGAATGCAATGGAAACGCGTGGTGTGTTAGCTGAATACCTACCGGGCGAAGGCACCCTTACCGTCTGGTCCTCAACACAGGTTCCGCACATCCTTAAAACGCAGTTGTCTATTATCGTCAATGTGCCAGAACAGAAAGTGCGCGTCATCGCACCGGAAGTTGGCGGAGGCTTCGGTAGCAAGTTGAATGTTTACCCCGAAGAGGTCGTTGTCTCATATTTGGCGATGCAATTACGCAAACCGGTGAAATGGACGGAGAAGCGGACGGAGAACTTCACGACGACAATTCATGGCAGAGATCAGGTCAACTATGTGGATGTTGCGGTCAATAACGATGGAATAATCACAGGGGTTCGTGCGAAAATTCTTGCCGACCTCGGGGCGTCCTATCAGTTGCTCACCCCGCTTATCCCCACGTTAACAAACCTTATGATTGTCGGCTGTTATAAGATTCCGAATGTCCAGATCGAGCTGGTCGGCGTCTTAACAAATAAGATGGCGACCGATGCATACCGTGGTGCGGGACGTCCTGAAGCGACCTACATTATCGAGCGCATGGTTGATTTGGCAGCGGGGGCGGTAGGAATGGATCCGAAAGATATTCGGTTCAAAAACTTCCCGCAGCCGGATGAATTTCCGCTTGAAATCCCAACTGGAATTATCTACGATAGCGGCAATTACCAAGAAAGCTTTAACAAGGCTTTAGGAATTGTTGATTACGATGGCTTGCGAGCTCAGCAGGCGCAGCTCCGTCAGCAGGGTAGATATCTGGGAATTGGTATCTCCACCTATGCTGAGATCTGTGGTATGGGCCCCTCCATAGCGATGCCCGCCGGCGGTTGGGAAAGTAGCACCGTCCGGGTCGAACCGACCGGGAAGATTACGGTGTTGACTGGTGTTTCGCCACACGGTCAGGGGCAAGAGACCACCTTCGCACAGATGATCGCCGATGAGTTTGGCGTCGATATTGACGATGTTGTAGTCATCCATGGCGACACCGGAAGGCAGCCCTACGGTATAGGCACCTTTGGTAGTCGAGCAACGGCTGTCGGTGGAACGGCGATGGTTATTGCCGCAGGTCAGGTGAAGGAAAAGATGGCAAAGTTCGCGGCGCACCTGATGGAAGCCAATCCCGAGGACCTCGCCTTTGAAGACGGAAGCATCTTTGTCGAAGGTTCACCGGATCAAGCGATTGACTTCGTGGCGGTTGCCCTAGAAGCACACGTCGCTAAAAACCTTCCGCCGGACACGACCCCTGGGCTCGAAGCAACGCATTTCTTTGAACCGTCGAACTTTACCTATCCATTCGGTGCCCACATCGCAGTCGTTGAGGTTGACGCCGATACCGGCGAAATCACTATTCAGCGATATGTATGCGTTGACGATATCGGCAATATTATCAACCCTTTACTCGTTGCGGGACAGGTACATGGCGGCATTGCACAAGGTTTGGGGCAGGCGCTGTACGAAGGCGCAGTCTACGATGAAAGTGGGCAGCTTTTGACTGGCTCATTTATGGACTATGCCGTTCCCAAGGCGACACAGATGCCTCACTTTGAAACAGACCATACGGTGACACCGTCGCCTGTAAATCCGATGGGAGTCAAAGGGGTTGGCGAAGCCGGGACGATTGGCTCAACGCCGTGTATGGTCAATGCTGTTGTGGATGCCTTAGCACCGTTTGGGGTGAAGGATATCGAGATGCCATTAACGCCGAACCGTGTGTGGCAGGCAATCCAAGACGCAAAGGGTTAATATAACTTTCCGAAGATTTCAAACCTTCGGAAAGTTATGCCCCAGTGAAGGAAGGAGGAAATAACGAATGATTCCGGGAAGTTTTGAATACTTTGCACCGACAGCACTTGATGAAGCGTTATCGCTCTTGCAGGAACATGGAGACGATGCGAAGGTGCTCGCTGGTGGACATAGCCTGATTCCGACGATGAAATTACGCTTGGCTGAACCGGCGGTCCTCATCGACATTGGACGCATCGGTGACTTGAAAGGGATCTCTGAGTCAGACGGAAAATTGGTTATCGGTGCGCTGACGACGCATCACGAATTGGAGAGCTCGGATCTGGTTCAGCAGAAGGTGCCGCTGCTTGCACAAACCGCTGCCGCAATTGGCGATGTGCAAGTGCGCAACAAAGGTACGATCGGGGGCAGTCTTGTACACGCGGATCCGGCTGCTGATTGGCCCGCAACGATTCTCGCACTTGATGCCAATCTCCAAATTACCGGCCCCAATGGCGAGCGGACTGTCAAGGTAACCGATTTCTTCCAGGGACTGTACGAAACAGACCTTGGAGATGACGAAATCCTCACAGCAATCCATGTGTCGATTCCAGACGCTAACACCAAAGGGACATACCTGAAGCTGCACCAAGTGGCATCAGGATTTGCCCTCACGGGTGTGGCTGTCGTCTTGGCAAAATCCGGAGACACCTGTCAGAGCGTTTCTGTCGGCATCACCGGTGTTTCGGATGCCCCGTATCGGGCGTCGGGCGTTGAGTCTGAACTGACAGGGGTAGCACTGAACGCGGGGAATATTGCTGCCGCTGCTGAGAAAGCGGTTGACGGGGTAACTGCGTTGGAAGATATCCACGCAAGTCAGGCGTATCGTCAAAATTTGGCGAAGGTTTACACCCGTCGGGCGATTGAGAGTGCTGCGTCATAATCAGTCAAGGTAATGCGTCAAACGTAAAGGTCTCGTGCCCCCGATAGATTGGGATTTCGCTACATTCAACTTGCGTTTTACCTGTGACACCTTGCCAACTCGCTACATAAGGTGCCTCAAATTATACAACTTATGGTGAAAGTTAGTCATGCAGTAGTTTCTACAAGGATTGTAGTACCTACATACGTTGAGAGAGTCTTCGCCCTGTAGTTCAGCGATTCATCGCCGCACATGACAACTCTCACTGCCCGATGAATCGGGCAACTCCAGACGGTTGTTCCCTACTGAAGTGCGTAACTCCTAATATTACTAAAGTTTGTATAATTTAGGTGAAAAGAGGCAGAAAAGCGGTTATCCTTTCAGCAATCACCACAATTTTGAAAGGAGGGTTATAATGCACCGCATTTTCTGCCTCGCTGCTATTTTAACGCAAGTTGCTAGATAAGTCGTAGGTCGAGTTTCCATACTCGACATCTACTAAAAATGACCAAATTTACGTAAGATTCGGGCTGCTGAACGACGTGCAGTGATTTTCTCGATCTATCGTGCCTCGACCCAAGGCGGCACCTGGCCGCTGGGGATATGAATGAGTCCCAATCCATGTAAGAATTGGAACCAATGGTCATTCTCCCCTACTTTACTTGCAGCACCCTTGCATTGTCAAGCAGAGTAGTATGCACAAAGGGCACGGCACACAGAGTATGCCTACTAGCAATCGGTCTTATCACTCACCGACCCTGTGCCACGGTGCCCAGCATTTATCAAGGGTTTCGCCCCAACACGGGTTACAACTCATTAGTGAAGTGCCTCTCCCGTGGCAAATGGGACACCGATGCAGTTGCCAAACATCTGATTAAATTGGGACATGGGGTGGTTGACAGGTGGGCCTACATTTACGACAAGCCCCGGTCGATACAGACCGGGTGCAAATAATTTGGACTCCATTTCTTTAGCAGTCATCGCTACCCAAAAGCGGAACACCAATCCATCAAAGTTTCACTAAAGTATCAATCGAGATGGGTGCAACTCAGTTTTGTGACAAGTTGTTTGACCCAACGGACATTCAACGTCGCTTGTGCCACAGGCAATTCAATTACAATCGAACAGGTGTGCCGGGCATTGGGCATGGATTGGTATCGCCCCCGTAAATTAACACGCGGGTTGATGGTGGAGTATCTGTGTGTCTTAATTGAGGGACGATTATTTTCGGCGACCTCCCTCGAAGCTACCTACTCGCTGGTTGTTCAACAGACCCTTGATAAAGCTGCATGAATTGCTATCAAATTGTACAAACTTTAGTAGCTACTAAAGTATTGTGAGATTCTTCAATTTGGCTGAAAACGAAGGACGATATGCAGACAATTCCTGAATTTTTTTATGGTAAAGTGATACTGATCGCCGGTGCGACCGGATTTCTGGGTCAAGCACTTGTGGCGAAAATTCTCACTGCGCTTCCCGATGTGAGGCGAATCTATCTGCTCATCCGCAGTCAAAGTGGAGCTAATGGAGAAAAGCGGACCGCAATAGATCGGCTAGAAAATGAGGTGTTTACTTCAAGTGCCTTTGCGAAACTTAGACAAATTCACGGAGAGCGTTTTGCCGGATGGATTCGTGAAAAAGTCTGTGCGGTAGAAGGTGATTTGGCTTACGAGCGGCTCGGACTCTCTGATGCTGCTTATGAAATGTTGCAGCGCGAGGTGCAGGTCTTCATTAACAGTGGTGGTCTCGTCAAATTTGATCCACCTATTGATGCATCCTTGCAGAGCAATGTGCTTGGGTCAAAGTACGCGGTTGAATTAGCAAGAAGCTGTAACGACGCGGTTTTTCTGCACGTGTCGACTGCTTATGTTCGTGGTGTTCAACCGGGAAAAGTTCCTGAAGAGTTACATCCACCGTACGAAACTTATGCCGAACAATATCAAGCAGAAAAGGGAGAAGTAATCCCTGGCACCCTTGATGCCGAAATCGAAGATATCCAACGACTGGGCGAACAGGTTAGGGAGGAAGCGAATCAACCTGAGAGACTCGATCAATTCCGGCGTGAAGTCCTACGAAATTTAGGTGCTGACACAGGAGAAAAGCTGAACAAACAGATTGATATTGCGCGGGGGAAATGGGTTGAGCAGCGTTTAACCGATGAAGGTTTGAAACGGGCCCATACGCGAGGTTGGAACGATACTTATACCTATATGAAAGCCCTCGGGGAACAGATGATTGCTAAGATGCGAGGTGATCTGCCGACAGCAATTATTCGCCAATCAATTATGGAAAGTAGTCTTGAGGATCCAGAGCCGGGATGGCTGGGGGGTACGCTTCGTATGGCGGATCCACTTATCGTGGGCTTTGGAAAAGGGCGTTTGCCGGACTTTCCCGGCGACCCGAATAGTATCCTTGATATTATTCCTGTTGATTTCGTTATCAACGCTATTTTAGCGGCGACGGTGCGGACCTATTACCAGCAAGGTATTGAGGTCTATCACGTTGCGAGCGGCGCGCGCAATCCCCTGACTTTTGGCGATATCGTCGATATCACTCACGACTACTTTGTGCGACAGCCCCTGTTGGCTAACGGCAAGCCGATACCTGTTCCTGTGTGGAAGTTTCCAGCAGAGGCGAAATTTCAGAGTGATTTGCGCTATAAGCTGCGATTGCTCGACACAGCTAGCCGTTGGCTCAATCGCCTTCCATTGAGATGGGCAAAACGGAAGGAGCGCCGAATCGCAGTCAAAAAGAACGCTATTAAGACCCTACTACACTATGTGCAGATTTATGGCCCCTATGTCCGCCTTAGTTTTGAATTTGAAATTGGCAAGACAGAAGAACTTTACGATTCCCTTTCGCCTTCAGATCAACAACATTTCAACTTCGATATTTCACGTATTGATTGGCGACGTTATCTCCAAGAAATACACATCCCAGGAATCAAACGACACTTTCTCAAACTAGGCGACGACTCAGGGAATCAGAGAATCAGCGAACCGACACCCGATCGAATTGACGAATTATCGGCGGATACTTCCGAAATACCAGAAATGGACAAACAAGCCCACAATGAATCCGGGGAGCAACCTATTAAACTGACCCGACAGGATCGGGATTCAAAGCCCCTTGAGTCTCAGACAATGATCGATTTGGTTGCTCAACAGGCAGAGTCTATTCCAGATAAAATCGCGTTGCAGACGAAACGGGGGGGCGAGTGGGTGCGCTATTCTTATCGTCAACTCTATGAGGTTTCGCGGCAGGTCGCTTTTACGCTGTGGAAGCGGGGTTATCGCAAAAGTGATCGAGTAATCCTTTTCGCTGAAAATCAACCAGAGTGGGGTATCGCTTATTTAGCTGCTGTGCAGATCGGTGTCATTGTGGTTCCAATTGACCCACAGACCGCTGAAGAAGAGATTTTCGCGCTTGCGGAGTACACTGAAGCAAAGGCAATTTTGACTTCTGAAGCCTGTGTCGCTCGTTTACATAGTACCCCGATAAAGCCCCGGGCGGAATCGACATCACCAGAGTTCTTGAATATCAATCGTTTCTGCCAACCTTTTGGAGGTGAACAACCCGAAACCTCTGTTCCCACGGATTGGGGACTGCCCGCAGTTCCTGATAACTTCCCCGATATGGACATTCATCCAGATACGGTTGCGTCAATTATTTTCACGATGGGCACAACCGTAGATGCACGAGGGGCAATGATCTCGCACAGGGGCTTTATTGCGAACGTTGTTGCTGTTTCACAAGTGCTGCCTCCTGAAGACACAGATCAATTTCTTTCGGTACTGCCGTTGTACCATGCTCTGGGGTTCTCCTGCAATTTCTTGATGTCAATTTATGCCGGTACAACCACCACATACACCAATAGTTTAAGACCGACTACGATTTTAGCAATCATGCGGGAGACCAAGACCACTGTTCTGATTGGGGTGCCGCGTCTGTTCCAGCTGCTCTACGATGCAATTAAGCGTTATGTTGTACAGTCTCCCGAAGCAATGGAAGCTCCGCTTGCCCCAGAAGTTGTTCAAGAGATTCAAGCTGCGTTGGGTGGGCATATCCGCGTTCTGGTCAGCGGTGGCGCTGCATTGCCGGACGAAGTGTACGATCGATTCATGGAGTTTGGATTAACAATCTATCAAGGTTATGGCATGACAGAAGCCTCTCCTGTTCTGAGTGTCAATCCTCATCACAAAAGCAAACGGGGGGCGGTTGGCCCCGCAGTTGAAGGGGTGCAGCTCGAGATAACCAACCCTGATGAGGACGGCATTGGTGAGATTGTCGCAAGCAGCCCAAGCCTGATGCAGGGTTACTATCGAAATCAAGTAGGGACAGAAACGGTGATTCGAGAGGGGCTGCTTTATACAGGCGATTTGGGATACTTTGATGAGGAGGGTTATCTGTATCTCACTGGACGCAGCAAGAATGTAATTGTGTCTGGTGCCGGTAAGAACATCTATCCGGTCGAACTTGAAGCACTCTACCGACATAGCCCCTTGATCTCAGAGATTTGCGTTGTCGGGATGAGCACAGATAATCTGTTTGAGGCAGCGCACGCTGTCATCGTTCCAGTTCTCGACGATGATCGGGACAGGACTGAAATCGAGAGAGCCATCCATCAGCATATTCAGGAACGTGCCCAAGATTTGCCGACATATCAGCATATCCAAACAGTGCACTTTTGGGATACTGAATTGCCCAAGACATCGGACGCGATAATAAATCGTCAACGTGTTAAAGAGGTATTGCAGGAACAACTCTCTCAACAAACACAGGTCTCTCCACAGCTCGCCCCCGTCAAGGTTACTCTGGATGCTGATGGAACCGCGGGGGCCTTGACTCCAACAATAGCAGCTGACATGCCTTTGGGGGTTGAGGCGGTTATTATTTCTGAACTCAGTCGTTTGGCACAACTGCCGGCGGATCAGATTAGTTTGAACAGTAATTTAGGGACAGAACTCGGGCTGGATTCAATGGCACGGGTGGAATTGTTACTATTGCTAGAATCGAGGCTGCAACGCTCGATTCCCGATGAGTTGATAGCCAAAATCCAGACGGTTGGCGACGTGACAGAGACAGTCAAAACGTTGCAATCTGAGTCTACCTCCCCTCCCATTGATGAAGAAATATCCCCCCATATTGAACAGTCTGAATCCTCACATTTGTCTATGATACTTGCAGGGCTATTCCGATTCGGTGTGTGGGCGATCTATCGGTGTTACTTCTCGATTAAGTGCAGTGGACTGGAAAACCTTCCGCGTGAACAACCGTATATCATCGCCGCTAATCATTCAAGCCACCTCGACACCCTCGCGGTCATGACCGTTTTGGGTAACGAATCCAAACGCCTGAGAGTTCTCGCTGCAAAAGACTACTGGTTTAGCACCCGCTTCAAATCATGGTTCTCCGGCGAATTGCTTAAATTCGTGCCGTTCGATCGGCACGCCAACTTCTTACAGGGGCTCCGAATTTCGCAGGAGGTGCTGAAACAGAACGATTGCTTGCTAATTTACCCCGAAGGTACCCGCTCTGTCACAGGGGAGCTTCAACCGTTCAAGCCCGGTCTCGGCTTGTTGGCTTATGAGACCGGATCTCCGATTATTCCTGCTTATATTGACGGCACTTACCGTGCGCTTCCTAAAGGCAAAAACCTACCGAGCAAGAGCCGTATTCGAGTGACTTTTGGCAAACCCATCATGCCTGGCAGACATGAAATAGGGAAGACAGACGATACTTCAGGGCTGGAGCAGGAAATTTACAGAAAACTTGCCGACGCCGTCAGGTCTGAGATTGAAGCATTAAGAGCGGATTGCGTGAAACGTGAAACGTGAGAAAGCCCATCACAGAGACGCGGAGTCGCAGAGATTTTTTAATGGGCTCTCTGTGCGCTCTGCGTCTCTACGGTAAAACAGAACGAGCAGGCGAGCAGAATTGAACACAGTGAAAAGAAAAAAAACAGCAGCCTTCTTCGATGTTGATGGCACCATCGTGAGCACGACTATTGTCCACTATTACGTCCAATTTCGTTCCCACCTGCTTCCTACCTTTCTACGTCCCTTCTGGCTTGCTTGGTTTGCGTTGAAAGTTGTCTACTACTTTTTTCTAGATAAAGTGAGTCGCACAAGATTCAACCAAGTTTTCTATCGTAACTATCGAGGGTTGGAAGCGGGGCGCGTCAAACAGCTTGCTGGTGAACAGTTCGAGATTTATGTGCGTTCAAAGTTATTCCCCGCTGCTTTAGACCGTATTCGTGAACACCAAGGACGGGGCGATCTGATTGTGCTTGTGACTGGCTCTCTCGATTTTATTATCCACCCTCTCGCTGATTACCTACAAGCGGACGCTGCGTTGACTGTGCAACTTGAGGAGGCACACGGAAAATTTACGGGGGAATTGACAACACCGCCGCTGAGCGAAACGGAAAAGGTTCACGCGATCCAAACTGTCGTCGAACAGCATAACGTTGATCTCGCTGCCAGCTATGCCTATGGCGATAGCCGAGCGGATTTGCCTATGCTACAATGTGTTGGTAACCCCGTTGTCGTCAATCCAAGCAAAGGGTTGCGGCAGGTTGCAATAGAATCGGGGTGGGAAATTAGTGAGTGGACTATTGGCGGCAAATAGGAGTAGATGATAAGAGGAAAACGAGAGCACAGAAGAAAAAGAAGGCGTGCAAAGATAAAAGCGTGTAATCGTCTCTTATCTTTTCTCACTTTCTCAGGAGAAAATTATGAAGGTCAATCGCTATTTTGAATCACACCACGAACCGAATGATACTATGTTTGTCGAAATCGACAACCGATACCGGTTTACCGGGCGCGGCACTGATTGGGGAAAATTCCGTGCCCACCTGATCACGGTTATCAAGGATACCATCTCCGATGAAGTTGCTGAGGAATTTGAGCAAAACACGGAAAATTGGGTATCCGCTAGTGGCTAAGATCTGAGGGGGCCCCCAGTGGACCAGATTTTCATATTCGACAGAGCGAAGATTGGGACGGAGTTGAATCGGTTTGTTGATTATGCTCAAACATTGACAGGGCCGAAGGAGCTTTCAACAGCGATCCAAGCGTGGGATACCATTGCGTCTGTCGCGGTTGCGCCGGTGCTTCTCGCGCAGACAAATTTGTCACTGGGGCGGATCTATAGGGAGTGGGATGAACTGTTTACTGCCCAAAGGTTCCTTACGAAGGCACACGAAGTAGATCCTGCCGATCCAGCAATCAGGTCCGAATTAGAGTCTCTCAATCACCATATCGCTGACAATCAAACGTCGGTTTTTGATGAAAGGGCGCGAAAAAACAGCGATTCAATCGTCTCACTTTTCCGAATTGCAACGGGGCTCAAGCTGCTTCAGATGGACAAGCCGGTACAAGCGTATCCTCTGATGAAGAGCCGTACCAAAATTTACCCGAATGCGGCGGTAGCCAAGCACCTCCTTACAGGCATTATTATTACAGAAGATGAAAAAAATTCGGCGATCGAGTTTTTGGAAGCGGGGGAATGGTTGACGAATACGCAGCACGAAGTGTACGCAATCACCGATCTCGGATTATATGCGTTTTATACGGAGTTGGCGAAACTGCATGTCGCCAATGAGGCGTATGACGAAGCAGCTGTATGTTATAAACAGGCGTATTGGCTCGATGATTCGTCAACGGATCTGTTGTATCACAAGCTGATTTGTGCCGCGAAGGCTCAGACGTGGCAGATTGGGCTCGCACTTCTCGATTGGCTGCCCGATGAACTGCCGAACGGGATTGAGCCGGTAGAATACAATAGTGCCGCTGCGACAATCTGTGGGCTTGCCTATCAAGCGACACAGGATACGGCGATTGGACAACGCGCCGTTGCAATATGCGAAACTGTCTTAGAGGCCGACAGAAGGAATAAGGAGATATCGAACCTGCTCAAATCCCTACGCTCCGAAAAATCCCTCCAACCCCACTTACCGGAAGCCAAGTTTAAAAGAAGATGGTGGCAACGGTAAACGCTGCAGCCCCATTCAACTACGCAATGTTGCCCCTAACTCCCGTTCTAACCGTTCTAAAACCCTCCCGTGAACCCGATCGACAGTTTCATCCGTGAGCGTTTCCGCTGTCGAACGATATTCAATTGCAAATGCCAAACTTTTCTTTCCTTCGGGGACCTGTTCGCCTGTGTAGACATCGAACAGGTGCAACGAAGAGACTAACTCGCCGCCGGCAGATTTAATGATTTGGGTCGGGCGGCTGGCCGGTGTATCCGCATCTAGCACAATGGCAAGATCCCGATTGACACTGGGGTAAATTGGGATGGTCTCGAATTGTCTCATTGGTTCTACCCCGTTGAGCAATCCTTCACAATCGAGTTCAAACAGATACGCCTTGTGAGGTAGGTCATAATTTTCCAGTACCTCCGGATGGGCTTCACCGAAGACGCATAGCGTTTTATCTTCAACGCAAATTTCCGCCCGGCGTCCGGGATGGAAAGCTGGGTGGTCGGTGTGGACGATGGTGTAGTCTGAGATGCCGCATCGGTCTAGCAGGCCTTCGATAACTCCTTTGATGTCGAAGAAATCTGCTGGACGGAGCGGATCGCCGTATACACCTCCACCGAGATTACCCGCTATGATGCCCGCGACACGCTCAGGTTCATTTGGATATTCCCCCATTTCGTTTGAAATAAAGACCTTGCTGTACTCAAAGAATTGCACATCGTTAATCTGATGGTTCCGGTTGCGTTGTGCATTTGCCAGTAAGCTAGGAAGCAGGGTTGTTCGCATGATCGACTGATCCTTGCTCAATGGATTAGCAATTTGAACCGCTTGGCGGAGTGGATCGGTTGACGCGAGACGGATGCGATCAAAAACGTCCGGTTGATAGAATGCGTAATTCATCGCTTCCATCATGCCACATTGTAGGAGATACGTTTTTACACGCTCACGCAGATTTTCCTTCGGGTCGACCTTTGGAATCGGGATGTCGCCCCTCGGCAGCGTGGTTGGGATGTTGTCGAAGCCGTAAACACGCGCAATCTCTTCGACCAAATCGATTTCCTGTCTTACATCAGAGCGGAAGGTGGGGATTGTAACCTCAAACGTATCAGACACGATAAAACCAAGGCGAGTCAGGATGTCGCGCATCTGATCTGCTGCAATTTCGGTTCCCAAAACAAAGTTGGCACGCTCTGGACGGAGTTTGATATTGATAGCTTCTCGCTTACCCGGATAGACATCAATAATTCCCGCGCAGATCTCTCCTCCGGCAATTTCCGCGATGAGTTGTGCTGCACGGTTGATAGCTGGAATAACGCCTTCGGGGTCTGCGCCACGTTCAAATCGGTGAGAGGCTTCGCTGTGCATTCCCAAAGCCTTTGACGTTTTCCGAATGCTTGGCGGATAGAAGTATGCACTTTCAAGCAGCACATCAACCGTCTGATCGGTAATCTCCGAATCGAATCCACCCATCACACCAGCCAAGGCAACCGGGGTCTCTGCATCGGCAATGACAAGCATATCGGGCGTCAACTCTCGTTCCTCTGCATCAATCGTCTTCAGCGTCTCACCCGGCTCAGCACGGCGGACAACAATCCTATTCTCAGCCAGTCGATGATAATCAAAAGCGTGTAAGGGGTGTCCGTATTCCATCAGGACGTAATTGGTAATATCAACGATGTTGTTAATCGTTCCGATGCTGAGGGCTTCAAGCCGACGCTGTAGCCAAGCGGGAGAAGGCGCGATTTTGACCCCTCGAATAACTCGCGCTGCGTAACGTGGACAGAGGTCTGGTGCCTCAATCGTTACGCTGGTGAGATTTTGGATATCTGTCGTTCCTTGTTCGACATTTACTTCGGGCAGCTTGAGTGGATTTCCCGTGGTTACGCTAATTTCCCTCGCAACCCCGATTATGCTGAGGCAGTCTGGGCGATTGGGCGTGATCTCAAGTTCTAGCACGACATCGTCCAACCCGAGAGCTTCGACAAGCGGGCCACCGATTTGTGTGTCGTTGGGGAGTTCCATCAAGCCTGATGCCTCATCTGAAATCGCCAATTCTAGCTCCGAGCAGAGCATCCCCTGCGATTCCTCACCCCGGATTTTTGCCCGCTTGATTGTCAACCCGTTGGGTAGTTGTGCACCGATGAGTGCAACAGGTGCAACTAACCCTTCGTGTGCATTTGGGGCACCGCAGACGATTTGTGCGTCAGTGTCTGACCCGATATCAACACTGCATAGCACCAATTTGTCTGCCTTCGGGTGATTTTCCACGGTGTTGATTCTGCCAACGACTACCCGATCCAGTCCCTCTCCAAGCTGTTTAACTGATTCGATTTCCATACCGAGCATAAGCAGACGCTCTGCTAGAGCTTCGGGGGACAGATCGAAATCAACATATTCTTTTAACCAGTTGATGCTTACGTTCATAATTCATTCTCCTCATATTGGTCCTAAAACTGCTGGGCGAACCGCATGTCATTGTCAAACATCAACCGTAGATCTGGGATGCCGTATTTCAGCGTTGCAATTCGATCGACTCCCATGCCAAATGCAAAGCCGGTAAACTGCTCCGAATCGTAATTGACATAACGGAAAACGTTTGGATGTACTGAGCCTGCCCCCAAGATTTCAAGCCAACCTGTGCCTGAGCAGAGGCGACATCCTCCGCCATGACAAATTGTACAGGAGATATCAACCTCCGCACTTGGCTCTGTGAATGGGAAGAAATGGGGACGGAAGCGCGTCCGTGTTCCCTCCCCAAACATCTGTTGGACGAAAGCGTATAATACACCTTTCAACTCACTGAAAGTGACCCGCTCGGCAACTAGCAAACCTTCGACCTGATGAAACATCGGTGTGTGGGAGGGGTCGGAGTCGCAGCGATACGCGCGCCCCGGGACGATAATTCGTATGGGAGGCTTCTGTTTTTCCATGTAACGGACTTGAACCGGCGAGGTATGTGTCCGCAACAGTAAGCTATCAGTGATATAAAAGGTATCGTGTGCATCTCGGGCGGGGTGTTCTGCGGGTGTGTTCAACGCATCAAAATTGTAATATTCATGCTCAACCTCGGGGCCTTCAGCAATCTGGAATCCCATACCCCGGAAGATTTCTTGAATACGATCAAAGGTTTGTGTCACCGGATGCTTTTTCCCCAGCTGCGGCAGGCGACCGGGCAGCGTAATGTCCACAGCCTCCGCTGCAAGTTGTTGTTCTCGTGCTTGTTGGTTCAGCCTTTCCTCAACTTGGTCAAAAGCCCCCGTAAGGGTGGTTCGGACTTCGTTTGCAAGTTTACCAACATCTGGGCGCTCTGCTTTGGAAAGTTTACCCATCCCTCGCATCACCGCGGAGAGCAAACCTTTGCGTCCGAAGTACTTAATCCGTAGAGATTCGAGCTCATGCAAGTCGCCCACTATTTTGAGTTCTGTCAACGCATCGGTTTCGATTTGCTTCAATTCTTGCTGCATGTTTATCTCCTGTAAAATTAGAAAAAAAAACGCCTATCATCTCGTCCGAGGGACGAAAGTGACAGGCGTCAAAACCTTCCGCGGTACCACCCTTATTGGCAAATAATATGATATTTGCCCACTTCATTAATCGTTTCAATAACGGCGAAACTTCCGGCACGAGTCTAATTGCCAAAATCGGCGTTCAACTCAGCGGCTCCAGGATGAAATTCGGCGACTCGTTCCAAAGATGCGCTTTCAGCCGGTGACGCCCCTTCTCTGATTGGAAGCACCGAACCGCTTACTTTGTCCTTTCACAGCCTTTACGCAAATTCAATTTTATTAGCCTTTCGCAAGCTCCACAATACGGGCAAATCCCGCCTCATCATGAACAGCGAGGTCAGCGAGGACCTTGCGATTGAGATCGATGCCCGCTTTTTTTAATCCGTGCATAAAGCGACTGTAAGATAAGCCGTGCATCCGTGCGGCGGCATTGATACGGGCAATCCACAATTGCCTGAATTCCCGTTTCCGCGCTCGACGGTGAGCATAGGCATAATTCCAACCTTTTTCGACAGCCTCCATCGCGGACCGCTTCAGATTATTACGACCACCCCGATAGCCCTTTGAGTGCTTCATAATCCTTTTGCGGCGTTGGCGACGGACACTACCTGTTTTTACTTTTGACATTATAATCTCCTAAAAAACGATGTTGACAACCACCTAGTTGGGAAGCAAGCGACGCAGCCGCTTCTCGTTTGTTTCATCCACAAGGGCACTTCTCCTGAGATTTCGCTTCTGTTTCGGTGTTTTTGATATAAATAGGTGATTGGAATAAGCCTTGCGTCTGCGAATTTTTCCGTTTCCTGTGAGTTTGAAACGCTTGGCTGAACCTTTATGTGTTTTTATTTTTGGCATCTGACTGCTGCTCCTCTACTTATCTGACTTTGGTGTCAAGACCATGAACATAGAACGGCTCTCCATCCGTGGAGGCAACTCTATCTCGCCGACATCCGCGACCTCTGCTGCAAACCGTTGCAGCATTTCCGTCCCCAGATCGGTGTGCAACATCTCACGCCCACTGAATCTAACCGTTGCTTTGACTTTCCAGCCGTTCGATAAAAATTCGCGGGCATGACGCAGCCTGAATTGAAAGTCGTGATCTGCGGTTCTTACAGATTTGAATTTTATCTCTTTTAGAACAACCTTGGCTTGTTTCTTCTTTGCTTCTTTCGCCCGTTTGCTCTTTTCATATTGGAATTTACCGTAGTCCATAATTTTGCAAACCGGCGGATCTGCGTTTGGAGAAACTTCCACCAAATCAAGTCCTTCTGCCTGCGCTCGGTCTAGTGCTTCATAAACGGGCATGGCACCAAGTTTTTCGTTGTCGGAAGTAATCAACAGCACCTGTCTTGCCCGAATCTGTCGATTCACCCTGTTTTGTTGCTGTTGCGTTTTCTGCTGGTAACGGCGACCTCTGCTTTGAATCTTTGACACCCCTTCTCAATCTGTTGTGCATATTGTGGAGATTAATTTCCTACAATATACAGTGGAATCCATTTTCTAACTGTAACTTCGATAAAATAACTTAGAAGGTGAAGTGTTGTTATTGAATATGATACATTATCAAGTTATTTTAGCATATCTGAATCTGTAAATGCAAGTGAAAATCCCCTGGCATGGGTGTATTTGACCAATAGTGTTAGTTTGCAACTGTTGATGCGCTCGCCGGTCAAGGACTGAGAGTGAAACGTGAAAACAATTTATTCATTGGTACATGAATGAACAAATAAACTCTTGAACGATGTAGAAACGGCCGCCTTACCAATTCGCACCAAAAGTTATTGGAGGGGTGCTCATAAAGGAGTAGGCACGATCCGTCGTGCCGTAAACCATACAATCGTTACGGCATATGGCCTCGCTAACATGCAACTTCCATTAAACTCCCAACCATAACTTGAAAAACAAAGCATCTCCAATCCCGTAGGTGGGGTAAGATGCCCCATCTACTACTACCTGAGGGCCCTATCTGTATCCGCGTTTTCTGTACTATCTGCTGAATCCGTGATTCAAACAATAATTATGAGCACCCCTCAATTTATTTAGTGTACGGTTTCCGTTTTAAAAATAATTAACTGTCCAGAGTGTGCGCAAAACGATTAAGCCGATTCCCATCCCACCGAAGACAAGGATCAGCAGAATACTCACAAGCATTGCCAACCGGATGATTTGTTCTCCCAATGCGGGCTGCTCAACCGACCAAGCATGTGCTAGCCAGAAGGTCAAGGCAACGCTGATAAGGATCAAAATTGATGCCCCTAAGACACCGAGCAGAAGCCCTGTGAAGTCAACCATCATCATACTTTCAATCAAGGAACCGCTCTGCGACCAACCTTTGATAACACCGATTAGAATCCCGATGAGACTGAGAATGAAAATTACAAAAGCGATTAGCGTTTTCTTGAATGCTGTTTTCATGTCACTCAGAACGGTATGACCTTGCCGGGGTTCATAATATTTTGTGGATCTAGGGACTTTTTGATAGCGTACATCACGTCAACACCTAGTCCATGTTCCTGTTTAAGTGCCTCAATCTTGCCCAGTCCGATGCCGTGTTCACCGGTGCATGTGCCATCCATCTGGAGCGCGTATTCAACGAAAAGTTGGCTAAGCCGTTGCGCCTCCTTTAATTCTTCAGGACGGTTGGGATCGAGGGGGAACACTACATGAAAATTGCCATCTCCTACGTGTCCGAGCAGGGGTGCAACTAGGTCGGAGGCTTGGATCTCCTGCTTAGTTTTCAGGATGCAATCCGCCAAGCGTGAGATAGGGACGCAAACGTCCGTGACGTACCCAACCGATCCGGGGCGAAGTGCCAGTGAGGCGTAATAGCTATCATACCGTGCCTGCCAGAGCCGGTTGCGCTCTTCCTCCCCGGCTACCCATTGAAAGTCTTCGCCACCCTGTTCGCGGACAATTGCGCCCACAGTTTGCGCTTGCTCAGTCACCGCGGATTCCGAACCGTGAAATTCAAAAAGGAGCGTTGGAGCGACCTTGTAATCCAAGCTGGAGTATGCATTAACTGCATCCATCTGAATTTCGTCTAGCAACTCCAGTCGAGCCACAGGAATGCCGGCTCCAATTACTTTAATGGCTGTATTTGCGGCTGCTGCGACCTCTGAAAACGTACATACTGCTGCTGAAACAGCCTCCGGCATCTTCGCCAACTTCAATATTACCTCTGTGATAACACCGAGCGTCCCTTCCGAACCCACAAATAATCGCGTCAAATCATAGCCGGCGGCGGACTTACGAGCGCGCCCCCCGGCGCGGATAATGTTCCCATTGGCGGTTACTACGGTCAATCCCAGTACGTTCTCCCGCATGGTACCGTAACGCACTGCGGCGTTGCCCGATGCGCGTGTCGCTGCCATACCGCCCAACGACGCGTCTGCCCCCGGATCGACAGGGAAGTAAAGCCCCGTCCCGGTTTCAGAAAGATGGATGTTGAGCTGGTTTCGTGTGACCCCCGCCTGCACTGTTGCGTCCATATCGTTCTGATTGACCTGAAGAATTTGGTCCATCTGGGTCAAATCGACGCAGATACCTCCGTGGATAGCGACAACTGCTCCTTCAACGCCGGTCCCTGTGCCGAAGGGGACAATCGGCATGGAATACCGGGCACAGATTTTCACGATCTGGGAAACTTCTGTGTTAGTGTGAGGGAATGCGACAGCATGTGGTAGATGGGGGAGGTGATGAGAAACATCCTTCGCATGATCCTCCCGAATATCTTTCGCGGTAGTCAGACGGTTCCCCAGTAAACTGTACAATTCGTCAAACATTTCAGGACTCATAGCAGTATCCCGGTGATATTGTGCGGCTGCATAGCTACTCATTCTATCCTTTCCCCATACATCGTGGTCAATCTCTTCTTGGTTTCCTCCGTGAACTAAGGATTGGGACATGCCCATCGGGAAGTGGTTTCAGGGGCCGGAGGTCAATTATTTACGTTGGGCGTGTACGCGATGCCCCAAAGAGTTCCTCTAGCTTCTCCTGCACTTCGGTAAGCAGCCTTGGACTCGGTGGGGGGGTTGGCGGTCCGAGCAGATTGTTGGGATAAAGCCCTTGAAGTTGTACTGTTGATTTCATTACCCCTAACCAGTTTTTGTCAATTGCCCATTTGAGCCAAGGTTCTTCATAACGATAAACCATTGCCCATGCCTGAGCGTAGTTTCCGTCAACCAATAATTGATAAAACCGCAAGGCAATATCAGGACGGAAAGGCGCGATGGGACACAGATAGGCAGGCGATCCAATCTGATGTCCGAACACGAAGTTACGCATTTGCCCACCGCTGACTACGCCAAAGCCCTCATTCCGTGTGGCGCGAATCAGGTCGTAGTAGTCATAAAACGGGTGCGCGTCGTTCTTCATGCCAATGATGTTGGGTCGTTGCGCTAATTCTGCCACGACCTCCACGGGGAATGGCGGCGGTGCAACACCCCAGAGCAACAGTGGTATATTGGAGGCATCTTCGATCAGATCGAAGTATCGGACCAACGTCTCTCGTGTCTTGGGCAGCCAAGGATTGATTTGCACCTTGACAGCATCAACGCGAAGAGCATCAGCGTGTTTCAGAAAATTGCGGGTTTGCGATGGCTTCCAGTAACTGGTAGACGCAATGCAAAGTGAGCGTCCGGCGTTGGCTGAAGCAACCGTCTCTGTCAATTCCCAGAGTTCTTCATCGCTGATGCTCGCAAATTCGCTGCTTCCGTAAGTGAGCAAAAGCACGGGGACATTCTCTTCGCACAGCCAGTTGACATAAGCTCCGACAGCATCGTAATTGATTGTGCCGTCTACGTTGAAACAGACATTGATAGGAACGACCGGTCCTTTCATACGCTCTAACGCTTGTGCAGCTCTATCCATGATTAAGCCTCCAACAGAGATATACCTATAAGATGTTTCTACCATCTCGCCTGTTTAAGAAACTCCAACGCCATCAGTGTATGTCCTTCCTGATTTGGGTGGACACCATCCTCCGTTGTCCACAACGCTCCCGGTCGTGCAGCGACCGCCCTGTCAAACGTTTCGTTTGTGCGTATTAATCGGGCGTTAAACTCGTCGGCGAGGCGATGGATAATCTCATTATAGGCATCAACACTTAGCGGGCGCGGTTGAACAACATCTTCTTCAATATAAAAAATTTCAAATATGAAAAGCTCTGCACCCAATTCATCTTTCGCACGGGTGAGGATGCGCCGATAGGACGTCTCCCACTCTGGCAGATATGTTTCGTTTGGAATACCGGCCCCAAGTTGCCGTGACGCGTTATTGATGCCAATCTTCACTGACAACCAATCCGGTTTTTCGGCGATAACGTCTATATCCCACCGCTCTTCGAGTCCTTCGACGATATCGCCACCGATGCCTTTATTGACATATTCGATTCGACGTTCCGGGCACTTTGCAGTGATTAGCTCCGTTATCTTTTTAACATAGCCGTTCCCAAGCGGCGCGTGGTCGCCGCGGCGCCCGCAATCGGTGATACTATCGCCGATGAAAAGTACCTTTTCGCCCGATTGAAACAGTAAGTTGCTCATAGATTTCCTCTCAATTTGATTTCACTCGCCTCTAGTCGAAACTGTGGTTTAGCAGGGGAATTGCTGCGGTAGGGACAGGTCTTGTGCCCGATTCAATCGGGAGCAACCGCAAGGGTTGCCCCTACTATACAATTTTAGGGGATAGAGCACGGTCTGTCAAGATCAAACTTCAAGCCAATAAAAAAATGTCAATATCTGTCACGTTTTTGCCTTGTTGTCCGTTTGGTTTAGTATTATGTCATTGGGAGGAATTGTAGTTACCATCTTCACGTTTAGGGTCATTTAGTTTTCGGTATTTTTTATATTTAGTGCAAGTGCGACGTGCCTTTTCACGCCGCACCTGTTATACTTCCCCTTAAAAACCTACCATAATTTTTGAGGTGAAATATGACCCAAACCCAGTGTGATCACTCGATGGACATTTTAGCAGAAGTGCCGAATCCACGCAACGCCCAAGGGAAACGGCCCTCCTGCGTGCGATTCTCGCACTTTCAGTGATTGAGATATTAAGGCACTGGGCTTTACGCACGCCAAAACGCCTGGTGCTGCGACGTTACATAACTGCTTTAAACAATTGGACATTGCCAAGTTGGAAAACGTGCTGCCCCAATGAGGAGTCGAGGCACTTCAAAGCTACCTGGTAGCCTCCTCTCCAATGGTGGTGGCCATTGATGGCAAGAAACTTAACGTCAGTAGGCAAGCAAAAGGCATCTGCTCTCGGTATGACGCTTGCCCAAAAGACCGTGGATACATAGACTAATGAAATCCCCATCTCCACCGAGATACTTTCTGCCTTTGACATCAAAGGCATGATTTTACTTAGACAGCGTCCATTTTGCGCGCCCGTGTGTACTTTGGACGGAGATTATGTGGTGCCTGTGGGATTGAATCACAACTAATTCCATCAAGATATTCACTGTTTGTTTTCCCCGGCACCAGAGATAAGCCCCCCTCAACAGCCTTTCAATGCACTTCAACAGATGCACCAAGAGTTAGACCAAACGCTGGATACCTGAAAAAGGACACGGCAGCATTGAAGTACGACGCTTGACTGCCAGCCAGCATGGCATTGAACGATTATATTGAGTGGCCGGGGGGTGAACTAGTAGTTGAGTAGAGTTACGAACGAGTTTAAGTCCGAACGAAGTTTCAGCAGCGGACTTGCTTTCCTTGCAACGGGAACATTGGACCATTGAGAATCAGTCCCACTGGGTGCGGGAGGTGGTTTTGGGGGAAGATGCGTCCCAAGTGCGGTGTCATTCCGCAGGTGATGGCTGCTTTGCGGAATACGACACTGGCAGTATTCCGCTTTGCTGGCTATCACAGTATATCCCAAGCCATGCGGTATGCCGCCGCACACCCACTACACACTTTTAGCATGATCAACCGAAAATGCGAAAACTAAATGACCCTACCTAGGGGGTCTGATTTCATTTACCCCCATTTTTTTTTGGTTATAGATTTGAGATATTTTTATGATTTAGGATAGTGAGAATACCTGTCATTAAGGGTGTTTGCATGTATCTCCCCTGCACAGTGGGAGTGTGAACCATGGATTGAGACACCACCCGCTCCACGCCTCAGCCACCACTCGCTTTATCACGGTAATGAGTGAGTATATTTTAGTCCGTGTGTTGAATGTTTTTGCCCATCGATCGCCTGACTTTTGATAGGTGATAAACAGTAAGCCATAACTGATACAAGCTAAGAGCCATAACAGGTTGATGCGGGCTTTTGACGGTTTTTTGAGTCTCAAGCTGCCAAAGCCAAAACCGGTCTTGATGTCCCGAAAGCCGTGTTCAATCTGCATTCTTCGCTTATAATAGTGGTATATTTGACGCCCCGTCAGATGACTTGAAATCAGATACATCGGTTCAGCCAACCGCGCCTCTCTGACGACATACAGGTTGAGTCGAATCGGCTCGGTTAAGTGATAGAGAATCTGTGGATAGAACCCCGTTTCCTGCAACTGTTCTGCCTTTTTAACAGTGCCCCAGACGGTCATGCGCGCGTTACGACACACGCGGATGATAAACGGAATCCGTTGTGTCTTGAGAAACTTTATCACATATTTAGCACGCGCGAAGCCTCTATCGAATATCAACGTGGCTTCACACGGGGGCGGTAAAATCGCTTCTGTCTTTTGATACAGTGTGAGACAAAAGCGTTGGATAATCTCATTATGGCTGGTATAGGTCAACTGTTGAATCTCAGCATCGGTGTAGAGGTGCCAGTAGATAGGAACCGCCCGGCGGCGGAACGGCACCGCGGCAACAATCGCTTTGAAATGGCCAAACACCTGGGTTTCATCCACTAAAATCAACCGGCGTCCGGCGTGACGTTCACAGACCCGGCGGAGCACAAAGCCCAACCAGCACCCCATCACCGCGTCAATAGGAAAGCGACGAGCTAAGAATCGAAGCAGGCGTTTCTGTTTCGTCTTTTGATGTTTGACGGCTACTGGCAAGCGTAAAGCAATTTCGTTTATCCGAAACTTCTGGGCCAACACAATGGCTAGGATCGTGAGTATCAGGTTTTTTAACGCCGGTTTTTTCAATACGGGGTTGAAAATCTCGGTCAGAGTGGTTATCATAGAACTGGGATTCACCCGCTTATGGCGGTGGGTGCCTTTCATAATACCTCCTTGTTTAAAACAATGGTTATTTTATACAGGGAGGTATTTTACCATATTTGATAACCCTTTCTCACATCTAGACCTCGCAAAAACAACCAACATTACAACTCTAAAAAAAATGGGGGTAAGTGAGAGCACCTTTAGTTCTTGCATTTCCATTAAGAGCTAAGTATAATATAGATGCAACTGTACAATGGATTCAAGAAAGCTTTACAAGTTGTGTGAAGGGCAAAACTGAAGCGTTTTCCCAGATTTGCTGTCATTTTGTACCTCTATGCTTCTTTCGGCTTCATGAGACGTTTGCAGTTAGATATTCCGAAGTGAAAGGAGGTGCGAAACAATGGCAACAGGTCGTGTCAAATGGTTTAGCGACCAGAAGGGTTACGGATTCATTACCACGGATTCAGGGGAAGATGTGTTTATACATTATTCCGCTATTGAAGGGGTTGGCTTCAAATCTCTCGATGAGGGACAAGAGGTTGAATTTGAAATTGTACAAGGTCCCAAAGGTTATCAGGCAGAAAATGTTGTGAAACTTTAAGGTTGGCAAATTGAAACTGGTTGAGTCTCCGGTTATATAAACGCAAGTTGCTAGACAGCCTGTCGGTTGAGCTTTTCATATCCCATACCTATCAGAAATCACCGAACAACATGATGCAAGAGAATACCAGACACTGTTGCGCCCCCCGGTTGGCTCAATCCACCCGGGACATTACGCGAGAATCCGGGGGGTGTCGAGATATGAATCTGGACCGACAGGCTGAGCCTGTTCACATTTGACAGATTGGGCTTATAGCGTTTACCGGATTGACGGCAGCAAAATGTCAACACGCCCTAGCAACTTTGGTTATTTAAACTAAAAAAGGCTCCCAAACTTGTGGGAGCCTTTTTTATTGCTCTGATTTCAGCGTTTGAATGGTTGGAACCTGCGGGGAAGGTGGGCATGAACCTGTGTTTTATGTTTTACGCACTCAACTCAAGCATCCGCTCAATTGGCGTTCTAGCCCGTTCGATGACCTCCGGCGTGAGTATGACTTCGTGAGGACTCAAATCATCGCCCTTATCCAGGGCTTGCAGGACATTAAGTACCTTACCAAGCGTGACTTTCGCCATGTGCGAACACCTTACAGAACAAGCGGTCGAGAATTGTACGGTCGGGAACTCCTGCGCTAAATTGGAGGTCAGTTCACACTCCGAAGCAACAAAAGCACGTTCCAATCGATTTTCCTCTACCCTCTTTGCGATGTCCTTCCCAATCTGACTGGTACTGCCGTAAAAATCGGCTTCCTGAAGCACCTCAGGCCTACACTCCCAGTGTGCATAAAGTATTCTCGTGGGGTGCCGTTTAGGGATGTCAAACGACTCCCTTATCGCCAAAAGGTCTGAAAGCAGGAATTTTTCATGCACCTCACACACCGCGCCTCTCTCCTGATTTCCTTTGCCAGGATAGATAACCCTCTTTGTCCCTCTAAGCTCTTCCGCTAAATTCTCCGCGAAGAAAATATCGGGAACAAAAAGGATTTCATTACCCGGCATTTCTCGGGCTATTTGGGCGGCATTTGCGGACGTGCAACAGATGTCTGATTCCGCTTTCGCATCGGCGTAGCTATTGATGTAAATCATGACAGGTACCCCCGGATATAGTGCCTTCAACTTCCTTACCTCTTCAGCTCCAAAATTATCTGCCAAAGAGCAGCCTGCTGTTTTATCCGCGGCGAGGACCGTTTTTGAAGGGTTGAGAATTTTCGCGGTTTCTGCCATGAATGGCACGCCGTTAAAGAGGATGTACGGCGCGTCGGTTTTTGCGGCGTGCATGCTCAACCCGAGCGAATCGCCCTGTTCACTTTTGGTTGATAGGCCAAATACAAGGGGCTCCATGTAGTTGTGACCGAGCATTACCACATTGTGTTTTTTCTTCAGTTTCAATATTTGGTACACTGTTTCTGCGTGAGCTTCTATGTCAATCGGCGTTAAACTGGGATGGTTCCTCTTATAGAGTTCCCGCTTTACACCTTCAACACTCAGTGCTGCTTTATCTATATTGTCTTGGGATATTGTTGGTTGGGAATTCATGTCCTCTCACCCCTGAATCTATCGGAGCATCTTTCGCCTCGAATTTCTGATTTGCGTTCCTAGTTCATAAGACATACGGTCAAAAATAGGAGAAATCTTTGTTGTTTGTTAGGCTACCCTAGAGTTTACACCGATTAGAAATCTTTGTCAAGTATGATTACGATGAATCGTTAAAATTTATTGCCGAAGAAGATGAATATGGCTAAAAAGCTATGGTAAGGTGTCTACAAAGATAGAGGCGAACCAACGGTGCGCTGTCTTGGATATGGCGACCTTACAGATGGTGCCATCAAAGTGTTTGGTATCCTCAGGATTCAAAGCCATCTGAATCAGGATTTTCAGAATTTAAGGATTCACAGGATTATATGACTCACAATTCACATCTAAACGACGAGATAGGTCTGAGGCAGGTGCCTCCTTATTGTCTGAATTATGGATTAAACGGAGGACACGGATTCTTACCCTGAAAATACCCTATATGTTGCGCTACGCGCCGGGCTCATTGAGCCTAAAACTCTAGTGCAATGGTGTTAGTATCCTCAGGATTCAAAGCCATCTGAATCAGGATTTTCAGAATTTAAGGATTCACAGGATTATATGACTCACATTCACATCTAAACGACGAGATAGGTCTGAGGCAGGTGCCTCCTTATTGTCTGAATTATGGATTAAACGGAGGACACGGAAAACACGGATTCGGAACCCTCCGGGCCATCCAAGAATCGGTATGAATCTGCGATACAAAGACCTTCCAACCTCTGAGAAATGTGCCTTTATTTTAGCTTTCCAATCTTCCATCCTTTTTAATGCGTGTTTATCTGCGGATTTCCTCGAAAATATGCTCACCGCAATCAACGGTATCTATCAAGCGCGATCTAAAGAGACGGTATATTGTTCCAGGTTGCAGACATTCTAAAATTTGCTGCAATCAAATTGTTGCGCTGTTAAGCCCGGTCTACCACACAGGACGGATCTTTACACTTTTCGCATTTTATACCGATCCATCGTCCAAAATTGAGACAATCCCCTGAGTTCCATCAACGTGCAAACGTTGCCCCGATTGGATGCGTTGTGTCGCGGCGGTAACATTCACCACCGCCGGAATGCCGTATTCCCGTGCGACGATAGCACCGTGTGACAACATACCACCATACTCCATCACTAATGCAGCGGCGTGGAGAAAGAGCGGCGTCCACCCCGGATCTGTTGAAGGGCAGACCAAGATATAATTTTTACCGGCAATCTGTGCATCGGCTGCATCCAGGAGGACATATGCCTCGCTGGTAGCAACGCCGCCTGACACCCCAAGCCCTTGAATTTCATCTTTTGCTTCAACCGCTTGAGGCTCGCCGATACGGTTGAGGATATCGCTGTAGATGACGCCCGGCAGTTCAATCTTTAATAATCGCGATCGGGTTGTTTTTCGCTCCGCAATCACCGACTGGAGGTCTTCTCCTTGGGTGAGTTGATTCAACTCATCGGGTACAAGGTAGAAGATATTCCCGTCAAGTTGATAGCGTCGATCCAGTTCCAGTAAAGCTTTTCGGATTAACTCGTAGCCGAGCATGAGATAGAATTTCGCTGTTTCTCGGAACGGCATGTACCGTTGTGTCAGGTCAAGGACTTTATTGATCTGTTTCCCAAGTGCGGCGGCTTTACCTGCTGGGAGCTGTGCCAATCTCCTTTTTGCTTTTTCTCGATTTGTCTTTTGGGCTTCAAGATGCGTTGCCGGATTCGCATCAGGATTGATGCGGAACGATGTAACAATCTGTTCAACATAGGACGGTTCTTCACGCCAGCGAGGCTGCGCCAACTCAAATTCACCGACCGAGCGATGTCCGTATTGTTCCAAGAAATCGTCCAGCGCGCACTCGCCCTGTGCGACTTCCCACATTTTCATATTAGCATCAACGGTCAGATCGCTGTCCGACCCGGTGATTAGCAATCTAGCGAGATCTTTTGCCTCACTTTCGCTAAAACATTTTTGAAGGGTAATTTCCAACTGCTGATAGGAAAAGTTTGCAAACACCGTCGCCTTGAGCGCGTCCTTAGCAAACTTATTGAGTGTTTTATCGCACCATTCGTGGAATTTATCAATCACCTGTTGATCTGACAGTTCTTCAAGCGAAATTTGTCTTTGCGTCTGGACATACTGTTCAAACGCGGGAAAGATTTTTTCGGAGAGAATTCTATCGAGATTTTTACGAATTTTACTATGTTTGAGTTCAGCGGTAATTGCCTTGACGATATAGTAAGGAAACTTGATCCAAAACAGAGGGTTACTACGTTTGATGTTTGGAGTCGGTTGTGGATAGACTGCCTTATGTGGGTCGCGTTTGAGTTGCTGAAAATCGTGTTCAAACAGAAATCCATGGAAATTAAATTCTACTTCTCGACTCAAGTTGAAGTAGAGGCGTCCACAGATTAGATCTAGCATTCCCTCCTCATCGAACCTACGGCTGGGTAGAAAACCCAACTCCCGGCAGGTCAGTCCAAACCCACCTCGCCCCGACATAAATTCCCGCATGATTGCCCATGTCATGGGAAGGGGGTGGGGTAGGACTTCGGAGAGATTGTATCGACTCCAAACCGTTCCGCCTTCATCGGCTTTCTGCTGGAGGGCTTCAATTTCCTGATGGCGCAGCTGCTCAATCTCGGCTGCGTCCGTGAGCGTTGTTATGGGGCGTGCCTGAAGCAAATAGAACTGTCCGTTGACGTGTCCCCATTCGATGTCTTGGGGAGTGCCATAGAACGCTTCCACTCGCATACCAATCTGGCTGAGTTCAGTAACCTGTCCACGTTGCAGGCTCGGAATCTCCCGTTGACCAATTGGCACGGCTTGCACTCCCTCACGTGCAATCATTTTCCGTTTAGTTACTACGGTCTCCCGGATGAGTTCACCGGTTGCTCGTGAGACCATAAAGTGATCGGGTGTAACGTCTCCGGAAACAACGGACTCTCCCAAGCCCCAGTTTGACTCGATGACCAGTTCATCACTCCCTGTCGGACTGCGGGTAAACATAACCCCGGAAACTTCAGCGTCGATCATTGCCTGTACCACAACAGCCATCGCCAACGGTGTTTCCTCAATTCCGTGGTCCCGGCGATAGGCAACCGCACGCTCTGACCATAGGGACGCCCAACATAACTTAATCTTCTCCAAAAGTTCAGATGCTCCATAGACATTTAGGAACGTATCCTGTTGTCCAGCAAAACTGGCGTTGGGAAGATCTTCTGCGGTCGCAGACGAGCGTACCGCAACTCTATCTGCACCTAATTCGTGATAAGCCGTTAAAATCGCCGACTGGAGCGCACTCGGTAGTGTAATGGCTTGGACGGCTTCACGGCTCCACATATCAACCCCTTCAACGGTGGTAGGATATGCGTCGGTCGTAACACAGAAGCCGGGTGGCACAAGAAATCCCGCCGCCGTCAACTTGCCAAGATTCAACCCTTTTCCACCGACAAGTGGGAGGGCAGCGTCATCAATTTCTGTTAGATGTTTGATCAATGTCATAGGCGTGATGCGTAATGGGAAGACAAAACACTCGCCCCCTCAATATACCGTTTGCATTCCGGCTTCCAATGAACGCTTACAACGTTCAATCCGACTGTTGCTCTGGAAATGGAGCGCGGATATCGTAACGTCCCTCTACAAATACAGGTAGCATGCCCCCTTCAACCATCAAATCCAATGGGTTAGGACGTGTAGTTAGCGGAAACTTGACAACATCCTTAATTCGTAAAGATTCATAAATCGCCATCAGAATTGCCATCGTCGTAGCGGCGTGTCTGCCTGCGTTGCGATGTTCCTCAATTTCTTCATCAAGCCACGCAACCATTTCTTCAAACTGATTCGGTTCACTCTGACGCGGCGTGATGGTCTGCCAACCCGCGCCCTTGCTATTGAGCAACTCAATTGTTCCATCTGCACCGCGCCTGAGTTGACCGTCGCTCCCGTAAACAGCATCGCCCCGCAGACTGGGTTCAGGCAAATCGCTCTCATAGATTCCGCGGATGCCGCCTTCAAAGCAGATTTCGCCCATGCAAACGTCTTCACAACGTACCCGGCGCTCCCACTTATCTGTCCGCCGAGAGACTTGTCCAATTAACCACAACGGTTCCGGATCGCCGAGGATGTAGCGCATTTCGTCAATCTCATGTGTGCCTCGATTGAGTAAACCATACCCATCGCGCCGCAACATCGCCTGCGGTTCGCCGATCGCGCCTTCCTGAATGAGTCGTCGTGCCTCACAATTCTGGGGCATAAAACGTCGTTGATGCCCGATGACGAGCTTGGTCCCACTCTTTCCACAAGCGTCCATCATATCCTGCGCTTCACCATAGGAGGCACTCATCGGTTTCTCACCGAGGATTCCCAACATCCCTGCCTCTGCAGCAATCAACGTAAGTTCGGCGCGCACACTTTGCCATGTTGTAATACTCACAACGTCCAGTGTCTCTTTTTCAAACATTTCGTGGACATCAGTATAATGCGTTGGTAGTGAAAATTCCGTTGCTAGCCTAGCAGCGGCATCTGGATTCATATCCGCTGCGGTCACTACCTCCGCGCGCCCGGTGGTTGGCCAAGCGTTAGCATGAGATCTTCCCATCCCACCACAACCAATAATTCCAACTCGGTATGTTTTAGCCATAAATTTTATCTCCTTAAAAGTCCGGGGCAAATTAGATTCAATACTCCAAGTTGAAGAACCAACACTCTGATAATAGTGCCCATTATATCAAATTCCCCAATTTTAATCAATTGGAAACCGTTTTTTGAGAGTGTTTATCATCATTGGTTTTGTGAATCATAGGTGTGAGAAGGGTTGTCAGATGACCGATGCAGCTTGAATAGGGTTTTGGGGACATCAAGAGTTATCTTGGCTTTGAGGTCCTCATTTTGAAAAAACTGACCTGACTCCATGCAAGCGAAGGGCGGAAAGAGAAGCGGGATAGCGTCAATTATTAGAGGGGTGCTCATACTAATTGTCTGAATCTCGGATTAAACAGATGACGCGGATTGCACGGATAGGAACAAACGCGCAATGAATTGCGCTACTACGAACAGGGTTATCTATGTGAGGGGTGCTCATACTAATGACATGGATACAGATATGGGTCTCAGGCGAGAGATGGGGCAAGATGCCCCACCCGCGGGGTTGGGGTGCTTTGTTTTTCCCCATTCGGGTTGGGAATTTAATGACAGTTGGGTGTTAGCCAAGCCATATGCGGTAACGATTATGTGGTTTACGGTACGCGGAGCGTGCCTACTCCTTTAAATTATTAAAGTGGATTGGGGGCAATCCTAACATTTCATAAGCCCCAAGAGGCAATTGTCCATCTCAAAAGGGCAATCGCCCTGGAACCGGAAAATGCGGGCTTATACCTTGAGCTTGGAAGAAATTATAGCGCATTAGGCAAGGCAAATCTTGCCTTGGCTGCATACAAAAAATCGAATTAACTCACCCCAAACGGATTGGCTGAGGTTAGTCTCCAAATCTATGAAGGGGCAAAACAATGAACCTACGACTGGGCATGACCCCCAATTCACGACAGGTCATCCTTTCAGGGTTTAGTGATAGGACCTCCCTACGTCCAAGTATATCTGAATCGTCGAAGAACCTACCAACCTCGTTTAATCTCTCCCCAAGTTGTAGCAAGTTTGCCTGATGCGGAAACTGCGAACAGTACATTCCCTATCCCTGTCTTGAGTTGTATAATCTCAGCTTCATCTAAGGCAACGTTGAATATGACCAATTCGTCGATCACACTTTCACTGAAAGAATCAAACCTTTCCGGAAGCAATGCACCAATATGTAGACTCCTCTTAGAATCCGGAAACAAGGTTATTCTTTTTTCACCATCCCGGAGCGCAATCTCCCGCGAGATGCCATCAATATACATCACAGGGTCAGCCTCATCGTCTTTAGCAACAGCGACATAATGATGCCACTGATTGTCAGGGATACCCTCTACCCCCCGGAATCCACCTTTAAAAAAGAAAAAAAACATATTTTTAAGAATCTTGTGGAGTGCTATCCCATAATTCGTCTGCCCCTGTTGACCGTGCGCCCAGTTCCCTCCTTTTTCAAGAATATAGAAAGGTGCGGCAACAATATCGTTTGCATCCTGTCGGAGCGGTCTTTTTACCCATACAGACATGGTGATTACATCATCAATCTGTAACTTTCTATGGTGTGGCACTTCCAGATATTTGCCCTTCCCAAAGGCAAATGCCTTTCCAAATTTTCCCTCCACCAACTCCGGATTATTCACCACTTTCGCATGGTGCAGGTTGCCGGACAAATCTTTCGTAACTTCGTTCTCGACTTCATCAAAGAGCCACAGCGCAACAATATCCTCTGGCTGAATTCGAGCATCACTTATGTGCGTCAACATCAAACTCGTGACCATTACGATGACACTTACACCTAATTTTGTTAAGGCACTTTTCATTTTTTATGCTCTCCTATCTTAGTCCGACGTCTTCTGCACAATGATTTCCTCCGACGTTTCCAATTTTAGCTGCTTAGCAAGATTTCCTTGGTTGATGGCTACCTCAAAAACGCCACCACTCCCAAACAACCCAACATAATCGCCTACTGGCACATCCCCATAAGCCTTGACATATTTGCAGCGGATTTTCTGCTGGGGGCTAAACTCAACTTCGATGGTTTGCTCACCCTGTATACCCAATCTCTCGAACAGATCTGGACGTATATTGGTGATGGCATTTCCATATTCGTCAATTACATCAATCTGTCCAACAATTGCGCCATCGACCAATTTTGCAAACGAAATTGGCAGCTGCACATGCTCTTTCAAAACGGGACCGACCTTTTCAAACGCAAATCCTTTGGCAAGATGTGCAGCAGTCGGTCCAAAAATATCGCGACCATGAAAGGTGCTCGACTGAGCTGCTCCCCGCATGACATCAGGGTTTGTGATTTCCCGCACCTCCGCAACACCCATCGTCTTACCGATTAGTGTTAAGAGTCCGTTATCCGGCGCAACAAAATAATTCCCATTCTTTGTTTTCATTACGATAGGTTTACGTTGTGTGCCAACTCCCGGATCAATAACGCCAACGAAAACGGTACCCGGCGGGAACTCTGGAGCCGCTTTGGCAAGTGTGTATGCCCCCTCTTTAACATCAAACTTTGAAACTGCGTGAGAAATCTCGTCAATTTTCGCTTGCGGGAAAACCTTATACATTGCACCCTTCATCGCACCGACGTAAAAATCCTTAAAACCAAAATCGGTTATCATGATGACTAAGCCGTTGGTCTCGGCTCCCATTGTAAGCGGCGTCAAGCTGGCAACAATCAGAAACAAAAGTAGCAGCCGGACGCCGTAGCAAAAGCATTTTCTCATCGTATCACAACCTCTTTCTTTTAATGGTTAAACAATTTATCGAGAATTTTTAGCAAGCTTTGGATTTGGCATTTGTATCATATACACGGTCAATGCACAGATTAATTGTCCCAAGGTTAGAAAGTTGAAAAACGTAGGCATCTTCACGATTGTCCATATAATATTGCTTCCGAATAGAAATAATCCGAAACCCAAATTGTCTGTAGAGATGCTGTGCTGGTATATTGCTCACTCGCACCTCCAAAGAGACACAATCGCCTCCCAATGCTCGGATGTGTGCAAGCGATTCAGCAAACAAGTATTTACCAATACCTCGATTTCGATAGTCGGGAGAGGCCGCAAAGTTTGCAATATAGGCATCGTCTTCCACAACCCAGAAATTAATAAACGCAATCGGAATTTGATGGTGACGGGTGACGAGGAAGTAAACATGACGATTCCTCTGCCTCAATCCCTCACGAAACGTAGCTTCATCCCACGGAGAGGAAAATGAACTACGTTCAATCTCCATTACCACCGGCAGATCGCTTTCTTGCATGTAATCAATCTGAACCTCTGGGAATGGCAGCTTTACCTTGATGCTTTTCAACCCTTATTTTTCCTATTTTTACAGATGCTTTCCCTACTCGCTCTGGATTTTATTCGCTTGTTCCATTCTTGGTCCACCGGCGACCATCTGTTATAATAACCTAAGTTGCTAGGGCGTGTTGACATTTTGCTGGTGCCAATTCCACAAATGCTGTAAGTCGATCAAGGTTCATATCTCGACAAAACCCCCTGACTATAACGCAATCTAGGAACCCCCACTCCCGCAAGCAGGGGGAGAGCAACCGTGTGGGTATTCGGGATTAGAGGGGGGTCTGCCATTGAAAATCCTCGGAGCGGAGATGGATTCAATTTGTCAAATGTCAACAGAACCTAGATATAGTTTCCTTTACAGGATGTTAATAGCGATACAGGATGTTAATAGCGATTAGCCACTCTGCGTAAATTGCTGATACTCATTTACTAGGTTAGATGCTGCTTCATGGATGAAAGCTAGTTCATCTGCTGTCTCGAAAAACTGTGCTCCACGCCCCACCCATTCTCGCGCTGCATTTGCGTTGGATGCGGTTGTACCAAAGTAAACGCCATGCTTCTTGCAGATTTGGAGAATTTCTCCCATTGGACCCGTCACCTCAGGATGATCATAGTCCCCGGGGTGTCCCATCTCAATAGAGAAATCGCCGGGACCGACGTAGACCATATCTACCCCCGGCGTACTGATGATTTCTTCGGCATTTTCGTAAGCGCGTCGAGTTTCGATATGAACGACTAGCGTTGTTTCTTCATCCTGCTCAGCCATCCACGTTTTCCAGTCAGCTGGCTGAAGGTAGCTGCTATTTCCATATCCGGGCGCGACCGCCCGCGTGCCGGCTGGGGGAAACTTGAGGTAGCTGCGCAGCGTTTCGACCTCCGCTCGTGTTTCGGTGCGGGGCAGCTGTATTCCAACAACGCCACACTCCAGCAGCTTTGCTACTTCGGCACGTTCCAATTGCGGTGTTTTGGCAATAACCGGGAGATTGTTGTCCCGGGCGCATAGGACCGAATCCGCAAATGTGGTCATCTCGAAGAAGCCGTGCTCGTACTCGATGTACATAAAATCGAACCCCGCCTGCACATACAATTTCACCAGCGATGGACGGAGATGCTCGGCGACCATACCGCCGACAAGAACATCGCCGTTTCGCAATCGACACTTTAAGAACCGTCCCGGTCCCTCTGCCGATCCGGGGGTGTTCATCGTATTGTTTAATTTTCCCATAGTTATGTCTTCCATAAAAAGATTTCAAAGATTCGACTTATGGATCAGGGTTAAAACAGGCGGCAGACAGTGGGCACCCTCGACTGATCCGAATAGACCTTACAAATGTACAGAAATTTTATCCAGGTGCGTATTTCCCTCTCTATCAAAAGGATTTCAAAAAACGGAATTAGGGCGTCCATGTTTTAGCAAGTTCAGCGTATTGGCGCGCTTGGGCGGGGATGTTCACGCCAACCTCCTTTGACCAAGCATCAAGCAGTCGCAGATAAATGGATCCGGGCTTTCCGTCGCCGATTGGCTGAAAGTTGAAACGGGTAACAGGCATCATGCAAATGGTGGTACTGGTCCACCAAGCTTCATCCGCCTCTCGCACATCGTAGGGTTCAATGTCAGCTTCGTGGACAGGGATGCCGAGTGTGGAGGCGAGGTCCATACAGGCGTGCCGAGATACACCACGCAAAATATCGTTGGGTTTTGAGGTCAAAATCTCACCCTCCCGAGCTATGAAGAAGTTGTTACCTGTTCCCTCGGTGATGAAGCCGTGCTCGTCGGTCAGCAGTGCCATCGCGCCCTCCTCTAGCCTGCTCGCGTGAAGTTGAGCGATTTTGTAGAAGATGCGACTCCGGTTTTTCGCTTTGGGATCAATATAGCGTGAGGGCACCGATTGCTGCGGTGTGATGACAAAGTGGGAGCCGGTTTCATATTTGTCAGCCTGATTACCGATGTGACGGATGAGCGGGAGGACATTGATGGACACGATAGGGGAATCACCTTCTTTGATGAGAGTATCATAAAGTGGCAGACCGCCTCGGGTCACATCGTGCATAATCTGGAAGTCGAAGCCATTGAGAGCGGGTAAGTTCTTCTCAATGGTCTCATAGGTAGCGGCTTCCATTTCGTCTATGGTAAGACCACAATCAATTTCCGCATAGCGTATCGATCCGTAGAGTCGATCCAAGTGTTCGCGTAGGCGGAAGGGTTTCTGATTAAAAGAACGGGTCACCTCAAAGACCATATCGCCGAACATTAGCGCAGAGTCAAAGATAGAGATGCGTGCTTCGCGTTCGGGGATAAATTCCCCGTTGAAATAGACCAGACGTTGAGCCATGATGTGCTCCTTTACTAAATTTATATCCATCCTAAACAGCCTACCAAGCTCCTGACAGCTATCAATTCAACTACGCGCAATAAATTGCGCTACTACAAACTGATTCCTCCAATTGGCTGATGGCTATTAATTCCAACTAGCGATAAAGTCGTCAACACCAAAATCTTGAGGCATGTCGTAAAAGAAGTACTTCATCGGACCGCTCTGAAACAGCGGTTCGTACTGCTTTGTCTCCGATTGGAGCTTGCGATCGAGGACAGCGAATCGCTGCCAGAGTTGTTCCAATTCGTCGACAGTAAAATGGTCTGCCATGCGTTGGATGCAGGGCCCATTGGTATATTCCTCTGCATCAGAATCTTTATATTTGCGAATCAAGTAAGCAATCTTTGACAGGACAACTAAGGTAGTTATCCGGGCGTGTTCACTGCGGTGAATCCGGTGCAATCCTTCTGTAAAGGCATGTATATCTTTCTTAAGGATGGCGCGGAGTGTAAATGCGACGTCGTCGTGCCTTTTAGCGTGGAGCGTCTCAAAGTGGTGGCATCTCTCGGCTGCCCACGGTGACAAATGTTCCACAAATTCCACGCCCATTGTAGCGGGGAGGAAGAAATGTGTAAATCCTTCGGCACCAAAGGCTTGGTATCCAAAGTGAAGCGTCCGCCGTTTGTTATCGCCGTTTGGTGTGGCACTATGCAGGATGGTGTTGATGTAGACGACGCCATCGCCGGGTTTGAGATTTACGGTAGTCTCTCCCGGCAGCGGAACAACTCCCATACGACGCTCCATTTTGCTTTCCGCTTCGGAATTGCGTCGAAGGTGGCTGCGGGGAATTACGTGTAAGTAGCTATCATCATAGAGCGCAAGATTCCACTGAAGATAAGGCGGGCCATTGAGCCGAATGTCTTCTTGTAATCCATCAAGTGGTGCCATATCAATTGGATGGATGTCACGGTGCCAACCTGTTCCTGAATGACACAACACCCACATCCCTAACGGGGCAACATCAGGGGCGTCCATCAGTTTACGGCTGAAGTCTAGAGTGCGGCCATCAAAATAGAACTCCACAGCGTTGGCGGTTTGCTTATCAACCCACTCGGTCACTGTTATCCGGCTCGAAGAGGGGGCTTTATCGATAATGGTGTCAACACTTTCACGTAATTGTTCTAATTCATCGGGCGGGATCATGTTGTGCACAATGACGTATCCTTCCCGCATGAGTTGCTCTCTTTGTTTTTCAAGGTTTGTTTCCATTGGTTCACTCCATTCTGACTAGCCACTT
Organism: Candidatus Poribacteria bacterium; assembly: GCA_965215015.1. GTDB lineage: Bacteria > Poribacteria > WGA-4E > WGA-4E > PCPOR2b > PCPOR2b. The sequence continues at coordinate 3,216,493 of OZ244042.1, forward strand.
TCAGCAGGCAGGGTTTTTAGGGGAAGATGCGCCACATCGGAGTAGGCGATATTATAGCACGATTCTATCAAGAAATCTATACATAAGCGTACAACCTTAGCCCATGAGATCTCCCGCAAATGTCTCCCAAAGTTCTTCAACAAAATCCACCTGAATGGAATCAGGCATTTTGACGATGTGGTGCCGGATGCGAATCGAAAAGGATTCGCCGCTCTCAAAAATCCCCGTCCCCGGATAGGCAATGTAGTCCATTGCGATGCCACCCATTCCGGATGCGAGTCCGGCTGTCACGGCCGGCTCGGTGAAAACGATGTGACGCCAACCTTTTGGACTAGGCTGCCCAACTAACACCGGTTGATACCAAGTATCCGCGACTTTGCCCCCGCCCCTGAGTGCGTGCGGGATCGACCCGAGGCGTTCAAAGGTTGATTCAGGGGCAACGATATAAGCGTCCAAATGTCTGCCGCCGAGGCTTTCAAAAGTCTTGAACTGTTTATCCGCAGACCAATAGAATTGGCTTTTTTCCCTGTTGGTTTCGGTATAGCAGGCAAAAAATTGGGCATACTCAACGAAATTGATGGGGCTACAATTCCGGATTGTTTGCCGGCAGTTGTATGTGAGCAAGTCCTCACGGTCTTGAGGTTGGAAGAACCATTCTTGGTGGGTCTGGATGTTGTCGCATGTATACTCACTTGTAACGCAGATTTCGCTCCCCTGTTCTTTGTAGCCGGAGGTTGCTGGTACAAGCCGTGGCCACTTCTCATCTCCGCGACCGTGGTCCTTCCACCACTGCCACTCTCGACAGTCCCATGATCCATCATCGTAAACCAACTCAAGTCCTTCAGCCGCAACGGAAAAACTAGCGACACCTGTGTGGGTGTGTCCCGCTGTCCGCATCCGAACCGATCCCAACGCCCGCCCATCTTGATGACGCAGCGTGATGTCGGCAAACGAAATACCTTCGCCATCCTGATATATTCCTCGCCTTGATTCCATCGGTATTCCTTTCCCTACTTTTACCTGACGCGACGCTTTATTTTTAGTGATGGTATATTGTCTTTTTGACGTACTCCCAAAGATAAATGTTTGGGATTCTTATGATAGATTGACCAGTAGCAGTTGCTCTATGCCATCTTCTTAGTTCGATAATTCTTACATCGATGACTGAGGTCTTACGGACCTCCACAAGCCTTTAGCCGCTCCGTGTGTCCCACGGCGAGGGTTCTCAGATTTATTGCAGCATTAAGGTCCCTGTCTTGTGTGCCCACACGCACTGCAACAGAACCTAGCAACTTGAGTTATTCTACCCAAACCTCCCGAAAAAGCCGGACCCAGTTTCCGCCAAGGATTTTGGTAACCTCGTCCGGTTTGTAGCCTCGTTTTAAGAGCGCGGTGCCCAAGTCTGGAAACTTGTCGGGTGTGTCAAAGCCCTTGGGAGACATCGGTAACTGGTCGTAGCGCACAGCTGGATTCACAAAGGTAGACGGGTATTTTGTCCCCTGCTGCGCGCCAATATACTCCCAGAAAGAGACTGGTTGATCCTGTGTAAAGTCGGTACCAACGCCCACATGGTCGATCCCTACCCGTTCCACCATGTCTTCAATCGCATCCACATAGTCCTCCAGTGTGGATTCAAATTGGGTCGGCAAGAATGAGGTAATAGAAGTTGCACCGATAACGCCCTTCCGCTCCGCCAACAATTTCAGCGCATCGTCGGTCTTATTTCGAGGATGGTTGAAATAGGAACGGGCGTTCGCGTGGGTAATCGCAACAGGTTTTTCCGACAGTCCTATTGCCTCCAGTGTGGTGCGATCGCCGACATGGGAAAGGTCAATCAGAATCCCCAGCGCATTCATCTCCCGTATCGCGTCAAGGCCAAAGTTGCTCAAACCTTCGTCTCTACGCTCCCAACACCCATTTCCCAACAGATTCCGCTCATGGTAGGTCAACTGGATGACCCGCATCCCCAACGCATGAAACAGCGCGAGTCGGTCCAGATCATTCTCGATAGGAGAGGCATTCTGGGAACCGAGAATTATACCAACTTTTCCGTTCTGCTTGGCTTGGAGGAGTTCGCCTACAGTCTTCACCTGTACCAGAATGTCGTTGTATTCCCTAAATCGGCGAAACCAAGCGGCGATATTATCCAAAGTCTCCTGATAGTTTTCCCACGTTGCGACAGTAGCGTTGATAGTTGTAACACCCCCAGCGTGCAAGCTCTGGAACACAGCGGGGCTCTCCCAATTACTCACATTCAAGCAATCTATCACCACAGCTTCTTCGTAAAGTTGCCTTGCAGCGTCTGCCTCCGGCGTTGTCATTTCAGTCTCCCTTCAGGGTTGATATCAGGCGTGTTTTTTACGGAGCAGCTCTGCTGCCTGACACATTACTTTTAGCTTCAGGTACGCTTCGTCTAAATTCATAGGGTTCTGAACCGATGGTGAAAAGCCGCAATCCGGATGCAGCGTAATGCGTTCTTTGTCCACATAGCGCATGGCTGTCTCCACCCGGGCTATTATATCTTCTGGTGTCTCTACCTGCGGGTTACAATGGTCAATGCAGCTAAGCCCCAATTGGGCATTCTCAGGAAATTGAGCCAGCGACGCCAAACCGCCTGCGACTGGAATAGCATACTCCATCGAAATTGTGCCGGACCTTTGTCAGTCCTGGCATGATTAGGTCGTAAGGTCCTTCTGTGCCATGTTCACGGTCAAAGTGCGCGTGGCACAGGTGCATCCCTGTATCAACGCCCTCAATTCCGTCCAGTGTTTGGTTAATCAAATCCACACACTGGTCCATCTCATACTGAACATCAGAGACGTCCTCTCGTTCTCGAAAGGCGGGATCAACCATGGCACTCAGCCACGGCTCATCAAGTTGCACGGTGTCCGCCCCCGCTTCACGGAGAAGCTCAATTTCCTGCCGCAAAATCGGCACACAATCGATCATCAATTTCTCACGGATAGGATAGGCAGCTTTTGAATGTTCAGGATGCCACATCCGCCCCCTCCTTTCGATCAAGGATCAGCTCCCGCACCCATGCGGGTCGAGGTAGGCTGCCGATGACGGTTGTGGGAAATAGTATGTTTGACATGATTATTTTCTGCGCCTAGCAATCTCTGTTTTGAATGTGCCCTCTTGACAATCCTCTCTTATTAAATATAGGAAATATTATAGCATGATTCGACCAAAAGATGCTATTATGATTCGTCGGAAAATAAACGGGAATCAATTGACACCCTTTTGGAACGGGTGCTATAATTTTTGAGAGTGTAAATTTGTAGATAGATTTACGTGAATATTCTCTGAGTTTCTCATGGTTCTGTGATATACTTTGAGCACAAATAACAGATAATGAAATGGGGATAAGTCGTTACTGGCTTCTAATAAAACGCAAAGCCGCACCCCCCTCAGTCCCCCCGCAAGCGTTGGGGAATTTGCAAGCAGGGGGTAAGGGGTGTGACTTTGCGTTAAATTCAGAGAAAAGCCAATAACTACTCATTGCGTTACGTTTTGTGCAATGGACTCATGAACCAATCCCGGTCGGAAAGGACACACGTTGCATTGCAAGGACAAAGACAAGTGACCAAAGACTTACCACGGATTCGCGTCCGCTCCCGTTTCTCAGAAACAGGGGTACAAAAGCAAGAAATCAGATACTTACCAGCATTCAATATGCGGTATAATGTGCGTCGAACCGTACATCGGGGATGGAACGTACGGGCATTGACTATCACTCTCATATTGCATTTGATTGTGGCGTTTTTTGTGATGCAGTCGATCCAAGAGCACATCGTAGAATACGACGGTATCTACATAGAGTGGGTTGAATTGCCGCCCCAATCTCGTACATTGATAAAAACTCGCCAGGTTCAACGGGTCAAAGTCCGTAACGACACTGCCTCTCGAGCAAAGGTAGTGGTACCGGTACTGTCAGCAACTAATACCCAAGAACTGCCTACGCTAAAGGTTGCAGAATTGGATATGCAGATACGTGGGGACACAGAAAGACGCCTCCCCGATTCCCCCAAAGAGCCCAGAATCGATAGGGGGAGTTATACCCGGTCTGGTCATGGAAGAAATGCGAGGGATTCGATCATTGGAGAGGCCTACGGAGAAAATGACGAGAGCACCTCCTCAAGATCAGATTTAGCACTTGCCCCAGATGAGGCACTTGAGTTGGCGGATGAAAACCTAGTCCCTGAAGATCGCTTGGGAGCAGTCCTAGAGGGAGAAGGTATCGAGATTCGTGGACATATTCGCCTGATTCGACTTAAGCACTCCCTTTCCGACTGGTGGCAAGATCCAAGCGCGATACCGAGTTTTGCAAAGTGGCTCGAAGAGAACACTGAGCTCCGCGCCGACATGAATTATGCGGGAGGTGCGCTTCGGATGACTGATCCACGCATTCTTAATGCTCCGATGGTTATCATGACGGGGCACGACAAGGACATGACTGTTGGACGCAATCTTGCCACACCGGATCGCAAAGATGCACCATTGGCGGCACATTTTTCCTCAGAAGAACGCGCAGCACTGCGGAAGTATATCGTTGAACGAGGCGGGATGCTATTTTTCGATGACTGTGGGTTCAACGGCTTGTTCGCCGCAACGGTTGCTAATGAGTTATACAGAATCTTTCCTGAATATCCACTGAAGAGCCTGATGCACACCCATAAAATCTATAGTATCTACTATGATCTCCCCCGACCGCCGACAGGTGGTGATGTTTTCTGGAGATCTGAAAACCATCCCAAACCGTCACAGTTCAAATACCAAAAAGGTATCACTATTAACAATCGGCTTGGGGTTGTCTATAATCGCAAAGACTATTTGTGTGCAATGGAGACGGTGGAGATTCAAAGCCGCACTATGTTGCGGATGCGTCGCTCGAAAGATGTCCATCGCTTTATGACAAACTTACTGATTTATACGATGAAGTACGGAGGGAATACGGATCGATCGGGGTATAGACCGTAGGCATTACCGCTAAAAGATTTCAACCTCCAACCCGACCGCGAGCGTTACCAGTGATTTTAGGTGAGTTGGATGCAGTGGGATGCCGCTACGCAAAATATCCTACATAGTGCAGTCACTCGAGCTCACCGGGGAGATAAATTCGTTCGATGCCTTCAGCGCGTGGAGTGTTGCGGACAGTACGGATTTCAGCATCCACTGCTTCCGTAAAGTGATTGAGGGATAAATTAAGAAACGGAGCAACCCCTTTCAACAGGTGTTATCTAAACGCGCCATCTACTTCTCCATAACACCAAATCTCATTTAGCAAAGGAGAATTAGGTATGGTTAGATTGGTTATAATTGTCGCCATTGCTATCGTCATTGTTACTACTGGTCTAATTATTTTTATAATATCTTGGAGCGAGGATTCCTCGCGAATATCTCAGGAGGGGGAGCCTGCTCCAATAGGTCCGGGCAGGGCAACACCTGTAACTGTACCTATCTCTATTAACGCTATACCATGGGCAAGAGTTTTCATAAAGCTACCTGAAAACGGTTATTTCATGGAGCCACGGGCACGAGATTTCACAATACCCCCTGAACCCTACGGAAGAAATTCTAACATTACTCCGATACCAGGCGATCTGAAAGTCCCGATTGGGACAGCAATCAAGTTAATGTATCGTGGGAAAGAAAAAATCTTCTCTTACGAGGCATGGAAAGATGAAAAGGCAATTTCACACGATTTTTTAAATCAATGATGGTATTTAAGAGCGTACTTCTGTAAAAGGATACAATTTTATGCAACGTCAGCAAAAATTATTACTGAGTTTTATAGTTGGGGGACTTATGCTGTTCTACGGAATAGCTGTGGCAGCTGCCCTGACTCCCCAAGAGATTGCTAAAATCGCTTTAGGTTCTACGGTACACCTGTATATCATAAATACTGAGGGCGGGAGCATTGGTCGTGGTAGCGGATTTTTCGTTGGCTCCAACCGGGTTGCAACTAACTATCACGTTATCGAACCTATCTTAAATGAGGGTGCACTCGGAGGCGCGAAGTTGGTTGGAAAGGACGAAATATACGCCATTGAGGATATCGTTAGCTCTGATAAGGAGAAAGATCTGGCAATAATAAAAGTCAGAGACGTAAAAGGTACAGGGATCGACGTACCTGCGCTCCCCCTTGGTGACAGTGATGCGGTTCAAATTGGTGAGCAGATCTATGTGGCGGGCAATCCACAGGGATTGGAAGGTACATTCTCGAATGGTATTATCAGTGCAATTCGACCAGTAGTTCGAGGCAAAATACTCCAGATGACAGCCCCGATTTCGCCGGGGAGCAGTGGCGGTCCCGTCCTAAACGAAAGCGGTGAAGTCATTGGTATCTCTGTCAGTTCTCGTGGAGATGCACAAAATCTCAATTTCGCTATTCCCGTAAATGATCTCAAGCGACTGGCTAATATACCAATCACTCCGACCCCCGTTAAGCCGACACCCGTCAAACCCAAGGTCGGATCTCCGCCTATCAAGCCAAAACCGGTCAAACCCAAGGTCAATCCACCACTTGTCGAACCGAAACCGGTCAAGCCCCAAGGCGATCCATCACCCGTCAAACCGAAACCGGTTAAACCTCCAAAGGATCCACCAAAGCTGGAGCCACCGAAACCCCGTGCCCGTCATGACGGGCTTAAAAAAGGAATCAAATTATATGAACAGGCAAAATACAATGAGGCAATCAAAGTCTTAAGCTCAACCATACGAGAGCTTGAAGATTCGGAACAGCAAGCACTAGCCTATCTTTACTTAGGCTGCTCAAAACGGGGATCCGGTGAAGGCTATGACAAAGTGAGAGAGCAATTCCGAGAATCAATTCGCCACAATCCAAATCAAAAATTGCCGCCAAGGGTAGGGAAAGATCACCCAATTTTTGCTGAGGTGCTCGACGAAGTACGCAAAGAATTAACAGGTGAATTGACCGTAATCTCTTTGCTACCCCAAACGGAGATCTGGATTTATGGCACGGGAACTGATAGGAAACTGTTAGGCACTGGAATCGTCAGCAGCAGGTTACTTAGGGGCAACTATATTGTAGAAGGCATTTATGGAGAGAAATCCCAAAGGAAAACGATTGCAATCGAACCCAATCGCCCTGAGGTACTATATCTTGAGATACCACCCATTGTGGAGCATGATTCTCCTTCAAGAATATCCGTCGGCGAAAGAATCCCACTTACATTGAATCTAATCAGCTCTAAAGGTCCCCAACAGGTTACGATCAACTACAAGACCTATGATAGAGACGGCAATGAATTAGAACAGAACAATCAAGATATGCGTTTGTGGGATCAGCAATCCGAATCATCGACGTGGATCTACAAGGTGGGTTTACCTTCACAAAAATACGTTGGTTCGATTGGGTACTACATTGAGGTCGTATATGAGAACCGTTTGATGTTTAGGCAGCCGGCCACCCAAAACCGTCATTATCAAATCTCTATTTTTGATGATAAGCCTCCAAGTATTGATCTACTAAATCCACCTGAACGTGCCCAATTCAGAGTCAATCAACAAACCACCGTCAGAGCAGAGGTGATAGATAACAGCGTTGTAGAGGAAGTTCGTATTTATTTTTTAGCACCCAATGACCAAATCCAAAAACTGTTCAAAGAAGGATCCTCGGATATGTACATTAAAAATATTACATTCACGCAAGCTGGATCCGTAGAGTATTATTTAACCGCAACTGATGAAGCGGGAAACGAAAGCCAATCGGAATCGAGACATATAGACATTAGACTGGAAGCGGTTCCGCAAAAACCAGTGGAAGAGCCGCAAGAAGATAAAGAAACTCTTGAAGATGAAGAGTGGGTTACTCCAATTGAACCGGGTACCCCTGGAAAGCCCGGTGCAGGGGGGCCGCCTCCTTTTCCTCTAGTCAAACCGGTCTCCCCAAATATATCAAGGAATCTGGTATATCAAGGAATCTGGGCAAGTGTCGCTGCTAACGACGCTTCTACTTCTGATTGGGATGGGGGTAATATGTTCAGGCTCGCTTACCTACGTGAGGGTAAAACGCATCCAACGCTAGGTGCACGACTAGATTTGTCTCATCCAGATCGAACGAACTTGAGTGCAATTGTTCAGTGGGGGCCCACTTTAGAAAATAGCAATATTGGATTGACGTTTCTGGGTGGCATTGCAGAGTACGAGAATTTTTTTGCTAAAGGCCCCGCGGCGAGATCAGCTCACGTGACACCTATTCTTGGTGCAGGTTTGAAGTTCTATCCGCATGAAAAAATTGTAATTGATGCCACAAGTTCAATTAAATTACGGTCAGATTATGACACGACAGATCTCTATCACTATGAAATAGGAGCCCGTGTTTACATAATCCGCGAATTGAATCTGAGGATTGGATATGGCAAATTGTACTTAGGCAATCGAAACTTCACCACTATGCAGGTTGGACTTGGATATACCTTTTGAATTACCCTACCAAGGGCACCCCTTGGGGTTACCGCTACAGACCCAAGCCACCCCCTAACCCCCCCGCAAGCAGGGGGAAGAGAACCGAGTGGGTATTCGGGATTAGAGGGGGCTGCCCAAAATGCTGTCAAGTGTCAACAGAACCTGGTCAAGATGTGCTGCACTCGTTTTTCCCATTCGTCACAGGTCGCATGTGTTCGCTGCACGGAGGTGCCAATGTATTTCTTTGGGTCACGGAGGGCTTCTTGTTGTATGGGAGTCAGATTTTCGAGGAACGGCTGCAGTGTCTCATCCGTCCATAGGAGGTCCGTCAACTGTTGTCCTGTCTGATGCACTTGAGCGACAAGTTTGCGGGTGTGGTCGTAAGCATCAGGGAATCCGTAATATGCCATTAAAAGATAGATCGGTTCAGCCACTGTGTCGCCGGCACTCTCTTCAAGATTGCGTTGCATGTTACCCACCTTCACATCCATCTCCCCTAACGCGCGAATTAAACGATAAATCGAATAATCAAACGCCGTAAAAAGTTCCGTCAGGAAGCGGCTCGACGCGGAGTTAGTAAGATCGCGTTGATGCTCCAGAATCTGATCCATAAACACCGTCGTCATGCGCGGCACAAATGCTTTCCAGAGCCCCTTCACTGTCTCAAACGTTTCGGGATTGATCTTGTGTGGCATCGTTGATGAGCCAACCAACTGGGGATCGTACTGCTTGCTGATCTCGGCGATTTCTGTGCGATAGAGATGGCGGATGTCATCTGCAAAGTTTGCGAGGATGGTGTACGCAGAGGTAATTGCATAGGCAAGGTCAGTGATAAACTCGGGCTCAACGCACTGCGTCGAAGTGTGTGTATCCGATGGCCTCAATCCTAGTTCCGCGAGTAGGGCCGCCTCCAGCTGCTCTGGTTGCGCCACAATGAGCGAAAGTCCATTGAACGCTCCCACTGCACCTGAGAATTGTCCGCGTAGATTTTGGCTTGCCCGTTCTATCAGTTCAATCCGATTCCCGATTCGACTGACGTAAAGTGCGATGGCGTAACCAAAGGTAATCGGTTCTGCATGTTGACCATGCGTCCGTCCAATCTGCACCGTTTCTGCGTGTTCCCGCGCAAGGTCTATGAGCTTATTCTCAAGTTCAATGAGGTCCGGAAGAACCACCTTCTGCGTCAGGTCTTTGAAGCGTAACGCTGTAGCGGTATCAAGAATGTCCGCTGACGTTGCGAACAGGTGAACATACGGACGCGCTTCAGGAGAAATCTTCCGTCGAATCACATTTACAAGCGAACGGATGTTGTGTCGAATGCGTGACTGTTCTTCGTACACCTCTGCCGCTGTAATTTCTTCGGATGCCCGTTCAACTTCATCTGCAATCTCATGGGAGCAGATGTCGTGCTTGGCAAGTGTTCGCACCAATGCAGCCTCGACTTTAGCTTGATATTTGACGTAGGCGGCTTCCGAGACGTAGGGCAGTAGTTTTTTCATAACGGCTTCACTGCCCCCGTAGTATCTGAAATCAAGTGGACTAACCGCTTCGTAAAGTTCCATAATAGTATGTGTCTCCCTTTGCCAATTTTTGCTATAATATGTTAAATTATACCACTTGGTTAAGTGGATGTAAATCCTGATCGAATCAGGAAACGAATCTTTTTCTACCTATAATAGGTAAGTTCTTTCGGTGGGAAATATCGCACTCCAATTTTTCGCAGATTAACAGGGAAATATGCAATTAAGGCAGTAGGCATACTCCGTATGTCGTTAATTAGTATGCAAGGAAAGATTTTTGTGAACGAAAAATTTGATAGAACTTCACGTCGGCTTTGGTGGATAATTCCGACTTTGCTACAGACCTTATTACTGCTTTCCCTATCAACAGCCATCGGCCCATGGAACGCGTTTTCCCTCCCAAGCTCCGACAGCTCGCAATTCACGCCCGGGGAGCTTCTGATTCGCGTGACGCCCAAAGCGCACGCTGAATTGGAACGCCTTCATGCCAAAGCACCGTTACAAAAACTCCACAATCAGATGGGAGTTCGGTCGGTCTACCGTCTCTTTCCGCACATCGCCCACTCGGAATCCAACCCAAACCTTGAACGCATCTATCTACTGCGCTTCCAGATCCCCGCCGATCTACATACCCTCAAAGCGGCCTACGCTGCACACTCGTTGATTGAGGCAGTCGAATTCAATTACATTCGCCAGACACAGGCTTCCGAAATTATCCCTAACGATCCACTCTATGAGGAACAGTGGAGTCTATCGCTAATCGATATGCCGGAGGCGTGGGCAATTGAGAAGGGCGATCCGGAAGTCATAATCGCAATTGTGGACACAGGCTTCGATTATACCCACGAAGATCTTGCCTCACAAACCTGGATCAACGTTGGCGAAATCCCCGACAACGGAGTTGACGACGACAATAATGGGTACATCGACGATGTACACGGTTGGGATTTTTCGGAGCCATCAAATAGCAATGGAAGCAAAGGTTCCCAAAATGGCGATAATGATCCAATTGACGAATCGGGACATGGGACACATGTCGCTGGAATCGTGGGGGCGACGGTAGATAACGATGTAGGGATTGCTGGTATCGCGTGGAATTGCACATTGATGCCGATTCGAGGTGCCGGCGTAGCGGGAATACGAGACGATCGTTCAGCAGCTGCGATTATTTATGCCGTGGACAACGGTGCACGGGTTATCAACATGAGTTGGGGCGGCCATGAGCGTTCCTTTGTGCTTCGTGATGCTGTGGATTACGCTTACGCGAGGGGAGTCCTCATGGTCGCCGCAGCGGGAAACGCGTCTGAAGATGAGTCCATTTTCCCTGCCGGCTATCGCAAGGTGATTTCTGTTGCCACAACTCAGCAACACAAGCAGAGGTTTTACCAATCCAATTTTGGTGCATCTATTGACATCGGTGCACCGGGCAATGTGATTTTAAGTACACATATCAATAATCGATATCGCCCCCTCTCTGGCACATCAATGGCAACTGCACATGTATCCGGGGTTGCTGCGCTGATTATATCGAAGCGTCCCAGTCTGACGCATGAGGAGGTCCGGCAGATTCTACTTTCGACCACCGACCCAATTACGGAAAGCCCGGAACTCGTTGATGCGGGCAATCTGAACGCAGCGCGGGCTTTGATGGCGAGTGGCTCCTTACAAGCCCGCATTCTTTCACCAGAAACTCACACCGGCGGCTCAAACCAGATCGAAATTGTTGGCACCGCCGGCGGATTCAAATTTGATAGATGGCAGTTATTGTACGGTCTATCAACTGTCCCAACAGTGTTTCAACCCATCAATGCACCTTCTCAGCGACAGAAGACCAACGAGACCCTGCTCTTCTGGGAAACCTCCGCCATAGCAGAAGGCATCTACACTGTTCGCCTTGAAGTCAGTGACATCGAAGGAAAAGTTCTGCGGGACGAGGTTGTCGTCTCCGTAGACCGAACGCCGCCTCAAGTGCGGAATGTAAGGGTGCAGAATCAGATGACAAAGGGCAACTATGCCACCGTCGTCTCTTGGTCAACGGATGATTTCACAATCAATACATTGAGCCAACGTGCTCGTGAAGCCACTGCTCCGTTTAGACCAATCGAGGAGAATTCTGCAAGCAGGGAACATTTCTTTTCACTCTCGCTTGATACAGGCAGTTACGATTTATTCATCACCTCTCGTAACGATGCGGGCTTGGAATCAGTAGACGACAACGACGGAAAATTTTATCGTGCGGAGATTATCAGCGGATCTGTTTCGCCAAACGGATTTATCGGAACCTCAACCACACTCCCTCCAATGCACCTAGGCGGTGTCACTGCGGATTTCGATCGGGATGGCCTGCTTGAAATTGTCGGACTGCCAATCACGGCCGACGCTGCTGCTGGAATCCAAATCCATGAACGGACTAGTGCCGGCGTTTATCAACTTCGACATACTGGTGTAATCAATTCTAAGCCATTTGCTTTTGACGATACCGATGGCGACGGACTGTTAGAGATATTGTCCGGCACGAAGGAACAGCTCTTCCTTGTCGAAAGCGTGACACAAAACGGCTATCCGGAAAAGATTATTTGGGAAACCCCTTATCTCTCATCAGGACAGATTGCAGATTTAGATGGCGATGGCAGGCAAGAGATTGTCGGGGCAGACAATGCTAACGACAGTATCCGCATCTTTGAAAACCGCGGGAACGATAGCTATGATGAGGTGCTCGTCATCAAGAATGAGACAGCGGGTTCCAACGTTTTCGGAGAACAGTTCGCAATCGGCGATTTCGATGCGAACGGGATCCCGGAGTTAATCGTAGGAGATAGCGAGGGCGAACTCTTCATCTACGAATCCGTTGGGGACAATCTGCTGGCTGAAACGTGGCGGATGAAAATTGATGTCGAAAACGCTTATCAACTTGCGGCAGGCGATCTCACTGGAGATGGCATTCCTGAGTTCGTCATCGGGGGAACCGTATTGGAAGAAGATTTGCCTTCGATGTTGCCGCGTTGGCAATATCATGTATTCACCGCTTTCCCGCCTGCTGGCACTACCCTCCAAACCGGGGGTAGTCACGTTTCGCGCTATCAATCAATATGGTCACAGGTAATCGCTCCGTTCCACTTGAAAGGAAACAGTGTCGCAATCGGCGATGTTGACGGTGACTCACACAATGAACTGGTGATACTTGCAAATCCAAGCGTTTATGTGTTCAAATGGAGGAATGGTTTAAATGGGGATCAGGTCCCGTCAAGCTTCGTCCCAATCTGGCATCACGAAATTTGGGAAACGCCCCGCTTATTCCTTGCCGATCTGAATAGGGACAACTTCAACGAACTTTATCTTAACAACACAGAAAACCTACTTACATTCGCACACGTCCACGCCAGTAATCCAAATAGCGTTGTGAACATTCAACCGTATGGGCTATCTGCCACGCCGCTCAGTGTACGTGCAGTTCGGATTGATTGGGAAACGCCAGAGGGAGCGGTATCTTATACTGTTTATAAAGCAATTGGTGAATCAGATGAAGTGCCCTCCCACTTTGAAACCATCGCCAAAGACCTAGATTTTGTGGGCTTTCTTGACCGGAAAGTGCAGAAGGATGTAACCTACTGGTACACTGTCTCCGCAAAGGATGAAACTGGGACTGAATCCGCCCAATCCGAGCCGGTCTCTGTCACTCCTCGCACCCCACCCGAACTGGTTGCGGCAGCGTACATCCAACACAGCCAAGTCGCCGTTACTTATGACAAACAGATGGGACCTTCCGCGGGTAATCGACGCCTCTATCTCTTGCGGGAACCAAAGCAACTTACTGGCACTAACCCTGTATCCGTAATTCGAGATCACATGGGAAAGCGAGCTATCCTCACCTTCCGAGCAGTGGATCTGGTTCCCGGGCACACCTATGAAATTACCGTTTCAAACGTTCGAGATACAGATCGGAACCCTATAAACCCCCTAGAGGCAACCCAGACATTTGAGGTGCCTCCTGAAACGGATTTCAACGATTTTAAGGATTTTTCACGAGCAAGAGTATACCCCAATCCTGTGCGCCCCGGCGAATCTCACAAGAGTGCTGTCACGTTTGATCGCCTCCCCACCGGGACAACGATTGAAATTTATAATACGAATGGAGAGCACCTTGATAGATTGACTGTCACCGCTTCCGATGCTGGTCGTAGGGAATGGTTACTTCTCAATTATATTGCAACGGAGATAACCAGCGGAATTTATATCTATGTGATGGAATTTGAAGATCTGAAAAAGACTGGCAAAATTGCGGTGATTAAGTGAAGGTGGGCTACTAACATGGAATATCTTGCGTGTTGCGTAAGATACGACGGGTAAATTTAATCAACCCTTTAAGTTCGGGAGTATATTACGTTCTCTACTTAGGACAGCGTCGGTCTAAACCGTATTGACCTGTCAATTCGGCTTCAATTGGGTTAGCCAATCCCAGTGATACCCTGGGGGCATTTAGTTTTGAGTGGTGCCCATAAAGTAGGAGGCACACTCCGCGTGCCGTGCAATCTGCGTCATCTGCTGAATCCGCGATTCAGACGCCTATCAGTGGATTGAGATTTGGCAATCCAGACGGAGCGAAGCGAAAAACTTGTACCCCCTATCGTTTCTTTTAATTTCACTTGCGGATCATTGAGATTCCTGTTATAATCAATCGGTTTCTGATGGCAATTTTTCTGAACGCACAAAGCACCGATCAACCACTTCCACATCGCAGTGATCTAAGTTTTGACCTGTACGAGTTTCTGATATAGGACTTACGCATTTCAGTTTGTAGTAGCGCGTTCATTGCGCGTCCCAACGGGTGATAAATCACCCTACTACATACCTGAGGGGTGCTCATAATAATAGTCTGAATCGCGGATTCAGCAGATGATGCGGGCAGCAGGGGTACAGAACGCGTCCCAACGGGTGATAAATCACCCTACTACATACCTGAGGGGTGCTCATAATAATAGTCTGAATTGCGGATTAAACAGATGATGCGGATTGCACGGGTACGGATAGGGGGCTCAGGCGGGAGATGAGGCAAGAGGCCCTACCTACGGGGTTGGGAGTGCTTTGTTTTTTCAGTTATGTTTGGTATTTTAATGGCAGTTGGGTGTTAGGCCAGCCATATTGGTTTACGGCAGGACGGAGTGTGCCTGCTCCTTTATGAGCACTACTCACATACCTAAGGCCTGACTGTAGCTGCCCGCTTCATCGGGCGTCGGTGTGCGATCATAAATCGTCGAACTACGAGGCTTTGGGCGTTCGGCTGCGTAGGTCCTATGATATAAGTTGTTTATTGAGTCCTAGCAATTATCTTCCTCTAGTTCATAGAGGTATTGTGGATTAGTTTTTGATCTTGCGGTGCTAGAGGGGATACGCTATAATGTAGCCCTCTTCGGGATAAACTAATGCGATACTTTATTTTCAGCGATGTTCATGCAAATCTTGAAGCATTTGATGCCGTTTTATCGGCAATTGCTGAGGAGCAAGTTGATAAGATTATTTTTCTCGGTGATATCGTTGGCTACGGTGCCCAACCAAATGAAGCTGTTGACCGATTGAAACACCTCAAGCCCGACGCGATGATTCGAGGGAATCACGATAAGGTTATTGCTCGCATCGAAGATGGCAGCAATTTCCAACACCTTGCTTACACTAGTGCGATGTGGTCGCGTCTGCAGATACGGCCAGATAACGAAGCGTATTTGGGGTGTATGCCTCAGGGACCGATAACGCTAGAACAGGGGATTCAAATATCACACGGCAGCCCTCACGATGAGGATTTTTACATCCTAACCCATTGGGACGCACGATCAATCCTGCATCAAAGCGAAAGTTGGATCGTATTTTATGGACACACCCATCTTCCGATGATCTATTCGACGGGATCAAAATTCTCTCAGTATTGTCCAGAAGAGGATGAATCTTACTACAGACTTTCAAAAGATAAGCAGTATCTAATTAATCCCGGATCCGTTGGCCAACCACGCGATCTCAATCCCAAGGCAAGTTTTGGTCTCCTTGATACCGACGAAAACACCATTTGTATAAAGCGGGTTGGATACGATATTCAAGCCACACAGTGCAAAATCCGCGAAGCTGGGCTGCCCACATGGCACGCTGACCGATTGGCAGCTGGACGCTAATTAATATTTAGACTTACCCTCAGCTCCTGACCACTAAGCCCTGACCCTGATTCCCAATGACCATCACCCAAACCGATAAAGCTGTCATTATTGCAAGTATCACCACTTTTTTGACATTTCTGATAAATGCTAAGCTCGGTTCAACCTGGTTGCTTTATCTGAACGTGCTCGTGGTGGTGGGGCTGTTTGGTTATGCGAGTCGCCCATGGAACCCGCTCTCGTATCTATCACGTAGCGCGATTTTTGGTGCAATTGCAGCAATTACCTATATTCCACTGGATTGGTTGTTCTCTCAAAATGTTAAGCTGCTCTCCTATTTAAGCTTGCGCGATATTCGGATAGCCGCCGTGCCCTTAAGTTTACTCCTAACTTGGATGATTGCCATAACTATAATCATCTACATCTATCATCGTCTCAATGCAAGTTGGGAAAAGCCCTATATCCCCGCGGTGGTTATTGGCAGCGTTGCGTTTGTGGGCAGCACTGTTTTCGACCAATTTGGCTCTGCACGCTTATGGAACTGGAATGCAATCCGCTTTTCCTATGTTCCCTATATCGGCTCCGTTCCGGTTTGTGTTCCGATAGCACTTGCTCTGACCTTTTTGCTTTCCCCTTACTACTTCCGTAGACACCATGTCGTTGTGGGAGGTATCCGGTGCGGCCTTTTTATCGGGATAATGCAGCTTCTCTGTTTTATGTTGTTTCGCTTCATTGGAATATCACATTGAAGGAAACCGTTGTTGTGTTTGCCGCACGCTTTAGGCCTAAGGAGTTATAATGATTAAATCGACAACAATTCTTACAGTACGGCGGAACAATCAAATCGCCATCGGTGGCGATGGACAAGTTACTTTAGGAGATACCGCAATTAAACATAGAGCGAAGAAAATTCGTCGTGCTTATAACGGTCAGGTACTGTTAGGCTTTGCCGGTTCAGCGGCGGACGCGCTCACTCTGTTTGAGAATCTTGAAAAAAAATTGGATCAGTATCGCGGTAATCTTCAAAGAGCGGCTGTTGAGTTTGCAAGAGATTGGCGAGGCGATCGCGTCCTCCGTCGGACAGAAGCGTTGTTGGTCGCAGTAGATGCCAAAAGGGGCTATCTCCTCTCCGGGAGCGGCGACGTGCTTGAGCCAGATGATGGGGTCTTAGGTATTGGATCCGGCGGTTCTATCGCTCTATCTGCCGCCAGAGCACTTTTGAAGCACTCTTCGCTCACCGCCAAAGAAATTGTTGAAGAAGCGTTACAAATAACCAGCGACATTTGCGTTTATACCAATAGCAGCATTGAAATTGAAACACTTGAGGTTTAATTTTAGAATTATTGCTATTCAATAACAGATGTAAAAAACGGAGGTACACATTGGCAACCCTCAATTCTTCATCAAATCCAAAAACATTAGCAGATGCCCTGACCCCCAAACAGATTGTTGAAGAACTCGATAAATATATTATTGGTCAAGCGGAGGCGAAACGTTCAGTCGCCATTGCGCTTCGCAATCGAGCCCGCCGACAGATGCTTGAGGATGACATGCGGGATGAAGTCGCACCTAAAAATATCATCATGATTGGAACAACAGGGGTCGGAAAAACCGAAATTGCGAGGCGATTGGCGCGTTTAGTAGAAGCACCATTTATTAAAGTAGAAGCCTCAAAATATACGGAAGTTGGCTATGTTGGGCGCGATGTAGAAGCGATGATTCGGGATCTTGCAGACCTTGCAGTCAATATGGTGAAGGCGGAACAGGCGGAGGTAGTCAGGGAAAAAGCCCTTGAACTCACCGAAGAACGGCTCTTAGATTTTTTGATACCGCCGCCGCGGTCAAAGATGAGCCCTGAGTCTGCTGAAAAAAATGTCGAGATTAGTGATGAGGATAAAGCGGACGCAGGTTCGGACGGGATGGAGCAATTATTAGCAGGCCAGCAGCTTGATGTAACTGAACGGTCAGAAGTCAGTGAACAGGAGCAGGAAAGATATCTACGGACGCGGGAAAAGTTTCGTCAACGACTGAGAGATGGAAAGCTGGAAGATAAGCCTATCGAAATTAATGTAAGCAACCGAACGGTTCCTTTTGTTGAAATCTTCTCTCCAAGTGGCATTGAGGAGATGGATATCAATTTGAAGGATATGTTTGGGAGTATTCTGCCTAAACAGGAGAAGAAGCGCCGTGTAGCTATCTCTGAAGCCCGTCAGATCCTTGTGCAAGAAGAGGCGGAGCGGCTGATCGATATGGACCATGTCGTCAGTGAGGCTATTGCGCGCGTGGAAAACTCAGGTATCGTTTTTCTGGATGAAATCGATAAGATTGCCGGACGTGAATCCAAGTCAGGCCCCGATGTTTCGCGAGAAGGTGTTCAGCGCGACATCCTACCGATTATCGAAGGAAGTACGGTGATGACAAAGCACGGTATGGTTCGTACCGATCACATTTTATTTATCGCCTCCGGTGCGTTTCATGTCTCCAAGCCCTCGGATCTCATTCCAGAGTTGCAGGGACGTTTCCCAATTCGTGTCGAACTGACAAGCTTGAATGAAGGGGACTTCAAACGTATTCTCACCGAACCGAAGAACGCGCTAGAGAAGCAGTATATCGCCATGTTGAAAACGGAAGGTATCGACGTGACCATTACTAATGATGCGATTGACGAAATTGCTGCCTTGGCTTTTCAGGTGAATGAATCGGTGGAAGATATTGGGGCACGCCGGCTCCATACCATCATGGAGAAGCTCTTTGATGAACTCTCCTTCAATGCTCCAGACCTAGGGGAGGAATCGATCACAATCAATGCCGATTACGTCACAGAGCAGTTATCTGAAATTGTGAAGGACGAGGATATCAGCAAATATATTCTCTAGGGTCAGGCGAGGAACGGGATGAGGAATAGTAAAGGGGTGGGTGTATTCGGCGGGCGGTGACAGTTAACTCCAAGTATGCCTGCTACTGTTGAGCGATTTATGGTCTATGGTGACGCGGGTTGAATTGCGGTATTACAAACTCAAGTACGTAACTCCTAAAATTGAACCCATCTCCGTTAAAGATTTCTATCTAATTGGCAATAGCAAAATGTCAACACGCCCTGGGCACTCCATGCTTATTAGCTATCCATTATAGGAAACGTTTCCAAGAATTGATGAACCTCTTCCACTGTTGGTAAACCGGTGCGCCCACCGAGTTGACAGCAGTTGAGCGACGCGACCGCCGAAGCGAACCGGACTATTTCCTCAACGCTCCAATCCTGCAAGACGCCATAGATAAACCCACCGTGAAACGCATCCCCTGCCCCGGTGGTATCTACCACATCAACGGGGAAGGCTGGAAACGTAAGGAGCCCCGCTTCCCATTTTGCAACACAACCCCGCTCGCCAAGCGTCACGACCGCGATACGCGCGCCAAATTCGCAAAGTCGCTGCACGATTGCTTCGGGCGACGCACCGGGCATCCATCCCTGTGCAAAAGCTTCTGATACGATGGGGACATCGACCAACGGCAATAGTGACTTGGTAAGCACTTCACTGTGCCATGTGCCATCTAACACCACAGTAACGCCCGCTGCTTTCGCCCATTTCGCCGCTTGGACCGAGGCTTCATCCGCATTGTCAAGGTGCAGGACCTTAGCAGATGCAATCTCTTGGCGATCCAGATCTGATAGGGCCAAGGGGGTGTTGGTCTCCCGACGGGAGGTGAAGCAACGTTCACCGGTGGTCTGATCAACGAGAACGAGCACAGCGCGGGAGAAGACGTTCGGTTCAAGCATCAATCGGCTGACATCTACGCCTTCCTTCCGAAATTCTTCGCGGATGAACATACCTTCAGGATCATCACCGACTCTTCCAACAAAACGGGTGGAAACACCCAGCCGGGCAAGGGTGACGAGTGCCGTTGCAACAGGACCACCGGATTGGCGAAGGTATTGAGAAGCACGCCACGATCTACCAAATGCCGGCAGTTGGGGAACGACAAACAGCATATCGGCTGTGCATGCGCCAATTCCAATAACATCTGGGAAATTGTCTTGATTCATGATAATTCCTGATTATCGAGTTCGGAACAAGAGTGAAACGTGAAAACAGTTAGCTTATAGGTTCATTGGGGTGGAAACGACCTCCTCACCTACTCACACCAAAGGTTATTATCTTGTGTAAGCCTTACATGCTATTTCAGCCCCCAAATCTCCGCCGCGGTGCCGCCTAAAATGCGTTCGCGCTGGGTATTCGTCAGGAAAGGCAGACCTTCCCGGACAAGCCGCAACTCCTGATCCAGGGTTGGCCAATTGTGCTTGAGACGGTGATGACCTGGGTATCCCGTCCCCCACACCATCCGCTCGGCTCCAAAGGCACCTACGAGTCTCTCGATGAATGGATGCACGTCTGTGTAAGGAAAATCCTGGCTAGAGCGACCGGCCACATCAGATAGTTTCAAATACATATTGTCGTACCGGGCAAGATTAACGATTGGCTGAAACTCCGCTTCGCCCGCATTAATCTGAGGGTAGCCCATGTGGTCAAGAATCAGTTTTAGGGAAGGATATCGATCTGCAATCGCTGCGACCTGATCGGCAAACTCTGCCCGCAGATGAAATTGAATAACCGCATTCAGCGAAGCAATCTCTTCCCACATCGGTTCATTCTGACGGGTCAACAAAATCTTTTCGTCGGGATAGTACATCGGGTGAAAGCGAAAGCCTACCAACCCCCGTTCATTTATCCAGTAGCGCACTTGTTCCGCATTGTTCGGGTCCTGCGGATCGATCAGACCGTGCCCAACGAAGCGGTTTGGGAAGCGTTCTACCGAATCAGCGATGTAGCCGTTGTCCCAAGTGGACCAACTGGTCTGCACCAGCACCGTCCAGTCCACCCCATGCACGTCCATCTCTGCCAATAACTCGTCGACGGTGCCTGGCTCGTCCGGATAGGAGTTCCAGCTAGGCGAAGTTGGACCGATAGGATATTTGGGTGGGTCAATTTCCCAAACGTGGACGTGGGTATCAACAATCATAAAAGCTCCCTTCAGTCGCTTACTCGCAATGCGGTTTCTTCCTTCATCAATGTCTCCATCATAGCGTGAACTCGCGGCAAATCCTGCGGTCCCACATCCTCAGCAAAAGGAATGACTGGGCCACCGGACAATCCCGCGTAATCCATAGCGGCATGTAGTGCTGAACCACTGTACCGCCCCCCATCTTCACCTCGAAAATCCTCGAACGGCACCATCAGCGCACGGAGGCGTTCCGCTTCTGCCTTATCGCCTGTTGCAAATTTTTGATGCAGCGTCAGGCTCATTCGCGGCACGAAATTCGCCATGCCCGAACTGAAACCTACCGCACCGTGCGCCATGTAATCGATGCAAGGATCTTCTGCCATGCCACAGACCATTGCCGCGCGATCTCCCGCCTTCTCTACAATTCGATCAAAGGCGTCTAAATCCTCCACCGCATACTTTAGACCAATCACCTCATCCAGCTGACAGAGGCTGATCACATCGTCCACCGGCATAATGTCCAACCGTCGCTGGTAAAGGACTGTAGGCAACTGCACCACTTTTGCTATCTCCCTGAGTCCGTTGTAAACGCCGTTGGCAGAGGCGGGACCAACGATTGGCATAATCATTACACCCGCAACGCCCAGGGATCGGGCGATATGTCCCATCTCCAAAGCTCTCCCAAATCCTGGACCGATACCCGGCACGATATACGCCGCATCTCCAGCTTCGTCAAGGAATGTGCCCACCACCGCTTCGTACTCCTCCAGACTGGCATCGTAGACCATGCCGGTGCCGCACTCCGGCATAATGAAATCCACACCGTGCTGGATGAGGTAACGGACATTTTTCCGTACTCCTTCCAGATCCACTCGCCGGTCTTCCTTGCGCGGCGTAATGGCAACTACCAAGACGTTGCGGCACGCTTCTCGATCCAAGCACTGCTTACCCATTTTACGCTCCTTCCCGATATCTCGCTAGTTTCTTCTGAAAAGACTTCCGTTCAAGAACCTCACGATTCACCACATTCTCTGGGATTTCGCCCTGCGATACCTGAATCGCTTTCTGACAGTTTAACCTGCCGATGTCTCGGTAGCATTCCTCCGTCAAAGCAATAGCGTGAGGGGACACAATCACGTTATCCAATTTTAACAACGGTTCATTGGGATCCACCGGCTCTTCTTCAAAGACATCAATACCTGCGGCCCGGATGCGTTTTTCCTGTAAAACTTGCGTCAAGACACGCTGATCAACTATAGGACCACGGGCGGTGTTGATAAAAAACGCTGTCGGCTTCATGAGTGTGAACTCTCTTTCGCCGATCAATCCCCGCGTTTCATCGGTCAGTGGACAGGTGACACACACGTAATCGGATTCGCGCATCACGGTGGGTAGATCAACAATCTCCACGTTCAGGGATTTGGCAACCTCCGGCGAAACATACGGATCAAATGTCAGGAATCGCATACCGAAAGGTTGTAACAAACGAAACAATTCGGTGGAGATGTTTCCAAGCCCGACCGACCCCAGTGTGCGTCCTATTAGGTCAACACCGGTTTCCAACCCTTCTCGCCAAGTGCCCGCGCGTGTTGCACGGTCATACGCAAAAAGGTTTTTTGAGAGGGCAAACATCAGTCCAATAATGCCTTCCGCCACGGGACGACGCACCCCGCTTGGCGCGATAGCAACCATCACATCTGCTTCTGTCGCCGCTTGGAGATCGATATTATCGTAACCGACCCCGTGCCTTGCTATCAGAGTCAATCGATCCGCCCCATCAAATGTCTCGCGGGGATATTTCCCTCCAAGTGCGATGAAGGCGTCCAATCCGCGTATCTCATCCGGCGGCACAAATGGACGCTCGTGTGCAATAAATGTGTATTCGATGTGCGGCTCCTTGTCTAAGAGATCTAGCCCAACATCCTTGAATCGAACTTTGCCATCCTCTCCAAGGAAACCGGGGGTCAATCCAACACGGAATTTTTCCTGCGCCATAAAGTTCTCTCTTTCTGTTATTGAGTAATCTAAGTTTGAACCTGTATAGAATGGATCAAAATCGTTTTGGGGTTTGCTTCGTTTTTTTTCAGCATGAAACGTAAGACAAAAGAACCCGTGAAACATGGAGCCCCAACCCCTCATTTCCAAATTCCGTAAGCGAGCACGTGACCAAGCCAAGCCGCACCCAAACCAAGCACCACATGCACAGCAACGTTGGCAATGGCAGCATCACTATCGCCCGCTTGCCACAAATTCATCGTTTCATTACCAAATGTCGAGAACGTTGTGAATCCACCTAACAGTCCCATAAAAATAAATAAGCGAGCCTCCGGACTCAAGAGTCCACGCATCTCTACCCATTGGAAAAGGAATCCGATGAACAAGCAGCCTGTTAAATTGACTGCCAATGTCCCGTAGGGAAATCCGGTGCCTCTCATCAGATGTTGGATATACCCGCTTAAGAGGTATCGCCCTATTGAGCCAAGGAAGCCTCCCAATCCGACCCAGAGTATTTTCCCCACACTAATGAACTCCCTTTTTCTTCTACTACCAGTTGGAGTCTACCCTATCGACTCTTTTGGAGGTTATAGAACACCTGTTTTCCATTAAACCGGGCGCGGCTGCCAAGCTGTTCTTCAATCCGTAGCAATTGGTTATACTTACAGATTCGGTCGGTACGGCAGAGTGAGCCGGTTTTAATCTGTCCCGCGTTTACGCCAACAACAATGTCCGCAATTGTTGTGTCTTCCGTCTCGCCGGATCTGTGTGAGACAACCGCTGTGTAGTTAAATCGCTTGGCAAGTTCGATGGCATCAAGCGTTTCGGTCAGCGTGCCAATCTGGTTGACCTTGATAAGGATGGAATTGCCGATACCGCGGTCTATTCCCTGTTGCAATCGATTGGTGTTCGTTACGAAGAGGTCATCACCAACAAGCTGCACCTTCTCTCCAATGGCTTGGGTAAGCAACTTCCACCCTTCCCAATCGTCTTCTGCCATGCCGTCCTCAATCGAGATAATTGGATATTTGTCAACCAGCTTAGCATAGAAGTCAACCATCTGGTCGGGGAATTTATCCGGTTTCGCTTCCGCTTCTAGTCGATAAACTCCATCTTGGTAAAATTCACTGGAGGCGGGATCGAGTGCCAATAGCACTTCATCGCCGGGGATATATTTCGCCCGTTCAATCCCTTCGATAAGCACCTGCAAAGCTTCCTCATTGGATCGCAGATTGGGGGCAAAACCGCCCTCATCACCGACAGTAGTGTTGTAATTCCAATCCTGTAGAACGGCTTTGAGATTGTGGAATATTTCTGCTCCCATACGCAAGGCTTCCCCAAAGGTTTGTGCGCCTACAGGCATAATCATGAACTCTTGGAGGTCTACGTTATTGTCCGCGTGTGAACCGCCGTTTAAGACATTCATCATGGGCAACGGCAGCTCCTTTGCGTTTGCTCCACCGATGTATTGATAGAGCGGGAGTCCAACCGCTGCGGCAGCAGCTTTGGCAACTGCGAGTGAAACCCCCAAAATAGCATTTGCGCCGAGGTTCCCTTTGTTCGGTGTGCCATCGAGCGTGAGCATCGTTTGATCTATCGTCTCCTGGGCGAAAGGGTCGGTGCCCTTCAGCGCGTCAGCGATAATTGTGTTGACATTTTCAACCGCTTTCTGCACCCCCTTTCCGAGATACCGCATAGGATCAGCATCTCGAAGCTCGACCGCTTCATGCTCGCCTGTTGATGCGCCAGAGGGGACGGCGGCGCGTCCCAAAACGCCTGCGTCCAATTCCACGTCAACCTCTACGGTCGGGTTTCCACGCGAGTCCAGAATTTCTCGCGCATGAACTTTAGCAATTGTCATCGTTCAAAATCTCCTCTTTGTTACGCTTATTCGGTCCACAGTTTGCTGTTATCGGTCAGAATCTCCGGTCCGTCAGAAAGGATAACAACGGTATGCTCGAAAAGCGCGGAGAGGCTGCGATCTGTGGTAACGGCAGTCCAGCCATCGTCAAGCACACGTGCTTCGGAGTTGCCCATGTTGACCATCGCCTCAATGGCAAGTGTCATGCCTGCCATCAGCCGTACACCCCTGCCCGCATCCCCGTAAGTGGGGATTTGAGGCTCTTCGTGCAGTTGCCGACCAATTCCGTGCCCGGAGAAATCCCGAACTACCGAGAATCCGTGCGATTCGGCACCGTTCTGTAGCGCAAAGCAGACATCACCTAGTCGGTTGCCGGATTTTGCTGCCTCAATGGCATGATAGAGAGACGCTCTTGTGACATCAAGCAATTTTTGAGCTTCCGGGGCGATCTCCCCAACCGGAAATGTGAAAGCGTTATCGCCGTGATAACCGTCCAAAAAGATTGCCGTGTCAATCCCAACAATGTCTCCCTCATTTAGCAGCACATCCTTGCTTGGAATGCCGTGAACAATTTGCTCGTTGAGCGACACGCAGATTGTCGCCGGATAAGGATTATGTCCCGGGAATTGATAGCCGAGGAACGATGAGATTCCGCCCAACTCGTTGATGGTTTGACGCGAGATCTGATCTAATTCGTAAGTTGAAACGCCGGATTTAATTGCCTCTCCGATTCGCTGCAATATGGTTGATGCGGCTTTACCGCTCCGTCGCATCGCTTCGATTTCGGATCGGGACTTGATTCTAATTTTTGTCATAATTTGTAGCTTGTAATGCGTAAAGAAGCCCCTTACGTATTACGCATTATTTTTCTATCACTGATAATTTTTATGAGAGCGGATTGTGCGGCGTCCGCTGCCCCCGGAATGTCCCACCGGGCGGGCTGGCGATCTTCGGCCAGATTGCTGATACCGCGCACTTCCAGAAATGGGACGTTGTATAGCGTACAAATATGGGCGGCGGCAGCACCTTCCATACTTTCACACAGCGCATCGAAGCGAGCGTGGAGGGCATCTCCGACCGCCTGAACGCCGCTGCACTGCGAAACGGTTACAAATGTGCCGCACTTCAGTCCACAAATTTCGGCAGCAGTTGAAACCAGTTGCGAATCGAGTGGGAAACGATTGAAGTAAGGCGGGGTCCCGCGCACCAAGGGAATCCCAATCTCGTCCGCAGGTTTCCAACCTTCGGGCGTTACCACGCCGACATCGCCGTAAATCTCCTCCGTCGCCAGCACAACAGATCGGATCGGCAAATCTGCTGGCACATAAGCGCCGCCGATCCCAAATTGGATAACTAAGTCAGGCAGTTGCCCCTCAAGTTGACAAGTCAGCGCGTGTGCTGCGTTGACAGTACCGATACCGGTGTGAAGCAGCGTGCATCGCCAGCCGCATAAATTCCCGACAATTACTGTTTTGCCTGCGTGTTGGGCGGTTTCGGCGTCTCCGAGAGCACTTTGGATAGCACCGGATTCGAGCTCCGTTGCGCTAACCAGCAGCAGATTCGGCTTAGCCATCTGGTTCATCCTCAATGATATAACCTATTACAATTCATTTTGGCTCATGTCAAAAGGAAGTGCAATATGCTAAGAGCAACCGAGTTTTTTCGGCAAAACTCGGTTTTTGCTGCACGATTTCTTAATATGAGCCTTCATTTTATAGTGGCGCAGCAACAAGCGATCCAATCAATGTATGTGCTGTTACAGACTCGACTTTCACACGCACAAGATTGCCAACCTGAGCACTCTCCTTCGGAAACACAGCTGTTTTGAACCCATCCGTCTTTCCTTGGTATCTGTCCGAATCCCGCCGCGATTCTCCTTCGACCAAAACCGCTACGGTTTCACCGATCAATCCTTGATTGATTTCATGGGAGATGCCCTCTTGCAACGCAATAATCTCCTTCAAACGACGCCCTTTCTCTTCCGGGCTCACATCGTCGTCGAGGGTTTTGTGAGCAAGTGTGCCTTCGCGAGACGAATACTTGAACATGAACGCCGAGTCGTAGCGAATTTCAGCCATTAGATTGTAAGTCTCCATGAAGTCAATCTCTGTCTCCCCACAGAAGCCGACAATCACGTCTGTGGAGATTGAGAGATTCGGGATGCGCGCTCGCATTTTGGCGACAAGTTCTCGGTACGCTTCCGCTGTATAAGTACGTCGCATTGTCTCCAGCACCCTTGTTGAACCGGATTGCAGCGGCAGATGGATGTAGTTGCAGACCTTATCGCAGCTCGCCATCGCGTCAATTAAGTCATCGGTCGCATCACTCGGATGTGGCGAAGTGAAGCGTATCCGTTCAATCCCCTCAACTTCGCTCATTGCGAACAGGAGGTCTCCGAAATTATGCGTTCCATCGTTATACGAGTTCACCGTCTGACCGAGGAGGACAACCTCTTTGAAACCTTCATCAACAAGCCGTTTCACATCATCAACTAGCAGGTGTATCGGGATGCTTCGCTCGCGTCCACGTACAAACGGCACAATGCAGAAGGTGCACATCTTGTCACACCCACGTTGGATGGTCAACCAGGCGCGAACGCCATCTTTGCGAATGGGAGCAATGTCCGCATAATCCTCGCCTTTATCTAGCTTCAAACCCAGAAATGGGTCACCTGTCGTCACGGAGTTGATTGCCATCGGTAGATTCCGGTAGGCGTCGGGTCCCAATACGAAATCCACATAAGGTGCAGCATCAATCAGTTTTGTCTTCATGTGTTGCGCCATGCAACCGCACACACCAAGCACCAAATCGGATTGCCTCCGTTTTCGATGATGTAGGTGTATGAGGCGATTGAGCACCTTCTCTTCAGCATTTTCGCGGATGGCACAGGTATTAAGAAGCACAACGTTGGCATTTTCTAGCCGATGTGCCATTTCATAGCCATTTCGGGTTAAGATACCCGACATCAACTCGCTATCGCTCACATTCATTTGACAGCCGTAGGTTTCGATATAGACCCGCCGACCGACCTGTGCCTGAGGTATGCTGACAGGCTCCAACGTTGGAACCGCTTTGTATAATGGTAATTGTGTTTTGGGATTCATTGCTGTATTAACCTTTATTGAGCTATGCTTTCAGCGTTTTTTTATCGGTATCATTTCCCTCCGAAACTGTCGAGGACCGGGTCACGAAAACCAGAGTTTCATCGCAGTTTCGCCTAAGATGGCAGCTTTTTCCGATTCGCTTAACCCCAAATGTTCCTGAAAGATTGCGAGGTGCTGTTGGTACGTTACCTTGGGAATCCAAAGTGATGTCGGAAAGTCGCTACCCCATATACATCTCTCCGGCGTGTAAGTGTCGATGATCTGCCGGACCCCCTCAAACATATCGCGGCAAGGAAATTCCTCCTCAGATCCGGTGACAATAAATGACAGTTTGGCGTATAGATTCTCGAATTGCGCGAGCTCCAGAACCGTTTTCAGATTATCAGAATCTGGAAAATCAGCGGCGTTCAAATTGGCACAGTGGTCTAGAACAACAGGAACCTCAGGAAATGCTTTAAGCAGATTCGCCAATGAGCGGCAGTTGGGCAGATTAAGTAAAGCGCAGAGTACTACACCCAACCGCTGCGCTGCTTCCCATAGCTGTCGATGTTCCGAGAGGATAGAGTCATCCGTGGGCCAGCTGGCGGAGACCCGATTTCCGCGGACCCCTATTGCGAGAGCCTCCTCCATCAGACTTACCGATCCTTCGTCAAAGGGATCAAGGTTCAAAACGCCGGTTGTCCATTCTTGGTTTTCCCGCACAGTATCAATCGTGAGCCGGTTATCATGTTGGTAAACCGTGAAGGTCTGAACGATGACAACGCGATCGATACTGTTTGCCTCAACCTCGTTTTTCAGGTCTGCTATTGTTCCGCGACCGGGCGGCGGCAGGTAGGGTTCAGGGATTTGCGAATACGTTTCGGTGTCTTCGGAATAGATATGTGCATGTGTATCGATGATAGCCATTACTGCTCTCCTTAACGTAAAACGTGATGCGCGAGACATCAAGCGCGGCTCGAAGAGCCTAGTCATTCGGAAGTGGAATGAACGAATGAGCCCATGACTCCATTGTATTTACTTACCTACTTCTTCGCCTCCATCCATGAAACTCATTTCCTGATTGCGTTTTCCCAGATTCTGGTATTGCTTTGTCAAGTTCAACACAATCCCTGACCAGAGGATTGCCATCACCATCGCGGTGATAGAATATGCTGCCCCCGGAATTGCTAGGACAAAGCCGATCAAGGTAATCACACCGGCACTGCCGCCTTTAGCCAATCGATAACCGAAGGAATCAATGACCTGTTTCGCTCGATAGCGGGCATCGAACGACAAAGGGATATAAAAAATCTCTTTCGCGGCTCGAAAAAGAGAGTAATCCAATGCCTTGAAAAGCAGAAATGCGGTCGCCCCACTCCGCAGGGAAGGTGCTAGAGTCAGCACCGCACCCGCAATCAGATGAATCAGCGGAATGCCCGGATGTAGGATGCGAATCGGTATAAATCGCAATACAAAACCCGCACAGAGTTGCAGAACAAAAGCAGAGATACCAAGCCACTGCCCATAAAATCGCCCGTAGAAAGCGGTTCGCATATCTTTGTCAGCAATATCAGTTTCGACCAATCCATTAAATCGTAAATCTAACACCGTCGAAACGACCTGCGTCGTCAGAATGAGCAGAAATAGGAAAACGAGATAGCGGGAACGTGCGAGCACCTTCAACCCGGTATGTCCCTGTCGGCCGCCCCGCTCTGTGGCTGCGGGTTGTGGCTCACCTGCGGCAGTATAAGCGAACATTGCGAATAGTGCCGCGGGCAGTAACGAACCTGCTGCGAATAGCAGCAACACTTCAGACCCCAAAGACGGAGCGAGATGCGCGACCAGCGAGCCGCCGGTAACTGAACCGATTGTTGCAATGGCGCAGAAAGGTCCATTGATCCAACGCGCCTGCTTAGGGTTTAACGTACTATTAACGAGCGACCAATACTGTTCGATGATTAACACAATGTATGCTTCACGGAAGAGGTAAATCACCGCTGTCGAGATAGCGTAGCCCATCAGAATCAGATTGTAGCAGCTTCCAATCAGGCCCGCGGACAAGATTGACGTCAACAGCAACGCGCGTTTTGCACCCAACCACGACAGCAGCCTGCCGTAGAGATAAAGCAGCAAGAAGACGCTAGGCGGCACCGCTACCATCACCCGAGGCAAGTTCTTCGCACCGTAGGCATCGATGAACAAGGAAGTTGATACTGCCCGAATAAACTCGTAGCCGCAGAGCAAAAAGCTGCCTGCCACGGCGATTGAAAGTGCTGCGAGGAGTGTTCGTTTCGGGAAAATCTGTGTTATCACTGTACCAATTCCAATTTTTTGAGCGGTGAGTTCCTATTGTAGCTTACAGACTCGAATCTTGTTCTACTGCTTGGGCTCGCCTATGGACCTCCTCAAACCGGACGTGGGCGAGGCATCCAAAAAGTGGTTGTCTTGACAGACCAATCCGCGTTAATCGTGGATATGTAGGACAGCTTAGTAATATTATTCGTTCAAACCTATACCATAGTATTTACCCTATCGAGCCGCATGTGTAAATATAACCCATTCGTTCCCAAAAGGCAAGCCTCTTTTTCAAGATGAGAATCTTCCCTACAATGCGTGATATTTGTGCAGGGCAATTGCATATAAATTATTGTGTGGCCTGGTATACGACAATCGAAATCGAATCGTAGCTATAGAGCATACCCTCAATCTGATCGGAGCTTCCTAACCTGTAATCGTGCCGTAACCAATGCACCAACGCACGAATGAACACATCGGTAGTCCGCATATAGTAGTCGGTATACTCCGTATGCCGTAACCCCCTTACAAATGCAATTCCCCTACTTTAGATGTGGACACGGTTGATAGAATTTGATATAATGAGATAATGTCAAAACAGAGAGGGTGTTATTGTGCAACAACAGAACCAACCTGCTAAAAGTGATAAAGGCCTTCGAGGATTCCTTCCTTGGATTATTCTCGGTATAGGTCTGCTAATCGTGCTTGTGGGGATTATTGTCAGCTCCACGCTAAAAGATAAGTCTCCGCCACGACCTGTGGGACAAGTAGCACGCATCCCGAAAGTCAATCTTATTATTCATTCCAACGTTAGTGGGGCGGAAGTCTACCTGAACGATCAACAAAAAGCACTAACTTCTGATACACACCACAAAGCAATGCTATTCAACCTAGCACCGAAGACATATCAGATTACGGTGAAGAAACAGGGGTATGCCGATCGGACGGAGACAGTAGAAATCACAGGACAAACCATCTCCCAAACTGTGGAGATCAATTTGCAACCTGGGGAATAATCAAGTGGTATGGACTGGATACGTTTCGGGCACCCCCACTTCCTATATCTGCTATGGGGCACGCCGTTCTTTATCTTACTCTACATCTACGCATTTCGGCAAAAGCGAAAGGCGTTCCAACGCTTCAGCAGCCACCATTTTTTCCAAAAGCTCACAGAATCCGTCCACTTTGGGAAACAGAAGGCAAAAGCGATATTAATGTCCCTCAGCTACACTTTTCTTGTGCTTGCCCTTTCGCGCCCCCAAATTGGAACGACCCTCGAAATAGTCAAGCGGAGTGGGTTGGATATTATGATCGGATTAGACATTTCCGCGAGTATGTTGGCGGAGGACATCAAACCGAATCGGCTGCTCAAGGCGAAGCACGCCATCTCTTCGTTTATTGACCGGCTAGAGGGTGATCGGGTGGGCCTGATTGCGTTTGCGGGGGAGAGCTTCGTCCAATGCCCATTGACCATCGACTACGCTGCGGCGAAACTCTTACTTGATGCCCTCAATGTGGATACTATCTCACAAAGTGGCACCGAGATTAGTCAAGCCATCAAGATCGCGGCATCCAGCTTCAACCAGGAGGAAGGTAAGTACAAAGTCCTGCTCTTTTTCACAGATGGTGAAGACCACGGAAAGCAGGCAATTGAAGCAACAGAAGCAGCAGCTAACCAGGGGATACACATCTACTGTGTTGGTGTCGGTTTGCCCAATCAGGGAACGCCAATTCCGCTTCGCCAGTCGAATGGTGAATTCCGGGGGTATAAGCACGATCGAAATGGCAAGCCTATCGTGACGAAGCTAGAAGATACGCTGTTACGAGAAATTGCACAACTGACAAACGGAAATTATTACCAAGCCACAGTGGGCGAAGCAGAAATAGATCGGCTGATCGCAGAACTGGCGGCAATTGAAAAACGCGAGATTGAGGAACGACAATTTACGCAATATGAGGATCGGTTTCAGTATTTCTTGGCATTCGCCCTATTATTTTTGGTGTGGGAGTTTCTGCTGTCTGAGTCTCGCCCCAACAAGTCAACCGCTATTAGGGAGGAGATCTAACCCCAGTTGCCATTTTAAGTGAAGAACTCCTCATCATGTGGACGCAAATCCAACTCAAACGTCCATGCGCTCGCAGGTTGTTGTACCAAGCTCCAGTACGCTTCAGCGATGTCATCAGGCAACAACAACGGTTCATCTTCCGACAACTGGTAACGCTCACGGACGCTCGGTGTGTTGATAACCCCATCAATGATAACATGGGCGACATGAATCCCTTTCGGTCCCATTTCCCGTGCTAATGCCCATGCCAACCCACGTACCGCAAATTTCGCACTGGAAAAAGCAATCGCCCCCGCTCTGCCGCGGATAGCAGAGGTGGCTCCTGTGAAGATAATCGCCCCGCTCCTCTTTTCGACCATATCTGGCACCGCCTGTTGGGTGCAGAGGAACGATCCGAAAGCGCAGACCTCCCATGAGCGATGAAAATCTTCGGCAGTCAATTCGTCAAACTCACCCCACGCTGCGTTACCCGCGTGATTGATGAGAATGTCCACCCCTCCCAATTCCTCGCGGATTGTGTTGAAGCTAGTTTCAACCATTTGAAAATCGGTGATGTCGGTCGGTAGTGCGAGTGCCTTTGTGCCTGATGCCTCTAGTTCAGCTGCTAGGGTTTGGACATAACCTGATGAGCGGGCAAGTAACCCTACCTGA
Organism: Candidatus Poribacteria bacterium; assembly: GCA_965215015.1. Taxonomy (GTDB): domain Bacteria; phylum Poribacteria; class WGA-4E; order WGA-4E; family PCPOR2b; genus PCPOR2b. The sequence goes on from OZ244042.1 coordinate 3,249,529, forward strand.
TACCCTTCAGATGCGAATTTCCGCACGAGCGACGCGCCAAGTCCGGGCCCAACACCTGAAATTACAGCGGTTTTTTGCATTTTAATTTCTCCCATTTCTGTTTAGATATTTTTCTAGAACTTACCCGGTTGAGCCCTCGACGCCAACGCCAGAAAAGGTCCGCAATGTTCATCGTTGGTTCAGCCGTGACTCGGGCGGCTGCTACCCCCCCCTAACCCCCCCGCAAGCGGGGAGGAAATCGGCTCAGTCCCCCCCGCAAGCGGAGGGGAAGGAGCGCAAGCGGGGGGATTAGAGGAGGGTGCCCCGCACGGGGGGAGGGGGGGACGACATATGGGGTATGCCGACTCCCTTAAAGACGCGGGTTGAATTGCGCTACTACAAACTCAAGTGGGTAACTCCTATTTTCAATAGATTCAGTACTTTAACCATACTATCATTACCCCCAATTGATGTCCAGTCCAAAAAATACTGCAAGTCACACCCCGTAGGTGGGGCCTCTTGCTTCACTCACGCCCGACTTGATACATTTTTCTAAAAAACTTGCATTTAATTTGAGGGATGTGCATAATTATTGTCTGAATCACGGATAAGCGAACGAAGCAGCCACCGCGCTGTCATGCCTTCAGCAAGCCAAATATACAAAAGCCCAACAACCCGACAGAAATCCTCGCTACAGCAGAGCGATATGTCTATAGAATCACGATACCAACAATTCCCGCGCTCCAGCGGAGCGCAATGTATATAGCGGGTGATAGGTTTAATCTACATAAAGATAAATTCCATATTACGCATTCGGAGGATTACATGCACGATTCACGATTGGAGAAACTTGCAGATGTACTCACAACCCACTCAACCAAGGTACAGCCCGGTGAGTATGTTCTGATTGAAGGGTTTGATATTCCACAAGAGATGGTTATTGCCTTAATCCGCGCGGTGCGTGGGGCTGGCGGTATACCGCTCGTCGAGATTAAGCAGAATCGCATCCAACGCGAGCTGCTCCGAGACGCCGACGAGGAAGGGCTCAAGCTGATGGGTGAATGTGAAGGTTACCGGATGAAACAGGTACAGGCGTATATCGGCATTCGTGGCAGCCAAAACATCGCCGAGATGTCTGACGTGCCAACAGAGGGGATGCGGGCTTACGAAAAGCACTGGCTGACCCCCGTTCACTTCGATATTCGTGTCTCCAAGACAAAGTGGGTAGTGCTACGTTGGCCTTCACCATCAATGGCGCAAAGTGCAAAGATGAGTACCGAAGCATTCGAGGATTTCTATTTTGACGTGTGCACACTCGACTACAATCATATGGAAAAGGCAATCTCACCGCTCAAAACCTTGATGGAGGCAACGGACGAAGTTCATATCACTGGACAAGGAACGGATCTGAAATTCAGCATCAAGGACATCCCCGTCATCCCCTGCACCGGTGAAAGGAATATCCCCGATGGCGAATGCTTTACCGCCCCCGTCCGTGAATCGGTCAACGGTGTTATCCGCTTTAATACGCCGACGCTCTATCAAGGGACAGTGTTTAACGATATTTGCCTCTACTTTGAGAACGGTAAAATTGTGGAGGCATCTGCAAATAACAGCGAAAAACTTAACAACATCTTCGATACAGATCCGGGCGCACGATATATCGGTGAGTTTGCTATCGGATTTAATCCGTACATCAACGACCCGATGCTTGATATTTTATTCGACGAGAAGATTGCGGGATCTTTTCACTTCACCCCCGGACAGGCATATGAGGACGCAGACAATGGCGTTCGCTCAAGTGTCCATTGGGACATGGTGATGATTCAAACACCTGAACATGGTGGCGGGGAGATCTCCTTTGATGGGAAATTGATTCGGAAAGATGGCCGGTTTGTTCTCCCTGAGTTGGATGGACTTAACCCTGAAAATTTGCTGTCGGCATCGGGAGCGGATTGAACCGCTATTTGGTGTCCATCTCTTCAAGACGCCGGTCAATCTGGCGAAACTGCCAGCCCCACCGGACATTGTAAAGGAACTGCCGAAGATCGAATCGGTTATCGTCGGGCGAATAGGACTCCGCGTGATACGACGGTGTCAGTGTCGTCATCTTATGTCGGTTCACAGAATAGTAGTAAAAGAAGCGTTTGACCTTGTCGGCAACCTCTTGAGGTGGGAGATGATTCCACTCATGGACTAGCTTCTCAAACATGCTTACAGGGCCGCATCGATCAATCTTCCGCAGCCTGCCGAAGCGACTCAGTTCCTCGTAGGTCATTCCCATATCCACTTCATCCTCTTGGGTATATGTCTCAGTGATGGGTTCTAATTCCGCTGTCGGCGGGGCTTCGACGACCTCCATGAGAGCGGGATATCCCAGATGTTCCGCCGCCCAGCGCAAAAACCGTCGGATGTCCGTCTTACTAATCCCGCCGATTGGGTTCAGATCGGCACTGCTGCAGTCGTATTTTGTCACATATCCTCGAAGGCTCTCATCCACGTTGGCACTGCCTAAAACCAGCAACGCCCCACGTTTGCCCCGAGTCCACGGCAACAGTTGTGCCATCAGATAAGCCAGGGTCATGCGAATGCGTGCCTGAATATTCTGCAAGGCGTTATTTTCTGCCTCCGTTCCCCCCTCTATCTTAAACTTCGGGGTTTTCCCAGTGATACTTACAAAAAGAGAGTAGAGTGCGGCAACGACTGAGTCAATATTCACATTCAGGTGGTAGGAGCCGATTTGGTCAGTCAGTCTTTTTGCGCGATCCCGCGTCGCTTTTGAACTATTTCGCGTTGCCATGTAGCAGGTGTAAAAGACCCTATTAGCAAATTCACGCGCATCGGTTGGGAGGTAGACACTATCCTCACTTTCACCAGTAATCCGCCGGGCATCTTGGAGGACCTGTTGGTTGCCCGCCTGCGCCGCCTTTGCAACCATCTGACACATCGAGCCAACGATGGTTGCTACCGACGAGCTATCCGCGCCGCCGGAGATTGGCAAGAAATATCCCGCGCCTCCAGAACGTCTCAGGTAGTCCCAGAGCCAGCAGGCGGGACCATAAGCAATCTCTTCTTCCGGTTTATGATAGGTCACATCAATTGGGATGGAGGGAGCATGAGAAGAATCTTCGGCGGTTAGGTCAAAATCCGCGCTGATTCGAGGCACCGGATCCGATTGGCTGGCTTGGACCATTCGGCTGATAATTGCACCACGTTTAGAGCGCACATCCTCTAGATTAACAGTCGCTGTCACCACTTCGACCTCGTTCAGCGAGAATTGCGACCCCTGCGCCACAACCTCTCCATTGATAGCAATCAATGCACATCCATCGAAATAGAGTCGTCCGCCATCGCATCCCTGCTGATTCGCGTAGAGGTAGACACCGCCGCTTTTCGATGTCGCATTCCGGATGAGATCCACCCGTGTATTTAGTTTGCGAAGTTCGTGATGCGATCCCGACCCATTTGTGATAATTTCGATTCCGTTCAAGCCAAGATAGATATGTGGGCTATTCGGCGCAAAAAGCTCCTCACAGGTTTCAGCGGCTAGGGCCGTATCACGCGTGGCAATCGCTGCATCACCGAAGGGAACTGTTTCTTGTCCTGTTATCTCTCGGAGCATACGCGGTAGGTAGTATTCTTCCAACTGCCGTGGACGCTGCCACGCTGCAAACCACCGGGTTTCCCGATAGTTTCCATCGGCAGCCAGAATCAGCTTGGGACGGATGAGGAGAATCTTTTCATTTAGTGCGAAGATTCGACAGTTGTACCGTACATTCTTGTGCATGACCGGCATCCCGATGTCGCACAAAATATCGGTCGTCAGATTGCCGTTGAGGATTTCGGCAAGGCACTCCCACGAGTGGAGAAAGGTATCTCCCTCCAAGAAATGGTCTTCACAACCGTAGCCCGGTATTTCGAGTTCAGGCCCAAGTCGATAGCGCGCCCCGTTTTCCTTGGCTATCTGAATTGACTCGATAATCCGCCCCAGATTCCCCTCAAAATCGAGTGCCCATTGGGTGAGGTTGCATGTTGCCAAGGTCGTGAGTTTCATGAGTTTGAACCTACTACGGTTTTACTCCCATGGTTTCAGGATCATCTTACTGTTCTGATGAGACGACGAAATCTCAAAAGCCCTCTGGATCTCGCTCATCGGGATAACGTGACTAACAAGCAGGTCAATTAACGGTGATTCTTGGATGACTTTCATGATGCCCGGAAAATCGCTGAGGTTGTAGTGCCAATTGCCAATGATGGTGAGCCCCTTGCGGATAAGATCCGGACTGACGCGGATCGGCAAATCTTGCCCACATTCTCCGACATAAGCGACCTTCCCTTTGCGCCGTGCTGCATCGATACAGAGTCGTTCCGCTTGAACGGTTCCGGAGCAGTCCAACGCGCAATCCACACCGATCCCATCTGTTAAATCCTTAATTTTCTGAACGATTTCGGGATCGCTTGGATCGAGAACTTCCGCGGCCCCCATCTGCTTCACCCGATCAACACGCCACGGTACAGACTCCACAGCGATGACCCGCGCCCCGCGAAACCGCGCATTGACAACCGCACCAAATCCAACCGGACCGATGCCAGTAATCAGCACGGTATCATAAGCACTCAAGCCCATCGTCTGGAATGCGCCGAATGAGGGCCCCAGCGCACAGCAGGCAAGACCGGCATGTTCATAGGGCACCCCTTCTGGAATTTTCGGCAGAATCCAAGAAGGCTTCAGGAGATATTGCGCCATCGTTGCCCGTCCTTCAGGGGCCCCGGTGAACGTTGCAAAATCGTACGCGTTTTCGCAGTGAATGTAGTCCCCGTTGACGCACAGGTGACATTTGCCACAGGGGTACTGCGGCATCACGACCACCCGATCTCCCGCTTTGACCTTCCCCGGCTGTGCTACCTCAACGACCTCTCCTGCTGCTTCGTGTCCGAGAAATTCCGATTTGCCCCCTGACGCATAACCCTTGTATTCGGTACACATCGGTGCCGCATGAACTTTGACAACAACCCAATCCTCTTTGGGTTGCGGATCTGGAACCTCAGCAAGGCCCGCTTGGCGTTCTCCAAGTATAACTGCTTTTTTCATTTATGGTCTCCTGAGTGTGATTATAATCACGACCCCCCTCGGTCCCCCCGCAAGCAGGGGGAGGCACCTACCCCCCTCGGTCCCCTCGCAAGCAGGGGGAGAGGCACCTACCCCCCCGGTCCCCCCGCAAGCAGGGGGAGAGGCAATTACCCCCCTCGGGCCTCCCGCAAGCAGGGGGAGGCAATTACCCCCCCGGGCCTCCCGCAAGCAGGGGGAGGCAATTACCCCCCTCAGTCCCCCCGCAAGCAGGGGGAGAGGTGCCTACCTCCCTCAGTCCCTCCGCAAGCAGGGGGAGAGGTGCCTACCCCCCTCGGTCCTCCCGCAAGCAAGGGAGAGACAACTACCCCCCTCAGTCTCCCCGCGAGCAGGGGAGAGGCAGGGCCCTATGGCTTCTGTTGCACTCATTCTTTACATAAGCGTTGGCATTATAGCAAAATTGGGGTGTCATTGCAAGCGTAAAGAAAAAACAAAAAAATCTTGACATCCCTTCAAACGTCTGTTACCATACTGTATTATACTCATCAACCCCTATATCAATATGTGAGACTATTTCAATCATTGACCCGATGAAAAGGGGCCTGAAAGAACGAGGAGATTCACACTGTGTCATACTCACCATCAACCCCTATATCAATATGCAAGACTGAAAGCCGGAATATACGCCTTTCTATTGGAATTATTTCTATTATCATTATTATTCCGTCTTGCGATGGTGGGCTGATGCAAACGACGTAAACTCGATTACAGCAGTCATAAAAATATAAACGCCCATCATCGAAAACGATTTCGGTGGTGGGCGTTTTTGTTTGCAGGGAAGTTTATACACGTTTCACGCATAGGAGAAAAGCATGTTCAAAGCTGTAGCCAATACAGTAGACTTTATCGGCCAAGAACATCAAATCTTAGATTTCTGGCGCGACAGCGAGGTTTTTCACAAACTCAAGAACCTGCGGCAGGATGGGCCTCGCTGGAGTTTCGTTGACGGACCAATTACTGCCAATAACCCAATGGGTGTCCACCACGCATGGGGTCGTACGTACAAAGATCTCTTTCAGCGATTCAAAGCCATGCAAGGCTATCAGACCCGATACCAGAACGGGTTTGATTGCCAAGGACTCTGGATTGAGGTCAATGTCGAGCGCGATATGGGTTTCAAAGCCAAAAAGGACATTGAAGCCTATGGACTGGATAAATTTGTCAACGCCTGCAAGCGGCAAGTACTCCGCCATGCAGCCACGCAGACAGAGCAATCCATACGGCTCGGCTACTGGATGAATTGGAACGATCCGGGTCTCTTGCGCGAACTAGAGAGGGAAATGGCACAGGATCCCTCACAGACCCTCACTGTGGAGGGGCCGAATGGTCCCATTACGGATACGGTTGAGCAACTTGTGGGAAGACTCGGATTACCGGAGTTGGGGGGATCTTACTTCACGTTCTCCAATGAGAACAACTACACCATCTGGACGATGTTGAAGAAATGTTTCGACCGCGGTTGGATCTATAAAGGTACCGATGTCATGCCGTGGTGTTCGCGGTGCGATACTGGCATCAGCCAGCATGAGATTGTCACCGACGGATACCGGGAACTCACGCATACCAGCATCTTCCTTCACTTCCCGCTGCGTAACCGCCCCGGCGAGAGCCTACTGGTCTGGACGACGACACCGTGGACGCTGACGAGCAATGTTGCAGCGGCGGTGCACCCAGATCTAATCTATGTTTTGGTGGAACAAGGCGAGCATCGTTTCTGGTTGAGCAAGGGGGCGTTAGAGAATGCCATCCGAGGGGGTTATCAGATTCTTGCGGAGAAATCGGGCGGCGAATTGGAAGGCTGGACCTATGACGGTCCCTTCGATGAACTGCCAGCCCAACAGGCCTCTGGGGCAGTTGAGGGGCACCGCGTTATCCTGTGGGATGAGGTTGGTGAAGCGGAGGGTACAGGGATTGTCCACACCGCACCGGGTTGTGGTGCTGAGGACTTTGAATTGAGTAAAGAACACAGTATCCCTGTCATCGCGCCGTTGGGAGCAGAGGGGATTTATCTCGACGGATTTGACTGGCTGACCGGACGCCAGGTTCACACGGTCGCGGAGGACATCTTTGAAAACCTGAAACAGAAAGGGATTGTCTATCGCCTCGAAGACTACACCCACCGCTATCCGGTGTGTTGGCGCTGTGAAGAGGAGCTGGTCTTCCGCCTTGTGGACGAATGGTTCATCTCAATGGGCGACCAACTCGATAAACCGTATGAGCAGGTGACGGAGGCAGAGAAGGAACAGAATCTGCGCTACCAGATGATGGAGGTTGTCCTCAACGAAACTAGGTGGTATCCTGCCTTTGGACTCGCTCGCGAACTCGACTGGCTGCGCAATATGCACGATTGGATGATTTCTAAGAAACGCTACTGGGGACTGGCACTACCTATCTACGAATGCGAGGACTGCAACCATTTCCATGTGGTTGGAAGCTTGAAGGAATTGAAGAAACTTGCCGTTGAAGGTTGGGATGAATTTGAGGGACATACACCACATCGCCCTTGGATTGACGCGGTGAAGATTGCCTGCCCAGGTTGTGGGGCTGCTGTTTCCCGTATCCCGGACGTTGGGAATCCTTGGCTGGATGCCGGTATCGTCAGCTTCAGCACGATGCAATATCGCACCGACCGCGACTACTGGCGTCAATGGTTCCCCGCTGATCTAATCAGCGAGAGTTTTCCGGGACAATTTCGGAACTGGTTCTATTCGCTGATTGCAATGAGTACGGTGATGGAACGGCGTGCCCCGTTTAAGCAAAATTTCAGTTATGCGACGTTGTTTGCAGAAGACGGACGCGCAATGCACAAATCCTGGGGAAATGCCATCTGGTTTGATGACGCCGCCGAGACGATGGGTGTGGACGTGATGCGCTGGATGTACTGCGCTGCCAAACCGGAGCAGAATCTGCTCTTTGGCTACAAGCACTCCGATGAGGTTCGTCGCCAAGTTCTCATTCCGTTCTGGAATGTGTATAGCTTTCTTGTCACTTATGCCAACGTTGATGGCTGGAAACCGGACGCGAATCTGTGGAAGGATACACCACAAAGGTCTGAAAATCTGCTTGACCGTTGGATTCTCTCCCGCCTGCAAAACACAGTCCGCTCGGTTACGGAGCGTCTGGAAGAATATTCCCCGGATGGTGCCTGCCGTGTCGTTGAATATTTTCTGGATGATCTGTCAAACTGGTATCTGCGTCGAAGTCGGCGCCGTTTCTGGAAGTCGGAAGCGGATATAGATAAGGAAGCCGCCTATCAGACGCTGTACCAGGTTATGGTGACGACCAGTCGGCTGTTAGCACCGTTTGTCCCCTTTGTTACCGAGTCAATTTTCCAAAACTTGGTGTGTTCAGTTGATTCAGATGCCCCTGAAAGCGTCCACCTCTCCGATTACCCCGCCCTAGAGGAGGCACTGGTCGATACATCGTTGGAAGATGACATGAGGCTTGCCCGGGACTTAATCGGTTTGGGACGTGCCGCTCGGAATCATTCAGGGATCAAGACACGGCAACCGATTGGACGCATTGCGATCGGTGGAATCTCTGAGAAGCAACAAGCTGCCATCAATCGGTTGTCCGCGCTTGTATTGGACGAGTTGAACGTCAAAGAGATCTCTTTCCACGGGGGGATTGACGAGTTCGCGACTTATACAATCAAGCCGAATTTTAAGCTGCTGGGCCCGAAATATGGGAAGAATGTCCAAGCGATTGCGAAAGCAATGTCAACGGCAAATGCACTCGATCTCAAACGGGAACTCGATGGAAACGGTGAATTGGAGATTCAGGCGGACGGTGTGAGTTACAGGCTAGACAGAGCGGAGGTTGATGTGCAATCGGAGAACCGGGCGGGTTACGCTGTCGAGGCAGACGCTCACAAGTTTGTCGCCCTCTCGACGGAGTTGACACACGAACTTATCCTCGAAGGTTTCGCACGGGAGTTGGTCAACAAGATTCAGCAGATTCGGAAGGAAGCCGACTTCAATGTCTCTGACCGGATCGCGCTCAGTTTGGAATCGACGCCAATTGTCCACGAAGCGTTTGACTGTCACCGGGACTACATCACACATGAGACCTTGACGCTCCACGTCGTTGAGTCGTCAAGTGCAAATGCCTGTCTGAAATCACAGAAGGTCAACGGCGAGGATGCAACAATTGGTGTGGAGCAGGTGATTTAAGGCATCATCTTGAACGGTTACACTTTGGGCTTCAATAAGAGCAATAACTACCCGCTATATCGGTGCGCCCCATGTAACACCTTTTTGCTGTGTAGGTTGTCAATTTACCTTCCACGCAACAGGTTTATTCTCACTCAAGCTTTTGAAGCGACTCCTCAATATCGGCTTTGAGACTTTCATTCCCGTTCTGTTTCGCAAGTTTCAAGGCAGTTCTGAGGTCTTGCTTCCCCTCCCAAAGACGTTTCAACCCCACCTTCGCATCTCCCCGACAGTAGTATAAATAGGCATCATCGGGTTCGAGACGGATAGCTGTGTCATAATCGGTAATAGCGGCGGCATATTGCCCTAATTCCTCCTTCGCATATCCCCGGCTGTAGTAAGCATAGACATAATCAGGTTTGAGACGGATAGCCGTGTCATAATCGGTAATAGCGGCGGCATATTGCCCTAAGTCTGTTTTTGCATATCCCCGACAGCAATAGGCATAGGCATAATCGGGTTCGAGGCGGATAGCCGTGTCATAATCGGTAATAGCGGCGGCATATTGCCCTAAGTCTGTTTTTGCATATCCCCGACAGCAATAGGCATAGGCATAATCGGGTTCGAGACGGATAGCTGTGTCATAATCGGTAATAGCGGCGGCATATTGCCCTAAGTACCTCTTCGCATAGCCCCGAAAGGAGTAGGCAATGGCATAATCGGGTTCGAGGCGGATAGCCGTGTCATAATCGGTAATAGCGGCGGAATGTTGACCTAAATCTGTTTTTGCATTTCCCCGGCTGTAGTAAGCCTCGGCAAAATCGGGTTTGAGGCGGATAGCCGTGTCATAATCGGTGATAGCGGCGGCATATTGCCCTAAGCTCTCCTTCGCACCCCCCCGGCTGTAGTAAGCCTCGGCAAAATCGGGTTCGAGGCGGATAGCCGTGTCATAATCGGTAATAGCGGCGGCATATTGCCCTAATTCCTCCTTCGCATCTCCCCGGCTGTAGTAAGCCTTGGCATAATCGGGTTTGAGACGGATAGCCGTGTCATAATCGGTAATAGCGGCGGCATATTGCCCTAATTCTGCTTTTGCAGCTCCCCGAAGGCAGTAGACATAGACATAGACATAATCAGGTTTGAGACGGATAGCCGTGTCATAATCGGTAATAGCGGCGGCATATTGCCCTAAGTCTGTTTTTGCATATCCCCGACAGCAATAGGCATAGGCATAATCGGGTTTGAGACGGATTGCTGTGTCATAATCAGAGATAGCGGCGGCATATTGCCCTAAGTCTGTTTTTGCATATCCCCGACAGCAATAGGCATAGGCATAATCGGGTTTGAGACGGATTGCTGTGTCATAATCGGAGATGGCGGCGGCATATTGCCCTAATTCCTTCTTCGCATCTCCCCGGCTGTAGTAAGCCTTGGCATAATCGGGTTTGAGACGGATAGCCGTGTCATAATCAGAGATAGAGGCGGCACATTGCCCTAACTTCCCCTTCGCATATCCCCGACAGCAGTAGGCCTCGGCATAATCGGGCTTGAGGCGGATAGCCGTGTCATAATCGGTAATAGCGGCGGAATGTTGCTCTAACCTTTCCTTCGCAAAACCCCGAGAGACATAAACATCGGCATAATCGGAGTTGAGGCGGATAGCCGTGTCATAATCAGAGATGGCGGCGGAATATTGCCCTAAGCTCTCCTTCGCATCTCCCCGACAGCAGTAGGCCTCGGCAAAATCGGGTTTGAGACGGATTGCGATGTTCATAATCAGTATTGCGATTTTCATAATCGTTGATAGCGGCGGAATGTTGCCCTAATCCCTCCTTCGCATATCCCCCGACTAACGTAAGCATAGGCATAATCGGGTTTGAGACGGATTGCTGTGTCATAATCGGAAATTGCCCCCTGATAGTCCCCCAACCTTGATTTGTCAGTACCTCGAAGGAGGTGGGTCTTAGCAGATATGGATTGACTCTGTTGCAAAAGCTGTAATCCCTTCAATGGTGTATGTTATGTTCTTACCCGCCAACTTTGGGGTGCCTTGTGCTGCACCTTCGATGACGTGGTAGTTGGTAGCGATCAGGTGCTGCCGGACAAAAAAGCCGCTGCCCCGTCCGAGGGGTATACCGTTTCTATCCTGTATCTCTAAAGATACGGTAGCCGCTAGTGCTTTTTCTGCAATCTGTGGTGCGGTTTGCGCGTTGCTTGTGGGGCAGTATAGCAGCACGATCACAAGTGAAACTAGATGCAGCTGCTCTAATAATTTTTTCTGATGTTTCATTGCATCTCCCCTTCGTAAATTCACCTGTGTCTAAAAGATTATGTTTCTGTTTTGGATATTAATTTCGCATTTCAGTTTGTAGTAGGGTAATTCATTGCGCTTTCGGACGGGCGATCAATCGCCCTACTACAAACCTACGCCCTTGCTGTAGTTGCCCGATTCATTGGGCGTTGGCAATGGTGTCAGCGATGAATCGCTGAACGACAAAACTTTGAACGTTCAACTGCGTGAGTCCTACTGGTTTTCTTTTGTACGCTATTATACCCTATCCTCTAAAAGTGTTGCAACATTCTGTCTAAATCTGTATTTTAAGATTAACAGGGTTGATTCTATTCGCCCCTATTTATTATCCTGAAAATCGTTCCATCCTGAGCATCCTGATTCTGACAATTTATACCACCCTCCCTGATACCATCATTCATCCCGTTCGACAGCGACTGGTGTGGAGCAGGTGATTTAAGGCATCATCTTGAACTGTTACGCTTTGGGCTTCAATAAGAGCGGTAACTACCCGCTATATCGGTGCGAGCCACGTAACACCTTTTTGCTGTGTAGGTTGTCAATTCACCTCCCGCGCAACGGGTTTATTCTCACTAGTCCACTGCTTGAAGGTGTGCCTCAATTAAGGCTTTGAGAATTTCATCCCCATTCTGTTGTGCAAGTTTCAAGGCGGTTCTGAGGTCTTGCTTCCCCTCCCAAAGACGTTCCAGCATCATCTTCGCACGTCCTCGGTCGTAGTAAGCCCTGGCAAAATCAAGTTTGAGATGGATTGCGATGTCATAATCGGCGATGACAGCGGAATATTGCTCTAAGTGCCACTTCGCATTTCCCCGGCCGTAGTAAGCCTCGGCATCATCGGGTTTGAGACGGATAGCCTCGTCATAATCGGCGATAGCGGTGGAATCTTGCCCTAAGTGCCACTTCGCATTTCCCCGACTGACGTAAGCCCTGGCAAAATCAAGTTCGAGATGGATTGCGATGTCATAATCAGCGATAGCGGCGGAATATTGCCTTAAGTCTGCTTTTGCATCTCCCCGACTGACGTAAGCATAGGCATCATCAGGTTTGAGACGGATAGCCTCGTCATAATCAGCGATAGCGGCGAAATGTTGTCCTAAGTTTGCTTTTGCCCTTCCCCGAAAGTAGTAAGCATAGGCATCATCAGGTTTGAGACGGATAACCATGTCATAATCGGCGATGGCGGCGGAATGTTGTCCTAAGTTTGCTTTTGCCCTTCCCCGATTGGCGTAAGCATAGGCATCATCAGGTTTGAGACGGATAGCCTCGTCATAATCGGCGATGGCGGCGAAATGTTGTCCTAAATTCCTCTTCGCATTTCCCCGAAAGTAGTAAGCATCGGCAAAATCGGGCTTGAGACGGATAACCATGTCATAATCGGCGATGGCGGCGGCATATTGTCCTAAGTGCCACTTCGCATTTCCCCGATTGGCGTAAGCATAGGCATCATCAGGTTTGAGACGGATAGCCTCGTCATAATCAGCGATAGCGGCGGAATGTTGCCCTAAGTTTGCTTTTGCCCTTCCCCGAAAGTAGTAAGCATCGGCATCATCGGGTTTGAGACGGATAGCCTCGTCATAATCGGCGATGGCGGCGAAATGTTGTCCTAAATTCCTCTTCGCATTTCCCCGAAAGTAGTAAGCATCGGCAAAATCGGGCTTGAGACGGATAACCATGTCATAATCGGCGATGGCGGCGGAATGTTGCCCTAAGTTTGCTTTTGCCCTTCCCCGAAAGTAGTAAGCATCGGCATCATCAGGTTTGAGACGGATAGCCTCGTCATAATCAGCGATAGCGGCGAAATGTTGTCCTAAGTTTGCTTTTGCCCTTCCCCGAAAGTAGTAAGCATCGGCATCATCAGGTTTGAGACGGATAGCCTCGTCATAATCAGCGATAGCGGCGAAATGTTGTCCTAAGTTTGCTTTTGCCCTTCCCCGATTGGCGTAAGCATAGGCATCATCTGGGTTGAGGCGGATAGCCGTGTCATAATCAGAGATGGCAGCGGCATATTGCCCTAAGTTTGCTTTTGCCCTTCCCCGGCTGTAGTAAGCATAGGCATGATCGGGTTCGAGGCGGATAGCCGTGTCATAATCAGAGATGGCAGCGGCATATTGCCCTAAGTTTGCTTTTGCCCTTCCCCGGCTGTAGTAAGCATAGGCATGATCGGGTTCGAGGCGGATAGCCGTGTCATAATCAGAGATGGCAGCGGCATATTGCCGTAATTCCTCTTTCGCCAATCCCCGAAGGACGTAAGCCTCGGCAAAATCGGGTTCGAGGCAGATAGCCGTGTCATAATCAGAGATGGCGGCGGCATATTGCCCTAAAACCACCTTCACAATTCCCCGGCTGTAGTAAGTATGGACATAATCGGGTTTTAGACGGATAGCCGTGTCATAATCGGTGATAGCGGCGGCATATTGCCCTAAGTCTACTTTTGCCCTTCCCCGATTGGCGTAAGCCTCGACATAATCTGGGTTGAGGCGGATAGCCTGCATATAGTCCGCAATCGCCCCCTGATAGTCCCCCAACCTTGATTTGTCATTACCTCGAAGGAGGTAAGTATCAGCAGATATGGATTGACTCTGTTGCAAAAGCTGTAATCCCTTCAATGGTGTATGTCATGTTCTGACCCGCCAGTTTTGCGGTGCCTTGTGCTGCACCTTCGATGACGTGGTAGTTGGTAGCGATCAGGTGCTGCCGGACAAAAAAGCCGCTGCCCCGTCCGAGTCGTATACCGTTTCTATCCTGTATCTCTAAAGATACGGTAGCCGCTAATGCCTTTTCTGCAATCTGTGGTACGGTTTGCGCGTTGCTTGTGGGGCATTGTAGCAGTGCGATCATAAGTGTAACTAGATGCAGCTGCTCTAACAATTTTTTCTTATGTTTCATCGGATCTCCCCTTCGTAAATTCACCTGTGTCTAAAAGATTATGTTTCTGTTTTGAATATTAATTTCGCATTTCAGTTTGTAGTAGGGTAATTCATTGCGCGTTCGGACGGGCGATGAATCGCCCTACTACAAACCTAAGAGCTTGCTGCGGTTGCCCGATTCATTGGGCGTTGGCAATGGTGTCCTGTGGCGATGAATCGCCAAACGACAAAACTTTGAACGTTCAACTGCGTAAGTCCTACTCGTTTTCTTTTTTATATTATTATACCCTATCCTCCTAAAAGTATTGCAACATTCTGTCTAAATCTGTATTTTAAGATTAACAGGGTTGATTCTATTCGCTACTATTTATTATCCTGAAAATCCTTCCATCCTGAGCATCCTGATTCTGACAATTTATACCACCCTCCCTAATACCATCACAGGTTTAGTCTCACTAGTCCACTAATTGAAGCAACTCCTCAATTGTGGCTTTGAGATTTTCATCCCCGTTCCGTTTCGCAAGTTTTAAGGCAGCTCTGAGGTCATGCTTCCCCTCCCAAAGACGTTTCAGCCTTACCTTTGCAAAACCCCGGTTGAAGTAAGCCTCGGCATCATCGGGTTCGAGACGGATAGCCGTGTCATAATCGGTAATAGCGGCGGAATATTGTCCTAATTCTGCTTTTGCAGCTCCCCGACTGCAGTAAGCCTCGGCATAATCGGGCTTGAGGCGGATAGCCGTGTCATAATCGGTAATAGCGGCGGCATGTTGCCCTGATTCTGCTTTTGCATATCCCCGAAAGCAGTAGGCCTCGGTATAATCGGGTTTGAGGCGGATAGCCGTGTCATAATCGGTAATAGCGGCGGCATGTTGCCCTAAGCTCTCCTTCGCATATCCCCGAAGGCAGTAGGCATCGGCGTAATCGGGTTTGAGACGGATAGCTGTGTCATAATCGGCGATGGCGGCGGCATGTTGCCCTAAGAGCAACTTCGCATTTCCCCGAAAGTAGTAAGCCTCGGCATAATCGGGTTTGAGATGGATTACGATGTTCATAATCAGTATTGCGATTTTCATAATCGGTGATAGGGGCGGCATGTTGCCCTAATTCCTCCTTCGCATATTCCCCCGACTAACGTAAGCATCGGCATAATCGGGTTCGAGACGGATAGCCGTGTCATAATCGGCGATGGCGGCGGCATATTGCCCTAATCCCTCCTTTGCGTTTCCCCGAAGGCAGTAGGCATTGGCATAATCAGGTTTGAAACGGATAACCTGCGTGTAGTCCGCAATCGCCCCCTGATAGTCCCCCAACCTTGCATCTCCCCTTCGTAAATTCACCTGTGTCTAAAAGATTATGTTTCTGTTTTGAATATTAATTTCGCAGCTCAGTTTGTAATGGCGTAATTCATTGAGCGTTTGGACGGGCGATAAATCGCCCTACTACAAACCTAAGAGCTTGCTGCGGTTGCCGAATTCATCGGGCGTTGGAAATGGTGTCCTGTGGCGATGAATCGCCGAACTACAAAGCTTTGAACGTTCAACACTATTTATTATCTTGAAAATCCTTCCATCCTGAGCATCCTGATTCTGACAATTCATACCACCCTCCCTGACACCATCATTCATCCCGTTCGACAGCGACTTCCCGTTTCTCCTCCCAAGATTGCACAATCGCTTCCACAACGCGCAAGGCCTGAAGCCCATCCTTGCCCGTCGGCACCGGCGGACGATTGTTGAGAAGGTCATCGACAAACGCCTTGACGCGCCACGCAAAGGTGCCGTCAAAGGCGAGCTCCTCCATCCGAAAAATGGAGGGACGGTATTCCTCAACAACCGAATCCTCTCGTCGCATCAGGGTGGCAGAACTGAGGACATTATCAACGACAATTTCCGCCTCCGATCCACAGATTTCGAGGCGTTCAATCGGGTGCGTGAAATCACTGTCCCAGCTGGCAAGCAGCGAAGCGACGGCGTCGGTTTCATATCGCATGGAGAGTGCCATACTCGTCCAGCATGGGTGCTCATCGGGGTTCGCATCTTTGATGCGTGGGTGTGCCATTTGCGAGCAGACCGCAACAATCTCACCGCCGAACCAGTGCAATAGATCGATGGCGTGGGTCTGCAGTTCGTACAGCAGATAGTAGGGCCCCTTCCACGTTGAAACTGGTCCCCCCTGCGACAACTTCATGTCGATGTACGCAATCTGTCCACACGCGCCGCTATCAAACCATTCCCGCGCCTTCGCATATCCCGGCGCAAACCGGCGGTTGTAGTCAATAGCAAGGTGAACGCCTTTCTCCTTCGCTTTTACGACCATCTGCGCTGCTTCATTAATGTCAAGCGATAACGGCTTCTCGCACATAACATGCTTCCCCGCTTCCAGGCATTCGATGACTGGCTCAAAGTGCATATGGTCAGCCGTGACAACATCAATAGCGTCACACGCTTCGTTCGCCACCATTTCCTGAATTGACGGATACCAATTGGGAATGCCGAGTTCCTGTGCGCGGTTTTTCGCCTTTTCTTGATCAATATCACAAACAGCAACGAGTTCTGCTTGGGGGTGTTCGAGGTATCCCAGTTGATGCCGCATTCCAATTCCGCCACACCCCACGGCTGCCACTTTCAATTTTTTTGACATTTTGCGTCCTTTCGATTGATCCATCCACAAAGAAACTTTCGTTTGAAATGTAAGGGTATAATAACATATCGCAAGTTTATATGATACAGGTTTCTGAGTCTCTTGATCTGCCCCAAGAATTATGCTATAATATTGACCAAGTTGGATTGCAAATATGCCGATTTTCCAATATGCCATACACAAATCCAATTCACAAAACTCGAAAAACTGTGTTCTACACTTCATCACAACCCCATTGAAATCATGATAGCTACCCTGACCAAAGGACAAGTTCTCCTACCGATTGATCGTGAGGTCCGTACCCGCCTTGAGGCCGGTCGTGCGGATACCTTTCTGCATATCGTCCCGACTGACCATGCCCGTCTCAAGTGGCACCGCGAATATCTAAGGCAGGCCCCAAACCGAGCTATTGCGGACTTGCACATCTACACCCTCGACAACCTTGTCCGACGGTTTTTCTATAGTCGTCTGAATAGTAGGGGGCGTAGACACACCGGTGTGGGGATCCAAACAGTGTGGACACACAAAATCACGGAGCAGGAGCAGCTCCCATTTTTGAAACCGCAGCCTGAAACTCGCGTCCCCCACGGAACCATAAGGCAGTTGAGAGAAACAGTAAACCAACTCAAGGCAAGTGGGGTAGATTGGCAGCAACTACAAGAAGATTCGATTCCAAACGATGTGGATGCCCCCAGTAAACTGACAGACCTAATCACCTTTTACAAAGCGTACGAGACACGCCTTGGCTCGCGATGGGTTGATCGCGCGGACATCCATCGCACCGTTTCCGAATACCTTACCCAGAGCCCAGAGCGCGCAGAAACGTTGATGAAGCAGGTTTTTCCAAACGTTGATTTGGTGGTTGTCAACGGTTTCGATGGATTATTCCCTTACGATTTTGCAATTCTGACCGGCATCGCCAACTTGCCATCTATAGGCATGGGTATTGTCTTTGACTTCGATGAACAGAACGAATCCCTCTTTGGGCATGTCAAAGCGAACTATGATCGATTCCTGAGTTGTGGCTTTGAGGGACATAGGGAGGGGAGAGAAACCCCTGCCTCCGCCCTCAATCGGCACCTCGCCCAAAATCTGTTCCGCACAGATCGGGGAAGGGGTTCTTCCATTGACAAACTAGCACTTACGGACCAGATCTCCCTGTTGTATCCCCTAAGCCGTGTCCAAGAGGTAGAGGAAATTGCTACGTTGATTAAACGACTTGTATTGAGCCAGCCCTCACTATCACTGGATCAGATATGCGTCACGTTTTACAAGCTTGACGCTTATGCACCGCTCATCCGTGAGATCTTTCCGCTCTACGGCATTCCCTACACCCTGGAATGGAATGAAAGGCTTGAAAATTCTATGGTCGTTGTGTCGATTTTTTCCTTATTAGAGCGAATTCAAGGGAATGCATCCCCCCGAACTCGAAAGAAGGTTTCACAGAGCTCCTACTTTCAGAGCGATGATTTGGACTCGGTGATTGACGGTTGCGGCTTAAACGCAGAACTGTCGCCGGACGCTTTTCGAGAAACCTTTGATCGGTTGATGGAAAGCCTAAAAGTCCGTCAGCAGATTCTGAAGGGTAGTTGGGAATTCAAAACGCGGTTCGCCTCGCCCCAGATGAACGCCTATCGTCAGTTCCTCAGACTCATTGACGAGTTGGTTGAGTTCCTGATAATGGAGTCTGGAGCTGAGTCATGTCATTCGCTTGGCAGCTATATCAGTTGGCTCAGATTGATGACTTCAGAATCCACTTATCAGTGGGGAAATTCAAACGATAATGGGGTTCGTATCCTGCCGCTCAGCCAAACGAACGATTTATCCTTTGATACTGTCATCTTGGGTGGTTTGGTTGATGGCGAATTTCCCTCAATTTTTCGCTCTGATACTTTTCTGCCTTCCAAGCGAAGAGGTACGGAATCAGATCGGCTGCGCGAGGACCGTTTTCTTTTTTATCAAGCCCTCACGCTCTATCGAAAGCGGCTGTATCTGCTGAGTCCACAGCATGATGGTGAAATTGAGTTGGTGCCCTCTTCATTTATTGACGAACTGCAGCGCGCCGCTGAGATTAATACCTCCACGAAGGAAGACAATACCCTTTTTAGTACGGAGAATTTCCTCAAAGATTATGGGGCATTTGTTTGGGAACATTCGGAATCGGAGCAAGTCGAGACACCCACTGTCCCTTCGACAATGTTACCGACAGTTCGTTTGGTTGCACACAACGTCCGTGTGGAAAAGAGCCGTACTATCTCGCATGAACTTCCGCAGTATGAAGGACAGCTCCTTCCAAATTTACTGTCTCCGGTAAGCCTTGACGCGCTCGAACGGCGGCGTGAAAAGATCTATTCGGTGAGCCAATTAGAGGCCTATGGCACGTGTCCATTCCAATATTTCTCCAGGCGGGTATTGAGGCTCAAACCAACCGAAAAGGAGGAAACGGGCTTAACAAGCATGAAGAAAGGGAGCTTGGCGCACGAAATCTTGTTTGAGTTTTACAATCACCGTCGGGATGTCCCTCCAATTTCTGAATGTACGGATGAGGAGTTTGAGGAAGCGCGCAAAGAGCTACAGCAAATCGCACGACGCTATTTGGATGCGGAGGCGGCTCACCAGTCCAACAGGGCGGAAAAACTGTTTTGGGATATTGAGGTGGAAAGATTCATTGGTGGTCATGGTAGGACCGGTGTCTTGCCCGCATTCCTTGAGGCAGAGAGGGAACGAAATTTTGAGGTTCAACCCCATCATTTTGAAGTTGGGTTTGGGCCCAGTGATGGATTGGGCCCCACCGATCCGTTCCTCGGCAGCGTGGAGGCGATAGCGGTTGGGGAGGTCCTCTTATCAGGAAAAATAGACAGAGTTGAGTTGGGAAATGGGATGTTCGTTATCGGCGACTACAAAACAGGCAGCAACACCCCCAAGTTGAACGATATCCTTGAGGGACGTAGCCTCCAATTGCCGCTCTATATCGCTGTCGTAGAACAGCTATTGAAGGGTCAATCAGCCGCGATTCAAGGTTTTGAGGAAGATCCTGAATCGGTTCAGGGGGTGGGAGGCGTTTACTATGTGCTGCAGGAGGAGAGCGGAACGGAACTCGGTATTGGGGACAGAGATTACAACCAAAAAGCGTTTCAGGCTTCATCTCGGAGCGGTCAGCTATTACCCAATTCAAGGTATCAAATCGGGGATACACAGGTTGATTCGGATCCCGATGCGATTGGGTCCATTGTCGGAGTAGCAGTCAGATATGCGAACCAGTACGTCCATTCAATTGCGGATGGGAATTTTCAACTGACTCCCCACGACAAGACAAAGGTCTGTCGGTACTGCTCGTTCAAACGAATCTGCCGTGTGGGGGTTATTGCAGAAGAGACGCGCCCTTGATATATGTGTCACTTGATTAGGGCAATTGCATGTAAATTATTATGTAGACCTTTATGGTATACGACAATCGAAATCGAATCGTAGCCACAGCGCATACTCTCAATCTTATCGGGGCTTTCTAACCAGTGATCGTGCCGTAACCAATGCACCAACGCACGGATGAATACATTAGGAGGCGGCATATAGTAGTAGCATACTCCGTATGCCGTAACCCCTCTGTGCCACGACGGGGGTTATCCCCAATTTCTGATGGGTCACTGGCCTAACTTTTATAAGGGGGGCAATGCGTCTAGTCTCTTGATCGCTATAGGTAGATAGAACAGCGACCGATATGCTATAATTATACTAGACATGATGCGTGAAACGTGAAATGTAATTGGATTGTTGCTAGTAGTAAGCCGATTGAGAGTTGTATGAACCTTTGGTGCGAGTTGGTGAGGAGGTCATTTCCGCATCGTTCAAGTGTTCATTCTGTCAATCTGCGCGAATTTTTTTATTCGTAGAGATTCGTGAAGTGAACCGACTTACGTTTCATGTTGCACTAGTTATCAGATAAGGAGCAAAATCATCTTATGTATGTTGAAGGACTTTTATCTTCGTTGACCCGTGTGCAACAAGCGCGCTCTCTACGTGCCTCTTCGTGGGACACAACTGGAAGAAATAACGATGCTTGGAATATTGAACCTAACGAGACGCGCGTCCTCGCTGATATAAAGGGACCCGGTTGCATCAACCACATCTGGATGACACAACGCGACGGCTATCGGAATGTTCTCCTACAAGTTTTTTGGGACGATGAAGAACACCCCAGCGTCCTCTGCCCTCTTGGAGACTTCTTTGGATTGGGCAACGAAATTGTCAATTCCTACGACTCACTGTTGTTCTCCGCATCAACCGCCGGAAACAATCAGTTCAACACGGGTTGTGCGCTGAATTGTTATATACAAATGCCATTTAACAGGGCCGCACGGATCGAGCTTGTCAACGAAGGCAATGAAATCCACCGTCAATACTTCTACATCGACTATGAACTCTATGAGCACCCTCTTGACGATGATGTAGCTTACTTCCACGCCCAGTTTCGTCGGGAAAATCCGTGCGATGGCTGGGGACACGAGATTCGGGTCAATACGCCGGAAGCGAACATTATCAACGCAGAAAGGCTGGCTTGGGACAATAACTACCTCATCCTCGAAGCAGAAGGACGCGGCCATTACATCGGTTGTAATCTTTCCATCACCAATTTCCAAGGCACATGGTGGGGCGAAGGGGATGATATGATTTGGGTTGACGGTTATAAATGGCCCCCCGATCTCCACGGCACGGGTTCGGAGGATTATCTCAACCAGGCGTGGGGTATGCAGCCCAACGCATTTCGGCACAACGGCTCATCAATTTATGAGCGAGACACCGAAGGTTATCAAACCTCGTATGTATTTCATCTCGAAAATCCGGTTCGGTTTGAGAAGGAAATCCGCGCCACCATTGAGCATGGACATGGAAATCATCTCCGCAATGAAACCTCCTCAGTTGCCTACTGGTATCAACTTGAGCCGCATAAACCGTTCAGTATCCTACCGGTTCAGCAACGTAAGCCGGTGCTCAAAGCGGAAGATGGAGAGTGGCTCATCGATGAAGCGGCACAAATGCCGCAGTCGGCACCGGTGTTGAACGATGAAATGAAGGCCCTGAGGGCACAATGGGCGGAGAAACAGAAAACTGAAATGTAACGTGATGTATGATTTTTAACTAATGTAGGGGTTACGCACTTGAGTTTGTACTAACGGGTTTATTGCGCGTCTTTGAGGGAGGCGGCACGCTCCGCGCGGCCCCTATCCCCCCGCAAGCGTGGGGATGGGGGGGTACGGCATACGGTGTATGCCGATTACTGTCGGATGAACTGTCGCCGCCCGATTCATCGGGTGTTGAGAGGCATCTTCGGCGGCGATGAATCGCCCAGGATACCATGACTCTAGCGCACTAGAATACCAGATACTATGGGGCGATAATCCTGGCTCAATCGGCCCGGGACATTACGCTATAGTCCGGGTGTTTTCAACCAACGATGCACATTGCGCGCCCTTTTCTGGTGTTGGCGTTGAGGGCTCAACTGCGTAAGTCCTATAATGAATAACCATTATTCGTGAGAGCTTACGGATTCAACGTCAACTGGGCTCATGTACTCATTCTATTCGCTACAATTTTGGGAGGAGTTGAATGGTCACAACTTTTCAGGGACTCTTGGCATGGATGCTTATTCATGCCAGCGAAACAGAGGGGGATGAAGAAAATCCACCCGACGACACGACGGAAGGAAACCTATCAGCAGCAGAAATACAAGAGCAATCGGTAAATCCCGAGCATGACGAGGTTGATGGTTCAGATTCAACGATTGCGCCAAGCGAAAACCGACAAGGTAATGAAGAGATAACAGAAACAGATTCGCCTCTAGCTACAGCGGTGGTAACAGATGAAGAACCACATTCCAATGATATTACAGACAAAACTGTTACAGAGTCGGACGAGCCTTCATCCAAGAGCGCAGCAGAGGTAGCGACATCTTCTGATGATTTTGCGGTTGATGCCCCCACAGAGGAAACCGCCATAGTCGCAGCCACTGAAGCCGAAGCAGCGGAGGCAATTGCAACAGATTCGGATGAAGAAACAATCAACGAGGCTGAAGCACCCCTTACTTTTGGAGTCATTGACGAGATGTACAATTTCATCAATGAATTTCAGCACAGTCAATCGAGTCATCCCGAACGGACTTCCGCTAGCACTCAGGACAGTGTGGGAGGTGTAAACAAGGCAGCACTCTTTGAACATCCCCCCGCCGAAGGTTATGCACAAATCCAGTATGAGGTAACACTGCCGCAGGTGGAATCCAACGAAAATCTAATTTTACATTTCAGCATTGGCTTGAGGGATGGCGTTGATTTTGAGCTGCCACATACGAAACCTGATGGGGTACAGTTCGCCATTGAGATTTCGGATGAACGCCGTTTTGAAAATGTCTCCGAGGCTTGTCAATGGGATGAACACCTTATAGACCTCTCCGATTTTGCTGGGAGCACGGTTCAAGTTGCTTTTCTGACCAACTGCAATGGTGCCGGTAATACTGACTATGATTGGGCTTTGTGGGGAAATCCGCGTGTCTTAAAGCTGACCCGTACCCCACTGCCGATTGAGCAAGGCGAAAATGAGCCTAGATTCAGACGTGGACTTGCCCTAGGACTTTTAGAGCGGGAACCCCCAGAACTCTCGGTTGCCGAATTCGATTTGAAGGCCTCTACGCTGGCTTCCGAAGTTGCAGATGAACTGAGCCAACAGATACAAGCAAAAACAGAGGCCTCGGTTGTTGAGTTAGCGTTGTACGCAGAACAACCGAGCCTAGAGATTGTAACCGCAGGCCCGACTGCCGCCCTCGTTACCGCACGAGAGGATTTTGATCTGCAATGTACGGTTCGCAATAACGGATTGGTTCCACTTGAATCTATCCACCAAGCAACTGTCGCCATCAATCGGATTAAGCTGCGACGCGGACGAGCTACACAGCCGCTGAAAAGGTTGAACCCCGGCGAAGAAACAACCTTTTCATGGAATATCCGCAGTTTTTCACGTGAGTCCGTGGCGCGGGCAGTTGTCACACTTCGGTGCCAAATGCCGACAGGTGAAATTCGCCAGACCGTTGAGCAGAATGTGCCACTTTTACCACCAATCCCTAGAATTTCTAATCAAACCGCTTCGGCTTTACGCACGTATGATCAGAACGGACACGTTATCACCGAAAATCGGCACCTACGCACACTTTTTGTCAGAGGCAATGGCGGATTTGAATACTGTTTGCTTTTCGCAGCGAAAAATGGGCGTTACCGACAGGCTGCAGCCTGCAATGCAATTTCAGAAATCCGCTATCATGACTCATCGGGAACCCCTCAACAGATCAAAATTACCCCGACTGTTTACCGCCTCGCAGGCAATAATCGTGGCGAATCAATTGTTTTACTGTCCTCAGAGGCGCGAGACGATGATGGTGTACTTTGGACTTATGAAGCGCGTTTTTCGTTGTCTGACGAATTCAAACGACTCGAAGTGGAATACAGCCTAACTGCGGACCAAGAGCGGGAATTAATCGCTTTCAATGGCCCCATCCTTTACGCAGGCGATGGGGCGTTTGGCAAGCGCAAGACTGCCGCCCTGTTCCCCGGCTTGGAATTCTTAGAAGGTGATGAATTCTCGTCGAGCCCGCGAGATGTCGCTCCCCCGAACAATAATCGACTGGTCCCCCATCCCTATAAAATTACGGTTCCGTTGATGGCAGTCGAACATAAAGAAACGCTGATTGGTCTGGTGTGGGATGCGTTGAAAACGTGGGATGGCGAGCACAACATGCTATCGGCGGCTTTTGCCTCCCCGAATTGGCACAACCATCAAAAGAACCACCTGATGGGTCTGTTTGTGCCTACCGTCCCCGATTGGGTTACAGAGAATCACTTGGCAGCTTCGACACCATATCCCCTGAAAGCGAACCGCCCAATAACGATTAAAGCACAGATTATTATCGATGGAAACGCTTCCATTCTGGATGCAATTTCCCACTGGACAGATGCTTACGGTGTGCCCGAACCACTGAACGCACCGCGCAGCGATAAAGAGGAGATTCTGCTGTCGCGGCACGGCCTCATGCAGACCGTATGGGATGAAGATACGGGAAAATCGCAGCACTGTGTTGACTGGGCACCGGGGAATGCTCCCGGTTTCGCAACGCTGCTATGGTATGATTACCTTATCCAAACGCAAAACGATGCCATAAAAGATGAATCAGTGAGGCAGCGTGCGCTTGAAATCGTCAAACGCACAGTCCAAGAGGCTGGACCGGGGGGGCCTGAGTTCGACAGATCTTTGCCACATTTTGAAGTGGGAAGCCCCCTTCTACTTTGGGGAAGTTGAAGCAGGATTCCATCGCCTCAAAGAAATTGTGAGACGATGGATCGAGACGCAGGAGGAGGATGGCAGTTGGCGTTTTTATCCAATTACCGATCGAGCGAAGACGTTAGGAAATGAAGGAGACGCTGTTTTAGGGACCTGTGCACCCATCGCCCAGATGCTCCTCAAGCATGCTCGTGTGACGGGTGATTCAGAATCGTTGGAGGCTGGTCTGAAGGGGCTAACGTTCATGGAGAACTTCAAAGTTCCACGCGGTGCCCAAACGTGGGAATGCCCACTTTATGCACCGGATCTCCTCGCTGCCGCCCATGCTGTCGGTGCCTATGTTGAAGCCTACGAAGTCACGAGAGAAAAACGCCACCTCGAAAGGGCAGAACAGTGGGCAAAAGCGGGTCTACCTTTCCTGTATCATTGGCATCTGCCAGATCGTCCCGGTATGCGCTTTGGCTCTATACCGGTTTTCGGTTCAACCTTCTATACCCATCCTTGGTTCGGTGTTCCTATTCAGTGGAACGGCTTGGTTTACGCTTATGCCCTTCAGCATCTCGCCCGACACATATCTGAGAGTCAGAGCCAGTTTTGGTCTAAAATTGCGGAAGGAATTACCGTCAGTGCGATGTACCAGCAATGGACAGAAGGAGATTTGAAAGGGACATACCCTGATGGTCTCTACGGTTTCTGTACAGAAGGGCGGGGGCCTCATATCAATCCAGAAGCCCTCATGGTGAACCTCTACGCTTTACGTGGCTTCGATCCGGATATCTCTACCGGAATTTGTCGTGTTGATGGCAATCGCATTCACATCAGTACCGGTGCAAAGATCGACGGGTTAAACCATGATGATTCAGATCGACTGACGTTTACGCTACGTTATGTCCAAAACGAGACGAGCTATTGTATCATTGCGGGATACGGAAGCCGGTTCGGCGAAACAGAATCTTTAGCGAAACAGGGGCCCGCTGCCATTCGTACCGGAAGCGGAGGGCTTCCCCTTGTGGACAACCTCTCAACGACTGAATCCGGTTGGTTGTATCGTGAAGAAGAGGACATCATTTTTATGAAATACAAGCACCCGATGGGAGCAACAGATTTTGAGGTGCTTCCCCCAGAAAAAGCGGCACCCACTCAAGAGGAGGTTGAGACAGAGACAGAGGAATTTGAACCGAATCCATGATCAGGTGTTTGAGAGAAATTGTGGCAGATCGAGGACTTTTTATCACATTTGAAGGCACGGACGGGGTGGGGAAAACGACCCAAATTCGGCGTCTATCGGCGGATCTGACCAAAGCCAGCTATGATGTATGCCTGACCCGTGAGCCGGGCGGCACCCCCATCTCCGAGCAGATTCGTGATATGCTGCTGAATCCAGACCACAGCGAGATGGCAGCAACAACGGAGCTGTTGTTATACGCCGCATCGCGGGCGCAGCACGTCTCAGAGGTTATCAAACCCGCGTTGGCAGCGGGGAAGATTGTCATCTCCTCCCGGTTCGCAGACGCAACGGTCGTCTATCAAGGCTACGGGCGTGGGTTAGATTTGGACAGGATAAATCACCTGAATCGAATCGCGACCGAGGGCGTTAGGCCGGATGTAACCTTTGTGTTAGATCTATCGGTAGAGATTGGGTTACAGCGCGTCCAAAGCAGCCGAGGTGGGTTAGACCGTTTGGAGAGAGAAAAAATTGAGTTTCATCAACGGCTGCGTGAAGGCTACCGGACGCTGGCGAAACAGGAACCACAGCGTTTCAAGATTATTGATGCCCAAGCCGATCCAGAGCAGGTATATGCACAGATCCATGCGGTAATCCAACCCCTACTGCAAAAGTGAGCAGCTTTATGCAAGACGGTATCATCGGACATCACCAGATTCTCGAACAGTTGTACCACGCCATTGCATCGAATCGTGTGGCGGGTGCCTATCTGTTCGTTGGCAGTGCCAATGTCGGGAAAGAAACTGTCGCCCTTCATTTTGCAAAGTCGATTAATTGCCTCACGCCAGATGAGGGAGCCTGCGGCACCTGTTTGCCCTGCCGCAAGGCAGACGATGGGAATCACCCCGACCTTCAGATTATCCGTCCATCGGGGGCCTGGATCAAGATTGATCAGATCCGCGACTTACAAAAACGGATTATTTATCGTCCCCTTGAAGGGGTACGAAAAGTTTACATTTTGACCGAAGCGGAACGGCTGAATCTCGAAGCCGCAAACTGTTTGCTCAAAACCCTTGAAGAACCGCCCGCCGAATCGGTCTTAATCCTCTTGACCACAAATCTCGATGCGCTACTACCCACAATCCGGTCCCGTTGCCAAATCATCCCTTTCCACCCGTTGGTGATTTCCGAACTTGCTGGGCATCTGATGGAGCGATTCAACATCAACGACAATCAAGCGTTCTCAATATCAACAACAGCTGGGGGTGCTGTTGGCAAAGCACTGACGCTCCTCCAAGAGGGAGGGGATTGCAATGAAGAAATTCCTGAGATCATGATTGCCAGCGATCGGTTAGACGCCTTCCGTATTGCTGAGAAATGGAGTCAGCAACCGGAGGCACTCGACCACCTCGTGACGTGGTATCGCGATCTGGTGTTACTGCACCAAGGGGCTCCCACATCACTGCTTACTCATGTTCATCATGCGGAACAACTGAAACAATTGGCAGCCCGTTACTCACGGCTGCAATTGCAGTCGGCAATCAAGGCGATTTTTGAAACGAAAGTTATGCTTCAACGCAACGTCAACGCGACTTTGGCTTTGGAGGTTTTGGCTTTGAAGTTATTGCGTGAACCGTAGCTAATTTTGAGTGTTAAAGCTCACAGATGAGATGAGTTAGTCGTGGTGTTAGATGATTGAGAGGTTACAGGAAATGATTGAGACGCATCGTAGTTATCTGAGGCGGGCTCATAAGTATTGTCTGAATTGCAGATACAGTAGATGAAGCGGCTTGCGGGGATACAGATAGGGGGCTCAGACGGGAGATGGGGCAGGAAGCCTGACCTACGGGGTTGGGGAGGCTTTGTTTTTAGGTTATGGTTGGGAGTTTAAAGGCAGTTGCGTGTTAGTCAAGTCATATGCTGCAACGGTTGTGGGATTTACGGCACGCGGATTGTGCCTACTATTATGGGTCCCCCTCAATTACATGATTGTCACCGATGGAGATAAGTGGGAGATATATGAGGTCTTCAAGCGGGTCGCGTTGGAATAACGCTATTGATGAAGTTGGCGTTATCTCAACAACCGGCTCGTAGGAATGCGCTGCAGGCGTTGGTAATAGGGCAACTTAACGTAGATTTAAGTGCGATTCGAGTACCTTATGAACCAAACTAGGAAAGCTAGTCCCTAAACACCCCAAAAGCCGATCTTTCCAATTAGAGGAACGCAGACTGTCGTTCCCTACTCAGACGCAATAAGCGGTAAGCCAAAGAGGAATACAATCATGAGTACATTCTACATTACAACACCGATATACTATACCAACGCTGAGCCGCACGCCGGACACGCGTATACAACAATCGCCGCCGACGTGCTCGCAAGATACCATCGTCTCAAAGGGGACGACGTTTTTTTTCTAACCGGCGTGGACGAGCATGGGGAAAATATCCAAAAAATTGCTGACCAGAAAAATATCTCTCCACAGGCTTACTGCGATCAAATCGCTCCAACGTTCACGACGCTTTGGGAAAGACTGAATGTATCTTATGACATCTTCCTGCGCACGACGAGTGAATTGCACAAAAGTGGCGTCAGAAAACTCCTGAACACGCTTTATGAGACAGGCGACATATACAAAGGGAAATACGAAGGCTACTATTGTCGTCCGTGCGAACGCTTTTTTACCGAAAAGGAGCAGTCCAAGGATAGAATCTGCCCAATCCACAATTTACCTTTGGAATGGGTCGAGGAAGATAACTACTTCTTCGCGCTTTCAAAATATCAAGATCCGTTGATTCAACACATTCACGAAAATCCTAAATTCATACAACCGGAGAGCCGTTGCAACGAGATGTTAAACGTTTTAGAGTCAGGGTTGGAGGATGTGAGCATCTCACGATCTTCCGTATCTTGGGGTATTCCCTTGCCATTCGATACGGAGCATATCTCTTATGTGTGGATTGAGGCCTTGAGCAACTATGTCACTGCCCTTGATTATGCCCAAGATGGGGAAAGATTTCGTAAATTTTGGCCCGCCGACGTTCACTTGATGGCAAAAGATATAGCGCGGTTTCATGCTCTGATATGGCCCGCCATGCTAATGGCGGTAAAATTGCCAGTTCCCAAAAAAGTAGTTGCCCACGGCTTCCTGACAAAGGATGGCGAGGCCTTGAGCAAAACGCTTGGTATCTTCATCGATATGGACACTGATATCGGGACGTACGGGTTGGATGCCTTCCGGTACTATCTATTGCGGGAGTTTAGTTTCGGAAACGATGGCGATTATCGACCAAGCCGTCTCAACACCCGCTATAACGCGGACCTCGCAAACGACCTTGGAAACCTGCTCAACCGTACGCTCGGCCTTGTCTCCAAAAACTTCGGCGGCATCCCTGAACCGGCCACATCGGGAGAATTTGATTCTGAGATTCAACAGATGGCGCGTGAAACGGTCGAGAAGGTTGATGCCATGATGGAGCAATTGGTCTTTGATATGGCGTTGGAAACGATCTGGGAGTTTGTACGGCGGATTAACCGGTATATCCAACAAACGCAGGTCTGGACCTTAGCAAAATCGGAAGAAACAAAGGGGCGTATGGGAACAATCCTCTATAACAGCATGGAAGCCCTGCGGGTTGTTGCTGTCCTGATTTCTCCCTTCATGCCCGACACCGCCAACCGTATCCGTCAACAGCTTGGACTTGATGGGAGCTTTAACAATCAAGGATTGGATACGGTCGCTGAGTGGGGCGGCTTACCATCAGGACTGGCACTTGGAAAGCCCGAACCCATCTTTCCTCGGAAGGATACCAAGAAGTCGAAGCAGGCGAGCAAAGGGAAACCCACGCAAGCGGAGCAACCCACCGATGATAATCTGATCTCCATTGACCAGTTTCAGGAACTGGATTTACGTGTTGCCGAAGTGATCGCTGCAGAGCGTGTCCTAGACGCAGATCGTCTCCTGAAATTGCAGGTAGATCTGGGAAGTGAGAAGCGTCAAGTCGTCGCGGGTATCGCGGCGCATTACGCGCCCGAAGATCTGATCGGAAAGCAGATTATTCTAGTCGCCAACTTGCAGCCCGCCAAGATAAGAGGTATCGAATCGCAAGGAATGCTGCTCGCAGCTGAAGGTGGAAAAGAGTTGGCAGTGTTGACACTTGAGAAGCGGATGCCGCCGGGGGCACAAGTTCGATAACTACGTGAAAAGTGATGCGTGAAACGTGAAAGTCATTTGTTCATTAGTACATTGGTTCATGAATGAACTTTTGAATCTATGTCCTCTTGAACGATGTAGAAATGACAGTCTCACCCACTTGCAAAAACCATAGGCTGATAGTAGGGCGATTTATCGCCCGTTGTGACGCGGGTTGAATTGTGTTACCAGGGCGTGTTGACATTTGGTAGTGGGTAGGTCGAATACTATCGGAACGAAGTTGGGTTGAAAACTCACTCCCGATTTTGTTGCGTTGTGCTGACGTTTACCGAACCGTGGATCCACGGTCTGGTGAGTCTTCCGGGATGAAAGGCACCGAGACCGGGCCGTGAAACTCAACACCCCATCCGTAGGTCAGGCAAGATGCCCGACCTTCTCACCGGATCCGATACCGGCATGTAGCCTGTAGGTCGAAATTCATATCTCGACACCTAAATCTCAACAGAACCTACAAACTGAGCTGCGTAACTCTTATGCCAATTAAAACAACCCGGAGATCGAGATTCGTTGCGAATTTCCGAGGTCATGTGCGTTGAAAGCGTAATCCGCAAAAAGCGCAGTTTCACCAAAACGGAGATGTATGCCCGCCCCGGCTCCGAATTTAGCTCCTTCCGCGCCGATGCGGAGAGCAACCACATCAAACAACCAATACTCCCCGCCAAAACGGAATATCCTCTCAGTTCCCCTATCCGTTTGGAGGTCTTTCCGATCTGTTTCCAAGTCTACACCAAACGTTACCTTACCAATCATCGGCAGTGAAATGCGGTAAGACATACCGAGTCGGAACCGGTGATCTCGGGTAAATATTGGCTTGTCAGGGGTGTTCCAATGGATCTGTGTGCCGGTGGCATCCGCCAACATCGCTCCAATGTGGAGTCTATCAAACGGCTTGAGCATTAACCCAAGATCTAGCCCCAAGCCGTTTCCGCTGTTTTCAAAGAGTGATTGTCTGAGTAGCTTCAGGTTGCCACCGATTGAAAAAATTGGATGAACCTGACGTGCATAAGAGATTAATAGAGCATTATCTACGTTACTGAAATATCCCGCCACTTCGGGCCGATCGATGTATAATTCACCGGGATCTTTAACTCCATTGCCATCCTTATCAAGAAAGTCCCCCAAGCGTCCATTGCCATTGACATCTATGAAGGTAGTATATGGGATGTCGTCCACGCCGAGCCGAATCCAACTGATACCCATGCTCCCGATGCCTTCGATCTGCTGAACATAACTGACAAAGTTGTATTCCACCAAGCCCTTGCTGAGAAAGCCGCCCTGCGCTGCACCAAAAGAATCGGAATACATCGTGGCAAAAGCGCGTCTTTGAATCTGCACAAGTCCGGCGGGATTCCAGTACACCGCTGTGGCATCGTCCGCAATGGATACGAAGCTACTGCCCATACCCAAGGCCCGTGCGCCAACCCCGTGGCTGAGAAATTCCGCTGCCTGGCTGCCTTCATCGGCAAGTGCTGGCATCGGCACGATGGCGAAACCGAGGGCGACAGCAAACAAGAAGACGATGGGACCCTTTTCACGCATAAAAGTCTATGATATTGAGCATGCCTAAAATCTAAACCATGTCGTATTATGTTATCACAGATTTGCATGTGAAACGTAAGGCCTGAAAAATGGCACCCTTCACGTTACGCTGCACGCTTCACGCAACTGGACTAGGACTTATGCACTTCATTAGTAGGGCACACCCATCGCCGAACTAGAAGGCGAAGCCTCTCGAAACGGAGGGGTTGAACCTTCAACTGCATAACGCCTATAGACATAAAAACATAGATTATTCTGCAGAACTGACAGCAATTTTTATTACCATATCCCCTTCGAGACGGTAGGTGCCGTTGAGTGCGTCAAACCCATCACGGACGCGGGAAAGCGGTAACTCATGACTCACCATATCGGCAAACGGGAATTCATTCTTCTCAAGAATTGGTAACCCACGCACAAAGTGTTCGGGGCGGCTTCCCCAGATGGCTTCAAGGCGGATATTTTTACGCATCAGCAATTGATTGATATTGAAATCAATTGATCCCATATCGACAAAATGTCCAACCTCAACGAAGGTTCCACTCTGTTTCACATAGCCCAAGCCTTCAGGGGTGGCGGGCAAAAATCCTGCACATTCAAAGACGACATCCGCTCCGCGTCCTTGGGGTGTCTCTGATTTGACCAACTCTGTGCGTTCTTCGACAGAGGCCACCTCCTCGATGTCGATTGTGACGTCGGCACCCATCCGCTTGGCAAGTTCCAGACGTCTCGCGGGTCCACCGACGACGATGAGTTTCGCTGCGCCGCTGATCTTCGCACAGATTAACGTTACCAAGCCGATTGCCCCAGCACCCTGAACCACAACGGTATCACCAATCTGCACCTGACCACGCATGACCGCGTGCACACCGACCGTAAACGGTTCCGTCATCACAGCAGCCTCCGGAGAGGCATCAGTTTTAATGAAGCAGGTGTTCGGATAAGAAAGGTAGATGTAATCGGCGAACCCACCGCGAAAGTGGGGTGCTTCATCTGGATTCCATTGAAAGCCGTAGGCACCATAGCTGGTCCCCGGCGCGAGGATAACACGATCTCCTTCACGAATCGGATTTCCCACATAGTCCGTTTTTACCTCTTCACCAATAGCATCAATAATACCGACGTTCTCATGACCGAGTAATACTTCCCGATCAAATCCGTTTTGCCAGTTGTGCAGGTCTGTTCCGCAGATCCCTGCTAACTCCTGTCGCAGTAATACTGTATTTGGTGCTGGATCGGGTACAGGATATTCTCGAACATCAAAATCCTGTCCGTGTGCAACAACCGCTCTACCTGTTCTTGCCATTTTTCTTTCTCCTTGTGTGATTTTACAAAAAGGTTTATAATACGTTGAAATCATCACGATTATACAAGAATTTACACAAGAGAGCAACGGAAAAACCACTCAAAATAAAACGCAATATTACCTAAGTTGCTACCTGTCGTCCCATTGGTGCTATGTGAAAAATAATCAACTCTTGAACTAATGAACAAATCGTTTCCACGTTTTCATTTTCTACCCCATCGGAGTGATAAGTGATAACCTGTGTTACCGAGGAGAGCTTAACATAATGTATAGTGCTGCAAAAATCTTTGAACAGAACCCGAACTTTCCATCCTGTCACGCTTCAACAATCACCGAACTTCCCAACGGCGATCTGCTTGCTGCATGGTATGCCGGATCACGAGAGGGGGAGAAAGATGTCGCAATATTCAATTCGCGCCGCTTTTACGGCAGTGAGGGTTGGATCGAACCGGAAATGGTTGTGAACACTCCAGATTGCTCCGAAGGTAACCCTGTCCTGTTTGCCGATGCGAATAATCAGATCTGGCTGTTCTACGTTACGATGTATGGTAGCCGTTGGACACAGTGCAAGATGTATTATCAGAAGTCGAGTACGATGGGATATAGCTGGGAGGAAAGTGTCGTTCTCCGTGAGGAGTTGGGATGGATGACGCGCAACAAACCGCTCCATCTCTCCAACGGTGAAATTTTGCTGCCTGTCTATGATGAACGCAATTGGCATTCAATGGTGATGATCTCCGGCAATGGCGGCGAGACGTGGGACACGTATGGGGATGTGTCTAGTCCGAAGGGAATTATCCAGCCAACGGTTGTGCAGCGAACCGATGGCAGCCTGCTGATGCTGATGCGCAGCCGGGATGGAGAAATCTGGCGTTCAATCTCCGCAGATTTGGGAAGGACCTGGGAGGCGGCGCAGCCGATAAATCTGCCGAACCCGAACAGTGGAATTGATATGGCCCGCTTGCACAACGGAAATATCGCGCTCGTTTACAATGATACACAGCGTGGACGGACTCCCCTGACGGTCGCGTTATCAACAGACGAAGGGGAGACATGGGAATACAAACAGCATCTCGAAACCGAGGCTGGAGAATACTCGTATCCTGCTATTATCCAAGCCCATGATGGCGGTATCCATATCACCTACACCTACCGACGCACTAGCATTATGCACGTTGAAGTCGATGAAGAGTGGATTCAAGAATAGTGTAAGTTGTTGATTGTCTATTTAGAAAATCGATCTATCGTTTTTTCTTGTTGCCTTAAATGTTAAATTGTGATAGAATTATCTATTTGAATCAGGGGTTTCTTAGTCAACAAGTTGACACCCGTCAATCTCACGCCGGGTGCAATCTAAAGGACGTAAGCCCTGAGTTTCTTAAATTACACACAATTGGAGATTAACCTATATGCCAAATGCCCTTTTTGTTTACCCTGAGTTCCCGCCATCGTATTGGGGCTATAAATACGCCTTGGACTTTGCGGGCAAAAAATCAGCCATGCCGCCGCTTGGGCTGCTGACCGTTGCCGGAATGTTCCCGAAAGATTATCAACTCAAAGTCGTCGATATGAATGTCACCCCGTTGACGGATGCAGACCTCAATTGGGCGGATGTCGTCTTAACCTCCACGATGATTGTCCAAAAAGAATCGTTGTATCAGGTCGTTCAGCGATGTAACCGGGCCGGGGTGCCGATTGTCGCTGGTGGACCGCATCCAACTTCCTATCATGACAGTATAAGAGAGGAAGCGGGTGGCAAGGTCGATCACTTTCTCTTTGGTGAAGTGGAGGAAATATTTGATGATTTTCTCACAGATCTGAGAGCAGGAGTCGCCAAAGACGTATACAAGGAAAAAAGAAAACCGGATATAACAAAAGCACCGTTGCCCCGTTATGACCTCATTAATTTGGACGCTTACGGTTCAATGGCACTCCAATTTTCTCGTGGGTGTCCATTTGACTGTGAGTTTTGCGACATCACCAAACTATTTGGTCGTGTGCCGCGCACCAAGAGCAATGAACAGATGATGGCAGAGTTCGATCTGCTTCACCGGCTCGGTTGGGAGGGCTCGCTTTTTGTCGTTGATGACAATTTCATTGGGAATAAGCGGGATGCGATGCGTTTGCTTCCTGAAGTGATCTCGTACCAAAAGGAAAAAAATTATCCGTTCAAGCTATTCACCGAAGCTAGCGTGAACCTCGTCGAAATTCCAGAGATGTTGGATGCGATGAGCGATGCTGGCTTTGACATGGTATTTTTGGGAATCGAAAGCCCGAATGAAGACGCGCTATTGATGACCAAAAAGAAACAGAATACCAACAAACAGGAAGATGCAAGCAGCTATCTGCTCCGTGCCATTCGGACGATACAGAACAGCGGCATGGAAGTGACCGGTGGGTTCATTATTGGAATGGATGGTGACAAAGAATTTGATTCGCATATTCGGTTCATTCAAGAGGCTGGGGTTCCGATGGCGATGGCAGGCTTGTTGACTGCTTTGAAAGAGACCAATCTTTATCATCGTCTCCAACGTGAAGGGCGTCTGCTCGACGAATCTACGGGAAACAACACTGATATCACGTTAAATTTTGTACCCGAACTCCCACGCGAACACCTGATAGCCGAATATAGACGGGTCGTCTCCACGCTGTACGACCCGACTTTGAAGAACTATTTTGAACGCTGCCTCACGTTGATTAAGCATCTCAAGCCTGTCAGCCATCGGAAGGCAACGGTCGGCAAGATGGAGCTAATGGCCGTCGCTAAATCAATTAAGCGACAGCTTTTCTCCAAACAGGGGCCTGCGTACCTACGGTTTTTGATCAAAGTACTCAAAGATTACCCAAGTATGATTGATAAGGCGATACGTCTCGCCATTCATGGGTATCATTTTGAGAAAATGACCAGCCAGACAGTTGCTGTTGACAATTTCAAACAGTATCTGACAACAGAGTTTAACGCCTTTGAGGAAATTGTATCTGACTCCCATTCGCATCAGGGTTCCGAGCAGCTTATTAAAGTAGGGGTGAGTCGCATTGGAGAAATTCGAGCGCATGCACAAGAGCTCTTAGCGCGTGTTTATGCACAATATGAAGACCTCCATGAGGACTTTAGATATAATGCGCGTGACGCGCTTGATGCCTTCCAGAAATCTGTGTTCAGACACTATTTGGAGGCTGAATTCGGTGCATTTAAGGAAACTGTTTCCCGGTTTGCCAGAGTGGGGGGCGATCGAATCAGTGAAGTTGGTGAGCACGCGGGTGAACTCCTAGCCCGTGTTCATGCACAATACGAACGGATTCATAAAGATTTTAGATATGGTATCCGCGATTCGCTTATCTCTTTTCAGGAATCTGTGAAATCTCACCTGGATCAGCTTGTGGGTCCAGTTCCAATCGAAATCAAGAGTTTCGACTAGCCTGTCTGAGTTGTACCTCTCGAAACCATGGGCAGCATCGAAATTGACGATCTCCACTTCACCTACCCCAGTCGCAATGCGCCAACGTTATGCGGGATAGATGCACAGGTCGATCCCGCAGCGTTCATTTTGCTTACAGGTCCCACGGGCTGCGGTAAATCAACATTGCTACGGACGTTGAACGGATTAATTTCTCACGCTTCAGGAGGGAAGCTATCTGGCAGCGTCCGTGTCAACGGCGCAAACGTTACCGAACAACCGATCGCTGTGACGTGCCAACAGGTTGGACTGCTATTCCAGAATCCTGAAGAGCAACTCTTTTGCATTATTGTGGAAGATGAGATTGCATTTGGATTAGAGAACCTCGGCCTTCCCTCCTACGAAATTGATCGCCGGATCGACGCTGCATTGACGCAGGTCGGGCTCGCCGGATTTAGGAATCATCAAATCACTTCACTTTCAAGCGGCCAGAAACAACGGGTTGCCCTCGCGTGTGTATGCGCCATGCAACCACAGATTCTGTTGCTTGATGAACCGACGAGTTATCTCGATCCGCAAGCCACTCATGACATCCTTGAGATTATCCGTGATTTGAATAGACAGCTTGGGATCACGGTTATTGTTGCGGGCCATCAGGTCAATGAGATTGCACCATTGTGCGGGCGCGTGTGGCTCATGAATGACGGCCGATTGGTCTCTGACCTACCGATAGATCAAGCATTTACCGATCTCAAACAGTATTCCCAGCTAGGTGTCCAAGTCCCAGAACTGGCGCAAATTGCGGAACAACTCGGTTATTCTGAACGCCCCTTGACCCTTGATCACGCCGTGCGGCTTTTTGAAAACCCGCCTCAGGATTCAAAGCGACCCCAATTGTATCGGGATAAACTATCTGAGAGGCTTATCGATTCTGAGGCTACATCAAGGGAAAACGAATTAGCGGATCTAACGCCTCCCCCAACTCAAACCAATCCCGTACATCCTGATAATATTTTGGTAGAGGTTCAAAACCTCTCTTTTCGCTACCCACAAACCTCTGTTGATGTACTGAAAGGCCTCTCTTTTCAGATTAAGCACAGTGAGGTGGTCGCAATTATGGGGGCAAATGGATCGGGGAAGACGACGCTGCTCTTACATCTGATTGCGCTCCTCCGCCCGTCAGTGGGACAAACCTTCATCAAAGGACAGGATACCCAGCGTTGTAAGCCTCGCCATCTCGCAGGTCAAGTGGGGATTGTCTTTCAGAATCCGGATCTGCTGTTGCAAGCAGCAACGGTCTCCGAGGAGGTGGCTTTCGGTCCGAAAAATTTCAGGCTGTCCCGTCAGGAAGTAGAGGAACGGCTCGAAGAGATCTTGCCAATGTTTGACTTGGGAGCCCTCAAGACGGATGCTCCCTACGCACTTTCACGAGGACAGCGACAGCGTACCGCAGTCGCTGCCAGCTTTTCCCTCTACCCCGATCTCCTTCTCCTCGATGAACCGACAACGGGCCAAGATTACTACCACTTACGCCAGCTCATGCGGATACTTCACGAAACCATTAGAGCCCAAAACAAAACGGTGATATTCTGTACCCACGATGTCCACCTTACGCTGGAATACGCAAGTCGGGTGTTGCTGCTTCATCGTGGAGAACTCATCTTTGATGGGACACCTAACGCTGCTTTTGCGAACCCTGAACGCATAAAGCAGGCGTCGCTTGTCCCACCGCTGACGATGCAACTACAAAGGCTCCAAAATGACAGAACTCCATCCTCACACGAAAATCGTTCTCCTCATAATCGTTAGCTGTCTAGTCATTTTACTCGATAGTCCAATTGCCCTGTGTGCGTGTTTTCTAGTAAGCCTCTGTTTCCAAGCATCAATCCGGCCGTCATGGCGTCGGATTCGCCTCCTCCTCCTCTTCATTGGATTAGGGACGTGGGGGCTGATTTACAGCCAAGCCATTTTCTATAATGAGTTCCCTCGAACCGTTATTTTTACGCTTATTCATAAAGACACACCCATAATTGGGGGGGGGACGGGTGGGATTCATCTCTATCGCGAGGGTTTGTTTCACGGTGCTGTTCAATCCCTGCGGTTTAACACAACGTTGACAATCAGCTGTTTTATCATTTGGACGACCCAAGCCCGCGACCTCTTGCTCGCCCTTGTGAAGCTGCGGGTGCCATACAGTCTCGCATTTATGGTGACGACAGGGTTGCGCTACATTCCGCTCATCGGTTCAGATGTGAAAACTGTAATTCGCTCACAGCACCTACGCGGTTTTCGTTATTTGCAGCTCAATTTTTTTCATGCGATTAGCGGCATCTTAAACAGTGTGCGCCCTATTTTGACTAATAACATCCGGCGGGCAACACATCTCGGTGAAGCCGTTGAGAGTCGCGCCTTTTCTCCGGATGCTTCTCATCGTACTTCCCTGCGTGAGTTGCAAACGCGAGGGCAGGATGTTATCCTAATTGCCGTCTTACTGGTCTGTTTGTTGAGCGTTATCGGTTTGAAGAGTATCTACTTTCTCTATGCTAACGGCCTCTATTATGCCTCTTGGTTGAGAGGCGCGTACACCTTCGCGCGTGAAGTGTTATAGTCGAGATAAAACTGTACAGGAGACGTGGAAAATGGCAGAACGTATCTTAGTTGTTGATGATCAAACGGCAATGCAAGATTTATTAACAGACCTGCTCGAACAGCGTGGCGCAGAGCCGGTGGCTGTTGGTCGTGTCGAGGAAGGGTTGGAGATGGTTGCTAAAAGCCCCGATGCCTTTGATCTCGTTATCCTAGACCTCGATTTTGGTGAAGGACAGACAAGCGGGCTCGCAGGTTTAGAAGAAATCAAGAAAATCAACCCCGCTCTACCGGTCATTATCTTAACAGGCAAAGGCACTATCTCGACCGCTGTCGAAGCAATTAAACTAGGAGCTCAAGAATATGTCGAAAAGGATTTCTACATTGAAGAAAATATGGAACTCGCCCTTACACGGCTCAACCACCTGATCCGCGCCACAATCGATAACAAGCGGCTGCGTCGAGAGCGCGAGTTTTATCGTGAGGAATTGAAGGGACAATACAATATCGTCGGCAAAAGCCGAGCGATTCAACAGGTGCACCAACAAATTGCGGAAGTGGCTTCTATTCCAAGGCCCGTTCTAATTCGCGGTGAACGTGGAACCGGCAAGGAACTGGTCGCTGCTGCAATCCATAATAACAGCAATCGCCAGAAACGTGCCTTTATCACCATTAATTGTGCGGCGCTGGCAGAGGGGCTTCTGGAATGTGAACTCTTTGGGCAGGAAGATAACGCTTTCACAAATTCATCGTTCCGAGAGGGGCGCTTTGTGTTGGCAGATAGAGGCACGCTCTTTCTCGATGAGATTGGCAATATGTCGGTTGAATTTCAACAGAAGATCCTTCGCGTGCTGGAATATCAGCAGTTTGAGCGGGTCGGCGGTACAAAGACGATAAAGGTTGATGTGCGGGTTATCGCTGCAACCAATAGCGATATAGAAGCGGATATAGAGGCTGGCAAGTTTCGGGCAGATCTATATGACCGGCTTGCATTTGAAACGATTTGGCTGCCGCCGTTGCGTGAGCGGAAAGAGGATATTGAACTGTTAGGCTACCATTTCATGGAACGTCTCGCAGGGGAAGTAGCTGACATCAAACCCAAAAAATTGGCACCGGAGACTTTGGAGTGCTTGAACGCATACGATTGGCCCGGCAACGTCCGCGAACTCAAGTATGTTATCGAGCGTATCACATATAAAGTTGAGGGAGATACCATTTCTCCGTATCACCTCCCTCAAGAGATTCTTACCGCCTATTCACGCTCTGATGATGGAGAGCCCCTCTCGAATCGGTTGGCTCAAGTTGAAAAACAGATTCTCATTGATGTGTACGGGCAGTGTCAGGGGGAGTTGGCAGACATTGCTCACCAACTGAGCATCCCGCTTGAGTCGCTGAAACAATTGATGCAGAAGCATCGGATTGACGATGTACAGTAGGACCCGCACAGAATTGAGCCGGAAATAAGATTGGAGGGAATCTTATCATGACTACTGAAACAGCAGCAAAAGAGAAAGGTCAAGTTGAACATAACGAAAGCCCCAATTTGAGATCGGCGGAGGCCTGTGCCCAACAACCTCCACATGTTATAGAAAAGAAAAAAAAACCGCTACCACCGCTGAAGCATGGGGAGAAATTGACACGGGACGAATTTGAGCGGCGTTACGCGGCAATGCCGCGCCTGAAGAAGGCAGAATTAATTGAAGGATTTGTCTACATGCCCTCACCTGTAAGGACCGATATTCATAGCGACCCCCATGCCCGGATTATAACGTGGCTTGGCGTCTATTGGACAGCAACACCAGAGGTTCAGTGTGCTGATAATGCAACGGTTCATCTCGATCCTGACAACGAGGTGCAGCCCGATGGGTTGCTCCGGATTGACAAAGGGGGCACCTCCCTCCTCAGTGATACAGGCTACATCGAAGGGGCACCGGAATTGATTGTCGAAATTGCTGGGACTAGCGCGGACTACGATTTGCACGAGAAATTAGACGCCTATCTGCGTAACGGGGTGGCGGAGTACATCGTGTGGCAGACGCAGGAAAAACGACTCGATTGGTTCCACCTTGTCAATGAGGAATACGTGCCGCTGTTGCCCGATGCGGACGGACTGATAGAAAGCCAAGCATTTCCCGGCTTGCGCCTAGCGGTGAACTCACTAATCGGGGGCAATCTGGCAACAGTTTTATCCGAATTACAAAAGGGATTGGAAACCGCCGAACATGCCGCATTCGTCAGAAGGTTGCTAGAAAAAAGGAATTAAATTTCCAGCCTCACATTAAAAGAAAGTAGGAGTTGTGCACTCGGGTTTGTAGTCAGGCAATTCAACCCGCAGTAGGTATACGGCGTATGCCGTAACCGTTGTGCCTCAAAACGACACCCCGCTTGCGTGGGAAAGGGGGTAAGAACCCCCACCCTCCGCAAGCGAGGGGGAAATAGGTTCAATGAACCTAGAATTGACGGGGTATTTGACGGGGGCTCTACATTGAGTTGATTGTTGTAGGGGCAATCCTCGTGGTTGCCCTGTTGTGGGTCAATTTTCCAAAATCGAAAATGCCCGGACTTTCACGCGAGAGTCTGGGGGAATTGAGCCAAGATTGTAGAGAGCAGTATTCTGTCGAGATATGAATATAGACCGCCGAGTTCTGTTGACGTCGGCTTGCCCGATGGTAACAGCTTGCCGAATTGGTGCTAGCGAAATATCAATACGCCCTAGCAACTTGCGTTATACTATGGGGACAAATAGATGACTGAATCAAAGCAGAGCGACATTGACCCACGCCGTCTGGAACTGGCGTCTGATCCGTATCGTCCAGCATACCATTTTCTAGCACCAATCAACTGGATGAACGATCCGAACGGTACCATTTTCTGGAAAGGTAGGTACCACATCTTTTACCAGTACAATCCCAACGGGGCTTTCCATGGTACAATACATTGGGGACACGCCTCTAGTGCGGATTTGGTTCACTGGACGGATCACTCCATTGCGCTGCCGCCCGGGCCGGAGGGAGCAGATCGGGACCAGTGCTATAGTGGTGCAGCGTTTATCAACAAAGAGGGAGTACCTACATTTATCTATCACGGTTTGCCGGCTGGCATCTGCCTCGCTACGAGCAACGATGATTTGCTTATCAACTGGGATAAACACCCGGCAAACCCGAT
Organism: Candidatus Poribacteria bacterium; assembly: GCA_965215015.1. GTDB lineage: Bacteria > Poribacteria > WGA-4E > WGA-4E > PCPOR2b > PCPOR2b. Next base: position 3,292,291 of record OZ244042.1, read on the forward strand.
TATACCCAATCCACAGGCGCGAGATGGGTATCGAATCGGTGGTGCCCCATGCGCTTGGGTTGAAGGAGATACCTACTATGCACTGACCGGAAACAGCGGTTCCGCCCCGCCAGATGTGGCGTATTTATATACCTCCCAAGACCTCGCTCATTGGGAGTATTTGCACCCCTTCTACGAGGGAGGCATTTTCACAGAGTGGGGTGAGGACTGCGGCTGTCCCGACTTTTTCCGTTTGGGAGATAAACATGTGCTGTCCTTCACTAGCCACCCGCGTGGGGCGCAATTCTACATTGGAACTTACGCCAACCAACGGTTCACCCCGGAGCGTCACAAGCGATTAGCACTCGGCGATACCGGCCGGCCCGGTGTCTACAATGAGGGCTTAACGCTGCTGGATGACAAGGGTAGACGCATTCTGTTCGGCAGACTCCACGAAGGACGTTATAGTTACGTCCAACGTGCCTCTGGTTGGGCGGGAATGTTTGCCCTTCCGATGGTTTTGTCGTTATCCGATGACGGCGATCTACTCATGGAACCTGTTCCAGAGCTGGAAGCGTTACGAGGCAATCACACGCACTTTTCCGACATCCAATTGAACCCGGGCGAAGAGCGTCAGCTTGAAGAGATTAGAGGGGACCAGTTGGAAATTCGAGCGGTGTTTGAATGGGAAAGTGCCGAAGAATTCGGTCTGAAAGTTTGCTGTTCCCCGGATGGCGAAGAGCAAACCCTCATCCGTTTTAACCTCAATCCATGGTCAGCCAACCGTGTGCCACAGGAGATTGGACAGCTTCGGGAGTTGATTTTGGACGCAAATCGGTCTAGCATCAGTTCAGAGGTGAGCAATCGTGAATCACAGCGGTGTACATTGGATCTTCCTTACGGAGAGTCAATAGAATTGCGAGTATTCGTGGATCGGAGCGTGGTGGAGATTTTCGCCAATGGCCGCCACTACTTGGCAAAGCGCATCTATCCTGCCCGCCCGGATAGCCTCGGCGTACAGCTATTTGCGCGAGGCGGCAAGGCGACTGTCCGATCGCTGGACGTATGGCGGATGGGGGCAGTTTGGCCCATTGACTAATTTACAAAACATGACACGATTCTGGTAAGCGAAGGGTGTAAGTCCCAATTTCATTATCTGAAGGAGGTGGCTTCGATGCCTGAAAGCAGAGACAGTTCATTTGAAGGAAATCTAGCGCAACTTGAGCGCGATGGATTTCTACTTATCAAGAGTGCCCTCGACATAGAAACCGTCCAGAAATGGCGGGCTAGTCTATATGGGTCCTACGAGCGGGAAGAGTATGACCGTAGAAACAGTGTCGGCAATGTATCGTATAACCGGTTGCTAGAGCAGGAGCCAGAGATGACGCGGGCCCTTATCGCACATCCCAGCGTTGCGCCATACCTAAAGGCAACGCTAGGGAAGCAGTGCCAACTCCGTAGTGTCCGGGCGCGCCTCAACCCTGACGACTACACGCAGGAATGGCACATGGACTTCTACGATTACTGGTATCAAGAGGAGAAAGTTGATGCAAGTCGTTTTGTCCAAGGTTTTTGCATGAACACCACTTTTTATCTGACCGACAACACGCCGGGGCGGGCCCGACTCACCTTTGTCAAAGACCTCTGTCATCAACCGATTCCCGAAAAACTTCGGAGGCATCTTGGGTACACGGAGGACCGAAACAATCTGTTCCAACGTTGGTGTGACGAACAGCCACATGCAGACTTGTATCCGATGAGTGGGGATGCGGTGGTGTTCTACAGTCATATCCCCCACCAAGGTGCTAAAATGGGACCCGACCCCGAAGGGGAGATTCGTGGGAATATCGTTTTTCACTACCAGCAGAACCCGATGTATCCCGGTATCCGCTTTGTCAGTCATCCACAGTTCACGCTCGATGCCCTCGGTTATGACGACACTTTTCCCTTCGCAGCAGATTAAACGCATCTAAAAATTCTCAAAACGACAACGGAGGATACATTCTATGGCAACATTTCGTCCCAAAGTCCTAATAGCTTGTGATGAGCGCGTCCGTAATGCTTATCTACCACCGGAAGAGATAGAACGGCTTGAAACCTTCGCTGATTGGGAGTGGTTCTCCTGCGAAGGCGGAAGCATCTATACCACGAACGAAGCCCCCGGAGCGGCAACAGAGCTCTGCGAACATGTCAGCGAGATTAATGGTCTAGTTGTCTGCCACGGCTGTCCCACAATTACGTCGGAGGTTATGAGTGCCGCACCCAATCTGAAAATCATCGGTGAACTAGAGGGGGATCGTTTCGCCAGCCGGATTGACTTGGAAGCTGCGTGGGAGCGGGGAGTCCGCACGGTGGATACCACCAACGGCTCTTCCTATCCGGTCTCAGAGTGGGCGTTGGGGCTTATCCTGATTGCGTTACGCAATGCGGGGGCGCAATTCCGTCGCATTATCGCCGGTGAGACGACCCGAGATGCGGGCGCACTCAAATATGCTGGTGGACGCCTCACCGGGAAGCGGGTTGGGTTGATCGGGTGTGGAAATATGGGCAGACGTCTTATCAAGTTTCTCCGCCCGTTCGAGGTTGATATCTGGGTATATGACCCCTATCTACCGCGAGAAATGGCGGAAGCGGTTGGCTTTCTACAAACCTCACTGGACAATCTGCTGTCGCAGTGCGATGTTATTGTCTGCGTTGCACCGTTGACACCGGGAACACAGCGGATGATTGGGGAACGCGAACTGAATCTGATTCGGTCCGGTGCGGCATTAGTCAATGTCTCTCGCGGCCCAATTATTGACCCCGACGCACTCATTGCACGCCTCAAACGTGGGGATATCACCGCCGGATTGGATGTTTTCGATCCGGAACCGATTCCACCCGATAGCGAAATCATCAATCTGCCCAACGTCTTTCTTACACCGCACTTCGCTTCCTATACCGGCGACGACTATCCGCACTTCTTTGAACTGATGGTAGACGAGTTGAATCGTTTCTTCCACGGTCACGAGACGTTCTTTGATCTGACTCCGCGCTCACTGGCGAACCGTCGGGGTAGTGAACCGGCTTAGGCAAAGCGTTCAAATAATCCGCTTACGCACGCTGCAGGGTGTCCTCCAAACCCATAAGTGTAGCGTACATTATCTGTACTCGCTTCATTGGAATTGACAGTGCCTGTGCCTCCTCAAGTATCGGGCCGATACACGCCTGAAATTCTGTAGGTATGCCTTTCTGTATATCTTGGAGGGCGGAGTGCGTCGATTGACTTCCAGCTAAAGGTGATGTCAACACCTTTTTAATCGCTTCTTCTGCAGTCCCTTGACACCAGGTTTTGACATGGTAGGGGCCAAGATCTATTAAGGGAATTTCTTTCGCTGCAGCCAGTAGCTGAAGTTCTCTGACCATGCCGATATACGCTGTAGCCAGCTGTCTGTTGGAGAGAACGCCAGCGTTACTCTGCCTAGAGAGGGTAGCAAGTAGACCGATGGGTATCCACCCCACCATTTTTGACCACGTAGCAGACAGGATACCGTCGGATGCCTGCGTGATAAGCCCCGCCTGTTGAAAAAGGTTCACAATTTCGTCAACGCGTCCTGATGCACCCCCATCAAGTTCGCCAAATTGCGTGCCGCCGTCGTATGTCCAATTCACGACTCCCGGTGCTGGACGCTCCCCTGCAACAATAGCAAGGGCACCTAGCACTTTTTCCCTTCCAAAGACGTTGACTAACAGCTCGTCTTTCACCACCCCATTCTGGAGAGAAGTGACACAGTCACGTGCCTGTATATGTCCCGTCGTGATCAGTGCTGCTTGTGTGTCTTGAGCTTTCACAGTATAGATAAGGATATCGCATTCCCGAATACTTTTGGGATCATCAGTCGCATTGACCCCGATGTTAAACTCCTGAAGCCCAGTCAGGCGGAGGGCACGTTGTCGCTGAATTGTATCAATATGTGCGCCCGGACGACCAACGATGGTCACATCGCATTCCCCTGTTCGGGCTAAGAGGGCGGCAACGGTCCCACCGAGTCCGCCCGGTCCAACAATCACCAACCTTTTCATAATTTTCCCCGATTCGTTCTGCTATGCGTGACCTACCCAAGCTGTGATTAAAGCTGCAAGGTTGCCCATCGCAATCTCTAAGTTCTGTTCAAAATCTGATGCCGCATTGTGATCCACTGTGATCGGTTCCGTTCAACCCAACCTACGGGTTCTCGGTCTATATGTCAGGTTGATTAGTCCTTCAACCGGCGATAGGTCGGTTACCAAAGTATCGCGAAAATCAAGACGGGTGAGTTTTGTTAAACTCCTCACAGGCGATATATCGGATAAGAGGTGGTTGCTGTTAAGCCGGAGATCTCGCAGGTTGATTAAGCCTCCCATCGGTGAGAGGTCGAAAATCTGATTGGCTACAATAATTAACTGGTTCAGATGAGTTGCAAATTGAACCCATTGACAAGGTAGTAGCCCTGTAACCCATTAGGAAGATTGAAGATTACCTCACCACCATCATGTGTGAATGACAGCTTGAGCCCCGCAGATGAATATCAACAAACTGATGGGTGTGATGAGGTGCTGCCGTTGTTTGCAAATTCCCATCAAATAGGAAATGGGATGATGCTTAAACATAGAGTGTATCTCCTGATATGCTAGTTTGCGAATTAGATTCGTTCTTGCTATAGATGGCAACTTGCGTTATTATAACCCAAGTTGCTAGATAGCCCGTCATAGGCTTCGCAGGTTAGCTATCCATCCCAATCAGATCGGGATTTCGCTACGCTCAATCTGCGCCCCGTTGAATCGTTGGGGTCGAGCGAAGATGCCCGACCTATGGTGTGCGGAAGGGTTACGGCATACGGAGTATGCCTACTACTAGCAATTCGCGCTATTATAACATCCGCATAAAAAAAGTAGAATCAAAAAATCTACTAGTATAAATATCTATACTTTCGTTGGATTGCCAAATCTAACAACAAATGGGGGATAAATTTGTAACGTAGCACCGATTTAGCAGTTGTTCAAAATGCAAGCAATTGGTATAATATTTCTGTATATCTACCAATCACGGAGTGAATCAATGATTGAAAACCAGACAGAGCAAAACGTTACAAGCGATTGGTGGCTTGGGATGCCCCATACCGTCGAACCTAAGATCTGGAAGTGGCTGGAAAAATATCCGGACCGATTGGAACTGCGTCACACCACACAATACACAGGGCATAAAATCTACGCGCTGACTGTAACGAACAGAGACATTCCGGCAGACAGCAAGAAAAAGCTATTGACCACCGTTTCCCATGGTCATGAGCCTGCGGGCACCGCAGCAATCATGAATTTTATTAATCAACTGCTCATGGGCGGACACCTCAATGGAAAGCAAACAGATTTGGCTGTGCAGACAATTCTTGATGAAACGCTTTTGACCTTTATCCCGATCGCGAATCCCGATGGACGTTCCCGGGCGCCTGTTGACTGTTGGGATGGCTCGATTTACAACGCTAGTGAATTTTTCGACTACATGAAAGGTTATCGTACTGATGGCAGGAGGTTTGATTGGCCCGAACCGCGGGTGTGGAAGCAGAGCGAGGAAAATGTGGCTCGTGTTGGCATCACCTATGCTCAAATTGACCAAGACACTTACGCCGAAAACTTTTGGGCACCGGAAGGTACCCGGTATAAGGTCTTGATGGAGGAGTTAGGAGAAACTCACTATTATGACGCACTTTTAGACTTACACCAAACCTACGAGCAGGAAGAGCACTACGACACCTTTGTGCAGTATGCGGATGCGGATTGGATGCCGAAAGCACAGCAAGAATATGCCCTCGCTTGGGGTAAGGAGATACAAAAGACCTTTGAAAAGATTGGTGCCCACTTCAGCGGGATTCACACCGGCGGCGATGAACGCTGGATTATCCACCAATTTTCCGTCAAATACGGAACTCCTAATCTGCTCTTTGAAGTTCAGAATAACCACCCTAACACGCCGATGGACGAGCAACTCCTTTATGCGGAAGCCATAATTCGCGGCAGCATTGAATGGTTGCGTGGCGACACGATAACTATATGAAGGGTTGATAGAGTAGGAGGCACGATCCGCGTGCTAATCGTTACGGCATATTGCTTGGCTAACATGCAATTGCCATTAAACTCCCAACCCCGTAGATAGGGTATCTTGTTCCATCTACCCCTGAGCCCCCTATCTGTATCCGTGCAATCTGAGTCATCTGCTGCATCTGCGATTCAGACAATAATTATGAGCCCCCTCAACTCTATCATAACTAACCCACAGGAGTATTCCTATGAAAATTAAGCATGTTGAAACAATGACTGTGGATATTCCCTTTTACTGTGACCACGTAACTCGCGCCATGCAGCGGGCTCAGACCCACGATGAGCGCGTTCATCTGTGTCGCATCGAGACTGACAACGGCATCGTTGGGTATGGCGATAGCGGCGTTTCGGATGCGGACCGGCTGATTGGTCAGAATCCTTTCGTCATCATGAACGACGACTCTATCGGTTTTGGCGCACAGTTGGCTGTGCTGGATATAGCAGGAAAAGCCGCTGGCGCGCCAGTGCACGCCCTGCTAGGTGACAAAGTGCGCGATCGCTGTCCCATCTCTTGGTGGGATATCGACATGCCGCCGGAGGATTGGGCTGCAGAGGCAAAGGAATCCCTCAAACGCGGCTACACAACCTTCAAGATGAAAGCCCGTCCTTGGCGCGACATCATTGAGCAGATAGAGACGGTCGGAAAGGTTGTGCCACTCGATTACAAGTTCGATGTGGACTTCAACGGTTTCCTGCTGACTCAGGCAAAAGCTGAGATTATCCTCCAGCAGCTTGATCCTCACCCCAATATTGGTATGTATGAGAGTCCCTTCTATCTCCAGCAAGATCTGACAGGTGCCCGCATCCTCCGGGAACGGGTGTGCAAGCCTATCGTTGAGCACTTCCGCGAGGAGTGTCTGCATTCCCATTGCAGTGACGGCTTTGTAATCGGTGGCGGTGTCACGCAAGTTCGGCGCGATGCCACGCTCGCTGCCGCCTTCAACAAACCTTTCTGGCTGCAATTGGTCGGCACCGGTATCACTACCGCCTTCGCCGTACATCTCGGTTCAGTTCTCTCACACGCCCAACTGCCCTACATCACCTGTTTTGAATTGTGGGAACACAATCTCCTCAAAGAAGGACTTGAGGTGGTAGATGGATACATTGACGTGCCAGACGCGCCGGGGTTGGGGATCGAGGTTGATGAGAAGGCTATTAAGAAGTACCGGGTTGAGCCTAGTACGCCAACACCGACAGCGTTGTATCGTCAGAAGAAGCGTATTCTCCGCATCAGTTGGCCCGGCGTTGGAAAGAAACAGCGGGTTTGGGAATTCACTGACGAATCCATTTATCAGCAGGCTTTCTATCAAGGCAACCTTCCCGGCTTTGAACGCGGCGTGAATCTGGAGGTCATTGAGGACGACAATAGTTCTGGTTTTCGGAAACAACATGAAAAACTGGGAGCTCGAGGGCTGTGATTGCCCGAATCGTATCTAACTGAAGCTCATTGGTTCATTAATGAATCAATGAATGATAAGGTAGAACCTCTATTGTGCTTGATAGGGATTTGCATCTACCCGCTCAACCTAACCTACTAAAGCTCCAGCAGGGTGAATATAGCAATGCCAAATCACCACAACCCAAAAGGCAAGCAGATCGGCGCAGCAAGGTTGATTTCTATGATTCTTTTTGACCCATTGGTACGATACAGGAGTTCACAAGTTCTATCTTGTAAATCCTTGAATCCTGAGCCTCCTAACTCAGGCAAATGTTCAGTCGTTCAATGAACCATGTGGAAACGATAGCCTCACCAACTCGCACCAAAGGTTATTAAATTTCTAAGAAGATTCTTACTTAAGGAAAGGAGTATTGTCATGTCAGAATATGCAGTCCTTGGCAAAAGACTACCCAGAGTCGATGCCCTTGAAAAAGTAACAGGTGCAGCGCAATACGGAGCTGATGTTCACCTGCCCGGTATGCTCCACGGTAAATTTGTTCGTAGCAAACACCCACATGCAAAAATTGTTAGCATCGACACCAGCGAAGCTGAAAAACTTCCCGGTGTTCGGGCTATCATCACCCAAGACGATGTTGAGAGCGGACGACGGGTCTTTGCTTCTGACAAAGTCCTGTATCTCGGTGAACCGATTGCAGCCGTTGCGGCAACAGACCCGGACATCGCAGAGGAAGCTGCCGACCTAATTCAGGTCAACTATGAAGTGTTACCCGTTGTTCAAGACGTAACCGAGGCGATCAAGCCGGACGCGCCACGCCTGCACAGCGATGATACCAAAGATGGCCCCACCCGTAGAGCGATTAGAACCAACTTGAGAAGACTTGAGCGGGACGAATCGCAAGACTATAGCGCAGAGATTGCGGAGTTAAACGCACAGTTGGCAGGGATAAAAGATGAAGTCTACTACAACATCTCCGCTGAAACCCACACAGCGGTTGGTGATGTCGAGGAAGGCTTCGCCGAATCAGACCTTGTCGTGGAAGATACCTATGTCATTCCACGGGTTCATCAGACCTACATGGAGCCGCACGTTTCTGTCGCTGATGTCGATTCCACCGGGAAAGTAACGGTGTGGGCAAGCACACAAGGTCCCTTCGCCATCCGATCCGGCATCGCCGGCACGCTCGGCATTCCGCTCAATCAGGTCAACGTGATTGCGACAACGATGGGCGGCGGATTTGGCGGCCGTTTCGGCGTCGCCTTGACGCATGTGCCTGCGGTTCTCCTCTCTCAGAAGACGGGACGTCCGGTAAAGATTCAGATGACCCGCGAAGAGGAGTTTACCGATGGCCGTCCTGCACCGGGGTGCGTGATCACACTAAAAACGGGTGTAAAAAATGACGGCACAATCGTCGCCCGTCAAGCCCTTGCCTTTTGGGATTCCGGTTCCGTATCGGGTGCCTCGATTGGTAGCACCCTCCGCGTACGGGGTGTCTATAAGATTCCGCACCTAAAGGTTGACGCATATGGCGTCTACACAAACAAGTCTGGCACCGCTGCCTATCGCGCCCCGGGTACACCCCAAGCTGCCTTCGCCGGTGAATCCCAACTCGATGACATTGCACGCAAACTTGGTATGGACCCGGTTGAGTTTCGTCTCAAAAACATGCGTGAAGAGGGCGATTCCATCCCCGGCGGCGGTCAGCGTGGTGGATCCAGAGAACCGAAGGTCGGTTATAAAGAAACCCTGCAAGCGGTTGCCGATGCTGTTGGTTGGCAGAGCCGAACCAAAGGACCAAATCAAGGGTGGGGTGTGGCGATTGGTGATTGGACAAATGGTTGTGGACCGGGTGGGATGTTCGTCTCTATCCACGAAGATGGGAGCGCGCGAATCTTCCACGGTTCTATGGACATCAGCGGCACCGATACCGCAATTACCCAGATTGTTGCCGAGGTGCTGACCCTCCCCTACGAGCAGGTTGCAATCACCCGTGGCGATACCGATTCCGCACCTTATGCCACCGGTTCTGGCGGTAGCGTTGTTACCTTCACGATGGGGAACACCGCCAAGATTGCGGCTGAAGACACGCGCAAACGTATTCTGGAACTCGCCTCTGAACGGTTGAATACGGAGATCGATAACCTCACACTGGATGGAGGAAGGGTGACCACAGTTGTCGGTGATCCGCCGAAATCGATTGGATTCGGTGAGTTGGCTGCATACAGCCTTTCAACAACAGGCGGTCCCATCGTTGGCAAAGGTTCGTTTGCACGGCAACCGACGACGCCAGCCCTTGCCGCACAAATCGCTAAGGTCGAGGTCGATTCGGAGACCGGCAGAATCAAGGTGCTGAAGATGGCATCTTCTCAGGATGTCGGCTTTGCTATCAACCCGATGGCAGTGGAGGGACAGATTGAAGGCGGTACAGTACAAGGCTACGCTTGGGCGACCATGGAGGAGATGCAGTATGACGAGAACGGTAGCGTGAATCCAGGCTTTGTCGATTATCGTGTGCCGACCTCCGCAGACCTACCAACCGTTGAATCCGTTATCGTTGAAGTGGAAGCTCTCAACGGGCCGTTCGGCGCGAAAGGTGTCGGCGAACCTCCCATCACGCCTACCTTGGCAACGATGGCGAATGCTGTTGCTGATGCAGTTGATGTCCGAATTACCGAGCTCCCGATGACACCAGAGCGGGTTGTTGATGCGATTGGTAACACATCCGTTTAGGGTTGAATAGAGTAGGGAACACAAATCTGCGTTCCCTACTACCTTGATAGGTTGGGAAAACTATGACCGCCACAGAACTTGCTGAATGGGTGATTGACGCCCGGCAGCGTACCTTTGATATTGTTGCAGATCTCACCGATGAACAGATAATGAGCCCGTACCTCTCGATCGTCAACCCATTGCTGTGGGAGATTGGGCACGTCGCGTGGTTTCAAGAGAAATGGGTACTGCGAGATACATGCAAGGCGAAACCGATTCGTGATGACGCTGACGCCCTTTGGGATTCGATTGCAATCCCCCATGAAACACGGTGGGATCTGCCGTTACCTTCCCGCGAAGGAACGTTAGCGTATATGCGAGAAGTACGGGACCAGATTTTGGACAGGCTTCAGCGCGAGGAACCGAGTGAGGAACTGGCGTATTTTGTGCGCTATACCACCTACCATGAAGACATGCACAATGAGGCGTTCACATATACACGCCAGACTTTGGAATACCCACCACCACGCTTTTCTGCTGTTCCTGAAGGCCATCGCGATATCGGAGGCGGCCCATTGTCGGGTAATGCCGAAATCCCCGGCGGCACGTTGATGTTGGGTGCTGCGCCTGACGAACCCTTTGTGTTTGACAATGAGAAGTGGGCGCATCCGGTCAAAATTGAGCCGTTCGCCATTGCGCGTGCCGCTGTGACTCAATCCGAGTTTGCCGCGTTTACCGAGGATAACGGCTATCATCGGAAGGAATTGTGGGCGGCGGAGGGATGGGAGTGGCGGGAGTCCGTAAACGCAGCGCATCCCGTCTACTGGCAAGCTGCAGATAACGGTTGGATGCGTCGGCACTTTGACAAATGGGTGCCGCTTGAGCCCCACCTTCCGATCATCCATGTCAACTACTATGAAGCCGAGGCCTACTGCCGTTGGGCAGATCGCCGCCTTCCAACGGAAGCCGAATGGGAGACAGCCGCCTCTGTCGAGCCGAACCCAACAGGAGACGGATTCTCTTCACGGAAACGTCGTTTCCCTTGGGGCGATGAACCCCCAATGCCAGAATACGCCAACCTTGACTGGGGTGCGATGGGTTGCATTGACGTAGGAGCATGTCCAGAAAGCGATAGTGCCTTCGGCTGCCGGCAGATGATCGGTAACGTCTGGGAGTGGACCAGTACCCCCTTTCGTCCCTATCCGGGCTTTGAAATTGACCCCTACAAAGAGTATTCGGAACCGTGGTTTGAAACCCGTAAAGTATTGCGCGGGGGCTGCTGGACAACCCGTTCGCGTCTCCTCCGAAATACATGGCGTAACTTCTATACACCAGATCGGCAGGATGTGTTAGCGGGCTTTAGGACATGCACAATCTAAATTAGCAACCGAACTTGATGAATGCTGAGCCATGGGCGAAATTCACGTACGGCTCAGTCCTCATTACTTCCACCCAATGACGGATTAATAATGGAACAAGGCCTACCGGATGACCTCAACCTGATTAAGGCACTTCAACAAGACTCGCAGCAATCCCTAAAAGATGCGGTTGCAGAAGGATTGAAAAGAACTCAGAAAAGTATTCCTGCTCTCTACTTTTACGATATCGCCGGTTCGCAGCTTTTCGAGCAGATCTGCAAACTCCCTGAATACTATCCAACGCGAACTGAGCAAAAAATATTGACAAACAATGCGCGGGCCATCATCGGAACAGTCCCCGGCCAAGTGGAACTGGTAGAGCTTGGGAGTGGCAGTTCTTTCAAAACACGGGTTCTAATTGACGCAGTTCTCGCCAATCAAACCTACCTCCACTACATACCGACCGACATTTCCACAGACTTTCTACTCGAATCGGCGATTGCCCTCAAAAACGACTACGAACCGTTATCGATCACGGCGATCGCCGCCGAGCACAAGGATGCGCTCCGGCTATTACCCGGTGGAGGTAGCCAATCTCGCCTTTTTCTTTTTTTGGGCAGCAACATCGGTAATTTTGAGCCGGAAGAAACAATTGACTTCATTGGACAGATTCGCCGCCGAATGCGTGAGGAGGACCGCTTGCTGATGGGCTTTGATCTGGTGAAAGAGCATCAGGTGCTTTTCGACGCTTACAACGACAAGGCAGGGGTAACGGCTGCGTTCAACAAAAACCTGCTGGTCCGGATTAACCGCGAATTGGGCGGAGACTTCGATTTCGACCTGTTCGACCATTACGCGCCATTTGTCGAGAAGCATTCTCGCATTGAAATGCACCTGATAAGTCGGTGTGATCAACTGGTTTATGTGGCAGGGCTTGAGGAAGTGTTCAATTTTGAGGCCGGTGAATACATCCATACGGAAAACAGCTACAAGTACACACTTGAGGGCTTGGGTTCCCTTTGTGAAACGGCGGGGATGAAGATGGAGGAATATTGGCTGGATAAACGTGGGTGGTTTGCGGTGGGACTGTTTCGCAGAGCCGGGAGAGGATAGGCGTATGAACGAAAGTAAAATCGCGCTACGGAATGTCGAGATGCGTTTTGGCGACGTTGTCGCACTCCATTCGACCAACCTGCAGGTCACAAAGGGGCAAACGACGGTGCTAATCGGTCCGAGCGGTTGTGGTAAGTCCACGATTCTGCGGCTAATCATTGGTTTGTTAACGCCAACATCTGGCGCAGTCGAATTTGAAGGGAAACCGGTTTCAAAGAATAATATCCTTGCGTTACGGCGTCGGATGGGTTACGTCATTCAGGATGGTGGCCTGTTTCCGCATCTGACTGCTGCACAAAATGTAACCCTCATGGCAAAGCATCTCCAAATCTTTCAAGAGGACGAAATCCAAGCAAAACTGGACGAACTCTGTGAGCTGACTCACTTCCCAAAAGAGGGCCTCGATCGTTATGCAGTCGAACTCTCCGGTGGGCAGCGTCAGCGTGTCAGTCTGATGCGGGCACTTGCTTTAGATCCTGACGTTCTGCTGCTTGATGAGCCACTTGGGGCGTTAGATCCGATGGTTCGTGCTTCTCTACAAACAGAGTTGAAAGAAATTTTCAGCCGCCTTGGCAAAACTGTCATCCTTGTCACCCACGACATGGCAGAAGCGGGCTATATTGGAGACAGCATTGTTCTTATGCGAGAAGGTCGGATTGTCCAACAGGGAACGCTTGATGACCTCCGAGAGCAACCGGCTGACGGTTTCGTCTCGGAATTCATCACCGCGCAACGGAGTTTAGTTCAGTTGTGAGAGAGGGGCATTTAGTTCTCCAGTAGGAGGGATTTCCGAATCCCGACTTCCTACTTAGATAGCAAGAAAACTGAAAACTAAATAGCCCTAGAGACGTGCGATGAATCGCATGACTACAAACAAAGAGAGGACAGGGATCCTGACCCAAAGGATGAACAAACAACAAGAAGCAAACAGCACGCAGCAACATATCTCACGTTTCATGTTTTATATACTATCTGCCCTTCTGTTGATCTGCACATTGTCTTCCGCCAATGCCCAAGAAATCAGTGTTGGTTCCAAGCGGTTTACGGAGTCCTATGTCCTCGGTGAAATAGCAAAGAAATTGCTGGAAGATACGGGCTACCGTGTGAAATTTAAGCAGGGGATGGGCGGCACCATTATCGTGTGGGAGGCATTGAAGAATGGTGATATCGCCATGTATCCCGACTACACCGGCACCATCCAAGAGACGATTCTGAAATCGGCGACCCCAATGACATCCGAGCAGATGCGGAGTGCGCTCGCCGAACATGGCCTCGGCATGACAGGTGAGTTAGGCTTCAACAACACCTACGCGTTTGCCATGCGCCGAGCACATAGCGATTCTCTGAACATACATAAAATTTCAGACCTACAGGACCACTCAAATCTCAAGGTAGGATTTACCCATGAGTTTCTGGAACGCGCGGACGGTTGGACACCGTTGAGCCAGCGTTACGGATTGCAGATTAGACCTCGCGGGATGGAACACGCCCTAGCGTATGTCGCTCTGAACAGCGGTGAGATTGATCTCATGGATGCCTACTCCACCGATGCAAAACTCGCTGAATATGACCTAACCGTGTTGGAAGATAATCTGCATTTCTTCCCCAAGTACAACGCTGTCTTTCTTTACCGGTTGGACACCGATCCGGCAGCTATCAACGCAATCCATAAATTGGAAGGCACCATTGATGAAGCACTAATGACGCGATTGAATGCCGAAGCCGAACGCACAAACAACTTTGCAGCCGCCGCGTCGCTCTACTTTAGCGAAGTACAAAACAGAGCGATAGAAGTCGTGTCCCAGTCGTTTATGTCTAAACTAGTGCGATGGACAGCACGACATCTGATGCTCGTAGGCATTTCGATGGCAATTGCTATTGTGGTTAGCATCCCGCTTGGCATACGCGCTAGCCGTCCCGGAATATTCAGCCAAATCATCATTGGGATACCAGGGATCATGCAAACCGTGCCATCGCTGGCACTGCTCGCGATACTTGTGCCGGTGCCGATGCTCGGAACAAGTCCGACAACAGCGATTGTTGCGCTTTTTCTCTACAGCCTTTTGCCGATTGTTCGGAACACCGCCACCGGGCTTCAGAACATTCCGACACCGTTGAGGGAATCTGCTGCCGCACTTGGGCTTGAATCCGCTGCCCAATTGACGAAGGTGTACCTACCGATGGCATCACGGACAATCCTTGCAGGTATCAAGACAAGTGCTATCATCAACGTTGGAACGGCTACGCTCGCTGCGCTCATCGGAGCGGGCGGACTTGGCGAACCGATTATCAGCGGTCTCGCTCTCAACAACGCCGAGGTTATCCTGCAAGGTGCTATCCCGGCGGCACTGCTGGCGATTTTGGTTCAGATATGCTTTGACTGTCTAGACCGAATGATTATTCCGAGAGGGCTGCGTCTGGAGGAGGCCTCCCAACAAGCTGCGGCAGGCGAGTGATTCTATACACATGTCGTCCTGCTGGGATGTAGTGATTCGGTCTTGCTATACACCTTGTGCTCCTCTGGAGCAAACGTTATTGCAGATAGAAAAAATTGGAGGAGAAAATGGATTGGGAAATCAAGAAGAGAGGGCGTGTGACCTACTACCGTAAGAAGACCAACGATGTTTTTTCAGATCTGGTCGTCGAAACGCTCGATAGCGGCGACCTCAAAATTCGCTTCGTTGGCATGACAGGCGCACTGGCAGCGACCAACGAATTGGAATTGGACGAGGTAGCGCGCATGGATCCAGAAAAGGAGATACCGCGTATCTTCGACACTTGGGAAATGTATGTGCGTGAAGCGGGGATTTGTGATTCTCTGGCGGAGCTCGATTTTTTGGAGGTCCATTCCTTTGGCGCGGCCCCCAAAGAACCACATCCGTTAGTTGAGCCGGAGGGTTACGCGGTGGAAAAGGAGCGTATCCGCCAAGCTTATGCACAGGCCTATGCGGCTTACTGGAAGGAGAAGATGCCGGAAAACGGGCTGCCGGTGCGGTTCACGGTCTATCTAGAGGAACTACCGGATACGGCTGCCAGCTACGAATTCGGGGCTGTGGCACTCTATCAAAGATCAGCGAAGTAGGCAGTGCGGATCTGTTCTCTTGAAGCAACATCTAGGAAGATTATCTCAAAACCGTTTTTGTAATACCAACTGGCTCTGAACGTTATAGGGAGAAACACGCGTTTGCAGCTGCAACTCAAAGGGCTTATGTTTTTTATTGAAGCTTTTCGCAGCGATGCGAGCGTCGACTGCACTGATAACGTGATTCAGAATAGCAATCCCCAGAAAAGTCTTCGCTAACTGGAATTTGTCATTGGCATCCATCCGCATTTGAAAGGCAGCTTCACGTAGTGGAGAATCATGTTTCTTCCGTTCTTCATCTTTGTAGGTCACTCGATCCGCCCAATACCATTTGCCGACCCTTTCAAGTGGTTCACCATTGCCATCCATCATATAGATATTACGCCAATTGTCAAACTGGGTTGCGTGCTCATAATCTTCGATAGGGTCCCAGTTGTCGAACTTGGTGGGACCTTCAGGAATAACGTGGTCTCTCACATGCTCGCGATAGTCCTCCCGGAGGTTTTGTGCATCGCTGCGTATGATGAAATAGGCAATAAGAAGTCCTGCCTCCGCTGCAATCTGAAGGTAGCCTCGCTTCGCACCGATGTAGAGTTGCCCCGACCCCGGAACAAGTGCCGAGTACAGAAATGCTTTTGTTGGAGATTTTGTCGGTTCCAGATTCAGCGGTGCTTGAAGTCCTTCGATAACCGGAGTTTCGCTTTGCTCGGTTGGTAATGTTTGTGTACCTAGCGCAGAGATGAACCGAAAAGATGTATCCTGAAAATTCTCAGATGCTTTTTCCGATAGAGGTAAAATTTTGGAGTTTTGCTCCACGTCGAACCCTTTCGACGCACTCCCTACCTGTGCAAAAGTCCCAATACCAAGCAGCACCACGAGCAGAATCCAGCCCCAATACAATTGGGACTCAAAGCAACGTGTATGTTTCATCCGTTTTCCTTTGCAGTTGGTTACAGGTTCTATCAGTCCCGACCTGAAGGGGTAATTGCAGCAATGCTTAGAATTGTAGGATGAGCGCAAAGACATTTAGACGTTGCTGCTCTGGACCGCCGCCGGGAAGTTGTGCAAAGTCAAGCTGATAGTTAAGCAATCGAACCCCTAAACCGTAGGTCAAATGGTCAGTGAAGTTCAGTAGATTAATACCGGGCTCTTCCTTGTAGCCGACACGGAGTGCCAAGAAACTTCCCAGCCAATATTCGAGTCCAATACTTTTCTGCAGATGCCTCCATTCAAAGGCGTTTATCCCAACTCCTCGATCTGACAACAATCCTTCGCGTGTGAATTCAGGCTCTAGTTCCTGCTCCTCCGCTAGTCTCTGTTTATTTTTCTCTTTTATGGCTTCATTTAGCCGCAATAGATCCGCCTCTAATTCTTCATCATCCTCGCTCAATTTATGGATAGCTGCAGTGAGATCACCAATCAATCGTAACTGGTGATTACCCTGATTATAGAGCGTTACCGCGGTTCCAAACCTGAACATACGAGGAAGTGGATCGCTCTGATTTTCATCTATGAAATGTATCCGTGTTCCCCAATTCTGTACCGCCGCACCGATCTGGATGGGAATTGGTGTCGAGGGTAGGTTGTATTGCAAACCAAAATCAATGGCATACGCCCGTCCGCTTTCCTCCCACAATTTCACGGAGATAACCTTGCCGCTGATTCCTCCTAACAGTCCTTTTGCCAGTTTATCCGCGTAAGAAACTGTCCATACCCAGTTTGTTCCAAGATTCTCGGTTCGTATAGGCTCCGGGGAATCAATTGTCACATCAATCGTTCCTTGCCCTTCAAGCTGAAGCATAGTCCCGAGCGTTCCAGCCTCACCGAGAGGCAAAGCACCGGCGAAGAAAGCATAGTACAACCCCTCGCCCGCCCCTCCGAAAAGTTGGGCGCGATCTACATACGAAATCGCGGCTTGTGTATTTTCCATAATGCCCAACCCACTCGGATTCCATAAAGCGGCTGTGACATCGTTATTGATTGCTGAAAACGCATCACCTAATGCGGCAGCCCGCGTGCCACCACCGAGATCGAGAATTTTAGCAGCAGTTGTCCCCGGTCCCGCCGAGACGGAGGGGACAATTGAAATTGCCATGAATAATAATAGAATAATTGTAGATAAAATATCTACTCGCTTCATAGTTAAGATCTCCTTACATCATCTTCCAAAGAAGTGGTAAATCTTTAACACATATAATCGATCCAAACGAGAAAGGGCTTACCTAAGTTTACAAAATTTTTGGGGCATTTGGAGAAGGTTTTACCTCTCCAAGTGTTTTTTCTCTTTTTCTTCCTCTTTCTCAATGAAGTCGAGCGCGGCTGAATTCATGCAGTAGCGAAGCCCTGTTGGCGGAGGGCCATCGTTAAAAATATGGCCGAGGTGTGCATCACATCTATCGCACACTGCCTCTGTCCTGACCATACCAAAGCTGGTATCGGCCTCCGTCTCAATGCTGTCCGCTGAAATGGGTGCCCAAAAGCTGGGCCAACCAGTACCAGAATCAAACTTAGTTTCTGAACTGAACAAGTCAGCTCCACAACAGACGCATCGGTACACACCCTCCCCTTGAGCGTTATTGTGTTTGCCTGTGAAGGCGCGTTCTGTGCCTTTTTGTCGGGTCACGTAATATTGCTCTGGGGTCAATTGCTGCTGCCACTCCGCATCTGTTTTTTTTAATTTCTTAGACATGCTTATTCCTTTCCGTTGTAATGACCTCGGTCAAGTGAATGGAGCCCCTACAAGGCTAATCCAGATACAAGATAATCTCATCCCCGTCCACAGTGACAAGGTAAGTTTTGACACGCATGCGCGAATCATAAAGTGCGGTTCCGGTTTTGATGTCAAATTCCCATTGGTGCCATGAGCACTTGATAATCTCGCCTTCACGTTCAAAATCGACATGATAGGTTTCGTCAGAAATTACGTGCGGTCGGAGTCGCCCTTGGCAGAGAGGACCGCCTTTGTGCGGACACATGTTTCTTAGTGCGTAAAACGTTCCGTCAACGTTAAACACACCGATTCCCCCCTTCCCTCCTACCGGTATAATTTTCCGTTCGCCGGGAGGCAACTCGTCCACTTTTCCAACTACATGACGCTGCATTGTGAATCTACCTACCCCTTTATTATAACGTAAGTTCCCACCTATCGCTTGGCTAGGGCTTTTGTTGGTTCATTAGTTTATTGGTTGATTGAACTGATGGACACTGCTCTGAATCAGGATTTATTGGATAGAAACTCTGATGTTTCGTATCGCCCCGATGGGCTACAAAGAATATATGAATAATTTTCACTGCGTTGGTCTGCTAGGGCTTTGGGAACTGGCTAGGAAGTCCAACCTACAAATTATGGAGAAGGTTGGAGTGGGCTAGAAAACCCGCCTTACCAACTATCGGGTCGAAATAAGCAACTTGATTGCCCGGAATACTTAGGGTGTGTTGACATTTTGATGTTTCCAATTCGGCAAACGCTAGCAGAGGCTACCATTGTAGGGAACACCGATTGTTGTTCCCTACGATAGTCCACACCGGGACATAGAAACAACCGCAATTGGTAGGGAACGGGGATCTCCGTTCTATTTGTTCTAAACCATCGGGGTCATGCGTCCAAAGTACATCAAAATTGGTTCAACTTATCAAATGTTAACAGAACCTAGCAACTTGGGTTATTATATCATATCAGAGAGTAGTTTCATCCTTAAAAGTACTAGCACAAGCCGCCGAGTACACAAAATAACTGATGGGTGTGCGTAATTCGAGACACATGATAGCGGAATTCCAGCGAGGGTGCCTGGGTCAATCGTAGGTGTTTGGTTTCCAAGCCCAATGGGTTGGCAGCCCCACGCCCTACGCATAGAGAGGTGTTGAGAAGTATACGCATCAAAACCTATTTATGAGCACCCCTCAAATAACTGTTTTGTTAAGCTCGACACCAACAAAATGTCTTCGCTTATGATATACTACGCCGCACGCCCCACAACCGTCTCTGCCATCTGCAAGCGATGTGCATAGAGTTCACAAGCGTTCTCAACGAAGACGCGTCGTTTGAGTTCTGGGGAAATGCCGGGCAGCACGGTCGTTGGATTATCCCAATCCCAGTGGGGATAATCGCTTGCATAAACAAGGATTTCATCGGCATGTAGCCATTCAAGGAATTTGTTTCGGTCTGCGCGGGTTGGCGGTTGTTCCATCGGTTGCGAGCCAAAACGGATGTGTTGGCGAATATACTCACTCGGCAGCCGCTTGACCCATGGTGTGTAATCCCGTGTTGATTTCCAGTCGGCATCCATGTGCCACATCAACCCCGGCAGCCAAAAGGTATCGTGCTCTATGAAGAGGAACCTAAAATCTGGAAACTTTTCAAAAACTCCTTCACAAATCAGACTGACTGTGTGCGCCATTGCAATCTGCGGGCGTGCCATACGCATCTCTAGATAGTATGACGGGTATCCGGCGGCAGTTGGAGCATTGGCGATACCGGCACCCTCCGCACCGAAGTGGACGCACACTGGCAAGCCGTGTTCTTGAGCGGCTTCGTAGATCGGATGATAAAACCGATTGCCGAAGGGCATACGCGCCCCGGCAGGCATAATCACCTGAAAAACTGATGGATGCTCGCCAAGTCGATGAATTTCTTCGGCTGCCTGTTGTGGATCCGTCGGAGCGATGGCAATAGATGCCTTGAAGCGGGAATCCGCCTTAATCCAAGTTTCAAGTGTCCAGTCGTTGAAAGCGCGACACATCGCTGCGCCGTAATCGGAATTTGGATGGACCGCTGCACCATAAACAGTAGAACCTGAGAGAACAGCGATGTCAATCCCATGGACGTCCAAGTGCTTCTCTCGCGCGAGGTCAATGTTACCGCCGGGATGTTCGTCTTGCTCCTCCCACAGTTCAGCACGGACTCCCCCACGTGGCATGTTTGTATATCCAACCCCGGGCATCATCGTTCCAAAGTCTGTGATGTGCTCCACGTAATGCCGAGGCAGATAGGGGAATAGATCTTCCTGCTTCTTCGTCGAATGGTGTAAGTCACAGTCAATAATGTTGATTGTTTGTGTGTCGATAGTAGATTGCTTTTGTAGGGTTTCCATAGAAATCTCCTGTCACTATCAGAAATCAAACCTTACGGTGCGCCTAATTCTTGGACTTGGTATCGTACAATCTGGTATAATTCACCGCGTAGGGTTGATTCGTTGCACATTAAAACTCTGTTACTATTTTTTGCTCGTCTGGAATTGCCACACCCAGAATGTAATATCCTTTGAGCGCAGACGTAGAGTTGGATTTGGCAATCTAACGGAAGTGTAAGTAACTTCTGAGGGCTTGCCTATAAATGATACCCTACAGAAGATTCAGATTCAAGTGCTGCAAACAATTTACTTGCGAAAAAGATAAAGAAGCTTATACACAAACCATACCAAATTCAGTGCCGATTGAGGAAGCAAAACAGGAGGCCATCGATGAATGTTGCACAGCTATTTGTAAAGTGTTTAGAAACTGAAGAAGTGGAGTATGTCTTCGGTGTACCGGGGGAGGAAAACGCCCATTTCATGATAGCGTTAGAGGACTCTTCAATACCGTTTATTCTCACCCGCCATGAACAGGGTGCTGCGTTTATGGCAGATGTCTATGGCAGATTGACCGGCAGGGCCAGTGTCTGTCTTGGGACGTTGGGACCGGGGGCAACCAATTTGATGACCGGTGTTGCTGATGCCAACATGGATCGTGCGCCGGTGGTTGTCGTCACCGGACAGGCAGATAGCCGGCGACAACATAAAGAAAGTCACCAAAACATGGATGTGGTGGGGATGTTCCAGCCGGTCACCAAATGGGCAAGCCCTATCATTAATCCGGAAAATATCCCTGAAGTGGTTCGCAAGGCTTTTAAGCTGGCTGAAACAGAGAAACCGGGGGCCTGCCACATTGAACTCGCTGAGGATATCGCCTCCCAATTGACTAGCAATATCCCCATTCCGCGACAACGTCTCCGTCGCGCTGTACCGGACGATAAAATTGTTGACCAAGCCATGGATTTAATTCGCCAAGCGACACGTCCGGTGATCCTTGCGGGCAACGGTGCTATCCGCAAGCGGGCAAGCAAGCAGTTACGCGAGTTTGCCGAAACCACGAATATTGGTGTTATCAACACTTTTATGGGCAAAGGCGCAGTTTCCCGTCATGCCCCTTACAGTTTATTTACCATCGGCTTACAGGCGAAAGACCTCGTCGCTTGTGCCGTTGATGCTGCTGATTTGGTGATAACTCTGGGCTACGACTTGGTGGAATACCATCCGCGTCTATGGAATCACGGAAGTCATAAGCAAATCGTGCATATCGACTTCCTGCCAGCAGAGGTCGATGAAGATTACCGCGTCGATGTCGAGGTTGTCGGAGATCTCGCACATACACTGTGGATGCTCAATGAGCGTGTTAAAGAGAATCCCCTTCAGTTCGATGGTCATCAGCACGAGACCATTCGGAAGGAGATGTTGGCTGAGTTTGACAGACACAAAGACGATGAGACAGTTGGGATCATCCGCCCTCAAAAGGCACTCTGGAATGTGCGCGAGGCGTTAGGGCCTCACGATATACTGTTGAGCGATGTGGGCGCGCATAAAATGTGGATTGCGCGCTATTATCAATGTGATGAGCCGAATACCTGTTTTATTTCTAACGGTTTCTGTTCCATGGGATTTGCGCTGCCGGGTGCTATCGCGGCGAAGATGGTATTTCCAGAACGCCGCGTACTCGCTATATGCGGTGATGGCGGTTTTTTGATGAATGTTCAAGAAATGGAAACCGCCAAACGCTTAGGGACGAACATTGTGGCTATGGTGTGGGAGGATGGCGGCTACGGGCTTATTTCTTGGAAACAGGACAACCAGTTCAACCGCCATACTAATCTCTCGTTCGGCAACCCGGACTTTGTTAAGCTAGCAGAATCCTTCGGTTGGGAGGGCGTTCGGGTCGAGAACGCTGTGGACCTCGGTCCCACCTTGGACAAGGCTTTTTGTACTGATAGTCCGGTGCTTATTGTTATTCCGATTGATTATCGGGAAAATACCCTGTTGACAGAGCGTTTGGGAAATATTGCCTGCCCGATATAGCAAGGGAGTCGGCTTGAATTTGAGGAATAGCACGTCGAATGGGGCCTCTTAGACATTCGCACGAAACTGTGTGGTCCTTTCTGTCTCGATTTTCGGCTTGACGTAGTTTATAGGTCATGGTATAGTGCTTTTCCGTTTTGTCGTGCAAACTGTTAGCTTGCCATCGTACAATTTTGCGTATAGAATCAATAGCTAGGAAGAATCAAAACTGATAAATTGACTTGACACTGGATATTGACTATATGAACTTTCGCTTTGAATGGGATGCCAACAAGGCAAACGCTAACGCCACAAAACACGGAGTGAGTTTTTAAGAAGCCGCAACTGTATTTCAGGATGCAATGGCTGTTATCTTTGAGGGTGAAAATCACCCGGACGAAGAGTTTAAGAGAAATCATCGTTGGACACTCTGATAGGAACGGTTTACTTCTGGTATGTTTCACCGAGTGTAACGATGTCATTTGCATTATCAATACTCGAAAAGCGACAAGGAGATAACATCGAGATTATGAAGAACACCAAAATCGTTGAACATGCCTCTAGCGTATCTGATGAAATGTGAGACGAATACCAGTTTGACTATAGCTAAGCCAAACCGAACCGTTTTGTGTCGCAGATTGGGCAGGGCCAGTTGATGATCGTTCTTGATCCGGATGTCGCCGGTGTCTTCAAAACAACTGAATCCGTGAATCAAGTATTGCGGGCGATCATCATCCCAATGCCTAATATAGAAAAAGGTATTAGCTGAATTGGCTCATGTTAAGGAATAGTGCAGCGGAAACCGGGTTTTTTTTGGAAAAACTCGGTTTCTCTTTATGTTTTGCATTGTCTTTTTTTAAGTCCCGTAGGTCGGGCTTCCAGGCCCGGCTACACCAATGAACTATAATTTTCACATTTCACGCTTTTTGCGTTTTGCACTTTCTTTTGACATGAGCCCTGAATTTCGTATTCCGTTTCATGATTCTTGCAAGTCGTTATCTAAGTCCACACAATCATACAACCACTATTCGCCGCTTATATAACCGGAGGAGAAGCAAATGCACGTCGGTACACAGCAATTTAACACATCAGATAAAGATTTGGAATACTTGGCAAGACACGGGGTTTTCAACAAGAATGAGAACTTTATCACATTCCACCGAGCGTACGGCTGGGATGTAAAGGAGTTGAAAGAGAAAAAGGAAAAATGTAGTGATTTTGGTATCGACATGGAGATGGTCGCGATTCCTGTCGCTCACTTGAACGTCAATGGAGGTGGCATCCCTAACTTCATGCGCGGTAACTATGAAGAAGGTGATAAGGAAATTGAGCTGGTTTGTAATATGATTAAACAGGCAGCCGAGGCGGGGATACCAGCGATCAAGTATTACCTTTGTGCATTGGAGAACCAGCGCACGGAAAGTAAGCCCCCCGGACGTGGAGGTTCTCAATATAGCACATGGAATCTAGAGGAAGCAGATTCTACCACGCCGAGATTTGATGAGCCGGTCACCACCGAAACGAACTGGGCGCGGATTACCTACTTCCTTGAGCGTGTTATCCCTGTAGCAACTGAGTACAAGGTCCGAATGGCTTGCCACCCCTGCGATCCGTGGCTGCCACCCGGCTACAAAGGGGTCGATCGGGTGATGGGGGGCTTCGAGGGTTTCAAGCGTTTTATCGAGATCTGCCCCAGTCCTTATCACGGTGTCAACCTGTGCCTCGGTTGTATGGCAGAGAGTGTGACAGACCCCCGAAATGAAGTGCCCGACATCATCCGCTACTTTGGTTCTCGGAAAAAGATATTCCTTTGCCACTTTCGCAACATCATTGGTGCGCGCAACAAGTTTCAGGAGGTTTGGCCCGATGAAGGGGTGATGAATATGCGCTGGAACATGAAAGCTCTCAAAGAGGTTGAATATCCACACATGGTTGTCCCCGATCATGCGCCGGGACATAAAGACCCGGAAAGCGGTCGTCAGGCATTTGCTTATGAGTTCGGCTATATCAAAGCGATGATGCAAGCGGTCATGGATGAGGATTAAATTCCGTGTGTGTCTTGCGGGAAGCAATTAGTTACCTATGACCCGATTTGCCATCTTAATCTTCCACGCGCCAAAAACCGAGCTTTTGCCAAAAACTCGGTTTCTAAATGGTAAAACACTTCTGTGATTTCGTATAAAATATGCACAACAATCAGTTACTCCCCCACGGGCGCAGTTGGGAAAAAGTCAAAGCCGAGATGGAAATGGCACAAAAGGACGACTCCCCTTGGTACAGCGAACGCATGTTCATTGGAGGCAGCTATTTTGGGGGCGAGGACGTTGTCGAGGTAGCCAATGAAGCGTATCAGATGTATATCAATTACAACGCGCTCTACGCCACCAAGATATTTCCCAGCCTGGTCCGCTACGAGAACGATGTTGTCCGCGCTTTACTAGAGATGATGGATGCCCCGATGGGAGCGAGTGGTAGCATCACCACGGGTGGCACCGAAAGTTTGATTATGGCAGTAAAAACCGCGCACGCATGGGCTCACGACTACCGTCCGGGGGCAACTGCACCTGAAATTGTGGCACCTCACGCAGCGCATCCTGCCTTCGATAAGACAGCGCATTTGATGGGAATCAAGGTTGTGCGTATGACCCAGAGTCCTGATTTTCGTGCAGACATCGAAGCTATGGAACGTGCTATTAATGACAATACCATCATGCTCGCAGCGTCTGCCCCTTCCTACCCTTTTGGTGTTACCGATCCCATCTCCGAAATTGCCGCCCTTGCTGAGAAACACGGTTTGTGGCTGCATGTGGATGCCTGTCACGGTGGCTTCATCTTCCCTTTCGCACGCAAACTGGGGTACTCTATTCCCGACTACAACTTCGCAGTTTCTGGTGTCACGTCAATCTCTGTGGATGTTCACAAGCTGGGCTATGCCAACAAGGGGGTATCCACGTTGCTATTGTGCGATGCAAGCTTGGAAACTTACCAGCGATATACTTTTGAGGATTGGCCCTCTGGCACGTATTCTACGCAAAACCTGATGGGATCACGTTCGGGGGGCGGCCTGGCCTCTGCTTGGGCGGTGCTGAACTACCTTGGCGAAGAGGGCTATCTTGAGCGTGTGGGCAAGATTCTCGATACGAGAGAGCGACTTCTTGGTGGGATCCGGGGCATCAACGGATTGGAGATATGGGGCGAGCCAGAGGCATACCTTATCGTCTTCGGCTCCAACGCCTTTGACATCTTTGCAGTTGATGAAGGTATGGCAGAACGTGGTTGGTTGGGCAGTCGTCTGTTAGATCCACCAGCTATCCATCTGTTCTTAGACATGTCCCATGCCTCCATTGTCGAGGACTATCTGCACGACTTGACTGAAGTTGTCAAGGCAGTGAAATCTGGCAAGATTCAGAGGCGGGAAAAGGGTGCCTTGTACTCAAGATGATACACGCTCTTTTATTCACGGCCTTTATTTTAACCTAAGTTGCTACGTTCTGTTGACGTTTGACAAGTTTGACAAGTTTGACAAATTGAATCCCATCTTCGTGCCAAAAGTATTTTGGGCAGGCACAAGACCTGCCCCTACATTGGGCCGATTCCTGTAGGGGCAACCGTTGGGGGGGGCTGTCGTCGTTCGATTTTTCAAAAAGGAGAGTGATTCAGATGGCTAAAACGCGGTGTCCTCGGTGTGGTTCCGAGAAAATCATGTACAACTTGAGAATTAGAGATCGCTACGAGATGGGGATGGCAGAAGATTTAGAACTTGAAACACAGGGGAACCCTGATGCTCTAATTTTCAAGCAAACCCACAAAGAGGCATTGAGAGCAACTGTCTGCGGTGAATGTGGAAACGTTGGACTCTCCGTCAAGAATCCGAAGGCATTATGGGCAATCTACACTCAAGCGAAGAATTCATAGAATGTACCTCTGGACCAGTTTTACGAACCCGTGGTGCGAGAGAAACCATTCTCAATCCAAAAGAGCGATATGTGATGGCCTAATTTCTGCGATTCAGATGAGCGCAATGTGTGTAGAAATACTAACAGGTTAAGGTAACGGACAACGGAATATGCTACTACCAGTAACTTGCGTTATTATACTATGTAAAACGCAACAGGGAACGCTAACAGGAGGCATGACGCATCATGACACCCGATGTAGCACTTGAAAAACGCAATCAGTTGATTAAAGATGGCTATTGTGTTGTTGACAACATCTTGACCCAAGACCTTCTCGAAGAACTGCGACGAGAGTCAGATCGGATGCTGGACGCGGTGGAACATCCCCCA
This sequence comes from Candidatus Poribacteria bacterium, assembly GCA_965215015.1. Classification (GTDB taxonomy): domain Bacteria; phylum Poribacteria; class WGA-4E; order WGA-4E; family PCPOR2b; genus PCPOR2b. The sequence goes on from OZ244042.1 coordinate 3,319,414, forward strand.
CATTGGAAGTATCAAGGTTCAGATCTTCATGTGGGAGGTGATGATGAGCCGGTAATTGACCGGCTCATCCACTGGCAGCTGACGCGCAGCGCTTTGGAGGAGATGGGGTTGGGCGATTTCGAGTCGCACGGTGGATTTATTATCTTGAGCAAACCGCCGGGGGGGGCCGCCCCTTTATTGGCACCAAGACTGGATGGGTTGGAACGACCCAATCAGCACTGCCCCGTGGCCCCAGTATCTATTTCTCTCCTACTACCTGATCGACACCACCCTTGAAAACGGTTGTTTTCGGATCATCCCCGGCACACATCTGAAGCGCATCCCATTGCACGATCGGTTGGTGCAAGCTCATGCACAAGGCGGCTACTATGTAGAGGAGAATGATCCGGATATGTTCTGCGATCATCCCGACGCAATTGACCTGCCCGTGAAAGCGGGATCACTTGTGATTGCGGAAGGACGGGTGCTGCACGCGGCGCGAGGAAACCAGAGCGACCAACGACGCACACTACTGCTCGGTTGGCACAGTCGTCCACCGACGCCACCGGATTATTGGACCGGCGACGTGCCTGAAGTCATCAAAAGCCGCAACCCGAACGCCAAATACGACGCGACGCGAGAACCGGGCAAATATCTTGTCTGAACTGTGGTGATAAAGCTGTTCCCTTTGAACTGAAAAATGAGGAGAATGCACTATGAAACTCGGAATTGGTTTCGGTCAGGCTGCCCTGACGGAGGAGAACCTTCAGTATGCCAAACAGCTCGGCGTAACCCACGTTATTATACACGGTCCCCGCTTTGGGGAGCAGGGTGTTCTGGAGTTCATTGAATTACTGAGGGTACGAAAATTCATTGAATCGCACGGTCTCGAAGTTGCAGGTATCGAAAATCTGCCAGCAGATCATTGGGATAAGGTCCTACATGGCGCACCCGGACGCGATGAACAGATCAAAAAGGTTTGTGAAACGATTGAGAACATGGGGAGGGCAAGTATCCCAATCCTTGGCTACTATTTCAGTATTGCAGGGGTTTGGGGACATTGGCGTGCCTACGATAGTGGCGGTGGACGCGGCGATGCTGGCCTCAAGAGCTTCGATTACGACCTCGTGAAAGATGCGCCGGTTTTGGAAACAGGGCGAGTGAGCGTTGAGGAAATGTGGGAACGATTGGCGTACTTTCTGGAGCGCGTCGTGCCGGTCGCGGAGCGTGCAGGCGTCAAACTCGCAGCGCATCAGGATGATCCACCGGCAGAGGAGTTGCGTGGAACGGGTCGGCTCCTGACGAGTCACGAGGGGATGAAACGGTTGATTGAAACGGTGCCCAGCCCAAACAATGGGCTGGAATTTTGCCAAGGAACAGTAGCAGAGATGGGGCCTGACCGGGCAATAGACGCCATTCGTTACTTCGGTGGGCAGGACAAAATTTTCTACGTCCACTTCCGCAACGTTCGAGGGAAGTTTCCAAAGTTCGATGAAGTGTTCATCGACGAAGGAGATGTCAATATGTTTGAAGCCATGCGCGCCTACAAAGAGGTGGGATTCGATGGAGTAATCATCCCTGACCATGCTCCTCGTGTGGCAGGCGACAGTGACCATCGGCGTCAGGGTGTAACATTTGCACTGGGATATATGAGGGCACTGATGCAGATGGTTGAGAGGTTGCCATAGCGGACAACCGCTAACCCGGATTGTAACCTAACCTAATAGGAGTTATGCCCTTGAGTTTGTTGTAACGCCATTCAACCCGCATCACGATAGGCCATAAATTGCCCGACAGTATTCGGCAGATGGCGTATGCCGTAACCGTTGTCTCAATAATGGCACGCGGAGCGTGCCTAATACTTTGGGATGAACTGTAGCTGCCCGATGGATTGGGCGTTGAGAGGCATGTTCACCGGAGGCGAGGAATCGCCGAAAGATACCAGGACTATTACGCTATAACCTTGGCTCAACCCACCCGGACAGTCGCGCAGCAGTGTTTGGTATTTCCTTCGAGGGTTTTGCGTAAGTCCCCACCTATTTCCATTTCAATATCAGCTCAGGAGAATTGTATGAATAAAATCAAGATTGCTCTCATCGGTGGTGGCGGTATGGCAAATGGGGTTCACTACCCTTCTCTCGCAACGTTTGACGATGTGGACCTGGTAGGTTTGTGCGATTTAGTCCCATCAAAGTTGGGCGCGACAGCCGAGCGGTTTCAGATCGAAAAGACCTTCACAGACTATAAACAGATGCTAGAAGCAACAAGCCCGGATGCTGTGTACATCTTGATGCCGCCGCAGCACCTCTTTGCTCCCGTCGTTCATTGTCTATCACAGGGACACCACGTTTTTATCGAGAAACCTCCCGGTTTAACTCTCCATCAGATTAAGGAGATGACGCTAGCAGCTGAGCGGCATAACTGCAAGACGATGGTTGGATTCAATCGGCGGTTTATTCCGCTCATGCGTCAAGTCAAGGCAATCGTCGAAGAAAAAGGACCCATTATCCAATGTATGTCTACGTTCCACAAAAATACCCCAGACGCACTTTACTACGATGGGATCATTGATGTATTGACCTGTGATGCTATCCACGCCGTTGATGCGCTCCGTTGGCTGGGGGGCGGGGAGGTTAAGGCGGTGGCGAGCGATATTAACAGCTTTAGTTCAGATCGAGAAAACAGTTTTAATGCTATCGTGAAGTTTGACAGTGGGGTGTCAGGGTATCTTTGCACCAATTGGGCGGTCGGTGGGCGAATCCATATCTTTGAGATGCACGCTTTCGGTATCTCCGCGTATATTAATCCCGACGTGGGAGGCAGTGCCCTTATTCACAGCGGTGGGGGTATCAAAGAGATTACGACCGTTGAAGCGGCTGGAACGGACGCCAATCACAAGGCATATGGGTTCTACGGCGAAAATCGCCATTTCGTGGATTGTATTCAGGAAAACCGACAGCCGGACACCTGCTTCGCAGATGCGGTCCAGACAATGGAACTGGTTCAGGCGATTTACCGGAATCGGATCGATTGAGGGGGCGTTCTAGTTTCAGCGGAACGGTCATCCAATAGCAAGTTAGAAACCTGAAAAGCGAGAATTTTCATGAAAGAACCTGAATTTACTCAGCATCCAACGGAGATATTCGGCTATGCTTTTACCAATCTTACTTTGGAAGCGCAGGCAGCACGGAATAATCAATACTGTCCGTTCCTAAACGGTGAATGCAAAAAGCCAAGGCAAAGTGAACCCGAAGTCAAGGTAGGCGTATGCACGGTAGGCTACAAAGGTAACTTTCTCGAAAGGATGACTCCCATTAGCTACAAGAAGAAGTTGTCTATCGTACGATTGAGGAACTACATTTTGGCATTTTGCCAGATGACTATCAGATAAAATGGGCACCTGAAGTATCGTGTGGGGTAGCAGGTAGTATTGGCTTTGTAGCAGCAAAGATGAAAAGAGGTATAATAGAGGCCTTTCTATGTGTTGAACTTCAAGTAGCAGGTACAACTGGAACGCCCTGGCCAGGAGTTGTAGACTTCAAACAGACTGGACGCTTTAGACAGCGGAACTATAAATATGGAATCAACTGGGCAAATGAATTTTTAAGAACGATGATGCAGCAGGTGTACAAAAAAGGGATGGTTGTTGAATATTGGAGAAAGAAAATTGTATTTGTGATTCAAGACGTTGGACTTGATTATATACAATCCGCTACGGATGCCGGCGATTTACGCGATGCGACAGATGAAGACACCATCCATTTTTGCACATTTAAGACAGTATGGGAGGAGAGTCTCAATGCTTGGCAATTAGAATTTAGCGGGAGAGTCAGTACAAATACAGAGGGCGTCAGAAAAATGCTAGGCGGTACACATGAAGATAGGTTTCCAACAATTACTGAATTCCAAAAAGTGCACGACTCTCAAATGCTCAAGCATAATTGAGGAGTCTCTAATCTATTTTCTGCAATTTTCATATATTCTTCACTGATTTCAATTCCAAGCCCGCGCCTATTTAGTTGATTGGCTGCAATTAAAGTGCTGCCTGTCCCCATGAATGGATCGAGGACAACTCCTCCGACAGGACAAGTCGCTTTGATGGGCACCTGGAGCAATTCAGTGGGAAATACCGCATAATGCACGTCCTTCCTCCATTCATCTTCTGGCACAATGTTCCATACATCTGATGGTAGATACCCTTTGGCGTTACTAGTCAAAATAAAAAAACCCTTTGCTTCTAATTCTTTGGCACGTCCACTGATTTTAGAGTTATCGCTATGATAGGTACGCTGTGCACCTCTGATTGTCATTCTAAAATCGACTAATTCCCCGATTCTTATTCTCTCCAAAGTGTCGTCTAGTGCTTTAAGGGCTTGAGTTCGCTCATCTTCATTTAGGTCCTTAGATGTAAGAATTTGGCTGCGGTATTTTTTCCCGCTTACCCCTGTAGCCGATATGGTTTCCTTGCGATTGATTATCGGAAGTTTTCTCGGTTTAATTCTTATGCTATCCACATCATAATAGTACTTCTTACTTTTTACAAAGTGAAAGATATGTTCATGCACATCTCTAAGCCTATCTTTCGCACTTTGTGTGCCCTTCATCTGATGCCAGATTATATCGTTCCTCAGAATCCATCCCTCCTCCTGCATGGCAAGTGCAACACGCCACGGCATCCCCATCAGATTTTTGTTATGGTATTTATCGCCCAGATTCAACCATACAGATCCATCTACTTTCAAGGCTCGTCGGATCTGGCTAAAAATTCGGGTGAGTCTCATCACGTATTGTTCAGGCGTTTTTTCAGTACCAATTATTGAATCACAGTCTTTTTCGCTTATGCTATACTCTCGCATTTGCCAATATGGAGGAGAAGTAATGGCACAATCAATACTATCATTTGGGATTTTAGCCAAGATATCCTCGCAATTCCCTGTCAATAATCCGTATTGCTGCTCCCCATCAATAACCTTAGAAATTACCCGTATATCTGTCATATTAGCGAATCCTTCTGAATGCCTGCTGAAGCCATTACTAAATTTAATAGGTTATTCATCTGGTGTATGCACTGCTTCTCCTAGCTTATAAACCGGAGCTAGTTCTTGAATAACGCTATCTATTTTTTTTCTTTCAGCAGCATCTGATAATAACTGCCTAAAATCTGACAAACTCATCATTATTGCCTGTGGTGCATTACGGCGTTTAATAATATAACGAGTGTGTTCCTGAACAACAGCATCAATAATTTGACCAAAGTTATTCTGAGCTTCAGTTGAAGTGATTGTTCTTGTAGGCATACTGTCTCCTATTTAGTGTCTATATTCCCTAATATAACTATTATGGCGAATTTAAGATTTTTGTCAAGCCTATTTTTACAGAATGTGTTATGTTGGCGGCTTGAATCGTCCATTTCGTGCTAAAATTATCATAGCTAGAGCATTTGCGGATTAATGGACTTGTCCTTTAATCCAAAATCTGTTATTCTCTAATCCTGTGATTAAATCTCGATCGCTAAAGTTTATATGCTCACAACCAACAAACCATGACACAGGAGAACTACAAAAAATGCTCGTTTATATCGGAACTTACACACAGGGAGATAGTGAAGGGATTTACGTTTATCGTCTAGACACATCCTCTGGTGCTCTCGAATACGTCAGTGTAGCAACAGGTCTGGAAAACCCCTCCTTCTTAGACCTGCATCCCCATAAACCGTATCTCTATGCGATAAACGAAATTTCGGAATCTGATGGACAGTCTGGAGGGGCTATCACCGCATTTTCCATCGATGAGGGAACTGGGGAGTTGACGCGCCTAAATCATCAATCAACGATTGGTCCGGGCCCGTGTCACCTGAGCATTGATGCAACAGGGAAATTTGTGTTGGTAGCAAACTATGGTGGCGGAAGCGTTTGTATGCTACCTATACACGACGACGGAACGTTGGGGGAGGCAGCCGACTTCATTCAACACGAAGGATCGAGTGTTGACCCAGCGCGCCAACAGGGACCGCACGCGCATTCAATCATAATTGATCTAGCCAACCGGTATGCCTTCACACCGGATCTGGGGCTTGATAAGGTCTTGATTTATAAGCTGGACCTGACAAACGGGAAACTGATCCCGAATGATCCGCCGTCGGTGGCGGTCGCCCCGGGAGGAGGCCCGCGTCATTTCGATTTCCATCCCAACCGAAAATATGCCTATGTCATCAACGAAATGGGTAATACAGTGACGGCATTCACCTACGATGAATCGAATGGAGTGCTCACGGAGATCCAAACGATTCCAACGCTGCCTGACGATTTTGATGAGACAAGCCACACCGCCGATGTCCACGTCTCACCGTCGGGGAAGTTCCTCTACGGTTCCAATCGAGGGCACGACAGCATTGTGATTTTTGCCATTGATCAAGACACTGGCAAGCTCACCTATGTTGATCACGAATCAACGCAGGGTGAAACTCCACGAAACTTCGCTATTGATCCGACGGGAACCTTCTTATTTGCTGAAAACCAAGGGACAGACACCATTGTTACATTCCGAATTGATTCAGACACAGGAAAACTCACGGCAACGGGGCATGTGGCTAATGTACCGATGCCTGTGTGTCTGAAGATGAGGGCTGCGTCCCAATAAACCAGTATGAGAGGTAAAATTCTATGCACACGATTCCCACAGATACCACTCAACCCACACAGGCAACTCACATTCCCATTGCAGACATCTTCCCGGGCGAACTCGTTAGTTTCGGCGGTGACAGCGAACCGAAATCGGCGCGTTCCATGCTTCAGACCTTAATCGAATTTGAGGAGGAGTTTGGGTTTGAAGCGGACAGTTATTCGCTTGGTGGAAATGTTCAGCAGGTTGAGGAAAAATTTGCAGCGATGTTGGGGAAGGAAGCTGCGGTCTTTATGCCGACCGGCACCCTCGCCAACCATCTTGCTGTTCGGATGCTCTGCGGAGACAAGCCACGTGTAATCGTACAGGAGCAGAGTCATCTATATCAAGACAGCGGAGATTGCGTCTCCCGCCTCAGCAATATCAACCTTCTACCGCTGGCGAAGGACCGTCCTCATTTTACAGTCGAAGAATTGAAACAGGCGGTTGAGCAATCGGAGCGGGGAAGGGTTCTGACCCCGGTCGGCGCACTAATGATTGAGAGCCCTGTCCGCCGTCAGGATGGCAAAGTTGTGCCCTTCGATCAAATGCAGGCGATAACCACCTACTGCCGCGAGCGAGGAATCGGCACCCATCTCGATGGAGCGCGCCTCTACATGATGTCGGGCGCAACAGGCATTTCGGCAAAGACATACGCCTCGCTGTTCGATACGGTATATGTGTCCCTGTACAAGTATTTCGGTGCTCCTTTCGGATCTGTGTTGGTGGGAACCGCTCAATTCTGTGATGGACTGTACCATGACCGCCGTATGTTCGGAGGCGGTCTGGCGTCCGCCAATTTTGCAGCGGCACTGGCGTTGAAAGGCGCAGAAGGGTTTGAAGAACGCTTTAACACCGCCATAAAACGTGCCACAACTCTATTTGACAAACTCAATACATTGGCGGGCATCCATGTCGGGCGTTTTGAGAACGGCTCCAACATCTTCCCGATGGATTTGTCCCGGGATCTGGATTCAGACAAGTTTGTGAAAATTCTTCGAGAGCAGTCAGTGTCTATCTCTCTGGGCGACCCGGATCCGAGACGGAGCACACTCAGAGTGAATACCACTATATTGAGGCAGGATGTTGACACACTGTTTACTGCCTTTCGTTCTGCCCTTGAAGGGAGCCGGCCGTAATCCATTTTTCTCCTCTAGTCTTGAGCATCCCACAGCGGAAAACCGATCAAAGGTACGCAGATGAACGAAATCTACGAACTCACCGTCTGCCCATGGACGCCCGCGCATCCGCGGAATGATCACCAGCTCATCTTCCCGATGAAAGATGGGTGCCTGATGCTAGTCTGGTGTGAATACTATGCGGATAGCCCTTCACTTGTCGGGTATGTACCATACACCCACCGACGGATTGGAGACAACATGCCGTGCCGCATCTCGGCAAAAATATCCGTCGATGTCGGACGGAGTTGGAGTGACGCATTTACCCTGCAAGATAACGTTGGTAAAATGAACGTGAAACACCCCAACTTGCTCCGACTCCCGTCAAATGAGATTCTATTCACCTATACTGTGCGCAATTCCGTTAGCGATTTAAGGATTTATATGAAGTGCTCTCATGATGAATGCGAAACGTGGAGCGACTCTCGTCAAATTTCCTCGCTGCCGGGAATGAATTTCACCAACTGCGACCATATCCTTCAACTCAGCTCCGGTAGAATCCTACTCCCCGCACATCACGGCGCCTTCCACGGCAGGGGCGATCACTATCAGGCACTCTGTTACTACTCCGATGACGATGGTCACACGTGGACGCCGAGCAGGGTAAGGATGGACCTACCGAAACGGGGTGCCGAAGAGCCTTCCATTGTGGAATTGCAAGATGGCTCTCTCCTTGCAGTCATCAGGAATAGCCTAGGCACAGTTTATAAGTCCCATTCCAACGATAGTGGGGAGTGTTGGACACCCCCTGAATCAACGGGATTAGCGGCACCGGCATCTCCACCGTTGTTAAAGCAGATTCCCACTACAGGCGATCTGTTGCTCATCTGGAATCATAATGCTAACCTCGACTACCCCCATCAGGGTGACAGAAATCCGTTGACAGCGGCGATTTCCAAAGACGAAGGGCGGACGTGGGAAAATATCAAGGACATCGAAAACCACTTGGGATATGACAGTGCCTATGCCGCGGTGACCTTCGTTGACGATGAAGCCCTCGTAACCTATTACACTCGATCCATCGCAACCTACGGAGAATCGGTCAAGCTGAAGATCTTCTCGACAGATTGGTTTTACCAGTAGAAAGGTCACGGGATGCCTCTCAAACCGTTGAATCTCCTCTCGTTGCAACCTTTTATTAGGTCAAGTAGGGTTATTTTGGATAAGTCGCTCCTACAGTGAGGTATCGGGATTCGGAGATCCCTCCTACAGGAAAACTCAATGCCCTTAACTGTCAAGAATTTAGTCTTGACGCGATAACGCGCTTTGGCGTACAATGCGTCGTTGAACGCCCAATACCGGTTTAGGCTTGCGTTGTTTATCTGAGGACTGTTGATTATGGAAAGTTGTAAAACAAAGTTGTAAAACAATGTCGGTTTAATAGAGAAGCTCACAATAGGTTTTGATTGTACAAGGAGATCATATATGCAAGCTATTGATGCAGTCGCACAAATTTTGAAAACTGAAGGTGTTGAGAATTTGTTCTGTTTTCCAGCGAACAGTCTTATTGATGCCTGTGCAAAGGTCGGTATCCGTCCGATTATGGCGCGAACAGAACGAACACTGATCAATATGGCAGATGGATTCAGCCGTATCTCCAACGGAGACCGTTTGGGTGTTGCGTGTGTCCAATCCGGTCCCGGTAGCGAAAATGCGTTCGGCGGGGTCGCCCAAGCGTTTTCGGACTCTGTTCCAATTCTGATGCTACCGGGCGGAGTTGCCCGCCGCAGCCACGGCATTCCCACCCATTTCGAGGCAGTACCAAACTACGGCGGTATTACGAAATGGGTCGCTCAAGTAAATTTTCCGGATCGAATTCCCGCCATGATGCGCCGCGCCTTTAGTCTACTCCGTACAGGGCATCCGGCACCGGTGATGCTTGAGGTGCCAACCGATGTTGCCAGCGAAGATATCGACGACGGCTTCGGCTACAAACCGCCTGAGAAGATTAAACCCGCTGGCAATCCCAGTGACATTGAAGCATCGGTGCGAGCCCTCCTTGCTGCAGAATCTCCAATCCTTCATGCAGGGCAGGGTGTCCTCTACGCTGACGGGACGGATGAACTGATCGAATTTGCAGAATTGGTGGGCGTTCCAGTGATGACAACGATGGCCGGCAAGAGTGCCTTCCCTGAAAACCATCCGCTGTCTCTCGGTGCCAGTGGACATACCGGCACTGGAATGGTTAAGCATTTTCTAGGGGAAGCGGATCTCGTCTTTGGGCTTGGGTGCAGCCTGTCACAGTCGGTCATGTCCACCCCGATTCCTGATGGAAAGGTGTTGATCCATAACTCGATCGATGAGCTAGATATCAATAAAGATTACGCCGCCGATTATGCGATTATCGGCGATGCAAAAATTGTCTTGGGGCAACTCATTGATGAAGCAAGAAAGCAATTGGGTGGAAGCGGACGCAGTCGTGACGCAGTTGTTGGAGAAATCAAAACCGTGAAGGAGCAGTGGTTAGCGGAGTGGATGCCAAAACTGACCTCGGATGAAGCTCCTATCAACCCGTATCGTGTTGTTTGGGATCTGATGCAGGCGGTGGATCGGACGCAAACCATTGTCACACATGATTCAGGGAATCCGCGTGATCAGACCCTTCCCTTCTATGAAACGATTACCCCGCACGGTTACATCGGTTGGGGCAAGTCCACGCAATTGGGATATGGGCTTGGATTGATTATGGGTGCGAAACTGGCTGCGCCGGAAAAACTGGCTGTCAATATCATGGGGGACGCCGCCTTCGGTATGGCGGGAATGGACTTTGAAACCGCTGCACGGGAGCGCATCCCCATCCTAACGATTATGTTCAACAACTCGGCACTCGGCGGCTACGAGAAACACATGCCTGTCGCAACCGAACGGTTCCAGACAAAGTTTCTATCCGGTGATTACGCAAAGGTCGCGGAAGGATTGGGAGGATACAGTGAAAAGGTCGAGAATCCAGCGGACATTATTCCCGCTATCCAGCGCGCCCAGAAAGAGACACAGGCGGGCAAACCCGCCCTGCTTGAGATTATTACGCGCGAGGAAACCGACTTTTCCATGGGAATTTAGGTGTAAGACGTGAGGTGTAAATGGTCAGGGGTTTATTATGGGTTCAATAGTTCGCAATAGAAAGGAGTCACCACTCATGGCAGACTATCAACCGCTCGAGTTGTCACCGTTATGCAATGCAGGACTTGAAGTTTTAGGCGCAAACGCGGATGCCCCCATCGGCAAACAAGCCTTCCGTGGTCTTCCATTTTTGGTAAACGCGGACGGTTCAAGATGTTTCATCGCACTTAATGACGCTTCGGGAAATGTCACGATTCCCATCAATCAATCCGCACGCCGCATTATCATCGCACACCGTTTGCTAGAATCTGATCTGATGGAGGGCGGAGCACTAGGGGAGCCTGTCGCAGATTATGTGTTTCGTCTAGCAGAGGGTGCCGAAATCCGTATTCCCATCCGGGAGCGATTTGAAATTGCGGATCTCTCCGGTAGCGGTGCGCCATTCCACGCGCTCCCCGATCAGAACGACCATCTGATGCCGCGTCATGAGGGGAAATGGGAGGAGATGGGGCGACGTCAGACCGAAGTGTCGCGCGGCACAGCCCGTGGCTACTACCTATGGGCGTGGGAGAATCCGCATCCAGACCGCGAGGTCGAATCGCTGGAGATTATTCCGAGTGGACCGCATTTTATTATCGCGGGTGTCACGCTTTCGCACGTTGACGAGCATCCTTTCGTCCGACAGGGGAAACGCGAAGCGCGCTTAATCCTGACCAATCCTGAAGACGCAGAAAAGCCGTTTGACCTTGACGTGGAAGTCGATCGGGGGATAGCGACTTATGTCCATCCGTTGCCTGAAGCGTCATCCGCCGATTTTGTCAACGATGATTTCGCCGGTTGGGGAGAAGCGCAGAATCCCAAGTCGAGCCCATCCTATGTCGAGGTTGCTGCGGTTCCATCAGCAACGGTGACAGTAAAGCAGGGCAAGGAAAAGGTAGGGGAGGTCAAGTGGGGTGATGTTGAGGAGAAAAAGGTGGTCGAAACCCCACGAATGCGTGTGGAACTTTTGGACCGTGGACGGAATTGGGTTCACGTCACTATCCTTGATGATGATACGGGCAAACCAGTCCCTTGCCGCGTCCATTTCCGATCACCGGAAGGCGTCCCCTATCAACCATACGGACATCACAATCAGGTTAATTCTAATCTCGGCAGTTGGCATATTGACATTGGCGGTGATCTTCGACTCGGACAAATCACCTACGCATACATTGACGGTCGTTGTCAGGGATGGCTACCGCGCGGCGAGGTTATCGTGGATATCGCGCGGGGATTTGAGTATGAACCGCTACGGACACGAGTGAATATCGAACCGGGTCAACGCGAACTAACTTTGCGCCTCAAACGATGGGTTCACATGAACGCGGATGGCTGGTATAGCGGCGATTCCCACGTGCACTTCCTCTCGACACAGGGCAGTCATACGGAGTCCCAAGGCGAAGACCTCAACATCGTGAACCTGCTCCCATCGCAGTGGGGCAACCTGTTCACAAACACGGAGGACTTCACAGGCAAGCCGAGTATCTCGCAAGATGGTAATAACATCGTTTATGTCGGTCAGGAGAATCGGCAGCACTTTCTGGGGCATCTCATCCTCTGGGGTCTCAAGGAGCCGGTGATGCCGTGGTGTAGTGATGGTCCCGGTGAATCTGAGCTCGGTGGAACGCTGGAAATCACGATGAGTGATTGGGCAGATCAGTGTCATGCCCAGGGCGGCTCGGTCATTATCCCGCACCTCCCGAACCCGAATGGTGAACCTGCGGCACTGATTGCCACCGGTCGCGTGGACGGTGTGGAGATGCTACGTCATGCACCGTTCAATCACCTTGAATACTATCGCTACCTCAACTGCGGTTACCGCTTGCCGCTGGTTGGCGGAACGGATAAGATGAGTAGCGATGTACCTGTCGGTATTTACCGGACCTACGCCTATCTACCTGACCAAGAGTTCACCTACGACAATTGGTGCAAAAGTGTATCCCAGGGACGAACATTCCACAGCGGTGGCCCTATGATTAACCTCACCGTGGATGGACATAATATCGGTGATACGATGCAGTTGTCAGGGGCTGGTACGGTGGAGGTCGAAGCGTGGGCGGAGAGCATCTTCCCGATTCATACGCTCGAAATCGTTCAAGCTGGACGTGTCGTTGCCTCGACAGAAGATAGCAAAGGTACACGTCGGTTGGAGTTGAAGGCACAAGTGAAAGTGGAGGGACACACTTGGATTGCTGCTCGATGTGGTGCTCCTAATTACACCAGCATCCCTCATCACGATGGCTGGGGACGAGGAATATTTGCTCACACTTCGCCGATTTATATCGCCTGCGGTGGAGAGTGGTGGATGTTTGATAAGGATGCCGCCCAGTATATGCTCACGCTCATTGATGGCAACCTGACCTACATCCGTCAAACCGCCGCTCGACACGCGCCCGGCACGGCAACCCATCATCACGGTGAAGATAATCACCTTACCTATCTAGAACGTCCCTTCGTCGAAGCCCGCGCAGCCATTCACCGGCGGATGCATCAATTGGGGATAGCACATTAGTGAAACGTGAAAGGTAATGCGTAATACCTCCCCGTGAAAAAATCGCCATTGTGGAGGGTACGGAAAATGTCTGAATTAGATAATGCGGCTATTTGAATCCGTGTGCTGAATCAGGATTTTCAGGCTGGATGGATAAATAGGATAGAAACGTCAGCATCTAAGAATCCTGAGAATCGTAGAATCCGGTGAATCCGGATTCTGACAAGTTACACACCCTCCTCCAAAATCATCGCCGCATTCTGTCTGAATCAGGATTTACTGGATTTTAGGATTAACAGGATTGACTCTATCCATTGCCATTCACTATCCTGAAAATCCTTCCATCTTGAGAATCCAGATTCTGACAATTTATACTATTGATGCATCTGTAAGCCGATAGCCCTCGCTTAATCCTTGACATGCCTTGATTTAGCTCAAAAGATAGCAGCAAGGATTAAACTCAGGAAAGCCTAAAGATGAACGACCCACAACACAAATCTACCATCACAAATGCCCTAAACCGCTTCACCGATGGGGCCCTCGCTGAAAATGCACGAAACCTACTCAACACACTCGGCTATCAGAGCGAAAGGACACTAGCCCTTGAATCAAATACCGCCGACGCCTTTATTGCCGCGTATGATCCGCAAGGGCAACTGAATAGCGGTAGGGCACTGACAGCAGAGTGGACCTCCATTGACCTGCTTTTCCAACTCACAGGCGATGACCTGACGCCCACGGATACAACCCGATGGATTTTCAATCCCAGCCAGACGCAGGTGGATAACACCATCATCGAATCCTACCTTTTCTTCGCAATCCGCTTGGAAGGCAGCGGTTACAACCGCACCCAACTGTCGCAAATCACCCGCGAAATCAACAAGTTGTTCTCGATACCCGCGATGCTGCTCTTTCAACACGGCAGCACGCTTACGCTGTCGATTATCGATCGCCGTTTGGGGGTACGCGATCCATCCCGCGATGTCCTTGAAAAAGTAACCCTTATCAAGGACATTAATTTCAAAGATCCCTACCGCGCCCACATCGATATCCTATTCGATCTCGCCCTCGAACCGTTGAACCAAACGCACGGTGTCCGCAACTTTGTCGAGCTCCATCGCGCTTGGGAAAAGACACTCGACACCGAAGCACTCAACAAGAAATTCTACCGAGAGTTGTTCGACTGGTTTGAATGGGCGGTTGATGAAGGGGGGTTCCCCACAAACGAAAAGCGTACCTTGAAACCGGAGGAGCACGTCATCCGCTTAATCACGCGACTGCTGTTCGTCTGGTTTATCAAAGAGAAGGGATTGGTCGCCGATGAACTGTTCAACGAGACGCACGTCGCCCCATTGCTGAAAGACTATGACCGCGACACCGGCGATTCCTACTACCGGGCGGTGCTGCAGAATCTGTTTTTCGCCACACTGAACACGGAGATAGAGAAGCGTGGGTTTAGCAAAGGGGGCAACCCGGCTCATCGCAATTTCTCACGGTATCGCTACAAAGACCAGATAGCCGATCCCGACAAGCTGCTGGGGCTGTTCGCCCAAACCCCATTTATCAACGGTGGCTTATTCGATTGCCTCGACAGCGAGGAGGCGACACGGGATGGCGGCTACCGGGTGGATTGTTTCTCCGATGTGCATTACAGTCAATTAAGTATTCCTAACCGTCTCTTCTTCGATGATGCTTACGGCCTGATTCCCCTGCTGAAACGGTACAAGTTTACCGTTGAGGAAAACACACCGATAGAGCAGGAGGTCGCATTGGATCCGGAGCTACTTGGCAAGGTGTTTGAAAACCTGCTCGCTGCGTATAATCCTGAAACTGGCACAACGGCACGAAAGCAGACCGGTTCCTATTACACCCCCCGCGCCATTGTGGACTACATGGTAGAGGAGGCGTTAGTAGCCACGCTTGGAGGACGGGTGGCCCCGACGGACGGTGATTCAAAGTTTTGGGACGAGCGGTTGCGCTATCTGTTCGATTATGCGAAAGCGTTCGATGATGCGAGTGAATGGTTCGATAGCCGTGAATCGGACTTGGTAGTGCGGGCAATTTCAGAACTGAAGATACTTGACCCCGCCGTCGGTTCCGGCGCGTTTCCGATGGGGGTGCTACACAAACTGACGCTTGCCCTACGACGGTTGGACCCGGATAACACCCGATGGGAGACATTGCAAAAGGAACGTGCCGCCCAGCGAGCGGCGGATGCGTTTGATACGGCAGATGACCACATACGCCGTGAAGCACTCCTCGAAATCAACGAAACTTTCAAACGGTACCGCGATTCGGATTTCGGACGGAAGTTGTATCTGATTCAAAACAGCATCTTCGGTGTCGATATTCAGTCAGTGGCGTGCCAAATCGCTAAGCTCCGCTTTTTCATCTCCCTTGCCATTGAGCAGGAGCCGGATAGGGCCGCAGCTAACTTTGGGATTAAGCCGTTGCCCAATCTGGAGACACGGTTTGTTGCGGCAAACACGCTCATCGGTCTCGAAGGCGAACGAACCCTGACAAGCCCCAGGGCCAAAGCATTGGAAGGGAAATTGAGTGAGAACCGCGAGCGGCATTTCCACGCAACGACACGCTCCCAGAAACTGGCGTGTAAGCGAGCTGACAAGGAATTGCGGCGAGAATTGGCGACGGAATTACGCCATATCGGGATGCCCACCGATGATGCGGAAAAAATTGCCCATTGGGACCCCTACGACCAGAACGCCTCTGCTGATTTCTTTGATCCAGAGTGGATGTTTGGGGTCAGAACTGGTTTTGATATTACAATTGGAAATCCACCCTATGTCAGATCAGAGGCGCGGGGACAACGAGCGTTGCGTCAGCAAATAGAAAATAGCAATCAGTATGAAACCCTTTGGGAGAAATGGGATTTGTATATTCCGTTCATTGAACGCAGCTATAAACTGCTCAAGCCGGCGGGTTTCACAACACTCATCGTCTCAGATGCCTATTGTCACTCGAAATATGCCCAGAAATCCCAAAACTGGTTTTTGAAAAATAGTCGCATCCTGCAACTTGACTTCTTTGGTAAGATTAAAATCTTCGATGCAGGGGTTCATAACGTTACTTATCTGTTTCAAAAAGCAGATGGTAGTTATCAAAAGCCGGAGCGTCGTGTTCATGATCCCGAATTTGGTGTGGTCAATTTATTGCCAACTAACGAACAGCGTGAATTAACCTATCGGGTCTTTTTTCCTGAAGATACAAACTGTCAACAGTTTTCAGTGTCGACGCTTGACCTATCAGAAATTTGTTACATTAGTTATGGACTGAGGCCAAGTAGCAAGACACAGGATAAAAATAAATTTGTAACCTCTGATGTGGTTTCAGATAAAAAAGATCGACTTCATAGCAAGCCCTTTGTCGAAGGAAAGCATTTAGATCTGTGGCTTCCGAGAACAAACCTTTGGATTGAGTGGAATACAAATCGCGCACCTACAAAATTTTACAGTCCAACATTCCCAGAAATGTATACAGTGGATGAAAAGATCTTAACTCAACGAAGTCCTGGGCCGGATCCAAAAGTTTGTTATGATAATCAGCATCTTGTTTTCACGCCCAGCAGTGTTGGATTAATTTTTTGGCATAATTTATCCGGTGTCCGCAATAGATCTATTCAAAAGCAGGCACGCTATAGCGACGAAGTGCGTCACCCAAATTTGCCACAGCGGGAAGAACTTGAAGAGACAAGTCGTCGTTTTGCCGTGAAATTCCTGCTTGGTGTGATGAATTCGACTGCCGCCCATAATTTCCTGAAGGCAAATCGTCGTAGCAATATCCACTTGTACCCTGATGATTGGAAAAAGTTACCTATTCCCGATGTGCCACTTGAGCAACAAGCACCAATTGTTGAACTGGTCAATCAGATCCTCGACGCTAAACGCCCCGACCCAAACGCCGATGTATCCGAACTTGAAAATGAGATTGATCAGATAGTATATTTGTTATACGGTCTGACCCGTGAAGAAATCGCTATTGTGGAGTGTGCTGAAAATGTCTGAATCAGGATTTTCAGGATGGAAGGATTTTCAGGATAAGTATCACCATCGACGGATTTTTTTTGCCTCGGTAACAACCCGAATTCGGATAGTATACTCATTATACAATTTAACCCCTGAAGAAATTGCTATTGTGGAGGGTGCGGCAAATGGCTGAATTAGATAAGGTGGCTATTTGAATCCGTGTGCTGAATTAGGGTTTCCAGGCTGGATGGATAAACAGGATAGGGCAGCATCTAAAAATCCTGAGAATCATAGAATCAGGTGAATCCAGATTCTGACCATTTATAGGGTCTGCCTCCTGAAGACATCGGTATTGTGGCGGGTGCGGAAAATGTCTGAATCAGGGTTTCCAGGCTGGATGGATAAACAGGATAGGGCAGCATCTAAAAATCCTGAGAATCATAGAATCCGGGTTCTGACCATTTATAGGGTCTGCCCTGTGAAGACATCGCGATTGTGGAGGGAAATGTCTGAATCAGGATTTTCAGGGTGGATGGATAAACAGGCTAGAAACGGCAGCATCTAAAAATCCTGAGAATCGTAGAATCTTGTGAATCCAGATTCTGACAATTGATACGGTGTCACTCCTGAAGAAATCGGTATTGTGGAGGGCGCGGATTTTTTGAATCTGCGTTAACCTTGAATCTGCGTTAATCTGCGATTCTGACGCTGCGGGAAATTAAGATTGTGAATGAGACACTAATTGTCTGAATCAAGATTTTCAGGATGGAAGGATAAACAGGATAAGTATCACCATAGACGGATTTTTTTGCCTCCGTAACACCCCGAATTCGGATAGTATAGTCATTATACAATTTAACCCCTGCAGACATCGCTATTGTGGAGGGTGCGGCAAATGGCTGAATTAGGATTTTCAGGATGGAAGGATAAACAGACTAGAAACGGCAGCATCTAAAAATCCTGAGAATCATAGAATCTTGTGAATCCAGATTCTGACAATTTATAGGGTCTGCCTCCTGCAGACATCGGTATTGTGGCGGGTGCGGAAAATGCCTGAATCAGGATTTCCAGGCTGGAAGGATAAACAGTATAGAAACGGCAGCATCTAAAAATCCTGAGAATCATAGAATCTTGTGAATCCAGATTCTGACAATTGTATACGGTCTGCCTCCTGAAGAAATCGCGATTGTGGAGGGAAATGTCTGAATCAGGATTTCCAGGATGGATGGATAGACAGTATAGAAACGGCAGCCTCTAAAAATCCTGAGAATCGTAGAATCTTGTGAATCCAGATTCTGACAATTGATACGGTGTCACTCCTGAAGAAATCGGTATTGTGGAGGGTGCGGCAAATGTCTGGATCAGATAAGGTGGCTATTTGAATCCGTGTGCTGAATCAGGCTTTCAGGATGGAGGGATAGACAGTATAGAAACGGCAGCACCTAAGAATCCTGAGAATCATAGAATCTTGTGAATCCAGATTCTGACAAGAGACATACCAACAGAGTATAAAAATAATGGAGGTTTCGTCCATGACCCAATCGGCATCAAGCAGTTTCGATAAACCGGAGAATTTTAGTTTAACTGAGGGCCAGATTACGCAGTTCAAGCTCAACGGCTTCCTCGTGGTCGAAGAGGTCCTATCTCCGGAAGAGGTGGAAATCCTCTCTGCCCATACCGACCTAATAGCGGCCGGTAAGGCGGAAAATATTCCGGAAACGAGCATTCAACTTGAAGCGGCTTTCCGCGAGGGCTCGAAGCCTGTTACGAATCAGGTCTTATCGGTCCGCAAGCTATACAACCTAGCTGTCTACGACGAGGTGATGTGGACGCATGTCTGTAACCCCAAAATTGTGAACATTATAGCGGCACTATTGGGAACCGATGATATCAAGATGTACGGAGATCAGCTATTCATGAAAGCACCGGAGGGAGTCGGCACAGCGCAGCGTTGGCACCAAGACTCTGCCTCATGGCGGGACATCTTCCCGAAAGATTTGGTTACAGCATGGACAGCTATTGACCACGCAACGATGGATAACGGGTGCCTGAATTTTGTCCCCGGAACCCACCGCTGGGGCATGATGCGTGGCGAACAGTTGGCACCGTTTCTGAAAGACTTAGGAACTGACCAATGGCCGATTATCCCTGTGCCGTTGAGATCGGGCAGCATTAGCTTCCACCACAGTCTCACGCTGCATCAAAGCAACGCTAACAAATCCAATACACGTCGTCGTGGCTACGCGGTACACTACATGCGCGCGACCTCCCGCCGGGATGAATCGGTGACTGATGCGCCGAAGATGCCTCCCTTCAAGCAGGTGCGCGGCCGTTCATGGCGGGGGCGCGTGTGAGGACTGAAAACAAAATGTCAAATCGGCAGCGACTCCTAACAACTGTTTTTATCTTTTTTCTAAGCTGTATGTTTGTCCGTGAGGTTTCTGTGGCTCTAGCAAACACAGCACGTCTTATCTCCGCAACCCCATTGTCCCAAATCGCCGTTCAGTTGCGATTTGATCAGACCTTAGACCCACAATCAGCAGAGAATGTGTCAAACTACCGAATCGAGCCAGAGATTGGAATTGAATGGGCAACGCTCGATTCACGGATGGATATTGTACACCTGTACACCAATCCACTCGAAATTGACAAAAGATATACCCTGAGAATTGAGGGAATAACTGACGCAAATCAGGAAATCGCTATCACGCTGCCGGAAACGATGGAGATAACCTTCGGTGAAGGTCGAGAGGTGACATTCTCAGGGGTCTTGCGGGATACGACTCTGATCGTCCATCCGCAAAAGAAGGAGAAAAACTACAACGCCGGTGGGGAAGGATTTTTGCTGTGTACGCCGATCGGGGGTGTTTTCTTTGTCGCTTTTGACATCATGGAGGTTTTTGAGGAAATCGGCATCATACGAGCGGCTAGCATCTTAGACGCGTCGATCAGCCTTTATGCAGAATCTGTCGGAAATAATGCTCCCCAGCAGATTATTATTCGGCGTGTGTTGCTCCCTTGGCATGAGGGTGCACAAAAATCGCAGCCAGCGAAGGAGAATGAACTCACCTACAACAGTGCGATGCACCAAAATTTCCCGTGGAATAAACCGCCGGCACAAGCGATGTTGGAAGGTATCAACGGTGAGGCCGCAAGTGATTACAACGGTTCGGAGGATGTCGCATATCGAATCGATGGACTGGCAGAGATTGGAGCGGCTGAAATGCGATATATATGGAAGGGAATTCTGGTAACAGATGCCGTGCGTTTTTGGTTTACCAACCCCGATTATAGCTACGGCTACCTGTTTGCTGTGCGAGATGGCACAGCATCGGTTCGTTTCTCTTCCAAAGAGCATCCCGATGAAACCCTCCGACCCATCCTAACAATCCGGTATCGGACACAGGTAGAAAATAACTAATAATGGGCCGGATGAAACATGGCTACGTTGTCAAATAAGACCTTATCCGAGCCAATGTCCGCTCGGATGCCCCCAAATTTTCTTCGATGACCTGTTTTCCGATTTGTCCCATTTGGATCCGTTTTGCCTCATCAGGGAGCAGCGATGCAAGTGCTTCCATCATCTCTTGAGCATTATTAACCAGCTGAGCCGCCCCTCGTGTCTTTAGGATACCTGCCTCATAGGCGTTATGAATCGTGGGACCGAATAGAATCGGTTTTGCCATCGCCGCTGGCTCCATCACATTGTGAACGCTCCCGTGGAAACTCCCCCCGACAAAAGCAACATCCCCCAACTTATAAAGTTGTGCCAACAAACCAACGGCATCAATCACAATGACATCAATTCGGCTCAGATCGATGCCTTCCCGTAATTCTGAAAAACATATCTGTGAAATTCCCAGGCGGTCAAGCTGCGTCTGAATCTCGTCAATCCGTTCCGCGGTCGGTTCGTGGGGGACGAGGATTAAATGCGGCACGTTATCTTGAATCCTGATGCCATTGGGGGCGTATGATACGTCTTCACATAAGCGGCAGCAGACTTCAAGCACGACCCGTTCATCCTCCGGGTAAGTGCTTCCTGCAATCAGAATTGGGCGTTGTAAGGTCGATTGTCCCGGGAAGAATTCAGTCGTCCCATTGACGGTGATTGCTCGTTGGTAGACGCGATCAAAGCGAGTATCTCCCGTTACCTCGATTTGCGCGGACAGCGGACAAATCATGCGAAACCGTTGTGCATCGTCCTCCGAAATCACACAATGCACCGAAATGTATCGATGGACATCTCGGAAAAAGGAACGTGCAAAGAATCCTAACCGTCTGGACTTGGGGTGTAGTGTTCCCGCGATGAGCGCGACCGGGACCTTGTACTTAGCAGCACACCAAACCAGGTTGGGCCAGATATCAAACTTGGAGAAAACAAGAAGAGATGGCTTAACAATTTGCAGGAGACGTTCTGCGTTTCGGGGGGTGTCCAATGGAAGGTAGATAGCAGCGTCGTGGTGGGGATATCTTGCTACGTTGGGGTGGACGGAGGGTGAGAAGTAAGTTAAGACAATACGCGCCTCATCTTTGAGACTTTCGATGAGCGGCTTGGCTTGCTCAAATTCCCCGACGGAGGTGAAATGAAACCACGCCGTTTGATTAAGTTCTCGTGCTGAACTCAATTGACTTTCGATTGAGTCGAAAACGCTTCGCCGCCCGGCAATCCCTTCACGAACTTTAGAATTAAACCGAGCGGCTGTGTAGAACCCAACGACTAACGCGGGGATTACAAGTATATTATAGAGCGTTTTCCAGAGCATGGTATCCTAAAGCATAATGCGTCGCGCTATCAACCTTGAGCTTAGACATCTATGTGAAACTCCCTGTGAGAGAAAGATGAACTTAGCGTGCGTAAGACGTAAAGTCTTTCGTGTTGTATGATACGGTATGTTTATAGCGCAGAGAGGATTTTGTTTTTGAGTGTATCTTTTGGATGTGCACCGACAATCTGCTCTGCCACGTCTCCTTCCTTAATGACTAGAAGCGTTGGGATGCTACGAATGCCATACTTCATTGCAGTCTCTCGGTTGTCATCCACATTCAGCTTGCCTACCTTGAATTTGCCGACATACTCATCAGCAAGTTGTTCAAGAGTCGGGGCAATCATTTTGCACGGGCCGCACCATTCCGCCCAAAAATCGACAACAATTGGCGTCTCGGAATTCAAAACAGTTTCTTCAAAGTTGGCATCGGTGATTTCTAAAACATTCTCAGTCATGAGTGATCTCCTTATACGTGAAGTATCAGAATATTTTCATTACATTTTACATTATAATATGATACCCTACAAAAGTCAGCGTGTCAATCAATGATCGCTCATGTTAAGAAATCGTGCAACAGTCCCCGAGTTTTTTGTTGAAAACTCGGGGGCAAATACCAATGGTGTTGGACTCTGGTGTTTGGTGAATTGAGCCAAAACTGTTGCGCGATGTTCCGGGTATCTTTGTACTTTCTTTTTATATGAGCCTCAATGGTTTACGCTTCGTCCGGCATTGTCCGCAAATCGTCCACCGTCTTTTTGAGATTTTCAGCGGTTTCTTTTTTTAGGATAAAAACCGTATCCGGTGCATTCTGCAAGCGTCCGTAGTGGTGCTCATCATCAGCGAGTTTCCCGATTTCTAGTAGGTGCTCCGTTCGATCCTTCAGCGTGACAGCCAGTTGCATCTCCGGCACATCAAGCCCTGTTGTTGTTATGGGGGGCGACACGGCTAAAAACACTTCGACTGTCAATTGGTTTATCTGATGGATGATGCTGCTGACCGCTCCGTTTTTCGCGTCCTCGTGTACCGGATGCGTGAGTCGCCAATTCGTTCCCTGCTTTTGACAGGTCAGATTGACTCCACCATACTTCAAGACAAATTTGACAGCGGCATCGCTGTCGAAATCAAGAATCTGTTTATCCCGTAGTTCTGCGACTCCCACTCTAACAAGATCGAGGAGGTTTTTCTTGACCAAAAAGACTGGTTCAGCGTTTTGGGCTTTGACATAAATGTTATCCCCTTTCATCTTCCCCACAAGCAGGACAGCAGGTTCGGCGTCGGGCACCATGAACGCAGACTCAATCGAAGGCGAATCCAAACCATAAGGTTGAAGATTCTTCGGTTGATCGTCTACGAATGCCACTGCCTTCAGCGCATCCACGCCAAATAGGAGGTCATCAACTGCCTCTTCATCTGCTTTCAGGGTAACTGGTGTTGTAATCTCCCATTCACCGTCCATATTTTTTTGACACACAATCTTGCTATCCCCTTGACGGATTGCAAACCGATGGGTGGCTGTGCGCTGGAAGTCAATAACCCGCTTATCGCGGAGATCAAAAATGGTTTTGTTCAACTTCGTGTAGATCTCTTTATTGACCGCATAAACGGCATGGTGGTCGGAACGTGCAACGTAAATCCGCCCGGGTGTTCCCGCATCGCTGCCAATTTGTAACTCTTGTATTGAGCCATCAGCCGTGGATTGGAATGCGACGGTAATCCTCGGTTGAGCAAGTCCGTAACTGGCAGGATTGTACTCACCATCCGCTTCAAAGAGGACCACCCTCAAGCTGCCAATTGCGGATACGATATCTTCAACTGCTCTAGGATCGGCTTTTGCCTTTACCGGTTGAATTATTTTCCATTCACCCGGTTCTCCCGTTGCATCGGGATTTGAAGCGACCTGCCTCTCGCAATGAATATCGGGTTGCCCGGCAACCTGAAGATGGAGTGCTGCAACTTCAGCCGGTAAAAATTTGAAAACGCTCCGATCTCGAAAATCTGAAGGCGACTTTGTAAAATCATCAAGCGCACTCGATTCAATCAGAAAGATATGGGATTCCGATTGCTCCTTTGTGTAGACAGAATAGTTGACGGTCTTATCACCGATAAGGAAGGTTTTGGCTGGATCTTTTCCCTCTGTCCACAATTCGATCCGGATATTGGGTGGCTGTAGTCCGTATTGCGCCAAATCTTCCGCTTCGATTGTCTGTTTGACCTGTTTTTCGAGTAGATCTTGCAGCATCTCATCAATCTTGTGTGGATTAGCCTCAGCAGTAAGGGGGGGCCGTCAATTGCCATATACTGTCAGCGTTTTTTGCCAATGTCAAAGATCGATACGATTCGTCCTTGAACGACAAGCGAATCCGCCGAATCTCGTCTGTACTGAGTGCATAAACCTCGCGAATCTTCTGGGCATCTATCTTCGACTGCTCTGTATCGGGAGATGGACGCCCGAAAAAGAAATATACGCCGCCGAGTAGGATAAATATTGCAAGAATAATCAGTGTCGTTTTGAAATTCATATAAATCACCTCCTGACTTACCTGTATACCAATTTGCCATCTGGGCCTTGACAAGCTACGTGTTCTCTTTTGGTTCTCTTTTGGTAGCTGGTGACAAATAACTCTCGTCCTTTTCACTCATTACTTCTCACACCTCACGCGAGACAACGGATGCAGCGTTGGTTCAACTTTTCAAGGGCTTAATGACTATATGAGTCTATCAGATTTACCGGCACTATTTTACGACAATGACTGTGCCGGTATCGAAACTTTCACCCACTTGAATCTGGTAAACGTAAACGCCACTTTCGACGAGATTGCCAATTTCATCTTTGCCATCCCATTCCAAATCACGCGCACCCGGATTAGCAGATTTTAATTCCCTGATGAGAACACCATTGATGTTGAAAATGATAACACTAAACTCACCCTCAACCCCTTCAATGGCACGAGTGGGAAATACAACACGATTAAAATCGGGATTGTTCGAGAGTGGGGTAAATGGATTAGGAAAGGGTTTACCGAGGATGCGCAGGATTTGGGAAATCTGCTCCGATCGATGTCCTACTTCATCAACTGCTTCAATAGCGTAGGTAAAAACGCCGACCCCCAGTTTCCGCTCATCTAAAAACTCATTGACCCCCTCTATAGGAATTTCTACATTTTCCCCATTCCGGTTTCTTAGAGGCTTGAGTCGTGCGCCCAACCTACCGAAAAAGAGTCTATATTTGACAACATCGGGGGTTGGGCTGCTAATCCAACTTAGGTTGATTATATCGTCAGATTCAACGACGGCCATGCTTCCGGGAGGTTGAGGTCGGGCGGTGTCCGGTAGGACTTCGACAGGGACAGATTCGGAACGTTTGGATCTCAGGAACGGTGTTTTATAGGATTCGATTGCGTAATCGTGCGTTCCCGGCTCGACGTTTACATCTAGAAACCTTTCGGTATTCCGACTTGAATCAATTTCGACTTTGACATCGATGCGTGGTGCATTGTCGCGATAGATAAAGTAACCAACCACATCAGGATCATCAGATTTCTCCCAAATGAGGATGACATCGTTTTCACCCTTCGCATCCGGTGTAGCCCTGAACCCTTCGACGGGGTCGGGGGGTACGTTGGAGATGATTTGCAGAGTAAAGTCGTCGTTATTCTGTTTGCCATCTGTATTACCTGGTTGGATAAATCCACCAATCGGTATATCTTCTAAGTTTCTGAGGCGCACTCTAAAAGTCACCTCTTCGGCAGTGGTGTCCGCTGTAGACGTGGGATTGGGCGTTTTGCTATCAAAGATAATCTCGTTGAGAGTATTTTCAAAATCTGTGATTGCCTCGTCTAAGCGAATACGCAGGCTATTCCCTATGGGTTCTGCAACTGCATCCACTTGCCAACCATCACGAGAAAAGGATTTGAAATTTGATGGCTCGACGCCGAATCCGGCTGGCAGTATGATTTCAATGGTTCTGATATCTTCATCAACCGCTCTGGCAAGTGAGCGATCAATCCGCAGCGTGACGATCAGCGTCACGGTTGAGCCTGCGGGAACAAGCCCCTGATCGTCGTCTTTAACGTTGATTTCGCCTATCGATGTAACCGCTGCGTGACCATTAGTTGCAAAACATACCACAAAAAATGCAATCAGTTCTACAAAGTGATAGCGTTGTTTTTTTTCGTTCATTCAAACATAAGGTTCAGCGAAAACCGTTGAGTCGTGTTGTCCGCTAGAGGTCCTGTGACAATCTGAAAAGCGTAATCTAGTTGGATTTGAAGTGCAGCAACCGGTAGTTTCACACTGCCGCCGAGCGAAATACCAGTCACACGGTTGACACCACTTCTTAACGAATAGCCAGCGCGGATACCAACCGCTCTGTTGAGCCACAGTTCTGCACCGGTGTGAATGTGTCGATCCCCATCTCGAAAGGCAATTTCAAAAAGACCGAGCCCTGACTTGAGCACTTCCCGTAGGGCTTCTTGCTGGGTAGTAGCAGCGATTGCAGTCAGTCGATATACCAAGCCGACACGGATGTTTTTCGGGACGGGGTCTTCCCCCAACTCGGAGACACTGATATCGGCAGGGAAAAGATTCTCGGCCGAGAGTCCAAGGGTTAAACCTGTCACCGGATTTGCCATCATACCGAGGTCAAAGGAAATGTCAGCGGCGGAGGTACGGGCGAAAAACTGATGGTTGTTTTTGATATGTACACTAACAGATTCGTTATTTTCATCAAAATGGGTGCTCAAGGATTTCAGGTTCAGGCCAATTGCGAACCTCTGTAAGAAGGTTTTCCCATAAGATAGGGTAATGGTTTGTTCTTTATAAACTTCCGAATCTTCGGTTAGAACACCGATGCTTGCGCCGAACGAACCTGCAGATTGAAGCGGCACAACCCCACCGATATGGTTATAATTGATGAGTCCTCTGAACCGTTGGGCGGTTGTTAGGTTGACGTGAATTGTGTTAATATAGCCAAGTCCGGCGGCGTTGTAACTCGCCGCGTTGCCATCGTCAGCTAGTGCCACGAACGCGCCACCCATTCCGAGCGGTCGTGCGCCTATACCAATATCATTAAATGCGGCAAAAGCACCTCCTGTACACAGGATCAGCAGTCCGATTGCACAGATGACGATTCGCACCTTATTTCCACCCCTGTGATTTTTCGTTGCTAAATAGAGATAAATCCTTCGCTTTTTTAATACTTATAGGACTTACGCGCTTTAGCTTATAGTGCCGCAATTCAATCCGCGTCACGACGGGCGATGAATCGCTCTACTACAAATCCTAATTCCTGTGTGTTGGAATAACACTTATCCCATGGAACACCCCCGATTGGGTGTAGGGAACAGCGATTGTTGTTACCTACGGGCTTGTTGATGGAGCCATTGCTGTAGTTGCTCAGTTCATTACTTACTAAGTGCTTACGCTGCGCGGAGCACGACAGCGTTTGACTACAAAAAAAGCAGGGCATCTACTTGAACACCCCGCCTCAAATCTGAAGGATCCTCAATACTCAAACGGGATAGCGTATGCTACAGTGGTGGTTTTTGATTAAAAATTTCTCCATCGTGATGGTATCAAAAATCAAACCGGAAACTATTTTTACAGAGAGGACGTAACTCTTAGCATAAATATCCTCGGTTACTCATAGTTTTCGTCAAGAACATCTTTACGATAGAGAGTCCTTTAATTATGTTTGATTTTCATGCCGGTGGCAACCATACGTCCCGCGCGCTCTGCAGCAGTTTCGATGAGTGCCGTTGCATTTTCAATTGCAGTTTCCAGAGACATCGGCTCAGGGACAATATCAATCATCGCGTCAATCCCTGCACCGTAAACACCACCAGAATCGTCAGCAATACTGCCAGCAATCGCAATCACAGGGATGTTATGCGTCTTTGCAACCTGAGCAACACCGACAGGCGTTTTACCGAAAACCGTTTGAAAATTAATCTGCCCTTCGCCCGTGATAACAAGATTTGCACCTATGAGCCGTTTGCCCAATCGGGTCGCCTCGGTGACGATTTCAATACCGGATTTTAGCGATGCGTTCAGGAAAGCCATCAAGCCGGCACCTAAACCGCCGGCGGCACCCGCGCCGGGGACGTTTCCCACAGATTTGCTGAGATCTCGCTGCAGAATCTCATCAAAATGTGCCAAGTTTGCGTCTAACATCTCAATCATTTCAGGAGTTGCGCCCTTTTGGGGCCCATAAACATGAGAGGCCCCTTGTCCACCGGTCAATGGGTTATTGACGTCGCAAGCAACGACGGTTTCTGTTTCAGCAATGCGTGGATCCAATTCGGAGAGGTCAATTGAATTGAGTGCTGCCAGATAGCTGCCTCCCGGCTTTATCTGTTCCCCATTTGCTGTGAGCAGCTTTGCACCAAGAGCTTGTGCCATTCCGGCACCGCCATCGTTTGTCGCACTGCCCCCGATGCCAATGATAAGCTTTTGACAACCCTGCGCTAGCGCGGCTTGGATGAGTTCTCCAGTGCCGTAAGTTGTTGTGACGCGTGGGTCGCGTTTATCAGGAGGAACGAGCGTCAAACCAGATGCCGCCGCCATTTCTATAACCGCTGTGAGACCATCGCCAAGCACTCCATATTGGGCATCAATTGGGTTGCCAATTGGATCCAGCACCCGTGCAGTTAGGACTTCTCCGCCAGTTGCATCAACGAGGGATTGTACCGTGCCTTCACCGCCATCTGCCATTGGCACTTTTTCAATAACCACCTCAGGAAACACATGGCGTAAGCCAGTCTCTATTGCTTCTGCTACCTCCAATGCGGTCAGGCTGCCTTTGAACGAATCAGGGGCAATAACGATTTTCATTACTGAACTCCGGGCATAATGTGCAACGGAATATGGATCAATACACGCACTAACGGATTTATCCATAAACTTGTTTCCTTATTGTGTGAATTCATTGTTTTATCCTATCACGAGAGGCAAACCTTGTCAAGTGGAAGCACATTAGTGATTCCAAGAGTACAAACAAGAGATTTAAAGATACAATATGCAAACTATTAATAGAAATACAAACGCAAAACGCAGAAACACAATTTACTTTGATTTGGAAACACAAAAGTCCGCCCAAGAGGTTGGTGGCTGGTCACATATCGACCAGATGAAACTTGCAGTCGCTGTGACGTTCAGCACCGCCGATCAGCGATATACAACCTTCCGAGAGTCCGATGTTGAGCTCCTAATAAATCAACTCACAAAAGCAGACTGTATTGTTGGATTCAATCTCAAGGCTTTTGATTACCTTGTCCTCAGTCCATATACACCGGTCAACTTGTGGCAATTGCCAACTTTCGACATGTTGGAGCACATCCGTCGTGCACTGGGATTTCGCGTCAGTCTCGATGCACTTGCAAAAGCGACGTTGGGGGAATCTAAATCAGCGGATGGGTTGCAGTCCGTGCGATGGTGGAAAGCAGGTAGGGCAAATCTGGTTGCGAAATATTGTCGTAAGGATGTCGAAATCACAAAGCGGCTGCATGAGTATGCCTGTCAAAATAAGCATCTTCTGTTTCGAGGGCGGGATGGTAGGATTCGGCGTGTGAATACAACAAGTTGGTGAATTGATGTAATGCGGTTCTTTGTTATCCCCGTTATTGCAAAATCTGAGGACGTTCAACACTTTGGATGACAGGGACGCGGCGGAGAGAACGTCAGGACTTCATCGTAGAAACCTCTTTTTTCCTAAATATTGCTATTATTGAAAATCTGAACTCAGATTCTATTTGACAAAATCGGTATTGTTACATATAATGTGAGGCGTATTCGATTGTGATCTGAAAGGGGGTGTAACCTAAATGCACATACTAAAGCTCACACTAATCTGTTGCATAGCGATGCTGCTTGCTGTTGGCTGTGCTTCAGAGAAGAAGATAGAACAAGCGACTGAGACAACACAACCCGCAACCACAGAAGCAGATACCACTGCAAGCACGGATATGTCCGCAGCAGCACCGGCGGCTCATGAGCAAATCACGTTAAACGTTAATGGGCTGACGTGAGGTGGTTGTGTAGCCAAAGTGCGGTCTGCACTTACGAGCGTTCCCGGTGTGATTAGTGCCGATGTTCTTCAAACAGATGGTAAAGCCATCGTCAAGCTGGAGAAAGGCAAAGCCACCGCTGTCCAATTGACCGATGCTGTCGAAAAAGCGGGTTTCAGCGCAGAAACCGCAACAAATTAGTCAGTTCCTACAGTTAAAGCGTGAACGGAAGGTTTGGCCTCGAATCGAGGGGCAGATACCTTCCGTTCTTCCACTTCGTCCTACCCTCACAACATAATTGGTGATTCCTTGATGAAACCTGCCCTCGGATCACTGCATCCCTTCCATTTGCTGCAGCCCGACGAACATGGTGATGATTTCCTTAAAATCGCCGAGGGAGATAAATAATTCTCCTGCAACCCCCCCCTCCCGATTTTGGCTGGCAATACCGATACTGTAAGTTTCGGGAATGTTTACCAAAAACATCTGAATCATACCAACGCCCGGATCCGCTTGAGCAAAGATTTGTACGAGACTCTTGACTGCTGTGATAAGTGAAAGACCAAGGAACATGTTGTTTTTCAGGGTCAGCTCACCGGTCAGCTTGGCATAGCCTGCCCCTTGATCAAAGCCTGCCCCTATACCGGCCATTCGGTCTAGGGTGTCTTTGACCGGCTGGGCATTCGCTGCTGTCGCGTAGAGAAGTTTGCCATCGTTGATGGCATAGTAGATATTCCACTGTTCTGGAGCGACAGCTTCCATCCCGAGCGGAGGTTCAGCGAAAAGGGAGGTAATATTTGGCAGCACGTAATTTTTAATCTCCACACCGTTGTATATTTCAGGGGGCCCTGCTGATACATCCCCGTACATGCCGGCGACTTCCGGTCCCGCTCCCAGTGCTTCAAATAGTCCTGTAAAAGCACTCAAATGTTCGATGAAATCTTTCTCCAGGTACGCTTTAACCTGCTTTTCGTCCGTCACATTGTAGATGTATAAGCAGTCAGGCATCAGGCTTCCGCTGAAATTGGCAGAAAAGGCGATCCCGTCTCCCAAACCTTTGTAGAAATTTGTCAAGGCTTCAGTAGCTGCCTCGGATGCTTTTTCGATTTCCGCTGTATCTGCGTTTGGATCCGAAGGGGTAACTAACTTCACCATCGTTTGTGTGAACTCAATGAGCATCTCCTTCTGAAATTGCATTTCACCGTTGAGAAACGCATGTTGGGGCAGGTATTTGAGGTGTGTCAGCTCTCGCGGCATTTGGCGGATATATGTTTGGATTTCACTATCCGGCTTAAATTTGAGGAATGGAGAAATTTGTAGGTCGCTGCCGTTGAGCTGCACGGTAAGGCTCAAGGTCTTTGACTGATCCAATAGCCATATGCCACCGTCAATTAGACTTTCAGCATGTCCTAAGCCGACGCGGAGTTCTGGATCCGCTTCTACGCTTCCCTTCATTTCTGCCTTTAATTCTTCCGCTTTCTGAGTTAGCGTAGGCTGAAGGGCTTCCGTAATAGCATCCATTGCAAAATAAAAGATTAGATCATTCTCACCAGATGTAGTATCGAGCTTAAACGACTGAAAATCGGTATTAGTAGCAATAGATGGCATCGCTTTCTTCCGGGTATCAATGACCTTTTCACAGACCGCTGCTGAACCCGAATAGACCATCACATCGTCCATCAGAACAAACGCGCCAGCCTCACCTGTGGTATAATATTTCACACCGTTATGGGTAACTGCACTACTGCCTTCCGCTTCCATTTCGATTAGCTGTTTGACACTTTCTGCATCTTTAACATGAACGGCGGCGGAGGGCACCGGTGGATTCACACCGGAAAGAAACACTGCGAAGTTTCTTCGCAGATCCAAGCCCAGTTCCTCCAATTCCTCTAGCGTCTCAAAACCTGCACTAAAAGTGTCTGCCAACACCTTAGCGGGCAGTTCTTGCGGTGGGTCTGAAGGAATCATTTCTACAAGAAGTGAATTAATTTCGTCGTTGAGTCCGAGTAAGTTCGGGATGTAAATCACCCCAACGGTGTCTTGTGGGATGACATTCAAAACACTGTCAGGAGCGACATCGGGAATCCCTGCGCTCTCTTCGCCGCTGCAATTCAATACCATGATGCCAGTCAGCAAGATTAGGGTTATGACAGTTAAACGACAGGACATTTTCATGAGTTATTTCTCCTTTGTAAGGGTAGGTTGGTAGGTGTATAGAACTGATGTTGGCATCATGCTGTGGTGCAATATGCTTAAGGTTTCAGTGGATTCGGATTAGTTATGCCTCTTTGTCGCTTCAATTTTTTCTGCTAGGCTATCGATCGCTACGTTAGAAGTCAGAATACCGATTTCAACTTCATAATGTCTACGTCCACCCGGTTCAATAAATTCCAGCGTTCCTCGTTCTCTTTCCTTTGATCTGCCATCAACCCAGCAGTTCGCTGGTTCCAAACCAATGACATAGAGTCCTTCACCGTTCATCTTCCACTGAACGAATTTGGGAAGCTGCGTTTTATGGTATCTCACGTACAACCCCAGGCCTTGTCCATTGTTGAACGCCCGATTGACCAAAGCAACATAGATATGGTTATCCTCATCTGCTTCCATTTCATGGTAATATACTTCTTCATGAAAATCGACGGTAGGTGCTTCGCACCGTGCATGGTCACTCAACTTTCCTGCCGAGTGCTTATCCATTGGCTGCACTTGTGTGGAAGGCGCAATCAGCTCGGACCCTTCAGCGACAATTGGAAATCCCGGATTGATATGGAATAGGTACATGTGCGGTGTATCTTGATAGCCAAGGTTCTCAATAATATCTTCGATATGGAGTTTCGTTGCACCCAGTTCTGTCCAAATACGACGGGTTCGACAGAGGTTTTCATCTGCGACCGTTGTCTCCGTTACTTTACCTTGAGCCCACATAATATATCGATCTCCCTCCCAGCGGCTATCAATCCATACATTCTGGGCGGGAATATAAGATACACGACCGTGCAAGCCAAGTGACTCTTCATCATCGGTGTCCGGTTCCCCAAGGTATGTCATGCCGCAGGTGGTTAGCAAGCCACCAAAGAATCCGCGCAGCCATCCATTTCCCTCCGGCTCATAATAGGTTGGTGCTACATCGCCGGTGCTCGATCGCCAGCACAGTGGAATACCGTTGTATTCGGCATAAGAGATATCCAATCCACGGTCTGGTAGGACAGTAAAATTTAACCCGGAGCCTGTCCGGAAATCAACACCAGCCACTCCCTTCTCAGTTCCACTTGCTAATTCATATCCTTTCACACCAGCAATCTGAGAAATATCTCCGACGTGCCGAAGCAGTTGTAGGCGATGGTATTCCTCACCGTATAATTTGATCACATCTATCTCTCCTTTCATTTTTTAATTTCTATCAACTTATCTCTACCTATAGAGGGCTGCATCTATTATAGGAATTAGGCAGTTGACCAATCAGAGCCTTGGGCTAGGTTCTGTTGACATTTACGTGAGGTGTGCGAATGCGAGGCATAGTATACAATGGGTTGGAAGCCCCAACCCCTACGGCGTGAACCGTGTTTACATGGCATAAAGTAAGCTGCACAGGCAACCAGAGAAACCGTCGGGGCTTTGTTCACCCGCTCGTGCCCCCTCTCACTCTTGTCGGTCGAGATTCATATCTCAACGCCCCAATGTCAACACCTCCTAATTCCCGTAGTAGCGCAGATTTCATCAAGGGCAGTCAGTGGGCGATCGCAGGTTGTGTGCCTACGAATGGATTTCTATTGTCGTATACCAAAGTCCTACTCATACGCCGCATGAAATAGGACATGATTTTTGTAATTGAAGTGCGTAAGTCCTACACAATATTTACATGCGATTGCCCTGTCTCTACCTATGTGTCAGATTTGTGTCAATAGCAGCAACCTTATTCGTGCCGTAAAGCCTCTGTTGGCATCAACCGTGCCGCCTTATAGGCAGGAAGAATACCAAATACTATACCGATAAACGCGGAAGAACCGAAAGCAACAGCTGCAGCCCATAACGATACCACTGCAGGCCATTCCGTCTCTTTGATGAGAAAAGTTGTGACTCCCCAGGCAACCACAAAAGTAATGAACCCGCTAATGAGAATCCCAATCAGTCCTCCAGAAACGCTTAGAACAACTGATTCGATTAGAAACTGTTGCAAAATATCGCGGTGTCGTGCACCAACAGCTTTGCGCAGCCCTATTTCTCGTGTACGTTCCGTAACGGAAACTAACATGATATTCATGATACCGATGCCGCCAACTAATAACGAGATACTCGCAACACCACCGAGCAGAATCTTAAGGACCTGGCTGACTTGTCCAACCTGCTCTAAGACCGCCTTTGCGGTGTAAAATTGGAAGTGTTCTTCAGAACCGTGCCGGCGACGCAGGGTAATCATCACTTCTGCTAGTGCCTGATCCACTTTTTCAAAGCTCTCCGCTTTCATCCACAGTTCAAACCCTCGTTTCTGATCGCCGATAAAACGTGTCCACATCGTCGTAAACGGAATAATCAACCTTTTATCCCACCCCTCCGTCGCCATTTTATCCCCTTTCTCCTGCATTACCCCGACGACGGTAAATCGCTGCCTACCAATTTTTAATTCCTGACCAATTGGATCTGTTTTGCCAAATAAATCCCTCTGGACTTCCGTCCCAATCACGCATACCGACTCGTTCCGATCCAAATCCGCCTGTTGGATAAAACGCCCGGATTCGACATACCAATTGTGTACCTCTTGATACAGCGGCGTAACACCTTCAAAGCGGAAATGCTTCATCTCGCCTTTGTATGATATAGGCTGCGCCATCGTATCAATGTCGGCTGTAATGCTTTTCACCGAGGGGCAGGACACCATAATCGCATCTAAGTCTTCGTATTCAAGGTACACCGGGGCTTTATTCTGGACCCATGTGCCATCCTCCCTCTGGATCCAGTTCGGTCGGAAACAGATAATTAAATCGGACCCACCCATTCGCTCAAATTCTGCTAGGACTAAAAACTTTGCTCCGCCACCAATCGAAACCATGCCAACCACCGCAGAAATACCGATGATGATACCAAGCATCGTTAGCAGGGACCTGAGTTTATTCCGTCTCAGGGCAGCCAACCCAATGAACAAGCTTTGTATGATGTGCATTAAATTCCTCCTTATCTTGTGCGTTCACCTCTGTGTATACACTGAGACGAAATTTAAGAACTAAGGATTAACACCCACCATGAGTGAAGCGTGAAACGTGAAAACCATTTGTTCCTGAAATTATTAGTTCATGTCGGTTTCGATCCTGATCTTATCGGGGAATGGATTTATGAACCCATGAAGGATGTGGAAACGACAATCTCGCCAACCAGCACCACGGGTTATTACTATCGGCATTCAATCTAGCAGGCGTTGCGGCCAGCTTTCTCCGAATTTGCTTCTTAACCCTTTTCAAGACCGTTGGGGTTGTTCCTTCAGTCGGACAGAAAGATGGTACTCTCAATGCGACTTAAAGATTATAGCACGATTTACAGAAGACTGAAACAACATTCCGAATTGACACTATATTGGATTTTTGGTAAAATGCTTGGAGGCAGTGAACATATCCAATGACGTGCAACCTTGAGGAGGCGGCATGAAAATTACCGGCGCGCACCATACCAGTTACACTGTTTCTAACCTTGAGCGTTCGCTTGAATTCTATGTCGAGTTGCTCGGCTGCAAAGTCATTTGGCAGCGCGAGAATCGAGATCAATACTTTCGCGATATTGTAGGCTACCCCGATAGTGCTGCAAAGATGGCTATGTTGAGTGTTCCCGGTTCCACGCACGCCATCGAATTAATTGAGTACGTCGTCCCGCGCGGTGTCTCTGCCGATGTTCGCACGAAAAATGTGGGCAGCTCGCACATCGCGTTTCTGGTTGATGATTTGCAGGCAGCGTATGAAGAATTGTGCGCCGCAGGTGTGCAGTTCCGTTCGCCCCCCGTTGAGATAACGGCAGGTGCGAATAAAGGTGCTAAGGCGGTTTATATGATAGATCCGGACGGCATTACGATGGAGTTTTTCCAACCGTCGAAAGCAGAGGCGGAAAGTGAAACATGAAGTATGAAACGTGATGCGTGGATTGGCTCATTAGTAAGTTAGTAGATTGGTTCATGGTCTCATTAAAATAATGAATACTCGAATGATGTGGAAACGACAGCTTCACCAACTCGCACTCGCACCAAAAGTTAATAAAAGTGGTTCGTGTTAAAAAATGGTGCAACAGCCCCCGAGTTTTTTCTTAAAAACGTCGGGTTCAAATACCAATCGTGTTGGAAGCTGATATTTGGTGAATTGAGCCAAGACGGTTGCGCGATATTCCGGGTATTTTTGCACTTTACTTTTGACATAAGCTATAAAATGGCATAAGCTATAAAAAGCTATAAAAGTTAGCAGCCAATAAGGAGGTAGTATGGACAAGCAAGCATTACAAAATTCGCTAGATAGCTTGGTCACGGAATATGTAGCTAACAACCCACGCTCGCGGGAGATGTTTGAACGGGCACAGGAATCGTTGCCGGGGGGTAACACTCGTACCGGCGCGTATATGCAGCCCTTCCCAATTTATATAGAACGCGGTGAAGGTGCCTATTTTTACGACCTAGACGGTCATCGTCTGTTGGACTTTGTCAATAATAACACTGCCTTGATTCTGGGCCACGCTCACCCTGCAATTGTGGAGGCACTTCAAGATCGAGTCGCTAAAGGAACAGCGTTCTCTCGACCAACAGCCCTTGAAGTCGAAATGGCAGAATTGCTGCGGGAACGGGTGCCATCCTTGGAACAGATTCGTTTCTGCAGCTCAGGGACTGAAGCGGTGCTGAATGCGCTGCGAGTTGCTAGGGCGTTTACTGGAAAACGTAAAATTGCTAGATTTGAAGGGGCGTATCATGGTGTGGGTGAATACGCGCTAGTTAGCTATGTGCCTCCGCTGGGCCCAGACTTGGGTCCCGCGAATCGCCCTCGGTCAGTTCCTTCGACAGCGGGGCTTTCACCGGCAATTCTTGAAGAGGTATTGGTGCTGCCATTTAACGACGCGGATGCCTGTGCAGAAATCATCAACGAGAACGCTGATAATTTGGCAGCTGTGATTGTAGATCCGTTGGCAACGGGTGCGGGCACCTGCCTCCCAGTCGATGGTTTTCTGTCCCACTTGAGAGAGCTTACGACGCAGACAGATGCGCTGCTGATTTTTGATGAGATTATCAGCTTCAGAGCTTCCCGCGGCGGTGCACAGGAACTCTACGACGTAAGACCTGACTTGACATGCATGGCAAAAGTCATTGCAGGCGGTACACCGGGGGCAGCTTTTGGTGGGCGCGCTGATGTGATGGGACTGTATAATCCCACCTCTGGAGCGAAGATTCCCCAGTCAGGAACTTACAACGCGAATCCTATGGCTATGGTCGCCGGGCTCGTCGCACTCCAAATGATGACGCCGGAGGCATACGAAAAGATCGGTGCGCTGACGCAACGGTTAGGAACGGAATTGGAATCAGCATTTGCTGAGGTAGGAGTCGAGGCTCAGGTTACTGTCGTCGGATCGCTTTTCCGCGTCCACTTCATGCCCCACGCTCCACGGAACTATCGAGAAGCCGCGGAAGACGACAAGCTAATGCAAGATTATCTCTTCTTCTGGCTTCTTAACCACGGGATTCATTGGACAAGCGGTGGAAATGTGTCGCTCCCAATGACGGAGGCACATATCAACAGCTTGGTATCTGAAGTTCGGAATGCGTTTGAACAGTTTTAAGTCGTAGCAACAAGGGATTAGAGAAAACTTTAGTGGGGCTGCCCATAATTCTTGTCTGAATCACGGATTCTTGCCCCGAAAATACCCTATATGTTGCCCTACACCCCGGGGTCATTGAGAAACACTGGGATTCTCGCGCAATGTTCATCGTTGGTTGCCCCATGACCCTTGCACTATAGTCCTGGTATCCTCGGCGATTTATCGCCGGTGAAGAGGCCTCTCAACGCCCGATTTATCGAGTGGCGACAGTTAATCCTACTACCGTTTTGACGTGAGCTAAAAATGAAACGCGCCATTCTCTGTTAGGTTAGAGCTAACAGAGGTCAGATTTCACTCTACATATTTTCGGACAGCAATAGAGGTGTTGTGTCCACCAAAACCGAAGGCGTTGGACAATGCAACTTGAATATTTGCAGACCGTCCTTGATTCGGCACACAGTCCAAGTCACAATCCGGATCGGGATTTTCGTAGTTGACGGTTGGTGGGATATAATCGTTTTGCATTGCACACAAGGTGGCAATCAACTCGACGGCTCCGGCAGCACCAAGCAGGTGACCTATCATAGACTTCGTTGCACTCATAGCAAGGCGGTGAGCGTGATCTCCAAAAAGTGCCTTAACAGCAAGTGTTTCTGCGATGTCGCCTGATGGCGTTGAGGTGCCGTGCGCATTGATATAATCAACATCCTCCGGTGCAATTTGGGCATCTTTGAGTGCCAATTCCATTGATTTGGCAGCACCTTCTCCATTTTCACTCGGGTGCACCATATCATAGGCATCAGCACTCATCCCATAGCCAACAATTTCGCCATAAATAGGTACATTACGTTTCAAGGCGTGCGACAGGGATTCCAAGACTAATACGCCTGCCCCCTCGCCCATCACAAACCCATCGCGCTCCTTATCAAATGGGCGGCTTGCCCGCTGCGGTTCGTCATTGCGCGTAGACATTGCACGCATGGCGCAGAAACCGGCAAAGCTCAATGGGGTAATTGCATCTTCCGAACCGCCGGCAAACATCACATCGGCATCGCCACGCTGGATGATCTTGAACGATTCCCCAATCGCGTTGTTCGCGGTTGCACAGGCGGTAACAGATGCAAAATTGGGTCCCTTGAGTTTCAAATGAATCGAGATTTGTCCAGAGGCCATGTTAATAATCTCGTGAGGTACAAAGAAAGGACTGACCCGCCTTGGTCCTTTTTCGAGCAAGATTCGGTGATTTTCCTCTAGGACACTGATGCCCCCGATTCCGGACCCGACGCCGACGCCAACGCGATAAGGATCTATTGAAGAAAGATTGAGGGCTGCCTCCTGTTGGGCTTGAATTGCGGACACCAGTGCATATTGGATGAACAGTGGCAAACGCGCCACAGCCTTCCGCGGAAGATAGGTCTCCGGCGCAAACCCCTTGATCTCGCCCCCAATTTGCGTGCGAAAATCTTGCGGATCAAAATGTGTAACCCGATCAATACCACTTTTGCCTACCGCAATTGATTCCCAAAACTCATCTTTAGTGTTGCCTACAGAACAGACAACTCCCATTCCAGTGATAACGACTCGATTCCCCACGAATATACCTCTTTCGCCTTGGAAACATAGAAATAGATTGGTGGAAGGGGAATGTGTGTATAACATAACCAAAGGTTGATAGCACACCCTCCCCAGATAATAAGCAGAAACTGTCTGCCGTATCGGTAACTACAACGCTCTAATTGAGCCAGTACAACTATTAGGCATTCTCATCTAGGTAATCAAGTGCCTGTTGCACAGTGCGAATCTTTTCAGCTTCACTGTCCGGAATTTCAATATCAAATTCCTCTTCAAGTGCCATGATCAATTCCACTGTATCCAATGAATCAGCCCCTAAATCATCCATAAACGAGGCATCAGGTTTAACCTGTTCTTCGTCAATCTGTAACTGATCCGCAATCATTTTGATAATTCGATCTTGATCTATTGCCATTGATTTATTAACCTCCTATGTTATTGAAAATTGTATATCAATTCACTACATAAACATGCCACCATCAACTTGGATGGCTTGCCCTGTGATGTATCGGGCGGCATCCGACGCCAAAAACAGGGCAGTTCCCGCAACATCCTCTGGTGTACCAAAACTGCCCGTTGGAATCATTTCTAACATTTTCTGCTGATCTATCTCCGATATTTTTTCTGTCATATCGGTTGTGATGAAACCGGGGGTAATTGCATTGACTGTGATGCCACGGCTTCCGACCTCTTTTGCAACAGATTTGGTCAAGCCAATTATTCCAGCTTTAGAAGCGGCATAGTTCGCCTGTCCGGCATTTCCTGCGACTCCCACCACTGATGAAATATTAATGATTCGCCCACTTCTTTGGCGCATCATTGAACGAATAACGGTACGCATGCAATACGCCGTTCCGGTAAGATTGGTCTGTAAGACCGCATCCCAGTCCTCGTCCTTCATTCGCATAAGCAGGGCATCACGCGTGATGCCAGCATTATTTACAAGAACGTCGACGCGATCAAATTCCTTCAGCGTTAAATTGACAAGTGCCTCTACATCGGCTTTGTTGGCAACATCGGCTTGCGTAGATTTTGCGCTTCCGCCTCCGCTTGAAAGCGATTCAGAGATAGCAGCAACCGATTCAGCGGAACGTGAACAGAGCATCACACTCGCGCCTTCTTGGCAGAACTTTCGAGCAATCGCTTCTCCAATTCCACGCGATGCGCCCGTTACAATTGCTACTTTGTCTTTGAGTATCATTTCATCAACCCTTATACGCTATATCCATGACTTTATTGAGGTTCTTGGTATCCTCAATATTCAGGCAAATTGCTTCAGGTAGGGTACGGCGTACCATCCCGGAAAGTGCTGTCCCGGGCCCTACCTCCACAAAGTGCGAGATGCCTGCAGCACCAATAGTCCTTATTGACTTCTCCCACTGAACAGCAGACGTCACTTGTGCTATCAGTAAGCGGCGAATTTCATCCGCAGTTTGTGCAACGTTACCCGTTACATTAGCAACCACCTGAATACTTGGATTGTTGAATTGGAAGTCCTCGATTACAGTTTGAAGTAGCTCTCTTGCAGGTTCCATCAAGGCAGAATGAAATGCGCCGCTTACCTCGAGCCGTAGGCAACGTCTGGCTCCGGCCTCCTTCGCGCTATCCATAACCCGTTCAACAGCAGCAGTATCGCCAGAAACAATCAGTTGCCCAGGACAGTTGTAGTTTGCGATTTGAACCACATCGTTACGTGCTTCCTGACCCGTGGCGGTTGCTTTGGCAGACGAAGCAGCTTCACAGAGATCTTGTAACCTTGCTGCTTCCAACCCTAAAATTGCAGCCATGGTGCAATCTTGCCGCTGAGCAGCTTCCGCCATGACTTGTGCCCGATATTCAACCAACTTCAGCGCATCTGAGAAGGTTAGCACGTTTGCCGCAACAAGTGCGGAATACTCTCCAAGACTATGACCAGCAACAGCTTGGGGTGTCATTCCGTGTTCGCTCAAGACTCGCAATGCCGCAACACTGCATGTCAGAATAGCTAGTTGTGTATTTTCCGTCTGTTTCAGTGCTGCCGCGGGGCCCTCAAAGCAGAGTTGGCTTAACTTCCGATTCAAGATCTCGTCCGCCTCGTCAAAGACTGCACGAGCGGTGGTGTATTCTTGGGAAAGCTCCAACCCCATCCCCACTTTTTGAGAACCTTGACCGGGGAAGAGGAAAGCCAATGCGTTCTTTAGCGAGGATTCGATCATATCAGACATGCCCCCTAAATCTCTGTTTCGTTTAGATTTTAATCAGGGTACTTCCCCACGTCAGGCCGGCACCGAATGTAACCAGCAACACTAAGTCGCCCGGTTTAACTCGTCCGGACTGGAGGGCTTCGTCAAGTGCAACGATTGTAGTGGCAGCAGAGGTATTTCCGTACTTATCAACATTGACATAGACTTTTTCTGGGTCAATTCCAATCCGCTCGCCGACAGCTTCGATGATGCGGATATTCGCCTGATGCGGGATAAGCAGATCGATTTCATCGATCGTTACTCCTGCGATGTCTAATGCACGTTGAGCGGCTTCTGGCATAATACGGGTGCCAAGTTTGAACACCTCCCGTCCACGCATTTTAATCGAATGCATTCTGTTATCAATGGTCTCATGGCTTGCCGGAAGGCGTGTACCACCAGCAGGCATCCCAAGCAGATTTGTATCAGCATAATTACCATCGGATCCAATATAAGACGCCAGAATCCCCTTTGCCTCATCTGTCCCCTGCACGATTGCGGCCCCTGCGGCATCTCCGAACAAAACGCAGGTATTTCTGTCTTCCCAATCGAGAATTTTATTAAAAACTTCTCCACCAACGACTAGAATTGTTTGATAACGCCCGGACTGAATCATGCCGTCGGCCAGGTCAAGTCCGTAGATAAATCCCGCACAAGCCGCCGAAAGGTCAAAAGCACAAGCATTTTTAGCACCAATACCTTGCTGCACATAACACGCTGTTGAAGGAAAAAATGTATCAGGGGTCGCAGTACCAACAATGACCATTTCAACATTAAGCGGATCAACCTCAGCGGCTTTAATAGCTTGGCGAGCTGCTCGAATACATAAATCCGAGGTTGCCATATCGGGATCGGCGATACGCCGCTCGACAATACCAGTTCGCTGACGGATCCATTCATCGCTAGTATCAACCCGCTTTTCTAGGTCAAAGTTTGTTAAAATTCCCTCCGGCAGGTATGAACCCGTTCCGGTAATTACTGCATGTCGAGCCATTACGATAGCGTCCTTTTCGCTTCAACTGTTATTCAACCCCAGGATTGAAGTTGGTTATAGTATTGGCCTAGTCTTCCCCAGCTGTTTTCACCACAACCCGCCCGTTATAGTAGCCACAGCTTGGGCAAACACGATGAGATAGGATTGTTTCTGAGCAGTGGGGACATGTTGAAACAAATTTTTCCCCAAGTGCATGGTGGCTTCTTCGCATTCGTTTTTTTGATTTTGAAGTTCGACGTTTTGGATGTGCCATAAGTCATCTCCTTATTACCATATAGGACTGTGCATTTTAGAATCAGAGAAATCAGTTTTCAAGGGCGCGGTCAGGGGGATCGAGTAGATCCGCCAAAGCAGCAAATGGAGAGGAGTCCGCCTCGGTAATCTGACAACCGCAGTCAGTAACGTTGCGATTTTCGCCACATTGCGGACAGAGTCCCTTGCACGTTTCCGAACAGAGGGGCCAATTGGGAATTTCAAGTATGAGGCTTTGCCGGACTTCCTCGGATAAATCGATTGTGTCTCCCAAATAATACCGCTCGCCGGTATCCGCTTGCCATGGGTCTAAGGGGGTAGTCGCATCTGCTGGATAAAACTGGACTTCAATATCCCCCCAAATGCTGGTTGCGAATGATTCA
Organism: Candidatus Poribacteria bacterium; assembly: GCA_965215015.1. Taxonomy (GTDB): domain Bacteria; phylum Poribacteria; class WGA-4E; order WGA-4E; family PCPOR2b; genus PCPOR2b. The sequence goes on from OZ244042.1 coordinate 3,362,769, forward strand.
ACACAGCAACGACATTCGACCTCAACCGACGTCGAAAAACTCCCTTTCACGTAAACATCTTCCACGCGGCGTGAGAGTTGTAGATATCCGTGAATCTCTCCAACAAACCGTGCTTCTTCTAGCTCTAAGTCAATTTCCGCAGGCGGAACCCAAACCTCGTGTCGTGCAGATCGGTTGTCAGAAATTTCCCTAACAATGAATTCGAGCGTTTTCACGAAAAAGTGCCTCCGAGTTCAAATCGATCGTGAATTGTACGCACGGCACGTTCTGTTTCACTCTGATCAATCACACAAGAAATTGTGATTTCCGACGAGCTGATCATCTGAATGTTGATATTTGCGTCAGCGAGGGCTTGGAACATTCGGGCAGCGATACCCGCATGACTCTTCATTCCAATTCCGACTAACGACACCCGTGCAATATTTTTGTCCGGGCTAACGCTGGTGAAACCAATTTCGCTTTTGAGTCCTTCAATAATTTTAATTGTTGCTTGTAGGTCCTTCTCAGTAACTGTAAACGCTATGTCGGCTGTACCCCCCGGATGTGTGGTCTGGATGACCATATCAATACTGATGTGGGCATCAGCAACTGCCTGAAAAATGCGCGCCGCAATCCCTGGTGTGTCCGGCACACCGAGCAGCGATACCTTTGCCTGATCTTTATCAGAGGTCACCGCGCTGACGACAACTTCTTCTATCATGTCATCTTCCTTTACCACCATTGTGCCTTCGGCTTCACTGAAGCTAGAGCGGACGCACAGGTGAACATTAAATTTCTTCGCAAGCTCTACACATCGGGAGTGCAAAACCTTCGCACCGAGTCTCGCCATTTCAAGCATTTCATCATGGGTAATCTGATGGTGCTTACGGGCATTGGGAACGACACGTGGGTCTGCTGTGTAAACCCCCTCTACATCCGTATAAATGTCACAACGATCGGCCACCAATGTAGCAGCAATGGCAACAGCGGTGGTGTCGGAGGCACCTCGCCCGAGGGTCGTAATCTCGTTATCAATACTTACTCCCTGAAAGCCCGCTAGTATAACAATCCTTCCACGCTCAAGTTCCGATAGAATGCGCTCTTTGTTGATGCTCTTAATTCGGGCATTGCTATAAAAGCCATTGGTGATGATGCCGACCTGTGTACCTGTGAGGGAGATTGCTTGGTGTCCAAGTTCTGAAACCGCCATCGCTAACAGGGCAATTGAGACCTGTTCACCGGTGGACAGCAGCATATCGAGTTCCCGCTCAGGGGGCTCTATTGAGATCTCATGAGCAAGTCGGATTAGATTATCAGTCGTGTCTCCCATCGCAGACACAGCAACAACAACAGCGTTCCCTTGCTGGCGTGTCAGTGCGATTCGCTTAGCAACATTTTTGATTTTTGTAGCATCAGCGACAGAACTCCCACCAAATTTTTGGACAATGATTCTCACACTAACTAACCTCTTTTACACCGTTAAGTCAAGATATTTTCCGCATCAGGGCGTGTCAAGGATTCGGTAAGGTTTTTCTGCTTACTTGTGTTTCACGCCGCTTACGCTTCATAAACATATTTCAGGATTGCATCTTCGTTCGCAGACACAGTGATCGGCTCTCCCCCGATTTCTCCTAGCGCAGTGTCTGGGTCCTTTAAGCCATGTCCGGTCAGGATGCAAACGATTGTAGAGCCCGGCTCGAAATATCCAGTCTGATTCAATTTGATGACGCCAGCGACGGAAGCTGCCGAAGCAGGTTCGACGAACAATCCTTCCAATCTTGCGAGCATCTGGTACGCTTGCAGGATTTCGTCGTCCGACACCCGATCAATTAAGCCTTTCGATTTATCGCGTGCTTCCTCCGCATTCCGCCAACTTGCGGGATTCCCAATTTTAATTGCGCTGGCGATTGTCTGTGGCTTCTCAATAGGATAGCCTAAAACTATCGGTGCCGCTCGATATGCCTGAAAGCCAAGCATTTTGGGAAGGCTATCCGCCTTGCCACAGTTGTAATATTCTTTGTATCCCTTCCAATAAGCGGTAATATTCCCTGCGTTGCCGACGGGCATCGCTTGATAATCCGGAGTAAAACCGAGGTGGTCGATAATTTCAAAGGCCCCCGTCTTCTGCCCTTCAATGCGATAGGGATTAAGCGAATTCACTAGATGAACCGGGTGTTTTTCGGTAATGTCTCGTACGAGCTGAAGTGCCTTGTCGAAATTTCCATCAACTGCCAGGACTTTTGCACCGTGCATCAACGCCTGTGCCAATTTCCCAAGAGCAATTTCCCCTTTTGGAACGAGCACAATACATCTCAATTTTGCTTTGGCAGCGTAGGCAGCGGCAGACGCTGATGTGTTGCCAGTTGAGGCACACATTATCGCGTGGGCACCATCCTCAACGGACTTAGAGATGGCAACGGTCATGCCCCGATCTTTGAAGGAACTTGTCGGATTTAGCCCTTCGTGTTTCAGGTAGATGCGCAGGTTGCTACCGATTGCCTCATTTAAGTTTGTCGCTTCGATGAGGGGCGTATTCCCTTCCTTGAGTGTAATAATCGGGGTCTCTGATGTGACCGGTAGATCTACACGGTAGTGATGAATGACACCCTTCCAAATCATTCGCTGCGATTTCCTTAAAATGCAACTTCCTCTTCAATGCGAATCAGTCGGCTTGTCCCCTTGACAACATCAAGTGTATCAATCTCGTGGATTGCCATCTGCATGTTTTTCTCAACCGCCTTGTGCGTTACGATAACAATTGAAGCAGTATCGTCAACTTCGTGGCGTTCTTTCTGGATGACAGATGCAATGCTGATACGGTGTTCTCCGAGGATACTACTAATCTGTGCTAATACTCCGGGCCTATCTAGAACAACGAGGCGAACGTAATAACGGGTTTGAACGTCATCAATGGGACAGAGAGAGATGTTGGCTTGCGATCCGGAAAGCCAACCGCGCGGGACTTGTGATCTGACTTTACCGCTAATCGATTTCGCCGCATCGATAATATCTGCAACAACGGCACTCGCTGTTGGCATTTCGCCGGCACCTTGTCCATAGAACAAGGTTGGACCGACGGCATCGCCAATAACACAGACGGTGTTGAATGCGCCGCCAACATTTGCGAGCATACTGCGTACGGGCACCAACGTCGGATGAACACGCGTTTCAACCCGGTCTTGATTCAGCTTTGCGATAGCAAGGAGTTTGATTACGTATCCGAGTTCACGAGCGTACTGAATCTCATTAGGCGTGATATGTGTGATACCTTCCGTGTAAACTCCCTCCATCGGCATAGCAAAGCCATAAGCGAGGGAAGTGAGGAGGGTCAGTTTATGTGCGGCATCAATCCCTTCAACATCAAATGTCGGATCTGCTTCAGCATACCCTTTGGCTTGCGCCTCTTTCAGCACTTCGTCAAAACTGACATCGTTTTCCTGCATCTCCGTCAAGATATAGTTACAGGTGCCGTTGATGATGCCGTAGATTGACTGGATACGGTTTGCGGCAAAACTCTCCCGTAGGGTTTTGATTATTGGGATGCCTCCGGCCGCGCTCGCCTCAAAATTCAGGCTGACCTTATGTTTATCAGCAAGTTGAAAGAGCTCAAAGCCGTGCGCTGCCAACAAGGCCTTATTCGCTGTCACAATGTGTTTCCCATTGCGGATAGCCTGAGTGACTAAGACACGCGTTTCATCGGTTCCTCCCATCAACTCGACAACTATATCGATTTCAGGATTCTCGACAATCTCAGCGGGATTTGTCGTCAAACAGCTTGCGTCCAGTTCAACACCGGGACGAGATGCTGGTAGCGTACGTTTCGCAATTTTGATTAGACGGAGTTGGACCCCGGCGTTCTGTTCAATCAAATTACTCTGGTTGAGCAAAATCTTGGACACACCCGTGCCGACTGTGCCCCAGCCAAGAAGCCCTACATTGATGCTATCGTTATTCACTACTACCTCTCTACATACATAAAAATCGGGGCGACTGGATTTGAACCAGCGACCTCTTGAACCCCATTCAAGCGCGCTTCCGGGCTGCGCTACGCCCCGACCATTATCCATTCGGATACAATACGGGTAAATGTTAGCATTCAGACCAATAACTGTCAAGAAAAAAATTAGAGAAACAGGACAGATGAGACTTGATTTCGTTACACCAAAGTGGCGAACCAATCCCGTACCCGCACTTTATCCGCGTCGTTTCCAAAGCCGAGACTGAACCAGCCGGAATAGCCATCCACCTTCAACCTTGCAAACAGCGTTTCAAAGTCAATGGTCCCTTCGCCGGGAACGAGATGAACCTCATAATCGCCGGTGTTGTCGTTGAGGCGTACCTGACCAATATTTTCCACACCAAAGGCATCAAGGAACCCCTGCCAGCCCTCGGGCACGAGATGACCGTGGGCAACATTGAATGCCCACTGAAAGTGCGACGATTCAATAGCGTCGAAGAACCAGTGTGTCTCTTCGACGTTATGCGGGATGTAGTGAATTTCGGCATGTCCAGGTTCTTTGTTGTGGTTCTCAAAGAAGATGACAACATTGGCTTGCTCTGCCCTGTCCACCAATCGCTTCATCCGTTCAACAGCCACTTCCCGTCGTCGGGGCACGTCCCCGAAATGATACCCTCCATGCCCAACGAACCAACCGCATCCGAGTTGTGCGGCTAGATCGAGGTTAGCGAACAGGTATGCGTCCACCGCTTCCGCCATGATAGGTACATACTCGGCGTTATTTATCGCGGACGACGGATGGATGCCGATGGCGATATCGTGCGTTTCACAGAGGTCCCGTACTCCTCGGACACGAGCGGCATCGAATGAGGCGATGTCATTCGGGGGTAGATCTGCCTGAAAATCGATGTACCGAAAACCGTTTTGGGCTGCCCAGCGGATCGAGTCCTCAATGGGTTGACCTGAAGCATTAAAGCCGAAACGATTCCTCATATATATCCTCCTCATTACCGTTAGGGGTTACGCCCTTGAGTAAGGTAGTAGGCATACGGCGTATGTCTACTACTGGCAACTTGAGTTATTAACAGTTTTCCCCTCATGCCTGTTAGGCATCAACCCGATACCGCTCAATCGCTTCCTCATCAAGCTCTATCCCCATCCCTGGTCCTTGCGGAATCTGAACACAGCCATCTTTCACCGTGTACAGTGTGTCGGCTTTAACCAGCTTGTTCAAAGGCGACCAAGCCTCCTCGGGGAGGATTGGCGGGGTTGTGTAAACCAATTCTTGCATCCGGCATGTGCGGATGGTCGCAGCAACTTGCAGCGAATAAATTAGATCCATTCCGTGCGAACCGTGAAAAATACATTCCATACCAAACATCTCAGCCATACTTGCCACCTTCTTTAGCGTGGTGATTAGGTTGGCACAATGGGGTTGCACAATATCAAACGCTTCCCCTTGAACATACCCCCGATACACCTCATCTGGTTGATGTTCTCCACCGGTGATGGCGATGTCTGTTTCTGCTCGTAGCCGGGCGTGCAGGTGTATGTCGCCGCGAGTAAAGGGTTCTTCCAGCCAAGTGGCGTCAACTTCCTCCAATGCCCTAGCGGCGCGAAGGGCGGTATCATAATCCCAGGTGGATCCTGAGTATTCCGCGGTTCTGTCCACCATCACTTCCATTTTATCGCGTCCACCGACTCGCTCGCGAATTAATCGGATGGCTTCGACATCCTCCATCAGATCTGGGCGGAAAATGCGAATCTTGACCGCTTTGTACCTGTGCTCTGAATATCGTAAAACATCTTCAGCTTGTTGATGTGGGGTGACGTCGGTCTGATCCGCCGCGCCGGGCCAAACACAGGTCAGGTATAGAGGGATCTCATCACGATAGGTGCCCATTAGCTTATGCAGGGGGAGACCCGCGGCTTTGCCCACGATGTCCCAAAGCGCATTCTCTGCACCAAACCACTTATCCAAACCGGCTTCGAGATGTCGTTCGATCTGGAACGGATCTGCTCCCACCAAGAGTTGGCTGACAACATCGACATCCACTGCCTCGAATCCGTAACCTGTGATTCCTTCATCGGTATGGACTCGCGTAATCGCCGAGGAATTGTAGTATCTCCGCTGCCGTTCTTCATCAGATATTGGAACTTCAACACGAAAGCTCTCAACCGAAGTTACTTTCATAGCGCACCTCTCCCTATAGGAAATCAATCAGAATTCCACTGCATTCATAACGCAAGTTGCCACCTATCGTCCCGCTAGCAATCTGCAAAATGCCAACAATTCATAGTTGAGCTTCCTCATCCAATCGATGCGGATTGTCAGTATCGGTCTTAGTCCGTAGGTCTATATTTATATCTCAACATAGGACTATCGATTTTGGAAAATCGACCGACAGAAGTCCGATAGCGTCTTAGGTATATCAAGATGAGTTCAATTTGTCAAATGTCAACAGAACCTAGCAACTGAGGTCCTAATAATCTGCGACTGAGCCGTCTTTCAATCGACTGTTGGGCCAGGTGAACTTACGCTCAGTGTCTTCTCCAACTTCAATCACCGATGCCTCATCGACCTCAACGCCTAAGCCGGGGCCTTCTGGCAGCGACACATAGCCCTCCACATCCATCTCCCACGTCTTTCGCGCCACACCTTCTGGCAAGACACCTTTGTAACCTTCATGTATCAAGAAAAATGGAACAGATGCCGCCACATGCAGGCTAGCGGTCAACCCGAGATGCGACATTGTACAGTGTGGTGCCAGTGGGACGTGATGGGCTTCTGCAAGGGCTGCGACCTTCTTCATTTGGCTAATGCCGCCGCCATGACCGCAATCTGGTTGCAGGATATCAATCACCTGCGCTTCGAGGATTTCACGCACCTCCCATATAGTCCGATCGCGTTCTCCCGTTGCGAGAGGGACAGGTACGGACTCGCGGATTTTCCGCATTACTTCAATGTTACCGGGCACCCACGCTTCTTCTAAGAAGAGCAAGTCATCGGCTTTTAGGTAGCTAGCAAATTGTTTCACGATCGGGGGCGGCAGGCAACTATGTGCGTCGAACATCACAGCCCCATCAGGTCCAACTTGTTCACGCGCCTCCCGTACCTTCTGAACCAGCTCTTCAATCTCCGTGGGTGTTCCGGCAAACGGTTTGGATCCACCGGGCCCTGTTTTGATGGCTTTGGGACTGGGGTACATCCAGACTTTGTCGCGGCATGGGCCACCGAGTAGACGGTAAACGGGAACATTCCAGAGTTTGCCGGCGATGTCCCACAACGCCATGTCAATTGCGGAGATGGTATGCACCATCAATCCGCCGCCGCGGATGTTACGGTGGGCGCGAAAAAGTCGCTGCCAATGATGCTCAATGCGAGTTGGGTTTTCGCCGATAATAATTTCCGAGAGCGACTCTGCGAGGCGGCAGGTAACATTGTTCTCCATGTTGTTAATTTCACCCCAACCTGTCACCCCCATGTTAGTCTCGATTTTGACATAGGCTTTAACGCCCATGGGGAAAGCGTGTAGTGCAGTAATTCTGATTTGAGATCCGCTATCTTCAACTTTTGGTTGATGTGCCATAAAGAACTCCTTTCTATGAGTTAGAATAACATCCACTTACGGATTTGACAATATATTTCTACCGACGTGTATGAGGGAGCTGTCAAGTTCAAACTGGTAAATTTCTTCCACCCCCGATGATTAGGGGCATTTAGTTCTTCTATAGGAGAGATTTCCGAGTCCCGACACATCGCTCAGACAGCGAGAAAACCGAAAACTAAATAGCCCTACTCGATGAGGCTTTCCCCTTGACGCGACGGACAAATTGTGATATAAAAAGGGTATCATCTTTATAATAATAAAGGGACAGCTAGCTAGGAGTAAATTATGTCATGTAGCCGCTCACATCTCCAAATGTCTGGAATCCGCGACAACCTGCGCCGGGGAACCGTCTATGAGTTCTTAGAGAAAGAAATTAAGAACGGCTCCGCGCTCTCCATCGTATCTGCCTACTTTACCATCTACGCCTTTGAGGCACTGCAAAAACCGTTGCACGAAATAAAGAACCTCCGCTTCTTGTTCGGCGACCCGGGTTTTATCAAAGACCTTGACCCGAATAACACCCAAAAGAAAGCATTTGAGATTACTGATACAGGCTTGGCACTGAACAAGCAGCTCCAACAGAAGCCGATTGCCAAAGCGTGCGCTAAATGGATAAAAGAGAAAGTGGAAATTCGCACAACCCGAGAATCAAGCTTCCTCCACGGGAAAATGTATCACATCGTCAATAACGGTATTGAAAAGGCGATTCTGGGAAGCTCCAATTTTACCCTGCACGGTTTGGGGAAAAATTCCGGAGGCAGCAACATTGAACTCAATCTGGAGGTGGATAGCGACCGGGATCGCCGTGACCTGAAAGCATGGTTTGACGAAATCTGGGATGACGATAAACTCGTTGAAGATGCCAAAGCAAAAGTGCTTGCCACGTTGGAACAGTTAGGGAAAGATCACGCGCCAGAACTCATCTATTACAAAACCCTCTACGAACTCTTCCGTGACGAGATCGAAACCCGAAACACCAACGACCAAGCCCTTGAAGATACACATCTGTATGACACCAAAATCTGGGAAACGTTATTCGAGTTCCAGAAAGAGGGCGTAAAAAGCGTCATTGCCCGTCTATTGGGGCACAACGGTTGTATCTTGGCAGACAGTGTAGGGTTGGGAAAGACCTACACGGCACTGGCGGTTATCAAGTTCTTTGAATTGCGAAACGAACGCGTGCTCGTGTTATGTCCCAAAAAACTTCACGAAAATTGGGCACTCTATCCCGCATACAATGCCCAAAGCACCAATCCTTTCCTCGATGACAAGTTCGGTTACACGCTGCTATCGCATACCGACCTCTCCCGCTACACCGGCGAATCCGGCGAAATCAACTTGGAAAATCTCAATTGGGGCAACTTTGACATGGTGGTGATCGACGAATCACACAACTTCCGCAACGATACGAAGCCTGCGCGGGACAGCGACGGCAATATTATCCGGCATAGTCGCTACACACGACTCTTGGAGGAGGTTATCAAGGAAGGCGCCAAAACCAAGGTGCTGATGCTTTCGGCGACACCTGTGAACACATCACTCATTGACCTCCGTAACCAAATCTACCTCATGACCGAAAAGCGCGAGGATGTCTTCAGGGATAGTCTGGGCATCAGCAATATCGGTTCAATGCTGCGACAGGCGCAACAGGCATTCAAGAAATGGGAAGAGGATAGAGGCAAGAACGGCAAAAGAGACAAAGCGAAGCTGCTGGAGACACTCGGTGCTGATTTTTTTCAATTGCTCGGTGGTATCTCTATCGCTCGCTCTCGACGGCATATTAAGACATTCTACGCCGAAGAAATGGGTCAAATTGGTGAGTTCCCCACCCCACAAAAACCAGAAAACTGCCATCCACTGACAGACTTGAAAGGTGCGCTCTCTTACAAAGCTTTGGCGGATCAGATAGGCGAATTCGCACTCTCCATCTATAGGCCTTCCAGCTATGTCATCAGCGAAGCAGTCAAACAACGATTGGCAGATGAAAGACGGAAGTTGCGTTTCAATCAAGAAGACCGCGAGCGATTCCTCATCGGTATGATGCAAACCAACTTTCTGAAACGTTTGGAAAGCTCTGCACACTCCCTCTCAGAGACACTTGGACGGACCGTCGGTAAAATTGACGCTATGCTGGCCAAGATTGCCCGCTACGAACAAAACTCGCATGTACAGGACGCCCAAGCCGATAGCCTGCCCGATGACGACGAAGACGATGAGGAATTTTTGGTTAACCGAGCGCGCAATCCGTATCACCTCCGCGAATTGGACTGCACCCGATGGAAAAAAGACCTCATCAAGGATAAGCAGACCTTAACCGCTGCGTGGGACAAAGTCAAAGCCATCACACCCGAACGAGACGGTAAACTCGAAGCAATCAAGTCGCATATTCGGGATAAGGCACAAAACCCAACCCTCAACAAGGCCGGAGAACCCAACCGCAAGCTGCTCGTGTTCACTACCTTCAAAGACACGGCGGAGTACCTTTATGAAAACTTGCTGGACCTAGCGGCGGGATTAGGGATTAACATCGCCATGGTTTCTGGTGATGGTACGCGGACCACCTGCGGACAAAACAACTTCAACGCCATCTTAACGAACTTTGCCCCACGGGCACGGGGGCGCGCTGATGGAACAAGCGACGAAATCGATTTGCTCATCGCCACAGATTGCATCTCGGAGGGGCAAAATCTGCAGGATTGTGACACGGTACTGAACTACGACATCCATTGGAATCCCGTCCGTATCATTCAACGTTTTGGGCGCATTGATCGCATCGGAAGCAGAAATAAGGCAGTACGGATGATTAACTATTGGCCCACCAAGGACATGGAGGTCTATCTGCGCTTGCAAAGTCGCGTCGAGTCTCGCATGGCACTCGCCGATGCGGCAGCAAGCGGCGATGACGACCCGTTCAATGAATTCACGTATGAACAGGCACAGATGGAACTGAACTTCCGGGACGAGCAATTGAAGCAGCTTCGCGAAAATGTGCTAGATCTCGATGATCTCGACGATGGGGTTGTCATGAGCGATTTTACGCTTGACCACTTCTTTGCCCAGCTGCTAAAGTATCTCAAAAAAAACAGGGCAGAATTAGAAGCTACGCCGAAGGGGGCCTACGCGGTCACCAATAACCCAGACAATCCAGCAGAAACCGGTGTCATCTTCTTGCTCCAGCAACTTAACGCCACAACGGATAATGAGAAAAAGACACCGAGTCCTATCTATCCCTATTACACAGTCTACATTCGCAAAAATGGTGACATCCGTTACGGCTGTGCAAATGCCAAACAGGTGCTGGATTTATTTGAAGCGTCGGCTGTCGGAAAGAGCGATCTATTGCAAGAGTTGTGTCTTCAATTCGACCAAGAAACCCACAACGGCAAAAACATGGAAAGCTACAACAAACTTCTGAACGCTGTCATCGCTCACATCACACGATCGCATAAAAAGACCCAAACCCAAAACTTGGGGAGAGGCGGCACCCGCGGCTTCAAACTGCCGGTAGCATCTAAAACGCCTAGAGACTCCGGTGATTTTGAATTAGTAACGTGGTTGATTATCACAACCCTTCAGTCATGAAACGGTTTGTCGTAGAGCGATTGACCGTCCGTCAATTTTGCAAAAGGAAATCACGTGAACAAAGAAACTGTTAAGTCTGTCTTAATGGCAATGCCTACCGGCGATTTTTTAGAAAAGTCAAAAGACCTCTTGGCAACCTTGGGGTACCACAGCGAACGGACTCTCGAACTTTCGGGAACTGTGGATGACTTCATTCAAGAATTTGAAGCACTGAACCCACACACTAAAACAGAACGGGAATTCCGCAAAAACGCTGAATCCGTGGAACTTGTGTTCCAGTTTACAAAAGACGAAATCGCCGATGACCTGCAGCAGACGCTTTTTAAATCGGCTTCCTTCGACAGGGCAAATACGGACAGTTTCATTTTCTGTGCAGTCGAGTTAAAAGATAACAACTACTCCCGGACCAAATACGCTGAGTTTACACGGGAAATCAACAAACGGTTGAATACACCGACTGTAGGGTTGTTTCGCGTTGCCAATCGTCTCACTGTGGGTTTTACCGACCGCCGTCCACACAAAACTGATGAGGAGCGTGATGTGTTGGGGCAGGTCACGCTGATTAAGGACATCCGCCTAAACAATCCACATCGCGCCCATCTGGACCTCCTCTCCGATCTCTCACTGGAAGAATGTGCAGCGTGGATCGACACCCATAACGAACCGAAAAACTTCGATGGGCTACTGGCAGCATGGCTCGCCAAACTGGACACCGAAGCCCTCAACAAGCAGTTCTACCGGCAGTTGTTCGACTGGTTTGAATGGGCGGTCGCTGAAGCGAAGTTCCCCACAAACGAAAAAAAGATACTCAACCCACAGGAACACGTTATCCGTTTAATTACGCGCCTGCTCTTTATCTGGTTTCTAAAGGAAAAAGGCCTGGTCGCCGATGAACTGTTCAATCAAACACAGATTCAAGACCTGTTGACAGAGACTGATTTTGATAACGGCAATTCCTACTATCGCGTCGTGCTGCAAAACCTCTTTTTCGCCACGCTAAACACCGAGATAGACAAACGAGGGTTTAGCACGGGGACAAACACCAAACATCGAGATTTTTCATGCTATCGCTACGAAGCTGAAATGCGTGATTCAGATGCGCTGCTGGCACTGTTCGTGCAAACGCCGTTTATCAACGGCGGCCTATTTGATTGCCTGGACAGTGAGGAGGCAACTGGCTATGGCGGTTATCGTATTGATTGCTTTTCCGATGTCCACTACAAGAAGCTGCACATTCCCAACCGTCTCTTCTTTGACGAACAACGCGGTCTGTTTCCCTTGCTCAACCACTATAAGTTTACTGTCGAGGAAAACACACCCATAGAACAAGAGGTCGCCTTAGACCCCGAGCTACTCGGTAAGGTGTTTGAAAACCTGCTTGCAGCCTATAACCCAGAAACCGGCGTAACAGCGCGCAGGCAGACCGGTTCCTACTACACCCCGCGCCCGATTGTGGACTACATGGTAGAAGAGGTGTTAGTCGCCACGTTATCTCAGAAATGCAGCCCAACCGAAGGCAATGCGGAGTTTTGGGAGGAGAGGCTGCGCTATCTGTTCAATTACGCGCTACAATTTGACGCTGCTAACGAATGGTTTGATGACGAGGAAACAGACGGGGTTATGCGGGCAATCTCCGAACTCAAGATACTTGATCCGGCAGTCGGTTCCGGTGCGTTTCCGATGGGTATGTTGCACAAGCTGACGCTCGCACTCCGTCGGCTTGACCCGGACAACACGCGATGGGAAACATTGCAAAAGGGACTTGCCATAGAGAAGGCGAAAAGAGCATTTGATACAAAAGGCCAACAAGAACGCGATGCCGCACTTCAGGAAATCAGTTCCACTTTTGAACGGTATAGGGATTCAGACTTCGGGCGGAAGTTATACCTGATTCAGAGCAGCATCTTCGGCGTGGATATTCAACCTGTGGCTTGCCAGATTGCCAAGCTCCGTTTTTTTATTTCGCTTGCCATCGAGCAGGAAACGAACAGGGCCCTGGAAAACTTTGGCATCAAGCCGTTGCCGAATTTGGAGACACGTTTTATCGCGGCGAATACGCTAATAGGCCTCAAAGGAGAACAACGACTGACAAGCAAAATGGCACAGGACTTAGAGCGTGAATTGCTCGATAACCGCGAGCGACATTTTCATGCAACCACACGTCAGCAAAAACTTGCGTGTAAGAAGGCTGACAAAAGGTTGCGCGTCGAATTAGCAACAGAGCTAAAGGAAATCGGCATGCCCGCCGAGGACGCGGAAAAACTTGCCCATTGGGACCTTTATGACCAGAACGCTAGTGCCAATTTTTTTGACCCAGAATGGATGTTAGGCATCAGGGACGGGTTTGATGTGGTGATTGGGAATCCGCCATATATTAAGGAATATACATTTAAGCACGCATTCGATGGGCTTCGAGAGTCTCCTTACTATCAGGGTAAAATGGATATTTGGTATATGTTCGTCTGTAAGGGATTGGATATATCAAAAAATAGTGGAGGTATGGTCACATTCATTGCTCAGAATAATTGGGTTACCAGTTCTGGTGCTTCAAAGATGAGAAATAAAGTTATTAAGGACGCACAGGTTTTGAGCTTCATAGATTTTGGTAGCTTCAAGATCTTTGAATCTGGCATACAAACGATGATAATGATTTTCAGAAAAAACACGGCCTCTGACAGCTACTCGTTTGATTACAGGCGACTGCATGGACCTAACCTTAACATCAACGATGTTATATTGCTTCTGAATAAAGATAAAAATAATAAAGCAGAATACTTAACACCTACGATTAAAAGAAGTGAATATACAGGTAGAACTTTGACATTTAGCGATCCTGAAGTTGAACTGATTCTTGAGAAGATTTCATTAAAGCGTAATTTTCATCTGGATCCCAACAAGGAAGTTGCTCAAGGAATAGTTTATCCTCAAGATCGTATAAATAAAGTGAGTCAAAGCATTTTGAATAGTAACTTTAAAGTAGGAGGTGGAATTTTCGCTCTAAGCCAAAAAGAGAAAGACCAAATACCATTTACAAAAAAGGAATTGAATTTAATAAAGCCCGCCTATACAACGAAAGAATTACACCGTTATTATGGAAATCCTGTAAACCAAGAGTGGGTTATCTATACGGATTCTAGCTTTAAAGACAAGAAAAAGATTGAGAATTACCCAAACATAAAAACACATCTGGATCAATTTCGGAAGGTTATCACATCTGACAACAAACCTTATGGTCTACACAGAGCCAGAAAGGCATATTTTTTTCAGGGAGAGAAGATCCTATCCGTAAGAAAATGTGCAAGACCCACATTTACTTATGTCGATTTTGAGAGTTATGTTTCAGCAACTTTTTATGTTATTAAAACGGAAAGAACGAATCAAAAGTACCTAACTGGGCTTCTAAATTCGAGACTTATCGCCCTTTGGTTAAAGCATAGAGGGAAAATGCAGGGGACAAATTATCAAATAGACAAACAGCCCTTATTAGCAATACCTCTGTTTTCACCTGCATTGGAACAGCAAACCTTGGTTGAAATTTTAGTTAATCAGATTCTTGATGCCAAACGCACAGACCTAGCCGCAGATGTTATCGCCCTTGAGAGTAAGATTGATCATTTGGTATATTCGTTATACAACTTAACTCCTGAAGAAGTTGCGATTGTGGAGGCAGCAGAGGGGTAAATTATCCGAATCTCGGATTGCACAAATTGCACGGATCTTTAGAATCCGTGCTCACATCACGCGATCGCATAAAAAGACCCAAACCCAAAACTTGGGGCGAGGCGGCACCCGCGGCTTCAAACTGCCGGTGGCCTCTAAAACGCCTAGAGACTCCGGTGACTTTGAATTAGTAACGTGGTTGATTATCACAACCCTTCAGTCATGAAACGGTTTGTCGTAGGGCGATTGACAGTCCGTCAATTTTGCAAAAGGACATCATGTGAACAAAGAAACTGTTAAGTCTGTCTTAATGGCAATGCCTACCGGCGATTTTTTAGAAAAGTCAAAAGACCTCTTGGCAACCTTGGGGTACCACAGCGAACGGACTCTCGAACTTTCAGGAACTGTGGATGACTTCATTCAAGAATTTGAAGCACTGAACCCAAACACTAAAACAGAACGGGAATTCCGCAAAAACGCCGAATCCGTGGAACTTGTGTTCCAGTTTACAAAAGACGAAATCGCCGATGACCTGCAGCAGACGCTTTTTAAATCGGTTTCCTTCGACAGGGCAAATACGGACAGTTTCATTTTCTGTGCAGTCGAGTTAAAAGATAACAACTACTCCCGGACCAAATACGCTGAGTTTACACGGGAAATCAACAAACGGTTGAATACACCGACTGTAGTGTTGTTTCGCGTTGCCAATCGTCTCACTGTGGGTTTTACCGACCGCCGTCCACACAAAACTGATGAGGAGCGTGATGTGTTGGGGCAGGTCACGCTGATTAAGGACATCCGCCTAAACAATCCACATCGCGCCCATCTGGACCTCCTCTCCGATCTCTCACTGGAAGAATGTGCAGCGTGGATCGACACCCATAACGAACCGAAAAACTTCGACGGGCTGCTGGCAGCATGGCTCGCTAAACTGGACACCGAATCCCTCAACAAGCAGTTCTACCGACAGTTGTTCGACTGGTTTGAATGGGCGGTCGCTGAAGCGAAGTTCCCCACAAATGAAAAAAAGACACTCAACCCGCAGGAACACGTTATCCGCTTAATTACGCGCCTGCTCTTTATCTGGTTTCTAAAGGAAAAAGGCCTGGTTGCCGATGAACTGTTCAATCAAACACAGATTCAAGACCTGTTGACAGAGACTGACTTTGATAATGGCAATTCCTACTATCGCGTCGTGCTGCAAAACCTCTTTTTCGCTACGCTAAACACCGAGATAGACAAGCGAGGGTTTAGCACGGGGACAAACACCAAACATCGAGATTTTTCATGCTATCGCTACGAAGCAGAAATGCGCGATTCAGATGCGCTGCTGGCACTGTTCGTGCAAACGCCGTTTATCAACGGCGGCCTATTTGATTGCCTGGACAGTGAGGAGGCAACTGGCTATGGCGGTTATCGTATTGATTGCTTTTCCGATGTCCACTACAAGAGGCTGCACATTCCTAACTGTCTCTTCTTTGACGAACAACGGGGGCTGTTTCCCTTGTTCAACTACTATAAGTTTACTGTCGAGGAAAACACACCCATAGAACAAGAGGTCGCCTTAGACCCCGAACTACTCGGTAAGGTGTTTGAAAACCTGCTTGCAGCCTATAACCCGGAAACCGGCGTAACAGCGCGCAAACAGACCGGTTCCTACTACACCCCACGCCCGATTGTGGACTACATGGTGGAAGAGGCGTTAGTCGCCACGTTATCCCAAAAATGCAGCCCAACCGATGGCAATGCGGAGTTTTGGGAGGAGCGGTTGCGCTATCTGCTCAATTACGCGCTACAATTTGACGATGCTAACGAATGGTTTGATGACGAGGAAACAGACGGGGTTATGCGGGCAATTTCCGAACTCAAGATACTTGATCCGGCAGTCGGTTCCGGTGCGTTTCCGATGGGTATGTTGCACAAGCTGACGCTCGCACTCCGTCGGCTTGACCCAGACAACACGCGATGGGAAACATTGCAAAAGGGACTTGCCATAGAGAAGGCGAAAAGAGCAGTTGACACAAAGGGCCACCAACAAGAACACGATGCCGCACTTCAGGAAATCAGTTCCACTTTTGAACGGTATAGGGATTCAGACTTCGGGCGGAAGTTATACCTGATTCAGAACAGCATCTTTGGCGTAGATATTCAACCTGTGGCTTGCCAGATTGCCAAGCTCCGTTTTTTTATTTCGCTTGCCATCGAGCAGGAAACGAACAGGGCCCTGGAAAACTTTGGCATCAAGCCGTTGCCGAATTTGGAGACCCGTTTTATCGCGGCGAATACGCTCATAGGCCTCAAAGGAGAACAACGACTGACAAGCAAGACAGCACAGGACTTAGAGCGTGAATTGCTCGATAACCGCGAGCGACATTTTCATGCAACCACGCGTCAGCAAAAACTTGCCTGTAAGAAAGATGACAAAAGGTTGCGCGTCGGATTAGCAACAGAGCTAAAGGAAATCGGCATGCCCGCCGAGGACGCGGAAAAACTTGCCCATTGGGACCTTTATGACCAGAACGCTAGTGCCAATTTTTTTGACCCAGAATGGATGTTAGGCATCAGGGACGGGTTTGATGTGGTGATTGGGAATCCACCGTATTCCAAGGGCGAGAATTTGAACCTCACAGATCGTCAACAGTTGAGACAAAATTACGGCTGGTCTGGCGATTTATACGACTACTTTATCTTTAGAGGGTTTACTCTCGTCCGTGAAAAAGGAATCTTTTCGTACATCGCCAATGATAGTTATGTTACCCTGCCCACCAAGCGCAGAATCAGAAACCTGTTTTTGCAAAACCGACTCCTTCATCTCGTCAAGGCACCGGCACATACCTTTGAAACTTCTATTTATACGGCTATCTTTATACTGTTGAAATGCGGAGCAGACGGTTCACACACCTACATGACGGGCGAAATGAACTTTCCCGATTTCCAATATCACGTAAGCGGCGCAGTTGAATACACAAAAATTCACAGGATGCTGGACAAGAAATTCCTATCGAATGCGGAGAATAGCTGGGTGTTGCAGCTCCTTGCACTTGAAAATATGGAAAAATTCTGTCGAGTTTTGGACACAGGTATTCATTCTGGAAATGTCAGAGCCAAAATTTTCTTCAAGGAAAACAACGGAAAAAGGCATCGGCTATTGCAGGGGCGGCAGATTCAACGATTTGCCTTGAATTGGAATTCACCGGCAGCAAAATACCGGTTTTGCGATATTAACTATAAACCACTTCCAATTCCCGGAATTGGGCGAGGAGGGAAACCAAGTAACCAAAACGAATATTGGCATTTTTGTGGTGATATTGAGAACCATCACCAACCTGAACGACTATTCATACGTCAGACTGACGATGATTTAATAGTCGCTTATCACAGCGAGGCAGAGTCAGGACGTTTTTACACAGATAACACGCTCCATACGATTCTTCCCAAATTTCAAAAAACTAAATTAAAGTATTTTTTGGCGTTGTTCAATAGCCGGTTGCTGAACTTTGTCTATCACTTTATTTCTCAGGAACAACGCAAAAGTCAAGCACAAGTAAAAATTAGCGTTGTGAAAAAATTGCCGGTGGTTGTCCCTGCTGAGGATGAGCAACGTCGAGTTATTGCTTTGGTGGACAAAATCCTTGCGGCAAAAGCCGCCAACTTGGATGCGGATACCATTGAATTTGAAAAAGAAATTGACCATCTCGTATATTCCTTATATAACCTAACACTGGAAGATATTGCGGTTGTGGAGGCAGCAGAGGGGTAAATTATCCGAATCTCGGATTGCACAAATTGCACGGATCTTTAGAATCCGTGTCGTTGCTAAAAAGCTGGACTGCCTTCTCAAAAAGGGAGAGTATTTGTGTTTTTACGATGAAAATGAGTTAACGAATCTTTGGGGCAAGAGTCTCTATGATTACTTGCCATCGGTCTTTGACATACTCCCGTCTCTAAAGCGAATTGAACCATACCACCAAAAGGTATGAACCCGCCGATAGACTTGAAATCCAATGATGCTGAAGCTTATTCAATCGGGGTATAATTGGGTTAGTCCAAGGTATATGGGAAAGGACGAAAGCGGACCTGATCAATGCCAGAGGCACGGGGTTGAATATCTCCAGTTCATTTCATAACGACTACGAAAGCATCGCAGACTTTGAGCAGAGACATGGTGTCCAGTTCCTGAAAGACCTCACCGCAATACTAACACCCCCGCAGGCATGGATTCGTCCCAAACACACAAATTATCTTACGTTTTACGGAAAATAAATGTCAATCCAACTCCTCCGACAAGCCTTCAACGGTGATCGCCTTCCTCCAAGGATGTGGCGGTCACATGAACTGAAAGAATACTACGATGTCGTTATCATCGGCGGCGGGGCCCATGGACTCGCCTGTGCCTACTATCTCGCCAAAGAGCACGGCATCACCGATGTGGCGGTACTGGAAAAAAGCTATATCGGTGCGGGTGGCAGCGGTCGTAACACCGCAATTATTCGCAGCAACTACCTGACCCCAGAAGGGGTGCGCTTTTATAACGAAAGTATCAAACTCTACGAACAACTGTCGGACGAACTCAATTTCAATGTGATGTTCAGCCAGCGGGGGCACCTGACCCTCGCCCATACTGATAGCGGGGTCAATACCATGCGTCGTCGGGCGGAGGTCAACCAGATCGAAGGTGTTGATTCACGTCTAATTTTCCCCGCTGAAATCAAAAATCTCTGCCCCTATCTCGATGTGAGCGACCATCCGCGCTATCCCATTTTGGCGGCACTCTACCATCCCCCCGGCGGCATTATTCGCCACGATGCGGTTGTTTGGGGCTATGCCCATCAAGCAGATGTGCACGGTGTCCACATTCACCAAAACACGGAGGTAACTAGACTGGAAGTACAAGATGGCAAAGTGACTGGCGTGGAAACAACTCGTGGTCACATCAAAACCGGGACAGTTCTCAACGCAACCGCCGGTTGGGCTTCGACAATCACGGCGATGGTGGGGATTAATCTGCCGTTGACCACTATCCCCTTGCAAGCCTGCGTGACCGAACCGCTCAAGCCCTTCTTGGATGTGGTTGTTGTCTCCGGCAGCCTGCATGTCTACATCAGTCAGACAGATCGGGGAGAGCTAGTGATGGGCGCAAGCGTAGACCCCTTTTCCTCCTATTCGATGGCGGGTTCCCTGACATTCCTCGAAGGTATTGCAGGGCATGTTCTCGAACTTTTTCCCTCTTTAAGCCATGTTCGTATCCTGCGTCAGTGGGCTGGTATCTGCGAAATGCCTCCCGACTATAGCCCAATCATGGGGTTCACCCCTGTCAATGGATTTCTGATAGATGTCGGTTGGGGCACTTATGGATTCAAAGCGTCCCCCATTGCAGGCAAAACCTTGGCAGAGTTAATCGCAACCGGCAAGACTCCAACTCTCATCGCTCCTTTCCGCCTATCGCGTTTTGAGGAAAATGATCTGGTCGGTGAGAAAGGTGCGGCGGCAGTGGGACACTAAAACGCGAGGTTCATGTAAAAAGAAGGTGCAAAGCATCCGCGAATTAACGCGAATCTATACAAATAAAAAAAGAAAGACTAAAGACGGGCAAACACAAAGGCTGCCCCTACAGTCCGCTCCAAACCGGAAATGTTCGGGTGGGGAGCCCCTGTTCCTACGATTACTGTTGCATGATTTTTTAACGTGAGCGAAACGTGAATGGAGATCAATGTGTTACTTTTAACTTGTCCTAACTGTGGGGATCGAAATGTCAGCGAATTTCACTGCGGTGGGGAGCTCGGTTCGCGTCCTAAAGGTCCTTCGGCTATCAGCAATGTAGAATGGGCAAATTATCTCTACATGCGAAATAACGTCATGGGCGTACAAACGGAGTGGTGGCATCATAACGCCGGTTGCGGTTTATGGTTTCTGGCTGAACGGCACACACGGACCAACGAAGTGACAAAGACTTACCTTTACGCCAAGCGTGATGCGTGAAACGTGATGGGGCATTTCTCCATCGCGTGATTTCTATAAAGCATAGTACCTGGAAAATTAATGCAAACTGAACAAGATACACTAACAACAGCACCCAATCGACTTCAACCGAAGCAAGGTGAGGTGATCGATCGTTCTACCACGATTCGATTTACCTTTGATGGAGTGGGATATACCGCCCACCCCGGTGATACCGTGGCTTCGGCTCTGACAGCGGCGGGTGTCAAAGTCTTGAGTCGCTCGTTTAAGTATCATCGTCCGCGTGGGCTGCTCTGCTGCTCCGGACATTGCCCCAACTGTCTGGTGCAAATCGGAGATGAGCCAAACGTCCGCGCCTGTACCAGACCTGTCGAAGCGGGTATGGACGTGCGAGCGCAAAACGTTTGGCCCTCGCTCAATCGAGATCTGCTTTCCCTGATCCAACTGGGGTCGCGTTTGATGCCGGTGGGCTTTTACTACAAGACTTTCATTCGCCCCAAAAAGCTGTGGCCCCTCTACGAACATACGTTACGTCATGCCGCTGGTTTGGGTGAGGTTGATCTTGATACTCCCCCAGGCGAGTTTGACAAGCAATATCTGCATACCGATGTCGTCGTAGTCGGTGGGGGACCGGCAGGGATCGGTGCGGCCTCGGGGGCAGCCAAAGGGGGAGCACAGGTGCTGCTTTTCGACGAGAATTCAACCCTCGGAGGTCATCTCCGCTTCACCGTCCCCCTACAATCCCCGTCGTCCACAGGCCTACCTGAACTATTAGAAACCCTTAATCAGCAGCCAAATGTCACGGTTCTCACCGATACGAGTGTGCTGGGTTGGTATCAGGATAACTGGCTTTGCGCTGTGCAGGGAGCCCGTCTGTTCAAAATACGGACGAAATCAGTAGTTGTAGCAACCGGTGCCTACGAGACACCGCTTATCTTTGACAACAACGACTTGCCGGGCGTTATGTTGGGGAGTGCTGTGCAGCGGCTGCTTCACCTTTTCGGCGTCCTGCCCGGCAGACAGGTCGTGATTGTAACAGCTAACGATGATGGCTGGGATGTAGCTGCTGACCTACAGGCATTGGGGGTGAACGTGGCGGCTATCGTGGACGAACGTGAGCACAACGCTTGCTCCAGTCAATACAGAGATGGATTGGCGAATGCCGGTGTTCCGGCCTTCTATCGGCATACCATCGTCGAAGCTCTCGGTTCAAATGCAGTAAGAGGGGCAAAGATTGCGCGCATCAACAGACGAGGCGACATCTCTCCCGCAACAATACAATCGCTGCAGTGCGATCTTATCGTGACAAGCATAGGTTGGACACCTGCCACTGAACTATTGTATATGACGGGTGGAAAATCGGAATACAATGAAGCCCAAGCGGAAATACTACCGATATCCACCCCACCGGGTATCTATGTGGCAGGACGAGCAGCAGGAATACACGCCATCAATCCGCAAATCGCCGAAGCACAGCAGGTAGGATTGAATGCAGCCGCATTCGCGGGCTTCGGTGAATTTGAGGAATCGATAACACACGTTTTAGAACCGCGCCGTACTTCCGGGCGGGTGTGCGTTCCCGGCAATAAGAAGCGATTTGTATGCTATTGCGAAGATGTCACCGACGAAGATGTCGAAACGGCGATTGCAGAAGGGTATGAGAGTATAGAGTTGCTCAAGCGATACAGTACCATCTCAATGGGCCCCTGTCAGGGTGCTATGTGTTCGATGAATACTATCCACCTTTGCGCCCGTGCCAACGGTTGGACGGTTCAGGAGACAAGTACCACGACTGCGAGGCCCCCCATCACGCCGGTGACACTAGGGGTTCTGGCAGGACAAAACATGGAACCGGTGCAGACAACCCCCATACATCAATGGCACCTTGATCACGGCGCAAACATGATGGTCGCGGGACTCTGGCTGCGTCCAAACCACTACGGTGATCCAACGGCAGAAGCATTGGGCGTCCGCAATCGAGTCGGTCTTATTGACGTAAGCCCGTTGGGAAAACTACAGCTTACCGGCCCTGGGGTGCCCGAACTGCTTGAACGCATCTACACCAACCGGTGGCACAATCTCCGGGTTGGGCGGGTGCGCTACGGCGTGATGTGCAATGACGAAGGCGTGGTGTTAAATGACGGAGTCTGCGCGCCTCTGAGGGACGAAGTGTGGTATATGACCACCACCTCCACCGGTGCAACGGCGGTCTTTGAGTGGCTGCAATGGTGGTTGCAATCGGGGTGGGGGGAAGGTGTCCATCTGACGGATCTGACCGAGACCTATGCCGCCTTCAACTTGGCGGGCCCGCAATCGCGGAAGGTGCTAGAGAAATTAACCGAGCGAAACCTCGCCAACAAAGCCTTCCCTTACATGCGTATTCGGTCTGCCAAGATTGCGGATGTGCCGTGTCGTTTACTGCGTATCGGTTTCACCGGTGAGCTCTCCTACGAAATTCACTGTCCGTCGGGTTATGCGTTGTATGTCTGGGAAGCACTGATGGACGCAGGCAGAGAGTTTGGCATTGCTCCATTTGGCGTGGAAGCACAACGTATATTGCGATTGGAGAAAGCACACATTATCGTCGGACAGGACACCGATGCCATCTCCGATCCGCTTTCTGCTAATATAGGGTGGGCGGTGAAATTGGACAAGCCCGATTTTCTAGGAAAGCCTTCTCTAATGCGAATCTCCACCGAAGGACCTAAGCAGCTTCTGGTAGGCTTTAAGATGGCTAATCCGGACGTTGTGCCCGCTGAGGGACTACAAATTGTCGAGCCCGAATCGGAGGGACGCCTGAAAATCATCGGCTGGGTCACCTCCAGTCGCTTCAGTCCGACCCTAGGGGAAGTCATCGGACTCTGCTGGCTGCCGGCGGATCTGGCTTCTCAAAACGGTGCCCCCTTTACGATTCGCATGGACGGACATCTGAAAGAAGCACATGTCCATCACGGTGCCTTTTATGACCCCGACGGAGAAAGGTTACGCACGTGAGCCAATCCAGGACCCCCATCAAATTGACTCCCTTATACTCCATCGCCCAACGCTTGGGTGCGACGTTCACCGAGGGACAAGGTTGGCGTATCCCAGAGGTTTATACGACGCCGGAGGCGGAAATCGCTGCCGCCCGTGAGAGGATTGCTCTCGCTGACGAAACACCGAATGGGAAACTGCTGCTTGAAGGAGATCAAGCCGAGTCAGTATTGATGGATGCTTTTGATTTACGCTCCCTCAAAATCAGCGAAGGCAGTGATGGAATTTATCGGTTGCGGAACGATCTCTTTTTTATAAGCACGCCGCCCGGCGGAGAGGGTAGCGTACAGAAAAAGCTGACGGCCGCATTAGGAGCATCTGAACGGTTTGTTACCGTCACAGCGGTTACGCACGGACGAGCGGAGATTCGGGTGATTGGTCCTGATAGTCAGGAGCTTTTGAGCAAGGTGTGCGGATTGGATTTCCACCTGTCGGCATTTCCAAACGAAACCGCAAAACAGAGCAGTCTCGCCAAGACAGCACAGCTAATCATCCGCCGCGACATCGGCGGATTACCGGCATTTTCTATTATCGGCGCACAGTCGTTGGGGGCATACATTTGGGATACCATGGTAAAGGCGGGACGAGAGTTTGGGATTCTCCCGATTGGCAGGGCAGTGCTAGTCGCGCTAGGGGTGTGAGCGGAGAGAAGATCAGGGACTGTTCAATCGCGCTTTGCTGGCTATCACAGTATATCCCAAGCCCTGCGGTATGTCGCCGCACCTCCACTACATACTTTTAACTGAATCAGTCGAAAATACGAAAACTAAATGCCCCTACTTCACGTTGCATTGGGGTTGACAGGGATGCAACGGCGTGATATAATCTTCATGTCGGAACGAATTTTTAGGAGAGGTGGTATGCCTCAGAAGAAAACGATTGCTTTAACAGCGAGTCAAATTGTTTTAGGTGGTTCTATCGGTTTAGCGAGCGGCTGGCTTTGCCGCTTCATTGTCGAGCTGCTGTTATGGAAAGGCTTAATCGGGGACCGTGTTCAGCACGGTTTTTGGGTGGGTTTACTCCTGCTGATCTCCTTTGGTGTGATGTACGGGAGTGCTCTCGCCGGTGTGGCTGAAGGCGTCATCTTTGCCGGACGCCGTTTCGGTGTTAGTGTGGACCGTAACCGCACATATCAGGGAGCTTTTCTTGGTGCTCCTGCGATAGTTGCGTTGATGTCACTGCTAAATATTCACTGGGAAGCATTGGTTGCCTCGAATTTACTGTTCTACATACTCCTAAATATAGCACAATTGCTTGCTCTTATCATATCTTTACCCCTTCGCATTTTACTAGCGATAAAATGCCCTCCCGAGCTCTTGTACATCGTTGCGGCACCAATTGGCGCAATCCTTGGCTACCGGCTTGGTATGGAACGGAGACAAACCGCGTCGCCTGAGCTCTAACTCAAATCCAGACCGGCCAGATTTTCAGACACCATACAATAACGTGCTGGGGTGTGGCGGAACACTCGATGAATTGGAGAATCATCCAAATATGGAATATTTCGATCCGTTTGATGATAAACCAAGATGTGAATGTGGGGTATTCGGTATTTTGGGACATCCTAGGGCAGTTGAATTCACCTACTTGGGTTTACGCGCCCTTCAGCACCGTGGTCAGGAAAGTGCAGGAATTGTCGCTGCAGACGACGATGCGTTCACATATCATCATGGTATGGGGCTTGTTGCAACTATCTTTGATTCGGATGCCTTGTCAAAGCTGGAGGGCAACCTTGCGCTGGGACACAACCGTTATTCAACAACCGGACACAGTACCCTTCAGAATGCACAACCGTTGGTCCGAGAGTACAAGCGGGGTCCCCTCGCGATTGCACATAATGGGAATCTTGTAAACGCCCAGCGTATTCGCAATGATCTTGAGGATGGCGGTTCAATTTTTAGCACGACTTCCGATACGGAGGTTATCGCTCACCTCATTGCTCGTTCTCGACAGACGCTGCTGGAAGATCGTATCTTGGATGCACTCAAAGAGATTCGCGGGGCGTATTCACTTGTCTTCATGGGAAAGTCTATCCTGATAGGTGTGCGAGATATTTACGGTTTCCGCCCACTTTGGTTGGGGCGCGTTGGTGATGCCTACGTTCTCACTTCTGAAACGTGTGCTTTCGATGTCATTGGAGCGGAACCCATTCGTGAGATTAGTCCCGGCGAAATGGTTATTATTACCGGGGCGGCTAAGGAACCGGAATCGTTTATGTTCGGGCAGGCGCAACCTCATCTATCGCAATGTATCTTTGAGTATATTTACCTCTCGCGCCCAGATAGCGTTGTATTTGGTGAACTTGTTAACCGTCCAAGGCGTGAACTCGGCAGACAGCTAGCCCGTGAATGTCCCGCAGCGGCGGACATCGTCATTCCTGTGCCAGATTCGGCGACACTTTCTGCACTGGGGTATTCACAGGAATCGGGCATTCCGTTTGATGTGGGACTCTACCGAAACTCTTATGTGGGACGTGCTTTCATGAATCCTTCGCAGGAAGTTCGCGAATTGATGGTCAAGGTGAAATTAAACCCGATTCGCGATGTGCTTGAGGGCAAGCGCGTTGTGGTGGTTGATGATTCAATTATGCGGGGCACTGAGAGTCGGCAGTTTGTAAAGATGCTTCGTCAGGGTGGTGCCACACAGGTTCATGTCCGTGTTGCTTCTCCTCCCAACAAATTCCCCTGTTTCTACGGCATTGATACACCTACCCGCAAAGAGTTGATTGCCAGTTCACACACCGTTGAGGAGACCCGTAAGTACATCCGTGCAGATAGTTTGGGATACCTCAGCATTAAAGGCATGCTCAAGAGTATGAAGTCACCCCAAGATTTTTGCACGGCATGTTTTGACGGGAGCTATCCTGTTGAATTTAGTGGACAATCAACGTCGCAGATTCCATTACTTTTGTGAATGAAGGGGATTGATGGTTACACGGGAACTTAATAGACAATAAGATCCAAAGGAACAATCCGATGCAAAATAGATTAAGAAGAGAGCGATCTGGATCTTCCCACCCTTTTCAAAACGTTCGGCGAGGCCTATCCACATCACAGGGGCGATTCACTTTTTACGCGATTATCTTATGTGCGATTCTTGGCATAGTGGTGTACCAACCGGCAATCTTGCTGGTTCAAAAGCTGAGCCCAACCGCTTCCCCACAGACTGCCGCAGAGAACGCAATGTTAATCACTATTGGATTGTGTATTGTGGTATTGGTTGTTTCGTTATTAAAAATGGACAAGATAATGACTCTCGTTGGCAATCGACGCTTGGAATCCTTCAATCAACGTATGGAAAAGCGAAAGGAATCTGACGACTCCGATGGCTGAACAGGGATTGACGTACGCTAGCACAGGTGTTTCCTTCGACGCAAAAGAGGACGCTCTAAAACGCTTAAAACCTCTTCTCCAATCGACTCACCGTCCAGAAGTCTTAAGCGAGGTAGGCAATTTCGGGGGACTGTTTGCACTTGGTGAATACGAAAAGCCAATCTTGGTATCCAGCACCGACAGCGTGGGCACAAAGCTCAAAGTTGCTTTTATGGCAGGGCGGCACGATACGGTCGGGTTTGATATTGTGGCGCACTGCGGAAACGATATCCTTGTCCAAGGCGCAGAGCCCCTCTTTTTTCTAGATTACATCGGCACAAGTCAGCTGCACCCTGAAGTTATTGCACAGATTGTGGGTGGCGTGGCGGAGGGTTGCCGGGAAATTGGTTGTGCACTCATTGGTGGGGAAATCGCAGAACTGTCGGAACTTTACACGGTGGGCGAGTATGACCTCGTTGGTACAATTGTGGGTGTGGTTGAAGAGTCGCAATTAATCACTGGAAGCAGGATTGCACCGGGGGATGGCCTAGTTGGCTTGAGTTCACTTGGATTGCATACGAACGGTTTTTCGCTTGCTCGGCGAATTGTGTTTGAGGTTTGCGGCTATGAATTTGATCAGTACGTTCCTGAACTCGATACAACGATTGGCTCGGAGTTACTTGCGTACCATAAAAGCTACGTAAAGAGTGTTCTTGTCCTACGGGAGCATTGCGATATTAAAGGTATCGCTCACATCACAGGTGGTGGCTTGTCAGATAACATCATCCGTGTTCTTCCGCCGGATTGCTGCGCGGAGATTCGGAAGGGCACTTGGGAAATACCGCCGATTTTTCCCTTCCTTCAAGACAAGGGTGGTGTAGATGAAGCCGAGATGTACCATGTTTTTAACATGGGTGTTGGTATGGTACTCGTATTACCACCGAACCAGATTGATATGGCGATTGCTTTGCTCCGAGCGTCCGGTGAATCCCCTTTTCTAATTGGTGAAATTAGCCACGGCGAAAAAAGTGTCCAAATTATCTGAAAGCTCCTCAATTCAGACTAAAAACATGCCGCTTCTATTGTTCTTTTGCTGACGCGCTAGCACACCTTACCCACCGCTCCTGAGTCCCCAACATATCACGACTCTCCTTTGGCTCCAATTTCCGATCCGTCAGCTCTAAAAACCGTGTGAGGTTTGCGGCCCCTCGTACCAGCGAGATTCGTGTTAGGGTAATCGTGCCTGAATAAGGTTGTTCACATTCTGTGTCTCTTGATCAAACTGCTGAATTCCCATCAACAGCGCATTTACCACCTTGTTTTGGTAAGTGGGAGAGTTGAGTTTTTTGTACTCTGCCTTGTTTGATAGATATCCTAATTCGACCAAAAGGGCTGGCATCTTGGTATCGACAAGGACACGAAAAGGTGCTCGTCTAACCATTTTGTCTCGAGCACTTCGATTCCGATTTGGTGCTCCGAGGTGAGACACAAGCACAGATTGGACAATACGAGCGGCTTCCCAACTATATTTTTCGACGCCTTTCTTATGTAAATTATTGATGATAAAATCAATTGGACTGACGACCTCTTCGTCATTTTCCCATTTGGCTAATTCTGCTGCGAACTTATCGGTCGCGTGTAAGTTAAAGATATAGCTTTCCAATCCATGAACATGAGTATTAGAATGTGAGTTACAGTGGATGCTGATAAACAGGGTCTGACTCGCTGAGGATTGATTTGCTAAAAGGGCACGGTCCCTGAGTGAGATCCAACGGTCTGATGATCGAGTGAGGCGAACTTCATATGCCGTTTTTTCCCGAATCAATGCTGCTAGCTTAAGCGTAATTGCCAAGTTGATGTCTTTTTCAGCTTTGCGTCCTGGACCGACATTACCAGGATCTCTGCCGCCATGTCCAGCATCAAGCACAATCGTATTCAAGCGAAATGGAGATTTTATTTTAGTTGTAGGTTGGGCGGATTTAGACGCACTTACTGATAACTCTATGGTAGATACGGACAAAAGCACCATCGCCGCAAGGATGAGCGATTTCTGAGTTATAGTCATTTTTCCTCTCCAAGCTAGTTTTTAGTGGATCACTATGCCTAAACGTAAGATTCTTGGATCGGTTTCATGAGAATATGTCTGACCAAAAGAATACTACTTGTAGCTAGGGCGTGTCGACATCTTGCTGTCGCCAATTCGGCAAGGACTGTGAGCATCAGGCGATTTGCCAAAAACTGAGAAAGTTGTCCCCAATCGTTTCCAGTCAAATCTCAACAGTTTGTAGGTCGAGATTCATATCTCGACACCTTAATGTTGCCTTGAATCCCGATCGCAGCATCGGGGTCAATTTTGGAAAATTGACCTACTGAAGTCCGAAATCGCCTTCGGTTACTCTGAATCTTGATCTTGTGGGAGTGTATTAGGAGGGGTTCAATTTGTCCAATGTCAACAGAACCTAGAAACGTGAATATTCCATTCGTAGAGAAGGTACATCAGGAAACTCAAATCTCACAAGGTTGATATTGGGTTAGGTTCGGACTGAGCTATCGCATTGTCCGTCGGTGGGGAAAGGGATTTTGTATATGTGCCGCGATGGAGATTTAGGAATGACCTGAATCGGAGATGGGTTCTTCGGAGGAAACATCATCAGGAGAGGGAGGTGGAATATAAAGAATGAGTCTGCAACTTCCACAGCGGATGAATTGCTCATACTTGCGAGTCTCCTGTAGTGTCTGTGGTGGAATCGTGAGATGACAATTTCCGCACGCATTTTCAACAACTAGTGAAACCAGTCCTTTGCGATAACGTTTGAACCGGGCTTGATACTGGTCCATCAACCCCGGATCAATCTGGTGGGAAAAGTCCTTTTGTTTTCCACCCCATTTTATAATTTCTGCTTTAAGGTCTTTTGCCTCCTGTTCGTATTCGGCCTTCTGTGCGTTATGTTTTTGCTGCGCGGCATCAAATTCCTTGTGTCCTTGGCTGAGTTCTTCGTTGAGCTGATCTATTCTCAACATTGCTGATAAAATCTCATCTTCTATATCTGCTTCCTTTGCTTCGATAAAACTAATCTCTTTATCTAGTGCTTGGTATTCTTTGTTGCTCTTCACCTCCCGCAATTGTGCTTGGTATTTGGTACGCTGCTCACCCTCCATTTCAAGTTCTGCCGTTTTAGACTGCTGCACTTTCTCTGCATCAGCTAGTTGCGTCTGTTTCTCCTGTAGTTTTTGTTGATGGGTCTGAAGCTGCTCACCCACTTTCTTAATCTTGAGTGGAACTGACTTGAGCTTATTATTTAGCGTCAAGATTTCGGCATCAATCTGTTGAAACTCGTATAATAGCCGTAGTTGTTCCTGTAAATCGAGGTTAGGCATAAGTTTCAGGCTCCTGTTCTGCAAGAAAGGCGAAGAAAATCCCTAGCTGATATAATAAGATAAGTGGAATCGCCAGTAATAACATAGACAGTAGATCCGCCGGTGTCAACAGCGCGGCTGCAACAAAGATAAACATGATGGCATATCGCTGTCGTTCTCGGAAACCCTGAGCGTTAATGACACCAATGCGGGACAGAAATGCCATAACAATTGGGAGCTCAAACGCAACACCGAAGGCTAGCACCATACCGGTTGCAAAACTCACATACTTATCAATGCTCCATAGGTTCCCAACGCCTACATCAGCGAAGAGACCCGCGGCAAATTGGACGACAACGGGTAGGACGATAAAGTAGGCAAAAATTGCTCCAACAAGGAAGAAGAAAACGATAGTTAGAAAGAGTGGAAGCGCGAACTTCCGCTCCTGCTGTGTTAAAGCAGGAAAAACAAATGCCCACAACTGATAGAGCACAACGGGCGATGCAAGCAATACCCCAAAGGTAACAGCAATCTTGAGAAAAGCCATAATCGCTTCGCCGGGCCCGGGTTTATTAAGTTGAACCGTGCTCACTGCCTCTGCTCTCAAGGCAATCGACAAGAAGGCCGTAAATGAACCGTCGGCCCCTACGCTTCGATCTATCCAATTCGCTAATTGGGCGTTGAGTGGTATGTCAACAGGTCGCCTTATAATTTTCACCGCTGGGTCCTTGAACCACAGGCTTATAAGTATACATACCGCTATCGCAATTAGGGAGATAATAATCCGTCGGCGGAACTCTTCAAGATGACCGAGAAAGGACATTGATGCATCAGAAGCCATGCTGATAACTAAACCGTCTTATTCGCAGGTTTAGTCGAATCTCGGTCCTCTTTATCAATTGATTCGACAATGTCGTTCTGAATCTCTTTGCCGGCGTTCCTAAATTCCCGAATCGCCTTTCCAAGTGAACGGCCCATATCTGGCAAACGCTTCGGGCCGAAAACCAGGAGCGCGATGATAAGGATAACAATCAGTTCTGGTGCTCCCAATCCCATTGTAATTCCTCCGAAAGAATGCAGGTTATGAGGTGGAAGGTCTATGGCACCTCACTATTTTAAGCCCCTCCGCCCTAGAACAGTAATATTATACTGTATGCTCTTCGGAATTGCAATTGTTTTGTCATGAACAATAGAAGTTTCTGATTCGCTTGATTTCGACTGCCACATCCAACGGGAGCAGGCGCAGGGTGCCCTATTCACCATATAAACCGATACATCGGCTTTTCTATCAACACACCAATCAACGCCCACACGCCGCCGACGAGAAATTCGCCGAGTATCAATCCGAGAAAGAACGGTGCTAGACTGCGAAACGTCTTTAAGCCGCCAAAGCGTAGGATACACCACTTAATCACCCAACTGATGAACACCGAAAACCAGAAGAAATTGACCGCCCATGTGCCGGAGATGCCGTATCCGACGGGATATAAGGGCCACCAAATAAAACGGGTGCGTACGGCGGTAAGTAAGAAGGTGAAGGCGACTCCGAAGCCCATTGCCAAGATTGACAGAACATCGACAGATGCCGGATTGGTAAGCCAACTTTGGGTGCGTCGAAAGATGGACCCATACCAAACCTCCCATGCGCCGGATTTGTAACCGATGTGCAGCGAAAACCAGAACGAAGCCAATGGGCTAAGAACGACTGTAAGCAGTATGGCGTATCCGACTCGACGTGACGACACCCCCGCACGCTCTGCGAGTTTCAGTGCTTCTAGCTGGTGCGGCATGGCATTGCCCCGATAGGCGCGATTAAAGCAATACACAAGCGAGAACAGGGTGAGACTTCTTGCCCCTAGGCGTCGCATACCGAACATCTTTGGGAGTAGCACATCGGGGCCCATCGCACGTAGGTCGTGGATGGGTGGTCCTAATTCCGCACGGATGCGAGTGATAACGGTTACCGTTGTGAAGTGGATGACGAAAACGAGAACGGCAACCCAGAGGGGTAGACCTGCTACCGCCCAAAAACCGACCAATAGCATGAAGCCGATGATCAGTCCGAGTACAGCCGTGCGATAGGAGATTGGTTCGTTAGCTTCTATGTATCGGCTTGACGGGTCCCCCTGTTCCGATTCCGTACTCTGGGAACTAGGAGGCCTATGAGGAGAACCTCCCCGCCATGCGGTCACGAGTACGGTTCGCAAATGACGGCGCGCTCCCCACAGTGTAAGAATCAGTACGCCAACACAAACGCCGAATGACTGATCAAAGATAAAGGGAAAACCGGGTATCTGCTGAAACCCGAAGATGCTCCCCATAATCATTTCAAATTTCCAGAATACGTAGAAGAACCAGAAGGTGAAGGAGAGATCGAGGGGTATAAAATATCCCATTCCAATGGCGAAAGGGAAAACAACGACCGGCGTCCAACCGATAGCATTCCACGGTTTGGTGGTAAAAAATGGGCGCAGGTCAAAGAATTCGCCACCGAGTCCGGGAATAATAGGAAATAAAAAGTGCAGTCCATTGATAAGATCCATGCCGCCGGCGAGAATAAGCCCCGCCCACATTAATCGATTCCGAAAAAAGTCCGTTGTGGTTATTTGCTGCGGGAGCTCGATAATTGGATAGCTCAGTCGCTCTGCTTCAATCCACTGTTTTCGCAGGATGGCGTTGATGCAGAAAGCGGTGAAGAGGAGAACGATGATAAACCCAGACCACGCCAGGACGGGTTGCCACCATAGCTGAAGATTTTCAGGGAGGTAAAGGCTGGATTCCCCAACGAAATAGGGCGTAATGCTTTTTTTATCGGTCAATGCTAACCAATCGGGGAGGTAGTGGTGAAACAGTGTGGCCCATTCGTTTTCCTCATTTGACATCCAGCCAACGACCGCGATATTGGTGACAACAACTTGGAACAGGTCATGCCCGCCGATTGCGGAGGCGACGGAGAGCATTGCATAGAGCGTCAATAATTCGCCTTGTGTCAATGCTAAGTGTGGCGAAAACCGAGTCAGCCAAAAGTTCACTACCACCACAAACACGAAAATGAA
Source organism: Candidatus Poribacteria bacterium (assembly GCA_965215015.1). Taxonomy (GTDB): domain Bacteria; phylum Poribacteria; class WGA-4E; order WGA-4E; family PCPOR2b; genus PCPOR2b. Next base: position 3,396,274 of record OZ244042.1, read on the forward strand.
AATCACATTGAAAAAGAGCGACATGGTCGTTGGGAGACCTTGTTCCCACCGCAACATCGCAAATAGCCAGTAGTTGTTGATAAGGATGAGTCCTAGACCGAGCCAGATTGTACTCCAACGAATCTGTGGTTGTTGGGATTGGGGTGTCGAATATTTGGCTTGGGGGTTCAATGCGATTTCTCTTGGACTTATATTAGTTCTCGTGGGTGGGTTTCTCTCGGAGACAGAAACCTCTTGAGAATACGTTCCTTGTGGATTATAATATCCGATGTAATCAGTGAGTAACACTGCGCCAAGTCTTCTAGGCTATATTATAGCTGTTTCCCTCGCATTGTCAACATTTTACACCAGGTCTGTTACCCCCCTTCGTCCCCCCGCAAGCGGGGGGATGGCAAGCGGAGGGATGGCATACGGGGTATGCCGACTCCCTTAAAAACGCTGGTTGAATTGCGCGCCTACAAACAAGTGCGTAACTCCTAAGAAACTAAAGTCAATTATTTCGTTTCACTCATTACGCTCCACGCAGGAGGTATCGTCATTGAAACCGAAAATTTTTATTACCCGTCCGATCCCAGAAAAAGCCTTGATTCAGCCGACAGTCGTAGGCACGCGGCGCGTGCCGTTACCCCCCTTCGTCCCCCCGCAAGCGGGGGGATGGCAAGCGGAGGGATGGCATACGGGGTATGCCGACTCCCTTAAAAACGCTGGTTGAATTGCGCGCCTACAAACAAGTGCGTAACTCCTAAGAAACTAAAGTCAATTATTTCGTTTCACTCGTTACGTTTCACGCAGGAGGTATCGTCATTGAAACCGAAAATTTTTATTACCCGTCCAATCGCAGAAAAAGTCTTGATTCAGCCGACAGTCGTAGGCACGCGGCGCGTGCCGTTACCCCCCTTCGTCCCCCCGCAAGCGGAGGGATGGCATACGGGGTATGCCGACTCCCTTAAAGACGCGGGTTGAATTGCGCTACTACAAGCTCAAGTGCGTAACTCCTAAGAAACTAAAGTCAATTATTTCGTTTCACTCGTTACGTTTTACGCAGGAGGTATCGTCATTGAAACCGAAAATTTTTATTACCCGTCCAATCGCAGAAAAAGTCTTGATTCAGCCGACAGTCGTAGGCACGCGGCGCGTGCCGTTACCCCCCTTCGTCCCCCCGCAAGCGGAGGGATGGCATACGGGGTATGCCGACTCCCTTAAAGACGCGGGTTGAATTGCGCGCCTACAAACAAGTGCGTAACTCCTAAGAAACTAAAGTCAATTATTTCGTTTCACTCATTACGCTCCACGCAGGAGGTATCGTCATTGAAACCGAAAATTTTTATTACCCGTCCGATCCCAGAAAAAGCCTTAGCAATGATCGAGGCAGAATGTGAAGTTGATATATGGCCTACGAGTGAGATTCTGCCCCCGACTGCGGAGCGGCTGCCGGGTCTTGATGGTCTAGTTACTTATAGTCATGAACCCGTAACAGCCGAGATGATCGCTAGCGCGCCAAATCTAAAGGTAATTTCTAACGTCGGTGTCGGATATAATCACATTGACGCAGAGGCAGCGAAGGCACAGGGCGTTGCGGTTGGCAACACGCCCGGCGTGCTGAGCGAAACCACCGCCGATACGACTTTCGCGCAACTCCTCGCGGCGGCGCGACACCTTGTCCCCGCCAGTATCTATGTTCAGGAAAAGTGCTGGACATGCTACGATCCGAATATCTTCCACGGCTACGACGTGCATCACGCAACGCTCGGCATCATCGGCATGGGCAGAATTGGTTATGAAGTCGCCAAAAGAGCGTTGGGATTCGATATGCGGGTTCTGTATTACAAACGGAATCGCCGCGAGGACTGGGAAGCGGAGTTGGGCATTGAATATGCTAGCTTTGATCGTTTGCTCGGAGCATCTGACTTTATAACCCTGCATGTCCCGATGACGCCGGAGACCCATCACCTGATTGGTAAGGAAGAGTTTCAAAAGATGAAGCCTACGGCAATCCTTGTGAATATTGCGCGGGGACCGGTGGTGGATTCGGCGGCACTGTACGAGGCGTTAAAAACGGGGGAAATCGCACGCGCTGCACTCGATGTGACAGATCCAGAACCCATCCCGACGGACGACCCACTGCTGACGCTCGACAATGCTTTGATCTTTCCACATCTTGGTAGTTCGACCTTACAGACCCGCACGCGGATGGCGACGATGGCCGCTGAGAACTTGCTGGCTGGGTTAAAAGGAGAACCGCTGCCCTATTCTGTGTTCGGCTAATTTTGCACTGTCACGTCAGGCGAAAAATGTGCTGCGCTACCCAAGATCCCGATGATGCTAAGACACGTGCGAAAGCAAGATTAGCACTTCTGAAAGCGCGATCCGAATATAAAAAATAAGGGAAGTTATTCGCCTCCTAAGGGAAGACGAGACGGAGACAACAGATTCGTGAATCTTGGTTTCGGGATATGACTGCCGGTTATGGTTACAAATGTTGAGCCTCGCGCTAACGATCCACCTTTTGGAGGTTACGATGGTTGCAAAGCATATGCCCGAACACCATCGGGCATTAGATCGATCGCTGTTAAAGATTCTCCCATTAGCTGAACGGGAACATAAAATGACGGTTGCGGACCTCTACCCTTTGGATGCGGAGACGCCGCCGTATGAAAACGATGATTTGCGGATAGTGGTGGATCGGATGATTCAAGCCCATTGGGGCGGGAAACAGGTAATATGGATGATGGGTGCACACGTCATGCGGCGGGGCAATTCGCGGTACATCATCGATCTGATGGAACGTGGTGTCCTCACACACATAGCAACAAACGGTGCCGGTGCCATCCATGATTTTGAACTCGCCCTGATTGGCGCGACGCTGGAGGATGTGGAGCGGTATATCTGGGACGGAAAGTTTGGTAACTGGGAGGAGACTGGACGTTATATCAACGACGCAATCACTCGCGGCTATCGCGACGAAATCGGTTTCGGCGAGGCGATTGGTCGGTTCATTCAAAATGAGGAGTGCGGTGTCAAGTTTCCACACCAGGAGATCAGTATGTTTGCGGCGGCATATCGTTTGGGGGTTCCAATGACTGTGCATAAGGGGATTGGTTACGACATCATTGACCAACACCCCGCTGCCGATTACGCTGCAATGGGCTACACAACTGGTGAGGACTTTCTGCGCTTGGCTCACAGCGTCTCGAAATTAGAAGGAGGCGTGTTTCTGAACTTAGGTTCTGCGGTGATGGGACCAGAGGTTTACCTCAAGAGTCTGTCGATGGCGCGAAACATCGCCGCGCAGCGTGGAAAGGAGATCCGGCATTTCACCACAGCTAATTTTGACTTGATCGAATTCTCCGATTTCCGGGAGGAGGGCAGGCCGACAGATGCCCACTACTACCACCGTCCCAAGAAGACAATCTTGGTCCGCACTGTGAAAGATGGCGGTGAGAGTTACCATATTTCTGGGGATTTTAATCGTACCGTTCCGAAGCTATATTCCCACATCACGAAGGCTTTGGGCTAGCACGCTTAGCCTGTGTGGTTGATAACACTTCATTGCTAATCAAAGATAACTGAATCCTGCGCTTTTGAAAGTGCCGAGTAAAAATGGCATGACACATCTAAGTTTCCGTTTCCCGATAATCAGCACATCTCTCGTTTCATGCCTAAGGCGATTGGGTTATATATCTATCGCGCTGATCTGTATCGGCTGCACTGGAAGCAGCAGTAGGGATCAGCATACGGTTTCGATTGCCGATCTGCGGTCACAGCTCCAGCCATTGAAGCGGGTGGGTGTCTATGCAGGTTTCGATCTAAAAGCCCATGTGCTTTACATGGGGAATGACTCCATAGAACGGTGGATGCGTTTAGATCAAGGAGGGGACAAAATTCGGACCATCCGCTACGCCCGCAAGCCTTCAGGACAGAGCTATATTGATCGGGCGAGCGAGGAATTTCGATTTCGGATTGGGGAGATTGTCTTTTCTGGGAATAGCGACCTGCTGACTTACAAGGATTATCAGATTGTCCAAAAAATTGGCGGGAGCAAACGGGTTACGATTCAATTCACGTATGCTTCAGGCGAGGCAACGGAACCGATTTTTTATCTGTGGATTCACTACGAGATTTATCCGGATCTGCCGTTGATTCGCAAGTGGTTGACGATTCAGAATCTGACGGATTCAGCGTTTTTTGTAGAAGATGTGACAATTGAGTCTTTGCCTCTGTTCGCTGGGACAGCGGACAGCGTTCAAATCTGGCGGTGCGGAATTTCGGGGGTCCTAGAGGAGCCATTGCCAATACCTTGGGAAGGGGGCACATCGGAGGCGTTTATTCTAGTGGGTGATACCGGTATTGATGGCGGCGTGGTGTTGGGGAATGAGAGCGCAGGTCTCCTCAAACACTACGCGGTCTACTCAGATCGAGAGACGGTGTCGATTGGTTTGAGGCCGACAACAGCTATCAATGGGACTGAAATCCGGGTGCCACCGGGGCAGTCGGTGAACAGTCCCAAGGTCTGGACGATGCTTGTTGAAGGTGGTCTCCAAGCTACAATTGAACAGATCATTCAGAACCCCTTGGTGTATGTTCCACCATATTCTAAAGGTGTGGAATTACAAACCCTTGAAACTCGATGGATAACGCTGGAAGCTGAGTGGGAAGAGTCAATAGGATTAATATATCCTGGAGATTGGATTGCCCTCGATTATGATTGGAACATCGAATACCTACAAACAGTAAAGCGGATAAGCCAACGGGTGCATGAAGGTGGGGGCAAATTCGGGATTCGTCTCCCAATTGCTGAGATTCACACAGCGGTTTTAGACCGTCCGGGCTGGCAATTGGTGCCGATTTTCCAGGGGCGTGTAGTGCCGGAAGGTAACGATACGGAGGAAGAAGGGCAACAAGGGGGAGCGGAAGCGCAGCAGTCCATCGCTCACGAGGTAGACCCAAGAACCCCCCTCGGTCCTCCCGCAAGCAGGGGGAAGGAAGTGCAACAGTCTACCACTCACGAGGCAGACCCGGTGATTTATTGTGTTTTGAGTGATTACGGTTACTACCTTACACAGGCAGTAAAAACGTTGCTTGAAGAGACAGAAGCGGATCTGCTCATCTTGGATCGCCCGATTTTGGGTTCACAGAGCAACCTTTTAAAAGGCTGCGATGCACTGGGGCATCAGCATTATACACGCGCTGAGTCGATTAGGATAATTTATCGATGGCTTTTTGAGTTTGCCGACCATCTGCATCGGGAATACCCGGCGTTGCAATTGGGGATTACAGCGAGTGCCTATGGGGTCAAGCAGCCGGATGCTGCCTGCCTCGCGCATTTTGACCTGTTCTTCGATCCGTGATTCGTCTCATGCGTCACATTTTTGTCGGAGGATGCGAATATCGTCTACATATTTGCCATTTGTTCATGTTAAAAAATCGTGCGGCAGCCCCCAAGTTTTTTTCGGCAAGCGCGGGCGGGGAAACCCTGCCCCTACAGTCCTCTTCGTATTTTGCACTCTCTTTTGACCTGAGTCTTGCTATTTTTGCGTTGGTCAACGAATTCAATCGCTCTATCTTGGAAAAAATGATTGATAGCCATGCGGAGGGTTCCCGATCCGTGTTATCCGTTTAATCCGTGATTCAGACAATAAGGAGGCCCCTTCCTCAGACCTATCTCGTCGTTTAGATGTGAACGTGAGTCACCTCCTCCTGTGAATCCCTTCATCCTGAAAATCCTGATTCAGACAATAGGGAGGCTCCTTCCTCAAACCTATCTCGTCGTTTAGATGTGAACGTGAGTTATCTCCTCCTGTGAATCCCTTCATCCTGAAAATCCTGATTCAGACAATAGGGAGGCTCCTTCCTCAAACCTATCTCGTCGTTTAGATGTGAACGTGAGTTATCTCCTCCTGTGAATCCCTTCATCCTGAAAATCCTGATTCAGACAATAAGGAGGCTCCTTCCTCAAACCTATCTCGTCGTTTAGATATGAACGTGAGTCACCTCCTCCTGTGAATCCGTTCATCCTGAAAATCCTGATTCAGACAATAGGGAGGCTCCTTCCTCAAACCTATCTCGTCGTTTAGATATGAACGTGAGTCACCTCCTCCTGTGAATCCCTTCATCCTGAAAATCCTGATTCAGACAATAGGGAGGCTCCTTCCTCAAACCTATCTCGTCGTTTAGATATGAACGTGAATCACCTCCTCCTGTGAATCCCTTCATCCTGAAAATCCGTGATTCAGACAATAGGGAGGCTCCTTCCTCAGACCTATCTCGTCGTTTAGATGTGAACGTGAGTCATCTCCTCCTGTGAATCCGTTCATCCTGAAAATCCTGATTCAGACAATAAGGAGGCTCCTTCCTCAGACCTATCTCGTCGTTTAGATATGAACGTGAGTCATCTCCTCCTGTGAATCCGTTCATCCTGAAAATCCTGATTCAGACAATAAGGAGGCTCCTTCCTCAAACCTATCCCGTCGTTTAGATATGAACGTGAATCACCTCCTCCTGTGAATCCCTTCATCCTGAAAATCCGTGATTCAGACAATAGGGAGGCTCCTTCCTCAGACCTATCTCGTCGTTTAGATATGAACGTGAGTCATCTCCTCCTGTGAATCCCTTCATCCTGAAAATCCTGATTCAGACAATAAGGAGGCCCCTTCCTCAAACCGATCTCGTCGTTTAGATATGAACGTGAGTCATCTCCTCCTGTGAATCCGTTCATCCTGAAAATCCTGATTCAGACGGTAGCTTTTTCGCTTCCGAGCGAGTGTCAAGACTTTTGTCAGGCGAAGGTACCCCCTAATTCCCCTTCAAGCTACTCGCTTTCTGCAGCCGTGCCTCCACAAGATGAATAACCGCCTCATACACACCATCCCTTTCCCCTTGTGTGAGATTGAGAGCATCGAAAATAAGCGTGTCAAGGGCGCGACGGTCGGGTTGTTGTATTTCATCAAAGATGGGAAGAATTTCTCGCGTTTTTATTGTTTCATAGCATTGATAAATTTCACTTTCCACACAACGTTCTTCTAATATAGGAAGCGTTTTTAACCAATAAACATTTGTATAAATAACTCCTTCGCCCAGATTGGTGATTCCTTCAGTTTCAATTAGCACAGGGATTATGGTACTGTTTAGATAAGCACGTGTCACCAAATTTTCTTCCTTAAATTTTATTAAGAAGAATCGCTTATCCCCAAAATAATTGCCTACGTTTTCAAAACAACCAAATCGATCATTGTAGGCATCCGACCATAACATATCGGGATATTCCCGTTCACCCAAATCGTACCACCGCGCCCTGCTTCGACAACTCGGTCTCTGATCAAACCCCTCAGACTCACCCCACTCAATATATTCCAACGCAGCGGTCCCTAACAGATTGGCTTTATCCGCACCGCACATAAATAGCTTGAACTTCAACTGAGTTGGATCGATAAGAATACTTTTACACTCTCGCGGGCTTTTGATGACAGGCTTCAGGAACTCCTCCTCAATCCCCCATTCCTGAATCCGCTGATCATTGAAATAGAAAAACTGGTTTGCTCCTGTCAGGGTACCCAAACGGACCTCAGCGATATCCCCCAAACGCACCAGCTTATCCTTCCCCTTCTCCAGTATCGTCCAGTAGATGTCCGGAGCGCGGAGATACTTCCCGCCCCACTTATCGCCTGTATACCTCGTTCGAGGAACACCCTCATCGATGCCCCCTCCCAAAAGGGCCACTTGCGAGATCGGAAAGATACGGTGTTCGGGGGTATTGCGCCGTTCATTTGCCTCCTCGACCTCCTCAAAGAGGACCGCATCTAAAACCCCCTCAAACGGAGTTTTGAACATAACAAACCGCGCCATCTGCGCCAATCCTAACTCAGATTTTTCATCGGGGGAGGAAAAGAGGCAGATAACTGTGTTCACATCAGCCGAAGCGAAGGAACGCCGAGCCTGATTATCGATAATCTGCTTGATGTGACAATGCTTGACGGTAAACTCCTGAAGATCCTTGCCGTAGCGGACATCAAGCCACGAATTGGAGGTGATGAAACAGAACGCCCCTTGCGGATTCAGCAGAGAAAGCCCGTGAAAATAGAAGTAGATGTAGAGATCGCTTTTCGCATCTAGCTTGTGAGAGACCGCAGCCGACGGATTATCCTGTGTAATATCTTTTTCGCGTCTGTAGCGAAAGAAGCGCGGAAAGGCTTGATACACCGAACGGGCAAGTTTCGCTTTGTACGCCTTTTTATTTTCCCTCGTGACCTGTTCGCGCGGGATTTTCGGATCGGCGATGCTCTCGTGTCGGACATACGGCGGGTTGCCGATGACGATATCAAAACCGCCCTTTTCACCCGTGAAGATTTCGACGAAGGCGATGTCCCAGACAAACGGCACACCCCCCGCCCTCACCAGCGCGCTGCGAGCCGCTTCAAGCCGATAGAGGGCTTCGGTCAAAGTTTCAATCTGCTGTCGCTGCAGCTCCAGTTGACGGTCAGGGTTATCTTCGACGGTCCCATCAAGCCGCATCTGCCGCTCCTGGGGACCGTCGATTTGCTGTCGTAGCCTCTCAATTTGCTCTTCAATGTTTTTGGTGCGAGTATCAATCAGTTCACGAAAAAGTCGGAGCTCCTCCTGTGCCAACTCCTCTTCAGATCGATACGGACAATTGGCGTCGTTGTTGAAAAACTGTAACTTGGCGTTTTTCAAACGGGTGATCCGGCCCTTTAACGCGCGCGGCATACCGATAAACGCATCGCGGAGGGTGGAGAGGTTCATGCCACCAATCTCTTGGACGAGGCTATCGCCGCATCGGATGTTGAACGAGAAGTGAGGCAGCAACGGTTCATTCTGCAGATGCAGCGCTTCACGGGAAAATTCCGCATCGATGACCAGAGCGAGCCACAGCCGTAACTCCGCCACATGACACGCCCACTCCATCACGTCCACACCGTAGAGGTTTTGACCGATGATGCCTTTCTTGCGGTCAAAGCTGGATTCCAAGCGTCCAACCCCTTGATTGATTCTATCGCGCAGGTCATCGAGGATGTGCAGCATCCCAACGAGGAAAGAACCTGAGCCGCAGGCAGGATCCACGAGCGCCAGCCTTTTTAGGTGGGTGTCGAGGGGGTCCCACAGCTGCGCCGCTGCGAGTTTCCCATCTGCTTCTGCTTTATCGTCCGGATGAAAGGCAAAGAGCACCTCGTAGAGGAGGGGTTTATGTTCCTGTCCTAAGTGGTTCGTCAAGTGGTCCACCAGCGCGAGACGGCACATCAGATCAATCTCTGTGCGGGGGGTGTAGAAGATGCCAGCGTCCCCACGTTCATTCGCTTCAGCCGAGACATTGACGAGGCTTTCATAAACCTTTCCGATCATCTCCGGATCGACGGCGACCTCCTGATCGAGGGGGCTATCTTCAGCGATGGTGAAGTTGTACTTTTCAAGAAAATCAAAAATCGCCTTGAAACGGTGATCAGAAATCTGGAAATCGTGTGCTCCATCGAGGGTATTCTCCCTAAACAGCCCTCCGTTGAGATAAGGGGCTAACGCCAATGCCTCTCGGATGTGGTCGGGGAAATGGCGATGCCCGCCGTGAAACCTGTTATTGAACGCCTCAAAGAATAGGACGTTGAGCCAGCGATTGACAAACGAATTGGTTGGCTCCCTTGTTGCTTGGTAGCTCTCCCAAAACGAGCGGAGAAACTCGGTATCTTCACCGAGCCACCGTTTGCGCTGAATAAAGTAGAGGAACATGCAACGGTTGAGGAACTGTAACGCATAATCGTGCGCCCAGCGATAATCTGCGGTCTGACCAGCCAAGTCCTCCTGAAGGACTTGGAAAACGCGTTTATAGTCTTCAAAGAATCGCTTTGTGACGTCCTCGACATCGAAGGCTGCTTCATGACGGATCTGAATTTCGAGTGGCGACAGTGCTTCCGTATCGGGACCGATAGATGCCAAGTCAAGCATCGCAATCCGTTCGGACGCGGTGCGGAGTTTCTCATAAGGGCTAATTGTGATGCGGCGGAATAGGCGGCGTCTGTCGAAGTCGTCTGCGTCGTATTTGACATTGACAAAGTGCCAATCCGTTTGGTCTCGGTTGCTGAAAACGAACAGCGTATAGGGGTGATTTTCGAGGAGTTTAGAGATGACAGGTCGTTCAGCGGTCAGCAGCAGGCGGTCTGAGTTGAGACGGGCATAGATGACCTTAAAAGCGTCGTCTGTTCCGCCCGTCGCAAAAAGCACTGGATCGTCGGCGAGGGCGTTTTTAGCGGTGTCGGTCCAGCCCTGGCGGGCAATCCCGTCGTTTTGACGGTCGTAGTTTAACTCCGTCCAGAACAGCTTCCGGAGGGGTTCAATTCCACGAAAGTTCTTGAGAATGCTAAAGATGTTCTGTTGATGGTCGAGGTCGTGTAGCATAGGGAGTCTCCATCCATGAGTTGATAGTACCTTAGACTAATAGGAGTTACACACGTGAGTTTGTGTCGCGCATTCATCGCGCCTCTTTAACAGTTTGTAGTAGTGCAATTCATTGCACGTCAAAAGTCAGCAGGGGAAGCCCCCCACTTACGGGAGCTGTTTGTAGTAGTGCAATTCATTGCACGTCAAAAGTCAGCAGCGGAAGCCCCCCACTTACGGGAGCAGTTTGTAGTCGCGCATTCATCGCGCCTCTTTAAGGGAGTCAGCATCCGCCATATGCTCTATGTACCCTCCTTCCCTCCTTAAGCCCCCCACAGGCAGGGGGCATGCCCCCTCCCCCTGCTTGCGGGGGGACCGAGGGGGGTTCTTACCCCCCACTTCCGGGAGCCGTTTGTAGTCGCGCATTCACCGCGCCTCTTTAACGGAGTCAGCATCCACCGTATGCTGTATGTACCCTCCTCCCCTCCTTAAGCCCCCCCCACAGGCAGGGGGCATGGCCCCTCCCCCTGCTTGCGGGGGGACCGAGGGGGGTTCTTACCCCCACTTGCGGGAGCCGTTTGTAGTAGTGCAATTCATTGCACGTCAAAAGTCAAGAGGGGAAGCCCTCCACTTACGGGAGCAGTTTGTAGTCGCGCATTCATCGCGCCTCTTTAAGGGAGTCAGCATCCACCGTATGCTGTATGCCCCCTCCTCCCCTCCTTAAGCCCCCCCACAGGCAGGGGGCAGGCCCCTCCCCCTGCTTGCGGGGGGACCGAGGGGGGTTCTTACCCCCACTTGCGGGAACAGTTTGTAGTAGTGCAATTCATTGCACGTCAAAAGTCAGGAGGGAAAGCCCCCCGCTTACGGGAGCAGAATGAGCAGCATTAGCCGCTGTGATTCGCAGCACCAGTCCCCGGGTTGTATTGCGATTGCCCTCTGTTCCCTGTTATGCTGCCAAAGCCTTAAACGCCGCATCAGTTAATCGCGTTAATTCTGCTGGCGAGATAGTAAAGGCGGGCATGATATAAACGACATCGCTAAATGGCCTGAGCCACACACCCTCCTCTATAAACCGCTGCCGGAGTGCACGTATATATTCTCCACTTGTGTTGGATAGCTGAACAACACCGATAGCTCCCTTTACTCTTACATCGGTGACATTCTCCAGTTTATAGCACGGCTTTAGTTCTTCCTGTAATTGTGTTTCAATCGCTTGAATCTGTGCGATTCGGGGTTCCTGTTCAAACAGATCGAGTGAGGCATTGGCAGCGGCACATGCGATTGGATTCGCCATAAACGTGGGACCGTGCATCAGCGCGGTTTCTAGCCGATCTGAGAGGAAGCCTTCAAATACCTCCTCCATGGCTAACGTCGCAGCCAATCCCATCATGCCGCCGGTGAGTGCCTTGCCCAGACACATAATATCGGGTGTGATACCGGCGGCCTCGCAGGCAAACATAGAGCCGGTGCGCCCGAACCCGGTAGCAATTTCATCGGCAATAAACAGTATGCCGTGGTTCTTACAAAGTTGATGGATTTCGGCAAGTACTTCAGGGAAATGGAACTTCATTCCGCCCGCTGCCTGGACCAAAGGTTCAATAACAAGCCCTGCCACCGTTTCGCTAATCTCCTTTAGGGATTCTGCAAACGTAGTCAAATCCGCCCCGTTGTTGGGGATATCGAAAATATACTGTTTCGGCATGTAGTGATTCAACGCTCGGTGCATCCCCGTTTCGGGATCGGCGAGCGACATACCGCCCATGGTGTCCCCGTGATAGCCATTCCGAAAACAGATAAACTTGCGCTTGTCCGGCTCCTGTCGGTTAGACCAAAACTGTGCTGCCATCTTCATCGCTACTTCAACGGCTGTTGAGCCGGAGTCAGAGAAGAAGACGCGACTTAATCCCTTTGGTGTGATGGTAACGAGACGATGGGCGAGTGTGTAAGCCGGTTCATGGGCAAGCCCCGCAAACATGACATGTGACAGCGTATCCAGCTGTCTTGAAATCTGTTTTGTCAGATGGGGATGTTGGTATCCGTGGCAGGCGCACCACCATGATGCAATCCCATCAATTAATTCTCTGCCATCGGCTAGGGTTATCCGTACACCGCTAGCAGAGACGACCGGCAGGGGCAACGGTTCGGTCTGCATCTGCGTATAAGGCAACCAGATGTGGTTGAATCCTGCTGTTTCCCACTCAGGGGGGAGGTAGGATTTAGGCATGTTGCACTTTAAGTGGAAGTATCCCCATCAATTTCCAAGACATTGTGAGCAATTTTTTTTAGCTGCTGGTGTGGTGTTTCCCTGCTAAAAATAAAAAAGCGGAACCCGGAGGGCTACTCCAGATTCCGCTTCGTGGGTGCGGAATTATCCGAACTATCCCTTTATCTTCGCGTAATGGACCGGGCGTTCAATAACGAGATCTTCAACCTTCCCTGATTTCGGAACAATGATTTGCAACACTTTATCCCGCAACATTGCTTGAAAGTTTTCGGGTTGTGCTTCGATGCGAAACACATTATTGAATCCGAGGGGAAATGAGCTGATACGCCCAGCGACTTCGGTAAACCGGGGGTCCTCCAACTTGGTCTCCACAGCGACTGTGCCATCTCCAAGACTCACCTGATATGTGTAATCCGGCATCCGATCTGGGAGATTATACTTCCGCTTATATGTAGAGTCAGGCACCCAGCGAGGGAACTCAATTTCGATGATATAATGGTCAACTTCTTCTTCCATCCGGTTTAGCATCCCGTAACGGCGATAGCGCTCCCGAACATCCTCCTGATAAATGGGGCCATCAGTGAGAACAGCACCCGGCATGGTTGAACGCGGAGAAGTAGGTTCCGTTGCTAGCACCGGCCGCAATGCTGGCAACAATAGGCGAGCGACCAGCGATGGGATCCAACCGTATATCGAAGCCCCATATCGAGACGGTTCTTCGCTGTCCGTTGTGGTGAGATCGTCTCTAAATCGATAGAGCCCCTCAAGGACCGCTAAGGCGACGCCGAGGAAAATTGCAAAGTTTCCTTTGCCGGTGAACAGCGCAGATTCTATATTCCCCCCGGAAAAAAGGAGGAAAAGCACAAGCGGATAGAGTGTCAAATTAATGAGGCTGTTAATCCCCGTTGAGACTGCTGCACTGAAGATGACCGGGTTCTGAGCCATCTCCTCAAGTTCACGCTTAAATTTTGCGTCGAAGGCACCGAGCACAAGCTGGGAGAGCATAACAAACGGACGCAATACGGGGCGAATCGAAGACTTGGGAGACTCAATAGTTTGCACAAATTCTTCGATTCCAATTTTATCTTCGTCTGCTGCAGCTGCGCCATCTTCCCCTGCCGCTGCCCCTGCTTTTGTCGGTTTAACAAAATCCTCAAAGAATTTCTCATTTAATTCAATATAAGATGTCCACTGCTCTGGTACATCGTCAAGTATGAAAATTGCGGTGACCGGACACGCGGGTTCACATGCCGCGCAGTCAATACATTCGGCGGGGTTAATATAGAGCTGCTTTTCCCCATCTTTTGTATGAATACAATCAACTGGACACACATCAACGCACGCCGTATCCATGACGTCAACACAAGGTTCGGCAATTACGTAAGCCATTTCTATCTCTCCTCAGACCCATAATCTTTTCGGTTGTCTACGGTTTCGGAAAATTTGGGCACACAAATTATACCACAATTCCATAGAGATTTGCAAATGCACATTTGAAGCTATAAGTTACGCACCCTTGATGGAGCTCCACTGTAGCCCCCCGGTTCATCGAGCGTTGGAAATTGTGCTGCGGCGATGAATCACCGAACTACAGGGTTTTGAGCCTTCAACTGCGTAAGTCCTATGGAGCTATAAGTAAAGAAATCGACAACCCTTCAGAACCGGTTTCCGTTATTCGTCAATCTCAAGCCGTACTTCCTTCCCTGTCTCCGCGCTCAGGAGCAGGGCTTCCATCATCTGTTGTACGATAAGCCCGTGGCGGAGTGGGGCTGCACACGGTTTACCATCCAAGATGCTGTCAATAAAATGCGCGGCGATATTATCCCAAGATTCGAGCCCTGCGGGTGGCTCAACATTGATGTCTTGGGTGGCACCGTTTTCCATACGGTAGAGTGTGAGTGGACTGAGTTTAGCTCCCGCTTCTGTGCCAAACAACTCCATCTGAAACTCGCCCGGTTGGTGCGATGCCCAGAAGCTCTCGACCTGTAAACCGGTGCCGTTCTCAAAGCGGATGAAACCGCCCCCGTAGTCGTCCGATGCGTACTGCTCGTAGAACGATTTAGGCGGAGGCGTGCCGGTCGAATATCCCAATCCGTAGGGGCCAAACTTCGCTCCGGCAGTCCCTAATACGCCAACGGGTTTGGGCATGCCCAGCACCCACCATACAGCGTCAAGGACATGCACGCCCATATCCCGAAAAGCCCCGCCCCCCTTCTGGATGAACCCGAGGCTCCAAGTCGGGATTCCGTTTCTTCGGATACTGCGGGATCTTGCGTAGTAGAGTTCACCAAAATATCCCTGTCGTTGAAGATTCCCGAGATATTGGCAGTCGCGGCCGAAGCGGGTAGAAAGAGACATCATGTTTACAACCCCTGCCGCCTCCGCCTCAGCGACCAGATTCTTCGCTGCTGCTTCTGAGTCGGCGAGCGGTTTGGTCACCATAACATGCTTCCCATTTCGCACAGCCTCCAATGCAACGGGGACATGCCATTGATTCGGTGTTCCGACAAAAACGGCATCGATTTCCGGATCCTTACACATCTGCTTGTAGTCGGTGTAAAATTTGACTTCTTCCGGCAACTCCTCTGCAAATTCCTGCATACGCTCTTCGAGTAGATCACAGAGTGCGACTACCTGTCCACGCGGATTTGCTGACAAGGCACGTCCGTTGGGTTTGCCGATGCCCATACCAACAACTGCAACTCGTACTTTATCGGTAGCTGTCATCCAATTTCCTCCAATCTGATTTGTGCGACTTTTTCATTTTTCCCCATAGTTTCGTCCGTTTACGTTCATGGGTATTGAATGGGTTAAACTCTAGCATATTGCATGTTCTATTTCAACAAGAATTTTAGCAATAACCGAGGTTGCTGCCCCCGTGCTTTTTTTTAAATCTTGTCTTTTTTCAAATTTTATCGGTATATATTAAACAGTTGAAATTATCATCCGCCCTTCTCATCCAAATTACCATCCAGACTGGAGGTAAACATGGAAAGATCAGATGAAGCTTTGATGCTTCAACTTCAAACTGGCAATTCGGCTGCATTTGAGATATTGGTCAAACGGTGGGAAAAACTGCTGCTGAGTTACTGCTATCGAGCTGAATCAGGTAATCGCCCGAAACGAGCAGCTGAAGCGAATGGGCGTGCCGATAAGGGAGCGCATACAACGCCTCACGCGGTTCGCTGCAGAAATAGGCAATTCCATAGCAACGGAGAAGCGTATGGCTGAACTCCATCTGGGACTGCTTCGTGAAAATACCGAGCTGAAGGTCGAGATTGACCGATATATGCATCAACATGTGATGCTGCCTCTCCCACATTACTTGTTGGGGTTAAGTGAGGAGGATTACCAGTCCCTTCTACATGGACACTAACATGTGGGCAATCGCCCGACGATGCCCCTCCCTTCCCTCTATTTTTCGGTCTTCTTGTCTATGAAGGCCTTAGCATTGCTTAGACTCATTTCCATTGTGATCACTTGTGAGACACCAAGCCAACCGTTGGAATTGACTACTGTTTTTCACACATAAACACTAAAGAAGGGAGCCATCGGTATTAGTCCTGATCTTTGACTGCTATCTATAGAGCAGTTTCCGTAACGATTGTCTGCCGAGTAGATATGATATTATCCACACACCAATGAGGATACTCAGAATAAACGCAATCGTGAGTTGTTGTGGGGTGGCAAGTAAGCCGCTCTGTTTTCCCCCCAAGATTTTCATTTCGCTAAGGACAACGATTTGCAAGATTATGATGGGTCCACTGAGCAATATTAGGTTAGCAATGATTGTGACCAAAAGCGTCGCAAGTCGGAGAACTGGGCGCCTGCTGGAATCTCGATCGGTTTCTCCGATTTCTGCGACCCAAGGCAGTGTTCCCATCGCCGTGTTGAACGCTGTAGCTGTAGCTGTGATCAGTGTAGTCATCAATAGGATTGGCAGCCATAGCTGCAGGGGTATCCGAAACAGGATTAGTATGACCAAAACCCACACTTCTGCGTAAGCAACTGCACAGAACGTCCCAATCAAAAGTTTGCTCTTGAACAACAACGTCGGTGAAATCGCACTTGATTTTAAGAGCCACCACGTTTTTGCCTCTGCTTTGCAGCCCCCCCATGAGAGTCCGGCTGTTATTATCACGCTGTAGATCATAATTTGAACGGCTATCGCTGCTAAGTTCGGCAGATGAAGACTATAGTCAATTTCATCATCAGCTCGTATCTGATAAACTGTGGCAACTATCGGTATCAACTGGAGGAGGGTTAGTACTACAATCATCATCACGCGTCCCTTGTGTCGGAGGAAAACGTGGAAATCTTTTGCCATCATTGAGCGGATTTTGCCTTGACCTAGAAAGGCAGCACTCCTCCGCTTCTTGCCGTTCCGTCCCGGATTTACTTCTACACGCCTAGCGTATTCCCAGCTCCGGTGGTAGATTTTGGAAGCCAATAACATACTTAAAAACGGTATGACTATGCTTGCAATGGCCAGTTGGAGCCCCCACCGTAGCGGTTGGGTTCCCGATTCGGGGAGCCAGCTCATCATGAACTTCGCTGTCCACAGATGGGGATACCAGTCCGAGGTGGAGAGTTTTAATTGTTCGAGGAGAAATGTGGCAATCTCATCTGACCGCTCAAATGTAAGGATACTGAACGCGAGGAAAAATCCAGCGGCAGCACCGATAATTGCGCCAACGATTTTTAAGAATTTTATCATTCGCTGTGAAGAGAAAAAGCGTGTAACCAACATCATTACGATCACAACATCCGTCACGATGATGACGAGTAAGCAGAAGCAGGCCGGAACGAGTCCAAGGTAGAAATGCCACGGCAGACCGAAGAGTCGTCCAAATGCGATCCACGGAGGAAACAGCCACATCACCATGCCGAATAAACTCGATGCAATAAGTTGAACTAACTTAAATCCGAAAACTGTTGATGGAGATAGCGACGACAGTAGCAGTGATGTATCTGCGGCTTCGTAGAACTGTTTAATTGTGTCCTCCATTGCGCTTTTCACCAAAATGAACACACCGAAGCCCATGCAAATATTGATCGCGTGTAGTATGGTTTGTCTATCGGCGTCAGGCCGCTGTTTCACCACTTTGAAGACGGTAAGTCCTATCAGGTATAATGCAGTCATCAGCACAAGGAGACCGATGATTTCTGCGACCTTTTTCCGTCTCTCGTCTGAGGCGTATTGAATATTATTTAACCAGCCCTGCCAACTGGCTTTGAGTAAGATTGATAGTGTGTGCATAGCCAAGGCGTATTGGAGAATCAGAGAATAGGATCAGCGATGTTCGATGGATTGCTGTTTGATACGTTCAGTTTTTTCCCTGTTGTGGTATCGATCGGTTTTCGCTTGATTCGGTGTGTGAAGGGTGGTATAGTGGTGGCTCGTTTATAGATTGGTTGTGCATAAATCGAGGATTGGCTTGAGTTGAGGAGGGGATACGAATGCAGATTGGAATTATGTCTAGAACCTTTGCCCGTGCAACGCTAGAGGAAGAATTGGAGGCCGTTGCAAACCGTGGGATTGACTGTATGCAATTTGGTCTTTCTAGTGCCGGTGTGACTGAACTACCAACGCATATTAATTCGGATCTGTGTGATAGAATCCGTGAAGAGATGGGTGCGCGCAACATCACAATGACCGCGCTTTCTGGCACCTACAACATGATTCATCCTGATTTACAGCAACGTGCCAATGGATTGCGGAACCTACGTGTGTTGGCCTCGGCTTGTGACAAGCTAGGCACGTCGGTGATTACGCTATGTACGGGTACACGAGATTCCAATAATATGTGGCGACGACATCCTGACAATGACTCGCCGGAGGCATGGGACGATCTGATAATTTCGATGCGTCAGGCTATAGAAGTCGCTGAGGAATACCAAGTCACCCTTGCCTTTGAACCGGAGGTTGCCAATGTGGTTGATTCCGCAATCAAAGCCCGTCGCATAATTGACCAGATCGGCTCCCCCTATCTGAAGGTGGTTATGGATGGCGCCAACATCTTTCATGCCGGGGAATTGCCGCACATGCGTGAAATTCTTGATGAAGCTTTCGCGCTGCTCGGTGAGGACATCGCCTTTGCACACGCAAAGGACCTTGACCATGATGGCGAAGCGGGGCATCTTGCCGCGGGAAAGGGGCTTTTAGATTATGATCAATACCTGTCATTGCTCAGCAACGTTGACTCCGACGTCCCAATCGTTCTTCACGGGCTCAGCGAGGCAGAGGTAGACGGGTGTGTTGCCTTCCTGCGTGAAAAGATAGAAGCCATCAACGGGTGAAACGTAATGGGTAAGAAGTTCATTATAGGTTCATTAGTTCATTGACATGCTGAACGTTATACGTATTGCCCTGTTGGAGTTTTAGGCGGCGACTTAGGTAAATCTATAGATGCGAAGTGCGTTGACGGAATATGCACTCGGAAACTGTTAGAAATCGGTCGATAAGCGGATTAAAACAGAGGTTACGGCATACGGAGTATGCCTACTACTATCCGCTTGAGTTAATATCGCTGAAGTTTAGTATCAATTTTCCTTGCCCATCGATCGATACCGCCAACCAAACTTTTAACGCGCTTAAATCCAAGTTGTTGCAGCAGATGCGCCGCATCTAAGCTGCGCATTCCTTTATGGCAGTATACAACGATTTCAGCGTAAGGGTTCAGTAAAGACGCCTGTCTCGGTAGTTCTCCGAGGGGAATCTGCTTTGCATCTTTAAGATGGACAATTTCGTATTCCCACGCTTCACGCACATCTAATAAAATAATATCGTGACCGTTATCTATCAATCGCTTGAGACTCTGAGGTTGGATTGTATGTTCAGCAGGATTAAAAGGGATAATTGCTTCTTCGGCACTTGGTGCCGCTCGAGGTACACTGCCTTTGACCGGCGCGCTCTTATTGAAGAGCTCTTGTAGTGCTTTTTTGATACTGTTTAGCATGGGCTCTCTCCTTACATATTATCGTTATAGTATAAATTCAAAATGATAAATGCAGGTTCTCCCAAAATGGAGAATTCCCTAATTATAATCAAAGTGATTGAAAGATGTCAAGAATTATACGTCCTTACCCGTCTAAAATGTCGCACTCACGCCCAACGTCGGCAGAATGGGAAAAAGTGGTTCATCGCTCACGTCACACTCGATAAGTTTTCCTGTTGCCTCGTCTCGGATTTCGCTGAACACACGTTCATGAACGTTTGATCGGTTGTATAGGTTTAGGATCTGAACGTACCAGTTGAGCGTCCAACTCTTGTATTCGCTGGTTTTTGTAATCCTCAAGTCGAGGCTATGATACGGAGGCAACCGGTCTGTGTTGTACTCCCCAAATCCCCGTTCACAGTCCATACTACCATCAGAATCGAGAACGAGTTTATGATCCAGAGGTGTCGTCGGATTGCCGGTGTGGAAACGCCATGCGAGGTGTAGATACCAACGCAAAACAATCTGATAGCTGCCATTAAGGGAGATTGTATGGCGTTGATCGAAATCCCGATGGAATGTCTCGCCGAATAGTGGGCGATCATACATCAGGTCCTCCTCACTTGCCTTTGCAATTAAAAACGCATACCCCAAACTCCCCGTCAACCGATCCGATAGCGCGTACGCACCAAAGAGGTCAAAGCCCTTTGCATGTCCCGAATCGGCGGGAGCAATAATCTGGGTTTGCCTGCCGAAATCCTGAATCTGCCCGCTGAGATTCGTGAGCACTTTGTAATAACCTTCTGCCCGAACGAGGACATTTCTGCCGGAAGCGTATTCCGCCCCTATGATATAATGTATTGCTTGTCCAGCCCTGCCGACATCTTCGATCCCCGTTTCGACAGGAATCGTCATCAGGTCAATTGACTGATGGTAAAGCCCCCACGCTGTCCGCAACGTTAGATTTTCGATGGGCTTGACAGCCAACGCGATTCGGGGACTAATCTCATATTTTTGAATATCGCTACGACGATAATCTTGGAACAGATAGCGACCACCAATATTGAGTGCTAGGTTGGGATGCAGTTGCCATTCATCTTGCAGGTATCCCTTGAGCTCCCAGCCTTTATCCTCAACTTCTGCTTCACCTCTATCAGGAGGGTTACAGTCCGGACAATGGTTCAGGATAAACTGTCTTGTGACCTGTTGATGGAGAGGAAAAGAATAATCGTATGCCGCCCTAGACCAACGCCATTCCAATCCACCTCGAATTGTGTGGGTGTCTTGCAGGTGTGCAGTCAATTCGCTCTTTGCACCGAGAAAGCCGAAATCGCGTTTATCCACACCTTCAAGACCTTCGCGGCGATCTCGGGTCGCCAGATTATTGAAGACAAACAGATCTGACCAGACCGATTCGCTGTAGAAGTGCCGCCATTTCGCCCAGAACATTGCATTCTGATAGGTGGAATTAAGGTCATCTTCGTCATTATCCTCATTGATGAAGTTGTCATCCCAAGCGTAGAGTGCGTTAAAGGTGAGTTTATCTTTATCGGTTAGGTCGTAGGCGATCTTGCTGTAGAGGTCTGCATATTGTGGTCGGAGGTCTTCGTCGGCATCCATCAGCGCGAGAATCAGATCGACGTAGCCTCGCCGTGCTGAGACGAGCCACGAGCCTTTGTCCGATAGGGGCCCCTCCAACAGCGCATGTGCGTTGATTAGGTCAATCCCCAAGTTCATGGCGAACTTATCCCGATTTCCTGTTTTCGCGGTGATATCGAACACGCCTGACATCTTATCGCCGTATTCCGCGGGGAAGCCGCCCATGAACAGGTCTGCGCGACGAATTACTCCGAGGTCAATAATCGAGATTGCGCCGCCAAAATCTTGCAGGTGATATGGCTCGAACAGCTCCATCCCGTCCAATCGCACAACGATTTCGTCCTTTTCGCCGCCGCGCAAATTAAATCGTGCACTGAAATCGTTGGCGGTCACGCCGGGGAAGATATGGGCGGCACGAAAAACGTCATTGTCAATCAGGGGAAACAGATTTATCCTCTCTTTCGATAATGAGAGGCTTGCATCCGTTCCACTCTGAACGGTGAACTTACCGGGTGTCACGACGATTTCCTCAAGCTGTATAGGTTCTGATGCAGTTTGGGCGTGAGCCGGATTGTGAAACCCAACTGATGAAAGGATTAAAAGGGAGGTGAAGATTGTCCTGATTAAGATTGGGATTGAGTTGATGCGTAAAGAGTTGCACATTGAGCGTAATATCAATTTCCCAAGTTTAGATATGAGTGTCGTGACGGTATGGAGACTTATGAATCTGGTCATAGCAGCCCCATCTCAACCGTCAAAGCCCAAGGATACGTGCGATGGTGCCGCCCATGATCATCGCCAAGTCATCTGGGTTCAGAAAACTACAGTATCTCTCAATCCAGTGGCGGGACTGGCGGTATGTGCAAAAACGGTTCTGGAACGGCATGTCTGTCCCCCAAAGCAGGCGATCTGCGCCGATATGCTCAACCATTGCTTCGAGGGTATGCCAGACCTCTTGATAGGGGTAATCGAAGATGTCACCGATTCGGACGGGGAAACATACTTCTAAATTGAGATTGGGATTTTGGAATGGCTCCCAGATGGCATCTGGCAGCGCGATGCCATCCCCGTCCAGAAATGCGCGCCAAGGGAAGCCGTGAGTAATGCTGCAGGTGGTGTCCGGGTAACGCTCCATCCATCGCATCAGGATGCGAAGTTCATTCAAGTAACCCGTTTGCTGCTCTGCATCGGAAAGTGGGCGTTGCTCCGCCTCTGGTCCCGTGCCCAGCGTGAAGAATATGGGAACGTTGAGGGAGGTAACCGCCTCCCAGAATGGTCGGTAAACACCATCATCCCAAGGATCGGGACTGACTAGATAGGTCAGCGGATTGAACTTGATAGCGTGCAACCCGTGCACGGTGATAGCGGTAGTAACTTCGTCAACGACGGCCTCCATCTCATCACGGATACGCCACTCATCTACATGCGTCATTGAGCGGAGGCGGTCCGGAAACCGCTGCACACATTCCGCCTGATAGGTGCTATCCCGCCCTAGCATCGGGTTCGTGTGGAGCAGTGCCATGTCCACCTCCGCATAATCCATCTCGGAATTCAAACTGAAAGGCGTGAATTCGCAACTTCGGAGATTTGGTGGGTAGAAATGCTTGGTGTATTCGTCCCCTTCGTAGTTCCAGACCACTCTGCCGCGCGGGTGGTTAATCCGAAATCGCACGTCGGGAAGGTTGGATAAATCGCGACGCCCTTCGGGGGCAAGAACCTCTGAGGAACCGGGGACGCGGTCACGAATCCGAAACGCCGGTTGGTGGTGTATCGCATGTGCTGCCTGAACCCACTTGAGGTGTTCTTCACTACTACCGTATCCGCGCGGACTATCCGCCGATTCAAAGCAGTATGCGTGGGAGTCGATGATCATTGTATCCTTCCTTTCTGCCGTGCTGTTACCAACGGGCATCTAGGGTTGTATTGGTTCATTGGTATTAGGTTTCCCGGTGCCCGTTCAACTCAACCTACATTACGTGGATTATATGCTCAGCCAAGAGAGAACCCCGCTCCTACCGTATATACTGTGCGAGGAATTTTTGTGAACGCTTGAGTCCATCGGATTCTGACTCCCAAGTTTTCCAGTAACGATAGTCTTCGAGTTCGACGCTGACAATCCCATCGAACCCTTCATCCTCAAGTCGTTGAACAACCTTGAGCCAATCTACGACGCCATCACCGGGGATGGTGTATCGCCACCAATCCTCACCAAAACCGCGTGGGGCATGGAAACTCGGTCCCAGGTTACCGTGGAGGTAGAGTGCATCTTGATCAAAATCGGTATCCTTGCCGTGGACGTGCACGACGTGCGCGGCAAATTCATTGAGCATCCGCAGGTAATCAATCCCGATGCGGACTAAATGTGATGGGTCGTAGTTCACGCCGAGCCCTCTCGGGCACGCTGCGAACATCGCTCGCAGCGTCTCAGGGGTGCAACCGAGCGCAGGACAGTGGGGGGAAGGACCGGGCCAACCTTCAACAGAAATAGTAACGTCGTTATCCGCGGCAAACTCAGCGATTGGTGGGACGGTCTCCTTCCACAGGTCAAAGGTTTTCGCCCGTCCAAGGGTTGGATCTGCTGGTGAGAAAACGCAGAACATAAGATGGACATTGTTATCGGCTGCCGCTTGGATGGCGGCTTTTGCAGCTGCTGCCCCCGATTCTTGCTTAGCTTTATCAACGCTTAGCAGGTCGCCGATGCCCGGCATGTCTGCCGTGCCAATTGCCAATCCAGCGTCTCTTGCTGTCCCCACGATTTTAGGTGTGACTTCGCCTATATCGACAGCGTCAAAACCGTTGTCTACACACCAACGACAAAACTCATCAAAGGGCAGCTCGCGTGCTGTGCCCGGTATACGTAAACCAATTTTCATAAAAATCTCCTTTATTGTTTGAATGATTCAACTACCCAGTTATTGAGGGTTATTTATTACGTTTTATCGCTCCCCACGTCGTTGCCATATTGTCTTGTGGGGAGACTGCCAGGGCCAAGGGATCATATTCATCTACCTTTGGGACGGCCCCTAGTGCTGAGAATCCGCCAAAGACGTAAATTTTGTTATTTACCTTGGAAACCGACAGTCCCCCTCTTGCCATCGGGAGCCGTGCCCCGCCCTCCGCGAGCCATGCACCGGTGTCCGGGGTAAAGATGTCTACTCTTGAGAGCCGGCTGGTGTTATCTGAAGCGGTTCCTCCGATGGTGTAGATTTTTCCATTGATGGTCTCGGCACCTAAGCCAATATTTGGGATAGGCATTTCGGGTTTGTGTGTCCATCGATCTTCAACGGGGTCATACATTTCAACAACATCAAAATACCGAATCCCGCCATGGGTTGTTTCTTTGAAGGTCCCACCCCCGAGCACATAAATCTTTTCCTCGAACACAACCGCAGCGTGACCACCTCTCGCTGTTGGCATATCCGCTTTCTGAGTCCAGGTGTCTCCTTCAGGATTGTACTGAAAAACGGTTGAGTAAACATCGTCGGGAAAGTCCCAGCCACCAATGAGATAAATCTGTCCATTGACGACACTTGTCGTCATCCGGTCTATGGGTACCGGCATCCGCTTTTTCCGGGTCCATCTATCTGTCGCCGGATCGTACATCTGGACAGTGTTAAGCGGCTCGAAAGCGATTCTGTGCCCCCCAAACACATAAATCTTACCATCAACCGCGCTCGCGGCAATTCCGCTTCTTTGCATTGGCATATCGGCTTTCTTTGTCCACATATCACCCTGTGGGTCGTATTCTTCCACGGCCGAGCGTGAGCCCCCATTGAGGCCGCCAATAGCATAGATTTTGCCGTTGACAACGGCAGTGGCCAGTTGTGTCCTTGGTGTTGGCATGTCTGCTTTCTGAGTCCATTTCCCCTGTTTCGCGCGGCTCACCACAGGAAAATTTAACAGTCCGCATAATAATATTGAATTGGCTAGGAGGAGAATAAAACGGGTTTTCATGTGTTTTCGCCATTTTATGGAAATCATGTGAATCCCGCTCCTTTTCTGCTGAGACTCATCCTTCAATTAGATGCAAGGTGTCGCGGGTAATCATCAATTCCTCATTGGTTGGAATGACAAGCAGCTTTACAGGAGCGTCTGCTCGATGGATTGCCTTTTCCATCTCGCCTGACTGATTCTTTTCCGCGTCAAGGTGAATGCCAAGAAACCCAAGGTTCTCGCAGATTGTCGCACGGATGGATGGGGCGTTTTCGCCAATCCCTGCGGTAAAGATTAGTGCGTCCAAACCGCCGAGCACCGCCGCATATTTTCCAATATATTGTCTCACACGATAAGAGAACATCTGTAGTGCAAGTTCCGCCTGCGAGTTACCCTCCGAAACAGCCCGGAACAGGTCTCGGACATCTGATGCGACTCCTGAAATGCCAAGCAAACCGCTCTCACGGTTGAGCATCTGATTAATAGCATCTGCAGATATCTGCCCCTCCTCCATCAGGTGAAAAATAATTGCGGGGTCAATGTCGCCAGAGCGTGTCCCCATCATTAAGCCTTCGAGTGGCGTTAATCCCATGCTAGTATCAACCGATTTTCCCTCATTGACCGCTGTGATACTACACCCATTTCCGAGATGGCAGGTAATCAGCTTGAGCGATGTTAGCGGGCGTCCGAGGATTTCTGCTGTTCGCATTGAGACATATCGGTGCGATGTGCCGTGAAAGCCGTACCGCCGAATACCGTGCTGCTCATAAAGCGGGTAAGGAAGGGCATACATATAGGCGTAATCCGGCATCGTTTGGTGGAACGCCGTATCGAATACAGCGACGTGTGCAGCGTTTGGCAGCACTTGACGACAGGCGCGGATGCCATCCAAGTTATACGGGTTGTGCAGTGGGGCAAGGGGAATGCATTGATTAATCGCCATTTCAACGTTGGGCGTAATTAATACGGATTCGGCGAAGCGGCCCCCCTCCGTGGACGACACGATGTCCAACGGCGGCGATGTCATTGAGATTTTGGAGGATGCCCTTTCCTGTGTGGAGAAGTGTCTCAAGGATTGAGTGGAAAACGGTCTCATACTCCATTGGTGCAACGTTGGTTTGATGTGTGACATTATCATGCCGCTTATAGAAAAGATTCTGGGATGGAGAACCCAATCGATCGACTTGTCCCTTTGCCAAACACACTTCGTCCGTCATCTCAAAGCATTGGAACTTAATAGAGGAGCTTCCGGCGTTGATTGTGAGTATTATAGGCATGGGACATAAAGCGTGATGTGTCGGACGCAATGAGTAATCGAACTATCCCAATCAGATCGGGATTCAGGGCAGCTTGACTGTCTGAACTGTTACAAAATTCTGTTATTTTTACTCGACCGTTTCATCAGGATCATCAGCAGAAAGGTCCTCGCCTCGATGGAGGCGGAGTGCTAGATTTGCTGTCTGTCGTAAGGCACGGGCGGTCGGTGCGTGTGCTGCTAAGTACCGGGCGGCCGCAACTAGCGTCATCTGAGTGTGCTCTTCATCCAACTCCTCTATTTGATGGACCGCAGCTTCAAGCATCTGGAAGGAGTGAAACTCGGCGTCTTCGCGCAACAGGACGTGCCCCAGTTTCTGGATGACCGCGGCGCGGGGATGCCCCAGTGAAAGGTAGCGGTAAACATACATGCCTGCCTCATCCACTTTGGCTTGCGTGTTAAGAAGGTTCACAAAGCCATCGAGCAGTTCATCTGCGTTTGTTGGAAGCGTATTGGTCTCCCGTCGATGTTGTGGCAGCCGTGCGGCCGGCATGTTGAACCAGCGATCAAAGTAGATTGCCACCGCGCCATGAAAAATACCGCGGGCAAGTTCTAGCGATGGAGCACGCTTTGCACACTGATGAAGGGCATTGGCGTAGGTGTAGGTGTGCAGCACAGCGATCCAGTCGCCGAACTCGTTTTTTGTGTGGAAACGAGCGATTCGCATCGCCGCCGCGTAGGCAAGTGTCTGTGTCAATTCGGTCAGCGTCGCCCCCTCCTTGAATGCCGCCTTAAGTGCGCCCACCGTGGCCAAGGGATTGTCGCCTAGCAAGACTTCGACGAGCTGTTCAGCACCATCCCACTGTTGACCTGCACCCTCGGGCACAAGTGCTTCCAATTCTTCAAATGCATCATTGAGCAAGGGAACAAAATCTATCGGACTGCGCCACCGATTCTGTTCTTCAGCCCGCGATGAACCCGCGAGGCCACTGGCGAGTGTTGGCAGAATTTCACTTGCCTTATCCCAACCGATACGCTCTAGCAGTTCAAAGCTCTTATTGATAAAATCGAGTATGTGTCCACCATCCCGGTAGAAGTGATCCGTCGCTGCGGCGACCATCATATCGCAGACCTGTGCAGGCGTTCCTCCGGACGAAATCGCTGTCAGCAGCGTACGCTCAGCTCCGTCAGCGTTGCGGACTTCAATGAAATATCGGAACCATTCTTTCAGGCGTTCAATCGAGTGCTTATCTGTTTCTAGAGGCATGAGTTCTACACGCGGCGGGGAAGCCGCTACCTCTTGTGAAACATGGAGTAACCCTTGATAGAGTGCAAGAACCCTATCTTCTTCTGTAAGTTGTGGAACGACATTTGCCATTGCTGTGAGGATGGTCAGTCCCGGTCCCCAGCCAGCGCGACGCCCATGTGCCCCATACAGTGCTCCAATCTCAACGATATCATCCGCTGCAGCGTGATGCGCCCGAAGCGCGATGACTGCTTTAGCGATAATCAGGTTGATGTTCTGCTCAAGTCCTTCATTCAAACGCTGTTTCCAACGCGTGGCGGGGTCATCTCCATTTGCGTGGATACTGACATAAACCTGCCCCTCCTGAATCTTAACCGGATAGGATTGCACATCGTCCGCAAACGGATCGAATGTGCAGCCACTCTCCAAATCGAACCGTGCGTGATGCCAATGGCAAATCAGAATGCCGTTGTGAATTGTCCCTTGGCTCAAGGGATACCCCATGTGCGGACAACGATTATCCACGGCACGGATTTTCCCTTCGCTATGTGTCAAGGCGACCGAATGGCCTTCGACATTGAGGGCGATAATCGATCCTTCGGGAATGTCCTCGACACGGAGGCACTGTACGAAGTCAGATGTCATTTCAGCCATTTTGTACACTCCTTTATTCTTGGGGAAGTTGCGAGTTGTAAATTCCAGGTCAGATCGATTTTTCACAAGCCTATCTTAGTCACTCGCTGTGAATGCAAATAGCTGCTTGCAGACTACGACGTTCATCAGGTCAATTTTAGGATAACAAGAACACAAAGTCAAGGGAAAAGATTTGATATATCCTTGCCTATTCAATCTGTATGATCCATCTAGACGCTTTGTTGGATTTGGTAAGGGGACTTGTTGTCTGATATGGCAATGGTATCAGTAAGGGGATTTTCCAATCGAAGTTAGGCGTTGACACTTTAGGTATGGGCGTGATACCATGAAAACTCATAATGACAACCAACGACATTCTATCCGGGCTGCACAATCAAACGATCGGGCGGCAGATTCAAATCTACGATCAGGTGCGCTCAACGAACGATTTGGCACTCCAATGCGGTATTGATGGCGCACAGGAGGGCACACTTATCTTAGCAGAGAACCAGACCCAAGGGCGGGGTCGGCACGGCAGAAGATGGCATGCCCCTCCTGGATCGAGCCTCCTTGTATCGGTCATCCTGCGGCACCGGCTCCGTGCAGATCAGGTCGGTTTACCTAATCTCATCGGTGCAGTTGCCATCGCAACAGCGATCGATGAGTTGACGAATCTTTCGACACGGATTAAGTGGCCCAACGATGTACTAATTCAAGGGAAAAAGGTGAGCGGTGTCTTGACGGAGTTGGAATACGATCGACATCGGCAGCCGTTTTTCGTCATGGGGTTCGGTGTCAACGTCAATACAACATGGACAAATTTGCCGGAGGAACTTCGTGCTTCCGCTACCTCTTTGCAAATAGAAAGTAATAGGGAGATGTCCCGCGTCGTGCTGCTCCAGGCTATCCTACACCGGCTTGAAGAAAACTACTTGTGCTTGAAACATAGTGATACTGAATCGATTATTGCAACCGCAAACAGGCTATCATACCGTTTTGGCGATTGGGTCCAGATTAAGACTGCTGATAGGGTCTTTCGTGGTCAAGCCGAGGTGATTGATTGGGACGGGGGGCTGCTGGTCAGAGATATAAATGGAAAACGGCGGAAATTTCTGGTTGGAGAGGTCGTCCAAGCTGGGCAGGAAACGCCGAAAAATTAGCAGTTGAAAGAAAGGATTTTATTATGGCCATTGGAACAAAAAACAAAGTTATCAAAGGATGTGGTGCCCATCACATTGCTGTGCATACACGCGATTGGGAGGATTCACTGCGACTCTATCAAGACGTGCTTGGTATGGAGATTGTCGCGGAATTTGGATCGCCAGAACGTAAGATTCTCCTGCTGGATATGGGGGATGGAAGCCACATGGAGCTTTTCCAGCCGACTGCGGATGGGCCCAAACCGGGAGATCCGGCACCGAATAACCCTGTGAACCATTTTGCGTTGACGACAACCGACATCCATGGGGCGGTGGAGCATATTCGCGAGGCGGGGTATGAGATTACGGTTGAACCGCGCGATGTAAGCCTTGGGGAGTTACAGGTGACGATTGCTTTCTTCAGAGGTCCAAACGGCGAAAGCGTCGAGTTCTTCCAAACGAATTGACGCGTGAAACGTAAAAACAATTTGTTCATCAGTTCATTATGCCGTTGAGCTAGGAAGTCTGACCCACGGCTGTTGCACAATCTGCTAACATAAACTAAACGTGAGACGCGAGTATTTTATGGTCATTAATCATTGTAGGAGTTGTTTTTATGCAGGTTGAAATCGCCCGACATGCCCTTGACCGCGTGCCGTTGTCAATCATCTTTGATGACTCAACGGTGTTGGTCAACCTGAATTACTTCTTTATGCGTGACCGCAATCTTGTAGACGGGGAAAATCGTCGGTGGCAAGATGTGCCCGTTGTCCACCCGGAGTCATTCGTCCGTGAATTCGCTGAGTGGTGCCTTGAGCACGGCGTCCGGGGAAAGTATAGCGTTGTCCCGTGTCCCGCTGCCTTGGGGCGTATTGATGAGGGATTGCCGCTCTTTAGTAAGGCGCAGCAAGAAAGCTGGTTGCGGATGTGCAGAGAGGTCATTACCCCCGCCTACGACATCACACCTGAGATGATTACGCATACCGTTGTGGTCGATCCGAAAACCTGTAAACCCCTGGAGTCGGGGATCTGGGAGCAGTACAATTGGAACAATCTGCCCGTCGATCAGGAGGAATTGGTGATTGACTACATTACGACCGCCTGCCAGATTTTGGAGAACGTCGGATTAACGCCGGAAGGGGTCACTTCTCCCGGTGGGTTCGGCAATCCGCTCGACTTCTATGCGAAGGTTGTCGGTATCGCAGCACGGGAGGTTACAGGCAACCCCACGCCCTATTTGTTCAAGCGAGTCTCCGCCGATGGGCCCGTTGAAACGCCCGTTTGGTATACGAATCGGGAGGCGGGCACAGCGGTAGGCGAGATTATCGCTTCCACCGGCGACTGGACTGGCTCGTGGACCGGCTACGGTGAGGTCAATGTCGATAAATATATCACTGCAGACTTGCAAGGTGGACGTCTCCCCGCCGTCATTGACGCCGGTGATCCGGCGGTGCTCATTAGCCACTGGCAGGGGTTTTATGGCTTACACAACGACGACCGTCGTGGGTTTAATGCCTTCAAGACTGTCGTCCGTCGCTTGCAGGAGCGTGACCCGAATGGTGAGCGGACGCAGTGGCGCAAATGCAGCGAGATTACAAACTACGCGTGTGCCCGGGAGATGGCTGAGGTAGTGGTGGAGGGCAATTCAATACGGCTTGACCTACCGGTGCGTGTCCCCGATTTGACGCTCCGCTTGACCGGCGTTGACATCCGAGGTGTCTCTGTGGATGGGGTAGACCTGACCCGTGCTGGACGCCGCGCTGCCTTCAAGAGCAACACCTTCTTGGCAGAGAACAATATCACCTTTGTTGCGTTCAATCCAACACATCGTCAGCCGGTTATCAAAGTTCAAGTATAGGTGAGAAATAGGGTAATGGAAAGGGAGGAACTGGATATAATTCTACTTGGTATCTGTATTACCTTTGCAGGTTTTCATACTAGCGAATCTGTTTTTCGGGGCCCTTGCTGTTCCGAAACCTATGAGATATAAAAACAAAGCATCTATTATAAATCTGTTGCCCTGTTGGAGTTTTAGGGTACTTGGGTTAGGCTGCTTTGCTGTATACATAGTACTCCGCTGGAGCGAAAGGTAAAGCACTTCAATTTTAGCAGAAAATTGATGGATTTTCAATACCTAGTGATTTGGGTTATAAGGGCATTTGGTTCTCCTTGTCGGTTGAAAACGCTCGGAACGGAGAGGAATCTCTGAATCCCGACACCTCCCTGTAGGTGCTTGTATCCCGATCTATCGGGAAACGACTTCTCGATCGCGACTTCCCCGCAGAACCGACAGAAAGCTGAAAACTAAATACCCCTAACTGGTTTATTATAAAACCGTTGAAAAGGAGTCAGACCTATGAGCGTTTCGTTTAACAATGCGCCTATCCTGCTTACCGATGAGCAGATGCGTCAATTCATTGTCGATGGCTATATCATGCTGGAGCCGTCCGTTCCCGATGAACTACATGGAACCATCCGCAGGAAACTTGCAGACATTCTAGAGGCGGGCAGCAATCCGGGGAACAACGTGCTGCCACGGGTGCCGGAGATGCGTCATATCCTCAACAGTCCTGAAGTGCGCGGCGCATTGATAAGTACGTTGGGTGAGGGGTATATCGAACACCCGCACCGTTACTGTCATCATTTGGCAGCGGTCACCGACCCAGATCCGGAACCAGCGGTTAAATTGGCCGCAAACTGCCACCAAGATTCATACACTCCTTTAGGTAGACCCCGGCAGCACTATTCGCGTTTCGCTAGGATTATGTACTATCCGCAGGACACGCCGATCGAATTGGGACCGACCCATGCCATCCCCGGTACACAATTCCATAAGCACCTGACCGATGAGGACCGGACGCAAGCCATTCCAATGGAAGGAAAAGCGGGCACTGTGTCGCTGACACATTTCGACGTAGGTCATGCTGCAGGTGTCAACCTCCTCAATCAACCCCGCGATATGGTGAAGTTCATTTACGTTCGAGCGTCGGAGCCTACCGCCCCATCGTGGGATTGTCAAAGCCTTCAGTGGCAGAATCCAGCTGCTATCGAAACACCGTACCATTTAGAGCTGGTGTGGTCTCACATGTGGGACTGGTTATGTGGGAAACGCGACCGTTATGAAAGTTTCCGAAACAGTGGCATCCAATTGACGAAAAGCCATTTATCTCAATACATCAGTGATTTGGGGAAAGATAAGAGTTTAGCTGACCGACTGAGGGCGATTTATGATCTGGCTGGACTCGGATCTGACGCCGCGGAAGCTATCCCTGTCCTGATCTCCATGTTGGATAAAGACCATCAAGCGGCGCGGGTGGCTGCAATCTATACGCTTGGTGCGATTGGGAAACCTGCCGTTGCACCACTGATAGAGCGGTTGAGAGCAGCGGGCGATCGAGAAGCCGCGCATCCAATTCCTGAACCTTGGAACGAAGGGGCCATTTCGATGGAGGATGCAGCACACGCTTTGACCGCTATTGGAGCACCGGCTGTGCCTGCCCTGACCGAAGCCCTTGAGTCTCAGAGTGAGTGGGTACGCATTAATGCCAGCTTTGCCTTGGGGGAATTGGATTCCCATGCAGCAAGTGCTGTATCGAGCCTAACAGCACGTTTGGGCGATGATTCGCATCGTGTTGTTCGCACCGCGACAGATGCGCTAGGAAGCATCCGTCAGGGTGCCCCGACGTTTATCCCACATATTAACCGTTTGCTGTTAGAGGATCAGGCAGATTGGCACGCGGAGGAACGTCGTGGGTGGACAATTCAAGATCAGGTTCGTACCAACGCAGCGATGGCCTTTACACGGTTGGGGAAGGATGCCGTAGGTGCCGAGGAGGTTTTGTTCCATGCGCTCGACGATCCGTGTGGGCATGTAGGTGCTTTTGCGATGGACGCTTTGAGACGTATTGATTCGCTGACCGCTCGACAAGCGGTTATGTCGTATTTGGAAGCCCAACGTTGGGATGAATCTATCACTGCGGACAGGCAGTTTTGAGAGGAAGGCTGATAGTGATTTTCGCTTTCTGTTTACCCGTCAAGTATTTCCGACATGTGTCTTGTATAGTGTTATGTATCCTATTGATGTTGCTTCTTAGGGTTGCACAGAATGAGGGGAAGAAGATGAAATCGTATATTCATTTCCTACCAACTGGCCAATGACACCGTTAACAGCGGCAGAGATCGGGGCGGTCTCACAATGGCGTCTCGAGGAGCTTGCTGCTGAACGCTATCCCAACAATCAATTAAAATCAGTAAGTATTACTGAACTACCCGATACTTAACAGTCCTAGGTCGGCCTGTAATAGGGTTGTATTAGCAACAGCGTACATCGAAAAGGTTTCAGAGTATAAGCTTTTACCGGAACCTGCAAAGGAAGCTTTTATCAAAAATCCTTTAGGGGTAAAACCCATTCTCCTCCGCTTGTGGGGCTTGGGGATACCCCATACGCTTTAGCGTTTTTTTACAGAAAAGGGTTTGAGTTTTCAACCCATTTAGATAGAGACGGTGTTACTGCAGCAAACGGTTAGCCGGGGTAAACTCCGCAACGGTTTTCCCGTGGCTTAATCCGCCCGGAACATTGCGCTATAGTCCGGGTGTTTTCAATTCACCAGACACGGTTACGAGACACACCGGGTATTGAGGTGCCCCTACGGTTTCTGTTGCACGATTTCTTAACATGAGCCAATTGGTTATTAAGCTGCGATCTCTAAGCGGAAGAAGATTTCGTGCTTCACCCGGGGAACGGCGCAATTGCTTTGCTTCGTAGGTAATCGACGTTCATCTCAATGCCCAAACCGGGACGGTTGGACAGATGCAGGCAGCCGTCCCTGATGTCAAGTGGATGATCCATCAACACATCATAGGCGTTGAGTTTGGCGCGGCTGGTCTCCAGCTTGTAGAAGTTCGGGACTGTCATCATCGTATGCGCTCCCGCCAGCACGTTGATAGGTCCGCTTGCATCGTGTGGGGAAATTGGCACGTAGTAAGCCTCCGCCTGCGTCGCAATTTTCTTCAACTCTGAGATACCACCCGCCCATGTCACATCTGGCATGATATAGTCGGCAAGTTCGTTTTCAAGGATCGGCACAAACTCATAGCGGGTATGGAGTCGCTCACCAACACAGATTGGCACGCTGACGTTCTGCCTGACCTGTTTCAATGCGTTGTAACTCTCGACGGGGACCGGCTCTTCAAACCAGCCGATGTTGTAAGGCTCCAACCGTTTGGCGAGCCGAATTGCTGTCGCTACATCGAACCGACCGTGGCAGTCAATGAGAATTTGGATGCTGGGTCCAACCGCCTCCCGAATCGCAGCGATCACATTTGCGCCCTGTTCCTCTCCTGCGGCGTCCATCTGTCCACTCAAATAGCCGTTGGTTTCTTCCGGATGGTGAGGGAACGGGTCGGTCTTCAAGGCGGTGTGCCCGGTTTCTGCAATCGCTTTGCAATGTGCTGCTACACTCTCCGGATCTTTCCCGCCTCCTGGATGTGTGTAAAGGGATATCGATTCCCGGACGGGGCCCCCACCGATTAGCTCATAAATTGGTAAGCCCAACTGCCTCCCGCGGATATCCCACAACGCGATGTCAATAGCACTGACGATATTTGACGTAGCC
Source organism: Candidatus Poribacteria bacterium (assembly GCA_965215015.1). GTDB lineage: Bacteria > Poribacteria > WGA-4E > WGA-4E > PCPOR2b > PCPOR2b. The sequence goes on from OZ244042.1 coordinate 3,431,233, forward strand.
CCCCGTGTCCCCATGTAAGTGAACGCTCGGAAAACCTTGTTCCATATCGTCTCAATGCGCGTTGCCTCGTCGCCCTCGATTAGATTGCTGGTTTGTGCAAGCATAGCACAGACTGCTCTATTTGCTACCGGGGAGGTGCCGGTAACTTCACCCCACCCGGTGATGCCTTCGTCTGTTGAGACCTCAACGAAGACATACTCCCTTTCTCTGTCGGGAGGTTCATCGGTTGTATCCAAGTACGGTGCCTGTGATCTAACAAGCCACGGTGTCACACCGGTTATCTTCATCGTTTAACTCCTCTTTTCTAGTGGGTTTGTGTTATTGGTTTATGTAAAGTAAGGTGCAAAGCATCCGCAAATTAACACAAATCTACCCTAATAAAAAAGGAGAGATCAAAGACGAGCAACTACAAGAGTTGCTCCTACAGTCTACCCAAGACCCGAAATGTTCGGATGGGTATCCTACTCCCCGATAAATCGGTTCTGACGTTTCAAGTCCCATCGGGACTTAGAGACGCCGAGAAGCCTCGACGAGTCGGGAGATGCAAGCCCCTACGATTGCCGTTGCACGATTTTTTACGTAAGCGGCGTTACTTCGCTTCCTCAGCACGGTTGATGAACTCGGCAGCACCCGCAGAGATCCACGCGCCAACGCTCGTGAATAGGAAGCGGACGCCTGCCGCAGCATATTTCGCAACATTGTCGTTGTTGGCAAGGGAACCGGCGACACGCCCTGCCGCTTGGATGCGGGCTAATGTATCATCAATTGTGTGCTGAACATCGGGGTGCTGAAGGTCGCCGATGTGTCCCATTGAAGTTGCCAGATCCGATGGTGCGACGAAGAACACATCGATGTGGTCCACCGTCAAGATTTCATCGAGGTTTCTGACAGCGATGATGTCTTCAATTAGGACGATTAGCAGTGTCTCATCGTTGGCGACTTGAACGTAATCGGGAACGGCGAACCCCTGACGGCTGGTATACATGCCCCGGTAGCCGATAGGTGCGAATTTGCCGCCATCGACTAGGTTCTGTGCTTCTTCCTTCGTGTTGACGTGTGGGACGACAATGCCTTGAGCCCCTCGATCGAGGGTGCGATAGATCAGCCCCTGATCATTTCGGTTGATGCGAACAACGGAGGTCATTCCCCAGATGTCGCAGGCGCGAGTGAGGTTGCCGAGTTCAGCAGCATCCACGGGGCCGTGTTCGCCCTCCAGCCAAATACCGTCGAAGCCCGCGGGTCCAAAGGCATCAATGTCGTCCGGATGGGTCATACCGCCAGCGACATAAACGGTGTTACCTTCAGCCAATTTATGCTTAATTCTATTCGGTCTAAGTTTCATATTTAATTCCCCTTGTTGTTAGTTGGTATGGCACTTGTAGAATGAATGTCTGAATCGCGAATTAGTATATTCTAAGGGCAAACCACAATTGCTCTCTTGATCTGGAGATTGGGGTTTGCGATGATGCGCTGTGCAACAACGGTAAAGTCATGGCTTTCTCTTGGTCTCACCTAGCATCTGCATGGCCTTTCCTTGTGGTGAGTTTCTCTGCAAGACGTTTGATTTCAGGGTTGGGGTCATAGAGTGCAAGTTCAAAAATCCCCCGATGTTGGGTTACATCTAGTGTTGGAAGCAGAGCGGCCGTTTCAAGGCGCACGCATGCCTCACGGTCTTTCAGGCCTCGCTCAAACCAACGGGGAGCGTCCTCGACAGCGTGCTTAGCAAGCGCGGCGATCGCTGCGGCTCGAATCCGTTTGTTTTGAGATTCAGCGAATGGCAAAATGGCCTCTGGATCTCCATTCTCACAGTGGGCTATCGTTTGTAAGGCGGCGATGCGAACCTCCAGTGACTCATCCGAGAGAAACAGTGTGCACCAGTCGTAGAGATCTTCGTTTCCAAGCCGTGCCAGCGTTTTAAGACCACGGATGCGTCGTTGTGGTTTCGTGGCGGCGAGGTCATCAAGCGCACTTTCCTCACGGGGGTCTACCTGCTCCGGAGGAGGTTCTGTTTCAACTTCAGCCGGTTCAGGAAAACAGTCGAAGCGCAAATCTTCAGGCGTGATTTCAACCCCTTGGAAAAAGTCGGGCAGCCATTGATGCAGCTTCTGCGACAGTTCATCTGGGCGGATAGTGCTGCCGGTGCCGGAGTTGGTGCGATTTTCCATCCAACGCGCTAGCCGATCTATTCCGGGGTGCCGCGGACTAATACCTTCGTAGGACTTGTGTTGGAGTTTATGATTCACCCATTTGGCAATATGTTCAGGCGAATTCAGTAGTTCCAACGTAAAATGTGAACGTATCACCGTGGGTGGGACACGCCCCCGGATGGCAATAACTCCGCTGCCGCGCATAACGAGATTTTTTCCAAGGCGGCTATACAACTCATGAACATCAATTTCACAGGCAAGGACAAATGGTGAGCTACCCGCTCTGCGCGCTTTGTGTTTAGCACGACCCTGGGCATACTGCTTACTCGTAGTGAACCAGACCGCCCCCTTCCTTGGCAGAAAACCGATTTCGGCAATTCTAATCGCATTCCGTAAGGTTGTGCCGTGATAGAAATTCATTACGCTCTCCTGTTATTCTTAAGATTCAAGCGAGAGCCCTTTATGAAGCGTCAATTTCATCACCAATTCCTCGCCCGTCTGATCGCCCGTGTGTTCAAAGCCTAACTTACGGTAGAAACCTTCGGGACTTCCAGTACCGGGAACATGGCTCAAGAACAGCTCCTTCGCATTCGGTCGTGTATTTACATGATCAATCAGGAGTTCAAGGGCGCGACGGCCATAGCCTTTTCCCTGATACCGGGCATCGACCATGAAACGCCATAAGTAATATTCCCCTTTGTCAGGTTGGTCAGATAGCATCAGAAAACCGACGGGGGTCTCGTCAGCGTAGATTGCGCGAAACCACGCATCCTCCGAGAAATGGGTCTGAGAAATGGGCCTGTGCAATAGAAACCGCGTTTGAAGCGACAAACTGCTCCTGCTCTTCGGTTACACGAAGATTCAGAATGGAGTTGACTGTTTCCTGTATAATCTCACGCAAACCGACCGTAGCCTCGAGACCAAGGGACGTTTTGGAATCGGGATTTTGTTATTTTCCTTTCGTTTGGATTTCCTGAACCTGAACGACTGGCAAATGCAGCGATCGCAGCCGCACCTCCTAGAGAACTGATAGCGCAGCAAACAATGCTTTGATGTACCCCACAGAATATGCCAATCCGGTGTCGCCCTCCATGCGGGGGATGTGGTCGGGGTTTAAGCAACCGTCAAATTCGAGTTTATGCAGTTCGAGGACGATTTTGAACATATTCATGTCTCCATCGTCTAGGAGGACCTCCTCAAAAGCCCCGGCAGTCGCAAGGCTTCCTCTGACGTTGCGGAGGTGAACCATAAAAATCTTGCCTTTACGACCGTAGTTGTTGATTTCATCGAGAACAAGGGGGGTACTGCCCGCCTCACCTCTGGTGCCGCAGCAGTAGAGGTATCCGACATTTCTGCTGGGAAAGGCGTCAATTACGCGATGGAATCCCAGGCTTCCCAAAGGTGTGTCGGGATTGGGGGTGTCAGAGGGATGGATGGCGAGTTTTATATCGTACGCTTCGGCTATGGGAACAAGATGTCCGTAGACCTCGCAGAAACGTTTCCACCACTCTTCGAGCTCCTCGAAGTTTGGCGTTTCGGGAGGATTTTCCGTCAACCCCCGACTCTCTCCGCGCGATAAGTAGCCGCCGCGATGCGCGGAATTGTAGCGGGTCATCAATTGGTTAAAGGTATCCCCCCAGAATCGCTGCCTTGCGATGGGGATGGCTGCCTCTCCGAAAACCTTTAAGGCGTTACAGGTATTTTCCAGTTCTTTTTCTGCGCCCGGTAGCCCTTTCATAAATGTCTCGGTGATGTCAGGCAGGGTTACGCGGTTGATATCAAGTCCCCAAGAACGAATCTTCTTTCTGATTTTGATGACCTCATCCAAATCTGGATAGCCCTGTTCTGTGACGCCGGGGAAAGACTGACCGCTACCAAAATCGATGCAATCTGCGCCTAACTGTGTAACCTGCTTCAGATAACTGTCCGAGAGACCTCCGTCCCAGACGGATATTTTCATCATTGCTTTTACCTCCAATTTATGGAACGTGATGTGTAAAATATAATTTATTTGTACGGTGCGAACGATTCTATTTTAGAACAAAATGGAAAATTTTGAAATAAAAAAGTATGGAAGGTTTCCGATAGTCTCTGTCCATAATCTCCGAATACCGTGTGGATCTGCCCGGTCCGTTGTGATATAATAAATTCACAACTTGAGGAACATGGCAGATTGTGTGGGCAAATGATGAAAGTTAAAGGACGGATCCAGCAAAACGATAACCCTCATAGTTACTGTCCTGAATGCTGGAGTGAGTGCATCCAACCTTATGCAGCTAAAGGCAGGGAATACTACCGATGCGAGTGTTGCGGGTATAACGATAGCCGCCTCATTATGTTCTATCCGCAAATGCGTTACCGCATTTTACCCAACAGTGAATTGCTACACTATTCCGTCGGTGCAGTCATCGAGTGGGAGAAGAAGATTCTCCTATTCCACCGAAGATTATTCCCATTTCGTTACACAATCGTTGCTGGGCATTGGGACTTGGACGATGATACATCGGAGGCCGCCGTTGCTCGCGAGATAGAGGAAGAAGCGGGAATTGAGATCCATCCTGAAGAACCGGTGTTTGTGGAAACGCTGAAAGAACCGTGTCGTCGCGGTGCGGATTTCCACGAATGGCGATTATACCGAGCGAGGGTAGATCAAAACACGGCGACATTATCCGACGAAGCGGATATCATCGGATGGTATGCCCCTGATGAGATAAGGGGGCTTGATTTAACCATTCCGACTGAATACTTTCTGAAGAAGCTAGGGATTATCTGAGGCGATGCGGCCGTTATAGCTCACCGATGCAAAACACGGTGTTTTTTGCTTCCAAGCTGCGAATTTCGGAATAGTGATACACTTGGGTAACTTCCACCCCATCTTCAATGATTGGCGTCGGTTGTTCGAGGACGAAGTCAGCAAAGTGGGGGGTGTTGAAGGCAACGTAAGCGAGGCTGAATGTCTCAATCTGTCGATCGTATCGCTTTGACAGGTCTGGAAATAGGACTATTCCTGTATCAACTTGGTAGATGTCTGCGTTTTCATCTATATTCATCGTTTTAACAGGACACTCGATAATTGCCCGCTGATGTGCGTTAGCATCCCATATCTCTGTGTGCGTCACGATGGGCAGGCATTTTCGCGTGGCTTCAAAAATGGCTGCGTTGCTATCAAGAACTTGGACGGACGAGGCCTCTTGCACATCAAACAGGGCTCCTCCCCAATATTCCTTCGCGGGCCTATACTCGACGTAATTATCATTGCGATAGGCGTGCCTTCTGAATACCGCCGTATGTTCTTGGCCAAAAACGGGCAGGAAGTCGTAGTTTGGATTTACGAAGAGATCCTTCTTTGCAAAAGTGTGTTCACTCTTACACGAACCGCACTGGTAGTAATCGCTGAAGCTTCCATCTGTATCGTCTATCATGCGACATCGGGATTCGACCCAAAATCGGGGTGCATTCCCATTGCCAACAGAGCTGATAAAAGAGAGTCCATAATCAAGGCAATTCATTGCTATTTCCTTTCGGTGTGGTATGCGGTTCGTTAAATCCATTTTATCCTTACAGTGTTCATGTGTCAACAAGAATCTCCTGTTTTTCCGGATTTTTCTGTTTATCGTAGGGCCGGAACAGAAAGAAAGGGTGAGATAATGACTCATAAGCAAATTAGGACAACCCTAATCACGCTTTTTGTATGTGCATTATTTTTTCAACCGAGTAAGGCTTCCGCTGAATCGAGTGAGGCAGCGCAGCTCTATGAGACCGCTTTCCGGCTGATAGTTGAAGGGGATTATGGTGAAGCGTATGATTGGCTCGACGAAGTCATCGATAGATATCCGGACACTGTCTATGCACGGTTCGCTGAAAATCGGAAGCGGCGGTTGGAACAGTTGAATCTACCGGACATCCGGCGCAAGGAAATTGACCAGAGCGGTCGGATTGGGACCGTGGTGTTCAGCACCTTATATTCGACATGGTTAGGAATTGGTACGGCGAGGCTGGTTGATGATACGGACGGAGCAAAGACCGTCGCTGGGGGTATGATGATAGGTGCACCGACAGGGCTTTTGACTTCTCTGGTTGCAACGCGAAACGCGAAATTGACCCAAGGTCAGTCTGCTTTAATTAGCTTTAGTGGTTTGTGGGGGACATGGCAGGGACTGGGTTGGGCAATCCTGATCGACGAGGAGGACAATGAAAAGCCATTGATTGGCGGCGCAATGATCGGCGGCCTGTCAGGTATTCTGACAACCTCTGTTCTCACGAGGAAAATTGACCCGAGCTCAGGAGACATGGGGATTATCAATTACGGGGCACTTTGGGGTACATGGCTATCTTTGTGTGCAGGCCAGGTCGTCGGTGTTGAGGATGGCGATGGGTTGCTCGCTTGGACACTCATCGGGGGCAATATAGGTACGATAGCAATGGCCTCGCTTTCCTCAAAAATTGACATCACACCGGCGCGAGCACATTGGATTAATCTGGGCGGTGTTATCGGCACTACAGTTGCCAGTGGAATAGTGATGATAATCGCTGAAAGCCATATTAGTCCGGAGGCCGCATTTACCTTCCTGATGGCTGGCGGCATTGCTGGGCTTATTACAGGCACCTACACCACCCGTCATATTCCGTCTCCAGAAGCGCATAAGAGTCTGAGTCGGCGAGATGATTCGACACTCTGGCATCGACTGCCTCACGAGTTACAGTTAAGTCCTAACGGTATACACGTCAATCTCTTCAGCCTCCGATTTTAGTCGCAGATTTTTATCTATTTAATCAGCAATTAGAAAGGATGTAGATATGCCGAATCAACTCATCAAAATTATTATCGTAACCGTTCTTTTCCTTTTTGCACACCCGTTGTGGGCGGGTGAGATTAAATCAGAAATCAAAACACTGGAAGCACAATTAATCTATGAAGACGCCGTTAAGCAGGTTGTCGATGAGGAATATGATAAAGCACTCAGAAAACTGGATTGGATTATCTCTGTGTATCCTGAAACACGGTACGGGCAATTAGCAACGGATAAAAGGAAAGAGGTTGCTATTTTACTTCAACAGCCCAAACCAATCAGCGGCATGAGTAGAGCGAGTTTGGTCGGGTTCGGTACCCTTTTTACGACATGGCTAGGCGTCGGTACGTTGATTCTTTTGGAAACAGAGGAGGCGGTCCCTTATGGTCTCGTTTTAATCGCGGGGCCCTTGGGTGGATTAATCGGTTCTTTAAGTTTCACGCGGGAGAGCGAACTGAGCGATGGGCAGGCTTCACTGATGACCCTCGGAGGGACTTGGGGTATCTGGCAAGTGGTTGGGGCAGCAAACCTCGCCGATGCTGGTGAAAAGCTGACTGTGGGTGCGAGCATGGCGGGAGGGGCCATTGGACTAGCGTTGGCTGGGCGCGTCGTCAGAGATAGGGACATCAGCCCTGGCGATGTAACGTTGATTAATTTCGGTGGAATCTGGGGAACATGGTTTGCACTCTGGGGGGCTATGGCTGCTCGCGACAGGAGCGGTGATAACAGCAAATTTGTTCTTGGCAGTGCAATGATGGGTGGTAATATTGGACTAGCGACCATGTCGGCATGGGCACCAAAACTCAACATGAGTCGTGCCCGCGCCCGTCTTATTAACATCGGGGGTATTGTAGGTACACTCTACGGTTTAGGCGCGAATATTCTGCTCGACATTGAGCCGGAAGACCGGACCTTTTGGTTACTCATGGGAATCGGCGGCATGGTTGGATTGACAGCGGGTTCCTATTTTACCCGGAACTACGACACTCCAGAGAGCTATTTCATAGAAAGTGGTGTGGGATTGCTGAATTTTGAACCCACGGAGAAGCGATGGGACTTGTCTTTCCCCACGATTACTGTTTCCCCTGTCGGCGGTGGAGGTTCGCAGGTTCCTGATATTGAATTGCGGACATCGTTGGTTCGGGTCCGGTTCTGATTGCGGAAGGTAGAAAGGAGCCTCACCATACAAGCGCAATGAACAAGGTTGAGCAGATGCGCTCCACAATAGATCAAACGTACCCTGATTTTCCTGACAGGACTACCCTTCGGGCATTCTACGCTAGTATGTTTCTCTATTGGGGTGCGCTATATATCTACTCACCGATTCTATCGGTATACACTCAGTCGTTGAGTGCATCGTTCACGACTGTGGGAATGGTTGTTGGGGCGTACGGCTTCGTACAGATGTGGCTACGAATTCCGTTGGGGATTTGGTCTGATAGGTTGGGCCGTCGCCTGCCGTTTCTTTATGCCGGACATTTCTTCAATCTCGTCGGGTGTTTGGGACTTGCGATGGCACCGACACCGATGTATCTCGTGATCTTCCGTGGTGTACTTGGCATTAGTGCCGCCACATGGGTCGCCTTTACAGTGCTTTTCGCTAGCTACTTTCCGCCGGATCAGAGTCCCAGGGCGATGGGTGTTGTCACGGCTATCAATGGCATCTCGCTTATTATTGTTAACGGGCTCGGGGGTCAAATCGCGCAGATGTGGGGAATGGGTGCCACATTCTACGCCGGTGCTGGTCTAGCGGCTGTGGGGCTTATAGCAACGGTGCCGATCAAGGAACATCGGACGCCGCGTCAGCCTCCGACGTTTCGACAGATATGGCGCATCATCACACACCCTACCTTGATGCTCATTGCGTCAATTACGGCACTCAATCACTACTCATTCTGGGCGACCACATTTGGTTTTATTCCGCTCCATGCGGAGAATCTGGGTGCAAGCAACTTTGTGCTCGGCATCATTGGTGTTGCGGCGTTGGTGCCCTATACTTTAACCGCTCCGATGAACCATCACTTTGCTGCCCGTTTAGGCGAAAATTGGGCTGTCTTTATAGGGATTCTAGTGATGGCGGTGACGATGCTTGTCGTTCCCCTAATCCACAATATCCCGTTACTAGCGGCTTCCCAAGGTGCGAATGGATTGGGGCGCGGTCTCGTATACCCTTTGCTGATGGGGTTGAGTATCCGTGAGGTATCTGGTGAGGACCGGGCGACAGCGATGGGGGTATATCAGGCGGTGTACGCAATCGGTATGTTTTTGGGACCAACGACCGCCGGTGCTGTTGCCGATGTGGCGGGGCTTTCTGGGGCATTCATCATTGCGGGCACAGTTTCGGTGATTGCGGCGATAGCAGCTTTAATCCTGCTCGGACGGACGAACGATTCACCAAATCGCGGATAAGCATCAACCGAAATTAGCACACATCACAGCTTTCCATCCGCCCGCATTTGTGCACCGTAAGCTTCAATCTCAGCTTTTTCCTCCGGTGTCAGTGTGTGGCAATCGGACAGTGCTGATGCGATTCGGCGGAAGCGGGGCACGTCTCGCAATCCCATAATTGTTAAACCCACCGACTCATGACTGAGGACGTAGCGGTAGAATTGTTCTGGGGCCGGGGCGCCTTCACCATCGAAGAGCTTATCGTTGCGCGACGCATTCATAATCACTACGCCGGTGTTATGCTTACGTGCCTCCGGGAGCACGGTTTCCTCCGGCTCCTTCATGGCGCAATTGTACCAGCATAGCACGGTATCAAAAAATCCGGTCGCAACCGCCTGCTGGATCTGTTCCCAATCGTGGCCCGTAACGCCGATGAAGCGAATCAATCCTTCCTCTCGCGCTTTCTGAACCGCTTCCAGTACGCCCCCGGCTCCTAAAGCGCGGTTCCGTTCCTCTTCGGTATTTAGATGGTGGAGTTGGTAGATGTCGATATGATCTGTTCTCAGCAGGCGCAGCGATGTTTCGAGATCTCGACGTGCCCCCTCGGCATCGCGCTGTGCGGTCTTGGTTGCCAGAGTCAACTCATGGCGCCGTCCTTGGATGGCGTTTCCGATAACCCTTTCATCATCTCCATCTCGATATGCTCGTGCCGTATCCATATAATTGACGCCACAGTCCAACGCGGCTCGATACCCATCGGCGGTTTCGCAATACGCACCGCCGGTGCCCAATCGAGTTACTACCACCCCTGTTCGACCAAGGGTCGTTTGGGGAATCAGATCAGCCATGAGTGTATACCTCTTCGTTTTTTTTGTCTTTGTATCTGTTATATGCCTGTCGCGCTGCCCTAATAAGAGGTTCCGTTCCGAAGCCTCCGATAAATCGGAGGAATCCCAATCTGTCGGGAGATTCAAAGCAACTGGGACTGTGTTGGTTCATTAATTATATTTATTTTTAAGGATATGTCAAGCGAGAAAAGGGACTTGAGGTTGTGGGAAACTGCTTGACATGCCACTTATCAATCGTTAAAATATATCAAATCCTGACATTTTTCGCAATGTCTGTTGAAAACAACTGAGTAGAAGGAGCCTCATTATATGCCGACATACGAATATAAATGCTTGGATTGCGGCATCCAATTCGATTTGTTTCAAAGTATCACCGAAGATCCCATCCAAAAATGCCCCGAATGTTCAGGTCAGACCAAGCGATTAATTGGTGCTGGTGCCGGACTAATTTTTAAGGGGTCGGGTTTCTACATCACGGACTATCGCAGTGAAGGGTACAAGGAGGGTGCTAAAAAAGACAAAGAATCGTCATCAAGCGGTGCCGAGGATAGCAAAAGCGGGGATTCTAAATCTAGCAAGACAGAGAGCAGCGAGGCCTCCAAATCTATCAAGACGGAAAACAGTAACGCTTCTAAGTCGACTTCAGATGCAAGCACGTGAGAGATATAATAGATAACTTCTGCATTTCGTAGGGCACCGTCCATCGGAGGGCTCAGTGTATTACGCATAGATAATACCTTTGCTATAGACGATTTTCAGATAGGTTGACTGTGTTCATTAATCGAAAGGAGATAGCATGGCCCACACACATCACCATGATGGAGAGGTAGATGGACCTCAACATAGTCATCAACATCGCTTACAGGGAAAATTCCGATTCGCAATCCTGTTGACAACATTTGTGCTCGTCATTGAAATAGTAGGGGGGATTTTGTCGAATAGTTTGGCGTTGTTGAGCGATGCAGCGCATGTTTTCTCAGATTCTCTGTCGCTGATTATGAGTTGGCTGGCAATCTATCTGTCAACTCGCCCGGCAACTAACTTGCGGACCTATGGTTATCATCGGACAGAGGTATTCGCCGCATTCATCAACGGGGTTTCACTGATTGTAATCTCCGTGTGGATTTTTTACGCGGCTGTCCACCGGTTTATCGAACCCGAACCTGTTAAAAGTAAAGAGATGCTGGTCGTGGCGATTATCGGATTTATTGCGAATATGGCCATTGTTTGGCTATTTCATGGTGAAGGGCATAAGAGCCTCAATGTGCGTAGTGCGGTGCTTCATGTTATTGGAGATGCGCTCGCCTCTGTTGGCGTCATTGTGGGCGGGGCGGTAATCTATTGGACTAGCTGGTTTATTGTCGATCCAATTCTGAGCTGCGGGATTGGTCTGGTCGTTTTGATTGGGGCGGTCAGGGTCACGAAAGAAGCGGTTCACATCTTATTAGAGGGCTCACCGAAACATGCGGAGGCCCAAAAAGTGGCAGCATGCATCAGTGCTATCGACTCGGTCAAGGATGTCCATGACATGCACATCTGGTCTTTATGCTCTAATTATTTGGCGTTGAGCACGCATGTGTCAATCGTTGAGGATGCAAGCAAATCTTCACATGAATTACTGCAGGAGATTAACGACAAGTTACAAACACATTTTGGTATTTTCCACACGACCATTCAGATTGAACAGCCGGGTTGTCCCTACGAGGGGCACCTGCTGTGTAACGCACCCCACCACTGAAACGTGATGCGTAAATGGTCATGGGTTCATTAGTCTATTGGTTCATTAATTAACTAGTGGGTGTTGGCATTTTGCTGTCGTCAGTCAATTTTAGACAATTGACCTACAGAAGCCCTTATCCAGTTAGGTTTCACTCAATCTATCTATAAGTGGCTGCTATTGAAAGGCGGAAACTCCATTGGGGTTGATAGCAATTCGTATGTAACCGTTCAACCCAACCTACGTACCTGTCAAATGTCAACAGAACCTAATGTACCAATGGACTCTTGAATAAGATTAATACGACCGGGGCAGGTCCAACTCGTGGGTGGCAAGATAGGCAAGCACTAGGTTGTTGTTGACCGGCGCGACTTGATAGAGCCGTGTTTCCCGAAACTTACGCTCTACATCATATTCATCGACAAAGCCGTAACCGCCGTGCGTGTCAAGGCAGATGTTGGCTGCCTGCCAACTTGCCTCAGAAGCGAGCAGTTTTGCCATATTTGCCTCTGCCCCACAGGAGGCATTGGCATCGAATAGCCAAGCCGCTTTGTAGCGAACCAGATCTGCTGCAACCGTCGCTGCATAAGCACGGACGATGGGAAACTGCACCCCTTGATTGCGACCAATGGGAGCTCCAAAAACTTCGCGGTCGCGGGCGTAGGCACACCCCCGATCGATAAACCAATAGCCGTCACCGATAGCTTCTGCTGCCAGCAGGATGCGCTCGGCGTTCCAACCATCAATGACGTAGCGGAAGCCCCTCCCCTCTTCGCCGATTAAACTATCGAGTGGCAGCCGTAGATTGCGGAACCAGACTTGGTAGGTTGCGTAGTTGAACATGGTGCGGACAGGCTGCACCTCTAACGCTCCTTCTTGGCAGCGTGCATCGCGCAAGTCGATTAAGAACAGGCTAAGTCCCTCTGTCCGCTTGTCCACCGCTTCCCGGGGGGTTGTGCGTGCCAACAGCAGAAGCAGGTCTGATTGCTCGATGCGGCTGGTCCAGTTCTTATGACCGTTAACAATGTATGCGGAATCCTCACGTCGAGCGAAGGTGTGGATACTAGGGGTATCAGAGCCGGCTTCCGCCTCGGTGACCGAGAATGCTTGTAGCCGGAGTTCGCCGTTGGCGATGGATGGCAGCCAACGTTCCTTCTGTACATCGCTGCCGTGTCGAAGTAGTGCACCCATGAGATACATCTGTGCATGAAACGCCGCCGCGTTACCGCCGGAACGGTTAATCTCCTCCAAAACGATGCTTGCCTCCGTTACACCCAAGCCGAGCCCGCCGTATGCTTTGGGAATCAGAATCGAGAGAAAGCCAGCTTCTGTGAGTCTTTCGACAAAGGCTTGCGGATACGCGCGATCTCGATCGGTTTCACGCCAGTAGGTATCGGGGAATTGGGTGCAGAAATCGCGGATGCGCCCTCGGAGTACCTCGTGCTCAGGGGAGGACTGAAAATCCATCATATACACCTTTCTAGTTGAAGGGTTGTCAACATTCTGCTAGCCCTGACGTTACTAGCTTTCATCTTATCACACACCTCATGGAATTACAAGATAGATCTTGAAGTTAGTGCACCGCCTATGATGGCTCTATATACCGAATATGTAATACGTGATGCGTAAAAAAAATTGTATGTATTACGCATTATGTTTTAGTGAAGTAGGTAGCGTCTATTGAATTAGCGAGGGGAGTTGAGCTATAATTCAGGGACAGAACCTGTGGGAGCGTCACAAATTATGTTCAAACTGCTATCCAAAAGCTTTCTCTTTCACTTTATACTTTGGTCGTTGATGGTTGTGGTTTTACAGCCCGTCCTCCTCGCGTCAGAGAGTCAATTGATACGATGGCCCCCAATTATTTGGCCAACACTGACGGAAAACCTGATCGATGAGGATGGAAGGAAAGTGATTAGAGTATACCTGCCGCCAAGCTATGATTTTACCGAAAAACGTTATCCGGTTATCTATGTGTTACACGGATTCGGCGGAGATTCAAATAGTCTAACCCGAAAAATGAAGTCGGCGATGGACCGCATGATCTTCGGCGAGAAGATTCAGGAAGCTATCGCTGTGTTTGTTGATGGCTCGAATCGGTTCGGCGGGAGTCAGTATCTCAGTTCTCCAACTATTGGCGATTACGAAACGTACATCAGTAGGGATTTGGTCAATTTCATTGACAGGCAGTACCGGACGATACCCCACCGGGACAGTCGCGGAATTACAGGGTTTTCGATGGGCGCGTACGGCTCAATGCACCTCTCCCTTAAATATCCGGAGGTATTCGGTGTGGTTGTTGCCCAAGCCGGTACTTATAAATTTGACGATGATTTGATAGAGTCTTTTACGGAGAAGGGTGGCGTTGTCCTAACTCTGATGGAGCCGCTGAAACAGAAATCTGGGGACGAATTTTGGAATGCACTGGAAGACTTAGCCAATTCGGACGCCTTACGGAGGGGGAGCCTACCGTTTCGTAGCGGTCTTGCGTATCTAGCGGGGGTCGCTTCCAATCCTGACAAACCTCCCTGTTATCTAGATTTGCCATATAGGTTAAGGACGGGGATTCCTCCTTGGGAGCGAGACGAGGAGGTTTGGGAGCGAATTGTTGAGAATGATATCATCCATGAATTAGACCGATACCTCAACAGATTAGAGCAGAATCCGCAACGACCGGTGCGGTTGAATGGAATCAAGTTGGTCCATGGGCTTGAGGACGAGACAGCGTTACCTAGACAGGCGGAAGCATTGGATCAAAAGTTGACGGAGCTTAGAATTGAACATGAGCTTGTGACACATGGTGGTGGGCACACATTCATCGCGGAGGAATCGCTGCAATTTATGGCGAAACATCTGGCGTTTGAACCACCGCCTGCTACCCCGGACGGTTCTGGCACCGCTTCGGTTTCACCATATGCTGTCGCTGCATATAGCACTGGCAACGAAATTGTTATTACTTATACCGCTGGAGGCATGATGCGCGGTGGTGCCCTTACGGTTTATATTCCATCGGGTTGGACACCGCCGCAGAAGGTTCCGGGCCTTCCCGGGTACACGACCGTGACCTCAACTGGCATCATCGACGAGGTAACATTTACTAATCAGAGGATTCAGATCGATACTAAGGCCCTCATGCCCGATGACACGGTTACTCTTGTTTATGGGAATGGTGGGGGTAATTCAGGAATAACCGCACCGGCGGATCGAGTTTCCACCTTTATTGTCGCTGCCGCCTCAACATCGGACGGTACGTTGACACTGATTAAACAGAGCCCAGTTCTCGAAGTTTACCTGCACCCGTGGGATGTGAATGGTGATGGGATGGTGGGTGTTCTTGACCTGGTTATCGTCGGAGCTGAGTTTGGACGAATGGTCGATGGGGTGATTTTCGGGTACAACCCGGACGTGAACCGGGATGGGATTGTGAACGTATCTGATCTTGTTGTGGTCGGATCGCATTTTGGAGAGACCATCGGTAGCCCGGCGGCACCTGATTTCTCATCCGTCCCTATATCGGCAACAATCAAATTCGAGAACCCCCAGTTTTTGGGAGATCACATCCTGCTTGACCTGATAATTGACACAACTGTGCCCATAGTAGGTTACCATATCCGGATGGCACCGGAGGGGCTTTTAAGGGTTGATCCAAACAGAAGCGATAGCGATGTGTTTCGTTTGGAGGAGGACACTCAGGCCGGAACGTTGGTGGGTGCCAAACTTGGTGTGGGACAGCCATGGCTCGGGCGGGTGCGGCTCGCTACACTGGAATTGGAAACTAGTAGTTCGATAGATTCGGCGCAATTCTTGAACCCTACAGTCTCTGTCAAGGCAGCGCATCTCGTCTCCGTGGACGGGCAGCCCATCCGCGTTGGGGTGGAGCCGTTCTTCATGGATAAGTTGCGCCCTTATCAAACGCGGGTGTTCCCCAACTATCCCAATCCGTTTAACCCGGAGACATGGATTCCCTTCCAATTGCATAAGGCGGCACATGTTCGCATCACTGTTTATGATATTTTGGGGCGTAAGGTTCGGAGATTCGACTTGGGGTATCAGGCCGCAGGTTACTACAAAACGCGCGAGCGGGCTGTGTATTGGGAGGGTTGTAACGACATGAACGAGCGGGTCGCTAGTGGGGCTTACTTCTATCGTCTGGAAGCGGGTGATTTTGTCGGTACGCACCAAATGGTTGTGTTGAAATGATGCAAATTGCGATGTAACCTATAATGCTATACCCTTGTCGCTCCGCTGGGGCTGTGTTGGTTCATTAGTTCATTGATTCGGCAAGATTCATATCTCGACAAAACATCCGGACTATAGCGCAATGTTCTCGGTATTTTCGATTTTGGAAAATTGACCTATTAGGAATCATCGTTGAGGTTTGTCTAAGATAGGGGCAACTTGGGTTTTACAACCCCTCTCCCTAAATGGCTTGGATTTGCCAATCCAAACCGAGTGCTGCGGCTAAATAGCACGCAAGCAGTACACCGAATTAGTCCTAATCTTCCGTCGCGCTTAAAGGTAATGGTGTTTTCGCCAATTCTGGGTCTAAGATGCGAATGTCTGCCGCCGCTTTCTGTTCAGTTAGCCAGGCTTCCCTTCGTTTTCGCAGCTCTTCCCCGATAAGTTTGTTCTGGATTTCTTGGCTAACTTCTGGGTATGCTTTCTGGCGGGCTGGTTCTTTTTTGAGCATCTGAGCGATGAGATATCCCTCGGGGGTCGGAATAGGTTGGCTCACTTCATTGATGTCCAAATCAGCAATTACTCGCTGAATCTCTGTATCGGCCGGGATCACCTGTGTTTCGTCCACAACCTGAAGGAGCGGGTTATCAGGGTAAACTTGCTGGATCTCCTGAAAGGTTGCTCCTGCTTGTAACTGGGAAGCGATGGTTTCAGCAAGTGTCTTGGCGTGGATTTGCAGATCTGCTGCATCGTCAGATTCGGCTGCATTATCAGATTTCAATTTGACCAAGATATACCGAAATTGAATCTGCGCGGGTTCAAGAAATTCTAATTGATGTTGCTCAAAATATTGGGGTGCCTCTTGATTAATCTGTTTGTCGTCAATACTGCTGCGAAATTGGCGGATGGTCAGTTCCTTTACAATTAAGATAGTCCTCACCCGTTCCTCTACTTCCCGATATTCTAATCCTAGTCGCTTCAGATCTTCCAAGAATAGTGCCTCGTTGCTATATAAGGATTTCAGTCCTTGAATTTCTGTATTCACCTTTTTTCCCCAACTCCAGAGCAGAATTCCGATATCGTCTGCCTTCTGTAACATCAATTCTTGCTCGATGAGTGTTTCTAAAATCGCTCGCTTGACTGTATTCGGGGGATTCTTAATTTCTTGGATATTTAGCGCGTTTTCCTGTTCGCCTAGTATGATTAGCGGATTATTGATAACGGCAATAAGGATTAGTTCGGTCTCTAATTCGTGTAGTGTGATTGGCTGATCGTTGACGACAGCGACCACGTAGTCAATGATTCTTTCTCTGGTAAATCCGCTTGATATGCCTATTAGGCTAGCGATGAAGGAAAAGTAGAGTGAAACGTGGAATGCGATGCGTAAGGCGTAAGGAGAATGCAAAACGTCAGTGTGTTTCTTGCGCCTCTTTCCTTGGCTGTCGACTGAGTGTCCAAGCCCTTCCATCTTTGTCCTCCTGCCCGTATTCGATTCTTGAAAGGTGCTTTGGATTCGATTTGGTCATCCTGTTTGTTGTGTATAACGGATGCTGCGGCTCATCCGATACCAATTCCATCGTAAAATTATATTCGTTCGATATCTACCTGTCAATTAGAAATTTTCACGGTTAGGGCTATTTAGTTTTCGGTTTTCTCTCTGCCTGAGCCGTGTGTTGGGATTCCCAAATGTCCCGTAGGCCGGGCATCTTGCCTGACTCATGCGCCAATGAACCGAGTATCGGGAGTTGGAAATCCCTTCCACAAGAGAGCTAAATCCGCCATTTCACAGTTGATAGAATTGACCGACTGTGCTATCATATAATAGCACAGGTTGCTGCCTGTCGCCCTTTGCTGATGCTGCGATCGGGATTCAGAACAACTGAGGTTTTTTGTTAGTTCATTGGTTCATCAGTTCACTGGTTGATTAATTGTGGGGATTGGGTTTTGCTCTCATTATTCGTAAGAACGTGGTGTTGAAAGGCTGGAACTTTATTGTCCTTGATAGCGAGACACTTTCAATCGTTCAACCTAACCTACAATACTATCCTATAGCGCGACAATTTCGGTTTGGAAGAGAGGTGGAAGGTTGTGAAAAACTCTGATCAGCCCATCTCAAAAGAATTGTTGAAAACATTGGATACAATTCAGCAGCGTGTGCTGTGGCTGGCAACGCTTATTATTCACTACGCGAACAACCTGCGTTCCAATCCAGATCAGACGAAGGTCGGCGGCCACCAGGCCTCTTCGGCATCGGTGGTTTCGATCTTGACAGCACTCTATTTCCATTTTCTTCAAGCCGGTGACCGTGTTTCTATCAAACCGCACGCTTCGCCGGTTTTTCATGCGATCCACTATCTGCTGGGTCAGCTGCCAAAAAAATACCTGACCATGTTTCGATCATTTGGGGGGCTGCAGGCTTATCCAAGTCGAACGAAGGACCCGGACGCCGTCGACTTTTCGACCGGATCTGTAGGACTGGGCGCGGTTGCGCCGGCTTTTGGGGCATTAGCCCATCGCTATGTGCTCTCGCATTTCGGTCACGTGAGTTCGCGGCGTTTCGTGGGGGTCATTGGTGACGCTGAGCTGGACGAGGGGAATGTGTGGGAAGCTATCTTGGATCAAGCCCTCACCGGTTTGGACAACCTGCTGTGGATTGTCGATCTCAACCGCCAAAGCCTGGACCGAATCGTGCCCGGCATTCGCGCGCGGCAACTTGAGCGTCTATTTGAGGAGAGTGGTTGGCAGGTACTTGAGGCAAAGTATGGTCGGCGGCTTCGGGAGCTCTTTGAACGCCCTGGCGGTGCCGCCTTGCGCCTGCGAATTGATGAAATGAGCAATGAGGAGTATCAGGCCCTCATTCGGCTCCCCGGTGCGGAACTCCGCTCTCGGATCATTGATTGTCAGGGCATCGATAATGCTGAAATCGCCGCAGTGATTCAGGATATCCCGGATGAAACGCTGCCATCGGTGTTAAGTAACTTAGGTGGACATGACTTGGAAGAACTGCTTACAGTACTGTCGCAGACTGAAGCGGAACCAGAAAAGCCGACGATTATCTTCGCTTATACGATTAAAGGTTGGGGAACCCCTATCGCTGGGCACCCGCTCAATCATTCGATGCTCCTGAGTGAGGAACAGATAGCGGACTTGCGCGAGGGCTTGGGTGTCTCTGCCGGCGACGAGTGGGAACGGTTTGATCCGGGGTCATCTGCGGGTCAACTCTGTCTGGCGGTCGCCGGTCGACTTTTTCCTCGCAATCCTGCACCGCCGGTAACCCTTTCCGCTGATGATGTGCCGACGGCACTCTCTCTTCCCACCCAAGGATTTTTGAGTACGCAGCAGTCTCTGGGGCGGCTGCTGATGCGTCTAACTCGTGTGCCGAAGTTGGCGGATCGGATTGTCACGACTTCGCCGGATGTATCGGTGTCTACCAATCTCTCGGGGTGGATTATCAAGACGGGTGTGTTTGCGCCGCAAGAATTGCCTGACTATGAGAGCGAAGCGAACCAACTCCGAAGCTGGCGGCATGGACCGTGGGGGCAGCACATTGAATTGGGAATTTCGGAGATGAACCTCTTCACGTTGCTGGGGATGCTCGGCTTGTCGGCTGAACTGTGCGGCCAACATGTTATCCCGATTGGCACCGTCTATGATCCATTTGTGTGCCGCGGCCTTGAAGCACTGATTTATGCCCAGTATTCGGGGGCGAAATTTATTTTCGCCGGGACACCGTCGGGGATCACGTTGTCGCCGGAGGGGGGTGCCCATCAATCCACCGTTACGCCTTCACTCGGCGCGGAGATACCGAGACTCAACGCCTATGAGCCGTGTTTTGCACAGGAGTTGGAGTGGATACTGTTGGACGCGCTCCGTCAATGTTGTGACCGGGAGCGGGGACGCTCGACCTACCTTCGACTGTCCACCAAGCCGATTGATCAGGCGTTGCTCACACCGGCTTTAGAGCGTCTAGGAGCTGATGAATTGCAGCACCAGGTGTTGGCTGGTGGATACCGCTTAGTGGATTGGCGCAATGCGGATCCAGTTGCGCCAAGAGAGCGACTGGTTCATATTGCGACAACTGGCGTCATGATTTCAGAGGCTATTGAAGCTGCGAACATTCTTCGCCAGCAGCGGGTGGCAGTCAATGTGCTGAATATGACTAGTCCTCGCCGATTGTTTGAGGCGTGGCAGGCGATGCGACAACTTCCCGAACGTCCGCACGGTGGAGGGGAGATCTCCACTCCGTTTGACTGGTTGATTCCAACCAATGAGCGGCACGCACCGATTGTTACTGTCCACGATGGTGCCTCCCACGCTTTATCTTGGTTGGGGAGTGTCTACGGGGAGTTGGTTATCCCTCTCGGTGTGGACGAATTTGGGCAATCGGGGGACCGCTCTGAACTCTATCGTCACTTTGGGATTGATGCCGAGGGTATTGCGATGGCGGCGGTAGCGGCATTAAATCGCTGTGGTCTGTCTGTTTGATGTCACTGTATCGTTAGCGGCATGACGTTGGACTCAAGCGTTGCTGAACCCCGGTAGGAATCCAATAGAAGATAGGGTCCGTCCTGTTTTCTTGCCTCTTCGTGCTCCAAGCCTTCAATCTCTCTCTCCAAATTGTGAATCACCCGTTCCTTCATGTCGTCAGGTATGCTAGCGTTTGCTTGTACTATCCGAATTTCGTTCTTTATCTCCTGCACCTCTGGCAATTCGGGCGAAAAGATCTCCCGATAGACTTTCAACTCTATAAGTACTTGCAATGTATAGTCTCCCGGTCCTAGTTTGTAATAGGTCCACAAGTTTTTCAATATTGCCTGCCTTGTTTCCCCTGCCTTGAGTTCGGTTCCTTGGATACAACTTGTCACCTTGTCTTTCCACATCACGGTTTTGGTTTTCGCTGGGAATGTGATCGGCGGTTTGGGGGCGATAACCTGCCCCAGATTATTTTTGACCACCAATTTCGTGAATGCTCCCCTGGTTGCAACGGTGGCATATGGTACAAGTAGATCAAACTTCCCCACCTGAATCGTTATTTCAAGGGGAACTGGTTCGTTAAATGTGTAATTCGGTTTCACCGATGATAAATGAAGCTCTGCAAGGGAGGCCGGGGTCGCTGCTGCTTCCGGAGCAGGATTGATTTCGGTCTTTCCTGTTGTACCACTCAGGCAGCCAGTGGTATAGAGACTCCATAGGGTTAGGCATATTAGAAGTCGGGTTGTCATGGTGTTCTCCTGTTAGTTTGGATGAGAAGAAAAACATCCACAAATCTACGCGAATTTTCGCTAATAGAATTTTTCAGCCCCCTTTTCATCGGGTCAATGGTTGTAACTGCGGGACGGTTTTCCGAAGGATATACCCGAAATTGTCCTTTCAGTCCCCTTTTCATTGGGTCAATGGTTGTAACTACAGGCGAGCGTGCTGCGATTAATTACTGGATGAACTTTCAGTCCCCTTTTCATCGGGTCAATGATTGTAACTTGGCGAGTTTGGGTTGACGGCACTCGCCAGCCGTAAGATTATTCTTCTATGAAAAAGATATCGGGGTTGACTTTGAGAAAATCACAGATTTTGAGAAAATCCTCAATCTTGATTGTCTCTGGCGTTTTCATTTTGAAGGACATTGCTGCCTTCGTTAGCCCGATGTGTCGCCCGACCTCAATCTGCTTCCGCGCTTGGACAGCCTCGCGAAAAACGTTTGTATCAAGTTTCATTCCGCACCTCGCCTGTGGCGCTGCATTTTCGGGCGTGCCGTCGCCGGATGCGATAAAGCGATCGGGGTTAGCGTTGATAAAATCACAGATTTTGAGAAAAACCCCGACCTTGATTTTTTCGGGCGTCCTCATTTTAAAGGACATCGATTCTGGAGTTAGCCCGATATGTCGCGCAACTTCGTACAGCTTCCGCGGCGACTTCTTGACTGCCCCGCGAAAGCTGGCGGTATCCAGCTTCATTCTGCACCTCCTGTGAGCCCGGCCTCCGACAGGAGGTCGGCGAAATGGGAACTCGGCGGTGGGGGTTCAGGAATGTCAACAGGGTCGTTTCCCTCCACCAGACCGAGGGCGACTAAAATGCTGCCCTTCTCCCGTTCAACGCCGTCTACGAAGAGATACAGTTCGCTCGAACGGCGCTTGTATGTCCATTCCCTAAGAATGGCCTGCGGCCCAAGGGCATGGATTGTGGCGCACCCCCCGGATTGCAGCTCTAACACGCTTTCAGTCCCCTTTTCATCGGGTCAATGGTTGTAACTAGGCAAAATACTCACTATCAACTTTATCCATTACCTCTTTCAGTCCCCTTTTCATCGGGTCAATGGTTGTAACAACACGACGGATGGGATCACAACAGTCCAAACAGGACTTTCAGTCCCCTTTTCATCGGGTCAATGGTTGTAACATCGAACGCAAGATACGAGAGATCTTTGAAAGCGAACTTTCAGTCCCCTTTTCATCGGGTCAATGGTTGTAACTTCTGCGATACAATCGTTGCAGGGCGACGTTTCGGCTTTCAGTCCCCTTTTCATCGGGTCAATGGTTGTAACTTATCGAATGCGGGTTACGCGGGGACTCAGGTGGCGTCTTTCAGTCCCCTTTTCATCGGGTCAATGGTTGTAACTCGGAGACTGGGAATGGAAGTACAACACTGAATGTAGCGCTTTCAGTCCCCTTTTCATCGGGTCAATGGTTGTAACTGGGTTCTGGGGGAGAGAATGGATGTTGACGAGCTGTCTTTCAGTCCCCTTTTCATCGGGTCAATGGTTGTAACTAATGCAGCTACGATTGATCAAGGTGGTCAATCGTATCTTTCAGTCCCCTTTTCATCGGGTCAATGGTTGTAACTAAAAGTCCAAGGCTTCACGGACGAAGAACGGGCGCCTTTCAGTCCCCTTTTCATCGGGTCAATGGTTGTAACACAAACCAGTCCACGAAATAGACGCCATCGCCTGCTTTCAGTCCCCTTTTCATCGGGTCAATGGTTGTAACCAAACGCCGAGCGTCGGGGCAATCGCATCCGCTTGTCCTTTCAGTCCCCTTTTCATCGGGTCAATGGTTGTAACTCGCTTGACGACGGTTCATACGACCATCCGCCCACGCTTTCAGTCCCCTTTTCATCGGGTCAATGGTTGTAACGTTTTCGACCCTCGCTTACCACCCCGAGCCGTCAAGCTTTCAGTCCCCTTTTCATCGGGTCAATGGTTGTAACCATCTCAAATCTCCTTTTGCCCTTGAGGGCGATTGTGCTTTCAGTCCCCTTTTCATCGGGTCAATGGTTGTAACCTTGAACCACCGACGGAGGTGAGACGGCGGAGCGTGCTTTCAGTCCCCTTTTCATCGGGTCAATGGTTGTAACTGGGGAGGACGAGGACAGCGTCCTCAAGGCCGTCACTTTCAGTCCCCTTTTCATCGGGTCAATGGTTGTAACTGAAAATTGCACTGGTATGCGACGCCCGAAAAGATCTTTCAGTCCCCTTTTCATCGGGTCAATGGTTGTAACATAGCAGCGTGAATCAGATCAGACAAAGTCGTCCTCTCTTTCAGTCCCCTTTTCATCGGGTCAATGGTTGTAACTGCTAGGCAACGAGTTCATCGCCAAGAAGTCCGGGACTTTCAGTCCCCTTTTCATCGGGTCAATGGTTGTAACTAACTTTCATTGCTGTTCTCCGTTCCTCTTAAAAGCTTTCAGTCCCCTTTTCATCGGGTCAATGGTTGTAACCTGGAGAGCAAGAGTGTCTCGGAAACGGGTGAAGCGCTTTCAGTCCCCTTTTCATCGGGTCAATGGTTGTAACTGTTGATGAACTTGACGGCAAACGCCCGTACATCGTCTTTCAGTCCCCTTTTCATCGGGTCAATGGTTGTAACTTCTATCAGTGCAGCCTTTTGGGCTTGGATAATAGAGACTTTCAGTCCCCTTTTCATCGGGTCAATGGTTGTAACCGATTACGGGCAGCACCCATGGATCACTCCAGAACGCATGAAATATCTGTATTTGTGAAGTATATTCTCTATCATCACATGAAACGCCTCCACATTCAAGTAAAAAGTGTATATCTCCAGCGCGGCTTGTGTTCATCGCCATCCGTGGGGGTATGCCTGTCGCTTTCGCAAATCCCTTTTCTGTGGTTTTGTCCGTCCATTCGATCGTGGAGATCAGGGGGAGTCGGTCGCAAATCCGTCTCCCTGCTCATTGTAGCAATGGTTGAAATACGGGCAAGCACAAGGCTTGCCCCTACGGAGGACATTAATCCCTTTTGTGTTGGATGGCGGTTGGAACGCTTTACGGGTAGATTTGATACGAAATCAGGAACGCGGATCTACGTTCTCTATTTTTTTTCGCAAATCGCCCTATCTTTTCCTCAGAAACTCAATTTGCGATTTCTTCACAACACATCGGCACAGAATCGACGAAATTCGCACTCGACGCATTTTCCGCGCTGTGGTGTCGGTGGGGGCATCCGTTCGTCTGAGAGTATACTCCTTATCTGCTGGATGGCGTGACGGGTCTTGCGCCGAAGTGTCTCTGAAATTGGAACTGCTGTGATGCGCTGTGTGGGGATTCGATAGATAAACCCTTGAGACACTAATTGACCGAGACATTCCTCCACCATCAGCGCGTAGGCTGTCAACTGGTATTTCGCGTTCAGGTTGAGCCTCTGGGTTGTGGATTTAAACTCGACTGGGAATGCTTCATCTTTGGTCTGGATGAGTAGGTCGAGCACACCGCTCAATCCGAGGGACTCGGCATGTAGTGAGATGTGGAATTTACGGCTGCCAGCCTCAAGCCCATAGCGGGCGAGGGTTCGACGCCGCTCTAGGACACTCAACACCTCGTGTTGGACTGCGCCGATTTGCATCGGATGCGTTGTTGGACGTGTCACAGGGGTGTAGTAGGTGTGGTAGACCACTCGTGGGCAGTAGAAGTATTGTTTGATGTCGCTGACGCGTATGTTCATTTTTGGCTCCTTATAATAAAAACAAGGTGCAGAGGACGAAGAGAGACTGCACGCGCAATGAATTGCGCTACTACGAACTGGGATTATAATAAATACAATCTGTTGTACGTGTTCTTAGCATGAGTGTCATTCTCCAGTCTCCTCAATAACGGTTCGTTTGTCGAAGTCTTTCGCGCAGACGCTGAGGACTTCGATCTTCCCTTCCGCTTTGCCGAGTTGTTCGGTCAGTTTTTCCTCTAACGCCCGCCTGCGTGTGGTATTGATGTCGCCGAGGAATGCGCTATATTGGATGCGTTTTAAGCCGTAATCGAGGCAGACATCGGCGATTTTTTTGCGGATGCGGTCTTTAACAATGTCGTAGATGACGTAGGTGTGCATAATTATTGTCTAAATCGCGGATTAAGCGGAGGACACGGATTGGGAAACGAATCCCGCGATGCGCTTAGATGGCAATTTGGGTTAATAGTGTAGAAGGGGTTAGAAACCGAGTTTTGCAGAGACGGGTGGGGAAACCCCGCCCCGATGGTTTCTAGGTTGTTTACCATGTGGAGGTGAAGGGGTGATAATCCCGTTCGCGGCGTAGGCACATCGCTAGATGACGGGCTTGGATTTGGATAATGTTGCACAGTTTTTGTTCCTTTCGCTCGAATCGCTCGGTCTCTTGAAGCCTCGCTAGGACGCGGTCGGCAAGGGCGCGTCGGGTCCCTTGGCTGAGGCGGCGTTGTGTTGGGGTTTCGTCCTCGGTATCGGGTTTTGAGGATTGGTGCGCGGCTTTGGCGGCGTCCCTGTCGGGATCTTCCCACTCCACTTTGAATCGCTTGTTGATCATCACAAACACCACTCGATCCACGATCGGTTGGCGGAACTCTTCGATAAAGTCGAGCACTAATGAGGGTTTACCGGGGCGGTCAACGTGTAGGAATCCGGCGAACGGTTCAAGCCCAGCCAATGTGAGTGCGCTCCAGACCTGTGAGTAGAGTATGCCGTAGCCGTAGTTGAGCAGTGCGTTGACGTCATCGACCACGCCTTGATGGTTTCGGGTGGTGAAGCGTCCGGCGGGCAGCAGCCGTTGGACGCATTCCCAGTAGAGTGCGCCGGCGCGTCCTTCAAGGTTGAGTAGTGTCCCCCGTGCGCTGTCAATCGGCGGTTCATCGGCTGCCGCAACGGTTGGGGATTGGACAGACCGAATCTCGTCAATAAGTCCTTCGATCTTGGTCAGCCGTTCGATCAATTCGACGTATTTTTTGGGTGCCCGTTTCTTGCGGTATTTGCCGAAGTAGCGGACGAGGTTGATTTGGTTCTTCAGTTTGCCTGCGGTGAATTGTTTGGCGATTTCTAAGCCGCGCTCGTCGTGGTAGGCGGCGAGCTGCTCACGTCGGGAAATCACGGTCGCTGTCAGCGATGGGCTGTTGAGTTTCGCATAGGGTTTGCCGTTGAAACTGAGGAATGAGATTTCGATGCCGCGCTCGGTGCACGCTTCAATAAGGTCTGAGGACATGCTGACGCCGCGTGAGGCGATGACGATCTGGTCGAGGTCCATCAGAGGGTGCTCCTCTTTTTCGCGGTCTTTGTCTCGGTATCGGACGCTGACGCGTTCGGAGCGTTTGCCGAGGTATGTGCCGTAGTCGGAGATGATGAGTTGTTCCACTGTGCTGCTTCCTTTCGATTTACGTCGATCTTGAATTTCGGGTATACTTTAATCAGGAACGTAGATTTGCGTTCCCTATGCCAGTTGTCAGCAATTATGGGAGATTGGCTGAGGTGGTTCTCGTTAATTGAGGGGTGTGCATAATAATTGTCTGAATCAGGATTTTCTGGATTGAAGGATTAATAGGATTATGGGACTCAAGTTGACACCGAAGGGACAAGAAAGGTCTGCCGAGAAGTGTGCATAATAATTGTCTGAATCAGGATTTTCTGGATTGAAGGATTAACAGGATTATGGGACTCAAGTTGACACCGAAGGGACAAGAAAGGTCTGCTGAGAAGCGTGCATAATAATTGTCTGAATCAGGATTTTCTGGATTGAAGGATTAATAGGATTATGGGACTCAAGTTGACACCGAAGGGACAAGAAAGGCCGGCCGAGCAGCGTGCGTCATTTACTGCCCAAGGCTGACAACTTCTCAGAAGCATAACGCATCTGATTGCTATTTCGGTCAACAGCGGAAAACTTTGGCTTGCCCCTCGAAGGGGGCTTGGAGGCGATGCCTTATTATACGCTCCACAAGAATATTGTTGAGACTGACGTGGAGGCGGGGAAGCGTATTCTCGTGGAGAAATTCGGTGAGGTCGCGGAGTTCTGTAACCGTAATTGAAAGCTCCATCACCCGCCTCCTTCTAACTCGATATCAGTATGGAACGCGCGGCTACTCGCGTTCCATACATCTTTTTTGCCCCCGGCGTCTCTAGCCCATTGATAGATAGAACTATGCGCCTTTTCGATGCTATCTAACGACGTTAGCAGCCAGTAAGCCCAATTCTGTCTGGGGAGCGCAGCAGCTAACATGAGGTTGATAGGATATTCGCTTCTCTCACCAGAATCGCGGAGGTCGTCATGAAAGATAAATACTTCTTTTTCGAGTATAGCCGCAGCGCCTAGTTCAAACATCACGCCCGGGTCAGGTGGTATCCCGTTGACGACAGCAAAAATCCCGTCGGCTTCTTTGATGTCGAGAACGTTCTTCATGGCAAGTTCGTAAGCCCACTCCTCGGACTTGCCGATGATATGATTGTTCCGTTGAAACGGTTCCCAAACTTCAAGCCCTATCGCTTCAAGACGCTTGACGAATTCGGGGAGTACGAGTTGCCGTTCGACCGTTGAGAAGCCAAAGTCGTTGGCTAAATAGATGGTCTTCATTCAAACCTCCGCGGTCAACCTGAAAGCACGATGATTATGGATTCTGCTTGGAATGTCTCGAGTAAGAATCTCTCACTATCGAGAATTAACAGCGCTCCTTCCGTTACTGAGACTAAAACTACAGGGAGAACAGTCGAATCCATAAGAAAGTAAACTTTGCCCGCCCGGTAATAAAAAGCCCGGAAGTTTTCAACCGTAATACGATCGTCGTCTATGCGAATTACTCCATTATCATCGTAGTCAGCAGCAGTGAGAGGATGTTCGATTACGATCACACTATCTGTCGAGCCATCGAGCCCCTGCTCCCCTTTCGGACCCGGCAGCCCCTGTGGGCCCATTGACCCCATTGGCCCTGTAAGCCCTTGCGGCCCCGTGGGCCCCGGCGGCCCCTCGCATCCGATGGAAATAACTAATAGTAAAACACACAACATCTCTTTCATTGCTTTATCCTTTCATGGTGCGCCCGAACAGGCACTTAAACAAGTTTTAATTGAATTGCCTATGTAAATAAATCCATTGATTGCTCTAATCAAAAGCGTTCTACGCGGTTGCATGATGCTTGATTTCCCGGCGTTATTAGCACCTGCGAGGAGCGTTAAAGAGCGGATTGTGTAAAAGTACCGCCGATAGCATCTCCTCAACCTGACTGAACCCGAACTGACTCGCCAATTCGGGAACTACTTCCTCGGCTAACTCTCGATTTACATCAGAGAGGAAGGCTCGCCTTCCCATCACGTATTCCTGCCATTCGTCAAGTTCTTTACCAACATCATGTGCGAGAACGCTGGTTAAGAGCACTTGCTCCTCGGACTCCGTCAGTGGGGGTGAGAAAGTATGCTGAAGCAGCGGTAACAATGTGATTAAAGCGTCAATTTCGATAAGTGTATGGTCAAAATAAGCTTTGCTCAAAATTTCTTCGCTTTGCGATTTTTTTTCTTCCAATCGCGATTGAGCATGAATTCAACAGCCTCTCTTCTGAATGCTTGATAATCCATATTTCAACGCCTCCATGGAAACAAATTCTTGAATTGATTATAATTATAACCCCTATTCCCGTCAGAACACGTCGGTGATCGGAAAATTCTGCAATTTTTCGGGCGCGTGTCATATTTTTTTACGTCTTATCTGCCGCGACAGCAATGTTCGCAAGGGGCAATAGCGAACCCGCTAGCTGCAGAGTTGCCTGTTGTCAACCCAATCTACGTTCTTAATCAGTGGTGTTAGCAGCGGTGGGGCACTAATCGAATGTCAACCCCGCCGCTGACTGGGTTGGACTTGGCAGTCTAGCTCAACCAAAGTCAAAAACAGTTTAATTTTCGCCGGTAGTAGATGGGGTAACCAATCGTTCATAATCGCTAAAACTACGACTCGATCTGTGCAATCGGTAGGGAAGCATGGCAAGGAAGGTATGCCGTTCCTTGCCAACACGGATCTTCTTCCCACTGTAGATATCAGCTTGATCGAAACTCATTTTAGCGTTGCAATCATCTAAGTGTTGTAACTGACTTTCGATGTGCCATGTCTCTGCTTGTTCAACTAGAGATATGAAGTCAGAAGGTAGTGCTTCAACTGATTGGATCGGCGGAAGAAACTGGAAGAACCCACCACGTTTCCCAAAGTAAGTAATATTAAGCAGTAGCCGCTGCAACTGTTCTTCCTGTGAATCATCGTGAATTTCAAAGCCCAACCTCATTTTGCCAACGAAATGGACATATTCGCGGTAGCCGATGGTTCTCTCGAATCCCTCCTTATCGCTAGAATGAGGCGGCTTGAGGATACGAGTAAATACGTTGTTGACCAAAGCGCGTTCTGGCAAATGCACTGCTAACGACAAAGTGCGAATCCATTCCCACGCTTGTTTGCCGTAGTTGATTCCTTCTGTACGGAGAGCTGCATCCAACAAGCCCATCTTTATCGCATAGGGGGTTGGTGTCAACAACGTTTTACCGCCTGACGATGTGGCATTGCTCGGCTTGAGTGAAAAGAAGGTCGTGGGTTGATAAGTTGCTAAGACCCACATTTTAAGTGCCTCCGTTATAGTTAATTTTGTAAGGTGCAGTTGTGTTAGCTAGGTTTGCCATAACTTCAGCATACTCGCCTAATGAATCAAATTTGCAGAGTTTAATCGCGCTTGTCTCGATCTGATTGAGTGCGTCTGCGACACGTCTGATTTCGTCCTTGTACTTGTCATTAAGTGGACTAACTGTAGGTGCGGGCAAAATCTTTGTGCTGAGACTAACAATTCCGTCGAAGTTCACAAGATGAGGGTGCTGAGCACTTCGCATTGCGCCGTTTGGCTCAACAAAAGTACACAGTAGGCTTTCAATCAGTGTTTTGTATCGTTGATTGCGCTCACTGTCATCAATCGCGTATTTCTGGTTGATATCGTTGAAACCAAGCCGTGAAACTTCAATGCCTGCTACAACTGCGTAAACCCCTGAATTGGCTGGACGGTGGAAGATATTCTGACCGAGATTGGCACCACTTTCATCTGTATTATCACCATTATCTGCATTCTGCTGTCCACGATCAGGTACATATTTGACATGAAAGTAGTTGTCGGTCTTAGTCAGCTCTGGTATGCCCACCACCCAACCGAACTCTACAATTGACTTGCGGGGTGTGGCCTTCTTCTTGGATCGATTTGTAACAAGGATGCCTTCAATGTCATCCATTGCACACATTTCCAACATCGTTGTAATCATTTTGTCATCCGGTGTGCTCTGTTCGTAGCTGCTGTCAAAGGTTGAATCGTCGAGAATGCGATTTGCGCTGAACCTTTGGCAACCTGAACATAGCTTCAGTCCACTATTTCTGCTCAAGTGGAACAGATGTTCGGCTTGAATGTGTTTGAACATATCACCTGAAATTGCGTTCACGGCAGCGAGTTTACCCGCTTGATCATAGATGTTAACCATTCGGGTTGCGATTTGATTTCCTTCACTGCCTTCGTTATTGAGGGAGTGCATATCAATTGTGGCTCTGCCGCAGATGGTGAGGGAGTAAAGGGCTTTGCTATCACTCATTGTCATTCTCCTTTTCGGTATGAGGGGGTGTGGCGATATTGCTTGTTGGTCTATCTTGTCGAAAGATTAAGAAGGAATATCTCCTGAACTTGTGTCAGTGGTTGTGGTAGTATCAGTTGTTGATACATCATCTCTGCTAGTAGAAGCGTATCCGAACGCCAATAGTAGATGACAAATTGTTTGAGGACCATGTTCATCAATTAATTGAACAATTTCGGTAATGTCGTCTTCACGGACACTTTTCCGCCAGTGTTGGGCTGAGTTTTCGGCTACGCTGGCATTTTCGGCGTTGAAAGAGTGAAGAAAATTACCTAACGCCTGAATGAACTCGTCCGGGTAGTTTGCCTTGCGTCGTAATTCTTGACCAAGTCCATATCGGATGTCATACGGAGGTCTTCCACTTTTTGCCATATATTGCAGCGTCACAGTACTTTGACGGATGGATCTGGCGATGTTTTGAAAGCCTTCGCTTTTAATAATTGGCGTAAGTTCTTTCTGCTTGCTCATCAGTAGACTCCTCAAATTGGTTGCGCTCAACGGCTTAACCCAGAAGTTTTCCTTCACTAAGGCGTTGAGCAGATAGTTTGGATATTGTGATGTGAATTCAAAGAACGCTGTAAAATCGTTTGCGGAAAGAAAATTTCGATAGTGCTGGAGTAGTTGGTAACCCTCACTCCGTTCCTCCTCTAAACTTTTTACGATGTTGAGGTGTTCCTCTATCACCCCCTGGTACACTTGCACATCATTTCTATCTTTAATGTTCATCCAGCTGGGTAGATTGATAAAGGAAAGGTTCATTACGGCGGCCGAGTTGCCGAGATCCTTATAAAATGCGGTGTGTAAGCCCGCTACAAAGTTTTCAGGGGCACGCCCCTGCAACTCCACAGCTAAGGAAGCACTTGCTTCTGCTTCACAGTGTCGTAGAAAGCACTTTGTGTAGCTGAGTGCAGCAAAGATGTCCGATTTAATTGCGTGTCGGTTCCCTACCACATCCCTGAATCTTGCGAAAATTGTGTTGTGCTCATCCAATGTGATATTGACCGGGGCTAGTGCAAAGGTCTTCCGATCCTTCGGGGGCTCGCCCTGTTTTACTAACACGAAGCGGGGTACTGCACAATGGTAGAAACCAACCATCTTCAGATATTCGCATAGCCAGAAGCTGTTTACATTCTTCATTGACAAGCTGCTTGCTTTGGTGGCGTTCTGTCCTTTGCCTGTGCTTGGGTTGAACACTTGGAGCATATTCAAGCGATCTTTACCGATAAACTGTTTCTCTTTTTTGAGTTTTTTCCATGCTTGCTCACAGGTCGCAACTGGGTTTGGAATTTTAGCATGGAGTGCCAGCAACAGCTTGAGTAACTCCGCGAAGTGCTCACGGGTTTCATACCAATTGGTGACGGCTGAATTGTAAGCACTAATCCCTGACATCATGTTGATTTTCTGCCAAATGCGATAATTGGGGTCTGGTTCACTTTCTCTCAAAACTGTAAGTGCTTCGCTGTCGTCGGCATTCTGCTTTAGTGTATCACCTAGAGTCCTGCGTAATTCGTTGTAGTCATCGTAACGCTCTTTTTCTCCGTTGTAATCTATGTTGTAAATATCCTCCGGCATTGTTTCACTGTTCTTTGGTGTTTTAATAAAAGGGATAGGGGCAAAGGAGCTTTTTAAATTCTCAACCCATTCTGCTTGTAACGCAGGAATGAGTTCAATCGCATAGGTTGTCCCCCTATCCAAAATCTTGATAGTATGGGACTCATATTCGCCGAGGGTACGTTGCAAAAGTTGGTGTAAGATAGTTGCTAATCCATAAGCGGAACAGACATCAGCAAATGTGCCTGTTTGTTTGTCAACGAAATAGGTCTGTTGGTACATCAGTTCTCACTCCTTATATACTGATTTGTGAAGTTGCTTCTTGGTCAGCGAGTCGTAAGGCTCGGACAATTAAAAAATAAGTCAACAGCGAAGGTGTGTTGCTTGGGGACACAAACATACCGGTTAATGACCGGGGTTGATCTTGTGTACAAATCTTTTCTAAGTGGGTTTGAGCCACCTGCCCCGCCTCCCCAATCATTTGTAAAGTTGTTTCGATTGAAGTTTGGAAATCGGGATGGAGTTCGTAAGTCTGGTATTGATCGGCTTTCGGCGCATGATGACGCGCAATTGCAGTAAGACTAGCTTTGAATAAAATCTCTTGATCGTAGAAAGTAGCCCCTAGTAAAGGTGCGACGGCGCGCATACTCTCAACAGCATGTGGGGGCCGTTTAACAGGGAAATGTTTCTCCTTTTCGCGTACTGCGGAGTTACCTCGGTTGTAATCGGTATGGGCCGCCATATAGTTTGGATCAATAGGTTTATCAATCAACCGTTGCCATTCATGTGCCCACCGCTGCCAACCACACGTCAGTTTTCCGATATCGTGCAGAGCAATGCAGAGTCGAATCGTCTGATCAATTGCGCCCTCTTTTGTTTCCAACCTCTGCTCAAGTTGGGAGGCGGCGTAACTTAGTTCAGCCTCTAGCCCAGCGTCGTATACGTTTAGCAAGCGTTCGATGTGTTCCGTGTATGTCTCACGGCGATAACCTGTGCTGAGCTCACGTTCTCGGGGGGCTTCGCCCTCAGAGATGCTTAATGCACAAGGCTTTTCCCCCGTTTCAAGCTGAAAGCCTATTTTGTCATCGTATGCGACCAATTGTGGATGCACAATAAACAGTGGCGAAATCCCTAAAGTTTCCTTCTCCTTTACTTCGCGCCAGTTGTAGGTGATTGTAGTACGGCTGTTTGGTGAATCGTCCTCGGCTTCAATAGGATACTTTAGCACCCAACCCAGTCCTTGCTTTTGTGCCTCTTCTTGAAGTTTATCCCACGCTCCAAAGAGTGTGCCGCGATAGAGATTGAAGCCTTCAACTCGAAACGGTTTATCAAGTGTCTCAGGTTTGTCATGCACGAGAAGCGTTCGGGAATCATTCTTACGAATCAACTCACGAGCAAGAGCCAATTCTTGGTTAGATATTGCCCTCTCCATTTTATCGCGCTTATCGCTGCTCGCAAGTTGCTCTAATATCTTCTCATCGCTTTCGCGGTGGACTTCGTTGATAACCTCTTGCTCTGCCGTAAAGTTCAACACCCTTCCGTTTCGTTGCTGGAATGCAGCTATTGTCAGTTCACAAGTTTTCTTTTCGTAGGGGGCGTAATTTAGTGAGCCATCAGGCCGAGATGGCACGGGATAGATTCGCACTGTGCCTGATTCATTTTTGAACCTAGCACACCGTCCGGCCCGTTGAAAAATTGCGCTTGCTGGTGCCAGTTCTGTGTGCAAATTTTCACACGTAATGTCTAAGCCAACCTCGATCACCTGTGTAGCAACCAAAATCACGTTATCGGGGCCCACACCTCGTTTGAAACGCTTGCGTATCATATCCTCTTTAGCTTTACGATCTTCCTTCAGAAAGCGAGAGTGCAATAGCAACACTTCCGTTGTGCCACGCTGTGGGTTATCCCGCAACGACTGATACATCTTCTGTGCCCGTGCCACCGTATTGCAAATGACAATACTGCGTTGCTGGTGTTGAGTGATAACGGCGTCTGTGCTGCACAAAAGTGTTTGATTCTCAATCTTATATTCGCGGCGTTTTCCACACTGAGAAGGAATTTGTTTTAGTTCGTTCTCAGTCACCTGAACAACTTCGGCGTTAAAATATTCGCTCAAACGGTTGAGTAGCGGTTCCGAAAAAGTCGCAGTCATCAGTAAAAACGGTGTGATACCATTGAGCATTTTCAGCATTTCAATCACAGTTCCCAACGAAGTATCAGGATCGAATAAGTGAAATTCATCAAAGACTAGATATGCGCCAACAACTGCTCCCGCGTTGACATTACCCTGACGTAACCCTAGCGCATAAGGGATGTTAAGAAAACTACTCAAGACCTGATCGATTGTCGTAAAAATCAAGTCGCTACGAAACTGACGGTCCTCCTGATTTTCACCCGTCTGAATGTTTGCCGTGAGAGTCTGTTGTCTTCCTATTGGCGATTCTTGGAAGTCGGTGTGAAAATTCTTTGCCAAAACCCGCATTGGCGTGGCGTAAAGCAACTTCCGGGGAAATGGTTTGTCTTCCTGCTGGGCTAGCAGGAACGGAAACAACGCGGCTTTCGTCTTGCCCGCCCCCGTTGGTGCTTGTAAAATCACATTGCGCCTGTTTAACAGATGCTGTGCTACCTTGCGTTGAAATGTAAAGGGAATGAATTCAAACATTCTCTGAAACTGGTTATCCCAATACCGTTTATCTTTATCAAAATTTGACATTGTAAAACCTCCTTGAGTTTGATACGTGATTTATAATTCAAGTTGCTACTTGTCGTCCCGTTGGGGCTTTGGGTTGTAGTGACTCGTTCTTGATATACACATCGCGCTCCTCTAGAGCGCGAAGATTGGACCTATTACTATTCTATAGACATCTTGCTCCATATGACCCTGTATGATGAAAGCCCATTGCTTGGTACAGCGATCTCAGCAAGTTGCATTGCCCGTTGCTAAATCATTGCGAAAGGCAGAGTCCTCCAGTTTTAATAGAAATATTGATGGATTTTCAATAACCAACAACTTGGGTTAAAATGGTAGCCACAAAGGCTACCTCCATTATCTCTACGCCTTATCCAACCTTATACTTCCCCAACCCAAACGTTGCATTTTTGCCGACGTGTAGAAACGCACCCAACGCCACAAATGGCAGGAACGCCGCCAAATCGCCCGCATAGGTTACGCTGCCGACTAGCCCGCCGAGTTGCATTTTCTGATTCTGCCGCGACGAATAGCGCGTCCAATCGTGCCAACGTAATTTGCTCTGGACCGTTTGGACGGTTTCTGCCTGTGCGATGAGTCCCTTAAAATCGAGATTCAGCGATTCGCCGCAGTGGAAATATGCCAAGGCGGAGATGCGTCCAATTAAACGTCGCCAGAAGAGGTGGAACGGGAGTTTATCCGTTATTTGCCCCTTGTGTGTGACCCGCGTGGGGGTGAGTAGGTGGACGGTCAATGAATCGGTTGGCAAAGATTCTACTTGCCGCTGGATTTCGTCGAAACAGAGTGCGTTATTGCGGTTGTGTGCCATCTGGGTGTCGCTGTCGTAGATTGATTCCCCACTATCGGTCAGGACTTGGGTCAGTTGGAAACGGCCGCGCCCCTTGCCGATGCCGATCTCACCCAAATCGCGGAAGCTGACAAGAAAATAGGGGAGGTAGTCGATGGCACGGCCGATAAGGGTGAGACGGAACGCAAACGAATTGCCTCGGCGGTATTCACCTCGTGTGTTCAACGGATCGATGACAAAGGGTCTTGGCACATCGCCGTATGTCCGCAGTTGTTGCGCGCCCTCAAATGGGGCGGTCTCGAAGATGTACGGGTATGGGCAGACCGTTTTAAGGGTGCAGTCCCGGCAGTCAATGGGCCCTTGGGTGCAGACCATTTTTCGGAAGGCGTGTCCGAATCCGCCGCGGAGTGTGGAGCCGGCGTAGGGGGGCATCAGAATGGTTGAGAGTGCTGTTAGGATCACATGGTAGCGTGCGAATCGGAAGTTTTGAAGTGGATTCATTATTGTGTCCTTTTCTTACATTGTCCGCTTTTCATCGCGTCATTGGGAGATGATTGATTCTCTTTTTAATAAAAAAAACAATATTTATTTCAGTCCCCTTTTCATCGGGGCAAAATTTAAGTGAGGGGTGCTCATAATAATTGTCTGAATCGCAGATAGAGTCGATGGTACAGAAAGCACGGATACAGATATGGGGCGCAGGTTGTTCAGGCATATCGTGCGGGGTAATCATAAAAAGGGACTGTGGCACGATACAGGTATCATAAAGCAGGTAGTACAAGCTGCCGCTCGACTGTTGAGAAACCGAAGTCGTTCGCTAAATAGATTGTCTTCATTCAAACCTCCGCGGCCCACCCGAAAGCACGATAACTAGGGATTCTGCTCCGATCTTGAGTAAGTATTTGTCCTCATCGGAAATAAACAACGAGCCTTCCGCTACTGCGACTATCAAGATATAAGCACCCGAATCGATATGAACGTAAATTTCGCCTGCCCGGTAATACAAAGCCCGGAAGTTTTCAAGCGTGATACGATCATCATCTATGAAAACTATTCCATTATCGTAGTGATCAATGGTAAGAGGCCGTTCGATTACGATCACACTATTTGCCGGGCCGGGGAAACCCTGTAGACCCTGCTCCCCTTTCTGCCCCGGCAGCCCCTGCGGGCCTATTGACCCCATTGGTCCTGTAGGCCCTTGCGGTCCTGTAGGACCCGGCGGCCCCTCGCATCCGACGAATATAACGAATAGTAAAACACTCAACATCAGTGAGTTTGTCAACGCTTTCATGACTTTCATTGCTTTATCCTTTCATGTTGCGCCCGAACAGGCACTCTTGCGTAAGCGATCTGAAGCCGCTTACCGTTATTTTAGTGATGCCTTGAGTCGTTTTTTATAGCCTTTCATGGCGTGTAGCCCATTGTATCGACACCGACTGAGATACAGTTATCTCAAGGTTCTCAGGATCGCCTCCGAGCAGATCGAGTGCAGCAGTGCCAGTGACGCGCCTTTCGTTCTGCAACCGCAGCGATTCTTTTTTAAAGCGGTCTCTCATTCGTACCGCTAACTCGGATCGGTTCTCAATGTCGAAGAAGCAGCCCCACTGTTCGGATTTGCCGACGATACGATTGTTCCGTTCAAACGGCTCCCAGACTTCAAGCCCTATCGCTTCAAGCCGCTTGACGAATTCGGGGAGCACGAGCTGCCGTTCAACTGCTGAGAAACCGAAGGCGTTGGCTAAATAGATAGTTTTCATTCAGACCTCCCGCGGTGAATCCTCAAGCACGATGACTATGGCTTCTGGTTCTATCTGAAGTAAGATTTTGTCAGGATCGGCAATCCGCACCGCTCCTTCCTCGACTCCGACCACCAATACGGGTCTAAAATGTGTATCAATAAGAACATAAACGTGACTGTCCCTGTAATACAAAGCTCGGAAGCTTTCAAGAGTGATACGATCGTCAAATATGCGAATGATTCGATTATGATCGTAGCTCGCAGCAGTAAAAGGCTGTTCGATGACGATCACACGATTTGCCGGGCCGGGGAACCCCTGCTCCCCTTTGGGTCCCGTGAGTCCTGTAGCCCCTTTCGGACCCGGAGGCCCTTCTATGCCCTGCAGACCCTTTGGCCCTATGGGTCCGAGTGGGCCTTCTATGCCCTGTAGACCTCGCTCACCCCGTAAACCTTGTATGCCCTGCAGGCCCTGTAGACCTTGGGGGCCCTCGGGTCCGATTAGCCCCGGCGGCCCTTCTATGCCTTGCGGCCCTCGCTCACCTCGTAACCCTTCTGTGCCTTGCGGCCCTCGCTCACCTCGTAACCCTTGTATGCCCTGCAGGCCCTGTAGACCTTGTTCGCCTTGTTCGCCCTGTTCGCCCGCCGGCCCCATTGGACCCATTGGACCCGTCGGCCCTGTGGGCCCCGGCGGCCCCTCGCATCCGACGAATATAACGAATAACAAAACACTCAACATCCGTGAGTGTATCAACGCTTTCATTGCTTTCATGACTTTCATTGTTTTATCCTTTCATGGTGCGCCCGAACAGGCGCTGAGTTGAGAAACCGAAGTCGTTCGCTAAATAGATGGTCTTCATTCAAACCTCCGCGGTCAACCTGAAAGCACGATGATTATGGATTCTGCTTGGAATGTCTCGAGTAAGAATCTCTCGCTATCGACAATTAACAGCGCTCCTTCCGTTACTGAGACTAAAACTACAGGGAGAACAGTCGAATCCATAAGAAAGTAAACTTTGCCCGCCCGGTAATAAAAAGTCCGGAAGTTTTCAACCGTAATACGATCGTCATCGATGCGAATGACTCCATTATCATCGTAGTCAGCAGCAGTGAGAGGATGTTCGATTGCAATCACACTATCTGCCGAGCCATCGAGCCCCTGCTCCCCTTTCGGACCCGGCAGTCCTTGTGGTCCCATTGACCCCATTGGACCTGTAGGCCCTTGCGGCCCCATGGGACCCGGCGGCCCCTCGCATCCGACGAATATAACGAATAGAAAAACACATAACATCTCTTTCATGACTTTCATTGCTTTATCCTTTCATGTTGCGCCCGAACAGGCACTCTTGCGTAAGCGATCTGAAGCCGCTTACCGTTATTTTAATGAGGCCTTGAATAGTCATTTTTTATAGCCTTTCATGGCGTGTAGCCCATTGTATCGGCACTGACTGGGATACAGTGATCTCAAGGTTCTCAGAATCGCCTCCAAGCAGATCGAGTGCAGCAGCGCCGGTTACACGCCTTTCGTTTTGCAACTTAACTGAGTTTTCAATTATATTATACAGATCCATACCGTCAGAACATGTCGGTTGTCTAAAATTTTTGTTGTTTTTTACTAGCTCTGGTATTTTTTTATCATTTTTGTGATTTCTTGGGCGATTTCCTCACGAAAATCGGGGGGCGTGAGCACTTCCGCACAACTGCCCCATTGCAAAATCTGACGCATTAGCCCTTCTCGGCCTTCGGTATCGAAATGCAGCTCGATTTGGTCGTCCCCGAGGTCAATCTGTTTTTGCAAACCCTGCCATTTCTGGGCGCGTACCCAGCGGGACGCGGGTGGGTTCACACGGATGATCGCCTGTACAGGTTGGTCTTTCATGCCGCCGAAGCCGCGTGTGATGTACTCGTTGAGGTCAAAGTCCTCCTGAAGTTCAAAGGTTTCGTCGAGAAGTGTCAGGGAGCGCATCCGGTCGTCAAATACAAATTCGCGGAGTGCTTTTCGGGTATGGCAATAGCCGATTAGTCGCAGCGCGTTGTCCGAATAGGCGATGCCGTAAGGGTCAACCTTGCGTTGGCGGGATTCGCCCCGGCTCGCAGAATGATAGAGGAGGTCGAGGCGTTTCCGTTCTTCACAGGCGGTTTGTGCTTGGCTGATGTGTGGTGCGACATTTTGAAAATCTGTCACGGGTTGGAGTCGAAACGCGAGGATGTTTTGAATACGGTTAAAGTAGTCCTGACTTTCAACCGGCAGTGTGGCGTGAATTTTTTTAAGGGCGTTGGTGAGTGCTTCAAAGTATGGCGTTCCTTTGAGGAACGTGGTGGCATCTTGTGCGATGGTCAACGCCAACCGTTCGGGTACCGACAGATCGAGTGCTGGGAACTGGTAATCTTCCTTGAATCTATAGCGCACTTGCTGCCCCTCCCTCTCTTTCAGAATTGATGGAAAATACCGCATGAGGCTAGGGAGGTCCCGGTCAATCGTGCGTTCACTGACACCGATCTCAGCAATCAGCTGTTGCTTTGTGATACCGTAACGTCTGTTAATCTTCTGCAGAATCAGCCATTGCCGCTCTATTTGCTTTTCGTCTGCAATTCGTTGGGGCATTATTTGTTCCTTTTTCTGAATTGGTATTTCTATGAAGGATGAACAAACGGAATGTAGATTTCCGTTCTCTACGAATTAATCGAGCGATTCGGGTTAGAGGTAAGGCCGGGTAAAAGTGTTGTTAAAATTTTGGGATGTGAAGTTTTTTGGGGGGATGGTTCTATTTTTCGTTGCAAATTGCTATTGATCATGGTAAAATGATCTTGCTTTCGCTTTCAAAATCGGCAAAAGAAAAGCCCCGCGTGATCTGATGGTGAAAGTAATTGTTTGCCGTGAACCTATAGACACGACAGACAAGACAAGACGAAAACTGATAAGTTCTAAAGCCGCTATCGCTCCCAAGATGGAGGCTTTTCCTTTGCTGGGCAATATTTTACTACATTTGAGGTAAGGAATGAAAGAAAATACTGAACAACGCAGTAAGGTGCAGCAATCTCGGGAATGGGAAAGGAAACGAGCTGAGGCTCAAGATAAGAAAGAGGCTGAGGCTAGAGCGGGCGGTAGTGGTTCAAGAGGGTTGAGTTCTCCATCTCCAAATGAACCTCGGGATTACGGGTTGGAAGCAAGGATAGAAGCTAAGCGACAGGCAGCGGGTGGGCCTGATTATGCTGAGCAACCTGTGCGTGATATGATGGATGTTGAATCAGGGAATGTTGAATCTAAGGATGCTGAATCTGGTGAGACTAATGAAGATGAATTTACAAAGTTTGGTATGGAGGCTATTGCGGATGGGACGAAGATTGCGGATTTAGAAGATGAGAATGAGATACTTAAGGAACAGCTCGAGAATTTTAAGAAAGGAAATAATGTTTTTAGCGAAGAGGGTATTAAACAGATGAATAGTGAAGTGCAGCAATTGAATATAGATTTGAATATCGTGATGGACTGGGTCCAAAATGGAATCATCACTGGGGAGTGGGCAGAGGAGTTTAAACGACGTAGTCTTCAAGGGATTTTGAACAGGTTACCGCCTGAAAAATAAAATGTGAAACGACGCGCCCCTTCCGGGAAAAACAAAAAAGGCGTTGATCGGATATGTTTCATCCGATCGACGCCTTTATAAGATTAAAACTTGGCGTTCGCGCGTATTTTCATCACTGCCAACCTCCACGACATGTGCATCTTCCTTTTTAGATAAATATACAATTATTTTTGTTCTAGCGAAAAAATCAATGAAACCTGAACAAGTGATCAACCAAGACCCTGATATTTTTGAAGGAGCACCCGTGTTTACGGGGACCCGTATTCCCGTGCAGTCACTTATTGACCACCTGAAAGCAGGAGTGAGTCTTGACGAATTTCTGTATGGATTCCCCTCTGTTTCTCGTGAACAGTCCGTCGCCTTTTTAGAAATAGCGTTGACCGCGGCGATAGGAACTCGCGATGCACGTGCTGCTTGATGAACATCTGGATTGGCGATTGACACAAGATTTCGATAGCGATTTTCAGGTGAGCACCGTCCGTCGGCAAAATTGGTCCGGCAAACAAAATGGCGAACTGCTTCGGCTCGCATCCACCAAGTTTGATAGCTTAGTGACGATGGACAAAGGCATCGAACATCAACAAAACCTGAGCCAATACCCTCTCAATATCATCATAATCTCAGCCAGAAGCAACCTGCTTTCCGCCATTTGGGATTTGTCAACATTCTGCGCCTGCGCTTGTTAGCTCTCTGTTAGCGGCTTCGCAGTTTGTTAGCGGAACGCTAACAGAGCGACCCGATGCGATTTCCCTTTTCACATATGTGAAAAGGGCTCCCCCTCCGCAAAAATTCTCGTTTCTTGACAAAACAACTGGATTCTCGCGCAATGTCCCGGGCGGATTGAACCAGGATTGTCGCACCATCGTGTCTGGTATGCTCCTACGTAATGTTCTCGGCATTTTCGGTTTTGGAAGCTTGACCGCCAGAAGTTTGTTGTATGCCCAATGGTTGCGGCATACGGCGTATGCCTACTACTTTGTGGTGTATCCGCCGTCGACTGTCATCACTGAGCCAGTGACATACGATGACTCATCGCTCGCCAAGAATAGGGCGGCATAGGCGACCTCTATCGGTTCCGCAAAACGGCCAAAAAGATTTGCCTTGCGATACGGTGCCAGATGTTCCTCTGGGATGTTTGCCGCCATGGGTGTGTTCATAGATCCGGGACAGATTGCATTGACCCGGATATGCTCTTGAGCGTGGTCGCACGCCATGGATCTGACTAGCCCGATGACACCGTGCTTGGAGGCATTGTAGGACGCCTGATTTGGCTGCCCAACAAGGCCTGAAATAGACGAGATACAGATGATGCTCCCGCCACCCTGACGACGCATCTGCGGGATAGCGGCTCTTGAGCACAGAAAGGTGCCTTTGAGGTTCACACCCAAGACATAATCCCACTCTTCTTCGGTGGTGTCGGGGACGTTCTTCTCAACCTGCACCCCTGCATTATTGACTAAGACATTGATGTGACCGTAGGACTCGACAGCTGCGGCAATCATACCTTCAGCGTCGTTCCTCGTGGAGACATCCGCTCGGACAAAAACCGCGTTGCCTCCTTCCTTGCGGATAGCGTGCACCGTTTCTTCTCCAGCCTCCATATTGATGTCAGCCACAACGATTTTGGCACCTTCACGGCTGAATAGCGTCGCCATCGCCTGACCTAATCCCATACCCGAGCCGGTGATAATAGCAACCCTGTCCTTCAGTCGTAACATTGGCTCTTACCTCCTCTCTGTTCAAAAATGGTTTGGGTTCATTTAGAGGTGGCTCATGTTAAAAGGAAATGCAAAATACGAAAAGAAATCGAGTTTTCAAAAGACCCGGTTTCTGTTACATGGTTTAGAAGTTTGGGAACGTCAAGGGTTGGTCGGTAAACACCTTTTCATCCATCGTTGAAACCTCCTCGACGATTGGTTTGAAGCCTATTGGGTTTAGCACGTCGCGTTGGATGTCAATCCCCGGCGCAACTTCCTTTAACATAACGCCGCGATTCGTCAATTGAAAGGTGGCGCGTTCCGTGATGTACAACACCTCTTGTCCAGTTTCGCGGGCGTATCTACCGCTGAAGGTAATCTGCTCAACCTCCTCGACCAACTTGGGTGCTACACCTTCCTTAACAACCCTGACCCTGCCCTCCTGAATTTCAACTTCTGCCTTCACGGCGAGTGTGCCGCAGAAAACGACCTTCTTGGCATTCTGGGAGATATCGATGAAACCACCGCAGCCGGGGATACGGTTGCCAAACTTGCTGACGTTCACGTTGCCGTATCCATCGACTTGGGCATGGGAGAGAAATGCGATGTCGATGCCCCCACCCTGATATGAATCGAACTGGTAGGGCTGATCCAAGATTGCCATTGGATAAAACATTGCACCGGAATCGAGTCCGCCTGCGGGGATGCCACCCAAGCTACCCTGCTCAATACTGAGGGTAATCTGATCTTTAATCCCGCTCTCTTCGGCAATCATTCCGACGCCGAAGGGCATGCCGAATCCGAGATTCACGATGGCATTCGGACGTAATTCCAACGCCGCCCGTTTGACGATGACTTTGCGTTCATCAAGCGACAGTCGTCCCATACTCAGATCGCCGTCACGGGCATCGCCGCACAGTGCCGGATCGAAGTCGATCTGGTAGGTCTGTTTCTGATCTGGGGCAAGGACAATAGCATCGACAAGAATACCGGGGATTTTGACCATACGGGGATCGATACCGCGTTTCCCAACCGTCCGCTTAACCTGTGCGATGACCTTCCCCCCGGAATTCCTCGCCGCCTGTGCAACCGATAGCATCTCGAAATAGGCCGCTTCATCCTCCATTGAAATATTGCCGTCGGGGTCGGCGGTGGTGCCGCGGATAAAAGCGACATTGACGGGGAAGCTGTGGTACAGCAGATACTCCTTGTCTCGCAACGTTACCACTTCGACCAGATCTTCCGTTGTCCGTGCGTTGAGTTTACCGCCTTCGATTCGGGGGTC
Source organism: Candidatus Poribacteria bacterium (assembly GCA_965215015.1). Taxonomy (GTDB): domain Bacteria; phylum Poribacteria; class WGA-4E; order WGA-4E; family PCPOR2b; genus PCPOR2b. The sequence continues at coordinate 3,475,526 of OZ244042.1, forward strand.
TGCGAATGTGTGCAAGCCGACATGAGTCACGTAGCCCGGCGCACCGGCGGCGATGCTCCGCATCAAGCATGACAACGCCCCCTGCGGGAGGTTGTACGCCTCGGTTTTGTTTTCGATGGCGAGTTTCGCCATTGGGGGCGACATTCCCCAATGCCCGCCGATGTCCCGTTTAATTAGGCGCGGGTCAGCGAGATGTCCCAAGCCGAGTTCGCCCTGATCGCCCATGCCGCTGATGTGAACGACTGTCAGGTCGCGTGGCTGCAGCGTTGACCGGAATCGTCCCCCCAGTGCCTTGATGAGCGATTCGGGGATGGCATGTCCTGCGCCGCTCCCTCCGATAACGAGGGTATCCCCACTTTGTACTATCTGTACAGCTTCTTCTGCGGTGATAATTGGTTTTATCATTTTGATGACTCCTGAAAGCCAGCGTTGATTACGGTCAGAGACCAAGAGTCTCCGACTAGCTATATACCTGTCGCCCCGCTAGGGCTATTCGGGCAGGATGCCCGACCTACGGGTGTGATGTGTTTTGATACACATTGCGCTCCTCTAGCGCGCGGGGTTGCAGGTGTTACGGTTTTATAGACATAGTGCTCCGTTGGAGCGATGGGACATTTGGTTTGCTGAAGGCATCCCTATCCCTAAATTCCCCGTAATGGGTATGCCAACTCGTGGGTCTTGGAAACCAAGCCCCTGAGATTTACCTCGCCCGAATTTAGCGATGATGTTCCCTTTAATTACATTCACCTGATTGATTAAATGACGTGTCAAACTGGTTTTATGCTTCCACACAGTGTATAACCGCAACTTCCCAAGGCTCGATGACAAGCTGGAGTGCACCATCTGTAATTGACACATCCCGATGAGTCAACAGGTTATGGGCATAGTTCGTCCTCCATTTGGGACGTAGGGTGACATGCGCCTGCCGCGGTTCAACGTTGAAAGCAAACAGCAGCCACCCGCCACGACGCGATTTTCGCACAATCGTCACCACGCGGTCTCCTCCGACTGATACTGCGGGGTATATTCCAAACTCCTCCGTCAGTCCAAGAACCAGGTCGGCCTGCCCTATATTCCCGAATCCCGCCGACAGTGTGAAGCCGAACCATGTGAAACGCCGATCCCCGGTCTGCACGGCTACGGTATCGTCGCCCAGAGACGCTATGGACCGGGTATCGTTACGCGGTTCTAGAATAGCATACCCACACGGTGTCGAGACAGTTACTTGCCCGTAGGAGGTTTCGACGATATTCCGTCCACTCTCAATGTCGTGTGGGGTGACCGCCGAGAAGTCCGCCACCCTCACACCGAACCGGGCGGCGAACCCTTCCGGCGGCCGATAGCTGGATTGTCCATCGGCAGAGTACATACCGAAACTTCCCTCCGCCACGAAATGTGTTTCTGGGCTTTCCAATAACGTCCGTTCAATCCATTCCTGTGTCTCTGCGTTCATCAGTGTGACGTTGGGTAGAAACAGCATCCGGTATCCCGACCAGTCCATCCGCGGTGTGATAATATCCGTAGAAATGCCATGCCCCCAGAGCGTCCGGTACACACCACGCAGATCTGCCAAGAAACGGTCGGATTCGTCGTTATAGCTGAAAAGTTCTTGCGATTCGGGGTGATATACAATGCCTACGTCGGCCCGTGGACATTCCAACGGCAGGTGTTCGGCGAATCCTTCAATCTGCGCGATAGCACGCGCGACCGCATCGAAACGGGCTGTCGGCTCACCGTCCAGTGAAACTAAGTTGTAGCCGGGTGACTCGAAACTGAGATATTCGGGGCGATATTGCCAGAACATCGTCCCCGCGGCGCCGCTCGCTAAGGTCATCCAGAGCAGCGTAGTCAGTTCTCGCGGATCGGATTGCTTTTTCCATGTGACGCCGCCTCTCGACATGCCTGCGTAGATTTCTTCATTCCACCAACGTCCGTTGCGTCCGGCACTCCGCGCCCAGTCGAAACTGAACGCTCGATCCGCAATCTGGTAAGGGTCATCTGATGTGAGTAGATTGTTAGATGGCATTGACATCCCCCAGCTATCCACAATCCGCGCACATCGCTCATCCCAAGTTCGTGGAGACCAGCCACCGTGTGATCGCACCTCATGATAGGGGTCAATTCCCTTGACTTCGTCCACCATCCATTGCAGATGATTTGCCAAGTTTTCATAGTGAAATTCGCGGTAGAGCAGCATCTCAACGACATTCTGATCGGATCGGGGCGGCTCCACATCTTCCCAACGGCGGTAGCGGCGTGAGAAACGGGTATTAAGGGCGTCCAGCGTGAATCGCTCGCGCAGCCACTCTTTGTACTTAGCAATCGTGTTTTCGCAGTAGCACGGGTAGCCATCGCTATCTCGACTCCACACCGATGCCAAGTTGACCCCATCCCAGAGTCCCCAGATTAGTAGGTTGGAACGGTCCTTGTAGCGGTGAACGACATGGCGCAACAGTCCACCGCCATACTCGCGCCAAGCGGGATGGTCATAGCAGTGGATCATCGCACCTTGGGGATAGGCGGGCCCTGCGTGTGCCTCCGCGCGTTGACCACGGTAGTTGACGACCCGCATATCAGGATGCTCACGGGTCAACCACTCCGGGCACGCGCCGTGTGTTCCCAGCACGATGTCGATCCAGACGGACAATCCGTGTTTTTCTGCCAAATCGAACAGGAGGTCGAAGTCATCCAATTCGTAGAGGCCCGGGCGTGGTTCCATCCAGTTCCAGTAAGTAAAACTGCGTACAATCCGGAAACCTGCTGCGCTCAATCGGTCGAAGTCTTTATCCCAGCAGTCGGGCTTGGGAGTGGGTGCACGGTAGTACTCGACCCCGACGGGAAATGGAGTCTTCGGATGTTCAAAACATTTTGTGGTAGGCATCTGGTATCTCCTGTATATCTATTTTAGTGTATTGGTTCGTCAATAAATTAGTTCATCGAGCAACAGGACATGGACTCATAAACGAATCAACTTCCATTGGGTTAGTGGTAACTTGGGTTATCTAACTCGCTATTTGCGTTGTTGACAGGAATTCAGGTCCCTGTTATACTGAGTCAAACCAACGATTGAGAACCAGTACCGCCCATCGTTCCATCGGTATTTTTGGGCGGCTATATCCCGCGTCACTTTTGTAGGGGCAGGTTTTGTGTCTGCCCAAAGCAGGCAACTACAAGGGTTGCTGTTTAGGAGGAGAAATTATGAAGCTTATCCTCGTCGGCTGTGAATATGCCGGTAAGACAACGTTAGCCAATGAAATTGTGAAATGGATTGACAGCACACTGGGTGGTGCTCGCGGCTTCCATGACCATTTTACCATCCCCTCTTCTGAATTAACAGCAGAAGATCGGGATCAATTTATGGCACTGAGTCCGCGGCTCAAGGAGATGTTCCAGCGTTATATTATTGAGTATCATCTTCAACCTGCGTTTTATGCTGATCCGGACCACAACATGACAGGTTTTCATATTGAGGAGGCGGTCTATGCGCCGTTGTATTATGGTTACGGTGGCAAAGGCGAATATGCCGAGCGCACGACGTTAGCGCGAGCGGTGGAGAAAACGATTATGAAGGAAGCACCTGATACGGTGCTTATCCTGCTCAAAGCGTCAGCCGAAGTCATCGCGCAACGGCTGCGAGAAAATCCACAACCGCTCGGTGTCCTACAGGAGAAGGATATCGAATATGTCCTACAACGGTTCGACGAGGAGTACCAAGCCTCGCTAATCCGTAGAAAGTTTAGCCTTGATACCACAACGGCAACTGTGGAGGAAACCCTCTCCGAATTTGCCGAGCAGATTGAGCTGTACCTGTCGGATGCGGACCGCCTGCGGATGCTCGCTCATCAGGCTTTACAGGCGAAATGAGTTTAAAAGGAAAATCTATGAAACGTCTGGCTTATGCAATCGCTGCGACGCTTGCCGTTTTTATGTGTGTTGCTGCTTGGGCACCAATGGATTTCGCAAGGATTAAAATTAAAACCACTCACGTTGCCGGCAACATCTATATGCTGGAAGGGGCTGGTGGGAATATCGGCGTATCGGTGGGACCTGACGGAATTCTGCTCGTTGACGACCAATTCGCGCCGCTGGCGGAAAAGATTCGGAACGCGCTCAAAGAACTGGGGGAGGGTCCGTTAAAATTTCTGATCAATACCCACTTCCACGGTGATCACACCGGCGGCAACGTCGTCTTCGGAGCTGAGGTGCCCATCATCTCTCATGCCAATGTCCGAAAACGGCTGCAGATGAAATCTCCGCCTAAAGAAGCCTTGCCGGTTGTCACATTCGATGATTCGTTGTCTATTCACTTCAACGGTGAAGATATTCGCGTTATTCACTTTCCAAATAGTCATACGGATGGGGACAGCGTCATTTTCTTCACCGGATCGAACGTTGTGCATATGGGAGATCTCTTTTTCTCGGGTCGATTTCCCTATATTGATTTGGACAGCGGCGGGGATGTGGAGGGATTAATAAAGCATATTGAGGTGCTCTTAACCGAACTCCCATCTGATGTGAAGCTGATTCCGGGACACGGTCCACTTTCGGATATTGGTGACCTCAAGACTTATCACCAGACGCTTGTGGCGACAATGGATATAGTTCGAGATCAGATAGAAGCAGGGGAAAGTCTGGATAAAATTAAAGCGGCGGGACTTCCCAAAAAGTGGCGTTCTTGGGGAAGCGGTTTCATCTCGATGGGACGCTGGATTGAAATTGTCCACCGGAGTCTGACGAAAGAGCGTAAAGGGTAATACAGAACTGCGGATTCATAATGATCAAACCCGATGAAAAGGGGACTGAAATTATGAAAAAGGGACTGAAAAACGCAGATTTCGCAGATAAAAACAGCGGTTCATGTAAAGAAGTAGGACTTACGCAGTTGAACGCTCCATGCCTAAAGGACCGGATATGCATCCCGATCCTTTAGGTGTAGGAGCACGTCAAAAAATGGTGTTATTGAAAGGCGGAACCGCTATTGGCATTAATAACATTGGTTTTGAACTGTTCAATATACAGTAGTAGGCACGTTCCGCTGTGCTGTTACCCCTCTCAAATCCCGAATACCCCACGGTTCTTTTCCCCTAAGCCCCTCCACCGGGTTGCGTCCCCGCTTGCGGGGGGTGGGGGGCCTTAGCGGGAGGAAGGGGGGGACGGCATACGGTGTGTGCCTACTACTAGCAACTTGAGTCATTCTATAGGTTGTAGCCGCTTTCATTGTGGAGAGAGAGGTCTAGTCCTTCTCGCTCGTCGTTGTATTTGACGCGTAAACCAACTGTTCTATCAACAACCTTGAGAATGATGAAGGAGACAATCCCGCTCCAAAGTATAGTCACAACGATGCTGATAAACTGACTGACAAGTTGTTGACCAATATTTATGTCTGCCAGCCCACCTAATCCCTTTGCAGCGAATATGCCGGTCAACAAGCAGCCAACAATACCACCGACGCCGTGTACGCCAAAGGCATCGAGTGAATCGTCGTATCCGAGGCGCCGCTTGAGGCTGGTTGCACCCCAAAAACAGATTACACCTGAAGCCAACCCGATGACCAACGCGCCTGGTGGCCCAACGCTGCCGGATGCCGGCGTAATTGCCACAAGCCCTGCGACAGCACCGGTGACAATCCCCAGTACGCTTGGCTTGCCGTGCTTTATCCACTCAACAAACATCCAAGCCAATGCGGCAGTGCCTGTAGAGATTTGCGTTACCAGCATTGCCATCCCCGCCGCACCATCAGCGGCCAAAGCACTGCCAGCATTGAAACCGAACCAGCCTACCCAGAGCATAGAGGCACCAATGACTGTCAGAGTCAAGTTGTGAGGCGGCATGGGGGTCTCCGGGTAGCCGAGGCGTTTGCCAATTAATAATGCGGCAACCAGAGCAGCAACACCCGCGTTAATGTGTACCACCGTTCCGCCTGCAAAATCGAGTGCGCCCAACACATCTCCAAAGTATGAGCCATCCCCGCTCCACGTCATGTGGCAAATTGGCGCGTACACAATTATAGACCAGATTCCCATGAACCATAGCATGGCGGAGAATTTCATTCGTTCGGCGAAGGCACCTGCAATCAGTGCCGGTGTGATGATGGCAAAGGTCAACTGGAAGCAGATAAATACTGTTTCCGGGATAGTACCTGATACACTATCCACATTCACACCACGAAGGAAAGCCTTGCCAAATCCGCCGAAAAATGAATGGGCATTGGTCACTTTCATCGCCATACCTGTTGTATCAAAGGCGATACTGTAGCCAATCACAATCCATATAATGGTAATTAGCCCGGTCAGCGAAAAACACTGCATCAATAGCGATAGGACATTTTTGGTGCGCACGAGTCCGCCATAGAAAAGGGCAAGACCGGGAATGGTCATGAATAGGACCAGTGCTGTTGATGTAAGCATCCAGGCGGTGTCGCCCGAATCGAGCGCGGCTTCAGCCAAAGCAAGTTTCGGGAGTGCTAAGAACATCAGTACCAACAGCATTCCTATAGCAACTCTGGGCTTACCGTGTCTTAAAAACCTTCTAGGTTTTACTATATGTTTTTGAAACCTATACACATTCTGTGGTTGTTGGTGCATTTTGACCTCCATTTGGGTTTAGACGATCATTACCTGCTTGAAAACAGTTTCAGACTTCTCGTCAGGCAGTATAACACCATAGGTTTCAAAAGTAAACAGAAATTTTTCGATTTTATCTAATCTTGTTGACAAGACCCCACAGCCCAAACCCTTTAATTTGACCGCTATTGGGACGGGTCAGAATCCCTAACCCTTTAGGGTATGGGAGTAGGTCAATTTAGTCGTATCGGAAGCGAGTGACTCAGTGGCGTTTACGCCACCGTACCAAATGCCTGTTGATTTTTCTCGAATAAAAAAAGGCGTTCATTTGTCGCTATTCCACCAGCGACGAATGGACGCCTTTGTCCACATCGAAGTCTTATTGGCCTCAGTTATTCAAGGAGGAACTGATAAGTTGTGGTATATTCGTAAGCGTTCAGATATAGCTTTTACTTCAACGTTTATCTATCTTCTAGTTAATGGAAGATATTGTAAAATCTGGATACGCGTTTGCACCGTGTTCTCCGTAATCCAATCCAGCCAACTCTTCTTCTTCACTAACGCGCAACCCGACGATAGCTTTGATACCGTAAAATAGGATAAAGCCTGTTACCATACACCACACAAACACGGCAGCAACACCAATGAATTGGGCACCGAAGAACTTGAAAGCTGCGCCTTTATCCGCTGCGTAGAGAATTCCTTGCTCTGTGTGGAACAGTCCAAGCAAGAGCGTTCCCAAAGCCCCGCAAGTGCCGTGTACAGAAATTGCGCCAACCGGGTCATCAATTCTTAGGTTTTCAAGTATCAGTACCGAAAATACGACCACAATACCTGCAATCCCACCAATAATTATTGCCGCTACTGGTGTAACAAACGCACACGGTGCAGTAATCGCAACGAGTCCGGCAAGTGCGCCGTTGAGTGCCATACCGGCATCCGGTTTCTTGAGTTTGAACCAAGCGGTTATCATGGCTAGAATTGCGCCCGCTGCGGCAGCGATGTTTGTCGTTACAGCGATTAGGGCGATGGGTTTTGCGTCTGCCCCCATCTGGCTACCTGAATTAAAGCCAAACCATCCAAGCCATAGGATGAATACACCGAGTGCTGCTAACGGCAGGTTATGTCCGGGAATCGGACGGGGCCTTCCATTTGCGTCATATTTGCCTGTGCGAGCACCGAGTACGATTGCGCCTGTTAAAGCGAGCCAGCCACCGGTTGAGTGGACGACTGTAGATCCCGCAAAATCCAACATTCCTAGATTCGCCAGCCAACCGCCTCCCCAGATCCAGTGTCCGACGATTGGATAGATTAAACCAGTAATAAAGATGCTATAGATTAGATAGCTTCTGAACTTGGTGCGTTCAGCCATTGCACCGGAAACGATTGTCGCTGCGGTGGCAGCGAAGACCAGTTGGAATAACCAGGCAGAGAGCGTTGGGACAGAACTCCACTCCAGTGCGCTGAAACCTTTCGTCTCTGCTGAGATAAACCATCCACTCAATCCGAGGAAGCTATTGCCATCGCCAAACATAATTGCGAATCCGATCGCCCAGTAAGCAATAGACCCCATCGAGAAATCCATCAAATTTTTCATCAAGATATTGACAGCATTTTTCGCACGGGTAAATCCCGCTTCGACCATGGAAAATCCCGCCTGCATAAAGAAAACCAGACAGGCGGCAACCAATACCCAGATGGTGTCAGCAATATACTTTGAAGTTTCAATCTTTTCACCTTCGACAAAGCCATCTAAGGCGAAAGCGTTCATACCTAGACATAGCGTCACAATCAGAACAATTCCTGCAATCCTGTAATCGCTCAGAGGGAATTTTTTCATTTTTTTCTCCTTATAGGTGGGCACCTTCGTCGGCGTATTGTAAATTATCCGTAAAGCGGCGGAAAGATTAACGAAAGGCTGTAGCACTTAAATCCTTTATCTTTCCAATGCCAAGAACCGAATCTTGACCCTAATAATCAATCGTAGGCAAAAAAAATGCCAGTGATTGATGAGGGTATTTTTTATAGAAGGGAAGGCGGCTGAAAGGCAGTGATAGCGGGTTGATGACGGAATTTTTTAAGATGATTAGCTGCGGGGTGCCCATTATAAAACGTTGATGTACTTTCCAGCAATCTGCTGAAAATTTAGGCAGCGAATCACCTAAATTTCAGGCAAGGGGGATGCACCTGAGGCCGATTCTTGTGTGCTTGATCATGGCTTTACATTGTGCGGAGTTTTAGATATAATTGAATAACGCAGATTACCACCTGTCGCCCCGCAGGAGCAAATAAAAAAACGCAATGAGTAGATAGGGGTTTTTCTCTGAATTTAACTTACCCCCTCAGTCCCCCCAAGCAGGGGGAGGCGCAAGCGGGGGGTGTAAGCCCTGATTCCCTTGCCCTTCCAAGGGAATGCTTACCGAATCGTGGATTCACGGTTTCATCGGGATTGGAACAAGAAACGAAACCGGAACTTTCCCTTACGAAGGGGAAGACGGGAAGCCGATTCTCTCGCTTTCGCGTTTTCTTTTTTTACGTCTTAATCCTCTGGGGGGCTTGCGTTTTATTAAAAGCCAGTAAGACTTATCCCTTAAAAATACGTAGGGCGTGATGTGGAAGAAAAACCATCTCGATACCTTACATAACATATTTAGGTATCAGGTATCGGGTTTTCTTTGTCCCACACCCCTTTCAAATGCTACTCCGCCCCGGTAAGATCGGGGGCCCAAAGCAACTGGAGCGAAAGAAAATAGCGACATTTTTCTATAGACATATCGCTCCACTGGGGCTATAGGTCGGGCAAGATGCTCGACCTACGGGTGTGGTGTGTTTTGACACCTATCACAAATACCCGGCACTCACCAAACTGTTCTAGGCTCAATGAACCAAGACCGGGTATTTGGGCTTTAGGCGACAACTTGAGTTATTCGATATCTGATGATTGGGACAATGGATTTTCGACTCCCACCTTAGGAGGCATCATGAGTCATCCGGTAAAAATCGGTTTTGTTGGAACAGGCGGCATCGCAAATAGCCATCTCCGCAACCTTGCAGAAATGGAAAATGTGGGTATCGCAGCTCTATGTGATATTGACGAGTCGCGTGCGAATGCGGCTGTCGAAACTTACGGCGGACGAGCATACACAGATTATCGCAAGATGTTTGATGAAATGGATCTGGATGCTGTCTATTTCTGTCTACCTCCCTTCGCTCACTGCGATGCAGAAATAATCGCAGCGGAACGAGGACTTCATCTGTTCGTGCAAAAACCGGTTGTGCTAGAACTTGAGGCCGGGATTCGCATTGCGGAAGCTATTGAAAAAGCAGGCGTAATTTCCTGTGTTGGCTATCAAGGACGGTATGGCAATGTCGCAGCTGCTACGCGTGATTTCCTCAAGGATAAAACCATCGGTATGGTTGCTTGCCATCGTTGGGGAGGTGTTCCCGGGGGACCTAACCATTGGTGGCGCGTGATGGAAAAATCGGGGGGGATGCTTCATGAACAGGCAACTCACCAACTCGATATGATTCGGTACACCGCCGGTGAAATTGTCGAGGTCTATAAGATTGATGCCATGCAGATTAATGTCGATCAGGAAAATCATACGATTCCTGATGCGGAGGTAGTTACGCTTGAGTTTGAGAGTGGGGCAGTTGGTTATATTTCGACTAGTTCAGCGTTGATTAATGGTGGCGGCGGATCGCGCACCGATTTTATCGTCGAAGGGCACTACACCGTTCAGCTCGGTTGGGGGGATGTGCGAATCGTTCCCGCAGACGCGGCGACGATTGCGGTGCCCGATGGGCAACCCTTCTCGATTGATGAGGCGTTTATCCGAGCGATTCAGACGGGGGACAGATCGGTGATCCGGTCTTCCTATGCAGATGGACTCAAATCGGCAGCGGTGTCGATTGCTGCGAACCAATCATCGCGTGAACGTCAACCGGTGCGCGTGCCAGCGATCTCGTAGGAGACAATTCATTAGGAGTTACGCAGTTGAACGTTCAAAGCCTCGTAGTAAGTAAATCGAGGTTCATATCTTGACACAAGACCGTTAATTTGCCAAGATTGACAGACATCAGGGCACCCCTTGGGGGTGCCCGCAAACATTACAAACCGGGGATACATCATTTCGTAGGGAACGGCGATCCGCGTTCCCTAGCTCCGCTCACTAAATTGCGCGACTGCCAGCTGAAGTGCGTAACCCCTAATTCATACTAGGAGAAATTCAATAATGGAGGTAGCGAATGATTATTGACACACATACACATTTCTATGATCCAACGCGGCCCGAGGGCATACCTTGGCCCGACCCTGACGATGACGTGCTTTATCGTCCTGTGTACCCGGAGCACCACAAGGCACTTGCCATTCCTGAAGGTGTAACTGGAACCGTCGTTGTTGAAGCGAGCACATGGGTTGAGGATAACCAATGGATACTTGACCTTGCGGAAAATGAACCATTTATTGTTGGATTTATTGGGAATTTAGACATTGACTCGGCGGATTTTGAGGGTAATCTTGAACGCTATGCCGCGAACCCACTTTTCCGGGGTGTACGGCTTCGAGGGATAGATATCGGGGCGGTTGTAAGCAGTGGAAATCTCACGAACATTGAGCGGTTGGCTGCGAAGGATTTATCGGTAGACCTTTTATCATCGCCAGGTGATTTGCCGAGCGTCGCCGCACTAGCATCGAAAATCCCTGAACTGCGTATTGTCATTAACCATGTTGCCGGTGTGCCTATTGATGGGAAGGCACCAGATGCGGCGTGGGTTGAAGGAATGCAGAGGGCAGCGGAAAACGACCATGTCTACTGTAAGGTATCAGGATTAGTGGAAAATACGCAAGACAAGCCCTCACCTACCGATGTGGCCTACTATGCACCGACGGTGGATGTACTGTGGGACGCATTTGGGGCGGATCGGTTGGTCTACGGAAGCAATTGGCCCGTATCTGAACGCTTTGCCGACTATGCGACGGTACAGCGCATTGTATCCCAATACTTCAATACCAAGGGGGTCGTCGCCGCTGAGAAGTATTTTTGGAGGAATGCCACGGCGGCATACAAGTGGTTAGATCGGGGATAACTTGAAACGTTATCGTGATACCGCGCCGTGGGTAAGGAGTGCGGCGGGTGAATCTAGGACGTGTTGACATTTTGCTGTTGCCAATTAGCAATCTGTAAAATGTTAACAATTTGTAGTATAGTCTCAACCCTGGTAAATCGGGATTTCGCTACACTCAACCTATGGATCTATATTCATATCTCAACAAAATACCCGGACTATAGCGCAACATTCCTGACGGATTGAGTCAATCATGTGGCGCAACAGCGTCTGGTATTCTGTTGTGTAATGTTCTAGCTATCTTCGATTAATGTCAACAGAACCGAGGCACCATGAACTGACTCGCAACCGTACGGGCTTACTCAGCCAAGACGGTCGGCGGAGAGAGGGCTAGGTATCTGCAAGAACTTCTCTTATACCTGCAACGATGTTATCCCGATCCGGGAATACATGGTCTTCGAGTCCGGGGCTATACGGTATCGGTACGTGCAATGCACAGACACGCTTGGGCGGTGCTTTCAGCTTTGTAAAGGTCTCCCTATCCTCAGTGACTACAGTCACGATCTCTGCCGACGCCCCTGCGGTGGGACCCGCCTCGTCAGCGATGACCAACCTACCGGTTTTCTGCACAGAGGCACAAATTGCTGCCTCATCCAGAGGCACGAGGGTGCGCGGATCAATGACTTCAACGGAAACGCCCTCTTTCTCAAGTGTTCTGGCTGCGGCAAGTCCCTCGTGCACGAGCCAAGCCAATGCCACCAATGTGACATCGCCCCCTTCCCGTTTGGTGTCAGCGACCCCCAATGGCACGGTGTAGTCCTCCTCCGGCACCTCACCTTCAACGCCCATGAGCCGATTGGATTCAAACGAGATGACGGGGTTATCGTCGCGGATGGCGGATTTGAGCAATCCTTTCATATCGTAAGGTGTTGAAGGCAACACCATCTTCAATCCCGCAAGATTCATAAACATTGAATAAGGGCTCTGGGAATGTTGAGCAGCAACCCGCCTGCCGCCTCCGACCGAGGCGCGAAATGTGATGGGAAACTTCGCTTGGCCCCCAAACATATAGTGAATTTTCGCTGCCTGATTCACGATTTGGTCCATGGCGACAAAGGAAAATGTTATCATGCCCCAGTTGATGATCGGTCGATAGCCGGACCCTGCTGCGCCGATGGCAATGCCTGTAAACGCACCTTCGGCGATGGGTGTGGCACGCACCCGTTCGGTGCCAAATTCATTGACCAGTTCGTCCGGCGCGCTAGTTGCGAGGTGAAATGTAGCTGCATCCCGCTGCATCTCTTCGATGAGCGCGTCAGTTCCGGCTTGTGCATACGAGATTTTTCGCATAATAGGTTGCCCTCCATAATTTTCGATTAGGATTGAAAGGATTTCACGGAAGAAAACGGCATTTCTCTTCGGGGCTCGGAATTCGACATGTATCTCTCTGCCCGAACCATCGGTATCGATTTCGAGCGACAGTTCGATAAACGAAATCCCGCATACCTCGTGGGACAAGACGCAACAGGTTCAAGAACCACCATACCCCTCCCAAACGGCGATATACCTCCAGAAAAGCATCTGATCTCTCATAAATTCCCTGCTCGTCTAAATAGAGCATAGACCACTTTTGAGGTGCTTCGGAAAGTGGCGGTAGCAATTGCTTGGCAGTTTCACCTTGAATTGGCGCGAATCTGAAAATCTGTTTGCTGTCAATTCTCAAGATCAGATCTACGAATCGGTTGCACATACCGCACACACCGTCAAAGAAGATGATAGGTGGGTTCGCGATACCCTTTGTTATTTTGTCTGTCTCTGGGTGCATGATAGAGGTGAGCGGTTGAGTCCGGCGACAGTGCGTGTAATTTAATCTAAGCTGCTACCTAATTTAAACCTATCAGGTCTTACGCAGTTGAACCCTCGAAGCCTTGCCGGTCGAGATTCTTATCTCGAACCCAAATATCCATAGTCTCGACTTTGGAAAATCGACCGACAGAGGGCCTATGTGGGTGCATTTGGTAGTTTAGGTGCCCCCGATTTCAGTGAGGGCAGGCTCTGCCTCACGATTACAAATTCGGTGAAGATACCTCTCAATGCCCGATGAATCGGGGGCGACGGATTGAGAAACGATTGAACGTTCGGGAAAATCTGTTGGCTCGTGTGAATAGCAATTAGCGAAGATTCGGGTAGATTCATGGTTGAAAAATACCCTCCGCCAATCTCCGCCAATTGATATGAATGAAAAAGGTGTTGGATCTCGGCTTTAGCGGAGGGCATAGATAGGGACAAACGCGCCATGAATTGCGCTACTACGAACAGTGTTATTTATTTTGAGAGGAAACCCAACCCCTACAGGTTGGTGTTCCGTCTATAAGTTGTTTCTAGTAGATGTCGAGTAAGGAAACTTGACCTATGGGTTATCTAGCAACTTGGATTAATCTAGAAAAAAGTGTCTGATTATTCGGCGAAGATATCTTCGACAGCCGCCTCTGGATCTGGAAATGGGCTTTCCTCGGCAAATTTGACCGCGTCCTCAATTGCTCTGAGGATTTCAGTGTTCATTTTTTGCCACCCTTCCTCGGTCAAAAGTCCTTGATCCATTAGGTTCGTCGCAAAGCGGTTGATGGGATCCCGCTGCCGCCACGCTTCAATTTCTTCTTGCGGACGTGGGTCCGTTTGCCCCGGTCTCTCGGTATGTCCGCGCCAACGATAGGTCTTGCACTCGATGAGAGTGGGCCCTTGGCCCGCACGCGCCCGGCCGACCGCGGCTTCCGCAGCTTCATAGACCGCCATCACATCGTTGCCATCAACGACCACCCCCGGAATGCCATAGCCGGCGGCGCGGGCTGCCACGTCACTAAGGGCTAAGGTTTCGGCTGCTGTGGTGCCGGCGGAATAGAGATTGTTCTCGCAGACGTAGAGCATCGGCAGTTTCCACGTAGCAGCGATGTTGATCGATTCGTGGAACGGACCTGCGTTCGAAGCACCGTCCCCAAAGAAGGAAACGGCGACACGGCCCTTGCCTTCGAGTTGGGCAGCCAGGCCGGCACCGGTTACGATAGGAATGCCGCCGGCGACAATGCCGTTGGCTCCCAACATGCCGATGCTGAAATCGGCGATGTGCATGGAGCCGCCTTTGCCTTTGCAGTAACCAGTTTGTCTGCCGTACAGTTCAGCCATCATCCGATTCAGATCGGCACCCTTGGCGAGACAATGTCCGTGCCCGCGGTGGGTGCTGATGATCTGGTCATCTCTATTCAGTGCTGCACACACCCCTACAGCGACAGCTTCCTCACCGATGTAGCAGTGCACGACGCCGTAGATGGCACCCGCCTGATAGTCATCAGATGCTCGCTCCTCAAAGCGACGGATGGTCTGCATCGAGCGTAGCATCTCAAGCTGTTTCTCTGTTGTGAACGTCATGTTTGTTTCCTCCCCAAGGCCTCATCTATCGCCTCAAGTCTCAGTCTTTGCTTGTCGAAGCAGCACCGTCCGCCCTAACACAATGACAGCAATTAAGAGCGCAACGACAGGACCGAACCAAGTATGTTCTTTTGGCGCGGTCAATATGAAAATATAGATAAATCCAAGCAGATACCATATCCTATCTAGCCACCCTTGCACTGACCGAGCAGCGAGATACGTGCAAGCCAGCGTGCTAAACGCAATCCATATCCATGAGAATAACCCCGGGGTCCAGCCATAGAAAGGAATGCTTATAAGAGCAGCACCTTTCCAACCCTTTGGGAATAGATCAAAGGCGTGGTGGACAGCGAAACCGATACTGATACCCATCGCAAACGCGTGTAGTCCAAAGCGAATTCTTAATGCCAGTAAAAACAGTATAAGGGGAATCAGTGGACTGTGCGTGATGATGGAGCGGTGGAGTAGCAGGTTGGTCCATTGATCGATATCTGGCATGACGATGCCGCAGCGAAGCCCTGCTACAACGAATACCGGAGCTACCAAGGTAACTAGGAATCTACCCATCGCCTGCATGTCAGTCCTCCTATTATGCTATTATGCGGGTCTATCGCCCTTCTGCACCGGTGCGGTCCGGCTATCGACGCCGGGCAACATTTTTGCCGGATCTCGAGTCACAATCACGTCAATGATGGTGGGTATATCGTGTGCAGCGATGCCTTTGGCGAATGCTGCCCCTAGTTTGGAAGGTTCTGACACCCGAATACCGTGGCACCCGAGCTCACGAGCGACGTTTGCATAATGGGTTTCACTTAAATCGCTTGATTGATAGCGTCCGCCGTACAGACTGTGCTGGAGGGCCTTGACGTAGCCGGAGGCGGCGTTGTTCACGATGGCAAGGGTGAAACCGAGACCGAGACGGCGCGCTGTCTCAAGTTCCCCAAGCATCATGTTGAATCCGGCATCGCCGGTAAGCCCGACCACCGGTGAATCTGGCGCAGCAAGCTGTGCACCGATAGTTCCCGGTAGCCCGTATCCGATGGAGGCGAATCCTCGATTTGCGATGTAGGAACGTCCCGCGCGGGTTGAGTCGTAGAGCAATCCAGTCCAATGGGCGGCAAATCCGCCATCAACGACAAGAATCCCGTCATCGGGCATGACGCCTTGCAGTTCGCGGACCAATCTCGCCATGTGAATTGGACGTTCTTCGGAGGCGTAGCGCGGTTCTGCCTCTGCCCGCCAAGCTGCCATTCGCTGTGCCACTTCCGCTAGGTAGGTTGTGTGTTGGGTCTGTAAGGTTTCGGCGTCGTTAGCAAGGCTAGCGTGGAGGTCGAGCAATCCTTCAGCGGCATCTCCCCAAAGCGCGACTTCCGTGGGGGTCGTGCGTCCAATTTCCTCCGCCACGATATCGAGATGGATGAACGGAACACCCCGCGGCATTAGGGCGTAGCGTTTGGTGGCAATCTCGCCCATTTTGCAGCCGACTGCGAGGATGCAATCTGAAGTTTCGATTAGGTCGTTGGCAATCCGAGACCACCGACCGAATAGCCCTACACTCAGTGGATGTGTACACGGAATGGCACCCTTCCCGCTCAATGTCTGAGCAACCGGAACGCTGAAATCTTCGGCGAATTTGAGCAGTGCTTCATAGGCACCTGAGAGATGGATGCCACCTCCGGCGAGTATGATCGGTCGCTTGGAGCGACGGAACTGTGCTATGGCTCGTGCAACCGCTTCGCGCCCCGGACGGGGCCGCTGGGCTGGGATGCGGATGGTTGCTGGATCGGCATAAAACTCATCGCTTGGGTAGTCAAATTCTCCATGTGCCACGTCTTCGGGGACATCCAGAACGACGGGGCCTGGTCGCCCGGAGGTGGCGATGGCGTAGGCACGTCGCACCAGTTCGGGGATGCGAAGCCCATCTTCGATCCGAATCAACGCCTTGACCGATGGGGCGAGAATCTCCGACTGGCGTGCCTCCTGGGTCATATTTTTCCAAGAATGGGCACGATTGCTGTTGCCAACGATAACGATGAGGGGCACCCCCGCATTCAACGACTCGACGAGTCCGGTCACTAAATTTGTGGCTCCCGGACCGAGCGTGGCGTCGCAGATACCGGGGCGTCCGGTCACTCGTGCCCATGCGTCGGCGGCGAACACACCGCACCGCTCGTCGTTGATGAGTGTATGTTTGAGCCCGAGTTCGCGCACTGCGTCGTAAAAGGGCAATAGCTGGAACCCAGCCATACCGAACATCGGGGCGGGGTTATGGCACTTGAGCATTTCGGCGAGCCCTTGTCCGCCGTTCATCTGTCGAAATGAAGACATAAATCCTCCTTGCCCTCAGTTACGAAGTAAGCAATTCTGCGAAGGCGGGCACCGTCATGCCGATGGTGGCACCGCGTTTGGCAGCTTGCGTGTTGATATGTGAGATGACTCCGCTCCGCCATGCTGAACGCGCATCGCCGATGCGAGCGGTCATGGTGTCAACTGTGGCCGCCGGAGTGGAATTTTGGTCAAGGATTCTGAGACGCTGAACCCCAGCCCTATCTATCCCGACGCCGGCATCGTTGAACACTGCGCCTCGTGCCTGTACTGCAAGTCCATAACCGGGTCTACCAGCAAGTCTCCCACCATGCGAACCTGTAATGATGAGTGCCCCGGCATCGTCGGGCGTGACAAGCGATGCTGAGTCGCAGGCAAGCACTCTCACCGGCACTTCACGCAGCAATTTGCGCGTTTCCTCGTAGGCCGGTGCCTCGCTTTCAAATGCGTTGCCGCGTTGCATAATTTCTGCTGCTTCTCGGCAGGTCTGACCTATCACACATCCGAGGGAGATGGCGACTGTATTGCAGTGACTAATCTGTCCGCGTGCGAGCATGTCAGCACCATCTCCGATACGTGCCGATGTATGGCCAACCGCTGCTGCTGCCATCCCTAGTAACTGTAGGTAATCGAGGGCCCCGATGCCCGCGCTATCCATCCCGACACCCGCATCATTGAAAATCACACCGCGCAAGCCTGCGAGTGCTGCCAGATACCCGCAGTAGCTGCCACCGTGGGAGCCGACTACGAGCACGGTTCCCCGGAATTGGGGACCGAGTTTGGTGATGCTGTCGGCGACTTGAATGGTCCCGATTTCATCGGGATTCAAAACAACTTGCATCGAATCTCCCTTGCTAGTTGTCAGATATGTCGATTTTGGAGAATTGACCTATTAAAAATAGCGCAGGTTGTGCCCTATGCCCCCGTTGGGGCTTTAGCAACTCCTGTTAAAATATACCTGTTAAAATATATACGTACCGCTCCCCGATATACATATCGCTCCTCTGACATTTCATTGCAACCAGATAATCGAAGGTTTTGCACAAACGCATGGTCCTCCGTATGGGTTGGGTCTCCCAACCCCTTGTTTACACATCAGAGACGATTCCGGACAGCTGTCGGTTGATTTTCCAAAATCGAAAATACCGAGAACATGACGACGGAGTATGCCACTGCTTTAATGGGGGGCAACCCGGAAGTGTTTCACTACATCTTCATTTAGCTCAAACCCCAATCCCGGACGGTCGGGCACTTGGATAAATCCGTCTGCATCAACCTCTACCGTTGGTGTCAGGAGTTCGGAGATGATTGGTGAATCCGGAAATGCGATGGGTGTCTCGAAATACGGCATATTCGGAAGCACCGCAGCGAGATGGATTTCTGCCGCCACGCCGACGACGTGACACCAAGCATGTGGTACACAAATCAACCCTCTGCGATAGGCTGCCTCAGCAATCCGCGCTATCTCTCGAATCCCGCCTGAGCGGACTGAACTAGGCTGGACCACATCCACACGTCCCTTCTCCATAATATCCTCAAACTCAAACCGTGTGGTGAAGCCCCAATCGCCTACGGCAATGCGGGTATCTACTGCATCCGCCAATCGAGCGTACCCGGCGAGATTATCCGCCGGCAGGGGGGCTTCGATGAAAAACGGGCGGTATTCCTCAATCGCGCGGATCGAGGCGATAGCTTGTCCGACCTCGTACCAGCAATTCTGTACATCGATAAGGATTTCCCGGTCCTCACCGATGGTCTCGCGGACAGCACCCACAATTTCAGCGTCCCGCTGTACGTTGACATGCCCGAAACCGCCGGGCCACTCCTCCAGTTTCATTGCGTAGAAATTTCGTTCCTTTGCCAGCGTGAAACGCTCGACAATCTCTGCTACATCCTCACCCGGTGGGTAGACGGTCGCATAGGGCATCACCTTCTTCTTAATCTCGCCGGTTTCCCGCACGGTACAGCAGGCGTGCCAGATCAGTTCGCAGACCGGCTTACCGAGTGTTTTGCCCGCAATATCCCAGAGTGCGGTCTCTACCGCTCCGATGGCTGCAATGGTAACGCCGCGTCGTCCAAATAAGCCTGTAGCGGAGTACATCTTCTGCCAGAGACGTTCAACCTGCAGCGGATCCTCGCCGTACAGAAGCCCCTGTAAGCCGCCATCGGTGCGAACAATGGCATCAATCACCAGTGACGGGGATTCAGCCTGTCCGATCCCGGTGATGCCCTCGTCGGTATGTACGCGCACTAGAGTCTCGTCCGCTTTGCCCGGATCTGTCAACGCAATGGTTTCTATTTCTGTGATTTTCATTATGGTTTCGTTCCTCGTTCTTGATACCTTGAGATCCTCTCAAGAGCAAATTATAGCACGTTTTTTGAAGTTGAATCAAGCAGATTTTGCTGGCTGCAAACGCCCTCCTCTTTGGCAATCTGCGTTCTCTACGCAACTAACCGTGAGAGGAGCAATTACAAAGGGCGTGCTTCAACGTTCATTTTTTAGAATCCGTCTTACTGGCTTAAATCAACCGCAGAGACGCAGGGTGCACAGGGTTTCCTTATTCTCTCCTCCATATCCTCTATATTCCCGCGTTCTCGGCGTTAAATAAGTGTGTAATGACTCATTGCGAATCGCTTATGGTCGGGTGACAGGCCCGGTTTTGATGTTGAGTTTTGTCTGCTCCGGTTGTATAATTTACACAAGGGTCAACGAACGTTCAACCGGGCACATTTTCAAGGAGGAATCACACCGATGAAAAGTCGAATGGGTATATTTTTGGCGGATCGATTGCCTATCAGAGATGTGGAAAATCACCTCAAGAAGCCGCTACCGAAGCATATCAATTGGCTTTTCTCTCTGGGGAGCATGGCAGCCTTTCTGCTGATTCTTCAAGCTATTACCGGGGCGTTTTTAGCGTTTTACTATTCGCCTTCGCCCGACCACGCTTATAACGCTGTAAATTACATCAGCAAGGAGGTAGCTTTCGGCGGCTTTGTGCGCGGGTTGCACCATTGGGGTGCCAGTGCTATGGTGATTGTCGTGTGCTTACACCTGTTACGCGTTGTGGTTTACGCATCCTATAAACCTCCAAGAGAGATAACGTGGATAACCGGAGTCTTGATGCTCCTGATCGTTTTGGGATTCGGTTTCACAGGTTATCTGTTGCCGTGGGATCAGAAGGCGTACTGGGCGACCGTGGTTGGAGTTAAAATTGCCGGTACAACCCCTATCATCGGGGATTTTGTCGGGAAGGTCCTCCGTGGGGGGGAGGAGATTGGTGCGGTTACCCTCACTCGGTTTTATGCTCTGCACACAATTTGGCTGCCATGGCTCGCTTTTGGGTTGGTCGGTGTACATCTATTCTTCGTACGCTATTACGGTTCGGCGGGAACCCCCAAGAATACCCACAAAGATATGCAGTCGGGTAAACCGTTTTACCCGGATCAGCTCTTTGAGGATGCTGTCGCTATCCTTATCTTATTCATCATCCTCGCTGCGATGGCGATCTTTATCCCCGTGCCGCTTGAAGAGCTTGCCGACCCCACGGATGCCAGTTACGACCCACGCCCGGAGTGGTATTTCCTGTTTTTGTTCCAACTTCTCAAGTATTTTGAGGGACCCCTTGAGGTGGTTGGCACTTTTGTGATTCCCACCGTTGGGTTTATCCTGCTTCTGTTCCTCCCCTTTTTGGATAAGAAGGAGCGGACTTCTTTGATGAAACGTCCTGTCGCGCTTACGGTCACTAGTCTATCAGTTATACTGATTGTGTTGCTCACCATTCTTGGGGCGATTTCGCCTAGGCTGGAGCCTGCTCCTGAGCAAACCCCCACGGCTGAACAGACAGGGCCAAGTCAAGGTGAGACTCCGGAGGGAAAGTCGGAGGATACGGCGGTTTTTGACTTTGGTTTAGAGTAACCTGAGTGGGCACCTTGATTAAGTAAGGAAGGTCCTCCTGATAAATCGGGATTTACAACCGCTCACCCCAAAGGGTTAGAAACCGAGTTTTTTTACCAATATAGGACACCATTGGGGCGAAAATCTGCCTGATTTGCCCAGATCCTATGAAAAGGCAGGCACAAGCCCCATCCCTACGGTTGCTCTTAGGGTAGGGGGCAATTTGCGTTATAAATAATAAATAGGAGCAAAGCACATGACTGACCAAGAAATCAAAAAGAGCGAAATTGAATCTGCTTTAGCGAAAATACCCTTCGGCGATTTTCTAGAAACCTCAAAGGAGCTGCTGGCGGTTTTGGGTTATCGGAGCCAACGCACTGTGAAACTTTCGGGTACAGCAGATGACTTTATTCATAGTTTTCCAGTCGAGAACAAAAACACCAAAACGGAACAAGAATTCCGCAACAACGCCACATCGGTAGAGCTAGTTTTTCAAGTTACCAATGATGAAATTGCGGACAGTCAGCCAGACCTCTTTAAATCACGGCCCTTTGATAAAGGTTTGATAAAGAGCTTTCTTTTCTTTACGGTCGAGTTGGAAGGTAACGACTATCCTCGGAGCAAATACGCCCAGTTTACGAGAGAGATCAACAAGCGGCTGTCCATCCCAACGGTGGTTCTCTTCCGTATTGAACGTCGTTTGACCATAGCTTTTGTCGGTCGCCGTCCAAACCAGCGGGATACCTCCAAAGAGGTCCTTGAAAAAGTAACCCTGATCAAGGATATTCGTCCGGATAATCCACACAGAGCGCATCTGGACATTTTATCTGAACTTTCGCTGGGGGCGTGCGCGAAGTGGATGGATGCCAACCATCAACCGAAAAACTTCGATGGTTTGCTCGAGGCTTGGCTCGCTCGACTGGACACCGAAGCACTCAATAAGCAGTTCTACCGGGAATTGTTCGCTTGGTTTGAATGGGCAGTTGATGAAGGGAAGTTCCCCACAAACGAAAATCGTACCTTGAAACAGGAGGAGCACGTCATCCGCTTAATCACGCGGCTGCTGTTCGTCTGGTTTATCAAAGAGAAGGGACTGGTCGCCGATGAACTGTTCAACGAAACGCACATCGCCCCATTGCTGAAAGACTATGACCGGGGCACGGGCGATTCCTACTACCGGGCGGTGCTACAGAACCTGTTTTTTGCCACGCTGAACACGGAGATAGAGAAGCGTGGCTTTAGCGAAGGGGGCAACCCGGTTCATCGCAATTTCTCACGGTATCGCTACAAAGACCAGATAGCCAATCCCGACAAGCTGATCGGACTGTTCGCCCAAACACCATTTATCAACGGTGGCTTATTCGATTGTCTCGACAGCGAGGAGGCGACACGGGATGGTGGCTACCGGGTGGATTGCTTCTCCGATGTGCATTACAGTCAATTAAGTATTCCTAACCGTCTCTTCTTCGATGATGATTACGGTCTGATTCCCCTATTGGAACGGTACAAGTTCACCGTTGAGGAAAACACACCGATAGAGCAGGAGGTCGCATTGGATCCGGAGCTGCTCGGTAAGGTGTTTGAAAACCTGCTCGCTGCGTATAACCCTGAAACCGGCGCGACAGCACGGAGGCAGACCGGTTCCTATTACACCCCACGTGCCATAGTGGACTACATGGTAGAGGAGGCGTTAGTAGCTACGCTTGCAGGACGGGTGTCGCCGACGGACGGAGACCCGAAGTTTTGGGACGATCGGTTGTGCTATCTGTTCGATTATGCGAAGGCGTTTGACGATGCGAGCGAACGGTTCGATAGCTGTGAATCGGACCGGGTTGTGCGGGCAATTTCAGAACTGAAGATACTTGACCCCGCCGTCGGTTCCGGGGCGTTTCCGATGGGGATACTGCATAAACTGACGCTTGCCCTACGACGGCTGGACCCCGATAACACCCGATGGGAGACATTGCAAAAGGAACGTGCCGCCCAGCGCGCGGCGGATGCGTTCGATACGGCAGATGACCACATACGCCGTGAGGCACTCCTCGAAATCAACGAAACTTTCAAACGGTACCGCGATTCGGATTTCGGACGGAAGTTGTATCTGATCCAAAACAGCATCTTTGGTGTGGACATTCAATCCATCGCCTGCCAAATTGCCAAACTCCGCTTCTTCATCTCCCTTGCCATTGAGCAGGAGCCGGATAGGGCCGCAGATAACTTTGGGATTAAGCCGTTGCCGAATCTGGAGACACGCTTTATCGCGGCAAATACGCTAATCGGTCTCGAAGGCGAACGAACCCTGACCAGCCCCAGGGCGAAAGCATTGGAAGGGAAATTGAGTGAGAACCGCGAGCGGCATTTTCACGCCACAACACGCTCACAGAAACTCGACTGTAAACGAGCGGACAAAAAATTGAGACAAGAATTGGCGACGGAATTACGCCATATCGGGATGCCCGCCGATGATGCGAATAAAGTCGCCGCTTGGGACCCTTATGACCAGAACGCAAGCGCGGATTGGTTCGATCCGGAGTGGATGTTTGGGGTTACGGACGGCTTTGATGTCGTCATTGGCAATCCGCCGTATATTCAATTGCAAAGAGATGGCGGGAGATTGGGACATTTGTATGCACCGTGCAATTTTGACAGTTTTATCAGGACAGGGGATATTTACTGTCTGTTCTATGAAAAAGCGAATCAACTGTTGAAAAACGGCGGGCATGGCTGTCTTATTACCTCCAACAAATGGATGCGTGCAGCGTATGGCAAAAAGTTGAGGGATTACTTGATTGGATATACCCAACCCATTCAACTGCTCGACATGGGGCCGGATGTGTTTGATGCCACCGTGGACACCAACATCTTGCTACTCAGAAATACTATGCCCGATGCTTACTCGGTATTCAAAGCGGCAACTATCAAATCCGATTTTGACATACACACCGGTGCCATAGCCCCATACCTGAACGCTAGCGGCGTAGCTATGGAACTGCCCGCTACAGGCGAACCGTGGGCGATACTCTCACCTGCGGAACTTGCCTTGAAACGCAAAATAGAGCATGTCGGCAAACCGCTCAAGGATTGGGATATAAACATCTATTTCGGAATTAAAACAGGTTGTAACGAAGCATTTATCATAGACGAAGCCAAGCGCGAAGAACTGGTGGCAGAAGACCCAAAGTCAGCCGAAATCATCAAACCACTTCTGCGCGGCCGAGACATTGAGCGCTATTATCCCCGATGGTCGGGATTGTACATACTGGCAACCGATTACGATCTGGATGTCCCCAACGACTATCCCGCTATCTATAGCTACCTGCAAACCATAGGGGAGCAGATAGCAGATAAAATCGCGCGACAAACGCAAGCAAGACGTAGAGGACTGTTTAATAGGGATGATCAAGGTGAGAATTGGTGGAATCTGAGAGCTTGTGCTTACTACCCTGAATTTGAGCGGGAGAAGATTGTTTGGCAAGAGATGGCAACGAAAGGAACATTTCTTATTGATAGAAACCAATTCTATTCGCTTGATACCACACGGATATTAACGGGCAAAAATCTTACCTACCTTATTGGTATCCTAAATTCAAAGTTCTTTCTTTTCGCATTTAGGAATTACTATGCGGGGGGTCATTTAGGTTCAAGAGGAGTCAGATTTAAGAGTGAGTTCATGAAACGCTTCCCTGTTCCCCCTGTTACAGAAGCAAACCAACACCTTGCTGCACAGATAGAAGCGCGTGTTGACCAAATCCTCGCTGCCAAAGAGACTGACCCGGAGGCGGATGTATCTAAACTTGAAAATGAGATTGATCAGATAGTATACTTGTTATACGGTCTGACTCCTGAAGAAATCGGTATTGTGGATTGTGCGGAACATGTCTGAATCAGGATTTTCAGGCTGGCGGGATAAACAGGATAGAAATGGCAGCATCTAAAAATCGTGAGAATCCTAGAATCTGGTGAATCCTGATTCTGACAATTGTATACTATTGATGCCTCTGTAAGCCGATAGCCCTCGCTTAATCCTTGACATGCCTCCTTGTAATGTTCTATACTGTCTAAAAAGGAGGTTGTGACGTGGTACGACGGACAACGCCAGAAGTGCTATTCACCGAAACGCCTCGGACTCACATTGAACCCCTTCGCGTTTCAGCGGTTTTGCTGATAGCGTGGGCGTGTCTGTTGCGATCCGCGCTTGCCCAACATACGGATCCGTTAGGAAACCCCGTTTTTGATAAGAGTGGGAAAGAGCTGTATACACTCCAAGCGAGCTTTGGTGTCTTGGGAGGGGACTCGCTCCTGCGCCGTGACTCGGAATTTCGTAAGAAGACGAGCAATCGGAACTTCTTCACCTTCAACATTCCGGGCGAAAATGTGCTCCATCAGTTGACAGTCGGTAACTTTCCGACCAAATTTTCGAGCTTCACGCTCAATAAGGAGCTCTTTGATGCAGCCCGCTGGAATATAACGGTTCCGAAAGCAGGTGGCAGGGTGTCCGCGTTTGTGGGGAGGGTAACGCACAACACTTTTGCGCTCTCCGGGGATCGGGTCAAACCGATTGAGGACAGAGATGTTGTGAGTCAATCCGACTGGTTCATGGCGGGTTTACGAGTGGAAGCAAATCTCGGTGCCCATGGAGTTCAATGGGGGGCGTTGCCAGAGTTTACTGTACCGTTGCCTAGGGTCGGGTTTAACTATGTGAATCGGTTCTTTACTAACTATGACCTCACTCGCACGACCAATCCGTTTCGGGGTGTTACGATTGCCAACCCGCCGCCGGAATTGTACCTGCGTTTCAGCGATGCCTCGCCGGAGAACCCCGGCGGCGCAAAGATTTTTCGTGTCCGCGTTTTTATTGATGATGCCGTGGCGTACGACATCATCGGCGGCAGAGAGCTGCCCGGTGTGCTGCTATTCCCGAATAACAGTATGCGAGACGGAGATTCACGCTGGGTAGATGGCGAAGGGACGTTTACCTATCGATTCTTCCTGTTCAGTCCACAGGAGATCAACCGGGTACGGTTTGAGATTGATATCGCCAACGACTACCAGGTTGAACTTTCAACAAACAATCAGGATTTTCAGCTCGAGTTAAGTGCGCCGGGCAACGTTAAGGACGAATCGAATCGGAAGGTACATCGGTTTGAATATGGGGAATTGACCGATGAGGCAACGATGGGATTTGATCTTCAAACGACGCTGCTCGGATTTTCGATTGAGGCAGAACGGGCATGGTATGTGCAAACGAAACAGTATCCGCTCCTCAGCGGTAGGCGGGCCCACCGCACAACCGGGGCGTGGTTCATTGACGTGAATCGGAATTTTGGTCCGGTGACTTGGCGCAGTGAGATTACGCGGATTGCTCCCTTTTACACCGCAAGAAATTTCATAGACGATAACGACGACGATGACCCCTATGCGGATTCCCGTGAGCCGGAGATTTTAATTTCAGGGAATACAAAGGACGATCTGGACGGCGATCGGGTCAAGGATTGGGATGACGATTTCCTGCTGTTCTTCGCGGATCCGCCGAGATTCCGCTTAGGACTCAACCGCGAATCGATCGACTTCAACAACAACGGTCAGCCGGATAATCTTGAAGACGATGATAAACCGGACTACCGTTACGATTATGATGAGGGCTCTTCTGGACATCATACCTACCTCAAGGTTGAATTGCCATTTGTAGAAGGGCTTTCGGTGCTACCCGGATATTATGAAAAACATCTGATTCTTCAACACAAGAGCGCGAGAGGATGGTATAATGTTCTATCTTACGCGCCGAAGTCAATTCCCCATTTTGGGACGATTCTCTTTCGGTACACTTTTCGCAGATCTCATGATATTATCCCTGATGATGTTGTGATTCGCAGTACCGGCGATCTGATTGAAGATAACTTGGTGCTTCAAAGGTATCTCGGCAACATTTTCACAATGATTGTTGATTACCAAAATATCAAGAATCTCACGATTCGCAGCAAATTCAAATACCAGCGGGATACATTGTTCCACAGTCGTCAGCGGGTTATCGACACGGCTTTGATTAATCAGATCCGCTATGACTATAAAATTCGTGAAGACCTGACTATTGCCCCGGCATTTCGGAGTGATCGAAACATCGGTTATACTTTTCCTTTTCACAAACGAAATACCGTTGATACTATCCGAAACGCTTATATCTTGATTTTGACCCATCAGGTTGCGGCTCAGTTACAATTGAGTGCCGGCGCACAATTTTTGACGTGGCGCGACTTCAACGATTCGCAACGAAATTTTAACCGAACCGTTAGCTTTTTGGAACTTGTGCTACAGGGTGATGCCTTTGGTCAGCGAATGGGGCTATTGATTACCGCTGATTATGTTATCCAGAACTTCCTTGAACCGATTGGGGGCGCAGAAAGACACACGAACATTGGGATTTCGTTGTTCTTGTTGTAGTACCCTGCCAAGATCAAGGATTAGAAATTTAAATAAAGGTTCATGTCAAAAGAACGTGCAAAACGCTAAGAGAACTCGAATTTTTGGCAAAAACTTGGTTTCTGTTGCACGATTTCTTAACATGAATCTAAATAGAAAGGAGTAACAACCATGCAAGGACAACCGTGGGATGAGATGCAGCCGTATTTTCGACTCATTACTCCCAAACGTATTATTTTGGTGATTGTTATTTTACTTGCTATCGTCATATCCTTGACCAGTATGTACACCGTCCAGGCGGATGAGGTGGTTGTGGTGCTAAGGTTTGGCAAGTATATCGACACGACTCAACCCGGCTTGCGCTTCAAGCTACCGTTTGGCATTGACCAAGTCATCGGTGTGCCTGTCAAAAGGATATTCAAAGAGGAGTTTGGGTTTCGTACGCTTCGCGCAGGGGTTCGTACCCAATATGACCCCAGAGATTATTCTGATGAATCACTTCTGTTGACCGGAGATCTCAGCATCGCTGATGTTGAATGGGTGGTTCAATATCAGATTAGTGATCCAAGGAAGTTCCTGTTTGACATCCGCGATGCGACCCGTTCCCTGCGCGATCTCTCCGAAGCGGTTATGCGGACTGTCGTGGGTGACCGGACCGTCACGGAAGTATTGACCGTCGGGCGTATTGAGATTGCCGCCGAGGTGAAACAACGCCTTCAAGAGCTACTGGATCGGTACAACACCGGTTTGCTCCTTGTAAACGTGACCCTGCAAGATGTGAATCCCCCGGAAACAGTGAAGCCCTCTTTCAATGCTGTCAATGAGGCAAAACAGGAGAAAGAGAAGCTAATCAACGAGGCGCGGAAAGATTACAACGAATCTGTCCCGAAAGCCAAGGGGGTTGCGCGGCAACAGATTTTGGAAGCGGAGGGATACGCGCTCAAGCGTGTCAACGAAGCCAGAGGGGATGCCGACCGATTCAACGCCATCCGTCGAGAGTATCAAAATGCCAAGGCAGTGACCCGTCGCAGACTCTATCTGGAAGCGATGAACACGGTGCTGCCCAAGGTCAAAGAAATTTATGTGATCGATGGTGAGGCGAATACTCCACTCCCCATTTTACAACTCGATAGATAGCAATATTCATCTCACGAAAGGATATCCACGATGACCTCTAAAACACTGATATCAATAATCGTTGTTCTCATCATCGCTGTTTTCTTAGCCTCAACTGTATTCTACACGGTTCGTGAAGATGAACAGGTGGTGATTACCCAATTTGGCGAAGCGATCAAAGCAACGGCTGAAGCGGGATTGAAGATGAAGACGCCGTTCATCCAGAAAGTCCAGCGTTTGGAAAAACGGATTCTCGAATGGGATGGTTCCCCCAACGAGATTACGACGAAGGATAAGCGGTTCATCTGGTTAGATACCACCGCCCGCTGGCGCATTACAAATGCTCTGGCATTCTACGAGAAATTCCGAGGCGGGAGTCCAGAAGGGCTTGCTCAATCTCGGTTAGATGACATCATTGATTCGGCTGCCCGTGATTTGGTGACGGGCCAACTGCTAGTCGAAGTCGTACGCAACTCAGACCGTATTCTGGATCTTAACCTGGAGGAACTGGATCAAGACGAAGGGAGTGGGAATAGCGAACCGTTGGAGAGTATTTCGGTCGGACGGGATAAAATTGCGAAAATGATCCTCGAAAAAGCGCGTCAGAGCACCCCTCAAGACTGGGGGATTGAGCTAATTGATGTACGGATTAAACGGATTAACTATGTAGAGACAGTCCGTCGGGAGGTTTTCGCCCAAATGATTTCCGAACGAGATCGAATTGCTGCCAAGTACCGGTCAGAGGGCCAAGGTGAGGCTGCAGATATCATGGGACGGAAACAGAAGGAGCTGGAGCGCATTCAGTCTGAAGCTTACAAAACGGCGGAGCAGCTTAAGGGTGACGCCGACGCGCAAGCGATTCAGATTTACGCCCAATCACACGGTCAAGATCCGGAGTTTTACGCGTTCCTCCAAACGCTGGAGACCTATCGTCAGACAATTGACTCCAACACTAAGCTGATTTTGACGACGGATAGTGATCTCTATGACTATCTCAAAGGCACCGGACTGACAAACAGGCGGTAGCATCGGAAAGAGGTAGATATGAATGATTAAATCACTCCGGTTATACCAAGAAAACAGCAATAGTGTTCCATGCGCGCCCGGCACAAAATCCGTTCAATACTCCCCTACCCGCCGGCACCCACCGTGGATTCGCGCACGCGTTCCATCGGGACCGAACTACACCGAACTCAAGCGGTTGATGCGTGATCTTGCGCTCCACACCGTCTGTGAGGAGGCGCAGTGTCCAAATATAGGTGAGTGCTGGGAAAGCCGATCAGCTACCTTCATGATCTTGGGCGATGTCTGTACCCGTCGGTGCATGTTTTGCGCGGTCACCAAAGGAAAGCCGGAGGGAGTTGATTTTGATGAACCCCGTCGGCTCGGCGAAGCTGTGGGCCACTTGAAGCTGAAGCATGTGGTAATCACTTCCGTCAACCGCGATGAGCTTCCCGATGGTGGTGCCAGCATCTTTGCGGCGTGTATCCATGAGTCCCGTCGGCATAGTCCCGGCTGCACTGTTGAGGTGCTGATCCCAGACCTTGAAGGAAATTGGGACGCGCTTGCCGTGGTTGTCGAAGCCAAACCTGACGTTCTCAATCATAATACGGAGACGGTGCCGCGCCTCTATCGTAGGACTCGTCCGCAAGCTAAATATCAGCGGACCTTAGACCTATTGCGTATCAGTAAAGAGATGGACGGAACGATGCTGACCAAGTCAGGCTTGATGGTGGGGTTAGGGGAGAGCACCACAGAATTGCTGCAAACGATGCAGGATATCCGCAATGCGAATTGTGACCTTTTGACAATCGGACAGTACCTTTCGCCGACATCGAGGCATCTGCCGATTCAGCAGTATTATACCCCAGAGGAATTTGAAGAACTGAAAGCAGCGGGCATGGAGATGGGATTTCGGCATGTGGAATCGGGCCCGCTCGTCCGGAGTTCGTATCATGCGCGAGAACAGGCGCAATTGTAATCTATCGCTGTCTTGGCTGAGGATTTAGATTTATCCTTTTCTTTTGACATGAACCGTTGAAACGGAACTGAGTAAAGGGCTATCAGCGATCTTTTGATAAAGCACAACAGTTGATAGCCCCGTATGGCACAGACGAGGGACTTCTAACCCCCCTCAGTCCCCCCGCAGGCGGGGGGAGGCCACCAAGAACCCCCACCCCCGCAAGTGGGGACGCAACAATATCCACACGGTTCTTTTCCCCTCCGCTTGCGGGGGATTAGGGAGCCTTCCTGTGATGCACCGTCGGCCGATGCCGGCTCTGAAAACTCTGCTAGCTGTCTGTCAGGTGTTTGGACAATTGGGATTTGGGACCTCCCGAACCCTTGAACATTCTGACTTGTTAGGCGGCCGTTTTAAACCGTCTGTTGTGCTTGTCGCTAACAGGCGCAGAATGTTATACGAAAAGGAAATCCACAATGCCATCCCAATACAGAATTTTGATAGCCGATGCCCCGTGGTCTATAGAGCCGGAACGGGAGGTCTTCGGAGAGATAGGCGCGAAGTTAATCGTTGCCGAGACTAAGACAGCGGAGGAACTGCTCTCTTTAGCCCCTCAAGTAGATGGGATACTTACTGACAGGCAGTCAATAACCGGCGATATCATAAGGGTTGCACAACGGTGCAAAGCCATCGCTCGATACGGGGTCGGGTTTGACAATGTGGCACTGGCGGAGGCGACAGCTGTGGGCATCGTTGTTACCAATGTCCCGGCTTACTGCATTGATGAAGTTACCGACCATGCCATGGCATTGCTGTTAGCGTGCGCTCGAAAGATTCCTCTGTTCGATAAGCACATCAATAGTTGGAATCGGGATGTGGGCCCCCCGATGCGCCGTATCCGTGGGCGGACGTTAGGCGTCATCGGGTTTGGTCGGATCGGGCGGGCAATCGCACCGAAGGCACAAGCCTTTGGATTGGAGATTATCGTTTTTGATCAGTATATTACGTCGGAAGCCATTCAAGCGGCAGGGGCGGTGAAGGTTGAACTCCCTGAACTCCTCGCAAAATCTGATTTCATCTCGATTCATACGCCGTTAACGCCTGAAACGCAGAACTTGATTGGTGAAGCCGAGCTTCGTCAAATGAAGCCCAACGCCTACCTCATCAACACTGCGCGAGGGGGTATCATTGATACAGTTGCGCTCTACAAGGCATTGAACGAGGGTTGGATTGCTGGGGCAGGGCAGGATGTTCTGCCCCAGGAGCCCCCGGCCCCTGATGAGCCGCTGCTCACGCTGGAAAACGTCATTTTAACACCGCACGTTGCGTTCCTCTCCGAGGAGTCAACATACGATGCCCAGCGAACGGCAGCGTCAGAAGTTGCAAGGGTGTTGACGGGACAGCTGCCTGAATCGGTGGTGAATCCAGAGGTTCTAGACAGCCCCGCACTTCGCGCCAAAGGGCTCGCTGGAAAATGAGAAGACAAGATGGTGAAAATGATCGGTTCCGATTTTGTTGTTCCGAGGGAACTTACGAAACCGTGAATACCGATCCTTGATCGGGAGATCCAAAGCAATATGCCTATTACTAGCAACTTGGGCTATACCGCTTCCGCTACGCCGGACGCCGCGGAGCGATAGGCGGCGTCAAGCAGCTCCACCCCTCGCATAGCGGCTTCCCCCGGCGACCAATTCACATCGGTTATTCCGAGAATCAGGTCCACGAAGTTGTTGGGGGGACCGTTGCACTCATAGGCCCCTCCATCTGGCGCAACGTCGGCAACTTCGTCAACCTCGTTGTGCCTACGCAGCTCCATGCGAGCGCGTTCGGCATCTAGGAGAAGCATTCCCTCAGTGCCAAAGAAGCGGATATCTACCTGAAATGGGCGATGGGTCGGGACCGTACCTGTGCCACTGACTGTACCAACCGCGCCGCTTATGAAGCGGGTTGTAATTGCATCATACAGGTCCACCTGCGCCCCCGGCGCAGTCATCATGCTAAAGACGGTTTCTGCCCGTAAATCTGACAGCCAGAACATCAACCCCACCGAGTGCGAAATCTGTCCGTGCCCATAGCCTCCGCCCGCAACTTGAGGGTCTGCCCATGTTGCAGGATCAGGACTAAACATTGTCCTCTCCGATTGTCCGCTCACTTCAGCAACGTCCATTCCTTTGCCGCTAAGCAGCCCCCGAATCGGTGAAGCCATGTGACACAGCACATACTCTATTGTACCGATTCCGCCGGCGTCCATGAGTCGTTTGGCGTGTTGGATAAATGGCTTGTGATGCCAGCCGTAGGGCACTAGCAGTTGAACACCTTTTTCTTTTGCGAGCCTCACCAATTCTTGTGCATGTTTGGCGCGAGTGGTTAGGGGTTTCTCACACATAACGTGTAAGCCTTTTTCAAGCGCGGCGCGGGCGTGCTCGTAGTGGAGTGTGTGGGGTGAAGCCACAACCACACCATCCAATTCACACTTGTCTAGCAGGTCGTGATAGTCTTCGGTCGCATACGCAAACCCGAAAGCCTCTTGTACCTGCCGTAATTCTTCGGTTCCCAGACGACAGACCCCTACCAATTCGATATCCTCGCGGCCCGCAAAAACAGGCATGTGGTTGCTGGTTGCCCACCATCCCGCGCCAATGAACCCCAGACGCGCTTTTTTTTCTGTGTTCATAATGTTTTCTCCGTTCTAACTTAAGTTGCTAGATAGCCTGTAGGTGGAGCTTCCATGCTTAATACTAAAGAGAAGCTGTTAAGGTCGCTGATCTACGGGCAGTTTTCTCGATTTGCCGTGCCTTACCCTAATACTGCACACATGTCGCCCCGCTGGGGCTTTAAGACATATTATTCTACCCCGATAAGGTCGGGTTCAGAACAAGTGGGGCTATGCGAGCAAGATGCCCTGCCTACAGGTGTGAGATGTAGATTGGGTTGAACGGGGCAAACCGAATTGGTCTCAATGCCGATAGCGGTTCAGTTTCTCAACAATACTGTTTTAGAAATAGCTGGACTTACGCAGTTGAACGTTCAAACCCTAGTAATTCGGTAATGAATCATCGGACAATACGACTCCCTTAAAGACGCGGGTTGAATTGCGCGACTACAAACTCAAGTGTGTAACTGCTATTATCAAGCGTTGGGTGTCACTGTATTTGTGAGATTTGACGCTGATTGGGGCGTTGTATTCAAAAAGGAACGACTTGGTATGTTTTATGAGCACTGTTCAACCCAACTCCGTTCCGAGGACTCCGATAAATCGGAGGAATCCCGATTTGTCGGGAGATTCAAAGCAATATGCCTACTACTAGCGGCTTAAGTTATTCTGAGGGGTGTACATGATTCGAGACACATTATAGCGGAATTTAAGCGAGGGCACCTGGGGCAATCGTATTGGAGAGGCGTTGAGAAGTATACGCATCAAAATCTATTTATGAGCACCCTTCAGTTATTCTAGGGAAAGATTCTAATGCTAATGCTAATGCTAACGCCTAACAAGCCAGAATTCGCCTTCGCTATGGGTTGCCAACATACCTAGCAACACAGCACCGGGAAAATCTTCCGCCATATCAATCGCCATTGTAAAGATTCGGGTATCAGTCGTTGTGTGTTGCGCGATTGCCTTTAGGTCGGGAATCCCTGAAGTCAGAATGCCATCGCTAAATAGCACCACGATTGTGGGCTCCCTGTTGTGCGTTTCTTGTAATGCTTCAAGCATATCTTTGTCTGAATAGCGCGAACTTTTCACAGGCTTTGCGCTCTCAAGGTGGGCGATGGTATCAGCGATGTTCACATCACTGACGGGGAGGAAGTTGGGTTGATAAAATTGGATCTCTTCGCTGAAGCTACAGACGTTGAACTGATCGTGCGATTCGAGAAATTCTAGCGAATTCGTCATGATGGTGAGAATCCTCCGAAGCTTTCGCGGCTTCAAGCCGACCATGCTTGATGAAAGGTCTACACAGTAGATAATCCGCTGCGGTCCTTCTTGCCTTTCGATGAATTTAACCAATCGGCTTTTGGGGCGTTCCTCCGGATCTACTTTTTTAATAGGATTCGTTATCACGCGTTCCATTTGCGGCATCGCTTGCGGCGCGATGCTGCCCGTTGATAATCCCACATTGTCACTCAGATTCAGTGGTCCGAGACTAAATTGTGTTGGCTCGGCTGCTGAAACAACTCCTCGCTCCGTGGGGGGGGCGTTGCTCGTTAAAATCTTCAGCGACGGTTGGTTGGTTTGCACAGTCGTTTTCTGTCTCCGTACTTGCGGACGTTTGGGGCGATTCATCCGTTTCGTCCTAGGTTTTTCAATCTTCATCAGTACTGCATTGATAGAATCTTGGTCCGAAAAAAACTGCTGTGCGGGCCAGAAGAAAAAACCCACAACACCAACAATGAGGTGTAAGATGAACGAAACAACGAGGGCTTTACTTGATTTAGACTTTGATTGCATTCTGAAAGACTCTCAAATAATTTAGTTTTGCTCATGTAAAGAATGAGTGCAACAGAAGCCATAAGGGCTTACCTCTCCCCCTGGTCGCCATCCCTCCCCCGCTTGCGAATTCCCCACCGCTTGCGAATTCCCCACCGCTTGCGAATTCCCCACCGCTTGCGGGGGGTTGGGGGGGCTTGGGGGGACGAAGGGCCCCTTCTCTTCGTATTTTGACTTTCTTTATAACATGAGCCTTGTTGTAAGCGTGTTATAGCCGACTTATGGGTTGCATTATCGCATCGACATTTTCTCAGAATCGCTCTTGCGCCGGAGGACAACGCCCCATTGACCGACTATCCATAGCGTATCGTCGTTTGGAGAGCGAACGATAGTGTACAGGTTGTTGGATATATCCGTATGTTCTCGCTCCCATGTTGTGCCGCCATCCATTGAGCGGAGGATTGTGCCGGATGCACCAACAACATAGATTTCCCGATCTGATAACGCGAGGATGCCGTAAAGTGCTTCGGTGACGCCGCTCGACAGGGCTTCCCACTTAAATCCGCCTCCGGTTGTGCGGAGGATAAGGCCGTAATCGCCGGCTGCCCAGCCCTTCCGTTTGGTGATGAATGACACTCCATACAGATTGTAGCCGGTGTCGGTTTCATGGTGTTTCCAATATCCGCCGCCGTTGATTGTTCGCTGGACAATGCCGCTATGTCCAACCGCCCAACCGAGCGGCGCAAATTTCATTTCGACCCTTTCGAGGTCTTTCCCTGTGGAGGTACGTTGAGGCGTCCAGATGGGACCTCCATCTTGGTTATGGATAATTTGTCCATCCCTGCCGACCGCCCAACCTTCGGAGAAGTCGCCAAACGCGACATCGCTGATGGCAAACGGCAACGGTGGGTCTTCCTCAAATAGCCCCGGACGCGTCGGGGTTTGGCCCGCTGACCATTTTACACCGTTGGTAGTATACAGCACTGTGCCATCGCGCCGCATTGACCAGCCCCATCGCGTTGTTCCTTCGGATTCGTCGGCGTTTAACCCCGATACATCGGCAAAATGAATGCCGACAAGGGGTTGTTCAGTTCCACTTTTCACTGGTTTCCAAGTCTGCCCACCATCTTGGGTTTCCAGCAGTAAGCCATTATCTCCGGTAATCCAACCGTGCGTGCTGTCTAGGAAGAGGATAGCGCGGAAGTCATCAAGTTGCTCGCCGAGTTGACGTTCCCACGTTTGTCCGCCATTTTCAGTGTAATAGATATGTCCAGCGTCGCCAACTGCCCACGCGTGTTGGTCGCCGACAAAGTGCACATTTGTGATTGGCAGCCCAGATTGACGCCAGCCCCGGCGTCGACGGGCTATCGGTTTTTCTTGGTCTTCTGCCTTTGTGTCTGTTTGTATGCTAGCTGTATCTTCAGTGTCGGTCTCAATTTCGCCTTCAGGCGTGAAACGCCCGGCGCGTGATCGCTGCTCGCTCAAATCTCTCTGAAAGATGTCGGCAAAATTTTCGTCTAGCGGATTGCTAATCGCTGGTTGTGGCTCTTGAGGTTTATCCGCTTCTGCCTCCATGTCTGCCTGTTTACTCTGAGCAATGAGTTCCGCCATTGTCTCAAGCCCCACGTAGGTTGGTAGCCAACTCTCGCCTTGGTCGCTTGTCACAAGGATAGCCCCGTTACGGTTAATTCCCCATGCACGCTGATGGTCGTAGAACTTAATCCGGCGAAGCCCTTCCACCGCGATTTCCGGGAAGAGTTGTTGCCACGTTATGCCGCCATCCTGCGTGATGAGAGACTTGCCATCTCTGCCCACAATCCAGCCGGACTTCGCATCAGCGAAGTGCACCGCGGCAGCAGGCTGATGGGTTTTATCCTGAATTTCCCAGTAGTCCCCACCGTTGACAGTATGCAGAATAAGCCCGCCTTCGACCCGTTGAGGGGTAACAGCCCACCCTTCGGTACTATTAATGAAATGAAGTGCTGTGATTGGTTGGTTTGTCGTCCCGGTTTTCTGACGTTTCCAAGTTACGCCGCCATCCGTGGTGTGGAGCGTTTGTCCCTGATCCGCACCCAGCCAACCTTCTTGCGTGTTGATAAACTGCATCGCACCAATCCTGCGGAAGTTTTGCACCACCTTTTTGATAACTTGCCACGTTTGCCCACCGTTTTCTGTGCGAAGCAGCACACCATTTCCGGCAATCCATCCGTGGTCTTCATCGACAAAAGTGATGCGATGCAAATTATCCTTCACGCCACTGTGTTGGGGCATCCACGTTTTGCCGCCATCCGTCGTGTGAGCAATTACACCTCCGGATCCAACCGCCCACCCGCGTAAAGTAGCGGGTTCATCCGCCGTACGATGGAAATAGGTGTCGGCAAAATCGGTCTGCCAAGTTGCTTGACGGACGATTTCCCAATGATAGGTAACCTCTTCAACAGTCGGTGGTTCCTCGATAGTTTCGGTGGTTTGCGTTCGCTCTGCCATAGGGGGGAGTTCGGCTGGAAGCTCTTCCGCGTCAACAGAGTAACGCATCGCAATTCCACCTTTGCCGACAGCGACCATCCCTTCCGGGGACAGGGCGAATCCGTATAGGTCGTTCTCCGTATCGCTCTCCTGCGGCTCCCATTTTGTCCCGCCGTTGGTGGTGGTCAGGATAACGCCATCATCCCCTACGATGAGACCGTGCTTTGCATCGGCGAAGTAGACCTTATTCAAATTTGCCTCCGTGCCGCTCCATTGGAATTTCCACGTTTTTCCCCCATCTTTGGTGTGCAAAATTTCTCCAAACTGCCCGGTAACCCAGCCGGTTTTGTTGTCGATAAAGTAGATTGCGTACAATTCATTGTAGGTAGGTGTCTTTTGTTGTGTCCATGTCAGTCCACCGTTGGCTGTGTGAATGACAATGCCGGGCCAACCGACTGACCAACCTTCCTTATCGTTGAGAAAGAATACCTCTTTGAGCATGTGAAATTCGCCCGGCGTCTGCTGCACCCATGATTCACCGCCATCAGCGGTATGTAGAACTGTCCCGAGATCGCCAACAACCCAACCTTTTTTTGGGCTGACGAAATAGGTGCCCCGGAGCGAATACCACCATCCGCTTTTTTGAGTTTCCCAACTCTGCCCACCATCAGCGGTGTGGACAATCATGCCGCGATCGCCGACCGCCCAACCCTCTAGGTCTGAGACAAAATAGAGGCTTCGGATGTTGTCCCAGATGTCCGTTTGAACCTCAGTCCACGTTTGTCCACCGTCTTGAGTCACAGCGATGGTGCCTTTTTCACCGACAGCGATTGCCCGATTCCCATCAGCAAACTGTATCTCCTCAAGGTTGTTGGCGGTAGTACCGCTAGCTATTGTCCACGTCTCCCCGCCATCTTCTGAGTGCATGATTGTGCCGTGCCAACCTACCGCCCACGCCTCGCTTGGGGTGGTGAACTGAACCCCGGTCAGATTATTTTCGGTACCGCTCTCTAGCAATCGCCAGTTATCTCCTCCGTCCTCTGTGAACGTGATGAAACCGATATCAGCAACAGCGACGCCGCGTTGGTTGTCCACAAAATGGATACTGTTGACAGTGTCCCGAACATGCCCATTAATCAGTGGGATGCGGCTATCCTGACGCGTCCATTCGGCACCCCCATTTGTTGTGTGGAAGATTGATCCGTCAGTCCCGACAAGCCAACCCTCGTTTTGGCTGATGAAGAAGACCCGCTTGTTATCGTTGATCATCCGGTCGCGTTCGCCCTGGTAACGGTTACTCTGCTGCCGCCACGTTTTGCCACCGTCCTCTGTGAAGAGAATCCGATCGTTTGCGCCGACAGTCCAACCGCGGCGTTTGCTAACAAACCAGATGCCGCTGAGTGGAAAATCGCTGATGTATTCATACTGTTCCCACGTTTTCCCGCCGTTCTTTGTGTACAATACATCGGCATCCTCTCCGACGATCCACCCCTCATCGGAATTTGCAAAGTGGACATCCCTGAGCATTGCTAAGGTGCCGCTGTCCTGGAGATGCCAGTGGCGTCCGCCGTCATCGGTGGTAGCGATTAACCCCTTATCGCCGACCGCCCAACCGTAACGGGGATTGGTGAAATAGACCGCCTTGAAATCACCTTCCGTTTCAGTTTCTTGGCGTTCCCACGTTTTTCCACCATCGTTTGTATGGATGATGATTCCCTTTTCGCCGACGATCCATCCGCGTTCGGCATCTGCGAAGTGCAAATCTGTGAAATTGGCTTCCCAATCTGCTTTACGGGTCACGTCTTGCCTACAACCGATGAGTATGGTTATGAGTGCGAAAGCAAGTGTTGTCCCTCGGAATATATGTTGGTATGTCTGTTTCATTTGATTTTTCCTCCTTGAAAGTGTCATAACGCTCTCAGAAACACGGAAAGCCCGATATCCAGTGGCATGCCAAATCGGCTTGAGTCCATCGTAACTCGACGGTTGAGCGGAGAACGATGGTGAAAACGCTTCCCAAAATTCTCGATTCTTTGGACGTAACAGCTTCCTAAATGTTGAAGTGATCAATCCGTTTCTATCTTAATCTTACAAAGTATAACATAACCGGGCCCTAAACCCTATATCAAAATTTGCTGAACGGGAGTGTTTGTCCGATCGTTCGGCTAGAAATTGCAAAGTAGGTCAAGGTTCCTCGATGAAACGTCAGGCATTACCTCCAGCGGTTTACCTGTTTTCTCATCTACTCGCTTGGGTATTTATATGATTCATCGGTATTCTTCTGTTCCTGTTGGATTTGACATTCCAACGAGTGTGAGGCAGTTGGAGGGACCTGCCTTTTTGCTTGCATTCCAACAATGAGTGTGCTAGGATGAACACACTATCCTTGGCGAAGTGATACAAGTTGTGCACATCTCATTGAGAAACGTTCTCAGACTGGATTTACAGGGCTTAAAATTGGTGGGATTGATGATGGGGTTGAGAATCTTTAAGTATTGATAATAACCGATAGCATATAGAATCAGAATCGCAGCAGCGTCGGCATGCGTCGCTGGTAGAACGGATTAAATACCGAAAGGCGAGGAGACAATATGCGTTTTTTCGTGAACTCAGGCTTCGGTTCTTGATGGTTTCGTTATGTGAGTCTTTATGTGAGTCTTTCAAAACAGATTATGACATGCGCGCCAAAGCCTTGTGTTATTGTGCTGTATGTTGTGACGAGCTATGCTACAATGAGCGTGCCGAATGTTATTTTGAGAAAGCAGAAGAAAGTGGTTTTGTCAATGACCCCCAACCTCATTACTTAGGAGCAATAGTTCAAAAGTCGGAAGATCTCAAAAAACGGGTTATAGAAAAACTTGGTATTACTGAAGATCCTGAGTAAACCGCAACAACAACGAGCGGGAGGGATTATGAACGAATTGATGATTCAAGATGGGGGAACGTTGGCAATAAGGGGTAATAATAAAATCAGAATATTGGTAATATGGTGATGCGTTGCTGGTGGAGATGCAGGTCGTTGGCAGGTGGAAATCCTCATAGATGCCTGCCCACTATGCCAAAGCAGAGTTGGCGGAACGGAGCGCAATGGACCGGTTTAGGGCCGGAAAGAGGTGATAATTTTGGATTTATACCTGCTTATGGGGGTTGGTGGTATCGCTTGGAGTGGTTCAATCAGGATTTCTGAATCCTATTCAAATCCTCCTACTGTTTCTCCTTTGGAATGTCCGCCTTGGGCAGGTCGTCCAACGGGCGTAAAGTTTATAACGATATTTAATATCGCTATGATTGTTTTACCCTTCCTGAACGGATATATCTTGGGTGGTGTGCTAGGCATGTTCATTAGCATTGCTGGCACGTGGGTGGTTATGAAACTTGTTCGACATTTTTTCACTTACAGGTTTGAATACGCTATCCGAGTGTTTTTTTTTTGGTTCGCCGTATGTAATCTGGACTTTGGTTAATTTGGGTCGGCTTTAGTTGACTAATCCTAAAAGTGAAAGTGTGCGTAACATCATGGGGCATGAAAACGCTGGTTGGGTTGAGGCGGTTGGTACTGGTGTGAAATCGGTGAAACCCGGTGACGATCAAACTGCACCTTCCAACCTACTGGTGTGCACCCAACTTCTCCTATATGATGGCTGAGGATACCCACCGTGAACTTTTGACGGTTCGAGGAATCCACGAGTCACGGTTCGTTGGAAAGATCATTTCGCTGCGAGGGCAATTGAGGGGGGTGTGAACGCTGGCAAATCCTTCTCAGAGGCTTTTCCGGATGAAGTATCTGAAAACCTGTGTCAACTCAGCGATCTCTTCCAGGATGAAATTAGTGTCAAACTTGCTGAGGGC
Organism: Candidatus Poribacteria bacterium; assembly: GCA_965215015.1. GTDB lineage: Bacteria > Poribacteria > WGA-4E > WGA-4E > PCPOR2b > PCPOR2b. The sequence continues at coordinate 3,517,039 of OZ244042.1, forward strand.
GCATAAAACCGCAGTGCAATCGGCAACCGTGCAACATCAACTTGACCATTGTTGCGAGGAACGCCTATGATCGCGGCGCATACCGATGTCGTTGGAAGTTTGCTCCGTCCGCCTGAACTGCTCAAAGCGAGGAACGAGATTGCCGCGGGCAAAATGACGCCAGCGGCGTTCAAGGCTATCGAAGATCAAGCAGTTGATAAAGCTGTCGCCCTTCAGGAAGGGGTGGGCTTGGAGGTCGTTACCGATGGTGAAATGCGTCGGTTATCTTTCCAGAGCCAGATGACAGAAGCGGTCGCCGGTTTCGGTAAATATAACCTCAATGCCTTCCTCTGGGGTGATTGGCGCGGCGACGGAGGTGCGGGGAGCTTGAGTATAGAACGCCCCAAGGGTTTGGGTGTTGTCGGCAAGCTCAACCGCAAGCGTCATCTTTCAGGGGAAGAGTTCACCTACCTGCGAGCGCGGACGACTCGCATACCGAAGATTACGTTGCCTAGTCCCAGCATGTGGACAAACTTCTGGTCGTCAGAGCACTCTCCGCCCGCCTATCCTACGCTCGAGAGTTTTCTTGTGGATGTCGTTGACCTTATACGGGGCGAGGTCGCCGAGTTGGTCCGACTGGGTGCAACCTACATTCAGCTGGATGCTCCCCATTATCCGTTGCTACTCGATCCTAAGACTAGAGCTTTCTACGAAAGACAAGGCTGGGGGCTTGATCAGTGGCTGGACCGAGGCGTTGAGATGGACAACGCTGTGATTGGCGATTTTTCAGATGTGACGTTTGGCTTTCACCTCTGACGCGGCAATCAGAGCAGCCGGTGGTTGGTCGAAGGAGGTTATGAGCTGATAGCCAAACCGATTTTCCAAGGCATCCGGGCCCAGCGTCTACTGCTTGAATACGATGACGAACGCTCCGGTTCATTTGAACCGTTGAAGGAGATTCCTGATGACAAGATTGTCGTTTTAGGGTTGGTTACGACGAAAACGCCACGCCGAGAAACGCCGGAAGCACTCACCGCACGCGTTAAGGAAGCCAGCCAATTTGTGCCGATAGAACGGCTTGCATTGAGTCCACAGTGTGGCTTTTCAACTTCGGTTGTTGGCAATCGCATTACAGTAGAAGACCAGAGGCATAAGTTGTCGGTGGTTGTTGAGACTGCTAGAAGGGTGTGGGGCTAAACTGGGGAGACTCATGTTAAAGGAAAGTGTAAAACGCTAAGAGCTCCCAAGTTTTTCCGAAAAAATTCGGGAGCTGTTGCACGATTTCTTAACATGAGCCACTGGAGAAAACAGACAAGGTACACCTAGCATCAGATTAAATGGTGCTTTTTGAAGCGTACATTAAAAAACATGAATACGAGTTCAATTGGAGGAAGGATATGGCGCAAACTCCTAAAAACCATCAAACCCGAACTGAATCTATTGGGAAATGGACAATTCGGATTAGATCTTACCAACTCGGTGATGTGTATATCTGTACTGTAGACAATGTGAGCCCCGGTGCCGTCATTGCTCGATCTACGGCTGCAGCCCGCGCGGAGGCAGAATCCGAGGCGTTGGCGCAAGCGAAAGCCGCGATGGCATAATCGCGTTATACGAAATTGGCTCATGGAAAAAGAAAGTGCAAAGCGCAAAGAGAAGCCGAGCCTTGCCGAAAAAACTCGGTTTTTGGTGTCTTTGTAGAAAGTAAGAAAAGTTGGGAGCGATAGGATGAACCTAAATAAGTTGTCACGAAAACACACCCTCACAAGTCTGGCAAAAACATGCGGGTGAGCGGCGAAGGTCAGTCCAGTTGGACTAGGAGAACTCTTGGCAAAATTGCCGAAGAAAAAGGACCCGAATCTGCTCGTTGGATTTGAAACGAGCGACGATGCCGGCATCTACCGCCTCGATGATGAAATGGCACTGGTTACGACCGCCGATTTTATCACGCCGCCGGTGGATGACCCGTATCTGTTTGGTCAGATTGCTGCAGCCAATTCAATCAGTGATATTTATGCAATGGGCGGCAGACCTGTGACCTGTCTGAATCTGGTGGGGTTTCCGGCGGATAAATTGGGTCCAGAAATCCTGCACGGAATTGTCGAAGGCGCGTTGAGCAAAATCACCGAAGCCGGCGCAGTCTTGGCGGGCGGGCATACGACCGACGATGAGGAGCCCAAGTTTGGGTTATCGGTCACTGGGATTGTGCATCCGGAAAAATATTGGCGAAATGTCGGTGCGGAACCGGGGGATGTACTGATCTTGACCAAACCGATTGGCAGCGGCGTGATTTTTAACGCCAATCTGAAAAACTGGGTGTCAGACCAAGCGTTAGACGAATGTATACAGACTCTCACGATGCTCAACAAGCAGGCGGCGTCGGTTATGGCTGACTTTGACATCCATGCGGTAACGGACATCACCGGATTCGGATTGGGTGGGCATGCATTGGAAATGGCGGAAGGGTCGGTTGTGACTTTGGAAATTCACACCGACGCCGTGCCGATTATGCGCGAGGCACTAGAGATGTACCAAAAAGGGATGCGGACCGGTGTCAACGCCGCCAATCGAGCCTTGATTGAAGATTCCGCACGTTTTGAAAAATCGCTCCCTCCATGGCATGAGGAAATCTTCGTTGATCCGCAGACCAGCGGTGGATTGCTGATGTCTGTGCCGGCTGCTCAAAGCGAATCGCTGTTGACGGTTCTACACAATGGGGGTGTGGCAAAAGCACAGGTTATTGGAGTTGTGAAGTCCTTTGTCGAACCGAACTATCTTGTTTTTGTATAAACTATGAAAATCTGCTTAATTACCCCCGCCCCGACATACTCTCGGAAGGGCAACCGCGTGACAGCCCTGCGTTGGGCTCATATCTTACGAGAACTAGGCCACCGCGTCATTATCGTTCAAGAATATCAAGGAGAGCGATGCGACCTGTTAGTCGCGCTCCACGCGCGCCGCAGCCACGCTTCTATTGCGCGTTTCCGCGTTGAACATCCAGAGCTGCCTCTCATCCTTGCCCTGACCGGAACAGACCTCTACGGTGATATTCATACGGACGCCTCCGCCCAGGAATCTCTGGAGATGGCGGATCGTTTTATTCTTTTGCAACCCGCAGGCGTTGAAGAACTCTCCGAGCATCTGCGTGACAAAGCGTGGGTAATCTATCAATCAATAACGGCACCACCGGGTAAATTTTCTCCAAAAAAAAACGTTTTTGAGTTGTGAGTGCTGGGGCATCTGCGTCCCGTGAAGGACCCATTTCGCACTGCGATAGCAGCCCGAGGGCTGCCTCCATCATCCCAGATTCAGGTAGTGCATGTTGGGGGTGCACTCACCAACGACATGAAAACCGAGGCAGATGCTGAAGCAGCCACCAATCCACGTTACCGTTGGTTGGGTGAACTCCCACGCTGGCGGGCCCTCCGCGTCCTCGCACGGAGTCGGGTTCTCGTGCTGACCTCGCGAATGGAGGGAGGGGCGAATGTGGTTTCCGAGGCAATAGCGTGTTCCGTTCCCGTCATTTCGTCGCGGATATCTGGCTCGATCGGTCTCTTGGGAGAGGATTATCCGGGCTACTTCCCGGTAGGAGAGACACAGGCGTTGACGGAGCTGCTCATACGTGTTGAGACGGATACCGCTTTTTATAACACACTCAAAGCATGGTGCGAAAGATTAAAGCCGATTGTTAATCCTGACCGTGAACGTCAGAGTTGGAAACGTCTGCTGAAGGACTTACAGTAAACCTTTAGGGGGGATAATGTTCAATCTATTGGATCGGTGGAGACAGGTATGAAAAAGGTTAGCGTTGTGGGTGCCGGTGCGTGGGGAACTGCGCTCGCTGTTACGGCGGCGCGTGCCAGTAGCGAAGTCACCTTATGGGCGCGTGAGCCGGAGGTTGTGGCATCTATCAACGAACAACAGGAAAATAAAATGTTCCTTCCCGGTATCAAGCTGCCCGACACTATCCATGCGGTCAACGATTTAGGTGCGATGCTGGCGCAGGATGCTCTGTTGATGGTAGTGCCTGCCCAATATGTGCGGGGCACCTGTGAGCAGCTGGCTTCAGCCGGTTTGGAGGCCTCTCGCCCCATAGTTATTTGCAGCAAGGGGATAGAACAACAGCACTTGAAACTGATGAGCGAAGTTGTGGCAGAGCACTTCCCCAATCCGCTGGCGATACTCAGCGGACCCACCTTTGCGGTGGAGGTGGCAAGAGGATTGCCCGCTTCGGTGACACTTGCATGTGGAAACCTAGAGCTTGGGCGAAAACTAGCACGGTTGGTAACGCACCCAAAATTCAGCGTCTATCATTCCGACGATGTGGTAGGCCCCCAAATCTGTGGTGCCATGAAAAATGTCATTGCCATCGCTTGCGGTATTGTCGAAGGCAAAGGGCTCGGAGAAGGTGCGAAAGCCGCGTTAATCGCCGAAGGTTTGGCGGAGATAAGCCAACTATGTGTTGCCAAAGGCGGCAAACCTGAAACAGCGATGGGACTATGCGGTCTTGGGGACCTAATCCTGACTTGTAACAGTCATACTTCGCGCAATATGTCTTTGGGTTACGCATTGGGACAGGGGAAAACTTTGGAGGAGATTTTGTGTGAACGAAAAAGCGTTGCCGAAGGTGTTGCATCGTCCAACGCTGTGGCGGGCTTAGCAGTCCAATTGGGTATTCGGTTGCGGATCTGTGGGATTATTGATCAGATTGTGCGGGGCGATGCAGATGGAGATCAGATGCTCTTGGAACTTGTTCAGGGCTGAAAACGGAAACACCGGTTGAGGTGCTATTATTGTCTGAATCACGGATTAAGCAGATGATGCGGAGGACACACGGACTTGCGCCGTTGACCTCTCGAGGCCTTGTCGGTCTATACTCATATCTCGACAATGATTAAATATACCCCATTGACCCTTGATGAAATTCCCGAAGATGAGCAGGAAGCACTCCTCACAAAGGTTGCCACGGAGATTGTGAAACGACGCCTGACTGTGCCTGCGATTTTATTCTTGGAAACTTGTAAACCGATCAACTTTATCGGCAGTCAAATGCTTATTGCGCTCAACCCTTTTGTAACTTCAATTTTTAACACCGCCGAATATCAAAAATTTGCCTTGATCATTGAAAAAGACGCAAACGTTGAGTTGCTGACTCAACTCATTGAGAAATTAGACGGAGAGGAGAAAGAATAGGATGTCGGACCAGGCACAGGGGATACGCTCGATCCTCGCGACGGATTGTGGTAGCACCACCACGAAAGCCATCTTGATCGAGAAACGGGGGGACGAATACCATCTTGTGGTTCGTGGGGAGGCGCCAACGACGGTTGAGGCACCGGTAGAGGATGTCACCGCCGGGGTAATCAACGCGATAACAGAGGTCGAGGAGCTCGCTGGGCGCAGGCTCTTGAAGGACGGGCAGATTCTCAAGCCGCAACGAGGAAATGAGGGCACAGACCTGTATATCTCGACGAGTAGCGCGGGCGGTGGTTTGCAGATGATGGTCGCGGGTGTCGTGCGGAACCTGACCGCCGAGAGCGCGGAACGTGCCGCACTGGGTGCTGGTGCGATTGTCATGGACGTGATCGCTTCCAACGACAAGCGCCTTCCCCACGAGAAGATTGAGCGCATCCGACATCTTCGGCCGGATATGGTGCTTCTTTCGGGCGGTGTTGACGGAGGGACAACCTCTCACGTTGCGGAGTTAGCGGAAATCATTGAGGCGGCAAATCCCAGACCCCGCTTGGGGGTGAGTTATGAATTGCCGGTGATTTATGCCGGAAACAAGGATGCACGCGAAGTTGTCGATGAACGGCTTGGCGATAAAATGGCACTAGAGGTGGTTGATAACCTGCGTCCAGTTTTGGAACGCGAAAATCTGATGCCGACCCGTCTGAAGATTCAAGATCAGTTTCTAGAGCATGTCATGGCGCACGCCCCCGGCTACAGGAAATTAATCTCTTGGACCGATGCGCCGATTATGCCGACGCCCGGTGCTGTCGGCGCAATTATGCAAACGATCGCTGCGCAGCAGAATATCGAGGTGCTTGGTGTGGATATCGGGGGCGCAACAACAGATGTGTTCTCTGTCTTCAGAAATCAAGAGGGTGAGGCGATTTTTAACCGCACGGTGAGTGCCAATCTGGGGATGAGCTACAGTATCTCCAACGTTCTCGCGGAGGCGGGGATGGAGAACGTTTTGCGGTGGGTACCCTTTGATATTGATGTCGGCAATCTTGGGAATCGAATCAAGAATAAAATGATAAGACCGACAACGATTCCGCAGACATTGGAGGAGCTAATTATTGAGGGCGCGATTGCGCGTGAAGCCTTGCGATTGGCGTTTGATCAGCACAAGCAACTTGCGGTCGAACTGCGTGGGGTGCAGCAGCAGCGCACCATCTCCGAAGCGTTCTCCCAATCCGAGACCGGCGCGACACTTGTGGATATGCTTTCGTTGGACCTGATTGTCGGAAGCGGCGGCGTACTTTCCCACGCGCCACGCCGGAATCAGGCGATGTTGATGATGATTGACGCATTCCAGCCGGAAGGGGTGACCCACCTCGCTGTCGATAGCATTTTTATGATGCCCCAACTCGGTGTGCTGGCTCAGGTCAACGAAGCGGCGGCGACGCAGGTCTTTGCGCGTGATTGTCTCATCCACTTAGGCACTTGCATTGCACCGGTCGGGGTTGCCGCCCCCGGTGATTTGGGTGTCACAATCACCGGCGATTTGACGGAAACCGTGCCATTTGGCGAATTGCGTCTCTATCCGTTGGGTGTTGGGGAGAAGGCACGGGTGACAATCCAACCTGAACGTCGTCTCGACATGGGGGCGGGACGTGGACAGCTGGTGGAAGCGGAGGTCGAAGGGGGCGTAGTCGGCTTGGTAGTGGATACGCGCGGGCGTCCCCTCGAAGTTTCTAATCCGTCCACCGAGCGTGTCGCACTACTCAAAAGGTGGTTCCAAGCGTTGGAGGTATATCCCGAAAGGTTCATATAAAAAGAAAGTACAAAATGCGAAGATTACCCCAATTTTTGTCAAAAACGCAGGTTCTGTTGCACCATTTCTTAACATGAATTTACAGAAATGGTCAGATAGGATTAAAGGGAGACAAATTTACCCCTAAGGAGTATCTTATTGTGGCATCAAGGCAGATTAATCTTTTCGACCGCGTCATGAAAATCTTGGGACGGCATTACGCGGAATCGTTTCTGAAACTTGCTTTTCCCGATACCATTTTCCAACTGGTCGGAACGCTGGAAAATGTCGAAATCACCCTACCAGATCGGCGCGTTGACTTTCTCCATAGACTTCAGTTCGGAGGGGAGGAATATTTGCTCCACTTTGAGTTTCAACTTCAACATAGGACTGATTATCCCCGCAATGTTTTTACTTTTTCAGGTGGACTGACGGATCAACATCAGAGGCCAACAATTACTATCGTTTTGTATCTAGAGCGGCGAGAGTCGGACCCACCTAGTGAATATGTCGTTCAAATCGGGGAATGGGTTATCCACCGGTTCACCTATCCGATCCTAAAGCTATGGGATTATACAGACCGTATCCGTTCTGGAGAGTTAAGAGAGTTTGCGCCGTTACTGATTATGTTGGAACCAGAGAAGACGGAAGCGGTACTGCATCAAGAAAGGGAACTAATTTTGCAGGAAACCCATCCGCAGAAACGAGCGGATTCATTGGCAACAGCGGTGATGATCGCGTCCCGCTATTTTGACCTTAATTGGTTGTGGGACTTTTTTGGAGAGGAGGTGGAACAGATGCGCCAATCTGGTTTTATCACTGACTGGATCGAGGATGGCATCCAGCGAGGACTCCAGCAAGGGCTAGAGCAAGGGCTAGAGCAAGGGCTAGAGCAAGGGCTAGAGCAAGGGCTAGAGCAAGGGCTAGAGCAAGGACTGGAGCAGGGACTGGAGCAAGGACTCCAGCAAGGGAAGCGGTTACTCCTAATCCAGCAGCTTATGGCAAAATTTGGGGCACTGCCTGAATCCGTAACGGATCAAATTCAGGGGATGACCGTGGATGAAGAACTGGATCAGCTAGGGGTTCGTCTCTTGACAGCAGAAACCCTTGAAGAGATGGGGCTTGATGGTAGAGGGTCTCATTGAGAGAAGGTAAATGGCTGCGCTAATCCGGTTCTATCACCGATTGGATTGAGATTGTGTCATCTGCCAAAGTCGCTTTGAAGCCTTTGGAAGGTTGCGCGCCAGTCCATAATTTCTGCCTTTGCGCCCTATCAGTGTGTTTCATGAATGTGGATTATTGGGGCAACAAACAGACACTCAGAACAGGAGAAACCGACGATGCCCATAACAGATGCGCTGCCGGAAATGAAGCGAGAACTCAAATTCTTTCCGGTCACGAATGAAAATCCCCAAAAACTGACAGCGGAACAGATTCGCCAATTTAACGAAAAGGGCTACATCTTTCCGCTGGATATATTTACAGAAGCGGAGGTGATAGCAAACCGGGCGTATTTCGATCAGATTATGGGGATGGCAAAGGCAGCCGGCTTAAACAGTTATTCAATCAACGGTTGGCATCCTACTTGTCGGGGGATTTACGATCTGGCACTAGACAGCCGCATCCTCGATTATGTGCAAGACCTGCTCGGCGAAAACCTGATCTGCACGATGACTCACTATTTCTGTAAGGAGCCGGGTGATGAGAAACAGGTCACGTGGCATCAAGATGCCTCCTATTGGCCCCTCACCCCCAGCAAAGTCGTTACAGTTTGGTTGGCGATTGATGATGCAGATGAAGAAAATAGCGCGATGCGGGTTATCCCCGGCTCCCATTTACAGGGACAGATTCCCTTTGAGCACAGTACGGCGGAGGAGAACAACGTCTTGGGCCAGTCGGTGCATCAACCGGAAGATTATGGAGAGGCACCTGTCGCTTTTGAGATGAAGGCAGGTCAGATTTCGTTACACACCGATCTGTTGTTACATGGATCGGAGCCGAATTCCTCGAATCGGCGGCGTTGCGGTCTCACCCTGCGCTACTTTCCGCCGGACGTGCGTGGGAGAGATCCGGAGCACGGTTCGGGTATCATTTGTCGTGGAGATGACAGCCGGGGCTATTGGCAGCACATTCCCAGACCTGAAGGCGATCAGATCCGGAGGACGTAGAGCTTGGCCGATACCGTGCCAATTCTAAAAGGAATAGCTCATGTCAAAGGAAAGTGCAAAACGTAAAAAGCGTGAAACGTAAAAATAATTGGTTCATCGGTGTAGTCGGGCTAGGAAACCTGTCCTGCGGATTGAAAAAACAATAGAAAACACAAAGAGAGACCGAGCCCCCTCTAATCCGAATACCTACACGGTTCTTTTCCCCCTGCTTTCGGGGGAGTTAGAGGGGGTGCGGAGGCATTTGACTGTGTAAGGTCTATAGATTTCAAATGGGACTTGGCTTCCAAGGCTTTGACCCAGATTAACAAGGAGAAAAATATGTCAGTTTTAAGTGCAGCAGATGTAGATTTTTGGGCAGAGAACGGTTACGTTGTTGTTCACAACGCGGTGCCCCCGGAAAACTGCAAGGCGGCCGAGCGTGCTGTCTGGGACTTCCTTGAAATGGATTCAGACAACCCAGAGACTTGGTATCCAGATCCACCACGTCGTGGCATTATGGTCGAGATTTATCAGGACCAAGCCCTGTGGGACAATCGGCAATATCCCCGAATCCATCAAGTGTTTTCTGAGATTTGGGATACGGAGGAGCTGTGGGTCAGCTTCGATCGTGCCAGCTTGAACCCTCCAGAACGACCGGATTATAAGTTTCCGGGTCCCCACCTGCACTGGGATATGCCTTTGGATATGCCGTTTGGTCTTAGGGTGCAAGGGGTGTTATATCTGACCGATACACCTGCCAATCAGGGGGCATTCACCTGTATACCGGGCTTCCATCGGAAACTGGAAGATTGGCTCAACGGTCTTCCTGAGGATACGGATCCACGGCGGGTTATCAAGCAAAGAGATGCTGATGCCGTGCCGATTGCGGGGAAAGCGGGGGATTTGGTTATTTGGCACAGTGCGCTGCCACACGGGAGCAGTCCGAACAGCAGCGATCGCCCTCGAATCGCGCAATATATCACCATGTCGCCGGCACCGAAGGATAATAAGGAAGCACGTCAGAACCGGATCACCGGCTGGCGAGAGCGACTGACAGGACTAGGTAAGGAGGAAAAGGAGAAGGAACACTTCCAAGGCAAGACAGCAGAATTGACCCCGTTGGGACGAAAACTTTTGGGACTGGATTCTTGGGAAGATTGAATAACTCAAGTTGCTAGGTAGCCCGTAGGTCGAGCTTCCATACTCGCTCGACGACTACTAGAAACGACCAAATTTACCTAAAATTACTATTATCACCCTAATGTGATACACATATCGCTTCGCTGGGGCTTCTTGTTGGTGCATTGGTTGATTGGGGACTGATGAACCTATACTGCGTGCGCTTCCCTCCGATAAAATCGGGGGTTCAAAGCGACTAGAGCGGGAGGCAGCACTTGACGGTTGGGGAGATCGCGCCCCTACAGGAAAACCGATGGATTTCCAATATCTAGAACTTAGGTTAATTTATGGAGGTTTATGATGTATAAATGTGCATTTTTAGGTTGTGGCGGACGGGCGCGTGCCCATGCACACGCATATCAATATATCAAACGCGGTGAAATTGTCGCACTGTGCGATATGAACGAAGAACTACTTAATAGTTTCGGCGATGATTTTGGGATTGAGAGACGGTACACGGACATCCATGAAATGTTAGATAAAGAACGGCCTGACCTGCTGCATATCGTGACTGCGCCGGTGCTGCGAGGAACAAACCAACTGATCCGCTACCCGTTGATGAACATTGCATCGGAGCATGAAGTGCCTGCCGCGATTGTCGAAAAGCCGATTGCGGTCATGGGAGAGGATTGGCGTCAACTGAGCGAACTATGTCAGAATACCAAGACCAAATTCGCTGTGAACACGCAGCTCAACTTTCATCCGCCGAATCTGAAATTGAAGACTGATGTTGCCGCTGGAGGGATTGGAGACCTGGACTTTATTGACGCTAGTGCCCGTTCAACGCCAATCGATCAGGGGCCCCATGTGCTTCAACTGGTCTCGTCTTATATCGACAATTCGCGTCCGGTGGAGGTTTTCGGTCAGGTCTCAGGGGGTGAGCATCTGGATACCGCTCAACCCTCGCCCGACCATGCCACAGCGTCGATCACGTATGCCAACGGGGTTCGGGCGTTGGTTACATTTGGCACCAAAGGATCGCCCGAAATTAGTGATCACGAATCGGTGTTCCTGCACAAACGGGTCCGCGTTTTTGGGAAGCGTGGGTTTGTCCATTGGTGGATGTTCGGATGGGAGCGCAACACACCGACGGATGGCTATAGTCGTGGAGAACACGATTACGGTGAGCAGGATGTCTTAGGACAGGCGGGGCTCACCGAGGCGATGTTCGATTGGCTTGACGATGACGAAAAGGTGCATCCCACCCACTTGGCACAGTCGCTGGCGGAGTTTAATGCGATTTTGGGTATCTATCATAGTGCATTGACGCACGCGCCGGTTGAGCTTCCGTTTGATCCGCCCGATGGGTTGATTGAGTCTCTCAAAACGCTACTGCTATGAGATAAGCTAGTAGGGGCATAGCCCGGAACCCTTCAGAAAGTCATTCGTTCGGTAGGCTGCTTACTTAGATGAAGGTTTCACGCGCAATGAATTGCGCTACTACTAACTGGGGCAGAAAGCCATTCGTTCGATAGTCTGCTTAGATGAAGGGCTTTCTGAGGAGGGTAAAACATAATGGCGAGTGCTTTGCACTTTCTTTTTATCATGAACCAATGGAAATAGGAGGTTTGAAATGGCGTATAGTAACGTTCCTATCGGAACATCTAATCCCTGTTGCGTTGTCATTTTAGTGGATCAATCTTGGTCAATGAGCGAAGATTGGGGAACAGGAACGAAGGCCGAGCGAGCTGCCCTCGCTGTCAATCGTATCCTCGAGGAACTCGTTATTGCCTGCCGAGCCGGAGATGAGATAAAGAATCGGTGTCATGTTTCTGTTATTGGGTATGGTGAACGGGTTGAGTGTGTCGTCGACGGTATGATATCAGAGGTCGCCTCCTCCCTCATCGAAGTCAAAAAAATTAAGAAATCCATCCCTGACGGAGCGGGTGGAATTGTTGAGGTCGATTTGGAAATACCGATCTGGGTGCAACCAACGGCGGGTAATGGCACCCCAATGCACGAGGCATTTGAACACGCTGCTGAAATCATCCAACGCTGGTGCGACGATAAACCTGATGGTTTTCCGCCAACCGTTATCAACATCACAGACGGTGCTGCTACTCAGCCTGATTTGACAGGAGATGCTGCGAGAAAGGTCATGAATCTCCGCACGACAGATGGTAACGTTTTAGTCTTCAACGTTCACATCGCTAATAATAAATACGGAGTGAATTTCCCACACAGCACAGACCTGTTGGTGGATGATACCTTGGCAGAATTTCTCTTCAGCCTCTCTAGTGTTTTGCCAGAACCCCTGCGCGAAATGGCAAAAGAGGCGGGACTTTCAGCAAATCCCGATGCACGATGTTTTAGTTATAATGCGGATGAAGTTACGATGATTAAGATCCTGGAGTTTGGTTCTTTGGGCTTAACACAAATACGAGTACTTCCACCTCCCGCACTTCCATCTCCCGATTAAAAATATGATCAAATTGACAGCGAATTCCTTCATTACCCATAAAGAAGCCGAAAGTCCAGATGATTGTCAAGACGCTTGTGACCAGAATGATGAGAAAGGGTGCTACGCTATCGCAGATGGCGCGACTCGTTCCTTTTTTCCAAAGGAGTGGGCAACCCTTCTGGTAGAGCACTTCTGCAAAAATACCGATTTGTCTTCAGCGAAAGCAGATTGGCGAGGCTGGATAGGTCCCATCCAACAAAAATGGTATGAGCAGATAAAAGAAAAGGTAAAGGAACGAAGCCTATTTTATCTTACAAATTCGTTCAACTCTCAAGAGTCCGCCGTTTCTACTTTTATTGGCATCGAATTCAATAAAGATAACGGTGCATGGGAGGCTATGATTGTGGGCGATAGTTGCCTATTTCATGAAAGCGATTTTAAGTTTAAAAGTTACCTGATAGAAAATTCAGCGGGTTTTACGAATCGTCCCGAGGCTTTCGCTAGTTTTGCAAAAGACAATCATTTTGAGCCCTCATTTGAGAGTGGACGCGCCAACCCCGGTGATACCTTTATCTTAGCAACGGATGCCTTAGCGAAATGGGTACTTGAACATAAGGAAGCTGGGGAATTAGAGGCGGCACTTACTTCTCTCAGAGAGCTAAAAACGGATGAACAATTCTACCAATTTGTCCATAAAGCGCGCCATGACAAAGCCAGCCGCCTCGTTAATGACGACGTAGCACTTATGCTAATTTCGGTTGAAGAAGTTCAAAAGCCAGAAGAGATCGGACTGGAAGCACCATCAGAGGCGCAAAGCCAAGAACCAATTCAACAACAGAACGGCTTGTCGCGTATCCTCTTTTGGGGGATTCTCGTAGGAGTTTTTGGGGTCTTTGTTGGGTTTATTATTCTTTTTGTATTACTCAATCCCAAGTAACGAAATCACAACTGGAGCATCTTATGCTTTGGCCAGGCCGGATTGATTATACCCAGGCAGTGGGTAATTTTCCACATATCAGTGTATTAGACCCGATACTTAGAGGGGGAACCCCCCGGAGAGGGACTAGCAACTATCCAATAGTTTACTCCGGCGGCTTTTCGACTGTGTTTCCGGTTGAGGTGTTGTCGAACACCTATGCGCTGCGGTGCTGGATTGCAGACATTGGAGATGCTGAAACTCGGTATCAAGAAATATCAGACTATCTGAAGCAATGCCGTTTACCCTACTTTGTTGATTTTGCGTATGTTCCCGAAGGTATTTTGGTGAATGGTACTAAGTATCCCATCACGCGCATGGAATGGGCGGAGGGGGAAACACTTTGTGGTTTTATTAAACACAATTTGCAGGACGCTGGGTGTCTGAAAACCGCAGCGGCAGAGTTTCAAAAGATGGTTGAAACCCTCCATATACACCAGATTGCACACGGAGACTTTCAAGATGGAAATATCCTGCTCAAGCGAAACGGAACTTATGTCGAAATCAAGTTGATAGACTACGACAGTTTGTTCGTTCCGACACTTCGTGGGCAACCTGATAATATTGTTGGACTTCCAGAATATCAACACCCCCAAAGAATAGCAGGCGGTGGGGGTGCCAACGAAAAGATGGATTATTTCTCAGAGTTGGTGATCTATCTTTCCTTGTTGAGTCTTGCGGAAAAGCCCGATCTCTGGAGTCAGTTTGGGGATCGAACAGAAAAAGGGTTGCTATTCACTGCCGAGGATTTCAGAAATCCAGACCAATCTGATGTCTTCCGAGAGCTTGAAAACCTGTCGTCAGATGTGAAACGGTTGGCTTCAAAATTAAAAGAATCTTGTAAGCGATCCGTTGACCAATTGGAACCCTTGGAAGCGATATTGGCATACAATCAGGGGCTCGTTTATCTTCAAAATAGCCGATATAATGAAGCTGTCATCGAGTTTGAAAAGGCGACAGGTCTTGACCCGAATTATAAAGAGGCACATCATGGGCTTGGCCTTGCACACTTACAGATGGGCAATCTTGAGGAAGCGGAAAAGGCGGCGGAAGCGGCTTTACAGATTGATTCGGGCTATCAACCTGCTCGTCAACTTTTAGATGCTATAAAAAGAAAATTCCCTGGGCCCCAGCCAGTACCGCCTTCCTCAAAGAGCGCGCTTAATCTCTGGCAGTACATTGCACCTAACCTTTGGCAGTACATCACTGGTACTTTAGCTTTTGTCCTATTGATTTGCATTGTGGCACTTGCAACGCAGATAAGCGCAAAAGATGAAGCTCTCCGCCAAATTGAGGTGTTAAACCAACAGGTCAAAACAGGGTCAGAACTCTATGCTATAATTTCAATGTTGCGGAATCAACTGACTGAACAGGAGAAGAAAACTAAGACTCAGTTCGCTATAAGCCAGCAATTGCGAAATGAAAAAGAGGAGATCCGTAGTCAAAACCAAATATTACAGAACGAGAATGTGAGGTTACGAGAGCAATTGGACGAACAGCACTCATCTCTTAATCCTTTCTCTAGAGATGACGAGCGGTTCCGTATGGCCTCTCCCCAAAAGATTTATAGTATTCCCCGAATAGTATTCCCCGAGAGAGGGGCTGCGATTTATAAAAATAATCTAG
Source organism: Candidatus Poribacteria bacterium (assembly GCA_965215015.1). Taxonomy (GTDB): domain Bacteria; phylum Poribacteria; class WGA-4E; order WGA-4E; family PCPOR2b; genus PCPOR2b. The sequence goes on from OZ244042.1 coordinate 3,532,329, forward strand.
GATGCGATGCCTTTGACAACAACCAGTACAGCGAAGCTATTGAATTTTTTGACGACGCTATAAGGAGTGCCCCACAATCTGCAGTAGTCCACTACAACCTGGGTTGCACTTACTTAGCGATGAACAGGTATGATAAGGCCGTAAATTATCTTAACCGGGCGGTAGTCCTTGATCCAAGGTTTAAAGAAGCGCACTACAACCTTGCCCTTGCTTTTCTTAGGCGCGGTTATCAGCTTGATCATCACACGGCGATAAATGTGGTTCAAGAAGCCTTGCAAATTGATAGGCACTATCAGCCTGCTCGCCAGCTTTTAGAGGCTATTGAACAGGTTGATTGAGGGAGAACATTTAGCCAATGAATGTGACGAATTCTATACAAACAAAATTAGACACAGCCCGGGCGGAGCTGCTTGATCAGAGTTTACGCAATCCCCTCATTAACTACAGGTTGTTGAGGGCACGAGGGGTTGAGATTGTTGATGAATCCCCTCCAGATGTTTATCGCATCCTTGTGCAAGAAGGTGAAAACCTACAACTGTTTGCAGATGATGAGGTGGAGAAAGATTCTGCTCGGTATACCGATAGGACGCTTCAAACGGGCTATTCATCAGCGGAGCTTCAAAGGCGTTTGCTGAACACCTACTATACAGCGCGGACAGCTATCGAAGAACAGGGGGTGAATACACTCTACCTCGCACTCGGTATGCTCCAATGGTATGAATCCGGATCGAGTGATATACTACGTCACGCACCACTCATCCTGATTCCGGTGGAAATTAACCGTGCTAGTGTCCGAACCCACTTCCGTATTGGCTACACAGGGGAGGATATCGGGACCAATCTCTCCCTTCAGGAAAAATTAAAATCTGAATTTGGTGCCCAATTTCCAGACCTTCCTGATGCGGATGACCTTGAGAAATCCGGCATTCAGAGCTATTATCGAACAGTAGGTGCGGCAATTGATGGACTCAGGTGTTGGTCGGTTGATGAGTCTGCAATTGCGCTTGGTTTTTTTTCGTTTGCTAAGTTTCTGATGTATCGTGACCTAGACACGGCAAATTGGCCCGGCAATACCCTATCTGAGCATTCAGTATTACAGTCCCTACTGGCAAGGGGATTTCAAGAACCGAGGTCAGTCATTGATCCTAGCACACCTAATATTGACGAACACCTCAATCCTACTGAGACACATCATGTCGTTGATGCGGATAGTTCGCAGGCGTTGGCTATCCATGATGTAGGTCAAGGACGAAATCTCGTTATCCAAGGCCCACCGGGCACCGGAAAGTCCCAAACCATTACCAACCTGATTGCGGAAGCCATCGCAAAGGGGAAACGGGTGCTATTTGTAGCAGAAAAGATGGCGGCTTTGGAAGTGGTCAAGCGTAATCTGGACAAGGTAGGGCTCGGAGATGCGTGTCTGGAGCTACACAGCCATAAGATGAACAAAAAGGCTGTCGTTGATGAGCTAAAGCGAATCCTAGAACTCGGCGAGCCACGGAGAACAGTCTTTGAAGAGGAAGTAAGGTTACTACTCAATAACCGACACCGCTTAAACAGTTACTGTCAGGCAGTCAACACGCCCATTGGCGAGAGTGGGATCACGCCTTATCAGGCGTATGGCGAACTTTTAGCGGTGGAACGTCGCCTTTCAGAGGTACAATCTCCACCTTTGGATTTACGTCAATTTCAACATTCGGCATCAGAATTTAGAAAAGGGGTAGACCTCACAGAAGAATTACAACGTCATCTCAAGCAAATGGGGGTACCTGTAAGTCACCCGTTTTGGGGCAGTGGTTGTAAGCTCTTTCTTCCAACTGACAGAGATTCGCTGGAACGGACAGCAGCCAAAGCAAAAGAAACGGTCACAGCACTCAAGGATTCATCCGAACGCCTCGCACAACATCTCAAACTTCCGGTGCCAGATACTTATGGAGCGGTCAAATTTCTGATCCGGGTGGCGCATCGTGCGTTAGATGCGCCACACTTAGCAGGTGTCAACGTGCAGTCAACCGAATGGCGGACGCACCGTAGCGATTTGGAGGTAGGATTAAGGGCGGGGAAACGGTTGAGCGAACTTCATGCTGAATATGATAGTATCCTTATCTCTGAAGCGTGGGCACAAAATGTTCTGGAGATTCGGCAGATGTTGGCAGCCTATGGAGATAAATGGTGGTGTTTTCTTTTTGGCAAATATCGCCGCGCCTGCAATGAACTAACAGGCTTATGTACGCAACCACTACCCAAAACCCAAGAAGCGCGCCTCCGTATCGTTGACGCGATTCGTGACGCACAACGTGAATTACCCCATCTTGAAAAGATACAGGGACTCGGACAACGACTGTTCGGCACACGCTGGCAAGGGGAGTCCTCGAATTGGTCTCAACTTCAAGAAATTGTCGGGTATCTTTCAGCATTGCACGAATCCGTAGCGAGGGGCGAATTGCCAGGGGCATTGGTTGCATATCTCGCAGCAAACCCTGATTTGGAAACACTTCGGACACTAGTTTCAACGGTTAAAGAGTACCAGAACAGTCAGTCACCTCTCCTTCAGACTGTTACCGAAAAGATTCAACTTGATGAAACAATACGTTTTGGAGGCGATGATGGACTAAAAGGGTGTACGTTCGCAGAGCAGGTGCACTTTCTTGAGCGTTGGGAACAGGAATCGGAGAGAATCCAAGATATCGTTACCTATAATCACTTGGTGAAGGCATTAAGGGACAGCGGCTTCGCTGAAATTGTGGAGGTTGCAAATGGCTGGCCCGAGGCGAATCAGTTTCTATCGAGCGTGCTCAAACTGGCTTGGTATAGTGCACAGGTTGAGACAGCAATGCAAGAACGCCCGATCCTTGCTTCTTTTGATGGCGAGGGTCAGCAGTTTATTGTTGAACTGTTCAAAGAGCAAGACAACCTTTCACTTGAGTACAATAAGGCTAAAGTTGCATACGAACATTGGAAGCATTTGCATCAACATGAAGCGTCTAGTGGACAGTTAGGTGTACTTATCCGTGAATTTCAAAAAAAACGGCGGCATCTGCCAATTCGTCAGCTTATGGACAAAGCAGGAAATGCGATACAAGCAATTAAGCCGATATTCATGATGAGTCCGCTCTCAGTGGCAACATTCTTACCACCGAACAGTGTTGATTTCGATTGGGTGGTGTTTGACGAGGCGAGTCAAGTCAAGCCAGTTGACGCTTTCGGGGCAATAATTCGGGGCAAGCAAACGGTTGTTGTTGGGGATAACCGTCAACTTCCACCGACCCGTTTCTTTGATAAGCACATAGCGGAGGACGATGTAGATGAAGATGCGGAAGAAAACCTAGTAGGCGATATGGAGAGCATCTTGGGGTTATTTAGTGCCCAGAATGCGCCGGAACGTATGTTACGTTGGCACTACCGCAGCCGACACGAATCGCTAATTACCGTCTCCAACATTGAATTCTACGACAATAAGCTTCAACTCTTCCCAAGTCCTGATGCCGCAAAGAAGGAAGTTGGGCTAATTTATCATCACCTACCAGATACCACTTTTGACCGCGGAGGAAGTCGAAGCAACAAGGCAGAAGCCCGAATCGTCGCGGAACGGGTAATGGAACATGCTCGTAACCGTCCCCAATTGACGCTCGGCGTCTCTACATTCAGCACAGCTCAGATGGAGGCGGTTCAGAATGAACTTGAAAGCCTGCGGCGAGAAGATCCATCATGCGAACAAACATTTTTCAACGTGCATCCTGAGGAACCGTTTTTCGTCAAAAATTTAGAGAACGTCCAAGGCGATGAACGCGATGTTATTTTTATTAGTATCGGCTACGGACGGGCTGCCAATGGATACCTCACGATGAACTTTGGGCCACTCAACCAGGATGGTGGGGAGCGGCGATTAAATGTATTGATTACGCGAGCGCGGCGGCGTTGCGAAGTGTTCACCAACCTGAAAGGTGACGACATTGATTTGAGTAGTACCAATGCCCGTGGTGTTGTGGCACTTAAACGTTATCTCCAATATGCAGAGACAGGCAAATCCGATATCGTAATACCGACCGGCAAGGCGGCGGACTCCCTCTTTGAAGAAGAGGTCGCGTATGCCCTGCGGAACCTTGGCTACCAAGTTGACCATCAAATCGGTTCCGCCGGATATTTCATTGATCTTGGGGTCAAAGATCCAGAACATCCGGGACGCTACCTATTGGGTATTGAATGTGATGGTGCGACCTACCATAGTGCACAATCAGCCCGTGACCGTGATCGGCTCCGACAACAAGTGCTTGAAGGACTGGGTTGGCGTATCCATCGCATCTGGAGTACCGATTGGTTTAGACGTTCAGACCGAGAACTTGAAAAGGCAGCCAAGGCAATTGAAGCAGCCAAGGTACACATCCCTTCCTCACTTAAGCCTCCTCCCGAAAGCGATATCCCTGATCCTAGTGAGCGCGGGAAAGGACCAGAAAGCGAAACTCCAAATAATGTACCGAAACAGTCCAGGGAACCCCTTAAGTATAAACCTGCTGAACCTATCATTTCCACCAACGGGCGCGATTTACATGCTGTTTCGCCATTCGTGATGGCAAAATGGATTCAGGCTATTGTTAAAATCGAGAGTCCGATGCATCTCGACGAAGTGGCGAGACGAATCGCAACCGCTGTGGGGGTAGGTCAAGTAGGTAGTCGCATCCAAGACACAGTTAACACCGCTGCGAGGCAAGCAGCGCGTTCTGGCAGTATTCAGATTAAAGGAAAATTTCTCTATTGGACGGAGCAAGGGGAGGTCGTCGTGCGGGATCGGAGTGGACTCCCGAACGCTTCACGAAAGATAGAGCTTATCGCGCCTGAAGAGATAGAGATGGGTATCAAGCAGGTCGTATCGGTTGTCTTTGGGATCGAGCGGGTTGATTTAGCCCGTGAGGTTTGCAAGCTTTTCGGATTCAAGTCAACTAGCCAAAATATGCGACGAGAGGTTGAGAGAGTCGTAGAGGGGTTGATCAAGAATGAAGGGTTGATTTGCAAAGGGGACTCATTATCTATTCCTTGAGTTATGTATAAAGAGCGGCGAGCGAGTTCTTGATGCGTTTTGTGGTGTTGGGTCTACATTATTGGAGTATTCTAACGAAGGATGCAGATCACAAAGTAAAAGAAATGAGGCTTTCAGGGAATCTAGCTACTCAATATTCAAAAAGTGAGAGTGATTTGGGGAATATTGAAGGATATGAATCGTTTTTAGAAGAACTGGCAGGTGTATTTCGTAAGGTCTTGATGAAGGTGGAGAACAGGCCGTACATGGCAATTATTGTTAGTGATTTTCGTCATGCCTCCGATTTCTATCCCTTCCATTCTGACTTATACCAACGATTGAATTGGTTGGTGTGTCAACTCTTGAGCAGAGACATAAGAAATTATACCCATACGGTTAACCTTTTTGTTATATCCCAAACATCCATCATTAATATATCCTTTTGTTTCAGGTCTTTCATCAGTGCCTTCGGGAGGCAGTTAGACAATGAAGCCGAACCAGATTATTCAGGGAGATGCTCTTGAACTTCTAAAGGAAATCCCTGATTGCTTCGCTGAATTGATAATAGCTGATCCGCCTTATAACATTGGCAAAGACTTTGGGATAGGCAAACATTTTAATAAGGTTGAAGTCTGGCGTGAGTGGTGTAGACATTGGTTAGCCGAGTGTCATAGGATCCTAACTGACAATGGGTCTCTGTTCGTATATGGAATTCATAAATATATTTGTTATGTGCAGGTTGATTTAATGGACATGGGGATGGAGTATGGCCGGTTGCTTATATGGCACTATGAAAACGGTTTTGCCGGGTATACGAAGAAACCTGCTGCCCACTATGAGCCGCTTCTTTGGATGACCAAAAGCAAGAATTTTGTATATCACACGATTCGGGAGCCTTATAAAAGTCAAGAACGTTTGAAGCACAAGATAACCAAGAATGGGAAGATATGGAAACCTCATCCGGAGGGCAGATTAGCAGGAGATGTGTGGAGATTTCCTACGTTGGCAGGTCGTCGTTTTGCAGGGGAAAAGGTCGATCACCCAACCCAGAAGCCACTGAGTTTGACACTTCGGATTATAAAACACTTTTCTAATAAGGGGGATACGATTCTTATTCCATTTACAGGTTCTGGCACAGAATGTGTTGCGGCAAAAATACTTGGAAGAAATCATCTCGGATTTGAGTTGAATCCAGACTACATAATCTTAGCAGAAGAACGTTTGAAGAACGCAGAAGAATCCGCTGGTTCTTCAAATGAGGCAAATCAACAGCTATATCTTGAGGGTTGTGAGATCTCTACTGATTTGATCTCGTAGGTATGAAGGCACCCTAGCTTGGTCCATTAGTTCAAGAATATAATCTCCGTTAATTCGCCCATGAAATTAGGTATCCAAATATAGTTGCTGTGTTTTTTTCCAGTGTAAGCCATGACTACCTGAGAAATTAACGAAAAATTAGGAGGATGAGTCGAACCGTAGGACTATTGTAGATGGTATGTGGATATTTTGTCGATCTGAAAATTTTAGCAGGAACGTAAAGTTGTTCTTAATTACGGAGGTATTAAATGGCACAAAAGACATGCTTGATGATTGGCGGAAGCGGCATGGCAGGCGGCTGGATCCGAAACTTTGTCGATAACTTCAGCGATCGGATAAAAATTATTGGATTAGCGGATGTGCTGCCGGATGTGCTGGCGCAGCAGGGAGCGGCACTCGGTCTCAGCGAAAATCAGCTGTTCACAGACTTTAATGAGGCGTGTGCGGCGGTCAAAGCGGACTTCTGCGGTGTTGCGACACCCCCACCATTCCACAGTCCTGCAGCGATTGCTGCGATGGAAAACGGAATGCCGGTAATCTGTGAAAAGCCGATCGCCGATACACTTGAAGCGGCGAAGGCGATGGTGGCTACTGCTCAGAAAACCGGAATGCCGTGTGCGATTATCCAGAATTACCGTTATGCAAGGAATAAACAGGAGTTGGTTCGCATTCGGGGAGAGGAACGGTTAGGGCGGCTCCAGCATATTGTGGGGCGGTACGCCTGTGACTACCGTCGCTATCAATCGTGGGGTAAGGCGTGGCGGCACGATATGAATTTCAGTCTGCTCTTTGAGGGCTCTGTTCACCATCTTGACATGCTGCGCTTCCTCTCCGGCGGCGACTGCGAGATGCTAATCGGGTTTGGTTGGAATCCTGAGTGGTCCAGTTTTAAGCACTATTCGAGTGGATTGTACTTGATGCAGATGGACAATGGAGTTCATACCTGTTACGAGGGGAATAGCTCTGCTGCGGGCATCGTCAACTGTTGGCATAACGAACATTATCGCGCGGAATTTGAGGAGGGGTGTGTCGAAATTGCCGGTGGAGATCAGGTTACGATTCATCGGGTCGGTCAGGAGGCGGAGGTATACGAAGCACCGGAGATACCTCGCTTCGGTCATGAGCATCTGTTCGACGAATTTATCAACTGGCTTGATGGCGGTGCACCCTCTGCAACGCGAATTGAGGACAACATCAAGAGTTTCGCGTTGGTGATTGCGGCGATGGAGACAAGTGTTGACGGGCAACCGAAACGGATTGCGGACTACTTGAGCGGACTGGATCTCTGATTTATAAAAAGTAGGGTGTAACAAGGTCGCATTATGCTTTATGTTATAGCGAGGCGATTATCATGGCAAAAAAATCAACCGTATTTCCGTATTCGGAACGCCGACAAAGCACTTGAGTTTTTGAAGCAGTGGGGATATGCGTCGCAAAAGCCTTGGAACGAATATCCTTTTTCTTATCAAGTGGTTGGAACTGATTTGTATATCAGGACCTTTTCGACAGGGCAAGCGGATATCCAGCTACCCTGGAATTAGAACCGTGAAGATTGCAACCTATTCCGGTGCCTGAAACGACAATTTTGGGATGACCACCTATACTTCAAAAAACTTTTTAAGACCTTGAAATGAATACGGTAACAGCTATCGAACAACTCAGGTAAATCCTCAGTGGATATGTGCGACTGCCGGAGCAATCTCCTATTCGAGAACATGTCCTACAGACTTATTTGAGGGGGGTTCGCTAGATAAACGAGTTCCGGTTTCGTTGTCTTGATGCTTTGGTGTAAGGAGCACCGATCATTATTACCTATGAGATCGTGAATTTCGATGTGGGCTTGTAAGAAGCCCCGATGGGATTGGGATTAAGAAGTATGCGCTCACCCCAAAGTACAAGGAGAACAAACATGGCAAATTTAGCGATCAACGGCGGCACACCCGTTCGGACCGAACCGTATCCCTCTTGGCCCACCTTTGACGATAACGACCTCAAAAGTTTTGAAGCGGTCTATCGGAGTGGGAAATGGGGCACCGGCGGGGCACGGGTTCCTGAGTTTGAGGAGCGTTTCGCTCAATTTCAAGACGCAAAATATGGTGTCTGTGTGAATAGCGGTACGGCGGCACTATTCGTCGCGCTCAAGGCTGCAGGTGTCGAACTTGGCGATGAAGTTATCACAACGCCGTACACGTTCCAAGCGACGGTGGTGTCAATTCTGATGGCGAATGGAACGCCGGTTTTTGTGGATACGCTCCCCGACGGTTTTAACATTAATCCATCGAAAATCGAAGCGGCGATCACACCGAATACCAAGGCTGTCCTACCGGTTCATATTGCGGGTTATCCTGCCGATATGGATGGGATTTTGGAAGTTGCTGAACGAAATGACCTCGCTGTGGTTGAGGATTGTGCCCAGGCACACGGCGCAGAGTGGCGGGACAGAGGGGTCGGCGGTTGGGGGCATCTCGGTTGCTTTAGCTTTCAATCCTCCAAGAACCTCTGTGCAGGCGAAGGCGGTATTGTTCTGACCAATGATCGAAAACTGTATGAACGGGCGTGGGCGATTCATAACTGTGGACGTTCTCTATCTGAGTCTCAGTTTGAGACGGAGCCGTTCGGCGGGAATTTCCGGATGACGGAGTGGCAGGGCGGGTTGCTCCTCTCGCGTCTTGAGCGGCTGAATGGCGAGATCAACCTACGCAATACAAATATGCGAGCTCTGGATGCCGGACTCGGCGAGATTCCCGGCATCAAGGTGGTGCCGCTCGATTCACGCGCAACCCGTGGTGGTTGTCACGGTTATAAAGCGATTTTCGATTCAGAGGAGTTTGCGGCCATCTCCCGCGAAACGTTCCTCAAAGCAATGCGTGCAGAGGGGGTTCCAATGGGGCATTGGTACACGACGCCGATGTATCGAGAACCGTTTATGGGATCGGGACTCTTGAGCCCGAAACCTGACTATTTGAATGTCTCCTGCCCAGAGACGGAAAAGCTGTGTACAAACGGTTTGGCACTCAGTCAGAGCATTCTGATGGGCACTGAGGAGGATATGGCGGATATCGTTACGGCAGCGACAAAGATCCGTCGCTATGTGGGAGAGTTGAAGTTGTGAAGCCATGCAACTAGCGGATAAAGGGAGTGTTTACGTATAAGTTAGGTAAAGTGACCGACTGATATCCGTCAAAGTCCGTAGGGGTGGTTAAAGTAGGGATACCCCTACTTCAGTGGGAGAAGCATCGTGGCAGCGATGCACCGTCTGCAAAGACACTAGAAACCGAGTTTTTGTCAAAAACTCGGTTTCTTTATTCTGCTATCTATACTCTCCGAAGAAAAACAAACAGACGCGCAATGCACCAAGAACTCACCTACAAGCTCGCTCAATGTTGTTCACCAGAGGCGGGGGCGGACATCATTGGATATTTTAAGGAAGATGGCACGGTTGCTGTCCACCGGTCCGATTGCGCTTCCGTCCAGTACCTGCGTCTTGAGCGACTTCTTGAGGTGACATGGGATGAAATCCACGCAGCGGAAGCATCCACCGATATAGAAACAAAAGATCCGACATTTGATCAACTGGATGAGGTGGATTACCTCATCCTGAAACACCATCAGGAATTTGGGTTAGACTATTCGATTGTTGTCTCTGAGGTGCTCGGTCTGCCTCTTGAGGAGATCCGTAAACGCCATCAGAAGTTGCGGAAATTGGGGGGCTTGAAGCGTGTGGAGCGGCGGATGATTCAGTACCGCAAGAACATTGTGAAGGGGAAGTGGATCAAACACCGCAACCATACCTACTATGAATTGACGCCCATAGGGGATCGGTGGGTACGCGCGTTTGAGGAGAAGACAGCGACAATTGCCTTGTAGAATCTGTGAAACGCGGCACAACGGAATCGTCCTAGGAGACTGGATTGCAACAAAAAGTAGAAATTCGGGGTGTAAAAGGAGGGGTAACGGGACCCGGTGGCTATCGCGAGGTCTGGCTGTTAGCATATCCGATTGTTATCACGATGTTATCGCGGACAGCGATGATGTTCGTGGATGCGGCGATGGTCGGACGTTTGGGCGCGACAGAATTAGCAGCTGTCGGATTGGCAGGAATATTGACATGGACATTATTCTCCTTTTTTCAAGGATTTTTGGGTAGTGTCAACACCTTCGTTGCACAACGTTATGGAGCGGGGAATCGGCAGGGCGTCACCGTTGCGGCGTGGCAAGGGATTTATCTCGCACTTGGTTCGTATCTCGTCATACTCCTGATTAATCTATTCACAGAGCCTGCGTTTGCTCTGATGAAACCGTCTCTAGAGGTTCAACGTCTGGCGGGCACCTATACGCAAATTCGGTTATACGGTGGGATTACTGTCTTTATCTCTTTTGGGATGGCAAGCTTTTTACGGGGCATCGGTGATACAAAGACACCGATGCGGATTGAGATTGTCGCCAATCTGGTCAACCTCCTCCTCGACTATCTGCTGATCTTTGGAAAATTGGGTTGTCCAAGGCTTGAAGTCGTTGGTGCTGCGGTTGCCACGTTGATTGCGGGTGTGGTCGCAGCCGTTTGTTATCTTGTTGTTTTCCTCTCACAGAAGTCGGATCAGGCGTTCCAAACCCGATCTCATTTCCGGCTTGATTTCGGGGACCTCCGCCGCATTCTGCGGATTGGCTTACCGATGGGCGTGCACAATTTGATGGATTTGGGGAGCTTTACGGTGTTTGTCGCCTTAGTTGGACGCATGGGCGATATTGCGCTTGCAGCGAATAATGCTGGGGTTACTTTGATTTCTACATCGTTTATGCCGCTATATGGGATTTCTATGGCAGCAATGACGCTGGTTGGGCATTATATCGGATCAGGGCAACTTCATTATGCCCGCAGAAGTGGCTATACGGCGATAAAGTTGGGGGTTGTGTATACCTTCTTCGTTGCCATTGCGTTTTTTTTAGTACCGGAATTTTTAATCTCGCTGGTGACACCGGATGCGGAGGTTATTCGTCTCGGAACGCGGCTCCTGTTTTTCGCGGCACTCTTTCAACTTTCTGACGGATTCGGCATCTGTGCATCAGGCGCGCTCAAGGGAGCCGGCGATACCTTTTTCACAATGTGTATTGGCATTGGCTATGCGTGGCTGCTCTTTCTTCCGCTAGCATACATTTTGGGATTTTGGTTGGGATATGGGGTGCCTGGCGCGTGGTGCGGCGCAACAATCTATATTATTTTGGCGGGTATAACCTATTTCCTTCGTTTTCGCAGCGACCGGTGGGAACGAATTCGGATTTAATCGTTGATTCTAATACTGTGTCTTGACGATGTTATAACCTTCATACATATCAATGGGAGGGATGGACAAATGCTTCAACGATATACAGAATCTAACAAAATTCGGCGGCGGTCGGCGATACTGGCCGCTTTAATTTTGCACCTGATTATTGGAATCCTTTATGTTTTGAGACCGGACAGTGAGGACTTCAAAGATAGGGACCGTATCACGGTTGAGTGGGTGAAAGAGCCTCCGAGACCCGAGATGAAAACAATCAAGACCAAGCCGCCGCTGAAGATGCAAATTCGTAAGCTTGATGAAGATTTGGCTCGCAGATCGAAAGAAAAGATTCTTGAATCCTCACGCCACAAACTGACAGAAGTTGCCCGCCTCAGTCAACGGATTGTACGCGAGAATCTCGACGTGACCACAGCACCACTCACTGAGAAGCTGCCGGAGGTAATGACAGATGTGGACTTACGGGAATCGGAAAGGTCGGATATTGGGCGTCCTGTTTCGCTTCGAGCGGATGGTCAGGGCAAAGTGACAGGACGGATGCGGGTGCGCGGTCAACGCAGTGGCCTTGATATGGTTGATTCCTTGGGGGATTCAAAAGATGGATTGATTGGTGGAGGTGGGTCCCCAGGTATGCTGAAAAAGTTGGGGAAAGTAAAAGACAAATTGGGTATCATTGAATTCATCGAAGAAGCGGAGGGGGCCCAACAGGTTGTCTTCTGCCTTGATGTCTCGGCAAGTATGCAGGCGGCTGGACTAAGAAAACTGGAATTGGCAGTTGAGGCGATCAAGGAAGCGTTGTCTTCGCTTAACGCGGATGATTCTTTCAATATCATTACCTTTGCAGCGAACGCCAAGATGGGGAAGCGTAAGCTGGCACCGGTAACAGAGAAGAATATTGAAACAGTATCGAAGTATCTGGATCGGTTTACGCCCGAAGGGATTGCAAATAACCAGGGAACGAACCTCCTCGAAACTATTGAAACGGCACTTGAGATCAATCCGTCAATTATCGTGTTGGTCACCGACGGTTTACCCACGACAGGTCCCAATCAAAATATTGAAATAGATTCGACAAAAATTCTGGAAACCGTCAAGGCGAAAAATGTGAATGGCGCAAGCATCTATATCGTGGCACTTGAGATAGATCTGGAGCTTTCGCCTGGTGCTGCCCTCCTTGTTGATCTGGTTGATCAAAACAGCGGAGAGATCAAAGTCGTTGATTACAATCAGCTCGTAAAATATGCAAAGGAGGACTTGAGTACACAGAACTTTTGATGACGGATCTGTGAACAGTCTCGGCACCATTAAGATGGGAGAACGGAAAGCGTGAAACGTGATGCGTAAACGGTTAGTCCATTAGTTCAGGGGGTCATTGGTTTATTAAGTCCTATCGGGGCGGCAGAGGACAGCTTGGGTTAGAATAGGGTTGACAGTCTCTTTGTGATTCCATATAATTTGCACTGATTTAAGTTGAGTTGCAGACAACATGCGTTGTCCTGTACGCAGGAATTTTTCGTAAACTCTAACTCATTAGATTGACGGTCATGTGAAGAAATCGTGCAAAGCCCCCGAGTTTTGCTGCTCCCCTCTAATCCCCCGCAAGCGGGGGAGGGGCAGTTTCAAATACCAATCGTGTTGGACTCTCGTGTTTGGTGAATTGAGCCAAGATGGTTGCGCGATGTTCCGGGTATCTTTGCTCTGCACTTTCTTTTGACATGAACCTAAATTGATTGTTGAGGTGTTTTTATGTTTAAAAAAAATTGGATTATTTTTGGTTTACTCGTTCTCTTGTTTGGATTTACTAGCGGTACAACCGATGCAGCGAAGTTCAAAGTTGCCTTATTGACGCCCGGTTCAATCAGCGATGCTGGATGGAACGCGCTGGCTTATGAAGGGCTCAAGCGTATTGAAAAGGAATTGGGAGTCGAGGTCAGCCATGTCGAAAGCAAAACCCCATCGCAGTGGGAGGAACATTTTCGATTCTATGCGAGTAAGGGGTACGGTCTAGTCTTTGGACACGGATTTGAGTATCAAGAACCCGCAAAAGCAGTCGCGCCCGATTTCCCGGATACAGTGTTTATCGCAACCTCCGGGAATACGGTTTTGGATAATGTGGCGTCAATTGTTTTCGAGCTTGAGGAGGCAACATATCTGCTAGGGGTCATTGCCGGCACAATGACCCAAACAGGCAAGATTGGGCTTATTGGTGGCATGAACATCCCACCAATCAACAGCACCTTTCACGCCTTTGAAGAAGGGGCGAAATCTGTCAATCCAAATATCAAAGTTTCCCGTTCCTACGTCGGAGATTGGGAGAACATCGGAAAAGCGAAGGAGTTAACATTGTCCCAAATTACGGAAGGGGTTGATTTCATCTTCCACAACGCGGATGCTGCTGGGCGTGGGGTTTTCCATGCTGTCGAAGAGAGTCGCAAAGTCGGTCAGGACATTTACGCTTTCGGTTCAAATCTAGATCAGAACGACATCGCCCCCGATGCGATACTTGCCAGTGCCGCCATTGATACCAAGGCCTTTGTATATGCTGCCGATTTGGTACAGACTGGCAAATTTGAACCTCGAGTGATGTGGATGGGGATGTCGTTTAATGAGACTGTGAAGTTGGTGTACAATCCGAAACTAAAAGATCGCATCCCGGAAGATCTCCTCGCTAAAGTTGAGAAGATTCGTCAGGATATTCTCGCCGGTAAGTTTAAGGCACCTCGCGTGAAATTTTAGGAACAAAGGGGAATTCAGCCATTGGCATCACCCGCACTTGAACTGCACGGCATCATCAAAGCATTCGGGAACAATCTCGCCGTGGATCGCGTGGACTTCGCATTGGAACGAGGAGAGATTCATACCTTACTCGGCGAAAACGGGGCGGGTAAATCCACACTGGTGAACCTAATCTACGGCTTGTATCAACCCGACGCCGGGGCAATTCTGATCGATGGCAAGCCGAGCGTTGTCGATTCGCCAAAGACGGCGATTGCCCTGGGGTTGGGCATGGTGCATCAGCACTTTATGCTGGTGCCTTCGTTAAGCGTGGCTGAAAATATTGCCCTCACTTCTGAACGTGGCAAATTCCGGTTCCGGCGGAACGAAGCGGAGGAAAACGTTCAACAGCTTTCCACCCGTTACGGTCTGTCCATCTCACCGCACATGAAGGTCTGGCAGCTTTCGGTTGGGTTTCAGCAGCGGGTTGAGATTCTCAAGGCACTTTCAGCGGAGGCGCGAATCCTTATCCTTGATGAGCCGACTGCGGTCTTGTCTCCACAAGAGATCGTGGAACTGTTTACCATCCTGCGTCGTCTCAAGTCCGATGGGCATTCGATTATCTTCATTAGCCATAAGCTGAAGGAGGTAATGGAAATCAGCGATCGGATTACCGTGTTACGTCGCGGCAAAAGTGTCGCGACGACGAAGGTTGCTGACACCTCGTCCACCCATTTAGCGAAACAGATGGTCGGACACGAGTTGCCGCAGATTCGGCGAAGCACACAAGTGCCCGGCCCGCCAATCCTTGAAATCCGCGATTTAACTGTTACAGATCATCAGGGCCGGACAATTGTTGATGGTCCTTCGTTTGATGTTTGCGCCGGTGAAATCGTAGGCATCGCTGGCATTGACGGTAATGGACAGATTGAGCTTGCCGAGACAATTGTTGGACGCCGCAGGTCCCAGAACGGTGCCATCCGCTTTAATGGACAATCAATCGTCAATCTTCCGACGAGCAAAAGCCGTCAATTGGGATATGGCTATATCCCCGAAGACCGACAGGCTGCTGGGCTCATCCTGAGTTTCACAATCGCGGAGAATCTGATTCTCAACGTTCATCGACTCAAGGGGTATCGGTCGAAGCTCTTGAAAGATTGGGGGGCGTTTTTAGATCTTAAACGGATTGACGCTGATAGCGAGGGGCTTATCCGAAATTATGACGTGCGAACGCCCCACACACATGCACCGGCGAGGTCATTATCCGGGGGCAACCAGCAAAAGGTTGTTATCGCACGGGAGCTCTCACAAGAGCCAGAACTGTTGCTGGCTGTCAATCCGACCCGTGGGTTGGACATCGGTGCCGCCGACTACACACATCAGCAGTTTCTTGAGCAACGTCGGCAGCAACGCGCTGTCTTGTTAATCTCAACGGAACTTGATGAGGTTTTGGCACTGAGTGACCGAATCTTTGTCATGTATAGAGGCAGATTAACTGAAGCAACGGAGTTTCGGGATGACCGGTCCAAAATCGGATTGTTGATGACAGGGAATTGGCAAAATGAATTGCAAAATGTGAAACGCAGCGCGGATTGACCGAGATTTACAGGATATTGATAGGAGAAATGTCTAAGTGTTACCAACACAGAAGGTAGCTCGTAAAAAAAGAGAAATACAAGCATTTGGGTGGGCGCTACGGTTGAGCGCATTTACGATTGGCTATAATTTCGTAGAGGGGACAGTTTCAACCTTGCTAGGATTTCAAGACGAAACGCTCGCACTTTTGGGTTTTGGGGTAGATAGCTTTATTGAGGTCATTTCAGCAATTGGTATCGCTCATATGATTACTCGAATCCACCGTTTCCCAGATGTATCACGGGATAGATTTGAAATCACTGCGCTACGTATTACGGGAAGCTGTTTCTATCTGCTAACAGCAGGGCTTGTTATTACTGCGGTTTTCAATATCGTTCAAGGGCATCAACCTGAAACAACCTTCTGGGGGATTGTCATTTCAGCGATTTCAATTATCACCATGTGGATTCTAATCGTTTTGAAGATGAAGGTTGGAAAACAATTAGATTCTCAACCCATCATCGCTGACGCGAAATGCACGAAGGTATGTCTTTACATGTCGTTTCTCCTATTAGCATCAAGCTTCATCTATGAACTGACGCACTTAGGTTACTTAGATAGTATAGCTGCTTTGGGAATTGCCTATTTTTCAGCAAAGGAAGGAAAAGAAGCATTTGAAAAGGCACAAGGTAAAGCCTCGTGCAGTGATTGTGAAGAGGATGAGATGTGATGGCTACTCTGCTGCCAAAATCTGTAACCTTTTTAGTAGGAAACACCGATCGTTGTTCCTTACACTAAACCGAGTGCCCACGGTTTAGCGGGTCCCAAGTAAACCGTTGTGCTAACGGAATCAGAATTTGTAGTAGAGCAATTCATAGACTGTCCAAACAGAGATTAAATTCCTTACACGGGCGGGGTGCCCCCGCACCTATGCTGCAGTGCGTAAGTTCTATCTCTGGATCAAGTGGTCTTGTCTGTCAAGAATCGGCGGAACCATTCGACCATCCACTCAAAATATTCGATAAGAAAACGGTGATTGCCCTCCGGCTGATAAACCTTGAATCGTTCTGGGTGCCCCAATGATGCGTAGACCTGTCCCACAACCTGAATCAGTTCATCGACTCCCTTGCGGGGCATGTCCTCGTCTTGAGTGGGTGCCACCATCATGAACGGACGTGGCGGCATACACGCAGCGACAACCTCCGGATGGTCAAAATAGCGAAGCATGTGGGGGACAAAGAAGTAGGCACTGTGGCGTCGGATGTCCCCTTCATGGATAAGGCTTGCTATGCGTCCGACGCCGCCGCAGATTGGCACACCCACTCGAATCCAAGGCGCAGCTGCCATCGCATACCACGTTGCATTCCCACCGAGCGACATACCGGTGATCCCGATGCTATCGGAATTGACCCCGTCGCTTGTTGCGAGGATACGTGCTGCTCTCAATGTTTCTTCGACAAGGATTCCCATCTGTGGGCGGCCATAAGGCGTGAGGAGTTTTCCTTCAAGATTCCAACTTTCGACGCTCGGGCGTCGGGTGACGCTCCCTTTGGGTGAAATCGCCAACGTCACAAAGCCGCGTCGTGCCAGTTCACGCGCCCAACCGATCAGCGAACCGGGTGGGGCTTCCATCCGATAAAACTGCCGATCGGCAACTTTCTCGGCAGAACCGCCCGTTCCGGGTATGCAGACGATGCCGGGCATTTTCTGACTTGACGCATTGAGTGGTGTTATGATAATCCCCGGAACCGTTTCGCCGAGCGAGTTTGCGTAGGTCAACTGCGTAACCCGGAGCTCCTCCTGTCCGCGCCAAGGGTCCAAAACCTGCGTTGTTCCCTCCGTGAAGTCAACCTCTTTAGGAATCTCATCCAATCCCAGCAGCTCTAACAGTTTTGAACGCACCGCGTCTTTTGGAATATGCACCGGGAAAGCCGGTCGGATGTCCTTTGGAATAATTTCAGACATTCACCTGCTCCAGTTCCAATCAGCAATTCTCAACATAGAATAACTCAGGTTCCCATCCGTCGCCCTGCATCCGCTTAGGTTCTTACTTCAGTCGGAGAATCTCACGTTGTGCCTCTGACAGGCCATCCATGACGCGGTCGCTAAAGATTAAGCCTTGACCACCCCAATCGGGCATGTAGCCGATACTGTAGCAGTAATAAATGGTGCGCCGCGGACGTTTTGAGGTGTTTACCACCGAGCCGTGTGTCAAGGCTTCAGTAAAAATAATGGCGTCCCCTGCCTTGGCGGGGATAGGCGTCAATACCGGATTTTCGTCGGGATGGTTGCCCCAGGGCCTGAGGAAGTTGCTCTTGTGTGCCCCCGGAATCACAGCGAAGCATCCGTCCTCGACATCACAATCCAGCATTGGAAATACAGCTTTGGTCAGCGTTGAAACCATTTGACTGTTGCGACAATGGTACTGACATTTGGGGATGATTGGGGTACCTTGCATGTGTAGCCCTGTATAACCGCCACCCCATCGGTAGATTGTATAGGTATGGTTGAGTCGGTAAGGTCCACCGGTCACGCCTTCAATCACCTCCAACACCTCGGGAAGGTCAATCAACGGATTGAAAATGGGGTCGGCTTCGAGGATATTGGAGATGTAGAGCTCCATTTCTGTCTTGGGTGTGCCGAGGCAGAGTGGCGGCGGATAGTCTTCTGGCGGCATGTCTTCAAGGGGATCTAATGCCTTGTTACACGCTTCTACCACGGATTGAGGCACCACATTTTCCAAAACAATGTAGCCTTGTAGGTCAAATAGATATTTTTGTTCTTCTGTCAATGTCTCCGCCTCCTTAGTTATCGGTCATGCTGTTCGGGAATAGGTTTCAATCTGATGCCCCGGTAAGATTAGAATTTAAAGCAACTTGAGACTTTTGTCGGTTGATTTTCCAAAATCGAAAATGCCGAGAACATTGTGCTATAATCTAGGTTCAATCACCCCGGGTTACTGCGCTATAGTCCGGGGCGTTTGTCGAGATGTGAATCTTGACCTACAGGCTAGGCGTAACGAAATCCCGATCTATCGGAGCTGAGATCGGCACCCGTAGGTCGGTCATCTTGCCCGACCGCTCCGTGCTGAAAGCCTTCGACATGACAATCCGCATCGGTTGGGCGATCAAGCTCAACCGCTGAATGGTTGACATTTTCTAGATTTCTAATTGGCGACCACACAATGTCAACACGCTCTAGCCACTTGAGTTATTGTAAACGCTAGGGCCACTGCGTTTCAAAGGCATCGGTTCCATCGCCATATACCAACTTACCGTATGCCTCCCAAAGCGGGAGATTTTGTGAGAGGTGTTCCCCTCCCTTCAGGGCGATTAGGTTCTCTTCCAATTGTGCTAGCGTTGTTGGTGCGGTTAGTGCAATATGGACAGCGGGATGGTGCAGGACATATTGATAGCAATACGCCGCGCTTGGTACAGGACCGTCCCAATCTTGATGACCTGTCAGCAGCGATCCCCACCGTGTGCATGTAAATGCAACCACCGGAATCCCAGCGTTAAGTGCTGCCGGGAGTACCTGTTCTTCTGCCCCTCGGTGTGCCATGTTATAACGGTGCATAAGCACATCAATGCGCCCACTCTCAATGAGCTCGACTGCCATCGGTCGGTTATGTGCTGTGGCACCGACGTAACGGATGAGTCCTTCGGCTTTCCAACGATGCAGTTCGTCAAACACACCCCTCGCGCCCAGCAGCGTGCTCATGTTATCCCCAGGAGCGACATACTCTGCGTAGAAGACATCCACTGCCTCTACCTCCAGTTGACGCCGTATTTGATCGAGGTAGGTACGCAGCGTTTTGGGGTTGCGAGATTCGCTTCCCATTGCTACGACTATCGACTCCCGATTGTCGGCTAGCAAGGATTTCAGTTCGCCGATGAGTATTGGATATGACTGATTATAAAAGAAGAAGTAATTGATACCCGCATCATAAGCCTTGATAACACAGCCTTCCTCCATATTTGGATTGCCCGCCAAACCGAGCGGTTGTACCGGTTGGTTCAGCAGGGTTGTTATCTCGACAGTTTTTTCCATAAGCCACTCCCGTGTTTTCTATCTTCACAATAGCCCCACATCATATATCCTCATTATACACCTTTGCATCGCCGTGTCAACCAAATTTTTGTATACATCTACTGAGATGTGTGCTAATATAATCGATGCGGAATCGAACGCGGGAAATTATTTCTACCTCGAATTGAGCAACCTATTCTAATAGAGTCTAGACATTGTCGATCCTTCCCCCGCAAGCAGGGGGAGGAGAACCGTGTGGGTACTCGGGATTAGAGGGGGTGCCTACCCAAGATATAGAATGCCAGAATACTGAAACTTAAAACCGTCTCAAGTAGATAAAGATAGATTCAGTTTGTCAAATGTCAACAGAACCTACCTGTTTTATGTGGGGTTGATGACCTCTAGCTTGTGTAGGGAACGCAAATCTGCGTTCCCTATTATTGACGAAATCCGAAACATAAAAGACAAGCCCAATAAGAAACCAGAAGATTAGCAGTGGTCGTTGATGGAGAATCTGATCTGCGAGTCCGTAGACAAGGGCGGAAATCAGAAAACCGCTGCCTCCGATGAACAGACCGGAACACCAGAAATCGTCCCTTTTGCGTAGAGCAAAAAGCTGACGGAAGATGAGAAAGAGTATCGCTAAAAACAGAATTAGCGATGGAATTCCCTGTTCGACAGCGATGTGCAGGTAGATGTTATGAGCGTGATACGGTTTGTGGTGGGTGCCTGCCGGGGCGTGTAGTTGGTATTCATGGCGAAACCTCCCCAAACCGATGCCGGTGATTGGATGCTTCGCTATCAGTTGGGCGGACGTTTTCCACCATTGGGGACGCTCGCTCAGAAAGCCCTGTGGACGTTGGCGAATCGTCTCAAATCGATCCTTGACGGTCTGGGGCATCAAGGAGGGGGATAGAAGCACGAGGGCTAGCAATCCCCAGAGTAATTTCCGCTGAAAATAGATTGCGATATAAATTGTTGCAACAAACACTCCAATCCATGCAGCCCGCGTAAGTGTGAGTGCGAGGTTAGCCCCTATTGCACATAAGAGAACCCCTAACACGGCGATGTGCTTCCAGTTTCGGGGTACGTGCCAGCTTGCAACAAAGTAGCCTATCGCTATCGGCATAACAATTACGAGGTAAGCCCCTAAGTCGTTAGGCATCTTGAAAGTGCCGGCGAGTCGAGGTTCAATCATGTAAACTTTGAATTGCCCCTCGCTTTTCCAGACAGCGTACTTGCGGTTGTTACTATCATCCACTATCAACCAATCCCCATATTTTGTCGAAGGGAAAATGGTTGCATTTTGAGAGAGCTGTCTGCCGTTTTTCTCATAGGCCCGCTGCAAATCCTCCGAGATCCGAACCCCGTCGTTACGGTGGGCTGCATGATTGAAATGGCTTTCTAATTCTGGGTCTATGTTGAACATATAGGCGGTTCCCATGTGTGTGCCGGTTGCGTAAAAAAATAGACCAAGGACAGAGGAAAAACCCCCGGCAAACACAAAGGTGATGATAAGATAACGCCAACGATGACCTATCCTACTGTGGACGACAGCATAAAACAGTAACGCAGCTCGGAGCAGTTTCCAAAAATACCCCAGACTACTTGGTGCTGGATGCGGTGCAAAAAGTGAAGCGACAAGCGCAAGGAGAAGAAAGATGGCAAGCGGGAGGTCTAGCGGTGTTCTTTTCCATTCAAACCGACGTTCGTGGCAGATACGCCCTACCCACCCAAACAGTACGAGTAGTAGACTCGCGTTCAAAATTGCCGTTGCATAGCCGAACGGGAGAATAAGTACGAAAAGAAGAAAGCCGACGTAGATAGCCAGATCGAAACACTGGCTTGGGCAGCGATAGTATTGAGTTGCGATTTGCCGAATTTTGTCTAACATGATGGGTAGAGTTCCTAGGATGCGTGTCAGAACATAAACTACGGTGTGTTGTCCATAAATGTAACATATCAGGTGTCGAAAGAACGAATAAAAATGACACCAGTTGAAGGGCCTGAATGTATCACTGGTAGAGACAGCGCATCAATGGTGCTGATTCCCGCCGGGGAATTTCTCATGGAGACACCCCATGACGATGACATGGGTTACACAACCGAGTTTCAGAAGGAGAAGCCTCAACACGTTCCCTATTTAGATGCGTTCCACATCGATGTGTACCAAGTCGCCAACGCTCAATACAAAAAGTTCATGGATACCACAGGACAACCGCTACCAAGCGAATAGGACAATCTTGATTTCAACGTGCCCAATCGGTCTGTCGTCGGTGTAAATTGGTATGATGCCCTTACTTATGCCGAGTGGGCGGAGAAGCGACTTCCTACTGAAGCCGAATGGGAGAAAGCCGCACGTGGCGGCCTTATCAACAAGCGAGACCCATGGGGCGATGAACCATCAGATGGTACACTGTGCAACTTCAAAGATTAAGACATTGACATCAACACATTATACCATCCAAATGTAATGTGGACGATGGCTATTGATACACCGATCCTGTGGAGAGCTATCCACTCAACGGCTTTGGTCTCTACGACATAGCGGAAAATGTGTTTGAATGATGCGCGGATGACCGAATTAGTTACGCGAAATCTCCACACCGAGTCCCGGTAGGACCAACGGACAGGAAAGCGCGAACTGTTCGCGGTGGTGCCTTTCTCAGTTCAATTTTTCACTGCCGTGTGACCCGTCGCGGTAGATGTCTGGTTCATATCAAAAGTAGTAATATCGGGTTCTGTTGCACGATTTCTTAACATGAGCGTAAATAAGGGGAGATAATCATGGATCAGGCCCAAGACCTCAAGAATGCACTATTTGAGGCAGCTAAAAATGGAGATCTTGATCAGGTTCAGCAGCTTGTCGAAAGCGGTGCCGATGTGAATGCCGTGGATGGGCATCACATCACGCCGTTTTTGTGGGCATACTTCGATGGTCACACTGAGGTTGTGAAATACCTATTAAGCAAAGGTGGAAACGTCAATCACGATGAATTTAGTGAGGGGACGCTTTTAACACTTGCTGCCTTCACTGGCGATGTTGGGTTCATCCCCTATCTGCTTGAGATAGGCGCGGAGATTGACCACACCATGCCGCGGGGCGGTGAGACGGCGTTGCATCATGCTGCGGATAACGATCAAACTGCCGCTATCAAGCTGCTCATCCACCACGGTGCCGATGTCAATCACCGAACAAAACACCACGGTCCCTCCGAGTTAAATTTCGGAACGTTTTGGGGGGAGACACCGCTACATGTCGCTGCGGTGCGGGGTGATAGGGAGATGATTGAAACCCTGCTCGCTGCGGGAGCGGATAAAACGATTAAAACAGCGAAAGGAGAAACGCCTCTCGACCAGGCGGGACGACACCAGAGGTCCGAGGAGATTCTCCAACTGCTTCGATAGGATTGTATGACTCGACAACCGGAGGTATGTTGTGAAGGGATTTGGATTGTTATCTCTGCTTTTCGCCGTTGGTTTTCTAGCTTCTGCCGTAGGTGCTCAACAGAACGAAATGATAATTCCCCAGTTGTGGTCTCTCTTTGGCGTGAGCCAGCATCCGCCGGGCGATCGTTTACTACCTGAGGTTTCTCGGCGCATTGTCTTCAGTTTGGACAATACTAAAATCATCTCCAAACTAGTAGATGGACGCGTCAAGCAGTGGGATTTAGAAACCCGCGAAGAAAAACATATCACTACGACCAACGACCTATTTGCATACTCGCCGGCTCGCAATTTGCTCTTGGTCAGAAAAGAGAATTCTGATGTCACGCTTATCGCTCTGGACACCAATCACGAGACAATTCTTACCAATGGTGCATTTGAAAACGGGAGTCTGTCCGGAAACGGGAAATTCGTTGCACTGTCGGGGGGAAATAAAGAGATAGAAATCTGGGACGTAGACCAAAAGCGGCTGCTTAAGCATCTAAACACCATTGAGCCGGTGAGAAATGGTCTAGCTATTTCTCACGATGGACAGTACGTTGCAGCAGCTGAAGGCACGTACCGGGATGGGGAGGGGCATCGCACGAAGGTTGAAGTGTGGGACATCAAGGAAGACTCCCCGGCAGATCTGATTGATACCGGTATCATCTTGGGTGTTTGGAATGTACATTTTTCTCCTGACGCTTCAATGCTCGCTGTGGATAGTCAAATACAGGCGCAGGCTGGAATTCGTGTATGGGACAGAAGTACAAGAAGCCAACTATTTCAGAAAGACCTCTTGAAGGTGTATTGGGTGCGTGCCCTTACGTTTGCATCGGAGGGGAAATACATCGCGTTCGGCGATGAATCGGGAGTGATAGGACTCTGGAATATCAAAGAAGGTAAAGAGGCGTTTACACTGAAAATCGATGCCGGAATTGAATCCCTTGCGTTTTCTCATGATGGGAAGCATATGGCAGTTGGGCTTTTCGATTCGACAGTTCAAATCTGGGAGATCAAATCCGATCTCTAGCGTTTTCTCGGAATTTTTATGAATTGGAGGGCAAATCTGTTATGGATCCAGAAGGTGACACATCATATACGGATGCAAAAGGTCGTACCCGTTGGCGACGCAATGACGAAACTGCTAAGAAACTCCAGCAACTCCACGAGCTCTTGGTCATTGGGGGCTACGAGGAATCCCATGCTACACGATATTCAAGATTAGCCTACACTATTTCGCGCCACCCGGAATCGATAGAGGAATTGCATCGGAAAGGACGTTTGGCGACAATCTCCGGCGTCGGTGAAACGATTGCTGAGATTATCGGTGAGTTTATCGAGACGGGTACATGCACAAAGCTAGAGGAATTCGCTGAGCACACCCCGAAAACTGTGCTGGAGTTGACAGCACTTCCCGGGGTTGGTATCAAAACTGCAAAGGCGTTGTACGATGAGCTTGGTATTAATAGCCTTGCCTCTCTTGACGCAGCACTTAATGAAGGTAGGCTTGAAGGGCTCAAACTCATGACAAAAAGGACCCAGGAGAAGATTCGACAGCACATCAGCGAAACTCTAAAATGACAGCGTCGTGTTTCTATCTACCAATTGATGCTTTATAGGTATGGAATATGGACGGCGAACTCAAATCCAAACCGCGGCAAAGGAGACAAAAAAATGGAAAGACAAGATCAACCGTCTCAACCTACGCCAGAATCTTCACGCCGCCTTGTCGGCAAGGTGGCAGCCGTTACCGGTGCAGGTCAGGGAATTGGCCGGGAAACTGTCTGCCGGTTGGCTCAGGAGGGAGCGTCGATCTTCGCCAGCGACATCAGGGAAGATCTGCTAGAGAAACTGGAAAATGACGTCAAAGCGATTGGTGTTACTATCGCCATAGAAATCTTTGACGCTGCCAAAGCGGCGGACGCCCCACCTTTTGTTCAGGCGGTTGTCGAGCGGTATGGACGTATTGATATCATGGTCAACAACGCTGGAGGCATACGGACACAGCCGTTCCCAAATGTCACAGAAGAGACATGGGACTGGACGATCAACCTGAACCTCAAAGGACCTTATTTTTATATGCAGGAAGCGGCGAAACGGATGATAGCGCAAAAAAGGGGTACGATCATCAACATCGCCTCGGTGGCTGGAATTGCTGGGGGAATGACCTACTCGCCGCCTTATGCAGCGAGCAAGGCAGCAATCATTAATCTCACTAAAGTGGCTGCCGCTAACCTCGCGGAGCACGGGGTTACGGTCAACGCTATCGCCCCCGGTATTGTAGAAACAGCTTTTAACTGGACGCTCGATGACCTGATAGGAGTTCAGCAGATGGGGCTGGCCCCCGGCGAGTTTATGGAGTGTCGCCGTGCCTCTATTCCACTGGGTCGGCTTCAGCAGCCGCAAGACATTGCCAACGTTGCGGCTTTTCTGGCAGGGCCAGATGCTTCCGAGATGACGGGCGAGACGGTTGTCGTTTCCGGTGGGTTGGTAACGCGGTGATGATTCAAAGGAAAAGTTATGATCAAAGAATCAGTATTATCAAAACCTCAATATGAAACAACTCATAAAAAGAATCAAGAAATTTCCATGCGGGACGGCACGATTCTTCGCGCTAACATCACCCGTCCCAACGGGGATGGCAAGTTTCCGGTGCTGTTAGAGCGCACACCGTATAACAAGGAAGGTGGATCCGAAAATGGAGTGAGGTCCCCCCAATTCTTCGCGCAGCGGGGATATGTCGTCATTATCCAAGATGTGCGCGGCAGGTTTGCTTCTGAAGGTGACTTTTACCCATTTCGGGACGATGGGGCGGGGATAAACCGCGACGGCTATGATACCATTGAGTGGGCGGCGGTGCAACCGTGGTCTGATGGCAATGTAGGAACGATCGGCGGTTCCTATTCTGGTGCCACGCAGTACAGAAACGCGCTGAGTCGTCCGCCTCACCTACGGGCGATGTTTGTCCGTGAGTCCTCCGCGGATTACTATCAGGAATGGGTGTACCGAAGTGGTGCATTTGAGCTCGCGTTCAATATGGCTTGGGCGCATGGTGTGACGTTGACTAATCTCGCACACCTTGCAGAAGGGGAGGAATTTAATCGACAAAAGGGCAGACTCGAAAGGGTTCAGGAGGAGATGGATAGCTGGTATGCGCGACTTCCGTTGTATCCATGTCCGTTCTTTGAGGATTTGAGCGATTGGTTCAACGATTGGCTTCAACACCCGGTGGCGGATGGATACTGGGACCTCTTTAACATCGACAAATTCCACGATCAGATAGAAACGCCCATGTACCACCTAGGGGGATGGTTTGACATCTTTTTGGCGGGGACTTTCAAGCACTATATGGGTATTAAGCAGCGTGGGCGCACAGAAAAAGCGCGCCAGGGCCAAAAGCTGATTATTGGTCCTTGGGTGCATGGCCCTGGGAACATCAACACCCAATTTGCCGGTGAATTCGATTTCGGTGTTGATGCGGCTAAGGATTTCAACGAAATGCGTCTCCCTTGGTTCGATTATTGGCTCAAGGGAATTGACACAGGGGTTATGGATGTACCGCCGGTACGCATTTTCGTGATGGGGCGCAACGAATGGCGCGATGAGTCCGATTGGCCCCTGCCCGACACGCAGTACACGAACTATTATCTGCACGGTGGACAGAGCGGTTCAGTCAAATCATTGAACGATGGAACCCTATTGCCAAAGCCTCCCGAAGGCAGTGAAAATCCTGATAGTTTTGTGTACGATCCACTCCAACCCATTCCCACTCAAGGAGGCAACACATTAAATGTACCCGGCGGCGTTTATGACCAGCGCGAGGTTGAGCAACTGTGTCTTACATTCACCAGCGAGTTATTAACGGAAGAACTCGAGGTCACGGGCCCTGTGAAGGCTGTGATATATGGGTTGTCCTCCGCGCCGGATACCGATTGGGTTGTGCGGCTCACCGATGTGCACCCAGACGGTTACTCGCGGTTATTATGCGACGGCATCCTTCGCGCACGATACAGAGATTCTTTCGAGCACCCTGAGCTGTTGGAGATTGGCAAGGTATATAGATATGAGATTGATATGTGGGCAACGAGCAACGT
Source organism: Candidatus Poribacteria bacterium (assembly GCA_965215015.1). GTDB lineage: Bacteria > Poribacteria > WGA-4E > WGA-4E > PCPOR2b > PCPOR2b. Next base: position 3,559,781 of record OZ244042.1, read on the forward strand.
TTTCCTGCCTGGGCATCGGGTTCGCGTGTCGGTCACGAGTAGTTGTTTTCCTCGGTTTGACCGAAATCTCAACACCGGTGGATCTATTCACAATGAGGCCGTTGGGCAGGTTGCTATCAACACGGTCATGCACGATGAGATGAGACCTTCCCACATTGTGCTGCCTGTGATTAAACGAGGATGAAAGGGCTCTGCTGCGCTATCGCTATTGGTATGGAGGGGTGGGGATCGCTTTTCAACTAGAGAAGGGTGCGGCGATGAATTGGTTAGTTACTCAGTCCTCACGTGGAGGTTGAGGACGTGTCAGCTCGGCTGTCAGTGCTTCGATGGACTGACTCAGTACTAAATCTTCCTTGAGCAGTGTTTCAATTCGTTGACAACTTCTCACGACTGTTGCTCGGCTTTGCCCAAATCCTTGGTGAATCTCTTTCAGGGAAAGGGTGGTCAACTGACGCGCAAGATACATTCCGACTTGTCGAGGGAGTACAAACCGGCGTTCCCGCTTTCGAGAACATAGGTCTGATAAGGTGAGATGAAAATACCTAGCAACAGTCTCCTGAATATGTTCTAGCGTGATTGTGTCGGGAGGAGGTCGATCCGGGGTCTTGTTCTCCAGCACATGATGAACAGCTTGGAGGGTCAAGGGTGTCCCCAAACGCACCTCTGCCATTAATCGGTTGAGTGCCCCTTCTAGCTGACGAATGTGTTGTGTCAAATGCTTTGCCAAGTAACGGAGTATTTTCAAAGGCACGGGCCCAGATTCGCGTTCTTTTAATTTCTGCTTCAGGATTGAAACCCGCAAATCAAACTCCGGCGCACAAATTTCAACGATGTGCCCCTGCATCGGGCTATTGGACGAATCCCAAAACTCCTGCAGAAATTGCGGCAAACTATCGCAGGTACATGCAAGCCGTTGACCTCGTTCGTTTAAGCAGTTTAGTAAATGGAAAAACTCTTCCTGAATTTCTTGCTCCGGCGATAAAAATTGAATGTCGTCAATTAGCAACAGATCGACATGCTCATACTGTTGCCGCAATGCGGCAGCTTTCCGAGGGTCCGCGATGGATCGAAGCCATTCACGCATAAATTTCTCTGCTGATGAGCAGTACACCGTACGATTCAGATGCCCCTGCCGAAATTGGTTCCCCATTGCATGCAACAGATGGGTTTTGCCTAGCCCAACCCCGCCATGTATAATTAATGCTCCCCCCACCTTTCCGCCCCCATTCATCATGTTTTTCGCTGCATCATGCGCCTCTTGATTACTTTGCCCAACGACAAACCGATCAAAAGTTAATGCTGGATTTAGTCCTGAATTAGCAGGTGCACGTGGTGCTGAGGTTGGCATACTAGTCGGTAATTCAGAAGGCTGTGAGGCTAGAGATTGGAAAGGGCGATCATCGCTGCCGCCATTCGAGTGGTTCATTGCCGTTTTCCTATGATTGGAGATTGAAGAATATTTCTACTGATACGAAATCTGCATCCAAAAATTACAAAGGTACCTTTAGGTAGGGACGACTAAAATCGTTCTTCTTTTGTAATTTGTGGCATCATAACTGAAGGTTTGTGTGGGGCTTGCCACCCTCTGCTACAATACAGGCTAGGAAGACAAGTTGAATAGGACTATAGTCTATCAAAAAATTAGAATGAGATCAAGCCTTTTTTAATTTTTTAGGGGCATTTAATTCTCCCTATTATCTGAATCACGGATTAAACGGAGGACGCGGATTATTGCCCCGATGCGAAGATCCGGATTCAAAGCAATCTGAATCAGGATTGGCAGGATTTCAGGATGCACAGCATAACCCCTCAACCCAAGAACGGAGTCATTAGGCAATTCTTGGTGTCTTGGTCTCCGCTTTGTTCGCATCAACCGTGCAATATATTAGGAGCTAAGGGTTGAGTTGCCAGAATTGACCGGACACGAATCCCCGATAAGGTTGGGAAGTATTCACGGGGACACCCATCAAAACCTACTTATGTGCACCCCTGAACTAAATAGCCCTATTCGATTTTTAACAATATCTTTTAGAGATACCCCATATCCTTCAATTTGCGTTCATCGCGTCGCCAGTCTGCCTTGACAGACACACGTAAATCTAGAAATACAGCTGTCTCCAAGAACTGCTCGATCTCTGCGCGGGCGAGCTGACCAATCCTTTTGATGGTTTTACCACCTTTCCCAACTAGAATACCTTTTTGTGATTGTCGCTCGACGTAAAGCATCGCACTGATGTAGATTTTTCCGTTTGGACGTTCTTTGAACTCTTCAACCACGACGCTGGAGGCGTAGGGAATTTCCTGGTTGGTTCTGAGGAAAATCTTCTCCCGTATCGTTTCCGAGACAAAGAAACGTTCTGGCAGGTCACTGAGTTGGTCGGGAGGGAAGTAGGGGGGACCTTCGGGGAGGTATTTGACGATGGATTCGTGAAGTTGGGACACTCCGTCGCCCGTTTTTGCAGACATTGGAATGATTTCGACGAAAGGAAACTTTTCCTGATAGCTGGCGATAATTGGCAGGAGTCCTGGGTTGGGTATCAGATCAATTTTGTTAATTACAAGTATGACCTGTTGTGCTGCTTTTTTTAGTTCGTTAAGAATTGTTTCCTCAATGCCGGAGTTTAGCCGACTTACATCGATCATGTAAAGCACAAGGTCTGCGTCTGTGATCGCGCTATATGCGGCTTTAACCATCTGGTTGTGCAAGCGATATTTAGGGGTAAGCACACCGGGCGTGTCTAGGAAGATAATTTGACACGAATCAACTGTGAGAATCCCTGTGATCCGGTTGCGCGTTGTCTGCGGCTTGGGTGTGACAATTGCGAGTTTCTCCCCCATCATCGCATTCAGCAACGTTGATTTACCGACGTTTGGCTCACCGATGATGCTAACATAGCCGGATTTGAATGGATTTTGTTCTTGCATTTGAGGATTCCGTACTTACTTGGACGAAGAAGTTTGATTTAATCACATTAGCACTTACGCGGTTAAATGTTCAAAACCCTGTAGTTTGGAGATTTATCGCCGCAGCAACAATTTCCAACGCCTCCCGCACTGCATCTTCCACAGTTGCTTTTGCATATCTGCTCTTATTTTCAATGAATCGCAGAAGAAAACCTAGCATGGTACAATCTTTTTTCAAATCCCTATCTCTTGAAATTTCGCCACAAGGGAGGATATGCCTGCTTTGTGACTTTTATCACTCACTACGCATTTATTAAGCATTTGTTTTTAGTATTCAGCTTGTTCGTTATTTGCCAAGGTTCAGGGATTCTATAATAATTGGTCAAGTCAATCCGCCCGTAACTCTCTCACGGTGTTCCCCGCCTTATCACGGACAAACACACCATTGGGAAGTACGCCCCCAGCTTGCAGTGTCAGGACGATATTGCTCTTTTGATCATAGACATTTACACTATTCCCCGTAAGAGCGTACGTGTTTAAAATAATCCCCACATTATCCCTTTGCCAAATCTGCACAGTATTACCCAAATCGTCTGAGCTTAAGGTGACTCCATTCTTGCCTGCCTGATTATATACCACAACACCATGAAAAGCAGGATATTTATCATGAGCGCGATGCGCCGCTAAGCTCACCGCCGGGCTGCCCGCCTTATTGATTAGCGTTATACGATTGCCCTCTTCACGCGATTCTAAGTAAATCGCAAGTTTGCCATGCTTATCAACCACCGTTAGCCCGGTGCACTGAATTTCACCGAACACCCCAGCCCTTTGTGCAATCAACGGTGGCGAAACGATAGATCCCGCTCCAATCCCGACCAACATAATCAACGCGCCCAGTGCCGTATAGCCTAACTTCTGCTTGTGATTCATGACCTTCTCCCGTTGCCCCCAAGTGAACGCCGACACGCCGGGGGCAAGGCGTGGACAGCGTTAATGTCTGCACCCAGTAGATTTGCCTCTCATGATTGGTGGTGGGATAGGTGGTCGATGTGGTTCTGGTTAAGCTTGCTCAGTTCAGACCTCACATCACCGATTTCAGACCTCACATCACCGATTTCAGACCTCACATCACCGATTTCATTCCGAAGTTCGTCTCGGAATTCGATTCGTATCTCTGAGATCTGTTTGGCTATCTCCAATCTCATGGATTCGATTCGGTTGTCGGTCTTGTCCTGTCGTTTCTCCAGTTGCCGAGTCCGATAGAACAGTACCGCGACCTGTCCGATGAACCCGACCATCGTAACAACCACCATAACAACTACCAAAATCGTGTGGCTTGGCGACCATGCAGAAAAATCCATTTATATCTTTCTCCCTTCTGGAATAATAAAGGAACAGCTCTAAAATGACATGGCTTTTTCCTTTCATTTACTTAGAACCTTGCTAAGAAGATTGCCAATGATAGTACTAATAATAATACACGTAGTTACAACGCCAATACTAAAAAAAACGCAGCTAAGAAATCTAACATCTTATCACGCTCCTATTATTTATTCCACGGCTTGAACCCTTTCAGATTTCCCCCAGGTGGTGAAAATGTTCAGTAATCTCTTAAAGTCCACTTTGTTTGACTGATAAAAAAAGCCTGATGCCTGCACCGAAGGAGATTAATCTTCTATTACAGGTACCAAGCTTCCACGGGGAAAACATTCCTAATATTAGGAGCACTCATCACAGAGAAAAGACATTTGGGGAATGTTTGACAGTCCCCCTAATCTTTTATCTATCGACTATTTTCGCACAGTTTCGGTCTTTGGCCAAGCACACAATGATTACACCATTTCCTGAACTCGCGACAGCAAAATATTAACAAACTCTAAGTTTATCAAGTAAATTGATGGATTTTTTAGGGATACTGCGATTTTCTTTCTTCTGCTATGAATCCCTGCTTCACTCTCGCCTTAACCGGATGCGCTTCTGCCTTGAAACTGGGCGGGGCTGCTGACTTAACCGATTCAACAGTGCCTCAACTTCTACGTCGTAGGTCTCGAAGGGGTCTTTCATCTCAAAGGGTTCTTCGTGCGAAAAATAGATCTGATTCCAATCAATGATACACGGCAGGCGATTGTGGGATAGATAACGCATTATGTGGGACCGTGCTTTTGCTCTGGTATTTTCGGGGGCATTCCGAATCGCTGCATCAATCTGTTCGTCCGTCGTAACTCGTCTCACATGTCCTTCACGCTCAAGTGCGTAATACAGCCCCTTTTCTCGGTTGAGATGGTGGTACTCAAGGTCAAGACTCTCAATCCATGCGTCGGTCCAATCCAAGCCCTCCTCCTCCATAAAAGCTTCGAGCAGCCATTTCTTCGTTACCCAATCGATGCGATCGATTAAACGCTCCGGATCCGTTTCCAAGTCGTCCAAAACCGACTCCCACTCGGTCAATACCCAATCCGTATCTGCGTCTCTACCTTTCAGGACATTCTGCGCAAGGTTGAGATATTCGCGTTGTAGGTCTATCGCTGAGATGGTGCCGCCGGATTCCAGTTCGACAATCCACTGGAAGGTCTGATCACGTGAAACCTCTTTGATAGCGTGCACTGGATTGACTAAGCTTAAATCGGGGGGGCGATGCCCTGCCTCAAGAAGGTCTAGTATCAGAGAGGTGGTTCCAACCTTCAAAGCCGCTGCAAATTCGGACATATTTGAATCGCCGACGAGCAGATGGAGGCGTCGATATTTGGTATAATCGCCGAGGGGTTCATCCCGTGTGTTGATAATTGCGCGACTGAACTGTATCCACTCGTAAGTCTCCGTGACGATGTGATCGGCACGTTGGGAGATTTGGAAGCCGACGAAATCGTCGCGCCGGTGGTGGGTATCTCCGAATTCGAGGATCTCTTCATGCCCGCCAACGCGACCAGTGCCTGCGTAAATCTGCCGCGTGACAAAGAACGGCAGCAGCGTGGGAATGACGACCTTGTAGAAGGGGATGTCCCGCCGGAGTTGATAGTTTTCGTGACAGCCGAAAGTTGCGCCTGTGAAATGATCAATGTTGTTTTTGAAGAAGGAGATATCGTCTTTCAACCCAACATCGTCGAGTATGGTGATAATCAACTGCTCGATGGCTCTGTCGTAAGCGATTAGATCGAAAAGGTTGACACACTCTGGCGTTGCATACTCAAGATGCCCCATATCGATATAGAGCCGTCCTCCGTTGAACAGAAAACCACCATTGCCGGGCGGTTCTCCCCAATCGCGGTAGTGCATGTCCGACATCCCAAGTTTCAACTCATGAAAAATATAATCCCTCACGAGTGCGGCGGTTCCCTCCGAAGACCCTAAAGCTCCATCGGAGTCTGCCATACATCCAAATTCAGTTTCGATACCAAAAATCCGTCTGCTCACTGTTTTGCCTCAGGGACAAACCTCGGTTTTTTCATTAGTATCAAACCCAGTCTGCAATTGCTGCATCAATTTCGTCCGAAGTCAAAAGACGAAACTTATTATTGCTCCGACGTGAAGTCTCCAATACTGCCCCTTCAATCTCTCCTGCCTTCAATTCATCTCGGAGGGTTTCGTGTAATCGTTCTTTGTCTATCGTTGATTCTGACCTCTCGTTTGCGTTCTCCTCTGAATCGTCCTCTGCTTGTTGCCCCCCCAGCTCCCAACCAACCACCCAGGTTTCTAGTGCTAACTGTAAGGCGGCGGTGAGCGAAAATTCGGAGGCATTCGCGGTGGATAGGTAATTCTGCATCGCCGTTTCGGCTTCGTGGGTTCCCCCGATAACCTCCCTGTGTTGATTCGCTTGCACGGTGCCATCGTAGTTCAGGGAGATAAACCCCTCTGCCGCACCGCGTACACCAAGTTCTGCCAACAGCATTTTGATGATATAGGCAGAGCCAAAGATAGCTTCAAAGGATTGTTTGATGGTTGGTCCAAGCACAAAGTTTGTCAGACGATGGAGGGTTACATCATCAACTGAACTCTGAAAGCCCTGCACGGATGCGGTGTCAGTTGCCATCATACGCAGCCGTTCAATGTCGGCACTATGCCCGATAGCTGAGAGGGCAATCCGATCGTGCACTTCAAAGATTTTACGCTGCCCGCGTCCAATGGTCACAAGCAAAAGTCCATCATCATATTTCAGTCCGACGACGGGGCTCCCACCGCGAAGTTGATCTTCGATATAGTCGCGCCGATTATTAACAGCTTCGAGCCACCGATAAGGTTCATCTAGCATAAGTTGTCTCTACAGATTCAGCGTAAATCTCTCGGAGTCTTTCGACAGAGAGATCTTGAATTCCGTCTTTCCTAATCGTTTTTACGGTTGGATAAATATTTGATTTTGGGTTATAGCCGCTTGTTGCCGAATCGTATTCTGAAGCTGCATCGAGTAGGCGTAAAACGGTAACAGTTGCCTCCTGCTCATCCATGGCGGCAAGTGGTGTATCGCCCCAACGGTTCTGATAGAACAAGACCCCACGAATCCACACAGAGCCGGATCCGGATGTCGCAAAATCGGCGCTCTCAAAATGTGCGCCGAGCGCATCATAAAAGAAGATTTTGCCACCGTTTTCGTCGTCACTCTGCAGATCGTAGAGGGCATAAATTGGTATCACACCTCCGATGCCCTGCAGCGTCATGGGCAAGTTTTCGCGGATCAGGCGGGCGAGGGTGCGCAGTTTGCCTTCAAGGCTTAATTCTTGAAGTTGGCTTCGGCGAAAATATTGGAACGAATGTTCGAGGACTCGCGCCATTTCATAAGCCATCGCAGGAGAGCCCGCAATAGCAAGGACGGAGAGATCGTCAATCTGCAGTAGTTTTTCCGCGCGATCGTACATGACAACATTGCCCGCCGTTGCCCGCCGGTCCCCGCCGATGAGGACACCATCCTTGTAGCGCACAGCAAGGACGGTGGTTCCTTCTGTTTCTTCAATGGGAGGGGAAGTCCCCCGGGCAGGAGTTGCGGGCAGATCCAGTTGAATCTGGCAATTGTGTGCCTGCAAGAGGTCGAGGAAGTCCCCCTGGTAATTTGTCATGAGCTATTCACCTGTTCGTTGGCGATAACGCCTAGATTGGTCTTTATCGACGCGCCGCATCCGCCTAACCAGATTTCTCGTATCCGGTCTCGTAACATCTGGACGTTTGGGCCCATCATCGTCCCCACCGTCGCCCGGTCCCACCGGTTTCACTGGTCGTTGAATCCGGTCGCGTAGATAAATCAAATGCTGTGCTGTCATGGTAATGACCTCCTGTAAGGGAATAGATTGAGGGGTTGACTCAGTCAACAAGTTGACATCCATTTACCCCAGATTGAATCGTGCTTTACTTACTCAGTTCTAAACTTTTAACTAACGCCTCAACTGTCTGCGCCTGATCGAGGATACGATTGTACTTTTCTGCCATCGCTGCATCTGCGAGTTGGTTCATGCTCACTGAAATCGGGCTTTTGCCCTTTATCTTAAATGTGACGTTATCCCACTGGATTGATTTGACTTGCGGACGGAATTTTTCCAAAGATTTGCCTCGGAAATATGCACGGGTATCGGGGGGGGGATTGTGGATGGCATTTTCAATCTGCCGATCGGTGACAAGACGCCTCACTAATCCACCCGCTTCAAGTTCATAGTACAATCCCGCCTCTTGATCGATGCTGTGATATTCAAGGTCAAGACTCTGTAACCAGGGGTTATCCCATGTGAGTCTTTCCTCATCAATGAACGCTTCCAGCAGCCATTTTTTGGCGACCCAATCCAATCGATCTGTGAGATCCATCGGGTCTTTTTCGAGCGCGTTGAGAGTCGATTCCCATTCGACGAGGACCCAGTCGGTGTCGTCACCTGCTTCATTGAGGTGCTTTTGGGCTAGCGCGAGATATTCTCGCTGCAAATCGATTGCGGAAATGCTCTTGCCATTAGCTAATTTAAATTGCCATTGGTAGGTCTGATCGCGGGAGATTTCTTTAATTGTGTGGATCGGGTCTTGCAAGGCGAACCAATTGGGGACGCGTTGCTGCTCAATGAGATCGATGACGAGTGCGGTTGTGCCAATCTTGAGTGCCGTCGCGTACTCTGACATATTGGCGTCACCGACGATGCCGTGTAGCCGACGATATTTTGCCGGATCCGCGTGGGGTTCATCGCGTGTATTCACAATTGGACGGTTGTGCATGGTATCAACGCTGACTTCGACATGGAAAAAATCGGACCGTTGTGCAATCTGAAAGAAAGCGGCGGAGGTCAGTCCTGACTCGGTTTCGATTCCAACCTTTCCTGCTCCAGCAAAAATCTGTCGCGTCACAAAAAATGGCATGATACTTGCCTTGAGGGCGTCAAAGGGAATATCCCGCGACATCAGGTAGTTGTCGTGGCAACCATAACTATGTCCGTGAAAGTCGGTGTTGTTTTTGTATAACAGGACGCGTTTGCCCAATTTCTCACTTCGCCTGACCGCGCACTGCTGAAGTATCCGCTCCCCTGCTTTATCGTGAGCGACCAGTTGAAAAAGGCTGCAACATTCTGGGGTGGAGTATTCGGGATGGGCATGATCGTTGTATAGACGGGCCCCATTGGTCAGAATTAGATCGCTTTTGATCTCGACAAAGGACAGATTTCGCTGCCGGTCAGCTTCCTGATGTTCCCGCTCGTCGGGGTGTTCCTGTAAGGTCTTTGCACGGAAGCCCCGCTCGTCTTGAAACGGGTCCTCACCACTATAGTCCCACATCGGTCGAAAATCATCCTGTCGGTAACTCTTAATTAACTCGACAGATTGGCTGACAGGATCGACGTTCTCCTCTGACTCGAGCGTAATTCCATATTCAGTTTCGATTCCAAAAAGTCTTTGCATAAACGCTTTATCCTAAATCACACTACTCGCAGTCTTTCGACGAGTTGATTTTTCCGGACGGATTGGTGTCACTTTGACGACGTTTTCCGGGTCGTAATCGAGGAGTTTGAGCCAATCCTCGACACTGTCTGTTGGGGGGAAAATATCGTTCTCGCGATATTCCGCCAATGCACCTTCCAACAGGTCTTCAAGCCGAATCCCCACCTCGTCTTTGGTGCCTTCTATCGCACGTTTGATTGCGGACTCTTTGGCGCGTTGAACAATGGAATCAACGATAGCACCACTGCATAGATCGCCACGATACATAATATCACGACGCCCGCTTCGCAGGGCAACCTCTAAAAACTTGTTGCTTTCATCTCGTTGGAACAGTTCGTTGCAGACTTGGTCGATAAGATGGCAAACCGCTGCCTCTGCATCGCCGTTGTGGGCCTCAAGGATTTCTGGATGGAGCGGTAAATCTGGTGTGAGGTAAATGCGGAAGATTGCCTTTGAAGCCTCTCTGTCAGGACGGGTGACTTTAATCTTCCGATCAATTCTTCCGGGACGTAAAATCGCCGGATCGATGAGGTCAGGACGGTTTGTTGCAAGGATGATTACGACATCTTGCAGGGACTCAATCCCATCCATTTCGGCGCAGAACATTGGGACGACGGTATTAGAAATATTATGGGATCGGAATGAACGGCGCGTGCCTAAAATTGATTCCGCTTCATCGATAAATACAAAGGGCAGATAACCTTCTTTACTCTTCTGACTCGCTATCTGGAAAATTTCGCGAACTTTACGTTCCGACTCGCCAAGCCACATATTCAAGATTTCGGGTCCCTTGATGTGCAGGAAACACCCTTCTACCTCAACCCCTTCCTCTTCGGTCAATCGTTGCGTCAGGTTATGCGCTGTTGCCTTCCCGATGAGTGTTTTCCCACACCCCGGCGGCCCGTGCAAGAGAAAGCCTTTCGGGGGCGCATATTGAAACTTATCGAAGAGTTCCGGGTGCAAAATCGGCAGTTCGATGGTATCTTTGATGAGTTGGATGGTCTCATCCAGGCCGCCCACCTTCGACCAAGGAAGGTCTGGCACCGCTTCGAGATAGTAATCCTGTGCTTCCTGTGCTTCTAATCGCTCCAATGCTACTTTGGAGTTCGGGTCCATGCGAATTTCGTCGCCGCCCTTAAGTTTCGCATTAGCTAAATCGGTCGAGCGCTGTAGAATAATTGATTGCAATCCGGCAGGTTCGCCTCCGACGCGCAGCCGCCCGTCGGGCATCAAATCGACAATTTTTGCAATCGATCCAGAGGTATTATATCCCAATTCACCGACGATGACATAAGCATCATTCAGGAGCACACTAAAACCGATCTTGAGTGCTGCGGCATCTAGTTGTGGGTCAATATTCGCATAGTATTCGGACCCGCCAATGATTATATGGGCGACCTCTTTTTTCGGCATTCCTAGTAGCGTTCCGATTCGATTCGCAGGAGAAGTCAACTTTTCGATTGTCTCCTGCATTTCGACGATGGCTTCCCTTGCCTCCTGGAAGGTCATTTCATCTTCCACAATCGCCCGCCGAAGTTGAAACAGTAGTGGCCGCCGCCGATCGTTCTCGTGGGTCGCATAAATGAGTCGATCCACTAACATCAGGGAACGCGGGGTGCCTACCTGATCATCCTCCTCCTCAATTTCGTCTTCGATGTCGTCGTCAAATAGTCGGAGATTGTCTTCTGGTATCGTCTCAGGTCGCTTTCTATCGTTCTGATTACGCATTGAACCCCTCCTCAAACAGGCTAGTCAGTCGTATTGGATGGCATTTCGTATTAATTTCTTTTGCTGTAGGGGAAACGCGAGGAAGTTTCCCTAAAGAACGTCCACAGTAATATAGCCCAAGTTGCTAGTAGTAGGCATACTCCACATGCCGTAACCTTCCTCCTGATAGATCGGGATTCAAAGCAACATCCCTTCCATAGCAATCCTTCTAGTACTTGTCGAGTATAGAAACTCGACTTACGAGCTATCTAGCAACTTGTGTTAATATAGAGCATTCAATATAGAGCATTCAATTGCTAACATTTTCTTAAATTGACGGGTTTGATGAGGCTGCAACTTTAGCTAGAAAATAAATTGCCTCAGACCTTACTAGAGTCTCAACACCCAAGGTAAATCGAGAAATAGGCGAACAATGGAACGGTGTTAGCTGGCAAAAGTATGACGCCTATCAAATAGCTTATTTATAAATGCGGTTGTATTCTATCACATCGATAGGCAAACATCAAACAAAAAAGTCAAGATTCCGCATAAGCGTATTTCTTAGGCGCAGGGAATTTCTAACGAAAAAGCTGAGTCAACAACTGATAATTATTGCCTTCCTCTCTTGATTTTGGTATAATCTGCCTTACAATTTTCTATTTTAGTGGATAAGATACTATAGATAGCTACTAAGGATGTGATAATGGAAACGACAGAATACCGGCTTCGGCTAAAAGACCTTCCCGAGGATGAGCGACCGCTCGAAAGGCTTTACAAATATGGCCCGCAGGCACTCAAAACATCCGAATTGATTGCAATTATTATTCGGACCGGCACGGGAACGGCGACAGCGGTTCAGGTTGCAGAGCAGCTGCTTCAGAAGTACGATGGCAATCTGAAGCGGTTGGCAGATAATAGCGAGAGACAAATTGCAGAAGGTGTTAAAGGGATGGGCACGGTGAAGGTGGGCCAAATCCGGGCAGCTTTTGAATTGGGACGACGGATGGCAGCGTTTCTTGAAGAAAAGCCGCAGATTAGTTCCCCCAACGATGTTGTCTATGTTGCGCGAATGGTCATGCCTTCGATGCGAGATTTGCAACAGGAGGAACTCCATGTCTTTAGCCTTGACACGAAGAACTATGTGACCAAGCAGCGCCGTATCTTTGAGGGGAGCTTAAATGCGAGCATTATCCATCCCCGCGAAGTCTTTCGGTTTGCGATAGAGGAAGCGGCGGCATCAATCATCCTTGTGCATAACCATCCATCCGGCGATCCCGCGCCGAGCCCGGAGGATATTAATGCGACGAAGCAATTGATCGAGGCGGGGAATTTGCTCCAGATCCCTGTGACAGATCACGTTATTATCGGGGACGGGTGTTATATCAGTATGAAGGAAGAAGGGATAGTTTAAGTGAGGGCTGTGCATAAATCCAATCTGGTCGTTTAGATGTGAACGTGAGCCCTCTCATCCAGTGAATCCTTCAATCCTGAAAATCCTGATTCAGACAATAATTATGAGCATCCCTCATTATCTTTGAGGGGAGCTTAAATGCGAGCATTATCCATCCCCGCGAAGTCTTTCGGTTTGCGATAGAGGAAGCGGCGGCATCAATCATCCTTGTGCATAACCATCCATCCGGCGATCCCGCGCCGAGCCCGGAGGATATTAATGCGACGAAGCAATTGATCGAGGCGGGAAATTTGCTCCAGATCCCTGTGACAGATCACGTTATTATCGGGGACGGGTGTTATATCAGTATGAAGGAAGAAGGGATAGTTTAAGTGAGGGCTGTGCATAAATCCAATCTGGTCGTTTAGATGTGAACGTGAGCCCTCTCATCCTGTGAATCCTTCAATCCTGGAAATCCTGATTCAGACAATAATTATGAGCACCCCTCATTATCTTTGAGGGGAGCTTAAATGCGAGCATTATCCATCCCCGCGAAGTCTTTCGGTTTGCGATAGAGGAAGCGGCGGCATCAATCATCCTTGTGCATAACCATCCATCCGGCGATCCCGCGCCGAGCCCGGAGGATATTAATGCGACGAAGCAATTGATCGAGGCGGGAAATTTGCTCCAGATCCCTGTGACGGATCACGTTATTATCGGGGACGGGTGTTATATCAGTATGAAGGAAGAAGGGATAGTTTAAGTGAGGGATGTGCATAAATCCAATCTGGTCGTTTAGATGTGAACGTGAAGCCATCTCATCCTGTGAATCCTTCAATCCTGAAAATCTTGATTCAGACAATAATTATGAGCACTCCTCATTTAAGTGATTCTGTATTACAAGCGTTCACAATTCACAATCGAACAGGAGATTTTAATATGTCCGAAGAGAAAGCGTACAAAGTTCGTGCGATTCGCTGTAGTCATAAAGCCTCGCAGGCAGAAATTTACGAAAGACTCAAGACGATTACTGCTCCCCTGACGCGCTCCTGGGAGAAGATCGAAAAAGCCCGCAAAATCGGTATCAAGGTAAACATGCAGATGCGTACGGACAATATCCGTCGCATTGGAGGACGACGGCAGGAGTTGGTTGACGACGATGTTCTCCGTGCATCGCTCCGTTTGTTGCGAGAGCGCAGCGACGCACATATCTTTGTGCTGGATACTAGCATGGCACCGACGGGACAGCGTCCCGGCGACGATTTTAATATGCACTCAATCTTTGAGGAGTTCGATATCCCTTATATTGAAGCCGGCGATCCACCCTTTACGCAGTACAAAGTTCCCGGTGGTGGTGTGATGTTCTCCGAATATCAGCTCTCTGCCTCTATTGGCGAAGCGGATGCCTTTGTCTCGATCGCTAAGATGAAGAACCACGCTTTTATGGGCATCACGTTGTGTCTGAAAAACCTTTTTGGTTTACCGCCTATACCGCCGCACGGTCGAGTGAGAACCTATTTTCACCATGTTATTCGGTTATCATACGTCCTACCTGACCTCGGTCTGATTGCCCAACCCTGTCTCAACATCATTGACGGTTTGACGGGACAAGCGAGACGGGAGTGGGGAGGAGAAGGACGTATCTGCGATGCGCTGATTGCCGGTGACCATGTGATTGCTACGGATGCCTGCGGTACTTACTTAATGGGCACCGACCCACGCCTCGATTGGCCCAATCCGCCCTATCGCCGCGATCGAAGCCCGATTGCGGTGGCTGCGGAGCACGGATTTGGGACAGTGAATCTGGAGGAGATTGACTTTGACATGGGCGGCCTACAGCCTCCGCTTGCGGAGTTCGACTCCGAGGAGATGGATCCGAGTGAAAAAATCGCTAGCCTGCGTCAAACCGCATGTCAACAGGCGTTGTTTTATCGGGACAACCGAGAAGGGCTAGTGAGCCGTCATGCCGGTTCATTTATCTATCTGCAAGATGGGGAAGTTATCTGGAGTGGTTCGCATCCGAACCAAGCGGGTGCCGTCCACCAACTCAGCGGTGAACGAAAGGATCAGGCGGTATGGCTCAAATTGGTCGATCCAGAGGAGACAGAAGGTGAACGTATGCGCGTGTACGAGCGGATTTTGGCGGCGTAAACGCGCTTGCGTATAGCGACTAGATCGGACCGCGTTACTTCAACCTTTTAGGAGTTATGCCCTTGAGTTCGTGGCCAGGCCATTCAACCCGCATCACGATAGACCATAAATCGCTAACTGTCGCCCCCAATAAAGCGGATGTTGAGAGGCATGTTCACCGAATCTGTAAGGGTGGCGCAGAGCCTGTCCTCGATGAAATCGGGGTTGCCTAAACTGCCAAATGCACCCACGTAGGCCTGCTGTCGGTCAATTTTCCAAAATCGAGACTATGGACATTTGGGTGTCGAGATATGAATCTCAACCAACAAAGCTTCCGCTCATGTAAAGAATGAGTGCAACAGCAGCCCTAGAGGCTTGTATCTCCCCCTGCTTGCGGGGGGGTGAGGGGGGTAACTTATCTTCGTGTTTTGCTCTTTCTTTTAACATGAGCCAAGGCTTTCAAGGGTTCAACTGCGTAAGTCCTACTTTTAATAAGGAATAGTATGTCCCAACAAAAACCCCATGTCTTGCTGCTAATCAATGACGAACATCGTCCTGACGTTTTGCCGATCGAAGGTGACCGGCAGATCCGCACTCCTACGTTAGATCGATTTATCAATGAGGGTGTATACTTTCGCAATGCGTACACACCTTCGCCCATCTGTGTGCCGGCACGGCAGAGTTTTATCTCTGGGCTTTATCCACGCAACTGTGGCAGCCTCAATTTTGGGGATCCGATGCCTACCGAGGTCCGAACTATTCCGGGGCATCTGGGTAACTATGGCTATTACTCATGTGCAGCGGGAAAGATGCATTTCGTGGGCAAAGATGTAATGCACGGTTGGCGGGAGCGGGTTGGTCGGGACATTGTGGGTGATAACGGCTATCCTTACCCAGCTGTTGATGATGAACACACCGCCCAAGTTCAGCGAGAGCCGGGGACCGGTTCAAAACAGAACAAGGTTATCCAAGAGATTCGCGATGCTCAACCCGGAATGGGATATTGGATGCTTCACGACCAATACGCTGTAGATGGTGCGTTGCTGTTCCTTGAGGAGTATTTTGTGGACGCCTCCTATGACCGGTACAAGCCGAATCCGCTGTGCATGGCGGTGAGTCTTTGGTGTCCACACTACCCGTATCAGTGTCCGCTTGACCTGTTTACCTATTACATGCAGCGTGTCGAGCCGATTATTGAGGAGCCGAACGATAAATTTGAGTGCAACGACTTCTTCAAGGTTCGCTTTGGCGAGGACGTGACCCATCGCCAAGCCCATCGTGCTACCGCTGCCTACTACGGCATGATTGACTGGATGGACCAGCAGTTTGGTCGCGTCATCGAGAAACTTGAACACCTCAACGTTCTCGACGACTTCATCATCGTTTTCTTCTCTGACCACGGTGAGATGCTCGGCACGAAAGGGCTATGGGAGAAACAGAGCTTTTTTGAGGCGTCGGTACGCGTGCCGTTCTCCATCTGGTATCCAAAGCGGTTTGGTCGTGAGCTACAGGTTATTGAACAGAATGTATCCTTGGTAGACCTGTTTCCGACGCTATGTGATCTGGTTGACGTCCCCGCTCCGGACGAACTTGACGGACACTCGTTGGTGCCGCTCATCGAAGGATCCACTGATGACTGGCAGAACACAGTCTATAGCGAACTTTGGCGTGTCCTAAACGGTCGGTCCGTGATGGTCAAGCAGGATAGTCTGAAGTATTTCCGTTTCGATAATGGTGCCGGTTGGCCCGATCAGTTGTTCGATTTGTCGAATGATCTCGATGAACGTAACAATCTGGTTGACAACCCTGCTTATGCCGAAGCCCTCACAGGCCTGCGTGCTAAAGTGGATGCTCTGCCTCTACCACGACGCAAGGATGCGAATAATCGTTTTATTGATCCGTATCGTCCGATGGGTAGGGATTGATCGTATTAGTTCATTGGTTCGTTGGTTCATTAGTGCAATTAATGAATTTTTAACGCCTGAACTCTTCGGGTTACAGCATACGGGGCCCCGATAAGATCGGTATTCAAAGCAATATGCGTACTACTAGCAACTTGGGTGGTTATATTATAGAAGAAAAGGGGTATACCGTGGGTTTTAGGCAGAAATGCCTCTTTTACAACAACGGAGAGATTGACACCTCTCTCCGTTCCCTTTCTTGTATACATTCAGAGTCAATATACTGAGGTGTAATTATGTCAGATTATTCAAAGACTTACCGCGTGGGTCTCGTTGGGAGCGGCGGCATTGCACGGGCGCACGGCACCGCCTGCCGAGCCCTTGACGGTGCTGACCTCGCTGCTATTTGCGATGTTTCTCAGGAGGCATTGAATCGTTACGGTGAACAATTTGGTGTCCCTAACCGATACCTCAACTTAGACGAGATGCTTGAGAAGGCAAACTTGGATATCGCCATTATCTGTAACTGGGGGGCATACCACGCTGAAACTGGTATCCGAATCGCCAAATCTCGAAAAGTGCGAGCCATCCTGTGCGAAAAACCGTTTACCAATAACGCAGCTGAAGCAAGACAGATGGTCGCTGCGGCGAAAGAGAACGGCATCCTGATCGCCGAAGCCTTCAAATTCCGCCATCACCCGATGCATCTCAAGGCCAAGGAACTGGCAGATTCGGGCGCAATCGGCGATGTACTGACGCTTCGCAGTACGTTCTGTTCGGGCGGCAGCGGTGCCGGTCCTGAAACGCGAAAGCCGGAAGACAATTGGCGTTTCAACAAGGCAAAGGGCGGCGGCAGTGTCTATGACCTTGCCTGTTACTGCATCCATCATGCACGTTTTATCTTTGGCGCGGATCCGGTTCGAGTCTTTGCTGCCTCACAGCCGGGGTTAGAGGTTGATGATGCTATGTATATACTGCTCGTCTTCCCGGAAGACCGTACTGCACAAATTTCTGTTGGATTCAATACAGCGAGCGCACAGTACGTTGAGATCTGTGGGAGGGCGGGAATGCTCCGAATAGAAATCGCCTGGAACAACGAAAATCGGTCTGTGGATTTAGAACACCGTACCCCTGATGGAACGGAACTCATTAATTTTGAGCCGATCCATCAATTCACAAATCAACTCGCGCACCTGTGTGACTGCCTTGAAACGGGGCAACCGCATCGGATTTCACCCGAAAACAGTATCAACCAGATGCGGGTTATTGATGCTGTGTTTGAATCAGCCGCGACGGGAAAAGCGGTTCGTATGTAAGGAGTGCATAAAGATGGAAACGACGCAAACATTTCAGCAAGATAAGATTGAGCGACCCCGGCGGAGATTGCCGGTTATTGATTGTGATGTGCATAACACCCTTTCTTCAGAAACGGTGTTATATCCGTATCTCTCCGGGCGTTGGCGCCGGCATCATCAGATGTTGGGAGCACCTGACCGTGTCGGAGGTTATGTCCCGCGCGGTATGCCCTATGGTGCGCGTTACGACGCTTGGCCCCCTTCTGGGCAGCGTCCGGGCTCAGATTTAGACTTTCTGCGGGAACAGTTGCTTGATTCGTGGGATATTGAGTACGGCATCCTAAACTGTTTGACGCCTGTTTGCGAGATGCCCAATTTGGAGTATGCTGCGGCATTTGCACGGGCGGTCAACGATTGGCAGATTGATGAGTGGCTGGATCCAGAACCTCGGCTGCGGGCGTCGATGATAGTTGCCTGCGACGACGGTGTATTGGCATCACAGGAGATCGATCGACTCGCCGGAGATTCGAGATTTGTCCAAATATTGCTGCTCGCCCGCACAATGGAACCGTTGGGAAGGCGTAAATACTGGCAGATGTACGAGGCTGCAGTGCGTCATGATCTGCCAATTGGGATTCACTTCACCGGCGTTGGCGTGGGCCCAATTACCGCCGTCGGTAAGCCCTCTCACTACATTGAGGATCACGCCGGCATGACCCAGGCGTTTCAGACACAGGTGACCAGTCTGGTTTGCGAGGGCGTTTTTGAGCATTTTCCCACGCTCAAGGTGGTCTTAATTGAGGGCGGCTTTGCTTGGCTCCCACCCCTGATGTGGCGGCTTGACCGTGCCTGGAAGAAATTGCGCGATGAAGTGCCTTACCTCAAACGGTTGCCTTCCGAGTACATCCGTGAGCATTTCTGGATGACCACACAGCCAATCGAGGAGCCGCCCAAACCGGAATACTTTCAACAGTTGCTTGAGCATATCAACGCGGATGAAAAGCTAATGTTTGCCACGGACTATCCCCATTGGGACTTTGATTCCCCAGATCATACCCTTCCGACAAATCTCGCTCCGGGGTTAAAGCGGAACATCATGGCGGAGAACGCTCGCGCATTCTATCGGCTTTAGGAGTCGAGAGTGGAAGAGTGAGGAAGACATTACGAACAATTAGATCCCATTCTCATAGTAGTCGGCGATTTGTTGCTCGTTGAGGGATGGAGTTATAGACAGCTATAATGGGAACTCCTTATAATTGATGTTCCCATCTATAGAGAAATCCATGAACGAAGGTAATACGTGATCAGGGGTATTTAGTTTGCGCGTTTTTAGCTCCGTTCGAGGCTATTGTGTTTATAGCTCCCAAATCCGACGTGAAACCGAGAGCTAAATAACCCTGAATGTATTATGCATCATACGTAAAAAATGGCAAGTTGATGCCCCAGTCGAATCCGAGTACACATCAGAAAAACGAGCGAATCGCTGTTTTCTCTTGAATTTCAGCCCCGCCGTGTGCACTCAACCGTGGGCGAACGCGAATCGTGCTAACCACTTCTGTTTCGTCGTCAACGAGAAGTGCCTCCCCATGCCGGTTCAACTCCCGAATATAACCCTTTAAATCCCCTTGCATGTACGTCGCACTCAGTCTGTCTAGCGCGTGGATATCGTCCCAAGTTGTGATTTTATGCGCGATAATTAGATCACATTGCGAAAGCAGTTCCGCGTCAATCGCGGACGGTTGTTGTGTAGCAACAATCAGGCTCAACCCGGGCTGGCGCCCCTCTTTTACCCATCGTATCAACATCTCTTTACAAAGCGAAGCACGCCCTTGCGGCACAAATTGATGCGCTTCATCTATTGCCATCCAAACGCGAGGGAGCCGTGTCTCAAGCCCAAATTCTTCTCGCCGGCGCAGCCGGGTTCGTTCCGTAAACAACCGCCGCGCTACAACGTCTAATACGAGGTTACGTAACCCTTTTGTGCCTGCATCAAGCACACTCAAATCCAAAACGTTAATATGTTCCAGTGAAAACACATCGGTTAAGCGCATCGGTTCTTCTGAGAAAATTCCCCATTTTCCTGCAACAGCTAGTCGGTTCTCTAATGCTTCAATGGTAACCTCTTTAGCTCGTTTATCTTTGCGGAGGCGTTCAATGAGGTCGGTAATGGTGAAGGGTTCCCCGGTGTCGTGGAGTTCCTCCACCGCGCGCCACATTGCTATTCCCATCGGTTCATTAATTCCTAAGTTGAAGAGCTCGCACCATGCGTCTGCTGAGAGGTCGTGCGCGTTAATCCATAGGGAGGTTACCTCAACGTTGTTCATTCGTAGTTGGTTAAGTACCTCTGCATCCCCAAATCGGGCAAGCGGGTTACCGGGTACAATCAATCTGATGGGAAAGGGTTGCGTTAGCAGCCCTGCCTGACGCACCTCATCCCATTGGTTTTCATTGGCTAGTGCCATGGTGTGATAAATCCCCATTGGGTCCACGATAAGCAACACTGCTTTTCCACGTTCCTGAGAAAACAATTCTTCAACAATTACCCCTAAAGTGTAACTTTTCCCGGAACCTCGCTTACCGCAGATAAAAACAGCGCGCGAGCCGGTTGCGCGGATATAAGCCATTTCTCCGCTTTCATAGTCGGTCCCGATTCGTAAATTCACTTCAGCCATTGAACGTCCTCCGAACATCCCAAAATGGTACCAATG
Source organism: Candidatus Poribacteria bacterium (assembly GCA_965215015.1). Classification (GTDB taxonomy): domain Bacteria; phylum Poribacteria; class WGA-4E; order WGA-4E; family PCPOR2b; genus PCPOR2b. The sequence goes on from OZ244042.1 coordinate 3,580,707, forward strand.
ATTCTTGTGCTGAGATTCCACCGTGAAAACCCCATTCTGTCACCTTGCGGTTTTTCGCGATAACCTTGTCTCCAGTCAAAACGGTGTAGGTGCCTTCATCGCTTTTAAGCGTTAGCACATTATCCCCGGACGCGACATTTCCCTCAGTATATCGGGCCTTGGATTTTTCCCGTGCGAGTGGAACGGTGTCCTGGTTAGTATACCAAAGAATCCCGTGGTCGGCGGTGATAAAGAGTCGAAATGACTCGCTTGTCTCCTGCAGAACTGTGATAAGCGATACGATATCCTTTCTTAAATCGTCAAGAAGCGAGGAGACATTCGGACGTTCTCTGTAGGAATGACAAACGCTATCCAACCCCGAACGAATAATTTGAACGTAGGTTGGCATTTGCCATTCGGACTTCTCTAGTTCTTCCAAAACCTCGTCAAACGTCGTCACGCGATGAAGTTGGGGCTCTGGAAACTCCGTGAAAAGCGCATCGGTCAATTGATTCATGGAACGTTCCCAATACGAGAAGCCCAGCCGACGGACGTACTCTAGGTCAAAAAGCCTATGCGTTAAAACCGGCGAACCAATGAGCCGCTGCATTGCACTTTCTGTGGTGCTCACCCCATCCACAAGGCACGGTTCCAACATCGCACCTGATAACCCCCATTCCGCTACCTCATAAAAGGATAACCCGTCAAAGACCAAGAGCACTACTATCTGTGGCAATTCCCGGGCAAGCCGCTCTGTAATTTCGGCAGCCACTTCGGATTGCTTGAGCAAATTGGTAGTCTTAAAACGACTCGGCAATGCCTCGTTGACCTGTGCTATTGTAGGAAGTGGGGGAAATTCAACCGTTGGGAAACCGAAAACCTGTGTCAATTCTTCTCTGTCTGAGGGTGATGGGTTCACAAAAAGCGTTTGATCGGCGTCACTTCCGTCGGATGAATCAATCCGTTCGCGCCACCCGGCAAGCGAGGTTGGACACCAGACATCTTCTAGACAGAGTTCCCACAATGTGCGATAGTTTTCGGGTAACTCTGTTAGGCAAGGAATAAACCTGAATGCTTCTAACATCTCATTCTTCTCTTTGTGCTAGGGCTTTGACATGCCGCCACAAACCGGAACGTTGTTGCACATAAGGATTGCCCTGTTCAAGAGCGAATCTGCCAAACTGTTGCTGCAGGAGCCTATCCATGTAGGCAATATCTGCATCTATCAACGTTAACGCGATTTGATGTACTGCATCCTCAATTGGTTGTCGGGTAATCAGAATTACATTCGCCACTGCGCTGTAATCCTTACCGGTCCAGCGGAGGTCATCATAGAGGAGGCGCGCTTCTTGCCGAGTGTGCGGGGCGTTATCTATCGCAACAACTGAATTCGAGGAGACCTGCCTATCGTAACGAATTGACGATGAAAAATAGATAAGGTCGGCGCGGTGGTGCAGGTAATGCGCTAAGAAGGTTTTCCCGACACCGGGGTTGCCCCACAGGTTGAGATACCCCTCCCTCCGTTGAATTGCGTTGTATATGGCATCTCGCGCAGATTCTTGAGACGGGGTTAAGGTCTCGCCCGTTTCCGCTAATCGCAAGAGGTAGTTGTGATACGCTAGCCAATTCATCTTCTATGAACAGTTAAGTTGACTAAGTTGGCTTGATAGAGCTCTTCTAGAGATTCAAGAATCTCTTTAGTTGAGTTGAAGTTTCCATCGCTAAGGAGTCTAACAATCAGTTCGGTGAAGTCCTCCGTGTGTGTTAGCTTATTTCGTAACCTTTGCGCTTTTAGGCTTAGATCTGGTCTCAACGCGTCCAGTTCGCGTTCAATCTGTTTCCGCCTGTCAGCGAGGGGCTCCCCCTCTTTGAGTTTTGAAAGGAGTTTATCAACCCATTCGGACAATTTTATATCAACTTCTTCTGGCATAAATTCACTGCAGACATGCTGAAATCCGTCATCTAGTTTGCCTAAATCTTGGCGCAACTGAACTGCTTTCGCTTTCAGTGCCTCGGGAACGTTAAAAACCTCAATTGGCTTCAGCAGTTCGCGTTTCCGTTGATCGCTTTCGGCTTGTACCTTATCAACCATAGATTTCAACTTTTCTACTGCATTTTCGCGTACTTTTCGGTAGCAGCCTTCACTATCGATAGGATTGAAATCTACCAGTGGTGGTGTATCAGACACGCGTCTCAACTGCTCTACAATGCTGGATTGGTAGGCGATAAATGCGTCTTTCCTTCCCGTTAGCAACTGATCGAATTCATCCTTAATCGCTGAGCACAGCGTTTTAAAATGCTCATGGTTCCCCAAAACGTCCTTGAGGCTTAACCGCTTCTCGGCGAGATGTTGCCTTATATCCCGCTGCACAATATCCAGCCGATCAATGAGATTCTGCACCGCCGCGTCTTTTACACTGTCAGCCATAAGCTGTCCATTACGCTCTATTTCGCTGGCTAAAACGCGCCATCGCTCAAAAAGCAGAAAGAGTTCCTCCACATTTTCACCGTCTTGCCCAAGTCTGCTCATGTCAGTCTCAATTTGGGCACGAGCACCTCGCAACCGAGTGGCAGTTTCAATGGCATTCTGCGGCGTTACATCTGCTTGGTATTTAACGATTTCTCTATTGCAGAGGCCCTGAATCGTTGCCTGAATCTTGCCAATATTCTCTGAAAGCTTTGTATAAGCCAATTTCACTTCGGGCTGGATACTTTTCTGAAAAAGAATCGTAGAAAACTCAGTTGTGGGATAACCAGTCGTCTGTTCTAAGACTCGCGGCACCTCACGGCGCAGTGTTTCCACCTGATTAATCTTCCGGCGGAGGTTATCATGCTCAGTCTTAACCCATTCTGCACAGTGATTCTTTAGGTTCGTCTCAACCGAATTCAGTTCCTGCCGCAATGCATCTTTCTGTACTTCGTCGTTTTCAATGCTGATGGTATGCGCTAAGGCTTGCGCGGCGGAGAGGTTCTCGCATTTGAAGGTAAAGCCGTTTTCCTGTGCCAAGGCAACAATCCGTTCCAAACATTCCAGTTTGGTTTTCTGTTCGGCAAAATTGATGAACGTCTCTACCAGATAGAGGTGCGATGTACCGGCTACGTCTTTTCTATCTGCTATCCCGCGTGCTTGGAGCGTTTCTATCAATGCGTCAATCTCTTCTTCAAGATACCCTAGTTCGGCGGCTTGCCTATGAATTGCAGAGAGTTTTAGAGCGTTGGCCTCGGCTGCGCCAATCGTGAGCGTCTCCGAAGTGTTCTTGAGCTGCTCAAGGAGGCGTTTTTCAAGTGGATGGAGGGTAAAATAGACAGCCACTCGTTTGTTATTCTTTCGCGGCTCAATGCCTTCAGTGAGCGTGTTCCCAGAACTATCTATTTGGTCAATTCGCAACAGTTTCTGACCTGCATCCTTGTAGAAGTTTTGAAAAGCGGTCATTTGCCCCATATTGAACAGGTTGTGAACCTCTTGGTTAACTGTCAGAATCGGTTCAGTACCGCGCTTTCTGCCGAGCGTGGTCTGCCGGCTGAGGGCCTCCCGGTAAGCTCCTAAGTACCTCTGCCAATTGTTGGATACCGCTACTGCCGAATATTCTGGAAATTGCTTTGGAATTAGACCCCTGAGTACACCTTCAACGAAACTCCTCCCCCCGGGCACCGATGCAAAATCGGTGGCAAGTTCGGAGGGGACGAAAATAGCCTCTGCCTTAATCTCCGGCGAAAAGAAATAGTGGACAAGTTCATTGAGAATCCGTTCTTTCAGAAAATTAACTTCGGTTTCCTGATTTTCCCGCTGCACGATAGCCTGCGTTGATTCATCATCAAAAAAGTTCAATATAGAAAGCAAAAGCAGCGGCGTTATTGACTCCGGCAGGAATAACTCCCCCAATTTGCCGATGTCTTCCGGAATTGCCTGTGGGTTAATTGGTTTTTTCATGTTAAAGCGAAACGCAAGACTGGTGGCCTCAATGTGGCATGTGTTGCGTACACTCTGAATCATGTCCAAAGTAAACCGGATATAAAGCGAACTTTCGGAGGCTTGGTTTAGATGATGTGGAAATATTGCCTCACGCGTCTGTGATTCCATTCCAATATCAACGGTTAACGTTCGCTCAGGATACTTCCGTAAGAGAGTTCCTCTCAAATCCATTATCTGGCGTTCTGCATTTCCACGTCTGCCGCCGCGCTCAATCCAGCCTTCGCGCCCCGTTTTCAGAGTTAAAATTGTTGGAATCACCTGCTTGCGAAAAGCACTGACTGCCTCCCGATGTACCTCGGGATTTGTTGGATTAAACGAATCTTTTAGCAACTTAAGAATTTCGTTCAGTTTGTCTACCCCAAGCAAATCGTCTCGGTAACACACCAGGGTTGGCCGCCCGGTTACCTTTGTGATAACGTGTTGTCCCAAAAGGGATTGGACAACAGTTCCTCTCTCCGGATCCGGAATGCCGTGCTTCTGGACTACCTCTGGTGGGACTCCCTCTGCTGGATGGACACACAACAATTTGACGAGTTTACGTCTCTCGTCATTGTTGATAAGGGGCAATTCCATTATTTGGGCATGTGCTTGCACCGTTTCCGTCTCTTGACTGCCATAGGTAATGTGTCCGGAAAGGTAATCTTCACAGAAATCAAAGAGAGAATAGGGCTGCTTATTCTCTGTATAGTGAAGTGAGGCACGACTGAACGTCTTCACTACCGAACGTGGGCCGCTCATCAGATCTCTCGCTCGGGAATGCCGTAAAAACTGCCCGAGTGCGTTCAAAACGTCGTCATCAATCGCGGCTTTCTCTGTGGGAGATAACCCACGTGAAATCGCCAGCTTGTTCCAGAGATGCGATGCAAACTCAGTTTGCCCGTAGAATTGCTCCAAGTCGATCAGGCTTCCCTCCGGTTTATTAAACCGCGCGAGGATGTGTTTCGCCCGTCTATCAATGTCGGCATGCGTCTGGCGATAGGTGAAGGCAACACAGCCGATTGGGAGCCTCTCTTCACCGTGAATTCCAAAGATAAAATCTTTGAGATAATTGTAGTTCTGTGCAGTATCCAGATTGTCCTTAAAGAGTTCAAACTCATCCGGCAAAATCAAGAGACCCTTGTAACCTGCCTTCAAGAGCGTCTCAGTAGCAAAGTGAAGGTAATCCAAGAGTTGGCGTGGTGAGAGGGTATCTAGGAGTCTCCCCTCCGCTTTCAAACGTGTGATTGCTCTCCGCGCCTGTTCAGAGGTGAGTTCTTCTTCACGTGCCATTCTCTGTGCTAATACCTCTTCGTCAACTTGGACAACCGCCCTATGCTTCTGCTCTAAATTGGGGATAAGTTCCGGCCGCGTGGACTTTAAGCGGTAGCAAACCCATCCGTGCGTTGCGGTGAGCATATCGGCGAGACTGTTCCATATAAATGGGGGCACGGCTACAACACCCTGCGCTTCGGCGTATTTCCACAACGATGCTCCGGTAGATGTCTTGCCGTAGCCGGTATCCGCATAGATTAACCCGGTGGTAGATTGCCCTTTCAGGAGATTGTTAAGGATTGCAGCCCATCGACTCTCCACATCTGCGATGGCAATGTAGGTGGCGACGTGATACTGAAACTTGCGTTCCCACTCTTCGGGTGCGCTTGCTACGTCGTTAGCTGATGGCGTGGCAATAGTGGGTTCTTTGTCAATAATATCGGCAAGTGGCATAGGCATTCCTTCTTAATTAAAAATCTGCAATTTTCGGTTCGCGCTCAATGACGAGATAAAGTCCCACTGTCCGCTGGACTGAAATATACGAAAAGCGGCGGAGCGTCTCATTGAGCATAAAATCAAATTGGTTTTCTTCAATTAGGCAAAAGCGGCAAACTGATAATCTCCGCGCCGCGTCAATTGCTACCAAGTCGCCAAATTCGTTTCCGGCTTCTCTAGCCATCCAACTCAAGCCCATCAGAAACAGGGCTGGCGAGCAGGAGGCACGCCGGGTAAAGATAGCACCTCTAAAATTCCTTCTGCCGCCTGAGGTCTCGCTAATACCTTGGAACACAGGTGGCGAGAGCGGCAAGAGCCAATCATACGCCCCTTTAACAGATTTACTATCAAAGGCAGCATTCCCGATATCAAATTGACTGTTATTCCAATCTAAAAGACTATCATAAATGTGAGCTACCAAATTCTGATCTTCGGGTAGGGTTTGATAATCCCAAAGATAATTACACACCTGTTGGTAAGCCCAGGATGCAATATGCTGCTCGGGAGTATATTGGCTCCACAAGCCATACTGCAACCCATGCAAAACATCAACGGCAGCGTTCGAGTTCTTTTCCCACAAGGAATAGAATTCGTTTCCCTCCGGAGTGAGTTTCTGCTGTGCGGATTCTGCAAGTCCCCATTCGCTGAGCAACAAAACGATTTCGTAGGCCTTATTAGTTACGGTAAAGCCTTTTTCGCGGACAGCGCGAACCATATCACGCCGCTGGAGACCTGGCTTGTCTTTCAGAACCCATAACGCACTCTCTAGGTCCGAAAAACCTTTGAGGATATGTAGTCTTGGCATATTCCTATTTAATCCTAGCTATGTATTGGTAGACCGGTTATTTCTAGCATTCGATAGTAGTGTGGTGAACACTCCTTCAGAATTCCCCATTGTGGCTCACGGTAGTGTGCCACTAGTTCTGCCATCACCGTCAGGTTGTGCATAATGCGGAGCCACCTTCCGTCCCCGTCTGAAAGTTTATTAAAGGATTCACAAAACGGACAGCGATGCCCTGTCTCCAATTTGAGGGGCTCAAGTTCGTCTTTATAGATGTGAGTGTACCCGCGGGTTTTGCAGTCAATCCTTCGACCAAAGACGAAGGGAAAGAATATAGTGCCATATCCTCCCGAACGCATCCAACTGTTGGAGTCAAAAGTACTGATTCCGATGCTTGCCAAACAGAAGACAGCAGGTGGTGATGAGATGCCGAAACTATGGAGCGCAGTACCGTTGAGTTGCGATGTTAGCTTGCTTAACAAACTGAGCACATCCGCATTGAGTCGGTTGATAGAATTCGTGGCACCGTTAGTTGCAAATGAACCGAAACCGATACGTCTTGACTCAGTAATTAGAGATTCATAGTTTTGCAGACAGTAGTCAAGATGGGAAGGTTGTTTAGCATGTACCACCGGCATCACCCGTTCACGAATTTCGTTCGGGCATTGGTAGGTGAAACTTACACTGCCATCAACCGTCTGCCTGATTTTGTCTTCAGCAGTAGACATGGAGTCTCTGCTAAGCGGTGGATTATCCGGCAGAATGTAAATGTCTGCCCAGTCCTCCGTGTGGTAGATGTCAAGCAATTTCGAGTAGAGTTCGTTGTAGGTGATGTCCCCTTTCTGGACGAAGTAGCCTCCGGAGTCGAACATGACCTCTTCGGTTTCCCCGGTGCGTTTGAGTTCTCGCACAAAGGCGAACGTCGTAGGGCTGGCCAGCACAGGCGAGATTAGCAATCTTTGGAACGGATTCGGTTTGCCTCGCGGCCAGTGAAAATCGTGGGCATAGGTATGCCAGAGCTCGTAGGTTTTCCGTATTTCTCCGGGTGCGATTGTTGCCGAAGCAAAAAAATGGGGAGGATGCACAGGTAAGGTGTCAAAAAATCCGTTTTCGTTCAATTCCAACCTGCGGGGCAGCGGCGGAAGGGTGTATTGCCACACGTTTAGGGGGCGTTTTTTCCCCGGTTCCGTGCCCGTTCGCTTAAATTGAAGTTGCTCGTAAAACCTGTTCGCGGGGAGTGTCTGAGGGCATTTGAGCCGCACGTGTACGCCGCCGGCCACATTCACGAACCAGGTTAATCGCTGAATGAGCCGTTTCCCGATGTTCTGTTTTCGATACGGTTTGTCAACGGCAATGTCGTAAAGCGTCGCGTTGTGATCTTGGCGGATGCGGAAGTTTGCAAATCCGATAACCTTTTCGTCTCGGACGGCCACGAGAAGCCATTGATTTTTCTGCGCGTCGCGCAAGATGGGTGCCCTAATGAATCCCAATTCTTCCTTATGCCGGTCTGCGACAGCCTTGGCCCCGTCGACATCTTCGGCCCACGCGAGGCGAATCGTAACAGGTTGGAGCGCGCTAGGCAGAATGTGTGTTTTACTTGGGGATGAGGGCTTCAAATTCTAACTCACCGGGATCCGTTTGAGAACCGCAATTTTTGATATGAATCAGCTCATCAACGTTTTTATTTGAAATATCCACAAACTTTGTATTCGTGAGTTTTGCAGCTTTATACTCTTTGCAAAACCCTTCCATCGTTAGGTTTGAAATAGTATCACTCATATCATATTTTTCCATCACCTGATCTTCTAGGTCCGGTAAAACATCTCCGCTTTTGCTATAGTCGTGGTAATCTCCGATGGAGATTCCGGCGTTGATAGCCGCACGGAGTAATAATCTAACCTTATTCGAGCCTTTTGCCTTTAACTCGCCCCAATGGTCTTTCGACCATGATGTTAGGCTCCCGTTACCTTTACTATTACTCCCGATCTGCCCGTTATTCGACGATGATGTTAGGCTCCCGTTACCCTTACCATTACTCCCGATCTGCCCGTTAGGAGGCTTTTTGGTTTTTCCCTTCAGTCCGGCGTTGATTGACGACGTCCAACCTTTTGATACCTTTTCATCGTAGGAGAAGGTAACTGTCATCCTAAGCTTGACAGCGTGCTTTTCATCAATTTCTAACGCATTCAGCTCGTCACAGATATCTGCCAAGGCCTGTCTGATAGGCGTGTAAACACCGGATTTTGTGGCTTTAGTGTTGCCATCCGAGTCTGTCTTTTCAACAGGCTCCACTGACCACAACTTCGTGACGGTTTCGATAAAGGTTTTCTGTACAGACTCAAACTCGATATCGTTGATGATTTCATCACGTTTATCGCAGAATTCCTTTACGTTTTCAATGCCGGCCTCTTTGAAGCCGCCGCTAATAATCAGTGGCGTGAAACTCTGGATTACGGTTGTTTCGTCCATGCCAATGGTTGATTGGATTAAACTTCTAAACGTAAAGCTCATTTTCTCTTCCTTCTTTAATCCACGCTATACTACTGCTATAGCATAGCGTGAAAGTGAACATCGCCCGGCCCGTTTCTATTCTGATCGGCAGATATACAGAGATATAGAATTGCGACTGTATTATCCGTCCCAATCCGAATGTAAAGGAACGCTGATCAAAATTTCGATCAGAGAAATTCTGGTTTACGGATTGCCTAACCGTTGCGTCCCAAAGCCAATTCACATGCGCTTTTTAATGCGTTAAAGACTGCACTCGACGCTTTGCACACACAATATATCAAAATGTTGCGTATATCATATACAAGCAGTTTCACATTGTCAAGTCTATTTTTCACTTTTTGCCAAAACATGGCTGGCGCGGGTGCTGAGTCCTTTTGCTCTCCAAGTGTCTACAGTTTGTGCTATTTTACTCATGCCCTTGATCCAAGTTTGTTAATTGGGACCATTATAAGTAAAGGTCAAAAAAAGTCAAGCTATTAAATAGTGGAAACCCATAGGTACAGGATAGCGGCCTAAACCCGCCCCTACGGGTTTTTACGAGGCAATGTCTGGGACACTGCATGCCTGATATAGAAACGCAACGCTGCGTTAAAGGGCATTGACTGGCAATTTACAACGAAGGATGTCCGGATTTGATTCAAACGACTCTACCTACAAGTAAAAATTGAGGAAGCACGAAGCTCTCGCAGATTCAATAGCTATCAAGGCGTCAATCCGCCTCATAGCCGGTCAATTCGACGTATCCGTGACCGGCGACGGTTGCTCCATCGATCTGCCCACGCACCCGGACGGCACCTTCCCAATACGTGAAGCTCGCGCGCAACTCCTGATTCGGGATGAGCGGTTCGACCTGAAGAGTGATCTTCAATTCTGGAAAGGTTATTTGCCAGCCGGAGGGATAGGTAGCACCGCTTTCTGGACTCGTCCACTGACGGGTAGAGGTCAATGTGAAATCTGGCTTCCCAACGCGCAGCTGCTGTCCGTTGGGGTATACCAAAGTGCCTTCAAACGTTTGTGGATCACATGACTGGTCGGACCGACGGAGGCAATACAACATCAATGCAATGCCATCTTCCAACTGTAAGCTGAACCAGTCCCAACCCACGAATCCCTCGCCGAGGAAACTGGTACCGAACTCATGGTCCATCCAGCTGACTCCACTTACAGCTACTGTTTTGCCGTTGATTGTGATTTTGCCAGTCGTTTCCAACTCAACGAGACTATAGTAATAGGTCGCATTCCCCGATTCGGGACCCTTTTGGCTCAATCCACGGTCTCCGTGCAGTATCGGTGGGCGCGTCTGTCGCAAGTTGAGTGATAACCTAATGTGTGGTTCTGCCTCGATAAAATGGGCATTTGAAGCAGCCTGCAAGCGCATCACTCCTGACTCTGCTTCCGTGGCAGACCAATCTTCCAGCCAGACTTTGTAGGTTGGATCTCCTGTCGCTCCCGCCAATCCACCTGCCCCCCGGCTCCTGCGTTCAAAGCAGAAATACTCGTTGTTTGCTGCGTCTGTAAGAGCAAAATGTCCCATGTAAACTTGGTTTGTGGCGAAATGTGAAATCCGCTCTGGCATCTGAGGTGTCAGCGCAAAGCGGAAAAAGGTTAACTGATAACCGAAAGCCCCCCCATCGTCGGTGTGTAGATTGCCCGTATAATACCACCATTCGATTTGATACTCCGGATGTGCCCCGTGATCGCGTGGGAACTGAAGCGGCATCGGTTCAAGGGCCCGAGCGAATCTTTTATCGGTTTTGCTGCTCAACACATCAGCAACACCGGCGGAATTTCGCTGTGCCTCCGCAAAATCTGCGCTTCCAATTACCACCAGAATTACAGTCCATAAATGGAGAATGAAGCGTAGACTGACGGATAGCCATTGGGTCAATGGGATTGTCAATTCTGGTACACTCTTAGAGATTTTTGTGTTTACAAAACTGGTTGACTGATGTAACATACGCCTGTTCAGATATCTAAGTTGCTCCCTGCTACCTTGCTGAGGCTTTAATATTTCGGAAACACGCTTTTATTCACGTAGCACTCCTCCCTAATAGGATTGGGATTCAAAGCAACTTGAAACCTTTGTCGTTGGAGAGATTTTAATCTTCGTCAGATTCTAAACCTTCGGAAGGCTTTATCCACAAACACAACTTGATTGATGAGGAGTAAACCCTATGATCTACGAAATACGAACCTACAACCTGAAAGTGGGTCAACTTCAGGAATACTGGGAACGCTTCGACGAAAAACTGCCGGCGCGTCAAGAATTATCGAAACTCGGTGGACATTGGTACACTGAAGCGGGACCGTTGAATCAGATGGTCGCTATTTGGCCTTATGAAAGCCTTGAACAGCGAGCTGAAATCCGACGTGCTGCGGAAGCGGGACCGAATCCGATATGGCCCCCCGATACAAGCGATCTTATCGTGTCAATGGTATCTGAAATTTTTCTGCCAGCCCCATTTATGACACCCTTAAGCGAAAGAGACATTGGGCCCATATATGAGATGCGTATATACACCTATCCTGCGGAGGGGATGCCGCAAGTACTGGAGGCGTGGGGGGCGAGTGTTGCCGAGCGCGAAAAGTTCTCACCGATGGCGGGCTGCTGGTACTCAGAATTTGGTGGGCTCAACAACTTTATCCATCTATGGGCATATAAGAGTTTTGATGAGCGTCTACGGATACGGGCGGAGACACGGGAGCAGGGAGTTTGGCCCCCCAAGGGCTCTGTTAGGCCGATTACACAGGAGAGCAAGATCCTGCTTCCCGCCCCTTTTTCGCCGATGCAGTAGACAACTCTGAACTACGGATTGAAAACAAGGCACAAGGAGAACCCGAGTTTTTTTTCGGCAAAACTCGGGTTCTGTTACACGATTTCTTAACATGAGCGACAGACTTTTGCTACCATAAACCCGATGATTTCATCGCTACTAAAGTTTCCACCTTTGAACTTATCGGGAACCTTGATTTGGAATGCGCCCTTCTTTTTTCGCCGGTATCCACAAGTAGGCGCGAAAATACCCCCTTTTCTGATGATACCTTTGAGTCGTGCCCGTTCGGCGTCCCACCGGGCTTCCCGTGCTTGCCGTTCCATGCGATCTGCCTCCAGTTCCAGTATGCGCCGGTACAGAAACTGATTCTCCTGCTTGAGCAATTCCGTGTCAAGGGTCGGATCAGCTGTGAAAGAGGGTGTGATTTTCTGTGAGTTTTCAGTGTGAGTAGGTGCACCGTTGTGTGATGGTTCTCCCCGATGTGCTATCAGATCTACCAGCCGAAGCCGCGTCCGATTCTCTATCTTTTCGGTCCCAATCTGATACCGCTGTATCTGGTCATAGGCCACTTTCGTGATTCGGATTTGCTTTTAGCGTTTAGGAGCAGCAGACCCCCTAATATGCCGGGATCGCCGCGCAAATTTGCTAACAGCATCAATAGCACCGAACAACGCGAGCACGACTAGCACAAAAGTGCCAAAGTCAACTATATCCGATTTATCCTGTAGGATATTTCCGGTCAGTATACCGGCACAATAAATCACCCCAGTAGAAAGCGAAGGTCGATTCCTAGTAAAAAAAGTCAATGTAAATAGAAAAATGATGATGAAAAGGGAAATAAAAAAAGGCAAAATGTCTCCCCTTTTTTTTGTTCTAGTTGTTTAGATACGAAGAACAAGGTCCACATTCGCAGCCATACGTCCCAGAGGAACTACAATTACATTCACAAGAGGTTACATTCTGCGTATGAAGTCTTGAACAATCATCAGAATAACCATCGTTTTCCTACTAGTAAGAGAATAACAGCCAAAGTCACCACTATCCTAAACCGTCGGATATTCATCCTTACCTCCTTTTAGAATAAGAAATACTTACCAATCATATGCTATCGTAAACGATTTGCTGTTTTTTGTCAACACTGATGTATGCTGCCAAAAGTCCATCGTCGAGGGTAGGACCATCGAGCCATTGCTCAATCTCCTTTGACCAGTAGCAATAATTCCGCAAAGTGTTTTCACTTACTCCACTGGTGATTAGGACTTTGGTATCGTCTGAGATAGCCAACCTCCGTTGATTCTTTTCTGCCAACCCATTCATTGTGAACCTCCAATAGTGTCCATTAATAGGTATATTTGATATGAAACGAAAAATCAAGCCGTTTTTGAACGCGAACCATGTAGGAGTATCGGCTTCACAGGTGATGAGGGGTTACACAATCTGTTTAATTAGCGAGATGCTTTTGACTTGTCCTTCCAAAGGAATTCTGCTATTCTCTATTAAGAGGAGGCTAGATCTATGAAAGTTTTACTGAGACAACGCGACCTTTCGGACGAATATATCCAGTTTGCTGCACAGATTGGGGCTGACGGGTTTGATATCCATAATGCCGAAAGCATCCCTGGATTGGTAGAACAGGGTTATCCAGATTTAGAACAACTGACAAAGTTAAAAGAGAAAGTCAACGCCGCTGGACTTAACATCTACCGTGTCGCACCCGCTGAACCCCAGAAATTTCTGACGGGCAAACCGGGCGGCGAGGAGGAACTCGACAATCTGTGCAAGTCGCTTGAAATCTTTGGTGGCGCCGGAATTCCCTTTATGTCGATGCCCGTGCATCTAGCACAAACCCCGGAACATCGAGATGCAAATCCGGGATACCGAGGTGGATATACCAAACCCCTCCGGGGCGATTATACGTTCGGTGGATTTGATGTCGAGTTGATGAAGCAAAGCATCGCGGAGAAACCGCTTGAACCTTTCTCTGTTGAAAAGCATTGGGAACGGTGTGTGCAGATGTATCAACGGCTCGTTCCACTTGCTGAGAAATTCGATGTAAAACTCATTATCCACCCATCGGATCCGCCGCTGCCGGAGACCGAATTCTCACCGAAACGCTGGGCTGCCATCCTCAACGCGGTGCCAAGTGATCACAGCGGCCTGCTCTACTGCATCGGCACCTGCTATGAGTCAGGTGTAGACATCTTCGAGAATATCCGCCATTTTGGGAAGAAAGGAAAAATCTTCCACACCCATTTCCGCAATGTGCAGGGAACGATCTCGACGGGCGGATATATGGAGGTTGCCCTCGACGATGGCGACATGAATATGTTCAAAATCCTTCAGACCCTAAAAGAGATTGGGTTTGATGGCGGCTTACAGATCGATCATCTACCGAACTACATTGGCGATGTGGAGCAACGAGCAGCTTCAGCCTATGCAGTGGCTTATGTGAAAGCGTTATTAAGAGCACTTGAAGCTTAACTGTAGAGCATCAACTCCCATTTTATCGATGGCGTCCCTACCAACGGATGTTATAATATGATCTTTACCTATAGGAGTATGCAATGAATCGACCCCCAGAAACTTTTGTGAGTGTGCAGGAGGACCGCCTCCTCACTTTTAGTACCGCCTGTTTTGAGAAGGCGGGCCTGTCGCATGACCACGCAGTACTGATCAGCCGCTTACTCGTCAACTCAGACCTTCGCGGGGTACGGAGTCACGGTACGCGAACGGTCAATGGCTACTGTAGCGGCTTTGAAAACGGAGATATGAATCCTCAACCCCATATCCGCCTAATTCACGAAACCCCGACAGCTGTTGTTCTGGATGGCGATGGAACGCTCGGCTACCTTCCAATGGTCAGGGCAACTGAGGGAGCAATCGCCAAAGCGAAGGAGGTCGGGTTGGGCATGGGGCTCGTACGGCACATCGGACACTACGGCTCGGCAGGACACTACGCGCGGATGTGTGTGGATGCGGGTTGTGTCGGCTTCTCTGTTCAAGGCTATCAGGGCCTAGGCAATGCGAGTAGCAGCGATCCCAAGCCACAACTCGGTTACTTCGGCAACCCTCCCATCTGCTTCGCGATTCCTGGCGGGGATGAACCATCTGTGGTGCTCGACGCGGCGACCAGTATCATGGCGGACTATCAGCGTGGGGAGGGGTTTGATGCACTTCTTTCCCTCATCCCGGCTGCTTTTTTTAAAAGTGTGGGTTATACTGCGGTCGCAGGCCTCTTGGGTGGTGGATTGACAGGATATACTCTTCCTGACGATGAGGGGATTGGCGAACGTTGGCCCGGCGGGGCACGGTTGGGGGGTATGGTTCTCGCTATCCATGTGGACGCTGTTGTGCCCGAAGCTGTTTTTCGTGCCGAAACCGATCGGATGGTGCGAGACGTGCGGGAGACATACGAACCGATGCCCGGCTACGATCGGGCGTTGCTGCCCGGCGGAATTGAAGAAGAGCGGTTTGAGATACACCGCCGTAATGGCATCCGTTACGGTGAGATGGAGCAGGAATCAGCCCGTGAAGTCAGTAACCGTCTCGGCGTTCCGCTGCCGTGGGATTGATCTCGAGGAGTAAACTAACAGGACAGGCGAGCGAGCAGATGCCGTTCTCCTGTCTTTGCGTTGTCACTATTGGCGTTAAGTCATTTTGTCAGGAGAAGAACCTATGGAACCACTTCGTATTGGATTTATTGGTGCCGGTGGCTTTGCCAGACACACTATCTATCCGGCGTTACACCTTGCCCCCGTTGCACTACAAGCGGTCTGTGATGTGGATGAAGCAAAAGCGAAAGATGCCGCGGGAAAATTTGGCACGGGGCGTTGGTACACAGACCGACATAAAATGTGGGAACAGGAAGACCTTGAGGCACTCGTCATCTGTATGAGGCCAGACCCACGTCAACCCCTCGTTCGTGAAGCCTTGGAAGCCGGCTATCACGTCTTTGTTCCCAAGCCGCCTGCCCCATCTTTGGCGGATGCCACTGAACTCGCGGAGACCGCTGACCAGACTGGCAAGACGTTGATGATCAACTTTCAGCGGCGGTTTAGCTTGGGTGTCAGTCGTGCTAAAGAGATTATGGCGCGGGAGTCCTTTGGCCAATTGACGCAACTTTTCTGCTCCTTCTGTAGCGGCACCTATCAGACAGTACAATGGTATCTTTTGGATTTCGCTATTCATCATTTTGATCTCGCACAGTACATCGCTGGGCCGGCAAAAGAGATTGCTGTTTTCCACAACGAGGTAGGTGGGCAAGGATCTTTCGCAGTCGCAGTAGAATTTGAGAACGGCGCGGTTGGAAACCTCCAACTGAATAGCCAGCGGCTCTGGAGGCGTAACTATGATCGGATTGAAATCACGGGACAGGGTGAGTACATTGTCCTTGATGGACTATGGGAGATTGCTCATTACGCTGAATCCCAGAACATTTTTACGGATAACTTCAGTGACCAACGCAATGGCGAATTGACCGGCGATGGTCATAGCTTAACGGAGTTTGTCAATGCTATCCGTGAAAATCGTGAGCCGATAGCGAGTATCAACGATTGTTTGAAGTCGATGCGGTTGTACGAAGCGGTTTTAGAAAGGCGAAAGGGAATTATCACGCTGAACGATTGGTAGGGGTTCGCTAGGCAAACAGGTTTACATGCGCTTACCCCAATCGTTCAGCGTCAAAAGGAGAGGTTCTATATGGCGGTCACGATTCGAGAATAGTGAGGTAATGTAATGAACCATACAATTCTCTACAAACGAGAAGGGTTTTACGCTGGTTTTCCTGTCCTAACTCATCTCCCCGACGGGCGATTGACGGTAGGAATTCCGGTATCGCCGTTCCATGACCACTACGCGATTGGTGATTGGGTGGTGCTGCTGTCGGAGGACGAGGGGGAAACGTGGCAGCAGGCCGATGATCCGACACTTCCCCACAACTGGCCCGGGACATCGCCGCGTGAGAAATATGACAGATTTGCCGCCGTGATGCCAGATGGCACATATCTCTGTGCTGGTTCAGTAGGTTGGCAGGTTTATTCAGCGAAACAACGGTCAGACGTAGAAGCACAGGGGCTAGTTGTACGCCCACACCCAAACGATAAGCGAGCAATCTTGGTAGGTGGAAAAAAGCTGTTCGTCCAACGCTCGACTGACAAAGGGCAGACATGGCAACGGCAGGAGTGGACTGTGCCCGGTGTTGACCATTTCACAGCGTTTCCACGTTCAGCGTGGCTGGAGGACGGTACAATCCTTGTCCCTGTCTACGGCTCCGACCCCGATGCCCAGTGGCGTACCTACATCTGGCTGTCAATGGATGGAGGAGGGACGTGGCGTTGGTTGACGATGGGCTCTTATGTAACGGGGGTTGACGGTAACGAAACGACACTTCTGGAAGTTTCCCCCGGTTGTGTCCTCGCCCATACGCGGACGGAGGGCAGCTACTTATTGGAGACGTGGTCCGATGACGGTGGACGAACGTGGTCGCAACCGTTACGGACGCCCATCTGGGGGTATCCGCCACACCTGTTGAAACTCCGAGATGGACGGATACTGTGTTCGTTTGGATATCGCCGTGAACCGATGGGTGTGCGTGCGGTCCTGAGTCATGATGGCGGGGTTACGTGGGATATGGACAACGTTATTATTCTGCGAGACGATGGTGGGACACCTAGCGAATTCCGATCTGATACGGAGCGTGGGGGTGCTGATGTTGGCTATCCAATCTCCACCCAGCTGTCCGATGGGAGCATTTTGACAGCTTATTATATCACGTTGGCGGATGGCGTAACACACTCTGTGGCGACGCGCTGGGAGGTTTAATATATGAAAACGCGAAAACGGGATAACTCAGGGGTATAATGTTTCGCCCTATTTTCCTGATATTCGTCCTTGTGTGAACCTATGTTATCATTTTATAAGGAAAGTGCACTCACGGAAAGGCAGCGCAAACGCAAACCCGGACGCCTCCGCCATTTGGTCTATTCCAAACTCTTCAACTTGAAAGTAATCCCCAAAATGTGAGGACAGATCGACGCCGCAGCTGAACGATATAATATGAGTGGCACCGAACTCGTTCCCACCTATAGTATCGAAATTGGGTCGCCCCAACTCAAAGGGCGTATGAAAAAGTGAGAACGGCGAGGGACATTAGAGCAGACTTGTAAGCTCCGATTAGAGTATAGGGACAACAAAACCGGAACCTGATTTAACGGATGGAGACACTCGCGATGCTAATTCAAGAACAGCTACCTTGGACTCACATGGACGATGAGAATCTGAGCATATTCAAAGCCATTGGCGTGGACTATGTTACGATTAACCCACCACCGTCGGAACTCAAAGATGGGGTAGATCGTGCCGATTTCTGGAAGGAAATGAGTCGGCGCGTTGATTCCCACGGAATGAAATTGGATAACGTGGGCATGAACTGTTGGGATGAGATTTCACTTGCCTTGCCAAACCGGGACCAAAAGATTGATGCGTGGTGCACAATGATTCGGAACCTCGGTGCCGCAGGAATCCGTACCTTGGGTTACAACTTCAAACCCATCGGAAATTTTCGTACCGCCTCGACAGTTGGACGCGGCGGTGCCCGCTATAGTACCTTCGATTATGATGAGTTCATGCAGGATCCGGCGGACGTTCCCGAAAAATATATCTCCGAAGAGCAACTGCTGGAGAATTTGTGCTATTTCCTTACCCGTATCGTTCCAGTGGCGGAGGAAGCGGGGGTTAAACTCGCCATGCATCCGGATGATCCACCCATCCCGGAACCGCTGGGCGGCGCAGCTCGAATCCTCTCGACCCTCAATCATTTCGAGCGCACGTTCAACACAGTTCCTAGCGAGATGAACGCCATGCTGTTTTGTCAGGGATGTGTTCGTGAAATGGGGGAAGACGTGCCTTCTGCGATTCGACGCATCGGTTCGCAGAACAAAATCGCTTACGTCCACTTTCGCAACATTCGAGGCACCCCCAAGAGTTTCCAAGAGGTGTTTGTGGATGAGGGAGATGTGGATATGTATGAGGCGATGCAGACCTATCGGGAGGTAGGCTTTGAAGGGCCCTTCATGATGGACCACACGCCCAGTTTTCCGCAAGAGAACACGCAATGGGCGGGCAGAGCTTTCGCTGTCGGTTACATCCGATCGATGATTCAAGCGGTTTATCGTTAAAACAGGTATCAATCTTTGGTGCGAGTTGGTGGGGCTGTCGTTTCCACAGCGTTCAACAGTTGCAAACTCGCACTATTGGGTATCAGTAAGAGGTAAGTTAAGATGAAAATAGATCCAATAACCCTCGCCGTGATTCGTGGTAGCTTAGAACAAATTGCGGACGAGATGGACGCCACCCTTGAACGGATGGCGTTTTCGCCTGTAATCTCCGATGGCTTTGACCGAGCTAGCGGTATCTACGATAAAACCAACGGTGAGGTCATCATGCAAGGACCGCGTGGGCTGCCAAGTTTCATTTATGTCATGGAATTTACCACCCGCACGGTGATTGAATCAATTGAGAACATCACGCCGGGCGACATCTACATCGTAAATGACCCCTACTTGGGTGGTACGCATTTGATGGATGTGAAGATGGTCAAGCCTGTTTTCTATAAAGGAAAACTGACCGCCTTTCTCGCCAATAGCGGACATTGGCCCGACATCGGAGGACGGGTGCCCGGCGGATTCTCAAGCAAAGCCACCGAGATTTATCAAGAAGGGCTTCGCCTCCCACCAATACGGATTCTGGACAGGGGCAAACTGAACAGAGAAGTGCTTGACATCATCCTACACAATGTGCGGGTGCCAGATGAACGGCAAGGGGATATTATCGCACAGGTGACCGCTCTCAATCTTGGTGCTGAACGGTTGATTCGGTTACTTGACCGCTATGGGGTGGAGACGGTCTTTGGTGCTATCGCAGAGTTGAGAGCGCGTTCCGAACAGTTGATGCGGAGCCATATTGAGACCATTCCGGATGGGACATATACATTTGAAGATCATATCGACAGCGACGGTGTAGAGTGGAAACCGCTCACCATCCACATGGAGATGGTGGTGAAGGGTAGCGATGTCCATATTGACTTCTCCAAGAGCAGCCCGCCTTGTAAAGGGCCACTTAACAGCGTCCTTAGCACCACTATCGCTGGGGTCTACATCGGCTTCAAGCACATCTTCCCCGATGTCCCCATCAATGCGGGGTGTTTCGCCCCCTTCTCCTTTGATTTACCTGCCACAACTTTTATCAACGCCCAACTGCCCCGTCCCGTGTCCGGATGTGCCTCTGAGGTCTGTCAGCGTATCATTGATGTGGTATTGGGTGCACTCAGTCAGGCGATCCCCGACAAGAGCTACGCCGCACCGATGGGGACGGTGACGAATCTTTCTGTGGGTGGGGAAGATCCGGAGAAGGGATATTATGTATTCTATTCTTTCATCGGCGGTGGATATGGCGGAAATTATCTGACCGATGGGCTTATCAACGGCAACCCAACCATTGCCCTCGCTCGAACCCAAGCCTTGGAAATTTTTGAATCTCGCTACCCTGTTCTCTTTACCCAGTATACCATACGGGAAGAATCGGGGGGGGCGGGTATGCGTCGGGGTGGTCTCGGCGTGATCTTTGAATTTCAGATTCGGCGGGGCGAGGCGAGTGCTTCGATGCTTGGAGAGCGGGGACGTTTTGCACCGTTCGGAATCCTCGGCGGTAAATCCGCAAAATCAGCAAAACACACCTTCATTCTGCAAGGGGAGGAGTACAACCCACCCCACATCAGCAAAGATGAGGGGATTCCCATGCAGGCAGGTGACATCCTACGACTGGAGACGCCGGGTGGAGGGGGGTATGGTCTACCCATAGATCGCCCGCCGGAATTGGTCCTACGGGATGTCAAACATGGCTACTACAATCGGAAAACTGCGGAAGAAGAGTATGGCGTCCTGATTGAGGGAAAGGATGGAACAGTTGACCCCGAAGGAACGGCACGATTGCGTGCTTCTCTCCGCGCTCAACAATGAGAAATGAGATCACTGTAAATGCCGACACTCGATAGCCAAAAACACCATAAACAGTTGTGCGATAGTTCCGGGCGGGTTGAGCCAAGATTATCGCGCAAGCGTCCTGGTATTTTCCACTGGTTGCCCGCCGCTATCATCGTTACCTTGACTATTTCAGCAATTATACTGCTTTGGAGCGTAGACGCACCCCACCGCCAATGGCGGGTTTTTTATACGGTATTGGCCTTGCTGCTTTCGTTCCTGCTGATGCTGCTGTGGCTGCTCTTCTTCTCACGTCTGCGGTGGAAAATCCGGCTACTTGCGTTTGGGGCGATTGTTCTGATTCTCCTCTTTTCGACTGCTCTGCTTCGCCTAAAAGGATTTAGCGGGGACTTAGTGCCACTGCTGGAATGGCGTTGGGGTGGAAAGGCCGTTGAATCTTTGATAGGAAGTGCTCCAACTACTTTGGGAGCGTTTTCAAAAGATTACCCCCAATTTCTTGGACCACGTCGTAATGGGACTGTTCAGGGGATAAAACTAGCGCGGGATTGGTTGAAACGTCCGCCGCAGCTTTTATGGCGACAACCCATCGGTGCCGGTTGGTCGGCTTTCGCTGTGGTTGGAAGTTCAGCAGTCACCCAAGAGCAGCGCGGCGAATATGAAATGGTCGTCTGTTACGACCTACATTCCGGCCAAGAGCAATGGAGCCATAGCGACCATGACAGATATGAAGCAGTACCTGCCGGTGTGGGTCCCCGCGCAACGCCAACAATCGTGGAAGATAAGGTATATACGCTAGGCGCGACGGGTATCCTCAATTGTTTGAATTTGGCAACCGGGGAGCGTATTTGGTCGGAGGATATCCTCTATGACAACAACGCTGAGGTTGCGTCGTGGGGGATGAGTGGGTCCCCGCTCGTTCTGGATGACCTCGTGGTGGTGAGTGCAGGGGGGCGAGAAGGCAAGTCTCTAGTCGCCTATCACAAGGATACAGGCGAGCGCATTTGGAGGGGAGGTAGCGGCCCGGCGGGGTATAGCTCTCCGCTGATTACAACGCTCGCAGGTGTGCCTCAAATCCTTATTTTTAATTATGGAAGTGTGGCTGCCCATGACCCGAACGGCGGGCAAATCCTCTGGCAGCACGCCTGGCCCAAGAGCACCGAATGTGTCGCTCAACCGGTGCCGCTGCCGGAAGATCGCGTCTTCGTCTCAAGTGGTTACGGTATTGGCTGCAAGCTTTTCCAAATTGCCCGTGACGAAGATAATCGATTGAGAGCTACTCTCATGTGGGAAACGCCTCGACTCAAAGCGAAGTTTACAAACGTTGTTCAGCGAGATGGGTATATCTACGGGCTAGACGATGGCGTGCTTGTGTGTCTTGATCTCGCCAACGGTCAGCGCAAGTGGAAGCGTGGTCGTTACGGGCATGGGCAGATGGTATTAGTTGATACCGCCTCTTTTCCCCCCGCTGGCAGGGGGAAAGGGAGCGGTAGAGATCAGAGCGGTCTATTGCTTGTGAGTGCAGAGTCCGGCGATATTCTCTTAGTTGAAGTCAACCCAAATGAGAGCAAAGAGCTGACACGCTTCCCTGCACTAGCGGACAAAACGTGGAATAACCCCGCACTCGCTGGGCAATATCTGCTTGTGAGAAACGATAAGGAAGCGGCATGTTACGAGTTGCCTCTAGAATGACTGCCGTTTACATTGGAAACGGTGCTTTACAATCGCTGAAGGCAGGTAAAATATGAATCAAACGATGACACATAAGGTCCGTCTCAGCGTTTCAGAGACAAAGGGGATTCCCCCCGATAGACAGGGAGGCAAGCATCGGCAAAACGTGCCCATCACGCAGGGCGTTCCGTTGCCAAAAGGCGCGTTGCACAATCTAGATTCGGTTTGGGTTGAAGATGGTGATGGTCAGCCGGGCCTGGCGCAGTTTCGGACGTTGAGTCGATGGGAGGACGGGAGTCTGAAGTGGGTGCTAACCGATTTTTCAGCGGACATGCCAGCCGAAGGAGAGGTTAATTATTTCTTTTGCTACGGTCAAGAACCTGTATCGATTTTGTCAAATGGGACAATCCAAATCGAGGAAACTGATGACCGCATTACCATCTGTACGGGACCGCTGCAATTTAGCGTCAACCGCCGGCAATTTTCGCTAATTGAATCTGCCGAATTGGGGCATTTGGACGCGGGGGGTGGATTCTTACCGGAGTGCGAAGTCGTCAGCGGAGAGGCCCTTTCTGGTGGCGAGGCATGGGTGCGCATCTGTGAATCGTTTAACGATGCCCAAGGAAAACGCTATATCTACGGGATGGGCGGTGACTGTTTAGCTTCCTTGGCAAAAGATGATTACACCGTAGAAGTAGAGGAGGTGGGCCCCTTACGGACGGTCATCAAGTGCAGTGGGGCATTTGAGGCGGACATCCCTTTCCATCACTATGCGGGATATCGACCTTTTCGGATGGTAACGCGGATTTATGCCTATGCAGGCCAAACCTACCTCCGTATACTTCATACTGTGGTGGTAGCGTGCAACCCAAGAGAAACTGAGGTGGAGGAGATTGCTATACGGGTCCCGATTTCTCTGAAAAACCGCGTGCGTTTTCGAGCAGCGTCGTTGCGTCCAACTGAGGGGAGTCTCAATCCCGATGAAGCAATTTTGTTGGGTCAACGGTCAGATAATCAATTCCGTCTTGAACAGCAACGGGCGGGGCAGCAGCGAACCATCGCTGAGGGTGAACGGACAGAAGGATGGATGACAATCAACGACGGCCATGTGGGAGTAGGGGTTGGCTTGCGCTATATGCCCGAAGAATATCCCAAGGCATTGCGAGTGATGGGAACTGGACAAGGAATCGATGTCTTTCTCTGGAAAGACATTAATGGAAAACGGCTCAATTTCAAGCGATATGCGGAAGTGATGTCGTGGGAGGAGGGCGAAGGGGTCTACGCCGATGGCACCGGCACAGCGAAAACAAGTGAATTTTTCGTTTGCTTCTACAAAGCCTCAGAGGATGAGGAGATTCCCGACCGGCTGCGGGGGCTGCTGACACCACCCTATGTCGCTATTGATCCGGAATGGGGGGCAAAATGCGAGGTGACCGGCGGATTTGCTCCAGCTGACTCCAAACAATTTCCTGAATCTGAGCGGATGATGACCGGTTTTTTGGACTGGATGACCCGGAACATTCAACTCGGTCGCTGGTACGGATTTCTCGATTGGGGGGATGCGCTTGTCGCATGGGAGCAAGAGGAAAACGATTGGCGGTTCTATGGACGGTGGGGTTGGTGCAACAGTGAATGGGACCCGCGGCACGGTGTTTGGATTCAGTACCTGCGGACAGGCAAAGCAGATTATTTTCAGTTGGGTGAATCGATGACGCGACACTCCGTTGATGTGGATACGTGCCATTTCCATCCGTTCCGCCCTTATATGGTCGGCGGCTGCTTTCGGCATAGCACAGACCATTTCGGCGATGAACCGTGTGCATCGCACACCTTTGTGGACAACTGGGTGGATTACTACTATCTGAGAGGCGACCTGCGGACTTACGAGGTACTCCAAGAGGCAGGGGAGTTCTTCTTGCGCTACCGATGGTCGGAGGACCCGACCTACAGTTTCAGCCTGCGAAGTATCGCCAATGTGCTTCGGGGATTGCTCTATCTTTATGAAATTACCGGCGAATCTCGATTCAAGGAACGAGCCGAAGCGGTCTATACTGTAATTGCAAGGGGACAGAACGAAGACGGGAGCTGGCACAAGCGGTTTCAGGTTTCGACACCGGATAAGCTGCCGAACCAGGGACCCTATGGCATGGCGACGGAAGGGACAACGTTGGCAGTAGAGATGGGAACTGCCCCACCTTTCACCAATGAGGAATTTTGGATATTGAGAAGTGGCACTTTTAAGGAGATACCTTCCCCAAACTCGGAGCCTCCCATCCGCGTATTACCGATGGAAGAACAGAAGGGCTATCAGACCCACTATCTGATGATTGGATTGGAGCTGCTGCACCGCATAACTGGACGGGACGATGTTGCGGAGGTGTATCGCCGTGCCGTGGATTGGTTTTGCGGCTATCCAGATCCCCTCAACGCTGAATTTGCGCTGCAACAGCGTTATGGCGGCGTCATCTGTCGGCACCTTGCCTATGCCTACCAGTTGACAGGGGAGCGGAAATATCTGGAGATTGGGCGGGAGGTGCTTCGACGACTCATTGACGATCAGGACTGGAGCGATGACCCGAAACGTCGAGGCGCAGTAGAGTTGAGCCCGATGACGGTGAGTCTGCTCTTTTTCGGTGTTCCATTTTTTCTTGGGAAACTAAGTGAGGCGGACATGGGGGAGTCAGAAGAACGGGAGTAGGAAGATACCATTGCGCCGCTCGCCGGAGACGGAAATCGGAGTTCCTTCCTACAGGAAACAGACCGTAGAAGATGTCCCCTCCGAACAGTGCTTTTCTGGCAGCTTCTAAAAAAAACTTGCTTTTTGGAATCTTATGTAATATAATTTATCTTGTAGAACATAAACTGCTTCAGTATGGCTGAAGCAATTCCTTTTGCAAACTCAAAGAAGAGGTGCTACGAAAATGGCTAACAGGACCGAGAACAGAGACAAAACGATTGAACTGAGAGATAATCAATTAGTTTTCCGATTCCCCAATGTAGATGAAGATGCCGTACTCGGGATTGAGTTTCAACGGACGTTACGGATTCCGGACGATAACCGAGAACATTATCTGCCTCCAGGGCTTGGGAGATTTCCCCTCAATCGTGTGGACGACTACCCGGATAACCTGCCGGATACCTGGAAGGAACATGGGGGGGTGTTCTTGCCGATGTATCAGGCGGAAGCAATGTGGATTGATTTCCACGCTCACTATCCGATGGCTGTCAAGATAGCGGCAGGCAAAATCAACGCGGTGACCGGCGCGGCCTGGAAGGACAAACTCACCAAAACGCCTCAGGACTATTTGGTGGTTCCAGAGCAGCCATGGCTTGACGGTTTCTGTGTCGAGAAGGGCTTAATTCGACAGTTCGTCGCGATGCCGTTGGGCGAAGGCTACACGGCCGAGGAACAGCTGACGGGAGAGGCGGAGCATGGAGGGATTCAGATCGCCGTCTACCCCATGCAGGCTTCGTGGTACGAGCAGACACTACAGAAACAGAGAAGTTATAGGCTGACGGTGGCCGACTGCGAGCCCGAGATGGGGTTGGCACCGGGCGGTCTCATGCGTCAGGAGATATACGAGGATACATATGGCTTCGATGCGTGGGAGACGTCGATTCGGTCGCGTTGCTTTGTGCATATCGTTAACAGTGTTCAGCTCGTCCACTTAACGGGATGTGAGCCGCCGGGCAAACCGTGGACAGCGCAGGATTACACAAACGCGGGGCTGCCGTGGTTCGATTATTACGGGAACGACCTGTCAGCTTTAGAAGGGGCGAAAAAGTTGGCTGGACTGGACAGTGTTGCCGTTACTAAGCTGAAGAAAGGGGAAGGGTTCCTCCAGGACAACGATCCGGTGACGCCAGCGGTGGTGAAAAAGCTGGACGAGTCAATGGTACGGGAGGGGAGCTTCTAGGAAACACGGCGACCTATCGCCATCATTGGAGGGCACGAAAGGGGGGGACTGTACTCATTGCCGAGCCATAGCACAGTGGGGATCGGCGGATCGATGAGTTGATGGATAAGCATGAAGAGCTCGTCCGTCCTGAGCTGGTGATAGTGACTGATGGCTTGGACAAAGATGTGCCGACAATGAAGCGCAAAGACTTCGGGAGTACCGTTGTCCATGCCTTTATCATCGGTATGAGTGATCCTGACCTCGAGCGTTTTGCACGGGGTACAGGGGGCACGTCAGTCTTTTTATGAAGATAAAATTCCTAAAAAAGAAGCTAAAAAAGAAGAAGGAGGCGATTCTGATGAAACAAGGGAAGGAATCGGGGACGAGTTTGAGAATCGCCTCGGGCACAAGGGAGGAGATTCGAGCAAACGTGTCGGACAACACACTTAAAGCATATGAGCATGCGACACGCAAGCTGGAGGACTGGCTGGACGGTCGTACGCTTGATGATGCGGTGTTGGCTGAGTATATCCGTTTCCTGAATACGAAAGGGAAATCGCCCGCAACGATCAATCTGTTACTGGCCGCGGTCAAGTGGATGGCTGAGTACCATGGGATTGACAATGTCGCCGGGGATATCACCAAGCGCACCTGGTCTGGTATCCGAGGAGAAAACAAACGGCGGGAGCAGAGGCGGGCCGATGGGCTCACCTGGGATGAGGTGGAGCGCGTGTGCACAGTTGCTGAATCCACAGAAACTGTGGCAGGCTTACGGGATGCGGCGATGATCAGCCTGATGAGCGATTGTCTACTCCGAATCTCGGAGGCTGTTGCAGTCAATGTGGAGGATATTGGAGAGGAGGGGCTTCAGATACACAGGGCGGAGCGCGGGCCGACGAAGCAGGGTGATACTCTGTATATCTGCGAGTGGACACGGCGGTTGATAAAACGCTATTGTCAGAGGTCTGGGATTGAGTCAGGAGCACTATTTAGGCGAATACGTTTCCAGAATCATGTGACCGAAGACCGCCTCGGTGTGAAAGGGGCTCGTGAAGCGATACGCCGGCGCGCGACGGAAGCGGGAGTGACGGGTTGCATCAGTGGGCACTCGCTTCGGATTGGATCCGCGGTTTCACTCGCTGAGGCTGGGGCAACAGTGAAAGAGGTGCAAGAGGCAGGGCGGTGGCGGGGGCCTACAATGCCGGCACACTATGTGAGGGAGCCACCTGCGGAACCGAGCCCAGTGGAGAAATATAAAGATGGAAATCGGATTGACACGGATTGAAATCATAGACTGCTACTTTAGGCAGGCTTGATGCTATGCGAAAAAAGGATTTTCCCTAAGTAAGATGAGGGGTGCTCATAAAGTAGTAGGCCCGCTCCGCGTCCCGTAAACCATACAACCGCTACGGCATACTGCTTGGCTAACACTCAACTTCCATTAAACTCGCACCCATAACTTGAAAAACAAAGCACCTCCAACCCCATCTACTGCCTGAGACCAATATCTGTATCCGTATTTTCTGTGCTATCTGCTGAATCTCGGATGCAGACAATAATTATAAGCACCCCCCAGTTAGATAATCTGGGCGTGAAAAAATCGGTTTCTCCGTTAACTAGCAACTGGTGTTAGAATATTCTACTCGCGAGCCAAAACGACGCGGCCTCCCTCAACCGAATGAATCTCCCTCACAACCCCCGCTTTGAGCAACGCCAAATCCTCACCCGACAATTCAAGCTCCAGCCCGTCAACGGTCAGATGGATTGTCCCCCCGACAACCAGCCAGTGCTCATTACAGGTTAAAGGTGATTCGTCAACTCCCTCACCGGGGCCGAATGTGATCAATCGCCACTCACTTAACGGACAACGCGACCCGCGGTTTGGAAAGGGACCATTGTTGCTCTCGCCAGGAACGACAAACCCTGGAACGGTCGGGATCGGTGGCCCCGCTTCCTCAACCAAGATATGTATCGGTCGCTTCTGTCGCTCAAGTCGTGTCACGATGGCGTTGTTCTCGTAGCCGGTAAACATCTGAAACCGATGCACGACGCCCATGGGCGTGTAGACCATTGTGTTGGGAGTGACCTCGAACCGCTGTTCGTCTAGCCACACCTCGCCACATCCAGCGGTGAACAACCACAATTCGTCGTTGTCGTGATAATGGGGTTCAACGCCTGTACCTATCCGTTGGTCGGGGAAATGGCGGAAGGCACTGAGGGCTGTCCAATCTGGATAGATACCTTGTTCCCAGTAGATATTGTTCGAGTTTTCCGAACGGATCACGTAGTGTTGGTTTGCAATTATCATTTGTTCTCAAGGTTTTCAGATTATGGATTTATATGAGTTAATCAAAAGTTGTCAACACATACTAACGATATTCAAGGTGCACCTCAAGTTTCTCAATCAAAATTTGATGCTGCACATCAGGGGGGCGTTCGGTCACTCGCACACCGACAAGATTATTGCCAACCGCTAGAAATTTGGGCTGTACTGCAAACACGAGCCATCCTTCCAGTACCGTTGGTGTCCCCAACAAGATATTGTTAATACGGACCTCGATCTGATCTTCGGTGCCTTTTGTCGCCGGGAGGTTCTGAAGGGTGCCGGGGTGGCCGATGGTCGCTACAGTGACCGGCTGCAGTCGCTGATCTTCCCCCTTCCCCTCCCCGCAAGCGGGGGCAGGGGGAGGCTCTGGATCGGATAGCAGCAGGTGGAGCGTAATTTGATCGATCCGGTCTGCCGCCACATCCATATCATCTGCCACAGCAATTTTTAAGAGGGTATCCACTTTACCCTCGTTGTCTAAGGGCGCAGGCAGCTGCCCGAACATATTCGTGTTGAAGTACATGAATCGTGGCGTACTCCAATCCTCCGGGTTGGGTAGGACGGTCGGACCGTGCCCGCCACCACGACGCTGTACAACGAAGATCTTGTTCTTATGTTTGAGAGCAGCCGAGTCGCCGATTTCGTGATATGCCCGATGATGCGTCTGCCATCCCTTTTCTAGGTACATCTGACCGACGGTACGATCTGTACCCGTTGGCGTTGCGTGGGCGAAGTTGAAGGTCTGGACACCATCTGCGCCGAGTAGATACCAATTCGCCACCACACCCCGCATGACCTCAATGGGGGGCCACTGATAGCCATCTGAAGCGTGATGATCATCGATGCACGGATAGAGTTTAATGTTCGTCCCCGCCGTGATTTTGCGGAACGCCGAGATATCCACATCAAATGACCGGCACCCCATGACAAAGATATCCAACAGTTCCTCCTGCGCCCACGTTTCGGCGTCGATACCATCAAAATGACACCCCTCCAAGTTTTCGGGCACACGAGCCGCAAGCAGAAACGGCCGTCCACGTTTGCGCGCTACCTCTAACAGCATCGCTCGTGTCGCACGTATGAAATCGGTGAGTCTATCGCGGTGCTTCCACTGATGCCCCGGTGGCAAGACAGGGCAGACCCTTGCAAAGTCCAATTCGATACCGTCGAAGTCGTAGCTTTCCGCTGCCTCGCGGAGAATGCCTAACTTGTATTCATGGACGCCCTCAATAGCGAAGTTCCAGTAACCGTTGGGGTTCCATGTGTGGATAAGCCAGTCGGGGTGTGCCTCCTTCATCGGAATCTCTGCGACAGGACCCAAGTCGTTGTCCGAACCGTTGATTCGGTAGGAAAAAAAGGCTTCTATGTCTCGCTGCTTCGATGCCTCAAGGAATACTTGGACGATGTTGATGCCGTCGTCCGCCCACTTTTTGAATCCGGATGAATCGTAGAGCGGTAGAACTTCGCTCGGATAAGGGGCCTGATGGCCTTCCCCCCAACTCCAGTAGATACTGTCGATGTGCGTTCCCGGTTCGTCAGCGAACATAAACTTCCATTCGACCAACCGCTCAATCTCTTTTGTGGCGAACCTTTCGCCGTCCGCAGAAATAACGTCAAAATTGACAATCACCCGGCGGCGTCGGTTCACCGCATTAATGTGTTCTGAGGAAAGTTGTCCCTTCATTCGGACCAATCCTTTCTGCTACCGGAGTTGAAACGCGTACAACTTCATTGACTGTCCCACGAACCGCAGGCGCACCGTTTGTCCTTTGAGCCCTGAAAGATCACGTTTACCGGCCCACGTTACGGTCTGGGTTGTGCTGCTTCCACCGAGGCGATCTGCCTCTGCCTCCGTGAAACCTTTCAACGGCTGCATCCCCTCATCCAAGATTTCAACCTTGAGCCAACCCCTGGCACTGCCATCCATGTTTACCTCTAGGTGATTCCCTTCAAGAGTGAAGGGAAGCGTAGTCATCCATCCCTGCTGGCCACCGGCGTCTTGAGAGACAAAACCATCGAGACGCAAATGAGCAGATCCGATGGTTGGGCAGTACTCTTCGCCGGAGACCTTATCGTGGGGTTGGTCATAACCGGTATAGTACAGCCGCAGCTCGTCCCTGATGGGTAACACACCGACTCCCATATAGAGCATCATCGAGTCGAAAGCTCCATCGGGACCGAGCCGCACAAAGGGTTCCTGCCACCGTGTGAAATGTATCCCATCACGGCTAGTCGCAAGCTGTATGTCCAGCGCGTCGGTAGTGTGATAGTAAGCGGCGGTGAAGATAAAGTATGCGTCGTCCACAAAGGGATATTTCACCGCTGCTGTGTCGTAGAGACCGCCACCCCACATATCTGCATCTTCGAGGTCGTCGAAATCAGGCTCTAGGATTTTTTCTGGCACCGGGAAGTTCTCGAAGTCCACGCTTTCTGATCGGGCGATGGCGCGGTAGTCAAAAGACCCCCGAAGTGCCCCATTCTCTACCCGTAGGTATTCGTTCCAACGGACATACGCCACGTACTTCTGGATACGGTCATCCCAAAAAGCTACATTCCTTGTATCTGTGTACCATGGCATAATCAGTTTTTCACAAGGCGTCCAATGGATTCCATCAGGCGAATACAAGCCCCCGACACCCCCATAATGCCATGTTTCCGGTGGATTTTCGTCGTACCGGAACCGTGCTCCACCTCCATATATCGCTACGTAGTCGTATTTACCTGCGCCAAGAATGCACTTGAAGCGTTGTTCGGGTTTAGCGGATGGGTCTTTGAAGATGCTTCCGTGATTGAGATTGAGAGAGATGATATTATTTTCCCGCGAGCCTTGGTAGTCAATTAACCCGATATTCGGACGTTTCCAGTGAATTCCATCTGTAGATGTGGCGTAGCAGTCTCGCGCAATCCCGTCCTCTCCGTTGGCGGAGTACCACATTTTGTAGACGCCTTCGTCTAGCATCACCGTAGGGTTACTACAGCCGCGCGACTCCCACGGTTGCTCAGGTGTCAGCACGGGTGCGTTGGACCGCGTGGCGGGGTTCATGATGGTGGTAAATCCCTCTTTAGCTTCAACAAAAGCATCGTCGAAGAGGAGTTGTTTTGCTGTTCCCAAGGCTAGGGGATTGAGTTGAGGCATGTAATTTCTCCTTACTGCAAATTAAGAACTAAATTCCAGAATATTCGTATGGACCCAAATCCGCATCCTGACCCCGATGAAAATGCTTGCCCATCAGGTACTTGACCTCCAACTCCACATCGCGGATATAGCTGTCAGAGATTATCTCCGGATCGCGTTTCAGCAGCGTGACTTCGAGCGTATTGTTGCCGTT
Source organism: Candidatus Poribacteria bacterium (assembly GCA_965215015.1). GTDB lineage: Bacteria > Poribacteria > WGA-4E > WGA-4E > PCPOR2b > PCPOR2b. The sequence goes on from OZ244042.1 coordinate 3,612,689, forward strand.
TTGGGGCCAATGCGCTTCGTCCAGTCGGTAGATAAACCAGTAGCCCGATCCTGTGCGGTAGCGCGGCGCACTCATCCGGTACATCTCGTTGAGTTTACGTAGCAGTTCATCTGGCAGGTCTACCCCATTGAGGCGGAAACGGAGGCTATCAAGTTCTGTCGTGTTCATGATTCGCACACGGAGGAGGACTTCGTGGATGCGCCCAACCTGATGCCAGCGTGGTAGGTCGTCACTAATCTTAAATTTCACCTCAGTAGGGCAGTTCACCGCTAATCCGGCCGGCAATGACATGGCGATACCTGGCTCCGTAGGGGGTTTCGGATAGCGTCCCGTCTCTGTGGGAACATAGTAGTATTTGTCCTTGGGTGCCATCACCTCCGGATGGGGCAACTCCCGAAGCTTTTCGTAGAAGTCCGCCTGATAGGGCCAGTTGCCGAACCAGTGCGCTAGGTAGAGCCCATCAACCCCCTGCGCCCAATAGTTACAGGCGGTGGCACGAACCATCTCAATGGTGGCTTCGCCCAAGCGATCAGAGTCTACATGGCTCTGAATAGCGGCATGGACCCTGCAGCTTGTTCCTTCGGCCGCTTCGACCAGTGGACGAAAATCAACTGTCGAATCCACCAACTCCGGTCCCGAAAACGTCTGTCCGATAACGACATCTACGATGCCCTGCTGCATCCAATCGTGCACATCCATGCCCACCTGTAAACAACCTTCGAGGCTTGCGGGGATACGAATCGCTAATTCGCGCCTTGCATCGCCTCCGTTCCGAGAGTCTCCAATCCCCTTGACAGCTTCATAGACCCGCCGAACCCATGCGGTCATGATCTCGCGCCCGGCTTCAACTTCGTCCGGATGAAAGTAATAGGGTGTGTAGTTGAGTTGCAATTCAAAGCCATCAATCGGATAGTTGTTTAAGGTCTCCAGTATGAGGGCGAATCTTTCCTCACGCACTTCCTCGTGTTTGAAGTCGAGGCAAGTGAGTCCGGGGAAATCAGCATCCAGATCCCCCCGTGCACCAATCTCCAAATGTGGGTTATCGAAACGGAAGTTAGAGCAGCGCACGTCTTGTTCTCGGGGCCCTCGTCCTTGTTGTACCAGAAGGGTCGGATAAATCAGCATCCCCTTCGCATGGGCGCGATCACAGACAATGCGTAACGGATCATTTCCCGACTCGATTAGGTGTTCGGCGTTTTGATGCGCTCGGCGAAAGATGGCATGGGGCCATTTTTCGACATTGTGTCCCCAGAGTTCACCAACCTTTGCGTCGTGCAGGACAGTGCGCCCATCCCCAAGGCAGAACATCAGCGCGTCCACGGGTGTGCCGACCAGCTCGTCGACCGCTGCCTCATACTCCTCTTTCTGCATCGGTGGTTCGTACATATAGATGAGCGGATGGCGTCCGTCGTGGTAAAACATGATGCGTGGTAGTGGCATGATAATTTCCTTTCGAGTCTATGGGTATCAATTGAGGGTTAGCGGGAGTCAGACCAATTCAACAACATAGTCAGTCTGGAAACTGTGTCCCCTTTCGCGCTTTGGACATTACGCGGATTGTTTCACGCGTAGTCACCGGATCAACCGGTGGAAACCCACCGTTGCGAATGGCGTCATAAAGCTGGTCGTAGAACGATGGACCGGGAGGTGCCTTGGCTTCAACCTCCACTTTTTCAAATTCAATGTCATCGCCGCCTTCAACACCATATTTGCGATCAGCTGCGAGGGGTCTGTCAATCGCTTTGAGCGGTGCCAGGGCGTCTTTCACATAGTGCAGCACAGCGGTTCCCGCGCTTGTAACGGTCAGGGTACCGCGTGTTCCCATGAGTGTCCACGAAGGTAGGGAAGCCACGCAGGCACTTGTGAGTTCCAGATCAATCACCCGACCATTTTCGCCCCGCATCACCACTTTCAGATGGTCTTCTGTATCGCCTGGCTGGAGAATTTGCTGAAGGTCTCCGAATACATCCACGATGGGCGATTCCATGAGGAGAACACACTGGTCGACGACGTGCACGCCATTATTATTAAGCAGTCCGCCTCCGTATTTCCGCAATGTCTGCCAGTCATTGCGCCGACGATAGCCGTAACCACCTGAACGGATGAAGAAGACATGCCCTAAGCGTTCGTCCTTCAGCATCTGCTGGATAAAGACAAAGTCTTCACCCCAGCGACGACTCTGATGAACAGTCAGAACTTTGCCTGCATTCTCCGCGGCGGCAAGCATACGGTCTGCGTCTTCCAAAGCGGTTGCCATCGGCTTTTCAGTCAGGACGTGTCGCCCGGCTTCAAGTGCAGCAATCGAGTGGTTCGCGTGGTCTGCTGATGCGGTCGCAACGACGATGAGTTCAGCATCGCAGCCCTTTAGTAGGGAAGCCAGATTGTTGAACGGTTGCGCGGAGGTTTCTTTCTTTGCCTGTTGTTGACGGTCAGGGTCAGGATCGGCAACAGCAACTACATTAAAATCTTCGCGTTCCTGCATTGTGCGAACATGGATATTCCAGCCGGCGCGCCCTAGACCAATTACGGCAGCGCGAATCGGTGTAGATGAATTCATCCGATGAGCCTTCCTTTGATTGGGTTATACGGATTGAGGTTATTAATTTTTCATTCTACCGGGATTCAAAGCAATTGGCGTGGAAATAGTACAGGGTGAATTTGGTTCGCTCTAAGGGGCATTCCTGTTCCTCGTGGCCCTGATTTATGCCCATGACGAAAATTTGACATTCGGCTCATTTCGGTAGATGCGCCGGGCGGTGTGGGCAAGTTGAACCGTGCCGTGATTACGGTACATGCGCTGCCACGTATCGGGATTGATGTTCTGTGGAATAATTGCTTTGAGGTTTGGGTGACTCCTTGGCGCAACCAGCCACTGTGTGGCACCGTAGTAGGGATGCCGTATATGGCGATGTTTCCGTCGCACCACGGTTGCTGGCTAATCCAGGTGAGGGCGTCGTATCCGTCTTGAGCATCGTCAAAAAGCCGGTTGTCTATGCCGGGTGCGCCTTCGGAGCCGATGTGTCCGCGGGGTGATTGACTCACACAAATATACCCAGCACGCACAAATCGATTGACATCGATCCAGGAGTCAGTATCATATCCTCGTATGAGGAGGACAGGTGAACGGCCGAGGCTGGTCTTTGCGATTTTCGTCCGAAGTCTGACGCTGTCGCGCATGGGAACCATGATTTCTTGAATCACGATTCACTCCTCCCCGAAGTTTATGGATGCAGCGCATACCGTTGTACCGCATCCTCGTCGAGTTCGATGCCCAGCCCCGGTTTGTCTGGAACCACTACGTATCCATTTTCGACCAAAGGCTCGGCAAGCAGGCTGTGCTTGTGAACAAAGTTGCCACATAGGTCACTGCCCAAGGTGCAATTTGGGGCTGCGGCAGAAGCGTGGAGACGGAAGACATCAAAGATGCCCAGGTCAACATTGGAGGCTTGCCACACAGGAATGCCGGCGGCCTCCGCAATCCGTGCCATATCCAAAAATCCCCAATCCGAAGGTGCGACGTTAATCCCGTCTATAGCTTCCAGATATACCATTTCAATCACTTGCCGTGGATTCTGCAGATGGGGTGCAATGAGAATCGATGTCTCTTCCTTGAGCCGCCGATAATCTTCTATATTATCTTTGGGGATTGGATCTTCAAAGACGATATCATATGCTTCGATTTCGCTTGCCAACGCTAACGCCCCCTCGACGGTGTGAAATCGGTGACCGGGATCTAGGACAATCCGTAGTGAGGGCGCAGCTTCGTGCATAGCGTGCACCCGGTCTGCCACATTTCCGTCGTCTATGGTACATTTTATCTTGATACCGTGGAAGCCCAATTCGGACGCTTGTTTCGCAGCGGCGGCAGACGCCTCCGGTCCCATCCGTCCGATCCAGTAATCGACGAGCACGCGATCTTGAAATTTGCCACCGAAAATACGATACAAAGGCAAACCAATTGCTTGACCGATCAGATCCAGCAGAGCAATATCGTATCCGCCGCCCCCTAAGCGGCGTGGCTCAAAGTCGAGCGGATTCGTCCCGATTAAATCTGGAGGCTGCTCCTCACGGTCACCGAAATAGGGTCCGCTCATACCGAGCCCGGTGATCCCTTCATCTGTGTGAATACGCAGCACATCCTGTCGTCTTTCTCCAAGTGGTGCGGGATAAGATTCGCTGAATTCCTCGTATTCGGGTGGTGGCAGGATTCCGGGGAGAAACGGCACACAGACAACGGTGCGTTCCAGCTGCGTGATTTTCATTTGCTTCTTTCCTTAGTTGATGGAAAAAAGTGAAAGTGACAAAATGTGAAGGGGCAAAAGTGAGCAGAGATTACTTCCTCCCCTCTCTTACCTGCTCCTCTACTACTTTTCCTCTTAGGCGTCCCAACGACTTGGATTGATTCCGGGTGCGTCGGTCGTCATTCCCTTCGGCTTATGTTCCAGTCCCCAAGTGCCTCCGGTGGTATTGAGGCTCTGCAAGAATGGCTTGGCTTGTTCCGGTGCAGCAGCGACCAGTTCAGGATCCCATTCCTTCATCGGTTGAATCGGTCCTGCCCAAGCCGGTCGATAACCGAACTGAATCAACTCTCTGGGTGAGCTGTCCGTATTCGGGTGTGTGGCGTGGAAAAGGGTGCTTGGGATGACCACTGCCGATCCGGCTTTCATACACAAGGTGAGTTCTTCCGGATGGGACTTGTAGCGCACGTAAGGACTTGCCTGTGCGTGAAAGGAGAGATGACTCCGTGGGATAAGTCGAAACGGTGCGCGTTTTGGGATAAGATCGTCAAGGTAGTAGAGAACTCGCAGCAAGCGTGGGGAGCTGCCTTCATAGTCGAAAATCGAGGAGCCGTGGGGCTGACCATCGGTATGCACCGAGATTCCGGGCGAGCCGGGATTTGTGCGCTGAAAGAAGCCGCGCGTGAATACGATGTCAGGCCCCATCAGTGCCGTGAGAAATTCGATCATCGGCGGATGCCCGATTAGCTCCGCTGTCGTGCGACTGAACCATTGCGGCTGTATGGACGCTGTGGTTTGGTACTCACTATAGGGTTTTGGGACCATGGGAGCGTCGGCGAGGTCCGCTTTGAGCTTCGCGATAAGTTCTGGGTCTAACATATCGGGCAGCACAACATAGCCCTCCACCTCAAAATGGCGGATTCGTTGTGCCATAGTGAATGAACTGAAGTCTGTCTCGTCAATGTTCATGAAGTCAATGACTTCGTTGGAATCAATTTTGGGAATAGTGGTTTCTTGTTCAGGGATAGTGGCTGCTTGCATGGATTCCTCCTGTCTTTTGATCTCAAGAGCTTATTGGTTCATTATTTAACGGAAAGGCGAGAAAAGGCGAGAAGCAAAGGGAAAAACGGGATGAAATTAACCGCCGATTACGAATCCCGATTTATCGGGGGAAAAAACATAAAAATTCTGTGCCCTCTGTACCCCTGCGGTAAAAAGCATCTTGTTTTCCCATTAATTGTGTTATGGTGTCATGGCGTTTTATCGGAACCTTGTAAATCGGAACGTTCTGGGAACGTCTGATAAATGTTCGGTTGAAAGTCGGTTATGACCAAACAAAAATCTCCTCATCGTCCGGGGACATAGCAAAGAAAATTGCCAATACAGCCCGCGGTCGATCGCCTACAACAAAAGGCACTTCGTGAATGTTTTCGGAATAGAAAAAGTAGAGATCGCCCGGCTCTAGCTGGACCTGCGTACGGGCGATAGCGTGTTCGGCGACGTATTCCCGGAAAGTGCCGTTATCGCGAGCCTCCTGCACGGCGTCCGACCAGGTACAGTTGTAGAGAAAGGGTTCGCCGCTCTCACCCGCATCGTTAGAGTTTTGGAAGCAGAGCACGCCGGCGAATTGATGTTGGAATCGAGAAACCGCGTAAGTGAATAACTTCGATCGCTTGGCTACGGAATCATAATGGGGCCCGTGTCCCAACCCGTCGTGATAGATACGGAAGATGGCGGGCCCATAGAGGCTACCATCCGATTCTCGCGCTGTCATTACTTTCTTATCCGGTGCGAGCTGAGATAGGGTTTCGTACATGGTTTTCACCGGGTCGTCGTACCCGTTGAACAAGGTTTTGAAGAGTTCATGTGTCCCGGCGGAGTGGGCAAAGAACTGCTCGCGATCCGCGTTATAGCGTCCCAAGCTGGTGCCGATGTCGACACGGTGGGGTTTTCCTTCTCCGACTTTGTGCGGGTCGTACATCAACCCGCGCTCATAGAATCGCTCTATAAGTCCCGCACAGTGGTTGGGATTGTAAGCTTGTCGCAGGAGGACAGCTGGCATCTCACCGGCTGCAAGTGCCATGAGCGGTTGCGGATATCTTTTCAGTATATCTGTTAAGTTGCCCTCGATGGGCGTCCATAGCTGGGTTTCTGTCATGATTGGGTTATCCCTCCAACGGATGGTAAATAAAGTAGCCACTAAGAAACGTCAATTTTGCTTCAACCCCTCCTTTGGGAGTTGATAATTAACGCAACATTCAAATGTACAAGGTGCACCAATATTTCTTTTAATAGGAGTGGGTTCTTATCCACCATTTCATAGCACAAGGTCAAAATACCCCATCAATGCTCAAAAGTGCAACTGTGCCGACGACCTGTAGAAAGCCTGTCGCATATAGGATGTTTGTTTCGTCGATATAGGTGTACTCGTTAAAGCCGTAAGAGTGAGCTACCATAAACTGGAGTTGAAATGCCCTGCTGAGGTCATAGCGCATCCCCCCGCCCCAGCTAGAAATCCGCACTCTGAAATCTAAAATTCGATTGTTGTTTGGATCGAGTGCCTCGTTGATGAAATCGTCTCGGACCACATTGAGATAAGCAAACACTCCAGCCTCCCGATAGCGGTAGGGGTTATGATTCTGAATCAGCGTAAAATCGATTTGAATCTGGTTTTCCCATGACGTTTCGGTGGTTTCATCGTCTTGATTGAACGCGCCCCGGAAGTCCTCGAAATCGGGTGTTCGGAAAAAGCTGGTATCGGTCAATCTCAGATAGGTAAGATTGTTAGAAATTGCGAATCGCAGGTTTTCATTTGCGTCGTAGGTCAAAGAAACTTCCGCCCCGATCTGATTCCATTGAATCCGTTCATCAAAGTCGGCTTGCGTTCCAAGATTGGAATCCAGGTCATCCTGATTGTCTATCTCAATATCTTCAGCGTCGTAAATGTATCGTAACTTCGCCTCGGTTTGAAACGCAGAGGATATCAGTGGAGATGTGGGGCCAAACACCTTAAACTTCAAGGTTTCGCTGTCAACGAAGTAGAGATTGCCCGTATAATCGATGGCTTTGAGATTCAGGTGCGCTTGCCCTTCGTTTTCGCGTTGGAAGCGAATCAAGATCTTCTCGGCATATTCCCCATCGGCGTAAAATTGCTGAACTCGTCGTAAACGGGTACGAAAGATGCGGTAGGGAACGTGCCCGAACTGAAATGGATGGTATCGTTGTCTGGGTAAATCGGAGGCGTAATCCTTTTTATACTTAGCTTGATCTGCGACAAGAACCGTGCCGTCCTCTAGCGCAATGAGGTGAAAAGGCGATATAAACTGCCCGGCACGATCGCCGTACTCGCCAAATGAAAGTAAAAATTGTCCGTCGCGGTCATATTTCAGGACACGATGTGCCTCTTTATCTACGATGTAAAGGTTTCCCTCACGATCGACAGTCATATCTGCAGCTTTGCTCAGTTGCCCTGCACTGGGTTGGGATGTGGTAAAGGTCCCCACAGGGTTGCCATCTGCGTCTAGTTTATAAACATGGCCGTCATCGAAGATGTAGATGTGCCCCTCGTCATCGACCGTCAACAGGAGCGACCTCTGCGTATCCCCCTGTGGGATGATGAGTGCGTAGTTTCCTTCAGCGTCAAGCGCAGGCGCAGCGGCTTCAAGGGTCCCGATCCGTTTACTTAGATCTTGCAGCGGATGGCTTGCAACGAAGTTTCCTTCCGAATCGAATCGGTGGACACAAGGAGCGTAGTTAAAGATGCGTGGGGATTCCGTGCTGTCTGTCCCGATAGGACCGGGATTCACAGCAATTTCTACGGTAATCCAATCCACGACGTAAATTATTCCGTCTATCCCGACAGCGATATCCATCGGGTTACTAAAGAGAAACTTATCGGGGTCGGTTCCCCGAATCTCAAACAGGAAGCGTCCATCGGGATCAAGTTTTTGGATACGAAGGTTGTCGGTATCTGCGATATAAATCCCGCCATCCCGATCGAACGCGAAGGACGTTTTCTCTGCGAATTTGCCCTCGCCCTCACCCTTCCCTCCAAATTCTCGGATAAATTCAGCTTCCTTGTGTGCATCGGCGAAGGGATGTATGAGGAGACTGAAAATCAGTCCCCAAAATACCTTGCGAAATATTACCAACTACTCACCCCCACTCGTTCGTAGATTTGCTAGGCCAACCGTTTCGGTTCCCATGTCTTTGATTTTATCCAAAATCGCATTGATAAACTGCGGAGAATCTTCGGTACTATATTTCTTTGCCAGTTCAATGGCTTCATTGATTGAAACAGCGGGTGGAATATCGATGAGATAGAGCAATTCATAAGCCGTGCTCCGCAGGAGGCATCGGTCAACAACCGGCATACGGTCGATTCTCCAATGGGTCGCTGCCGATCGAATTGCCGGATCAATCGTGGCGAGATGTTCCATTGTGCCCTCCGCTAGTAAGTTTGCGAAGTTTTTAACGGTCCCCGGTGCGTCGTTTGCCTGCCAGAAACGTTCTTGGACGCAACGAATTGGATCTTTCGTAATTTCCGTCTGATATAGCATCTGAAGGGCAAGAATCCGGGATTGTGTACGTCTGTTTCTCACAGTTATCCACCTGTGGGTGAATCAGTATGAATGCGGTCCGATAGGATTGGGATTCAAAGCAACTCGCTTTTACCCACGAAACCTAATTGTAGCAGAGACATCGGGCATTGTCAATAGTATATCACCATCAAAAACTGCTCCTACCCCCCCAAGCCCCCCGCAAGCGGGAGGAGGGATGGCAAGAAGGGGGAGAGGCAAGTTCCTATCCGATATAAATTCCTTAAATTTAACATGGTCTTTGTAAACCCTGTATCCAACATAAGAGAGGGAAAGCACGGCAAAAATGCAAATCACAATAACATAAGGGGGCAAACGACGATTAAACATGACAATAACCTCCTACCCCCCAAGCCCCCCGCAAGCGGGGGGAGAGGCAAGGCCCTATGGCTGCTGTTGCACTCATTCTTTACATGAGCGAAACTCAAAAGCGAAACTCAAAATGGGTGTCATAGAATCAGGACAAGTTTTACCCTGTCCTGATTCAAAAACCACCTTGTGACGTGGGTTAACCCCCACAGTTCAGATTATAACACATCGAGTTCGTCGAAATCGGTTCGACACGTGTCCTATAGTCAATACCTGTCCCAACCCAGTCCCAGCTGAAGAATAAATGATTCCACTCTTCCGCTTCAACCTGTACCTTCCTCGTGATTACCCGCTCGTATTTGGTGTAGGTTCTTAGCTTTCCACAGTATGGGCAGGGCTTGTGCACCAGCCAAACAACCCCAGCAGTCCAAACAGAATTATCAGTTACTGGCTCAGTTGCCACCGCCCCGCCAAACGATAGGCGAGCGTATCACAAAAATGTTGGCGAAGTTAAAGGTAAACGAGGTATAAAAAAAGGGGTATCCAAGAACCTCCAAGGATACCCCCAGTTTCGGTTTATCATGATTGCCCGTTACGGCGAATCATCATGAGATTGTCCATCGGGATGCGTATGACCCTTTGGTGCATCACGGGAAGGTTCCCTATTCTCCCCCTGCTCGCGGGAGGATACAGAAGGGTCCTCACGCTCAAATCGCCGAGCCGCTTCAGGATCTATCTCCCGCAGACGACGGAGTCCCTCCTCCAAGCCGTACTCGTCTATCAACTGCCGTCCCTTATCAAAACGTTCCAGCGATAACTCTTCACTCAGTTCCGCTTTTACGTTTTTCGCAGTTTGAGTTGTTATTGGTGGGTTGGTTGGCGTTGAGTGTCCATGCCCATCTTCAAAAGGTGCCTGGGTTGTCTCATCCGGGCAGCACGGGTCTATCGTTACAGCCGAATGCTCGGAACCTCCCTGCTCAGACGTCTCCCATTCTGTCCAATGCTCAGGCGTGAAAAACTCATCTCCGTTTTCCATGGCGCGCTGGGTGGCCATGTAAATCGTTGCAGCACCGTCAATGTCACCCCCTTCTACTAAAACATCCACCATCTCTTCACCGACAGAAACAGGCAGCCTGTTGTCATTGGTCATGTTTGATAGCACCAATTGACCGATTTTGTTCGACAGGAACGGATCTCCTCCCTCGACATTGAGAATTCCAAGTTCTTGCTGCAATTTTAGCATCTCCTCTTGAAGCGCGAGCAGCTCTAATATCTTCGTGGGATCTCGAGTCGATTGGGGTTTGATGAACTGCGCCTCAATCTCCCGAAGTCTATTGATTTTCTCAAGATTCGGATTCTTTTGAGGAGGCGATCCCTCCTGCCCTTGTTCAGGTTGGGGTGAGGATACAGACTCTTTCGCAGTTTGTTGATCTGTGCGAATCTCTGAGCGTTCCGGCACGTTATATACCTTTTCATTTTCAACCGGGACGGAGTTGCCTGATTTACCTGAAAACATTGGAAACACCCAAAGTCCGACTATCAGTGAAAGCGGTGTCCCAATTCCTATGAATAGGAGGTATCGTTTAATTATACCCCCGAAGTATTGGTCTAAAAGCGGATACATAGTCATAACCTCCTAAAACAGGTTAATTTGCGTAGCATCCAGACTGTATGCAGGGATGATACCCACCTCGGTGGGTTGTCCGTCAGTTCCTGGCTCATTGAGCCTACCCCCCTCAATCCCCCCGCAAGCAGGGGGAAGAGATACCGTGTGGGTATTCGGGACTGAGGGGGGCGAACTCGGGTTCTGTGGCACGATTTCTTAACATGAGCGAATATCTTTATCAATGCCATTCGATGCCGAAAAGGGGTGAGGGGGCACTGAATCAGCTGCTTTCGTTTTGACGCTTTTTATAATTTGGCAGAATATTCCCTATCTGAATCATACCACAAATCTATACTCTTATCAATTTTTTTTTGAAAAAACGTACAATTTACTCTTGACATTCTTAACTATCAAGACTAAGAGAGCGAAAAAGATGAATCAAATTGTGGTATTGGAAAATCGAGCGGGTTTGTTGGAAGCGGACCTCCCGGAAGCAATCGCATGGGACAGCTTATCGGCCAACACCCAAAGAGCATATCAGCAGGTTTACGACAAACTAAATGTGTGGCTGATGGGTAGACCGCTCAGTGATACTTTGCTTGCAGCGTACTTATGCGAGTTGGACCAGGCGGGCAAATCACCCGCAACAATCAGCTTAGTTGCTACCGCTGTCAAGTGGTATCTTAAGACGACAAAGCAAGAATTTTCTTTCAATCTCACAGACCTGAGGTTGAAAACTATCCGCCGGGATAGCAAGACACCCGGGCGCGGTCAGGTGGAGGGTTTGACCTGGTCAGAAGTCAAGCGCATGTGTGCGCTTGCCGAGGCGGATAAAACCATTGTTGGGTTGAGGGATTCTGCGTTGATACGCCTCATGAGTGATTGCCTCTTACGAATCAGCGAAGCGGTCGCAATCAACGTCGAAGATGTCGATTCCGTGTTGCACATCAGGCAGTCGAAGACCGATCAGGAACGGGAAGGGGTGACACTGTACATTGGGCCTTCCACGAAGGAGGCGATAAATCGGTATTGTATAGAAGGCAGTATCGTTGAAGGTGCCTTATTTCGGCGCGTACGGTATCAGAAGCATGTTTGCCCTGGGCGACTATCTGTTGATGGTGCGAGACACGCGATTAAACGTAGGGCAGAAGAAGCGGGATTCGAGGGGTTTATCTCTGGGCACTCCCTTCGTGTTGGCTCTGCTATATCGCTCGCCCAAGCGGGTGCGTCCGTTGTGGAGATGCAGGTTGCGGGGCGATGGAAATCACCTCAAATGCCAGCGCATTACGCTCGCGCGGAATTGGCAAATCGAGGCGCGATTGCACGGTTCAAATACGGGAAATGACAGTTTCGGTATTGTAATCACACTTTGTTGTGATATACTAACATAAGTTACTATCTATTTAGGAGCTATGTACCTGAGTTTGTAGTAGTGCAATTCGTTGCGCGTCTTTAAGGGAGTGGGCATACGCCGTATGCCTACTATTTTTGGATGAACTGGAGCTGCCCGATTTATCGGGCGTTGAGGGGCATGTTCACTGACGATGAATCACCGAAAGATACCAGTACTATTGGGCTATAATCCCGGCTCAATCCCCCGGTGTGTTGCGCGCCCTTTCTGGTGTAGCCTTTGAAGGTTCAACTGCGTAAGCCCTATCTATTAAAAAGAAACCGGGTTTTTCGTTCTCGAATGGCCTGATCTCGGTTAAGTCGGTTGGATTTTCCCTCAAATCGTGTTTTTGTCTGTCAAAAACTTGGTTTCTAACGCTTGGAGGTAAAGGACTGATAAGGAACGCGGGGCTGCGTTCCTACGTTTGCCAAACACCCCTTGTTTTATCAAGGCGGTAACTCAGGTTGTACTATATCCCAACAAAGGCGTAAACATAGGCTATCCCTCCCTCTATGACAAATCCGCAGGTATAAATTTAATGGGTTTAGCGGGTACACCGCAATTTGCTACCCAAAACTTTGCTACTCAAAACCACGGACCCTTCAAGATTGGGGCCAATAGATTAACCTGTTTCAAAGCCTGTCTTTGATCGGAGCAAAGGTGCACCAGTGCCAAGGAGAATGAGCCCCAATACCCGGTACTGTCGCGCAATATGCCGGGCTTATTGAGTTTAGGCTATTGCGTGACTGTGTTGGTATCTTCTGGATTTGGTATGACAAACCACGATAGGAGTTAGCGCGAAATGTCTGAAAAACCCAATGTTTTGATGATTATGACAGACCAGCAGAAAGCTACCGCCAGTCACCTCTATGGCAATACCTTTTGCGAGACACCTTCCATGGAACGCTTGGCGAGCGAAGGGGTGCTCTTTGAACATGCCTTTACGCCCCATCCCCTGTGCGTTCCAGCGCGAATTTCGCTCTGGACCTCGCAGTTCCCACATTCACACGGTGGTAGACGCAATCAGACCCTGATGCCAGAGGGTGTGCCCCATGCGTTCCAGCTCTGGAAGGCTGCCGGATATCACACGGGCTTGATTGGCAAAAATCACTGTTTTGAGCGAGCAGAGGATTTAGCACTTTTCGATACCTGGTGCGAGATTGGCCATGGTTGGATGTCAGGACACGCGGAGACGCGCGGCATGGAATGGTTTCGCCCAATAGAGGGGATTCGAGCTGCCCATGAGCTGCGGCGGACAATGGTGCCTCAGAACCCACGCTTCGGTTATGCTACCTCCGATTTTCCGCTGGAGGACTATTCCACAGGGTTGATTGCGGGTCAGACAGTTCGTTTCCTAGAAGCCCACCGAGATGAACCCTTTGCGTTATGGGTTTCATTCCCAGATCCGCACGAGCCTTGGGTCGCGCCGGAGCAGTACGCTGCGATGTTCCCACCGGAGAAGATTGATCTACCTCCTTGGCGGGAGGGCGAATTTGACGCACCCGCGCCTGAACGGAACCGCGTACTGTATCAGATGCTAGGGGTGGAATCAGATGCCCTCGAAGATGTGTATGGTATGATGGGGGTCTATTACGGTATGGTACGGTTTATTGACGACGGTTTAGGACAGATTTTGGACGTGCTAGAAAATCTTGGTCTGCGCGAAAACACAATCGTGGTGTTCTGCTCCGACCATGGGGACTTCATCGGCGAGCATCGGATGCAGTGCAAGGGTGGTGTCTTCTACGACTGCCTGACTCGCGTGCCGCTGATTGTCTCTCTGCCCGGTGAGATTGCTGCCAATGTGCGGGATAGTAGCATGGTGAATCTAATTGACATCGTACCGACGCTGTTGGAACTTCAAGGATTAAACATACCCCGCTCAATGCACGGCGAGGGACTTCCAACCGTCACCGCCGCTGAACCTCGCGACGTAACATTTTCCGAATACGGCACTGGAGGACCGCCCTTCCGAATGACAGATTTAGAGAAGCTACCTCAACCGTATGGTAGACGCGCCTTGATACAGTCTCTGCAATGGCGCGAAGCGGAAGGCAGACGTAAGATGGCACGGACCCGATCGTGGAAGTATGTGCACGATCCGATGGGTGACCGGGACGAACTTTATGATCTGGAGAACGACCCGTGGGAGTTGGAGAATGTCGTGGACAATCCGGCACACCGGGAGGTACTGGCAGACCTAAGGTTGCGTTTGGCAGATTGGAGCATTCGGACGGAGGATGCGAAGCCTGTACCATTGCCTGAAGAAGAACACATGAACCCTTAATCGTCCCAATCTCATTGGGCTGGAGAGAAATTATGGATTTTATAAAAAGCAACGTACCTCTACCAGAAAGGCTTATCCCGGAGTTGACCGCATTCTGGGAAGAAATTTTTGAGACTCCCTATGAAGATTTCAAGAGCATTTTCGCCGGCGATGAAACCGAAGCCAACAAGGATATCCTCTACCTGATGCGGCAGGGGCAAGACTTGGCGGGCACCTCCCATCTTACAGTTGGCAAGGCAGAACCGCGGTTGGGAGGATTGGGAGAGGTGGCGACACCACCTGCGTTTCGGCGTCAGGGGATTGCTGCCGCGCTGTGCGAATCCGCGCTCGACGATTTTCGCAGACAAGGTGGCGAGGCGTTTTTTCTCGGTACAGGCAATCCAGAGGCGGCACGGATATATTATCGGCTCGGCTGGCGGAAACTCGCCGGTGCCAACGTGATGGCACTGATCGTATCAGACAACTCGCCGGAGACGTTTCTGGTGGACTACTTCAGGGAAGCAGAGGGGCAGACCTCCATTATACCGGGAACGGCAGCACAACGGATTCCCATGATTCCCTTGATTGTTTGTCCGCACGACTGGCAGGTGTTGGACGCCAACACGGGTATATTTTCGACCCGCTATGCCCTACAATCGTCGTGTATGGGATTGTATCCGAAATACGATGCACTCGTTCGACAGCAGAGTGGTGCATGGTTTGGGACACAGACAGCCAGTAGGCACCTAGTTGGGCTGGCGACAGCACGCCTTGACGAATCTGGCGTGTGCCATGTGGATGGTTTTACGCATCAATGCCGATTGGATGCTTGGCAGGATTTGATACAGGCAGCAATGAATTGGGGTGCGGATTGTGGGGCGACAGAGTGGTGTGGAATGCTCTCGGTCGAAGATGAAGACAAGCGGTCGTTGTTTGAGTCGTTGGGATTTGAAGCGACTGGAGAGGGTGAGGCATTTACGTTGGGAGAACGGCAGGTGCCATCGGTGCTGCTGAAGCGGCCGGGTAATTGAGGAGGTATTGTCTGGATCACGGATTCAGCAGATTACGCGGAAAACACGGATAAGCAAACGAAGCTGCCACCGTGCTATAGTGCCTTCAACAAACCAAATACACAAAAAACCCAACAACCCTACAGAAACCTTTGCTCAAGTTACTTTGAATCCCAATTTTATCGGGGCAGAACGCAGTAGATAATGGTGGAGGTTTCCCAGCCTGCGGGACGATCATAGATTGGAAACCTGTACCACGATTGTAATTGTCAGGTAGTAACTTGAGTAGAAATTCTGTGGATATCCAGCTAGCAACTTGAACAGTTTCTACGTCCATGCAGTCTTTCTTGATATGTGATGTTCGTGCTGGTCACGGCGGGGTGGAATTTCCGTACCTCTCAATTCGCGGATCAATTCAATAAGTCCCTCGGTCGCCGCTTCCAAGAACTTCTCCCCTTTTTCCTTGGTGGCTTTGGTTGCGTCGCCTAATACGCCGCTCGCGGTCTGTGAACTCCAGTAAGGTATCAAACGCGCAGCGGACCCTTGGGGGTGAGTTCCCGCGAGCAAATCCGTTTTGAAACTCGGCGGCAACGGCGACCTTTCATCTACCGCTCGACTCATATCGACCAAATCCGGCTTTAAGGCAAGATAGAGGGCCGTTTCATATTCTCCCCCGTGTGATGTTCCACCATACTCGGAATCCCTGACCTCGGCACCAACATCCTTAATTTTGCGGGTGTCCCAATGGTTTACTGAAGTACAGAGGATCTTCCCTTCATATTCGATATTTGTCAGCCGCGCCGCGAGATCGAGGGGAGAGGTATTACTCCCGTGACCATTTACGATGAGGATTCGCTTGAAACCGTGGTGGGCAAGGCTGCAACAGACATCTCTGACATACTTGATAAAAGTATCCCAACCAATGGTGAGTGTCCCGTGAAAATCCATGTGATGCGGACTATAACCGTGCGGGACCGGCGGCGCAAGCACTGCCTCCGATGGGATACGCGCCACAGCGCGTTCACAGATACCTGTGCAAAGGACCACATCCGTATCAACAGGGAGGTGGGGGCCATGGTCTTCATACGTCGCAACCGGGAGGACCGCAACACGGTCCTGTTCGGCAGCCTCTTTGGTTTCGTACCAGATCATTTCGGCAAAGCGATATTTCATTATTTTTTCCTTAATTTTGGGATGGTATGATAACCTAAAGTAGTATGCACGTTCCGCCGTGCCGTGATTTCCGCGATGGTTACGGCATGAGGTATCTTCATCAAGCGGCAGGTTCATGGATGGATTCAGTCGTGCCACGAAGAGAAATTGCCGGTTCCCAATATCGTAGGGGCGGTGTAGTTTCGTGGGTAATATCCAGAAAACGCCTCCCATTATCGGCGTACCAAGCACGTGCTGTTCGGGTTTCAGTCAAAATCTGATTGCCATTTCCCTTGACAT
Organism: Candidatus Poribacteria bacterium; assembly: GCA_965215015.1. Lineage (GTDB taxonomy): Bacteria > Poribacteria > WGA-4E > WGA-4E > PCPOR2b > PCPOR2b. Next base: position 3,629,558 of record OZ244042.1, read on the forward strand.
AGATTAGCCCTTCCACAAATTCCGCGTCCACCGGCCCATCAGGAGCTGCGCCGGTTTCTGCTCGATACAGTAGCGATTGTTGGGTGGCAGGTGAACGCCGGGGCTGGCGTGCCCTGCCGCTTCTCCCGCTCCCAGGGAGCCGGTCTGCCAACTTATGTCTCGAATTACACACAGCGCATTGTACAACATACCGAATTTTTTTGCAAACGCTTTCTCCAGTTGACCTTGTGTATGTTTTTGACATGGCTATGATTTCATTAGTTGATTTTCCAAAATCGATAGCCTGCATCGAGATCTGAATCTCGACCAACGGGGTTTATCATTCGTACAAAAAAAAACTGCTAAATGCCTCGTTGCGAGGAGGCATTTAGCAGCTATGTTAAGTGAATGTATAGTAATGTATAGTGTGGACGTTACTTCAGAATCATCATCTTACGGGTTGCCGAGAATTCTCCTGCACTGAGGCTGTAGAAGTAGATGCCACTGGCAACCTGTTCACCGAAACGGTTTCGCCCGTCCCAGTAGATGGCTTTGGCTCTCGACTCATAGACCGCCGCCGTTTGATGCCCCATATCGAGGGTTCGCACCACCTGACCCGCGGTATCGTAGATGGTCAACACCACATCCGCATCTGATGCCAACCGATACGGTATCCAGGTCTCTGGGTTGAACGGATTCGGATAGTTTCGCAGCAGCTCCGTCTCTGACGGAATCTCATAGGCGATGAGGTCTGCCAACTCAATCCGAGTGGCTTTTACATCGTCAACCGTAACGATATGACGCACCGGCTGGACACCGATTAACGGACTCGGTGAATCAGCTGAAATCTCCAGGACATCCCCGACCTGTGCCGCATGACCGACCTTCAGGTCAACAAAGGTCATGTTGTAACCTGTGGCCGTCTCGGCAGAGGTCACCCGGTTGAGTGCGGCTTTGGTGGACAGGTTCTTCACCTTGACCCGGAATCCGTCCTGCACCCCTCCGGTGGTCTCATCAACGACCGAACCGTTGACATCCAGGACGGGGGTTTGACCGGCCACCCGATGGCTAAGCAACGCGATAGGTGCAGCCGCCGCCGTGTCCTGACTCCAACCTGTTCCGATAAGGGCAGCGGTTGCATCGGTGGTCGCTGTGACCAGATAGGCAGCATCCCCCATAACCGGTCCATCACCTGAATCCCCTGCCGCTGCAACGGACTTGTATCCATCCACCGTTGAAACAACGACACTGACGACAACGCCGGTAGCAAAGAGCCCGGCAATGTCGCTGACATTGGTCAGTCTCGCATCGTTAACGGGTAGGCCGATGAGGTTAGAACCGGCTGTTAGATTGATGGTTGATGCGCCGTCGTCCCATGCATACCCGGTGAAAGTCACCGTCGCTTCGGCACTCATTGAAACGAGGATACCCAGGTCTGCGGTAATCGGGACATCGTCGCTCCGACTATTCCATAAATCGGTGGTATTATCATAGACAATGAGCAGATTGGCGTCGCTGCCGAGCATCTCACGGAGGTCTCCTACCGTGTCGAGCCCCTCAACTGCCAACGGGACGTGGAACAGGCTCGTACCCGCCGGTATCACAGAGGTATAGGACAGTTTGTTGTCCAACGTAACCATCGCGGTGCCGCTGCCGCTGTTGCCTGCGGCGTCGATCGCGGTTACGGTGATGGTTTTCGAGCCATTGATGGCTGTGTTATCTTCACTGACAACGACTGAGGCACTATACGAACCATCGGCGCCCATCGTCAGACTGACCGCATCGGTTTGGGTGGTGTCTAACATGGAGACATCCGCCATCACGGAGGTGATGCGGCTCGCGTCCGAGACGGTCGCAGAGATTTCCACCGGCTCACCGTTGGCAACGGTCTCGGGAGACGCCATCGCCATCACGGTCGGCATCGTGCTGTCAAGTGTCAACGCATTGGACACCATCACACTTTGACCATTCAGATTGACAGCCACATCATACATACCATCGGCGTGCTGATCAGCGACGACGGTAAACGATCCGCTGTAGGCACCGCTCGATACTTCGGTCATCGACCGGTCGGTGACAATCGAACCGACGGAGAACATCACGGTTCGACCCGCTGTTCCCATCGCACTGACGGTGACGGTATCACCCGCCATAGCGAGTGCAGGTTCAATCGTGACGCTGCCTTCGGTAATGGCTATGACAGAGGTTGTGACCGTCACCGGATGGCTTGCCATCGTCAGTCCCGGTGCTGTCGCGGTAATCGTTGCCATCCCGGGAGTCGAATCTTGATAGTAGACCATCGCTGAGACGTCGCCGGCTGCAACGGTCACGGTGATGCTTTCGGTTCCCGTCCCTTCAGCGAGCTCAGAGAAGGTGCCTGCGGAGCTGGATGTCAGGGTGACCGACACATCGGACGCCATCGCCACCTCATGCCCATCGGCATCTCTCAACCCGACCGTGATACCTAACGGCATCGCCCCGTCGTCGGCAGAAACCGTGCCGGCACTGCTGAGTGTCAGTTGGCTCGGCGTTGAGGCTTGGACGCGCACCGAAACGTTGGACGCTACTGGGCGACCATCAAAAAGCATGACGAAGTTAGAGACCTCACGGTTGGCGGGGGCGTCGGCATTGTGGTAGGTGAAGCTGATTTCATCCCCCGCTTCGACCTCAAGCCCGCCCAATTTCACACGCGCAACCATGTCTCGACCGACCGGTGCCAGTTTCTCGACACTCACCGTCGTCGCAACACCCATATGCCGGTGCACCACGGTGTAGGTTCCCTTATTTTCAGGGTCCATCGCCGCACTGCTCGGCGCAGTCCAACCGGCGGGCACCTGCACCCGGAATTCCCGTGGCGCGTTGATGATGCCTACGGCGGTGTAGGTAAAGGTCAGGTTCACCCCTGTCGCCCCGGCGTCTACAATTCTCGGTGCGACCTCACCCGAACCGGCCCCCTGTCTTGCCTCGTCAACATCGACGGTCAGCATGGTCTCATCGCCGGAGACAGGGTCAAACTCATCGGCTGCATCGCCCCCGTGGACTCCAACCGCAAAGGCGACACCGGTGTCCGCGGTGGGCTTGGGCTGCACATCACCTGTATAGACAAAGGTCACCGTCCCGTTGGCACTCAAGTTGACACCTTCGACGATAGCCATTTGACCACTAAAGGTGGGTGCGATTGCTGGTGTAATCGACACCGTCTCCGCGGTCGGTGCAGACCAATCGGCGGGAACCTCGAGCCGCACCTTGCCACCGACCATTTGACCGGCTGCCGTGTAGGTGACGGTCAGCTCCCTGCCGGTATCACCGGTATGAAGCGTACCCTCCCCATCGGTCACGGCAATGACGGCTTTGCCTTTACCACTGGCTTGCGGGTTGACGGTGACGGTCGGCTGCGTTCGAATCGGTGCCAGGTTACCGTCTTCACCGCCCCGAACGGCAAACCGAAACGCATCAACCCCTGTCGTGGCAGAAGCTACCGCACGCCCTGCTTCGGTCGCACCGTAGGTAATCCTTATGTCATTGGCTTTGTCAAGCGAAAAGATAGGCACGGTCACAGAGAATTTATCATCGTCCGTGACGCTGCCAAGCCCCACGCCCTCCACCTCAGTATACCCCGGTAGGCTGACCTCTTCGACCTGCGGTTGACTCCAGCTCGACGGGACGGTGAATTTCAGCTCCCCATCTTCAATCGTCTGACTCGGGGTGTAGGTAAACACCAATACCACATCGTCGGACGCCGCACGGACGGAGGAGGTATCCAATGTAACCGTTCCCGTCCCGTCCAATGCGCTCGTCACTTTGACTTGTAAGATACCGGGGGCATCTTCATAAATCCTCTGGGTCTTGTCGGGGTTTCTTATCTTCTCCCGGTCGGTGTGTTCCAAGGTACTGGTAATAGCCTCGAAAACGCCGTCGCCATCCCCATCGGATCTAATCACGAACTGGGCGGTGCCAACATTGTCCTGAACCTCCGCTCCGACAGCGGCACCTGTGCCACCCCCGTAGATAAATCGGAAACTCCCCCCTTCGGCGAGTGTATCGATGGTCGCTATCGCGTAACGATCGTTTATATCATCAGGAAGCAAGGAGACCCCTGCCCCTCTGACCGTCACATAATTCCGCTGGGTCGGATCGTTCTGCATCGCCCCCCAACCGTCTGGAATTTCAAGGCTTACAGCCCCACCGTCCATCGTGCCGGCTGCGGTGAACACGACCTCAATCGCCTGATTGCTACTCCCTGCCTCAATCGACCCCGGCGACAGCCGTGCTGTCCCCGTACCGTCTTCGACGTTGCTCAGCGTGACCGTGGCGGTTCCAGCGGTCCGGGTGCTGGCACCCCGTGACGTTCTAAAGGTGCCGGACACTTGGACTGCACCGGCGACATGATATAAGACCGCTCGACTATCATCGGCAGCACCATACGTAATCGTGACGGATTCACCGACATCGAGCCGACCGATTGCAACGGTGATGGTGCGACCGGAGACGGTTATCTGATCCGCACCAATACCCCCGGCACCGCCGCTCTTTTCTGCATCACCGGAAACGGCCACCTCACCGGCGGTTGCGTCTACCTTGGTCGGTGGACTGCCCAAAGTGGACGGGATGGTCAACCGTACCTCACCGTCCCGTATGGGCGTAGCATCCGCTATAAACTTGAAATTGATAGTCGCTTTACTTCCGGCGCGGAAGGTGTCATCGCCATCAACTTCAAATCGAACCGCATCGCCTGAGGTCTTCACAACCGAGAGGATGGGTTCCCCCTCATTAATATCGGTGGTAGGATCGTCTTTAAGTTTCTCGCCCTCATCCGCACCAATCGCCACCGTCACACCCCAGGGATACTCCTTGGCTTCTGCGAGGATATTGACCCTGCGGATTCTGGCGGTCACGGTTTTCCCTTTTTCAAGGTCGAGACCGGACCACTCAATCATATTTCCATCAGCATTTACCTCTAATCCTTCAGAACCCGAAACATACCCATAGTCCGTCGAGGTGCCGGTTTGGAGTTTCTGGGTATCATCGAGAACAATGCCATCCGGCTCAATCGTTATAGTAGCACCCTCAAGGTCAGTGTAGGCGGTATAAGTTAGGGTGATATCTCTCCGTTGAGAACCCGCCTCCACAGACGCTGGAGACAAGTCCAACTTACCAGAACCCGCCACATCAATCCAATCCCCACCAATGACTTCTACATCTATAAGAGATGCAGAGGGGTCAGAACCGACACCGACAAGGGTATGCGCGATGATGCCCGGTTCGATAAACGTGTCCGCTTCAGTAAAGACACTATAAGTAGTACCGGGACCAATCCCGTCCTCACGAGTATACGAAACGATAATTTGCTGACCCGTATCAAGCGTCTTAATGGGAATATGTAGGTTAAGGGTGGTTAGTGGAAACCCAGTGCCCGGTGCTATTGTAGCGGGCACAACAGTCGGATCTTCTCGTAGTTTGGCCCCGCCCCTGATTGTCACATTAAAATCGTCAATCACAGGGGTGTCCTGTGGCCCTAAATGTGCTATCGCGCCGCTATAATATATGGTAAGTGAACTATCGTGCATCGGCCCAGGGGCTGTGAAGGTGAGAGTGAATCGGGTATTTGTCTCACCCGGAAATACCCGCCCCGGTTCAATTGTCAGCTTTCTTTCGAGAGGGTCACGGTCGGTACCCCCTCCTATGATATTGCCAACCCTGACAACCGGATGACTGGGTAACAGACTAAGCACATCATTCCGGGCACTCTCACTACATAGGAATTCATAGGTCTCATACGCAACATCATCACTAGTATCATCAGCAGTACCCCGGTTGTCCGTAGCACGCAGACGAGAAGGAACCGGAGCCGTTACATCACCCAATTGGATGATGAGGTCTCTATTAAACCGTTGGGGACCCCACGCCGAATCGAGGGCGACGGTTATCCGCTTGTCCGCTTCAAAGTCCACCCTACCCGTATCAGTACCTGAGACGTTGCCCTCTTCATCCGTTTTGTATATTTCTGTGTCACCATCCATGACCAATAGAAACTTGTTAGACACCTCCCAAGCGGAGGGAAACGCTATCCGAAAGCGTCCACCAGACAGGTTATCAGCCGTTGGTTTGTAGGTAAATTTCAGAACGTTCCAATAACTGCCAGCAGCAAGCGGAAGCGTGCTGTCCTCGACATCCACACCGGTATCAACAGTAATCTCTGAAATCTCTGAAGGCGCCTCGGCAGCCGCTTCTCGGAAACCCCAACCTACCTGTACCTCTGCGGCTGGTTGGACGAGCAGATAAAAGTTGGCGTCGGACTCTGCTCTGGGCTCGTTGGTGGGTACTCCGGGGTCGCCTAATCGTTGTCTTCTGATGTGAATACTTGGATCATGAGTAAAAAATCCACTCGCATCGACTTGAGACGGTATTCCACGTCTGTCAAAATTACGTCTTCCAAGGTCTCCATATATGGGGCTCCTGTCATTCGGTACATGTACAGCCAACTTGTACTCATCAGTGTTATGGGCACCTGTAAGCACGGAGTGCAGGGGTCCGTGAAGGGTGTTGTCCGTTGTCCAGTACGCCATCACCGGATGAGCCCCACCGCTACGGTGGGGTGACGAGAGATCACCGTAGTCCGTTATGGAGAGGAGTCCGTCAGTGTTGGTGCCTACTGTTACCAGGGATGTTGTGTCCAGCTCCCTCCAATTGTCGCTTGATGTGTCGCCTGGGGCATTGACCCTGTACGTAAATTTATAGGTCTCGGCGGTGAATTTGGTAGGGAAACGTATTTGGCAGTAGATTAGATAGGTATGTCTCAATACAGGGTTGACGTTTCTATCTCTGGCCGCTAGGGGCGGGTTCTGCGCTGCTCTATCGGCATCGTCCAAATCGTACAAATCGCCAGCTGATTGTCTGATTGTTATCTGATTCCCGTCAAGGTATACACCCTTATCACCCCAAACTCCTCCGTCCTCACCCTCAGTCAAATCCATCTTATGAACAAAGGGGCTCGCGCTAAAATCCGGATGATAGGGTGGATCGCCGTAAACCACTCCATCAGCCCTGAAGATCTGGGGTATTGCGACGCTTCGTATATTATCGCCGGAGCCTGATATAAGAGTACGCACCCGGGCGTGTATGGAATCAGGGATCAATTCGATCCCCTCTGGGATCGTCACCCGGAACCCCTCCTTATTGTCGGTGTTGTGTGATATATAAAAAATTCTCAGATTGTAAGCATTGTTATGCCGAATGTCCTTCATCGGAATAAGATCGACGGCTCTCTGACCGTGTTGGCTCCCGTACGGGAGGATTTGGAAACCTATCAAGTCCGAATGTATCGCGCCCTGCGGCGCAGCGTCGTTAATGAACACCGCCCCAGTAAACATCAAACTGAGGATAAAAAACACACTTAATTTCCGAAAATTTACATTTTTTGGCTTAATCACAATAAAATCCTTTCACGTGAGTTAATCTAGTTAATCTTAGGTTGGTTAACAATGATAGGTACCTTTTCACGTCCTACAGACGCTACTGCAAAAGATAACGTTCTGCCTATTGCTCCTCTTGTCATTCATTAGGTCAATTATGCACCAAAACGTTGTTGAAAACAGAAAAGGCTAATGGTAAAGTAAAGGGTTTTGAATACACAACTCTATAATACGACCGATCCAAAGACTTGTCGATCGCAATCGAACATTTTTTTTAGAGAATCTGTGGATAGAACCCTGTTTCTTGCAACTGTTGTGCCTGTTTAACAGTTCCCCAGACGGTCATACGCGCGCTACGACACACGCGGATGATAAACGGAATCCGTTGTGCCTTGAGAAACTTTATCACATATTTAGCACGCGCAAAGCCTCTATCGAATATCAACGTGGGTTCACACGGGGGCGGTAAAATCGCTTGTGTCTTTTGATACAGTGTGAGACAAAAGCGTTGGATAATCTCATTATGGCTGGTATAGGTCAACTGTTGAATCTCAGCATCGGTGTAGAGGTGCCAGTAGATAGGAAGCACCCGGCGGCGGAACGGCACCGCGGCAACAATCGCTTTGAAATGGCCAAACACCTGGGTTTCATCCACTAAAATCAACCGGCGTCCGGCGTGAGGTTCACAGACCCGGCGGAGCACAAAGCCCAACCAGCACCCCATCACCGCGTCAATAGGAAAGCGACGAGCTAAGAATCGCAGCAGGCGTTTCTGTTTCGTCTTTTGATGTTTGACTGCTACTGGCAAGCGTGAAGCAATTTCGTTTATCCGAAACTTCTGGGCCAACACAATGGCTAGGATCGTGAGTATCAGGTTTTTTAACGCCGGTTTTTTCAATACGGGGTTGAAAATCTCGGTCAGAGTGGTTATCATAGAACTGGGATTCACCCGCTTATGGCGGTGGGTGCCTTTCATAATACCTCCTTGTTTAAAACAATCGATATGTTAGACGATATTTTAGACTTTTAGACAGGGAGGTATTTTACCATATCTGACAACCCTTCCTCACATCTATACCTCGCAAAAACAACCAACATTACACCTCTTTAAAAAATGGGGGTAAGTGACAGGTAAATACGCTGTTGAAAGCCCTTGAGAGATATGCTATACTAATCACGGGGTGGCAAGATCGGAGGAAACGAGGAGAATCGTGAATCCTTGGATAAAGGAAAAAAGGGAAAAATACTTACGCGCCTGGGATCGGCGGGCGACAATTGTCTTGCTTGGCGCATCTGTGCTATTGACATTGTACCGTTTTATTGGGCGCAGAAGAGTTTTTACCCAGCACTTTGGGAAGTTCTTCATCCGGCATCCGCTCAGGAGAATTTTTCCGTACTTCTACTGGTTTTGGATGAGCGCGGTCACACTGTTGCTATTGCCCGTCCTTGTGGTAAAATTTGGCATAAAGGACAAAATCCATGACTACGGCTTCCGATTGACTCACGGCAAATTGGGTTGGGGATTTGTCCTTGGGGGGTGGCTGTTCATGCTGCCGCTGATTGCCCTAGCCTTGCAGTTTTTCCCCGCTTTCCAGCAGAAATATCCGCTCTCGGACGTTGCTGGAACCAACTGGAAGGTATTCATCGCGTACGAAATTTCTTATGGCGTTTACATGTTCTGTTGGGAGTTTTTCTTCCGCGGCTTCATGCTCTTTGGGTTGGAAAAACAGTTTGGCAATTATAGCATTCTCATTCAAACCATCCCGTTTGTTGTCAAGCACGCTAGCAAACCTTTTGCAGAAGCGATGGGCTCAATTGTTACAGGGATTGTGCTTGGTGTCCTCGCTCTGGAAACGCGGTCTTTTATTTACGGCGCAGCAGTCCACTGGCTTGTCGCCATGTCAATGGATGTTTTCGCACTCGCGTGGAAGTGAGGAGAGGTGATGAAGGTTGTTACCGCACAAGAGATGCGTCGAATCGATCAGCAAACCATCGAGCAAATCGGCATCCCCGGTGCCGTATTGATGGAACATGCGGGGAGTGCTGTTGTCCGAGCCATCCACCAATACTTCCCCGAATGCCAGCGTATCGCGATTGTTGTCGGCAAAGGAAACAATGGTGGCGATGGATTGGTCGTTGCGAGACAACTCGCGCTTGCCGGTCAACCGATTCAGATTTTCCTCGTTTCGCCTCCAGAGAGCTTCGCTGGAGATGCCTTAACCAACCTGCAAATTGTACAAAATTTGAATCTGCCGATCACTCGGATTCTTTCGGAAGACGAACTAAAACGGTTGAAAAGCCAAATTATGTCATCGGATCTCATCGTTGATTCTATTTTCGGCACCGGGTTGCGGGGTGGTGTGCACGGCTTTATTGGGGAGGTCATTGCATGTATCAACGAATCGGGACGTCCGGTGGTTGCCATCGATCTTCCGTCTGGGCTAGCGGCGGACACAGGGAGGGCGGAAGGGGCGTGCATCCAAGCGGCTTATACTGTCGCCATGGGGCTTCCCAAACGGGGTAACCTTATTCATCCGGGGGGAACCCTCACAGGCAAACTTGAGATTGCTGACATCGGGTTCCCACAGAGTGTCATTGATGCCCAAAATATTCAAATCAATTGGACTCAACCGTCGGACGCTGCGCGAATTCTACCACTGCGTCCGACGCATTCGCACAAAGGCACCTATGGGCGTGTTTTTGTCGCCGCTGCCTCTACCGGCATGACCGGTGCCGCAGCCTTGACGAGCGCAGGAGCCTTGCGGGTCGGGGCGGGTTTAGTAACGCTCGGAACCCCGAAAAGCCTCAATTCGATTTTGGAAATGAAACTCACCGAGGTAATGACGCTTCCCTTGCCTGAGACAGGGGAGGGATCTTTGGCGTTGGCAGCAAAATCACATATCATTGAAGTTGTCGAGCGAACCCAATCCGTTCTCGCGATTGGTCCTGGGCTTTCACAACACCCTGAAACCGTTGCACTCGTTCACAGCTTAATCCGCGACAGCGATACCCCAACTGTCATCGATGCCGATGGGGTAAACGCTCTCTCAAAATCAAAAGAGATTCTCTCATTGCTATCGTCCCAAACAGTACTCACACCCCATCCGGGCGAAATGGCGAGGCTTATCGGCGGAACTGTCGAAGCGTTGGAACGGGATCGGATTGGAATCGCCCAACAATTCGCGCTCGCACACGATGTTACACTTGTCCTCAAAGGGGCACCGACGGTCATTGCACGCGGAAATGGAGAGGTGTGGATTAATTCAACCGGAAATCCCGGTATGGCAACCGGCGGCATGGGGGATGTGCTGACAGGCCTCATCGCGGGGTTGATGGCGCAAAAAGTGTCCCCCTTCGATGCCGCCCGGCTGGGCGTCTACCTCCACGGACTTGCAGGAGACATCGTCGCCGAATCAATCGGAATGCACGGATTAATGGCAGGGGATGTATTGAACAACATCCCCAAAGCGATAAAACTGTGCGGTGCACAGTCCTAATACCCAAAGAAGAAAGGATTAGCCATGAAAATTATCACCCATCGTTTGAGCGAAGAACAGCTCGCAGCCGCCCGCGCAATCGTTCCTGATGCCGACTTTGTGACACCGGCAACGGATGAGGAACTGCAACGCGAGATTGAGGATGCGGACGCTATTTTTGGTCGAGCAACGCCCGAACTCATCCGTCGTGCCAAAAAACTCCGTTGGATTCAGACCGGAAGTGTTGGCGTTGAAGGACTTAGATTCCCCGAACTGATCAATAGCGATATCGTCCTCGCAAATGCACGGGGCACAACTGCGGTTAATATTGCCGAGCATGTCATGGCACTTATCCTCGCTTTCACGCGCACACTCAATATTACGATTAAGCAGCAGATGGAGAAGGTGTGGGAAAGCCGTGCAAATATGCCGGTGCTCGAAATTGCCGGGGAAACAATCGGTATCCTTGGCCTTGGCAGCATCGGGTTACAGGTCGCCAAGCGTGCAACCGCTTTTGATATGCGCATCCTCGCGGTTGATCCGACGCAGACACACAAGCCCGATTACGTTGAATCTCTCTGGAAAACCGATAGGCTGCACGACATGCTAAGTCAATCGGATTGGGTTGCTATCTGCTGTCCGCTGACGACGGAGACAGAGGGCATCATGGGCGCAGCTGAATTTCGGGCGATGAAGTCAACGGCATTCCTAATTAATATTGCAAGGGGAAAAATTGTTGACCAAGCCGCATTGGTTGAAGCACTGCGCGCGAACGAGCTCGCCGGGGCTGGTCTTGACGCTTTGGATCCGGAGCCGCTCCCACAGGATAGTCCACTATGGGAAATGGAAAATGTTATCGTTACACCACATCACGCCGGTCAGTCTCCGAAAGCACCCAATCGTGTTTTTGAACTCTTCTGTGAAAATCTCAAACGTTTTGTCGCAGGCGAACCGTTGATTAATGTGGTTGATAAGACACGGTGGTACTAAGATAACGCAAGTTGCTAGTAGTAGGCATACTCTGCATGCCGTAACTTTTGTCCCATCAATCCATTGAGTTCAAGAGCTCATTCATTGCACCAATGAGCTGCTGAACCAACATAGCTCCAGTTGCTTTGAATCCCGATTTTATCGGGGAGGATTGCAATAGATAGTGGCACAGGGCCTGCCCTCAATGAAATCGGGGTTTTGAAACCTGCGTCACGATTGGACTGTAATTTTTAGATGGCAGCTTGAGTGAAAATTCCATGGCTATCCAACTAACAACTTGGGTTAAGATATAAAAACTGAGAGGGAGAACCCTCTGACATGCAAAATGAAGTATTACCAACAATTGCAATCACTACCGGCGATCCGGCTGGTATCGGTCCCGAAGTTGTCCTCAAAGCATTGGCGGATCAGGAATTGTTAAATACCGCTCGATGGGTAGTCATTGGCGATGCAGCCATTCTTCACATGATGGGGAAGCGAATCGGTCTGAAGCCACCGGATTGTATCGTCCAAGATGGCAAACAAATTGTTGCACAGTGGTCCTGTTATAAAGCCGGGCAGAAAGGTCCCGAAACCTTACAGGCGTGCCTGCTGGATTTACGCCAACTTGAGCCCTTCCAGTTTACCATAGGAAATCTCAGTGCCGACTGTGGTCGTGCTGCACTCAAATATGTCCGTACGGCGACACAGCTCTGCCTTGATGGTCAGGCTGATGCTATGGTAACTGCTCCTTTGAATAAGGAAGCGGTGGCTTTAACCGATCAATACTTCACGGGCCATACAGAATTTATCGCGGCCCTGTCCGGGGCAGCAGAATCACGGATGCTGCTCGTCAACGATCGCCTCCGGGTCATTCACGTCTCTACCCACTGTTCACTACGGAACGCCTGCGAGTTAGACACTCCCAGAATTCTGCGTACTATTCAGCTCGGTAATGAGGCACTCCAATCGCTTGGCTTTGCCCACCCAAGAATTGCTGTGTGTGGGCTCAATCCGCACGCCGGCGAAAATGGGTTATTTGGGAGCGAAGATTTTGAATTAATCGTTCCCGCAATCCGATTCGCCCAGAATATGGGTCTGGCCTGTGAGGGACCGTTTCCTGCCGACACAATTTTTGTGCAGGCGGTTAGGGGCGCATATGATCTGGTGGTGGCGATGTATCACGATCAAGGCCATGTTCCCATGAAGCTGCTTGACTTTGAACACACCATCAACGTCTCTTTGGGACTTCCCATTATTCGGACATCTGTCGACCACGGCACGGCATTCGACATCGCCGGGAAAAATCAGGCAGATCCTAGCAGTATGAAGGCAGCGATGAAACTAGCGGTTACTATGTCATTGAATCAGCGCAAAGTTGGCAGCAATTCTGTCTAACCGTACCGTCATAGTGAGGAAGAGAAAAACCATGAAATCATTCAAGCCTATGCTATTTCGATACCTACCCGCGATCTTGATAGTTTTAATCGTAACACCTCCGATTGCGACAGGTAGCGAAGCGGTTGAAAAAGATTACCGTAACGTCCTGAAAGAGAAAAAACCGGAAAAACAGGTCAAAAAGCATCGAGACCTAATCAACAAGTGGAAAGAGAAAGGGCACCTCGAACTCCTAATTTCCCTTTATGAGACCGATGCAGAGACGGAACACGTCAACGCAGGTTTACACTATGGTCTAGGCTACGCTTACGCTACGCAGGGGAGAATAGACATGACGCAGACCGTTGGCCTCTTTGAAAAGGCAGCGAACCAATTTGAGCAGGCCATCCTCCTCGTTCCGACTCTGTCGCAGGCACACTTCAGTCTTGGTGCTATCTATCAAGAGCAGGAAAAGTTAGAACTCGCGGCCCAAGCGATGGAGGCGTGTTTGAAATTGAATCCCAAGTACTACCCTGCCTACTATCGGCTCGGTGAAATTCACCTCCAACAGGATAATCCCGAAGCCGCACTGGAGGCGTTTCAAGCGGTGCAAAAAATCAACAAAAAATGGGCGCGTTCCTACTACGGAATCGGATTGGCCCATTTCAAACAGGGAAATGACAACGCTGCCAGAGAAGCCTTCGAGGAAGCAATTTACCGCGACCCAAAACTTGCCCCCGCCCACTTCAAACTAGGTCAAGTCTTCGCAAAGGAAGGCTTCTTTGACGATGCCTGGGGTGAATATGAGGCAGGACAGAAATACCAACCGTATACCGCGGAAGACTTGTACGAGCTCGGCACAATTTTCGTCCAAGCAGGGAACGAAGAAGGTGCAATTGACATATTCCGACGTATTATCGATACCATTGACCCGACACACACCGCCGCACTCCTTCAACTCGGCGAAATCTATTACGCCGCAGGGGAGGAAGGAATGGCAATTGAGCACTACAAACAGGCAATCGAAGCAGATGCGTCTCTTAAGGATTACTTTATAGAACAGCTAGGTCCCTATCACGCCGGATTGATGGGGAGGGGCGCAGCGAAATCTATCCTCAAACGGTTTTTGGCGGTTATCCCCGATGATCCACGGGCATCGTTCTACTACGCTCAAATTGAGGCTGACGCGGGCAACTTGGCTGCTGCTATCCGATATTATGAAAAGACGATTGCGTTGATTGAGTCTGATGAGACCCAGCTGGAGGTCGAATTCGCACCGGAACATCTGCTGGAGGTTTATCGGTTTTTGGGAGATGCCTACTACCAACAGGGAAGTCGGGAAAAAGCAAGAGCAGCCTATAAGCGTACAATTGAATCGGACCCGGAGCTAGAACGATATTTCTTCAATCAGGGCAAATCGGCTTTCGATGCAGGGCAATATGACTTAGCAATTGAGCCTTTTAACAAGTTCCTCCTCATCTATCCGGGGAACATCAAAGCGACGTATCTGCTTGGACGCAGCCACGAAGCATCAGGAGAGGCTGAAAATGCGTTGCGCCTTTATGTGCGAACCCTTGAACTGAATGCGAATCATAGGGATGCCCTGATGCGCTCGGCACAAATTTATCGTGAGCAGGATGAACAGCAAAGCGCACTGACGATGCTGACGAGGTTAACCGCAATCGATCCCACAAATGTTGAGGCATACTATCTTTCAGGCATATTGCATGTTGAATTAGGACACTTTGAGGAAGCCCTTGATGCCTTCTTGGCAACGATTCGTCTCAATCCGGATCATCTTGATGCCCACTATCAAATCGCGTCCTTGTATGAACAGCAAGGAAACACGGATAACGTCATCAAGCAGTATGAAACGATAATCAAACTCGATCCCTCCAAGGCAGATCCATTCCTTCGCCTTGGAAAACTTTATCTTGAACGAGGCAATAAAGATAACGTTATCCGTGTATATGGACCCGGTTTGGAAATCGAACCCAACCATCCGCAGGCGCAGTACGACCTCGCGGTACTTTTTGAAGAACGCGAGGCAACCGAAAAAGCTATCAAGCACTTAGGACTCGCTAACCGATATGATGATGGACATTTCGACTGGCACTTCCGCTACGCTCGTTTGTTAGACCGTTATGCTGAAACGTTGGAAGATTATGATACCTATGCGGCGAGGGCGGTTGAGGAATACAACAAGACCATCGATTTAAAAAATGATTATGCGCCAGCCTACCTCTATCGTGGATTGATCACCCGTCGCTACAAACAGATTGGTGACATGCTCTACCGATACGGTCAGATTGCAGAGGATTTCAAACGAGTGATTGCCCTTGAACCGAACAATTCTGATGCACACTACCATCTCGGCATGACGTACATAGATTTGGATCAACGCCAAGACGCCAAAGAAATATTTCTAAAAACCCTTCAATTCAATAAAGAGTATACAGGTATCTATCTTCACCTTGGATTAATTGCGGAATGGGCAGGTGAGTATAAGGAAGCGATCAGCTATTTTGAAAAGGAGCTTGAAATCGATCCAGAATCCGTCGCAGCCTATCAACGTCTCGGCGATCTCTACAGTAATCATAGCACAGACTTTGGGCGTGCTAAGGAAACATTGGAGAAAGCGTTGGAGCTACAACCGAACCATGTGGCAACGTTGCTTAACTACGCAAGTACGCTCTACTATCTGGATCAGCTCGGTGCAGCGACAGAGCAGTTTGAAATTGTGATTCAATTAAATCCAAAGAATTTGACAGCAAACTATAATCTCGCTTTGATGTATGAGTACACCGGCAAAACGCAGCAAGCAATTAATCGATGGAAAAAATTCCTTGAACTGAACCCACCCGCTGAATGGAAAGAAGATGCCGAACAACATTTACGGCAACTTCAGCCATAAATGGGGAGGGGTGCAAGCGGAGGGTGGGCACGCGGAGCGCGCCGACTCCTGTCCGACGAACTGGAGTTGCCCGATTCATCGGGCGGCGGGATTCGTATAGATGCCGACACTGTTGTGCAACAACACCCGGCTCAATTTACCAAACACTGTCGAGTGACACACCCAGTATGTGATGAGTCACCGACCTACGAGGATTTGAACATTCAACTGCATAAGTCTTAACTAGTGAACCAAAACCCTTTCATTTGCTGCCACGCCCGCAACAGGCAGGCGAACAGTGATGAGATATGGAGGGAAAAATTTATGTCGAAATTACAGGTTGCCTTAATCGGTTGTGGTGGACGTGGTCGAGGGCATGTCCGCGTTCTCCAAGAATTTGACGATGTAGAACTAGTTGCCGTTTGTGATCCGATTGAGGCAGCGAGAAATGCCGCTGGTGCTGAGTTCAACATAGAGGGACGCTATGCTAGTGTAGATGAGATGCTAGATGCTGAGTCGCTCGATGCGGTGTTTGTCGCAACGCCGGCACACCTCAATGGGCAGGCGGCCCTCCCTTGTCTGGAGCGTGGCGTCAATACTCTGATGGAGAAGCCGCCGGGGCTGAGTGTCGCAGAGACCACCGCTTTGCGCGATGCTGCCGCCCGAACAGGTGCTAAAGGTATGGTCGGCTGGAATCGTCGTTTTCATCCCATTATCGTCAAAGCGCGAGAGATGGTCGAAGCGCGAGGCCCCGTCACACAACTTGTTGGAGAGTTCCACAAAAGCGTAACCGCATTCATAAAATTAGGTCGTTTTCCCGAACATCTGATGGACAACCTGTTTCTCGAAACGCCCATACACGCGCTTGACATCGTTCGTGCCATCGCAGGTGCAGAGGTCGAAGAGGTGCACAGCGTCGTGCGCCGCACAATTTCCAACTACAAAGATGTCCACGCCGCACTCATCCTATTCGAGAATGGCTGCGTTGCCCACCTTGCCGCTAACTACACAACAGACGCCCGCCTCGAACGTTATGAGATTCACGGACGGGACATCTCCGCCTATCTCGAAGGGGTGTCGGCGGGAACTGTTTTTTGCGACGGTAAGCAGCATCAGTTGAGCGGCACGGGGACTAGCGGTACAGAGGAACAGAACCGATATTTCCTCGATTGCATCAAAGCAGACCAACCGGTTTCACTTCCCGCAGCCAATCTAGATGAGGCAATTAAGACAATGGAGTTGGCGGAAGCGATTTTATCGGGGATACGTCCTTAATTCGGAACAGATACGCAAATTGCCCCTGACCTATTGGAAAGGCAACAACTTCAGATTACTTTCAGAGAGGACGCGTTAATGAAACTCACGCAAGCACAGGTCGAAGCCTTTCATCAGAACGGCTATCTGGTTGTGGAAAATGCGTTAAGTGATGAAGACCTGAATCCGTTGATTGCGGACTTTGAGGTGCTTATTGATACCATTGCCGATGAACTATACGCGGACAAAAAAATAGGAGAACGTCATGAGGTGCAGCCTTTCGAGCGGCGTATCGCTTGGTTGACCAAAGAGGCAGGGGACTCCCTTCAGGGGCAGGTATCATTTCCGGTGAATTTGCGCCGTCCAATCTTCGATTTCCTGCATAACCCGAATCTACTGGATTTGCTTGAATCAATTATCGGCCCAGAGATTTACTGCAATCCAACGCATCATGTACGACCAAAATTGCCTGAACCCCTGATGGACGAAGGGTTTGATAATTGGATACAACAGTCGCCGTTCCATCAAGATGCCGCTGTGTTGCTGCCGGAGGCGGACGATACACTTGTTGTGACGACGTGGATTCCTCTCGTAGACGCAACCGTAAAAAACGGAACAATACACCTCTATCCGGGGCTGCATCGCGGCGGGATTCGGAGGCATGTGAGGTGCCCCTACGGCTGGATGATTGCTCCGGAGGTCATGCCCGAAGGTGAGCCGGTGACGATACCGGTGAAGAAAGGTGGAGTGATTTTCATCCACTGCCGAACCCCACACGGTTCACTTCCGAATTTGTCGGATGAGGTTCGCTGGAGTTTAGATCTCCGTTGGCACGATGCGCGAAAACCGGGTGGCAGACCACTGCCCGGTATTCAGGTACGCAGCGGAGAACAGCCAAAAAGGGTAAGGCAAGACCACCAAGCTTGGATAGATGCTTGGGAGGCGGCAAAGGCGGACCCAACACCGAGAAAGATGTATCGTTGGAAAGATTAAAGTACCCCAAAACACCTAGCCTGAGAGTACAAAGTGGCAAATCAGATATATGTGAATGCCGCGCAAAGTTTTATCAGAATCTTCCGATCTAAAACCCCATCTTTTGAGGTAGGGATACAGATTGGCAAACGGTATTCATTCAAACAACGGTTGAAGTTGTCTGATTGTTAGGTGCTTGATAGCCTGACGGCTTCTCGAGCCTAACAATCACAAAATAGGGTATACTTATTTTGTGTGAGGGATTTTCACCCCAACACGCTCCCGTCGGAGTGTGGGAAAACCGTTGCGGAGTTTACCCCTGCTAACCGTTTGCTGCAGTACCACCGTCTCTATCTAAATGGGTTGCAACCTTTACCCCCCTCGGTCCCCCCGCAAGCGGAGGGAGGACGCAACGGGGGACGCAACCCCGCAAGCGGGGGGAATGGGGGTTACCCCTAAAGGATTTTTGATAAGAAGGAGAAATTTAATGAGCCAATCGTGGGTACGTAGTGATAATGAAGTCCTCGCCACGCTGCAAGATGTTGTGGCGATTGAGAGCATAAACGCCAGTCTACCCGGCGGGGAACGCGGAGAAAGTGGTATGGTTGAATATCTTGCCGATTTCTTCGATGCCTTGAATATCCCCTATGAGACGGACGAGGTGTTACCGGGGCGAAGCAATATCATCGCCACGTTGGAAGGTGAAAACCCAGACCGCGTGCTGCTGTTTGAATGCCACATGGACACCGCTTCTGTCAGTGTTATGACCATTCCACCTTATGAACCGCATATTCGCGATGGCCTGCTCTACGGGCGCGGGGCGTGCGACACCAAAGCCGGGGGCGTCGCCATGATACACGCGATGAAGCGTTTCAAGGAGGCAGGGGTCAAACCTCCGTGCACCATCAAATACGCCGGTGCCGTAGATGAAGAGTACAGTTTTCAGGGGGCACTGCAATTGGCGGCAACTATCAAGGCGGAGGCAGCGGTCATCTCTGAACCAACCGAATTGGCGGTTATCCGTGCACACAAGGGGTTGGCACGTTTCCACATCGTCGTCAAAGGAGTCGCCGCTCACAGTGCCAAGCCGTATCTTGGTATAAATGCCATTTCAAAAATGACCCGAATAATCCGTGCAATTGAGGAGGAAATTGCGCCGACCTATGACTCTATGACTCATCCGCTTACCGGGAGCCCAACGCTCAATATCGGCGTCATTTCCGGGGGTGTGCAGGTCAACTTCGTACCAGACGAATGTATCATTGATATTGACCGTCGCGTCATCCCCGGCGAAACACCGGAGGAAGCCCTCGTTCCGTTTCAGGAACGGTTGGCGCGGGCGCAAGCCGCCGATTCGGATTTAGATGTTACGATGGAGACGCCGTATCTTATGGATAACCCGATGGAAACGCCAGAAGATGCGCGCATCGTGCAGGTCGCTGTCAGTGCATGTGAATCCGTGATTAGGAAATCGGAGATAACAGGCGTTCCCTACGGCACCGACGCCAGCAAGTTTACCTCTGTCGGTATTCCTTCTATTGTTTTTGGTCCCGGCAGTATTGATCAGGCGCACGCCGCAGTCGAATGGGTTGAGTGTGAACAGGTTTTGAAAGCTGTTGATATCTATCATCAGATCATGACGCAATTTTAAGGCTCACCCTCTGTTCTTCCAATCTGAAAAAAGGGTAACCACAAGGGTTGCCCCTACCGCATTTGCTCATCAATGAATGTCTCGCTTTCTCTTCATCCCCCTGTAATCCACTGGAATAGCTCACCCAAATGGGTCTCAGCCAGATTCAACACCACCGGCCCCCTCACGCCGATTGCCCCTTGAATCGCCTTCGTCGGACCGGCATGACCCTTATTCCGTTTTTTGTCTGAATCAGGATTCTCAGGATTAAAGGATTCTCAGGATTCCGGCTTGTCAGGCAGATTGTTAGGTACGGTTGTTAGGCCTCTGTTAGGTGAGAGATTGTTAGCCTGCCGCTAACAGAGGCCTAACCTGACAAGAAGGATCTACCACATTCTCCAAAGATCTTCAACATTTAAAAACATCAATGTTATATCTCTTTTAGATAACGGTTGTGAGTATCATGTGAGTATCAGACAAATATTTAGTAAAGGCAGCTGGTTAGAGGTATCCCCCGCCAATCCCCCCCTCCTGAGAATCCTTTAATCCTGAAAATCCTGATTCAGACAATCACCCTTGCCTGCTAGATAACGGTTGTGAGTAGCAGACAAAAAATCCTGATTCAGACAATCCTCGATTAGAATCGATCTAGCCACCATATAAATAGTTCACCCGCTGGAAAAAGCGCATCAAGTAGACCAATTGCGCGAATCTGTAAATCGTTGGAAAAAACCACCTCCTCGGGGCTTATATTCCCAAATAGCAGCTTCAACAGCTGCGTTTGACTGACGAAGAGGTTTATCTCCGGCGACACGCTGTTCCGTACAATACTGATTTCTCCATCCCGAATAATTAACGTCCGTTCATCGGCCTCGTAGCGGATGCGAACAGCTCCCCTCCAGTCCGAAAAATCCGAACCCCTGAGCCTTACCTCCAACAACGGTTTAATCTTTGTCAACAGCGATTCAAAGTTGGTGATTAAAACCATAATATTGCTCCGCTCGCGTCTCCGAACAGAGCACCCCATTGTCTCGAATATCTTTCGGCTCTCCGACGGTGCTAGTGCGCTGATTTCCTGAACTCCTTCCGTTTTCGCACAACAGAAGAAGTGACTGAATAATGCAATCATCGCCCCCTCTGCATCTGGAAGATAGCCAAATTCACCTACCATCCATTGTTCAACTAGCAGATAGGCGACAGGTGTTCCCGCCCGCTTAGCAACCCAATACAGCGACGAATCGTATGGCCTCCACGTGGGGCGGTTGACCCAATACGCAGCATTTTTAACAAACGTCCCCGTTCGCTCAGCGTTAAACTGGTCGAAAATTACTGGCAACACCGGCAAATCTCGATTCGGCTCATACTGCTCGATAGTCACATCAGCAGGTACTTCTCCAAGTGTTGGGGGCAGGAGCACCTCCATGCTGTAGGTCGGATAAATTACCCAACCCGCTCTGGCATAATGCGATTGGATGCCTGTAGACAGCATCGAGAGATCGTAACCCGCCGCTCGCATATACCGGATACTATCCCGCAGCACTCCCGATGAATAGCCGGCGCGACGATGCGTCGGATCTGTGCCAACGCTGCCGACTGCCCCCATCCGCACGACACCATTCGCAATACGCATGGGACGGTCAAAGACCTGTACAACGCTAGCGACCTTCCCATCCACAAAGCAGGCGCGCGTGTTATTGAGATCAAACCACGGATCTTGTTTGACAATGTTTGTAAAGCGATATCGTCTATCCCCTACGTCCCCGAAAGCACAAACGCTGCATTCAATTGTATCGTTAAGTTCAGTTTCGTTGCGCGGGGCACGATATTCAATGTTCATAAACTCCTCCAAACACAGATAGAGACGCAAATCTACGATGATTTATTTATAATCGCCGCACCCCAACCACCGTTTCAAAATGATATGTTATCGGAAATAGATTCACAAGATCCAAGGAAGCAACTTCATCGCTTGCACTCAGCTGAATTTCGTATCGATCGCCGACAAGGTATGGCAGTGCTTGCTTCCTCATGGTGCTGCTTCATACAGTTTACATCCACAGATTCTTTGAACGAACTGCTTGGATTTTATCTGTCTCTAGTTTTCTGCATCCACCACCCAACGAATTCCCTGATCGACGAGCTGGCGATACCCCGGATTGCCGTAAGCGAGTCTATCGTGCCCGAGCTGGATGTATACGATTTGGGAATTACCGTATCGATGGGTCCAACCAATCACCGGTGCGCTCTCCGGATGTTCCGCCTTGAGTAGGACATGCACGTCCGGATTGGCGGCGAAATTGCCGTATGTCTCATCTTCAATCTCAAAATCTTGCATCCCTTTTGTTGCCGGATGATTGGGGTCGGCAATTTGGATGGTGTATTGCACGTTGTGTTTCACCGTGCCTTTACCTTGCTCCCAAACCCCACCGACGATTCGATCAAACTCATCCCACTCTGGGAACGAAATCAGGGCATGATGCAGGTACACAATCGGTTTACCGCGATTCAGTATTTCAAGATATGCTGTCTGCTGGTCAGCGGTAATCTCCTGCCACATATCGTAAAAGATGAGCGCATCGTAATTCCTTGCTGTTTCAACGTTCAAGTGCTCGAACGCATCTGGGAAGACAGCAGTATCGTAGCTGAAATTATCGAAACTATTGAACATCTCCCAAAACGGTTCTTGCTCAAAACCGTGTCCGCCGGTAATTATTAAAGTGTGGATGTTTGCATCCGTTCCCATGACCTGCCTCCTGTTTTCCATAAAAGCTCAATTGAAAAAACTGACAATATATAGGGTATCATCCCGATAGCATAAAGTGAAACAGAAATTTGCCAGAAAAACTCAGAAACCGAGTTTTCCAAGGTAGTTCGGTTGTGAGATGTGAGATACGGACACCGGAAAACTCGAGGCAATCCTGGAGGGGCATACGGATTGGGGCACCACTGTGGCGTTTTCGCCGGATGGGAAGGTACTTGCTAGTGAGGGATGGAGAGGGGATAATCCTAACAATTGGTGCGAGTTTGCAACGGTTGGGCTAGGAGGCCCAACCTACAGCGAGGGTGTTGGGTTTCACGGTGCCCGTTCAATCCAACCGACAACACTAGTATCAAAGGTCCCTACTATGGCAACACATCCTCCACGGCAGAATCCAGCCAGTGCACCTGTCGCAAACCATTTTTTTCCACCCTGCCTACTCCACATTCCGTGCCTTAAAACGTGCCGCTTGGTTCACGAGGCGCACCAGCTCATCGCCTCGCTCGTCATGGATTTGAGGCAAGATGCCTTCAAGGAGTTGGTGTACAACCTCCAAACTCCCCTCTTGTGCCCAGAAGCTGTCCCGTAGGATTTCGGCAAATTCCGCGATGGCAGCAGCCAATTGAAATTTGAGGGATGCATCTTCAAAAACATCTGCAAGCTCTGCAGCAAAGATATCCTCGCTGATTTCCACGACGTGACGGGTATCCGGATCCTCGTGCCGTATCGATACCGTCGCCAGCTGCCCCAAGGCACTCTCATGGAGTTTAATCTCGTAGAGTGCCGTTACGCTGTGACCTGAACCAATCTCCCCGCCATCCGCATCATCGTCCCGGAAATCTTCATGATCGAGACGACGATTCTCATAACCGAGCAGGCGAAAGCGGCTGACGACCTGGGGATTGAAATTGACCTGGACCTTGGCATCTTTGGCGATAACCTGTAGCGTGCCGGTCAGATTCTCTACAAAAATCCGTCTTGCCTCGTTGAGGCTATCGACATAAGCGTAGCTGCCATTTCCCCTGTTAGCGAGTTGTTCCATCAGGATATCGTTGAAATTACCCATACCGAAACCAACCGTCGTTAACGTTATTCCTTCCTCAACGTAGGCGCGAACCTCTCTGAGGATCGCATCGGGCCCCGTTTCCCCAACATTGGCAACGCCATCCGAACAAAGAATAACCCGGTTGATGTTACCAAACCGTGCATTCTTTAGGGCGAGATCATATCCTATGCGAAGCCCCTCTTCGGCATTGGTCGCGCCCTCCGGTGCTAGGGAATTAATCGCCGCGATGATTTCTTTACGTTCCTCAATCCCTGTGTGCGAAAGTAAGACCTTGGCGCGAGAACCGTAAATAACGATGCCCACCTCGTCCCCGGGTCGAAGTTCCTCAACCAGAAGCGTCAACGCTTGTTTTACCAATTCCAACCGATTTTCCATAGACATGGAACCGGAGACATCAATTACGAAAGTCAATGTCGCATCTTTCCGGTTCTCAGTGGGGACAACCCGTCCTTGGATGCCGATTCGTAATAATTGCAGCCGCTTACCTTCACCAAATTTGGAGGGTGCACCTTCAATATGGACGGCAAACGCCCCATCCGACGGGGGTTCATAATTGTAATCAAAGGCGTTGACAAATTCCTCGACGCGCACAGCTTCCGGTGGAGGCAGGAAACCATCTCGGAGGTAGCGTCGCATGACGGAATAGGAGGCGGTATCTACATCCATACCAAACGTCGAAAAATGGTCATCTTCCGTATCAATAAATGGATTGGTTCCATGATCCTTAAAGAATACATCGTCAAAGGCTGCACCGTTTGGAGGGTTCAACCCCGAAGGAAGAAAGTCGAATCCTCCATAACCGTAATCATCATCGGCGTCAGTGGCCTCAGCATAGAAATCATCATCGTTGCTGCCGCAGCCTGTGTAGATTAAGGCTATAAGTCCCCACATTGCCAAGACAGTCAGCAGTTGGCACAAAGATATAAATTTCGATATCATTCGGAATAGGCTCCTTTCCTTTTTAAGACACCTGAACGTAAGAGCTAACTCACTATACTACTAAAGGTTTGCATTATGATTGGTTAGCTATTTCATCGGAATTATTCAATTTATTTCAGTTTTGTCCGATAGATATGCGCTCAGGTAGTGCGCTATTCCTTACTTGAAGGAGCTCCCGCAATCACGATGGTAAACTCCCCCCGTGGCGGCGTTCCTCGAAGTTTCTCAATCGTTTCGGCCATCGTGCCCCGGAAGACTTCCTCGAACTTTTTCGTCAACTCACGCGCAACGGAAACCTGCCGATCGCCGAACACTTCCAGAACATCTTGCAGGAACGAAATCACCCGATGTGGAGATTCGTAGAAGATAAGGGTTCGTTTTTCTTCACATAAATCCGTGAGTTGGCGTTTCCGTCTCCCCGACTTCGGCGAAAGGAAACCTTCAAAGACGAAATTGTGCAGCGGCAACCCTGCAACCGAAGCCGCCGCAATACAAGCAGATGGCCCCGGAATCGGAACGATAGGGATAGCCGCTTCGATGCACTGAATCAGCAGCCGATATCCGGGATCCGATATCGTCGGTGTACCCGCATCGGATACCAGAGCGATCGACTCCCCCGTTTTTAATCGCGCGACTAGCTTTTCACCCTTCTGGATCTGGTTCCCCTCAAAGTAGCTGGTCATCGACGTATGAATCTCATAGTGGGCAAGCAGGCGGCGCGTGTGGCGGGTGTCCTCCGCAGCGATGAGATCGACCGTTTTGAGCACACGCAACGCCCGGAGCGTGACGTCCTCTAGATTGCCGATCGGGGTGCTTACGATGTATAGCACACCCTCTGTTGAATTGACGTCGGTAGATTGTGCCATTTTCATCTAATAATCCGCAAAGGAACCATCGTCCTCGTGCCAGAACATCCCCCGCAATTGGAAGGTATCATCCCGAAACGCTTCGATGGCTTCATCTTCCATATCCACACCTAACCCCGGTTCCGTCGGCAGCTCAATAAACCCGTCCTTCAGGGTCAGCGGAGTATTGAATAATCCTTGACCCCGATTGTGTCCTCCCTCGCAAATCAGCAGGTTGGGTATGGTCGCCATGACGTGCACCGACGCTGCCACCCCGATCGGGCCGGCTGCGTTGTGGGGAGCAATCGCCATATTGTGAATCTCCGCCATCGTCGCAATCTTTTTTAATTCCATTATCCCGCCGGAGTGTCGAATATCGGGCTGCAAAATGGCACACATCTCGCGCTCAATCACCTCACGGAAACTCCACCGCGTTAAGTGGCGTTCCCCCGTCGCAATCGGCACCGTCGTTGAGCGCGATAACGCCAACAGCGGCTCGTTGTTCTCCGGATGGCACGGCTCCTCGGCAAACAGCGGGCGTAACGGTTCTAACTCCTTCACGAAAATCGTCGCCATCGTGGGACTGAACCGCCGATGGAGATCAACAGCGATATCGACCTCATCGCCTACCGCTTCGCGCACGGCCGCTACCCGCGCTACCATTGTATCAATCGCCTTCGGCGTATCCACAAAGCGCACAGGGCCCTGCGCCCCTCCCATCTTCACCGCGCTGAACCCTGCTTCGACAGCGGTGCGTGCGTTCTCTGCACATTGCTGTGGTGTTGTGCCGCCTGCAGCCGTATACACACGGATGCGTCGACGGACTGAACCGCCGAGCAGTTTCCATACCGGCAGCCCCACCGCTTTGCCGAACACATCCCACATCGCCATCTCAATTCCACTTAGCGCACCGACCAGCACCGGCATACTCCGACTGTAACTGGATCGGAACATCGCCTGCCAGTGATCTTCGATTTGTAAGGGATCCCTGCCCACCAGATACTCTGCCATATCATCCACTGCCTGTGCCACCGGACGCCAATGCGCGTAATTCATCGGTTCACCGAAGCCGACCAAGCCTTCGTCGGTGAACATCTTCAAAACCATCGCGCGTCCCCGTATTGGAATTGTTTCAAACCCTGTTATTTTCATCACGTTCTCCTAATGTATCGCCAAAATTGAATGGAAAAAAGTCTTTCTTACATGATAATACATCGGAGATGGGGTGTCAACGGTAGAAAGTATAAGGCCCAACTGCTCTCAATTTTCGATTGAAAGCCTCCCTTGCAATCGGGTATAATAGGTGCCTATCTATGTTCTTTTGAGGATTAGGGAACAGCGATTGTTGTTCCCTACTTGGCGATCCATTGCCCGTCTCATCGATTCTGGGGGTAAGAGTGGAGCCTTGACATGAAAAATTCAACGTTTATCACAAGAGTTGTTCTAAAAAACTATAAGAATATCGCTGCGTGCGATGTGAAGCTGCGCCCATTGATGTTCTTGGTAGGACCTAACGGCGCGGGCAAGAGCAATTTTCTGGATGCTCTGCGATTCGTCGCCGATGCGTTGGATTCATCGTTAGATCACGCTATACGCGATCGAGGCGGAATTAACGAGGTCCGCCGCCGCTCTGGTGGGCATCCCAATCATTTCAGCATTCGCCTTGATTTCATCTTGCCCGAAGGTATGACTGGACACTACGCCTTTCGCATCGGTGCTCGTCCACGTGGAGGGTACGAGGTTCAGAGAGAAGAGTGCAGACTTTGGCGTGGAGACCTCTTCACTCAAGAGGAATACTTCCATGTTCAGAATGGCAGCGTGGCCGAGACAAGTGTGGATGTAGCACCGGCTGCTGCAACGGATCGGCTCTACCTGGTCAACGCCTCCGGATTGACAGAATTCCGTCCTGTCTACGAAGCGTTTTCTAAGATGGGATTTTATAGTCTCAACCCCGATAAAATCCGAGATCTCCAAGCACCCGATCCGGGCGACCTACTTATTCGCGACGGAAGTAACCTTACAAGTGTCCTTGCCCAACTGACACCGGCTGCGAAGGAACGCATAGAGGAATATCTCGCGGCGGTTGTCCCTGGCGTGCATGGAGTAGAAGTCAGAGAGATTGGTCCAAAGGAGACGTTAGAGTTCCGACAGGATGTCGCAGGTTCAAAATACCCATGGCGCTTTCTCGCAAACAATATGTCTGATGGCACACTCCGCGTGTTGGGAATCCTTGTCGCACTGTTTCAGGGGAATCCCAACGCAAAAAAACAGGTGCTGCTTGTGGGCATTGAAGAGCCTGAAATCGCGCTTCATCCGGCAGCGGCAGGTGTGTTGCTTGATGAACTTCAGGACGCTGCCGCCAAGATACAGATTATTGTTACCAGCCACAGTCCAGACCTGCTCGATAACAAGGGCCTGGGAGTGGAGTCAATTCTCGCGGTTAAATCGCACAATGGCACCGCGACAATTGCCAGTGTGCACGAAGGAGGAAGGGCGGCAGTGCGCGAGCAGCTGTTTACAGCAGGCGAACTCCTACGTCTCAATCAATTACAACCCGATCCGGCATCTGTCATTTCCGGTGCAAAGGCGAAGCAACTCCGTATTTTCGATTTCGACAAGAGAAAATTGAGTCGAACGAAGGAGGAAAAACACGGATGACGGTCCAAATCGGTTGCATTGTCGAAGGACATGGCGAAGTGGCAGCCGTGCCAATCCTGATTCGGCGCATCGCTGAGAGTCTTTATCCAGAGTTGGGGATTGGTATGCCGCACCCAATTCGGGTTTCTAGGGCTAAGGTTATTAAGCCGGGTGAACTTGAACGAGCTGTCAAATTAGCAGCGCGGAATATTAGAGGCCAAGGGGCTATATTTATCCTCATCGACAGCGACGAAGACTGCCCAGCGCGAACGGGACCAGTGCTGCTTTGTCGAGCGTCAGAAGTGCGCAGCGATCTGCCGATTGCTGTCGTGTTAGCAAAACATGAGTTCGAGGCGTGGTTTCTTGCAGCCGCTGAGTCACTTCAGGGACAAAGAGGTTTAAGAAACGATTTCCAACCCCCGAACGATCCGGAGGCAATCCGCGGGGCGAAGGAATGGTTGAGACAGGGGTTGGAGAGGGGTGAAACGTATCGAGAAACCCTTGATCAACCCGCGCTCACAGCCCACTTTGACCTGGACCAAGCCCGTCGCGCAGACTCTTTCGACAAGTGCTACCGGGATATTGTTCGTCTCCTCGATGAATTGCAGAAAGCAGGGGGTTCACAATAACACACTCGGGTGAATCCTATACGTTAGAAGATTCCTCCATTTGTGTTTACACAAAAAATAGCAATGGATCCCATATCACATCAAACACAGACAATGCAGCCCGACAATCTCCAACCCGGCACATATCTGATCGACAGGTATCAAAAAAAAGAAAAAGAAAAGGTTATCCGTCGGGTTGAACCCCACGATCGGTTTGTACAACTCTTTTTTGAGGGTGATGCGGAGCCATTTACCTGTTCCATAGCAGAACTGCAAAGGCGTTTTGAAATTGTATATCCTCCTTTTCGAGCGGATGCGAATCTGGTGAGACTGATTGCTGAGGCGTATCGACTTCAACACGCCTATCTGTTCAATCCCATCTTTGCCACAGAGACATCGCTGATCGATCCGCTGCCGCATCAGTTCATCGCGGTGTATGATCATCTGCTGAAACATTTCCCGTTGCGGTTCCTGCTGGCTGACGATGCCGGTGCTGGCAAAACAATCATGACAGGACTCTATATCCAAGAGCTGTTACTGCGGCGACAGGTGAAACGGGTGCTGATTGTGCCGCCAGCCGGGCTCATTGGGAACTGGGAACGCGAATTACGGGTCTGTTTTCGACTCCAATTTCGGATTTTATCTAGCGCGGATGCCGCAGCCGCGAACCCCTTTGTCGATTCGGAAAACCGCTTAGCGATTGTGAGTCTCGATACGTTGCGGCAGGAGGGGATGCAGCAATATCTCTTTGAAGCACCGTCGTATGATTTGGTTGTCTTTGATGAAGCCCATAAGCTATCGGCACGATATGAGTCGGACGGGGCAGTGACGAAATCGAAACGATACCAACTTGCAGAACGGATTGCTGCGGATGGAAATAGTCTGTTATTGCTCACAGCAACACCGCACATGGGAAAAAAAGATGCGTACTATTTTCTGTGGCGATTGCTTTTGCCCGAACGACTCGCCGCACAAGGGGCATTTAATCGGTTGTGTGAAGGGGAAAGGTCAAAACACCTCCTCCGGCGCATGAAGGAGGAAATGATTACCTTTGATGAAAAACCGATTTACCCACTGCGTCAGAGTCGGACCATTGCCTATCCACTCAAACAGGGGGAGATTAGCGAGCAGGCGCTATATGATGAGGTTACCGCGTATTGTGAGAACCATTTTGATCTCGCTGGGCAGTACAACCAGACCGCGGCACGGCTAGCGATGATGGTACTACAGCGGCGGCTCGCTAGCTCAACCTTCGCATTGTGGCAAAGCCTAATCAGACGGGGGGAAAAACTTCAAGCAACTCTTCGTGAGCTTCACGAAGGGCGGCTGTCTGCGGAGGGGTTGAAAACTGAACAAGCGGAACTGACAGACATCGACATCAGAGATATAAAAACGGGTGATGAAGAAGAGAGCGTTGATGGCAAGGAAGAGGCAGAACACGCTGATGAAAATCTTGCTCAAGCGACAACCGCCCGATCGATTGCGGATTTGGAAGCCGAAATCTACCACGTTCAACGGCTTACCAAATTGGCAAGGGCCGTTTACGACCTGAAAGCTGAAAGTAAGTTTGAGAAGCTGTGGGAGGCATTGAAGGGTTATCCTGACACGAAGGTACTTATTTTCACCGAGCATCGCGACACGCTAGCGTTTGTCACCAGACGCTTGGAGGCGTTGGGTTTTGCTGGAAAGGTTGCCCAAATCCACGGCGGCATGAAATACAACGAACGTGAAGAACAGGTTGAGTTCTTCCGCGACTCAGGCGGGGCGCAATATCTGGTCGCAACCGATGCCGCCGGGGAGGGAATTAACCTACAATTCTGTTGGCTGATGGTCAATTACGATATTCCGTGGAATCCCGCCCGGCTTGAACAGCGGATGGGACGAATCCACCGATACAAACAGAAACGGACGGTCGTTCTGTTAAATCTCGTCGCCCAAGATACTCGTGAAGGGCGGGTGTTGAAGGTGCTACTCGAGAAGTTGGAACAGATGCGTGAGGAACTGAGCGACGATAAGGTTTTTGATGTCATCGGTCAGCAATTCAGTGAGATTTCGTTGACAGCACTGATTACGCAAGCCATCACGGAGGATAAAACCGATGCCTCAATCCAAACCATCAACAACCAACTCACTGTGGAAAATATCGCAACCCAACTCGAAACGCAGCAAAAATTGGTCGTATGTAGTAAAGTTAAACGTCTGCTCCTCGGCGTTCAGAAGCAGAGGGAATCCGCCGAAACACTTCGTGTGATGCCGGCGTATGTGCGAGGTTTCTTTGAAGAAGTGGCGCCGTTGGTCAGCTATCGGATTGATGGTGAGGTTGAGGGAATTTTCAAACTATCCCACTGTCCGGCGGATGTGCGAAGTGTTATCGAAAAATATCCGTCGCATCTGCGAGACCGATTAACGTTCTCACGAGAGCTCGCGCTACCCGTAGGTTTCGATCAGCCACAGGCAATCTATCTACATCCCGGTGAACCCATTTTTGATTCAATTTTGACCCTCTTTTTGGGAGAATTTGAAGATGAAGGAAATCGCGGAGCGGTTTATTTCGATTCCCACACAGATGAGCCGTATCTGTTCTATTTGGCGAAAGTGCCTGTGGTTCGACAAATTGGCGAAAGACCTCAAATCCTGGACGAAGTGCTCGTTGGTGTCAAACAATTTTCAGATGGCAGTTGTGAACCAACGCCAGTCCATCTGTTGTTGACATTAACACCGCCCTCGGACAACTGTTCACCAATTTCCTCTGAATGGTTTAACCTTGCTGAAGAGATACAACTCGTTAAAACGTTTGTCGTTGAAAAGTTTGGGAACCCCAAATTTTTGGGCATCCGCGATGAACTTCAATCCGAATTGGAGATTAAGAGAGCACAGATACAGGTCTCATTTAATTTGAGAAAGTCAGAGCTGCTTGAACAGCGACGGGCCCTCAAAAACGATGTTGAAAACGGGATTCCTGCGGCGCAGACAAAACTGAACGCCTGCGATCGGGAATTGACGGAACTTCCCGCGAAGCGCGAAGAGACTGAAACGAGTCTCATTGCGGAAATCGAAAACACCCGATTGGGGCCCGTAATCATCTATGCTCGCGCCTTTGTCACCCCACCCCCAATTGATACGGTGCCGATCAAAACGATGCGAGATGCCGAGGCTATCGCACTCCGTATCGCTATTGAACATGAGCGAGCGCGCGGTGCGGAGGTCGAAGATGTCTCCAATCCACACCTCAAAAAAGGATTTGATTTGGAATCCAGATACCCCGACGGTGAGGTGCGTTACATTGAGGTCAAAGGGCGCACTGGAATTGCGAGTGTCGAATTAACAGCGAATGAATGGAGACAAGCTGCCAACCATCGAGACCGCTACTGGCTTTATGTGGTCTATCATTGTGACGCGAATCCGCAGTTATACCGATGCCGAGATCCCTTTGACACACTGATTGCCAGAGCCAAGGGAAGTGTTACTATTAATTCCAGTGATATTATGAGAGAATCGGATATAGAGGCACTCAATTCAAACCCCTAACATAACAACATAAGGGACGCTCATAATTCAGCCAAGAGCCCGTGCAAATCCTTATGGGAGCAATCTCCCGATAGCGGCTGTTTCCAAAATATAGGGTAATCGTGGCAAGTTGCTTTGAATCCCAATCTTATCGTCGCTGCCACTCCCACAAAGAATCGTTGAGCACCCCTCACATAACATGAGAGGATAGGCCAGATGTTTCTCAAATCAATTCACTTGAACAACGTCAAATGTTTGTCTGACATTGCCTTATCATTTGAAAACGAGGATGACAGCCTCCGCAAGTGGACACTCTTGTTGGCTGAAAACGGCGCAGGCAAAAGTACGCTGCTGAAAGCCATCGCGCTGGCGACCAGCGGGAGCGATGCCATAGCCGATCTGTTGGGCGAACCTTCGGACTGGATTCGGTACAAAACGCGGGGTTGTGCAATCTCTGCCGTTGTGGTTACCGAGGAAGGAGAAGAGCGGGAGATCCACTTACGGATTGCGCCCAAAGACACCCGCGCCGATGTCATCGTGAATAACAAGTGGAGTCTCGCGTGGCTTGATGACGCGTTAAGCCAGACAGAACCAAACTATTTTGTTCTCGGTTTCGGCGCGTCGCGTCGGTTCAGTACGGTGAACGGTCGGAGAACAAAGACATCGGCCTTCACAAACAAAAGAGCCCAAAGCGTGGCTACCCTGTTTAATCCCGACGCGGCTACCACGCCGCTCGATTCATGGGCAATGGACCTTGACTATCTTAACAACCGCACCGGAATCGATACCGCCCGAGAGGTGTTGAGCGATTTGCTTCCGGGGATAAAGTTTCACCGGATTGATAAACAGAACGGGCACCTATTGTTTAAAACCCCAGATGGAATTGTGCCGTTGCACGCCCTCAGTGACGGGTATCTGGCAATGGCGACTTGGATTGGCGACCTTTTGTACCGGGTGTTAGAAAATTTTCGTGGTTTAAGACAACCACTGACTGCAAAGGGATTGCTCCTCATTGATGAAGTTGATCTCCATCTCCATCCAAAGCGGCAACGCGAACTGCTTTCGTTGCTCGATCAGCTGTTTCCGAATTTTCAATTTGTTGTAACAACGCACTCTCCCATGACGGCCCAACAGGCCGGGGAGGGGGAACTTCACTGTTTGACGCGCGAAGCCGGGGAGATTCAGCTCCATCAGTTTTCCGGCAACCCGAAAACACTCCTCTTAAACCAATTTGTGATGACACCAGCGTTTGCGTTAGATACCGATGAGTCCAAAGAGATTGAGAATATGAAGAACCGATA
The DNA here is from genome assembly GCA_965215015.1 of Candidatus Poribacteria bacterium. Classification (GTDB taxonomy): domain Bacteria; phylum Poribacteria; class WGA-4E; order WGA-4E; family PCPOR2b; genus PCPOR2b. The sequence continues at coordinate 3,663,181 of OZ244042.1, forward strand.
TCGCCAACTCCGAGATAAGGCGGATTTGGCGTCTAACGAACGCGCGGAACTGGACCAGCTGAAAGCGTCCCTAACGGACCTTCCGACTGATGGCAGGTCTAATCTCACGCTTTCTGAAGAACACGCGCAGCTTTTACGAAAAATTGAGAAGGAATTGCGGGAGGATAGGGTGTGATACGCCTAACAAGGATTCGGTCGGAAGCGACCATACACGAAAACTGTCACGGCCAAAAAAAGAGAGCAGCTGTCACCCCCCTCTAATCCCCCCGCAAGCGGGGGGAGGGCACAGAGTGTATGCGTACTCCCTTAAAGGGGCGCAATGGACGCGTACCTACAAACTTAAGTCCGTAACTTCTAACATGAACGAAAGCCGTTCTTGTTGACAAACTGCGCGAATTTAGGTCAGGAAGGAAAAAACGAAAATGCCACGTAGACTCATCGAGGAAGCCTTTCCACTACAAAAGGTTTCCATAGACTCAAAGAACGAACAAAACATTAGCCAAGGAAAGCCAAACAGCTTGCATTATTGGCCTGCGAGAAAGCCCCTCGCTGTTTGTAGAGCGGTAACACTAGCGGCACTCCTCCCCGATCCTGCCGATGCTCCTGAGACAATGAAAGCGGAATACACACGCCTTTCCAGGTCACCGTTGCCTGACAAACAGCGTAAATATCTTTGCGATCTAATAGCTTCACTGACGACATCGGGGCACGAAGATAGGAAAATCGATTGGGACGATAAGGATCAGAAGGGACGGTGGCTCAATAAACTGCGAATCGCCAGAGAACTTATCCAGATAGCGTATGACGGATCTCCGCCGCAAGTAATAGATATGTTTGCGGGCGGTGGCGCGATTCCGCTTGAGGCAATGCGGCTCGGCTGCGAGGTGATAGCAAACGACTATAACCCGGTGGCGTGGTTTATTCTCAAATGCACACTCGAATATCCACAACGCCTCGCCGGAAAAACCCATCCACCCCCGGATCTCAATCTTGACGAATATCCCGATTTGACAAGGAGTGATCTAGCAGATCATGTCCGCTTGTGGGGGCAGTGGGTTCTGGAAAATGCCCGCCGCGACCTTGATCAATATTATCCCGTAGTTGATGACAAGCCGACGGTTGCCTATCTCTGGGCGAGAACGATTCCGTGTCAAGATCCGAGGTGTGGCGGGATAATTCCGCTGCTCAAGACGCTGTGGGTCTGCAAGAAGGCGGAGAAAACCCTTGAGGACACCCCCCAAAATCGGAAGCGGCCTGACTTTCTCCGACTCAAAAAGACGAAAAATCGGACCCAAGTCATCATCAACAGCAGGCGTGCACTCAGGCTCTGTCCAAATCTGGAGACAAAGCGAGTCCGATTTCAGGTTGTCGTGCCGAAAGACACAGACGCTGTTGAGGAGCCCACGATGTCTGATGCGACAGCGACCTGTCCATTTTGCGGTTCACAGCAGCCGGGGGACTACATTAAGCGGTGCGGGCATGAGGGCAAACTCAAGGCACAGATGACGGCGGTAGTATATCAGGAGGGGTACGGCAAGGAGTACCGTCCACCAACACAGGCGGAGATCGATGCAGCGGAGGTGTCAGAAGAAACATTGAGGACGATTGCAGATCAGATTCCGCACGGGATGCCTGATGAATCGTTACCGAAGAGTGATACGTCAGGGGCTGGAAGAGCATTTACAGTCCCACTCTACGGCTTTAAGAAATGGTCGGATCTGTTCACATCCCGGCAGTTGTTGGCGTTGATGACATTTGTGAAATGGACCCGAGCAGCGCGGGGAGAGATGGAGCGGTTCAGCTATTCATCGGAGTGGATCGAAGCAGTATCGGCATACCTCGCACTTCTGGTTAACAAAGTCGCGGACTATAATTGTACCTGTGCAACTTGGCGACCGCATGAAGCAGTTGGTCACTTGTTTGTCGCTGCAAGGATTCCAATTACTTGGAATTACGTTGAAACAAACATGATTGGCGAATCGGTTAGTTCATATCAGAGCCATCGAACATTTCAGAGTCGAGTATTGTCCCGCTTATTTTATTGGCCACATATCGGCGACCCCCTACCGTCGATAAATTGCGAGGATGTCCTTAAGACCACATTTCCGTCTAACGTAGATTTAATCGTAACAGATCCCCCATACTACGATTTGATTCCTTATGCGGATACCTCCGACTTTTTTTTCGTCTGGAACAAAAGAAATGGATTTATCCCAGAAACACTTGATTCTCAAACCGCTGATTCCGTCGTACCAAAGCAGGAAGAGTTAATTCAGCATACCGCGCGGTTCGGTGGCGATAAAGACAAAGCGAAAGCATATTACACACACGGTATGACAAAAGCTTTTGAGAAAGCATATCACGCTCTGTCTGATGATGCACTTATAGTCATCGTTTTTGCTCACAAAGAACCGGACGCATGGGCAACATTGCTGGAAGCGATTATTGGGGCCGGTTTTATTGTAACCGCATCATGGCCAATTGATACAGAAAGATCTAACAGATTGCGGGCTTACAATTCTGCTGCGCTTGCAACTTCACTTTGGCTCGTCTGCCGAAAGCGTCCCACGAGTGCGCGAGTCGGTTATTACACCAAAGTCAGGTCCGAGATGCAGGGACGAATTACCGAACGCCTGCGGTATTTCTGGGACGCGGGAATTCAAGGGCCTGACTTCGTTTGGGCGGCAATCGGGCCCGCATTGGAAAGCTATTCCAGCTACAAAGAGGTACGACGCATGGGCGGTGGCGGCTTCACGGTAGCGGAATTTCTCACAGAGGTCCGGCGCATTGTCACTGATTTTGCGTTGGGGCAGCTGCTGCACGGCGCCAGCACGGAAGCGTTGGACGAATGGACCCGCTACTACCTGATGCACATGAACCATTTCGGTGCGGAAAAGGCGCCGGTGGGTGAGTGTATCCTATTGGCGCAGGGGTATGGGTTATCGCTTGACGATTTGATGGCGGCCCGAATCGGCATTTTGAAGAAGGCCTCCTCGGGCAGTGCACTCCGCCTGTTGGGACACACCGATCGAAATTCAGATCGGGTGGGACAACCTCACCCCTCTGGAGGGCTTCCGATGATAGACACGGTTCACAGAATCATGAATCTCTGGCAGGCTGGCGATAAAACGCTAATCAGCATCTATCTCACCGAGCATGGCCTGCGAGAAAACGCCCTCTTTAAGTCCGTCATCCAAGCTCTCATTGAAATGAGTCCACAGGGGTCTGATGAAAAGTCGCTTTTGGAGGCAATCATCAGTTACAACTCGAATCTATCGACAACGGATACTCAACAGCAGCTCACCATCAAAGAGGTTTTGCCCCCAAAACAGGCACCGGTGCCTTGATTGTAAGTGTTCAGGCTTTAGCGTGGAGTGTGCGGAAAATGTCTGAATCAGGATTTTCAGGATGGAAGGATAAACAGGATAGAAACGGCAGCATCTAAAATTTCCTGAAAATCATACAATCTGGTAAATCAAGATTCTGACAGTGGCGGGAGATGCCTGAATCAGGATTTTCAGGCTGGAAGGCTAAACAGGATAGAAACCGCAGCATCTAAAATTTCCTGAAAATCATAGAATCTGGTAAATCAAGATTCTGACAATTTATACGGTCTCCCCCCTGAAGAAATCGCTATTGTGGAGTGTGCGGAAAATGTCTGAATCAGGATTTTCAGGATGGAAGGATAAACAGGATAGAAACGGCAGCATCTAAAATTTCCTGCGAATCATAGAATCTGGTGAATCCGGATTTTGACAGCGGCGGCAAATGCCTGAATTAGATAAGGTGGCTATTTGAATCCGTGTGCTGAATCAGGGTTTTCAGGCTGGAAGGATAAACAGGATAGAAACGGCAGCATCTAAAATTTCCTGAAAATCATAGAATCTGGTAAATCAAGATTCTGACAATTTATACGGTCTCCCCTCTGAAGAAATCGGTATTGTGGAGTGTGCGGCAAATGTCTGAATCAGGGTTTTCAGGCTGGAAGGATAAACAGGATAGAAACGGCAGCATCAAAATTTCCTGAAAATCATACAATCTGGTGAATCCAGATTCTGACAGTGGCGGCAAATGCCTGAATTAGATAAGGTGGTTATGTGAATCCGTGTGCTGAATCAGAGTTTCGAGGCTGGCTGGCTAAACAGGATAGAAACCGCAGCATCTAAAATTCCTGCGAATCATAGAATCTGGTAAATCAAGATTCTGACAATTTATACGGTCTCCCCCCTGAAGAAATCGCTATTGTGGAGTGTGCGGAAAATGTCTGAATCATGATTTTCAGGCTGGAAGGATAAACAGGATAGAAACGGGAGCATCTAACAATCCTGCGAATCATAAAATCGGGTAAATCCAGATGCTGACAGCGGCGGATCTGGATCTCTTGGTGAATTTTGATTTCTTAAACATTTGGAAGAAGAGGTAATACATGGACAAAATTGCATGGCATGAACATTGTGTATTAAGAGACGATGTTCGTCAAGGTACGCTCACACTTGCAGAGTTTGCGGCAGATCTCTACGGGGTACGAACAGGTGATGCGCCAAACGTCTATCGCCTGCCCAATCTCTTTTTCTCTCGTACCTACCCAACTGACAACCTCAAAAGACTAGTGCGAGATGTATTTCAGCGGTTATCGGGGCACGGTGGGAAGCCCGTAATTCGTGTACAAGTCGCTTATGGCGGCGGGAAAACCCACGCATTGATTGCGTTGTTACATTTGGCAGAACACGGGGAGGAATTGAAAACCCATTCAACCGTGCAGGAGTTTATGGGATTCAGTGGGGTGGATCCACTGCCACAGGCGCGAGTTGCCCTATTACCATTCGACAAATTCGATGTGAGAGCGGGGCTTTCGGTATTCAGTCCCGACGGTAAGCGGCGACAGGTCAAAACGCCGTGGGGTGCGTTGGCATATCAACTGGCGGGGGATGAAGGATTGGCAAAGATCGCCGAGCATGAAGCCGATTATATCCCGCCCGCTGAACCCCTCCTGGTTGAACTCCTGAAAGTGCCGCAAGCGGCGGGGTTGTCTACCCTCATTCTGATTGATGAGACCCTCCTGTACATGCGTAATGCGGTTAACGATGATCCAAGGCGGTTGGGCCTCCTTGAAGGTTTTTTTCAGATGCTCACACAGGCGGTTAGCAGGGTAGAGCGAGCCGCAATTGTTGCCAGTCTCATAACGTCCGATGTCGTGTCGAATGATCCCACCGATGCCCAAATCTTAAGCGTAGTGGAGAATATCTTCCATCGTGTCGAAGAAACAGCGGAACCGGTATCGCGAGAAGATTTTTCGGAATTATTTCGGCGGCGGTTGTTTGAATCTGTTGCAGACGATGAAACGCGGCGTGTCGTTTCAGACCGTCTTGCTGAAACGATGCAAAACCTGCCGCTTCGGGATTCACAGAGAGATGGGAATGCTTACGATCGGCTTCTGAAATCTTATCCATTTCACCCGGATCTGATTGAAATTTTCTATCAGAAATGGACGCAACTAAGTAAATTTCAACGGACGCGCGGAGTCCTTCGGCTGCTTGCAACCGCCCTGAGAGTATCCGACGGGAAAGACCCCGCTGCATTTGTTGGACCAAGTGCGTTACTTGGAGCGGAAGAAGAACTTTCAGAAGCGATTCGGGAACTGATTGAAGCGTGTGAAGAGGGCAATCAGTGGACCCCAATTCTCGATGGCGAACTCGAAAAAGCCCGTGATATTCAGAACCGTTTGCCACGACTCGAGCACCGAGAGATTGAAGCGGCGGTGCTTTCTACCTTTCTGCATTCACAACCGCCCGGGCAGAAAGCAGACCTGACGGATCTCTATTCCTTGCTGGCACACCCGGCTATCGACAAGATTTCGCTGGAGGGAGGCCTTTCCGAGTGGCGAAAAGTCTCCTGGTTTCTCAAAGAAGACGAGAGCAGTTGGAGTCTGGGGACAACGTCCAATCTCACCAGGATGCACGTTCGGGCAATGGGAAGACTGACCGAAGACCAAATTAACGACGATTTGGTGAAGCGAACCAGAGAGGCCAAACTCGGTCAGAATGGCGATGATGTGTCTGTTCACGCGTTGCCCAATTCACCCGCCGATATTCCCGACAATCCTGATCTCCACTTTGTGATTGTGGGCCCCGAATATGCTGCAGTGCCGGGCGATACGGTCCCCGCGTCCCTCAAAGCCTTTTTTGATAGAACCTACCGGAACAACGTTATCATACTCGCTCCCGAAAGCTCACGACTGACAGGCTTGCGCCATCGAATCCGTAGAATGCTTGGTTGGAGTGCTATCGAAAGCGGCGATGAGATGAGCCTTTTGACCGGAACCCAGCAAACCGTGCTGATACAGCGCAAACAGAATGACGAAACCGGGATTGCGGATTCCGTTACCTCGACATATAGCGTGCTGATTGCCGTTGACGAGGCGGGTGAAATTAAAGCGCATCCGTTGCCCCCGGGGGCAGAGCCACCTTTTGAACGGGTGAAGAATTTTTTGGAAGGCGAAGAAAGAATGCTGACAACTGCGCTCGATCCAGACCTGCTAACACCAGACAGCTTTTTTGAGTTGTGGGGAGAGGGTGAAACCGCGAAACCTGTTCAAGGGCTGTATGGCATGTTTGCCAGTCTTCCCCGATTGCCTCGATTATTAGGACAGAAGGTGTTTCTTGAAACGCTTCAGCGCGGCGTTGCCGAAGGACGCATTGTCCTACGCACCATGCGTCCAGATGGCTCTCAGCATACACAGTGGCGCGAATCACCCCCTACTAAAGATTTCTCGAACAGAGATTTAGAAATTGTTCCGATTGAGTATGCAGAACTGCACAATTTCAATCCTGAGCTACTGTGCCCGGATCGATTACCGAATCTGTGGCAGGGTGAAAATGTTTCGATTACGGTGGGGGCAATTCGGAAATTCTTCGGAGGGGACGATATTCCCAAACTCGCGTCTGACGAGATTTTGTTTAGTACAATCAGGGATGCGGTTGAGGCGGGTTTCCTGATGGCACGCCATCAAAACAGGGCCTACCTTGAGGAAGCCATTCCTGATGCGGTCCTAAAGGATGATTTGGAATTATTCCGTCCGTCTGCCCGCATTAACGGCTCGGAACTGAGCCAGAACACCCTGCCTGAAGCGTGGGAGGGGGGCACCTCATCCGTTGGTAAGGTGATGGACGCATTCGCTGCGAATCAAGATATGCCGATTCCGTGGAAGTTGGTTGTTGATGCTGTTAACGACGGTTTGTCTAAGAATCTCTTTGAAATCGCCAAGGGAAGCCCGGCGTGGCCCTGCAGTGCTGACGGTGCCGATAAGATCGGCTTACAAGTTTCACAAGTCCCTGTAACGGTGAATCCGAAAGATTTCATAGCGGTGATGCAACAACCCGGACAGTCCACACTCGGTTTAATTAAAGAGGAGCTCGAATCCAAGAAAGGGGTATCCATCCCTGATGATATGTTTCGCAATGCTGTTCAAGAAGCGATTGACCAGGAAATAATTACCCTGGTAGATCCCTTAACCAACGACCTATACCAAATTCGTGTGAATCAGCCATCGTGGCAACGCTACGCTGAATCGCCCCTTACGGAAATCGAAATTCAGGACCTGTCTGGAGTAATCGGTGATTTGATTGGAGCCGCGCCTGAGCTTGACTTCAAGTTTCGGATCTCGATTACCGCTGAGGGTGAACCCCCATCGACTGAGGTGTTGGAACAGATAAACGAGGCACTTCGCAAGGTTACGGATCAACTAAAGTTTGATTAGGAAGCCGCGTTAAGGTTTGCGATACCAATATCCTGTTGTAAATCCTTTGTCCATCCTTTTTACTTTTCGATATGATGGGCTAGATGATCGATGTAGTTCTGGTTGAGCGTATCGAGTCGAGTTTCGATGAGGTTAAATCGGTTGTCTATACGGGTTTCAAGTTCTGTGAATCGCTTATCGAATCGGACTTCCATTTCTGTGAATCGGTTGTCCATACGGGTTTCAAGTTGCACGAGGCGGTTATTTGTCTGTGTGACGGCAAAGAGAATATAAACCTGTGCGAATGCAAAGATAGCCACAATCATGGTGATAAGTGCTATCCAGAGATTCTTTTGACTCATCTTGTCTCTCCTCGTCCTGTTAGTTTTTCTGTTATAGAATCTGTCATCTGCTTCAAGGCTTGGGGTGAGTGGCTTCGTTGAGATATTTGTATCTGTCCTGTCCTCGCTTTTTCGCCTGCGTATGGCGATTGATTAGGCGGTGCAGATCAAACTTGACACACTCACGAATTATATCTGAGCCCCCCATCCCGAATCGCGCTTTAATCTCAAGGATTTGTCAACGGTTTGCGATACCAATATCCTGTTGTAAATCCTTTGCCCCTCCTTTTTACTTTTCGATATGATGGGCTAGATGATCGATGTAGTTCTGGTTGAGCGTATCGAGTCGAGTTTCGATGAGGTTAAGTCGCTTGTCTATACGGGCTTCCATTTCTATGAATCGGTTATCCATACGGGTTTCAAGTTCTGCGAATCGCTTGTCTATACGGGTCTCAAGTTGCACGAGGCGGTTATTTGTCTGTGTGACGGCGTTATTTGTCTGTGTGACGGCAAAGAGAATATAAACCTGTGCGAATGCAAAGATAGCCACAATCACGGTGATAAGTGCTATCCAGAGATTCTTTTGACTCATTTTGTGTCTCCTCGTCCTGTTAGTTTTTCTGTTATAGAATCTGTCATCTGCTTCAAGGCTTGGGGTGAGTGGCTTCGTTGAGATATTTGTATCTGTCCTGTCCTCGCTTTTTCGCCTGCGTATGGCGATTGATTGGGCGGTGCAGATCAAACTTGACACACTCACGAATTATATCTGAGCCCCCATCCCGAATCGCGCTTTGAGCTCAAGGATTTGTCAAAAGTTTGCGATACCAATATCCTGTTGTAAATCCTTTGTCCATCCTTTTTACTTTTCGATATGATGCGCTAGATGATCGATGTAGTTCTGGTTGAGCGTATCGAGTCGAGTTTCGATGAGGTTAAATCGGTTGTCTATACGGGTTTCAAGTTCTGCGAATCGGTTGTCTATACGGGTTTCAAGTTCTGCGAATCGCTTGTCCATACGGGTTTCAAGTTCTGTGAATCGGTTGTCCATACGGGTTTCAAGTTGCACGAGGCGGTTATTTGTCTGTGTGACGGCGTTATTTGTCTGTGTGACGGCAAAGAGAATATAAACCTGTGCGAATGCAAAGATAGCTACAATCACGGTGATTAGGGCTATCCAGAGATTCTTTTGACTCATTTTGTGTCTCCTCGTCCTGTTAGTTTGTCTGTTATAGAATCTGTCCTCCGCTTCAAGGCTTTCGGTGAGTGGCTTCGTTGAGATATTTGTATCTGTCCTGTCCTCGCTTTTTCGCCTGCGTATGGCGATTGATTAGGCTGTGCAAATCAAACTTGACACACTCACGAATTTACTTTTCGATATGATGCGCTAGATGATCGATGTAGTTCTGGTTGAGCGTATCGAGTCGAGTTTCGATGAGGTTAAGTCGGTTGTCTATACGGGCTTCCATTTCTGTGAATCGCTTGTCCATACGGGTTTCAAGTTGCACGAGGCGGTTATTTGTCTGTGTGACGGCAAAGAGAATATAAACCTGTGCGAATGCAAAGATAGCCACAATCACGGTGATAAGTGCTATCCAGAGATTCTTTTGACTCATTTTGTGTCTCCTCGTCCTGTTAGTTTGTCTGTTATAGAATCTGTCCTCCGCTTCAAGGCTTTCGGTGAGTGGCTTCGTTGAGATATTTGTATCTGTCCTGTCCTCACTTTTTCGCCTGCGTATGGCGATTGATTAGGCTGTGCAAATCAAACTTGACACACTCACGAATTATATCTGAGCACCCCATCCCGAATCGCGCTTTTAATCTCAAGGATTTGTCAACGGTTTCAGGCTCAAAAGGGGATTGACAATTAAGCAATTATAACTTATAAGAACTTATAAAAACTTATTATAACTTATAAACAGGAGTCGTGCAACATAAACTGATGATATTTCTGCTTGCACAGGCTCGCTTTCTGTGTCATAATATATTTCGTTAATCCTGTAATTAATTTCTGCCAAAAGTGTGCGAAAAATGTCATTAAGCCTCAGGCTAGTTGCCAAGTCAACCTCGTCGAGGAATATTCTTAAGTAATCCCCGACCTCCACAGCGGCAGACCGCACCGTACTTACCGAACCGCAAAATAAAAACCGAGAAAGGTAAACTCAACGGTTGCCCCTACGTTTTATTCATTAATGGAGAAAAGTATACTATGAAAGTTCTCATTAGTGGCTCAACGGGCCTCATTGGATCTGCCCTGGTCACTCTGCTCACCGATGCGGGACATGAGGTCATCCGATTGGTCAGACATAGATCGAGAGCGGATGGATCGGCGGTCCACTGGGACCCGGATTCAGGGCATATTGATACCATCGATCTCGAAGGGATGGATGCAGTGGTACATCTCGCCGGGGAGAACATCGGTGCAGGCAGATGGACTCGTGATAAAAAAGCGCGGATTTTCGACAGCCGAGTCAAAGGCACCCGGTTGCTCTGCGAATCCCTCGCCAATCTCACCTCCCCCCCAAAAGTGCTGGTATGTGCATCAGCTATCGGCTACTACGGCGATCGGGACGCAGAGCCCCTTAATGAGGGAAGTATATCGGGATTCGGTTTCCTAGCAGAGGTGTGCGTAGAGTGGGAAGTTGCCACCGAACCTGTCGCTGAAACGGAAATTCGTGTTGTGAATCTCCGGACGGGCATCGTACTGAGTCAGGCAGGTGGACCATTGGAAAAGATGCTGCCCCCCTTCAAAATGGGAGTCGGCGGAGTATTGGGTAATGGACAGCAATATATGAGCTGGATAGCGTTGGAGGACGCAGTCGGTGCTATCCATCACGCGCTGATCACGGATAGCTTGCACGGCCCGGTGAACAATGTAGCTCCCCACCCGGTAACCAACCGTGAATTTACGAAAACCTTGGGACGCGTTTTGAGGCGGCCGACTCTGTTTCCGCTGCCGAATTTTGGGCTTCGCCTCATGTTCGGTGGGGAAATGGCGAATGAACTCTTTCTTTCGAGCACCCGTGTCGAACCCGTCCGCCTCTTGGAAACCGGCTATACGTTTCAGTATCCTGACCTTGAGGGTGCATTGCGGCGCGCCCTAGACTGACCCACAGCGTGTGAAGGAGCGTAATTCGAGGCTATCTCCCGCCCTGGGATGGGTCATCCTTCCCGCCCCCGACCGCAATGATTGCTGACGTTTGTTGCTGCGTATTGACAAGGTTGTAAAAAATTCCCCTCCGATTCATCAGCTCTCCGTGCGCTCCCACTTCCGCAATCTTACCATCCTCCAATACAATTAATCGATCCGCATTGCGTAGTGTAGAGAGTCGGTGTGCAATCGCAAAGGTTGTTCGCCCTTTGACCAACCGGGCGATGGCTGACTGAATCTTTTTCTCCGTGGCACTGTCAAGCGAGGAGGTTGCTTCATCGAGAATCAGGATCTTTGGGTCATGTAGAATCGCTCGTGCGATGGCGATACGTTGCTTCTCGCCGCCGGAGAGCTGGTTTCCGCGCTCCCCCACTTTTGTGTCATAGCCGTCCGGCTTGGCGGCGATGAACTCGTGCGCTTCAGCTGCGACCGCTGCGTCGACGATTTCATCCAAGGTTGCCTCCGGTTTACCGTAACCGATATTTTCGGCGATTGTGCCATCGAAGAGGAAGATCTCCTGATGGACTATGCCAATATGGCGACGCAAATCCTCCAAACGAACCTTCCGGATATCTACACCATCGATAGCCACGCTGCCGCGATTCACATCGTAGAACCGGCAAATCAGGTTAATCACAGTGCTTTTGCCAACCCCAGATTTGCCCACCAGTCCAATCATTTCACCCGGTTTCACATCGAAGTTAAGCTCGTGGAGAACAGGTTTCCCCGGATCATAGCCGAACGTGACATCTTTGAAAGCCACTCCTCCTTCTATACGGGAGAGAGGGATTGCTTCTGGATCATCAAACGATTCAGGCCGTGTGTCGAGAACCTCGAAAATCCGCTCGGCACCGGCGAACGCACGGGTTATAAAGTTGTTGATTTGGCTGAAGAACTGCAAAGGGCGATAAAGTTGCCAGAGGTAGCGGATAAACGCCATGAGTACGCCAAATGTTAGCTCGTTGTTCAAAATCTGCCTCCCCCCAAAGTACCAAATAAAGAACATGCCGAAACTGATGAGGAAATTCATTACTGCAAAAAAAATGAACCAATTTCGTTCACCGGTAACACTCACCGACCATAGTTCCTCGTTCCGCACATTGAAACGCAACGCCTCCCGGTCCTCCTGCGCGAAGGCTTTCACAATACGGATACCAGAGATAGACTCATTAAGATGTGAGGAGAGTTGCGACCACTTGGCATGCCAGCGGATCCAGATACGCCGCATCCGCCCCCAAATCAGTAAGCCGCCCAGCACAATCAGCGGCACCGGAAGCAGCGCATAGAGGGTCAATTTCCAACTCAGGAAGAACAACACTCCGAGTGTACCTATCAACATCAGTGTGTTGCTCAACATGAAAGGAATACCGAAAAGTAGAAACATCTCCAGTCGATCCGCATCGTTGGTGAATCTGGCTATTAGGCTACCTATCTGCCGTTTGCCGTAGAATCGCAACGGCATATATTGCACATGCTGATAGAGCTGTGTGCGGATATCTTTGCTGGTTCGACTTGAAATCTCCGCTCTCATGAAGCCACCGATAATCTCAAACAGGAAGGTTGACAGCATAATGCCTAAAAGTCCCAGCACCAGCCATAGTAGCAGCTCAAAGTTGGCTCTCGGTGTGAGGACATCATCAATAACGCGTTGAACAAGAAGCGGAGGAATCAGGTTAATTAAGGGACTTGCCACCGCAAAGGTCATAAGAACGATGACCTTGCCCCGGTAGGGGCTTAGGTAACTAACGATTCGCTTCAGTGTATCCCATTTTTTCACGCAAGCCGGGCAAACTCCGTCTTTCTCAGGTAGTAACCGGCCGCACGTATCACATCGCGAACGTTCTATCTCCGTCGGTAGTGTAGGGGGTTCTCCCTTGGTGAGCTGCTTGATAGCTTCAGCGACTTCAGCAAACTTGGGAGCCAACGAGTTGGAGTAGTATAGGTAGGTTGGTTCACCCTCGCCGTGTTCTACTTCCAGACGCCCGGCACCGACAAATTCCTCTACCTTCGTTTCTATGATGACTTTGAGCGGGACCTCCACAACACCATCGACCCCCTCAGCTGGGATAACGAACAAGTGCTGATCGGTTACCACCAGCCATTGTTCCCCAAAAGAACCGTCCTCGATCAGATCCGTAGCAACTTGAATATGGGGCTGTTCTTCCGGCGGTTTTATATTTTGGAGCTTGGTGTCTATCTCAGGAGGCAGCGTTTCAAGAAACGGTTTCATCAAATCTTCGCAGTCGAGACCCTGTAAATACCGTGCGTGTTGCGCCATAGTCCTGGCTCAATCGGCCTGGCATGTTGCACAACAGTATCAGATATCTGTAGGGGCTCCACTACAACTCCTTTTTTGTTGGCATAACACGGTTAATGTCTTAAAATTATGCTTTGTCGATCGCTGAAACCAGATACCTTTGTATCGTTTCCCCCGATCGGGAAGAAGTTGTCCGAGGTTTCGTATTTTTTCACATCTAAAGATAATCGAGAAAGCCGAGCTCTCGTTCTCGGTCAATCCAGCGTTGACGCTTTTCGCTGTCCTCACGATTGGCAGCCCAGTCGCTCATGATGTCACGGTGAGTCGAAAATGGTAGTCCGGAATTATTCGGTTCCTTCGCACTGCTAGAGGCTCGCTTGCGGGTTGCTGCCTCCTCTTCAGGCCCTTCGGGATTCTTATAGTAAACCACCGTACACATCCGGCGATCAATCGCGCCGCCCCAACTGGCATGCCAACAACGCACATCAAAGGCAATTACATCCCCCGGCTCCGATTCGCAAATATAAGCCGGGACATCGCAAATCTCAAGCTGGTAGCTGTCCAGATTGTTCCGCAGCGCGCTGTGTAGCGGGTTCTTGTGTGACCCCGGAATCAGCCGCAATGCGCCGGTTTCTGCCCCGACCGGTTCGAGGTAATAAGCGAATTTGACGCCGTAGCAATCCTCGATCGGATCGACAAGGTGGTCGGGATGCCACCGAGTGGGGCCGACATAGCGATTGGCGTCAGAAACGATTCCGAGCGCGTCCTCACCATACAGTTGCTCTGTCGGTCCGTAGAAGCGCGGATCTTCAAGTAACCCAGCGAAGAATGGGGTTTCGGGCCCCATCGTCCGTACCCAATGCCTGTACGTGCCATCAAATGGAGCGTGGCGGTAAGCGGAGGTCAAAGCGTGTTCAAACTCCGCATTGATGGTTTTCATTTCCGCCGGACTGAACAATTGACGAAAGATTAGGAATCCGAAGGTATTAAAGTGCCTGACTTGTTGCTCTGTGAGCATGATGTGCCTCCTGTATCGAAAGTTTTTTACTTCTCTTTTTCGATCCGCTTACCGAGATAGGGTTCCAGAACTAACGTTGAACCTTCAAAGCGTTAGGCAACTCAAACCACGATATTCGCCAGTCGATTGGGAACAACGATAACCTTCCTCACCGTTTTTCCTTCAACATACTTCTGGATGCGTTCATCGGCGAGAACAGCCTCCTCAACTTCCTCATTACTGACGTCCACAGGAAGTTGGATTCGGCTGCGTAATTTTCCATTGACTTGGACGACGATGGTAACCTCCGCGCGCTTGAGGACTTCTGGATCGTAGCTGGGCCAAGGGGCGTGAGCAATCAGTTCAGTTTCCCCGAATCGCTCCCAAATCTCCTCGGCGATGTGTGGCGCGTAGGGTGCAAGCAACCGCAAGAACGTCTTCATTGTTTCTCTGGGCACTGTTTTCGCCTGGGTCGCTGCATTGACAAACACCATCATGTGGCTAATGGCAGTGTTCATTTTGTCGATCGATTCCGTATCCTCAGCTACCTCCTTGATAGTCTGGTTTACTACTTTCCACAACTCTGAATCACTATCGCCAGGCGCATCGCTCAGCTTACTGCTCGGTTCGCCTGTGTCCTCATCAATCGCCAGACGCCACACCCGCTGCAGAAATCGATAAACGCCCTCCACACCGCGCGTTTGCCACGGCGCACTGACGCTCAACGGACCAATAAACAGTTCATAGAGACGTAAAGCGTCTGCTCCATACGCATCAATGACCTCCTCCGGCGTTACGACATTGAACCGAGATTTTGACATCTTTTCAATCTGCGTATTCGTCCGTACGCCCGTCTCCTTGACGAACCATTCTCCATCCCGCTCCTCCACTTCGCTCGGCGAGTAATATTTGCCATTATCATCCTGATAGGAGTAAGCGAGGATCATGCCCTGATTGAAGAGTTTCTGGAACGGTTCTTTCGTGGAGACAAGACCACAATCATACAGCACCTTATGCCAAAAGCGTGCGTAGAGCAGATGTAGGACAGCGTGTTCCACACCACCGACATAAAGATCTACAGGCATCCAGTAGTGCTCCGACTCGGTAGACCACGCTTCGGTTCCGTTATGGGCATCCATATATCGCAGATAGTACCAGCAAGACCCCGCCCACTGTGGCATTGTATTCGTTTCCCGCATTCCTTTCCGTCCATCCGGCAGTGTGATCATCAACCAGTCATCCGAGGCACGGGCGAGAGGCGGTTTACCCTCCGGGGTTGGCTTATATTCATCGATAGGCGGTAATTTCACCGGCAGTTCGCTCTCAGGTACAGACATAATCGTACCATCTTCCAACTGCACAGTAGGGAAGGGTTCGCCCCAATAACGTTGGCGTGAGAACACCCAATCGCGCAAGCGGTACTGCACTTGTGCTCTTCCCTTCCCTTCCCTTTTAAGCCACTCAGTCATCCGCTCTTTTGAATCTTGAATATTAAGTCCATTCAGGAAACCACTGTTAATTGATGGACCATCGCCGAGGTAAGGTTTGTCTCCAAAATCACGCGGTGGTTGCACGGTGCGAACGATAGGCAGATTAAATGTTGTAGCGAATGCCCAGTCGCGATCATCTTCAGCGGGAACTGCCATGATTGCACCTGTACCATAACCCATCAGTACGTAATCGGCAACCCAAATTGGGATGGCTTTGTTGTTAGCGGGGTTAATCGCGTAAGTGCCCGTAAAAATGCCAGTTTTTTCTTTGGCGAGATCTGTCCGCTGCAGATCGGTTTTGTTTCTCGCCTCGTCAACGTAAGCCTGTACAGCTGCCCGATGCTCATCGGTCGTGATTTGTTCAACTAAGGGGTGCTCCGGTGCAAAAACGCAGTACGTTGCCCCGAACAGTGTATCCGGTCGCGTTGTAAAGACGGTAAATGATATATCGGTGTCCTTAATTACAAAATCTACCTCTACCCCCTCTGACTTCCCAATCCAATTCCGCTGCATCTCCTTGAGACCTTCGGGCCAATCCACATTTTCAATATCCTCTAGGAGCCGATCGGCATACGCAGTAATCTTCAGCATCCACTGGCGCATCAGTCTTCGTTCAACCGGGTCGCCGGTTTCAACGTACTTGCCATCTTTGACCTCCTCGTTAGAGAGAACAGTCCCAAGTGCCGGACACCAGTTCACAGGCACATCTGCGAGGTACGCTAAGCCTTTCTCATAGAGTTTGAGGAAAATCCACTGCGTCCATTTGTAGTAATCAGGCGACGAAGTGTTTATCTCTCTATCCCAATCGTATGAGAAACCGATCCGTTTAATCTGCTGACGAAATTTATCGATGTTGCGTCGCGTGATAATTGCTGGATGAATATTCTCCCGATCGGCGGTACGTTCGGTATTTAGCCCAAACGAATCCCAACCCATTGGGTGTAGTACATTATAGCCCTGCATACGTCTCATGCGCGCCAACACATCGGTAGCCGTATAGCCTTCGGGATGTCCAATATGGAGCCCTACACCGGAGGTATAAGGAAACATATCGAGGATATAATACTTCGGCTTCCCTTCCCACGCCTTCGGATCGTCAGGTGTACGAAACGTCTTACGTTCCTCCCAAATATTTTGCCACTTCGGTTCAATGGCTGCAGGGTCATAAGTATGTTTTTGCATCTAAAATCTCCTCAAGTTATTTTATTTTGAACACGGGTAAGGTAGGATTGCGTGGATTTTTTTGCGGTGCCCCGTTTACAGTGTAATATTGCGGTCCTAATTCGCTTTATTAAAAATCCTTTAGGGGTAAACCCCATGCCCCTCCGCTTGCGGGGTTGCATCCCCCTTTGCGTCCTCCCTCCGCTTGCGGGGGGACCGAGGGGGGTAAAGGTTTCAACCCATTTTGGAAGGAAACACCTGTTTGAAAGCAGGAAGGAATTGGAAAACTCAATTTTCACATGAAAGGACTTAACCTGCATCATATTTAAGCTTGGAGCAGCTCTACACTCACGCCATCAGGGGCATTAAGATAGGCAATGCTACCCCCCCAAGTACTTCCAATCGAATCATGAGGCTCAATGGAGAAGGTGGCCCCCTTTTTCTTAAGACTGTTACAGAATTTAGTGAGGTCTCCATGTACACGGAAGGCAAAGTGATCCGTGCCCCACTCATTGTGGCTGGCAAAATCCCCGAAAGACTGTATACTGTTTGTTCTGTCCGGATGCTCACCCGGCCGCCGCCCGCGGATAAGGATAGTTATCCCCTCGAAAACAACAGCAATCTGAGGGGCACCACGGAGCTCGTACGTCTCGGCGACTTTGCCTCCCAGCATGTCCGCGTACCACGCTGCAGAGGATTGCGGATCCTCACTGATGATGTGGATGTGCTCAAAAATGAGACTGGTATCAGCCATAACGGTTTTCCTTTCCTGACTCTCCTGCCTCAATGCAATTGGGGCCTTCACAAGCCCCCATTTGCTTGAATTGGACTGAAAGGGTTATGTGAGGTTTCTGACCGAACGGTCAGCAATCGCCGCCTCGCCCAGGTGTTCTCGCATCCACTCACGAAGCGGAACATCTTCGTTCTTCGGTGTCGTTAGCCCTAAATTGCCTGTTTTCGATCCGAGTAACTGGCGTCGAATCGGATCGCATCGATCCATGTAATGAGAGACGGTCATCTCATCTCTCGGATGGAACCATCGGAGACTGTAGCCGACGAATAGCACCTTTCGCGTAATATCCGAGAAATTCCATCCACCCGCGTGCCAAATCCGCCGATCGAAGATGACAGCGGTGCCCGCAGGGACCCGAACTTCATGTGCATCTGGCGGATTTGAAACGCCATCGGCGGGGTATTCAACTTCATCTATTAGATGGCTGCCGGGGATGACACTAAAGTTGCCGCGCCCCCCTTCAGAAACATCAGTCAGGAAATAACCCACCTTGACGGAAATACGCGGTGCGGGTATCGTTTCAATGTCCAAACTCACACGCCCACTGTCCTGATGCCAATGAATACGCTTTTTTGAGGGTCGATCTTCCAAGGGCACCGGAGGGGTAACTGTGATGTGCGTGTGGTACAGGTGGATGTTCCAACCGAGGATGCCCCATACTTTGGGAAGGGTTCGGTGCCAATCAATCAGCTCTAAAAATCGATCGTCTTTCCCTATGAAGTCCACGCCGGGTTTCACACTGTCTACCGCTTCGATGAGACCCTCAACCATTGGAGCTGGCAGGGCATTATCGACTACAACGAATCCGTCTCGCTCAAATTGAGCGTGTTCTTCCTCTGTCAGAAGGTGCTGCAAGCATTGGGGGTCCATGATAATCTCCTCATAAATACGTTATAACATTTCATGTTATCCTTGACTACTTGACCGCATTCATTGCGTCAAGCCAAAGGTCAAAGCCGAATAGACAGCTCTAACTCTCATACTTGGTATCGTTCCACGTCGGTGGGTTCGACAAAATCTTCACTCAGGGAGACGTTCAACTGCTCCGCCCACGTCTGAAGTTGACTATAGATGGTATCAGGAACGTTAATACCGTTAGCAAGTCGCTGAGACCGGGAATGGGATTCAAAATCCCCCGGAACCAGCACCTCGTCAAAGCCGGGTGCCGACGGTATGGCCTTAATGCCGTCGAGAAACGCACGGACACCGCGCTGATACGGCTCCAACGGCGTAAATGTGTTAATGTTAATCACCTGTATTAACGTACTGCTCCCCATGGAAGCGTTCTCAATATCAAAGGCGCCAGACAAGCCAGCCAACAGGCATGTGAGGAGGGAGAATGCGTATCCTTTATGCCCCCCGAACGTTAGCAGAGATCCTCCATCGCTAAAATCCGCCGTTTTGACGCTAGGGTTGCCATGCTTATCCACAATACAACCTTCGGGCAGGTCAACCCCCAAGCTTTGAGCGACCGAGATTTTGCCGCCAGCGATCATACTCGTGGCAAAATCGATGATGAACGGACTGGCGTCCCCGGTTGGCACACCGACTGCGATTGGATTCGTGCCCAATGCTCCACGCGCCCCTCCGAAAGGCACAGTGCCGCCTCTGCCCCTTGAACCGCCGCCATAGGTGATGATGCCGATACACCCCGCCTGTGCCGCTTCTTCTGCATACTCACCGAGTCGTCCGATATGCCCGGTGTTGACAAAACTCACAGCGCAGTTATCCGCAGCCTTTGCCTTCTCAATCGCCCGTTCCATCGCCCGTCGAGCGGTGTAGTGTCCAAAACCGCTCCTCCCGTCAATGCGGAAGGTATTGGCTGTCTCGTTGGATACCTCCGGTTCAGCGGCAGGCAGAATCCCACCATTTGAGATGCTATCCAGATAGTTGGGGAGGCGGAGTACACCATGCGAGTCGTGCCCGGCGAGGTTGGCGTTGACCAAGATTTCTGCGACAACCTCAGCGATGTGATGCGGCGTATCCGCCGCCATTGTCAGGTGCCGTATCACTGCATGTAGATGGCTTGCGTTGAAACAGTGCATTTCTGCCATAGTTTTTACTCCTTCTCCGTTATCGCTCAGTGAGATCGAACTACATTAGTCTTGGTAAATATCATACACAAGAATCAAGCACCTGTCAACACCCAAAATACTCTCACTTACCCCCATTTTTTTTAGAGTTGTAATGTTGGTTGTTTTTGAGAGGTCTAGATGTGAGAAAGGGTTATCAAATATGGTAAAATACCTCCCTGTATAAAATAACCATTGTTTTACACAAGGAGGTATTATGAAAGGCACCCACCGCCATAAGCGGGTGAATCCCAGTTCTATGATAACCACTCTGACCGAGATTTTCAACCCCGTATTGAAAAAACCGGCGTTAAAAAACCGGATACTCACGATCCTAGCCATTGTGTTGGCCCAGAAGTTTCGGATAAACGAAATAGCTTTACGCTTGCCAGTAGCCGTCAAACATCAAAAGACGAAACAGAAACGCCTGCTTCGATTCTTAGCTCGTCGCTTTCCTATTGACGCGGTGATGGGGTGCTGGTTGGGCTTTGTGCTCCGCCGGGTCTGTGAACGTCACGCCGGACGCCGGTTGATTTTAGTGGATGAAACCCAGGTGTTTGGCCATTTCAAAGCGATTGTTGCCGCGGTGCCGTTCCGCCGCCGGGCGGTTCCTATCTACTGGCACCTCTACACCGATGCTGAGATTCAACAGTTGACCTATACCAGCCATAATGAGATTATCCAACGCTTTTGTCTCACACTGTATCAAAAGACAGAAGCGATTTTACCGCCCCCGTGTGAAGCCACGTTGATATTCGATAGAGGCTTCGCGCGTGCTAAATATGTGATAAAGTTTCTCAAGACACAACGGATTCCGTTTATCATCCGCGTGTGTCGTAACGCGCGCATGACCGTCTGGGGCACTGTTAAAAAGGCAGAACAGTTGCAGGAAACGGGGTTCTATCCACAGATTCTCTATCACTTAACCGAGCCGATTCGACTCAACCTGTATGTCGTCAGAGAGGCGCGGTTGGCTGAACCGATGTATCTGATTTCAAGTCATCTGACGGGGCGTCAAATATACCACTATTATAAGCGAAGAATGCAGATTGAACACGGCTTTCGGGACATCAAGACCGGTTTTGGCTTTGGCAGCTTGAGACTCAAAAAACCGTCAAAAGCCCGCATCAACCTGTTATGGCTCTTAGCTTGTATCAGTTATGGCTTACTGTTTATCACCTATCAAAAGTCAGGCGATCGATGGGCAAAAACATTCAACACACGGACAAAAATATACTCACTCATTACCGTGATAAAGCGAGTGGTGGCTGAGGCGTGGAGCGGGTGGTGTCTCAATCCATGGTTCACACTCCCACTGTGCAGGGGAGATACATGCAAACACCCTTAATGACAGGTATTCTCACTATCCTAAATCATAAAAATATCTCAAATCTATAACCAAAAAAAAATGGGGGTAAATGAACCAAAATACTAGAGACCTATATTAAAAGAGAGTGTAAAATGCTAAAAGCGTGAAACGTGATGTCCCGATCGGGAGAACACCCGGAACATCGCGCGATGTCCCGGGTTGATTGAGCCAAGATTATAGCGCGATAGTGTCTAGTATCTTTGTAAGCCTCTGATGAATCGGATCCAACGATACAGGCACGTGAAACGTGAAAAACATATGTTCATTAGTTCATTGATGCAGTCAGGCGGAGAAGCTCGACCTAGGAGGCTCAAAAAAACAGTCAAAAGCGCAAAACGAAACCGAGTTTTTGACAATAAGGAATAACAATCGTTGTTCCCTACGGTTTCCGGTGCATTATTTCTTAACATGAGCCATGCTAGAAAGATGAGCAAAATGTTGAACCTGTACCCGCTTTGTGAGCTTCTATCCGTTCTCGATTTTTGTTCTAAATCTCTCGCCGTTTTGATATACTTCTTAAGAGACTATGCCACCCGCAACCACGTCCACGATTTTGAAACCGTTGGAGACTTCTTATGGATGCACTAGATGGAACAGCACTTAACGGATTACCCATCAGCCACGAACATATTACGGCTATCAATCGGCAGCGTCGAATTATCTTCCAAGACGATGTATTGGCTAACGATGTATTTAGGACTGACGAAGTTGGGACAGAACGGCTAGATAAGATTATTGACTTCTACATGAGTCGCCTTGATGAACAACCCAACCAAATCGATAGCATTTGGTTTGAATGGGGGGAAGGGAACACAGCGGTTTGGCCCAGTCAGCTGATACCCTGTACGGAAAATGTCTTTCCGAGATGGTGGGCAGCTGGCATCGATCCAGTGGAGGTTCTCTTGACCGAGGCAAAGAAGCGCGGGCGCGAGGTTTTCTTTTCGTACCGAATCAATGGATCCGACAACGATGCCCTATTCGATCCGCCCCATCCGTTCGATCAGCCGATTCCGTTAAAAGCGGAGCATCCAGACTGGCTAATCCGCAAATGGCACCCCTATTGGAATTTTTCCTTCAAAGGGGTTCGTGACTTGAAGCTAGACGTGGTGCGCGAAGTAGCGGAGATGTACGACTTCGACGGTATCCATATCGATTTCGCACGTATCCCGGTGTTGTTCCCGGAGGAGCAATGGTTGCACCGTGATATACTGAGCGACTTCATGCGTGATATACGCACTACGTTGCTTGACGTTGAGGCCAAACGAGGGCGACCGCTCCTGCTCGCAGCCCGTGTGACGGAAGATCTTATGGGGTGTCATTTTGACGGTATGGACGTGGAAACTTGGGTGCGGGATTTTTTGGTCGATATCCTCGTCATTGGCACACGCACAGCAAACGCGGACCTCACCCCTTTTCGTCATATCACCAAGGACACCCCCATCAAACTCTACCCAAGTTGGGATGACCATCACTCTTCCGATGGGTATAGGGAGCCGGATCTGGAAATCTGGCGTGGTGTCTGCGCTAACTGGTGGCGTCAAAATCCTGATGGCATGCACACTTTCAATTTAATGGTCTCCTCCCCACAATCGGCACAAAATCTGGGGATGAGCCCCTCCGCTAGATGGGAAACACAGCGCAAAGTCTTCAGTGAAATCGGCAGTCCCGAAACGCTCAAAGGGGTAGACAAAGTGTTTTTCGTTGAGCGGCGCGGAGGCGGGCACGCTGAATACGTCGTGCCATCGCCGGCGAACTGGCACACTCCAAGGCACATGTATTTCCAGACCAACATGCTGGCAGCCTTGCCTGCGGGATTAGCAGATGATGGTGGAGAGGATACGCTGCTCATCTTGGACGTGGCAGATGATGTGAACGCCGCAGCAGCAAAAATCGATCAGATAACGCTGCAAATCGCTATCTCCAATGGAGCCGGTGAAGCTGTGTTTCTGAACAAAAGACTTGAGGAGATTGGAACACGGGTTGAGGTAAGACTGAACAATATATTGCTAGACACCCCTCACACTGAGACAGTAGAGACCTCGAAGGAACATGCTTTCAAGAACTGGCTGATTTTCACCGTATCCCCGCGTTACCTTGCAGTAGGTGCCAACCTCGTCGGTGTGAGATTGAGTCAACAATTACCTACTGTTTTCGGTCGTATCCAGATTGAAAAACTTGAACTACATATCCGCTACAAGTAGAGCGTGTTGACACTTTACTCACGCGAATTTGGTAAATGCTGTAATATTGTACTATCCACCCCAAACCGAGATGGTTGTCCTAAGGCATCTCTAGGGGCATTAAGATTGAGTTAATCCGTCAAATGCCAACAGGACCTGGTGTTTCCACTTTGATCGGTTGGTAGACGGACTAACCCACAAACCGCTGTCAAACTCGCTGTATATATTTGAAAGGGACCCTCATAACTTTATCAGAAAATACGAAGGTAGAAATTCTCAACTACCACTGCAAATCACCAAATGAGGAAATTATGACCACAACTGAATTACTTGCGCGCCGTGAACGACTGTTGGGCACTGGAACACCACTTTTCTACCAAGAAGCGGTGAACATCGTGCGGGGAGAAGGGGTCTGGCTGTTTGATGACGATGGGCATTGCTATCTTGATATGTACAACAATGTACCTTGTGTCGGGCATTGCCACCCGTATGTGGTCGAGGCAATGTACCGGCAGGCAAAGACGCTCAACGTCCACAGCCGCTATCTGCACGAAGGTGTCCTCGACTATGCGGAACGGTTGACCAACTGCCACGCTGAGGGATTGGCAAGTGTTGTGTTCACCTGCACCGGAACGGAAGCCAATGAAGTTGCCATGAACATGGCTCGCATTACAACCGGTGGTCGGGGGATTATCTGCACTGACGCTGCATACCACGGTAACAGCACCGAAGTTGGCAAGCTCACACGCGCTAGGGATGGGGATCCTGAGATTCGTGCTATTCCATATCCGCAGCGTTATCGTCCGTTACGAGAAGATGTGTCCGAAGCCGAACTGACCAATCTCTACCTCTCAGAAGTTCGCACAGCGATCGACAGTTTTGCCGCCAATAATATCCCCTTCGCAGGCATGTTGGTTTGTCCTATCCTCGCCAACGAGGGGTTGCCCGATATCCCGAACGGTTTTATGCCGCAAGCAGCCGAAGTGGTTCGTGATGCAGGTGGGTTGTTCATTGCGGACGAAGTACAGGCAGGCTTCTGCCGAACTGGTAGGTGGTGGGGTTATGAGGTGATGGATTTCGTTCCAGACATCGTTACAATGGGCAAACCGATGGGGAACGGGCTGCCTCTGGCTGGGACCGTTGCGAGAACGGAACTGGTGGATGCTTTCCGCGAAAGGAAACGCTACTTCAACACCTTTGCCGCCAGTCCGTTACAGGCAGCGGCAGGTATGGCGGTATTAGAGGTAATCGAAGTCGAAAACTTGCGGCAGAACGTCGCCCATGTCGGGGACTACCTTCGTGCCGAGCTGATCAAACTCCAACTACACTGCCCACCTATGGCAGAAATTCGAGGACACGGTTTGTTCATCGGGTTGGAGTGGGTGAGTGACCGCGATACCAAAACCCCTGACCGCGACGGTGCCACACTATTCGTTAATCGCTTAAAGGATAAGGGTTTCCTCATCGGCAGTGCCGGATCGCTTGGCAATATTCTCAAGATTCGGCCGCCGTTGGTGTTTTCTCGTGAACACGCGAATCTGTTCCTCACCGCGTTTGCGGAGATTGTGGAGGATATCTATGGCAACGGTTCTTGACCACGCGACGTTGCGAGCAATCGCCGAGCGGGCGTTGGGCGAGTGGGACATCTCCGCCGCGAAGCTAGAACTGATCTCCATCTCTGAAAACACCGTGTTTCGTGTTGATACCGACAGCAACCAAACCTATGTCCTTCGCATCCACCGACCGGGCTATCATAGTCTTGCGGAATTGAACTCCGAGCAACAGTGGGCAGCCGCGTTAAAACAAGCGGGCATAGGTGTACCGTTACCACGGTTGACCTGTGAGGGTTGTGGCTACGCAACAGTCCCCGTGCCCGGCTCGACGGAGATTCGACACGTTGGACTCGTTGAATGGTTCGAGGGGATAACGCTTTCGAGCATCATGGCACAGGCACCCGATATGCAGACTTTAGCGTTGCATTTTAACCAACTTGGACGCATCGCCGCCAGAATCCACAATCAAGCAGTCAACTGGCAGATTCCGGAGGATTTCCAACGACACGCCTTTGATGCAGAGGGATTGATGGGAGATACCCCCTTCTGGGGGCCCTTTTGGGTTCTACCAGAGCTAAAGGAGACAGAGCGAAATCATATTCTCAATGCTCGGCGCGCCATCTATCGCACCTTGTCTGACTACGGCAAAGAGGGAGGAACCTATAGCTTAATCCATGCGGACCTGCACCCCCATAATCTGCTTGTAAACGGCGACCAGCTGCACGTAATCGACTTTGACGACGCCGGTTTCGGCTGGCACCAGTACGAAATTGCTGTCGCGCTCGACGCCTATCGGAAGCCACCCCATTTCGAGGTAGCCCGCGACGCACTGATTGCCGGCTACCGATCGGAGCGGCCTCTCTCCGACACAGCGATTAAATTACTCCCTATGTTTCTGTTAATCCGGTCGCTGGCACTGCTAGGTTGGCTTCATGAGCGCCCCGAGCACAATAGAGGCGATCGGGTGCGGAATCTAATCCAGTCCGCTTGTAGACAAGCGGAAGCACTGGGTATCTAACACCAATTCAATAGGCTGCAATCGGCATCTATGGTTGGTAAGGTTTTCCAGTGCGGCGTAATTCTTTGGTTACCGCTAACTGGCAGGTCAAGTAGCCGCCCATATAGCCGGTGGCGAATCCGGGACGGGCATCTGCTATCGTGCCGACAATCATATTGGCGTATTCTACACTGGTGTCGTAGCGATCAACAATCAACGCTACCATCTCCGTCCAAGCGGATCTGAGCACCTCTGCCCAACTGTCGCCTCTAGCACTAGTGAGGTACTCTTCGGCACTTTCTACCACGCGGGTGGTTTCCACCACGGGGCTACTGTTGGGAAATCCGGGTGAGCGATCCACCTTGAGGGTAACAGCCGAGTCGATTTCAACCCCGGCACCGGTCAATTCACCGTCTCCCATACGGGCATGAACATCGCCGAGGTAGAGGAAACCGCCGGGCTTCTGGGCGCGAATATGCACTGTGCTGCCAGGCTGGATGGCGTTGAAATCCATATTGCCGCCGTGGTCTATCTCGTTGGGAGCCCACGATTCAAGCTGAACAACCCCAATCATGGGCCTCACCGGTACAACGAAATCAGGTGGAAAATGGATGAGTCCATCGCGCACCGGGGCTACGCAGCGCCAATTGCCCCAATTGGGACCACCATTGCGGTAGAAACCGTAGGGGCCCACCTCAATATTGATGATCTCGATGGATACCCAGTCGTCGGGCCCAATGCCCTCAATCTCGAAAGGACCACCGGGACGGGAATAGCGACGATGGTTTTCGCCGGAGGTTATCATCCCTGCCTTGGTTTCACCGGCAGCTTCAAAGTCGTTGTCTGCTCCACCTACAGTTTCAATGATAACGGTTTCTCCGAGTTCAAGGACACCCCGAACCTGTCCAATTTCGGGATCATCCGGGCCACTGTAACAGGGAGTTCGGTTAAAACGACGCATAACAGTCTCTCCTTACTATATGTTATACTGCTCACCACAGAGGGCACAGAGTCGTAGAGAAAACAAGAGAACGAGACCGCGCGAAAACGAGACAATTCTCTTTTCCATTTTCGCATTTTCCGGTTTTCCCTGTATTTCTCTGCGTCTTTCGCGTCTCTGTGGTTAGATTTTTCCGTTTAACGAGGAAACACAATGACGCTCACAATTAGGAAACTCGAAGAACATATCGGGGCAGAAGTTCAAGGGGTTGATATAACCTCGCCCATTGATGCCGAGATATTTGAACAACTTCGGCAAGCGCTGTGTGAATATGCGGTGCTCGTATTCCATGATCAGGACATCACGGACGAACAGCACGCCACGTTCAGCGAAGGGTTTGGCTCGCTCGAAATGACAATGGCAAATGACCCTATCGGCGATGGTGGACCAATCGGGATCATTTCTAACCTTGACGAAAATGGCGACATCATTCCGCCGGGGGATCCGCGGACGTTGTATACCGTTGCCAACACGCTTTGGCATTCTGATGGCTCGTTCAAACGGGTGCCTTTGCGTGGCTCATTGCTCTCTGCCAAGATCGTGCCCCCCGAAGGGGGTGAAACTGAATTTGCCAGTCTTACCGCCGCCTATGCGACGCTTCCCGATCAGAGGAAAGCAGAGATAGAGGAACTGATTGCCGAACATAGCCTTGCAAACTCGCGGGCGCAGATCGCTCCGAACCTGATGAGCGAAGCGTTCCAGAAGGACACACCTCCGGTCAATCAACGCTTGGTACGCACCATCCCCGAAACTGGAAAGAAAGCCCTTTTGGTCGGCTCGTACACCACCCGCGTTCATGGCTTGCCAATCGAACAAGGCAGAACCCTGTTGAGGGAGCTGCTCGAATGGTCAACTCAGCCGCAGCTTGTATATCGCCACACATGGCGGGTGAACGACCTGGTTGTGTATGACAACCGTTGCTGCCTACACCGGGGACGGTCTTGGGACCGCGGAAAATACAAGCGCGTTCTACACCGCACGACCTTAGCCGGTGACGGTCCCACAGTTGAATGAGATCAAACCAAAGCCTCATTTCACGGAGAACGTTGCGGCACAATTTGAACCTCGGATCGTACGATTCGATTGCCGCCCTCCTGATAGGCGTCAAACGTTCCCTCCTGATAGACAACCCCAAACCTTGACTCCAGGTGTGGTCCTTCCCTGTATGTCATGTACCAATTCCCGTTTTTGGATTTATATAGAAAGGGAAAGTGTAATTGCTCGTCCGGGATACCGTACAATCCTGAATTTGATAGCAGCACATCGCGCCTGACTAGCTCAATTGTGCCTTCTATACCACTCATCGGTACCCTCTTCAGTCTTCATATCTTGCCCCTATTCTGGAAAGATACAAGTGCCATTTTACTCATTTTCCACGTCCTCGTCAATAAAAATCTCGGACCGATTCGGAGAATCGCATCTGTTATAGGAATTGGCAGTTGAGCAATCAGAACGATGGGCTAAGCCCCGTCGTAGCGCAAGTTTGCTAACCTCAATTTCATCGAGGGCAGATTGCAGCGCAGAGGTATTTTACCATATCTGACAACCCTTGCTCACATCTATACCTCTCAAAAACAACCAACATTACACCTCTCAAAAAAATGGAGGTAAGTCAGCAATCTTTGTGCTTGATTTTTCTAGCGGATAATGCTACATTTGTGCCTGTCTTCAACTTGATTGGGGATCGGAGTCAAATCCGTGTCTTCACGGGAGGAACATCTTTTTATACATGACCTACTACGCTTGATACATGAGGGAGGAGACATGCAATCACCACACGGAATTAAATTTTCAGGATTTCGACCCTCTGCGATGGGCAGAAACGGCATGGTAACATCGGGACACATGCTTGCATCACAGGCAGGGATTCAGGCAATCTCGGCAGGCGGGAATGCCGTTGATGCCGCTGTCGCAACGGCAGCAGCGTTGGGCGTCGTTGAACCGGCGGGATCCGGCGTCGGCGGGGATGGATTTATCCTGATTTACTGGGCGGAAACGGGTACGGTAACGGGGGTGAATGCGACAGGGCCCGCACCTTACGCAGCAACACGCGAATTGTACCTGCGGGAGGGCGGGATTCCGATGAAGGGCATCCGCAGCGTCTCCGTGCCCGGTATAGTCGATGGATGGCTTAAAGCCCACGAGTGCTACGGCGCGCTTAAACTGGAGCAGGCATTTGAACCAGCAATTTCGCTCTGCGAAAACGGTTTTCCTATCAGCCACAATCTTGCCGGCGGGCTCAAAGGCGAAAATCCGCGCTTCGCTCACGACCCATACACGCGCCCGATATTTACCAATGACGGCAACCCACCTAAACCGGGAGAAGTCATCTACAACACGAATCTTGGGAGAACTTTGCGAAAAATCGCCAAGGATGGACGTGGGACCCTCTACGAAGGTGAAATTGCCAGAGCAATCGTGGAATTTAGCGAAAAATATAAGGGTTTGCTAACTGAGAAGGACCTCGCAGATTACCACGCCCGTTGGAGTGAGCCTATCCACACCAACTATCGGGGGTATGAGGTTTATGAGATGCCACCCAATTCAAGTGGGCATATTTTATTGCAGGAATTAAACATTGTCGAACTGTTCGATCTGAAATCAATGGGCTGCAACACCGCTGAAAGCGTACACCTGATGGTTGAAGCGAAAAAACTCTCGTTTGCAGACCGGGAGAAATATATGGCAGATCCGGATTGGGTTGATGTTCCTATCAAAGGCATGTTGTCCAAAGATTACGCTAAAAAACAGGCCGAACGCATCGATCTCAACCGAGCGGCGACGGATGTTCCCGCTGGAGGGCCCGAACAATTTGAGGATACCACCTGTTTCTGTACGGCGGACGGGGCGGGAAATGCCGTCTGCGTGTTGCAAAGCATACAATCTGGATTCGGCTCAAGCCTCATCGCAGGAGACACAGGTATCTTGCTCAATAACCGAATGACGTATTGGCATCTTGAGGCAGACCATCCGAATTGCCTCATGCCCGGCAAGCGGGTCCGGCACACCATGAACCCTGTGATTGTAACAAAAGAGGGCAAACCCTTCCTAATCTGTGGGACACCGGGCGCAGACACACAGGTACAAACCAACCTTCAGTTGATTACTCACGTCCTCGATTTCGGAATGACGCCGCAGGAAGCTGTTGAAGCACCACGTTGGCGTAACCTCCAAAACCCGATGGAGTCAACCATACCGCACACCTGTGAGGACGCACTTCAGTTAGAAAGACGATTCCCGGAAGATGTCCGCAGCGAGCTCGCCCAACGAGGACATGAACTTCAGATTTTGGGGGATTGGGCTGGACCCGGCAGTGCACAGGCGATTCGGATTGATCCTGATTCAAAGGCACTCATCGGCGGATCGGACCCACGACGGGATGGTTATGCAGTGGGTTGGTAGGAGGAACAAATGTAGGGGCAGATCTTGTCCCTACCTAGCTGCAATCTGTCAAATATCAACAAAACCGAGATAACCTGTAGATCGAGCTTCCATACTCGATACCCAAATGTCAATGGACCCTAACCGCATCACACCGTAATTGTACCTTGCGGACATTATAAAACCGGAGCCCGAACCATGAAGATTTTTGTGCCAGGCCGCATCTGCCTCTTTGGTGAACATACCGATTGGGCGGGCGGCTACCGTCGCACTAATGCCGATTTAGAAAAGGGGTACGCAATCATCGCCAGTACGAATCAGGGGCTTTATGCCGAGGTCAATTCCCACCCAACCAAACTGATTCTACGAACGACACTAAGCGATGGCACACGCATCGAACCTTTTGAAGTCCCCATGGAAAGCGAGGCTCTTCTCACTGAAGCAGAAAACGGCAGCTTCTTCAGTTATGCCGCCGGGGTTGCTTACCAGATTCTGACCCATTATCAGGTGCATGGGCTTGAAATTAATAATTATCTGACCGACCTTCCTGCAAAGAAAGGGCTTGCGTCCAGTGCTGCAACCTGTGTTCTTGTTGCCCGCGCATTCAATCGGATTTATGATTTGAAGATGACCGTCCGCGGCGAAATGGAATACGCTTACATCGGCGAAATTACCACCCCGTCCCGCTGTGGGCGGATGGATCAAGGCTGCGCTTACGGAAATCGCCCCATTATGATGACCTTTGACAGCGATCGGATTGATGTCCAAGAGATTAACGTGTCGAGAGACCTATACTTCGTCATCGTCGATCTGGGGGCAGGCAAGGATACAAGACAGATACTTAACCGACTCAACCACTGTTACCCCTTTGCTGAAAATGAGATGCAAAGGAATGTTCAAAAATACCTCGGCCCAATCAGTACAAGGATAACACACGAAGCATACGAGGCATTACATCAAGGCGATGCCCTAAGGGTCGGGCAATTGATGAAAAAGGCGCAGGCGGAATTTGACAAGCACCTTCAACCTGCTTGTCCGTCGCAACTAACGGCACCTGTGCTGCATAAAGTTCTCAATTACGGACCTATCCAGCCATACATACTGGGGGGGAAAGGTGTCGGTTCGCAAGGAGATGGCACCGCACAATTTATCGTCAAGGATCAGGAGAGCCAACACAAGGCAATCGAAATCATCGAGCGTGATCTGAAGATGTCCTGTCTGAAACTAGTTGTTCAGGCAGGGCGACGTGTGCGAAAAGCGGTGATTCCTGCCGCCGGTTTTGGCACCCGTTTATTCCCAGCCTCCAAGGCGATAAAGAAGGAACTTTTCCCTATTATCGATCAGTCCGGCAAACCGAAGCCGGTCATCATGGCAATTGTCGAGGAAGCGATCAACGCTGGCATCGAGGAGGTTTGCCTTGTTGTGCAGCGCAGAGACCGGGAACTCTTTGAACAGTTTTTCAAGAACCCTCCGCTGATTGAGAATTTCAACAAGCTACCGCAGGAAGATCAGGAGTATTCCCAATACCTGATGGACTTAGGGAAGCGGATTGAGTTTGTGACTCAAGATGTTCAGGAGGGCTTTGGACACGCTGTTTTTTGCACGCGGGAATGGGTCAACGACGAGCCATTTTTGCTAATGCTGGGAGACCACCTCTATGCATCCGATAATAAGGTTTCGTGTGCACGGCAGATTTTAGACGTCTATAATCAAGTCGAGCATAGCGTGGTTGGGTTAAAAGCTACACCTGCAGACCAACTTCACAACTTTGGTTGCGTAACCGGCACTTGGCAGAAATCAGACACAATTCTTTCAATAACAGAATTCTGTGAAAAACCCAGTGTCGAGTATGCCCGACAGCATCTTCATGTAGAGGGAATGGACGAAGATAACTTCCTGACTGTGTCCGGCATGTATGTATTGGTGCCAGAAATCTTCGACTACCTTGAAGAAAACATTACCCATAGCCTCCGGGAACGGGGTGAATTTCAGCTGACCTCCTGTCTAGACAAATTGCGGAAAGAGGATAACTTTTCCGGCTACGTTGTTAAAGGCAGATGCTTCGATATCGGTGTCCCGGAGGCGTATCGACAAGCAATGATTGATTATCGAAATGCCTGATTCAGAGGCAGACAATAAGAATAGAATCGCCCAAATTGCTTTGAACTCTCGGCGAAGTCGTAGCCGGGTGGGATTGATCACTAGCAACTTTGGTTAAGATAACAGAAGGTAGAGATGCAGTGCGTTCTAACCCCGCATCTTTTCCCAGAAAGGAAGACCGATGCTGACACTTGAATCGATTGATGATGGATTGGGCTTAACTTGGAATGGGCAGACGCTGCTCAACTATCACTTCCAAACGGGTGGACAACGAACCTATTGGCAACCGCTTCGACTGCCGGACTCGCCGCCGCTCACAATGGACCAACCCGAAGATCATATCCACCATCAGGGGATGTGGATCGCGTGGAAAAAGGTCAACGGTGTGAACTTCTGGGAACAACCGAAGCCGGGCGAAGCCCCCACAGGGTTCGGGAGAATTGCTCACCAACGGTGCATAGAGCAGGCCGCCGATGTAGAGCGAGCCCAATTCACAGTCGAGAATGCCTGGATCGATTGGCAGAATGTGACCCATCTCACGGAGATTCGTCGGACAACCGTGTTTCCGCCGAAAGCGGATCATTTGGTAGTTGATGTGCGATTCCAATTTCAACCCCATGGACGCGAGGTGACGTTAGATCTTAATCGCGGAGAGCCCGGGCAGGGGGGATTGTTTTACAGCGGCTTGACTATTCGATTTGACAACGCACTCACGCCGGGGCGGTTGTTAGACAGCGAAGGACGCACTGAACCGATGCACATCTTTGGGAGGCAGAGCCGGTGGTGCGGTTTCGCTGGAACACATGCGGAAGATGGCGATGTTTACGGGGCGACGATTATTGATCATCCTTCCAACACGCGTTATCCAACGACGTGGTGGGTGCGGAACCGAGAGAACTACGGTATACTCCACCCGTCACCGGCTTATTATGAGCCGTTCCAGCTCACACAAGACGAGCAACTTGAATTTCAGTATCGCGTTGTGCTCCACAAGGGCTATGTCAATCCAGATTTAATTGAGCACAAGGTTCAGGAACTCAGCGGTTAAGCCACTTATTGAATTGATAAATCCACGTTTCAGAAACAACTTCTTTCTATATTATAACCCAAGTTACTACTCATAGGAAACGCTGCAAACCGGGAATGGGACACACATATCGCCCGCTAGGACTTTAGGGGGCAACTCGGGTTATAATAAAAGAACGAGGTGGAGAATCCACTTCTGATATTACCTTCTAGGAGGTTCGCATGAAAATTGGTGTTTTTTCAGACACTCATGACAACGTTCCAATGGTCAAGAAAGCTGTCGAACTGTTCAACCGCGAAGGGGTTGAATTGGTCATACATGCCGGCGATTTCATTGCACCATTCGTGGTAGCAGCGATGTCAGAACTCAGGTGTCGAGCCGTCGGCGTCTTCGGTAACAACGATGGAGAGCGGATCCGGCTCGCCAACCGATTTGAGGAAGTCGGTGAGATTCACCCCAATCTTGCAAGCGTAGAGGTCGGAGGGCGTAAGATCGCCGCAATGCACTACCCGGAGCTGGCCGAACCGATCGCGAAAAGCGGCGAGTACGACATTGTCATCTATGGACATACCCATGAGATCGATGTTCGTAACGAAGGTACACTCCTCCTGAACCCCGGCGAGACAGGGGGGTGGACAACCGGCAAATCCACAGTTGCCATTGTGGATCTGGATTCGTTGGAGGTTGAGATTCGGGATTTGTGAAAGTGAGTTAATCCGGTAAAGGTGATGCACACAGCAGCACAGGTCATCTGTCAGGTGTATAACCCACACACTGTGAGGGACTCACCCAACGATTAGGTCGGCATCTTGCCCGCCCTATAGCCCAGTAGATGTCGAGTATCGAAACTAGATCTACAGGCTATCTGACAACTTGGTTAGTATAAACGTCCACTTGATCACACATTGCCAGCTGTGTTTTTATGGCCCCTGACAACCGGAAATGCAACGCTGCTATGTCGAGAACATAATGGCGAGAAATCCGGCAATTGGCCCTCAGCATACCACTCAGAAGACGAGTTAAAAGCTCTTGCTGTCCTGACAGGTATTCAATACGAAACACTTGCTGGGCCACCGCACTATAATCCTGAAGCGATTGAACGCCTCAAGAGCTCTGAACAGGTCGATCTACTCTTGACAAAATACGCGGCCTATATGCCAGAAATTATCAAGCTACGCAATCGGGTTTTAGAACATGAAGGGGTTGATTTTTTTCAGTATGCAACAACCATTTCGCCCGCTTGGATTCGTCAAGCCGATCAGCAGTATCAGCAAGGGCGGGATCGGTCCGTGGGCCCTAATACAAAACAAGATACTGATGAGACGTAACTGTTCCCTTGTCGCGGAGGCCGTGAGATTCACAATGAGCGACACTCTCATCAAAAAGATCTGCTGAACGAAACCACCGTTTACCAAGTTGCTGTAAATGAGCAGCCATATCACACTTAATACTCTTGCCCAGATGCAGAACAACTACACCATGTGATTTAAGCCGTTCCCTGGCTTGGCGAAGAATCGGGATATAAACATCAAAACTACTTTTCTGCTGTTCATCAACAAAAACTGATGGGCGAGCTTCAAAATCACGGGCAGACCACCCCGAAAACCAGAGCCGTAGCCAGTTCGCAAGGTAAAATCGGGTACTATCAAAGAAAGGGGGAGATGTGATAACTGCATCCAACTGATCAATCTCTAGAGGCCACCAGCGGGTTGCATCCTGGAAAAATATCTTGCCGGGACAGAAATCCATAGGCAAATCTGCCTCCAGCCCTCGCTCAACCTTCGCACGTAACCGACCAATCAGCGGGCGATATTCATAAGGACCAGTAGGTTTGTAGGGGGTCAGTGGATGAGAGCGGCGACTGAGGGCGTAGGGACGGTTGCCGTGTAAAATATGTAGCATTGAGGCAAATACAAATTGCTCTTCAGGTGTCTTTGGCGGGTGAACTTGAAAGTAACGGCGTGCCAAGATAATTTCGCTCAAGGTTTGGGCTTCATAATATTCGGCTATCTTGCCATTGAACCCCAAGTGATTCACTTCAGCAATCTCCGTATCTATAGTTGAGTGAGATCCAATAAAATCTTCCACCGCTCCAATAACTGTTGTACAACCGAAGGCCGTGGGGCGATGAACCTTTGCGCTAGCGATAGCAAACGCAGCAGGACTTATCTCAAAACCGTAGCCATGTTTCCCAGCGAGTGCCGCCTCAAATGGAATTGTGCCAACACCTGCAAAAGTATCTAGAACTCGTCCATCTGCTGGAACAAATGTCTCTACCAAATGGTGTGCAATAGCAGGTTTGAGCTTGCCGGGATAAGAGCATAGAGAGTGCCAAGCATGGCCCCAGTTCCGTTTTGTAAATGGCATTTTCTGGTGAGGGAGGTGCTGCTTGAAGCTGTTCCATTCGGTGTGCCAGGCCAGAATCCGTTTTAGTGGATTACATCTTGTCTGTTTGGAAGTATGCCTAAAAATAAGCAATGATTGTTTAAGCAACATCCCACCTCTGGATTTGCGTTCTCGTAGTCTCACAGAATCTTCTTGAACGAAACCGAGTTCACCCAAGCAGGCTGACAGCAATCTATCCACCGGAACATGAATACCTGCATAGCAAGAGTCACCGATATCAATCGCGACCGTTGCATCAGGGGTTAAGTGAGGACCAATTGATCGGAATATGTCCGTCATCTCGCTAAAATAACTGGCTACCATGCGAGGAATACGGGAATCGTAGGCATTTTGTTCAAGTTTAGAAACAATTTTTTCAACATCTAACTGAGATTGCAAAAACGTCTTGGAAACAGTAACATCGTTGATACCAGCAGTTAAGGCTGCCTCACGAAATGTTCTCAAATCCTTCTTCTCTTTTAAGCAACGCAAGAACCATAATTCTATCTTTGTGTTGCGAAAATAGTTTGTCCCGTTGACATACGGAGGGCTTGTTATTACAGCATCAATATCGAGAGGAGATATGCTGTCTAACGATCGAGCGTTTTCACATATTAGTAGCGGCTCAGTCTTCAAGCCATCGACATCATCCCGGATATCATGAACAATCTGATCGATATTCTGGCGGATGCTTTCAACCAGTGGGACTGTTTGCCGCTCAAGCTCTGTAGCCGTTTTATATCTCAAGTCACCGGCTCGCTTCATTCGGGAGGCAGGTACAAGTGCCGATAAGGTTGCAACCGTAATTAAGTCTGCCAATATCGGATTCTCAAGACCGACTTCGTCAATCCACGATTTGGCCCGTAAAACCTGGTCATAAACCGGTGCCTCAAAAAATAAACTATCACCAAAGGTTTGTATGTAGGTTTGTTGCAATATATAATCTCGGGGGAATTTTCCCAGGTTCTGTAGTGAGATTTTTGCTTGAGCGAGCACCTGAGCCAATGCGGCCCTTTGAGACCGCTTTAATCGTCTGACCCGTATTTTTGTTAAACTCATAAACTGCAAGACGGGATTTATTTCACAGAAATAGGCAGTTTTATTGAGTTGTGCTGCGGTGAAGGCGGTGGTTCCTGTTCCAGCAAATGGATCTAAAATGGTCCGCGCGTTCGGAGCGTACCTTTCCAAGATAGATTCCACAAATTGAGTGGAATACCCCTCTAAGTAGGAATACCATCGAGCAAAGGGTTCTTTGCGTCCTCCTTTAAAGGTTACAGACACTGGATCAAATAATTCTGTGCTTGCATCAACCCCCGGTAGTTGAAGCTGAACAGCGTGCTCTCGAATGAGGTTTACCGTATGCTTTAATTGACGCAGACAATAAGTGTTTAGTGGCAAATCATCAGCTTCCGCTTTCGACACAAGGGCTTGATAGTCATCCCGTAGCAGCTGACGGAGTTCAGCACTGGAAAGATCCTTAACATACTTGTATAATTCATCTGTTTTCTTGCCAAATGCCAAGGTCAACGATTTTTTTTGAGATGTGTCCGCCGGATGTTCAGGAAAGTAAACAGCTTTATATTTTTGCGTCATGATTTTATCCTCTGATATAACTTGTATAAACTATCATACTATGGTAGTTTTGTCAAGACGTTAATCAATCTCACTTACCCCCATTTTTTAAAGAGGTGTAATGTTGGTTGTTTTTGCGAGGTATAGATGTGAGGAAGGTTTGTCAGATATGGTAAAATACCTCACTAATCTCCCGTCTAAATCATAGATGTGGATAACCACGTTGGCATCATTGGCGAGTTCAAACGGAATCCATGTTTCAGGGTTAAATGGGTCAGGATAATTTTGCAGCGTGCTGGTCAGCAGGTGAAAATCCTATGACGGACGGTGCAGGATTTGCCCCATTATACATATACCATGTTGCATGAAGATCTTCACGATGGTGTTCATCTGTCTGAACACATTCATTCATGGTATACCAATAATAGTCAAGGCAAACACGAAGCCCACCTGGGTTGCATTCTGGATTATCGACCACATCATTCAACTTAACCCAATGACCAAACTCATGAGTCAAAGTGTCTTGGAGACAATACCCTTCATGCTGAGCTAGGCGTGGAACGTCAAACTCAGAATGATTATCATGGTCTTCGTAATAATCAATTCGGATATCGCATTCTTGAATAACGTTCCGATTACTTCTTTTAGTATAAACATCAGCATAGGCTATTCTACGACCAGGCCCATCGACATGGGCGAATCCGACGACGTTATGGTTATCGCCTCGGAACCCAGCTTGCAGGTCAGTTGTGCCTACATAAGTCAGGATAGGGAAACCCGTTTGAGAGCCATCGCATCTAGCATAATTCCACTGCCTAGCTTGCATGTTGGGCATCGGGTATTATCCGAGTTCCAGGTTGGTTTTCTCCATCTATTCTTCTAGATATATGCCATCTGATGGAATTGACAGCATTAGGCCCTTAGTAGAAGTAGCAAGGTCATGTTCTGGTAACTCACAACCTTGTGCAGTGTAGCATTGGCCCCAAACGTCAACCGAGACAAATGCTAAAGCTGTTGTGAAGAGGGTTAGCACCAAACGGGTTTTCATCGCTTATTCTCCTTCCTGGGTTGTGCATCCTCAAACGCTGCTACAACCTGCTTGATACGGTTGAAAATCGTGGCACTGATACGATTGGCCTCTGGAGTATCAGGTATAATGTTTCTCTGAATACCAGCCATTATTGCATCTCCAATAATCCTTGTTACTGGGTCAGCAGTGTCAGGAGAGTTACGGGCTACCTCAATAAATCTCACAAACAAGGGAAGAGGCACACCTAGAAAATGATGCTTTAATCTTTCGTCTATAGCATTGCTATAAAAATAGACAAAATATTCTTCTCTTCTTTCTTCTACCTTCTTCTTCTTTATAGTCCAGCAATGAACAGGATAAAGCCCATTACGTTGAGGCATCCATTTGGCGATATGTTTATTATATTCCAAGAACAATATCAAAGTCTCACCGACCTCCAAGTGAGCATATTGAGCACCCATTGAGCTCCAATGAGCAATCTCCTCACCAGTTTCTGGATCTACGCCTTCACCTCCAGGGATACAGAATATTAATGTATCCTCATCAATGTTTGGCTCACCTTCTATGGTCTTTTTAACATCGAATGTGAAGTGAGTAATAAATCCATTTGTTACCTCATTATGAGCATATTGCTTATTGGTCAGCGTCCCGATGAGAATTATCTCAGTCCGCTTCATGTGTATAGAGAAAGGTTCTCTGGCAATCATTGAACCAATAGCAAACTTCCCACAAATCAGTGTGAGCAGTAAGGTTAGCGTTACACAATGTTTGGCGTTCATGGTGAACCTCCCCTGTTAATGAAACTGCATTGTTATTTATGGCAGCCGAGAGACTCGACTGCCATATACTTTACCACTTGGAGCTAAGGTTATGCATCTCACTCAGTATGATATCATAAACGCCCCTCCGTGTCGGTCGTCTTTTTTGTTATATATTGCACACGCCGAAAAATTGTAGTATACTGGCGTCTAAACGCAAGCATCGCTCGGATTCTTAGGGCATCTCACATAAGGAGAACTGAGTATGACTTTGAAGATATTTTTGAATATCTGCCTGACCATCAAGCATGTATCGAGTATCTTGAGACGGTGAGATGGGGTGATAATGTGAATTGTCCACATTGCGATAGCAATAACGTGGCTCGCAAGGGTGAGCGAGGACAGAGAACACACTAGCGATCTCATCTCGATTCCTCTAATCCTGATTCAGACGATAATGTAGCAGTGAAAGTATCTGGATCAAGGGTTCGCCTGGATTGTTGGCTATTGGAGGAATAATTATCCCCTCTCCTCAGGCTCTCATAGATTTCGATTCGATTCCTCTAATCCAGTGAATCCTTTAATCCTTCAATCCTGATTCAGACGATAATGGAGAAGTAAAAGTATCTGCATGAAGGGTTCGCCTGGATTGTTGGCTATTGGGAGAATAATTATCCCCT
Organism: Candidatus Poribacteria bacterium; assembly: GCA_965215015.1. GTDB lineage: Bacteria > Poribacteria > WGA-4E > WGA-4E > PCPOR2b > PCPOR2b. Next base: position 3,703,207 of record OZ244042.1, read on the forward strand.
CTGCCCAGGCTCTCATAGATTTCGATTCGATTCCTCTAATCCAGTGAATCCTTGAATCCTTCAATCCTGATTCAGACAATAATGTAGCAGTGAAAGTATCTCAAGGATACACCTGGATTGTTGGCTATTGGGAGAATAATTATCCCCTCCCCTCAGTCTCTCATAGATGTCGGTTCGATTCCTCTAATCCAGTAAATCCTTTAATCCTTCAATCCTGATTCAGACAATAATGTAGCAGTGAAAGTATCTCAAGGGTTCGCCTGGATTGTTGGCTATTGGGAGAATAATTATCCCCTCCCCTCAGCCTCTCATAGATTTCGATTCGATTCCTCTAATCCTGTGAATCCTTCAATCTTGAAAATCCTGATTCAGACAATATTCAGACAATAATGTAGCAGTGAAAGTATCTCAAGGATACACCTGGATTGTTGGCTATTGGGAGAATAATTATCCCCTCCCCTCAGTCTCTCATAGATGTCAATTCGATTCCTCTAATCCAGTGAATCCTTCAATCCTGAAAATCCTGATTCAGACAATAATTACAAAACATGGAGGAAAGCAATGGTAAGAATTGGAATTATCGGCATCGGTTTCATGGGAATGATTCACTACTACGGAGCAAAGAAGGTCTCCGGCGGGGAGGTGGTCGCCATCTGTACGCGCGATCAGAAAAAGTTGGGCGGCGATTGGACCGGCATTCAAGGGAATTTCGGCCCGCGCGGCGGTATCGAAGATCTCTCACACCTCCGGAAGTACAACCAGATTGAGGCACTCCTCGCCGACCCTGAGGTTGATCTGGTAAATATCTGCCTCCCAACATTTATGCACAAATCTGTCAGCATTGCTGCGCTCAAAGCGGGAAAGCATGTCCTTGTCGAAAAGCCGATCGAGATCCGACTTGACGCTGCAAACGAGGTCGTGCAGGTCGGTGTAGAAAGCGGTAAGCATTTCATGGTCGCACATGTACTGCCCTTTTTCGCAGAATTTGCCTACGCGAAGCGAGTGGTTGAAAGCGGGGAATACGGGAGGCTACTCGGTGGGCATTTCAAGCGGGTAATCTCTCAACCGACATGGACACACGACTTTGCAGATATAGAAAAGAGCGGGGGCCCAGGGATTGATCTGCATATCCATGATACACACTTTATCCAGCTGCTCTGCGGCGTCCCCGATGCGGTGTTCTCGCAAGGCAAACTCGCCGCCGGTAATTTTGTCGAATATCTTACGACCCAATACATCTACAAGGACAAGGATCTTTCGATCAGCTGCTCATCGGGGGCGGTGTCTCAGCAAGGGCGGGCATTTTCGCACGGATTCGAGCTTTATCTGGAAAAAGCGACGTTGTTGTATGACTTCGCAACGCTTGATGGCAAACCAGTAACCTCAACCCCGTTGACGCTGCTGACTGATGATGGGACAGTCCACAAGGTTGATCTAGGTGAGGTCAACCCTATTGATGCTTTTACGGGCGAGATTCAGCACGCCGTTGATGCCATCAACAGCGGAGGCGAACCAACCATGCTATCAGGTGTTGGCGCGAGGGATGCACTCCTACTCTGCTATAAAGAAGCGGAGTCGGTTAGGACGGGCGAAATCATGCCGATCGCTTGAGACAAGATTAGCAGATCGCTTCACCTGTGTCCCCATCGAATATATGAATCCGCTCAGGCACACAGGTCATCCACAACGTTTGTCCAATACGAACGTCGAACATCATCCCAACCCTAGATTTTAAGATAATATCGTCACCCACCTCGTCCCTGCCAAGGTTCACATCCACAATCGTTTCCGCGCCGAGGGGTTCACAGCTATAAACCTTCACAGGGATATTTTCTGGGGTATCTTCTGCCCTGATGAGCAGATCCTCCGGATGCACACCGAGTACCAGATTTCGACCTCTCCCGGACGCGATTAAGGTCTGGACGATCTTTTCGTCCGTGACCGGCATCCGATGTCTCTCAATCAAATCTAAATAGACCCTCTCTCCGGAAGTTGCGAGTTGACAGGGAATCAGGTTCATGCTCGGATTGCCGATGAAACCGGCGACGAACAGATTTGCGGGACAATCGTAAATCTCCGTCGGTGTGCCAACCTGTTGAACCCGTCCTTCTTCCAGCACAGCAACGCGATCCGCCATCGACATCGCTTCGATCTGGTCATGGGTGACGTATAACGTCGTGGTTTCCAGTTGACGCTGCCGCCACTTAATCTCTGCCCGCATCTCCGTGCGAAGTTTGGCATCCAGATTGGAGATCGGCTCGTCCATCAGGAAGAGTTGGGGACGCCGCACCATCGCCCTACCGAGGCCAACCCGTTGCGTTTCGCCCCCGCTGAGCTGATTCGGTCTACGTTGCAGGAGGTGCTCGATGTGCAGCATTGACGCGATTTCCGTGACGCGGCTACTAATCTCGTCCTCTGATAAGCCACGCGGATGTAGCGGGAACGCCATATTGTCGTAGACAGTTAGGTGGGGGTATAGGATATGCGCCTGAAACACGAAGGCGACATCCCGTTCGGCGGGTGTGAGGTGGTTAATCTGTTGATTATCTAGGTAGATTGCGCCGTTTTCAGGTCGGTCCAACCCGGCGAGACAGCGCAAGGTGGTCGTTTTGCCTGCTCCAGTCTGACCAAGTAAGACGAAAAACTCTTGATCGTGGATATCAAGGTTGATCCCGTCAAGCGCGACGATGTCATCGAAACGCTTGGTGAGATTTTCAAGTTTAACGGTCGGCATAGGTATTGACATACTTTCATACACTAAAGCGAGAGGTTTCATAGGTCAAACCTCTCGTTCTAGCATATGAAACTCTTCTATCGATGAAGGCAGCCAAAATACCCAGTTATTGTCTATTGGCTCTTGACTCATTGAGCCGAATATACTGTTAGGCATTAATGGCTATTTGGCTTTTCAGGGTCTATACTACTGACCTTCGCCGCCCATATCATTGTCCATGTCGGCATCACCGTCCATGTCCATGTCAGCGTCCGTATCCATACCCATATCAGTATCACCGTCCATGTCCATGTCAGCGTCCATATCCATGTCCATGCCCGTGTCACCGTCCATGTCCATGTCGGCGTCCGTATCCATGTCCATGCCCGTGTCACTGTCCATGTCAGCGTCCATATCCATATCCATGTCAGTATCACCGTCCATGTCCATGTCGGCGTCCATATCCATGCCCGTGTCACTGTCCATGTCCATGTCACCGTCCATCATGCCACCCATCATATCCTGCATAGCGGAGTCGCTACAGCCCATGACAGCGACACAACCGATTAAGAGGAGGATTAGCCCCATCTGAAATTTTAACATTGTTAACACTCCTTATTTTAAGATACGTTTCGCAGCAAACTTTAGAAACCTGTAAGCTACGTCAAAAGGTAATGAGAAAGTACTAATCTATTGGCAAATAGCCGCAATGAATTGCGGGACTACTATCAAAAGATAGGCACTCGCCAAATTCGTATTCTACATAACTTCTCTATGAATATACCATACTTCATATTAAATTTCAACGATTTTTTAGCCTGCCGGTTGATATTCGGTGCCTTGGTGCATGAGTTGAGCAAGTTAAAAATCCCAATTTATCGGGGATGCCCGACCTACGGGAAACGAACCATGCGTTCTAGAGTTCATTAGTACATTTAGGACTGACGCAGGTGAACCCTTTGAGGCCAAAATCAGAAAAGGGGGGCAATGTTCAGGGGATTGAGCACTGAACATTGCGCTACAGTCATGGTATCCTCGGGGCTTCAGCACCAGTAAACATGCCTCTCAATGCCCGATAAGTCAGGCAACACCATAACCCCGACCCCGTTGATGTAAATGGTGCGGGCGTTCTAACAGTGACCTACACCGGAGCCAATAGCAGTAGGGTAACACTCAACCCCGAGGTGTACGCTGCCATCGTGTCCTCCGTCATTGTGCCATTGTCAGTCACCCATTGAGAATTCAACGAAGACGCTGTCCGTGGGGGCTGCAGCGTGGCAGGCATGACACCCTTCGGCTGCGTCCGGGAGTCCATCCCCCTTAACCTGCATGTAATCAGCGTTTTCATCAGGGCGAGCATATTTCTTGTAGGTCCACCCGTTATGGCGCGGATCGTCCGTTTTCACCATTGTTGCGACTTTCTGGATAAACGTGTTCGCGTCGTCCATGATATCCTTGACAATCGTAGTCCCGGCGGGGTAAGCGGTCATACTTTCATCTTGCAACGCCATAGCCCCAACGTCGTTGATGTAAATAGTCCGGGCACCTTCGCCGTGTGCTCCACCGGTGCCCGTAGGACCGGGATAGGTAACACTCAACCACGAGGCGTAATCTGGCAGCTCCACCATCATAGGCATCATGCTGTCGTCCTCCTCATCGGCGGTCGGTATCGCCGGTGTTAACAGCTCCTGTAGCATGTCGCAGCCCATGACAGCAACACAACCGATTAAAAGGATAATTAGCCCCATCTGAAATTTTAACATTGTTAACACTCCTTATTTTTAAAATACGTTTCGCAGCAAACTTTGGAAACTTGTAAACTACGCCACGGTAATGACAAGATGCTAATCTATTGATGCGTAGGCACAATAAATTGCGTGACTACCAGCAAAAGATAGGCACCAATCAGATTCATATTCTACCTAACTTCGTTGATAATGTATCATACTTCGTTTTAACTTTCAACGATTTTTTTAGCGAGGGCGCATTGACATTTTATTGTCGCGAATTGGAGAAACACTGTAATCATTACCCTATCCGCCAAAGATACTCGAAACATGCGTATCGAAAATCTGCCGCTGAAGCGCAAAACGTAAATGAACCCGCAGCCCTGTAAACACATTTCTACTTTTTCACCGCACCAAATGTGACGCCACGTAGCAAGTGACCCCGCATCAGGAAGGTAAAAATCGCAACGGGTAAGAGAAAGACAAAGGTCGCAGCCGCAATCTTGCCCCAATCAACCCCGCTAGATCCGATCGCACTCGTGATTGAAGGCGGCGCGGTCACTGCCCTGCCACCAACTTCCGTCAATACCAGCGCAAAAGCAAACTCGTTCCACGCAGTGATAAGACAGAAAACAGCTGTCGCAGCGATGCCTGTCACAGATTGGGGAAGAACAACTTTGACGAAAGTTTGGAAGCGAGTATACCCATCAACGAGGGCAGCGTCTTCGTACTCTTTGGGGATTTCGTCAATGAAACCTTTCATCAGCCAGACCGCGAAGGAGACGTTGAAGGTAGTATAGAGCAGGATGAGCCCCAAGTAGGTATCGCGTAGGCCGAGCGCGCTGTACATCAAGTAAATTGGGATGACAACAACGACGGGGGGAAGCATCCTTGTGCTCAGGATGAAGAAGAGCAAATCTTCCTTGCCTGCAACTTTGAAGCGCGAAAACGCATAGGCAGATAGTGTCCCAAATCCGACAGCGAGGAGGGTGCTGCCGAACCCAATGATGATGCTATTCAGCAGTTGATGGAAGTATTTTGACCCTCCGTGTGCGAATAATATGCAGATAGCAACAATTGATAATACACCGGCACCGATGAGCGACAGACGAACTCGTCTTACATCGGTAGCTCTTTGAGGAGAAATGAGCAGGTAGGCGACGATTGTATAAATTGCCAACATCAGAAAATTGTAGTTGATGGTAGTCACAAACGCGTAAAGACAAATTAAAATCAACAAACAGTTCCACAGAAGCGCGAAACGACGGGCAAATACCATATCTCGGAAGGGCAAAAAGGAGGCGAACATACCGATCAATGCTTTCACAATGAAGACGTACGTAAGTCCGGGGACTTCATCGGGCATCAGTTTCTGATAGTGCTCGAAGGTGACGCGAAACAGGAATTGGGGAACCTGTGCAATAATATCACTCGGCGATTTGAGGGAGGTCACAACAATCCAGTAGATTGGAGTGAGGTAGACCAGTACCGCCACCCCAATTACAGCAAGGGCCAAGTAGTGTCCAAGTCTATTTCGCTCTATCTGTGCCATCTTACGCCTCACCGCGGACCTTATTTAGATATTTCACGTAAATGTTGCTCAACGCAACAATGATAATTAGGAGTAGGTAAGCCATCGCACACGCCTTGCCGGTGTTATAATTCCGAAACGCCAGTTTGTACAGGTTCATCGAAACCGTTTCCGTCGCTGTCCCCGGTCCCCCTTCGCGGGTCAGCACGTAAACAATGTCAAACATCTTGAAGGCATCCATCGTGCGGAACAGGAGGGCAATCAGTAGTAGGGGAGAAACCAACGGCAGGGTAATCCAACGGAACTTGAACCACCGGGAGGCGCGGTCCACATCTGCAGCTTCGTAGAGATACTTCGGGATAGCCGACAAGCCAGCCAAAGAAATCAGCATCATGAATGGCGACCACATCCATGTATCGACAATCACGACAGCGAGCATGGCAATCTTTGGATCCGTCGTCCAGCCAATCGGTGCTCCGAGCAGCGGACTCAGGAAGTAGTTGACCAGCCCCGAAGCGTCGGACGCAAAAATGAATCGCCAGAAGAGACCAACGACAACCGGCGAGAGCATCATCGGTAACAGGATTAGCGTTGTCACGAATCCCTTATATCGAAATTCACGATTGAGAAGCAACGCCAATCCGAAACCGATGATGAATTGAGTGAGGACAGCGAGGACGACAAAGTAAGCGGTGGTTTGAAAATAGCCCCAGATTTCCGGATCTGTCAGGAGCCGTGCGTAGTTCTGGACACCGATAAACTTTGCCGGACGGTTCGGCATGGAAGCCTTATAACGATGAAAACTCAAGTACAATGACCATAGCAACGGGAAAATATTCATCAAGATGAGCAAAATCATGGTCGGCATGATAAATGCCATCTTAATCTGGTAGTCACTGAACCCGCGAGCAAAACGTGCGGAGCGCATTGCCTCCTCTGTGCAAATAATCTGTGAACGGTAAATCTAATTTCCCAGCGGTGCTATCAGTCGTAGTAGCCTGCATCCTCGAAAATTGCTTCATGTTTCCGTGCAATCTCATCCAACGCTTCCTTGGACGCTTTAGATCCGATGATAACTTGGTTCCACCCCGTCTGGCACGCTTCCAAAAGTTCAGCGTATTCGGGAACCGCCCAAAAGTCGCGCAAATACGGAAAACTGGCGGCGAAAGCCTTGTTGAACGGAGTCGCATTGAGGAAAACTTCGGATTGTAGGACCTCTTTGTGCGGCGTGAACCCACCCAGCTGCGCCCATTTTTCCTGCACCGGTTTCTGCATAAACCATTTCATATACCGCTTAGCGATTTCTTGGTTCTTGGAATAAGCGGAGATTGACATACCTTGACCGCCGATGCTGATGGCATGTCCTTTCGGACCCGCAGGTGAAATAAAGAAGCCGGTTTTATTGTAGTAATTGGGGTTCTGATCTGCATTGACCGCACCCGGGAAGAAAGCGAAATAGTCCATCGCCATCGCGACTTTTCCCGCTTTATACGCATCCAGCGTTTCTGCCCAGTAGTAGTTCGGCGCATCGGGTGGCGAAAACGCTTTGAGCGACTTGTAATACTCTAGGGCCTTGACAACATCTTCGCTGTTGATATGACCATCAACCTTATAGGTTTCGGTATCGCCGTAGGACCCACCAAACGACCACATCACCTGTTGAAAGCCCATGGTAATCCCATCGTACTCTTTGCTGTACCAAGGCGCAACGCCGTAGAGATTTGGGGGCCGCGTGAAAAACTCGGCAATATCACGGAGTGCCTCATAGGTCTTAGGAGGAGCGAGCTCATAGCCATACTTTTCCTTGAACATCGCTTTTTCGTTCGCATCCTCAAAGAGATCTGTGCGATAGAGAAAACCGTTGGCATCCACCTCCGCGGGAAGTGCCCAATAATTTCCACTTCCTTTCGGATACTCGGCGAATGCCTCCATGGCGGTTGCATAAATCGAATCAACATCAATATTTTCGTTAATCCAGTCCGTCAAGTCAACGTAGTGTCCGCCGACAGAGTTTCTGCCGAGCCACTGGCTATCGCCGATAACTATATCGTATCGATCACTTTTTCCAACAAACGCGGTGAAAACTTGGTCCTGGAAATGAGACCAAGAGATTTGAACCACATCAACCTCAATCCCTGTTTCTGCCGTAAAATCCTTCGATAGCTCTGTGAGATAATTCGCAGGATCCCACTGTGCCCAAGCAACGGTTAATTTTTCCTGAGCGTTTGTTGAGGGGGTTGCGATCATTAGTACAGAGAGCACAAACATCGCAAAATAGCACGCAAGTTTTTTCATAATTGTTTCCTTTCTGAAGTATTTGTTAAAGCCTGATTAGACTGATAATTTGAAAGATTTAGCGGGTGATTATAACAGAATGGGAAAAAATTGACAAGCGGTAAATGAAAAATTTAGGGCTAAAGTCTGCGAACTAGGAGTTGTAGATACACACCATGGTAACTGTCGATTATTCCCTTACGTTAGTCCGATTGGTGTGCTGTCAACCTTTGTTAGAACTTGCCAATCTGTCCTAAAATTCAAAATTCGCCCATGTAAAGAATTAGTGCAACAGAAGCCAGGGACTTGCATCTCCCCCTGCTTGCAGTCCCTCCCCCCGCTTGCGGAGGGACTGAGGGGGTAGGGGGTACAAAGGGGCACTTCTCTTCGTGTTTTGTACTTTCTTTTGATATGAGCCTCAAAATCTTGTTGCGTTTGTTTTGAAGGACAACAACGAGCGGTTCACGCCCAAACGGGTATCAAGCGTATGCGGCACTATACCGAGGCATTGGCGATTATTCCAAATCAACGTTTGATTGAAAACCGCAATCAAACGCTGCGTCGCCAACCGACTTTCGGTTCTTTAGGCTCTGACTCAGGAGAGATGTTCATGGGCGTTGCTCAAACGTCCGGAGAGAACCGAGCTTCCGGGGCGGATGAGCAAGCACTCGCCTCACCGTTGTTGGAAAAGCGTTCTATCAGAGGGGCAAAAAGCATTCCTGTGCGTTTTGTCGTGGGATTTGATAAAAAATAGACAAGTTAAGAAATGCGATGGGTGTGGTAAATGAAGCATCGGAGGCGGACAAGATGATTTTCGGATTGCGTACAACAAAAATCCATTGGCACCTGACTCGCTACCGAAACATTATCTGAGATCGATTCAAAAAAAAAGCAGGTGTTTTCCATTTATAATAATCCAAGGAGAGTCTACCCGCGATAAAATCGGGGTGTCCTACTGCGCTACTATCTATAGCCTTGGTTTCTGGCCTACAGATATAGGAGGTTGACTTTTATCGCATCCCTCAGTGAGGGGTGCTCATAAACCCAATTCATGAAATCGTGCTACCGAAGGGGGCACATTTTTCAGAGATTGGCAGCCTTAGAACGTCTCTGTATCCCAGATTCATAACAATTCTTGGATGTCACAGAGGGTTCCGAATCCGTATTTTCCGTGTCATCTGTTTAATCCGCGATCCAGACAATAAGGAGGCCCCTTCCTCAGACCTATCTCGTCGTTTAGATATGAATGTGAGTCATCTCCTCCTGTGAATCCTTTAATTCTGCAAATCCTGATTCAGACAATAGTTATGGGCACCCCTCAGGCCTATCTCGTCGTTTAGATGTGAACGTGAGTCATCTCCTCCTGTGAATCCTTTAATTCTGCAAATCCTGATTCAGACAATAGTTATGGGCACCCCTCAGGCCTATCTCGTCGTTTAGATGTGAACGTGAGTCATCTCCTCCTGTGAATCCTTTAATTCTGCAAATCCTGATTCAGACAATAGTTATGGGCACCCCTCAGGCCTATCTCGTCGTTTAGATGTGAACGTGAGTCATCTCCTCCTGTGAATCCTTTAATTCTGCAAATCCTGATTCAGACAATAAGGAGGCCCCTTCCTCAGACCTATCTCGTCGTTTAGATATGGATGTGAGTCATCTCCTTCTGTGAATCCTTTAATTCTGCAAATCCTGATCCAGACAATAGTTATGGGCACCCCTCAGGCCTATCTCGTCGTTTAGATGTGAACGTGAGTCATCTCCTCCTGTGAATCCTTTAATTCTGCAAATCCTGATTCAGACAATAGTTATGGGCACCCCTCAGGCCTATCTCGTCGTTTAGATGTGAACGTGAGTCATCTAATTCTGTTTCTGTGAATCCTTCAATCCTAAAAATCCTGATTCAGCAGCTAGCTGTCGATTTTCCAAAATCGAAAATACCGAGAACATTGTGCTATAAAATACCAGACACTATGGGGCGATAATTCTGGCTCAATCAGTATTTTGTTAAGATATGAATCTTGACTAACTTACAGCATTTGTGGAATTGACTACAACAAAATCTCAACAGAACCTAGCAACTTGCGTTACAACAAGTCCAAATAAAGATTTTCAGTCAATCTTGCGTTCCGCGTCGCACAAAACAGTTGCTCTGCCCTCAAACGGCAAGCCTTTCCCATCTGCCGGCACTGCTCGTCATCCTCGGCAAGTTGCGTAATTGCTTCAGCAAAGGCGTCCGAATCCTCAGCGAGAACAAGGATTCCCGTCTCCGGCGTTACCAGTTCTTTGCTTCCACCAAGGGGAGTAGCAATCACCGGCACGCCCGCTGCCATAGCTTCAATAATGGTGCGCGGGCAAGCTTCCGGGATGGTCGAAGCAAGCAGCACGATATCAAGAAGGGATAGAATCGCTTGTGTGTCTTCCAGAAAGCCGGTGAAGATCACGCGATCTGCGATTCCCAATTTCTGCGCCCTTACCTTCAGAGAATCGATATATTCCGCATCTTTGGGAAAGTAAGCCCCCCCCACAACAAGCAACTGGATATTGGGTGCCGCTTTGAGCTTGGCGAGTGCTTCAATTAAGATATGAATCCCCTTCTCCGGTGTGATGCGCGTCACAATACCGACCAGCAGGCTATCGGGCGCAAGGTTGAAATCCGCCCGGAGGGTTTCCACTTGCGATGATGGCTGAAACGAAGAAAGTTGGACACCGTTGTAAATCAACACCTGCTTCGAGCGCGGGGCAAACTTCCATCGTGTCGCTTCCGAAACCAGAATCACGCGATCCAGCAGCACCTCACAAATCCGATCTAACACTCCATACGCCGTGGCGTACCGCTTGTGCATCACAATTGGAAGCCCGTAGAGCTTGGCGGCAACCCCACCGATTAAACCCGCAGCCAAAGAATTTGCATGTATGAGATCGATTTGCTTTTCTTCTAGCACCCACAAAAGTTGAAAGATTACTTTGAGCCGCCGCAAATCACGCCTAATATCGTCGAATGTAAAACGGTGGGCCTTATCCCCTTTATCGTGTTGTTTCGGCAGATCGAGCGGGATGACCCGATGCCCCGCCTTTCGCGCCGCCGCTGCCAGCATACTATCCTCCAAACAACCGACGAACGAACGAAATCGCGTCACCTCAAGATGCTTGAGCAGCAATAGCAAGCTGCGCTGACCACCACCAATACCGGATCCACTATCGAGGTACAAAATATTGTATCGCTTGGATTGCACGGTTTCTAACCTTCACCCATTTTATGGACGGGTATGCCATCCCTAATTGGTGCTGACAGGAACCACTTCGACTGCGCGTGTAAACTCGTCCTCTCCAGTGATTTTGACCTGAATGTAACTTGCGGGCAGTAATTCCCCCATCCGATCCGCCCATTCAATGACACAGATACCATCTCCCTCCAAATACTCCTCCAATCCAAGGGCGACAATATCCTCCAGCTGTTGAAGCCGATACAGATCAATATGGTAGATCGGGATTTTGCCCGCATATTCGTTGATGAGGATGTAGGAGGGGCTGTTGACGGTCTGCTCCTCATCAATGCCGGCACCGCGGGCGATACCCTGCGTCAAACAGGTTTTCCCCATTCCCAAGTCACCGATGAGTGCCACAACATCGCCGGGGTTAAGCTGGCACCCAATCCGCACACCGATTTCCTGCGTCTCCTCGGGGCTATGCGTCCTAAAGGCAGATTTCTTGTCCTTTATTGAAAGATCTGTGGAGCCATTTGCTTTTATCGCTTGCGTCATAATCAATAATCTTTATAGCCAACCTCTGCTAATCGTGCAGCTTTCTCTGCTACACCTTCGCTGAGTTTGACTTTGTAAGCTTCAAGTTTCTCACTAAGTTGAGGAAATTTGAGGGCAAGTATCTGAACTGCGAAAAGACCTGCATTGCGTGCACCACCAGAGCCAATTGCCATTGTCCCGACAGGGATACCGGGCGGCATCTGTACGGTGGCATAAAGTGCATCCACACCGTTGAGTGGGCCGCCATCAATAGGGACGCCAATAACGGGCAGAGTGGTATGCGCGGCGATGACACCAGCGAGATGCGCTGCCCGGCCTGCACCAGCGATGATGACATGCACACCCCGATCACTCGCACTGTGTGCATATTCCATTGTTCGCTCCGGCGAGCGGTGTGCAGAGGAAATTGTGATTTCAAAAGGGATATCAAATTCTTCTAAGACTGCGGCAGCTTCGCTCATCTTTCCCAGATCGGAATCACTGCCCATAACGATACTGACTAAAGGTTTATCTGGAGAGATACTGTTCATATTCATTTGTCCCTTGTTAAAAAAAGAAAGCAGGGGCGGAGTTCCCCCGCCCCTACAAGGCTTTGGGCAAGCACAAGATCCACTCCTACGTTTGATTGATTCCTGTAGGGGCAACCCTCGTGATTGTCCATCCCGGACGCTTATCTGGTTTGTTAATTCTTAAACCCATCAATCACTGCTTGCAGTTTCTGATAGGTCTCCTTATCGAAGTTAGATTTTATATGAAAGGCAAGTTTCCCTTCAGGATCAATGACGTAGAGACTTGGCTTGTCTTTTTTTGTACGGTACGCCTGATGCACTTTGCCTTTCCAATCGAGTAGCAGTGTCACCGGCGGTTTATCTTTTTTAAGTTGCCTTTTAATAAACCCTTTAGGTACAAACCCGGGCACACTCCGCATATCAGCAACAATGTATCCGATGACCCTATCGTTTTTCTGATAATCCTTTTGAAAGGCGTATGCCCATTTATCATCTTCCTCCCGGATTTTCCGATTCCCCATTATCAGAAAGACAACCTTACCCCGCATTTTCTCCAATCCGTGCGCCTGATCTTCGGCATCTTGCAAGGTAAAATCGGGGGCTGCCTCGCCAACTTGGAGCGGTTTCTCCGCCTGCTCTTGATCTGAAGCAACCGAAGCAAAGACACATAACCCGATTATTAAGAACCATAAAATATATTGCATCCCTATCCCCTACTTTTTGCCCTCAAACAGAGTGGGCCACATCTGCCTGACCACTGAATAATTAGCAGGTGTAATGAGACGGCTTGTGCCGAATTTCGTTTTCGTTAAAGCTCTACCGTTCGGCAATTCGCTATCAAAAGAGAACGGACGATTGTTCGCAGCATCTAGTGCTGCCTTTAACACCTCCTGTCCCCGCTGATAAGGCATCGTATCCACTTCGGCGTCGTGCTGTTTAATCATAATCTGACGACACGCTTCCTTTCCCGCGCCGACTCCGACCGTGATAATCTGATCGGTAAGTTCGTGCAACTGCACACCGCGTACCGCACCGACCGCTAGCCTACTGTCCACCGCAATAATGGCGTGAATATTTCCCGCGTAATTTTTCAGGACACGATCCGTCAGATCTAACGCAACGTCTGGATCCAGCCGAGAGGCGTGGGAATGCACCCGAATTTCATCGGAATACCGGTCCAAAACACGGTAAATCCCCAACGAGATATTCCGAAAAGATTCCGCCCCAGTTGACTCCTCCAAAACGAGTACATTTCCTTTGTAGCCGATCTGTTCAAGGGCATATTGGGCAGCCGCTTCTCCCAACCCAGTTTCGTTGATGGCAATGTGTCCCCGCACGTCTATACTGACCAACAACCGATCCAGCGTGATAACAGGAACGTTCCTACGTTCTGCCTCCTTCAGAATGGGATAGGCGCGTTTCTCATCAACAGCCTTGAAAATTAGTACCCTAACTCCTTCGTCAAGCATTCTGCGAATCTGTTGGGTTTCTAACGTTGCCAGATTCTGCTTGACCCCTGCATCTCGGACTCCATTCCATAGGACTTTGACTCCAGAATCTTTTTCGCCCTCAATCATCGCCTGCTTCATGAGGGTGTAAACAGGGGAGGTTGTTTCTGGAAGGCTGACCCCAATTTTAATCAGCGAAGTATCATTTCCACATCCAGCGAGAATCACCATGACCATGATAATTAGGAAAACCCAAGGCAGCTGAGTCATTTCTTTCTGCCAATATGGATGGCAACAATGCCAAGCGTCTTCCGGTAAAATCGGACATCCGTGAGACCACACTCTTCCATAATCCCCTTCAGCTGTTCGCAATTTGGAAACTGCATGACAGAATCCGGCAAATAACCGTAGGCGTCATCCCTGTTCTTTGAGATTAGATTTCCGAGACACGGCAGGAGGCACCTGAAGTAAAAGTAGTATATGTGGCGAAATAGAGGCGTCGTAGGTTGTGTAAACTCAAGGATGGCGATACGACCATTCGCCCCGGCAACTCGGCACATTTCACGAATACCGAGCCGGAGGTCTGCGACGTTACGGATACCAAAACCTACCGATACGATATCAAAGGTGTTGTCTGCAAATGGAAGCGCGAGCGTATCTGCTTCAATTGGAATAAAAGCGTTAGTACGTCCCTGTTTCTCAACCTTATCCTTGCCAACGGCAAGCATATCATAACAGAAGTCTGTGCCAATCACAGTGGTGTTGTTGGTTTTGGCGGCATAGGCGAGTGCGAGTTCACCTGTACCTGTACAGACATCGAGAACTCTGCTCCCCTGCGTTACTTCACTCACCCGTACCGTGAACTTCCGCCACGCTCGGTCACGGCGCAGACTCAACAAAGAATTGAGGAAGTCGTACCGCTTCGCAATGGAGGAGAAGATTTTACGAACGTAAATTTCCTTGTTCATAAGGGCGGACAACTTTGTTCGGGAGGGCTATAGGGGAGTTTACCATTTTTTCAAACCTCAATAACCTGCGTCTGTTTTTCCGGCATGACACCGTGCCGTTCCGCCCATTCGACGAGCGGCCACTGGATGCCGTTGGGGGCGGAACGACCATCCGTCCCCTCCGCCGCGTCTAGGAGCTGCCTGCCGATGTCATCCAATTTTTCCAACAGTGCTGCATCTGGCTGCAATTTGCCGTTATAGTGTCGAAGGTAGTAGTCCGGCTTGACCCAAGAATAATGGTAGCCGTAGATCACGACCTTGGCAATCTGATCGGTAAAGTTAAGGGCGGCGGCGTGGTAGATACGGCTCTCGAATAGGAATGCGTCCCCGGCATGTAGGAGGGGTTCGTCAAACTCCAGTGGGTCAACCTTGTCCTTGGGGATAGACAGCGGCTCGCTAAGGTTGTTGCTTTTGCGGACGAACAGGGTCGCACCAGAATTGGGTCCGGTGAAGTCTGTCAAGCAGTAGCCAATTTTCAACCCGACACGAGGCAGTCTCTGATGTCCAAGGTCGAGGTGGACCCCGACATCGCGGTGCCAGTTGCGGAAAGCGGGCGTTTCGGGAGCTTGGGGGTGCTTATAAATTAGCGCAGTATTGGTTATATGGATATTAGGGCCGAGTAGCTGAACGATGAGCGGCACCGTACTTGAGTTCGTAATAAGTGATACGTAGGCCTCTTCTTCTTGAATAAGGCCGGGACGCCGATGTGCATAGTAATCTTCGTAATCGAATGATGCCATCAATCGGTCCCCACCTTCGATTAGACGATCAACTGTCGCCTTATCAAGAGATTGGGGCACAATCAGGTAACCGTTTTCGTCAAAGTCCCGACGTTGTGTTTCGGTGAGCCGAACGAAATCCATAACAGTTGTGTCCTCTAACTAAATTTCTTAGGCACCTAAAATACTTTTGCAAAATCAACTCGAATCTCCTCATTCTCAACAATGCTGTCAGGGAACAATTTTTCCTCTGATAAAGTAAGTCCCGGGAGAGGCTCAACCTTCTCATTCTGAAACAACTGACGGAGAATCTGAAGACAGATATAACTATGATTCAGTGAAGGCATTTCTTCATCCTGTTTATCATTTTCAAGAGTCAGCATATCGTTTATACTCTTCCCCTCACACAGGTCTGAAGCTGCCCCTACATTTTACGCTAGAAATTCGATATGAGTGAAAATCGGTGGGCGGCCCCCAGTCTACCGTAGGAGACAAAGGCGTAATCAAGTTGAAAGCCTTCGATGCTAAATCCAATTCCGGTGGTGAAGCCGGATGCCGTTCCTAAATCGTTGCCTCCGAGTTTATATTTGTACCCTGCACGTAAGTGGATGAGTTCGTAGGTTGTGAACGCTGCACCTACACCAACGGTGGGGTCATTGTCGCTGGGGCGGTTCACATCGGCAGTGAGGGTAAACGCCTCGGCCAGCAATCTGTACGCCGCACCCACCTTGATGTTGAGAGGCAGGCTAAAGGATTCCTCAACGAATTTGGCCTTGGCACCGAGATGTTGAACATTGAATCCGAAAGAGAGTGAATTGTTGAAGATAGCGTACAGTCCCCCTATATCAAATGCAACGACTTGAGCACTTTCCGTATCAATCTTTTCGCGAACCCATTTGGCGTTGACACCCACAGACAGCGCGCCTCCGAATCGGCGAGCATAAGAGGTAATCAGGGCCAGATCATAGGGATGGAAATTCTCTGTTTTAACGGGCTCACCACTCTCAGTAATATCATATCCCTCAAGTTCACCATAAGAGAGATAGATGAGACTGCCGCCGAGTGTACCTGCGTTACCGAGAGGTTGGGCAAAGCCGATGAATTGGTGATTAATTCCTTCAAACCATTCATTGTGCATCAGACCAAGTTGCGGGCGTTGCAGTTGAGCCAGCCCTGCTGGATTCCAGTATGTCGCATATAGATCGTCTGCATCAGCAACTTGAGACTCTCCCATACCGATAGCTTTAGCACCAACGCCGATTTTCAGGAATGTCATTGCCCGTGTTCCAACATTTTCATGAATATCCGCGCCATCGGCTGCTGTCCATGGACACAATACAATGCCGCAGAGTATAAAAAGAATGAAATATCTCTTAAATCTTGGCAAACAATCCTCCAGACTGAGGCATACGAAATAAGTGATTATACCGAGAAAACATTAACGCATTATAGCGAATCCGAATAGCTTTGTCAATACAAATCTTGATTGCTTACAGGGCAATCGCGTGTCATGTGAGTAGTGTGTGGAGCTTTGGCAGACAACAATGGAAATCTAATCATAGCCCCAGGTTGCCTAACCTGTAATCCCGGCAGGTTAAGAAACGTTGATTTCATCAAGAGGAGGCTCTATACCACGACAGAGGTTAACCCCAGACTCTGATTGATCAATTACCTGATTTCTATAACAGATGCAATTCCCCTATGATTGCTGAGAAGCATTTAGTTCGACTGTCCGTTGAAAACTCGCGGAACGAAGAGGAATCTCCGAATCCCAACTCTGCCTAACGCTCAGACCACTTCTACATCCTCGGTGCTGTTTTTGAGGGCATCTTCAGGTTGACTTGCAAGGTAGTCTTGAACCACTGTTTTTGCATCGTCCACCTGATCCGCGTGGACAAGGAGCGCACCCCATTCCGATTCAAGCCGGATCCCACCGAGCGCGGAAATCTCATGTGGGCGCACCACCGCCTCAATACCTTCACCCTCCAGTACTCCCTTAATCAGGTTTCCGACAAATTCGTTCGGAATCTCCTGAACAGCTGCCCAATCAACATATTCTGCGGTGTCCTCCGGTGGGCGTTCCGACACTAATTCAATTTGGCAATCGGCACAGATTGAAACATCTGAGGTATATTCAGCACTACATTTTGGGCAAAATAGCATGATAGACGCCTCCTTTCCTGTCAGAACTTATGAGGATTTGAACCTTCAACTGCGTAAGGCCTACCGGATTGCCAATTGGCAAAAATTGAACCCCAACACGCCCCCGAAAACCGACTCTATTTCCCAAAATTCCAAAGCTGAAGTGCAGTTTTACCCAAGACCCATTCCCGATCTTCCGGCGCGAAAAAGTCCATCTCGTCCCGCACGACCGACAAGGTCTGGGCGTAAGTCGCTTTGCTCAAGCAGACGGGCCAATCTGTTCCCCACATAATGCGCCTTCCGCCAAATGCCTGATAGACTTTCTTGACTAAGTCGTGTGTATCCGCCCAAGGATAGCCGGTATTGGAAGCCGACCAAGTATGGCTAATTTTGACATAAACCCGTGGGAAGCGTGCCATGTCTAGCAACAGCTGTTGTTTGTCAGAGTCATCCGGTGGCGCGCTTGCCATGTGATCGATGCAGACATCAAGATCGCCGTGTCGTTCCAAGATTGCCGCAAGGTCAGGCATCCGATCCACACCAGTCAAAATTAGCATCGGAACGCCAAGGGCTTCTGCACGACTGAAGATTGGGGACATCAACGGACCTGTGAACCAATCGTTGGTAGCACCGCCAGACGGACTGAGGCGGACACCGTGGAAGCCGTGCTCCTCTATCCAATGACTCAGATGGTCTGGGGCGTCGGGGTCTTCCGGGTTAATCCGGCAGACCGCCATGAATTTATCGGGATAGTCTTTTATCGCCTTGGCGGCGTAACTATTTTCCCAACGATAATGGATGACCTGCACCAGTACCGTTTTCTCAACGCCGTTGGCATCCATCAATTCCAGTAACATCTCCGGTGTAGCGTCTTCCGTCGGTGGGCTAGTTGTCTCAGGTGCCCACGGGAATTGTGGGTCATTTTTCCACACATGAACGTGTGGATCAATAATTCTCAATTTTGTTTTCCTTTCTATATCAGGACTTTTCGGATTTTCTTGATGAAATAGTTTAGATTGCTTAGGATTGTTCTGCTCAATTTTGCACTGACCCCGATTTTATCGGAATTCAAAGCAACTTGTCAAGAAGAAACTCTACTCACAAATTCTATCAGACGAAAATGCAGTGGTTATAATAACCCAAGTTGTCAATAGTAGGCCTGCGGCGTATGCCCTTCCCCCGCTAAGAACCCTACGCAACCCGGTGGATTGCCCATCAATTCCTGACTCATTGAGCCTATTCCCCACCGCCGCCGAGGTAGGTACACCTGCGTTCTTTCCCCCCGCTGCGGGGGGTTAGGGGGGGGCTTTCCTCCCCGCTTGCGGGGGGGGGTATACATTAGTTACACACCCAACTCCCCCTTAACCTCGGCAAACATCCTGACAGCAAAATCGAGGTCTTCGACCGAATGCACGGCGGAGATCTGCGTCCGGATTCGCGCCGTACCCTCAGGGACGACAGGATAGAAGAAGCCGATCACATATACCTCCTTTTCGAGGAGGCGCGCTGCCATCTGCTGCGCCAACCTTGCATCCCCAAGCATGATCGGCACGATGGGATGCGAGCCAGATGGCATGTCAAATCCCACTTCCGCCATTTTTGATCGGAAGTAGCGAGTATTCTCCTCCAACTTGTCCCGCAGGACGGTGGACACTGTTATCATCTCAAGTGCCTTCAGAGACGCGCTGACGATACTGGGAGCAACGGTGTTGGAAAACAGGTAGGGACGTGAGCGTTGGCGTAGCAGATCAATAATTTCACCCCTGCCGCTTGTGAAGCCGCCGCTGGCACCGCCAAGTGCCTTTCCAAGCGTGCTAGTGATAATGTCAATTCTGCCCATAACGTCGCGGTATTCATGCGTACCTTTGCCCGTTTTCCCCATAAATCCGGTTGCGTGGGAATCGTCGATCATGACCAGCGCGTCGTATTTATCCGCAAGGTCGCAGATACCCTGCAGATTAGCAATCGTGCCGTCCATAGAGAACACGCCATCTGTTGCGATCAGACGGAAGCGCGAGTCCTGAGCGTTCTTGAGTTTGGCTTCTAAATCCTCCACATCACAATTTTTGAAACGCAGACGCTTCGCTTTGCAGAGCCGGATGCCGTCGATGATGCTGGCGTGGTTTAATTCGTCACTGAGGATTGCATCCTCCTCGGTCAGCAACGTCTCAAACAGTCCCCCGTTTGCATCAAAACAGGAAGTATAAAGGATGGTGTCCTCTGTTTCGAGGAATTCGGAGATTTTCTCTTCCAGCGTCCTGTGGATCGACTGTGTCCCGCAAATAAAGCGTACAGACGAAAGCCCGTGCCCCCATTGGTCTATGCCGTCCTTCGCTGCTTCAATAATCTCCGGGTGATTTGACAACCCAAGGTAGTTATTGGCACACATATTGAGGACGGTTCCGCCGGTCTCAACATTGATGCGAGCCTGCTGTGGGCTAGTGATGACTCGCTCCCTTTTATATAACCCCCTTTCCTCGATGTCTTTGAGCTGCGTTCTCAAATGAGATTTCATCATATCAATCATATCGCATTCCCTCCATCCGGATAGATCATTCAATCACTTACATCATCAAATCACCGCCGTTAATATCAATCGATGCCCCTGTAATATACGCCGCATCCGTTGCTAGAAAGACTATGAGTTGCGCTACTTCTTCGGGTGTCCCTAATCTAGGAATCGGAAAGCTCTCTTCATAAGCACGTAATTGTTCAGGAGAACAGTTTTCCCGTGCCATCTCCGTGTCGATTAATCCGGGGCACACCGCATTGACAGTGATACCAAAAGGGGCCACCTCTTTTGCCATCCCCCGCGTCAAGCCAAGGACCCCCGCCTTAGCAGCTGTATAATGTACACCCCCGAGTGTGCTGACGCTTCTCCCCGCAGATGAAGACATATTGACGATGCGACCAAATTTATTCGCCTTCATGATCGGCAGCACTGCCTTTGAACAGAGAAAGCTACCGTTCAAGTTTACATCAATGACCTCATCCCACTCAGCTTTGGTAACGTTGTCAATGCGGGTCGGATAGAGAATGCCCGCATTATTGACCAGAATACCCACCGTCCCATACTGTTCGATAGCCATTCCGACCATATCAGCGACCTCATTCTCTTTCGTGACATCAGTCGCCATCGCCAACGCACTGTTCGCCCCGGCGGCGTTTATTCTCTCAGCGACCTGTGCGACCTTTTCCACATTGAGGTCGCTCAAGACAACCTTCGTACCTTCCGCTGCCAGGTGCCCGGCAATTACGGCACCCATCCCTTGAGCAGCACCGGTAACAATCGCTACCTGATTGTAAAGTTTTCCCTCGGATTGTTCCATCGTGTGTCCCCTCGTGCCCTCTCACGCAATTTTCATCAACTTATCAGTTGCCTTCAAACCTGAGCCTGTCAAGATGGAGACGGTGATATCTCCTACACGGATAATTCCCGATTCCACAAACTTATCAAAAGCTTTGACGATAACCGCGGAAGTGGGTTCAACGTAAATACCCTTTGAAGCGAGATCTTTAGTTCCGGACTCAATTTCCGCCTCATCGACGATTGTTATTGCACCGTTGGTTTCACGGAGTGCCTGCATAATTGTATTCCCGCGAATCGGTGCCTCCGATGTGATGCCCTCCGCGAGGGTCTCATAAGTTTGGGGAGACCTTTCAATCTGTGCCCTGTTTTCGGCATAAGCCTTATAAACCGGACAGCACGCAGCGGATTGAACCCCAAGTAAGCGGGGAATTTTGGTGATAATTCCCTGTGCGTGAAGCTCTCCAAAGCCAATGTGCAAGCCCATATAAACGCTTCCGAACCCGATTGGACAGATGATATGGTCGGGAGCCTGCCAACCGAGCTGCTCTGTAATCTCGAAGGCGATGGTTTTTGTGCCCTCTAAAAAGAAGGGATTCCAGTTGTGCGAGGCGTAATAGGTAGTCTCCGCTGCTTCGAGAACTGCCTGTGTCGTTGCCGCGCGATTTCCTTCGATCAGTTTTAGCTTCGCACCGTACATCGAAATCTGCGTGAGCTTGCCTTTTGAGGTGGAAGCCGGGCAGTAGATTGTACAGTCAATTCCCGCCTTCGCACTATACGCCGCTATCGCTGCCCCCGCATTCCCCGACGAATCCTCAACAACCTCTTGGACACCAAGGGCCTTGACTTTGGACAACAGGACAGCAGCCCCACGGTCTTTGTACGAACCTGTCGGGCAAACAAAATCCAACTTCAGTCGATGGTCATGTAGGGCGTTATCAAAAGATATGAGCGGCGTCATTCCCTCACCGAGCGAGATTATCGATGCGTCATCGGTAATTGGAAGGGCCTGGTGATAACGCCAGAGCGTGTTGTCCTCCACGGAGACCCGGTCAATTGAAAATCCAATCTCTGTTTTCTTTAGTTCAAGCGGTTGACCACAATCACATTTGTACCGAAGAGTGTCGGTACGGTATGTTATATGGCACCGGTTGCAGATATATTCAATCATTTTCCTCTTCCGTACTATCAAGTCGCGCTTATGAATTCTCCAGCTTCTCAACTAGTTAAGGGGTGCTCATACATAATTGTCTGAATCGCGGATCCAACTGCGTAAGCCCCTACCTAGGTGTTTCCAGACGCCTCCCGTCCAAACAGTCCGTACATTGTAACCCAACCTCCCACATCATCCCAGTCAATATCCGCGGGAATCACTAGCACATCCTTCGCCTTTTCCATCACGCCGCAATCAACGTCCGCCAGCCATAATAACCGTATACATGCTGCCTCCCAACCTAGATTTTCAATCTTAGCTAGTCCTTTTTAAGACTATCATCGACAAGCCAATATTTGAGAATGATGTAAATCGCAACAATCCCATCTTTCCATTTAATTTTTTTTCCTTCGGCGTAGGTGCGGGCGTGATAACTGATGGGAACTTCATGGAAGCGTAATTTCCGCTTGGCAATTTTCGCGGTAATCTCTGGTTCGATGCCAAAACCGTTTGACCGTAACGGGATTGTCTTCAAGGATTGTAGCCAAAATGCCTTATAACAGGTTTCCATGTCCGTCAGATTGAGGTTCGTAAACCTGTTACTCAAATATGTCAGAAACCTGTTCCCTAAAGCATGTTTGGAATACAGGGCACGCCCGTTTCCTTTTGTCATAAAACGAGACCCATAAACCACGTCTGCATCACCCTGTAGAATGGGAGTCAATACTAGCTGGAAATCCTTCGGATTGTATTCAAGATCCGCATCTTGGATAATGGCTATGTCTCCAGAAGCGATTTCAATCGCTTCGCGGACTGCTGCACCCTTCCCCCGGTTCTTTCTTTGAAAAATAGGTTGAATTTGTGGATAAACACCGGCTAATTGTTCAATAATTTTAGTGGAACCGTCGGTTGAGGCATCATCTACGATCACGAGCTCAAGGGAATCAACGCCGTTGATGCTCTGCTCAAGTACGCGGGAAACGATCTCCGCAAGCGTTTGCCTCTCATTATAAACTGGCATCAAAACACTTAGCTTCATGGAGTATCAATCTGTCAGTTACGACGCCCCCTATAATGCCATACACATGTCGAAAATATCCCGAAAGTTGCATGAGGCAAATACCAACGATATCACGCAATAATCCTGGCTCAATCCGCCCGGAACATTGCGCTATAGTGCCGGGGGCTTCTCAATGAGCCAAGAATTGACGGACGACCCACGGGGCAGGACTTGGGGAGCGTTGGGATTTGGCATTGCCATATACATTCCACCCCGTTGGAGCTTTTTGTTAGCTCATCGGTGCAATTAATCAACTTTTCAACGAGTGAACTCTTGAAGTCAATGGGTTCATGGACCGAAGATTACAGCATACGGCGTATGCCTACTACTAGCAACTTGCGCTACAATAAGATTGCTGAAAGTTAAGTGATTTCCTCTGCCATTACCACCAACTATACACGGAGGTGGTAAGGATAAGGCTTAGGATCGGCCAGAAGCAACCCATCACCGCTTCGCCGAGAACCAATCCCACGAAAAAGGGAATTGCGGCACGATACGCTTTGATGCCACCATGCCTGATTAACAACCACTTCGTAACCATTGCAATCGCTACAGGGAACCAGATCATATCCGTTGTGCCGGGCGCAAGACCGATAACGTAGCCCGCCGGGTGAAGTGGGCACCAAACAAAGCGCGCCCGCAGAAACATGATACCGAGGTTCACAAAAAAAGCAAATCCGAGAACGCTCATTGACAACCAATTCGTTGGCTTGGGATTGACCAACCACCCAGATAGATAGTTGTAAGTTCCTGCACCACCGGCATGAATCTGTTCAGAACCCGCCGCAACCCCTGTCTTGTAAATTGTATATGGGTAAAGGATGAGGCTGGATTCGATACCTACAATGCTAGCAATGATCAACACAATAAACATCGTCCGATTTCTGATGCTAGTTCGCTCTGCGAGTTTGAATGACTCAAGTTGATCGGGTATCGGGTGGGTCCGGAATCCGGCACCGCTGAGCCAGTTCATCAAAGAGAGTATTGTTAAATTTCCCGGTTTTAGGCGGCGCGTCCCGAACATAGCAACCATCAGATATTGGGGGTTTATGTAGCCTATGGAGTGAATCGGGGGGCCCAACTCCGCACGCATACGCGCCAGTCCGACAACAATTGCGAAGTAAATGCCGATGAAAACAGCGTAACCCCACAATGACATCCCACCTGCTATGCAGAAGACCATCAACACCAAGAGACAGATACAGACCGTAACAACAGCAGCTCGATAGGAGATTGGCTCATTGGCCTCATCAACCCGATTTGGACGGATGACGCGAGAGAGAACCTGTACAAAATGCCTCCTGCCTGTCCAACAGGTTACCGCGAGTAAAGCGAACAGGGCACCTGTGCCCTGTTCCCCCAAGAATGGGTAACCGGGAATACTCCTGATGCCTGCCATACTGCCAAAGACAAGTTGGGCCTTCCGCATGAGGTAGAAGAACGTACATGAGAAGGAGAGATCCAAAGGGAGAACAAAAGAGAGACCAATGAGGTACGGGTGGAAATAAAAAGAGGTACTGCCCATGGCATTCCACGGCTTCTGTGAAAAACTGAAGACGTTTCTGGTGCGGTCATTAATGGGCAGAGAGGGGATGATAGGGAAAAAAAAAGCAATCCCGTTCAGCAGGTCAATGCCGAAGGCGATTCCAAAACCGATCCACAGGACACGATTCCTAAAGATGCCCCCGGACTCAGCTGTGATTTCGAGGGGAATTTGGATAATCGGATACGCTAATTTCTCGCGCTCAACCCACTGTCTTCTGATGAGCGAGGTCAGACAGAGGAAAATGAGCATCAACGAAAAAATGACAATTGACCACGATAGGATAGGCGTCACCCAATATCGTACGTAGCCGTCTGTAAAGAAATTGACATTCCCCTCGTAAAAATCGTTGACGGTCTTCGGATCGGATATGACCAACCAATCCGGCAAGTGATGAAACAGCAACGCCGCCCAGTCATTTTCAGGAGTCGCAAAGCGGAAGGCGTAGGGCATCAGGCCCATCAGCCGGGGCATCGCGTCGTGTCCTGAGAAGCAGCTTCCCACCGCAAGCATCGCATAGATAACGAGCAGGTCTTGTTGATTGAGGGCAGCTTGGGGCGAAACCTGACGGACAATTATGTTTAGCCACGTTATTATCAGGACAGCAAACATAACGTTGACCGACAGCGACACAGTCGTCAGATGCGCCGTATGCCATATCATTTCGACATAGGCGATCCAGTAACTGTTGGCGATGATTAGCAACACGCCAATCAACACCGCACGCTTTTTGATTGAGATTATCGCGTTTGTATCCTTCATGGTAGGAAACAGATAGAAATTTTGGGGAAAATTACAAAGAAGAAAGCCCCACACCAAAAGGCGGGGGCTTTACTGAGGTGTATCCTGGAAGCTAAATGTGAGAGAGCCGATTTATCAACGGGTTTTCAGTGAACCCCAAGTGGTCGTCAGCTTATCACCCGGCTCAACAACCCGTCCCTTGAGACCAGTCACGAAAGCATTGTCAAATGTAGCAGTGGTAGCCTCTGTGCCTACACCGACACGACCTCCTTTGCTACCGTTTATATCCTTTCCCTCAAAGATGAGTTCCTCATCAAGAAACAGTTGGATAAAGAGACCTTGATTCAAAATTTTGATATGCAAATCATCTCTTCCTAGCTTGTGTTTTGTCTCAGTCCCTTTTTTAATGTCCGTAATACCTCTAACATCCCGAATGACAAAGGAGGAGTTATTCTCCCAACCAATCTCCCACCAAAACTTGATACGGCTTTTTTCATCAGCAAGCCGCCCCTTAACGGGACCATTAAGCGTAAACGACCGGGCGTCGTCTCTGCCGGGACCGGGCTGCAAATCATCTTTGATCCGCCAAAAAATGCGAACCCCATTACTGCCCCTTAATTTTCTTGCGGTCACTTCAAAAATATATTCGTTCCACGTATCATCCCAGAAATCATCCGAAATGACAGCGATGGTGCGCCCATCCGCCTGGCCTTGTTGGAGTGCTCCGTTCTGAATTTCCCATGCTCCTTGTAAAAACGTCCATTTTTCTGCGGAACGGTTCGGCTTTGCAAAATTATCCTCAAACAGAATCTGTGCAGCAGCAGGAGAAGCAAGTAGAATGAGTGCAACGAAGCACGCCCCTACAAAATTACATGGAATTGATAATACTTTCTTCATATCCCTCCTTTCCTAAAGATAAAAGACTATATGCAACAAGATAGATTTATTAACGGGTTTTCAGCGAACCCCAAGTGGTCGTTATTTTACCACCGGGTTCGACCCCTTGTCCTTTAAGGTCCGTGATAACAAAGTCAGAAAATTCAACCGCTGTCGTATGGGTGCCCAGAGCAATCCTCCCACCCTTATTGGCACCATTAATCTCCTTGCCTTCCCAGACCAGCTCATCATCGAGAAACATCTTAACAAGTATAGCATCATTTTCAATTCTGACCTTAGTCTCTTTGTTTTTCGCGAGCTTGTGTTTTGACTCTGTACCTTTTCTGTCTTTGGCAAGTCCATTGACATCTCTTACCAAAACCGATGTAGTGCCCTCGCGACCGATATCCCACCAGAGCTTAATACGACCTTTGCCTATATCTTCGAGCCGTCCCTTTGCACCGGCATCACCTAAACAGAACGAATTGTTAAAGCCGTCGCCACACTCTCTGCCGACCTGGTTTTTCATATCATCTCTGATACGCCAGAAGATCAACGCACCATTGTCGCCCCTGAGTTTCTTTACGGTCACCTCAAAAATATACTGCGTCATCTCTTCAAATTCTTCTGTCCAAGCTGTATCCGACATGTAGGCCATTGAGCGCCCTTGCACTGCACCTTGCGTCATTTTACCGCCCTGAACTTTCCAATCTCCTACGGCGAACACCCAGTTATTTTTCGATTTCTCTGCGTTTTTGAAGTTATCCTCAAAAAGGATTTTCGCCGTAGCGGTAGGAGACACTAAGAGACACACCATAACGCTGGAGAATACGGGGGTGAATAGAAATAATAAAACTTTTTTCATTTTAGCTCCCTCCTTATCTTTAGTTAAAATACAATTTGAAC
The DNA here is from genome assembly GCA_965215015.1 of Candidatus Poribacteria bacterium. GTDB lineage: Bacteria > Poribacteria > WGA-4E > WGA-4E > PCPOR2b > PCPOR2b. Next base: position 3,730,624 of record OZ244042.1, read on the forward strand.
TATTTATAAGAAGCGTTGAGTTATTGTCTTTCAATTTCCCTGGACGTTTAAACCGTTTTTAGTCGGACTTTGTTACATTTCGATGTGAAAAGTGCAGTCAAAGTCTGTAATGTAATCGCCTACAGAATCACAGCCAATCTGTATTCAACAAAAGATAAAAATAAAGCGTGATGCCCTGATTTAACAGCGCATCACGCTTCATATTTAGACTACGCAATTATAGGCCTTGTTTTGCATTCAGCTTAATATTGCCCCACGTCTGCGAGAGCTTATCCTTAGGAGTGACAGAGCGCACACCGATGAACTGGAGGTCGCCGTAGATGCAGACACAGTTGTCATTCTCAAAAGATGATGCCCAAGAGATCGAACCTTCTCGACTCTCGCCCGCGGCTTCATGATCATTCATTGTTGAGTCAAATCCCACTATGACTCCATCAACGAATTCCTGAGGCTTGATGGTTGATATAGTCATTCCCTCTTTATAGTTAAGGGCAATTTCCATGATCATGCCATCACCGGTTTGAGTCGCCGCTGTATTTGCCGAACAATCTTCATCAAAGACGTGTACATCACCGAGAACTGCGTTCTGCCCATGGTTCCACCAGCAGGCAGGTTCGGAGGTTCCGGCACCCGTCCACGGTTTAATCCGCCACCAGTGATCGCCGGGCTGCGGTTTGCAGCAGTCAACTTGCGCGAGATCCCGGTCATCATTCCCTTTGGGCTGCCTACAAGCGTTATGCTCCCAGTCAAACTCAAGCCACAGCTCGGATGTATTGGGTGCGGTGGGGCCGCCTTTGTTCTTCGCTTCGCCGCTATTGATATCAGTAGGCAAATTCGCATCCTTGACCACACCGATATAGTAGAGACGCTCTTCGTCAAAGAGAAATCCGAAATTGTTACTTAAATCATCGGCATCATCAATGGTGCCTCGACTCACTCGGTTTGGTGAGGTTTCCTCAAAAAGGAACCAATCCGGAACCCGTTCGACATCCATGTGCATATCAGCCTGCTGATACTCGTCCCAATGCATCTCATACTCTTCATCAACCTTGCCATCAATTTCAGGCGGTTTTTGTGCGAAGAAGGCTTTCGCTGTGCCGCCCGAATGTGCGAAAACAAGCACTGTAGAAAATAGCATTACTAACGCCATTGTACAGAGAATAGCGTACCTTAACATGGTGTTATCTCCTCCAATTTTAGAGTAAATTGATAAAACGATGGTTAAGTCCCATCCAAAATTGTGCAATTTATTGCACAGTTAAACAACTTAGTTTTAATTTTTCAGACGTGATACAACCGAATTGATACTGTATCTCGTCTGCCGACGCACTACTAAAGAAATATTCATAGCGCGCTCACATTTTCAAAATCTGTAACAGCCGAGCTAGACGCTCCCTCTATTAGGAATATCTATGGTCTACTGCCCAGCTTTCAGTTCACCCCAAACCGTTGCTAATTTACCTTTTGCTTCAACAGAAAAGGGATTACCTTCGGGTGTCGTAACAAACACATCATCTACCACAATTTTGCCATTAACGGTTCCAAAACCGATACGTCCTTCGCCTTGAATATTTACATCTTTTTTCCCTAAGGCTTCAAGGTCAACAATCGGATCACCATAACTCCCCGCAGCCACCGCCCCTGCTTTATCGGTCAGGTACAGTTTATAAAGCTTTGCAGCATTTTCAATTTTCACATAATAATCTGTCCCAGCGTTGATCTTTGTTTTAGTTTCGGTGATTTCAAACGGCTTGATAATAGTCCGTATATCACGTTGGACGACTGCACCTCCACCCTTTTGGAACCACCAATAGATCACATGACGACGACCACTCTCTTGCATCAGTTTGGGCAGACTTCCAGCGGGGGAAAAGTTACCCCCCTGCGAACCGTCGCTGTGAAACCGCCAGAAAATAGCTGGCTCAGAACCAGCCGAAGTGGAGATTTTTGCATAGAACCAATAATCAACCCACTCTGGATCCCAATGTGCATCAGTCACCATGATTAGGCTTTTATCAGCTGATGTATTTCTTAATTCTCCGCCTTGAATGGTCCACTTTCCAAGGGCGACATGCCATTTTCCTGAGCCATCTAACTTACCGCTCTTGAAATTATCCTCAAACAGGATTTCTATGGCTTGAACGAAACTCGGTGCGATGAGCGAGACGCTCACCAAAACTGCGATTGCCGCAAACAGAAATAGTTTGGGCAAGCTGTTAGTTCTATACATGGCTAACTCTCCTTTCAAGTTTCGATTATGACAAACAGATGACAAACAAATGTCAATTACGATACAAAGATAATGCTATTTTATTACAGATCTAGTTGTGTGTCAACAAAAAAAGATCCCATCCTCCTAAACTAAAAACGCATTTATTCAATTTAGGCTTAGCACGCCCCTTTAATTTATAGTATTCTATAAGGTGGTTTAAGTCGGTAAATTGCTAACTTTTTGGTGTTAGCAGTATAGATGGACGGCTACCTCACCTATACCTGTGCCGAAAAGAGATGATCCCTGTGGCATGGAGAAACGCTGTAGGGCGCCCCCTTGTACCCTCCCCTCTGCGGGGGTATAGAGGGGGGCGTGAGTTTGTAGTAGTACAATTCATTACACGTCTTCCCCCCTGCTTGCGGGGGGGTTAGGGGAGGTACACCTACGCCCCTCCCCCTACTTGTCCTCGGTTACGGGAGTATAGAAGGGGCATAAGTTTGTAGTAGTGCAATTCATTGCACGTCTTCCCCCCTGCTTGCGGGGGGGTTAGGGGGGTACACCTGCACCCCTCCCCCTACTTGTCCTCAGTTACGGGGGTATAGAAGGGGCGTAAGTTTGTAGTAGTGCAATTCATTGCACGTCTGCCCCCCCGCTTGCGGGGGGGTTAGGGGGGGTACACCATGCGTCCCTCCCCCTACTTGCGGAGGGTTAGGGGGGGTACACCTGCGCCCCTCCCCCTACTTGTCCTCGGTTACGGGGGTATAGAAGGGGCGTGAGTTTGTAGTAGTGCAATTCATTGCACGTCTGCCCCCCCGCTTGCGGGGGGGTTAGGGGGGGTACACCATGCGTCCCTCCCCTTCAAGATATTCGTCGAATCTATCTAAAATCTCTTGTTAGGGGGGGTACACCATGCGTCCCTCCCCCTACTTGCGGAGGGTTAGGGGGGGTACACCTGCGCCCCTCCCCCTACTTGTCCTCGGTTACGGGGGTATAGAAGGGGCGTGAGTTTGTAGTAGTGCAATTCATTGCACGTCTTCCCCCCTGCTTGCGGGGGGGGGGTAGGGGGGGTACACCTACGCCCCTCCCCCTACTTGCGGGGGACCGAGTGAGGGGCTTAGGTTCTTAGGGAAGTTAGCTCAACGAGCCAGGAATTGACAGACACCCCACCGCGTATTTGAGGAAGCGTTCTCCTAAGTTGCCTTGTAATGCGCCTAAGGGCGAAGAAAATGAGCCAATTACATACCACGTTCCGCGGCTTCAAGGCAAGTCCGGCAACCAAAGAAACGAGAGCACCTGGTTCAGGCGGGGTAATCGGCGGGATTGCTCAATGAGGGCTTGGTCCGATGGCGTCGAACACCAATAGGACAACGGGACTTTCCGTCTACCCTCTTTGAACTCTTTTAATCTACTTTTGTCAAGAAGGCCTGCAACCGATTCGGGATGGAGAGATTTGTTTTTGGCAAGATAGCAATCGCTGTTCTGACGAAAACGCTCGGAATACGCAAAATATTTAATCTGCCCTTGCTCAGACAGTACAACCGCACAAATATGCGGACTCAGGCGGGTGTAGCGAATCGCTGTGCTGGTCAAAGAGGTAGAATATTTGGAAGCGAGGGCATCAATCGCCGGTAAGCCGATTTTAGGCAGATCCGCAGCGTCCGCTCGGAAAATGGGAAATGGCATCAGCAGCTCAACTGCGAACTGATTGGCACGTTGCTCCTCCAATCGGTGCGAATCAAATCCACGCAAATCTTCGCGCTGACAGCGGTGCTGAGGGACAAATTCCACCACCTTGTTCGTTTCACTTGTGGCGGAAATTTGCCGCTCGGCTTGCCCTCCATCTAGGTAGTAATGCCCCAGCTCGTGAGCAATCGTAAAGTTCTTTCGAGCCTGGGACTGAATCAGGTTGTTGAGCAGGATGCCCCAAGTATCGCCGACCCGCATCAAGCAGCCATCATACTGGCTTTCCATCTCACGCTCCCAAACAACAATCCGCAGTTGTTCCGCAATTTCCCGCGGTTGGATCGGGATGCCCTGAACATTGAGCTCACGCAATAACTGGCGCGCACCCTCGGCGGGCTCCAGATCGAGCTTGGAGGACACCTGTCTTGAAATCTTATGTTTTTGGGAAGGTCTCTGATTCATAATCAAGCAGCAGATCCCTTGTAACTACGCTACTTCGCGTTTTTGTCGTTTTTGTCTCTAAGAAATTCGTAGAATTCAAGCAAGGCTTCCTTATCTTTCTCCGAAAGCTCCATGATGCCTCTAAACATAATACTAACTTTCGGATCCGCTAAAAGATCATTGTAGCCTTGCTCCTTTTTGCCGAGCAGGTAGTCCGTGGTGACTTTCAGCGCATCGGCGAGGCTCGAAAGTGTGTCAAACGCCGGTTTGCGGGTGCCAGACTCAAACTGCGAAATCGCCGCAGGGGTCAGTCTTGCCGCTTTGGCCAGTTGTGTTTGCGTCATTCCAAGCTTATCACGGCGTTTCTTAATACGTACTGAAACAGACATAATCACATACCTCCTTTTGGGTTAAGGTAAAAACTAAAAACAGTGTACAGTTCAATAATCGAAAAAAATAGGGCCTATTAAGCTGCCTAACGGTTGTGATTCACATTTTAACATATTACGCCAGCCTAATGCAAGCTATAAAACAGAATTTAAGAGAAATTAATGAAAATTTGTACAAAACGGTAGCCCAGATCTGAACCAAAAGATAGGGCACTTAACAGGGGGAAAACCCCGTCTCTATAAGAAAATAGATAGAAACCGACGCAAGAGGCGGGGATTGGAATGCCCTCCTACTACACAAACTACACAAAACAGATAGAACGTAGAGAAAAATTTAGTATTACGTTTTACGATATTAATCTTAAAGAGTATCCTGTTATAACCCTCACTTTTGTAAATTAGATCCGTTTTGCGTCTTGACAAGATTCTACGACTGTGATAGAATCTGACAAATTTAAACAAAATAGAACTATGTGCCGGTTAGCTTAATTAAAAAATTTCGGAGGGATCACCATGATTATCAAGAGATATTATTACATCAGTTTATGGCTTTGTATCTTTGCCCTACTATCTCCGCATGTGGACGCCGCGGTTGAAGAGCAGCTGTCAGTTGGGCTTTCGGAGGTTGCGGTCAAAATCGTTGACAAAGTCGATATCGGTCGAATGCGAAAAGACATCGCTCGACTCTCTAATCTTTCCACCCGTGTCACCGGCTACGATGAAGCCGCCTCAGGCAGCAAATACATCTTCGATCAATTTGTCGATATTGGCTTACAAAACGTCGAGAGCCGCGAGTTTCCTGTTTCCGTGCCGATTGACCACGGTGATGGGAAGGTAGAAATTCTCTCCGAAGATAAAACGCTCCTCAAGACTTATCGAATCTGGTCCATTTGGCCCAACCTGGTTCGCACCTCCTTCCTCCCCAACGGTATCTCCCATCTGGTAGTCGCAGGTGAAAACCTTGATAGGATTGCCAAATCCTACCAAGTTGACCCACAAACCATTTTAGCTGACCCGCACAACCAATACCTTCGTGACCAAGCAACCGATGGCAGCGATAACGATGATGATGGTGAAGTCGACGAACCGGGCGAGTTGGTGCTGGTCGAAGGCAACTCACTCTTTATTCCCACCGGCGGATTGACCGCCCCCATCTTTTATGGCGGAAGTGGCGAGCTCGCCTCGTTCAACGGTAAAGATATCGGAGGCTTCTGGCACAAAGTTCAGCCTAACGATACGCTAGAAGACCTCGCCCATCAATTTCGCATCGGCGTCGGTAGTATCACCGACGACGTGCTTAACGGGCACCTCCAAAAAACGCAAGATGGTATCGACAACAACGAAGACGGACAGATTGACGAATACGGTGAGATTCCCCCACTCACTGAAATCTTACAGTGGGATACCGACGGTATTGACAACGATGGGGATGAGTTCGTAGACGAACAGCCCGGCGATGCAACTGACGGCATCGATAACAACAACAACGGACAAATTGACGAAGAAGGTGAATTTGTCGCCGCCTCTGAATCCAGCATCTTTATTCCCCAAGGCAGCGTTGCCCTTATTGACTTCAACTCTAGCACCAAATGGATTAACGCCGCAATGCTTGGTGCAAAAGCCGTGCTCTTCATCGAGCCAGAGACCACTATCCGCGGCGAGGCTGAAAACAAATTTCTGACGGTCCCCGCCAACATCCCTCGATTCTGGATTGCTAAGAAAGATGCCGACGAACTCTTGGCTATGCTCGGTGAAGGAGAAACGGGTGCACAATCACCAATAACAGAAACTGACTCGCAACCGTCCGGGTTGATTGAGCCAGGAGGGGTGGAGCGCAGCCCTAGGTATCCGAAACTTTATGCGCGTCTTACCAGTACCATCACTTGGGAACAGCGGATGGGGCAGAACATTCGGGGCTTCCTTGAGGGGGGCGACCCAACCCTGAAAGACGAATTGGTCGTTATCACCGGCTATTACGACTCAATGTCTGTCGTTCCCGCAATGGCACCGGGAGCCGACCCCACCGGCGGCATCGCCACGTTGTTGGAACTTGCCCGCATCTTTAGCGACGAGGAATTTCGGCCGGGCCGCTCTCTCCTTTTTGTAGCGACAGATGCCCACTTCCAAGGGCTCGGCGGGATGCGAGCATTTATGGAAGGGATTGGTCAAGATATCGTCGGCCGCGAAGCGGATTCTCCCGGCACACCGACGATGCGCGGGCTGCGGCGCGGTTTAAGCACCGACCTCTTTGAGTTTGAGGAATTAGGACGCAAGCTATTGCTGTCAATCGATCGGAATGTGCTGGTAGACCTGCCCCCTAACTTCTTCCATGATGTCCACGAACTCAAAGCAGATGTTGATTCCCTAGCAACAACCCTCGCTGATTTGGCGACGACAAAGGGCAAGATTAACAGCTTGCGTAACGCCCAACGTGAGGCAAAAGAGAAGGAAAAGAAGAAACTTGAAACAACCAAGAAGCGAGAGAAACAAGGATTTACCGAAGAGGAAAAATCTCGGCTAGAAGTTAATCTAGCAAAGTTCAAGAAGGATGCACTGCAGACCACCCAATTCATTCGTTCAATGTTTCATCGTACCCTTAAATTGCGTACCCAAGCATTGGACGAGTGCCGTCAAACCCAGCGCGAACTGATTGAACAGGTTGCCTTACCCATGGCTCGGTTGGATGTCTGGGCAATTGAAAAACTCATCGCAGATCTGGCAGCGAAACGAATTAAAGGGAAATATGCCCAAACGCCAGACAGCAGCTATCTCGTGCCGAAGGAAGGGGAGGACGGACAGTATTACTTGCCCGCACCAAACGACCTATCATCGTATTTAGAGGCAGATGTTCAGCGGCTGTCCGAAGCATTGCAGGACTGGGAATTTGAAGATCCACGGAAATTCACCCTCCAGTATGCCCAAGAGAAGTTGTTAGACCGTCATCTCGACTTTAAGGGGTTGGAACGAATTAAGTCCGCCCGGAGGGTTGTGAACCGCGCTGAAAAATCTCTAGAAGCCTACATAATCGAGGAACGACAAATCCTTGAACGGACGCTCGCAAACATTCCCGCTGGCAGCGACGCGGCGGATAGCATCAAAAACGCTATCACCCAGTTAGGCGCTAAACCCGACCATATCCCCAGCGGCTTTGTTGATGAGCTAAAACTCTTCCTCAACGCAGCGACCCTCAAGCAGTTCGAGATTGTCCAGAACCAACTCCATCAGAAGTTAGAGATGATGGACCCAACAACGGGAACAACAACCTCACGAGAGTTGGATCAAATTCTAATTGACGACCTGACCAGAGATAAACAGAGCATTCTCGAAACCGCGATGCGTAACGCTCGCCTCGAACGCTATCGGATTGAATCCCTCCTCGCACGCCATGGGTCGTTGAACCGATCCTACCTCGCCGAAGAAGAACTCGTCCTCCGGCACTATCTCCCTGAAGATGCAGCAGACCGGGCGATGGACGTCCGAGAGCAAATCTTCGGTCAGCTGGAAGAACAACAGCTACTCGAGATAGTGAAGAAGCGAGCCAAGAACGATATCGTCGAACTCCAGAATCTTCTCAACGTTCTTGACCGCCTCGATCGGGACCCGGACGAGGAGACCAAAATCCTCCTGCGTGATAACCTGCTGACGATGCGAAACGCTCGATTCCGTAATCTACAGAAACGGGTGGAAAAAATCGCACGCATCAGCGAAGCCGAATACACACGGAAGATACGCTCCATTGAACAAGCGATTGCACTCCAAGACATCTTTAACCGTTACTACACCTCTCTCTTTATTTCTATTGACCTCTCCAGCCAGAACGACCAATTTGGCGTATTCAACAAAGGTTGGTTCTACGACCAACAACCCGAATTCGTCCTCCGCCGCGAGTTTGCTTCTATCGGAAATAAACTTGCCGAATACGCGCAGGGCGCCGATTTCGGCGAGCGTATCCAGAAACTCTGGACCTTCACCGACGACCAGATCCGCCAAGCGGTGATGAACACCCAGTGGACAGTCGCAGCCGGCATCGATCCGAAAAAAGCCATCGAAGGCAAGAGCCTAGAAAGCTTAGTCACCGAACATTATGCAACGTTGGTCGGGCTATCCGGGGTCTCTCGATTGATGAAGATGCAATTTGAACAGATGAAAAGCCAAGGCGAACCGTCCGAGGACATGCTCAAGGATATGGACTATATCCGCAAGGAGGTCGAGCGATTCATCCGAAACGATATCCGAGAGGCACGGAAGAACCGCAAGAATAAAGTGCGCCTGCTCAATCGACTAGATGCCATGCTTGCCCTGCGCTATGAAGACCCGTCCGAATTCACCCAAGAAGAAGTCGATGATATCAAGGCACTCATTAATATTGCCGGTTTCGGCGGTGAAACCAACTTCGTCAACGCAATCTCCGCCAGTGGCGGTAAGATCTGGAAGACTTACATCCCCGGCAAGATTGCCTTCGATAGCGAAGTTGCCACCCTCACCGGGTTTACCGGAATCGCTTTTGCCACCATAGACGATGCGCGCGTGCTGACCGATACCCCGCTCGATACTATTGACCGGATGGACTTGACCAAAGATGGTGCCTTGCATAAACAAGCGAAGACCCTTGCCGCTGTTCTCATCCAAGCAATGCGCGACCCGAAGATGCCCACCGCAGCGCGGGTCGGGAATTTCTACTGCAACCTATTTGGTGATGTCGTCGAGTATGACGCCCGCGAGAGCGCACTCCCAAACAAGCCAGTCGAGTACCCCATCCTCGCCTTGCGGAGTCGGCACAAAACTATGATGGGAGTACGCGGCGACCTCATCGCAATGGGAGACAATAAAGGGAACTTTGAGGTCGCAGGGCTTGCGATGGAGGGACGCGCAACCATCCGTCTCAAAGGAACGCAGGAGGTGGAAGCATACATCCTCCACCCCGATTCGGGCGATATTGTCTACGCACCGGATCTCGGCAATTTCGGCGCAAAACTTTTACCGAACCTGATACCGATCAACACCCACCGTCGTGGATGCCGGATTGTGGTTTTCCCCTGCGTGTCCACCACCATTTACGATCTTGTAGATCAGCGATACCTACGGACCCTTCGTGAGCTGGAAGTTTTTGATGCCGCAAGCGATAGCCCACCCGAAAAGTATGGCGTGTCGAAGCCGTGGCAGCAGGAAGGCATCTCGGCGACCGAACCCATTGCGCTCGTCTATTCTGAACCCAACAGCCGTATCAAGGTGGGGATGGCGTATGGACAGATTGGCAAACGGTTGCTGCTGATTAAAGCCAGCAAAAGTGGAACGAAGAACCCCACACTCTATACCGGAGAAGGGTTTGTCGTCCGTGAAAACGGGAGCATTCGGGTAACCCCATATGTTGTCGTCCGCGATATGTGGTGGCTCGATGAAAACCGAGCCAGTTTGTATAAACGGTTCGGCATCAGCAGCGACCGACTCGATCAACTTCACCAATTTGCCAATGAACATCTGAATCAGGCGGAGGCCGCCCTCATTCAAAGAGACTATCAGCAAGCACTCAAGCTCGCCCGCGCCGCCTGGGGATACGAATCTCGCGCATATCCCGATGTCAAGAAAACAGGCAATGACGTCGTCAACGGCGTGATGTTTTATCTCGCGCTCCTGATCCCGTTCGCTTACTTCATGGAGCGACTGCTGTTCGCCTTCCCAACCGTCCAAAAGCAGATTATCGGAACAGCCGCGATTTTCCTCGTCGTATTTTTCTTCTTGGCGCAGGTGCACCCCGCATTTCAGATTACCACAACGCCGGTTATCATCCTGATTGCATTCATCGTCCTCGCATTGACAGCAATCGTAATCAGTATCATCGTCCGGAAGTTTGAAGAACAGATAGAAAAAATTAAGCAGGAAGGCTCGCAGGTGTACAAAGCGGATGTGGGACGACTGTCTGCCTCCGCTGCCGCTTTTAGTCTCGGTATTTCCAATATGCGTAAGCGGAAGGGGCGCACCATCCTCACCTGTAGCACGCTGGTCATTCTCACATTTACGGTCATCTCCTTTACATCGGTGCGGACCTTTATGCACCCCAACAGCACCAACCTACCGTCTGTAACCCCCCGATACACCGGGATGCTCATCCGAGATCAGTATTGGAACCCTCTTGAGGAACCCGTTGTCAACTCCCTTACAAACGATTTGCGGAAAACACAAATCCCTGAAAAGGATTTACGGCTACTGTTGAAGAAGCGGCGGGGACAGCAGGGTACGCCTACCAATCAGATTGACGAGGACGTTGATGCAATGTTAGACCAACTACGGCAGCAGGGGGCATTAATTGAACTCGGTGAAGAATCTGTATTGCGAGTGCACAACATCGTCGCACCACGAGCGTGGTATCAGTCCGCAGGTACAGGGGATCAGTCATTTGTACAGCTAGAACGCACCGCCAACCCACGAGATCCCGTACCGCCTGTCAATACCGCCACCGGTCAGCCAAAGACCTACTCCGCTACCATGCTGGTCGGGATGAGTCAAGATGAACCCGGTGTCACCGGGATTGACCGCTACCTCCAATACGGGCGATGGTATCACCCCGACGATGAAGCGGAGTGGCCCACACAATGGCCCTACGCTTGCGTGTTGCCCAAAGGCATGGCGGATCTGCTCGGTATCACCGAAGCCGATATGGGCAAAGCGACCGTCTCCGTATACGGCGCGGATTTCACCGTAACCGGTGTCCTCGGTATCGGCTTCAAAGACCTACAGGATAACGATGGCGAAGAACTAACACCCGTTGATTACCAACTGATGCAGCAGCAGGAAGCGCGCGGCGGCGGCGCACAGGGACAGAACCAAGCCATGGAGGGAGAGCTGGAAAAATATATCCATCTCCCGCCTGACGCTGTAGCTATCCTGCCGTACGATGTGGTGATGAATCAGGGCGGAACCTTACGCTCGGTCGCTGTCAACATGGAAGCACAACCCGGCGATCCGAAAATTTTCAGTGCAGCAGATAAACTTGATCTGATTATGGCACCCCTGATGAACCGAATCGCACTCGACTTCTTTGTTGGAAAAGATCGGGATACCTATCTATACAGTTCAATCGGAATGACCTCTTTCTCCGGGATGGGCAACCTGTTCATACCAATCTTAATTGCGTCGCTGATTGTTCTGAACACAATGCTCGGTGCGGTCTATGAACGTGTCCGTGAAATCAGCATCTACAGCTCCGTCGGACTTGCCCCTGTGCATATCGCTTTTCTGTTCCTCGCAGAGGCGTGTGTGTACGCAATTGTCGGTGCAGTGCTCGGCTACCTGCTTGGTCAGGCTGTCGCAACCATCCTCGTCAATTTCGGATTACTCGCCGGACTGACCCTTAACTACTCGTCAATGTCAACAGTGGTAGCAACCATTATTGTGATGATTGTTGTGGTTGGGAGCACGCTGTATCCTGCAATTAAAGCCAGTCGCATGGCGGTGCCCGACATTGAACGGAAATGGCAGCTGCCGGAACCTGAAGGCGATGAGTGGCACTTCGATCTTCCCTTTACAGTGTTGGCAGAAGAATCGCTCGGCTTGAATATCTTTATGCGCGATTACTTTGAGGCGCACGCCGACGAATCCGCAAGCGACTTTTATACGGATCAGGTCGCCTTCGGTCGAACATCTGTGGAAGTTGAAGGAACGGAAGACGAAGCCTACAACATCAGCATGATGGTCTGGCTCGCACCCTACGACCTCGGGGTCAGCCAATCCATTCGGCTTGTCACCTCACCGGTCGGCGGTGAAGAGGAAGAGCTGTATAAAATCCACCTCGATGTCCATCGTGAGAGCGGGGAGATTGCTTCATGGAAGCGTGTCAACCGCCGTTTCTTGAACCTGGTCCGAAAACAGTTGCTAATCTGGCGGACCTTCAGTGCCGATGTCCGTGGTGAATTCCATGAGCGTGGACGGCAAGAGAGCGAGACGGAAACGACCCCGGGCGTAGGCAATCTGGTCGCCCAACCGGCAGATTAAAGCGTGATGCGTTAGAAGTACATTGCGCATTGCGCTCCTCCGGAGCGAATCGGCTGGTGTTATGCCATTGATCTGTGGGTGGGGTAAGGACACCCGAACCACGAGGCCCATAAAAAAATGCAAAACCCTCTTTTTACATAAGCCAACTCAAAAAGCATTCCTTTCCTCTAATCACGCATTACCTTTAACGTATCACGCAAAGGAAACAACAAAATCAATGGAAAAATTAGCGTATATCCTAATCTTTATCGGTTCAATCTTTTGGGTATTTTCGATCTTCTTTATGGGAGCCCGATGGCAGCCACAGCTGCTCGCTGCCACAATCCTAATTGTTGGAATTATTATCGCCCACGTTTGGGAAGAGCTTTTCCGAGAAAAAAAATGACCGATGGACACAGTGAAACAACGCACGATTGAGCTCATTTATTCATAGGTGCAAAAGTTCATTAACGAACCAATCAACCAATGAGCTAACTTACGTTTCACGTTTCGTGTCCTGAAAGGAGCATAAATTTGGCAAGAGAAAGGGTGTCACAAGCAGAAGAGTGGCAAGCTTGGGCACAACGTTATGATGTTGAGGGCGGTTTAAGAACCTTTGAATCCGGGTTAACCCTGAAAGTCTTTCTAGGGGCGGTCTTCATTGGACTATTGATGATGCCGGGGTCAATCTATTTGACCTTAGTCGCAGGTCAATCGGGTGCAGGGGCTGCACCTTGGGTAGCGGTTATTCTGTTTACAGAGTTGGCACGCAGGTCCTTCACGACAGCAAGGAGACAAGAACTTTACATTTTGCTAGGGTTGACCGGCGCGGCAGTCGGATCCGGAATCCATTATCGCGCCTATCCATTTGTCTGGTACGCCTACTTTATCAACACGCCGCAGGCACAGTCGTATGAAATCGCAGACAAAATCCCCTATTGGGTCGCACCAGCAAAGGACGCTGTCGCAATTGCAGAGCGGTCACTCCTACATATCGATTGGTTTTGGCCCCTTGCAATCTTCCTAATCATGAAGTTGCTGGCAGAAGTCCGCTATATTAGCGCAAGTTATTTCCTGTTCCGTCTGACAGCAGATTTAGAGCGACTCCCCTATCCGCTAGCACCGATTCACGCACAAGGGGCAACCGCATTAGCCGAAACCACCGGACAGGGCGAAACATGGCGTTGGCGCGTCTTTTCCATTGGATCTATGGCAGGGCTGTTCTGGGGATTTTTCTATATCGGTATACCCTCGCTCACGGGAGTGATGATGTCAACACCGATACAGATTCTGAAAATTCCATTTATCGACTTCACTCCAAGCATCGAAAGCTTTGCGCCATCGGGAATGTTTGCCCTGTGGACAGATTTCGGACTGATATTACAGGGGTTCGTACTGCCGTTTCCAATCATCATAAGCGAATTTGTCTCAGCGATGTTCACCCAATTTATCTTGAATCCGCAAATCCTTTACCGTTACGAAATTTTACATCAGTGGCGCCCCGGTCTGGATATGCGTGGAACCAAGCTATTTAACGACCTTGATTTTTGGTTGAGCTTCGACATGGGCAAATCCTTTAGCTTTGCCGCCGTTGGCTTGGCAGCATCCATTCCAATCATGTTGAGTCTTAGACAGAAAAAACAGCAAGAGGCCGGTGCCCGAGGCTCGTTACAAACGCCACCGGGACGTGGCGATTTCCCAATCTGGTTGATGGGCGGTTTGTGGGTACTCAGTATGGTGGTATATGTATGGATTGTGCATCGGATGGTGCCAAACTTCCCCGTCGCTTTCCTGCTTGGCTTCGCCTTCCTGTATACTCCCTTACATTCGTATATCAACGCGCGAACATTTGGGGTGTTAGGGAGACCCCTCTTCGTGCTCCCTTACATCCATCAGGCAACGTTTATTTTAAGCCGCTACGAAGAGATCGACATCTGGTTTGTCCACCTACCAGATGAAGATTATGGCGCAGGCACACAGCACTGGCGCGTGCTTGAACTAACCGGCACCACCTTCACCAGCGATGTCCTTGGGCGCGCCTTGATGGTGCCGCTACTAATTGTTGCGACAATCATCGTCTGGCATTTTATCTGGCAAATCGCGCCAATCCCGTCTTCACAATATCCGTTTGCACAGACATGGTGGCCCCTCTACGCAACCGATGAATGCCTCTGGAAAACCTCACTCCGCGATGGAAACAGCCAGATGCTGCAAGCCATTCGTGGCGATTACGTGTCAGCCGGTTTTACCTCCTCGCTAGCAATCTACGGTTTTCTTTGGGTGGCGAAGCTACCCAGTATGTGGTTCTACGGTATTGTCGGCGGAATCGGTCAAGACCCAGGGATGATGGTCCCACGGGTTATCGGCGCACTCATCGGTCGATTCTACATGATCAAACAGTTCGGTCTGAAACGATGGTTTATGTATAACCCCGTCTTAGCGGCAGGCTTCACCTGTGGTGTCGGACTTGTCGGCATGGCTACGGTTGCGATTGCCCTGGTCTCCAAAGCAGTAATCGTCAAACCGTTCTAAAGTAGTCGGCATACGCATACGCCGTATGCCGTAACCAATATCCATCAGACAGCACGGCGAACGCACTTACTATTAATAAGTTCATGGGCTCATTTGCAATCCCTGAACAAATCCGAATAAAGTTGAACCTGTACAACCGATTTAGCCGCTGTCATTCGTAGGGAACAATTCTTCTCGGACTCCCGGTCATCGCCCGGAGACTCATTGTTCCCTACACACAAACGCGTACCCCTGATTGGATAAGGAGATCAAGATTCATTCTTGACACCCAATTGTGATGATTGTTTGGAGAATCTTTTTTTCTTTTGAAGGTAGAATCAACCGGGGCACCTATTGGGGGCGACCGCGGCGCGTCTAGTAATGTCCTGTATTTGCCTTCTTGTTTTTATCTTAACTATTGAGCAGCCAGTACACTTTAGCGTTACCGGCTTGTTTACTTTATCGTTATTCATACTCACATTACCGTTGTTCATACTCACATTCTACTGCGGCTATCCAATAGCCGTAAAACGTTGGCATGACAGAAACAAATCAGGTTGGTGGATACTGATTGAATGGATTCCACTTATAGGGACTTTCTGGACAATTATTGAATGCGGTTTTCTGAAAGGCACCGAAGGACCGAATCGGTTCGGACCAAACCCCTTAATATAACTGATCCGCTATGAACCAATGAACTAATGAACCACTAAGAGTTGTTATGGCAAGAGAACGAGTTACACAAGCAGAAGAGTGGCAAGTCTGGGCGCAACGCTACGACATTGATGGGGGCATCCGAACCTTCGAGTCGGGCTTAACGCTGAAGGTCTTCCTAGGAGCACTTTTCGTCGGCTTGCTGATGATGCCGGGGTCAATCTACCTGACCTTAGTCTCCGGTCAGTCCGGCGCAGGGGCAGCTCCGTGGGTCGCAGTCATCCTATTCACCGAGCTAGCCCGTCGATCTTTCACAACTGCTAGGCGACAAGAGCTTTATATGTTGCTTGGACTCACCGGCGCAGCGGTCGGGTCCGGGGGGCAGTACCGCGGTTTTATCTGGTACGCTTACTTTATCAATACGCCACAAGCTGCGTCGTATGAAATTGCGGATAAAATCCCTTTCTGGATTGTGCCATCGAAAGATGCACTAGCGATTGCAGAGCGTTCGCTCCTGCACATGGACTGGTTTTGGCCCATCGCATTCTTTCTGATATTCAAGTTGTTGGGAGAGATCCGCTATATTAGTGCAGGCTATTTTCTGTTTCGTCTGACAGCTGATATGGAGCGGCTTCCCTACCCAATGGCGCCCATCGAAGCGCAGGGCGCGACCGCATTAGCAGAGACCACCGGACGGGTCGAAACGTGGCGGTGGCGTGTCTTTTCGGTCGGATCTATGGCTGGGTTGATCTGGGGATTTATTTACATCGGTATCCCTTCACTCACTGGAGTGATGATGTCAACACCGATACAGCTCCTGAAGATTCCATTCATCGATTTTACAAACGTCATCGAAGAAATAGCGCCAACGGGGGTGTTCGCACTATCGACCGACTTTGGGGCGGTACTCACCGGTTTTGTACTGCCATTTCCCATTATCATGACGGAACTTGTCGGAGCCTTCTTTACCCAGTTTATTCTGAATCCACGAATCCTTTATCCGGCAGAAATCCTGCATCAATGGCGTCCCGGATTGGATGTCCGTGGTACAGGCTTATACAATGGGCTCGATTTCTGGATTAGCTTCGGGATGGGTAAATCTTTCAGCTTCGCCTTCGTTGGTATGGCAGCCTCGATTCCGATGCTGCTCAAGTTTAGACAGGCTCGACAAGAACAATCAGGGTTATCCAGATCACTACAAACACCGCCGGGACGTGGCGATTTTCCACTCTGGTTGATGGCAATCCTGTGGCTCTTTGGGATGGGAACTTTCATCTATATCGTTCACGTTTATATGGCACCGAACTTTCCGTTGGCTTTCCTGATCGGTTTTGCCTTTTTGTACACCCCGGTCAATTCATACATTACTGCGCGAACATACGGGATTCTCGGCCGCGACCTTTTCGAGATCCCTTACCTCCACGAAACGACATTTATCTTGAGTCGCTACGAGGAAATTGATATCTGGTTCGTCCCACTGCCGGACGAAGACTACGGACGCGGCACACAAAGCTGGCGGGTCCTTGAATTGACAGGGACCACCTTCACCAGTAGTATCGCTGCACGATTACTGCTTATGCCAATCCTGATTATCTCTGGCATTGTGGTCTGGCATTTTATCTGGAAAGTCGCGCCAATTCCGTCGGCGCAATATCCGTTTGCACAGACATGGTGGCCCCTCTATGCGACCAACGAATGCCTCTGGAAAACCTCCCTCCGGGACGGAAATAGCCAGATGTTGCAAGCCATTCGTGGCAATTATGTCGTGGCCGGCTTCGCCTCCTCAATGGCAATCTACGGTTTACTCTGGGTGGCGAAGATGCCAAGCATGTGGTTCTACGGGATCGTGGGGGGAATCGGTGCCGACCCCGGCATGATGCTTCCAAAAGTTATGGGGGCAATTATCGGCCGTTTTTATATGATTAAGAAATTCGGTCTGAAACGATGGTTCATGTTTAATCCCGTTTTGGCAGCAGGCTTCATCTGCGGCGTTGGACTGGTTGGAATGGGAACCGTTGCGGTTGCGCTAGTCTCCAAAGCGGTAATCGTCAAACCGTTCTAAAGTAGTCGGCATACACCATACGCTGTATGCCGTAACCAATATCCATCAGACCGCACGACGAGCGCACTTACTACAATGAGTTCAATAGTTCACCCGTTCATTTACACTCCCTGAACCAATGCAGATGAACTAAATAAGGTGTTTTGTGATGTCCGAACCAAGTAAATTCACCGCACTAGGGCGTGTTGACATTTGCTTAATTGAACCGATCGCCATTCCGAGCGTTTTCAATGCGTTGCCAATTTTCCAAAATCGAAAATACCTACAACATTGCGCCATAGAATACTAGACACGATAGGGGGACAATCCTGGCTCAATCGGCCCAGGACATTGCGCAAGAGTCCGGGTATTCTGTCGAGATGTGAATCTCGACCTACTAATTGGCGATAGCAAAATGTCAACACGCCCTAATGAACTAATGAACCAACTATGAAATGGACAACACTAGGGTGGAGCGGTATTACCCTCGAACTTCCTGAAGATTGGGAATTAAGCGGATTATCCGGCGACGATAAAAGCGGGTATTTGCGCCTAGAGGACGCCGATATACCGCGCCTTGAGTTAAAATGGTCCGAGTCAAAGCAGAAGAAGCCTGACCTCCAGCGCGTCCTCGACGACTATTTCAAGCTCGTTCGTAAAAATTATAAACGCAAAAATACAAACCTGCACATCCAACGGAATGTCAACCTAATCAAGGAGGCAGCGTTTTTCGAGAACCGAGAGGTTGCTTTCTTCAACTGGAAAGGGGAATTTCGGGCGAGCGGCGTCATCTTTCACTGCCACATCTGCAAACGAATCACGATTGTGCAGGTCATGGGGCATCTCAAGGAGAATATTCGGGACACAACCCATCGTATTTTGAGCTCCGTTCAAGATCACCCCGTAGGACACGCAACGTTTTGGAATGTATACCAACTCAATGCGGAAGTGCCGAGACGGTATCGCCTCGACAAACATAAACTGTTGTCCGGCTACCTGCTCTTTTCATTCGTAGACGGAAGTCGAAAGGTTAGCATTGAACGGTATGGAATCGCAGATGTTACCCTGAAGGAGCAGGACCTTGAGGAGTGGTTTCGAGCGAGATACGCCAAAGCCATCCGCGGATACGGCTTCTCAATTGAGTCTAACAACAGTGATGCAGATGAACAACTGACGCTAATCGGGGAGGAAACGCGCATTATAGACCGTGTACCTTTTGCACCTGCTCTGATTATCGACAAAATAATGCGTCGTAAAACTTTCGCCATTTGCCTCTGGCACTGTCATCACTCGAATCGGATCTACGTTGTTCAAGCGATTGCCAAGCAAGATGCAGCCAAAACAGCGGAGGAGATAGCGGCGAGTATCCAGTGCCATTAAGCTCAGTTCACTAGTTCGTTTATTGGTTCATTTACATCCCCTGAACCAATGCGAATGAACCAAAGAAGCCCATGATTAGTACAATCCTTTATAAACTCAAGCTCAAAAAACGTCCAGAATCCCAACTGGAGCGAGCAGATATTTTACAATCATTGCCGCTGCGCAACCAGTTAATCGAATGGGAAGTCGATCACAACGGGGAAGTGTCATTGGTTATCCCCCAAAAGGAGACCCTCTGGCTACGACTGGTTGCAAAGCTGTTTATGCTACCCCCCAAGCGTGTGGTTGTCTTAGACGATGTCGGAGCCTTTGTGTGGCAACTGTGCGATGGGCATAATTCCATCGCTCAGATTGTCAAACAACTTTGTGGGAAGTATCGCATGACGAGAAAAGAGGCGGAGACTTCGCTATTCACGTTTATGCGGCAGTTAGGCAAGCGGGGAATGGTAGGATTTGCGGTTCCCCAAAAATCGAAGAAAGGAAAGCAATAAAATGGCAGAACTAGAAGGATTCTCTCCGGAAACAGCAGTGCATACCACTGTGCCGACGGAAACGCCTGCACGATTTGCGAGAGATTTACCCAAGGAAAACACAGTGCGAGTCAGAAACCTGATCAAGAAATACGAGATGGGCACCACTGTCGTTGAGGCACTGCGAGGCACCAATTTTGAGATTCGCCGTGGAGAGTACATCTCGATTATGGGACCATCAGGCTCCGGTAAGTCAACGCTTTTCAACATGATTGGGGGCTTGGACAAGCCAACAGAGGGCAGAGTCTATATCGATGAAGTGGATATTGCACAACTGGATGCCTACGAATTGGCGTGGCTTCGCTGTCGCAAAATCGGTTACATTTTCCAGTCGTTCAACCTAATCCCTGTGATGACCGCCCTCGAAAATGTCTCTCTTCCCATGATTTTCGCTGGGATGACCGCTGATGATAGCCGCATAAAAGCGATTGAATTACTAACTACTGTCGGATTAGGAGAACGGGTACAGCATAAGCCGCTTGAGCTCTCTGGCGGTCAGCAACAGCGTGTCGCCGTTGCGCGGTCGCTCGCAAACGATCCCGCAATTGTGCTCGCAGATGAACCGACCGGAAACCTAGACACACGGACCGGGCTTGAGATTATCGACCTCCTGAAAAGTCTGAACGAGGATAACGGGGTCACCATCATCACAGCCACCCACGACACAAAGATGCTTGATGTGTCGGATCGAATCTTCTACATGGCCGACGGCAAAATCGAAAAAATGGAGACCCGCGAAGAAATCGATCTGCAGGTGGGTAGACTCGACGGTGAAGAAGTTGGGTAAACGTGATGCGTGCAACGTTAGAAGTACACACTAAAACAGAGGTCTCATCTTAAGAAATCGTGCAACAGAAACCGATTGAGTTCATGCGTTCACTCATGCATTAATAAACCAATAGACTAATGAACCAATGGTTTTCACGTTTCAATAGGTTTCCTTGAATAAGCGTGCTTTATCCCGCGCTCTTTCGATTTTTGACCATTGCGGAGCGTCCCGGGACAACCCTTCAATATCCGCTACAGTCAGACCGTCCGGAAGGTTGACAAGGTTCGACCCTATCCGATAGAGCCACGGATAGATGCCATACTCCATGCCCTTTAACCCACACATATAAAACAGGGTAGCCGACTGCTCTAGCAGGGGGGCGAGTCCGTCCTGATGCTCTTCGAGGCGATCCTGTACATACATTTTGCCGCCGCGAGCGTTAGTTTGTTCCCGGCTGATCGCGGTGGTATAATGAAAATTTGGGTAACGGGCCGCGAAATAGAGGAACTCCTCATTATACATAATGTCTGTGGAATACGGAACTCCAAAGATGAGCCACACCTCCCGCTCAAAGCCTTGATTGAATAGCTCAACAAGCATCCCGACAAACGGGGCAATCCCCGTTCCTGTTGCGGTGAAGACGTAATTGTAGTCCAGCGGATTATCCGGCAGTAGGAAGCTCTTGCCCACAGGACCCGTGATGAGCATCTCATCGCCCGGCTTTGCGTCACAGATATAGTTTGAATCTACACCCAAAACCAATTCGCCTGTTTCTGCATCCTCCGCGATTTCTCGCTTTACACACAGCGATACAGTTTCTCCCTTCCAATCATCGCCCCAGCAAGCGGAAGTGATCGAATACAGGCGAATTTTATTAGTCAGTGCCTCATGGGCATAATTAAATTCTGCATTATTGAAGCGTCCAGCCGGCACCACGCCGATACTCTGACCAATGCGATATTTTCCCACCATTTTGCTCCCCTTCAGATTGAGAACGACATGCCAGCCATAGTTCGGGCTGGAACGATCTGTAATCTGATACTTACTCACGACCTCTGCCGGAAAGGGATTCTTTGGGGTATAAATATTTACCGCTATTTCTGGAATTGGCATAAGTGGTGAATCAACAGGTTTTTCTAAGAAAGACGTTATCACGGTCCGCCTCCCGTCTAATATAATGATGAAAACTTTGAGCATAGATCAGTGTTAAATTTTTTCACAGGGGAGATCCTAATCGGCGTAAAAATCTAACTATAGTTTTAACATTTGCTCATGTTAAGAAATCGTGCAACAGAAACCGATTGAGTTCATTAGTTCACTAGTGAACCAGTGGTTTTCACGTTTCACACGCTTCGCGTTTTGCACTTGCTTTTGACATGAATTTTATCATTATAGCACTGACCCAAATTGCTGTCAACAGAATTTCCGGGACCTTCGCTACTTTGAAGAATCACTGATCTTGACCTTTGTACCCCTAAGTAGATTGCTTATGATATAATGTTTGGGAAATTGCAAAAGTTTACAACATTTTACAAAGATTCGCCCAGATTGGCGAAGATTCGTCGAGGAAATGAGAGTTGGTGCTTACTATCCGCGAATCGCGCAAATCCACGCGAATAAAAACTGAGTGTTTTATTGGAGCAAAGTATGGTATCCGTAGATGAACTGATCGATGTAATTGATAACGGAGATGAATTAACCGCACAAAAACTTCTCGAACAGCAGCCCGCACTCGCCACCGGCGAATCGCTCAGAGAAGATGTCCTTCGAGGCGCAACACCACTGCATTGGGCAGCCCACAGAAATATGACTGACCTGTGTGAGCGACTCATTGACTCAGGGGCAGACGCGAATGCCCGTCGAGCCCAATGGTGGCGGACCCCGCTCGCTTGGGCGGCGGACGCGGGGTGTACCGAAGCCGTTGAATTGCTCCTCAGAAATGGGGCAGATGTCAACGGAGACGCCTTCGGTATGACGACGGCACTTCATGCCGCAGCCCAAGGCGGTTCAACAAGCGGGAAGGAAAAGCCGGAAACCTATCGTAGAACCGCTCTGTTTCTGATAACACACGGGGTAGATATTAACCGTCGAGCAACGGGCGACCATGACCAAACTGCGTTGGATGACGCTATTCGGAAAGGAAATAAAGCCGTTGTTGAGGTCCTTGTCGAACATGGTGGGAAAACAGCAGCAGCACTACGATTGGCGAACCAATGAACCAACTTACGCATCACGTTTCATGCACTAGAAAAAGGAAACCCGTATGTTCTCCTCCATCTTCAGTTTTCCTAACAAAATTATCTTCGGTGTCGGGACCATTAACACACTTGCCGAGCAGCTTTCGGCGTTCTCTCCCCACAAAGTTTTATTGGTCACGGACAAGGGAATTTGCCAAACAGGACTGGTAAATGAAGTAACGCAGCGGCTCGAAGCGGCGCGAATTGACTACGTAATCTTCGATGGAGTCCACGGCAATCCCGTCGAAGAAGATGTGTTCGAGGGCGTGGCAGTTTTCCAGAAGGAAGGCTGCGATTTCGTAATCGGCATGGGCGGCGGCAGTCCTCTCGATGTCGCCAAGCTGATCTGCTTGAAGGCAACCCATCCACTGCCATTAGCAGAATACGAAGTCCTCAACGGCGGATTGAAGAAAATTTCGTCTGACCTTCCATCGATGCTTGCTATTCCAACCGCAGCAGGAACTGGGAGTGAAGTCGGGCGCGGTGCCGTTGTTACAATAAAATCGCTGGACCGCAAAGCATTGGTCTTTAGTCCCCAGCTGCTTCCCAAAATCGCAATTGTTGATCCAGCATTGACCGTTGGACTGCCCAAAGCCTTGACCGCCGCGACGGGGATGGATGCACTTACCCACAACCTCGAATCCTATCTTTCGACCGTTTATCATCCGATTTGCGATGCGATCGCGCTTGCTGGTGTAAAACTGGTCGCCCAAAACCTGCGGCGTGCTGTCGAGAATGGCAGCGACCTCGAAGCACGTGGTGCGATGATGATGGCGGCGATGATGGGGGCCATCGCATTTCAGAAAGAGCTGGGCGTCACCCATTCCTTGGCCCATCCCCTTTCAACCGTCGCAGGCTTGCATCACGGGCTTGCAAACGCAATCCTCCTACCGTACACGATGGCGTTCAACCGGGAGGCGGCAACGGATCAACTGAGAGACATCGCCGCTGCATTCGGCGCGAATACCTACTCACTATCACCGGAGGAGGGCGCACAAGCCGCAATCGATCAGGTCACGCAGTTGTGTCAAGACATTGGCATCCCGTTCCGTTTGCGGGAGGTCAATGTAACGGCTGAGATGATTCCCCGCCTCGCGCAGCAGGCTATAGCGGATGGATGCCACCTAACCAATCCCCGCCCTTGCACTGAGGGGGACATGATCAATCTATATCAACAGGCACTCTGATCGCATCGCGTTTCACGTCCCCCGCATCACGCATGAACCAATGAACTAGAGTTGTTATGGCGACGATGGCAGGTTCGGGCATTGTAGGTTGATTTTCCAAAATCGACAATCTTGTGTTGAGATGTGAATCTCGACCTACAGGCTGACCCTAGAACTATTGCCAATAACTGGGTAACCTAGATTATTAGGAGTTACACCGTTTGTAGTAACGCCATTTAACCCGCGTTCCGATAGACGATAAATCGCCAACTGTAGCCACCCGATTCATCGGGCATTGAGCGGGATGTTCACCGGCGATGAATCGCCGACGATCCCCTAACTATAGCACACTAGTCACGGCTTAAGTCATGGCTTAATCAACAGCGATATAGAAATATGCGATTTTACCTTTCCTTTCTCTCAACCCTCCTCCTCCTTCTTAATGCCGCAGAATTAGCGGCTCGGACGGATCTCTCTATCATTAACCCAATCACCGACTTCACGACAAATAATCAAACGGTACGAATCAAGGGAATCGTTAAATCTTCAGTCCGAGGCGAAGTTATCATTTCGACCAATACACCCGCGGGCATCCCAGATCTCGCGCAATTGGCACACTCAATTTACGGGATCCTCGTAGACCTCGGCAGCGTGCAGGAACTCAAGGGGATGCTGATTCGGCCTGTCGTCGATCGAGGGTTTCCCCGCGGGCCGCGGTTGGCGCGCATCACCTTTACTGAGGACAAATCCAATTTCTCAGAAGGCCAATCCTTTAACATTCCATCGGGTATAGATCCCGACTTCCGAAGCACGGTCGTTGATTTTCCATCAGTCATCCCCGCACAATTCATTCAGATTGAGATGATCGAAGGGTGGCAGATTGACCCAATCTCGATTGAATCAATCCAGTTTTTGGATACAAGCAATCGGGTTATACAGGGACAAATCCAATCCATTGCAATCCGACTCCCCCTAACAGATATTTGCGATCCGAATCTGACCGAACCCTACTGTGCCGCCTTTTCGATGGAAGTGACCCTCAAGGCTGGAGAGAACCGACTTGCGGTAACTGCGAAGGAACTAGCACCATCGGATCCAGATTCGCTGAATACCGCGGATAGAGAAACGATTTCCCTCTTTTACCTCCCTGAGCTACAGCCTAAAGCGGCTGATGGCGGGGTTTTCACCTTGAGCGATGGAGACCGAGCAACCATTGTCATTCCCGAGGATGCCTTTGGTGAACACATTAAAAAATTACAATTTTTTTTAGTGCCCCCTGACGAAGTTGACCCTCTATCTTATCGGGGAAACAGCCGTATTGCTAAAGGAACGGCACCGGTAGTTGTGTACCGTTTTGAAGCACTGCGCCAAGGTGCCTTTGCCGCCAAAGCGACAAGCGCGTTACCTGACCAACCGCCCACCTTCGCTGCGGATGGCATCTTGGAGCCACCGTCCACATGGGTCGCAGGTCTTGTGCCACTGCCCGTCAGTTTGACCATCGATCTTGAGGTGCGACGCACTGTCAGCCGCATGGTTGTGCACGCTAATGTGGAAGGGGAGGTCTCCTTCGGCCCACAGCGTGCAACACTCCTCGCATCAAACGATAACGAAAATTTCACAAGCGTGCTTGAAGTCACAACCTTTGAAGATCGAGCCACTACTATTGATCTACCAACACGACCATCCGCTCGTTACTTTCGCCTCGAAATCACAGAGAGCAAGCAAGCGAATAACATTCAACTCAATGAGGTTGAGTTTTTCGATGCGTCCGGCGCGAAAATCGTGTCTTTTGACGCCTTCGATCACCTGATCCTTGACCGTCCTGCACTACTTGAATTGGGCTATCGCCCTTCAGATCTGATGGTCGCAAACATCACACGAGAGGCGGATTTGAAGGTCTTCGCTTGGGATGCATCCACGCAGGAATGGCAGTTGGTCGGCGGTGAAACTAATCTGAATCGGCAGGCTGTCCGTTTGGCACTCAACTTCATTTCTCAAGTTGCCTTGTTTCAGGCAGTCTCATCGCAGATTCAGGCAGCGTGGAGTTTCAACCCCTTCTCGCCCGATGGCAACGGAATCGCTGACCGAACGCGACTCACAATCGTGGACGCGAATGCCTCTCACATCGGGGGTACGGAGCCGGTCGTTGAAATCTTTGATCTGCACAATAAGCTTATCCGTACCTTAGTGAATCGGACTATAATGCGTTCCAACGCGATGAGTATCGAATGGGATGGCAGGGATGAGGCAGGCGAAATCGTGAGTATCGGTCCCTACATCTACCAGATTCAGTTGAAATTTGGCGATCAGGTCCAAGTCCGCAACGGTATTATCGTGGTGGGAAAATGAGCCCATTGCGGTGTAAGTTTGCCCACGACATGACTCAAAAAGTAGGAATTAAGTGTTGAGATATGAATCTTGACCTACGAGCTCCGCCATGCCGTTATGTGCACAATGGTTACCGCATACGGCGTATGCCTACTACTAGCGACTTGGGTTATTATACGCCAAAAGCGATGGAAAATCAGGTAGAACTTACGAGGGAACACCGATCGGTGTTCCCTACGTACGCCTTAATAGAACCCTTGTTGTAGTTGCTCGATTCATCGGGCCTCAGGGGTGTGCTCCGACGACGAATCACCAAGGATATCCTGACTCTAGCCCAATAGTCATGGCTAAACCAACCATGAATATTGCGCGCCCTTTTCTGGTGTTGGCATTGAGCGTTCAACTGCATAATTCCTACGAAATAAAGAAGAAGCCCCACCATAGAAAATGAAAACGATGAAAGCCGCAATTCTGGGCTGCACAGGGAGAGTCGTTAGCCATTGACCCGGTTCAACCGCCGAGAGATCTCTCACCGGGCCAAGTCCTCCACACCAATGTCTGCGGCTCACAGGTCACCATGATCGAGGGAAAACGGGGAAAGGCCCCCTATCTGTCACACCTGCTCGGACATGAAGGTTCAGCAACGATTGAAGCGGTGAATCTTGGTATCGTTGAGATGGATGGCGAGTTTATTACGTGCCTCATCGAAAAGCCCCAGAACCCACCGACAAACCTTGTTCGCTTATATTAAGCAATCGTGTAATAGAAACCGATTGAATGGTTTTCACGTTAGCTACAACGAATATCAGTTGACAGACGGGTTGCGGTTGATGGTAGAATGTAGCGAGCAGATGAAGGTTGAATTCATCAATTCGCTGCATTGCGGCACCCTAGGCCAACTGTTGAACGCCAATCGGTCTATCAAAAAGAGCATCGCAAACTTGCCAATTTCTCAATAGCGTGATTATCCCGCCCGTTTTTATCGGAGCGGACGCAGTTATTGAAAGGACTATTATCGGTCCCTATGCCTCGATTGGCAGCAGGGCGCGAGTTATCAACATACCGTAGGGGCTTAGTTTCCTCGCCCGATAGGTTAAAAAAAACAACCCCTGTGTAGGGAACACCGATTTGCGTTCCCCACAAAAGGAAACAGATAGATTACCCATCTTGACCTTATAGGAGAAAATTTTTGAATCCCGTTACGTTTCAAGGCGTTTTGGCTGCACGCCGCACCGTCTATCAGTTCCTGAAGCCGACGCCATTAATCCACTATCCAGAGCTGTCAGGGCTATTTGGCTTCAAGGCTTATATCAAGCATGAAAACCATCAACCAACGGGAAGCTTTAAGGTTCGCGGCGGCTTGAACTTTATCAGTCAACTCCCGGCAGATCTGCGGGAGCGCGGTGTGATAACCGCAACGCGGGGGAATCATGGCGGATCAATCGCGTATGCAGCAAAACAGTTCGGCGTTCATGCCACAATCGTTGTACCACACGGCAACAATCCGGAGAAGAACAGTGCGATGCGTGCTTTCGGTGCAGAACTAATCGAGCACGGCATCGATTTTGATGAATCACGGAAGTTATGCGAAAAGCTGCAGATCGAACGTGGGCTCTATTATGTCCACCCCGCCAACGAACCGCCGCTCCTCCACGGGGTCGGAACCTATTCCCTTGAGATCTTTGAGGACCTGCCAGAGGTAGAGGCAATCCTCGTGCCCATCGGAGCGGGGAGCGGTGCGTGTGGAGCAATCACAGTGGCGCAGGCGATTAATCCAAACGTAAAGGTCATCGGTGTGCAAGCGGAAAACGCACCGTCGGTTTACCGCTCATGGAAGGCAGGACAGAAGCTCGAGACCAACTCAGCAAATACAGTCGCTGATGGCTTGGCGACTCGCGTAACATTTGACCTTCCGTTTTCAATTCTAAAAGATGGAATCAGTCAGATTCTGTTGGTGAGTGAGGAGGAGATTCGAGAGGCGATTCGGATGGCACTGCGGTATACACACAACCTCATAGAAGGGGCTGCTGCGGCACCAATCGCTGCTGCCCGCAAGCTGAAGGAAGAACTCGCAGACCAAAACGTTGTAATGATTATGAGCGGTGCAAACCTAGATACCGAAACGCTCCGGTGGACCCTGCGCGAGGAATAGCTATTAGAGAACAACTCAATGTATTATAGGAGTTACGCATTTGAGTTTGTAGTCGCGCGTTCATTGCGCGCCTTTAAGGAGGCATACGGCGTATGCCGTAACCGTTGTGCCAATGATGGCATGTAGGTCGAGATTTACATCTCGACACTACAATGCCCGAATTTGCTTATTCAAGCCGTTAAATGTCAACAGAACCTCGTTCATTAATGAACCAATCTACCGATGAACTAATTTACGCATCAGAATGCTGTTTAATAGAGATGGCCAACTTCTCCACTTCCTCAAATTTTGGACGATACAAAAAGAGGCCAACGAGTGAAATTGCAAGGAATATCAAGAATGTGGTAAAATTACCATTCATAAAAAAAATTGTTAATCCAAAAGCCGCAATGCTCTCCGCAATGGCAAGCGAAACAACCACAGCGGGCTTATATCTCGCAATGTATGGCGAAATCTGCCCCGGCGTCTTTCTCGACTCTTTGGAAAGTGGTTTGGAAGACGCCCTGTGTAACATATACTTCCGTACAAAATAAGCCAAGAGTAATCCAACGATTGCCACACCATATAGGATTTGCGTGATCTGCCTAACAGTTTGTGGGTGGTGCCTCTGTTCGATGCTTTTACCAAGCAGAAAGACAAATATCAGTGATAAAACTAAGGTCAAGAACATCGCAATCCAAACAGTCCAGACCTTGAACATTCCCGCCTTTAACTGCCTTACTTCCCTTGTAGGGTCTAACATATTCCTCCCCTTCAATGTCCCACAAAGATGGTTCACCAGTTCAATTAACCAACGAACCCGTTAAGTTCACTCGTTCATTCCTCGCTGAAGCGATTGGCCACAGCAACCAAATCAAGGATATTAACGGTGCCATCTTCATTGACATCTCCTAGCAGCTCCGGACCCGTTCTTCCAAGCTGATTGGCGATGAGAACCAGATCGAGGATATTGACCACGCCATCTTGGTTGACATCATAGGACGAGGGCTGTGGTGGCTTAATATATGTGAAACCACCCACAAGCCTATCCGATTTGCCATCAGGATTGGTGACAACGACATCGGCACTTCCCGCAACACCTGCCGGCGTCTCGACTGACAACTCGGTTGGTGAAACGAAAATCACATTTGATGCGGCATTCCGGCCAACTGTAACAGTTGCTCCGGCCTGAAAGTTTTCTCCGATAATCTGAACGGTTGCTCCGCCGTCTACCATGTCGTTATCTGGTTCAACACGGGTAAGGGTTGGTGCGACCGATTGTGTGGCAAATTGTTGATTAATTTCCGCCTGTGAGATTGGCACAGTAAGCCATAACCCGATAAGCATCAAGCATAAAAAATAAGTTGTATATCTTATCAATTTCATTCTCCTTAGGACTTACACAATTGACCCCTCGAAGCCTTGCAGGTCGAAATTCATATCTTGAGCCGAAACGTTAATTTCAGCGAGGACAGTCCCTGCATCACGGCTACAGATTCGATAAACATGCCTCACAACGCCCAATTTATCGGGCGGCGACAGTTAAGCGAGGGAGGCTCATAAAGTAGTAGGCATACTCCGCGGGCCGTAAACCCAACAACCATTATGGCATATGGCTTGGCTAACACGCAACTGCCGTTAAACTCCCAGCCATAATTGGGAAAAACAAAGTACCTCCAACCCCGTAGGTGGGGCATCTTGTCCCATCTACCGCTGCGAACCCTATCTGTATCCGTGCAATCTGCGTCATCTACTGAGTCCGCGATTCAGACAATAATTATGACCACCCCTCAGTTCATCCGATTTATAGTCTATCGTGATGCGGGTTGAATTGCCTTACTACAAACTCAAGGGTGTACTACCTTCTGATAATTGCGAATCAGCCACATGCTCGTCTTTATCAACCATTTTTTGCAGCCTTCATTAACTCAGCAAGCCGTTCAGCAAATCTAATCGCACTATTGTCTCCAGGCTGATAGTCAATCACTTTCCGAGCGTTTACAATGCTCCAGAAGCTGTGCGAATTGTCGCTGATTCCATACACAATCTGAAACGGAATCCCATTTTCATCTTCGATGTTTGCGGTTTCAATGCTTTTGATGAACAGTTGTGTCTGATCCTTTGCGCTTAAATAGGCGCCAAGTTCCCGATGGATGTGCTTCAAGTCCTTTGGATCTGCGGCATCGAGAATTGTCTCACGCGGCGCACCGATACGGACTTGCACGTTTTCCACCTTCTTCCCATCAACGTGCCCCGTCGCAAACACAAAACCGAGATGTTCATAGGTCTCCTTCGCCCAGCCATAGAAGTTGTCGGATAACGGACGCATGTCGGGCGTCACCACATCCCACTTATCTCCCCAGATTAGGTTTTCATAGTAATCCGCCGCATGATTAGAACTACAGACGACTGCCCGACGCACCCCCTCCTCAAGACAGATTTGGTAGAGGTTATATGCCATTTGGACGTTTGCTAACTCGTTCTCAAAGCTCCCACCCTTAAAGGCACAGTGAACAACAGCATCAACACCTTTGAAATACGCGCGATATTTGTCTCGGTCCGGATCAGTCAAGTCCGCAATCTGAATCCCATCGACTGTCTCGCCCCCTCGATTGGTCGTCTTGACATCAAGGAGCACGAGCGCATACCGTTCACGGAAGGTAGGTAACATTCTGCTTGCGATATATCCTGATGCCCCTGTGATAAGAACCTTCCTTTTGTCAGCCATGTAGTGTGTACCTCCTTAAATATACCATGCATAATAGCATAGCCAGCACTATCCGTCAAACAAAAAAGTCGAGATAAAATCCTTGACAGACACATAATATCCTGTTATAATTTTTTCATCTGGTTTTGCCGGGTCGTCTAATGGTAGGACGCATGGTTCTGGCCCATGTTACGAGGGTTCGAGTCCTTCCCCGGCAGCCAGCCTTTTCGCATGGCGCTATCGTCTAGGGGTTAGGACGGGTGGTTCTCAGCCATCAAACCGGGGTTCGATTCCCCGTAGCGCTATCGTGTCAAAATAATCCTTAAAACTGCACCGAATCTCTAAAGCCGCTGTCGGATGGACAACGATTTCATCAATCAGACCCCTGACAGCGGCTTTTTGTGTGTCCGGGGCATCTAACGCAGCCAGAAGATCCGAACCGAAGGTCGTTAGGAAGGATTTATAACTTTTTGGTTTGAAAACGAACAAATCTCAGCTGAACGCTCAAAATCCCGATAGGGATTTTCAAAGTCACCCAACTCCGGAGCACTATTGTCTATCAGTTTCAAGACTGTCTGAATCAGGATTCTCAGGATTAGGAGATTTTCAGGAGGATGGATTTATAACTTCCTGCGTCTGTTAGCGCGTCTGCGTCTGGAGGGCCTCACGTTGGTTAGCAATTTTGCTTTTAAGGATTTTGACACTAGCGTCAAGGTTGGGATAGGTATGTCAACGCTTTGACGCGCATGTCAACATTTTAACAGGGGTGTCAAAATTTCGCAATTTGTGGATAACTTGTGGATAACTTTTCGTGAAACGTGAAAGGGGTACCTATGAATCGGACCTATGGTGTTATTAAGATGGGCGAAATTCGGCAGCTCGTTCCTTGTCCCTGCGACAGTCTTATTATCGTTGAGTTGGGGATGCCTTCTTCTGCCGCGAGTTGGAGCCAACTGCTCCGCTATTACGAATTTGTATTCCACGGGCGAGGGTGCTGCTAAAAATGGGTAAGGCGGAGCGTTGCCTACTACTTTTTACGGTATGGCGGGGTGTGTTTGCTGCTTTGGGCTGAACTGTAGTTGCCTGATTTATCGGGCCTCAGGGGTGTGCTCTAGGGATGAAGGATGCTAAAAACGATTCTAATACTTTAGCATTGGGCCCGGCACTGTTATTTTTTTCTTGCCAATCCCTTGGAAATGTGTTGTAATAATAGGGTACTGGATAAATGGCAATATCCTTGTAACGTCCTGTTCATCACAATTGAGTTTATCGTAATGCCATTCAACATCACGATAGACTATAAATCGCCCGATAGTAGTTGGTATACGGCGTATGCTGTAGTCGTTGTGCCTCGGAACGATACTCCCCCTGCGGGGCCGGGGGGCTCTCTTCGCTTAGGCGGTGTCGTCCTTCCCCCGTAAGGAGTGAGGGCCATTCCACAGATTGTTAGGTAATTGTTAGGGCAAGCCCTAACAATCCCTTGAAGCACGAGTACTACAAGCCGCCTAACAGTCAGCGCGCAATGAATTGCGCTACTACAAGCTCTCGGGGTTCACCTAGAGCTTTACGAACTTAATGCCCCCTGCTGGGACTGAGGGGGGCGGCGCGTGCTTACTACTAGCGGCGGAGTTAATTATTTAAAAACAATGTTACAGGGAGGAACTGAACCGTGCAAACCTTAAATCGAGCGAAGCTCATCGTGAGATCGCATGTGAACGAGCTGCTAGAGAAAGCGGAGGATACGCGCAAAACGCGGGGGCTTATGGTGGAAGAGATGCGCCAGAATGTGCGCCATGTCAAGGCTTTAATCGCCGGTGCGATAGCCGATCTCAAGTTGATAGAACGGGAGATCGATGCCCATGGGGATAAAGCCAACAAGTGGGAGGAGAGGGCGGTCTTCGCCTTGAAGAAGGGAGAGGAAGATCTCGCTCGCCGGGCACTCACCCGCAAAGGTGAGCATATAAAAAAGGCCGATCTGTATCGTGAACAGATTGGGACGCAACAGGAGATAATAGACTCCCTCAAGTCAAGTTTGAAAATGCTGGATGCTAAGCTGGACACGATGCGCTATCAAACTGCGAAATTGGCTGCCTCTGAGAGTTTAGAGGTGTTACAGTCCACTGTCGGTGCAACACGACCGGCGGATACAGTGATTGACACAACCGCCCCGATGGAATCGGGATTCAAAGCTACCTTCGATGCCTACGATCGGCTGGTTGACCGTGTCCAAGATTTGGAAGCACAGGCGGAAGCGTTGGCTGAGTTGACGCAGGGCGATGACCTTGAGCGGAAATTTCATGAACTTGAGAATAACGAAAAGGTCGAGGCAGATCTTGCGGCGTTGAAAACCAAAGTCCATCCTGCAAACCAGGGAGGCTCGTCCCCAACGGAGTGAGGTGGATGGCTGACTTTCATCGGTTACCGTTTCGTATTCAGGAGACAACCCAAGCCCAACTGAGTGCGGAGGAGCCAATTAGATTGTGCACGCTTGGGAGGTCTCGCCTGCTGACCCCTGATTTTGTCGTTATCACTTCTGAGCGGGTGTTGGTGCTGGAGGAGCGTCAGATGGGGAGTCTGAGTGCGTCCTACATCAACATTCGGTGCAACCTCTCATTTTCTCAGATTACGGCAGTCAAACTAGAGCAAAGCCTCAAACACCGTATCTTTGGGCAGGCTGCTCTTGAAATTACAGTGAACGGGGATAAGCATCTGATTAACAACATCGGCTACCGCGATGCCAAACGCGCAATGATGTTGATTTCTGCTTGCCGTGAATGACTTATAGAGGGCAGCAGATCTAGGGCTATTTAGTTTTCGGTTTTTTGACCGATTTTGGCGGGTAGGCGGAAGCTTGTCTCTACATCGTAGGCGGGGTATCTTGCGCCGCTCAAGGAATTAAATGACCCTAGGAGCAGATATGGGCGATTTTCTTAATTACATCCTTGTCTGGTATAATGTTTGGTTTACGGCACCGATTACGTGCGTTTTTCTCTTTGCCATCTTCCAGCTTGTTATGGGAAGTTTGGATTTTGGGGGGGGAGGCAATGGGGTAGATACCGATGTTTCCCCGGACGCAGACGTTAGTGTCGACAGCAGTTCGGGCGGGGCCAGCTTTAAGGACGGGGTATTAGGAATTTTGAACCTTGGCAAGGTGCCTTTTACGATTCTCTTGATGGCACTTTTTGCTACCTGGGGGATTTCAGGTTTGATTGTTAATGAGTTTCTGAATATCAACGTTCACTCTCCACGATCTACGCTCTGGATTTCTGTCGGGGCTGCGTGCCTGTGTAGTATATTCGGCACCCGTTACCTCGCACTGGGGCTTTCAAAGCTGTTTCCTGAAAGTAACCGTGCCACTAACGACTCTCACCTAATCGGTTTAAGAGGTCGGGTGATTAGTGGTCGGGTCACAACTACTTTTGGTACCGCGCGTGTCCCGGTGCCGCATGGCCCCGAGTTGACGGTCAGTTGTCGTGTCCGTGAGGGGGAGGATGTTCCCTTAAAGGGGGACACGGTGATTCTCATTGATTACGATTTGCGGGGACGGATTTTTGAGGTGACCAAGGAGGAGAGTTCACTTATTTCGTTATCAAAAATCCTTTAGGGATAAACTTCATTCTCTGCCGCTCTACCCCAAGAACCCCACCCCTGGCCCCTCCCCACAAGGAGGGAGGGGCCATTCCACAGCTTGTTTCTGAATCAGGATTCTCAAGATTAAGGGATTTTCAGGATGGCTTGTTAGGCGGCTTGAAGGCAGATTGTTAGGGGAGGGATTAACAGCTTGTTAGGCCTCTGTTAGGTTTCACCTAACAGCCAGCTAACAGGCTTTGAATGTGATAGATCCTTCTGAATTAAGGGGATTTGCTGGCGGGGCCAATCTGTGGCAAGTGGTATCCCTCTAGTAGGAGGTGTTCGGCTTGTGGTTTTGTGGATGTGGGGCTGAATCCTGGGTGACAGGGCATGGCAGTGTCCAAGCCGTGATACGCAGTTGGATAGGGATCGCAACGCCGGGGTCAATGTCTTTCGGGTGGGGCTTCTATCCTCTCAGGAGAAGGGGTAAGCCCATCTTCGGCTGGCTCACTTTGACGGTTGTTAGATAGAGTGATTCCACTCCTAAAGGTAAGCATCCCAATCCTTTAGGAGTGGGAATGCGTTAAAGGCTCATGTCCAAAGAAAGTGCAAAACGTAAAAATCGTAAAACGTGATGTGTGGAGGGGTGATGGCAGAGGGGGGGCACGCGGAGTGTGCCTGCTACTTTAATGGACTCGCTTGGTTTCTGTTGAACGATTGCTTAATATAAGCGTCGTTATAATGATTCGACGTGTATCCTTACACGAGGAGGTTGAAAATGGAAGGGCTTAGCTTGGGACCTTTTTTCGGTATTATCGTCGTCATTGCAGCATTTTTTCTGATTATGTTTTTTACCTACAAAGCGTTATATAAAAAGGCACCTGCTGATGCCGCATTGGTTATTTCAGGCGGCAAAAGTAAGAGTGTTGTCTTTGGTGGTAAAATCGTTAACCCACTCACAAAGGAAACACAACTCGTTTCGTTGAATACCATGCAGCTTTTGGTTCAACGGACTGGACCGGATGCCTTAATCACAAAGGATAGTTTGCGTGTCGATATTGAAGCCCAATTCTATGTGAAGATCGAACCTAATGAACAGGATGTCCTTAATGCCGTTGCAAGTCTTGGGGATAAAACGCTAGAGCCAGACAATGTGAAATCATTGCTCGAAGGAAAACTGGTTGGGATACTACGAAGTGTGGCAGCAACAATGGAGCTTCAAGAACTCCATGAAAAGCGTCAAGATTTTTCGGATCAGGTTCGGGAAAGCTGCAAAGATGACCTTGAACAGAATGGGTTTCAGCTCGAAAGTGTCGCAGTAACCAACCTCGATCAGACCCCGCTTGACCAACTCGATGAAAACAACCGTTTTGATGTAGTTGCCATCCAAACTATCAATCAAGAGGTTCAAGAGCGGCAAACGCGGACTGAACGCATTAAGCATGAGAACAGGGTCAAACAGGAGGAGGATAAGCTGAAAGCGGACCTGGCGATCAAGCAGCAGGAGGAAGCCACGCAGACAGAGAGCCTCGAGGTCGAAAAACGACTGGCATTTGCCCAAGAGATGCAGCGCAAAGAGGTTGCGACCAATAAAGCGGAACAAGAACGGGTCGTCAAAGAGGCAGAGCTTCGGCAACAACAAGCCCTTGAGGAGGCGCGTATCCGTCAGGAAGAAGCGGTAGAATCTTCGCAGATTCAGCAGAAGCAGCGGATTGAAACCGCTCGAATTGATCAGGAACAGCAGGTCCAAGAAGCGGGGATTGAACAGAAAAGAGCTTTAGAGACAGCGCGTGTGTCTCAGGAGCAAGAAGTCCAATCTATTGAAATTGAGCGAGACCAAGCAATTGAACAAGCCCGAATTGAGCAGGAGCGCACGGTTGAAGAGTCGCGTGTCCGTCAACAACAGGCAATTGAGGAAGCCAATATCGTCAGACGGATCGCGCTTATCGAGAGAAATCGAGAAGAAAAAGAGACTGAAGCCTCCAGCGAAATTCAGATTGCGTTGAAGGAGAAGGAACGCGAACTTGCTGCTACAGATCGGTTGACTGCAACCGCTGAGCGCACTAAATCTGAAGCCCAAGTCTTGACGGTGGAAGCGATTGAGGAGGCGGAGCGTAATAGCCGAATCGCGTTAATCAGGGCCGAACAGGAGGCGGATGAAGAGCGCATTTCAAAAGAGCGGTTGGCAAATGCTGAAGCCTACACTGTTATAGAAGCGGCGAAAGCGGATCGAGAGGCCGCCACTCTCAGAGCGGCAGCGCAGAAAATCCTCGCTGAGGCGATTCTGGTGGAAGCGAAAGCGAAGGCGGAAGGGGAAGAGGCACTTATTGAAGCGAAGAACACGGCGGATCAGCGGATTCTGAATAACGAGGCACTGTTGAAACTGATCCAATCCCTGCCCGAGGTCACAGGTCAATTGATGAAGCCTGCGGAACAGATTGAAAGCATCCGCATCCTTGATCTTGGCGGAAACGGAGCTCCGGGTGGGAACACGGGTAAGATTTTCGGATCTATCTTGCAGGCTGGTGCAGCATTACCAATGCTGAAGGAGGTTCTGAATTTTGGGGGGATTGACGCGCAGAATCTCGCTGAAACTATAAGCCAATATGTTCCTGGCTTGGATCTTGCTGCTAAAACGGAGTCCCCGGAATCAACTGACCAAGATTCGACATAAGGACTGAGCGTGAGGCCGACAGGAGGAAGTTGACAATTGTCTGAATCCGGATTTTCAGGATTCAAGGATTTTCAGGATATACCTCAACGCTACAATCCTGACGCTTGTTAGCGGATTGGTAGGCAGATTGTTAGGGGAACCCTGACAATCGCCTAACAGAGAGCTAACAATCCACGCGCAATGAATTGCGCGGCTACGAACTGAATTTACGCACTTCATTCCCCCCTGCTGGGAC
Source organism: Candidatus Poribacteria bacterium (assembly GCA_965215015.1). GTDB lineage: Bacteria > Poribacteria > WGA-4E > WGA-4E > PCPOR2b > PCPOR2b. The sequence goes on from OZ244042.1 coordinate 3,768,250, forward strand.
TGAGGGGGGACGGCACGCGGGGTGTGCCTACTATTTTAATGAATGAGTGAGCTAATCAATTCAATCGGTTTCCGTTGCACGATTGCTTAACATGAGCGGAATCGGTATAACAAGCAATTTGGAATTGTCGATGACGGGATAAATGGCAACATTCTTGTAACATTCCTTACACCATCGGCGGCTCCAATTAAAACTTCAAATTAGTGATGAAGGAGTCTACCATGAAAGAAAAAGCCAATGAACATCTCCAAATGGATGGAAAGAACATGATCGCGGTTGAAGTGGCGTTTATTTCTATTGATGCGAGTAGTGGTGCACCTATCCTCTTTTTGAGGGAGCTGGAAGGCGATCCGAGATTGGTGCTGCCGATATGGATTGGACAGGGAGAGGCACTCTCGATTCAGTTTCAGCTCAAAGGTGAACATCCGCTACGTCCGATGACGCATGACCTCATGAAAAACATCATCGAAAGGCTTGGTGTAACGGTTGATGCGGTCTACGTACATACCATGAAGGACTCAACTTATTTTGGGCAGATCAATGTGGTTGCCAACGGCAAAACAGTGGAGATTGATGCCCGTCCGAGTGATTCGATTGCGCTCGCCTTGAGATTGAGGGCACCCATCTATGTGGCGGAATCGATTGTTCAAGAAATCGGTTTCCCTGAGACGGAGTTGAGAGAGGCCGAGCGGCAGCAGTCGAGAGAGGAGTTAGAGCATTTAGATGATGAAACACTGGGAAGGTATACTGTATGAACCAATGGTGCGAGTTTGCAACTGTAATACACTCTCTGATGATGCGTGAAACGTGAAGACAATTTGTTCATTAGTTGATTGGTTCATTAATGAACACCCCAATGTAGGTCGAGGTTCATATCTCAACACCCCAATGTTCATAGTGTCAATTTTGAGAGATCGGCTTCATCGGGTGGCGACAGTTAGCGATTTATGGTCTATCGTGACGCGGAAGGATTTATAACATTCATGTTTCCAATGTGAATGAAGATTGTTAGGGGAGGGCATTCGCCGCGCAATGAATTGCGCGACTACGAACTTAAGTGCGTAGTGCCTAAATCACTGATAGAGTAAGGGAGTGATCACCAATGCCGATCTTTGAGAAAATCAGGCGGCTATTCAATTCAAATATAAATGACCTCCTCGATCGGGTTGAAGATCCGGAAAAGATTTTGAATCAACTCTTGGAGGATATGCAGCACGAGCTCAAAGAGGTAAAGATTCAAGTTGCTGCGGCGATTCGGGATGGCAACAAGTTTGAAGCGCAGTATAAGGAGAACTTGGAGAGTGCCGAGAAGTGGGAGAAGCGTGCCATTATGTTCATCCGAAACGGCGATGATGCTCGCGCCAAAGAAGCTCTTCGCCGCAAACGGTCTTTCGGCGAGTTGGCAGAGAGTTTTCGTGAGCAATTTGAGGCGCAGCAAGATAGTGTCGCTGTACTTAAAGATGGGCTGGCAACCTTAGAACAAAAAATTGCAGAGGCAAAGAACAAACGGGCGCTGCTGATTGCTCGCCAAAGACGAGCAGAGGCGGAACGGAGCATCCATCAAACGATGTCGGGTATTTCCGATTCCAGTGCGTTGAGTGCTTTTGATCGCATCCAGAACCGAGTCCTTGATACAGAAGCGGAGGCGGAAGCCCTCAGCGAAATGCGTCAACCTAGTTTGGAAGATGAGTTGAACGCGCTCGACCAGAAAGACGAAATTGATGATGAGCTTGCCAAACTCAAAGCCCGCCTAAAAGACTAGTGGTACTGGAATAGAAGCCGAGTTTTTCCGAAAGAACTCCGAAAGAGCTCGGTTTCTGTTCGTGCTTTGCACTTTCTGTTTATAAGAGTCGAATTGGAAAGGAGTTATATCTGATGGGATTACTGAAAAACCTTGCTATCCTTGTGTTGATATTTTTACTGATTTTGATTGCATTTCGGCTTGTTTTGCCTGTTATCGCTTGGGCGTTTGAGCTCGCTTTTACCCTCATCGTGCTCGGTGCGATTGGTTTTGCAATCGTCTATCTCTGCTGCAAGCTTCGCACATAACCTTCGCGATATTCACCTTGGCCATACCCCGATTGAACCAACCACACAAAGCCGGGAGCGAGTATACTTGCTCACCCGGCTTTTTGCATTTAGGCTGCTTATTGTATTAGGGGAATTGCATCTGTTATAGGAATTACGTAGCGGGGATCATAGGAAACCTGTGGCTCCTAGTCCATTTCCATTGTCCTATGCCAAAGTCATATACACTCACTATTTACATGTGATTGCCCTGGCTTATTGTTTGATGTACTCCTACCCCTAAGGGCTTGGGATTCTGGGATTGCTAGCGGCTTTCCCTAGTAATCTTCTTTCAGGTTCTCGACTTGAAGGTTATAAATCCTTAAGAACCCCACCCCAAGCCCCCCTAACCCCCAAGATCTTCAACCTTCTGGTTTCAAACAGAAGGTTATAGATCCTCCGCAAGCAGGGGAATTTGCTGGTGGAGGGGAATGGGTTTTACCTCTAAAGGATTTTTGATAATTAGGCTTGACATGGTTTAAAATAAACTGTTATCATAAGCCTGATTTTGGGAACGAAAGATTGGATTTCTATTATACGCCAAGTAAAAACTAAGGCTGATGTTAAGAAATCGTGCAACAGACCCTGAGTTTTCAACAAAAAACTCGATGTCTCTTCGTGCCATGCACTTTCTTTTAACATGAGCGAAAATTCAATGAGGTGAGTTTTGAAAAAGAACTGTTTTGTATTGATGATAAGCCTCTTCTGCTTGATTGCTCTTCAAGTGGGCGCACAAATTAAATGGGATTCATCGAAATTTATGCGGTTAGCAGAGATTGCGCCCGGCATGAAAGGGGAGGGATATACCGTCTTTTCTGGCACAACCGTTGAAAAGTTCAACTTTGAGGTGGTCAGCATTGAGTACAATTACTATCCCAATTGGCACGTGATATGGGTCAAAGGTAGTGGCGAGAACTTTGAAAAGACGGGTGTCGCCGGCGGTATGAGTGGGAGTCCGATGTATATTAACGGACAGCTCATTGGCGCGATTTCTCTCGGCTACTTTTATCAGCGTGAACATGCAAACCTCATGGGCGTAACACCCATTGAGTTGATGATTGAAGTGACACAGCGGGGGATGCAGCCCAATTTGAGCTATCGGGGTGGGACGCGCCTTAACTTTGGGACAGACACGGTTTTAAGTGGCCTGGAAATGTTGCCCCTGATGCCTGATAGGAAACATAGGCCTGAAGCCCGGATGGAGATGTCCCCGGCTCCCAATCCATTGGAGCGGGCACCCCGTCTTCAGATGCCTGTTGCATTCTCAGGGTTACCGACGGGTGCGATTGGATTTTTCAAGCAGTTTTTTGACAAATATCATCTCAGTCCGATACAGGGTACGGGCGGTGGTTCACCCGTTGAAAGTGCGCCGATTGAGCCGGGACAGATTGTAGGTATTGAGTTGGTCCGAGGGGCTTTCACTGCCTTCGGATACGGTACCATGACCTATATTGAGGGGGATCAACTCTTGGGCTTTGGTCATTCAATGTTTGGGGAGGGCAATGTCAATCTGCCGCTTTCCGGCGGGCATGTCCACTTCATTTTACCCAGTACGCTCAGATCATCCAAAATTGCTTCTCCAACCCAGCCGATTGGCACACTCGTCCAGGACCGTCAGGCGGGCATTGCTGGTTTGATTGGCTCCCATCCCAGTTTTATTCCAGTGAATGCGACCATCCAGACAATGGATGGGAAGGTCCACCCCACGCGCTATGAGGTCATCCGCCATCGAGATTTTTCGACGCTGTACACCCTCATCCCTCTTTGGTTCATCATTGATGGTATAGAAATCTACAGCGGTGACCACTCTGTCGACGTTGATGCAAAAATTCTGTTGAAGGAGCATCCGAATCTGGCCTCCCGCGAAATTGTTCGGAGAAATGTGTACTCCTCCAGCGGCTCACCGGGCTTTCAAGCGACCCGGGCACTGACGCCGCTGTTTAGCTTAATTGGCAACCGATATACAAAGGTTGATGTGGAACGCATAGACCTCGATATTAAAATGGGGGACAAACGAAAAACGGCGGTCATTGAAGCGGTACGGATCGACAGAGATCGGTATAAGCCCGGGGCAACAATTGAAGTGACCATGCGTCTGCGTCCCTACCTCGAAGCACCGATTATCCAGACTGGTTCAATTACCGTCCCCAAGGATGCCCCTGAAGGTTTAACTACCCTTCTCGCTATCAGTCCGTCTTTATATGAAGGTTGGCAGCGGACGCGGGCTCCCTTGAACTACCAGCCGACAAACATCAACCAATTAATTAAACTGTTGCAGCGTGAGGAAAACAACAGTGACATTATCTTGGAGCTGTTTGTGCCCAAGGTCGGTATGACCGTTCAGGGGGAGGAGTTTCCCGAGCTGCCGGTATCGATGCTCTCCGTGATGGGTGTAGCGACGCAATCTGGCGAAGGGGGACCGACTCGCGGCACGACGCTGCATTTTGAAAGGGTTACTACACCCTATGTGGTTTCCGGCAGTCGATTTTTGCGGTTTACGGTTGACCGCAATGCGCCGTAATTTTTCAAGATTAGCGGGTCCTGTTGAAGCGTTATTGGTGTATGGGTTGATTGAGGGGTGCTCATAAGTATTGTCTGAATTATGGATTAAACTGGTGGCGCAGAAAACACGGATATGGATAGTGTTCTCAGGCGGGAGATGGGGCAGGATGTCCCACCTACGGGTTTGGGGATATTTTGTTTTTCCCCATTCGGGGTGCGAGTTTCATGGCAGTGGCGTGTTAGTCAATCCGTATGCGTTAACGATTGTGGGGTTTAGGGCACGCGGAGCGTGCTTACTACTTTAATGAACTAACTTAACGGAGGATTTCTTCTTGATGATGTTTTACCGTGCTTTTTGTATTTTTAGTGTCGTTGTCGTTTTCTTTTGGATCCATCTCCTACCAGCGTTAGGGGTGACGACCCAGATTTGGGAACAACAGCACCAAAAGGATTTTGAATCTGGCAAGCTCGAAAATGTTTCGGTCTCAAGTAAGGGTGCGCTGATGTTGGCTCCTAAATTGGAGGCTTTCTTTGAAGATACTCAAGAGATATACGTTTGGTGTCTCGCCGAGGATTCCAAAGGAAACATCTACGCGGGCACCGGCAATGCGGGCAAAATTTATCGGATGACTCCTGAGGGTGAACCGTCGCTCTTTTATGATTCGCCAGAGGTTTCAATCTTGACGTTGGCTATTGATTCCAATGACAACATTTATGCCGGTACAGCCCCCGACGGATTAATCTACAAGCTCACTGACGATAGCACCCCGCCGACAACGATTCTTAGTTCGGAGGAGAGGTATGTTTGGGCGATGACCTTTGATGATGCAGGAAATCTATATGCGGCGACCGGAACCAATGGAAAAATTTACAAGATTATGCCCGACGGACAGACCAGTGTCCTCTTTGATTCCGACGAGCGTAACCTTTTATGCCTACTCTATCATAACGGGATGCTGTATGCGGGCAGCGATGGCAAAGGGACTATCTATAGTGTCAAAACAGTGGACGGTGCGGCCACCGTGATTTACCAAACCGGGCAGAAAGAGGTGCGTAGGCTTGTTATTGGGCCGCAGGGGCTAATTTACGCTGGAACCATCACAACAGCAGCACCGCAGCCCGGCGGTCCGCCATCACCGCCTACCGGTCCGTCCCCTCCTAGGGGGCGTAACGCTGAAGAAAAGAAGTCAAGGGTCTATCAGATTCAGCCGGATGGCATCGTGTCTGTTATGTGGGAGGTGCCCGATCCCTTGATTTTGTCGATGGCATTTGATTCGGAGGATGGACTTTATATCGGTACAGGCGATAGTGGTAAATTGTACTGGGTCAACGCGGCGGGCGATTCTGTCTTAAAGGGCAAATGTAGTGCGAGCCAGATTCTGGCGCTGCACCGCACGGCAAATTCAGATCGGTTCCTGCTTGCTACGGGGAATCCTGGAAAAATCTTTGAATTGAAATCGGATTATCTTGCCGAGGGGACCCTTGAATCCAAGGCATACGATACGAAGATTGTTTCTCGCTGGGGTAAGTTGTCGTGGGAGGGCGTTACGCCGGAAGGAACGGCGATCTCTTTTGCCACCCGGACTGGCAACACAGAGCAACCAAATAGCATGTGGAAGGATTGGTCAGAAGAATTGACGGCTCCTGAAGCATCCCAAATTACCAGTCCTCCCGCCCGGTATATTCAGTGGCGCGCCAAGCTCACAACGGGTGTGGCTTCTGCGACGCCTGTCCTCAAAAAAGTAACCGTTGCGTCGGTTCAGTCCAATACCGAACCGCGATTCACCTCGATTGAGGTTCGCCGGGGCGATGCTCCCGAGAGCCCCGGTCCGCCCAAAGGTGTTAGTATACCGAGGGAAAGTCGGGCCCCCTCCAATCCGGAGGGAGATAGTACAAAATATACTGCCGCGTGGAAGGTGAAGGACGAAAATGGTGATACCTTACAGTTTAACGTCTATTACAAGGGGGTTGATGAGACGAATTGGAAGCTTCTTAAAAAGGAGTTGAAGAAGAGCACCCATGCTTGGGATAGTACCTCAATGTCCGACGGGCGTTACGTCATCAAAGTCAGTGCGACGGACAAACTCAGCAATCCGCCCAATTTTGCGAAGTCTACCGAGAAGATTAGTGCCCCCTTTGATATTGATAACAGCCAACCGATGGTCACTGGTATAACTGCGACAGTGAATGAAGATCGGACCTATCAGATTTCCTGTACGGCGGCAGACTCGTCCGGTTACATCCAGAAAGCGGTCTACAAAATCGACAGCGATGAGGAGTGGCAGGTCATCTTCCCTGACGATGGCATCTTTGACTCGAAGCGTGAAACCTTGCTACTTCATACCAACCCCCTCCCAGCCGGTGAGCACACCATCACCATTCGCGTCACCGATGCGGCGGGGAACACGGGTGTTGGGCGGGCGACATTTTAGTTTATTGGTTCATTTGTCAATAACCCCCTTACCCCGCTAAGAACCCCACCCCTAACCCCTCCCCGCAAGCGGGGAGGGGAAAGGGCCCGCAAGCGGGGAGGGGAAAGGGCCCGCAAGCGGGGAGGGGAAAGGGCCCGCAAGCGGGGAGGGGCCATTCCACAGCTTGTGTGGTAGGTGAAATCTAACAAGCCACGCGCAATGAATTGCGCGACTACGAACTGGATTTAGGAACTTAATAAGGGAGTTTGTAAGGGGGGAGGGGAGGAACCTAAGAATCCCACCGAACCTAAGAACCCTACCCAACCTAAGAACCCCACCCCTAACCCCTCCCCGCAAGCGGGGAGGGGAAAGGGCCCGCAAGTGGGGAGGGAGGACAAGGAGGGTATTTAGTGGGGAGGGGAAAAGGGCCGGGTGGGTATTCGGGATTACCGCCCTCTATCCAAATACCCATACGGTATCAGACCGTTCTAGGTTCAATGAGCCAGGACCTGACGGACAACCCACCGGGTATTTAGCAGGGGAAGGGCACGACGGAGCGTTCCTACTGCTATTTCTCGCTTCCTTTGGGTTGGGAGTTGGGTTTCACGGTTCTCGTTCAACCCAACTCTGTTCGGAGAGTCTCTGACCTATATGCTGTTAAATGTCAACACACCCTAGTTCATTGGTTCATTTGTCAATGAGGAGAGCTTCATGATTATTGATTCACACAGTCACGCCTGGCCGCGCTGGCCTTACCAACCCCCCGTCCCTGACAGCGAAAGTCGTGGCAGGATAGAGCAACTTCTCCACGAAATGGACCGTCATGGTGTTGATCAAGCCGTTCTGGTTTGTGCGCGAATTGATCATAACTCGGATAACAATGACTATATTTTTGAGTGTTCCAAACAGTATCCGGGTCGTATCATCCAATTCGCTGACGTTGATTGTTCGTGGACGGATACCTATCACACCCCCGGTGCTGCGGATCGGCTTGCGGCGGCGGCGGATAGATACGCGCTGAAAGGGTATACGCATTATTTTAGAGGGGACGACGATGGCAGTTGGTTCTTTTCGACTGAGGGGCAGCGATTCTTTCAGACCACTGCGGATCGGGGCTTGATTGCTAGCCTCGCCATGGGGCCTCAACTACAGGCACCATTACGCCAATTGGCGGCCCAGTTCCCTTCTATCACCTTTCTCTGTCACCACATGGCTGGGGCAAGAGCTGGAGAGGCACCTCCCTATCCGAATTTGAAGGAGATTCTCGCGTCGGGGAACACACCGAATATCAATATCAAGATGTCAGGATTCGGGTATGTCTCCCAGGTCCCATGGGGCTATCCTTATTCGGATACCGGCTGGATTGTCCGCGCGCTCTATGAACATTTTGGCCCTGATCGCCTTTGCTGGGGGTCGGACTACCCTGTGGTGCGTTCCTACATGACCTACCAACACGCCCTTGAAGCCTTCCGCACCCACTGCACCTTCATCCCAGACGCCGACAAGGCGCGAATCCTTGGTGATTCCCTCAACAGGTTGCTGACTGTAGGACAGGGTGGTTAGTTCTCTTCCGTCAACCTTCTTTGGGAAAATCCGTTGGCTTTGGGGAAATTCCAATCATGGCAGACGCTCTGGATCCGAAATTCCTCGCTGATGAAAATGTGGGCAAACTTGGCAGGTGGCTGCGGATTTTAGGGTATGATGTCGCCTACCAATCTCCCGCTCTTGATGCTCAGCTCGCGCTTAAGGCGTTGCGTGAGAATCGGGTGATTTTGACGCGCGATCGGGAATTTGTGCAACGTCGTATGGTTGAGCGGTACCTGCTGCTCACCAGCCAAGATCCGGTCGAGCAACTCAAGCAGGTCATCCAAGTGTTTCACTTAAAACTTGATTGCGATTCCTTCTTTACTCGTTGTCTCGGCTGCAATGCTCCTCTTCAATCTGTTCCCAAGGCGGAAGTGCGTTCTGCTGTCCCGGACTACGTCTATCGCACACAGGACCAATTTCATCGATGTTCAACCTGTAACCAGCTCTTTTGGGCGGGCAGCCATACGATCAATTTTCAGGAGTGGCTGAAGCGGGTGGGTAAGAACCCCACCCCTAGCCCAAGAACCTCACTCCTAACCCAAGAACCTCACCCCTAGCCCAAGAACCCCACCCCTAGCCCCTCCCCGCAAGCGGGGAGGGGAAGAGGCCCGCAAGGAGGGTATTTAGTGGGGAGGGGCCATTCGACGCGCAATGAATTGCGCGACTACGAACTGAATTAAGGGAATTTGCAGGCGGGGAGGGCAAGAGAATGCAGCCCCCCTCAGTCTCCCGCAAGTGGAGTGGAAAGAATGCGGGAGGGGGGCTACATTTGGGCGATTTTCCGAAATTGACGATATCTACAACATTGCGCGATAGAATACTAGACAATACGGGGCGATAGAATATCAGAGACTATGGGGCGATGATCTTGGCTTAATGGGCCCGGGACATTGCGCGCGGGTCGGGGTTCTTTGTCGAGATATGAATCTTGACCGACTTACAGTATTTGTTGAACGCTCAAAGCAACCTGACGCCTGATGAATCGGGCAACTACAGCAGGAACTCTATCAGGAAGCTGTAGGGAACAACCATCGGTGTAACCTACTGAAGCGCGTAACTCCTAACAGGTAATGGATTCTACACTTCGATAATTTCCACGTTTGCGCGCGGTAGGACAACCCTGTTTCCATCTTCCAGTTCAACCTCCAATACACGCACCTTTGCCTCCGTCTCAAGCTCTTGCAGTTCGACGGGTAGGGCAGACACGCGTCCCAATGCCCCGAAATAGGGTTCACGGATGATGCGGATTGGAGCACCGATATCGAGCGCGTCGCCTGCAATGCTTGTGTCAACTGTCTCTCCTTGTGTCTCGACGGGGATGATGATTTCTGGACGCACAACGCCGGCGCGAATCTGTGTGGCACCATTGATCGAAGCGGTCATGCCCTCCTGCGCTTTGAGCAGATTGAAGGTGCGCGCTGCCATACTTATCTCCCCGAACCCTTCCGTGACGACCAGTGTCAGGCCGAGCGACTCTGAACCTGTTATTGCGACCCCAAGCTCGTATCCCAACATGGCATGGAGATCGCTGTTGTGAATGCCGCCCACAATTATCCCTTTGACACCTTGCCGAATTGCCTCCTGAATTGCGTCGTTTCCGACGACAGCTCCGCCGCAGAGGATTTTATCTCGATGCGCGGATCGGATGAGATTTTTTGTCAATGGGGCGTCTGGAGAATTTACAACGACTTCGAGCTTCCCAACCGTTTCCCCGCCGATGCCAAAAATTCCTTGGATGTATGTGCCATAGGTTTCTACGATGGCACCTTCGTTGGAGAGAATCTCGACAATTGATCCGGAGATATGCCCTCTGACATTAACAGGGATTGGTGCTTCACGAATGATTACCTGCCCTGTTACATCGGAGATGCTTTCAATCGTTCCCTCAATCGGGGCCCGTGCTTGTGACTTAAATAGCCCAAACAAGCCTTTTGTTTCGCCTATAATTTCGTCCTTTCCGATAGGTTCTCCCTCACTTTTGAGCATGTAGTCTCTTATGTCTTCGGTGGGGATACTCAATAAATTTGCGATATTCACCAGTTGAACGTTCCCCGGCAGAGATGCTCTTGCGACCACATGCTCTGCATCGATGTTATCCCCCACGTGGACAGTGACCTCTCCCTCGATTGGGAGTCGGCGTTCATTGCGTATAGTTATGCCCGCTGCGACTTTGAGTCCGGGGGTGTAGGCATGTGCCATAAATTCGCCCTTTCAAAAACCTGTTAGGAGTTACGCAGTTGAACGTTCAAAGTCAGTCGGTCAAGGTTTATATCTCGATACAAGCCTGTCTGCCAAAATTGACCGACACATTGAAAACGCTCGGAATGGAGATCGGTGCAATTGAGCAAATGTCAACAGAACTAGCAAGCACTCGGTTTCTTTTTGGTTACGGCATACGGCGTATGCCTACTACTTTCAAGGATTGTGTTTTAATTCGTTGTAGAACGGACTTAATGATAGCAAACTTCTTTCCAAAAGGCAATGTAAATCAAAAAGGCAACAAAGATGTTGACAACATAATCCCCCGCCATTATAATGACGGGCAAATGCTCATCGTAATTGGTATCTTCATCGCCAACCATCTGATTTCTTGACTGGAGACGTTTTATGAATGCAACCGCCGAAATCCTGAAGGGTAACAACCCTATGAAGGTGGAGCAAATTTTTGGACCTAACATCAAGCCTTATGAGGTCCTTGAGTTTGAATCAATGCTGCGGTATGAGGATTTTCAGATTTTTGGCGAATACGGACTTAAAAAAAATGGACAGGTCATTATTACCAGAGCCCCCGCGCGGTTAGATGTGATGGGCGGCATTGCGGTGCACTGTGGTGGCAACGTTCTGGGATTGCCCCTTGAGCGTTCCGCTGTTGTCGGTTGTCAGGCGAGGGTGGACCGCCGGTTGAGTGCTTTAAGTTTTGAGGCACCGGTACAGGGGGATCAAGCCGCCGGGGAGCTTTCCATTGACGATTTCTACACAGATGGGAATCTAAAGTCTTACGAAGAGGTTCAATCACTTTTCGCGCACAATCGACACACCGCATGGACAGGGTATGTCCTTGGCGGTTTTTTCGTGCTCCTGAAAGAGGGGGTAGTTGATTGTTTGCCGCACGGCGCAGCGATTGTTATTCGGAGCAATATCCCGGTGGAGGCAGGAATCGGTTCCTCCGCAGCGATCACCGTTGCAACGCTGACAGCGATTAACCATCTATATGAACTCAACTTGGGTGCGCTAGACATCGCTCGGATCGGGCAGATTGTCGAGAACCGTATTGTCGGTGTGCCGTGCGGTGCCATGGATACGATTGCCGTCGTCGCCGGCCAGCGGGACCGCCTGCTTTCGATCCACTGTCAACCGTATCAGATGGTTGAAACTGTCCCTCTCCCCCTGAATACCAGATTAATCGGGATCCACAGCAAAGCGAGATGGCGTCCATCCAATTCGGCCTATATTGATGCGCGTACCGCAGCGTTTATGGGCTTGACAATTCTCCAGAGGACCCTCAATCTGGAGGAGCTGCGCGATAACTATCTGTGTCGGTTATCTGTTAGAGATTTCCGTCAAAAGTGCTGGCAGGTTTTACCGGCGCGGCTGAAGGGGGAAGATTTCATCCATCGCTACGGTAAGACGGTCGATCCGCTGACAAAAGTTGAACCTCAAAAAGTGTACGCTGTGCGCAGCCGCGTCGAACATCCGATTTACGAACATGTCCGTGTGGGACGCTTTATCGAACATCTCAAAAAGGCGAATGCCAATCTGCGTCACCTTCATCACCATCTCATGGAAGCCGGAAAACTGATGTATGCCTCGGATTGGAGTGGTCGTTTCCGTGCTGGCCTTGGCTTGCCCGAAATTGAGCAGCTTGTTCGGTCTATTCGGACGGTCGGGGTCCGGGGTGGCTTCTACGGCGCGAAAATTACCAGCAGTGGCAGCACTGTTGCGGTGCTCTGCCATGGTGATGTTTCTAACGCGATGATCCAGATTCTTTCTGCGTATAAATTGGCATGGGGGCTCGATGCGGAATTGTTCAGCGGTTCATCGCCGGGTGCGTTTGAGCTTGGGCACGTGGTCTTGCGGCTCAGCAAGGAGTAGGCGGGTCTCCGTGCCATGAATTGCACGACTACGAACTGTGAAGCCTAAAAACCACGCGCAATGAATTGCGCTACTACGAACCGCGACTACGAACTGAATTAAGGGAATTTGCAAGTAGGGGGGGCAGATCTCGCCGCAAGGAGTGAGGGGGCATTGGTTGCTAGGTGAAGCCTAAAACCCACGCGCAATGAATTGCGCTACTACGAACCGCGACTACGAACTGAATTAAGGGAATTTGCAAGTAGGGGGGCAGATCTCGCCGCAAGGCGTGAGGGGGCATTGGTTGTTAGCTGAAAACTAAAAACCACGCGCAATGAATTGCGCTACTACGAACCGCTACTACGAACTGAATTAAGGGAATTTGCAAGTAGGGGGCAGAGCTCGCCGCAAGGCGTGAGGGAGCATTGGTTGTTAGCTGAAAACTAAAAACCACGCGCCTGGATATGAATTGCGCTACTACGAACCACGACTATGAACTGAATTAAGGGAATTTGCAAGTAGGGGGGCAGAGCTCGCCGCAAGGCGTGAGGGAGCATTGGTTGTTAGGTGAAACCTAAAACCCACGCGCAATGAATTGCGCTACTACGAACCGCGACTACGAACTGAATTAAGGGCATTTGCAAGTAGGGGGGGCAGATCTCGCCGCAAGGAGTGAGGGGGCATTGGTTGCTAGGTGAAGCCTAAAACCCACGCGCAATGAATTGCGCTACTACGAACCGCGACTACGAACTGAATTAAGGGCATTTGCAAGTAGGGGGGGCAGATCTCGCCGCAAGGAGTGAGGGGGCATTGGTTGTTAGGTGAAACCTAAAAACCACGCGCAACGAATTGCGCTACTACGAACCGCGACTACGAACTGAATTAAGGGCATTTGCAAGTAGGGGGGGCAGATCTCGCCGCAAGGAGTGAGGGGGCATTGGTTGCTAGGTGAAGCCTAAAAACCACGCGCAATAAATTGCGCTACTACGAGCGGGAGGATTTGCTGGTGGGAGAGGGTGCAAGCGGCGGGGAAAGCCCCCCAAGCCCCCCCACCCCCCGCAAGTGGGGCGGGCCCATTCTACGCGCGATGAATTGGGCGACTACGAACTGGGAGATAACTTGGGACTCAGCAGGGGGTAGGAGGGGCTCTGCTGTTGCAAAGTGTATTGAATGCAGTAGATACGAATTTTCTATTTTTTACGCGAAGCCGCAGAGCAATTATGGTGAATTATTACCCTTTCCTGTTTTACTCTTGGAGTTAAAATGACCGTTTACCGACGTAAACTGATTGAAGTAGACCTACCGTTAGACGACATCAACCGCGAATCCGCCCGTGAGAAGTCCATCCGGCACGGCCATCCCTCCACATTGCATCTATGGTGGTCGCGTAAGCCACTGGCTGCTTGCCGCGCAGTCATCTTTGCTAGCATGGTGGACGACCCCTCCCACTGCCCCGAGGAGTTCCCCACCGACCACGAGCAACGTGCCGAACGGGAACGACTCCACGATATCATCCGTCAGCTCGTCAAATGGGAGAGCACCAATGAGAGCCAGCTGGGTGTGAAAACCCTCTTAGCAAACGCACGCTACGAAATTGCCCGATCGGTGGCGCGTTCCCGAGGAGAAACAGCACCCACTGACCCTGTTGAAGTGTTGAAATACCTGCACGACCATACGCTGCCGATATATGACCCCTTCGCCGGTGGGGGTTCTATCCCCCTCGAAGCACAACGGCTTGGACTGAAGGCTGTTGCTTCAGACCTCAATCCGGTGGCAGTCCTCATCAACAAGGCGTTGATTGAGATACCGCCCAAGTTTCAGCATCTGCCTCCGGTCAATCCCGAAGCGGACACCCTCGGTATATCTACGGGCAGAGGCAGAAACGCGCGGCGCGTCCCTTGGCGCGGTACGTCCGGCCTTGCAGACGACATTCGCTACTACGGGGCATGGATGCGTGAGGAGGCGTTTAAGCGGATTGGCCATCTTTACCCGAAGGCGAAACTGTCCGATGGCAGTGATGCGACTGTGATTGCGTGGCTTTGGGCGCGGACAGTCCCTTGTCCCAATCCCGCCTGCGGTGTCCAGATGCCTCTCAAAACTACTTTTCAGGTATCAAAAAAACGCACCCACCAACACTGGATTAGACCTGTCGTTGACTATGAGTCGAAGCGTGTCTCCTTTGTCGTGCAGGACCACAGCGGTGATGTCCCCGAAGGTGGCACGGTGAACCGCCACGGTGCCGTCTGTATCGCCTGCAACAGCGCGGCTCCGTTGTCTTATGTCCGTGAGCAGGCGAGGGTTGGCAACATGAGCGAGCAGATGACTGCCATCGTCGCTGAGGGGGATCGCAGGCGGCTCTATGTATCACCGACCGACGAACATATCAAGATCGCAATATCTGCCGAACCCGCGTGGCGACCGTCCCAAGCAATGCCAAATACGCCGACTTTGGTAAGTGGACGGGGTTTTGGTATTACCCATTGGCATCAACTTTTTACCAAACGTCAACTTCTCGCAATAGCCACATTCAGCGACTTGATTGTAGATGTTCTCCAAATGGTAAGGCAAGAGAGCGGAAACGACGAATACGCCGATGCGCTCTGCACATACCTTGCGCTTGTTGTTGGCAGAATAGCGGACAGCAGTTGCAGTTATGCAACTTGGATAGACGGGGGTGAATTTGTCGGCCACGTTTTCACGCGCCAAGCAATTCCGATGGTTTGGGATTTCGCGGAGGTGAATATCTTCTCTACTTCAACCCAGAACTGGACGAGTCAAATTGAGTGGGTCGCAAAAGTTGTCGAGCGATTGCCCGCAGCTGCGAACAGCGGTGCTGTGCATCAGGCGGATGCCTCCACCACTATCCACGCCCAAGATGGGCCGGTCATCGTCACCGACCCGCCCTACTACGACAACATCGACTATGCTGACTTGTCCGATTTCTTCTATGTTTGGCTGCGTCCCCTACTCCGCGATGTTTACCCGGACCTGTTCGCCGGTATCCTGACCCCCAAAGCTGAGGAGATAACAGCTATTCCATCCCGATTTGATGACCCCCGGCAGCGATTTGAGGACCTGCTGAACAAGACACTCCAGTTAATACGAGACCGATGCAGCCCGGAGTTCCCGTCCTCCATCTTCTACGCCTACAAACAACAGGAGGAGGAGCGGGATGGTAGAGCGTCCACCGGCTGGGAGACGATGCTGAGTTCTATCGTGTCAGCGGGTTTCGAGATAGTCGGCACCTGGCCTATGCGTACTGAGCGTTCCGCGAGATCAAACGCCTTGAGCACTAACTCACTAGCATCGTCTATTGTGCTGGTCTGTCGCCCCCGTCCCCGTGATGCCCCCGCCGCAACGCGCCGTCAATTTTTCAACGCACTTGACAAAGAACTGCCTGCAGCACTCGACCAACTGACGCGAAAAGGGCACATCGCCCCGACGGATCTGGCACAAGCCGCTATCGGCCCGGGGATGCAGATTTACTCCCGTTACAGTCGTGTAGAGACTATCAGCGGCAAGTCGGTGTTGGTGCGGGAGGCGTTGGCAGCAATCAACCGCGCTATCGCCGATTACGACGAGCGTCAGGAGGGGGATCTGGATTTGGAGAGCCGGTTCTGTCTCGCCTGGCTCAAGCAGCATGGGTATGCGGAGGGCCCCTACGGCGACGCGGAGACGCTGGCACGCGCCAAGAATGTCACCATCAGGGGGTTGCAGGACTCTAACGGTCTACTCACCGCCAAAGGGGGGTGGGTCAAGCTACTGCCGCTCGATGCGTTTTCTGAAAGCGAGGAGTTGCCCCTCGACGCCACGACAGCGTGGGCGGGTTGTTTCCGGATGGCATACCACCTGAACCGTGAGGATGGTAGGGGTGTTGAAGGCGCAGCGCATGTCGGCAGGGAGATGAGGGGCAACGTTGAGTCAGTTGAGCGGCTGGCACGCGTCCTCTACAACCACTATGACCGCACGGGGGATTCCCAGAACGCTGTTATTTTCAATAACCTCGTCACGGAGTGGCAACAGATTCAGAAGCAGATGGGAGCGGACAGACAGATCGACATGCAGTTTTAGGGGAAGAGCTCCCCGCAAGGTGGGAGGGGGCATTCCACAGTTTGTTAGGTGCAACTTAACAGCGACGCGCAATGAATTGCGCGACTACGAACCGCTCTCGATCTACAGTCTATTTAACCCTTTTTGACCCAATGCACGGTTCATCGGCTGCCGCGGATACCCCATCGCGGACAAAGATTTCACGACGCGACATAGATTGTTAGTATCCGGATTCAATGGAACCCCTGTCCCTCTTTAGTGATATTATGGTTGACGCCCCTGCTACGGAAGGGGTAAAGTATGCCGGCTCAAAGCTGAAACTCCTTCCTCATATATTGCAACTGGCAAAGCAGACGGATGCCAAAACCGTCCTAGATGGTTTCTCTGGAACGACGCGGGTATCCCAAGCGTTTGCCAAAACAGGTTATCGCGTGCTTTGTAACGACATCGCTCCATGGTCTGAGGTGTTTGGGGTATGCTATCTTCTCAACGATAAGAAAAAAGCGGATTATGTTGAACTGATCAAACATCTCAACGTATTGCCTCCCAAAGATGGCTGGTTCACATCGCACTATGGAGGGGAGCCGACATCGGTGCGGGCAGATGGGCTCAAGAAACCGTGGCAGATCCATAACACGCGGAAGTTAGATGCGATACGGGAGGAGATTGATCGGCTTGCCCTGACGAAAGTTGAAAGGGCAGTCGCGCTCACCAGTCTCATTCTCGCTCTTGATCGGGTTGATAGTACCCTTGGGCATTTTGCTTCGTACCTCAAGGAGTGGTCGCCCCGATCGTTTAATGCCTTGACCCTTGCGGTGCCAAATCTCTTTTGCACTGGCGTACCCCACGAGGTTTCGCGTCGGGACATCTTTGAGCTGGTAAACGATAGAGCTGTTGATCTGGCGTACTATGATCCACCGTACGGGTCTAATAATGAGAAGATGCCTCCCTCCAGAGTTAGGTACTCCTCATATTATCACCTCTGGTCAACGGTATGCCTTAACGATAAACCGGAGCTGTTTGGTAAGGCGTTGCGCCGCAAGGATACGTCGGATACCTTGGCTGCGTCTGTGTTTGAGGAATACCGCAGAAACGGTCGTACGAGACGCTTTATCGCGGTTGAGGCTATTGAGCGGTTGATTCGGAATACTCGTGCTCGGTGGATTATCCTCTCTTACAGCTCGGGGGGACGTGCAACCGCTGGCGAACTCGATGAAATCCTTCGGGGAAACGGCACTCTGGTTGAAGCTATTGAGATAGATTGTAAGCGAAATGTAATGGCAGAGATGAAATCGACTCATGATTGGGTGCGGAGTGCCGATGTGCCGAATCAAGAATTCCTTTTTTTAATCGAAACAAACACCGGAAGTTCGTGTCAAAAGAGGGTGCAAAACGGGCAGAAAAGCTGAGCCCCCTCTAATTCTCCACAGGCGGCCATCGCCCTGCCTCCCGCAGATGGGAGGAGAAAAGGGGACTGTTGCACGATTTTTTAACGTGAGCTACACCGCAAATCAGGGAGGTATATGAATGTCCCAACAACCTATGCGTGGTATGTTTCCGGTCCTGATTACGCCTTTTGACGAACAGGATTGTATTGATGAAGATAGCTTGAGGAGCGTCGTCGAGTATAACATCAACGCCGGCGTCCACGGTGTGGTGATAGCGTTCGCCACAGAGATTATGAAGCTCACCGAGGCGGAACGCTTGCAGGTTGCCCAAGTGGTTGTCGATCAGACGCGCGGCAGGGTGCCGGTCGTTGTGAACACCGGCGCGGTGTCAACTGCTGCAACTGTGCAATATAGCCGGCAAACCGAAAATCTCGGAGTGACAGCGGTGATGTGCACTCCACCGGCAGCAGATGTGCCGGTGGTCGAAAAAAAGGCATACTTCAAGGCGATATCGGATGCTGTGAGTGTCCCGATTTTTGTTCAGGAGGCAGGCACATCGCTCGGCGGGGCCCTGCTGCGAGAGATTGCTGAGGAGTGCGAGGGGGTACGTTATGCCAAAGTTGAGAACGCACCCCCAGCGCAGAGGGTCTACGAGGCGGTCCAACATGGTGGCGATCTGGTCACAGTCTTCGGGGGTGCGAGTGGATCTTACCTGATTGAGGAGCTACGCCGCGGTTCACAAGGCACGATGCCTTGGCCCAGTCGTCCGCACTCCTTCGTTCAGGTCTGGGATCACTGGCAGTCCGGCGACGAGACCGCGGCCCGCGAGGTGTGGGAACGGGAGATTGATCCGATTCTGCGGGTGGGCGGGCTTGTCCACAAGGAGATTCTCTACCGGGCAGGTGTTATCAAATCCCCTCGCTGGCGTTCTCCTTCACCTGCCCCACTCGATGAGATGGGTCAATGGGAATTGGATGAGGTTTGTGAACGGTTAGGGATTGGCTGATACGCTTCAACGATTCCTATCACTATGTGTCACCAGAAGTTCGCGCAGCGATGGCCGAAGCTGAGCAGCACATCTGGGGGCTTGAGGCTGGAGGTCCACCGAATATACACTTCAGAGACATGGGTGATGAACAGATTGCTGCGCTGACGCCTGAAGAAAAGGCAGGGCTCAACATTACACCGTTTTAGGCTTGTTGTCTCATCTGTCAAATGATTGGGAAAATTCTGCAATTCCCGCAGAATTTGTCATGATGTTCGGGCCCCAGCAACACCTAACCTCAGCCAAGGAAGGTTTATCCCTAATGAGCCAAATCCAATCACCGCAATTAATTGAAGCACTGCAACAGTATGATAGCCCAACGGTTGCCAATGCAATTGAACATTTTGAAGTGCGCGACCCGACTACGGGCTATGCCCACAATGAATTGATCTGCCAAATGCCTGAAATCGCCACACCGATGGTTGGCTACGCCCTCACAGCGACAGCTGATACCACGACACCCGGCGACACAAGAACTTCACGTGTCGATAGTCTGGTGGAGGCGATTGAGGCCGCACCGAAGCCATCGGTACTCGCTGTCCAACACGTTGGGCATGACCGCAAGCGATGCTGCCTGTTCGGCGATATGTTCTGTACGATTGCACATAAACTGGGGTGTGTGGGATTTGTTACTGATGCCAACGGGCGTGACCGAAGTGCTATCCGTCAACGCACGCCGGATTTTCATGTTTTTTCGACTGGGTGGGTCGTCTCACACGGTTATGGTGTGTACCTCGACTTCAACGTGACAGTATCTGTTTGTGGTTTGACCATTTCACCGGGCGATTTGCTGCACGGCGATGAAAGCGGTCTAGTCTCGATCCCAATTGACATCGCTGCGGATGTGGTGAAACGGGCGGAGGCGGTTCGTGAAGAGGAAGCGGAGTATTTTGATTTCCTAGAGAGCAATCGTTTCAACATGGGAGAACTGAAGCACCGCATCATCCCCCACAAGTAATTTTCCCCGGACCTAACTATTTTTTAGACAATGTTTTTGAAATCATGTATAATAATCCAAGTTGGCAGTAGTAGGCATACGCCGTATGCCGTAACTTCAAGAGTACATTAAAAAAAACGCTAAAGCGCGTGGGTGTATTCCTAAGCCCCCCTACTACCCCCTCCCCCCGCAGGCGGGGAAAGAACCTAAGAACCCCACCCTAACCCTCCCCGCAAGCGGGGAGGGAATAAGAACCCTACATACCCATACGGTATCAGACTGTTCTAGGTTCAATGAGCGAGGAATTGACGGACACCCCACCGGGTGTTTAGCAGGGAGGGGCCATTGTTTGTTAGCGGAAGGCTAACCAGCGACGCGCAATGAATTGCGCTACTACGAACCAGATTTTCAACATTCATGTTCTTAACAGCTTGAATAAATCAAAGGAATAGAATCTTAGAATCTAAGATAATCTGCCAAAGCCAAGATAATGCCAAGATAATACGGTATCAGACTGTTCTAGGTTCAATGAGCGAGGCATTGACGGACACCCCACCGGGTGTTTAGCAGGGAGGGGCCATTGTTTGTTAGTGGAAGGCTAACAAGCGACGCGCAATGAATTGCGCTACTACGAACAAGATTTTCAACATTCATGTTCTTAACAGCTCGAATAAATCAAAGGAATAGAATCTTAGAATCTAAGATAATCTGCCAAAGCCAAGATAATGCCAAGATAATAAGGAGACACAATATTGAAAATTACCGATGTCAAGACATTAGTCATGGGCACCAGCTGGCGAAACCTGACTTTTGTCAAGGTGGAAACTAACGAAGGATTGACTGGTGTCAGTGAGGTACGGATGAACAACCGCACGGACGCACTGGTCGCTTACCTCGACGGTGCGAAGAAGCGACACGTTATCGGGAGCGATCCGTTCAATACTGAAGATCTCTACCTGCGGATGTTCCGTAACGATTATGGACGTGCCGGCGAGATCGCGGCAACAGGGATTAGCGTCGTCGAAATCGCGTGTTGGGACATCATCGGAAAGGCACTCAACCAGCCGGTGTATCGACTACTTGGAGGTGCATGTCGTGATAAGATGAAGGCATACGCCAACGGTTGGTATAAGGTCGAACGTACCCCCGAGGAATTTCATACCGCTGCCAAACAGGTACTTAAAAAAGACTACAAGGCACTCAAATTTGATCCCTTTGGCGCCGGCTATTACGAACTCTCTTACGAAGAAAGACTGAGATCTGTCTCGCTGGTTGAAGCGGTACGCGATTCGGTGGGGCCCGAGGTAGAAATTTTGATTGAGATGCACGGACGCTTTAGCCCGGGAACCGCTATCCAGATAGCACGCGAATTGGAACCGTTCCAGCCAAGTTGGGTTGAGGAGCCCGTCCCGCCCGATAATCTCGCGGCATTGGCAAAGGCAGCGGACAGCATTAATATTCCCGTTGCCACCGGCGAACGGCTCCACAATAAGTTTGAATACCGCGAACTGATCAATCTCCAAGCAGCAGACATCCTCCAGCCTGATATCACACAAACAGGCGGTTTTCTGGAGACGAAGAAAATCGCAGCTATTGGGGATATGTGTTATATGCTGGTTGCACCGCACAATGTAGGCGGCCCCGTGTCCACCGCAACGGCGTTGCACTTCTCCGCTTGCACACCTAACTTTAAGATTCAGGAGCATTTCAATGACTTCTCAGAGGCATGGGTTAAGGAGGCGGCAACCGGTTGCCCCGAAGTAGTTGAGGGCTATTTCAGTTTACCCAATGGTCCCGGTCTCGGCATGACACTGAACGAGGACCTGATCGCTGACCACCCTTATCGTGAGGGATCATTTAATTTATGGGAGGATGATTGGCATCGTCGTCAATATTGATACGCGGGACATGATGCGTAATGCGTAAGTTGGTACATTAGTTCATTCATGAACCAATGAACTAATGTACCAATGAACGGTTGAACGATGTGGAAACGACAGACTGGCCCACCTGAATTTTGATTCCACCGACTTCCTAATTCTCCCTACCCGGACTTGATGCGTGCGAAAACACTTCACCCAACTAACGAAAGTTTTATCCCCCCTCGGGTTATCTGCTTTGTCCTTTTTCTAGCGATGCTTTGGGGCGGCAATGCTGTCTCCCTCAAAATTGGGCTTCAAGAATTTTCCCCATTTGCCTCAGCAGGGTTTCGTTTTTCGATTGGACTTTTCCTCATCGCGGGTTGGGCTTCGGCTAACGGGATATCGATCAAGCCCCAGCGGCACGAGTACCTGCGACTTTTTTTGAGTGCCCTCCTATTTATAACGCAAATCGTTGCTCTCAATTGGGGGACTAACTTGACACGCGCGGGCAGAGCCGCTGTCATGACCAACACCTACCCCCTCTTCGTCGCCCTGATTGCACACTTTGTCGTTCCGGGCGATTACATGACCCGTCGGAAGGGACTTGGATTAGCGTTCGCCTTCGGCGGAATCTGTTTCGTGTTTCGAGACAACTTCATCGGAGGTACAGGAGAATTTTTAACTGGCGACCTGCTGACACTGCTCGGCGGTTTTTTACTCGGACTCCTTATCGTCGTCACCAATCGCCTTATCCAGCATATCAATACCTACCGTGTATTGGTGTCCCAAATGGTCATTGGCGTCCCAATCTTTTTCATCCTGAGTGCAATTTTTGAAGGTAAAGCGGGATACGGTTTCTCCTATCCTGCACTATTCGCGCTTCTATATCAAGGTGCCGGAATCGCAGGGTTCTGTTTCGTCGCATGGACGCTCCTGTTAAAAGATTATCCACCCAGCCGCCTCTCCGTCTTCTTTTTTACAACACCGCTCTGGGGAATCTTACTGAGCAACCTTCTTATCGGTGAGCCGATTACCGTTGGGCTCACTATCGGGGCAGTGTTGGTTGCACTTGGTATTTACACCATTAATCGTTCCCCAAGTGCGTAGGCGGCACGCCCCACCGTGCCGTAACTGATTGGGTTGGGACTCCCGTAGGTCAAGATTTATATCTCGACAAAATACCGGGTGTGTCGCGCAACAATCCTGGTTGATTGAAAATTGGTAAACAACGCGCAATAAATTGCGCTACTACGAACCCAGAGGGGCAATCTAACTATCGGTTAACAGCGACGCGCAATGAGTTGCGCGACTATGAACCGTTACTACGAACTGAATTAAAGGAATTTGCAAGCGGGGGCGTCTACCCTCTCATCTGAATCAGGATTAAAGGATTCTCAGGATTTTCAGGATTAACCGCTTGAACCCCTTAAATCCTTCTGAATTAAGGGAATTGGCAAGCGGAGGGGGGCGCAAGCGGGGGAAGGGGGATGGCAGGCGGCGTGTGCCTACTACTTTGGGTTGAACTGTCGCCGCCCGATGAATCGCCGAGGATACCCTGACTCCAGTGAAATAGAATACCCGACACGGTTGTGCTCCACGATTGGCTCAATCTGCGCGGAACATTCCGCGCCCTGTACCCCCCTCTAATCCCCCCGCAAGCGGGGGGAAGAATTGCACAATATAGACTCTCGGAACAAAACTTGGTAGAAGTAAAGGAACCAAGCGGACGAGGGAAGAATTGTACAATATAGATTCTCGGAACGGAGATGTGTTCAATTGGTGTTCAATTGGTCGGATGGTAATAGCATCTATTTGGACTCTGAAAAATAAAATGATGGGTATGGAAATGGTGTGATTTGCAGGTTGAAATGTTTTTTTACATCTAGTGTATTAGAGAAGATGCGGACAAATGTCCAGCCCGAATGTTGGACGACAAAGAAGATACGTTTGCCGTTGTGCGTGTTAAGCGTGTATATGGGCCTCCCCTCAATCCAACTATAATTGGGTAACTCGCGATAGCCTAACGCATAAATCGCCTCGTGTGGAGTGAGCCGTCTATTGGCATAGAACGAGAGCATAACCACTTTGTCGTTCAGAATGCCTGTGGTTAATCCTCTGAATCGATATTTATCTCCAAAATCGTAAGTGGGTGTTTTGTTCTCTATCGTTTTCCGCGCTTCTCCCAATATAGGTTCGATATTGTCATGAAAGGTTAAGAAGTTTTCGCCAATCAAGCGATCGATCCCGTTCATCTGTTCAGGTGTCAGGTCAAGCTGAGGTATGGGGGTAGCACACCCGGATAGCAAAAGTAACAGGCACACAATACAGACAAAGCGCAGCAGCATAATTGACCATCCTTTTCACCCTAAGAACCCCACCCTATCACCCTAAGAACCCCACCCTAACCCTCCCCGCAAGCGGGGAGGGAATGAGAATCCTACATACCCATACGGTATCAGACCGTTCTGTATTCATCTAACGTTGAGCGGCAGGTTCACCGGTGCTGAATCGCCGAGGATAGTATGACTCTCGTGCCAGAGCCTCCGGACACGGTTGGGTCACACAATCGGTTCAAGTCGCCCGGAAGGTTGCGCGATAGTCCGGGTATTTATAACCTCTGAATTATACTGTAAACATGAAACTTGATTCACTGCTCACAGGAATCATGAGACCCAATCGCGCACGAATTGCACCAGCAGCCGCACACCGAAACCGGTACCGCCCTTGCTAGGAATATATGACGAGCCTTTGACATCCCATGCCGTGCCGGCGATGTCGAGATGCACCCAAGGATAGCCCTCCGCAAATTTCTTCAGGACCGCCCCACCGACGATGGTCCCCGCCGTTGCGTCGCCAATATTTTTCACGTCAGCCACATCGCTTTTGATTAGCTCATCGTAATCGTCCCACAAGGGGAGCTCCCACACCCGTTCATGCGTTTTCTCTGCCGCGGATCTGACTTTATCCATCAAAGCCTCATCCGTACCCATCATCCCGCAAGCAACGGTTCCCAAAGCGGTGATGACAGCCCCGGTCAGGGTAGCCAGATCTATCGCTGCCTTCGGGTTATAGTGGGCAGCATAGCCTAACGCATCCGCCAACACCAGTCGCCCTTCCGCGTCCGTATTGAGGATCTCAATTGTTTTTCCGCCATAGGTTTCGACAACATCTCCCGGCCGCTGGGCGGTGGCACTCGGCATGTTTTCGCTCGCCGCGATTAGCCCAACGACATGGAGGTCCGGTTTCAGATGACCGACCACCTGCATCGCGCCAAGCACCGCCGCTGCGCCGGACATATCGTGCTTCATGTCCATCATACCGGAGCCTGATTTGAGGGATAGCCCCCCGCTATCGAAGGTGATGCCCTTTCCAACAAACGCGACGGTGTCCTTGCCTTCACCGGTGGGGATATGCTCCAAGATGATAAATCGTGGCTCTTCGACGCTTCCCTGAGACACACCGAGTAAGGTGCGAAACCCTTTCTCTTTCAGTTGCGCTTGGTCAAAAACTTCGCATTTCAGTCCGACCTCATCTGCGATCGCAACCGACTTGTCAGCGAACATCGTTGGCGTCAAGTGGTTCGGCGGCTGATTGCTTAGGTCGCGTGCGAGGTTTGTCCCTTTCGCAATTGCGTCCCCGATGGCAACATCCCCCTCGACCATCGCCTGGCTCGCTTCGTCCGCAACAAGAACGGTGATCGAGTCAAGCCCCTTAACTTTGTCGAGCCCCTCCGTTTTGTGCTGATTGAATTGATAGAGCGCGAGTCGACTCACTTCAGCGAGTGCCTGTGCTATCTCTTGTGGAGTTTCGGGTGGCAACGGAATCGCGACAGTTTTTAGTCCCAGATCCCGAAGTTCTTGGACCACTTTGCCCGCCGCCTGACGCACCTTCTCTGGAGCAAAATCTTCGTTTTTTCCCAGGCCGACCAGCCCAATCCGTGGGGCGGTGATTGCTCCTCTGGTGTAGAGCAGAGCGGTCTGTTTGTGTTCACCTTTGAAGTCGCCGGCCTCAATCAGTTCGGTGATTGCGCCATTGGTCGCCGCATCGGCGGCTTGCGCTACGCTGGCGAGGGGTTCCCCTTCAAATACCCCGAATACAACGGCATCGGCGGTTTCTGTTCTGAAATCTCCGACTTTGACGTTAATTTGCATCCTATGATTTCCTTTCAGTTGTTGGTTCATTAATATCTTTCGCGGATTGTTTCGATAAGATCGGTGGTCGATTTGCCCGGCACGTTCAAACCAACGATTACTTGGCCTCCGTTCGATTCGACGGCCTCCCGCTCTATGACCTGCTCAATCGTGTAATCGCCGCCCTTGACATGGATGTTTGGCTTGATGGCGGATAATAGGTCGATCGGATCGAGTTCGGGGAAAACGGTGACGTAATTAACACATGCAAGCCCGGCGAGCATTTCGGCGCGTTCCTCCGCGGGGACGAGGGGACGGTTCTCCCCTTTGAGGACGCGCACTGAGTCATCGCTGTTGACGCCGACAACGAGGAGGTCACCGAGCGACTGTGCAGCTTGTAAGTAACGCAGATGACCGACATGCAGCACATCAAAACAACCGTTGGTCGTCACGACGATTTTGCTGTCCGCTTTCGCTTGATGGACAATTTCGACTAGTTGATTGCGAGGATAGATCTTTTTGTTTGGCATGGCTCGTAACCCGTAAGTTGGTAATGGGTGAGAGGGTAAAGGTGCTCGATTAGGGCGTGTTGACATTTTGCTGTCGTCTTTTTTCCCTTAGTTAAAGAAAGCATTCCATAGTAACAGCGCGATCACAAGAACTGCGGTTCCCCCGG
Organism: Candidatus Poribacteria bacterium; assembly: GCA_965215015.1. Taxonomy (GTDB): domain Bacteria; phylum Poribacteria; class WGA-4E; order WGA-4E; family PCPOR2b; genus PCPOR2b. The sequence continues at coordinate 3,794,976 of OZ244042.1, forward strand.
CTATCACAATATACCATTTCACCGTAGACGTGAATCGATCTACTGTGTTTTCAAGTCGATCCATCGATTCTTTCATGGAATCATTGAAATCGGAGATATCCTCCCGTAATCCTGAAAATTCGCTATCTATTTTTGATTGCATCGTCCCCAGTTCGTGGGAAACTTTCGATTCCATTTCCAGCAGCTGATGCTCAAGTGGGCTATCGATCACCTTCACATTTGCCGAATCTGGCTCGCGCTGCGTTTCGATTGGCTGCGATGGCGTACGATCTGGCAGCTGTGAAGTCGGTTCGTCAGACCTCTCATCGGTTTGGGGGTTGGATTGGTTTTGTGTGTCCATGATTTTTTCTCCCACGATGGTTGTTTGTTCGTTATCAGAATCGCGAATCCATTGGATTAAAGGAGACTCGGGATTTTGGAACGCATCTTTTGTTATTCCTATATCGCTTCCGCTAACTATCCTCGTGATGTAACGAATTGACGCGCAATGAATTGCGCTACTACGAACGGCCATTCATTTAATTCCCCTCGTGATGTAACCCCTGGCACCGCAGGCGGATGCTTGTCTGAATCAGGATATTCAGGATTGAAGGATTCATAGGATGGGCTGCTGCATCAAAGAGCTCCTTATTGAGCGTGAAGCTCGAAAATTTGGTCGGGAAGTTACCGGCTGTCAACTGATGGAGCACATTTTTGCCCGGAATGTTGAAGGTGAAGAAGTTCCGATTTAGACAGTATAGAACATTACAAGAAGGCATGTCAAGGATTGAGCGAGGGGTATCGGCTTACAGATACATCAATAGTATACAATTGTCAGCATCTGGCTTCATCAGATTGTCTGAATCAGGATATTCAGGATTGAAGGATTCATAGGATGGTCTCATGTTAAAAAATGATGCAAAGAGACCGAGGAAGGATACCAAGACCTATCGGGCTCAATCCGCCCAGAACATTGCGCGTCCGTTTCTGAGGTGGCGTTGAGCGTTCAATGGCGGGCCTCCTAATTTTTAGATACTGCTGTTTGTATCCTATTTATCCCTCCATCCTGGAAATCCTGATTCAGGACACGGCTTCAACTAGCCGCGTTATCTAATTCAGACATTTTCCGCACACTCCACTATGGCGATTTCTTCAGGGGTGAGACCGTATAAATTGTCAGCATCTGGATTGAGTAGATTCCATGATTCTCAGGATTCTTAGATGCTGCCGTTTGTATCCTGTTTATCCTTCCCTCCTGGAAATCCTGATTCAGACATTTTCCGTGCTCTCCACTATGGCGATTTCTTCAGGGTTGAGCCCGTATAAATTGTCAGCATCTGGATTGAGTAGATTCTATGATTCTCAGGATTCTTAGATGCTGCCGTTTGTATCCTGTTTATCCCTCCCTCCTGGAAATCCTGATTTAGGACACGGCTTCAAATAGCCGCGTTATCTAATTCAGACATTTTCCGCGCTCTCCACAATAGCGATTTCTTCAGGGTTGAGCCCGTATCAATTGTCAGAATCTGGCTTCAGTAGATTCTATGATTCTCAGGATTTTTAGGTGCTGCGGTTTCTATCCTGTTTATCCTTCCATCCTGGAAATCCTGATTCAGACATTTTCCGCGCTCTCCACAATAGCGATTTCTTCAGGGTTGAGCCCGTATAAATTGCCAGCATCTGGATTCAGCAGATTCTATGATTCTCAGGATTTTTAGATGCTGCGTTTTCTATCCTGTTTATCCTTCCATCCTGAAAATCCTGATTCATTCATTTTCCGCACACTCCACTATGGCGATTTCTTCAGGGGTGAGCCCGTATAAATTGCCAGCATCTGGATTCAGCAGATTCTACGATTCTCAGGATTTTTAGATGCTGCGGTTTGTATCCTGTTTATCCCTCCATCCTGAAAATCCTGATTCAGACATTTTCCGCGCTCTCCACTATGGCGATTTCTTCAGGGGTGAGCCCGTATAAATTGCCAGCATCTGGATTCAGCAGATTCTACGATTCTCAGGATTTTTAGATGCTGCGTTTTCTATCCTGTCTATCCATCCTGGAAATCCTGATTCAGGACACGGCTTCAACTAGCCGCGTTATCTAATTCATTCATTTTCCGCGCTCTCCACAATAGCGATTTCTTCAGGGGTGAGCCCGTATAAATTGTCAGCATCTGGATTCATCAGATTCTATGATTCTCAGGATTCTTAGATGCTGCGGTTTCTATCCTGTTTATCCTTCCATCCTGGAAATCCTGATTCATCCATTTTCCGCGCTCTCCACTATGGCGATTTCTTCAGGGTTGAGCCCGTATACAATTGTCAGCATCTGGATTCACCGGATTCTATGATTCTCAGGATTTTTAGATGCTGCGGTTTGTATCCTGTTTATCCCTCCATCCTGGAAATCCTGATTCATCCATTTTCCGCGCTCTCCACTATGGCGATTTCTTCAGGGGTGAGACCGTATAACAAGTATACTATCTGATCAACCTCATTTTCAAGTTCGGATACATCCGCGTCCGGGTCAGTGTCTTTGGCAGCGAGAATCTGATCGACCAGTTCAATAATCAGGGCTTGCTGCTCAGAGGGAGCATCCGGTATTGGAAATTTTTTCACATAATTGTTAATCCAACGACTTGTTCCCATCCCACTCGTTTCTGCAATAAGGTTCAAGTAAAAACGAATTGCACTTGAATTTAGGATACCTAGCAGAAATTTTGACTCCATACCTGAAGGAGGTAATAAAAAATACGCTGAGTTTAGCAGATAAACTTCTTCATTACAAAGGGCAAACCGCCCCAAATCCGTTAGCTCAATCCACACAATCTTTTCTTTTTTGAAGTCCTCATAGAATGAACACGCTCTTAGATTCGTCCAGTGTTGTCCTTGTGCCCCACGATTTCTGAACCTATCCCCAAATGACTCTAAATGTTTGTATATATCAGGATAATCTCTTTGTACATTAATTCCATTTTTGGCCAGTAAAATATACTGCCCCCCTAATGTGTAACTGTAGCGGGAAATATCTCTGCCTCTCAAAATGGGTTTTATGATTTCAGTATTGATGGGATTTTTTTTACAAAATTCTTGTTTCTTATCTTCATCTATAAGAAAAGCTTCATTGCTGCCAGTAGCAATACCAAGTCTAATTTTTGCCCTCAACTGTTCGAGAGTTTTCCCTGATGATTCCAGTCTCTTTTGGAGCTCAACACACTTTGGTTCTACAAGATTCCACGACCTTGAGTTAAAGTAGGCTTGAGGATAATTAAAACCGTTGCTTTTTACAAAATCCTCAAAACTATTACCTGAAAATGGCGCATTAACAACAATACAAAAATCATCGGTGAGATTTGTCGGTTTACGAGACACTATTATTGCGACATTAACAATCACACTCTCGAAAACCTGCGAATCTTCAATATTTAACACTCTTAGCAGCATGTTTTTACTGTGCAGCAGTCTTCGGATTGGTGCGCCATATTCTGCCCTCAAGTATGAATTTGAAGTAATAAAACTAAATATTCCTTGCTGGTTTTGCAGCTCTATCGCTTTTTCGATGAAATAGCAGTACACATCTGCAAACGGTTGGTAAGATTGATAGTTATTCTTAATTTCGGTTTTAAGCTGTTTAGGGATTTTATCATGGCTAATATACGGCGGATTTCCAATGACGACATCAAAGCCGTCCGTAACCCCGAACATCCACTCCGGGTCAAACCAATCCGCGCTTGCATTCGGGTCGTAGGGGTCCCAAGCGGCGACTTTATTCGCATCATCGGCGGGTATCCCGATATGGCGTAATTCCGTCGCCAATTCTTGTCTCAATTTCTTGTCCGCTCGTTTACAGTCGAGTTTCTGTGAGCGTGTTGTGGCGTGGAAATGCCGTTCCCGATTTTTACCCAATTCCCCTTCTAATGCTTTCGCCCTGGGGCTTGTCAGGGTTCGTTCGCCTTCGAGACCGATGAGCATGTTTGCCGCGATAAAGCGTGTCTCCAGATTCGGCAGCGGCTTAATCCCAAAGTTAGCTGCGGCACTATCCGGTTCCTGCTCAATGGCAAGGGAGATGAAAAAGCGAAGCTTGGCAATTTGGCAAGCGATAGATTGAATGTCCACACCGAAGATGCTGTTTTGAATCAGATACAACTTCCGTCCGAAATCCGAATCGCGGTACCGTTTGAAAGTTTCGTTGATTTCGAGGAGGGCTTCACGGCGTAGGTGGTCATCTGCCGTATCAAACGCGTTAGCCGCCTGTTGGATGGCGCGTTCTTTCTGTAGCTGTTCCCATCGGGTGTTATCGGGGTCCAGCCGTCGTAGGGCGAGCGTCAGTTTATGCAGTATCCCCATCGGAAACGCCCCGGAACCGACGGCGGGGTCAAGTATCTTCAATTCTGAAATTGCCCGCACTACCAAGTCGGCTTCGCGGCTATCGAACCGTTCGCTCGCCTCGTCAAATGCCTTTGCGTAATCGAACAGATAGTGCAACCGCTCGTCCCAAAACTTGGGGTCTCCGTCCGTCGGGGCCACCTGTCCTGCAAGCGTAGCGACTAACGCCTCCTCTACCATGTAGTCCACGATGGGACGCGGGGTGTAATAGGAACCGGTCTGCTTCCGTGCCGTTGTGCCGGTTTCGGGGTTATACGCAGCGAGCAGGTTTTCAAACACCTTGCCAAGTAGCTCCGGGTCCAACGCGACCTCCTGCTCTATGGGTGTGTTTTCCTCAACGGTAAACTTGTACCGTTCCAGCAGGGGAATCAGACCGTAATCATCATTGAAGAAGAGATAGTTGGGGATGCTTAATTGACTGTAATGCACATCGGAGAAGCAATCCACCCGGTAGCCGCCATCCCGTGTTGCCTCCTCGCTGTCGAGACAATCGAATAAGCCACCGTTGATGAATGGCGTTTGGGCGAACAGCCCCAGCAGCTTGTCGGGATCGGCTATCTGGTCTCTGTAGCGATACCGTGAGAAATTGCGATGGACCGGGTTGCCCCCTTCGCTAAACCCACGCTTCTCTATCTCGGTGTTCAGTGTGGCGAAAAACAGATTCTGTAGCACCGCCCGGTAGTAGGAATCGCCGGTGTCGCGGTCATAGTCTTTCAACAGGTAGCGGACGTGTGTCTCGTTGAACAGTTCATCGGCGATCAGTCCCTTCTCTTTGATAAACCAGACAAACAGCAGTCGCGTGATTAAGCGGATGACGTGCTCCTCCGATTTCAAGGTACGCTTTTCGTTTGTGGGGAACTCGCCTTCAGCAACTGCCCATTCAAACCAAGCGAACAATTCCCGGTAGAACTGCTTATTGAGTGCTTCGGTGTCGAGAGTTTTTTCCCAAGCGCGATGCAGCTCGACAAAATTGCGGACACCGTGCGTTTGGTTCAACGGTTCAAGGGCGAGATCGAATAGGATATCGATGTGTGCACGGTGGGTATCGTTGCAATCAATATCCTTGATAAGGGTTACTTTTTCGAGGACATCGCGGGCTGGGTCGGATGCGTGCAAACGGCGATTGATAATCGACAGGGTGAGTGTATCGCCGTGTTGAAAGAACAGCATCGCGGGTATCGAGAACAACTTGTTGATTTCGCGGGTGATTTGTGACAGTTGGGTGCGGTTGTAACCGCTGCCTTCCAAGCGGATTGCGAAGAAAAGGTAGGATTCGATGATGGTGTTATCTACCTGCGTCTGGCTGGGATTGAAACTCCATCGGGTTGTATCCGTGGGTGTCAGGTCCTCGCCTGTGAGTTGGAAAAGCAGGTCAATAGAGGTCCATTCTGCTGTCAGTGCCCTACCGCTATTCAGTTGCCCGTGTAGATCGTAGGCGGCAATAAAGGCGTCGGCGGTATTTGATTCAAGGGCTAGCGTCCTTTCGCTTTGATAGCCGAGTATGTTGAGCAGATTTCGTGCATTTTCAGCGAGGGCCCCATCGGTGAAGCGGTTTAGAGCGTTAGTGAGGGCGGCTTTGTGTTGTGCATCGTTCATCTTTAGGCTTTCCTGAGTTTAATCCTTGCTGCTATCTTTTGAGCTAAATCCTTGAAAGCGTCGCGGGCGGCATTGGCGGCGGCGGCGTGGGCACCGATAGCACCGTCTGCCGGGGTGAGGTGAAAAATGGGTTTTCGCGCTTCTTGTGCCATCGGTACTAGGCTTCGGTAGTGCTTAACAGTAGCAAGGGCATGTTTTTCATCTTGTGACGGTGTCTCGGGGTAAGGGCCTTCGTTATCGTCGAGTAGGTTCCGGGCGTATTCCTCCGGCATCCGGTTGACCCACTTATCATAGGCTATCACAGGGCGGTTCAAACGGACACTGTGTTGCTGCATTACATATCCAATTGGTTTCATATCTCCCTTCGGAAGTGGAAAATCGGGTGTGCTCCAATTATCTCGTCTGGTTTTCCAATCCTGCCTCCAGCGTTTCAGCGTAGGGCCGAGGTTACGCAACCCCCGAAGCGAAAACAGATCTGCCCCCAGTGGAACGACGACATAATCGGTTGCAATCAGCGCAGAGCGGTTGATAGCACCGAGATTGGGACCAACGTCGGCTAAAATAATTGAGGCATTCATTTCTGCTGCGCCTTTCTGCATAATAGTCGAAAACGCGGTCAGTATTCTAAAAGGACGATACAGGTTACTGGATCCCAGTGCGTTTGGCCATTCAGTTGATAGGGTATCCTCAAACCCTGCGAGTGCTAGGTCGCCCGGAATCAACCGAAGATCCCCCTGAAACAGATCTGGTTGGCGTATAATTGGCTGAAGAGACGCTAATTGCAGGTCTCCGACGTGCATCAGTGGTTTCACACACTCAAAGATAGTACTGCTAGATGTAGAGGCAGTGTCGTTTTCGTCCCAAAGGCTCTCCAAGCATTCTTCTTTGAGAAACGCAGCGGTAAGGTTCGCCTGTGGGTCCAGGTCACAGGCAAGCACTCGATGACCGATGTCGGATAGCATCCATGCTAGATGGTAGGCCAGGGATGTCTTGCCTACGCCGCCTTTATTGTTGAAGAAGGTTAAAACGGGAACAGGCATTTTCATCTCCTTTCAGGATTTTGGCACTGCCTCTATTGTGACAAGCACGTTAGTATCATAAATTTCAAATCTCGGTTCCGGATGTCCTGCTTCAGTCAACAGCCTTCTTGCTGTCGGTATTCCCACGCCAAAACGTTGCACATAGCCGAGGTTTTTCATCGCTTCCGCCAGATTGGGGTTGCGATAATCGGTCAGTCCGGGCTGGCCGAAATTCACAGCCGTTACCACCCCAAACGCGCCGCCGGGGCTTAAAACCTCAATACGGTCGTTGAACCAAGACACACGAATTGGCGCATTGGTTGCCTCATAGGTCCTGTGCATAACGGCGTTCCGGGTAATTTGTTGCAACGCAGGAATGGGGTAAAGTTCTGTCCGTTGTTCGACGACGTTGGTTGTGAAATCAACAGCGGTGCGATTGTGAGCGGTCAGTTTCTCGTCGAGACGGCGAAGCAAGTCTGGAATTGTCCCCCCTATTTCTTCGTTGTCAAGAATATCATCCGTTAGCTGACTACCATTAATTCTGAGGAACTGGACATAAGCATTTGGAAGAAAATCCTGTGGATTTTTGCCGAGCACCAGTATTCCCAACATCGTTGCAATTCGTTCATCGCCCGGAGCAATCATCTTCGTCGCAGCTAGGCGTTCTTCGGGAGTGCGTTCATTGGCTTGTAGTACCTCGGCGGTAACAACTTGCGGTAGATATTCGTTCTCGAACTGGGCCAGGTTCAGATCGGAGATGCCGGCTGTGGGGATGGGATGCAGGTCGAAGGGACTGTCTCCAAATCGCCGCTTTTCGTTGAGAATCCTTTCATCCTGTGCCGTGGCGATGCTGCGGCGCGGCCCAACCCGGATATGGATAGAACCTTTGAATCGAACCGGCGGCGAGTCAGAGGGTTGCACTATGACCACAGCAATTTCCTTACCTTGCAGCAGCCGCTTCTCAACGTTCAGCGATGGCGGGGGCACGATATTCCCATCAGTTTTCATATCAGCTAATTGCCGGAGCAATCTGTCCGTGACAGATAGCCCTGTGATAGTTCTGTCATCTCTCACCCCTATAAAAACAAAGCCTGGTTTTTCGTGGCGTGGCAAATCATTGGTAAATGCACAAATGGCTTCTCTGATTCTTTCTGTGGCACTGCCGCTCAAAGATTCTTTGAACTCGATACGGTCAGCTTCGCCGAATTCGATGATTTGTAGCAATTCTTCGTCTGTAAAATCTGACATTGTGATTTCCATTCATTTAACTCCCCTCGTGATGTAACCCCTGGCACCGCAGGCGGATGCTTGTCTGAATCAGGATATTCAGGATTGAAGGATTCATAAGATGGGCTCATGTAAAAAAATGATGCAAAGAGACCGTAGGAAGGATACCAAGACCTATCGGGCTCAATCCGCCCAGAACATTGCGCGCCCGTTTCTGAGGTGGCGTTGAGCGTTCAATGGCGGGCCTCCTAATTTTTAGATACTGCTGTTTCTATCCTGTCTATCCATCCTGGAAATCCTGATTCAGGACACGGCTTCAACTAGCCGCGTTATCTAATTCATCCATTTTCCGCGCTCTCCACTATGGCGATTTCTTCAGGAGTGAGACCGTATAAATTGTCAGCATCTGGATTCACCGGATTCTATGATTCTCAGGATTTTTAGATGCTGCGTTTTCTATCCTGTTTATCCTTCCATCCTGAAAATCCTGATTCATCCATTTTCCGTGCTCTCCACCATAGCGATTTCTTCAGGGGTGAGCCCGTATAAATTGTCAGCATCTGGATTCACCGGATTCTATGATTCTCAGGATTTTTAGATGCTGCGGTTTGTATCCTGTTTATCCATCCAGTCTGGAAATCCTGATTCAGACATTTTCAGCACCCTCCACAATAGCAATTTCTTCAGGGGTTAAATTGTATAATGAGTATACTATCCGAATTCGGGTTGTTACGGAGGCAAAAAAATCCGTCGATGGTGATACTTATCCTGTTTATCCTTCCATCCTGAAAATCCTGATTCAGAGATTTTCCAATCCCTCCACCATAGCGATTTCTTCAGGGGTGAGCCCGTATAAATTGTCAGCATCTGGATTCACCGGATTCTATGATTCTCAGGATTTTTAGATGCTGCGGTTTCTATCCTGTTTATCCCTCCATCCTGGAAACCCTGATTCAGCACACGGATTCAACTAGCCACCTTATCTAATTCAGACATTTTCAGCACACTCCACAATACCGATTTCTGCAGGGGTTAAATTGTATAATGAGTATACTATCCGAATTCGGGTTGTTACGGAGGCAAAAAAATCCGTCGATGGTGATACTTATCCTGTTTATCCTTCCATCCTGAAAATCTTGATTCAGACATTTTCAGCACCCTCCACAATACCGATTTCTGCAGGAGTGACACCGTATACAATTGTCAGAATCTGGATTGAGCAGATTCTATGATTCTCAGGATTTTTAGATGCTGCCGTTTCTATCCTGTTTATCCTTCCATCCTGAAAATCCTGATTCAGAGATTTTCCAATCCCTCCACAATAGCGATTTCTGCAGGAGTCAGACCGTATAAATTGTCAGAATCTGGATTCACCGGATTCTACGATTCTCAGGATTTTTAGATGCTGCGGTTTGTATCCTGTTTATCCCTCCATCCTGGAAATCCTGATTCAGACATTTTCCAATCCCTCCACAATACCGATTTCTGCAGGAGTCAGACCGTATAACAAATATACTATCTGATCAATCTCATTTTCAAGTTCAGATACATCCGCCTCCGGGTCAGTCTCTTTGGCGGCGAGGATTTGGTCAACACGCGCTTCTATCTGTGCAGCAAGGTGTTGGTTTGCTTCTGTAACAGGGGGAACAGGGAAGCGTTCCATGAACTCACCCTTAAATCTGACTCCTCTTGAACCTAAATGACCGCCCGCATAGTAATTCTTAAATGCGAAAAGAAAGAACTTTGAATTTAGGATACCAATAAGGTAAGTAGGATTTTTGCCCGTTAATATCCGTGTGGTATCAAGCGAATAGAATTGGTTTCTATCAATAAGAAATGTTCCTTTCGTTGCCATCTCTTGCCAAACAATCTTCTCCTGCTCAAATTCAGGGTAGTAAGCAATTTGATCCGATAACTCAAACCATTTATTCCCCGTCTTCTTCCGAGATTTAGTGCCATCAGCCAGTATTTTGCCTGCCTGTTCCAACCGATCTTTACCAAATTCCAGAAGATAATTTTTAACCGCAGGATAATCGTCAATGTTCAAATTGAGTGCAGGAAATGTATTTATTGAATACAATCCCGCCCATCGGAGATGATAGCGTTCAATGTCTCGGCCGCGCAGAAGTGGTTTGATGATTTCGGCTGACTTTGGGTCTTCTGCTACCAGTTCTTCCCGCTTGGCTTCGTCTATGATAAATGCTTCATTACAACCTGTTGTAATTCCCCTATAGATGTTTATATCCCAATCCTTGAGCGGTTTGCCGACATGCTCTATTTTGCGTTTCAAGGCAAGTGCCGCAGGTGAGAGTATCGCCCACGGTTCGCCTTTAGCGGGCAGTTCCATAGCTACGCCGCTAGCGTTCAGGTATGGGGCTATGGCACCGGTGTGTGTGTCAAAATCGGATTTGATAGTTGCCGCTTTGAATACCGAATAGGCATCAGGCATAGTATTTCTGAGTAGCAAGATGTTGGTGTCCACGGTGGCATCAAACACATCCGGCCCCATGTCGAGCAGTTGAATGGGTTGAGTATATCGAATAAAATAATCTCTCAACCTTTTGCCATACGCTGCACGCATCCATTTGTTGGAAGTAATAAGACAGCCATGCCCCCCGTTTTTCAACAGTTGATTCGCTTTTTCATAGAACAGACAGTAAATATCCCCTGTCCTGATAAAACTGTCAAAATTGCACGGTGCATACAAACGCCCCAATCTCCCGCCATCTCTTTGCAATTGAATATACGGCGGATTGCCAATGACGACATCAAAGCCGTCCGTAACCCCGAACATCCACTCCGTATCGAACCAATCCGCGCTTGCGTTCTGGTCGTAAGGGTCCCAAGCGGCGACTTTATTCGCATCATCGGCGGGTATCCCGATATGGCGTAATTCCGTCGCCAATTCTTGTCTCAATTTCTTGTCCGCTCGTTTACAGTCGAGTTTCTGGGGGCGTGTTGTGGCGTGGAAATGCCGTTCCCGATTTTTACCCAATTCCCCTTCTAATGCTTTCGCCCTGGGGCTTGTCAGGGTTCGTTCGCCTTCGAGACCGATGAGCGTGTTTGCCGCGATAAAGCGTGTCTCCAGATTCGGCAGCGGCTTAATCCCAAAGTTAGCTGCGGCACTATCCGGTTCCTGCTCAATGGCAAGGGAGATGAAAAAGCGAAGCTTGGCAATTTGGCAAGCGATAGATTGAATGTCCACACCGAAGATGCTGTTTTGGATCAGATACAACTTCCGTCCGAAGTTGCCCGAATAATTTTCAAAGATTCTGCTAATTTCCGTGAGCTCTTCGTCGCGGCTCTGTCTATCCTTCGTATCAAACGCATCCGCCGCGCGTTGGATGGCGCGTTCTTTCTGTAGCTGTTCCCATCGGGTGTTATCGGGGTCCAGCCGTCGCAGGGCGAGCGTCAGTTTATGCAGTATCCCCATCGGAAACGCCCCGGAACCGACGGCGGGGTCAAGTATCTTCAATTCTGAAATTGCCCGCACTACCCGGTCCGATTCACAGCTATCGAACCGTTCGCTCGCCTCGTCAAATGCCTTTGCGTAATCGAACAGATAGTGCAACCGCTCGTCCCAAGACTTGGGGTCTCCGTCCGTCGGGGCCACCTGTCCTGCAAGCGTGGCGACTAACGTCTCCTCTACCATGTAGTCCACAATGGCACGGGGGGTGTAATAGGAGCCGGTCTGCTTCCGTGCCGTTGTGCCGGTTTCGGGGTTATACGCAGCGAGCAGGTTTTCAAACACCTTGCCAAGTAGCTCCGGGTCCAACGCGACCTCCTGCTCTATCGGTGTGTTTTCCTCAACGGTGAACTTGTACCGTTCCAGTAGGAGAATCAGACCGTAAGCATCATCGAAGAAGAGACGGTTAGGAATACTTAATTGACTGTAATGCACATCGGAGAAGCAATCCACCCGGTAGCCGCCATCCCGTGTTGCCTCCTCGCTGTCGAGACAATCGAATAAGCCACCGTTGATGAATGGCGTTTGGGCGAACAGTCCCAGCAGCTTGTCGGGGTCGGCTATCTGGTCTTTGTAGCGATACCGTGAGAAATTGCGATGGACCGGATTGCCCCCTTCGCTAAAGCCACGCTTCTCTATCTCGGTGTTCAGTGTGGCGAAAAACAGGTTCTGTAGCACCGCCCGGTAGTAGGAATCGCCCGTGCCCCGGTCATAGTCTTTCAGCAATGGGGCGATGTGCATCTCGTTGAACAGGTCATCGGCGATCAGTCCCTTCTCTTTGATAAACCAGACGAATAGCAGTCGCGTGATTAAGCGGATGACGTGCTCCTCCGATTTCAAGGTACGCTTTTCGTTTGTCGGGAACTCGCCTTCAGCAACCGCCCATTCAAACCAAGCGAACAATTCCCGGTAGAACTGCTTATTGAGTGCTTCGGTGTCGAGAGTTTTTTCCCAAGCGCGATGCAGCTCGACAAAATTGCGGACACCGTGCGTTTGGTTCAACGGTTCAAGGGCGAGATCGAATAGGATATCGATGTGGGCACGGTGGGTATCGTTGCAATCAATATCCTTGATAAGGGTTACTTTTTCGAGGACATCGCGGGATGGGTCGGATGCGTGCAAACGGCGATTGATAATCGACAGGGTGAGTGTATCGCCGTGTTGAAAGAGCAGCATCGCGGGTATCGAGAACAACTTGTTTATTTCGCGGGTGATCTGTGAGAGTTGGGTGCGGTTGTAATCGCTGCCTTCCAAGCGGATTGCGAAGAAAAGGTAGGATTCGATGATGGTGTTATCCACCTGCGTCTGGCTGGGATTGAAACTCCATCGGGTTGTATCCGTGGGGGTCAGGTCCTCGCCTGTGAGTTGGAAAAGTAGGTCAATAGAGGTCCATTCTGCTGTCAGTGCCCTACCGCGATTCAGTTGCCCCTGTAGATCGTAGGCGTCAATAAAGGCGTCGGCGGTATTTGATTCAAGGGCTAGCGTCCTTTCGCTTTGATAGCCGAGTATGTTGAGCAGATTTCGTGCATTTTCGGCGAGGTCCCCATCGGTGAAGCGGTTTAGGACTTTCGTGATGGCGGATTTGTTTGGTGTGTTATTCATAATGACGTCCCCAAAGGACTTTCCTGATGGCTTGATAAATTAGGATTATATACACATCAGGCAGAGCGGATGCGCTCGGTCAACTCGTCGTCAACGGTGATTGCCAAATGCCCCGCGGGCCCGATCATCCTGTTCACCATAATTGCCTCAAGCTCCCTTTTCTCAAGCTCGGTCAGTTCCTCGACAAAGGGACCGTTGATAAATTCCTTGTACACACGACTGGTGTCCTTGAACGGCATGATGAACATCGGGATGACCGCCTGCAACATAGCGGCGCGCTTATGCGGCGTACGGTTCACACCGGCGCGATGCCACGTCCGAGAATCGTAGACGATATAACTCCCCGGCGGTGCCTCAACGACATCAGCCTCCGGTCCGGTATACGGTAAGCCTTTGGCTTCCCGATGCCCCGGTGCTTTGTTTGCGTTTCCGGTTCCCCACGCCACCGGCGGCCCCTCGCCGCGTGCGTGTGACCCAAGCTTGAAACAGGTTGCGCCATTCTCCTTCCGAAATTCTGAGACGCACAGATTGCGCTGGACACCCATGACCAATCCATCAACCTGATGCACAGGTATCCGATTGGTTGCCCTGCCGGCAATGCCCCAGAGGTAAGGAAAATCGGAATGCCAGCCTTGGACGTTCCGTTTGCCGTCGTCTTTGGGGAGTATGGCAAAGCCGGGCGAATGTCCGAGCCGAATCTCATCGATACCCATATATTGGCGCATCAACCACAGGGAGACAGGCTCCGTCGCGATTTTTGCGACCGCCGCACTCCGGAGCAGCGGCGCAACGCTCTGATCAAATTCTCCGCTTTCCCAACGACCTGTGCAGCTAATCTGCTCCAACTCCTCAAGGACATCGGGCGCGATGATCGACGGGATGCAGACCCAGCCGTTCTCCCGGAACGATTTCAGATATTCTGATGGCAGGTGTGCGGGGCCGTGCGCGGGGAGGAAGAGCGCGGCAACATCGCCAACCGTACCATCACCGGCGAGCCACTTTCCCTGATGCCGGAGGTAGGCTCCATCTTTAGAACGGGGGGATTCCACCTCAACGACGAGACCGGTCGCGACATGGCTATAGGCCTCCGCACCTTCGACGGTGTCCCATATCGCCTTATCGTCCACATAGTCAAAGGTCGCAAATCCATCATCGGACGCGCCGAGGAAACCTCCATTGGGCGCGCGAAGTAAGATAAAGTGTGAGGACGGCTTTTCAACACGAGTAACGGTTTCCTGAAAAATTTCATCCTTTGGCATCGGGATTCCCTCCTAAAATAGCAGCGATGTAAACGCCGAAATTGCTGTGCCTTAGCCCTCGTCGAGGGCGTGCCCAAACCTTTGACGAAAGTCGTCATGGACCATCCCCTCATAACGGGTGATTTCTGTTATCGGGAGTTCGACAGGCATCATCCCCGAAAGCGAAGATTCATATAGCGCGATGCACATCTCCACATCTTTCCGTCCACCAACTCCATATTCTGGCTCACGGTCATATAGTGCCGCGTTGGCAATGCTTATGATTTCCTCTGCGGTCCCAACGTTCCAATCATCTATCGCATATTCTCTGAACGGATTCTCATAGACAATCTGCGGCTCGGTGTGGACGACTATCCTTGACAGGACATCAACCCCATCGACGGTATGCCGCTCCCTTTCGATTGGGATATCCTTCATCTTGCCATCTACCATCGCACGCAGTGGGAAATCTGAGGTCCAGTAATCGGTGTGTGTGACCACCCCCTTTGTCCCCATAATCTGCCTGTATCGAATCGTTTCCTCACCGACCTGTGAGGCCTCATAGACTCCGACAGCGCCGCTTTCAAAATCGATCAGGGCATGGCCCCAATCTTCGTACACCCTATCGGGTATGGGGTCAAACTGCTTGGTAATCCCCGCTATCCGTTTCGGTTCGCTTTGGGCATACAACCGGATTTGAGACATCCGATGTACCCCCATGTCAATACAGACGCCGGAGTGGGAGCCAAACGTCGAGACAGGGCGAGAGATTCCGCGCGGCTTTCCTGAACTGTGCACAAACTGTCTCCTTCGGGCAGACGGTTCGATAAAGTGCACCCGCATGATGTTACCAAGCACACCTTCCGCAATTAGCTTGATAAGGATTCGATCGCCCGGCATCCGGAAGTAGTTCTCTGCGACTTCAAAGTGGACGCCGTTTTTCTTACAGGCATTGATGATTACATCGCAGCAGGGAAGGGTAGGGGCCATCGGTTTTTCGACGATTGGGTGCATTTTATGTTCTGCCACAATCTTCGCCACCGTGTGGTGTTCATAATCGCCGGTGCCGATGTCCACAACATCGATATCTCTGTGTTTCTCCAGCATCGCCTCAACATCGGTATAATATGGCAGGCTGTACTGTTGCCCAATCTCACTCGCTGTGGCTTCGTCGGTATCGCATACAGCGATGAAATTCAGCTCTCCTTTTTTTGTCAACTCAGCGATGGTTGGCAGATGCCAGCGTTTCGCCACGGTGCCACAACCGACCGATGCAATGTTGGCTTTTCGCATAGACTAATCTCCTAAGTAAAAACTTGTAGCCCCTCTGTTAGGGCGTCTGTTAGGTTTCACCTAACAGCGGCTAACAGGTAGGCTTCAAGATTCTAACAAGCAGCTAACAAGCGTTCAGGTTATAACCTGATGAGGTATAAATCCTTATGTTTCATGTTGTGTTAAGTGGTCGATATGGTTCTGGTTGAGTTGTCGGATGCTCGCTTCTATCGGAGATAGCCGTTGATTGGTTTCGGCTTGCATGTCAGATCATCGTTGATTGGTATCATCAATGCGCTTGTTCGTTTCGTCCAATCGCTGGTTCAGGGTGCCGATGACTTCAACGAACCGCTTATCCATCCGATCTTCAAGCCGTTCAAGGGCGTGAAAGAATGTCTCGCCAAGCTTGTCAATTTTATCGTCGGTTTTGTCCTGGCGTTTCTCCAGCCTTGAGGTGCGATAGAACAAGATGGCCACCTGTCCTATGAAACCGAGGATAATAAAAAGTACAAGGACTGAGTGTGAGGGGCTCCATGACGCAAAGTCCATTTGTTGAGTTTCCTTTCTTTTCTCTGAAAAAGCTTCGGTGTTGCAAAGCCAACTGGCTAATCCCCCCCGCAAGCGGGGGGAGGGTAAGCAGAGCGGGCGACTCCTTTGGGATGATGCTGCCCGATCCATCGGGTGTTGAGAGGCACCTTCACCCACTATAGATCGCCGAGTATACCATGACTCTAGTGCTATAGTCTTGACTCAACCGACTGACTATGAACATTGTGTGCCCTTTACTGCGTAAGTCCTAAATGTACTAATGAGCTCGTGAACGAAAGAACGCTTCTTTAATGGACTACTCCGACTTGTTCACGCCACGCGTCCAACAGCCGCATGTTTGAAAGAGTGTCGTCCCAAGACATCGCGGGGGCTTGTCGGGCGTCAATGTGATTGGCGACCGTGTCCGCTTCGTAGGAGAAGAGGTCGCGGTCGGCAGGGACCTCAATCTCAGTGGATTCGTCACTCCCATGGGATTGGACGATAATCTTCGATGAGGGGAAGGCGGTATCAAGGGGCAGCGGCTCTTTCGCACCGCGGCACGGTGATGAGGGCAGCCACGGATTGGGGATAGTGATCACCCCTTCCGAGCCGTAGATGGAGACACCCCTCCCAAGATTGCCCTCGACCGCAGCAATTATATCCGCGATGATATCATTTTCAAATCTAAGCGCAGCTGCGGCGACGTGGTCTACCCCTGTGGGTCCCACTTTCCCAGTTGCTTTTATCACCGTTGGATGCAGAAATAGCTTCCCTTCCACAGCACCGGCGATGAGACGGACCACTGAGGCGGTATAGCACCCAAGATCCAGGATACCGCCGCCGCCCATTTCGCGATTGTAAATCCGGCTTTGCGGGTTGAAACCGACCCGTCCGCCGAATGTTGCCCGAACCACGTGTATATCGCCGATAATGCCGTCTTGTATGAGTTGAACCAGCCTCTGGATTTGCGGGTGGCAACGATACATAAAGGCTTCCATCAGGAATACATCGTTTTCTCGCGCTGCGTCAACCATCGCTGCGGCTTCGGTGTAGTTCATGCTAATCGGTTTCTCAACGAGGATGTGCTTGCCGGCTTCGGCGCACTTAATTGCCCACTCGGCGTGGAGTGGATGGATCGTTGCGATATAGATGGCATCGATTTCCTCGTCCTCCAGTAGTGCCTCGTAGCTGGTGTATTGTCGGGGGATACCAAAATCGCTGACTAGTTTGTCCATGCGGGCTTGCGTTCGGCTCGCCACCGCAAGAATTTGTCCGGAGTCAGTAAAACGCATCGCATTGCAGAATACGTAGGCGATGCCCCCGGCACTCATGACGCCCCAGTTTAACATGGGTTGTCTCCTAAGTAGGTTGTGTAGGTCAAGTTTCTAAAGCAGTTTTGACCTACGGGGCTTTTATGATTTTAGGGAATAGGCTTAAACCCACCACAGAGAACGCAGAGTTTTTTTATTTTTTCTCTGGGCCTCCTGATAAGATTGGCGCGATGGGCACAGCACACGAATCGTGCGTACTACTTTGCTGCTTCTTCTCGTTTGCTTGCAAGGGGGTGCATGATACCGGCACCGGGGGGCCAAACGCCCGACTCCGCCTTGATCCAGTCACACAACTTCTGGGCATGTGGTGTCAATGTTTTCCAGATTTCATGGGGCATGACTACCTTAAATCCGTCCCGCGTGCGCCAAGGGGCGGCATATTCGACGTTTGGCAGTGCCCTGACCTCCTTAGACAGGTTGGGGGTTGCACCGTGCCACGCTCGGTTATCGCGGAAAACGCCGGCACCGGCGGGGGCACCAACGAGTGTTGAATGCCGCATCCAGTCGGGTTCATCGTCGCTTGACGGGGGCGGCTGTTGCGCGGCGTGCGTCCCCGGAATCTGACGAATAGGACCGTTCTCCCAAGTGAGGTCAGCCATCAGGAAGTTGATGGTCACCGTCGGCGGTGTCATCTCCATAATCAGTTTGATCGTCGGTACGTCAAGGTTTCCCGCACTGTCGGTATTGAACTCAACGCCGACTCGCCTCGCCTGCTCAAGGCGTGCTTCCGAGAGGTGCTGCCCGTCCTTACCATCGGAGTGTAGATGTTGGTACTCGATTGCACCCGGCAGACAGAGGTCGCCCCCGGAACCCCAAACTCGGTAATCAGAAGAGCCGAAGATTTGCGTGACAATAGGTGTGGTTGTCGGCAGGTCAATCATGCTCGCCCAAGCGGGATGATGGAGCATCTGCCTTGAAGCGGAGCAGGTGCCGTAGCTATATCGGTGTGGCAGCCGTCCGGTTTCGGTCATGTATTTTCTTTCCTCCGGACCGGGGGTCTCTAAGATTTGTTTTAGTGCCTCGGCGCAGCCTGCTCTCCAACGCTCCAGCTGTTCCGCATTGAGCAGGTTCCGCACTACAACGAAACCGTCTCGGCGGAAAATCCGAGCGGCGCGTTTAACCTGGATCGGATCACAGATTTCGAGACCGCGAATCCCGTTGTGTTCTCGGAGGTGCGCCCGTAGGGCTTCGACACCCGGATCCTCATACACTCGGTGCTTAGGAGATCGACTGTCGGGCACTGGCACCACCCCTCGATTGCTTGAGAGGAGGTTGCCATACTGGTCTAAGGTTTCATTGGGCGGAGTGTTTTCATCCCACCCCACCAGCGTTTCTTGATGGACCGTTAGGGTATCTAGCTCTGCTTGTAACTCTCGTTTCCTTGTTTCGGTCATTGTTAAACCTCCTTATCTGCAATAATGTCGAGATATGAATCTCGACCGACGGGAATCGGATTGGGCCAGTGAGACGGGACTTCCTTGTCCGACTACCCCCATGAACTCATGAACAACTGGTTTTCAGGTTTCACACTTTTCGCGTTTTGCACTTTCTTTTGACGTGAGCTTTCTATTTTCACACGCGTTAAGGATAAGTTTCAAAACCTCCTGCTGCTGTAACCAAGTGACGGTATGCGTCTCGTAAGGTTGTGCCGCTCCCGGATAGGGGGTAGGGTTCATCGCTACGACAAGCTGGTCGCTCGGAAATACGACCACATAATGCCCGCCTGCGCCCCAAGCGGCATATCCCTCCCGTGGAAGGTGGGGCCAGAGTTTGCCCTTCTGATTTGTCCAAAACCCATGTCCATATCGCCACATATTCTCAGGACTGTTCGCCAGAATATCCGGCGCGACTCCCGTTGCCTCTCGTAGCCAGCTTTCGGGAATCACGGACTTCCCTTCCCAATGCCCCCAGTTGCACCAGAGCCAACCCAAACGTGCCAACGCTCGTAAGCTGGTGAGAATCGCGGAACCCCACCCAAAAATGTGAAGTCGGGCTTTAGCGTGCATCCTCTGCGAGCCCGATGTATATTCCCAATCGGCACCAATCACATCAGCGATTCTCTCCTTGTAAAGTGGTGGAATCTTCGGTGATTCTTGTGGACAGTTGACATCATACAACCCATACGCTTTCTCGATGCAGTGGGAAAGCACACACATCCCATTGGTCTGGTAATTAAACACCTGTCCTGGTGCTTCACCCGGTTTCATATATCCCGACACATTGCAGATTAGATGTCGCAGCGTAATCCCACGATTCGCCTCAAACGCCCACCGCTCCTCTTTGGGGCCCTCACCCTCCGGCACATCCATCAACTCAGGATAGTAATCCACAGCGAGATCGTCGGCACTTCCGATTTTGCCTTCCTCAACCGCTATCCCCAGCATACTGGATAGGATTGACTTATTGGCAGAGGCGATGTGATGCTTCGCTGCACTTGAGATATTATGGGTCCATTCCGCTACGAGATAGCCGTGCCGCACAATCGCCACGCGATAGCTGTCATCCTTAAATTTTGAATCGAGCCACGCCTTGGCACAATTCAATTTCTCAGAATCCATCCCTACGTCGGCGGGGGAAGCGATCTGCCACTCCGCTTTCGGAAATGTCTTATCTATCATAAATGAACCTCTTTTCAATCTCTGCCGCCGCAAGTGCGAACTATCCGAGCGTGATAACCCCTTTGATATAGCTGGGATCGCCCGCTATAAGCCGCCGCATCAAATCCGGGTACTCCTTCAGTGTCGCCGTATGCGTGACTAGCGGTTCAAGATCGAATACGCCGTTGTGTATCATTCGGATAGCAGCTTCAAAGGTATCCCGAATCTTCGCCGATGGTGATGAATTCACAATTGTAAATCCGCCCATGTGCCATTTGGTCGGATCAAAGGTGGCAGTCTCCCCCTTGAGCCATCCGAACAGATTGATACGTCCACCTCTCTTGACAATATCGGTGGCAAGATCCAGGCCGCCCTGATTGCCGGACGTATCTACAACTACATCAATCTCTCGCGCTTTCAGGTCTTCCGCAAGCTCACCCGTATCGATTTCAGTGGTGTTATAAACTTCGTCCACACCAAATTGCTTTGCCAAATCCAAACGGTTTTGCACGACATCAATCGCAATCAGCTGGTCAAGGGGGTGGTGCAGCAAACCCTGCATAATCAGCAAACCCATGAACCCACAGCCAACGACAGCAATCCGATCCCCGCCTTTAATCTGGCAGTGATCGACTCCCGTGACCGCACAAGATACAGGCTCCACAATCCAGTATTCATCGGACTTTTCAGATTCTGGAATTTTGTACAGTCTTTCGGCGGATAGATTTCGCACCGTCGCAAAACCGCCTCCCGCAACGCGGTCGCCCTCTTTCACGCCGGTGACTTCCGCGCCCACCTTACTGACATAACCGACCCCCTCGTGTCCGGGCGGTGCCATGGGGTACATCTGATTACCCAGCTTGGCTGTCGCCAAGTCCCACGAACAGATTCCGCACGCTCCCCCCATAATCTGCACTTCGCTTGCACCCGGATCGGGGACATCTTGTCCAAAAACCTCAATACGACCGTCAGACAAATACCGCATTGTTTGACTCATGATTGTACTCCTTTTGAGTTTTTCCACCCTTTCCACGCCCTGAAGCAACTTTCTTACAATGTAGAAACCCAACTTGGGTTGAGTCGTTTTTTGAAATCGGTGCTGCTAATACCAAAGATACGCTATCATATCACGGTCTTAACTCTTTTTCAAGTTTGTCTAAGGTTTTTAGGAGCTTTCGGTGCGAGCCAATCGGATATGATTATTGGAACAGTGATAGGATAAATATCAACTAGCGTATAAGCCGTGCCTCCTTGAGCAGCCAATCGAATACAAACAGATGACCGTTGCTCAAGGCATGGAACCTTGGGAAAAAATAAGGAAATCGCTAAGGAACAATGGTTATGGTGATGATACTGCTCTGTATATTGGCGTGGGGGAAGCGGGCTTGCAGCGCGTGGTCACCTGCGCGAAGATGCCATCGAGTTGTGTAGGGATATGGCACTTTTTGAAAGGGTTCTCCATCTACATACCAGAGAATCTCCGGGACAACCGGGGTAACGCTGGCTCTGAGCGCAATGCTCTGCAATTGTCGGGGGGTATCTGGCTGAAACCGAAAGACACTTCCATCAATCGGTTCCTCAATGGCGATGTGCGCATACGGCGATTCAGTTGAGGGTGAAGGCGGGGGATTGTAACCGTGAATTGCCCCCCAGACCGCGAACTGTGGCGGTAGGATGGCGTAACTCCTGATTTCTACATCCTCTGAGGGTGTCATGGGACCCGCTAGCGTTCCTGTGCGCCGGTCAACTGCAAACGATTGATGGCTGCGGCAGGGGGTCCTCGGTTCGGTACCAAGGGGGAGATACTCCAAGACGGTCTCAGAACACGCTTCGGTCACAAGTTCTCCCGACAGTGAACAGAGTTTAACCAATTGATAGCCCGTAGATTGCTCTGAATCCTGATGCAATTGGGGGGAGAGGAAGGGTTTTTCGTCTACACCTCGACGTTCTTTAGGGTGCAAAAAGAGCAGAATCTCCTTCACCAATTGCGCTGCATCAAGCCCGCCCACCTGCTTCATCCGTTCATGGTCTGGGTGTCCAATCCATGCGCCGACGATGTATTTTGAACTGTAAGCGACCGCCCAGGCATCTCGGAATCCCTGGGATGTGCCGGTTTTCACCGCTACCGGGAACGGATATTCCAACGGTCCCATACGAGCGAAAGTGGGTAACCGCGCCAATGGGTCGGAGAGGAAGAGGGTGATTTGCCGAGCGACATCTTCAGGGATAAGCTGCGCTGGTGTTTCTTCATCGGCAGTTTCAAACCAGCGCAACGTAAACGTCTTCCCGTCGTTTGCCAACACGCCATAAGCAGCGACGAGGTCCTCCAAGGTCACGTAAAGGCCACCAATTGCCAATCCAAGCCCATAAACGCTGGCGGCTTTGTCGTCTTTGGCGAGCCCCAATTGGCGAAATAGATCATATGTCTTTGCTAACCCGACCGTTTTCAGGACATGAACCGCCGGGACATTTCGGCTATTGGCAAGTGCTCTCCGATAAAGGAGGGGTCCGAGATATCGTTCATCATAATTGGCAACGCTATACTGACCTCCCGGCTGCGACAGATTGAACGGCAGATCTGCCAAGACGCTGGCAGGGGAGAACGCTCCGGTTTCCATACCCAAGGCATAGATGAAAGGCTTCAGGGTGCTGCCGGCAGAACGTGGAGTTGTGGCATAATTGATGGCACCGGCAAAGTCTGTATCGGCGTAAAAATCGGAGCCCAGATAACTCCGAATCGCGCCCGTCTCGCGCTCTGCCACGATAACAGCCACATTACCCGCACCGCGCTGACGGAGATACCCCATCGTTTCGCCGGCAATGCCATCCACGACTGCCTGAAGGGAAAGGTCCAAATTGGTGAATACCGGTTTCGTATAGGTGGCAGTTTCGTAGATTGTTTCTTGGAGACGTAGAATGGGATGGTAGCTGTGGTACGGTCGCGACTCCTTAATGGGGATTTTCAAGGACTTTAACTGGCGTTGGCTAATTGCGACGGTTTCCTCATCGAGTGTTCCGTTTTCGCGGAGCAGATTGAGTATCAGTTTTGCCCGTTCAAACGCTCTTCGACGTCCCTTAAAATGGTAAAGGTTCATCCTGCCCGGTGCTCTGGGAAGGCTTGCTAACACCGCTGCTTCCGCCCAACTCAAATCTGCCAAAGGCTTCTGGAAATACCGTCTCGCCGCGTAAGCGGTGCCGTGAATACGATTGCCTTGGGGAACAATTTTCAGGTAGTGCCGAAGCACATTTTCATGGCCGAACTTTCGGTTGAGCGAGACCGCTGTCCCCATTTCGCAGGCTTTTCTCCAGAGGGTTCGTTTCCCCGGCCGTTGTAGCCGCGCCACCTGCATAGCAATCGTCGAGGCACCCTGCCGGGGTCGTGCACTAAGGTTATTCACTAGTGCCCGGAGGAGGGAACGGAAATCGACGCCAAAGTGTTTGTAGTACCGCTTATCTTCAATCGCCAATAGGCACGAAACCATTCGGTCCGGCAAAACCGCTGGCGGGTCCCAAAAGCCAAGCGGGGCGTTCGCGTCGGCCGTTCCCTCTGCTAAAAAGGTGCCGTATCGATCGGTGAAAATCGGTGTCGCTGGCGGTGAAACCAATTGGCTTCCATCCAAGACTTCGTGCGAAAGCAGCAAAACAGAGGCTGCTATCAAGGAACCTGAAACGACAATGGAACTTTTTAAGATGGACTTGAAATACTTCGGGAGATTTGATTTCATTGTTCTGACTTTTTACGCGAGTTAGGGCGTAGGGCCCCGATAAGATTGGTTCCGTTCCGAGAATCCGGATTTATCGGGAGATTCAAAGCAATATGTCTACTACTTTATTTTATCATACCTGACTCGAATTGTGTAGATGTGTCGAGTGCAGCCATTAGGGGGATTGGTTCATTACCTCCCTAACCCCCCGCAAGAGGGGGAAGGGGGGCGTGAGTGGGGCAAGATGCTCTGCCTACGGTGTGTAAAAGCGGGGAATTAGATGAGGGGTGCTCATAAGTATTGTCTGAATCACGGATTTAGCGGAGGACACAGATAGGGACAAACGCGCCATGAATTGGGCTACTACCAAACGTGCAATGAATTGCACTACTACGAACAGGGTGATTCATGTGAGGAGGGCTCATCAGTCAGATTACGCGTGGACGACCGACGGGTATGGAGATTAATTAGTCGGTGGGGCAAGATTGCTCGGCCTACGGTGAATGGGGCATTGAGTGCTCCTGTAGGATAGGTTTCTGAATCCCGATATACCGCTTAGATATGGAGAAAACCGAAAACTAAATAGCTTTAATTCGTTGTGTAAAAGCGGGGAATTAGATGAGGGGTGCTCATAAGTATTGTCTGAATCACGGGTTTAGCGGAGGACACAGATAGGGACAAACGTGCAATGAATTGCACTACTACGAACAGGGTGATTTATGTGAGGAGTGCTCATCAGTCAGATTACGCGTGGACGACCGACGGGTATGGAGATCAATTAGTTGGTCTGGCAAGATGCCCCATCTATGGAGTCGGGAGGGCTTTGTTTTTCCCGATTCGGTGGGAATTTAATGGCAGTTGGGTGTTAGTCAAGCCATATGCCGTAGGGGTTGTGGGGGTTACGGCAGGACGGAGTGTGCCGACTCCTTTATGAGCACCCCTCAATTAAATGCCTCCATATTCCATGAATTTCCATCTTGCCAATATGCGGCGAATCGTTTATACTATTGATTGAAAAAATCATGCCAAACCTTATTCGGAAGGAACTTCTGATGGCCGATCTCCTCAAATCCTTGAATCCCGTTCAACGCGAAGCGGTACAACACACCGACGGGCCGCTGCTTATCCTGTCAGGCGCGGGCAGCGGCAAAACCCGTGTGATTACCCATCGAATCGCCTATCTTATCCGACACCGCGGCGTTTCCCCGTTTAATATTCTCGCGGTGACGTTCACGAACAAAGCCGCGGAAGAGATGCGAACCCGCCTTGAAAATCTTATCGGTCAAAGTCAATTGTGGGTGGCCACCTTTCATTCGACGTGTGCTCAAATTCTACGCAGAGACATTCATCATCTCGGCTACAACCGTTCGTTTACAATCTACGATACCACAGACCAACAAACCTTGATTAAGGAGCTAATCAAGACGCTGCAACTTTCACTGAATAATCCGAGATCTGTCATCGGTGAGATTGGTAGAGCCAAGTGTGATTTTGTCTCTCCTGAAGAATATGCGAAGCGAGCCGTGGGATTCTTTGAGGAATCGGTCGCACAGATTTATCCGATGTACCAAGACTTCCTCCGCGAAAATAACGCCCTCGATTTTGATGACTTAATCAAGTTGACAGTCGAGCTGTTTGAGGCAAATCCGAATGTATTGGACAATTATCAGGATAAGTTTCGGTATATCCTCGTTGATGAATATCAGGATACCAATCGCGGTCAGTATCTACTGGTTCACGCATTGGCGCAGAAACACCAAAGTATCTGCGTAGTGGGCGACGACGACCAGAGTATATACTCGTTTCGAGGCGCGGACATCAACAACATCCTCGATTTCGAGGCGGGCTATCCAGATACGAAAGTCTTACGCTTAGAGCAGAACTATCGTTCAACGAAAAATATCCTTGAAGCCGCATATCATGTCATCCGTAACAATCAGAAGCGCAAGGAGAAGCAGATCTGGACAGAAAACAGGAAGGGGAGTGCAATCACCCTGCATGAAGCGCCGGACGATATCCGTGAGGCGGACTATGTGCTGCGGCAGATTCGGGAGTGGCGGGGGCGCAGGCGGAAATACGGCGACTGTGTTATCTTTTATCGGATCAATGCTCAATCCCGTACATTTGAAGATGCCCTGCGAGGCGCGAATATTCCGTATCAGATTGTCGGTGGCATCCGATTCTACGAGCGGATGGAGGTCAAAGACATCATGGCTTATATGCGGGTGATTGTCAATCCTGCTGACACGATTAGCATCAAACGTATCATCAATGTGCCGCGCCGAGGGATCGGCGTTGCAACAGTACAGAAGATTGAGGATTACGCCTACGAGGCAGGCATCCCTCTATTTGAAGCGATTCAGTGTGTCGGGGAGGTGTCAACACTGAACAATGGCGCGAAAAACAGGGTACGCGCATTCGCTGAATTAATCATGTCGTTCCACCCAAACGATCCGCCGGCACGCACGGCGGAGGACCTGCTTGACCGCTCCGGCTATCTTCAAACTTTGAGAAGCGAGGGCACGATTGAGGCCCAGAGCCGCGAAGAGAACCTCGGTGAGTTAATCGCAGCGGTCGCGGAGTACGAAGAAAGTGACCCAGAGCCGACATTAGCGGGTTTCTTGGAAAAGATTACATTAGCTTCCGATATCGACAGCATGGAGGATAAGAGCGATGTGGTGACGATGATGACGCTGCATAGCGCGAAAGGGTTGGAATTTCCGATCGTCTTCATGGTCGGAATCGAGGAGGGGTTGTTGCCGCATCAACGCTCTTATAACAGCGAAGCGGAACTTGAGGAGGAGCGCAGACTGTGTTACGTTGGACTCACACGCGGACAGGAGCATGTCTATCTGACGCATGCCCGCTCCCGGCGGTTGTACCGCGACATCGATTATCGCATCCCTTCGCGCTTCATCGAAGAGATTCCGCCCGAACTGTGTGATCAGGGAAATGCTTACGAATCGCCCCGGCGACCGGTGGTTTCGACCTACGATCCCGATGAACCCGATTTTGACGACGCAGTGCCGTTCCATTACGACGTTGGGGACGTTGTATACCACGCGCAGTTTGGCAGAGGAAAGATTACCGCCATCACTGGGTATGGATTTAATATGCGTATCGCCGTGCGGTTTGAACGTGGTTCTGAGAAAGTGTTCGCTGCAGCGCATACGCGGTTGCAAAAGATTAGATAGTATACAGGCAACACATCAATTTAATGGGTTCATGAGTTATTTGTCTCCTCAAAATTACACAATCACAACACTACAGAATGGAGATGGGTTATGCTAGCAAGATTGATTCAACAAAAGGTGCCCCTCGGAAGCCCTATTAAATTTTCGCTAAAAACTGGCAGAGAAATTTCTGGTATTCTTACGGAGATTGGACAGGAACATATTACAGTGGAAGCCAGTAATGGTCCAGTAACCATTCTTACCGAAATGATTGGTCTTTGGGAAAGCTCCGGAGATGAGGCACCAAAATCAGACTTGGAACCAATTGATGTAAAACCTGATGGGTCGGGGGAGGGCATGGAGGCCAGACCTACGCAGAAAGAAGAAAAATCATTTGGAGATAGAGCATCACAGAATTTGATTGATTTTACCTATCCTGCGGACCTGTTTGAGATTATTTTCGCTAGAGGGTTGTGGCAAGAGCACTTTCAACCAATCTTCGGTAACGATCCGAATTACTGGGACGAACGGAAAAAGTTGCTTGCGAAGTGTAGAAATCCCTTAGCCCATAATCGCGCTGAAATACTCCAATCCCATGAACTTATGATTGTTGAAGGATACTGTACAGAAATTCTGAGTTGTGTGCAAAATATTACTCTGCCCACCAATCTCAGTAATGAATAATGATAAACGAGGAGAATCAGATGGCAACAATTACAACTGACGATGTGCAACATGTTGCAACCCTCGCACGTCTTAAGTTTAACGAAGAAGAGATCGAGCAGTTTACGCATCAACTCGATCGGATTTTGGACTATATCGGAAAATTGAATGAGTTGGAGACGACGGACGTGCCACCAACGTCGCATCCTCTCCCGATCCGCAATGTCGTCAAAGCAGATGTCGCTAAGCCCTCATACGACCGAGACGCTGTTTTGGAAGGGGCCCCGAGCGCGGCGGAGGGATACTTTGAGGTGCCGAAGGTAATTGAGTAAAGGATGCGGATCGATAAGAAAGATACGCCGATTCTTAAAAGACCTGAAACCTCCACTGAAGAAAGCGACAATGCACTGCCACAATCATCGTTAAAGGAGTAAGGTTTCATGCCGTTATATGAATTAACAGCCCACGAACTTCATGAAAAATTGAAAGCGCGGGAGATTACTGCTGTCGAACTGACGCAGTCGATGTATGACCGAATTGGTGAGGTCGAAGGGCAGATAAAAGGTTACTTAACACTGACCGAAGATATTGCACTTGAGGGTGCCGCAGCTGCGGACGCAGGCTTTCAACGCGGCGATGAAATGCCTCCGTTGGCAGGAATCCCGATTGCGGTCAAGGATGTGATCTGTACCAAAGGTGTGTTGACGACGTGTGGCTCTGAGATTTTGGGGAACTTTGTCTCCCCCTACGACGCAACCGTGATGACTAAACTCCATCAGCAGGGACCTGTCATGCTTGGCAAAACGAACATGGATGAATTTGCGATGGGATCATCAACTGAAAATTCGGCGTATCAGACTACGCGCAATCCGTGGAATCTGGAAACTATCCCCGGCGGATCCAGCGGCGGCTCCGCAGCCGTTGTCTCTGCCGGCGAAGCGATCTGCTCGCTTGGATCCGACACCGGCGGCTCGATTCGGCAACCTGCCGCCCTGTGCGGCGTCGTGGGGCTGAAGCCAACCTACGGGCGCGTCTCACGGTTTGGACTGGTGGCGTTTGCATCGTCCTTGGATCAGATTGGCCCTTTCTCCAAAGATGTAACCGACTGCGCCTTACTGCTCAACGCGATTTGCGGACATGATCCGATGGATTCGACTTCGGCAAATCTACCCGTTCCGGATTTTACCAAGTCTTTAATTAACAACCTCAAAGGGGTCAAAGCTGGTATTCCGAAAGAGTATTTTACGGCTGGAATTGATCCTGAGGTAGAAGAGAGCGTCCGAAGCTCAATCGAGGTTCTTCAGGAAAACGGGGCAACTATTGAGGAGATCTCCCTACCCCACACCGACTACGCGATGGCAACATATTATATCGTTGCGCCCGCTGAGGCGAGCGCGAATCTAGCGCGGTACGACGGTGTCCGGTACGGTTTCCGCGCCGAAGCCACTGAAGAGTTGGACGATATGTACAGAAAGACACGGACCGAAGGTTTCGGCGAGGAGGTTAAGCGCCGTATCATGCTCGGCACTTACGCACTCAGTTCGGGATATTACGATGCCTACTACCTAAAAGCACAAAAAGTCCGGACCCTGATTAAATCCGATTTTGATAAAGCCTTTGAAAAAGTTGATGTGGTCGTGACGCCAACTTCGCCGACGGCGGCGTTCAAAATTGGTGAGCGGGCAGCAGATCCGTTGCAGATGTATCTCTCAGATGTCCTGACAACGCCGGCGAGCCTCGCGGGTTTGCCGGGAATTTCCATACCGTGTGGTTTGACGCAGGACGCTTTACCCATCGGCTTGCAAATTCTTGCCGCCCCGTTTGATGAGGGGAAAATTCTACAGGTGGCGTATACGTTTGAGCAGCATACCGACCACCATCGGCAGCGACCACACTTGTCCTCGATTTGATGGGGGCTCTGTGAAACGTGGAGGGAACTCATGGGCACCTTAAACAGTTTTGACTTCAAGCGAAAGAAATATATGCCGGTCTTTCCAAGAGCTACTGGAAAGCCCACGGTTTACATCGAGGGTTATCCCTCGGAGGACGATGAGCCAATGGCTGCAACCGGATTTCATGGCGTGCAGATTCGGATTTTCAGCGACCAACTCGTGCGTTATTTTAGCATCGAATCGTTTGTCTACATCGGTATTGACAGTTTTATCTATTATCGCGAAGGGGATCGAACGAAGTTTGTTGCTCCTGATATTTACGTCGTCTTAGGTGCAGAGAAGTATCCAGAGCGGCGGAGTTTCTATACTTGGGCAGAGGGTGCTATCCCTACGGTTGTGTTTGAATTCCTTTCCGATTCCACAGCGGCTCAGGACCGTGGGGCAAAGTTGAGACAATACCTCCTTGACATGGGGGTGGCGGAGTATTTCATCCATCAACCCGAAGGGGACAAGCCGCCAGAATTTCATGGTTGGCGTCGAAGTCCTGCCGGTGAAATTGAGGGTATCCCGCCAGATGCTGAAGGGGGATTGTTTAGCGATAGCTTGAATCTATGGTTCCGTTGGGAGGATTACCCCGGCAAGGTCCGGCTTTTACGCCCGTATCTACCTGATGGCACCCTGATCACGACTTCCCCAGAGGAGGTGCAGCTTCGACAGCAGGCCGAGGCGTTTGCCCAAGCAGAAGCCGAGCACAGACGTCAAGCAGAAACACGCGCCTTGGAGGAGGCACAACGTCGCCAACATGCAGAAGCACGGGCTCTAGAGGAAGCACAACGACGCCAACACGCAGAAGCACGGGCTCTAGAAGAAGCACAACGCCGCCAACAGATAGAGTCCGAATTAGAAAGACTTCGCGCACAACTGGCTGCTTCAGAGGCCGATGACAGCTAGATAGTGAAATGGCAGATATAGGCATCTGCCTCTCCCCAGAAAGGGTCAAACACAATGAATAGTACATACAAATCCCCACGGCATCTCCCGCTCGCACCGTTGGGTGGCCTAATTGGTGCGCTGCTTGGGGGTGCCCTCTGGGCAAAATATATTCAATGGACCGGCCTCACCGCCGGGTGGATTGTGCTTGTTATTGGTATCCTCACAGGTGCCGGTGTGTTGCTAGCAGGCAGGTCAAGGCAGATTTCTATCAGTCTAGTTGCTGCGCTGTTCGCTGTCATGGGAATTCTTCTCGGGAAATATCTCGATGTTCAATGGAATGCCCCACAAACAATCACGGTCGCAATCATCGAGAAGCGCGATGCACCGTCAGACGAGCCAAAGCTGGTGGAGACAGAGGGGACCAGCACATCGGTATGGCAGCTCATGCGCCATCGGATGGAGTGGATTGATCTGCTCTATTATGTGGTTGCGGCATACATTGCATTTCGCATATCTTACAGCAGACGTTTATATCGCTTTTTTTTTAGGATGGGATAATAGTCACTATGCAAAAACGAAAATCGTATCAATTCTATCGGCTCAATTTACTCGGTCGTCTCATTGTTTTGGTTCTCATCCTATTCTTGCAACCGACCCTAGGGCTTACACAGGGGGGAAACAACCCGTCCAAGGGTATATTGGATGATGAACTATTAGAGAATATCTCGCTGCTCTCAGAAGTGTTGGCGCACATTCAACAGAATCATTTGGATACTCCTGATTCCAAACCCCTCATGTATGGTGCGATTCGAGGGATGTTGCGGACGCTGGATCCGTACAGTCAATTTTTCCCCCCCGAAAACTATTCGGACTTTCGCACAGAGAGTCGTGGCACTTACGGCGGACTCGGCATGGAGATTGGTATCCGGAATGATCGGCTCACCATCATCTCCCCATTCAAAGGCACACCTGCCGATAAAGCGGGCCTCCAGAGTGGCGACATTATTAGCCAGATTAAAAGTGAATCGACAGCCAACATGACAACGACTGACGCTGTTGAACGTCTTCGAGGTGAGCCGGGAACGCAAGTCAGCATCACGATTGTCCGCGAGGGTGAACCTAGGCCGCTGGAACTCGTGCTGACACGAGATGTTATCCAATACCCGAGTGTCGAATCCAAGATTCTCAAGGAAGATATTGGATATATCCGGATAAACCAATTCCGGATCGATAACACGGCCAATGACGTGGATAAGGCGTTTGAAACCTTTAATCAGCAGGAAATAACGGGACTCATTTTGGATCTCCGATCCAACCCGGGCGGCTCACTTCAATCTGCGGTTGAGGTCGCCAGTGATTTTTTGGAGTCTGAACAATTGATTGTTTATACACAAGGCAAGGCCCCGCGCAAGGAATACCGTGCCAAGGAAGGCAAACAGCAAAAGCGTTACCCCCTCATCGTCCTTGTCAACGGCGGCAGCGCAAGTGCTTCCGAGATTGTTGCCGGTGCCATAAAAGATCATGGACGTGGCTTGGTTATGGGGGAAAAGACCTTTGGGAAAGCCTCTGTGCAGCAAGTGTTTTCACTGAACGGTGGTGCCGCTGTCAAACTGACAGTGGCACATTACTATAGCCCGAATGGGGTTGACATTCACAAAATTGGTATCGTTCCTGATATTGAAGATCCATGGTTCAGTCGCTCTGAAATTCAGATGCTGCGGAAACTTCAAAAACATGAGTCAATCAAGAGTTTTATTGAAAAAAACGGTGTTGACATCCTCGCTCAGTTGGAAACGGCCCAGCGCGCCTCAAAAGAGGATACCAAAGCTGCCTCCCTACTGAGAGAATACCAACGACTGGTCAATTCGCTGACAGAGGAAGGGATTGTCTTGAGCAACGTTGGGTTGAAACTCGCAATTGCGCGCGAGACGACAAACGATCTTGATGAGTACGAATATGATCCGCGAATTATCCGGGCTATCGATCAGTTGCGAGCGTTCAAAATTTATCAGTCAATGCCGGAAAACGACAACCCAGAATAACGAATCAACAATTGAGAACCCCTTTATGATTACCAAACGAATTATTCCGTGCCTCGATGTTCGAGCGGGCAAGGTCACAAAAGGAATCGCTTTTCAAGGCAATATTGATGTCGGCAATCCGGTCGAGATGGCGCGGGCGTACTATGAAGGCGGGGTGGACGAGCTTGTGTTTTATGACATCACTGCCAGCAACGAGAGGCGCGACATTATGATTGATGTCGTTTCAGCGGTCGCGGCAGAGATTTTCATCCCGTTCTCCGTGGGCGGTGGGTTACGAACGCTGGATGATATGCGCCGCGTCCTCCTCGCGGGGGCGGAGAAGGTAAGTATCGACTCCGGCGCGGTGAGGAATCCACAACTCCTCGCAGAGGGGGCAAAAGCATTTGGTAGTCAGTGCGTAGTGTTGAGTATGCAGGTCAAGCGGGTCCCGAAAAATGATGAAATCCCAAGTGGTTTTGAAATCTACATTGATGGCGGGCGTCGTCCAATGGGACTGGATGCCCGCCAGTGGGCGCAACGCGGTGTGGAATTGGGCGCGGGCGAAATTGTGGTCAACAGTATTGATCAGGATGGAACAAAAGCGGGGTATGACATAGAGCTGACAAAGGCAATAGCGGCGGTTGTTCCGGTCCCCGTCATTGCTTCTGGCGGTGCAGGCAATCCGCAACATATCCGCGATGTCTTCATAGAGGGTAATGCCGATGCCGCCATTGTCGCTTCGATTACCCATTATGGTGAATTCTCAATTGAGCATATCAAACGTTATCTTGAGAAAGAAGGGGTGCCGGTCCGCAATACATGGTAGCCGCTCATCGGTTCATTAGCACATTACTGAACGGCTCGCCTGGAATGTCGGGGCACTCACACTTTCAATGGCGATGTTGATGCAAGCAGGTAACCCCGACGTTAGCGCACGCTCAACCGCATGGGTTAGGTCGGTTGGGTGCTGGACAACCTCTCCATGCCCTCCCAACGCCTCGACCACTTTGTCATAACGTGAGGGCAATAATTCACAACCGACCGTGCGTCCCTCTCCATAATTCTGAATCTGCAACTGATGCTCTGCATTCCAACGTGCATCGTTTCCTACAATAGCAATGATAGGTAGGTGGTAGCGCAGCGCGGTATCGAATTCCATTGCGTGATAGCCGAATGTACCATCGCCTAAGAAAACGAAAACGGGGCGTTGCGGCTGTGCCAATTTTGCTGCGAGTGCCATCGGGATAGCACTGCCAATAGCACCTGAGGGTCCATTGATGAGACGCTGCTGTGCTTCCAACCCCGCTTGTACCCACTGTCCAAACTCGCCGCCGTCGCTGACGAATAGTGCGCCCTCATCGAGGAGCGGTTGAAGTGCCGCACATACGCGCAACGGGTGAATGGGTTGTTCCATAGAACCACGTGGCTGCTCCCATTCGGTAGGAGTAGCCGTTCGCGCTGCCCTAACTTCTGCCCGCCAAGAATCGTGCTGCCCTTTCCTTTGCGAGCGTCCAAGGGCTTGTGCTGCGGCTGTCAACTGACGCACTATGCCCGTTGGTTCCCCGTGTATTGTCAGGACAACCTGTTTTTCCGGGCGCAGCTGCGACGCATCGGCGTCAATCTGGATAAAACGACACCCTTCATCGAAAAAGGGAGGTTGCCCGAAGCGTAGTGAGAAGTCCAGTTTCTTGCCCACTAACAATACAAGGTCTGCTTTGCTCAAGCAATTTGTCGCCTGATGCAGCCACGGATCGTTGACCCCCCGCGGGCTTTCCATCGGAAGTGCGAGGATACCTGTTGCCTCCGACAGCCGCTCTACCTCCGTCCATCGCAAGGGGCGTCCCATTGCGGGTCCTGCCAAGATGAGTGGGTGGGTTGCTTCGGCGAGTTGGTGGAGTATATCGTCCAGGTCCCTTGTTGAGGCAACACTTGTGGATGTAGCATCTTTATCCGTTCTTTGAAGGGGATGGGAAGCGACGGGGGCTTCCAAGACATCGGTGGGTAGACTCAGGTGAACCGGACCGGGACGCCCTTCGCAAGCGAGAGAGAACGCAGCAGCAATGGCTTCGTCCAGATGGTCGGTGTCTTCTACCAACCACGCCGCTTTTGTAACTGGCTTGGCGGTAGCGACTTGATCTATCTCCTGAAACGCGCCGCTGCCGATTTGTGCGTGAGGGCAATGCCCGCTTAATAGCACCACCGGCGATTCTGCCATCAATGCGACATAGAGCGCGGAGATTGCGTTACAGTGCCCGGGGCCCGCGGTCAACAGTGCCACCCCCGGCTGTTCGGTCAAACGTCCCCATCCATCCGCCATGTGCACCGCTGCTGCTTCATGGCGTGTGTGGATGAGGTCAACCTCGCGTCCAATGCTCGCATCATATATGGAGAGAATCTGGTTGCCAGAGAGTGAGAAGATATGCTTAACTCCCGCGGAAACCAAGGATTCTATCAGCAATTCAGCACCGGTCTTTGACATAGGATTTGTCATGTCCCCTCTATATCCATCTAAGAATCCACCTTCTCCCAACCCGGGCATACCATATTGGACGGGTTGGGAAATTCCAATTTCAACGCGTCTTTATTTTTTTAATCCCCAAGTACCGTGTCTGTGGAAATCCTGACTCAAGGTGGTCCCAAAAACGCTCCTTCAAAATTGGGGGGCGTACATCCAGCCCCTTCATATCCGCCTTGGAAAAGAAACGCACATCAACGAGAAAGGTTTCCCCCGGTTCTCTATTGCCAAGCGTGAGGGTCCCTTCAAACCTTTTGCATCGAATAAAAAATTTGCAGAAGTGATAGTCAGTTTCGGTATATTCGACGATATAGACGATGCGATCTAACACAACAGATAGACCTGTTTCCTCCATCGTCTCGCGTCGCGCACAATCGAAGATGGATTCTGCCCCCTGTAATTTTCCCCCCGGTGGCACCCAAAAATCGTACTGCCCGCTCCTTCTGTGATTGACTAATAGCAGTCGCTTCTGCTGTGTGATTAATGCAGCGGCGCTGATTCCATATCTCATCAGTTTGGTCTCTACCCTTGAACCGTGTTCCTATATGGCTGGCGGTCGTCGTGGCGCAATGGGCTCAATAATCGCCCGTCTTTCTGGGTTCAAACGTCCTAACAGTTGCTCTGAAATGTGATAGTTGAATCGCTCGCGCACATATCTTGGGGAGTAGCGATAGACAATCGTCCGACGATAACCGGGATTGGTACGTTCTGCAGACCCGTGTGTTATCGCATCGGTGAATAGCAAGACATCTCCCGCATTCAGATACATCTCCTTCACAGCGATGGCTGTTCCGGCTGGCTTACCGCTTAGACCATCGTAAACCAAGCCTCTACCGTCCACATTCAGTCGAGGGTGAATTTCGGTACATTTATGGCTGCCCGGTATGAGGACAGTGGGTCCGTCGCCTTCACCGATATCGTTGAGTGCCATCAATACGTTGATTTGACCTACCATCCATTCACCTGTGTTGTTCTGGCGAAAGGTCAAATAACTGAGTGGGACATGTCCACCGCAGTGAATGTGGATGTAACCACCGGGCCCACGGACATTGAGAAAGTTCTCGTGGATAGAAAGCCCATTTACGGAAGAGTGGATGTACTTCTTGACCAAGTCAATCCAAGCGGGATAATCTATCAATTTCTCAAAAACAGCACCGCCCTCAATGATATTCTGAAAGTTGACGCCGTTTTCTTCATTGTATGTGTGCGTTTCCACGTGCCCAATCCAGCGACCTCTTTCACGTGGATTATCATTGGTGGACCACGGTTTTTCGACATAAGATTTGTGGTCGTCTATCCACCGGTTCATCTCGTCCAAATCTTCCACCGAGATTGCGTTTTCTAAGACGAGATAACCTTGGAGATCAAACAGATAGTCCTGTACGTTTTCATCCATTTTTCGCTCCTGACTTACTAACCGAAGTAGTGCCCATGCTCACAAGACGAGGCAACGCGCTACGGATGGTCTCAATTCTAACTTAATTCACCTTTTGTACAGATGTAGGTGGTCGGAAATCGGCAACTGAAAAGGTTCCTGACGTAATAATCGGGTAAAAAAAACAGCACCTCAATATTTTCGATTTCGTCGGTTTCAAGATTAAATCGTGCGATGACTTTATCCCCAAGTTCTTCGCTCTCCTGTCCTGGATACGGAACGCAGGTATTTATGTACAGAATATCTGCTTTACGGTCGTCTTGAAATGTTAGGCGCGTTCCCCTTCAATATCTCCTCCCGTTGTCAAGACGAGAATCTCGACGAACTTGGTCAGGGTTAGCCAAAGTATCCACTATACATTACTGATAGTTTGGAAGCACAATTGTTGATTCAATTTGTCAAATATCAACTAAGCCAGTAGGTCGAGATTCATATCTTGACAGCTACTAGAAACAACCAAATCTACTCGGATAACGTAAGTTGTACATGTCGCCCCGGGACTTTAGGGTGTGCAAATTCGAGATTGCTATACACATATCGCCTCGCCGTGGCTATGATGGTTCATCGGTTCATTGATGCAATTGATGAACTCTGGAACTAATGAATTTTTGAGGTTACAGCATACGGCGTATGCCTACTCCTAGCAAGTTGGGCAATTATAGCGAAGCGTGCCCCGCCCCATCTTTCATGGATTATACTCGTGCCCGTAGCGGATAGTGTATCGGTAGCCTTGCTCGGTGAGGAAAAGTTGGCGGTTGATTGCAAATTCCTGGTCTCGCGAATCGCGGGTGACGATTGAGTAGAAGTGTGCGAGCGAACCGTCCGTTTTGGGCCGGAGGATGCGTCCGAGGCGTTGGGCTTCCTCTTGACGTGAACCGAATGTGCCGGACACCTGAATCGCAACATTCGCATCGGGGAGGTCAATCGCAAAGTTAGCCACCTTGGAAACGACAAGCAGCTTAATCTCTCCTCGCCGAAACTGATCATAGAGTTTGCCTCGCTCAAGGTTCGGGGTTTGCCCCATAATCAGGGGTGCATTCAGGTGCTGCGCTATCCCCTTGAGTTGGTCGATATACTGCCCAATAATAAGTACTTGATTAGCTTGGTGTCGCTCAATCAGTTCGCGTACAATGGTAAATTTGTTCGGATTCTCGGAAGCGATGCGGAACTTCTGCCTTGCGCTAGCGACAGCGTAACTCATCCGCAGGTGTTCGGGCAGGTCTACCCGGATTTCGGTGCATTCAGCGGTCGCAATCCAGCCCTGCCGTTCCAATTCTCGCCAAGGGACATCATACTTCTTCGGTCCAATCAAGCTGAATACATCGTCTTCCCTGCCATCTTCTCGCACCAGGGTCGCAGTCAATCCGAGGCGACGTTTCCCCTGAATCTCCGCAGTCATCCGAAACACAGGGGCGGGTAACAGGTGAACCTCGTCGTAGATAATCAAGCCCCAATCCATCTCGGAGAAGATTCCCAAATGAACGAAGGCCTCTGACTTGCTCTTGCGATACGTCAGGATTTGATAGGTGGTCACTGTGATTGGACGGATTTCCTTACGGTCGCCGGTGTATTCGCCGATATCTTCCGGTGCAATCGTCGTCTTATCAAGGAATTCATTGATCCACTGGCGTACAGCAATTGTGTTGGTCGAAAGGATTAGGGTGTGACATTTGGTCTCGAACAAAATGCCAAGCCCAACAATGGTTTTTCCTGCACCACAAGGGAGGACAATCACACCGCTGCCGCCGCGCACGTCTCCTCCCAGATGAAAAACCTCTGCTGCATCGCGCTGATAGTCGCGCAGGTTGAAGCCTGCCCCCGATTGTGTTATCGGCCGGGGTGCAATCTCCAGATAGCTGCCGCGGACGTACCCCGCAAGGTCTTTCACTGGGAAGCCAATCTTAATCAACGCTTGCTTGATGTGTCCGCGAAGGTGGTAGGGAACGGAGATGGTTTGGGGGTCTATTGGCTTACCGAGCAGATTTCTCACCGATTCGCTATGAGCAATTTCAGCCATGAGTACCGGATCGTCGGAGTGCAAAACCAAGCCGTTATTTCCAACGCGGTCGGGATTCAGGTCGGCGTGCCTCATCAATCTAACGCGCCCGTAGCGAGAGACATAATCAATAATCTCGGCGATTATGTTTTGCGGCACGTCGTATTTGGTATACTCATCGAGCGCATCCAAGATAGCCCCGACCTCCATCCCCGCAGCGGCGGCATTCCATAAAGAAAGGGGTGTAATGCGATAGGTGTGGATATGTTCGGGGCTCTTTTCCAGCTCTGCAAAGCTAGTAAGCGCGTCTCGCGCTGCTTCATAAAGTGGGCTGTCAACTTCAAGGAGAACTGTCCGATCACTCTGAACAATTAATGGGTTTTGTGGGTTGTATGGCATTTGGTCCGATCCTTTGGAACGATGTCCGGCGGTGGTGCCGCGAGTTTGACGGTTTTCTCATCAGTCAAATTGGAGAGCAGGGTTCGGATATTTTGTTGAAGGCTTGGGTGGAGAACGTCGGGGGCAATCTCAGCGAAAGGGATAAGGACAAAACTGCGTCGGTGCATTTCGGGGTGCGGCACAATCAGATCCGGCGTATTGATGGAACATTGGTCGTAGATTAGGAGATCCAAATCTACCTCTCGTGGTCCCCAACGGGTACGATGCTGTCGTCCAACGCCTCCTTCAATACCCTTTAGCAACGCCAACAACCGATGGAGTGATAGACCGGTTTCGACAGCGACAACGCCGTTCAGAAACCAATCCTGTTCTTCATAGCCGACAGGCTCGGTTTCGTAGAGG
Source organism: Candidatus Poribacteria bacterium (assembly GCA_965215015.1). Classification (GTDB taxonomy): domain Bacteria; phylum Poribacteria; class WGA-4E; order WGA-4E; family PCPOR2b; genus PCPOR2b. Next base: position 3,834,349 of record OZ244042.1, read on the forward strand.
GAGGAGATTTGTATTAGCAAGACGCCATCTGCTTCTAACAGCAGCCGCAGTGCTTGGGTGATATAGATGAAGCGGTCGTCTATGTTAGATCCAAAACCGATGTATGCGTGTGCCATTGTCAACTCGTTAAATAGCCCTCTGTAACTCTTGGTGAATGAGGATAACTTGAGTGAGGGGTGCTCATAATTATTGTCTGAATCACGGATTCAGCGGAGGACACAGATAGGGACAAACGCGCAATGAATTGCGCTACTACGGACAGGGTGATTTATGTGAGGAGTGCTCATCAGCCAGATTACGCGTGGACGACTATTCCTTGAGGCAGAGCTGGGAACGGATATATCAGCCGCCGCTGAGTTGACAGAGGCAGTCTTGGGGATTACCATGAATTCCAATCGTTTGCTCCAATTGGCCGGTAGGGGACGGTGAGATGGTAGGCGTAGATATGTTGTTTTCCTTAAAAATCGAGTGTGAGCATGGTGAAATTCCTTTGAGTTTCTAGGGTTTATCGCCAACAAGGTGTCCAAGCAGTTCCGACAGGTTTCCCCATCTGGGTCCGGTAAAGACAGTTTCCTGATATAATGGATAGGATTTTGTGCACTGCCTCACGTCCCAAAGCCACGTTGAAAGCGGTGATTAGCATTGCTCTTATTCCTCTATTGAGGAAAGCCTGTCTTTCAACTGTGAGAGTTGTGCTTCTGGAAGATTGGTGATTTCGGAGATGAGCGTCATCTCCATTCCCTTGGCAAGCATCGCCTTGGCAGTTTCAACCTTCCCTTCGATTCGTCCTTCCTGCTTGCCCTCAAGCAGACCTTCCTGCTTGCCCTCAAGCAGACCTTCTTGAAAAATCTGACGCCTTTCTCGCTCTAACGCTGTTACTAACATCGTACTCACCTCCTCTTCACTGCGGTAAATGAAATCAAGCGATTCGTAATCTGATGATCCTATCCGACCATGGAGAGCCAACTGCCTGAACCAGTTTAAAAACAAACTGACCGCCTGTTTGTCCACCTCCGAAGAAAACAGATTCAACAGCTCTACCTCCAGCAAATCTAAATCGTAATGTGATTCTGCCAAAAACAAAGTTGATACTATGTTTCGGATGGTCAACAACGCTTCCTGACTGTATTGGTTCTCAGCAATTAGGAAATACTGAAAATCTAAGGCGAAGGCACCGAGGGGTGGGTCCCGCTCAATCAACGTCGAAAGATTCACCGGGGCCGTCCAAGATGCTTCTCCATTATACAACACGATTGGAAAAACTGCCGGCAGCCTTTTAACACCTCTGTTATTGACGAGAAAATCCATGTAAAAGTTGGTGATGTAGTTGAGGACACGCAACGCCATGAACGGGTCAACGGTGGATTGAAACTCGATGAGAATATAGATGTAGACCTCACGGTCATGAAACTGGATTTTGTAGATTAAGTCACTCTCGGTTTCTTTGTAGTGTTCGGAGATAAAGGATTTATCTAGGGGTTCACAGTTGTTGAAATCCAGCTGAGCGACCCATTCTTGGTTGACGAATGTCTCAAGGAGTTGCTGAAATATGGTACGATTTGAGAATAGTTTCTTATAGCCGCTGTCGTGGATGTTCATCATTAACACCTTTTGAGTCAATAGGGTAGACGGATTCTTTCCGGTGTTGAAGAAAGTTCGTCCAATCGGCGTATAACGTGAAGGCTTATGTGAACAATTCGTTCCGTTGGGGTTGCGCTGTATCACATCTTTTCCCCTTAGCACAAACTGTCTGGGACTGTGAACCAAGGAATCGTGCGAGTTTTTAGAAATCGTTTTTGCGCTATGAATCCATGGTCCGAGCTTAGCGCAAGTCCGTCCGTGTTTTGGGCAGGCACAAGCCTCCAACGCATCGGGAATAAGGGGCCCGATAGATCGGGATTTCCACTGCGATGCAACCTGCCCCTACATTGGAGTGATTTTCCAAAATTGACAGTTTTGTGTCGAGATATGAATCTCGACCTACGGGTTCAGCACATCAATCCAACGGGACACACATATCGCCCCGCCGGGGCTTTAGGGGACAACTTGTGTTATTTTACCATATCACAGGTAGTTGTGATACGGTTTCGATATCCACACTTTCGTCGTGGATTGCATTGGTGTTGACCTTCTTCCACTGACAGGCTGGGCAATGAATTAACCTACTACAAACCAAGAGGGGATAGGTGAGAATTGGCTCGGATATGTCTATCTAAGCCGCGCCGCGATCTGAGAGTGATGAATCGTCCTACGGTTCAATTGACAATTGAATCGGCAGCTTGCCTTGAGCCTCCCGGGCCCCGACAATCACCTCGATGGCTGCAGACACAGAGGCCTCATGGCTATCGTAAGCAGCGAGGGCCGCGGAGACAAAGGGACAGTCCCGGAGCGTGTAGGGTGAACCGAACGCGATGACGATGACAGGGGTCGTCCCCGAGCTGAACTGCTGGACGAGTGCTGCTTGTTCGTGATTCGTGATGCCAGCGATAATGACCTCGGCGGCTTCTACTTGAGGAGGGAGTTGGAGCGGGCCTTGCGCGCCAGCCGTTTTCTCCGGGATTCTTGCCTCACTCGTGTTCGGGTGATGTGCTTTAAATCTATCGAATAAAGTCGATGATGTGCTCAGGATTAGGACGGAGGTTTCTGGCTTTAACGCTAATGGCAGGATGTTATTTCGATTCCTCACCATTGTAATTGCCCGCGATGCGATTGTTTGCGCGAGTTGTTTATGTGCATTCACCCCGACAGCCTTGTCCACTGCATCGACATCAACGAAGCGTCGGTCAAACGCCGCCCCCTTGCTTTTCAGGATACGCTTAACAGATTGGTCCAACCGGGCTTGGGAGATACGTCCGCTTTTGACCGCCGATAGCAGTGCATCAAAGACTTCAATTTGCTTTGTAGGTGTCCAGAGTACCATCACTATGTCTGCCCCGGCTTCAACCGCCATAACCGCAGCTTCACCCGATCGGTAGCGATCGTCAATTGCCTTCATCTCCATGTCATCGGTGATGAGCAAGCCGTTAAAGCCGAGTTCCTTTCGCAAGAGATTTGTCAAGAGAGTCGGTGAAAGCGTAGCGGGTAAATTGTCATCGAAAGCAGGATAGACAATATGCGCTGTCATGATTGCAGCGACATCGGCCTCAATCGCGGCTTGAAAGGGTTGCAGCTCGAGGGCGTGGACGCGTTCCCTGTCATGGTTCACGGTTGGCAGGTCGAAGTGTGAGTCGACGGCGGTATCTCCGTGTCCGGGGAAATGCTTTGCAGTTGCCAGCACACCGTTGCGTTGTAATCCGCGGATGTAAGCGACTCCCAAACGGGAAACGAGTTCTGCCGATTCGCCGAAGGAACGGTGCCCGATAACGGGATTATGCGGATTGTTGTTGACATCCATGACCGGCGCAAAGTTGAGGTTGACCCCCACTGCGGCGAGCTCAACGGCGGTGATTTCTCCTGCGCGCTCTGCCAATTCTGTCGAATCGGTCGCGCCCAACGCCATATTGCCGGGCAGCACCGTCGCACCCTCTCTCAAGCGGATGACCCAACCTCCCTCTTGATCGATCCCAATAAACAACGGAATTTGATGCGTCGTTGCTCGTGCCAATCCTTGGAGTTCGTTCGTTAGTTCCGCCGTCTGTTTCGGGGATTGGATATTTTGACTAAAGAGGACAACCCCACCGACGAACCGTTCGCTGATATGGGTTTCAATCGCTTCGTTGGCTTGGGGCCCCTCGAAGCCGACCATAATGAGCTGTCCAACTTTTTCCTCGATTGTCATTTCGGCTATCATTGTGTCAATCTCCGGATCGGTGAGGGCAGAAATTGGGGCAGAGAGCACCCCGATTAGAAGTGCGGCAAGCAGGTACGAGACATCGTGCATTATGTATTGTGCGTGACAGTGATTTGGATTCCTAACTGTAGGCTTATTTCGGAAACGACCGAAGTTATCACTACAAAGGTCAATACTCGTCTTTGAAACGCTCATGTTAAGAAACCGTGCAAAGCCCCCGAGTTTTCAACAAAAAACTCGGGGCTCTAAGCTGTTCTGTATTTTCTTTTGCTATGAACCTTTTGAAGATGATGCTGCTACGAGTCATCTTCCTCGTCTTTGGCGGCATATGATTGACCGCCGAAGGCGGCTCGGACGTCCGCTGCAGTTTTCGCAGTTTTCAGCGCGTTAATCCGGGTTTCTTCCTCTTGTAATAATGCCTTGACATTATTCAGAACTGCTTCCGCCTTATCGGCTGGAAACTTGCAAGCCCCATTTTCGTCCATGTGGATAAGCTCACCCGGGGAAACATCCATCCCTCCCACCGAGACGGGCACATTGACTGCATGTACAGCCATATCGCCGTGTCCTGCCGTGACACCGCTGAGCATATACTGAAATTTCATGGGACGAATTTCATCAATGTCTCGTGAGGGACCATTAGATATGGCGCCGACGCAGCCGACTGCCTTCATCGCAGCTGTCATATTTCCGCCCGCTAGGCCTGCCTTCGCGGCGAGTTGAGGCGGAAACTTTTGCTGGAAGACTAGAATCGTCGGCTTCTTTGATGCATCGAGTGCGTCAATGACATCCATAAAGGACAAACGCGAGTAATTCGGGTCCGGCAATCCATACACGCATGTGACCGCATATCCAACGAGCCGGCCTAATTCGGGATACATACAGCGGATGGATTGGTCGGTATACCAGTTCTCCGTCCAGGGATTATAAAGCCCAAGACAAAGCGGGTTTTTCGGGTAGGTAGCAACAACGTTGGTGATTGATGGTGTATCGTAGTTTCGCAATTCTTCTAAAATTTCTGTTTCCGTTAATTCTGCCATGAGTCACCTCCTCGCAAGTACACTGTCAGACCAATGAGGATGGAGCCGACAATTAGTAGTCGTGCAATTGATTGCACATCGGACGGATAATAAATTAAGTACAAGTGCTGAAATCTACCCGCTACGGATTCGGCGGTGAGGTACAGATGAGTACCTCCATCGTCTCATTTCCTGTGTTCTCAATGCCGTGTTCGCACCATGGCGGCAGATGGATAAAGGTGCCTTCCTGCACATTGACTTTCTGGTCGGCGAGTGTCATAACGCCGTTCCCACGTAAAATGACATAGCATTCTTCGGTGTGGTGGCTGCCCGGCTCTAGCACAACGTGAGGGGGTATATAGAACATCACCAGTCCCAGATTCTGAGCGGGTGCCTGTGGGTTGGCGGGATGGACCACACGTACGCCAATCCCTTCGCAATCGGGATATTTCACCGGCACGCCATCCTGTGCCCTGACAACATTGGGGAGCACCTTTTCCCTCGGCTTGGGAATCGGTGGTTCACCTTCGTAACCTTTGAACATTGTAATTTTTGCCATTGTTGTTACCTCAATTATGTTAGTTTACTAGTTCATTAAACTGACGAATCCTATACATTAGCAATAGAACGTGAAACGTGATACGAAAGGTAGAAACGGGCGGGGGCCCCGCCCTTACAGGGAAACTAGCAACTTGGATTATGATAGCATAAATCTCCTGTTATAATCAATCTAAAACTGTAGTACATGAAAGGTGAGCATGGATTGCACCATGGTTACGGCATACGGAGTATGCCTACTCCTTTGGTGACACCCGTTCAGCTTCTGATTATCGCCCACAGGAGACATCCCCAACCGATGATAAAGGCGACTCCGCCGATCGGCGTTATTGCGCCGAGCCAGCGGACACCGGTTAGCGATAGGATATAGAGGCTTCCCGAAAAAATAACGATGCCAGCCACAAATAACCAGCCGGATGCAGAGATTAGTTGACTGCTCCACTGCGATGCAGCCCAAGCCACAGCAATCAACCCCAGTGCATGATACATTTGATAACGCACAGCGACCTCAAAGGTTGTGAACATATCCGGCGATAACCTCGTTTTCAGGGCATGGGCAGCAAAAGCACCCGTTATCACAGCAATCAGCGCAAAGCCAGAGCCGAGCGCGAAGAAAAGACGTTGCATATCTTATCCTCCTGCAACTATGGATATATTATCGTAGGGGAGAAAAGTTGAAACCTGCTCCCACACAACCAATGGTGCGAGTTTGTAGCTGTTGAGACCGAGAGTGAAACGTGAAAATAATTTGTTCATTGGTTCATGAATGAACTTCTGAACCAATGAGCTCTTGAACGATGGGGGAACGACAGTTTCACTAACTCGCACCAAAGGTTACACGGATACTTACAAAAGAATGTGGTCAGATCCAGACAGCAGGGAGCCAATTGTCTCAACGGTTTTCAAAACGGAGTATTTCCCCCTTCCTCCGAATCTTTAGACGGTGTCTCTGCCTCTGTGTATTCTGAATCAGTCCCCTTCTCATTTAGTGTGAGGGGCGATTCAGAATTTTCGGGGACTTCACTCGTTTTCACCGCAGCGTCCAGTTGATGGATGCGCCCTACCAACTCCTTGAAAAGCTCTGGTATGGAGGCCCCGGCTTGTAATTCAGCAGAGAGTTGAGTCCATTGCAGCTCGGTCATATCGTTACGGGATTCAACGCCGTAGCGACGTTTGACATAGCTCCAAAAATCGGATTTTGTGATGCTCTGTTCTTCGAGCTTGCTTTCCAGCTTGCTAGCCATTGCAAACGCGGCTTTCTGTGCATTGGAAATCTTACCGGTTGCAGCTGCACTCGGTAAGCTCATCTGAGCCCCTTCACCCCCCGCGTGTCGATGGAGGTAGAAGTTAAGTACCTCTTTGATGACTGCAACAGGGAGGAGCTGTTTGACAGCGTTGCGCTGGGCTTTGTGGACCGCTTTTGTGAACGCAAAGGAATCCTCGCGATTACCCATCCGTTTTGACTGCTCATACGCTCCGTACCGTGACGAGCCGGTTACTGTATCCGTCGCCTTGGCTATGACCAACCAGGACCGTTCACGCTCTTCGTACCGCACATCATCGACCTGAATCCCGCCTCGGCGGTTTGCGGCTTCGTTTATCCCCGCAAGCGTTAACCCTTCGACTGTCTTTCCACCCTGCTTAAACGAGTAGACGTAATCTTGAATGGCTTGTCCCGTCATCATTTCAACAATCGCTTGGTCATCGACCTGATCTAAGACCTCGTAGTCCGCGACAGGAACAAGTTCATTTTTTGTATCTTCAGCCATTTTTGCCCTCCAGTATTTCGGAATATGCGAACAAATCAAATACCTGCCCTCACTAGGATATTATAACCCAGGTTACTAGGACGTGTTGACATGTTGCTATCGCCAATTGGAAATCTGTAACTGTCAATAATTTGTAGGTTGGGCGTGCTCGCCTCACCTGTGGAGCGAGATTGATATCTCGAAAAATCCCCGGTGTGTCGCGCAACAATCCGGGCGAATTGAGCCCGGATTATCGTCCCATCGTGTCTGGTATGCTGTTGTGCAATGTGCTAGGTATCTTGTGCAGTGGATTTGTCAATCCACTACGAGCGGTAATTGACTCAATTTAGTTTTCATTCTCCACGGTTTTTAACGTTTCCTAGTAAGTGGCAACTTGCGTTATTATAACAGGTTTTTCAACAAAAATCAATAGAAATTTTCACATATGTTAAAATATTTCCCTACATGCCAAGGGGTTATTGTCGCCTACAATCGGATTGAAAATTTGCTAACTTCCGGCATGATTCGGAGTTTGTCAGTTCACCACCGCATCGCAGCCTCACGATAGAGCATAACCTGCTGCATACTGCGGCGAACTTCAAGCTGGATTGCCTTCCGTTGCCGGTTAGCATCTTTGATGATGATTGGAGCCCGGAGGATATTGGTCATTGTTACCGCTCCTGATTCATAGAAAATCCACATCTGCTGCTCGGTGTAGGGATTAACGATGTACTCCTGTCCGGGCTCAAAGGGATCATACTTTGGGTATTCCAGCCCAATTGTTTTGTCGTAGCCATCTAACACCAACTCTGCGGGCGCGCCCTTTGGCGAATAGCCGCTGAGTTTACATTGCTGAATCCGGATTGGACTACCGGATTTGTTGATGAGCCGAAGGGAAACGATGATTGCCAAGCGGTGATTATCATCACGGTTAATAAACCATGTATCATCTGGGATGGCTTCAATCGTAAATCCGGGAATCTGACGTTTCTGATGATAGATCGCCGCAAACGCAATGAAGCCCCCGATGCCGATAAGTGTCCAGAGACCGGTCGGCGTCGATAGGAACTGGAGCAGTTGTTTGAATATTTGTTGTAGCACCCTACCTCCTCTAGGCTTTCAATCTGGTGCCCCGGTCATCGGAACAAAGCGAACACCGCTAACGGTTTCACACTCAATACCGTGTTCGGTTCTGCGAATCCGAACCAAATCTTGATGATAGTCCCCAATCGGCAGTATCATGAGTCCGTCCTCCTCCAACTGCTTAATGAGACGATTGGGTATCTCCTTTGGCGCGGCGGTCACAATTATTCGATCGTAGGGAGCGTATTCCTCCCAACCGTAGTAGCCATTGCCGTGTTTTTTATGGATATTTCGATAGCCGAACTCTTCAAACCGTTTGGACGCGCTTTCCGCGAGTTTGGGGATAATCTCAACGGTATAGACCTGTTCAACCATTTCCGCTAAGACAACGGTTTGATACCCGCACCCTGTACCAATCTCTAACACTTTGGACGATGTTTTCAGTTCCAGTAGCTCGGTCATCAGCGCAACGATGTAAGGTTGAGAGATTGTTTGTCCACACTGAATTGGCATCGCATTGTCTTCGTAAGCCTCCCCTATATTATCTGAATCGACGAATAGGTGCCGTGGCACTTGCCGCATGACTTCTAGCACCCTTCTGTCTTTAACCCCGCGTCTTTGGATCTGTTCCTCCACCATTTTCTCGCGCAGATCGGTATAGGGGTCACCCATTGGCTTTGGTCCGTTCTGCGAATTTTGACGGCGGAAACGCATTGTGAATTCTCGAATCTTGTTAGAATAACGCAAGTTGCCCCCTATCGCAAATACCCGGAAACTTGCCAAATCCTTCTAGGCTCAATGAGCCAAAAGTTGATCGCCCCCCCCCACCGGATATTTGGGGCTTTCGGATATTTGGGTTAGATATGCTCTGCTATACATACTGTGCCCCTCTGGCGCGCGGGGAATTGCGAAAGGGAGCGCACTTCAAACTTTAACAGAAAATCAATGGATTTTCAATAGCTAGGTTCCGTTGACATTTGACAAATTGAACTCATCTCCGCTCCGAGACTCTTCGCCCCTCTCTAATCCCGAATATCCACACGGTCCTTTTCGCCCTGCTTGCGGGAGGTTCCCTGCTGTGCCCCTCCCTCCGCTGGCGGGGGAACCGAGGGGGGGACTTGGGGTCTTAGGGGGTTAGATTCAATTTTATGGATACCAGACTCATTTCCGGTTGGGCATTGGGGGCGCAGCACGCATTTCTCGCATTGGGGTGTTTTCTGGCATATCCGTGCGCCGTGAATCACAATCAAAGCGTGATATTGATTGAACAATCGGCAATCGTGAGGGAGATTTCTCATGAAGATCCCTTGGAGCCTACGGTAATGGAATTTGCCGCTGAACCACCCCAGCCGCTCCAATAAACGGTAGGTGTAGGTATCAACGACGAAGATCGGTTTTTTGGCGGCGTAGAGCAGAATTGAGTCGGCTGTCTCCTCACCGATTCCATAAATCGAAAGCAGCTCTTTCCTAAGTGTCGGCAGCTCCTGTGCAAATAGGGAACCCAACCGATTGTTGTGGTGTTCTTGTAGATGGGTCAGGAATGCCCGGACCTTCTTCGCTTTGGCGCGATAGTACCCTGATGGCAGGATGAGGGGCTCCAACTCCTCTTGGGATAGTTTGCCCAATCGATCTGGAATCATGAGGTCAGCGGTTTTCAGGTTATCAATTGCTTTGACAGCGTTTCTCCAAGCGGTCGCTTGACCGAGGATTGCGCCGATAACCACCTCAAATGGTGTTTCGGCGGGCCACCAGTTTAATTCGCCGTACTCGGTATAGAGGTCATCATACAGTTTTAGGAGTTTCTTATGCATTATATCTTACAATGTAGTTAAGTCAATGTAGTTAAGTTTCTTGGCGTCCGAGTAGATACGATTCTTTCAAGTATTGTGAATCTATTTTGCGTTCGTGTGGAGGGTAGATTGCGATTTGAATCCCTAATTTAACGCAAAGTCGCACCCCCTGCCCCCTTCAGTTCCGCGCTTGGGCCTCCTCCCTCTGCTAGATAGCCCCCCATCTATCCCCCCGCAAGCAGGGGGAGACAGGTTCATTGAGTCTATTCCCTCGCTTGCGGGGGTTAGGGGAGCTTGAGGGGTACGAAGAGGGACTTATCTTCATGCTTTGCACTTTCTTTTAAGATGAGTCTCCAGATTTTGCTTCTTCCTCAAAAAGCAGCTCCCGCTGTATCCACGAGATTACATCTTCAAGACCTTCCGATTTTCGTAAGTCCGTGAACACGGCAGGCTTTTCGCCGCGCATCTGTTTAGTATCTCGTGCCATGACAGCGAGATCGGCACCGACATATTCCGCCAAATCTATCTTGTTGATAATTAGCAGATCCGAGCGCGTAATTCCGGGCCCCCCTTTTCGGGGAATCTTATCTCCACCGGCAACATCAATCACATAAATCGCGGCATCAACCAATTCAGGACTGAAGAAGGCGGCGAGGTTATCCCCGCCACTTTCAAGGAATAGAATATCCAGATTGGGGAATTCTGCTGTCAGCTGTTCAACCGCTTCAAGATTGGCAGAAACATCCTCGCGGATGGCGGTATGTGGGCAGCCGCCGGTCTCGACACCGAGAATTCGCTCTTGAGGTAATGCCTCAAGGCGCGTGAGTATTTCGGCGTCTTCCCGTGTGTAGATGTCATTCGTAATCGCAGCCAATTCGTAGGTGGCCCGCATCCTTTTGCACAACTTTTCAATCAGCGCGGTCTTGCCCGATCCGACGGGGCCGCCAATTCCGATTTTTAACGGTTTCATGGGGATCTGTCCTCCCAAGTTTAGGATTCAGTTTTCCGAAAAAGGGCAGCCCTTGTGGCTGCCGTGAAACCTTCCCATACGATTGCCTGAGTCAGGAGATGAATAGCCTTGAATATAGCCTTTCGTGCTGCATACCGCGAATCTCAAGCCCCGGTGTAAACCCACCTAAATCGTCCATACCTGCACCTTCGGCAAATCGAGCAATGTCGATGAGATCGGAACGAATGCTTTGGATTATCCCTTGTCCGTCCGTAGGCTTCAGTGGAATCAGTCGTACCGCAGCCGAAACCTGCCCAACGATGTGGGTGTGCAGATAACCGAGCACCGCTGAGAACAGGTCAATTTTTGCCGCAGACGCGACCAAGCCGTAAGCGATTGCGTGGTGTCCGGCGCATCTGCCAGATTGAACCTCTTGGGCATATTCGTCCAGTCTCTTATTTCGCTCCAGTATCGCGGCGTTGCGGAGAAATTGCTTGCCGATTTTGATACTCCCCTCCCGTAATTCCCGCGCGATTTTCATCGCAGTGAGTCGTGCGTCCAGGTCAATAATCTGTTCAACATCGGTTGCCTTATAGGTCAATCCGACAGTAACCGCATCACCATTTCGGAAGCCGTGATGGAGAGTTGACCGAAGAAACATCTCAAACGTCTCAGGGTCGTTGACAAGCTCAAGCTGCACGTAGGTCTCCAAACCGAAGGAGTGAGCAAACGCCCCTGTGGGAAAGAGACTATCGGTGAGCTGCAGAAGCGTCAATAGGGATTTACCCGCTGGAGCGGTATCAGTGGACATGGGCATGTAGCTGTGATTGCTGGAGGACGCCTGTGAATACGCGTTCTTCAATGGTGTAGGCGAATCCGAGTCGGGTTAATTGTTTTTCGAGAACAGGTTCATAAGGGACAAGAATCGCACCATCATCAAATCCGATGGGACGATGCAGGTTTCCAATCTGGTAGCAGGCGAGGCCAAAAGCCTCACGTTTCTCAGGACGTAGGGCAAACACCTTCTCCGGTTGTCCCTCGACGACGATTTCAACGTCCGCGTCCCGATACAAAATATCGCCGGGCGACAGGCGTGTGCCGGTCGGTAGTGCGAGTCCAATTTCTCGTCCGGCTTCCGTTCTGAGTCGCTGCCGGCATTTTTGGCGAGCTTCCCAATCGAGATGTACGGCGTCTTGCTCTCGTGAATGGGGTTTGACATCTTCTGTGACAATGTCTTGGATGATAAGCATTTTATAGCATTTTATAGCATTTTATATAATTAAGGGGTGCTCATAATTATTGTCTGAATCACGGATTAAACTGATGATGCGGATTGCACGGATTCTTGCCTCGAAAATATCCTATATGTTGCACGACACACCGGGCTCATTAAGCCTGCTGTAACCGTGGCGCGATGGTGTTAGTATCTTCGGGATTCAAAGCTGTCTGAATCAGGATTTTCAGTATTTAAGGATTCACAGGATGATATAACTCCACTTGAGACGTATCAAACTCTGAGCAAAGTGGATAGTTATCGTCTGGATTACCGATTAAACCAATGACATCGGTGACCCAAAATCAGCACCATCCAATTCTGCCATGATTTTTGGCATTGACTCATCTTTGAAGCATAAAATATCGGCGATATTGATAGCTAGGAATCCTCCCGGCTTTATGATTGGGAAATGTCGCTTGATAACCACTCGCAGTAAAGCTTTCTGTTTTCTACGTTGTCTAACAGATTATAGGGAAAAGTTCTGGCATAACTCGCAATTAGACGGTATTTTTCTCTTTGATAATTACAACAGAGGTTGCTAGGTCGCTTATATCCTGTTGCCCAAACACCCTAATTCAGAAACCTACTGAATAATTATAGTATCACAGCGAGGCTCAGTCAAGTCTATACTTCCACATTTTCCGAGAGATTATGCAGCAACCCAATAGGGCCGCTGGAGCTACGTTGATTCATTGGTTCCGTTGGTTGATTGAACTGATAACCCCCGCACAGGTGAGGCGCGTACGCCCAACCCATAAATGATTGACAGTTACAGACGCAGGCTCATCGATGTAAACTTTGTGCTTCATCTCGGCTCTGAGCGTCGCTCGTGTCCAAAACTTGATACCGTTGCCGCTTGGTGAGACTTCACCATAACTCACGGCTTTCAGTTTCTCGACAATCGTTTCAGCCCAGGCCTTCACCTTACCATCGTCAATGCAGTTGTCGAGGTCAATGCCGCAATAGGGATCGCTACTGGAAAACACAAAGCCGATACCACTGAAGCGGTCGCGGTAGCTTATCACGGTCTGATAATCTGTCCAACATGATGTTTACTACAGATATTATTCTAACTGTCTGAATCAGGATTCTCAGGATTTGAAGATTTTCAGGAGTCTGATAGGGCTTGCCCTAACAGGCGGAGAAGGATCTTCAAATCCCAAAGGAGACCATCATGAATCCATTAGCAGTCAAGCGTAACACTATCGTTAATCTTGACACACTGGACGAAAAGGGGCGCATCCGTATCGCTGTGGCGTGGGATCCACTCTCGGAAAACACCAAGATGGCTTACCAGAAGGCGTATAAACGGCTTGATAGCCGTGGCGTGGTTGTTGAAGATCTAACGGATGAATCGCTCGCCTTGTGTATCTCGCAACTGGACGCTGATGGTCTATCGCCTGCCACGCTCTCACTCACTGTCGCTGCGGTCCAGTGGTATTTCAAGCATATCAACTCTCGGGCGGCACGGTGTTCAAATGAACCCCTCGGCTGCTGCCACGAGATGCGCTCCCCTGCTAGATGGACAACCACTGATAAGCGGCTGCTCACCATCAAGCGTGATACTGAGAACAGGGGCAACGGTAAGTCGACGGTCTTTCGTGGGCGGATGTCGATTTCGTGTGCAGGTTCGCTGAATCTGAACAAAGCATCAAGGGCTATCGGGATTCTGCGTTGATACGGCTCATGAGTGATTGCCTGTTGCGAATCTCTGAAGCGGTGGCGGTCAACCTTGAGGATATCCAAGAAAACGCCTTAATCGTCCAGTCGAGTAAGACGGATCAACAAGGCGAGGGGGTGGCGTTGTATATCGGGGATCGGACAATGCAGATGATACGGCACTACTGCACCGAAGCAAACATAACCACAGGGGCGTTGTTCAGGCGTATCGTGCGGGGTGATCATATCCAACCCACGAGGCTATCAGTCAACGGGGCTCGCTACGCTATCAAAGAATGGGCTTCCGTCGTTGGCATTGATGGCTTTATCTCTGGGCATTCCCTTCGTGTGGGGGCTGCGGTGTCTTTATCTCAAGCGGGGGCATCTGTTGTCGAGATGCAACAAGCGGGCAGGTGGAAATCTCCACAGATGCCAGCGCATTATGCACGCGTCAAAGAAGCGGGAAAAGGGGCTGTGGCTCGGTATCGGTATAAAAAGGGGTAGAAGATGGGTATATTCACCAAAAGAATCGCACCAGGGGCGAATATGGACATCATTTGGCGTTTTTTCAAAAAAGAGTTGACAAAGTTTTGCAGCTATGAGACAATGATAATTGTGGGAGCCCCAAGTGCTCTTCTCGGAGCTCCCGAAACGAAACGAGACTCGACCTCGAATCGCTTCTTGATTGCTATCCCGATGGGTCGGGATGACAATCGCCAATAGTATAACCCTTTTAGCCATCTGTTTCTACCTAAAACAAAAGGGCTGCGCGATTCGGAAATTTTCCTATACGCAGCCCTTTTTCTGTTTTTAGAGAGAAACATGGCAATAAGGAGATTTTAACTATGTTTGCGAGACAAGGTTTCATGTTAATGATTTTCATCCCAACAATTGTGATGATGCTCGGTATCCAATCTCATCAGTTAAATGCTGATACGGACTCGGCAAATGGGGTAAGGGTGTCAACCTATGCGAATGGATGGTACACCGCTAGCACAGTCTACAGTGGGCAATATGTGTGGACAGCATGGAGTGATTTTACAGCAAGTATGAGTGCGTCAGGACGGGAAATAGGTGACACAGCAGATGGGTGGTATAAGCAAAAAGCTTACCTTCCCCTCTACGGCGCAACGAATCCGCCGGATGTAGATGAAGAATTTGAATTAAAAATCACAGGGTGGTGGATTTTCAAATTTGGTGATAGTGAAATAAATCATCATTATTCTGCTGGTCAGTCATCTTCCTGAAGCGTCCCGGTGGGTGCGAAGGCGGAATGCTCTGGCAGTTGTGATGGTGTAACGCCAAAGGCAGACGTTTGGCCGTAGGCACAACTGAAATGGTTCTGTAAAGGATAAACGGGACAGTCCCATAAGCAGCACTTATGGGACTTTTTATTCAGGAGAATTCTATGAGACTGAAGACCAAGCTCCTCATCGGTTCAACCCTGTTTTTCGGCGTTGGAAGCCTTCTCCTTTTGCGTATTCATGTGAAAGGTTCGATAGAGCAGTTGGCGGAAACGGCGTTGGATCAATCTTCCACGATGAGGGATACAATACCTAAAAAGCGGTTAAATCCTGAGTTTGAGAATTTCCTCAGCTGGTATCAACCGATGGTGAAGGATGCGAGTCCAGAAGTCCGTGCCGTGATGAAAAAGTTTGATCCGAAATATCGAAAAGGGGGAAGCCATGGAAACGAGGAGATAGAGCGGCATTTGCCTACAGATGAGTGGATACAAAGGCTCTTGGATATGGGGGTAAAATTTGAGGATTATTCCGATTATTCGGCTTATCTCGGTGCGAGATGGAGAATCTTCCACGCACAAAACGACATAGAAGCACTCGATGATTTGAAACAACGACATAGCTTGGCATCTGAAGCGTCTTGGGATGACGTCATCACGGCACACATCAAGGGCCGTGTTCAACTGCATACGCTGACAGAGCAAGCAATAGAGGGCGATATGGTGGGAGCTTGTCAAAAGAGGGTGTCTTTATTCCTAAACGAGTTAAGACCGTTTATGTTCAGCCCGGTACTCTACGTGCTGGTCGTGGTGTACCGAAATGGGTTGTCTACGAGCTCAGAGATAGAGAGAGAGGCTTACCACCGTCAAGAGAGATTCCGAAAGATATTGACATCATCTACCTCGATGAAAAGGGGCAAGCGATAAAGGATAGGGTGCCACCCAGTAGTGGTGCTGAAATTGAAGGTTTCTCAAGCCGTGAATCAGACACGACTGGGGACTCAGCAAGCGAGCAAGTCCCGTTAGACGATGATTTTGATAACTCGTTTCCTGATGACTTACCACCTTTCGATACAGAACTTCCTCAATTTGAAAAGCCTAATTTCCCCCCCAGCGTGGCAGACCTGGAGAAGCAGTTGGCACCAGAAAGGATTGAATTGGAACTGGGCGAAGGGTTATCGCCGGAGCGTTTTCGTAAGGGGCAACAGTTGATAGACCTGTATGGCACGGAGGAGGGGCTGCGTCGGTTGCGTGAGTCTGACCCTGAGGCTGCTCGTCGATTTGAGCAGGAGCGTCGGGGGGCACCTTCCCGCCCGTGATGTGCCAAGAGGTCATACGCGTCCCGATGATTAACCCCTTGCTAATTGGCGATAGCAACATGTCAACATGCCCTAGCAACTTGGGTTACTTTGCGAGCCACGCTGCGATATCTGCCTCCGATACCGATTCTGTCTCCACCTTCAACCGATCTGCGGCACCAACGGCGTGGTACACATCTGCAATCCAATCTGTCTGAAAAGTGTTGCCGGTATTGTGGATAAGTAGATGGCGTGGTGCAACGAGTGTGCCCGCCGTGCGAAAATCGCCGACACGCCGAATGCCTGGAATGGGAAGGGTGTGGAGGTATGCCGTGTCATTACCACTGTCGAACCGGTTGGCATCGATAACGGTATGGGCAACATCGGCAAATCCGGCGGCGAGGAGACACCATATGCCCGCTTCCCCAAGCCCGATCAGGTTAGGCCTCGCCGTTTGGGACATGAGATATGCGAGGGCGGTCAAAATGTCCTGAATTCGGAGGGCAGCATCGGTGCGGTTGTAGGTGGTGAAGTATCTGCTACCATTATCCCGTATCACTTTTCCCTCAGCGGGTCGGTGCGCGCCGGTCAGAAACAGATCTACCCCCAAGACCGACTCCCCGGCGGCGAGAAGATCTCTCACCAAGCGTGTCGGTTGGCCTGTCTCAGGGTCCATTAAATTCATCGCCCCTTGGGGGTGGATAATTAATGTTGCCGAACCGTTCCCTGCCTCTGCTTTGGGTGTCAAGAATAGGGCGGGGAGTTGATTCTTTCCCCCAATCACAAAGGATTGCGCGGTGAAATCCGATTCCTCAACGGAGTTGGGACGGGTCAAATCGTGGATAGAGATTGCTAGGGAATGCCGGAGTGCGTTCCCCATCTCCCCCCGGAATTGCTCAAGCGATGCTGCGTTGGTCGGTTTACGTGCTGCAAATTGCTCTTCAGCACTTTCGATTCGTGAACGGGTGAGTCCTTCAGCATCAAGCGCGTGTTTGGGCAGTTCTCGGTTATAAAAAACCAGCAAAGCTTCGTCCCTTTCCACCTCAAAGGGGACCTCTTTGAATTTTGTGGCGTCCTCTTCGCCCAGAAGCCATTTGCCGAACCAGGTATAGACTGCCTCGCGGCTGTCTTTGTTATAGTTATGCTCTGCATCGATCTGCACCTGATGTATCTTGTCCTCCGCACCAAAGTGCGCGTAGATGCTGCGAATCGCTGGATATTCGACGGTGGGCGTATTCTTCGTCCAATCCCCCGTCGCGGAAACGAGCAACAAGGGTTTTGGTGCCATCAAGGCACCGATTTCGATGTTGCTGATGTCTAGTCGCAGGATTGGCGCGTTCTCACAGAGGCAACCGCCCTGCATGTGTGCGGAGATCATGTTGACCGGCGCGGCCACTTTGATCCGATCATCAACTGCGGTGAGCATAAATGTCTGTGTGCCTCCGCCCGACGCGCCGGTGCAGCCAATCCGATCGGTGTCCACATCGGGCAGCGTCTCTAGAAAATCAACGGCTCGGATCCCATTCCACAACTGAAGTGCCATCAGGCTCAAGCCCCAGAGTTCTTCGCGTTCTCCGCCGTACGCGTGGTCAATCTGCTCCCCACTGTCGCAGCGTCCGACCATGTCATACGAAAAGATTACGTATCCCTGTTTAGCAAAGTTGATACAACGACCGGGGACCGAACCGGCTTCGCTGTTCTCTAGCCGCCCTCTGCCCCAATGCCCGTGCGGACTGACAATCCCCGGAAACGGTCCTTTCATCCCTTTCGGACGGTAGAGGTTTCCGGTTGTGAAAAAACCGGGATAGGCTTCAAAGTAGACCTTCTCGACGGTGTAATCCTCGCGTTCAATCCGCCCAAAGATGTGGGCGTTCAGCGGTGTTTTTTCGGGGGTTGGGGTCAATCCGTTGCTGACCAAAATATGTTCCCGAAGTTCCGCCGCTTTTGCCAACCACTCGGCTTTAGTATAGCCGGGAAATGTGTAGAGTGTGTTGACATTTCGGGTTTGATAGGTTCGCGTATCGTTCGTCGCTTGAGAGATGCCGGTGAATAGGTCGGCAAGCTCACCGTGATGTTGATCGGTGTTTGACATGTTCTTCTCCGTAAGGGTTGATTTCATGAATCAGTTAGCAGAACACAGGACGACCACAAGAGTTGTCCCTACGGAATAAACTGAATGTAGGGCAGGTCTTGTGCCTGCCCAAAATACAGACAGCTTATCAAATATCAACAAAACCTACCATCAATTTGAGCGATGGCGTAAGGGAGCAGGTTTAGTTCAAGTGTTCCTTCAGCGGCCTCCACAAGCTCGCCTGCTTCCGCACGGAAGGCTTCGGGCGATGCCATTGCGTATTGCGCGTTGGTTTCGTCCAAGCAGCGAACCCGGACAGTCCCCGCCAAGTTACCCACCCGGATCTGTTGTGATTCGGGGGTCAAATTCGCGAGCAGGATCCGCGTTTTCTCGTTCCTGCGCAGGGCAACCCCTTCCACTTTCAACGGATCGCTCGATTTTGAGACCAAGATTTCTCCTCCGGTAAATTCGCCCACGTCAGCGAGGACATGATAGAGTGGAAAGACCGCGCCGGGCAGGGAAGGGAATTTATCCGGCATCGGCGAACCTGTCGCAGTTTCCATCACGCCGCGCCACCCGGTCGTTTCGTAGTAAGTCACGCGCGATGCGCTACTTTCTGACAGATACTTGATGCTGCCGAGCGTCCATCCCGCTCCAAATAGCGCCATCTGTCGCATATCAACCTGTGTGGGTAACTCGCCCGGTGCCAGTTCAGGCTCAGGTCCGGTGGCGTTGGGATTGAAGCGCGCTAAGAGTGTGACGGGTGTGACTGCAATGGGTAATCCGTCCGCGAATTGATGGGCGCTTTCAACGGTCACCGCTTGCGCCCGCAATGTCTCCATCAGCGAAGAATTGTCAAAGGCATGAACCTGCGGATTAATTGAATAGCAAACGAGGTCTAGCACGTTCACGGGGGGACGCCCGCGATTCAGGTCGGTAAAGTACGCATTGGTACCCGCCCCAATCTTTGCGTCGGAGAGGTAGCGTCGCGCGAGGGCAACCCATTGGGCGGAGGTGGAAGCCTCCGTTTTGTGGAAGATAAGATAGGTTTCAACCGGTGGCTTCACCCGCTCAACCACTTCGGCGAAGGCGCGTAATTCTTCTTCTGCTGCATCGGCCAGGAAAAGGGCAAGCTCCAGCGATACCCCCAACGCCCGCGCTTCGTCCGTCGCTTGGCGCAGTGCGGATTCATAATCGGGTTGCGTTAGATCGACATCCACACGCAGATGCGAAAGGTTTAGCAACTTAAGGTGCTCTAACTCCTGAGCGTTGAGCGAATCTCCGTGAGAGGCAACGCCCAATCCGATGTGGGGTAGCGGTTGCGCCTCGGCAGATGAAATCTGCAAGGTGATCGGTTGAGTTGCTGCCTCGCGCTGCTCGGTGCTTAACTCGCGCTGCGTTTTGAGGATTAAGGTAATCCGTTGGGAGATTTTCGTGCCGAGGGCGATTTCCACTGGAAAGGGTTCGCTCAACGGTGTGCCGTAGGTCTTGTAAGAGGCATCGGTCCAATTGCGCTGATCCTCCATCTCGAAGACCTCGCCCTCAAATCGCACCTCCGCTTCAACCCCAGAGGTAACCTCGTAGCTGAGTGCCCGTATATTATTGAACGGTGCAACCGGCTTAATTTCGCCATCAATCAGATACTGAGGGGCAATGGAGATTGGGAAGGGGCTCTCTTCAACTGCCCCATCTACCTTCTCAATGCGGCAAGGGACGCCTGCACAGTCCATCGGGTGCAGCACACAGAAGCCGATGCGGTTGCGACGAAAGGTCGAGCGTGCCTCCCCATCCATCGAAAGAGTGATAGTCCCATTTGCGTCCCCCGTGATTGTCCCGTGCCAGAAAAAATCAACATCAGCCTCCTTGTTCTCCACATCGTAGGTGATGTGAAACGTGTCGCTGTCGCGTTCAATCTGAACGTTTGAGAGTTGGGGGGGGATGGTGTCCCAATTGTGATCGCGGACAGCGACATAGACCCGGCGGAGAATCTCGTGGTCTCCGAACCGAATGTAGCGTAGGTCTCCCGCTTCAAAGGTCATAGATAACGGTCCCCCGCAGAGTTGTGTCCGTTCTGGCAAGGGTTCATCTTTTCCGTAATGTAACACCCTACGTGACAGTTGGCTCATATCTCAATCCCCTTCCGATTGAAACAGCATTTTGTCGAGATATGAATCTCGACCTACGGGGGCTTTTGGCTGCTGAACGTTTAGTAGATAATTGAGGGTTCTTTGATTCTCCGTTTCTCTGATTTTGCTCCTGTTCGCGCCCCGTATCGGCGCAATTTTTCTTGAAAGTGTGGGTTGTCTAACGCATCGCGGTTCACCACGTTTTTTGGAACCCGTCCCGCTGCGACCTCTAAAATGCTTTCGCATGCACTCCGTCCATTGCCGAGGAAGCACTCGTCCGTCCAGCAGATGCCGTGCGGCGTGACGATGACGTTATCTAGCTTTAATATGGGATCATTGGGATCTACCGGTTCCTGTTCAAATACATCGAGTGCTGCCCCCTGAATGCGCCGTTCACGCAACGCGACGGTGAGCGCGGCCTGGTTAACAATGGGACCCCGAGCGGCATTGATCAGATAAGCGGTCTCCTTCATCAATGCGAGTCGCTCCGCGTTAATTAGGTGGTGTGTCTCTGGAGTCAGGGCACAACAGATGGAAACGAAGTCTGATGTGCGGAGCAATGTCTCTAAATCCACCAATTCTACCTCCGCAGCACTCGCCTGTTCGGGCGTTAAGTAGGGGTCATAAGCCAAATGACGCATCTCAAATGGTTGGGCAAGTTTGAACACCTCGCGCCCGATATTGCCCATCCCGATCAGGCCGAGCGTCCGCCCGGTGACTCCCATCCCCATATAGTCCAGCTTTTCGCCCCAACGTCCATCGCGGGTGAGGCGGTTTTTGATTAGCAACTTGTGGCTGAGTGCCAAGATGAAGGTGATGACAGCGGCGGCCACAGGGCGGCGTACGCCATCGGGTGTGATGGTCAGTAGGACACCATTTTGGGTGCAGGCATCCACATCGATCGCATCGTAGCCGACGCCGAACCGCGCTAAAATTGTCAGGCGGTCAACGCCTGCCAAGGTCCCGGCAGTTATTGATGGTGCCAATACCAGCAAAGCATCATAATCTTGTACCTGATCACGGTGCAACGTCGGTGTATTTTCTGCTAAGATTTCCCACTCCACCCCTGCTGCCTCGTCTAGCAGACTCAAACCGATGTCGCCGAACCCAATTGTCCCATCCGGTTTCAGGATGTCGCGGGTGAGTCCCACGCGAAATGTTTGGTTCATAAAATTGTATCCTCCCAACGTTTATATTATTTTAAGCACTGGTGCGATATACTACTTTTGGTTGACAATCTCTGAGAATATAGAATAAAATTAAGACGTGGTTTGATAAGGACTCGCTTGGCCTTTTGAAGGAGGTACACAGAGATGCCGGAAACATTGCATTTTGAACAGTTAAAAAAAACCTTCGATGCCTATTTTAGGAAATGGTGGAGAGTTGTTTCCATTTTATATTTACTCGCTTTTGGTCTTTATACAGTTGGGTTGTTTAACAAATACTTAGACTTCGCACTGCCATCGTTTCTCCGTGCGATAGTCACTTTTGAATATTGGTCATGGATGGGCGAAATGCCAGTTGGCATAATCGGTATCGGCTTTATCTCAGTTGGTGCACTATCAGTGGGCGTGGTTTTTATCGGTGCATTCTCTATCGGTATTGTTGCGTTTGGTGGACATTCTTTTGGAGTCATCACGATCGCGGCAGGTACACGCTATGGGTACGAGGTCGGTCCAAGGGGATGGTTTGATATCGGTAGAGCGGTTGGGTTTATCGCCATAAGTCCTGAAGCCTACGGTGTCTACGCATTATCCTATACGGGCAGAGGTGTTTATACGCTCTCGCCACACCACCAAGATGCGGTTGCGGTCGCATTGTTTACACGGTGGATGCCAAAGTTCAAGGGAGCATTCTCTCGCGCCTCTTAGGGCGATCTATAGAAGGTGAAAGTCGCGATTCGGAGGCTATACCTCCGCCCGTCTGTCTTGTGTAGGGGGAAATTCCAATTCCCGACTATTGCGTCGATCCGCCCCGCTGGGGTTATGTTGGTTCATCAGTAGAATTCATGAACTTTTGAACGAATGGCCCCCTTGCACTTAAGGGGTTATTGGGACAGCGGTTACGGCATACGGGGTATGCCTACTACAAGGCTTCCCTGATGACCGTTTAGGAGGTATAGTGTCAGTCAATTATACACTAAAACGCTTTTGAAACCAAGAAAAACCAATGTGAAAGTAAAGGGGGTGCCCCCAACATAAATGTTTGGGTTTTAGACCTAAAGGATTTTTGATAAAATTTTGGATATAATAAACGAAAATTTTAACGACCGAAAAGAATACGCAATGGTGAAAAGGAAACGAGATACAGAATCCAATAGAAATGGGGCGACGCTCGGCTTTGAAGTGCCCCTATACCAAGCAGTGGACAAACTCCGTAACAACCTTGATGCCGCTGAATATAAGCATGTGGTGTTGGGGTTGATTTTCCTCAAGTATATCTCGGACGCTTTTGAGGAAAAACGCGATTGGCTGTTCAAGGGATCTACGCTGAGATGCAGCGATCTGTAAGGATTTGGAAATGGTTGGGATCGGAGATAATTCATGAATTTCAGTGACGAAGAGATTAAACGCCAAATGCGCCTCGGTGAAGACAGCCATTGGGAGTTCAAGGCGATTGAGTTCGCGGGGGATGTTCCTAAGAGTCCTCGTCGTGAGGATCTGGCAGACGAACTCGCCGCATTTGCCAATACGGACGGCGGTGTGGTATTGTGTGGTGTAACCGACAGCGGCGATGCACAAGGTATGTCACGCGAGCAGATGGACGCGCTGGAGCGGGTCTTGGGGGAAGTTTGCACAGACATGATTAATCCCTCGATCCGGACTGTGGTTCTTCGCAGAGTAACAGAGGAAGAAATGCCATTCCTGCTGGTTGAAGTGCCACAAGGGCATACCCAGCACAAAAGCCCCGGCGGCAGCTACTGCCGAGTTGGCAGCTCAAAACGCGAGATGACGAGCGATGAGCAGCTGCGTCTGGCACAGCAGCGTGGACAGGCACGCTTCCTCTGGTTTGACAAACAGCCGGTGCAGGAAACCGGATTTGGATCCTTGGATGAATCGCTTTGGAAACCTTTGTTGAGTGCCGTAGGTGCCGACAGGCCTGAATCCGCGCTGGAGAAGATGGGCCTCTTGACAAATGACGAAAACGGAACAACGCGGGCTACGGTGGCGGGTGTCCTGTTGTGCAGTCGTTCTCCCGAAAAATGGTTGTCTAACGCCTGCATTACCGCAACCTGTTACCGAGGCAATGACCGTGCCTCCGGGCAGATAGATGCCCAAACCATTACGGGCCCGCTGAATCGACAAATTACTGAGGCGGTTGCCTTTGCAGTTCGCAACATGCGGGTCGGTGCTTACAAAAGCCCTGCCCGTACCGACTTGCCCCAATACAGCGAGGCTGCCCTGTTTGAAGCGATTGTCAACGCCGTTGCCCACCGCGACTATTCAATTCGTGGCAGCCAAATTCGACTCTCAATGTTTGCGGACCACCTTGAAATAAACTCTCCCGGTGGGTTGCCGAACAACCTGACCATTGATAGCATGGAATTCCGCCAGTCAACGCGCAATGAAGCACTCGCCTCTATACTTGGGGGAATACCTGTTGGAGAGGTTCGGGGTTCGGGCGACCGGCAATGCTTCATGGAGCGACGGGGGGACGGTGTGCCAATCATCTTTCGTGAAACAGAAGCCTTGAGCGGAAAGCGTCCAGAGTATAAACTAGTTGATAATTCAGACCTTTTTCTTACAATCCCGGCCTCTCCCACGGATGCAACACCGGCAACTACCGTAATCATGTGCTACCATTGTGGCCTCCCCGTGCCGGGAATTGAGTTGTTGGCACTGTTTCCGAATAAGACCTGGAAACACGCAACTACCGACGAGAATGGCGAGGCGCAAGTTGACCTGCATTCTACACACCTGCCCATGACAGTGTTCGCGGCTGCTACCGGCTATGCCGCTCACCTTGAATATGACTGGGTGCCAGCGCAGGGGGCACTAGCAATTGAAATGCAAAGCCTGCCTAACGGGGGGGCGGTGATTTTTCCGGAGGCGACCGGAGCTCTTCCGGGCTTGTCGGGACGTTTGAATCCCATACGCGATAACCATGACAGGACCTACCTTTATGCCTCCAACATCGCCATCAACGAGGGCAAACAGCAGCCGGTTTATTTCATTCCCGGTGAGGATTTGCGCCTCACCGATGCCGATGGTAGAGAACTGGTAGTGCGTATTGTCGCAATCAGCGGTAGATCTGCGCTGGTCGAGTATCGTCCTTATTTCAAAGGAGATGGAAAATGAGCTTACAGTTGAACACCTTGGCCAAATCTATTGACGCTCTGGAACCTTCTGTGGAAATCGCGAGCAGTCTTGATACTTCTGATGACGCTTTGTGGGAAACGGTTCGCGCCGGAGTCATTCAAAACTTTAAGGCCGCTTACGAGCGGTGCTGGAAAATGATGAAGCGAGGGTTGGAAGAAAATATAGGCAACACCTATGTTGATGATGTCACCCGCCGAGAACTGTTTCGTCTGGCAGCGGAAAGCCGCCTCATCACCGGTGTGGAGCGATGGATGGATTACCACATGGACCGTAACCAGACTTCCCAGGCTTACGATGCAGCGACTGCCCAAAGCATGTTTGAGGAAGCAACGCAGTTTTCAGGTGATGCTAGACAGCTTTTAGAGACGCTAGAGACACACAATGATTGATCTCACTCCCAAATATCTTGAAACGATTCAGCGCATATTGGCTGAACATGTGCCGAAATGCGAAGTTCGTGCCTACGGGTCCCGGGTGAAATGGACAGCGAAGGATTATTCCGATCTTGATCTTGCGGTTGTCGGCAGTGAACCGTTAACCCGGAGGCAGCTGCGCCGATTAATAGAGGCTTTTGAGGAATCCGACGTGCCGATTCGGGTTGATGTGGTAGATTGGCAGTCGTTGGCAGATTGGTTCAAGCAGGAGATTTCGGAGAAGTACGAGGTGATACAAGAAGCAGAATTTGGAGGCATTTACGGGAATTGAGGTATGGAGAATAACCGCTGGAAGCTAGTAAAACTCGGTAATGTTATCCAAATCAATCCTCGGCGAACACTTCGCAGAACAGAAGTTGTATTTCATGTATCTATGCAGGATATTGAGGTATTTAAACGATAGATTACTTCACACTCGTTCAAAAAATTTAGCGGATCAGCGGCGCGGTTTCAAAATGGAGATACGCTAGGACAAACCTGTACCGTCCCGATAGGGATTCGTTTTTAATGGTTCAACCCAACCTACGTCCTGCTTCAATCCCTCAAACGTCAACAGGACCTAGCAAGCCAATGGCTTACTCTCCTTGGTAGCGCATTTCCTCCCAAACCTCGCGGGCGTAAGCGGTAGCTTCCTCGCTTGGCGGATTAAACCCATTGATGCTGGGGGCTGGCTGATTAGGGTTGTGGTGTTCGGGCCAAGGAGACCAGTTATCGTCCTCGTAATCCACCCTGACGGATTCTCGGCGAAAATCTGGAATTTCGTAGGGTGCTCCGTTATCCAGACATGACCGCCACGCTTGAATCCCGACCATCGCCATCTCAAGCCCACGATAGACATCAAAGTAGGGAGGTTCGTTCTTGCGAATGGCTTCGGCGAAATGGTAGGTTGTGAAGAAATCGCCGCCGCTATGTCCTGCCTGTCGTGCCTCCTCAGCGTGGTGGGGAAAATCTGGGGTATAAATCTTTTCGCGTTCATCGCCTTCCCGCAGATCCCACGGCTCGTGCATCACGCGCAGGGAGCCGGGGGCACCAGCCCGTAGATTCTCCATCAGTCCGCGTGTGCCGTGAATCCGATACCAGACGCCGTGCCCGCGCATCTTTAGGCCCATAATCCGGACGACCGAGTTGTTGTCCATGCGGCAGAGGATGATACCACCGGGGTCGCCTCGCTGGACATTCAATTTTTCGGTATCGTTGTCGGAACGGGGGATTGACAGCGCGTTCACACTCACCGGATGAGTGTCGGTGATGTACATAATTGGTGCCAGCGCGTGAGAGCAGTAGTAGGTAGACGGAATCCAGTTGCGCCAGTGGTTCATCCCCGGCGATAATAGGTTGTAACCTCGTGAATCGAAGGGGTGGTTATACTCCCCTTCTCCGTATTGCATCTCGCCGACCTCATCGCTCTGGTAGAGGCGGCGCATCGCCTGATTGTAGGCAAAATAGGGGTAATTCTCGGCGAACAGATAGATTTTGCCGGACTTGTCTACCGCCCGCGCCAATGCCACTCCTTCCGCTGGCGTTCCACACGCGGTTGTTTCACTCATCACATGCAGCCCTGCCTCAAGGGCTTTGACGGCAAAGGGGGCATGCTGATGAAAGTAGTTCGCCAAAACAACGGCGTCCATGTCGTGGGAAAGAAACCCCTCGTAATCCGTGTATGTCGTAACGTTTAGTGTTTTTCCCGCCTCATACAGCTTCGCCTCCCACGTATCGCAGAGTGCGACCAATTCCATGCCAACAAAGGGAGTGCCCTGCGCGAATCCCATTCCGCGCCCGACCCCAACGACGCCGACGCGAATCTTGTTTTGATCGGTTTTCCTTGTCACGGACGTGCTCCTTTCAGAATATCAGAAACCCACATCTAAAGCTCCAATTGCTTTGGATCCCGAAGATACTAACAATAGAACTCCCAATACTGTTACGCCACGCGATTGGCTCCATCCGCCCTGAACATTGCGCTATTCTGACACTGCCTAGACAAGCGAATTGCCCTGGTTCGCCGATAGATGCACACAGCCATTCACACAGATGCGTAAGCTCTAATATTGTTTCGGTAGTGGTTCAGTCAAAAAGAAGGTGCAAGGCGCGAAGGGAAACCGAGTTTTTCGGCAAAACTCGGTTTCTATTGCACGATTTCTTAACATGAGCCTCGGTAGTTTGCTTGATGAGCACCCTTCAGTTAATTTTGTAGGGCAATTTGAGTAGATAAGACTTTGACGAGTTCATCTAAGTGGACGTGGCGGAAAAACTCCGAAAGCCGCTTCTGCTTCGGTTTCATCGGGAGTAAAATAAAATCTGAATAATGTACTTGGAGGCATTCAAACACCATGCGATAGGCCTGACTTGTGGCATATCCGACAACCAAAGTATAGCAGGTGCTGTGCTTATTAAGATAGGCTTTGAATCGATCGGCACCCAACTGTATCTGCGCGGTATTTCTGGGGGATAGCTGGAAATCATAGCGAACGACGGGTTCCTCAGATTCAAATTCTTCTGGTACTGGACCGTAGAGTCCGGAAAGAGTAATTTTGTGAATCGCCCGTTGATTGTTCCCAAAAGCATTTTGAAGCTTGGTGTTGATGATAGTGTGTGTACGTGAAAGTGAATACGGCTTTTTCCCTGCACACGGAATTGCCAAAAGAATCTTTTTATCCTTCGGGGGGTTGTAATTTGCTGGAACAGAAAAAGAGTCGGGCGTATAATCGAGTGAAATCGTCGGTTGTTCGTTCTGAAGCGATGAATCCGTTTCTTTTGTTGAAATTGTCGGAAAAAGTTCCAATTGATACGGGTTACTCTTGACCATACGCCGATTTTCTGACGTGGAGACACCAACAACGGTCTTTGCCATACGATTGGCAAATGCTTTATTATTTTCCATCAACCAGCCGACCGCGTTACGGCTGCCTCGCGATGTAGAAGCATGAAGGACTAATTCTTCCAGTGCCTCATCGGCTTCAATGGCGTCCTTCATGCGAGAAAGCAGCCCTGCTTCCAACTCGAAATTATGCAAGGCGATCGCCGCATAACATTCGCTCTTGTATTTTCCGGTCGAAGTCCGCTTATAGCTGACCTCTTCCATTAAGGTGCGCTGCATCTCATCAAGGGAAACGTCCCGGCAGATGCGGCAAGTACAGGTCAGTTCATCCAGTTCCATCAGCCTTCGCTTCGTTCGTGTCAATGGGTCTGCGTAGTTGAGTCTACGTGCTGCTTGAATATAGCTGGTACTGTCAAAGCTATCGACACCCATGTACGCCAATATAGGTGTCAATTCGCCGGAGACGCCGAAAGCGTGGATGGGAGTATGGTGCCGCTCTGATTCTGGAATCGCTTTTTGAACTCCGCAGATTCGCTCAAGCACTGCCGAATCCTGTTTCCCCCGCAGCGGCACTAGAGAGCCAACCGCTAGTCCAAAAGAGGGCAGCACGCCTAAAAGCCGATCAAAAACTTGCTTAACATAACTCTCAATATCTGATTGGGATTGTCCATGACAGCAAACGTATAAAAAGGGAGGTTGTGCTCTGGTTTCAAGCAATGTAGCGACGCGATAGGCATTTTTTAGACTTAGGTTCATCCGTTTCTCAGCTTCAGAGCGTTCCAACCCCGGTGGTAACGGATAATCTAAAGAAGCAATAATTTCGCCTCCAAAATCTTCCTGAAGCGCGAAAATATCATCGGCTTCGGTCTCCTTTTCAATTCCAAATTCCTTTAGGTCTAACCCTGCGTTGTAAAGCAGCTTAAATCCACCGGAGTCCAGAAATAGTGGGGCATTATAAACACCGTTTACCTCTTGATACCACTCACGCATTGTTTTTTGACGCCACGTTGTTAAATGTTTCCCCTCAAACGGGAAGTCCAGAAAGTGCAAGACTTGGGATAACATCGGGACATCGTGCTTCATCAAGTCACGGAGAAGGTACTTCCAGAGACCTCCTCCCCGTGGGGTGGAGCCGGTCATAAACGAAACCACTGGATATAGTATCGGCGTTGACAAAGGTGATAAGACTTCGCCATCTCGTTGCAAACGAAGCTCACCGATTCTGCCGCCTTTCCTCTGGACGGTCGTATGGTAAGTTGGAGTTGTGTTCATAGTACGATGTTTTTCCGATGGCCATTTAAGGACTAATTTGGTTGAGTGGAATCAGTTCCAAATGCTGAGCTGGTATATATTCCATCAAAATTTAAATTTAATGTAGGACTTACGCAGTTGAACGTTCAAACTTTCGTAATTCGGTGACTCCTCAAATACTGGGTGTGTTCCTCAACAGTGTTTGGTGAATTGAAAATACCAAGTATGTTGCGTGCCAGTCCTGTCTCAACTCACCTAGAACGTTGTGTAACCGTGTCGGGTGTCCACTGTTGCACAACAGGGTTGGTATCTATACGACTCACGCCGCCCGATGAATCGGGTAACTCCAGTTCAGCCGCCAGGAGTCGGCACGGTCCGCTGTGCTGTCATTGGCACAACGGCTACGGCATACGGCGTATGCCGACTCCCTTAAAGACGCGGGTTGAATTGCGCGACTACAAGCTCAAGTGCGTAACTCCTAAAATGAATAAAGTGGCGGTTTTTCATGGCCGCACCGAACGCCCCATGAAACCAAATATTGAAGCCTATTTTGTGCAACATGATTTTGAATCGTCTCCGGCAATATTGACTGGCGACATGATAAAACAATCAACCCAACATTTTCCAAGGGTGGTTCTCAAAACAACTTTATCATTCGGCAATTATACGATCCCTTCCGTCAGTGGGGCATCAACACTCAAAAGGAAGTTCGCCCACTTTTCTTTTCATTCGATTCACGGACGCCCCCAGTGTTGTTGGGAACATGCATTTGCCAATAAGAACGATTACAACAGTATCCGATTGGTAAAATCCGCGAGTTATCAGATTCATGAACCTACCTGAATATTTAACCTCAACTCATCAAGCCGTTTTTGAGCAATCTGATTATACGCTTCTTCTTTCTCAATCATTACCCATTTTCGGTTCTGTTTTTCCGCGATGACCCCGGTCGTACCAGTCCCTGAGAATGGGTCAAGAATAAGGTCGTCTTCATTGGTTCCCGCCAAGATGAGCCGTTCAACAACCTGAAGCGGCTTTTGGGAAGGGTGTTTTCCATGTTTTCGTTCCGAAGGCTTAATTAGTGGAATTTCCCACATATTCCGCATCTGTTTGTTATTATTTATCGCCTTCATCGTATGATAGTTGAAGGTCCAATTCTTCGCCTTCTTACTCTCATTGTTGACCGCCCATAAGATGAACTCGGTAGACTCAGTAAACATGCGACAAGTAATATTGGGCTGTGCATTCGGTTTATACCAAACAATTTGGGTAATAATTCGCCGGTCAAATATATTTTGCAGAATGAATCCAAGCGTAAAGATACTGTGAAATGAACCAAAAACAAAGATATTCCCGTTTGGCTTGACGACTCTCAAAACTTCAGTAATCCAATCGAGTGTAAATTGGAAATATTCGTCTTTTGAAAAAATATCCCAGCCTTCTTGCATGGTAATATGAGAACTGAACGCCCAGCCCAACCCTTTCTTTTGAGATATGTTGAACGGTGGGTCAGCAATGCAGCAATCGAAGGCACTGTCCGGCAAAAAAGGCAAAATACTGAGGCAATCGCCGCATAAAATTTGTTTGACGGGCAGATTCTCAAGTAGGCTATCCAAAGGTAAGGTGAGATCCGCTTCTGATAGAGCTGTCTGTATCTGATTTTCTGAAGCAACTGTGGATTTTGCTCCCGGATCTGGATTGAGAGTCGTCTTCGGTTGGAGCGGGTGAACTCCCGTTTCAAGATATTGAATCAGTTGAGCTTTATTCAACGAAGAGTATCCTCTTAATCTACGTTTTTTCGCCTCTCTTCTCAGATCTTTGTCTCGCATTTGATTAAAGTTCATTATACGCAGCCCGTACTGCTTCAAGAAAACTATACCGTAAGGTCTTCCTATGCTCGCCGCAGGACCTGCCCACTACGCTTCCCAGTCAACTCCCCATGTTTAAGAGCCACCTCTCCATTGACGATGACATGGCGCATACCGAGGGCGGTCTGGTTCGGTTCAAAGGTGGTGCCCTGATCTGCAAAAGTCATCGGATCGAAAATTGCCACATCTGCCCAGGCTCCCTTGCGAAAGAGACCGCGGTCTCTTAAGCCAAGTCGGCTGGCTGGCAATGACGTGAGCCTGCGGATCGCTTCTTGCGGACTGAACGTTTTTTTCTCGCGCACAAAGTGCCGGTAGAACCAAGACGCCCATGTGTACGCGCCGTGGAACGCTGTCCCCGCTAACGGTCCGTCAGTCGCTAGCGCGGTAGCGTCGGAACCGACCATGCAACTGGGGTGCTCAAAGGCGATGCGAATATCTTCTTCCTGATAGGTGAAGGCAAGAATCATCAGGCTGTGAAGGTCGTCAATTTCAGCGAGCAGGAGGTTGTAGATAGCATCGAACGGGGCAACAGCCGTCAATTCGCTGATTTCAGCGATGCTCTTGCGGGAGAATTCGGGGCGCGCTTTGCTGTTAAAAAGGACAATGTTCTTCCAATCTCCCCGTGCCAGAGCGGTGATTATACTGGAATAGGTTTTCAACTCTCGGCGGACCGCAGGCGACCGTAGGCGCGCGGCAATGGCGGCTGTGTCCCCCTCTAGGGCCCATGGTGGCAGGGCAGCACTTAGGTTGGTAGTTCCGAACAGTCGTGTGTGCATATCAAAACCGACATCTAACCCACCATCCTGTGCTTCGTCAACCTGCCTGAGAGCATCTTCGATTGCCGCCCGTCCATCCTCAGCGAGTCGCGAGACCACTAAGATGTGGGAAATTTGGAGAGGTAGGTTCGATGCGTCGCCGGTCCGGATTGCCTCCGCAATGGTTTCCTGCGCTTCCCCGTCTCGATTGCGGGTATGGGTCGCATAGAATCCCCCGGCGTCGGATGCCACTCGACAGAGTTCGACAATCTCCGTTTCCGTACAGCCTCTTTCGGGTCCGTATTCAAGTCCTGTGGAAAAACCGAACGCCCCTTCCTCTAGGCTCTGTGATAGCAGAGTTTTCATCTGTTTTAGTTCATCGGGTATTGAGGGACGATCTACCAGCCCGGCGACAGCAAGGCGCAGGTTGCCGTTTGGAACGAGGGAGGCAACGTTGACCGCAGGCTTTCCCACTTCAAGGCATTCGAGGTATTCAGCCATCGTGCGCCAATCGATCTCGTGTCCCTCTAGGTGTCCGTAGATGTTCATTTTTGCCAATTCCGGGTCGCCGATGGGTGCACAGCCGTGACCGCAGTTGCCAACGACTTCGAGGGTCACACCTTGGGTTATTGAACTCATCGCCCGTGGATCAACAATCATTGTGAAATCGGAATGGCTGTGGATATCGATGAAGCCGGGCGCGACAAAGAGGCCTTGGGCATCTAAGCACGGCACCCCTTCCTGTTTTTCGATTGCGCCAATGTCGAGGATTTTGCCATTTGCAATCACCACATCTGCACGAAAAGGTGGGGCTCCCGTACCATCGATAACAGTCCCACCATGAATCAGCAGATCCGCCTGCATCTATTTGTCCTTTCGACTGAATTTTTGCCCCTTATCTCGCTGTCCAACCCAGATCTATTGTCCAGTCTGCTCCGGTGACGGCACCGGCTGCCTCAGAGGAGAGGTAAAGGACAAGGGCTGCGACTTCCTCTGTCGTAATGAGCCGCTTGATGGCAGCGGGCTCTAACATGACCTGTTCGACAACGTCTTCGGTGGAAATCCCGCGTGTCCGTGCTTGATCGGCAATTTGGCTCTCAACCAGAGGTGTGTGGACATAAGCCGGGCAGATGGCATTGACGGTAATACCGTGTTCGCCTCCCTCCAGTGCCGCCGTACGCGTGAGGCCGATGAGACCGTGTTTGGCTGTCACGTAAGCACTCTTAAAGGGTGAAGCGACCCGTCCGTGAATGGAGGAGATGTTGACGATACGTCCCCACCCATGGGTTTTCATCGCCCCCCAGACGTATTTGGTCAGTAAGAAGGGCGCGGTGAGCATTACCCCCAGCATTTTGTCCCAGGTGTCTTCGGGAAAGGCCTCAATGGGGTCAATATGCTGGAACCCCGCGTTATTGATTAGAATGTGCACATCGCCGTAGTAAGCCAAGGTCTCGTCCACAAGGCACTTGCAGTCTGATCGTTGCGAAAGATTTGCTTTTACAAAATATCCACCGATTGTGTTAGCAATCTCTTCTCCCTCAACCTCATTTAGATCAGCGACGACCACTTGATCGCCCCTGCCTGCAAGTGCTTCGGCGACAGCTCTACCGATGCCACTCGCCCCCCCGGTGACAATGGCAACCCGTTCGCTCATTTTCTCTGTCCTCGCTATTGTCCGCTGGCTTTGTCATAATTCAGAGCGGAGAATCTTGCAAAGCTGGTGTGTTGGGAAGCTCAAGAAAGAGTGAAACGCATTCGATTTCCCAATCAACCCATGACATTGGTTTCTTTGACGTATTCCCAACCCTAAAGGAGACTATCGCTAACCCCCCTCAAGCCGAAAGCTTAAATGTGCTTTATTACTATGCGGAAACGGGCCATCTTTCACTTTTGGGGCACTTTTGAACTGACCTTGAACAGGATTCCCAATGTATTCAAAGACGGTTGCTCAAATCTAACAACGTCTTCAAAAATTAGCGTGCGGTCTTTTGAATATAGAAATTGATTAGATGGATTTAGGGGACTAGCATAATACTCAGATTATGAATTGCAACTATCAACCGGTTCCCTGCTATCAATGGTGAAGGTGATATTCAAAAAAATCATAATAATTATAATAGCCTATTATTGTCCTCATACTTGCGTTTGTCCGCGGAGTGCTGTGGTGGCGGCTTCATCCACCGCCAGCGTTGTCTCATCGAGGACCACACCATACGCCTCCCGCGCTGCTTTAAGCGAAACTTTGCCGTTCTTGACATCATGGGCCACATCAGCGGGTGGACGCAGCAGCGGGTTGCCCCACCCCCCACCCCCAGCCTGACGATGATAGATTCGCTCGTCCGCCTCCATCGATGTGGATATCATGGTCTGCAACACCTCTTCCGATCCGTCGGTGTGATGGAGGATATTGATCGAACCTCTTCCCGGCTTTCCACCGTAGAGACCGTAGGGGAGATGGTCTCTGCGATCGGAACGAATAGCGAGGTGGGCTTCACTTGAAAGCAGCCGCCATTCACGCTCAAGCCCAAGACCGCCGCGGAATTTGCCCGCTCCCCCGCTATCCGTAACATATCCGTAACGTTCGATCTGCACCG
The DNA here is from genome assembly GCA_965215015.1 of Candidatus Poribacteria bacterium. Lineage (GTDB taxonomy): Bacteria > Poribacteria > WGA-4E > WGA-4E > PCPOR2b > PCPOR2b. The sequence goes on from OZ244042.1 coordinate 3,868,995, forward strand.
GGTATTCGCATTCCGCTTGCTCAATTGGGATGTTGCTGGCGACGTTGGCGGGGTTACACAGCCCATCAATTCCATCGCGGTCGGGGCGCGCTCCCCACGTTCCCGACATCAGCTCGTAGTAGACATACGGCGTCCGATCCTCCCGTTGTCCGCCAATAATTACCAAGGAATTGCCCCCTTCGCCTGCGGCTAAGACTTGGTCCGGCAGCAAGCCTGCTAATGCGCCGAAGATAGTATCCGCCAATCGAAACCCGGTGATCCCGCGCATCGAGGACGCAGCCGGCATGACGCCATGAACCACTGTCCCCTCCGGCGCGATAATTTTCAACGGCTTAAACATGCCAGCCGTGTTTGGAATATCTTCGCGCAACACCGATCGGACACACAATGCAACCACCGATGCAGTAAAGGAGAGGGTATTATTGATGGCACCCCGGACCTGTGGGTTTGTGCCGGTAAAATCAGCGGTGAGGGTGTCCCCCTCTACCGTTATCGTTACTGTTAGGCGAACAGGCGGCCCACCGACACCGTCGCTGTCCATGTAGTCCGTGAAGGTATGGCTGCCATTGGGCCAGGAGGCGATTTCTGCGCGGACAAGCCGCTCGGTATAATCAATGAGCGATTTAGCGCAGGTGGTAAAGGTTTCCAATCCGTAACGTTGAATCAGTGTGTGCACCGCCCGCTCGCCGATATGACAGGCCGCCAGTTGCGCTCGTAGGTCCCCGATAGCCATCTGTGGCACCCTGACATTCGCACGCAGCAGCGTGAAGATTGCCTCATCGGGTTCACCTGCGCGATATAGTTTCAACCAGGGAATGCGGAAACCGTCTTGGAAGATTTCGGTATTATCACAGGCGGAGCTGCCGGGCAAACGGCCGCCTAGATCCAAATGGTGAGCGGTGCTGACGGCAAATCCTACACGCTCATTCTCCCAAAAAATGGGTTTAACGATGAAGATATCTGGGATGTGCATCCCGCCATCAAAGGGGTCATTAAGGATAAAGACATCGCCGGGCTGCATATCCCCGTCGAATTTTTTAAACAACGTTTCCATTGCAAAGGGGACAGAGCCGAGGTGGAGGGGAATAGTTACACCCTGTGCAATCATTTTGCCATCAGCGTTACAAAGGGAGGTTGAGTAGTCGAGACAGTCCCGAACAATGGTTGAATAGGCGGTACGATATAAAGCCATTGCCATTTCGTCGGCAGCCGACGCCAAAGCATTTTGCATAATCTCGCGCGTGATTGGATCAATCTTAGGCATTTTTGGGTTCCATCGAGGAGAGATATAGTTATCACAACCGATCGGTTCACACTTCACAGCCGCCTCAAAAAGTGTCTTTATTATTAAAAAAAAGAAACGCAGAATGGAAAGAGAGCACGTTACAGATTTCAGTTGACAATCGAGGCACGGCTAAGACAACCATAAAGCAGTAGGGAGGCAGATTTGCATCCGCCAGTTTTGAACCCTTATCTTCCTCCCTTTCCACCAATCTGCTTGTCCATAGTTTTCCCGCCCCATTATTTTTAGTGTTACGGCTTCTAGCGCGCTTGCTTCAGTGCTAACTTCTTTCTTTTAAGACGGCGTTTTTGGCGATGTCGAATCTGTGTTCGTCGCCGTACTTGTCCAACTTTTGATCGTGCCACTGAATCACCTCCTTTTAATGAATTGTTTTAACCTAGGTTCTTTCTATACACATACCACCCTGCTAGGGCTAATAAAAAAATAAGGGGATAAGCCGTTACTGGCTTTTAATAAAACGCTAAGACGCAATAAAAAGAAAGTGAGAGAACCGGCTTCCCCTTCGTCAGGGAAGGTTCCTGTTTCGTTTCTTCGTCTCTCCCGATGGAACCGTGAATCCCCGATGCGGTAGGCATTCCCTTTAGAGGAGGACAACGGCATCGGGACTGGCGCCCCCTCCGTTATGGGGGTGCGACGTTGCGTTAAATTCAGAGAAAAGCCAATAACTACTCATTGCAAAAAATAATACGTAATGCGTAAGAGAAGCCGTCTCGAACCTTACGCATTGCCCATCACGTTTCACGCATCCCGCAACATCTATCGATTCGTCCTGATAAGATTGGTCTTTTATGTATCATCAAACGTTCTTGCTAAATAGAACAGCGCATCATCGCACAGTGATTCAACCTCTGCCATTGCAGTGTCCAACAGTTCTTTTGAGGAGCATCTCAGCAGCAGTCGATTCATGGTAAGCGTGATATAACACTGTCTGTCCGTGTGAGCGAACTCCACCTGCCAATGGGTATCCTGAACGACCCGATACCCATTGACCTCAATTGCTTTCCGAATTTCCAGTCCATTGGCGTTTTTGTAGAGTGCTTTCGCCCGCAGCGTTTCGGGTAAAATCTCCGGGGCAGGCGGAACGAATTCGGGTTCAGTTGTCGGAACCTCCCGCGGTTCAAGAACCAAAACTGGTGCCCTTGCTGAATCAACGATTTCTTCCACATCGTCCGGAGCTTTCAGCGGCTCCTGTTGGCCCTCGGTTTCTACCGCTCGGCTCTCCTTGAGTACGTCAGAGAGCACGCTCGTGACAGTGTCGGGTGCCGGTTGAGGGTCTGCCAATATACCCTCAAGGGTACGCGCACAAATACTGAAGATAAGTGGATGAAACACCAGTGTTTCAGGGTCGGCAAATTCAAAAAGCGATCTCGCAACGAGTGCCACTTCTGCTTTCTCTCGATAGCCCATCCGTTTGAGACGAGTCTCACATGCCCTGAGTGTGTACAACACAGTGTTGATAAACTCCACGGTAATCAGGTGGGGCAGCACTTCAAAGCGAAACATTTCACTAATGTGTTCGGGTCCTTTCTCAGCCTCCGATGTTGATTCTTCGCCCCTTTCACCTTCTGAGGTAAACAGTTCTGATTCAAGGGCTTCTATCGTTTTCTGTCGCAACAGGTCGTGATCAAAGGTAATATTTTCAAATTCAGGTTCATCAAGCAACAACCTGCTGTTCGCGATTTTGTCCTGTAACAGTTCTTCATCAGACTTCGCTGCTTGTAATGCTCGCTGCTTCTGAAGAGCCAACTGCTTGCGCTTAGACTTCTGATTTTGTTGACGTTTTTCGCGTTTCCGCGCAATGTTGAGGCGTCGATTCTTCCTTTTTTTCGCCATCTTTGACCTAATTTGCAATTATGGTTGGCTGAAATCGTTCCGAGAGGCTTTCGGACTCAGAAAAGTATACAGAAAGAGACTGAGATTGTCAACACCGATCAGGGAATATAAGAAGCGTGAAACGTGAAAACAATTTGTTCATGGGTTCATTCGTTGATTGGTTCATTAATGAACGCGTGAACTAAGGGGTGGAAACGCCCTCCTCACTAACCCGCACCAAAGGTTATAAGTCGCTCTTTGAAACACAGCTAATGCAGAATGCCCAACTGATGCATTCGTCGGTGAATGGCTTCCTTGGCCTCCATGAACGGACGTTCAAGGAACGCCTGATGGTCATCTTCCCCGTGATGATGTGTTACGGTCCCCGGACGATGGTGGCGGGCAGTATTGCGGATATATGACAATCCCCCCTCAATTAGTGTCAGCATATAGTTGGCGGTTTCCGAATCAAACATCCACCACTCACCCCCAACAGCGAGATAGACCGGGGAGGTGTGAGCGATGATGCCGCGCCCCCAACCGTCGTGATGCGGAACCGCTTGGGCATAGCTGGGACCTCCGCATCGGGCTGCAATCCACGAGTGCTGATTGACCGGCAGCGATGTTTTCAGATGCAACCTGCGGGCACCGTTATTTTCCGCTGTCGAAGCGACAACCCTCCCCGCCTGAACGATTTCCAACGTATGAATGGGGAATATGGACTCCGCTGACGCTTCGACCTCTAGCGTGCCGCCATTTCCCGGTAGGTTGATTGTGCTCCCGATAGGTTGTCCATCAACTGTCAACCGAATAATGGGGCCACCACTGAGGAAAGTGTTTCCAGCCCGGAGATACTTGCACCAATTATCGTAGTTGAATTCCTGATCATTGGGAATATGGACATAGGTGCGATAGACACCAACGGGAACGTCGCTGGTCATTTTATCCGTTCCACCGACCAGCGGTAGTTTGTAGCCACAGTTCAGATACCGGTAATACTCGATGTGGCCATACATCGCTTCCGTCAGGTACTCGACAGCATCAACACGATTGGTGGCAATCAACGTCGCTGGCTCACAGTTGGGGTTCGGGATGTGGGGCAGCACCACAGTCCCGCCTTGTGCGTGACAGGCATCTGCCCAATGTGAAAGTGTCGTTTCCATGTTGCCACCGAGCTCCGCTTCGCCGGGCCCGTCAGAACACCATGGACTCACCTGTTCTTTTAAGCCCAGTAGTGTGAGGTGCCCAAGCAGATGCTGACGATTTTCCTGTGTGGCGTAAACAATGCTGCGACCATCATCAGACACAGTCGGGCGCCCAATAAATTCCTCTGTGTTGGTAAACAGGTGTCCCCATTGAGAGAGTAGTAGGTTGACAACGTTGAGATCTTCGCCGCGAGCCTCTGTGTGGGCACCTTGCGTTGAAAGGAAATGGACGTGGGTATCACCGCTAAAGTATCTTTCGGCATTCATGTTGCACCAACGCTTGAGGCGTAGTGTCAGTTCGCGTTGGCCTGGTTGAATCTCCACCTTTGTGCGCAACGGCTCATATTCGTAACCTCGTGCGACATCAACGATGACTTCGCCGCGTGGTAGCCAACCTTGGCAGGTTCCATCGGTGTAGGCGTAAGAGATTTGCCCCAGTCGCACATCTCCACCGACATCAATATGCCAAGTACCGTTGTTTGAGTTGACGTGTGCGTGGTGTCCGTGTGGTGCATAAGGAACTCCCTTCGGAGAGCGAAAGTGGATGCGGCATGGAATCGGTTGATTGGTCTCATCATCAAGCACCCTTGTGTGGACCCAGTTTCTGCCGGTGTCAACGATTTCGACCTGCACTCGATCGTTTGGTACTACTTTCCCTTTCTCCTCTAACTCTCCCCATTTCACTGTGCCTAATGTTTCATCGTGATTCTTGACCGTCACTGTCGCCGACGGGGTCGCTGTTACTTCGACATAGGCGGGGCTGCTATTATTATTTTGTGTCTCGCCCCAACCTTTCCGTTCGTCATCAAGAAATTCGTCTGCCGATTTTTCAGGCAGCGGATAGGGATACGTTGCGACACCACGGTCAACCTCCACTGCCATGCGGAAAGGCTTTGTGGCATCTTCCGCCTGTGGCAAGGTAATCATGACATCGCGGATGGCTTTTCTAGGGATTGGATCTTCATCGAGGTATCCCAATGTAAGGGCAGCGAAAATAAACGCCGGTCCCTGCGGGACGATTTGGAGGGATTCAAGCATCTCCGACGGACTCGGATTTTCCCAGATCCACAGATAGTAATCCCTAGGGCCTGCTTGCGTGGCTTCGGTCTGTCGGTTTCCCGCTGCGCCCCAATTCCCTTCGTGACGTGGGTAGAGTCCATCTTGCTGATCTGGCCATGCGAGAAAAGGCAGTTGACCCCAGCCCGGCGGCACAACAGCAATCTCGAAACGTTCTCGTATTGGCACCCTGACCGTTTCACCGTTTGCATAGCGGAAAACGTAGTTCGCGATTAAACGCCCGATAGGGTCGCCCTCAAAAATTTCCGATTCAAGCAGGCGATGTACAACGAGGATCCGTTTCGGCGTTGCGTTTAGTGGTATGACAGTCGGGGCGATGCTAGCCCCGTTTCCGAAACCGAGAAAACAGTTACTCGCCTCGCCAATCTGGAAGGGTAGTCCGTGGAAGGTTTGTGTGCCAATTGCAGGGGTGGCGTTTTCGCCGAGAACTTCCGCGCCAACGTTGCAGAGTGATGAGAGATTTAGTGGTTGATAATCCGGCATTGAGAGCTCCTTGACTTGAGGTTTGTAATTAATTGTTCCATATACACATGAGGCAGCGGGATTTTTGAACGGAATTAGGACATAGATTCATTGAACTGGTGAACTTTATACCCCTGGTGCTCCTCCCCGATAAGATTGCAATTCAAAACAGGAGCGAAAGGTGGCGCACTTAACGGACGGGGAAACCCCGCCCTACGAGAAAATCAAGGGATTTTCAATAACTAGGGCGTATTGACATTTTGTTGTCGCCAATTAGCAATCTGGAAAATGCCAACAGTTCGTAGGTTGGGCTTCCTCGCCCAACCGATGCAGATTAGTCCAACGGCGGGCTAGAGCTCCGACCGCCGGGTTGTCAAATGTCAACATAATCTAGCGACTTAGGTTATTATAGCATAATCTGAGGCGGATAACGGTTGATTTTCACTAACTCGCGCAACAAAAAAGCCCTGTGCACAATGCACAGGGCGGGCTCGCTTATACTCATCCACCAAAACTGACAAGGGGCAAATACTGTTTACTCTCTCTTCTTTGTCTCAATCTGCGGCATGTAGTTTTCTCTGCCCATTTGAGGCTTTTTGTTATCCATCCGCGAACTTTTCGGGAAAAGTCTAAGACTACGGTCTTCAAGCGGTAGCCTCATCGGGGCGTATCCGCGTCGATGCGATTCCCGTAGCGCAATGGCGATTTCTAGGACCTTACGTCCATTGTCCCCGCTGCCCCTCGGCTCAATGTCCCGTTCAAGGGCATCAACGATGGATTGCACAGTCGCCATGTTTCGGTCTCCTGGCCATCTCCAGCCGTCCTCATCATAGCCACCGCTCATTCTGCCATAAACGCTGGCTTCAGGGAACACTCCCTTCACTTTCTTGAGCCCCCCCCATGTCGGTCGATCGACATCATCGTCCGCCTTCCACAGGCTAAGAAAGCCATTATTACTGCGGAATATACCCTTGCTGCACGAGACCTCAAACCCATTTCCCCTCGCATCGGTCTCGCGGTGCATGAAGGCTTCAATACCGTTGGTGAAACGTAGATAACCTGCGCCTCCTTGGTCATGGTCGCTCTCCGGGTCGTCAGCGACCCAGCCGATCGCCCACGCAACATCGGCATCTCCGGTAAACAAACGCATCAGACTAAAAAGCTGACAGCCGCCGCCTGACATTTCGGTGCCGCTTCCCCCCGTGAAGTTGATGCTTTTGACCTCACCGAGCTCGCCTGACTCGATGATTTCACGGGCTTTCCAGTATTGTGGTAGATTCCGATCTAGGTCCCCGGAACCGAACTTAATCCCTCGCGATTGACAGGCGTCCACCATTCGGTCCGCATCTGCAAGCGTTGCTGCAATGGGCTTCTCGCAAAGAATCGCCCGTACCCCCGCTTCGGCACACCCAATGACGATCTCCGGGTTGGGTCTAACCGGTAGGATAGGCGCAGCGATGTCAATTTGTTCTTTCTCAAGCATCTCCCGATAGTCGCTGTATCCTGGCACACCGTAGTATTTACAATACAACTCCAAGTTCTCAGAATCAGTATCAGCAAATGCAACGACTTCTGTCAAGGGATTGAGCGCATACGCCCGCGCATGTTGTCCGCCCTTTCTTCCGCAGCCGATGACTCCGACTCGATATTTAGCCATTTAAGCTTCTCCTTGTCTGACGTGACCGACTCAATCTGCATCGGAAACTGGTGGTTGGATATCACAAATGTCTGTTTCTAAACGTTCACATATCTTCGTACCGGTGCGATGCTCCCAAATAGTCCGAGCAGAATGCCGCCAAGCAGAATCAGACCGAGTTGATTTAACGGAATAAACGCCATCTGACTAATCCGCGGAATAAATAGGCGAAATAGTATGTAAAAACTAATTATTCCGGATAAACTTCCAATAAATCCTAGAAACACGCCTTGGACAATCAGTGGGATACGGATGTACCAGTAGGTTGCCCCAACTAGTCTCATGACTCGAATCTCCTCTCGGCGAAAGTAAGCGGTCAACATAATAGAAAAGCAGACAATAATCATCGAAGCCACACCCATTAGCCCTCCCAACCCCATGAGTACCACTTCCACTTTTTGAATGAATTCAGAGCTTTCTTGGACATGTGTGACATCTTCCACCTGATGAGTAAAGGACCGAATCTGATTGACAAGTTGGGATAGCTTATCCGGGTTCAGTAATGTCTCTTTAATATAAATCTCCAGTGAGGCGGGGAAAGGGTTACTATCTGCAAAGCCCTCCGTGAGGGTTTTTCCAAATTCACCAAACATCAGCTCACCTCGGGCAAGTGCTTCTTCTTTAGAAACGTAAGTGACTGAAGCAGCCCAATCGATCTTCTCAATTTGGCTGCGAAATTCCTGTCCTTCGGACTCACCGATGCTGTCCTTTAGAAATACAATAATCGCTGGTTTGTCTTTAAGGTCTTCAATTTGGCTGCTTAGATAATTGCCAATCAGGATCAGCGCACTCCCGATTGTAATTGTCAGGGTAATAATCACAATGCTTAGGAAACTGACAGAACCGCCGTGGCGGATATTGGAAAACGACTCTTCAAGTAAGTATGACATAGTTAAATACCAATGCTTATAAAAAAGAAAATGCCAAAACGGTAAGAGAAACCGAGTTTTTTAGTAGGAAACGCGGATCTGTGTTTCCTACGGTTGCTGTTTCGCGATTTCTTAACATAGGCCAATATCAAATGTAATAGGTAAACGTCAGCAAACTTCAACGCGTTATAAGGAATTCAGAGAATTCTTAATAATATTATCGGTCTGGATGCCTTCCCCTTCGCCTTCAAAGTTCAAAATGATACGGTGGCGTAAGGCTGGCAGCGCAACAGCTTGCACGTCTTCAAAAGCAACATTGTAACGTCCATCGAGTAGTGCCTTAATTTTTGCTGTCAATGTAATCGCTTGCATCCCACGAATACTTGCACCTAATTCGACGTACTGCCTCGTCATCTCTGGACTGTTGGGATTATCCGGATGCGTGGCACGGATAAGCCGAATGATATAGTGTTCTACATGATCGGCGATTAGCACATGCCGGACGAGTTGGCGCATTGACTGGATTGTTTCCGCATTACTAATCTTCTCAATAGCGATCTCTGCCTCCGATGTTGTTCGTCGCAAGATTTCACCGAGCTCATCTTCATTCGGGAAAGCAATCTGGAGTTTGAACAGGAATCGATCCAGTTGTGCCTCTGGCAAACGGTATGTCCCGTCCATCTCAATAGGATTCTGGGTCGCAAGCACACAGAAGGGCTCTTTTAGTTTATAGCTCGTCCGCGCCACGCTCACGGTTCGTTCCTGCATCGCCTCTAGCAGGGCAGACTGCGTGCGGGGGGTCGCGCGATTAATCTCGTCTGCGAGAACAATCTGTGCAAAGATGGGCCCCGGCTGAAATTCAAACTGCTTTCGCCCTTGAGTATCTTCGACGAGAAGCATTGTCCCCGTAATGTCTGAGGGCATCATGTCCGGCGTAAACTGAATCCGGCTGAACGACAAACTCAGTGCCTCGCTCAGGGTATGAATCAACTGCGTTTTACCTAAGCCGGGGACACCTTCGATGAGCACATGTCCATTGGCAAAAAGGCAGAACAATACCCCTTCAATAACCTCATCCTGCCCAACGATACGTTTGTGGATCTCTGCCTTCACTCGGTTGAAGTTTTCCTTAAACTGCTGTACTTGAGCTTCTAGAGGCATAATTGAGACCTAGTTTATGACTATTGATGCGAGTTTGCAACTGTTGATACACGTTCCGATCAAAGACCTTCAGTGAAACGTGAAACCGACAGTAGTAGACATACGGCGTATGTCATCCCCCCTTCTAAGAACCCTCCTTTATCCGCCCCGCAAACAGGGGGCTGGCACGCGGAGCGTGTCAACTCTTGTCGGCTTAACTGTCGCCGCCCGATGAGTCGGGCGTTGCGAGGCATCTTCATCGAATTTGTAATCGTGGTGCAGAGATTATCTTCGCTGAAATCGGGGTTGTCTAAGCTGCCAACAACATAGTCCCTCTGTCGGTCAATTTTTCAAAATCGAGCCTATGGACATTTGGGTGTCGAGATATCAGTAAGTCCTAAATGTACGGATGAACTGTTGAACGATGTGGAAACGCCAACCTCACCAACTCGCATCAAAGGTTAACTATTCGAGAAATTTTGTAAAGTGGCTGCTGTGTTAATTCGCCGATTTGTTACCAACGTGGCGACGTTTCAATGAATTGATTGTAGTAGTCCTCAACGTTGACTTCACCCGCATCGCCCTCGTGGATGAGAATACGGAACCGTTGTGTCACGCGTTCATTGCGGAACAGTTCGTACTTGTCTAGCAAAGTAAAATTTGCTAGAAATGTACCATAATTCCGCGTAAAAAATGCCGAAGGTGGATTTGATGGGTGGTTCATCAGCGTAACACCGACTGTTTTACCGGCGACAACCCCGCTGTAGTCTGTCCAATCGGCAGACTGTTGCATCGCTTCTTCCTCGTTACGTTGCCCATTGGCATTGAGAATTGTCCCGCCATCTTCGACATCCATCGTATCGGCAACACGCACACCGAGAAAAGCGTGGTTATCTTGTGCAAAAATCAGATCCGTTTGGCTAGCAATCAGGGTGCTTGTCAGGTCAATGATATAGGCATCTTCTTCAAAAGAGACGGTGAAGTTGCGTTCCTCGTCTAACAGACGGCCCCCTGCCTTCGTCATCCAACCGTTATGTGTCATGACGCGAACCTCGCTTTCATCAATTGTATGTTGGCTCTTTTCCAATATAATATCGCCGAGGTTCGATCGGGTTGGATTGTTGTCGTGGAAGAAGTTAATCCCGTTCACGTTCGCATGCCCGATGAAAATCGATTTGTGATGATTGTAGCGGTAGGCACAGGTACATGTTACTTCGCGCCCACTCGGAGAATAAACAGGATAGAAATCAGGACGCGATTTGTACATATCGCCGTATTGAGTACAACCCTTATTATAGGCGAGGAAAAACGTTTCTCCGTCATAGAACTTAAAACGCAGTTCTTCTTCGATAATTCTTGGAACGCTGGCCATTGGATTACTCGCGGTAGTATGTACGTGACAATCCCGATGAAACTTATGGTAAAAGAAAGTGCAAAACGCGAAGATAAACCGAGTTTTTATAAGTAAAGAACAACGATTGCTGTTCCCTACGGTTTCTGTTGCACGATTTCTTAAAGGATTATCATCTATTAGACATAGCTCATTACAGAAGAGGATTTCTCTCCAACACGGGTGGTGCGATTGCTCGGCTTAACGGAATCACTGCCGAATAGGGCTTCAATTTTCGACACTGTTTGAGACGCATATGAAATGTTGTAGCGTGAGCTACATTGTGCAATGACCTCACCATACTTGGGAGTGAGTAGACGTAAGATGAGATCGTGGCCCCCCTTCTCCTGCAAGCAGATACTTCGCAGCGCATCCAGCTTTTCTTGATTAACAGCATCGCTTTCAGAAATTGTGACTTCGACCGCCGATGTTAATCGATCGACAACCGCGTCAATAGACAAAATCTCTTCTGCCTGAATCTGATGGGTGTCTTCCTCTATTTCATCATCACTCCCGCCATTTTTTCGTCGATTTTCGCCGACATTGCCTCGAATCCACACCACCGCCTCCGCCTCTATCGCATCGCGCGAATTTTTGTAGGCTTCCGGGAAAACAACGACATCCGTCGTTCCCTCCAAGTCCTCAACAACGAGAATAGCCATCGGATCGCCCTTCTTCGTCTTGGTAAGACGAACGGAGATCAGCTGACCGGCGGCATATACCTCCGCTCCACTGGGGGGCTCCCCAAGCGTTTGAGAGGTGACGGTGGTATAGTATTTCATAATGTCCTCATACTGTTCCAGTGGGTGTCCGGAAAGGTAGAAGCCGAGTTGTTCCTTTTCGTTCTTTAGTATATCAGCGTGTGGCCATTCTGGCATATCAACTAGTTCCATCTGTGTCATCGGCATCTCTTCAGCCGCACCGAAAAGCCCCATTTGCCCCTTTTCCCGGTCTTGCTGGGTGCTTTGAGCTACCTTCATAATCTGCTCAAGGCTTGCGAGTTGTTGCGCTCGATGTCCATCAAGCGCATCAAATGCCCCCGCCATAATCAGACTTTCAATCGCCCGTTTATTGACCACTTTTGTATCAACCCGTTCGCAGAAGTCTTGGATCGACTTGAACGAACCGCCCTGCTCCCTCGCTTTGACAATCGTCTCAAGTGCGCTTTCGCTGACATTTTTGACCGCAGCGAGTCCGAAGCGGATATCGTCCCCAACGACGGTAAAATCCTTGCTACTACTGCTAATATCCGGCGGCAGTACCTGGATTTTCGTTTCGAGGTATGCCGACAGTTCGGTACACTCACCGATGTACTTTCTAATCTTGTCGCTGTCGGCAGATTCGCCGGTCATCATTGACGCCATAAACTCACGGGGATAGTGCGTCTTGAGATAAGCGGTCTGATAGGAAAGAATCGCATAAGCGACTGTATGCGATCGGTTAAATGCGTATCGGCCAAAGGGTTCAAGATAATCGAAAACTTTTTCAGCATCTTCCGCCTTGATGTTATTGTTGAGGGCACCTTTGATGAATTTTTCACGCTGCATTTTGAGGACGTCCATTTTTTTCTTGCCCATCGCATCGCGGAGGACATCCGCCTCACCAAGCGTAAAGTTAGCCATATCTCGTGCAATCTGCATCACCTGCTCTTGATAGATACACACGCCGTAGGTGTTCTTCAGCGCATCTTCGAGGGTCGGATGGAGATAGTCTACCTTTTCAATCTTTAGTTTTCTACGAATGAAGCTGTCCATCATACCGCTGTCAAGGGGCCCAGGACGGTAGAGTGCAGGAATGGGTATGAAGTCCTCGAAGTTGCTCGGTTTAATTTGCATGATGACGCGGCGCATTCCCGGCGAGGTCTCTAATTGAAAGAGCCCCCCAACGAGGCCATAACTGATAAGTCCATACGTCTTTTCGTCATCGAATGGAATTTCCTCAAGCGAGATTTCCTTGCCATGGTTCTCCTTAATTCGTGCCAAACAGTCGTAAACCTCGTTCAAGGTTCGGAGACCCAGGAAGTCGAATTTGACCATCCCGACATCTTCAAGCATCTTGAGATCGAATTGTGTTGCAATGCGGCCATGCTTGTCCTTGAAGAGTGGAACATAATCGGTCAGCGGCCCATTGGACAGGACAACCCCGCACGCATGGATGGAGACATGCCGTTTCATGCCTTCAATTGACTTGGCAATGTCCATCATCTCTCGGTTTTCCTGTGCTTCGGCGACCTCCCGCAGCTGTGGCACCTCTTCCAACGATTCATCAAGCGTCACGCCGGGAATAGTTGGAACGAGTTGAGTGACTCGTCGAACATCCTGCACTGGCACATCAAGTGCTCTGCCAACATCGGCGACAGCAGCCTTCGCACCAAAGGTGCTGAATGTCGCCACCTGTCCGACACACTCTGCCCCGTATTTATTAGTCAGGTAATCAATGACAATTTTGCGATGCTCATCTCCAAAGTCGATGTCAATATCGGGCATACTGATACGATCAAGGTTCAGGAACCGCTCAAACATACAGTCATATTTCATCGGTTCAAACGTTGTAACGCCGAGCGCGAAAAGTGCTAAACTGCCCCCTGCCGAACCCCGTGCGTTGAGCGGAAATCCTCGCTTGCGGGCGAAATTGACGTAATCCCATACAATCAGCAGATAGCCAGCATAACCTGTCTTCTGAATAATGTCAAGTTCATAGTCGAGTCGTTCCTTCATCTCTGTCGACAGCTCACCATATTTTTTTCGGAGCGCGTCATAGCATAGTTTACTGAGGTATGAATCGGCCGTATAGCCTTCAGGGACTTCGTATTTCGGCATGATGTGCTCGCCGTAATCGAGTTTCAGTTGGCAGCGCTTGGCAATTTCAAGTGTATTGGTAATCGCCTCAGGAGGGTACTCCCTTAGAGCTTGGTGCATCTCATCGACACTTTTGAAATGGAACTGATTCAGGAACTTCATGCGGTCTTCTTCCTTCACCGCTCGCTTCATTTGAATACATAGCAGCACATCGTGCATCGTGTGGTCGGTACTGTTAAGGTAATGGCAATCATTTGTTCCGACAAGCGGTAGATTGTGTTCCTTAGCAAGCTCAATCATCACAGAGTAAGCACGCGCTTCGTCAGGAATGCCGTGATTTTGAACTTCAACGTATAGGTTATCTTTGCCCATAATATCTTGGAGCAGCCGGAAATTTTTCACTGCCCTTTCGCGCTGATCGGAGGCAAGAAGCGCAGGAACGTAGCCTTGAATGCACCCTGTCAAGGCAATAATTCCTTCATGATGTTCGCGCAAAATCTCCATATCAATGCGAGGTCTTGAGTAGAAACCTTCAAGGTAAGCGATCGACCCAAGTTTCATGAGGTTTTTATACCCGGTCGCATTTTCAGCCAGCAGCGTTAGATGGTAGGGACTGCCTTGTTTTTTTTCGCGGTCATGGCGGCTGTTGGGGGCAACATATGCTTCGCAGCCGACAATTGGGTTGACGCCTTTGTCCTTTGCTTTCTTGTAAAACTCCCACGCCCCGAACATGTTACCGTGGTCTGTCAGCGCAACAGCAGGGGCACTATTTTTATACGCCCATTCAATCATGTCAGGGATTCGACAAGCACCATCAAGCAGACTATATTCGCTATGGTTGTGTAGATGAACGAATGCAGATTTTGCCATATTATGTATCCTTCCAATAAGCAATCAAACAGTGAGTTATAAAAAAACACGGGCTCTGTCGATTTTTCTAGGGTTAGGAGTTACGCTCTTGAGAGTGTCGTAACGCGATTCAACCCGCGTCCCGATCCCCCCCCTTAGTCCCCCCGCAAGCGGCTGGAAAAGAACCGTAACTGCGAAATGTACCAAACATAGGACTTCTGTCGGTTGATTTTTCAAAATCAAAAATACCGAGAACATTGCGCTATAATCCGGGTGTTTTGTCGAGATATGAATCTCGACCGACAAGGCTTCGAGGGTTCAACTGCGTAACTCCTATAGGGTATCTTCTACCAACAAACCTGCCCTACCAATTTTACTAATGATCATCCGCATGGTGATGTGCATCGCGCTAATGTAAGCTATGGTGATCGTGGGTCACAGCACGTGTCAAGAGAAAAACAGCCAATAAACCAACTATGAAAACTATTGCCGCGATAGCCTTATTAGAAGAAAAAATTCTTTCTTTTATCGAAAGGACTTTGTGAGAATCTACATCTTCAGAATGCGGAGCGTGGGTGGGCACCTCATGACCGCCCTGAAAGCTCTCAATTGCCACATTCAACAGCGTGCCGGCAGCGAAGGCCGTCAGGTATTCGATAAATTCACCGAGCCTTCCACTCAAAATACGTTCCCCGATAAATGCACCAATGACCGGCGCAATCGAGAGCGGAAGAAGCCGCCCGACGGTTGAGACAAATGCCAATCGTGCGCTGAACTGTAAACGAGATCCGAAGGGGAGGCCACGCCCATTGGCTGCAATAAGTGAGTTGGTACTGAGATACGCGAGCGTCAGCACAAAAGCAACTGGCAGGCGGTGTATTAAAATCACAGCAGCAAGCCCGGGACCGAGCATCTCGTGTTTGCTTGCAATAACGAGGTTAAATCCATCGCTCAACGCGTGGATGGATAGCCCAATCAGTGTCACATCTGCGACCCATCGGTGACTCTGTAGCGGGAATCGTGATTTGTTATGACTGATCCGCTCGAGCAGAAAGATTGGCAGAAAACCGGCCCCCATGACAAGGAGGCTTACCCAACCGAGATCTTTATAAAGGTGGGGTATGAGGAAAAAACCAATAAACCCCAAAACGGTACTGGCTTTGAACCCCATGAGTATTGCGAAAATGATCGGATCTGAACGGAGCGTATAGAAGGCGATGAGGGCACCGATAAAGATCGAGAGTACTGCAATTGTGAGATAGATAGTAAGCATCAAATCTTGGGACTAGGGCTCCCACTCCTTTGTATATAAGAGCAATCTATTCTATTGTAACTCAACTACTATGTTTTTGTCACTGAAAATCCTAATATGGTGAGTGCGGCAATCCATTATCGGAACGAAAAAAGGCTGCATGTTACACTTCTGCTTTGGAAGGAGGCGTATGCCTATGACTTTGAGACATAACAATGAAAATCCACTCGTAGCCACAGATCTGCCAACCTGTGATCGCCTACAGGTTGGCAGACCTCATGCTACGACAGGGGTTGCCCCAAGGTTCTGATGGCTGAACTGCCTAATTCCTATAACAGATGCAATTCCCCTAGTCAACAGAGCCTAAATATTAAAATCTATCGATTTTCTGTTAAAGTTGAAGTATTTTCGCTCCGGAGGAGCGATAGGACTATAGAATACCGATAGCTCTAATACCCGCGTTCCAGGGGAGTGCAATGTATAGAGCCCATCAGCTCAATACACCTTTGAGCGAATGAACCAACACTGCAATTCCCAAAGTAAATTCCCCTACGGTGTAACCGTTACTGGAATCAGGAGTGCCGCCGTAAAATCTGCATGATCGCCATGCCAGAGCTGGAACTTAATCTCTGTCTCACCACTTTTAAGGCCTTTCACCTCAAAAGTGAATTGCTCGGCGAGCTCATCATCGTGGTGTTCCTCATCTTCATGATGGTCATTGTGCTCATCTTCATGATGATCGCCCTCACCTTCGTAAAGGTGGATTTCAATGATTGACGAATCAAATTCACTGACAGATAAGGCATATACCTCTTCCTCATCATGGTCATGATCGTCATGATCTTCCTCCTCTTCAGCGCTTTCAGGGAAAAATTCATCTTCATCATGGTCAAGGAACGCAGCGAGAATCTCTAATTCCTCTCCAACTTTAAGGGTGATATTGCCCTCATGAGTTCCTTGAAACTGACGGTAAATCTCCTTACCGTCAACCTTGAGGGTAAAGCCGTCAGCATCGGCATGCTCGGCATGACCACCGTCCGCGTCGGCAACAGGATTATCATCTTCGCCACAAGCGGCGAACAACACAACAAATGCGAATAGCAATAGCGTGAATCTAAAGAAACGCGTAAACATAATGTCCTCCAAATATAGATAGATTGTTTTTCCCAGCATCACGACTGATGAAATAGTAATGAGACCGACGCCGTTGAAGACTCAATGCTAACACTAGAAACGAGCACACCATGTGCCCGGTGGATTGTGCCAATCGGGTGGCGCAATCCTGTCGGATATTCTATGGCGCAAGAGTCCCTGTATCCTTTGACAACTCAGCACCGGGGCACACTCCCCTGAGAGCCGATTCATCTAAGGAACTCGTAGGGGACACCGATCGGTATTCCCTACTGAAGTGCGTAAGTCCTAAGGAAATATAGGCAGACTATCACCAAGGTCAAATCAGCCGGAAAAAGGCAAAAATTGATTGAATCAAAAAAACAGAGATATGGGTTAAGCGATGAGATTAAACGGAGGACACTGGTGGGGCACGACTTTGGATACTGTTGTCAAGTATCGTGGAAATGAAAGTAAGGCTGAAAGGGGGGTGAATTGAGAGGCAGGTATCAAGATTGGTAATTTCAACAACATCAAGCTCAACACCAACGTGGTTGACATTGAAGAAGCAAGCAGAACAATCTGTCGAACAGTGGCCAGTGTGGTCGTGTTCATGTTCATGTGCCACTCCAACCAGCCCAATTGCCATCAGAGTACAAAAAATCCCAATTACCCAGCCGGTTGGATTGATGTGGATTCGATTGTTTTGCAAAAACCTGTCCCTCTTCCAGATAATTTAGGAGTTACGCCGTTGAACCCTCGAAGCCTTGTTGGTCGAGATTCATATCTCGACACAGAAACGTTGATTCCATCAAGGGCGTAACTCCTATAATTGATAAGAGATTATAGCACAACCCCCTGGTTTTGACAACTTTTTTAGTCGGCTGCGAAGTTTATAGTTGAATATGCCGCCTATGATATTGCGGTGCTAAAGACACAATCCAAGTCTATTCCAAGAGGCGGAACCCATGACAACATGTTCCCATCGATCTGTGCACGGTTGCTGTTCATTGATGCCTCGGTTCAAGCAGAGCCCCAATAAATCGGGGTTCAAAACAACTTGAGATTTTTGTAGGGCAATTTTCCAAAATCGACATTTCTTGCTGATGGTTACAACGTTTGCTGAATTGGCGACACACAAAATGTCAACACGCCTTGCGGATGTCGGTTATGTTAGCATAGGACTATTTAGTTTTCGGTTTTCTCTCTACCTGAGGGGTGTGGATTCGGAAATCCCTCCTATAGAAGAACGAAATGCCCTAATATGTCAACTAGGTCATTTAACGGATTGTCCCCACTTGCGGGGGGATTAGAGGGGCTTGGGCTTCTTCTCCCCGTCGCAGACAATCCTTACCCCCGGCCCCGTAAACGGAAAGAAGAATAAGACACACGCTAGAATACTGAGTGATCCCAGAATCCAGACAGATTGGGAAATATTGGGGTAACGGTAATTTTCTGTCATGTCAACCGCCGATTTGCGGAACATCGGTAATCGGTATCACGCGTCGGGGGCCGTGCTTTCTGCCTCACTAAAGACTTCCATTCCAGCAGACCCATCGGCAACTTTCCGAATTTGGGTCTCGAAGCCGGGGGGAGACAGTGCCCACGTAATCCAGAGCGGCGTGTCGCTCGTGTTGACAAAGCGGTGTTCAACCTTTGGCGGCAGGTAAATCACCGTTCCCCGTTTCAGGTCTGCCACCTCGTCACCGACATATCCTACACCTTGCCCGCCAAATACAAAGATAATCTCCTCTGCGTCTGCGTGGGAATGCCACGGAATTTCGCTGTGAGGATCAATTTCCTCTAGCCCCATTGAAAAATGCTTTGTATTGGCTGTCTTGGGTTCAATACAGGTATACAATGTGCGCGGTGCTTCGCCTTCAATCCGAACGACTTCTGCATTTTCTTTGTGGAAAAAGTATCCCATTGTATCTTCCTTTTAGATGTGTATAGTGGTGACGTTTCACGTTTTGTAACCGAAGTTGCTACTATCTTAGGCAAACCGGGAATATCGAGATATGAATCTCGACCAACAGGTATCTATTTGAGGCATCACGTCTTCTGTGGTTTTTTCTTTGCAGCGGGAAACAAGATGTTATTCAGGATAAGCCGATAACCCGGCGAATGTTTATGGAGGTCTAGGTTGGTTGGGACCTTTCCTTCTCCGACAAGGTGACGATAGTCCTCCGGATCATGTCCGCCGAGGAAGGTAAACGTCCCTTTCCCCAATTTGCCATGAAGGTATTTGGCGTAGTGGCTCCCCTCAATGTCCCCCATGATTGTGATAGTTTCACGGAGGGTGTTTTTGTTGAACGATGTGGTTTGTCCTAGGAATCCCCGCACCCGATTCACATGATTTTGGGTGAGCATAGTGGGGATAGGATCGTGTTTTGCGGCAAACTCAAACAGGATGAAATCCTCCAGACCTGAGAGCGGGTTGAGCTCCGGTCGTGGGTTATCGATATTTGAAAATTCGTACCGATTTGGGTTGGGATAGAGGACAAATTTCTCAAAGGCAAAGGTTTTATCGAAATCGAGTTTGGACTGATAGTCTGGATCCAGTGGGGTTCCGTCGAGCTCCGGGGCGACGATATCCACACCTCCTTCGTTTGTTGCAAGTGCAATATCCAACGTTTCTGGCGCGGAGCACATAGCGAAAAGAAATCCACCTTTGATGATGTAATCTTGGATTAACTGGGTAATGTATGCTTTGTGCTTCGGTACGCTATTAAATCCTGCATCGGCTGCAGCCTGTTCAAACAGATGCTTGCGTTGTTGATACCAGACATGCCCCTTATACGCGCTGTAGAATTTTCCGTGCTGCCCTGTAAAATCTTCATGATGCAGATGCAACCAATCGTACTGCTCCGTAAACAGTACACCCGCTTCAACCTCCTGATCCCAGATTGTATGGTAAGGGATTTCCGCATATTTTAGAGCGATCTTCACGGCATCATCCCACGGATCTCGGTAGGGCGAATCCTCCGATGGGGCGTATACGGCAATCTTGGGAGCCTTTTCCAGCAAGATTTCATCCATGTTGCTGTTATCCATTTCGGCTTGAATAGCACCGTACTCGGCGGTCGAGATTGGCTGAAAACTCACCCCCATCGTTTGGGCCTTAAGTTGCACATCTGGGGAATCATGCAAAAGAAAAGAGCCCCCGCGGTAGTTCAACAACCACCTTGCGTCATATTCACGGGGCACCTCCAGCGTCCAGTAGGTCAATCCGTAAGCCTTCAGATGGTTAATCTGTGTATTATCCATCGGTACAAGTAACCACTGTGGGTAGACGCTGCCTGCTGCTACAAAAAAAAGCAGCAAACATAGTGGTGCCAATTTGCTTGTTGTGTTCATTAGTTTTCCCTTTATTTAAAAATATTTAAAAACTACAATCCCAGAAACACCTTGACAATCAAAGCGATGAGTGCTAGATATATTGGTGTCATCAATCCAATAATCCATCTTAACTGCGTGTTGAGTTGACCCTCAATCCCAGAAATCCGTCCCTCAATTACCTCAAAACGCCTTTCAACTGCTTCAAAACGTCTCTCTATCTGCTCGAAACGTCTCTCCATCTGCTCGAAACGTCCCTCTATCTGCTCGAAACGATAGTTGACAGACTGGGTAAGGTCGTCAATACGTTTATCCACCTGTTCAAAGCGGTAATTGAAAAGTTGAATGAGGTCGTCAAAACGTTTGTCCACCTGCTCAAAGCGTTGATTGATAGATTCAACCAGAGCCTCGAAGCGTTTGTCCATCTGCTCGAACGCGCCGCGCAAGTACGCATTATCTTTGGCATTCTGTTCAGCCATTTTGACGGTTTGCCGAACGGCTTCTCGGAGTTCAGCGGTCTCAGGATTAATATTCATTAATTGCCTCCCGTTAATTGGATAACATGAATGTAAAGTGTAAGATAAGTGTAGCCTGCTGCGCTATTTCTTCATTCGATTGTTCAGAGGCTATGAGAGTGTAGCATAGGTTGCCTTGAATCTCAAGGAAGCCCCCCAATTTTTCTGTTTGGCTTCGATTGGAAGGTTCTACGCAGAAAGGGTAAGAAAATTGATTGACGGGGAAACGAGCCGATGCAGCTAATTTCCCCGGTCCCCGGAGTCTGGCTAAACTTTCTGAGCCGATCTGTGCTATTGCACTTGGCTGGCGGCGTAATGGAGGATATTCTCTATTAATTTCTTGTTTTTCCCAACAGTGTACCGATTATCGTTACGCAGGCTTGTGATGATGTACAAGCCTTTGCCGTGCTTTCGTACACCAACAACGAGGTCACTTCCGTCATTGGAAGTCGCTAACACTTGAAAGTTACTATCCCAATCTGTCCAAGCATCATCAATATACAGTTGCCCGGATTGTACTTCATTCGGTTCAGCAAACATTTTTTTCCCTTGTTCCGTCACGGCGAAATTCTGAGTCGGCTTTCGCTCAACACCTTTCAAACTTCCTACCAACCAACCGATTTCAAACGGATCGTCCCGGGCCGCGTCTTGTCCGCTCACAATGACAATCCCGCCATTTTCGACGAACCTTCTGATTTTCTGTTCAGTTGCTTCGTTGAGTAAGTAGCCTCCATAAGCAATCTCCCGATGTCCAAACCACAAAATATCCACCTCGTCTAGGTCAGGCAGCGTGGAATCTTGGGTTGACTCATAAGCCATCGTTCTGTTTCCAGCCTTGCGGACAGATCGGAGGGCGTTGTATTCATAGCTGACGGTGTTGGTGGGCACAGCAATGGGGCCGTCAGATGGCATGGGTTCAGTATTTCCCGTCAAAGTCAATACCTTCAAAGCATGTTCCGGGGCACCGACCCATCTCTCACCCGCGAGAATTGCTCGGATAACCTCTCGAAATTCTATAGTTGTCCCATTGAATGTCCGCTCCATATAGGGGCACAGATGGGTGAATATCCACCAACCGTCGGGGTTTCCTGTGCGGTTTCTATACCACGTTCCATCAAAGTATCCAAGCCCTTCGACGGTATGCGTCTGTTGATAAAAAACGATGAGGGGCATGCCAACCTCGAGGAGGCGGATCATTTTCTGTGGTGAGCTTCCCCGGACATACCACCCAGTGGCAATATTGAGCTTAATTTGGTCAAGTTTTTTTTCTTTGAGGTCCTCTTCGACCTCAATGATGGCGTTCATTCTCTTGGTATCGACACTTTTAATTTTTCCAAACACGATGTTGGTGCTGCCATCAATAATCTCTTGGATGGTAAACTCGCGATAAATAAACCCTTGTGCATCTGAGGAAAACAGCGAGCTAATGAGAAGCACGCTTAAAATGGGTAGAAACCGGCGCATTTCGTGGACTCCTTTCACTCGTTGATTGTTCGGTACTGCTTCAGCGTTTCAGTGCTCCCTTTTCGGTATTTTTGAGGGCGGTGGAAGCCGCTTTTTAATTTGGTGAAAACGCTGAGAATCTTTCTTCAGATTCGGTTTTCGGGGCAGCTTGGCTATCTGCGAACGGACAGCAGCAATCCGTTCAACTGTCGGAGGGTGTGTCGAGAACATCTGTTCGAGTCTCGACGGTTCCCCTTTCTGGAGTTTGAGAAGTTTTTGAAAAAATGTCGCCATGCCCTCGGGGTCAATGCCAGCGTCGTACATCTCTTGGATAGCGTATATATCTGCCTCTCTTTCAGCGTCCCGGCTGTACTTCATAAGGACTCCATTCGCAGCTAAGCCAGCGACCATCTGTTCGAGTTTAGTTTGGTTCTCCCCTAAAGCTAATTGTGCCACGGCTGCAAGCCCGAGTTGTCGGGTCATCTGCTTGACGCTATGTTTGCCGACGACATGTCCGATTTCATGACCAATCACGCCTGCTAACTCGGATTCATTTTCTGCCGCGCGGATTAGCCCAATATTCACATACAGATACCCTCCCGGTATTGCGAAAGCATTAATAACTTCGGTATGAACAACCTTAAAATGGTATGTGATGTTCTGTCGTTGAGAATGGTTTGCGAGGTGTTGTCCGAGTTGAGTGATGTAGGCAGTCACAACCGGATCTGAGTACATCTTCATCTCTTTTTCAATTTGGCGAGAGAATTGTTTCCCAAGTTGAACTTCCTCTGCATCAGAGAAAATGTTAATATCACTTATCTTCGCGGCACAGCCAAAAAATCCGGTGCCGGTCGTCACAACAAGTGTAATCCATAAGGTTAGTTGCGTGATTCGACAGATTTTTTGCATGTTAATCCGCCTCCGTCCTTGTAGTTGCTCTCCTGTCGGTTGATTTTCCAAAATCGACAGTGGCGGTCGAGCTATGAATCTCGGTCTACTTCATTTGTGCAATTGGCGACAGCAAAATGTCAACACGCCCTAGTCCCACGCATGTTAGGGATATGGGGTTGGAGTGAAGGTGGAAACTGACTTCATTGAAGTGGATGTCAATCGGAGAGGCGTATCCGTGGTCTCTAGCATCCCGGGAGGGATTGCAGATCTTCGTCGAAACAGGTAACATATTCACTAACCGTTGGACTTCGGAGGGAAACGCTGATGGAGGAGTAGGCTAACATTCTGTTCTACACGACGTCGTCATCTTCCACAGCAGGTTCAAACAGGACGCTGCAACTACTACAACGATAGCCGCTCTCCGCGTTGGATTCATCAATGAGAAACAGCATACCGCAACAGATTGGGCACGGTTCCTCGATTTCCATTTCCGCCCGTTCAAGGATTCCAGTTCTATCTTCAAACTCAACAAGCATTTTGGTCCTCTCTAAAAATCAGTAGCGATTCAGCGTGGGGTCTATTTCAATTGCCCACTGATCGATTCCGCCAGTTAAACTTTTCACGTTTTGAAAGCCGTTCTGATATAGGTAGTAAGCGGCTTGCATACTCCGCATCCCGTGATGGCAATGGAGGATGATCTCACGACTTGGATCGAGTTGCTCAATATGTTGGGGGAGGTTATCCATCGGGATGAGTTGGGCCTCCTCAAGACAGACGATTTGATGTTCCATCGGTTCTCGAACATCAATGAGTTGTATCGGTTCATCTTGATTAAGCTTTTGCTTGAGTTCGTGGACTGAAATTTCGTGTTTCTCCGGCTGAAAAGGTGGGGGTGCTTCGGAGGGAGGGGGGTCTGCTCTTCTCAATTTTTATACCTCAGTTTCGATTAAACACACTCCGGACAGGGACAGATTTCCCTGAGTGTTTCAAAAGAGTAGATGCCGGTCGAATGCCCATCGCTCCAAGTAAACTGGAGGGCATAACGACCAACTAGTTCAAGGTTAACCGCTTGGGTATCAGCTGGAACTACAAGCTGGTCTGGATTGCCGAGTCCTTCTGGACCAAATAGGGAGTGAACATCCTGGCCGCTGTGCCTTATCGTTGAACACTCCGCACAGGGACATAACCGCCTGAGATATGGATAGGTGTACTCACTTTCATGCCCATCTTTCCAGACGATTTGGAGCCCGCCGCCTCCCAACCGCTTAATCGTTTTTGGCTGTTGCTGTCTCATAGACACAGGTTAAAAGATTCCTAATTCGTCCTTAGCTTCTTCGGTCATCATTTCTGGCGTCCAACGCGGCGTCCAAACGACGTTAATGTTCACTTCTTCAATGCCTTCCAGCTGTTGGGTGACATGCTGCGTTCCGTTGACAATTTGTCCACCCGCAGGACAGCCCGGGCTGGTCAGGGTCATTGTGACATTAACGGTATCGGCCTCAACGTCAACGCCGTAAATTAACCCCATATCAACAATGTTGATGCCAACCTCCGGATCAATAATTTCTTTGATTGCCTCAAATACAGCATCTTCTGTTACCATCAGAGCCCTCCATTAATAATCCACGCGGACGAAAATCGCATCGCCCTCAACTTTGACTTCGTAACATTCAACCGGCTCGGTCGCCGGCATACAAAGGACTGCCCCAGTGCGGACATTGAAGCGTGCCCCGTGTCGCGGGCATTCGATTTCGTCGCCGTCGAGCTCGCCTTCAGCGAGGGGCCCTCCATCATGGGTGCAGACATCTTCGATAGCGAAAAATTCGCCATCCACGTTAAAGAGCGCAACGGGTATATCGTCCACTTCAACCAGTTTTTTTCTTCCCGGCGGTAGTTCGCTGACCTTTGCAACCTCGAAAAACTCGCTCATTTGGTCTCCTCGTCTTCCTCTCCGGGCCAACCTTTGAGTCCATAAACCCCCGCTTTTAGCACTTTTAGGGCTAACAGTCCACACTTCAGACGTACGGGCCCTAAGGGGATACCGAGCATGTCCAAAATGTCATCTTTGCTTAACTGTTTGACCTCATCTAAATGTTTGCCTTTAATCTCTTCCGTCAACATTGAAGCGGCTGCTTGGCTGATGGTGCAACCGTAACCGCAGAACCGAAGGTCGGTTATGATACCGTCCTCAACCTTAAGATCGATGCGAATCTGATCGCCACACAGGGGGTTATCCTCCACATGAGAAATGTCAGGGTGTTCAAGCGTCCCATAATTGCTTGGGTTTTCATAATGATCGAGAATGTCTTCTTCGTAAATGTTCATCTTCGTCTCCGCGTCAGCATACGTTGGGCTTTCATCAATCCTTCATGCAGGATATCAATCTCTTCAAGTTTGTTATAAAGGTAGAAACTTGCGCGGGCTGTAGCGATAACCCCAAATTTCTGCATGAGCGGCTGTGCACAGTGATGTCCGGCTCGGACTGCAACTCCAACTGTATCCAAGACGCCTGCTAAGTCGTGAGGGTGAATACCCTTCAAGTTAAATGTGATTGCTCCCGTTTTTTGCCTCGGTTTGGGTCCATAGATGGTGATACCCTCAATTTCACCGAGTTTCTGATGTGCATATTCGAGCAATTCGTGTTCATGCCCGAAGATTGCTTTTAGTCCAACTTTGTTGAGATAGTCCGCAGCAGCTGCAAGCCCAATGGCTTCCGCAATGGCTGGCGTCCCCGCTTCAAATTTGGCTGGCACATCCGCGTAAGTCGAACTTTCGCGTTGGACAGAGCGAATCATCGAACCACCCCCCAAAAATGGGGGCATTTCTTCTAAGAGGTCTGACTTACCGTACAAGACCCCTATGCCGGTGGGTCCGCACATTTTATGCCCTGAAAAGGCGAGAAAATCGCAATCTAGCTCCTGCACATCCACGTCGAAATGCGGGACACTCTGTGCGCCATCAATCAGCACCTTTGCACCGACGGCGTGGGCGGCGGCTGTAAGTTCCTGAACGGGATTAATAGTACCGAGGACGTTGGAAACATGCGTCATTGCAATTAGCTTGGTGCGCTCTGTCAACAACCTCTCCAAACCATCAAGCTGCAACACCCCTTCGTCAGTGACTTCAATAAACCGCAGCTTCGCTCCGGTGCGCTGGGACAGTAACTGCCACGGCAGGAGGTTGCTGTGGTGTTCCATTACGGTGACAAGGATTTCATCGCTCTCTCGGAGATTGGCACTCCCCCAACTATACGCGACCAAATTGATCGATTCAGTGGTATTTCGTGTAAAGATAATCTGGCTGGAACGTCGGGTGTTGATGAGCTGTCCAATCCGCTGTCGTGCCTCCTCATACTTGGCGGTTGCTTCCTCAGAGATACGGTAAATGCCTCGATGGATATTTGAGTTGTAGGTCCGGTAATAGGCATCCATCGCCTCAATCACGCAATCGGGTGTTTGGGAGGTCGCGGCACTATCCAGATAGATTAACGGCCGATCATTTTCCTGTTTTAGAATGGAAAAATCGTTTCGGATAGTTTCGACATCAAACGCATTGAGTGCATTGTTCATAGGTTGAGCGTACATGGGGATTCCAATTCAAATCAGGATTAAGGATTCGATGTTCGCCTATGTTAAGAAGTACAACAGGAACCGGGCCTTTGTCAGGGCAACGACAAGTTGGTTTGAGTTCCGAGGATACCACCAACGTGGCACCATAGAATACTCGAAAACTCACTGAACCGTTCTCGGCAAATACCCGGCATGTTGCACGACACACCGGGTATTGGGGAGGCCCCTACAGTTTATCTTCAGCTTTGCGCCTTCTTTTGACATAAGCCTCACGTTTTACGCATGATCGGCTTATTTTGAGAACAGGTTGCTTGCCCAGTTGGTCAATTTCCCACCTGAGAACGAGACATCAACTGTAGTTTCGCCGTGATCGGCACATGCCTCGTCTGTCGGCACATCAGTCTCTGCATCACTCGATTGGACATAGCCTTTTGTAATAAGGTATGCTTCCACTTCATCGCCGCTGACATCAGCGATAATCTCGCCATTGATTTCGATCGTTGGCTGGAGTGGCTGACCACTCTTCTCGACCATTTCACGATAGTTATCTGCGTTGTTAATAATGTCTCGATCTTCGTATTCCAAGCCATACTTTTGGAAGATTGCGCGGACACCATTGCTCCAACCGCAAACAGGTTTCATATAAGCGGTAATTTTTGGCTGACTCATTATTGGGTTCCTTTCAGTTTTGAAAAGTGTGAAGTATCTCCGAAAGGTTCGGAGGATCAGATATAGCGGCCTGGATTGGTTCTATTTGCCGCTATTATATAGTTACATCGCCAATTTGTAATCAATTGACTGCTGAAGTTGTGTCCGGACTGATTCTAACGAAATCCTTTGCATCACAGGTTCAAAAAAGCCGTCAACAATCAACCGTTCCGCTGCGTCGTGAGATAATCCACGACTCATAAGATAAAACACTTGATCTTTATCTATGGGGCCTGCGGTCGCCCCGTGTGTACAACGAATGCCTTCACTCGCTAAGATTTCGAGTCCGGGCAGGGGATCTGCGCGGGCCCGGTCACTTAACATCAGATTATCGTTCTTCTGATAGGCATCGGTATGTTGGCCACCGGGGTGGACATGAATCATACCCGCCCACACACTTCGCGATCGGTCCTTGAGGACAGTTCGATAGAGCAGATCACTTGTTGTATGAGGGGCTTGATGGTCTTGATATGTATGAATATCAAGGTGCTGACGGGCGTGTGTAAAGGTCAATCCGAGCATCTCGACATGACTTCCCGTCTTTTCCAAGACCGAGACCTGATTGAGTTTGCTCACGCGACTCCCTAATGCACTCGAAACCCAGCGCAATTGTGCGTCTCTCCCAATAATCGCCCGTTGTGTCGAAAAATTCCAGACCCGGAGATTCCACCTTTGCATCCAGATGTAGTTGACATGGGCGTTGTCTGCGACAAAGATTTCGACAGCACCGCAGTGTAACCCGGGGGTATCCGTATCTGTCGAGAGGTGTTCCTCCAAAACGGTGACTTGACTGCCCGCATCAGCAATAATGAGTGTGTGCGATAAATCTGTCCGTCCCGCTTCAGACAGTGCGACAAACACCCGTAACGGGACTTCAAGGACAACGCCTTTGGGAATATGTAATAGATAGCCGCCCTGCCAAAATGCGCCGTGGAGGGCATCGAATTTATTCCAATCCACCTCAACGGCTTGGGTCATAAAATGGGACCTGATCACCTCTGGACGCTCTTTCAACGCGGTATTCATATCCGCGAAATAGACCCCTTTACGTTCCCAGTCTTCTGCCAACGCAACATTGCGTGCGATACCGTCTTGCTGCACTATTTGCCCTGGTTCTCCATTCAATGACGCCAATCGATCCACTAGCGTATCGGGCAACGGGGCATGTTCAGCAGATTCGGAAGGCGAAAGCGAAATCGGGTGATACTGATGCAGCTTGAAGGGACGGAGGTCTGTGCGACGCCAATAGTCCTGTACGTGCATATCCGTCGTCCGCTTCCACGTATCCTCATTGGGCATCTTGGGGATTGGCAACCGATCGTACACGTCATACGCTGCCAACCGCCGCTCACGCATCCAATGGGGTTCGTCCTGCGTTTTGGATATGTGCTCTACAAATTCTCGTGAAAAATCCCCCGTGTGAACTTCATAAGGAGGATTTTGATTTAATTCTAAAGGCAATTCGTTCTCCATCTCTCTCTAAAAAATTGAGTGAACCCGCTGTGGTCACTCTCTACCCCACCGAGCCTTCCATCTGAAGCTGGATCAGCCGGTTCATTTCGACCGCGTACTCCATCGGGAGTTCCTTCACGAGCGGTTCAATGAATCCGTTGACAATCATGGTGGAAGCCTCCTCTTCGGACAGTCCACGGCTCATTAGATAGAAGAGTTGTTCCTCGCCAATCTTGCTGACACGCGCCTCGTGACCGACGTTTACATCGTCTGCATCAATTTGGATAACCGGATAGGTATCGGAGCGCGATTCTTCATCAAGGATTAGGGCGTCACATTCGACGTTGGATTTACACCCTTTTGCACCATTAAGCACTTTGAGTTCACCACGATAGCTGGAACGCCCACCATCCTTGCTAATTGACTTGGAGGTGATACGCGAACTGGTATTCGGCGCACAGTGAATGACCTTACCGCCGGCGTCCTGATGTTGTCCCTTGGTTGCAAATGCGATTGAGAGAATTTCTCCGTGGGCACCCGGCTCCATCATGTAAATGCTTGGGTACTTCATCGTGAGTTTTGAGCCCAGGTTGCCGTCAATCCATTCCATGTGGGCCCCTTCGTAAGCCGTTGCTCGCTTGGTTACGAGATTATATACGTTATTCGCCCAGTTTTGGATGGTGGTGTAGCGCACACGCGATCCCTTCTTGCAGATAATCTCAACGACAGCACTATGCAACGATTCACTGGAAAAGGTTGGAGCCGTGCAACCTTCCACATAATGCACCTCTGCACCTTCGTCAGCAATAATCAACGTCCGCTCAAACTGACCCATATTTTCGCTGTTGATACGGAAGTAAGCCT
Organism: Candidatus Poribacteria bacterium; assembly: GCA_965215015.1. Lineage (GTDB taxonomy): Bacteria > Poribacteria > WGA-4E > WGA-4E > PCPOR2b > PCPOR2b. The sequence goes on from OZ244042.1 coordinate 3,898,736, forward strand.
GCAGCGGGTAATCAACTTTCACACCGGGCGGGACGTAGATGAAAGACCCTCCGGACCAGACCGCTGAATTGAGCGCGGCAAGTTTGTTATCCGCGGACGGAATCACTGTACCGAAATACTCTTTGAGCAGATCCGGATATTCACGGATAGCTGTATCGGTATCGACGAAGATGACGCCAATCTTCTCCAACTCCTCTTCGATGTTATGATAGACAACCTCCGAATCGTATTGGGCACCCACACCGGCAAGGAATTTTCGCTCCGCTTCCGGGATGCCGAGTCGATCAAAGGTTTTCTTGATGTCGTCGGGGACATCGTCCCAACTACGCTCGACCCGATCAGAGGCTTTGACATAGTAATAGATGTCATCGTAGTCGAGTTCAGAGAGGTCGCCTCCCCATTTCAGGTCGGGCTTCTGCTTAAAGATTTCATAGGCTTTCAGCCGGTATTGGCGCATCCAATCGGGCTCACCTTTGACGTCGCACATCTCGTTGATGACCTCGGTATCCAACCCTTTTCGCGATTTGAAAACAGGCTTGACATCATCATAAAATCCGTATTTGTATTCGCTGCTGACACCGATGTCTACCGTCTCATTCGGCTTCTCTTGTTCTGCCATTTTTCGTATTTCCTTTCCATTTTTCGGTGAATCTGTTCTGTTTTTTTAAGCTCTTAAAGAGGGCAATGTATCCTCGGCTTCAGTTTCAACAACAGTCTCCATCAGGCCATGTGCCTCACGAATTGGGTCGTACCCCTTCTCCTCCAGCAGTTCAGCGAGCTCCCAGCCTCCGGATTCGACCACTTTTCCGTCAAGCAGAATGTGTACGAACTGTGGGCGGATGTAGTTGAGCAGGCGCGGGTAGTGGGTAATAATAAGCACACCGAGGCTTGGACCGATCAATCGATTGACGCTTTCGCCAACGATACGCACCGCGTCAATATCTAGCCCCGAATCGGTTTCGTCAAGGATGGCAATCTTGGGTTCAAGCATTGCCAGCTGCAAAATCTCGGCTCTTTTCTTCTCGCCCCCGGAGAACCCGTCGTTGAGATAGCGTCGCGCAAAGGATTCATCAACGCCCATCTGTTTCATCTTTGCCCGCAACTCGCGGCGAAACTCTCGCATCGGGATGAGTTCGGTTGTGTCGGATCCATTTGAATCTTCAGAACGCACGGCACTCACCGCGATGCGGAGGAAGTTCGCCATGCTAACACCGGGGATTGTGGTTGGATATTGAAACGCAAGAAAAAGCCCTAACTTTGCGCGTTCGTTCGGCTCTAGCTCAAGGATATCTTCCCCCCCTATGGTGATTTCCCCAGAATCAATCGTATAGAACGGATTCCCCATCAGCGCGTTGGCAAGGGTGCTTTTGCCGGATCCATTCGGTCCCATAAGTGCGTGGATTTCACCCTGTCTGACGCTCAAGTTTAAGCCTTTGATGATAGGTTGTTTTTCCACGCTGACGTGTAAATCTTTGATAACCAATTCAGTACTCATTACTACTTTCTCGACTCCTTCTGTATATTGCTGTATATTAACCCACGTTGCTAGGTTGGCTGTAGGTCAATTTTCCCAAATCAACTGCCGAGATATGAATTTTGACCTACGGACTATAATATCATATACACAATGTCCCTAACCGCCAATCATAGACATATTTCGTTTCGGTTTGACAAAGTTCGCGGCATTAATCTGGTGTCCCGCTTCTTTCTGCTTCACCGCTTCAATAATAAGGTTCTCGATAGTTTCATCGCAGGCACCGGCGCGCAGTGGGGTCAACAGGTCGGTTTCTACAATAGAGAACAGACATGTCCGCAATTGACCGTCGGCGGTGAGACGGATCCGATTACACTGTTCGCAAAACGGCTCCGTCACGGAAGAGATAAACCCGACATCCCCCTTCCCGTCTTCAAACTCATAACGCTTTGCCGGATCATGTTTCGCATCGCCGTTCATCTCGACTGGACTCAGGGGATAGACTGTATCAATTTTATTGATAATCTCCGCCCCCGGAATGAACATATTCCGTCCCCAGATGTCATCGGCGTCTAAGGGCATAAATTCAATGAACCGGAGTTGGTAAGAATTATCACGGGCAAACTTTGCGAGGTCAACAATCTCATCGTCGGTGAACCCTTTCATTGCTACCGCGTTCACTTTGATTGGATCAAACCCACAACGTTGCGCCTCTTGCAGCCCTGCTAATACCCTTGAAAGCACCTTGCGGCGCGTCATTTGCTCAAATTTTGCTTCATCTAGCGTATCAAGACTGACATTGATTCGACGAAGCCCGGCATCGTAGAGGTCTTTTGCCTGTTTGATTAAGCCAATGCCGTTTGTGGTCAAGCTGATGTCCTTCAACCCCTTGATTTCTTGGAGCCGTTTAATGAGCTCTGGCACCCCCCGACGAACCAACGGTTCTCCCCCTGTCAGTCTGACTTTATTGATTCCCAGGTCGACGAAGATACGCGCGAGGTGAACAATTTCGTCAAACGTCATGATAGCGTCATCTTCCATGAACTGCATGTCTTCCGGCATACAGTAGATGCAGCGGAAGTTACACTGGTCAGTTACAGAGATGCGTAGGTTAGTATGCTCTCGATTGAAGCTGTCAATGAGTCGTGGGTTCGTCATTTTGTGAGTGGGCACACAAGGTTAATCAGTTGGGTTAAAGTTTGATTCGGCGTTAATAATAACACAAGCGACGCAGTTTTGCAAATCTTTTTATAGGTTTTTTATGTAAAATACCATAAAAAATACGACTCATGTCAAAAGGGAGTGCCAAACGGTCAGAGCACCCGAGTTTTTGGCAAAAGCTCGGTTGCTGTTGCACAATTTCTTGAGGGATAGGCATCATTATTGTGTGAATCACAGATTCGAGGGATTCAGCTATATTATGAAGGAAAAGGACCACTGGAATATCTACCGGGACTCAATCCAAGAAGGTATAGACCATCAGTTGACAAATGATCTTTATGACAATTTCGCACCACACGAATCACCACACAAATGGACTCCACGGCTATCGGTCTCGTCTCAGAGACTGACCCCAACGCTTTTGGGAGAAATAAAGGAAATTAAGTAGTACCTAGGCAATTGAACGCTCAAAACCTTGTCGTTCAGCGATTTATCGTCGTACACCGACGCCCGATGAATCGGGCTATTACAGTAAGATCTTAGGTTGATAGTAGGGCAATTTATCAAATACCCGATGTGTTGCGCTATTGCGTTTGGTGAATTGCGCTAGAATTGTGGCGGGACACGTCGGGTATTTTGTCGAGATATGAATCTTGACCTACGGGGCCCGGAGATTACTCCGTGAGATTTCCGAGTTCAGATTCATCAAATTTAACCTCCGATATCCTTTATCATTTCAATGAGATCTGAATACACTAGATTGCCCTCGTCATCTTTCATGCTGTACCATTCGGGTACGCGTCCCACTTCTCGGTATCCAATTTTTTGATAGAGCCGAATCGCAGCCTCGTTCAGATGCCAAACATGTAGGTAAATCCGTCGCAAACCGAGTTTTCGACCTTCCGCCTCCAAGAGCAGCATCATTTCTCTGCCTAGTCCGCGTCTGCGATACCTCCCGATGATTTTTATCCCCAGCGTTCCCATCTGATGGGCAGTGTCGAGTTGTAGGCTTCCCTCCCCAATAATCTGTCCCTCCGTTTCTATTAAGAGATGAGAGCGTTTTCCGGTTTCCAAATCGACGAGGATCCCACCCAACCTCTCACAGCCCTTGGCGAAACTCGTTCGCGCGTGGTATGCCATGACCCGCTCTTGATGCAAGATATTGCACATCTCAACATACGCAGGGACATCCTGCCATCGTGGATGGCGAAAGGTAACTGTTTCACCATTGTTTTGGACTGTCCTAATGATTTGACCTTCTTTCACCTGAACGCCTCCATCAAATTCTGCTCATACGATACAAAATGAAACGTGAACGGATTACGCGTTACACTTAGATTTGGGGGTATGTTAATTTAACGTAAATTGCTACTTAATAGGGAGAGCATCAACTGTTACGGATTTAATGTGCCTATATGGCAGTGGAAATGGACAAAAAGGTAACGTGCAATGAATTGCACTACTACGAACCAGTGGCCGCAATTACGTGTAAGGTAACGTGCAATGAGTTGCATTACGACGAACCGGTGCTCGCAATTACGTGCGAGATAACGTGCAATGAATTGCACTACGACGAACCGGTGCTCGCAATTACGTGCGAGATAACGTGCAATGAATTGCACTACGACGAACCGGTGATCGCAACTACGTGCGAGATAACGTGCAATGAATTGCACTACTACGAACCGGTGGCCGCAACTACGTGTAAGGTAACGTGCAATGAATTGCATTACTACGAACCGGTGTCCGCAACTATGTGCGAGATAACGTGCAATGAATTGCACTACTACAAACCGGTGATCGAGGGGGGGGGGCAGCGCAGTGGCAATCCTGATTTATCGGGGGTGCCTGACCTACGGGTATGTGTGCAGGTTACGGCATACGGCGTATGCCTACTGCTAGCGGCCTCGGTTAATTTAATCTGCCACATCACCGAAGTTTTCAATGCTGGCAGGCAGCTTGCCATCGGGTAGATAGAATTCGTCTTGGATGTTTACAGGCACCGGTTGATGGGTCCGCATTGATTCGAGTGCCTTCTCAAAGATGAGCGTTGGCACGCAAGCTTCCCACGCATCCATCGGGCTTGGACCGCCCTCAAGGCACAATCGGGCGAACATACCCATTTCCTGGTCGAAGCCGTTATGATACTCGTTGTGCTCGATGCCGGGCTCGTCAGTGCCTTGGAACACAAGGTTTCCGAAGCGAATCGTTGCCGCACTTACGGATCCAGCCAGGACCTCGGCGTAGTGTTTGGGGAGTGCACCGCCGCTGCCGACAGTGCTGAAAACGGAAGTTCCAATCCCGCCGTTGGCGAAGCGAATAATGATTGTGCTGGTGTTTGTCGGTTGCCCGTCGTATCCCATGGCAAGAATCTCCGCCGGTTGCGAACGCATAACATGCCAAATCCAGTGGAGATTGTAGCCGGAATTGTCAAGGATACCGTCGCGGCCGTAGGGGCCTTCGGGATCGTTCGGTTTTTCGTAAGAGACGCGGCAGGTAAAGAGGGTATAGTACGGGTGAGGGATGACCTCGCGCAGCCGTTTCGTTACCGGCGAATGCTTGAACCACCAACCGCTCATCAGTTGCACCCCTGACTCATGCACAGCTTTCTGAACCCGTCGCCCCTCATTTAGCGTCATCGCCAACGGCTTCTCGGCAAAGATATGTTTGCCTGCGGCACACGCTTTGATCACGATGTCTGCATGGGTATCGTGGGTTGAACAGATGAGCACGGCATCGATATTGGGGTCGGAGAGTATACGGTCAAGGTCGGTTGTGTAGTAGTCTGCGTTCCCTTCTTCAGCACGGACACGTGCGCCGACCCGTCGTCCGTCTCGGCGCACTCCCTCCTCGATGACATCCATTGTGGCAACGAGACGTATCTCCGGCGTTTTCAGGATGTTTGGTATATGAGCACCACTGATTCCACCACATCCGATGATTGCAACGTTCAGCTGTTTTGCCATCATTCCCCTCCTTATTCGCCTGCTTCCACCTGTTGAATAAGTGGTTTGATTTTGTCAAAATTGATTCGCATCGCGTCCGCGCCGGAGCCACTCGGCGGCCGAAAGTGGGTGGCGACAGCAAAAACCACATCGCAGCGGTGATCACGCAGATTTCGCAGCACCGTTGGGTAATCAACATCGCCTTCACCCAGCGGACAGTATTCAAAATTGAGTTTCAGCCCATCGAGGACTTGTAGGTCTTTCACATGGAGCGAATGGAGGTAGGGACGCACATTAATAAAGCCTGCGGTCGCTGAATCCGATTCACCGGCGGTCAGGTTGTCGGACGGGTGCCACATAATCTTGATTCGCTTGGAGCCGACTCGTTCAACCAGTTCCCGGCAGTGGTGGGTCGTGTTGGTATAGTGCCAAGGAAGATTGCCGAGTACAACATCGATATCGTGTTTCTCCGCCTGCTCCGCTACGAGCGAAAAGGCTTTGACCAGCTTTTCCATGTCAATGTCGGCGATGATACCGCCTCGCGTTAGCCAGCGCATAGGCCAAGTTGGTTTGCTAGCAGAGTATTCGCCGGGCCATGCGAAAGTGTACGATAGCACCGAATCCACGCCGAGCCGGTTAGCAACACCCATTGTCTGAATCAGGTGGTTGAAATCAGCTTGAAACTCTGGATGGTCTTGTAGCGTTTCCAATTCCAGATCTTCGAGATGCAATTTACTAAAGGCACCCGCGGCACCGATCATGAATAGCTCGACCCGATGCCGGGCTGCCTGTTCACCCATGTTATCAACTGCAGCATCGGTAATCTCGCCCTCGAGTGCCCAATCTAGGAAGCCAAACCATCCATATTTTACGCCGAGTTCCTCAGCGAGGGCAAGTGCCTCGACGTAAGGTAAGCCTGTCATCTGCAGGTCCATTCCAACTTTGAAGCGATAGTCAGTCATCAGTTATTATCTCCTATCTTGAGGCATAGTCCTAATGCTGAAAAGGTATCCATGAAAACTTGTCGAACGGAAACAGGATAACCGATTTTGCGTTATTGGGCAAGGAATTTCTAAGGATTGGGAGAACGGAAGCGTGGAAAGAATCTGTTTCTCCCCTCCGTCCTTTCCTTCCCTTGTTTCCTCCGATCTGGATTGATTAGTGGACAGAGGGCCAGGTTATGCGCTGCGCCCGTGGCAAACATCTGTTCAAATCCAGATCCGTCCAACCAATTCTCGATTGGCGTATCCGTCGGATAGATACGAAATCCACGGACACCCTGCTCGGCAAGTTGTAGCATTGTTTCATCCGCTCTTTCCGCCTCCCAATCGACGATGGCGATACCTGAAAAAACGCCCGGATACCTTTCCATCACATCAAGCATGTAGGTGTTATCAAAAGGTCTTGGGGTTCATATGAGGGGCCAGCAATACGGCTTCCAGTCACCCAAGAATATGATTTCATTAGTTGGTTTTCCAAAATCGATAGCCTGCATCGAGCTCTGAATCTCGACCAACGGTGTTTATCATTGGTACAAAAAAAACTGCTAAATGCCTCGTTGCGAGGAGGCATTTAGCAGCTATGTTAAGTGAATGTATAGTGTGGACGTTACTTCAGAATCAGCATCTTACGGGTTGCAGAGAAGTCTCCTGCACTCAGGCTGTAGAAGTAGATGCCACTGGCTACCTGTTCACCGAAACGGTTTCGCCCGTCCCAGTAGATGGCTTTGGCTCTCGACTCATACACCGCTGCCATCTGATGCCCCATATCGAGGGTTCGCACCACCAGACCGGTGCTATCGTAGATGGTCAAGACGACATCCGCATCTGATGCTAACCGATACGGTATCCACGTTTCGGGGTTGAATGGATTGGGATAGTTGCGAAGTAGCTCCGTCTCTGACGGAATCTCATAGGCGATGAGGTCTGCCAACTCAATACGAGTGGCTTTCACATCGTCAACCGTAACGATATGACGCACCGGCTGGACACCGATTAACGGACTCGGTGAATCGGCTGAAATCTCCAGGACATCCCCAACCTGTGCCGCATGACCGATTTTCAGGTCAACAAAGGTCATGTTGTAGCCTGTTGCTGTCTCTGCGGAGGTCACCCGGTTGAGTGCGGCTTTGGTGGAGAGATTCTTCACCTTGACCCGGAATCCGTCCTGCGCCACTCCGGTGCTCTCATCAACGACTGAACCGTTGACATCCAGGACGGGGGTTTGGCCGGCAACCTGATGGTTAACCAACGCGATAGGGGCAGCCGCTGCTGTGTCCTGACTCCAACCGGTTCCGATAAGTGCAGCGGTTGCATCGGTGGTTGCTGTGACCAGATAGGCAGCATCGCCCATGACCGGTCCATCATTTACATCCCCTGCCGCTGTAACTGACTTGTATCCATCCGCCGTTGAAACAACGACACTGGTGACAACGCCGGTAGCAAACAGCGCGGCAATGTCGCTGACATTGGTCAGTCTCGCATCGTTAACGGGTAGACCGATGAGGTTAGAACCGGCGGTGAGATTGATGGTTGATGCGCCGTCGTCCCACGCATACCCGGTGAAAGTCACCGTCGCTTCGGCACTCATTGAAAGGAGGATACCCAGGTCTGCGGTAATCGGTACATCGTCGCTCCGACTATTCCATAAATCGGTTGCGCTATCATAGACGATGAGCAGATTGGCGTCGCTGCCGAGCATCTCTCGGAGGTCGCCTACGGTGTTGAGCCCCTCAACTGCCAACGGGACGTGGAACAGGCTTGTCCCCGCCGGTATCTGCGAGGTATAGGACAGTTGGTTGTCCAACGTAACCATCGCTGTGCCGCTGCCGCTGTTGCCGGCGGCGTCGATCGCGGTTACGGTGATGGTTTTCGAGCCATTGATGGCTGTGTTATCTTCACTGACAACGACTGAGGCACTGTAAGCACCATCGGTCCCCATCGTCAGAGCGACCCCATCGGTTTGGGTGGTGTCCAAGGTAGAGACGTCCGCCATCACGGATGTGATGCTGCTCGCGTCGGAGACGGTCGCAGAGATTTCCACCGGCTCACCGTTGGCAATGGTCTCAGGAGATGCCATCGCCATCACGGTCGGCATTGTGCTGTCAAGTGTCAACGCATTGGACACCATCACACTTTGACCATTCAGACTGACAGAGACATCATACATACCATCGGGGTGCTGATCAGCCACGACGGTAAACGACCCGCTGTAGGCACCGCTCGAGACTTCTGCCATCGAGTGGTCGGTGACAATCGAACCGACGGAGAACATCACGGTTCGGCCTGCCGTGCCCATGGCACTGACGGTGACCGTATCCCCCGCCATAGCCAGTGCAGGTTCAATGGTGACGCTGCCTTCGGTAATGGCTATCACAGAGGTTGTGACCGTCACCGGCTGGCTCGCCATCGTCAGTCCCGGTGCTGTTGCGGTAATCGTTGCGATCCCGGGTGTCGAATCTTGATAGTAGACCATCGCTGAGACCTCGCCGCCTGCAACGGTCACGGTGATGCTCTCGGTTCCCGTCCCTTCAGCGAGCTCAGAGAACGTGCCCGCGGAGCTGGAGGTCAGGGTGACCGACACATCGGAGACCATCGCCACCTCATGCCCCTCGGCATCTCTCAATCCAACTGTGATACCTAACGGCATCGCGCCGTCGTCGGCAGAAACCGTGCCGGCACTGCTCAGTGTGAGTTGGGTCGGCGTCGAGTCTTGGACGCGCACCGAAACATTGGAGTTTACCCGTTGACCATCAAACAGCATGACGAATTCAGAGACCTCACGGTTGGCTGGGGCGTCGGCATTTTGGTAGGTGAAGATAATTTCATCACCCGCTTCGACCTCAAGCCCCCCTAATTTCACACGCGCCACCATGTCTCGACCGACCGGTGTCAGTTTCTCGACACTCACCGTCGTCGTAACACCCATGTGCCGGTGCGCAACGGTGTAGGTTCCCTTATTTTCAGGGTCCATCGGCGCACTGCTCGGCGCAGTCCAACCGGGGGGCACCTGCACCCGGAACTCCCGCGGCGCGTTGACGAGGCCGACAGCAGTGTAGGTAAAGGTCAGGTTCACCCCTGTCGCACCGGCGTCTACAATCCTCGGTGCGACCTCACCGGAACCGGCACCCCGTCTCGCCTCGTCGACGTCGACGGTCAGCATGGTCTCATCGCCGGAGACATCGTCAAAATCATCGGCTGCATCGCCCCCGTGGACTCCAACCGCAAAGGCGACACCGGTGCCCACGTTGGGCTGCACATCACCTGTATAGACAAAGGTCACCGTCCCGTTGGCACTCAAGTTGACGCCTTCGACGATAGCCATTTGACCACTAAAGGTGGGGGCGATTGCGGGTGTAATCGTCACCGTATCCGCGGTCGGTGCAGACCAACCGGCGGGGACCGCGAGCCGCACCTTGCCACCGACCATTTGACCGGCTGCCGTGTAGGTGACGGTCAGCTCCCTGCCGGTATCACCGGTATGAAGCGACCCCTCCCCATCGGTTATGGCAATGACGGCTTTGCCTTTACCACTGGCTTGCGGGTTGACTGTGACGGTCGGCTGCGTTCGAATCGGTGCCAGGTTACCGCTTTCACCGCCCCGAACCGCAAACCGAAACGCATCAACCCCGGTCGTGGCAGAAGCCACCGCACGCCCTGCATCGGTCGCACCGTAGGTAATCTTTATATCATTGGCTTTGTCAAGCGAGAAGATAGGCACGGTCACAGAGAATTTATCATCGTCCGCTACGCTGCCAAGTCCCACACCCTCCACCTCAGTATACCCCGGTAGACTGACCTCTTCGACCTGCGGTTGACTCCAGCTCGATGGGACGGTGAATTTCAGCTCCCCATCTTCAATTGTCTGACTCGGTTTGTAGGTAAACACCAATACCACATCGTCGGACGCTGCACGGACGGAGGAGGTATCCAATGTAACCGTTCCCGTCCCGTCCAACGCGCTCGTCACTTTGACTTGTAAGATACCGGCGGCATCTTTATAAATCTTCTGGGTCTTGTCCGGGTTTCTTATCTTCTCCCGGCCGGTGTGTTCCAAGTCGCTCTCAATAGCCTCGAAAACGCCGTCGCCGTCCCCATCGGATCTAATCACGAACTGGGCGGTGCCAACATTGTCCTGAACCTCCGCACCGACAGCGGCACCGGTGCCACCCCCATAGATAAATCGGAAACTCCCTCCTTTGGCAAGCGTATCGATGGTCGCTATCGCGTAACGATCGGCTATCTCCACGGCGGAGACCCCCGCGCCGCGCGTCGTCACATAATTCCGCTGGGTCGGGTCATTCTGCATCGACCCCCAACCGTCTGGAATTTCAAGACTCACGGCCCCGCCATCCATCGTGCCGGCTGCGGTGAACACGACCTCAATCGCCCGATTGCTACTCCCTGCCTCAATCGTCCCCGGCGATAGCACGGCTGCCCCCATACCGTCTTCGACGTTGCTCAGCGTGACCGTGGCGGTCCCAGCGGTCCGGGTGCTGGCACCCCGTGACGTTCTAAAGGTGCCAGCCACTTCGACCGCACCGGCGGCATGATGTAAGACTGCTTTACTATCATCGGCAGCACCATACGTAATCGTGACGGATTCATCGACATCGAGCCGACCGATTGCCACGGTGATGGTGCGACCGGAGAGGGTTATCTGATCCGCACCAATACCCCCGGCACCCCCGCTCTTTAGTGCCTCGCCGGAGACGGCCACCTCACCGGCGGTCGCGTCTGCCTTGGTCGGTGGACTGAAGCCCAAAGTGGACGGGATGGTCAACCGCACCTCGCCGTCCCGTATGGGGGTCGAATCCGCTATAAACTTGAAATTGATAGTCGCTTTACTTCCGGCACGGAAAGTGTCGTCACCATCAACTTCAAATCGAACCGCATCGCCTGAGGTCTTCACAACCGAGAGGATGGGACGATCATCAATGTCGGTCGTTTCGTCGTTGGCAAGTTTCGTATCATTAACCATCACACCCCATTCATACTCGTCGGCTTCTGCGAGGATATTGACCCTACGGATTTTAGCGGTCACGGTTTTCCCTTTTTCAAGGTCGAGACCTGACCACTCAAGGGTATCCCCGTCGTTTACCACTAACCCTTCAGAACCCGAAACATACCCATAGTCCGTCGAGGTATCGGTTTGGAGTTTCTGATCATCATCGAGAACAATGCCCTTCGGCTCAATCGTTATCGTGGCATCCTCAAGATCGGTGTAGGCTTCATACGTCAGGTCGATATCTCTCCGTTGAGAACCCGCCTCCACAGACGCAGGAGACAAGTCCAACTTACCAGAACCCGCCTTAGCAACCCACACCCCACCACTGACTTCTACAGAGGCGTACGTACCAGTACTGACCTTCACGGCGTACCTACGAACAGTGGTCCACGCGGTGATATCGGCATCAGCACTGGAACCAATAGCGGCTGCACGAGTATACGAAACAATAATTTGCTGACCCGTATCAAGCTTGGCAATAGGGATAGTTAGCTTCGCGGGAGCCGTGGCCGTACCCTCATCAACAGTCCAAGGAGTGGGGTCTGTGGTGTCGTCTAAGGTTGCCCCGCCCCTGGGTTCCACATTAAAATCCGCCTTCACGGGGGTGTCCTGTGGCCCTAAATGTGCCATATCTGCGCCTTCGGGGCCAAATAATAACTCTAGGGAACTGTTGTGCATCGGCCCAGGAGCTGTGAAGGTGAGAGTGAATTCGGTATTTTCCTCACCCGAAAATACCCGCCCCGGTTCAATTGTCAGCTTTCTTTTGAGAGGGTCACGGTCGGTACCCCCTTTAATATTGCCAACCCTGACAACCGGAGGACTGGGTAACAGACTAAGCACATCATTCCGGGTACTCTCACTACATAGGAATTCATACTCAGCATGCGCAGCATAATCGTCCGTAGCAGCCTCATCCAGACGAGAAGGAATCGGAGCCGTTACATCACCCAATTGGATGATGAGGTCTCTATTAAACCGTTGGGGACCCCACGCCGAATCGAGGGCGACGGTTATCCGCTTGTCCGCTTCAAAGTCCACCCTATCCGTATCACTATCTGCTGAGACGGCGCCCTCTCCATTCGTTTCGTATATTGTTACCGGACCATCATCACCCTCCTCCATGACCGATAGAAACTTGTTAGACACCTCCCAATCGGAGGGAAACGCTATCCGAAAGCGTCCATCAGACAGGTTATCAGCCGTGGGTCTGTAGGTAAATTTCAGAACGTTCCAATAACTGCCAGCAGCAAGCGGAAGCGTGCTGTCAGTAGCAACAGTAATATCCGGAGGCTCCTCGTCAGCCGTTTCTCGGAAACCCCAACCTACTTGGACACTTGCACCGCCCCGGACCTTTATAGAAAGGGTGTCGGCGTCGGGGTCTCCCACTCTGCTTCTTGTAATATACGAATCAGCACTTTCACGTGGTTCTAGTACTGGGCCGAATCCATGTGATCCATATACGGGTGCCTTGTTATTCGGGACAAATACCGTTATTTTGGTGTCCGGGAATTCGTTTTGCGGCACGTCCATCGTAACATCTATCTCTTTCGCCCCACCAGTATGATAAGCGGCCGGGAGCTTACCGCTAGCTGTGACATCTATGGATTCCCTGTTCAGAGGCCTCCAAGCGTCGGCTGAGGCACCTGATGCCGGTGTGTTGACTTCATACTCGAATGTATAGGTCACGTCACTTTCACTGGCAGGGATAGTTACGTCGCACCAGATTAGGTAGGTCACCTGCACAATAGGTCTATCCGTTTTCTCTTGAGCAGATCTATTCGGCTGAGTTTTGTCTTCAAAATCTCCCGCTGAATGCCTGATGATTATCTCATTCCCGTTAAGGAATATACCCTTATCACTAAAAGTTCCCTCCCCATCGGTATCATGAAGGGTCAGAAAACGGCCGCCAGTCTGATCAATAGACGTTTGATCGGTGAAGGGCGATTCCCCACCCGTAAGCGCATACTCAGCAGTTCCCGATTGCTTAAAGCGCGGGTGATGGGGGATAGGATCGCTGTCAAAGTAATAAAACCCATCTGACCGCCTTCGAGCTCCGAATTTTTGTGAGTCTGTGAAGGCATTAAAAGCAACACTATCTGGAGCATTAGTATCTGGGAGGAACATCAGTGGGGCTCCTGCTAGCCGTGAATCACCTGCCGTGAAAGCACGTATACGGACTCTTAGGGAGCTCCGATCCAACACAATACCGTCTGGAATATCCACCCGAAACCCCGCCTTATCGTCGTCGTTGTGCGATGTATATGCAACTCGCAGTTGGTATTGCCCGGCAGTAATATCATCAATCGGAATAATATCTGTGGCTTCCGGACTATCGAGCGGATTAAAATAGATACTTATCAAATCAGAATATATACGACCCTGCGGCGCAGCGTCGTTGATGAACAACCCCACAACCAACATCAAACTGATAACAAAAAACACACTTAACTTCCGAAAATTTACATCTCTTGGTTTAATCACAATAAAATCCTTTCGTGAGAAAATTTAATTTCAGATTAACTCAATAACAATAGTACCCTTTTCACGTCTTACAACCCCTACTGCAAAAGATAACGTTCTGCCTATTGGTCCTCTTGTCATTCATTAGGTCAATTATGCACCCAAACGTTGTTGAAAACAGAAAAGGCTAATGGTAAAGTAAAGGGTTTTGAATACACAATCTTATAATACGACCGATCGAAAGATTTGTCGATCGAAATCGAAAGACCTATCAAGATTTTTCGATTGGTTATCAGAATCTTTCGCTCTAAAACCCCGTCTGTTAAGACGGGTATACAGATTGGTATAGGTCAATTATGCACCCAAACGTTGTTGAAAACAGAAAAGGCTAATGGTAAAGTAAAGGGTTTTGAATACACAAGGCTCTATTATAATACAATCGATCGAAAGATTTGTCGATCGAAATCGAAAGACCTGTTGTTAGGCTCTTAAATCTATCAGGCTATCAAGTCCCTAACAATCGCAAAATGGGGTATACTTGTTTTGTCTTTGGTGAGGGATTTTCAGGCCGCCGCTTATCAGTGTCGCTCACCCCCAAATGAAATGGAAATGCAAGCGACTCCGATGAAGACCTACAAGTTCAAACCGACGCATACGACGAAATTCGGCTTGAAATTTGAACCGGTCAGGCATGAAAAGCCTTTGTGCTCAAAGAGATAGTGGGAGGCAGTGCATGAACAAACGACCGAATATCCTCGCGGAATTGGGGAAAAAGGTAACGTGCAATGAATTGCACTACTACGAACCGGTGATCGCAGTTGGGAAACCTGCGCCACGAGGATTGGGCAAGAGGCCCGACCTACAGGTATTGGTCTCAGTCGAAATTCACAAAACAGGTGTTGTTGAAAGGCAGAATCTCTATTGTGCTTGATAGGGTTTTGTCTTTAACCGTTCAACGAACCTACACCGTTGGCAACTTAGGTTATAAGATAAAAGGATAACCGATTTTGGCAATCTGGACAAGAGATTTCCGAATCGAGTTGGGGAGCACATCTGCGAGCCTATTGGGAAGGCTTATCTGCGTCCTGAAGCTTCTCGTGGATACTGGCAAGCAACATCTTGTCGGTTGTAAACTTCATCACCGATAAAACGAATATACTTCAGTGTTCCACAGGAGTCGAATAGCTACCCACCCGCCCCCGACGATAAACTCTCCAAGAATCAGTCCTAAAAAAAGTGGGAACGCTTTTCGATACAGACGGATTCCACCCGCTTTGAGCAACATGGCCTTGATTGCCCACGCGATGAATATCGAAAACCAGAGTCTTCCCATCGTATACCGCTCGCTACTGAGGAGGTAACCTGCTGGATGAAAAGGCAGCAGGGGAAACCGTGTTCGTAGCCACCACAGGAAGCCGGTAAAGCAAAAACCAAATCCCGTAAAAACGACCCCCGGAATATCTGTGTCGGTCGGATGATAAAGCCAACTTTGCAGGAGATTATACCCACCAGTGCCCAGGCCACTGACTACGCCGATTTCGTAACCGACGACGAGGTACGCCCAGAAAGCCGCAAGAATTCCCATGACTGTTGCTAACATCATTGCGACAATCAGTCTGCCTGAATTCATCTTTGATTCCTCGGCAATCTTTAACCCTTCGAGGGTATGGGGCATTGGATGGGCGCGGGAACCTCGATTAAACGTAAAATAGAACCGCATCATGGTGAGACTACCGGGAGACAGCCGCCGCGTACCAAATAGATTGATGATAAATTCATGCGGCGTGGATCTGACGCGATTCATCGGTGGGCCCACTTCAGCACGAACCCTCGTGATGCCCATCGCCAAAAGATAATAGATTAGAAAATAAAGTCCTACGGTCCACAGTGCCATGCCGCCTTTATACGAAAAAGCCAGCAGAATAATCAACCCGCAGATCAATCCAACAAGTGCCCACCGATACGGTATCGGCTCTTTTGACTCGCTAAGTCGGTGCGTATTTTTAACACCGATTCCGCTGTGTTGTCGCTGAAATGGAAAAATGCCCTGACAAATAAAAAGAAAGTAGCGTCTTCCACCATAAAGTGCAAAACACACGAGTGCCAAATACCCGCCCATAACCTGTGACCAATCGTAGGGGAAGTCAGGCATAGCTGTCAGCCCAAGCGCACTTCCCAATACCCGTTCCCCTTTCCAGAACCAATAGAAAAACCACAACGAAAAAGACATCTCCAACGGTGTCAGAAAGGCCAGGCCAACAGCGAAGGAACGAATATAGACCGGTGTCCAGCCGATAGCGTTGTACGGCTTTTGGGTGAAGTATTGACCAATCTCTGCGTGGCGCACCGGGAGTTCTGGCAGTGCCGGAAAAAAGAAATGCAGTCCATTGATCAGATTAATTCCGCCCGCGATGGCAAATCCAAGCCACATCATCTTCGATCGAAAAAGCCTACCGTCGGGACGGGTCATTTCCAACGGTAATTGGACAATTGGATATGCCAATCGTTCACGCTCAATCCACTGCCTACGAACCAAGATATTTAGACAGATCATCACCCAGATAAGTGCTGTCAAAAACACCGTCCACCAAAAGATAGGTCGCAGCCAAGCCCGGATATGGGATTCGGTGTAAAATGTGCTTTCTCCAGCATAGAAGGCTTCCAACCCTGAAAAATCATTCGTCGTGAACCAAGACGGAATGTATCGCCAAAAGAGTGCTTTCCATTCGTTTTCAGGGGTGGCGAACCAAAAACCGTCAGGAACCGTCGGCACAATTGTTTGCATCATGTCATGCCCAGAGATCGCTGAAGAAATTGAAAGCATCACAAAGACTGTTAAAAGCTCTTGCTGTTTGAGGGCAACACGCGGCAGGAAACGTTTGAGAAGGAAATTGAAGGTCATTAGCACCATTAAGGTGATCACCACGTTGTAAATGAGTGCCATCGTGGTCGGCAATGTGCTCCAAAACCTCAGATGGTTTGCCATGATAAAATAGGTATTGACCGGAATCAGCAACAGTCCAAGGAACACCGCTCGAAACGTCACATTCTCAGCCGTTGTTTGCCGAAACCCTGTTTTTTCGACCATTATCCGCACTTCCTTTTGGCATGAAAAAAGCCCTATGTATCATGCACAGGGCTTTTTGGCTCGATGCTTTCCAATGCGATGTTGCATTGGGAGAGGTGAGTAGATTGGAACTCTGTCAATCCGCATTTATTCGTATGCCTTGGGCACGATGGCTTGACTTACAACAATTGTTCACGATCAATCAGCTTCTCTCAGTTTCGCGGCGTTTCTGCATTTCCACCAAACACAAGTCTGCCAGATCACTGCCCAAGGGGTCGTCTATCTCCAGGGCGTGGCGTTTGAGCAGATGGGCAAGCTCAGTAATGACTTCGGTGTAGGGCGGGAAGTGGAGATATTGGTTGTGACCATCTGCCCGCGGCGTCTTATACAGATTCAATTCCTCTTCCGGATCGCTGACCAGATTGTATAACTCGTGGTCCCCCATATAGCCGCGCAGTCCGCTCACAGGGCGACTCAGAATCAACTTCCACTCGTTGGTGCGAATGCAGCGTTGGTCGACAAAGGGACCACGGGTGATGTTCTGGGTGTAGTAGGCATCTCGCCACGGAATGGATTCACCCCTCAACAGCGGCGTCATGCTGCTACCGTGGAGATAGTCGGGGATTTCCAATCCTGCCCAATCGAGAATAGTGGGCATCAGATCTTGCAGTCCTACAAATTCTTCAATAACTAAGCCTGCTTCGATGGTTCCCGGCTGGCTGAAGATCATGGGTACCTTGATCGAGTCTTCATGACAGGTAAATTTGTGGTCGGCCCCCCGATAAGAGAACATATCCCCGTGGTCGGAGCAGTAAACGACGATAGTATTTTCGGTGAGCTCCAACTCATCTAAGATTGTCATCAACCGACCCACATTGTGGTCGATGGCACTGATGGCAGCGTAATAACCAGCGTACGGCACCCCTTTGCCTCGATATGGTTCATAAAATTCTTTGGGCGCGGTGTAGGGATCGTGGGGTGGGTAATAGCTGTTCACCGCAAAGAAAGGTGCCTCGCTTGTGGCTTGCTCCTTGATGAACTCAATCATCTGGTCTGTCTGTTGATCTGGCTTGTAAATGCCATCCCGTTTATTGTCCACCCAATGGCCTCCCAAAGAGTTAAATCCCTTCCAAAGGTTGAACAGCCCTGGATCCTTTTCACCCAGATGCCACTTGCCAAAATAGGCATTTGTGTGACCAGCCTCCTGCATGGGCCCGAAAACCGTGCGCTGCTCGTGGGAAGTTTCTTCGAGCAGGTTATCCATGTTGTAGGTGTTGTAAATCACCTGATGTCGGTGTGGATAAACGCCGGTCCACATGGTGGCGCGTACAGGGGTACAGACGGGCCATGGGGTGAAACTGTTTGTGCAGTTCGCGCCGCCAGCCGCCAATTGATCTATGTTCGGCGTAGAAACAAACTTATTGCCGTTGCAGCCCAGACTGTCCCAACGTTGCTGGTCAGTCATAAGCAAGATAATGTTGGGTCTTGTCATTCAAAATCCTCCTATTAGGAATTAACGTTGAAGAGTTTCGCCGCATTATTCCAAAAAATGTCCTCCGCTGTGCTGTCCCTGAGCCGTTCGGACCAGCACACCCATTTAAGTAACCGCAGATGTTCTAGCCTGACCAGCACCGGCTTGATTGTCATGTGCTTCTCAACCCACACAGGCGACCGTCACCGAGCCAGAGAAAGGTGTCCGCTGTACCGACCGGTTTGCAAAGTCGGGAGGGGCTGCAGCTTACGCTGCCATCCACTGATTGGCTTGAGACCGTTGCGCCGGCTACGGTGGGAACGAGATAAACAGGGCTGCTATCCGATGACCGGGGTGCAGATCCCCCATCAGTTCTAAGTACATTTTAAAGCCGACTGTATGAAACGCCGCAAGTGAGTCGGGGAGTGCGAAGGCACCACGCTGCCATACATGACGGTGGGCATCAAACACCGGGTCAGGAACAAACGAAGCAAGCTCGTGCTCGAAAAATTCTCTGTATTCGGTCTGAGACCGGCCTATCTGCGCTTCTTGACTCATGGAATTATTCCTCTCATGCGGATGAGCTTGGCAGGTACTTGGCGGACATAAGACACAAAATTGACCCGCTCATTTTCGAGCAGCGGAATTTTCAGGAGCGTGGCTACTCCGTTGGACGCGAGTTGGGGATCGAACAGGTCAAACTGAGCCATTATTATTCTCCTCAATTTTCCCGGATAAAGGGTTATTATTTAATGTGTAGAGTATATCACATCTCTGTGAATTTCGATAGAAAGGATTTCATTGCAGCAAACTCAGGTAATGTTGTGATCCGGTTTGATGATTTCTTCGACGTGGTAATGCGGAGCTATCTCTACTAGTTCCGGCGTCTCCGGTGATAATCGAGCTTTGACATCTTCGGGAAACGTATAGGGAAATTGCATCTGTTGCAGGAACTAGACAATTGAGTAATCAGAACGTTGGGTAAACCCTCGTCGTAGCGTAGGTTTCCTAACCCCGATATGATCGAGGGCAGGCGCTGTGGGCGATCACAGGTTGGAAATCTGTGCCTACGATTGGATTTCCATTATCGTATGCCAAATCCATATACACTTAGGATTTACGCAGTTGAACCCTCGACGCCTTGTCGGTCGAGATTCATATCTCGACGCAACACTGTTGATTTTGGAAAGTCGACCGGCTGCGTCCCCCTTACAGATTCAGTGAACATGTCTCTCAACGCCCGATGAATCGGGCAACTACAGTTCATCCGACAGGGGTAAGCACGCTCCGCGTGCCGCCCCCTCTCTAAGAACCATCCCCCCGCAAGTGGGGGAAGGGGGGCGACATACGGCGTATGCCTACTATCTTAAAGACGTGGGTTAAATGGCGTGCCTACAAACTCAAGTGCGTAACTCCTATACACTATATTTACATGCAATTGCCCTGGGGAAACGTATTCAATTTGTTGACATTGAGTCGCTTCTAACGTATAATTGGCTTCCCTCTCCTGTTAATTTCCGACGGTTTCTCTGGCAAGTCTATATGTAACTCAGGCACTTAATTATTGGAGGAAGATTATGGGAACCCATAACGTTTCAAGCGATGACCTGAAGTCTGCTCTCATGCATCTGTCTGAACACGGATATGCCGTAATTGAAGGCATACTCAGCGAGGATGAAATCCAGTACTACTGCGGTCTTGTGGAGGAACTTTTTGAACGAGAGCGACAACAACCTTTTGAGCCAGAGGATGGTCCCGCGTTGCCGGAAGATGCTGACATGGAAGCGTATCTCAAAGAAAGCTACCAGATCAGCGAAGCGGAACTGGCTCGACTCATGCGGCGTATCCGCCATTCACGCGCGCAAAATCAGGGTACGCCGTGGCCCGTCCCCCCTTCAGGGGTAGTTAAGAATTTCCTTCACTTGCCGACCCTGTTTGATTATGATCAGTCCCAGCGTATCTGGAACTTGGTCAACAAGGCTCCGGATTTCGGAAAACTGATAGAGCATCCGGCCGTGCTTTCGTTGGTGCGGGAGATTCTGGGCGACGATTGTGTGCTCGCCGACTGTAGCGCGACCAGTATAGGCCCCCACACCGGTGAAGGGGGGGCATGGCATGTGGATGTGCCGCTCGGTCAGTTGCCGGAGCCCTTGCCAGACTTCCCGCTGACCATCCAGAATGCTTGGATGCTCGATGCGTTCACGACGATCAATGGGGCGACACAGATTGTTCCTGATAGCCACCGCACTCGTAGAAAGCCCGTATGGGGCGGGCAGCAGGAGAACGGGACGATACTGACGGGCTCTGCCGGTTCAGTCGCTATCTGGCTCTCAAATACATGGCACAGGTCCGGTCCCAACGTAACAGACAATCCCCGTCGGGCAATCCTCTGCTACTACTCTCGTTCATGGATTAAGCCGTTCACCGATTATACATCAATAGCTCCGGAGATTGTGCAAACCTTCTCACCGGAATTGCGGTATCTTCTGGGATTTTCGGCGAATCCCCCTGTGCGAGGGTAGACGAATTTTTTATATTTATATTGTACCAAACTCCATCAACTTCTAAAAATAGAAATTCACTGAAACGAGGAGATATTACAATGATCCGCGAAACAATCCAAAAAGTTGTCGATGGACAAGACTTAACCGAGCGTGAAACGGTTGACACCATGAACGAAATTATGAGCGGCGAAGCGACACCGGCCCAAGTTGCTTCGTTCATCACTGCTCTCCGAATTAAGGGCGAAACGATTAAAGAAATCACCGGTGCGGCGCGTGTCATGCGTGAAAAATCGACGAAGATTCTCACCAAGCACCCTTTTGTCGTCGATACTTGCGGCACAGGCGGAGATGGGGCGCATACGTTCAACATTTCAACGACCGCGGCGTTTGTTGTGGCGGGAACAGGCATTCCGGTGGCGAAACATGGTAACCGAGCCGCTTCAAGCCAGAGTGGGGGTGCTGACGTCCTCAAAGCGTTGGGCGTAAACATCGAAATCGGACCTGAACAGGTTGGAGCGTGTATTGATGATGTGGGAATCGGTTTTCTCTTTGCTGTTACATTGCACGGCGCGATGAAGTATGCGATCGGGCCCCGCCGAGAGATTGGTATCCGGACAATTTTCAATGCGCTCGGTCCGCTCACAAATCCCGCTGGCGCACAAGCGCAGGTCCTTGGCGTCTACGCGCCGGTACTGACAGAGTCCTTGGCGCATGTCCTTAAGAATTTTGGGACTCGGCGTGCGTTTGTCGTGCATGGCGGAGACGGTTTGGACGAAATCACAACGACGACGACGACTCAGGTTTCGGAGTTGGCAGATGGTGCAGTCAATACATACACGCTTGATCCGACGGAATTGGGCATCCCAACGGCCCAACCTAACGACCTCAAAGGTGGAACGCCAGAGGAAAACGCAGAAATGACGTTGAGCGTCCTGAGCGGCGAAAAGGGTCCCAAGCGAGATATTGTATTGCTCAATGCAGCGGCGGCGATTGTTGCGGGTGAGAAAGCAGAGTGCCTCATAGCGGGACTCGCAACGGCAGCCGAATCTATTGATTCCGGGCGGGCGTTAGAAAAATTGGATGGGTTGAAGGCTAAATCGAATGAGGCGTTTTAATGTTGAGTGGCATCTGATTTTCTGCTAGAATCTCGGCATTGCTGTCTATTGCCAATATATGGTGCGCTTTGAAAGAGGAATGAAAAAAGGGGGAATTCAAATGGCTCAATTATCTAAAGCAACCCTCGGACGGACGGGCCTTGACGTGACTCGCTTGAGTTACGGTGCGATGGAGATACGGTCAGAGTGGGCCGGCAACGACGATCGTCCACTGACCGAAGCACAGGCAGAGACTGTCCTTAATACGTTGTTAGATGCCGGAATCAACTTCATTGATACCGCCGACTGTTACGGTCACAGTGAAGAGTACATCGGCAGATTTATCTCCCACCGCCGCGATGAATATTATTTGGCGAGCAAGTGTGGCTGCCACCCAGATCACGGGCAGAAGCACTTGGGTTGGGTCGGCAAAATTTGGACCAAGGAGAACGTCCACCGCGGTGTGGATGAAAGTCTGAAGCGGTTGAAAACGGACTATCTTGATGTGATGCAATTCCACGGTGCAACGGTAGAAGATTGCGAGAAAGGGGCTGTAATCGATGCGCTGAACGAGGCACGAGATCAGGGAAAAGTGCGCTGGATCGGTACATCGTCCGCCCTTGAACATAAACCGACCTTTCTGGAATGGGGCTCGTTTGATGTATTTCAGCTCGGATATTCGGCACTTGACCGCACGACCGAAAATTTTATCACCGAGGCAGCAAACGTGGGGACTGGGATGATTATCCGAGGGGGTGTGGCACAGGGCGAACCGGGGGAAGGTAGAGGAAATGCTGACAGATGGCAGCAGACGTTCAACGAGACAAAGTTGGATGAACTTCGTGAAGAGAGCGAAAGTCGTACTGCGTTTATTTTACGCTTTACCCTTAGCCATCCGCATGTTCATACTACTATTGTGGGAACGCGAAGTGTTGACCATCTGCTTGAAAACGTCCGAACCGCTGAACGGGGGCCATTGGCACCGGATGTTTACGCAGAGGCAAAGCTTCGTCTCGATGCAATCGGGATGACCCCGGCGGAATCGCTTGAAAAGGCGTAGTTGTCTAGGTTCTGTTGACATTTGGCAGCATGTAGGTTGAGTTGAACGGCTAAAACAAATCCTTATCAGGGACAATAGAGGTGCTGCCTTTTGATAACACTGTCTTATAAACAGATGAAGTGAGACCCAACTGGATAAGGACTTCAGTCGAGGTATAAATCTCGACCTACGGGCATTGGCTTGGACGAGTGAGTTGGCGAGGAAACCTTGCCCCCACAATTGGGGACTTCTCATCGAATTATGAACAAACCTCGCATAAATGTCTACACGCCCTAAGTAGTTGGCTTCGATTGCTGCGGGTGGAACAAGTTTCCTAACCTATTATCTGTTCGCGAGTTGGAAAAACCCGAGGGCTTTGCGCGATTTCTTAACATGAGCGTTTTTCTTTTAATATCGGAGGATTATAATCAATGATGCTAGGTGCACATGTTTCCGCCGCTGGCGGTTTGCACAATTCAATTCGGAACGGGGAAAAATTGGAATGTGAAGCTATCCAAATTTTCCTGAAAAATCCGAACCGCTGGGTTGGCAAAGAGCCCGCCGAATCGGACATAGAACAATTTCGGGAGGCATGGAATGCGTCTGACATTGTTCGGGAGGGGCTTGTCCACGACATCCACCTAACCAACCTCGCCTCTCCCAAGCGGGATGTCCTTGAGAACTCTCGTGAACAGTTTCGTTCACAAATGGAGCTCGCAGATTCCTGTGGGCTTCAGTATATCGTGACCCATCTAGGGGCACATCTCGACACCGGAGAAGCGGAGGGTTTGAAGGTATTGAGCGATAGTTTAAATGAACTCTTTGAGCAAACGGCGGGTGGAAGCGTTATGGTCTTATTGGAAACAACAGCCGGACAAGGGACAAATCTGGGATACTGTTTTGAGCACCTGCGTGAAATTATTGATGAATCGAAACGTCCTGAGCGATTGGGCGTCTGTTTCGATACCTGTCACGTCTTCGCGGCGGGATACGATTTGCGAACAGAAGATGATTATCACCGGACGTTTGATCAATTCGATCAAATTGTCGGGTTGAATCGGTTGCTTGCGTTCCATCTCAACGATGCAAAATCGCAGTACGGCAGCCGGGTCGATCGCCACGAACACATCGGCGAAGGCAACATCGGGATAACACCTTTCCAACTGCTTGCTAATGACCCCCGTTTTGAGAATACCCCAATGGTTATCGAAACGCCAAAGATGAAAACGATGCACGCCACCAATCTTGGGGTGTTGAGAGGGTTAGTGAAAAATTGATATGGCCATAGGTCCTTTAGAAATTCTGATTCTGCTCATCGTTTTTCTGGGCATCCTTCTTATTTCCCGTCGTCAAACCAAGCGGATTTGTCCCCGATGCGGTTTTGCAATCCGGTCGTATACCGCTGAGTGCCCTGAGTGCGGGATGATTTTTCCGAGGAAGGAAAGGGCCCATTCATGAAGATCACGTTTCTCGGTACAGGCACATCGCACGGTGTTCCGATGATTGCTTGTCATTGTGCTGTCTGTCGGTCAAAAGACCCCAAAAATCACCGTACCCGTTCCTCAATTGTTATAACCCTTGACAACGACAAAAACATCCTTGTGGATACCTCACCGGAGCTTCGGCTTCAAGTTATCCGATGCGGCATTGACCACATCGATGCCATCCTTTTTACCCACGCGCACGCAGACCACCTGCATGGGCTTGATGATGTCCGTGCGTATTCTGAGATTCAAGGTGCCTCTATCCCTTGTTACGGCAACCCCGGAACCCTTGACCGTCTCAGCACTGTTTTTGAATATGCCTTTCGGCTTCAGCACCTCGGCGGTGGTATCCCGCAACTAGAACTGGTAATGATTGATGGCCCATTTCAGCTATTTGGTGTTGAATTTGTTCCCGTTGACCTGCTACATGGAAAGACGGAGGTGCTCGGCTTTCGGATTGGTGATTTTGCCTACGCTACGGACTGCAACCAGATTTCACCGCCTTCAATGGATTTGCTGAGCAATCTCGAAGTTCTGGTGCTTGATGCCATCCGATGGGAGCCACCGCATCCGACTCATTTCACAATTCCAGAATCGTTGAAAATTGTGAAACAACTCAATCCCAAACAGACCTATTTTACGCACATGACCCATGATGTGGAACATCATTCGACGAATGCACTCCTACCCGAAAATGTCCAGCTTGCCTATGACGGTTTGGTAGTGGAAGTTTAAGGACAGCGGAAATAGATGGAAGGTATGCGTCAAATACGATGCCTATTTCCGCTTGCAGAAGGGAGATACATGAACCGCCATCCATTACTAGATGTTGAACGCATTGAGCAGATGCCGGACGTTTATCTCAATGCTGTAGGTCGTGTCTTTGCAGTTTTCGATGGATGTACCCAGGATTCGGGAAACATATCCTACGGGGTACAAACCACGCAGGGACGCTATTTCGTAAAGACAGCAGGGCACACCGATGATCCAAATCCCTTTCTGAGACATTCTGAGAGGGTTTCGCTGCTCCGAAACGCGATCCGGCTGCAGCAGAATTGCAATCATCGTACCCTGCCCCCTCTACATCAGGTAATAGAATCGCCGAGCGGCCCGCTGCTTGTCTATCAATGGGTCGATGGTGAGCTGATTAGGGTGGATGCTGCGGGGCGCAACGACCCGCAATCGACCTTTCAGCGTTTCCGACGGCTCCCGTCCCCTGAGATAATACGCGGTCTGAATCTTGTCTACGAGTTGCACCACCAACTTGCACAGCTAGGGTGGATTGCTGTCGATTTTTACGATGGCTGCATAATCTACGACTTTGACCATCAAAATTTACATATTGTAGATCTAGACCATTACTGTGAAGGCCCGTTTGTGAACGAGATGGGGCGGCTGTTCGGTTCGTCGCGTTTCATGGCTCCCGAGGAGTTTGAGCGGGGTGCGCTCATTGATGAACGCACCACTGTGTTCACTATGGGGAGAACTGCAGCTGTGCTGCTATCAGACGGTACGTTGGACCGTCCTCCGTTTCGTGGAAGCGACGCCCTGTACGAGGTGGTTCGCCGCGCCTGCTGCGATGATCGGGAGAAACGATACGACTCGATGGCCTCTTTTTTTGCTGCGTGGATGGACGCGCGTATTGCTGAGTCATTGCCACACTGAACGGCCTAACGGATAGCCTATTTGGTTGCTGGTCCCTAGAGTAAATCTTAACTACTATGAATGCACTGCCAAGTGATTAGGGAGACGAATAGCAGGTGAACTGTGTTACCAACCACACTTTCGAGCTCTCGCCGCCGTCAATCGGAAACGGCGAATTGTTGTAAACCACCAAGTAGACAGCTTATTGTGCGCCGTTGAACAGGGATTGACTGTTGAGCAGATCATGCTGTATGAGTTCGCATTTGCCGACGCGTCGGGCAGTCACATTGAAGCACAGTGGTGATCACTCGATAATACCTTTCCACTAGAGAGACGACCACTGATAGATGAGACAAGTCCGTCGGTGTCAGGCTATGTGAGTTCAGAGCGCGTCAAGGTCTTCCTGCAATGGGTGGAGGACGGGGTCAACATTGCCGAAGTTTACATTGAGGAAACAAAGAAACGGGAGATCGAATGCTTCTATACCTATCGGCTTAACAAGGGGCCGCACACGGAGCATCGTGAATTAGCAGAAGCGCGTCCAGATTGGCTAATCACAGGCGAGCGGATGCATTTTTCAACCATGAATCGCTGCGAATCTTCGCCAATTGCTATTCACACGAGCCGACAGATTTCCCGAACGTTCAATCGTTTCTCAATCCGTGCCATCCGCTTCATCAGTTTAATCCGAGATTGAAACAATACTTATGAGCATCGCTCACATACCTAGCAACTCGGATTATTATACCGGAATCATCTTTCTTACACCGTTTTCGTACCGAACTTCATAATCGCTTTTAGGTACAGGTATAGCGCGGATAGCTAGCTCTTCTTGGGTAATCAAGGGTTCGGAAAGCATGAGCAGGTCATCCAAGGATTCTTGAGGCGTTTTCCCAGTGGTGTCAACCACAATTTTGCGGCCCTTCTGGGTAAAGAGCGATTTTTCAATCTCCTCCTCGAAACGCCGTTTGACCTCCCCAATATCCGCTTCTTTGATAATTTGGTACTCGTGTGGGTCTGCCTGCATCCGCTCCCGGATTGCCTCATCACCGGCGGTTACATGAATCAAAACCACATTGGGCAAGCGGGCTTCAAACACCTGCGCCTCGTAAATCCGTTGTGCTGAATATGAGTAATTCTTATAGTAGGGGTTGTCCGGATCGTCGCCGTACATGTCTGAGTAGACCGCTTCTTCGATATGCCAGCCCGCAATCAGGGTGTTCGGATAATTCCTGATAACTTCAATATGGTACTGAATCTGCATCCGTTGCGAGCGTTCTTTAACATCATCGGGAAAATTGACCATCAACGCTCGTGATTCTGGACTCAAAGAGGCGTCCGGAAGGGTAAAATGGTCGTCTCCGTGAACGGGTAGTCTGCGCTGTCGATAGTAGGCGTCTAGCAGCTTAATTAGCGTTGATTTTCCAGCGTATTCAATACCGACAAAGACACATCGCATAATGAAAACTCCTTTCTTACTCTAAGAGTCAAACTTTTTCACATGTTAGTTCTTAATAAGAGTACAAAGTTTGACTCTCAATTCTGTAGTGACGGGTTTATAGTTATTAAAGGAACAATTCGTATGAGAGAGAGCCCGAATTTCATAGAGGCACGCCCATGAATCATCCGCTAAGCCCTATAAAATCTGCGATTCTATGGCGAATGATTATAGCACGATTCGATTATAAGATCTATCACTATTTTGCTAATTTAATCCAAGTTGCTGGTGGCGCA
The DNA here is from genome assembly GCA_965215015.1 of Candidatus Poribacteria bacterium. Taxonomy (GTDB): domain Bacteria; phylum Poribacteria; class WGA-4E; order WGA-4E; family PCPOR2b; genus PCPOR2b. The sequence continues at coordinate 3,926,819 of OZ244042.1, forward strand.
CCGCGCGATAGAATTGATTTCTATACCTGTTAGATTGGGCATCTTGTCTGACCGTGGCAGGTGTCGAGATTCATACCTTGACTAAATGTCTGCATCAATGAACAGATGAACTAACGGTTATCGTTGGTTTTCGGAACTTACGAGACCGTGGTTCCCGATCCGATTGGGGCAGCGTTTTGCCCTCTCTTTCAATACCCCTTCTGTTTATCCACGCGGTTGACTAACGGTTCGCCTTTGATATAGCGGTGCAGATTATCAACAAACAGGCGCATCGCACGCGCCCGCATGTGCTGCGAGGCCCCCGCACTATGAGAAGTCAAAATCACATTCGGTTCCGTCCATAGCGGGCTATCCGCCGGACACGGCTCGATGTAGGTAACATCCAATCCCGCACCAGCGAGTTTGCCGCTGCGGAGTGCCGCAATCATAGCATCCTCATCAATGACTTTGCCGCGACTAACGTTGACAAGATAACTTCCCTCCGGCAGAAGATTAAACTGTTCGTGCGATAGAAGTTTGTGGGTTTCAGGGGTGCTTGGACAACAGACCATCACGACGTTAGATTGTGTCATAAATTCTGAAAGCCAATCCAGTTTGCCAAGTACATCAACACAATCCGGCTTGTCCATTGATTCCGGATCAACTGCGATAACCTTAAACTCAAATGCCTTTGCCCGTGCTGCGATCGCTCGACCGATACCGCCAAGTCCCAAAATTCCCATGGTCATCCCCGCCAATTCGATGCACGGGACCCGATCCCAATGTTTCTCCTTCATAAATTCCAGCTGTGCCGGAATGCTACGGGTCAGGGAAAGCAACAGCGCGAAGGCATGCTCAGAAATTTGAAGGCCGTACAGTTTTTGACAGTTGGTCAAAATTACGTCGCTTGCCTTGAAGGCCGGATACATCGTACCTTCGACGCCTGCCGAAGGTTGCTGCACCCAGCGCAACGATTTGGCTTGGGGTAGGTCTGCTTCACGGATACCGCCGTAGATAATCTCGGCATCTGCAACACGATCCGCCAACGTCTCGCCCGGTGCTAGGAACTGAATATCTACCTCCGGCGGGACATCTTTGAGTATCGCTTCGACGGAGGGATCTTCACGTCTTGCCATTAACACTTTACGTTTGGCCATAATCAATTCCTTTCATGTTTAGTTTGTATTCAACAGATTAACAACATCTGGCTTTATGTGTTACAATCTTCTCTCTAAGATGTGAGAAATTTGGCTCAGTTAACAAGCTGATATCAGCTAACAACCCTAAACCGGCTCCAGCAATACCTTCTTCACCTCCATTGAAAAAGGATTAGCAACGCAACATCCAGTTAGATAGGAAAATTTAATCTATCCAATGGTAACCTTTCGTTGCTCTTTGGCACTATCGTAAAGGGCGTCAAGGATTTTCATGAACGTATAGGCATCTGCAGCAGAGACGTCCGGCTCAACCTCCCCAGCGATTGCCATTGCGAAATGCTCAATCTCGTAAAAGAAAACGGGTCGGGGCTCCGGGGGGTTGCTATGCTTTATATCTAGCGGTTCATCAATCTCCTCCCGGATAAACTCACTATCTTTGTGCCGGAAAACCCCTCCGCCTGTAATTGCACCGGTACTGCCATAAAGTTCAATGATTGTCGGTGTAGGGGTATGCACCATTCGTGAGCAATCAATCTGAATCGTTTTCCCTCCCTCCAAACCGACCAATCCAGTGAAGTAGTCATCAGCAGCACCTTCGGGGCCATCGTATGCCGGATAGACCACATGCTTAGCACCAAACGCCCACTCCGGCTTCGGACATCCCATCCACCACCACGCCAGATCTAATTCATGGGAATAGTGCTGCCCTAACGCTCCTCCTTTCTGACCGTATACATGCAGCCAACGATAGTTGTCATTCAGTGGCGGGATATGATTGTATTTCCCAAAGATCCGGGCGTGATAAGGATTTCCAATCTTACCGCTAAGTACCGCCCGGCGAATCTGCCGATTATTAGGGAAGTGGCGCATGAAATAGCAAAATTGCAGGGTCCTGTCTGCCGCTTTCGCTGCATCCGCTATCTCTGTAATCTCCGTTGCCCGTATCGCATGAGGCTTTTGGACTAACACATGCTTACCCGCAGCGAGTGTCTCAAGCACCATTGGCAGGCGCACATCGGGGGCAGTACCAAGGTACACCGCATCAATGTCGCGATTTTCAAGAACCTCCCGGTAATCGGTGTAGACGCGCGGCACAGAATATTCCTCGGCTACCTTTTCACGCCGAGCAGAGTCAAGGTCTGCGAGCGCAACGGTAGTCATGCGCGACATTACAGTGGTTGCGAAAATCGTTTGTCTACCTGTAAACCCGCAGCCGACGACACCAAGTTTGATTGGCTGACTTGTCATGAACCTTCCTCCTCTATTGTAAAGGATAACGAGGGTTTAGTTGAGTGCTTAGTAGGGAATAGCGATCGTTGCTCCCTATACCGTTCCCACTAGTGTGGTAGGGACAAAAGGTAAAAATTCAAGGAATAACAGGCATCACGTAACGAAACCCGACGTAGGGACTGGGGCTCTTCGGAGGATACGGCTTACGATTAGCGGCCCGCTAGCGCATCCCACGCCACAGCGATACGGAGGATCTTCAAGCCTTCTGGTTCCAAACCGCTTGTTAGGCCTCTGTTAGGGCTTGCCCTAACAATCTTGCCCTATCAGACTCCTGAAAATCAATCAGGATTTAAGGATTCTCAGGATTAACCGCTGTTAGCGGCACGCTAACAAGCGAGGATTTTCAAACGCCTGTTGGCGCGCCTGATAAGCGGCACAGAGGCCTAACAATCCTCCTGAAAATCCTTTAATCCCGTCTGTTAGCGGCACGCTAACAGGCGTAAAATCCTGATTCAGACAAGCTTTAATCCTGATTATGATTCAGACATTTAGAATAATAGATGTAGGTAAGCTTATCTAAAGGAATTTCAGGAAGTCATACACAGGCAATCCTGATAAACCGCTTCCAACTGCTGGATAGATCTATCGTTATCAAACATCTCCTCAATTCTTAGTCTTGCATTTCGCCCCAGATATATTGCCAATTTCCGATCAGTTAGAAGGCAATTGATTGCCTCCGCCAACACCCCACTCGCTCGTGGTGGGATAAGTAGCCCATTCTCTTGATGGTTAATCAGATCGAGGACTCCACCAACGCTTGAAGCGATGCAAGGTAGTCCAACCCCCATCGCTTCGATGAGGGCATTAGGTGAGCTTTCATGCAGCGATGGTAGGACAAAAAGGTGTGCGGTAGATAGTATAGAAAAAATATCGTCCCAGAAGCCGGGCATCTGTATCCGATCCGACAGGTGATAACGATTGGCGCGCTGCTCTAGGTCCGCCTTCAACACACCATCTCCGAGGATTGTTACTGTGAAGTTTTGCCTGTTGAATTTTGTATTGAGTAGGTACAATGCTTCGATAAGATACTGATGGCCCTTTTCCGCAGTCAATCGTCCAACACTCACAATGTGCCAAAGCGGTGGAGTGTCGAAAGAAGATTGTGATTGTAAGTCAGGTAGATCGAGCAGATTCCGAATTGCTAAAATACTTTTGTCAGGGTAACGGTGCCAAAGGTCGTCTCGGATGCGATCAGAATTGGTTAGGAGGACGTCGGCGTGGCGGTAGATGACTTTTTCCGTCAACCATAACCTTGAACGACTATATCTTGCGTAGTAGTCGCCGCGCTGTGAAACAATCAAGGGGCAGGCCGGATTCGCCCCTGAAGGAGTTCGAGAGAATTGGCGAACAAGACCGCAGAGGAAATTGGAATACCAAAGCCAGCTGTGGATAATTGCTGGCTTCACCAATTTTATAATTTCCGCTAACCTGAAAGCCTTCTGCACCAAGGGCAATATGGGAAATCTGCCCCGATGGGGTTGAGATTCAAGGGTGCCTGCGTCGTGCATTACAGTAATGTCTTGGACGATTGGGAGTGCTGCAAGCTGCTCGTAGGAAGTGCCGCGCTCACGGCTTAACACAATAAAGGCTTCAAATCGATCCAGTGGTAATCGCGCTAAGGTCTTGAACAACTGCGTCTCAGCCCCGCCTCTGCCCATAGAATCGATAACGTAAAGAATTCGAGTTCGATTCAAAACGTACCCCCCCCATTTAGCAATTTCCAACCAAAAAGTAGTAGGCATACTCCGTATGCCGCAACTGTTGTGTAGATTATGGCACGACGGAGCAGGGGCATACGTCATGCTAACTGCTGTGGACCTCATCACATCTCCGTGTCCCCTTTGATAGGCCAACCGAAGCCGGGGAACTTATCCCACTGCCAAGCCAAACTCCCCGCGATTTTTTCTCGGCGCAGCCCCTTCTTACGAATTAATGTAGGAGTTACGCACTTCAGTAGGGCACACCGATCAGTGTGCCCTATGGATTCCTTATGAAGTCTCTGCTGCAGTTGCCCATGAACCTTTCGTTTGGTTTAAGAGTCTGTAATCTTCTTTTAGTCGAGTGTGTTCAATCTCTCAAGGTAGGCTGTCATATAGCCGATTGTATAGGCACGTGCCCGGTGTCCCTGCGATGTATCGTTTATCATGTTTGGGACATGATCTGTAATCATCCAGCCGGCAAATCCACTTTCCTTTAATGCCCTCATCACTTCAAACATATCACAGTTCCCGTCATTTACAAAGGATTCGGCAAACTTGGGGACATATCCCTGCACATCCCGAAAATGGACGTAGAAAATCCGATCACGCTCCCCGAAGTAACGGACAGCATCAATGACACCGGGGCCCATCTCAGACCAAGATCCGACACAGAAATCAAGCCCGTGCATAGGACTGTCAACAAGCGATATACCATGCTTGAACCCTTCAAAACTACGAAACAGACGAGGTATTCCCCCAAGGGATTTGACCGGCGGATCATCCGGATGGAGAGCGAGCCGGACCCCCGCCTCCTCGGCAACTGGAAGAATCACCTTCATGTAATATTCGTAGTATTCCCACATCTCCTCTTCGGTGAAGACACGTCCGTGGGATAGAGGTGCGTCCTTAACAAGTTCCATATCAAAGCTAGTAACTGTCGCCCCTCCCCTAGTAGGTGTTGTGTTGGAAGTCCGCCACACGCTGTTGGGCATCCAATGATAGCCGAGGGTATCAATGCCTGCCGCTCCCATATTGCGGATAGTGGCCGCCATATTCTCAATCTGCTCTTCCCGTCCGGGGGTGCCGAGCATAATCTTGTCGTAAAAAGAGATGGGGACATTTTCAATAGCAGCGAGCCGGAGACCCACATTTTCGATTGCGGTTCGCATCTGTAGCAGGTCCATAAATTCCCAACGACCGTCGCCCGGCAGTTGAGGGTTAGCCATAACGACAGTTTCAACACCCAGTTGCTTGACAAATGTTAGCCATTCTTTGTCCACTTCGCTGAATAGGTATAAGCCAAGTTCCATTTTACGTTCCATAATATTTTCCTTCCAATGAATAAAACCGTTCACAGATCAAAACAGCTTATTGCTATCTAGCAGCATCGTGACAGGCCCGTCATTAATCAGTTCAACATCCATCATTGCCTGAAACACGCCAGCCTTGACAGGCACCCCCAACCGCGAGATCTCATCCATAAACGCTTGATAGAGAGGATTCGCTTTTTCAGGACGAGCGGCAGCGATGAAACTGGGGCGTCTCCCCTTGCGGCAATCCCCGTAGAGCGTGAATTGAGAGACGACAAGGGCTTCGCCGCTGATATCTAAAATAGACAAATTCATTCGTCCTTCATCGTCTTCAAAGATTCGGAGGTTAGCGATTTTGCTTGCCATATAATCGACATCGGTGGGAGTATCTTCTTGAGCGACGCCGAGAAAGACAAGCAATCCCTTGCGAATCTCCGATATCCCCCTTCCTTCGACGGTTACACTGGCAGATTTAACACGTTGGATAACAGCTCTCATGTTTCACCGTAATTATTTCATGATATATCAGTTTTCGGGTCATATTTAGTAGCTTGCCTGTATTCTAGCATAGATAATTGTCAACGGACAAGATGATTCTTGAGGTCACAGCACTGCCTCAAATTACATCATATTCCTATCAGCGACTAACTATTTTTAGAACGATGGTTGAAAGCTTTCAAAACCTTTCTGGAATCTCAACCTCATATACCTGACTGTGTCCTGTCCGGTCCGATGTGTAAACCACTAACCTCCCATCAGGACTGAAAGAGGGGTGGGGGTGGGTATGTTGCTCAGTGTAGATCTTAACCGGACCCTTCGCGTACGGAAACGGACCGTTCCAATGCTCGCCGATGGAGGACGCTTCCGGGTAGCATAGCGTCACAGATTCTCCAACCCCATCACGCGGATTGAACAGCTGGAGACCGATATCGGGAAAGTTTGTGTCAGCAACCATGAGCGTGCCTTGGCGGTTACAAATTGCGTGCCAAGCGTTACAGAACGTGACACGCCGCTCAGCCCCTGTGTCCACATGGACACAACGGATGCCATGTGGCCAATCAACGAATGCTAACTCACGTGTGCCGGGAATCCATGACTCGTGGGTGATCCATTCGTTTTTTTTAAGATTACGAGCGTACAACCGACGGTTGCCACTACCATCCCGCCGAATCAACCAGACACGGTCAGTAAGGGGACCTGCGTAGAAAAGCAAATCCGAATCGTCCGGACAGAATTGCAGATGGCCAACGCTGTCCCGGCGGAGAATAATCTCGTGTTCACCGGTCTCAGTGTTGACAATTGCTAACGCTGAAACCTTACCCACGTTGAAGCACACAGCCCACCAGCGATCATCGTAACTCAACCCTGTGGTTCCTACTACGGGACGGACGCTGCTATCCTGTTCTTGCTGTATTGCGGCAAAGTTGGCCAACTCCCGTTCTTCAAGCGTTTCAAGGTCTAACCTCCACCCACTTGTCCCTGCTGTGAAGAAAACGGCACTCCCATCATGTGAGGGGTAAACCGACCAATCGCTGAGATCCGGGCGATCTGTCAGTTGGATAAGTGAGCCGCTGGAACGCTCTTCAGCAAAAATCTGAGGCGAGCCAGTGCGACATGAGATGAAAATCAGCCAACGCATTGCAGCGTCATAAGCGGGAATAAAAAAGAAGGGATGGTGATGAATTGAGGGGTAATCAGTTACCTGACGAATGTTTGCGCCGGTGCCTCCATCCTGAAACGTCTTGGCTTCCGATGGATAGATTGTACCTTTGGACATCTTTTCCTTTTTCGTCGATGACTCGGTTCTGTTGACATTTGATAAATTGAACCCATCTCCATTCCGAGTGTTTTCAATTTGTAGGTTGATTGTGGACAATCGAAAATACCCAGAACATTGCGCGAGAGTTCGGGGTTTTGTCGATATGTGAATATAGACCGCCAGATGAGGCGAGCAAGCCGACCTACAAATTATTGACATTTATAAATTTCTAATATAAATTTATAATTGGCGATAGCAAAATGCCAACACGCCCTAACCATCCGTGTTCGATTTACACTTGATGGATTCAGAGAAATTCTTGTGTCATCTCATGCTCGCCAGCTGCCCCGGCAAACTTGCTGTCTCACCTCCTATTCCTCCAATACAGGACGGTCTAGCCGCGTATGATATGGTGGCTCCATCACCGCCCGCTGCCTCTCATTTGCCCATTCAGGAATGGGATAGGCAGGAACATACGCTAGATTGCCCGCCGTATAGCGCGTCAATATTGCCCGACGTGGTTCGTCCGATGTCCAAGGCAGCGTCCCGTGCGTCACCGCCTCCGTGAAGATGATGACACCCCCAGCTTTGCACACAACCTGCCGAACATGCTCCTGGTAGTTCTCATAACGCCGCATCTCTTGAGGGCATGGAAAATTACTTTTGTGGCTGCCCGGGATAACTATCAATCCACCGTCCCCCGGGTTTACATCCGTAAGTTGGAATGCCACAACCGTCAGTCCACAGTGCATCTGACCGTTACGGAAGATATAATATTGGTTTGGATCAAAGCCCGGTCCCGAAGATCCATGGAATATGAATCCCTCCGCCCCCTTCTCCATTGATAACAGAAACATGTGATGATCCATCCGAAAGCCTTTGCCGAGGATTTGGTTGAGATAAGGGACGATTCGTGGGTGTGCTAGCATCTCTCGGAAGGGGTTACACCACGGTTCTTCCCAATTGAGCATATTGCCGAGCTCCCCACGTCCCGTATCACCTCTGAGCGCGGGAGAACCACCATCTAAGGCCTCATCGCGCGGGCGAGTACGCCCTTGGTCCCAATGATGGGCAATAGCTTCGTTGGCGAAGGCAACCTCATCAGGCGTGAGCACGTTCTCAATGACGAGATAGCCGTTGAGGTCAAACAGATATTTTTCGGCATCGTTCATAGGTTAATATCCTCCTCATTACAAAATCACGTTTAACTGGTGCTGCAATCTTATTGAGGGATTAAGATTCCCTTCTACACGCCTCACCGCGCCTTAAAATTGACTGCTAACGCCTTCTCCAGATCTTCGCGGGGATGGATGCCAAATCGCTGCTCAAAATTCCGGTCAAACGCCTCCTCCTCAGACGGATCCGGCAGCAAAGGCAACGCGACCGGCTGCCGATTCATCCGAACCGATCTGCCCGCAGCCAAAACCATCTCCTGATCGGCCCTTCCCATCTCACCCGTCCAGAGTGGGTCAATCTCCTCCCGCGCAGCGCGTCCAATCCCATCAAGCATCGTTGCTAACGAGATATTGTGTTCTTGGAGTCCCACCGCCAAATACGGATTCTCCCATTCAATCGTCCCGCCCAATTCCGCCGGTAGTTCGACAAAGATTCGCTTAATGACGTTTGATGCAGCATATTCGCGCTGAAATTCATAAGTTCTCGCCTGACCCGCACGCTTGGCGATATCTTGGGCGGTGCAGACATTAACTGTTTCCCCACCCAACGCCCCTTGATTGCCGTTAGTCACAATCGTACCGCGCTCGCCACAGGTCTCAAAACCGACCAAAGCATTCCGACCGAGACGGTTGTTTTTGTTGCCGACCATCGCGATCCCGATGCCCCCATTATCGAAATCGACAGTGTAGAATTCAAGGCTTTCGGTTTTGAAATCACGTTTGGCATGGTCAACATAGGGAACAACCGGCATCGTGTGGCTGATGCTGCTGACAGCGACGGGCGTCGCATCTATCCGACACCGTATGGCTGCCAAACCGTGATACCCTATCGTTGAAAAAAGGCGGTAACATTTGTGGACAGGCCCAATGACGTTTTCACCGATGAGTTTACAGACAAACTGTTCGACCGGTACAAACGGAAAGTTTTCGGAGGTTTGCAGTTTGACGCCATGTTTGGCAGCACTTCCGATCATTAGGTCCATTAATCCGAGCGTCGGTGCGAGGGGTGTTTCGACGTTATGGTGAATGCCACAACGCGATAAGTAGCAAGAAACCACGTGGTGAAGTTCCGCAGGCACGACAACATCGCAGACATCCGGTTTCTCACGATCAATCATCTCACGAACATCGGTGTAAGCACTCACGCTGAACTGCGCGGCCCCTTCCTCTGCGGACACTGGATGGGCGTCACAAACCGCTACAATTTCAAAAATCTCCTTCAACGCTGCAGCTGTTTCGATATGCGTTCTACCTCGACGCCCATAACCGATAAGGGCGTACTTCAAACGGGACATAAATGACCCCTTCATAAAGAATGATGTTCTTTCACCATATCAATAAGATTTTGCACCATACCCACCTCCGCGTAGAATCCGTATCATCTGGTGACTGCTACCACGCAGAGACAGCTAAGTTACCATCTGTATAGCAACGGTTTAACTTATGAAGTGGGGTGGTATTCGCTTCGCACAAGCCCTGACCTTTAGTCAGGGTTATGACTCGTAGTGATCTGCACCGTGGGGAACACCCACCCCGTCCTCCATCCGCATCAATTGTTTCTGGCGATCTGTGAGTAGATCTAGCCACTCCTCTGGAAAACGGTGATGCGGGTCAAGTTGAAAACGCATCATCGGACTAATCCGGTAGTGCCCAAAAATTGCATGACGATTCCGATTGCCGGTATTCGTACCACCGCCGTGCCAACACTGGCCATTAAAAACAAGAACACTGCCCGCCGGTGCAGTCGCTGTCAACACATGTTTAATCGGCATATCTTCAGGAGGCAGGCTTATCCTACTTTTGTGTGTACCGGGAACGATTCGGGTCGCTCCAATCTCCGGTGTAAAATCATCTAGCATCCAAACGGTATTCATCATGACAGGATTTTTCCCATCTTTCTTCAGCAAGTCCTCAAGGATATCCCCATGCAGCCGTTGGACCGGATCGCCGGGACGGACAATACGGGCATTAAGGCTACCGAGAATCAGCGGTAAACGATTGGTCATTGTCCCTTCCAGCAACGGCAAAATTTTCGGATGATCGATTATCTTGAAGAAAGCCGGATCCATTGTTGGTAGGTTTGAAATGTGTATGCAATCTCCTCGATCAACCCCCTTTTCCTCTATTAATCGGATCAGGACCTTTTTCATCTCCGCTACCTCTTCGGGAGCGAGGACGTTCTCAAGGATTGTGAAACCGTATACATCGATTTCAAATAATTCCTGCTTCAGATTAGACATATTGTTTCCTTTGGAAAGATTTCTCAATCTGTTGAATATACACACTCGTAGCCAAGCGTCTCAAGATTCCGGCGGATCTTGGCAATTTCAGCGTCAAGCAGTGGGCGGAGTGGGCGACGCATCGTCATAGACGGGAACTTGCCCATCAACCAGCGCGCACACTTCATCCGTTGGTGGGCATCACCGCTCGGTTCGCCAAGGTCGTACACAATCTGAGATAACGGGTCCACTAGCTGTCGCGCTTTGCGGGCACCTATCAGATCCCCATTAAGGGCGCAGTGCACGACCTGCACCATCAACTCTGGCACAAATCCGGCAAATCCAATTAGTGCGCCATCACAGCCTTCCAACAACGAAGCCAGCAGATACTCATCGTGACAAGTTAAGATAGGAACATGGGGTGCCGCTTCTTTCAGTTGCTCATAGTCCCAACGCCAGCGCGCCATGTCACGAGTTCCCATCTTGATACACACCACCTGTGGGATTTTCGCAAGTTCCAACATTTCCGCGAGGCTATAGCTTGCCTTCGTCCAGGCCGGATATTGGTGGACGATGATGGGTATATCTGCCCCTTCGGCCACATCGTGAAAAAAGCCGACTGCCGTTTCACTAGTGCGCCCGAAACGCAACCAGTGATGCGGCGGCATCAGCAAAATCGCATCGGCACCCGCCTCCTTCGCGGCGATGGCATAGTCAATAGCTTCTAAACTGCCTTCGGCACTTACACCGGAAACAACCTTTACCTTACCTTTGACCGCCTCGGCAACGATTGTTGTCACATGCGCGCGCTCACTCGGACGCAACGATGTAATCTCGCCAGTGTGCCCATTACAGACGAGTCCTTTAACACCATCGACAGCGGCAAGTTCACGCATATATGCCCACAACCCCTCTTCATCGATTGATTCATCTTCATGAAATGGACAGAGGGTTGCGGGGAATACTCCTGCCCAGGGATGATCTTCTCGCCAGTTCATAGTCACGATTTCCTTTCAAACCACCTTGGTTTTGAAGTTTCCCATTTCAATACCTCTGACCTACCGGTTTGGCAAACCCAGCAGCTCTAGGTCTCGAAAAAAGCAAGTCGAATTCAGTGTTATATTGTAAGGCCGAACAATTCCACGGCATTGCCACCGAAGATTTGCGTTTTCTCGGCCTCAGGGATATTCATTTCCTCGACGAGCGTCACAAAAAGTTGTGGATCAACCCAGGGATGGTCGGTGCCAAACACCAGATGCTCAGGTCCAGAAAATTCGTAAGCGTATCGCAACGCTTGTGCAGACGGAGAAACGGTGTCCAGATAAATGCGGCGCATGTAGGCACTCGGGGGTTGTTTAATATGTTCTCGCCCGCGTCCCATCACCTCTGTTTGATGCTCGATGCGTCCCATCATGTACGGCAAAACGCCGCCGACATGGGGCATGACAACCTTCAACCTAGGATACCGCTCAAGCACGCCGCCGAGTATTAGCCGTAAAAGCGCAAAGCTGGTGTCTACCTGAAGCCCCATCATGGGAATCATTGAGTGGTCCTTGATCGCCTCCCCCCATGTTGGGATTGTAGGGTGCAAGACGATCGGCAGCTCCTTTGCTTGGGCCTGCCTGTAGATGGGATCGAAAGCCGGGTCATCGACCGGGCGTCCGCCGATGTGTGAATATAGCATAACGCCACAAAAACCTAGGTTATATGCTCGGTTCATCTCATCAATAGCGGCGTCCACCTCCTGCCAGGGGAGACTAGCAAGCCCCGCAAACCGGTCTGGATGTTGCTGAATCATTTCCGCAATGGTATCGTTGATTGCCTGCGCGCCTTTGATAGCCAAATCGGGAGCGAGCATACAGGGGCCCGGGATATTGGTACTGATAAGTGCAATGTCAATACCTGCTCTATCCATGTCCTGAAGTTTACGTTTGGTGAGGTACATCTCCTCCCGTAGCCGAAACTGCTGGACATCACCGTAGGTGATAACAAACTCGTTGCCATGCTGTACGCCTGAGATGCTCGGGCTTTCGCGCCGGCTGCTTTGTTTCCCAATCAAGTCCTCCGAACAAGCTGATCCATCCGAGTTATCCCGTGCTGTGCCTCGGAGTTCAATCTGTGGTGGATAGGGGTTTTGGGCAAGCACATCGGTATACGCGCGAGGAAATATGTGGCTTTGGCAGTCAATCCGCATTAGAATCCTTCCCGCTCAACAGAATCGTTTTTACGGAGAATCTAATTCAATTGAATCATCAATGGAGGCATGAAACTTTTGAATGTAAGATTTCCTAAATGACCTCCATTATACAAATTCAGATTAAGAAGTCAATAAGAAAATCCCATAGAATCGTATCGTAGCATTAGAAATCAATAGTAATCCAACTTACGATGTAACCAAGATCTTGCAAAATACGTTTTAATATTTTATTTTGAAGAAATTTGTAAAATATCCTCACCAATGTTATAATGGTACTGACTCGAACGTTTAAGTGGACAGACCTATGATTCCCGACGAAATCTACGTCCAAAAAACAATTGAGGGTGATGCTGAGGCGTTCAATGAATTGGTGCAACGCCACCATGCCAGGATTTATGGGCTTGCTTATCGAATGCTTGGCAACCCTGATGATGCTTCGGATGCGACGCAAGAAGTGTTTCTTGAGGCTTACAAATCCATTCAGTCCTTCCAATTCCAGTCAAAGTTTTTGACGTGGTTGTATCGAGTTGGAATCAACGTTTGTCAACAATACAAACGCAAGTCCGAGTCTCGTGAACGCACATTAACCTCCTACACACAGGATTTTCAGGCAAGGGAGGGACAATATGCAAACGAATATCCAGATCGAGTTTTGCTGAAAACAGAGCGTGACCAGTTGATACAAGATGCGATTAATCAATTACCATCGAAACAGCGGATGGTTATCACTCTGTTCTATATGCAGCAGATGAAATATCGTGAAATCGCAGAATTGCTTGATTGTTCGGAGGGTACCGTTGCCTCGCGCCTGAATACAGCCGTGAGGAACCTCAAGTCAAAGCTTAAAGGTTTACACTCCCACTAGACCGATAATTCAGATTGCCCGATGGACCGAACCCAGCTAGGTAAAGACTCAGGTCGATCAAAATTGATATACAACGCTTATTCCGATTAAAAAATCAGGACTTACGCACTTCCGTAGAGAACATTGATTGGTATTCCCTATGAGCTCCTTAATGGAACCCTTGTTGTAGTTGCCCGATTCACAGGGCATCGGAAGGCATGTTCACCGGGATGAATCGCCGAGGATACCATACCTAGTACCATAGAATACCAGACACGGTTGGCTCCATCCGCCCGGCACATTGCGGACCTTTTCTGATGTTGGCATTGAGTGCTCGACCGTGCAAGTCGTAAAATATAGAAGAGGACAGCTATGAGTCTCGACTGTCAACAAGTTATTGAAGATTTTAGTTTGCATCAGCATCCGGATCTAACATATCAAGAGAAGATTGAACGCAAACGACATCTCATTGAATGTAAAGCGTGCCAAAATGAATATGAGGAGATGTTACACGCAGCAGCTGTGCTCGAAAGTCTTCCGGACCCCGTTCCGCCCCCAGACCTTGTCGAGCGCATTCAGACCCGAATCCACCAAACCGACCGGCGTTCCATCTGGGATTTTCTAGCGAATCCAATTGCGCGTATCCTTGTTGCTATGAAATTGGGCCCCCATCCCACCTTTGTCAACTACACTGCAATGCTCTTTTACTTAATGCTGACAATCTTTATGGTCAAGTTGACATTTTTCAGTTCAACGGAGCCCCCACCTGTTTCGTTGATGCACCCTCCATCGCCAAACGTGCGCCTTGTCCGGTTAGGTGATGTGAAACATGCTTCGCTCAAAACTGTCAAAATAGAAAAAGAAAGGTCCAAGGAGGTGCCAATTCAACCCACCCCAAGTAATTTTCAGTAGCATTGCATCAACTTCCAAACTAGCACTTCATAAAGCGCCATGAGCCTCAAGAATTCAAACCGGCAACATGGCGTTTTTTGGTTAATAGGGCTTCCCATTCGCAAATTTCTATTTTTCCTTGCATAATTCTGTCTCTTATGATACTATTTAATTTGCCGCGAGAAATCCTTCTCAGGAGGAAAGCAAATCGCGGTTTTTTTGTGTGTCACCTGATTGCAGTGACTCTTCTATCTTTTTAAGAGTGGGGTGGGTTTTCCCGCTCTTTATTATTTTTTGTAAAAGATTGGATTTAGGCAGAAAGGACATTAAGCTGCTTTGAATCCAATCTTATCGGAGGCGTGTTGGTGCCATACTAAGGCAGTTCACTTCAGGCGCCCGTCACACACTATGACCTCTTCATTAGCATCCACAGTTTCCGATTTATTATCACTTGTTCTAGCTGATGAAGGAATCGAGTTAGTTGATGTCGAATATCAAGTTGATATCCAGACGCTAAAGCTTTTGATTCATAAATCCGACGGTGTAAGTATCGAGGATTGTCAACAGGTGAGTCGAATTGTGAACCCTATTCTTGATGTGCATGATATAATACCCGGTACATACAATCTTGAAGTCGCTTCGCCGGGACTGAATCGACCGCTTATTACAGAAGCCGATTTCCGCAGAAATTTAGGGCAGAAGGTTGAAGTGGAGGTATCCACTGTAACCGAGAATTTTTCACAATTCAATGGCACCCTAAACCGGGTCAGCGATGGGAAAATCTTCCTGACCCCGGTTTCTGGGAAGACGGTTCAAATCGTAATTTCCGAGATTACTCAAGCCCAAATCCAATTGATGTGGTAAAGCGTTGGAGGGATGGTGGAGTTTATACAATGAATAACGATCTAGTCATGACCATGCGTCAAATTATGGATCAGACGGAGCTGCCGCAGACAATTTTTATTGAGGCAATCGAAGCAGCTTTATACTCAGCAGCCAAGCGGCGCTACGGCTCGACACGAGGGGTGTCGATTAAAATAGATCCCGAGTTGGGGAACATTAAATGTTATGTGCCGAAAAAAGTGGTTGAAATCATGCACCACTTTGCTACCGAAATTCCCATTGAGGAAGCATTAAAAATAAAGCCCGATGCCCGTCTAGGTGAGGTTATTGAGGTTGAAATTGATCCAAGCGAATTTGGTAGAATTGAAGCCCAAACGGCACGTCAAATCCTTGTCCAAAAAATAAAAGAAGCAGAACGAGAGCAGATTTATCAGGAATATAAGGAACAAGAAGGAGAAGTCATTACGGGCTATTTCCAACGCACCGAGCGCGGCAACATCATATTGGATTTGGAGCGAACGGAAGGTCTCCTCCCTTTTAGTGAAGTACCCCGACCGCACAATTATCGGCGAGGAGATGCACTAAGATGCTTAATCATGGAGGTAAACCTAGATCAAAAAGGAGCGCAAATCATTCTTTCTCGCACACATAATGGCCTGATCGCTCGCCTGTTTGAAATAGAAGTTCCCGAAGTTTACGATGGCTTGGTGCGGATTATGGCAATTGCGCGCGATCCTGGGGACCGTGCAAAAGTCGCTGTCATTGCGACAGATGAGACTATTGATGCGGTTGGTACTTGTGTAGGCGTTAAGGGGGCACGCGTTCAAACAGTTGTGAGGGAGTTAGAGGGTGAGAAAATAGATCTCCTCCAATGGAATCCGGATCCTGCACTTTTTATTGCAAACGCGTTGCAACCTGCTAACGTTGTTCGTGTGAACATTAATGACGAAAATACAAGTGCAGAGGTGATTGTACCGGATGACCAATTGTCGCTAGCAATTGGGCGGCGTGGACAAAATGCGCGTCTTGCTGCGAAACTAACGGGTTGGAAAATTGACATCAAAAGCGAATCTGAGGCGGACACGCAATTTAAAGAGGAAATTGCGGAAGAGTTATTCAAACCCGCAGAGACTGATTCATCTATTCCAACGGCTGAATCGGATCCTGACGAAATAGCTTCTCAGTCTGACTCGGCTGAAATCGATTTGACCGAGTTGGAGGGTGTCGGCTCCAAAACTGCTGAACTTCTTAGGGATTCCGGTTTTCTGACGGTTGAATTAATTGTTCAAGCTACGGTGGCAGAGCTCTCATCGTTGCCGGGAATTGGTTCCAAGACCGCAGAGAGGATTCATCACGCTGCATCGAGGATACTTTCAGATTAGTTCTCCTTTTTCCAATTAAGAGGAATAAGCTTACTCGTTGTTGAGAGGGGTGAACATGGCCGCGGTACCTATCCGCACCTGTATTGGATGCCGGGGTAAATTTCCCAAGAAAGATTTGCTTCGATTTGTACAGGATGCAGCGGGCAACGTCCAAACAGATTTAACAGGTAAGTTGGCAGGACGTGGTGCCTATGTATGCCAATCACAGGTGTGTATTAATACCACTTTCAAATCTCAGAAAATTAATGCTCACTTGCGAGTCAACCTTTCAAAGCGGGCTATTGATTCTTTCAAACAAGAGCTCCTTAATTTAGCGAGTCATAGAAACGTTGAGGGGGTATAAATGGTGAAAAGTAGTCAAACCAAACAGAGCGAAAGTACTCAAACAAAAAGTAAAAAGATTAGAGTTTATGAACTTGCAAAACAATATGGGGTAAGCAGCAAAGAGTTTGTTAAAGAGTTGCGTGGGTATGGCATTCCCATCAAAAACCACATGAGTACGTTGCATTCGGAAACTGTTGAGTTAGTCGAGACCGAACGGAACGCTACAAAGCCCACCTCCGCTGAACCTCCTGAAGCTAAAACTGAACCGCCTCGTTCCAAAAAGAAACCGAAAAAGGTTGCAGCCGTTTCTACCATTGATAAAGCGCAGGTTATTGAGTCTAAAACAGAGGCAACTGAAGAAAACACAGCAATCAATGAGAAAAAAGAAGCCCCATCTGTTTTCCAAGTTCAGGAAGGAATCACCGTTGGTCTACTTGCTTCAGAATTGGGGTTTAAGGGTACCGAAATGATTATGCGCCTCATGAAACTGGGAATTATGGCGAGCATTAACCAACGCTTGGACTATGCGACACTACAAGCGATAAGCGCCCAGTTTGGATTTGAAGCTGTTCGTAAATTGACTCTGGAGGAGCAAATCCTTCAGGACGAACCAGATGATGCAACAAATCTCCTCTCGCGTTCCCCTGTTGTTACGATCATGGGGCATGTTGACCATGGTAAAACCTCCTTGCTTGACGCGATCCGACAATCAAATGTAATGGATACGGAGGCAGGGCAGATTACCCAACACATCGGTGCTTACCATGTGGAGTTGGAAAGCGGCAGTGTCGTCTTTCTAGACACGCCCGGACACGCAGCGTTTACCGCCATGCGGGCTCGCGGCGCGCAAGTCACTGATATTGTGGTCCTTGTTGTTGCAGCTGATGACGGCGTGATGCCACAGACCGTCGAAGCACTCAACCACGCAAAAGCAGCAGACGTCCCAATTCTTGTCGCAATCAACAAAATTGATGTTGAAAACGCTAGGCCAGATTATGTCAAACAGCAGTTAGCAGATTATGACCTTGTCCCCGAAGAATGGGGTGGACAGACCATTTTTGTTGACATATCTGCAAAGGAACGGATCGGCATTGAAGATTTGTTAGAAATGCTGCTCCTTGAAGCAGAATTGCTGGAACTCAGTGCCAATCCGAATAAACCTGCTCGTGGGACGGTTGCCGAAGCCAAACTGGATAAAGGACGAGGCCCCGTGGCAACCGTACTTGTCCAAAGTGGAACTTTGCACGTTGGTGATGCCTTCCTCGCTGGTCGTTATTACGGAAAAGTTCGCGCGATGATAAATGACCGGGGGCATCGTGTAAAAAATGCACCGCCCTCAACCCCGGTTGAGGTGCTTGGTTTTACAGGAGTTCCAGAGGCTGGAGACCAATTTTTTGCAGTTGCTTCTGAAAGAGACGCAAGGACACTTAGCGATTCGCGCCAAGCCCAACATCGAGCGACGCAACTCGGACCACAGAGCCGTGTCAGTTTAGATGACCTCTTCCAACAGATTCGGGAAGGTGATATTAAAGAGCTAAACATCATTGTTAAAGGTGATGTGCAAGGTTCCGTTGAGGCGGTTTTTGACTCCTTGCATAGGTTGAGCACAGATGAAGTTAAGATTAACATTATTCATCAAGCCGTTGGTGGAATTACCGAAACGGACGTTTTATTGGCGTCTGCCTCCAATGCAATTGTCGTTGGCTTTAATGTCCATCCTACAACTGGTGCCCTAATCGCAAAAGAGAACGAAGATATTGATGTTCGGACATACAGTGTGATTTACGACCTAATTTCTGATGTCAAATCAGCGATGGAGGGATTACTTGAGCCTGAAGTCCGAGAGGTTGTCGTCGGTAGGGGAATTGTTCGTGAGCTGTTCAGGACACCCCGCATGGGCACGATTGCAGGAAGTTATGTGAATTGGGGGCGAATTATCCGTAACTACGCCCTCCGGGTCCTACGAGACAATCGCCTAATATACGAGGGAAAGGTCGATTCGTTACGACATTTTAAGGAAGATGTCACTGAAATTCAGGCAAACTACGAGTGTGGCATCGGTGTTAGCACCTTTGATGATTTCAAAGTGGATGATGTGTTGGAATGCTATACCCACGAGCGCATACCACGCTCACTGAGGTAGAGTCGAGGTTAGTACTGACGAGTGCTTAAAACCGTTTGCCTATATCGACTGCGTTGCGTTTATGCATATTGGAGTTTGTACAATCTGGCTAACAATTCCAGACAGTCATTCGCTCAAACAGAAGCGACAGGTGGTTAAAAGCATCACCGACCGGCTAAAAAATCGATTTAACATCGCTGTCGCCGAGGTTGATGCGCTTGACGTGCATCAGCAGGTTGTGCTTGGTGTGGTATCTGTTTCAAATGATACAAAGCATCTCAATCGTGTTTTATCTTATGTTATCAACTTTATTGAAGATTCCCTGTTGGCAGAATTAACGGACTACGAAATTGAAATTCTGTCCTGATGAGGTGGACCTGAGAAAAACAATGCCAGGAAGACGTACAGACCGCGTGAGTGTACTTATACAAAGAGAGTTAAGTGACATCATTCAACGGGATCTCAAAGATCCGCGCGTCAGTTTTTGCACCATCTCCCAAGTTGAGGTCTCTACAGATTTGAGGTATGCAGATGTCAAAGTGAGTGTTATTGGTGACAAGAAGCAGAAACGGAATTCCATAACAGGGCTTAAAAGTGCCGCTGGCTTCTTGCGACGTGAGGTT
Organism: Candidatus Poribacteria bacterium; assembly: GCA_965215015.1. Classification (GTDB taxonomy): domain Bacteria; phylum Poribacteria; class WGA-4E; order WGA-4E; family PCPOR2b; genus PCPOR2b. The sequence goes on from OZ244042.1 coordinate 3,946,634, forward strand.
GTGCAACGAATTGGTTTACGCCACGCCCCCGAACTACGTTTTGAATTAGACGATTCTGTCGATCAATTAATGCGAATAGATCGCCTGCTCAAACAAATTCATACCGAAGAAGAGATTTCATCGCCATCCGATGACGAGGCAATGGAGACGAATTAGTTTAGCTGCTATGAAAGATTATCAAGCAATTTTGCAGGTGTTTGACCAACACCAATCTTTTGCACTCTCGACACACGTCAATCCGGATGGCGATGCACTCGGATCTGAATTAGCACTCTACTCCTTCCTCAAGGACCTCGGAAAACAGGTCAAAATTTATAACACAGATGCCGCCCCACAGAACTACAAATTTCTGCCTTTTTATGATGCTATTTTGCCTGTCAAAGCCCTCCGCGATGACTTTCCCCAGGTCCTGGTTGTTCTGGATGCAGGCGTATTGAAACGCATTGGTGAATACCTGTCTCGCACCCTAGTTCCGACCAAGGCAATCGTCAATATTGATCACCACACTGCTGCTGAACGCTTTGGAGATTACAACCTCGTCGAAACCGACGCATCATCGACATCGGAGATAATCTACCGGTTGATTCGACATCACGGAACCCCAATAGGAAAAAAGCGTGCCCTTTGTCTTTACACAGGGATAATGTTCGATACAGGTTGTTTTCGATATTCAAATTCAACACCGATGGCTCACCACGTTGCAGCGAATTTGATTCAGGAAGGAATTGCTGTTGACGAAGTATATCGTGCGGTATACGAAACGTTGCCTATTGGAACCCTTCTTTTACTGAGTGAAGTCTTCCAAACCCTTGGCACGACACCAGATGGCAAAATTGGTTGGTTGTATGCAACACAGGAGATGTTTCATAAAACCGGAACAACCCGCGACGATGTGGATGGGTTTATCAATCATATCCGGTCCATTGATACCGTTGAGGTAGCAATCCTCGTGAGCGAGTATAAAAACGGTGTATCGAAAGCAAGCCTGCGGAGCAAATCGTCTGTTGATGTTGGCGAGATTGCTTCCCTATTTGGCGGTGGGGGACATCAGCGTGCTGCGGGTTGTGAGATTGATACTCCCTGTCAAGAGGCAATCGCGCAACTTGTGGCGATGACACAGCAACGAATGAAAGATAGATAAATCTGGATTACAACGGGCGTCAATGCACGAAAATTTGTTAGGAGATAGGGGGCAGATTTTGCTGTCAGTCGTGAGATTGATTGTCACGTTGGTCGAACTGCTTTGGTAAACCGCGGTGGATAGACAATGGGAATTCACGGTGTTCTCAATCTGAATAAACCCCCAAAGGTTACCTCAAGACAGGCTGTAGATTGCGTGAAACGCCTACTAAATGTAAAAAAGGCAGGACATGGGGGCACGCTCGATCCGGATGCTACCGGCGTATTACTCATATGTCTCGGTGATGGAACAAAGCTATTTGAAGCGTTACAGGCTGGCACAAAAGAATATGAGGCTACGCTTACATTGGGCATCACAACGGATACCCTTGATGCCAATGGACAGATTATCAAAACGACAGATACGAGTCAGATACCCCCCAATCAAATTCAATCCGTCTGTCAGCAATTTGTTGGGGAAATCGAGCAAATGCCGCCGATGTTTTCTGCGGTAAAGCATAAAGGGCAACCGCTGTACAAATTGGCACGCCGAGGGATTGAAGTCAAACGCCGCTCAAGACAGGTATTCATCGAATCTATTGAATTGCTATCATTTAATATTCCCGAAGTCCGTTTCCGAGTTGTTTGTTCCAAGGGAACGTATATTCGAGTTCTCGCCGCAGATATTGGAGCGGTATTGGGGTGTGGTGCCCATCTTTCAGAACTGATCCGCACACGCTCTGGCGTATTCAGGATCGAGAGAGCACATACATTTGATAGTCTTAAGCGTACTCCCGAATTTGCTTATCAGGCTGTAACCCCAATTGATACTGTTGATAATATGCTGAATCAGCAGTTGGCACTGACCCGATGATTTTCAATCGTTGGGTGCTGGAGATTGAATCTTGCAGATTTACTACGATCTAGAAACTCCTGCTGAATTTTTTCAGGAGTCTATTGTCACTGTTGGTGTGTTTGATGGACTACACATTGGGCATCAGGCAGTCATCCACCACGTATTGACGCAATCAAAAAAATTCAGACTAGCGAGTGTTGTGCTGACTTTCGACCCACCCCCCTTGGCTTTCCTTGTCCCTGAAAAATGCCCTCCAGCCTTGACAACCCTTCCGAAGAAAATTGAGATATTAGAGCACCTCGGTGTTGATGCTGTTGTCTTTGCGCGCTTTGATGCGTATTTGCAACAAATGTCCCCTGATACCTTTGTCCAGCAAGTTCTATTGCAGCGATTGTATGCCAGACAGGTTATTATTGGTTATGATTGGCAGTTCGGCAAAGGGCGATCTGGCAACGCAGAAGCCTTGAAGCAACTTGGGGAGCGGTATCAATTTGGTGTGACGATTGTTGGCTCCATACAACTTCACGGTGCACCTGTTCATAGTACGCGCATCCGTGAAGCGATCTCAAAAAGTAACCTTGATCTAGTATCTGAACTGCTAGGGCGTCGATACTCAATCATGGGTGAGATAGTACAAGGTGAGGGGCGTGGGCGGCAGATTGGGTTTCCTACTGCCAACATTGATGCCGGAAATCAGATGCTGCCACCGAGTGGGGTTTACGCCAGCCAAGTCAAGTTAGAAGGGTGTATGTTCGACGGTGTAACGAATATGGGGACAAGACCAACGTTTGATGGAGAAAAATTCCAGATTGAAACGCATCTATTTGATTTTGAGAAAATAGTATACGGAAAAGAGATAGAAATTTTCTTCATTGAAAAGATTAGGACTGAACAGAAATTTCCAAACCCAGAAACGTTAATTGATCAGATTAAGCAGGACATTGTTCAGGCTAAAGCCATTCTGAATCAAATGAAGAGCAGAAATGCCCATTGCTGCTGAATCTCACTTCAATAGGAAGAAATTTGATTTACAAAACACTTTGGTTTATGGTATATTAACCTGCATGTATATGTAAAAAAACGCATTGCGCGCGAAAAGAAAATATGAAAAAGGAGGTGAATTCTGTATGGCACTGGCAGTTGAGAAGAAAAAGGAATTGGTCGAAACGTATAGAACCCATGATAGCGATACCGGATCACCAGAAGTTCAGGTGGCAATTATCCAGACTCGCATCCGGGAGTTGACGGAACATTTTCGGGTCCATAGGAAAGATTATCATTCGAGACAGGGCCTGTTTAGACTCGTGAGTAAACAACGTCGTTTATTGCGTTATCTGCACAGACAAGATGTTCAACGGTATCGTAACCTGATTACTCAACTTGGAATTCGTGACACGATTTCAGGCAGGAGAAGCTAGTAAACCACCGTAGAACGTTGTGAGGAGGACAAATATTGAAAGTTGAAATGCAGCTTGGGAGCGAAAAGCTCTCAATCGAAACAGGAAAGGTTGCCAAACAAGCAGACGGTGCGGTTTGGGTACAATACGGTGGAACGGTTGTCTTAGTAGCAGTCGTCGCTGATAAGAAAGAATCGAATCTAGACTTCTTTCCATTAACCGTAGATTATCGTGAAAAATCTTATGCAGCGGGGCGCATCCCCGGCGTCTATGGTAGACGCGAACCACGCCCAGGTGGAAGTGAACTCTTGACGGCGCGTTTGATTGACCATTGCATTCGCCCCCTTTTCCCCAAGGATTTCCAAGTCGAAGTGCAAGTCATGTGTACGGTACTGGCTTCCGATCAGATTCACCCTGCTGATGTGCCAGCTCTCATTGGAACGTCGGCGGCACTCAGTATCTCTGATATCCCGTTTAACGGACCTGTCGGTGCCGTCACAATTGGAAGGCTAGATGGGGAATTTTGCGTTAATCCGACTTATGAAGAATTAGAACGGTGTGAATTAGAATTTTTCGTCAGTGGAACAACCGATGCGGTTATGTCTGTCGAAGGTGGGGCACACGAGGTGCCAGAAGATGAGGTGATTGATGCGATTGGCGCAGCTCACGAAGAGATAAAAGGAATCACTAAACTTCAGGAAGGTTTAATTGCGCTTTGTGGAAAGTCTACCCGCGAGTACAAAATGAAAGAGATTGATGAAGAACTGAGCTCGCGTATCCGAAACCTTGCAACAGAAAGGATTCGGGAATCCATTGGCATGGACCAAAAACACGACCGCGAAGACTATCTCGAACAGGTACAGGCAGACATTCTGTCAGAAATTCTTGATGATGTTGAGACAGAAGAAGATGGTCCCGAAGTCACGAAGGATGCTATGTCGATACTAGGCGACATCGAAAAAGAACAGATGCGCCAGTCAATCTTGAACGAAGGAAAGCGGGTGGATGGACGGGGAGCCACGGATATTCGAGAAATTTCAGGTGAAGTTAGCGTCCTGCCTCGCGTACACGGTTCAGCACTTTTTACCCGCGGACAAACCCAAGCCCTTTGTGTGACGACACTCGGTACCAAAGGTGACGAAGATGTGAACCGTTCCCTGACTGGAGAGGTTAGAAAATACTTTTTCCTTCACTACAATTTCCCACCATACAGCACCGGCGAAGTCAAGAGAATTATGGGCCCGGGGCGAAGAGAAATCGGCCACGGTGCTCTCGCTGAGAGGGCGATTCAGCCTGTCATCCCTAGTCGAGAAGAATTCCGATACACAATTCGTGCAGTATCCGAGATTCTTGAATCGAACGCATCTTCCTCCATGGCAAGCGTATGTGGCGTGACCCTTTCGCTGTTGGACGCCGGGGTGCCTATCAAAAAGCCGGTGGCAGGAGTGGGTGTTGGATTGATTAAGGAAGGCGATCGCGAGGTCATCTTAACGGATATGCTCGGCACCGAAGACTTCCTCGGTGACATGGACTTTAAAATCGCCGGCACTCGCGATGGTATCACTGCTATCCAGATGGACATCAAAATTGATGGTGTGACGCCGGAGTTGATGCGGCGAGCCATCCATCAAGCGAAAGGCGCGCGTCTGGCTGTTCTGGATAAGATGAGTGAAGTTATTGATAAACCCCGCGATGAGATTTCTCCGTATGCGCCACGTATCTATGAAATCCACATTTCGCCCTCTAAAATCAAAGACTTGATTGGTCCTCGTGGTAAAACCGTTCAGGCTATTCAAGAGGAAACCGGTGTAACAATTGACATAGAGGACGATGGGAGGGTCGAGCTTTCATCATTCAATGCTGAAGCTGCTAACAAAGCCGAAGAGATGATTCTCTCCATTACCGCAATTCCTGAAGTCGGCAAAGAATACGCCGGAAAAGTTACCCGTATAACAGGATTTGGTGCTTTTATTGAGATTATACCCGGCCAGGATGGATTGCTTCATATCTCTCAAATGGGAGATGGATACGTCCGACAGGTTGAAGATGTGATGAATATCGGTCATGAAGTCGCCGTACGTGTCATTGAGATTGATGACCAAGGTCGCGTTGACCTGACGCTTGCGAGTAACCCTGTAACCGCAAATTCCGCTTCATCAGAGCGAGGGGAATCCCGAGATCGGGGGGAGTCGCGCCCACGGGAGAAGCGTCCAAATAGAGGGCAGCGTGATTCTCGCAACTCTCGTCACAATCGTGGCAACGACTCACGAGACCGGCGACCGCCAAGAATCCCCAAAGGCAGATTTTAGTATAGTACAACTATTGCGAAGATGCGTTGCATTGGTCGCAATATCATCTATAACGTGAGGCGTGAGAGAGGAATTGGTCTCTCACATCTCACGAATTACTCATCACGTTTGAAGGGATACGTTGCATTAATCGGCAAGAGCCGCTGGGCGGATTCTCCAATAATTTGTTGTAGAATATTTGCGAGGGGTGTTTCACATGCAAGCCAAGTACCCTATTCGGAGAACAAGAAGGATAATTAACAAAGAAAGGGATCTCCTCGACTATAAATGGTTGACCTACCTGCTGACATTTATTCTGGTTGTTCTGGTAACCATTTTTGTTCTTGCTGTGACCCGTCGAGAATGGCTGATCCATCAAGCGAAATGGTTCGTTAAATCCGTAAAACTGGCATTCGGTTTAGAATAGTCCACCCCTCCCCTATCCAATCCGCTGGTACATCGAATATTCATTCCAGAGGTTTGAGATGAAACTTCCTTTGCTTTCCTCATCCACTGTACAATATTTTATGCGATTCGCTGCTACACTATGTGCTGTGCTTTCGCAAGGTGTTTTGGTCCTTGGAGTTGTGGGATGCGGTTATGTGTCAACCTCAGACTATCTCAGTCATATAAAATCGATTACGATTTCACCGATTGAGATTCAAGATCCAGATTTCACATTTGATACTTCCGGTAATCCACACGATGAAGTGATTCGAGAGGCACTCATTAACCGTTTTAACCAGAAATGGCGCGATGGTAACGATGCACACCTCGATGTAATTATTTTGGATTACCATCTCGCACCTTATCGTTATGATGCGAATAATCAACCTGAGCAATTTCGCATGAGTTTAGAGATTGAGTATGAGTTTCGAGACCGCGTCCAGAACAAAATCATAGATCGTAGAGATAGTTACGTCCAAATTCACGATTTCTATGTTGTTTCGGGGCAAGGGGAGCCTCCAGAAACACGCGAAGAGGCACAAAAACGGCTCATTCAAGAATTAGTTGATGATTTCTACAGTACACTTGCTGAACAATGGTAGGCTCATAGACGCATGTTCCGGCTGCGCCGAGAATGCTCGGAACGGCACTTGTGAGATCATAGGGTTGTGACTTATCACGTATCGCGTTTCACGTTTGACACTCCACGTTTGCAGATGTCTCACCGCTGGCGGCTGTATCTTTGGATTGTTCATATGTCTTACATGCTGCTATTTCTTGCGTGTCAGGCTGAACAAGGCAATTACACAGCTGTAAGCCAGAATGGGCAGTATATCTATGGTGTTTGGAAAGCTCGCACCGCTAAGGCGGCGAAAGGACTATCACGCCAAATCACTCAAGTCCCGATTTCATCGAGGATTCTCGGCGAAGCCGGAACGCGAGCAGAAGCACTGCCTCAGATTGATTTGCTCCCCTTAATCACAACTGCGAAACCGATGGACCTATTACCTGCAAATGGAGAGGCGTCTCATTGGGTCAGAGTGGGGAAACCGAGTGCTGATATTGGGAAGGATTTGTACAGAAATGTGATCGGTGGAAACCCGGAATTATATCACAACTACGGGTTTATCGAAGGGGCGACCGTCGAATATCAAACGCCTCGACTTGGATCTCAGCCGCTGATTCTTTTAGAGGTTTTCGACATGGGCACTCCAGAAAATGCTTTCGGCGTCTATAGCCGAAATCGCTATCCACAGGATGAATTTGAATGGGTCGGCAGCAGAGCAATCGTTTCTGGACGAGGACTTAACTACTGGAAAGGCAAATACTTCATACAAATTGAGGGATACGAATTTGCAAGTCAGATTAAACAGGGTATGGTTGAACTTGCTAAAGCAACTGCCGAACGCATCGAAGATCCACTGACAACACCACATCTTCTGACCCTCCTTCCTTCAAAAAACAGGGTGCCTCATAGCGAAAAGTACTTCCCCTCCGGTGTAACTTTGAAGGGAATTCACCGCTTTCTGCCCGAACGTTTACTAGAATTTAATCCAAGCGTAACAGGGTGCTCTGCTGCATATTTACACAAAAAATCCTCTACTGACTGGATCGATACGATGACGGTATTTGTTTTACGCTACGAAGTTGAGTCAGAGGCGAAAACTGCTTATGACATCTATCGGAGTCACTTGGAGGCAAGTACAGTTACAGTTGATTCAACCTCAACCGGTGGAATTATCGTTAAAGAACAGTGAGGATGAGTGAGACAGGTGCATAACGACAAGGAGAATGGCGAACTGCCATGTCGCGATTTACACCTAAAAAAAGAAAAGTCCGCTGTCTAAATTAGTAAAATATGAACTATATCAATTTAGCGATGGTTTCCTTTAGGGTTAAACCCCAAAGGTTTACCTTTGGGGGTAACATACCTGCTTTCGCAGATTTCTAACGGCTAACAGGCCGTTCCAGCAAGCGAGGCCTTATGAAAACCTACAAGTTCAAAATGTATAGCCCTCACGACAATCGTGAATTGCAGAAAACGGTTGACGACCATGCAGAGGTGTGGAACCACTTCGTCGCTTTATGCCGTCGGTTAGGTATCACCTAACAGACAGGATAGGCCAATTCTAAGTCTAAAGTAATGAGCAAGAATCCCAAGCCTTTAGGTTTGGGAGTATGTCAATAATCAAGTACTGCCTAACTACCGAGCACGTTGGGCTAATTTGTTAAGGACAAAGAAGTAGTCGCCTTTCATGTTTTGCACTTTACACCCAAAAGGAGATTTACCATGCGAGGAGATTTTGAAGCCTATTTGAACGACTCGTTTCGCGATGAGAACGGAAAATTGGATTTAGACAAGCTGTTAGTCCTTGAGGACGAGGCGAACATGGATGTTGCCGTCATCATGCCTAACACCCAACCTGAGCCGAACAATCAGGAGCTTGGTGAGGCGATAAAGGACAACCCGCGTGCCCTCGGTTGCGCGCTCATCCACCCCACCGAAGCTAATCCTGTCGGACAAGTCCAAAAAGCTGCGACCGAATGGGGTATGAAGGGAATCAAGCTGATGCCGGCGGTTCACAAATATAATGTTGATGACGAGATTGTCAAGCCGGTTGTTGAGGCGGCACGAGATAATGGGCTAATCGTTTCGATCCATTCGGGTCCCGCAAATTGCCACCCCACACGCATCGCAAGTGTCGCAAGCTGGGTTCCGGAAACCCCTGTCATCATGGATCACATGGGATTTCCCGATGACCTTGACGCTGGCATCGAAGCCGCAAAAGCGAACCAAAATATCTCTTTAGGTACAACTATTCTCCGCTTTCATCGTCGTTGGGGCACCGATCCGGACCAAGTCGTTCCCACCGAAGTGAAGAAAGCGGTTGACGAATTGGGGCCGGAGCAGATTGTATTCGGATCGAATACGCCTGAATATCGCCCAATCCAAGTGATCAATGCCCTTCGTCGCCTTGAGTTAGGAGACGACGCTGAAGCCTTGATTTTTGGAGATAATTTGGCTCGGATTTATGGATTGGTCTAAAACAAGACGTGACAGAAAAACTCAAGCGCACCCCCCTCTACCATGTTCATAAAAAACTTGGTGCAAGGCTGATTGAATTTGGCGGGTGGGAGATGCCTGTGCAATATAGCAGCATCATTGACGAACACCTGACCGTCAGATCAAATGTAGGGATATTTGACGTTTCACACATGGGAGAACTCGAAATCCGAGGTCCCGGATCCCTATCATTGATCCAAAAGCTGATTGCTAACGATGCTGCCAAGCTCGGTGATGGGCAAGTACTCTATACACCAATGTGCACAGAAACAGGGGGAATTGTGGATGATCTACTTGTCTATCGTTTCGCGGCCGACCGATATATGTTCGTCGTCAACGCATTGAATATCGAAAAGGATTTGGAGTGGATACACGGTCACAGTGAAACGGGGGTAGAGATTGAAGACCGGAGTGACGAAACTGCCCTTGTCGCGCTGCAAGGCCGAAACGCCTCCCAGTGCCTTCAAACCCTGACTGGTGTTGATCTAACAACGATGGACTATTACCGATTTATGGCAGGGAAAGTTGCCGATATCCCAACAATTATCTCAAGGACAGGCTACACCGGAGAAATCGGTTTTGAGCTTTATGTCGAAGCCAAGGACGGTGCGGCGGTGTGGAATGTCGTCTACGAGGCAACAAACGCCATCGGCGGGAAGCCAATTGGACTCGGTGCGAGAGACACCCTCCGGCTAGAGGCACGATTGTGTCTGTACGGCAATGACATTGACGAAACGACAACACCGTTGGAAGCAGGATTACGATGGACAGTAGATTTCGACAAAGGGAGTTTCATTGGTCGAGAGGCTTTGATTCGGCAAGCTGACGAGGGGATTAAACGCCGCTTGATGGGTTTTCGGATGCTGGATCGCAGCGTTGCACGGACGCACCATGCGGTTTATCGTAACGATCAGCGCATCGGAGAGGTCACGAGTGGTGCGCCGGCACCGAGCCTAAAAGATAATATCGGCCTCACCTACCTTCCAATCGAAATGAGCCAGATTAACACCAAAATCGAGATTGAAATCCGTGGGAAACGTCATCCTGCGAAGGTAGTCAGAACGCCGTTCTATCAAGCACCGATTTAGAAGAGGAAGTCAGATGTTTCCTGCAGATCTAAAGTACATGAAAAGCCACGAATGGGCAAGACATGAAGGCAACATCGTCAGCATTGGTGTCAGCGACTACGCGCAAGCGGAGATTCAGGATGTTGTCTACGTTGAACTGCCAGAAGTGGGTACGACTCTTGAGCAACACAAAACGTTTGGTGTTATTGAATCCGTTAAAGCGGCATTTGATCTCTATGCTCCTGCCAGTGGCGAAGTCGTTGAAATCAATGAAGAACTTGAAGATGCACCGGAGTTAGTGAATGAAGCTCCTTACGGTGACGGTTGGATGGTTAGAGTTCGTATGAGTGATTTGAGCGAATTGGAAGGGCTCATGTCTGCAAGTGAATATCAGACAATGATTGAGATAGGAGAAAATGAGTAAAACCCTTCAAGCCCTCAATTTCACAGACACTTTTGCTGACCGCCATATTGGTCCTCGTCCGGAAGATGTCGAATTGATGCTAGAAAAAATCGGGTATGCGTCGCTTGATGAACTAATTGAAGAAGCTGTCCCGGCGAGCATCCGTCACTACCAGCCATTAAATCTGGGTAAGCCCCGGACAGAGTCCGAAATGCTCAAGGACTTAAGGCAGATTGCATCTCAGAATCAGGTTTCTCGGTCTTTTATCGGAATGGGGTATTACAACTGCATCACGCCGCCTGTTATCCAGAGAAACATACTTGAGAACCCTGGATGGTATACCGCATATACCCCGTATCAGGCGGAGATTGCACAAGGGCGGCTTGAGGCCCTGTTAAACTTTCAAACGATGGTTATTGACCTGACTGGGCTGCCGATTGCCAATGCCTCGTTGCTAGACGAAAGCACGGCGGCAGCCGAAGCAATGGGAATGTGTCTTGCCCTAAGTAAGCGTGGTACTAGCACGACTTTTTTTGTTTCAGAAACTTGTCATCCCCAGACAATCGGAGTCTTGAGGACCCGCGCAGAACCACTAGGGATTGAGTTAGTAATTGGAGACCATCGCGCTGCCGTGTTTGATGCACCTCTTTTGGGTGCCATTGTTCAATATCCGGCAAGTGATGGAACAATTTATGACTATAGTGACTTTGCCGAAAAGGTGCATGAGGCCGGTGGGTTATTAGTGGTTGCCGCCGATCTTTTGAGTCTGACGCTTTTGAAACCACCCGGTGAATTTGATGCTGATATTGCTGTTGGATCCACCCAACGGTTCGGGGTGCCAATGGGGTATGGCGGTCCCCACGCCGCTTTCCTTTCAACGCAAGAGAAATTTAAGCGTAAGATGCCGGGTAGAATTGCAGGCCTCTCTCAGGATGTAGAGGGGCAGCCTGCGATTCGCCTTGCGCTCCAGACCCGGGAACAACATATCCGCAGGGAACAAGCGACGAGCAACATCTGCACGGCACAGGTGCTCTTGGCGGTGATGGCGAGCATGTATGCAGTGTATTACGGCCCCAAAGGGCTTCGCCGAATTGCGGAGCGTGTACATCTGCTCACAGGCGTCCTCCGTGAAGGATTGAAGCGAATCGGGTATGTGCTTGATGATAGTTGCTACTTTGATACATTCAGCCTCGATCTGGATTCACTCAAAGAGTCAAGTTACAGCCGTAATAGCGAGGCTAATCAACAGCCAGCGACCCCGGCGGCTACTCTTGATAATCTCTTGTCCATTGCCCATGCACATCAGATCAACTTCAGGGTTTTTGACCACTCCCGCGTTGGAATTTCGCTTGATGAGACGACCTCCTTTCAGGATATCCGAGATCTCTTTGATATTTTCGCGTTAGGCAAGCCTCTGCCCTTCGAGATCGAAGGTTTAATTCTTCGGGCTCAATCGGCAATTCCTGAGTCGTTGCAACGAAAGAGTTCTTATCTCACCCATCCGGTCTTTAACACTTATCACTCTGAAACAGAGATGCTGCGGTACATCCACAAACTGCAGGAAAAAGACCTATCCCTGACGACATCAATGATTCCGCTTGGGTCTTGCACGATGAAGTTAAACGCCACCGCTGAGATGCTTGCCGTCACTTGGCATGAGTTCAGCCAACTGCACCCATTTGCACCCCTTGAACAGACAAAGGGATACCAAACCCTCTTTGAGCAGCTCGAAACGTGGTTATCGGAATTGACAGGATTCCCCGGAATCTCCCTGCAACCCAATGCCGGATCACAGGGGGAGTATGCGGGGCTTCTGGTCATCCGCAAATATCATCAGTGCTGTGGTGAAAAGCATCGGGATGTCTGCCTGATTCCACGGTCTGCACACGGTACAAATCCTGCCAGCGCGGTGATGGTGGGTATGCGAGTGGTGGTGGTCAATTGTGACGATGAGGGAAATGTTGACCTCTTGGACCTTCAGGCAAAGGCAAAGCAGTACAGTAAAGAACTTGCAGCAGCAATGATTACCTATCCTTCGACCCACGGAGTGTTTGAGGAAAAGATTCAGGAAATTTGCGAAATCATTCATCAGTACGGCGGACAAGTCTACATGGATGGCGCGAATATGAACGCGATGGTAGGGTTATGCCGTCCGGGGGATTTTGGCCCAGATGTGTGCCATCTGAATCTGCATAAAACCTTCTGTATTCCGCATGGTGGGGGCGGTCCCGGAATGGGACCGATTGGTGTTAAAGCACACCTGAGCCCCTTTCTTCCGACCCACCCGGTCGTGCCAGTCGGTCAAAAAGATGGAATCAATCCAATTTCGGCAGCACCTTGGGGTAGTCCGAGCATCCTGCCGATTTCTTGGGGGTACATTGCGATGATGGGAGCAGAGGGACTCAAGTGTGCAACTGAAACCGCAATTTTGAACGCGAATTACATTGCCAAACGATTAGAACCCTACTATTCGGTTTTGTACAAAGGGAACAACAGCCTTGTTGCGCACGAGTGTATCATTGACCTTCGTGACTTCAAGAAAACGGTTGACATCGGAGCAGGTGATCTCGCTAAACGGTTGATGGACTACGGCTTCCATGCACCTACCGTATCGTTTCCAGTTATGGAAACAATGATGATTGAACCGACTGAAAGCGAATCAAAGGGTGAGCTAGATCGCTTCTGCGAAGCGATGATCTCTATCCGGAAGGAAATTGCAGAAATCGAGAACAGCAAAGCCGATCGTTCGGACAACGTTCTCAAAAATGCGCCTCATATCGCAGTGCAGGTTATGCAGACTGATTGGGATCGCGAGTATTCTCGCGAAAAGGCGGCTTTTCCTGCACCGTGGACCCGCGAGCGAAAATATTGGCCCCCTGTCGCACGAATTAACGAAGTTCACGGAGATCGCAACCTGATTTGTGCTTGCCCTCCGATTGATTCTTATTAGTTTCAGGGTTACACAGTTGAGATATTTTCGTCCTTGATATTGTACGTTATGCGTTGTATAGGGGGACGCGACTTTTGCAAACAAAGTGTGTAAACTCTACAATGCCTATCATGTTCTACGTGAGCGGGTAAATCTAATGAAAGCAATTATTATTGGTGCGGGAGAGGTTGGATTTCATACGGCAAAACTCTTGGTCGAAGACAATAACGATGTTATTCTCATCGATCAATCGAAAGAGGCTTGTCAGCGGGTTCAAGAGCAGTTGGATTTAATAACCCTTGAGGGATCAGGGGCTTCACCCACTTTATTGGTAGAAGCTGGAATTAAAGAAGCGGAACTCCTGATGGCGGTAACAAACTCCGATGAGATTAATATGCTGGCGTGCGTGATTGCCTCCCGACATGGTGTTAAGACAAAAGTGGCGCGCGTATCCAATCCCGACTACTTCGCCAACGAAACGAATTTATCCCCGAAAGATATTGGAATTAATCTGCTGATTAATCCGGAACAACTTTGTGCAGAGGAATTCTATCGTCTACTTAATATTCCAGAAGCCCGTGAAATCGTCGAATTTGAAGAGGGCAAGGTACAGTTAGTTGCATTTCAGGTCAAGCCGACCAACCCGCTTCGAGGCACATCCCTCACCCGTCTAGCGGATCGCGGCATCCCTTCCGATTTGCGTATTACGGCAATTAAGCGTAAGGATGGCACGACAATCGTGCCTAAAGGTCAAGACTTCATTCTCGAAGATGATGAGGTCTTTGCCATCGGCAGTCGTGAGTCGACTGCACACCTGCTTGAATTTTCGGGAGTTTCATTAAATCAAAAAATCCATCGTGTCATTATCGTTGGTGCGGAACGGATTGGGATTTCCCTCGCACAAACCCTTGAGAAAAATGGTACGCAGGTGAAAATCATTGAAGCCAATCGGGAGAGGGCTGAGGCTGCATCAATAATTCTGAGAAAAACAACCGTTTTGCATGGGGACTACCTTAACCCCGGCTTGTTGGAAGAAGCTGGCGTGGACGGGGTAGACGGGTTCGTATCCGTAACCGGTGATGATGAAAATGACGTGATGGCTTGCGTAACCGCCAAGCAGCATGGGGCTGCTCGGGTGCTTGCCCTAGTTCAGCAGCCGCGTTACCTACCGATTCTGGAAAGTATTCCGACAGTCGATGCGGCCGTGAGTCGCCATCTGACAGCGGTCAGCAACATTCTCCGTCTCGTCCGTCGGGGGCAGATTGTCTCAGCAGCATCACTACGTGAGATTGATGCTGAGGTAATCGAGCTTGTTGCCGGACCAAATTCGCAAATTACCTATAACGAAATTCAACACCTCGGCGGAATGCTGCCCGAAGATGTATTGATAGGTGCCATTGTGCGGCAGAATCGTGTCCTGATCCCGACCGGGCAAAGCGTGATTCAAGCAGGAGATCGTGTGATTATCTTCACCATGCCTGATTCTATTCCCGTCGTTGAAAAGCTCTTTGTAGAACCGAAGATTAAGCGTTTCCTTGGTCAAAAAAAATGAATACCCTATAATTCCGTGAATCTAAAACTAGTTCTATATACACTCGGTAATTTGTTGATTTGTCTTTCTGCGGCGATGTTGTGTCCGTTGTTTATCGCCCTTTTCCGTAGAACGGCGGATGGCGGATCTGATCTGCAAGCATTTATTTCCTCTTTTTGCGTCACGCTCATTGTCGGATTGACACTTCGTCTGACAACCAAATCGAACCAGGGACTTAGCAACAAAGAAGGATTTGCAGTTGTCTCGTTAGGCTGGGCGGTTACTGCACTGTTTGGATCGCTCCCGTATCTTTTCGATCGTGTATTTGCAGAAGCCGGGAGAAATTGGCTGGCCGAGTTTTCGTTCTGCTATTTTGAATCCATGTCCGGCTTCACGACGACGGGCGCGACCGTTCTCACTGAAATCGAGCATCTGACCCATGCTATCCTGTTCTGGCGCAGCCTGACACATTGGCTGGGTGGCATGGGTATTGTTGTGCTCGCCGTAGCAATCCTACCGATGTTAGGGGTTGGCGGGATGCAGCTTTATCGTGCAGAGGTGCCTGGGCCTCAAAAAGACCGTCTAACACCACGCATCACACAGACTGCAAAGCTGCTTTGGGGTGTTTATGTCCTTATCTCTGCTGTCGAAATGTTATTACTATGGCTCGGTGGAATGACATGGTTCGATGCCCTTTGCCATACCTTCGGGACGATGGCGACCGGTGGTTTTTCAACCCAAAATTTGAGTATTGGTCAATACAACAGCGTCTACTTTGATGTTGTTATTATCATTTTTATGTTCCTTGCCGGAACGAACTTTTCCCTACACTATCGCGCCTTGCGCGGCGATTTCAAAAGCTACGTTCGAGACTCTGAGTTCCGCTTCTACGGCTTGACACTGTTCCTGTGTATCGGCTTGATCGTCTGGAACACAATGTTCGTAAGGGTTGATGGGCAAGTTGTTTTCGGTTCATTTGGAACGGCTCTGCGTTACGCTGCTTTTCAGGTCGTATCAATCATCACGACGACTGGCTACGGAACCTTCAACTTTGAGCAGTGGCCCGCACTATCACAGTTTCTTTTGGCCCTTCTGATGTTTTTCGGCGGATGTGCAGGGTCAACAGGGGGCGGGATGAAACACATCCGTTTACTGCTACTTATCAAACAGGGATATGTCGAAATTAAGCGGCTGATACTCCCATACGCGGTCCTGCCCATTAAACTTGGCGACCGGGTCGTTCCGCAAGAGGTGATGACAAACATTCTCGGCTTTTTCTTCCTGTTTATCGGCATCTTCGCGATGGTTACCTGTATCATGGCGGCACTAGGGTTGGATCTGATCAGTGCCGCTGCTGCCACTATCGCAACCATGGGAAATATAGGTCCCGGCCTTGGATCTGTTGGTCCCCTTGACAATTACGCACACATTCCCACACTCGGGAAATTTATTCTCTGTTTTTGCATGTTATTAGGACGCCTAGAGCTATACACTGTCTTGGTTTTATTCGCTCCAGAGTTGTGGAGAAGATAAACGTAAGACCTAAAGCGAAAGACTGATATAAAAAGAAAGTGTAAAGCGCGAAGATAAACCGAGTGTTTTCTTGAAAACTCGG
Source organism: Candidatus Poribacteria bacterium (assembly GCA_965215015.1). Lineage (GTDB taxonomy): Bacteria > Poribacteria > WGA-4E > WGA-4E > PCPOR2b > PCPOR2b. Next base: position 3,963,350 of record OZ244042.1, read on the forward strand.
TTTCTGTTACACGATTTCTTAACATGAGCGAAGCGAGAAAAGCGCGTGATTGATTCAGTCTACTTTAATGTCCTACGCCGTATTCATGCCCGGTTGTCCAACACAGATGTAAATTGGGTCGTCACAGGGAGTCTGGGCTTTGCACTTCAAGGAATCTCCGTCCAACTCAACGACATTGACCTCCAAACGGACAAAGCGGGTGCTTATAAAATTGAAAGCCTGTTTTCAGATGTGGTGATCAGGCCGGTCAAATTTTCCACTACAGAACAGATTAGATCCCACTTTGGTGCTTTGCAAATTGACAGCATTGAGGTGGAAATCATGGGGGATATTCAGAAACGGGGTGTGGATGGCGTCTGGGAGGAACGTATAAATCCTGCACATTACAGACGAACGGTGGAGATTGCAGGATTACTTGTGCCAGTTCTATCTTTAGAATATGAGTATCAAGCCTATCTAAAGTTAGGAAGAATTGAGAAGGCAAAGATATTAAAGGACTGGCTAGACAGTGAACAAAATTACAACCATTTCATTTGATGCAGACGGCACACTGTGGGACTTTGAAGGAGTGATGCGTCACGCGTTGGTGTGTACGTTGGCTGAACTCCGTCGAATTGTTCCTTCTGTTCCTGACTCCCTCTCTGTTGAAACACTGATTGCCATTCGGAATCAAGTTGCAAAAGAACAAAAAGGCAAAGGATTGACGCACGAAGCGATTCGGCTCGAAGCGTTCAAGCACACGCTTCAATTTATCAAAAGCCCTGACGCCGACCTTGCCGCTCACCTTAATGCACTGTACCTGAAACATCGATTTGAAGATATTCAACTCTTCGACGATGTGCTCCCCGCCCTGAATGTACTGCAAGGGCATTATATGATGGGGCTGCTGTCCAATGGCAATACCTATCCAGAGCGTTGTGGGTTGGCAGGATACTTTCAATTCGTGGTACTTGCTCAGGACTACGGCGTCCAAAAACCCGATCCGCGGCTTTTCGAGATTGCTATCAAACGTGCAGGTTGCACGAAACGCCAGTTGCTACATATAGGCGATTCATTCCAAAATGACATCATCGGTGCAAAACGGGCTGGCGTGAAATCCGTTTGGCTGAACCGTCAGGATAAAGATAATGGAACAGGGCAGCAACCTGATTTTGAAATATCGTCTCTAAGGGAACTGGCAGAGATCCTTAAGAATTTCGTGTAATCATCGAGTGGTTCTGCATAAGCGTAAATCATCTAAAGGAGGCTAAACATGCCACAGCTTTTCGGAAATCAGTACACTAAACAGCAACTGTTAGAATTGGTTGGGGATATGACCCAATTGGCAGGAGCTCGCCGAGCGGAGTTGATGGAAGGAAACGAACGGGGCTCCGATTTGATTGAAGTTTTCAACGCTTCTGGCCTCTGTTTTTCAATCCTGCCGGGGCGTTCCCTTGATGTCGCTTCTGCCCACTATAGGGGGATGTCCCTGTGCTTTCGTGGCAACACCGGCGATGTGGGGCCCGCCTTCTATGAACCCCAGGGCTATGGATGGATGCGTGGTTTTTTTGGTGGTTTGGTGACCAGCTGCGGTATGACCTTCACCGGCCATCCTGAAGTGGATCCCAAAGAAGAAAATGAGGAGCTTGGACTTCACGGGCGTCTTTCCTTTATTCCAGCCAAAGGTGTTGTCGCTGAGTGCGGATGGGAAGGGGAGGATTACGTAGTGCGTGTCCGAGGAAAGATGCGTGAGGCGGTGGTCTTTGGAACTAATTTGGAGCTGACCCGAGAAATCTCTACAGTGCTAGGCGAAAAATGTCTGCGGATTTATGACCGCATTGAGAATCTCAGTGTGGACCGCTCGCCGTTGATGTTTGTCTACCATACGAACCCCGGTTTTCCAATCTTGGACGCCGGCAGCCGCGTGGTAATCAACAGTGAGAAGAGCACGGAATGGTTGGAAGATCGGGAGGTCAGCCCTGGAGACTACACTGTGGCCCGTGGACCGCAGCAGGAGGCGCACGACGATGTATACATACACCGGCCCATCGCAGATGAGGGGGAGAACGTACATGTCGGTCTGGTTAACGACAATCTACAACTTGGACTTTACTGGAAATTCCCTATTAAAGAGATGCCTATCGTTACCCATTGGCAACACTTCCACAGAGGCACTTATGTAACCGGCATCGAACCGGGCAATGTCAGTATGTTGGGGCGCGCCTGGAATCGTAAGCAGGGATATTTACAATATATCCAGCCCGGTGAAACCCGTGAATTTCATCTGGAAATTGGAATTCTAGAGGGTGAGAGTGAAATTCGTGCGCTGGAGCAGCGGATGGGTGGGTAATCGTTAGGCTCTTAAACCTGTTAAAAATCATGGAAGCAGGTGTTCACATTCCCGACACTTCCATTTTCTTTTTAAAAATGGAAGAGGAATGCTTAAAATTGCCCAAGAGGCGAACACCAGTCGGCGTGAGAATTTCTCATAATACACATTTTCTGATCCACATTTTGGACAACGGATCTCGCTATTATCGTCGCTTTCCTGATCCGCCTCAGAATCCGCCGGGGCTGACTCCTCCCTGATTACATCGGGATTCAAAACAGCTTGGAGGATTTCTTTCGCTCGCTCGACATCTGATGCCTTTACCCGCACTCCAACACCGCCAATGGCATTTGAGTAGAGCCAATTCATAGTGACAGTGTGCTCATTAGTAACAAAACACTCGATACCCTCTGATTCTAACCATGCCACAACCGGATCTGCTTCGGTGGGATGACTAAACTTAGCGACTGTTATGAACTCCTCTCTGTCTGTGTCGGGATTCGGGGCAACTGGCATTTTTCAGCTCCTTTATTGAAAACGAAAAAGCACAGATTGTTTCGCGGTGGGCCATAGTTAACAAAAAGATGATTATACTCCTCGTTTTGTCTGTCGCTTTTGGTTATATCTTTTGCCTCATCCGCGCAAGCACAGCCTCATACGACATCCTTCAATTCAGTTCAATGCAAAGGGTTAATCGTAACTGACCTACTTGGTAGACCTGCCATTATATTAAAAACTAGCCATCCAACAGAAAACAGCATAGTCATACATAACACAAGAGGAAGACAAGCAATCGGTCTATTTGCCAGCACCGATACAAATAGTATATCTATATACCGAAAATTAAACAAACCACAAATGATCTAGCTATTGATCGGTCAGGACCAGTAATAGGTATGACCGATGAGATACATAGCAGGAACCTCCCAAGTTTTACTATCCACCCACCCGTACGTAGAAAACCTAATGTTAATCAACGATAACAAGAGGGGTAAACTTGCAATCAACCTACTTGTTCATCCACAACATAGGTACTCGCATAAATACCTAACTCCAACACATCTTGACGCTTCATAGATCACCCCGTTCAGAATTTATTAAATTGTTGGTTATAATCTAAATACAGTGTTAGTGCATTCTATAAAAGCACAGATTGTCAAGTGGTTAAGCCACTCTTGTGACATAAACGTAGTAAGCACCGATCGACCCCCCTGTATCATCAGTCAGAAATGTCCGTAGCTGCATCTCACCGGCGGTGAGACGAAACCTAAACGTAACCCCCTTTGCGGCCGAATGAATTGACTGTGTAGCCTCCTGATTACCGACACATAGGCGGGCAGTTTTCAAATTGAGAGCTGCCCCACCATGATACCAATCGATGATTTCACCGGGAATCCCGGCGGTAAGTGGCTTATCCTCCTCCTTGGGCCACCGACGCAGCTCAAAAGCATATTCTCCATCTGCAGCGATTTCGATTGCCCAATGTCCGTTACACACAAGTCCCTGACGCACCTGTCCCTGATTCCAAGCGTGATTTTCGCCGTGCCAATCGTGACTGGTCAAGACGGACACTTTTTCGTTCGCCGTGCCCAGCACAATCGGAGGGTCTTCATCAAAACGTGGCGACACCAGTTCCCACCACGCTTCGTAATGTCGCCGCAATTCCTCGACAATCTCCGGATGCTCAGGGGCGATATCGTTTCGTTGTTCCGGATCCGTTTCTATATCGTAGAGTTCAACGCCGTTAATCAGACGCCAACGTTGCGTCATGGTCGCGCTCTGCTTCCACTTAATCGGATGTTCAACCCGCTGGGAGTCCGTCACGATGGTGCGTTCAGGCAATGTTTCCGTTTCTCCCCTGAGAAGTGGTGCGAGGCTCATGCCGTGAAAACTGCCTGCTCCGAAACCAATCTGTGAAACCTCTAACTGGCAGAGGTCAATTAACGTTGGGAGTAGATCGATATTCGCGGTGAGTTGGTCAATATCCCTGCCTTCCGTGAATCCACCATTGGGCCAATACATGAAAAGCGGTACACGATGCCCCCCCTCATATTCCGAGCCTTTCCGCCCCCGCCTTCCAGCGTTGAAACCTTCCCTGACGAATTGATTCTGGTCAAGCGTACAACCTTCAGCAGAGCCGTTGTCAGTCATAAAAATAAGAATTGTGTTATCTTCAATCCCAAGCTCCCCGAGATGATTCCTGAGTCGCGCCAGATTCTCGTCGATATTAATAATCATACCATAAAAGTTTGCCCTTGTATCGGGAATGCGTCCGCGATACGGTTCACTGTAGGTATTCGGGACACGGTAGGGACCGTGTGGGGCGTTGGTTGGAAGGTAGCAGAAGAAAGGCGAGTCCCTATTTGTTTTAATGAACCGCATTGCCTCATCGAACCAGACATCGGTGCAATAGCCCTCAAACGGTTCTTTGACTCCATTGCGGGCGTAGGTATCGTCGAAGTAGTCATTTCCCCAATGGTCGGGCGTTTGGCTAATCCCGCCGCCACCGTGATAGAGTGCTTCTTCAAACCCTCGGTCATGGGGTCTATAGGGATAATTGTCCCCCAAGTGCCATTTGCCGAACATGCCCGTTCTGTAACCATTTGCCCGGAAAATATCCGCCATTGTGCGCTCATCGTTGCGGAGAAGTGAGCGGCCACCGATGGTATGCCACACGCCGGTGCAATTACAGTAACGCCCGGTCATAATACCGGCTCGTGTGGGAGCACAGGTAGGACCGACATGAAGGTTGGTTAAACGAAGGCTTTCGCTGTGTAGACTATCTAGATTCGGCGTTTCGATTATCGGATTCCCATGACAGCTGAAATCCCCGTAGCCTTGGTCATCGGTGATGACAAAGACGAGGTTCGGTTTTTGTTCCATAGAATCAGTGGATATTGGCATTATCGTGTTCCTCATTCAGAGGGACGAGTCGCAAGCTCGGATCGCAGAGATCGCAGCTTCCGCAACGGTAACCCTCTTTGACGGTTTCCCCGAAATACTCTCGTACCAGTCGCCCGCGACAACCTTCTGCGAGCGCGTAAAAGACAATCTGATCAATCTGACGGTTCTTACCGAGAAGGTAGTCCTCAAACCCCATCTGATCTGCGGACATTGAGGCGAGCAGATCGCTGTCTTCAAGCAACTCAATTAATACCAGATCTTCTGCCCCCCAATATCTCAAATATCCTTCGCTCTGTAAGTCGATTAGCTGCTCCATGAGTCGGTCAGGACGCCAATCTATCTCTCGACAAAAATCTAGTACCTGTAATTCGGATCGAGAGCGTAAGTGGCGCAGTAACATCTGCTGTGATTCGTCGAAAATTTCTACGTTTTTGACAGGCTCAAATGACGGTGTTCTCACCGACAATTTTGAAGGGACATTATACAATCTCCGTAGGAAACCGAGCTTCTCCAAGTGAATAATTCCCACTCGGATTTTCCCTTCGTTAAAACTACTCAACCACTCTAACTCCTCTTGTGCAAACAGCCGAAAGTTGTCAACCGAGGGGAAGGTTTCAATGAGTTTTAGGAGCTTGAGAAGATCCGGTTTATTTGGCGCGCTCTCCTTGATGAACCATTCATGCAACTTTCGGTCGTCCGGGCAGTAAAACAGAATACAGTGAGCGGTTACATCATCACGGCCTGCGCGGCCCGCTTCTTGATAGTACTGTTCCAGGGTACCTGTCATTGTCCAATGAATGATATATCGGATGTCAGATTTGTCAATTCCCATCCCAAATGCGTTGGTGGCAACAACCAAATCGAGTCCATCGGGACCATCGTCGAAGAACCGATCTTGCACCTGTTTCCGTTCAACATCTACGCGTCCGGCGTGATAAAAATCGGCACGGTGCCCCCGCTTCTTTAGATACGACGCGATCTCCTCAGTTTCGCGCCGACGGCCGGCGTACACAATTCCCTTTGGAGTGAGCGTATGTAAATCGTCCGATTTACCTAGCGACCCCCTGCCCGTTAGCCGCTGTAGGTGTTCATCGAGAAGCAGATACTTTTCGGCATCCCCCGAAACTTGGCAAACGCTGAATTTCAGGTTGGAACGTTCAATACCGCGGGTAAAGGTCTGGGGTGGTCGAATTTCTAACTGCTCCAAAATGTCTGCCCGTACATCAGGAGTTGCTGTTGCTGTGAACAGCGCAATTGAACTCGGATGCAATTCACGGATGGCGTCTTGGAGCGCAAGATAAGAAGGGCGAAAATCGTGTCCCCATTGAGAGATACAGTGTGCTTCGTCAATTACAAACAGGGAGATCTGGTGTGAATTGAGCAGGTTCAGAAACCGCCGACTACGAAAACGCTCTGGAGCGATATAGAGCAACTTGATTTCCCTATGTTCTAAGCGTTCTAGCTCCGCACGGTACTCCTCCCAGCTCAGACTGCTGTTGAGTAGTGCTACTGCATAAATTCCATGCTCCCGTAATGCATCGACTTGGTCTTTCATCAAAGAGATTAGTGGGGAAACAACTACTGTTACTCCCGGTAGCATCAACGCCGGCAACTGATAACAGAGTGATTTTCCATAGCCTGTTGGGAAGGCTGCAAGAATATTCTCTCCATTCAAAATCTTTTCTATAACTTCATGCTGTCCATCTCGAAAATCAACGTAGCCAAAATACTTTTGGAGTGCGGTGAGTAATTCATCTGTGACTTCACCTTGGGTATCATCTGCTGAGGCTGGGGAGACTATGGGCACTTCGCCGGGTGTGTTGAGGAGTTCATCTATGCTTTGAAGAAGTGCTTGGGGGTTTTTCATCGTAAAAAAATCAGGTATCATCCAATCGGCTTTCACCGGAGATACCTATTACGCATTTTTATGCTCAGTTGTCTTAGTAGCGATTTTCACGATTTGTCTTGGTAGGGTCTAGTTTCTATCATAATCCAAGTCGCTAGTAGTAGGCATATTGCTTTGAATCCCAATCTTATCGGGACTCTGTATGCCGTAATCCTTGGGCAAACTACGACATAGTGCAGTGAGCCTACTGCAATTACACTAGCGGGCCAATGAACTAATAAATCAACATAGCCCTGGCAAGGCGATATGTATATAGAATGCGTGAAATGTCGTGCGTAAACAGTCAGAGTTGCGATTCGGAGAGTACGTCTCCTATCCTATGTTTTGTGCAGGTTAAAAACTCTCCCGGAACAGAGGGAGAATTTCGATTCCCGACTATTGTGTCGGTTTTAGACGCTTGGTTTACCAACTAGCAATTTGCGTTATCATAATCATAACGATGAGTTTGGGCGGAGTTTTCGCAAAACTGAGTTAAGAATTTAGGGCCCATTCCAATTTTTCGTTTTTTAAGTACGGAATTAAAAGCGTCTGAAGGCGTTTATGGGCATGGTGGAGATGTGCTTTGATGGTGCCTTCGGATCGATCCAATTGCGCGGCAATCTCCTTCAATTGAAGCCCATCGTGATATCGAAGGTTAAAAACACGCTGCTGTTTAGGCGGCAGTTGCTGTACCGCTTGACCAATGATGTACCCAAGTTCTTTAGATTCCAACTGATCCGGCGGCAGCGGACTTATATCATTAAACGTCACTTCATCATTACCGCCTGTGGCTAAGTCATCAAAGGATAAGGTCTGCCCGCGTTTTTGTTGGCGAATAAAGTCAATACACAGATTAATAGCAATCCGGTAGAGCCAACTGTAGAATGCCGATTGCCGTTTGAAATGAGGCAGGGCGCGAAAGGCTTTGATAAAAATCTCTTGAGAAAGGTCTCGTGCAGTTTCAGAGTTAGGCACATACTTATAAACCAAGTTATAGATCTTCCCCTGATATCTGATGACTAGCTCATTAAAAACTTCCTGTTCACCATTTTGGAATCGTTCAACAAGTTCTTTTTCGTCGTTAGGTAGAGGTGTAGGTGTTGAAGATGTGGATAAAGTATTACATTGAATCACGTTGCATTCTCCTTTACAGTGCGAAACAGGCAATGCGTACAGGTACGCAGCAGCTGATACCAATCTTTTTATTACACACTAACCTGTATCAAATTGTTCCAACTTGTATCAAATTGTTCTCATCTCCTGAATTTCTATGCCCTGTGCTTTCAACTTGACATTGGGTTTAAATCTCGGCTATAGTAATAGATTAACCTGCTAATTCAGTAGGGGTTCAAAAGTGAGACAATCAATCCAATTTTGCTTTTTACGCTTTTTACCTAGAGTGCAAGTATTTTGCCATTAATGCTTTCACCTGCTTATGCGCCGATATAGTATTCAAAACAAGATTGTTCTTCCGTTCATTCTACTCTTCACGGTAGTTATTTTTCTTGAGCCGCTCATTACGATTGCGCTTTTTGATCGGAAATACAATGAACAGAATAGTTTAGAAACCCAGAAATGGGTTCAGGCGATTGTGAATACCGGCTATATTCACCAGCCAGAGAAGGTTAAGGAGGCGTACGGTGCGGAGGTAACAGTTGTGAGTAGGGACAACACAGTGAATTACACCACTCTCCCCGGAAATTGGGCAAATTTCGCTGATGATATGAAGCTGCAGGAGGTCCGTAAACGCATCAAGGAATCGAACCGTGACTTTGTTTCACAAAATGTGATGGTCAATGGCAAACACTATAAAGTTATCTATTACCCACAAGCGTACGATCGGTTGTACTGCCTGATGCGTCCTATAGATAAAATCGCTGATGCAAAGGGGGACATCACTTTATTGATGTTCGGAATTGCGGCTGTCGTCATCTTATTAGTTACACTTATCAGCCATCTTATCGGGCGGAATCTTACCAATCCGATCAAAGACTTGGTACAATTCACGCGGAAGGTTGCCGGGGGTAACTTGAACGAGCAGTGTGAGGTGAAGACACACGACGAAATTGGTGACCTCACTGTTGCGTTTAATCAAATGACGCGTGATTTGCGAAATTCGCGGAATGAACTGATAAGTGCTGAACGCCTCGCCACAGCGGGAAAAATGGCAGCATCATTTGCCCATGAGATTCGGAATCCCCTCTCGTCAATGCGGATGCTAGCGCAAATGCTAATGCGAAAAGAAGATCTCCCAGAATCAAAGCGAAAGCAGTCGATGCAGTACATCCTCGAAGAGATTGAACGGATTGATGTTATTGTCAAAGGGTTCATGGATTTTGCTCATCCCGCAGCACTTCAACTTGCTCCCCACGACCTGAATCAAGTTTTACAGGAGGTCTTGGATTTGATGGAGGCTAACCTGAATCACCATCAGATTTCGCTAATCAAGAGATTCGCCCCCGATCTCCTACCGGTTTCGTTGGATCGGGATAAGTTGAAACAAGCGTTTATGAATATCGTATTAAATGCTATGGATGCGATGCCAGAAGGCGGTACATTGGAAATCGTGACGTTACAGGGTTCAGATAAGGTCCGTATTGATGTCGCAGATACGGGAATTGGTATCTCACCTGAAGATTTAAACCGCCTTTTTGAACCTTTCTTCACGACAAAATCACAGGGAACCGGACTTGGATTAGCAAATGTGAAACGCATTCTTGAACAACACGGTGGAGACATACGGAGTAAAAGCGTCGTTGGGCAGGGAACAACGATATCGCTTTGGCTACCACTGTCTAGTAATTCCTCACCTTCAAATTTCAAAAAAATAGGAGAATAGTATGGCAGAACAAAAGGCAACGAATATTACTTGGCATGAAGCGAATGTTGTCCAAACAGACAGAGAAAATCTTCTCAATCAGAAAGGAGGTGTCATTTGGTTCACAGGGTTGTCAGGCTCTGGCAAATCCACGCTTGCCCTTGAAGTGGAAAGTAAATTATATCAGCGCGGACATCTTACCTATGTCCTTGATGGCGACAATATCCGACACGGTTTAAATAAAAATCTCGGCTTCTCTCCTGAAGACCGGGAGGAGAACATCCGCCGCATTGGAGAGGTTGCGAAGTTGTTTGCCGATGCCGGTGTTATTTCGATGACAGCCTTCATTTCGCCGTACCGTACAGACCGAGACAACGCACGGGCCCTGCTTGACGACGGGCGATTTATGGAGGTCTTCGTTGATTGTCCGTTGGAGGTGTGCGAAGCACGAGATACGAAAGGGTTATATAAAAAGGCGCGGGCAGGCGAGATCAAAGAGTTCACGGGAATCAGTGCACCTTACGAAGCACCGGCCCGGCCGGAGCTTACTGTGAATACAGGCAGCCAAACGCTCGAAGAATGTACCGAACGCGTCATTGCACTTCTCGAAAGCAAAGGGCTTATTTCTGTATCACAATAAGGGGATTAGTGCAGTCTTAAAATCCCATCAAGCCACAGCAGCGACGGCAGACAGGCATAGGCCCGTCGGTGCTGATAGAATTGCGAAATTTGCGGGCAGCGGCGTTATTCCACATATCTTCGACAGCGTCCGTTTTGATGTTGCCGATGATGTAGTCATGGTAATCACGGCAGAGGCTAACGTCGCCGTTGCTGTCAATCTCCATTGTCATGTAAATGCTGACACATTGATTGTAACCAAAAACCTCCGTGTGATCGGTATAGTATCGCTGGATCTCGTTCCGCGTGTTAAGTTTTGGCATCATCATTGGTGGGCACCGACGTGTCTCTTTCGATAGTTTTTCCATCTCCTCAAACTTATCAAGAATGATACCGTGATTAAAATCTTTCCACGTCCCGATCCAGCCGTAGTGAGTTTGGGGCTTGAAACCGAAACGCCCCTCAAAATCTTCGGTATGTGCTTGTGCGGAATGCGAGTCGATCCACCACGTTAGGTAGAAAATCTGTGCATCTGCGTACTGGTTCGTGAATTTGTAGAGATCGACTACGTAGTCAATATTGTACATCGTGATACAACTGAGCGGGACGATGTACGGAAACGCAAGATTCCGACGCCTCTTTTCCTCGCTTAATGTTTCAAGTGCTGCTTTTACGTCCTTAAAGTTATCATAGTTTTCCGTGACCCCGGGACGCTGATTGTTGTGAATATCTTCATTTGGTCCGTCAACGCTCAAATAAAGAATTTTGCATGTTTCGAGAATGTCCTCGGCGCGCCTAGCGAGATGGGTGCCATTTGTCACGAGCGAGATTGGCATATCCCGTTCTTTGATGTAATGCAGCAGTTCAAGTAAACCGGGATAAAGCATCGGCTCACCGCCCCAGATATACCATACAGGCGACCAGCCGGCATCAATAATCTGATCAACGAGTCGCTTGTAAAATTCAACGGGGACCTCCCGTTGCTTCAGTGTTTTGAGGGATTCGCCAAGCAGATATCCATTATCTCCCCACTGCCCGCAGGAATGACAGCGCAGGTTGCACATATCCGTAATTCGTAAACTCACCAGCTGGACATCGTCGCCTTTGCCGTGCTTGGCACCAAATGGGTGTCTCCAATTAAAACTTTCCTTTGCCATCTGATATTTCATGAGCGCGTAGGAAGTGAACCAATCATCTGACATTGCGGTTGCCAGTTCATTCACAAAAAAACGGGGTGAAACACGACTTCGAATTGCCATAATTTTCCTCTCTGTTACAGGACGTAACATCTAAATGAACTTATAAACGCTTGAATGTCTAAACGGATCTCTCTCCATTTTTAACCTTTGTTCCATCGTCTTCTGTGACCCGCCCTAAAACACGAGACCTTGTCGCTGAAAGAATTTCGTATTGAACACCGCCCCATACAATCTTGTTCTGGAATAGTGCATACACCGCATTCAGGCCCGCGAGAAACATCGCTATCGGCACGACAAGCGAGGCGGTTCGGAGGGTTTCACGTATTTTAGGCATCTCTCTCAGCCAGCGGGGCAAGTTTCGTGAGAAGACACGATAACTTTGAATTTCGATAAATGGAACAAGGAGGATAAGGAGAAGTCTATCGGAATAATAGAATGTAAACGGAATTGAGCCGAGAACAAGCAAAGCCTTCGGCAGAAGGACCAACAAGGTGCCCCACCACTGCGCTTTAAGCCCCATCCGAAAGGTCATCACTATTTGCCGGTTGGTAAACTCTATGACCTGTTTCCATGTTCGTTTCTTAGTATGGGTAATCGCGATGCAGTCCGGCACAAAATGAACCTTGCGTTTAAGGGATCTCACCGCATACGTCAAATTGTGGTCTTCGATGGTTGCATTGTCCCAACGTTGCAGTACCTTGCTTTTTTCAAAAGATTCACGACGGATTGCGTTGGAGCCGCCCCAAACCATAGCGAGTGGATGATCACCTTGCAAGGCAATCTGAAAGTTGACCCAGACTGCTTCGACAAGCGATGCCGTATTCAAGGTATGTGGAAAATAAAATCTCGCCCCTACTGTTGCACCGACAGTTTGATCCTGAAGCGGTTGGACGAGTAGTTTCAACCAATCTCGCTCAATTGCTGCATCCGCATCAACAAAAGCGATAATCTCAACATCGTCTGGGAATGTCGCGATTGCTGTCATCAAATTTTGCACCTTCTGCGAGCGTGGCAAGGAGTTTTCCACGATGTTCGGTGCGAGCAGTGTATGGACATTGGGGTGTCCTTCGGCTATCTTAATCAGATGCGGATAGGACTCATCGTAACCCGATTCCCCCATGGTGTGCGTGACAAAAAAGACCTCATACGCGCCCGCATAATCCTGATCCAGCAGTCTCTTTACATTTTCTGCTGTCTGGTCGTCCCAGCCATAATGCGGTGCGATGATAGCAGCTTTCGGGGTATAATCTGGTCTTTTCGTTTTTCTTTCACGGCGTGCGTATCGGAATGAGTTAAGGATTAGCAGCACTTCTAAAATAAGGGTAAAATAGACTGCTCCAATAATGTATGAGATCATGGGGTAGTATACAATAAGGTTTGAAATAATTAGTAACTTAACACAACTTCATCTTAACATACATGGACAGATTCGGTCAACACAAAAATAGACGGGAGATTTGTAAAATTTGTTTGACGTACTCCCAAGGATAAATGTTTCTTAACCCTGATTTATCGGGGCTTGGGATTATTATCCTTCCGATTATGTCGGGGCGGATTTATATGGATGCCAATGAAACTTGACACCTATCACCTATGGGGGGCAGCGCCCAACTACAGGGTAAAAGAGCCCACCCTGTGGGGCAGGTTTGGAAGGTATATTTCTCCGATAACCCGGTGGACCCAAGCCTTAAAGGTGCCAATTTATCGAACATTCTCGGTGTTTCTCTGATCGGAAAGATCAGGAAAGGTCTGAACTTGGGCTTGTTGTAAATTTGCTGTCAGTATAAACGGGTGACGTGTTATTATATATGCAACTGTTGAGATTAAGTTACAAAGGAGTGTTTTATGGCAAATCAATACGATTTTCAAGAGGTTGGAAGACTACCGGCATTGGACGATAACGTGGCGATTGCCACACGAAGGGTAGACGCGGGCGCAGAGATTAACCACAATGGTCATGGTTTCACCATATCTCATACAATTTTAGAGGGGCACCGATTCGTAATTCAGGCAATCCCTGAAGGGGCACCGCTGCTATCGTGGGGACTGCCTTTCGGCGTTGCAATCGCTGACTTGCACCCCGGCGACTATGCCTGCAACCAGAAAATCCTTGATGCCCTTGCGATACGGGATATCGACTTCGTACTGCCATCCCATCCAAACTTCAAAGATCAGATTGCTCCCTACATCCTTGATGAGGACATATTCCAGCCGGGGGCTCAAGTGCCTCGATATGACCACGATAGGTCTTTCCTCGGCTATCAGCGGGCCGGAGGGCGTGGCGTCGGAACACGAAATTATATCGTTATCATGGGGACAACCTCCCAGAATTCTAGCTATGCGAAAACGCTTGCTGCCCGATTCAAGGAGGTTGGGACAAATTACAAAAACGTTGACGGGGTCGTCGCCGTAACGCACACTGAAGGCGGGGAAAGCACAACACCCAACAACCTTGAGATGTTGCTTCGGACGCTCGCCGGTTTTACTATCCACCCCAACATCGGGGCAGTTCTAGCTGTTGATTACGGTTCGGAGGTAGTGACGAATCAGATGCTTCAGCGTTATATGGCAGAAAATAACTATCCATTGGAGGCGGTGCCACACCGCTTTCTGAGTATACAGGGCGGGTTTGATGCCAGTTTAGATGCAGGAGAGACGATCATCAAAGAATGGTTAGATTCAGTAAACGCAATGGAGCGTACCGAGGAATCTCTCTCTAACCTGAAGATCGCACTTCAGTGTGGCGGTTCGGACGCATTCTCTGGTGTATCGGGCAACCCACTGGCAGCCTACGTTGCGAAAGAGGTTATCCGTTACGGTGGTGTCGCTAACCTTGCAGAAACCGATGAGTTAATCGGCGCCGAGCCGTATGTGCTTCAGAATGCCAGAGATTTTAAGACCGCTCGCCAATTTTTAGACACAATTGAGCGATTTAAGGAACGGGCACACTGGCACGGTCATACCGCCGAAGCCAATCCCTCTGGCGGAAATAATTTTCGGGGGTTATATAATATTGTTATCAAATCAATTGGTGCCGCGATGAAACGCGATCCGGAGGTCTGCCTTGATTACGTCATTGATTACGGAGAACAGATGCTCGCACCGGGCTACTATTTTATGGACAGCCCTGGGAATGACCTTGAAAGCATCGCAGGACAGATAGCTTCAGGTTCAAACATGATTTTCTTTGTCACAGGTAACGGATCCATTACGAATTTCCCCTTTGTGCCGACAATCAAGATTGTTACCACCACCGGGCGATACGAAATGTTGGAGAACGATATGGATGTCAACGCCGGTGCTTACCAAGATGGCACACCGATGGAGGAATTGGGACAGCAGATGCTCGATCTCACCGTCAACGTTGCTGCTGGAGAGCGATCTATCGGGGAAAAAGCAGGCCATTCGCAGGTGTCAATCTGGCGGAATTGGAAGCAGACGGGACCTGTCAATCCAGAGACAGTACTCTCCATCGAAGCTCCAACTGGTAAACCAATTCCAATTCAACTCGATGTCCCACCATCTGAACACACTTTTAGTGCCATACAGACCGACCGCGGCTACCGCAGCGATCAGATCGGGTTGGTCTTACCGACGAGCCTCTGCTCCGGTCAGATTGCTCAGATGATTGCTGACCGGCTTAATCAAAAAGGACTTGGACGCGAACACGGCATTTCGCGCTATGTTGCGTTGGCACATACGGAGGGCTGTGGTGTATCGGGGGGTAACTCGGAAGACATCTACAGACGTACACTCATCGGA
Organism: Candidatus Poribacteria bacterium; assembly: GCA_965215015.1. GTDB lineage: Bacteria > Poribacteria > WGA-4E > WGA-4E > PCPOR2b > PCPOR2b. The sequence goes on from OZ244042.1 coordinate 3,978,844, forward strand.
CATCTGATACATCCAATGGTCGCGCTCGGTTTGCCTCTAGAACATGGCTGTGAAAAGACCCATAACGACTACATACGCCACGCACTCACAGAACAAGGTATCCCACTTGAGCAGTACGGTTGGGCGAGTGTGCAGCTGGATGGCGGCATCGATGTCGTGCTCCAAAAGGTGGAAGATTGGTTCAGTCGGTCTGTATCGTTAATGCCTCAACCTGATTATGCTGATGTCGGGTTGGAACACCTTCGGATTGGACTGATGTCGAACGGAAAAGTGACGGAAACGGCAGCGCAAAGTCTAGCACATCTGACCCAAACCATTGCTGGTGCGGGCGGAACAATTGTCATTCCCGCGAATGCGACCTTCCTAACCTCGCCCGCCTATGTAGCACATGCTCTTGGAACCTCTTCTCAAGCTTCATTGCAGAATACTCTTTCCTACGGTCAAAGTCTTACCGAGCCTGGATTTCACATCATGGAAGCTCCCACCGATCACGTTGTGGAAACGTTAACCGGATTGGGGGCGACGGGTGTTGATCTGATGTTCGCCCATGTTGTGGGGCATCCCCTTCAGGCACACCGTATGATTCCACTAATCCAAGCTACGACGGAGGGGGCTACAGGGTCAATCTACGAAGCAGATCTCGATCTCCTACCGGCCGATGTGGATTGGACGCCGGAGGGCTTTTCAGCACAAATGCTGGAAATCATCTTAGAGGTTGCTTCGCGCCGATACACACCCAAACTGTATGAAAAAGGAAACACAGATTTCCAATTTACGCGCGGATTGCTCGGCATTTCAATGTAAAATAAAATCCATTTTCAATGGATCATTAACCGTTATGCCAATGACGGTATGCGGAGCGTACCTGCTACTTTGGGCTGAACTCTAGCCGCCCGACGAATCGGGCGTTGAGAGGCAGCTTCACCGAATCTGTAATCGTGGGGTAGAACCTACCCTCGCTGAAATCGGGGTTTCCTAAACTACGAAATGCACGAATATAGGCCTTCTATCGGTTGATTTTGGTAAATCGAGACTATGGACATTTGGGTGTCGAGATATGAATCCCGACCTACAAGGCTTCGAGGGGTCAGCTGCGTAAGTCCTAACTCTTGACTCAGGTGCATTGGTTCATTAATGAACTATCGGTGTCGTTCAACTCAACTTACACGTGATTTTGAACTTGACCGACATATATGGTCATGCTATCATTAGATTAGGAAGTGTCTTTCCGCGTTTGGAACATGTCCTAATAAATTAATTGGGGAGAAAACCGTGAAAATCGTAGATCTCAAAGTATTTCCTGTGGGTCAGTTCATATACGTTAAGATCGTAACTGACGAAGGAATATATGGCATTGGAGAAGCCTCATTAAGCGGCAGATCGTTAGCTGTTGTTGGGGCATTGAAACACCATATTAAACCGCTTCTGATTGGGCAGGATGCCACCCGTATCGAGCATATATGGCAGGACATCTTCCGCGGAACGTTCTGGCGCGGTGGGCCCGTGCTACAATCTGCGCTTGCTGGGGTTGACATTGCGCTGTGGGATTTAGCGGGCAAGGCACTTGGTGTGCCGACGTACCGGCTACTTGGCGGGGCAACGCGGGATAAGGTGCTCGTCTATCGGCATACTGGTGGAGGTACACCGGAACAACTCATTGAGCATGCACAGCAACAGTTGGCAGAGGGGTGGAAAGTCCTACGAATTTCACCGATTGATACCATTGAGGGCGGCTTTAATCAAAAGCGCGCAGTCATGCGTGGCGTTGAGCATTTTAGCGCGTTGCGGGAGGGAATCGGTGACGAGGCTGAAGTTATCTTTGAGGTACATACTCGCCTGACGCCAACCCGCGCTATTGAGTTGTGCAATGCGATTGAGGAATATCAGCCATTCTTTGTCGAAGATCCCATCCGTTCCGAGAACCCGGCATCGTTTGCGACGCTACGTGAGCATACAAATGTCCCGATTGGCACCGGCGAACAACTCCCGACAAAATGGATGTTTCGAGAACTGATTGAGCAGGAATTAATCGACTACATTCGAGTCGATATCTGTCACAGCGGCGGAATCACCGAAGGGAAGAAAATTGCGACGATGGCGGAAGTTCATTATCAAGAACTCGCCTGTCACTACACCTCAAGTCCCGTCAGCTCGGCAGCGATGTTGCATCTGAATATGTCGATTCCCAACTGCGCGGTGCAGGAGTACGCCCCATCGTCAGATTGGATGAACGCGGTCATCCAACACGATCTGCAGACAGAGGATGGATATCTCCTCGCCCCTGAGGCTCCGGGCTTGGGAATTGACCTGAACGAAGAAGCCGCAGCTGCCTACCCACCCACACCGGGTGAACCCCCACATTTGCGACGGGAGGATGGCTCCGTTCAGGATTGGTAATCAAGGGGCGTCTCGGTAAATCGGGAGTTGGCTCCGCTCACCCCAAGCCGCAGAGACCGCTCGGCTTGGATTGCTAAATCCAAGTTCCAACTGATAGATGTGCTGTGGATTTGCCAATCCATAGCGATCGAGACTATCAAGCCTTTTTATGTTGTACTACAGGAGACACGGTATGCCGTTTCCCCACCTTTTTTCTCCAATACAGGTTGATTCATTACAACTAAAAAATCGCGTTGTCTTGGCACCTCTGGATGTGGGACTGCACGATCCGGAGGGGCATGTCACCGACCGTTATATAGATTTTCTGGTTGAACGGGCAAAGGGCGAAACTAGCCTGATTATCACTGAATTTACTTCCGTGTGGCCCGAACAACGTGTAATCACCACAGCGGTTTGGGACGATAAATTCGTCCCAGGGCTGATGCACATGGCAGAAGCGGTCAAAGCTGCCGGATCCAAGATATTCATGCAGATCGCCGTACTGGGCGGCAAATCGTATGTTGACCCCTTTGCGCCCTCCGCAATTGAAAGCGAGCTCTATACCGAGGTTCCGCGTGAAATGACGGTTGATGATATTAAAAGGGTAATAGAGGCGTTCATCTTGGGAGCAGCGCGGGCGAAACGCGCCGGTTTCGACGGGGTCGAGTATCACTGTGCACATTCTTATCTCGGTGGACAGTTTATGTCACCCCACACGAATCGACGAGATGATGATTATGGCGGTGATTTTGAACGACGTATGCGGTTTGGCACTGAAATCGTCACGGGGATCAAGCAGGTCTGTGGTAAAGATTTTCCAGTCGGTTTTAAGTTCAGTGCACATGAACATCTCCATGGCGGCGTGAATGACCGATACGATGAAAAAATAAAAGATGACCTTCATTTACGAATTGCGGAATATATGGAAAATCTTGGCGTTGCTTACCTGCATGTGGCAACCACTTCTGCAACGATTATGCAGGTCAAAGGATTCGTGGAATGTACCCATCCATCTGTGCCGCCGCTTTATATCAAGCCTAACACGCTGGTTGATTTGGCAGAGGAGATTAAGCGGAACCGTGCGAAAATCCCTGTCATCGCTACAGGCGGAATTACTGACCCCGTACATGCAGAGGAAATTATTTCGCAGGCACGCGCTGATATGGTTGCGCTTGGCCGCACACTGATTGCTGATCCGCACTGGGCGAAGAAAGCACATGCAGGAGAGAATATTGTTCCGTGTATTCGATGTAATTTTTGTCACACCTTCGTGGTCATGGATCGCGGCGGCGTGCAGTGCACAACGAACCCCATCGTCGGCAGAGAAAAACTAATTGGATTCAACAAAACGGATTCACCCAAAAAAGTGGTCGTTGTCGGAGCGGGTCCGGGCGGTCTGGAGGCGGGTTTGCGTGCTAAGGGGATGGGGCACGATGTTGTCGTCTACGAAAAACGGGATGTGATTGGTGGAGAGATGATTTCGGCATCAATCCCCGATTTCAAGTGGGATATTAAACGCCTGCTCCACTATTATATTACGGAAGTTCAGAAGGTGGGCTTGGAGGTTCGTACAGGAACAACGGTTACACTGGATACACTAAAAGCCGACGACCCGGATATAGTTATCCTTGCAATGGGGGGTGAAGCAATTATTCCGAATATCCCCGGGATTAATGGAGACAACGTTATCACCGCAATTGACGCGATAGTACGTTGGGATGAACTGAACATCGGTGAACGGGTCATGGTGCTCGGTGCAGGTCTTGTCGGATATGAGGTTGCATGGTTTGCCGCGCAGCAAGGACGCGATGTTGTTCTAGTCTCACGCCGAAGCGAAGAAGATGTGATTAAATTAAAGGAGCATGGTACAAATTTGGCGGTGCTTAGAAAAGGCGTGCGGGACTCAGGGGCAAAGATATTGGCAAGTCGTGAACTGAAACGGATTGACAAGACGGAGGTTGTGCTCACCAGGGACGATGGGACGGAGGAATGCCAGCCCATTGACAGCCTGATAATCAGTCGCGGCTATACGCCACGAAGAGGACTCAAACGAGATATTGAAGCCGCTGGCCTGCGCTGTAAGGTTTACGAAGTAGGTGACTGTGTTGAAATCCGAAATTTCTTTGATGCAATTAATGAAGGAGCGCATGTGGTGCGGGAGAAACTTGGATGATCGAGTCCGTGTATGTAGGGACAACTCTTGTGGTTGCCCTTATGCCTATATAATATTATAGAATTGTAGGGGCAGGCACAAGACCTGCCCCTACTAATAACGGAGGAACAATGATGTATTTGAGATCGGGTCAACCCAAAATCAGGAGGGAGATTTTCGTTTGGTTTATAGTCGTTGTTTTGGGAGGTGGGGGCATCATATTGGAAAGCACCGCAGAACACGATTGGACCGAACAAATTGCCGCTTTCAAACCGATGGTTGTGAATGTCGAGACCTCTTCGGAGGTTGTGTTTGAAACAGAGGCGAAGGGGACCAGTTTCGCCACCGGCTTCATCATTGATGCTGAGCACGGAATTATCGCGACCAATCGGCATGTTACTGGCAGCAGCCCGTCTTATGTTAAGATTAACTTCTACGACGGTAGCTTTACGGAAGCACAGGTGCTTTACTATGATCCGACGCACGATTTCGGTTTTTACAAGATCGACCCGAAGGAAGTGCTGTTTGATCTCCAAGCCGTGCAACTCGGTTCTTGGCGGAATCTTGCGCTGGGGGCTGAACTACTCCTAATCGGTAATAATGAGAAGGAGGAGTATTCCATCAAGTTTGGCACGGTTGCCAATCTCAACGTGAACAAAGGGGATCGGCATTCCAGCTACATCCATACAACATTTGATCGCACGGGTGGATCAAGCGGGAGTCCGGTCTGGAACACAAAAGGTGAAGTCATCGCCCTCCATGCGCGCGGAACCGATACCTCCAGTTTTGAACTGCCTATCAATTATGTGATCGATGCCCTCAAACAGATCCAAAGTGGGGGGACAATTCAACGCGGGGAGATTGGCGTGGATTTGGAGCTAATCTCGATTGGAGAGGCGATTAAGCATTTTGGGCTACCCGAAGCCTCCCGCGCGGAGATTGGCCCCTCAGATTCAGGAACGCCGAAGGTGATTCAAATTGAGTCGATTATTCCCAAAACGACAAGCGAGGCAAGCCTTCTCGCTTCCGATATTATCTACAGGATTAATGGGCAGTTAATTCGTGATGATCTGTATACTTTTGACGCAATCCTCAACGAAAATGCCGGAAAAAATGTGAGCTTGGATATCTATCGCAACGGAATGGCTGTAACGGTTGAAGTCTTCGTAGAAGATATCGAGTTAAAAAAAGTTCGTCGGTTTGTCCGTTTCGCCGGATCAGTCTTTCATGATATAACCCCTCAACTCAGGCATCTACTCTACTTTGAGGCGGATGGGGTCTACCTCCCACATGCAGATGCGGGGAGTAGCTTTTCCCGCGTTGGCATCCGCGAGCGCAGCGGTAATTCAAAAGTAGTCATTCTGGAAATCAATGGCCGGGCGATTAGGAATCTCAACGATTTTATCGTTGCCTGTGCGGAAATTTCTGATGGACAGCATACCTATGTGGTCATCCGTGACTTCAACCGTTTTGACAGTTCGCCAACCCCCAGAAGTCTGACAATTAACTTGAAATTTGGGCCGCTTGATGTATTTGAATGGAATGAGGAGCGTCTCGATTGGGAAACAGTCGAAGAATGAAATACTAAACGAAATGCACATTTCGATGGAAGGAAATGAAATGCATCGTATACCTGTTTTTGTAATCCAAGCAGCATTCTACTTGATGTTATGCTCGCTTGGTCCAGCGATTGGGGACGTTGAAATTGATATTTTCTTGCTGAACACCGGGTTCTTTTTCGATAATGAAGAACCCCATGGGGAGGTTGTCGGCAAATCGGTGCCTGTACCAACCGCAGAGCAATATGAGGCAAAAGCCAAAACCATCGCTGAACTCATTGATGCACACGAGACGAATCTCGTCGGTCTCATTGAGGTTGAAAATCGAGCAGTTCTTGAAAAAGTCAAGTCTTACCTCGCGAATCCCGCCGACTGGCAAATTGCCTTTGATGAAGGTAGGGGTACCTATACCGGTCAAGATGTCGCCATCCTCACCAAATTTCGGATTGTACCGGGAAGTGTGACAAACTTTCCGGATGAGCGTGAGGTTTTCTTTATCAATGACCAAGAGTATGATGTGAACCCTTCAAAGATTCTGGGCGTCGAATTGAAGGTTGACAATCAACCTTTCTATGTCCTAATCACTCACCTCATTTCTTGGCACAGCCCGAACGATGCCAAGCGGCTTGCACAAGCTACCGTCGTGCGTCGGCAAGCTGTCAAGGGGTTGATGGCAGATAAGAATGTCATCGTCATGGGGAACATGAACGATACACCGGCAACACCGGTAGTTAACCGGCTCCGCGGGTTCGATGACATTTGGGGAGATTTCCTTCAGACTGCCAATGCAGTTGAAGCGGCGGAGCGGTATACATACATCTACGAAGATCAGAAAAATCTGCTCGACCACATCCTCATCAGTCCTAGTCTGCACAATGAGTTTCGCAATGTCGAGAAGGGCAAGCGGTGTGAAATTATCGATGTTAATGGGCTATCAAATCACCGCGCAATCCTTGCACGGTTGCGGATTGTCCATCCTGTTGTTGTTCTCGAAACAGACAAAGGCACCATCGAAATGGAACTCTACCCGGACGTCGCCCCGAAAACTGTTGCCAACTTTATTAAGCTGATTAAAATGGGGTTTTACAATGGACTTACCTTTCATCGATATGTGGAAAACTTTGTGATTCAGGGTGGGGATCCGGAGGGTAGTGGTAGAGGGGGCCCCGGATGGACGATCCCGGGTGAGTTTCAAAATCCGAAACTCCGCCCGAAGATGCCGCGGCACCGAAAAGGAGTAGTCGCTATGGCACGGGCTAACGATCCTGACTCCGCAGGCAGCCAATTTTACATCTGTTTGGATTCAAAGCCCTCTCGCTATTTTAGCCTCAATGGTCAGTATACAACCTTTGGGAAAGTTATTGCCGGGATGGATGTGGTCGATCAACTTCGCAAGGGAGATGTGATGAATAGCGTTCGAATAAAAAAATAGATTATCCCTGCCAACCGAGGGACAGCTATCTCATTACTGGGATAATACAAAAATCTTTTGCCAACAACATCAAGGAGGTAACAAGACATGCCAGAATCGTTGAAACAACGTCTACACCAAGGGGGGACCCTCAAAGTCGCAGGATCTTCCATAGATGCGTCGAGGGGCGAACTCGAAGCCACACTCAGTCAAGATTCCTACGATTTAGTTTCTATTGACAGCCAGCATGCAGCGTTCAACGAAGATAGATTGGTTTTATTCTGCGCTATGGCAGCGGAGTTGGGCGTGCCTACCCAGTTTCGTATCAAAAACACGCGGCAGGCGTACCTAATCGGGAACTATCTAGACCTAGGACCATTTTCCATTGTGGTGCCACAGGTTGAGGACGAGGAAACGGTCGATGAAGCAATAAACGCCTTCTACTATCCGCCGATCGGAAAAAGGAGTTGGGGCCCCAGCTCAGGGTACGGTTTCAAACCGGGTATGGAACGACTGGAATACGCCGAATGGTGGAACAACAACGGCATACTCTGTATACAACTAGAGTCGGTCAACGCTGTCACCAATGCACGACACCTTGGCAAACCGGGGATTGATATGTTCGTCTTTGGTGCGAATGACCTGAACTTCAGCTTGGAATTGTATCCAGACCATCCGTTCAAAACGGTTGAAGATTGTATCCAGCACGTTGCGGAGCAGATGAAGGGTACGCACGTTAAGGTGAATGCCTGAAAATGTGTGAAATGTGATGCGTAAACGCTCACAGGTTTATTAGTATGCCGTAATCCACATACCCGTACGGGCATCTTACCCAATCCTAAGATCCAGCGAGATTAACTCGTAGAGAGCGGAGATCTCCGCTCCATTTTTTCCAAAGCCCCGGGGACTGCATCCAAAATCTATCAAGGTTGGTTCAACTTATCAAATGTCAACACGCCCTAATTATTGAAAGACCATCAATTTTGTTGTAGGGGCGGAGTTTCCCCGCCCGTCAAGTGCTCTACCTTTCGTCCCAGTTTTGAATTCTGAAGATACCCACACCGTCGCGTGATAATATTGGCTCAGTTCATCAGAAATTGTAACGCAACCCCCTTTTCCTTATCTGAAACGATGTTCTGCAGAAGCTAAGCTGCGGTTAAATCTCACTCAACAACCCACGTATCGCCCTCATTGAGTAAGGCCTCCAGATCGCCTTCGCCTATCCGCTCTTTAGCGGTGTCGATTTGGTCCGTCATCATACCTTCGTAACAAGGTTGTTCAACGCTACGAAAGATACCAATCGGATGGGGCAAGCCTGGGACTTCAGTCATACGGCTGAGGAAGTAAGCCAATGTCCGATCTTCGGCAAATTGATCGTGGGTAATCAGATCTTCGGCACTGCGAGCACTATCGGTCAAAGAAACAACCTCCGGTTTAAATCCGTTTAAGGAGATACCCTTGTCAGCGTCTTTTCCAAAGACTAGCGGTTCACCATGTTCTAAAAATACCGTATTATCAGCTTTCGTTTCCTTTTCGGTGTACGTAAAGAATGCACCGTCATTGTATACATTACAGTTCTGATAGATTTCGACAAACGAGGTGCCTTTATGCTCGAACGCTGCCTTGATAACACCCCGCAGATGCTCTGGGTCTCTGTCGAGAGAACGGGCAACGAAGGTCGCCCCTGAAGCAAGTGCAAGGCTAATCGGATTGAAGGGATTATCGATTGAACCCATCGGTGTTGAGTAGGTTTTTTTGCCTTGCTCGGAAGTCGGGGAATATTGTCCTTTCGTCAGTCCATAGATACGATTGTTGAACAACAGCATATTGATGTCAAAATTACGGCGCATCAAGTGAATAAAGTGATTGCCCCCAATTGACAATGCATCGCCGTCGCCGGTAATCACCCAGACGGAGAGGTCGGGGTTAGCAGCTTTGACTCCCGCAGCAATGGTTGGGGCGCGGCCATGAATGGTATGAAAGCCGTAAGTATTCATATAATATGGGAACCGACTTGAGCAGCCAATCCCGGAGATAAAGACGAAATCCTCCTTGGGGATGCCCAGGTCCGGCAAAATCCGTTGGGTTTGAGCAAGAATTGAGTAATCCCCGCACCCCGGGCACCAACGGACATCCTGATCAGAGGTAAAATCTTTTTTAGTTAGTGTCGGAACAGCACCCGGCATTGGAATGGAGGTCTTGGTTTTCATAGATCACCTCTTAGCAATTCATTGATTTTAGATTCAACTTCAAATATGTGGAACGGTTGTCCTTGGATTTTATTGAGCCCGACGGCATCTATCAAATACTCTGCGCTGATTAGGAGGCGCAACTGCCCTAGGTTCAACTCAGGAATGAGCACCCTTTTGAATCCTTTCATAACGTCGCCGAGATCTTTCGGAAGGGGGTTGAGATAGCGCAGATGGACATGCGAGACTGATTCACCTTCCGCTTGTTTATGTTCAACTGCTGTTCTGACTGCACCGTAGGTTCCGCCCCAACTCAACACAAGGAGCTCAGCCCTTGATTCACCAAAAATTTCTGTGGTTGGGATATCGTCCACGATGCGAGCGACCTTTTCCGCTCTAAGATGAACCATCTGCTCATGGTTGTCCGGGTCATAACTGACATTCCCTGAGATGTCCGCTTTCTCCAAACCGCCAATCCGATGTTCCAGACCGGGGGTGCCCGGGATTGCCCACGGACGCGCTAATGTTGTCTCATCCCGCAGATAGGGTTCAAATCCATTGGTGTCGGTTGGAAAATCCACATCAATTGCTGGCAAATCCGATACCTTCGGAATAAGCCAGGGTTCGGCACCGAAGGCAATATAAAGATCTGACATGAAAATTACCGGCGTCATGTATTTGATAGCAATTCGACAGGCTTCATAAACGGTTTGAAAACAATCGGATGGGCGCGAAGCAGCAATCACAGGGAGCGGCGACTCACCGTTTCGACCATAAAACATTTGCAAGAGATCTGCCTGTTCGGTTTTTGTGGGCATGCCTGTCGAAGGTCCGGCTCTTTGAATATTGCAAACAACCATTGGCAATTCGGCGATCATAGCGAGGTTGATTGCTTCCGATTTGAGGGCAATGCCGGGACCGCTACTTCCAGTGGCCCCTAGGGCTCCACTAAACGCTGCACCAATAGCAACGCCTACCGCCGCAATCTCGTCTTCCATCTGCATCGTTTTGACTCCGAAGTTCCTATATCTTGCCAATTCGTGGAGAATGGTACTTGCAGGTGTAATCGGGTAACTGCCGTAAACTAACTGTAATCCGGACTTTTGAGAAGCGGCAACCAATCCGAGTGCTGTGGCCATATTCCCCTCGATGTTACGATATTTCCCCAATGCAAACTTGGCGGGCTTGATTTCATAAGAGGTCGCAAACTGCTCCGTGGCTTCGCAATAAATATTGCCAGCCTTCAAGGCGAGGGTGTTGGATTCGATGTATTGTGGTTTTGTAGCAAATTTCTCTTTGAGCCATTGAAAGGCGTAGTCCATCGGACGGTTATACATCCAACATACCATCCCAAGCGCGTAGAAGTTCTTGCACCGATCGACCTCGCGTTGCGTGAGATCCGTGTCTTTCAACGCTTCTCTTGTGAGGCGGGTCAGTTCTACTGGGAATACCTGAAACTGCGTCAACGAACCGTCTTCAAGGGGGTTACTATTATATCCGGCCAATCTGAGGTTGCGTCGCGCAAAATTATCTGTGTCGACGATAAGAATCCCATTCGGTTTGAGCTTATCAATGTTGACCTTTAATGCCGCTGGATTCATCGCTACGAGCACATCACAGATATCACCGGGCGTATGAATCGTCAAGCTGGAAAAACGGAGTTGGAATCCTGAGATCCCAGCCAACGAACCCGCGGGGGCCCGAATCTCCGCAGGGTAATCTGGCAAGGTCGCAACATCATTCCCTGCGATTGCGGAAGCCTCGGTCATTTGCGTTCCAATTATCTGCGAGCCACCGCCAGAGTCGCTCGCAAACATAATTGTCGCCTCCTCTATCAATTGTTTCTGTTTTTTCATCCATCTATCCTTCTTTCTATTTAAACCTGTCTTCCCACAAACAGGACTCACGCTCCTTCACGGGCTTTCATCGCGTCATTACTCGGTTTCGGCGGCAGAGTTAACACTTCCTGCGGAAAATGTTCGACAAGATAAGAGATAATGTGGCGAATTGACACGATGCCAACCGGCTGGTTTTGTTCATTTACGATGGGGATATGGCGGTAACCGCCTTTCGCCATATACAGTATCGCCGTATCAAGGGAATCCCCTACATGTGCGGTCTGCGGGTCGGCTTTCATAAATTGCTCGATAGGAATTTGGGTCAAATCGCCTGCCGGCTTGTTCAGAATTTTCAGAAGCACATCTCGCTCACCGAAAATCCCTTTGAGAATTCCGTCGGATACAATGAGGATGGCACCGACCTTATTGTCGAGCATTCGATCAATTGCTTCTTGTGTACTCGCTCCTTTGTCAACCGTGACAGGGGAGTGCATTAAAGAGTGAAGCGGAACATGAATTTCGTGAGGACTCAAGGTTTTTGATGGCTCATCGGGGGTTTCCTCATCCATGATAGCCAGTTCTTCTTCAACGATTTCTTGGTAAAGCACGGTTCATCCCTCCTTATCTTCCTCCAAAAACGCAGCGACATAATTCGCAATATCCTTACTTGAGACAATACTAGCGGGATATACACCTTCATCCTCATCAGATTCTCCAACGAGCAGTGGGATATGACGAAAGTGACCTAGGTGCATGAGGTTCAAGGCAAATGCCATTGAATCAGTGGGGCGCAACGATTCCGGCGATGGGGTCATGATATCATCTACTTGAACCTTGTCGGGGTTTGCCCGCACCTTGGTGATGTGAACAAGTAAATCTCGTTCCGTGATGATGCCAGTGAGCTGGCCCTGTTCATCAACGACTAACACACACCCAAATCGCCCTTTCTGCATCAAGTCGATAACCTCTGAAATAGGTGTGCCCGTCTCTACAGTGCAAGGTTGATTGAGGTTTAGTATGCTAATCGGTAAAGATAAAGTTTGCGCGTCCATGGCGGTCTCCTTTCAATCAACGTCTGAATCAATTATATTCCTTTTGCAAAATTGGTTAAATGGATTAGCGGCAATAGTGTGAAAATGGTAGCATACACCTCGGCATTTTGCAAGTTGAAATGAGGCAAAATGCTTCGAGAGTTGTAAGAGCTCATGGGTTCATTAGTTCATTGCACCCTGACGAGTGGGGATTCCCTGCTGTTAGGGTGTCGAATGGTGCGATTAACACCCCAGCGAACCGCAGTCCGTCTGACAATCGTTTCACAGTGGGCAACGCCCTGCCCACTCGCCTGTAGGGGCTACCGGTGAGATCGAACCCATGACAACACGCTCCCGTCGAAGCGTGGGAAAACCGTTGCGGATTTTACACCCCCCCACCGTTTTCAGTCGATCGGCCGTTCCTTAAAACAGTTATACTATATTTTACGTACAAATTCAACCGTTTTTATATATTAACGGACTTCGACTGACTACATCTCCAGCCTAAAGGCATAAGGTCTTGTTAGCAAGATTCGATAAGAAAAGGGATGAACGGATTGTTCATTTACCCCCGGTTTTTGCAGGAGTAAGAGTTGAGGGTATTGTAAGCGTAAGCAGTCTAAAAGAGGTTACGGATGCGGTGATGGAAATGGTAAATTTTATTAAGAGATGTTTGGCAGTTTCATCGTTTTTTGAGAAAATGCCAAAATTTGGTAGAGGGGAAAAAGATTGAAAACTCGCGCTGGGACTGGTTTCTGGGCGATAGGGGCAGGGAGGGTCTCAGAACTTACTATGAAATTTCATGCTTTCTAAAGGACGGATGAAAATAGTAGCGGTGCAACAAAGGAAGACTTCACTTCAGGACGCGCTCCGTGGAAATCTTGCGAAAAAGGGTACGCGGAACTATATTCGGATTTAGAGGAGTTGTTTAAAGTGAAGTGATTGGACTTGGGTTTATCAATTAGAAGTGTTTAATTTTAAAAACACTGTAATATATTTGCTGTTGTTTGGTAAATCAATTCTCATGCTTGCTCCCTTTTCAGCTTAGGGGAGTTACATTTGTTATAGAGATTAGGCAATTGACCAACCAGCACCTGGGGTTAGTCGTTGTCGTGGTGCAGAGCCCCGATGGATTGGAATTTCTGCTGCACTGCAACCTGCCCTTAATAAAACCAGGGTATCCTTAGCTGCGGGGAGCACAGGTTAGGATACCTGTAGCTACCATTGCCTAACTCCTATGACGGATGCGGTTGCCCTGGAGGGGATAAAGTTCTTCAACTTGGCTTTGACAACTGATACGATATATGATAAAGTGTCTAAAATAACTCGCTCACAATTATACTTGTCGTGTGTGCATCTCAGATAGCAAGCCCATATAGTTTTGATTGGAATCATAGGAGAATAAAACATAATGATCAAGATGACCGGCGGTCAGGCACTGGCAAAATCGCTGTACCGAGAAGGGGTAAGGGTCGTTTTTGGATTGCCCGGTGCTGGACAGTATGAAGCGATCGATGGCATTTACGAGGAACCGGAGATTTGCTATTTTACTACCCGGCACGAACAGGCAACCACTCACATGGCGGACGGATATGCCCGTGTCAGTGGAAACATTGCAGCGGCGTTGGTAATTCCGGGGGCGGGTGTGTTTAACGCCTCCACCGGTGTCGCCACAGCTCACGCTGTATCTTCGCCGATACTGATGGTGACAGGCAGACATGACCAAGGCAGTAACGATGAGATGGATTCGATACGACAAATCACCAAGTGGGCAGCGCGGGCAACGAGTCCTGCCGACGTGCCTGTGGTCCTCCATGAAGCATTCCGCCAGTTGAAAACCGGCCGTCCACGTCCCGTCTATATTGAGGTTCCACATGAGGTGCTGGCAGCGGAGGAGGAGGTCAAATTGCTTGAGTCGGAGTCGTATGATCCGCCCGTAAGTGATTCGGAGCGGATTTTACAGGCGGCGCACCTTCTTGCAAAAGCGCAACGTCCCGCTATCTGGGCTGGAACCGGTGTGCAGCGTTCAGAGGCTTCGCAGGCACTCCAAGCGTTGGCGGAGCACCTTCAGGCACCAGTGGTGACAGGGCGTGAAAGCAAAGGGGTAATATCAGACCATCACCCGCTTTCTCTCGGCATGGGTGAACTTCGCTTTGACCCTCTCCGAAAATGGCTCGCACAACGGGATGTCATTCTCGCTGTGGGAACGACATCCCGGTTTGATGCGATCAACGATAAACAGCAGCTTATCCGTATTGATATAGATGAGGTGGAGATAGAGCGTACAACCCATAACTGCGTTGGTATTTTGGGAGATGCGCGATGTTGTTTGGAAGATATTTATCGTATCGTCTCAACCTCAACACCTGCGCGTCCAAGCTGTGCAGAAGAGGTACGCGCTATCAACGCCGCACGGTTTGATCCAAAGATTCAACTTCAACCTCAATGGGGATTTATGCAGGCAATTCGTGCGGCGATTCCCGACAACAGTATTTTCGTTCAAGGCATGAATCAGATTGGATACTATAGTCGTAACTACTATCCGGTGTATGAACCGAGGAGTTACCTTATTTCGGCGGGCAACCTCGGCGTAGCTTTTCCCGTCGCACTTGGAGCGAAAATAGCGAAGCCGGATAAGGCGGTGGTGGTCGCCTCCGGTGATGGTGGCTTTCTCTACAACTCTCAGGAGTTAGCGACCGCCGTTCAGTACGGGATCAATGTAGTGGTGATTGTGTTTAACGACAACGCTTACGGAAACGTTCTCCGCGCCCAAATCGAACAGTTTGACGGGCATGTGTTGGGAACACAACTATATAACCCGGACTTTGTCAAGTTGGCTGAAGCGTATGGGGTGCGGGGTGTCAGAGCGCACGATGCCGAGCAATTGGAATCAGCATTGCGTGAGGGACTGGCGGCTGATGCACCAGTAGTCATCGAGGTGCCTGTCGGTAGGATGGATCGGCAATATTAGATTGTGTTAGCATACGCAGATGTTAAACGTTGAGTCATGTGGTTTTTCGTTTTTAGAGGAATTGCATCTGTTATGGAAATTAGGCAATTGGACAATCAGCAACTGGGGCTAACCACTGTCGCGGTGCAAAGGCTAGCCTCGATGAAATCGGGGTATCCTTAACTGGGGGGAGCACAGGTTAGGAAAGCTGTGGCTACGAGTAGATTGCCACTGTGCTATGCCAAGGGCTTACACAATAATTTACATGCGATTGCCCTATTTTCATTTTTTCGTTGGCTTCATTATTAAAAATGCTTTATAATACACTAGACAGCGTTGAGGCACATCCAGCAAAATAATTTCCCCAACGCCTGATGTGGCAGAACAGGCAAAAATTTAACTTGTTGGGAAAGCCTAAGAAGAAAAGGAGGATTTGCTATGAGTACCTTACTTCATGTGGGGATACGCGCTTCCAACCTTGACCGCTCAATCCGTTTCTGGCGGGATGGTCTGGGATTGAAGGTCGCCAAGCGGCGCGGAAACCGCTATGACCTTACAGATGGCTATCATAACTTCGCTGTATTCCAACACCAAGGTGAGGAACGTCCAGCACATTTAGGCGGAATGCTGGATTACCTGCACATCGGTGTCGGCGTGCCTGATGTCGCTGCGGCGGCGAAACGCTTACGGGAGATGGGATACGAAATTTTCTCTGACGGTCTAGGCGGTAAAGAGCCGCTGGACCCGGATAATCTCCAAGAGCTTGCCTTTAAGGTGGAGGACCCAGACGGGATTACCGTTGATGTCAATGGAACCGATACAAATTGGCCCGGTACGACGCTGCATCCGAGAGTGAAGCGTGAAACGTGAAAACAGGTGGTTCACAGGTTCATCGATGAACTTATAAACTCATGTTTGAACTCTTGAACAATATGGCAACGATAGCCTCACAACTCGCCCCAAAGGTTGAGAACGGGTGAGAGTTATCCCAAATAGGATATGAAAAATGACTGATTATCGCTTCAAGCTCGGTATGTACCTTCCTGAATTGCGTCTGCCCTTTGATGAAGCATTGGCAAAAGCAAAGGATATTGGCGCAGAGTATGTTTGGTTTAATAGTCTATCTGATGAACTGCCAATCTCTGAGATGAGCGATGCGGAAGTAGATCGCATGGGAGAGCGCGTCGCCTGGCACGATTTAGAGATTTTTCTGATAGGTGCCAGTAACCCTTTCAAGCAGATCCATCTAACTGATTTGGGTCTGGACACGCTGGAGACGCATCCGGCATTTCACAAGGAGTTTGATAACTTCAAGCGTTCCCTGCAGGTCGCCCGTCGTTTGGGAATAGGTGCGGTGAATATCTTCACATTCGCTTGGCCCGGCGAGTACAGTGCGGGTAAGCCGACTTGGCCCATGCGTTGGCGGACGCGGGGTGGTGTCATTGCTGATATTGACATGGAGAAGTTAGTAAAGGCATTCTCGATGGTCGCAGAGGAGGCAGAGCGATGCGATATTGATGTCGCTCTCAGCATGATGCCCTGGAATTACACCAATACGACCGTCAATTTCCGTCGTGTCGCCGAAGCCGTCGGTTCAAAACGGCTTAAAGTGATGTGGGGTCCCGCAGACAACACGAACTGTGGTGAATCGGATACGGCAACCGCTGGCTTCGACAATGTGCGCCCCTATTTGCATGGCCTTCACTTAAAAGATTTGCGTGTAATCGATGGATTGCACCTCAATTTTGAGTACTGTCCTCTCGGTGAGGGCGATGTTGATTACCTTACGGTGTTACGCAATTTGCGCGATAACCGCTGTGATGTAGTCCTGTCCGTTGCAACACATTTCCAGCCGCCCAGTGGTTCCGCTGAAGAAGCAATGTGCATCAATTACGCGAATCTCAAGGCACTCATCCACAAGGTTGAAGCTGAAGGATAGGCGGGCAACCACGAGGGTTGCCCCTACAGTAAGATCTGTGATGTGCAATTGGGTGTGACCGTCGGAACGCGCAATGAATTGCGCTACTACAAACTAAAGCCGCGTGACGTTTCAGTGATAACTACCGGGGGATAGTGGGGTGTGTGTTCAACAACTAGTGAATCATGATCGCCTGTGCGTTCACACCGTAACAACTAAGCCGTGGTCAATTGAAAAAATCATCGAAAACTATCCAAAAGCTGGGGTGAAAGCGGTCTCTGTTTGGCGCGACCTCTTGGAAAATCGGGATGCGGCGAAAATTGGCGGTCAGATTCGGGATACCGGAATGGAAATTGTTTCCCTCGTTCGCGGTGGGTTTTTCACCGGTAAAACCGAAACTGAAATCCAAGCTTCCCTTGACGACAACCGACGGGTAATTGATGAAGCTAGCGCGCTAGGAGCACCGATGGTTGTTCTAGTCTGTGGTGCGTTGCCCGGTCAATCAATTCCGAGATCACTTTCTCAGATTCAAACCGGCTTGGAAACCCTCCTGCCTTACGCCGAAAAGCGCGGCGTGAAATTGGCAATTGAACCCCTCCACCCTATGTATGCAGATTCCCGATCTGCCATCTGCACCATGAAGACCGCCAATGAGTTTGCCGAGAGATTCGATTCTCCCTATATCGGTGTTGTAGTGGATGTCTTTCATCTGTGGTGGGATCCAGACTTGGAGAACGAATGCAAGCGTTGTGGCAAACACGGAAACCTGTTCGCTTTCCACATCTGCGACTGGAAGATGGATATGGAAGATATGCTTAATGACCGAGGATTGATGGGTGAAGGGGTTATTAGGGTCCGGGAGATTCGTTCTTGGGTGGAGGCTGCTGGATTTAACGGTTTCCATGAAGTTGAGATTTTCTCCAACCGCTTGTGGGAGGGTGATCAGAAAGTGGTATTGGAACGCATCAAGCAGGCATATCTGGAATATGCTTGAACCTCAATATTTATGGAGAAAATCGAGTTGATATCGGACAGATTGTTTTGTATTTCGTCGTGGTTTCATGTAAAGAGAAGTATAAAGTATTAAAGCATCCGCGAATTAACACGAATCTACGCAAATAAAAAAAGAAAGACTAAAGACGGGCAACCACAAGGGTGCCCCTACAACCTGCCCAAAACCCGAAATGTTCGGGCGGGGGCTCTACACTGTTGCACGATTTCTTTACATGAGCGTCATCGTTATTACCCAATCCACGTTAAAATCTCCGGTAGACAATGGAGGAAAAATCCACAATGACCGTTCGTGAGATTCAACAAACTGGACCTTATTGTTATACCTACTCCCCATTCCACCCACCCATTGTAGAGGTGACGCCCGGCGAGATGGTCTGTATCCATACGGTAGATGCCTTTGAAAACAAGCTAACACCCGAAGTTGAGCACTTTTCGGATGTCTGTACCTATCCTTTCTTAAATCCGCAGACGGGTCCCATTCTGGTCGAAGGTGCCGAACCGGGGGATACACTTGTTGTCAAAATCCACACCATCGAACCTACGCGAGACTATGCGGTTACTGGAACGATACCGTACTTTGGAGGCCTGACCTCCACACGGTTGGATCCGATGCTTCAGGACGCCCTAGAGGAACAGTGGCTTTTCCTGCCTCTTGAGGAATCTGGTATCCGCTTCGACGAAAAGCGGGTAATTCCCTACGAACCTTTCATGGGCACGATGGGCGTCGCCCCGGAGATTGAAGCTGTTAATGCGTTGACGCCCGATTATTATGGCGGAAATATGGACTGCGTCGATACCTGTCCGGGAAACGAGGTCTGGTTTCCGGTGCTAGTGGAGGGGGCACACTTTTTTACCGGGGATGCACACGCGAGCCAAGGGGATGGAGAGCTCACCGGTGTTGCGCTCGAAATTCCAGCGAAAGTGACTGTGACCTTTGATTTGAAGAAAGGGTATTCGATCGGATGGCCCCGCATTGTGAGTGATGATTTTATTATGGTGGCTGGCAGTGCGAGGCCGTTAGATGCGGCAGCCCGCATCGCTTGGGTGGAGCTGATAGACTGGATGGTGGCAGATTATGGATTTGATCGGTTGAGAGCCTATCACTTCCTTGGGCAGGTTGGACAAATGCGGCTGGGTAATATGGTGGATCCGAAATTTACTATGGTTGCTAAATGTCCGCGGAAGTATTTGTCGTGAGCGAAGGAGATTATCGAATATGCTTGCCAGAGTTTTGAGCAGTGCTGTAATGGGGATTGATGCTTATATTGTCGAGGTTGAGCTGGATATTTCCGACGGATTGCCCGCTTTCGCGACAGTAGGTCTGCCAGACAGTGCTGTCAAAGAGAGCCGAGAGCGTGTCACCGCTGCAATTAAGAATTCAGGGTTCTATTTTCCCCCCAGTCGAATTACGGCGAATCTCGCTCCTGCCGATGTTCGGAAAGAGGGGTCCGCGTTCGATTTGCCTATCGCGTTGGGGGTGATGGCAGCGACCGGACAGATTCAGACTGACAATTTTGAGCAGCTGCTGGTGTTGGGCGAATTAGCACTTGATGGAAGTATTCGGTCGGTGCACGGTTGTCTTCCGATGGCAGCCATTGCAAAAGAGAATCAACTCAAGGGGGTTATTCTACCGAAGGCAAATGCGAAGGAAGCAGCGGTTATTGATGATTTAGAGGTTTATCCAGTGGAGACGTTACAGGAGGTGGTCGAACACCTGAACGGGCAAAGCACCCTCCCGCCCTTCCAATACGATATTCGGGAAGCATTTGACCAACATTCAGAGTATCCCGTTGATTTTGTCGATGTCAAAGGACAAGAACATGTCAAACGAGCCATTGAAGTCGCCGCTGCGGGTGGGCATAATCTAATCATGATTGGTCCCCCTGGCTCCGGCAAGACCATGATTGCCAAACGCATCCCGACCATTCTGCCGGATATGACGCTGGAGGAAGCCCTTGAGACAACGAAGATTCATAGCATCATGGGGCTGCTCGGAAGCGATGTCCCATTGATTGCGACACGGCCTTATCGCTCTCCGCATCATACAATCTCCGATGCCGGCCTAATCGGTGGCGGCAAATTTCCTCGCCCCGGCGAGGTGAGTCTTTCCCATCATGGCGTTCTGTTTCTGGACGAATTGCCCGAATTCCGAAAGAATGTGCTGGAAGTGATGCGCCAACCACTTGAGGACGGACAGGTAGCAATTGCCCGCGCCGCTGCATCCTACACTTATCCCGCCAATTTCATGCTAGTTGCGGCGATGAATCCGTGTCCGTGCGGCTTTTTCGGTGATCCAAGCCGTGAATGTCGATGTTCGCGACAGCAAATCCAAAATTACATTTCCCGCATTTCGGGCCCCTTGCTTGATCGAATAGATTTACAGGTGGAAGTGCCTGCTGTCAAGTACAAGGATTTGGCAAGTGACTTCGCGGGTGAACCTTCGGCGAGCATCCGTGAACGGGTACAGCGGGCGCGTCATATCCAGCAGAAACGCTTCACGCAGACGCAAATCTACTGCAATGCTAATATGGAATCTCGCCACCTCCGCGAATTTTGCAAAGTTGAAGACGCCGCACAGGAGTTGCTGCGTGTTGCGATTACACAGTTGGGTTTGAGTGCTCGTGCTTATGACCGCATCTTGAAAGTTGCACGGACAATCGCTGACCTTGCAGCAAGCCCAACCATCGAAGCGGAGCATGTTTCAGAGGCGATTCAGTATCGGAATTTGGACAGAAGTTTTTGGAATTAATAACAGGGGGAGCAGCCAAGCGGCTAGAACGCTGCCTCGAATAGGTCACACATATCCGTTTCGGTACAAGGGCGCGGATTGAATTTATAGCAATGGTCGAGCATGGCATCCTTTGCTATTTTCGGGATGCGTTCCCACTTCAAACCTGCGATACCCAATCCCTTCGGTATCGAAAACTCCTCGTTCAATGATCGAATTTCAGCAATAGCAGCATCGGCGGCATTTGCCGTTGACATGGCTGATGTGTCAACGCCCAACGCTGCGGCAATGTCTGCGTAACCATTGACAGCATGAGATAAGTTAAATATCATTACTTCTGGCAGCAGGATTGCGTTGGCAATTCCGTGGGGGATATTGGCTTCCGTTGAAAGCTGATGTGCGAGCGAATGTACGGCACCCAACCCTTTCTGAAAGGAGAATGCTGCCATCGCGGAAGCGATTAGCATTTCGCCTCGCGCTGCAATATCGTTGCCGTGGTGATAGGCTTGACGGATGTTTTTACCGATTATCTTCAAAGCTTGCAGTGCTACTCCTTCTGCGATAGGGTGATACCGTGTCGCTACGTAAGCCTCAACGCCGTGTGTTACAGCGTCCATGCCTGTCGCTGCTGTTAAACCGGGAGGCATACCCACCGTCAATTCCGGATCGAGTAGTGCGAGAGACGCCATATTATACGGCGTACTAATCGCCCGCTTCCGATGCCCTTCCGTTGTGCGTCCCGACGTATCGGTGATGATTGAACCCTGTGATACCTCGCTGCCGGTCCCCGCGGTCGTCGGTATGCAGATTAGTGCCGGAAGATTGCTGGTAATCCGATCAATGCCTCCCCCGTCAACATAGTAATTTTCTAAAGGTGGTTCGTGGGTTGTCAGAATACGAATTGCCTTGGCGGCATCCATGACGCTCCCACCGCCGATGGCAATCACCAGATCACAACCTTCGGCTTGATGAACGGCTAGCCCTTCGAGGACGCTGAGATCCGTCGGGTTCGGTTGGACTGCGTCGAAAATGGCACAATCAATCTGTGCGTTCTCCAACGGTTCAACGGTTTTCGATAAAATGCCAGCGTTTGTTACCCCTTCGTCTGTGACGATGAGTGGCTTTTTTCCGTCGAAAGTGCGGACATATTCTCCTAAGTTTTTTATTGCCCCTGCACCAAATTGGATCGATGGGGGCAAGAAGTAGCTTACGATTGGTTGTTGCGCCATTTTGTTCTCCGTTTCAGCTAAGATATAAGTACATGACTATGAGTTACTGTAACGCAAGTTGCTAGATTCTGTTGATATTTGGGTGTCGAGATATGAATCTCGGCCTACAGGCTATCTGCCGGTATTGGACCGAGCGGGAGGTTCGGGCAAGCTGCCCGATCTACGGGCCTCTATGATGTTAGGTTTCACTTTACCAATCCTATAAAGGGATATTGTTGAAAAGGGTAGCTTCTTCTATTGTGTTTGATAGGGATCCACTTTTACCGTTCAACCCAACTCCCTGCCAAGCTGTCAAATGTCAACATGCCCTAGATAGCCCAGAGGTTGAGTTTCCATGTTCGACACGTACTAAATGGTCCCACTCACTCTCTGGATTTTTTCTAATTTGTTGCTGGAGACAGTGCTTCTCGTACCATGTTTATAACGTTCTTCCTTTAATCTTTATTCCTTTAAGCTAGAAATTGGTATCCAGAGCCCTCCAGTGCCTTGTACCAGCAGCTTTTGAAAAGGTTCATCGCGTCCAATAATGTTGACGCTGATTTTCTGAGATTTTAATCTTCTCAATACTTTTTTCGGTGAATATGAACCACTTACATATTCATCTGTGACTAATATGAATCGTCGCTCTGCGCCTTTGCGAAATTTTACCTTGGCTGCTGCTTGGACGAGTGCATCCAATGCCTTTTCTCCACCTCGGCAATGTATGGCGGCCAGTTTCTTTTTAATCTCTTCAATCGAGGTGGTTTGAGGCGTTACCTGAAAGTCCCAACCCAGCAAGGAAAAACTCGTACCATCTCGAAACGCAACCAATCCAACGGTGAAATCTAAGCCTGCCGTTTTGAGAAGATCCGTCATCTGGTTCAGATGATTACGCACTGCGTCAATGTCATTCCGCATACTTTTGCTAGCGTCAATAACAAACACGATATCAAGGGTATCACCCTTGCGCGTTTTTAGGAGGTGATGGCCAATTTTGACAAGTGCCACGTCCGGTTGCGTCAAATGGCTAACCTCAGAAAGTATTGTCTGAGTTTCTAGACCAAGTGAACCCCGCGGCTGAGCGATCTGATTGCTGCGGATCAATCCGTTACCAGACCACCCCTTCCTCCGCGAGGCACCCCGGTTGGATTGACCGAAGGAAGTATCGTCAACGGAGACTGATGCTGTCGCTAGCGGGATGGATTCTTCCGTCAACATTGAAAATAATTGTTCGTTCGGCAGATTATACGATGTGGATGCGGTGATTTCCGGACGAGGCGGGCTAAGCACTGGATTGCTTGTGATGATTGACTGAGACGGAGGGGCTGAAACATTAGAAGATGGAAAAATATGTAGCGGACGCTGCAATCTTCTGGGCACCTGTTGTCGAGGCTGTGAGATAAGTTCAACTTGGACAAATAATTCGTCCTTCGCCGGTTGCGACTCCCTCAGAATAGCACTCAACATTACCATGCAAATAATATGCAGTATCAGTGAAAATAGAAGGGCTTTCGATAGTTTTCGTCTTCCTTGTGTACGCTGTTTCATCTGATTACACCCTTTTGGCTTCTTAATCCGGCATTCTCGTCCTCAACTTTACCATGCACCCCACTGCTCCGTCAAGTTCAAAGAAAAACTCTTACAAACTCCTCCCCTTGATCTAGAGCAGAGCGAATTTCTAACAATTCAACATATTGAATCTTGAGAGAATGGGAACAATCGAAGGTATCCCACTCTGCCTTATGGTCCTTCTTCGTCGAAACGACGCAGGTGTCGGGCAGGAAATTCTTGATACGGATATTTCGCCAGTGCTGCTTCGTCAAGTGATAGTCCTAACCCGGGGGCAGTGGGTAGCTGGATGTAACCGTTTTCAACTTTAATCGGGGGCACCGAAATTTCATTCCCACGTTCTGTGAAGTTGACAAAGTATTCGGTGATGAGAAAGTTGGGCATCACCGCGCAGACCTGTACCGTTGCTGCCAACCCAACCGTTGTGCTGTTGTAGTTGTGCGGCGACATGATGACAAAATACGGTTCCGCCATCGCTGCAATCTCTTTGAGTTCTAAAATGCCGCCACAGTTACAGACATCCGGGTTAAGAATGTCTGCGGCATTCTTGTCGAAAACCTCGCGGAATTCTGCTTTTGTATAGAGTTCTTCACCGGTGACAACTGGCAAATTAATAGCGTGGCGGACTTCTGCCAAGGCGTCCAAATTTCGGGCAGAGACGGGCTCCTCGTACCAGAATGGTTGAAATTCTTCCATCATTTTAGCGAGGCGAATAGCGTGAATCGGCGCAAGTCGACGATGGATTTCGACTAGTAGGTCAATATCAGGACCGACAGCTTCGCGTACCGCTCGCACACACGCAACAGCTTCACGTTCATCGGCCCGGCTGATGTGCGTTCTCCATGGATTAGGAAGTGGATCGAACTTCATTGCAGTGAAGCCCTGTTCGACCAATTGTACAGCACGTTCAGCGCGTTCCTCGATTGTGCTGCCGCCCCAACCGTTGGCGTAGACCCGAATTTTGTCCCGACATGGACCGCCCAATAGGTTATAGACGGGTGTGTTCAGCACCTTCCCTGCAATGTCCCATAAGGCGTGCTCGATTCCACTGATTGCACAATAGAATTCCATTGACCCACGCTTTCCTGCAAAATCGTGATACGCCATAAAGGTAAAATGTTTAATGTTGAAAGGGTTCCGTCCGACGAGGTAACGCCCAAGCTGATGCAGATGGATTTCGATGGTGCGGTCACGATCGGCTTGCGTGTAGCATTCGCCCCAACCGTGGATGCCTTCATCCGTTTCCACCTTGACGAACAGCCAGTTTTTACCGCTACCGGGATGGATGAGGAATGTTTGAACATTTGTGACTTTCATTTGATTATTTCTCCTTATCGCAAACTAAACAGAGAAGAACCGCAGCCTCCACAACTGATTTAATACTCACAACCATCGATTCGGAGCGGAGAATATGCCGTGAGTTACCTTTTTATTAATCATTAACCTGTACATTATACGGCATTACCAAAAAGGTCCGGTGCGCCATGATTGCCTCTGCAAGTGTGGGATATCTCCAACTCGTTGGAGAACGCATCAATTGTGCTGCCTGAAAGGCCCCCAGCCACCGTTCCCATGCCCCCGGCCTTGGCAATCGAATGAGTTGTACCTCTTTTCGGGCTAGCCCTGCCCTTTTTCGAGCGATTGAGATGGCAAGATTTAATCCGCCGAGCTCATCAACCAGTCCAATCTCCTTTGCCTGTTTACCTGTCCAGATTCGCCCCCGCCCAATCTGATCGACTGCTTCCTTTGTCATACCCCGCCCTTCTGCTACCTTGCCGATAAAATCCTCATAAATCTCTTTAATCTGAGCGTGAATAATCTCGCGTTCCTCCAGCGGATAATCGCCGTAATCGGTGTAAAAATCGGCGTGTTTCCCGCGTTTGATGATTTCTTTGTGCAGTCCAATTTTATTGTACAACCCTTTGAGACTATACTTGCCAGAAACGACGCCGATTGAGCCGGTGATAGTACCGGGCTCGGCAACGATAACATCCGCAGGCGCAGCGATATAGTATCCTCCAGATCCAGCAACATCTCCCATAGAAACGATCAACGGCTTAACCTTTTTGAGCCGCATCAGCTCGCGCCAGATTGTGTCTGCAGCGATAACCAACCCTCCACCGCTGTCAATTCGTAGCACAACTGCTTTGACCGATGAATCTCTACGGACATTTCGGATGGCGCGAGTGATTGTGGTGGATCCCATCGTTTTTGTTCCAGTGAACGGATCTGTAAAACTTTCACCCGTCATCATCATGCCTTCTGCTTCGATAACCGCGATCTTCGGCAGAGGAACTTCCCAGTCATGTTCATATTCAATGATGTCCAGATATTGACGTGCCTTGACTAAACGGCAGTCTTTCCCGGTGAGGTCTTTGGCGATTCCTTTGAGTTCATCGCGATAGGCAAGTTGATCAACGATGCCGTGGGCCAATGCCTGTTTCGCTGTGAATGGACCTTCATCAATCAGGCGTTTCACATCATCTTGTGTCCAGCTCCGTCTATCCGCAATTGATTGGGTTAACTGATCATAGAGATCGTCAAGGATTGCGTTTTGCACTTTACGATGCGCCTCTGACATCTCCTTTCGTGTGAAAAGATCTGACGCCGATTTGTACTCACCGATATGCTCAAGATTCGCCCGGATACCGAGTTTGTCCAGTACCCCTTTGTAAAACGAAATCTCCGAACGCAATCCCACCAAACGTACCTCACCAGATGGGTGCAGCACAATCCAATCGCAAACGGATGCGAGTAGATAGTTACCTGTTGAACAGTTTGTCATATAGCCAACAACTTTCTTACCACTCGCCTTAAAATCCGAGACAGCATCACGAATCTCTTGCAAACGACCGATACTGTAGGGACTCCCCCCAATCTTGA
This sequence comes from Candidatus Poribacteria bacterium, assembly GCA_965215015.1. Classification (GTDB taxonomy): domain Bacteria; phylum Poribacteria; class WGA-4E; order WGA-4E; family PCPOR2b; genus PCPOR2b. Next base: position 4,005,670 of record OZ244042.1, read on the forward strand.
TCAGTGCACCTGCGACCTCCCGATCCTGTTTGGCGATCTTGAGTGTTCTTTCAATCTCATCCATTTGCACGTCTAAGAAGGCGTTGCGACGGATGTGTCGAGTTGTATGAAATGCCTGAGAAAGAGACACATATCCCACGCTTCGCTGGTACTCCTGATTTTCGTCGAAATGATTATACATTCCCAGCCCAAACTGCCGGAAATTAATCCCGAAACGGATGTCAAAGCTGGTATCGTCGTTCAGGCTCCCGCGCAATGTCATCCAACGAAAGGGGTGCACCTCAACCGCAAAATTGAAATCCAATCCCTTCACCTTTTCGACTTTATGGGCATCAATTGAAAGGGTTATACGGGATGTACTGGGTCGAATCGCAACCCCGAAGTCGTAGGTTCGCCCTAATTTTCTCTCCCGGAAACGGGGGCGATTGAGGTCTCGTGCAACGATACCCGCTGAGAGGTATCGCCGACGAAACATTAATCCCAACGACCATGACGTGAGTTTGTCGTAAGCCTCGTCATCAGAATTAACCCAACTATATCCGGTTCCCCAATAAATCGAGGGTCCGATGCCGCTGCCACTAGAGAGTGTATATCTATTAAAATTGATTCCATCTTCGCCGGTGGCAAACTCCATACCGAATCCCGCCTTTGCTGCAGAAAAAAAGAAGGCATCATCAACCTCAAAATCGCTTTCAGAGGCGCGTAGATAGTATAGATTGAGGTTCCGCTGCCTAGCACCTAAACCCGCGGGATTAAAAAAGGTGGCAAGTGCATCATCACTAACAGCAACAGAGTTAGAGGGCAGAGGAGTATTGACTTTAGGTGAATCCGCAGCAGTAAACTGGCAAGTAATCAGAATCGAAAGGATAGTACAGCAAAACAGGTGTATTTTATTCAAATGAATGTTCCTTGTAATGGATGTGTCCTAACACATAATCAACTTCAGCGTTAAAATAGGTGCTAGGTTCGATAAGGTGAAGTTGCAAGCCCCTCCTCTATCTCAAGTGTTCCCATGCGCCAGAAATCCGCCATCTACTGTCAGGCATGTGCCGTTGACATAATCCCCCATTGGTGAACAGAGAAAAACAACCGCCTGCGCGATGTCGTTTGGCACGCCGATTCGACGACTCGGAATTGACGCTAGAGCGTCGTCACCGTATCCCCGTTGTGCCCGCTCACCTTCTCGCTCCGGAGGCAACTCGCGGCTATCGATCCAACCCGGCGCAATGGCATTCGCCGTGATGCCCGCCCCTGCCAAATCCCGCGCCGCACTCATCATCAAGCGAATAACACCCGCTTTTGCAACGCCGTAGGCGGTATCTTCTTCCCAAACCCGAACGGAATGTATGGATGAGATACTGACAATTCGTCCGCCTGACTTTTGATTAATCATCTCTTTTGCGGCGCGTTGGCTGCACAGGAAGTATCCCTTCAAGCTCACTGCCATCGTGCGATCCCAGACCTCCTCGCTGATTTCCAGAAACGGCATATTTTCCGACCAATACGGATTATTTACCAAGATATCAATCCGACCATGTTCAGCGAGAAATTCGTCGAATAGAGCGTTCACCGAATCGGTGTTACTGATGTCGGCAACCGTAAAGGTGCATTTGCGTCCTATTTCGCCGATGAGTCCAATTGTCAGGTCTGCGGATTCATCGTGTTCAATATCGTTGAGTCCAATATCGCAACCGTTTTGCGCTAACGCGAGGGCGATTCCTCGTCCAATCCCGCGTCGTGAGCCGGTAATAAGTGCCTTTTTGCCTTCTAGCAGCATATTGAATTCTCCTATGAATTTATCTTATCTTGCTGACAAGATCCCTTCAAATACCCGGAATATCACGCAACTGTATAAGGTAAATTGAACCCCTCCGGACTCTTGCGCAATGTTCCGGGCAAATTGAGCCAGGATTGTAGCACTAAGCCGTTGTGTGCGTCGGCAAAGGTTGTGTCCAATTCAATCACGCGCTTAAAATGCAGCGGTGCGACAGAAAAATCCCCTTTATAATAAGCTGCCCATCCCTCGCTGTGTTCTTTTTCGGACAGTTGCGGGGTTAATTTCTGGGTTGTCTGAGCAGCGGCAGACTACCATCAGACAAAGTATCAAAATTAGGTTAATCCAATACTTCAGTTGAGGGATGCAAAGGTGAGACATGAAATGTGAAACCGATTTATTCATTTATCGCGGGCATAAACCTTCAATGCCTAGCAACTTGGGTTAGAATAGCATTCTCCAGATTGATTGTCAATTGCTTTTGCTGCACAAGAACTTGGCGGAGTTATAGTAGGATTTACTAGGGTCATTTAATTCTGCCATATTATTGTCTGAATCAGGGATGAACACTGATTGACGGATGACACGGATAAAAGACTGTCTGGACAACTGGCATAAGCAGGCACCATGAAAGCGCGCTTACAAACAGGGGGGCATGAGCCAAAACCGAAAACTAAATAGCCCGAAGGCTTTACAAATTTCAGTGACAAACATAATAAGATATGCTATCATTGCAGGCAATTTTAATCTCTGAACTGTTGTGGGTGAGCCTTGCTCACTCAATCTATAGAAAGGTGACGCCTGAATGATTGAACGAGTAAAGAATGACCGTCAAATTTGGTTACAATTCTGCTTTATATTTTATTTTGCCATCACCGCTTTCCCACTATTTGCACAAACGTCATTTAACCTTCGTGGTTTTACCCCTGCACACTCAATTGTACAAAAAAAATATGAAGAGGTATTTAAGCGGCTCACCTCTTCCGAAATATGTCGGCAGGAATTGCGGCGTTTAACGGAAGCCCCGCACCTTGCCGGAACGGAGAACAGTTATAAAGTCGCACAATATCTCTATAATAAGTATCAGGAATACGGATTGGACGCGCAGATCTATGAATACGAGGTCTATCTTCCATACCCAATCGAAGTTCGTGTGGAAATGATTTCACCAACTCATTATCTCGCAGTTGGAAAGGAAGAAAGCTGGGAGTGGGATAAGGATTCCTACGAAACGAACATCGTAGCAGGTTATAACGCCTATTCGCCGGACGGTGATGTGACCGCTGATCTGATTTATGTGAACAGAGGTCTACCTGATGATTATCGGAAACTAGCGGAGATGGGGATTTCCGTCGAAGGCAAAATCGCTATCGCAAAGTATGGGGGTAGCTATCGAGGGGTTAAAGCGAAGGTTGCAGGGGAACAGGGTGCCGTCGGTCTGATCATCTATTCGGACCCAGCAGACGATGGATATATGAAGGGCGATGTTTACCCACGCGGCCCTTGGCGGTCGGCGGATGCGATTCAACGAGGGACAGTCAAATATATTTTTCAGCACGCCGGCGATCCGCTGACCCCCGGGTGGGCATCAACGAAAGATGCACATCGTATTCCAATTGCAGAGGCTACAGATCTCCCTCAAATTCCTGTTGCCCCACTGGCTTACCGAGATGCAGAACCGTTGCTCAAAGCATTAGCAGGACCCAATGTTCCTGAAGGTTGGCAGGGAGGCCTGCCTTTCGCATACCACATCGGTCCGGGGCCCGCGAAAGTTCACCTTAAGGTCCGCAGTGAGCATAAGAATCGCCCAATTTACAATGTTATCGCCAAGCTAGGGGGGGTAGAAAACCCGGACCAGTGGGTGATACTTGGTAACCACCACGACGCTTGGGTTTACGGTGCTGCGGATCCAGGTAGCGGCACCGTTAGTCTCTTGGAAGTAGCACGCTGTCTTGGACAACTCGCAAAGGAAGGGTATCATCCCAAACGCACCATTGTCTTTGCAAGTTGGGACGCCGAGGAATTCGGCATCCTCGGTTCAGCTGAGTGGGCAGAAGATTTAAGAGATGAGCTTCAGCAGAAGGCGATTGCGTACTTGAATGTCGATATTGCAACAACGGGACAGAAGTTTTACGCTAGTGCTGTGCCCTCACTCAAGCCGCTAGTGAGAGAGGTCACGCAAGCTGTTATAGATCCTCAGACCCATCAAACAATTTATGAGGTATGGCGGCAGAATCAGGAAAACTATGTTCCGTGGGTTGGCAATCTCGGCAGCGGATCTGACCATTCCCCCTTTATCGGCCATCTTGGGATTCCCTCCATCAGCATGGGATTTTACGGCCCCTATGGTGTCTATCATGCCATGCAGGACACCCTCTACTGGATGGAGCGTTTTGGCGATCCAACGTTTCGGTATCACGTGGCGATGGCACAAATCTGGGGAATAATAGCGTTACGCCTTGCGAATGCAGATATTTTGCCATTTGACTACGCAGCGTACGCTGGCGAACTCCTCAGCTATCTAAAAGCACTACAAAACGAAAATAAACATAGCACTATTACAAAGAACAGCCCCGAGCGGCTCCGGGCATTACTCAGGGAGTGGGAAAAAATTGCAGCGGATCTTCACCGTGCCCTTGCGACTCGGCTCGAAAATGGGGAGCTAGTCGAAACTGCAGCGATTAATCGCAGTTTACAGGGCTTAGAGCAAATATTAACCTCGGCCTCGGGATTGCGGTTGCGCCCGTGGTTTAAGCATCTGGCTTATGCGCCCGGGCTCAACAGTGGATATGCTGCAACCATTTTTCCGGGGATTCAGGACGCGCTTGAAATGGACGATGAGGAACAGGCATCAATCGAAGTAGGGCGTCTGGCGGAGGTATTTCAACAGATGATTGAGGCACTAAAGCAGATTGCTGATGTAAGTGATAACCTGTAATTTTTAAGCAGGGTTCAACCATGTATTGCACAGCTGCAAGCTCAACATCTCTCAGTGATTATTTTCTACAGCACCTTGCTTCCCTGCATAAATGTTGCACAAATCTTTGCGCCGGCGGTGTGTGCATAAAATGAGATGGGTCCAACCCACGCAATCTCACAACGCGGGTAGCCACGAACTTTCATATCTTGGAGACAGCGGAGAAAAAGGGCCTTCCCGATTCCCAAGCCGCGCAACGATTCTTCCACGCCTGTGGGTCCGAACCCGCCGCGAAACATTGTTACATCGTAGGTGGCGAAACCACAGATATTGCCATTTACATCAAGGGCAATAAATGTTGTCACCGGCGTATTTTCCAGCGAATTGCACGCTTCCGTTGTCCAGTTTTGGCTCCAAGTTCCTAACATCCACTCGTAAAATGTCTGCTCCTCTTCGCTCTCCAGACGCCTTATTTTGAAGCCTTCTCTCGCTAGTTTTGACTCTACCTGTGTGGTGTCAAAATGATTTCTCGTCAGGTCTACCTCCATGTTGTGGACATAGTGCTCAGCGATGTAGTCGTGCGATTGAAGGAAGCAGAGTGCTTCGGTATAACGTGGGTCTAAGCCCGGCATGAAATAGCACGGTGAGCAATTCAGGATACGCACACGCTCTGCACCGTCCGATCGAAAAAGTGCCTCTATTTCCGCCAACATCATGCTTCCAAGCCCTGATCTGCGGTGTTCCTGATCCACAGCGAAGAGTTTCAAGCATCCCTCGTTTCCACGCAACACGCCAATCATAAAGCCGATTGTTTTCCTGTTGTCACGCAAGAGAAAGCCGTGATCAGGTAGATAATCGGGGTCGTCGAAAATCCGCCTTTGCAGAATTCCCTTCTCAAACTGACCCGAATGAAATTCAAAGTTTCTGTTGCAAAAGGCAGTCAATTCGTCAAGATGCTGCGGTTGGAGTTCAACAAAGTGTGGCATCGGCATTCTCCTAGCGATTGATTCTTTAGTTTCGCCCCGGGTTGCAATCCTATACAGATTTATCGGTTAAATCTCAGGAAAGACGTTACAGCCATCGGGAGCTGTCCAACGATCCGGCGCATCTTCTGTGAAAGTGAGAGTGTGAGTATTCTCACCAAATTCTTCAAGGACTTGGTAGTCATTCTGAGTCGTTTGGAGCGTGTGAAGCACTGTTTTACCAGACCAACCCGCTCTGACTTCGGCCAGTCGTTCATCTCGAATACTTGAATAAGTGGTATCATCCGCGAGGTCGTTCCACTCACCGGGGTCAGTTTCGAGATTGAACATTTGCGGCTGATCATACCCGTGATAGTAGTTCAGTTTCCACCGCCCGCGACGAATCATCCGAGCGGGGGAATCGTTCTGGAGACCACCCAACTCTGCAAACACTGTATTGTGCCAATTGGAAACCTCTCCATTGCTAACCAAAAATTCTTTGAGGCTGTGCCCCCGCACACCGAACATTGGTTTGCCTCCTGCGATATCAACGAGGGTCGGTCCAATATCAAGTAAGCTAGTTACATCAGAAATTGTTCGACCTTCGGCAAATTGTCCGGGCAACGAAAAGATGAGTGGTACACCAACCGAGCCTTGATAGAAACTTGACTTCCACCACATCCGATGCTCACCTGCCATTTCGCCGTGATCGGAGGTATAGATGATTAGTGTGTTCTTGCCAAAACGGGTGTCCGCTAGCGTGGATAGAATCTTTCCAATTTGTTCGTCCATGAATGTTACTAGACCGTAGTATGCCGCACGGGCGATTCGTACCTGCTCGTTTGTCAGCTCATCTACTCGGCGATGCTCCCGCCACGCTTTCATGAAGGGGTGGAGCGAATCATGATATCCATGAGGGAGCTGTGGCACATCAATCTTCTCAAAATATTCGTCGAAGAGCCGCTTCGGTGCAATGAAAGGACAGTGTGGTAGCACATATCCAACCGTCATAAAAAAGGGGCAATCTCTCGGGTTTTTGTCCAACGACTCAAGGAATTGGCAGCCGACCTGTGTGACATCTTCATCATAGCGAGAATAGGCGGTACGTCCCGGTCCTGCAACCTTGACCCCGGCAGCGGTTTGACCCGCTGTGTAAGAGGGAATGTGCCCCAATTGTGGGCTGATATCCCCGATAATTCGTCGTTCAAAACCGTGTCGTTGATTGGGACCGTTAAAATGCATACGTCCACACAAAACCGTTTCGTAACCGGCATTGACAAGGTGATGGACGAAGGTGGGTATGTCGGATTGGAGACGGCAACGATTGGTCCAGACGCGGATATCTGAGCTATGCCGGCTAGTCAAGAATGTCATCCGCGAAGGTACGCACAGGGGATTGGCACAGTGATTATTGGCAAAGCGAACACCATGCGCCGCCAATTGGTCGAGCGTTGGGGTCCGCACGACTTCATCTCCGGCACACCCGAGGAAATGAGGGTTATGCTGGTCTGACATAATCAGCAGAATGTTTGGAGAGTTTGTCATGTCAAAACCTCAATTTAAAGATGAACCTTCGGGTGGATGGGAGGTTTCCCTCAAACGCCATCTCCTGCCAACACGAATCGTTCCAAAGCCGTTGCAACGCCATCCGCATCGTTTGAGGCAGTCACGTGGAATCCCTGTTGTTTTAATGCTTTGTCTGCATTCTCCATGATCACGCCCGTTCCTGCGAATTTCAACATATCGAGATCGTTATAGTTGTCTCCTATTGCGAGGATTTCCGATGGGTGTATCTCCATCTGTTCGACAAGGTAGCGTAGTGGCAGATCTTTGCCAACCGTTGCGTGGGAAAGACCGAGAAAGGCGTGTCGTCCGTTATTGATGGTTACAAGGATTGGTTTGACCTTTCCGTTTAAGCGCCTCTGAAAAATTGCAGCGATCTCATTCGCTTTCTTTCCAGGGACGACAGAGATGACTTCAATCACGTCGCCCTGCAGATCTGCTGCAAGATTATCGACCCATTTCAGGTGGGCTTGATTATCCCGAAGATATTCACGTTCCCAGCCATCAAGTTGCTCGCCGTAGTCCTCAACAAAAATATTTGCTGAATCCTGCGTTCCTTCAAAAACAACTGGACGGAGCCCAAGTTCCTTTGCAATCTGGACTACCTTTTTCGCAACGGTACAGGGCAGCAATTGGTGGTGAAGAAGCTCGCCGTTGAGACGCTTGAGGATTGCGCCGTTATGTGCCGCCAACAATATCTCTGGGAACTCAAGTTGTAAGACCCTCGGTTTTGCTGTGATGAAACGCCGTCCGGTTGCAACGACAATGGTTGCCCCTGTTTGGGCGACGCGATGTACAACTTCCTTTGTACGCGTTGTAATTTTTCCGCTGGAATCGGCGAGTGTACCGTCAATGTCCAAGGCAATCAGCTTATATTTTTTCATGATTAATTCGCCTTGTTAAGCAACTCCGCCTGCGCGGTCAATACCGTTTCGATCGGCAACTGTTCGTCCCCCTTGGCGGTACTACATTTCGTGCCAAGAAATATCGGTTGAGAACTTGAGGCTAGCACAGAAGCGCAGTCCATGGCATCTTCTTCAGTGAAGCCACTCTGGGGATCGAGGTGCGAATTGTGAGAGTCCATGAATCCATCCGCCGAATGACCGGCTCCGGACAATATCACACCTGACAGTGGTACTTCCGATTCCAGAATCTGGTGTATACCCGATAGTGGTCCATCGCCGTTGACTAGCAGGCGTCCCCAATTCACCATAAGCGCGACAGGATGCCCTGATACGTTCTTCCGGTTTACGGAGGATAGAATTTGGATAAGATCTGGTAAGGCCAGTGAAGCCTTCTTGGCTGCGGGGAACGGTATCGGATGGTCCAACGGGAGACTGTCCGTCACTTCCACTGCCAAGGTGGTGTCCGGCAGAATAGCAGCGGCTAATTGGTGTAAGTCAGTCAAACTCTTATGGAAGGCGATAGCGTGTGGTATGGTTTCCCCGGAACGTCCCCCGGTGTGGACGAAGACATTACGGATACAGATACCCCCCTCGGATAACGCCATACATTGCTGCAAAGATGAGCAGGCATCTACCATCGCAGCTTGACGAGACGATTCCTCCAGCGCGGACAGACCGTATGCTGGGTTTTTCTGCCCAACTGTTGCCCATTGCGCCACAAGGGTGACCACAAGCGAAGCGGACAGATTGGTGAATGCCTCAATTAACTCCGGTGCTAACGGTACGCCAGCCAAAATTGGAACTTCAAAGGTGTTGATATTCCATTCTTCCACTGCTTTGCGATACCAATCCGCCTGTTCGGTTGGAGAAAGCGTTCCAACGATGGTATATGCTCCTAGAACTTTTTGGGTAATCATTCTGTTGTCCTTTCATAATAGAGATGGACCATGTTAGGAAGGAAAAAATCGTAACAGACTCCCGCTTTTTTGTCAAGTGTTTTCCCCCAAATCTCTTGTTTGCCCTAATTTTTCAAGAGTAGGACTTAGGCAGTTGAGCCCTCGAATCCAACACCAGAAAATGTCGCGCAATGTTCATGATCGGTTGAGCCCTGACTATTGCGCTAGGCCGATAGATTTATCTTTGGGATATACTTTGCTTTCGCATTTTTTTTGAAATCGTAGACAAAATGGGGTATACTTATCTTGTCTTTCGTGGGAGATTTTCACCCCTATCGCACGATGGGGGTTCCCACACCCTCGTGAAATAGGTACGAAAGATAGAAAGCCCCTCTGATGAAAACCTACAATTTCAAGATGTATAGCCCTCACGGCAACCGTAAATTGCAAAAAACGATTGATGCCCACGCTGAAGTCTGGATAGAGCAATTCTAAGTCTAAAGGAATAAGTAAGAATCCCAACCCTTTTGGCTTGGGAATATGTTAAATAATAAGAGATATATTGGTGCACACCCCTTACTTTAATTGGAAAGAGGCTGCCGACACCAGCTGACCTCTATTAACCCCAAAGGGTAATAAATCGATTTGAGGACAGAAGAGGAATAATAGATGCACCGCAGATACAATCTCGCACATTTGATTTTAGCTGGCGTTGTAGTGTTAGGTCTAATACTGCTGATGGTATGCGTTGAGGCACAGGCACGGCTTGCCTTCGTGTCTAATGGGGAGGGCACGTTATAACTAATGACCTCTACGTGATGGGTGCCGATGGGCAGAACCCCTCGTTGGGGTTGCGCTGCTCCGGTCCAAAGCAGATCGGGAACTCTCGGAGTGGAGTACGGAAAAGGCGGGGAATCGGTAAGGCACTTGTCGCGACAGCTATCAGGCATTATCAAGGAAAGACCTCAGAGATCCAAGTCGGCACCCAAGCGAAGAACCTTGGGGGGATTCAGCTCTATACCCGTATGGGATTTTCGGTTGTCCGTTCTGAGCTCTCGTTTCATCAACACTCCGAGACGATTGAAAATTGAAGATAAATTCAACGCTAAGACACTATAAAAAAGAACACCTGCGTTAAGAAATCGTGCAACCCCTGGGGTTGCCCTGTTTAACCGTCCATGTTTTGGGGTGGTTTATTTTATGTATCACGTTTCAACCTATCTTTACGGTTTTCTTTGTGTCCTTGCGTTAAATTCGTGTTAGGGAGGGGCGATATGAAAATTTTAGTGACCGGGGGTGCCGGGTTCATCGGTTCGCATCTGGTTGATAGGTTGCTCCAACTCGGACACGAAGTGGTTGTCGTTGACAATTTGGCGACCGGATACCGACACAACCTCAACCCGCGTGCGAGATTTTACGAAGTGTCCCTCTTGGATTCGGAGCTCGATAAAATCTTTCAGCGAGAGCAACCGGATATTGTCAACCACCATGCGGCACAAAACGGTGTCAGCCGATCCAATGCCGATCCGGCTCTTGATGCCCAACACAACATTATTGGCTCGATTCGCCTTATCCAGTGTTGCATCGAGCATAGCGTGAAAAAGGTGATTTACGCCTCTAGTGGTGGCACCGTCTATGGGGAACCCATCTATCTCCCCGTTGATGAAGCGCACCCCATCGCCCCGATTTCTCCCTACGGGATTAGTAAACACACCGTTGAGCATTACCTGTTTCTCGCGTCAGTCAACGCAGGACTCAACTACACCGTTTTGCGTTACGCCAACATCTACGGACCTCGGCAAAATCTACACAGTGACGCGGGGGTGATTGCCATCTTTGCTCAGTCAATACTGAAAGGAATCCCTCCAACCATCTATGGGGATGGCAGCTCCACGCGGGACTATCTCTTTATTTCGGATGCGATTACGGCAAATCTGCTGGCTCTTGAGAGGGGCGACCAAGAGATCTATCATGTCAGCACCGGTCGGCAAACCCGTCTCAATGAGCTCTTTTGTCGATTGAAACAGATTCTCGGTTCTATCATGGGGTGTAAGGACATCGTTGAAATGTCTCCTGTGTATGCGGAGCCAAGGCTTGGCGAAATTCATCGCATCGCCCTCAGCCCTGCAAAAATTCAGAGGGATTTGGAGTGGAGGTCTCAGACATCTTTCCAAGACGGTTTGGAACAGACTGTTCTGTACTGCCATGAATCCGATTAAATTTTCAGGTGTATGTTAAGAAATCGTGAGCCGGCGTCGGACTTTCATACAACCTCTTTCTCGGGGCGTTGGAGGTCCACCCAATTTTTGCCGGCATCTACGCCACAACAGAGGATGCTGTTCTGATTCCACCCTTCGTGAGCAATCACATCTGTCGAAGCGTAGCGCATTGTCAGTCCGCAACGGCGACGATTGGAGTTGTTGCGCGGAGAACCGTGCAGCAATAGGTCGGAATGCAGGGAAATTTCACCTGCTTTTAACTCGGTAGGAACGGACTCAGCGCGAATCTCTGTGGCTTCGGCTGTTCGGTATAGCACATTGTCCTCAGCGGGATCGCTGGCGTGATGTTTTAGCTCTCCGCGGCGATGGGATCCAGGGATAAATTGCATACAGGCGTTTTCGGTATCCGCATCATCAATGGCAAGCCAAACGGTAACGGTCTTTGAAGGGGTAAGGGGCCAGTAATGTGCATCTTGATGCCATGAGACCGTTTTTCCATCGCCGGGCATCTTGCAGAAATAATGCGTTCCCCAGCAGACAAAGTTCGGTCCGAGTAAATCTTGAACATATTCCAAGATGATTGGATTCACGACAAGGTCGTAGATACCCTGGCAGTGTTTATGATAGCCGTTGATTGAGTAGCTACTTTTGTCGGTTCGAGATTCGCGAGTAACTTATCGAGATATTGTCGGTTCGCAGTTATTTCTTCGTTATTGAAAATGCGAAATCCTTTTAGATAGCCATTCTGATTGTAAAATTCGATCTGTTCTTGGGAAAGCCGCCGCGGATGCTGACATTTAGATGGATAGAATCTCAAATCTCTTTTGAGATTGGGCCATGTGTTGTCATTTGCCATAATTCCTATTACCTCTTTTTTTCGATAGAGATTTTCTATTTTCGCTACGCGCCAAAGTATACACGATGTAGAACTAAATCAGAAGTGTATTTTTGAAAATCCACAATGACTATCCAAGAATTTCAAAGTCTTATTGAGCAAATCTACTATGATCGAGATGCTGACCGTGGTGTAGAAGGCACATTTGTTTGGTTCGTTGAGGAGGTTGGAGAACTCGCCAAAGAGATTCGACGCGAGCAACGGGATATGGAACGGCTCCGTGCTGAGTTTGCCGATGTATTTGCGTGGCTATCAACACTCGCTAGCTTGCTCGGTGTCAATCTGACCGAAGCTGCAAAAATTTACGCCGATGGCTGTCCCAAGTGCCAATCGACGCCCTGCGCCTGTTAAATGAATTAGCAGCGTTGCACCATTTCTCTGAATGTCTGAGTCAACATATATTTTGAGGGATTTTCAAGGAGGTCACCATGGACACGGCTCTATTAATTGAAGGCCAGGAAAGTATCTTAACCGATAAACAGAAGCAGCGGTGGAAGGAAGATGGCTATCTAGTTCTGAAAGGCGTGCTTTCTTCAGAGGAGATTGAGAACCTGACAGCTGTTGTTGATCGGATGTACGAGGAACATCTTCAACAACCCGATGTGAAGCCGGACGCAGGACTAGATAGGCGAAACGTTATGGAGGAGCACGACATCTTTGTCGATTTGATGGATCACCCCGTGACGTTTCCAATTGTGCTTGAGTTGATGAGTCCTTACATACACCTGAGTATGTCTGAGGTAATTGTCCGACCGACAGACCCTGAAGGGAAGGGACTGCTGCACACAGATGGCGGTCAGGCGATGCGACAGATACGAGTGAGTGAGAGCAGTCTGCCGTTCCAGATCAAACTCCAATACTTCCTGACGGATTTGCCTGAACCGGATATGGGTAACTTTACGGTCGTCCCCGGCAGCCACAACCGTCTCTTTCCAGACAGCGGATTTGAGGAGGGACCGTATATCCCGGAAGCGTTGCCGCTATGCGTGGAAGCAGGTGACGTGGCTATCTTTCCCCATGCGATGTGGCACGGTTTCGTTGCAAACAGATCGGATAAGCCTCGTAAAACGCTGATTTATTGCTACGTCCACCAATGCCTGCGGGCATTCGATTTTGAAAAGGCGTCCCCCGAACTGTTGGAGCGGTGTACGCCCCGGCAGCGACGGTTGATTGGGGATATTGGCGAGTGGAAGGCTGGTTCTTACTTCTATTCCCCGCCGGATCAGGTGGAGTTGATGCTGGGCAATGAATCGTGAGATGAATATATCCTGAGGTTCATATCAAAAGAGAGTGCAAAATATTGAGAGCGTGAAACATGAAAACCATTTGTTCATGGGTTCATTAATGAACGAGTGAACTAAATTGATTTCTGTTGCACGATTTCTTAACATAAGGCTATCCCGATTTGGAAAATCAGTTGATAGTTGCATTTGGCAGGATGGTGGCTTTGACGCAACGCATCGTCATAGCACACTGTACAGCCTCCGCTACTCCTGCTTCGGTAAAGGAAAACTCCGTTTGCATCCGACGCCAAGGATAGCGATCCCGGGCTCGATCGAGCATGTCAATTCCTGCGGGGAGGTCGTTGGCGGTAATCCCCCAGCTTCCCACCAGCTTTATATCTTTAATGCAGATGCGGTGCCAATTGGTTTCGATAGAGCCTGCGTCGGTGAATTGCCCCATCTCCACATAAGTACCCCCAGCCCTAAGCATCTCAATTCCCTCCGGCCCTGCTGAGGGGTGACCGCTGCAATCGATTACAAGGTCTGCACCAAAGCCTCCGACAATCTGGTTGACAGCGTCAATCCGGGCTTGCGCTGTCCCATGTTCCTCAATCGACACGGTAGCCTCTACGCCAAACTCGCGGCACAAGGCGAGTCGCGGATTCTCAGGTGCGCCTACCATAATAACACGACCCGCCCCCATCTCCTTTGCGGCGGTAATCATTAGCACCCCAATCGGGCCAGAGCCTTGGATGACTACGGTATCACCGAACCGGAAACCGTTGATTGATGCGGCGCGGTTGAGTGCCCGGATACAGCAGGCTAAAGGTTCAGTCAACGCACCCAACATCAACGACATGTTGTCCGGTAAACGGTAAATCTTTGTCGCTGGCAACATCTCCAAATCGACATAGACCATCTCTGCCCATCCACCCCATAGATGTGGTGGTTTGTCAAAGGGCAAGTAGCGGCCATAGTAGGTCGGGTTGAGACAGCAATTGGCGTGTTCCGGGTAGTGGGCGCAGTAGTAACATTCCCCGCAAGGCATCAACGGTGGCAGCATGACTTTGCTCCCAACAGCCAATGGGTTGCCCATAAAGTCCACTTCTAGGGCAGGTCCCTTTTCAACAATAACGCCAGCCAATTCATGCCCCAGCGTAAAGGGCCAGGGGAGCGGCTTGGGCCAATGTCCTTTGAGGATATGTAGGTCAGTGCCGCACACCCCACAGGCACCTACTTGGATTAGTGCCGCTTTGTCGGGAACATTTGGTCGAGGCACAGTTTGAATTTGGGGTGCTGCTCCGGGACCATCAAAGGTTGCCACACGTACTGTTTGCATACGAGACTCCAATTTTATGAGATGTTAATACTATCAGTCTTTCACAGTTCCAACACCACTCACCGGGGAATGATAGGCATCACAATGCGCGAAGGACGATTGCGGTCCAAGTACACTGTATTTTGTGCTACGACAGTATGCGTATGTCGCCCCATCGGCTCGCCGGTGTTCGGGTTGATGTCGAATCGTGGGAAGTTGCTGCTCGATATATCTACCCGAATCCGGTGCCCTACCTTGAATAGATTACAAGTCGGTGGCAAGGCAATCTGGACCTGATACACCTCACCCGGTTCCATCAACTTCGCCTGTTCCCAACCGTCCCGGTAACGGGTACGGATAATAGAGTCAACAAGATTCATGTGGTAGCCAGCGGGATAATCCTCGTTCGGCGGATAGACATCAATTAGCTTTGCTGTGAAGTCAGTGTCTACCGCCGAAGACGAAATCCACAACTTCACCACCATTGCTCCCGTAATCTCAATGTCTTTATTTAACGGGAAAGTCTGAAACACGAGAACATCGGGTCTCGCCGCAAGGGGGAGATACGGCGGTTTAGCCCCGACGATGCCGGGCTCTTCCTTCTGGTGTGCTGCACCATCCATAATAATGCTGCACATCCGTGCTCTGGGTGGTGTGTACTGGGGTGCCATCCCTTCTCCTAAGGCTACCTGTTCGTAGAATCCTGTGACATTTGCAGCGATGGTCGGCACCGGATTGTCTGGATCATGGAGGAAACGGACGGGCTGGGCATTCTCTCCCGGCATGTTCGGGTTCAACTTCCCACCGGTGTGGAGGTAATAGATGGTGTATTTCGTGCGGTTAGGGGGCCACTCCATTTCTGACCGCCACACACCGCCGTGGTTCAAACGTCCTTCGCTGTTGCGCCTGCCATCGCCTCCGCCCATCACAAAGATGCGTACTGGTGGGTCATCCTCCAACCCATTGGGGATATCTTTCAACCAGCGATCGAACCAGCGGAGACGCTCTTTATTATATATTTGGTCGCCCCATGCAGCATCGGGCCCGAAGTCCACATCGCCTACGTATGAGGCTCCAGCACCACGCATGGCCCCGTGATTCCAGGGCCCGATCACCAGGCGTTGGGGTGTCTTGTTCTGCTTGCACATGGTCACAAAGTAGTTCGTTGTCGCAACTGAGAAGGGATCGTACCAACCACCACTGAAAACCGAAGGGGCATCTATATGTCGATCGAAGTAACGCTCTTGGTCACAACAATCCTGCTGCCAAAATTCATCATACTCACCACGATAGTAGTAGTTGAAAAGGGTCTGCTCAAGGTTGGGAACCACTGCCAGGGGCGTATGTCCTGGCTTGAAGGGGGTTGAATAGACCAGCTCGCGCATACGCTCCATCGCCTGAGCAATTGAATTCTTCGCTACGGGGTTGTCCCGAATCTCCTGTGAATCGTGGGCGTGTAGGAACAGAGCACCGAACATGTGGAGTGCCATCGCCCCGCCCTCACGTGCCTCGTGTGCGTAGATGTTGGTGGGTCCCACATCCTGCCACATCGCTGTCAGGTGCGGCGGCTGGTAAAGTGCCATCACGCTCTGGATAATCGCGCCGTGTGAACTGCCCACCGTCCCCACGCGCCCATTCGACCAAGGTTGGGCAGCGATCCACTCGACGGTATCGTACCCATCGGGGCCTTCATTGACATTGGCTGTGTGGAAGTATTGCCCTGTGCCTTCGGAACGCTGGCGTCCGCGCAAGTCTTGGATGACCGTCACGTATCCGTGCCGGGTAAAGTACTCAGCCACCGGCTCCACCCACATCTGTGGACTGTTCTTGTCGTATGATGTACGCCCCAGAATGGCGGGAAATGTGCCGGAAACTAGCCTTCCATCGAGGGTGGGTCGATAGATGTCGGTCGCTAATCGAACTCCATCGCGCATCGGCACCATTACGTCCTTAAATATGACAATCCCGTACTTCGGTTCTGATCTGTTCATAGGCATTACAATCCTTGCAGAAATGGGTTCTCACGTTTTTCTTTCCCGATTGTGGTGCGTGGCCCGTGTCCAGGGCAAACGATTGTGTCGTCGTCTAGCTGCCAGAGCTGTTCCCGGATTGAGTCCAGTAACTGTTCATAATCTCCACCCCACAGATCTGTGCGTCCAATACTGCCCTGAAAAAGCGTATCACCTGCGAAAAGAATCTGTTTTCCTTCGAGGTTTAGACAGACACCGCCGGGACTATGTCCGGGGGTTTCAATCACGGATAGCGTATACTGTCCCCAATCAATTCTATCTCCTTCACAGATGTACTTGTCTACAGTTGGGGGTTCTGGTGCTGTGAATCCAAACATTGTGCCCTGTAGTGTCAGATTATCCAAGAGAATCTGGTCTGCTTCGTGGATGAGAACCGGCGCGCCCGTCTCTCGTTGGATGACAGCCGTGGCAGAAACATGGTCTAGATGTCCGTGCGTGTGTATCAGATATTTGAGCGTCAATTGGTGCGCTTCCAGTATTTTAAGGCTGCCGGCTTCGTCCCCTGGGTCAATCACAACGGCTGTCTGCGTTTCACTGCAGCCGAGAATCCAACAATTTGACTCGAAAGGTGGAACAACCAGACATTCCAATATCAATTTCATTAGTTCACCCCAAAAAATTTTATCATATCAGTTTTCACTTGTCTATGTTATATCAACCCAAGTTACTAGGTTCCGTTGACAGTTGACAAATTGAAGCAATATTGATACATCTGAGGTAGTATTTTGGATAGACTCAAACACCTAATCAAGCATCGGGACTAAGAAGCCTCGATAGATCGGGATTAAGAAACTTGTGGTTACCCCACTGTAGGTTGGTTGGCAAAAATCGAAAATATCTAGAACATTGCACAATAGTCATGGCTCAATTCACCGTATACTATTACGCAACAGTGGGTATTTTGTCAAGATATGAATCTCGACCGACTTACAGCATCTGCAGAAAATTGGCTACAGCAAAAAGTCAACACGCCCTAGTTGTTGTTCTGATGCCTATTTGAATACGGTACCTGGAATGTAATGCATAAGAAGGTCATTATAGGTTCATTAGTTCATTAACCCACTGAACACTAGATATACAGAAATAGGTTGATGAATGATCGAACAGTGGTTACGGCATACGGAGTGTGCCTACTACTAGCAACTTGGATTAGTATAACGGTAGCTTCCTGTGTTCAAGCGGTTACGGTCGTTTTGTATGAAACGGAAAAATGCACCCATTTTCCACGCGAAAACGGTGATATAGTACCTCACGAGTGGAGCGGTAGTTTTCTGTGTTCACTTAAGGGAATTGCATCTGCTATAGAAATTATGCAGCAGGAACCATAGGTTAGGAACCCCCGATTTCATCGAGGGCAAGTGCTGTGGCTAGGGGATGCCAAAGTCGTATACACTATTTACAGGCGATTGCCTTGTAACCTTAGCAGGTATCTATTTTCATTTCAATTTGGAAGGATGGAAACAGAAAGAAAAAGGGAAGGAAGCGTGGAGCGGCACGGTTCAACAGAAGTATTATCGGAAAGTCTATTTATCGGTCAAATCCCAAACCTTACAGAGAGGGGACTGCTTCTATTGAGAGGTAGTCCCCTTCGTTGTTAAAGTGCTAGAATTGCCAATTGCTAATTAATAGGTGCATTGCCAACCCTGATATTAAGGGCATCGCTACGTTATCGTCTACTCCAAGGGGTAAGAGTTCGATTAATGTTGCAACGATTGCCCCGGTGATTGCGACGGCCGGGTGGAACCTCATTAGTAGTGCAATCACCGTGCACACAACGAAACAAGCGAGGCTGCCCTCTAAGCTTTTTCGGGAAAAGAGTTTAATCCGTCCCCACTGCTTCCCAATCAACGCTGCAAACAGGTCCCCCAAGGTAAGGAAGCCAAGACAAACGATTGCCAGCGTTTTATCAAAGAAAAGTATGCAGAGAAAGGATCCGATAAGGTAGTACGTGGTCCCGGTGAGCCCGCCCCTCCGCTCTTGGGAACGCAGCATCGGGGAAAAGATACGTACGAATATAACCCGAAATGCAGGGAGAAATACCTTGAGCAGCTCAACCCCAAGAACAATAGCTAGGAGCCCCCCGACAGCAATAATGGCCGTGTAACGTGTGGTGAAGATGTACAGGATAGGAAAGACCAATCCTAAAAGGTGGATACTTTTGCGTCTTAACTCTCGTGCCATGATGTCATCGCCTACTTTCCAAATTATATTCTTAGACGATTACAAATTAGCAAGAATTATGCCAGCCAATATATGCTTCGGAAGGTTCAAAAACAGAGGGGCAAACTGCAAAACCTGCCTAAGTACGCGCTATTCACTACGCAAAATTTACGAGAGTATGCAAAATTTGCACAGAAAAAGAGAGATAAACAAAGCAGAAAGAATGACAGTTACCAAGGGGTTGCAACCTGCCTTTTTCCCGGTATGTTATATACATCATGCCGCTTCAAGCACATTTTCCGGGAGATTCTCTAACCGTCCCATCCAGTAGCCCACATCGAATTTGTCATTCCCAATTAAGAACCGCCAGAACTTAATCCGGTTGACAATCTCCAGACGGACATCATTGCCGTACCACTTATGATTTTTGCCCAGAATGCCCGAAATTGATGGCTCCTCGATATCGTCGGTATTCCAGAGACACATCTGGCGCACCGTTGGATTCAGCCTCAGCTTGAACATATATCGCGTGCGGTCGGTCAGATTGGGTTGAGCACAATGCCAGATACCGTGATGGACCACTAAGATTGTACCAGCGTGGCACACGACTGGCAGCTGCTCTAGGAAGTTGTGATACCGAGCTACGTCCGTCTCGCAGATGCGGCGATAGTGGCTGCCGGGCAAGATCATGGTGCCACCCATCTCGCGCGGCGTATCGTGCGCGAAATAAAAGAACTGAATGTCAAAGTGCAGGCGGGTGTCAATAATCGCATCCGCATGCCAAATCTGCCCTCTGTCGTTACCGGCGTTGACAATGTGGACGGCGTGGTGATCGTAAAGCGGATCAGGTCCAACAAGGCTGTGGATAATTCCTTGAACTTCAGGGAGCCGAAAGACAGACCCAATGGGCGAAGATTCGGGCCAAACTTCACTCAAGGGAGTGCCGGCGGTCCCACGTCCAATGCCGTGGTCTTCCATCTCTGCGTGGACAGCTTCATTTAGTGCTGTAGGAACCAACTCATCGAAGCGAAGATATCCATCAGCCACGAAATTTGCCATCTGTTTGGAGCTCAGCAAATACTGTCTGTCAATCATCAATTTCCTCCATTTTTTCGAGAATGTATTCAAATCTGAGATATGAGGTATGGTATTCCATGCCCGGATAGGCGGGGAATTGCTGCGGGAATTGAACTACGCGCCAGCCGTGCTGCATCGCTTCGACGGCGGAATTATAGGGCGGTTTGTCGCTATCGCCTGTTGTAGGACTCGTTTTTCCTGTCCCATCATACATTGACCAAGCGACGACATGGCTGTTCAAATCTGGTGTGTGCAGATAAAGCACGAGAATTTTTTGGCGTAACTGCGGCATCACTCTACCTTTCGGATTGCTTTGAAACTCAATATTGATTTTGCTAGCCCATAGGAAGCAATTTGGATTACTATATCATAATTTCCCTTACTGTTCAAGCATGAATCAGTGAACCTGCACAGATGAACCATTAAACAGAAAAAGTAGGTTTTAAGTAACTGAATATGATATAATTTATCGCAATTAACAGAAACAGGCTTGACTTTTTGGCGTATTTTTGCGATAATGATATGAGATAATAATATCATCTAACCCCTCATGAATACATGACTAAAGGAGTCAAGCATGAATTTACTTGAGATTGTCGAGCGATTTTCGACTCATGAAAATTGTATGAAGCACCTCGAAAACGTCCGGTGGGGAGAGACCCCGGCGTGTCCCCATTGTGGGAGTGATAGAGTTGCCAGAAAACGTGAAAATGATAAAATTGGGCGATGGAATTGCCACCAATGCAAGTCGAGTTTCAATGTTTTGTCCGGCACCCTGTTTCAAGGGACTAAGATTTCACTCACGAAGTGGTTTGTTGGGATTGCCTTGATGGTAGAGGCCAAGAAAAGCCTGTCCACATGTAGATGGTGAGTCAGAAATTTCGCCATGCCCAGCGAAACGGTGTTGCCCAACAGGTTAGACATCAAATGTCTCCTATAGGTAAGGCGACTTAGGATTGCCATGAATTATTCACAACGATTGGCAAGTTCACTCATAGAATATCACAAAAACAATAGCAAACACAATAGATTGTTAAGTCTAAAACTATTAAATGCGTTAATTAAAGCCCTACCGTCTCCCGTATTTCCTCCCTACATTTTCCATCTAAGAATCTGTTTTAAGAAGCAAGGAATTCCCCCACGGTACAGTGGATTTGTCAATCTACTGCGAGCGGTGTCGCAGGATAGGGATTGGATCTCCCAACCCCATCGGGCTTGGAAACCAAGCACCTACCATTGACCTGACACGTTTTACCGAATATAACGAGAATGTGCCCTCAAATTACGACCACTTTTCTGTTAAATGACTCTTCAAACAGACTCTAAGTGCACATACAACTTTAAAAAAAATGTTATGGTTTTTGACTTTTTGTAAGACGTGATATATACTCTTATCATTGTTTTCTTCGGGGTGTATTCAAACAGATCATATTTCACGGCTGTAAGGAGATCTGACGCCTATGACCTTAAAATACCTGATACTCGGCGGAAGTGCCTTGCTTCTCGGATTCCTGTTTTTTCCGCGTGGGGCGGTTGTACCGGTTGCCGATCAAGATTTTATCGCCCCTATTCGTACCCTCGATAATGAACCCCTCCACTACACTGGCATTCTGCGAACGGATCCGATTGTCACAACGTATGATTTAGGGTTTGTCTATAAAATTGATAAAGCAGAAATCCACTTTGAGAACCCCGATGAGAGCGGTCCCGGGCAGTATGACATCCTTGTCCATACCGATCGCGCTGGGCAACGGTTTGAACGGGCTTTTTCTTATACGGGCAGTTCTCGCGAATATACATATCCCCTACAGGCCCTCCCCCTTCCGATTGAAGCACGCTGGGTGCAAGTCGTCATCAACGACTGGTTCAGTAACAAGCCACAACTGCAAAAAGATACGTTTCGCGTCGGTCCCCGCTATCAGTCCCATAGTCCAATTCTAGTACTTGACGCAAACTACAACGCTACTGAGCTCCAGCAGCTGGGGGATTTGCTTCCCTTTGAAAGCTCCAAATGGGTTGCGGCACAACGGATAGAGAAAGAGGTAAGGCAGGGAGACGGAAAAAAAGCGACAGAAATTTCCTATAAGAGGCCAACAAGCGCGATTCACGTGACCGGCGATCTCGGGTCGAATCAGAAAATCTACGGTGTACGGCTGACAACAGATGGGCCCGGAAACAACCTCAAGCGGTATCAATTTTCCGTCAGCGATGACGGACGGGCCTACACAGAAGTCTATGTATCCCATACACTCGCTGATGAGGTTGCTACACACTTCCGTCAATTCCAGATGCCAATATCGGGACGTTATATCCGTCTGCAAATTGAACAGGGGGATTGGTACGGAGATTATCCTGAGATTCGAGAGCTTGAGGTTTTCACAGACACCTACCGGCTGCCTCCTCTGATTAACGCCAGATTAGATGAGTACAACGCAGTGCAGATGCACTATGAAAATCTGGGTGAAGGTGGAAACGCCTTGGCACCCCATTTGGTCCAAGGCTTCGCGTTTGATAGGGACGTAGGCGATGAAAGCCGTTACCGGCTACCGGAAGGCGACGCCTCAGATGCAGTGGAGGCGGGCAATACACCGAGCCAGAGGAGCTTTGCTTACCATTACGATACTGTCAGTCTCAGATTCACCGATCTGCAGCCATCGTTGTTATACTGGCTGAAAGTAACCTATCTTCAGGAAAAGGGTGGCATCCGGATACAGAACCTTGATGTTGACGGCTTTCTGCTGCACGGCGCACTCGTCCTTCCGAGAGGCAGGGCGGAGTCCTATACCTACGCGATTCCAAGTGAGGCTTATACCGATGGCGAGATTGGCCTCCACTTTAACCGTTTGGCCGGTCCGAATGCAGCGGTTTCGGAGGTTTCTATCTTTGAAGCCCATCCAACTACCGGAGTAGACCACGCCCACACTGAATCGGCAGAATTGAATGGCACAACAATCGGGCAGGCGATTCGTATGAGCGAAAAAGTTGTGATTGATGGAACGCTAGATGAGTGGCCGTTGCTCTACCCAATGCTTTCTCAGGGCTACGACAACCCTGCGGATTCGCCTGTAGTGCTCTACGCACAGTGGGATGATGATAATCTGTATATTGCAGGAATCATCAACCGACACGCTGAGCCCAATCCAAAACCGCGAAAATCCAGGGGTAACGAGGCATTGCATCTATTTGTCGATACGACGCTGAGGCAATCCCCGGGTATGTATACCTCCAGTGAGCACCACCTTGTTTTTACCATTCTCGATCCACATCGTCCGCAGCCCCGGGTACATCCGTCTCAGATACATCATCACCTTGACGCCATCCCGAAAAACATCGACTTTCACGAGCATATCGAAGCGCAGGCTGCGAAAACGAAGACGGGGTATATCGTTGAAGCCAGAATTCCTAAAGATTTGGTGTTAAATGCGTTTCAACCAGCGATTGACCGTTCTATCGGCCTCAATTACATCATGGTCAACCTCAATCTAGCGAAGGGCCCATCTGGATGGTTCGCATACGCTTCGGACGAGCTTACTGCTCCGCCAAGCCGCTGGAATGAAGTTGAACTTGTAAACCGAGTCAGCGGGAGTACGATGT
Source organism: Candidatus Poribacteria bacterium (assembly GCA_965215015.1). GTDB lineage: Bacteria > Poribacteria > WGA-4E > WGA-4E > PCPOR2b > PCPOR2b. The sequence continues at coordinate 4,029,203 of OZ244042.1, forward strand.
TAATGGATGCGCGTGCAGCCCAATCAATTACGTCGTTTAATGCCGGCGATACGCTGACCCTCTGTGTGTGGGACGCTGACCGGAATACAGATCGGCATCAGGTGGAATGGATCGAGGCCAAATTGCGAAATGATACAAGCCGCCAATCGATGCCAATTGTCCTCCATGAGTCCGATTTTACCTCGCTCACTGATGATAATCCGAATAACGATTTCGATCGGAACAGTTCCCTCTTTGCGGCGAAGATTGCTACTGCTTATGGTGGAAGCGTGGAAGGTGGGGCAGATTCGCAAACGCTTTTTGTGCGTGGTGGGGAGACGGTCTCTTTGAGATATATCGATCCCTACTATAGCAGTACCCAACAAGACCGCACCGTGAGCACCACTGTGGGAGTGAACATTGGGTTGACCGGAACAATCGCAATCACGACGAAGTCTGGCGAACCCGTCGAGGCGTTCCAGCTGGGTGAAACCCTGTACATACAGGTCGAAGATTCCGATCTGCTCAAGGAAATTGGTAAATCGGCAGATCAAGCGGTTGGCGCATTGACACCCCACGATATGGGGATAATTGTCCAACTGGTTGTACCTGAAACAGGCGAGACTGAACCTGTTAAGCTGACCTACCAACCGGAGCAGAGACGCTATGTCGGATCGATTGCTACAGGGTATAGTAAGGCTCCAGCACCGAATGATGGGCGTTTGGATGCATTAGGTGAGCAGATAGCGGCAGCAATATATATAGATAAGATTCAATCCACCGGCGAAACAAACGTCCCGGTGAGTGCACAGGCAAGCGTTACCATCGGCGACACGGGAGGAGTCGAATTGCTCCGGATAGATGGTCTCCCGTTCTTGGATAATCAGAAATTTTTCAAAGCAGGTAGTACCCTCGCTGTTCTGGTGCGTGACACAGATTTGGATCGGTGGGAGACTGTCGATGTTCTCCTAAATGGCGATCGACTCAAGGACCGGTATCAACTCACCCTGAAAGAGGCACCTGACGTTTCGGGCCAATTCACAGGACAATTTAGGACCCAATATGCAACAAGTGCAGACGCCTCCAACAACCTGCTTGAAGTCACGGGCAAAGAGGTCGTGATGGTTAGCTATGTTGACGCATTAAGTGGCTCTGGAAACACGCAAATTACGGTCACAGACACAGCACAGGTTATGGCTGGTAGTGATGGGGTACTCGACATTCTCAAAGCCAACTACGTCACCAATCTGGAAAACTTTAACGCGGGTGACAGGCTCTACGTCCGCCTCTTTGACACGGATATCACCGATGAATCTGTTAAAATCACGCTCATTGGAGAGCGGTTGAAAGACCACGAAACGGTGCAACTGTTTCCATCCATAGGGGAAGGTGCCCGGGTCTACCCTGTCCAGGGAACTTTCTTCGGTTTAATCCAAACCGCTTACGACACACAGCGTCAGGAGACGGATGACATCTTGCAAGTGCAAGGCACGGAGAGGGTACGAGCCATTTATATTGACGAACTGCAATCTACCGGCGAAACCAATGTCGAATTTCATGATACCTGCACGGCAAATGTCGGTATAACAGGGGAACTCAAGGTCTATAACAAAAGAGATTTTGACTACGCTTTGGCTAAAAATCTTGAAATATCGAGTTTTCGAGCCGGTGATACGCTGATTTTGGAAATCCAGGATGCCGATCTCAGCACCACAAACGCAGTTGCCCAACTGCTTGAAACTGATTTCACTGAAGACACAGTTCAGGATAGTACTAATGTGACTTTGGTTAAAACAGCAGACAGCGTGGACATCTTTCGCGGTGAGATTAAAACCGACTATGGTAATACTCCTATTCCGAACGACAAGGTCTTACAGGTACAGGGTGAGGGCATTGTGACATGCACTTATATTGATGCGCTACAGAATACGGGGGCAACGCAGGTGCCGATTCAGGTGGAGCTCTCTGTCGAAACAGGTGATAGTGGTCAACTGGAAATTTACGGGGCGGACAGTGGAATCATTATCAGCAGTTCTACTGTGGGCACCGGCAGTTTCAACGCGGGTGAAAGATTAAGGATTCGGTTGAGGGATAAGGATCTGAATCGATCCCCAAGGGTATCCGACACTGTACAGATAGTAGTCTTAGGTAATGTCCTCGCTGACAAGGTTCGGATTATTTTGCGTGAGATCTCAAACAACAGTGCGGTTTTTGAGGGAAATTTATGGACCCAAAAAGGGGAACCATCAATCAGCAAGGATGGCGCACCAATCACCACAGATGAAATCCTACAAATCACGGACAAAGAGGCCATCACCGCTGTATATCTCGACGAAATTACCACAACCGGTGAAACGGGAGTTCAAACCCAGCTCCAAGCCGTCGTGTTGGGCAGCAGTGCGGGCGTGCTACGCATCGTTGACGCGTCCGCCGTTGATTCGTTGCTCAATCCCGAGGCAACCATCCCCAGCTTCACATCACCGCCGAGAAATTTTGCTCGCAGCCATGAATTGGGTAGCTTTAACGCCGGTCAAACAATCGCCTTCTGGCTCGAAGATTTGCTCCTCAGCACAGTTGTCGAAGTCACTGAAGTAAAGATTACGGTCACCGGCGATAAAACAGGGGATGAGGTTGAAGTTACACTCTATGAGAAGTCGGGGACTGAAGGAATTTTTATCGGTTCTGTCCCGACCCGATACGGCACAACGCCGATTGCTGATGAAACTTTGGAGGTGCAAGGTGACGAAGAGATACAAGCAACCTATACACCGAATTTTCGAGGGGTGAACCCCGTCGTTGAAGATTTCGCTTACGTCAACAAAGGAATTCGCGGGTATCTCACAATCACCCGGGGAGATGGAACCCCAGTTGGGCACTTTAATGTGGGGATGCCCCTTCATTTTCGACTGGAGGACGCGGACTTGAATCTCGACTCCTTCAAGGTTGAATCGACAGATTTAACGGTTGTAACGGAAGCACAGGAGACGTCAATTATCCTCTATGAGGAAAACGTCAATTCACATATCTTCCGGGGACAGATTTCTACACAGTACGGACTAGCGATAATTGACGAATCAACGAACGGCACTTCCTCTTTGGAGGTAGAGGATAAATTACCAACCCTTGGATTGGTTGGCGGAGAAACTGTCAGGGTAATCTATAAAGACGTGCTCACGGATACCGGTGAAACCAACATTGAAATCAGCGCGAACTGTCGTGCGAACTCCATCGCCTGGGCACCGTACACACATCGCCCTGTGTTGATTGATGGACATGAGGATGGTTGGCCCCTTGAGAAAGTTATCAAAACCTCTCAAGACGAGGGACTCCTCTGGTTACAGTGGGATCGAGATAACCTTTACGTTCTGGCACAGGTCTATGATGAAAATGTCGTTGTGCCGGATGTCATCGAATATTATCGCGGTGCAGATGCATTGGAACTGCACATAGATTTGCAACCGGATGCGGTCAAAAAGCCGAGCTACTTGCAACTGGAGAGCAACCTGAACCGATATGTCCTCTGGATATGTCCAAAAGGCGGCGGTTTTCACGGCGACCGTCCCTATATTGGACAAGGGGCACCCGAATTTATCCCCAACTATCAAGCGGCGAATCTTGATGTGGCGGTGAGACAGCGGGCAAATTACTACCTTATCGAGGCACGTATTCCATTTTTCCCGGTGCTCCGCGGATTTCATCCCCTAAAAACCGGAGGGCATAACCGCATCGGCTTCAACTTTGTTATCCACCGATCCGACAATCAAGCAATTTACTGGGCAGCGCAGATGCCAGCGGCAGGTTCGGTGTTTCCAAGCGATTTGGGGATGCTGATTCTAGAATCGCCAGTGCCTTAGATTGTGGACTGATAATTTATAGAAACCTCAGTTGCTAGTTGCGTTATAATACTACATACCTGTCGCCTCGCTGAGGCTATGTTGGTTCATTAGTACAATTAATGAACTTTTGAACGAATGAACTCTTGAGGTTAAGGCTACTAGCAACTTGCGTTATAGAAACAGATGAGAATCAATACAATCCCGAAAAGATACCGTTCACCTCTTCCATCTGGACCTTCCTGTTTTTTGTTGACGTGCCTAACCCGAAGTGATATGATTGAGAAACAGTATTTTACCGTGTGAAAGGGCTCACAACTTAATTGAAATTTGACGCTCAGCAAGCGTATCATCACATTGTCCAACTCGCTCATCCTAGGGCGGTTGGTAGTGCTGGAGAATCCAGAGCAAGAGCTTACATCGTTGCACAGTTTACAAGGCTTGGGTTGAACGTAGAGCAAGAACGATTCGACTTTAGCCTATTCCTCGCAGAGGTCTTGCCTCGTTTAATTTCCGTTGCCTACACCGTTGGCATAATAGCGGCCTGCTGGATGACCCCCAGACAGCCGCTATATGCGAGTTTTTTATGCGTTGGTATGTTGCTGATTGCCCTGTCACTTACGCGCTGGCAAAAAAAATTGGAGTGGCTATATGGTGTCGGCAAAACACATAATTCAGAAAATATCGTTGCCACAAGTGCCTCACCAACCGGGGGGACCTCTGACCTTATCTTCGTCGCCCATTACGACTCTAAGTCGCAGGTGCTGCCGATTGGAGTAAGAGCATTATGCTATTGTATTGCCATCGGAGGGTTAATCGGGTTGACGCTGCTGGTACTTATTCAGCATACTTTGAACGTTCAGGTGTCTCCGTTCTTGATTTGGGCGATTGGTGTTCCTATCTGTTCGTGCTTAACCCTCTTGCAGTTTAACTTCACACAAAACCGTTCCCCCGGCGCATTTGACAACGCTTCAGGGGTCGGTGTGTTGCTAGAGCTCGCCCGCTGCCTTACAGAGAATCCGTGGTCCCATATGATGCACCTAACTTTTCTATCGTCGGGAGCGGAGGAGTATGGGATGTGCGGTGCGCTGCGCTATGTTCAACAGCATGCAACAGATTACAATCCGAATCGGACCTACGTGGTCAACCTTGACGGTGTCGGTGCAGCCGGGAGGTTGACGCTTGTAACATCTTATGGGATCCCACCTGTGGTCACCAGTAGGAAGCTCGGTTCGGCGATAGTTGCATGTGGGCAGGAAATTGGCGTTGAAGTTTCGGAGGTCTACTCACCGGCTGGCATTGGATCTGATCAACTCCCGATTGCCAGTCGAGGCTTTGAGACCGTTACGCTATCGTCAGGCGGCTTTGGCAAGGCTGCCTTCAAGATTCATTCCAAACGGGATGGGATTGATTTAGTTCATCAAGATGCCTTACAACGGGTCGGGGATGTACTTGTGCGTTTTGTACAGAACACAGATTTTTAGGCTTTCGCGGATTACCATGGAAACCGTAGACACTCCAGTTACAGGTGTGATACTTGCTGGCGGTCAAAGCCGGCGAATGGGACAAAACAAAGCTCTGATGTTTTTAGGAGATGAGCCACTCATCGTACAGGTCGTCCGTCAGATGGAATTGGTCACAGATGAACTCCTGTTAATCACGAACGAACCAAATCTATACACAGGCTTGAAGGTGCCAATGTATACGGATATGCTGCCAGATATGGGAGCATTAGGAGGTCTCCAGACAGGATTAACTTACGCAACAAACAGTACTATACTCTGTGTCGGCTGCGATATGCCGCTGCTACAACCGAATCTCCTATCTCACCTAACTACCCTCCTCGGTAATTATGATGCTGTGGTCCCGTGTGTTGAAGCAGCAGACCGGTCGACCATCGTATTTCAAACCTTGTCCGCTGTTTATTCCAAGGGGTGTTTGCCTGTCATCGATGGGATGCTGGCAGCAGGTGAATTGCGCGTTCATGCACTGTATGATCGGATTGATACTCGTATTGTCCAACCGCATGAATGGCAGGCGTTCGATCCACAGGGCCTTTCGTTTTTTAACATTAACACACCTGAAGATTTTGAAAAGGCTAACAGATATATTAGAGAGGGCTTACGTTAAAAGAAAGTACAAAACGCCAAGAGGGTGAAAGGTAATGCCCCAATCGGGAGAACACCCGGAACATTTGCGGGACACACCGGGTATTGGGGGTGCCCCTACGGTGTCTTTTGCACGATTTTTTAACATGAGCCATTGGAGGAAATCATCATGCTAACTGTTGAAGAAGCACGGCAGCGAATGTTAGATACCATCAGCACTTTACCCGCAGAAACGCGAGACATTTTAGACAGCCTCGGTGCAATCCTTGCTGAAGATGTTTATGCCAGCGAGAACATACCACCATTTCATAATTCAGCGATGGACGGCTTCGCTGTCGTTGCCGAAGATGTATCGCATGCTTCCAAAGCGCGGCCGGTCCGGCTTTCGGTCGTTGAGACAATTCAGGCGGGCTATGCACCCATAGCCTGTATCCAGCGTGGAAGTGCTGCACGCATCATGACAGGCGCGATGATGCCTGAAGGCGCGGATGCCGTTGTAATGAAGGAAGTGACCGAATTGGAAGGGGAGCAAGTCATAATCTTTGAGGGAGTGGAAACAAATGAGAATGTCCGGTTCACCGGCGAAAGTGTGAAGCACGGCGATTTGGTCATGTCAAAAGGGAAACTTATCCGCCCGCAGGAAATCGCGATGTTTGCTTCGCTCAACCGATCTGAAGTCGAAGTTTACAAACGCCCGAAAGTTGCGGTGGTTTCCACAGGTGATGAGCTGACACCACTGGGAGAGCCCCTCGGGGCAGGCAAGATCCGGGACAGTAACCGCTACGGTATCTGTGCCCAGATTGAGGAGGCCGGCTGCTATCCCATTGATATGGGAATTGCCCGCGACGATGAGGCAGAGACAGAGCATAAGTTCCGCGAAGCGTTGGATGGGGCGGATGCCCTTATTACCAGTGGTGGGGTCTCTGTCGGAGAGTTCGACGTTGTCAAAACGGTGCTATCTAAGCTCGGTGAAATCAATTTTTGGCGGGTGGCAATGAAGCCGGGGAAACCGCAGGCTTACGGTATCGCTGATGGCAAGCCTATCTTTGGGCTACCGGGGAATCCGGTTTCCTCGTTGGTCGTGTTTGAGCTCTTTGTCCGTCCTGCTCTCCTCAAAATGGCGGGACATTTGGAGCTGCTCCGTCCGACCTTCGGGGCGATTTTGGAAGAAAATGTGTCCAACAGAGATGGGCGTGTCAGCTTTATGCGGTCAATTATCATCTCACGTGACGGAAAGTATTACGCGAAGACGACGGGGCCGCAGGGATCCGGTATCCTCCACTCACTTGTCTTAGCCAACGGTTTTATCGTTATTCCAGCAGGTGTAACAATAACCGCCGGAGAAACAGTAGAAGCACAGTTTATGGGGTAAGTAAAGGGTAAAGTTATTACTCCCTACTACAACATTCCCCATTTCCCCACAAATTGGATCGAATCACCTGTCTATGCGGTTTGCTTCAATATAATCCCAATCGTACTCTATACCCAGACCGGGTTTCTGCGAAACGATGACATTGCCTTGAGCGTCTATTGGATCTGTAATTGCCTTCAAATAGGGTGGGGGCTGCTCATAATTGACGCCGGGGCGTAAGAGGCCTCGCTCATAATACCGGCAGGTGGCTTCGGGTGCCGCACAAGCCAGATGGACATGGGGGGCACCGGTGCCGTGCAGTTCACACTGTATGCCGTAAGCCTGACAAAGATTAATCAACTTCCAGCAGCCTGTAATCCCCCCGTAGAAGATGTCGATGCGCATCATATCGGACGCTCCCTGTAGTATCCATTCTGCTCGGCTAAACACGCCGCCCGGAACGTGTTCTGGGGAGCAAATAGCAATGTCCAACTCACGGGCGAGTCGCCGGTACGCTTCAACACGGGTTTCAATCATGGGATGCTCCAACCAGTAGTAATTGAGTTTCTCCAACTCCCGCCCTACCCAGATTGCTTCATCTAAGGTATAAACACCGAATGGGTCCAGCATCAGCACCATACCATCTCCTACCGCCTCGCGCACCGCTCTGCAGACTTCGACATCTTCTTTGGGAAAGCCCGGCAGTTGAGGTGCTGGCTCTTCGGTGTGCGGGTTCCAACAGATGTAGGCGTGGACCTTGTATGCCGTGTAACCCTCCGCTTTACAAGCAAGTGCATGTTCGGCATAAACCTCGGGACCGCCTAGGTTGGGGTAGGTGCTTGCATAGGCTTTGACCTGATCACGGGCACCGCCTAGCAGTTGGTAAACCGGGATACCTGCCTTGTTGCCCAATAGATCCCGCAGCGCGCAATCGATCACTCCCATTTCGCCTTCTGACGGCCTATGACTGAAAGTGGACATCTGATCCATCCAGTGCCAGATTTGTTCTCGATGCAACGGGTTTTCTCCGAGAAGGAGTGGCTTGATAACCCCCTCCATCGTGGCTTTGTCGCCTCCAAGCATATATCCGTTGATGCCTTCGTCAGTCGAAATCTTGGTGACTGTTCCCACGCTCTCCACTTCGTCTCCCCAGACCCCATATCCCCATTTGGTGGGGTGGCCCTGGGTCGTTGTCCGAAACTGAATGACTTCTACATCAGTTATTTTCATAGTTCTTCTCCTGTATCAATATGGCGGTTAGTTGGTCAATCGTTGAGATATGAATCTCGACCTACAGGATTTTAGGTTATATCCTCTTGTGCTCATTGATACGAGTTTGCTGAAATGAAGGGGAACATAAATAGGTTCTGAATAGGTAGTCCCAACCCGTTAGACAAGGGAACCAAGTCCCTACGAAGGAGACAAGCACCCCTACCCTAATCAAGTGATGACGCGCCTCGAATTATGTCCCCCACTGAAATGACCCCATCTACGAGATAAAAACGATAGATCGAATATAGGTTGTATGATATACTAAAACGTACCGATTTGTCGACAAGAAACTTATCCCGATAAAATTGATATGTGTAGAATTGGCAATAGAGAAGGAGGTTCAAATGGCAAAAATAACTCCCCGTTTTTTGACTGCGGAACGTGGTGTCGAATACCTATTGAAGCAAACGCCCCCCCTGCATTTCGCCGGAACATCAAAGACAGAATGGCAGGAGTGGCGAAAAGCTTTTCGACGTAAGTTAGTCAAAGACCTCGGTCCAAAACCAGAAGCCATCCCCCTAGAAGTCGAAGTGTTAGAACGGACAGAGATGGACGGATATATGCGTGAAAAGATTATTTTCAATCCCGATCCTTTTTCTTCTATTCCTGCTTATGTTTTGAGCCCCGAGGGGGCAGATCCGGACAATCAGTGTCCGGCAGTACTTTGTGCACACGGACACGGAATTGGAAAGGATCCGCTCGCTGGGTTAGGTGAGGATTATCAGAAACAGTTTGCCGTCGAGTTGGCGCGGCAGGGATTCGTTACGATTGCACCCGACTGGCGCACTTTTGGTGAACGCAAAGATCGGGATGAATGGGTTCGCCATCCCGGACGTGACGGCTGCAATGTCGCCTACATGGCATACGGCTACTTCGGATATCAACTGCTCCAACTCGATATCTGTGATGCACAACGATGTCTAGACTACCTACAATCTCGACCCGATGTGAATGGGAAAAAGCTTGGCTGCATGGGTTGTTCGTTTGGCGGGACAATGACAACCTACGTTTCTGCGTTGGATCAGCGAATCAGGGCAGCTGTTATCGTTTGCTACCTCAGTACCTTGACCGATGCGCTTAATGACCGGGGACGTGGAAATACGTGCGGCTCCCAGTTCATGTTTGGGTTGCGTGGGCACGGTGACATCTCAGATGTTGCTGGCTTAATTGCACCACGTCCCTGCATGGCGCAAATAGCATCTGACGATAATTGCTTCATCGCGGCGGATGCCAAAAGTGCGTTCGACCATCTTGAGCAGATTTATGCTGCCTCTGGTCGTCCAGCTAACCTTGAACTGGATTACTTTGAAGGAGGACATGAGGTTGATGTTGCCCCGGGTCTCGCCTTTCTCAAGAACCATTTGATGTAGGCTCTTGAGATGAACCTTGTCGTCAAAGCTACGATTTAAGATAAATCTAGAAAGTTATTTTGAGTCGATCAATTTTCCAAAATCGAAAATATCGAGAACAGCGCGCTATAGTCCGGTATTTTCAATCTGCTCGGATTATTGCGCGGGGGTCCGGGTGTTTTGTCGAAATATGAATCTCGACCTACGGGCTACCTACCGCTTGAGCGCGTAGGTCAGACTAGGAACCCCGCACTGGAATAGATGGCAACTTGAGTTATAATAATTGGTATTCTTTGGAAGGTTATCTTGACGAAATTACAAATTCGCCCGATGGTAATTATCATTCGGGATGGTTGGGGACATAATCCCTATCCGGAGTGGAACGGAGCCAATGCAATTCATCTCGCGAAAACGCCGGTCAATGATTGGCTCATTCGGGAATATCCACATGTACACATTCATACCTCCGGCGCAGATGTTGGTCTGCCACCGGGCGTAATAGGGAATAGCGAGGTAGGGCACCAAAACATCGGTGCCGGTCGAATTGTCGACCAGGAACTTTTACGGATCAGCAAAATGGTTCACTCAGGTGAATTCGCACGAAACCAATCGTTGGTTGCTGCGGTGAACCATGTCAAATCACAGGGGAGCAATCTCCATCTCATAGGGTTGGCAAGCGCATCCGGTGTGCATAGTTCACTAAATCACCTTTATGCCCTGCTTGCACTAGCAAAGGAGACAGGCATTCCCGCTGCCCGTGTTTTGGTGCACAACTTCAGCGACGGCCGCGATAGCCTGCCCATGAGTGGCATCAACTTCTGTAGGCAAATCGAAGCCAAAATGAAGGAGATTGGTGTCGGACGGATCGCTTCAGTAGTGGGTCGATATTATGCTATGGATCGTGATGATCGTTGGGATCGTGTGGAGAAGGCTTACCGGTTGTTGACCGAGGGAGAAGGACATCGCGTACCGTCCGCGGTCAAAGGTTACCAACGCTACTATGACACCCCCGCCAAGAGCAGCCAAGTCGGGGACGAATTTATTGAGCCGACAGCTGTTACCGACGATCAAGGGCATCCGTTGCCGAGAATCTCCGATGGCGATGCAGTAATTTTCTATAATTTTCGTGGGGATAGACCGCGCCAACTCTGCAAGGCTTTCTGTCTCACAGAGTTTCCATTTGAAGCCACTGGCAAAGACGGGGTCATCCAGCGAATGGGTTTTGAGCGTGGAAAGAAGTTGGAGATTAAGTTTGTCACAATGACTGAATACGAGCAGGGGCTTCCGGTAGAGGTGGCAATTCCCAAGCCCCCTAAGATGCATAACATTTTGGGGGCGTATGCGAGTGATGTTGGATTGACGCAATTTCGTTGCGCTGAAACGGAGAAATTCTCGCACGTTACCTTTTTCTTTAACGATTATCGTGACGGACCTTTTGATCGGGAAGATTGGCAAATTATTCCGTCGCCGCGCGATGTATTGACATATGATCAGAAGCCTGAAATGTCCGCGCCGGAAGTGACTGAAGAGATGTCCCGCCGGATAGCGTCGGACAAATATGACCTGTTCATTCTGAACTATGCAAACGGGGACATGGTTGGCCATACAGGGTCGCTGCCAGCCTCGATTAAGGCAGTAGAAACAGTGGATGCCTGTGTTGGCAAAGTGGTTGATGCGGTGATAGCAAAGGGTGGTGCCTTAATCGTGACTGCCGATCACGGCAACTGTGAGCAGATGATTGATCCCGAGAGCGGCGGCCCGCACACCGCACACACAACATACCCTGTCAATCTCATCGTTGTTGATGGTCGCTTTAAGGGTTGTCAATTAAGGACAGATGGCAGACTAGCGGATATCGCTCCGACTGCGCTAAAATTGCTGGGTTTAGATCAGCCGCCTGAAATGACTGGACAATCACTGTTTTGAAAATTCAGATTAGAATCTAAAAAGAAAAGGATGCCCCAAGAGTTGATGTTCAGAACTTGTTTTAAGAAGCAAGAAATTGTCCCAGAGTGCTGTGGATTTGTCAATACAGCGAGCCGCAGCACGGGCTAGGGGTTGGGGGGGGCAACTCGTCGAACCTGGATACCAAGCCCCTACTATTGAATATAGTGATAATATACGGTTGAATCCTGTAGATCCTTCTGGATAGGGGAAGGAACCGAGTTTTGAAGAAAAAACTCGGTTTCAGGGCAAATCACTTTACCCAAAATGACTTTCCCAACAGGTTCTTAGGACTTCCTCACCTTTGCTGCTTCATATTTTACGACGATGACGCACATTCCGCTGATAACCACAACTGGACGAACGAACGATAATCCGGGTGATACCTTCATTGGGGTAGGGCTTCAATATCTGTTTGAACAGGCGTTGGGACCTCAGGTGTGGGTACTCATTGACCGTTTCAGTCCGAAGGGTTTCCGTGACTATGAAGCTGTTGTTCGGGAGGCACCGTTTCTGGTTTATGGTGGGATGCCGCAATATAATAATTACGACGCTTGGAAGCATTGGTACGATGACGCGATGTGGCGTGATTTTATTATTCGTTGGGGGCTAAAAATCTTTACAATGGCGGGGGGGGCAGGTTTTTCCCACCCGGACATTAGCATTGATGCGTATGTCGCCTACTGCGTGAAAAGTAAAAAAACAGAGCGGATTATCCGTCAACGGATTGAACCCAGTCTCTGCTTCGCTGTCCGCGATGCCTATGCACATGCACTGCTGAATGCGCTCGATATACCGAATAGCTACCTCCCATGCTCCGCGGTTTGGGCGTGTAAAATGTGGAATATTGAACCGGCGCAGCAGAGACCCTACCTCATACTTGTTCCACCCTCACCGCGCCACACACCGAAGCGGATTGGACGCAGACGCATTCCCCGCCCTAGAAGACTCCAACAATTCGCGGAGGGTTGGAAGAATTTCTACGAAGTGCTCAAGCAAAATGATTACGATGTTCGGGTGCTCTGTCATGCTTATAGGGAGTACGCTGCCCTCCGCGAGACAATTCCGCCCGAAGCCCTTTGGTTTCACGGAGATCCCTATACGCTACTGCGCCAATACGCCTCCGCTCATACGGTTGTGTCCGCACGTCTGCATGGCAGCCTGCCGGCTTATGGAATCTGTGGGACACGGGTGTTAAATCTCTCTGTGGATGTGCGCGGTTCCACTGTCGAGGTTTTTCCAAAGATACACAACCTCCGCATTAACGATGCAACGCCCGATGTGCTCTTATCGGCGATAGACCAGCTCAAGCCTTCAACATCGGAAGATTTCCAACGTCCAGCGGAGGCATATCAGGAGCTAATTCAATTGTCGCTGCCCAACGGGATAAAATTAAGAAGGGACAAGTACTAGGACATGTTGACATTTTATTGTGGTCAATTCCGCAAACGCTGTAAAATCAACCTACAAATTGAAAACTCTCGGAATGGAGAGTGGCTCAATTTGTCAAATGTCAACAGCCCCTAAACTTGCCCCTTCGTAATCACATGATTTGATTTTCACTTATTCTTTCGTAAGGATACAAATCAGATGCCGCTTACCCTGTTAGGGCAGCATGCCAGTCGCTCCAATCCTCAAGGTTGTTGAGGTTCACGGCGTCCAAGATTGAACCATCATCAGCAACTCCGGCTGCGCCTAAAATAGCACCGCGTGTGTCGTCATCGTGATTATAGCCTGTGATAGCTGCGTTCAGTTCAGCGACTGCCGCACTATCCAGACTTCCGCCTTTTTTGTCCAAAATCCATGTTTCAAACTCAGTATAACTTGGCCGGTTGTCATGGATATATGCCAATGTCTCTTCTTTATCCAGACCGAGTCCATCGAGAACCATCTGATCGAAGCCTGCACCGCATGCCGGATAGTCCGAATGCAGTTGGCCTGCTGCGTCCAATGTGACCTTGCTCCAAAATCTTGGTAGATGAAGAACACCCAGGGGACCAGCAACACCTGAACTGATTGTCGGAATAACTCCTGCCATTTTATTTTCTCCTTGTCGTCTATAGTATTGATGAAACTACAAGCCCAGCCCATCTGGATTTGCAGTCAATTTATTATAGCACACCTTAAAAAAACTAAAAAGCATAAAATGATGCCCCCTAGGGTCATTTATTTAAGGGGTGCTCATAATTATTGTCTGAATCGCGGATGGAAACTGATGAAGCAGATGGCCCGGATTCTTGCCCCGAAAATACCCTATATGTTGCACGACACGCCGGGCTCATTTAGCCTAGAACCGTAGCGCAATAGTGTGGATATCCTCGGGATTCAAAGCCATCTGAATCAGGATTTTCAGGATCCTGTGAGATAGATCTGAGAAAGGGGCCTCCTTATTGTCTGAATCACGGATTAAACAGAGGACACGGAGAACATGGATGGGGCACCCTCCGTGACCTCCAAAAAGTAGTAGGCACACTCCGCGTGCCGTAAACCACACAATCGTTATGGCACCGGCATGGCTAACACGCAACTTCTATTAAACTTCCAACCCGAATAGGAAAAAACAAATATCCCCAACCCCGTCGGTAGGGCGTCTTGCCCCATCTCCCGCCGAGCCCCCTATCTGTATCCGATTCATCTGCGTCCTCTGCTGCATCCACGATTCAGACTATAATTATAAGCACCTCTCATTTAGTTTTCGATTTTCTAACCATTTTGTTTGAAAAGTCGCAACCGGGAGATTGGTCCCCGATAGATCGGGATGCAAGTTGAAAGCTCGCGGAACGGAGTGCCTACAGTGAGGTGTCGGGATTCGGAGATCTCTTCTGCAGAACTAAATGACCCTAAATGCCCACTTATTAGTCTCGTCCGTAAATTGCATTGGTGTCTATCTTAGCAAGTCCATCAGCCGTGCCGATCCAAGCAGTGCTGGCACCTAGTGCAATGCAACTAACGATAGGCTCATTGAGCCGACTGGAAGGAAAGTCGACGGGGTCTCGCCAACCCTCTGCGGTTTTGATCCACACACCACCATTGGTCGCAATCCATACTTTGGGTCCATCTGTGTTGCTTGGGCTTTTGGTAACAGCGATGTAAATGTTTTGATATGGTACTAGATCGACAAAGCGAAGGACCTCTTCAACTGTACTGCTCAAGTCATTGAGTTGAATTTCACCATATCCGTTGGCTTTGTCCGCATAATAATTCCATGTAAAGAAGACCTGATCGCTGCTGACATCAAAACTCACGATGGCACTACCGGGTGTCAAGTCAAGGTCAAGGATGCCAAAGTTTTGCCAATTGTCGAACTGTCGATTGTAGACTGCCATGCCGTTTTGAGAGGTGCCAATCCAACTCCTTTCCGGTGTGACAGCCAGTGCAACGATATCGTCGGCTGGTAATCCATGGCTTCCTTTGCTATAAGTCCTCCACTCTTCGGTTGACCGCAGATAACGGGCAACCCCTGCAAAAGTTCCGATCCAAACCTCATCATTAACGCTATCAATTTTGATGTCATATATTGTGTTATCCGGAAGCCCATTACGTATATCGAAAATGTCGGGAAATGTTGTCAGCTTATTATAACGAATTATTCCGTGATTCAGCGTTCCAATCCACAATTCCTGTTCATCGACTGCGAGTGCCCGAACATCAATCGGCTTCTCTTCGTTAAACAGGGTGTTGATGTGGCCGGTTATGTCCGTCACCGGCTGCCACGTTCCCATATGGAGGTCAATTTGTGCTAACCCTTTTGGTGTACCAATCCATAGCGTTTCTCCGTCAACAGCAATCGCTTGGATCTGGTTGCTTGGTATCCCATCAGAGATAGTGTAGATTGTCCATGCACTTTCGCTTCTTTTCTTTCGCGCTTCATTCTTCAGTTTGAGATTTGATGTGTAAGAAATAGCAGAATTATAATCAGCGATTGCGTCTGTACTCTGCCGCAACTGTACATGAGCATCCCCCCGCGCGATATAAGCCTTGGCAAGCCACTGGCTTTGCGGATAATTTAGGATAAAATTACTTAATATTTCCACTGCAATCTCAGCACCCCCTAGTTTGGACTGTAGGGCTCCGATAAGGTATAAAGCGCGTTCTATATGTTGACTGACCGGGAAGTATGCCACGGCTTCCTGGAGGATTTTGAGTCCCTCTTGGGGTTCATCCAACTCCTCTGCCAACAGAAAGCCTGCGGTGTAAGCTGCGGCCTCTGCACCGTAGCGATCGGGATAAATTTGAAATAACAGCAGGTAGGTATTAACCGCTTTGCGGTATTCTTCAGCAGCGAGGTAAGCATCGCCTGCTTCCTTAAACTTATCTTCTAGACCGTATGCGTTGGGATTAATCTTCACAACGTGCCCAAAATATCGCAGTGCCTCATCTTTGTTCCCTTCCGCTTGGAAGAGGAGAGCGAGCTGATAGTGTGCGTCAGTATATTTGGGATATTCGTCAATTGCCTTCATAAAATTTGCTTTCGCTCTCTCGTACATATCTAATTGTAGGAACGTCTGACCGTTGAGAAAGTGTTTTTCAGCAGCCTCACTGGGGATAGCACGCGAATCATCGAAAGCTGTGATATAGACGATTTCATCGAAGGGGATTGAGAGTCTCTGATCGTAGACTTCAATCTGGATCGATTTTTCGTCACCACCTAGCCAACGCCCCTTGAGATGATCCCCGTTTTCGAGGTAAATTGATATGTGGTATTGTCCATAACCGATGTGTGCACATAAAAGAACTGGGATGAGCCAGATTAGTAGGTGTTTAAAGTTAAATATCTGTTTCATTTGATTTCCTCACGCGATTACAAAGTTGTGATGAACGTATTACGTTATCTTGCCCTCTAGCGGTTGTAGGCATATGGTCTGTCACCGTTTATTTTATTAGGTGTCATTATCTTTTAGCCAACTGACCAGAACTGGCAGCCCAAATCTGCTTATATCGGGTTGCCGTTTGCCGTTATAGTATACAGTAGCCCCCAATAGCTGTCAAGACGCAGAAATAACGCAAGTTGATACTATCCCAGTAGGTTGAGATTCATATCCCGACGCTCAAATGTCAATTTTGGAAAATCAACCTACTATCTAAAACGGCCTTGGGGTGCACTGAGTGCCTATTGCACGTCGGAACCTTCATTACTTGACAAATCAGGGCTGTTTTGATAATATCTACTAAGTTTTTAGAAATAACGTTGCCCGACTTGATTCTAGTTCCCAATTTTATAAAATTGTTTCGCGTTCTCGTGAAAGAGTTTTTGCCTGTCCATATCGGTGGCTTCCTGTACTGCCCACAGCAAGGCTTCTACCCACTGTTGGTAGTCAGCGGCTAACGTGCAGACGGGCCAATCGCTGCCGAACATGAGACGGTCATAGCCAAACGCCGTTACGAGGCGATCGATATACGGCTTTAGCTCTGCTTTCGTCCAGTTCTGGCTAGCAGTTGTTACGATCCCTGAAACTTTGCAATGCACGTTATCAAACGAAGCAAGCTCGCTGATATGGTCAGCCCATGGCTGAAATTGTTTCCCTTTTATATCGGGTCCCCCGCAGTGGTTGACTGCGTGTCGCACATTTGGTGTTGCCTTCACTAAATCGATAGCCGCAGGCAGCTGTTGATGATTGGCACAAAGGTCAAAAGAGAGGTCAAACTTCTCAAGCAGTTGCACTCCTTTGGTGAGCTCGGGGCTTCGATAGAACTGGTCATCGGGATGGTGCCACGCCATACGACGAATCGCAACTACGTGCTCGTACTCAACGAGTTGCTTGAGGATTTCCTCAGTATTTGGGGCTTCAAGCGGTGCAGATGCAACGATGGCACCAATCATACTATCTGTTTGCACAATCTGTGCCAACCACTTGACCTCCTCAACGATGTGCGCGGGTGCCACATCTGCTTCGACATGGACGGATCGGACAACATTGATTCCCTCGCAGGCTTGACGATAATCCTCGATTAGATAGCGTTTGCCAAGAGCATCGAAACCGTCCAACCAGGGGTAACTCAAGTTTGAGGTATCCCAGAGATGCTGATGTGTGTCAATGATTTTTAGCATTTGTGTCCACCTTTTCTGATTGTTCAATTATCTGCGGGGTGCTCATAAACATGTGTCTCGAATTATGCACACTCCTCAAGTATCTTTGCTAAGGTTTTATCACGGCGTAACCCCTTGAATGTGTGCGAGGTGTGTATTTTTTACTACATCTCTACTATGACGTTAAAATCGCTTTTTCACCTCCTTTCTTAGGTCCGGTACTATGTCCAATCGTCGCCTTCCCAATATTCGCAAAATTTTAATCATCCGCAACGATGGCATTGGTGACCTGCTCAATTCAACGCCCGCTATCGCGTTATTGCGTCAAAATTACGCCGATGCAGAAATCACGGTGCTCGTCCAACCGTTAAATGCCCCAATCCTGGTTGGCAACCCGGATGTTGATCGGGTGCTGATTTTTGGCAGGGAAGGCGAACATCGCCGATTGCGAGATCGATTGCGATTTTACCAAAGTTTACGACATGAGGAGTATGACCTTGCCGTTGCGATGCGGACCACCTCATGGTGTAACCTTGTCACATTCCTATCAGGCGCGAGGTATCGGTTGGGACGCTATCAAAAGCGATTCAAAAGTTTCCTGACACACCCTTGGCGGGGACAGTACAAGAAAGGAGAGGTCCACGAAGTCGATCGAAATCTTGGTTTGGTGCGGTTGATTTGCGATGGGGCCGAGCATCGTCAGCTAGTGTTAAATCTGCTGGATAATGAAATTATAGGCACACAACAACTGTTAGCAGATTGGGAAATCGCGCCGCAAGACTTCGTTGTAGGCATCCATCCGGGGGGTAGTTCGTTTGATAAGCGATGGCCCGAAGAAAACTACGCCCAAATTGCCGATGGGCTTGCACACGAATACGGTGCGAAGATTTTGATTCTTCGAGGGCCTGACGAGGCGGAGTTGGCTCGAAACCTCCAGAAAGCCGCACAATCCGAGTCCATTGCCTACGCCCCGAAGTCGATACGTGAGCTGGCTGCTTTGATTAAACGTTGCGATTTCTTTGTGTGTAACGATTCAGGCCCCATGCACATCGCTGCGGCTTTGGATGTGCGAACTGTTGCGATTTTTGGTCCGACCGATCATGTCGCTTGGAGGCCACTCAGTGAGGAAGCAACGATTGTCAGACGGGATATGCCCTGTTGGCCCTGTAGTGCCCACAAATGCAAGATTGGCTGGGAATGTACGAAGAGATTGCCGGTTGATACTGTATGGGGTCGGGTGGAGGAGTGGACAAAGAATACAATAGACGCTATCGACCAAAAGCAGTGATATGGGTGCCCTATTACATGCAGTCAATACGAAGATTCACTCAACTCCTGTTATTATCGCCCCTAAATGAATAGCTCACACACCGTATCGGCACATTTCAAAACGGTGCGATCATCAATCCTCACGGCACCTCGACGGAGATACCCCTCAATGGATTGCCCTTCAAGGACACGGATTTCCTGTTTATAAGGAGGCTCGATTTTCAGCGGTGTAATCCGGTTAATATTTTTGCACGCTTCAGCCACTGTTTTTCGGATGGATTCCCTCGATTTCTGGGGAGATAGGTGCAAAGCGAGCTCTTGCCCAAGCCCTTGTTTCGTTTCTACGGCGTATATGTTGGAAATTAGTTGTTGGGCTTCAACAACCGCTTTATCATCGCCTGAAATGAATGCTGTCGGCACGTCAAATTCCCCTGCCATCGCTGCACGGCAACCAAACTCCCCAATCAACCTCTCATTGAGTTTATAGTGTTCGATGGCTCTTGACGAGTAGGTGTGGCTCAATGGTGCGTTCGGTGTGCCCGCCATCGCATGCTGTCCAACGAAAAGAAGTGCGTCATAGGTTTCATCGAGGTAGTAGGGCGGACCGATGGGCCCTCTCGCAATCAATTTCGCTTCCGGATGAAATTCTAACACATCAATCCCACCGTTGCCGTGTCCATCCCAAACAACAATCTCTGCTGCCGGATCCACCGCCAAGATTCCATCAACAGCCGCATTGACTTCCCATGTTAGTAGTTTCATGGCGGTTTGTTTTTGTGGTCCCTCTTCGCGGGTTTGACTAAATCGGGACACCATCGCAGGGCCTTCTAAATCAGTGAGAATATAGATTTTCATCAAACCCTCTTTTTATGCTTGGCACATTTTGTTGTCATTTCTTCTTGAGATAGGGAAGCAGTAACTCATGAGCAGTCACCACATTGACCGCAAGAGAATCCAAAGCGAGCAGCAGTTCGTTCGCATCCATGTTTTCTGTTGCAAGGCTATCCACTAGGACGATGTGTTGGTCATCGGGATCACTTGAATCAATTCCAAAACAGGTTGGCAGGATTTCAGTGTTTTGATCAAGGATTTTTCCGTAGATTTCCACAAGTTTCGACATATCAAGATCGTTGAGGCTGCACAGATCTACCATAAATTCAATCTGCGTATCATCAACCACGGCAAACATATTGAGTCCATCTTCATCTTGGATGATAAGGATACTATCCTCTGTAGTAATGCTATATCCCTGTTCGTCTAGGAATACGGTGATGTCTACCGGTGTGTTTAATTTTGCCATCGCTCTTCTCCTTCACTGCAACATTTCAAAGATACTTCAGCCGGATCTATCGGTATATCAGGAGCCTGTTTTTAGGCATTTTTACTTTCGCCCATCTTGGCTTTCAAGGCTGCCAGGTCATCGTCCACATTCCCCGTCTCAAGGGCAGCAAATTCCTCCTCAAGCGGGTCACGGCTTAATTCAGACATCTCCGAGGCGGCGTCAGCTCGCGCTTCCATATCTCCAACTTTCTGCTCCATGCGATCGAAGGTTGCAAAAGCACTATTATCCTTCATACCTGCCATTGTTTCATGGATTGCTTTCTGCGCCTTCGCCCGTTTTTGTCGCGCAATCAGCAGGTTTTTCTTACGGGCTGCTTCATCAATTTTTCGCTCAAGGGTTCGGAGATTATCCTTGAGCATGGTAACGGCTTGCTTCTGCTTATCCCACTGTTCCTTATAACCCTGGGCAACACTCGCATGCTCATTGCGCCGTGTCAATGCTTCCCGTGCAAGGTCTTCGTTCTCTCTCTGGAGGGCAATTGTCGCTTTCTGTTCCCAACCGTCTGCTTGCTCCTGCTCATTTTCATAGTCCTTTTGGAGCCGCTTTTCCTGTGCAATAGCGGTGGCAACTTGCTGTTTGACGTTTACCAGCTGCTCCTGCATCTCATTCGTTATCTGGTTCAACATCTTTTCCGGATCTTCTGCTTGGTCCAACGCGGCATTCACATTGGATTTGAAGATGGTGGATATACGATTAAAAAATCCCATTTTATGCCTCCTAAGAATATATAATATAGTGGTTAGTGTAGGTTCCGAAATTTAATCTGCTAAAACTGAAGTTCAATTATAACCGAAAATTTTGCCATTGCCAACCAAAAAATTAGGAATCTATGTCTGGCTTGATAAATGATACCTCCCTATTAGGTATCATTCCAGCAAAATCATCTTCCGGGTATCGCTTTCCCCTTGGAATTCTAGGGTGTAGAAATAGGTGCCGCTTGCTGCGCGCTCACCGTCAAAATTGCGCCCATCCCAATAAGCGGCACGATGTTTGTCAGAATAATCTCCAGAAGCAAGTTTTCCGAGTTCAAGAAGGTTAATTAAGTGTCCATCAGCGTTGTAAACCCGAATGGTTACTTGACCGGGGGCTGCCAACTTAAAGGGCATCCACGTTTCCGCATTGAACGGGTTAGGGTAATTCGGAAAAAGTTCGCCTTGTTTCAATATGCCCCAAGTCGTTGATAGCAGATTCGGAGCTAGATCGACCGCAATGGGTTTTGGAAATCCCGTGTGTCCAAACTGATCGATTAATCTGTTATAGGCGGCTTGTGCACGAATAATGCCGTAACCGGCGATATTATCGGGCTTGTTCGATTGCGAAGCTGTCATGCGAAGCGCATTGACAATATCCTGCACCGTTGCAAGAGGAAAGGCTTGCATCAGCAACGCAACAACACCAGCAGCGAGAGGCGTCGCAGATGATGTGCCGCGATAGTCGCTAGAAAAGCCTCCACGCGTGGCTGGATTGATGCTTGTGACGCCTTCACCCATTGCCATCAAATCTGGTTTAATCCGTCGATCAAACGTAGGGCCTCGTGAACTAAATGGTAACACCTGTCCATCGCGGTCCACAGCCCCGATTGCAAGAACGTCAAACCCATCTGCGGGGGGAGTAATTCGTCCTGGCAGTCCACACGCATCGTTTGGCGGCTGGGCACCAAGATTGCCAGCAGCGATAACGACAGGCAGCCCTTTTTGAACGGCGAGGTTTGCAGCAACCGTAACTTTTGCGGTTTTCCCATCCAAGTCTGCGAAACGATACCAATCAAAATAACCGAGCGAACTGCTTACCAGATCTGCGCCCATCTCCTCAAGCCACTCAACCCCCTCAATCCACCAGTCTTCTTCGATTTTCTCCTCAAACAGGAAACCATTCTGTGAAACTTTCTCCGTTTTTCCGAAGAGGTAGCGGGCCCGGGGGGCGACACCGATGAGTTGACCTGGCGCGTCGCCAGCGAGGAGACCCAATATCACTGACCCGTGGTCATCCTGATTTGGATTATCCTGATCCACCTCATCGGCAGTATTAACGTCATTGTTGACAAAATCGCGTTGGGCAATAACATCTACACGCTCAAGGGCGGTATGTTCCAGATTGAACCCTGTATCCAGTAATCCGATAACGATATTCTCCCCGAAAAATCCTTCTTGGTGTAGGAAATCTGCTTGGATTTGTGTAATTTGTGTCCGAGCGGCCCCGTAGTCCAGGGACTGGCCTGGGGAAGGGGCACTGGGGGACAACGAACCATCAACTGGAAACCTAACAGTCGCTGTGTACCGACGGATGGGATCAATGGCGCGGACACATGGCAGAAGGGCAATCGCACGAATCTCCTGTGCTGTTGTCTCCAACCCAATGCCATTTAGCCATCGGCTCTTACTGCGGAGTTTTCCTCCCAACCTAAGCACCATCTCAATATAGCGAGGTTCAATGGGCAAATCTGTGAAGTCCGGACGACTGAGATGTGTACGCAACTCGCGCCGACGCTTTGCCTGACTTGACATTTGGTCTTGATACTGATCTAACCCCCTTTGTAGGTCTGCCCTCGTCGAAATGCCTTTGTCAGCAAACAGCACCCACACCTTTAGCGTTTCACTAGGAGTATGAAAACGAATGGATGGGGAAATCTTAAGGTATGGGTTGGGATTCGCTATTGTAGGAGGGGCTGCCATGAATAAGAAGAATGTGAGAATAGAATAAATTAATTGGCAAAGTAGGATTCGCCGCAGATTCCTAGATTCTTGGGTGCCTATATCCATTGTTGTTTAAGGGAACATCTTTATGTCTGCTGCATCTACTTAACCCCCGATTCAGACAATTATTATGAGGTCTTAAGGAATCTCTACAAGCGTTTAGCCTTTCGGTGCATCCCACGGCGAGGTTTCCCAAATTTTATTCTATCATATTTATCGGGGAAAAATCAACAAAATTAACCCATTGGCCCCAAGCATAAATGCTTGGGCTTGCCTAGATGTTGGTCAAAACAGTGGCAACTCCCGGTAACATTCTTGGGTTATCAAAATCTTCCAATCTAAAACCCCGTCATTCGTGGCGAATAAGCGTGTTATAAAGACAAAAAACTATTGAATTCATAGGCAAACATAGTGTATACTTCTGCTGTCCACGGGTTGAGAGGATGAAACATCGGACCCCCTCAATGCTCTCAGCTCTCAACTGCCCGTTGCATTGGGTTGCGTGAATGTGGAAAACACGAGATACCCCAAAAATATACGCTGAATTGGACTCACTCCTGTGAAAAACCGGTATTCCGATACGGCGTTAAGTTTTGACACAGCATGTGGCTTTGCAGTATCGGTCGCTCTCACCGGTTTCAGAGCGTTTCCGTAGGGCGCGATGGCCTACGCCGCCGGGTTTGCACGCTGCATTGCCCCCAAAAGAATCCCCGTCTTTAGTGCGGGGAACGGTCAAGCCCATAAAAACTTGACACACATTTATTATCTGAAGTAGGATATTTAGCCATCTTAACAGATACCCAGCAACGCGGGTTGCGATTGACAAGTACCCAATTCCAGGTAAACGGACCTGTCAATTCTCCGCTGCTGGAGCAGTTCTCAAATACCTAACCTAACACCACCAACTTAGTTAAGGAGTTTAACCATGTATCAAACAGGAAAACCGATGCTAATTGCCTGTGCGTTTAGTGTTATTGTGTTACTTCTCGTCCTGTCCACTGCCGTGGCACAGGAATCAACTGAAGCAGATATGTCATCTGAAATGGAAGCTGAAGAAGAGGTTATCGAGCTCGAAGAACAGGTAGTGGTTGGTTCTCGTGGGAAACCGCGTTCTGTCATTGACTCAGCGGTGCCGATTGATGTTCTCAGCAGCGGTGAGTTCGTCAAGCAAGGAGGTACGGATTTACCGGACCTTCTGAGAAATATTGTTCCCTCTTACAACGTCAATGCACAACCTATCAGCGATGCAGCAACCGTCGTGCGCCCTGCGAATTTGCGGGGATTGGCACCCGATCACACCTTGCTACTCGTTAACGGCAAGCGTCGTCATCGCGCCTCCGTGATTTCTTGGCTCGGAAATGGATTGGCTGATGGTGCTCAAGGTGCAGATCTATCGCCTATTCCATCCATCGCACTGAAACAGATGGAGGTACTTCGAGACGGTGCCTCGGCGCAGTACGGGTCCGATGCCATCGCGGGCGTGATGAATTTGCAACTGAAAGATAGCTACAAAGGTGGTTCTTTGCAAATCAAACCGGGGGTTTACCAAGCGGGTGATGGTCTATCATATTCTATTGCTGGTAACATCGGTTTAGGGCGAGAGGATCTCTGGACTAACCTCAGCTTGGAATACGGTAACGCAGATGAGACGGACCGTTCCGTACAGCGAGATGATGCTGCCGCGCTCATCAAGGCAGGCAATAAAGATGTTGCAAATCCTGCCCAACCTTGGGGCCATCCGATTATAAGAAACGACCTTAAATTTTTTGGTAACTACGGCGCAGACCTTACTGATGAGATCGAGTTCTACGGGCATGCGAACTACGCACAGAAGGAGGTCGAAGGCGGGTTTTACTTCCGAAATCCTAATACCCGTGGTGCCGTATTTAGTAACGATGAGGGAGAAACCTTGCTTATCGGGCGTTTGGCAGGTGATGGGGATATTCCTGAGGTCAAGATAACCGATAATGTCCCAGATCCGGTCGCTTTGCAACAGGTCATTGATGACGAGAATCTTTTTACATTCCAAGAGATTTTTCCCGGTGGATTCACACCTCGCTTCGGTGCCAATACACAGGATGCTTCTCTCCTCGTTGGACTGAGAGGAACAGTCGCGGAGCAGCTCGGTTGGGATTTGAGTGGCTCTTACGGACGGCATGCCTCCGATTTCTTTATCAGGAATACCGTCAACGCTTCTCTGGGACCCGAGACCCCCACCGAATTTGATCCGGGCGATTATATTCAAGCAGATACCAACGTTAATCTTGACCTAACCTACCCACTACATGACATGGTATTCCTTGCTTCAGGAGTAGAATACCGAACAGAAAGGTTTGAAATTGTGCAGGGACAGGTTGAGTCTTGGGAAATCGGCCCGTTGGCTAGCCAAGGGTTTAGTTCGGGATCGAACGGTTTCCCCGGCTTCAGTGATATTGCCGAAGGCACCTGGACTCGGTCTAACTTTGCTGGCTATTTGGAAACTGAGTTGAGGCCGCTTACTTTCTGGCTGGTAGGTGCTGCAGTCCGCGGTGAATACTTCGACGATTTCGGGAGCACACTCAACTATAAAGTTGCAACGAACTACGGGATAACCGACTCGCTAGCAGAGCTTCTGTCCATTGACTCTATTGTTAATCTGAGAGTGCGTGGAAGTTACAACACTGGGTTCAGGGCACCGACTCCTGGGCAACAAAACGCCTTTAACGTCACAACTGAATTCGGTGAAAACAACACATTGATCAATAGAGGAACCATTCCGTCTACGCATGCTGCAGCGAGTCTGGTAGGTGGCAAGGCACTTGAGCCAGAAAAGTCAAAGAACTTCACTGTTGGAGCGGTTATCAGCCACAGTCTTGTCAGTCTTACTGTAGACTATTTCAACATCACGGTGGAGGATCGGTTGGCACCTTCCAGAGACTTCACTCGCGGCGAAGATATAACGGAGGAACAGATTCAGCAGCTGGTGGAGGAAGGTATCACGAGCGCGGCGAACCTTCAAGAGTTCCGATTTTTTACCAATGAGTTTGAAACTAGCACCCAAGGTATCGATTTGGTTATCACGGCACCGATAGCGAGAGGTGCGCTGAGTCTCGCTTATAACTACACAGGAACCGAGGTGACCGAATGGAACCCGGATATTTTGAACGATGTCCGTGTCAAACTCTTGGAGGAAGGCCTCCCCCGGCACCGCGGCAATGTAACTTTGACACAATCCATTCTCAATAATTTGGGGGTATTAGGGCGGGTCAATTATTATGGTCCGTGGTATGAGGATGCTGTAGGCGCACAAACCTATGGTAGCGCGTTTTTGGTGGATTTGGAAACGAACTACGCAGTTGTCGAAAATGTGTCAGTCACGATGGGTGTTAGCAATGTTCTCAACGTGGAACCGGATAATGTTACCTCCTCTGATCCTGATATTGAAGACTTTACTGCTGGAATCGTTGGCAGACCCTTTGGCGAGTACAGTCCATACGGATTTGGTGGTGCGTTCTGGTATGCCAAATGTAACTATAACTTTTAGGATTTTGTCAATGACAGCACGCGGAGGCGTGCCTACTACTATTTGACGTACTCCCAACCCGAAAGGATTGGGATTCCTTTGAATGTCTCCCCGTCCTGGTTTCTTAGGGGTTACCGTATCTGGTATGGAGCTATTTTCCGGGCCTCGTGGGCGGTTCTTGCGTCAACTCAATAGGCAACACCGAGTGCAAACTCGGCGGCGCAAGCCATTTGGCACCCTACGGAAACGTCTGAAACCGGTGAGACCGCCCGATATTGCAAACCCATCCCAATCCTAGACCACGTTTCCCGATGCGATGGGCAGTTGAGAGCATCGGCGAGGATGTCCGATGTTTTATCCTCTCGACCCGTGGACACAACAAGTGAAACCCAACACTAATAATCAGCGGGTTGGTTGAATTAGGGGTGTTGGGTTTCACTTTTTTTGACGTACTCCACCCCCTGAAGGGTGGAGATTGTTATCTGTTAGGGTATCGAATTTATGAGCACCCCTCATTTATGTGAGGGGTGTCCGTCATTCAAGGCCCGGCATCCAATGGGTTGGGAGCACAACTCCCTACGCATGGAGAGGTGTTAAGAAATAAATACATCAAAAGCTATTTAGGAGTTACGCACTTGAGTTTGTCGTAAGGTAATTCAACCCGCATCACGATAGACCATAAATTGCCCGATAGTAGTAGGCATAAGGGGTATGCCGTACCCCCTAAGCCCTCCCTCAGTCCCGAATATCCACACGGTATCTCTTCCCCCTGCTTGCGGGGGGACTAAGGGGGGTAGGCTCAATGAGCCAGGACCTGACGGACAACCCACCGGATATTTAGCAGGGGGAGGGTACGCGGAGCGTGCCCACTCCTTTGGGATTCTCTGTCGCTGTCCGATTCATCGAGCAACGATGAACATTAGGCACCCTTTTCTGGTGTTGGCTTCGAGGGTTCAACGGCGTAAGCCCTATCATAATAAAAACTGGGTGCAATGATTGAATAAATGTGCTAAACTCTTAGGTGTGGATTTCCCTATACTCAATCTAATTGATAGAGGTGAACTCAACCCAAGGATTGATAACCGGACCTCGCTTAAGGGGGTTTGTAGCAAATGTCAACTAAAAATAACAAAGCCGAACCCCAAGCCCATCACCACGATGATTTACACACCCGTCTAGCCTTCCTGAAGTTCAGTCAACAGGACGAAGAGCATCTCAAAGCCCTCTCAGAAGTTTTTGCTCCCTACATTCCCGATATCGTGCGTAGTTTCTATCAACATCTACAAAAGTTTGAAGAAACCGCTTCGCTGCTGACCGACGAATTGATTACAACGCGGTTACTCGATGCACAACAACACTATCTTGAGAGATTGACGGAAGGAAATTATGATCAACAGTATGCAGCGGAACGCTCCCAAATCGGATATGCCCACAATCGTGTTGGACTTGCACCGAGGTGGTATATTGGGACGTACAATTTGTATATCCATCTCCTTATCCCGTTGATATGTCAGGCGTACTGCGATGAACCAGAGCGGGCTCAGAATGCTATCCTCGCCCTGACGAAGGTGCTGATGCTGGATATGCAACTAGCAATCGAAACGTATATCGAACGGCAGGAGTTGGAAGCAGAGATTATTCAATCCGAGAGATTCGCTGCAATCGGGCAACTGGCAGCCCGCGTCGCCCACGAGCTTCGCAACCCGCTATCTTCGGTGGAGCTGAATTTGGATTTGCTCGCCGATGAAGTCGCCGATGGTCCAGAGATGGATGTCGCAGAAGCGAAGGATTTGCTTAAATCTATTCACAATGAAGTCGAACGGTTGGCTAACATTGTCTCAGAATATCTAGTGTTTGCAAGATTGCCCCGTTTTGAATTTGAGCGTGAATCGCTCAATACTGTCATACAGACCTTTTGTAACTTTATTGAACCACAGCTGCAGCAAGCCCAAATCACCTTTGCGATAGAACTCGCTGAGAACTTGCCTTTTACCTTACTGGATGCCGAACAGATTCAATGTGTCTTGCATAACTTGCTCAAAAACGCCATCGAAGCCATGTCTTCAGGTGGCGAATTTTCAATCCGCACTAGCGTTGAATCCTCTTGGATTGTGCTGCGAATTTCCGACACCGGCGTGGGCATCCCGCTGCCGGATCAGAGACGAATCTTTGCTCCCTTTTTCACTACCAAGAAAGGGGGGACCGGTTTGGGACTTTCGCTTGCCGGGGAAATCATCAAGCATCATCAAGGGACAATTCTTTGTAAGAGTGTTGTTGGTCAGGGAACACAGTTTACTATCACGTTTCCAATACGGGACGAGGAACCGAGCGAAAGTGGAATAATGGAACAAGCCGCCACCTAGATCACCAAAATACATCACATGCTGGAGGGGCGATAATCATGAATGAAGATAAATTAGTTCTAGTGGTCGATGATGATGCGCCTATTCGAGACTCCCTTGAAAAGATTTTAAAACGAGATGGCTACGCTATCCAAACTGCCGCGGATGGCGAATCCGCTCTAGAAGTGATTCGTCACCAACCGGTCAATCTGATTCTTGCCGATTTGAGAATGCCCAACATGGATGGATTACGATTACTCAAAGCTGCCAAAATACTTTCCCCTGAAATCGAGGTCATTCTCATGACGGCCTACGGTGAAGTGGATACAGCTGTTGAAGCGATGCAAGCAGGGGCGTATCACTTTATCCAAAAACCGTTGAAGCGTTCTGAAATTCTGCTCACCATCGCCCGCGCCCTTGAAAAACAGATGTTGGCTATCGAAGTCAAATCTTTACGCGAACAGATGGGGGCCGAACATTCTTTGGGCAACATCATCGGAAAAAGTCCCGCCATGCGTCAATTGATTACGAAAACGCAGCAGGTTGCGTCAAGCACTGCGACTATCCTAATCACCGGTGAAAGTGGGACCGGCAAAGAGGTGTTTGCCAACGCAATCCACGCTTTAAGCCCAAGAACGAATAAACCGATGATTAAAATCAATTGCGGCGCGTTCCCGGACACCCTGTTGGAGTCTGAGCTTTTTGGGTATGAAAAAGGGGCATTCACAGACGCCAAATCGAGTAAGCCTGGACGTTTTGAACTTGCGGATGAGGGAACGCTCTTTTTAGACGAAATTGGTGAAATGCCTAAACCGCTGCAGGTTAAGTTGTTACGGGTTCTACAAGATGGTAAATTCGAGCGACTTGGTGGAACGAAGCCTCTCTGCGTGGACGTGCGCTTAATCGCCGCCACAAATAAAAATTTAACGATGGCAGTCGAAGCTGGCAATTTTCGGGATGACCTGTTTTATCGGCTCAATGTGATTACCCTCGACCTTCCCCCGCTACGCGCTCGAAGAGAGGATATTCCACTGTTTGTAGACTGTTTCCTAAAAAAATATAGTGAAAAGGCGGGGAAACCGATTCGGGGCATTTCTCGTCAAGCGTTGGAAGCACTTGAAGCCTATTATTGGCCGGGCAATATCCGTGAATTGGAAAACGCGATTGAACAAGCGGTGGTGTTGACACAATCCAATACCATCGAACGGATGAATCTTCCAGCATCGATTCACCAGGGGAGCAAGGACTCGACTTATCCCCACGACCCGAAGTCGATTGTTGTTCCCTTGGGTACACCTATGGAAGAAATCGAGCAGAAAGTGATAACTGGGGTGCTTTCGATGACTTCTGGAGACAAGGAATTGACTGCGAAGTTACTTGGACTCTCGGCACGAACCATCTATCGCAAGTTGGAAAAGGGTTAGAGGTACTAGTACGATAAGGATAATCCCCCGAAGGAGGAAACACGATGATTCAAAACGTTCTCGTCGCGATTGGCGACACCCCCCACGAAAAAAATGCCTTTGAATATGCCGGGCATTTAGCTGTCCTGTTAGACGCCCACCTTTCGTGCGTCCACTTTGCCGATGAAACACATCACGGTCAGGAAGACATTGCCGCCAGAATTTTCGACAACATAGACTCGGCACTCGCTGAGTTCGAGTTTTTATCCGCACACGTTGATACCATCACTGGCAATCCTGTAAGAAACCTCTGTGAAAAGGCACATACTGCCGATCTCGTCGTGGTCGGTATCCCTGAATCAATTAAGAGGCAGGGATTGCGATTGATCCACGACAGGATTGACGATATTTTG
The DNA here is from genome assembly GCA_965215015.1 of Candidatus Poribacteria bacterium. Classification (GTDB taxonomy): domain Bacteria; phylum Poribacteria; class WGA-4E; order WGA-4E; family PCPOR2b; genus PCPOR2b. The sequence continues at coordinate 4,060,031 of OZ244042.1, forward strand.
TCCCACATTACAAAGCCGACGATTGTTGTCCATGAGCAATGTACAATTCTGAAGAAAATCTTAACAGTCCATCACGGCGATGCGGCATCCGACCACGTCCTTGAATTGGCAGCGGAATTGGCAAAGCGAACCAAGGCAAGCTTACTCAATTTGGCACTGGCGAATACACAGATAAGGGCCGCTGAGATTTCTGGACAGATGCGTGAGTATTTGCAATACCACAACGTGGAAACAGAGTTCAGAGCACAGGTAGGTTTCACCGTAACCAACATTCTGGAAACAGCATCGAAAGAGGACTGTGACCTAATCGCGCTGAGTGCAAATTATCATGGGCGGTTGTATGAGCTGATTTTTCAGGACACGACGGAGATGGTTGTGAAACTCGCGGATCGAGCGGTACTTGTCACTCGGTAGTGTATCGATGTTACGGTTTTGGCGGTGCTCGTTGCTTTTCCCTTCATCCCCGCACCGTTCAAAGACCGAGAGTGAAACGTGAAGCGTAACACGTGAAAGCAATTGGTTCACGGGGGCATCAACGAATCCATGAGCACTTGGCGGATAAGATCAAAGCCAACCTGAAGGACGACCTCTTGGAAATTCACTTGTCGCAGAAGGGTGAGGTGATATGATGGGGCTCGGGCTATTTGAACCGCTAGCGATTGCGCTCGGCGTGGGGTTGTTAGTTGGCATGCAGCGGGAGAGGAAGACGTCTTCTATTGCGGGCATCCGCACCTTTCCACTTATCACCATACTGGGCTCGCTTTCGGCCCTACTTGCGGACGCGTTCAACGGTTGGGTTCTCGCGGCGGGGTTTCTCGCTGTGAGCACGATGCTGTTGGTTGGCGATCTAGAACAATTTGGCAAGGGAGAGATTAATCTTGGCCTGACGACGGAGATGGCGGGGTTAGTCATGTTCGGCGTTGGGGCTGCGCTCATTAAAGGCTACACGGCTCCAGCGATTGCGGTCAGCGGCGTGGTGGTGGTGCTACTACACTGGAAGCAGCCTCTCCAGAACTTCGTCAACAAGATTAGTGAGAGCGATTTCAAGGCAATTATCCAGCTGGTGCTGATTGGGCTAGTCGTCCTGCCCGTGCTGCCGAACCAGACATATGGCTGGTACAACGTTCTCAACCCCTACAAGATTTGGTTGATGGTAGTTCTGATTTCGGGTATCAGTCTGATTGCCTATGTCGCATACAAACTTCTGGGGGCTCGGGTCGGTGCGATTCTCGGTGGTGCGCTGGGTGGGTTTATCTCTAGTACTGCGACGACCGTCAGCTTTTCACGACAAACCAAGACACATTCTGATGCCGCGCCGATGGCCTCCCTGGTTATCCTGATTGCGTCTACGACTGTATTTGGACGTATCCTGTTGGAAATTGGCATCGTCGCTCCCGAATTTTTGCCAAGTGCCGCCGCCCCGCTTGGAATTGTAATGGGACTAATGGCGATACTCTGCGTCATCTGCTTTCTGCGAGTAGGGGGAAATAGTATAGACAATCCGACACACAACAACCCAGCGCAATTGAAAGTGGCAATAATCTTTGGGGGCTTATACGCGGTCATTCTCCTCGCTGTTGCCGCAGCCAAAGTGCACTTCGGCACTGGGGGTATGTATCTCGTGGCGATGCTGTCGGGCCTGACTGACATGGACGCGATTACGCTTTCAACCGCAGAATTGGTGAAGACAGGGCGCGTCACCACTGACACCGGTTGGCGGGTGATTCTCCTAGCGGCACTATCTAATCTGGTGTTTAAAGGGGGGGCGGTCGCCGTGCTTGGCAGCCGCAGCCTTCTGATTTCTATTTCAATTCTATTTTCCATAGCACTGACCGGCGGCGGATTGTTGTTGGCATTTTGGCCGTATTGAGAGAGGCACTTTGTCTCGTAGGGAGAAACAACCCGTTAGGCAGGCAAAACTCTTACCACGCTTGAGTAAAGAAACCAGGGCCATGTGAAAAGAAAGTGCAAAAGGCGAGGCGCGTGAAAGGTGAAAACAGTTGGCTCATGGGTGCGGTCGGGCTTGGAAGCCCGACCTACGGGGCTCAGAAAAAAAGAAAATGCAAAGCCTGCAGAGAAACTGTAGAGGCAGGTTGCCCCGCCCCTCCTTGCCAAAAACTCGGTTGCTGTTGCACGATTTCTTAATATGATAGGACTTACGCAGTTGAACGTTCAAACCCGCGTATTTCGGTGTCTCATCAAATACTGAGTGTGTCCCTCGACAGTTCACGACGCCCGATGAATCGGGCAACTCCAGTTCAGCCGACAGGAGTCGGCCCGCTCCGCGTGCCATCCCCTTGCTTGCGGGAGGAAGCCCCCCCTAACCCCCCCGCAAGCGGAGGGGAAAGAACGCAGGCGAGGGGGATAGAGGGGGGACACCCCACCACCGGGTATTTAGCGGGGGGAAGGGGGGACGGCATACGATGGCGTATACCTACTCCCTTAAAGACGCTGGTTGAATTGCGCGGCTACAAACTCAAGTGTGTAACTCCTAACATGCGCCAGAAGCAAAAAGCCTATACTCTTGGGACGATAAAATGAACAGATGAACAAATGACGCAATATGCAATACGTCACACATATTACGCATGAGGTGCTCTCGCGGTAACTGGAGAAGATTACACATGACACAAGTAACCCGAACTGAATTATCCCCAGATCAGCTCCGTTTCACATGCGACGAGGCGCAATTCGACTTCGCGTCCACGGCGGAGGTGCTGTCGCTCCCCGAAAGAATGGTAGGACAAGATAGGGCGCTCCGGGCGGTCAACTTCGGCGTGTCGATGCCCAATGAAGGGTACAATATTTATGCCATGGGCCCGCCGGGGGCTGGGAAAATGTCATCTATTACCGAATTTCTGTACAGACGTGCCCGTGAGATGCCACGCCCCGACGATTGGTGCTATGTCATGAATTTTGCCAATCCGGATCGGCCGCACTATCTCAAGCTGCCTTCGGGAGAGGGAGCAGCGTTCCAAAAGGATATGGAAGGCCTGATTGAGGAATTGCGTCAGGACATCCCCCGCGCCTTGGAAAGCGAGGATTACGAGAACGAGCGAAATCGCATTATGCAGGAGGTTCAGCGCAAACAGAATGCCCAATTTTCCCAATTAGACCAAACTGCCCAAGAACAAGGCTTTGTGATCCAAAGGGGGCAGTTCGGCGTGTTCTTCGTGCCGCTCGTTGATGGCGAGCCAGCAACCGCCCCGGAGCAGTTGACCCAGTTATCTCTCGAACAACGTCATGAGATGGAAAGGCGGGGTGAACAACTGCAAACCGAATTGAACCAAACCATGCGAGCGGTGCAGACCATCGTCAAGGAGGGACGAAGCCAACTGGCAGAACTGGAACGGAACATTGTAATGTCTGCCATTGGTCCCCATATTGAAGAATTAAAAGAAAAATACGCCGCCCGTGTGCCCGTTGTCAGCTATCTGAACGATATGCAGCGGGACATCATCGATCACGGCAACGCATTTCACGCCAGCAAGGAAGGCGAGCAACAGGCCCCCACCCCCTCTGGGATATTGCAATCCGAAATCTCATTTGACCGCTACAAAGTGAATCTAATCGTTGACCATTCCCAGACGGAAGGTGCACCCGTTAAAATCCTAAACAACCCGACGTATCAGAACCTGATTGGACAGGTGGAACGACAGGCACAATTTGGGGCGTTGATTACCGATTTCACACTGATCAAAGCGGGGGCGTTGCACCGAGCGAATGGTGGCTATCTAGTGGTGGAAGCCTCCCATCTGCTGCGACAGCCGTTTGCTTATGAAGTATTGAAACGCGCCTTGCACGCCCGGGCGATTCACATCACCGAACTCGGACAGGAGTATAGCCTGATGAGCACGGTTTCCATTGAACCGGAGGCAATACCTTTAGATGTCAAGGTGGTGATAATTGGTAACCCGATGTACTATTATCTGTTGCAGGCGTATGACGAGGAATTCGGCGAGCTTTTTAAGGTGCAGGCGGACTTCGACAGTGTCATGGATCGCACGCCAGAAAACATTGCGAGCTACGTGCAATTTCTCAAAGCAAGATGTGACGATGAAGGTCTGAAGCATTTTGCGCCTTCGGGTGTGGCGCGGTTGGTCGAGTACAGTGTTGAATTAACCGGCGATCAGGAGAAGTTGAGCACGCAGTTTGCCGAGATTTGTGACCTTGCCCGCGAAGCCAGCTTTTACGCGGGACAGAACGGGCATTCAGAGGTGCCCCGCGATGCGGTGCAACAGGCTATTACCGAGAAAATCTATCGGTCAAACCGTATTGAACAACGCCTCGCTGAAATGATTGAAAAGGGACACATCTTCATTTCAACTGAGGGCGAGGTAGTCGGTCAGGTCAATGGCCTCTCTGTCCTCGGCCTGGGGAATTATTCCTTCGGTAAGCCATCCCGTATCACAGCTCGAACCTACATGGGCAGCGGTGGGGTAGTTAGCATCGAACGGGAGGTGCGAACTTCAGGCCCGATTCATAACAAGGGTGTCATGACGTTGACCGGCTACATCAACGGGAAGTACGGTCAGGATCAACCGATTTCGATGTCTGCCCAACTCAGTTTTGAGCAGTTGTATGAAGGTGTTGAAGGTGATAGCGCGTCATCAACAGAACTGTACGCGCTCTTGTCATCGCTTTCCGGTTTTCCAATCAAGCAAGGGTTCGCCGTCACCGGATCCGTGAATCAACACGGCGAGATCCAGCCTATCGGCGGTGCGACGGAGAAGATTACCGGCTTTTATGAAGTTTGCAAAACCTTCGGATTCACCAGCGACCAGGGCGTGTTGATTCCGCGGACTAATATAAAAAATCTGATGCTCAAAGCAGAGATTGTTGAAGCGGTGCGCGCAGGGAAATTCCATATCTATCCGGTCGAAACCATTGATGTGGGCATCGAAATCCTAACAGGGGTACCGGCAGGGGCACGCGATGAAGATGGTAATTACCCAGCAGGTACGGTCAATTGGGCGGTAGAAAAACGCTTAAACCAATTCGCCGCAGGGTGGAAGGCGTTCCAGTCGGATAAGGAGACAGCGGCGGAGAAATCCGACAATGAGGAAGAAGAAACCAATATACCTGAACCACCCAAAGAAGATGCCGGCATTCTCAGGAAGGTGTTTTCTTGGTGGGGCCGCGAGAAGGGAGACACCCGATGCGAATAAAGTTGTGGGACCCGTTGCAGGAATTGGCTGAATTTGAGCGGACCGTCGACCGGCTGTTGGGCCGAGGTCGCCACCGGATGAGTTACGGCTATCCGCCGATTGATCTCATGGATACCGGAGCCGCATTTGTGCTGTCGGCGCGCCTGCCCGGCGTCTCGACAGACCAGATTCGCCTCTCGGTTTCCGGCACGACGGTCACACTTGAGGGACAGCGTGAGCCGATGGTCATGGAAGGCGCAACCCCGATTTTGCGTGAACGCCTCTACGGGCAGTTTCGCAAAAGCATTGACTTACCCGAACCGGTACACGAGGAAGAAGTCAAGGCACAATACACCGATGGCATCTTGCAGGTGACGCTACCCAAAGGCCGTCAGCTTCAGCCGAAAACCATCCCAATCCAGTAATACTAAATACGTACAAGGAGAACTAAAGATGCTGACTTTCAATCTCTCGAGGGAACCGGCGCGACAGTCCCTGACACCGTTTGTTGATATTTACGAGCTGCCCAACCGCGTGGTCGTGCTAGCGGATATGCCTGGCGTTTCCAAAGCAGGTGTGGATATTCGGGTGATTGATAACCGCCTGATGATTCGTGGGCAATGCCCTATGAGAAGGGATGGGGTTTGCCTAATTGGGGAATGCGCCCACTACGACTATTATCGCTCCATAAAACTGTCCGCCGCCATTGATGCCGAAAACATACAGGCGGAGATGAAGGATGGCGTCCTCACATCGATCTTACCCAAACGGCGGTTGGGCAGGTCGGTCGAGGCGTCAATTTCCATTGAGGACGAGCTTTAATGCTTTAATGACGACAAGCATTGGAGCTTGGCACAAGAGGAATCAAAACTCAATAACGCTTCGTGCATCGGCGGTGTCCCAAAAGCTGATACCATATTTTTGGAATGCTTATTTACGTGGCAAATGGATCAAACCGTGTCGTCGTGTTGACCATTCCTGGGCAACAATACGGAAAATATCGGATTCTGTAATGATACCAACAAGGCTTCCACCTTCGGGGTCAACAACAGGTAGACCGCTAATCTTGTTTTCAAGCATCTTCTGCGCTGCCTTGCCAATCGTCGCATCCTCAGCAATCGTTATTGGATTAGGTGTCATTACTTCCTCCACCGTGATCTGTTCCAGCTTTTGAGAGAGCGTCTGTTCCCTATCGGTTAATAAATCAAACGGTTTCACTCGATATAGATCGCTCAAAGTCAGGATGCCAACGAGCTGACGGGAAGCAACGACCGGCAGCCGCCGAACACGGTCACCAATCATCAATTGATATGCTTCGATAATCTCTGTTTCCGGGTTGACTGTGCTCAAGTCTTGCGACATCCAATTCCGAACCAATGTATGAATCATTTTGAAACTCCTTTCTCGCCATTGCTATCGTACCGAGTCGGTTGCGGTTTCCTACCTTCCTAATGATTGAGCAAAAGTGATGCCAGTCAAGATTGCCGTACTCCCAACCCTAAAGGCTTGGGATTCTTACTTGTTTCTTTAGAGTGGAATTGCTCTATCCTGTCTGTTAGGTTTCACCTAACGAACAGTCTGACAACCGTCAAAGTGAGCCATTGGAAGATGGGCTTACTACTTCTCCTGAGAGGGTGAACGCCTCCACCCGAAAGATATTGACCTCGGCGTTGCAACCTCTATCTAACTGAGAGGTGCTCATAATTATTGTATGAATCACGGATTAAACTGATGAAGCGGATGGCACGGATACAGATATTGGTTTCAGACGGTAGATGGGGCAAGATGCCCCACCTATGGGGTCGGGTATATTTTGTTGTTCCCTATTCGGGGTGGGAGTTTAATCGGATTGTCTTTCTGTTTTTCATATTTGTCTGACTGGAATGTGGGAGACCCTATTGTGTGATAGGGATCAGATTCTCCCACGAAAGACAAAAGAAGTATACCCTATTTAGCCTGCAAATTCAACCGTTTTTGCTTAACAACACGCTTTGGCTGACTACAAAGATTATTAGGTACCACCTAACAATCTTTTCCCGCCTAAAGGTTTGGGCTGCGGGGACTTGTCAGCAAGATTTGATAATTTTGGCTAAAAGCCATGTCGAATTTACATCACTACTTGGGAGGTAACATCAATCAAGAGGCGGAGATAGCAGCGAAACGGGTTTTAAGTAATCCCAAAATACTGGTCTTCAGATATGGTCACTCTGTCTGCATTTATAACGATTAGACTCTGCATTAAAATGCCGGTCTTAGGCAGCCCTTGTGTTACTGGACTCAATCCCTATTTGGGCTAGTACCACCTGTATTATGCCCTCGACGTTTCATGTTCCAATTTTGACAAAATGTCAATCTGATTTTGGAAAAATCGAGGGTTTTTGACAAAATGTCAGATGAAAATGTGGATATATTGCTATTTTTGACAAAATGTCAATTTTGGCGGATTTTCTCCTGACTTTTTCCAGTATCTGAAACGTTCAGCGCGAGAAGTTGAAATGTCCGATGAAGCCTTACGGTTTTTACCTTCCTCGCCTCATTCTCTCCCTCCACTTTATCAATCCACTATCATGGCATAGTGATTGCACATATTACACACTAGGGACCTATGCCCGGAGCACGGTTCAAAATGCGCTGGGGCATATTAATCTCCACAATGAGTAGATAGGGGCTTTTTTCTGAATTTAACGCAAGGACGCGGGGTCACAAGCCTCCCCTTACAAAATGGAAAACCGGAAGACACTTCTCTGGTTTTCCCGTTTTCTTTGCGTCCAAGCGTCTTATTAAAAGCCTGTAACGACTTATTCCGTTAATCTTTACAAAGGAGAAAATCACCATGCAACACACAATTCAGCGACACCCGCTTTCAATGCTAGGACTTGCAATACTTGGCGTGATTCTATACTTGGGCAGCTCCCAGTCTTTACATGCACAGCTTCCCGCCGATGCGATGCGCATCGCGCAGGAACGTAGTTTAACCCCTGATGACATCAAAGCTGCCTTGGCAACCTATACTCCCACCGGCAGGCATGATGAGTATGTGATGTTTTCTTCGGGGGGGCATAGTGGGCAGGTCATTGTTGTTGGTTTGCCCTCAATGCGTATCCTGAAGGTCATTGCGGTCTTTACGCCTGATCCGTGGCAGGGGTACGGTTACGGAGTGAAGGATTCGCCCTTAGACACTTCAAGCGAGGGGGTGACTGTCGATGGACAATCCCTGACTTGGGCGGATACCCACCATCCCGCATTAAGTGAAACTCAGGGTGATTACGACGGTGAGTACCTGTTCATCAACGACAAAGCCAATGGCCGGATTGCGGTCATTGATTTGAAGGATTTTGAAACAAAACAGATTATCAAGAACCCAATCTTCCTCAACGATCACGGTGCAACAATGGTAACCCCGGATACTGAGTATGTGGTGGAAGGCTCACAGTACGCCATGCCGCTAGGTAATGAATATGCTCCCATTGCCAACTACAAAGAAAAGTATCGAGGGTTGATGACCTTCTGGAAATTTGACCGTAGCAAAGGGCGTGTTGTCAAAGATGAGTCGTTTGGAGTTGAACTTCCACCTTACTGGCAAGACCTCGCAGATGCTGGAAAGTTGACGAGCGATGGTTGGGTCTTCTGCGGTTCGTTTAACTCTGAGTTAGCAACCGGGGGCATCGAAAATGGAAATCCTCCCTTTGAGGCAGGCACAGCTGAACGGGATATGGATTATCTGCATCTCATCAATTGGCGCAAAGCCGAGGCGGCCTTTAAGGCAAGTAAGGTCAAGAAAATTAAGGGCTTCCCGGTGATTACAATAGAGACTGCCGTTGCTGAAGGTATTCTTTATCTGACGCCTGAACCCAAGAGCCCACACGGTGTTGATGTTAGCCCCAGTGGAAACTACATTATTGTTTCGGGCAAGCTGGATCCGCACGTCACAGTATATCACATTGATAAAATTAAGAAGGCCATTACCGACAAAGATTATGAAGGTATAGATGAGTACGGTATACCAATCTTACGATTTGATGCAGTCAAGGAAGCGCAGATAGAGGTTGGATTGGGCCCCCTTCATACCCAATTCGATAATAAGGGGTATGCCTACACCAGTCTGTTTCTTGACAGTGCGGTTGCACGATGGACATTGGGTCCAGATGCGAAATATAAAGCTCCGGAGCGTCCATGGAGACTTATCCAGCAGCTGCCCGTCCATTACAACATAGGACATCTCGTGGCTGCAGAGGGTGACACGGTTGACCCGGATGGAAAGTATCTCGTTTCTCTTAACAAATGGGCGGTAGACCGTTTCCTGAATGTGGGACCGCTACTTCCACAGAACCTTCAATTGGTTGATATATCCCAAGAGGGCGATGGCATGGGCTTGCTCTATGACATGCCACTGGGCATTGGTGAACCTCACTATGCACAAATTATCAAAGCGGATAAGCTGAAGGCATGGGAGGTTTATCCTGAAGTTGGCTGGGATACTATCAAGCAACAGAAGCATCCGAAAGCATCGCTCAAAGGTTCAATTCAGCGGAATGGAGACACAGTGGAAGTCTTCATGACCGCTATTCGTAGTCACTATGAACCTGAGATTGTAGAGGTCAACAAAGGCGATCGCGTGATATTGAATCTCACCAATCTTGAACGAACCTACGATGCGACGCACGGCTTCGCCCTACCCGGCTATAATATCACCTCAAGTATTGAGGCTGGTGAGACCGTCACGCTCGATTTTGTTGCCAATAAGGAGGGCGTCTTTTCCTTTTACTGTACCGAGTTCTGCTCAGCACTCCATCTGGAAATGGCAGGATATTTCCTTGTCAAACCGTGAGAACGAACCGTGAAGTATGTAATCATGCTTCACGGTTCACATTTCATGTATAGGGGAAGTGATTATGCTTCTAAGAGTTGAACGCCCCCGGCGCGAGTGGTTGGTAAGTGCGTTGCTAATTGTCGCAGGTATCCTGCTGCTCGTTTCGTTGCTTTTTCCCTACTGGCGCGTAGATCTTGAAGCGGGCATTTATCCGAAAGGATTAACGCTCCAACTTCGTCCCTACCGTCTTGAGGGAGATATCACAGAAATCGATGAACTGAACCATTATATCGGGATGCGAGCGCTAGAGTCCGCGGGAAAACTGGAGCGAACGATTGCTATTCCCTTAATCATCACTGCGGGCTTATGCCTGCTAATTGCGGGCTTGGTTCCCCGGAAATGGTCAATGTGGCTGACACTCCCCGGCTTAGTGTTCCCGGTTGTTTTTTTAGGTGAATTGTATTGGTGGTTGGCAGATAGTGGTCTACATCTTGATCCAAAGGCACCACTCAACCAATCAATAAAACCGTTCATCCCACCTATTTTTGGGGAGGGACGAATCGCACAGTTCAACGCAAATGCTTCCTTTCAGATTGGATTTTACCTTGCGCTGCTTGGGGCGGTATTATCAAGGGCGGCATTCTATCTGAAAAAGCCAGAATGGTTAGCAAAAGGATTAATAATTGATGCATCAGTGCTGTTAGTTATTTCGCTGCTTTTCCCTTACTGGCGCGTAGATTTTGAGTCGCGAAAATTTCCGAAAGGCGCTATACTTCAGATTCGACCGAACCGTATAGAAGGAAATATCCGAGAAGTGGACAAGCTGAATCGCGATATTGGAATGCGGGATATTGAATCGGCGGGACAATTTGAACGGAAGATTGCCATTCCATCTATTGTAGTTGTGGCATTATGTTTGTTGAGTTCAGTCTTTGTGCCGCGAAAATGGTCATCTTGGTTGGCGTTACCCGCCCTAATTTTCCCAATCGTTTTTGTTGGCGCGCTCTATGGGTGGCTGCGCGACAGTGGACTCAATCTTGATCCCGAAGTCGCGCTCTACCCGGACATCGAACCCTTCATCCCTCCAGTCGTCGGCACGAAAACAGTCAAATCGGTCACCACGACCTCGACATTTCAGATTGGGTTTTACTTCACCATTTTGACCGCTCTGCTATCTATCTTTGCACTTCTACTCAAAAGAAGATACCGAGTCTTTCATCCCAAGCAAACGATGATAGGAATTGCTTTGGCCATATCTCTACTTTTAGCCCCTTCAGCTTCCATCGCTGCAACTCTTACAATTGACGCAAGCTCCAGCATTAGCGACACGATAAAACGTGCTGCACATGGCGATACAATTATTGTGAAAGGTGGGGTTTATAATGAGCGATTCGCCCTCAATAAATCCGTAACCCTCCGCGGAGAAGATGGAGCAGTCATTGACGGAGGGGGAGTTGGTAGTGTCATTACAGTCAGTGCACCAGCCACGGTTGTCCGTGGATTCACAATTCGGAATACCGGCGACCGGCTCTCTGAAGGTGATGCCGGGATTATGATTAAAAAAGCGAAGGGCGTAATTATTGAAGGAAACCGAGTTGAGGATGCTTTATTCGGGGTTCAAGTGCGAAATGCCCCGGATAGCATCGTCCGAAATAATACCTTCTACGGTAAGGACCTGGATGTAGGACGTCGGGGCGATCTGATTCGTGTCTGGTATAGCAGTGGTGCGGTGGTCGAAGATAACCGTGTCTTTGATGGTCGTGATGTCGTCATCTGGTATTCAAAAGGCGTCACAGTTCGTAGGAATGAGGTTCGCAACGGACGTTACGGCATTCACTTCATGTATTGCGACGATGCGACGATTGAAGATAATCGTCTGATCGGCAACTCGGTTGGGGTTTATTTAATGTATAGTTACCGTTTGCAGCTCCAGAAAAACTGGGTGATAACCAATCGTGGTGCTAGTGGCTACGGGATTGGGCAGAAGGATATGTACGACGGGCTTATCGCTGACAATTTCGTTGCAGACAATCGGGCGGGAATGTTCATGGACAATTCGACGAACACTTTTCGCAATAACCTAATCGCTTTTAATGATTTTGGAATGCTTGCACTCCCGTCCGCTCGGAAGAACACTTTTGCTGGGAATAGTTTTGTTGACAACGGCGAACAGGTGACTATTGAGGGGCAGGGACGGCTTGGCACCAACCAATGGATTGGCAATTACTGGAGTGATTACAACGGTTACGATGCAAATGGGGATGGAGTCGGGGACATGCCCTATCGGTCAGTACATCTTTTTGAGAAGCTAACCGAGCAGTATCGCGCGTTACGAATTTTCACCTATAGCCCATCAGTGCAGGCACTTGATTTTGCCTCCCGGCTCTTTCCTGTTTTTATGCCTCAACCGAAGCTGGTGGATGACAGTCCGCGTATGCGTCCCGTGATGCCCAATCTCAAAGCACCGAAAGGGAAGCTATCATCGGCATGGCTGTTGGGGGCTTCGGCGTTATTTCTTTCGGCTCTATCCATCGCCGGTCACTTGAACAGATGGTTACAGCCTCTTGTGGATCGCTTCCTATACCTTACCAGGCCTCAAGACTCAAAACACAAAGCACCATGTGAATCGTATAACACGCGACTAGTTCCGACTATATCCGTCGATCATTTGACTAAACGTTTTGGTAAAGCGACTGCGGTAGAACGATTGAGTTTCGATATATCCCCCGGAGAAACGGTAGCGTTGTGGGGTCCAAACGGTGCCGGTAAAACAACTGCCTTGCGTTGTGTGTTGGGAGTATTGCCTTTCGATGGAACGATTACAGTTGGTGGCAATTCGTCGCGTACCGAAGGCAAAATGGTTCGCCAACAGATTGGTTACGTTCCACAGGAGGTCCGTCTCCACAGCGACTTGACAGTGCAGGGAACAGTTTCATTTTATGCCCGCCTGCGAAATGTTTCTAGAGATCGGTTGACAACCTTGATGGCTGAGTGGAATTTAGCAGGGATTGCGGATAAACGGGTTGGAAATCTTTCCGGTGGCATGAAGCAACGTTTGGCGTTGGCGATCGCGCTGCTTTCAGATCCACCGATTCTGTTGCTAGACGAACCGACGAGTAACCTAGATGTTCATACCCGCCATGAGTTCTGGGCAGCACTCGAAAATCTCAAGAAATCAGGTAAGACCTTAATCTTCTGTACCCATAGACTTGATGAAATTTTCAGACTGGCGGACCGTGTTATTGTCATGGAGGAAGGAAAGAAGATTGCCGAGGGTCCTCCGATGCGCCTTGACGGTCATCTTTCACGAGATGTGGTGCTGCACCTGTCAATCCCCGAATCGTTCCATAAGATAGCAGCGAACCTGCTTGAGCAGCAGGGTTTTTCCACAAAATGTAACGGTGTGAAAATCTCAGTGCAAGCACCACATGACAGAAAAGCTGAACCGTTCCGCGTATTGGCGGAATCTGCCATCCCCATCGACGATTTTGAATTAGCCGACACCCCAGATAAGGAGTAAGCCACGACCACTGCAATTTCTAACATCTTTGTTATAATGGGCAAAGAGATACAAGATTCTCGGCGCAACCGATGGTTTCTACTGTTTGCGGTTGTTTTTACCGGACTAGCACTCGGATTAAGTACGCTCGGATTTTCGGGGCTAGGGACTTTCGGCGTAGCAGGCTTTGGGCGCACTGTTGCCAGCCTCATCAATCTTGTTGTACTGATTGCGCCACTGATGGGTTTACTGCTCGGTGCCATCAGTATATCGGGTGAACGGGAACGGGGAAGTTTACTTCCGATTCTAGCGCAGCCTGTGACGCCAACGGAAGTATTGCTCGGAAAGTTTTTCGGAACAGCATCCGCACTCACTGCAGCAATCCTTTTCGGATTCGGACTGAGCGGATTTGTGATTGCGTGGCGAGGCGGCTTCGCCCAACTGGATGACTACCTGATGCTGGTGGGGTTGACCTTGCTGCTCGGTCTTGTCCATCTCAGCATTGGCTTCTGTTTATCTGTTCTCACATCAAAAAGCGCGACAACATTGAGCCTTGCCCTAATCCTATGGTTGTCAATTGTGTTTCTGAGTGATCTCGGGCTCATTGGGACAGCAATTGTGTTAAAATTATCTCCGGAAATATTGCTCGCAGCGGTGCTGCTAAATCCGGTACAGGTTTTCAAATTGGCGGCGATTCAGATGATACAGGGGAACTTAGAATTACTCGGCACTGCAGGACGCTACGCTGCGGATGTGCTAGGGGATTTCTTGCTGCCGGTACTGATGACATTCCTTATTTTCTGGATGCTTATCCCACTCGGAATTGCAATTTACATCTTTCCACGAAGGGGTGCACAATGAAATTGATGAAGATGGAAGGTAGGGAAACACCCGTTACTGGTTTCGTATCTATTCTACTTATCATCGGATTAATCATGACCGGATGCGGGTTTCAAGATAACGGTGCCCCCCGCATCCGATACGGTGAAGAAACCTGCGATCGATGCCGCATGATTATCAGTGAAAAGCGGTTCGCCGCTGCATATCGAACCGAATCCGGTGTATTGCGAAAGTTCGACGATTTGGGTTGTGCAGTGCTCCACCCTAAAGAACAAAGGGAAACGGTAACGCAATTTTGGGGATATGACTACGAAGAAACCGATTGGTTAGAGGTAAAACAAGCGTTTTTGGTACATAGTTCAGAGCTATTGACCCCGATGGGGTATGGAATTGTTGCCCTTACAACCGCTGAAAAAGCCACAACACTAGCAAAAAAGGTAAATGGTCAGATAGTGCAGTTTGACCAGCTTTATCCAATTTTACAACCGTAAATGAGAGGAGAATGAATGATGTTACTCAAACGAACCGTATACATCGGATTGGTACTAACCTCGGTTTTATGTACTGTAGCTGTTGTCCAGTTGGGTTGGACGACGGAACAGGAAAAAGTTGACCCTTCCATATCGCAAACCGAAGCAACACCGGATACCGCTACCATCATTGGCACGGTGAAATTTGAAGGGGAGGCACCTTTCCGGCGTGCAATTAATTTCGGTGCCAATTTGGACTGCAAACGGCTACACGATGGCAAAGTTTATTACGAGGATGTTATCATCAATCAGAATGAGACCCTCAAGGATACGCTTGTTTATGTCAGAGGGAAACCGAAAGGTGACTACAAGCCATCGAGTAAACCTTTTGTAGTCGATCAGATAGGTTGTATATTTATCCCACACGTTGCGGCGGTAATGGTCGGTCAACCGATGGAGTTCCTCAATAGCGATCCGGCACTTCATAATATCCGAACTGAATCCAAGAAGCAGACTCCGTTTAACATTTCCCAGCCGAATAAAGGTATGAAATACACGCACCAATTTGAGGCAGCCGAAATTGGCATTCCGCTCCGGTGCGATGTGCATCACTGGATGGTCGCTTACGCTCATGTCCTATCTCACCCATTCTTTGCCGTTACCGGCGAGAAAGGCACTTTCAAGATTCAAGGGCTGGTGCCTCGTACTTACAACATCGAGGCATGGCATAGTAAGCTGGGCAAACAGGTACAGAAAATTAAGTTGGAGGCAGGAGAAACCAAGAGGGTGGATTTTGTATTTACTAGCGAGTGACAGGTTCAACGGTCACGAATACTGCCTCCGGCATCGTTTAGGAATTTATTGGTTCATGAGTTCGTTGGGTCATTGCACCATAACGAGACGACCAAAAATGAGCATTTTCCCGTCTTTCCGTTTTCTGGCCTTCACCTTTCACACATCGCGTTATCAACAGTTGCAAAGTCGCACCATTGGTTACATCCCAAACCAATACCGACATTTTATGAGGTAGATATTTGACCCGACATCGGTGAAACTGGTTCTCAAGCGGTGAAACGGACGGAATTCGAGGTCTGCTTCTCCCACATGGGCTAAATCCACTTCCCGCGATTGAGACCAAACCAAAAATAGGGTGCTGCCGGGGCGGAATTCCCAGCGCAGCACGGTGTTGCCGCGCAAAGATCGTCGATGGAAGTCCCGGTTCTCATTCAGGGGGTACGGCTTGAACTGATATGACTTCGGTTCGAGCAACTCCTTGAAACCCGTATAGTCTCCGATGGTGATGAAGGGCTGCACGTAGAACTGAAGGCTCAACGTCGGGGTAAAGCTGATGCTTGCACGGGTGGTGAAGTCGAGCGTTCGATTCGTCAACTCCCCGTAGATGTAGTGTTTTTCAACCTGCCCGTTGATCTGCTTTTCAACCATCTCTACCCACTGTGCATCCTTTACCTGATAGGCGTAACTTGGCCCAACGCTCAGTTCAATGTTGGAGGTTGGTTGAATACGCAGGAGTAGATCTACATCGTAGTCATACGAACGTCTATCGTCATTCCATGCGAAAACGGGATTTAACTCCAACCGAATCATCTTGCGACTATCGGTAGAGAGCTGCGTATAAATCCACCAACCTGCGGGATTTTTGATTAGCGTTCCCCCCCGCCTAACATCGTGATCACTAAACGACTCGAGGTTGCGTCCCACCCAGAGGTCATAATCCCAATAGTTCTTGAAACGCCCGGCTGTCCATATCTCGACATAGCCGCTGATATGGGTCCTGTCATAATTCCACGTCTGCCAGCCGTAAAGCCCTAGGATGGCACGTCGGAAAATGCTAAACGGCTTCTCCTTCCGCGCCGTGAGGTCGTAACCCCATTCTAGCATGTCTGCGCGACGATTGAAACCAAGGTCGTTGATCTCCAGGTCCGGCGAGAGCATTCTAAAACTGGTCTCCCCTCTTAACCAGCCGCCCCGTTTGTCGAACTCAATGTGTGCAAGGTAGCCCGATTGGCGTGCCACCTGCTTTCCTGCCTGACTTGCCGCCAACGTGCCGGTCAATTGAAATCGCTCTTCGGCAAACTTTACATCCCAATCGACCCCACCGACATAGGCGGCGTTGGAATCCTGTCGATTCACGGCAGTCATTATCAACCCAACGACCGAATTTCCTTTCAGCACGTCTTGATTGATTCGTCCGACAAAGTAGTTGGTTAACGGTTCGATGAGGAACTCGCGTTGAATTTTCTGACCATCGACCTTCTCCTCAATTTGCGCGTACTCCGGCGCAGTGACCGCCTCCATGATACCAAAATGGGTGTTGCCTTGGGTTTTCCCAACAATTTTGGCGGCACCGAGAATCGTGGTCGACTCCGGGCGGCTCAGTTCGAGGGCTCCGTTGGGAAGTTCAAAGTGCCCCGGCCGCCGCCCGATTCGCCGTGAATAAAAGAAGCTATAGTCCAAGTTTTCAAAAATCCTTGCACCTTTCACAAAGAAGGGGCGACGCTCATTAAAATACTCCTCATAAGCTGAGAGATTTAAGCTCGCAGGGTCCGCTTCCACCTGTCCGAAGTCGGGGTTAATCGTGGCATTGAGCGAAATCCCGGAGCTAATCCCATATTGAACATCGGTGCCAAAATTGCCCCACAACTCGGTGTCATCGTTGAGGCGTGTGCGTCCCATGGCGTAAGGTACAAGCTCCAAATGACGGGAGGGGTGGATATCTTTGATACCAGTGAGGTCCCCAAAGCGAGATGCCCAGCCGGGCTCATCGCGCTTGATGAAACGCCAGTGATCTTGCTCTTTTTTGCGGCTGATGTATCGTTCGACCTGTAGCCCCCAAGTGTATTCATTTTTCGGGGAAAAACGCAATATATGAAACGGGATTTTATATTCTGCCACCCATCCATTGTCGTGTATCTGGGTTTTCACTTCCCAAACGCCGTCCCATGTGCTGTCCCACCAGCCGGTCTCAGGCGCGATACCGTCGGTCACGGAGCCGGAGGGATAAGCAGTAAACCAGAATGCGCTCTGCCGGTTGTAGTGCGGATCCAGGCTGAGGGTGACTTTATCCGATTCAACGTGATTGTCTCGCCTGACCAGTCGGGAGACAATTTTATCGGGTTCATTCTCATAACACATGACTGCAAAATAGACCGCTTCGTCATCGTAGGCAATCTGGAACGTGGTGCGTTCCGTTGCCGGTTTTCCTTCATCCGGGTCACGCTGCCGAAAGCCTTCGTGGAGGGGGGCACTTTTCCATATCTCGTCGTCCAAAACGCCATCTAACTGCGGCGGCACACCGTTAATTTGGATGGCGGTCGCGGTTCTGTGATGTAAGTCCTTATCATCTGCAGCATGTATGTCGCCTGGGGATTGAACCGCTAAAACGATGGGGAGAAGCACCCAGACGACCCAAAAGTTAAAACCAATTTTCACAGTTGTTTTCTCTCCTTTGCGTAGTTGTTTGTCCATTGAAACCCGGTTTCTGCGATAGAATTCAAATTTTCTCGATTCATACCACCGATAGGTGGGGCATCTTGCCTCATCTGCCGCCTGAGCCTCCTATCTGTATCCGTGTTTTCTGTGCCCTCTGTTTCAGCCGTGATTCAGACAATAATTATGAGCACCCCTCAACTAAATAACCTTGGCGAAGGGTATGTTTTTTCTTGACAAGTATACTCACCACTGATAAGATGCACCTGTTGTTTACATCATTTTTCGGGGTGGGACACTTGGGTTGTCCCTTAACTTCGCTTAGGATTTACGCCTATACGCGGCTTGAACTCTATCACAACAATACCCCCATCCCAGAGCCGAACGGCGCAGTGCGAAAGGTCGAAGCGTATTCCACCCCATTTACTCCCGCAGACTAGGAGAGGAACTATGCGATTCTCGATTCTTACCCTCAGCCTTTGGCTGGTCGCGAGCCCCCTTTGGGGCAAAATTGTGTTTCACTCCAAGCGAGATGGAAACTTTGAAATCTACGTGATGGAATCGGACGGGAGTAACCCAACGCGGCTGACACATAACGAGGCGGCTGATTTTTTCCCCGTCTGGTCTCCTAACAGGAGACAGATTGCTTTCGGGAGCAGGTGGGATGGCAACGAGGATATTTATGTGATGGATGCCGATGGGAACAACCAACGCAACCTGACCCTTCATCCCGCGTTTGAGGGTTCACCCACCTGGTCGCCTGATGGGTCGCAGATTGCCTTTATTAGCAGTCGGGATGGCGGTGTGACCCACGATTCCAACATTTACGTGATGGATGCCGATGGAGGCAACATCCGGCCGATTACACGAGGACTGAGTTTTGTTGGAAAAGTGGAGTGGTCTCCGGACGGTAGATATATCGCCTTTGAAGGCCACATCAATAACCCCTTTAAGGTCAACGAGCCTCGGACAGTCTACGCGATTGACCCCGATGGGACGAGCCGCTGGCAGGTGAGCGAGCCGGTGGCCGGTAAGGTGATGTTTTTGGAGGGGTGGTCGCCGGATGGGAAAAAGATTTTGTATGCCGAGACCATCAACAATTCGGTAAAAGGTGCCCTCCTGATTATCGCCACCCTCCATCCGATAAGGAATGTGCGTCAGGTCGTGAAGTATGAACGGGTGCCGCTCCCTAAGATGGATATGGCGTATGCTACATGGGGTGCCGATGGGGAGTCGATTCTCGTTACCCTGAGAAAAGAGGGTGGTGCCTGGAATATCTATCGTTTTCGTCTTGGCAACCGTCAGCTTATCCAGTTGACAGATCATCCCGTTACGGATAGTGGTGCCCGGGAATGGAATCCGCGCTTGCCGGTTTCAGGGCAGGGGTTGGCTCCAAAGCGTTGGGGGGAAATCAGATCTAACTCATGACGTAACTGAGGGATTGGGTTGCCCCAATCCCTCAACCTTTCAACCCCTGTTGACACCCCTTTACATAAAAACGGTGATCGTAGGCGACATATTCTTGCCCGACTTCTCACCTATAAACTTCGCAGCCGATTAAAAAAGTTGTCAAAACCGGGTGGTTTGTGCTATAATCTCTTATCAATTATAGGAGTTACGCCCTTGGGTGTGTAGCCAGTTCATCCAACCCGCGTCCCGATAGCGGATAGATCGGAGGACCTGTCGCGCCCCGATGAATCGGGTGTTGCGAGGCATGTTCGCCGAATTTGTAATCGTGGGACAGACCGACCCACCCTTGATGGAATTGACGTTTCGGTGTCGAGATATGAATATAGACCGCCAAGGCTTCGAGGGTTCAACGGCGTAAGTCCTAAATTATTTGGAAGAGGGACAGGTTTTTGCCAAACAATCGAATCCGCATCAATCCAACCGGCTGGGTAATTGGGGTTTTTTATGCTCTGATGGCAATTGGGTTGGTTGGAGTGGCACATGAACACGACCATACTATCCTCGGTTCGACAGATTGTTCTGCTTGCTTCTTCAATGTCAGCCACGTTGGTGTCGAGCTTGATGTTGTTGAAATTACTAATCTTGATACCTGCCTCTTAATTCCCCCCCCTTTCGGCTTCACTTTCATTTCCCCGATACTTGACAACAGTATCCAAAGTCGTGCCCCGCCAGTTTTCTCCGTTTAATCTCCTCGTTTCACCCATATCTCTGTTTTTTTAATCTAATCAATTTCTGCCTTTTTCCGGCTGATTTGACTTTGGTGATAGTCTACCTATATTTCCTTAGGACTTACGCACTTCAGTAGGGCCCACAGATCGGTGTCCCCTACGAGTTCCTTCTGGCACATGGTGCACTCTTTTCTGGTGTTAGCATTGAGCCTTCAACGGCGTCGGTCTCATTACTATTTCATCAGTTGTGATGCTGGGAAAAACAATCTATCTATATTTGGAGGACATTATGTTTACGCATTTCTTTAGATTCACGCTATTGCTATTCGCATTTGTTGTGTTGTTCGCCGCTTGTGGCGAAGATGATAATCCCGTTGCTGACGCGGACGGTGGTCATGCCGAGCATGCCGATGCTGACGGCTTTACCCTCAAGGTTGACGGGAGGGAGATCTACCGTCAGTTTCAGGGAACTCATGAGGGAAATATCACCCTTAAAGTTGGGGAGGAATTAGAGATTCTCGCTGCATTCCTTGACCATGATGAAGATGAATTTTTCCCTGAAAGCGCTGAAGAGGAGGAAGATCATGACGATCATGACCATGATGAGGAAGAGGTATATGCCTTATCTGTCAGTGAATTTGATTCGTCAATCATTGAAATCCACCTTTACGAAGGTGAGGGCGATCATCATGAAGATGAGCACAATGACCATCATGAAGATGAGGAACACCACGATGATGAGCTCGCCGAGCAATTCACTTTTGAGGTGAAAGGCCTTAAAAGTGGTGAGACAGAGATTAAGTTCCAGCTCTGGCATGGCGATCATGCAGATTTTACGGCGGCACTCCTGATTCCAGTAACGGTTACACCGTAGGGGAATTTACTTTGGGAATTGCAGTGTTGGTTCATTCGCTCAAAGGTGTATTGAGCTGATGGGCTCTATACATTGCGCTCCCCTGGAACGCGGGTATTAGGGATATAGGCAGTTGAGCCATCAGAACCTTGGTTCAACTGCCATTGTTTATGTCCTATAGTCATAGGTATACGCCTTCTTCTCGCCGTTTACGGGGCCGGGTGTAAGGATTTTCCCCCCGTAACGAAGCCTCCATCTATCCCCCCGCAAGCAGGGGGAGGGGCGCGAGATCAAGTGTATCAGTCCTACACAATATTTAGATGCGATTACCCCATCTGTTGGCATTTGACAAATTGAACCCATCTCCGTTCCGAGAGTTTTCCATTAGTGTTTTGGGCAAGCACAAGGCCTGCTCTTACATTTAGGTGATTTTCTAAAATCGAAAATACCAAAAACATTGCGCTATAGTGTTTTGTCAAAATATGAATATAGACTTACAGGAGCGTGGACCTTCTATAGTATGGTGTTGGGTTTCACAGTTCCCGTTCAATCCAATCTACACCACTGAGAATTGGGGCAGGCTTCCTCGCCTGACCTCAACCTAGCTTGATAAACAGAACACAATGCAAAACACCACACTGGAGAACTAAATAACTCTAAACTAAGATATAAGAACGATTGAATGTGTAAGTAAATCGGTGTAAAATCCGCGACGGTTTTCCCACGCTTCAATGGGAACATGTTGTCATGGGTTCCGTCTCTTCAAATAGACTGGGATTGTGTCTTTAGCACCGCAATATCGTAGGCGGCATATTCCTGCCCGACTTCTCAACTATAAACTTCGCAGCCGATTAAAAAAGTTGTTAAAACCAGGGGGTTGTGCTATAATCTCTTATCAATTATAGGAGTTACGCCCTTGATGGAATTGACGTTTCGGTGTCGAGATATGAATATAGACCGCCAAGGCTTCGAGGGTTCAACGGCGTAAGTCCTAAATTATTTGGAAGAGGGACAGGTTTTTGCAAAACAATCGAATCCACATCAATCCAACCGGCTGGGTAATTGGGATTTTTTATGCTCTGATGGCAATTGGGCTGGTTGGAGTGGCACATGAACATGAACACGACCACACTGTCCACTGTTCGACAGATTGTTCTGCTTGCTTCTTCAATATCAACCACGTTGGTGTTGAGCTTGATGTTGTTGAAATTACCAATCTTGATACCTGCCTCTCAATTCACCCCCCTTTCAGTTTCACTTTCATTTTCACGATACTTGACAACAGTATCCACAGTCGTGCCCCGCCAGTGTCCTCCGTTTAATCTCATCGCTTAACCCATATCTCTGTTTTTTTATCTAATCAATTTCTGCCTTTTTCTGGCTGATTTGACCTTGGTGATAGTCTGCCTATATTTCCTTAAGACTTACGCACTTTAGTAGGGCCCACGGATCGGTGTCCCCTACGAGTTCCTTCTGGCACCTGGTGCACTCTTTTCTGGTGTTGGCATTGAGCCTTCAACGGCGTCGGTCTTATTACTATTTCATTAGTCGTGATGCTGGGAAAAACAATCTATCTATATTTGGAGGACATTATGTTTACGCATTTCTTTAGATTCACGCTATTGCTATTCGCATTTGTTGTGTTGTTCGCTGCTTATGGCGAAGATGATAATCCTGTTGCCGACGCGGACGGTGGTCATGCCGAGCATGCCGATGCTGACGGCTTTACCCTCAAGGTTGACGGGAGGGAGATCTACCGTCAGTTTCAAGGAACTCATGAGGGCAATATCACCCTTAAAGTTGAAGAGGTATTAGATGTTCTCGCTGCGTTCCTTGACCATGCCATTTTCTCGATTTATACTGTAGAAGGAACAGCCTTTGCCAGCAGCACCTCCATTTCCGGGCAGGTGATTGATGCTGAGTCGGGAACTTCCCTCGTGGATGTTCATGTATCCTTGTTACATAAAACAGAAAACATATCTTTATTCCGAACGGATAGAACTGGGCAGTTTCGGTTTGAAGATATTGTGTCGGGGACATATACACTTCGATTCGAGCGCGTTGGTTATGAACCGTTAGATCAAGAAATCGTTGTCGAAACAGATTCGAGGCCGCTGACAATCAAATTGAAACGCAACCCCCTCCAACTCGGAGAGGTTGTTGTGACATCGGACGATGAGGAGCTCGCTCAGTTTGAGAAAACAACCGACCTGAACCTTTCAGCGCAGCAGCTTGATCAACAGATGGGAGCGACGATAGCCGAGACGCTTAGCGGAGAGGTGGGGATTGCCCAGCGGACGATGGGGCGAGCGGCTGCGCGTCCGATTATTCGGGGCATGGGTGGTGATCGACTGCTTATCCTTGAAGATGGTGGACGCACCGGCGATAAATCAGCGTCCGCAGCAGATCACGCGGTTGCAATTGACCCCACCACCGCGACAAACATCGAGATTACGCGCGGCCCGGCGTCGCTAATTTATAGCTCAGGCACACTCGGTGGTGTCATCAATGTCAAGCGCGAGATCATCCCGCAAGCTCTTCCCAACCGTCCAACGATGAATCTCACCTTTCAGGGTGAGTCGGTCAACTCAGGGTTGACTGGGACGACAGGGGTGACAATCCCAATCGGGGACCTGGCGTGGCGACTGGAGTTGAACCGTCGCCACACCGACGATACGCACACCCCTATCGGTATTTTAGAGAATACGTCGCTATCGCAAACCAATTTTGCGACTGGAATCTCAATGGTCAAGGATTGGGGGCACGTTGGGCTTTCAGGTAGTGATTACCGTTCAGACTACGGGATTCCCGGTTCGCCGGAAGGACACATCCAAGGCGTTACCATCAACCTTAGTCGCCAACGGTATGAGGGCGATTTTGAGTATGGGTTTCAGCAGTCGTTTCTTGAGAAGCTGAAGCTACACTCGACCTATACGCGCTATCAGCATCAGGAGATTGAATCGAACAACAGACTCGGTGTTGAGTTTGGTTTATTGACATACAATGCGTCCGCGTTGGCTTATTTGCATGGCGATGCAGTTATGGGAGTGTGGGGTGAGTATCGTGACCATGCGACAGGCGGATTTTACTGGACGCCGCACACGCGGGAAATATCTTTGGCGGGTTTCTATCTCAAACAGAAGCACCTCAACGACGAATTAACGCTACAAGGTGCAATTCGCTACGATATCAGACGGGTTGAACCGTTTGTGGAAGGTGCTGTCACGCGTGGGGGAGCGGTGGAGCAACGGGACTTCGGCGGTGTGTCGAGTGCCGTTTCGGGCATCTATCACTGGAACGACAATTTGGGGACCGGTGCTACCTTAATGAAGACGTTTCGCACCCCGGGGATTGAGGAACTCTTTTCAGATGGCCCACATCTGGCAACCTACTCCTATGAAATTGGTAATGCCAAACTCGGTTCAGAAGATGGCTTCGGGACAGAGGCGTTTGTGCGCTATTCGGCAAAGCGTATGAAACTGAATATCACCGTTTATCGCAACCAGATTTATAGTTACGTGATTCCGACAAACACAGGTGAAAAGGAATGGGGAAGCGGTGCGGCGGGATGGCTGTGGATATATCAATACAAAGGACAGAACACCCTGCTTGACGGTGCAGAATTTAGCGTTGATACCGAAATTATCCCTCGATTTCAGGCACAAGTGCGGATGAGTTATGCCAGAGGAACTTTGACAGATAGTGGATCCCCGCTTGAACGTATCCCACCGCTCAACGGAAAAGTGGCACTGCGATACGTTACGCAGCCGTTAAACCTTCATTTCACGGCGCGATTTTCAGATGATCAACACCGACTTGGCGAATTTGAAGAGGCGACCGACGGGTATATCGTCTATGATGCAGGTATCCAATTAATGTTCCCCGTATGGCAACTTCAGCATCAAGCAGTTGTTACGGTCGAGAACATCTTCGATACCGAATACCGCCAACACCTTTCGAGAATCAAATTGGTGATGCCGGAGCCGGGCCGGAATATAAAGCTTTTATATCGACTGAATTTTTAGATTCGCTGCTTGGCTGGATTAGGGAGTAAGTATTTATATCGAGATATGAATCTTGACCTACGGGAATAGATGACAACCTGAGTGATTAGTAGTGAAAGCTGGGAAAACGTCGGATCAGTCAACGCGGAAATTCTGTTCCACACCGTTGACGATGACTTTATAATCTCCCGTCGGGAGTGTCCCAATAAAAACCTGCTCTTGGTACTCTGTTATGACCGCCGCGCAAGCAATCTCTTTCGGACGTATGGTTGTGGTCTGGATGGTGATAGTGTTTCCTTCCTGTGCTTGATGTGTCTCATGGGGTGCGGTACAACTATCTGGTAGATACCCGGTCACCTCAACGCTAACTTGAAGGGGTTGGCTTTCCGCAAGCAGCACTTCTATCTGTACGATAGGCATATCTGCAATGATCGACTGATTATCGCCGACATCACTATCTGTGCTCGATGGCTCACCGATGTCCCTGAGAATATCATCAATGAGGTTTGTGCAACTGATACAACATATAGCACTGATGATTGTGGCGAACTGTGCCATACGACGGGCTAATTTCTTCATAATAACTCCTTAACCGAAGTAAAAGGTGTACGTAGGTCTTTTAAGGAAGATGCCTACCAGACTCCAAAAACTCCCCAAGACAAAATCGCCCAGTGCCAACCCGAGAAACAGTGGGATGGCTCTCCGATAAAGCCCTATCCCCCCGTACTTCAGCAGGCTCCATTTGGCGACGCCACTGATGATGAACGGTGCCCAAAACATAAACATGTGGGATGATAACGAAATGCCGTAGCCCAGTGGATGGATGGGCCACCAGAAAAACCGGGCGCGAACGATTCCCAGTATCAGCGTAAAACAGAACCCGAAGCTCATTGCCGCAATATGTCCATTCTGTGGATCGCGCGGGGTAGTCAGCCAACCATGAAGAAAGCGATAGGCCCGTCCTCCAAAGCTGTTGATCTGCCCACCTATGTTACCGGTGTCTACACCGAGCCTGAAAAAGGTCTCCAGCAACATCAGGAGACACATTGGCATTGCAACTATAAGTATCAGAAGCATCCAACGGGATAACCCTTTGACATCAAGGTGTCCCCGTTCAGAGAGCTTGAACGCTTCCAATTGATGCGGCATTGGGTGGCTGCGGTTGTCCCGATTGAACCAGAAAAAGAGCGAGAACCATGTCAGGTTTTGTGCGCCGATTTGCCGAGTGCCTAGCAGACTAACCAGACTATGGTGGGGTCCGATGAATGTGGTCGAATGGATTGGAAAACCGATTTGTGCGCGGAGGCGTGTGAGAGGAATTGCAATCGTCGCAAAATGTGCGGCGAAAAATAGCACAGCAATCTTGAATCCCATCCCTCCTCGCATCCCAAACCCGACAAGGAAAAGCCCTCCCAACAACACCCCCAAAAAAGCGGTTCGATATCGCATGGGTTCATCCGCATCTTCTTCTTTTCGGTGTGGTCTGATGGCAGCTTTCAAAGCCCGCCAAATTTGTCGGCGTGTCGCCCATAGCGCAATCACACATATTCCCGTATATGCTCCGGTTTGCTGCTCATAAGGGTAAGGGAAGCCGGGTATCTGTTCCATGCCTGTTACGCTTGCAAAGAAAAACTGCATCTTGTAGAAGAAAAAAAAGAGGAGACACGACATTAACAAGTCCATCGGCATAAGAAAGAAAAGCCCCACGGCAAAGGGATATATGACAATGGTGCTTCCGCCGCGCAGCAAGGCGTTCCACGGTTTTTCGGTGAACAATGGAGCTAAGGAGATGGTCTTGGTCGGGATTGCCGGGATAATCGGGAACAGGACGTGCAGCCCGTTGATAAGGCTAATCCCCCCCGCGATGGCAAATCCCCACCACATGACCTGACTGCGGAAGAAGCTGTTGGCGTTGTAGGCAATCTGGTAAGGGAGTTCGACGACTGGATAGGTGAGTCGCTCCTGTTCCACCCACGCTTTTCTGATGATGACGTTGATACACTGCGTAACAAAGAGCAAGACGAACGCGAAAGAACACCACCAAAATATGGGCTTCAGCCAAACCAGGAAATATTGGGGCTCGAAAAAGGGTTTATCCCCCCGATAAAAGGCACGTCCTATCTCCGGATTGCTGATTGTTAACCAGTCGGGGAGGTAATGGAAGAAGAGATCGCGCCACTCATTTTCTGGGGTAGCGAAGTAGAAGGCGTGCACGACAATAGAGACCAAGGGGAGGAACATGTCGTAGGACATGAAGATCAGTGACATCGACATCAAAACGTAAAGGGTGATTAATTCTCCGCCAGTCAGGGCATGTTTGGGGTAAAATTTTTTCACGAGTAGGTTGGATGATGCCAATACCAGCAAGGCAAGAACGACAGTATAAAGTGGTGCCATCAGGGTTGGAGGTGGACCAAAGGAAGGAAGGGCTTCACACTCGATATGCCACCAATAGAAAACGGGCAGGAGGAGCAGCGTAATCAGAATGGGCCGCCAGCTAATAGGTTCGGGGTGAGTCGCGGAAAATTGAGTTTGCATTATTGGAATCCTGTCGAAGGATTGCGGGTGCTGCCCATTGAGAAGGTTACACAACTTCGGCTTGAGTCAATTATTATAGAATGTCTCCTGTTTTTTGTCAAACAGATTCAATAGGGCTTACGCGCTTCAGTTCTACAAGTAACTGTAAATAGAGGCGTAGGTTTTCGCAGAAAAAAAACGAGGGGAAGCTGGAAAAGATTGATAGCGGTCCCATTTGTGGTGAGATTGACGCGGCGTTGGAGGTATGGTATAATAAATGTAATGTCACGCAAAACCAACACAGTGGATTTTAACCTTATTTTGGATGCAAGAGCGATTACTAAAATGGAGGATGCAAAATGAAGAAACATCAAGTCCTTTTTGTCTCCCTATCCCTGATTGGACTGATAATCATTAGGGGGGCATGGGCACTGCAACCACCACGAGCTATCGGAGAAAATTGGCCACAATGGCGGGGGCCCTACCAAACCGGCGTTAGCGATGCCGAGAACCTGCCCACCACCTGGAGTGGATCGGAAAACATTGTCTGGAAGACGCCGCTACCCGCATGGAGCGGCGGTACGCCCATCGTCTGGAACGATAAAATCTTCCTTACCTCGCCAACGAAAGTCACCGGTGAATCCACAACGCCGCCCCCGGAACAACGGCGCGAGCGAAGAGGACGACGTGGGCGTCGGGGCGGAGGCGGACGCTCCCCCGGCGGCGATGAACTGCTGCTCATCTGTATATCTAGGACGAACGGGGACCTCCTCTGGCAACGCGAACTTGACACAGGAAATCAACTACACCGCAAAGGAAACGATTCATCGCCTTCGCCGGTGACAGACGGGGAGCATGTCTGGGTCGTTACTGGTACAGGTGTTGTGGCTGCCTTCAATATGGAAGGAAAGGAGATTTGGAAGCGGAACCTTCAGGATGATTACGGCAGGTTTGGTCTTAATTGGGGGTATGCCTCCTCCCCGTTGCTTCACAAGGGAACGCTCATTATTGAAGTGCTTCACGGGTACAGGACGGACGATCCATCCTATATCGTCGCCTTTAATGCCACCACCGGCGCGGAGGTGTGGAGACAGGAACGACCGACCGACGCTTTCGCTGAGTCGCCCGACGCCTACACAACGCCCGCACTGCTTGAACATAACGGGGTCACTCAGATTGTGATTTCAGGTGGGGACTATGTCACTGGTCATAGTCCGGAGACCGGCAAAGAGATTTGGCGTTCTGGTGGGTTGAATCCGTATCAGGAAGGTAATTATCGGGTTGTCGGATCACCACTCGTAGTGGAGGGGATCATCTACGCACCAACTCGAAAGAAGCCGTTGTTAGCCCTGCGTGCGGGCGGCA
This sequence comes from Candidatus Poribacteria bacterium, assembly GCA_965215015.1. Lineage (GTDB taxonomy): Bacteria > Poribacteria > WGA-4E > WGA-4E > PCPOR2b > PCPOR2b. The sequence goes on from OZ244042.1 coordinate 4,089,121, forward strand.
CCGGAGATATAACGGACAGCCATCTGCTCTGGAAATGGGAGGGTGCCGGTGCCCCGGATGTTCCGACACCCGTCTGTGATGGAACCTATTTTTATATGGTGGACGACAGAGGCTTGGCGACCTGTCTTGATGCAAAAACAGGTGAGGTAGTCTGGGGCCCGGAGCGTACCGGACAGGGAACGGTGAGTGGTTCACCGATTCTTGCAGATGGTAAGCTCTATATCACCAACGAGTACGCGGTGACAACAGTTATTGCTGCCGGTCCAACGTTCAAAATCTTGGCGACCAATGAACTGGATGGCAGTTATACTTTGTCCTCCCCTGCTGCTTCCGGTTCCCAGCTCTTCATACGGACCGGGGCGCATCTGTACTGTATTGGGGCGGAATAGTACCGCTAGTGGGTACGTGCGGAATTTAGAGCATCCGGCAGCAATGCCCCTCTTAGGGGTGATGCTGCATCAGTTGTCGAGTGGCATTACGGATAAATCAGATAGCCCTTGCGCTCCGTCCGGGTGCAATAGAGGCAGCCTCCCGCAGTCACATAGAGCGTTTGCAGGTCAGAATCTCCAAAGGTGCAGTTGGTCGGACGGTCTGTCGGGAGCGGATGTGTTTCTAGCACACGCCCGTTCGGCGCAAAGACATAGATCATGGGCCCCGGGCCGCTCTGCTCCCAACCCGCAGTCGCAACGATATTCCCCTCCGTATCGAGACACATGCCATCAATGCCCCGATGTGGAAAGAAGTTGTGCAGCACCTCACATTCCCCAACCGTTCCATCGGCGGCGATCGGATACCGGCGTAGTTCCCGCTTCTTGTCGTCGCCGTAGTGGCTTTGGGCAACATAGAGCCACCTTCCATCAGCCGAAATCAGGAGTCCATTCGGCTTCGTTGTGTCATACGTGATTCGGTTGATTTCCCATGTGTTATCTGATTGTGGATCTAGCCGGAATACAGATTCGTGCCCAAGTTCCATATCATCAAATATTTCGCCGTAACGCGGGTCGGTAAACCAGATCCGTCCCTGTGCATCGAAAGCCAGGTCATTCGGGCTGTTGAGGCGTTTTCCTTCATAATGCTCCACGAGCACATCAGTTGTACCGTCTGCATTGTAACGCACCATCCGCCTGCCTTCGCTTCCACCTTCGCAGGCGTACAGGTATCCTGCTTTATCAAACATCAGACCGTTTGCTTCATTCGTCCCTGTGCGAAACTCCGTACATTCGCCGCTGCTCGGATTATAACGCATGATACGGTTGTTCGGAATATCAGTAAATAACACCACTTCCCCATCCCATGCGGGTCCTTCTGTAAAATCAAATGGGCCCGCGACCAATTCAAAATCCCAACTCATAGTTTACCTCCTAAAAAAATAATGTAGTGTACAACAGCTTTTATAACACGGATTCGCAATCTAAGTCAAGCGGAGAGCTCACCGCTTTTTTGTTGGCAAGTGCACGGATTTCGGTTATAATAATTTAGTTGTAATTGTTGGGTTTCACTCTCGCTATCTGTAAGAATATAGTGTTGGGGGGCAGAAACTTTACTGTCTGCAATAGCGAGGCATTTTCAAGCGTTCAACCCAACCTACGATACCTGTATTCTCGATGCCCGGTAGTATGCACGTTCCACCATGCCGTAATTTGCACAAAGGCTATGGCATACGGCGTATGCCTACTACTATACGGGCGATTTTTAGGAGGAATATCAAGATGGCATTTCTGAGACATGTCGCATTACGAGTCAAAGACAAGGAAGAGACACGCCGATTTTATGAGATGATCGGGTTCAAATTTGTGGGGTATCGCGGTCCAGATAACATCAGCAGCATCGATCTTACCGATGGAACGCTCAACATGACAATCCTCCAGTACGATGGCAAAGAACGTCAACCCTTGGAGGAGCTCACCGAGTTTATGCACATTGGGGTTATTGTGGAAGATTTGGGGGACATCTATAAAAAACTCCTAGATGGTGGGGCTAACCTATTGCGTGATGATGTCAAACAGCGCAATGAGATTGATTGGGAAAAACCGCCGACCCGATCTTTCAAGGTCTCTGATCCGGATGGCAATGTGATTGACATCACGTGTGCAAAGGATGAATGGCGTGGGGTTACGATTTGATTCTGTAGGTGAAACGTAAAAATCATTAGTTGATTGGTGCAGTCGGGCTAGGAAGTCCAACCTATGAGCTATGAGGTCAATCAAAAAAAGGTCCAAAACGCTAATAGAACCCGAGTTTTCCGAAAAAACTCGGGTTCTGTTGCACGATTTCTTAATCTGAACCATCAATTTTAACGACAACCTGATGGATTTTCAACGGCTAGAAACTTGGATTAATGTAATAAAATGAACCAGCCAGAAAGGGCAGGTAGGAGATATCGTTGACTTGGAGGCTTATCCACACCGATAAAAATAACGCCGCCATAAACATGGCAATTGATGAGGCGATGCTTTTGACACAGAAAGATGGCTTCCAACCGACGCTGCGGTTTTATGACTGGCTGCAACCGGCGTTTAGCTTCGGCTATTTCCAGCAGATTTCAGAGGAGGTAGATGTCGCAGCGTGTGCCGCGCATGGCCTCGAGCTGGTTCGACGAATGACCGGCGGCGGCACAGTCATACACGGTTGGGATGTGACCTATACCATTGTCGTCCCTCACGGTTCTGGGAAATTTCCGAAGGATGTTTCGGCGGCATACTGTGCCATTAGCGACTGCCTAATCAACGGATTACAGCGATTAAACATTGACGTCGCACCCCAGATCGAAAAACCGACAGGGGGGAATGCTCCCAATATTTGCCTCACCCATCCAGTCCAGTACGATATTTTGCTCAACGGAAGAAAGATTGCGGGCGTTTCCCAGCGCCGCAATCAAACAGGCGTGATGTACCAAGGATACATCGCTCTTGATCTTCCCGCCTCAGATACCTTAGCCCTCGCTTCAAGACGAGTCAGCTTTAATCAGGTAACAGTGGGGAAATCCACTGCGATCAACCGGGACCGATCTGCCCCAATTTATCGGAAACAGCTTGAAGATGCAGTTGCCGTTGGATTTGAGGAAACGCTCGGCGTCCGATTCGCTGAAACCGAACTGTCTCCTCAAGAGCAAGAGACCACTGAATCTCTCGCACAGACAAAGTACGGGTCCGCCGCATGGAATTTCTGTCGATAAACCAAAGTGGTGCCCGTTCAAATGCATCACGGGATTGGGATGATGTTCTTATTCCACAGAGCGCGTTCATTATGGGCACCGACATCGAGCCGTTCTACGGCACAATTTTAGTACAGTCTCGGTATGCTAAACTGGATGAGGGACCGATACATGTTCGGTTTCTTGAGCCGTATCGGATCGCTCGCTATCCGGTCACAAATGCAGAATATGAAGTCTTTGTGAATGAGACAGGGCATACACCGCCACCCCACTGGAAAGCTAGGAAAGTTCCCCCGGCCGAAGCGACCTTACCCGTTGTTCACATCAATTGGCATGATGCAAATGCCTATGCCCAATGGGCGCAAGGACGGCTTCCAACCGAAGCAGAATGGGAGAAGGCGGCCAGGGGTGCCGATGGTCGTATTTACCCGTGGGGAAATGAATTTGAGCCTGCCGCGAATCAGGGGGCGAGCATTCTTACAGGTCAACTTACACCGGTAGGGAATTGTCCTGCTGCTGTAAGTCCCTACGGCGTGGAAGAGGTCGCCGGAAATGTGTGGGAGTGGACCGCCGACTGGTATCAACCGTATGAGGGAAACCCCCATCGAGATGGTGACTATGGAGAAAAACATAAGGTCTTGCGGGGAGGTTCATGGTTGGAGGTTCGGGACGAGACCGCCAATCGATATTTCCGATGTGCCAACCGTTTGCACGCCCCCCCCAATTATAACGCAAGCAATATCGGTTTTCGATGTGTCCGAGATGTCGCGCCAGTCCGTTTGAACCCCGATGCTACCGGGAAGGGGTCACCGGCCTATTCAACGCAAATATCCGCTGAACTGTTGAACAAATATGTCAGACAGGAGAGGCAGAAGAATTTGCAGAGGATTCGCAAACGTGCCCGAGGCCGCTGCCTCAGTGACTTTAGTATTGCCTCCCTCGCAATTGGCATTGGCTACTACGGCATGATGACATCGAAGTTCGTAATAGGCGGGTTTACATTGGGAATGATTGGTCTCGGTTTTTTGTTCAGCGCAGGCGTGAATTTCTGGCGCCAGTGGAAGGCGAGAAATCTCCTAAATTCACACAAAATGAAAAGACAATCCTGATGCTGTTTAGGGGCTTGGCGGGGGCTTTTGGGTTGAGATGAATGCAAATGATACGGATCGGCGTCTCAAGTCACGTGGTGTTATACTGCTGCTCTCGGTTTCGATTATTGCAATTTGTGCGATTGTTTATGAACTGGGAATCGGGAGTTTATCTTCTTACCTTTTGGGCAACAGCATCTATCAATTTTCGATTACAATCGGGCTGTTTATGACAGCGATGGGGATTGGATCGTATCTATCGAAATATATCACCCGTCAACTTATCACAGCGTTTATTCGGGTTGAGCTGGTAATTGGATGCATCGGCGGTTTTTCCTGCCCTATTCTTTTTGCGGCGTACAGCTTCAAGTTCTTCTACGTCCCGATTATGTGGATATTGATTATTCTCATTGGGACGCTGATTGGCTTGGAACTTCCGCTGCTGACCCGAATCTTTCGCGAATATACAACCCTACGAATTGCCCTAGCCAATGCCCTCACCTTTGATTATCTGGGCGGCTTAATCGGTTCCCTTGCGTTTCCGCTGCTGTTGTTACCCCTGTTGGGAATTTTTGAGACTTCGCTGGTCATGGGGCTTACTAACATAGCTGTTGTGATTGCCAACTTGATTCTGTTTCGGCGCGAAATTCAGCACTTCAAGCAGACTGTTGCGGTGGCTGTGTTGGTAACAATGGGCTTGATTGTAGCTCTGGTGATTAGCGATCCGGTGAGCGGCTATCTTGAGCAGCGTGTCTACACCGACCGGATCATCCTATCGACGGACTCTAAATATCAACGGATTGTGGTGACACGCTGGAAGGACGATATTCGCCTCTACATCAATGGGCGTTTGCAGTTCAGCGCGCTCGACGAGTATCGTTATCATGAAGCACTGATTCATCCGGCAGCTTCGCTGGTTCCTTCGCGGGCGCGGGTGCTTGTTCTTGGCGGTGGCGATGGACTTGCGGCGCGCGAAATCTTGAAATATGACGATGTGGACGAAATCACGGTGGTTGACCTTGACCCGATGATAACGGAACTTGCATCTACAGACAGCGCACTGCGCCGCCTCAACCAAGACGCACTCCACAATCCAAAGGTGAAGATGATTAATCAGGATGCCCAGCAGTTTCTCCAAGCAACTCATCAACGCTATAATTTAATTATCATCGACCTCCCGGATCCCGGCGATGAGTCGCTCGTGTCGCTTTATTCAGATACATTCTATCGCCTCGTCAAACGTCATCTCGCCAAAGATGGGCTCGCGGTGACGCAGAGCAGCTCTCCCTTTTTTGCACAACATGCGTTCTGGTGTATCCATCAGACGATCGAATTCGCCGGATTGTATACGACCGCTTACCATGTGAATGTGCCGAGTTTCGGTGAATGGGGATTTAATCTTTTTGGTGAATGGCAAATCGATCCACAGAAGATTACGATAACGGTGCCAACTCGTTTCCTATCCAACGAATCGCTCCCGCCACTATTCATCTTCGATAAAGATATCGATGAGGTTGACACGCAAATCAATACCCTTTTGACGCCAATTCTACTTTTCTATCATCGGGAGGGGTGGGAGTCGTGGGGGTTATAGAAAAATCCTGCTTGGCAACCGTGACATCATCTCTTTCTGATAGGAGCCTTAAATGCAAATTGAAACGTTAATTGACAACATACAAACCAATACGTTGCACAAAACCCTCGAGACCCTGCTGCCGCAAAGTGTCAGTTTAGATATTGCGACTGGAACGTTTGAAATTGGCGCGTTTCTATCGCTCGGAGAAACATGGCAACATTTAGATGGAATCCGCCTCCTTATGGGCGACGAGACCACGCGGCGGACAAAAGAACAGATTGTCAAGGCTTTGCAAGAAATGACCAATAACAGTCTTGAATCCGAAAAAGAAAGGGACGATACCCTCCAAGGGCTTGCCGCTGTACGGGCGGCGATTCGCTGCGGACAGATTAAGGTTCGTGTTTATGACAGAGCCAAGTTTCACGCGAAACTTAACCTGATGTGTGCTCAACAGCCAAGCCCTGTCAACTTTGCTACTGTTGGCAGCTCTAACTTTACCCGCCCAGGCCTCACCCAAAATGTCGAATTAAACTGTTTCATCACCGATGCTACGCATATCGCTAAGCTTCGCGATTGGTACGAGGCACGCTGGACGGAAGCCTCTGAGGTCCAAGCAGAACTCCTGCGTGTCATTGAACGGCATCTCAAGCAGTATAGTCCGTTTACCGTCTACGCGAAAGCACTTCACGCGCACTTTAAGGGACGTGAAAAACCTGTTGATGAGTGGGAAGAAAACGAATCGGTTATCTATTCGACACTTTCACAATACCAAAAGGATGGGTACCATGCTGCGCTCCAAATAGCAGATACCTGGAATGGAGCTCTTATCTGCGATGGTGTCGGAAGTGGAAAAACCTACATCGGCCTAATGTTACTCGAACGCTGTCTAAGAGATGGCAAGCGTGTTTTGCTCATCACCCCAAAGTCGGTTGCCGAGAGCGTTTGGAACAGCCGGATTGAACACCACTTTCGATTCAAATACGGTCGCCTGCTCCGCGAACACTACGATATCAAACTGCATACCGATTTCAGCCGCCAAGGCGGAATCACCGATGAAGATTACCACTATTTTCGACAATACAAGGACGTTATTATCATAGATGAGGCACACCATTTTCGGAATGCCGGTTCCAAGCGCGGTCAATTTTTGATGGAACTCGCTAAAGAGAAGCAGCTTTACCTCCTCACTGCCACGCCAATCAACAATAGCCTCAACGATATTTCTAATCTGATTAATTACTTTGGGCAGCACCCAAGCCACTTTGCTCACATCGGTGTTCACGATTTCCGAAAACACTTTCGGGACATTGAAAAACGGTTTGAGGATGAACACGCCGAGATTGCCGAACAGGCTGACGACGAAGATCTCTTGCGCCAAGACCCTGTTCTCAAACAAATTCTCATCCAGCGCAGCCGGGAATACATCAAACATGCTGAGAAGGAATCTGGGACTGATATCCTCTTCCCTGAGCGTGTTATCCAACCTACGGTACAATACTCGCTCCGCCAAGTCTATCGCACGCTCTATAGTGAACTCCAAAGTGCTTTTGACCGGGATGATCCGTTTCTCAATTTGGCAATCTACAACACTACCAGGTATCACAAAAATCCGCAGAGAGGGATACAGCAACGGCAAACGCAATTGATTGGTCTCCTCCGCACCCTTGTGCTCAAACGCTTGGAAAGCTCATGGCGAGCCTTTGAAGCCACTATTGAAAACCTACTTCTCAAGATGGCAGTTTGGCTCCAAAGATATGCCCCTGAACGCTTTGACATGTGGGAGGCTACCAATCCGAGATGGTGGCGTGTTGTTCAGGTACACATCTGCGAAAGACTCCAAGAAGATGGAATCCTACAAGGACAATCCCCACAATATACAATCCCACTGGAAAATCTGCAAAACTCCGTTGCGTCCAACTCCTCGGAAGAAGAAGACGATATCGCTTCGGTTGAAAGCGAGGCGGAATTCATTCCTGAGGATCACGATTTGGATCCTTTGTTTAATGATGTGGTAGACGATATGAATTTCTTAACTGGCCTCCTCAGTCGAATATACCGACGCTTCTATGCCGATCAGTTGGCTAGCGACCCGGATACGCAGAAGGATGATAAATTTCAACAACTCCTGAATCTCTTAAAAAAGCATCCGGACGAGAAATTACTCATTTTTACCGAATTTTGCGACACCGCTCGCTACCTGTATGCCCAACTGCAAAATTCTGGCTTTGAGCAGCTCGCCCAAATTGATAGCCGCCGCAAGGTGAACCGTGAGGAGATTATTATACGCTTTTCGCCTTGCTACAACTGGAGGGACCCTCAAACGGTTGTGCCAATTCAGACGCTTATCACAACGGATGTCCTCGCTGAAGGGCTGAACCTGCAAGATGCGTCCATCATCATCAATTATGACCTGCATTGGAATCCTGTCCGGCTGATGCAACGAATCGGTAGACTGGACCGCCGCCTTGACCCAAAAATCGAGACACGACTCAACCGAATCAACCCGACTGTTCGCGTCTGGAATTTTCTTCCACCCGTGGAGCTCGATGACCTCCTCAAACTCCGCAGACGGGTTGATGGTAAAATCCTCCGCATCAGTCGAACCCTTGGCATTGAAGGTAAGTTTGTTTCACCGGATGACCCCGAAGAGACCATCCGTCTCTTTAACGAACAATATGATGGTACTGAAAGCATTGAAGAGCTGATGAACCTTGAACGTCAGCGAATCGCTGAATCACAACCCGATTTATGGGGTCAACTGCCAAACCTACCGCTGCGCCTCTTTTCGGGCAAACGCTCAAATGACGAACCACCACCTTTCCGTAATCGCGAAAACGAACTGATTCTACTTGAGCGCACCGGTGCCACCGGAATTTTCTGTTGTTATCAGATGCCAAACGATGAGGTTCAATGGTATTTCTATAACGCTGAAACTGATGAAGTGCTTGACAACATTGAGCAAATCTGGCCTGAAATCCGATGCGGTGTGAAAACACCGCGCCATATTGAGGGTGGACAGGGTGGGCTCGTAGCCGCACAGAAAAAGGTTGAACGCCATATCCGCCGCACCTATCTTCGACGCATACAGGCCTCTATTGGAGCAAAGCCCAAACTTCTTGCGTGGATGGAAATTTCCTCAGGTTAATAATTGTCTGAATCAGGATTTTCAGGATGAAAGGATTGGCAGGATGATTTCATTCAGGTTGACAGTCTGTTCATGAGTGCCATAGAAGTATTTGCGGTTAGGATTTTAATGGCATTTGGGTGTTAGCCAAGCCGTATGCCGTAGCGGTTGTCTGAATCAGGATTTTCAGGATGAAAGGATTGGCAGGATGATTTCATTTAGACTGGCAGTCTATTCATGCACACCCCAGAAGTATTTGCGGTTAGGATTTTAACGGCATTTGGGTGTTAGCCAAGCCGTATGCCGTAGCGGTTGTCTGAATCAGGATTTTCAGGATGAAAGGATTGGCAGGATGATTTCATTCGGACTGACAGTCTGTTCATGAGTGCCCCAGAAGTATTTGCGGTTAGGATTTTAATGGCATTTGGGTGTTAGCCAAGCCGTATGCCGTAGCGGTTGTCTGAATCAGGATTTTCAGGAGGAAAGGGTTGGGGGGATGATTTCATTTAGACTGGCAGTCTATTCATGCACACCCCAGAAGTATTTGGGGATAGGATTTTAATGGCAGTTGGGTGTTAGCCAAGTCGTATGCCGTAGCGGTTGTCTGAATCAGGATTTTCAGGATGAAAGGATTGGCAGGATGATTTTATTTAGACTGGCAGTCTATTCATGAGTGCCCTACAAGTATTTGAGGTTAGGAGTTTGATGGCAGTTGGGTGTTAGCCAAGCCCTATACCGTTTGATTCTATCCGAAAGAAAAAAAATGGAGATAATTTAGTGCCCCAAATAACGCCTGAGAATATTCACAGTATCTATAACTTTGACGCATTGTTAAACTTTTTGCGAGAAAAGCTTGACTGGCCCATCCCTGAAGGGGTTGAACTTGAAGATGTTGCCTTTCCTTGGTCCCCCGAAGATCTCGATCTGGATGAACCGACTGAGGGGCGAATCATTGACTGTTGGCAGCTGCCGCCTTTCTCAACTGACCAGCTTGAACTCGGATTTCATGAGGGGGGCCAACCGTGGGGCATCTTTTTTGTCCAATTTAAGAGTGAATCCATCTATCGGACTGCCCTAAGACGTGTTCTACGTGGGCTTGTTGAGAGACGGGACCGAGATCCAAACCTTCCCGTTTGGAATCATGATCAACTCCTCTTTATCTGTACCACAGATGACTTTCAACGCTTCGCTTTTGCACACTTCGCCTCCACCGAAAACTGGCACCGCGCTGTGCTCTCCATCTTTTCGTGGGAACAGGGAGATACCCACCTCCGCACCCTCTGCGAATATAACCTCCCCGCCCTCACGTTTCCAACAGGAGGATTCTCAAATAATCAGGACTGGCTCCGAGAATGGCAAGCAGCATTTGACGTGGAAGCAGTTACCGAAAAATTCTTTGCCGAATACCAACGTATCTTTGAACAGGTAGAAGCTGCAATCGAGGGTATTCCAGCAAGCGAAAAAGCGCAACGTCGGTTGTATATGCAACGACTCTTCAACCGGCTGATGTTCCTTCGATTTGTTGAAAAGAAGAAGTGGCTTACCTACAACAGCGATTACAACTACCTACGCGCTCTTTTCAACGCTGCGAACGAAACTGACGAAAACTTTCTCAATGACCGGCTCTATTGGGCCTTCTTTAATGGACTCGGCACCGCAGCAGATTTACCTCACGACTGCGCTGAAATTGAGGAGCGGCGAGGTAAAGTTCCTTTTCTCAACGGTGGGCTCTTTGAGATGCAAGAATATGATGAACGCCATGCGGTGCATATCCCTAACACTGAGTTTGGCAAAATTTTGGACCTTTTTGAGCGATACAACTTTACGGTAACCGAATCCACTCCACTTGATATTGAGGTTGCTGTTGATCCCGAGATGCTTGGAAAGGTGTTTGAAGAACTTGTGACAGCCAGACACGATACCGGCAGCTACTACACACCGCGCCCGGTTGTCTCCTTTATGTGCCGAGAGAGTTTGAAAATCTGCCTTCGTAATAAAACCGATGAAACACCGGCATGTCTTCAAGCATTTGTCGATGCCGATGATGCGACGGCAATTAGGAATCCAGAGCAGGTATTACAGGTGCTTCAAACGCTCCGCATTTGCGACCCAGCGTGTGGGAGTGGTGCCTATCTGCTCGGAATGATGAGCGAACTGCTTCGCTTGCGCGATGCCCTGTTCCAAAGCAATCAGATTGATGCCAAAACGACCTATCAACGCAAACTGGACATCATTCAGGAAAACCTCTACGGCGTGGACAACGATGAATTCGCTGTCAATAATGCCATGCTCCGCTTGTGGCTTAGCCTCGCAGTTGATTATGAGGGTGATATACCAGAACCGTTGCCTAACTTAGACTATAAAGTTACTGTTGGAGATAGCGTAACGGGGCCTGCGCCTGAACCTTCCGATGGCCAACTCCGGTCCGAAGACAGTTTAATTCAACAGATTCAGGAACATAAAGCCAACTATCTGGTTACCCACACTGATTTTGAGAAACAGAGACTTCGAGAGAGGATTACCGAACTCAAAAGAGATCTTCAAGGGTGGAGTGTAAGCCAGGATGAGTTCGTCTGGCAGGTCGAATTTTCAGAAGTCTTCCAGGAAGGTGGATTTGATATTATCGTCGGCAACCCCCCTTATGTGCGACATGAGCTTATCAGACCGATTAAACCGATTTTAGAACAGCGATTTTCGGGTTTTTTTGTAAGCACTGCGGACCTCTATGTCTACTTCTATAAACGAGGAGCGGAATTGCTCCGCGGGGGCGGGATTCTCACTTATATCTCCTCCAATAAATTTTTGCGAGCAGGGTACGGTCGGAAACTCCGGCAGCTCTTGACGAATAAAATGTGCCTTCAAAAACTGCTCGATTTTGGGAGTGTGCCAGTTTTTGGGGCGAGTGTGGATACCTGTATTGTCCTTGTTGAAAACGCTATTCCGGGGGGAGAGACGTTTGCGGCGGCAATCTTTCGTGACAAGGCCGATGTCCCTCGCCTCTCTACAGCGTTTCAAGAGCATGCGATTTCTATGTACGCCCGCGACTTGTCCCCAGATGGATGGACTTTGACATCACCGGAGGCACTGAAACTGCTCGAAAAACTCCAAGGAACCGGAACACCGCTGGGAGAATACATGGATGGTGATTTCTATATCGGCGTGGTAACAGGCTGCAATGAGGCCTTTATAATTGATGCCTTAACGCGTCAGCAGCTGATTGCTGAGGATCCCAATAGTGGTGAACTCATAAAATCCTTGTTTCGTGGACGCAATCTTCAAAAATGGAGAACAGAAGCAACAGACGAGTATCTTATAACAATAGCGAGCAGCGCGAACGTGGAATGGCCTTGGTCAAATGCAGCAAACTATTTAGAAGCGGAACAACTTTTCGCCCAAACTTATCCGGCAATTTATCAACATTTGAACGCTTATCGGGAATCGTTGATTTGCCGTATCGACCAAGGCACATTTTATTGGGAACTCCGCTCCTGTTTTTATTATACCAAGTTTGAAAAACCGAAGATTGTCTACCGAGACATGGCAAAGTTCTTCTCAGCAAGCTATGATACTAAGGGAACATTCAGTTTAAACACAACATTCTTCATACCCACCGGCGATCTCTCTTTACTCGCTATTCTGAATAGTCAGCTCTTTGATTGGTATGCCCGACACAAGTTTCAGACCCTTAACGACCCGTGGGCGGGAGGTGGGCTGCGTTTCTTTGTGCAGTATATGCGGCGTGTTCCGATAGCAGGCCGTACTGCGGTGCAAAAAGCAGCTTTGGCGCGTTTGGTTGAACGGATACTCATAGACCCCAAAGGTGATAAGGTACGTGACTTTGAGAGGGAAATAGATGCACAGGTCTATCAACTCTACGACTTAACAGATGAAGAGATTGCGTTGATTGAGCGGACATACGAGGAGGCAGGGATGCAGCGGTGAGGCAGAGGGTTAAATTCGTTTTCCAGAAGTAAATCCGATGAGATTTTCACGGGCACTGCGAACTGATAATGAGGGAGACAAATTCTATCTAAGATTTGTTATTTCTGAACAAGGATTATATTTTTCCGTAAGTGGTTTAGCTAATCCGTCTGAATCAGGATTTTCAGGATGAAAGGATTGGCAGGAAGATTTCATTCGGACTGATAGTCTATTCATGAGTGCCGCACAAGTATTTGAGGGTAGGCGTTTAATGGCAGTTGGGTGTTAGCCAAGCCCTATGCCGTTTAATTCTATCCGAAAGAAAAAAAATGGAGATAATTCAGTGCCCCAAATAACGCCTGAGAATATTCACAGCATCTATAACTTTGACGCATTGTTAAACTTTTTGCGAGAAAAGCTTGACTGGCCAATCCCTGAAGGGGTTGAACTTGAAGCAGAGGGTTAAATTCGTTTTCCAGAAGTAAATCCGATGAGATTTTCACGGGCACTGCGAACTGATAATTAGGGAGGCAAATTCTATTCCATCATGCGTCCAATTCCCCGCCGTCTTTTCCTACAATACTGCCTCTTTGGGTTAGGGATGCCGTTTTTGCCGCGGTGCTCATCCCCTTCTCCTAAGCCATTGACCTTCAACATCCCGGGTGAGATTATCGGTGAACCGAGTGGGATTGGCCATCTTGTGCGGCAGCCACTCGCGGAGACGCTCATCCCTCCGTCGACCGGGAGGCGACACACCGCACTCATTGTCGGCGGTGGAGTCTCAGGGGTCAGTGCAGGTTGGAAATTGGCGAGATCCGGTGTTACCGATTTTGTCATTCTTGATTTGGGGGACCAATTGGGCGGCACCTCAATTGCCGGTCGCGTCGAAGCAGATGGTATCGCATTCCCCTGGGGAGCGCACTACATCAACACACCGCCGATGGAGGCGGATTGTATCCTTGAGGTGCTCGAAGAGCTTCAGGTTGTCGTGGACTACACCCCCCTCGGATGGCCCATTATGAATCCGGATTACGTTCTGCGCGAACCGGCGGAACGTCTGTTTATTGAGAACCGTTGGGTGGAAAATCTCGACCCCTTTTCCACCGGGTCCCAGGGGGATCAGCAGGCGTTCCAAGAATTTCAGACCGATATGCTTCGGTGGACGTTCTACAGAGGCGCGGATCAACGCCGTGCGTTTACGCTGCCGTTAGAATATAGCAGTGCGGATCCGGAGGTGCGTGCGTTGGATAAGATTACAATGCGGGAATACATGCGACAAAAGGGATGGGATTCAGAGCGATTGGATTGGTTTGTCAACTACGGCTGCCGCGATGATTACGCCTGCCCGATTGATGAAGTTTCGGCGTGGGCGGGCATCCACTACTACGCGTGTCGTTATTACGCAGGTCAACTACAGGATCGCTTTCCAGTCCATACAGTCACATGGCCCGAAGGCAATGCCTTTCTGATAAACGGTATGGCACAGCGTTTTTCGTCAACCAACGTCCGCATGAATGCACTCGTCCTTTCCATTCACCAGCAGGGGGATGAGGTGCTCGTAACCTTCATGGACACCCAAACCCGTCAATTCACGACGTTGCGCGGACAAACAGCAATCTACGCCGGACAGAAGCATATCGCCAACCATATCATACCCAATCTCCCCAATGATCAGAAGACTGCTTTCCAGGGGTGCCAATATACCCCGTGGCTGACAGGGAGCATTCACCTCAAACGTCTACCTCAGACAAGACGGAACGCGATTGCTTGGGATAATGTCATGTATGAGAGCGAAGGGTTAGGCTATATCGCCGCCGAGCATCAGACGCGGGATGCAGCAGATAGTGGAGGCCCATCGGTTCTTATCTACTACCTTCCCTTTGCCCGCGAACCGGATATTAAGCGGAGAGAACTGCTTGACAAGGGACACGATTTCTGGGTGAACGAAATCATGAAAGATCTCTGGCAGATGCACCCCGGTATCGAAAAGGACATCACCCGAATCGATCTCTATAAATGGGGGCACGCGATGATCAGGCCGACGCCCAATTTTATTTGGCATCCGAATCGGGCATTACGTGGGCGTCCATTTGGCAGGATTTTCTTCGCAAATGCGGATGTGACCGGGCTGCCGCTTTTTGAGGAGGCGTGTTATTCTGGCATCCATGCAGCGCAGGGCGCAATGAACGCACTACAGATTCCTTATGCGGATTCAATTCGAGGAAGTATTCACTGAGCAAATAGGCTACTTTTTTTATTCTGTTTTTTGACAGCTGTGATATAATTATCTTGCTTTACACAATTTTGTATTGGTCAACGAGATAGCAGACATCGTAACGGGGCAGGAATTCGGCAATGCAGGCACTAGGACGACAAATTCTGATTGAATTTTACGATTGCCAGAGTGAGGTACTTACCGATAGAAATCAAATCCGTCAATATATGCTTGAAGCAGCCCGCCACGCCGGAGCGACGGTGATATCGGATACATTCCATCATTTCAAGCCGGATGGCATCAGCGGTCTGGTCGTCATTGCGGAATCTCATATATCCATTCACACTTGGCCCGAGCACCGTTACGCTGCGGTCGATGTATTTACCTGCGGCAATTCCGTTGATCCTTGGGGCGTTCCGCGCTATCTCCAAGAAAAATTACAATCTGAAAATGTCTCAAGCATGGAGATAAAGCGCGGACTGTTCCAAATTCCGGTACAGTACAAACCTACTAATGGGTGAAACGTGAAAACAATTTGTTCATTCGTGTATTAATGAATAAGTAAATAAATGAAACGGGGGTAAAAACGAGATTCTCACCAACCCGCACCAAAGGTTAATAAAATCTTCTAAACTTATCTCTTGACCGCTCCCCACCTTAAAAGACAGGGTTTTAGATCGGAAGATCGGAATAAAAATACTTGTAGGAGGAAACTACCGATGAAAGTGAATCTAAATGAACGGGTGGCCATCGTTACCGGCGGTGCACATGGCATTGGACGCGCCATTGTGCAGGCGTTATCCGACAACGGCGCACATATCGTCATCGTGGATATCGACGCTGAAACCGGTGAGAAAGCTGCGAACGAGATTATCGAGGGCGGTGGCGCGTGTATGTCGCTAGCGGGGGACGTATCCGACGTAAAACAGATGGAAGCTGTGGCAGAGCAGGTCATGGATCGCCTTGGACGGATTAATATATTGATTAATAACGCAGGCATCAATACCCGCAGTGACCGCGTGCCAATTCATCAATATTCGCTTGAAGATTGGAATCGTATTGTGGACGTTGACATGACGGGCGTTTTTGTAACCAGTCGTGCGGTTATTCCTGAAATACTGAAGAACTCCGATGGTGGACGCATCGTGAACACGAGCTCCATTGCGGGCTTGGTGCCCCTACGGTTACAGAGTGCCTATATCGCTGCCAAAGCGGGCGTTGCCAACTTGACAAAATCGATGGCGATAGAGCTCGGTTCACAGGGGATTCTTGTCAACGCGGTTGCGCCGGGATCTACCCTGACTCGCGGGACTGAGGCGTTGTTCTATGGTCCCGATGGCGCGTATACCGAGAACGCTGCGAGTTTGTTATCGCACATCCCGCTGGGTCGACCGGGTAAGGTAGAAGAGATTGCACACGCTGTGCTATTTTTAGTGTCGCCGGAAGCGAGTTATATTAATGGGGTCGTCTTGCCGGTGGATGGGGGTTGGACTGCTGGTTATGTGCGCGATTGGTAGCCTATGTCGGTTCATTAGCTTATTGGTTGGTTGAACTGATGAACCTTATACATTGGGCTCAGCTGGATCGAAAGGTAGAACACTTGACGCGGGGAACGCCGCCCCTACAGGAAAATTGATAGATTTTCAATACCTATAGGAGTTACGCACTTCGTTGGCAAAAATCGTGTCCTGAACCCAATCCGATCACAGGTTAGGGAACCCCGGTTCTGTTGACCTTTGCGAGATATGAATATAGACTTACAGGTTATATGCTAGTATTGGATCGATTGGGAGGAGCGGACAAGATGCCCGGTCTACGGGTTTGGTGTTTGGGTTACACTATATCTACATGATAAGCCTGTGTTGTTGCAAAGGGTAGGTTCTGTTGTGGTTGATAGGAATTCGCTTTTACCGTTCAATCCAACTCCGTTCCGAGAGCCTGTGACCTATGTGTTGTCAAATGTCAACACGTCCTAGCAACTTGAGTTTTCTTAAGTACGCTAACCTCAACCTGCTCGGTACTGTCAAATCTCGAACATCGCAGTGGGAGCGTGGGAAATTTCTATAGAGGAGCCACAATATGAACATCATAATTGGCAGCGCGCCGGACTCATGGGGCGTCTGGTTTCCAAGCGATTCACAGCAGACTCCGTGGCATCGATTCTTGGATGAAATTGTCGAAGCCGGCTACGAATGGACGGAGTTGGGACCGTACGGCTATCTGCCCACCGATTTACCTACCCTTCGCAGAGAACTCGGCAATCGCGGTTTGAAGGTGGCCGGAACAGTTGCAATGGCGAATGTTGAAGAACCGTCGTTATGGATAGAACTGGAGGAGCAGGTGTTAGGCGCATGTGAGCGGCTTGCAGCCCTGGATGCAACATATCTTGTGCTCATTGACGATACTTATACGGACCTTTTTACTGGCGAGGCAATCCTGCCTAAATGTCTTGATGAAGGTGCGTGGGGCCAGTTCATCGAAACAACGCACCAGATGGCGGATATAGCGCGAGATTGGTTTGGTCTCCAGTTGGTTTTTCACCCCCACGCGGAGACGCACGTCGAGTACGAAGACCAGATTGAGGCCTTTCTGGAGCAGACCGACCCGGACCGCGTATCCCTCTGCTTCGATACGGGACACCATGCGTATCGCGGCGGGGATCCCATCAATTTTATGCGCCGACACCATGACCGTATCCCTTACCTGCACCTCAAGAGCATTGACCCAGAAATACAGAAACGGGTGGAAGCGGAAGGGATTCCATTCGCCGAAGCCGTGAAAATGGATATATTTGTTGAGCCGTCCAAAGGTGCGGTGGATTTTCTCGCATTCCGAGATATGCTACAGGAGATTGATTACAATGGCTATGCTATTGTTGAGCAGGACATGTATCCCGCCCCTTTTGATAAACCGTTGCCGATTGCCAAACGTACCCGTGCTTATCTGCGTGAGATTGGGATAGGTTGAGTGCGGAGAATTTCTGACAACAACATTTACGAATTACATTTTAGTGGGAGGTTATGTGGATATGTATCGTGTGGGGATTATGGGTTGTGGACGTATTGCCAGTACGATGGAGGACGAGTCTGATGTGCATCCCATTTCGATTGCAGGTGCGTTTGAAGCACTGCCCAACACCGAAGTGGTCGCAGGGTGTAACCGGGGTGCAGAGAAATTACGCGCCTTTGGCGAGCGATGGGGGGTGAAGGCACTCTATCACGATTATCATGAGATGCTAGCAAAAGAAGATTTGGACATTGTCTGCGTCGCTACGCATCCACCACTACACCCGGAGATGGTAGTTGCCTCTGTTCAGGCGGGTGCGAAGGGGATCTTTTGTGAAAAACCGATGGCGTTGAGCCTAGGCGAGTGTGATGCGATGATCAATAGCTGTCAACAAAGCGGCACAAAGATGCTGATTAACTGTTCTCGGCGATGGTCGGGAGAGTATCAAGCTGCCAAGGATTTGATAGACTCCGGTGAGTTAGGCCCCCTACTTCACGTCGTCGCGCATTGTGAAGGATGCAAGCCATCCCCGGAATGGGTCGCCGATACCGAGGGGCCGTTGCTGCACGATGCAGTGCACACCTTCGACACCCTCCGTATCTTTGCGGGCGATGTTGAATCGGTGTTGGGGACCGCACGGAGGCGCGCCCGTCATGAGTTTCGCGTGGAGGACACCAGCTATTCTCTGTTGCAATTCCAGAACGGTGTGGATGGCGTTGTTATCAGCGATGAATTGACCGAATATGAGCGATGGGATGTGGAATTACAGTGCGAAAAGGGGGTAGTGCGGTTAGGCTTTGGTGCGGGTATGTGGAAGGCGGAACCGATAGAATTCGAGAAGGGATCGTGGTGGGCCCTTGAGCCTCGTCCGTTTCCGGATTCGGCTTGGGAGGAAACCACAACCCTGCGTGCTGCTCAGGACCTGATTGACTGCGTTGAGAATGACTCTCAGCCGCGCTGTACCGGACACGATGGTCGCGCTGCTATTGAGGTTATTATGGCAATTTACGAATCGGAACGGCGCAATAACGGTTGGGTTGAATTACCGCTTGGCGTGGGTGATTCGTTGGTTGACATTTTGCGACGAGAGGGAAAACTATAAGAACATGAAACGTGAAAACTATTGATTCATTGGTTCGTTTTAGTACAATTGCAGTAGGTGCGCTTCACCGTTACGCCGTATGCCTACTACTGTGTGGTAACTTGGTTATAATAACCTTTCAGGCTTCACGCAATACAGACAATTGGAGGATTTAAGATGCATCCACTCGTAAATCTCAAAGTACAGGAGGGGGCTGTTGCCGTTCATTGGTTTGAGCAGAGCACCTTTGCGGTGAAGGATTCGCACGGAACAGTTGTACAGATTGACCCGTACTTTCCACACGATCGTCCCGCTGACAGATTTATCCACACCGAACCGCCGTTAGACGAATCTCAACTCCCGACGGACTATGTGCTATTGACACACAACCACGGCGACCACACTTGGCCTGAATCAATTAACCGCATCCACAAAACTTCACCGGAGGTAAGGTGTGTCGGACCGGAAGAGAGTATCGCACAGGTGCTATCAGATACGGATGTTGACACAGCTCACACGACGACAATCCATGCCGGTGAGTCAGCATCACTCGGAACTCTCACGGTTGACGCTGTCTATGCGAAACCGCCTAATGGACACCCCGCCGCAAATATAGCACCGCCCGATGTAACCCATCTCGGCTACGTCCTTAAAACGGATGGGGTAACACTCTACTTTTCCGGCGATCCCATCAATACCTTTGCCGACCACGATGCGCTGGTGAACGCTGTCGCTGCATACAATCCGGATATTGGATTCTTGACCAATCACCCGACGGAAGGTGAATTTCCGTTCTATCATGGCTGTGTAAAGATGGCGCAACGGATTGGGCTTAAGCACGCTGTTCCCTCGCACCGATCCTGCTTTGTCACGCGGGATTATAATCCGGATGAGTGGGCGGCGCAATTTCCTGCTGATGGACCTCAGCCGCTGATCATTCCCCGAAATTCGCACGTTATTTATCCGAGTCTGAATCAGGATACTCAGGATTGAGGGATTGACAGGATAAAAACCGTGAATCGGATAATATCGGGATTCAAACCAACTGGTTCGTCAAGTTGATTGAGCTGATACCCTCTTGTCTGAATCAGGATACTCAGGATGGAAGGATTGACAGGATAAAAACCGTCATCGGATAATATCGGGATTCAAATCAACTAGTTCGTCAAGTTGATTGAACTGATACCTCCTTGTCTGAATCGGGATACTCAGGATGGAAGGATTGACAGGATAAAAACCGTCATCGGATAATATCGGGATTCAAATCAACTGGTTCGTCAAGTTGATTGAGCTGATACCCTCTTGTCTGAATCAGGATACTCAGGATGGAAGGATTGACAGGATAAAAACCGTGAATCGGATAATATCGGGATTCAAACCAACTGGTTCGTCAAGTTGATTGAACTGATACCTCCTTGTCTGAATCGGGATACTCAGGATTGAGGGATTTACAGGATAAAAACCGTGAATCGGATAATATCGGGATTCAAACCAACTGGTTCGTCAAGTTGATTGAACTGATACCTCCTTGTCTGAATCAGGATACTCAGGATGGAAGGATTGACAGGATAAAAACCGTGAAGTTGACTATGATACTGGTAGAGGGGCATGGGGGGCTATGCCTACTACTACCCCCTTGTCTGAATCAGGATACTCAGGATTGAGGGATTGACAGGATAACAGCCGTGAAGTTGACTATGATACTGAATAGGGGGGGCATGGGGTTGCTAGGCCTACTACTACCCCCTTGTCTGAATCAGGATACTCAGGATGGAAGGATTGACAGGATAAAAACCGTGAAGTTGACTATGATACTGGTAGAGGGGCATGGGGTTGCTAGGCCTACTACTACCCCCTTGTCTGAATCAGGATACTCAGGATGGAAGGATTTGCAGGATAAAAACCGTGAAGTTGACTATGACACTGATAGGGGGGCATAGGGGTTGCTATGCCTACTACTAAGTTCGTAAAAAGGAATTAAAATGGGTTGGAAAGAAGAACTTGCGTCCCTTATCCAAAACCGAAACACTCCTTCTAAACTACGCTTTGACGAACCACTCAGTAAGCATAACTATTTTGGTATAGGTGGCAGTGCGGCGGCGTATTTTGAAGTGAGCACAGTCGGCGAATTGACGTATGTGGCACAACTGAGAAACCATTGGCAAGTGCCGGTTGCTATCATCGGTCGGGGATCGAACCTGCTGGTCAGCGATGCCGGATATCCGGGGATTGTCGTCCGATTAATCGGGGAATTTGATCGGCTTGAGTTTGACCAAAACCGTGTTCGGGTAGGCGCGGGCGTTTCCTTACCACGGTTGTCGAAAATAGCGGCACGGCGTGGATTGAGCGGTGTTGAGTTTGCGCTTGGGATTCCGGGCTCTGTCGGGGGGGCGCTGATTATGAATGCAGGGGCTTGGGGCAGCAGCTTCGGTGACTTGGTCGAGCGTGTGCAGGTGATGACCCACGAAGGCGAGGTGGTAGATCTCAACCGTGATGATGCCCAGTTTAGCTATCGTCATAGCGGTTTGCACATCTACTTCTGTATTACACGGGCCGAGCTCACCCTGACACCCGGCGATGCGGCGGCAGTTGCTGATCGTATGCAAGATCTCTACAACCAGAAAATTACGAGCCAACCCTTTGCGGAGGAAAACGCGGGGTGCATGTTCAAGAATCCCCCCGGTCATTCGGCCGGGAAGCTGATCGATGAATGCGGCTTGAAGGGCTATCGAGTTGGTGGGGCGGAGGTATCTAAAATCCACGGCAACTTCATCCTCAACCTCGGTAACGCAACCGCTCAAGATGTGTTATCACTTGTTCGCCATATCCAAGCCCACGTCAAACGAGAGAGGGGGGTTAATCTAGAGATGGAGGTTCAGCTGCTGGGGTTTTAAGGGTGAAAGCCCCCTGATTCATCACTGAATTTAATGTGAAAAGGGAGTTAAAAATGCTGAAATCTATAAGCGAAGATGTACTCGAGGCTGCCCGAGCAATTCTATATCCACAAGAGCTTTATCACTTCGATTCAATTGCGGAAGGGATTTGGGGCGGTTTTGAAGCTGTAACGGATGCGGAGGTACAGTTTTTCCACAAGCACGGATACCTAGTCATCCACGATGGGTTCAGTCCAGAAGAGGTGAGTGAAACATTGGATGGCATGCTGTACCTGATGGATGGGAAAAATCCAGATTACCGGGGTATTCAATATGAACCGAAGTTAGTGAAGCAAAAATCGGTGTTGTCCACGGAAGAGAGGCGCGATATCATCCGCAAAATTGCCAGTTTTGTGAAATTTGAGCCGCGTCTGAAAGCGATATCCGAGCATGAAGGCCTAATTACTGTCGTTGAACGCCTGATTGAGGACACGCCCAGGTTATTCCAAGATATGGGATTGATTAAACCACCGCATGTCGGTTCAGAGAAGCCGTGGCATCAGGACTGCGCTTACTTCAATTTGCCGTTGGATACACCGGTCGTTGCTGCTTGGATCGCCCTGGATGAAGCGACCCCCGAAAATGGCTGTATGCACATCATCCCCGGTTCTCATAGAGAGGGGCCGGTGGTGCATTTCAACCGACGTGATTGGCAGATTTGCGATACGTATGTCCCCGTGAATCGAGAGGTGATGGTGCCGCTCAAGGCGGGAGGATGTCTGCTTTGGCACGGACTGTTGCATCACGGTACGCCGGCAAATCGATCGAATTTGCGCCGCCGGGCCCTACAATTCCATTATTGCCCCGAAAGCACCGAAAAAATTAAGACCCAAGAGCGGATGGACGTGTTCGGAAGCGAAGGCAAAGCTGTTGAGTGTTGAACGCAGAAACTTACAATGACTTAAATCAATCAAACAGGGAGAGTTATGCGTTATATCGGCAGTAAATTAAATCTGTTATCCCAGATTGAAGGGGTCGTTGACAATTTGGGGGTTAGAAAGGGGGTATTTTGCGACCTGTTCGCGGGCACAGTGTGTGTTGCGGCACACTTTAAACGCAAAGGATTTCAGATTATCTCTAACGATTTTCTCGAACTCTCCTACGCCTTTCAGCGAGCATTGATTGCTAACAATGCGGAACCCGAATTTGCGAGTATTGTCGAAACACTCGGTGATGTACAAGATGATAGCCTGTTTACTAACCTTTCACCATGCCATAAGGTGGTTGCCTGGTTGAACTGTCTCCCCGGCAAGAGAGGGTTTATCTTTCACAACTACTGTCCATCAGGGAATAACGAATATGGTCGGCAATACCTATCCGATAGCAACGGACAGAAGATTGACGCAATCCGCCAACAGATTCAACAGTGGCGCGATGCAGGTGAGATCACGGAGAACGAATTTTATCTGCTGCTGCTACCGTTGTTGGAGGCGACATCGAAGGTCGCCAATATTTCTGGCACTTACGGCGCATATCTCAAACACTGGGATCCTCGAACTTATAAAGATTTGCCCATGGTTCCAGCTGAGATTATTCGGTCAGATGTGCGACATCAAGTGTTTCGGGGTGATGCAAATCAATTGATTGAGGCTATTCGGTGCGATGTCCTCTATCTTGATCCGCCGTACAACACCCGTCAATATATTACCAATTATCACCTGTTGGAGACCATTGCGCGGTATGATGCCCCCCCTCTTCATGGGAAAACGGGGCTGCGCAACTACGAAGACGGGGAAAAATCGGCGTACTGCTCCAAATCAGATTGTTATCGCGCGTTCCAAGACCTAATTGAAAAAGCAAACGCACGATATATTCTGGTGAGTTACAACAACGAAGGCATTTTGTCGCGTGATGAGGTGATGTCTATCCTTTCGCTTCGAGGTGAACCCCATTGCAATTCCCCCATTGATTACCGGCGGTTCAAAAGCAACTCTCATGGCGATCAACCCGCTTTAGATAACCGTGTACAGGAGTTGCTGTTTCACCTTGAAGTGACAACACCTCCAAAACAATCTCGGCAAAAAAATAAAGAGGAAGAACCAAAACGACGCTACGACCCACGGAACAAACTCAATGATCTCTCTGGGAGTGAGTGGACATATTTCCTCAACTCGGTTGAACTGGAAGGGACAGAACACAATCTAGGAAGACTCAACGATCTGTCTGAGGAGGAGTGGGCAATTGCATCGGCCCCTGTTTGGGATACGCACTATCCGACCAATGGTCCCCAATCTGATGCCCATCACATTCGGAAGCAGCACCCGTCGCCAAAACCACCGGCATTGATGAAACGCCTAATCGAGTTTTTTACGAAAGAGGGAGGGCGTGTTCTGGACCCGTTTGTTGGGGTCGGTGGAACGCTGTTAGCGTGTTCAATGGCTGGTAGGCATGGTGTTGGAATCGATCTATCGCAGGGCTATCGTGAGATTTACCACCAAGCCTGCGCTCAACTTAGCTTAGAACCGCAGCCTTTCCTGTGTGGAGATGCGAGGGATTTAGAGAATCTCTTAGGAGAAGTTGTGCCGTTCGATCTGCTCTTGACCGACCCACCTTATGGTGATATGCTCTCTCGGAAGCGTAGCGGTGACCGAAAAAAGAGAACAGGAGATGATAGTCCAACGCCCTTTACAGACAGTCCTGATGATCTGGGGAATATGCCGCCATCTCAGTTTTACAAATCGCTTAAGACGGTGATTGTTCACGCGATGCAGCACCTCAAACCGAAAGGGTACGTTGTCATTTTCTGCAAAGATCTCCAACCGACCGAAAAGTACCATAACATGATTCACGCCGATGTTGTCAAAACCCTTACGGATGTCGAAAATTTGCGGTTTCGAGGCTACAAAATTTGGTATGATAAATCGCTGAAACTTTACCCGTTCGGTTATCCGTATGCATACGTTTCCAATCAACTCCATCAATTCAGTCTGATTTTCCGAAAGGAGGATTGACATACTCCCACACGCTAAAGCGTGGGGATTCTTATCCCTGTGCATAACGTGCGGGCGAGCACACGTTGGAAACCCCGATAAGATTGGGGGCAGGCCCTGTGGCTACGAGTAAATTGCCATTGTCGGCGGACAAAGTCGGACACAATATTTACATGCAATCGCCCTGACATTAAGCCAAGATTAGCTTGACACACTTAGTGTGGATGTTGTTTAATATTTCCTGTGTCAACACAATAAACAGTAGGTAAAGCCGTTTCAAGGTATGGAAGCGGAGTTAATTTTCTACTACAGGAGGTTTCTCATGCTAACACAAGCACAAATTAACGGATATAACAAAGAGGGTTACGTCAAGGTTGAAGGGCTTTTCACTCCTGAAGAGGTTGAAGAGCTCGGATCTGAAATGGTTCGGATTATTGGCGAATGGGGAGAGGAGACTATCGGATGGCGGGGACCGTGGCGCGAGAAATACCTTGCCGAAGATGAACAGCAAACGACCAAAGCGGTGTTCATGCACAATCCCCATTTTTATTCAGCGACCTGGGGCCGTGTAATCTTTCACGAAAGGCTGGTGGGATGTGTTCAGGATCTGATCGGTCCCAGCGTCCAATGGCATCACACCGTTTTACACGCAAAGCCCCCGGAGCGCGGGACACCTTTCCCGATGCACCAAGACTATCCCTTCTATCCCCACGACGGCCTAGACTTTGTCGACTGTCTCGTTCACCTCGACGATACGCCACTTGAGAGCGGAAGCCTCTGTGTCGTGCCGGGTAGCCATAAGAATGGCGGGCTTGAACACATCATGGGGCCTGATACTGCGCCTCACCTGCCGACCGATGTGTATCACCCGGACAGGGTGGAATCTATTCCGATTCCTGCCAAGGCGGGAGATGTGATATTCTTTAGCTACTGCGCTATCCACTGGTCCAATGTGAACAGAACCGATCAGTGGCGCCGGTCTGTTCGCTTCGGTTATCATGATTCGGCGATGCGCCCCGTTGGTCGATACGAGGATGACCCGTACCGGATTGATCCCAACAACGTACTGGAGGGCAACACCAATACCATCGTCTCCGGCTTTAAGACAAATCCAGTCGTGAGCTAATCGTTAAGGAAACAGAGGCGGGGACTCGGTTTCTGGTCCTGCCAATTCGTGAATTCCGATTGATTTTTGGAGGAGATATTCTTTTATGGCATTAACAGAAAACACCTATGCGAAACCGTTCATTGTCGATAAGAATTTGGGCGCGAACTTAGATCCGGAGCAGACCGATTTAACCCGAACCAATGCGGACGGTCAACCGGTGATTGAACTCACTCAGGAACAGAAATACGTCTTCGATAGTAAAGGGTGGGTATTGATTCCGGGTGTGCTGACGGAAAATGAAGTTAAAGAGATGAGGGAATTTGGCTCCCAATTGCGTAATGCCCCGGATTCTATCCCTGAACATGAGCGTTCCCCTCTCGGTGGGCCGATGCAAAAACTTGCCGATCATCCACTTGTGGTGGGGTTCATGAACGAGTTTGTGGCCTACCCGGCGTTGGCGAACCAAGATTGCTACGGCTTCCGTATGGAATCTTGCAGCCTATTCTACCGAACAATCGGCGATGGCGCATTCGGGCCTCACAACGGTAATGGACTGTGGCGTTTTCCGGGCGACTCGCATTTCTATCACTGTGTTCCCGGTAGGGCGCACAGCGGTTTAACCCGTGTGGTATGGGAGATGAATCCGGTGAAAAAAGGACAGGGCGGCACCCTGTTCGTCACTGCAAGTCATAAGGCGGTATACACCGCTCCCCCAAGCATTCAGGAGCCTAATTCATCCCTTTGGGATACTTATGCTTGTCCTGCCGGCTCGTTGATGTTTTTCACCGAAGCCCTAACTCATAGCGGCACAGCATGGACAAACACAGAAAATGACCGGCTCGCTATCTTTAGCTGTTATAACACAGTTGACACTAAATGGCACGATTGGGATCCGCACCCGAAACTCCTAGAATCGATGCCGCCGAAGCGTCGCACCCTTTTCCGTCCCGTTCATGCCGCGAACAACCTCATTAGTTCGGAGGATGTCTGAAAAGAGGATGCCAATCTAATCTTTCAAACAGCGACATATTGCAGCACAAAAAGGCCCCGGTATCAGCATAGATTGCTGTCCAACACCGGCGTTTTTGTTTCTGTGAATTGAGTGATTTATCTAATTTTGCTGTCAACCCCCATCTCTTGATTCTGTTGTATCATTCAGATACTTATGAGATCTTCAAGAAGTAAGCACGCTCCGCCGTGCTTGCACGGCCCCCTCAAATCCCCCCGCTTGCGAGGGGATTAGGGCATACGGCGTATGCCTACTACTGTCGGGGATTTATGGTCTATCGTGACGCGGGCTGAATGCTGTTATGAACTCTTTCCAACTTTAAAAAATTCTAATACCTTCCAGATCCATGTCAAGTCATTTGTGCTTTTCTGTGAATTTTTGACCCTCAATCTTCTCTTGACGAGAAAATGGATTCGTGATAATATAACTACCATGAAAGAACAGCAACAAAAGATCTGGGAGCCTAAAAAGCATGACATCGAGAAGAGTTCCCGGTTGGCAGTGAGACTCGGGATTTCGCAGTTGGTCGCACAACTTCTCATCAATCGGGGAATTGAAACGGAAGACGGAGCACATGCGTATTTGTATCCAACACCCGATCAGCTGCACTCCCCATTTTTGATGTACGGGATGGAGAGGGCGGTTGAGCACATCCGTTTAGCGATGGGGCGTGGTGAGCAGATTTGGATCTTCGGAGACTATGACGCAGATGGTACGACAGCAGCTTCGCTATTGATAAATACTTTCCGAAACCTTGACTATCCGGTGCAGCCTTATATTCCCAACCGTTTTGAGGAAGGATATGGCCTCAACAAGGAAGCGATTCGGAAGTTGAAGGAGCAGGGCTGCAATCTGTTAATCACTGTTGACTGTGGCATTACATCCGTTGAAGAGGTCGAGTTCGCTAACTCCCTCGATATAGATGTCATCATCACCGACCACCATCAGCCCCCCCCCGGTGCGCTGCCGCCAGCAATTGGAATAATCGCACCCAAAATGCCAGAGAGCGAATATCCCTTCGATGGACTTGCGGGAGTCGGCTTGGCGTTCAAGTTAGCACACGGATTGATGGGAGGGGGGGATTTGACCCCGTTTCTGCAATCTCAACTGGATTTGGTCGCACTAGGCACGGTTGTAGATGTTGCCCCGCTGATGGGTGAAAATCGAGCCCTCACAAGCCTTGGTTTGGCGGAACTCAATAAACGTGAACGCCCGGGGATAAAAGCACTCTGCAATGTGGCAAACTATGACGATAACAAGCGGATTGCTGGCTATACATTGTCGTTTGTCTTAGGCCCTCGAATTAACGCCGTGGGACGGATGGATGCAGCGTCCAAAGTCGTTAAATTGCTAACGACTGAATCCTATGAAAAGGCAATACCAATTGCCGAAGAGATGGAAACTCATAATCAAAAGCGGCGGGAGGTCCAGAGCCACATTCAGGAACAAGCAGCTGCTAAGATTGAAAAGAATAGAGACCATGTAGAAAAGAAGGGGTTGGTTGTCTACGATAAAGGTTGGCATCAGGGGGTACTTGGGATTGTCGCTGCGCGGCTGCTTAATCAGTATAACCGTCCGGTGTTTGTGTTATCAGTTGAGGGTGACAAAGCAAGCGGTTCCGGTCGTTGCATTGAGGGCATGAATCTCGCTGACAGCTTAAACACATGTAGCGACCTATTGGTCAAACATGGTGGACATCAAGCCGCGGCGGGGCTAACAGTCAAAACCGAGAACATCGATGAGTTTGCTGTCCGATTTAACCAATATGCGTGCGACCACCTTTCTGATGAGGATCTAATCCCCAAGTTAAAAGTCGATCTTGAGGTGCCGGCTTCTTATTTGACGCTGCAAGCCTTAGAGGAGTTACAGCGTCTTGAGCCATTTGGAGCGGGTAATTCCGCCCCGCTCCTTACAATGTACAATCTTAGCCTCCAAAGGACGCCAAGCTTAATGGGGAAGGAGAAGAACCACCTCAGGCTATTTGTGACAGACGGAGGGCATACGCTCGAAGCGGTGGGGTGGGGTATGTCGGATTATTTCATCGCGCTGAAAAACAGGAACATTCGATTAGATATAGCTTTTAAGCCAGAGATTAACGAATGGAGGGATACCCGCCGCCTCCAACTAATGATTGATGATTTGCACCTCCAAACACCCGAACGACATGCCCCTAATGGAATATTTCCAACAAAGGAAAAGAAAACCCCTGTTAGAATTGTTGATCGCAGGGTTTTGGGCAGCAAGCAGGATTACCTATGCAACCTTCTCGGACAGGAAGAACCCACCTTGCTATATGTGCGGGATGAAAAAGCGTTAGATCAACTCTTTGAACTGATTGGTTCAAAAGAAAAGATTGGGCGATGCGAAACTAATATGACTGAAGCTGACAAAGCGCAAGTCGTCAACAAGTTGGCACGCGGTGAATTGCTCGCAATCGCTGCAAGTTGTACTTTGATCCACCTGCCTCATATTGCCCACTTGGTTTTTTGTCACCCAACGCTTCAACAATTGACTTTCTTTAATCGATGTCAACCTGCATTTAAACATTCTGAAACGACATATATTCATCTCATTTATCAACCCAAAGATATAGAATGGATGCGACAGTGCATCTCTTGGCAGTATCCAGATGTGCAAATCTTGCGAAAGCTTTATAAACGATTGCAAACGCTCAGTCAGGACAACGGGCGCCGACTCACGCTTGAAACAGTGATGGGGGGAGCACAGACTGATTCAATCCCGGTGCCTGCTGTTAAAAATGGGCTTTCAATCCTTGAGGAATTGCAGCTTTTGACGCAATACCCGGATTCTCCAAAATCAGAAATCCAACTTTTACCACCACCATTGAAAAAGCGTCAACTCCATGAATCCGAAACCTATCTAAATGGCGAACAAATCAAGCAAACAAGCCAGTGGTTTTTGGAATTTCAATTGCGGCAGAACATCAAACAGATTTGGAAGAAGGTGTCGTATGAGTGTCAACTATCTAATCCGCCAAATCCAAGCCTATAATCCCGATGCAGATTGCGATCTTTTGCGAAGCGGCTATGAATATAGTAAAGCCTGTCATCAGGGGCAGCAGCGGATCTCCGGGGCCCCTTATTTCACCCACTGCTTTGAAACAGCTAAGACGTTAGCTGAATTGAAATTGGACACAGATACTATCTGCGCTGGGTTGTTGCATGACGTGTTGGAAGATACCTCCGCTACCCGCGACCAGCTTGCGAATCAGTTTGGAGAGACAATTACCGAGCTGGTTGAAGGCGTGACCAATATTAGTAAATATAAATTCAAAGGCGGGGTCCAACAAAGACAGGCGGAAAATTACTTGAGGTTGCTGCTAGCAACAGCGAAGGATACACGAGTCATCCTAATTAAGTTGGCGGATCGTTTGCATAATATGCAAACCCTATCCTCTTTGCCCCCGCACAAACAGGAACGTATTGCCAAGCAAACCTTTGAGGTTTACGCCCCACTTGCCCATCGACTGGGCATTGCGCGGATTAAAAGTAGGCTTGAAGATTTGGCGTTCAAATTCCTGCATACCACCGAGTACAAAGAGGTTGCAGATTTACTTGCGTCGAAGTTGACTGAACGGGAAGCGTATACGAAGTGGATGGTCGATGTCATGCAAAAGGAACTGGACCTGATGGGGGTCAAAGCGAGGGTCTACGGTCGTCCAAAGCATATCTACAGCATCTATCAGAAAATTCATCAGCGAGGGGTTCCGTTTGAACAGATTCGAGATCTCTTCGGTCTTCGTGTGCTGGTCAATAGCGTGGGGGATTGTTATGCGGTGCTCGGAATTCTACACAACAAATGGAATCATATTCCGGAACAATTCAAGGATTTTATTGGTCTCCCAAAAGCGAACGGCTATCGGTCTTTACACACAACAATTTTAGAGCAAGGCCAGCCTGTAGAGGTACAGATTCGGAGTTATGAAATGCACCAGATTGCCGAATATGGCATTGCTGCCCATTGGCGGTATAAGGAGGGTATACCTTCGGAAACGGAGAACGAAAGGATTTTTGCGTGGTTCAGAGAGATGCTTGCGGAGATTCAAGAGTTCAAAGATCCTTTTCAGTTTATCCGTTCAATGAAGGGTGAGCTGTTTCCGGACGAGGTTTTTGTCTTTACACCCAAAGGGGACCTCCACAGTTTGCCAGCGGGTTCAACGCCAATTGATTTTGCGTACAAGATACACACCGATATTGGACAGACCTGTTGTGGCGCAGAAGTGAATGGCGTGATAGTGCCCTTTAAGTATCGGTTACAGAATGGGGATCGGATAAAAATCCAGACTCGGGCGAACGCACATCCAAGTCGTGATTGGCTCCGATGGGTTAAAACGGCCCGAGCGCGTAATAAGATTCAGTATTGGCTCAATGAACAAAACCGTGCACAAGCCATTGATCTCGGAAAGCGGCTCCTCGAGCTCGAGATGCGGCAGTGCCAATTGAATCTGAAAAACTATCTCAAATCGCCAGAGCTACTTGCCATAGCGGGGAAACTCGTGTCCAAAAAGAAGACGCAGTTACCGCTAATTGATGAACTTTTTAGGCAGATTGGCAATGGTAAGGAATCAGCAACACATATTGTCAACTTATTGCAACCGGAACTCCCTACTCCTGAGAAAAAAGAGAAAACTGCGCGCCCACCCCAGTCCGCACCAACAATCGAACTGGAAGGAATTGATTTAGATGTGGCGCGGATTATGAAATGTTGCCATCCCATTCCGGGGGAGGGAATCATCGGGTACCTCACACGGGGACGCGGCATTTCCATTCACAGGGCAGATTGTCCTCGAATTATTAATGAGCCAGAAAGAATTGTGGATATTGAATGGACACCTGTTGAGAATGTCACTTATCCTACCCCAATTACAGTTGAATGTGATAACCGTCCCGGAATGTTGGCAGAAATTACAACCTTAATTGCCCAATACAAAGTGAATATTGACACGATCGGTTCTCACAGACTGAATAGGGAAACTGGATACGGTCAATTCACTTTAGAAGTGAATGGAATCGAACAGCTAGAAGCTATTATAGAGTCAATCCGATACTTAAAAGGAGTACGAAGTGTTACGCGGGTTACCTCTCTCTCTTCTGAAAAGCGCGCCAGCGTTTGAAAGCAATCAAAATCCGACATAACTCATTCCGTCCTGATGCGTTTAATTGCCGTAGGCAACTTGCTCGCCACCAGAAATAGCCTTTATGATTTTCCCGGTGCGGAGGCATCGTGCACATACACGGACCCGATGATTTCCACTTTCCGTTTGAATACGGACCCGCTGTAAATTTGGTAGTTGTCTGTGCTTTGAACGCTTACTAATTTGCCCACGGGTTCGGGCAATTTTGTTACCTGCCATCGGTTTTTTCCCACAAACATAGCAAACTCGAGCCAATTGGACCACCTCCTTTCTACGTAATACAACCTCTTTAACATATCATATGCCCTGCTGAAATGCAAGTTTTTTTATGCCCTTTGGATTGAGTTTTCTCCATTTAATTACAAATATCGAAGTGACCATTCTGGCTGTTGCTAATGATTTGAATTTTCGCTACCCTCCCGGCGGTGCGATCCGCTCTACTTCAAGCCCTTCCGGGCGGAGGAAGTCTTTGTAGCGCGTCTGTACCTCGACACCGTTGAGACTGCGGGTAAAGCCTGCTGTTTTTGCCAAATGTTTCGTTTCAATTTCGAGGGTATTCTGCCCTCGTTTAAGGTTATCCAACTCCAGCTGATACCGAAACCAATGGGCGGACATACCAAGCGGTGCTTGGATGTGCATCGAACCCGCAAGTTTTACTTGGATGGTCAAAGCACGCTCGTCGGTGATCTCCGCGTCCTCCCAAGGCAGCACCCTGTCATTGAAGCGAAACTCAATATCGTCCTCGATGCAGAAGAAGGAGAAACGAAGGGTGAGGATAGGGTTGCGCATCTCCCCGTCTTTCTTGGCACTTTCGATATCATCAGCAACCCAGATATTGATAGCAGCGGTTTCTCCTTCCTTGATTTCTAATGGTAGCTGACGCTCCGGTGTCGTTGTCGGTTTGTCTAGTTCTCCCTCTCGTGGCTGGAGAAGATAACGCTTGTCGCGTCGCATGTGGACTTCGGGATAAGCGACCTCCCGCAGAATCTGATACTCCCTTTCGCTGAAGGGCCAAGACAGATAGCCGTCATACATGCCAGCCCATCCCTCCCAGTGAAGCGTTTGCACTAATGCGTTGTACATCTCAATACTTGGCAAACCAACCCGTTCATCATAGACGCGTCGGGGCGGCCGGTAGTAAGCTGCGGCACCGGCTGCGTTGGCAGCATCAGGCAGCCAGCGAGGCTTTGGCTCCGTGTCGTTTAGCACATACGGGTCTTGTCCGACGACATAATTGATGTTGCCTTCCTTGAGCCATGTTTCTACATCCAGTCCCATCGCCAGATTTTTCTCTCTGTTGAGATCGATACGCGCCATAATGGGAATTTCTCTTCCCTGTTCACTGCCAATGGTGTTTGCCATCTCCCGAATTTCAGCGACGAATTGACTCATCAACGGGGTATGTTTCTCTATCTCAGGCTGCTTAAAATAATACGAATCAAACATAAAATCTAACTCTATCCCATCGGCGTTATAGTCCTCCAATATCTCCCTAAGTACAGCGAGCTTATCCTGTCGCACCAACTCATGGGCAAAGTCATAACACCATTCCGCTCTGCCTGCCTCTCCGATACAGACTTCGGCCCCATGATGCCATTTCAGCAAGCCGCACCGCTCGCTTTCCGGCGGCGAACTTGCCTGCAACTTCAGCGACGGGAATACAGTTAGCCCCATTTCGCGTCCCCGCTTTATGACCTCGCGCACCTGATCCGTGCCCATCTTCTGGGCTTCCTCCACCATCCGCATAATTCGCCAGTCAATGTAGTTTTCCCAAACTTCCTTCATTTGTCCCACAACACGCCCGACCTTGCTGTTATGGAAATAAACATCAGCATATCCGAGTCCCAACACCAAGAGATCTACGCCGGTGCCAAGCACCTCATCAACGGGCCATTGGAGTTTATGGATGGAAGCCGGTGGCTCTATTCGCTTCGCATTGAAGTGATGGGCGTCATTGTAGTAAATCAGTCGAGGTTTCTGCATTGCTGTATGTCTCCTTTGAGGTAGGTACTTGGGGCCCAGATAATGAATTCAATTTTGGAGGTAAGGTTTAACCCTCTGATATACGTCATGCTACAATTTTGGGTGCTTGTCCTTGTTGAAGAACAATATGTTTTCTCCATTTAACGTCGTCCTGTTTAGGGAAATCCTCCCGATAATGTGTGCCCCGGCTCTCGGTGCGTAGGCTTGCCGCTTTCGTAATCAACGCTGCAACATCACGCATGTTTTGAAATTCAAACGCTTCGGCACTGTGCCAATAGTAATTTAGGTTTAGCTCTCTCAATTCATCGGATATTGTCTCTAAATCTTCTCCATATCTAACAAGCCCAACGTGCTGCCACATCATCTCTTGAATAGATTCCTTTGCTGTTTCAATCTCAATGTTCTGAGATACTGCTTGAGGTGAAGCAGCGTCCTCGTCAGAGGAGATGCGAAGGTTCGCATAGCTATCTGATTTGATTGTCCGTGCATACTCCGCGGCGGCACTCCCGGCACGCGCGCCAAACACAATACATTCAAATAAGGAATTACTTGCTAGCCGATTCGCTCCGTGAACGCCGGTGCAGGCAACCTCTCCACAGGCATAAAGCCCTCGGAGATTTGTCTCTGCGTTTAGAGTTGTGCAAACGCCTCCTGCTATAAAATGTGCACCGGATCTGACCGGAATAACATCGGTGGTAATATCCATACCAAACTGATAGCAAAACTGATAGATTCTTGAAAAACGACTTCGTATGACATCGGGTGGCAGATGGGTTACATCTAAATAAACACATGGAGTTTCAGTTAATTCCATTTCGTTCAAGATTGCACGGCTTACAACATCACACGGCGCAAGTTCCTCCATTTCGTGATATTTTGCCATAAACCGTTCCCCACGCGAATTGATTAAGATACCTCCCTCCTCACGGAGCCTTTCAGTAATTAAGAAATATGGCGTCTCCATCAGGAACAACATCGTTGGATGAAATTGGATAAACTCCATATCGATTACTTCACATCCCGCCCGCCACGCTGCCGCAAGGCCATCACCTGTAGCAACAGCCGGATTGGACGTGCATTGATAGATATGCCCAACTCCGCCTGAAGCGAGGATGGTCGCTTTGGCAAAAATACAGTGAAGCACGTTGTCAATGAGGGCAACCACTCCATAGCACCTATCCCCTTGCGTCATAAAGTCAATTGCAAAGGCATGTTCGATGATTCGCACCTGCAACTGCTTTTTGAAATAATCAGCTAATATCTTCTCCTCTGCTTTATCGAAGTTTATACCACACTGAATCAGCTCTGAGGTCTGTTGGAGACCTTCTTCAACCATTACCCTGACAACGGTTTCATTACAGAGGCCTCTTCCCACTTCGAGGGTGTCTTCAACATGGGAAGCGATGGTATCATCTTCATCTATGGCACCAGTAAGGCCCTCCTGTGCAGAGCAGGTGTTATTATCTGTCATAGCACTCTTAGTAATCAGCAAGACATCGCCGTGTTGATTGGCTTCAATCGCTGCCCTTAGCCCGGCGTTCCCGCTGCCGATTACTAGGAAATCGGTGTCAATTCTCGGTGATTTGGTTGAATCAAATTGGACGATATATCTATGAGTCATTGTAGGCTTGATGCCGCTGTAGTGCTCGATACGGCCTCCTTCCTTAGGGTCGTACTGTGCTCAAAGGGGGCGATCACTCGATTTTGGTCAGTAAGGAATGTCAGCCACGCTACGCAAAGAACATCGAATAGACGTTAAAAAACACCGTCAACCTTTACCACCTTCCCGCTTGCTTCAGCAATCCGTGTTTTATTTTCCGAATCAATATAGGCTTTAGCCTCAATGAGACGTGTGGTCATTTTGACTCGATGGGCTGTAACGGTTAATTTATCGCCCGCCATCGCTGGTTTCTTAAATCGAATTTCAAGTTGAGCTGTCACCGCGGGCCCATTAAAGCTGGCAATACCCACATAGGTAATTGCTTCATCGAGAAGTGTACTCAAGATGCCCCCGTGAATCACATTTGCCCAACCTTGAAAATGACCGGGGGGTGTACACTCAATCTTAACCTGCGTTCCATCGGAGGTGATATCCGGATTCACTTGTAGGCCAAAAGGGTTTTCCTTACCACAAGCAAAGCAACGATTATTGTTCTCAACGCGCATCCGCGGCTCCCTGCTGAATTTTCGAGTCTAACAGAAGTTGGTAGGATTCTTTGGACTTTCTTAATAGATGTAGGAGTTATGCAATTCAGTTTATAATAGCGCAATGCGGCCCGTGTCACGACGGACGATAAATCACCCTACTACCTACAGTCAGGCCTTGAGCGTTCAAGTGAGTAAGTCCTAAAATGGTCGGAACTTCTTAGGATTGTCCTGATAAACCCTGCTCAATTTTGCATCCTACCCCGATTTTATCGGAATTCAAACCTACTTGTCAAGGGAAAACTCAATCTGAAAATTTGACCCTATAAACAAAAATTAGCGAGTTATGGTAAAATAACTGGCTCATGCAAAAAGAGAGTGCAAAATACAAAGAGAAGCCTACAGGAATCCATCAAACGTGCTCCCTCTGACAAGGAGGAAGCGACACAGGAGAGTACTATTTTGAATTGTATAAACATGTGCCCCATTCTTCCGGGAGTTACAATCAAAATTGAGAAGGAGAGGTGAACATGACGATTCAGATGTTGGTCGATGTTTGGAAGGTCTCCGGGGCACATCACTCGATGAAGCCTTCGGCAACCGAAGCCGACATCCGCGCCGCTGAAGCGAAAATCGGTGTGACATTGCCCCCGCTCCTGCGCGAAGTCTATCCGTCATTCAATGGAGGTTGGACTTGGGGATTGTGTTTTTTCCCTCGCCCCCCCTCCCAGAACATTACGCGTTGACCAATGCAAGAAGTATATCGAATATAGGTGGCATATCCCTCAAGAGATTCGCCTATTTGCAGATGAAGGGGGTTCGGATGTTTTTGGCATCTACCAGCCAGAAACCGGCAATCCGATTTATAACCATCCGATTATCGATCGGAATGCCAGATGATGCCGGCTGCATGGAAGTCGTAGGCACCAACCTGTTGTTATTATAATTGGGAGCAACTATCGGGACTGATACTGAAATTTTTACTGATAATTCTCTTGACAGAAGTATGAATATTTTGTAAACTTAGATTCTACGTAAAAGATACGTGCACAAAAAACGTTCTACCCAATACTATCCCTTAAATCTGAAAGAGGAGAAAAAGAGTTAAATATGAAAAAGTTTTCAACCCTACTGATGTTTCTTGTTTTGGCCGTTGGCATTGGGTGTAATCAGGAACAACCGATTACACAGCTGGAGGTTGGTAGAGAGAAGCTGCTCGGGGCCGGTTTGTCAATCGAAGCCGTTGAACACCTAAAACGGGCGGAAACTGAAGAAGCCAAAACCCCAGCCGAAAAAATAGAACCGCGAGTCTTACTACTGATTGCTTACTCACACGCCATCTCTACCGGCGACGCTAGAACACAGCGCGTTGAAGCCGAGTACAAACAGGCGCGAGATGAAAGAATTGCAGCATTAAAGGATACTGAAATGAAGAAAATGCTTCAGTTGCTCGCTCAACGATATCGTACGCAAGCGTCAACAATGCAAATCTTGGTGGATAAAGGAGCTGGGGCGGTCCCCGTATTAATCGAATATCTCGGTATCAGAAGGTATTTGGCTCTCCGAAACGATTTGGTTGAAATGTT
This sequence comes from Candidatus Poribacteria bacterium, assembly GCA_965215015.1. Classification (GTDB taxonomy): domain Bacteria; phylum Poribacteria; class WGA-4E; order WGA-4E; family PCPOR2b; genus PCPOR2b. The sequence continues at coordinate 4,127,135 of OZ244042.1, forward strand.
GTATCAAATCGGTTCCGAAGGTGTAAACCACATAACCACCACACTCAGTGATACCAATACCTCTCCGGAGATGAAAGTGATCTTGACGCGGTTAATTGGGCGGATAAATGATTCGAGCGCGATTCCTGCTTTAGAGGCAATCCAAAGCGGAAGTGCCCCCGGGCTTAGAATGGAAATTAACATCGCACTTTATAACCTTGGCAGGGAAGAGTACAGGACACAGATTATTACTGGGTTAAGTGATAACGATGTTACGGTTCGTCGTGCGGCTGCACAGGCAATGTTGCGCCTTGACAATCCTCCGGCGGATGAACTGGTCAAAGCACTCAGCGACGCTGATGCATCGGTGCGTATGTATGCGGGCCAAACGCTTGAGAAATACCCCACTGAAAACGCTATCAGTCGGCTCGTCGAAATTCTTATAAGTGATACAGATGAGGCCGTAAAAGACGCAGCGTCAAAGGCTCTGATCATTCATGGCGAGCAGGACTTTGGAAAAGGGATAGCACAAGTGCTCATTAAGGCACTACCGGGTGTAGGCGATCCAAAGGATCGGATACGGATGGTCCTCATTCTCAAAAGAGAGGCGTTTATGGAGCAAATTAAAAATGCTCCAAAGGCACATGATGATAATATTGAATACGACCTCTTTCTCTATTTTAACCAGGAACAGAATGATATGGTTAAAGAAGAGCTCAGTATGCTATTGAACAATTTAAGACGCTAAACGCACTTTGGAGTGATTGAAATCGCTGCTACAATTCAACCATCTGTGTGAATTGATGCCAGACGTTAAAGATGGCGCCCAGAGCAGCCTCCTCTAGCTCCAATTATAGATTTGGGTAGAACCATTTGCCACCTAGCCGCATGGGAGGTAATGTCATTGCGTGCCCGTTTAGCAGCTCACAAAGCAAAGTCGGGACTGGGGCTGATGCAATGGGCAGGATTTTGCTGCCCTATGGATTGGCTACTCCTAATCTCATGCGGAAGAACTAGCATCACATGGACGCACAAAATTTGAATCCACCGAGATGTTCTTATGCCTATACGCTCGCTGGCATATTTCTAGTGGCTGCCTAAGAATTTTCAAAATCAGTTTTACGCTTCAAAAAAACTGCACAGTCTTTATATCAATCAAAAATGGTTTCCTGCTCTCTCCCGCCCATTATGAGGTTCGGTTCTTAATTCTGAAGTACGCGGCACCAGCTGGAGCGATTGCCTCCGTAAATCCGAATCCTCGATTTTCCCTACATTTCTATTGATGTGCAAATCTGAATCTGCTATGTATGATAGTAATTGGATTAGATTGCGACGAGTACTTTTGAGGCTGAGTGTAGTTGACGTTTTCCAAATACAAAAAAATTGAGATAAATTCTATGCGTAGGAAAAATAAACTCTTAATTCTATTCACGTTTATTGGAGTGACTCTTGTCATTGGGGGCGGACTGTTTTTAGGCACTCCCTATCTACTCAATTGGACCCGTTTGTTATTAGAATCTGAATTTGAAAAGCGGTTAAAACATCCAGTTTCTATCAGCCAAATTTCAGGAGATGTGTTGACCGGTTTGAATATCAAAGGGGTGCAAATAGCGGATGCAAATCCCGAGAATCCGCCTCTAATTTCTCTGGATGAAATCCAGATAAAATATAGATTATGGAGTTTGGCGCGAAGGAAACTCCTCATCACTCACTTGCATTTCAAGCACCCTCAAATCAATGCACATCTGGACGCAAATGGGGATTTCAACCTTGCCAAGCTAATTCCGAAGGGGCGATCGGGGGCAAGTGCGAAACTGCCCATCCAACTACTAATTTCTGATATTAGTATCGAAAATGGTACTATCGATTTTGACGATAGAAGAGATGCTCTCAGAATTACAGTCAGTGGTATTAACAGTCGTAGTCGTGTTGATAACTCCCTAAAAAACTGGAAGCATATTGGCCATCTAGAGGTACGAGACGGACGTTTTGAGCTCAATGGCGTCGAAACGCAGATTGATGAATTCAGAACTGAATTTGAGTTACAGCAGAATCGAGGTGTGTTGCAATCACTGCGTCTAGCGTTGGGCAATTCTCTACTGACCGTTTCAGGCGAGGCAAGTAATCCCAGCAAACAATCCCCACGAGTCGAAACCCAAATTCACGTAACGCTCGATTTTCGTGACGTACAAAAAATCCTATCTCTCTCAAGTGAAATAGAAGGGGTAGCAGAAGTGGATGTAGAAGCCGGCGGGCCCGTGTCGGAAATTGTCGGGAGATTTGGACTTCGTGTCCCCTCCGCCCGGCTAAACTCACTTCAATTTGAGAATTTCACTATCCAAGCCGATTTTACGCCAAGCAGTGTCCGGATTACCAAAATTGATGCTCTACTTGCATCAGGTAAGTTGACGGGAGCAGTAGAAATTGACCTCCAGCCCAAGCAAGAAGATTCGCAACGTCTAGCGTACAAAGGTTGGGTACAACTTGACTCCCTCCGGACGGAACAGCTACTACCGATTGTAGGTCTTCCCAAAGATTTTTTGGAGGTCAAAGGAGCTTTGGGGGGTAAGCTCCAATTCAGTGGTAACGGCTTAGACCGCCGCAAGATTGCACTTGATGGGAATCTGCAATTGGACGATGCAAGTCTAAATGGGGTGCCAATTCGCCTTTCAGCAGCACGCTACCAACTCAACAATGAGTACCTTTCAATTACAGCTAACCTCGACGACGCGCAAATTGAAATCAATGGCAAGTCCGGATTAACCGATCCACACGATATGGATCTGCACATTACGAAAATTGATGTAGATAAGCTCGCACAAATCTTGCAACTACCAGACCTCGCCGGCGAAGGTACGCTCACCGGAAAAAGCAGTGCTGGTGTAGAAGATAATGCCCATTATTCCGTGCAAGCTCGTTTCAGTATTCCGGAAGCGACACTATATGATGTGCCAATTGGCGTTTTGACGACAGATTTCCAGTACACAGAAAATCAGGTTTTTCTGGACCCGATACGCCTTGTTAAGGGTGAAAGTGAATTGGTTGCTCATGGAATCGCCCGCATTGAAGAGGATATTCCAATTGAACTCAAGGTGCGTGCACAACCGCTCCATATTGCGGATTATGTGAAGTTAACAGGGCATGATCATCCAATCGAAGGGATTGCAACAGGTGAGCTAGTGCTAGACGGAACGTTAGCCCAGCTTAACGGTCGTGGAACACTTCAGGTTGCAAGCGGCAAGGCATGGGAACTAGCACTTGATCCGCTAACGCTACCGATAGAGATTGACAATTACATCGTGAAAATTCCAGATTTCGAGGTATTAACCCGTGGCCAAAAAGGTATCCTCAACGCACAAATTGATCCAAACCATGACTATGTCATTGATTTTCAAAGTGAGTCAATGCAACTCGCAGAGATTGCGCTCGCACGTGGAATGACTGACTTCCTTTTAGATGCCGATCTGATTGTCACAGCCAAGGGGCAAGCGAACGCGGCGGATCCAATGGCAAATCTTACCTTTGAGTTTTCAAATGTTACTTACGCAGGTCATCCGCTGGAAGATGTTTATATCACTGGTACCTACAGGGACAATGCGCTAAGCTTTGAGGGCGTTGGCTTTAATGATACCTGTCAAATCCGTGGAGTTTTGGAATCACTTGAAGGCAGCCCGTATCACATCAATGTTGATGGTGTGGGAGTTGATCTCCTTCCGTTCCTACGAATTTTTAATGCAGCAGACTATCTGACCGGCACAGCAGATGGTAATGTTGAGCTTACAGGGATGCTAGAAGAGTTGCCAAAATTTACGTTCCAGATGCTTCTGTCCACAACCGATCTTGATATTAAGGGATGGCAGTTGATTAATCCTGATCCGATTCGTGTTTCCTTTGCGGACAATCTATGGCACGTGCAATCTCTCGTGCTCGCTGATAAACGGGATGGCAGTCCATTCCTGAACGCGGTGGGCACTTTTCCTGTTGTGAGTGAATTGGAAGGTCCTACACATGTGGATTCAAGGACTACCAATACACTCAGTTTTACTGTAGAAGCCGATGGGTTCCCATTTGAGGTATTGCACCTGTTGGGGCTCCCACCACTTCTCTCGGGCAACTTCAGCTGCAAACTCACAGGGAGCGGAACTTATGAGGTCCCACAATTGGCACTTGATTGGACAGTTCCGAACTTGGCAGTGCAAACCCCCATTGGGCCGGTTGCGATTAGTGAAGCTGAGGGTAGTCTCGTCTATCAGGATGGGAACCTCACTGTTGGCTCTTTCGATCTACTTGTACTCGGCAATCCTATCGCAGTGCAGGGGGATATACAAATGGATTTCAATCATTTGCAATCTTCACGCCTGAACCTCCACGCTTCATGTCCCAATTTTGAGTTGGATTCACGCGATTTTCAAAATTTGCCTGATTATCTGAGTAATCTTTTAATTCTGTTTAATCTGGAGGCACAAATTACTGGCGATCTAGTTCAACCGGCGTTGACTGCCTCGGTTAATGCGACACAAAGGACGATGCAACTCTTGGATTTCCCTCAACCTGTTGAAGATGTGAGCGTCGCAGTTCAAATCTCAGCAGGCCAGAAGGCATCGCCTGACTTAATCGTAGTTAATCTGAAATCGGCGGATTGGCAGTTCGGAGGCGGTCAGTATCAGGCATCGGGGATTTGGCGTTTGCCCAAAACGGAACCGGGATTATCCCTGACCTCAATTATAGATACTCTGGAAGGGCACAATTCAGTCCAGTTTCAACTTTACGTCAATGGGGTAAATGTGGATTTCATAACGCCTCTGAACGATAGAATGAAACGAGGAAATTTCAATATAGAAAGTCGATCCAATATAGTGCTTGAACTACACGGTAGTGGCTATCGTCCCGACCAAATGTCAGCGACTCTCAGGTGTAGCGATCTGCGTACTAAGATTAACGGCCATGATGCGCGGAATATCAATGAGATTCAGCTCCATTTCACAGATCGGAAATTCACGCTCAGACCAACCCAAATAGGTGAAGGAAGTGCTGTTTGGCTCAACGCTGCAGGTACTATCGACCTTGATGGAAATATGGACCTTCATTTAGATTTGGATCGACTGCCTTATGGCGTGCTGCTGCCAGCAATAACACTAACACTTTTTGATCAATCTTTCCTGAAGTTTGAAGGTTTTCTGACGAGTCAAATTCGTGTACGTGGGGACCTTACAAATCCAATCATAACTGCAAAGTGGGAGTCGGATGGTTATATCGGAAACGCCAATCTTAAGGACAATGGAGGCGCAAGCTATCAGGAAAAATTGCTCTCCATCCAAAACACGCAACGGATTGTCGGTGTGAACAAGCAGCTAGAGGTATTTGGCACGATTCCAATCGATCTCGCCTTTCAACCAATAGATCTTGAAGATCGATTCCTAAATCTACCGATCGATTTGAAATTACGAGGGCAGCAGATTTCTTTGGTGCCCCTAGCGTTACTGTTGCCTCCGTTAATTGAACATGCCGATGGTATTGCTGATATAAACCTGAGAATACAGGGGACAACCGCTTCGCCTTACCCGCAAGGAAAGCTGTCGTTTCAAAGTGCCACCTTGAAGTTAGCGAACTTTGACATGCCAATTTCAAACGGGAAAGTTGAATTGCTGGCGGATAAGGGGGAAATTCGTATCCCTACACTCAGTTTTCAGGTGGGTCAAGGGGAGTATTCAGCAGAAATCAACTGTAAACTTGCTGGGCTTATCGCAACTGATTTTGAAATCTCCCGATTCAGCGTCTATAAAGCAAGAATTGCTGATTTTATCGGAAATCGATCAAGGTTGCTTAATCCCATTGTGTCGCGGTTTTTGAATCCCGAAGCGATTGGGACGGAGGTGATGTCAACCGAAGTGTTGAATGGATATATTACGGCGGAGGCCAGTTTGAAAATTCCAGTAAATCAGTTTCTTATCCCCGGCAAAACTGCATGGATTCCGACATTCATTAAGCCATTCAATCCACCAAATGTGATTAAGTATGTAACAGGTCAGCTAAATATTCAAAATATTCTAATTGAAGGGTTAGGTTATCAAATTCGTAACTCTAGGCCGATTGAGATTCAACTTGCAAACCAGAAGCTCAGCTTAGAAAACGGATTCAGCTTAGAAGATCAAAAATCGGTGCTAACCGAAGCCAAACGCCTGCGAGTCACAGGATTCGGAAGTTGGGAACTTGGTAAAAAATTGCTCTTTCATGTCGAAATGAAAAATCTTGATCTCGGCTTTATTTCGGGATTTCTGCCCGAAGCCTACGCCGTTCGTGGTTCTTTGAACTCCTCTCTTGATATACGTGGAACGGATGCTGAACCGAGGCTTTCCTTTAGGTGGGAAACCCCGGAACTGCGAATAAACCAAGCAGAGGTTGATCAATTTACCGGTAGCGTCACGTATGAGGATCGAAAAATCCGAATTAGCGGAAAACAAAACGATGAGGCCCATCTGTCTATTGGGAAAAATCACGCCGCCCTATCTGTGCTGATTCCATTTCACCTATCCTTACTGGAATTCAAAGCTGAACCGTTACCAGAGGATATTGAAGGCGGATTAGATATAGCTATCGGAGATTTAGATTTCTTATCTCTCATTTTTCCTCAATTTGCTTTTACCGAAGGTACAGGGGCCCTTAATGCCACGCTTGGTGGTCGATTTGACTCACCCGTGCTTAAAGGATCGACAAATTTAAGAGCCCTTGCGTTCGAGCTGCCAGATTCACATATTAGCTTAGAAAACGGAACAGCGCATCTCGATTTGACCGAGAGAGGTGTCAATATTCGACACATTACGGGAGATATGAACGATGGCACCTTCGAGATTAACGGAGTGATACAATCCGATTGGTTCAATGTACAGCGTATAGATGTCGTCGCTGAATTGAGTGAGGGTACCAAGTTTGAGAAACCCGGATTTTACCAACTTAGGTGTCAAAGCGTCAACTTACAGATGAAAGGCACTGTCACGACAGATGGGAATCTCAAACTTCCACCCTTAAGAGGTTCAATCCGTGTCAAAGAAGGTCGATACGAGCAAGACTGGAAGCAGCTAGTTCAGGATTTGGTGGATAAGGCAGCAGAGGTACAGTTTGAGGTTTGGTTCGATTACCCTATTGTGCGCAATCTCCAATTAGAGCTTGATATCATTGCCCCCAATAACTTTTGGGTGGAATCAAATTTAGGGGAAATTGAGATTGAAACATCAATCAACGGTGAGATTGTTGGACCGATTCAAAAACCTATTTTTAGCGGACGCGTGGCCCTGTTAGAAGGTGAATTAGCTCTCTTTGGTGGTCATCAATTTGAGATTAAGGAAGGTTCGTATGTAGAAAACAAAAACGCACTAGAATTTAACCCGTGGTATGAGATCACTGCTGAGACAACCGAACCAATCCGAAGCGTTCCAGTTCCAACGACAGACGGTCAAATCCACACTAGAGATCTCAGGGTTACTGTGCACTTGAGTGGCTACCTCAAGGAGAAGCATAACCCGGATTTCCAAGCGAAAGTCCTTAGAAAAGGGACCGGCGAAGATTATCAATTAACCCCGCATCAAATCCTTTCTATTTTAACACTTGGTGGAAATCCCCTTCTACAGTATATGGGTAGCGGGATTGCGAAAGTGGCGGATTTGAGCGAGACTCGTGTTGATCTGAGCCCTGACAATTTTGAACAGTCGCGTTTCCTTGTGACGAAAGAGCTCTCAGAACACCTCTCCTTGACTTATTCTTCTACCCTCCAACTTCACACAGAGCCTCGTATTGAGGTTGAATATCAAATTAACCGACACTTTTATATCAAAGGCGAACGAAATGAACGCGGAAAATACGGCGTAGATCTCAAACTAGAACAGCGATTTTAGATAGTATCATCAAATATAACTATTATTGAACTTTCCGAACCATAGTGCAACTCTCTTTCTGTCAAATAGTTGTCGATAAACGTCTCTGATATGAAGCCCTAACAAAACTGCCATAATCCTGTAACATCTCCATGCTATAATAGTTTTTTTATATCTTACATTTGAACAGTTACCCGCATCTTTGGGGACAAACTACTTGAACGATAGATGGTGACGCCAGAACAAGATCTTCACCATGAAGAACCAAAAGAAATCAGGAGAACAAAATTTTATGAAGACATGTCTAGTAACCATGCCTGCTAGGCCTCAATTCCTCAAATTACATCATCATTCGGTCATCTTGAGTAGGAATCTCTCTACTACAACGATTCAGAGATTCCTTGCCTCCTTCAGGACAACGCTTTGTGGAGGATTGATCTTGGTGATCTTGCTGACCGGCTGTGAACCGCAACAGAAAATAGATCATTTGAAAATTGGGAGGCAACAACTGCTAAATTCAGGACTTGTGGTTGATGCAGTTAAACATCTGAAACAGGCTGAAATAGACGAGATAGACAAGACCGAGCCTCGCGTGTTGTTGCTCCTTGCATACTCGCACGGGCTCTCAACGGGAACTGCGAAAGCACAAGGGTTGGACGCGGAGTTCAGAAGTGAACGAGCACAGCGGTTAGCTGCGTTAGAAGATGTAGAAATTAAAAACCTCCTTCAACTCTTGGTAAGACGTTCTCGGCTCCATAAAGATGCAATACAAGTAGTTGTTGACAAAGGTGTAGATGCAATCCCTATCTTGATTAATGCTTTAAGTAGCATTGAGTTTCAAAACCTGCATGGCGACATCATAGAAATGATATATCAAATTGGAAGCGATAGTCTAGATCTTATGATTGATGCTATTCAGAATGCTGATATATCAACGGAGGTGAAAGTCGCACTCGTGCGCCTTATCGGGAGGATTGGGGCGCCACAGAGTCTTGACGTTTTGGAGGGAATCCACAGTCAAACCGACGATGCCGGATTGAAGATGGAAGTCAGTGTCACACTCTACAGGCTCGGAAAGCATGAATACTCGACAGCAATTGTCAAAGGCTTAGACAATGATGATGTGAATGTACGTCGTGCGGCTGCGCGGGCGATGATACATCTTAATGATTACCCAGTGGACCAGGTACTTAAAGTGCTTCAGGACATTGATAATAACGTGGTTACCTATGCGGCGGAGGCATTTCAAAATCGCCCAAATACACAAGCAGTTATGCCACTCACCGAAGTCCTCACAGGTCCAGCCGATAACGCCGCAAAACAAGCAGCTTCTGAAGCGCTGCGTATTCACGCAGAACAGAAGTTGGCAAAGGGGCTGACCAGCCGGCTTATTAAAATGCTGATTTCTGGCAAAATTGTGAACGCCGAAGATCGACTCCGTATTCTTCAGCTGCTTCGGAAAGATGCACTGACAAAACAAATTAAAGTAGCTGCGTTGGTAGATCCACAACTGCCCTACGACCTTGATCAGTACTTGAAACAGAGCGAAACACATGAAATAGTTAAAGGAGAGCTGAGATGGCTACTTTCCGAACTGGAGTGAGGGATAGTTCTCCCCTAATCGGAAAATGAACAATTCGGAAAAGCCATGTGCAAACTGCTTAATCTCCTGCATGTTACGGAGCTGCATGTCCCCAAATATTAACACTTTAAAGCCCTCTACTATGCGCTGTCTATGACAAAAAGTCCAAATTAATCCACATCAACTCTCCAATCTGCTTACCCCTTTGTGCGATAACCTATTACTATACCTCCGGTAAAATTCACACCCAACTGCTGATGAGTTCGGTTACGATAAGGTGTGCCCGTTTTCCCACAGTGATTTCTCCTTGCTCTTCTAGCCCCACCGCGATTATCGTATTGAATTCTGATATCAAAATCGGCTACAATAAGCGTTAGCGAATACCATTTCTGGTTCCAAACCAAATTCTTAAAATCTTTAAGAGGAAAAGCGACACTCCCAGACCTTGAGTGTGGGAGACAACGGAGGTAACTCCTACTCTTTGAACCGAGCCGGAAGGGGGTGAAAATATAGGGATGGGCAACTGGTCAAATCAACGAGTTTACAAATCAACGGACCGACTCCTCTGTGCTTCACCTTTCATGTTCTATCTCTCTGCTTTATTGCTTCATATCATACTTATCTGCTCAGTCTTTTTCCTTAAGTCGGCTTGGAGCCAACCTGACACTCTTCCCATTCTTGAAATTCAGTACAGACTGAATGGCGAAATCCTCGATTCAGATTCACTGCCTGAGGGCTTGCAACGTAAGACACGACGGGTGAAAATCGGAAATCCTGTTTCGCCTTATCAGGTCCACAAGAGCATTGAGGCGATTTACACGATGGGAATCTTTGCTCAGGTTAAAGTGATTGAGACTTTTGAAGGAAATGGAGTACGATTGACGTTTGATCTCACCGACAAAGTACGAATTGGGAAGATCGAGTTTACAGGGAACAGTCTAGACGAAAATCTACTTCTCGGCGTGGTTGTCTCTCGTTCAAAAAAAGAATATTCCGGTGAACTTGCAGAAGAAGATCGGCGCAGAATCCTCGCTTTATACAAAGATTACGGATATTTTCAGGCCGGGGTTCGCCTGACCACCTCGGCGGATTCTAGCTCTTCGCATCAAGTTGATCTGCTATACAGCATCAACGAAGGGGACCGAGTGCTTATTCAGGAAATCCAATTTGAAGGTGTCAAATCGATTGAACTCAAAAAATTGGAACAGACCATTAAAAGCGAGAAAGGCAAAGTCTACCAAAAGCAATCGGTTGATGACGATGTTAATCGCATTCGAGAATTATACCGGAGGAACGGGTACCTGACCGTAAGAGTTAAATCTCGTTCGCCTTACGATGAGGCGTCCGGAGCCGTCGTCCTTAACTACGAAGTCACCGAAGGAAAAAAAATTAACATCAAATATATTGGTGATAATGTAGATGAAGCGGAACTCAATCGAACACTGCCCTTATTCAAACGGGATAGCTTTTCGGAAACAATCCTAAAAAGCACAGAGGAACACATTCGTCGAATCTATCAAGAGAAGGGGTATTATGAACCGATAGTGAGCCATAAGGTCGAAAAAGTATCGGGGCAAGAAGAAGTTATCTATTTTGATATTCAGTTGGGGCCAGCCGCACGGATTCAGCATATCAGTTTCGAGGGGAACACGGCATTTTCGGATAGCGTTTTGCTGGATCAGATGAAAACCCAACCGCGCAGTCGATTTGCAATTCCTGGATTGAGGTGGTTGTTTTCCACAGGCATTTTTAACCCAGCCACACTTGAAATAGACAAGCGAAAGTTGGAACACTTTTATAGAAAAGCAGGGTATCTAGACATTCGGGTTATGTCTGATGAACCAGAGATTAATAAAGATAATGGTCTCATTTTACACATAAAAATTTATGAAGGGAAACAACAGCTCATAGATTGGGTTTCAATCGAAGGAGTCACAATTTTTGAAACGGCTCAGCTATATGCAGAACTTTTCGCAAAACTTGGAAAACCTTATAGCACAGACATCACAAATCGCGATGAGCGGTATCTCGAATCCCTTTACCATCAGAAGGGATATATTTATGCGCGCATCAGCCACGATTATTATCCAGAGACGCGCACCCTTACCTATAAAATTTCCGAGGGAATTCAAGCCAAATTTGGCAAATTCCGTTTCGATGGAGATGGTCAAATTAAACTGCATGTTTTGCAGCGAGAATTTGAAAATCTCGGCTTAGTTGAAGGGGCGGTATTTAACGAAGAACGTTTATTGGCAGAATCCCGACGACGTTTATTGACCACGGGTCTTTTTAAAGAAGTTGAAATTACGGCGCCTGACCGAGATATTGAAAGTACGGAGACTATTGATGTAGATGTCGGTGTTGCGGTTAAAAAATCGGGAGCAATCAGCGTCAGCGGGGGATATATTTCCTCTGAGGGTATTCGGGGCACATTGGGACTCGCCCATAACAACCTATTCAAGCGCAACATGAAAATCAGTGGGAAAATCAGTAGAGGTACAAGAGGCAATTTGTATGAAATAACGCTGATTGAACCGTGGTTCAAACTGGCACCTCTTGATAAGCTCATTGGACCTACGATAGGAACTTTCCGCCTGTTCAACGATAATCTAGAGGAGTACGAGAATATACGGGCGCAAGGTGGAACGGCGAACCTTGCCAAACGGCTTGGGCGATTTAGCAATCTTGCAGTACAGTATAAATCTCAAGATTTGCGTGACGGTGATGCCCCGCCTAAAATCCAGACAACCGTAAGTAGTCTCGGTATCGAGTTCCATCGAGATAGTCGAGATCATTTTCTGAATCCAAAAAATGGTTGGTTCAACGAAGTTGCGATTGAATATGCAGGTGGATTTCTCAAGGGGAAAACCAGTTTTTTCAAATTTACCACAGACCACCGCTACTATTGGCAGTTTTGGGGAGATGCTGTCCTTGCCAGCGCAATTCGCGTTGGGTATGAAAAAGGGCTTAGAGGAAACCGGGACCGAGAGATTATCTCCTTTGAACGTTTCTATGCCGGTGGATCAACAACAGTCAGGGGATACCCGGAGCGGGGCCTTGGACCGGAAGATGAGTTTGGGAATCATCGTGGGGATGTGTTATTTATTTTAAATACAGAATTCCGTTTTCCAATCTATGGGTTCATCGGTGGTGCACTATTTTTGGATGCAGGCAACGTCTGGAATAAATTTTCGGATGTTAAGGAAGTCCTCCCGCGAACGGCAATAGGCTTGGGCGTGCGTATAGATACCCCACTTGGGCCTGCTCGCGTTGACGTTGGGCTACCGTTAATGGAAGAATTTAAGCCCATATTTTACCTACAGTTGGGCCAAGCATTTTAATCTAAATCGACAATGAAAAGACATCTTGATGCCCTACCACTTTTGATTTGATTGAGTGCACGCGGTTAACCATTTCAGTCAATATCAATAAACGATGAGGAACAATTGGATGAAATTGACAGACGAACAAATTGAGGAATTTAAGAGGAATGGGGTATTAATCGTCAAGGAAGCTCTACATGAATCTGAGTTGGACCCTGTGATTGATGAGCTCGCGGATTGGGTGAATAGGCGTGCGTGTGAGCTACACACCATGGGAAAAATTCAGAATCTGTACCCTAATGCCTCCTTCGACACGCGCTTCGGGCTCCTTTTTGAGCAGTGCAAAGAGATAGGTGATGGACTTGACATCAGCGCATCTCGCGGTCAAGTGATGTTTGAGTTCTTGCATAACAAGAATCTGCTCGATACCGTCGAATCGCTCGTTGGTCCAGAAATTACCTGCAACCCCATTCAACATGCACGCACCAAACCACCGACAGCTTACGAAGGACGTACTGGCCCATCATTCCATGTCGTCCCTTGGCACCAAGACGCCGGTGTTATGATGCCCGAAGCTGAAGTCTCAAACATCGTAACCTGTTGGCTCCCGTTGGGAGACGCGACGGTCGAAATGGGATGTATGCAAGCACTCCCCGGCGTTTTTAATCTTGGCTATCTAAGCCATTTCAAAGAGGAGCCAGCGACCATTACGATTCGTCCTGAAGTGTTACCATCGGTTGAACCGATGGATCTCGTCTGCTACAAAGGGGATGTGATTCTGTTGAATAAATTCACCCCGCACCGTTCAGTTCCCAATGTGTCCGACAGGTGTCGTTGGTCTCTAGATCTGCGTTACCAAACCACCGGGCATCACACAGGCAGGACGGCGTACCCAGCGTTTATTGTGCGCTCTCCAAGCAACCCAGCGAGCGTTCTACGCGATTATGATGAATGGTGTCGACTCTGGATTGATGCCCTTGAGAATCCCAGAGGGGTAACGATGCACCGGACGGACTGATTGCGCTGTGGGTTTCATAGGGTGATTTCTAATCGTAATAAGTCGTTGTGGGCTTTTTTTAATACTAACCTCTGAGGCGCAGAAGGCACAGAGAAAATAAGAAAAACGAAAGGGTTATGTCCAACATTACTTTTCCAATTCTTCTCCGCATTTTCCGCGCCTCTGCGATTGATTTTAGCCAGTAACGACTGATCCGCTTTCTAATTTATGTCATAGTCAAAAACGGAGGGAGTTTATGTTCGGTTTTAGTGGTGCCTGGCCCGCTCTGGTCACACCCTTTACAGTCGAAGATAAAGTGAATGTAGCGGTGTTAAGGGAGCTCGTGGAGTATCTGATCGATAAACGGGTCGGAGGATTTTACGTCTGTGGCGGTACTGGAGAAGGACTTTTCATGTCGCCTGAAGAACGCAAACTGGTCACTGAAACTGCGGTCGACCAAGTAGGTGCGCGCGTCCCTGTCATTGCACACATCGGCAGCATGATTGTAAGCGATGCAATCCAATTAGCAAAACATGCCCAGGAGGTAGGGGCTGCAGGGATAAGCAGCGTCATCCCACCGATGTTTCAGAACACCGAAAGTTTATATCCATACTTTGAGCGGGTTGGTGCCGCTGCCCCTGATATACCGTTGCTAACTTACATATTCGGCGGTCCTACGGACGCCGGTGCGCTGATGCGACAGTTAATGGCAATCCCTACCGTCGCCGGTGCGAAGTACACGGGTCCAAATATGTATGAGTTTAGAGAGATTGTGGAGTTGCGAGGGGATAACTGGAGCATTTTTTCGGGTATGGATGAACAGTGTCTTTATGCGGCGATGCAGGGTGCCTGCGGCAACATCGGTTCAACGCTCAATTATATTCCCGGAATCTATCGTGAGATACACAACAGTTACAAGATGGGAGATATTGCTAAAGGGCAGGAGCTTCAGGTTCGCGCCAACCACGTGACCCGTGTGCTGTTTTCCTTCGGTTTCTTTGGTGCCCTCAAAGAAGTGATGCGGATGTTGGGTTTCGACTGTGGAAAACCCCGTCTGCCCCACGTTCCTTTCGCTGGGGAGAAACGGGACGCTTTACGAGCGCAGTTAGAAGCCCTTGATTTCTTCACAGTAGCGACAATGTAACATTTACCCCTGCTTTTGGAATCAGCTGATCCAACACTCCGGCGTGTAGGCTTCCCGCAAGAACATTTTTTTTCGGGTGGGTCCGGCGCGTTCAATCCATTCGGGCGGAATCTCTTGTGTGTAGCGATGCGGTGGTCCGGCCTCCTTGAAGATGTCAATCAGGAAAAGCCGAAATGCCTGTGGTGAATCCAGCGGCTTGGGTTCAACACCGTGAAACATCCGAGCGTTGAGGTAAACCAGACTTCCCGGCGGCAGTTCTAGGTGTCTCGCCGCAAGCTCACGACCAGCAACATCGTCAAATTCTCCCGCTAGCAGCCTTTCCGGTGTAACATCTTCCGTTGGGGGAACCCGATGGCTACCCGGAATCACCGAGAGGCTCCTATCTCCGCGTGTGAACCCATTAGGATAGTAGAGTATCTGGATGTACCACTTGTCCCTTTCAGCGAGATTGATAGGGTTATCGTGACGCCAATGGTGATGGTCTTGATGAAAACCGAGCCGTCCCGCGCCACGAGGAGCGATATTCAGCGCGGAATGGCAGAAATGATAATCGGTACCAATCGTGGCTTGAAGCAGTGCCGTGACGAGTGGTGCATCGATAAGTCGATCCGCCCACGGCCCCCTGTTATTCCACGGTCTAACGAAGTATGTGGTCGGTTTGTTCTGCTCGTCGTTTAAAGTACGGAGATATTCGCGCGCCCCCTCCATGTTAAGGACCTCATCGGTCAATCCCGAAAGTGCCTCCTCCGTGAAGACTTCGGGTATGGCGGCATAGCCGTCTCTATGAAAATTTTCAATATTTTCTTGCGAAGGGGCGTCAATACGAAATATCGGACTCATAGTCGATTCTCCAGAATTTCTTATCAAGTGTTTCCCTCAAGACAAGCTGCTATTTAAGAAATCGTGCAACAGAATTAGGCCTTCCTATCCCAATTGTGCCAATGAACGCCTGAACTAATGAATCAATGAACCAAATCACGTTTCACAATCTTCGTATCTTGCTCTTTCTTTTTATCTAAATCTCAACTGTTTACGTCTCACTAAAAGGCGGGGCAACCGGTGTATGCGTCTGTGCGGACCGGCGACAGGCTAGACATAACTCGATTACACGCTGGGCATCCTCAATCGTCAAATCCGGATCTGTTTTGTTCAAACAACACTCCACCCAATGGGTCATTTCGTCGAGCAGATTATTATTTTGAATGCGATAAAAATTGTTGACGCCATCTTTCGTGAAAAGTGTTCCTTCATAAACGCTTTGCTGCGTCCGAATCACACCCGTTGTGCCGACCAATTCAACCTCATAGGTAGGAAACCGAAAACCGTCGACGGAAAAATAGATGTCGATTGACCCCATGACCCGATTCTCAAAGCGCAGGATGATCTTGCCGCTGTCCATAAAAGGCGAGCGGTCTGAAAGGTAATTGTCATATTCGGCGTAAACCCTTGTCACTTCTGAATCGGCAAACCATCTAACAACGTCGGCGGCATACCAAATCAGAGACAGTTCTGGTCCCCCTTGCGCTTCCTCCCAATACCAATCATCTTTTGGAAAACTGTTAATGTTCCCGTGTTGGTGTAACGCTCGAATTGAAATTAGTTCGCCAATCACCCCGTTCTTGAAGTGCTGATATGCCTCGCGGATACCTCCGTCGAAACGCTCTGTTGTGCCAGAGGTCGCAATCACCCCGTGTTCCCGCACCGCTTTTACAATGCGCTCTGCTGCTTCAACGGTTGTCGCCATCGGCTTGGCGATGTAGATATCGACGCCCAAAGGGGCAAGCTGTTCGACAAGCCGAACAGCTTCGGTATTTTTGGCACAGATACAAACCGCAGCCAAACCCTCCTTTTGAATCATTTCTACTGGGTCATGATATAATTGGAGGTCGTACGCTGCGGCATATTCCGTCGGTGTTTTTCCAAGGGAGATAGATATCAGATTTGGGTCGTAATCTAAATCTGCACATGCCACAAGTTTGGCGTGGGAAATAATGCTCAAACAGTTTGCGAAGGCATTAGGCCAATAAACGCTCTGAAGTCCGACAATGCCAGTTCTAATGCCCATCTATTTCTCCTATTACGTCGCACCCCGCCCATTAATTAGATTAGGCGTAGCCAATCATGCAGCAGAAAATCAACCCGTTGGATAAGGAGAGACACACGACCCATCACCGTGTTACCGAATGCTGAACCGAACCCAATCATCAGAAAGACGATGCCAATCTTTGAAATCCCACCGACAACGCCCCGATGCTCGACCGAGAAAAAGAAATAGGTCAGCGTTGATATGACACCGATAAGCATGAGAATCGCACCGAAGATTTGAAACAAATCTAACTCGCCCGCATGAATTTTTGCAAACGGAGTTAATGTGCCATGCACCTGTTGAAAGATGTCCGCTCTCATCACATTAGGAATTGCCAAACCAGATCCCACCCCGATGAGGATAGCGATTGGATAGCGAATCAGCCAAGCGTGTGTTGGGACAAGACGAGCGAAAAATAGCACACCAATACCGATTGGAATGAGCCTCACCAAGCCACTCCACTGTTGCTGCTTGACGGCTTCCGAAAGTGGGTCCCATGCAAATGGAATCAAGCCTTGGTGGACTGTAAGTACGATACCGTAGCCCACCGAGACGCCCACAAAAAGGTGTTCCGCAAATCGGTAAAACGGATTATCTCGATAGAGAAAACTGTAGATGCAGAGTGTAAGTAGTGCAGCCACCCAGATACCAATCTTCATCATGTCCACCATATATGAAACCTCCTGTTTTATTCAGCTTGACGCCGTTGGATAAAGAAGGCAATATTGCCCAGAATCACAAGCCCAACAACTAGCAGATGCGCGAAGGATTGAATGCTCATGCCTTCGGTTCCTTTTGCGGGCTTCTCAATCAGCTTTTCATACTCCGCAGCACCTAAGAGTCCAGGCATCAAACCGATTAACTGCTTTGTCTGTAGGTACGGGTACATCTGCGACACAATCACGCCGGTCACCCCTGCGGCAATCTGTTGGTTATACCTTGTGTTCGTGTAAGTAATCCACCATTCGGTTGAACTCCCCGATGCCAAATCGAGAACCAGATCAATCTGTTCATAATTTTTAATATCTGCCATCATTGGAATTTCAGAGAGCAAGGTTTCGGCATAATCGGCTTCAAAAACGGAATCGATCGCCGTACCCATTCCGAGAAGCACCTGCGTCGTCCCTGGTCGGTAGCCGAGATAAATATAATCTTCACCGTAAACCGCTTCCGCCTCTGCAGCGGTCTCTGTCAGCATTTCGTCTCCCAATGTTGCCCCCTCCACTAGAAGCGTCATACCAATCACCCGAATTTTTTTCCGAAAACAGTGGTGTATCACTGCTTTTGCCATTGGATGGAGTTCTGCTAGCGACGAGGGACCATAGTTAAATCCAATCATGAGGGTTGAGCCGGGGGGCAGGGCTTCGATATAGTCATAGGTACTGCGTGTTGGTTGAGATATGGTGATAGGGAAACTGACTTTCAGCAGGGAGGGAATAATCACCGCCAACGCCACCAAAATAAAGACAATTCGCCGATCAATGTTCATTAGTTTTTCGATCATTTTTTAATCTCCTTCTACGCCTCCGAGATATGAACGCTCAATCCCCAAGATAATACGAATTGACTGAGAGATGACACCGAGACTGATGCCGAGGATAATTCCCCGTCGTGCGGAGAGATTCGGATTATCTAAAATCCACTGCCGTGCGGAAGAGGGTAAGCTATCTCCTAGTGGTATTACGGTATTCCAGACGAGGTCTCCAACGGGTGCATTCCCAATCATGACAATCAGTGCTGCAGCAAGTAGCAGGGTTGCCTCAAGGGTGCGAGCGCGAAAAGCACGGTAGGCCGCGGATGCGATAAAAAAAGCGAGGAGTGAAAACATGGTGGCGTCCATCGGGACTTGTACGTAGTTAAACAGCCACACAAATGCAGGACTCTTCGGGCCAAACGATAGCCCCATCTTTGAAAGGAAAGAAATCTTATTAAGAAAAGTAGGGATACCTATCAGCACCATGATAATGATGCCAGCGAACACAACATAACTGTATTGCCAATGTTCTGTGCGACGACGGATGCGGACCCAGTGGGTCTGCACTAGGGTTGCGATAGCTAGTACAAGCGCGAACGGACCGATAACCAGTGCCCAATCAATGACCTCCTTGTAGAGCCCTTGAGACACTGAGTGCGGGCTAAATTCAGTGAGTGCCATCACAATACCAAATGCGAAACAAAGGACTAACGGAACTTGTCGTCTCATAACACCTCCTGAAGCGTGAAACATAAAAGGCTACTTGACTCGCTGGAAAAAGGTCGTCATCCAAGTAATCCCACAGAGCTCAAGAATGACACCAATTACGATAGCACCAAAAATCATCACCTTGCCGTAATCCTGCCCCTTGAGACTGCCGAGCAACATCGGTTCACGGGACAGATACGCACTGGCGGCGAATAGCTCTTCACCAATCAGTGTATAGTCACACGCAGCGATGAAGAACGGTAGCTGGTGTTCCTTGTCGGTTCCCGCAATCTGGATTGCCCCGATGGAATTGCCGGTTTCCGCCAAAATTAACGATTCGGCGAAAAACGTGCCTTGCAGGAAAACCGCCGCCGGTTTTTCCCGTACCATCATTCCATCAACACCCGCAGCATAAGCGAACTGACTTTCGGTGAGGAAAAAGATGTTCTCCTCATTATAGGCGTCGGGACGTCCTTCATTGAGGTAAGCGGTTCTCACCATCTCCCGAACGACGTTCATCACAATGGGATCGTTGCATGGAACCCGTAGCGGTGTTTCGTAGTCTGCGGTCTTTTGGGCGACTTGGCTGAGGATGTTCATACTCGCGATAGTTGCGACGTTGCTGACCCCTCCCAAGCCAAGGATATACATAATCGAACGTCCCATCTCCGTTGCTCGACCGATTGCTTCGTCCACCGCTTCGAGTCCGGGAATACGGCGGATAAACAGTTCTTTCCCACTTCGAGCATGATAGATACAATAGACCACTGTGGCGGAGTATAGGATTACAGCAAGAAAAATCCATATTTTGCCGGTGTCAAACCATCGAGTATCTTCGGTTGTAGTTGCCTCTTGTGCAAAGGCATTGAGACAACACCCAAGTGCAAAAACTAGTATAATTAACCCTTGAACCAGCGGGGACAGACAAAGGATCTTTTGTCCCTTCATTTTGTAACCTCCAGTCTTTTGGTTCGATGCGTCTATTTCCATGGCTGAGACTATTATTAATAGCCGCGATTATAGCCTCGTATCGCAAGTCTGTCAAAAGGAAACAGGATGCAGCAACTTTTCTGAATGGATATTGATTCGCTCTTGAGGCTTTGTAAAAATAAGCGATAATCAGAATCCGCGTCTCTTACCAACAACGTTTTGCAGTGGTTCCCCTTTCAGGTAGCGTTCCAAGTTCTCGCAGAAGAACTCAAAGGTCTTGCGTGGACGATGTTGGGAAGATCCAGCGCGGTGCGGGGTGATAATCAGGTTAGGGATGTCCCAGAGTGGGCTCTCTGGGGGTGGGGGTTCAATTTCAGTTACGTCTAAACCGGCTCCGGCAATTTCACCATTCTTCAGTGCATGAACGAGGGCATCCTCGTCAATAATACCACCACGAGTAACGTTGACTAGGTAGGCAGTCTGTTTCATAGCAGCGAGTTCCTCGCTCCCAATCAGATGATAGGTCTCCGGAGTTTTGGGGCAGGCGAGCATGACCGCGTCCGAACGGCTAAGTAGGTCGTGCAGGTTTTCCCGTGTTGCCGGTTTTAGTTCGGTGACTTCGTCCGGCTTGTCTTGGCGCACCGGATCGATGGCCAGGATGGTCATGTCGTAACCGCGGGCCCGCAGCACCATCTCTATGCCAAAGCCACCCAAACCGATAATTCCGAGAGTACTCCCTGTCAGTTCAACCGCTGGCATCTGCCATATTCTGCGTCCTTCGCTTCCCCTAACGTGCGGGATACCTCGCGCTAGACACAAAAGCAATGCCCAGGCGTGTTCACCACCTTGGCTTGCGTAGAGCCCTGCCATGTTGGTAACGACAACATCATCTCTCTCGATGATTTCCGGAAATAGAAAGTTATCCATACCTGCGCTGTTGGATTGAATCCAGCGGAGTTTCGGGGCGGCGGCACAAACCGAGGGGAGGAAAAGTCCCAATATGACCTCTGTCTCTGGTGCAAATTGGAGGGCTTCCTCCTCGCTGGTGGCGTGGCAAACTTCGTGGGCGCCGCATTTGTGTGCAATTTGTTGGAAGGTTTTGATCTGCGCTTCGTCAAAGGAAAAATGGATTAGTATTCTCATGATTGTTTCCTAAAAGACCAATCTCCATGAAAATAGGGACCGGTGGGGAAAATTGGGTGGCAGTTCACTCTAACTATGATACCATCTTATCATAGGTCAATTTTTAGAACAATAAAAAAAGTGACGCAATGCAGATATTTATTTTATTTTTTTATAAAGATTTAACCTCAACAACTGGCATAGACGGAGGGCAACATGATTATAGACTCACATCAACACGCCTACTACCACGGTGTCAATCCTACTGGTATCATCACCGAAATGGATAATTTCGAGATTGACGTAACGTGGCTGCTGACTTGGTATCTGCCGCCGGCAGAGGATGCGCCGGGAAGTTGCCGCGCTTTTAATCCTTACAATATTCGGCCGGATGGCACACATGCAGGTGCCACCTTAGATGAACTCCTCGATGCGCGAGATCGATACCCGGATCGCTTTATCGCCGGATATTGTCCGTGTCCATCCGAGGGAGATGCGGCGGCACTTTTTGAAGCCGCCTATCACATGCACGGGGTACGGGTCTGTGGAGAGTGGAGCTACCGTATGTTGTTGGACGACCCACGCGCATTGGAACTGTTCCATAAAGCTGGTGAGCTAAAGTGTCCGGTCGTGTTACACTTGGACGTTCCTTATCTACCGGATGGAAAAGGCAAACAGGTTTATCAAACCTACTGGTACGGGGGAGGCGCAGGTCCTTTGGAACGTACCTTGCAAGCGTGCCCCGAAACAATTTTCATCGGCCATGCCCCCGGCTTCTGGCGGTATATCAGTGGAGATGCGGATACCGATCCGGCGACATATCCTCGGGGACCTATTAGACCCGGCGGTCAAGTACAACGCCTTCTCAATACCTATCCCAACCTCTACGCAGATCTGTCTGCCGGATCCGGACTGGGCGCGTTGCAGAGAGATATAGGACACGCAAAGGAATTTCTCACCCACTATGCAGACCGCCTGCTCTTTGGCCGGGATCAACACGGTCAAGCCCTACAACTATTTCTGGGTGGACTCGCGCTTCCTGATGAAGTGGCAAATAAGATTTTTTATCGAAATGCGCTACGGTTGGTGCCCCTCCCGGAATGCAGATTGAGGTACAGTAACGAAAATATCAATTGATATTGACGTTGCCCTTGCTTTCTGCTAAAATAGCGCGCCGACTGGGAACCGTAAATAATAAATCTAAGCGGTAGCTTTCAGTCGCTCCAATGAAACTACCTACTTATCACGTTTCAAATCTAGGAGAATACAATCATGGCAAAACACCCAATGGAAACCATCGAACCAGGTATCAAAGTCACAGCACAAATGTCCCCCGAACCGAGCGAGGAAGACCTACAATTCACCAAGCAGATGGGGGTCGAATATGTGGTGCTCTGGACAGATGGTGAACATGCCAATTACGACTATTTTATGAGTCGGCGGGAGATTTTTGAGAACGCCGGATTAAAAATCTACGGTTTCGGCAACGGCGATGTCCACAACCAGGACGCGATTGTGCTGAACCTGCCCAACCGCGATGAGAAAATCGAGCAGTATAAACGATATATCCGGGACCTAGGCCGCGCCGGGATTCCATACACCACCTACGCCCACATGGGCAACGGCATCTGGAGCACAGAACGTGAAACAACCCGTGGTGGCGCGAGTGCGAGGGGATTTGACCTAAACCAAGCGCAAGAGGGGCATTGGCGGGAAAAAACTTATCAGATGCCGCTCTCACACGGCCGTGAATACTCAGAACAGGAGATTTGGGACAACTACACCCATTTCATCAAAGAAGCTGCGCCGGTAGCAGAGGAAGCTGGAGTGATGATTGGCATCCATCCCGATGACCCACCCGTTCCAAAACTAGCGGGCATCCCGCGCTGCATCTTCAGCAGTTTTGAGGGCTACAAGCGAGCATTTGAAATTGCCGACAGTCCTAATGTCGGAATGTGTCTCTGTGTCGGTTGCTGGTTAGAGGGGGGCGAATTGATGGGTAAGGACGTCCTAGAATCCATGCGGTTCTTCGGTGAATGGGGCAAGGTCTTCAAGGTGCATTTCCGCAATGTAGACCAACCGCTGCCACACTTTGTCGAGACCTTTGTGGACAACGGGTATCAAGACATGTATCAAGTGATGAAGGTTATGCGCGAGGTGAACTTCAAAGGCGTTGCGATTCCAGACCACATCCCATCTATGGTGGGCGATCGAAGCGGGACAGCCTACACCATCGCCTATATGAACGCACTCGTTAAACGAGCAAATGAGGAAGTTGGTGGCGTATAGGGGAGTTTAACAGTACAAGGACTTGTGCCCCTCGGTAGAGAATTCGGCAAACACTCTGTAATCATCGCGCTGCCTGCCACAACCCCAAGTGATTATCGCTAGTAGTAGGCATACTCCATGCCTACTACTTTGGGAAATCTACCGTAAACCGAGTTGTCCTTAATCGCTCAAATTGCTTTGGATCCCGATCTTATCGGGGCACATCAGGTTGAAAACTCTCGGAACGGAGATTGGTTCAATCCGTTAAATGTCAACAGAACCTAGCTCCTGAGTTACCTTGTAACTTTGCAAGCCGTACGTAACCGGGGTTGTAGATATTTATTCAAAAATGTACAGGTAAAATCTATCGGTTTATCGCTCTCGACGAATCCATTGGACTGCTGCTTGCAAGGTACTGTCGTTGTTATATTGCGAGACTATTTCCCTTAGCACAGTGGGAGACGCTTTTTGCAGTGCCTGCACCTCCTGAATTAGCAGCGGCAGGGCCCGCACCACATTATCCACAATAGTCACACCCGCCTGCTTAGCGGTTCGCGACATCGGGTTAAGGTCAACGGTTACCACTATTTTGCCCATTTTCCGTAATGCTTCGCAACGGTCACCGTCCTCAAGAGGAACGAATACCACATCGGCGCGAAAGATTCCCTCTGGATGGACGAACTTCCGGTTTGAATCGATAAACGGCAGCTGTGCGTCCGTTCCAGGCATTAATACTTGACCCGCTCCATGTTTTTTGAGATACTTCTGTATCGCTTTCTCCCGTTTTTTAGAGGTGTGAAAGATATTTACCTCTAACGGGGCTTTGAGGACATTTGCAAACGCGACCAATTCACCGGGTGTCAGGGATGCGACATTTCCATTAACGGAGATTACGGGGTGTTCGGCGAGTAAAAGGATGGCAGCCCCGGCACGGATTGCATTCATAGCGAAAGGTTGTGTTTTTTCGCCGATGAGGTAATCGAAGGCTTCGCCGCGACCATGCGCCATCAGACCGTGGATGGAGGTCACTCCGCTCTCCACACCGGCGACAATTGTATCTCGCAGCTTCAACGACACATACCGGGGATGATTCTCAGGAACATCGCTCATAACAACCTCCCCTTCTCACCTTTAGAGAGTTTTGTTGCATTTGCCTTTTCAAAAGATTGGGTGCTGAACACGGCATTTCCCAACATAATCATGGACGCAACCCCTCCCGCCGCCTCGATTTCACGGATAACCTCCTGTACATGTGCGTCCTCTAACAATCCACTATTGATGGAGAACTGTTTGGACAACCGAATACACGCGTTAAAATCAACTGCGTCCGATTTGGTCAGTTTTTCTAAAGCTTGCAATGCCTCATCAGCCGCTCTGTTGATACGGTCTCTCCGCCCTGCATTTTCGAGGATGGTTTTCGTCTGGATAGAGCTAAAATATCGGTAGTAGATGGATTGTTCTGGAATCGGCAGCCGTTCTGCAGCGAGGGGATAACCTATCTTCAATTTGACGAGACAACCACCGTGGTATTGGGCGCAGACATCACCCAACCCCGTCCGATTTTCCACCTCAGCTACATGGGCACTCATCGCCAATTCTTCCTCAGATTTGCCCAATCCTAGTAAGGCATTAAGTGCATACGCCGTGGCGAGCGAAGCTGCTCCACTCAGTCCGAACCCGCACCCAAGCGGCAGGGGAGAATCAATTTCTACTTCCACTGGCTGGGCTGTCAATTTTTGAACGACCGACACAACGGTAGGAAAATGAATCTGGCTGCTGTTAAATCGGACAGTAGTCTGGCTACTACTCTGGGAAACCGTTACAACAACACCTTCTGTAATAGTAAATCCCATGCCGAGCGAGTGCATCTGGGTTGCTTCTGGGTGAGGGATAATCTTGAATACGCAAGAGAGATTGCCGGGTGCGAATGCTTTCGCCTTTTCCATCTTTTCCTTGTTTCCGTTGGGATTGGTCCACTGACTACTTACTACATATTTCGCCAAATATTATACGGATTTGGAGGACAGTGTCAACGGAAATCAACGAACCCAGTAGAGTCATTTTGTTCTTCTGTAGGTTGAAAACTCTCGGAACGGAGCGGAATCTCCGAATCCCGTCATATCGTTCAGACAGGGAGAAAATCGAAAATTAAATAGCTCTAACGAGCCCAGAAATACGCGAATGAGCAAATCAAATTCACAATCTCAGTATAAACCGAATCAATTCAAGGAGAGCTTATGAGTGAGATAATTCTATCTTGTACGACATGTGCGTTGCGAAATCCACCTTTGGATGAAATCTTGGAAACGTTCAAGCACGCACCACAAGCGGGGTATACCCACTGGGGATTGGCGGGACCCATTACTTGGACCCCTGGACTTATCCGGTGGTTGGATACAGAGGGGCTCCAGCGTCAGGCAGCTGAAGCGGGGTTGAAAGGATTGACTGAGGTTTACGCGGCAGCGATTTCTACCGACTCCGTTAAGGCAGCAGAGAGTTCTGTCGAAGATTTGCTGCTCAATATTGAGGCAGCGGTTAAACTAAAGTGTCCTTTGCTCGTATTTTCAGGAGGGAAGCGGCAGGCAGACGGTTTGACGCATACGCTTGCCGGACTCGACAAACTCTCTGAGGCAATTGCCGATCTACCCGTAAAGGTAGCATTGGAGCCGCATGTGGGGTCTCAATTTCAGAATGAGGCGGATTACGCGGAAATTTTCGCACATATTACCACAAAACAGATTGGCATTACAATTGATACAGGACACTTTCACGTGGCAAGCGTGGACTGGAAAACACTCATCCGTAGGTATTCCGACCGCATTTACAACGTCCATGTGAAAGACCACATCGGTCATCAATCCGTTCCGATTGGGGAGGGAGAAATCGATATGCCGGGACTGATTTATGAACTCCGCGCGATAGACTACCGTGGTCCATTTGCCGTTGAGTTGGAGGTCGAGGACCCAGAAAATCTTCCCCGGTACGTCGCCGATGCTTACCAATATCTATCAGGTTTAATTCACGTCTGATAACAGATGGGTTGTTCGTTTGTATCATCTCTCGACTTTCAGTTGACCCCATATCGTAGCAAGTTTTTCCTTTGATTGAATGCTCTGAGGCAGCAATTCAGTATCATACGCTTCCACGGTTGCAAGTGCACGTCGCAACAATCCCTGCGACCCTCCGATGGCATAAACCTTTCCCTGTACAGTATTGGTAGAGAGATTTCCTCTTGGAGTAGGTATATTTGGTGCTTTTTCCCAAGTATTTGTCGCCGGGTCATAGACTTCAACGCTCTGAAGCCCCTCACGACCATTTGGTGTTCCCCCAACGGCATAAATCTTTCCGTTGACGGCACTGGTCGATAATCCCCATCTTGGCGTGGGCATATTTGTTTTCTGCGTCCAAGTATTTGTCGCCGGATCATATGCTTCGACGACAGCAAGCATCCCACCGAGGTTTCCGCCACCGATGGCATAAATCGTATCATCCACCGAGCTCGTGGAAAATCCTTCCCGTCGGGTTGGCATGTCGGCTTTCTTAGTCCACCTGTCTGTCAGGGGATTATATTCTTCTGTCTTAGACAAAAGCGTATTACCCACTCTCCCCCCAATAGCATAAATCTTTCCTTGCACCGTGCAGGTGGATAGCGCAAATCTTGCGGTTGGCATATCCGCTTTCTGTCCCCATTTTCCACCCTTGGCAAGACACAGTGGAGGCACAACCCAGAAAATTGCTGTGAATATGAGAATAGTTTTGAACGTCAACCCTTTCAGAATCAAAACTCCCTTCCTTTAGCTATCTGGGGGGTGCTCATAGATAGGTTTTGATGCCTGTACTTCTCAACACCTTCCCCCCTACCATTGACGCAGGCACCCTCGCTTGAATTCCGCTATCATGCGTCTCGAATTATGCACACCCCTCAGCTATCTGTGCCAGTCGTACTCAAGCCCTAGAGAACGATCTTCTAGTGGGAGGTCAATCCGCTCGCCACCTTGAACGGAAGACAGCTTTATCGCAATCTCAACTTCGAGCGCAACAGCAACCCGTCTGCCCGAATTTTTCGGTTCGTCAAGTTCGCCCGCTAAGCAGGCAATCACATCTGCCAACCCATGAATCGTGCCGCCACCGACCTGCATCTTAGGTCCCGGCCACGGCATCTCTATCCGGTTCCGTCCTGCGAGGGTCTCCACATCCTGAAATAGGGTCCAGTCGGAGTAATGCTCCGGGTGGAAAAGTTCGCCCTCTGTACCGGTAATCCGTACCGCCGGAGCACCCTTCCTGAAGTGCACGATAAGACCTGTGTCGGTAGCCATCATCCCTTGACCACGAAACTCATTGCTGCCCGATTCGCGCTTGGGCAAATCTCCCAAGCCGATAACCCAAGCAGGGGAGCTATCAACAAAATACGACCAGTTTTGGTGCTGGGATAGATTTTTGTCCGACTCCGCCTCAATAGAAAGCACCTCACCAATTGCGCCACTTGTTACCAAATCCTTGGCTGTGTCAAACGCAGGATGGTTGGTTGAGATAGCACCACAACAGAGAGGTACACCGGCATCAGTGCAGGTGTTAACCATGCGGTCTGCCTCCTCAAGGGTGTAAGCCATCGGCTTCTCTGTCACAATCCCTTTCGCGCCGCATTCTACGGCATAGCAGGTCAGATCAGACCGTCCCTTGGTATTGGTAGAAATAGCAACGATATCCGGCTTTTCCTTCCGCAGCATCTCCATAGGATCGGTGTATAGTACTTGGAGGCCATAACGTTCCCCGAAAGCTGCGAGTCGTTTGTGGTCCCGTTCAGCAGCGGCGACTAATTCTATTTCTGGCCGGTCTGATAATGCTTCCGCGTAGCTGCTCGGCATCGATTTTTTCGGCAGATGTCGATCGTGGTAGTAAAACTTGCGGTGGATATCCAATTCGGGTGTGGGACGGTCGATATCGTCTACATGCCACACTCCCATTCGCTGTGCTAGGTCGTAGAGCAGCCCCATCCACCCCAGTCCGATGACTGCCCCTCGATATTTCGCCATTTTTATCTCCTTATTCTAATCACGATTTTGACGTCGCTTGGCTAATCCACCTCAAAATTTTCCGGGAGCGTTATTCCTTGACCGCAATAATCTCTGAAGTCTGCTGTTGCAGCTGCACCAGTTCATGGAAAATCCCTTTTTTTTCGATCAGGTCGCTATGGGTTCCCATCTCAACGATACGGCCTCCTTCAAGTATAACCAATCGATCTGCATTTCGTAGCGTTGATAGGCGGTGGGCAATTGCGAAGGTAGTTCGCCCTTGAGTCAACCGCGCAATGGCTTCCTGAATTTGCTTCTCCGTCTCCACATCCACCGATGAAGTCGCTTCATCAAGGATGAGGATTTTGGGATCGTGAAGAATGGCGCGAGCGATAGCGACACGCTGTTTTTCTCCTCCCGACAGCTCCCCTCCTCGCTCTCCGACTTGGGTATCGTAACCATCGGATTTACTAACAATAAAGTTGTGAGCATTCGCTGCGATAGCCGCCTCCATAATCTCCTCAAGCCTTGCCCCGGGTTTGCCGTAGCTGATATTCTCCGCAACCGTGCCGCTGAACAAGAATGGCTCCTGCGGCACGATGCCAATTTGACGCCGCAAATCCTCAAGCTGAATTTTCTGGATAGGTACGCCATCAACCTCAATTATGCCTTGATCTACATTGTAGAATCGACAGATTAGATTCACGGTGGTCGTCTTGCCAACCCCCGATCTACCCACAAGGCCTACCATCTCGCCGGGGGCAACATCAAGGTCAATCTCGTGGAGAACAGGCTTGCTCTTATCGTACCCAAATGTGACATCTTTGAACGTTACATGACCTTTAATGCTGGATATTGAGTGGGCATTGGGGTCTTTGTACGCTTCGGCTGGCGTGTCAATGACCTCAAAAATGCGCTCGGCCCCGGCAAATGCCCGTGTCATCCAACTGTTGACCTCTCCAAACCACTCTATGGGATCATAGAGCATCCACATGTAAGCGTAAAACGCCAACAGCGTTCCTAACGTCAGGGCGTCTTTAATAACCTCCCGTCCACCGAAAAGCCACACAACCAGTATCCCAAAACTGGTCAAGAGGGTTGTTGTGGCGAAGAAAATCTCCCAGTTAATCTCCGTCCGAATGGCAAGTTGCCGGATTTTTTGGTTCTGCACTCCAAATGCAGCAATTTCTCTCACCTCTTGGGCAAAGGCTTTGACCACGCGGATACCGGATAACGTCTCATTCACTGTCGTCATAATATCTGACCAAGCCTGATCCCATTTATTGAAGTAGAGCCGCATCCGTCTCCAGAAGATAACACCCCACCCCATCATAAATGGGATCGGTACAAGGATAAGCAGGGCTAACAGCCAGTGCATCCAAAATAGAATGCCTAAAATGCCAATAATCATTAAGGCATTGATGACTAGGTAGGGCAGCCCTTCCACCAAAAATTCCTGTAGCCTTCCAGCATCCCTAGTCACACGGGACATTACCGCACCGACCTGCCGTCTATCGTAGAATTGCAGCGAAAGCAACTCAAGCTGTTGATAAAGCCGGTTTCGGATATCGGCGGTGATGCGTGCTCCTAACCAACTCACTGTCCAACCGTGTGCCCATTCCATCCCCCAGTTCAACACACGTATACCGACCATAGCAAGTACCAGTAAACCGAGCAGCGTCAGCCGTTCGGACATGCTATTGGTGTTTCCTTCCTTAGGCACCAAAACACCATCCACTATTTGTCGGGTGAGCATTGGAGGGATTACTGCCGTGCCCATGCCTATCAGGGAAACGACTGCTAAGAGGATGGCATGTCCTTTGTAAGGTTTCAGGTAGCTGGCGATGCGCTGCAACGTTGCAAGCCGCCGTATACAGGCAGGACAGATACCGTTCTTTTCAGGGAGAAGTCTGCCACACTTTTCGCATCGCCTACGCTCGAGCTGCGTGTTAATTAGGAAAGTTTCTCCCTTGCGGAGCTGCTCAATCCCCCGTGTAACTTCAGAAAACTTTTCTGCGAGAGAGCTGGAATAAGGGACCGTAGCAGTTGCTTTGTCCTTGCGCTCAATAGTCAGGCATCCACCTCCAACGAGTGCTTCGGTCTGCACAAGGGTCAACTCCTCAATCGGTATATCAATAATATCATCAAGGCCCTCCGTCAGAACAATCAGGAGACGCCTATCCGTAACAACTACCCACTGCGTCCCAAACTTCCCTTCCTGATTCAAATCAGTAGAGACCCGGATTAATTCCTCCTCTTCCGCGGGGAGAAGCCCTCTAATCTTCGCTCTAACCGAATGCGGCATCGATTCAAGTAATTTCGTTCTCATAAGCTTCATCAACTGTGTGTTTGGATATATGATATAACTTTACTTAATCCGTTGCCTCCGGATTTCTTCAACGAAAAGTGTAAGGATTTTTCCTTCGTTTGCCACATCAAAATTATACCATTTCTGGACGGCTACATGTGCCAGAAATTCTCTTGAATCCTTTTTGTTCTTTTTGCTTTAGTAAGATGAAGCGTGATATAATTATAAAATGGTCAATCATAGTGGAAATTCTTTAACCTCAACTAAAAATTGATGGAGTCATCCTTGTCCAAACACTGCCAATGGTCAACGACTGATCGAAAATTTATGGAACACGCCCTAGCGTTAGCGGAGAAGGCGCGGGGACGCACTAGCCCGAATCCTCTGGTCGGCGCGGTGATTGTTCGGAAGGGTGAAATTGTCGGCGAAGGTTATCACCAAAAGGCCGGGGAAGCCCACGCCGAAATTCATGCACTGAATCAGGCAAAAGAGCTGGCAGAGGGCGCGACGATGTACGTCACGCTGGAGCCGTGCTGTCATTGGGGACGGACCCCGGCCTGCACCGAAGCCCTTATCCATGCGAAGCTATCCAATATCTTCGTCGCAATGACAGATCCAAACCCGCGGGTCGCTGGTAATGGCATAGGTCAGCTTGAAGAAGCGGGAATAAGGGTTCAGGTTGGTCTCTGTGAGAGAGAAGCAAAACAACTTAACGAAATATTCATCAAATATATCACGACACAACACCCTTTTGTCATCCTCAAATCCGCAATCAGCCTAGATGGGAAAATTGCCA
Source organism: Candidatus Poribacteria bacterium (assembly GCA_965215015.1). Taxonomy (GTDB): domain Bacteria; phylum Poribacteria; class WGA-4E; order WGA-4E; family PCPOR2b; genus PCPOR2b. Next base: position 4,158,732 of record OZ244042.1, read on the forward strand.
CTGCTTCGGATGAATCCCAGTGGATTACCTCGGAGGCATCACGAATGAAGGGACATGAGATTCGCGCTCAGGTTGATGTGATTCTCGTCGGTGTTGGCACCGTACTGCAAGACAACCCATCGTTGACTACACGTCTACCGGGGAGGAAGGACGAAGATCCGATCCGTATTGTCGTTGATTCGCATGGTCGCACACCACTAGGGGCGAAAATCTTCAATTCAGAGAGCAATGCAGGGACACTAATCGCCGTGACAGAAAATACGCCTTCAGAGAAAATCGAAGCCTTGGAATCCGCCGGTGCCGATGTACTAATCGTTGAAGCGAAAAGTGGACGGGTCTGTTTAAGTACATTAATGCAAGAACTTGGGCATAGGGGAATCACGAGCGTGTTGATTGAAGGCGGCGGAGAAATCAATGCTGCTGCCTTACAAGCGGGAATTGTTGATAAACTGATGTTCTTTGTTGCGCCAAAATTGATTGGTGGCAAAGATGCACCGGGTCCAATTGGTGGCGTAGGAATTGCCCGCTTGGCTGAAGCATTTGAGCTCCGTAACGTAAAAATCACTCAAATCGGGGTAGATTTTTTAATTGAAGGATATTTGTCGTAGTGCTATCCAAAGGGAAATGAATTGATGAAAAGATACGAATATCTAGAGCATACCGGCGATATCGGAATCCGCGCTTATGGAGCCACGCTAGAAGAACTATTCATCAATGCAGCGCAAGGGTTGCTTGGGGCTATCGCAGATCTCAGCACGGTTGGCACAACGACACACACTGAAATTGAGGTGTCGGCGGAATCTCTTGAAGAATTGATGGTGGCCTGGCTGGATGAATTAAATTTTCGGCATGAGGTTGAGGAGGTTTTCTTTCAGCGGGTTGAGATTCTGGCAATCTTTGAAGCCCCGTACCAGCTAACAGCGATTGCCTATGGCGAGCCGGTGGATTTTGCAAAGCACATCGTTTATACAGAGATTAAGAGTATCACTTATCACCAATTAATCGTTGAATCCGCTCCGGATAATCGCTGGATGGCACAGGTGATTTTCGATCTATAATAACCTAAGTTGCTAGTAGTAAGCATACGCCGTATGCCGTAATCTCTGTATATCAGTTGGTCAAGTTACTTATGCTCGCATAACGACGGGGAGTACCATCGGTCGTCGATTCGTTTTCTTTTTGAAAAATCGTCGCAGCACCACCCGAATCTCCTCCTGCACTGTTTCGGCTTCACTCTTGCCCTCTGGGCTCAGGTGGTTGATTGCATGGACAACTATCTCTTTGGCCTCGTTCATTAAATCTTCAGATTCATCCATGTGGACAAACCCTTTCGATACCATGTCCGGCCCCGCAGTAACTTCACCGCTATTACTGTTGAGAACGACAATCGGAATAACCATACCATCTCGAGCGAGTTGCTGACGATCATGCACCACTATGTTCTCAACCCCCATATCAATCTTTCCATCTACGAGAACGCGCCCTGCCGGCACCCTTCCCTGAACACCACAGAAATCAGGAGTTAGGGTGATTAAATCTCCATCTTCAGCAACAGTAATATTGTCCGAAGGCATCCCAACTTCCTCTGCAAGTTCGGCATGTTGTACGAGATTGCTGTATTCACCGTGTGCGGGGATAAAAAACTTAGGGCGAACGAGGTTCATCATTAATTTCAGATCTTCCTGTGCACCATGCCCCGAAACGTGAACATTGGCGTTCCTTTCATGTAAGACATGTGCACCACGACGCAGCAGGTGGTTAATCATGTTCCCGACAGATTGTTCGTTACCGGGGATAATCCTCGCTGAAATTATAACGGTATCCCCCGGCTCAATATGCAAAAACGCATGGTCATCTTTTGCAATGAGTGCCATTGCCGATCTCGGTTCACCCTGGCTGCCGGTGCTAAGCACAGCAACCTCATGGGGGGCAAAACGATTGACTTCACGCGCATCAATCAGGAGATTATGCGGAACATCTAAGTACCCTAACTCGGAAGCAGTTCGGATGTTATTAATCATTGAACGTCCGGTGACAGCGATTAGGCGGCGGTGTTCAACTGCGAGCTCTATAAATTGTTGGACGCGATGGATACCCGACGAAAAGGTAGCAAGAAAAAGCCCACCTGTGGTTCTTTGAAACACCCCATTTAGGTCGGAATAGATTGAACGTTCGGAGGGAGTAAAGCCTGGGCGGTCTGTGTTAGTACTATCAGAGATAAGCAGTAGAACTCCCTTCTCGCCGAGCGCAGCAAGTTTGTAAATCTCAGTCAAGTAATTGTCAACAGGGGTTTGGTCGAACTTGAAATCACTCGCGTGGACAATAATTCCGATGGGTGAGTGAATGGCAACCGCAACCGTGTCAGGGATACTGTGCACAACATGAATAAACTCTAGGGTAAAACAACCCAGCTGCAGCGTGTCATCAGGATCTATGACGTTTAACTCTGCGATAGCTAAAACGCCATATTCGCGTAGCCTTCCTTTCGCTAGAGCGAGCGTTAATTTGGTGCCGTAAATAGGTACATTAATCTGGCGGAGAAAGAATGCTAGCCCCCCCACATGGTCCTCATGTGCATGGGTGATGATGATACCCTTAATTTTATCTCGATTTTCGCGCAGGTATGTGAGGTCCGGGAAAACCAAATCTACGCCGGGCATATTCGCTTCCGGGAACATTAGCCCGGCATCAACAACGATGATGTCGTCGCCATATTGGTACAACATCATGTTTAAACCAAACTCCCCTAATCCGCCGATGGGAACAATTGATACACCTTCGTCTCGATTTTCAGACATTACGAATGAAATACCTCCAGATTAGTTCTTGAGCAATTTTATCTTATAGTTACGGGTTGGCTGTGCCTATGATTGATAACTGGTAAGGACAAAAGTGCTTTACTGTTAATCAGAAATCGTTGCTATAAAGAAATCCTTGTCAATTGCGGTTCCCCTTGCCCAATAGGACCGAAGCCGAACGTCGTAGATTCAACGTGCATTTGTATATCATTGATGACTTCAACAATTTCTTCATAACTCTTGAGAGTCACTAATTTGCCTCGGTATGCTTTGACATTTGGTATCCCTTTTAGGTAATTCTTATAGTGCCTTCTCATCTCTAAAACGCCATGCCTCGATCCTTTCCATTCAATAGAGAGTTCTAAATGCTTTCTTAAGATACTCAAGCACTCCTTGATGGAAGGGGGATCAAGCAGTTGTCCTGTCGAGAAATAGTGTTTAACTTCTCTAAAGATCCATGGATAACCGATCGCCGCTCGGCCAACCATTATTCCATCCACGCCGTATTTTTGACGCATCCTCTGTGCCTTCTGCGGGGTATCCACATCCCCATTGCCAAAAACGGGAATTGTCATGCGAGGATTATTTTTAATTTCACCAATCAATGTCCAATCGGCATTCCCTTTATACATCTGCACGCGGGTGCGCCCATGAATCGTAATCGCTTGGATACCCACATCTTGCAATCTCTCTGCAACCTCAACAATGTATTGTGTCTTCTCATCCCAACCGAGCCGAGTTTTGACGGTTACAGGCACAGTTGTAGATTTGACTATTTCGTGGGTCATCCTAACCATCTTCGGAACATCGCGCAATATCCCCGCCCCTGCCCCTTTACATGCAACTTTCTTGACAGGACAGCCATAGTTGATGTCAATTAGATCAGGATTCACCTGTTCCGCAATCCCGACCGCCGCTTTCATTGACTCAATATCGCTTCCAAAGATTTGAATTCCTATCGGGCGTTCGGACTCAAAGATATCCAGTTTCATGACACTCTGCCGAGCGTTTCGGATAAGCCCCTCAGAAGAGATGAACTCCGTGAACATCAAGTCTACCCCACCTTCTTTGCACATCGCACGAAAAGGTGGATCACTTACATCTTCCATCGGGGCTAATAGCAGCGGAAAACCTCCTAACGCTATATCGCCAATTTTCACCATAACCCGAATCATCTCCAGTTCATAATCATGCCCATGCGGCATCACCAATCGGGGCGTCAACTTAATTAAAAATAAACATTAAATTATAAACACTTATTGAACGTTTGTCAAACCGGAAATGAAATGTACGAAAATTTACGGGCAAAGTGAATGATGTGGATGTTAAAATAACGTGAGTTACTGCGCGCGGTGTTTAACCACTTCAGAAAGGAAGCATTGATTGGAACCCAAATCTATGTATTTCAAATTTTATATGTTAGTCCTTATATTTTTCTTTTTTTTGATTTATCCCTGTGTAGCCGCACCACCGAACCCCTATCTTTTCTACAATTACAATTCTGTTACAAACAATTGGACACCAAAGTCTCCCACAAGTGAGGATCAGTTCCTCAATGCGTTACATGGCTGCTGTTTCGTTCGTGAACAGAGCGTTTTACAAGACGACGGCATCGAGTTCGTTTTGGCAATTAAAATTGATTTTTCGGATCAACCCGGTCAACGTCCGGGGGAAGCGTTTGATCAATACCTTTTTGCGGCCGAAGGTGTTTCTCTGAAAACCTACTACAGGGAAGTTTCTTACGAACAAATGGACATACAGCCCGGACCAACGGGGGGAGTTGTTCCGAAAGGCAACCAATGGGTTCGTGCACAAGAACCAATGAGTTATTACGGTGAGGGGCAGATTAACGTCAGACGTTCCCGAGAGCTTGTCCGTGAAGCGTGTACAGGGGTGGACGACATGGTGGATTTCTCGATGTATGACCGTGATAAGGATGGCGTGGTGGATCACGTTTTCGTTATCCATTCAGGCAATGACCAAGCATCAACATTAGAGATGAATGATATCTGGTCAATCCTAGTGCAGGACATTAACAGAGAATTTGATGGTGTACTTGTAAGTGCAGCTGTTCTAGTTGGCGAAGAGCCTAGTTTCGATGCACCCCATCTTGGCGTTTACTTCCACGAATTTTTCCACGATTTCGGTGCACCCGACATGTACGGTGGAAATTTTCTCGGGCCTCTTGACCACAAGTGGGGATTAATGGGGCAGTTAGGCCCTTATCAGGGTGAAATCATCAATGGAATTGGAAATGGATTACAACCGAGTCATATCAGCGGCTATCTAAAATGGGATTTTGACGCACGTCCTGAAAACGGACGACTGGGTTGGATTCAACCTGTGGAAATTAAAGAGAATGTTTCCAACCTGTCCATACCCAGTTTTGAGCTGCCTCCACACGAGAATAAACTCTTCAAAATTAATATTCCCGGAAAAATTAACAAACTTGGGGAGGCCACAGAATTCTTTCTCATTGAAAACCGCTACCGAGAATCAGGAGCACTGTTTGATACCCGATTGCCTGAATCTGGGATTCTCATCTGGCATATTGATGAAACGGAAGTACGTCCTCCCGGGGCGATTGACGCCGCAGGTCAGGTTTGGCTTGAAGATCCAAGCGATCCAGAGCATTTCGGTATCTCGCTGGACAATCCAGATATCATAGACCTCCGCACTGTCACGGATGGCGCAGCATATTCTGCTGACGACAACCAGACATCTTTTACTCCTGCAACTCGTCCTAACAGCAACGCAAATGACGGAACAATCTCGAAAATCTCTATCATCAACATCGGTTTTGAGGGACAGGAAATGACAATCTCCGTCGCGTTTGGAGATACCTACGAACCGAATGATAATCTGGCTGAGGCTTTTCCTATTGAGTTTGACCAAACTTATGAGTCCTTTATCTCCAGTAAAAAAGATAAGCGAGATCTCTATCGATTTAATGCTATATCGGGAGAGGCAATTGTAGCTACCTTGACTTTCATTTCCGATACGGTTGATTATCGCTTGTCGATACTCGATGAAAGTGATCGATACATTGCTGCTGCAAAAAGGATTGGACCAACCGAACTGCAAGTTATCTTTCAAGCCGAACAAACAGATACATTTTTCGTCGCAGTCGAATCCCAATCGGGTTTTAGTGAAGTGAATTCATATCTCCTGACCCTCAAAGCAGTTGAAACACGGTCCGGGAATCTGAAATTGACTCAAGTCCGTGCCTTTCCGAATCCGCTACGTCCTGAGCATAGCGAAGTCATCTTTTCCTACACAATCTCTGATTTCCAAGTGGCTGGAGCAGTTGATATAGAAGTTTTCAATATTGCCGGTGATCTGGTTCACACGGACACTCGCCAGAATGCCATTGGATCTGGTCAATTCCGCTGGAATGGCAAAAATGCGGGGGATGAAGTACTCGCCACAGGGGTCTATATTTTTATTATCTCCGCGACCCAAGACCAGAAAACAGTTCAGAAAATTGGAAAGATTAGCTTAGTCAGATAATTCCGCCTAGGACCATTCGGAATGAAGGCGGTGGGAAAAAGCTGATTTTGCTTGGAAACTTCCCTCGTTGTATGATAATCTTGATTGACCAAGCTAAGTAAGGAAAAAACAATCAGGCAGATATTTAGGCACCTATAAGGAATTTAGATGAACATTCTTGGCATTGAAACTTCGTGTGATGAAACCGCTGCAGCGGTTGTTACTAATGGCAGAGAAATTCGATCCAATATCGTTGCTTCACAGATAGAACTTCACGCAAAGTACGGTGGGATTGTCCCTGAACTCGCTTCCCGCAAACATGTCGAAGCGATTAACTACATTGTTGATCAAGCAATGAACGAAGCGGATGTGGGGTTCACCGAACTTGAGGCGATTGCCGTAACAAACCGCCCCGGTTTGATCGGTGCGCTCCTTGTCGGGGTTGCTGCTGCCAAATCACTAGCATACTGCCATAACCTACCACTTCTGGGGATCAACCACATTGAGGGACATATCTACGCAAACTTTATGGAGCATAAGACGCTACCTTTCCCGCATGTCTGTCTCACCGTTTCAGGCGGACACACCCTTTTGGTGGAGGTTCGGGAAGGCTGGAAGTATGAGATCCTCGGCACAACGCAGGATGACGCCGCCGGTGAGGCGTACGACAAAGTCGCTCAATATCTCGGACTCGGCTTCCCGGGTGGTAAGGTCATCGATGATTTAGCGAAAGAGGGCGACAGGGACGCAATCCAGTTTCCACGCCCCATGCTTGAGCGAGATAATTACCAGTTTAGTTTCAGTGGAATTAAAACTGCTGTCCGATTTTTTGCAGAAAAAGCAAAAGCGGCGGGGACCTTGCCGCCGATTGCGGACATCGCAGCGAGTTTTCAAGCAGCGGTCGTAGAGGTGCTTGTAGGGAAAACGATCCGGGCAGCGAAAGCGAAAAACGTCAAGGCAATTACTTTGACAGGCGGCGTTGCAGCAAATAGCCAATTGCGTGAATCAATGCGTGAGGCGGGAACCAAAATCGGAGCGGAGGTTTACTACCCGCCGATTCGACTCTGCACAGACAATGGCGCGATGATTGCCGGAGTCGCTTACCACAAGTACCGAGAAGGATTAAGAGATGCCCTCAATCTGAACGCGTTTGCCTCCGGATCGATTGTATAACAGCTAAAAACCAAACTTTTGAATTTTCAAACCCAATGAACCCATTCGATGACTTACATATCAATCAAGCCATTGCAATTTTGAAAGATGGGGGTGTAGTTGCTTTTCCGACCGATACAGTGTACGGTGTTGGCGTGGATCCCTTTCAACCGGAGGCGGTGCGAAAGCTATATGAGATTAAAGGTAGACCTATTGACAAACCTATTCCAATTTTGGTCGGATCTGTCAGCGACGTTGAGCGTATCGCTCAAAATTTGTCGCCAAGCTTTTCTCAACTCGCGGAGCAGTTTTGGCCCGGAGGATTAACGCTGATTGTAGAGGGAAAAGCACTTCCGTCTGAAGTCACCGCAGGGGGGAATACAGTGGGAGTGCGTATGCCGGACCATCCATTGGCCCTTGCGCTTCTCCAACGTTTTGGCGGTGCTATCGCGACAACCAGCGCGAACAAATCTGACGAGCCACCAGCTACATCAGCGGAGGAAGTCCAATCCGAGCTTGGTGAACTCGTCAATATCATCCTTGATGGGGGGCAAACTGCCACCAGAATGGCTTCGACCGTTTTAGACCTTTCTGTGTCACCGCCGCAAATTCGGCGACAGGGCAGCATTTCGATGGATCAACTTGCCCCTTTTATACGCGAACTTCATTAAATCAAACCCATGCCCATCATATATTTACGCAAGTTGCCATTATTCCCGTCGGTCGGGCGTCCTCGCCCGATCTAAGCCCCAGCGGGGCGGCAGGTGTATAGTATCGTCGGTTGGGTTGAACAGTTGAAAGTATCGCGCTATCAATGAGGGTCGAGTTTCCGACTGTCAACACGACGTTCTGACAGATAGAGAGTGAAACCCAACACTTAGGTTATATTCATTAAAGAATACGGATGAGGAGTTAAACTATGGAGATTTCCCTTGCAGGTTGGAGTATCAATCGACGTTTCAGAAATCAGGAAAACCCGCTTTCTCTACTCGATTATCCTCAGCTTTCACGCGATGAATTCGGCATTAATGCAGTGGAGTTAAACAGCCCCTTCTTTATTTACGAAGCCCCGGATAATCAGGCGCAAAGTGGGATTTCCGATGTATATGTTGATGAGTTGCGTCGTCGGGCTGATAACGTTGGTGTGAGGCTGCTCAGTATTGCTGTTGATGGTCACGGCAACCTCTCTGCCATTGACGAAGATGAGCGAAAGCAAGCCGTACGGAATCATCGGAAATGGTTTGCCATTTGTCAGAAACTTGGCTGCAATGCCTTTCGAGCCAACAGCGGTGGAAGCCACGGTGCCAATGCGACAGAGGAAGAAATTGGGCAGTGTATCAAGAGTTTTAAGGAACTTGCCGCCATCGGTGAGAATACCGGCATTCGCGTAATGATGGAAAATCATGGTGGTGTTTCCGTCTCACCGGATAACATCGTGCAGGTCATGGAAGCGGTGGGCAGTGCATATTGTCGGGTGCTGGCGGACTTCCTGAATTGGAGACCAACGGATGACAAAGTGGCGAACTTGAGAGCGATTGCACCTTATACTTGGGCAACCCATGCGAAGTTCCTTAGTTTCGACGAGAACGGAGAGTCAAACGAAATTGATTGCAAAAGCGTCATGGCAATATTCAAGGCAGCAGAATATACGAACCCTTTTGGCATTGAGTACGAGGGTCAAACCGATGATCACGCAGGAGTGCTCAAGAGCAAGGTACTTATTGAGAGGTATGCGTACTAGCCAAAGAAGAGCGAGTTAGGTGTTGTCCACAGCTTGTGGGAAAATAAGAAAATGACCGAGTTCCGTACAAAATGCTTGCCGGATACTCGCGATACTATCGCACCAGACGGTTCGGAGGTCCGTGTTTTGCTCGAGCTTACGGGCGGCGGAATGGCTCACTTCGAGCTGGCACCGGGAAAAACCTCAACTGCGGTTGTTCACCGGACAGTCGAGGAAATCTGGTTTTTCCTGAGCGGTTGCGGCGAGATGTGGCGGAAGCAAGACGAAAAGGAGGAAATCGTTGGGGTGCACCTCGGTGTCTGCATCACAATCCCGCTTGGAACGCACTTCCAATTCCGATCTTTCGGACCGGAACCCTTGGTGGCAGTTGGAGTGACGATGCCTCCCTGGCCCGGCGAGTGTGAAGCCTATGTCGTCGAGGGACAATGGGAGGCAACCGGACCTCAAAAATCTAAATAGCCTACAGGGTTGAGGTTGTATACGAACATACCAAGTCCCCTTCAAAGAAAGGCAATTATGTCAACAATCCATACCAAGCTCAAGACCGGTGCCGCTTCAGATGTTGAAATGTCGCAGGAGGCACTCTCACAAGCGGAAGCCATTCTCCAATCTGAAATCAGCAACCGACGCATCACTGCAGCGGCACTGCTAGTGGCCCGCAATCAAACAATCGTGCACTCAAAAGGCTACGGGCACCTGACACCCGAAGCAAATTCACCCCTAATCAAACCGGACGCCGTTTTTCTACTCGCGTCAATCACCAAACCAGTCACAGCTTGCGCCTTGATGTTGCTAGTCGATCGAGGGGAAATTTCCCTCGATGATCCAGTCTCCCTATATCTGCCGGAATTTCAGGGCGGCGAGCGTGATAAAGTGCGTGTTCGGTATCTACTGTCGCACACTTCGGGCATGCCGGATATGCTACCTGAGAATACGGAGTTGCGTCGTGCCCATGCACCGTTAAGCGAGTTCGTCCGTCGTGCGACTCAAACCCCGCTACTCTATTCACCCAATACAAATTTTAGCTACCAGAGCAAAGGCATCCTGCTAGCCTCGGAGATTGTAGAGCGGGTTACAGGAAAACGCCTGCGGGATTTTGAAGAAAAAGAAATCTTCCAACCCCTTGGAATGATAAATAGCGCATTGGGACTGGGGCGATTTAAGATTCCCCAAACGGTGTGGTGTGGAACATCTATGGAGGAGACCGAAGACCAGCAACGTTTCGGACCGAATAGTCCTTATTGGCGGGATCTGGGGAATCCGTGGGGTGGAATACATAGCACAGGACCAGACCTCGCTATCCTGCTGCAGACTATGCTGAATGGTGGAGGATACGCCGGAAAGCGCGTCTTCAGTCCAGCTGCAGTCAAAGCCATGACAACGGACCAGAATGGGATACTGAATGCACCGTGGGGATTGGGTTGGGGGTTGGCAGATTCCCAAGCCTGGAACTTCTTTGGCGAACTGGTCTCCCCGGCGACCTTTGGTCATACCGGCGCGACCGGCACAGTGGCATGGGCGGACCCTGAACAAGAATTACTTTGCGTAATTTTGACAAATCAGATGGTGGATAATGGCAGCTTGCTCCGGCGAGTTTCCAATGTGGTTGCGTCTGCGGTTGTCTGTTAGCGTCGAATGGTAGGCGAACCCTTATGACCATAATTGATTGGCTGCTCATCCTAGTAATTAACGGTGGAATCGTCCTATATGGAATCATTGCGTTCAGGGGACAGGGGAAGAGCTTTGACTGGTATTTGGCAGCTAAGTCCATACCTTGGTGGATCGTCGGGCTATCTGCCTTTTCGACAGCGGTGGACAGCGGTGATTACGTGGCTATTGTCGGGGGCTCCTATACACTTGGACTATCACAGTTGTCCCAGTGGTGGTTGGGGATTGCCGTGGGGTGGTTCGTTCTCAGCTTCTTCGTTATTGTGCCGATGTACCGGTCTGGGGTATTCACCAACGCGGAGTGGCTTGAATTCCGTTTCGGTCCTGCAGCCAGATTTCTATCCGTCCTAATCAACATTCAGTCCCGGACCAATGTATTGGGTAACATCTTTTTCTCTACCTTTCTTGTCCTGAATATTGTAGCGGATATTGAGAAGGTATGGAGTTGGTTGATTGTGGTTGCTGTCGCCTTCACCGCAATCCTGTACATCGTCAGAGGGGGCCTGAAGGCTAGCGTTGTTACCGACGCGCTGCAGAGCGTTAACATGATCGTCGCAGCCTTTGTTCTTTGGGGGGTAGTGTGGGTAAATGCCGGCGGCTGGAGGGGCTTGAATCAAAAGCTCGCCGAAATAGATGCTAACCTACCTGAAACCCTGCTGCATGTGGGTGGATATTCGCCGCCTGGGGTGTCCCCCCTTCTAGTTGTCTTTGGACTTATTGTCGTACTGACGATGTATGTGTTGATTAATCAATACGAGACCATCCGTTTTTTGGGGGCACGTTCCGAATGGGATTTCAAAATGGCTGCGCTGGTCTCTAGCGTCGCAACGGCGGTCTGTTTGTGGTTTAACGTGAGCTTAGGCCCTTTGGCGCGGGCGGACTTCCCAACACTAGAGATGAGCGATCAAGCCTATCCCCTGATGCTCAAAAACTATCTTCCTACAGGCTTAATAGGCTTGGTGCTAGCTGGACTAGTGGCCGGCGGCTATTCGACCTTTGACTCTATCGGCATTGGTATCTCCAGCCTTTTTGTCCGAGACATCTATGCCCGCTTCATTGTGAAGAATGGCTCCGATGCTCACTATACACGAGTGGGGAGAATAACAGTTCCTTTTATCATTATGCTCGGATTTTTGTACGTGCCTTTTCTTCGGGGTGGGATGGTACTATTTTATCTCCGTTTGGCTGGAGCGATTCAGGTGCCGCTGATGACAGTCATCCTCATGGGTGTTTTCACACGGGTACATCGTGGGACAGGTATCATCGGACTCGCAGTAGGATTAACCTACGGCATCTCAGCCATTCTGGCGGACGCAAGGGGTTGGGATCTGCCGGTTTGGTATACTAACACATGGTGGGCTTATCTATGGAATTTGGTACTACCAGCGGGCAGTATGATCATCACTTCAGAAGTTATTGACTGGTTGCGCGGGCCCGTCAAGGAGGAGGAAATAAAAGGGTTGGTCTATACCCGGCATGAAGCAACACCCAATCTCCGAGAGTTGATGGCGAACCGCTTGAGGGTGCTTGAAGGTACATGGTTGCAGAAAACCTTACGAGAAGCACCGATTCGACCAAAATATCCTTTTGAAGTGCCAAAAACAGGTCTGCGCTGGTTCCAACGTCCGGGGTTGTGGGCAATTATTTACCTTGCTATTGCTTGCTATCTGCTCTTTGTCCTGCTCTGGTGAAGGGATACGAAATGGAAAATTCAAAAGACACTAAGCAAGCCAAGCAATTCGAGAGATTGTATACAGCACTGCTCGTGCTGCTCGTGGCGATCCTGCTGATGGTCTCTATCATTTACACATCGCATTTATGGTGGGTGAAGGTTGTGATTGCTGTGATACTCATCGTTGTCGGGGCATGCTTCGGCCACAGATACCTACGCGAGCGATAGTCTCCCTTTTCCCGTGATTGCCTACCGGAACCAGTCATAATTGAGTCCCAGTGAACGATCCGCCAACGGCAACTCTACCCGAACACCACCCCGCGCCGAAGATTGTTTGAGTGCGATTTCAACCTCAATTGCCACTGCAACCCTTCTACCTGAGTTTTTGGGTTCATCCAACCTACCTTCTATGCAATCTATCACATCCGCTAATCCGTAAATTGCACCGTAGGGACCGACGAACTGCGGATGGGGCCAGGGCATCTCCACTCGACTGACACCGTCAGGTGTTTCAACGTCCTGCCATAGCTTGAATCCGGTCGCCATTATGGGAATAACTATTTCACCCGTGGTGCCAGTTACGCGTAGATGCGGTGCACCTGGACGAAAGTAGACAGCTAATTCACTTTCCGTAACCATCATCCCTTGACCAGCAAATTCGTCGCTGCCCCCAGGTCCTTTGAATTCATCAGTGTCAGTGCCACGTCGCTCTTTGTCACCGATACCGATAACCCATGCGGGGGAGCTATCTAAAAAGTATGACCAACTCTGATGTTGTGCGCCTGGGCGTGGTGCTTCAATGGAAACAACATCACCAATTGCACCGCTTGTAGCCAACTCCTTTGCCTTTGCAAACGACGGGTGAGTTGTCGAAATGGCACCACAGTTAAGCGGCACACCGGCGTCGGCGCATACCTTGACCATTCGGTCAGCTTCCTCAAGCGTGTGTGCCATCGGCTTTGCTGTCACAATCCCTTTTGCCCCATTCTCCACCGCCATACATGTCAAGTCTGCCCGTCCCTTGACGTTCGTGGCAACAGCGACGATATCTAGCTTTTCGGTACGGAGCATTTCAGTTGCATCGGCATATAGTGTCTTGATGCCGTAACGTTCCTCGAACGCTTTTAGCCGTTTCTGATCGCGGTCAGCTGCAGCAACCAAATCTACCTCCGGCCGATCCCAGAACGCTTCGGAGTAGCTCGTGGGCAACCCCTCCCTGCCGGGGTGATCATGATGATAGATTTTGCGATGAATCTCCAATTCAGGGGTCGGGCGGTCAACATCATCAATGTTGAAAAAATCGCCAATCCGCTCCGCCATATCATAGAGCATTCCCATCCAACCAAGCCCAATTACTCCTGCACGATACTTTGCCATATATCAACCCTCCTTACAGCATACAGTCCTAACTTTTCCCGTTTTACGTTTCACGTTCTATTTCCTGCATCATGCCAGCAAATATCATGATATCTTGTTGGAAAGCTTCCGTAAAATCTTCTGATCGCTTTGTTTCAGCAAATCGATGGAATACCGTTTCTAATGCTTGGAGGAATCCCTCTGACTTACCTTCATCTTCAGCCTGTTGTTTCATTTGTTGAAGAAGCGTCATCTTAGCCGCTGTTTCCCGTTCTGTCTGTACTTCCTTTATTGATTTGTCAAATGTAACCCGAAGTGTTTCAACAATGTGGTATGCCATAGAACGGTTATATTTCTGTGAATCCCGTTTTGCCCCCTCATAAACATCAAGAGGTAACAATAGGCTAATTTGCTTCTTTAGTGAATCTTTGGGTTGGCGATATTCTTTCATTAAAATCTCCGAAATTATGGTATCAGACACTATGCTAACACTAACATCAAAATTATTGTATATAGCATATCATTAAAATTCGGAAATGTATAGTAAAATTATTCGCCATAAAATGCCATGCTTAACTATGTGAAATATTACTCCCATGATATACTTTCCATAGTGCTGCGTAAATCTTGTTCGGTAGGCATAGTATAAATCGCAGTTGTATTCACATTAGAATGTCCTAAAATTTTAGACACTCTATCAATAGGCTGCCCAGCATCAATTAAATTCTTGGCACAGGTATGTCTAAATACGTGTGGGGAAATATGCTTTATCTTCGCTATATAGGCATATTTCTGAATAATGTAACGAACACCACGGTCTGTCAACGGCATCCGTTTCTGCCCGTAAAACAGGAAGCGTTCTTTCTCAGGATTTGGACCGGCTACTAATATCCTTTGCCCATTGCTTTCAAACGATTTTAGATAATTCCTCAAAACGCCTATGACAGTTGAGTTTAATGGGACATTACGTCGCTTCGTACCTTTGCCCTCACGAACAGTAAGCATATTACTATTTATCGATAAACTAATATCGGAAATTCTTAAATTACAAAGTTCACTAACACGCATGCCGGTATGCAGCAGCATTGTAATAATTGCTAAATCCCTCAAATTTCCGGACCTACGCACCGCTCGTAACAATCCCAGCTGCTCTTTACGTTCCAACGCCCGCGGGGCAAGTGGTTCTTCAGCAACGTTCCGTATGCCTTCAGCAGGATTATCCAGAATTAGGTCATTTTGCTCTGCCCACTGGCAGAAACTGGAAATACTAATTAAACTGCGATTAATCGTCGAGGGCTTCTTGCCCCGGTCGAGCATTGCATTGCGATAGTCAATTATTTCCATCGGCGTGATACTTTCAAGTTCAAGTGCTTCCCCAGTTGCGTGTTGGAACCACCGTGAAAATGAGCGAAGATCCGCTATATACGCTTTAATGGTCTGCTCAGATTTATCCTGATCATAAAGATAATCACTATAATCTTGCAATAAATCGTTCATTTTTTACCTCTTCTTATCGGACATTTTTTTTAAGAGATCAGTTATTATGCGGGTTAAAACGCTGAAATTTAGACAATCGTTTCACTTATCGGATATTTTTCGGGGAAATAATGTCCGATAATGATAGTTATCGGACATTTTGGGTTTTTAAAGGGGAGATGCAGGGCTAAATGGCGCATCCCCTATTTTTTTGAAAAGTGATCGACAGGGCGTTTTAATCCGTGATAGAATGAAAATGTATCGATACTATGTCACTATAGCCTATAGGAGGGCATAATGCAAAGGTTAATGCCGAAGATAGCTGTTGTTTCAATGGCTGTCATTTTGATTGTTGTGGTTGGAGTGATTATCCATCTCAGGAACGCGCCTGTGGAGCATGTAAAGGTCTATGAGGTACAATACGAGATCGAGGCGCCTGAGCCAATTGTGGTTAGATCTGCTTCGCGTGTGCCGGCATCGTCGGCGGATGTGTCAGAAACGGCCGAGGCGTGGAGTGAACCGGAAGAGGCAACACATTACGATGACACGCCGGTAACATCTGAATTTATGGAGGTGCGCGGTGCTGAGGAGGTCGCTGGGGCTGAGGAGGACGTTTGGGATGAGTTACCGGCTGCGGCAATGAACCCGCCGACCCCGCCGACACGCGGTCTAGTTACTCTAATAGATTCGTTCCCAGACGATGGCACCTACGAAGAATTTGAATTGCGCCTAACGGATTATGCGTTCACATACTATCCGTTGACAATGCTTGAACCTGAAGAGGTTCGCCTTCTTGATCCACGAGCGAAGGCGGCATACGATCGACAGAAAGCCGCATTCCATAAAGAGTTCGTAGATATGTTCAAAGAGGACTTCGCATCTATGTCTTCCGATGTGCTGTCTATGATTACCCCAGATATGGCAACCTTATTTGAAAAGGAAGGGATATTACCATGAAGATCGCAGTTGGTGTTGTACTTCTACTCGCGATTGCATGTTACTTCCTATTACCTGTCTTGGTTCCTCCGGTTGTAGCTCACGGCAGTTGTCAAAGCCTGCAGGCTGAATGGGCCCGCAAAGAGGCAGACTCGGATCCCCCTTTTTTTGTCCGATAACGTAAATTATCGGACATTTTACAAGAGAAGGTCTGTGTAGTAGGCAGAATTAGAATGAGTAATTTCAACATAGACTATAATTTTACCGAAAACTCAATTCGACGTCAACACTTTTATCTTCATTCATTTGCCGCCTTGTTCATTTATGCTGGACAATCATAAATAGTTGAGGAGTGCTCATAATTATTGTCTGAATCAGGAGACTCAGGATTAACGGATTCACAAGATACCCAGTAACGCAGCACAGGCTTACAATACCTACTTATGAGCACCCCTCAAATAGTTAGTGTATATGACTTAGCATACGATGATGGAAATGGACTCGTAGCCGCAGGTTTCCTAACCTGTGGGCCCGCCGTCCGTTGAAGGGAGACATAGCAGTAGGCATACTCCTTATGCCGTAACCCCTCGTCGCTACAGAGCCCCAATGGATCGGGATTTCCGCTGCGCTGCAACTTGCCCTCGATTCATCGGGGGTGCCTAACCTGTGATCACTGCTGCGTAATTTCTATAACAGATGCAATTCCCCTATTCATTTATGTGTTTGGACTTGACATCAAATTCGATGAATGCTATCATCCGAACTATTAGCCGTCCTCGATGGTATAGCAATCAGAGCCTCCCTGCTGACAAACATGTGTCAGTGATAATGGTAGTCACATCAACCCTTAAACTTACAAGCAATGTTTCACCAATTATGCCGATTATTCTAGGATTAGACATTGGCGATGCACGGACTGGTGTAGCGATTAGTGATGAATTGGGCATTGCCGCTCACCCACTCTGCACGATTCAACGTAAAAGCAGAAAAGCATTACTGACAGAGTTACAGGAGTTGGCTACCGCTCACAAAGTCGAACGGATTGTCGTAGGGTTGCCCCTTCAACTCAATGGTGAGACAGGAGCTCAAGCACAGAAAATTAAAAAATTTGCAGAAAAGCTAGCGCAGCACGTTAATCTGCCAATCGTCTTCTGGGACGAAAGTTTCACCACCTTTGAAGCAACACAAATTTTGAGGGGCACTAAAAAACGGCGTAAAAAGCGAAAGCAAATCGTCGATCAGGTCGCTGCTGTACTGATTCTTGATGCGTATCTGGAGGAATTACGCAACTCACGCAGGACAGATGATTCGGACAAAGGGACATAAAAAATGGGTATGGAAGATATTGAGATCGACAGTTTAGCTACATGTACTTCCACAATCGTAAGCTTGATAGGAACCCCTTCATAACTGATTGACGAATGCAATTTTTTTCTTGCGTCAAAGCGTTTTTTAGCATATCATATGTTATTTGAGGCTAATCGGAGGCCCTTGTTTGAACGCGGTTATAATAAACTGATCGGTCTCTTGGTGCCTCTGATTGTTGTGGGGTTGGGCAGTGGAATATATCATCCTTCCTAGGTTGGATCAGATAGCAACGTCAGATCCATCAGAAGTAGTTAACAAAAACGCCCGTAAAGCGATTGCCCGCCTGAGATAAGCTGTCATGATTCCATATAATAACGGTAAGAGGGCTTGTCTTAACAATGTTGTTGCTAGGAGGCATCGGCAGATTACTGAACCATTGACGTAAAAGTGCATAAACAACGCTAGCGTCAAATCTACTATCTCCTTATTCCTAGATATGAAAATTATCACAGGACATAACGCCTGATACCCAATGAATCGGGGGTTTCCGTAGTCAAGAAGTTGACATCCATCAATCCCAAGCCGGATAAAATCTCAAGGGCGTGAATCCTGTTTCTTTTGAAACGCCCAAACCAATGATGTCGTAGACACTGTTTTTTCAACCGTTGCTGTCTCCGCTTTATTCCGAATTAGCCTTCCAGATGGAAAAACCCTCGCCTCCAGTCATCCGTATAATAGCACTTGACATCCCTGATTAATAGACACAAAACTCATTTTCGCAAGGTCCCTTTAGCTCAACTCTCACATTCCCAGTTGGGGAGATTTCCAGTATCATGGGTTACTGGTTTCCATTTTTGCAATCGTTGAATTTTTTTAAGAACAAGCTTCAATGAAATTACCAGATATTCGGAAAAATGCACGATGGTATGTTTCCATCCCCCTCTTTAGCATATCAATTCTCAGCACTCTTTTAATCTTTATTATAACACTCTATATGGTACGCTATTTATCCCCGGTGGATGCAAATGCAAAACCCATACAATTGAAAATTGTCCGTGGTATGAGCTCGCTGGCAGTAGCAAATCAACTTGCCCATAAGCATCTAATTCGCAGCTCGTGGGTTTTCCTATTTGCCACCTATCTCAGTGGCGCGAGCCACAGGCTGCAGGTTGGAACTTACCATCTCAGTGGGGCAATGAGTATACCACAAATTATTGATTATCTCAAAACCGGAAAAGTAATCACACATCAATTGGTAGTTCCTGAAGGCTTAACGGTTGCACAGATTGGCAAACTTTGGGAAAAAGGGGGCTTTGGAACAGTAGCCGCTTTCAACGAAGCCGTGGGCAACTCAGAGTGGCGGAGTTACTACAAGATTGAAGGAAAGACGTTAGAAGGCTACCTATTCCCAAACACATACCAATTTCCTGATGGATCACCTGCGGCGGTGATCATCCAAACCATGCTTGATGAATTCGAGCAACGGTGGACAACTGAGATGAGCGAAGAAGCCACGGCACTTGGATTTTCCAAACATGAAATAATTACCCTTGCCTCTATTATTGAAGCCGAAGCAAGGGTCGCTGAGGAACGCCCTTTAATTTCATCTGTTTTTCACAACCGTCTGCGTCGCGGTTGGAAGCTTCAAGCCGATCCAACAGCACTCTATGGATTAGGGAATCCCGATCGGCCACCGAGAGCAGCAGACCTCAGAACCGATTCACCTTATAATACTTATCTTTACAAGGGGTTACCGCCGGGACCAATTTGTAATCCGGGTATAGCTTCAATTTTTGCAGCATTACGTCCGGTCTCAGCTGAGTACATGTATTTTGTCGCGATTGGCAACGGCAAGCATCATTTTTCAAGAACATTAAAAGAACACCGAAACATGATTAAAAAAATAAAACAGAAGCGCAATTCGATTACTGATTGAAAAAGATATGAAGTTGGAAGTAATGCGCTAACAAGTCCAGATTAAACCGCACTCAAGAGCACATAAACCTTTCAATCAGAAAATCGGTAATCTCCAACCAAACGAAAGGGCACATACTCTTTGGCTTCACAACAGACCATTCAAAAAGAGGTAACTATCTCAGGAACCGGTTTAATGCTTGGCGAGCCGGTCACCCTCACATTCAAGCCGGCACCAGCAGACCATGGCATCGTGTTTCACCGGATAGATTTGCCCGATGAACCGGTAGTCCAAGTTTGTTCCGATAACTATCAAGCAGTTATTCCTCGTTGTACAAGCCTCCGTGCTGGGGAAGCGACAGTCAATAGCGTTGAACATCTGTTGTCGGCATTCGCTGGTATGGGCGTCGATAACATGCGAGTCGATATTGATGCGCCGGAGTGCCCAGCATTAGATGGCAGCGCACTACCGTATGTGCAAATCCTACAGCAGGCAGAAATAATTCAACAAGATATACCACGCGCCCCCATTGAGTTGAAAGATCCCTTTGCCGTTTATGACGAAGACAAACAGCTCATCCTACTCCCCTCGAACTCCTTTCAAGTATCCTTTGTTTATGATCATCCCAAGCTTCCTGCCCAAATTGAGACCTTTACTATAGATCCAGAAATTTACGCCAATGAGATTGCTCCTGCACGCAGTTTTTGCTTTGCTGACGAGATAGAGTTACTCAGAGGGCAGGGCATCGGCAAGGGAGCGAGTTACGATAACGTCCTTGTCATTGAGGCTGATGGTACCACTAGTAGCGACTTAAGGTTCGCAAATGAATTTGTCCGACATAAGATGTTAGATTTGATTGGTGACCTTTACTTAATCGGAAAAATTCCCCAAACCCAAGTCGTAGCACTGAAGTCGGGACATGCGCTTCATGCACAACTTATCCTATCAATGGCAGAAAAAGGGTTGACACAACAGCAAGATCCTGTTGAAATCATGGATATTTTGGAAGTATTGCCGCATCGCTATCCGATGTGTATGCTGGATCGGATTATCGAAGCGGAGTATGGTAAACGGGCGGTCGGTATTAAGAATATCAGCTTTAACGAGCCTTTTTTTCAGGGGCACTTTCCAGAACAACCCGTTATGCCCGGCGTTCTACAAATGGAAGCGTTGGCGCAACTAGGGGCATGGTTGCTGTTAAAGGAGCTAGGTGCTGAAGGGCAAGTCGGATATTTTGTGTCAATTAAGGAAGCCAAGTTTAGACGCCCAGTTATACCGGGTGATCAACTCCGGTTAGAAGTCGAAGTTCTGCGGAGACGCCGGACTTGGGCGTGGCTTGGCGGTAAAGCATATGTCGGCGATCAACTTGCGGCGGAAGGAGAGTTGTCTATCGCTCTGGGGTAGGGATCGACGATAAGGGTTATGAATTGAAATTCAGTGAATTAGTAAGATTATTGGAAAAGAATGGATTGAAGCTCGTGGAGCAAAAGGGGTCAATAAGATATAATGGGAAAACTGGTTTGCCTCGGTTGATTTGAGTGGACTATCATGGCGCATTTAAAAGAGCAGGTGTTCGGCATTCCATCGAGGATTGCTTGTATAAGGCAAAATGGGGCATGAAAGAACATGGGACTTTATTGAAAGAGCAGGGATTGCCTGTTCTGCCTAAAAATAAAAACCCTCAGATTATTATTCAAAACCGGAAAAAACGATTGCCGCCTGATGTGAATTGATAGATGAGGGAATAAACCGATTGTCTCTCACACTGGCATAGACTTTTTGTGTAGTTTATGGAGCCGGCCATTAAAAATAGGGAGAGCAGCCGTGACAAAAATTCATGAAACTGCCATCATCCATCCGAAAGCCGAACTAGACGAGAATGTTGAAGTCGGTCCCTTCTCAATTATTAGCGAGGATGTGCAGATTGGCCGTGGAACTGTGGTTGGTCCGCATGTACAAATCGACCGGTGGACGACCATCGGTGAAGACTGTCAAATTTTTTTCGGCTCTACACTTGGCAATCCGTCAAAGGACCTCAAGTATGGCGGTTGGCGAAGCTATACCCGAATCGGCAATCGAAATGTCCTACGCGAGTACGTCTCGATTTCCAGAGCCACGAGCGAGGACGGTGCAACAATCGTTGGTGATAATAATCTCCTCATGAACTGGGTCAATATCGCCCACGATACAGTTGTTGGAAGTCGGATTATTATGGCGAACTTTGCGACAATCGCCGGGCATGTCCTCATCGAAGATGATGCACGGATTGGTGCCCATGCCGCAATTCACCAGTTCGTTCGGGTTGGAAAAATGGCAATGGTTGGCGCATGCTCAAAATTTGTGCAAGATGTACCACCATTTACTATGTCCGATGGACACCCCGCCCGTGTGCGTAGTTTAAATATTGTCGGGCTTGGCACCTCACAAGTTCACCCCATGGCGTCACTCTCCCCTGAAACCATTGGACACCTCAAGAGTGCCTATCGCACTCTATTTCGCAGCAAAGTCAACCTCACACAGGCGATTGCACACGTAAGAGACGAGGGTGAACCGGACGCGGAAGTGGAATATCTCCTGAATTTTATTGAGAGTTCTCAACGGGGAATCGGCGTTTAGCCAAAAACGGATTGCAAGGGGACAGCATTGGAAAAACTTGGGCTCATTGCTGGGGCGGGTGATTTGCCTCTACTGCTTGCACAAGCAGCGTTGGAGCAAGGTAAGATACCGATTGCTATTCAGATTACTCAACCTACCTCCAAACAGCTTGAAAGTGTTGCTGCAGAGGCGTATTCGTTTGGAATTGGGCAGGTTCGGAAAATAACAAAAACGTTGCTTGATTCGGGTGTGCGAGAACTTGTAATTATCGGTAAAATTGAAACCAGTATCCTCTTCCGTCCGTTTTTAGTAGATTCCACAGCTGTCAAGATTCTAGCGAGGAGTCGTAACAAAGGCACTCACGCGATTGTTGCTTCGGTGATTGAGCACTTTGAATCAAAAGGAATTATTGTGATCGAGCAGCACCGTTTTCTGAAAGGATTGATGCCGAGGGCAGGCGTGTTGACAAAAAGGCATCCGACCCAATCCCAGTGGTCGGATGTGAGGTACGGGATGCAGCTCGCGCGTCGGGTAGCGGATTTAGGGATTGGACAGACTGTCGTTGTGAAAAATATGATGGCAGTCGCGATTGAAGCGGTTGAAGGGACAGATGAAGCGATAAATCGGGGCGGGGCACTCGCCGGTAAAGGCATCGTCGTTGCCAAAGCCGCGGCGACAGATCACGATTTTCGTATCGATGTGCCAACGGTCGGGGATCAGACGCTAAAAGCCCTACATGCAGTTGGTGGCAGCGTGCTTGCCGTTGAGGCGGAGCGGACGTTTGTCATGAATCAACGCGCGCTTTGCGAAGAGGCAGATCGCTGGAAAATTCCAATTGTCGCTGTGGCTTAACCAATGAGGAATTGGTTTTTGCCAGAAATCATACCAGTTTCACCAGATGGAACCATATAGGACATTCATCTGTGGTGGACATACCGTTAGCCGCGGGCTTTTTGGTGCTGTATTCATCACAATTCCATGACAACCGTATTGGTCAGGTAGGGGGAATCAAAACGGGTGAGTTCACCGGCACTCAAACCGGGTACAGGGAATAAGCGGGCAGAAAGGGGTTTGTCCCATCGAATCGAAAGGGAAGCCACATCGGTAAGGATGGCGCAGATTTGATTAATGGACGTATCACCGGGAATCGGGATGGTATCTAGCCCGGTGCCGCAGACAGCGGAGTAGAGCAGCAAGCTGTCTAGGTTAAAACATCCTGCACGGCTACGGTCTCCCAAAACCTTATCCTCAAGGACCGGGAACATCAACCCCGAATATCCGCATCGCGGCAAATTCAGTGAACCAAGGGCCCGTGTGATTGTCTCTGCGACAGTAAGAGTTCCCCCTTCACCGAATCTACCGGGCAGTTGGGTCTCAATTGCGCCGGCGATGCTTTCAGCTCCCATCGGAGCCGGTGAGACGTCCAACCCTACAAATCGAATCCCGGCTCCCTTCGCAATGTCTTCGGCGAGGGCAACAATCTTTCTTCCTTCGTGCTCCATTAGGTCTTTCAGCCGCTCCGACGCAATCTGTAGATTTGATGCGTCAACGAATACGTCATGAACAAGATCTGCAGCCTGCCAACCGACCCCGACGTTGAATCCTTCGTCCTGCCAATACGCAGCGGGGAAAAAGGGGGTATTGGGTGGGCAATTCATTATTGCTGCAAAACGTAGATTGCCAAGACCGTCGTCGGTGTTGTGGGCAATCTGTTTCATGGCTGACGCTGTCTTTTCGGCTGCCTCCCACCCGATTTGTTGGTCAGGGGTTGTCAACGTGGCTGATGCAAAGAGGGTTCGGCTTTGAGAGATTGCGTCTGGGACGATGGCAAGATAAGCAGGCGTTTGCGGAAGGTGTGGAGCGATCGTTCCTAAGCTGAAAAATTCGCCCCCCAACTCAACGACACGGTGATCCAATTCAAGAACTTGACCGAGGCTGGCAATTTCGCCCCACGCTTGGCTGCTCACCCGTGTGGTCTGGACCTGGTATCCCTTCGCTTCAAAACGCGCCTGGCAGCGACGATTAAAGTCTATTGCGAATTGCAACTGTTCACGGGAAAAGGCGTCGGGTATTCCTACGGTTACGGTTCGGATTTTCATGACTCACCATAAATCCCGATTTTCCGATAGCGTTCGCATCGTTGTTCGACCAAGAGTGCTGAATCAATCTCCATCAGTTCCTTGAGATGCTTCCGGATTGCAGTTTTAACACGTCTAGTTGCTAGCGGAATATCACGGTGAGCTCCACCGAGGGGTTCGCGGATAACTTCATCAATAACGTCAAATCTCAAAAGATCTTCGGCTGTTGGCTTGTAACCTTCGGTCGCTTCCGGTGCGCGTTCTCCCTGATCTTTCCAGACAATACTACTGCATACTTCGGGCGCAGCAACACAGTAAATAGCGTACTCCATCATCAGGACGCGATCTCCAATAGCAATAGCTAAGGCCCCCCCCGCTTCCACCCTCACCAATTATTACAACGATAATTGGGACACGCAAAGTGGACATCTGTGCTAGGTTCTCCGCAATCGCGATCGATTGGCCTCGCTCCTCCGATTCTGCATCGTAATGGGCTCCACGCGTATCAACAAAGCAGATCAAGGGACGCTTAAACTTTTCGGCTAACAACATCAACCGTCGTGCCTTGCGGTATCCCTCGGGGCGGGTATACCCAAAATTCATCTCTTGGCGTTCCTTGATGTTCGTCCCTTTCTGCTGGGCGAGGTAAACGACTGGCTGCCTATCAAACCAAGCCAATCCACCAATCAAAGCCCGGTCATCGGCATACAATTTGTCACCGTGCAATTCAATTGCATCCTCAAGCATTGCCTCAATGTAGACGGGTGCCTGTGGACGTTCTGCGTGTCGTGACAGCCACACTTTATCCCACCGTGTTACCTTCCGAAAGGCTTGCCTTGTAAGGTCTTTTGTGTTCTCATCGAGGGCTTTAATCGCCTTTGTGAGATCCATTTCAGGATTCACTTCAGCAAACGCCTTCAACTGAGCAGCATAGTGATTGAGTTCAAGCAGCGGTTGTTCAAAATCTAAGAGGCTTCGCATAATTTAGGTTTCTCTATCGATAGGTTGTTCCTATTGATTTTAATTTAGGATAAAATTTTCCGTTTTCTTGTTGACTCATGCCAAAAGAAAGTGTAAAGTAATCCACATATAAAAAAAAGAAAGACTAAAGACGGACAACCACAAGGTTCCGATTCTGTGGTTTTGGTTTCATAAAATCTTACAGAACCGTGAATCCACGATGTTATAAGTGTTTTCACTCTTGGAACGGAGATTCAGGGAATCCGACACCATCGGGAGTTGCCCCTACAACCTGCCCAAAACCCCAGTTGCACGATTTTTTATAGAAGCGTTCAGGTTTTCACATATCACGCATCACTCTCTGTCTCAACAGTTGCAAACTAGCACCAAAGGTGATAGGCATTGGTTAACCGAATGTCAATCGTGCCTATGATAGGTTAAAATCACTATCAGTTGCCCACAAAACGCCAACGGCACTATAATAACAAGAAATGTGTGCGACGGTGACCATGCACCTGCCTTTCCCGTATTTTATTAATTCCTTCCCTTTTTTTTATCGTTTTGTCTCCGATTCATTCTCCGGGCCTTCCTCCCGTTCAAACAGTGCTTTAACAAAATCACGCCCGACGAAATCGCGGAGATCGTCTAGTTTTTCACCAATCCCAATCAATCTAACCGGGGCACCAATCTCCTTTTTTACGGCGATGACAATCCCACCTTTCGCTGTACCATCTAGCTTCGTCACAGCGACACCGGTGATAGGAATTGCTTCGTTGAAAACCCTCGCCTGCATAATCGCATTCTGCCCTGCTGTTCCATCAAGGACAAGCAGCACCTCATGCGGTGCCTCCGGAATCGCACGCCCCATCACCCGCCCAATCTTTGCTAACTCATCCATCAATGGCTTTTTTGTGTGAAGTCTCCCAGCGGTGTCAATGATGAGTAGGTCCGCCTGACGAGACTGCGCCGCCGCAATGGCATCGAAAACGACCGATGCTGGATCTGCTCCTTCGCTGCCTCGGATTAGCTCTACACCAGCGCGGTTACACCAGATAGCCAATTGGTCCACTGCCGCTGCTCGGAAGGTATCTCCTGCAGCAACAAACACACGCTTTCCCTCAAATCTGAAACGGTGTGCTAGTTTACCGATGGTCGTCGTTTTACCAGCACCATTGATGCCGAGCACCAAAATTGTATGTAGTTGACCTCCATCAACGTTGATATGGGCGTCTTCTCCAAGCACATTCAACATCTCTTGCTTGAGAATCTCTCCCAATTCGGACGCATCTTTTAGTCCTTTCTCCCTGACAACCTCGCGCACATTGTCCATCAATTCCAATGTAGTGTTGACACCCACATCGGCTTGGATTAAGATTTCCTCAATTTCCTCCATCAATTCTTCATCAACTGTTCTGCCAACGTACAATAATCCAGAAATCTGTCCTATAATACTATTTCGGGTCTTTGCCAACCCCTGTTTGAGGCGACTAAACCAGCCGCGTTGTTCCTCCGGTGCAGCTTCAGACTCTAATAGTTCAGTTGCAGGTTCCTCAACGTTAGTCTGTTGTTCTTCCAACAAAGCATCTGTTTTCCGATTGAATAAATTTCTGAGCATTGATTTCCTCATTACCAATACATTCTGAAGTGTTGCAAACAGGAATCTTACTTTTTATGCTGCTAATATATTATACATCAACACTGTCAAGAACGAAACAAAAATTTGACATCCCCGCACGCAAGTCATATAATACCGATTTTGAACTGAACCCATAATTGAACCACGAGGGATAAAATGGGAACAACACAGGATTTTTTGGCGTTCGATCTCGGAGCAGAAAGCGGGCGTGGTGTCTTGGGATATTTCGATGGAGAACAACTCACACTGGAAGAAATCCATCGATTCCCAAATGGTGGCGTCCGTGTATTGGATAGCCTACATTGGGATGTTTTGCGCCTCTGGAACGAGATGAAGACCGCCTTCTCAATTTGTGGGCAGAAAAGTATAGACCTCAGCGGTATCGGGATTGATACATGGGGCGTAGATTTCGCATTACTCGGTAAAGGTGATGTACTGCTCGGATTCCCGTATCACTATCGCGATTCGCGCACCAATGGTATGTTGGAAGAAGCTTTCTGCCGTTTGCCTCGGACAACCCTCTTTGAGCGAAGTGGTTGTCAGTTTCTTCAGATTAACACGCTCTATCAGTTATTGTCAATGGTTATCCACAGATCTCCGCTGCTTGACGTTGCAGAGACGTTTCTGATGATTCCGGATCTTTTCAACTTCTGGTTGACGGGGCAGAAGGTCTGTGAATTTACTGACGCGACGACGACACAGTTCTATGATCTACGAAGAAAGGGTTGGTCAAAAGAGATTTGCGATGCACTCGGTTTGCCATCTGAAATCCTGCCAGCGATTGTGGAACCGGGGGCACAGCTTGGTACGTTGCTGCCTTCTGTTGCATCGGAAACGGAATTGCCTGAAATCCCGGTGATTGCCCCGGCTTGCCACGACACCGGCTCAGCTGTCGCCGCAGTACCGGCGCACGGCGAAGATTGGGCGTATATTAGCTCCGGCACATGGTCACTAGTAGGAATTGAGGTTCCTGAACCCATCATCACCCGTCAGGCCCTTGAACTCAATTTTACGAATGAAGGTGGGGTGGAGAACACATTCCGCTTCCTTAAAAATATCATGGGCCTCTGGCTCGTGCAGGAGTGTCGACGGACATGGGCGCAAGCAGGCAATGAGATGTCCTATGCTCAGATGATCCGACTCGCTGAAAAGGCAAAGCCCTTCACCGGTCTGATTGATCCGGATGACGATGCGTTTTTGCCCCCCGGCGATATGCCATCACGCATCGTTGATTACTGCAAACGCACGGAACAAAACCCACCATCAAACACAGGAGAGATTCTCCGGTGCGCGTTGGAAAGTCTCGCCCTCAAATATCGGTGGGCTCTAGAAAAATTGGAGGCCGTCCGCGGACGGTCAATTGATGTTATCCATATTGTCGGTGGAGGAGCGCAGAATCAAACACTTTGTCAGTTTACTGCAGATGCGACCGGAACACTGGTCATCGCGGGCCCTGTTGAGGCAACAGCACTTGGAAACATCGCAGTCCAAGCAATCGCATGTAGATTAATCGGATCCATTGCTGAGGCGCGGGAAGTTATCCGCCAATCTTTCAATGGTATTACATATGAACCGCAGCGATCCGCGAGATGGGATGAAGCCTACGCACAATTTCTGAAGATAACAGGGCTGCCCTCTTAATTGTATTTTCACAATCTGATTAAGCAAAAGGAGAGACACTTCATGCTGACTGAAGAAGAAAAATGGTGGTTTGACCTGCACGGCTATCTGGTACTCAAGGGTGCCGTCCCGCAGGCAGACGTAAAACGAATGGTCGAATTGTGCGATACTTGGCATGCCCTTGATGATAGTGAATTGCCCCCACCGTTAAAGAGCTATCATGATGTGAACACCAAACCGACTACACCGCGCTCAATCAATAACGTTCCGTATGCGGACGAAGTTTTTCAGCGGCTGGTTCTCAATCGGGAGATTATGCGAGTGGTGCTTGCACTGACAGGGAACTCCCCTCAGTTGCTTTCGGTTGCACTCACACGAAACACCAAGGAATCCGACGACCTCCAGTTTCACGGTGGTTTCTCCGGCGGGCTCCGCAATCCGGCGAACGATTACCAAGCCGCCCATGGAGAGGTCTTTGCAACTTTTCTTAACGCTGGTGTTTCACTGGTGGATGTGCCAGCCGGTACGGGGTTTGTGTGCATTCCCGGCAGCCATAAATCTAATTTTCCCAAGCCCGATTATATAAATATCTACAACGACCCGCCGACCGTTGCAAATGTCAGTGTGAACGCGGGGGATGTAGTTCTGTTTACAGAGGCACTCTGTCATGGCGCACGGTGCTGGACGCTCGACACCCCGCGTCGCACTGTCTTCGTCCGTTACGGGACGTCCTATGCCTCTTGGTCGCCCGGATATGGCCCTATTGAGGAACATCGAGACAAATTGTCAGAAGATGTTTATGAACTACTCCAAATGGCAGGCTTCCAACATCGAAAACGGGTCGTGACCCGATTGCTTGCAGAGATAGGCGACCAATAGTTGGTTGCTCTAATCGTTGGAGGCGGGTTGAATCAATGTCCCCTCAAATGCTACTCCAGCAGATTAAAAATCGTTATCCCGTTGCAGAAAAGACTATCCCACTGATAACCCACCAAATCCGCATGGCGATAATCGATGATCCGGATCGGTTGCTTGATGCCTTGAGTAAGGAAGATCAGTGTGGGACGCTTCACCTTCCCTATTGGACTTACTTATGGCCCTCTGCAATCGGTCTGGCACGATATCTTGACCTAAGTCATGGATTTGCGGGGAAAAGGATTTTAGAGATTGGTTGTGGGTTAGGGCTTGCTGGGATTGTAGCATGTCAAAAGGGCGGCCTCGTTCTGTTCACAGACTATGAACCGGACACACTCGCTTTTGCTCGATATAATGCTTTACAAAACAGGTGTGCGGATCGAGCCTCCTTTGTGCAAATGGACTGGAACACCCCCTGCTTGAAAGGCAAATTTTCACGCATCCTCGCCTCAGATGTCATCTACGAAGACACACATTGGAATCCAATTCTGGCACTGCTTCAAACGCATCTTACCCCTGATGGGGAGGCCATCTTTTCCGAGCCTAATCGAACCAGTGCCTCTGGCTTCCTTAACCGAATCAGTCGTTATGGGTTTACATACACGAAACAGACCGATGACGTTGTTGGGTTGGACGGGGTAGTTTTCAAAATCTCCATCTATTGTGTCAGGCGAAACAGATAAGGGTGCCCCCCCTACACGAAAAGGTTCAGAGGTTCATTCGTGAACCAATACACTGCTATCTATACTCACTCAACCACTTCGTAACGCACATCAATATTAATCCTGTCCTCTAGTGCTTCCGTGAGCACTGTGAGCAATTCCTCATCACAGCCATTTTCTGCCAGAAAACTCAGGGCGTCTGGATCGATGTAATAATCCAGATCTTCGATACCTCCCTCCTCGAAGTTATCGATGAGAAACTGCACCTGATCTTCGGTAATAATCCCAATCTCGTCGCCGTGCTCGATATCCATCAGTCGATACATTTGGTCCATGATAATCTCCGAAGGCTTATTGGGGATAGGCGGCAAGATGTGCGCCCGGAGTCCCATGCTGATAATCCCCATCACAGGCATTGAGCAGCCATTTACTCAGTCTATCAACGATTTCCGGATGCGCTGCAGCAATGTCATTCTCCTCCCGGTAATCCTGATTCAGATTATATAGCTGAAAACGGCCCTCGCTGTTGATATAGCGCAATTTCCAATTGTCCGCTGTCACCAAAGCAGGACCTAGTCCAGAGGCATATACAATGAACGGATGGGACTGTTGCTCCTCATCCCTCCCAAGTAATGTCGGTAAGAACGAAATTCCATCTTTGCCTTGAGGCAACTCCGCGCCAATGAGTTCGGCAAGCGTCGGCATGAAATCATAGTTTGTGAGGATATGGCTCGACAGACTACCGGGGTCAATCTTACCAGGCAAGCGGACAAGGTAAGGAATTCGAGTTCCCCCCTCCCAACTCGACCACTTCAAGCCAGCCATGCTGTCATTACCATTGAACACATCACCGCCCGTTTCAGAGTAAAACTTCGTTCTGATGTTATCAAACGTCTCACCGTTCAGATTCTCTGTCCTTCCAGCAGTCCGCCCTTCTTGGATTGCATACACCTCATGCCCGTTATCCGAACAAAGCACAATCATCGTTCGATCATCAATTCCCAACCGTTCGATCTCGTCCAAGACAATTCCAACGGTTTCATCGAGTTTGAGAATCATCGAAGCATATTCCTTTTCATATTCTGTCAGGTTTGGATTCTGCTTTACAGCTGGATGAATCTCAGGGATGGCGATGGGACCATGCGGCAATTGGGAGGGGTGATATAGAAAAAAAGGTTGATCCTTGTGCTTGCGAAGGAAGGCGATAATTTTTTCGTTGAAAACATCTTGAGAATACACCGCCTTGCCCTTCCGATTCGAGCGAATCGCTGCATTTTCAGGTGACTCTCCATCCAGATGCACCCCACAGTCAGCCCGCGTATTGCCACGGATGTAAGCTAGCTCCCCATTCTCAAAGAGAAAGGGCGGATAAAAACCGTGACAACGCGCATGATCATACCATCCATAATGATAGTCCCAACCATGGCGACGGATTCGGTCTCCTGTCGTATCGAATCCCCACTCTAGCTTGCCAATCTGTCCCGTCACGTAGCCTGCCTCTTGGGCAATCTGAGCGAGAAATACCTCATCGGGTCTTGCTTGGAGACCGGTTGTGTGGATCAGCTCCGTAATTTGCGCCAGTGCCATCTCACCTGTGCTGAGTCTGTGATAGATGTTGCCTTGAGTATATGTCCAAGTACCCCGGTGGCAATCGTGGAGTCCTGTCATCATGCTCGCACGGGACGGCGCACAGAACGCACAACCGTAGGCTTGCCTAAATCGCATACCCTCACTAGCAAGACGGTCAATATTCGGCGTCTCAAAGTGCTGCTGTCCATAGCAACTGAGCATCCCGCGTCCGAGGTCATCGCCGTAGATGAAAATGACATTTGGCTTGTCCGTCATATCCGGCGTCTCCTTTCTGAAAGTAGTAGACATATTGCTTTGAATCTCCCGACCAATCGGGATTCCTCCGATTTATCGGAGTCCCTCGGAACGGAACCGATCTTATCGGGGCTCCGTATGCTGTCACCCTTGTGCAAATTAGGGCAGCATACCTACTACAATATAAATCGCTTACCCTGTGAAGGCTAAATGAACCAATGAACTAGTTGTTTTTACGCTTCACGCTTCGCTATTTATGTCCAACGAGTCACCATCTCGGTGCGTGGGTCTTCACCGCTACCAATCTCCTCATGACGAAACAGTTGTTTGGCGCGATCTGAAAGTGAATCGTAGATGTCCTTTTGAATCCCAATTTGCGGGTACATTGTCTTGAACCATGACCGTGCATACATCAGGGCGATGTTCGGACGTGGCTCGTCAGAGACGTTAGGTGTACCGCGATGCCACATTCGCGCATCTCGAATGAGCAGAGATCCCGCCGGCATGAGGACCGGCTCTGAGTGCATGATTTTTGATATACTTTCGATATCAATTCCACTCGGCATCAGATGGGTGCCGCCGGGCCAAATCTCCATCGCCCCGTTCTCCTTACGAAACTCAACCAATGGAATGTCCAAAACAATACAGTAAACCGGTGATGGAGCGTCTATCTCTGGAAACAGTTGATGAATGTCGGAGTGTGTAGGTTGATAGTCCGATCCCGGAAGCGGCGTATTATTTCCTAGATAATGACAGATACAGTTTTCCCCTAGTAATGAATCAATCACTGAAAGAACAATTGGATGGCTTATGACATCTGGATGATTAAACGGTGCTCGAAATGGCAAGTGCATCTGCCACCGTTTGGCTCCACGGTTGGGTGGGTTTTTAGCCATATTTTCATTCAAAAGTTCCATATAGTGTGCGCGAAGTTCATCAACCAGATTTGGAGAAAGAACCGACTCGAAAACAACGTAGCCGTTCATTTTGATCTGCTGGATCGCAGCATCAAGTATCTCCGCATTCAGGATTTTCGTTTCACGTTCTTCAGTGCTTAGTTTCATTGAGTCTCCTCTACAAACTATAGTTGCTGAAAAATGACGAGTTGCTTAACCTCAATTCAGAGGCTAAAATCGGAGGGGCGCATTCCGCTTTTGAAAGTACCGAAACCGAAGAAGGTCGGGTTATACTCGTCCACATAATCAACTTCGGTCTTGTCAGGAATCTGGTCTTCCAGTCCCATGCACCAGTAACAGGCGTTCACCAACAGACGCCGCAAGCCCGCGTTTTCTATGTCTACTGAGGCTCCCATGGTGGTGCAGAATACGCGCGATGCTGTTCCTTGCTTAATCCACGCCAGCGGCATGGTAGGCGTGTCAGGCTTGGGCGGATCAGATGGTTCCATCCCGACAAGCACCTGACCGTGGACAAGCACTTGCGAATCACCCGTCAAGGTTGTGGTGCCATAAACATCGGTTGGCCCCCAGATGTTTTCGACCCCTTTCAGAATCGCATGGCCTTCCATTTCTCCATCAATGATGCCGCGTGTACTTTCTTTGCCGTGGTGGCCATGATGGTTAATCCACGTTTCGCCCAAAACTTGACGTCCGTACCCGCCATCAAACTCCTCACTGTTGAAACTGTATTTGGCATAGGGGCTTTGTAGATTCCTAGTATAACTGAAAGCGTGCGTTGCTGTCCGCAAGCCCATAACCGGCTTACCCGAATTGGTATAATCAACAATATATTTCATCTGTTCATCGGGCAATTCACGGAAGCGGGTGAAAAGCACCATCATGTCCGCAGTTGTGAGATTGTGGAGTCCGGGGATATTGGTTTGTTCCTCTGGATTGATTTCCCCTGTTTCTGTATCAATTGCAAAAAGCACCGTGCATTTGAACCCGTGATGGACGGACAGAATTTTCGCAAGCAGTGGGAGGGCTTCTTCGGAGCGATATTCCTCGTCGCCACTGATGAGCACGATATGTCTTCCTATGCCCGGTCCTTCATTGCCTTCATATACAATCCAATGTTCAGAATTTTCCATGTCATTCTCCTCTATGGTGTTCGGTAGAGCTTTGACCCTTTGTCCTCCCTGCGGTAATGAGGTGCAGAGATAACTGCCTTTTGGGATTCGGTCAGTTCATCGTAAAACGGTGGCGGCGTGTAGTTACCCATCAATGATTCCCCCATAACCCCGGAGTTATAGCGGATAATCACTGAACGGCGCTGATGCTTGGCGGCCCACGGCAGCCCACCGTGCATCAGACACTCGACAAACAGGATGGCATCGCCGGCCTTCGCGGGAATCGAGATGATTCGATCCTGGTATGTGTGATAGAGCCGAATGTCGTCCGGGCATGGAAAGTTCGCCTTGTGACTGCCGGGCAAACAAGCGAAACCACCATCTTCTGGACCCACATCGGTCAACTGAACTGCCATGTTTGTCATCCCACAATACATGCGGCCATTACGATAAAGGAACCCGCGCGAACGGTCAAACGGTTCGCTGCCTTCGTGGAACCAGAAACCTTCTGCCCCCTCATCCATCGTGATGATGCCGAGCCCCTCCAGTCGGGGCCCAGGTCCCAACAACTCCTCCAGATACGGCATGAGTCTGGGATGGGCAATCATCTGACGGAACACATCGCAGTGTGGTTTTTCCCACGTCAACATGCCCCCCAGATCGCCACGGCCCATCGTGCCTCGCAGCGTTGTGGATCCGTTGGCGAGATCATTTGGACGGATCTGGATGTCATCTGCGTGATGATCTACTGCCGCATTCGCCGCTGCCACCTCTTCGTGTGATAGAGCACCCTCTATCACCAAATAACCGTGCACATCGAATAGATACTTTTCTGCGTCTGTCATTGTCTTTTTCTCTCTTTCCATGTTTTTATTTTAATGCAATCAAATTTTAGAAACTTGCTTTGCCCACCTTTTCGATGCTACTTGGTGGCCGCAGGGATTAAGCTGCTACGGTCTAATCACCGTGCCATCAGCACGCCGGGCATCGCCCCACAGTTTAGGCCCGCCCACATCTTTGGCGGGGAAACGGGCAGCTAGTTCTTCGTTTATGTCCACTCCTATCCCGGGTTTGCCGTTGGGCCACATGTAGCCATTGTGTAGTTCAGGTGTTCCGGGGAATACCTCCTTCAAGGTCTCATGGGTATTCAAGTATACCGAAGCCTCCTGAATCCCGAAATTCCATACATTCATATCTAGCATCAGGTTGGCTGCGTGTCCAACCGGAGAGACATCGGCGGAACCGTGCCATGCGGTGCGGACGTTGAATGCTTCGCACAACGCTGCCAACTTCCGCGCCGGTGTTAACCCTCCTATCGTCGAAACGTGGACACGGATGAAATCGATCAGCCGGTCCTTAATCATCGGGACAATCTCTTGAGGGTTGCTATACAACTCTCCCATAGCGAGTGGGACGCTGGTTTGTTGGCGTACGAGGCGAAAATAGTCGTTGTCTTCCGGCGCAAAAAGGTCTTCTAAGAAAAACGGTCTAAACTGCTCCAGCTCCTTTGCCAAAGCGAGTCCTTGAATAGGTAGCATACGTTCGTGCAGATCATACAGAATCTCTGGGGTTGGTCCAAAAATTGTACGGAAGTGTTCAAAAGCAGCCCTAACATCCTGAGCGTACGGTACTGGCTCAAAGATGCTTACCCTGCTATCAGTAACTTTGTTAGTGATGACAACTGGTTCCTGATGAGGCTTATCCTGCGATGTTGAGGGATGCATCGAACCAAGCTTGAAGTGGCGAAACCCCCGTTCTTGGAGTTCGTGGATGTGTTCTTCGTACTCCACAAGGTCGCGTCCGGTGGGAATGATATACACCGCCGCAGCCTCTCTAGATTTACCCCCGAACAATTCGTACACCGGCATTCCTGCCACCTTGCCCTTGATGTCCCATAGTGCTTGATCAACACCGCTTATGGCGTTGTTGAGAACGGGTCCATAACGCCAATAGGCGGACACATTGCATGATTGCCATATATCCTCAATATCCGCAGGATCTTTGCCAACGAGAAAAGGGGTAAGATAATCGTTGACAGCTGCTGCCACGGCAGTAGGTCTTGAGAAAAATGAAGCACACCCCAAACCGTGCAGTTCAGGCTCGTTGGTCTCCACTTTCACAACGATGAGAGTACGTGCGCCCGGTGGCTGCGTGATAATCGCTCGAACATTGCGAATCTTCAGGTTGCTCATTCTGTACACCTTCTTCTATTAAAAAATGCGTTTAATCCTAACTAAGTGAGGGGGGCCTGGGCCCATCGTAGGGGCTTGGTTTCCAAGCTAGACAGGTTGGCAGCCCTACCCCCTACGCATGGAGAGGAGTTGAGAAGTATACGCATCAAAATCTATTTACGAGCACCCCTCAACTAAGTGGGTAACAACGATTGTTGTTCCGTACTACTCTTTTAATCCGAAGTAGACTTCACCCCCTATACACAACCGGGGAACTCACTGCCACGAATAAGGGGCCAACCGTTGACCGGTTCTGGCCCCACGAGACAGCCCAACTGCTTAATATGTTCAGTCTCCTCCGGTGTACCGATATAACGCGTCTCTGCCGAAACGTAGTGGATAGACCAACCGCGCCTGCGGTAAGGTGTTGTATTGGGACCGCTGCAATGCAATGCCAAGCTGTGATGGAAGGTAGCATCCCCTGCCTCAAGCGGCACTGACACCTCTTGTGCAAGGACATCTTCCGTCAACATGTAAGGTAGGTGATCCCAGTTGACCAGTCCAAAGTTGTGGCTGCCCGGAATAAAACGGACACAGCCGTTTTCCACGGTTGCATCGTCCAGCAAAAGCTGACAGGTGACCTGGAAATTGCTCGCAAAAAAGCTCCAGAACACAGAATCCTGATGGTAGCGGTTGGCGCGCGCGTAAGGAGGCTTGGCGAACACCTGATCGTAGTAGAGCTTGATGTTTGGTCCCATCAGGTCAGCGATGATAGCAACAATCTTCGGTGCCTGGACAAAGGCATCAAAAACAGAGTCATAACGAGAAGGCACGTTCACCTTGTTTATCGCATCGAGTGGATCTTTGATCGGTGCCTTACGCTGCACTTCGTAATTCTCTTCGCCTTTCGGAAAAACCTGAGTCCCGCGTCGATTGTGCTGCCCTCCATGGGGTATGGATGGTTCCAACGTCCCCACCTGTTGCGGATTGTGGCGAGAAATATGCCGCTCCGGAAAGTCAGGTGTGCCTCCCAATACAAGGTTGACATAGTGTTCCCGTAAGGCCTCCAGCTCATCGGGAGAAATTAGGTTCTTGACAAAGATATAACCATCTCGGAAGAACAAGTTTCTTTGTGCTTCGCTGAGTCCCATATTTATTCCTTCCCTTAAAAGTTAGTGGAGCGTGCAGCTACATTCCTGTTAATTTCAACGCTATCCCAATTCCATATAAATCTCTCCGAAACTCAACCGACCTCACATAGCTGAACGGCTGCGCGTAGTCCCTCAATCGGATCGCCTTTCGGTATAAACTCATGACCTACATAGAGTGTATACCCCGTTTCTGCAATGGCTCGCATGATGGGAGGGTAGTTGATTTCCTGTTCTGCGTCCAAGTCGTGGCGACCGGGATTGCCTGCCGTGTGAAAGTGTCCGATATACTCGATATTATCTTGGATCGTGCGGATAATATCGCCTTCCATAATCTGCATGTGGTAGATGTCGTAAAGCAGTTTCGCTCTCGGCGAGTTGACACGCTTGCACACCTCTACACCCCACGCCGTGCTATCACACTGATAATCGGGGTGATTGACCTTGCTGTTGAGCAATTCCAGGCAGAGATTAATCCCCTTCTCTTCGGCAGCTTTTGTAACGCGACTGAGCCCCTCTGCGATAATATCGATGCCTTCTTCATCGGATAAACCTTCATAACGGTTGCCTGAGAAGGTGATGAGACCGGGAATATCATTTGCGGCGGCAAGTTCAATGTTTGCAAGGAGCTCATCTTCTATCCGATCGTGGTTCTCACGCTTGTTGAGTCCATCGGTCAGCGAGCTATGCCCAACAAAGGTGGCGATATCGAGGTCCAACTCCTTCACAAGAGGCCAATATTGCGGATCTACCAATTCGACCGCTGCTAAACCGACCTCAGCTGCGCCTCTGATAAATCCTTCAGGCGTCAAATCGCCTTGAATGAAACTCCATCCTGTTGCGGATTGCTTAATTCGTGCCATATTACTCTCCTTTATTCCCACTTCTTATTAAAAATGTGTCAAGCCCAAGGTTTCAAGATTGTTTGAGATAGGGTTGGACGATTTCTCGCTCAATAGCCAACCCCGCCCACTCATCGTCGCCGGGGCCATCATAGATAAGCGTATGCGGCCCAGAGAAACCGGCGTCCTGCGTCAGATCTAAGCACCGGATATAATCATCTTTGTCCATTTCACCGGGTGCCGGAAAATGAGCTTTGGTGTGGCAAGATTCCGCCCGTGGTGCGATTGCCTCGAAATCTGCGTACTTGGTTTCGCCTTCCCAGTTGCCAAAATCGAGGCAGAGCCCAACCTCTCCGTCTAAACGATTCAGCAACGTCAATACGTTTTCTGGGGTTGAGAGGACGGAAAACCAATTCTCTGTCATCAAGCGGACGCCATTTGCTTCGGCGCGCTCTGCCAATTTTTGTAGTCCATTTCGGCTCATTTCCAACGCCTCTGCGGAGGGGGCCGCTTTTCCAGCAATCGCGCGAGCACAAGTGGCACCTAGCATCCCCGCAATCTCAATCCACTCACCTATCCAGACGAGATCCCGATCTGCATGTTCGGGATGTGTAATATCGCCGTGATCGATTAATACGGAGAACAATTCAACATTTGCCGCCTCCAATGCACCGCGGAGTTCACTCAGATACCCCTTGTCCAGGCTCAGTATATGGAAGTGGCAGAGCTCTAGAGTGTTGATGCCGAATTCAGCGACGCGGGCGGGGACTTCTAGCAGCGAGAGCTCACCCCTGTCCTGCCTCGCAACAGGAATTTGCTTTCCATTTTCAGGCCCATAAAAATCGGGACGCCCGAGTTGACGATGTAGGCTCCAGGTCGAGACGGACAGCCGAGGGCCTTGATTGGTCACGTTAGCATTTGCCATGGTTATTTCATTTCTCCTAGGGGAATTAGGGTCTATTGACGTTTAATCGTAGCTAGATAATCGTGGAGGGGTCACAGCGGCTTGGACCGCCGTAGAGGTTGGGTTTCCCAACCCTTTGCTCACACATTAAAGCCGATTTCGGACCGCTGTCGGTCAATTTTCCAAAATCGAAAATAGTGAGAACATCGCGCTATAGAATACCAGACACGATGGGACGATAACCTTGGCTCAATCCGACCGGATTATTGCGCGATAGGCAGGGTATTTTGTCGAGATATGAATCTTGACCTACACGCCCTATAGGTCGAGCATCTTGCTCAACCTCATGCCAATCCGTATCAGCAAAATGTCAACACGCCCTAGTCAAGCGGTTTTTCAGGTTTGTAAAACAATGTGACATTCTTTCGCGGATATTCTACTTTCCAGCCGTACTGGGTTGCAATCCACGCCATCGTTTCTTGTTTGTAAAAGCAGACATGTGTGGGCTCACGATGATACCACCAGTTGGCAAAGTCCGTATCTGAATCTAGCATTTCTGTCATGATTCCTAACCACCCACCGTATCGGAGAAGTTGATCAAACTGATAAAATTCCTTCGCAGGGTGATGGAAATGCTCAACAGTTTCGGTGCAGGTGATAAAATCGTACCTACGCTCAAACGGGGTGGTATCCGGTGCGAAGTAGGGGTCGTAGATATCCATGAGAAACCCCGCCTCTTCAAGCATCACCGAAAGCGTAGGTCCCGGACCCGATCCGAAATCGAGTCCCTTTGCCTCCGTCCGTAGTTTGGGCATCAGGTGATCGGTTAGTCTACTCAAAAACTTTCGGTAGCGGCAATCTTCAGGGCTGTTTTCATGCAACAGATACCGGGCAAGTTCATCCTCTGGAGACAGATAAAATTCTGATGCCAGGAACGTCAGGTGGCATACGTCGCAACGCCAATAGGTTTGGGTGTCAACGATAGTAAGTCGCCGAATCGGTTTAGAAAAGCAAAGGGGACAGGCTCCCACATCTACGGAATCAAGTTCGCAAACTGCGTTTTTATCCACGCAATCACCTTCTCGACCATTACCGGCGTAAATTCGTCACTGAAAACGTGGTTCGCACCTTCGAGCGTGATGAGTTGTGCCCCCTCGCCGGCTCTGGTCAAAATATCGTGAGAATCCTCGATCGGCACGACGTCATCTTCGTCGCCGTGGACCAAGAGCCAACGGACGGTGATTTGTGGAGCACGATCCACTACCGTATCAATCTGCGTCAAGTCATCCATGTAAGCTTGCGAGAGTGGACAATCCGGTTCGTCCCACATGAAGCCGGCGTTGGGGGTAACATCGCCAAATTCACGTTGTGCGAAGGCTTGGGTGTGTACCATCCCGGCGAGAGAAACTAACAACTTGATTCGATTGTCCTCGCTAGCACTCAGCACCCCGACTGCTCCGCCCATGCTGTGCCCCACATAGCAAATCGTGTATCCTTCCAAAACATCCAACACAGCCCTAAGATCCTCAACCTCTTTGGAGATGGTTGAGTCGATAAATTTACCTTCCGATTCGCCATTCCCAGAGAAGGAGAATCGCAACGTAGGAAATCCCGCTGCAGCCAATTCCTCTGCTAATGCCACAATAAAAGGGCGATCTTTGTTTCCGGTTACGCCGTGTCCGAGAACAACGATGTTTTTGCAACCCCTCTCGCCTTCGTGAAGGGTGTAGTCAAGGCGTTCACCATAGCCGTTTCTAATTTCGCCAAACATAGTTAGGTATTTCTCCACAGGTCATGAAAGATAAAGCTGCAGGTCTAATTCATCTAGCTTCGCCAGATTCTTTTTCTGCTCGGTGCGACGCTTGGCCTCTACCGAATCAGTTTCTAGGGTGCGTTGGCTGATAGTGAGCCGCAAAGGCATCCCCAACAAATCCGCTTCCTTGAATTTGACGCCCGGACTCTCTTGACGGTCATCATAGAGGACTTCATAACCCTGTGCACGAAGATCTGCATAGAGTGCCTCAGCCCGTTGACGCACCTCATCCCCTTTGCCGATGTGCATCAGATGGACCTGATACGGTGCGACGGCGGGGGGCCAAATAATACCGTCCTTGTCGTGGTTCGCTTCGACAATGCTGGCAAGTAGGCGTCCAATCCCAATGCCGTAACAGCCCATAAAGAGCAGCTGCGGTCGCCCCTTTTGACTAAGATAAGTCGCGTTCATCGCTTCACTGTACTTTGTTCCCAGTTTAAAGATGTTGCCGACTTCAATTCCGCGTTTTTCGGTCAATGTTCCCCCACAATGAATACAGGTCATTCCATCTTGCGCCATCGAAATATCGGTGACGACATCCGCCTTAAAATCACGTGGGAAATTCATGTTTTTCAGATGGTGTCCCGGCTTATTGGCACCGGCGACTAGATTGGTGGTGGATGCGACTGAATCATCGACGACCACTTTGATGCCTTTCACGTCAATTGGTGAGGCATAGCCAGCGACCAGACCGTATTGTTGCAGCTCCTTATCAGTTGAGAACCGGAGATCGGTCGCTCCTACAGCCTTCTTGAGTTTTGTTTCGCTCACTTCAATATCACCGCGAATCGCCGCGAAAATAAGATTTTCGTCCGTTGAATAGAATACCGCCTTGAGCGTTTGTGCTCTTTCGACGCCGAGGTAATTTGCAACATCTTCGATTGTCGTTTGGTTGGGTGTCGCAATCTCTTCTATTGATTGAGGCACCCCATTATCCACCTGTGATTTTTGCATCACCGCAACTTCAGCGTTTGCCCGATAATCACAACTGTTGCAAAAGATAATTTTATCCTCGCCGGAATCCGCAATCAGCATGAACTCATGAGCCTCTGTCCCTCCGATTATTCCG
Organism: Candidatus Poribacteria bacterium; assembly: GCA_965215015.1. GTDB lineage: Bacteria > Poribacteria > WGA-4E > WGA-4E > PCPOR2b > PCPOR2b. The sequence goes on from OZ244042.1 coordinate 4,200,506, forward strand.
GGATCGGATTCTACCGCAATGACCTCAATTCCTGAACGATGAAAAATGTTGAGATATGTCTGATGGACTTGTGCATAGTATCTATCCAGATCTGCTTCATCGGCGTGGAAGCTATAGGCGTCTTTCATAGCAAATTCACGGACACGAATTAAGCCTGCGCGTGGCCGCGGTTCATCCCGAAATTTCAGCTTAATCTGATAGAGCATCATTGGTAGCTGCCGATAGGAATTGGTTTGATTCCTGACGAGGTCGGTGACTGCCTCTTCGTGCGTCATCGCGAGCACCAGTTTTCGCCCAAATCGATCGTCAAATCCAGCCAACTCCTTACCGACAAGCATCTCCCAGCGACCCGTTTCTTGCCATAACCCCGCAGGCTGGACAAGTGGCATATCGATTTCCTGTCCCCCGATGAGGTCCATTTCTTCGCGGATGATGTTTTCAATCTTGCGTAAGGCACGTTGAGCGAGCGGCAGATAGCTATACATCCCCACTACGAGTCGACGAATCATGCCAGCCTGTAACAGCAGTTGATGACTGGAGATTTCCGCCTCTGATGGAATTTCTCTAAGGGTGCGACCGAATAGTTGAGATCTTCTCATCGTTGTAATACTTTTTCAGTGTGCAATGAATTGGCGTTCAGCGTCTAAATTCCCCAACCTGCCAACTCAATCGGCGATCGACGCTGTAACCATGTCACCGATTTGCGTTGTAGTATATCCCATCCGTCCGGCAGCGAGGTCTTTGATTTTTCCACTGGCAAGCAGGTCACTCACCGCTCCGTCAACCAAAGCTGCGCCTTCCGTTTCACCAAGATGGTCAAGCATCATGCCGGCGGCACTGATCGCTGCGATCGGGTTAATCTGGTTTTTCCCTGTGTATCGCGGAGCAGAACCGTGAATGGGTTCAAACATAGCGACGCTCTCAGGATTGAGATTGCCTGACGCAGCAATCCCCATTCCGCCTTGAATCATTGCACCAAGGTCTGTGATAATGTCGCCGAACATGTTGCAGGTCACAATGACATCAAACCATTCCGGATTTTTAACCATCCACATAGTTGTCGCATCGACGAAAGCGTAGTCCGTTTTGATGTCGGTATATTCAGCACTCACCTCATCGAAAACGCGGCGCCAGAGGTCATGTGCATACGTCAGCACATTTGCCTTATCGCACAAGGTCAGCTGCTTCACTTTATTCCGCTTTCGAGTCAGTTCAAAGGCGTAACGGATACAGCGCTCCACCCCTTTGCGCGTATTAATCATCTCCTGAATGGCGACTTCATCAGGGGTTCCGTGCTTCAAGAATCCACCGATTCCGGCGTATAAGCCTTCCGTGTTCTCCCGAACAATGATAAAGTCAATCTCTTCAGGGCCTTTGTCTTTAATGGGTGTCCAGACGCCGGGGTAGAGCTTGACGGGCCGAAGGTTGATATAAAGGTCTAATTCAAAGCGGGTTCGCAATAAAATCCCTTTTTCCAAGATACCCGGTGTCACATCGGGATGGCCGATGGCACCCAAAAAGATGGCGTCCGTCCGCCGAAATTCGTCGAGCGCACTGTTTGGCAAGATTTCTCCAGTTTCGAGGTAACGCTCGCCGCCGAAGTCGTATTCAACGGTTTCGTATTTGAAGCCTGTTTTGTCCGCAGCGGCCCCGAAGACCTTCATTGCTTCATTTGTCACCTCGGGGCCAATCCCATCGCCGGGGATGAGGGCAATTGTATACATCAAATTCCTCCAGAAAATGTGGTTGAACTAAAAGTTGCTTTGAATCTTTCGACTGAGAATTTCGCTAGTAGTTTCCCCAGAACTGAATTTTGTTACTCTCAGGATCTGAAATATCGAAACACGCTAATCCGTCTTCTACATTTTTTAACGGTCCCAATCGCAACCCTTTCGCCTTGAGGGCATCGTGAACCACTTTTACGCTTTCGACGTGAAAGACTACCTTTTGCCTCCCGCCGTTTGGTTTACTTGCACTGTGCAAGCAGAGTTTACACTGCCCGGTGTTAAAGCGGAAAAATCGGTGCGCCGGAGCTGGCTGATCTTCGTCAGGGTGCAATCCAACAACATCCCTGTAAAATGCAGTAACAATCCGCATATCCTTAACAAAGAGTATGATACTTCCTATATCCATGCAATCACTCCCCATGGTGTGCCGCTAGTTGGGACCTTAGTAACACAGGGAACAACAATCGTTTGAAAGGGTTCAACCGCTTAAAAACACATCTACATTTTAACACGCTTTTGTGCAGACTGACAATCTTTTTCTATATGTGCACCTTCTATGAGCTTATTGACGTTTGGACGAACTGTGCTCTAATACACACTTATCAGAACAAAAAGCATTATCGCAGCAATGGAGACCGAATATGCAATCCGAGCCTGAGGTAATCGAGCAATTGATGCGACGCATTGCCAAAATTGTTCAACCCCTACGAATCATTTTTTGGGTTCAGCGACTCAGGGCGAGATGGAACCCCACAGCGATATTGATGGGTTTGTGGTAATACCCGAAGGCGTCTGCCGACGACGGACTGCACAGCTCCTATACCGGCAAATTAGAGGGTTAGGAGTGCCTTTCGATATTTTAATGGCAACACCCAATGACTTAGAGCTGCACGAGGACAATATTGGTTTGATGTATCACACTGTGCTGCGGGAAAGGAGAGAAGTGTATACCGTTTGAAGAGCATGTATCGGGAAACCCTGCAGATTGGCTCCGTGCCCAATCACCCCAGATTTTGCTTGTGAGCAGGAACGCTCATTCAATCATGAGAGATTGCAAAAGGGGGAGACAGCATCACTCGTAGACAACCGTATTGACATGATGGGCATTAATATAGTCCCAATCCAATTCCACACCGAGCCCCGGTCCTTGCGGCACCGGCACATGTCCATTGGCGTCAATATTCTCCAGTTCATCCGTAAATTCGGGCGGATGGATAGGCGGTTTTGTATTGCTTATTAGCGGGTGCAACAGACCCAGTTCGTAGTAATTGGTGTTGCGGATAGCCGCGATGCAGTGGCGATGGGCTATACCTCCGCCGTGGAACTCCACATCCAAGCCGAAACCTTCAGCAGCGTGTGCTACCTTCATTGCGCCGGTGATACCACCATCCTCGTAAGTGCCGGTTCTCACAAAATCTGTACCCCCGTTAACGATGAAGTCGACGTGCTGTTCCAGTCCAAAGATATGTTCTGTTTGCAATAGCGGTGTTTTAATTAGTTCTCGCAGTTTCCGATGACCGAAAATCGAGACCCCGCCATCTTTGTACGCGTCCTCTAGCCAGAAGAAATTCTCAGCGTCGCATGCCCTACCCACTTTGAGCGCGTCCGCCCAGGTTTCTAACTCACAGGCAGGATCGACCATCAAGTCCATCCGATCTCCCACACGCTGTCCGACCGCGTGGATATTCGCCACCTCCCGTTCAATGGGGGCGTTCCCCCAGCCGTGAATCTTAAAGGCAGAATACCCTAACTCGGCACATTGCTCGGCAAAATCAGCAAATGCCTCAGGTGTGCTCAGTCCACCGCTTTCATCGCCGTGGTAGGTACTAGCATACGCCGGGATAGTTTTTCTCCAACCGCCGAGCAGTTGGCAAATCGGGGCATCATATACCTTGCCCGCAAAATCCCACAACGCCACATCGAGCCCACTGATAGCGGTGCGATCGGTATGGCGCAACCCCCGCTTGAGATCGTTGTATATCTTTTCACGTTCAAAGGGACTCTTTCCCAGTACATAGTGGGCGATATTTGCGGATATCTGCCGGCCGGTGGATTCACCGACAACCCCGATATCGGTATGAATCCGCAGGATTGACGACTGCATCTTATGGACATTGCCCTCGTCGTAGACGAGGTTAAAGCCGTTATAATCGGTGCCCATATCCTGAATCTCGTATTCAAAAATTACTGTTTCGATTTTGGTAATCTTCGCATTTGCCATTAATCTTTCTCCTTCATTAGCTCCAGCTCAGTCCCTCACAATAGGCTTGATAGAGCTGACGTTTGAGATCCGCATTGACCTCCGGTTTCGATAATTTTGTATAGAGCCCCAGCTTACTATTGACGAAATCCAATAAAATTTCATCGATCACCTGATCAAACTTATACCGTTTATTGGTATCCGTATTATCTCCCTCGATTACCTGCCGCAGTTCTTCGTTCCCGTGTACTTTTTGGTGAATGGTCTCAATGTCAACCCTATCCTCTGTTGTAAAATCTGTCTGATGGGCCTCGTTCAAGGCTTGAACGATATTGGAGAGGAAATCCTGCTCCGGCTCTCTGATTGTAACGACATCGCTGCCAATCCCTTCGACCTCGCTATCTTTCTCCTCAAGGGAGAGTTGTAGACTGTCATGGGTTCTCTGCACACGGAACGAATCCAAGTCCACAGATGCCAAGACATCGTGTAGGTCAGGGTGATCCCGTTTCGGCAGCTTTTTGTTCAGAGTGCGCCCGAAGATGTACAGCTTTTCCAACGCTACGTCCGTGAAGGTAATCAACTGTGAGATGTATCCGTAGAGGCGGATATAACGCTGCAAGGTAGAGCGGAATTCTTCCCGCTCATTCATTTCAAGTGCTGACCACTTCTCGACGACGCCATCGAGGATGCTCTGTAGAAGTTGATCCGGCCGACTCGAGTCATAAAAGATGCGGCAAAATTGGTCGATGGTATCCTCATCGTAGAGGTCAAAACCATCCAATTCACGCTGTAGGTCATACAACCGATTCGGGTCGGTCTCCTCTGCGAGCGTTGTGGTCTGATAGTATTGCTGAAACGCCGCCTGTACCTGGTCCGGTTCATTCACAAAATCGAGCACCAGCGTATCCGTCTTACCGGGAGCGACACGGTTCAGGCGGCTCAAACTCTGGACACATTGAAGCCCGTCTAACCGTTTATCGACGTACATCGTCTGTAGCAGCGGCTCATCGAAACCAGTTTGAAACTTATTCGACACAATCAAAATCCGATGCTCAGGACTCTTGAAACTGTCCGCAATCGAAACGCTCGGCGGCAACCCATTCATTCCGTCTTCCGTGTAGTCCCGCCCGTTATCGGTGTCGTGCACCGTACCGCTGAACGCCACCAGACAACCGTAAAGGAGACCCATCTCCCGCATCCGCCTATCGAATTCCAATTTATATCTGACGCAGTGCAACCGCGACGGTGTGATCAGCATCGCCCGTCCTTTCCCTGCGATCGTCTTTGCGGTCCTTTGGGCGAAGTGCTCTAGGATAATCTGGGTCTTGGTCTCGATGCTTTGTGGCTGTAGATCAACGTAGTTGGTCAGCATCCGCAGCGTCCGCGCCTTTTCATACGCTTTATCCTCCGGCACACTCTTGACCAATTGAAAGTATCTCTTAAAGGTGGTGTAGTTCTGCAGCACGTCCAGTGTAAAGCCTTCGCTGATACTCTGATGCATTGAATAGACGTGGAACGGGACAAAATTGCCGTATTCGTCTTTCCGTCCGAACAGTTCCAACGTCTTGTTCTTTGGCGTGCCGCTGAAACCGAAGTAGGAGATATGATCCTGTGCCCTGCGCTGCTCCATCTCCTCAATAATCCGCTCGTCCATATCCGAGACTTCGTCGGCGTCCTCTTCTGCTACCCCTTCCTCAATCCCTTTCGAGAGCGAGGCTCTGAGGTTCCTTGCGGACTCACCGCTCTGCGAGGAGTGTGCTTCGTCAACAATCACGGCGAAGGTCTTGCTTTTGAGTTTGCCAATCTCCTCGGCAATCACGCTGAATTTCTGAATCGTCGAGATGATGATGTCTTTGCCGGATTCAAGGTATCCCCGGAGCTGTGCCGAAGCTGCATCAACGGGATGCACCACGCCTGCGACCTGTTCCGCCTGCTTAATCGTCTCCTGCAGTTGCTTGTCAAGCACGCGCCGATCGGTCACGACGATGACAGAGTCAAAGATTCGATCGGTATCGGTCGGCGAACGGTACAGATGCGTGAGCAGGTGCGCCAACCACGTGATGGAGTTCGACTTGCCGCTCCCTGTGGCGTGTTGGATTAGATAGTTGTGCCCAACCCCCTCCGCAACGATAGCCTCTTTCAAACAACGAATCAGGTCGAGCTGATGGTATCGTGGGAAAATGAGCCCACGATGCTTCACATCTTTCACCCCGCCGATTTCACGGTCGTAAACCTTTTCCGTAACCTCCTGCTCATGGATAAAGTTGTCCATGAGCTCCATCAGATTATCGGGTTGTAGGATGTCCTCCCACAGGTAGGCGACCTTGTGACCGTTTGGATTCACCGGGTTTTCGATACCTTTGTTAAATGGAAAGAATCGTGTCCCGTCCCCCTGTAATCGCGTCGTCATCGAGACCTTTTCGACGCCCACCGCAAAGTGAACCAGACACCGCCTGAATTGGAACAACGGCTCTCTCGGATCTCGGTCAATCCGGTACTGTTTCTCCGCATCTGTCACCACCTGCCCGGTGAGGCTGTTTTTCAGTTCCATCGTCACTAACGGCAGCCCGTTGAGGAACAACGCCATATCAACCGATTTTTCGTTCCGCTGTGAATACTTCAGCTGCCGAATCAGAGAGAATCGGTTCTGATCGTAGAGGGCCTGATGGGTGGGATTCATGCCACTTGACGGACGAAAGTAGGTCAGGTCAAAGTAACACCCTCTATCTTTAACACCTTTCCGCAGTACATCCAACACCCCTCGCCGCTCTATCTCTTTATTCACACGGTTGAGCAGGCTAACCTGTGTCTTCCCCTTGTACTGGCGTTCCAGTTTCTGATACTCCTTCGGTTGTGTATCTCGAATAAATTGCAGCGTTTCATTGGGTATCAAACAAAGGTCTTTATTATAGAGGGCAGGCTGTCGAGAGCGGTAGCCGGACCGATTCAGGTGTGCTTCGATGTGATCCTCAAAATCTGCTTCTTTATACGTCGGCATGGTCTACACCTCGTTTCGGACATCTATCTTGCCGGTCACCACTTCGGAGATGAGGGATTGGCGGTACTCTTTGAGGAGTTCAATTTTTCGCTGCTCTGCGGCTATCAGTTTATCAATCTGTCCTGTCTTGCGGTCAAGGAAGTTGGCGATTTGGATTTGTTCGGAAAATGAGGCTAGAGGGATTTGTGCATTCAGAATGTCATCAACGTCTGTTCGTGGCATTTTCACTCCCTTGGATATAGAATTACAGTATTCAATGAAACGGCAGGATAGCATCAGATAGAAGAGATGTTTACCTGAGTCTTGTAAAGAGGGTCTTATTACTATCATTTCACCGAGGGAGTAACCGTTATATTCTGTAAAAACCACCTTGCTGAGGTAAACGCGCAGTTTGTTGAATAACAGATCGCCAGCTTGGAATTTCACACCAGTGGAATCATAGGAACTGTAAAGATCAAGGACTTTGCCTGTTTCCGATTCAACATTTTCAGGTGAAATTTTTATAGCATCTATCTCAGGTGTCGATTTCTGGCTTACAAAGGTTGCGATATGTCTTATTTTCGTTATTTCCCAATGCTTTGGTATCTTCCCAATCCACTCCACCCCCGACGGTTTCATCTCCACATTCGGGTCAAGCCCCTGGGTTACCACCTGATTTATCACGACAGTTCGTTGTTCTTGCAGCAGTTCTACCAGTCGTTCTTTGATGCGGATGAGCTCGTCAATCTGTCCTGTCTTGCGGTCGAGGAAGTTAACAATTTGGATTTTTTCTCGGTGCAAAGGAATAGGGAGTTGAAAATTTGAGTACTTTTCACCATTAACATTCTGGATTGTCGAAATGATTACCTGCTGCTCAAGCCAATTCCTATAAAAGTGTGATAGTGTCACGTAATAGATGAATTTTGATGTACAGTAATCACCAAAATTAAACCTAACGAGATAGCCGGCACTAGTGTGTTTGTCTCCTTTGAGGTGTAGGTAAGATTTTCCTACTGTCCCACTACGAGACAAAAGCAAGTCATAACTATTAAGGACCTGTTCTTGAGGAACACAATCTTCAGACAAATAAACTCCCTTCTGTCGGAGACCTCCACTTTCATCAATATCAGTAACTCTGATTAACCGGATCCCTTCTGTAGTATACCTATCCGCCTCAATATTCAGACCATAAGTCACCGGGATATTGGAAACATATTTCAATCTTGTGAGCGTCCAGTGTTTTGGTATCTCCCCAATCCACTCGACACCGCTCTCTTTATATTCAGGATAACGCCTCATCATTCTAAGCCTCGCTCAGCAAACTTTCACTGTCTTGTTCAAGCACTAGCAACTAACCAATAAGCTCCTTCAGTGAGCACAGCGGTGTGTACTAAACTTAAACAGTAATTTTGATTAAAAGCGTATCTGTCTAGAACTCTCTTTCCTCGTCAATCTTTGCATGTTCAATATACTCTTCCAATCCCCCCACAAATTCATCAATCCATCGCTTGACATTCTCGTCATCTTCGCTTGCTTTGATACAAAGCAGCTTCTCTTTTTTTTCATCGAAGTGCAAGCTGGTAGGTCCATGCCATCCCTCTACTGGATAAATTTCCATTAGACTGCTTCGGACATCGTTTTGTGTGCCGTAGCGAACAAGAATTTCTTGCATCAAAGAAGTTTCCCACTCCTCTACTGAAAGGGTTTTAGGAACAAAAGTTGTAAGATGCCAAGCACGATTTTCTATATCCTCATCAACCCATTCCCAAATTTTTTCACGTGGAATAAGTGTTAGTGCTCCTTTTCTTTTTTCTCTTACCGAGGAACTTCCCTCTCTAAGCCACCGTTCTAGATTGTCCCTTCTTGAAAAATCCGTTTGGTTCTCTAAGAGTGGACTGACTTGCCTCCACACCTCCGCGGGATACCGCTCCGTAATTTTATCCAGCACCGAGCATGTTTGTGAATCAACATTAATAATTGCCCCATCTTGACCAAAGTGAGAGAGCATTGGCCCTATAAGTTCTAAACCCTTTTCAGGATAAAGATGTAGGAACGCTTCTCCAATCTCTGTCCAACAGTAATCTATCGTTGTATCAAATTGATGTAGGTCTAACCCTTCAAACAGAAAGGGCTGCATAAGCACCCGGAACGTCAAGTCGCACGGTAAAGCTGGTTTTGATTTTTGGAAAACGTAGTAATAGTGGTAAAGCTTCAATACAATTAACGTAGCAGATTCCTCCGTTACATTCAGTAGAAACTTGATCCACGCAGTGAAGACCTCATTGGACAGACTTTCAGTAGCTTTACCGTAGGCGAAAATTCCGAAGTGATTGACACCGATGATGCCACTCGTAGCAAGTTCGAGAACCCGCAAACCCGCTCGATCTGTCAGGCCAGAACGACACGTGAGTTCTGGAATTACTATATTGAGAGTGCCATCATTAACCAGTGCGTCAAGTTGTTCTTCCCATTGCAACACATCTCTGTCAAAGATTGCGCGGAAATAGCCTCCTAGAAAATAAACACTCGCATTTTCCCCACCGTTTCGTTGGGCACAGAGAAGTGTCGGTAGAAGAGTGAATCCATCATCTTTCTTCCCAAGTTCATTTCCAAAATGGTACCCCTTCTGTGCTTCTGTTGTAACGAGCCAATGCAGTTCAGATTGCAAAAGGGAAGGAGTATCAACAGCTTGCTGGGCAAGTTTTTCAACTTTAGGTTGCACTTGATCTGAGTAATTTCGTTCTTCGTCAAATTGGTCTTCAAACAAACCCATCCCAACATACCGTTGCATCAGAGAATGAAAGTCCGAACCAACTAATTCGTCACGCAGTTGTTCCCAACGTTGTCGGGTTTCCACAGATAATTTCTTGCCTTCATAGTAAAAAAATTCAACAATTTTTGCAATAATCTGCTTTTCATTAACAAATGCTTCTTCTACGAGCATCCGAATTGTGTCAACGACCAGATTGCTCAGGTCCTCAATTCTCCCAATATGGTGTGCATGGCCGATTAAAATGTCTACCCCCTCTTTACGCTCATCTTCGGGCAAACCTGCTAATTGTTCAGATAGGAGTTGCCATACTCGCTTGTAGGCGTCCCAAAGTTCGCCGTATGTTTTGGGTATCCAAAAATTAGGCTCCGAACGTAACCCTTGGTATTCAGCACCATACGTTCTTGAAAAACTTTCTAATTGTAACGCAGCATCACAGGCCTTCACCGCAAGAAGGCGACGTTCCTTTGAACCGGATTCAAACGCCTCTTTTAAAATAGAAAACCGTTTTGCCGGGGAGGCTTCGGTTGGGCCGGCTCTGCCGGGCCTTGGTGAAAAGAGTCCTGCGAACACACCACTGGCGTTGTTTGAAAAGCCTTCATTCTCCGCTTCACCGAGGGCAAGAAGTAACCGTGCGGCATCGGCAAACAGATCTTCCCACATGGCAATTTTTTCAAGTGCCCATACTACATTCCTTCGTCCTTCCGTAAATTGTAAAAGGGCATTTCTATCCCAGCTCCCTATCGTTCTCGTTAGACATCTTAGGGCAGATGTCGGATTCGCTTCAGTCAGTGCTAAAAAAAAACGGCTGCCCAGCCTAGTTTTCAGATTTGCATCGTTATGAAAGGGTCCGTTAGGACCGAGAAGGTCCTCGACAATTCTTGATGCGGCTTCCGATTCGGCAGCATATTGAAACATCTCATAGAACCACTCAAGTAGTTCTGGTTTTAGGCCTTGTTTAAATTCCTCAAGGTCAAACCCTCTACCATAAATATCCCACCACTCTATCCACAACTTGATATGGAGGGCTTTTGGTGTAATATACAATGTATACTCACCTTGCAGGATTTTACGGTTTTTCAGCTCCTCGATGATTTCTTGAAATTTATCCCATCTGATCTCAACCTTTTGAGCAATGGCTTTGGCTTCACGCACAACAAATCGCTCATAACCGAACCGCTTAAAGAGAGCAATGTATCGAAGTACTCGTCTCATCTCTTTAACTTCTTGGCTATCTGGATTCGCTCTTCCAACAATGTATCGTTCCCAAATATTAACAGTGCCTAAAGGTCTGAGCAGATCTTCTGGATAATTCATCAAATTCTCGCCGATGATATGCGCCACCCTTGGTGAACCATCACAAAGGTCAGCCCATCGGTCAGCTTGGGCCGCGGGCATCGGATATTTATGAATGATGATGTTGCGAATCTGTTCGGCTTCTAGTGGTGGAGTATCATAATAGGCAATGCCTCCGGCCTCCTCCTCGTAGTCATTATAGATGGTAGCCAATTTAATCCTCGGTCCACGATATCTCAATTTATCCCAGATGTATGATCGACTATCCGGATCGCACTCATCAATTACCAAAACAGCAGAAAATTGGTTGTCATCTCGGAGAAGTTGATTCATCAAAACACTGTCCCGAAACTGAGAAGCTGAACAGTAAATAACAAGTGGAGATAAATCTTCAGTTCTTGTTGCTTCCAAAGCAAGTTTCGTTTTACCAATACCAGGGGCACCCAACACCCGTACATGAACTGTGTCATCGTTTCGCCGCAATTCGTTTTGAATGTTTGCAATCAATTCCCGCTGCGATTGCCCAGAAACGAATGGAAATCGCATGTTAGCATCTTGCCTCCAGCTATTGTGTGTTTGAAATGCTGCTTCTCCGCGTCCATTTATCTGCAAAGCCAAAGATGGAAATATCTTAAGGAAACCGCACAAAGTATTTTGGCTCCACACATCAAATTTGGGGTTCGGGTAACCACACTGCTTTAGGTAATTCTTAATGTGAGAAACGGTGTCTCTATGTTGGGAATCAACTAGGTCAATCGCAGTGCAAACCAGGACATAAGTGCCATCATTATCAAGGCAAGCTTGAATACTTTCACCAAGGTTCTGTTTATTTGGTGGTATTCTTTCGCCGAAGAGTTCCTTCCGAATTTCTGATTCCTGCCATGGCCTGAAGCTTTGCCCCGATTTAATCTGGTAACTGGTCTGCCCTGTTTTAATCAGATCACTCGGGACCGAAGTCTCATTTTCAACAACGACTGCATCAACTCCCCCATCTGGGACATCGGTTTGAATCGACACATTAATCTTGCTGATTTCTATACCGAGTCTCCGCGCCTCAGCCCAAAGTAATTCTCTAAAAAACAAAGCTGCTTCTGGCGGCTTGAGCCTGCCAAGATCTTCGTTATTGACAGTGAAAATAGTTTGTTCATTCATTGCTTATCTCCAATTGGTTATGGTTAAGCTGAGGGGTGTGCATAATTATTGTCTGAATCGCGGAGTCAGCAGATGAAGCAGGTTACACGGAACAGATAGGGGCTCAGGTTGTGGGGGTTACAGCACGCGGAGCGTCCCTACTACTTTATGATTACCCCTGACATATATGATACCATTTCTGTTGTTAGAAACGCATATTTTGCAAAAAAAGTCGCCTAACTGCATCGCTTGCGTTATACCAGCAAATCAATAACACCTCATAGTCCCAAAACCTCATTCAGTAAGCCTTCGCTTTTCCGCTCAAGTGTTAGTATTTCATCGGCAATTTCTTTGAGCGATCGCAACGGTGTGTACTGATAGAAATACCGATTGAAGTTAATCTCGTATCCCACCTTATCCTTCTTTCTGTCTAGCCAGCTGTCCGGTAGGTGTGGTTTAACCTCTCGTTGGTAGTAATCATCAATCTCCGTTGTGAGGGGGACGCGCTCATAGTCTCGCAGGGCGGGATCCGGTTTCGGATTCCCCCGCTTGTCCCGGAGGACAACCCCTGTCTCCGAGTCAATGAGCGGTCTCTCAACCCTTACTTTCGTGTAGCCGAAAAAGTCGTTTGGATAGATTTTGGAGTGTTCAGTCTCCTCAAAGTTGGCGTACAGCTCCACTATTTGACGGATATGGCTATCAGAGATAAAAACCCCCTTGTCTCCAAGATTTTTTTTCATCTTATCGAAGCAGTCAACGGCGTTGATTAATTGTATCTTACCCTGTCGGCCCCCTGATTTTTGGTTCGTCAAGATCCAGATATAGGTGGAGATACTGGTGTTGAAAAACAGCTTATCGGGCAGTGCGATAATACACTCCAACCAGTCGTTTTCGATGATCCAGCGTCGGATTTCGCTTTCACCGCTGCCGGCATCACCCGTAAAGAGCGGCGACCCGTTAAAGACAATTCCGACCCGACTCCCGCGATCCTCCATCTTGGAGAGCATGTGCTGCAAGAACAGCAACGCCCCATCGGAGGAGCGAGGTGTACCGGCTGAGAATCTACCATAGGCGGTCTGCGCTTCCGCTTTCACCGTCGCTTCATCAGACCTCCAACTGACGCCAAAGGGTGGATTCGTTATCATATAATCGAAGCGTGCTCCCTGAAATTGGTCCTCGGAGAGGCAGGAGCCGAGTTGAATATTGTCGGGGTCCTCTCCAGTAATAAGCATATCCGACTTGCAGATTGCATAGGTCTGTGCGTTCAGTTCCTGACCCAACAACCGAATATCGGCCTCCGGATTAATCTGTTCACGAAAGTAGTCCTTCCCAATCGTTAACATGCCGCCTGTCCCGCAACATGGGTCAAAGATACTGCGTATAACCCCCTGCCCACGTAGATCTTCACGGTGTTCCGCAAATAGCACCGAGACCAATAACCGCACCACATCCCGCGGCGTGTAGTGTTCCCCGCTGGTTTCGTTGGACATCTCCGAGAATCGGCGGAGCAGCTCCTCAAACACCTGCCCCATCGTGTGATTGTCTACCTGATTTGGGTGTAAATCGACTTCAGTAAACTTATCGCAGAAGATGAACAACCTGTTGTTTTTGTGCAGTCGCTCGATAAACCGATTGAGATTGAAGTTTTCAATGATGTCGCGCACGTCCTTACTGAATCCGTTGAGGTAGTTCTCAAAGTTGAGGTAGATATTGTTCGGGTCCGCTTTCAACCGAGATAGGTCGTACTGGGAGGTATTGTAGAAACTGGTGTTTGTCTCTTTCATAATAATCGGCGGTAGTGCGTCTTCAGAGACTTTATATTCGTATAGCTTGTAGGCATTGATGGCTTTCTCTTTTCGTCCGTCCTCTTCTAAAATGCAGTCCAACCGGCGCAGCACCAGAAACGGGAGGGTAATGTCGCCGTATTCGTGTGGTTTGAACAGTCCCCGCAGCACATCATCCGCCACATTCCAAACCAAATTTGCGAGTTCTTGATAGTTTGCCATTCGTCTCCTTTCCTCGAAATTGAATCCATTGTGAAGTCCAGATATGAATCTCAATCCACGGGCTTAAATGTAGTGCAGGTTTCCTGACCTGCGATGCAATTGACTTACGAACAGATCACAGGTTGGGAACCTGTGCTACTATCTATTGCGCTCCTCTGGGGCGCGAGGGTTGAGTCTATCGCCGTTCTATAGGCATATCGCTCCTCATAGAGTGGAAGGCGGATGCCCGTTTTCTGGTTTTCTCGTCTTTACCCCTCCGCGGGTGCGACGCAATCAGGAAAGTCGTTACTGGGGCGATTGACAAGGCGTGAAACCGGATAAGCCATCATCTCTTCAGGGGGGTAGGGCTTGAGGAGTCCATCCAACTGCTTAGCACTTTGCTCGCTCGGATCTAACCACAGATTATAGGCATCGGGTTCTAGGATAACCGGCATTCGCCGGTGGATGGTCTCCATGAGTGAGTTAGGCGAGGTAGTAATGATCGTGCAGGAGAGCAGGGGCTCATCGTCTGGACGGGGATACCACGCCTCCCATAACCCCGCAAAGGCAAACGGTTTCTCAGATTTGAGTCGAACATAAATCGGGGTTTTGGATTTGCTCCCCGGCTCACTCCGCCATTCATAAAACCCATCGGAAAGGATGAGGCATCGGCGTCGCTTGTAGGGGGTCCGAAAGGAAGGTTTCTCCGCCAAGGTTTCGGCACGCGCATTAATCATGCGATTGCCGATTTTGGGATCCTTTGCCCAAGACGGAATCAGTCCCCATTGGAAAAATTCTACGTTGTTCTCACCCTTGTTCGGTACGACAGCGACCTCCTGAGAGGGAGCGATATTGTAACGGGGACTCAGTTCATCGGGGATTGTGAAGCCGGGAAAAGTTTCTGTCAAAGTCTCAGGGGCCGTTTTCAATGTAAATCGTCCGCACATGCTAGTCTCCTTAGAAATAACGCAAGTTGCTACCTAGGGGCAATTTCCTGTCTCAACTGAGGGAAGGGCGTTCAAAAATAATACGTAACGAGTAATACGTAAAATCCTCTTCTTTACGCATCACGTATTATTCAGTGTTAATTATATCATAACGACAGTTAATTAACCATTAAAAACATTTCACGTTTCACGCTTTACGTTTATAGTGTGCCAAGGTGTTGCACGTTCATAAGCATGGGCGACTTGCAGCAGCGTTTTTTCAGACCACCACGACCCAGAAATCTGTAACCCGACGGGCAAACCTTCCCCACTATCGGAATCTTTGACCTGTGCAAAGCCACACGGCACAGAGATTGAGGGCAAACCGATCAGGTTAAACAGACGAGTGTTCTGCGTCAAGCGCGGTCGGATGCGATTGGACTCGCTGCTCCCAGACAAATCATGCGTGCTCCGAAGCGGAGCAGGGATGGGAACAGTAGGTGATAAAATGCAGTCAACTTCCTCAAACACTCGGGCAAATTCGCGTCTGGCGATCTCCCGTACCCGAACCGCTCTAATATAGTCCGACGCCGATAAAGACAGGCCATCTTCAAGTAGCTCCCGCACATCAACCCCATAATCCTCTCGATGCGCTGCGAGACGCTGCTGATGAAAATGACCCGCCTCCGCCATCAAAAGTGTCAGTGTCGCCTCATGCCCCGCCTCCACAGATGGCAGATCGAGTTCGACAATCTCTACCCCCAATCCCTCTAGGACTTTGATAGCGTTACCGACAGTTTGCTCAATTTCCGGGTGTAGGTTATCAAAAAAATGCTGTTTCGGAACCCCTGCCCTGCGTCCGCGGATGGGTTGTTCTAATCCCTCGGTGTAGTCCGGCACAGGTCGATTTTCGCTGTGTACATCACGCGAATCGTAACCAGCAAGGGTATTCATCATCAGTGCGACATCGTGAACATAGCGGCACATGGGGCCGACACAATCGAGAGACTGCGCCAGTTCAATCACGCCGTGCGCGCTGATTCGCCCATAGGTCGGTTTCAACCCCACATGTCCACATACCGCCGCCGGGATACGGATTGACCCGCCGGTATCGCTTCCCAATGCACCGGCACAGCAGCCCACAACAACGGCTGACGCCGACCCTCCACTCGACCCGCCCGGTACACGCGAGGTGTCCCAAGGATTGGCGGTCGCTCCAAAGTGTGGATTCTCCGTCGTCACACCGAAAGCGAATTCGTGCAAATTGGTCTTACCGATGATGATAGCCCCGGCACTCTTCAGCTTAGATACCAGCGTGGCGTCGAATTGCGGAGATTCCTCTGAAAAGAAGTTTGAGCCACATGTGCTCTGTGTTCCTTCAACGCAGATTATATCCTTGAGGGCGATTGGTATTCCGTGCAGCGGCCCGCGATTCTTCCCGCTTCTTATCTCTGCCTCCGCCTGTCTAGCACTTTCGAGGCTCTCCTCACGAAATACTGTAATGAAGGCATTCAACTGTGGTTCATACCGATCAATTGCCTGAAGTGTCGCCCCAATGAGTTCAACGGGAGAGATTTCGCCCTTGCGGATTTGTGTTGCAAACCGAGCAATTGATGCGTGAAGGAAATCGTCCATCGTGCCCTCCATTAGTCCTTAACCGATTTAACGGCGATGGCAGCAAGTATACCGAACCACACCGGAATCGTCAGTCCAATCGTTCACTTGAAGTTATCTCGAATGTCTTTGCTCAAGCGAGCGTAAGTATCAGTGAGCCGCGCATCAGGCGAACTCATTCGATTTTCTACAGAAACAATACGATTTTCCATTGAGCGCATACGTGCACCAAGTGTACCAAACCGCTTATTAATCTGATATAGCGCGCCGCGCCAGTCATTCTGTTCCTTGATAACTTCCAACAATATCCCCCCATGCTGTTGAAGCATTGCACGGTATTACTGGAGCGTTATACTGTGCTGTTGGAGAATATTTTTGATTTCTGCGATTTCAGGATTGGTATTCATGTGCACTTCCTTTCGACGGAGCGCATTGTATCAACTGTTCGCCCATAGATCAAGGATAAATGGACAACCGCCCCGCGAATTACCCTTCGCGTTTGAGGAGCTGATCCGCGTTTGGACGGATTTGCATCAGATCTTTTGGCCTACTGAGTTCGTACATAAACACTCCAGAATACTCAATCTCATTCAATGCTCCCACAACCCCCTTCCAATCAACGGTGCCGCGACCCGGCAAGAGATGTTCGTCTTGCTCACCGTGATTGTCGTGCAGGTGCAAGGTGATGAGATGTTCGCCAATGGTCCGCAGTGCTTCCACCGGATCACCCACGATATTGCGATGTCCCGTGTCAATAACAACCCCCACATTCGGGGCACCTACATCCGTCATAAGCTCGACAAGGCGTGTCGGCTCGCGGGTATAACCACGCGGTGTGTTTTCCAACGCAAAGGAGACCTCTCTGGGGGCTGCGTATTCCGCAACGGTGTTCAGGTTGTCCAGAAATGCGGATCGCTTTTCTGCGTGGAGGGGTTCATCAGGCTCCGGAATCTGGATATGATGTGTCACGAGGATACCCCCACCTAAAACCGCCATGACATCCACCGCCTGACGATAGGCAATCAGCGTTTTATCCCGTTGTGCGGCGTTGAGCGTTGCGAGGTCATAAGCGTCGAATATTTCCAGATGGATGTGAAGCGAGTTAAGATGTAACGATAGATCTCTCATCGCTAGATGCAGTGCTGTAAATGCCTCAAGATCAGTGTATGAAAATTCGGGGTGATAATCTGTTAGCTCTAGAGATTCAATGCCTGCCTGCTGAAATTCACGGAAGAGTGTCCAGTTCAGGGGGCGGTCCCGATGCAGTATTGTCGAAGCACCAATTTTCATGGCGGTTCTCCTTTCCTTGTTTAGTTATTTGGCTATGGGCTCTCAGCGTTAATGGGACAGTTATTTCTGGATTATTAAATCAATTTCTGGTAAACTTTTCGCAATCACTGAACCATCCGAAGTTTCAAAGGCTTTAGAAATTTAGTGTATATTGGAGGAAAGATGCCTAAAATCATACTTGATACGGACATTGGTGATGATATTGATGATGCACTCGCTTTGGCTTTTGCAATCATGAGCGGCAAAATTGAGGTGCTCGGTGTGACAACGGTCTTCAAAAATGCGGCGCAGCGTGCAGAATTGGCGTGCTGCTTGTTGGAAGCGTTAGGTCAAACAGATATCCCTGTCTATGCAGGGATTGGCAAAACCCTCCTTCAATCCATTCCGGATTGGGAAAAGGTTGTAGCAGACCACCGTCCGCGCCAGATGGAGGTACTGACAAAACAACAGCCATCAATTCAACCGAAACAGGGGCAGGCTGTGGATTTTATTATCGACACAGTGATGACAAGCGATGGAGACATTACGCTTGTGCCCATCGGTCCCTTTACGAACATTGCGGCGGCGTTCATCTTGGAGCCGCGTTTAGCGCAGAAAACACAAATCTGCATGATGGGCGGTGCAACGGACCGGGGGCGTCCGGAGTGGAATGCGCTCTGTGACCCTGAAGCGACGCGGGTCCTCTTTGGTACAGGGGTGCCAATTACAATGGTTGGGCTCGATGTTACAACAAAGTGCATCATGAGCTACAATCAGGTCAAAGCGATAGGGGCAGTAGACCGTCCGATTAACCAAATCTGCTTTGAGCTCATCCATCTATGGGGAGGCGATAACCCCGAACCGTGTCCAACCCTCCACGACCCGTTGGCGTTGGCAACCCTCATTGATTGCACCTTTTGTGAGACACGCGAGATGCGGATTGAGGTTGAAACGCGGGCAGATTACTTGCGCGGGGCAACCGTGCCGGTGGCGGGTGAACCGAACACTTCCGTCTGCGTCTCCGTCGATTCTAGTCGGTTCATGGATTACTTTGTTAAAACGTTGACTGTCTGAAAAACTGATTAACGAATCAACCGCTTCAAATTTTCACCGGCGTTGATTCCGTTCCTGATAAAGCAGCTCCATCAGCTTGGGCAGGTCAGGGTTATCCGGTTCCAAGCGCATAACTTCTTCACCTGCGGCAATCGCTGCGTCCAACATTCCCACGTTGTAATACGCCCAACCGAGTGCCGCGTGGATAATTGCAACGTCTGGATTTAAGCGCAACGCCTGCTGATATTGTTCAATCGCTTCGTGATACCTCTTTTCTTGAAGATAGATGTTTCCCTGTTCAAAGTACGAGTTATCGTGCCTTGTAATCGGTGGCTCTCTTGTTGACTCGGATTGATACGTTGTTCCACAACCTATGAAAAATAAAACTGATAGCCATATTGCGCGCTTAAACCACAGTTCCATTATAACCACCTCTCTCCACTAAATAAGATAGCATTGTGGCTGATTTCTGTCAATCCGAAATCCAAATTTCCGTTACATTCCGTTACATAATGTAGGAGTTATGCAGCTGAACGTTCAACCCCTCTGTTTCGAGAGTCTTTGGCTTGTCGTTCGGCGATTGATTGCCGAGGGACACCGTTGCCAACGCCCGATGAATCGGGCAACTACAGCAAGAACTCTATCGAGAAGTCCCTCGGGCACACCGATGGGTGTGCCCTACTAATGAAGTGCGTAAGTCCTAATAATAAAAAGACCGAGGTAGGAAAACCTACCTTTGATTTCCTTGAATGATACCTTGTATTTTTCACAGACTTATGATATTATAAACCTGTACTCATATCGTAATTATTGTTAATGAATAATCTACCAACCTTTTATGAGGAGGAGGCGTAATGGAAAAGATTAATACACTGGTGTTTGCTGGCGGTGCTGTTCACGATTGGAAAGGGTGCAGCAAAGCAATAATTGACGCACTATTGCAGCGGGATGAATTTGAGATTACCACAGCGGAAGAAGACCTCGATGCCTTGGTTGCCCCGAATCTTAATCCGTATGACCTAATTGTCTTCTATTACACGATTGGGGAAATCACAGACGCACA
The DNA here is from genome assembly GCA_965215015.1 of Candidatus Poribacteria bacterium. Lineage (GTDB taxonomy): Bacteria > Poribacteria > WGA-4E > WGA-4E > PCPOR2b > PCPOR2b. Next base: position 4,220,517 of record OZ244042.1, read on the forward strand.
AAAGAATGGCTTGCTAAATCATATCGCTTCCGGCAAAGGTTATGTCGGGGTGCACTCCGCAGCTGATTCGTTTCGGGAGTGTCCCGAATACAGATCAATGGTCGGCGGCTATTTTGTCACACACCCACACTATCGAGATTATCAAGTAAGCATCGTGGATACTGAGCACCCAATCACCGAGGGGCTCGATGAGACAATGGTCACGGATGAGCAGTATATCCTTGATTACGATCCGCGCAACCATGTGCTCGCATCTGCGTTATGGCAGGGCGATGCGATGCCCGTCGCATGGACAAAAAATTGGGGAAATGGTCGTGTATTCTATCTAGCACTCGGCCACGATGCCAACGCCTGCCAACATGAGATATTTGGGACCCTTCTGCAACGGGGTGCACTCTGGGCAGGAATATCGGGTGAATAATCAACATAGCCCTTAAATGCCGAAATTAACGGGTTGGAGGGGGAAGTCGCCTCATAGACTCAATCTATCGTACCTATTCTGATGAAAAAACGGCTCACGGACATCCAAATAGATGAGGAAACGCCTTCACGCCGAATCCTTTCCCTTAACGGGGTGTACTTTGGCAGCGTTGATGCAGGCTGCATCCCCAAATTCGGCTTGCGAGTTGGACTAGAAATCGAGGCAGAGGTGCTTCAAAAGCTAATTGAAGCAGACGAAGGAATGCGATCGAGGAACTACGCACTTGAGCTACTGTCCAACCAGAGTTATAGCAAGAGTCAGATGATTGATAAGCTTGGACAGAAAGGCTTTGGTCCGCAGGCAATTGACGCAACATTGGAAGACTTGGAGCAGCTCGGTCATATCAAAGATGAAAAATTTGCTCAGACGTGGGTGAATCGCCGTCAACGTTCAAAGCCAAAAGGCAAAAAGATGCTGGAGCAGGAGTTAGCTAATCAGAGCATCGACAGAACCACTGTAGACCGTGTACTTGAAAGGATTGACGATGCAGAGGAAGCAAGTACAGCCCTACAATTGGCACAGAAACAGGCAAAGCGTTATATCTCTCTCCCACCGCAGGTTGCGAAGCGCCGGCTGCACGGGTTTCTACTCAGACGCGGGTTTGACTATGAAACGATTCAAAGTGTAATCGGGCAAGTATTGATCAAAGGAAATGGACGATGAAATCAGATGAAATTAGATCGAATTTTCTAGAATACTTCCGAAAACAGGGACATACAATTGTTCCGAGTGCTCCGTTAATCCCTGCCGACGACCCAACCTTGTTATTCACAAACGCTGGGATGAATCAGTTTAAGGACGTGTTTCTGGGAACAGGGCGACGCGAATACAAACGGGCTGCGGATACTCAAAAGGTGCTGCGTGTCAGTGGAAAACATAACGATTTGGAAGAGGTCGGCTACTCCCCGGGACACCACACCTTTTTTGAAATGTTGGGCAATTGGTCATTCGGAGACTACTATAAACGCGAAGCAATTGGCTACGCTTGGGAGTTAATTACAGAAATTTGGAAAGTCCCCAAGGAACTCCTCTGGGCAACGGTTCACGACACCGACGACGAGTCTGAAAAGCTGTGGCTTGAGGAGACCGATATACCCCTTGACCGCATCCGCCGATTTGACAAAGATAATTTCTGGGAGATGGGAGATACAGGGCCCTGTGGTCCCTGTTCTGAGCTCTTTGTAGATCTCGGTCCTGAGATGGATCCGGCGTCAGTTGACGATCCCTATACGGGTCCCAATGTCAGCGAACGATTTCGAGAGATTTGGAATTTGGTGTTTATTCAATACAATCGAGATGCTGAGGGTAAACTCCATCCGCTACCGGAGAAACATGTCGATACCGGCATGGGCTTTGAGCGGATAGTTGCCATCCTGCAAGGCGTCGATTCTAACTATAAGACAGACGTGTTTGTTCCGATTCTTGAAGAAATCTCTAACGTCACCAATCGGGACTATTTTGACGATGACCGTGGTGTGCCCCACCGTGTTATCGCAGATCACATTCGGTGCCTCACATTTGCCATAGGCGATGGCGTGATGCCTTCCAACGAAGGGCGTGGTTATGTAATCCGCCGTATCTTACGTCGTGCTGTTCTATATGGCAAACGGTTGGGAATGGAACAACCGTTCATCTACAACCTTGTGGATAAGGTGATTGACCAGCTCGGTCCTGTTTTTCCCGATGTGCTGCCTCGTCAGGACTTTATCAAGCGGATTATTCAAGGCGAAGAGGGACGGTTCCATCAGACCCTTGATCGCGGATTAGAAATTCTTCGAGGTTCGCTTGATGAACTTGAAACACAGAATCAATCTGTTTTGTCAGGCAACCGAGCCTTTGAGCTGTATGACACCTTTGGGTTCCCCTTAGATTTGACACAGATGCTGGCACGTGAACGCAACTTTACCGTTGATGAAGATGGGTTTACTGCAAGCATGTCGCAGCAGCGAGAGCGCAGTCGTGCGGACTGGAAAGCCGCCGGTGGTGGGGACAAAGGAGAAGCAATCTACGCGGACATCCTCAAAGAATATAAGACCACTGCGTTTCTAGGCTATGACCGGGCCCGCGCAGAAGCGGAAGTTATCGCTCTCATCCGAGAAGATGAGTTGGCATCGGGTGTCCATGAAGGCGAGGAGGTTTCCGTCATCCTGAATCAGACGCCTTTTTACGGGGACTCCGGCGGTCAAATCGGGGACGTTGGCGTCATCGAGAGTGAAAATGCGAAACTTAAAGTGCTTGATACTGTAAAACCTATTCCAGATTTGTTCGTTCATAAATGTAAGGTGATTGAAGGCGAGATTACTCCGCAGACACCGGTGGAAGCAAAAATTGATGCTCAACGTCGTCAACACATAGCTGTCAGCCACACGGCAACGCATATTCTCCATCATGCCCTGCGTACTGTCCTCGGAACGCACGTGGGTCAGGCAGGATCGCTTGTTGAGTCGGGGAGATCGCGCTTCGATTTTACGCACTACGAGGCTGTCAGTCCACAACACCTGCAAGAGATAGAGGGTGATATCAACGACAAGGTGCGTCTGAATAATGATGTCGAAACCGAATATCTGCCGCTGCAGGCAGCAAAAGACCGGGGTGCCCTTGCCTTCTTCGGTGAAAAGTACGGTGAGATTGTGCGCTTTGTGCAAATTGGGGACTACAGCCAGGAGCTGTGCGGCGGGACCCATGTCCATGCAGCTGGTGAAATCGGGCTTGTGAAGATTATCAGTGAGAGCAGCATCGCTGCAGGCGTGCGCCGTGTTGAGGCATTGACCGGAGCTGCCGCTTATCAACACATCCGCTCCGAAGATGAGACGCTTGCTGCTATAGCGAATATGCTCAAGGTTCCAAAGCAATTAACCCCTGAACGGGTTGAAGCCCTTCTTCAAACCAATCGCGAGTTTGAACGACAGATTAACGCGCTTCAATCACAGATGGCGCAATCGCAGGTTACTGATTTAGTCAATAACGCTGCGACCATTGACGGTTTTCGTGTGATTGCCGCTGCCCTCGAAAATACCGATCGAAACGGGCTCCGACAACTTGTTGATGATTTGAAAAATCGTATTGGAACTGGTGTTGTTGTACTCGCTTCGGCAACTGGTAACGATGTTGTCTTTGCTGCCGGTGTTACTTCGGATCTCGTAAAAACACGTGGCTTACAAGCTGGAAAGATTATTCAAGCCGTGACGCGCCTCGCTGATGGCCGCGGCGGCGGGCGTCCTGAGCTTGCTCAAGGTGGCGGCAAAGATCCAAGCAAGATGAAAGAAGCAATTGATGCCGTCACGAAAATTGTGGCGGACCAGGTTTAAATATTGACTGACCCTCCCCCTAAAATCGGGATGGACATAGCTCCATAAGGAATGAAATATGGATAATCCGCTTTACTGGCAAATTCCTTTAGGTTTATTGTTATTGGTAATCGCTATTTTTTTAGTATGGTTGGGATCTCGAATTGGAAAGACTCTCAAAGCCGTGGAAAACTTGCTAGATAAAAGTGTTCCGAGTCTACTGACAGCAACTGAACAACTAGTAGGTGTACATAAAGATGTGAGCACTTTACTCACATCTATAGATGGAACCGTTACGGAATTGAATCAAAAACTTCCTCAGTTGCTTGAGAATATCAATGGAATTACCGCTTCCATTCAGCAGATGAGTGAGTCGGAGATTCTACCAACGACACATAACATTCAAGAAATAACCGAAACTGTAAACCAAAACATTGCGAAAATCGATGAATTAGTGAACACTGTCAGAGATTTTTCGCAAACAACAATCAAACATGCGGAATATTATCGAGATCAACTTTCCGTCCCTGTCAAAGATGTCATCAGTGCATGGAGTGCGCTTAAAGCAAGCTGGGAGGTATTCGGTCGCTCGCGGAAATCGCACACATCGGATGAAAAACAAAATGAGTAGATCGTTGTTGTGTAGCAGTTGCGCCGAGTTTGTTAGAGTACGGAAAATGATGGGTGATAGGTTATCACACTTCTTACACATTAGATCCACTCACGCGTTGTCATTGGAAAAATTGTAAGGGCGTAAACGTACGCCCAAACTTAACTATAACTAAGGAGGTTACTCAAATGGATAGCGAAAAACAAGGCAATGGGCTTGTTATACTTTTAGCATTTTTTATGGGAGGCTTAGTCGGTTCACTTCTCGGTTTACTCTTTGCTCCCATGGCTGGCAGAGAGACACGAGAAAAGATTCGTGATGCTTCTACGGATGTCAAGGACCGAACCATCAGCACTGCCCATCGAGCAAGGGATATGACAACCGAAAGGGTTACTGACTTGGTCGACAAAGGGAAAGCACAAGTAGATGGAGCAACGGAGAGTGTGAAAGCCGCTGTCGAGGCTGGGAAAACCGCTTTTGTCGAAAAGAAGTCGGAACTGGCGAATATCCTTTCTCGTGATAAGGACGAGGAAGAAGCCGAAGCCAACCCCGAGAAAACGGTTAGTTAAAATCCACACCTTGCACAACAGGAGGGACAGTACAGCTTGAGACCTGTCCCAACACAGAAGCCACAGGTAGAAGTGCTAAATGTCTGTGGCTTCTTTACTGGAGCGAATGTTCAATGAATCTCGACAGATTACGCGTGCTCTTGGAGGGTGTTAAACGCGGTGAAGTTGATATTAATGAGGCAATACAATCTCTGCGTCATCTACCGTTTGAAGATTTGGGGTTTTCTAAAGTTGACCACCATCGCCAACTACGCAAAGGTTTCCCAGAGGTTATCTTTTGTCAAGGGAAAACGGTTGATCAGGTAAAGGAGATTAGCAGACGCATACTCGCCGCCGGTCATCTCCTCCTCGCTACCCGTGCTACCCCAGAAATTTACGACGCGGTAGCTGCCCTTGACTCATCAGCCCGCTTTAATGAGCTGGGACGTACTATCACGATTGGGGAATCGTCCGGTGAACTGCATGATGGCATCTTAGTTGTATCCGCTGGCACGTCCGACATTCCTGTGGCTGAGGAAGCAGTAGAAACCGCGCAAATTATGGGCAACCGTGTAGAGCGGCTATATGATGTCGGCGTTGCTGGCTTGCATCGTCTACTCAATAATCATGAAAAACTAATCCAAGCCCGTGTGCTCGTCGTCGTGGCAGGCATGGAGGGGGCATTAGCAAGTGTTGTCGGGGGGCTGGTGGATAAGCCTGTCGTCGCCGTACCAACAAGTATTGGGTACGGAGCGAGCTTTGGCGGCGTTGCAGCCCTGTTGAGTATGCTAAATAGTTGTGCTTCGGGCGTGACCGCTGTTAACATCGACAACGGATTTGGAGGGGGCTATAGCGCGTCATTGATTAATCAACTCCACGTCTCTAAATAAAAGATTCGTTAGATTATTTGTTGCATTATAACTATATTTCTAAAAATCTACATCACCACCGCCGCCCTAGCTGAAATCTAAAGCCAAATCTCTCACAAATCTTGATAGCACAATCAATGTTTTCACTGAAGGAAGGTGAATACCAAATAACCCAAATGATAACGATACCCCCATTAAGTTAAAAAGGAAAATTGATGACGATAAGAATTCATTATGAAAATGTATTAGCAGTGGTAGAGGCGTTTGCTGCACAAGCCTTGCGATTGCAGGTACTCGATCCATCAGAGCGCGATTATGGTGGATTCCGCTGCCCGGAGCACTGGATATGTGAACCACTAGCAGCAGCAAATACCCTTGCATCGCTGGCAGTTCTCTATATGACCCCAGATTCTCGATATTATCACAATTCAGAACTTTCTAATCGGCTGCACTTAGCGATGCGATTTCTCACCCATTCCCAGCGCGCAGACGGTACAATCGATGGATACGCTCGAGGTGATATACGCGCAACTCCTACGATGGCGGAAACTGCACACGCGCTCTTTCTAGCGTACCGATGGCTTGCTCGTGAGAACGAACACCAAGCCTTACTTCAACGGATTGGGGATTTTCTCCGCAAAGGTATCGAAGCAATCAAGAACAAGCCTGTTTTTACTTCGCATGATTGCTGGGTTGCTGCAGCCGCACTCGTCGAATTTGATAAACAGTTTGCAGATAGTGCCGCCTTAGGGAGAGCCGAAAGTTATTTACAAGAAGGCATCAACATCAACAGCGAAGGGATTTATGACCACCGAAGCCCCGTTTATAGTATGCTATCCAACGCAATGTTATTCAGCCTCGCCGAGAAGTTAAATCGGCCTGCCTTGTTGGAATATGTTCGACGCAGCCTCAATTTTCTGCTTTATACTTTCCACCCCAACGGTGAAACAGCAACCGAATTTTCGGATCACAAGGGTAGAGAGAATGGTCTACCCACAGGCTATAGTGTCTGGAAAAATATGTCGATTATCGATCATAATGGTTACTATGCAACAGCAGCCGATTTAACACTAGCCACCTACCTCCGCCGCATTGACAACGGGCTTATTCGTCCGAACCTTAACCATCCCAACCGGCACTTCAAACAGGAAGGTGTCTCCCGTTTCTCTATGACCGCCGATATTGGTGAATTGCTGGCGATTGAATCTGAGCGGAATAACGACTCGATTACCCGACTCCCCCTACCGCGTCAATATGAAGAGAAGTACACACAGTCTAACATCGCCCGCATTCAAAGAGTCCGGATAAGTCTAACAATTATCGGTGACAAGCAAACTCTGTTTACTCTCCGAAATGGGGAAGCGATTATTGATGGCTTTCGTATTAAATATATCTACCACGGTTTTCGCGATTATGAGCCGACAGGGTTGACAGTTGACGGAAGGCATTACCTCACCCAAAATCAAGTGATTCAATATGTGTACAAGCCAACATTAACAAGGCGGGAAGTTATTCCATTGAATCTTCGGATTTTCACAGAAATCAAACCGATTTCAGATGGCTTGGAGCTTCGTATCACAACAGAAGGCGAATCACGGATTCCACTTCAACTTGAATTTGGACTGCGGCAAGCGGGGAGTTTATATATCGGCGAGATGGCGCATGACTTGTCCGAGACCGATGTTATTTTCCTCGACAAGGAACCGGCACGGATTGTCAACGGGACCGATGAGATTGAAATCAATGGTGGTATCACCGCGCACAAAATCCATAGCTTTGACGATGACTGGACGATGAATCGGGAAACAGCGCGGTTGCTGATTACCCCCATAACCCCTTATGAGGGTGTGATTCGGTTGACATGTCGCTAGCGTAAAACAGGCAAAGAGGTCTGCTCACATTTTATCGTTTCTGTGTCGGTAATGCTCTCCTTATCTAATCGTTTGTCCTCCCCCCTCCCATGGACCATGTATTTTTCACATGCTTTGATGACCTCATTGACCTGTATTGTATACATACAAGGCGAAGTTCCGTCAGAAAGTGCTGAGCAGCCATACTCAAAGCCGAGATTGAGGCAGGGGCTGCACGGCAGATTCACATGAAGAATTGTGTGCCCTTTCCCCCAGGGGCCCCACTGCGAGGGGTTTGTCGGGCCATGTAAGGCAACGACCGGCGTGCCAGCAGCAGCAGCGAGGTGCATAGGCCCACAGTTGCCGCAAATAACAAAATCAGCACTGGCAAACAGTGCAGCGAGTTGATTGATTTGGGTTTTGCCGGCTGCGACAGCGCAAGATGACTGGATTTGTGAAGCGATTTGCTGTGAGAGTTCAACTTCTGAAGGATCGCCCGTCAAGATAATTTGTGCGTGATAACGCTCGACAAGGGCATCGGCAACCGATACAAATCTATCGTGGGGCAGCCGTCGTCTCGGTTCACCACGCCTGCCCGCTTCTGGATGAATGGCAATAACCGGTCTGTTTGAATCGATACCCATCTCAACCAGAAATCCCTTCGCCCAATCCTCGTCTTCCCTTTTCAGCCACACCTCCAAATCTGTTTCCCTAACCGGACACCCCAATAAACTCGCAATCTTCAAAAAATTGACCACCTCGTGCTGTCCCGGTACATGCTCGACGACATCAGTAAAAAGGTAGTGTCGATGTTGCCCGCCTGACCGAAATCCGATTCTTCTTGATGCACCGCTCCCGTAAGTAATTAACGCACTGAACCTGGCCCAATGTTCAAAGTCGATTACCCAATCGAATTTTTGATGGCGCAACGCCATGATAAACGCGATCAGCTTCCACGGTGATTTCATTAGTTCCTCTAAACGGCACGGAATATGTCGATCAATATAAGGGCAGCCTTCCAGATATTGTAGATTGATAGACGACGCGACCATCACCAAGTGTGCATTCGGAAAGTGCCCTCGAATCGCTCGGACTGTTGGAATTGTCAGGATGGTATCACCGATTGCAGACAGCTGGATAAGCAAAATGCGCTGCGGATCTCGATAGCCGACTGTCGAACGAAATTGAAATCCACCGAGCAGTAAGCAGAGGAGGCTACCGATATAGCGATCTATAATCTTTTGTAGCCTATTTGGGTGCATCGGTTTTCGCTCCGAGGGTTTGCACCAGTTAGGACATACAGGCTTGGGTTATCTAAACCGTTCTGGGCGTTGGAAAGATTCTAAGCCTGCGGAAAACAGCGATTTCAGGGGATATACTCGCAAATACCTGTTGGCATATAATTCGCCTGCCTCTGGCATGAATCACTATTGTTCGTTGACCCAAGATACTGTGATTTGCCAATAGGCAAGATGAGCAAGTTGTCGAATTGATGTATCTGGTGAACAAGGCAATCGGTTATAAGACAGAACGTTCCTGATAACCAAATGCTATACAAGATTATCTACCGTAGGCAATAACGATTGGTGTTCCCTACAACTTGCATTACAGTATATCATATCATAGTGTGATTACAACTTTGAAGCTGTCATTTTTTATATTTGAACCGTGCAATCGCGCTTTGCTTTGCTGACCCTGCATGTGCATAATGTGCTGGCATCTGAGGTGATTTCCATCGTCCCGCGACTTGCATATCCATAACAGACGCCCCGGCTTGGGCAAGCGAGACAGCAGAGCCGACACGAAGGGAATGTCCAGAGATAAAACCTTCTACACCCGCCTCGCGTGCCCTACGCTTGATAGCGTTTCTTGCACCCTCAACCGATAACCTGCTGCTGGTTATGTTGTCACCGCGCCGGATCCGCCGAAAAAGGGGACCATTGGTGATTCGTCCGGCCTCACGGTACCGTCTTATCACCTCCTGCGTGGGAATCCCAACGTACAGCGTCGCAGCTGCCTCCTCTGGATCAGTCTTTGATTGATGGATTGTCAACACGCTACCGACATCCGCTACATCTATTGCGACCGCTTCACTAATTCGTAACAGACAATCGCTCATCAACCGAATCAGTGCCGAATCTCTTAATCCAGTGACGGTTTCCTTCGCTTCGGCAAGCGTACAGACCTGATCTACCTCCTCCCAGGTTATCCCATCTACCTGCCCTCGTCCTCGGTTTTTGCCTTCACGCCGAATGCCAGCTAGTGTCTGTTCCGTTATCGCGAAAGAGAAGTCGCTAACTTCCAGTCCGCGATTTTTTGTCACCCACTTGACCGAAGCGACGATTTTATTGATTGTCGCCGGCGATTTTCCACCTTGATATAGCTCCGTGATGTAATTTGCGAGTAGGTTATCGCTCGGGGAGCACCCCTCCAACCAAATCTCGAATTGTTGGGTTGCCTGTTGATACGCCTTGACGGTGTTCGGTGCGATGCTAGCTTTGACTAACTCCTCCGTGGCGTCGCTGATAGCGGCAGAGTTCCGATTTGATTCATTCATGATTATTCCTCCATGACTAGATTCTGTTGACATTTGATAAATTGAACCCATCAATCCTGATGCACGTGAGACGATTTCAGACTCATGATACTCGGCCCCGGTTGGGCGAGGCAACCTAACCTACTTGATATGTAAGCAAATAGATAATTCCATAAAATTACTATTCTACAATTGCAATTCCCCTAACTAGAAGAAGGCAGGACATTCCTGAATCCCAAGTGCTACAGGTCATTGACTGCAGCTGAATCAAGCCGCGGAATGAGGCGCAGCAGCAGATCTAACGCCGCTCGGTAGTCGTCGATATTGATGATGGACACATGACTGTGGACATAACGGGCGGGGACTCCTAACACGATTGATGGTACGCCACGCCCGACCTGGTGGATCGCCCCGGCGTCCGTCCCACCGGAAGTCCGCACAGCAATCTGATGTGGAATTTGGTGCGCGGTTGCAGTTTCAATCGTAAGTTCTGCCAAACGTGGATTGGCAATCATTGAGGGATCATACAACCGAATCTGCACGCCGCCTCCTAACTTTCCCTGCAAGGTATCGCTGCTAGCCCCCGGCAAATCGTCTGCGGGCGGGCCCTCCAGCACAATCGCCATATCCGGCTCCACTGCAGCGGCTACTGTTCGTGCGCCGCGCAGCCCGACCTCCTCCTGCACACTCCCGGTGCCGATAACCGTGTTCGGGTGCTCACCGAGTTGCTCGAGGGTTTCAATAACTAAACCCACACCAACGCGATTATCAAATGCCTTTGCAGAAAACAGCTTGGGGTTTCTCATCGGTATGAACGGGCCATAAGGAACAATTGGGCAACCGGGTTTCACCCCATACTCCTCCATTGCCTGTTCAGCACTTTCCGCCCCGATATCAATGTACAGATCTTTAATATCTATCACCTGATCACGCGCCCCGGCACTTAGGAGATGGGGCGGCGTAGATCCAATCACGCCAGAAACCTTACCCTGTTTCGTCAAAATATTGACCCGTTGTGCAAGCAGCGTATGCGCCCACCATCCACCGACCGTGAGAAATTTGATATATCCCGCTCCTGTCACGCTCTGAACGATAAACCCGACTTCATCCATGTGCGAATCAAGCAGGATACGCGGTTGTTCAGTCTTTCCGCTCTTTATGCAAAAAATACTTCCCAACCGATCCCTTTGGATAACCCCAATCCCTTCCAGGCGCGAATGGAAGATTTGTCTGACCTCTTCCTCATGTCCAGGGATGGCATCCGCCTGAGTGAGTTCTGTAAGCAGTTCAACCGATATTTGGCTCATCGTTTCCCTTTCTGATTGAAATTAAAAACCTCAAAGTGCCAAAATACGCCCACACCTCTTCCGCTTTGCCCTCGATAATGACTTTCCGCTTCTCCCGCTGATATACAGGCGTTTCAACGTGACAACCCTCGTACCTATCCAAAATAGCAAAATCTTGAACTGTTAGTCCTCGCCAAACAACCCCTTCGACGCTCGAATTTTCGGTGGGTATCATTACCAAATACCCCCATTTAGAGGTAATAGTTGTGCATTCAGGCATTATCACCATGCTTGGATCACCGAGGGAACGCCCAAGCAGCGATTGAATAAATTCCCTATCTTTCAAGGTGCCATATACAAAGAGGTTCATAGTACAGAGTAAAACGTGGCGACTCATGTTAAGAAATTGTACAACAGATACCGATGACCGGATTCCCCTTCCTTCCTATCCACGAATCCACGCGAATCTGCACAAATTCATTTTAGATTTGTGCAGTTGAATTCCACAGCGCGATGCCAAACCTTTGGGTAGATGGGGCTTCACCCTTGGGGATGGAATCCATTGAGGAGTGTGTATTATTTGAGAGCCAGCAAGTCGTAGTGTAGGTTTCCTAATCTGCAATCGTGCCTCAATGCAAAATCGGAGAAGGTTGGGCATCAAGTGTATAATTTCTATCATTAATAAATTCGCGTGGATTGGCGGAAACTTACAACTTATAATCGTGATTTGCACTTTCCTTACACAAGCCAATGTGACACACCAGAGCCTCCTGATTACACTTTACGTTTTAGCGTGAGATAGAAGCGGCTCCCTTTGCCTAATTGACTCTCTGCCCAGACCTGACCACCGTGGAGTTCGACGAGATTTTTCACTATCGGCAATCCCAAACCGATGCCTCCCCTTTTTGAGTCCGCAACCCGATGGAAGCGGTCAAAAATGAAATCCAATTCTGTCTGGCTAATACCGATGCCCATGTCTTCGACGCAGATTTGAAGCATCTGATCCGATAGTATTGTTACACTGACCCCCACGTGCCTACCGTTTTCAGTATACTTGAGGGCGTTATCCAGCAAGTTTGTTATAATCTGCCCCACCTTGTCAGAGTCCACAAACGCAACGACATCCAAGGCACAGTCCAAATCAACTTGGATACCTTTCCTATCTGCTATCGGCAGAATCCCCGCGATTGCCTCATCAAGAATAGGGTACAGCTCCGTTGGCTCCAGCTGCAAGGAAATCTTACCCGACTCAATCTGTGAGAGATCTAATAGGTCATTAATCAACCGGATGAGCCGATCACAATTGTCCTTCACGCGCAACAGATAGCCTGCCTGCTTATCAGAAAGCCCTCCGCCTACGCCATCAAGCAGATTATCCACAAACCCTTTGATATGGGTCAACGGCGTCCGTAGTTCGTGAGACACATTATCCAAAAATTGAGATTTGAGTGTGTCCAATTGCCTGAGTTGATCGTACGTCTCCTTGAGAGCAGCAGCGATGTTGTTAAAATCCGAGACCAAATCGCCACTTGCAACTCTTGGTATTGTGCCACCATAAGTGTCCAGATAGGTCGTCATCAGTTGTTGCCGTGCTGTTTCCATCGCTTTTGTTCGTGCACTTAGCTGGGCGTAGAGCATCGCATTTTCAATCGCGGTCGCCCCTTGATGGGCAAGTGTACCGAGCAGTGCCAAATCGGTTTGCGTATACGGTTCTTCCGATAACTTTTGACCGAGTACAAGCAAGCCCACTAGATTCTCGTTTTCTTTTATCCGTGTCACAAACGGAATCCACACCGCGGATTGGAGAAAGCTAATAAAATCCTCTGCCGATTCGGAGGGTGCAATGTGAATTAAATCCGGATCGAGGGGCTGATCTGAAAAATCAAGCGGTTTGTCCACCTTTTGCAGCCGTTTAAGCAGAGAGGTGGATAATGTCAATGGCAACCCATCGGGTAGCGCATCAACCCCGATAGTCGCCTCTGGAACAAATTGTGCGCCTGCCCCTGAAAGCGGGTTCGACTCACCTCCCTGATTGTATTGGGATTCAAAGTAACCCGACACACGATACATTACAACCCCGCGATTTGTATGTATCGCTTTCGTGACTTGACGGAGTAAGGTATCTACTAAAATTTCCAGATCGAGGATAGAATGGAGCGTCTGGCTCAACGCCAAAAGGGTTTGACGGTAGTTGTACGCCTCGCGGTCGAATGCCCGATCTATCAACTTCTGAATGCGCGTCTTAGCGGGCGCGAAGAGCACAGCGGCAATAAGCACCGATATAGCTGTCACTGTTCGAGAACGCGCAGCCGTATGGAAAAACATAGTGAGTCCTTGAATACTTAACAGATAAATGCCGAGCGCAAAGCCGCTGACAAGTGTATACACAACGCTGCGATTGATAATGAGCTCGATATTCATCAACCGGTGACGGATAATCGCTATGACATAGCAGATCGGGATGAGGCATAATGTGTAAGCCGAAAAGCGGACATAGGGAATCGAGACATCCCCAAACTGCGGAATTGTCGTGAAAATAGCTTGGGGGAGTGTCCCCGCAGCGATACCGAGCAACAACCATCGTGCTTGACGACGTTGGGAAGCAGAAGGTGCAGCGAAACAGGTATGCAGGAGTAGCAACTGTCCAGCAATCGAATAAATAAAAAGAAACCCAGTCATGACATTTTCCAGGGGCGATAGCAGTATCATGAAAAACTCGCGGGTGTAGTCGTGCCCACGCAAATAAAAGAAAGAGATGACAAAGCACAAAGCAATCCCCGGAACGTAGAGGACTTTCAACAGCCACGCATAACGCTGGACAAACTTTTTTTCTGCTGGAAAGATAAGAAAGCAGTGGAGAAAAAGGCAGGGGGTAATTGTCGCCGATACGAACTGGCAGACTGGCACAATCCGACTGCTCAATGTGCCTTCAGTGCTTGAGAAGGTGGCGTCAACAGAGCATATACTCATGAAACCGATGCTCATCAGGTAAGAGATTCGCACCGCCCGATGCGACCCCAAAGTCTCTTCACCTCTGTTTTTTGCATCAGATTGTGATTGCTGCATCCACACGAGCGTTGCAACTACCCATGTGATGAGTCCAATCAGGTAGAAGTAGCCGGTTTCAGGTGTATCGGGTGCTCTAGCGAAACTCCGTGCGCCGACGATGAGGTATACGCCTGACGCAAGAATATAGAGAATGGTGGTCAGGTCGCGTTGGATTTTCATTTAAGTCTTTCCCCAGTAGCACCCCACCCCAAACTGAGGGGACGCCCACGCCTCCCTTATGGTGTAGGTTGATTATTTTTGGGGATAAGTCGTTACTGGCTTTTAATAAAACTCAAAGCCGCACTCCCCTCAGCCCCCCCGCAAGTGGAGGGAAGGGGAACGCAAAAAAAAGAAAACGAGAGAAATGGCTTCCCCCGTGCCCCCTCGTCAGAGAAGGAGGGGGCGTTTCTTAGTTCCAATCCCGATGAAACCGTGAATCCCCGATGCCGTAAGCATTCCCTTGGGAGAGCAACAGCATCGGGTCTGGTGCCTCCTCCCCCTTACCCCCCTCGAATCCCCCCGCAAGCGGAGGGACGCAGGGGGGTAAGGGGGAGGCGACTTGGCGTTAAATTTAGAGAAAAGCCAATAACTACTCATTGCGTTATTTTTTTAGCCCTGCTTCCAGATAAGATTGATAATACACAAGGTCAGGTGTCACGGCATCCGGATCCTTGCCTATCTCATCATATCGACGCAGCCGCACCGCGTCAGCGAAATGGGGTAAGGCTTCAAATACTTTGACTTCCGTTTCCGTTAGTGGGCCACCCTGCAGTTCCAAACTTCTAACCGAGACGGGGGATAGCTTATTGAAATAGCTCGGTTCCACAGCACAGAGATATCGTTTCGCAGGCACATGCAATCGCGCGGGTTCCGTAACGGCTCGAACAAAGTACGGCTCTAAAAGCGCAGCGGCAAGCTCTTCATGCTTGTCATCTATCCCGCGTGCTACAACCTCTTGGGGCAGATCGTGAACTAGATGACCGTAGTCGTGCAGGATAGCAGCCGCTATTAACGTATCGCTAGCACCATCCTTCTCAGCAGCGTGGGCGGTTTGTAACGCGTGCTGCCGTTGCGTGACCTGTTCGCCACCTTCATAGAGCTCGTTGCCGTGTTTCTGAAACGCTTCAAAGATCTCGTTAATAATATTCGTTTTGCTCACTCTCCTATCCTTCCGCGTGAAAAATGGGGAAGTTTATGTTTTCCGTTAAAACACAATCTCCCGCTCAGTTCTCGCTGATTCATAGCAGCCATCGATTAGTTTTTGTAGATTCAGTAGCTGCCGACGATCCTGCATTGACCAAGGACGCCCAGTCCGCAAATGTTCGATAATGTCTGCGTCTTGGTTTCGGATGCTCTCGCCCCAACCACTGCTCTCCTGCAATTCCGGGGTTTTATCGACAACCTCTCCGTTTTCGTCAACTGTTACAATGAACGGATCACTGTTGAGTTTACCTTTGGTTGTAACCATCTCGAAGTGGTGAGGTGGGGGACGGTCATCACACCAGTTTCCCTCTAACACGCAGATAGAACCATTATCAAACCGAACAAGCGCGGTGAACAAATCTTCAACATTGAACCGTTCCCTTATCTCCGGTGAGGCGATGGGGCCACGCTTTCCGGGAAACAAGCACCGCATGGAGGCACTTACCGAGACCGGATTCGGGGAACCTCCCACCCAGATGGCAAGGTCTAACGCGTGTATCAGTGTGGAAGCGAGGACACCACCGGCAGAGCTGCTCAGATAATAGTGAGGCCCCCACCAAGGTGGATTGACGTGACACCCCCAAACTTTGCAGAACACGGGCGTTCCGACCGCGCCGGACGCCACTAAATCGTGGAGGCAACGGGAGGTGCCCATATATCGCATATTCGTGCCAAGCTGCACCTGACGATCAAGCCGCTCCGCCGTATCAAGCACTGCTTCTGCCTCCTCCAAATTCCTCATGAACGGCTTTTCGCACAGCACATCCGCTCCCGCTTCCAGTGCCGCAAGTGCCATCTGTTCATGAGTGTTCGGCATCGTAGCAACAATCACCAAGTCAAGCTCACCGGGCGCGAGCATCTTCTTGAAATCATCAGTTGCCTGTGCTTGGGGCCACACCTCCTTTGCATTCTGCAGCCGTTCGGAACTTAGGTCACAGAACGCACTCACGATAGCGATTTCTGTACTCAATTCCTTAATAACTCTTAGGTGATTTTGACCCTGCGCTCCGCAACCAATCACACCAACCCGTATCGGTGGATCTATCATATCTACTCCTCTTCGCAAAATTGTTTACTGTAGTTCTTCATCTTTTAACCTGCGGATGATTTTATTGTCGTTGGGATATTTCGTTTTCACCGACTTTTACCGGTCGCTGTTACCCCGTCCAATTTTCACACCCTCGGAAAGCCATATGGAATTCCTCTACATACTTCGGACGGGGTACGTAATCATTCACGCCGGGGACAATCTCACCACGTAACAGAAAAGCACAGGGCCAAGGCTCCTTCGAGGTTATTTGTGTGCTTGTCGGGATGTAGCGAATAGTCAAGCCACATCGCCGCTCCGCAGAGGTATTCGAGTTGGATCCGTGAATGATGTTTGGGTGATGCACTGAAACATCACCGGCTTTCATCACAAAGTCAACTGCTTTGGATTCATCGACCAAAGTGGGATCTATGTGTGAGCTGAGAACATTAGGGAAATCAGTGCTGCGCTGCATTTCATGGAGTTCCATTCGGTGTGTGCCGGGAATAACGCGCATGCAACCGTTAGTCGGAGTCGAATCATCGACAGCAACCCATAGCGTAACAACTTCCATCGGTGCCAGGGGCCAATAGCTGCCATCCTGGTGCCAAAGCACAGGTCTCCCGTCAGTGGGCGGCTTGCTGATATAGTGGGATGCAAACAAAGCGATGTTAGGGCCGATAAAGATTTCTGCAATATCAAGCAGTCGAGAATCACTAATCAGCCGGACCCAGAACGGATCTTCTCTGACAAGCCCATGGTGTAGATGTTCAGGGCGTAATTCTGGATTCTTCTCAAGCAGCCAATTAACATGATTGCTTGTCTCTTGAATTAAGTCTGAGTCCAAAACGTCTCGAAAAATTGCATAGCCATCGCGTTCATATTGATGTTGAACGAGGGAGCGTTCGTTCGATGAATTGTCCATCTGATTTCCTTTCGAGATAGGTGTTGGGGCTTAAACATCAGGCATAAGTTGTCCTCACCCAAGCAGGCGGCCCTCATTTTAGCACGAATTCGCGCGTGATGTAAAGTCAACTTTTGCAATTGGGAGGGGCATTTAGTTCTCTTGTAGGCGGGATCTCCGAATCCCGACTTCAAGTTAATGGCTGGATTCCTTTTTCTCAATCGGAACCTGCATCAACTCTAAGATAAAACCATCTGGGTCCTTGAAGAACACTACATATACGATCCCCCATTCCAAGTCAAAGCTAACCGGCTCCGACACAAATTCGACTCCCTTTGCTTTCAGATCTTGATAGGCAGCCCAAACGTCCGGTACACCAAAGCAGAAATGCGAGTGAGCAACATCCCCTAATTGTGCATCGGCCACTTTGCCTTCGGGCGCGACGTATTGCTGCAGGTCGAGCATGACTCCCGGCGTTTGGGGTGCTTCTAACCGTACCACTTCCATAATTACATCCGGCTTGCCCGCCATTTTCGAGATAGTTTCACCCTCTAGGTGATGCCGTTCGACCTCTTTCAGTCCAAGCAGATCGCAGTAAAATGCTAATGAACGTTCCATATCACTGACTGTTACCGATACATGCTCTAGAATGTTGACAGAATTAATCATGTGACGCCTCTTTCATATCGCGTTATACGCGAATTAAATAAAAAAAACACTTCTCATATTGAGTATGCCTTCTTGGAATTGTGGTTGCAGGCAGGGAAAATCTTGAGTATAATAAAGTTACCAGTAGTAGGCATACCCAATATGCCGTAACCTTCGTTAGATTAGCCCAAGTTGCTAGGTATTGAAAAGTCATCGGTTTTCCCGTAGGGGTGGGGCCTCTCGTCTATCAAGGGCTCTATCTTTTACTCCAGTTTTGAATCCCGAAGATATCAACGGGTTGCGCTACAAGCTATAGACTCAATTCACCAAACATTGTAATACAACACCCTAGGACAGAACCATTAGGTGGCAACTGTGCGTTTCTATATCTTTCGACAAAGGAATATAAACCGTGCGATTTCGACGCAAAGAGAAACATGCAAGCGATCCCTCACCTACCAATCAACACACTGAGGTGCCCCAACCCCACCTTCAGGCACATAAATATAGCATCGAGTTTGATATTTCTCCAGAAATATCTTATTTGAATGATTCGCTCACCCGACTACTACCCGAATTTTTGCCCCTATTTGAAGGGTTCCCCGAAAGGGTCTGGATCTCGCAGCAAGCCGTTGAAGAGGGGCTTGATTTCTGTCAAGTGACTTTCTGGGTTTTTGCCGAAGAAACCGACGCTATCAAGGCGTTTTCTATCTGGTTTCAGGCGTTTTTGAGAGACGAGCGGCTCATCTCGCTTCTAGAACGTTTCGTTAAGCATGCACTCGATGACCCTGACGAAATAGAGGTTGTCCTCATGGATTGGGCACGGATTCATGTGACAGAGGCAGAGGCACGACAAGCTGCCGAGAAGGAACACCAACCTAGCCCATCAGCAGCCGTGTAGCAGGAAAAACGGCGTTGACAAACCATACCACAAGTGCTATACTGCTAGCGTTGTATTCCATAAACAGCACTTACGCCCCCCAGATTGCAGTTGTGCTGGACATATAATACGTAATGCGTGATGCGTCATATCAACGATTCTCTTGCACATTACCCGTTACGCGCTATTTTGTTATATTGAATGGACGAACTACAAGTCATCAAATGTGCAACGACGTGAGGCACAATAAATTGATTGAAGCTTGTAATAAGAAATCATTGTTTATCTGCATTGCAAAGGAGTGCGGCTTGGATGAAATCCATATCGCGAAGAGATAATGAAACGGTTCTACTTCCTTTACATTTTTACGTTCCTATTAATCATCGCTGTAAGCAACGCGTCTGCCGATACTATCGAGAAGGTGTTTCAGAACTTCAAGACGGCTTACGAAAAATCTAAAAACTTTAGTGCTGACTTTGAGGAAACCACATTGCAAGCCGGGAATAAAGGTATCGCACGTGGACGCTTGATGTTTAGCCAACCGAACCTGCTGCGCAAGGAATATGTCAGCCATAAAAATCCGGCACAACTAGCACAGCTCATTGTGCTCGATGGTGAATATTCCTGGGCATATACGCCGCTACTCAGCCAAGTTAATAAGATGAAATGGGGCAGCTCCAACCGCAAGGAGCTATTACCGGGGCTTGGAGCGTCGTTAGATGAGGCTGCCGAAAAATTCAACATGCAGCTGGTGCCCGATGAGGTGGCAAACCCAAAGGGCATCTACCGGATCAAGCTAACCCCCAAGCCGCAGATACCCCCTGCTCTTAAAGCTGATATACCTCGCGAAATTATTGAGATATGGGTTAGATCCGATGAATGGTTGCCTGTCCAATTCGGTTATCAATCCGAAAGTAATAATGAAGGCAGTATAAGCGTCATTGTTGCGTTTGCTAACATCCAGCGTGACATAGAAATGGACACTGATTTATTCAAATTTGTTATTCCTGACGGAGCTGAAGTCATTGACCTCTCCGCGAATAAATAAAAGGTAAGACAATAATTTTGACAAACACTTTACCTGCCAGCTAGCAATCAAATTTTCCCCAAAGGACATTTTAAAAAGGAAAATCAAGTGTATGAATTTCCATAACCTGATGCGCCTTGCGAATTACTTAACGATTGCACGCATCCTCCTCATCCCTTTCTTCATGCTTTCTTTTCGATATGAACACATGTTACCTGCGCTTATTATTTTCTGTGTAGCAGCCATTACAGATTATCTGGATGGCGTGATCGCCCGCAAACAGGGGACAACGAGTTTTGGCAAATTTATGGATCCGCTCGCAGATAAGCTGCTCGTCGGTGCAGCACTGATTTGTCTGACACGCTTTAAGGGTGGATTGATTCCGGGGTGGATGGTGCTAATCATTATAGGCCGCGAGGTAGTCATCACGACCCTACGCTTGAGCTTCGTTAGGCGATACGGTACGGTGATCGCAGCAAGCAAATGGGGAAAATATAAAACATCTTCACAAATGATTGTCATTATCATTAGCCTCGTTTTACTCGTCAGTCAGGAATATAGCCGATTGTTGAATCTAGCGGTAGATTTCGTCATTCAACCCCGGGGACCGATTTACTTTATGATGTACATTCCCTTGGGGCTTACGGTGATTTCAGGATTAGAGTTTCTATACAACAACCGCAAAGGACTTTATGAGTTGATGAGATCCCCGGACACTTACACAGATGATGACATATAGTAAAATACTCCCAAAGTGATGTGGGTTGGATTGAACGGGCCCGTGAAACTCAAAACCCCATCTATTGAACCAATGAACTAATAAACTAATGAACCAATCTATTCGATGTTTCATCGCAATCGAAATGCCAGAGCCAATCCAGAACCAGTTGGTTCATATCCAAGGTACGTTACAAAAACATATTCAAAAAGCATCTTGGGTGAAACTGGGTAACATTCATCTAACGTTGAAGTTCTTAGGGGATGTTGATCCCGATGACTTGGAATCCATCAGGGAGGCAATCGAGGCGACGACCAACCGTCATCGCAGTTTTTCGTTGCACATCGGCGGCGTTGGGGCATTCCCCAACCTCGCACGTCCGAGAGTAATATGGGCGGGTGTAAAAATTGGAGCAGAACGCGTATCTGCTCTCGCCCAAGACATCAACGTCGCACTCAGTCACTGTGGATTCGCGCTCGACACCAAGAAATTCAATCCCCATTTAACAATCGCCCGGCTGAAAGAGCGAATAGACCTCAGGCCTTACACAAACCAGTATCGTCAATATGATCGCATTCATGGGACGGGGATGACCGTCGATGCAATCTCGCTTATCCAAAGTCAGCTTCACCCCAACGGAGCAATCTATTCAACTTTACAATCTTACTTACTCGCATAACGTTGAAGATGCAATCAAAGGAGATTTAGTATGGCACCAGACGATAGAAACAAAGCAATTGATTCTGCAATCTCGCAGATTGAACGGCAGCACGGTAAAGGCGCGATCATGCGTTTTAGCAGTGAAGATATTCTACCCGTTGAGGTCATTCCAACCGGTTCGCTCGCGCTAGACATCGCGCTTGGCGTTGGTGGCGTGCCCCGTGGGCGAATTATAGAGATTTTTGGACATGAATCCAGTGGCAAAACGACACTCGCCTTACACATCCTCGCTGAAGCTCAAAAGATGGGCGGCACTGCTGCGTTTGTTGATGTTGAGCACGCCATTGATCCAATGTATGCCAAACAGATTGGCGTCGATATGGAGCACCTACTCATATCTCAACCGGACACAGGCGAGCAGGCGTTAGAAATTGTTGAAACCTTAGTGCGTAGCAATGCCATCGATGTAGTTGTAATTGACTCTGTAGCAGCACTTACGCCCCAAGCAGAAATTGAGGGCGAAATGGGTGACGCACATGTCGGTTTATTGCCGCGTTTGATGTCCAAAGCATTGCGAAAACTCTCTGGGGTGGCGAGCAAATCGAAAGCCTGCATTATTTTCACCAATCAGATTCGTCAAAAGATTGGCGTTATGTTTGGTAATCCAGAAACCACGCCGGGTGGACTCGCACTCAAGTTCCACGCTTCGGTTCGACTTGAGATTCGACGGGCGGAAACCCTCAAGGAAGGGGACGAAATGGTTGGGAATCGCATCCGTGTTAAAGTTGCCAAAAACAAAGTCGCTCCTCCCTTTACGCAAGCTGAATTTGAGATGACCTTCGGGGAAGGTATTTCTAAGCTCGGCGACCTGCTTGACGTAGCGACAGATCAAGATATCATACAAAAGAGCGGCTCATGGTTCTCTTATAACAATGAACGTCTCGGCCAGGGCAGAAATAATGCGAAAGAATACCTCATCCAACATCCGGAGATTATTGACGAAGTTGAAATCAAAGTTCGAGAGAATCTTGGCATTTATGCCCAATCCGCTCCTGCATCGATCGCCGATGTTGACCCTGACGAGACTGATAAGGAGTAGGTACCATTTGCTTCCAATTCTATGGACATACTTGAAATTGACGGAAACTATGGCGAGGGCGGCGGTCAAATTCTGCGCTCAAGCCTTAGTTTGGCTGCGATTCTTCAACGTCCCATCCGGATTAGCAGCATACGCGCAGGACGGAAAAAACCGGGACTGGCTTCACAACATCTCACCTGCGTTAATGCAGTCGCTGCGATGACCAATGCGGAAGTAATCGGTGGAGTGCTCGGATCCCAAACGTTGACCTTCCGCCCCCAAGAGATCTCTGGTGGAAACTATACCTTTGATGTCGCCGATATTCGTCCGAGTGCCGGGGCATTATCGTTGGTTTACCAGTCGGTTGCGTTGCCGCTGTCATACGCTAAAACCCCATCAACCGTCACTTTGCGAGGTGGAACGCATGTCCCTTGGAGCCCTACCGTTCACTACCTACAGGAGATCTTCGGACCGACGGTATCAAAGTTCGGGTTTGAAGGCTTTATGCAATTGGATAGGTGGGGTTGGTATCCCAAAGGAGGCGGAGAAGCAATCGCAGTGGTACAACCGACTGCCGATTGGTACGGTGTCCAGCTCGGACAGCGCGGTAAACTACAAGCAGTCTCTGGTATTTCTGCCGTTTCTAATCTCCCCGAACACATCCTCAGTCGGCAGCACAACCAGATTCAAAAACGCTTGGCACCGTTTGATTTACCTGTCAACGTAGAGCAGGTCAAAGGGAAATCCATCGGACAAGGGACGCTTGTTTTCCTGAAGGCGGAATTTGAAAACGTTCAGGCCGGATTCTCTGCCCTCGGTGCTCGGGGTAAACGTGCTGAGCGAGTTGCCGATGAAGCTTGTCAAGCGTTAGAAGATTTTCTGGCATCAGACGCCGCGATTGATCCACACCTTGCAGATCAACTCATTCTTCCGATGGCACTTGCAAAGGGAAAATCCCGCTTGACCACCTCTCGAATCACACGACATCTTACCACAAACATCTGGTTGGTCCAGCAGTTTTTACCCGTTCAATTTGAGGTGAATGGTGCTGAAAACGAGCCGGGGGAGATTGTAAAAATTGACAGTTGAAAACCGTGTTGCTCTCCAAAAATAGAAACATTCCAAAACACCTCCAACAAAGCAGATGCCCTCCCCCAAGCGAACCAGAAAATCGGAGAATCCAGAAATAGATCGACTCATACAGCGAGGCATCTCCGAGAAAGTTTTTCCTGGTGCCGTCGCCTATATCGCTGAAGGTGGCGCAGTCTTATACTGCAAAGCGTTTGGGAATCGGATGTGCACCCCTGAAATCAAACCGATGCAGCGCGATACAATCTTTGACCTCGCCTCCCTCACCAAGCCGATTGTAACTGCAACGCTCATCATGCGTCTTGTTGAGAACGGAACAGTTGAACTCAACGAGACGCTTCAAAATTATCTCCCTGAATTTATTCATCCACAAGTGACTATCTCTCATCTGTTGACCCACACCTCTGGACTCCCAGCGTGGCGGGCAACCTACTTAGAACCAAAAACTAAGGATGGGGTTGTTGCCTATCTCAGTCAAATTCCTTTAGATTATCCGACGGGAACACAGGTTGTGTATAGTTGTTTGGGATATATCCTGCTTGGGAAACTAATCGAGCGTCTAACAGGAGAACCCCTAGATGGGCTCGCACAAAGATGGATTTTTCAACCGCTCAAAATGAATTCAACACGGTATAATCCGCCCTCGACGTGGACGGATAAATGTGCGGCGACAGAGGATTCCAACAACTCTGAAAAACGGATGGTTGACTATCAGCCGCATGATTGGCGCGAAGGCATCATCGTCGGCGAGGTGCATGACGAAAATGCTCATTTTCTAGGCGGAGTTTCAGGAAATGCAGGACTGTTTTCGACCGCTATAGATACCGGGAAATTTTGCCAAATGCTAATCAACGGCGGAGACAGCATCTTAGCGACCGAAAGCATCAACCAGATGGCAACCGTTCATACAACAGGGTTAAACGAATCGCGGGGCATTGGTTGGATTATATTAGAAGATGACTCACTCTACCATACCGGATTTACCGGAACTTCCATTCGAGTCAATCTGGAAAGGAAAATGTTTGCTATCCTGCTAACAAACCGAGTTCATCCCGATGCTTCTCATCCTGGCATTATTGATTTTCGAGCCAAGTTTTATCAATCTATTTTTTTTCTTTGAAAGAGAGATAACAAACATGCAAGAAACATTGAGAGCGTTTATGACCGACATCAGGCAGTCAATGACACAGGTATTGGGAGAATCTATAGTTAACGTCTTATATGCAATTATGATTTTGATTGCATTGTTAATTGCCTATAAAGTGTCCAAGAAATTAATCGTCAGGGCGATGTCTAGTCAGCAACGCACGGATTCACAAATTCGGCAGTTTATGGCGATGTGGAGATATTCGTTTCTGTTGATTGCCATTATTTTTGTCGTTGTGAGTCTGTCAGGATCTCTAGCCGCGATGGGATTGACTATTGCTTTTGTTAGCATGATTCTGGGTTGGTCCCTTCAACGACCAGTAACTGGCGTGGCAGCATGGTTGATGGTGATGATTAAGCGTCCTTTTATGATTGGCGACCGCATTATCATTCAAGGAGTACGGGGCGATGTTTTGGAGATTAGCCCCACACACATTTTGCTCGGTGAAGTTGGCGGCACAGTAGGCGGTGAAGAATCTTCTAATCGTGGCATTTTGATCCCTAATGCGGTGTTGTTTGACCAGATGGTCATCAACTATGCTGTTTCTGAGGACACGAAGTATATCTTGGATGAAGTCCCCGTCAGGGTTTCCTATGATTCGGATTATAAATTGGCAGAGCAGACATTAATTGATTGTGCTCAGGGCGTAACAACGGAAATCATAGAAGATACAGGCAAGGCACCTGAAGTGCGCGCAGAGTTCTTTGATTCAGGGGTATTCATGCGTTTGCGCTATCAATCAATTGCTGTGGATAGACAGAAAATATCGACTGCAATTGTTGCAAAAATTGTGGAAGCCTTTGGCAAAAGCAATCAACTTGGTTTTGCTTATCCCCATTCCGCTATAGAGTATAAATTGTCTGAAAAGACGTCTCTACCACCGATGTATAAGGAGGTTCCCCTCCATCAAGAGGTTGACTAATCAAAGCATAGATTATTGCTATGAGTAGATCTTTGGCTGCAAATTAACGCTATTGTTTATAAGAAGCCATGAAGCTAACAAACGTGCAGATAGTAAAATATACTGTGAGTTTGACCTGTTTATTTCTTCTCTCCGCGAGTGCCAAAGGACAGGTCAATATTGAGACCTTGCGGAGACTAGACTCAAAACTGGGCTGGTATAACAACATCACTTTAAGCCTGATAGGTTTTGAACAGATGGAGTAACCGTTTTTTCTATTGGGTATCAGTCAAACTTACCGGGAGAGTTCTTGCAGTTCATGTTTATTCCTTTCTAGGACTTACGCAGTTGAACCCTCGACGCTTTGTAGATCTATATTCATATCTCGACCATATCTCGACACCGAAACGTCAATTTGTCAAAATTGACCTACAAAAGTCCTATGTTGGTGCATTTGGATATGATCCCAGTTGACTGGGCAGGTTAGGTGCCTCCGATTTCAGCGAGGGTAGATGCTGCCCTACCATTACGGATTCGGTGAATCGCCGAGTATACCAGGACTCATACCAAATACTGTTGTGCCACACGATTGGTTCAATCAGTCCGGAACGAAGAGGAACGCAAAACCCTTGCTGAGGATGGCGAAACATGGGACGACATAAGTCAGGGATGCTCATAATTATTGTCCGAATCACGGATTAAACGGATGAAGCGGATTGCACGGACACAGATAGGGGGCTCAAGCGGCAGATGAGGCAAGAGGCCCCACCGACGGGGTTGGAAATGCTTTGTTTTTCTCAATTTGGGGTGGGAGTTTAATAGCCGTTGCGTGTTAGCCAAGCCATATGCCATAACGATTGTGTGATCTACGGCACCACGGATTGGGCCTACTACTTTATAAGCAGCCCTCAATTATCTAGTTACGATAAGATTTCAACATAACCTATACTCTATTGAGAAAGGATATTCAAACGTGAAGCGCGGCTTGACTCTATTCTTCATGAGCCTCTTTATATCTTCTCCAATCCTTGCCCAAGATGTTGATTACAAAATCCCGAAGAAACTGGAGGCCGAAGACTTTCAGCTCCCACAGGATAAGGAATTGATAAAGAAATTTGATTCGGTAAAAATTCCGACGCTGATACGCCCCATGCTAAAAACGGAGGAAGAATATATCGTTCCGTGGTTGCGTAAACATATTGCTGACGTTCATGACTATGGGTTGATGATTAGAATGATGCGCCAAGGAGTGCTAGTAACGGAAAAACAGTTTGCGTGGGTTAAGTCAGAGGTGGATGCCTGTGCAAAAATTTTACATATTTCACCTCCACCGGCTGTTTTCATTGTTGGCAAAGGTGGGATGAAGGCGGATGCAGTTAACTTCAAAACACCTTTTATTGTCCTTCCTTCTGAGTTGATTGACAAATCAAGCCCTAAGGCACTGCGGTTCGCTATCGGACGCCAGATGGGACATATTAAATGCGATCATGTGTTTTACAAAGCTTTAACCTCTGAAGCTAGTGGTTCACTTGAGCTTGTTTTGGGAAAATGGGGTCAAGAGTTACTTAACTCATTTTTTGGAAAGATAAGCGATTTGGTCTTAGTGGATTGGATACTGGCTCACGAAATGTCCGCTGACCGTGCGGGTCTCATCGCCTGTCAAGATTTGGTCGTTGCTCAACGGGCACTGCTCAATTTCAAGTTGGCAATCTCGTTTGAGGGAATCAAACTCAATGTCGAAGATTACCTTGAACAAGCGAAAATCGCACAAGGAAAGCAGGGACTGATTTTAGAAAAGCTGCCGAAACCGGTGCAGAAGGGTATTAGTCATTGGCAGCGATCAGAACGGTTGCAATCAGAGCATCCGTTCATCTTTCAACGGGTCAAGGTCTTACAAGAGTATGCAGAATCTGAAGCGTATCAGAAGCTATTTGAGTCGACTAACTAGGGTGTGGTGATATTTTGCGGTTGCGAATTTTGGAATCTCTATAATCACCGTGAAATCGGTCAATAATCAGGGTGGTGGTACGAAATCGCCTCAAAACACATCGGGACTGATTCAATTTACCAAATGTCACAAGAAACTCTCTATATCTAAAATAAGAGGCGAATCGAAATGCTTAAAATTAAGAATAGATCTGTGTATAGTTGTTATATTTTTTTAACATGCAGCTTCCTACAGATCTTCTCAAATACCGAGGTTGTCGCGGCAAATCAATCGACTCCGACTAAAGAAAAAGAATATATCTATCTGCCCCTTGCCTTTTCGATTGTTCCGCAAGTAACTCCCGTTGAGGATGAACCGAACGAGGTGCCCCATCTGTCCTTTAATCTCCTCGCCGGCTACTACGCGAAACTGGATGGGTTTGAGTTGGGAGGACTCGCTAACTTGGAAACCGAGGAAGTATACGGGGTGCAACTTGCGGGACTGACAAACGTTGTTGGTGGAAACGTCAAAGGGTTCCAAGCTGCATCTGGCCTTAATCTCGCTCGTACGGGCCTCAAGGGATTACAGGTTGCACTCGGGGCGAACATTGTCGCTGGAAGTGTTGAGGGGTTCCAAGGTGCCTATGGACTCAATTTGGCGGGCAGCAACCTTGACGGAATCCAGATATCAGGAGCTGCAAATATCGTTGATGGATACGTTGAAGGGGTACAGGGCTCCTATGGGTTCAACATCGCCCGCGGCGATCTCAAGGGATTACAGGTTGCAAGAGGTGCGAATATTGCGGGTGGGAGTGTCAGGGGATTCCAGGGTGCTTTTGGACTTAACCTTGGTAGCGATATCCACGGTCTGCAACTCAGTGCACTTAATATTGCCCGTGGGCGTGTCGGTGGAACGCAGATTGGTGTTATCAATATCGCCCGGAGAATGACAGGATTCCAGTTGGGTGTCGTTAATATATCAGGAAGTAACACCGGTACTTCTGTTGGGTTATTTAGTTTTGCCAAGAGCAAGTCCTTGCATCTTCGTCTTTGGACCAGTGATACCGAAAACGCAAATGTGGGCCTACGGTTCGGCAGTAGCCGCAGCTATAACCTATTGCTGGTGGGTGCCCAGCAAAATTCGGATCCGATGCGATGGTATTACGGAATCGGCATGGGCGGACATACTCCACTTAACGAGCATCTCTTTATAAACATTGATGGAGTTGTTCGGCATGTTCACTACGGTGTGTGGGATAAGGATAATCAGGACAACTTCTTGACCAAACTACGTGTTGCTATCGGTTGGGAACAGTATCAACGCTTGAGTGTCTTTGGGGGCATCGCGCTGAATGTCTTTCTGTCGGGTGCAAGTGAAGCATCTGACTTCGCCTATGGACTAGATTACCTGACCGAATGGGGCGACGTGAAAATCCGCCTTTGGCCCGGAATTTTTGCCGGTGTTCAGTTTTAGGTGTTGTTACGCCAAAGGGAATCGTCCTTAATTCCAAGCCCAGATGCAGTAGGGAAAACATACAACAAATATGAATCGACAGACAAAACTCCTTCTTGGCGTTATAGGGGGGATTGCATTCATTCTGTTATGTCTTTACCTCTTTTTGCGTAGGCAACCAGATTTGGATATCTCAATTATGCCACCTGCGCCCCCGCGAAATGTTACGCCCGTTCCATTACCACCCCCTACACCTTCAACCATTGCAGTTAGGGCAACTCTGCCAATCGCAGATCTTGAAAACCTCGCCGCATCAGCACTTAGTGATTATCTACGTAACCCTATCCATAAAAAAAATGATTCCATGGAATACTATGTAACGCTAGCGTTGCGTGAAATCACTATGAAAGGCTTAGAAGATTCACTGCAAGGATATAGTGCCGCTAAAAAGATAATTGAGGTGAAGTTACTGCTTACTTTTAGTGGTTGGGCGCGCGTCTATAAGCAAATTTTTGGAAAAACACTCCAAAAACAGGAAGATGTTACCGGTAATGCAGTTGCCAAATTAGAACTTGGATTAACATTCAATCCAGATTGGAGTGTTACCGCGACAGCACACTCGGACCTCCTTATTCAACAGGCGGAAATTGAGATTTTGGGCTTAAAGGTCTCAATACGGAGGCCTCTTACAAAATTGATAAAGGAAATGGTCCTCCCCAAATTAGAGACTAAAATTGTTAAGTATATCACCCAGATAGAGGTAAAAAGCCGGGTCTCCAGTTTGTGGGCACGACTCCATGAACCGATAGTCGTAAATTCGGAGCCACCTATTTCGCTCTCAATAGAGCCGCTAGAAATCCTCGCGCAACAACCCGCAAGCGACGCGGAAAAACTCTACCTCTATTTTGGGATAAAAACCTACATCAAGGCAAACATTAGAAATGAATCTTCGATTGTACGCGATGTAACGCATACAGAGATTTCACCGGCAGAGGATAGGAAAAAAGAAAAAAAAGTGATACCGAACCTTCATTTTGTAGACTCGCTTGAGCCCGGATATCGCATTACGGCTCCACTCCTAGTTGCTTACACAGCTATCGAACAGCTAGCACGTCCTCATGTCGAGAAAGCACACCGGCTTAAAGGGATTGAAACGTTTGTTGATAGCTTAACCATCTATGGAAGTCAAACTAAACTCGTTGCTGGACTATCTTTTAGGATGCCGAAATTCCGGGCGAATGGACAGGTGTATCTCCTTGGCACGCCTCACTATAATTCAGATGAGATGACGCTTTCAGTTACCGATTTTGACTATTCACTCACAACGCGAAATCTGCTTATAGAGATGGCAGAGAACATAAGTGGAGGTGCATTTCCTCACCTGCGTGAGCAAGTAGAATCGAAACTTGTCTTTTCGTTAGAAGAGCAGCTGACACTGTTGCAGGAAAAGCTCCAAGTGGCGATTGAAAACAGGGCTGTTGGTTCCTATATTCGCTTACATGGAACCGTAGAGACGATTACCCCAAAAGGACTTCATCTAACTCCAGAAGGCGTCCGTATTCCTTTCCACTTGGAGGGGGCACTTAGCTGTGAGGTTAAACTAAATTCTTCGGATAGTTCTGAGCCGGGAACCCCTTCAGAGTTACTTGAAGAGTAGCAAGTGACCTTTGACTAAAGCCATAAGTAAATTAACCTAAGTTGCTAAGTTCTCATTTAATAAATTGAATGGGTCCTGATACACTTAAGAAATCTCGGACTGTCGGTATTTGACAGATTGAGCCTACAGCGTTTACTAAATTAGTAACAACAAAATGTTAGCATGCCCTAGCAACTTGGGTTAAAAAAGTGTGTTATGCTCGACCGGCTGAAAAATAGATTGAAGTTTCAGGTTGAACAATTACTGTTGCGCGGTGCACACGCTCGATTGCTATTTATCGCATCATTGGTTGGAGTGGTCTCTATCGGTGGCGGTTTGCTGGTCCAGGCAACAAACACCCCTTTTGATGACAACCCAACGGCAATCTGGTGGGCATTCTTGCGTTTGACCGACCCGGGGTATTTGGGAGATGATGAAGGGCTAACACGTCGCATTATTTCGAGCATGTTGACAGTGCTTGGATACGTGCTTTTCATGGGGTCACTGATCGCGATTCTGACGCAGTGGCTTAATCAGAAGATTCGCAATTTTGAACGGGGACTTACCCCCATTGTGCGACGCAATCACATTTTAATCTTAGGTTGGACAAATCGCACGCCTGCCATCGTCGCCGAGTTGATGCGTTCTGAGGGACGCGTGCGTCGGTTTTTACAAGTACGTGGTGCCCGTGGATTACATGTGGTTATTTTATCTGAGGATGTCAGTTTGGAGCGCACCATGGAATTGCGAAGGGCACTCGGGGGGCTATGGGATGCTCGGAAGATCACATTTCGATCAGGTATACCGCTGCGCCTGAAACATTTGGAGCGCGTGGATTTCCAAAATGCAAGTGCCATTATTTTACCGGGCGCTGATTTTGCCTACGGCAGCGCAAACGAATCGGATACACGCATCGTCAAAACAGTATTATCAATAGTCAATCAATGGGGAGCCAATCGAAATCAATCCCTACCTTTACTGGTGACAGAGATTTTTGACCCCAACAAAGTCCTCATGGCCCAAAAGGTCTATCGGGGCATTTTAGAGATTTTGGCGAGCGGTGTGTTGATTGCGCGATGTATGGCGCAAAATGTGCGCCATCCGGGATTATCGCATCTGTTCCACCAGATTTTGTCCCACAGATATGGGAATTCCATCTATATCCGTACCTTTGAATCGTTAGCGGGTTCCTGTTTTGGCGATTTAGCAAGAGCGTGTCCAAAGGCGGTTTTACTAGGGGTGGTACGTCCCCATGGTGAGGCATTTCACTCCATGCTCAATCCGTCCGGGGATCTAATTCTAGAATCAAAAGACCGCTTGGTCTTTTTGGCGCGGGAATATGAAGATTGTAAGATACTGAAAAAGTTTCCATCGAAACAATCATCACATCAATCTCAGGAAGTTTCCCGTACTCGAGTAAACGGCGAGCGACGCATTTTAATTTTAGGTTGGAATCACAAAGCCGCGGCACTATTCAAGGAATTTAGTAGGTATCTTCATGAACAGTTCGAGATTTCGATTTTGTCTCTTATACCTTCCGCGAAAAGAGAAGCTGAATTGGATCGGAAAGGAATTGACCGACACTACCTCAGAATAACTCATTGCGAAGGCGATCATACCTCTCTATCAGATTTGGAAGCGATCTACCCGAATAGTTACGATAATGTGGTGATTTTGGGGAGCGACTGGTTAGAGACGCAGGAAGAATCCGACGCACGGACGATTGTGGGGCATCTAGTCCTGAAGAATATACTTGAACGAACCACCCAGAAACCGAAGATTTTGGTAGATTTGATGGATGCCGACAATATTGGATTATTTCAAGACGAAGATACCGAAGTACTAGTTACACCGATGATAGCAAGTCAGGTGCTAGCACAAGTTGCGTTGCGACGGGAGCTCAATGTCGTTTATGAAGAATTGTTTGGTGCCGGCGGAACAGAGATTTTTTTCCGTCCGGTGGCAGATTACGGTATAGTGGGTCAAAAGATGAGTTTTAGAGAGCTAAAGGAGATATCCGCGGGCTGCAGTGAAATCACGCTGGGAGTTCGCTTGGAAAACGGTTCGATTGAACTGAATCCGGTACAGAACAAGACCTACATATTGAAGGAGACGGATGATCTGATTGCATTGGTTCAGGAGGATGCAGCGTGAAAAGCTGGGAAGAAATTATTGACATATTGAAGAAAAAACTGGTTTCTTTGGGAGATGTGACAATAACACCGGCCGTTTTGATAACGGTTGTATTTATTATGTTAGCGTCGTTTGGGGTATCGTGCTTGCTACGGCGTATGTTGCGGCGCAATGTGTTTAGACGGACGCACCTAAATATAGGTGCACAGGAGACCATCTGCCGTATATTACACTATACAATAATGTTATTAGGCATGTTTATTGCCATACAACAGATTGGGGTGGATCTGACAACCTTGGCTGCGATAAGTGCAGTATTGATGGTTGGAATCGGTCTGGGGTTGCAAAATATTACTAGTAATTTCATTAGTGCGCTCATCCTATTATTTGAGCGTCCCGTGCAGGTGGGCGATTTTGTTGAGGTCGGCGGTGTACAAGGCCGTATTCGTGCGATAAAGACACGTAGCTCAATCGTTGAAACGCTAGACAATGTGTCTATTATTGTGCCCAATTTAAACTTCATATCTGAAAATGTAACGAACTGGAGCTATCGGGATTCAAAAGTGCGTATTCATATATCTGTCGGCGTCTCTTACGGTTCAGATGTTGACTTGGTCGCAAATACCTTGTTACAGGTAGGACGTGCCCATCCAGAAGTGTTACTCAATCCCGAACCGAGCGTACAGTTTTTGGAATTTGGCGACAGTTCACTTAATTTTGATTTGCTGGTCTGGATCAATGACGCGTCTCATCAGTATTTTGTAAAAAGTGCTCTGAATTTTGCTATCGTAAAAGCATTTCGAGAACAAGGCATTACTATTCCGTTTCCACAGCGAGATTTACACATCCAAAATGCGGTGCCATTTGAGTTTAGCCAAAGAGATTTGAACAAATCATGAAAGTTAGCGTCCTCCACTATGACTGAAGTTGGTTTAAGCGTTTTATTCAGAGAACGATTGGGACTTGTTGAGGGCCAATCTATCGGGTTAATCACTAACCAAACTGGAGTGGATCCACAGTTTCGGAGCAACCTAACATTGTTCGCTGAACACCCAAAAGTTCAGCTTGCCGCACTCTTTAGCCCGGAACACGGTATATCGGGGAGTGCCCAAGCTGCAATCCATATCCCCTCCACCGTTGACAAGGGACAGCAGATCCCGATCCACAGTCTTTATGGAGAGACCCGGCAACCCACGCCGGAGATGCTCGCTGGAATTGATGTGTTGGTATACGATATCCAAGATGTCGGCTCCCGTTTTTACACCTATATTTCGACGCTGCTTCGATCGATGCGCGCAGCTGCAGCCAACAATGTGGACTTTATCGTTCTTGATCGTCCGAACCCGATTCGCGGTGATCGCGTTGAGGGAAACCAAATTCAACCGGCATTCCGATCCTTTATTGGGGAGCCCCCGCTTACAATCCGACACGGCATGACCGTCGGTGAACTCGCACAATTTTTCAAGGCAGAGCTCGATTCAACCCTCCCGTCCCGACCGCATCGGGATTCAAGTCAATTTGGGGTCGTTCCAATGTGCGCTTGGCGGCGATCGATGTGGTACGATCAGACCGGGCTGCCGTGGGTGCCGCCCTCACCGAACATGCCGACTGTCGAGACCGCAACGCTGTATCCCGGTACCTGCCTAATCGAAGGCATAAACCTGTCCGAGGGACGCGGTACGACCAAACCGTTTGAGTGGGTAGGTGCACCGTGGATCAATCCAGAGAAATGGGCAGATACGCTCAACAATATAGACCTGCCCGGCACCCACTTCCGTCCAATTCACTTCACTCCTACTTTTTCCAAATACACAGATCAAGCGTGTCACGGTGTGCAGGTGCATGTCACGGATCGAGACCAATTCAAACCTGTCGAGGTTGCTCTGCATCTCATCGCAACAGTGCGGCGCGGCTATCCGGATCAATTTGAGTTTATAGAGAATAGGGGGCGGTACTTCTTCGATCTCTTGGCTGGAACTGATCAATTACGGTTTAGACTCATGGCATGCGAATCACCTGCCGCAATCGTTCAGTTTTGGGAGACAGAGGTGGAGAAATTCACTGAGCAGTGCCAGCCATACCTACTTTACGATTGAGCCCGTAGGTTGGGTTGAACGGGAATTCATAAAAAATTACACGCAGAAGACAGGCTTTTGAGGCTTCATATTGCTAGGGCTTACACAGTTGAATGTTCAAAACCTTGTAGTTCAACGATTCATCACCGTAGAACACAATTTTCAACGCCTGATGAATCGGGGGCTACAGCGGGTACCCCATCACGAATCCCGTAGGGCACACCGATTGGTGTGCCCTACGGGAGTGCGTAACTCCTAATTACTTGAAATTTCCAAAATACGAGTGAAACCCAACAAACGCTTTGTCTGGATTGGCCATTCGCGCAAATAGATGAGGCTTACGACAATGAAATCCTTCCATCAACTTATCCAAAAAGGGACGAAAAAAGTCATCGGGTTAATGTCCGGCACCTCTGTCGATGGTGTTGATGCTGCCCTCGTCGAAATACGAGGACACGGTTTAGAGACGCAGGTTGAACTGCTCGCATTCCATTCGCACCCCTTTGAGGTAGAAGCCCGAGATCGCATCTTTGATCTCTTTCAGCCAGAGACAAGCCGTGTTGACGAGCTCTGTCAGATGAACTTTCTCATCGGGGAGGTTTTTGCAGATGCAGCACTATCGGTCATTCGCGATGCCCAGTTGAAGGTGAGGGAAATAGATTTAATCGGCTCACACGGGCAGACGGTCTATCACCTGCCCCCTCAAATAGACGCGCAGTACGTTCCATCAACATTGCAACTCGGTGAGCCGGCGGTCATTGCACACCGTACAGGCATCCCGACGATAGCGAACTTCAGGGTTGCTGATCTCGCAGCGGGTGGACAGGGTGCACCGCTAGTGCCGTACGTTGATTTTCTGCTGTTTCAGCAGGCGGATCGGACAGTTGCCCTGCAAAATATCGGGGGTATTTCCAATGTCACACTCATACCCGCGGGGGCATCGGGTTCCGATGTCCTTGCCGCCGACACGGGGCCGGGGAACATGATTATCGATTCAGTTATGGAAATTCTCTCAGATGGAAAGGAGATGTATGATAACGCGGGGCGGTTTGCTGCACAGGGGAGCGTTTGTAAATCGCTGCTAGGAGAATGGCTGCAACACCCCTTCATCAGCGCAAGTCCCCCTAAGACAACAGGACGTGAAACGTTTGGTAGGCAATTTGCACATCAGTCACTACAGCAAACACAAGATCAGGACGTGGATGCCGCAGACTTGGTTGCCACCTTGACAGCGTTTACGGCACAAAGCATCTTTGACTACTATCGTAGGTTCCTATTCCCCCACTATTCCGTCGATGAAGTCTATATCAGCGGGGGAGGCAGTCATAATCTCACCTTAATGCGACACCTGAAGACACTGTTCCAACCAATCCCGCTCCTGCCCATTGATTCCATCGGTTTCTCAAGCGATGCAAAGGAAGCGGTTGCCTTTGCTGTTCTCGCCAACGAAGCGATTCATGGGCATCCGACGAACCTGCCACAGGTCACAGGGGCATCACAACCGATGGTTCTTGGAACATTTTCTCCCGCTTGAAGTCGTAAGACCGACAGCAAAGAACCCGAGTTTTTTTTTCGGAAAAACTCGGGTTCTCTTCGTGCTTTGCACGTTCTTTTTCAGTGAGCCCCGTAGATCGGGCTTCCTAGCCCGACTGTACCAGTTCTAACCTATACATTTCCAGACAAATCTGAGATGCAAGGGTGGGGATGGAAGTTCATTCTTCCAATCTTCCAACCTATACAATGTATGCTTATCAAAATTCTTAACTACTGTCCTTTAACCTCTACCGGGGAAAGTCAGTTCAGCAACGCCAGATTTATCTAACTCTCCTTTGTCAAGTTCAATCATTCTGTCATACTGATTCTTGGTCGCTTCGGCGAGTGGGAGGTTCAATCCAGCAGCGTTAGCGAGATCAAGCGCGATTCCCGAATCCTTCGACGCATGTGCTGCAGAGAAGTAACATTCATGATCTCGATTCTCCATATCTTCGCCATCGGTCTCTAGGACGCGCGAGTTTGCTCCGGTTTGGGCGAACACTTCTTGCAGCATCCCCAAATCCAACCCAAGTGCAGCACCAAGTCCAAGCCCTTCCGCCAAGCCTGCGGTATTGATGTTCATCACCATATTCACAAGGGCTTTAACTTGGGCAGCGCGTCCCGCTTCACCGATGTAGCGGAGAGAGACGCTCATTGAATCAAGAATCGGTTTGGCGTCGTTGAAGATGTCCTCTTTCCCACCGCACATCAGATACAGCGTGCCTTCTCGTGCTTGGGTGATACTGCTCGCCATGCAGCCCTCAAGGCTCGATGCACTGTGCTTCTCTACTAACTGTTCGACATCCACATGTACCTGCGGCGAGATTGTCGCACAATTGATAAATGTCGTTCCGCTCGCATCTTTAAGCAGGCTATCATCCGCATCTTCTGAGAAGATCTGCCGCATCGCATTGTCGTCCGTAACAACGGTGATGATGTAATCCGCAAGTTCCGTCACTCGTGCTAGCTGATCCGTTGCCTCTGCACCAATCTCTTCGCCGAGCGATGTCGCACGCTCTCCATTTACATCGTAAACAGAGACAACCGAAAATCCTTCATCATTCAAGTGGCGTGCAATGTTTGCTCCCATCCTGCCCACGCCCACAACGCCGATTTTGTAATCTGAGTTTGCCATGTTTTCCTCCTATCGTTTCAATTTGACTGAAAATGTTGAAGATAACTCCTAGCCTTTAGGATTGGGTACTAACAGTTAGCGTGAAACGCGGATTTACGTTCCTCACTTCTACTGAATTTACTGTTAGTGTAATCACAAATTTTGCCATCTGGCACTCTTATAATATTTCTGTCCAATTTTGGAGTCATGGTTTCTTCCTTAATGTATCGTGCACTTTTGTCTGCTAACGAAAAAGTTCAGTTGCGATGGGGTTTATTCAAAGCCGCAATCCGGCGGTCTCCTATAAGGGTGGGTATTGTCAAAACCAACCCCTTGTCCTCTTGAAAAAGTTTAGCGCAGTTTCACAAGCAATTACATCGAAAAAAGAAAGACTGACTATGTCCGCAGCTGCCCATTCCCGTAGACAATGTACTTATAGCTCGTCAACCCCTCAAGCCCCATGGGACCCCGGCAGTGCAGCTTTTGTGTGCTGATACCGACCTCCGCACCGAGCCCAAACTCATAACCGTCGGTAAAACAGGTGCTCGCATTGACATAAACCGCCGCAGAATCAACCTCCTTGAGGAAGCGTTGCGCGGTAGTATAATTCTCCGTCACAATAGTATCCGAGTGGTGTGAGCCGTAGGTTTCGATATGATCCACCGCTGCATCGAAGTCCGCGACAATCCGGATCGATAGGATATAGTCGAGGTATTCTGTCGTCCAATCTTCCTCGGTGGCGGGGGACAGGTCTGGACATATCGTCCGCGTCTTTTCACATCCGCGGAGTTCCACTTCTTCAGCGGCGAACTTTTCGCACATTGACGGGAGAAAATTCGGCGCAATTTTTTCGTGGACGAGCAGGGTTTCCATTGCGTTACAGACAGCGACTTTGTAACCGCTCTTTGCGTTGATACAGATCTCCTCTGCCATTTTAATATCGGCTGCCTGATCCACATAGACGTGACAGATTCCGTCCGCGTGCCCGAGCACCGGCACCTCCGACTGTTTCATAAGGTAACGGACTAATTCATAACTTCCGCGCGGCACAATAAGGTCAATCAGGTCAGGCAGCCCAATCATTTCATAGACAGCCTGCCGATCGGTAATATTCACAAACTGGATGGCTCCCGGTATCCCCTCTCTTTCGGCAGTCTCACCCAAGATGCTGGCAAGTGCCGTGTTAGAGTGAATCGCCTCCGACCCGCCGCGTAAGATTACGCCGTTGCCCGACTTGATACATAAGGCAGAGACTTCGACGGTGACATCTGGGCGCGATTCATAGATGACGCCAACCACTCCAATCGGAACACTCACGCGCCCTATTTGCAGCCCGTTGGGGCGCTCCCGGATATGCGAGACCTCTCCGATTGGATCGGGCAAAGCGGCAACCTGCCTCAAATTATCTGCCATCCGTTCAATTTTCTTCTCATCTAACGCTAGTCGCTGCATCAGCGGCTCGGCAAGCTCCGTTTTTCGCCCTTCCTCCAAATCAATCTGATTAGCTTCTCGAATCTTGTCCTTGAATTTTAAGATACTATCCGCCATCGCCAGCAGTGCCCCGTTACGCACGTCAACAGAAGTTTTGGACAATCTGCGCTTGGCGGCTTTGGCGACTTGGGCTTTTGAATGGATCATCTCCTGAATTGTTTGGCTCATGAATTTTTCCCCTTATTGAGCTTTTAGTAGTTTTTGGAGTTCAGCAATGAGTGCCGCAAGAATTGGTTCAGACTTAGGGATTCCGTATAGTACATACCCACTAGCAATGAGTATAATAATTGTAAAAATAATCTGCGCCCTCACGTTCCAATCATTCAAAAATCTTTTCTACTGTTTTTGTTCCGCCTCAAAACATTTATCATGATTACAATCATTCTTAAGGCATAATTTAGCATCAATTTCGCTCTTATAATTATCAGCTTCCCTTTTGTCTCTATCGTTAGCACTCCATAGACCATACAGCCAAAGAACATACCAAAGCCATACGATTAAGTATATAATCAAGGACCAGGGTGGCAATTCGATCTTACCGGCAAGAAAACCAGTTATTATGACAACTCCGCTCCAGAATGTCAGAACAAAACGCCATTCAATATCCCTGCGTTTATTCCATCGCTCTATCTGAATTTTATACATTTCAATAAGTTGGCCGATCCGCTGGCTGTTTTTGTCAATAGATTGTTCGTTTTCACTGGGCATAAGCACACCTTTTGTCTAGCTAGCGAACAAAAATCCCAGCCAAACGCCCACACCGATTAAAACGATTGCTATGCCAATAACAGCTAGCACGAGTTTCCACGTCAAAATATTTGGTACTCCTTCCTGACCTGCTTCCCAGAATACCTGTCCACCTTCCTCTTCAGTATTTTCCGCTATGGGAGTTGCTTCAGCTGGCGATTGGGAAGTTTCCGATCCATCTCCAACGTTTTGCGTGGGATCGGTTGGGGACGTTTGTCCCTCGGAGTGCGATTCTGATTGAACGCTCGAATCATCTTGGCTCCTTCCTTCGCTAGCTGTTTCTGTCGGTTCGGAAGATTCCACAGGTGCTGTTTGATTATCGGATTTCTCTGCTGTTTCTTCCTCAGAGTCTTGTGATGCCAACTGTTTTCCCGACCACATCGCCTGACGTTGCGCTTTATATTTTTCCTGCAACGCCTGTTTTTCTTTTTCACTCAGCTGCACAACAATTACCTCCTGAGAAAAATTTACTCTATTCCCCGTTATTCGTCGGAGATTTGCTCAATTTTAACAACGGTTCCACTTTTAACCTGTCTGAATGCCTTAGGCTCACCAATTAGCTTGCCGACGACGTTAACCGGACTCGCAGGACGAATCTCCGCCCCTTGACTCATCGGGGTGGGGCCAAAGAAAATACAGAACGCTGTGCCGGGAGGCCAATAGGCGAGCTCACCCAATTCCACCACCTCTTGTGCGTTGTCTACCTCCGCTTCCACAGGGATGGAAAAGTAGATTTCGTCACCCCATGTACTGCCACGCGCCTCAATCGGCAGCGCATCCCAAATC
Organism: Candidatus Poribacteria bacterium; assembly: GCA_965215015.1. Lineage (GTDB taxonomy): Bacteria > Poribacteria > WGA-4E > WGA-4E > PCPOR2b > PCPOR2b. Next base: position 4,261,208 of record OZ244042.1, read on the forward strand.
TGCTGTGCCGTTTGCGATAGATTCAGCTCAGCGTCCATGACAATGGGTGCAGCGGTGATTCGTATCCGCCTCTGTGACATAATAGTCCTCCATGATGGGATAGGGTGAAATCTTATTTGATATTGACTTACAGGATACTTTTTGCGATAATAACCTTGGGGGCGAGTTGGTGAGACTGTCGTTTCCAGCTCGTTCAAGAGTTCGTTCATGACCCCATGAAAATTGTTTTTTTTACCTTTCATACATCATGTTTCACCCTCGGTCTTTAATTGGAGAGCGTATCAACAGTTGCAAACTAGCACCATTGGTTAATAGGTATCCAGCAAGATTCTATTCTATCATAAGCCTTTAGGGATTCTCAAGACAAAAAATAGTTCATACGGGAGGAAACATCATGCGGCTGAAGGACCGTGTTGCAATTATAACAGGCGGTGGACAAGGAATTGGTCGGGCAACCTGCCTGCTGCTTGCAAAAGAAGGTGCGAATATCGTTATTGCGGAACATAACCCGGGGACGGCTGAAGCTGTCGGTAAGGAGGTTAAGGTACTCGGTGTGCAGTGTCTCGTCATCCAAACCGATGTCTCGGATGGCGATTCAGTCCGCTCAATGGTGAATCAAACGATTGACGCTTTTGGACGAATCGATATTCTCGTGAATAACGCAGGTATCTTTAGTTACACACAAATCGAGGCGTGCACCGAAGAGGAATGGGACAGAATAATGGCAGTCAACCTCAAAGGACCGTTCCTCTGCTCACAGGCAGTCATCGATACAATGAAAAAACAGAAGTCCGGCAGGATTATCAGCCTCGGCTCCTTGGCCGGTCAGGTCGGCGGCCTAGTTGCATCTGCGCCGTATTCTGCATCTAAAGCGGGTGTTATGTGTCTTACGAAATCTCTAGCGCGCGCCCTCGGACCGCACAATATCACTGTCAACGCAATAGCTCCCGGCGTCGCCGCAACGGATATGACGACGAACCATCCCGATTTGACCGCACAGATGGTGCTCGGCCGGGTTGCTGAACCGGTCGAGGTTGCCAACGCCATCCTGTTTTTGGCGTCCGACGAAGGCTCGTACGTGACAGGTTTCACGCTAAATGTGAACGGCGGGATGTTTATGTCATCTTGAAAGATCTTGAAAATCAACGACGTTTCTGATACAATGCCGCCAGTTTAAGAGATGGTATTTTAACTTTAGATATGAGGAGAAAAGATGCAGATTGCAAATAGACTCAAGAGGATTCCACCCTACCTGTTCATCGAATTACGGAACAAAATTAACCAAGCAATCGCCGATGGCATTGATGTCATCAGCTTGGGAATTGGCGACCCCGTTGAGCCAACCCCGCAACCGGTGATCGACGAACTCTGCCGCACTGCGGCTGACGCGGCAAACCATCGTTACCCGACGGACGAAGAGAAGGGGATGTTTGCATTTCGGAAGGAAGTTGCCGATTGGTATGCTGGCCGGTACAGCGTTGCACTGGATCCAGAGACTGAGGTGCTTGGGTTAATCGGATCTAAGGAGGGCTGCCATCATTTCATCCTCGCTGTTGTGAATCCCGGGGAGATAGTTTTGATGACGGATCCGGGCTATCCCGCATATCGTGCAAGTATCTTCATGGCTGAAGGTGAGCCTTACAACGTTCCGATCATGGGGGAAAACGACTTTCTACCCAGGCTCGCCGATATTCCGTCGGACGTCGCCAACCGGGCAACAGCGATGTTCCTGAACTACCCCAACAATCCGACAGGAGCGACCGCAACGCCTAAGTTTTTTGTGGAAGTCGTTGAATTTGCCAAAAATTACGACATCGCTGTGTGCCACGATAATCCGTACAGCGAGATAGTCTTTGAAGGCGAAGAACCTTTGAGCTTTCTTTCGACACCGGGAGCGAAGGATGTTGGCGTTGAACTCAATTCCCTGTCTAAACCGTTCAACATGACAGGATGGCGAATTGGGATGGCGATGGGGAATGCGGAATTAATCTCGGGGATGGCAAAGGTGAAAGGGAATACCGATTCGGGAATTTTCAATGCGATTCAATATGCCGGAATTACGGCTTTGACGGAATGCCGGTATAATATTGAGAAAATGATACCCATCTACACCCGCCGCCGTGAAAGAGTACTCAACACTTTTAAGGAACTCGGTTGGGATAACTATGATGCACCCAAGGGAACATTTTATCTCTGGCTGCCGACCCCTGATGGGATGAGCTCTGTAGATTTCGCAACGTTAATGTTTGAAAAAGCAGCGGTTGTGATTGCGCCGGGGGCATCTTACGGTGAGTATGGCGAAGGATATTTTCGACTGGTCTTAACCGTGCCAGATGACCGATTGGACGAGGCACTGGATCGGATAAAAAAAGCACTGAGCTGATAAGACCGTAACAGGATGTTCCTGTCTATTATCTTGAGGAGCGTTTGAAAGGAGAAGAAAAACAGAGGGTGGGTAATATCAAGTCTGTATTATGACGTGCCCTATCTCCTCAACTCTTGGGCGGCATCAGTTTTAAGGACTTTATAGCTACATATCGAATCCCCGGTGGGCATGTGGCATTCTCGCTCAACCGGGACATCAAGTAGCCGCTGCAACAGTGATAATTCGAGCTGGCAAAGTTGAGGATACTTTTTTGCGATGGATTCAAGGGCACAGTTGTGTTCTTTGAGGATGTAGGCATTTGGTGTTTCCGCGATCTCGACCTGATAGCCTTCTTCATCCAAAAACGCAGCAAGTACTTTAATCTTTTCAGCTAAACTCTTACCTGCGATAGCGTTGAGACACATCGCGATCTTCGCTTCCATCTGATATTCAAGAAGCTGGTTGACCTTTTCTGCGCCATCAATCACCACCAAGGCATCCAAAGTACCCAGCGCAAACCGCGGGTAATCATTTGGAAATAGACTCTCCTTTGCCTCCGAGGTAAGTTTATATATGTAGACAGGTCTACCTCTGCTAATTTTTTCGCGATAGTGTTGAATATAGCCTTCCCGTTCCAAGATAGACAGATGCTGACGCACTGTCATGGAATGGAGGTCTAATTCCTTGGCAATTTCACCGGCTGTCATACCGTTGTTTTTTTTCAAAAGTTCGACGATTGCGCCGCGTGTGTCTTTGGGTACTGATTTCATCGTTTCACCTTCCCCGTTTTGGTAGCGAACACGCCTTAACTCCCGCTCATTCCTATTTTCCCCAAGATTCCTTGATTAGACAAAGATTAGACAAAAATGTTAACTACTGAACCTTTTGCCGGTATAATGCTGCTGAAATTATATCAGAAAAATAACACATTTACAAGTCAAAATATGTTTTTTAAGTTATTTACTTGACAAAACATAAAATATCGTGTTACTATTCCATCAATTCGATGCTAAACCTTGTTACAATAAGGTAGTTTAACAACTTTTTAGGAGAGCGAGGGAGATGACAACAAGGGCAAATGAAACGGTCGGCGGAACGTTCAACCGAGACCTTGTTGAAGAGCCGATCAAAGGTACGGAGAGATATGAAGGCGACGCCGAGTGGGCAACACCGTCAGAGGAGGATGCGTCAATGCTGCATATTGATGCGTTAAGCACCTGGTTGCAGACGGTTTCACAGCACGGGCTATTGTCTAGGGAGCAAGAGATAGAGCTTGCCAAGCGAATTGAACAGAATGATGAGAGTGCACGCGATGAGTTGGTCCAAGCGAATCTACGCTTAGTGGTTTCAGTCGCGATGAAGTATCAAGGGCATAATGTCCCCCTTGAAGATCTCATCCAAGAGGGAAATATTGGGTTGATGCGAGCAGCGAGTAAATTCGACTATCGGAAGGGATTTAAGTTTAGCACCTACGCCATTTGGTGGATTCGGCAGGCGATAATGAGGACGCTCGATAATTGTTCGCGCTCAATCCGGCTGCCCTCTTATGTCGTTGCGAAGGCGAGCAAATTTGATTCCGCTTATGCACACCTCAGTCAAGCCCTCCATCGTGAACCAACGATTGAGGAACTATCGGAAGTGCTTGAGTTGACCGCTAAACAGATTGAAGATCTTTTGGTACTCAATTCCGGTACAGTATCGCTTGAGTTGCCGCTCAACGACGAAAAGAATGCAGCCACCTTGAGCGATCTGATCGAAGACCCCCAATCGAACCCAGAAGCCGGTCCGATTGCGGATTTGGTTAAAAGAGACTTAGTAGACACGCTCCTCAGTAAATTGAAAGCGAGAGAGCGGGAAGTGATTAAGATGCGCTATGGTCTTGAAGATGGTGAAGAAAAGACTTTGCGTGAAATTGGGGAGAAGATGGAGGTTACACGGGAACGGATTCGACAACTGGAGATTAAGGCACTAGCTCGTATAAAACGTCTGTACGACGAAGCGGGCGAACTTCAAATTCCGAAGGACGCGCCGAGCTGTCCGGCTGCGTAGCATCCGCCAACACTAAGGAGACACAATGAAGAATCTACTAAATAAATTAAAACCGAAACAACCCCAAACTGTAGAGGGTTCCGCACTGCTTACGGTTACTGAAGCCGCCAAGCAAAAGATTCAAGCGGTGATCGAAGACCAAGGGATGGAAGTTGAGGGGCTGCGCATCAGCATCAATGGACGCTCCGCATCAGCGTTTGAGTATGGGCTTGGGCTTGAAGTTGAACCTGCCCCCAATGATATCGTGGTTGACTGTGACGAATTTCAGGTTTTTATCAATCCGGAAAGTGCTGAAAACCTAAAAGGGGCAACCGTCGATTACGTGGAAGACCTAAATTCGAGCGGTTTCAAGATTGATAACCCGAACGCACCGACATGGGATAATCCCAAAGCGCAAGCTATTCAACAGCTCATTGACGAGCGAATCAATCCTGCGGTCGCATCGCACGGTGGACACATCGATCTACTGGATGTTACAGACGATTCCATCTACATCCACATGGGGGGCGGCTGCCAAGGGTGTGGCATGGCAAATGTCACCTTGAAGCACGGAATTGAGGGGATGATTCAAGAACATTTCCCCGAAATTAGGAATATTATTGATACCACCGACCACGCCGCCGGTGCAAACCCCTACTACCAACCGAGCAAGGGTTAAAAGCGAAAGGGGCATGTCAAAAGAAAGTGCTAAACGCTAGGAGTCCCCGAGTTTTTGCCAAAAACTCGGGGACTGTTGCACTATTTCTGAACATGAGCCAATCGAAAAAGTAAAGTTGATGATGAAACATCCGGGAGCAATAGTACTCATTTCTTGTTACGAACTAGGGCATCAGCCGATCGGTCTTGCCTCCCCACTTGGGTTTCTTGAGCGCGCTGGATATGCGCCGAATGTGATGGACATTGCTGTTGAAACCCTAGATGTGGAAAAAGCTGCCCGTGCAGAGTTTGTTGGGATTTGCGTGCCGATGCACACCGCCCTCCGTCTAGGTGTCCATGTTGCAACCCGCCTCCGCAAAATTAACCCTACCTGCCATATCTGCTTCTACGGTCTCTATGCGTCACTGAACGCTGAATACCTGCTCAAACGTCACGCCGATTCAGTCATCGGGGGTGAATATGAGAAGCCATTGCTCGAATTGGTTGAGTCCTTTGCAAGTGGGAGTCGTATTGAGATACCAGGTGTCCTCCGAAGTGAGAGTGCCAAATTACTTCAGGATAACCCGCAATCCAGCCCCTTCCTGAGGCCTTCGCACTCTAGGGTAAGTGTGTATAAACCGCGCAGCAATCCGTCCAGCGAACCCCTCCCTGTACCGAGCCGGAAGCGGCTTCCGTTACTCGATAGATATGCACGCCTCGAACAAAATGGCGTAGCTCACCTGGCCGGTTATGTAGAGGCAAGCCGCGGATGCAAACACCTCTGTTTCCACTGCCCCATCCCTCCGGTGTATGAGGGCAACTTTTCCGTCGTGCCGCAAGAGGTTGTACTGGAGGATATTCGGGCTCAAGTTGATGCCGGTGCGGCTCACATCACATTCGGCGATCCTGATTTCCTTAACGGTCCCAAGCACGCGCTTAGGATTGTTCAAGCCATGCACGAGGCGTTTCCGAACCTGACCTTTGACTGCACAACTAAAATTGAGCATCTCCTGAAGCACCGTTCTATCCTGCCTGAACTCCGCGACTGTGGCTGCATTTTTATTGTTTCCGCTGTTGAGTCGCTCAACGACACAGTACTTGAGAACCTCCAGAAAGGACATACACGCGCCGACGTTTTTGCTGTCATCGATCTTTTGAAAGAGGTTGGGATTGCGCTGCGCCCCTCGCTCGTTCCGTTCACGCCGTGGGAGACTCTCGATAGCTATCTGTATATCCTCAATTCCGTTGAAAGCAAAGAACTAATTGATTACATCGATCCCGTGCAGTACACGATTCGGTTGCTTATTCCGCCCGGTTCTTCCCTGCTACCCCAACTATCCATTCAACCCTACCTTGGAGCACTCAATCAGGAATCCTTCACCTACCGTTGGACACACCCCGATTCACGCATGGATGAACTCCACAAAGCAGTCAGTGTCACTGTAGAGAGCACATCACAGATTGGTGAGGATGCGTTTGTAACCTTTCATCGAGTGCGTAGCCTTGCGTATTCTGCAATCGGTAGAAAGGAATCTCCCATAGCGTTCCCACTAGATTTTGAATCTGACCGAAAACGACCGCCACGCCTGACTGAAGATTGGTTCTGCTGAGCGGAACCAACGCAGGGTCAGTTGGACTCGCTCAACTAATGCGATTTACACCATTAACTTCTCAATCTCATCAATTGTTTTCGGTACGGCCTCCGTTAGAACTTCGCAGCCGGACTCGGTGATTAGAATATTGTCCTCAATCCGTACTCCAATCCCCAGATACTCTGGTGGGACGTTTTCGCTGTCAGGAGCAATGTAGAGTCCCGGCTCGACAGTCATCACCATTCCCGGTTGGAAGGTTTTGTACTCCTCCCTTTCCCGTGTCTTCGCCACATCGTGAACCTCTACCCCTAGCATGTGCCCGACACTGTGCATGTAAAACCTTCGATGTTCCTGTTCCTCAATCAGCTCTTCCTTCTCTCCGACCAATAGCCCCAGTTTTAGCATCGCTTCAGTCAACATCTCCACTGCATTCTGAACGGGATCCCCAATCGAAACGCCGGGACCAATGCTTTCGATAATTTCACACTGGACATTGAGGACTGATTGGTAGACGGCACATTGCGCCTCCGTAAACTTCCCATTCGCAGGGAATGTTCGGGTTATGTCACCACAATAGTATTGGTATTCACATCCCGCATCAATGAGTACCAAATCCCCATCTCCGATTTGGCAGTCGTTCGCCGTATAGTGCAGCGTCGTTGCATTTGCGCCCTTTGCTACAATCGTGAGGAATGCGGGACCTGTGCCGCCGTTTTTCCGATAAATTGAGTCTATTAGACTTTCCAATTCATATTCGTACATGCCGGGGCGAACCGTCTGCATCGCTGCTGTATGTGCTTCAACACTGATGTCTACCGCTTTGCGAATCCGCCCGAGTTCCGTTTCATCTTTGAAGAGACGCATCTCGGCAAGGATGTGGGTGGGGTCAATTAAGACGGCCGGTCCCGTTCCTTCGCGCAAACGATGGCGTCTATATCCCTTGAGGAGTTCAATAATTTTTTGATTAAAGGCTTCGTCCGCGCCGAATCCGTAGTAGAGCCGCTCCGCTTTCCCAATATATTCAGAGATCTTTTCGTCAAACTCCTCAATGGGATAGGCTTCATCGGCACCGAAGCGTTCTTTTGCGCCCTCGACGCCGGCGCGCTTGCCTGTCCATACCTCCTGTTCAGGGGCGCGGGGACGCACGAATAAAACATACTGGTGCTCAGGGTGATCAGGGGCGATTACGCAAACCGACTCCGGCTCCTCGAAGCCGGTTAAATAGTAGAAATTAGCGTCCTGACGGTATCTATATTCGGTCGAGTGTGTACGCATCGCCGGCAACGCGCTTGGAAAGATTGCAACACCTCCCACTATTTTTTCCATAAATGTTTTGCGTCTGTTTTCGTGCATACTTGCTTTCTCCTTCTATCGATAACTATGATTAAGATTGATTGACATTATAGCACAACCCTCCAAGGGGTCGAATGAAAAAGAAAATGCAAAGATAGAAAACGGGAAAACAAGGGAAGAATCTTATCTCGTTTCCTTTTCTGTTTACTTCAGTGTCTTTTAACCCGAGTTACCATTTATTCAAAATCCATCAATTTTCCATTCAACCTGAAGAGTGCTGCTTTTCGCCCCAGAGGAAGGCAATGTGTATAGTGCGAACCGTTTTTATTTGGCCTATACTACATCTTTGCGTTGAAGGTTTTCGCTAGATTTGCTATAATGACCAAAAAAGGAGCGAAGGCTGGAGCATGAAAATCTATACCAAAACTGGAGACACCGGTGAGACGAGACTTTACGGCGGGATAAGAGTTCCTAAAGACGCGATGCGCGTTGAGGCTTTCGGAACGGTTGATGAACTCAACGCCTGCATCGGGTTCGTGAGATCACAAATTCAGGACGAGGAACTCAACGCTATTCTTCATCGTACCCAAAACGAACTCTTTGATATCGGGGCAGATCTCGCAACGCTGGACGCACATCCGAAAACGGCGAGTCTCAGAATCCCACCAACCCTGAGGACAGAATTAGAAAGAGAGATTGACAGGTTGGAAGACCAACTCCCACCGTTGAAAAATTTTATTCTACCCGGTGGTTCGACCGGGGGTGCAGCAGTTCACCTTGCCCGAACCGTTTGCCGTCGTGCCGAGCGGTGTGTTGTCAGTCTCGCTAAGGCAGAAGTGGTGAATCCAGAGGTGCTTATTTACCTGAACCGGCTATCCGATCTGCTATTCATGCTTGCCCGATTAGTCAATCACCGGTCCGGTGTACCGGAGCCGCTTTGGGAGTCACAAACGGGACGCACAAAATCTTAATAACCTTTGACGGAAGTTGGCGAGGAGATCGTTTCCACATCGTTTAGGAGCTCATTGGTTCAGGAGGGCATGTATGAACTAATGGAACTAATGAACCAGTAGTTTTCACATTTCACTCACGGTTTGGATATTCTTAACCGATTAATCTTCAACTCCAAACTAAACTCATAACCTGATTAAGGAGCAAACATGAATAACTCCAAAATAGATCGTATTGAATGCGTACCGCTTATTGGCACACGTCCCCGAGAAGCGGGGTGTAATTCACGCTTGCAGGTACACGGACTGCATGTCAGACCTCCCATTGCGCGTATCACTACCAATGACGGTGCGACCGGTTTCGGTCTATCGCGTACGTCTGAGGAGGATGCCGCAGCACTCGTTGGTGCTCCTTTGAGCGAGGCGTTCGATCTGGAAAATGGTGTCAGTGAACGCTTCCGCGCGCTCGAATACCCACTATGGGATCTCGCTGGAAAACTTGCAGGCAAGCCGGTGTATGAAATACTCGGTGGGGAACCCGATGCGGATGGCGTTTTCCGCGCACGCTGTTACGATACGTCGCTATACATTGACGACCTGCATCTAGCAGATGACAACGAAGCCGCTACACTCATTGCCTCCGAAGCGTTAGAAGGAAAAGCGCGGGGACACAAAGCATACAAAATTAAGGTCGGGCGTGGTGCGATGCACATGCCGCTCCAGCAGGGAACACATCGCGACATCTTGGTGATTCGCGCTGTCCGGAATGCTGTCGGCCCCGATGCCACAATCCTGATTGATGCCAATAACGGCTACAATCTGAACCTGACCAAGCAGGTGTTGGGTGAAACCGCTGAGGCAAAGGTGTATTGGATGGAGGAGGCTTTCCACGAGGATGGCAGCTTCTACGCCAATCTGAAGGAGTGGCTCAATTCGGAGGGTATAGGGACGAAGATCGCTGATGGAGAGGGCGGTGCTTCGCTCAACCTGCTCCAGTGGGCGGAGGAGGGGTTAGTCGATATTATCCAGTACGACATCTTCCATCCCGGTTTCTCCCGTTGGCTGGAGCTGGGACCTCAACTCGACGAATGGAACGTCGGCTCCGCACCCCATCATTACGGCGGGCATTACGGCAACTATGTGTCGTGCCACCTTTCTGCGGCAATCCAAGGGTTTGAGTTTGTCGAATGGGACGAAGCCGACACCCCCGGCTTGGACGGCTCCGGGTATTCAATCTCTGATGGTCTAGTCAACGTCCCCAAATCGCCCGGTTTCGGTCTCAATCTGGACGAGGAAATCTATGCCCGCGCCGTCAAAGAGAATGGGTTTGATGTTCGGGCGGCGTGATGTGTCATGTGAAAAAAGCAATGAGCGGCATTTCTAGTAGGGAACGCCAATTTGCATTCCCTACTAGTCTGCCGGCAGGTAGATAGAAGATTCAAAAATGTCACAACACTACTTAGTCTCCAAGGAAATTACCGTTGTGTAGGACAAAACATGAACACACCAGACCAATCCGAGTCCAAAAACGATTTAAATGCGGTTTTTGAAAAGATTCAAGAGATAGCAGCAAAATCAGACGATGGTGATTATATCTACCGCGGCGAACCTAAACACTATCCAAAAGTCTCCTCAAGCCTTTGGCGTGAATGCAGGAAAACATTAAGTACGGAACAATTTAATATACAGGCTATCCAAGATCAAATGTTGGAGATGGTTAAAGGCTACACCCGCTATACCCCCGAAACAGACGCCTTTGAAATCTTAACCGAACTCCAACACTACGGCGGTCAAACCAACTTGATCGACTTTACGACCGATTCTTTGATAGCCCTCTTCTTCGCCTGCGATGGCTCTCCTAAGACCCGCGGTAGGGTCATCTTGTTTCAAAAAACTGAAGAGAAAACCCAAAAATACGGAGTCAAGGAACCTCGGAATCCACAAACCCGTGTCATGGCACAGAAAAGTATATTCGTTCAACCACCCAAGGGCTTTATTGAACCTAAACAATACAAAACAATCACGATCGCAAAAAGCTTTAAACAACCTATGCTAGACTATCTGCGCAAGCACCACGGCATATCTACTAGAACTATCTACAACGACCTTCATGGATTTATCAGAAATCAGAGCCTCCATCAGGAGACATATATAGCATTTTATAAAGGGGCGATGCAGCCGCGCGAGGCCGATTTAGGTTTTGATCAGATGGATTCCCATTAACACAACGGAGGATTAAAGAATGGGGACACAACCAACCCAGACGCATTATGATGAGGCAATCAAGCACTATACCCAAGCAATTGAATTGAAGCCTGATTTTGCAATAGCCTATAACAATCGCGGTATAACTTATTGTGATAAAGGTAAGATTGACTGTGCCATCGCAGATTTTAACAAAGCAATTCAACTGCAACCGGATTATGCCAGAGCCTATAACAATCGCGGACTTGCTTACCACCATAAAGGAAATTACGATCGGGCAATTGAGGACTTAAACACTGCGATAAAATTGGACCCCCAGCTTGCTGAAGCTTATAATAGTCGTGGGCTTGCCTACCGCAACAAAGGCGAGTTGGAGCGCGCCATTCAAGATTATAACAGAGCCATAGAACTAAAACCCGATTTTGTCGAGCCCTATAACAATCGTGGGGTAGCTTACGGTAGTAAAGACAATTATGACCAAGCGATTGCAGACTTAAATACTGCGATAGAACTGAATCCCCAACTTGCTATACCGTATAGCAATCGTGGTCTATTTTACGGTCAAAAGGATGATTATGACCGCGCTTTTGAAGACTTTGATACAGCGATGGAGCTGAAACCCAATTATGCCGGCACCTATATCAATCGTGGGTTGACATACTACAAAAAAGGTGAGATTAACTGCGCTATCAAAAACTATACCCGAGCGATAGAACTGAATTCTCAACTTTCCGTGTCCTATAGCAATCGTGGTGAGGCATGGTTACGTCTGGAAAAATGGGATAAAGCCAGAAAAGATTTGACGACCGCCAAGGACATGGGAGAGGATATTATTGCGGCATTTTGTGATAGTCACGAAAGTGTTGCGAACTTTGAGCGAAAATATAAGGTTAAGCTACCGGACGACATCGCCGATATGCTGAGGCCCTAAAGGCTGCTCGTAAACCACTGCAACATGCCCGGAAAGGATTTTGTGATAAAAGGAAAGATTGCCGAAACTCACCATAATCGGAAGCAGGGATTCACTATGAAACGCTTCAGCGTTGCCTTTGTGGTTATCCTATCTTCAGAGTTTCAACTCATACCCACTCACTCTATCTACCCCTACCAAAAAAACTTGCAACAACAAATCGGATCAGGTATAATCAGATGCTAAGGACACAGGCAGCACAAAATCCTTAAATAGGTTATACCTGAAAAGGAGCCGTCCGCATGTATTCAGGCCAAAATAGCAAACTTGGGTTGCGAATCCTAATCTGCTGTATAGTGACCCTAATGGCAACCGTTTCTCCCGCGCGAGCCGTCGATCGGTCGCGTGTGCTGACGCTTGGGTTGTTCGCGTCTGGCGTTGCCCTGAAATTCGGAAGTGCCTTCGTTGCCACTTCGGCACAGGACACCTACGACCAATACCTATCCAGCGGCATCCAAGCGGACATCACAAAGCATCGAGAGGACTACAGGAGCAAGCGCGACCTAAGCGTTGGGATGTCCCGAACAGGCATTGGATTTGTTGGGCTTGCAGTACTAATCTCGGTTTTTGACCAATTGGATGTTATCTCCGAATCATCTGCCTCCCGTTCAGTCCGGTTAAGCCTTAAGCCAAGTTACAATCCACGGACAGGCGAAGCTGCCCTCACCCTTCAACGGAAATTCTGAAGCCATGATACCATCTCCGTTTCGATCGCTAGCTATTTTTATACTCCTCATTGCAGCGGGGTTCTCCACAGGCTGTACCAATAATGAGGATTTCTCCAACCCGCTCGACCCCCAAAACCTGCGTACCGCCGGCTCACCGGTCGGCCTAGAGCTCCTCCCGGGCGATGAGCAGGTGATTGTTTCGTGGGAAGACAGTGGCCACGAAGGAATTATTGGGTATCGAATTTATCGGCGATTCACCGGCGATGCGGATTCCACGTTTGAGTTTGTTGGGGAGGTACTTGGGGAAAGTGGTGAGCCTCCAGCGACAGAGTTTGTTGATACGCAGGACCTTAAAAACGACCAATTTGATGAATTCAGCGGGGCGCGTCACCGTTATATCTATCGAATTTCCTATATTGATGCAAACGGAGTGGAAGTCCCCGATCCGAATGCGCCCCCGACTGAGGACGAAGAACCACGCCGAATGTGGCAAACAGCCAGTGCAACACCGAGCGTTGCCCCACCTATCCCTAATGTCATTGTTGGCGATGATCTGGATGACCTGACGGTTAAACTTTTCTGGCAGGACTATCAGGTACCCAACGACTTTGAGACCTTTCGTGTGATCGTGTCCCAACAAAGTTTGAGCGGTGAATTCTTACCATTTCGCCTCCGTGCCGAGCTCCCGAAAGAGCAGCCGTACTTTTTTGATAAGGAATTTGATCGGGATAACCTCACCAAAATTTACCGTGTCATTGCTGTTGACCGGTTTGGCGTTGAAGGGGTAAAAGTGATTCAAGCTGCTTCTCCTAACCTACCACCGGCACCGCCGCAAAATGTTCGATTAGCTTTTAACCTTCGAGGGACTCGGTATGATGCACACATCTCTTGGTCAAAGAACAGAGAACCGGACGTTGCCGGTTATCTAATCTACGCCACGAAAGAAGCTGGAGGCAATCTTGTTGTCGGGAAAGATTTGATTCCCCGACGGAGAACGGATGCGAAAGATACGAGAATAACATTGACCGGTGAAGAGTTTATTTTAGACAAGCAAGACCTTGTTCCCCGGCGATACTTTATCACAGCGTTTGATAATACGCCTCAACGCGATGGCACTCGGGACGAAAGCGGGATGGTTGAGGCACGGTAAATACAGATTTACAAGGATAGATATGCACCTTTTTCAAATAACACAACAGCGAATTTTATTGGTTCTCTTCGTTTTTTTACTAGGCACCGGAACACCTCTCTTTGCACAAAGCCCCCCGGCGACACAGCTCGGTGTGATGCAAACCGCTGATACCTTGGGTAAAGGTGGCTATGTAACATCTTGGGGGATGTTTCAAATCGATAGAAAAAAAATTGACACAGCCCCCAAACAACCACAACGCGTGATTATTGGCAATTTTGAGGGATTACATAATGTCGAATTTGATGTTAACACCTTCTTGATACCTGCTCAATTGATCTACGGCATTGGCGAACGATTGGATCTCCTCCTAGGAGCGACCTTCTCGACCGGCGGCACACACAAGATTGTTCCCGATTTTTATCGGATTGGTGATACCTATGACGCAGAGCAATCACTTGACCCAACGCGAGATCGACGGGTGTATAATCAATCCATCTTTGACCTTGTTGTCGGATTGAAATACAATATCAAGCCAGACCTACAGGACGGTTTGCCCAGTATATCAATTGGCGGCGACGCACAAGTCGGATTTACCGCCGACGATCAGCTTAACTCCGACAAAGAGTTTCTGGACCCTTCACCGGCGGATAGCTTTCCATTTACGGGCATTAACACCTATCTGGTGGGGACACAGAGGTTTGGTCAGTTTATGCGGATGCATGCAGGTGTCGGAAGTTATCTCTCGTCCAAATCCCTCAAAACATCGGATTCATTTCTGTTGTTCTGGCAGCTTGGGACTGAATTTGCATTCTCTGATAACTTTTGGCTTGTAGGTGACTTCTCACGAAAGCGTGCCTTCAGCGGCATCACCATCAACGACCTAATCAGCATCGGTTTTCGATACAAACTTTCTGATACAGCAGCGTTTAATATCGGCTATGTTACCGAGCCGGGCTTTCAATTTTATCTCACGGTTGGTGGCGGTAAGGGAAGTGCTGTTGTACCAGAAGGCGGCGGAGATGATTTATTGTTTTAGCCAGAATGAGGAAATCACAGAGACTATTTAACTCATGCCGTGGAGGGACTGTATCCCCCCACTTAAGTTCCGGTGGGCTGAATAAGCTCGTGCTAACGGTTCAAAGGAGAGGACAATGCCAATGTTATTCAAATTCTGGTTTCGTCGGTTGCGCCGTGCAAGCCGTAACCGTCACATTCGGCGCATTACAGTAGCGGGACTCATCGTTCTGGGTTCCATCATCCTCAATTCCGTATGTTTCTACTTCTTTGAAAAATCAGCGAAAGCGGATCTTACACTTTGGGATTCTTTCTGGTGCAGTTTTACGACCATAACGACTGTCGGCTATGGGGACTACTCCGCAGCAACGCTCGGCGGACGGATTGCAACGATGGTTTTGCTATATGGGGTTGGACTGGCTTCGTTCCCCTATGTGATTACTCAAATTGTGGACACAAGCGTGGAAAGGCACAACGATCGACGGCACGGATTCATTGATTGCCGTGATCTTGTTGAGGATCATATTATCATCGTCAACTATCCCTCCGAATTGAAGGTCTCCGCAATTATAGAGCAGCTTTCGTCGGATGTAATCACAGCACACAAGCCCCTCGTTATCTTGGCGGATAATATCGATGAGTTGCACTTCAACCGTTCCGATGTTTACTTTGTGCGGGGTGGCCCATTACAGGAAGATTCATGGAAAAGGGCAAACATTGAGATGGCATACGCCGCGCTCATCCTCGCGCCACGGATTGAAGAACACGCGGCTGATGCAATTACAGCCTCGACGGTTTCACTCATTGAAACACTCCAACCGAAGGTTCGGACCATAGCCGAATGCACCAGTATCCAACACTTGGCTGTCTTCCGATCTTTCCGATGTGATGCTGTGATTCCCACGAATAATATTGCCGCAAAAGTATTAGCGCAAGAGGTACGCGATCGTGGGCTTGCTCATGCAGTCCGAGAATTGTTGACCGAAGCACAAGGGAGTGAGTTGTATAGTGAAACCATTGATATTGATGGAATAAACTTTGGCAATCTGCAATCCTTACTTCTGAAACTGAAAGCGGAAGTTATTCTGATTGGCATCCTCAGAGACAACCAGCACATGATTAACCCGTCGTTAGACCTCCAGATTCAGCGGACGGACCGATTAATCCTTATTGGCAATCGTCGTAGCGATTGGGAGCAAATCCATAACCAGTTGTTAAGTGTCAGAGGTAATTTGACGCAAGTTGCTAGATAGCCTGTTGCACAAGCAGTGATTCATCAATCTATCGTGTATCACTCCAATGCGACATAGATCATCCCACTGAGGTTTAAGCAAGTCGCGATTCGGAGATCGCCTGACAGATTAGGAAACTGGTCCCACTGGAAACCGTGTACGTTGTTTGCAGGAGGGAGTTCCGATTCCCGACTCTTACATCAGTTTCTTTGCACGATTTCTTAACATGAGCCGAAATCGCTATGACCCCGGCCGAAAAAACGTTACCAGACAACCGCCGATTGCTGCTAACACGATGCCGAGGACAAACTGCCAACGTAAAGCCCCCCAGCCTCCTGCAGGCGGATGTAACGCTGTCGCCACCAGTGCGTTGACAATCGGTGCGCCGGCGAAAACGATGGACATAACCACAGGGGGGGTGCCTTTTGCTCCAAATGCTAAGAGGACGCCGAACGCCCCCACCGCACCCACAAGTCCCGCCAGCGTTGACCAGACTAACCCCTTCGCCGGAAAACTCCATTGTGCACCGTTGACCACCAACATAATCGCCGATCCGATGACCGCTGTCAATAGATAGGCAATCCCAACGAAGAGAAACGCTTTATACCGTCCATGCACCGGATCACTCATAGATATCTGTCCCGTATGCAGAAAGACACCGTAGAGTCCCCACGATGCAACAGTCATAAGTGCAAATATTAACCAAGTCATACGCATCAAAATCCTCCTATCAGCGGATATACTTTTGATAAATAGCCAGAGTTGCTTCTGCCATCACATCATCGCTAAATCTGCGATGTACTGCTTCCTTGCCTTGCTGCCCTAATTGTTCTCGGTAGCCTCGATCACCCATGAGTTGAAATATCCCTTCCGCAATAGCGTTGGGTGATTCGGTGTCTACCAATATGCCCCCACCGGTCGCTGCTACCAATTCGGGGAAGGTGCCGTGGCGTGGTTGAACGACTGGAACGCTATTGGCAAGTGCCTCTAAAATGAAAAGCCCCTTTGGCTCTTTATATGTGGTCGGTACAGATAAGACATGGAGACTGTTGAGGAAGTCAATTTTTTGGCGACGATCGACTTCGCCCCAATAGTCAAAGGCTTCTGACAAGCCCCACGCATCGATCTGTTTGACCAGCTGCTCGAGATACGGCTCATCTTTTTTTCCGAGGTAACCGGCGACCTTGAGTTGAACGTTATCCGATCCGACCCTATCTGTCAAGCGGTAAAACGCATCAACCAACAGATGCAGTCCTTTCTCAGGACAGATGCGGGCTAAATACCCGATAACAAAGGGGCTTTCATCGAGCTCCTTTTGATGGACCCCGTGATTGCTCAAATTCAAACCGAGAGGCACCACATCAATTTTGTTCGTTGGAATGTCCAGATACTCAGCCATGAAGTCAGCATAGTATTGGCAGGGGGCGATATACCCATCTACCTCAGAGGCCCGCGCTTGCAGTAGTTTCAAGGCTTGTGATTTGTAAGGTTCGCTGAGGTCTTCGAGAAAAATATCCTCCCCCTGGAGGGCGCAGAGAATTGGAACTCCTAACGCTTTCTGCATCTCCCTGGCGAATCCCACGAACATGGAATTGGTGAGTTGAACCAGATCGGGTTGATAGGAATCTTTCAGCCATTTGACCAGTTTTGCCAGTTCCTTTTTCTGCTGTCCTTCTTCTCCCTGAAGCACCGAGACAGTAAGGGCGCCGAGGTCTTGTGCACTAGTAGACGCACTGAAACGGGATAATCCGTTCAGCAGCGAGGGAGTATCGAATAACCGATCAAACATCCAAGGGGTATAGCGGAATAACGCTGACTTCTGCTGGAGATATACATTAATTCCGCCATAAAAAATGCGATTCATGCTAACATCGGCTTCGTCGGTACGGATGGGCGTGTAGGTTGGAATCAAGGCAACGTCGTGCCCCTTCCTTTGCAACACCGCGGCAAGCGTATTATCATGAATACAGGTGCCACAGTACATGCCTGCGGCCCCTGCGGCGATATAGGCAATTTTCATGATGCGTCAAACATAGAATGTAAAACGTGAAACAGAAATGGATTCCTGAACTTATTTGTAGGTTCCCCTCGTTCTGGACTGCCAGGTCCAGAGCAATTTTTGGATATGTTAATTCAACGGAGATGTGGAAGATTTTTAGCAACTTGTGAACCTATTTTCTCCGCTGCTAATGGGAAAAATTTCTAAATTGCAGTTGGATCTAGCAATCTACTTAGTTTGCCCTCCGAGGTTCATGGGAGTAAGGCTTCGACGATTGCCAGGAGCTCGGCTTTCTCGCCGTTAGCGATATCTTCAGATAGGCGAGCAGCAGCAATAGGGAGCTCCCAACGAGCAACCGCTTTACGTGAAACTGACCGTATCTGCGTATAACGTTCCAGATAAGCCTGATAGAATAGATGCCGCATCTCGGCAATTTTTTGGCGACGTGGCTCACTTGTGCCAGGCGGTAATACACTGCCTCGAAGGATTAAGATTGTGCGAGCAACATCCGCCAACGGGGTTCCTTGGGCGGCGTCCACCCAATCAATAATAACAGGTCCCTCAACCGTTAGCAAGATGTTATCTGGATGAAAGTCACCGTGGCAGATAGCATTGTCATCCTGAAACTGATTCAGATTGGTCAAGATGGCTGCTTTCGTCTCTTCGGTTAATGCCGCTGCGTTTTGAATTTTACGCTGTATCAGTTGTCGCTGCAAAGGCAGCTTGGATGCAGTGCGCGTGTGCATGTCAACCTGCAATTCTGCTAGGAGATGCGCGTATGAGATGAGTTTCTGAGGATTAGCGAGTATATCTTCTAGCATGGTTACGCCGTGAACCCTCTCAAAAATGACACCTTGACGGTTTTCAATGATGATGGTATCAATAACGGCTGGCGTATTCAGGCCAGCACCATGCGCGATAGAGGCCCGGGCGGCTTCCTGCTCGGCTTCGCCAAGTGGATAGCCGTCTCGGTACAATTTGAGAATTTTATCCTTATCCCAGTCGAAGATTTCGGCGGTTCCTCCTTCGGCAATGCGTGGATGCTTGATCATAGATAACTTCATCTCTTTGTCGCAACCTATTTAATGATTCCCAGACATTCATACGTGCTATCTGGTGATGTATCCTAATTTCTTTGCCAGCTTTTCAGATGTAGAGCTACCGGTATCGCTACACTCTCCAATACTAAGAGGGAAATGTGAAAACAATTTATTCCTTGGTTCATGAGCGAATTAATGAACCGAGGAGCTCTTGAACAATGTGGAATCGTCTCCCTCACCAACTCGCACCAAAGGTTCTATATCATCTCTCCCTGTTTGGCACGGAAATTCTTGAACGCCAGTTAAAAAAAACGATAGCTGCAACGGTGATAAATGCGACTAGCTGTCCCCAGCCGGAATGGGTAAAAAAGAAAAGCGTGGCGGCGGCAAGTAACCCCACCCGTTTCCACAAATTAAGCGGTGCGAACCAGTGACCGGAAACACTTGCAGCCAGTGCAACAGTTCCCAAAACAGCGATTAGAACACTTACCGTGATAGCGAGCAAACCGGCGGTGCCTCCACCTGAGGGTAACAGTAACAACTCCGGCCTCAAGACAAAGGCGTAAGGGAGCGCAAATCCGACCAACGCAAATCGAAATGCAGCAACCCCTGTTTGCATGATACCAGCACCTGCAATGGCTGCCGCCGTATACGCTGCCAAAGCGACCGGCGGCGTCACCATCGCCATCATGCCAAAATAAAAGATAAAGAGATGGACAGCAAGTGGAACCAATCCTAAATCGCTCAATACCGGTCCAACCAATGTCGCCATGAGCAGGTAACACACCGATGATGGCAATCCCATCCCAAGGATGATTGTCGAAACCATCAAGAGGCTAAGTGCAAGGAGGCGACTGTTTTCCGCAAGGGGTAAAAGGGCTCCCGGTAGTTTCGAGCCAATCCCTGTCAAAGTAACCACACCGAGGATTAGTCCCACGCAAGAAGCCGCCGCAATCAACGAAACGCCTCCATGTGCTGCCTTTTCCATCGCTTCCAACATTCGACGCATCCCAACCCAAATCTGTCTAGTGAGAAGCAGGAGTGTGTTTCTAATTAGCGTTCCGATGGACGAAACATCACTGCGGATAACCTGTTTGATAATATCCCAAACCCCACGAATGCCTACCAAGATCAGGATGGTAAGCAAACTGAGGCTGACCGCTCGAAATGGCGTATAACCAAGCAGCAAAAAGAGGGTAAGCGTGGTAAACGCCACCAAAAAGACAAATCCTTCTATCCCGGTCTGCGACTGAGGGGTTTCAGTCGCGCTTTCTTGGGGAACTTCGGCTGATGCCCCCACCCGCTTGGCATAAAAATGGACAATCAAGAGAAGTGCAGTATAATAAAGAGCCGCAGGGATTAGGGCAGCCTTGATGATTTGCAGATAGGTCACTGCCGGCTCGACAATTTCCAGCATCATGTAAGCACCCGCACCCATGATTGGCGGGACCAATGCCCCACCTGAACTCGCCGCGGCTTCTATACCTCCAGCAACTGCCGGTCTGAACCCGGAACTTCGCATCATTGGGATGGTGAAGGTGCCGGTGGTGGCAGTATTGGCGACAGCACTGCCAGAAAGCGAGCCCATTGCTCCGCTGCTGACAACGGCAACCTTGGCGGGACCGCCAACGCTCGCACGAAACAAACGTCTTGCAAAATTGATGATGTAGCCGGTGGATCCTGTTTTCTCCAGTAATGCTCCAAATAGAACAAAGAGGAACACGTAGGTAAACATGACCTTCAAGGCAATGCCAAACACCCCTTGGCTGTGTAGAAAGGTCTGGCTGACAATGCGTTCCCAAGAATAACCTCTGTGTGGAAATAGCCAATCGGGCATCGATTGACCGAAAGCGGCATACGCCAAAAAAGCCAGGGAGAGGACACAAAGGGTCAGGCCGATAGCGCGTCGCGTCGCTTCCAAGACAAGGAGTAGCCCCAATAACCCAATGACATAATCCGTGGTAGTTCCCATCCCCGCCCGATCCCCAAGCCGTTGACCGTCAATCCAAAACCGTTTGAAAACGGGTTCCGTTTGAATGAGGATATAACCAAAGCCAATCACCGCCGCGAAAGCAAAAACAAAATCTAGGATCTGGAATACAATATATCCTTCAAGCCGACGGTGAATGGGATATTTGAGGAAAACGAGGACTAAGCCTAACATGGCGAAAATCGCCAGTTGGGCTTGGGGTGAGAGTTGGGGATAGTTGACCTCCGCCAGGATAAATACACTGAGAAGGGCGGCGCACGTCCGAAAGAGGATTTGCCGAATATGTTGAAGCATAATGGTGAAATGAGGAGCGGGTATCGTAATCTACTAAAGAGGACGGATCCAAATATTACGGTATCGGACAGGATCGCCATGGTCTTGGAGCATCAACGGGCCTCGAGCGGGATGCGGCTCGTCATACGAGGGTGCTCGTCTGTGACCTGTTGGGCCCATAGCTGCTCGGTGGTTTTGCACCAATACACCGTTGTGGACCACAGTGATATAGGCTGGACTGACCAGTTTCTGTCCGCCAAAACGGGGTGCTGTGAAGAAAATGTCGTATGCCTGCCATTCGCCGGGCTTACGGCAGGCGTTGACCAACGGCGGATACTGTCCATAAACTGCGGCTGTGATTCCATCTGCATAGGTCGGATTGTCGTAACCGTCAAGTACCTGAATCTCGTAGTTGCCCATCAGAAATACACCACTATTGCTACGTCCCTGACTATCACCCTTGACCTCTGCCGGCACAACCCATTCAAGGTGCAGTTGACAGTTGTCAAAGTGTTCCTTGGTCTCGATGTTGCCGGTGCGAGTGACTTCCATATAACCGTTTTCGACCTTCCACTCGGCTTCCCCATCGCGCCCGGTCCACTTTGACAGATCACTGCCATCAAAGAGAACGGTTGCGTCCGATGGCGGTTGCCCTGGTGTTTCTTGCGAACTTTCAGTGCCGGGGGTGATAATTCGTGGTTGAGGTCGTGTTCCATCGTGCACCCGCCATTCTGAACCCGGTATTATCGGTGTGTCGTCATAACCGGTGGGAGCCTTGTTTGCCGGTGATTGTTGTGCCATAGTTAAATCTCCTCATATGGTATATATCAGTTTCAAACCTATTTCATCATTGTTCCTTACTCTTCTCAACCTCGCGATTGCTGTACCCACATATCAAGCTGCCGTAGTGCTGGCTCCGATTTTTCCCACATCGCGCGTTTAATCGGAGAGTGGACTTTGATGTAGCTAGCGAAATTTGAACGTTGCGCTCGAAATGCTTCCTTGAAGGCGATCACTCCAACATTGTCAGGGGGCGATGCCCCAAAATCAACCCACTTATAGCCCGCTTCACACGCCCATTTAATAATATAATGCACAAGTGCGTTATTAGGACGATATTCCCAGAATTCAGGGACAGAAGCACCGACCCACAAAGCTACGGTGCGATTGAAATGGAGGTAAAGCAGTCCAGCAATGATTAATCCACTATACTTGGCAATTGCAAGCTGTAAGATGTTGCTCCGTAAGAGAGACTTGAGCAAGAGCAACGGTTTAGGAGTTTCTCGTAAACGTCTCTGCGTAGTAAGATAAATTTCATAAAAAGACTCGAGATCACTGATACTATTTGTGTTGTAAACCGTCACCTCGGTTCTTGCTGCCTTCCTAATCGCCCCGCGCACCTGTCTATTGTAAGCTGCCCAAATAAGATCATAATCTGAATGGATTTCCAACAGATGCGTAAAGCGGTCCTCATGCTTCTGATACCCTGCTGCAATCAGCTTTTGTCCGTAAAGTTGTGTCTGACTCGGTGACAGAGTAAAGACCGTTTCACATAGATTCCCTTCCTCCACGAATGGATCTAACTGTGTATTAATATTTCTGAGCAGGAGATCGAAATCCACTGCTGACTCACGGTTGAGTTGGATTCCCCCAAACAGATTCCAAGGCATCGAATGCAGCATTTTAATCCCGCGAATCGGCTGAAATACGAAAGCAGGCAGCCCACCAATTATAGTATCGTTCTCGTTAATCAAAAAATAAAGGGGCGTTAACTGCTTAAATGTATTTGCCAATGCTTCGCGCCACGCAATCGAATGAAATGGAAGGCTATCCGGACACGCTTTGAGAGTTTCCTCCCACCAGCCTGCGTTTTCGTGATTTAGTAGTTCAAGTGAATACATAACACTGCTAGCATCAATCATCGGTAATACGCGATCAAGGAATTAGTTGATTCCACCTTGTTTATACCTAATGTGAGAGACTCTGACGACAATGCCTGCAGCTTTTAATGTAGTCAAGGAGGCATACTGCCGAGCTGACAGCGGATAAGCCGAGGTTACCTCAGCCAAAGCCCTCGCATCAATTTATGCCCATTTGTTTCATTTTGAACTATCATCTGATATAGTAACCTGCTTTACATTTTTGGCGAAACGTATAACTCATTATATCTGAAATCACTAGATTTCGCAAGTGTTCTATCGTGTAAATACAGGGCAATTAGCATATGATAATGGCAATGTACTCGTAGCCACAGAGGCTACCCTCGATTCATCGGAAATCTGCGTTCTACCAACTTTTACCTTGTTATTAGGCTTGCCGTGTGATAAGATGAGAGAATCACATATAGGTAAGAGTTACGCACTTGAGTTTGTAGTAGCACAATTCATTGTGCCTCTTTAAGGGAGTCGGCATACGCTGTATGCCGACTCCCTTCCCCCCGCAAGCAGGAGGAGGGCACGTGGAGCGGGCCTACTACTGTCGGATGAATCGCAGTTGCCCAATGAATCGGGCGGCGTGAGTCGTATAGATAGATACCAACACTGTCGAGTGACACACCCAGTATTTGATGGATCGCCGCCCTACGAGGGTTTGAACGTTCAACTGCATCAGTCCTAATTAGAAAAAAACCAGCCAATTGAGGGATGGGTCATGGCAAAACGCAACGGGTTTTCAAAACTGGCAAAATTGCTAATTCGTTACCCCACCCAGGGGCAAAGAGAAAAGCTGAAGCAGCTTTTACTACAAAACTACACACAAGAAAATCTTATCGAGTACTTAACGCACGAAGTCGGTCCAACACGACAGGCGGCGGCTTATGCGCTCGGTATAATTGGCAACATGGAGGTAGTCTCCCCGTTAGTGAAGGCCCTTCAACACAGCGATCCAGATATGCGTTCCAATGCAGAACAGGCGTTATGGGCAATCTGGTTCCGCTCAGGCGAGCAATCCGTTGATGATATGCTCCAAAAAGGTGCCGAACATATTAAAACAGAACGGTATGCAGAAGCAGTTAACCTCTTGACAGAAGTCACCCAGATAGCTCCCGAATTCGCCGAAGGATATAACCAAAGAGCAATCGCATATTTTATGCTGGAAGAGTGGGAGCAGTCCATCGATGATTGCAAAAAGGCGGTTACGCTCAATCCGGTCCATTTTGGCGCGTTTGCGGGGATGGGGCAATGCTATCTACGGCTCGGAAATCTGCAAGAAGCACTAGAGGCTTTCCAGCAATCATTAGAGATTCATCCAGGCCTCTATGGTGTCGGACATACGATTTTACAAATTCAGGATGCGTTGCAAGAGCAAGTTAGACAGAGGCGTTAGAAAATGAAATGCGCCATATACGCCGCTTTGAAAATCCAATCCTCAGTCGAGTGATACGCCAACGGTGGAAATTCAGCAAGATTTGTTTTGCCCTCATTGTACAGAGCGTTCTATTGCTGGTCATCTGTCAACTCCTATTTCTCGCAAAGCTAGGGCAGTTCATAGATCTCATTTTCTTGTCTGAAGCTCTACTCGTCCTGATTGTTGCGCCATATCTGGCATGCAGCACACTCAATAAACATTTTGCACCTCTCCTATCAAGTGATCTTTTCCAATTGAGTCGAATCAACCCCCGATGGGTTTCGGTGAGCATCATACTGGGCAGCCAAATTTACACCTTCTGCTTCCTTGGGCTCACAACCCTTGTCCTTACAATTCTCATACCATCAATCAGCGACGTAACCTATCTTGAAATGGTTCAACTGCAGCTGGTTTTTGGAATTTACGTCATTGTGGCTGCCTCGGTTGGCGGATTGTGGTGGCGCGTTTTTCGCCACGAAATCTTTGCAACAGAAGCGACATATCTAGGATGGAGCCTCCTAATCGGTGGTGTGTTTCTGCTGTCACCGTTAGACCGTTATCTGGAAAATCTCGAACCCATCATCCCACCGTTTCTGCATCTCAATCCACTAATTGCTGTGTGTCACTTACTTGAACTCGATGTGTTTAGAACACCACACTTATACGAACTAACACCGATCCCATCATACCTATTTGTCTACCCGTCATGGTATATTATTTGCGGCTGGCAAATACTGATTGGAATCTGTTGCGGTGCATTGGCATGGTGGAAGTGTGTCTGAATTTTTGGACTGCAGGAGTCTACACTTTGAACGAATCAAAATCCCACAAAGATCTGATTATCAGTGTCTCCGGTGTTAGAGGAACGGTTGGCGAGGCATTGGATCCGAACCTATTAACTCGGTTTGCTGCCGCATTCGGAACGTTGGTTAAAGGGCAAACCGTCGTGGTTGGAAGAGATACGCGGACATCAGGGCCGATGGTACATCATGCGGTCCTCGCCGGGCTCGTTGCGACTGGCTGCACAGTGATTGATGTGGGAGTTTGTCCAACACCGACAGCTTTGTTCATGTCAAAAGATTTAAATGCAGATGGGAGCCTTGTGATTACGGCAAGCCACAATCCGATTAATTGGAATGGCATCGAATTTGCGTCTGAATCCGGCAGACTCTTGAGTGAAGCAGAGCGCACCCGTCTGATGAGGATTTACGAGTCCGGGGATTTCAATCTAGTCCCTTGGGATCAACAGGGAACTGTCGAAATAATCGACACTGCTATTGATCAACATATCGCTGGTGTACTCAATTGCGATTGGGTTGTACGGAATCAAACACACTCCCAGGCATTAAAGGTAGTCATTGATTGCGGAAACGGTGCGGGCAGTGTGATTAGTCCTCGCTTGTTGAGGGCGTTGGGTTGTGAAGTCGTTGAACTGAGCTGCGTTCCCAATGGCTATTTTCCTCGGTCTGCAGAACCAACGCCAGACACGTTAGATCAACTTTGCGAAGTCGTCAAATCGGAAAGCGCAGCCCTCGGCTTCGCACATGACGGTGATGCAGACCGGCTGGTACTTGTCTCTGAGGAGGGGGTACCATTGAGCAGTGAATACACCTTCACCCTCGCAGCAGAATTTTTACTGAATAAGCAAAAGGGAGATATTGTCGCTACTGTATCGACCACTCGTATGCTAGATGATGTAGCAGACCGGCACGGCGTAAAACTTTACCGGACGCCAGTAGGTGTTGGGTTCGTCGTCGAGAAGATGCGAGAAATAGGGGCAGTCATCGGCGGTGAAGGAACAGGCGGCGTGATTTACCCAGAACTTCAATACACGACCGACGGGATTGCGTCCATAGCTGCAATTGTTCAACTTCTCGCTGAATCAAGTGCCTCAACGATCTCAGAGGTGGTCGCTTCCATCCCAAGTTATGCGATATGTAAGGAAAAGTTGGAAGTGCCCTCTCAACAAGTGGCTGATGCGGTGCTTCAACTTGCAATTGAAACTTATTCAGATGAGACACTCGATCTGGCTGATGGGATAAAACGGGTTTGGGAAGACCGATGGGTCAATATTCGGAAGTCTGGCACAGAACCAGTTATTCGTGTTTTTAGCGAAGCACAGACCTCTGAAGAGGCGCAAGATCTTTGCGATTCAACGCTTGACACGCTAAAATCTTTGATAGAGCAGGTCTCCAACTAGAGTGTATAGATAGCTAGTGACACCCAATACCACTGCCGTAGGTCGGGCATCTTGCCCGACTCTACTGCCCGGTTTAATGCCGGCAGGAAGCCTGTAGGTCGAGATTCATATCTCGACACCCAAATGTCAACAGAACCTAACTGCCAAATCCCCTTTCTTGATTGTAAGGAGTTCCACGCACCACGATTTTTCTTGAAACGCAAATGTACCCCCAGCGTCAATTTTAATAGATTCCTGTGTTGGCTCATGTTAAGAAAGCGTCCGTGCAACAGAAACCGTAGGAAACAACGATTGTTGTTCCTTACGGTTGTCTTTTTTGATTTTCGTAGATTAGGCTTTCTAGCCCAATAGCACCAATGAACAAATAGTTTTCACGTTTCACGCTTTTTGCGTTTTGTACTTTCTTCTGACATGAGCCCCTGTATTTATGGAGGTTTGTCATGCTAGATGCACTAAAACTTGTCTGTATAGGTGGCGGTACAGGCTTATCTTCCCTATTAAGCGGAATTAGACAACACACAAGCAACAGACGCGCTGGTTCCGAAATTATTGATATGGATAATCTGGCAGCGATTGTTTCTGTGTCTGATGACGGCGGCAGCTCTGGGCGATTGGTTGAAGAGTTCGATGTGATTCCACCGGGTGACATTCGTAAGCTACTGGTCGCCCTATCCAATGACGACGAGTTGTTAGCCAAACTGTTTGAATATCGCTTTTCAAGTGACGGCGATCTTGGAGGACATACAGTTGGAAATCTCCTCCTTATTGCGCTCACTGAGTTAAATAACGGTAGCTTCCCAAAAGCCATCCAAGAAGCGTCTACATTGCTCTCCACGCGAGGCAGGATTATACCGGTCAGCCTCGATGGAACTATACTGTGCGCTGAACTGGTTGATGGTGATGTTGTGTCCGGTGAGTCTAATATCCCGGGACGAGCCAACGGAAAACCGATTGAGCGTATCTTTCTGAAACCGCGTGATAACGGCAAACAGCATCACGAACCTTATGAATGTGCTGCACACACGGAGGCTGTGGACACTATCGCCAATGCAGATGTCATCATCATCGGTCCCGGAAGTTTATACACCAGCATTATGCCTAACCTTGTGATTAAGGAAATCGCCGAAACAATCCAAGCTTCGGATGCAATGAAAATCTATATCTGCAACGTGATGTCACAACCCGGCGAAACAGATGGATACTCTGTTACCGACCATGTCGAAGCCATTCTGGCTCACACCCCCGGAATATCGTTAGATTATGTTGTCCTTAATAATCAGCCAGCACCGGAAAAAATTATCGAAAGATATAGACAGAAAGAACTTTCAGGTTTATTTGCACAAATTAAGATGTACACGGAAGAAATGCTCTCCATACTTGAAACGAAACAGGTCGAAGATTTTGCCGGAGGGCAAACAATGGATTCCGTGTTACATTTCACGGAGAATATCTCTCAGCTCACCAACGAGACGAAGCAGATGGCAGGACCAGCGAATGTACAAATCTTCTATAATCCGGCACGCGATAATCTCGGCGATATGCGGATTGTAGAAGCGGAGCTCATACGCGATACCACTGAGGTCATTGACAGTGGTGGCCCACAAACCGTGATCCGCCACCATCCCGAAAAACTTGCACAAACACTGGTCAAGGTACTGAGCGAACATCCAAAGTTACACGAATCCATTTCATAGCGAAGGCACCCGTTTCTACCTCTACGCCATTAATGAACTAATCAACTAATGAACTTATGTTTTTCACGTTTCACGCCCTTATCATTTAGCACTTGCTTTTGACATGAGTCAACCTGAATAAAGGAATTGAGAAAGGACAAACCATGTGTGGGATTGTCGGATACATCGGAGATAAATACGCTGACTCTGTTTTGTGGACAGGATTGGAACGACTTCAGTACCGGGGATATGATTCAGCGGGTATGGCTGTCATCAGTGATGGTGAGTTAGATCTACGGAAGCGGTCGGGAAAACTGCGTGAACTAGACGAAAGCCTCCGTCAGAATCCGATGCGGGGTACAATTGGTATCGGGCATACTCGATGGGCGACACACGGGGAGCCGAACGAACGCAATGCCCATCCGCATACCGACGAGGGCAAAATCTTGGCGGTTGTACATAATGGAATCATTGAAAACTATCTCCCACTCAAACGGGAGCTGCAAGGGCGAGGACACCTCTTTGAATCGGATACCGATACAGAAGTGCTGGCACACCTTGTTGAGGAAGCGACGGTGGAAGATTTCATCGATGCTGTTTGCAACGCACTACAGCGGGTGGACGGAACATTTTCAGCCGCTTTTATTCACCAACATTTTCCAGATTACATTGTGGTTGCACGACGCGGCAGCCCGCTTATCTTGGGACTCGGAGAGGGAGAGAACTTCGTCGCCTCGGATGTGCCAGCGTTGCTGCCACACACCCAACGGATGGTCTATCTTGAAGATGATGAGGTCGCGGTACTTACGCGGGAACAGGTCAAAGTTCAAACTATGGAGGGGCAGCAAGTTGAACCTCGCATCCATCAGCTTGGCTTGAGTCCTGACGTTGCTGATAAAGGCGATCATCGACACTTTATGCTCAAGGAGATTCGGGAGCAGCCAAATGTCTTACGACGCTTATACAATATCTATGTCACCGATGAGATGGAGATTCATTTCGGGGAATTGGGATTGAACGATGAGTTTCTCGCCCGAGTGAATCGGATCGTTATCCAAGCGTGCGGCACATCGTGGCACGCCGGGTTGATCGGTAAGTACCTGCTGGAACAGTATGCTTACATCCACACCGAAGTGGACATCTCCTCAGAATTTCGTTACCGTAACCCCGTTTTGGAGGGAGATACACTAGTCATCGCTATTTCCCAATCCGGTGAGACAGCTGATACGCTTGAGGGATTGCGTAAGGCAAAAAGCAAATTCATGCGCGTGTTAGCCTTATGCAACGAGATAAACAGCACCATTGCGCGGGAGGCAGATGCGGTCATCGAACTTCACGCCGGACTAGAGATTGGGGTCGCTTCTACTAAGGCCTACACCGCACAGATTGCAGTGCTTGGGCTACTTGCGACGTACCTCGGCAAGCTAAAGGGGATATTAACCTCGAAAGATATTCAGGAATTTCTCCAGAACCTTAAAAAGGCACCGGCCCTGATGGAGCGAGCCATCGAGTTGGAACAACTTTCTGCTTGTGCGGAGAAATATAGCGAGGTCGGGGCATTCATGTTTATTGGGCGAAGCTACAATTATCCCAACGCTTTGGAAGGGGCACTCAAACTTAAGGAAATCTCATACATCCATGCAGTAGGACATCCAGCGGGTGAATTAAAACACGGTCCCATCGCTCTGATTAACGAAGATGTGCCGGTCGTGTGCATCGCCACCAATAGCAGCATCTACCCTAAAATTGTGAGCACTATCCAAGAAATTCGCGCCCGCGACGGAATTGTCATCGCTATTGCAACTGAGGGAAATATAGAAATCCAAGAGTATGCCCAAGAGGTGCTCTACATCCCAGATATTGCAGAGGAGCTTTCCCCATTACTTGTTGTCATCCCGCTCCAACTACTCGCCTACTACACCGCTGTACATCGAGGCTGCGATGTAGACCAACCTCGAAACCTCGCAAAAAGCGTCACCGTTGAGTAATGTAGGTTGGGTTGAACGGTTAAAAGCAGATTTCTATCAAGCACAATAGACATCTACCTATCAACAACACCCGCTGAGAGATAGATAGGGTGAAACCCAACTGTAAAAGGACTCCAGTATTTTTTCGAGCTATGAATCTCGACCTACGGGTTGAGACCCATACCCGTGAATTACGTATGCTCACCCGACCTCGCGACAATCCGCTGGGACCGCTTTAGCGAAGGGCGTTCCACGGTGCTTCGTCGGCGACATCGACTAATTGATAGCCTTCATCACTGACACACGGTCCCAAAATCGCAAGCAGCTTCGCAGGAGCGGAGGAGGTGTTGAACGAAGCGTGTACCACGTCAGCAGGTATAAACACCGAGTCGCCTGAGTTTAGCATCTGTTTTTCGTCCCGCAGCCACTGCTCTACTGTCCCTTCAATGACGTAAATCACCTCTTCCTGTTCCGGATGCTTGTGAAAGTTGTGTCCACCACCGGGCGATAAGCTCACTTCGATGACCACCAAATCCTTCGCGTCTGTTGTTTCGGGACGACTCAACCACGCCAAAGCCCCCCAATCCAGTTGTTCGCGATCTGCTTCCGCTGCAGGAATAAATTTTCCACTCATAATTAATTTTTCCTTCAGATTATGTTAAAATAATGCGTGATACCTAATGTATAATAAGAGACGCTGACTCTTATGTATTACACATTACGTATTATTCTACATTATAGCACTCTTACCGTATCCGTGTCTATAGTTTAATTACCAAAAGAAAGGAAGGTCCACATGACCGATAACGAAAAATTTCTATTCGACCTTTGGGGTTACGTCGTGGTTGAGGATGTGCTTACACCGGACGAAGTGGCGTTGGCAAACGAAGCGGTTAACCGCCACACACATCTCATTGCTAACCGTGATCCAGGGTTATCCCACGGGTCTAACCAGTTGGAAGGGGCTACCGGCCGCGGCGAATTTCATCAAAATCCATTGACCTTTGACCGACCGTGGTGCGAGCCGTTTCGACGGATGCTGACCCATCCGCGGGTTGTTGACATCTTCAACGAGATATTGGGACCTGGCTTTCGGCTAGACCACGGTCCGGGGCTTATTCAGATGGTCAAGGGAACGGAAGGGCATTGGCTGCACGGTGGGATGACGTTCGATCCAAGCCAATATCACCGATTTGAGCATGGGCGGATGCAATGTGGACTCTGTGTCGCTGCGTGGCAGCTGACGGAGGTCCGCGAAGGGGACGGTGGATTTGCATGTGTGCCGGGCAGCCACAAATCGAATTACCGTCCACCTCAACATGTTCTATCCACAGAGGATGGGATGGGTTGTATCCGACAGGTTGTCGCGGGGCCCGGTTCCGTTGTTATCTTCAACGAAGCACTAGTGCACGGCACACTCCCTTGGCAGCCCACTGACCGTGAACGTCGCTCGATCCTGTTCAAGTGCTCGCCCGGATTCCTATCGTGGGGTTCACCGCACGCTGAATGCCCCATCCCCGATCCAACGCCGGAGGAATTGGCAATTTACGAACCGCCACACCGCACCGGACGCACCACGTTGGGTGAGGATAGTAATTGAATGCGTGATACGTAATGCGTAAACGTTCAGGGATTCATTGGTTTATTAATTCTAGGATTTACGCAGTTGAATACTCGAAGCCTTGTAGTTCGGCGATGAATCGCCGAACTACACAACTCCCGACGCCCGATGAATTGGGCAACGACAGTAAGAACTCCATTAAGGAGGCTCGTAGGGAACACCGATCGGTGCTCCCTACTGAAGTGCATAACTCTTATATCTATTGGGGTCAGATGTTTTTGTTACCTTGAGACTCTGCTTTGTTTTTCGCGAAGTTGTTTTGGTATTCTTCCGCTCTTCGAGAGTATCTGCGGGATATAGCCGTGAGCTTAGAGTAAGGCACGCCCCATATCAAAGTTAGCACCGAAAAACAGCACTGCAACGAGTACGGCGTCATAGCTTCGGCGTCGAGCATCTGAGTTTGTGAGGCCGTCTAAGTGCTTGGCACACAGATAAGCGCATTGAACAGCAACTTGAACGTTCCATACGTCTGCGCTCGATGCTGTGGTCTGAAGCCGAAAAGGACAACCGAACCTTCGCCGTACCCCGCTGAAATCATACCAGCCGTCCCTGCTATCTGGTCTTCACCAACAAGCCATCCACTCTGTAAAACCTCTCTCTCAGGGTACTGGACGAGAATCTCGCATCTCTCATTAGAAAAAGAGGGTTGGATGCGGAAGGTGGGACCGCTCCAGAAGAAGATAAGTGCCTCGTGGGGCATACCGTAGGTGAGCCGATGTGTTGTGTCGATATTCGCGTGTAGAGTGGAGCCGGGGCAGAAGAATTCCTTCGCGGACTTACCTGCGAGGACGTTTTGCACCGGCAAATCCAACTTCTCGATGGCGAAGTTACAGGCTTGGTTGAGTGTTACCAAAGTGCCGCCGCTTTCGACGAACACTTTTATCGCTTCGACACCTTCCTCACCGATTCCGCTTCGATACTCCGGTGGGGCAGGGTTTTCTCTAAGTCGATTCTCTACATTGTCGCCGATGATCAGGTCGGTGGAGTCATCGGGGAGTATGAGAACATCAATACGCTCGTTCAAATTGCCGGCTTTAATTTCTGCATCTCTCAATGTCTGGTACGGGAATCCGAACTGTTCCAAGACTAACCGCGTCCAACCTTCATCCATGTTACCGCCCCAGTATCGCTGGTACATGCCGATCCGCGCTCGCCGGACTTCACGCTGTTCCGTCTCCAACGCCCCTTCAAGCGCGTAGAAGGTAACGCCACAATCATGGGCAATCTCTGTGAGTAGATTTTCAGACTCCGTGGCAGCCACAAACGCGCCCGCCGGAAATTCTTCACTCCTCACCGATACCCTCTCGTGAAAACGTGTCACACGAACCCCCTGATCGAACAACCGATTGAGAGCTTTGAAACTGTCGTTGAGTCTACCGCTAAAAAGATAACCGATCTGTGAGGTGCCGACCACTCCTCCGACAAGGGGTTCGGGCTCCGTAACAGCCTCAAAACTTCCTCCGACATTCCCCTGTACCGGTACGGTATCAACCCCCATGAACTCCGTCATAGTGTCTGTTGCGGCATCATAGGGACGTTGAGGTGTCCCATCTGGTTGCCGCGTCCAAGCGTCGTCCGGATATAGTGTCTGTCCCAGCAGCGTCTTAATGACCCCCATCTTCGGTTGATTGAGAGGGATGCAGTAGGTCCCCGCTGGGTAGTTTGACCCTTTGACGGTAAAATCTTGGACAGCTTTCTGGATGTCTATCCCCTGAACCAGCAGCTTATTAATTGTTCTTAGGACGGTCTGCGGATCGTGTTGATCCGGGCGGATGAGGTATGCGGTAGGTGTGCCGGACGCGCCGAGTGCAGTCTGTCGCTTTGCCTTCAGATACGCATTCCGTAGAATCGTATCCTTATTCCGTGCCGCCATATCAAGTAGACCCCACGCCGAAATTCTTTGCTGCTCCACGATGTCGCGAACCCTCCACCAACCCCCTTCCCACGGATGGGGAAAGTTGGTCTGAGGTTTATAGTGCGGAAATGCTCTCAACGTGTTACCGCCCTCGTCTAGCTGTTGTTTCCTGTCATCCTCGCCCTTCAATTGGCTCTTGTGGATGTACATCGGGGTCGCCAACTTCGCATGTGCTGACTCCGTCAACATGCTGGCAATGTTGTGATAGTTCCCCATCCAGTGGAAACCGAGGTGGCTCCATGCCGGGAACAAGGAAGCATTGAGGACGCCAGTCTTACCCGCTTCCTCTAACTTATATGCCATGTGCGCCCCGTACCAGCTAATCTCCCGCCACACCAATGGATCGCCGTGCGGATGAAGCGGCTCTGAATAGGGACACACCCATAGGCGTGCTCCGTAGCAGCCCATCTCGTGATGGTCTTGGTAAGCGTGGGGTTGCCACTCTTTATACATGATCTGCGCCATATATTGGGACTCAACCAGGTTAAACATGAAAGCGTCGCGATTGTTGTCATGCCCGGCATACTTGTGATACAACCACGGCGGCGTACTGCCTTCGTATTCCGTACCGAGGTATTCGTTGTACCAGTCGGTTACCATAATCTGCCCATCCGGGTTAAAGCACGGTACCATCAGCGAGATGACATTATCCAGAATGCGCGTCGCTTCTTCATCGGTCCGCGTGATCTGATCATAAGCCAACTCCGATACCATCTGCGTACTGCCAATCTCCGTCGCATGCAGCCCCATTGATTGGAGGATAATCGCCTTCCCCTCACCTATGAACGAGTTTATGACCCTCTCCGATATCCCGCGTGGATCCTTAATCTGCGCGTTCACCTTGCGAAGATGTGCCAAATTCGCCAGATTCTCCGGTGAAGAGATAATCACAAGGAGAAACGGGTGTCCCTCTGTGGAGGGGCCCAGATCAATGACTTGAACCTTATCGCTCTGCTCCTCCAATAACCGGAAGTAATCGACAATCTGATTCCACCGTGCCATCTTCCGATCGCTTCCAAGCTGGAAACCAAAAAATGCTTCGGGGGACATTATTTGTTGGTTCATAGTTATCTCCTGATAAGTAACAGGTTTTCGTGATCTTTATATTCATACCATTGGAACGTGAATCCTTGCGTTTCGAGTTGGTTTTGGCAACGTTTTATATCTTCACTAAACTAGAGCTGGGATAGGTCATTTCGCAAGAGCATTCCATAGCCAAGCGATTTATAATCGTAGTAGAATAAAAAACGGTAAGGATTGCTATCTATATAAATACAATTCAAGAGAGAAAAGGACAGTCCGTAAGGTTTAAAAACAACCGTCCTTTTGACCAATTTCTTCATAGCTCTCTCAATTGATTTTAACAAGGCTTGGCCGATTCCACGACGCTACTGGGAGGAAGAAACAGCTAAACCCGCTGTCCGCCTTCCCTATCATCTTCCGTTGTGCAACTATGGGCAAGCCCAACTAGCTAATTATGGTCAATTGCCACAAAGGAAGCATTGGAAAGGAAGGCTTTTGAATTGACAAGATGCGATAATCTGTCATTGGAGAACTTTTTCTCCCAAATTCCTTGCCCCACTTCGATAGCTGAATTCTATAGCGAAACCACATCTGAGATATGACATGTCTCAAATGGTACAGTCCTCATGTCTGGAAGTCTCCTTCACACTTTGCTAATAGCGGAAGAATTCCGTGGCTTAAACCGCTTTTCATATCTCACACTTTACCCAATCCCTAATTTCTCGTTAATCTCGCTCTGATACCCTTCCAAATCACAATTTTCAATCTCCGCCAACGTCACCGGGCGACCATGCCAACCGGACTCGTAGACCGCCATGCAGATCGCTTCGGATTTCATGCCCTCAATCCCATCAACCTCCGGCTTACCCCCGGTGGTGATAGCGTCTGCAAAATACTTGAGCTCTATGGCGACGGTGTCCTCAATACCACTTGGGAAGTAGTATTCGCGTTCATCATCGCTGATGTGCGCCAAAAATTCTTGGAGCAGCGCGTCGTTGTTTATGGTTTCACCACCACGAGGCGTGAGTCCCACCTCGAAGTCCAAACTACCTTCGCTACCATAAAGGGTTCTGCGACTGATGCCGTTCCCCGGTCCCGAACCGACCCATGTCCACTGCGCGGAGATACCTCTCTCAAATTTAATTGCGGAGATCATCGCATCCTCAACGTCAACATCGTAGCCGCCCTGCCGCGTTGCTGGGTCGTCATAACGGTAGGGTTCGTAAGCCTTATTGATCGCGTAAACCTCGACCGCCTCCGCGTCCAAAATAAAGCGCATGAGATCCGTAAAATGGACGCCACCATCAAGCACCCAACCGCCGCCGGCGTCCATCTTGAAATTACGCCAACTCCATTTTCCCAAACCCTCGCCGACCTCTACCCAGAAAAACATCCGTGGATCACCAATCCGTCCTTGACGCACCGCCCATCGCCGCGCCCGCTGCACCCGGTCCAAACGATAATTTTCTGCGACAGACAGGATACGCCCGTTCTGATTCGCAGCGTCAAGGATGAGTTTACAGGCACGCATCGTGATACCGAGCGGCTTCTCGATGATGACGTGCATTCCCGCTTCCAACGCGATAACAGCAAGGGTGTGGTGGGCACTGTGGAGGGCACAGATGTCCACACAATTGAGGTCTGAATGCTTAGCGAGCATCTCTTCAACCTCCGTATAAACCGCCGGTTTTGTCCCTCCTTGAAATCCGTGTGCTTGGGTTGCCCGTTCTTCAGCACGGTTGGCATCAATGTCGCAGGCAGCGACAATGTCAAAGGATTTAATCTCGTTTAACCATAGCTCTTGATAGCCCCGCATGTGGGCACCGGACATACCTCCACAACCAATTAATCCCATTTTGAGTCGATTTGGCATGATTTATCCTTTATTCATTTGGGAGTAAGTCGTTACTGGATTTGAAATGATACGTGATACGTAATGCGTAATAAGAAGTGTTGGTTCCTTACGTACTACACATTACGCAGAAAAAAACTGCGTATCACGGACGGATTATTGTCCCATCTGCTAGTCTGACATTACCCCACGACCAGTTGGAACGTGCGGGGTCTGTGATAGGATACTTCGCCGCCAATTCTTCGTCTATATCTATGCCGAGGCCTGGCTTGCCATTAGACCACATATACCCGTTGCGGACTTCAGGGGTGCCCGGAAACACCTCTTTCAGTAGGTCGGTCTGGTAGGGCCCTGCCTCCTGTATACCAAAATTCCACACATTCAGGTCAAGCATGAGTTGGGCGGCGTGACCTACCGGAGAGACATCCGTGGGACCGTGCCAAGCAGTGCGGATATTGAAGGCTTCACAGAGTGCAGCCAACTTTCGCGCTGGTGTCAACCCACCGATTTGAGAGACGTGAACACGCATGAAATCGAGCAGTCGATCCTTGACCATCGGAATCATCTCGTGCGGGTTGTTGTATAGCTCACCCATAGCAATCGGCGTACTTGTCTGCTCCCGCACCAACCGGAAGTAGTCGTTGTCCTCCGGCGCGAAAAGATCTTCCAAGAAAAAGAGTCTAAACGGTTCAAGCTCTTTTGCCAAACCGAGACCAATGATAGGCGGGAGACGCTCATGGACATCGTAGATAACCTCAACGTCCCAACCAAAAGTGGAGCGAAAATGTTCAAAGGCACGCACGATAGCGCGAACAGCTTTCACTGGGTCGTAGATACTGCCTCTCGATTCGGAAACCTTGTTTGTGATGACAGGTTTCTCGCTATGTGGTGTGTCGTCGGAAAAAAAGCGGTCTGCGCCCCCAAGTTTGAAGTAACGGAAATCATCTTCGATAAGTGCCCAGACATTTTCTTCATACTCTTTGAGGTCGTTTCCGCCTGGTACGATGTATACAGCAGCAGCCTCCCTTGATTTTCCGCCGAATAGGTCGTAAACGGGCATTCTCGCGACTTTGCCCTTGATGTCCCACAATGCTTGGTCTACGCCGCTTATGGCATTGTTGAGGATAGGTCCATTCCGCCAGTAGGAGGACACATTGCACGACTGCCAGATGTCTTCGATGTCGGCCGGATCCTTGCCGATGAGAAACGGACGGAGATAATCGTTGACAGCGGTTTCAACGACAAGGGCGCGTTGGGTAAAGGTCGCACAACCCAGGCCGTACAATTCCGGTTCGTTGGTCTCTATTTTGACCACATTGAGGTTCGCTGTCGGTTGGGTCACAATCACGCGAACATCACGAATCTTTAGGTTGCTCATAGATTCTCCTTTAATCTACATCAACTCAAGTTACTGAGGTGTATGAAAATCCATCACACCCGTAAGTCGGGCATCTTGCCCTACCCAAAACTCTTTGGGATGACGGTTGGCAATTTGCGTTATATTATCTCTCACGTTTTAAGGGTGCCGCAGTAAGCACAAGCCAAAATTGGTGAGGGTCCGGCGATTGTCTCCGTCTCAGATCCCAAGTAAGGCTCATGATTGGTAACACAGTTGGGATTCTCACATGCCCGTTGATCCAATACTATCTCTCTCATCGGCGGTTGCGTCAAAGCCAACTGTTCAAGTCCCAACAAACTTGCGAGCAACGCCATCCGGATAGGTACGGCGTTTGCCGATTGGTCAAAATACGCCGCACGTACATCCTCATCTAACTCATAAGCCAATTCGTTGACACGCGGTAACGGGTGCATAATCATCGCATCGGGTTTAGCGTAATCCATTATTGCGACGTCCACAAGGTAGCTCCCCCGCGCATCCTCCGGAGAGATATCCGGCGGCAAACGTTCTTCCTGAAGACGATTCACATAGATGACATCCAGCTCGCCAATTACTTCGCTGAGTTGATTCGCCTCAGCCGGTTCCTGACCGTAGAGATGTTTCAAACGGGTAGAGACCCATTCAGGCATCTGAAATCCTTCAGGCGAAATATGGAGGAGCTTCCCACCAAATCGTGCAACCCCCAGTGCGAGTGAATGCGCCGCCCGCCCGTATCGCAGATCGCCACAAATGCCGACCATCAGGCCTTCTATCTGGCCTTTCCGTTGCAGGATTGTGTATAAGTCTGTGAGTGCCTGTGTGGGATGCCTATGGCTGCCATCGCCGCCATTAATCACTGGGACATTGGAATAGCGAGCCATAACATGGGCGGCACCGGCCCAACTGTGACGCACAACAATCAGGTCTGAATAGTTAGTAACCATGCGGGCGGTATCCGCAATCGTTTCACCCTTTGCAACGGAAGCAGCATCGGGGTCTGCGAAGCCGAGGGCCCGTCCATCAAGCCGCCCTATCGCACTTTCAAAGGAGAGACGCGTCCGTGTGCTCGGTTCGTAAAAAAGTGTTGCCAATAGTTTGCCTTTACAGAAGCCGGACCATGTAGCCAGCTGCGTCCGCATCTGATCTGCGAGTCGAAAAATCTGTTCAATTTCAAAGTTGGATAAGTCATCAAGCGCGATGAGATGTCTCATAGGCTCCTTATTGATGATATTGAATCGGTTTATAGGTTAGTAGAATAACTCAAGTTGCTAGGTATTGAAAATCCATCGGTCCTCTGTTAAGGTTGAACCCCTTGACCTTTCACTCCAGTTGTAATGAACCAATTACGTTTTCAGACTTCCCACCAATTCTGTGATTGAACGTATCCCATGCCGTTCTAGATATTCTTCGATGCCGTCTATTACATCCAAAGAGGCACATGGATTGATGAAGTTTGCTGTCCCGACAGCAACAGCGGAAGCTCCCGCGATACAAAACTCGATAGCATCGTCGCCGGTCATGATGCCGCCCATGCCGATGATTGGAATGCTGACAGCATTATAGACCTGCCAGACCATGCACAAAGCGATCGGCTTGATTGCGGGCCCCGAAAGCCCTCCTGTCACGTTGGCAAGCTGTGGCCGACGGGTGTTGATGTTAATCGCCATGCCTAGAGCGGTGTTAATCACGGAAAGCCCATCGGCACCGGCGCCCTCCGCAGCACGGGCAATGACGGTAATATCTGTGACGTTTGGCGAGAGTTTAACCAGTAGCGGTAGGCTAGTTTTCTCTCTAACACCTTTAACGAGCTCATCGGTCAACTTTGGGTCAACACCAAAACTCATCCCACCACAATGGAGATTTGGGCAGGAGATGTTGAGTTCGATTGCCGCAACTCCATCGGCAGCGTCCAACTTTTCTGTGACCTCCAAATACTCTTCCACCTGCTCACCGCAGATGTTGACAATGACGGGAACATCAAAGTTGCGGAGGTAAGGCAGCTTTTTATCGATAAACCCCTCCACGCCAACATTTTGCAGCCCGATTGCGTTGAGCATACCCGACGGCGTTTCAAAGATTCGTGGCATCGAATTTCCCGCCCACGGCACATTGGTAATGCCTTTGACAACGACCGCACCAAGCCGGTTCAAGTCAACGAAGTCCACGTACTCACTGCCATAACCAAAAGTCCCCGATGCTGTCATGACAGGGTTTTTCATCTGGATGCCGGCGATATTAACTTCAAGTGAAGGCTGAATGTCACTCATTTTTCCACCCTCATTCCGCATATAGGGCATCTGTTTTGGCAGCCATAATGAAATCGTTCCGATGCAGCCCTCTGATTTTATGCGTCCACCATGTGACAGTCACCCTTCCCCATTCGGTCAAGAGCGCGGGATGGTGTCCTTCCTCCTCCGCCAGCTCTCCCACACGGTTTGTAAATGCTAATGCCTGTGCAAAACCATCAAATCGGAAAAGACGTTCCAACCGCTTAATTTTATCGCGCTCAATCAATTCCCATTCGGAAACTTGCGGGTAATATTCTGCAATCTCTGCCTCAGTAACCTTTGGTGCGTCCCGACGGCAGGCAACACATTTCATCCCTGTTAACCCTTCCATGATTAATCTCCTTTTAAATTAAATTCTGTTGACATTTGATAAATTGAATCAATCCAGATGCACTTGAAATGATTTCAGGCAACCGCCCCGGCAGTTGGCGAACTGTTCGGCGATTCCAGCATCCCCTTTGGCAGCAGCCAAATGTCAACGCGCTCTCCCCTTTTTAGGGTTCACGCTTCACCAAATAATATCCTCAGCGTTAAACACAGGTCCCTCGGTACAAACCCGTTGATATTCAAATCCGCCTCCCGGTATTTGCACTTTGCAGACGCAACCGAGGCAGACCCCCAGCGCGCACCCCATCCGATTCTCCATCGCCAATTGTGTGGGAATACGATAATCCCGCGCAATTTTTGTAACGGCATATAACATCCCATCGGGGCCACAAGCGTAGATGATAGGATTTTGCAGATCATGGGTTTCTAGGATATACGTAAGCAGCTCGGTGACAAATCCATGATGTCCTACACTGCCATCATCCGTTGCAATATGTGTCTCCACACCAATTGCTTTTAAATCCTCTACACTTAACAAGCGCAACTGGTTCATCGATCCGACCAAGCCAAGCGTGCGCGCCTCCGCATTTCGTAATGCAATGGCAAGCAGCATCAACGATGCTATTCCTGCACCACCC
Source organism: Candidatus Poribacteria bacterium (assembly GCA_965215015.1). Taxonomy (GTDB): domain Bacteria; phylum Poribacteria; class WGA-4E; order WGA-4E; family PCPOR2b; genus PCPOR2b. The sequence goes on from OZ244042.1 coordinate 4,302,843, forward strand.
CCAACGATTATGGCGGGACTAGGAACTGGCGGAATCTCGAAGGTGTTTCCAAGCGGTCCCAGCACACGGATCGAATCGCCCCACTTTAAGCTGGACAACACAGTTGTTCCCTCACCAATGAGCTGGTAGAGCATGGTGATCTGATTACCTTCAACCGTGTAGATTGTAAACGGACGGCGAAGGAGTAATCCACTACCTTGTGGGATGAGAACGTGGATGAACTGTCCGGGGAGTGCACTCGCAGCAATCTCCGGGCACGAACAACGCAATAGATAATGGTTTTCGGCAACCAGCTCATTAGAGATGACTTCTGTAGAAAGGTCAAATTTTTTAGCGGGAGTCAGCATCGGATTTATGTCACTGCAAGTCAAACGTGGAGGTTCTTTACATTTTCAGAGGGAGTTCCCCCATCAAGCCCGAAGAACATTGATAATTTTACCCTGTTTTAAAAATAAACGCAACCGTTTTCCCGAATCACTAAAAATAACGCAAGTAGCTAGTTATTAGGAAGTGTTGCGAACCGCACTGGGAGTCAATCCCCGCTCGAAGTGGATTGACAAATCCACTGCACAAAATACCTAACACGATGGGGCGACAATCCTGGCTTAATCCGCCCGGAACATTGCGCTATGGTCCGGGGACTTATGGCTTGGGTATGCGTACTCAAGTCTTAGACTCTCGGCGAAGTCGGATCCGAGCGGATTTGACAACCAGCAGCTTAAGTTAAAAATCTGCAAAGAGATTTCCGGTAACGTAGAAATTTTGTTGTATTTTTGCGAAATCGTGCTATAATCTTTGGCGGCTACCATTATAATTCGAGGTGCCGCCTTACTCGGGAAGGAATAGGCAACAACCTGAGTTATTATAGCAGTTTGATTATCAAAAATCCTTTAGGATTGGCTTTTCTTGGTTTCAAAAACATTTGGGTGTATAATTGACCTATAGCCATACCTCCTGCCGAAAAACGGTTATCAGGGGTAAAAACCGAGGCGGCTTTCTGATACTGGGACAGCAGTGTGTTGTAGGCGGTATGGCTGTCCAAATAAATCGGGACGAATGGGCAGGGCATTGTTCATTGCAGTAACGGATGTCAAACGGGCTTCGGATCGCTACCCGTGTTGATAGGACAATTCGACACCTAAAGGAACGGGTAGGATTTAGGTGTGGGAGTATATCAAAAAGGAAGGAGAAACAGATGGGTAGAAAGATTGAACAGTTATTTCGTGCACCTTACGGTGTACCCAACGGCTTGCAAGCGACAGATGAGGGGTTGTGGATCGCGGACCAAATCACCGATCGGGTGGCGTTGGTGGAGATTACCGAAGCCTCGGATTATGGAGTGACCAAACTTATCCGGGATATTCCGAGTGATTGCTCTAACACCAGCGGCATGGCTTATGGCGGTGAGGCGCTCTGGTTAGCGGCGAATGGCCCTGGAGACAGGTGGCGTCCAGCACGACCAAACGACGCAAAACCGGGGATGGGAGAAATCATTAAGACCGATCCGCACACCGGAGAATGCCTCGGTCGGTATCCGATACCGGATGGCGGTGGCACGCACGGTGTGGAATACGATCATTACGAAGAGGGGTATCTCTGGGTCGAAACGCTGAAAAACCAGATTATGCATAAAGTGCGGATTTCAGATTGGTCTGTTCAGCACTCGATTCCGTTACCGTACGGACGGGGACACGGTGTCGTACGGGTGGAGGACGGCATTTGGGTCGTGCACACCTCCGACCGGGTAATCGTCAAACTCGATTTGGACAATGGTGCAGAACTAGATCGGATCGAGGTGCCGGAGGACGCCCCTGAGCCGCATGGTCTGTCAATCTACGGGGATGATTTCCTCTACTGCGACGCCACATCTGGATGGATAACGAAGGTTTCAGTATAAACGGGACGAGTCAAGGCGTATATCCAAAGGTACGGGTTAGAAAACAACTCCTGACCTTTTTCTAAAATGACCGGTGCCTTGAGGCCCTTCCCATCCGGGAGCTTGATGAACTGTGCCCCCATCTCATCCGCGGACCACGACCGATCCGGTATTTCCTGCAGCGGATTTGGGGTTATCAAGATCGCGGCGTGTGGGGCCCCAGTCGTATTTTTGCCACCACTTCTGGTGAGAGTATCTGCACCTCCACCCGCTTTTTTAGTGCGGCAGGGACCTCATCCGCGGTTACCAGGAAAGGAATTTTCCATCCGCGGCAGGCTTGCGATTGCGGCTGGCCTATACTCAAGGGGTAAGACATCTTTATCAAGAGATCGTTCAAATGCCACCGCTCTCAATATAAATTCCTCAGACCCCACACGGTTTTTATAAACTCGATACCCGACATAGCAGACTGAAAGCAATACAATACAACCGACTGTCATGATACTAGGCAGATGCCGATGTCTAAACATGCTATCCCCTCCTTCTCAATCAGTTATTATTGGTACTGCAACCCGAATACGAGCAAAGCCCTGTCGAGAAAGTAACTCTGGCCCGGCTGTTTGGGTTGGTATTGCTATACTGGTTCGACCCTTGTAAATTCCGGTTCATGTGGTAATAGATCTCAGTATTCCAGCCCTGAACCTCCCACCGCGTGCCCTTTATCACGCGCGCGATAATAACAGGTATCCCACGTTACCTCTGTAGTGAGCTTGCTACTGCTGAGCACCTCTATTCTTTCGGAGTTCCGCGTCATTTGGATAGGGATTGATAACCGATTATGACTATAGACATCATACACCTGAAAAACAGCATACTACCCAACTACGGCTGCCAACATTCCGCTAATAAAAAACATTACTTTGAAACGTCGTGAAGCCAACATCATTCATCCACCTTGAAAAGTTATTGGAATAGGACTTACGCAAAATGAATAGACATAATGGGTGAAACAGAGTAGAATGAGCGGCATGGCGGAAAATATGACTCAACCCACTCGATTCCTATCAGTATCTGCTCAGCAGTTCCCTCAACTATACCTGAGGGGTGCTCACAATAATTGTTTGAATCGCGGATTCAGCAGAGCCTGTTTGAAAAGTCGTTTAATTCAGCAAACTTCTCGATGATTTTATTTGTATCCAGATTGACAATTCCAATGCGGTTCGACTATCAAACGCGGAATCGTGCCAGCCGGCAAGAAGTAGGGTTATCTAACGTCATGCGAGAATTTCCTATCCCTGTCCCGTCTTGCTGCTTTTATTTCCCTTCTTGAGGTACTCCCCACGCTTCCCCAGAAAACGTTACGTTTGTAGCTACTGTGGAAGTTAGAATAAACGATTGACCCCCAGTAATTGGGTTGTCCCCATCATCACCTACTCTGCCGATTGTTTTGAACTGACCGTCATCCTCAACGATAATGGCAACAATTATAGGCACGGCAAGCAATAAATTGCTTACTGAATATGAGGGAAAAAGAGGTTTTCGGGGGATGCCTATGAAACTCGTTCCACTATGTATATGGACTGAAGAATCAAGTGCCTCTCCCGTCAATCGTAGGGTCATCGCATTATTCATAAAAGCAATAACCCCTTCATAACTTCGCAAACTCCTGTCTGCAGTCCTATCCCCGAAATAGTTCTCCCAGCTTTGGGTATCGTGATCGAAGGCCCTGAGATAGCTGACTTCTGTCAGCACATCGTACAAGTCCCCTAGGGTTTCAATGCTGATTGCTTGTCCGTCAACAGATTTGACCTTTAAGGGGATATGAATGAAATTCATGCCTTCATGGACAGTCAGGTCGAAATGAAACTGTAATGCGGTGGTCGTCCCGGCAAGGGCCCGGCTCCCTCCGAGACCATTGGTGACATCCCTAAGTTCGTCATGGTCCTCATCGTGGTAGTCATTGTGGTCATGGTCGTAGTCCTCATCATCCTCGTAGTCGTCGTTGTGGTCATGGTCGTGGTCCTCATCATCATCCTCGTAGTCGTCATTGTGGTCATGGTCGTAGTCCTCATCATCATCCTCGTAGTCGTCATCACGATCTTGTGCACTCTGGCTATACATGTTGTAATCCGGCTTTTGGGCTGTTGGGTAAATCACTACCCTGTTGCTAGAACCACTTAGACTAGAGTTAATCGCTCCATCTTCACCGGAGTTGTGCTGCTCTAATGTATCCTTTTCAGGGGCTTTCGTGTTACCGGTTTTCTTTAGATGTTCATCGTCAAGAGTGTCCAAACCAACATCGTAGGTCAAGGGGTTATGGGGCTCACTTTCCTCATTTATATCTAGACGATCCGATCCTCGGTGTTTGATTGCACAACCTATCACTATAAACAGCAGACATGTTGTAATACTTAGATATTTGTTTAATCTTGTAGACACTAGCTATTTCCTCCTATTAGCTGCTTCGTATTCCACCTGTAAAAAACATGAAAAAGAAGCATATTTGATAAAGCTCAGTTGTTTTTAGCACCTTCATTGATCCAATCAATGATAAGTTGCATCTGGGCTTCCTCCAAAGGAGGCCCATTAGGGGGCATCTTGCCTTCAACAATCTGTTCCACCAACTCGCTCTCTTTTGCATCGCCTACAATAATGACCGCGCCATCTTCTCCACCCACTTTGAGGGTTTTATAGGTACGGAGATCTATACCGTCTGGTCCCCCAGCGACATGGCAGCCTACAAAGGCACATCGGTTCGTAAGGATAGGCAAGATATCTGCGTTAAAAGAGGGACTCGGTCTGCCGGCATCCGCGGGGTTGTCAAATATAACACCGAGACCATTGGCGACAGCCCTAAGTTCGTCATGGTCCTCATCGTGGTCGTCATGATCGTGGTCATCATCGTGATAGTCATCATCGTAGCCATGGTCGTCATACTCGTCACCACAACCGATCAACCCAACCGAAATCAGTAATGTAATTAAAAATAAAATTTTAGCAATATGTAATAGTTTCAAACTTGAACCTCCTTAGGAGTTACGCTCTTGAGCTTGTCGTAACACTATTCAACGTAGCCGCCCGCGGGATCGGGCGTTGAGCGGCAGGTTCACCGGCGATGAATCGTCGAGGATACCATGACTTTAGCACATGAGAATACCAGACACCGTTCGCCACACGATTGGCTCAATCCGCCCGGAACATTGCGCGCCCTTTTCTGGTATTGGCTTCGAGGGTTCAACCGCGTAAGTCCTACCTCCTTTAAGTGCTCGTATATCAATTATTGTGAATTCGCCGTTTTGAATATCCATATTCCCCTTTACAGGGGTTAGGCAATACCAATCAATCCAGTTAAGGTAGCGAACATAATGACCTTAATGATGGTCGCTTTCCTCCACTTCTTTGATTGGGAGCACGGAATTGCTTTCCGATCGAATTTCTGAATGACGTATCTTCCCTCCCAAATCTGCTGTCCATGCCATCAATCCACAGACGACGATTGAAAGTATCAAACCTGCGATAACAAATCTTTTTGGAATCGTATCGGCGAGCCGATAATGCCACAGTACCCCTAGGGCGGCAACGCCTAAGATACCAACAGCAATAAAGGCAACCAATGCAGATTCTTCATGTTCCTCAATAATTGGTTCCTCCACACCGGGCAAATGCTCAACGATTTCTTCCGCAGGTTCACCGGTGAAATAAACCGGCACGGTCGCCACGGCAATAATGACGAAAATGCCGAGACTCACGCGCTTTATTGCTTCATTTTTCTTTACCATGCCAAAAACCAGCAATAAAGTACCAAACACTGTGCCTAAAACCGGGATGTGATTAATCAAAAGATGTAGATGCGCCCAATTCATGAGATTTACCTCCCAAGTTAGATTTGATAGGAGGGCAAATGCCCCTCAATGAAAACTCCATTTCAATATCAATTGTGTTCGATCTGACTAGGATATGTAATAATTCTTGATCGGAATGTAATTGAGGGACAGATAGGTGTGTGCAAAACTCATTGAAGCAATCTTCTCAACTTCGGATAATTAGAATCGGCTATCGAGGCTGACAATCAGGTTGAACCCCGGTGCGTTGATGCCGGAGCCGTGCTCACGATACCGTTTATCAAGCAGGTTCTCAAGCGCGAGGGTGAGTCGGTTATACTGAGTCACCTGGAAACCGCCGCGTAGGTTAAGCGTCATCCAACCCGGTGAGCCCTGCCCAATCGCTGCACCGTTGGAATCAAATTCGACTTCGCCTGTATCACGGGTAGTTCCTGGAATCCGTGGATCCCGGATATCGCTCCGATTTAACCGTCTCTGCTCAGTTGCACCACGGACGAAGAATTCCGCCCAAAATCGCTGAGCAGGTGGCTCCCAACGAATACCGACCATGCCGTTGAGGGGTGGTTCGCGACGAATCCGTTCCTCCCACGGCTTGTCGGGATCGGGTGCTGCGCCGTTGATGACCAGTACCTTTCCACGCGTGAACATCGCATTACCGTAGAGTGATAAACCGCTTTGAATCGGAATCGGAACCATCCCAGCAAACTCAACACCTTGGATTTGCACTTCATCCACATTGTCGAAGACATAGACATCAACCCCCGGATTATTTTGCTGGATTTCCTGAATCAGGCTTGGCAGCGACTGCCCAGCGTAAGCATCTTCGACCGGAACACGGGTGACCAGATCGCTGACGCGACCATGAAAAAGGGTCAGTGAACCGATAAACTGCGGATAACGCGCCTTGAACCCGCCCTCCGCTGTCCATCCTCTCTCCGATTTGAGGTCGGGCGAAGGAGAATCAATCCCTTCATTGGTAACCTCAACGGCAGTCGTATCGTTCAAGGAAGGCGCACGAAAAGATGTGGCGAAATTGCCGACAACGTTCAACCCGTTGGTAACGCTTGCGACTAAACCTGTGCTGTAGGTCAAAGCACTGCCAGATTCGTTAAAATCGCCAAACTGATCGGAGCGCACTGAGAGGTCTGCATTCGTATTGTAAAGTGTAAATCGCCCACCGAGCGTCAGCTCGAGGCGTTCGTGTAGTTCGATTTCGTCCTGAACGTAGAGATTCGCGTCCCAGAATTGCGAGCCGTCAATAAATCTGCCTTTTGTGTCGTCTACCTTTTCAGTGCGAGTCGTGATGTCGGTTTTAATTGTTTGGCTCGAAAGGGTATCGAGATAGAATTCACCACCTGCGACGACACGCTGCCTCGGCAGAGATGAATTCACCGCCTGTGCGCTGAACCCTAATGTGTTGACGGTATCGAACCGTTCCCGACGTTCTGTTGCATCGCGTTGGATTTCATTTCGCCCTTCCTTCTGACGATGAAATGAAGTGGTGAATTGGAGTTGATCAATCGCTAAGTTTTCCGGTTTGGAGAGGTAGGTAGCGTAGAATAAATCTCGGTCTTGCGGTTGAAAGAAAAACTCATCATAGTCACGCGGTGCAATCTTGTCATAGCGCGGGGTTTGCGGTTGTCGCCAGAGTTGGTAAGCAAGGTTGACTGTACTAGTATCTGTGAGTTTGTAAGAGAGTTTGGCGTCGCCATCGTAGGCGTTCCATCCGAGGGGGGCTTCGGAATCGATTAGCCAGCGGTCGGGAAGATCTTTAGGGGGACCATCAGAGACTTCTACCCCCTCTGGCTTGTCAGTGACAATCTCAAATTTACGGTTCGCGTAGTGTAGGTCGTAACCGTTGCCCGGATTGATGTTACCGAACCATCGCGCGGACGCGCCGACCGAAAATCCGAGTTGTTTTTGACTTCCGACCACCTCAAGTCGTCCGAGCCGTTCTGAACTCCCCGAAGCGAATCGGGTGAAGGCACGAGATTGAATATTCCACTTTTCTGTTGCGTTATCGAGAATGGTGTCCTTAGTGAACATGCTGATGACTCCTCCCATTGCACCACTACCGTATAACATCGATCCCGCCCCGCGTAACACTTCAACCCGGTCAAGGCTGGCTGGACTGATTGTCGCCAAATACTGATTGGGACCGGAGCGGAAGGTAGAGTTGTTGAGTCGGACACCATCAATTGCAAGAAAGGCTTGATAGCCGGTAAGTCCACGCAGCAGGGGTGAACCTTGTCCAACTGTTGTTTGCTGTGCCCAGACACCCTCTGTTTCACGCAGGATTCGGGGTGTCGTTGGGGCATTCATACGCTCGATTTGCTCTCGGTTGATGATGGATACCGCGTTTGGCGTGCGAAAGGTATCTTTCTCGACGCGGGTTATGACGGTAACTTCCCCCAGTTCAACAATCGAGGATTCTGTCCCATCTCCTTGGGAATAAGCGAGGTTAATGCTCATAAGAAAAACACTCAAACATATCCATAGTTGTTTTCGTCGAACTTTCATAAGGTTCCTCCTATTTTGAATAACTCTTAGATTATTGAATTTCTGGGCCCATGTGCTGGCTAAGGGAGCAATTTTTGCGCCAAAGGCATTTAGGTGAGAGTTTACGTCTATATGATGCGAATCCCTGACCGATTTTGTCCAACGGGAAGTCCCTCGTTGTTCAACTTCTGAACGGTTGTGTTTACCTTTTGAACAGTTGTGTTTACCATAGAAGTGCAAGTCAATTGGAGTTATAATGACAAAGGTTATAAGTTACTATTAATTTCTTTGCGTTTCCGAAAAAATAATACGTAAGCCGTAATGCGTTAAAACCGTGTCTGCGATACCAAATTAAGTTGACAGACTTCCCAACTTGATGGCACAATAACTACAAAACCATTTTTAGGTGAAAGGAAGGCTGTAAAAATAATGAAGCGAGCAGGTCTGCACAGGGTGCCAACCGTTGTATGTAACCTGTTGTTGCTACTACTCTTTATAGTAGGGGGTTGCACGACGTTGGCTCCTGATAATCCCAATGTGCCGTTGGGGGATTTCCATTCAGATTCGCGCCCTGAAAAGACGTGGCGGGTGGAACCGAGGCTCGTTAGTAACGAGGTAAACTGTATTGCTGCTGACACGCACAATGTATGGTTTGCAACGCAAGCCGGTGTTTCGCGTTGGGATCGAGACCAAGACCGGTGGCTCCACTATACGATGGAAGACGGGTTGTCCAACGATGCGGTAAACGCTGTCGCAATCGATGGACAATGGGTCTGGTTCGCCACGGAGGAAGGGGTAAGCCGCTATGACAGGCAGACGAACACCTTTTCGACTTACCGCACCATTGATGGGTTAGCGAGTGATCGGGTGTCGTCCATTGCAGTGGACGGGAACTATGTTTGGTTTGGAACATCTGACGGATTAAACCGTTATGACAAAACCATTGACAGTTGGGCGGTGCGTACCCGTAAGGATGGTCTAGTCAGCAAGGTAATTACAACAATTGCGGTCGAACCGGAGTATGTGTGGGTCGGTACCGATAGGGAGATAAATCCGGATCCCCATGGCTGGGAGGATGACCCTCGGTTTAGTAAAGGTGGGGTAAGTCGATATCATCGGGACACCGATTCTTGGAATAACTATAAAAAATCGGATGGCTTGATAGACAACGAAATCGCTACTATTGCAGTAGACGAGAATAGTGTTTGGTTTGGAACACAGGATGAGGGTGTTAGTCAATACAATCAAGTTGACCAAGCCTTCATCAAGACGTTTACGAAAACTGATCTGCTCAAAAGCAATATGATCACCTCTATCCGCGCGGATGGATTCCAAGTATGGTTCGGTACTGCTAATGCCGGTGTGCATCGTTTCATCAAGCCGGTCAATACTTGGGTGAATTATACTAAAGCGGACGGACTGGCAAGCAATCATGTAAGTTGGATTACGACACAAGGCAATGATGTCTGGTTTGCGAGCAAAGAGGATGGAGTGAGCCGCTTTGACAAGCTAACCGGTGAGTGGACGCTCTACAAACAAGCCGATTTTCTCGCGGATAACGATGTCAGGGGGATAACGCGTGATGTGGATGGCAACCTCTGGCTAGCGACCGTATCGGGAATTTCAATTTACAACCCCTCCACGCGCAGCTGGGAAAGCGTCTCTACAGAAGATGGGCTGCCGACCCCCTATGTGACAACAATAGATGTTGTGTCTCCATCGCCTGAATCGGAGCAAAGCGACGTGATCGAAATTTCGACCGGCGGCATGACCAGCGCGCAGGTCTGGATCGGTACAGACCGAGGGCTTGGCACACGACCGCGCTTGGGGGGCGAGTGGGCGTTTTATTCTCCTCCCCGATCGCAAACCCAAGGAGAGGCTTTTGTGACAGCACTCGCTGCCGATGGGGATATACTCTGGCTCGGCACCAGTTTGGGCCCCGCCATGTATAACAGGACTTCTCAAGAGTGGACACAACTTGAGACGCCGGAAACTCACTCAAATACACTGGTGTCGTCTGTCCTTGTTCGCGATGGGTTGGTCTGGTTCGGTGGTGCGGAGGGGGTTTGGCGGTATTCAATTACAGATAAAAAGATGTATCATGCTGCCGAAGGGCTTCCTGACACCTACGTTAATGTGCTGCTTTCCGTTGAGGACACCTTTTGGGCAGGGACGCGCCAAGGACTTGCACGATATGACGCTGCTCAGGGGCGTTGGATAGCGATGCCGTTTAACGGCCAGTTGCCTGTTTCCAATGTTACCGCGCTTGATTTCCGAGCCGGGATTCTCTGGATAGGTACGCCACAGGGACTGGGAAGCTATAGGATTGCTTCTGATGCTTGGAGCCTTATCCCAAATGTGTCGTATAACGTTCGCGACATCTTGGGTGGTGGGGCCGAAACACTTTGGTTAGCAACATCGGTCGGTCTTGTCGAATATCACACTTCAGATGGAAGGAGAGTGCTACATCAATCGCGTCCGGTGCGGGAACCGGGTCTTGAAACAAAGGTCTCAAATATCAAATTTGATGGGAATTACATCTGGTTCAATAACTGGGCTTCTTCACCAAACGGTGGGATTTTACGGTTTCATCGTCCCACGGGAACGTGGCAGCGTTTTACGCGCTTAGATATTCTCCAGTCTACTCAGAAAAAGGCGATGACCACAGTACGTTGGAGCTATGTGGATACAGACGCAGTCTGGTTTACCACAGACTATGGGGTTCTCCGGTACGATAAAATGGCGGATACGTGGCAACATTTTACGATAGAAAATGGTCTCTCTACGAACGATGCGGACAAGATTGCTGTGAGTCAATACAGTGTCTGGGTGATCCCAATGATCGGTGTCGAATTGAGCCATTATAGTAAAAAGACTGAAAAATGGAATGTGATTGCTCCCGGCAAAGAGATACAGATTGAACGATTGAACGCGTTAGCAGTTGATGGACCGGAGGTCTGGTTTGGTTCGGGTCGTGGACTGCACCGTTACAATGAATTTACCGGTGAATGGAGTGATTTCACGCCGAGAGATGGACTGGCGGGCAGGGGTGCCGAGTGGATTACCGCAGATGAGGATTTCATCTGGGTGGCACGCTCCGAGTGGGACAGGGACAGTAACCGTCCATTGTCACGATATAATAAAAAGACGAAGAAGTGGGACACATTTTCAACGAGTGACGTGCTTGCCTCAAATACCATTAGACGAATTATTGCCACAAAGGATGATGTGTGGATACTCTACAGACCTTGGAATAAGAAGGGGGTCACACGATACGATAGGCGCACCGGAGAGTGGACAACGATTAAGTCGGGGCAGGGGACGCTTGAGCTCGCTACGGACGACGATTACCTCTGGTTAGCCGTACCTAACAATGGGCTCAGGCGATTTCACTTTGCATCAGGTACTTGGACGGTGTTTAAAGATCTCAAAGGGATGCTGCATAACCATGTGGATGAGTATGGGCTTGCTGTTGATGAAAAATATGTATGGGTCGGGACGTTGCGCGGGCTTGCTCGTTATGACAAGCAGAAGGAAGCGTGGACTTCCTTCACAGCGAGGCCAACCCTTTCTGGACGTACTATCCGGACGGTGGATACGGATGAGCGTTTCGTCTGGGTCGGCACCGATAATGGTTTGTCTCGTTATGATAAAGAATTGGGTACCTGGAAGCAGTATCAACAGGAGGGTGGTTCCGAGGAGATAGCCACCCACGGTGGCCATTGGCACCGATGGAGGCCCAAGAGGCGAGACACACTTTCTGATAATTCGGTCAGTTCAATCGTGGTTGATGATCAGTACGTCTGGGTCGGCACCCGAGATGGGGCGAACCGGTTTGATAAACTCGCCCTGCGCTGGGATCAGTACAAAACCGAGCATGGGTTGCCTGCCAATAATGTGACTTCTGTCAGCAACGATGGCAATAACATTTGGGTTGGCACCAACTCCGGGATTGGCAAATATCCCCGAACCGCGGATGACCTCAACGCTTGGATCGCTTACACTTCCGGCACAGAGATTCAGCCGGCATCTGTCTCCAAGGAGTTTGCAGAGTCGTTGGTTACGGATGAGATCTGGTGTATCGCTAGCAGTAAGAAAAATGTTTGGGTTGGCACGCGACGCGGGGTGAGCAAATACGACATCGGTAAGGATACGTGGAAGACTATCACAGCAGAAGATGGTTTAGCGAGCGATGAGATTAGTTGTATCGCCATTGACGGGGAGCGGGTCTGGTTTGGAACCGATCGAGGGGTGACCGTCTACAATGATGAGACAGAGGTTTGGACTTCCTATACACAACGAGATGGCCTTGCTAGTAACAAGGTGACCTCGATTGATGTTGATGGCACAGAGGTGTGGATCGGGACATACAATGCAGGGGTGAGTCGTTTTGACCCGTCATCGAATAGCTGGTTGAGGTACACCCGAGAGGATGGCTTGGCGCATAACGGTATCCTCTCTATATCAATAGGAGATAGTTACGTGTGGTTCGGGACCTATCGTGGCTTAAGCCGTTTTGATAAATACACAGGAATCTGGACAACCTTCACAGAGTCCTACGGCCCCGAGGATCTTTGAAGTGAAAAAATCGAGAGCTGTGCTTATGGGTATTTGATTTATCTTTTACGATTACAGGCAGGAGGGCCTTCTTCTCAACAACTTACTTCATGCAAACTCTCTGTAAGCTAAAGGAGAATTCATCCGAATGTTTTCAAATCCAGTACAACAATCTGGATCTGCCCTCGGCAGTGCTGCTTCGCATTCCCAAGATGGGCATGGCTTCGGCACCGCCCCCGTTTTCCTCACCTCAATCTGTACGATTCTCGGCGCGATTTTGTTCTTGCGATTCGGTTACGCTGTTGCACACGTTGGGCTATGGGGCAGCTTAGCAATCATTGCCCTTGGGCATTTGGTGACCATTCCTACGGTGCTGGCGGTATCCGAGATTGCAACGAACCGCCGCGTGGCAGGCGGCGGCGCGTACTACATTGTCAGCCGTTCCTTTGGCCCAACCATCGGCGGCACGATCGGGATTACCCTCTATCTTTCCCAAGCGATTTCAATTGCCTTCTATATGGTTGCGTTTTCAGAGGCTCTGGCACCCGTCTATGAATGGGTGGCTGCCACGTACGCGTTGAAACTTGACTACCGCTGGGTGAGTCTTACTGGTACGCTCCTCCTTATCGCACTGATGCTAACTAAAGGTGCCAATCTGGGGGTGTGGGCTCTATGGGTGGTCAGTGCAATTATAGCAGTCTCAATCGGTGCTTTCTTTTTGGGGGAAGCTCCCGAAAACATACGGCCCGATGGGTTGAACATCATAGCGCGCATCGAAGGTGGGGACAGTTTCGGCACAGTCTTCGCAACCTGTTTCCCCGCCTTTACAGGCATGATTGCGGGCCTTGGACTATCTGGTGACCTGAAGAATCCTCGGAGGAGTATACCTCTTGGCACGATTGGTGCGACGATTGCAGGTATGATCATATACGTGCTCGTTGCGATCAAGCTTGCCCAGAGTGCTAAACCTGAGGCACTCGCTGAGGATCAGTTTCTCATGGCTCAAATTGCCCTGTGGGGACCGGCAATCTACATTGGGTTGGGCGCAGCTGCCCTCTCCTCTGCCCTCGGCTCAATCTTAGTTGCTCCCAGAACGCTCCAGATGCTTGGTCGTGATGATGTCCTACCGTTCTCACAATTGAACCGCCTGATGGAAAAAGGTATAGGACAAACACAGGAGCCGGTGGTTGCAACCTGCGTGTCAGGGCTGATTGCGATCGTATTCGTGGTAGTTGGCGATGTGGACTTTATCGCCCGAATTCTTACCATGTTCTTCATTGTGACATACGGCGTCCTCTGTGCGGTGTCATTCCTCGAGCACTTCGCAGGCAATCCGTCCTATCGTCCCACGTTTCATTCTCGCTGGTATTTGTCGCTGGTTGGCACTGTGATGTGTGGCTTGATGATGATTCAGATAAACGTGGTGTACGCGTTCCTCTCGATTTTTCTGATGGTGGTAATCTACCTTGGACTCCGCCACAGCCACAAGGGGCAGCGGGACTTGACAGCGATCTTCCAAGGGACGATGTTCCAGCTAACCCGGTGGCTGCAAATCACCCTACAAAAGAATCGTGTTATCTCACCCGAAGGTGGATGGCGCCCATCGATCGTCGCGGTGACTCAATTCGGTGAACGTCGGCTTGGCCATTTCGATCTACTCCGCTGGATTTGCCATCGACACGGGTTTGGGCACTTCATCCAGTTCTTCCACGGCGATTACTCGTTTCTTGACGAAATTGACACGCGCCTCCATGTTGAGGAGCTGATTCAACGGACAGAGGTCAGCAGAGCAGGCATCTTTGTCGATACCCTGATTTGTCCGACATTCCAACTTGCTATCGCGCAGACGCTACAGATGCCAGGGATTTCCGGCTTGCCAAATAATTCTATTCTTTTTGAATTCGATCGAGAAAATCCGGAGGAGATCAACGAAGTTGGGCAAGGTGCTCGCCTCGCTGCGAATTCGATGTTCAATGTCCTGATCTTGCGATCGACGAAGTACCGGTTCGGCTACCGGGCTTCGATCCATGTATGGGTGACAGAAGAAAACTTGGCAAACGCTCCCATGATGCTATTACTCGCGTATATCATTGTGGGACATCCGGAATGGAAACGTGCTGAGATTCAACTCTTTGCGTGCTTCGACTCTAGCGACGCTGAGCGTGAGGCAAACAGACTTTCGGTGTGGATGAAGGAAGGGCGGCTGCCAATTTCAGCACAGAACGTGACTTCTGTGTCGTGCAGCAACGGAGAAGCTTTAGAGGAAGAGGTGTCGCACTACTCCTCTCAGGCTGACTTGGTGATTGCAGGCTTAGTAACGGAGAATCTCGAACCGGAGGCAGTGCCCCAAGCCCTGCGGCATTACAGGGCGGCGAACGATGTGCTATTCGTTCATTCAATTGAGTGGATCGCGATTGATTAGATGGAGATCTTGCAGAGCTAGGAATTATTTTTTTTATGGCTTAGGACTTACGCAGTTGAAGGTTCAAACCCTCGTAGTTCAGTGATGAATCACCGGACCATACGACTCACGACGTCCGATAAATCGGGCAACTACGATTCAGCCGACAGTCGTAGGTACGCTCCGCGTGCTGTCCCCCTCGAATCCCCCGCAAGCAGGGGGAAGGGGGGCAGCATACGGCGTATGCCTACTCCCTTAAAGGGGCGGATTGAATTGCGTTATTACAAACTCAAGTGCGTAACCCCTAACGGCTAAACGATGTACGAAAATGTGTGTTTGTAAGGGTAGGTTTCCCGCGTAGTGTTTATCCCCCATTGTATCACAAATAGTTTGAATAACTGTAGTGATACGTTCAATATGGGATAATATTCTGGCAGCACAATACATGCGAAAGGATATAAACTGTGCAAGAGCAGGTAATACTCGTTGACCGTATGGGCAGGGAAATCGGCACTGAAGAAAAGCTAAAAGCACATCGTGAGGGTAAACTGCATCGTGCATTTTCGATTTTCATTTTCAACGCTGTAGGGGAATTGCTGCTCCAGAAACGGGCGGAGACAAAATATCACTCGGGTGGCTTGTGGACCAATACTTGCTGCAGCCATCCGCGTCCTGGTGAAAGTCATTATTACGCGGCGAGACGGCGGCTCAATGAGGAAATGGGTTTTGAGTGTGAATTGACTGGACTTTTCAGTTTTATCTATCATACCAAACTGGAGAATAACCTATTTGAACACGAATTAGACCGTGTCTTTGTTGGATACTATGACGGTCAACCAGTGCCCAATCCTGACGAAGTTGATGATTGGAGATGGATGAGCATCAACAGGTTGGACCGAGATATTGGAGAAAACCCCAATCATTATACGTACTGGTTCAAGTTGATACTTAATCGTGTCGTCAAACAATACGAGAAAATCAGTTGTCACGATGAAATCTAATGAATTCGTTCAGGTAAATTTCATAGGTGCGATACTCGGTGATGAAGGCACGTGTGGATAAAGCAAAGATGAAAGCTGCCATCACACAGCTATCGTCCGCCAACACGGAAGTGTATGAACGTTTCTTGAAATATGCAGAGCAGATACACTTCCTGAAAGCCAAAATCTTTACGTTCAGACCGATTCATGAATTCAAGAAACTAATTCTAAAAGATTTCAGTATTTGCAAAGGGGAAAAGGACAATGGGTTGGCGTGTTGTAGAGCATTTTACGATTTACCGGGAAGAGGGCTGGTACGGTGCCCATCCCAACGTAGTGCGTACCCCCAGCGGGGATCTGTTAGTTCTATTTCATCGTTCACCATACGTGGGATATTCCCACCACAGTCATCCGTTATTTGATGTCCGCGCCTGTCGCTCGGAGGATGAAGGGCGGACTTGGGGTAAACAGCACTTTATTACCGCCGATCCGTTGGGGGGTGTGCTTGACTTCGGCACCCATACTCTTGTAGATGGGAGTATCTTCCTGCACGCTTCCAATGTTGTGTTAGTTCCTCAAGATGAGGAGCGTGAGAGTGGGGAATGGGTCGCTCACGCGGGCATCCCCTTTTGGGTGCGTTCCTACGATAATGGACGGACATGGACCGAGCCGGTGCGTTTCCCACCCGTGCCCGATGCCGTGTGGGGACATCCCGCGTCTCATTCGGGAATCGCCCGGAGCGGATTGATACGGATGCCGCACGGGCGTTTACTCCTACCGAGCAAGGCGACCGACCACCCTGACGGTGCAATGCCTTTCTTTGGCATGTTGCGGGTGTCGAGGGACATGGGGGAGACGTGGGAGTATGGCGGCCGGATTGCGGAAGATCCCGTTGCACACTTCAGTGAGCCAGCGATCCATCTCACCCCCAGTGGACGGATTATCGTTCTCTTTCGGTGCCATCCTGGACCTGGTGCAGCTAGCCAGGAGGTCTGCTTGGCGTTGGTCGAATCGAATGATGGTGGGGAGACTTGGTCTCCTTGGCGGCGGACGACAATTCGTGGTTGTCCGGGGCACATGCTCGGATTGCGGGATGGACGAATCTTCACCACCGTCGGCACACGATGGCTCGGACAACGGGGCTGCCTCGCGCGTATCGTCGAACCGGAGGGAAGTGATCTGGATACCGCACCGGAGTTTGTCATCCGGGGCGATTCACACGATTCAGACTGCGGTTACCCTTGGTCGGTTGAACTTGAAGATGGTCGTGTGTTGGTGGTGTATTATTATGTCTATTCGGATGGTCATCGCGGCATTGAAGGAACGATTGTCGAGGAGGTCTTGTGATAGGTCTAATCAGGTGGTTCAGTTCCGGTCAGTCTTAATTCAAACTGAGCATTGATAAGGAAAAGGTATAGGAATAGATATGAGTGAAACGGTTGATATTAAACTCGCATGTATGAGCCTGATGTGGGGTGGGAATCTACCCAACGAAAAGATGCCCGGCTGGATTGACGATGTATCGGCGGCGGGCTATACGGGTGTTGCTACATTTGAGAGAGAGTTGCTTCGGTTTACTGAACAGACGGACTTCGTCGAGAGGATAGCTGACTATGGGTTTCCATTGGTAAGCGTCGATCTCTTCATTGACCGGGATTTTGATAGGATCAACCGTGTCTGCGAGGTTATGCAACAGCTCGGTGCGAAGCATCTGGTGACGATAGGCGGTTTGGCACAGAAGGGGGCAGACATGAATGAAATCGCTGACCTGCTGAACCAGATTGGCGAAATTGCACAGACCTACGACGTCCGTGCCTGCTTTCACAACCACACCCACCACACCGGCGAGACATTGGAGGAAACTGAGGCACTGTTACACAAAACAGATCCCGTTAAGTTCTTCGGTTTCTTGGATGTCGGACACGCGACAAAGGATTTCGTGGGGTACCCAGTGGAACAGCGTGCGTCAATGTTCCTTGAGCGCAACTGGGATCGGATCGATTTTCTGGAGTTCAAGGATTGGCATGAGGATTCCGACTTAAAGACGGAGGTCGGTGCCGGACGCTGTGACTATGAGCGTGTATTTCGGATTTTAAAGGAGAAAAGTTATTCGGGTTGGATTACGGTGGAGCAGAATGGACCGATGGGAGAGAAGACCCCATTGGAATGCGCTAAAGCGAGTCGAGATTTTATCCAGCAAGGCTTAGGTGTTTGACTTTCTATTGATTAGTTCATAAACCGTGATATTTTCCCATTTCCGTTTTGTTCTATGGGTTGTTACCCGCTTCTTAAATCGGTTCAAAATTGTTAAGTGAGCAGCGTCAATCATCGCTTCAAGGCGAGCGATCGCTTTTGCACCGGAAGCGTCCGCATACCCGATGAGCACACGCCCCTCTGGATTGAGGTAACTAGGGAGGTCGTCGAAAAAACGGCGAAGAGTATTCTGTTTTTCATCGTGGATGGCAATTTCCGCCCGATTTCGTGCCCGTGAGACCACCCATGGTGCGTTGAATATAATGAGATCAAAACGGAGCGTTGACACCGGCTGGAAGAGATCACCTGCTGGCATGAGGTGGATTTTCGACGCGGTACTATGCGTATCAGTAAAACGTAGAAGATTGAGCCGAGTTGTGGCAACCGCTTCAGGCAGCAGATCTGATGCGTAGATTTTCACCTTCAGATTGCTTACTTCCTTCGCAGCGAGCAGTGTGAGACACCCGCACCCACACCCCATATCGAGCACCGTTGTATCGTGCGATAGGTGCCGTTTGACACTTTGCAAACCGCGCTGAAACAGTTCGACCGTTTCTTGAGAATGGGGTGGAAACACATTCTCGGGGGCACGCAGCGACACGCCGAGTGCACGAATTGGATAAACCGCTGCGAGTGCCCTTTGAATTTTCTGAATCCTAATAGTAGGGATTAGAAACGGGCATCCTTCATTTGCATCGTGATTTTCGCCGACCCATTCAAGAAGGTAGGGTAGATTTGGCGGCGGGGTTACTTGTAGTATTCCGGCTGGGTCTGCCCAGCACATTAAACGTGACAGTGGATCTTGTGTGGGATTTACATTCGCCAACCTCGAATGGGATTTACGTCTGCCTTTGTCCCGACCAGTCCTTTTTCTCCCTCGTCCACTCTCGCCAGATGGACGAATCAACTCACCTTTTTTTCGATGAATGTACTCCATCACCCCTGTTACCTGTTCCCAGCCGCCGGACAGGATTGCCACGCCACCGCGGCGTAAGTGGGTAAAAATCTGATTGAATTGCCCCAACTCACTGTGTGTGAATAGCTTCCATGAAATGTCATCTGAGGCAATTTCTCGAAATTGGGTCGGCACGTAAACATCACCGATGCCGACTATCCGGCGAAATGGAGACATAATAGGTGGAGATGGTTAAGGGATATCTTTTCTCTGGCGGTTAGATGAGCCAGATATACCGAGCCACGAAAAGTACGGCGAAGAGGTAAATTAGCCAATGCACCTGCCTCCCTTGACGGGTGACCAGTTTTAGCAGGGCGTAGAAGATGAACCCAAACGCAATCCCTTCCGTGATACTGATGGTGAGGGGCATCAGCAACAGGGTCAGAAATGCAGGGATGGACTCTGTCACGTCGTCCCAATCGATGGAGACGACATTTTTGAGCATTAGGCTCCCAATGATAATCAGTGCCGGAGCAACTATGGGATAGAGGAAGGTATTTTCGGCGATGGGGTATCCTGCCCCTACCATCTTGATTAGCGGATTGAAGAATAGGGTGAGCAGCATCAAAATTGCTGTCACAATGTTGGTTAAGCCGGTGCGTCCTCCCGCAGAGATTCCGGACGCACTCTCGATGTAGCTGGTAACCGTTGATGTGCCGAGAAGGGCACCTGCGCTTGTGGCGACCGCATCGGAAAGCAGTGCCTGCCTTGCTTTCGGTAGTTTTCCATCAACCATAAAGCCACCTTGTTCACCGACACCAACCAGTGTTCCAACGGTATCGAACAAATCTAGAAAGATAAAGATAAAAATTATTGAAATTAGCTTGGGATCTACGAGAATGTTTGGGATTTGAAGTTTGAGGAAGGTTGGGGCAATAGATGGCGGGGCGGAAACAACCCCTTGAAATTTGACCATGCCGGTGATGAGACCAACAATGGTTGAAGCGAGAATGCCGATCAGGATTGCACCGCGCACTTTTAGGGCGAACAGGATAGCAATCACGACGACTCCGAACAACGAGAGCAGTGCCGGGGGCGATTTCAGATCGCCGAGGGTGACATAGGTCGCCGGATGGGCGGCGATAAGCCCCGCCCATTCCAAGCCCACGAGCGCGATGAGCAACCCAATTCCGGCAGGAATGGCGTTTCTCAATGAAACAGGCAGAATAGTCATCACCTTTTCGCGCAAACCGACAAAGAAGAGCAAGATAAACAGTACCCCTGCAATGAAAACAGCACCGAGCGCGTTTTGCCACGATATACCAAGGGTGAGACAGACTGTGAAGGTAAAATAGAAGTTATGTCCCATCCCCGGTGCAAGGGCAATGGGATAGTTGGCGAGGAGTGCCATCAGCACCATTGCCAATGCACTTGTGATGCAGGTTGCTGCCATCACCGCACCAGGATCCATCCCCGCTGTTGACAGTACCGCCGGTTGGACGAAGATAATATACGAAAGCGTCATGAACGTTGTGCAGCCTGCAACAATTTCACGTTTAACAGTCGTTCCTGACTCTTGTAAATGAAACCACTTTTCCAGCATTGATTACCTCCTTGAACGGATGTGAGGTGAGTCCTAAAAACTGAGTGTGAACACGAAATATGTGGTATGAGCTAGGACATGTTAACATTTTGCTGTCATCAGTTCGGGAAACGCTGTAACCATTGGGTGATTCGCCAGCGACCGAGGCGGTTATCCGAAATCACCTCAGGCGGTCGAGATTCATATCTCGACACCCAAATGTTACTTTGAATCCCGATCACATCATCAGGGTAGATGTTGAAAAATTGATCTGCTGAAGTTGGTTTCACCCGATTTATCTATCAGCGAGTGTTGTTGAAAGGCGGAATTTCTATTGGGGTTGATAGGGACTCGTTTTAACCGTTCAACCCAACCTACACTCCTGTCAAATGTCACCAGAACCGAATTCTGTGAGGACATGTTCTAAGTTAAGGTCGTCTGCTTTGCGTTAATTGTTCCAATACATCTTTCAATCCCAAACTTAAAACAACAGGGTATTCTTCCGCATCCGTCAACCTTTTATAAGGTTCAGGCAGCTTTGCCAGCTCGGTTTTGGTTTTTGCCTGCATTGCAGCTAAGTCAGAGAACGAATAGACTAACTCCCCTTTGAGAACTATCGGCACAAGCAGCGGTTCACCGTCTTGCAGGTCTTCAGCCCAAAGGCTGATCACATCCTTAACATAATTTCCCTCAGCATCGTATAGGCGATGGAGCTGCTTCCTACTAGGCAGGGTTGATTTGCCTGTATCCTCACTGAACTTCACAGTGGCAGTCGCTTGCTCGTCCTCAATTCGCTCAACATGCTTGTAGACGCCGGGCAGTGCCGAGGGACCTCCTTCACCAGTCAGCGGATTGAAATTTGCTCCCGTTGCCAAACGGGTGCCGACGCCAAAGCTGTCAATCGGGGCCCCTTGAGCCAATAGTTGATCAATCTGAAATTCGTCAAGGTCGTTGCTGGCAAAGATTTGTAGGTCAGTCAGTCCTGCTTCATCGAAAATCTCTCTTACTGCTTTGCTCAGTGCCAGCAGATTGCCGCTATCAAGCCGAACACCTCTCAGTTGTGCACCTCTTGCCTGCATCTCCTTCCCAACAGCACAGGCATTCTTTGCTCCCTGAATTGTGTCATAGGTATCGATCAGCAGGAGGGTGTTATGGGGGAAAGATCTGGCATAGTCTCGAAAAGCCTCGAGCTCGGATGGACGATCCATGATGAATTTGTGTGCAACTGTTCCGATATAGGGGATGTTGAAGTATTGTCCCGCAATGACTAGGGAAGTACCGGCAGCACCTCCGATGAAGGACGCTCGGGCAGCCAGAATGCCGGCATCCCGCCCATGCGCCCTGCGCGCCCCAAAATCGAAGCAGGTTCGTCCGCGCGCTGCATGAACGATTCGTGCCGTTTTCGTGGCGATTAGCGTCTGGAAATTCATGATGTTGAGGAGATAGGTCTCGAAGATCTGGATGTCAATTGATCTGCCTGTTACATTGATCAGCGGTTCGTTTGCAAAAACGAGTGTTCCTTCAGGCACCGCATAGACATCGCCCTCGAATTTGAAGTGGCGCAGATAATCGAGGAAGTCATCGCTCATATCCGGCGTCGGTTTGCTTTCCTTCAGCCATTGGAGGTCTGCATCAGTAAATCGCAGGTTCAATATGTAGTGGATTACCTGTTCCAACCCTGCCGCTATCAGATACTCGCCCTGCGGGATAAATCGGACGAAGTAGTTCTCAGTGCAGATTGCGTTGTTCCCACTGTCGAAATCAGCTTTGCCCATTGTGAGCTCGTAATAGTCAGCGAACAACGCCATATTCGATTCAGTGAGGAGGCCCGATTGGAGTGCTTTGGTCATCGTTCAGTTCCCGTGGCTTATCAGTTGAACTGTTGGAGTTTCTGCTGTAACCATTGCGTCATTGGTCCCACCGCCGGATCGCATACCTCAATCATGCGGCCGGGTAGAGGTTGTCCCAACAATCCCTCTACTTCCGCTCGGCAAGCCTTGACGACAGCTGGATGATCTCCTACTACATTGTGAATTTCTGCGGGGTCGTCTGTCAAGTCGAACAGTTCATCTCCGTCCGGGGCATCATAGCCGACAGCGGTGCAGAAATTCCAGCGTTCATCTCTTACGCTGACACGACCTTGTGCGTTGCCCGTTGCGAAATCTGCCCAACCGATAATAATTCGGTCACGAATGGAAGCCTGTTTTCCAGTCACCAATTGCCAGAAATCCTTTCCATCTGTCCAATCGCACGGAATCCCAAGTTGGTGTAGCAAAGTCGGCATCAGGTCGTGGTTTTGGACAAACGCAGCAACCTCTTGACTTTGCTGTGTCCCTGGGCGACGGATCAACAGGTTCAATTGGGTGTTGAATGGATGCAGTTGATCGGGACCTTTTCCGAAGCGTCCTTGGTCGCGGAGTTGGGTGCCGTGGTCGGAAAGAACCACTACCAGTGTGTCGTCGCGTAACTTTAATTCCTCTATTTTGGAGAGCATCCATCCAATACATTTATCAACGAAAGTAACTTCGCCAAGATAGAGTGCTTCAATCCGTCGGAGTTCGTCTTCTGCTGGATTGCCTGTTTCATACGCTGCACCCTGCGTGATGAAATCCTTACCCGAATAGTCGGAGAGATATGCGTCTGCGTAGCCGGGGGGCGGATCCCACGGTTCGTGCGGATCGAAACTGTCTATCCATAGGAAGAAGGGACTCGCTGTGTGGTTGGCGTCGAGCCATTCACAAGCAGATCGAAACACGCGGGCGCAACTGTAATCATCTTCGGAACGCCGATGTCGTTGATTGAGCAGGTAATTAACTAATCCCGCGTGGTGCTGCCAGTTAATAGGTTCCCTGACATGCTGTTTCAGTTGATCTTCAATCAACCGCGGATCGCCGCTTCGCCAGTTGTCCGATTCCTGTCCCCGGATAAAATCCAAGTGTGCAAACCCGCGTGAGAAGTTCATTGTGGGTTTAAACATGTGGTAGGTATCAGCAATCAGTGCTGTCAGATAGCCTCGCGCTAGCAGGACTTCAGCAATTGTATCTTGCTCTGGGGGGATTTTATGCCAGCCGGCTGCATGGTGCCAGTGTCCCCGGCGGTCAAAGTTGAATCGCCACGGAAAACTTCTCATACCGGTGAACAATCCGCGACGTATTTGAAGCGTGGGTTGACCTTCCCCAAACGCCCGCGTAAAGCGGATACTTTCCCCCGCAAGCGCATCTAGGTTGGGCGTTTGGACATGGCTATATTTTTTGCCCGGTCCGATAATGTCGGCTCGGAATGTGTCTAAACAAACGCAAATGATGTTCATTTTTCCTATGAAGCCTCCTCCCATGCCCGACGGACGAAGGGGACAGCTTTTTCAAATCCCGCTTCCCCTGTACGGCTCGCCTCCTCGATGCTCAACCAGCCGTCAAAGCCGTTGCGCTTCAAAATGGAGAAAACTTGCCTTATAGGGGAAGCTCCAGTGCCAACAAGGACTGTCTCAAATTCGCCTGGGGTGCGGATATCAAACACATGAACGACTGCGATTCTGTCAATGACAGCTTCTAACAGCACTATCGGATCTTCTCGGAGGACCAGAGAATTTGCGGTGTCAAAGCAGACCTTGAGGGAGGTATCCGCAAGATTGTTGAGAATTTCCAAGAAAATCTCGTTAGGTTGTGAGAAGTCCCAATATTGCCAAGGCGCGCCCTTGGTGTGATTTTCGTAGACTAAGGTCACTCCCAAGCTATCTGCTTCATCGACCACTTGGCGAAGCCCATTAACTGCCCAGTAGATTCCCTGCTCCCGATCGGTGCCGGGGTGATTTTGTCCGGCGGTTACACGGGCGTATTTGGCACCGAGTGCCTTTGTCAGTTGCACATCTGCTTTCATCTGTGTTATCTCTTGTGCACGCTGATCGGCGTCTGGATGTGTGAAATCAGGATAACACGCCAATGCACAAAACTCAATACCAATTTTTTGCCCTTCCGCAGTGATGGTGTTAAGGGTATCCTTCTCTCGGTTTGGGAAGAATTTTACGCTGAAGTCAACCCCTTCTAGCCCAAGGGCAGCGGCAAAATGAATCCAATCGATAACAGATTTCTTGCCGCTGAAGATGTCTTCGTAGAGTGAAACGGGTATACAGCTGAGTTTCATAGTTGAACCTTCATTTTTATAGGATGTGATAGAAGGATAGGTGAACTAGGGGAAAAATTGGTATAAAGGTGTATTGGTCAGAATACTCAAAATTCCCCAGATGTTGCTTAACAGATAATCTCCCAAAGCCAGCCCCAAAAAGCAGGGAATAGCGCGACGATAGCCGTTGAGACCTCCATAGCGCAGGATGACTGCTTTGAACGCCCAAGCGACAAATAGGCAACTCCACAGGTTGTACATCCCCCAACTATCCGCCATCGCATAGCCGAGAGGGTGGAGCGACCACCACAGGAAACGCCCTCGTAGAAACATCAATACCACTGCTACGCCGAGGCCGCCACCCATGAAGGCAAGCGCGGGCTCATCCCGCTCTCGAGGGGAGTTCAGCCAGCTTTCAAGTCGGTTGTAGATCCAGCCGCGTTGCGTGGTTGGCCCCATGTAGTGTCCCGACTCGGCACCGTGTCGATAGTAGTTATCCAACAAAAGCCAGTATGTTGCGATTGCCCCGATGAGTGTTGCGATTACAATAGCGATGGCGATATGGTGAGGATTAATATTTCGTCGTTCCGAAATCTTGAAGGCTTCCAGCTGCTGCGGCATCAGATTGGTTCGGTTTGCGAAAGTGAAGTGCATGTACAACGTAAAAACGGTAAGGGCACTGGGACCCAACCTGCGTGTTCCGAACGCATTGATAATCATGTGGTGCGGATCGACACCGTTTTGAAAATCGTGGCACAAGAATCCCATTTCCGCACGCAGCCGCGCAATCATCGTCCCTAATAAGAAGTAAATTCCAAAGAACAGTGGAATTACCCATAACGGCATACCCGCCTTATAGGAAAAAACTGTTAAGAAAATCGTACCAAATACCACACATGCAAATGCCAAACGATACCGTATTGGTTCATAGGAGTCATCCAGTTGCGACGCGGATGCGGCACGGCTGAACAGATGGTGCCCCAATCTTATGAAATGTGCCCTGCCTGTCCACAATGCGACCACGAATAGCCCAATATACACGCCAAAACTCTGTTCAGCGATATATGGGAAGCGCGGCAGACCCTGCCAACCCATGATGTTCCCGCCCATCAACTCAATTTTGTAAACCCAGTAAAACACCCAGCACGAAAGCAGGAGGTCAAGCGGCATAAGAAAGCTGATGCCGATGACGAAAGGGTAAAAGGAGAGCCTTACGCTGCCCATCGCATTCCAGGGCCGTTCGGTGAAATACTGATGGATGGATTGACGTTTGACGGGGATGTAGGGGAATGCGGGGTAGATTGAATTGAGCAGGTTTTCGATACTGATTAAGGCAGCGATGCCGAAGCCAAGCCACATCAGTCTGTTTTTGAAGAAACCGGATCTGGGATTGGTCATCTCCAGTGGAAGTTGAATCAGCGGATACGTCAACCGTTCGTGCTCCGTCCACTGTTTCCGCAACAGGGTGGTAAGCCCTAGCATCACAACCATCAGTACAAATAGGAACGTAATCCAAGCCCCGCCGGGGATGAGCCATGCCTTAAAATACCCCTCTTCGTAGAGCGTTGAACCTCCTTTATAGAATGGTGTTAGGGCTTTCTCGTCCCGCACGGTAAGCCATTCGGGAAGATGTTTGAAAAGCAGCTCTCGCCAGCCGTTTTCAGGGGTGGCGAACCGGAACGGGTGCCCCAAAATTGGGACCAAAATCTCCATCATGTCATATGAACAGAGGCAGGAAACGAAACCCAACATGACATAGATGGTGAGGAGCTCCTGCTGAGAGAGACCAAGCGTTGGAGAGATTTTAACAAGTATATACCGGATCAGCAGGAGCCAAAAAATGACGAAAATGACATTTGAAAACGGGTGGATAATTGTCGGGAAGGTATAGCGAACGACTTCAAGCTCGATAAGCCAATACACGGTGATTGGCATGAGCAATAGGGCAATCAGACAAGACTTGAGTGTTAAGCCGCTCTGGAAGGTGATAGACGTGTCTTTTATTAGGCTATCGCTTCGCATTGTCAAGAAATGGAATTTAAATAAATCACCGCTTTTGCCTCGAGCACTATACCGTTTTGATTTTAATAATACGACAATTCCATTCTGGGATATTCAAGCGTAGCTCACAATTATGTCCCCTATCCACAGCCGATCTCGGCGATTGCCTCGACCTCGACGAGTAGATCAGGGTTGACCAACGTTGGTGTGGCGACCGTGGCACTGGCGGGTATATTGTTTGGGAATGCCTCGGCACGTGCCTCCGCATATTCTGCGTACCGGCTCATATCGGTAAGAAACGCTGTAATTTTTACCACATCTTCCATGGTTGCGCCGGCTTCAGCGAGGACCGCTTGAATATTAACGAAAACTTGTTGTGACTGCGCGCCCATATCATCCCCACCAACTAAATTGCCTTGTGGGTCGAAGGCCACCTGTCCTGATACATACACGGTGTTTCCCACCTGCACGCCTTGAGCTATTCGGAATTGACTTGCCCAGGGCCAGGGTGGATTCAGTTCGATTCGCTCTGGCATCTTGCACCTCCTAGTGTTTTGGTTGGCAGTTATAGTTTGTTGAAGGCCGGATACAGACAGGATAGTTCAGTACAGCATACCGTTTTCTTCCCTATCAAGTCTGTGTCCTTTGTTGTATGAGATATTATCACAAATGACAGTGGAAGGCTACGAAAAACTTTTGCTGATGAATTCGGCAAGATGTACCCTACTAGGTAAGAGGCACTTTGAGCAAATCGAAATCCAAATTGCAGGCTATTATTTGGCGATGGGTTGCCCCCATTTTACCGGGGCTGATCAACTGTAATAAAAACGGCATTGAGGACATCACGTTCACGCTGTCCAGAGGGACGATTGACAACCTCTCCATCGACCACAAAGGTACTTGATGAGCCTCCATCTAGATTGATAGCTTCTGTCGCCCCGAGTTCAATAAGCACGCTTGCAAGCCGATATAGGGATAATCCTGTGCTATACCCCGCCCGTCGTCCGTCCACCACAATTAGTATCAATTTCTGCGTGTTGTAACCGAGAGCGGTGCGCGGTTCATAGCTCAACGCCAAGTCGCGCTGTCGTTTACCGGGCGTATGCTTCTTCTGGGAGCGGTATTGCTTTTCTAGCATTTCGTTGACTCGTCCATTTTTCACAAGTCGAATCCGCCCGCCAATTGCTTGAATGGCACGATTCCAGCTAGGCGGCTCGAGTTCAATTTCGATTTTTCCACGCTTTGTCTCACCCAATTGGGCTTCTAATTTCTTATCCATTCGTGAGCGAAAGGAAATCACCGCACCGTTTTCAGGGATTGGGTTGTTCCCACCCTTCCCGAAATGATCGATGATAAACTCGCTTTGGTATTTGCCTGTAATTGGCAACGGGAGCCCGATTAGAATCATTTCATAAGTCCGCTTGCGGTTCGTGTGCGTCGAGTCACCCATTCGGGGGGTATAGAGGATAGATCGGCAACCGTCGAGAAATCTCTGGTTGATGCACTCCATCGGGAAGCTATACGTTCCCACGGTCACAACAGCTTCCATTTCAACGGGACCAATCAAAAACTCACCCTCCGATGTCACACCAAAACACGCCTCCTCATCAGAAGCAGGTTGCGTCATCAACTCCCCGGCTTGGATATGTAGATTTTCCAGCGCACCGCCGTACCCTCTCATGTCACCGAGAACGCCAAATCCACCGTTGATGGCGACTAAGACGCGGCGATCCCCACGCTGCGAGCGTTGATGGGCGATAAATCTGACGGTTTTCTTGCCTAGGATTTGATCTCCGGCGATTGCCGCTTCAAAATGGAGGTCGGCATGGGAACGGTCCATTTCTGCGACATAAAGAACACAACCCTCCGCGTGCCAATCGTACCGATAGATATGAACACCCGAATGCAGATTACTGAACAGATTCGTGCGAGTTAGATCGGGATTCCGTAGGAAGGAAGGATCGTTGCTTCCCATGACAGTTTGACAGGCGATTAGAATAAGACAAAGGAAAATTATGAAGTGAAAAGCAGGTGTTGGTTTATCCATTTGCTTTTCGCTTTCTATGGATTTCGATGCCTGCATAGGTGAGTGCCGGTTCGATGGGGGGGGATAATTTTTTGACAGTGATTCGGACGGCCTCGATTTGGAATTGAGCGAGGAGTGCCTCCGCCATCGTTTCGGCGAGGGCTTCGATGAGTTGAAATGATTGCTGGGTCCCAATTTCAATTATCAGTTGGACAACTTGGACGTAGTTGATTGTGTGGGCGAGGTCATCAGCTTTGCCAGCGGCGGAGAGGTTGGTCGTCAACTCAAGGTCTATTTCATACTTCTGCCCAAGCTGACGCTCTGCTTTTGCGACGCCGTGATAGCCGTGAAATCGAACGCCTTTGAGAATGATTTTGTCCATTACTTCAAGATCCGCATTTTACGGGTTTCAGTGTAATCATTAGCTGTCAGCGTGTAGAAGTACATTCCAGCTGCAACCGATTCCCCGATCTCGTCCCATCCCTTCCAATACGCAGCCCTAGGTTGAAAGGTGCAAAAACCTGCTTTCTGATACCCCAGATCCAATCGGCGCACTAATGCGCCGTTGGTGCCGGAGATTGTGATCTACACATCGGTGTCGTTGGCGAGTTGATAAGGCATTCACGTCCCCGCGTTGAATAGATTAGGATAGTTAGCAGTGTCGTTTCTGTCCCTGTCGGTTGTTGGAAAGGTGGGGTGATAGGCGTGAGGTACAGCGACATATCCCACAGCAGAATCGTTCCAACCCTTGCCCCCGATGCGAGCTTTGTGCCATCGGGTGAAAATCCTATAAACGCAAATGCCCCCGTATACCCAGTGAGCAGTGCACGTTCACGTCCCGTCTTCACATCTAAAACCAGGCACCGATGATAGTTACCACAGCGAGATGTGAGCCATCGGGCGAGAACGTAATATACCTAATCCTTACCTTTCCGAAGCGGGCGATCGCGCCATGGGGTAAACTCCATATCTGATAATCTTGATAATTTCGGGCAGTGGCAACCGGCAGGGGAAGCAGCCCCGCAGCAAGGTGAGGCAGATCCACATGAAAAAGCTTGCTCTCCTGAAAACAGGGATAAAAGGAAAAAGTTGTTTTTTTATTAGCCCTGCGTGGTAGAAGGACATCACTACCAATCCTCATCATAAAAAGAGGTGCTTGGATAACTGTAGATGTTGCCCTCGTAGTTTTTCAACTGGATCTCCTCATCGTCAAATGACACAACTGGATTGGGGATGAGTGCGATTTTGCCACCGCCCCCGGGGGCATCAACCACATAGTGCGGCACGCCGAGTCCAGAGATATGCCCGCGTAAAGCAGCGACGATTTCCAGTCCTTTTTTGATCGATGTGCGAAAGTGGTCTGTCCCGTAAACGAGGTCTGCCTGATAGATATAGTAGGGTCTCACGCGGATTTTGAGGAGTTTCTTCATTAAATCAACCATAACCTCGGGATCGTCGTTGACACCTTTGAGAAGAACTGCCTGATTGCCGACGGGGATACCGGCATCAGCCAACATGCCACACGCTTTCTCGGTTTCCGGTGTAACTTCTCGCGGGTGGTTGAAGTGGGTGTTAATGTAAAAAGGGTGGTACTGCTTGAGAATCGCACATAACTCCGGCGTGATGCGTTGTGGCAGGGTAACGGGGACGCGCGAACCGATTCGGATAATTTCGAGATGTTCGATGGCGCGGAGGCTGCCGACGATGTAATCAATCTTCCGATCCGTCAGCATCAGTGAATCCCCGCCGGAGATAATCACGTCACGAATTTCGGAGTGACTGCGGATATAGTCCAAGCCCATCTCGATATTGTTGTCGGGAATGGAGTCCGGGTCCCCCACTTTGCGTTTTCGGGTGCAGAATCGGCAGTAGATTGGACACATGTAATTGACATAAAACAGGACCCGATCCGGATAGCGATGTGTGACGTTCGGAACATGGCTATCATCTTCTTCACCGAGTGGGTCGTCTTCTTCAAAACCGGTTCTGATCAATTCTTTGGGATCCGGGACAACCTGTTTCCAGATCGGGTCTCCCGGTTCCTCGATCAAACTCAAATAGTAAGGATTGATACGAATAGGAAATACTTCGTGAACACGCCGTATCTCGTCGAGATCAACATCGAAGGTAGCGGCAAGTTTTTCAGGGGTGTTGACTGTATCCCGAACGAGCTTTTTCCATTCTTCCATGAGATTTATTTGCCTTTCTCGTAATTATTTTTCACTTTCTTTCTTTCGCGATTGGTAGTCCTTGAGTGTGACCTTGTTCATCTTATCACCTTCGCGGAGTTGATCTACCACATCCAACCCTTCGATGACACGTCCAAAGGTGGTGTACTCGCCTTCGAGGTGCTGATACCGTTCGGAATCCGGATCCAAGCAAATATAAAATTGGCTGCCCGCAGTATTCGGTTGTTGTCGTCGTGCCATGGCGACAACTCCTTTTTCGTGCTTGGGCATTTTGGACCGAAGTTGGGGATCTTGGAATTCGCCGTAGATGGTCCATCCGGGTCCCCCGGTGCCATCACCTTTTGGGTCGCCTCCTTGAATGACAAACTCGGGCGCATAGCGATGGAAACGGAGTCCATCGTAGAACCCTTGTTGGATGAGAGTTGCGAAATTATCCACTGTTTTCGGTGCGGCATCGGGGTAAAGTTCGATGACAATCCGCCCCTTGTTCGTTTCCAAAACTGCATTGGGTTTGGATTTGTCACACCCGTTGCAGGTGGTGAGGAGGACAATCCACAGACATATCAGAGATTGGTTCATGTTAAAATAAAGTGTAAAATGCTAAAAGCGTGAAATGTAAAAACTATTGGTTCATTGGTTTATTGATGCAGTTGGGCCAAGAAGTCCCATCCGATCAGGACAACAGAATCGTGAGTTTACGGTTTCGTAAGCGTTGGAACAACGAAACGAAATCGGAACCCGATCCACGGGCCCATGTCAAAGGAAAGTGCAAAATGCCAAGAGAAATCGAGTTTTTGCCAAAAATTCGGTTTCTGGTTCTGCTTAACGCGGGAACTATTTTCGCTACCCGCGCTATACGGTTTCAGCGAGCGACTTCTTGAGGATTGAAACCGCTTCATCGACATGCGCTGTAGTGATATTAAGTGGTGGCAAAAAGCGAAGAACATAATCGTTTGTGCAGATTGTGATTAAACCATTTTCGATACACTTGGCGGCGAGTGCGTTGGCATCAACAGATAGCACCAATCCACGTAGCAAGCCTTTGCCACGTACCTCTTTAATCGGGTACTGATCTTTAAGGGCCATCAGTTTGCTCTCCAGATAATCACCCATTTTGACCGCATTTTCACCAAGATTTTCATCAAGGATGGTGTTTATCGTTGCACACGCTGCGGCGGTTACCAGCGGATTCCCCCCAAACGTCGCCGCGTGGGTGCCGGGGACAAAACTCGCTGCGATATGCCCCTTAGCGAGCATCGCACCGATTGGCGCGCCTCCACCGAGGGACTTTGCCATGGTGATAATGTCCGGGATAATACCGTAGCTTTGATACCCGAACAATGGACCGAGCCGTCCCATCGCTGTTTGGACTTCGTCAAGGATAAGCACCAGATTGTGTTTGTCGCAGAGCTCTCGAAGCCCTTGGAGGTAACCACTGCTTGGTGTGTTGACACCGCCTTCAGACTGGATCGCCTCCACAAGGATGCCGCAGGTCTTTTCGCTGATTGCAGCTTTCACCGCCGAGAGATCATCATACGGGACATAGGTGAATCCGGGAACCATCGGCTCAAATCCCTTGT
Source organism: Candidatus Poribacteria bacterium (assembly GCA_965215015.1). Taxonomy (GTDB): domain Bacteria; phylum Poribacteria; class WGA-4E; order WGA-4E; family PCPOR2b; genus PCPOR2b. The sequence goes on from OZ244042.1 coordinate 4,335,643, forward strand.
GATATTTGGTTTGAGCGGTTGCCGTTATCGTTGCCATCGTACGCCCATGGAACGAGTTGTCCATTGTGATGATTTCGTAGGCGTCGGGGCTGCCTTGGTCTTTGATAAACTTCCGTGCGAGTTTAATTCCTGCTTCGTTAGCTTCGGCTCCACTGTTGCAGAAGAAGCACTGATCTAGATCGCAGTTATCGATAAGCAATTTTGCCAATTGGGCTTGTGGTTCAATATAGTAGAGATTAGAAATATGCAGAAGTTTTCCGGCTTGTTCCCGGATGGCTGCGACCACGTTGGGATGGCAATGTCCCAAACCGTTGACAGCTAAACCGCCCAGGAAATCGAGGTATCTCTTCCCCTCCGCATCCCAGAGGTAAGCCCCTTCTCCACGGATGAACGCCAGTGAGCGTTCACCGTAGGTGTTCATAATATACTCTGTAGCCATTGCTTTAATTTCAGCGGTTGTCATTTTGTATGTTCTCCTTCTAGGGTGAGGGTACGTCTATTGACCCAACAAACCCTGACTGCCTCACGGCAGTCGGTTAAATAGCAATAGGACTTACGTAGTTGAACGTTTAAAGCCTCGTAGGGGCAACCCCAAGGGTTGCCCTCAAACATTACCAAACCGTGAATCCACGATTTCGTAGGGAACGCAAATCTACGTCCCTACCTCCGCTCACTAAATTGTACGACTGCCAGCTGAAGTGTGTAAGTCCTAAGTAAATTCAATGATGCCGTGCATATCCACCAAGCCTTACAGATTCTCCTTATATTTAAGTATAACCCCCCACATGGAAGTAAGGAAGTAAGTTTGATGAGTTGATATGTCAAATCAATATAGTATCAAATATTATAAGGGAAATATGGCTGATATTCAAGATCAAAGTCATCAAAGAACAGGAAAAATTTGAGTATTCATTTAAATAAGTTAAGATGGACGTCCCTTCCGACTACTTGTCTGATTTTGGGGATGGTAGCCGGGGCAGATCAGTACAGGCAGATGTGGATACATCTGAAAGTCAGCGTCAGATTTTGAGAGAAGACACAGATAGAAACGGTTCTGGTTGGCGTTTTCGATTATTTTAACGTGCTGGCAGGTTTGACACAGTCCAATTTCTACAAGGCTTTTAGTTTTCACGGCATTCAACTGGAATACTGGCCCGCTGTGCCATAGACAGATTTTTCCAATCCTGTGAGTATTCCACGGGATTGGCGTTTGATAACTTGGCGTATCGGTCATTTTAGTCCGCTTCTAAGCGAGCTGCCCCCCACTCCTTCCCTGCTAATTCGCGCAACTCAACTTCAACGGCCTTGAGCTCAACACCTGCGTCCAATTCCTCTAGAGCTTGGGAAACATACGTATAGAAATAGGCAGCAAGCATTTCACAGGTGGGGCAAGCTGACTGTTCCTCGGTTAGGATGGGGTTTTCATTCAGGTAGGTGTCGGCAAGTTTTTCGACGTATGGGTCGGTGAGTTGGCGCAGCTTAAGAATGTCAATCACCATACCGTTTTTTGGGATGCCCCTCACGAACAGCTTTAGCGTCCAATAGTGATTGTGGGGCTTTTCCCGAACAGAGAGGCTATGGCTTGCGTAAAATTCAAACGGGACGATGACGGTTGTGTACAAGCGTTAATTCCTTTCTTTTAATATGCCTCGTAAAATTTTGGAGATGTGTAATTAACTTACAATGATAGGCGATCTTGCAGTTGTTGTCAAGCTGACTCACCTTAAAAAATTAATCCTAGATCAGGATTTGGCGTTGAAAAATAGATGTTGATATGAGATAATGAACATCCGTGTAGGGTGGTCAGGGTAGGAGGTTAGAACAGGGGCTTCCTGTTTCTGCCTCTTTTCCTTTTTGGGAGGTTGGACGATGATAGTAGCAAACATGCCAAAAAATATAGTTTTCATCAAGGCGACGGAGATTTCCGCGCCGCCGGCGTGGGCACTCATGGAGCGTCAACTTATCTGCCTCATGGAGAAGGCGGTGGATTTGGCGGCACAGAAGTATGGTCGTCTAGATGGAACCCCTTATAATGTGAACGATGTTGATGATACATACGAAGCGCATTCATACAAGGGACTCCTCTACGCCATTGGTGCAGAGGAAAGCGTACTCGAAGTCGGTCTCCAAGAGTGGAATGCGATTACCCGGCTTTATGATGATGGGGTTGTGCGCCGGAACGATGAACCGCAACACCCGGAATTTCGGGTACAACTCCACAATGAATACTACAACTTGAACGGTCCTGCTGACTGGTTTCACATGGGCGAAGGGAATCAGTCTTTTTACTGCTTCGGTTTGGCAGATCCAACCCATCCGGAAAACATCGGACGTGCCAAACGGTTCGCAGCGATGTATATGGCTGAAGACACTGGAGCACCCAACTATGACCCTCAATATAAAATCATTCGTTCCCCTTTCCACGGCAGCGTCGGTCCCCGCTTTCACGCAGACCTTGCGATGGCAAAGATGCTGCTGGACCCAATCTACTATCCGGGCGGCGTTGCCCGTGGGCACGCTCAGCGGTCGAACCTCTATCCGATAGTCAAGGATTTGGAAGATGATTGGTTTGAAAACCCGGAGCGGGCAGAAGAAATTCTAAGGATTTTCGATGACGTTGTTCTTAACGGTGACATCCCTGACAATTTAGCGGCTACCGGTCTGATCACCAATGCGTATCTCTACACCGGTGAGGAGAAGTATAAGCGGTGGGTACTGGAATATACCGAAGCTTGGATGGATCGGACACGCGATAATAACGGGATTATTCCTGATAACGTCGGACCCACAGGGAAGGTGGGAGAGCAGCGCAACGGTCAGTGGTGGGGGGGATTTTATGGTTGGAATAGTCGCAACTCCGCCCGTAATGCGTTTTTGGCAGCGACCATCGCCTCTGAATGCTCCCTATTGCTCACCGGCGACTTTGGCTATCTGGAGTTCATCCGCTCACAGATTGAATTCTTGTTGAGTCTGGCTAGGACGCGAGAAGACGGTCAACTGCTCGTCCCGACGCGAATCACTCCCGATGGTTGGGAGGGGTATCAGCCGAGGGGAATTCAGTGGTTGGCGCGGGTGTATCATGCCTCAATGGAGGCAAGGGATTATGAGCTAATTACAAGGCTGCGTGCGGGTGAAAGGGAGAGTGATTGGAATGAAGTCGAGGTCGCAGGCGACCGGAGCAGCGGGAATCTGGAAGCGCGTTTTAACTACTACGATGGCGTAAACCCCGATTGGCCCGAAAAGCGGTTACAGACAGAGTATCAGTACGTCTTGGGAATGTATGAGTTTATGCGTCGAGATCCACGCGATAGCGCGCAGATTATCGCTGACAACCGGTGGCCCCCTAACCCTGTCGTCACCAAGGGGCTTACGCAAGTAACAATGGGTTCACCGCAGCCTATCTATAACGGCGGGCTGTTACGTGCAACGGTACGCTATTTCGACATGGATTGTGCTCGGCCGGGGCTCCCGAAAGATGTCGCTGCCTTGGTCGATAAATTGGACTCTGATCGGGTGGGCATCCAACTTGTGAACCTTAGCCGAACTGAAACCCGAAATGTGATTGTACAGGCGGGTGCTTTTGGGGAACACCAGTTCACTCAAATCCAATTTCAGACAACCGATCAAGAAGAAACATCGGAGAGGACTGTCCCTGTTGATAGTAGGTATTTCGTAGTTGAACTTTCTCCCTCTACAAATATTCAATTGGAGGGAGGGATACAACGTTTTGTGAATCAACCGAGCTATGCCTTTCCGTGGCATGGTGCCGGTGCCATTTTGTAAATAAATTCAAAAAGGTAATTATATGGCCAGACAGACTGCTGTAAGTATCGCTGAAGATGCGTTTTACATCAATGGAAAAATAACCTATCCGGGTCGATTTTATAACGGGCATAAAATTGAGGGGCTACTCCTCAATTCGCGGATGGTGCAGGGGATTTTCGACGATCGGAATCCGGAGACTGTCCGCATGTGGGCGTATCCCGACACCGACGAATGGGACGCGGAAAGGAACACGCGAGAGTTTCTAGAGGCAATCCCTGAATGGAAATCTTATGGGTTGCTCGCATTCACAATTAATCTTCAAGGTGGCAGTCCCGAAGGATACTCAAAAGAGCAGCCCTGGCACAATTCGGGAATTGAAGCCGATGGCAGCTTGAATCCCGATTATCTCGATCGACTGACTCGCATCATTGATCGTGCAGATGAACTTGGGATGGTTGTAATTTTGGGTTATTTCTACTTCGGGCAAGATCAGCGCGTCCGTGACGAGGAGGCGGTCATTCGTGGTGTGGATAACGTTACGCACTGGACCTTCGATCAGGGCTATACAAATGTTCTCGTTGAGGTCAACAACGAATGCAATGTCCAGCGATATATTCACGACATCCTGAAACCGGACCGCGTTCATGAGTTAATTGAACGAGTTAAGGGAATAACCCGCGATGGGCGGCTGCTACTTGTCGGGACGAGCTACGGTGGGGGAAGGGTCTCACGGGAGAATGTCGTGCGAGCATCCGATTTTCTGCTAATGCACGGCAACGGTGTCCGCGACCCCAACCGTATCGCAGAAATGGTTCATCAGGCGCGACAGGTGCCCGGCTATCGAACCATGCCGATTCTGTTCAACGAAGATGATCATTTTGATTTCGACAAGCCGCTCAATAACTTTGTCGCTGCGATTAGCGAGTATGCCTCGTGGGGTTATTTTGATCCGGGTGAGAATAACTACCGCGATGGCTACCAGAGTGTGCCGGTGCAGTGGGGACTCAACACAAAACGTAAGAAGGCTTTCTTTGAGAAGGTTCGACAAATCGTGGGCGATAGCGCGTAAACGGATGTCAATCTATCTTTGAACTATAATTAACTTGCTAGGGCGTGTTGACATTTGACAGCACGGAGGTCAAAGGTTCTCAGAACGGAGTAGGGTTGAGCGGGAACCGGGAAATGGTAGTAGGCATACTCCGTACGCCGCAACCTTAAAAGTTCATCAATTGCACGAATGAACCAACATAGCCCCAGCAGGGAGATGTCTATAGAACATAGGCAAACCAATTTCCCTAAGCCCCAAATACCCGGTAGGTCGTCCGTCAATTCTTGGCTCATTGAGAAACACCCCGACTATAGGGCAATGTTCTGGGCGGATTGAGCTAGGATGATTGCGTGATAGTATTGGTATCTACCTTATGCAACGTTCCGGGTCTTTTCAACATGTGTCACATTGGGGTAGGTACAGTGGATCGAGAAAATCACTGCTCTTCGTTCAGTCTCTCGATCGTAGTAAATAGTAAATGTCGAGCATGAAAACTCGACCTCTGAGTTATCTAGCAATCTAGCAACTTGAGTTATAATTAACACACAGGAGAACAGTATGAGATTTGGCGTTTGCGCTCCGCTCGAAAAAATTGATAGGCTCGCAGCGGTTGGTTATGACTATATCGAATTGGGAGTGAGAAATGCGCTCATTCCAGAAGCGAGCGATGCAGAATTTCAAAAAATTCAGGAACGCGTGGCACAGGCTGAATTGAAGCCCGAAGCCTACGCCGGTTTTATTCCCGGTGATCTGCGTGTCGTCGGGGATGCGGTTGATTTTCCACGGTTGTCGCGTTATGTCGAAACTGCGTGTCGTCGAGCGAAGGGGATTGGCGGAGAAATTATTGTCTATGGGAGCAGTGGATCCCGCAATCTTGAGGGCGGTTATTCGCACGAGAAAGCGTTAGATCAGATTGCGGAATTTTTAGATATGGCTGCGGATCACGCTGAAGCAAACGATATTACTATCGTGATTGAGCCGATTTGTCACCGGGAGGGGAATATCCTCCGCACTGTTGCTGACGGATTGGAGATGGCGCAACGAGTCAACCGGGAGGGGATTCAGTTGCTGGCAGATCTTTACCATGTCTGGCAGGAGGACGAGCCGATGCAGGATATCATCTATGCCGCGGAGTGGTTGGCGCATGTCCACATCGCCGAGCCGGTCAAACGCTCATATCCGGGCAACGATGACTTTGATTTCGAGGAGTTCTTCACCGCGCTTGAGGATGCGGGCTACGATGGGCGTGTCTCCTGCGAGTGCAGTTTTGATGATTTTGATGCCGATGTGGAAACCGCTCTCCGGACGATGAGAACGTATATCTGAGCTGGTTCTTGATACAGTTTTTGACTGCTCAATTCTTTGCCCTTTAATTTTTGTTTTAATCTTTGTATACGTTAAAATTCGCGCACAGTTGGCATGGAGCTTCAAACTCCAATTTTCAATGTTGCTTATGGATACGATTCAAGGCCAAGTCATTCGAGCCAGAACCAGCTTCTATGATGTTCAGGACAGCAGCGCGGTCCTTCGTTGTCAGCTACGTGGGCGCGTCAAGCGTGCTCAGAGGTCTGCAGAGGGTAGGCAGATCTATGCGGACCCCGTCGCTGTCGGCGATCAGGTTGTCGTAACGCCGCTCGATAATGAAGCGGGGGTCATTGAGGAGATTTTACCGCGTCGGACAAAATTTTCGCGCAGATACCCCGGCAAGCGCGATGCCATCGAACAGATTGTTGTCGCGAATGCGGATCAGGTGGTTACTGTCCTCTCAACGCGTCTACCTGACCTAAACTTGCGTTTCTTGGATCGATTTCTAATTTTAGCGGAAGTTGGTGAGATGGAGGCCGTTGTTTGCCTGAATAAAATCGATCTCATTGATTCAGCGGAGCAGCGAAATTTACGTTCAATTCTGAGTGCCTACAAGCAGCTTGGCTATCCGGTAATCTTTACTAGTATCCATCATCCGCAGAGCATTGAACGCTTTCGAGAGATACTGCGGGATCAACTCAGCGTTATCGTCGGTGCGTCTGGTGTCGGGAAGTCGAGCCTGTTGAATGCAGTTCAGCCGGGGTTGGGCTTACGCGTCGGCGAAGTGGGACTAAAAACGGGGAAGGGCAGACACACGACGACATTGGTTGAACTTTTTTCCCTAGAATTTGGGGGTGAGGTGGCGGATACGCCGGGTATTCGGGAGGTTGGCTTGTGGGGGGTTGATACGGAGAACCTGGATCTCTATTTTCCAGAGATGGAAAGTTATCTGGGCAAATGCAAATACACAGATTGTGTTCACCTGTCTGAGCCCGGGTGTGCAGTTACTGAGGCGGTTAATACAGGTGCAATTAGTGAGATCCGCTATTTGAGCTATGTTTCACTAAAAAACGATGAGAAGATAGAAGACTCAATGCCTATCTTATAAAGCTGTTCGCCCATAGGCTTAGCAGCGAAGTGGCTCAAGAGTCATGTTTCGGGGGAACGCGTCCGTTAAACTGGTTCATTGCTGTCTGAACCCCTTCTGTAACAAGGGTTTCAATCGCGTCAGCCGCACAGGGGATTGCCCAATCGATATATTCTCTTTCGGCGGCGGAAAATTCGTTCAGGACGTGATCCATCCAGTCCCCTTCTACCTTCCCGATGCCCACACGCAAGCGCGGAAAATCCTGTGTGCCAAGGTGATGGATAATTGATTTCATTCCGTTATGCCCACCATCGCTTCCCGCCTTTCGCATCCGCAGGGCACCGATGTCTAGGTTCAGGTCATCGTAAACTACGCATAGGCCATGTGGGGGTATGTCAAACTTCTGGACGAGCATGTTGACAGCCTCCCCGCTATTGTTCATGTAGGTCATCGGTTTGGCAAAGATAACCTCCGAGCTGTGCCATTCTGTTTGAGCGATGAGCGACCGACACAGGGGTTCTAACCGATTTAGCTGTAATCTCAGCAGGAGTTCATTGACAATCCAAAATCCGAGGTTATGCTTGGTGTTTTCGTATCGTGGTCCCGGATTGCCGAGCCCAACGATTAGTTTTGTTGGCATAAATATTATTGACCAATGGTGCTAGTTTACAACTGTTGATATGCTCTTGCGTGAAGCGTGAAAACGATTTGTTCATGGGGTCATGATTGGTTCATTAGTGAACTTCTGAATGAATGAACTCTTGCACGATAAATTTATTGATCCATTTCTTGCCCGCTGGCCTCCCCCACCTCTAATGTCCCTCTTTCTGCTTCCACCGACTCCACTTCCGTTGATTCTGCCACTCCACTCACGACTTCCAATTCCACTGAAAGGTTCAACGGCTTTGAAATATCGATATGCCCTCCAATTGTATCCGTTTCAAGTCCTTCAATAAGAATCTGCACCTTTCTAATCTGATCCGGGAAATTTGCCTTAACAGTTCGTAGGATTGCACCCACAGTAAGGGCTTCACCGGTTGTGCCGCCGATATGTTCGTCTTTGAGATGGCGTGAGAAATCCAAATACGCTGTTGCTCCCTCGTCAATATACACTTCATGGAGCAGTGTACCTTTGGGGATAGTTTGGTAAAAGTCGTTGTTGGAATCGCCGAGGAGTTGGGTGAGAGTCTGTTTGAGACGTTCAGTGACATCTTGGGAAAGGTCTAGCTCCCGTTCTTCACTGACAAGTCTGAGCGAGTCGGTATCAAAGAAGAAGAGCGTACACTTCTGAAGCTGGGTCTGAGGCTCATCAGGAGTAACAATGGGGGGGAGGGGAGGTGGTGTTGGATCGGTCTGCTTAGAGTCGCATGATATTAATATCGCTAAAATAACAATGGCGACTGTGAGAGCTATGCCTAAGGTTGTAATTCGCCAAATCTGTTTGAATTTTAGACTTTTGTGTGCCGCATTATCTGCCATTTGCAGCTTCCTCTACCTGATTGGATTCTGCGATATAAGTCTGGATTGCCTGCAATATCTCTGTCGCGATGGAGACAAGGTGGTCGGCGTCGGTGAGTCGTGCTTCATCAGTTTCATTGGATAGATAGCCGATTTCAATGAGAACTGCCGGCATGTAAACGTCTGCTAGCGTTGCCAGTGGTATCTCAGTCAGGGAAATCGGTGTCGGCGAAAGTGTCTCCAATTCCGTCTGGAGAATCGTGGCAAACTGCCGACTCTGCATCAGAAAATCTTCTTGGGAGAGTTCTTGGATAGTTGTGCTATGCTGTGAAGTTTCGTTGGGATTAGGGGGTGGAGGGTCTTGGGTAATGTCCAATGAATTGCTGATATAGAGATGGATGCCTGCTGCGAGATCCGAAAAAGAGGTGTTACAGTGTAGACTCAGAAAGAGGCTTCCATAATTGTTTTGAGCAATATTGATTCGCTCTTTCGGGTGCTGCTCAAAGTCTGCATCTCGCGTCAATATTACTTCGACCTGATGCTGGCGGGCAACCGCCTCAATCTGTTTGGCGAGGTCAAGGACAATATCTTTCTCAGCTACCCTTGTGCGCCCGTGACAACCCGTATCTCCACCGCCGTGTCCGGGATCAAGGATAACCAGAAATTTTGCCGGTCCATCCGCAACTGTAGTAGGGGAAAGGTCGGGGAGCGGTGTAGTTCCTTCAGTAATGTGTATCGCCTGTATTACGGGGTTATGGGTCACCTTAAAATCGTAGACCTGGGGGAGCAGATCGGTAAAAAATTCGAGTGGCAGCATCAATTTTTCCCCAATGATAAGTGGGGGATGAGGGAGCGACAATTCCATTTCGTCCGCATTGACACTAACAGAAAGCGACCCAATTCGTAGACGCAGCTGCTTCCCTTTCACATTCAAAGTCATTCGCTTTGTCAAAGAGCTATACTGTTGCCTCATGCCCGAATCAAATGCCTCCCGCAAGGTCTGAACCGGAAGATACAAACTACCATTTCGTACTACAACCGCTGCTTGGGCAAGGGTATTGCCGCTTCCGTCAACAAAGCGGATTGGCGAGGATTGAGCAAAGCTCAGACTGACACAACTCAAGAACAGAATTGCAACGAATAGAATGAATTGACGCGCCGTTAAGTGCTTGACCATAAGATTATAGTAACCAATGGTGCTAGTTTGCGCCTGTTGATACACTCTCCGATCAAAGACCGGGCGTAAAACGGGAAAATACCCCCTGTAATCCCCCCGCAAGCAGGGGGAGGGGGGTATTGGTGCATGGGTGGATTGGTTCATTAATTAGGAGTTACGCACGTGGGTTTGTCGTAAGGCAATTCAACCCGCATCACGATAGACCATAAATCACAAGCATACTCCGTATGCCGTAACCGTTGTCCCAACGACGGCACGCGGAGCAGGCCTACGACTTTGGGATTCACTGTCGCCGCTCGATGAATCGCCGGGGATACCATGACTCTAGCATAAGAGTCATGGCTCAACCAACCACGAACATGGCACCACCTTTTCTGGTGCTGGCGTCAAAGGATCAACTGCGTAAGCCCTAAATGTACGAATGAACTCTTCAAATAAACCGATGAACTGTTGAATGCAAACGATGTGGAAACGACAGTCTCACCAACTCGCACCAAAGGTCAGTAGAGCGGTTCCGATAATCGAGGTAAACTCCGCCCCGACCTATTGGAAATCTACTGCGGTTGTCACGATTGATTCTGACGACTTATTGTAGAGGGGACTGCGTTGCCTATAACAATATCATAAAGCAGTGGATAACTTGCAAGCAAGATTCCACATACCTATCCCTCATCCTCTTCCGCATCATCACTGCGGCGAGAAATAACTTCCGGCTCCGCATCTTCATCGACTTCGATTTCTTCTTCAGCATCTTCCTCTGCTGTTAGTTCTTCCTCTATTCTTGGTGGGACAATGGCGACAATTCGCGTGTTCGGATCGTCTAGGATTTCAATCTCTTCAGGCAGAGAAATATCTTCCACAGAAAGTCTATCGTCAATTTCCAATTCGTTAATATCGACCTCGATTTCTTCAGGTAAAAGCGTTGGGAGACAGCGTAACGTTAATTGTCGGTGTGGGAACTCAAGAATTCCTCCCTCTCGGACCCCCGGGGCGGATCCAACAAGGATGATAGATGCCGCCGAGGTAATCGGCTCATCCATCGAGATGCGTAGGAGATCGGTGTGCAGCAGTTGATTACTTACTGGGTCCCTCTGGATTTCTTTCACCATAACGTTTTCGGTGCCGTGATCCGCGATTTCTAAGTTGATAAAAGCATTTTCCCCATAGTCTTGCAGAAAATTCTTAAATCCTCGTTCTTCAATTCGGATGGGGATAGTCTCGTTTTTCTGACCGTACAGTATTGCCGGAATGTGCCCTGCACGCCGCATGCCACGTGCAGCACCTTTGCCGGAAGCCTCCCGTTTTTGGGCGTCAAGTTTAACTTGTTGCATATTGTACTCCTCTAAAATAAAAGAAAGCCGTAGCTGTGATATAGCTACGGCTTATGGAAATACTGGGCGGGTAGGGATCGAACCTACGAATGCGGGTGCCAAAGACCCGTGCCTTACCGCTTGGCGACCGCCCATCAAGAGATACGCACTCCCACGCTACTCAGGGGCGTTGCACTGCAAAAAGCGAAATCGTTCTCGAAGTTCATGGCAGCCAGCTTCGCTCGATTTTGGCTTTGCATAACCGCAAACACCGTTGCGCCGCTTCCTGACATAAGCACCCCGCAACTACCAGGGCAGTTGCCCAACTTCGTTTTGATTTCGGCGATAGCAGGATATTGCGAGAGAACAGGTACTTCTAAGCCGTTATAGAGATGGCGCACGACTCCGAAAAGCTCGCCATTCCGTAAACAACGAGTCAGCATTGTAACATTTTTTTTGGGTGCAGTCAATGATAAATTGATTTGTTGATAAACCCAGGCGGTGGAAATTGCAAAGCCGGGGTTTGCAAGTAGAATCCACGCTTCCTCTAACGGAGGCAATGGGGTCAAGATTTCGCCAATGCCGCGTCCAAGGGCAGCACCACCCAGAATACAAAATGGCACATCTGCGCCAAGTTGTACGCCCAGCTGCATTAGCTCTGTCCGCGTCAATCCAAGATTAAAAAGGACATTCATCCCACAAAGGACCGCGGCGGCATCCGCACTGCCTCCGCCAAGCCCTGCTGCAATAGGTATTCGTTTCACAATTTTAATCTTAACACCATTCAGATTGGGTGCATTATCAAGCAGCAACTTTGCAGCACGATAGGCAAGGTTGCGTGGGTTGCACGGCACATGTGGGTGTTCGCAGTGCACTGTGATTTGTCTATCGGTGCCTTTGTGAAGGTAGATGTCGTCATGCAGGCCGATTGAATGAAAAATTGTTTCGATTTCGTGATAGCCATCGGGACGTTTACCGACCACGTCAAGGTACAGGTTAATTTTTGCGTGTGCCTGTATGTGCAAGTGCTCGCCTCCCGATTCATCGGCGTCGAAATCTGCCATGCTATTTCCTCAAAAATCGGCGTTTTGTGCCTTCCCTCAAAAATCGATCAAACTCAAACTTACTGTCGCTGATATCAATGTTGATCTCAGGTTTCACGATTTTCATTACGACTTGTGTTTTTTCGATAGGGCGCCTAATCTCGATTTTATGCGGTCGGAGGATACCACCAACCTCCCGATAGTCTGAGAACTTTGCCTCTTGAACGGTTGTCCCACTCTTATCACGGATCTCCCAATCACTGACTCGTGGCTCCGAATCGCGCACAAAGATTGTGATCCGTTCAATCTGCCCTGCTGCAGTACCGGAGCGCATTACCACGTACTTTGCGCCGGAATGTGCTAGGGATAACTGGTGGGTTTGCCCATCGAGGAAGGGGTTGGCGAAAATTGCACTACGGACGTCAGACACCCGCAAATCTACCCCAAAAATTTCTTGGAGCACCTGATCTTCCAACGGCTCAAAGATAACCTCCTCTTCATTGACAAAATAGAGCAAAAACTGGTTTCGCGCCGCGATAGCAACCACTCGCGGTTCATTCAGAGGCCCCATCGCTTGAATGTGTAGAAGATCGCCGTCTGTCTCGGATTTCTTGTACCAGAGGGATTCTCGGACTTCCTCCTTTTTGCCTTCTTCCTCAATAGTTACGATGAGCTGCAGTATCCTTAAGGTTGAAGTCAGGTCATAACTCAATTGGAGCTCTTCGAGAATTGGATTCAATTTTTCGGCGTCAGCGGGGGACAAGCGAAAATTAGCGGCGGGTCCTCCGCAGCCATTGAGACCGACAAACAGGGAGAGAACGATAAGCGAGAAGTGGAGTCTGAAACTCCGATAGATAGGGATTAAAACACTAGGTATCATGTGACGGAACCGGATTCTTGGACTCTCGAAACGGAACTGTGAAATGTGAAGCATAGAACGCAGATATGTAGGATTCATGTCAGTGCTTTTGTGTATCAATTCGTGAAATCTGCCACCCCTTTTTGGATTCAATTAATGCAAAAAATAGCTTGCCCGAGAGCGTTGAAGGTGAGCTGCCCGCCGCAGTTAAGACAATGACGTAATCCGCATCAACTGTTGCTGTTCCGGCTTCGCTTTGGGTACGCAATCTTTGCAGCGAAAAATCGATTTGCGTATATCTTTGGAACAGCCCTGCCATTTTTTCTCGCAATTGTTCATAATTTTCACCATCTCTCGAATAATTGGGCGATATGGTTGCCATCAATGCGGACAGATCTCGGTTCGTGTAAGCGGACGCATACCCGTGGACAACGGCTTCGATGCCTCGCTGTGGGTTAGTATCCGTACCACGGTCAACCTGCAGCAATTCTTCGGAAGCAGATGCAGCGGAATCCGACGACATAGGTAAGGTAGATTCCGCTGCGAAGATCTCATCAAGCATTTGTTCGTTAGCTGCATCTTGGCTCGATGTCACCGATGCAACTTCGTCCCTTTTTTCAAACCCGTAAACTTCGATTTCGGTGAGGCGAATGGTCCCGCGCATATCGCGGATGCGGATGCGACTGAGCATTCCGCGGACATAGCCGGTGGTACGCCTTGTGTTGTAGGTCTCGGTGTCGTTTGTCAGCCGGATAAGCAAACGAATTCTTGGAGTCCGCACCGGCTTAAAACGCACAACAACCCGTCCCTGTTTGTTGTTGCGGATACTATTGTGTTGCTCTCCAATTTTTTTCCCAATCCGATCAACGCTCTTCCACCCTTTTGCATGTGGCGTCCAGTATTGCACAGCAAAGTCGCTGACACCGTACTGGCTAGCGGGATACTTTTCTGAATCGACAGTGTGAACGATGACGCGCGTCACCAACTTTTCCTCCGCAAGGTTAATAACAACCCACCCCAGTGCTGAAGAGGAGGTGCCATCTAACCCACCGCCGTAAAGGTTTCTACTGTTGTAATCCATCTGATTCGCATCCTCGCGCGGACGTGTTGCCCCGCCTCCCCTACTGAAGACCGCCAGCTGCTCACGTTCTCCAACCTCCATATATCCCCCATATTCATAGGAACCATCAAAACGCGCTTCCCATCCCTCGCCCTTATCCCAGCTTTCGGAGCTAACAACCCCGTTTGCTAAGGTTGAGGCGGGATGATCGGGGTTATCTTGAGAGACAAGAATCATCCCTCCATTTTCGGGGAGGGCATAGTTGACAAGCTGTTTGTCGATTTCACTTGCCTCAACAAAAGCTTGTTTGAGTGTTTGTTGGCAGCCACAGATTAGCATCAGGTATGCAATGATGAAAGGTGCGATTACAAGTTTCTTCATAGACTCTTCACGGCGGAACCCTCAAATTGATTTATGGAGCTAAAGCCGCGCCTCCTGTTATGTAGCCATCTCTGTCGGTTGGAGAAATCAACCGATGTCGCTAGCAGTGGGCATACTCCGTATGCTATCCCCTTTCCCCTGCTTGCGGGGGATTACAGGGGGGAGGGCACGCGGAGCGTGCCGACTAAATCTGTATAGACATATCCAAGCCATAGTTTGTGAATATGCGGTGAATTCGTCTAGAGCTTCTTAACTATATCTACCGTTTTGGCAACGATCAAATCTTCAATCCCTTTTGCAAAGGGGGCAGGACGCAAAAAGTAGAAATGTGAGCCATCTACCTCGTATCCGCCGAGGTCATACGTCTCCTTACTCGGTACGTAAGCGATTAAGCCGTTGCTGTAGGCAACCGTAATTGTTGTTGCAGGCTGAAGCGCACTTTTGATATGCAAGCCGATTTCTGTCAGCACCTCACCACCCAGGAAGACCGCTTGCATCTCTTCGCTGAATTGGACTACCTGAATCTCTTGCGGACAACTGCTGGGCAATCCGCCAGCCTCGGATAGCTTGAGCATTTCCGATGCCCAATGTCTGATGAGTGGATTGGTGTGGTTTTCTGCCTTATCACGAAACGTCGCTTCATCGGGCAGTTCGGCGTAGGGTAGGTGATGGAATTCGCTTGTGACGCACAACCCTTCGGCGTTCACTGGAGTTGCATCTTGTCGGGACTGTACCACCTCCTCCACAATCTGTCGGGAGGCGGATTCCAGTTCTTCGAGGGACGGTGTATTGAATTTGTTGTTTTGACCCTTAAACCACGGACGGATATTTCCTGCACAACCTGTCGCAAAAAATGACGGGGCTTGGGTTTGTTCGCTCAATGCGCGGCACAGGAAACCGGGGTAATCCCCGCCAAGCATATATCCACCTCGACTTGTTGGATGGCAGCCGAAGATTGTCAGACTGCCGATTAATTCTCCACCCGCGTTGCTAAACCAGAGTGTGTCCAGATCTCGATCCATGGGGCCATCCGGATTTGGCGCGAACCGGACGCCGCCTTCACCATCAGGCAGGCGGCGACTGACGCCAAATTCGGAACGTCCCCGCGAAAACGCCACCGCTCCGTCAGCCTGCTGGCTTTTCGCTGTAACTGCAACGTGAACAAGCTGGTTCAGCAGAAATTCTGCATACCCCTTCTCAACCTCACCCGGCATTGCCATCGAATAGAAAAAAGGGGCACAGTGCGTGTGTGTTGCTGTCAAAACGACCTGACGCGGTAGTAATCCGGTTGATTCTGCAATCCGATTCTTTGCAGCCGCTGCATAGGCAAGATTGTATCCGATGAGGTCTGCTGTCAGGATCAAGACCTCGTCTGTGTCGCCGGCGATAGAGATTGCCCCGGCGTTTAGCGACTGATAGACACCTTCGGATCTGTGGTCCCGGTTCCCGTAGCCTGTCATCCAAACGGGGTACTGTGGGGTTATATCGATGCTCGCAATACCGATTTTTGTCATGAATTTCCTCCCCTGTCAGAGATGCTGTAATTCTTCATCTATATCAATCGCTGCTGGGAAATACTTGGACCAACTTCCCCGTAATGAGATCGCAGATGTTTTCGCTTCTTTAGGAGTTACACACTTGAGTTTGTAATAGCGCAATTCAACCCACCTCTTTAGGGTAGTATGCACACGCCGTATGCTGTCCCCCTTCCCCTTACGAGGGTCTGAGCGTCCAACTGCGTAAGTCCTATCCTTTTTGAAATCATCGGTTTTTTTATTTTACCACAATTGAGCATATCGGACAAGTACGAAGCGGTTATGGGCAGGGCAATCGCATGTAAATATTGTGTAGAACTTTGGTATACGACAATCGAAATCTATTCGTAGCCACAGGTTTCCTAACCTGTGCTCTCCGCATTCACTTGTGCGTTTGCATATTTCTAGGTGCTTATAATATTGCACCGGAGAGAAAAAATCGGATATACTTAATGGCTGAGAATTAAAACGCATTTTATTAAGTTATTTATAGGCAGGAGAGATAGATGACACAGAAAACGATGTTTGAAAAAATTTGGGATGCACACATCGTCCACGAAATACCGGGCGAAACAACAATCCTCTATATTGATACGCATCTCGTTCACGAAATTACCTCTGCACAGGCGTTTGAAGGCCTCCGCCTCACAGGCCGAAAGGTGCGCCGCCCGGATCTTACTTTTGCAACCATGGATCACAACGTGCCGACCACGGATCGATTTCTCCCAATCCAAGATCAGATTGCCGCCAAACAGATGGAGGTATTGGCACAGAATTGCGCCGAAACCGGTATCACCTTATATGACCTGCATAGCCCCAATCAGGGCATCGTGCATGTGATTGGCCCCGAACTGGGTATCACCCAACCCGGGAAGACAATCGTTTGCGGGGACAGCCACACCTCAACACATGGGGCGTTGGGTGCGCTTGCCATCGGCATTGGAACCAGTGAAGTGGAGCATGTCTTAGCGACCCAGTGCCTCTTGCAGCAACGTCCCCAAACCTTCAAGGTCGAGGTTGACGGAAAGCTGGGACGCGGGGTTACTGCAAAGGATATTATTCTGGGGATTATCGGCAAGATCGGGACCGCCGGCGGAACCGGCTCAGTGATTGAATACACCGGCTCAGCCATTCGGGCGTTGAGCGTTGAGGAACGGATGACAGTTTGCAATATGTCCATTGAAGCGGGTGCGCGTGCCGGCATGATCGCCCCCGATGACAAAACGTACGAATACCTCGCTGGACGTGAATTTTGCCCGCAGGGTGAGGCGTTCGATCGTGCGGTCGAAGCATGGAAACAGTTGCCAACAGACGAGGGAGCGGTCTACGACAAATCGATTGCTATTGACGCTGCAACCCTCGCACCCCAGGTGACATGGGGAACGAATCCGGGGATGGTCACTGAGGTAACGGGACAGGTGCCGGATCCGGATCAGATGCCAACATCGGATCAGAAACGGGCAGCGGAGCACGCCTTGGTGTATATGGACTTAAAACCGCTGACGCAGGTTGAGGATATTCAGATCGATAAGGTGTTTATCGGGAGTTGCACCAATTCTCGAATTGAGGACCTCCGCGTTGCCGCTGAGGTTGCTAAGGGAAAAAAGGTCGCCCCAACGGTGAACGCGCTTGTTGTGCCGGGGTCACAGGCGGTCAAGCGACAGGCGGAAGCGGAAGGCTTGGACGAGATTTTCCGCGCGGCAGGATTTGAATGGCGTGAGTCCGGCTGTAGCATGTGTCTCGGCATGAACCCGGATATCCTGATGCCGGGCGAACGGTGTGCCAGCACATCGAACCGAAATTTTGAGGGAAGACAAGGCAAGGGAGGACGGACGCATCTGGTCAGTCCGCAGATGGCTGCGGGGGCTGCGATTGCTGGGCATTTTGTGGATATTCGGACGTGGGAGTAGGGCGGGGAAATTATACTCTATCTACTCAACAGCAAAAGCGCGTCCCGAGCAGCAGTATTTCCTTGTCGAGCGGCTCTTCGATACCATTTGACCGCCTCTCCATTGTTCTTGCTACGCCTATACTTTATCCCAAGAGAGAGCTGGGCTCGGGCACTACCTTTCTCGGCACGCAATTTCAATTGTTCTAGAGCTGCTGCGTCTTGTTTTGGGACTGTTGCATCAGTCCGTCGAGGCCGGGCAGCCTTCACCTTCGATTGGTTTCTACCGCCCTCGCGTCTATACTCCCGCATTCCCCTTCCACTGCTTCTTTGCATTGTACCGGCTCTATTGGTTTGCTTCAGGTGCTTCCTATGTGAGTTCTTTGGTTTTCCTGAATTTTTCTTCTTCTTAACCTGAACACTTGCACAGTTATCTGACAAATGCTCACCCTTACCTCCCTGAAAATCCCGGATGGAGGTCTGTTGTTTGGTTGCCCTGAGTTTCTCCTCTGCATTACGCTGCTTCTCCGCCTCGCGTCGACATTTCTGTTCTGCCTCCCATTGACGCTTTTTCACCGCGCCATCCGCTTCCCGTCTAAATCTTTTGGCTTCCCTAAGTTTCTCCTCCGCTTCCAATCTTAGCATCTCTGCTTGAATATGCTTCAGTTCAGTAAATTCATCGTCCTCTGTTAGCCCTGCTACTTTATTACGTTTGGAGTCAGTAAATTTGTCATTGAGTGCCTTGAGTTGTTCTGTCATCATTGCCCTTAGCTCTTCAACTATCTGCTCATCTCGTGAATAAAGTGGTTCCTCAATAAACTTTAGCAGATCGATAGTCTCCTCTTTACCCTTTAACAGACTGTGGCAGTTTCCACAGAGTGTCAAGCCGTTATCAAGTTCGGTGGCAAAGCCAGGGTATTTCACTAACGATTTGATGTGGTGGATTTGGAGATTAGTATCAAATCCGCATCGACGACAGGCATTTTCATCGCGCTGTCTAACATCTTGTCTCCACTGTTGGTATTCTGCTGATGTGCGATCATTTGGCACTGGGAGGCTCCTTTTTCATTGACCAATTTCAATGATTTTCAAGTTTGTTCACATGAATCAACAATCCGCAGCAGATGACTTGCCAAAACTATCACTTCAACTGCTTCTTCTGCAGTCACATTAACATTTCGGTGACTGCCGGGATTTTTATAGGACCCAATTGCACCAGCAAATAGATCGGATCTAGCCTGCCTTTCTGATTTGGGTTGATTGGAATCGGTTAACTTACCCGTATCGGTGTGAAAGGCTTTACGCATCAAATCTAACCCATAATCCGTGTCGGCATAGCCCCCAGCTTTGCGGACAGCGATTTCAACCTCTTTGAACCCTTGAAAAATGGCGGTATCATAGTCACCTCGTAAAAACGTTGCCCATACTTTTTGGGCGATTATGGGATGAAGTTGATCTCTCGGTAAAAGGTCTGCCTTGCGATAAGCTACTAGGTCCTCACGCGTTTTGATTGTCTGCCCTCGTCTTGTGACGAAGTATCTAGTTCGCGTACTGACGGATGTTTCGTCTGGTAAGCGAGTTGGTCTTGGGACAATAAACCCTTCCCTTTCCAACCACTGCCAAGCCTCCATGAGTGCAAAGAGAATTTTCTCGTCACGTGCAGGGGGATATCTTTGACGCATCTCTCCTGGTTTACCCTCGAATGACCTTGACATGAGATCGGATGATATGACCTCGTCCCGAGCTATACGTTGATTACCCTCTAAAGATACTAAGAGCACTCCGGCAAGGTCCTCTGGTTCAAGGCTTAATAAAGAATCTGCGTCTTGAAGTATATCAAATAGCTTTGAGAATATTTGCATGGTATATTACCTTCCTTCGTTGTCCTTGTCATGTCAGAATTTGGCAGTGAGATTTAGCAAATATGGATTAAAGCTGATAACAGCGAGTCCGTCAATGCCACTTGGCAAGCTGGTTCTGTGCTGAGACATTGCCAGCCTCAGCGGCTTTACGATACCATTTGACTGCCTCGGCATTGTCTTGAGGGATACATTTTGATACATCCAACCAAGGTCATTTTGGGCTGCGGGATACGCCTTGCTTGGCAGGTTGTCGCAATTGCTTTAATGTTCCCGTTTTTCGGGCTTGTCCTTTTGGCTTCAATCCGTTGGTATTCTGATGATATGAGGGCATCTGGCGTGGGAATTTTCCTTAAAATCTGCCTTGTTACGCTTGACCAATCATACCTTCCCAAGGGCTCGATGCTGTTGCGTAGAGTTTTCTCGGAATCCGTCCCGCCAGGAATGCCTCCCTGCCCGCTTCGACCGCCTTTCGCATGGCGGTTGCCATCAGTACCGGTTGACGTGCTTTGGCAACCGCGGTACTGAGTAAGACGCCATCGCAGCCAAGTTCCATCGCAATCGCCGCATCGGAAGCGGTCCCGACGCCCGCATCAACGATGACAGGGACGCTGACGGTGTCGCGGATAATCTGAATGTTGTACGGGTTGCGAATGCCCATGCCGGACCCAATCGGTGCACCCAACGGCATCACCGTCACACACCCGATGTCTTCCAACTTCTTGCACGTAATCGGATCATCGTTGCAGTAGGGCATCACGGTGAACCCATCTTTGACCAACGTTGCAGCTGCGGGTAACAACTGCTCAACATCGGGAAATAGGGTCTGGTCGTCGCCGATGACCTCTAACTTGACGAGTGAGGTTTCGAGTGCCTCGCGTGCAAGTTGCGCTGTCAACACAGCGTCTTTTGCCGTAAAGCAGCCTGAAGTGTTCGGTAAAATTGTATATCCCTTCTCGCGGAGGAGGTTGAACAGATTTTCCCCTAAAGTATCGCTGAGTTTCACCCGGCGCATAGCAACGGTGGCGATTTCTGCACCACTCGCTTCAAGTGACCGCATCATCAGGTCAAAGTTAGGGTAACCGGCTGTGCCGATTAGCAGTCGTGATTGATAAACGGTATCACCAATTTTGATTCCTTCCATTTTTTCCCTCTTTCGCCATCATTTGAAGTCTTCTCAACCCAATCTTGACGTAATCTTCTTCTATCTCTATCCCAATTGATTGACGCCCTAATTTTTTTGCGACAAAAGATGTCGTAAATGTGCCAGCGAAAGGGTCAAGAACGAGATCACCGGGGTTTGAACTTGCGCGAACAATTCGTTCAAGTAGCGCAACGGGTTTTTGAGTCGGATGTTGTTCATACTCATCCATTCTGTAACGGACACGCGGAAAGTCCCAAACATTACCCGGCACTTTTCTTGAACTGTATTGTGTGGGGACTGATTTTCGATAATCAATTAATTTGCGCTTTGCTCCTGTCTTTGCTTCAACAAGGATGTCATCTGCATTGAAAGTGTATCGCTGCTTATCTTTCACACAGAATAGGATGGGTTCATATAGAGAACCGTAATATTTTTTCGCTTGGACCCCCGAACTATCGTACGACCAAACAATACGAGACAGGATACAAATTTTGTCCCGAAGGTAGAGGTCAAAATAGGGCATATTCTGGGTGGCAGCCATGAGATAGAAACTACCTTTATTTTTCAGTTTACGAAGGCAAAGGTCAATCCACTTATAGCACCATTCAAGGTATATCTCTTCAGAAGTCCACTTATCCTTTCTACCGTTGAAGTTTTTGCCGATATTGTAGGGAGGGTCTGCAAAAATTAAGTCTACTGAGCTATCAGAAATTTTTCTGGACAAGACTTCAAGTGTATCCCCCCAAATTATCAGATGGTTCCCGTTTTCCAAGGCTTCCATAACTTTCTCATTTCGGATTAAAGGCCTAGCCTCCCTGTGCTGCTCGAATAATCTCGATTTCGCTTTCGGGTTGGATTTCCGTTTCCCCCCACTCGTTTCTGAGAATTACTTCTTGGTTGACTGCGACAGCAATGCCCGGTCGAGAGGGATTTATTTTTAGGTCCAAAAGCAGCTGATGGAGGGTTAATCCCGGTAAAACTTTTTTGGTTTCGCCGTTTACTTTTATGTTCATGTGCTTCTCTCCTAATTACCCAAACCGAGATAGTTGAAAAGGCGCGATGGTTTCCGAAGTTTCCCCTGTTAGGATGAGCGAAGCGATTTCACGGGCAGTGATGGGGGTAAGCAGGATGCCGTTGCGGTAGTGTCCGGTTGCCATAATGAGATTTTCGACGCCCGTTTCGCCGAGAATCGGCGCGTTGTCTCGACTACCGGGACGCAAACCGGTCCATGTCTCCAGGACTGGGAGATCATATATTCCCGGGACAGCTTCCCAAGTGCCTCTGAGGAGTTCAAATAAGCCGCCCGCCGTCAGGCGTGTGTCGAATCCCATCTCTTCACTCGTCGCGCCAATTACCAAACGACCGTCATCTTTTGGTACCAGATAGACATCCGCCGGATATTTGGCACGCGGCGCACGGATGACCTTTTGCAGAATAATTCCCTCCTCCATCTGCAATGCGAGCATCTGCCCCTTAACAGGACGGACAGGGGGTTGCACGGCTTTCGGTAGGCCGTCAATATCACTTGACCAGCAGCCCGCTGCCAGCACAATGACCTCGGCTTCTTCTAAATTGCCTTTGACCCAAACTCCTTTTGCTTTTCCATCTACAATTTCAATTTTGTCAACAGGTGTGTTTTCGTATAGTGTCCCGTTTGCTTTCTGATATGCTCCAATTAATGCGTCGACCATCGCCCGGTTATCAACCTGATGGTCATCTCTACTCCAAATAGCCGCAGTAATTTTGGGAGAGAGCAGTGGCTCCATCTCACGCGCTTCTGCGCCGGTGAGCCACTCAACTTTCAGATTTAAGAGTTGTTGAGATTCGTAGTGGTGTTCCAATTCACGCGCATCGTCTCGATCTACCCCGACGATGAGTGTGCCTTCAGCGCGGTAGCCGACGTTCATCTGACTGTCGGTCTCTAACTCGGCAACCCACTCTGGATACATCCGAGAACTCTGAACACCTAATTTGAGGAGGTCTCGTTCCTCAAAGTGGACTTCCGCGTGTGGTGCTAACATCCCTGCAGCTGCCCACGATGCTGCGCGTCCAGTCTGATCGCGTTCATAGATCGAGACGACGCAACTCGCCTTCGCTAGTTGCCAACCGATACCGAGCCCGATTACCCCACCGCCAATGATAATTACCCGCTTATTTGAATGTGTGTTGTAGATTGGCGTAGTCATAATTAACAGACTTCCAAGCCATCCCCCAATCGGATGAACTTCCCCCGGAACGGGGGATTATTACAGAGGTCATGTTAAGAAATTGTGCAGCAGCCCCGAGTTTTTTTTTGGAAAAACTCGGGGACTCTTTGCGTTTTGCACTGTTTTTTAACCCCGTAGGTCGGGCTTCCAGGCCCGGCAGTACCAACGAACTAATAGTTTTCACGTTTCAGGCATCACATTTGACGCTTTTTGCGTTTGGCCCTTTCTTTTGACATGAGCCATTACAGATAGCTGTCTTTCTAATTTTAGCGTACTTTCACCCCTTCTACAATGAAAAAATATCTATTTGGAAATTCCGTTGCGTATTTCTATCTATTTGTGCTATACTATATATGTTTAACTAATGTCAGAAGTTTGACCTAATATCGGTCAGTAGTCACCTTGAAAAAAGGAGGAGCTGGTGAATCAAATCTATCAAATCTAGTGCCGTCATCAGGTTTTGAATAGAGCCAGTCACATGATGAACGAGGATTCAAAAAAGGAACAGGAAACAACAGATCAGCCCGCAGTCGAAGTGGAAATCACTTCTGCAGTTGAAACTGAGGGGGAGTTGGAAACTTCTCCTGAAAGTGACAACGACACTCAGTTAGAGGATCAATCTGCTGAAGAGCATCATCCACAAGATGCGGAACAGCGGGTGCAGCCAACGGAAGGGATGGAGGAAAAGGGCGAGAGGGCTCCTCTGTCTGAGGGTGAATCGGACGAAGCCCAGGCGACCGATGAAACTCCTTCTGTTGATGAGTCCGCAGTAGTAGAGGCATCTGCTGAGGCGCCAGAAGGGACATCGGAGCTCGCCGAGATCGAATCCCTTGAGGAAGCCTATGATAATTCCCTGAGAGCTTTTTCAGAGGGGGAAATCGTTAAGGGAACGGTGATTAATGTCGATCATGATGAAGTTATGGTCGACATTGGGTTCAAATCAGAAGGATATATTCCAGTATCAGAATTTGGGGTCGATGAAAACCGTATGCCTGCCGTAAATGTCGGTGACCAGATTGACGTGTACATCGTCCGCAGAGAAGATGCCGAGGGTCAGCTGGTTTTATCCAAAGAGATTGCCGACCAGAAATTGGTTTGGGACGAAATCACTGAGGCTTACGAAGCGGGACGAGTTGTGACAGGAACCGTCGTGCAGCGCATTAAGGGTGGACTGCAGGTAAATCTCGGTAAATTACGGGCTTTCCTGCCCGCATCTCAGATTGAGTTACGG
Organism: Candidatus Poribacteria bacterium; assembly: GCA_965215015.1. Lineage (GTDB taxonomy): Bacteria > Poribacteria > WGA-4E > WGA-4E > PCPOR2b > PCPOR2b. The sequence continues at coordinate 4,360,000 of OZ244042.1, forward strand.
CCTCCACAAAATTTTGAACAATATATTGGTCAGACCCTTGAAGCAAAAGTTGTTAAGCTTAGCAAGCGTCGCCGTAATATTGTCCTGTCCCGACGTGTAATCCTTGAAGAGGAGTTGGCAGCGCAAAAGACCGCTCTCTTTGAGAATCTTGCAACAAACCAAATTCGATCCGGAGTTGTAAAGAGTATCACCACTTTTGGTGCGTTTGTTGACCTTGGTGGTATTGATGGATTGCTCCACAAAACAGATATGTCGTGGCGTCGAGTCAACCATCCGTCCGAGGTCGTTTCGGTGGGGGAGGAAATAGAGGTGATGGTCATCTCTGTTGACCGCGACACCGAAAAGGTCTCCCTTGGATTAAAACAGAAGACGGTGGATCCATGGGAGTCCGTTGAAGAGAAATATCCTATCGGCTCCACTGTTACAGGAAAAGTGGTTGGCATTGTCAACTATGGGGCATTTCTTGAGCTGGAGGAGGGTGTCGAAGGACTGATCCATATATCGGAGATGTCTTGGACACGCCGCAACATTGCGCCATCAAAGGTTGTCACAAAGGACGATGGTATTGACGCAGTTGTTCTGGATATAGACAAAGGCAATCAGAAGCTATCTCTTGGATTGAAGCAACTTCATCCCAATCCGTGGGAGCTTTTGGAGACGAAATATCCCGTCGGGACCAAGCTCACAGGGCGTGTGCGCAACCTGACCAATTTTGGTGCCTTCGTCGAAATTGAGGAGGGAATTGATGGTTTAATCCATATTTCTGATCTTTCTTGGCTGAAGCGGATTGTTGACCCTCGCGAGGTACTGAAAGAAGGCGATGAGGTTGAAGTCATGGTTTTAATCATCGATCCTGCGCAGCAGAAAATTTCTTTAGGGCTTAAACAGATCGAGCCGGATCCATGGATAGAAGTTCCGAATAAGTACAAAATTGGATCCGTGGTACGTGGAAAGGTTGTGAACATAACTAGCTTCGGTGTGTTTGCACAGCTCGAAGAGGACATCGAAGGGCTCATCCACATTTCTGAGATTGCTGAACAGCGGATTGACAAGCCAGAAGATATCGTTTCGGTTGGCGAAGAATTGAATCTGAAAGTGATTCACCTAGATCCAACTGAACGGCGCATCGGTCTGTCTTTAAAAGCCGCACAGGCTGAACAGGAGCGTGCGACCATTACTCAGTATCAACGAGAACAAGAGGAGCGTTCCCAGTCTCCACAAAAAGACCGGGAGAAACTGACAGCGTTTGGAGGATTATTACAGGAAGAACTAAATAAATCGGATTCCGAAGAGACTTCTGAAGAAAATTGACACGTAAGCGTTCAGTTTGAACTTGAGTGCTTGCGTGAACTATTCCACATTATTTCAAATTGTAGTAGGACTTACGCGGTTGAACCCTCAAAGCCTTGTAGTTCGGCGATTGATCGCCGCCGGACACCGTTGCCAACGCCCGATGAATCGGGCAACTACAGCAGAGGCTCCATAAGGCACACCGACTGGTGTGCCCTACTGAAGTACGTAACTCCTATTGTAGATTGTTATCGCTCAACCTGCAGAGAAGATCTCGATGATGTCAATCTGCCGTTTCGCAACTATCATGAGGCGTGAAACGTGATGAATCTTTCACGCCTCACTTTTCAGGTATGGCTGTGGTTATTATCTAGCTGCATAGGTTATGTGATAGCACAATATTTCTTTGTTAATATATTCAGTACCTTACCGCTATCCTTCCCTTGTTGCTTAAAGCCTTTCGCCGCGAGTGACGAGGGGGTCTAATCTTTTCACTATGGCACGCGCTTGTTGACGCGTATTGCTTACTGCGCTTCATGCTGGCCCGTCTGCGTGCTAGGCTAGGCAGACAAGATAACGTGCAGAGTTGGTAGACCTCCTCAAGGTTTTAGTGATAGGGTGCCACCCCCAGCAATACCGATAAAATTGTCGAAAATCCATTATAACTGATTAGGATTCCTCATGCTCCCAGATCGGGGGTGGAAGGAATGCACTCGGCATGGGCATGGATTGCTCTTCCCGAACCTTCACGCTGCTTAAAAACAGGTGCTGTGAAGGTTCTTTCATGCAGCCTGAGGCTTCCGCAAGCTTAGGAAAGCCTTTTCGATCACAATAACAGGTTAAATCTTAGTCCCAATTTATTTGCTTTTTCATGTATAATGGAATTTAATCAGGAGAAATCAATTGGCTCAAAACTCTGTATTTACATCTGAATCCGTAACTGAAGGACATCCCGATAAGCTTGCAGATCAGATCTCTGATGCCGTGCTTGATGCGGTCCTAGCAGAAGATCCAATGGGGCGCGTCGCATGTGAAACGTTGGTAACAACAGGGCTCGCGCTTATCACCGGTGAAATTACGACCTCCGCCAATTTCATTGATATTCCCGCGCTAGTCCGTCACACGATCCGACAGGTTGGTTATGTTAAGGCAACTTATGGGTTTGACTATGAACACTGCGCTCTGTTGACTGCGATTGATGAGCAATCAGCTGATATTGCAATGGGAGTGGATCGGCTCGGCGCCGGTGATCAAGGAATGATGTTTGGCTATGCTTGCCGTGAGACGCCGGAGCTAATGCCGATGCCGATTATATTAGCGCATAAACTGACGCGCCGGTTAGCACAAGTACGGAAAGGGGGTATATTGGACTTCCTGCGCCCTGATGGAAAATCGCAGGTCACTGTTGAATACGCCGATGGACAACCTGTCGGCATCGACACCGTCGTGATTTCGACTCAACATGCTCCGGAGGTTACCAATGAGGAGTTGAAAGAAGCAGTCATCGAAGAAATTATCAAACCTACCCTCCCTGAAGAGCTGCATCAAAATCAATCTGAGATTACCTACCATGTCAATCCAACGGGGCGTTTTGTCGCTGGTGGGCCACAAGGCGATTGTGGATTAACAGGGCGAAAGATTATTGCTGATACTTACGGGGGCATGGGTAGACATGGTGGCGGGGCATTCTCCGGCAAAGATCCGACGAAAGTAGATCGGAGCGCGGCGTATGCAGCGAGGCATGTTGCAAAAAATATCGTTGCTGCCGGATTGGCGAATCGATGTGAGGTCCAACTCTCTTATGCTATCGGTATCGCTAAACCGGTTTCGATCATGCTGGAGACCTTCGGCACAGGTACAATCCCCGATGAAAAGCTGACGCAGCTTGTGAAGAAGCATTTCGATCTGAGCCCAGCTGCAATCATCGAACGCCTTGAGCTCCGGAAACCTATTTACTCGGCAACAGCGGCTTATGGACATTTCGGGCGTGAAGAGCCGGGCTTCACATGGGAATTGACGGACTATGCAGATTTGCTGAAAGCGGAAGCAGGTGTGTAGGAGGAGAAGCGATGAATTACGACATCAAAGACCGAGAAATTGCAGACGACGGAAAACGGCGAATTGACTGGGCAGACCGTTTCATGCCTGTCCTGCGTCTGATTCGCCAACGATTTGAGCAGGAGCGTCCACTAGAGGGAGTACAGATTTCTGCCTGTTTACATGTCACAACAGAAACAGCAAACTTAGTTCGAGCACTGAAAGCCGGTGGTGCCGAAGTGCTTTTGTGTGCCTCTAACCCGCTGAGTACGCAGGATGATGTTGCTGCATCGCTTGTAGTACACGATGGCATACCCATTTTCGCAATCAAGGGGGAAGACACCGAAACCTATTACCAACATATTGATGAAGCGGTCAACTTCAAGCCGGCGATTACTATGGACGACGGAGCGGATTTGGTCTCTCGACTTCACGCTGAGGATGCCAACCCTTCTTACGTTGAAAATGTGCTTGCTGGAACGGAGGAGACGACGACGGGGGTTATCCGCCTCAAGAGTATGGCAGCCGAAGGCGTCTTGAGGTATCCAATCATTGCTGTAAACGACGCTAAAACTAAGCATTTCTTTGATAATCGTTACGGGACTGGACAAAGCACACTGGATGGGATTATTCGCGCAACGAATTTGCTTTTCGCTGGTACTACCGTCGCTGTCGCGGGCTACGGTTGGTGTGGCCGCGGTTTTGCCGATCGGGCCCGCGGATTAGGGGCGAATGTTATCGTTACGGAGGTTGATCCGTTGAACGCGTTGGAAGCGGTGATGGACGGTTTCCGCGTTTTGCCGATGATTCAGGCTGTCGCCGAAGCCGATCTTGTTGTTACGCTGACGGGTAATATCCATGTGTTACGCCGCGAGCACTTTGAAGCGATGAAGGACGGCGCGATTATTTGTAATTCGGGGCATTTTAATGTCGAAATTAACATCCCTGATCTCAAAGATTTAAGCACTGAGGTGAGAACAACGCGAGAGTTGGTCGAGGAATACTCCCTCAAGGATGGGCGCAAGCTTTACCTGCTCGGTGAAGGTAGGCTTATAAATCTCGCTTCAGCGGAGGGGCACCCCGCCAGCGTCATGGATATGAGTTTTGCAAATCAGGCGTTGGCCGCGGAGTACGTTGTTAAGAATCATGATCGGATGGAAAACCTTGTGTATGACGTGCCGGAAGAGCTGGATGATTCTATCGCAGAGTTGAAGCTACAAGCCCTCGGCGTTGCAATCGATGAATTGACGGAAGAACAGCAGACCTATCTCAATTCTTGGACGATGGGGACTTAATGCGAGGGGACTGACTTATGAAAAATTCGGATCTCTGGGAAAATATCATTTTGCTCTTGTCAGCGATTTTACTCGTACCAATCTGGATGTTCGCATCCAATCAACACACATTATCTGATGGAACCCTCAAACTTTTCCAGATACTGCAATTTGTGTTAGTGGTCGTCCTTGTCACTATCTTGGTTCGGCGTGCTCGGCGTGTCATCACAGCACTGCGTGAAAATAAAAACCGTCAGGGACCCTTTCCTTTCTAAACCCACTTTCACATGCTATCTCGGTTCTTATCAGATGTAGTTGCGAGGTTGATATGAGTATTTTAGTCGTCGGATCCGTCGGCTTGGATGATGTTAAAACGCACGCTGGCAAAGCTGAAAATGTGCTTGGCGGTTCCGCTATCTACTTTTCGACTGCCGCGAGTTTCTTCTACAATTCTATCCGTTTGGTCGCTGTTGTCGGCGATGATTTTCCCCAAGAGCATCTTGATTTCCTCGGCGCGCGAGGGATCGCGCTCGAAGGGTTGGAGCAAATCCAAGGGGGCAAAACCTTCCGTTGGGGTGGGGACTACACCGGTGATCTCAACGCTGCGACAACGCTTTTTACAGATCTGAATGTTTACGGCAACTTCGATCCAAAACTGCCGGAAACGTATAAAGACACCCCTTACGTTTTTTTAGCTAACATCAACCCTGAATTACAGCTGAATGTGCTTCGACAGGCGGCATCCCCAAAATTAATCGTGTGTGATACGATGAATCTCTGGATCAATAATAACCTTGATGCACTGATGCAAACGCTGAGAGAAGTAGACATCTTAATCCTAAATGATGGGGAAGCGCGTCTATTGACGGGAGAAAGCAACCTAATCCGTGCTGGGAAAAAGATTCTTACCTATGGGCCAGATCGCGTTGTTATCAAAAAAGGGGAACACGGGGCGATTACCCTGACCGATTCCACATTCTTTGCAGCACCCGCTTATCCGTTGGAATCGGTATCCGATCCAACCGGAGCAGGGGACAGTTTCGCCGGTGGATTTTTGGGGTGTCTTGCCTCTGTCGGAGAGACCTCCGAGGCGGCGATCCGCAAAGCGATTATCTACGGAACGGTTATCGCCTCTTTTAATGTTGAAGATTTCAGTTTAAACCGTCAACGTCGGCTTACCCGATCTGAGATTGAAGACCGCTATCGTCAATTATACCAAGCTGTCCTGTTTTGAATCCGCTACTTCTGCGTCATATTTCATTTGTAGTACACCTCTCCCGACATGATAAGATTTGATAATAACAAGCAGCGATTTGACCGCTAACCCGCCCCTTTTACCATAAGTACCCACCACAGTTCCTTACCAACATCGTAGGTTCCCAAAGGATAGAGATAACCGCCCTCCGCATCAATTCGATACGAAATTAGCCGATCAGCAGACTGACCCGCACTAATCAGAAATTTACCATTCGGATCAATTCTGAAAGAGCGTGGGGTCTTTTCCGTGGGATAATAGCCGGTGGAAGTCAACGATCCGTCAGGATTAATGGCATAACCGGCAATGCTATCATGGCCACGATTCGCAGCGTACAGGAATTTCCCGGACGGATGCATTTCCAAACGGGCGCAGGAGCTGCTACCGTCGTAATTTTCGGGCAGCGTTGAGAGCGTTTGAAAAGCACGAAGCGTACCATTAGAGGGATTGAATTTATAAGCGGTCACGCTGCTGCCCTGTTCGTTGTCGGCATAGACAAAAGGCTTGCTCGGATGGAAGCAGATGTGACGAGGTCCATCCTCGCCGTCAGGGATAACTTGGGGTATCGCGTTGGGGGATAGGGTGCCAGCACTGGAATCAAACTGGAATTGAAAGATTGAATTGGTAGGACATGTGTGGGATACGAATACAGATCTGTTTGATGGATCGATAGCGACTCCGTGTGCATGTTCGCCGGTCAAGTGTGTGTCGCTCGGTTTGCTTTGAAGTGCCCCATCGTTCCGAAGAGGGTAAACCGTTACCTTACCGGGGACATAGTAGGGGATTATCAAAAAGTCGCCCGTCTTATCTATCTCAAGGTAGGCTGGGTCCTCCAACCCTGTCACCGTTGTGTCTATCAGTTCAATTTGACCTGTGCTTCGGTTAACCCGGAAACTGATAATGTCTCCGGTGGCTCGAATTGCAGCGTAGAGAACATCCCGCATCGGATGGATGGTGAGTATACTAGGGGAGCTATAGACTGCGACCTCCCCGTGGGGTGTAAGTACCGCCGTTTCGGACGACATCTTGAAGATGGAAATTTTGTTCTCACCTGCGATGGAAATGTATACATAGAGGTTTGATTGTGTTGAACTCATGGTGCTCCTCGCTGATTCAGAAATGTGTTGCCTTGGCAAGTTGATATAGTGATAATCTAGAGGTTGGTATTAAAAGAAAACGCAATGAGTAAACAGGGGCTTTTCTCTGAATTTAACGCAAAGACGTCCCCCCTTACCCCCCGCTTGCGGGGGGGAGGGGCAAGTGGGGAGAGGGGGCGCAAGTCCCGATTCGGTTGCCCTCCCAAGGGAAGGCTTACCGCATCATGGATCCACGATTTCATCGGGAGAAGGACGCAGAAACGACCCCCTCCCCTGACGAAGAGGAAAACGGAAAGCCGGTTCTCTCGCTTTCTCGTTTTCTTTTTTTTGCGTTCTCCTTCCCCCTGCTAAATACCCGGTGGGTTGTCCGTCAGTTCCTGGCTCATTGAGCCTACCCCCCTCAATCCCCCCGCAAGCAGGGGGAAGAGATACCGTGTGGGTATTCGGGACTGAGGGGGGTGCATCCCTGCGTTTTATTAAAAGCTAATATTGACTTCGGAGGATACAATGAAAGCCGCACGATTTTATGGTGGAAAAGATATACGACTTGAGACGCTACCCGATCCGGTGCCAGGGCCGGGCGATGTCTTGGTTCAGGTGCAAGCGACGGGTATCTGCGGTAGTGATCTGCACGGCTACCACTCAGAAAAGCCGAGGCCGCTTTCACCTCGAATTGCAGGACATGAATTGACGGGTCAAGCAGTCGCCCTCGGAGCGGGGGTTGTAGAACACAAGGTAGGTGCTCGCGTTGCCATTGAGCCGACCATTCCCTGTAACGAGTGTCCAGAATGTCTCAGCGGCAACTATAACATCTGTTCCAAATTGGTGCATATCGGTGGTACGGCCCGCGGCGGTGGGTTCGCCGAATACATGCTGGCTCCTGAGGGTAACGTTTATCCCCTCCCGGATAGTGTCTCGTTTGAAGCTGGGGCACTGGCTGAGGTTTACGCAGTGGCTGTCCATGCATTGTCGATGGTTCCGGTGAGCCCCGGCGATCGAGTCGCCGTGATCGGGAGTGGACCGATCGGACTGACTATCGCTCAGATGGCAGATTTGGCTGGTGCCGAATCGGTTGCCATTTTGGGTAAGCCTGATGCTCCTTTGCAAATCGCGCAACAGATGATTGGTGCGATTCCGATAAATATTGATAAAACCGATGCAGTGGAAGAGGTGAAGACGTGGAGCAACGGCAAGGGTGCGACCGTTGTTTTTGAAGCAGTAGGTGGACGGTCAAACACACTGATGCAGGCAACTGAAATTGCTGCCAAGCGCGGAAAAATCTGCATGGTCGGCGGTCATGTGGCTCCCTTCATGCTGGACGTCCGCTACGCTCGCAGCCGTGAGTTGACGATTACGTGGGCCTTCTGTTATGGACGGCGTGAAGGGGAAAAGGAGTTTCAGATTGCCGTGAATTTGATGGGAGCCGGCAAACTTGACCCTAGCCCGTTGATTACCCATCGTTTCCCTTTGGACGAAATTAGGGAAGCGTTTGCTGTCGCCGACGGGCGAGAGATACACGGTTCAGTGAAGGTGCTAGTGCTGCCGTAAGGCAACCTATATGGCTTTAGATAGCAACTCAGGTTGTACTATTTATTTAATTACAGTCGAACCGCTGATCCTTCTGCTCCGACTAACTCCGCTGTTTGTAATAACCACCCACGCTCGGCAGCGTTTACAACAATCAAAGTCAGTGTTATTTCATACCTCCCCGGGCCCGTGATGATTCTTGACACATCTATCTCCTCTGTGATGGTCATCTTTTCAATAGGCTGTACCTCTCCAATCGCTTCTTCTTCGACAAGCAGGGTACCATTGACCTCAACGCTCAAAAACGCACCGGTCTTAGCTTCAGCCTGAAGGATTTTATATCGCAGTGTCACCGGCTGATGCAAAATTTGTGTGATACTGGCCTGATATTTCAATACAAGCGTTTCGCCTTGACCCGCCCAATAGGTATCAGAATCTATTAAGAGCGATTGTGGGGCAACGATTTTAACCGTGATGGAGTGTTCAACCATTGCAAATCCGTCGGTCAGTGCTAGCGTGATGGTAGGTGTGCCGGTCGCATTCGACGCAACGTAGGTTACGGTTGATGTGTCCCCAATAATCTGCCCGCTGCTTGCCTCCCATCTGAAGATTAAATCCGCCTCATCTCCCGAATAGTTGAACGTTGCAGTAACCGTTGTAGTGCCACCCGGGTCTAATGTTTGACTTGTCAGGCTTAGTTCGCTAATTTCTACAGTATGCCGTATCCGAGGAGTTAGTGTTTCATCGTCGCTGCAGCCGATTAGCATCAGGACAGAAATGCACAGTAGCAAAAGGCGGATTGACCTTTTGAATGACTTAAAACACTTCAGCAGTCTCAGCCGGTGTTGTAAGAGTCTCTTTCTGCAAAATATTATTTCGGAATAGATATCTTCGATTTTCATACCATTCGATCCGCCACCGATCAAACCCACGCTCAAACTCAATGACACGCTCCGGTGGACCGAGTTTGGCATGGAGTGCTTCGACAGTCTGTTGATCGCGTTTAACGAGGTACTTCGTCAAAATCGCAACGCCCCCTAAAATTGCCACGAGTACTAGCTTACCTTGTGTTTTCACACTAATGCTGTGGGCGGTTGAAATGGGGCTCAGTAATAAAACAACTACCACTAAATAGCAGGCAAGTTTTTTCATGGCAGCATCTCTACTGTTCATAAAGATCAACCGCTGTTTCTCCCCGCGCGAATCGCAGTGCTGTTCTCGCGGCGGAATCGCTATTGGTGTTTTGACGCACATCGGTTGTCCAACGTGCCAACCCAACGAGCAGCTGATTTCGAGCAGGATGTCCTTGGCACAGTTGCCACTCGTCAAAAGTGGTCCGCAATGTGTTGAGGATATCCCAACCGTTATCGTCCTTGAGGATGCATTGTCCCAGTTCGGACAATAGGCGATCGGCGGAGAAGTCATGGTTGAGATATTGTCGCGTAATCCGCCCGACCTCCTGAATCTGAACCGTTTCAATGGTGTTGATGACCTGCTCAATTGCAGCGTCTTCATCTGGTGCGGCTGATGCAGTTGTGCCTCTCGGTGTGCTGAGCGGCATCTGCCTGATGTTGAGCCAACGGTCGCTGAAAAATTGCCACGCTACGTGGTAGAGGGCCTTGGCGGCAACCTGAAAACTAGCGAATCGCAACGCCGTACGGAGGGACGAGGCGAGGGAAATCTCTCGTCCCAATTCCCACCATCCCGGACTCATGCTTGCTGGGGTGCGTGCCATCCGATCTGCCCCCAAAAGCACCATCGTCGAAACAAGACGGTCCATCTCGACGCCGCTTTTCAGTGCGTTGGTGATTGTATCGAATGTGTCGTCGAGGTCACCGCTGACAAGACCTGCGACAAATGCATCCTCGTCAAAATCGGTTGTTTGGGGGGGGCGATTGGAGGCTAAATCGGCGATAAAATCCTCTAGCGATTCCAGCTTGCTGATTGCCTCCCGCCGGATTTCGTCCGGGGCGCCACGCCCCCGCCCAAGTATTTTCGCCGTGAGATTGCAAACCAACTCTTCAGCGACTTCCCAACCGAACTGTTCAAGTAATTCGGCGAGATAACCGATATAGAGTAGACTGTCGTTATGTCCCAAGAAGAACGGCTCGACAACGCACTCATATGCCAATGGGATAATTTTATCGTCGTGCCCACCGAGGCGTCGTGCAGTGATGAGGCACTTTTCGATGCCCTCCCACTCTCGGTCAGCAGAGAATACACGAATCCATTGCTCCAATTTCTCCCACGTAATCGCTCCCGGCAAGGGGGTAACAGCCGGGCGATCGCCTGCCCGTCCTGATGCTCCCGACGCTGCCATCATCAGCGGGATGAGCCGGTCTTCCGGTTTATACTGACTGGCAACCTTCACACCGTTGAGCAGATACGCGAGTTGCCATCCCCCCTCTCCTGCATCAAGTTCGGTCGCAAAGTGTCGTCCCGCATGCCGCACCAGTCGATTCAGGACATCATCTTCGGAAACCCCTCTGGCTAGCATAATCGCAACCGCCTTTGAGAGCGTCCAATTATCGCTACTCAACAACCCCTCTTGAAGCAGGAGGAAGTGGGCATCGTCCCGTTTCTTTCCACCGCTGGCAGTGTCAATGTATATCTCGTCCCCACGCACTTCGATTGGGAAGGTCGCTAAGTCATCGCAACCGCCGGTGAAACAGCCGCCGCCGCCCATGTCGTAGCTCCAGCCGTGCCAATCGCAGGTGAGCACGCCGCCCCGGACGCGCCCGCGTGTTAGTGGATAGCCCATGTGAGGGCACTGATTATCGGTAGCATAGATGTTACCGTTGTGCTTAAATAGGGCGATGCTTTGCCCTTCAACTCTAACAGCCCTTGGTTTCCCTTCGGCAAGTTCGTCCAGATCAGCAACTTTAACAAAGTTGGATGATATGTTCAACATGATTAGTCTCCCTTGTTGTTCTGTTTGAAGCGTTTTTCAAAAAGTTCCATGACCGTTTGACAGCTTGACTTAATCCTCAAACACCTCGACCGTTGTTCGCCCCTCCGCAAAGCGCATCGCCGTGGTTGTAGCGGATTCGCTATCTTTGTTGGTACGGATGTCGGTGGCGTAGCGGGCAAGTGCAACGAGCAGTTGATTTCGAGCAGGATGCCCCGAACAATTGTTCCACTCATCGAAAACAGTGCGGAGCGTGGGGAGGATTTCGGTGGCAGTATCGTTCCAGAGAATGGCTTTACCGAGCGCGTGAAGCAAGGTGTCACCGGAGTAACCAGCATGGAGATACCCGAGCACCTGTCCACCGATCGACTGCACATTGAGGGTTTCAATGGCGTTGGTAATCTGTTGGATGCCTTCCTCCTCATTAGAAGCGTTGAAATCTACCTCGACCGGCGGTGAAGTCAGTGAACGCGATGGAATGTTGAGCCAACGGTCATCGAAAATAAGCCATGCTGCGTGGAAAATTCCCTTGACTACAGCAGCATCACCAGCGATACCTTGCACCGTGCGAAGTGATGCGGCGAGGTTAAGTTCTGTTGTCAGGCATTCCCAACCGGCATCCACGTTCACCGGAGTTCGCGCCATCCGGTCGGCAGCGAGAATCACTAACGTTGAAATAAGTTGATCTATTGGAACGCCGCCTTTCAGGACATCCGTGACAGCATCGAATGACTTCTGAATATCCACACTCGTCAACGCGCTCACGAAGGCGTCCTCGTCGTAATCGGTCGCTGCGTTATCCGAGGCATCCAGTTCACTGAGTTTTCCCCTCATGATGCCAACAGCGTCTCGACGAAACCGTTGTGGCTCACCACGGCTGCGCCCGACCAACTTAGAGCCAAGATTGAAGACCAGCTCAAAGGCTTGCGCCCAGCCAAATTCGTCAACCGCTTCGGAGAGATAACCGAGCGAAATGAGATTATCCGGAAACCCCAGAAAATGGGGTTCAACCGTACATTCCAAGAGGAGAGGTAGAATTTTGTCCGCATCGCCGAGGGTGTAGGCAGTGAAGAGACAGCGCTCAATGCGCCCGGAGTGGCCGTCGCGTGAGAAACTACGCACCCACGGTTCGATATTTTCCCAAGCCACCGGATTCGGCAACGGCACGACCTCAAGGCGTTCAGCGGCTCCACCAGAAGCAGCACAAGCCGCGGTTGTCATCGCAATTAGCCGATCAGCGTCTGTATATCGTCGTCCAACCGCAAGCCCGTTCATCAATCGAGCGATATCCCAACCAGCCTCCGAGCCGTGGGAGCTAGCGATATGTCGCCCAAGATGCCGTAGAATCAACTCGACAATCTCGCCCTCCGGCACGCCTCCTTTGAGGAGTAGGGCAATTGCTTTTGACATCGTCCAGCGGTCTCCGCTCAAAAGGCCTTCCCACAGTAAGCTGAGGTGTTCTGCCTTTCGTCTGTAGGTCAAATCGCCGAGTTGTACCCAGATTTCGCTGTCCCGTACTTCGGCGGGGAAGGTTTGCAGGTCATCACACCCGACGTTGAAACAACCCCCGCCTTCAAGGTCGAAACTCCGCTCGTGCCAATCACAGGTGAGGATACCGTGTCGAATGCGTCCGCGTGTCAGCGGATAGCCCATGTGAGGACATTGATTGTCGGTCGCGTAAATCTTGTTGTCAATGTTGAACAGTGCGATACTCCGTCCCTCACCTATCTGTACTGCCTTCGCTTCTCCGACGGGAACTTCGCTCAAATCCGCCAATTTCAGCCATTTTGCTTCTTCGGTTGCCATACGTTTATTTTCCTTTCTAATAGTATCGTGTTCTACAGCTACTATAGATTAAATTGTCCCCAAAAATGAGATGATGGATATTATTTTATCATAACATATGTTAAGTATCAAGGGCAAATTTCAAAAAAAATTTATTTAACTTGATTTTTTTAGCATTTAGCGTTGGTATGGCTTTAGATATAAGATATGTAGAAAATCTTAGGCTTCAGGGTAATCGCACGTAAATGAGGGGTGCCCATAAAGCAGTAGGCACCCCCAGCGTGCCGTAAACCACACAACCGTTATGGCATAGGGCTTGACTAACACGTAACTGCCATTAAACGCCCAACCATAACTTGAAAAACAAAGCATCTCCAACACCGTAGGTAGGGCATATTGCCCCATCTACCGCCTGAGGCCCATATCTGTATCCGTGTTTTCTGTGCCCTCTGTTTCATCCGTGATTCAGACAATTATTATCAGCACCCCTTAACCAAATCCCCCTACACGAATCCCAGAAACCGATTGACAATGAGATACAAATTCGCTATTATAATTGCCAAGAGGGTAAATCCCAAATCGCTTGAAACAATTAAAACGATAACTAATGTATTCCATTGTTTATTGAAGGAGCACTGAATGATTAAACCGCACGGTTCTGATACTTTGAAGCCCCTTTACGTCTCCAACGACGCCGAGCGTGCAGCGTTGATTAGAGAAGCTGAAAGCTTACCGGCCATCCTTATCTCTTCAGGAGCTGCCGCATCTGCGGTGATGTTCGGTTCAGGCTATTTTAATCCACTCATCGGTTATATGAACCTTGCCGAAGCTACGAGTGTTGCTCAAAAGATGACCCTGCCGAACGGTCTATTTTGGCCCATTCCGGTGATGAATATTGTCAAGTCCGAGCAGGTCACCGATGCAGTTAAAGACGCTAAACGAATTGCGCTGCTTGATCCAAATGTAGATGGTCAACCGCCCCTCGCCATCATGGAGGTTTCAGGGATTGAAGAAATCTCCGATGACCAGGGAACATACCTGATTGAGCAGATTTTTCGGACGACGGATCCGGCGCACCCCGGCGTGGCAGCCTTTACGGATATGGGAAATCAGGCAATCTCTGGTTCGATCCAGGTTCTCAACTACTCCTATTTCAAATCTGACTTCCCTGATACCTTCCGCACCGCCTCCGAAATCCGAGAAGACATTGAGAAGCGGGGGTGGAATACGGTTGTTGCTTTCCAGACAAGGAACCCTATGCACCGCGCACATGAGGAGTTATGTAAAATTGCCCAAAACGAAGTTGATGCTGATGGCATCCTAATTCACATGTTACTTGGGAAGTTGAAGGCGGGTGATATTCCTGCCCACGTCCGTGACGCTTCTATCCGCAAAATGGTCGAGTTGTATTTTCCCGAAAACACCGTTTCAATAACGGGTTATGGGTTTGATATGCTCTACGCTGGGCCCCGCGAAGCCGTGTTGCATGCGGTGTTCCGGCAGAATTGTGGATGTACACATCTGATTGTCGGCCGAGACCATGCAGGGGTTGGGGATTACTATGGACCTTTTGACGCGCAGACCATTTTTGATGACATCCCCAAAGGTGCACTCGAAATCGAAATCTTTCGGGGCGATCATACCGTTTGGTGTAATCAGTGTGGTGAGATTGTAATGATGCGTGACTGCTCGCATGGACCGGAAGATTACCTATTCCTGTCGGGGACGAAAGTTAGGGACATGCTGGCAGCGGGAGAGATGTTACCGCCGGAGTTTTCGCGTCCCGAAGTTGCAGAAATTTTGATGGAATTCTATCAAGATTCTGAGGGGTAATGCTGCAAACTCTTTGCACTATCGGTACTGAAAATCTGCGTTACCATTTCATATTCAGAGCAAATCGCGGTTGGTTGCTCGTATTTTTGCTTCCTGCATGGATGCACAGATGGTGTAGGAATAGTACATCACCACGTCGAAGGGATAAGCCAATAGGGTCACCGAGATTGAAATCGGGCAGATCTCCATTCAGCGTGTTCCGGTATTCGTAACGGGTTGGATTTTTTCGCGCCATGCGCTCTAGCTCGTGATGCGATCCAGGCCAGACGAATGTGCCGCCGCCGTGCAGCGCGATGTCGTTCAGATAAATCAGCGCACCAATTCGGAAGACAGGCGGAAAGGTCTTGTGATTGTGTTCCTCAAGGGAGTGGTCTAGGTGCCCGCCCGACGTGATTGTGGGAGGCTCCCATTCACCTGGGGTAGGATAGATATTGATGGTGTAAGCGCAATCCCACCTGAAGAACTTAGAGACATCCTCCTTCGCCTCTTGTGCTGCTAGGAAATCGGGGGCGCAATAAGTCTTCGGATGCCGATGTAGTTTGCTAAATGTGGACGGGGCCTCCTCTGTCAACTGCGCTGCTGCGGCAAGACATTGCGGAGTGAAGCAGTTGACGAGATCCGCGCTGTTATATAGACAAATCCCACCTTGGAGGTTCTCCCAGGAGGATGGCGGGTCATCGGGGGAGATTCCCACACAATGCCACATCGCAGCCTCTGCCTTTGCAGCGATGTCCTCAGGAATTAGCCCAGAAACGAGTAGGTAACCGTCACGGTTATATTGTTCAATTTGCGCTTCTGAAATGGGAGAATTGTTTTTACTCGGGTTTGTCATGTCGATCCCTCCGTAGCTTATCCAGTCGGTCTATCACGTCTTGCAACGATTGACTGGGTAACAGATTCCAATGGGCATGGCGGGGAATTCTTTTCAACTGGGTTAGGTGTTGCCGGGGTGCTTTCTTACCGGGGTATTTACCGTAGTACCGACGGCATAAGGCGACGAAGTGATTCCACACCTCTGCATGGCCGTCAATCGTTTTCTGCAATTCACGATTGCCGTGATTGCTATACATTTTGAACTTGCTCGCTTGCTGGCTCTCATATCCTATGTCAGTCGGAGGTGGAAGCCACTGACGGGGGCCGGTGCTGACATGCTCCCACGAAAGCAAAGAAAAGTATACCCTATTTTGATGCGATTGTTAGCCGCTGTTAGGTTCTTGAATTCTTACGGCTACAAGCCACTTAACAGATAGCCTAACAGTCAGACGATTTCAACCGTTGTTTGACTGAATACCCTTTGCCAATCTGCATCCCCGTCTTAAAAGACGGGGTTTTAGATCGGAAAATTCTGATAAGTAGCGTCGATCTGCTGTGAGGCATCGGTTTCCCACTGGTAATCCGCGGCATACCACCGCTGTTTGGCATCGGAAACGAGCGTGCCTCTAACCTGTCCCGAAGTTCTCTCGAGAAAGTCCTTGATTCTCAACTGCCCTAATACCATCAATGACCTCAAATGTCTGGGGATGTTATTCATATAGATTCATAAAAAGTAACATATTATCGAAAATTAGGCAATATAAAAAATGGGCTTGTATAGTATTCTGGCGTGTCGTCAAAACCACTTGACACAACAAGGGAGGTGTGTATAATGTTGTCTGAACTGGGATTCGTGGGATCGATAGATTAGTTAGGTAGGAGTTACGCAGTTGAAGGTTCAACCCCTCCGCTTCGAGAGGCTTCGACTTGTAGTTCGGCAGCAAGAACACCATCAAGAAGTTCCTCGGGCACACCGATTGGTGTGCCCTACTAATGAAGTGCGTAAGTCCTAAGTTAAAAAAAAGAAATCCAATAGTCCTGAATAGTCGTCAACTTGATTCCTAAATCCTGATTAAAATCGATGAAACCCTATCTTCTTATTCTTTTAATTTTTGCTTGTCTGTTTATTGGGTGTTCAGGCGAGGAACTGATTATCTTTGGCGCGATGAGCTTGACGGATGCACTCACAGAGGTCAGCCAGCGTTTTGGTGCAGTGCAGAATGTCAAGGTGTATTGCAATTTCGCCGGTTCTTCAACCTTACAACGCCAAATCGAGAAGGGCGCGCCGACGGATGTGTTCATTTCCGCCAGTCCCAAGCAAATCGATGCCTTACAACGGAAGGGACTGATTTATGAGGATACGCGCCGGGCAATCTTGAACAACCAGTTGGTGTTGGTTGCGCCTGTCACTAGCTCACTTACCATGACTGATGGGGCGGGGCTCGCCCAAGACTCGATTCGACGGATTGCTATCGGCGAACCGAATTCAGTCCCTGCTGGCATTTATGGAAAAGAGGCTTTGACACACTTGGGGGTCTGGACCACCGTGCAGCCAAAATTGATTCCCAGTGCCGATGTTCGATCCACTTTGGCGTATGTGGAATCCGGCGAGGTTGATATCGGGGTTATCTATCAAACGGACGCACGGTTCAGTAAGAAGGTCAGAACTATCTACCAATTTCCTAATTCAAGTCATTCCCCAATTGTGTATCCTGCAGCGATACTCCGAAGCACCGGGCATCAATTTCTCGCTCAGGCGTTTTTGGAGTACCTGCAAACCCCCGAAGTCACAGCAATCTTTGAAAAATACGGTTTCTCTGTGGTGAAATAATGTTAATAGCAGCAGAAATCAGTGCGTTAGTTTTATCTATCAAAGCTGCCTCGTTGAGTCTGCTTCTCATCCTGCCTCCGGGACTCCTCATCGGTTGGATACTCGCCAAATTTTCATTCCCCGGCAAATCGCTCCTTAATACCGTTGTCATGCTGCCGATGGTACTGCCGCCGGTCGTCAGCGGTTTTTTCCTTTTAATTCTCCTCAGTAAGCGTGGACCAATCGGGGGGCTGCTTTTCCGGTTTTTCGGGCTGGAAATTGTCTTTTCGTGGCTAGCGGTGGTGTTAGCGATTTCCGTGCTTTCGTTTCCACTGTTGGTACGCGGCATCGTCACAGCGATGGAGGCAGTGAACCCACAACTGGAGAATGCCGCAAGAACGCTCGGTGCCTCGCCGTTGAAGGTGTTTCTTACTGTCACGCTGCCCCTGTCATACCGCGGGGTTATCGGGGGAGCAATCCTCGGATTTGCCAGAAGCCTTGGAGAATTCGGGGCAACCATGATGGTGGCAGGAAACATCCCCGGAAAGACGCAGACATTGCCTTTGGCAATCTATAACTTCGTTCAAATCGGTCAGGATATGAGCGCATACCGTCTGGTGTTCCTATCCACCTTGATCGCTTTCGCTACACTATGGATGGCGGAACGGTTGCATATCAAGAGGTGAGCTATCCCCCCTCAACCCCAGTTACGTTTTAGGGATTATGTCCCATGTTAAAACTCAGTTTTCGCAAGCGTCTTGGCAATTTTCAGATTGAAATGGATCATACCATCACAGAGAAAGTAACGGCATTTCTGGGGCCATCGGGAAGCGGCAAAAGTACACTACTCAACTGTATTAGTGGCATTCTGCAGCCTGACGAAGGAGAACTCCTGTTTTCTGGTCAAACGTTGTATTCCTCCGATCAGAAGCAGTGTCTTCCACCGGAAAAACGTCATTTCGGATATGTCTTTCAGGAAGGGTATCTTTTTCCACACCTGAAGGTACGGCAGAACATCTCCTACGGTCGTCCCCGCCACCTCGACAATGGCAAACGGATTAACACCGATACAATTATCGATATCCTTGAAATCGGAGAATTGTTGGATCGGTATCCAAGCCAACTGTCCGGCGGTCAACGGCAGCGGGTCGCTATTGCTCGCGCTTTGGGAATGTCCCCGCGCTTGCTATTAATGGACGAGCCACTCACCTCTCTGGATGCCGGCTTGAAAAACCGCATCCTACCCTACCTTTATCACATCAAACAGACGTTTGATATCCCCCTCCTTTACGTCACCCACTCCATTTCAGAGGTGATGGCACTTGCAGATGAGGCGTTTTTGCTCTCTGAAGGTCGGATTACGGCGCGTGGAGAACCCCACCAACTACTGGCGTTTCCTGCGGCATTGCCTGTTGCCCAGATGACAGGCGTGGAAAATATTCTCGCTTTGCCGGTGGTTGTTGCGTCCGAAGAACGCGGCGTGACGGAATTGGCATTGGGGGAACAAAGACTGATGGTTTCGTATACGGAGACGGAGCCCGGTGTAACGATGCCAATTGCCTTCAGGGCACGGGATATCATCGTTGCGATGGACCCTAATCTGCGGATGAGTGCGCGGAATATTTTGCGTGGAACAATCCGGCAGATCGCTGTCCAAGTGGGGCGCGTGATGCTATCGGTCGATATCGAGGGGCATTTGTTGTCGGTGGAGGTTACGAGCGATGCCCGTGAACAGCTTGGGCTTGCAGAGGGAACGGTATGTTACTTTATCATCAAGGCGAGCGCGATTAACCTGCTTTGGGAGACTTGAGCTGAATTCACCTCTAAACCCAATGATGACAAGTGAAAACAACACACAGCAATAACAGTCTGACTCCAAATAGGATTAGCCATTTTTTTGCCCGGAAAAACGGGTAAAAACAAATAGGACAGAGGTAATATTGATGAATTTTGCAGCAACAATCCTCGTGATCATTGTTGCTGCGAGTTACATTGCTCAAGTCGATATTCTGAATTATCGATGGAGAAAGCTCATAAAGCGCGTGGACAAACGGTTCACTGAAACAATCTCGCAGGTGAATTAACAAACCGCAAGGGTCCGCGGCGATATTGCTAACATGCACCAAGATATGAATCAGCAATGGGTGTACCTTATCACTTCACTATATTCTTCGCTTTCTTGAACTTCTCTTTGGCAAATGCTCTCCATTCCTTTAGCTTCTGATTTCGGAAGTCTGGCTGCTGCCAATTCCCCTGAGAGAGCGTCATCGCTTCCGCTTCTGTAATTGGAACCTGGCCCAAAATCTGAATCGCAACGGTGCGCTTGTCTGGATCTTTATTTTTATTAATGGCTTTCCATGTGCTGACCAGATCTTTATGCGGTTCAATGACAAGCGCACCGATGAGGTCTCCGACAATATCCCAGCGTTTCCCACCTTTTTCTGCGTCGTAGTCAATGGGAGTCAGATTCAACTCGAATGGATTGGCGGCAACACAGCGATCTCCAAGTTTGTCGTACAATGCTGGGATAACGCTGCTACGGTTCAACCCTCCTTTCCATTTCGGGCCCTCTGGGTCGGTGTCGCGTAACACCCAAAGTTTTTGTGCTTCATCGGAAAGAACAAAATCGAGGAATTTCTGGGCGACAGCCATATTGAGTGCCCCTTTGAGGATGGCAATTGAGTCCGGACTGACGACAGCGGCATCAGGTGGCACAACGTATTTAATTTTATCTGCACCGATTTCGGCAATCTTACCGTAGGCGTAGAAGTCAATTGCCATGCCATAGATAACCTGCCCCGCCCCAACATCTCTGGGAATTGTATTTGATCCTGCGGAAAACCCTCTGACATTCGCACCGAGTTGCGTAATTAACTCAAAGCCTTTTTCCCAACCGTAGCCTTGTAAAATGAGTTCGTACATCATGTGTGCACTCCCGCTCTCACGGGGGTCTGCTGCACCGACGCGGTTGATGAGTTTCGGGTGTGTTAGGTCTTTCCATGTCTGGATTTCGGGTAATCCTAGAAACGCACGCAACTGCTCATTGTACATAATTCCAAAACTTGACAGTGCTGCACCGTACCAACGATATTCTGGATCATAAACGGGGATACCAAAAATCTCCTTCGGGATTCGTGCCAGTTGAGCTTCCGATAGCTTGTAGGGAGCCAGCAAGCCCTTATCGGCGAGCTTGAGGTAGTTGTCAGTCCCGCCGCCGAAAAAGAGATCTATCCCAATGCCTTCGGGCAGCCGCTTAAACTCTGATTCGATAAACCGGAAGTCAGAGGAAGATCCGCCTTGATCGAGCCAATCTGTGGTGACTTGGCGTCCTGTCTCCTTGGCATACCACTCCTTAAACGCCGTATCGAACTCTGTTTCGATACCTTCCCAATGTGGTGATATAATGACGAGCTTATCTTGAGCGAAGGCGGTTTGCCCGAAAATTAGAGTGATGACACTACAGAGGGTGATGAGGGTTGCAAAAGTTAATCTATTCTTTAATTTCGACATAGTGATATATCCTTATTATTGTGATTGGGGATTAGATGGATTTCATAGATGCCAGGATTTGAATCCGCGTTCATACGGTGAATCGGCGATAACAGTTAGATAGGCAGCCGACGGACAATTGCGGGCATCTGCCAGATCAAAATCAGAATTATTGCTAGCAGAATAAGATACCATATAACGCGCTTCCATGAACCCCTGCCTTGAACGGGACGATTTGAAAGTTTCATCTTGTCATTTTACCTCCTGTGAGTTGTTTAGTATGATGTAAGCTGCTCGTAGTCGGCATACTCCGTATGCCGTAACCTTCGTATGCAGTTGGTTAAGCTGCTTATCTCACCTTAATGGCTGGCGGCGTGAGTCTACTAGCCCAATCTCCCCCTAGCGGGGCAATATGTGAATAGCATTGGAGCCATGCACGATAAATCGAGAAAAACAACTCCTAGCACAGCAACCCGTCTAGCTAGTATTTGTCGAGTGTAGAAATTCGACCTACGAATTTTCTAGCAACTTGAGTTAGTACGGTTCTGTCGCGTGAAGCGAAGGTGGTTCTATTGGCTTGCCTCTGCCATTGTGATCCACTCGGTTTTTGGCGTCGTCGGTGTCAGGCGATAATGCAGCTTTACTTCAATTTTTTCTGTGTCACTGAGAGTATACACGAATTCTCGCGTTTCACCGGGTGATATTCGGTTGGTTTCAGGTTTCTCCGACGTGTCGGAAATGAAAGCTTGTTCATAGCGATTCACCGCCCCATTCGCATCGGAGATTTTAACGTCGAGAATAATCGTCCGCAAGACTCCACCCGGAAGGAGATGTCCCGCCTTATTGGTCAGACGAACAGTCGCCTTGCCCTCTGCTCGGACAATTTTCAGGTTTGCAGCACTTTTGAGTTTACTAACACTACGGCTGCCTATCCATGTATGCCGCCGGACCGAGACAGTTTCGTAGCTATGGACGCTTAGCGACCGTTTGACAGCGGGCATGTGGCAGGTGGCGCAGTTCAACCCCTTTTCCGCAGCGGGACTGTTGTTGAAGCTGGCAACCTGATTGTGTTCAGGCACACTCGGTTGACCGTGGCAGGTAGCGCAAAGTTCAGTCGGCTTGGCGTGAGCCTCGGAAGTCACGTTCGCATGATACATCGGATTGGTGCTCTCGTGGGGTCCGTGCATTGCGCCGTGTGCGTCGATATGGCATACGATGCAAGAAACGCCATACTTCCGATCTCCGGCTCGCAGCTTCGGCATTTTGCCGATACCGGTGATTAGAATCGGTTCGGGGGCATGGCACGGATCGCACTTCTTCTCGCGATCTTCGACCTGACTCGCGGCTTCTTGGTAGATTGGATCCTCCCACGCCTTGGCGTGCATCGATCTCTCCCATTCACGCCAGATTGCTGGGTGACACCTCTTGCACATTTTTTTCTGTGTAAAATCTCGGTAAATGTTATCATAGCTAAGATAGCTAGGCGTGAAGATTGATTCCTCTTCGGTTTCGCCAGCAGCCGCTATCTGTCCACCCGTCCTCGTGAATACAAGGAGCAGAGAAATTAATAAAATTCGTATATTCAAAGCTGATGTCATTTTAATCTTTACTCCAGAAGAAGAGATGCTGCTTGCTCCCCGCTGTTGACACAATCCGGGATGCCGATTCCGCGATAGGCGTTTCCAGCAAGTGCAAACCCGGGCAGCTTTCTCGCTTGCGTCTCGATTTCTGCCACCAGCTCCAGATGCCCCAGATGGTATTGCGCCATTGCGTTCGGGTGTTTGTACACGAAAGCCAACTGCGGATCTCCTTTGAGTCCAAGCAATTCGTGCAGCTCCCTAAGAACGGATTCGACTATCTCCGATTCGGAGCGGCGGAAATACGTCTCTCCCCTGCTTCCTGCTCCGCCCACATAAGCGCGTAACAGGGCATAGTCCTCTGGCGCACGTCCCGCAAATTTAACGCTGCTGAATGTGCATCCGATAATCGAGCGTTCCTCAACGGCGGGTACAACAAAGCCCATTCCGTTGAGAGGGTGTTCAATATCCGATCGGCGGAAAGCAAGGTTCACAATGGCGGAGGAGGCATAGGGGATAGAGGCGAGGGATTCCGACAGGCTTGGGGCGACCGTTTCGACTAAGTCCGCTGCATGGTGTGCGGGGAGCGCAACGCAGATTAGATCGCTCTCCATCTGTTTCCCATTCGCTAGATGTATCTGCCATTTCTGCTCCTGATTTCGGTAATCCAGACGACTGACTTTCGTTCCAAGCTGTATGCAATTATCAGGCAAACGCTCGGCGAGAGTATCGGTCAGGGTTTGCATCCCAGATTTGAAAGAGAGGAACATGCCATAGCGAGGACCGCTTGTGCCGCTAGCCCCACCTTGGGATTCTTTTTTTCGTGCAACCAAGGCTTTGATTATGCTGCGATGCTTCTTCTCCATCTCAAGGAATTGCGGCATCGTAGCTTTGAGGCTTAGATTTTTCCCATCTGCGGTGTAGATGCCCCCTATCATCGGCTGTGCTATCCGTGTGAACGCTTCCTTTCCCAATCGACGCGTGATAAAACCTTCCAGTGATTCATCTTCATCGTTTCGTCGGCGGGGTATGACCCAATCTAACCCCATCCGCAGTTTTCCGTGCCAACTGAAGATTGGCGTCTTTACAAAGGGTAAGAAAGAAGCGGGGGCCATCAGGTAGAAGCCATCGGGAACAGGATACAGTTTTCCTTTGCACAGGACGAAGCTGCGTCGTTCCCTCTGATTGGTGCTAAGAAACTGATCGGCGATGCCCAACTCTTCAGACAGGGCTTTTGCCCACGGCTTTGTGGAAAGGAAAACGTCGGGACCGTGTTCGATAACAAAACCGTCCTGCTTTGATGTGTGGATTGCCCCCCCGACGCGGTTTGCCGCTTCGATCAGTTTCACATCAAGGGGAATGCCGCGTTGGGCTGATTCAGTGACTAATCGGTAGCATGTTGTCAGGCCAGCGATACCGCCGCCGATGACGCTTACCTGTTTTCGGTTTGAGGTGTTTACCATGCCTTACCATCCGATTGCGTACGATGTTGATCTTGGATCCGCCCCGCCCGTACGGACGCCGGTATCGTGATCGACGGTGATAGCGCAGACACAGCTGACCGATCCCCAGTCTTGATTATCGTGGACGATGTGTCCGCGTTCTCTTAAAACCTCTCGTACCCCCGCGTCAACACGCGCTTCAACGGTCACCTCGCCGGGCTGAATACCGTGGGGCCAGAACGAGTTAGGGAAACTGTGCGTAACAGCGCGGGGTGCCTCGATAGCCTCCTGCGGCTCCATCCCAAATTCGACGATATTGAGGAAGACCTGTAGCATCCCCTGAACCTGTGCATCTCCACCGGGGCAGCCGAAAGGCATGAACGGCTTTCCATCCTTGAGAGCCAGCGCGGGGTTCGGTGTGAGGCGTGGACGCTTCCGCGGCTGCAGACAACACGGATGCTCCGGATCGAGCCATGTCTGTGTGCCACGCGACGAGATTGGGAAGCCCAAGCCCGGAATGACAGGTGTTCCCCCAACGCCGTCTGAGGGCGTTGCTGAAAAGGCGTTGCCGACTTCATCAACCACGCAGATGTAGCTGGTATCCGTTTCCCATTCGGATGTATATTCCGGTCGGGGACAATCCGGATTCAAAGTTGGGAAGGGACCATTTTCGCGACGGGGTTCGGGATGGAATCGCCACGGATTGCCGGGCACCGGCATATCGGGCGCAGCGTGTTGTGGGTCAATTGCTCTGCGCCTTTCGGCGGCATATCTTCCATCTAGTAATCCCGCCATTGGCACCTGCACAAAATCAGGGTCGCCAAAGTAGGCGTGCCTATCTGCAAAGGCGAGCTTGAGGGATTCGACCATGGTGTGGAGATAGTCCGCGCTGTTGTGTCCAACCGCCTTCAGATCAACCCCTTCGAGGATTTTCAACGCCATGTTTAGTGTGGGACCTTGACACCAGGGTCCGCAGGTGTAAACATCATAGCCTTTGTAGGTGATATGCTCCGGCGGCTCGACGCGCACTGAAAACGATGCCAGATCCTCGTAAGTCAGCAGACCACCCTCTGCCCGATAGAAATCGGCGATTTCGTGGGCGATTTCACCCTTGTAGATTAGGTCACGTGCCGCATGGATACCGGCATGTCGATCTCCACTATTTTTGCGTTCGGCTTCGATCATCCGCTTGAAAGTTTCTGCGAGGTCTTTTTGGACAAAGATCTCTCCAATGTGGGGTACATGTCCACCGGGGTTGTACACCGCGGCGGTTGAGGGGCAATTTCTGACGCTGTCCCCACTTACAAGTCCGTAAAACTGGTCATCGACGGGTCTCCCGTTTTCCACAAGGTCTAAGGCGGGTTGGATGACCTGTTCAAACGTCATTGTGCCGAATCGCGCAAGTGCCGTCAGCCATCCATCGGGAGCTGCGGGGGTGACTGTACGCAGAATCCCGGCGGGCAGATCTCCGCTGTGATGTTTGTGGAAGTAGTCCATCGTTGCAGCTTGGGGCCATCGTCCGAGCCCGCTAACCGTTTCAACGGGTCCACCTGACGCTGGACAGTAGATAATCGGCGCGACGCCACCAAAGTGTGCAGAACCGGGCTGCAGGACGTTGATACAAATGCCAGTCGCTACACCGGCGTCGGCGGCGTTGCCTCCACTTTCGAGGATGCGAACTCCCGCCATCGTTGCGAGATAGTGAAGCGATGAGACAAGATAACGTTTCCCTCGTACTGAGGGGCGGTGACTGTTTGGCATGGGTATTTCTCCTCTCTTAAGAAGTTCATTAAACTGATGGACCATGTACGTTGTGTTCAGGCATCACGTTTCACGCATTCTATAGACATATCTCATCACTCAGAAAGTGTGTGGAGAATATAGCTCATGGGATTCTTGGCTAAATCAAGCGTCCGGCACTTCCCAATCGAGCAGCACCCCCAGTGCCTCATTCATTCGGGTGTAGAGCAGGTCAAATGCGGCAGCAGCTTCGGTGTAAGGGAAGCGGTGGGTCGTCATTTTCTCTGTCTGGATAACCCCTGAACCGAGCAGCTGCATCGCTCGCAGTGCTACGCCGGCGGGAACAACTTGGCCATAATAGCCGCCGAGGAGTCTCCGCCGTTGGATCTTGCTCGACATGAGCGGCAACGGTTGATCTTCATATAAGCCAATCAGATGTAGCAACCCACCGACCGCTAGCATATCCAAGCCCTGATCGAAGGCTTTCGGCCCCGCCGGTCCACCGACAGCGTAAGCCACTATGTTCGCGCCGACTCCGTTGGTCAATTTCTGGACAGCTCGGACGGGATTTTCGTCGCTGGCATTGATGACTGCGTCTGCCCCTAACTCCTCGGAGAGTGTGCATCGGCTATCAAGTGTGTCCACTGCAATAATACGCCCACGTCCATTGGCTTTTGCGACCTGCATCAGGAGGCTGCCGACTAACCCCTGTCCAATAATGACCACCGTATCGTAAGGCTGGATGTCCTCGATGTCTATCCAAGACACGGCACCGGAGGTCAGCGGATAGTAGGTTGCTTGGTCGAAATTCACCGACGGTAGCATGGGGACAACTTGGGCTTGGTCTTGGGGCGAGCTCAAATGGACGGGCCGAACGGTATATTGTGCATGTGGTGCTGAAGCGACAACGCGATCACCTATAGCGTAGTGTTCAACTCCATCGCCGACGGCGTCGACGATTCCTGCGAGTGAATATCCCATGCTTTCGGGATTGACCGCATATTCGCGGGTATACCGTCCTCCCATCTCTGAGCCTCGACTGATGAGGCTCCGCACGGCTTTGACACGGACCTGGCCGGGACCGGGTTCAGGCATCGGTGCATCTTCGATAACAACGTTAAATTTCCCTTCTGGCTTGGCGACTCGTTTCATTCAGTATTCCTTTCCATTCCGCGTTAGCGTTTGTCCATTAGGCCTTCTTCCTCGGTTTCCATTCACGCGCCAAACGCTGGGCTTCCGCAATTTGAGCAGGAGTCATCGCTTCAGCGATTCTATCGCGCTCTTCGTAGGCTATCTCCATACCTGATATTCCCGCGAGATTATACCACATATGCGCGATGACGAGTTTTGAGCAACACCCCTACCATTTTTATACATCGCACCAAGTTTAAACTGTGCCAAGAAATAATCTTGCGCTGCGGTTTTGTAATCTCCTCGTTTATAAGCATCCATACCCGCCTGATAGTTCACCCACACAGACGCAGCAGTAGATAAGCACATCATCAAAACAGAAATTACACCCTGCAGCGTTGAATAGCATACAATTTGCCCCCAATCTTGATGGGACTGGGGACTTTGCACACGTTGTTTCGCACCCTTAGTTCTCCACACATTTTTTGCCCTCGTGAATCACCTTCCTTTTGTTAATGTTGACACAAGTTAATACCGAATAATTGTGTTGGGTAAATTGTATAAACCTGATACAATAAAAATATACCACGATGAATAAACCGAGTCAATTGAAATATCCAAATTATACAGGAGGGTGTTTGATGAAGATTACTGATATTAAGGCGTTTCCGGTGCGGGTAGGCGGCACCCAACTTGTGGTGAAAGTGGAGACTGATGCGGGGATTTATGGGGTGGGTGAAGCTGGCATACCCAGCCGCGCTTTGGCTGTGAGTGGAGCCGTTCGGCATTATCGTGAATTTCTGGTCGGTCAAGATCCGATGCGTATCGGGGCTTTGTGGCAGGAGATGTATCGGAGCCAATATTTTGAGGGCGGCCGTGTCCTCACCGCCGCCATCGCTGCAATTGACATCGCGCTTCATGACATCGCCGGTAAAGCTTTGGGGGTTCCGGTCTATCAACTGCTTGGTGGGAAACAACGGGATTATGTCCCTTGCTTCGCGACAACCCACGCCCAATCGGCAGAGCAGCTGATCGCGGATGCCAATTTATTGATTGAAAATGGGTGGAATGTCATCCGGACATGGATAGCGCGGGGGGCGGAGGGACCGAATCAAAATATTTTCGAGCCTCGCGAATCAATTGCGCTGACAGCGACGTGGCTGACACAGCTGCGAGAGGCTATTGGTCCTGAACCTGTCCTCGGCGTTGACTACCATCATCGTCTCAGTGTTGCGGAAGCGGCTTCTTTCTGTCATCGGATGCCTCCCGGCACCCTTGATTTTTTGGAGGAACCAATCCGAGATGAGACGCCGGAGGCCTATGAATCGTTGCGAACGATGGTAGATGTGCCCTTCGCGATTGGGGAGGAGATTTCGAGCAAATGGGATTTTCTTCCTTACATTGAACGGGGGATTACCAATTTTGTTCGTCTTGACGTTTGCAATGTTGGGGGGTTGACAGAGGCGATGAAGGTTGCTAGTTTGGCGGAAGTGCACTACATTGACCTCATGCCGCATAACCCCTTGGGAACGGTTTGTACTGCAGCGACAATTCACTTGGCGGCGGCGGTGCCCAATTTTGCATGGCTCGAGATAAGGGAATCGCCAACGGAACGTTCGGGACGCTATGATACGGACCTATTTCCTGTCCAACCGCAGCCTGAAGGCTCGCGCTTTCCAGTTCCCGAGTTACCGGGGCTTGGGGTCGAGTTCAATGAGGACTTGGCACTTGCAAATCCTGCGGGGATTGGGCAGGGACCTCTCCTCCGCCGACGCGATGGATCTGTTACCAATGCGTAAAGGTTGGGTTGTTCTGAATGACCTAAGTTGCTCCTTAAAACTCCAGTGGGGGGGTCATTTTCAGCAACTCCCGATGTGGCTCAACTGGAATCTCAAGAAGTAAGGGAGAAACAGATGAGTATGATAGATACCTTCAAAATGAATAAGAGTGTCCTTTCAGTAATAGCACTTTCTGACAGGTCAGACGAAAGGGAATATTACGCCACAGGAACACTTAGAAGCCGTTGAGTTGATCTGCACTGCCCCCGCTTGCAGAACACCATCAACTTGTGAAACGGGGGACAGAGTTGATAATAGATGAGGAAAAGTCGGTTGGCGGAGGCCTCGGACGACCGTCGGGGGCGCGGTTCCGTACCTATGAACGGCTGAAGCAGTACGCCAACGAGGTAAAAGGAATGCTATTTGATACGCAAGACCTCGGACGAGCCATTGAAGACATCAATCGATACCCGTTGCGTCAGGAGGCGACCGACGCCCTGAATCGCCAACTGCGTAGCGATATTTCCGATCAAGCCCTGGCGGAACGGGTAATCGCGCTGCGGAACGAAGATCGGCTCTGTATTATTCAAGAGGAGGCGCGAACACGAGAACCGCAGATTATCTGTTCATTGGGGCTTGCCGCCAGCGAAGGAGAGAACACCGATGCCAATTAATCGCGACCAAACCTGCCAACTCCTTGGAGACTTTGAATTTGAAACGCTCCTGATTGAAGAGCTCGGTTGGGATTACCACACACAAAGTCTCAACATTACCATTGATGAAACCGAATACCTATTGATCGCAATTGCCGAGAAACGCGGGATGGTTGTCTTTCACTGCCCGGCAAGGACCGATGGAAATATTCCAGATTATGCGACCCGGCGTAAAATTCAACGGGAGGTTGCCAAATCTGTCCACGAACACCTCATTATTTATACTAACACTGAGAGAACCACACAGATTTGGCAATGGGTCAAACGGGAGCCGGGGAAACCCCTCGCATGTCGTGAACACCGTTACGATTCTGAACAGTCCGGTGAGTCCCTAATTCAAAAACTGGAAACGATTGCTGTTAGCTTCGACGAGGAAGAAGACATCACACTGCCGGACGTCACCGGGCGCGTTCGGGCAGCTTTTGACGTAGAACGCGTGACCAAACGATTCTATGACCGTTTCAAGACGGAACACGCCCAGTTCCTCAATTTTCTCGAAGGGATTCCCGATTCAGAGATGGAACGCTGGTACGCCTCTGTGATGCTGAATCGCTTGATGTTCATCTACTTTATTCAGAAAAAGGGCTTCCTGAACGACGATATTGAATATTTGCGGACCAAGCTGACAGGAAGCCAAGTCAACGGTAATGATCGATACTACACCGATTTTCTCTGTCCACTCTTCTTTGAGGGATTTGCAAAACCAGAATCGGAACGGAGCAGAGAGGTACATCGCTTGCTCGGAAAAGTGCCTTACCTGAACGGCGGCATCTTCCAACGACACCAACTTGAAGAAATTTATGGGGAAAGGATTCAAATCGCTGACGCTGCATTCGAGAAGCTTTTTAACTTCTTTGAAGATTACCAATGGCACCTCGATGAACGTCCACTGCGGAACGATAACGAGATTAACCCCGATGTCCTC
This sequence comes from Candidatus Poribacteria bacterium, assembly GCA_965215015.1. Taxonomy (GTDB): domain Bacteria; phylum Poribacteria; class WGA-4E; order WGA-4E; family PCPOR2b; genus PCPOR2b. The sequence goes on from OZ244042.1 coordinate 4,390,424, forward strand.
GGTTACATCTTTGAAAAATATATCAACCAGAAGCAGATGGGCGCGTACTACACCAAAGAGGACATCACGGAGTATATCAGCAAAAACACGGTGATTCCGTTCCTGTTTGATGCCGCACGCAAGGAGTGTAAAATCGCTTTCGAGGGGGAAGCAAGTGTCTGGGGACTGCTACAAGCCAACCCAGACCGTTACATCTACGATGCTGTCAAAACAGGTGTCAAAGGAGATCTGCCATCGGAGATTGCGGCAGGGATTGACGATGTATCCAAACGCGGACTGTGGAACACACTTGCGCCCGATGAATACGCTTTGCCGACCGAAACATGGCGAGAGACCGTCGCACGGCGGAGCCGATACGAAGCAGTTCGCACCCAGCTGTCAAACGGCGAAATAGATGAGGTTAATGCACTCATTACCTATAATCTCGACATCCGTCAATTCGCACAGGACGTGATCGAAAATTGTGAAGGGCCCGAGCTACTGCGCGCCTTCTGGAAAGCCATCACTCAGGTGACCATCCTCGATCCGACCTGCGGTTCCGGCGCGTTCCTATTTGCCGCCCTCAATATCCTTGAACCGCTCTACGAAGCGTGTCTGGATCAGATGGAAATATTCCTTGACGACCTACAACACTCGCCCCGCTTGCGGGGGGGTAGAGATTTTCGCAAAATCCTTAAAAGCATCGATCAACACCCCAACCGCCGCTATTTCATCCTGAAGTCAATTATTATCAACAACCTTTACGGTGTAGACATTATGGAGGAGGCGATAGAAATTTGCAAGTTGCGGCTCTTCCTCAAAATGGTGGCACAGATCGAGGACGTGCGACAGATTGAACCGCTCCCCGACATCGACTTTAATATACAGGGGGGGAATACACTCGTCGGCTATGCGACATACGACGAAGTAGAAAAAGCGGTCACCGAAAACAGAATAGACTTCGACAACACCATGGAAAGCCTCCAAGAAAAGGCAGAGGATGTCGAGTATTTGTTTGCTCTGTTTCGTCAGCAGCAGACGGAATTGGGCGGGGCCGTCAAGTCTAATGACAAACAGGCCTTACGCGATAAGCTCAAAGCGTTAGAAGATGAACTCAACCGATACCTTGCCGGAGAGTACGGCGTAGATCCGAACAAGAAAGCTGCTTACCAGAAGTGGCTCTCTTCACACAAGCCGTTTCATTGGTTCATAGAGTTTTACGGCATTCTCAAGGCCGGTGGCTTTGATGTAATTATCGGCAATCCACCGTATGTAGAATATAGCAAAGTAAAAAAACAATACACAGTAATGGAAGCCCAAACCGAAAAGTGCGGGAATTTGTATCCGATGACCATTGAAAGATCTATTAATTTAAATAAAGGGCTAGTTGGAATGATTGTCCAATTGCCTTTAGTATGTACTGATCGCATGATACCGGCACAATCACTCTTCAAGACACGACACCGAAAAAGCTGGTTTGCCAATTTCGATGACAGACCGGGAAAACTCTTTGATGACTTACAGCATATACGTGCCACCATTTTCCTCTCTAAAAAAGAAAAAAACCTGGATATGACTGAACTGTATGCCACGCAATATAAAAGATGGTTTACGAAAGCCCGTTCGACTCTCTTTGAGGACATAGCTTATGAAGATATAACCAAAATTTGCTTTAAAGGTGCGTTCCCTAAGATAGGAGACTCTGTCGGGAAACGCATTGCCACCAAGCTCAAGAATACAAATAGATCTATTTTGAGTTTTAAGACTGGACAATTTCCTTGTTATTTTCATAATTCACCCCAATACTGGATCCGTGCTACGGATTTTGTTCCCTATTTCTGGAATGAACGAGATGGCGAAAAAATGTCAACCCAGGTCAAACCTTTGTATTTAACAACAGAATTAGATGCAGGCGTAGTCGTAGCAACTTTGAACAGTTCACTCTTTTATTGGTGGTTTATTCTTCTCTCTGATTGCCGCCACTTGAATTTACGTGAGATTAGACATTTCCCAATCGGCGTTGATAGAATAGAAGAGGCAATGAAGCACAGGCTTTGTAGAATTTCCGATGACCTGATGATGGATTTAAGACGCCACGCCCAGCGCAAGGAGACTTATTACCAAACCACCGGACGCGTCGTCTATGACGAGTTCTATCCGCGTCACTCCAAACCCATCATAGACGAAATTGACCGGCTGCTCGCCCAACACTACGGCTTAACCGACGAAGAATTAGACTTCATCATCAACTACGACCTCAAATACCGGCTGGGGTTGGGAAACTGACCCAACCAAAGGATCCTAAAATGAAATTAATCACAGTTTTGAGCGTAATATCTCTACTCTTTGCTATCCCCGCGTTCAGCACCCTGACCGTAGCGGATATTGAGAAGATTCGCTCAATCATCAAAGCGTTGGACAAACGCCTGACCGGCGAAATCGAAACATTAGGCGAACGATGCCGTGGTCATCGGGATACCACAAATCATCGTCGCCATGCAGCGAAAAGATATTTGATTCATATCCTCCTGTTAATCCTTAAATCCTGAAAATCCTGATTCAGACTTCATCTCTTTGCTATCCCCGCGTTCAGCACCCTGACCGTAGCGGATATTGAGAAGATTCGCTCAATCATCAAAGCGTTGGACAAACGCCTGACCGGCGAAATCGAAACATTAGGCGAACGATGCCGTGGTCATCGGGATACCACAAATCATCGTCGCCATGCAGCGAAAAGATATTTGATTCATATCCTCCTGTTAATCCTTAACTCCTGAAAATCCTGATTCAGACTTCATCTCTTTGCTATCCCCGCGTTCAGCACCCTGACCATAGCGGATATTGAGAAGATTCGCTCAATCATCAAAGCGTTGGACAAACGCCTGACCGGCGAAATCGAAACATTAGGCGAACGATGCCGTGGTCATCGGGATACCACAAATCATCGTCGCCATGCAGCGAAAAGATATTTGATTCATATCCTCCTGTTAATCCTTAACTCCTGAAAATCCTGATTCAGACTTCATCTCTTTGCTGTCCCCGCGTTCAGCGCCCTGACCGCAGCAGACATTGAGAAGATTCGCTCAATCATCAAAGCGTTGGACAAACACCTGACCGGCGAAATCGAAACATTAGGCGAACGATGCCGTGGTCATCGGGATACCACAAGTCAGCGTCGCCATGCAGCGAAAAGACATACGTACACAAGACGAAAAAATTGAAGGCTTGTAGTCGGTATCAATTTGATTCATATCCTCCTGTTAATCCTTAACTCCTGAAAATCCTGATTCAGACTTCATCATCAAATACCGGCTGGGGTTGGGAAAATGACCCAACCAAAGAATCCTAAAATGCAGTTAATCACAGTTTTGAGCGTAATATCTTTACTCTTTGCTGTCCCCGCGTTCAGCGCCCTGACCGCAGCAGACATTGAGAAGATTCGCTCAATCATCAAAGCGTTGGACAAACACCTGACCGGCGAAATCGAAACATTAGGCGAACGATTAAACCACATCTTTATGCTGGTCATGGCTTTGGTAGTTTTCATTGCCGTGGTCATCGGGATACCACAAGTCATCGTCGCCATGCAGCGAAAAGATATTTGATTCATATCCTCCTGTTAATCCTTAACTCCTGAAAATCCTGATTCAGACTTCATCATCAAATACCGGTTGCAGGAGGAGACCAATGATGCCTTTGTGTGGATTTACCAGTTAGCCTATGATAAAATAACTTAAGTTGCTAGTATTAGGCATACTCCGTATGCCTTAACCTCCGTCCCATGAACCAACATAGCTCCAACGGGGCGACATGTACTACTTGCGTTAAGATAGGCACTAAAATTTCAGAGTAATTTTCTAAGCACCTTTTTGTGCAAATTTGTGCACAATGCTCAGAAATGAGTCATAGCGTAAGTTCTGCCCCTTTTTGGCTTATCAAGTTTTTCGGTTTACTCTGAAAATTCTGAAACTTTCGAGCACTTCTCAACAATGTTTTGCGGCTAGCAACTTGAGTTAAAATAGAGTGGTTTAGAACAAATGGAACGGAGATTCCTGTTCCCTACAATTGCTGTAAAATGTTAACATGCTCTAGCAACTTGGATTACAGAAAGGATTATCATGAACACTAGTCCAATCATACCGGGTGAACCGTTTCATGAAGAAAAGACGCAGCAGATTGTCCAACAGTTCCATCGTGATGGGTTTGTGCACATCCCCGGTGTATTGACGCCTGAAGAAATCACTGCGCTGCGTGACACAACCGATAGACTCTTTGCAGATGCGTCTCTTGCTGAAAAAACGAATCCTCACCTCGCCGATACGAGGTACATCCAGCTGGGACAGCATGATGAATCCGGGGAGGAGCTTCCGTTCATTTTGAGAAATACAATTGAACTGGATCCAATCTTTCGAGATATGCTCCTTCGAGAACCCATTCTCAGTTTGGCTGAAGCTATTGTGGGGAAAGATTGTAAGTTCTGTGGGCAAAATGTCCTACGAAACCTACCCGGTTTATCTATTGAGCGGTGGCATGTCGATGGTCAGGTGCATTTCCCGCTCCCCAAAGAGGTGCCTCGCTTTGATCCACGGATTAAAATGCAGGTCTTGTGGATTACTGTCCAGATGGCACTCACAGACATTGAGTCTATGAATCAGGGTCCAACGCAGTACGTTCCCGGTAGCCACTATTCTGGACGCGGACCGAATGATCAAGATTATCCGGAGTTTGAAGGTCGCGGCCCTACATCGGTGTTCTGTAAGGCTGGGGATATCTACTTGCAAGACCCTCAGTGCTGGCATCGCGGGGCGCCCAACCGATCCAATCGCACACGCTATATCTTACAATCGCAGTACGCTGCACGATGGGCATATTGGCGCTTTAACTTGTGTAATCAGGTGCCCGTTCCCGAAGATTACCTACAAACCGCCGATAATCGCTTGCTGAACCTATTGGGACGAAGCCGCCCGGATAGTGTCCACAATTAATCTTTCTTAAAACGGACAGGACAAGTTTGGATAGCTAAAAGGAAAGAAAGTCATGAAAGTAAAAGCCACAATACTAGTTAGTTTGACCCTTATGCTGAATATCGTTTGGGGTGCCTTTGGTCAAGAAGAAGTGGTGGTTGTTCCCGAAATTTTCCTGAGAGGCTACGATCCTGTTACCGTTTTTTTCCTTGAAGGCAGGGGGCAGAAAGCCGGTGAACCGGCGGATGACCCCGGCGCGCTGCTCCAAATTGAGCCCAATCACCCCGGCGAATATCGATGGTTGGACGCCAAAACTCTACAGTTCTTGCCCACCGTGCGTTGGCCCGCCCTGCGTCGCTTTAAGATAACTGTCAACAGAGTGGCACATACCCTTGTTACGCTAATGGCAGCACCGAAAAGTATTTCACCCTCTAACGGCAGTCGAGAACTGGAGCCGATTCAAGAAATACAGCTATCCTTTGCGGACCGGCTAAATGTTGACGAGTTGAGTGCGATGCTTCGTTTTGAAGTGCGCCCGACACCGGGGCTAGAAGCTACCAGTGACGGGAAGGTGCCTGCATCTCTACAATTGACGACTCAGGATTTTACCATAAAAGAGATTGAACGGGCATCAATTCGGGATGCAGTCCAGTACCAGATTAGTTTTGGCAATCCTATTCCTTATGGTAGGTTGGTCACTATGACGCTGCAGCTCTCGTTAGATGAGCGCTTAAAGGGGGCACTTGTTCGATACACTTTTGGGACCCAAACCGTTTTTAGATTGACCGGCATCGGTTGTGAGAGTGTCGTCTTTCCTGTTGCCGCTAAAGGTAGTACCTATCCAATAGAGCAACCCCTTCAAGGTGGAGATGGCGATGAGCCGCTCTTTCTTGAATTCAGCCACGACCTGGGACCTGTTTCGATGGCAGCAGTGAAGCAATTGGTTCGATTTGAGCCCACTGTGAGGAATTTCCGTTTTAAGATTTCTGGAAAGCGACTCAATCTCCACTTTAGTCCCGAAAGAGAGCAGATTTACCGATTAACTCTTCAAGAAACGGTTTTAAGGGACAGAAACGGCAGAGATCTATCGACATTTGGTGACACCGCCCTCTATTTTTACTATACCCAGGCCGATCCTTACCTGCGATGGCGGCAAAGCAGGGGAATCCTTGAACGCTATGGGGCGCAGAAATTTCCGATGGAGGGACGTGGTGAAGAACAGGTCGATTTGCGGGTTTATAAGCTAGATCCACTGGATCGAAATTTTTGGCCTTTCCCGGGCAGGCCTGTGACAGTCAATGAGGAAGCCCGCCCCCCGGGGCCGGGTGAAGAGCCCGCTTTTGCCACAAATATGTCAAAACAGATCCAGCTACTTGGGAGTCCGCTCGTTTCGCGGTTGGTTCCGCTGCCGATGAAGGATCGAATGGGCACCCTCCGATTTGGTCTCAATCTGAAATCTTTATTGGCAAAAATCTCCGGCGAAAACCGACCGGGGACGTACCTCTTGGGCTATCGTAAAATCGGCAGCAGCACCCAACGAAATTATGCTCGTATTCAAGTGACCGATTTGAGCCTCAGCACGGTTGAGGAAGACTCAGCGGTGAACTTTGTCGTAACTGCTTTGAGTACCGGTACGCCTGTGGTTGGGGCAAAGGTGATTGTCGAAGGACGGTATCATAGCGATTCAGAAAAGGTCTGGATGCCGATTATTTCAGGCATCACCGACAGCACAGGACAGTTCCGTTATGAGCACAAAGAGGAGATTAAAGCCGTTCTACGCCGCATCGTGGTTAGTCACGAAGGGGACGTGCTGACACTTAATCCCGCTAAGCCACCGCCCCATTTTCTGGACAACCACTGGTATAGTTCACGCAGAAGTTGGCTTGCTTGGCTAGAGAGGTCTCCACGCCAAGTCAAAGACAAGCCGGTGCGAAAGGCCCATATTTTTACAGAACGCCCTGTGTATCGCCCGGAAGAACCTGTCCACATCAAAGGATATTTGCGGCTGCGACATAGGGGCAGCCTCAAATATGAGGGGCATCGTCCCAGAACTCTGCGGATGGAAGGACCGGGAGATAAAAAGTGGACATATCCGCTCACCTTTACGGAGCTCGGCAGTTTTTATCATAAATTTGATGAGAAAGATTTGCCCACAGGAAGCTATCGAGCGAGCCTTCTCGATATCAGCGAGAATGAATTGGCTGCTGTAACCTTCAAAAAGGAGAGTTATCGTATCCCTCGCTTTGAGGTTCAACTGTCCGGACCGGATATCGTTCCGACAGATAGGGCATTCACATTAACGATGACCGCTGACTACTATGCCGGCGGCAGGGTGGTCGATCAGGAGGTTACTTGGCGGGTTACACAGCAGGCCGATGGCTTCGGTGCACCAACCGAATACGCCGGGTTTCTATTTTCAACAGATCAGCGTTTTAGTGACGGGGCTCCTTTCCGCGCAGGAAGCATCACCAAAAAGGAGGTCACAGACAAAAACGGTTCTGCAACGCTGGAACTCAACCCTGCCTTGGAACCGGATGGCAGATCCCGTCTATATGTGGTGGAAGCGACGGTGCGTGGTGCCGATGAACAGACGGTCACAGCCGCTAAAAGTGTGTTGGCGGCTCCTGCTTTTGTTTTGGGGTTGAAACTAGATCGATTTCTCAAGGATACACTAGTTATCAATCCACAGGTGCTGGTGTTGAACCATGAGAGAAAGCCGCTGGAAGGGTTGGAATTCCATTTGCGTCTGATGCACCGTCAGTGGCATTCGTACCTCAAGGAGAGCGATTTCACGACAGGAAGGGCTGAATATGTAACCGACGTGGTAGATGTTCCTTTGATCCAACAAACGCTGGTTTCAACCACTGAACCGATGACACTATCATTGCCTGTCGAAGCGGCAGGCATTTACGTCGTTGAAATTGCAGCTCACGACAGACTTGGCAGGCGACAAAGTGCATCCGCCGATCTGTACGTTGCTGACGATACCGCCGTGGCGTGGGAGAAGCCGCAGGCGAATGTCTTTGAAACTACACCGGACAAAACTGCATACGATCCGGGGGAGGTAGTCAACCTGCTCCTAAAAAGTCCATTTCAGCAGGCAAGTGCCCTGATTATCGTGGAAGCTCCGAAAGCCAATCAGTACCATTGGGTTAATATTGAAAACGGTCAGGGGATTTTCCCTATACCGATTACCGGAGACATGACACCACGTATGCCGGTACATTCGCTGCTTTTGCGTGGACGGCTTGAAGGGATAGAGATGGCTGATGCGAGCACAGTTGATGTTGCCAAACCGATTACCATGGCAAGCACCGCTTGGGTTCAAGTCAACCCGCGGGATAATCAACTCAAGATTGAATTAGAGCATCCCACTCAAAACCTGCCCGGCGCATCCATGCCGATGACAATCAAACTCAGCGATCCCGATGGAAATCCGCTAAACGGTGAAGTTACCCTCTGGCTAGTCGATCGGGCTGTCCTTGCCCTCGGTCATGAGCAACGATTGGATCCTTTACCCTCCTTCATTGATGAAGTGAAAGCCCACATTCGTATCCGTGACACTCGGAACGAGGTTATCGGAGATTTAACCGTGAACGAGGTGCCCGGTGGGGATGGAAGACTTGGGTTTGACGCAATGGCCGCACGATATGCGCTGTTTGGCAAGGTAACGGTGCGGAAAAACTTCCAGTCCGTTCCCTATTACAACCCCCTTGTGGAGGTGGTTGAAGGTGTTGCAACACTCACCATTGACCTGCCTGATAATCTGACAGACTTTGCTGTGCGAGCGGTGGTGACTGACGGTGCTGCCCGTTTCGGTTACGCCAAATCCGTCCTCTCCATTCGTTTGCCGCTGATCGTTCAATCTGCGCTGCCGCGCTTTGTGCGTCCGGGGGATAATTTTGTCGCGGGCGGCATTGGTCGAATCGTCGAAGGCGAAGGGGGGCCAGGACAGGTTGAGCTTCAGGTAGAAGGATTGGAGGTCGACGGTAAGATGCAGCACTCGGTGGACTGGGTGAAGGATCAGCCCAAACAGCTCTACTTTCCGATGAAGGTCACTGCATCAGCCCCTACTGATGATAAAACCAGTGAGGTGAAGGTGCGCCTCGCTGTTAAGCGAGAAGTTGATGGAGCGATGGATGCTTTTGAAGTGACGTTGCCGGTCAAAAATGACAGCGAAAGACGCCGGTTAGAAGCCTTCGTGCCGCTCACGCCGGCTGAGACAATCTTTTTCCCGTCCCTCGAAGAAGAACCTAGGCCCGGAAACGTTCGCCAATCTGTGCTATTGACCTATCAACCCGCATTGGTGAAGATGCTATCGGGGCTCGATTACTTGACGCGTTACCCGTATGACTGCACGGAGCAGCGCATCAGCCAGTTGATGTCTGAGCTGGCACTCAAAAACCTGCTCGATCAGATTGGTCGAGGAGATCGTACCGAAGCCATTGACTTGTCAATGCGAGAGAACTTTGCCTATCTGGAGAGTGTGCTGCACCCCAGTGGGCTTTACAGCTGCTGGCCTGGCTCCCGTAGCTATGTCAGTCTAACCGCTTATGTGGTAGAGTTTCTGTTGATGGCAAAAGCACAGGGTTACGAATTTGATGAGAAACTCTTGGAAAAAGGGCTTAGTGGTTTGAGAGCCTCCCTGCGCTCGGATTATAGTCATTTTATTAATGGCAGGTCCCATGTCGAGCGTGCGGAAGCCCTTCATGCGTTGGCGATGGCTGATGACTTTCAAGATGCCTACGCGCACGACCTGCTTGCACGTGCCCTGACAATGGATCTCTATAGCGAAGCTAAAATCATGTATGCTTTTCTTAGAAAGGCACGAGAGGAAACCGAGTCAATTAATCGGCTCAGCCAGGATCTCTCAAAAAGTTTGGTCTTCGCGATTCAAAACGGGGAGGAGGTCTACCAAGGATTGCAGTATCGGGCAGAGAGCTGGGGTGGGTTAATCAATTCCAGCGAGGTCAAGACGCTTGCTAGCGTCGCTAGATCGCTTTATACCGTTGAGCCAGAAGGTCTGAAAACAGAGCTGCTCTTTGACGAACTGATTGCGCGTGGGGAAGCAAGCGGCTGGGGAAGCACCAATGCCAACGCCGCTGCCTTGCTCGCCTTGGGCGAGGTGTTTCGACTGCAAACACCACCATCAACGGGTCATCAGTTTGTCCTGCAATTTGGAGATGCGTCTGTAGAAATCGACACGGCCGGAAAGGTTATCAGTCAATACGAGACGATCGCTGCTAGCCCCGGTGGGGTGACGTGGAAATCGGGTCCCACCGATATACTGCCTTATGCACGGTTGAGACTGGACTATATGCCCGCGGCGAGCGGCGATCAGGTTGATGGCAAAAACGAGGGATTTGTCGTCGAGCGGTGGATTCAGATTGTCCGAGGCGAAAATGAACCACCTGTCGGGCGTCCGGTCAAAGCGGGAGAAGCCCTTGAAATAGAGATGGGAACTATTGTAGAGGAACACATCCGCGTGGTGAACCCGGAAGTGCGGCATTATGTTGCAGTGGCTGCGCCGTTTGCCGCCGGCTTTGAACCGATGAATCCAAATCTTGCCACCGCCTCACAGGCAGCCAAACCTGCCGGGACAATGACGCAGGAGCCTGCCTATGCACAATATCAGGATGACCAGGTCATCTTCTATTACGATACCCTCCCAAAGGGAACCTATGACTTTTACTTCCGGCTGAAGGCGAGTATTGCGGGGAGTTTCGTCCATCCACCGGCAAAGGCAGAGATGATGTATAAAGAAATGGTCCGTGGTCGCTCTGATGGGACGCGCATCGTCGTTACACCTGATCGTAGATGAGACAGATAATGCGGCTGACGCGGATAAGCTAGTGACTTAATACGCACCGATCCATAATCTAAGTAGGATTACAGAATTAATACGTCATGCGTAGTATGTGAGGCCCAAATTGCTTGCGTATTACGCATTATTCTTTCGCTCTTATGCAAAACACGCCTGCCACCTTCCAAAGCGGTCTAACGGTAAAATCCTTTCTACTTGTCCTTGTGCTCATCCCCTTCAACATCTGGTGGCTGATCGAGCTTGAAGTGGTTCGCGTTGGCTATCCAACAATCATCCACCCACAGGCGAATGTTATTTTTATTATTTTTTGGCTACTTTTGATTGGGTATGCCCTTCACAAACTCTCTCCGAAATTGGGTATTTCTCAGCAGGAGTTGTTGACCATCCACTTCATGCTGTGCATTGTCTCCTGCCTTTGTTCGTGGGATATGTTGCAGATTTTAATGCCAATTATGAGCTATCCGTTTCGATTTGCCACCCCTGAGAACGACTGGCGCAACCTATTTTGGAGGAATATCCCGGAGTGGCTTACGGTTTCAGACGAAAAGGCCTTACTTGGTTACTATGAAGGGGATTCAAGCCTATACACCGCCCGTTATCTGGAGGCGTGGTTCACTCCGATTGTCGCATGGAGTTCGTTCATCTTCGTGTTGATGCTTGTGTTGTTGTGCATTAACACGCTATTGCGGATTCAGTGGACTGAGCATGAGCGGTTAAGTTATCCCCTCACGCAACTCCCGTTAGAAATGACCCATCCTCGGTTGCGTTTTTTTAGGAATCGACTGATGTGGATTGGCTTCAGTATCGCAGCACTGATTAGTATCGTTAATCTACTCCATTCAATCTATCCTGTCATTCCGTACATCCCAGTCAAACGACAGGGAATCGGTGGAGGCATCCGGGTCTCTTTCTACCCGTTTGTTATTGGTATGAGTTTTATGATGCCGCGGGATCTCCTATTCTCATGCTGGGCATTTTTCTGGCTCTACAAGATTGAGTTGATGGTCGGCGATATGATGGGATGGCAAAACCTGCCGCGTTTCCCTTATGCGGCTGAACAAGGGTTCGGCGTGTATATGGGGTTGTTAGTATTTGCGCTCTGGATCGGTAGGGCGCATTTCATAGGGTTGGTGCGTCATCTATTTACCTCTTCCAAATCCCGCTTTCAACTGGATGACTCCAGCGAGCCGATGCCGTATCGCTTGGCGGTGATAGGCATCGTGTTTGGTATGATCTTCTTGACAGTTTTTTCCTACAAAGCAGGTATGTCGTTGTGGGTGATTCCTATTTTTTTCGGGATCTATTTCTTATTATCGATTATGATCACCCGGTTACGTGCAGAGTTGGGGTTCATCGTCCACGGACACGGTTATCGGCCGGGCATCGATCCGCACACCATGATTGTTACCGGATTCGGCACTTGGCAACTCACGACCAACACCCTTACTGTTTTTTCAATGTATATGTTTTTCAATCGGGCCTACTGGGTCAATCCGATGCCGGAGCACCTGGAAGCGTTCAAGATGTCGGAAAGACGAAATATCAATCTGCGCCATACATCAATAGCTATTCTGCTTGCAACGGCGATCGGAGTGGTTGTGAGTTTCTGGTTTTTGTTGGACAGTTTCTACCGACATGGTCATGACTCCGCACATTTCCATCCGCATTCGCTATGGTATGGCCGTATGGCATACGGCCAACTTGAAAATTGGCTGAACTATCCTCGTGAGGCTGATGGACCCGCACTGGCGTTTATGGCAGGTGGATTTGGGTTGACAGCCATGCTGATGTTCTTGCGAACACGCTTTCTGTGGTGGCCCCTGCACCCTTTGGGCTATGTGACAGCGGATAGTTGGGGGATGTTCAATCTATGGTCCTGTATCTTCGTTGCCTGGGTGATTAAATCAATTATATTCCGTTATGGCGGACTTGGATCGTATCGTCGAGCCGTGCCTTTCTTTTTAGGTGTTGCGCTCGGAGACTATATTGTGGGGTTTATCTGGAGCATCTTGAGTATTCTGACCGATACCCCATTGTATAGTTTTTTTCCCTAATAAACTAACTTTAGAAAAAAATTTAGAGGTTCATATTAAGAAATCGTGCAACAAAAACCGTAGGGAACAATTCTCGGTCGTAGACCGGATAACCGTTGTTTCTTACTGCAGGAAAACTCGGTTTCTCTTAGCGTTTGGCACTTTCTTTTAATATAAGTCATGTTGGAATTACTAAAGGAGGCTCCGTATGGGTAAGCTAGATGATAAAGTTGCCCTCATCACAGGAGGGAATAGAGGGATTGGTAAGGGCATCGCACTCGGCTTGGCGGCTGAAGGAGCAGCCCTTGTATTGGCTGCACGGGGTGTTGAAGAATTGAACCAGACCGCTGAGAAATTGAGGGAGGGTGGCACGCCTGTGCTCACTGTACCAACTGATGTCACCGATGAGGCACAAATTGAAGCATTGTTCGAGCGCACGATGGAAAAATTCAACCGCTTGGATATTCTGGTCAATAATTCAGGAGCGTTCGATGGAGGGGCACTTGACGAACTTTCGACAGAAGCGTTGGATAATGTGCTCTCTGTCAACCTCCGTGCGCCTTTCCTGTGTACGCGTGCAGCGATGCGGATTATGAAGGAGCAGGGCGGTGGACGCATCATCAACATCGGGAGTATATCTGCACAGCGGGTTCGACCGCAGGCAGGACCTTACTGTGCATCCAAATTTGGTATTTGGGGATTGACTCAGGTGACAGCGTTGGAGGGACGGCCGCACGGAATTGTCGCGAGTTGTCTGCACCCGGGTGCTACGCAAGTCAGGGAGGTGCCAGATGGCAATGAACAAGCGGACAGAATGCAGGTAGATGAGCTGGCGCAGGCTGCGGTGCTCATGGCAACATTACCGCCGCATGTGAATATGCTTGAAGCAATCGTTCTGCCTGTGCAGCAACCCTATCTCGGTCGGGGGTAATGACCTTAGTTGCTATATTCTGTTGACATTTGGCAAATTGAACCCATTTCTGTTCCGAGAGTCTGCTGTCTGACGGGTACCTGATAAGGTCGGGATTCAAAACAGCTAGGGCTATGTGCCGGGCAAGATACCCGACCTACTTTGGCATACAATGATGGCAATGTACTGGTAGCCACAGGTTTCCTAACCCGTGATCACCGATGCGTAATTTCTATAACAGATGCAATTCCCCTAACGGTATACGAAGTATGCCCACTACTTTGTGGCAACTTGGGTTATTATAAATCTTTAGCCACCGCTGCAACGGCTGCTATGGTTTTATCAATCACCGCATCGTCGTGGGCGGTGGAGAGAAACCAAGCCCCGCGTTCGAGTGCCCGGACGCCGTGAGAGAGTAAAGCCGTCGTAAAATTAACATAACGTGCCTTGTCTGCCCCTAAGGAATCACGGTAGTTAGAAAATGGTAAATTGGTGCCCAAAGCGACGTGGAAGATTTGCGGGAAACCTTGTACCTGTGCCTCGACATTGGCATCGGCTAGGGCACCCTTGATGCCGGTCATCAGTTTCTTGCCCTGTTCTTCTAAGAGGTTGAAGGTTTCGGGTTTATTCAGTTCGTTCAGTGTTGCAACAACAGCTGCCATCGCTGCCGGTAACGCGTTGTAGCTGCCACCGTGCAAGACCCCACCGGTTGCCATTTGTCCCATTAGATCTCCCCGGCCTGCCAACGCTGAGACTGGAAAGCCGTTGGCGATAGCTTTGCCAAACGTCGCGAGGTCGGGGATAACACCTAAACGCTGCTGTGCTCCACCGGGAGCCAGCCGGAATCCGGTGATGATTTCATCGAAGATGAGGAGGGTTCCTGTTTCACTGCAAACATCGCGCACCCCTTCCAGATAACCTTGCGTCGGGGCGATTGCGCTGGTGTTGCACATCGCCGGTTCCATAATCACTGCTGCCACATCGCCACGCCTCAAACGCGCCTCTAGTAAAGCCAGATTATTCCAAGGAAGCACTTCAGTGTGTTGACCGGCGGGTAAGTCCTGTCCGGCACTCGCAGGAATAGGGGTCGGTGAGGTCTCGGGACCGAACTGATCCGGTGTGGGGGCGATGCTCCAGAGTACATTGTCGAGCCAGCCGTGGTAGTGCCCCTCGAACTTGACGATGATGGAACGTCCCGTGGCAGCACGAGCCACCCGTAGGGCTGCCTGAACCACTTCGCTTCCCGCACAGTTGAACCGCACCATCTCCGCACACGGCACAATTTCACAGAACAGCTGCGCCGCTTCAAACTCGATTTCGCTCTGACCGGCATACAGAATCCCGTATTTGAGCTGCTCCGCCACCGCTTTGAGCACCGGTTCAGGATTATGGCCCAGAATCATGGGGCCCATCCCCAGATAGTAATCGATCAGCTGATTGTCATCGATATCGTAGAGGTAAGGTCCCTCTGCCCGTTCAAAGATAAGCGGTGTCGGGGAAATTCCCATCCGAAAGTTGCTGTTGACCCCGCCGGGTAGATATGCCGTAAAGTTAGCAAGACGCTTCTTAGATTGATTAAATTTTTTCATGCTTGAATTCTTCAACGGGTGAGGGCGTATGTCACAACGTTCATCCCCTGCTCAAATGCCCATCGCCGCTGTTCCTCGCCGCCCGGCTCGCACACCCTTCCCTCCCACGCGCAGTTGAGATCGCTTGGACAGAAGTAAACAATGACTCGGTCATCAATCATGATTGCTTCGTCGAAATCCCCATAGGGGGTGACCAGCTTGTCACCCCCGAGATATTCATTGTGATCGTAGAGGGTGTGATAGATTGGGTGGGTTATATCAAGCCGTTCAAATTTTTTGTCTGGAAAAACCTGTTGCATCAGATGATACACCGCAGGGCGCATCCGGTTGATACGGATATCACAATCTTCAACATGAAGGAAACCGCCACGCTCCAGATATTCGCGTAATTTTCGGATATTACCCTCGGAAAAACGGACGCCCAAGTGCCCCGTCATAAAAATAAAAGGATAGCTGCAGATGTGATTGATGTCATCCTCTTCGATTGAAACGTATTGTGGATTCTCGTGGAGCTCAACGTCAATTGAGGTATATTTCGCTAGCACCTCTGTAAACTTTGTATCCGAGGGCCAACGGTAGTAGTTCACTGCGTTTGTGAACCAATCTCCACCCGGATATTTGAGTCGGACAAAGACAAATTTTTCACTGATTGAACCCGGCGATGGGTGGTGATGCTCGATCCAGCCAAAGTGATGTCCATAGTGTGCGTCTCGTGAGGCATCGTATGGAATGTATTCTCTAAAAGGAGCGGCTTGACACCAACCGGCAAATTGATCCACGGTGAGGACTGACGCTGCAATTCCGGCCGTCCCCTTGAGGAACGCTCGGCGTGACAAATGTGGACTGACTGCCCCGTTCTCCCAAAGATGGATTGGCTTGCCTTTAAATATAGTTCTTTTCTCCTTTTTTCTAGCTTCCATAGATATATCCTTCCAAATTGAGGGTGATTATACCTCAACACCAGCGATTTTTATCTACTACATTCCGCAGTGGTTTGCCGGCGACAAATCGTCGAAGATTTGCCGTTACGACTTCGATACGTCGTTCTGCCGTATAAGGTCCCGATCCCGCAGTATGCGGCGTGATGATGACATTCTCCATGCCCCAGAGCGGATGGTCGGTGGGGAGTGGCTCCGTTTCAAACACATCGAGCCCAGCACCGGCGATTTCACCCGCCTGGAGTGCATCTGTCAAAGCCGCAAGGTCCACGACAACGCCCCGCGATATATTGATGAGATACCCTGTTTTTTTCATCCGTTTGAACTGATCGGTGTTGATTAGCTTAAAGGTTTCAGGAGTATGGGGTACACAACTGACGACGAAATCGGATTCGGCTAAGAGGTCGTCCAACCGATCTATTCCCCATAACGTATCCACGAAATCAGGTTTTTCGATCTCCACTGCGTTGCTTGTGATGACACGCATCTCTGCTGCTGCGCCACGCTTTGCTACTGCTGTCCCAATACCACCGAGCCCAATGACCCCAAGCGTTTGATCTGCGAGATGGAGGACGGGAACTTCCTTTGCCCAATTTCGCTCAAGTTGCCGACGCAGAAAGATATGAAAGCCGCGGGCAAACATCAGGATATATCCCATCACATGGTCTGCGATGTTGTCACTGTAGATGCCTTGCATGTTGGACAATGTCAGGTCACTCTCTGCCAGCGCGGGAAACATATAGTGTTCGAGGCCCGCCATCGGGGTCTGGATCCAACGCAGTTTTTTCGCCCGCGCTAACAGCTCCGGGGTGATTCGACCATACATGGCGTCGACTTCGCCAATGATTTCAAGGGCTTGTGCTTCGTTTTCAACATTCTGCACTTCAACTTCGCTTGAAACGGATTGAATCACTCGTAGTTCGTCTTCACCAATCGCAGGATAAATTAGGAATTTCATCGAATACCACCGTATTGTGTTTGCTTAAATTATGGAAGAATTTATATTGATAGTACCCTAATAATAGTATAGCATTTCACCACTACTCTGTAAAGGGAAAGGGAGAATTTTCTCATTGCTACTGCTTGATCCATGCTTTGATTTTTTGCTTGATCTTCGTTTTTCTATCACTTATAATCTTCTTATGGTTGTAGGATATGGGAACACTTTCAGCGAAAACCTGCATCAGGGGTTGACTCCATTGGATTAAACCACAAAACATACAGGGATAGAAGTTTGATGAAACGTTCCACCCATTTTGTCTCTATAAATGCTCTAGCGCGCAAAATTTTGAAGTTTCAGTTATGGGTTTATGCAATTTTGTTGATTGGTAGCTTGTTTGGCTGTGCAAAGCCTCCTATACACCTTACCCCTGTCCTTAATCGACCGAATATGGATAGGATCTATTTTGAAGGGAGGAAACTTGCTCTCTCTTTTGGCGAAAAAAGTTCGGTAGCCGTTTCGGGAACCATTGATGGGGATGAATTGCTATTATTGATACTATGTAAAAGTTTCACAGAAAGAATTGATGTAATTCCAGAAGACATTAGTGTTTTGGGTTATTATAAAAATACCGGCCCGCAGGATCTGAGTAGTCTGTCAAAGTTTCTAGATTATAACGGGACCAACACTGTGTACTTAAAAGTTTATCCACCTGGTCAGTATATGGCGGAAAGGCGCAATGCCCAGAAATGGAGCTTGGCGTTGCAAGCACTTTCAGGGGCATTAGACGCTCAACGTGCAGGCAAATCGACTTCAACGACTTATGGAAGTTATGACGGGAAGTCTTTTTATGAAAAAACCGCAACCGAAGATCGGGAGGCGGTTGATAGGGCACTAGCAAAGCATAAAGAAAAATTGCGGCAGACTGCCGAAAGCTATGCTCGAAGCAACGCTGCAACAGAGTCAGGATTGCTTCGAGCGAATACAATATTCCGCAACCAAGCCGTGGGCGGAATAGTAGTTGTTAAACTGTATAGTCGGATTTACCACAAGATCGTGGTCACAGTGCCTTGGGTGAGGAAAGAACCCCATCAGATAACCTTAACTCGATGAGTTGTTCTGTCCCAGGCTAGACCTCAAAAGGTTTCGTCATTCCAGAATAAAGAGAGCTAATACCAAAATCTGTAATTCTCGACACACACGGAGGTGGCTATGCCAGCAAATCTCCCTCCCGAATACTACAAACTAAAGCACGAACTCGAAGCGGCAAGGACTGATGAGGAGCAACTCCAACTGTTAGAGGAGATGACGCGAATCACGCCGAAGCATAAGGGGACCGAAAAAGTTCGCGCAGATCTCCGGTCTCGGATTTCAAAGTTGAGGAAATCCGCTGGGAAGAAACAGTCGAAGAAAGGACACAGTTATCATGTTCCCAAACAGGGAGCGGGTCAACTTGTGCTAATTGGAACTCCTAACGTCGGCAAGTCGCAGATTATTGCTAGCTTTACGAAAGCAAAGCCAGTTGTCTCTCCAACGCCATATACGACCCAAGAGCCTAGCGTCGGGATGTTGGCTTATGAAAATATTCAATTCCAATTGGTTGACACACCGCCAATCACTCAGGATTTTGTGCATCCGTGGGTATTTGACCTTGTAAGAAATGCTGATCTCGTTCTACTTGTCGTCAGTCTTGCCAGCGATGAAATTCTGGATCAGGTTGAAATCGTTCAATCAAAATTGACTGAGGCAAAAATTCAGATTGCGGGAATCGAGGAGCTGCCGGACGAAGCGGAGGAAGAGTTCAGCGCGAATTTCACGAAAACGACCCTACTCATTGCCAACCAAGTGGATGAAGGTGGTGCCGCGGATCGGTTAGAGATATTGCAGGAATTTTACGCTGAACATTTCCAAATTTATCCGCTTTCTGCCATTACCGGCGAAGGGCTTGATCAGTTGCAAGAAGTGGCCTATAAACAGCTCGGTATCTCCCGCGTTTACACGAAATCTCCAGCCAAGCCTGTTGATTACGACGATCCAATCGTACTTCCGAACGGTAGCAAGGTGATCGAAGCAGCGATGGCATTGCATAAAGAGTTCGCTCAAGATTTCAAGTCCGCACGGATTTGGGGGGCTAACTGGTATGACGGGCAGACCGTCAGTCGTGATGATGTGGTTCACGATGGGGATGTACTGGAGTTTCATGTGTGATTGAGTCGCCTTAAAAACTTACTTGCTTTACGAGTATGAATAATTACTTAACATATGATGGGCAATTATGATATAATATTTAGGCTACTAACCTAGTAGGAGGAAACTTTGTGCAGTGGTCTGATTACTTTCCAGCTGACTGTCCGCCTCAAGACGCGCAGCCAGCAACAGGTGAAGTTTATCGTTTAGTCAAGAAGAATCCACCAGAATCAGGGGATTTTATACCCTTCCGCGAAAAGGACCCTACTGCCAATGTTCGTGACGAATGTCAAGCTTGTGGTCTTTCAGTTGTTAGAGATGCTGAAGATACTCTACGGATAAAGAGAAGAGCTCGTGGAATGAAAAAACGGCTCGTAGCAAAAGGAACGCTGAGCCCTTGTTTTGGTAGAATCAAACATACACCTAGTAGCGTTTCTGGAAGATCACATCATACGTGGTGGGTTCCGACTGAAGTGCAGCCTTGGCGTGTTTTCCGTGTTGTTCAAATTCCATAGGAGGGTTGATGATGGGCTATCTTCCACAATTAACACACTTAGGTAGGCTTGAGTTAATCGAGGTATATGAGTTTTATGATCAACCAATTCTTTTCTCTTGTAGAAATGCTTCGGATGCTATATTTATGGGGGTTTTTGCAGATGAAGATGATAATTGTGAGACCTGGCTTTATATTGGGATATCCCCCCGTCGTTTTAAGCGAATTCGTTCTGGCGCGATTGACCTGCACGATGCTTTTTCTGAAGTTGAAGATGGCATAATTTTTCAGATTAAAGTGTCTCATGATGAACAGGGGCCAGTATCAATGCCTATCCCTGCAACCCAAATCCCGGACGATATGTTGCCCTTACCCGGTGAATTCATAAATCTTGACACACCGACTTTACCTGAATTGGATGAAGATTTAAAACGGAATGTTGAGGGAACATTAATAGGTGTATTTACCGATACTAAGGCATTTGGAATTCAAGCCCAAGACGGGACTATATATAAGGGCAAGATATTGGAGGAGGCATTTAATATCGCGAGTAACGCTACTATTGGTGAAAGATACATTGCTACTATCCGAGAGGCTACTTCTATTCAACAGGTAACAGATGAAATGAAAACAGATTATTATTTAGTAAAATTAGAGCCAGTCTGATAAATACATCTTTCTTAAAATTCTGTTTTGACATCCAAACCTATAGCACACCTTGAATTCCAAAGAAATTACACTATTCCAAGAAAACCTGCTCGTGTGGTTCGAGACCCATCGCCGCAACCTTCCTTGGCGCGACACCGAAGATCCCTACCGCATTTGGGTTTCGGAGGTGATGCTCCAGCAAACACAGGTCAAGAAGGTGTTGGAGTATTATCAGAAGTTTGTGAGCAAGTTTCCCGATGTGCAGAGTCTAGCGGAGGCTGCGCTCCAGGATTTGTTAAAAACTTGGGAAGGATTGGGATACTATGCCAGAGCGCGGAATCTCCACAAAGCCGCCCAGGTTGTCGTCAGGGATTTGGAGAGTGAGATACCTGCGGATTATGCTACGTTCCGAAAGCTGCCCGGTGTAGGGGAGTACATTGCTGCCGCGGTGCAGAGCATTGCGTTTAACCGTCCCCATGCTGCCGTAGATGGCAACGTTAAACGGGTGCTCGCGCGACTGTTTCTTATCAATGCACCGATCAACCAATCCGCTTCAGCAAAGATTTTTCAAGAGAAGGCGGATCTGTTGCTAGACCACATCGCGCCGGGGATTTTTAATCAGGCGATGATGGAGTTGGGAGCAACCGTTTGTCGTCCGCAATCACCGACCTGTATCCTTTGTCCGGTGAATACGGTTTGTCGTGCGTTTCAGACCGCTCGCCAAGAAGGATTTCCGGTCAGACGAAAACCGAAACCCCTTTCAGAGTACCATATCGTCGCAGGGGTCATCCACAAAGGCGACCAAGTTTTAATCACCCAACGTAAACCGGACGGCTTACTTGGTGGATTGTGGGAATTCCCCGGTGGAGAGATTCACGCGAAAGAAACTGCCGAACAAGCTTGTAGCCGGGTAATTCGAGAAGAAACGAACCTTCTCGTTGAACCGGTCGAATACCTGATCCGCGTCAAACATGCTTACACGCACTTTAAGATTACGATGGACGTTTTTCATTGTCATTATCGATCCGGCGAGGTTGTCTTGAACGATGCGGTGGATTATTGTTGGATTACCGTTGGTCAGATTGATCAGTTTCCATTTCCACGTTCTAACCATAAGTTTATTCCCCTGTTGACTCAGGGCAAGGAGGAGAGTAATGAGTAACGATGGTCTTAAGGTTTACCAAGATTTAGGTGTCAAACCTGTTATCAATGCAATGGGCTTCATGACAGTGCTTGGCGGTTCCCGGCCTTCATCGGGGGTTCAGGCGGCGATGAATCACGCGAGCCGCTACTTCGCTGATATGGAGGAACTCCTGAAGAAAACGGGGGCCATCATCGCCGAGCTGCTGGGGGGTGAAGCCGCTTTGGTGACACCCGGTTGTGCGGCAGCACTTGCCTTGAGTTCAGCAACGTGCATGGCTGGAGATGACCCTGATAAGATTCAGCAACTGCCGGATACGACTGGGATGAAGGATGAAATCATCATCCAAAAATCGCAGCGATACCATTATGACCGGTGTATAACCATTTTTGGTGCCAAGATGATCGAGGCGGGCGATGAGCACACCACCGCAGCGCAGGTGGAGGCTGCTATCACTGACAAAACTGCCGCGATCCACTACGTCGCCCCTGGAGGTGGTGTAGGTGTTGTGTCGCTAGAAGAGGTTATCAGTATTGCTCACGCGCATGATATTCCGGTAATCGTTGACGCGGCGAGTCAGGTTTATCCACTAGATCAGATGCGTCGCTATCCGGCATCGGGTGCAGACTTGATTGGCTATGGTGCGAAATACTTCGGTGCGTGTAACTCGACGGGTGTGTTATGCGGTCGGAAAGATTTGATAGATGCTGCTTTCGTGCATAGCTTCATCGGTTATGAAACCCAAGACTCGCGCTCAGTTGGCAGACCCTTGAAACTTGACCGTCAGGAGATTGTCGCCGTTGTTGCTGCGTTACGCGAGTGGTTTTCCATGGACCACGCCGCACGAATCGCTGAACATGGGTGGAAAGCACGCGCCATTCAGGATTCCCTCAGTGGTGTTCCTCATATCACCTGTGAACCGGTTTCGGATGAGAGGACACTCGGTAATGGGCTTATAGTAAAATTGGACGAGAGTGCGTTGGGTAAAACTGCTAGCGAAGTTGCTGCTGCCTTGCTCGATGGCGATCCGAGCGTTTATTTGCATGGCGGTAACGGTTCGCTGCACATCGCTGTCCCGAATCTGGTCGAAGATGATGTACAGGTCCTCGCAGATCGAGTGAGAGAAGTGCTCACAGCTTAGGAAAATCGGTTATTGTAGCAGCAGGGAACAACAATCGTTGTTTCCTCGTTGGAAAACTAGGGCGTGTTGATATTTTGCTGTCGCCAATCCTGCAAACGCTGTAAGCCGAATCTGTCAAATGTGAACGGGCTCAGCCTGTAGGTCGAGATTCATATCTCGACAAAACACTATAACGCAATGTTGTAGGTATTGTCGATTTTGGAAAATCAACCGACGATAGGGCTCCCCCAAATACCCGGTGGGTTGTCCGTCAACTCTAGGCGCATTGAGCCTGTTTCCCCTCCGCTTGCGGGGGGTTAGGGGGCTGATACCGTGTGGGTCAGGATTAGAAGGGGGTGCCTGGCCAAAATACTGCCTTAAGTGCATTAATAGTGATTCAATTTGTCAAATGTCAACAGAACCTAGGAACCTGTTCTTGCAATCCTTACAAGGGTTGTGGGCACTTTTGTTTTCTACAAGGAGATTATTTATGCCACTATGGGAAAGGCAAATCGAGGAATGGCTTACCGAGAAACCGCAAAGCACAGCGGCACCTGATTTTGAAGCGTTCTGGGAGGAAACACAATCGTTGGCTCAATCCCAACCGCTAAATCCGGAGGCCGTCTCTGTGGATTACCCCTCAAAGAAGCTATCCGCCTATCAGGTCTCGTTCGATGCCTTTGATCGGGGTCGTATTCAGGCGTGGCTACTAGTACCTACTGCCTCTACCTCGGAGAAACTCCCCGCACTCCTCCGCTGGCACGACTACCTCGGTTTTCGTGGACGTATCTGCACACACCTGGCGTGGGCACTTCAGGGATTCGTCGTGCTCGTGCCGGATATTCGGGGGCACGGGGATTCTTCCGACTTAACGCATTACTCGTGGGGCAACAACAAAGGCTACTTCCCTCAAGGCATCCAGGATCCGCACGAATACTATTTGCGCGGTTGCATCGCCGATGGGCTGCGAGCGGTTCAGTTTCTCAGTAGTCGTGAGGAAGTCGATGTAGATCGGATTGGGATTATTGGAGACGGGTTAGGGGGGGTGGTTAGTTTATGGACCGCAGCATTTAACCCGCAGATCAACACAATTGCCCCAGTTGCCCCGTATCCCTGCAATTGGGAGCGACATGTAGTCAGCGCAAGCAGTATTGCCGCGGCTGAAGTCAAGATTTACCTGACGCGCTATCCAGAACAGGAAGAGACGGTTTGGAATACGTTGAACTACTTTGACCCGGTCAATATCGCTCACCGTGTGAATTGCCCCTCGTTGTTCCCACTCGGTTTACAGGGCAACACCGCACCGCCTCAAGACTCGGTAGGTATCTACAACTTAGTCCGGGGTGAAAAGGAGCTAAAAGTACTGCCTTACGACGGGCATGGCGCGGGTATTGAAGAGTTGATTGGCTGGATGCAAGAACGGTTAAAGCCGTAGCAAACCGTAAGGCGGTAGGGAGTAATAACCAATGAACTCAATATCTTTACCAACTTACATCAAAGGTTAATAGATATTATTCCCTACCATTGACGTACTCCCAAAGCGAAAACATTGGGATTTTTATCCGCTGTGCGAGCCAGATTTACACAAGGACCACTTGAATCTGACACCCATGGGGGACGCCATAACCCCAACTACAGGGAATGAACCCTGATACTTTACTCTTTCGATTTCCTATGAACCGAAAGATCAGACAATCATACCATAAAACCCACATGAATAAAAGAAAAAGTGCTAAAGCAGAGACTGTATCCCAAACCGAAAGGATTGGGATTTAGCCCTAATGGAAGGTTTTGTTAAGGAGATTTAGGCGATGTGGACATTTGATTTGCCATTAGAAGAGCTGGAAATTTACAAACCACCCCGCACCGCACAGCCGGACTTCGAGGAGTTTTGGGAACGCACGAAAGCGGAGGGATCAGCACAACCGTTAAACCCTGAATTGGCACCTATTGATTATCCTGTAAAACGGGTTCAGGTCTTTTCTGCGACGTTTGATGGGTTCGCGGGGGGGAGCGACCAGCCACCACGAGCAGGGGGTTGGTTTTTCATTCCCGAAGACCCTGCCCCACGCCCGGCATTGGTCATCTACCACGGTTATCACGGCTATCGCGATAGAATCTCGACCCATTTGCCTTGGGCGTTGATGGGGTTCGTCGTGTTAGCGATGGATGTGCGGGGACGTGGCGAGGCACCGGACTGGACTGAGTATGAAGGGGGGCACGGACTCGGCTGGATGACGCGAGGTATCATGAACAAGGAGGAATACCTTTACCGTTTTGCCTACATGGACTGTGTGCGCGGTGTCGAATTTATCGCGGGCCGTCCGGAGGTAGATGCCAATCGGATTGGTGTGCTAGGGGGCTCGCAAGGAGGCGCGTTGAGCCTTGCTGTTGCTGCACTTAGCGATTTGCCCGCTATTGCGATGCCGATGGTTCCCTACCTATGCTACTATCCTGATGCTGTCAAGATGGCGCGAGAGAACCAGTATGGCGAGTTGAACAACTACTTCATTCGGTATCCTGAACGGGAAACGGAGGGGATGAAGACGTTGAGTTACTTTGACAATATGAACCTTGCGCCGTGGATAACCTGTCCGACGCTGGTCTCTGTCGGTTTACGGGACACGACCTGTCCACCTTCTACTGTTTATGCTACCTATAACCATCTCACCTGCGAGAAGGAGATTTTGTATTACCCCTACGACATGCACAGCGGTGGCGGCGATGCACACAGGGAACGGGTAATCGAGTGGGCGCATCGGCTGAATCCGTGAATCGTTGCGACAGCTTCCTAATTGAGAAAACGGGAAAACGAGAAAACAGTATCGTCTTGTTTTCCCACTCTATTCTTTGTTCAGAACCATGTTGTATACAGAGGCCTCTGCAGAATAATGCTCAGTAAGCCCCAATAAGTGCCAACGATGAAATCCCCCACTACTAGTCCCATGAAAAACGGGACAACCTTCCGATAGCTCGTCGCCCCGCCATGTTTTAAGATCAGCAGCTTTATCCCCCAGCAGACAAAGAGCGCGAACCAGTAGACATCAATTGTGCCGGAACTAATCCCCAGAATATATCCCGCTGGGTGAAATGGAAACCATATAAAACGCATCCGCATCCAACCTATCATGATTGAAAAAATAGCTGAACCACCAATAATATTTACACCTAGAGTATCAGGTTCTTTAGGGTTCTGTAACCACCCACTTAGGCTATTGCACGCTTGGGTGCCTGCCGCTAACAATTCCCCTGCAGTTGAGGCTCCGTACCGGTAAAGCATGACCGGAAAAATCCAGAATGCCAGGAGAACCCCAAAAATTAGGGAAAGCATCATCGCCCAAGTGAGTCGTCGGGTGTTGGTGCCGGTTCCTTCAGCGGACTTAAAGGCTTCCAATTGGTGGGGCATGGGATGGCTTCGGTTTAACCGATTGAACCAATAAAACAGCGAGAACATAGTTAAATTCGGCGCACCGATTTTGCGTGTTCCAAACGCAGAAATGAGCACCACTTGTGGGTTCACGAGGACGATTGCGTGTAAGGGAGGCCCCAATTCTGCCCGCATTCGCGTGAGTGCTGTAGCGATTATAAAGTAAAGTCCGAAAAATGTCGGCACAAGCCATAGAGACATCCCCAAACTATTGCAGTAGAATGTCAGGGCGATCATTCCACCGATAAGACAGAGCACCGCTGTCCGATAACGCATTGGCTCATCAGAATCATCAAGCGTTGATTTTAGGTTAATAACGTTCTTGAAGATTTCCCAAAAATACCGTCGTCCCATGTAGAGTGTCATCACACATAACCCAATCATCGCCCCGGTGGCTTGTTCACCAAAGAAAGGATAGCGTGGCAAGGTGTTCCAACCCATCATCGCACCGATTAGTCGCTCCATTTTGCGAAACAGAAAGAAGAACCAAGTGGAGAAGGTGAGATCTAAAGGTATCAGGAAGGAGAGACCAATAAGAAATGGGTAGAACCGCATTGGCAACGCGCCGATGGCATTCCACGGTTCTTCTGTGAAAAAGATACCCAGATTGTAGGTAGGCTCCTTGATTGGGATACGGGGAATCTTCGGATATATAAAGCTTATGCCGTTGATGAGACTGATTGCACCCGCAACGCTGAAACCTATCCACATGAGCCGATTGCGAAAGAAACCGTGGGTGGGGTTGGTCATTTCTATGGGGATTTGGATAATCGGATAGGCGAGTCTCTCATGTTCGATCCACTGCTTCCTAAGGATAACATTGAGACAGATTAGCATAAAAAAGAGGACAGAAATCAGGAATGACCATGCAATGGCGGGCCGAATCCAGAATCGGTAGAAACCTGTCACCCAGAAGGCAGATTCGCCTTTGTAGAAATATTCGACAGCGGCAGGGTCTCGGACGAGCAGCACATCCGGAAGGTATCTGTGAAAGAGATTAGCCCAGTCGTTTGCAGGCGTGGCGTAAAAATAGGCGTGGGGGATAACCCCCATCATACAGACCATGTTGTCGTGGGCGGTGACCGCTGTAGTTGCGGAGACAGTACTATAAATCATCAGCAGTTCCGCCTGCGAGAACGGCTCCTTCGACATGAACCGTCCACCGATTTTGTTAAACAAAATTAGAAAAAAAAGGAAAAAAATTGAGAGCTGTGGGAGGGACATGGAGGTCCAGTGGAGCGAGTGCCATATCATCTCCTCAAGTGCCACAAGGTAGAGGCACAGGGGCATAAGCAGTAATCCAAACAGAATTGCTTTAATTGAGAGGCGGGAGGTTTCGACTTGTTTCATTTTAAGTCGATGTCCAATTTTCGTTTCGTGGAGGGGTGTTTTATACTAATTGCCCGCTTGAGGGCAAATGAACTGCTAAATTGATGAATATTTATCTGAAGCAGGCTTAAAGGATTAGGATTTACGCACTTCAGTAGGGAACATATCGGTGTGCCTTACGGACTCCTTATGGAGCCTCCGCTGTAGTTGCCCAATTCATCGGGCGTTGGGAACAGTGTCCAGCGGCGATGAATCGCCGAACGACAAGGCTTTGAGCATTCAACTGAGTCAGTCCTAAGGATTTTAAAAATAAAAAACATGATGCCTGAAATGTAAAAGTAATCTTCGCCCCTTTGTCCTAAAACCACGTTGTGTACAGGGGCGTTCCGAGGATGATACTCAGCAGCCCCCAATAAGTGCCGACGATGAAATCTCCAACTACCAATCCCATAAAGAAAGGCAAAATCTTCCGATAGGTTTTCACTCCACCGTGTCTCAGTACCAGTAGTTTTATCAACCAACAGACGAAAAGGGCGAACCAGTAAACGTCGATTGTGCCGGAGCTGACACCTAGGATATATCCACCCGGGTGGAACGGGAACCATAGAAAACGCATTCGCATCCATGACATCCACATCGAAAAGAGCAGGGACCCACCAATAATACTGCCTGCGACCGGATCCGGTGGGCGTGGGTACTGCAACCATCCGCCTAGGCTATTATATGCCTGCCAGCCTGCGCCCAGCAACTCCCCGGCGGTTGATGCGCCATATTGGTACAGGACAACCGGGAAGATCCAGAATGAGACCAGAAGACCGACAATCAAGGAGATCATCATCGCCCAGAATAGGCGGCTGGTGCTAGCGTGAGTGCGTTCTGCTGACTTGAACGCTTCCAATTGGTGCGGCATCGGGTGGCTACGGTTGTATCGGTTGAACCAAAAGAGCAGGGAAAACATGGTTAGATTGGCTGTGCCGAGTCTCCGCGTCCCAAGGGCTGCAACAAGGATAACTTGTGGATTCACCAGCCGGATCGGGTGCAAGGGGGGACCCAACTCCGCTCGCATTCGTGTGAGTGCGGTGGCAATCATAAAATAGAGCGCGAAGAAGAGTGGCACAAGCCATTGGGACATTCCTAAGTGACCGCAGAATATCATCAGCGCAATCATGCCGCCAACTAAACAGAGCACCGCAGTGCGATAGCGCATGGGTTCGTTTGAATCGTCAAGCGTAGATTGCAAGCCAATCACCTTCCTAAAAACTTCAACGAAGTGTCGGCGACCGAGATAGATTGCTGTGACGCATAGCCCAATCATAGCACCGGTGGCTTGTTCGCCAAAGAAGGGATATTGTGGGATGGTGCTCCAACCAACCATCGCACCGACTAATCGCTCCATTTTGCGAAATAGGAAGAAGAACCAAGTCGAGAAGGTAAGGTCTAAGGGAATAAGGAACGAGAGACCAATAAGAAATGGATAAAATCTCAGGGGCAGTGTGCCGATGGCATTCCACGGTTCCTCGTTGAAATAGACACCTAGATCATAATGTGGCTCTTTTATCGGTATGCGAGGAACGCTCGGATAGAGGAAATTGAGACCGTTGAGAAGGCTTATCACTCCAGCAACGGTGAATCCTATCCACATCATCCGGTTGCGGAAGAAACCGGAGCGTAAATCGGTCATCTCCAGCGGAATCTGAATAATGGGATAAGCAAGTCGCTCGTTTTCAATCCACTGCTTCCTGAGAATGACGTTGATGCAGAGCAGCATGAAAAACAGGACAGCAAGCAGAAAAGACCAACCGATGGCAGGCTTAATCCAGAATCGATAGTAGCCTGTTGCCCAGAAAGAGGATTCGCCTCTATAGAAATGGTTCACCGCATTGGAATCACGGATAACGAGCAGATCGGGGAGGTGTTTGTGGAAGAGTGCTGCCCACTCATTTTCCGGGGTAGCGTAGAAAAAGGCGTGTGTAAGGACCCCCATCATGCAGACCATATTGTCGTGCGCGGTGTATGCTGTGGTTGCAGAGAGGGTCGTATAAATCATCAACAATTCTGCTTGAGAGAACGGATTTCTGGGCAAAAACCGTCCGGCGACCTTGTTGAGGAGAATTAGGAAAAAGAGAAAGAAGATGGAGAGTTGCGGCAGGGACATGGAGGTCCAGTGGAGCGAGTGCCATATCATCTCCTCAAGTGCCACTAAATATGCACACAGCGGCATTAACAGCAATCCAAACAGAATTGATTTTATCGAAATACGAGAGGCGTCTGGCTGTTTAGCCTCACCATTTTCGTTCAGGTTCATCACTTCCTTATCGCGATCTAGAAGTTCGCACAGTAAAACTGGTAGCTTATGTTAAGAAATCGTACAACAGAACCCGAGTTTTTCCGAAAAAAACTCGAGTTCAAATACCAATGGTGCTGTACTCCGATGTTTGGTGAATTAAGCCAAAACTGTTGCGCGATGTTCCGGGTATTTACACTTTCTTTTGATATGAGCCAAACTGGTTTGACTCATGTTAGGAAATCGTGCAACTTGGGTAATCGTAAATCGGAAATTGACATAGAGCTCAACGATTGTTGGAGCCTATGAGTCAACCTACTAGAGTTGTTTAAGTTTTCCCCATAGCGTTGTTAGCTTGTCTTGCGGAGAGACAGACAGTGACCCCGGCGTGTACTCGTAAATTGATGGAAACGATTGTACCCCAGCCCGGCCGCCCGGCACATAAATCTTGCCTCCTGCTACGGTAGCAGGAACCCCGGCTCGCCCTCGCGGTAGTGGAACGGCTTCATCGATGACCCATTCGTCGAGGGCTGGGTTGTAAACATCAACCCTTTTAAGAACTTCATCATTGCTACCGTCGCTAAATGTGGACAGGCCGCCGATTGTGAAGATTCGACCGCTCAAAGTTGTAATTCCAAAGAGGGCTTTTTGTATTGGCATCGGTTTTTTGGCTTCCCATGTATCTGTCGCCGGATCGTAGACTTCGACAACATTCAGGACCTCTTCAAGATTCCATCCGCCGATTGCATAAACCTTTCCCTGAAACGCAGCGGCTCCAAGACCGCCTCTTGGTGTTGGCATATCCCTTTTCTGATCAAAGGTATCTTCTTTCGGATCATACTCAAAAACAGTGCCGTACACCTCTTTCTGTGCGCCTCTATCCCAACCGCCAATCACATAGATTTTGTCGCCGACCACAGCTGCAGAAGTTGCCGCGAGTGCTTTGGGTAACTTCGCTAGTTTTTTCCATGCGCCTCGCTCTCCTGCTTCTGGGTTGAATACTTCTACTGCATCAAGTACCTTGCCGCCACGGCTTTGGGCACCTCCAAACACATAAATCATACCATCGAACGTAACAGCTACCATGCGTGCCCTTGTTGTTGGCATACTCCTCTTCGGTGCCCATGTATCGGTCACTGGGTCATACCCTTGGACGCGGTCTAGTGTCATGTCACCGGGGTTCGGAATGTGCGGTGCTCGGTTGACTTCGATGCCACCGATGACGTAGACCTCGCCGCCGACGCTGGCAGCGGCGACACAGCACCTTGACGACTCTGGCATGTTTTCTCTTCTTTCCCATTTGTCATCTGCTGCCAAACTACTACCGGTGATGGCTAACAGACCAATCAGGGTCAAGCCTGCGAAAAGGCAAATGAGATTGGGTTTTATGTTATGTGTTAGTTTATCAATTAACATATACTATTCTCCTTTTTCAGGGCTTAGACTGGGCCGGGCACAATCGTATGCCTGTTTCCCAGCATCAACCGTATCCGCACTGCTAGGTCAAGGGGATTTAGCTAATTTTTCGATAGTGCACTACGCTTGACCTCGCCAAAGATTGTGAAATGCTTCTGTTGTGGTTCGACAGAACGAAGCTCGAAGACGGGATTCCATCTTGGATGGGTATCGTTGCCATCAGGGTTATTACTGAGATTTCTTAGCTCACCGCCGTTGGCATCCATTACATAAATCTCTCGTTTCCCATCTCGTTTGGACTCAAACAAAATTCTTCTGCCTTTGGCGGACCAGACGGCTCCATTATCGCCCTTTGGATGGTTTGTAAGATTGACCTTGTTATTCCCATCGGGATCCATGCGGTAGATTTCCCAGTTGCCATCACGCTGGGTTTCAAAGGCAATGCCGCCTGTTGACCATTCCGCTCGTCTGTCAGTTTTCTCGTGGTTAGTCAACCTTGTCAAATTGTTTCCGTCAACATCCATGACATAGATTTCCGAGTTGCCATCACGCTTTGACTGAAAGACGATCTGCATACCATCAGGTGAGAAACGTGCCCACTCGTCCGGTGCAATATGGTTGGTAAGATTGACTTGATTTTTACCGGCATTTCTTCCTTCTGCATCGGCAATAAAGATATCAAATTGAGATTTGTTATCGATCAAATCACGATTGCTCTCAAACACAATTTTTGTACCATCAGGGGACCAGGAGCCCTTCTGGTCCTTGTTGACGCCTTCACCTTCCGCATTTGTGATATTAACCAACGCTCCGGGTTTGTTACCTTTTTCCAAGGTCAGAAAGCCAACATCCCAACTTGCGGCTTGCGGCAATGTCTGAGCATACACAAGGATGCGTGGATCGCCTTCCGGGGCGAATTGAGGTTCATTCAATTTCACACCTAGCGGTTTTCCAGTCAAGTCGTTGTCTTTTGGTCTTTGTGGGTCTGTCATATCGATGACACGCAAATCGAAATTTTCCCCACCTCGAGTATTTGCGCTGTAGACGATGTACTTACCATCGGGAGACCAGTCAGGGGTTAGCGTTTTCGCCTTATGATCTGTGACTTTTGTAACCTCACCGTTATCGTATACCACACAGACTTGGGGGCCGTCACCTTGGTCACAAAGAAAAGACGCCATCGGCACCTGCGCTGATGTGTTGTTGACGCTCAGGGAAACAAGCAGAGCCAATAGAATGCCTCCCCAAAATATTATAGAATTTTTACCAAACATTGTTTTCTCCTTTCGATTAGATTGGAAGTTTACAGTCTGGAGGAAGAAAATTGAACTGCAAAGAAATGGTAGTGGAAGGAGGACGGGGCCCCGATGTGAAAAGTGTTGACTATAGCGGCAAATGCGATAGGTTTGGGGAGGGAACAGGGAGAAGGCTGTTTTCCCCGTCCCCTTTTCTCCTTCCAAAAGCTCCAACGTGCTTTTATTTTATCACTACCATTCGTCGAGTCTCGGAGAAGTCGTCAGCCAGAAGCTGATAGAAATAAACCCCACTTGCCACGGATTGTCCGGTGTCGTCTTTACCATCCCAATAGGCTGCACGTTGTCGGTTCATGTAAGCCCCTGCCACCTGCCTTCCAACATCGATAGACCGGATGAACTCGCCCTTGACATTGTAGATTCGCACGGTTACAGTAGTGGCTTCGGCGAGATAATAGGGTATCCACGTTTCAGGATTGAAAGGATTGGGGAAATTTTGCATTAAGCTCGTGCGTTTGATGTCTCCAAGAACCGTGAAGTATTTGCTTTGTGGCTCAACTGAACGAAGCTCAAAAACTGGATTCCATCGGGCATCTGTGTCACTCTCAGGATGATTAGTGAGATTCTTCAGACCGGCACCGTCGGCTTCCATGAAGTATATCTCTCGATTCCCATCCCGTTTGGACTCAAATAAGATTCGTCTCCCTTTAGGTGACCAGATAGGCTTCTGATCACTTTTGGGGTCATTGGTTAAATTAATTTGATTGTTTCCATCGGGGTCCGACTTATAAATTTCCCAATTACCATCGCGTTGGCTTTCAAAGACGATACCGCCGGGGGACCAGTCCGCGTTTCGATCAGTCTTCTCATTTTCAGTGATCCGCGTCAGGTTCTCCCCATCAATGCCTACCGTATAGATTTCCCAGTTGCCATCTCGCTTCGATTCAAAAACGACCGCTGTACCATCAGGCGACCAACGCGCCCGTCGATCTGCCGCCTCGTGATCGCTAAGATTTATCTGATTTTTCCCGATACTTCGTTTTTCAACGTCAGCGATGAAAATATCGAACTGGGATCTATCTTTCACTTTCTTGCGCTCGCTTTCAAAAACAATCTTGGTTCCATCTGGGGCCCAAGAGGCTTCCAGATCTTGTCCGGCCGCTTCGCCATCTGCATTTGTGATGTTAACCAGGTCATCCACTTTACCTCTTGCATCTAACGTTAGGAGTCCTATATCCCAACCGTTGGCGTTTGGTAGTCCAGCGGCGTAAATAATAATCCGCGAATCTCCGGCAGGATCCCATCGAGGACCAGACAGTTTGAGTCCCGGTCCGTCAGGTGGGCCTGTCAGGTTTGACTGTTTCGGTTTCTGAGGGTCGGTGAGATCAACGATAAAGATATCAAAATTCTCCTCACCGCGCAC
Source organism: Candidatus Poribacteria bacterium (assembly GCA_965215015.1). Classification (GTDB taxonomy): domain Bacteria; phylum Poribacteria; class WGA-4E; order WGA-4E; family PCPOR2b; genus PCPOR2b. The sequence goes on from OZ244042.1 coordinate 4,424,322, forward strand.
ATTGGTATCGAAAACGATGAAACTACCATCAGGCGACCACTCGGGAGTGAACACCTTGGATTTGTTCTTTGTGAGTTGCTTAATCTCGCCATTATCATACAAAAGATGAACCTCATCGTCACCGGAGCGGTCCGAGATAAAAGATGCCATAGGCACCTGCGCGTATGCCGAACCGATGAACAAGAGGATGAAGCTGCCCAATAGGGTGACAATACCTTTGCGTGACATTGTTAGACTCCTTTCCAGGTGCTCCTACCCCATCCTTTGCAAGCCCTCCTATTTCATCACTACCATTCGTCGGGTCTCGGAGAAGTCGTCAGCCAGAAGCTGATAGAAATAAACCCCACTTGCCACGGACTGTCCTGTATCATCTTTACCATCCCAGTAGACTGCACGCTGCTGGTTCATGTAAGCCCCTGCAGCCTGTCTTCCAACATCAATAGACCGGATGAACTCGCCCTTGACGTTGTAGATTCGCACGGTTACAGTAGCGGCTTCGGCAAGATAGTAGGGTATCCACGTTTCAGGATTGAAAGGATTGGGGAAATTTTGCATCAAGCTCGTGCGTTTGATGTCTCCAAGAGTCGTAAAGTATTTGCTTTGTGGCTCAACTGAACGAAGCTCAAACTGAGGATTCCATCGGGCACTTTTGTCATTACCGGGATCATTAGTGAGATTCTTCAGCGCACCACCATGTATCATGTATATCTCTCGATTTTTATCCCGTCTAGATTCAAACAAGATCCGCCTCCCTTTACTAGACCAAATAGGGTTCTGATCGCTACCAGGGTCATTGCTGAGATTGACCTGATTGTTTCCATCGGGGTCCGACTTATAAATCTCCCAATTACCATCGCGTTTGCTTTGAAAGACGATGCCGCCGGGGGACCATTCAGCTCTTCGGTCATCCTTATCATTTTCAGTGATCCGCGTCAGGTTCTCCCCATCAATGCCTACCGTATAGATTTCCCAGTTGCCATCTCGCTTCGATTCAAAAACGACCGCTGTACCATCAGGCGACCAGCGTGCCCGTTGATCCGGTGCCTCATGATTGCTAAGATTTATCTGATTTTTTCCGATAGTCCGTTTTTCTGCGTCCGCAATAAAGATATCCATCTGGGCCCTATCGTTGATTTTGTTACGCTCGCTCTCAAAAACAATTTTGGTTCCGTCAGGAGACCATGACCCTTCCTGGTCTTGGCCAACGCCTTCACCATCTGCATTTGTTATATTCACCAGGGCACCCGCTTTGCCCCTTGCATCTATCGTCAGGATTCCCAGATCCCAATTGTCAGCGTTTGGAAATCCAACGGAGTAGAGAAGAATCCGTGGATCTCCGGCAGGGGCCCATCGGGGTTCAGACAGTTTGACTCCCGGTCCATCGGGCGGGCCTGTCAGGTTTGACTGTTTCGGTTTTTGAGGGTCAGTGAGATCAACGATAAAGATATCAAAATTCTCGCCACCGCGCACATTGGCATCGAAAACGATGAAACTACCATCAGGCGACCACTCGGGGGTGAACACCTTGGATTTGTTCTTTGTGAGTTGCTTAATCTCGCCACTATCATACAAAAGATGAACCTCATCGTCGCCGGAGCGGTCCGAGATAAAAGATGCCATAGGCACCTGCGCGTATGCCGAACCGATAAACAGGAGAACGAAGCTGCCCAATAGGGTAATAATACCTTGACGTAACATTGTTAGCTCCTTTCCAAAAATGATAAGCTCCTTTCAACAAAGATAAGACTTACGCATTTCAGTGGTGAACAACGATGGTGTTCCCGTGCTTTGAATTCCAATCTTATCGGGGAATTGTGTTCTCCGGAGATGAATCGCCGAGGATACCATGACTATAGCTCAATAATCATGGTTCAACCAGGGGCATTGCGCGTCTTTTCTGGTGTTGGCCTTGAGCGTTCAACTGCGTAAGTCCTAAAAGATAAGAGATTTATGGGAAATGATGGTGAAAGTGTAATGGAAGGCAACAATAGATTTGAAACTCCATTACACCTCACCACACAAATGGTTTTACTGAGTAACTGCTGGTGTTCCACCACTTTTTAGTATGCCCCAAGTGGTTGCAAGTTTCCCTTTGCTCTCAACAGCACGTGGATCTTTTCTAGGAAACTCGGTGGGCCAAGGGTCGTCATCCGGTTGCTCGTCTTGGTCTTGGCTGAGCAGCATCTGATCAAGATTATGCGGCTGTTGTCTCGGCTGTGAACGTATTACATGGAGACCGCGTTCCTTTGCTTCCCATTCGACAACCGTCAGGGGTGGAACGCCTTGGCTGAGCCACTTGTAAATACCAGCATCGAAAACGTCACGCCAATTGCCCAATCCACGACCCATAAAATCCGGGTCCGCGGTATGCTCTGTGGTACCGATTTGGTTATCAAATTGTAACCAAAAGGCGTCAGTACCGGTGTTGCCATCGCTTTTGCCTCTTGCCCAGATGTAGTATGTGCCTTCGTCGCACCAGAACTCAACTTGCCAATACGCTGTTGGATCTGCAACCGGTGGGTTCATAGCACCACCGATAAATTGAAATGCAAGGCCATTGGACGCGTCGGCATCTCGCGCAAATGCAGTATTTTCTGGCGATGTTTCGCCATAATCTCTAATCGTCTCTGCGCTGATGACAACCTCGGTAATCGCAGCAAAGCTGCTAGAAGCTATGCCGACAACACAAAGTGCCATAAGCATACAGATTAATAAACTTGGTGCTCTCATTATTAAGTAACCTCCTAATAGGCTATTAAACATTTGGTATATAAAAATAGGTTCTGTTGACATTTTGACAAATTGAACCAATCCTGAATACGCCTTGAGGCAATTTTGAACAACCGCCTCGATTTTGGGCGGATTGCCCAATGATTACAGCGTTTGCCGAATTGGTGACAGCCAAATGCCAACACACCTTACCTCAACAACATGAGTTTAAGGGAATGCGTTGGCATTCCCTTAAGGGATTCGCTTCAGAAACAGATAAAACATCACATTTACTATTCTATAGCATTATAATAGAGACTGTCAAGACTTTTTTACCATAATTATTTTTTTAAGGAGAGGAACGATAATAAGTATACCATTGTTTGTCAAATACCGATAAACATTGGCGCGGGCATCAGGGGTCGCCCGAATAAATCGGTATTTATCTCTGTTCATTCCAAATGGCAAATAGTTCAATGTTACCATTAATAAAAAATTGTACGCTAAATCAACAAGCTTAGAGGACGATGGCTAAAACCCAAGCTACCAAAGGGCTTTTGGCAGGTGGACGCTTATAAAATAATTCCATAGAATAGTAATTCTATGGAATTATTAGGGGTTATGCACCCGGTCCTGGAAGAGTAATCATGAATGAATCAGCGACGAAACGGAGAAATTAGTTAAAGCTAGCATCGCAGCGAGCACCGTCGAGACCTATCACCTCGCAATGCAACAGTTGGAAATCTGGTTGGCTGGACGCTTCTTGAGCGATAGCCTACTTGCAAATTACATCATGGGGTTATATCAAGATGGACGCTAGCGACAATCAGTAAAATTGTCGCTGTGGTCAAATGGACAGTAAAAAATCACGGCGTGGGGATCCCCTTTGAGATCGCGGAGAAGACACTTGCTAGCATTCGACGCAAAGGCAAAGATCGAGCGCGGGGTTAGGTAGATGGCATGATATGGAGCGAGTCTGTGCGTTTGCCGAAGCGGATAATACCGTAAGTTGCTTTGAATCCCGATCTTATCGGGGAGGCATCAGGTCAAGGACTCTCGGAACGGAGATTAGCGCAATCTGTCAAATGTCAACCGAACCTTGTTATTGCACTCAACTAACCGGATTCAGATGGAAATTCCTTGAGTTTGTTATTATTTTTTGATACACTACAACAAAGTTGAAATAAGTAAGGACCAATCTATATGTTCACCCTATCAGGGGGTATACACAGATACACGCCGACTTTAAGGAGGTTTGAATGTCAGAAGCAGTCAGTAACGCGAGAGTCGAAGATTACAAAGGTATCTTGCAACAATATTGTCAGAAACGAGCTTTAGAGAATTTAACCTATGAAACGGATCAACAGGGGCCTCTCAATGAACCGAGTTGGATTGTCACTGTTAAGTATGGAGAAACAACCTACACCACACCAGCACCGATTCGTGGATCTAAACGCTTCGCGGAAAAGATGGCAGCCAAACAGATTCTGGAACAAATAGAATCCCACCAAGAAGCGTTTCTAGTAGGTTGTTCTGAGTCCCGATCGCATCGGAGCGATTCCGTTGAAACAACCGAAACGCAGGAGCAGTCAACAGAAGTATCGTCCCCAGAACCCCTCTATGTACCGACTGAGCTTGTTACTACAGTACTTGGCATTGCCAACCACCGGTTGGCTGGACTGCAGCGCGGCACACGCTACCGCGACTCAGTCGAATCCAAGCAAAGCAACCAAGCATTTGCACAGAACCTAGCAGAGCTCACCATGCAGATTGTGCGTGAAATTGCGAATGCTGCAGAAGCTTCCAGTGTCAAATTTGGTGATACATCATCACAACCAGAATCTGATGAATGACAAGTGATACTAAATCTGCCTCCAAATGTTACAAAGGCGGCCTTGTGACACGATAATCGAAAGCCCATATAAAAATTCACGCCTCATTCGTCACGTTTCACACGATGCCACAGGGCAATCAGGCATATAGTAGTAGGCATACTCCGTATGCCGTAACCTCTCGTAGCCATAGAGCCTACCCACGATTCATCGGGGTTGCCTAACCGGTGATCTCCGCTGCGTAATTTCTATAACAGATTCAATTCCCCTACGCTATGCCATTATAGACTTGACAAAAAGCAAGATTGTCCTTAAAATGACTTGGGCTTTCGTATGAAAGACGGTACAGGCATAGGAAGCTCAATAAAAAAAAACAAGATAGTCTGTCGAGAAACAAAGACAAAGATAAGAATAGAAACTTGAAGGGCATCAATCTATATCAGGACGGGACTCTGATTGTTATTAGTCTTGCTGACCACCACTTTGTTGGGTTTGTTGGATGACGTGATGCTTCCAAAGACCAACGGATACCTCCAATTGCACTCCTCATAGAAAGGAATAAATAATGTCTAATAACCCGAAGCATACTAACCGACTCATCAACGAAACGAGTCCCTACCTCCTGCAACATGCACACAATCCTGTTGATTGGTATCCGTGGGGTGAGGAAGCAATCGCGCAAGCCACGCAGCGAGATAAGCCCATCCTGTTGAGCATTGGCTATGCTGCCTGCCACTGGTGCCATGTCATGGAGCACGAATCCTTCGAGAATGAGCAGATTGCCGCGGTCATGAATGAGCATTTCATTAACATCAAGGTTGATCGTGAAGAACGCCCTGACTTGGATGAAATTTACATGAATGCTGTCCAAATGCTTACGGGGCAAGGGGGTTGGCCCATGACCATGTTTCTGACACCGGATCTAAAGCCGTTCTACGGTGGCACCTACTTTCCCCCCGATAACCGCTACGGGCGTCCGGGGTTTCCACGGGTGTTGCTTGGTGTTGCAGAGGCGTATAGGGAGCGTCCTGACGCGGTGGGAGAACAGGCAGATCAGATTATCGCTAACTTGAATCAGTTGTCTGAAATAGAAGGGCATGGTCATCAGTTGACAATTGATATGTTGGATCGGGCATATCAGGATTATCTATCACGATTCGATCACCATGACGGTGGATTCGGGAGTGCGCCTAAGTTCCCACCGAGTATGGGACTCTCGCTGTTATTGCGTCACTGGCATCGCACAGGTAACCCCAACGCGCTTAACATGGTCGAAGTAACACTGGAAAAGATGGCGCGCGGTGGGATGTATGATCAGCTTGGCGGAGGATTCCATCGTTACTCAGTTGATGAGAGATGGCTCGTTCCCCACTTCGAGAAGATGCTCTACGACAACGCTTTGTTGAGTGTTGCTTATTTGGAAGCATATCAGGCAACGGGGAAGGTTTTTTATCGTCAAATCGCCACGGAAACGCTTGATTACGTTTTGTGTGAAATGTACGATGCGGAAAAAGGGGGCTTTTACTCAACACAAGATGCGGACAGTGAAGGCGTTGAGGGCAAATTCTTCGTTTGGATGCCAGACGAGGTAGAAGGTCTCCTTGGGGAGGAGAAAGCCAAGATCTTTTGCGAATATTATGATATTACTGAGCATGGCAATTTTGAACACAAAAACATCCTGCATGTCCGAACACCGCCAGATCTATTTGCCAGAAAACTGGGTATGGATTTGGGTGATATAGAGGATATCCTCACCGAAGGGAGACAGAAACTCTTTGGAGCCCGTGAGGAACGGATTAAGCCCGGCTTGGATGACAAGATTCTCACAAGTTGGAACGGTTTAATGATTCGGAGCATGGCAATGGGGTATCAGGTCCTCGGTGATGAACGTTATCAGGAAGCCGCAGAAAAATCTGCGAGATTCATTTTATCTGAGCTCTCCCAAGATAACGGACTGTTGCTCCGTACACACCGTGCGGGCAAAAGCCACCTGAATGCTTACCTTGAGGATTATTCCTACTTCGTTGCCGGTTTAATCAATCTCTACGAGGCAACCTTCGCCGTTGAGTGGCTGAAAGAGGCTGAACGGTTGAATCAGATCATGATTGATCAATTTTGGGATGAAGCAAATGGCAGCTTCTTCTTTACAAGCAAAAACCACGAAACTCTCATCGTCCGATCAAAACCGGGGTATGATGGTGCAACCCCCGCCGGTGTGTCGATAGCTATCCATAATTTGTTGAGACTTGACAAACTCCTCAACTGTCCAGACTTCCGGGAAAAGGTGGAAACTACTCTCGATGTCTATTATCATCAAATCGAGCATTCGCCCAGCGGATCGGCGCAGATGCTATGCGAGCTGGATTTTCTACTGTCCACACCCAAAGAAATTGCGATTGCCGGTCAGCGGGAGAACGAGGACACCCAAGCGGCGTTGGCAGCTATCCATAGCCGCTTCGTGCCAAACAAAGTGCTCGCTTTGGCTAGCGATGGAGAAAATGTCAGCGATTCGATTCCACTCCTTGAAGGTAAAACACAGATTGATGGTAAGGCGACAATCTATGTATGTGAGAACTACACTTGCCAAGCCCCGACGACAGAGGTGGAAGAATTGGCGGAGCTGCTTCAGTTAGGGGGACTGCCCGAGGCGTCCAACCTATAGATGACACAAGGAGCCTACTGTGAATGAAGATGAACTTGAACGGAGAGAACAGGCACTACTTTATTTGCTCGAGGGAGAAGCACACCAGATGCGCGGTGAATTCGGCCGCGCAATTGCGTTGTACATGAAGTCAATTGCCCTCTATCCCACAGCGAAAGCGCACACATGGCTCGGTTGGACCTATAGCATGATGGGACGTTTCCAAGACTCGATTGATGAGTGTCACAAAGCGATTCGTCTAGATGCTAATTTTGGTAATCCCTACAACGACATCGGCGCGTGTCTAATTCAACTCGGCGAATATGATGCTGCTATCCCTTGGTTAGAGAAAGCCCTTCAAGCACCTAACTATGAGGCGCGGTGCCATCCCCACATGAATCTGGGACGTATTTGGGAGCATCGCCTGGAATGGAATAAAGCGATCGAAAGCTACAAACGTGCCTTATATGAAAGCCCCGATTATCAACCCGCATTTGTCGCACTTAGGAAGTTGCGGGCAAAGTTGAATTAGATTACCATTACCTTACCCTGTTGCCTCGTTGAGGCTACGTTGGTTCCTTAGTTCAAAGGGTTCATTATGCCTTAGCAACTTGGGTTAAAATTAAGGAGAAAGCTATGGCAATTTTGGAAGGTGGTCAGATTATTACAAAGGTCCTGAAGCAAGAGAATATAAAATATCTATTCACACTCTGTGGTGGGACGATCGAATCGATTTACGAAGGGTGTCTGAACGACGGCATCCAAATTATTGACACACGGGTAGATCCGTCTGCGACGATGATGGCAGATGCGTATGCACGGGTCACCGGGGGCGTCGGTGTTAGCGGTGTCACCCGCGGGCCAGGGCACGCCGCCATGATCTACGGGCTAGCGACAGCATACATGATGGGCAGTCCGCTGTACTCAATAAGTGGTAATAGCGACGCTGATCAGATTGACATGGGCGGCTCTCAAGAATATAACCAAACCGGGTTGGTCAAGCCGATTAGCAAGTGGACGCGGTTGGTCACACAGACCGAGCGGCTGCCGGAGTACGTCGGCACAGGATTCCGTAAGGCGTTGGGAGGGCGTCCGGGGCCCGTCCATCTGAACGTTCCCTACGATGTTTTGTATGACAAGATTGATGATTCAGAGATCGCTTACCCTGAACCAGCGAACTCTCGTATGCAAGCCAAGGTCCACGGTGATCCGGAGCAGATAGATCGCGCATTGAGGTTGTTGGCACAAGCAGATAGCCCAGTAATTATCGCCGCAGGGGCGATTCACTGGCAGAACGCTGCGGGGGCACTCTTAGATTTTGTGGAGGCAACGGGGATACCGTTCTTCTCAAGGGGTGCCGATGTCAATGCAATTACCCGCCCATCTCCGCTCTTCTTTGGCACCGCAACCTCTCGATTCGGCAATGCCTCAAAGGAGCTGTGCAACGCCGATGTAATTCTCGCCTTAGGGGTTAAGTTCGACACAAACATCAGCTACGGCGGCCCACCGCTGTTTCACCAAGACGCTAAATTTATCTGCGTCGATATTGATGTTGAGGAGATGGGCAAGAACCGTTCATTTGATGTTGGTATCATCGGCGATCTACAACCCGTCCTGACCGAGATGACAAACGGCGTTTCCCGACACGATTTTCATGAGCCAACAGATTGGGTTGAACGTCTAAATCTCGTCCGTCAGGGTTTTCGGCAGCGACTCGCTGAAGCGGAGAACTCCGATGGCATTCCCGTTCATCCGTTACGCATCTGTAAGGAGGTGCGTGAACTCTTCGGGGATGATACCACAATTTCCCTCGATGGTGGAGATGCCTCACTCTTTTCCCACATGGCACTCGATCACTATCATCCCCCCTACCTATTGTTCACAGGTCCCATCGGTGGTATTGGGCAGGGCGTTCCCTTTGCGCTTGCTGGCAAGGTAGCGAGACCCGATCAGCCAAGCGTCCTGATCACCGGCGACGGCTCCTTCGGTTACGGTATCATCGAGTATGATACCGCGCTGAAGCATAGCTTGCCGATTATTTCAGTAGTCTCAAGCGATGAGGCGTGGGGCATTGTGAGGCACCCGCAAATCCAACGCTACGGTTTGGATCGGGCGGTTGCAACAGATCTTCGAGCGGTTAGTTATGAGCGGCTTGCCGAAGCTTTAGATTGTTATGGAGAGCTTGTGAAGCAACCCGATGAAATTGGTCCAGCTCTGCAACGTGCCGCCGATTCAGGGGTGCCAGCGGTGATCAATGTTCCCACAATTTTCACGAGTGCGGCAGCGTACTGCCCGCAATAGGCTTAATGCGCTTGCCAATCGGTACGCTTCAGGGGGTCATGGACGTTAATCGTCAGGGCCGGACCAAATCCCTCAATTTCCAGACGCAGATTATCCCCATCCTGAATCGGTGCCAAAGCGTAGTGATGGGTTCCCGTGGATACGACGTTCCCGGGCTCAAGCGTTATGACCTTGGTAACCTCTGCCAACACCTCCGGTATGAAACGCGCCATGGAGTTCGAGGAGAAGTCATGCCGAAGCTCGTCGTTGACCCAGAGCCGAATGCCGAGTTCGTTTGGATCCGAAACCTCGTCGGCGGTGACCAACGCTGGTCCCATCGGAGCAAAAGTGTGCCAGCTTTTTCCGAGGAAGAAACCGCCGGGCAGGCCGCGGGCGGACACATCGATAAATTGAGTATAGCCGAAAACATGATCCATCGCTTCAGCTTGTGAAAGGTGGCTTGCTGTTTTGCCTATGACTACACTGAGCTCAGGCTCGAAGTGGAAGACGGTCGCGTCTGTTTCGGGGAGTTGAACCGTATCGTCCTTTCCAATGATGCCGGTGGGGGATTTGAGAAAGGCGTTAAATTCTCCCCGATCGGGGGATGCAGGTTCTATGTAATTGCCAGCAAGACAGACTAATTGACCCGGTCTGGGCAGGGGAGCCCTGAGACGAACGCTATCAAGTGCTGTTCCTACATTCCCTTCGGCAGCCTGTGCAAGTTGGGGTTGTAGGTTACTCCAATCTTGGATAAGTGTTTCGATAAGTTCTTGGGGGCTGTGGTAAGAGAGCCCCCCCAGTGCTGAGGCGACATCAACAATCTGATCGCTGCTGATTACACCCAGTTGATAGTCATTGAAAAATGCAAGTTTCATCTGATGTTTTTCCTTTCGATCTGTGATGATAGTACAGGTTTGATGATTTGCATTATAGCACGAATCGTGAGGATGTCAAGACGCTTTTGAAGCATTTGATATTTCAATCTACACCGTCTAACGGGAGAGGGCAGGAAGGTTTCCGCCTTACCTAGTATTACATGCAGAACATCTCAATCATCCGTTGATACACATCGACAGCTTCTGAAAGCTGGGCGATGTCAATCCACTCTCCGACGGTATGCGCTTGGACGATATCGCCGGGCCCCAAAATGACGAGTTGTAGGTAATTCTTAAAAGCATGTGCGTCTGTGCCGAATGGCACCGTCCCTGGTTTCGTTGCGCCTGTGGCTTTCAATCCCGCTTGGACAATCTCCGCATCGGGTGAGACGTAGAACGGCGTCCCGTTATGTCCGGAGGCTTCAAGACCGTACTTTTCAGCGATTTCCGTTATCATAGCAATCACATCGTCGCTACGATCGTTCGGCATCGATCTAAAACTGAGGGTACAGACCGTTTTCGCTGCGGCGACGTTTGGTCGACAGCCACCGTCATCAAGCACCATATTAAATCCATTTGTCGGTGGGTCAAACTCCCTATTCATGAAGGATTCATCGGTTTTGAACAGTTTCGCCAACTCCGCCATCTCAGCGAGGAAAGGCGCAATTAGGAAGTTTGCTGAAACCCCTTTATCTGTGCTCGTATGCGCTGCTCGCCCTTTCGCGGTTACAAAGACCCGTCCGCCTCCTTTGTGGGCATAAACAGGGGTCAATCGTGTCGGCTCGGCAATGACACCGTGCTTGGGGCGTTCCGCGTTGAAGAGCTGTGACTCCCCTGCAACTTGGCGCGCTCCCCCACCGCTAATCTCTTCGTCCGCCGTGATGACGATAAAGAGGGGTTTCTTCAAATCGGCGGCGTTGACCTTTGCGCCCGCAATAATTGTCGCAGCTAGCGGTCCCTTCATATCACAACTGCCACGACCAAACAGGCGACCATCTTGAATCACTGGGTCAAATGGGTCCCACTCCCCCTCCAAGCCAGGAACGGTATCGGAGTGGGAAAAAAGTCCGAAACCATTGGAACCCTCTCCCTTTTTCCCCACTAGGCTCACCTTTTGCTCACTATTGTCATCAACGTATTCTAGACGCTCGACCTCAAACTCACATCCCTTTAGTGTATCTTCAAGGAGATCTGAGACCTCCTTATTGCTCCGTTGGCTAACGGAATTAATCGCCACAATATCCCTAGTCAGTTGAACAACATCAAGTCCCATCAAGAATGAACTCCTATCCAAAATTTGACTCATTAATAAAAAAAAATAAACAATCAGGCTCATGAAAAAAGAGAGTGCAAAACGTAAAAACCGTGAAACGTGGAAACCACTGGTTCACTAGTACATTAATGAACGAGTGAGCCAATGAACTCAATCAGTTTTTGTTACATGATTTCTTAACATGAGCCAACAACCATTTATCACATTGTCAGAATGAGTAGTATGCTTTGTGAAATTGCCTTTTGAGAGCAGATGTAGTAATCTCAATAGATTTGCAACTGTTGGATTAAATTCTCAGGCGGTGGCAACGGCTCCATCGCGCTATGGGTACGGTAAAAGCCTATGCGAATCTCTGGCAGCAGTGTCTCACCGTGTCCAAGCAGTCTGGACCTACCTTATCGGCCCGCACTTGTCAAAATCATGCTATGCTATCATATATTTAACAAGAGGTCTATGAAAAAATTAGTTCGTTGATTTTCGTTGACTTTTCATAAGAATATAGGTAAAATGGTTGATATTGCATATCCTCAGAATTGGCTTGTCAACAACGTTTTTGGCAAAATTTTTCTGACGAATAGCGAATCGTTCAGAAATCTTAATGCAGTGCACGTTAATAAAATGACCGCAGGAGGGGAAAATAATGAAACGGAAGTTTAGAACTTACTTAATCTGCGTGCTATTTGTAGTAGGCTTCATTGCTTGCGGAGGGGATTCGGACGATGACGTAGATCAGCAGCCCACACAACCGTCAACCCAGCCATCAACATCGGGCGGTGAAGTCCTACAAATTGAAGTTGATTATGCAGCCGAGGAAGCAGCCATTCGAGAGGTTTTTACCCTGCACGCCGAAGGTATTGGAACGAAAGACCCTGACGTATTTATGCCGTATTGGTTGAAAAGCGAAAGCGAAGATGTCTTTGTCGCTTGGGATTTTTGGGCGGGGGCATTTGAAAAACACCTCGGTTGGCAAGCGATCAAAAAGGGATGGGTAGGTATTTTTCGCCTACGCAGCGGCAAAATGACCGTTGAATTCGAGAGCATTGCAATCGATAAAATCGGCAAAAATGCCACCTTGCGCGGCCGTTATCAATGGGCAGTCAGCGGGGGTCTGATCGCATCAATGAAGAAGGACCGCGAAGAGGGGTGGAAAATTCAGCAAGTTGATTACACGAATGAAAAGTTTGGAAAACAGGTTGATGAGCTTAAGGATCCGGCCTATGTGAATCCTCCACCCGAAGAAGAGTAGAAGTGAACGCTGGTTGAATTACTGATGGATTGAGGGGCGATTAAGACTGCCTTCCTTGGTAGGAGAGGGCGTCCGATTGCCAGTGCACAACCTACACAGAATTTCTATACCCTCGCGTTTCTAATGTGAAACTAATTGCCGTGAAGGTTCAAGGGTGGGAAGATAATCCGGCGTAATCTCATCACCTTCGCAGAGCACTACCGCCCTCGATATCACCCCCCATAATTCTCGAACATTCTCCGGCCAATCATACTTATAAAGTAGGTGCATTGCTGCATCAGATACCTTGGGCGGCTTTTTGCTATCTAATTCTGCTTGTTGTTCAACGAAATGCGTCACCAAGGCTGGGAGATCTTCAAAGCGTTCTCGAAGTGGTGGGGATTGCACCATACAAACACTCAGGCGATAGTATAGATCCGATCTAAACTTCCTTTGATCGACAAACTGCTTGAGGTCGCCATGGGTTGTACCGATAATACGAACATTGGCGTAAATCGGTTTTGTTCCGCCAACACGGGTAAAATAACCGTTTACCAGAAAATCATGCAATCGATTTTGGGTTTCGAGTGGGAGTGTATCAATTTCATCAAGGCACAGCGTGCCATCATTCGCTATTTCCAGCATTCCTTTTTTTTCGCTAACTGCTCCCGTGAAAGCCCCCTGTTCATGACCAAATATTTCACTATTGACAAGGGATGTGCCCGTTGATGCTGTGTGAAAAGGGACAAAGGGGCCGCTTGCATACTTGCTATTATAGTGGATTATCCGGGCGATCAATTCCTTTCCGGTTCCCGTTTCTCCCTGAATTAGGACAGGCGATTGCGTTGCTGCAATCTTGTGTAAGTTGGTGCGAAACTGTTGCGTCCATGTACTTGTGCCGACTAACTCAACTTTGGGAATTGATGGCACCGAGGACCGCTGTGGCGTTTCCATTGCGCTCAAGAGTTCTTCAGCTTCATCGACAGTGACTTTGTGGGCATGAAGCAGAGCGAGTACCTTCCGTTGTGCTGCGTACATGATTGTACCTCCTAATTTTTTATCGGCAGTCTGTTTCTTAAATTCGGCTATGATTACCCCTAAGCGGACTTGTGAAATACACCGCTAAGAGTTTGCATGGCTGCGATGCCTTCCTGTGGAGACATCTCACCACACTCGATTGCCTCAAGGATTTCGAGTTGTTCCCGCCGTTTTGCGTGAGGCGCATACCCCAGCGCGTCAATGACCTCATCCAGCTTTTTTCGTACCGTTGGGTATGAGATTCCCAGTTCTTTTTCGACCTCTTTAATGTTGCCCCTCGCAACGAGGAACGCTTCAACAAACTGCTGCTGCTCCGAAGGTAGCAGTCCAAGTTTGGAGATTGGAAAACCTCCTTCCATTGCCATTTCGCAGGAGACGCATTTCAGTTTGACAGGTTCAAGCCGCCCGTCGCAGATTGGGCAGTTGCTGATTGGTTTGCGCATAAACACTCCTCTTAACAAAAAGGATTTCGATTCTACTGCCGCATATTATAACCGGCAAAATGACAAATGTCAAATATAATAATTAATATCATTAATTATTAACAGATGTTTATCAAGGATATTAATTTTATAAATTGATTTTTAATAAAACAGGTTCCAACTGTCCGAAATCTATCTGCTCTACTTCGCACCTGTTCCAAATCCTCGCTGAATTGATTTGATTACATGTTTCTATTTTATTTTTGATGACGTTGTACTATAATTACGCAAGTTGGTAGTAGTAGGCATACTCCGTATACCGTAATCGCCGTTCCATGAACCTATTGAGTTTAAGAGTTCATTAATTGTACAGACGAACCAACATAGCCCCAGTGACTTTGAATCTCGAAGATACCTACACCGTCGCGCGATAGAACACCCGGAAACTCACCAGACCGTTCTAGGCTCTATGAACCAGGAACTGAATGTGTGTAGTCTTAGATGTCGAGTATGGAAACTCGACCTACGGACTATCTAGCAACTTGCGTTATATTAACTCAAATTTGGGAAATTAGGCAATCAATCAGTAGAGGAGCGATAGTATGCAGACACGGAAGCTGGCAACGCTTGAGGTGCCGCCTATCGGAATGGGCACTTGGAAAACATTTGATGTCCACTCAGAGACAGAAATTGATGTTCGCAAGAAGATTATCACATCCTGTCTCTCAGAGGGTGTTTCCTTTCTCGATTCGTCGCCGATGTACGGCGAGAGTGAAAGCGTGGTTGGCCTAACAACTGAGGGCAAGCGAGAGCAGTTTCAGTTCGCAACGAAGGTGTGGTGCACGGGACTAGCACAGGGCAGAGCCGAGATCGCCCAATCTTTTGAACGGTTTCGGACCGACTATATTGACGTCTTTCAAATCCATAATCTCTTGGATTGGGAGACCCACCTACCAACACTAGAGGAATTGAAGGCGGAGAGGAAAATCGGTCTCATTGGGATCACACACTACCTGACCCAATCCTATCCTGAGATGATTCAAATTATAAAAAGTAAACGGATTAGCACGATTCAGATCCCCTACCACGTGTTGGAACGGACGTGTGAGCAGGAGATGCTGCCGCTTGCCGAGGAACTTGGAATCGGCGTGATTGTGATGCAGCCGCTTGGCGTAGGAAAGTTGGTGACGGGTCTCAAAAGGGAACCGGATCTCTCGCCGCTTCAAGCACATGGGATAGAGACGTGGGCACAGGCATTATTGGCGTGGATTCTCGCGGATGCGCGGGTGAGCGTGGTAATCCCGGCGACCTCAAAACCAGAACGGATTCGAGAGAACGCTACGGTAGGTCGGTTGCCTGCACTGCCGACGGAGTTGCGGGCATATATTGAGAGGGAAGCGCGACGATGCCTCTGACCGATTTTTTGCAAAGTATAACTTGACCTTGCATGAAAGGAATTTCACATGCTGACACAAGAGCAGACCGACCTCTATCAAACCAACGGTTATATCGCCGTTGAAAACGTGATTTCAGCGAAAGATATCGCGGAGCTCCGCAAGATTACTGATAAATTTGTCATAAATCCCGCGAGGGCACTGAACATACCAACGTTTTTGACCTTGAGCCCTTGCATACGCCAGAAGCACCTCAGTTGCGGCGTCTCAAAATCCGGCACCTCTGCAGCCAATTTACGACCGGATGCTGCGGCACGACTATCTTCTCGATAGTGCTGCCCAATTGATTGGATCGAATATTCGTTATGACACCTCCAAACTTAACATGAAATCTGCCGAATTCGGTAGCCCGGTTGAATGGCATCAGGATTTGGCGTTTGGGGGATCTGAATTTTGCTTGACACTTTAGGAGACATTTGCTACCATTTTCACACATCTTCATAGTAACCTTTGGAGCGGATAAATGCGGATAACCTCCTTATTGCATCGGTAGTTTGCCACACAACGATTAAGAATTTGTATCAATGCGGGGGGATGACCTCGATGAAATCTAATAGTGTTCTATTAATAGCTCTCATGCAGATTGTCGTTTTGATGTGCGGGACGACTAGTTTCGCAGGTACATGGCGCGACGATTTTGAAGATAGAATTACTAGGGAATGGAAAATTTACAATTTAGACCGTCAGGTTGAAAATTGGTGGATCAATAAAGGCGAGGCAGTTGGACGAATTTTTAAGCGTGGGTTCATCAGTTTGTGGTTGACAGGGAAGTTGGATTGGGAGAATTACTCTGTTTCGTGTCGAGCAAAATTGGTCAAGGAGCGTAATGATCCGGCGCGTGTCGGACTCACCTTACACGACAGAGGTGATGAGCACAGCCGTTATCTTTTCTTTATCAATTTCTTTTTTGGGACTGTGTCAATCACTAAAGCGGCTCCAAATGTATGGTCTACGCGGGACTTCCCTTTTGTCTCGGACATTGATACATGGTATCAACTGAGGGCAACTGTTAGTGAGGGGTTACTCGAATTTCAGGTCAATGATCAGGTCTTTACAGCAGAAGATCCGTCTCCCCTCAAGCCCGGTCAAGCAGGGCTTGTGGTCGGTAACGCAGAAGGTCGCTTTGATGACGTTGCAGTCACGGGATCAAGCATTAAAAACGGCGGGCCGGGGCGTCAGCGTGCTGTGAACAAATGGGGGACACTTACGACAACATGGGGACAAATCAAACGTAACGAGTGAAACGTAGGTACTGTGTTTGACTTGCTGATGATTCTTCTCGTGTGAATTAGTGGCTGAGAAAACGTCCATCTAGGTGCATTTAGTTTTCGGTTTTCTCTCTGTCTGAGCGGTGTGTCGGGATTCGGAAATCCCGCTCCGTTCCGAGCGTTTTCAACCGACAGGCGCACTCAATACCCCGTTCCCCGGAGGTCGGGCATCTTGCCCAATTCATGCCCCAATGCACCGAGTATCGAGATGGGGAAACCCCTCCTACTGGAAAATTGAATGCCCCTAACGTCCATCAGATTGTGCTTGCATGGACCGAGGAATTGTGTTACAATGAGATAGATTTTTGCGATAAAGGAGGCTATTGTTTGAGAAGCGTTGATAATCAACCGTCCGGTTTTACATCTACACAACTCCTCATTGTGATTGTTATTATTGGGATTGTGGTCGCTGTCGTTCTAGCGTCAGGCTTACTGGGGCAGGCAGGGAAGGCGGATCAGGCGCAAGCGGCAGAGGAAATCGAAACTATCGGCATCGCACTGGATACCTATGCGAAAGACAATGGGGATTATCCATCAACCGAGCAAGGATTGGTAGCACTCTGGGAGAAGCCTGAACAACCGCCAACTCCTGTCAATTGGAAGGGACCTTATTTGAAGGTTCCCATCACCACGGATCCATGGGGAAACATTTACATCTACATCCGGCCCGGTGTCCATGATCGATACGGGTACGATCTTGTCTCTTTCGGTAGCGATGGACGCGAAGGTGGGACCGGCGACGCAGAAGATGTGGTCAGTTGGATTCGTCCGGATGAGTAAAGTGTAGAGCGGAAAATTTAAGGGGTGTTGTTAATTCGTCCCTAGCAGGTAGCAGCGATTGCAGCTTTCAAGTCTAAGGCCCCTGTATAAAGTGCTCGACCAACGATTGCCCCATGAACTCCTATTGCTCTGAGATCTTCAACATCTTGAATTGAGGTAATCCCACCGGAGGCGATGACCTTTACCGAGACAGCGTCGGCGATGGCTCCCGTCGTTTCCAAGTTGGGCCCTTGGAGCATACCATCACTTTTGATGTCTGTATAGATGATGGTTTGAACCCCACAATTCTCCATTTCTTTGGCAAATGCGAGGGCAGGTTTTTCAGACACATCAAGCCAGCCCCCTGTGGCGACCATCCCATCCTTTGCATCGATACCGACGGCGATTCGGGAACCGTACTTTTCACATGCGACTTCGACCAACGGTGGATTTTTGAGTGCAGCTGTTCCCAGAATTGCCCTTGTCACACCGAGTAATAGAACCTCCTCTAGTCTTTCCATCGTCCGGATACCACCCCCCAGTTGGACGGGGATTTGAAGCGTCTCGACAATCTTCTTAACAATGTGAAGATTATCGGATACTTTACCAAATGCGCCATCAAGGTCTACAAGGTGAAGGTATTGAGCACCACCTTGTTGCCACTGTTCCGCCATTTCCACAGGCTGATCTGAGAAGATGGTTTCCTCTCCTGCTCGTCCCTGCACCAAATTTACACATTTTCCATTTCGGAGATCGATTGCTGGTAAAATTAACACGATTGTTATGACTCCCTGTTTTGGAGTGAGAAAGTAACCATTCAGGTGGTATCGATTGTACGGATTTGAATGATTCGATGAAAGAAAGGAATCGCAGATGCGTCCAGTTATTGGCATTACTTGCAGTTTAACGGCGAGCCCTATCGGTGACTCTATATATCCCCTTGAGCGCAACATAATCGCGCGCGATTATGCCCGCGCGATTGAATACGCTGGGGGCACCCCGTTCCTCGTGCCACACGTTGGAGATATGGAGTGCATTAATCAATACTTGGGAGTGCTTGACGGGCTTATTCTCTCCGGCGGTGGTGACATCGATCCGTTACTATATGGTCAGGAGCCGCATCAAAATATCGGCAGTGTTGACCGGGTGCGCGATGAGATGGAACTTCAACTCACTCAAAAGGCATTAGCCCAAGACCTGCCGATTCTCGCAATTTGTCGTGGCATCCAGATGCTAAATGTGGCTGCGGGAGGCACGATCTATCAAGATATCGCCGCTGAAATGCCGCAGCCAACTTTGTGTCACTCGCAAAATGGTGCAGGCTGGTATGCTTCCCATACCATTGATATTTTGTCCGATAGCCGTCTGCTGCAAATTTTCGGCAGTCCAACCGCCCGTGTTAATTCGTTCCACCATCAAGCGGTGCGCGATGTTGGCGAAGGCTTTATGATAACTGCCAAAGCGAAGGATAACGTCATTGAAGCCATCGAAGCCCCGACTCATCGATTTGCGATTGGTGTGCAGTGCCACCCTGAGATGATGTGGGAGCACCATCCGGAAGTACTGAATCTGTTTACGACATTTTTGAAGGCGTGCCAATGACCAATCTGTAGGATAGCTCGATAGATGCTTATCAGCTATTCATTGAAGAAATCCGCTCAGATTTCTCAGTTTGTTCAGCACCTGACCTACATATTTCCGCTACGCCCAAATCTTGCTTTCACGCCCTTCCACCCGATGATCATACAATAATTTTGTATCTTCTGGAAACGTATCGAAAACCTCCGCCGGAATAGGTGCTTGATTGACGCCGTAGAGCTCCAAATTGAGCCACCACGGTGCATAGCGCACTACCACTGCAGTTCGCGGTTTTTCACTAGGACTGGCTGCATTTGAATGCCAGATACGGCTATCCATTATCAGTACGCTGCCGGCGTCGCCTGTCGCTTGCAATTCGCCCGGAATTGGGGCGAACTCATCGATACCATCGTTTTCGCCCCTCGGATTTTTCTGACTTACATGGGTGCCGGGTACAACCCATGTGCCACCGTTGCTGGTTGTGAACGGGGTGAGCATCCACAATGTTGTGATGCCGAGGGCCGCCTTGGGAAAAGGTTGGCTAACATGCCACGGCTGTTTGAGGTCGTGTGGGAAGTCCGAATGATAAGCGCGGTTCAGCTCGTAGTGTGGTGGGCGAATCTTGTATTCGGTTTGGGAGATTCGTACTTGCGGTCCCAATATCGCTTTAACGACGTTTAACAGGCACTTGTTAGATAGGTGGGGTGCTAAGGACGGGAAAAAGGCGATAACATTTTTGGACCATCGATCATGTTCTTCGCTAAATTTTTTATATAATGGCTCAGATGTCTCTACCTCTTCACGTACCGCATCCACTTCATCTGCGGGGATAACGCCTTCTATCACACACCATCCCTCTTGCTCCAACTGTGTAACATACTTATCGGTTGCCCGATCTAATCTATCCATAACATATACTCCCTTTCTTGAAAACTAGTTGAAAAACTTTAACGATACGTCAAGCGCGGTTCCTCACGCCGCTTCTTTAAACCGCTGACAATGATCTTGTTGTTCGGTTCCTTAGCGTCTATCCCGACAGGTTTCATCTCCAACGCATGGTAACCGATCCGGACTGATTTTCGCCATTGGTCTGTCTGGTTGACGTTGGACCAGTGAATCGTGCAATAGCTGAAGAAGATGACGTCCCCTGCCTTGGCAGGGATTGGCACGGTTTCGATTTTGTCCGGATGGTACTTCTCAGGGGGTAGATACGAACGGGTATGCTCCCCAGTGATGTGCTCAAGGGGCCCATTAGTATGGCTGCCGGGAACAATGCACAGACAACCGCTGCTTTCCTCCCCCACCAGTCTTCGATTATCAAGTTCATGGCAGAGTTTAACTCCTTAACCTCTTCCTGTGTGAAGAGGTCCTTAACCTTGAGATAGCCGTCCTGTTTATATGCTTCGACCTGCTTTTCGGTCAGCATCTTTTTCCCTCCTCGCCTATGAAATAACGGCTATGCTGCGAGTGCTTCCATCTGTTGGGTATATTTGCCGTAACGCGCAGCACTGTTACACTTTGCTCGATGGTAAAAGATTTTCTGCGCCTTGGAGGCATTGGCAGCATTTCCACCCCATGCTTCAAGCGTTGGACCCTGCAGTGCCCGGCCATAAGAGAAGCTAAGCTCCCAGGGGCAGTTACCTATGGCGTTCATGGCGTTGAGATGTTCTGTTGCCAATTTCGCACTTTGACCACCGGAGAGGAAGACAATCCCAGGCACCGCGGTGGGTACAGCTCGGCGGAAACAGCGCACAGTTGCCTCGGCGACCTCTTGGACACCTGCTTGCACCGGGCAGTTCGTCCCCGATAGAACCATATTGGGCTTGAGCAGTGTTCCCTCAAGGATAACGCGGTGTGCATGGAGTTCAAAATAGACGCGCTTCAATGTTGCTTCCGTTATCTCCTCGCAACGTTCGATAGTGTGAGTTCCCTCCATCAACACCTCCGGCTCAACAATGGGGACCAGTCCAACCTCTTGACAGATGGCTGCGTAACGCGCTAGCGCATGGGCATTGGCATCAATACCAGAGCGCGTCGGAAGACCATCACCGACGTTGATAACAGCTCGCCACTTACCGAATTTTGCTCCGAGTTCTCGGTATTCGGCGAGGCGTTCACGAAGTCCGTCAAGCCCCTCCGTCACTGTTTCGCCGGGGAAGCCAGCGAGATCTTTTGGACCAGTGTCAGCCTTGATGCCGGATATAATGCCTTTGTTCGTAAGCAGTTCGGGAAAAGGTGTACCGTCTTGCGTTGTCTGACGGAGGGTCTCTTCAAACAGAATGACGCCGCTGATAAATTCTTCTGTTCCCGGTGTAGTGAACAACATCTCGCGGTAGGCACGACGATTAGTCTCAGTGCATTCAACGTTAATACTATCGAAACGCCTTTTGATAGTAGCGGAACCCTCATCCGCGGCGAGGATACCTTTGCCCGCAGGAACGAGTGCTTGGGCGATAGACTCAAGTTCGTAAGTTTTCATGGATGCAGACTCCTTTTAATAGTGTGAGGTATGCAGATAGATTAAGTAGATAGACAGAAATTCTTGTGCTTATATCCGGGGTCGATTTCACAGCTAATAACCAATGGTGCTAGTTTACAATTGTTGAGACACTTTCCGGTCAAAAGCCAAGTGCGAAACGTGAAGGTATGGCGCAATGCACCCATGCCCCCCTGTACTGTTTACCGCTTGAGCGATGTGTAAACGATAGCCTCACCAGCTCGCGCCAAAGGTTTAATACTCTCGTTCAATAAGAAAATCGATTAGATGCAGAAAGATATCTTTGGCTTGGGTTGCCGGCAAATAGGAAAATGTCTGATTAAACTGGGTATATGCCTCCTGTGCGAGTGTCTTGGCACGTTGCTGAGCGTACTGAATCGATTCATAATCTTCCATGAGATTTAATACCTCTTGAATCTCATCCTGATGTTTTTCTGCCCGGTGCTGACTCATAATTTTAATGATGCGGTTTGCCTCCATCTGTGAGCAAACATTCAGCAGGTGGATGAGAATAAGGGTACGCTTTCCTTCGCTGATGTCTCCCGCAATCTCTTTTCCATACAGCTTTTCTTCACCGATGAGGTTGAGGACATCATCCTGAATCTGGAAGGCAACCCCAAGGTTCATGCCGATATCGACGAATAGGTCTATCTCGTTTTTGGACACCCCCGCGATGCGTGCACCGACGCGACAGGGGGTAATGCAGGTGTAAGAAGCAGTTTTCTTGATACACATCGTCCAGTAGTCCGCTTCCGTTAGATCCCAGCGATTACTCTCAACCCAACTCAATTCAATGTGTTGCCCTTCGACGATACTATTGCTGAGTTTCGCAAATTCCGACGCAATCTCAAAGGCGAGTTCATATCCGAGCAGATCTGCGTTTCGGTTCAGCATCTCCCACATTTTACAGTGAAGTCCATCGCCCACATTAATAGCAATCGGAATCCCATATTTCTGGTGGAGGCACGGCTCCCCACGACGCAAGTCAGAACCGTCCTCAATATCGTCGTGGATCAGTGCCCAGTTTTGCAAGAGTTCAAGCGCGGCGGCGGTATTGATAGCCTTCTGTGGGTTTCCACCGAACGCCTCGCAAATCAACAGACAGATTGCTGGGCGTAACCCTTTGCCCGCTCGGAGCGGGTAGTCTAGCATCATTTGATAAAACTGATGCACTTCAGGGTGATCGTGCTCACTGGGTAGAAAATCAAAGATATGTGCATCAATTTGCTTTTTTGTCTCTTTGAGAAATTCGAGCGGCTGGACTTTTGACATAATGAGTTATTGCCTTCTCAAGAGGGGTTTGGTATAATGTTGTATAGGGAGGGAAATCTTGCACGTGAAATTGCCTTGATATCGCTCTCTAAAATTATACCCTATGTTTCCTCAATTTTTCAATGCCTGAGTTCCACTCTTGTAAGAAATTATGGTGACAGTTTTCGGTAAGAATGGTATACTACTTTTTATGCACGGTCAACCTGTGTATCCTACACCGTCTGCCCTTAAATTATTCTTTCACTAAAACCTAGAAAATCTTTCTGCTTGTGGGAGCAGTCTCACGGCATCATGAATAAAGCGTGAAACCAAAGGGTAGGATTCAGTTGTTCTGTAATAGCTTGAGTTACTATTTTATGTTTCATAGCGAACAGTATCAGGAGAAAGAATATGCCCAATGTAGCACCCGAACGGTTGCGTAAAATCACTGCGGACATCTTTGAAGCAGCAAATGTCCCCGCCGAAGAAGCACAGATTATCAGCGAAATCCTTGTAGATGCCAATCTTGCAGGACACGATTCACACGGTGTCATTCGCATTCCACAATATATGGGCTTCATAGAGTCGGGCCAAATTGACCCGGGTGCCTCAATGGATATCGAGCGAGAATCCCCGTCACATGCCCTGATTAACGGCAACTGGGGATTTGGGCACGTCATCGCGCAACGGTCAATGTCGTTAGCCATTCGCAAGGCAAAATCGAGTACGGTCAGTGCTGTTAGTATCTATAATTGTAATCATATTGGTAGAATCGGTAGTTATTCCATGATGGCAGCGAAAGAGGGGTTGGTCGGGATAGTAATGGCGAACGCGGGAGGTGCCGCACTTTACGTCGCACCGTTTGGCGGTAGCGACGGACGGCTTGCAACTAATCCAATATCAATTGCTACCCCAACACGGGGTGATGAGCCCATCGTTTTGGACATCACGAGCAGCGTGGTCGCACAAGGAAAGATTCGCGTTGCGGTGAATCGTGGCGATACTGTTCCGCTCGGTTGGTTGATTAACGGTAAAGGTGAGCCGACAACGGATCCACGTGACCTCAATGGACCACCGCCCGGTGCGTTGCTACCACTCGGAGGCATTGCGGGGCACAAAGGGTTCGCGCTTGGTTTGATGATTGATGTGCTGGGAGGGGCATTGTCCGGTGCCGGCTGTAGCGGTTCCGGCACAACAAAAGTCCAAAATGGGGTACTGATGATAGCAATTAACATTGCACAATTTACCCCGATGGAGGATTTCTACGGGCGAGTTGATGCACTTGTCGAGCATGTGAAAGCGTCGCCGCCTGCTCCCGGTTTTGAGGAAATCCTTGTCCCCGGCGAAATCGAGTCGTGTCAAGCGAAACGTCGAGCGAGCGAGGGCATTCCAGTTGATGACGAAACGTGGAGGCAAATCCAAGAAACAGCAGCGGTAGCTGGGATTTCAGAGCTTTAGATAACCTTTGGTGCGAGCTAGCGAGGAGGTCGTTTACACATCGCTCAAACGGTAAACAGTAGGGGGGCATAGGTGCATTGCGCTATGTCTTTAGGTTTGACGCTCGGTTTTTGACCGGAGAGCATATCAACAGTTGTAAACTAGCATCATTGGTTAGATAGCATTTTGAAAGTCCAGTAGGGGGGTATTATGGCGAAAAAACCGAAACGTTCCCCTTTGATGGAACAGTACAAGCAATCAAAAAAACAATATCCGGATTCGATTCTCCTCTGTCGTGTCGGAGACTTCTACGAAGCATTTTACGAAGACGCTGAGCTGATTGCTCGCGTCTTAGAGATTGCACTGACATCAAGGGATAAGGACAGCGCGGGCGGCGCAATCCCTATGGCAGGGGTTCCCCATCACGCGCTCGATTCGTATCTTTACAAGCTGGTAAATTCGGGCTATAAGGTTGCAATTTTGGAACAGGTCGAAGATGCGAAAAAAGCGAGGGAGGAGAACCGGCTTGTCAAACGCAACCTTGTTCGTATTGTAACAGCCGGCACTGTCACAGATCCAAAGGTTCTGGATGGAAAAACGAATAACTACCTCGTCAGTATTTATCCGCTCAAAGACTATTACGGTTTGGCAGCGGTCGATCTTTCGACAGGAGAATTTACGGTAACGGAACTGGAAAACTTGGCAAAGCTCTGGTCAGAGATTCATCGGTTCGCTCCAAAAGAATGCCTTTTTTCTGAGGATTTCGATGATTCGGAGATACTAGACCAGATTCAGACGGATTTAAAGGCGGTCGTCAACTATCTCCCAGATTGGCGTTTCTCGTTTGATACGGCGCGGTCTGAGCTCGTCCAACACTTTAACACCCTTTCACTGGAGGGGTTCGGATGCGAACATTTGCCTGCTGCAATCTGTGCGGCAGGGGCGTTGGTCTACTACCTCTACGAAACCCAGAAACAGGAGGTGAAACATATTGTCTCCCTCCACACTTACACGATTTCCGACTTTATGCTTCTGGAAGCAGATACACAACGGAACTTAGAATTGACGACCTCTATCCGCGACGGTTCATCGAAGGGAACACTGCTGGAAGTGATGGACGAAACTGTGACACCGATGGGCGCGCGAAAACTCCGTCAGTGCATCTTGCAACCGCTGCTGCAGCCAGCGGAAATCAACGCCCGCTTGGACGCTGTTGATGAGTTGAAAAACCGGATTGGATTGCAGGAGGAGTTACGGGAGCGATTAAGTAAGGTGTACGACATGGAACGGTTGATTTCTCGCATTAGCTTGGGTTCGGCGAATGCACGAGATCTCATCGCGCTGAAAGACTCGCTGCGCCTGCTTCCAGCGGTTAAGAACCAACTCAAGGATTGTGAAGCATCGCTATTGCGGACCTTGAATGAAAACCTTAATCCGCTGACGGAATTAGCAGATCTGATTGAGACGTCCATCCATCCCGATCCGCCGGCAACGATTCGTGAAGGTAGATTAATCAACGATGGTTACAACGAACAGTTGGATGAATTGCGCGGGATTACCAGCGAAGGAAAAAACTGGATTGCGGAACTTCAACAGAAAGAACGCGATAAGGTCAACATCCCTTCACTGAAAATCGGATTCAATCAGGTCTTCGGATACTACATTGAGGTTACCAAGCCAAATTTGCATCTTGTCCCAGAATATTATATCCGCAAACAGACGTTGACCAATGCCGAGCGATTCATCACGCCAGAGCTCAAGGAACGAGAATCGCAGATCCTGAACGCACAAGATCAGATTCAGACGCTTGAATACGACCTCTTTTGCGAAGTGCGCACCCAAGTTGCAGGTGAAACCGAGGGGATCCAGAAAGCTGCCGCCATAGTTGCGATGATTGATGTCGCCGCTGGGCTTGCTTATATCGCCTCCAAATACGATTACGCCAAGCCGATTATTGATGAGAGTGACGAAGTCATCATTCGGAACGGGCGACACCCCGTCGTTGAACGGCTTTTTACGCAGGAAGGGTTTGTACCCAACGATACAGCGTTGAACTGCCGTGAGCAGCAGATGCACATTATCACCGGTCCAAATATGAGCGGCAAAAGTACATTTCTCCGTCAGACAGCACTCATCACGCTGATGGCACAGATGGGCAGC
Organism: Candidatus Poribacteria bacterium; assembly: GCA_965215015.1. Lineage (GTDB taxonomy): Bacteria > Poribacteria > WGA-4E > WGA-4E > PCPOR2b > PCPOR2b. The sequence continues at coordinate 4,451,021 of OZ244042.1, forward strand.
TTTGTTCCCGCGTCTGCAGCGAAGATCGGGATTGTAGACCGGATTTTCACCCGCGTTGGTGCCTCCGATAACCTTGTGATGGGGCAGAGCACCTTCCTCGTAGAGATGAACGAAACGGCAAATATCCTGAACAACGCAACGCGCAAGAGCCTAATTATCCTTGACGAGATTGGGCGCGGCACCAGTACATTTGATGGACTGAGTATTGCGTGGGCAGTGGTGGAATACATTTTGGACGAGAAGCGAATCGGCGCGAAGACACTGTTTGCAACCCACTATCATGAATTAATCGAACTCGCCGGTAAATATAAGAATGTGAAAAATTACAATGTTGCTGTCCATGAGGATGGCGAAACGGTGACTTTTCTACGAAAGGTTGTAAAGGGGGGAACGGATCAGAGCTACGGGATTCATGTTGCACGTCTCGCCGGCTTGCCGCAGGTTGTCATTGAGCGGGCAAACCAAATCTTGGAAGTCCTCGAACAACACAATCTGAGCATCGAAGGCGAGCAATCGGACCAGCCTCCGCTAAAATCGGCTACGAAAGCCCCACGACCTCGCCGTCGAATATCGAAGTCTACCTTCCAAGGAGATTCTCTACAACTCGCCCTGTTCACACCGAAAACGCACCCTATTGTTGAGGAACTTCAGAACACTGAACTTAATCAGATGACCCCGATGGATGCGCTGAATCTCGTCTATCATCTTAAGGCGAAAGCGGAGGAATGAGGCTTTAATCTTAATTGATTTAGGAGTTACGCATTTCAATAGGGAACCTCGATCTGTGTTCCCTACTGACCCATTTTATGGAGCCTGTACTGTAGTTGCCCGACTCATCGGGCGTTGGGAACGGTATCCAACGGCGATAAATCGCCGAGGATACCATGACTCTAGCGCAATAGAATACCAGACACGGTTGCGCCACACGATTGGCTCAATCGGTCCGGGACATTGCACTATAGTCCGGAGGTTTTCAACCCACCATGACCATTTACGCATCACGTTTCACTCTCAGTTTTTGACTGGGAGAGCGTATCAACAGTTGCAAACTAACATCATTGGCTAAGGAGTCAACTATGTCTAAAATCCGATTAGGGATTATCGGTTGTGGCGGAAATTCGTCGGGTCATGCCCGCCGAATGAATGAAAATCCCGACGTCCAGATTGTCGGCACCTGTGATGTGAACACCGACATTGCTAACAGTTATATCGATCGTAACCTACCAGAACTGGATCCGCGTCCAGCTGCCTTCGATAATATCCCAGAGATGCTCGATGAAACGGCACCCGATGCTGTGGTGATTTCCACACCACACACGCTTCACTTTGAACACGGTATGCACGCCCTCAATGCGGGTTGCCATGTATTGGTGGAAAAGCCGATGGTGACAGCAGCGCAGGACGCATATACATTAGCCGAAAAAGTCAAAAAGACGGGTAAGGTGTTTACCATTGGCTATAATACCCCTTGCTCGGCGAATTTTTACTATATCCGCGAATGCATCCGCAACCAAACACTCGGTAAGTTGGAATTGGTGATCGGCTATATTACACAGAATTGGCTTCGCGCAACGAAGGGGGCGTGGCGGCAAGTGCCAGAATTGTCTGGCGGTGGGCAAGCGTATGATAGTGGGGCGCATTTGTTCAATAGCCTGTGCTGGTCTGTTGAATCCAGCGTTGCTGAAGTCCATTCCTTCATAGACAATTGCGGCGCGGCAGTTGATATCAACAGTTCAACCAACATCCGGTTTAAAGACGGGGTTTTCGCGAGTATTGTCGTCAGCGGCAACTGCCCAAGCCCCGGTGGTACCCACATGGCTTTCATTTTTGATAACGGTCGAATCGAAGTTGACGGCTGGGGCGGCGGTTGGATTCGGGTCTATGAAGGTGGAGAACAGCTTGACCCACCACTAATTACCCAGGAGATGTCCGCGGGTTCACCAGATGACAACTTCATCGATGCCATTCTTGGCCGCGCTGAACCTCGCACCAGTCCGATGAACGGGATTATCCAGTCGGAGTTGATGGATGCTATCTACGAATCAAGTCGCACGGGGCTGCCCGCCCGACCCGTACGGCGCGACTAAGAGTCTGTTTGAAAATCTAAGGGGCTATGATAAAAGAAGGCAAAAGAAATAGAAATACTCAATTTTTTTGACATCCGGTAGGAGTTACGCCCTTGAGTTTGTCGTAACGCAATTTAACCCGCGTCTTTTCTTTAAGGTAGTAACCCCACGTCCCGCTTGCGGGGAGATTAGAAGGGGACAGCACGCGGAGCGTGCCTACTACTTTGGGATTAACTGTTGCTGCTCGATGAATCGGGCAACTACAATCTGAGGTCTGTAATCCTGTTTTTTAAGTACACAGGTTCGGACGGACATTTACGCACTACGCTTTACGTTTTGGGGAACGGAGGATACCGATGCAAACATATCGCGCGGCGGTTATCGGCTGTAGCCGAATGGGCGCATTCATCGACAACGAAGGAGTTGGGCATCTTGCATCTGAAATAACCGACTACCTAGCGCAGAATTTCCCACGATCACATGCTGCCAGTTTTTTTGCAGAGGAGCGGATAGACCTCATCGCTTGCTCTGATCTCCGTACCGAAGTGATGACAGCATTCGGCAAACGATACAACGTCTCGAAAGCACGGCAGTATACCGATTATCAGGAGATGCTTGAAAAGGAGCAGCCGGATATCGTTAGTGTCGCAACGCAGCCGGAACAACGTGCGGAGGTCGTTATCTATGCTGCGGAGCACGGTGTCAAAGCCATCTATGCGGAAAAGGCGATGGCGGCATCAATGGACGAGGCGGATGCGATGGTAGAGGTGGTTGAACGCAACGGCGTCGCGTTCAATTTAGGCACCAATCGCCGTTGGGATACCGGCTTTGATAAGATGAAGGAGATTATTGATAGTGGCGAGTTGGGCGCGCTGCGGACGTTGATTATTTACGGCAACGGATCGCTTTTCAATACCGCTAGCCATAACTTTGATCTCATCCTACGGCTCAATAGCGATGCACCGGCGTCTTGGGTTTCAGCGCATCTTCCAGATGGAAACCAAATCATTGATGGGGATATCGTCCGAGAAGACCCAAGCGGCCAAGGCATGATCCAGTTTTCAAACGGCGTGACGGCACACGCTCTGCTGGCGCAGCTGGGGTGGGAGGCTATCTGTGAGAAGGGAAGCATCACTAGCTCCCGAGATGGTGCGATGTGGCAAATCCGCTGTCAAAACAGGCTTCAATCCTTTCCCAGATTTGAACGTACCAGCAGCGGGGCGAATATTGTAAAAGACCTTGTTCATGCGTTGGATACGGGTGAACCGACACGCGGCGGGGTTCGTGTCGCACACGCAAGCACGGAGTTGATTTTTGCGTTTATGGAATCCCATTTACGGAACGGGGCGCGGGTGGATCTCCCACTAAAGGGAAGTAAGCTGCGTTTACAGCGAGACCGTGGGCCGAGACAACCAAGATTCAATCCACAATAATCAACCGTTGCAAAGAGGAGAGCCTATGGCAGAAGAAACAATTTTCAGTAAAATTATCCGCAAAGAAATACCTGCCGACATCGTGTATCAAGATGATTTAGTAACCGCTTTTCGGGACATCAACCCCCGGGCACCCACGCATATCTTGATTATCCCGAATAATTTGATTCCTACCGTTGATGATGTGACCCCTGAAGATGAGCAGACTTTGGGACGCTTGTTCACAGCCGCGTCGAAAATCGCGAGAGCGGAGGGGATTGCTGAGGATGGCTATCGTTTGATCGTCAACTGTCGGCAGCATGGCGGACAGGAGGTCTATCATCTGCACATGCACCTGCTCGGGGGCCGTCTATTGGGTCGAATGATAGCGGATTAGTAACGCTGCGTTTCACAATCGTAGGTCAAAGATAGTTTTCACTGCGCCGGATCTACCGGTGGACATCGCAGATTGGACAGCTTGTCGGTAATCCTTGAGCGAGAACCGTTTGCCGATTAAACGGAGCAGCCTATCCCCCATCTGTTCTAGCAGTCGAATCCCAAGTGCAAAGGTACGGATTTCCTCACCTGCGTAGCTTTCGACGCCGTAAGTATATGCGCCGCTGACCTTCAATTCCTTATACCAAACTGAAGTCCAATCGATGTTTTTCGGAATCGCGGGCATACCCACAAGCATGACGCGTCCTTGCGCTCGTGTAAAGCGGAGGGCGTCGTCGATTGTTGTGGCGGAGGCGACACAATCAAACGTCGCATCAACGCCGCCTAGCAAGACAGGTTTACCCAGTTCCGGCTGATGGCTTTCCGCCTCTGTTAAGTAGCAGAAATTTGTGTAGAGCGACTTATCGGAGGAAAGGATTTCATCTGCACCGAGCTCGCTTGCGAGTTGACGCTGATGGGGGTACTTGGCAACAATTAGGATGCGGTTCGATTTCCCGATTGCGCGGATCGCCGCAACGGTGAGCAGCCCAACCGTCCCCGCCCCGATGATTAGGACTTCGTCCGCGTCTGTGAGGTCGGCTTTCAAAACACCATGTAACGCACAGGCAAACGGTTCGAGCAGCACAGCGATTTCATCGGAGAGACCTTCTGGCAAGTGGTGGATTTGATTTTTATGTGCTAGAAAGTAAGGACTCCAGCTCCCACCGGTGTCCCGACAATATCCTGTCTGAATACCTGCCGAGATATTCCCTTTTGTAATGTTCTCACAGTTCGCAAAATGCCCTTGTCTGCACTGGTAACAGGCGGGTTCAATGCCGCGGATTTCGCACGACAGCACAGGTTCAATGACAACGCGATCTCCGATGGTATACCCCTCAACCCCTTCCCCTATCTCTGCAATTTCTCCGACTACCTCGTGTCCAAGCACAAACGGACACGACGTGAACGGCGAGAAGTATGGACTGCCCTTCGCCGTAATGGTCGCAAGATCTGAGCCGCAGATTCCGCTCAACCGCGTCTTGATTTTTACCCAATCCGGTGCAGGCAAATGCGGCTCATCAATCTCAGCCAAACGGATACATGAAATACTAGAGGTGTAAAGCCAATTCCAGTGTTTCCCTAGGAGGCGCACCATTAGGTAGCGTGGCACGCTTTTAATATATTGGATAGCTTGCATGGTTTCGTAAAATGATAATGGAGGGTATATTAACGGACATTGCCACCCGTTTCCACGCTGAGGCTACGGGTCGGGCAAGTTGAAAATCCCGATTTATCGGGGAGGCCCGACCTACGGGTATGTTGTGTTTGATATACATACCACCGCTTGGGGTTACTATAACCTAAGTTGCTAGGTTCTGTTGACATAGGTGAAGTGTGTGCGAATGAGATACACAGTACACAATGGGTTGGGAGCCCCAACCCCTACGACGTGAACCGTGCTTACATGGCATAAAGTAAGCTTCAAAGCCAACCAGAGAAATCGTAGGGACTTGGTTCCCTCGCCCGTTCCCCACCTCTCACTCTTGTCGGTCGAGATTTATATCTTGACCTCCAAATGTCAACACGCCCTAAGTATTAAAAATCTATTGATTTTCCGTTAAGGTTGAAGCATTCTACCTTCGCTCCAGAGGAGCGCAATAGATAGTAGTAGGGGTTCCAACTGCTCATAAGTCAATTACCTCTCAGGTTAGCAAACCTGCGCCACGATTGTATTGTAATTGTCAGGTGGTGACTTGAGCGAAAATGCCATGGTTATCCAACTAGCCACTTGGGTTACTATAACTTATAGGGGACTCATGGTACTACTCAAACGCTACCCCCAGCTTGACGCTTTTTTCTGGATGTAGGTCCATCTCCTCGTAAGCTTGAGGCGATTCGTCGAACGGCACCACAGGTGAGACAATCTCCTCACACCGAAACCGTCCTTCGGAAAGCCACTGCCAGCAGTGGTCTGTAATGCGCCCGAAATCCCACCGTGGATGATCGCGATTGGGATCGCTGCACGCCCGCGCAAAGATTAGATTCGGGATGTCGAAATGTGCGACAGCACCGAGATCCAGGCCGCCCTTACATTCCTTCATCCAACCGACAACTGCGACGCTACCACCATACGCTAATCCTCGGATCGCGCCATCCAATGCTTGGTAATTCGCACTTGTCTCGATTGCCACATCGATTCCAAGGCCGCCAGTCGCTTTCTTCAGTTCCTCCCCTACATCAACGGTAGTTGGGTCGAGCGCGAGGTCTATCCCGACGTTTTCAACGACTGTGCGTCGTTTGGCGATCGGGTCCACGGCAGCGACAAAGGAAGCACCAGCCATCTTTGCCATCTGCACGGTCATTTGACCAATCGCTCCGAGTCCAAAGACTGCAACCCTGTCTCCCAATCGCACCTGACCATCTCGAATGCCGGCAAGGGCAAAATGTGCAGGGTCGTAGCAGACGGCTTCTTTCCACGTCATCCGGTCGTTCATACGCAAGGCTCGTTCAGCGTTCCACGTGTGTGTTTGTCGGAGGTTTCCATATCCGGCGACCCGGTCGCCTATTGAGAATCCCTTGACACCTTCACCAATTTCGATGACCCGACCTACACACATATTGCCCAGTCCCATCGGAAATGTTCCTCCACGAAACCCATGATACCCTGTCAATTCTGTGCCGCGTTTGGGTGCGCCGAACTCCACCTGGATGCGGATATTTCCTGCTGGCACGGGCCCTTCTTCGTAATCTTGTAAAACAGGCTGCTGCACTGCGATTGCGACTAATTCTTTTGGCATTTTGCTCTCCTTATCTTGATTTGACTCCAATCGCCCCGCTGGAGCTTTATAGATAGCAATTTGTGTTATTGTAACATTGTGTATAAATTAAATACCAGTGAATTGTGCATAGGGGACATGAAGCTTTCAAGGCTGCCGATATCCTGTTTGCTTCATTGCATATTTCTATGTTGACGTCTTGCGGAAAATCTGCTAAAATCACATATGTGAAAAGTAGGCGTCTTATGCCGCTTTGTTTGCGCTATTTGATCCACATATTAGGAGAAATCATGATAAACACGCCAGACATTGAACGCCCGCCCAAACAACTCATTGAAACCCTCTCCGCTATCAGCAGTGCCACTGCTGCTGGTGAACTTTGCCGCTTGGGTATACGGGATCCTCAAATCTTGGGACCCATTCCCCGCATCCCCGGAAAGTCAGTCGTTGGCCCGGCACTTACCTTGCAATTTATGCCCAAACGCGAAGACATCTACGCAGTCGATGAATATAACGATCCTGAAAAACAGCTGCACCGCCACGCGCTCTATCACACCCAGCCCGGCGATATCATCGTCGTTGACGCAAGGGGAGACATGAGCAGCGGCGTTTTCGGCGAGATGATGTTGACCTTTTTTAAGGGGCGAGGCGGCATCGGCGCGATCGTAGACGGTTGCATCCGGGATTTTCCCTATGCACAAACTTTAGGGTTGGGATTGTGGTTGAAAGGGACGACTCCCAATTTCCATACGCAAACGAATATCTATCCCTTCGCGGTCAATGTTCCTATCGCTTGTGGTGAGACTTTGGTCATGCCGGGGGATATCATTGTGGCTGACGATGATGGTGCGGTTGTGGTTCCGATTAAGCTAGCACCTCAGTTGTGTGAAACAGCCACCGCCCACGCGGAATGGGAGGACTTCAGTCGTATGAAGCTGGCTGAGGGTGGTCATTTACGTAAATACTACCCCCTCAACGATGAGGCACGAGCCGAGTACGAGGCGTGGCGGAAAGCTCAAGAGAAATAGAAGGGCAAAGTATCGGTTATCAATGCTAAGCTTGAAGCTTTCGTTAATCATGAAACTCTTGTAACAGGAGACCACTACCGAGGGATAATTTAAGGAGGGAAATTTGCTGATATCAACAACACAAATTCCTCCCCAGATAGGTGAGTTTTGGACATCGAAACAACGCGCGGGACACTCTCTACATGAAATTTCATACCGTGCATGTTACAAGCCCCAGTTGCCTGCGTTTTTTATTAAACGGTTCTGCAAAATGGATGATGTTGTTTATGACCCGTTTATGGGACGCGGAACTACACTGATTGAGGCACAGCTGCATGGCTGTCGTGCCTATGGAAACGATATAAACCCTTTGTCTCAGGTCCTGACAAAGCCTCGCCTTACACCGCCAACCTTATCACAAATTGAACAACGGTTACTAGAGATAACATTACCAACAACTAAAACAATAAACCCCGACCTATTGGTATTCTTTGAAGAAGGAACCCTTCAAGAGTTGTATGGGTGGCGGACATACTTTCGGGAAAAGCAGGAGGATAACCAATTGGATCGGACTGATGCGTGGCTACAGATGGTTGCGTGTAACCGTTTAACCGGACATTCCAAGGGGTTCTTTTCGGTTTACACACTCCCGCCTAACCAAGCAACCTCAGTACAAGCACAGCAAAAGATTAATCAGAAGCGCGGTCAAAAACCGGAGTACAGAGATACAAAACAGCTTATACTCAAGAAATCCAAGCAGTTGCTTAGACATAGTATTCCTGATCGCTTCTGGCGAGATGATGCACGCCTGTTTGCTGAATCGGCAGATCAAACAACACAGATTCGTAACGATTCCGTTAATCTTGTTGTGACCTCCCCACCGTTTCTCGATACGGTCAATTACATTCAGGATAATTGGCTGCGAATGTGGTTTTGTGATATAGAGATGGCAACCGGCAAAATATGGCAATTAAAACGTCTAAAAGATTGGATTTTGCAGATGAAGAAGGTATTTATTGAATTGCGAAGGATTCTTAAACCCCAAGGTCGAATCGCTTTTGAGGTAGGTGAGGTACGCAGTGGATCCATATTGTTAGAAGAGGCGGTTGTCGAGGCAGCATCAGGAGCGGGGTTGATAGCGGAAGGCATACTCATCAATACCCAGCACTTTACAAAAACTGCAAACTGTTGGGGAGTTTCCAATAATAGCAAAGGCACAAATAGTAATCGCATTGTGATTCTGAAGAAGGACACACCTATTTAAGTTTTCATCTATTCATAAGGAGAAAGTCAATGCAAGACACAAATGCTCAACAGATAGGTTGGAAGGCTGTCAGCAAGACAGGTGTTGTTGCTGCAGGCGGTGCCGGGGCTGTTGCTGCCGGGATTGAGATTCTGGAGGCAGGTGGTAATGCGGCAGATGCGGCGGCGGCTACAATTCTTGCGCTTAACGTCACAGACCATATTGCCTGTTCTATCGGTGGTGAGGTGCCGGTGCTTATTTTTGACGCGGAAAATCGGGAAGTGAAATCGCTCTCTGGTCAGGGACGCGCTCCGCTTTCACAAACAGCCATTGATTGGTATATGAAAAACGGCATTCCAGCGAGTGACATGAAAATGGCACCTGTGCCTTCGGTTGTCGATCTGTGTATTACAACACTCCAGCGGTATGGAACTAAGACGTTTGAGGAAATCATTGCGCCCACGCTTGGTCTCTTGGACGCGGGAGACGAGGATTGGCACCCCAAACTCGCGGTTACCTTACGCCGGATGGTCGAGGAGGAGCAGATTACACCCGGGGACCGTGAAACAAAGCTGCAAGCTGCAACCGATCGCTTTTACGGACGGAACAAATTTCGCAATGATATTGCCGAAGAATTGGAAGCGTTTTACATCAAAAAGGGCGGATTCCTTCGTAAGGCGGATCTTGCCGCTCACACCACGCTAATCGAGGACCCCGTAAAAGTGGATTACCACGGATATACGGTGTACAAGTGCGGCACGTGGACACAGGGACCTTATCTCTGTCAGGCGTTGCGCTTGCTGGAAGGTTTTGATTTGAAAGGGATGGGGCATTTCTCAGCGGATTATGTCCATGTGGTCACGGAGGCGATTAAGTTGGCGATGGCAGATCGCGACGAATACTACGGCGACCCGGTCTTTGTGGATGTTCCGATGGAGGGGCTACTTTCCGCGGCCTACACCGAAATTCGCCGACCACTAATTGATATGCAAAAAGCCTCACTGGACGCCCGTCCGGGTGATATAAAGAACATGCAGCCGTTGAAGCCGGGTGGCGTGTTTCGGCCGGGGGTTGGGGGAACGACGACCTGTGTCGTTGCGGATCGATGGGGCAATGTAGTTGCTGCTACGCCTTCTGCCAACGTCTACCGCGAAGAAGGTATGGGGGGATCAACAGGCGTCAGCTACGGAAACCGCCTGCGAAGTCTCAACACAGTTCCGGGGCATCCAAACTGTATCCAACCGGGAAAGCGCCCGCGTATTACGCTGACCCCCACGCTCGTTCTGAAGAATGGGAGCCCGATTTTGGCGATTAGTGTCGCAGGCGGCGATTTGCAAGACCAAGCAACCCTGAACTTACTTTTGGATTTCATTGAGTTTGATATGCAGCCTGAAGCTGCCGTCATCGCGCCACGCTTCGCCACGACACATCACCAAGACTCCTTTGATCCAAATCCCAACCGTGAAGAGGCATTCATTCAGGCAGGGGCGTTGACTGTCAGTGACACGGTGGATTCAGAGGTTCAACAGGAGTTGGTCCGGCGTGGACATCAGCTTGAGGCCAAGGCATCTCCAATTGCTACACCTGTTATGCTCTCTATTGACCAAGATAGTGGGATGCTCTATGCTGCGGGCGATCCGGCTGCGAATCGTCATGCGGCGGGGTTGGACGACGAATAAGAGGAAATAGCAATGGCTGAACGACTGACAGTCCTGTTTTTGCCCCATCCACTCGGCCCCCCAATGTTCAAACCGTCGGGGGAGGATGTGATAGCTGCAATCGGGGACCGCCACGATTTGCGTATTTTGGATTACAATCAACCCATCGCCCCGCAGTTTGAGCGGGTTGACGTAGTCATAGATCACGGCGGTTCAGCAGGCACCCGAGAGATGGCTGACGCAGCGGCAGGAACGGTGCGTCTCTGGCAAATTCTTGGAACAGGCTTTGACCATTTCGATTTGGAGTATTGGCAGTCCAAGAATCTGCCTGTTGCGAACTGTCCGGGGATTTTCAGTGCTGTGGCGTTGGCTGAATGTGCCATAATGTTCATGCTGATGCTCGCACGTCAATACCCGGTTACCCAAACGAATCTGAAGCGGGGAGACCTGTATAGACCGGTTGGGATGGAGCTTGACGGATTGAGCTTGGGAATTGTCGGTTTCGGTGCGAGCGGAAAAGAGTTGGCACGTCGAGCCGCGCCTTTTGGCTTGAAAATGTCGGCGATTGATATCCGCGATGTTGGGACGGATGAAATCAACGAATTTGATTTGGAGTTTGTTGGGAAACCGAAGGATCTGGACTCAGTTATCGCTGCCTCCGATTTTTTATCGCTACATCTCCATCTCAGCGCGGAGACGCACCACACCATTAACGCACGTCGTTTGCGCTTGATGAAACCGACAGCGTTTCTAATTAATGTCGCAAGGGGGGCATTGGTTGATGAAGACGCCTTGATCGAGGTGTTGGCGGAGGGCAAAATCGCCGGTGCAGGGCTTGATGTCTTCGGACAGGAACCACCGGATCCAGATTCGGCTATCTTCAGTCTACCGAATGTGATTGCAACGCCTCATATCTCAGGGACAACCGATGGCACCTCACAGAAACGGGCGGGTGCGGCGGCGGAGAATGTTGATAGGATAGCAGCGGGATTGGAACCGTTGTACCTCATATCTTGAGAAATCATTATCCTCCAGTCTGTAGAAGCAAGGATGGCGCAGCGGAGTGTACCTACTATTTTGGGATGAGCTGTCGCCGCCCGATGAATCGGGCGGCGTGAGTCTTATAGACACCAATACTGTCGCTCAACATACTTGGTATTTTCAATTCACCAAACACTGTCGAGAGGCACACTTGGTATTTGATGAGTCACCGAGGATACCATGACTATTGCGCCATAATCCTGGCTCAACCAACCATAACCATTGCGCGACCTTTTTTGGTGTTGGGTTTGAACGTTCAACTGCGTAAATCCTAAATGTCAATAATTTGTAGGTTGGGCCTGCTCGCCTAACCTATAGTATAGGTCGAGATATGAATCTCGACAAAATACCCGGCGTGTCGAGCAATAATCCGGGCAGCTTGAGCTAGGATTATCGTCCCATAGTATCTGGTACTCTATAGCGCAATGTTGTAGGTACTTTCGATTTTGGAAAATCGACCGACACATTGAAAACACTCGGAATGGAGATGGGTTCAATTTATCAAATGTCAACACGTCCTAGTTGGGAGGGAGGTATTTTACAAAGGTTTTGAATGTTTTTTAAGAGGAACTCACAAAATCGTAACCTGAACAAGCAGATTCTTAGCCTTGCTATCCCCAATATTATCAGCAATCTGTCGGTGCCGATGCTGAGTGTCGTGGATACCGCGTTGATGGGACGGCTAGAAAATGAACGGTATCTTGGAGCCATTGCCATCGGCGGCATCATTTTCGGTTTTGTGTACTGGGGGTTTGGATTCCTCCGAATGGGTGTCACAGGACTGACGGCACAAGCTTATGGCGCAAGAGATTCCCAGGAAAGCACGTTAATCCTGAAGCGGGCGGCGATTGTCGCACTACTGATTGGTCTGCTGCTCATTATCCTTCAACCCCTAATTGCAGCACTTAGCTTTTATCTGATGGACGCCGGCACCGAAGTTGAACAACTTGCGCGTTCCTATTTTCACATCCGTATCTATGCTGCGCCAGCTACTTTAACTCTGCATGTATTCCATGGTTGGTTCCTGGGCATGCAGAATGCCAAATATCCGATGTTCCTCACCATCGTGGTGAATCTGCTGAACCTTGCGTTGAATTTCTTTTTTGTGAAGATTCTGATGATGACCTCCGATGGGGTTGCCCTTGGAACTGTGATTGCCCAGTACCTTGGGTTGTTATGCACAATTGGACTATTTTGGAGGAGATATAGGCATCTATGGGATGGGTGGCGTCTAAAAGGGGTGCTGCATCTTCCAGCCTTGAGGCGTTTTTTCGGGATAAGCAGGGATATCTTCATCCGCACGCTGTCCGTGCTTTTCTGCCATGCGTTTTTCACATCAAAGGCCGCAGCGTTCAGTGACACAGCACTCGCCATCAATACCATCCTTTTGCAGTTTATCCATATCTTGGCTTATGGTACTGACGGTTTTGCTTTTGCGGCGGAAAGCCTTGTCGGCAGGTACAAAGGGGCACGGCAGATAACCAACTTAAAACGTTCCGTGCGATATTCGTTTTGGTGGGCGTTGTTTCTTTCGGCAGGATTCAGTCTGGTCTTTGGATTACTTGGGACAAAATTACTGTACCTTTTCACGGACAAAACGAATCTGCTAACCGGTGCCCGCCCCTACCTAATCTGGATCGCGATAGCCCCGCCCATCAATTCTATCGCGTATATCTGGGACGGGGTGTTTATCGGTGCCACTGCCTCTGCTGCCATGCGAAACTCGATGTTGGCTTCGACGGTAGTCTTTCTATTAGCATATTTTCTATTGAGAGGATTGGGAAACCATGGGCTCTGGATGGCATTGACGCTATTTTCGATTGCACGCGGCGCAACGTTAACCTTCTTTGCACCTAAGCACATCTTTTCATTGAGTGCGCCGCAAAATCGGTGTTTGACATGAGAATAATGTGTAAAAGCAATGCGAATGCGTAAGAGATTTTCTACACAATCACCGTCATGTTTGTAAGCATGTTTTTTTTACCCTTACGTATTATTTTTTCAGAAAACACAAAGAAGTCAGTAGTAACTTATTGCCTTACATAACATGCATATTTGGAGGAAGTTCACGATGGTATTAAAAGATCGGGTCGCCATTGTTACCGGTGCCAGTTCCGGTATCGGACGAGGAATTGCGGTCGAATTCGCCCGTGAAGGTGCTAATGTTGTCATCGCTGATATTCAAGAAGTTCCCAAACGTGGCAAGTACCATGAACAGGACGTGACACTCCCAACGGTTGAAGAGGTCGAAAAACTGGGAGCCCAAGGGCTATTCGTCCAAACCGATATGTCAGATGACTCGCAAGTCGATCGACTGATTCAGGAGGCGGTTGGACACTTTGGTGAGTTGGATATTCTTGTCAATAACGCTGGTGTCCATATCCCCGGCACTAGCCAAGAAATTACGATCGCCGATTGGGACAAGGTGGTTGGTGTGAACTTGCGTGGTATTTTTGTGGCGACAAAGCTCGCCATCCCCCACTTGACAAAATCTCAATATGGTCGTATTATCCAAATCGCTTCCGTTCACGCCTTCGGTGGTGGCGGTGGTCCCGCTTACGCTTCGGCGAAAGCTGCCCTTGTCAACATGGTGCGTGACACCGCCTTGGAAGTCGGAGGATACGGCGTCACCGTCAACGCAATCTGCCCCGGCTATATTGAAACCGCGATCCAAGATTACCTGACGCCCAAACAGATTCAGGAAGCGAGTGAGAGAACGGTGATGCCGCGTTTCGGTTTGCCGCGGGATATTGGTCGGGCGTCGGTTTTTCTGGCATCGGATGATGCAGAGTGGATCACCGGTGCTTCGTTGCTGGTTGACGGTGGGTATATCGCTGGGCTTTAGTGAGGGGGTAAGGGTTACGATTTACTCAATCAGATTAGGAGTTAGGGAATTGAGTTTATAGTAGCGTAATTCAACCCGCGTCTTTAGGGGACTAGGCATACGCCGTATGCCATAACCCTTGCACAAATGATGGGATAGCGGAGGTGGGCATACTCCTGTAGGATGAACTGGAGTTGCCCGATGAATCGGGCGGCGTGAGTCGTATGGATACCAACAACGTTGCGCGACAGGTCCAGGCTCAATTCACCAAACACGGTCCCACAACATACCGGGTATTTGATTCATCACCGAGCTACGAGGGTTTGAACGTTCAACTGCGTAAGTCCTATAGGTATTACACTTTATCATACTGTAAATCAGACTGAAAAAGGAGAATTTCATGAGTCAGAAAACGTATCGTGCCGCTGCGATTGGACACACCGGTGCCGGAAACTATGGACACGGACTTCATTTGCCGTTTAAGGAGTTGGAGAACATTGAATTTGTTGCCATTGCGGATCCAGACGCAGCAGGACGGCAGACGGAGATGGAAAAGACAGGCGTGCAACTTGGTTACGCCGATTACCGTGAAATGCTGGGCACAGAGAAACTGGACATTGTCAGTGTGGGACCCCGCTGGACGAGCGATCACCTTGAGATATTACTGGCATGTCTCAACGCCGGTTGCCACGTCTACAGCGAAAAGCCGATGACAGCTACCCTCGCCGAGGGAGATCAAATCGTAGAAGCGGCAAGTCGAGCAGAAAAAAAAGTCGCGGTCGCGCATCAGGCGGTCTATCTGCCATCGGTTCAAGCGATCAAACAGATGCTGCACGACGGGGCAATTGGGACGGTTCAAGCGATTCACGCACACGGTAAGCAGGACCGGCGCGGCGGTGGTGAGGACATGATTGTGCTTGGCACGCACCTTTTCAATATGATGCGCTTTTTCATCGGAAATGTTAAATGGATGCAGGCACATGTCACAGAAAACGGGGAAGAGGTTACAATCGACGATGCGCGTAACGCTACCGAGCCAGTAGGCCTTGTCGCTGGTGATTGCATCAACAGCTACTTCGCTTTTGAAAGTGGTGTTTCTGGATTATTTGATTCCCGAAAGCACGAGGTGAGCGGTGATTACTACGGAATGGAGATTATCGGTAGCGAAGGCAGATTATCGATGCGAGGCGGTGGGGGGGACAGTTTGGTCATCTATCCCCATTCGTGCTGGTCACCGGCTGATACCTCTCAAAAATGGGAAGCGGTGCCGGTTGATGACACGCCTTTTTCTAGCGGGAACAACCTTGCAGTTCTTGATCTGATTGATGCGATTGAAAACGACCGTAAGCCAATTTCCGCTGCGGAAGATGCCGTTGCGGCGTTGGAAATGATTCTCGGTGCCTACGAATCACAGCTGACAGGAAAGCGTGTTTCGTTCCCTATCGAAAATCGAGAGCATCCACTGAAAAGATAACTGTGGACATCATTGAAAACTCCCTTTAGGTCTGAAGGCCCGGGCTGTAAACTTAATAGGAGTTACGGAATTGAGTTTGTAGTCGCGCAATTCAACCTACGTCTTGAAGGGAGTAGGCATACGCCGTATGCCGTACCCCCCCTAACCCCTCCGCTTGCGAGGGGACTAAGGGGATCTTAGGGGAGGACGGCACGGCGGAGCGTGCCTATTACTGTAGAATTAACTGTAGTTGCCCGATTCATCGGACGTTAGAAAAGGTATCCAGCGGTGATAAATCGCCGAGCTACAAGTCAAAGCCTCTTGGAACGGAGGCTTCGAGCGTTCAACTGCGTAGGTCCTAGTAAGTAGGATTTGGGCTGCGTTTGATATTGACGTTACCCTTTTTTCGTGTTAAAATGAAAGGGTAAGATTGTATTGTTCCTTTCAAGGGAATAGTTCCTGCAACTTTGGTAAATAGACATGTGGATTGTCCTATTAATTTGCCAGGGTCAAGTTATTCATGGCCATACAAAATCAGCACGACTTGGTAAACAATCTGAACGCTTTAGCGGTTTCTTCAAGGGGGGAAAGCCCATGAAAACCAAAAGAGGCATTTTCAGCGGTATGTTGATACTACTTGGCAGCCTACCTTGGTTGGCAGCCCTATCGTCGAATGGCGCACTTGTGTATGTTATCAACATACGAAATGAAATCGGGAATGGACTTCGCGTGTATATTGACAACGGGATTAAGCGGGCATCGGATGCGGAGGCGGACGCGATTATTTTTGATGTTCACACACCCGGGGGTGCCGTTGGTGCCGCGCGAGATATTATTGATGCAATCCAGCGGACAGAGATTCCCACAATCGCTTACGTCAACACGGAGGCAATCTCCGCTGGGGCAATGATTTCCTTATCGTGTGACCAGATTGTCATGAGGTATGGCGGCGCAATTGGGGATTCCGCTCCAGTTTCGATTCAAGGGGAAGAACTAAATGAAAAGGCAGTATCTTATATCCGTGGCAAGATTCGTGCTACAGCGGAACGGGGTGGCAGAAACCCTGATATCGCCGCTGCCATGGTAGACAAACGGCTCTATCTCGTCAGATTTATAGATGGCGAAATTATTACACTCAGGGAAGAAGAATATATCGAAAATAAAGAAGCTGGGGTGGAGATGGATATTATCGCCGCCGGGGGACCCGAGGGTGAATTACTGACTTTAACGACTGAAGAGGCGTTGGAGTATAATCTAGCAGATGGAGAAGCAGATTCCGTCGAAGATTTGTTGGGGTTGTATCAGATTGTCGAAGTTGATGGAAAACGCAAAGCCTTGACAGTAGCAGAGGTTGCACGAAAGCAGATAGAACTTGGCGATGATAGCGTAAAAGTGATTAAGTCACTAAAAAACGCGACACAGGAAACAGTTTTGGTAACTTTGGCAGACCGGTTTGTCTTTTTTATTACTAGTCCCCTTATTAGTGCAACACTGCTTACATTGGGCGGGCTCGGATTATTCGTGGAAATTCGGACTCCCGGTTTCGGTTTTCCCGGTATTGCTGGGCTTATTTGTCTCGGACTGTTTTTTGGAGGACATAGGCTCCTAAATGTTAGCGCGGACTATGCAGCAATCGCATTCATCATCGGTGTAGCACTGCTTCTGATAGAGCTGTTTGTGATACCGGGGTTTGGTATTGCAGGTATCTCCGGCATTGTGCTGATGTTAGGCAGCGTCTTTTTCGTATTCCAAAACGCTTACAAACTGGAAACAGCGGTTTTTGGACTGTCGTTCGCGATAATCCTTACCTTTGCCCTTGCAATTGCGCTTTCCTACATCGTGCCCAAAACCCGTACGTGGAACCATCTTGTCTTGAGTGCCGCCATGGATTCAGGTATGGGATTTCACTCCGCACCACGAGAGGATTTTCAGGGGTACGTGGGTAAGACGGGGGTTGCCCTCACGCCGTTGCGCCCTGCCGGTACTGTCCGTGTTGACGACAAACGGCTCGATGTTGTTACTGCCGGTGACTTTATCGTGCGCGAAACGCCTGTGAAAATCATCAATGTCGAAGGATCGAAAATCTTCGTCGAAGCAATTGATGAAGCGTAAGGTATTGCCTAATCCCATGTCATGGTTTCTAATTTTCATCATCGGTCTAGGGGTTTTATTACTGTTCATTGAGATTGCTTTGCTACCCGGCTTTGGGGCAGCAGGTATCCCCGGCATAGTGTTAATCATCGCAGGTATAGGACTTGTGTGGGTGAAGTTTGGATTGAGAACTAGCTTGATTTATGGAAGTGCTACGATTGCGTTTACCATCCCTGTGGCAATTTTGGGACTTTGGCTTTTTCCACGGACACGGCTCGGAAGATCGTTTATCCTCGATACTGCTGCCAATCGTGCAGAGGGCTTCCAAGCACCGCCACAAGATTTAGTCAACCTGGTTGGCAAATCAGGTAAATCGATCACTCCCTTACGCCCTGCCGGTACTGCGTTGATTAATGATCGGCGTGTTGATGTTGTGACACTTGGCGATTTCATTGAAGCCGAAGTTGAAGTTGAGGTCGTTCTCGTTGAAGGCAGTCGTGTCGTCGTTCGGAGTTTGTGAAAATAGATATGTGAGACCAAAAAACATATTACACAAGGAGGTCAAGAATGGCACCAGAACAGATGTCTCTCGTGTTTCTCGCTATCGTGATAATTATTGGGTTGTTAGTGCTTTTCTGGGTTGTGCCCGTTGGGTTGTGGATTGCTGCTATTTTTGCTGGCGTGCGTGTCCGCATTATCGAATTAATTGGTATGCGTCTCCGGCGGGTCAGTCCACCGGTGATTGTAAATGCACAGATTAGTGCCCATAAAGCAGGACTGACACTTGATATGGAGCGATTGGAAGCCCACTACCTCGCACGCGGAAACGTCATTCGCGTTGTCAATGCCTTGATTGCCGCCGACAAGGCAAAGATTGATCTCAGTCTTCAACAGTCGACAGCGATTGATTTGGCTGGACGTGATGTACTTGATGCCGTTCAGGTCAGCGTTAATCCACGAGTTATTACCACACCGAAGATTACGGCGGTCGCGCTTGATGGAGTTCAACTCATTGCTACAGTGCGGATTACCGTCAGAGCAAACATCAACCGACTTGTCGGGGGTGCCGGTGAGGAGACAATCATCGCACGGGTTGGCGAAGGAATCGTTAGTGCGATTGGTGCTTCAGAGACGTACGAGGACGTTTTGGAAAATCCCGATATCATCTCCCGAACTGTATTGGATCGGGGACTGGATTCAGGAACAGCTTTTGATATTCTCTCCATTGATATTGCCGATGTGAATGTTGGGAAGAACATCGGAGCCGAGCTACAAGCGGAACAAGCGGAGGCAGATCTTGTCGTTGCACAAGCGAAAGCGGAGGAACGCCGCGCTATGGCAGTTGCACGCAAACAGGAGATGACAGCAAAAGTGCAAGAGATGCGCTCTAGAGTTGTTGAAGCAGAAGCGAGCGTCCCCCGCGCAATTGCCGGCGCATTTCGAGACGGAAATCTAATTAGCCAGAATTAAGGGTCGGTCCCGATAAATCGGGATTTACATTTCAACCCCAAAAGGAGATTTTAGATGCCTATTCCATACGTTATTCCAGCGATTCTTGTAATTCTTTTTTTGCTTTGGTTGGCTTGGTTTGTACCGTTGGGACTCTGGATTGCTGCCCTTGCAGCAGGGGTACGCGTCCGAATTTTTGGCGATCTCGTCGCAATGCGTCTGCGCCGCGTTCCCCCTAAAGCAATAGTGGAGCCTCAAATTGAAGCGACAAAAGCCGGGCTGCGACTCAGAATTGATAACCTTGAGGCGCATTTTCTCGCCGGTGGCAATGTAACAGACGTTGTGCGGGCACTCATTGCTGCGGATAAGGCGAACATCAAGCTAGACTTTGCACAAGCTGCCGCAATTGATCTGGCAGGCAGAGATGTGCTACAAGCCGTACAGATGAGTGTCAATCCACAGATTATTGATGTCCCTGCCAAGGGCGACGTTAGCCCCGGCATTACCGCTGTGGCACGCGACGGAATTCAACTGATTGCCAGAGCCAGAGTTACTGTGCGAGCCAACATTGATAGGCTCGTCGGGGGTGCAGGCGAAGCAACCGTCATCGCTAGAGTCGGTGAGGGGATTATTACAACGATTGGTTCGTCAGCGAGCCATAAAGCGGTCTTGGAAAATCCGGCGCAAATCTCGGAGGTTGTACTAGAAAAGGGTTTAGCGGCGGGTACTGCTTTTGAAATTCTGTCTATCGATATTGCAGACATTGACATCGGCGAAAATGTGGGTGCTAAGCTACAAACGGATCAAGCCGAGGCAGAGTTGAAAATCGCTCGTGCCAAGGCGGAAGAACGCCGCGCACTCGCGCAAGCGCAAGAAGAAGAAAATAAAGCGTTGGTCGAAGAGATGACCGTGAACCTTGTCGAGGCAGATGCCGAGGTCCCTCGCGCAATTGCAGATTCTTTCGCATCTGGCAGGATTAGTGTTATGGACTACTATAACCTGCGAAATGTGATTGCGGATACAGAAATGCGCCAATCAATTGCCTCCCCTATGGGTGATGGGGATACGACCCGTTCATCCCATGCGGTGGGTCTGTCGTAAGAAACCAGGGCGAATACCAACAGGAAAATACCAATGGAAGAATGGATTAACCTGATTATTTTTATAATTTTTGGGGCGGTGGCACTGTTCTCAAGGATGTTGAGTCGGAGGGGCTCAAAGGAAGAGCCTGACGTTGTGCCGGAAGAGATAACTTTGCCGCCTTGGGGAAATTTGCCAATGGAGGAAGAGGCTCCGCCTCCTGAATTCATCGAGGAGGAAGCACTTGCCGCGCCACCTGAGCCGACCCCCACCATTCAAGTTGCTTCAATACCCGACCCAGTAGAGGAGGAGACCCCAGCTCAATCTCCCGCTGACCGTACAATGCCGACAATTGCAGGTATCCCACTGTCTCCCCAAACCTTTCGACAAGGGATTATTCTCGCCGAAATCCTGCGTCGTCCCAAATCGCTCCGGGAACCGCGTCAGTAGATTCACCGAAGTTGCTAGTAGCAAGCATATTGCTTTGAATCTTGATTTTATCGGGACTCCGTAGGTCGGGCATCTTGCCCGACCCGCCCGGTTCAGTACTGGCAGGAAGTTTGTAAATCAAGATTCATGTCTCGACACCCAAATGTCAACGGAACCTAGTCAGTGCACAGCACTTCCCATAAGGCGCGATAGTAGTTCATCATGCACACGGGATCGGAACTCCCCGGAATTTCAGCCAATGTGTAGCCTTCATATCCAGATACCTTCAACAGCGTGAAGAACTCACGCCACGGGTATTCCCGCCGATACAGCTCGTTGATGTGCACTAACTGAATCCACTCCTTGATTAGATTGAAATTACCTTTGACAGACCCATCTTCGACTTCCCCCGGATTGGAATTCCAGCAGACAAACACGTTATCGTGATCAGCGATTTCCATGATCGTTCGGATGTGTGGGATGTGCGATGTTTCCCTGCCGTGTACCTCAAGGCGAATTTGAACTCGCAAATTTTTGGCAAACTCCCCGCACTCGCGCAGGGCTAACCCGATTTGCGTTAGCGTTTTTTCCACAGGGATACCTTCAGGGAGACCGTTGGGTCGAACCTTCACGCCGGGTGCCCCGACATCTGCTGCAAGTTGTGCATATTCTTTCGTCCCTTCGATATTGTGGCGTACTTCCTCAGCATCTGTTGAGTGATAGTCGAAAGCACTCCCCAAGCCCGCCAATTCAATCGGCGAATCCTCAAACTGCTTCCGTACTTCCTGACGCTCGTCTGCAGAAAGATTCACCTCAACGTTATGGGCGTGAGTGGTGCGGAGTTCAACACCTTGAAAGCCCGTCGCTGCACAATTTTCGATAATCGTTGGCACGTCCCAATCCTTTGCCATGTTATACGTGACAAGCCCCAATTTCATGGTATATCTCCTTCTCGGCCTCCCCTATGTAAGGCCCACTCCGATTCAGCCCAAGCATAGGCGTAGGGGTCAAACGGATATCGTTTCATGCCATACCCCACGGCTTACAGGAGGAGAGGGAGTATAGCGCAATAGTTCTTCTGGTACAGGCTCAATATCGCCGTAGTACCAGTGGCTTCCGAAATAGCTACCCACAACAAATTAGACAGGCACCGGCGATAACTGACTTGGGAGTAAAGGTAAATTTCACAACGAAAACTCCCTTCTATGCACCTCGCCAAATCGTATTTTCTAAAGTGCCATCGCCTTGACAAAAAAGCTGCTTCGGCAGCTGAGCAGCCCCCTTATCCTATCGGAAATGAGGGCAAATGGATATACACCGTACACTATGATTGTTAGACTGGCACCTAACAATCATGAAGTAGTAGAGTGGGGACTCGGTTGCTTCGAGCCGAGCACTCGGAATACCACAATTCTTTATCTTAAATCATCTTGAAAAATATGTCAACAAAGGATGATGACTGCTATAAAAAAAGTGTAAAGCACCGAGAGAAACCGAAAGAGAGGTGAAAGTACCAATTTGGCCGGAGATGCTGCGGCTCTGTCTCACATTTCTCTGGGGTTACCCTGTTATCTATTCATTCGGGAAGGGGGCAGGCGGCACGAATCCATCTTCCGTGCTTCCAGTCTTGCAAATTTTGCTAAAACCTCTGTTTCTATTGCACGATTTCTTAACATAAGACAAACAAATTATGTTCTGATAACGGAAAACATTTGATCTCGATTGGTTTTTATATTACAATACTTTTCATCAGATGCAAAGGCAAAAGAGAGGGTTGTAAACAGATGGAAAGAAGATTTTATGATGAACTTGCCCAAGCAGGTTTACATGGGGAAATGCTCACCGACGAATTATGTCTGCATATATTAACTTCAGCCGCGGTTGAGCTCCTGCCGTTGCTTGATGCGGCCTATCAGGTGCGTAAAAAGTACACCGGCAAAGAAGTACAGCTACATATCATTAACAACGCCCAGAATGGCTACTGTCCTGAAGATTGTTATTATTGTGCACAGGCGAAGTCATCAAACGCGGAGATTGATGCCTACGCGATGAAGTCTGACACAGAAATGCTGGCTGAGGCGCAATCTGCTTATGAATCGGGTGCTTATCGCTATTGTATGGTCT
This sequence comes from Candidatus Poribacteria bacterium, assembly GCA_965215015.1. Classification (GTDB taxonomy): domain Bacteria; phylum Poribacteria; class WGA-4E; order WGA-4E; family PCPOR2b; genus PCPOR2b. The sequence continues at coordinate 4,474,110 of OZ244042.1, forward strand.
TTGCAGGTCGAGGTCCATCAAAAAAGCGTGTTGAGCATCTTGCCCGATTGATTAGGAAAATAAAATCCCGCTACCCAATCCAAGTGTGCCTTAGTGTGGGTCTAGTCGATGATGAGAGTGCACAAACCCTCAAAGCGGCTGGGTTGGATAGACTTAATCACAATCTCAATACATCAGAAAGACACTATCCCAAAATCTGTACAACCCATACATATCAGGATCGACTGAACACATTGCACGCCGCACAAACGGCGGGTATTGAATTATGTGCTGGAATCATCGTTGGGATGGGAGAGGCGGAGAGGGATATGATAGAGGTTGCTAAGACTCTACGGGATTTAGGGGTTGAATCGATACCCGTCAATTTTTTGATTCCGATTCCGGGGAATGCCCTCTCAGAGGCACCGGATCTCAATCCGGAGTATTGTCTGCGTGTGCTGTGCCTGTATCGTTTCTTGAACCCAAAGGCGGAGATCCGAATCGCCGCAGGCAGGGAGGTGCACCTGCGAAGTATGGAGGTTATGGCACTGTATCCGGCAAATTCACTCTTTGTGGAGGGTTACTTGAATACGCGGGGAGCGTCGAGAAGACAAACGTTACAAATGATCAAAGATGCAGGATTTACGATTAAAGCGGATCGTGCCTTGGAAGAGCTGTTGAAACAGGAAGATGAAGCCCAAAATCTACTGACAATTGACGCCCCCAAAGCATTGCTGAAAGACGTTAAGGACCTGAGACCACAGATTTAACTTGAGGGAATATCCCCCGATGAGATCGGAGTTCACACCTATGTTAGGGGATTGATACGCAATACTTCTCTATTAGGAATAAGGAGGATCGACCAATGGTTAGATTATCTAATGAGGATATTCTGTTTTTTAAACGAGAAGGCTATCTGATTAAACGGAAAGTTCTGGATCCAGACCTGATGGCGCGGGCGAGAGATCGGTTGTGGGAAGGTGCACCGCCCTCTATCAACCGATATACCCCGGATACCTGGGTGGGCCCCATCAAAAAGGAAGAGGAATGTGAAGATACGATGAATCGGAAGGGCGGCTTCCGATGGAACTTCCGCGAACCGGGGGGCGAAGATTGGATGATTCAGCTACTCGCCACGGACCCAAATGTGTGGGGGATGGCAGAGCAGCTTCTGGGCGAAGGAAATCTACAGATACCCGATCGGATCCGAGGAATCTACTGCACTCTCCCTTACGGTGCTGAGCCCGAAAAGCCGACCACCTGTCATGTGGATGGGCATCCTTTTCATCTAGGGGTTGTTGGATATATTGACCACGTTCCCCCACGGGGCGGCGGATTTACAGTTTGGCCCAAAAGCCACCGGAAGTTCTATTACGAGTTTCACTCGCAATACAAGCATGAACGAACCGAGGGATACGATGACGTGCTAGGGTTGGTTAACCAGTGGGCCTATGTCGAATGTCACGGTGGACCGGGAGATATTGTCTTCTGGCATCACCGCATCGGTCATGCGGCGGGCCAAAATTTCTCCGAGCAGATTCGACAGGCGGTGCTATACGATTTCCGAAAAAAAGACCTGGAGCAGACGCAAGAGGAGCCACCGTGTGAGGATATGTGGCGGGATTGGCCCGGTATTCAAATGTTGAACGACGAGGATTGATGAGGAGGAGATATGGACAAAATTAGACTTGGATTGGTAGGTTGTGGTGGTATGGGGACACGACATCTCTACGGTTTGCGAGAGTTGACACAAACCCCATTCAACAACGTCGATCTGTGTGCCCTGTGTGACATTCGTCGCGAAAACGCTGAACTCGCCGCCGCTGAAGCAGAGAAGCTGCTGGGGGTACGCCCGGCAATCTTTACCGATCTGGAAGAGATGGAGCGTCAGACCCCGGATCTCACCGCCGTAGATGTGGTAACAGATCCATCGGTACATCACACTGTCGTCTGTCAGGCACTGGACTTGGGGCTGCATGTGATGGTCGAGAAACCGATGGCAATTACAGTTGGGGCGTGTCAGAAAATGATTGACGCTGCCGAGCGGAACAACCGAAAGCTGTCGGTGGCAGAGAATTACCGACGTGACCCTTCGGCAAGGTTAGTCAACCATCTTTTGAAAATAGGTGCAATTGGTACACCCTATATGGGGCTTTTCCACTCACTCGGCGCAGGCAATACGATTTTCATTACCCCGTGGCGACACCTCAAGGATAAGGGGGGACCCATCGTTGATATGGGGGTCCATATCGCGGATCAGATCCGTTATCAACTCGGAGACATCGCAGAAGTCTACGGCGATGTGCGGCTGGTCGAGCCGGTGAGGCGTAAGCCGGACAGCATTGGGGATACTTACACCTTCTACCAGAATCGGCATCGGGCGATGGATACTGAAGTTCCGGCGACAGCAGAGGACACCTCAATGGCGATATTCAAGATGGAGAGCGGTGTGACTGTGAACTGGTTAGTTAGCAGGGGCGGCACCGGCAGTTATGGTGGTGAACTCATTTTAGGCGATCAGGGATGCATCAACGGCTTTGGGGCGCGCGGCAGCCGGATCAGTATGAAACGGCGTGACGAGGAGGAAATGCGTCAGGAGGACCTCCTTGCCTCCGTGGACGGATTTGGTCTGGAACCCTTGGCGGAACATCTTTTTCCCAGTCGAATCACCGACAAGGATGGCAAAGTGGATTGGAAAATTATCGCTCTTGAGTATTATGAACTGGCTGAAGCTATTCTCAATGGACGAGAGATAGAGGTAGATGGGCTTGAAGGGATGAAGGATGTGGCAGCGATCTACGCCATATTTGAGTCAGCGAGGGCCGGGCGGGCAGTGAAAATGGGTGAGGTAGAGAGCTGCCAAGTTTACGACTATCAATCGGAAATTGACGAAGTGCTAGGGCTTCTGTGAGGGAAAAAATATGGAGTATCGAAACATAGGAAAGACCGGCGTCACGGTGTCTAGTATCTGTCTGGGGACAGCGTTCCGCGGTCAGGCGGACGAAAAGACCTGCATACGGGTGATAGATCGGGCGATTGATCTCGGGTGCAATTTTATCGACACCGCTCTCTATGGTGGGGGCCGGTCGGAGATTATTGTGGGCAAGGCGATAAGGGAGAAACGCGACGATATTGTGCTGTGCACCAAAGTCTTTGGGTCGCTTGGGGATAGCCCGAACCACACCGGCTTATCGCGCGTAAATCTGATGCGGGCGGTCGATGCGAGCCTCGATCGGCTTCAGACCGACCATATTGACCTTTATCTGCTCCACAGCTTTGACCCCAAAACCCCGCTCGAAGAAACCGTGCGTGCGTTGGACGATATGGTACGCACAGGAAAGGTGCGCTATGTGGGTTGCAGCAATTTCCGAGCGTGGAAAGTCATGGAAGCCCTCGGAATCAGTGCGCTTCACAACTTGGAGCCGTTTGTCTGCATCCAAAACCAGTACAACCTGTTGAACCGTTGGGAAATCGAGCCGGACCTGATGCCGTTGTGCCGCGAGCGCGGCCTGGGAATTATGACCTTCAGTCCACTCGCCATTGGATTGTTGAGCGGGCACTTCCGTCGTGGGAAGGAGCCACCGGCGAACACCCCTTGGGGGAAAGGTCCTGAATGGGGCTTGAGTCCACATAAATACAACTTTGCAGAGGCAATGACCGAGAGAGTCGATAAGATTGTACAGACGTTAATTGACATCGGCTCAGAGCACGATCGGACGCCCGCGCAGGTAGCAGTCGCGTGGATTTTAGACCATCCAGAGATTACCGCTCCAATTCACGGAGCAGACTTCCCTGAACATGTGGATGAGGTTTTCGGTTCGGCGGACTGGCGATTAACACCGGAGGCGCGGGAGGCCTTAGATGAGGTGTCAAAGGTCGAGGAGTTAAGGCGATACGCCTGAGACTGGAAATATGCAAAACTCCTTTGAAGAAACGTCGTATGAAAATTCAGATTTCGGTTAATTGGGCGTGAACGAATATTACCGGAGGACAAATCTATGTCAACCTATCGTGCCGCAGTGATCGGCCTGGGCAGAATGGGCAGCGCCTTTGACGATGAGATTACGCAGGGGGGTTCGCTTTTCCTGCCCTATTGCCATGGACCAAGCTATAACGCAGCACCCAATGTCGAACTGGTCGCCGGTGCAGACCTCCACGAGGAGCAGGCAGCTATCTTCGGGGAACGTTGGGGTATCAATTCTGACCATCTGTATAGTGATTATCGAGAGATGTTGGCGGAAGAACAGTTAGATCTGGTCAGCGTATGCACAACGGCACGTGTCCGCGCAGCTATCGTGCAGGACGTCGCTCGTGCGGGGGTTAAAGCCATCTGGGCGGAAAAGCCGATTGCCTTGACCCTAGAGGAAGCGGATACGATGGTGAACGTCTGTCGAGAAAATGGTGTCGCGTTGGCCGTCAACTGTGCTCGCCGTTGGAATCCGTTTTTCAGTGAAGCCCGACGACTCATCGACGCCGGTGAACTCGGCGAGCTTTTACAGGTGACTGTTTACGCGCAATGCGGCTTGTCCCATAACGGTAGCCATGCCATCGATATTTTGCGCTATATGGCTGGTGGAAATGTCGAATGGGTGTTTGGAGAGATGGAATCGGATGAAGCCGCTGCCGGTGAAAATGACCTGATGGGCAATGGATACCTCGCTTTTGATAATGGGGTGCGTGCTTATCTTAGAAGCATGTCTTGTGGTGCTGCATCTTGGGAGGTCGATGTGATAGGCACAGAGGGGCGTATCCGTTCCTTAAACAATGCAGAGGAGTTTGAACTTATCCACACCGTCCCCGGTGGGCGTCGGGGGCGCGGCAGACCGGCAAAGGTTCCATTTCCTTGGCCCGTACGGATGCAGGGCATGGGCTTGACAATCGTTGCGGACCTGATTAACGCAGCTGAAACAGGGCAGCCACCCAAATGTTCAGGGGATGATGGACGCGCGGCGTTGGAAACCGCGGTGGGGTTACGAGAGTCGCATCGGCGCGGTGGGGCCAAGGTCAACCTTCCGTTAGCAGACCGCAGCCTAGGCATTCAATCTATAGAGATTGCCAACGATGACGTGCCCGCACGGATTCGACGGTTGCAACTGGAACGTTCCTAGGTATTCGGACGTAGGTAGGAGTTACGTGCTTCAGTGTGTAGTCGCGCGTTCATTGCGCGTCGGATGCCAATACCCTTGTGCTAAAGCGGACGCCCGACACTGTTGCATAATGTGCCGGGAGTGAGACATGACTGTCGCGCAACATACTTGGTATTTTCAATTCACCAGATACAGTTTCGTGATATTCCGGGCACTCGATAAATCGCCCGACTACAAACCGAAGACCCTACTGTAGTTGCCCGATTCATCGGGTGCTGGAAATTGTGACCTGCGACGATGAATCGCCGAACTATCTCCCTGATAAGGGAGGCAGGGAGTGGCTTTGAGCGTTTAACTGCATAAGTCCTAAATAACTCAAACCCGATAAAAACATGGGGGTCAGCTGCAAGTTGAAATCTGTAAAAGGAAGCGGCACTCCAATTCACCGAATTTTGTTCTGAGCGGCACCGGCAGTGGATTCCGTATCACCTTGCCCATAACGCTGATGTACAGATTTTGATCTATGACACAAAGAGGGGGTTGGTACGTCGGTTAGATTTGGGGCATCAGAAGACAGGAGATTATACAGATCGGAATCGATCTGTGTATTAGGACGGGCGTAACAAGCACGGGGAATCGGTGTCGAGTGGAGTGTGCTTCTACACACTGACGACCGATGACTACACTGAACCCCGTAGGATGCTGACTCTGAGGTAGTGGCAGGCTCGCGTGTCTGTCACTCCTATAAGGAGAAATACTGATGAAAATTACGCAAGTTGATCTTTACGAGGTAGAAATCCCTCCAATTCCACCAATTGCTAAACACATTCCCAAGATTTACGACATCACCCTCTGCCGCGTTCAGACCGACGAAGGCATAGAGGGCTGGGGCGAGTACAACGGCACACGATCTGCACATGCGGGAACGGCCGAGGCTTACATCGGTCAAGACCTTTTGGCGTTAGACCCATTCGCACAACCCGATGCATTTACCTGTGCACTGCTGGACATCACCGGCCAGATGCACGGCATTCCACTCCACCGCTTTTTTGGTCAGAAGGTACGCGACGAGGTGCCAGTCTCCTATTGGTCCTGTCCTATGGAGCCGCATGAGACAGCTGCACAGGCAGAGGTGGGGGCGCGTTTGGGATTTACAAACCACAAACTGAAGGCGCGTTCTTGGAACATTGTGGAAACGGTGCGCCTCATGAAGGAAGCGGCGGGACCGGATTACACCGTCGGCGTGGATCCTAATACGGAATTCAAATATGTACATGTCGCCACGCGTCTGGCGAAACAACTTGAACCTTTCGGAACGGTCGCCAACTTTGAGGATCCGGTTCTCAAAAGTAACTTAGATTGGTATCGCTTGTTGCGTGAGAAAACCCATATCCCTCAAGCCTTGCACTTGGGCCCACCGAGTGGGGTTCTTGCAGCACTCAAGGCAGAGTGCATCGACTACGTGAACTTGGGTGGTTCTGCCCAAAGTGTGCGAAAGTCCGCTGGATTGGCTGAAGCCGCAGATGTGCCTTGCTGGGTACAGATGGGGGGGCTCTGTTTGAGCATTCTGGCTGCCTATTCCGTCCATGTGCAATGCACGCTACCCAACGCGACCCTGCCTTGTGACGAGTTGCCCCACACGCGCATCGCCGACGTTGTGAAAGAGGGATTAACGATCAAGGCGGGGCATTTTCTGGTGCCGGAGGCTCCAGGGCTTGGTATCACAGTGGACATGGGGGTCATTGAAAAGTATCGGGTAGCATAGGGCGATACACCCCCAGTTCTTACACAAGGTTTCGCTATTCAAGAGAGATTATACCTGAATGCCGTTAATTGAATTGGAAATCTCCAATCGGGTTGCCACGCTGACCCTGTGCCGCCCTGAAGCCCTGAATGCTATCAATCAAGCCTTATTGCGTGATTTCGAGGAGGCACTGCGTCAGGTGCGGGTAGCTTCAGAAGTGGCGGTACTTGTTACGCAAGGCAGCGGGCGAGCGTTTTCTGCGGGCAGTGACCTGAAGGAGTTGGCAGAATGTTCGCCTCAACAGGCGGCTGCGTTTGAGTATGCACACGGACAGGTTTTTACACAGCTAGAAGAACTTTCGCAGATTACCGTCGCGGCATGGGAAGGATATGTTCTGGGTGGAGGGCTTTTCTTGGGTGTTTACCACGATTTTCGCGTGGCTGCACAGGAGGCCCACATCGGTCTCCCAGAGGTGGCTCACGGGTGGACGCCGCCTTGGGGCGTTTCACGATTGGTAGAACTGGTTGGGTATCAAGTTGCCCGAACGTTGATGCTGTGTGGTGGGCAATTTGATGGGGCAGCGGCGCAGCAGCTCGGCTTGGTCGATGAGGTATGGTCTAGTAAGGAATTTAACACCCAATTGCGTGATTGGATTAAGGAACTCGCCTCACGTCCGAAGGCTGCACTGGTTGAAACCAAAGCCTTATTGCGTGAGATGCGGGTTCTCGACCACGCCCACTGGGAGCGGCGGACGGTTGAGGCGTTTGAAAGGTGCTATGTGACACCGGAGGCACAGCAGTCAGTGCATCAGTTCGCGCAAGTGAAAAAAGAGTAATTGAATTCTGAAAACTAAATTTGCTTCGTTTTAACTTTCACAAATGAAGATTATCAAACTTAATTCTATGAAGCATAAAAAAATCAACTTCTTTCGTTATCCAAGTGGAAAACAAGGAATTCGGATGAACTGTCGCGGCCCGATTCATCGGGCCGCGTGAGTCGTATAGATACCAACAACGCTGCGCGACAGGTCCAGGCTCAATTCACCAAACACGGTCGCACAACATACCGGGCATTTGATGAGTCACCGAGGATACCATGACTATTGCGCCATAATCCTGGCTCAACCAACCATAACCATTGCGCGACCTTTTTTGGTGTTGGGTTTGAACATTCAACTCCGTAAGTCCTATTTTATTGGAACACACACAAAAAACAGGTGGTGATTAATATAATTGGCGAATTACTACAATATATCTTTAGTCTTGAAGACCCATTTGGTAGAAACATTGTACGGTTTATTTTCTTTGTATTTGGGCTTGGCGTTATAAACTACGCGGTTCATATACTGCGAATAGAATATGATTATTTCTGCCTCAAACGTGTTCAAAGCTATATCAAAGGCAACCATGGGCTTGATGATATTTCTCCCGGTTTACTTGACAAATTACGCGCACAGAAATTCATAGTACAGGAATACTTAGTTATAAGCAGCATTTACAAGCGAATTCGTGATTTAGTCCAGATTAAGCAGAATCACGGGAAAATTGATCATGACGTACTCGGAGACATTCATGCAGGCGCAGCCAGCAGAAAGGCTGGTTTATCGAACTATATCCTCGGCACTCTCATCATCCTCGGTTTAATTGGAACATTAGGCGGATTAATTACCGCAATTAGTGAAGTGCAGCCCCTTCTGAGAGACATTCAAGACCTTGACCAGCTCCCCGAAATTCTTGATGCCCTTCGACTTACATTGAGCGGCATGAGCACTGCATTTGTAACAACGTTAGCCGGATTAGTAACATCACTCGGTTTAGGGTTATGTGGTTGGCTCTTTAACCTTTCAAACTCTGCTTTTCTCACTAAATTTGAAACAGTTGTATCAACGGAAATACTTCCCCACTTCACACAAGCCCCAGAATCCGCCCTTGAATCCTCTATGGATCGACTTCAAGTGAGTGTTGACGAATTTAAATTAGCAACGGAAGACAACGTTCGGAGGATGGAACAGGCAATTCAACAATTAACGGAAAAGTCATGGGATGCTTATCTTGAACAACAATATGTCATTACGCAAGAGTTGGGTAAAATTCCGGCAGAACTTCGGGGAAGTTTAGGAGGGATAAATGAATATCAAGTCCTGATTCAATCCACAGTGGAGTCTTCTGAGGAAACAGCAAAACAGTTCATGAATAAAATCTCAGAATTTCAAACCGCTGTGGATACGATGATGAACGATTTTAAGCGGATGACAAAGGAGGCTATATCTCAGGTTTCAAGAGATCAGGCTACACTGCTTGAGGGTGTAGAAAATGTCGTATCGGAGCTCAGAGAAGAAAGCGCAGGATTAGAAGAGACAATTCGTGAGACTCAGCGTGAGACTCAGAGTTCACAAGCAAGATTCGCTGACGAACTTGCTAATAACCTTGCTGACACTCTTATCAAGGGTCTTGATACACAGCTTCAATCAGTGCTTCAACCCATCACAGATAGTCAACAAGATATGATGGAAGGACTACGTGAAGTTGAGTCGAGGATTAGTTCTGGACTTGAGAATCAGAATCAAGTTTTTGAAAGAATCAGAACCGAGTTGATAACCAATCGGCAGGAAATTGGTAATAGACTATCGCAATTGATAGGTGAGCTTCAAATTAGACCTACCCTTGAGGCACAGAATCAAGTGTTTGAGCGAATTGAAGGACATCTACAAGGGCAACATGAATTGGTTGATGAACAAAGGCAAATAATGCAAACATTAGATACTAGTGTGAGGCAACTTGAACGAACTTTTCCAAGCGCAGCATCAGATGAACAGCAACGCACAGAGGAAATGTTGAAGCAACTCTCGGCAAATTTTGAAACATTAAACGAAAAGATAGGGACATTGAACCACACCATGAGTCAACCTGGTTTGTATCGTTGGGGGGCAGCATGTCTCCGCTGGATCCGAGGTGATCGCAAGTGGCGATAAACACCCGTAGGAGAATGCTTCAATGAACCTTCGTATGCGTCAGAACTCTGTCTTGAATATCTGGGCCGCTTTTACCGATGTATTCATAGCGATGCTGCTCATCTTTCTGTTTTTTATTTTTATTCAATTTATCTCTAACAGCAAACTATTCCTGAAAATCCGAATGGAGAAAAAGCAAGATACGATACAGGAAGCGTTTGAAAAAAGGTTTGCCAGTGAGATAAGGCAAGGTATTATCTCTATTGAGCGGGACGGCAACCTGCAACGTTTTATGTTTAGCAACCGAATCCTGTTTAGAACCGCTGAGGCAGAACTGCAGCCACTTGGACGGTCCACCTTGATCCCTGTTGGTAGATTATTACAAAAACACAAAACAGGGTCTTATCAAAGTATACAGATTGAAGGGCATACAGACGATGTTCCTATTGTAACACCACAATTCCCATCTAACTGGGAGCTATCGGCAGCACGGGCGATTGCGGTTTTACGCCTTTTTGTTGATGACATCGGTATTAACCCGAAAATGTTGACTGCAACAGGCTACGGAAAATTCCACCCTGTCGCACCGAATACCACAGTTCACGGACGAGCGAAAAACCGCAGAATTGAGATTGTTTTAGTCTATTCCGAAACAGAGAGAATTCAATGAACATCTGTCCCTACAAAAACGAAAGCACGACATGCGGTTTACTTTCACCAGAAGTAGAGGGAACAATCGCTTATTGTAACCAGTGTTCTCAGCTTGCTTTTCGGTGTGCTGCAGGGCATTGGAACCGTGCCTTTGCGCGTTATTGCACGCAATGTAGTATACGACTTGAGAAGCCCACGGTATGGGACATGGCATCGGGTAATCCGCATCGCACAGCAACATCTTCCACAAACTCAGTGGATGTTAATCTTCCGTTAAATTCAGGCGTGGTGGATATACCGCCCATAGAATCGGTTGACAACTTGCCGGGACTACTCGCAATTGATGGATTGATTGTTGTGCCAAATCCGCGTCAAAGAAAGCTTGATGCCTACACGATTGAAAATATACAAAACAGCATCCGTCTAAGGAATCAATGGGAGATTGAATTTGATACACCGTTGACATACGGTTCTACCCCAATCTATCATGGACTCCATCTATATTTGGTTGTGTCGGGTGGGATCCAAAAAACGGATATTATTAATGGAGAAACAGAACTTATTAATAATATCAATGGTGTTGATGCCGATCGGATTGAGCCGATGCCTGGGTGTGCACCACTGAAAAGTGACGTGAACGGTAAGCCGACACTGATCGCTGGCGTGAAAAATGGTATGCTGCGGTTTGACTTCGCTAACAATATCGGTGAATATATCCAACATCCCTTCTTTGACGAGGAAAAAGGACCTTTGTCGCCTACGCTGTGCGGGAGTCATATTGTTTTTACATTTAAACGGGGATGCGTATTATCGTTCAACATTGACACATATCCATTGAATAGAAAAAGTCTGTTCCTTGAAAATAGGTACTTTTCGGCACCTGTTTCGCTCAACGGTTTGGTCTATTTTGAGGTGTTGAGCGATAGAGGTATGCGTAGCCTCGCACGTTTTGATCCGAATTCAGGACAATTGTCAAACGCAGCGGATCTGGATCTTCTGCCGAGACGCGCTTTTGAAAGTCGCCCATCCCTGTTCATACATCCGCCGCTTACTAGTGGAAAACGGGTGTTTTTATCCGATAGATCAGGAAAGAGCGTCTATACTTACGATAGCGATAGAGGTGCTTCTTTACCGATTAGGCGGTTGCTAGGAAACGATAGTCAGTATCGATTTGTACCGCACCAATCCATTGTGGCGAACAATCAGATTTATTCTGCACATTCTTACGGATTAACTATTCTGCCGCTTGGACAAAATAATGCCAATCAACATCATTCGTTAGCGATGGGACAACCGACCAATCCGACACCCGTTGCACGCCCTATCCGGTATGGAGATAAAATATTCATTTTGTGCAAAGATCGACTCTTATGTCGGGACTATTAGGAGGTATATTGCGTATGCTCCATTTAATAAATGTTCTAAGATTCACACTCACTATTAGCATATTTCTCATTTTTATCTTATTTCCGCCTATGGCAGCTGCCAAACATATCATCATAGTTTATGATGTATCTGGTAGTATGGTGAGCCTCAGGGGTGGCGGGCGCGTAATCACATACATGGAATCCGAAGATATCCGTCGTGTCAATGAATACCTGACAGCCCTCTTATTCACAAATACTTCACAGTCTTTGCGCGATAGGGTCAACGACTCATATATCAAGGAATGTGATGCCGCGTTTGTCGGTAAACCCCTATACCAAAGTGGCGATGTCCTCACCTACGCCGAGTATGCAGAAGAGCGAACCCCAAAAATTAATAGAGCACAAGTTAGCAAAAACGAGTTGCAAGGGCAGCTGCCGAATCGGGACTCTCTCAATGGACAGGTCTCTTACTTACTGCGCGCAGAAGTTGAGGTGTATGATGTGTTATACAATAATGCAGACGACGAAACGTATTGGGTTTTCGTAACAGATGGTGACATTGATAACAGTGGTAAAAGCGACCCAGATGTATCTAGGATTTTAAGACGACTTGCTGAAATTGAAGAGGAGTTTTTTGATCCAATGATTTATGGTGTCTTTGTCAATAACCATGTAAAAATTGAAGTCAGGCGACTCCAAAAACGGGACGACATCGATTCAATTTTCATTGCTACATCAACGACATCGAAAGAGCCGGTGCAGGAAATTCAACTATCACTAGATGAAGAAGGAAAGTTTTTCAGCGAAACGCTAACTATCGACACGGAGAGCTCTGAAAAAACGAAATTTAATCTCAGTAACGTCAATGTGGAGATTGTTGACCGAGATAATAGACCGCTTCAAATAACGAATGAAGACAACACAACAGGCATTCTCAGTATCGATCCTGTTGAGCTTCATGGGAATCCACCCCCGCATGAATTTCGTATCCTACTTCCCGGCAATCGTGAGATCGCTGCACCGGACAACAGGATGAATCTTGAAGTTACCTATAGTTTCAACGGAGAAGATAAAGTTTTTACTGCACCCCAGATGAACTATACTGTGGAAATTAAAATCATCTATGTTGCCAGACTGAACGATCCCGATCGTCCTGCAAAGCAGTTAGAACTCCTGTTTTCTGACGACAAATATAGTGAATCTTTGACGATTCAGACTGAAAGTCCAAAGATAGATGCATTTCAGATTGACCAAATCCAATGTCATATTCAATACAGGGATAATCGTAAACTTAGTGATGCGGTTGTGCCAAAAAACATAAAACGTATAGATGAATCGTTTAGCGTGGAAGTGCCGAAGCAGGATCGTTTGGATTGGTATGGTAACAAGGTTGTCCTTGAAATTGACTATAAATATAAAGAGGAAACGTTATCTAAAACAATTGAGATACCCTATAAATTGGTAGGCGGTGGCACTGGTTTCCCAATCTGGCTGCTCTGGGTGCTCCTTGTTCCAGTTTTAGGTGTAATAGTCTTTTTTCTGATTCGTAAGATAATAGGATGGATAAAAGTTGAACATCGAATTAGGTTGACCCAAGTCAACGAGGCAGGCACGCCGTTGCATGAAACAGCGCATTTTACACTCGAAAACAAAATGACTCTTGAATTTGGGCCTCGGGGTCCCAATGAATTACGTTTTGATGTCGGAAGCGAAGCTTTTCTACATTGCGTCAAGAAAAATCTAATCCTATTTGCGGATGGTGATGATGAGGAAGGACAGATATTGGATTTGCCCGAAACATTAACATTAAGTCGTGGCGAAGATGAGGACGATGTCTGTGTCAAGTGTGAGATAACGGATGGTGCTTATGACGAACCGGAGGAAGATGATGATGATGCCAACCCACTTGATATGTAAAGCGCATGAAACAAAAACACACGAAGGATATTTGTTGTAAAGTATTTCTGTTCATGGTATTTTATGGACATACAATTCAGAAATTAATTAACACATAGATAATAGGAGATTAAATGGAAGGCATTGCTGATTTTTTTGGAGATCCGTTAGTATGGCCAGCAGTTGTCTACTTTATTGCTTACACTCTTGTATGGATAATTGCATGGGCACTCGGTCAGTTGTCCAAGCAGCGAGTAAGTGTTGAACGTGCAGCAGCATTCGCCTGGGGAATTGCGCTTTTTATGCACCTACTCGGCGGAATTGTACTTATAATATGGCTGTGGGACAGAGCAAATAATCGATTCGCTGAATGGATGCATACAACCCTTTATCTATTATTCTATATAGTCATTATGATTGTCGATGTTTGCTTGTTGTTTTCAGTACTAACCAAAAATACGAAAAAAAGAGGGACTGCCGCGCCGATGCCAAAACCAACACGTAAACCTCGTAATCCAAAAAAGAGGTCATAGACAATGATGTCGGCGAAATCTCTAACTAAATACGAAGGAGAACACGGTGATTACACCTACGATATTTGTTGGACTTGGAACAACCGGAACCGATATTTTAAAAAATTTACGTGAACTTATGGCTGAAGAGTATGGGCACGCGGGGTTGCCACTTTTCCGCTATATTGCCATTGAGACAAATGGGGACGTGAATGTGCAAAATACAAACCAAATGGAGGATTATGAACGAATCAACCTTATAAGGGCAACAATTCCGAACGTTAAACCGATTGACCTTAGGTTAACGCCTGGAGAACCACGATACAACCCACATTTGGCGGATTGGCTGGATCCTGAACTCTTGAAAATTGAAGCGGGTGGTTTTATGGCTGGGGCTTCAAATATACGCATGGCAGGTAGATTGTGTTTATGGGAAAACTGGGCAAACGCCCGATCTACATTCGTCAACGCAATCGGTGCTATTACGGCACCCGCTACGAAACGGAAAACAATCAATATTCTAACAGAGCGTAATAAAATTGCAGGACACCCACTCGATGATGCCGGCTTCATTAAGGTCTATGTGCTTGGATCCCTCTGTGGAGGTTCTTGTAGTGGGATGCTTATTGATGTCGGATATTTTTTTAGACATCTCCTCAGTGCATACGGCGATAAATCAAGAATTGATGGTATTTTCACAATGTTCGACGAAACCCACGCTGCGAATCCTGACGACATGTTTAACATACGTTCAGCCAATTGTCATGCAAGCCTTTCGGAGTTAAATTACTATCATGATCAGGAGACAACTTACGATATAACTTTTCCAGATGGGCGGAAGATTGAGAATATGCGAAAAAAGCCGTTTGATTATACGCTGTTTGTATCACCCAGTGGAGAAACTGCGGGCAACCAATTCTTAACAGGAGCCGGCGACTTTGATGAAGACGGTTTGAACTTGATGGTAGCACTGAATCTTTTTGCTGAATCTGCTGCAGACACAGCCGATATAAAAAATGCAATTCGCACAAATTATATATCTCATGCAAATTTTGGGACACGAAACCCCGTGAGACAGGGTGAAATCCCCACTATGATACGCTATATGGCCAGTTTCGGATTAACAGCAGTATGGTATCCCAAATATCGCATCGCAAGTGCTGCTGCCTGCTCAATCAGCGATAAATTATGTGAAAATTGGTTGGGATCACACATTCCCCAAGCCACAACTGTAAGAGATGCGGAAACGGAATGGAATCAGATTCTAAAAGAGAATATCGATACATTAACTAGTCCAGAAGGACAGCTCTCAATTAGAAATCGGATTAATACGCATCTTGAAGATGCAAGGCAACAATGGCTCAATACAGAAATCTCAGCCAATCAACTAAGTCAGAATATGACGAATTTTCCAGACGGTGATTCATTCAGGAAGAAACTTGAGCAGGGTGGAGAGTATGTTGAATTGATGAAAATGCAAGTGTCTGAATGCAAAAAGGCGTTTCTCGATGCGATTGAACAAAGTTTGAGGAACCAATTAGGAAGTATTGATTTTGAGGGAACGCGAGGCCTGGAAGATGTGAAGATATTCTTTGAAACGCTCGATAAAGGTATAGAAAGCTCTATACAAAAGTGCCCTGATCGGATGCCGCCTTTAAAGTTGGATAAATTGGATTTCTCCGCGATGGAGAGAGCAGATAATAATCTTTGGTTGAGGCTTATTTTTCTCCGGGATGATGCTGTTCAAGCACATCGAAAAAACATGGTCGAACAATATTGCAATTTGATTACCGCACCTAGGAAAGGTTTTTATGAGTCGGTTCGGAATCATTTCATCAGACCGATATTGCAGGAAATTCGTTCCGAACTCGGTTTCGGCGTCATCCCGACAGATGAAGGTGAACCTAACCGGCGTCGAACGATTAAACAGCGATTGGATCAGATAGAAGGGAATCTAAGCCAGTGCATTCAGAAATTCAAAACCAAATATGATAAAGCTATTAATCCACCAATATCTGAATGTGTGAAAATTGTTGCTAATAACCCAGAAAATCGAATTGATACGGATGCAATTACACTGAGCCACCAGATCTCACAATCGGATGAGGGTATTGACTTGCTTGGTGGGGAACCGATGGCTGCTTTTTTAGAAAAAGAACAGAAAGACATTATCGCTCAGATGACTGAAACTTACCGACAACTATCATTAGATCGGATTCAAGTTGATGATGTCGTTACAAAGGCTCAGGAACTTTTGGGCTCGGGGAGTTTCGATATCCAGAATCTCGCCAGCCGCTCAAATCCATACCAAATGTTTACCCCTACTTACGAACCGTTTGCTGTCGACGATTCACCAAATATCATCTTTGGCAACTCAGGGGAGGCTTTAACTGACTTGAATAACAGTTTGAGTGGGCAAGGATTCTCGTTTCAAGTCAGTCCCTCTTCTGTAGAGCATCTCCTTTTTTTCTATCAGGAGGAAGCAGGTTTCGCCTTAGATGACCTTGAGTCTCATGACACGCTTGCCGCTAAATACAGCCAGTCTCCAGGAGAGTATGGACATTCAACCCATAAAGATGCTGACTTTTATAACCTTGAGTTTTACTACAAAAAGCAAGTATTGCAATACTGGTGTCTTGCTTTAGGAAGGATTGTCCCTGAAATCTGGAAGCATATCAATAGAGACGCATTTTCTGGCGTTTTTTATCAAACTCAGACCGAAGATATTTATTATGAATATAACGTTGACGGGTTATCTGAACGACTCGGCTTACATAACGATCCAGGGGGAATTAGAAATCTATCCCAGAAGCGAAACGAAACTGAGTATAACGGATTTATGAGATTAATCCGATCGTGTTTCGCAGATCTGGATCGCGAACAGATTGAGCAGCGCATTAATTCATTGCTGAGGGAGATTGAAGACCCCAAGGAACATAGGGATATAAGTAAATTCTTTCGTCAGTTTTTAGATGATGTCTACCCTGAAAATGCTTCGATAGATTATACAGTTTATAATTCAGTGACAGGTTCTACCTTTTTCGAGAGACCACCTCAAGGACCAGACACCACACCTACACCCCCACCAAGCCAAGATCCCAGCAATCAAATAGACCCAGACTCTTATGACGCAGTTGCTCCCGAAGAAAGTGAGATTGATGCTGGATCATCTAATCCGCCTGATAACGAACATAATGAGGTGGGGGCAACATCGCCTCAAGACACACCATCACCACCAGCTGCAACCAAAGATGAATATAAGTGGACTGAGGCAGAACCAACGCTTGACGAAGAAGCAACGGACGAAGAAGATACACCTGAACAACAATCGCAGCCTGAAACCGATGGGCAGAAAAAACAGCCACATTCTTCTAAAGCCTTCGATGTTGCTGATGTCGATATGCGGAAGGTATTGAGTCGTGATAACACACCTAAAAAAAAGGAGTAGGCGGTTATGGTAGATGTGGTCTGCTCAAAATGCGATGTTGGATGGGTAATACATTCGCATGATAAATACTGCGGCTATTGTGGGTGTAAAGTCTTCGATTTTTCGGTGAAATGGGAACAAGAACCGCGGATTTATGCTGGCGACGATGCGAATATCCATGTCTTAACCATTTTCGTAGAAAACACCGGGGCGTATCCGATTACATTCCAACCGATACGAACAGGACGAGATAATACAATTCTATTTCCACAAGGGAACGGCAGCTCATTCACAGTTAACGCAGGTCAACGGCACCCTATCCCGATTCAGGTAAATCCCGCAAACTTAGCACAATACGCTGAGACCATCACCGTGCGAGCACAAGAGGCACCGCAGAATCTTGTCAGTGAGAAATCACTGCATCTTGAAGCCTTACCCCCTCCCGACTTTAACCTGACTCCTAATCCAGTAACGGTTCGTTATCGGAAGGGCACTGAAAGGGTTGAGGAAGAACTCTACCTTGAAGTGCAGCAGAGTCAATTTTATATCAGTGATATTACAGCCACGGGAGGATCAGTCCTTCGCGTTGCCTATTCCCAACAACTCCACCAAGAAAACAGCGCATTCAAAAAAATCCTATTGAAGATTGATTGCAACCAACTCACCGATGAACCAAATGGGGTAAGACTCAGCTTTGAACTCTGCGGCTTATCTCAACCTATTGAAAAGCGAATTGAGATTCAAAGAGAGATAGTACCAGATCCGCCAAGACTATTCGTTCCACAAATGAATCTGGACATTACACAGGAACGTGAGAGAACACATACCCTAACGCTTCAGAACAGAGGCGAACGCACGTTGACAATCCAAAATATCGCATTCACCGATCCTTGTAATTTAATCCAAATGTTAAATGTTGAGTGTCCAATCACGGTTGAAGGAGGCGGACAACATAATGTTGAAATGCAGTTATTGGCTGTTGATGTTGAACCCGGAGATTACCCCATCAACTTCACCATCCACTCCAATTGTGAGACTCGTCCAGAATATGAAGCGGGCCTGAATGTACAGGTTAATGCACTGGAACCATATCCGCATTATCTCGCTATAGATTTCGGCACAACGAATTCGTGTTGTGCCTACCTCGGGTCTCAAGATGTTCCACAACTTATCCAATTAGACGGTCACTCGGAAATCATACCTTCCTCAATTATCTATCACAGCCAACCCCAAAATGGGGTAGAATACACAGTTGGTTATGGAGCTGAGACTTATCGTACCAGCGAAATTGATGGACCTTACTACATCAGTTCTGTAAAAAGGTGGTTAGGATTTAACTGGAATCGCCAATTTCCTAACAATCGGAGATTGCAACCAAGCGATGTAGTTGCTGATATACTCAAACATATCATTGAGCGCGCTGAAAAACATCTTGACACGATTTCAACAAGATCAAAAATCAAAAAATGTGTGATTGCGTATCCGACGATGTTTGATACAAGAAGACGGGAAGGCATAAAACAAGCATTAAGAAGAATAGGAATTACAGATCTTAAACTTATTGATGAGGCATCCGCGGCTTCGCTCGGAGCTATCTCTCAACAGAGGCAACAAGGTGATTATAGGTTATTGGTTTATGATTTTGGCGGCGGCACGATTGATATCGTCTTATCACACGTAACAAACCACGGACAGGAAACTACAATTGAACCCCTTGCACACGGCGGAAATCCAAGATATGGTGGTGATGATGTAACACAAGCAATTGTCGACTTTGTGTTAGATGAGTTTGAAAGACGGATTCAACAAGAAAATCCAAACCTTAGTTTTAGTATCCCTTACCTGAGTCCGAGAAAAGTATGGCAGCCTTCAGGAGATCGGGAAAGGGATAGAGCAACACTACTTAACACGCCCTTTTTGTATAATAGAGCAGAAGAATTAAAAAAAGAACTAAGCAATCAAGATACAGCAAATCATGATTTTCCTTTGAGCGTTGTTGTTGGAGATGATGTCCGCTCTCTTGATAATCTCACACAAGGTAACATAAACGTGAGTATTTCAAGAGAAGAATTAAATTCTCTTGTGGCTCATGAATTACGCAAAACCTTTGTTGAAATTGACACCATGATTAGTAATCATGGTGGAGCCCCGCCTGATATCGTGATACTCGCAGGGCAGTCATCAAGAATGCCTATAGTCAAAGAGATGATGGCAGCCCACTTCCAAGAGGAATATCACACAAACGTTGATATCCAACTCAGTGAGCTCCCCAAAGGATGCGTTGTAATAGGTGCAGCGCAATACGGTATGACTTACTCAATGCCGAGTCAAGTTTGGTTTGATATTAGAAGATTTCAAAGAACACACTCCAGCATCGGTATAATGCAATTTGATGGCAGCCGACAGATTTTTACAGAAATTATTCCGAGAGGGCGACTTATACCCGACGAAAGTTTCGGTAGTATGAATTTACCGCTACGCACGGTAGAAACTAATATTGATGTCTGTGAACGTTTTGGAGAAAATGGTGAGCTCTCACCCATTGCCGAATACACCCTAGAACTACCAGAAAATATACCAAGAGAAGCGTTAAGAAGAGCACAATTGCAAATGTCGGTTGAAGATAGCGGTGAGATTAAAGTGGTCGCCATTGTAGATGGTGAAGAATATACATTCACAGTAAGAAGGAGAACACCAGAGTTTGTAGATGAAATCTGAACTGAGAATGGAACACCAATGCCAAAAAGCGTATGTATCATCAACCTTTCAGCACCTGAAATTCAGATAACCGTTTTAGTTGACAATCAGCGACAAGACATCAATCTTCGACTGCCATGGGAGGTAGGGTTTCGGCAAGAAAATGATAACACACTAGTTCCCTGTTTCGGTGAGGCATTCAAACGTCTCAACTCAAACCATCCCGCAGAAGTGCGGTTTCCGGATTTAGATGTGAAATTCAAGGAAATCAGGGATGAAAAAACCTTGCAATGCTTGTTTCACGCTTTTTTTGAGGAGATTTTTCACCAGCAGTTACCCGAACATGGCTATCCGATAGATGCGATGTCTGTATATGCCATCACACCGTATCACTGGACACCAACACATCGCCAACAACTCAGAAAGGCACTCAAGCGTGTAAAAAGTAGGGAGCAAGTTTCATTTCTCAAGCCATCAAAAGTAACACTTCGGGGCCTGTTCAGCCAAATTCTATGCCTCTCGGCATATTATCAGAAGGCATGGATGGATATACTCACAGCCCCAAACAACTGCCATCTATTTCTAATAGATTTCGCACGGGACGATCTTGTTGTCTATCAAATGATTTGTAGTCAGTTGGAAGACAATGTTAAGGTTGAGCTGACCGATATGCTGCGATTTACCGAATACTCCTCGGAAATACAAAAAACGATTGCAGGTGTACAAAAGGCATTGCAAAAGGTTAAAGGTGAACAGCACGTTGTAGTCGGTTTTTCTGGCAGAATTGACGATGATGATAATGTTGCGTTAACTATTATTGAATCGTTGCGCGCACGGTGCAGGGCAACTTTTCTCGAGCCACAGCCAATCGCAACACTTTTGGGCGGCGCAGAATTGGTTCGGCAATTTGAGAAAAAAAATCTTGAAAGACCACTTCACTTTGTCTATCATTTCTGCTACGGTGTGCGGTTACCTGATGGAAAATGGGTTGAACTTGTCCCCAAAACATGGACACCCCCTTATCACCGCAAAAAGGCCTTTCGCGCCACAGAATCGCTTGAAAAATTCGATGTCCAGCTTTTCTGCGGTTTATCCTTGACAAATAACAGCGATGTCCATCATGTCGCGACGCTTGAGATTGACTATACGGAGAATAACAATTTTTCATCGCGCAATGCGATGGAATTTATACTTTCAATTACCATGAACGCCTCTACACACGGCACATTTACTGTACATTTTCCGAATCCGCAGGAACCGAGATCTGTTGAATTCACAGTGCCAACTTTGATGGACTAAAACCTTAATCACTTCAGATTATACAAGGGAAAACGCTATGTCCTATTTTAGATTTATGTTATTACTCCTCGTATTAGTACTGTTTGGATTCGTTTCAATTGGGTATTCACAAGGTAACACAGAAAACCCATACGCTGATCCCATTTTTTGGAAATTTTTGTTATTCGTTGTGGTTGCAGGCGCGATTTCTACTGTGGTTATATTGTTCGTGTTTCAAATGGTTAAGTGGTGGAAATCAATGTGGCTAAGAACACAAGCATTTCTGACAGAAATGGATCGAGTTAAACAGGAATTGACGGTAAGATTGGACTCCATTCAAAAAATTAGTATAGATTCCGCCAACAAATTGGAAAAAATGACACATGAACAAACATCAATTCAAAATGAACAGAAAAATATCCTGAATGATATTGGGCAACTAAAAGACATTACTGTATCTAATACGGAAATTGAGGGGGGCGAGGAGCATACATCAATTGATTATCGGAGGGCAGCGGCGAGTGAGGTCCAATCAGCGCAAGAGCAAGTATCGGAATTGGTTGAGGCTTACAAAGATGGAGAGCCAATTGGGTTCATTAACATTAAAGATCCAACGCCGGGTCAAAAGGCGTTGATGATTTTAAATTGGATAGCGCACGCTATAGAGGACTGGGTAAATGAATTAGAACAGTCCCGAACAGCGAACCCAGACCTCATTCAAACGCTGAAATCTGCGAATCAGGCTATCAAAGAGAAACTAAAAAAGGCCCGTGGACAGAAACCACCTTCGCCAGAACCACTCGATCTGGATACTGATGTCAGCACAGATGCAGCATATAACGAACTAAAAAATGAGTGTCTTGTGTATGTGTCGCGTTATGAAGCGATGCTTCGTAAGCATCAACTGGAATGCAAAATAGCCGAAACAGAATATAACCAGTTCATTCCGAAATTTATCAAAGATAGGTTATTCAATGGTGTGGCGAGATTTATCAATTTTGAACAATTGCCTGAACAAGTCGATAAATTTTTACAAATTGTGGATTATGAGGTGGTCCCGATTGAGATAGGAGAAACGAAAGCCGACGCGCGTTTGCATGACATTCAAGCCTCACGGCGAATCGGTGTTGACCCTGGAACCATTATTGAGGTCGTTTTACCGGGATTGCGACGGAAAGCAGACGGTGAAATCGTGCAAAAACCTGTGGTGATTCGCGGAGAGTGACTTGATGAAAGAAAAGGATACCCGACCCGCTAACATTCAAAGCAAAGAAACTGTCCGCCCCCAAAATCAAATTGGAAGCATATTGAACATATCTGTCATAACAGAATATGAAAATGGAGATGTTTATCTAATCTTGGACAATAGAGATGAAAAAGCAATATCAATTACCATTTCCTATGCGGAATCTGATAAGTCAATCGCCAAACCATTGGAACACTTTGAGCTGTCCGGTGATAGTCAACGAAAAGTGTCATTACCAAAGGGATTTGAGAAATGGGAAGAGCTCAAATTTGATGTAAGGGAGGAAAATCCAATAAGGGAGAAAAATAGACAGATTCCTAATACTTCTCTAAAGAAACTCTCGGATGAAGCTAAACGGCAGACAAAGGGTGATCCGCCCCAACCTAAAACCGAACCTTCAATTTCTAAATCAGAACAAACGGACAACCCAATAAATATAATAGGCAAAGATCTAAAACCTGACATAGAAACGATCAATCCGCCTGAGCGACGTTCAACTGATTATCAGCGCAAAGCAGAAACAACTGTTCAAGAGACACGGGAACAAATAACAGAATTGGAGTGTACCTACAAGGACGGAGGGCCAATTGATTTCATTAACATTCAAGATCCAACGCCGGGTCAAAAGGCGTTGATGATTTTAAATTGGATAGCGCGCGCTATAGAGGACTGGGTAAATGAATTAGAACAGTCCCGAACAGCGAACCCAGACCTCATTCAAACGCTGGAATTTGCGAATCAGGATATCAAAGATAAACTAAAAGAGATCCGTGGACCGAAATCACCTTCGCCAGAATCACTCGATCCGGATACTGATGTCAGCACAGATGCAGCATATAACGAATTCAAAAATGAGTGTCTTGTGTATGTGTCGCGTTATGAAGGGATGCTTAGCAATTATCAACTGGAGCGCAAAATAACCGAAATAGAATATAACCAGTTCATTCCGAAATTTATCAAAGATAGGTTATTCAATGGTGTGGCGAGATTTATCAATTTTGAACAATTGCCTGAACAAGTCGATAAATTTTTACAAATTGTGGATTGTGAGGTGGTCCCGATTGAGATAGGAGAAACGAAAGCCGATGCGCGTTTGCATGACATTCAAGCCTCACAGCGAATCGGTGTTGATCCTGGAACCATTGTTGAGGTCGTTTTACCGGGATTGCGACGGAAAGCAGACGGTGAAATTGTGCAAAAACCTGTGGTGATTCGCGGAGAATAGCACACAATGTCTATCAGACTCCTTATCGTTTTGCTCTTCAACGGGCTTCTTATCAATGCGGAGGCTTTTGCACAAGATGCTCTAAGCTTTGTCCAGATTGTAGATGGAATGATTCAGCGGCGTCCGCCCAATACTCGGCAGACAATTGGAAGGCGATATGTGTGGAATTTTCGCGGAAGACCCTACACCATCCTAATGACAATTGGCTTGGAGCAGTATAATTCTTACTCCGGCAGAGAACGCTACGATATTCCCAAATTAGTGGAAGAAGGGAGAACAACAATCGGCAATCTGACGCGTGAGTTCCGACGTACCTTCCAACGAAATCAGAGCTGGACCAAACAGGACCGCGTTGATTTCGTTTTAAGCTTTGTCCAATCCCTGCCGTACACGCTTGATAACGTGACTACAGGCTATGATGAATTTCGACGATACGCAATTGAAACTTTGATTGAAGGAGGCGGAGACTGCGAAGATACGACGATCCTTGTGGCGGCTATCCTGCGCGGGTTAGGAGAAAAGACCGCACTGATTTTCACCCCGGGACACATCGCACTCGGTGTCAGCGGAGACTACACAGGTACATCGTTTACCTTCAACGGCACAAACTACTACTACTGCGAAACAACCGGAACCGGTTGGACTGTTGGCAGGCTGCCTGCATCTGTCGGCAATGTGGCTGCGATTGTCCCGTTAAGCCCCTCTACAATACCCACACCTGTGCAGCCTAGGCCGACACCGCAGGTGCCAGAGCTTACACCTACACCCGAACCGCCACCTATACAACCAGAGCCGCAACCCGATAACAGAGAATCTTCAGAAACAAATAGTGCAGCCGGTATGGTGATTGTTACGCTCTTTATTCTCATCGGTTTGGGGATACTGATCGCGTTTCTGGTCTATCGTTTCATCATTTCAGATAACGATGATGACATAGAAGATGATGACACACACGAATCAACAAATCCGTTAGATTGGTAACCGATTCGCCTATGATTAACCACCTCAAAGAAATCTATCGCGAATTATATCTACCCCCGGCAGATTCCGCAAACCCACCGTTCAGGGTTACACAGATTAATGCCCCTTACCTTTATACCGATGCGAACCTCTATGTAGATACGTTCGATAGTCCGAACCAATCTGTAAAGTTTGAGGTATCAAATGTTGGGAGTGGAAGATTAAATGTAGAAGGGATTCGTATTCCCCGTGGGGCCAAAAGGTGGATAAGGACAGCTGAGGGCCCACAATCTGCTACACTCACATCAAATTCGGAACCGAAAGAAATTGAGCTGAACATTCTGCTAAGAGAACTACCGAACCCTTCATCCGTGAATGTTGTAAAACTGACCGTCCTCTCCAATTCAGAACGGAAAACGTTTAGCGAGATATTGTTAGGTGTGCGTCCCCCAGAAAATCAGTCTGTGAATTTGACACTTCCCGAATATCTCAACTTTGGAGAAATAACTGTCTGTAAGGTTTTGATTGCTAATCGTCGTGAAGATGCGGCGGCACCCCCAGTCGAATTTCTACTCATCGAAGATTTTACACTTAATCCACCAACACGTCTTGAAATAACACAAAACGATGAATCCACTTTTGACGCGTATATTTTCACTTCAAAAGGTGAACTACATTACAAATTAGATTTACGGACACCGGGTGTCGTAATGCCACAACAGGAACAATCTGGAATTAATTTCCAACAGACTGTTCCTGTGTCAATTGTTAGTCAAATATTTTCTGAGCATGCGATAACGTCCGATTCTGACTGGTTAATTGCACCGTCTCAAATCTTTACTACTGGATCTGCTATAATCGATTTACCTGTTTCTGTAAACGTTGAAAAACTGGAACCGGGGCGAAATTGCGGCGAACTTGTTGTAGCCGATAAGAAAACACAGGTATGGGTATGGTCCAAAGTTGTTAATGAAACAGCACTGACGTTAGAGAAGGAACAACCGAATATCCGCCACGTTGAACAATTCTCAGACCAAGAAGAGCCGCTGCCAATTGAAGTTGTATCAGCAAATGAACCTTATCAATCTCTGATGATTTTTGAAGACATAGATTTTCAATTCCCACTGGCAGGCGATCAACGGACAGGTTATCTGATGGGCGACTTTAATCAATGGGCACCGCGCACGTTGTTCCTTGAGAAAAGAGATGATAGAGGTAGCGTCACGTTAAGTGTTTCTGAAGGAATATACTGTTATCATGCTGAAATTGACGGTGAGATGCGGCTTGACCCTGCGCGGTTATACGAAATAGTCTGCTGTCAACACGGGTTAGCGTCCAAATTACAGATCGACAGAGCTGAACAAAAGGTGACACTGGAAAACAGGTCGGAACAGAAGTTAAAGCTAAAACTTCAATCTGCTACCAAATGGATGCGAATTAAACCTGAGACAATTGCTCTTCCCGCCAGCAAAAGAACTGAGATAACTGCGGTATTCCACCCGGAACATCTGCTGCCGGGGCTCAATTTAGGCTGGCTCCAGATGGAAACCGTAAGAGAACCGAAAAGGTCGCTTCATACGCCAATCTATGTTATCGGTATGACAAATGGGGCTGTTCCTGTTCTCCGAACTAAAGAGTTGGATTTTCCACAAATGGAACAGGGGAAAGTAGAAGGCATTCCGCTTACGATCGATATACTCGGTGAAGGAGAACTAAAGGGGGAAATTCAGCCGTCTACAGTCTTGCGTTTTGTGGAGGGCGATCTACATGTCCGAAACACAACAGCATTTAAACCGATGGGGGTTGCCCCACTTGTCCAGGTGTTAACTGAAAGACCCTCTAACGCTTATCGTAAACAGATCTCTGCGTCTCTGCTTACGGACTGCTATCTTATGAACCACAGGATGCATCGTTTCAAAGCCAAATATGATATGATTCACCTTGTCTCAGACCCGCCCGCTCTGTGCTTTCCTAAAGTTTATCTGTTTGATGACCCACAGCACGTCGATATAACGATAAAACGCAGTGATGGTAAAGGTAATGTTGTGTGTAGCGTTGAAATACCCGATGCTTTAACAGAGGGTGGATTCTTGAAGGTTAAGAACAGTGCTGCGAAAAATAATACTGGACATTATGAATTTGTTATTAATCCACAGGCTCGCACAAATGCTGGACGAGTTTCAGATACTTTACGCTTTATGGACACAAATTCCGGAATGGTACTGCCAATTCAATTCGTGGCAGATATTGTCGGAGGTGAAGCGAAGATTGATGTTAAGACTCAGGGACAACGTTTAAATCTATTATCTGGTGGCATACCGTTAGTGATTACCAACATCAGTAAAGCTGAATTGCGGATATTTAAGTTGCTATTTAAATATCGGCGGTTTTCTCTCTCTCCATATCTGACCTCGCAGCAGCGCACCCTCCTTCCCGGGGAATCTATTGAGAGGTTCATTAAGATGGAAGCAACAGTCGGCTTGTTAGGTAGAACAATAGTCAAGGATACGCTTATTATTAGACTCAATGATCCACAATTTCCCAAAGGTGTCCTTAAAAAGGAGATTGTGGCTGAAATCCAAGGCCGTTTCCTGAATTGATACCTTCAAGATATCTTCTGTAAGGGGTGTCCTCAGATTACGGTTGCACAGGTGCTATTGCAGCACACGAGCCATACCCGCGCATGTGTGACGGCCGCACACAAGGTTCTGTTGCGATTGAGATTGAAAAATACACTTCATTGATATCGCAGATATCGCATCCGAGGCAATAGAAATTAAAAGCTGCACCTCAGTTGGGGTCTCCTGCTAAAATGCGGGGATATGTAAATGTTTATCAAAAGCTGCTATACACCTTTCGCCTCTCTGAGGCTCGGTGCAAAATTTGTCGTGATGCTATCAACATTCCGCCCTCTGGGGCTATGACAACGCATATCTGGTAGTGTTCACTTCATGAGGAAAACATAGCTACATAAATAGGTGCTAAATGGACATCGCTGGTAATCGCACACTATCGTCTATCTTTAGCCAATTCGCAGCATATCATCCCGACAAGACATATCTGATTTTTGAGGGCTTGGAAGGGTATTGTCAACAGTGGAGCTTTGCACAGTTTGAGGCGCGGGTGAATCAGACTGCTGCGTGGTTGCTGGAGATGGGGCTCAAACGGGGAGAATCGTTCGCTTTTCACGCTCCCAACTCACCCGCTTTCGTGCTGCTTGCCATCGCTGCGAGTCGCATTGGAGCGGTTATGGTGCCGACCGACCACCGTGCTACGGTTGATGAGCTTATCTATATCCTAGACCACTCGGAGTCGCGACTCGTTATCACAGAGTTTGATCAACTGACAGTTGTACAGGCGGCATCGGCAGCGACCTCTTGTGTGCAGGAAGTTGTGCTGTCTCAATGTGAGCATCCGAGCGGACACCCGATATTTGAGCGTGAAGTTGCACGGCAGGATACCTCCCCACCCGATGTTGAGACTTCGCCCGACGATGTGGTGCATATGATATATACCTCTGGCACAACTAGCAAACCCAAAGGCGTACTGATGACCAACAGAGCATTGATTTATGGGGCAGAGGTCTTCGTGCGTGCTAGTGGTCTGCGAAACGAAGATCGGCACCTCATCACACTCCCTGTTTTTCATGCGGCTGCACACTGCCACGCTTTTTGGCCCTCTCTGGTTTGTGGTGCCAGCATCGTTGTATCTCCGCGATTTAGCCCCTCCCGATTCTTCGGGTTGGCGGTTCGGCATCAATGCACGATGGCGGCGTTGTTCTCCGCGCCGCTGCGTATGTTGCTCGCCCAACCTCCCAACGAAGGCTGGAGATTCCACCGTCTGAGAAACGTTACCTTTGCCATCGCTCTAACCGATGAACAATTTGCCGAGTGGGATACGCGCTTCGGCGCACCGCTTCAGCACCTCTGGGGGATGACCGAAACGGTTGGTCTACCCCTGATGAGCCCACTTTACGGGCCGCGCAACCTGCCCTCAATGGGACAACCTGTCTTGGGTTACGATGTGCGAATCTTTGACGACGAGGGCAACGAAGCACCCCCGGGAGAGGTTGGGCAAATTGTGGTTGGGGCAGATCCCGGCCGCACGGTGATGAAAGGATATTTTAAAAATCCAACGGCGACGAATGAGACAGTGCGGGATGGCTGGCTATACACCGGCGACAATGCTTATTACGATGAGCAAGGATATTTCTATTTTATTGACAGGGGCAAGGATATCATCAAGCGCGGCGGGGAGAATGTTGCCCCCAGCGAAATTGAGTCGGTGATTAAGCAGGTTGATGGTATTTCTGATGTTGCGGTCGTGGGTATGCCTGACCCGATGTACGACGAGGTGCCTCAGGCGTTCGTGATTCTCCGACCGGGCGCGGCACTCACCGAAGAGCAGATTATAGAACAGTGCAGTCAGTCACTTACGCGGTTCAAAGTGCCTGTGGCTGTCACGTTTTGCAATGAATTTCCCAGAACCTCCGTGGGGAAGATCCAGAAACACTTGTTGCGGGAGCAGGCGTTGGAGTCAGCCGAGTAACTCTCCTGATGCGAGACAAAAAACCTTAATAGCTTAGAAGTTACGCCTTGAGTTTGTCGTAATGCCATTCAACCCGCATCACCATATAAATCGCCCGATAGTAGTAGGCACACATCGTATGCTATCCCCCTAAAGGATTTTTGATAAATTAGGTTTTATGTTTTACGGTTGACGTGCCCTTCAACCTGTATTGGGAAATACTTCATCAAGCTCTCGGTGATATTTGGCGCAGCGGTTCCGAGGCTACACGCGCTAGTTGCTTTCATAGTATTGCCGATATCACTGACCTCACCTCTCCACTTTGCCAGATCCCTAGGCCCTGCTTCACCGGCGAGCCGTTCGGTGAGACGTTGCGTGCCGATACGGCAGGGGAAACACTTGCCACATGACTCCTCAGCGAAGAATTCCATCGCGTTATGTGCCATTTCGATTATGTCCCTGCTGTCGTCGAACACTATAATCCCAGCGGCACCGAGCATAGCCCCGACCTTCCCAATGCTTGGTTCATCGAGGGTCACGTCAAGGTCATCTCCAGCGAGAAAGCCGCCGGAGAGGCCCGCCATTGTGACGGCTTGAATCGAACGCCCTTTCCGTGGGCCGCCCGCCCAGTCGTAGAGCAGGGTCTTCAACGACAACCCAAACGGTACTTCGTAATTACCCGGTTTCTGTATGTCGCCGGAGAGACTGATGACCTTCGTACCCGCGTGCCCGTTCATTCCGAGACTACTATACCAGTCCGCTCCCCGTCGCATAATCTGGGGCGCAGCCGCAAGGGTTTCGACGTTGTTGACGACCGTTGGCAGGTTGTCGTAGCCGTGGGTCACAGGGTAAGGGGGACGATTGCGCGGGAAGGGGTGCTTCCCTTCGAGACTATTCAGAAGCGAACCTTCCTCACCACAGATGTAAGCACCGGCACCGCGTCGCAGGTAGATGTGGAAGCTAAAGTCTGTATCAAGAATCTGTTCACCAAGGAAGCCTGCTTCCTCTGCTTCGGCGATTGCTCGTTCTAAAGTGTTGAGAGTATCGGGATATTCATATCGGAGGTAGATGAAACCGCGTGTCGCACCGGTCGCGTAGGCGGCGAGAACCATCGCCTCAATGACTGCGTGTGGGTCATGGTCGAGGATTGCGCGGTCTTTAAAACAACCGGGTTCCCCCTCGTCCGCGTTGCAGACAATAGTTTTTGGATTCCCGGAGGCTCCAGCGACTGCCTGCCACTTGAGTCCGGTGGGAAAACCTGCCCCGCCACGCCCCGCGAGCTTGCTCTCTATGATGACTTCGATAACCTCGACTGGACGCATCTCCTGCACTGCGCGCGTAAGTCCCTCGTATCCACCAGTGCGGCGGTAACCCTCAATACTAGCGCGATTCGGTTCGCGGATTGCGCCAAAAACACACTCATCAATGCCGCCCGGATTTGGCGGCGGCAAAGGGGATGGTTTAACTTCGAGCGCGTCTGGATCCACACCGATGAGCACTTGATGCCCTTTGAGAATCGGCACAAAATCATCACAGCGACCAGCACACGGCATTGGCGTTGCACCCGATTCTTTAAGCGCAGCAAGGATTTCATTTCCACCGACCAAGCAGCAAACGGGGCCCGTACAGACGCGGGGCGCACTTTGTCCCGGTGCCGTACGCGAGAAGTGATGGTAGAACGTAACAGTGCCGAAGAGATCTGCGAGCGGAATCCTGAGGCCCACTGCGATGTCACGGAGAGTGCCCTCAGAGATAAAACCGTCTCGGTCATGGAAGGCGTGGAGCAGCGGGAGCAACGGTGCTGGCTCATTACGCCAGCACTCAATCAACTCTCGGTTCGTTGCGGATGACATCATATCCTCCGATACATAAGCGTCTACGTTAATAACCTGCCAACAGTGTGCGTAGGTAGCTAGCAGCTTTCCGTACCTGATCGATACGATCTGGGTGTTCGCCTTCGTAGACAATGGAGATACAGCCGTTATAGTTAATCTTTTTCAAAATCCCTGCGATTCGCTCATAGTCCAGCCACTCCTCTGTGCCACTCTCGACCTTGTAAAATTTTGTGCGGACATACAGGGCATAGGGCGCAGTCTGCTCCATAAACTGGTAAAAGTCAATATCCGGGTCTGTCTCTCCCTTTGGTCCGGATCCAGGCGAACCAACCCATTGACCCGTGTCCATAATAAAAGAGAAGTTCTCTCGATCTGTCTCGCGTCGGATACGCAGCATATCGTCGCCTGTAGATGGGTGATTCTGCAACCCCACAGCGATGCCTTTCGTGGCTGCATAGTCCGCAACCTCCTGATAACCCCTGATCATCGCCGGCCAAGGATTATCGCCATCGCCGTTCTTTTCTGGTATCACAGCGCAGAACACGCGGATGAGCGGGGAACCGAGAAACGCAGCGAGGTCAACCGCATCTCTGCAATCTTGAGCGTGTTCCTCCCGTTCCGCCGCGTTCCCAACGAACAAACCACTCACACCGATGTAACCGATAGGTAAGCCGTATCTGAGGCACATCAGCTTGATATTGCCGAGATATTCTGGATCTGTGGAAGTAAAGGCCCGGTGATGGAAGTCAACGACGTCCATTCTTAAATCGTGGGCAACTTCAATGAAGGTCTCAACATCTGTATTGTGCAGACTCAGAAAGTTACAGCCAATTTTAATCATGTTGTTTATTTTCCTTTCATTTTAAGGGCCGCCATCGCAGCCGATTAAATTACAAGAGGTTATCCCAACGTGAAGCCTGATGATGTTATCAAGGTCTCCAATCAAAAACCTATGCTACTATATATACCACAAAAAATCAACGATTAATCCCTCCATGAATAACTGAACAGTTTCGCATTTTGAAGTGTAAAGCGGAGTTTTACTCGCTGACCAATTAAATCGTTGAAGGGCTTTGAGAAGGAGATGGGAGCCTCAATATGATCTCCTCGTATCACCTGGGAATGCTCGTAACCTTTCAGTGGACGTCCTCGCTCTGTCAGAACGCTCACGACCAACTCGCCATCTGTTGCATCGAGATTAACTAGCAAACGATTATCGCTCACAGTCAGTGCTTTCGTCGTTACACGCCCGGGACGGTTGCCCGCTTCTAGAGCGATGTAACGGTCGGGCCGAAAGCGCACACAACCGATTGTTTGGAACGGGTGTCGTTTTCCCGCTTCAATAAGCCCCCGCTGTTCATATAGCCACTGCTGATCTACAGAAGGATGCGGAAGATTACCAGAAGAGTAGTACTGGTACATCCAATCCCCCACACGTATAGGGACACTGTTGAAGTGTATCATCGCACAATCCTGTTCACCAGCTTCACCCCTTGCAATCCACGGCTGGCGGTCCCCAAGCCGATCCCAATGCACCAGATCGCGGCTATACACCAGTTGGGTCTCCATGATACCGTGCTGATTCCACATGCTATGTTTGTACATATCCATGCTGACATCAAAGATATAAAGTGCCCCAAAAAAAACATTGCCTACCGTCCACGGCTGCATAGTATAAAATTCGCAGTGCTGGTCTACCGGATCATTGTAGTGGATAATCCCATCGGCGTAGGCGTTATCCAAGCGTTCGCGAGCCATTTCATCGTCAATCAGATCCGGCGCGAGCACGAGGCAGGAACGCGGCCAATCTAGCATCAGTCGAGCACGGTTGGGGAGAGAATTAGCGAATGTCATCCCCACAGCCCGTCGGCGGAAACGACCGACAGTTGCATGGAGCCGTGGAAAGGCAACATAGCGGCCGGGCACATCGTCGCGCATCATTGGGAAAGCATCGTCGGCGACCAAAAAGGTGCCGGTATCGCCCACACCATCGCTGATGCCGGGCTCCGCCTCCGCATTTTCCGCTGTATGCCAAGTGAATCCGTCCGGGCTGAAGATTGGCAGGTATCGCTGGCTCCACTCGCCACCGGGAATCCACGAAACCGTTCGATATAACGTATCTTCACCTTCAGAAAGGGTGGACTCAGGACAGTAAAAAACAGCACCGGGCCCAATGCGCCCTGGTGTCTTAACTTTGTTGTTCTCGGTACTACCATTGATTTCCGATAGATGGAGGATGGGCTTCTCCCAGTGAAGCCCATCCTCACTGGTCGCGTAAAGGTCGTTAAGTTCGTCTTTCGAGTTCCAATACCACATTTTGAACGTCCCCTTCGGATCACGGATAACCATAGGACAGGCACAACCAGACTTATCTTCCCATGGCTGATCCGGTTGGAGGACTGTGCCAACCTTTTCTGGTAGATAGAACCTTCGCTTGAGGTTCTGTTTGGAATCAATCTCGAAATCGTCAATAAACAGACGCTTGTTTTCCATGTGTTTTTTTTCGCTCCTTTACACCATATTATTATAGCATGTTTGGGTCTGGCATCTACTTCTAAAAAAATGTCTGGCATTGACACTCCAAATCGTTTATCCTCTTAATAGGAATCGTTTAAACGATAGAAGTTACGCACTGTAGCCCCCCGATTCATCGGGTGTTGGAAATTGTGTTCTGCGGCGATGAATCATCGAGCTACAGGGTTTTGAGCATTCAACTACGTAAATCCTAAAACGATTTACAAATTCAAAGGCTGGAGGGAGAAATGTCAGTTCAAAACGATTTGACCGAATACGCGGTCTTGACTCCAGAACAACAGGAGTTCGTTGATGCTAATGGATATCTTGTAATCGAAAATGCACTAGAGCCAGATATAGTTGCCGAAATCAACGCAGCGATTGATGAGCTTCATGAACGCGAGGAAAAGGCTGGGCGTTTGGAAGCCGATGGAAGGCTGAATATGCGTAACTGTATCACTGAGCACGATGCCTTTTTCCAATTACTTGATTGGCCCAAAACAGCACCGCTCGCTTGGGGCATCCTGAATTGGAATATCCAGATGATTACGTCCCATCTACTTGTGCTTCCATCGAAGGACGAACCGCCACCGAAGGTCAAGGAGAGAATCGGTTTACACCGCGATGGTGGGACTTCACCGAGTGAGATGCAAGAGCCCCATCCTAGGATTTTGCTCAAGATTGCCTATGCCCTCAGCGATCAGTCAGATCC
The DNA here is from genome assembly GCA_965215015.1 of Candidatus Poribacteria bacterium. Lineage (GTDB taxonomy): Bacteria > Poribacteria > WGA-4E > WGA-4E > PCPOR2b > PCPOR2b. The sequence continues at coordinate 4,508,717 of OZ244042.1, forward strand.
GGCTTCAGGCGCGACGGTGCTTGTCCCCGGTAGCAACCGTCTCACCGGCACCCCCCCTGTGGATACGGAAACCGGTAACGCGAGAGGGGCAATCTCTATGAATGTAAAGGCGGGAGATGCGTTCATCTTTGAGCAGCGGACTTGGCACGGTCCTGGACATAACTGGTCTGGTAAGCCGAGGAAAACAATCTTCATGGGCTATGCTTATCGGTGGGTCAAACCGATGGATTATATCGCAATGCCCGACGAACTGATTGCTAAGTGCACAACACCTCTGCAGAAACAGCTGCTCGGCGTGGTCAGCGATCCACTGAGTTATTATCTTCCCAAGGATGAGGATGTGCCTTTGAGAACGTTGTTGAGTTGAACAGGATTTACGGATAATCGGAGAAATCTCCAAAATTCCAATCCATTTCATACCCGTTTCTGAATGAAATACACGATAGCAAATAATCCGAGTGCAATCACGAAAGTATAGATATTGTAGATATATGCTAGGAAAGTAGCAACTGCGAGGATAATCCATTCTATCCATGTCGTTTTTCGGAGGAAGTATCCCATCGTAACGATTGAAAAGATGAATGTGCCCGCCACAGCCGTTACAACAGACAGGACATTTTGTAACAGTGTGCCATCAAGCAGGATGTGGGTATAAGCGAACAGCAGCGGCATAATATACAGGAACTTGGCAAATTTGAAACATGCCCAGCCGGTTTTCCACGGATCCGCACGCGCAACCGCAGCCCCGGCGTACGCGCCAAGGGCGACGGGCGGCGTGATATTGGAATCTTGACTGAGCCAGAAGACAATCAGGTGTGCTGCAATTAGGGAAATTCCCATCTGATCACTTGTGAGGATGGGGACAGCGAGTTCGGAGGTAATCAGATAGGCAGCAGTAACGGGGATGCCCATCCCCAAAATAAGGGACGCCCCAGCGAGCAATAGGATAGCGATTGCGCGACTGTCCCCAGCGACAGAGAGCACGAGGTTAGGAAAGATTCTCCCGAGTCCGGTGAGGTCTATTACGGCAATAATGATTCCGATGCTGCCCACCGCTCCGCCGATGGCAAGAGAGTTCTTCGCACCCCCGACCATCGCCTCCCAGAGGCGTTTGGGCGTGAGGCGTGTCTTCGGTCGAAGGTAACTAACGGCGATTGTAGTCAGGATAGCAAAGAACGCCGCTTGTGATGCGGTGTGCCCCGCGATTAGGACAGCGATTAGTACAACTAACGGAATCAAGCAGTACCATTGGCTTTTGAGAAGGGTGGACAGGTGAGGCAATTCTACTTTCGGGAGCCTCTCAATGCCCTCCTTTTTTGCCTCAAGGTGCACCATCACCCATACTGAGAAGAAATACAGCAGTGCCGGGATGAGCGATAGCAGCGCGATATGACTATACGGCAGCTCGGTGCGTTCCGCCATGATAAACGCGCCAGCACCCATCACCGGCGGTAGGAATTGTCCCCCGACCGATGCTGTCGCTTCAACGGCACCGGCGACGTGGGACCGAAAGCCAGTACGCTTCATCAACGGGATGGTAAACGCGCCGGTTGCGACCGTGTTTGCAATAGCACTCCCGGCAACCGAGCCGAAGAATCCGGAAGCGACGACTGCTACTTTCGCGGGCCCGCCCACCAACCGTCCTGCTACCGCCATCGGGAGGTCAATGAAAAACTGTCCCACCCCTGACTTTTCCAAGAATGCGCCGAAGAAGATAAACAGTACGACATACGTCGCCATGACGTTTGCCATAATGCCGAAGATGCCAGCTTGGCTGAAGAAACTGTATTCAAAGATTCGACGTAACGGGAATCCCTTGTGGGCGATAACGGACGGCATCGACTGACCAAACAGGGCGTACAAAATGCCAACTGTAGCGATTATGGTCAACGCCCAACCGACTGTCCGCCGACTATATTCAAGGCTCAAGATCACCGCTACCGCTCCAACGCATACATCGAGCTGGCTGTATGCCCCCGCCCGGCCTGCTAGCGTTTTGTACTCGACAATCCAATATCCAATCACGAAAATAGTCAAGCCGACGAGTATCAGATCTACCATCGCCGGACGAGATTCGGGTGAGCTCCGCCTGAACTGATAGAACATGCCGGTCAGGATGAATGTAAGGAGCAGGTACAATCCGACGTGATACTGTTCACCTGACGTTCCAAAACCCGCACCGTAGATGTAAAAGAGTACAAAGCTGACAGCGATAATCTCAAAAATCCAATTCCATACACCTCTCAGATCTCGACCCGGGCGTTCAAATTTTTTCAATGTTCGCGCTTCTGGATCTGCCATCTCCTCCCATGCCTCTCAAGCCGACAGGTGCAAAAATTTGCATTGTATAACGACGAATAGGACTTACGCAGTTGAACGCTCAAAGCCTCGGAGTTCCGACGTTTTATGGTTGCACACCAACGCCCGATGAATCGAGCAACTACAGTTAGGTCTGTTTGTAGTCGGGCGATTTATCGCCCACCGGGCCGGGCAATGAACTGCGCGACTAAGCGTTGAAATACACAAGTCCTAGACGAATTTAACTCTACATACTTCACGATGTACGACGCTGCAGTTCAGTCTCAAGTTGGCGAATCCGCTCCTCTGCCTCAATGCGGGCTTGGGCTTCTTCAGTAGCGCGATTCTCTGCCTCAACACGGGCCTCGGCTTCTTCAGTAGCGCGGTTCTCTGCCTCAATGCGGGCCTCGGCTTCTTCAGCAGCGTGGTTCTCTGCCTCAATGCGGGCTTGGGCTTCTTCAGCAGCACGAGCCGACACCCTTACATAGTCTTCTATCAGATTGCCCGTTTCATCATAACAAACGAGATTTTCGTCCTCCAAGTTCAACCAAATATTGACGGGTTCAATCCAAAGCCAGCCATCCGCATTGAGACTCAACTCCTCATAGCCAGCCGGTGTGAGTCGGTATCCCACCAACTCTCGCACCATTACCCCCCGTCGCTTAAATCGATCTACGATGATGTAATTCGGTACACCGACCCTCGCATAGTGGTCAACCTTCGTGACAACATCAACTGAGCGGGTTGAAGGTGAGACAATCTCGATAATCAGGCTTGGCTTGGTTTCCTCCTCTCCCTCCGAAAAGGTACTCCAATTGATGTGCCGATGGAGGTCAAAAATCACTGAAATGTCGGGACCATGCGCTCTCAGACCGGGCAGTGCCCACGCCACGCGCACATCGTGCAAGACCACAGCATTCGGATCATCTGCAATCCGGGATGACAATACGTTGTAGAGGTAATTACAAAATTGTTCATGTTCTGCATCGTGCATTCGGTAATCTCCCACCTGTGGGTGAAGGATGTCCTCAAGTGTCAGGGGTGTTCGTTCCAGAACCTCTGTTCCGTCTGGCAAAGCGCGTATCGCTTCACGCCACCCGTAGGGATAAGGGTCTTTCTTATCAAGGATTTCTCCGTTGGTTGGAATGGTTACTATTTTCATGGCAATCTCCTTCCCTAGTAGGTCATAATTCACAAGTCCGTTATCGAGCAACTACAGTTAGGTCTGTTTGTAGTCGGGCGATTTATCGCCCACCGTGCCGTGCAATGAACTGCGCGACTAAGTGTTGAAATACACAAGTCCTAGACGAATTTAATTCTACTGCTTCACGATGTACGACGCCGTAGCTCAGTTTCAAGTTGGCGAATCCGCTCCTCTGCCTCAATGCGGGCCTCGGCTTCTTCGTCAGCACGAGCCGACATCCTCACATAGTCTTCTATCAGATTGCCCGTTTCATCATAACAAACGAGATTTTCGTCCTCCAAGTTCAACCAAATATTGACGGGTTCAATCCAAAGCCAGCCCTCCGCATTAAGACTCAACTCCTCATAGCCCCCCGGTGTGAGTCGGTATCCCACCAACTCTCGTACCATTACCCCCCGCCGCTTAAATCGATCCACGATGATGTAATTCGGTACGCCGACCCTCGCATAGTGGTCAACCTTCGTGACAACATCAACTGAGCGGGTCGAAGGTGAGACAATCTCGATAATCAGGCTTGGCTTGGTTTCCTCCTCTCCCTCCGAAAAGGTACTCCAATTGATGTGCCGATGGAGGTCAAAAATCACTGAAATGTCGGGACCATGCGCTCTCAGACCGGGCAGTGCCCACGCCACGCGCACATCGTGCAAGACCACAGCATTCGGGTCATCTGCAATCCGGGCTGACAATACGTTGTAGAGGTAATTACAAAATCGTTCATGTTCTGCATCGTGCATTCGGTAATCTCCCACCTGTGGGTGAAGGATGTCCTCAAGTGTCAGGGGTGTCCGTTCCAGAACCTCTGTTCCGTCTGGCAAAGTGCGTATCGCTTCACGCCACCCGTAAGGATAAGGGTCTTTCTTATCAAGGATTTCTCCGTTGGTTGGAATGGTTACTATTTTCATGGCAATCTCCTTCCCCTAATAGGTAATAATTCACAAGTCCGTTAGTGATAATAAATCGAAACCGTCACATCCTTCAGCACCAACGGTTCACAGCGTACCGACTGAGGTTTAACCTGTCGAATTTCCAGTTCGTTGATTCCCTGTTTCAAGGGCGGGCTGCCGATGTCAAATTCAAAGGTATCGCCGGAAGCCGGCACCTCTTGAGTCCGAGAGGGGTATTGGTTCCAACCCGGTTCGTACTCCACGCGAGTCTTGTTGTCCGAAGCACCCACGCGAGTGTTCCAAGGAATCGGTGTTTGGTTTAGGCGTATTTCAAACATATCTTCAGCAGTTAGCCCCTCAAATCCCAGATCGAGCGTACATCTGTTCAATCCCCCATCAGAATTTGCCGATTCTAGGTCGTCAGCGATATCCAGCTGGAGCCTTACACCGCGGCCATAAAAAGTCTGATTGAACTGAACCGGGAGTTGTGCCGCAGGAATGGCATTAAGGAACGAATAGCCGAGCTGGGAGGTCGGTTGATGCCGATTGGAGTGGTCTAACTCGTAGCACTTGTTCAACCGCCGTAGTACTATGGGGTCAGCCAGTTGATTCAAGACATTTCGCTTCCAGTCGTTGGACATGCTGTAGTAGTTGAAGAAATAGAGTCCATCTACGCGAGCCTCCCAATACCGGAGGGCGAGTGCCTTCAGCGACTTTTCAGCCAATAATGGTCTTAGCCCCTCGAAACAGCCGTAGATTTTGCAATCGGTGCCCTCAGCGATTTCAATCCATTCTCGAATCGGCATTTCAAACGGGATAAATCCGCCGCCTGCGATGAGCATGTCCACCAAGCCTTCTCTCATCCACACCGCAGCGTCAAGTCCAATTCGTTTGGCATCCGCCAGCGTCGGTGGCGTACGTACCGCCAGATCAAGATGTTTCCCCCTTTCTTGGCTGACTTCGTCTAGCTTTGCTCGAATACCGCATACAAAATCTGTCATTAGGTATCGGTACTGGTACGCTTCTGCAACGCGGAAGAAGGCGGGATGGCGCATAAAGTCCAGTTCGATGCCATCAATATCAAAGCGTTCAATTAGCTCGAAGATAATTCGGGTCATGTGGGCACGCACCTCTGGAAATGCGTAGTTCAACCCAGTTCGGATGCCCCATTCAAGGCTTCCATGCGGTATTGATTCTCCGGGGCGACCGATACACAGTTCCGGCTGCTCGCGGCGAAGTCGTCCGTAATTCGGAGCAGCCTCCTCCATGTCGTAATGCTCATTCATTCTGACGGACGGGAAAAACGCCATACCCGCCTCATGACATAACTGCGCGATAACTGTTACTGGACCACCGTGCGCTTTTATCATCTGACGGAGATTTTCAGATTTTCTCCGTTCGCCGGCGTCAAGGTCTTCATACCCGTCGCCGAATCGTTCTCCTACTTCGGTTTCGTAGTCGTAAACCTCGTGTCCCCCAATAGACCAGAGAAAAACATCAACCGGTGAACCTGCGTAGGGGGCGATCATTTTATCGCGCATATCGTCTGGGGTCAATGGGGGGCCGTACGCACCCATTATCCAACCGTCATCATTGCTGAGTACCCGCCAATGCTTCTGTGATGTTGTCATGTCAGGGTCTCCTCGAGCGGCAATTTCCGCGCTGTTTCGGGGCTTGTTTGGTGTGCAAAGATGAATCGCCCCGACGCTGAATCATTATAACACGCGCTAATTTTTCAATCCATAAAAAAATAGGAATTCAATAGGGGGATGATGAATTGGCGGCTTGCTTTGGGAAAGATTGAATATGGGAGGTTGGTTGTGATATACTCACTGTTGATGCGGAAGATTTGAAGTTATTGTAGAATTGTGAGTTAGATAAAACTGGTTCCGCCTTCCTGCTAAAGTACCATTGACCTATACCACCAATGGTTGGATGTACTCCGACAGGATTTGTTAATATGTTACCCATTACGCTTCACGTTTGTGGGAAAGTAGAAAGATTGCCATGAAACCGTTTATGGAAGCCTTGCCTCCCAAAGTGAATACTAAGCTGAAACGGTTAAAACCGCCCGAGGAACAGGTGCTTTTCCAGGTTGCCACAGATCTCATCAACAATCAATTGTTCGGGGAAAGGTGGTTGGTGGTAACCGATCGGCACTTATTGTTTATACCGACCGAGGGCGTGGATGGCACTGTGGAAGTGTCACTCGCAGATGTTCAAGAAGCTAGGACAGAGGAGCTCGTTGGGGGAGGACGGTTGGCGGTAGAACGCAAGGTGGGGGGACCTGTCTATCTACACTACTCCAGCTCATTAGCACCCAAATTTGCTGAGGTCGCCGAGGGTATTCAGCAGCTCTCCAAAGGGGAACCGATCGAATTACCAACGGAGATGGAGCGCACACGGTGTGAAAAGTGTGGACGGCTGCTCGCAGAGAAGGATGGCAGATGTATTAACTGTACGAAAAAGCGGGATACGCTCCGGCGGATTGTCAGCTACGTTAGACCTTATCGCCTTCAACTTATGCTCGTTTTTGTGATTACGACAATTGCTGCGCTAATCGATCTATTACCCCCCCTCATCACGGAGCGTATTATTGACGATGTTCTCACGCCGAAATCAAATTTTGGACTTCTAGTTTGGCTTGTGTTGGTACTTTTGGGAATTCGTTTATTGATGTGGGTATCCCAAGTAGGTCGCGCAGCGATAAGCAGTTGGCTAGGGTTTCGGGCAGCGGAAGACATTCGCATTGAACTCTATCGTGTATTACAGTTCACACCTCTCAGATTTTACGATAAACGAAAAATCGGGAACCTCATCTCCCGAATGACTAACGATGCCGAACTGTTAGAGGAATACCTAATCTATGACCTGCCTTTCATCCTGTCGAATATGTTATTGTTACTTGGCATCTTGACGTTGTTATTGTATAAAAGCTGGATACTCACGATATATGTGCTCATCCCGGTACCGCCGATTGTTTTAGGCGGGGCACTCATCTGGAATCGTATGGAGCGTTACTGGCGGCGTTGGTCTGTCAAGTGGGGCCGGTTTTCAACCCATTTGAACGAGTCAATCACCGGTATTCGATTGGTAAAAGCCTTTGCCCAAGAAAAGCGAGAGGGCATTCGTTTCAATCAGCGGAATGACGAACTGCGGCAGGTGAGCGTTAGCGCAGATCGGGCGTGGTTTGTCTTCTTTACGGTGATGAACTTTCTAATGAGTTTCGGCGTGTTCTTTGTCTGGTATTTTGGTGGCCGACAAATCCTTGGCGGAGAATTGACGCTCGGTGAATTGACCGCGTTTATCATTTACCTTTGGATGCTCTACCGCCCCCTCAAGTGGCTTGGTGACTTCTACAACTTTATGATCCGTGCCTATGCGGGTGCGGAGCGAATCTTTGAAGTGATGGACACACCCGTTGAACCTTTTGATGCCCCAAATGCGAAGGCGATGCCTCAAATCGAAGGACGGGTATCGTTCAAAAATGTTACATTTGGTTACGATCCGGGCAAGCCCGTTCTTAAAGGGATTAACCTTGAGGTAGTGCCCGGCGAAATGATTGGATTGGTGGGAAAATCGGGCGTCGGCAAAAGCACGTTCATCAACCTAATCTGCCGATTCTACGATGTCAATCGAGGTCGTTTAGATGTTGATGACGAGGATATTCGGGACATCCGCCTTGAACATTTACGTTCCCAAATAGGAATGGTCCATCAGGAGCCAACGCTGTTTAATGTTACAGTTGCTGAAAACATCCGCTACGGCAAACCGGAGGCACCCTTTGACGAGGTGATGCAGGCAGCGATAGCAGCAGAAGCGCATGAATTTATCGTTGGCAAACCGGACGGTTATGACACAAAGGTCGGTGAAGGCGGTGGGAAACTCTCCGGCGGGGAAAAGCAGCGTATCGCTATCGCACGTGCTATTCTGCATGATCCTAAAATTCTCATCCTTGATGAAGCGACCTCCTCACTTGATACACAGACTGAGAAAAAGATTCAGATAGCGATTGCGCGATTGGTCAAAGGGAGGACCACCTTTGCGATTGCACATCGGCTTTCAACCCTGCGAAACGCAGACCGACTGGTTGTTATAGACGACGGTAAAATTGCAGAGGTTGGCACACATGCGGAGCTAATGGAGCGAAAGGGAATTTTCTACAACCTCGTGCATACGCAGCAGGCAACGACAGCAGTTATGGCGATTGGTGACGGAAAGGAGGATTCAGAGGAGGATGAATAGCGTCATTATCTCAAAGCCGTTTGACTTTTTTACCTAGCCTCCGGTATAATGTGAAACCCTACTTTCCTAACAGAGCGAATGAAATGGGGTGTCATCTCCGGCGATTGAGTGCTGGATACATTTAGATAGCAACTTAGGTTACTTTATCAAAAATCCTTTAGGGATGGGAGTACGTCAATGGAGAATGCAACGGCATCTAAAGAGGAAAAAACCGAAATGAATGGAAAAGCAAAAACGGAGCGGACAATCACCCCCATTCAGATAACCCATCCGGAGCGGGTTGATCCAGAGGCGATTCGCCTATTCCGCGCCCCACCGTGGGCATTGCGTCTAACAATTGAGGACGACCGTTCCTACATTAAGGTTCGAGTAGTCTGTGCTGCCCCCCTATCTCAACCGGACCGGTACATCTGCCTGCTCGACGAAAAGAATGAGGTAATCTGTACAATCGAAAATCCGATCGTTTTGGACGCTGCGTCTCAGCGCATTATCAAGGAGGAGCTTGAGCAACGGTACATGACCGCCATTATCAAGCGGGTTGACTCGCTTAGGAGTGAGTTTGGGGTGTCTTATTGGGAGGTTCAGACTGACCGGGGGAACCGAGAGTTTGTCGTGCGTAATGTCTCCGAGAACGCGCAGTGGATTTCAGACCGCCGGTTGCTGCTAGTCGATGTGGATGGCAACCGCTTTGAGATCTCCAATTTGGAGGTTTTTGATAAAAAGAGTCGCGGACTCATCGAAATGGTGCTTTAGGGCACAATGATTATTACGGTGCCGAAAGTTCGGGCAGATTTTCGACTAGGTTCTGTTGACATTTTATCATAAGCAGATAAACGAGAAGGTGCACAGATACATAGGCGGTTCTTACCCCCCCTGCTTGGGGCTGTTAGGGATGCTTTACCTTCTTTCCCCCTGCTTGCGGGGGGGGTAGGGGGGGTTGGGTTCTTAGGGTTTAATCTCAATGAGCCAAGAAAATTGACCTCCCCCACCGAGTTGTGTCTCCGCTTACCTTCTTTCCCCCCTGCTTGGGGCTGTTAGGGATGCTTTACCTTCTTTCCCTCCTGCTTGCGGGGGGCTAGAGGGGGTAGCCTTCTTTCCCCCTTGCTTGCGGGGGGGTTAGGGGGGGTAGCCTCACCTATCGCATCAGCCAAAACTTCAATCAGATGCCTCGCCTCCTTACCCGTACCCTCCTTGACCTGCTCGCGGCAAGAGATTCCCGCCACAGCCACCTCAAAATCGCCATTCTTTTCATTGATTGCTTTGAACAGTTGACGGCTACCGACCTTCATTGATACATCGTAGTGTTCGGCTTCGTAACCGAATGAGCCCGCCATGCCGCAGCATCCAGAATCAACGACATTGACGCTATACCCCGGCGGCAAACTCAGAACCTGCTCGGAAGGTTTTAGACCGACGATGGCTTTCTGATGGCAATGTCCATGCAACAGAATCTCTTTCTGTGTATCCCCAAACTCTAATTCCAATTTCCCCTTCTCGTAGAGAGAGAGCAGGAACTCCTCAAGCATAAATGTGTGCTGTGCCACGAGGTCTGTATCCGCATCGGGGATAAGATCGACATAATCGTCGCGCAACGCCAAGAGACAGCTGGGCTCGCAGCCAACAATCGGGATACCTTTGGCGGCGTAAGGTAGAAGCCGTTCAACGTTATAACGCGCATTCTCAATTGCGCCCTCAAGCATACCCTTAGAGATCATTGGACGCCCACAACATCTCTTTTCTGGTAGAATCACCTCGAACCCTGCGGCTTCAAGTACGGTAACGGCAGCCTTTCCGATACTGGGATAGTTGTAATTCATGAAGGTGTCGTGAAAAAGAACAACCTGCTTCGCCGTCTCGTTCCCATGGTCGGCGTGGGAATCCTGATGTTTCTGAAACCACTTCTCGAACGTTTCGCGGACAAAGTTGGGCAGCGATCTTCGTCGATCTATTCCGGCGAACCTTTCCATCGCCCACTTAGATAGGCTATTATTCATGAACCAATTCGACATCGGCGCACACGCAGAGCCAATCTTGCTGAGTTCGGCGATATTGCCGAACAACCGATTCCGCAGCGGCAAACCGTGTTCTTTGTAGTAGTGAGCGAGGAATTCGTACTTTAATTTCGCCATATCCACGTTGGATGGGCACTCCGCTTTGCACGCTTTACACTCCAGACAGAGGTCTAACACTTCGTAGAGCCGTTTACCCTTGAAGTGATCATGCGGCAACGTTCCAGAGAGCACGTTTCTCAGTGCATTTGCGCGACCACGCGTTGAATGCTCCTCTTCCAGTGTTGCCATGTAGGACGGGCACATCGTGCCGGTCAGTTTCTTGCGGCACGCGCCGACGCCGTTGCACATCTCGATGGCACCGCCGAATCCCCCCTGACTGGAGAAGTCAAAATAGGTGTCAATCTTAATTGCGTTATATGTGGGTCCAAAGCGCAAATTTTCCGTCATCGGCGGCGGGTCAATAATCTTGCCGGGGTTCATGATGCCTGTTGGGTCAAACGCAGCTTTGACTTCGCGAAATGCCTGATAAATCTGTGGGCCGAACATACTCTCAATCCATTCACTTCGCACCAATCCGTCGCCATGCTCACCACTCATCGCGCCGCCGAGTTCCATCAGTAGATCTCGGACATGCCGCGCGATGGAGTGCATTTTTTGGATATCCTCTTCCTTTTTGAGATTAATCACGGGGCGATTATGCAGTAATCCAACGCTGGCGTGCGCGTAATAGGAAGCCGTTGTGTCATGCTCCTCGACAATCTTCCCGAAGCGGCGGATATACTCCGGCAGATTTTCAATCGAAACGGCTGCGTCCTCCACAAACCCGACCGGTTTATAATCGCTTCGTGCGCCCATGAGCAAGCCCAATCCTGCTTTCCGCGTATCCCATACCCGTTCTTTTTCCTCTCCCGTCATGCAGCGCACAAAGGCGTAGCCGAGTCCAACGGATTTCATCTTTCGTTCAAGGGTGTCAAGTTGATCGAACAGTTCGTCCTCTGATTCACCGTAGAATTCGACTGCGAGAATCGCTCCCGGGCTCCCTTGGATAAAGGTGCTGATACGGGAAAACTCCAACGACTGTTTTGTCATATCAATGATGGTTCTGTCAATGAGTTCAACGGCGGTTGGGTTGCATTCGAGGATTGGCTGCATCGCTTCCATCGACTCGATCAGTGTATGGAAGTGAATCACGTTGAGTGCAGTCATCTTGGGGGTTGGCACGAGGTTAATCTTTGCTTCGACCGTTGTTGCCAGCGTTCCCTCTGATCCAACGACAATTTTCGCAAGGCTAAACGGATGGTCAGCGTCGCAGCCGTCTCTGCGGTACGGTGTCAAATCGCTTGATCCTGCGTTGGTGATGAACTCATCAAGGTTGTACCCGGCAACGCGACGTAGGACTCGCGGAAATCGTCTCCGAATTTCATCTTCATTTTCCGCGGCGATTCGGCATACCTCCCGATAGATATGGCTTTCGCGGGAATCTCCCTGTTGTTTGGCGGCAAGTTCGTTGAGCGAGATAGGTTCAACAAAAATCGCTTCCCCGTTGGATAGCCGCAGGTCCAGGGACATAGTGTGGTCAACCGTTTTCCCGTAAATCAGGGAGTGGGCCCCCGCTGAATTGTTGCCGATTGTGCCCCCGATATTCGCCCGACTGCTTGTCGCTACGTCGGCAGAATACATCAGGTTATGCGGTTTCAGATAGTGGTTCAATTCGTCAATGACAACCCCCGGTTGCACCCGCGCCCAGTGCTCCTCGAGGTTGACTTCAATGATCTCGTTCATATACTTGGACATGTCAATGACAATTGCTTGCCCCACCGTTTGTCCCGCCAAACTGGTGCCGCCGCCGCGCGGCAAAATCGGCAGGTTACGGTCATAAGCGATCTGGATGGACCTAGTCACGTCCTCCTTGTGTCGTGGAATAACGACGCCGATAGGCTCCATCTGGTACAGACTCGCATCGGTACTATATAAGACTTTGGAATACGGATCGAAGCGCACCTCACCTTCAATCTCTTTTCTTAGTACCTGTTCCAGTTCATTGTGGAAATTATTCATATCTGTTGGGACTCACTTTCTATTAGAACACTATGTTGTCGAATCACTGGATTAACCTGACATCGTAACACAGTTAAGATGAAAAGTCTATCAAAATTTGTTGCATACGCTGTTCATCCGTTTCATAAGGGAAAATTACTATGACTTGAGCTGAATTTGTCTATCTTCTACTTTCAAGTTTTAATCGTTAACCGGAGCATTTAGGCAAGCAGGGATCGATTATAATTCTCCTAATTCTCGTATTGACACAATTCTAGCCGCGTGCTAATATCTTTGGATTGATGCGGTTAATCTGCTGAAGCCAATGATATCCACAGACCAAAATACCCAATACCATAGCGCGTCGGAGCTGCTCAATTTTGGTAAAAAGGTTAGCATGAACATCCATACCAAATTAATATTGAATTCCATGGGGATTGTGCTGGTTATTTTGCTAGCGATGTATGGCTATTTCGATTACTCGCTGAAGCAGAACTTGAGTGAGCGAATCACGGACGAGTTGACGGTGCAGGCAAATCTGACGCGAGAATTTCTGCTGGAGACGCTCCCTAACACACTCAGTTACGAAGTCGTAGACAGCGTTGTAGACCGCCTCGGGACTGATAGCAATGTCCGTCTCACGTTTATTGGATGCGATGGGATTGTATGGGGAGATACGAAGCGTGATGGACGGCATCTGCGGGATATGGATAATCACCGAAATCGACCAGAAGTACAAGAGGCTTTGGCAGGCAGAATTGGTACTATTGACCGATATAGCAATACTGTGATGACCACGCTGCGCTACCTTGCCTTGCCGGTGGTTCGGGAGGGGAAGATGATAGGTATCTGTCGGGTTGCGTTGCCTATGATGGAAATTGATTCAGCCATCGGTCAACTCAGATGGCTTTTATTACTGGCAATCAGTGCGGGGCTCGTTTTTGCTATATTGTTCAGTATCATTACCACCAACGTTACCACAAAACCGATTCGGGACTTGACCCAAGCCACAAAATCGCTTGCGGGCGGGGAGTTAACCTCACGGGTCTCCGTTGCCGCATCGGGTGAGCTTGGAGAATTATCCAACCATTTCAATCAGATGGCAAATCAGATTGAAACGCAAATCTATGAGATTTCGCGGGAGCGCAATCTAAGAGATAGCATCCTATCAAAGATGGTCGAGGGGGTGCTCCTGGTTGATGAACAGTTTGCTATCACTTATGCAAATTCGGCAGCAATCACCATGCTAGACTTTCCCGCCCATTATCAGGCACTCTCCTTAGTTGAAAGCATCCGTGACCCAGCGTTAAAACGTCTCTTAGAGCAGGTTACAGAGACAGGGAAAGCAGGATTTGCAGAAATCAAGCGGATCGGACCCACCGAGCGTGAAACAGAAATTATTGTTGTACCCGTCGAGGGTGAGTATCTGGTAAGTCTCCACGATGTGAGCCAATTGAGGAAATTGGAGCAGATTCGATCCGATTTCGTCGCCAATGTTGCTCACGAAATGCGGGTCCCATTGACTTCGATTCACGGGTATGCAGAAACACTTCTCAATGGTGCTTTAGACGACACCGACGCAAACGAGCGTTTTGTAGAAAAGATTTTACAGCAATCAGCACGACTTTCGCAGTTGGTCTCAGATTTGCTTGATTTATCGCACCTTGAATCCGGGGAAGTAAAGCTTGAATTAGCAGCTTGTGAGATCAAGGCATTTCAAGATACCCTCTTGGCTCTCTTTGAACCTGTATTTGAGGAGGCAAATCTGACATTTGAATGGAGGGTGCCTAATCATCTGCCCGTTGTGTTTGCGGACAAACGACTGATCGGACAGGTACTGGCAAACTTAATTGAGAACGCGATTAAGTATACACCGGCGGAGGGATGTATTACAATTTCCGCTGAAGCCAGCGAATCGGAGGTCATCGTTCATGTGAAAGATACCGGGATCGGTATTCCTGCTGAGTCGCTTCCCCGAATTTTCGAGCGGTTCTACCGTGTGGATAAAGGACGTTCACGTGAGATGGGAGGTACAGGGTTGGGACTTGCGATTGCCAAGCACATTTTGCTGCAACATGGCGGCAGGATATGGGTTGATAGCACCCCTGGGACAGGTTCAGTGTTTCACTTTGCTTTGCCGTTGCAAAGAAGATTCTCGGCAACGGAACAGATAGTGCAAAATTCTCACATTGACGCGGAGCGGCCCTTTGAATCCTTTAACAATTTATGAGGGGGCGAAATAAAAAGCCCTGTTCGACAAAACACCGAACAGGGCTTAGGATAACTCTCCCGGACGGATTCGAACCGCCGACAAAGTGGTTAACAGCCACCTGCTCTACCAAGCTGAGCTACGGGAGATCGCTGCACAGAAAATCGCTGACAACGCGTTGCAGCGCAACGAGAGTTAATTATACACGATCGTTTACGGAATTGCAAGGGAAATTGGATCGAGGGGAGAGAGGATACGGTCAATATTGAAAAGAATGTGGTTTCGTTATGAAGATTTCCCTTTTTCCAAAGTGCTAGGTATAATCTTGACACCGCTCTCTGCGTCTGATATAATCGACGCAAAATCCGTTTGAGGAGAGCCTATGTCAAGCTCCACGACCTAGGCACCGCCAGTTGTAAGAGGAGAAATTGATGTCACAATCGGAACAGATTCGTATCGGTCATAGCCCTGATTCTGATGATGCTTTTATGTTCTATGCCCTCGCTAATGGACTGATTCCAACCGACGGTTTTGAGATTGTCCAAGTTGCTGAAGACATTGAGAGCCTAAACCGACGGGCGGTCAACGGGGAGTTGGAGGTGACGGCTATATCAGTTCACGCCTACGCCTACGTTGCTAATCACTATGCGCTGATGCCGTGTGGCGCAAGCATCGGCGATCGGTACGGTCCACTCGTCGTATCCAAAGAACCGATGCAGCGGGAAGCCCTTGCAGGTAAAAAAATCGCAATCCCCGGGAAGATGACGACCGCTTACCTGACGTTGCGTCTTTTTCAGCCCGACTTTGACCCTGAAGTTGTTCAGTTTGATCAGATTTTGCCGTATGTTCAGGAGGGCAATGCGGACGCGGGATTAATTATCCACGAAGGACAGCTAACCTACCGTCGTGCAGGGCTGCATAAAGTGGTAGATCTGGGGGAATGGTGGCATGAGGAAACCGGGTTGCCGCTGCCGCTTGGGGCGAATGCCATCCGTCGAGATCTCGGTGCGGAAAAAATCCGACGTATCACCGCACTCATCAAACAGAGCATTCAGTATTCACTTGGGCATAGAGAGAAGGGGTTGGCTTACGCGATGAACTATGCGCGTGATATGGAGACGGAACTGGCTGACCGATTCGTTGGTATGTATGTGAACGACTACACCCTCGACTATGGTGAAAAAGGCAGGGCAGGAGTCAGAGAGTTGATGGAGCGTGGCTATCGGTCTGGCGTTATTCCACATCACGTTGATGTGGAATTTGCAGCGGGATAGTTACTCGCAGGTAGGTTGGACGTTATAACGCAAGTTGCTAGCAGTAGGCATACGCCGTATGCTGTCCCCCTCTTCCCCCCGGACCCCCCTTAGTCCCCCCGCAAGCAGGGGGAAAAGAACCGTGTGGATATTCAGGATTAGAGGGTGAACGGCACGACGGAGTGTGCCTACTACTGTCAGAATTTCGATTGGACGGTCGGTTGATATGAAAAATCCAACATTAGATATACCCGCTCACTTCAAAGTTAATTCCTTTTTCGATGAAATGGGGGTCTATATTATCAATAGAGATGCTAATAATAAGTCATGAGAACAGAACAAATTTTTCAGCGATTTAATGAAAAACAGATTGATTCAGAATGGGCTTTTAGGGAGTACAAGCCATCGGAAACGAGTAAATGGACGCATGATTACCATCGCTACCCCGCTAAGTTTATCCCACAATTGGTCGAAAAATTGATTCATGAATATATAACTGATACTCATGTCCATATCAATGATCCATTTATGGGCAGTGGTACGACTATTGTTACTGCTATATCAAAAGGCTTTAAGGCGAGTGGAACTGATATTAATGAAATCTCCTATCTGGTAACGAAGGTAAAATCCAAGCCGATTGAACCAAATTATCTCGAAAAAAAGATAAAACAATTGCTATCAAAACTGAGCTGTTTAGACCACCCCCCAGGGCTCCTATTCGATGATTGGACTGAGATTGAACCCACAATTCCTGAAAAACACGTTGAGAAGATTGACTATTGGTTTCCAACGAGGCATAAGTATGAGCTTGGTGTAATCTTAACTGTAATCTCTGATGAAGAAGATGAAACGATTAGGGATTTTTTTCTCGTGGCTTTCAGTAACATTCTCAAAAATTGTTCGATATGGAGCAAAAGTAGTACAAAACCAACAAGGGATTTGAAAAAGAAGCCCACAGCTCCGTACTCTGCAATTAGGAGACATCTAATGAAAATGCGGAGAGGAAATGAGCAATTTTATCATGCTATCCCCTTCCGCAACAGTTGTGATGAATACTTAAATATTCGGGCTGGTAATGCAAAAGAACAACCTGTTGCTGATGACTCCGTTGATTTAGTTGTCAGTTCAAGCCCGTATGTAACTAGTTATGAATATGCAGACCTACATCAACTGTCAACAATTTGGCTCGATTTAGCAGATGATTTAAATAAATATAAAAAAGAGTTCATCGGAACATCACATAAACAGTATGAGAATAAGACATTAAAAAGTCAAATCGCCGCGGATATCGTTTATGAAATGTCCCGTAAAAACCCGAAAAAGGCGAAAGAGATCTCAGCCTTTTTCATTGATATGGAGGAGGTCTTTAATGAGAGTTTCAGAATTTTAAAGCATGGCGGTCGATGCTGTTATGTGATTGGCAATACACGGTTGAAGGGCGTGGACATTCTCAATGCCGAAGTTTTCGCTGAGAGTTTGCAATATGCAGGTTTCAACCTCGATCAAATCATTAAAAGGGAAATCCCCTTAAAAATACTTCCCCAAAAACGAGATGAAAAAACGGGGCGATTTGCTAGTAACGATAAGGCAGATTCTGAGGCGTATCCGACAGAATATATCGTAATTGGCTTAAAGGAGTGATTACTATGCACTTTGAAGATTTGAAGGGCTTATACCTTGAAAAGAAGAACCTATTTGGTACAGATGCCAACACGCAGATCTCACAGTTGTTGGAAGAAGCGAAAGATTATCATAAACGAGATTGGGAGGAAAATCCGACTCAAGGCGGCGACCATGAGCAAAGTTGGCGTGCTTTTAAGGGAAAAAATTTAGAAAAGTTAATTCAATATATCATTACCGATAAGATCGAAGCACTTGGGTTGGAGGTTATCAACGGGAATACCCTTGAAAGAACTAAAAACTTATCTATGCAGCTCAGCCGAGTCAAGCGAAATGTGTTAGTGGACTATGGTGAATTTGGTTGTCATCTGCCCGATGTTGATATTATTATCTATTATCCTGATACATGCAAGGTTCTAGCAGTCATCTCAAGCAAAGTGACTTTAAGAGAGCGTATAGCCCAAACAGGCTACTGGAAACTTAAACTTTTGGCTGATGAAGCAACAAAGCACATCAAGGTTTATTTGATTAGCCCCGACGAAGATGGTACGTTGACGCAGGATGATAATCCCCCTAAAAAGGCCAAAGCAATCATAGAAACCGAATTAGATGGGAGCTACATTTTAACAGACGCAGATCTTGATGAGAGTGAAAAAGTCAAACCATTTGAACATTTTATCGACGATCTAAAGAGGATACTTGACAATTGTGAGTAAAGGTTAGGACAATTACATTTGTTTATTTAGAAGAGGGGAACGACCTTAGTAGAGCCCCCAATAACGGGTGATTTGGCGTTGGTATTGAATCAGAATGAGGTAAATCCCCCCTCCTGAAAATCCCCAAATCCTGTAAATCAAGATTCAGACAACAATTCATCCTGAAAATCCTGATTCAGACACTCTCAAAAACCACCTTCAAACTCTTCCCCTGCGACCAATCCGTTTTGACCGTATCCTGCCAATCAAACCCCGACACCCACTGCACCACATACACCTCCTCCGGTGCGTCGATGGAGTCAGGGATGCAGAGCAACGGTTCACGCCGTCGATAAATCCTTTCGAGCGCGTCCAAGTCAGATTGCGTGAGCCGCTGGAACTCAAACGTCAATTCCACCTTATAGCCGCTACCATCATTGACCACCAGAGCCGCCGATCCTGCCGGCGATAGCTCCCGCTCCCGACATCAATGAATCGTCGACTGAAGCGCAATAGCTTCGGCGAATCCCTAAAATCTAAAAGTACCACGTTCAAGCCTATCTCCAATAACTGCATCATAAACCTCACTAACGCCGCCTGCTCCCGAAAATCCCCAATTGTCTGAATCAGGATTCTCAAGATTCAAGAATTGACAGGATTTATCCCTAACAATCCCTTGGAGGCTGCCTGTTAGTGCTAACAGACGGTTTACAACCAGAGGGTTATAAATCCTTAACCCAATCCCGAAAATCCTCTATCCTGAAAATCCTTAAATCCTGAAAATCAAGATTCAGACAAATGCTCACACCTCATGTGATAGATCCTTCGGGCGGCAAGAGGTTCATTAGAACCTCCTGTCTGCCGCCACGGAGCCTGTTAGCGCATCTGTTTTACTTGCACTTTACTTGCAAAAACGGATATAATAGAGTTGTGTGCAAACTTTTCCCAATTGACACACGAACGATTTACCACCTTCAGGTATAAATCTTGGAGGTTATAAATCTTGGAGGTCTTCAAATGAACTACCAGCTCACCGTGATTTTAACACCACAACCCGAAGGCGGTTACACCGTAACATGCGACGAATTACCCGAACTCCTCACCGAAGGCGATTCGGTAGACGAGGCATTAGAAAATGTCAAAGATGCCCTCGCCGCGACACTTGAGCTATATGCGGATTTAGAGCGTTCATTGCCGCAATCTATCCGGGCACCCGATGAACAAATACCAGCTATAACCCGCCCGTTCCGGTTCCAAACGATGACCCCCAAGTCAAAATCAAAAGCCCTTTCCAATGAAGATATGCCCGTTGAGAACCATTCCTTCTGGTTTCAAGCGATAGCCTCCCCGGACCCCCAATGAACAAACTCCATGAGATACCGAGAAGTCGAGAAAAAGTTAAAAAAGCTCGGTTGTTATGAACTTAAAAGAAGAGGCAGTGGTAGCCACCGAAAATGGTATAACCCATTGACGGAGCAGGCCAATATCATACCCAATTATGGCACCCGCGACTTGAAAATCGGAACCCTCCGCGCGGCAATCCGACAGTTAGGAATTGATTGGCAAGACTTCAACAACGCCTAACACATTGTCTGAATCAGGATTCACTGGATTAGAGAATTTTCAGGATAGGATCTACCACATTGTTAGCGGTCTGTCCTGCCCTAACAGAGGGGTTACAAGACTGCTAACAATCCTGAAAGATTTACATCATTCATGATTCAATCCGCCTGTTAGCTGTCTGTTATGGGATTGTTAGGATCTTGTAGGGCAAGCCCTACCAATCAACTACCAATTGGCTAACAGACGGTTTATAACCTGAAGGTGATAAATCCTTTCCTGAAAATCTTAAAATATTGATAGAGGCTATTGCGAATTAGCTCAGAAGCAAATAATGAATATTTGGAGCTATTCGCAGCATTAGAGGAGTCAAAATGACAGGGAAAATCACTCAAACAGCGTTGGCAATGGAATACTTTACGGCCCACCCGAATCTGCCTATCAAACACTCTGAAGTAATTGACTGGGTTGCAAAAGAATACGAAGAAAGAACGGGGAGAAAATTTCGCTATCCGGGCCCGGCAATTCGCAGATTGGCACAAGAAGGGAAACTGATAAGGCTCGGGAGAGGTGTTTATAAATACACCCCCGATCTCATTACAAATCCTGAGCTAGAAGATTTCACCCCTGCCCAAAGGAAACAGATTTTCAAGCGGGATGACTACCGTTGTGTGATATGCGGCAAAGGACAACGGGATGGTGTCGAAATTCAGGCGGATTATATCAAACCGAAAGACTTAGGGGGCAAAGCAGTAATCGAAAATGGTCAAACACTTTGTGCAACTCACAATTTCCGTAAGAAAAACTTCAAACAGACAGAAACAGGGAAGAGGATGTTTATTCGTTTATACGAACTTTCAGAATCCGTTGGCGATCATGAGATACGAGATTTTTGTCGTAATATTCTTGAGGTTTTTGAAGAACACAACATAAATGATCACATTGAATGGAAACGCTGACACAAGAGGACTAATAGACGGGAGATTTTCCACAACGAATTTAGGAAATCCCACAGGTTTTTAATGTGACTAGACATCAACCGCGATGCGCTGTCCAATCCCCGTTAGTAAACGTCCGCCATCAACCACAAACGCACTTCCCGTGACAAATGACGCATCATCAGACGCTAGATAAACGACAGCTTTGGCGGTGTCTTCCGGTTGACCCGCACGTCCAATCGGTAACTCCTGTGCCCATCGCTCAAGTGCACTGTGTCGGTCAGCGTCAGGTGGCAGAATCATCGGTGTTGCTGTTGGACCGGGACAAACTGCATTGACGCGAATGTTGTGTTTTGCGAAATCTAGAGCCATGCACTGCGTCAGAAGAATAATGCCAGCCTTCGATGCCCCGTAGACAGCATAGCCACTTCCGCCAGACATTCCGGCGGTGGAAGCTGTGTTAATAATCACCCCACCCCCTGTTTGTTGCATTGCGGGGATAGCGTATTTGGAAACCAGATAGACACTTTTTAGGTTAATGTCGATGCACCGATCCCAGTCGATTTCAGATATTGTGGTAACATCCCCAACAATTAGAATCCCCGCGTTATTATGCAGGATGTCTAACCGACCATGGCGGCGAAGAGTCTCTTGGATAAGGCGGTCTGCATCATCCGCTTTTGAAACATCGGATCGGACAAAGGATATACTCTTTTGGGTCTCTTGACTAATCTGTTGTGCAACGGCGTGCCCATCAGGATTTACGTCCGCGATGACGACATCTGCCCCTTCGGAGGCAAACCGTTTGGCGGTAGCCTCCCCAATGCCTGAGGCTCCACCCGTTACAATGACTGATTTTCCTTGAAATCTCATCTGTTCTCCCTATCATAATTGTGGTTATTGAATGCGGCGCAATTGTACCTTACTCTGAAGATCAAGTCAACTCTCCTTACATTGTGCGATTCTTTTTGGGAATAAGTAGTTACTAGCTGTTAATAGAACGCAAGCGAGCCCGGGGTCTAAAGAACCCCCTGCTTGCGGGGGGAATGAGGGGGGTAGGCATTATCAATGGACACCCAGAAAGTCGCGTTTGTAGTAGCACAATTTATTGTGCGTATATAGAACGCAAGCGAGCCAGGTGTCTAAAAAACCCCCTGCTTGCGGGGGGAATGAGGGGGGTAGGCATCATCAATGGACACCCAGAAAGTCGCGTTTGTAGTAGCACAATTTATTGTGCGTATATGGTATGCATCATCAATGGACACCTAGAAAGTAGGTTTCATGAATGAAAATTGGTATTGTTGGGCTTCCTTATGTTGGAAAAACCTCTCTTTTCAATGCACTGACACAATCCGAGGCAGAAACGGGGACTTATGCCGCCAAAAAGGGATGGAACATCGGCTCGGTAAAAGTTCCCGACGAGCGGCTGGCGGCATTAGCAGGGATATTCAATCCAAAGAAGGTTACTCCAACAAACATCGATTATGTGGACGTCCCCGGCGTTACCAAGGGTGATATTGCGCTGGAAGGATTGGAAGGATTGGAAGCAAGCGTCATCGCTGAACTCCGTGAGGTTGACGCACTCGTCCATATTGTCCGTGTATTTGAGGATGATGCTGTGCCGCATGTTGACGGCGATGTAGCCCCAAAGCGGGATATCGAAACGATTGACATCGAGCTCGCCTTTGCGGATTTGGGAATTATCGACAACCGATTAGATCGGCTCAGTCGGGAGCTTCGGACACAGAAAATTCCAGCGTTAGAGCATGAGCGTGTAGTGTTAGAGCGGTGTAAGGACACACTGGAAGGAGGCACCCCCATTCGAGAGCTGCCGCTTTCCCCTGAAGATGAGCGGGCGATACGCGGTTACGGATTCTTGACGCAAAAACCGCTGTTATTGGTTCTCAATATTGGCGAAGATGAGTTGGATAGCACAGAAGAGATACGTGCCAGTTTTGCGGAGTACGCGCAAACACGGCAGATTGAAATTATCACACTTTCCGCAAGATTGGAGATGGAGCTTGCGCGGCTGGACGCGGAGGATGCGGAAATCTTTCGCACTGAGATGGGACTCAGCGAATCCGCACCGGCCCAGGTGATTGAGGCTTCGTACCGCACTCTTGAACTGATAACCTTCTTCACCGTCGTCTCGGATCAGTTGCAGGCTTGGACGCTCAAAAACGGTATGACCGCCCTTGATGGGGCAGCGGCAATCCATACGGACATGGCGCGGGGATTTATCCGGGCCGAAACCATCCACTGGGCGGATCTGGTAGATTGTGAGAGCTTAACAAAAGCGCGAGACGACGGGTTGTTACGGCTTGAGGGGAAAGACTATATTGTATCAGATGGCGATGTATTGACGATACGGTTTAACGTTTAGAGGCTTACGACTCCTTGACATATAAGACGCCATCTTCCACTTTAACCGGTAATTTTTCTATCGGCTGGGGCGGTGGCCCTGCGAGGACATTCCCCGCGCTGTCGAACACTCCACCGTGGCAGGGACAGAAGAACTGATCCTTCCCCTCATCCCATCGTACAAGGCAGCCAAGATGGGAGCAGACACGCGAATAAACCACAAAATTTCCAGCCCCTTGATCTGTCACATAGACGGAGCGTTTTTTATGAGTCTCAACCCAACCATCTTTGGCTTGAAAGACGTAGTTGATTTTTTTATAGCGGCTCCCCTTCAGCAGATCGACGATACCGAGATCTACCCATTTTTTCGATACTTTTCTGAAAGCGGGTGAAATGGCAAACCCTATCAACGGCACAGCCATCGCTAGGCTAATTAGCCCACCGATAACTGCCATACACGCCTTAAAAAATGTGCGCCGTTTCTGCCTTTTCTCTGAGACGTTTATCATGTCAAGACCTCCTAATTTAAGTCCTCATCTAGGTCAACCTCCTCCACGCTGAAGCGGAGATGTACCTTGTTGACCAGATCGATGACCTCCTGCCACTGTTTTTGAGTTTTCTCAGAGATGCCCTCCGCTTCGAGGGTTTGGGCAAATTCATTGATGGTGTTATAGAACTGTTGCCGCAAATAGGTATATTCTTCTGTACTGTTTGGATTCTTCGGAGGCTCAAAATCGGCGATTAATTCGGCGTGCTTCCCAAGCCGTCTTGCCGCTTTCACGGCTGCTTCTTTATCCTGATTATCTCCCTCCTGGAAATACGCTCGGATGAGGTCATATTCATCCTTCATCATAGCCATGACCTCTTTTAGATCCTCAGGTTCAATGGTTTCTGGCGCCTCTTCCTCAGCTTTCGCTGGTCTCTTCAGGAACAGGGCATAACTGATAGCAAGGGTTTTTTTCGGCAGGAGTGCAACAGCTTGGGACGCTTCCTGCTCCCCAGCAACCGAGGCAACATCTTTGCCAACCTCAAATTTATCTTCGATTCCCTTGCCACTAAATTGCTTGAGGAATCTGGCGTTGGCAATCCCAGCGGCTTCGCTGTGTTGATGTACCTCGACTTTGACCACCTTTCCCGTCATATCTAGTCCTACGCCACCGTTGATGACACCGTTCGGTCCTTTGACCTCTACCAACAAGGCTAACCCGATTGTTTTTTTATCCTGATTAACAGCAATATAAAATATCGGTTTAAGGTCTTCGGGACGCAGCTTTGTGTCAATTTCTGCTTCGATGGCGGCGACTTTTTCAGGCGTTAAGTTCGCCTTCTTTTCGACAAAGTTTGCCGCATTCGGAAAAATGGACGCCAATTTCTCGCGGGGCGGGGTTGTTTCTGCCGCCCAAGCGACAGTGGATAGCACGGCAATTAAGATGCTTAAAAGGACGATTCGGTAAGAGGCAACGGCTATGGGTTTCATCAGTTTTTCTCCTCGCAAATTATTTTTGTACATCAGTATAACTGGCACAGATAGCAACTGTCAAGCCAATCAGGAAAGTTCACTTACCCCCATTTTTTAAAGAGGTATAATGTTGGTTGTTTTTGAGAGGTATAGAAACCGTCAAAACCCCGCATCAACCTGTTATGGCTCTTAGCTTGTATCAGTTATGGCTTACTGTTTATCACCTATCAAAAGTCAGGCGATCGATGGGCAAAAGCATTCAACACACGGGCAAAAATCTACTCACTGATTACGGTCATAAAGCACGTGGTGGCGGAGGCGTGGCGCGGGTGGTGTCTCAATCCCTGCTTCACACTCCCACTGTGCAGGGGAGATACATGCCAACACCCTTAATCACAAGTATTCTCACTATCCTAAATCATAAAAATAAATCAAATCTATAACCAAAAAAAATGGGGGTAAATGAATTAAGCGAGGGCTATCGGCTTACAGATGCATCAATAGTATACAATTGTCAGCATCTGGATTTACCAGATTCTATGATTCTCAGCATTTTTAGATGCTGCCGTTTCTATCCTGTTTATCCTTCCATCTTGGAAACCCTGATTCAGCACACCGATTCACATAGCCATCTGATTCAGACATCTCCCGCCACTGTCAGCATCTGGATTTACCAGATTCTATGATTCTCAGGAGTTTTAGATGCTGCCCTTTCTATCCTGTTTATCCTTCCATCTTGGAAACCCTGATTCAGCACACCGATTCACATAGCCATCTGATTCAGACATCTCCCGCCACTGTCAGCATCTGGATTCACCAGATTCTATGATTCTCAGGAGTTTTAGATGCTGTCGTTTCTATCCTGTTTATCCTTCCATCCTGAAAATCCTGATTCAGACATCTCCCGCCACTGTCAGCATCTGGATTTACCAGATTCTATGATTCTCAGGAGTTTTAGATGCTGCCCTTTCTATCCTGTTTATCCTTCCATCCTGAAAATCCTGATTCAGACATCTCCCGCCACTGTCAGCATCTGGATTTACCAGATTCTATGATTCTCAGGAGTTTTAGATGCTGCCCTTTCTATCCTGTTTATCCTTCCATCCTGAAAATCCTGATTCAGACATTAAGCTCGGACTTGTCGCTATCTCTCAACCCAACCTCTTAGCTGGACCCCGTCTTTCCCAAATCGCGGCGGAGCTCATCTGCTGAGGCAAGGCCCGCAACTGTGCCCGGGGGATGTTTATACCACCCCGGATCATCATAGCTGGCAAGATGCTCTCGAACTTTTAGGAGGGTAAACATACCGCCCATTGTGATGTAATCGAAGGGGCCCCGTGCACCGACCATAGGGATGCTGTTTTTTGGCACCCCCATGTGGCCCGCTTCGACATGAACCCCGTGTTCCCCCATGCCGTGTTCTCCCATTGTCATATACCCAGGCAGCAGATGGCGAATTTTTTGGTCAAGTCCGTTTTTCTGAATACCCACAATATTCGGGAAATTGTGCCCCATCTGATTCATGACATGGTGGGTCATATGGCAGTGCACCGCCCAATCCCCCGGCTCACTGGCGACAAACTCGATATCCTGCGTGTCACCGACTGGAACAAAGAGAGTGCTGCCGGGCAGCTGCCCTGAAATCGGGATGCGACCCCCATTCGTTGCAGTAACCTTGAAGTAGTGACCGTGGAGGTGAATTGAATGATGGTCCATTGCCGAGAGGTTGCCGAAACGGATCCGCACCCGATCGCCCA
This sequence comes from Candidatus Poribacteria bacterium, assembly GCA_965215015.1. Taxonomy (GTDB): domain Bacteria; phylum Poribacteria; class WGA-4E; order WGA-4E; family PCPOR2b; genus PCPOR2b. The sequence goes on from OZ244042.1 coordinate 4,535,249, forward strand.
TTTTGACGACTAACGGCTCGGTTCCAGGATAACACTTTGCATTCATCGTCAGGACGTTGAAGTCGGTCATCTCGTTAGGATTGGGCGTGGTCGTCCCCGGATCAATTCGCCACTCACTTAACATAATCGCAAAGTCTCGATCTACCCTGTAATCGGGCGAGGCTTTTCTGGGATGGAAAATGAGCATTCCCATCATACCCATCGCCATCTGAGTCATCTCGTCATGGTGGGAATGGTACATGTAAGTCCCCGATTGGCGCACCGTCCACTCGTATTTGAAGGTCTCACCCGGTTGGATGGCGCGCTGGGTTAGCCCGCCGACGCCGTCCATCCCGTTCGGGAGAAAGACGCCATGCCAGTGGACGGATGTAGGGGCTTTAAGTTTGTTGGTGAGGTAGATGCGGATATGGTCGCCCTCCACCGCCTCAATAGTCGGACCATGGACTTGTCTATTGTAACCCCAACACTTCGCTTTCAAACCGGGGGCGAAGTTGTGCCATACCTCCTCAGCAATCAAGTGAAAGACTTTAACGCCGTCAACAATCTTCCACGGTAGAGCGGAATTGTTGGGCGTGATAATCGGCGTATAGTCCTTATCGGGCAACCCCGGCTCCAACGCTGGCTGTTGCGCGACACCTGCGTAAGATTTTTCCCATTGGGACTCGGTTGAGTTTGATTGAGCCGGCCCCAGCGCAACGGCACCGCCAACCAGTGCCCCTGTTTTCAGCATATCCCTTCGATTCATTTTAGTGTCCCCCTTCTGCAGCTGCGCTGTCAAAGTGTTTGACAGGGCCGTTCCTTTGCGATAGCGATGTATCTACCTGTGTATCCAGGACTAGCCTACCGTTGAGAATCTGATCGAGTTTCGCTCGTGCGACATGATAGTTGTAGAGTATCTGGATGTAATCTCGACCGGCGTCAATCTGCTGTTGTTTCGCCAGCAATAATCGTGGGGTGCCTACCTGCATTGCATTGTACTGTAATTGAACCTGTTCGAGAATCTTCTCTTGGAGTGGCAGTATCTCGTTCTGATAAGACAGTGCACCCTGTCGAGCGGTCAGTAGACGGTGGCGTACGGCGCGGACTGCGGAACGAATCTCAACCGCTAGGGCGTGGTATTCACCCTGCCGTCGGCGTAATTCCGCTGCCGCCGCCGCGCGCTGCCCCCGTTTTTGATCAAAGAGTGGAATCTCAATCCCAAGCGCAGGGCCTGCTTTCCAGGCTCCATCTTCATACTCAAGTTCTCCTCCAATCTCTAAGCGTGGTACAAGAGACATCGCTTTTGACACGCCGAGTTGCTTCCCGATAGATACGATGCGTTCCCGCGTGATGGCGAGATCTATGCTATTTTCGATTGCAATCTTCTCAACGTTCTCAAGTTTCATCAGTTCTGTTGGGATATTCGGTAGCCGAGCCTCAACCTTCCAAGCTGTTTCCTGACCCCACAGCCCCATTAACCGATTGAGCCGTTCGCGGCTTTCGGCAAGGGCGACCTCCGCCGCGGTGAGCCCTAGCTTTGAACGCTCATAAAGCGCACGCTGAAGCAGCAGATCCAGTGCCGGTATATTCCCCGCTTCGTGAAGTTGATGAGCAAATTCGTATCCCGCCTGAGTTGCTAGAACAACCTGACGCAACATCCCCAACATCTGCTTTTCAGCCTGAATGCGATAAAACGCCATGCGTGTCTGCCCTGCCAAATCCATCACAGCAGCTGTCACGCGAAGTTTTGCTGTCTCAAACTCCGATTTTGCAATCGATCTTCGCATTGACCCATATAGAAACGAGAGGAAGTCCATCTCAATCGCGAAGGCGTAGGTGTCGTGAGCGGGGGGCGCCGTAGTTGTGTCCACGGGAAGACCAAATGTCGCGTTTCCATGAAAAGCAGGGTTCGAGAAGGAACCAGCCTCAACGACAGCGGCGTATGCGATACCGATCTCCTCATAGGTTGCCTGTAGGCGACGGTTATTCAGCAGCGCAATTTGAATGGCCGTATCGGTGACCAGCGGCTTATCTAGCAGCTCTTTAATTGTCTGCACTACTTCATCAGCCGGATCCATGTTCGTATTCCAGTGAATAGGGAAGCCAATGCGTTCATCCACCTGCTGCTGGACTTCGTTGAAAGCTACTTTTTTCGATACACCAGCGCAGCCGATTAGGAGGAATGACGCCGCGAAAAATAACGCGGCGTATCTCATTTTCTCGTTCATTTGGTAAACTCCTCACCTGTCTTAATGGCTGTGTTTGTGAGACTTCACGGCTTCGGGATCAGACATATCGCTGCGTGAGACGGGCATTTGCGTTTTCTCACTGTGGCACGTGAGCATCGCCCTTCCGAAATATGGGTTGCGAACGGGCTCGCCCATTTGCAGCCAGATCCCCCCTTCAGGCACCTCATGTGCCATCCCGCACACGTAGCTATAGATTGGCTTCTCGTAAATTGCGGGTATGCCCACAGCAGCAATAAAATGCTTGAAACTATCGCTCAGTGAGCCGTAGGCAATCCGAGCAGCTTTGATGTCCGAGGGGGTGCCAAGTTCATGTCCGGCGTCGTGGATGGCCTCGGTATGGGCTTCGTGAGCACTCCACAGCTCAGCAGGAGCTTCGCCTTCAAGGGTGTGGAAAGCTTCAAGCATTGTATGTGCCTTCATATTAACCTCCTCCACCGTATCGGACGCGAGCTGCTGCCCGATACTGAGATAGGCATCAAACATTGACGCCAATGCTTGCGCCCCATTAGGTGAGAGCTCAGGGCTGCTATGACCTCCATTACCTTCGTGCTTCTCTGCTGCCGACATATTGTGGTAATCGACGGATGCTCCCTGTTCGGCATTGGGATTTGCAGGATGATCTTGTGAGGTGATAAGGTCAACGGTTTTGCTACTGCAACCGATGGCTAGGAGTAAAAACAGGGGAATAAGTAGGGATAAAATTTGTTGATTGAAAACTCTGGATAACATGAGAATAACCTCCGTTTTGAGTGAGAAAAGATCAGAGAAAGACTAGCGGTGTTGTGGTATAGGTGCACAGAAATACCGACCGATCAATACATCTTAGAATTAGAAAAATTAGGCGAGAGAAAACGGAGGTGCCCGAGGGGAAAGCCGGGGGATGGGAGGAGTTGTGTAAGGGTTATAGGGAAGTTGCAGATGAGCGGCGAAAGAAACGGTGCCGGAAGAGATTTTAGGCGTTGTGGGTATTAGGAGGATAAATGAGAATGTCTTTTTTTGGATTTGTGAGACAAATTGGGGTTCGCTTGTTCCAAGCGATTCCCACCGGCTGAAGCAACAATGTCCTTCTTTATCCTCTTGGTGCTCATGGAAAGGGGTTGGTTGATTTTCAGGCTGACAACAAGTAGACTGGTTCGTTTCATCGGTGGTTTGTGAACCAACCAGACATTGCTGATGCCCCAGAAACTTATCGGCTGTGGTGTCTTCACCCGCTTCTCGGATTGCTGCACATTGTACCGGACAAATAAAGTAAACCGAGGCTATTGAAAGCAAGAAAAGCACGCCAAGGTTTTTGAATTTCATTGGATGACCCTTTCCCATACAATAATGTAGCTATGCGATCAGAACAGTTATTGTCTAATTACGCACTCCCCGAAGGTGCGTAATCTTCGGAAGGTTGAGACTACTACATATATTCTTCTTCATCATCTTCAGCAGGGTAGATGTTGACCTCCGATAAGGAAATCGATTCACCGACATAGAAGGTCAACCAATCCCCAACTCGCTCGACAGACATCATCTCGTCATCATCATTCGTGTATTCGTGCAACTCTACATTGAATGTCTCCATCTCTAGGACATTGACAACGGTCATCTCCGCTGGGGCAATCTCCTGACGCTCGTATTCAACGGAGATCTCTGCATCTTCGTCGTCAGGATCGGGGTAGTGAAGCGTAATTGTATCGGGCAGATCCTCATCGAACTCTTCTTCGCCGTCGATAATCCAGCGGGAGATTTCATACTCGTTCGTGCCGCCGACTCGGTCCACTCCCAAAACCACTACCTCATCATCGTCCTCAAGACGATACATGTAGCGCAGCAAACCGCTGCCTTCATACTTCTTCCGCTCTGTCAACTCAAAGGTGCGGGACGCTGCTTCGCTCATTTCAAACGTAATCGAATCAGAAAGCTCAACCATGCTTCCAAGCGGAATATCCAACAATTCGTGCCGCTTAGGTTTTTCATCTCTTGATTTGCGGCGAAATAGGCCCATTGCATTTACCTCTATTTATTAACTTACTCTCACACCCTAAAGGATTCGGGGAGGTTAGGGGGTAGGAGTTCTTACCTCACTGTTTGTAGTAGCGCAATTTATTGCGCGTCTGCCGCAGGTTAGGGGGGTAAGGGGTATTACCTAACCCCATACCGATTTAGAAGTAGCCTTTATTATACATTATCAAAACGACAACTAGGAGTCGAATTGTAGTATCAACACGGATAGGCCCGATTTAATCGAGATCTTACAACCGCTACTGCAATGGACAACGCCCTGCCCATTTTGGCGTCCCCACCACACTGACTGCGCCCGCACAGTATGCTGCGACGCTGCAATTGGTGCCCCGTGCCAACGATTAAACCTGTTCCCGGAATCAGTAACTGGAACCTATCCTGATACATCGGTGCGAACCGTCCAAGATTTTATCCCATCTCTTTCCCCTGCGCTTGTGGGGCTGTTAGGTGGGTAGGAGTTCTTACCCCACTGTTTGTAGTAGCGCAATTTATTGCGCGTCTGCCGCAGGTTAGAAGGACGAACTGAGTCCCCCCAATCGGTGCGAACCGTCCAAGATTTTATCCCATCTCTTTCCCCTGCGCTTGCGGGGGGTTAGGGGTATAGGAGTTCTTACCCCACTGTTTGTAGTAGCGCAATTTATTGCGCGTCTGTCACAGGTTAGAAGGACGAACTGAGTCCCCCCAATCGGTGCGAACCGTCCAAGATTTTATCCGATTTCTTTCCCCTGTGCTTGCGGGGGGTTAGGTGGGTAGGAGTTCTTACCCCACTGTTTGTAGTAGCGCAATTTATTGCGCGTCTGCCGCAGGTTAGGTGTGTAGGAGTGCTTACTTCACCCCATACTGATTCCCCCCAATCGGGTCTAACCGTCCAAGATTTTATCCGATTTCTTTCCCCTGCGCTTGTGGGGGGTTAGGGGTATAGGAGTTCTTACCCCACTGTTTGTAGTAGCGCAATTTATTGCGCGTCTGCCGCAGGTTAGGTGTGTAGGAGTGCTTACTTCACCCCATACTGATTCCCCCCAATCGGTGTGAACCGTCCAAGATTTTATCCGATTTCTTTCCCCCCGCTTGCGGGGGGTTAGGGGGGTATACTGATTTAGAAGTAGCCTTTATTATACATTATCAAAACGACGACGCCAATAACCAGAATGCTGCCGAAAACAAGGACGAACCAAGTACCCCCAGAGGTCTTTTTCTGAACAACAATCTTTTGAGGTTGTGTTTGTGTCGCTGATGTTGATGCAGCTTGACCGTCGCCAGCCAAAACAATGTTCTTGAGTGCCTCTTCGTCTGGCAGTTCTTCAACGGTCACCGTTTCTTCGGCATTCTCACCATAAAATTTGTCGGCGTTCTTCTCGACATGCGACTGGATGTAGTCCTCATCTCGATTCGTCCCGGGATCGACATAGCGTGAATCCGGCTTGATGCCCTGACTGTCATAGTAAGCCCGCCAACGTTCGTATTCCATCTGTTTTTCACGGGACCAATGCGATCTATCGTAATTCGGATGGTGATGGTGCCACAACCAACTGTGGTGGAGCCGGTGGTTATAGTAATCGTGGAAGTAAATCCCCGAAATCATATTTGCAAATACCATACTCGCAGTCAGACTGTAGATGGAATAGCCCATAACTGGATTGTACATACCGAAGTTGTTGACGGTAATTGGGGACTGCGCCTCACGGGCTTCGCGGCGTGCACGGGCCGTGTCTCGCTCTGCGCGCCTAACTTGACGTTTGAGGTTCCGATTTTCCGCCTTGAGGTTTCGAGTCTCCCTACGCTGTTGAGATTGCAGCGATCGTTTTTGGCTGCTGGTCATGTTTTTCGTGGAGACAGCGGAGCTGGTCCTTGCACTGCCCATCGCGTTCTGTTTTTGCCGCACTGAGCTGCTTGACCGCGCTGCACTCGGTCGTGATGAACTAACGGCACTCCTGCCGTAGCTTCTGCTGCTGCTCTCCCTGACCGTTCGGGAACTTGAGCGTGCCGAACTACCGTAAGACCTCGACGATGAAGATGCGCTACTTCGGGATGATCTTGAAGCGGATCCGCTGTAGCTCCTGCTAGAACTTCTGCTACCGTAGCTTCTTCCACTGGATCTGAAGCCTTTTGAAAGAACATCAGAACCGATGCTGAATGCGAATAAGACCAGAACTGCCACAATCGACACTTTTTGGAAAGGACGTCTCATATTAACTGCCTCCTTGGGAAGTTGGGGTAAGCTCTCCTATCTCATTGAACACTTGTGTCCCCATAAAAGTTCCTTACGCATAAAAAATAGGGAGAAATTGGTATCACCAAAATTTGCTTGACAATTTATAATGCGTGCATTATTATTACAATCCAAGGTGTGCCTGTAGCTCAACAGGATAGAGCGTCAGCCTCCGGAGCTGAAGGTTGGGCGTTCGAGTCGCCCCAGGCACGCCAACCTACCGCATTTCTTTTTATCTTCACACTTCCGACGTGGAATGACCATTAATTTGTAATTTGCATATCCAATAGGAAAATTATACTTTCTATCTGCTCTCTCTGTCAATGATTTGTTTTCTTACCCGCCATGTTTTATGTATCCTTCCAATTATGTATCCTTCCAAAATAGCAATAAACTGCTACGATTTTGACGCTATTATCGAACCGCAGATTTTATAGAGGCGAAACCCTAGTGTCTCCCCCGATTCGTGCATATCTAAAACTACCTTCGTTGTCAATGTATCCGAACCATTTTTTTGCTTGTATTATTATTAGGGGTATGATACTTTATCGCACATGTATTATATCATAACTTCAAACTTTCACGTTACACATCACATTTTACATTCGCTGTGATGCTGCGGCAAGCAGAATATCTGTTGCCTTAGCATACGAAAGACATAAGGAGGCGTATATGAGTCTTGATGTTCGATCCCCAAAATTATTAGACCTGATTGATGCCGATGCACAACTGGAGCAACTCGGTACCGGCTGTGAGTTTACAGAGGGACCCGTCTGGAATGCTGAAGGGGCGTTCCTGTTGTTCAGCGACATTCCTGCAAATCAGATGAAAAAGTGGACGCCGGAGTCAGGTATCACCAATTTTCGTGTCCCTTCCGGTAAATCTAACGGCTTAACCTATGATAAGCAGGGCAGGCTTATCGCGGCCGAACATGCCAATCGCCGAGTTTCACGGACCGAAGCGGATGGGACGGTGGCCACGATTGCATCACATTATGAGGGCAAGCGATTGAACAGTCCGAATGATGTGGTTGTGAAATCGGATGGCAGCATCTATTTTTCTGATCCACCCTACGGTTTAACAGCCGAATATGGTGTTGAAGGGGAGCAAGACCTCGACTTCCAAGGTGTCTATCGGCTTTCCCCCGACGGTCAGACACTGACACTGTTGATTGATGATTTTGATCGCCCGAATGGACTCTGCTTCTCACCGGACGAGTCAATCCTTTATATTGACGATACAGAACGGATGCATATCCGCGCATTTGATGTTCAACCAGATGGTACAATTACGAATGGACGGATTTTTGCCGAAGAAGAAGGCGAAGACGGAGTGCCAGATGGTATGAAAATTGATGAGCACGGCAATGTTTATCTCACCGGTCCAGGTGGTATTTGGATTTTCGACACATCGGGGCAGCATCTTGGGATCATCCAAATCTCTGAGCAGGCTGCCAATCTCGCCTGGGGCGGCGATGATTGGAGTACCCTTTTTATCACAGCAAGTACCTCGCTTTATCGTATCCAGTGCAAGGTCACAGGGATTCCTGTTCCATAAATGCTGTCAGTGACTGAGGAGGCGACAAAAATGAAAAAGTTGACGCGGTTGACGATTCTGATTGCTGTCCTGTCTGTTTTGATACTCAGTCTAAACACACCTATAAACCCAGAAGTTGCTATGAATCCCGATCCAGTCGGGGAGGAGGGAAACAAGATGGATATGAAAATTTGGAAAATCGCGCTCTTGATGAGCGATATGGAAAAAGCGGAAGACCTGTATGTCAATAAACTCGGTCTTAAGGTGATAGACCGTCTAGACCTCGGTGAAATTGGTGAGGCACTCTTCTTGGATGCGGGTAACGTGAATCTAGAGCTCATCCCTGCCGCCGCATTTGAGGGGGTCTGGGGTTTAGACCGCCCGGGCGTACATCACATCTCGTTTAAGGCTGACGATGTTGAAGCAGGGACGGAAGTACTGCGCGAAAAAGGCATTACTGTCAAAAAGGAGCCTTTCCAACCGCTTGAAGGAATGACACTTGCCTTCTTTGATGGACTTGATGGGGTCAACCTACAACTGTACCGTCACGATAAGGGAGAGGAATAAGGATCGGCATAGCCCCTATGCTGATATCAAGCTCGAACAATTGCATTACGGATTGGCATACCCATGAAAGTCAAAATCAAACGTCTTGATAAAGCTCTACCACTGCCGCAGTATGAAACAGGTGGTTCCGTCGGTTTTGATCTATTATGCCGTGAATCAGTGACGGTCGCGCCTCAGACGGTGGCATTGATTCCGGCAAACGTTATCGTCGAAACGCCGCCGGGGTATATGTTAATGGTGACATTACGCAGCAGCACGCCTCGTAAACTAGGGTTGTTGATTCCGCATGGGGTTGGGGTTATCGATCTGGACTATTGTGGTGAAGGTGATGAGATCCAAATCCAGGTCTATAATTTCACAGGCCAACCCGTTACAGTCGAGAGTGGCGATAAGATCGCACAAGGCATCTTTGTACGAGTGGATACCGCTGAATGGTCAGAGGTGTCCGAAATGCACTCACAGACGCGCGGTGGGTTTGGCAGCACGGACAAAGGAGGGATTCATTAGTACTAGGAGTTACGCGCTTCTAGCGGGAACAGCTATAGTTGTTCCATACGGATACTTAATAGTACACCTACTTACTGGTGTTGCCCGATTCATCGGACGGCGAGAGTTGTCATGTGCGGCGATGAATTGCCAAACCATAAGGCTTCGAGGGTTCAACTGCGTAAGCCCTAAGTACATTGATTCACTGGTTTTTAATGGACTTATGCACTGATCTACTAATGAATTTCAAGAAAAGATGAAGCAGTATTTAGACGCGTTGAGACAGATTATAGAGACAGGTGCAGATCGTGGGGGCCGTAACGGGCTCACCCGTGCCCTGTTCGGTATGCAGATGCGTTACGACATGGCAGCTGGTTTCCCCGCTGTCACGACCAAAAAGCTAGCGTTCAAGGTCATGAAAGCTGAACTTTTAGGCTTTTTGAGAGGCTACTCCGATGTCAATGATTTCCAGAAGTTGGGTTGTCATGTCTGGGACGCGAACGCGGAGGCGGCTTACTGGAAGCCAAAAGCGCGGTTTGAGGGCGATCTCGGGCGAATTTACGGCGTGCAGTGGCGCTCCTGGAAGGCCCCCGACGGACAAATTGTAGACCAGCTTTCCAATACCATTGAAGGCATTAAAACGCAGCCCTACAGTCGTCGCCATGTCGTAACGGCGTGGAACCCGGGTGAGTTGGATCAGATGGCACTTGAACCGTGTCCCACGCTTTTCCAATTTTTTGTGGCTGACAGGAAGCTATCGCTTCAGTTGTATCAGCGCAGTTGTGATATGCTTCTGGGTGTACCGTTCAATATCGCCTCATACTCCTTGCTGCTGCACATGGTCGCGCAGGTAACGGACTTGGTGCCGGGTGAGTTTATCCACACCTTGGGTGATGCACATATCTACCACCTCCATTTCGAGCAGATAGAAACACAGTTGCAGCGGGAACCGCTTGAACTTCCCGAACTTCACTTGAATCCGAAGATAAAATCGATAGACGATTTCAAGATGCAGGACATCCAGCTGCACAACTATAAACACCACCGCACCATCAAAGCACCGATGGTTGTATAAAGGGCGTACAGATGATTATCTCCGTCATTGCGGGCATGGATAAAAATCGCCTGATTGGTCAGCGCAACCGATTGCCGTGGAAACTGCCTGCCGATCTGAAACACTTCCGGCGACATACATTGGGCAAGCCTGTGTTGATGGGACGTAAGACCTTTGAGTCAATTGGCAAGCCGTTGTCGAAGCGCACCAATATCATACTAACACACGACCGCGATTATCGGGCGGAAGGCTGCATTGTGAGCCATTCTATCAAAGAAGCATTGGAGGCGGTTAAAGACTGTGAAGAACTCATGATAATCGGCGGTGCCTCGATTTACAAACTATTTTTGCCACGTGCCAATCGCCTTTATCTGACATGCATCCACGATTGTTTTGAGGGCGATGTCTATTTCCCGGCATTTGATCTAGCTAACTGGCAAGCGGTCAAACGGGTTGACTGCCCGCCGGACGAAAAAAATCCGTATCCATATAGCTTTCTTTTCCTGCACAGAAGGAGCGAAAATGCCCAATAATCGGCTAAAGCTCTGTATGCTCTCCGGTTCTTTTGAGTACGATTCAGAAGTGTCTCTCGCTGTTTTCCATGAGTATATCGAGAAAAATTACCCCGTTCAATCAACGCGAATCATCTATCAAAATGAGGACGACGATCCATCCCTCGAACCGTTGCAAGATACGGATGTGTTGTTGGTTTTCACGCGACGGCTTAATACCACAGGTAAAGAACTAGATCGTTTCAAAGCGTATTGTGCCCAAGGCAAACCCATCGTGGGGGTACGGACAGCAAGTCATGCGTATCAGAATTGGCTCGCCTTTGATAAAGAGGTTCTCGGCGGGGACTACCAGGGGCATTATGGCAGCGGTGCCATTGCACGCGCCGAAATCAATCCAAGCGCGAAAGACCATCCCATTTTACAGGGCATCTCAAACTTTGACTCCTATGGCAGCCTTTACAAAAATCCCTCTATCGCTGCTGATACGACGCTGCTCTTGAACGGATACACGAAAGAACATGCGGAGCCAGTGGCATGGACGCGCAGCCATCGTGGTGGGCGCATCTTCTACACCTCACTCGGACATCAGAGAGATTTTGAGGTTGAGATGTTTCTACGTCTGCTTGCGAATGCGGTGCTGTGGGTAGGTGGACAGTTAGATACAACATGCTAATATAACGCTAGTTGCTAGTAGTAGGCATACGCCGGATCCCGTCCCTCCCTTCCCCTGCTAAGAACCTCCACCCCCCGCAAGCAGGAGGAGGGCACGGCGGAGCGGGCCGACTACTTTGGGATTCACGGTCGCCGCCCGATATGGGACCTTTTTTAATGTTGGCTTCGAGGGTTCAACTGAGTAAGTCCTAATATAAGCAACATGCTAAACATTGCAATGCAAAGCGGGAGCGATCCCCACACTAATCTAAATCACAGTCGGCGAAGGTAAAATCTATGGGAAAGATTGATTACAGAGATTTTGACCGGGACATTTGGGAGCGAGAGTTGGAAGATTTCGTGCCTTCTGTAGTCTACGACATGCACACCCACATGTGGTCGGAAGCGCACAAAGGTACACTGATAGATCCGCCCACCGGACTCCGTCGGGAGATTGATTATCAGGACCATCTGGCATGGGCGGCGAAACTGTATCCGGGGCGCGAGATGCACTACCTTGTTTTGGGAACTCCGATGCCGGGCATGGATGCAGAGGGACACAACGACTGGATGGCAGCGCAGATGACAGCAGATCCACAATCGGCAGTGAACATGATGGTCACACCGGAGATGACACCGGACTATGTCGCAACACAGGTCAAAAAACACGATTTCTTTGGACTAAAGCCGTATCGCACGTTTGCGCCGGATCCGGCGAACGCTCGCATCCGGGATTTCCTGCCCGAATCTTTTATCGAGGTTGCACACGAGATGGGACTGGCGATTACCATGCACCTTTCCAAGAAAACGGGTCCGGCTGATCCCGAAAACATAAAAGACCTGCAATACTACACGAAACAGTATCCGAGAGCCCAATGGATTCTCGCACACTGCGCTCGCGCCTTCAACGCGTTTATGATGGAGGAGGCCATCCATGTCCTCAAAGAGATGCCGAATATCTGGTACGACACATCAGCGGTGAACGATATCTACTCTCACTTTCTGCTGATGAAACATGAGGACCGTAACCGGGTTATGTTCGGATCGGACAATATCGTAGCGGGATGTGCACGCGGTAAGTACATCACTTATGGCCGGGCGTGGGAGTATTATGGCGGTTTTCCAGATTTGCCGCACTGTGATCCGACCCCAACGTTTGTGATTTACGAGCAGTTGCGCCAAGAGCGGCAGGTCGCAGATATGCTCGGATTGACCCCGGGCGAAATTGAGGATCATTTCTCCGGAAATGCAATACGCTTTATCAAGCAGGTCAGAGCGAGTCGTAACTAGGTTTTGTTGACATTTGATAACGTAATGAGTAGATAGGGACTTTTCTCTGAATTTAACGTAAAGTCGCACCCCCTTACGCCCCTCAGTCCCAAATACCCACACGGTATCCCCGCAAGCAAGGGGGAAATAGGCTCCCCTGCCCCCACTTGCGGGGGGCTAGGGGGCTTAGCGGGGGAGGGCGCAAGTTCCGATTCGGTTGCGCGCTAAATGAGATATGAATATAGACCTACAGGTTGGGCGCAGGCGAAATCCCGATTGGGATTTTCAACGTGCCCGTTCTCATGATACTCCGCATCGGTTGGTTAGGAAGCCCAACCTACAACTTTGTTGACATCTTAACAGTTGGCCGCAGCAAAATGCCAACACGCCCTAGGGAAAGGAAGGCAGCCAATGAAAAGAACACCACTCTATGAAACCCATCATATACTTGGGGCAGCGTTTACGAAGAACCGTGAAGATTGGGAACTGGTTGAGTATTTTACTGATTCTCAGCAGGAACACCGCGCAGTGAGGCAGGGCGTCGGCGTCGTAGACCTCTCGCACCGTGGGAGGCTCCGTCTTACGGGGAGCGACCGAGCAGCATACCTCCATCGTATTATCTCTAACGATGTTGAGGGGTTGGCGATTGGAGAAGGAAACTACGCAACCATTCTGACAAATCGTGGAAAAATCATCGCCGACATGAACGTATATGTTTTCGAGGATTCCATCGGTATTGAGACCAACCCTGAAAAGACATCAAGCCTCTATCAGGAATTGGACAAGTACCTGATTGCCGACGACGTAACCATCAAAAATGTCACCGAACGCACCGGTGCTGTTGGTGTCCACGGACCAGAATCTGCTCAACTGCTTCAGGAAGTCTGTGGATTGGATGTCGGGTGTCTCCCGGCATATCACAACCTTGTTCATGAGATCGACGGCCGACGCATCGTCTGCGTCCGTGCCAACGAAACAGGCGAGCTTGGCTACAATCTTTATACAGAATCTGGATCGATAGAGTGGCTATGGGATACGACCTTGACGAAGGGACGGGTATTTGGCGCACAGCCTGTGGGCTTAACTGCCTTGAACACCCTCCGTATTGAGGCAGGTATCCCTCGATACGGAGCAGAATTGGACGATTCGATTTTTCCGCAGGAAGCGGAGTTAGAAGGTGCAATCAGCTTCGAGAAAGGTTGCTATATCGGTCAGGAAATTGTGGCGCGCATGAAGTATCGGGGTCACCCGAACCGCCTACTACGCGGATTTGAAATCATCAGCGATACACCGCCCCAGAAAGGCGATCGCCTCTTTGATGGAGATAAAGAGATTGGTTGGATAACCAGTGCGGTTGTTTCACCCACGTTTGGCAAGACGATTGGGATGGGGTATGTCCGAATCGCGTTTACCGATGAAGGCAGTCAGGTGGAAGTCGAAACGGCGGGCTGTCGAGTGAAAGCCACAGTTCGGCTGTTGCCCTTTTATCAGAATCTTCCAATCTAACACCCCGTCTTTTAAGACGGGGGTATAAACAGTATTATGGGACTCAAGCTGACACCGAAAGGACAGGAAAGGACATCGTTTACTTTCAAGGCAGACAACTTTTCAGAACCGTAACGCATCTGATTACTATTTCAATCATTGGACTTGTGAGCATCCCTCAAGTACCCAATCGTAGGAGCTTGGTTGCCTCGCCCAATGGGTAGCAACTTGCGTTAAGATAGTCCCTAAAATTTCAGAATTGTGGACTATGTAGGGAACGCGGATTTGCTTTCCCTACAGGCTGATTCATCGAACACCGATGAAATCACCTTTTTGGTTTGACAGAGATGTTCCTTATTTGTTAAACTCTGCGCGCATGTTGAGGCAAGTGGGCTTGTTACTTATCACGAAGGTTCATGTTAAGAAATCGTTTGCGTTTTGTACCTTCTTTTTATATGAGCCATCACGAAAAGCCCGAAGCGAGGGAAAAAGATATGACAGGAAACGATAAAAACCGTGCCTATTGGAAAAAGAATCTGCAATATCTGAGTGCCTTGCTAGTTGTATGGTTCAGCACCTCTTACGGTTGTGCAATCCTGTTTGTCAACTATCTCGACAAAATTAAAATCGGCGGTTTTCGTCTCGGTTTCTGGTTCGCACAACAAGGGTCAATTTACGTCTTTGTTGTGTTGATTTTCATCTATGTCTACCTGATGAATCGCCTTGATAAGCGGCACAGTGCCCCCGAAAGAGAGGAAGATGAATGAGCGTACAGGCATGGACATTTGTGATGGTTGGCTTATCCTTCGCACTCTATATTGGCGTAGCAATCTGGTCAAGGGCAAGTTCGACGGGGGAATTCTATATTGCAGGTGCCGGGGTGCCCTCGGTTGTCAACGGCATGGCGACAGCAGCCGATTGGATGAGTGCTGCATCGTTTATTTCGATGGCGGGTCTCATTTCGTTCATGGGACGCGATGGCTCCGTCTATCTCATGGGTTGGACGGGCGGTTATGTGTTGCTGGCACTACTGTTAGCACCGTATCTGCGGAAGTTTGGCAAGTACACCGTGCCTGATTTTGTCGGCGACCGTTACTACTCACGGACAGCGCGAATCGTTGCGGTCATCTGTGCAATTTTTGTGTCCTTCACGTATGTTGCAGGACAGATGCGCGGCGTTGGCATTGTCTTTTCAAGATTCCTGAACGTCGACATCAACATCGGTGTACTAATTGGCATGGGGATTGTGTTCTTTTACGCGGTGCTAGGCGGTATGAAGGGAATCACCTATACACAGGTTGCCCAGTACTGTGTCCTAATCTTTGCTTACCTTGTGCCGGCAATCTTTATATCGCTGTTGATGACCGGCAACATTATCCCGCAGCTCGGTTTTGGTGGGGTATTGGCAGATGGTTCGGGGGAATTCTTACTCGACAAACTCAACGGATTGAGTCAGGAACTCGGCTTTGACGCATACACCGATGGACGCAAGGCGACAATTGATGTGTTCTTTATCACGGCGGCCCTTATGGTCGGCACGGCTGGGCTCCCGCATGTCATTGTGCGTTTCTACACAGTGCCGAAGGTTTCTGCGGCGCGGAGTTCTGCAGGGTGGGCGTTGTTCTTTATTGCCATCCTTTATACCACCGCCCCTGCGGTGGCAGCATTCGCTCGGACGAATCTTTTGAATACGGTTTCAGATGCCAAATACGCGGAAGTTCCGGGCTGGTTCAAGAATTGGGAGGCGACAGGACTCATTAAATTTGATGACAAAAACGGGGACGGTAGCATTCAGTATCGAGGAGCCGACTCAGAGGTTGAGAATGAACTGACCATTGATCGTGATATCATGGTGCTGGCGAACCCTGAAATCGCCAAGCTGCCGAACTGGGTTGTGGGGTTAGTTGCCGCGGGGGGGTTGGCGGCTGCGCTCTCTACAGCGGCGGGCCTGTTGCTAGTGATTTCGACTTCGGTCGCTCATGACCTTTTGAAACGGGAGCTAGTTCAAGGGATTAGCGAGAAAGGCGAATTGGTTGCCGCACGCATCGCGGCGGGGGTTGCGGTTTGTATTGCAGGTTATTTCGGTATCAATCCACCCGGCTTCGTTGGACAGGTCGTTGCGTTTGCATTTGGTTTGGCTGCCGCCTCATTTTTCCCAGCAATCATCATGGGTATTTTCTGGAAACGGATGAACAACATCGGCGCAATTAGCGGCATGATTGTTGGTATCACCTTCACGGCGGGCTATATTATTTTCTTCAAGTTTATTCGTCCTGACCTGAATGCACCCGCACACTGGTTGTTCGGCATTTCCCCCGAAGGCATCGGAACGCTTGGCATGGCACTCAACTTCTTAGTGTCAATTCCCGTCTCTTTAATCACACCGTCACCGCCGCCGGAGGTCCAAGAGCTTGTTGACAATATCCGCAGCCCTCAAGATGCAGGGCCGCCCCACGAGTTATCCGCTTGATTACCGCTTTCTCATCATCTTTGGTGCGAGAAGGTAATAGGCATACGCCGTATGCCTACCACTGTCGGATGAACTGTAGTTGCCTGATTCATCGGGCGTTGAGAGGCATGTTCACCGAATCTGTAAATTGAAAGACCGCACTTCTATTGTCCTTGATATGGATTTGGGGTTAATCGTTCAACTCAATCTACACCACTAGTACATTGATGGATTAATGAACTAAATTAGATAAGGAAATCTATGCTACCTTGGCTCTCTTGGAATCGTAATTTCCGGTTATTGTCAATAGCTGTCTTTGGAGCTGGTATCTTTTTTGGCGTTCAATTTTCACTTTTCCATAATTTTATCGTCGAACGGATCGGCATTGAAGCCCATGAGTTGGGCTACATGGAGGCGTTGAGGGAAGTCCCCGGTTTTCTTAACGCGCTCTTTATTGCAGTAACAATCCTTTTGTCGCCGCCGCTGCTGGGTGGGGGCTCCCTCATCGTGATGGGATTAGGGTTGGCGTTATACTCGCAAGCAGACAGTTTTTTGGCGGTCCTTATCTATTCAGTTGTCTGGAGTATTGGATTTCACGCATGGCTGCCGTTGCAGGGAACAATGGCACTTTTCTATTCAGAGGGAGAGGAGAAAGGAAAGTGGCTTGGTAGCTTGAGAAGTGTCGAGAGTCTTTCAATGTTAGCTGCAATTGTTTTGTGCAAATTGGCTGTAGATGTGTTAGAATTTGGAGGGTTGTTCCAAGTTGGGGGGGCAGCCGTTGCAATCGGCGGTGTTGCGTTGATGTTCGCTTCACGTCAGTTGCAGACCGAGCGCGAAAATCGTTTTGTACTAAAAAAACGCTACTGGCTCTACTATCTGCTATCCTTTCTACAAGGCTGTCGTAGACAAATTTTTATCACCTTCGCAGTTTTCGCCCTCGTAAAAGTGTACGGCACCGATCGGGGTATCATTATCACGCTCATCCTAATCAACCAATTCGTCGTATTTCTCTTTTCTCCGCTGATGGGTTGGCTTGTGGACAAACTCGGTGAGCGCATTATACTGACAGCGAGCTATATCGGTTTAACTTTTATATTTATTGGCTACGCGTTGCTGAAAAACCCGCATCACTTATATATCCTTTATTGTGTTGATAACTTCCTGTTTGTCGGTGGTATTGCGATGACGACTTATGTGAACAAGATCGTGCCGAAACGCGACCTCAAGCCAACACTTGCGATGGGGGTGACCATGAACCACATTGCAGCAGTGGGTGCCCCGTTAGTTGGGGGGTTGGTATGGATGAAGCTCGGCTATGAGATTATCTTTCTCAGTGGAGGGGCTATTGCGTTTATCACGCTGATTGTTACACAGTGGATGAAGACTCAACCTTTGCTTGTTGATGCAAAGCCGGGGATGGCTGCGGATTAGCACACACAACAATCGAGAAACTCATATTTTATGGATCCCGTAATATCACAATACATTTTATTTTATTGCGCTCATGTTAAGAAATGGTGCAACAGCTCCCGAGTTCTTTCGGAAAGACTCGGGAGCTCGTCGTGTTTTGCACTCTCTTTTTATATGAGTCTTTGAATTTATCACAAGTATCATCTGGAGCCTTTATAATGTCTAAATCATTGGTTGTCGTTGAGTCTCCTGCGAAAGCGAAGACAATCAACAAATTCCTCGGGCGAAATTATATTGTGCGTTCTTCAGTGGGGCACATTCGGGACTTACCCGCAAAAAAATTAGCCGTGGATATTCAAAACGGATTTACCCCGGAATATGTCACCATCCGAGGCAAAGCAAAAGTAATCAAAGAAATTCAGGCCGCGGCAAAGAAAACCGATGCAATCTACCTCGCCGCCGACCCGGACCGAGAGGGCGAGGCAATCTGCTGGCATATTGCCGAGACGCTTAAAAGCGTGAAAAAGCCAATCTACCGGGTGACTTACAATGAAATTACGGAAGGTGCGATCCGAGCGGCGATGGACAATCCCGGTGAAATTGATCAGCGGCTCGTGAACTCTCAACAGGCGCGGCGGGTCTTGGATCGATTGGTTGGTTATCAAATCAGTCCAATCTTATGGCGCAGTGTTAAACCGGGGTTAAGTGCCGGACGGGTGCAATCTGTCGCTGTGCGACTTATCTGTGAGCGGGAAGCGGAGATTGAAGCCTTTGTTCCCCAAGAATACTGGACGATTACTGCAAATCTGCAAGGGAAAAACTCTTCGCCGTTTGATGCGAAGCTCCTGCGGATTGGGTCGGAAAAGGGAAGTATCAGTACTTACGGTTTCCCAATTGATGAAGCGCGTGCAAAAGCAATCGTCGAAGATGCAGGGACAAAACCGTTTATCGTTAAAGACATCAAGAAACAGGAGCGTAAAAAGAGGCCTGTCCCCTCATTCATTACGAGCACGTTACAACAGGAGGCAGCTCGCAAACTCCGGTTCACAGCCAAACGCACTATGGCAATCGCCCAACAACTCTACGAAGGGTTAGACATCGGGGCGGAGGGTGCTGTCGGTTTGATTACTTACATGCGGACCGACTCCACTCGAATTGCGGACGAAGCTCTCAGAGAAGCACGGGGATACATCAAAAAGACTTACGGGACAGATTACCTCCCGAAGAGTGCCGTACGTTACAGGAGCAGGGGGGGAGCGCAGGATGCACACGAAGCGATTCGTCCAACTTCGGTTGAACGGACCCCTCAGGCGCTGAAACCCTATCTCTCCATTGAACAGCATCGGTTGTATGATCTGATTTGGAAACGATTTGTCGCTAGTCAGATGAACCCCGCCCTTTTGGATGTGACCACGATTGATATTTCTGCGGGGGAATATCTGTTCCGCGCAACCGGATCAATTCTCAAGTTTGATGGATTTATGCGGCTCTATCTAGAGGGGCGCGATGATAACAACACAGAATCCAAGGGAGATGATGAGACCGGTGCAATCCTACCTGTGCTGGAAATTGGCGAGCGGCTTGATTTGCGTAGATTGACACCTAAACAACACTACACGCAACCCCCGCCTCGATATACCGAAGCAGCTCTTGTTAAGGCATTAGAGGAGAAGGGAATCGGTCGTCCGAGCACGTACGCGGCGATTATCTCGACGATTCAAGATCGGGAGTACGTAGTGAAGGAGGAGCGGCGTTTCCAGCCTACGGACATTGGCAAGTTAGTCAACCAACTGCTGATTAAAGGATTCCCCAATATCCTTGATACGCAGTTTACGGCAAAGATGGAAGATCAGCTTGATGGGATTGCCGAGGGAAAATCGGACTGGGTAGGCGTTCTCAGCGCGTTTTATGAACCTTTTACCCACGCCTTAGAAGCGGCACCGGATGTAATGTATCAAGCGCGTAAAGAGATGGAAGAAGAGTCTGATGAAGTGTGCGAAAAGTGCAACGGAAAAATGGTTATCAGGTGGGGAAGATATGGTCGTTTTCTGGGTTGCTCAAATTATCCTGAGTGTCGTAATATTAAGCGTTTAACAGAGGATGATGTCCCCCCTCCTGAAGTGGAACCTACCGATGAAACCTGCGATAAATGTGGTAGTCCGATGGTGGTTAAAACCAGTCGTGCTGGCGGGAAATTTCTCGCATGCACAGGGTATCCCAAATGCAAAAACGCAAAACCAATCAACATCGGCGTTGATTGTCCTGAAGCGGACTGTGACGGCTATATCGGTGAGCGGCGCAGTAAGCGTGGGAAAGTCTTTTATGGTTGCAGCAACTATCCCAAATGTAACTTTGTCTCGTGGGATAAACCGGTGAACAAGGAATGTCCAGAGTGCCAAGCACCATTCTTGGTTGAAAAGACAACGAAAACGAAGGGGCATTACCTTGCTTGTAACGATAAAGCGTGTGGTTACACAAAGTCCTTAAAAAACTGAGATATCAGAAGAAAGATACCCTCTAGTCAATCTCATTCAACAGCTTAGAGAATTTTTCAGACCGAAATGATCCAAGTTTACAACGTTTCAATGAGCTATAAGAAGGATATTGAAGTCCTTCACGAAATCAACTTTGATGTCAAAAAAGGGGAGTTTGTTTTCCTCGTCGGTACTAGTGGGGCAGGAAAAACAACGATTCTTCGGCTCTTGTACCGGGAGCTTGCGCCTACCTCGGGGCACATTATCATTGCGGGGAAAAACCTTTCTCAAATTTCTCGAGCGCAAATTCCCTATCTGCGCCGAAGAATGGGCGTTATCTTTCAGGATTTTAAGCTGCTGCCGAACAAAACGGTTCAAGAAAACATTGCGCTTGCCATGAAAGTGACGGGAGCCAAGCGACCGCAAATTCGCCAGCAGGTGGATCAGCTCCTCCATCAGATGAGTCTAGTCCATCGAAAAGACGCATTGCCAGAGGATATTTCCGGTGGTGAGCAGCAGCGCGTTGCTATTGCTAGAGCGATGGCAAATGACCCGATGGTTCTCCTCGCTGACGAACCGACAGGGAATTTGGACCCGAAACTGTCGCTTGAAATTATGCACCTCTTTGAAAGCTTCAACTTCCGTGGGACAACCGTGATGGTTGCAACCCATGATCTCTCACTCGTCCAGCAACTTGGGAGACGCGTGATACGGATTGAAGATGGGAGAAATGTTGAAGATTGATGATGTGTGAGGTGCGGCATTCTCAAATCTGGGAATCTGGTCTCGTGAATTGTTGCCTAAGAATGCTGCTGCCCGCTGCGCTAAAGCCAGCTGTGCTACAAGCCAAGAGCATGTCCATGGGCACCAAATTACCCCGATAGATTGGGATTTCGCTACGTTCAGCATGACATTGAAATTCTTCAGTCCTACAGAAGTTGAGATTCTGACAGCTCTGACCGAGTGCATGGTGGGGAATAATTCTTCTGATGTGTGGAAACAACCCTATGGACGTGAGGATCCAATACCAGCGTACTCTCCTGCGGTGACGACTATTGATGCCTTCGTTGCTGGCCTACCGTTGAACTTGCAAGTGCAACTTCGCCAAGCTCTTCACCTATTTCAATGGTGTCCGATTTTGTTCATTGGCAAGCTAGGTCCCTTTACCCGGCTCTCCCGACGGGATGCAGACGCTTATATTCGGTCGTGGGCGGAAAGTCGTTTCGGGCTACGACGACGTCTCTTTCGAGGCTTACGGGATTTGACGTTTCTCGGCTATTATAGCGAATCACCTACTGGCATCTATCACACCTCAACTGACGAACCGGAGGGAAGATGACCATCCAGGGGCGTAACGTGAGGCAAGATCTCCGTGAAACGGTTGATATCTGTGTGATTGGATCGGGAGCAGGGGGGGCGGTGGCTGCCAAGGAGCTCGCTCAAGCTGGACTCTCGGTAGTTGTGCTGGAGGCGGGTGAGAATCACGATTCAGCGACGTTCAGTCGACATACCCCAGAGATGTTACTACGCCTGTTTTGGGAGGGTGGTATGCGAACCACTCGTGATGGTTCAGTGTTAATCTCCCAAGGACGGGGTGTAGGCGGCTCCACCGTCCATAATCTGTGCTATGCGGTGCGTACTCCCAACCCGATTTTGGAAAGATGGGAAACCGAGTTTGGAATCCAAAATCTGTCACCGAGCGATCTCGGCCCCTCCCTGGACCGGGTGGAGAGGACCTTGGCGGTGAAGTCGATTCAGGAAGAGCAGGTCAACAGGCTTAACCAAACCATTCGTCGAGGCTGTCAAGCCATGGGTTGGTGTGGGATTATACAACGCCATAATCGCGGTCCTTGCCCGGATTGTTCAGCGGGTTGTCTACTGGGGTGCCCCACTTCCCAACCGGGAATTGGGAAGCAGAGCATGGCGGTAAGTTACATTCCTCAGGCACTCGAAGCAGGAGCTCGCCTCTACACTGACTGCCTCACCGAAGGTATTGTTGTAGAAAACGGTCACGTGGTTGGATCCATCGCTCGATTCCTGTCCGGTGATAGGCTGCCTAGATGGGTTGATACAAAAACTGACAGCTCCGCCGATTCAGGGAACAAGCGTAGGCATGAAGGCTCCCGGCTCTCTGTTCGCAGCAAAGCGGTGGTTCTAGCAGCAGGCGCAATCAACTCGCCTCAACTCTGGTTGAATAGCGGCCTTCCTGATCCGGGGAAACAGGTGGGACATAATCTGCATCTCCATCCCGCTATCTTCGTAGGCGGTATTTTCAATGAGGAGATCGATGCCCAACAGGGTATTCCTCAAAGCTTCTACGTTGACCAGTTTTTGGATTTGGCTCGTAATCCTGATAGCGGTTACCTTCTCATGCCTGCCTTCGGACCAATGGCAGTGGTAGCAGCCAGTATGCCCTCCTTTGGAAGAGAGCACAAAGATCTGATGCGTTCTTACCGAGGTATTGCTGCACTACTTGTGTTGCTCCATGACCGTTCTTCAGGACGGGTGAAGGTGAATCGGTGGGGGAAGCCGGTGATTCAGTATCGTCTCAATCGCGCTGACCGAGAATCATTGATCGAAGGGTTGATACACGGTGCCCAACTCCTTTTCGCTGCTGGTGCAAGGGAGATTACACTCCCTTACACGCGACGAATCATTATCAAGCGGGAGAGTGACCTTGAGATGATTCGTCAACGCGGTATCGTTGAGAACGATATTCTGATTGCCTCTAGCCATCCCCAAGGAACGCTACGACTGGGGAGCGATCCGCGTAAAGCCGTCGTGGGCTCCTATGGAGAGGCACACGCTGTCAAGGGATTGTTTGTGGTTGATGCGAGCCTGTTTCCGACCTCAATTGGCATCCCGCCGATGTTGACAATTGCCGCTATGGCTGACCGAATTGCTCGACGATTGGCTGCAAACTGGCCACCTTAATTATGTTCCAATCGATCGACCTACCAATCATATTTCAGAAATATCCATATCTCAATAAATATATCCCATGGCTTCCGCTTGGAAAGTTCCCGACTCCTGTACATCGGCTCATCAAACTTGAGTATGCCCTAGGATTCGATTCGCTGTGGATTAAACGGGACGATCGGAGCGGGCATTTGGGTGGTGGCAACAAGGTCAGGAAGTTAGAATATTTGCTAGCGGACGCGAGGGATAAGAGTTGTGAGACGTTGTTCGCAGTGGGAGCCGCAGATTCAAATCATGTCCGCGCCACAATGACCTACGGAAAAATAGCGGGCTTTTATATTCACTGTTTGTTGCTTAATCAGTCGCATACCGATTCCCTTGAAGACAATGTTCAAGGGATACGTGCTCAGGCGGATCAGGTCCGACAGGTCTCTAACCGGATGAACTTAGTGAGTCTGTATGGATATGAATCCCTCAAACAGTTTTTTGGGCTTCACAGGTTACGATACTTTCTTGCGCCGGGCGGATCCTCGCCTCTCGGCTGTCTCGGATATGTCAATGCCGCGTTTGAGCTCAAGGCACAGATTGGGGCAGGGCTTTTACCTGAACCCAAACTAATCTTTGTAGCATTGGGGAGTCGCGGAACGATGGCAGGATTGGTAGTTGGCGCGCGGTTGGCGGGGTTAGAAGCCAGAATCATTGGGGTACGTGTCGTTGATCGGATTATGGGAAATGCACGATCGGTCGCACGGCTTGCACGTCGTACAATGCGGCTGATTGAAACGGGGGCGGAATCCCGCAGCGACGAGCGGATTGATGCACACGAGATTGAGATTTGGCATCGCGATTTCGGAGATGGCTATGCTATACCCACCGAGGCGAGTTTACGTGCGGTAGAGATGATGCAACAGCATGAAGCTATCCCACTCGAAACTACCTACACCGGAAAGGCACTGGCTGGCTTGATCCACTACGTTCAGGAGCATCGGTGTGAAAAGCAACCGATTCTGTTTTGGAATACGTATGGACAAGCGTAACTCTACATTCAATAACAGGAGGCTATGATGAAGAAATTACGAGTTGGAATTATTGGGTTGGGTGGAATCGCTCGATCCCACTGTGATGCGATTGCGACACTGGACAATGTAGAGGTTGTGGCAGTTGCTGACCTCTTTGAGGAAAAACGTCGCGAATACATGGAGAAATATAATATCCCAAAGGGGTATCAGACTCACACGGAACTGCTTGAGGATGACGAAGTTGAGGCTGTGGCAGTTGTGCTTGGTCACCAGCTCCATCATCGGCTCACTGTGGACGCCTGCAACGCTGGTAAGCATGTCTTGGTAGAGAAGCCGATGGCGATTAGCCTGCAGCAGTGTGATGGCATGATAGCGGCTGCGGCTGCTAACAATGTCAAGCTGATGGTCGGCTATTCGCAGCACTATTACGGCACAAGCGTAAAGGCGAAGGAAATCCTCGATTCGGGCGATCTAGGACCGCTCATAACAGCAGTGTGCTACATGTCCAAGAACTGGGGCTATTCGGGACGTCGTCCTCAGTACCGCAGTCGCTATCACGGCGGTGGTATGTGGCTGACCAACGGCGTTCATGTAGTAGACCGACTCACATGGGTGATGGCATCACAAGTGGTGTCCGTATCCGCGTCTATCGGTGCACGTGCACACTACCAAGCAGGCGATGATTCTGCCACCGCCTTTATCCGATACAAAAATGGGCTTGCCGGCGTTGCTGTGGCGGTTGGATTTGCCGATGGTGCCCCAGACTTTAGTTGTCAAGTCATTTGTGCCAATGGCACCTTGCGATTCAGCCAGCACGGTGAAAAATATGTCAGGGTCGGAAAAGGAGACAAGTGGGAGGAGGTGCCCTTCGATGATCCACCGGTCGAGATGCACAACGAGTGGAAATTTTTTGCCGAAGCGATTGAAAAAGATATTGAGCCACCGACCCACGGGGAATGGGGGCGTCACATTATGGAAATCCTGTTTGCTGCTGAGCAGTCCGCGATCACCGGTCAAGAGGTAGTGTTAGATAGTAGTCCCGGTTGGACGAATCAGACATCTGGCTCTCCCATCACAATCAATCACGGTTGGGTTTGAGAGCATCGTGATAGCGAGGTCCAAATGAGTAGATAGACGCGTCCAAATTACTGACGGAAGAAGCGGAGGTAAGAAATGTCCAATTCGATTTTGCAGGAGACAGCTGCACACAGTAATGTGGGTAAAAATATCGTTTTGCTGTCAGACCATGGTTGTGGTCGTGCTACCGCATACTCCGATGCCAACAAAATAATCACACTTCAGAACAAGACGCACGTGGCATGGCTTGACTCAATCGCTGAGGGCTTTCGGGTGCGCTCCCGGACGCTGGACCGAAAGACGAACCGATGGACCCCAACATATACCGTCGGAGAAGCGTACGATAACCACGGCGGCCCTGCGTTGACGGTAGACAGTTTGGGATATCTTCACATCGTTTATTACCCGCACCATCACCCCTTCAGATACCGACGTTCGGTACGTCCAAACGACGCGTCCGAGTGGGGGGACGAAATCGAGTTTGGTGAACGATGTACTTATCCCACCATGGTCTGCGGATCGGATGACACCCTCTACCTAACAGGTCGAGAAAATCGAGGGGATCGACCGTGGTATGTGAACCTTTACATCAAACCGCCCAATGCACCTTGGCAGGAACCTATCCCCCTTTTCCAAGACGATAAGGGCGGGTATGTTCGCTTTCAGCAAGCGTTGGCATGGGGTCAAGACCATCGGACGTTGCATCTAACCCTGTGGATTTTCGATGAGAATCGGGCGTATACCGTTGGTTATCTCCGTAGTCCTGACAGTGGCAGAACGTGGGAACGGGTTGATGGCACACCGGTTTTACTTCCCGCCACACGCGAGACAGTCACGCTCATTGACACCCAACATAGGGATTTGCGTTTCGGCTCTATTGCTGTTGATCAGGAGAGCACCCCTTGTGTCCTCTACAGCACCTGTCCTTCCTTTTCCTTACCGTCCCATGCGTGGGTTGTACGGCTGGATGGGACTGGTAAGTGGTGCCGTCGCTCACTCGCCGCTGAACTTCCCAAGGAATGGAAGGGTTGGAGTCTCGCTATGGATGGTGCCCTCCACATCGCTCCGGATGGTCGGATTTTCATCGTACTGGCCTTGATGAAACCTGAAACTGTCAGTGAGGCAAACTGGGGACATAAAAGTGCCGAAATCATTGGGCTGCAAGCCTCAGACATCAATGAAAAATTTACCGTTGAACTACTCTCCAAACCCGATATGGCGGTTCCACATTGGCTTCCGAACCTGGAGCGTCCAACAGGGCACAACCACGTTGACGTCCCCAGCGTAATGTATACCGCCGGCGTTGCAGGTGAGGGGTGTGACGACATTCTTTCCAACAGTGTTTATTGGACGGAAATGCAACCACAGTGATGGTCTGTTTTTTTACGTTTTCGTAGGAAAGATCTCCCCTTGAAAAGAGCAGGTTAGGCGGAGCAGTGGAGATTATGGAGGCTCCTTAATTGATTAAATCAAGGCAGGTGATAGTAGGAAATTTACGGTGCACAAAAGCGGTCAAAAAAGTATCTATCGGATATTAACCCCCATTCTGTTTCTCGCTGGGATTCTCTTTTTCACGTTTCTTTCGCGTGTTGTCTTTTCACCGCTGCTGGTGCAAATTGAGGAAGAGCTCCACCTGTCCCATGCGAAATCGGGAAGTCTGTTTCTCCTCATCTCTATCGGATTTGCTCCGGTGATGCTGGGGTCAGGTTTCGTCTCCCAAAGGCTTACACATCGCGGGACAATCCTGCTTTCCTCAATAACGTGTGGGGTGGCAGTCCTGATAATCGCTTTCAGCCGTTCGCTAATCGGCATTCAAATCGGCATGACGGTGCTCGGCATGGGTTCGGGGCTCTATTTTCCGTCAGCGATGGCGACGATGACCCGTCTGGTAGATCCCGAGCATTGGGGGAAAGCGATTTCGCTACATGAAGCTGGACCAACGATGGGATTTGTCCTTGCACCTATCATCGCCGAATTGGGTTTAAGTTTTACCTCGTGGCGGGGTGTCCTGATCATTGTCGGTGTTGCAGGCTTAATGATGACCGCGATATTTGCACTGTTTGGGCAGGGCGGCAGATTTGCCGGTGAACCGCCGCGCTTGGATAACGTCGGACGAATCTTTTATCAACCCTCATTTTGGATTATCGCTATCTTGATGAGTCTGGCTTGCGGGGCAAGTGTTGGGGTTTACTCAATCCTTCCGGTCTATCTTATCAGTGAACGGGGGCTAGACCAGGGGCTGGTGAATACCCTCGTAGGGCTCTCGCGGCTATCCGGGCTTGTGACTCTTTTTCTTGCCGGCGGGTTGGCGGATCATTTTGGAGCAAAGCGGGTCATGGGAGGCATTTATGCTGCGACTGCTATTCTAACGGGCCTGCTGGGCTTCGGTCAAAATGTCATTCTAGTGATTGTGGTATTTTTCCAACCGGCGGTCGTTGCCGCTTTTTTTCCGGTGGCGTTGTTGGGGTTGGCAAACGTTGGACCGCCCCGCACCCGAAACGTTGCCGTCTCGCTGATGATCCCCTTGGTTTACCTGTTTGGCGGTGGGGTCGTCCCCGCTGGCATGGGGGTGATCGGGGAATACTACGGATTTGCGCTGGGTTTCCTTTTGATGGGAGGACTGCTGTTAGTTAGTTTATGTTTCCTGCTGTTTTTACGATCCCGACCGGATCCGAAGCCTGACCCCAACAGATAGAGAAAGTGTCCCCGGCACCTTGGATACAAGCATATTCAACATGAGGTAAAAACAATGAAAATTCGAGATGTTCAAGCCTTTCCACTCGCATATCCAGAGCCTCACTACAAAGGCATTGAACGATATATCACCCTTGCCCGCGTGGAAACCGAAGATGGCGTGATCGGCTGGGGGGAATGTATTTCACAGTTCCGAGAGGCGGCGTTGGCTACCAAGGTTATTATCGAACAGGGACTTGCGCCGTTGCTTGTCGGTGAGGATGCGATAGATGTTGACCGACTCTGGCACAAAATGCAGTCTCGTATCTGGTGGTATGGGCCTGAAGGGATTGCTGCCTTTGGTGTGAGTGCCTTGGACATGGCACTTTGGGATATAAAAGGAAAAGCACTGGGCTTGCCCGTTTGCCGATTGCTCGGAGGGCAGCTGTACGACAAGGTCGTCGCTATGGCGTCCTTTATCTTTGACATGGAAGATTTTGACTGGACGCTCAACGAATTTCGTTTTCTCCGCGAGGAGGGCTATCAGGTTGTCAAAGCGGGTTGGGGTATGCGGCCCGAAGCACTCTTCGGTCAAAACCGGCAGCGCGATATCGAAATTGTCCGACGGGTGCGGGAGGTTATCGGCGATGACTTGGAACTAATTGTTGACACACCCGGGCATCACGGACTCTGGGATGTCCCCACGGCGATTCAGCGTTTTCGAGACTTGGAGCCGTATCGACTCCGATGGATCGAGCAACCCCTCCCGCCTCACGACCTTGAAGGACATGCACGGCTCCGGGCCGCGGTCGCTACCCCCATCGGTACGGGTGAGGATGAGTGGAATGTCGACAGTTACCGGCGGCTCATTCAATCGGGAGGTATTGATGTAGTGCAGATAGATCCCGGTCGTTGCCACGGCATCACAGGATCGCTCCATGTTATTAAACTGATTGAGGCAGAAAGTCTGGAGTTCAGTTTTCACACCTGGAGCAGTGCCCTCAATACCGCTGCCAGTCTACACCTGCTCGCCGGGTCAACACATGGTGTAGCGATGGATTTCAAGCCGCACGAGTCGCCGATGCAACACGAACTGGTCAGCGATCCGTGGGTTCAAGAGGATGGTTATCTCGCCGTGCGGGAAACCCCCGGCTTGGGGGTTCAGGTGCGGGAAGATATTGTACAGAAATATTTATTTCGCTAAGAGCATTTGCAGATGGGTTCATATGTCGTTGGGATTGACATCGGTGGGACAAAACTGGCCACTGTTGTCGCTAATAAAAATGGAAACATCCTTCAAAAGGTGCGGAAGCCGACCGAATCAGAGAAAGGGCCTCATCATGCTGTCCAGCTGCTTTTAGAGATGGTTGATGAGGTGATCGATTTGGCAGGATTGCGGCGCGAAGACATCTCAGGGATTGGTGTGAGCTGCGGCGGCCCGCTCGACACGAAAACCGGCATTATCTATTCTCCACCAAATCTGCCGGGGTGGGATGCGCTGCCGTTGAAAGGGATGATCGAGTCGGAGTTTCATATTCCAACGGTCATTGAGAATGATGCAAATGCAAGCGCACTCGCAGAAGCGAGATTTGGGGGCGGACGGGGCTACGATTATGTTCTGTACATGACAATGAGTACAGGCATCGGCGGCGGTATCGTTACCAATGGGGAGATTTATCACGGTGCAAATGACAGTGCCGGCGAGGTCGGGCATCAGATCTTGCTTCCCGACGGTCCCCTGTGTGGTTGTGGTCAATATGGGTGCCTAGAAGCCTTGTGCTCAGGGCCTTCGATTGCCCGTCGCGCACAAGAGGCAATTGCAGATCAACCGCACACGAGAATCTTGGCACTCGTGGACGGACAGATTGATCGTGTCAGATCGGAGCATGTGCTCCACGCTGCACGGGCTGGTGATGCCTTGGCAATGGCTTTAGTGGAGGAAACTGCGTACTACATGGGTTGGGGGATCGCGAATCTTGTCAATATCTTGAACCCCCAAATCGTTCTGCTTGGAACAATTGCGGTCGCTGCCGGCGATTTGCTACTCGACCCGATCCGACGCACCGTGACGGAAATGGCGATGCAGCGTCCCTTAGAAGCGGTTAAAATTATGCCGGCAGAATTAGGGGATTCCATCGGTGACCTTGCCGCAATTTCGTTGGTGATTGGGAATTAGGACCGTAAAAACGAGGGTTCAACTGCGTAAGTCCAACTACAATTAAAATTTGGAGATAATTCATGGAACGTATCCAAGAATATATTTCAAATCTACAGGGCGTCTTAGAACGCCTCTCTTTAGCCGATGTTCGTCAATCCATTAATCTCGTGATGGAAACATATCAGGCGGATCGGCAAATTTTCGTCATCGGCAACGGCGGCAGTGCGTCTACCGCGTCGCACATTGCCAACGACTTGGGTAAAGGCGCGAGCGTTCCCGGGGCACGCCGCTTCCGAGCGATTAGCTTGACCGATAATGTTGCGACAATGACAGCGTGGGCCAATGATGTCTCTTATGACGATGTGTTTGTCGAACAACTCAAAAACTTGATCAACCCCGGTGATCTCGTGATTGGGATCAGCGCAAGTGGCAACTCGGAGAATATTATTCGAGCGATTCGTCATGCCAACGCTATCGGATGTAAAACCATCGGTTGGGCAGGGTTCGGCGGTGGAAAGCTCCGAGAGATCGCGGATGTCAGTGTAGTTGTAGACAGCCACGACTACGGACCGGTTGAAGATGTGCACCTCATCCTCAACCACATCCTTCATGCGTGGATTCGGAAAGAGCTCGCGGATTGAGAATTGAGGCATAATCTGTTTCTGATCAAGGTAACGTAAAAGTGCAAAGGAGGAAGACCATGGAATATCGCAGGCTTGGGCGTACAGAATTGGAGGTGTCAGAGCTCGGTTTCGGCGCATGGCACATCGGCTGGACAGCCCCGGAGGCAGGGGATGAAGTCGGACGTCTCCTCAACCGTGCCCTCGACGCTGGCGTCAATTTTATTGATTCTTCAGCGGCATATCGCTGGAGCGAGGAACTGATTGCCAAGTACATCGGCCATCGTCAAGACGAATTTTATTTCGCCACCAAATGTGGTTCGTGGCGCGTGCAGCAGCCTGATGGTGAATGGGTGCAAACGCTAGATTACTCCGCCAAAGCCATTGAGCCACAGATTGACCGGAGTCTACAGCGACTGAAAACCGACTGCATTGACATCATGCAACTGCATAGTCCTAGCTATGATGATGTGGCATTTGGAGATGGGCTGGAAGGACTCAAGAAGGCACAGGCAGCGGGGAAGGTGCGCTTTATCGGTCTATCGGCGGACGGAGATACCGCGCGCAAGGCAATTGAGATGGGTGAATACGATACGCTGCAGCTTACCTACAATGTGATTCAGCAGGAACCCGCGGAAGTCATTGCTGCCGCCCGCGAGAAAGACAGGGGCATCATCATTAAGGGGCCCATTGCAAGTGCTATTTACGAACAGTCGCACCCCAATGAAAATAATGCCAAGACGTGGTATAACGCCCGGAAGATTCTTGCCCCGGAGGTGATAGGTGATCTATCCCGTGTGGAGGCTTCGCTGCGATGGTTGCTGTGCAATCCAGATGTTCACACCGCCATCGTCGGCACCACCAACATCAATCACTTTGAAGACAACCTCGCCGCTACAGAACGTGGTCGGTTGCCTGACGAGATGTTATCCGAAATCAGAAGTCGATTTGAACAGGGGACAACAGACAGTACTGAATAGGGATTGTCGTGCATTCGGAACTTAAAGAAAGGAACGCAAGGACGCAAAGAAGAAAAATAAATAAAAACCTTGCGCCTTTGCGTTGAGCTAAAAATATGCTACGATATGTTTTTGCCGTGATATTTTTTGTATTTGCAGCGTCTATTTCGGAAGGCTTGGAGGTCGGCGACAGTGCCTTACGGACCACTATTGCGTCCGGTGATAAGGAGATTAAATTCGCTGATTTTCATGGGAAATCTAATCTCATCGTTGTGCACGATGGGACAAGGCACTCAGAATTTATCTCTCAATTGGATCAGAGAGCGAGTGCATTCGAGAGCACGTATGATGCGACCATTATCCGTTTACAGGGAGAAGGTGAAATTCTCATCATCGACAAATCGGGATATGTGCGTTGGAAATTTACCGACGCCGCTGATTCGGCACAACCCATAATTAGACAGATCAAATCCGAGCTGGCAAAACTTAAACGCGATACCCCTCTGCCAATTGGTTCACCGGCACCGGACTTCCGACTGGTAGATGTGGAAACTGGCATCCCTTTCAGCCTTTCCAACTACAAAGGGAAAAAGCACCTACTGGTTACGCTATTGCTGCAAACCTACTGACCGCATTGTGCCAATTTCACGTCGCAGTTCGCGACAAATCGCCAATTATTTGATGAGAAGTATGAAACCGCTGTTGTTGCTATCAAACCCGAACCGAAGCCGGTTGTTTTTCGCTTCAAAGATCCGGTGACAATGGACCTACCACTGCTAGCAGATCCCGGCTCCTCCATTCACGAAGCGTACGGAATCGTTAAACCGTACCGTTTTCACAACCGAGATATGTATCTGCCGGCAACGCTTCTCATTGATAAACAGGGCGTTTTGAGATGGATGTATATTAGCAAGAAAAACGCTGATCGTCCCAGTTTGGATTCAATCGTTGAACAACTCGAAAAATTGAACGCTGAATGAACTGTAGGAGTATACCATGACCTCAAAAGATTTTACCGTCAAAGACATAGAACGGATTGTGCTAAATATCTCTTTCCACCCACGTTGTGCCCACGTTAAAGAGGTAAGGGTTTCCGACTGGTCGGTCGTGGAATTGTGCAAAGTGACTACGGCTTCGGGAGTCGTTGGAATCGGGGAGACACTTCCGCACTATACTTGGGGCCGATCGGGAGATGAGCAGTTTAATCGGGCACTTGATCAAAACCTCTTTGAACTTCTCATGGACGATAGTCTAGGTGCTGGACTACAGATGGCACTATTCGATGCCGCCGGCAAATTACTGGATGTGCCGTGCCATCGCCTGATGGGAGCACAGTATCGCGAAACCTGTCCAGTGTCTTGGTGGGCACAAGATATGAAACCCGAAGAGTGGGCAGCGGAGGCAAAAACGGCGGAGGCACACGGTTTTACAAATATCAAAGTGAAAGCGCGTCCGTGGTTCGACATTGACCAACAGTTAGGGGCAGTCTGTGAAGGGGTATCACCCCACTTTAAGCTGGACGCAGACTTCAATGGGTTGCTGTTGGGAGTAGATTTGGCTGCACCGTTAATCAACCGTTTGGAACAAAAATACAGCAATTTGGCAATTGTGGAATCCCCTATTCCTCAAGAAGATGTGGCCGGAAATGCGCTGTTACGACAGAAAATCCGGACCCCGATTGCTATGCACATGGGAAACCCGCCGGTGATGACCGCAATTCGGGAAGGTGTATGCGATGGATTTGTCATCGGTGGAGGGGTCAACCGCACCCTGAAGGATGGCATTCTAGCAGAACGGGCTCAGATGCCGTTCTGGTTGCAGATGGTGGGAACAGGCTTGACCACAATGTTCTCCGTCCACTTGGGAGCTGTGTTGGAGAGTGCACGTTGGCCCGCCATTCCGTGTATCAACATTTATTCACATACATTGCTCAAGGAATTTAAGGTGGAGGGTGGACATGTTAAAGTTCCGGAAGGGCCGGGACTGGGTGTCGAACTTGACTGGGATGCGATCGAGCAGTTCCGCGTTGAACCCGATTTCAAGAAGCCAGTTGCACGTCAAATCCACACCATTCTATGGCCCGATGGTCGACAAACGCACTATCCGGATGGTGGGTATCGAGCGGTTTTCCTAGCGGGCAAACTTCCGCCGTTTCTACCGGGTGTTTCCTTAGAACGCCGCTTGGACGACGGTTCGGAGGCGTTTGATCGGGAATATCAGGAACTATTTCCCAAAGTGAGTTGACGCTATCTGATTCACCGTCTTTAGCCAAAGGAGCAGCGCGATGAACTCTTTAGATACGACAGTAGCTTCCTTCACGATTCCACCAACTGTTATCAGCGGCATCGGAGCGGCGGAGCAGGTCGGCGAGAGGGCGAAACGATTGGGAGGACAGAAAGCGTTGGTCGTCACCGATCCGGGCATCGCCAAACTCGGTTACGCCGCTGGGATTGTAAGTCAGCTTAACGCCGCTGGGATTGACGCATCGGTTTTCGAGGATGTGACGCCCGATCCAACGCTGCAAAACGTCAACGACGGCTGGGAACAATACCGTAGCAATGGTTGCAATCTGATTGTCAGTATCGGCGGCGGTAGCGCGATCGATTGCGGGAAGGGCATCGCCGTGAAATTAACCAACGACGCCCCACTCGCAGAGTACATGGGTGTGGACAAAATTCCCAATCCGGGTGTACCGCTCATCGCTATCCCAACGACAGCCGGAACAGGCAGCGAGTGTACGAAAGTTACAGTGCTCACCGACACCGAAAACAATGTGAAGATGATGCTCAGCAGTCCGTGTCTGCTAGCGCAGGTCGCGCTTATCGATCCGTTGTTGTCGTTGACAACACCACCACATCTAACTGCGGCGGTTGGGGTTGACGCTCTGACCCATGCTATTGAAGCCTACATCTCCAAACGGGCTCAACCGATTACTGACGCACTATCACTGAAGGCAATCCGTCTAATCTCAGGTTCAATGCGTCAAGCGTGGGCAAATAGTGAAAACATTGAGGCGCGGACGGATATGATGATTGGGGCATCCATTGCCGGTATGGCGTTTAGCAATTCATCCGTTGCGTTGGTGCACGGGATGTCCCGCCCAATCGGGGCATATTTTCACATCCATCACGGCTTATCAAATTCCGTTTTGCTGCTGGATGTCATGGAGTTCAGCGTTGTTGGAACCCCTGCTCGCTTCGCCGATATCGCTCGCGCAATGGGTGAACCGACTGAGGGGTTATCGTTGATGGGGCAGGCAGACTGCGCGATTGCAGCGGTGGAGCGGCTAATTAACGATATTCAGATGCCGCGCTTGGGAGAGATTGGAATCGATCTGGACCAGTTCGAGGCGGTTGTTGATCAGATGGCATCGGACGCCATTGCGAGCGGTAGTCCTGCCAACAACCCACGCCAGCCAACACACGAAGAGATTGTCGCGCTGTATCGGAAGTGCTTTGCAGAACGGAAGGCATAATCCCCTTTGCCAAGTTACGCCCTCAAACCGCTAAGATAAATCGTTTTGCCTCACTGAGTCGAGCGTGTGTTTCTGGGTGGATAAATTTGCGTTGGTCTGTCAGCTGTTTTTGATCCCGACGGCAGTAATAGGCAAGCATTCCGTGGCGCGGGGAGTCAGTTTGATTCAATCCACCTGCGTGCCAGAGATGCGAATTGAAGATAATGACAGTGCCCGACGGTGCTATCAATTGAATCTCCCCCGGGTGTTTTTGTGTTGCATCCTCCAACGCATCCTTGGGGTGTTTACCGCTACGATGTGATCCCGGCACAACCCGCGTCGCGCCGTTCTCCACCGTGAAATCGTCTAGTAACCACATGGAGTTGCAAACGTAGTAATCCCCCGGCTCCACCCCCGAACGCCAGTCTGCGTGAAACGCTTGGTGCCCCTGTCCCGGCAGTGCCATCCGGCAATCTAGAGAAGACAGCTTGAACCGAGGGCCTATGACATGCCGTATGGCGGCAAGCACACGCGGGTGTGAAAAGCCTATCTCGAACATCGGACCTTTATTGACGAGGTTGCTTACCCTGATTGTCCCCCCTTCCTGATGGAGCTCCTTGCCGGCATCCTCTCCTTCCAATGCTGCCAATTTGTCCAACCGGCGAATTATGTTCGCAATCTGTTTTGGAGTGAGAATATTCTCAAGCGGAAGATAGCCGTTTACGTCCAAGAAGTGCTTATCTTCTGATGATAGCGTATCGTCTCGAACACCGAGGTCGCGTAGAGCTGTGTCCATGTTCATTGTCAATCTCTCCGGTTTAGATTGTCTCTGGAGGGGTTCTTTTTGCCTCCCACATTTCCCAAGATTCGACCGTTTCGGGCTGCTGCTGACTGCGTGCGATAAAGCCGGGCCACTTCTGAAGCAACCATTCCAATGAACTACCCGTTGGACTGTAGCGGAGGTCAATACTCCAACGAATATCCTCACTGGTATTCTCTAGCGAACGGTGAAAGGTCAGATTGCCAAATACGAGCACATCTCCCACCTTCATGTGCACGTTTTGTACCTCTCCCCAGCTCTCAACATCCTCTATAGGAACGAGTCGCCCATTTTCATCGCGGCGTGGCGGTCGAAGCCCCTGTTTATGGCTTCCGGGAATTACTTGCAAGCAGCCATTGTGCTCATCAACATCTACCATGGGAATCCATACCGTCAGAATTTGGCTCTCCTCTGAAAGGGTTACTTGCTGCCCCGGATCGGCGTTGCCATTGTAGTAGATGCTGTCTTGGTGCCACGGAAAGACGGACTCTCCTCCAGTCGGCATCTTGAAGCGAATCCAGTAATCTCCATTGACGGTAATCTCTGGACCAATCAGCGAGGTAACGATATCCAAGATTTTCGGATGAGTTATCAGTTCATAAACCTCGCGGCTGAAGACCTCTTTATTCCAATTCCAACCCAAGAGCGGTCCCTTCTGCGACTCACGCTGAATCCGTGTCAATCGGTGGTAAAAGGAAAGCTCCTCATACAGCCTTGAGATTTTGCCTTGATCATAGAGTTTTTTGGCGTGATGGTCGATGGCGGACGAAATGATCCGGCGAAGCGGGGCGAAATCCCCTCTATCGAGCACACCACGAACTAACAGATACCCCTGCTCGTCGAATGCTTGGCGTTGCGTTGTAGTTGGTAAATTATTCATGAATAATTTCCTAGATAAGGTTGGGATTCAAGTAAAGAGATACCCGCTATCCCCAACGCTGCTCCGGCGGGTCAAATAGGAAACCGTGAAAGAGCTTACGTTGCTCCGGGGAGAGGCGGCTGTTGTAGAACCCTTTAGAATATCCCCAGTGCTCTTGGGAGGCAATCATCCAGGGGTGCTCATAGGCATAGTAGAGCATGAGCCGAAAGCCGCCCGCTTGGGTAAATGGTCCCGCCGAATGCCAGAGGGCGTTATGGAACAGAATTGCTGTTCCCGCAGGGGCGCAAATCTGCACCGCCCCGGGAAACAGGTCAGGCCGCTGCAAATCAACCTGAGGGGGCTCGTGCATCGCCTTGTGACTTGCGGGGACAACACAAAGATTGCCCTGTCCGGGGGAGGTCATATCGTTCAGGTAGTAGCCGATCTTGAGTTGGAGAAAGGGAATCGGCGCACCAAGCCCACGGTATCCCTGGTCATGCCCATCAATATGCCACCCCATCCCCCGCTCCGTGAGATCAGTTTCATGCTCAACGATAGCATCGGAAGCGTGATGGTGAGGCATTTCATTGAGTAATCCTTTGACGTAAGGCATCATCGGGGACCAATCCAGCATCTCCAGGAACAGCGGGTCATCGTCTAGGATGTAGAAGATGCGAGTGCTTTTCTCGCCGTTAACATCCGTCCTGCCGGTATGGGGAATTTCTTTCTCCTGTTTTTCGCGCCGTCGGGCTATTACCCGGAACAGTGCCTCTCGGAGTTCGTCCACGTGGGATTCCGCTAAGAAGTTCTCCAGCACCAGATAGCCGTTATTGTCGAAAAAGAAGCATTCCGATGGTGTTGGTCTCGCTTCTTCTGTAGGGCAGGATATCTGTGTTACATTCTTTTCTGACATAATATAGACACCTCTACGATCACGGTTATGTGAATTGTAAATTCGTAAAAGTGATTCACTCGCTCAAATCAGTAACTGAACACGCGAGCGATCTTCCGGTAAAAGCACGGCGTGAATCCGCTTTCGGATCATTTCAGGGGGATAACGCCGCGAAAAATGGGTTAAGATAATGTGTTTGCTCTCAAACATCTCTAACAACACGGGTAAGGTATCTAGGTGTAAGTGCATAGTTTGTGCTGCCCGTTCCCGATGCTCTGGAAGCAGGAAGGTACACTCGCAGATCAACACCTGACACCGCTTGAGCAATGGGTGGGAGTCAATAGGGAGGGTACGGGTATCTCCCAGATAAGCAATAAGTGGCAATTCCACTCGGTTTGTGACTGTTACACCGTTGCGTCGTAACTGAGCAATCTCAGGTCCCGGCAAACCGAAGAACTCGGATTTGAGTTTGTCCCGTGTCTCGCAAACGAGGTAACCGACCGATGGGACACGGTGATCGAGCGGCAGGACATGCGCCACAAGATTCTCCCGAAATGGGATGTCCTCACCCGCTTCCACCGGTGTCAAGCAGTAATCCCACACCTTTCCACAATCCAACAACGAAATCCGTTCGATAAGGTCTCGTAACTGATCTGCCCCCTCTTTGGGAACGTAGATGTTTCCCGGCGGTATGCCGTTGAGCCACCGCTGACTGACATAAATGGGAACCCCAAAATAGTGATCTAGATGGAAGTGGGAAATGAAAACATGGCCTGTGCCGATAAAACTCATTGGACATCTGCCTAGGTCAAAGATGAGATCGAGCTCCTTCACCCGCAGATAGGTCGCCACCGCGGAGCTCGATTCACCTTCAATCGCTAGATTTCCACAACGTAACGACACCATCTGTCCAAGTTCCCTTTTTATACCAATGCGCCGGTACAAGATGACCCGCTCCCCGCTGTACAACCAAAACAGTAACCTCCGGTGACGATTCTTCGACGCGCAAATAGGTCCGGATCTAAATCCTTTATATGTTGCGGCAGCCCTTTCGCTACTGGCAACTTGAGTGCTAAATTGAAATCGCAGTCGTACAGGCTCCCATCCCACCCAACATTAATCTGGTGGCGACACATTAATCCATCCAGCGTCGCTGAATTAAAGGAATCGTGGAGGAGCTGATTATACCCCTCAAGCCCATTTTCACGCTTTAAGTCACTACGAAACCGACCGATGGGCATATTAGCAATTGTCAGTAGATGGGTAAATTCTATGCCATATGCTGATCGCAACTCCTGTCTGTAGTCCGCTTCAAGTTCAGACTGGTCTGCAGGCAGCGTGGGACCGACAGGGTTATATACAAGGTTTAAGGGAAGATGGGGGACAATTCCATATCCGTGGTTGTTGAGGCGTTTTAACGCTTCGATACTTTCCTCAAAAACGCCTGTGCCGCGTTGTGCGTCAACGTTTTCTTCGAGGTAACAGGGCAGAGATGCACAAAGTTGGACCGATTGCTCCTGAAAGAAAACGGGAAATGACTCAAAACCGGGTTGAAGTAAAATCGTGAGATTGGTTCTCACCATAACAGGAAATCCTTTTTCCCGAACCGTCTTTACAAACCGACGAAACCGTGGATGCATTTCTGGCGCGCCGCCTGTAATATCTATCAGTTTGGCATTTGTCTTTTCCGCAGCAGCTATCACATGCCCCATCGTCTCCCAATCCATCATCTCCTTCCGCCTCGGCGAGGAAACCACATGACAATGGGTGCACTCTAGATTACACTTGAGACCGATATTCACCTGGATTGTCTCAATATCCAAACTATGTAACCCTTCTCCATTGTATTTTGCGATTACCTTTTCAAACTCATTCATAATCGGTGTCTCCTTTTTGCTTCCCGGATTTACTGAAAATCAGTTGAAAACAGTGTGTCAATCTGATAAAATAGCCAAGCATTTTTACTTTATTGAGGGATGCCCCCGGGTTTGTCAACGATAGGAAGTATACTGACCTAAATGGAACGGACAACGTGATATAGTTCACACTTTCCTAATTCATTGGATAGAATGGAGAATTTATGAGTGTTAAAATCGGCGTGATTGGCGGCTCAGGATTTTATCAGATGGAGGGACTAATGGACCTGGAAGAGATCGAGGTTGAGACCCCCTTTGGAAAACCGAGTGATTCGTTAGTTCTAGGTACAATTGAAGGAACGCGCGTTGTATTTCTACCGCGCCACGGCGTGGGGCATCGGTTGCTCGCATCGGAAATTAATGTACGTGCTAACATCTATGCCTTAAAAAGCTTAGGGATTGAATGGATTATCTCTGCAAGTGCAGTCGGTAGCCTCCGAGCTGAAATCGAGCCACGCCACTTTGTTGTTCCCGATCAACTCTATGACCATACCAAGAATCGGGTGGACACCTTCTTTGGTGAAGGACTTTCTGCCCACGTCAGTCTCGCCCACCCGTTTTGCCCCATCCTGAGTCAACTGCTGTATGACGGTGCCGGTGATATTGGCGCAACCGTTCATAAGGGTGGCACATATATCTGTATGGAGGGGCCTGCCTTCTCTACCGAAGCCGAATCGAATGTTTATAGACAGCTTGACTTCGATATCATCGGTATGACCGCTGCGCCGGAGGCAAAGCTTGCCCGCGAGGCAGAAATCTGTTACGGCGTTCTCGCTTGTTCAACCGATTACGACTGTTGGCATCCGGATCATGACGCGGTCACAGCAGAGATGATTTTCCAAAACTTGTCTGCAAATGTGGAAACTGCTAAACGCATCGTCAGGAGTGTGATACCCAACATTCCTGAGAAACGTGCAGGATGTCCTTGCCCTCAAGCCCTTGAAAAGTCAATTGCCACAGATCCGACGCGAATACCCGCATCGACGAAGCAGAAACTCGATCTGCTAGTGGGCAAATATCTACAGTAACTTATGAGGCTTCAAGCGTTGCAAGTAAGTCCGCTGCCCTCTCCCGTTTTGCCGCATCGCTGTCGCGGGCGACGATTCGCTGGAGCACCGAGATTGAGCGTTTGTCCCCCTTTTCCGCCATCTCAAGTCCCATCTGGTCCCGTTTTTCGTGATAGCTATTATCGTATTCCTTCACCTCCATATCCCACTTCTGCCAGTAATACTGCAAATCATTGGGAGGCCAATCCGTGTAAATATCTTCCCAAGTGGCCGGCTGGGCATGTGGTAGCAAGCTGCCCGGGGCAATCGGGTCACTGATTTTCTGGTATCTAGCGTCAATTGACATTCGGAGCCGGTCGCTGGAGTTGGACATTCCCTTGTGCACTGCCATGCTGTGGAAGATTAGAACATCTCCCTGCTTGAACGGGTTGTTTACCCACGTGCCTTCGAGCGGATTGGTGACCGCAATGCCACCCGCGCCCATCGCAGGGCGAAAATCGTAGATGCCGTGCCGATGCGATCCGGACGCAATCTGGAGTCCCCCCAATTCTGGTGGTATATCGCTTAAGGGTATCCATGCGGTGTAGGTCTCGACTGTACCTTGGATAGGGATAAAGTCTTGATGCGGGGGGGTGGTGAACACTTCCCGTTGCGGAAAGATTGTTCGTCCGATGATGCGAGCGTGCGGCATCGCTGGATCGCCCAGTATCCGCTCTATTACCCCAATCAGGTTTGGGTGGTGTTGTAGTGCCTGAAATTCTTGGAGTTTGTACATGTGGGCATACACCCCCATGTACTCCGGTTCCGGTTCGACACAAAAACCGTCTAGGTCTGCGATGGCATCTCCCAAGGATGTGTCTTTCTTAACCCAACCTGCATCACGTGCAATCTCAAGACACTGCATCCGCAAGTTCTCCAGCACGTCGATGGGTAGCAGCCCACGCATGAATAGATATCCGTCTCGCTGCGCGCGTTCCCGCAGTTCAAGTTCATCATTCACAACATCTGTCGAATCGAGAAAAGGTTGCATCTGATTCCCTCCTTAAAGATGTTTCATAGAAAAGCTTATCATGGATTCTGAGAGGTGTCAACTTCCTTTTTAACGCGGAAAATGGGTAAATGGCAGGCTGTTTACGTTCTAACCATCTCCATTGGCTAAATCGGTGAAAGTTTGCTATTCTACGATTTTTTCGGGAAGCATTAACTGCTCAGGTCGCTCGATTAGGGCTTCATGCAAGTGTTTAGGGGTAAAGTTTGTTACCAATGCCTCAAGCACCGGTTTTCTATTGGCTTCCTTTGCACCAACGTGATAAAAATGTTCCTTAGTGAGGATGTTAAATCTTGACCACAGCGTACGGAGGAAGGCGTTTTCTCGGTGCTGGTTACTATGCCAAGTCGATAAAATAAACTTGCAAGGGCACTGACTCAGAATCGTGAACAGTTGGCGCTCATTATCTTCGTTCCAGCTATCGAAGTAATCAACGTGCCTTCCAACGTAAGGCGGATCGCAATATATAAAATCACTCTCAGAAATTCCACTCAGTGTTTCTCTAAAGTCTTGGCATACGAATGACCAGTTAAAATCCCGTGAAATGGCGTGAACAAAGTCAACCTGATTCACAATCTTGGTAATATATGCCTTGGAAAATCGCTGTGGTTTGTGACCGAAGGGAACATTGAAGCCGCCCTTGCTGTTAAATCGAATCACGCCGTTGAAGCAGGATCGGTTCAGAAAAAGGAAATCTAAAGGGTCGTGATACTTATTGAACCGGGCTCGCACCTCATAGTAGTAACCTTTACCACATTGAGACAGGATTTCACCTTCACGTTCAAGAAAATTTCTAACTTTCAAACCGTCGAGGCTTCCGATAGCAATCGCCCCATAGAAGTTAATTAAGTGCGGGTTACTATCTGCAAACAGTGCATTGCGCGGCATGATATTGAAACCGACGCCCCCTGATCCCATAAAAGGTTCGATCCATGTCCCATCGAAAGACCAGTCTACGGTTCGCTTAATCCAAGGTATAAGCTTGCTCTTTATCCCTTGGCACTTAATTGGTGGAACCATAACTCTCATGAGAGACTCCTATTGTTAATCCGAGTTTTTCTCGTTTTGGGGACAATGAGTCGAGTATCTCCGCCTCGATATATGACAAAATCTTTCAAATTGGTAATCTTTTTTGTCCCACCCTCAATTTGGGAGCAACTTTACCGATGAATCTCATGATAAAGGAACCCACTCAACTTAGCAAAGGTCTGGAATCATGGGACGGTTTGATTGTTGAAATTAAGAATAAGTCAAGGTTTTACTCGTTCCAAGGCATCTATCAGGCTTTTTTCAATCAGATCGCACAGCTCATCTATATCCGATTTCTCCGCAATCAACGCCGGTGCTACCGCAAACCATGTCGGATCGACACGAATAACTAGACCGTTTTTGAGCGCAGTCTGCTTCAAAGCACTCCCCAGTTCGGGATAAGGCTGCATGGTATGGTTATTCTTCACTAACTCTACGCCCCGCAATACACCCCGTCCACGGACTTCACGGACAACGCCGTACCGCTTCAATCCCTCAAGTCTTGCTGTAAGATAGTCTCCCAATTCACGCGCTTTGTAATCGAGTTGCTTTTCCGCAATTTCATCAATAACGGCGATGCCCACAGCGCACGCAAGCGGATTGCCTGCGAATGTATGACCATGTGCAAAATTCACGTCATCCGCTGCCGGACCGTAGAAGATCTCCCCCATGTCCTCCCGCGCCATCATAGCACCCAAGGGGATTGCCCCGCTCGAAAGTCCCTTCCCGCCGCAGATAATATCCGGTGTTACACCGAAGGTCTGCGCCGCGAACATAGATCCCGTCCGAGCAAATCCGGTGATGATTTCATCGTAGATTAGAATGACATTATAGCAATCGCAAATCTCGCGGATTATCTGAAAATACTCCACAGTTGGCGTGATCATGCCCCCTGTGTTACCGATAGGTTCGATAATGAGGCCGGCGACGGTATCCGGGTCTTCGTTAATGATCACGTCCTCAAACATCTGTGCACAAAAGCGGTTGCACTCCTCCCAAGAAGAGAAGCGGTCACGGTAATAGGTCGGTGGAAACACCTTGAGAAAGCCCCCCATCTGCGGCTCAAACGCAGTTTTGCGCTTACCGGTGCCGCTGGCAGACATGGCACCGAAGGTCGCTCCGTGATACCCCAAATACCGGCTGATGAACTTGTACTTGCCCGGTTGGCCGCTCTGCTTAAAATACTGACGGGTGAACTTCATGGCGGACTCGATTGACTCCGAACCGCCGCTGTAGGGTTTGATATAGTTCAAATGACCGGGCGTGACCTCGCCCAGCTTCTCGATGAAATCCAGCGTGATATCTGCAATCCCGTGCATAGAAGGCACAAAACTCAACGTTTCCATCTGCTGCTGCATCGCCGCCATAAGTCGCGGGTGCTTGTGTCCAAGCGTAGCGACGAATATCCCGCCGATTCCGTCAAAATAACGCTTTCCCTCTACATCCCAATAGTAGAGTCCCTCCGCACGCTGTACGATGAGCGGATTTTTGAAAAATTCCGCTGTTTGCTGGTAGTCTAGAAAGGTGCGCTTGAGTAGTTTCCTTTGACGTTTGTTAAGATTCACTCGGTTTCCCTTTCTTCATTTAAGAACTGTCGCTGACTTCTAAGGGCGAAAGACCTATCGTCAATTGCCCGCTGCACCGCCAATATGCCATCGAGATGATCTACCTCGTGCTGTAACAGTTCCGAGAGGTCTCCCTCAAGCCCCATGCTTTGTTCCTCCCAATTCTCATCCCGATATATAATCCGACACCTCTGATGGCGATGCACCTTGACGAGGAGTTCAGGAAAACTCATGCAGTCATCCCACAGCTCCATCATCGTCGTGCTTTTGAGATCTAAGACCGGGTTGATAAAGACCACCGGCTCCTCAATGTGCATGTAGACCATCCGTTTCATCACGCCAATCTGCGGTGCGGCGATGGCTCGTCCAGCGTTGTATTTTTCTTTGAAAGCCATCAGCGTGTCATGGAGATCTTGGATGATAGGTTTAATCTCTGCCAGCTGCGCTTCTTGTACTGGCGTACACATCTCAAAAAGTTTAGGGTTTCCCAGCAGTAAAATTTCCCTAACTGCCATTTTTCATG
Organism: Candidatus Poribacteria bacterium; assembly: GCA_965215015.1. Taxonomy (GTDB): domain Bacteria; phylum Poribacteria; class WGA-4E; order WGA-4E; family PCPOR2b; genus PCPOR2b. The sequence goes on from OZ244042.1 coordinate 4,580,127, forward strand.
CCTCGCTTCAGGGTTAGGAGTGATCTAACTCCCAGATCGGGACGTACACAGGGAATATCGTTTGTAGAATTTCACCCGTTATACCGCTAAATTCTACCGGCTTTGCGGTAGAATGTGCACCAAAAATCAGCTGCGTCAGTTGCCGACGGGTTAATACCACAAGCTCCGCTGATCGCTCAGTTGAGAGGTCAACCGCCCCATCCTGAAACTTGAGGGTCACGACTTCGTCCGTTTCGCGACAGACAAGGCAAACCTCCCCGCGCAATCCAGCCGACCTACTTTGTAGGTGATGCTCAATTTGTTTTAACAGTCTCTCAAGGCTATTGACGCGCATCATCTGATAGCCCACGCCTTTGGCTTCTTCGATAGGGCGTCCGCACCCCGGTTTCTTTCTCTCCATAAGCTGTCCTAGGTTCGATGGCAGCAGGGGCAGGAGTACTTGGATTTCCGAATCGATGTTTCGTTCTAACAAGACATGTTTGACCAGCGTTTCTACCCCCCCTATATCGCCCCCGCCTTCAATCAATCCGGGCTTGTTTACCCCTTCTCCGAACATCAGATAAGCGACGACCTCCTCTTCGTTCATCGCCAAGAAGGTCGTTGTCTGGGGCAAAGAAAAAAGGGCGCGGTATTCCTCACTAGAGCGGGCTATTCGGTGTGGCTCCGCATCGTGGAACCTCATCATCGCCTGAAATTGATTGGGATGCGTCGGGTCGTATTGAACCACGTCGAAAGGGCTGCTCTCAAAAAGTACGTGTTCCTCTGGGCAAAGATGGTAGAGCCAACCCTGTGATCCAACCGCCTCCCAACCGGACTGCTGATAGAAGGGAAAAGTTGCTTCAAGCGTCCATAGCACAGACAAGGGGCAATCCTCGTCCTCCATGATCCGGACACAGTCCTGAAGGCAAAGGGTGGCATATCCGCGTCTACGATAATCCGGGTGCGTAACGGTCGGACTGATGATGCCGATCCGCAGTCTGTCGTCTCCTACGACTGCCTCGCGTAGCCAAACCGGCACATGGGCAACAACTACCCCGTCTACCTTGAGGATACGCATATACTTCATTTTTGAATGATTAAACACCAACGGATAGTCTGTGCGAATATCTTGGTTTGTCCCCGCTCTGAACACCTGATTAATCAGGGCAATCACCTCTTCAAACTCGGCTGCCTGACATGCGCGTGGTCCATCTATCATCGATTTCTCCCCTCAAATCCATCAAATAAAGTTGCGGAAATACCTCATCGGGGTATGATCGGCAGAATCAGCCGGGACGGGTACTCCGTATTGTGGAACACGGTTTGGTGTGCGACCTGTAGCTGCGTATCTGACCAGAAATCTGCGCCGGTGTTGTGGTTGCGATCAAAGTTGGGGAAATCGGAACTTGACACATCGAGGCGAATTCGATGCCCCCGCCGGAATAAGATCCCTGTTGGATTGAGGCGGATAGTGTATTCATAGGGCTGCCCCGGCTCAATGAGGCTTGGATTGTCGTAACCGTCTCGATACCGTGCCCGCATGATGCCGTATGTCAGATTTACTGCCAGACCGTTGGGGTGCACACCAATCAACTTGGCGGTGAAATCGGTGTCGGGTGCGCTTGAGGCAGCCCACAGCTTCAGCACTACCGGTCCTGTCACCTCAATCTCCTCCTGAAGCGGTGGTGTTTGGTAGACCAGAATATCCCCTCTCCCGTTCAGTGGGGATTGATCTCTCGGTGCCGCTTGAGCATCAATTCCCATCAGGCTCATCACCGGATCTCTGGGATCATAATCATACATATCGGGGGGCTCCTCCCCCGGTTCAGAGATGGAAAGCACCCCATCGCCCCGCCCGGTATTGGCGGCACCACCACTGTGCAGGAAAAACTCGGTGTATTGTGTACACGCTAGGGGCCACTCGTGTTCAAAACGCCATCTGTTTTCACCCATGATAAATAGCTTCACCGGCGGCTCAGATTCGACCCCATTATCAATCTCTTTGAGATGGTAGTTGTACCATCGGACCACCTCTTGAGGATACGTGGTATCTGCATCAGTGCCGAAGTCCAGCGGTCCTTGGATTCGAGTTAAGTTATTGCTATTATGTCCCCACGGACCGACGATGAGCCGGTGTTGGTTTCGCAACAATTCGGGACCTGCTTTTACCATACCTGTGAAGTTGTCAATTGTCCCGATGAGCCGGTCGTACCAACCCGTCAACTGGCATGTGGGGACGTTCACCTTGTGGTGAATCTCTTGAAACGCCCAGAACTCCTTATTTTGTTCTCTGAGATAGGTTTTGAGGAGTGGGGTCAGGGTGGAAAACAGATAGTCGGGGAGTCCGTCCAACGGCAGATACCAGATCCACTTACCACGTTCTACTTCGTACCACTGGGCATCGGCTTCATCCTCGGATTTGGGACCAAACTCGTCCCCCACCCGGCGACGTGCGTTGACCGCCATCTTGTGAGTCCACTGGAGGCGACGCCCTGTTTCAAAGATGCCAAAGTTTAGATCAAGCAGCCGCGCCGACATACCACTTGCAAACAACGCCTTGAGAGAGGGCGGCTGCGTTCCAGCGAGACGCCAGATACACCACGACGGATAGGAGTGCCCCCATGTCCCGGCCTGTCCATCGCTACCGGGTATACCCGCTGCCCACTCAACGGTATCGTAACCATCTTGGACGTCGAAGGTCTCCGCGTTGTTCTGAAATTGCCAGAAATACTCCCCATCGGAAACACCCCGTCCTCGGATATCTTGGACGATAGCGATGTAACCGTTGGCAGCCAATGCTCGCGCTGTCTGGATATAGGCCTCTTGCCCCTTGTCATACGGCGTGCGGCACAATAACACCGGACAGGCTGCCGCCCCAACTGGGCGATATATGTCCGACCGTAGCAGTACACCGTCGCGCATTTCGGTGGGAACGTCCCGTTCAACAGTTATGGAGAAATCCGCGCTTTTAGCCATAAGGTTATCCTGTCTTCGCTGTGCCAAACCCGGAGGCAGTCGTGTCGAGATGTGAATATCGGGCTACACGTTATTACAACTGATTATATCTCGTACCCTGAGAGGCACACCCGTTCCGCTACAGTTCTACGCCGAGTACTTTGGCAATGGTGTACACATCTTTATCCCCACGCCCGGAGAGGCAGAGGACAATGATTTGGTCTCGATTGAGTGTCGGTGCGAGTTTGCTGAGGTATGCCATCGCGTGGGCTGCTTCCAGCGCGGGGATGATTCCTTCTGCCTCTGATAATAGCTTGAACCCTTCGACCGATTCCTCATCAGTAACCGAAACATATTCGGCGCGACCTGTTGCCTTGTAGAAGCTATGTTCGGGACCAACACCGGGATAATCCAAACCCGCTGAAATGGAGTGTGCAGGCGTGATTTGCCCGTCGTCTTCCTGTAGCAGGTAGCACTTCGCACCGTGAAACACACCAATGCTGCCCGCGCTAATGGGGGCCGCGTGTTTGCCGCTGAGTATACTTTCGCCTGCCGCTTCGACGCCGATTAGCTTCACAGTGCTATCCGAGTAGAACGGGTAAAACATGCCTACCGAATTGCTGCCACCGCCGACGCAGGCAACGACATAATCTGGTAATCGTCCTGCTTGCTTAAGGGTCTGCGATCTGGCTTCCTGACCGATGACAGCTTGAAAATCTCGAACAATCATCGGATACGGGTGGGGACCAACGACAGATCCGATCAGATAGTATGTCGTCCGAACATTCGTTACCCAATCGCGGAAAGCGGCGTTGATTGCATCCTTGAGCGTGCACGAGCCAGAGTCTACCGGCGTTACCTTTGTGCCCAACAATCGCATACGAAAAACGTTCAGGGCTTGTCTCACTATATCCTCTTCGCCCATATAGACTTCGCACTCCATATCGAACTTTGCTGCTACGGTTGCTGTTGCGACGCCATGTTGTCCGGCACCTGTCTCAGCGATAATCCGATTTTTGCCCATCCGTCGAGCGAGCAAGATCTGCCCGATGGTGTTGTTGATTTTGTGTGCACCCGTGTGATTGAGGTCCTCTCGCTTGAGGTAGATTTTTGCTCCACCGAGTGCTTGGGTCAGACGCTCGGCGTAGTACAGCGGGTTGGGACGCCCGACATATTCACGGAGGTAGTATTGAAATTCCTCTTGGAAATCGGAGTCCTCTCTTAGGGACATATAGGCGTCCTCTAGCTCTAATAACGGGGACATTAATGTCTCCGGAGCATATCTGCCGCCGAATTCCCCGAAATGTCCTGTTGCGTCAGGTAAATTCTGATTCAATGTGGTAACTCCTCCTATTTTTGATATGTTGTCGCAATTCGATTTCCGCTCATGTTAAGAAATCGTGCAACAGAAAACGAGTCTTTCCGAAAAAAAACTCGGGGGCAAATACCAATCGTGTTGGACGCTGGTGTTTGGTAAATTGAGCCAAGACGGTTGCACGATGTTCCGGGGATTTTTGCACACTCTTTTGACATGAACCTCAATTTTATTAGGGGATAAATAGTTACTGGTTTTTAATAGAACGCTTGGACGCCCCCCTCAGTCCCGAATACCCACACGGTATCTCTTCCCCCTGCTTGCGGGGGGATTGAGGGGGGTAGGCTCAATGAGCCAGGAACTGACGGACAACCCACCGGGTATTTAGCAGGGGGAAGGGGAATGCAAAGAAAAGAAGACGAGAAAGCGAGAGCACCGGCTTCCCCTTCGTCAGGAAAGGTTCCGGTTTCATTTCTTCGTCTCTCTCCCGATGAAACCGTGAATCCATGATGCCGTAAGCATTCCCTTGGGAGAGCAACCGAAGCGGGACTGGACCCCTTTAGGCCTCCCGCTTGCCCCTCCCCCTGCTTGCGGGGGGACTAGGGTTGTTGATATTTATCTGAATAAACCTCACGGGCTTACCCCTCCCCCTGCTTGCGGGGGGACCGAGGGGGGTAATGCGTTTTATTATGCCAAGCCGCGTCGTTTGCGTAAAAACCACTCTAGCCCCAAAAGCAGAATGACGCTTCCGAAAATGAGCGGCATATCCCAAATCTCTTCGTCAACGAGGCGCGACGTTGCACTCTCAACCAAGGGGATATGGTTCACCATCTGGGATGCATCTTCGAGGGTATAATACTTGCCACCGCTGGTGTTAGCGAGCGTTTGCAGCAATTGTGCATTAAGTTCTGCGTTTGTGAATTCAGCGTAAGATTCGGCAACTTCAAAGAGGCCGCTCTGCTCACCCAGACTTGTACCGCCTAACATGCCAACCAAAGTAACCCGATACTCGCCGCGCCGAGGCGGGATAAATCGCCCCGTATATAGCCCGTCCTGCCCAAGTACCTGCTCAAGTGAAATCTCCCGTTTTCTGCCATTTTCGTCTGTGATGATGGCACGGATTTTCGCTTGATTGGTCAATTCAAATTGGTGATTATAAGCAGTTGCGTTAATGATCACCGCTTCCTTCAGGGCATAAGCGGTTTTTGGGATATTCAGCTTGAGCTGATCTTTCTGGACGGTTGTCAACCACTTCGCTGTCTGACGCCAGAAGCGTTCATGGCTATCATCTTCATATGGCATGTGCATCTGCCAGTTCCACGAACTCAGAGGTGTAAAAACCATACCCCGACCGGCATTGTAGTTGTGGGTTGCGATGAGGATACGATTGCCAAATTCATTGCTGTCCGTGGGATGCACAGCGAGAACTGTCGCGCCTGCTTTGGCTCGCCGCACCCGGCTATAACTAGATAAGGTCAATTGTTCCCAACGCATCACGTTCTCGCGCGGTTCGTCCGCCAGAGCCATCAACGGATCTATCTTCCCTTCAGCAGTCAATTGTAAAGTATCTTCCGCAGTCGAGGGCTGCCGATCTCGTCGGGGAGGGATTGTAAACCGGCGTATCGGTGGGGTTGGAGACGGTGGTGCCCCTAACTCAAGTTCGACCGGGAGAACCTGTGCAATCGGTGTATTAATATAGGAATCCTCTATATTGTGATTGCCCAGCGAATGTGCTCCACCAAGCATCAGAAATCCACCCCCCCGTGTGCGAACGAATTCAACCGTATTTTCAAGTTGTTGTCTTGTAAATTTTGATGACCCTATATTTCCAAAGATAATTGCATCATAATCAAAGAGCACCTCTTTTGAGGTTGGATACAGGTCAAATTGATGCCCGGTGGCACTGCTCGCTCCTCCGATACTGGTATCAGAGGTGACGTATCTAACTGTCAATTGGATATTTGGATCGTTCTCCAAGGCACGCCTGATGTATTTAAATTCCCAACGAGCTAGACCCTCAACATATAAAATCTTAACGCGCTTACTAGGTGCGACCTTTAACAGAAACTTCTTGGTATTGTTTTGTGGAACAGCCTCGTCAATTTCGGTTGGAATTTCCACCACGTACTTCTGCGTCCCCGGATTTCGTGGAATAAACTTGATCCGTACGCGGCGGGTGGGACGTTCTTCGTTGAGATTGACGTTGAACGTTTTGACGACACGGTTTTCATCCCTGAGTCTCAGCGTCACTTCCCGTGGGTTGTAGCCTTTGCGGCGGATGGTCGCCCAGATTTCAACAGGAAAATCCTCTTCTGCCTTTCGTGGGGCATCAACTTTCAACACCTCAATATCTTTAACCCCTTCCGGTGAACCGATCCCGACCGTATGAACTGGCACCTTGCGATCGCGCAACCGAAACGCAAGTTTGGTGATATCTTCGCCACTCGCATCTGCGCCATCGGAGAATATCACGACGCCCGACAGCGGCACCCCTTGCAGATTGTCTAATGTCTCATTCAGCGCAGCGGGGATATTCGTGGTTTCACCGTTTGCTTCGCTCAACGCAACGGGAGTCATCCGTTTGGGAACCGCAGCGAAGGAGAAAAGGCGTGTTTTGAATTTCTCATTGAGCGAATTGAGTATCCCGCCTTCAGGATTAAAGAGCAGATTGTTTACGCTGCTCAGACGAGATTCCTGATCCACGGAATCGGTCACCTGCATACTTTTTGACTCATCCACTAGCACCGCGAGATAGGAGTCGTCCGGGCTGGTTTGGTAGACCGTCACAAAAGGCTTGAGCAGACAGAACGCTAACCCGCAGAGCGCGAGGGCTCGGAGGAAGATAAGAAAGCCGCGGAATCCCTGATGTGTCCGTCCCCGGGTCGTTCGATACGCCCAGATTGCCCCCGCAATCAAGCCCACGAAGATAAGAAATAGAATAAGCCCCGGCAGGCGAATCCCGAAATAGAAATCCCCCTGACGGAAGATGTCAATTGGATATTTTAGTAGTTGTTCAAACATCTAAAACTCCTTGCCGCGTCCCAAAAACGCCAATTCGTGCCGAAGTCGTTGGGGGTCTTTGCAAACGTGGAAATCCCATTTTCCAAGATCTCCCCAATTATTGACTGCGGATACCCACCGCTTCGCCCCCGCGTGTTTGGCGCGGTCTTGCTCGGTTTCAAAACCCTTAATTTCTAGAATCAAGTGGACACCGTTCTTAAGTCGGACGATAAAATCCGGTTCATAGCTGTGAGGAACGCCGGTATACTCATACGGAATGCTGAACCCCAGATGATCATTCCGAACATAGTACGCCACCGCCTCGGATTGCTCCAGCCAAAAACAGGCGGAACGCTCCCACCTCTGGGTATCTAGCACCGCTTGATTAATTTGGCTCCGATGTGTTCCGTGACAGGGGCGCGTGGTCATAAAGTCCACCTCTGATGATGTGCCGATTGGCTTGTAGCGGTTCAGGATGGGTAGTAGCGGGGATTCACCGTCCGTTTCAGTGGGGTGAATTGCTGTTAGAAGCCGCTCAACGATACGAGTTACATATTTCTCTTGCCCGAGTTCACGTCGGTCACACCCGCTAAAATCCACCTTTTTTTCAACGTAGGTATCAATTAGACGAAACACTTGAGGAAATAGCCGATGTCGAGATTGCATCCGGAGATTGGGATTGCCCTCTGAATTGGGTTGATTTACCGGATCGCCGACCAGTGCTGTAACAATCCGACGGGCGATCTCAAACTTGATATGTTGAATGTGGGTTGCTTCGTAATATGCCGTGCGGTTCTGCTCAACGAAATCCCCGGGACCTAAGATAGTTGGTGCACCGATTTCGTAGCCGGATGCCGGTTTGACAAAAACAGCAGTCGGTGTGTGTTCCGGTTCAAGTTTGAGCGGTGTCATTGAGTGAATGTCTGCACTAATTTCGTCCTTTTTCAGGGCGAAGGCGTATCCTTCAACGACGGGAAATCTTATCTCAAAATCCGCCCGCTCCGGCATCGCACGGACGTGGTTTTTCGGTTTGTCGTCGGGCTCATGTTGGTTCGTGGGGCGGCCCTTGAACGGGATTACAGAAAATGGGATGCCGTATACATCCACATATTCCTCGGTCAGCAACCCGGTTTCTGGGTCTGGCGTGTAATTCATACGCCGCAATCCACGCCCAACCACCTGCTCACAAAGTAACTGGCTGCTGAAGGCACGTAGTCCCAGAATATGGGTGACGTTATTCGCGTCCCATCCCTCGTTCAGCATCGCCACAGAGACGACGCATCGGATCTGTTCGCCGGGCTGCCCCGATTTCCCAATTGTTGCGACAACCCGACGCAAATCCTCTGCCGCTTGCGTCCTGTTCTTTTGAGGGTCTTCGCTTTCCGCTTCTGCCAACATTTTGCTGTCAATTCGCAAGGTGTGTGAATTGCTTTCCGTGTTCGACAGCATATCGGGAAATACCTGCCCTTGTCCGTAGACAGTTTGGGTCTGTTTTTTCTTTTTTCCTTTTCCTCGATTGCGGTCAACCGTAGGGGATGCCCCTACATCAGACTCAACGACCTCCTCGCCGGAGATTTTTTTAAAGAAGTGCGCTGCGATATTGGTGTTGTCGCAGACAATGATCATCACAGGGGGCGTTTTCTCTTGGGCGTCCGACGCCTGTTGGATGTATTCAAAGCGTTCTTTCCACTGGCTAGCGAGGGTGTTAAGTGCGTCTTCCGCCTCACGATAGACGGCCTCCGGTTTCGGCTTTTTGCCCGGCAATCGATCCGCTGGCAGGATCTCCGCTTGAATCGCCTCCCAAAGTCGGAAGAATTTCGGTTCGGGTCTACCCGTCGTATCGCTCACCGGCAATCGGGGAATCTTCGTGATGCCGCTCTCGATTGCGTCCACCAACCCGAAATCGCTGACGAGCCACGGGAAGGGGGAGCCCTCCGGATGACCGCTGCCTGCAATATAGAAAGGCGTAGCGGAGAGATCGACACAAAAACGGACACCGCACGCTTGATTAATCGTGTCCAAGCCGCTAATCCAGACGGTGGCTGCTTCGCGTTCCTTTTTGGCATCGGCGGATAGCCTTCCCTCAGCAGATGCGGGGCGGTAGGCGTGATGCCCTTCATCGTTCAGCACCATGATGGGGGCGCGTTCATGCAGCTCGCCCAATACACGCTTGGCAAAGGCGTCCGGTGTCTCCTCACCTTTGTCCACGACCGCGTAGCTTTGACCGCCTTCACTGTGCGCGGACTCCGGAGCGAATTGATGCCAGTTGGTCACAAGCACCTTCCCTTTATTAAGCAACGGGCGGAGCTTGGTCGGGATGAGTTCAAACGCATCATAATAGTTGTCCGGGGATGCGGGTCGCAAGACCTGAAGCCGTTCTTTGATAGTCAGATTTGGACAAACAATCAGGGCTGCTGCCGGAAAACGCTCATCGGAAGGGACTTTCCCGCGATTGCAGAACGCCCACGCAATTAGCATCGCCATCACCACTGTCTTGCCGCTGCCGGTCGCCATTTTGCAGCCGTAACGGATTAGGTCCGGGATATCGGGGATGTTGGGAGGGTCAACCAATTTAGCGAGATCTGCATCTGTAAATTGGGGGTTGAATCCAATCCGCCTGTTCGCCCGGAGAATCTCCGCAATGTATATGATTGTTTCAACCGCTTCGCGCTGGCAGAAAAAGAGGCGGCGTTCCTTATCCTCTCGCGTCCAGTGGCGCAGCAGCTCCCGCGTCACACTGGTTGCGTTCCGGTAATTCGCTGCTCGCCATCTCCTGACATCACCGCGCAGCGCGTTCACCAGCGGCAGGTCATCCCGTTCTTCCTCTTGAAAGAGTTGGAGTTGTCCGCTGCCTGTGCGTTGCGTTTTGTACCAGTACCCAGCCTCGCGCCTGCCCGGTTGCTTGACCGCTTCCCCGGTGTCGGTATCGTAAACCCAATGTGCGTCCGGTTCTTCGTACGGTTTGCACAGGATAGGACGTTCAACGGGTTGGATTGGGATTTCAAGTTGGTCTGTATTCATGCAGGTTCCTTATTCGTCGGTTAATTGTCGTGGTTCTTACTGATTTTCTGCCTCCGTATCGTATGTATGAAGTATGGTCGGATTTAGAAAGTGTCTGACGGGTTATTGGATTTCGCGGATTTTTTATGAGAATGCGGCATACGGCTTATGCCGTAATACCCCTTCCCCCGCCAAGAACCCAAGACCCCCCTCGGTCCCCCCGCAAGCAGGGGGAAGAGCGCAAGCGGGGACGCAACCCGGTGGCGTGTCCCCCCTCTATCCCGAATACCCACACGGTATCAGAACGTTCTAGGCTGAGCCAGGAACTGACAGACAACCCACAGGGGATTTAGCAGGAGGAGGGGACGCGGAGCGTACCTACTACTGTCAGATGAACTGTAGTCGCCCGATTCATCAGGCGTTGAGAGCAGGTTCACCGGCAATGAATTACCGAGGATACCCTGACTCTAGCCCAATACCAGACACCATTACCCCACAAAATACTATTATCCTGAAAATCCTTTCATCCTGAGAATCCTGATTCTGACAATCCCGGGGCAAATCAGTACCCTCGCTTACCTAAATCGTGCACCCGCATCACCTCATTCCCACGAGGGTCAATTACCTTGATCGCGACGCGGTGGTGTTCCCCCGCAGGGAATGGCAGCGATTCGGTCCCACTAAACTTCTCAAAACGTTCTGTGTCAATTACACCTTTGAGTGCCCTCGCTATCTTGTTCCACGCCTTTTTGTCGGGGAAAAACGCTTGGGTGATGCAGAAGGTACGACCATCGTAATCACTGTCAATGAACCATGCTGCCACCTTGTCACTGCCTGCGGAGCTCACCATGTTCTCCACGGGATTGTAGATATCCACCCCCTCCATCTTGACAATATATTCCTCGTCTTTTGTCATTTCGATTTCAGTGCGCGGTGCCCCAAACACAGTGAACAGTTGGCTGGAGGGGGTTTCCTTGAGTAGATCCCCCATCGTTACATCAGGATTAATGTGCGCCATGTGGATGCGAACCCTTGGATGCGGATCGGCTTGGAGGGTCGCTTGCGCTGCCCCGTCGAAACTGAAGCCTGCAAAAATTAGCTGATTGTACCCGCGTTGGGATGCAATAGGTAAGCACGCCTCAACCTGCGTTGTCGTCACAGGCCCGTGCTGCGGTCCAAATACCACCGCCACATTCCGCTCCTCATCATTGCCTTCCCAACTCCCTTCGGCGTGAAGAATATCCTCCTCAAGTGGATCGAGTGCCGCGAATTTCATTTTCTGATTATCAGGGAAGCGCACCCCGTCATTTCGCAATAAACGAATCATTTGATCGAGATACGCTTCGGCGTTGGCGGGTTCACCGGCAACGCCATCAGACTCAAATGCGTCCAAATCTTCCTCCGGTTCGCCCCCGATGGGCGAATCGAAGCCGAGCGATGCTTCCGCGGGCTGCACCGCCTCCACTGTGAAGGGGCCACTTACCCGCAGCTTCTTCCTATCCACCTCCGGCTGATCGACCAATTCCTCACTGTCAGCAGATGCGGCAATGCAGCCGTTCACCGCTTCCATCTTTGCCCGAAACGCCTCACGATAATCGGTTAATGCTTCACGCAACGCGTCGGGCCAATCGGGATCGGTGTCAAAGGGCACCTCCCACTCCTGCCACGCCCCATTTGGAAGTTGCCAGCGTCGTCGATCCGTATCCGTTATAGATCTTTTCCCCTCACGCCGCTCTTTTTCAGCAAGTTTGGAAAGCAATTTAGTCCGAAGCTCTGGCGTAACTCCCGCTAGGGCAAGGTTGAGGGTTTCTAACTTTTCCGCCAGAATCGGCTCATATTTCGCAAAGATGGGATCCAGAGCGGTATTTTGAGCGATGCTTCTGAGGGTAATGTGCGGAACCGTTTTGTTGACAAAACCGCCTGCAACCCCTTCCGATGCGTCGTTGAGTTGGTAGTAGTCGAAGGTCCCTGTCAGGAGGCGTTGACGCGCTAAGGCGATTGCAACCCGACTCGTATCAATGGCTATCCACCGTCTGCCCCACTCCTCCGCGACGTCGGCGGTAGTTCCGCTTCCACAGGTGGGATCGAGGACGAGGTCCCCGGGGTCAGTGGTCATGAGGAGGCACCGTTGAATGACTTTGGGATTAGTTTCTACAACATAGTTTTTTCCAGCGCGTCCCTGTCCGGTATCGGTCCACATGTTGGTAATGGCACGCCCTGGAAAATCGCTAGCGTATCTAATGTAGTACAGAAGACGTCCTGTACCGGTAAGTCTTCCTTGGTATGTCAGCCGATCTAATCCTTTGCGACTTGTTCGCCAACCTGTACTACCAGGAGGCGTGAAAGACCTTCCTTGAAATTCATATTCATAGGTAGCACTGCCACTCGTCTGTGATGTTACTCGATAAGTTGCAAATCTCCGGCTTCCCTTGGGCAATATAGCCGGGTTTTCTATCTCTTCTTGTGTCATCCCACGACGGATGCCATCCGGCAATTCAACGTAAGTATAAGTTCCGAGACGCGGATCCTGTTTGCGTTCATCTCGTTCAAACCAGAGTTGATGATATTTCATCTGCTCTTTATCTTTCGCATACCATAGGAGATAATCAAATACTGCCGCTAGTCCTGTTGCGGAAGTCATGCCGCCACGTGTCCATGTGATTGTGGAAACAAAATTTTCACTGCCAAACACCTCGTCCATGATACACCGCACCCGATGAACATTCTCGTCACTAATCTGAACAAAGATACTCCCGCTATCGGTCAATAGTTCTTTGGCAACAATCAACCGGTCCCGCAGGTAGGCGAGGTAGGAGTGGATGCCGAGGGTCCATGTATCGCGGTAGGCTTTAATCTGCTCCCGCTCGCGTGTCAAATCACCTGCTTTGTCCTTCACATCGCGTTGAAAGACCGTGGGCTGGAAGTTTGACGCGAACCTGATGCCGTAGGGTGGGTCAATGTAAATCATCTGGACCTTGCCCGCAAGGTCTTCGCGTTCTGCCAAAGAGCTCATCACGGTCAGGCTATCACCCAAGATGAGGCGGTTCGTCCAATCCACATCGTGTTGGTAAAATTGCACCGCCTCTAGGTATTTCAGTTGTGGGTCGGCAAAGAGTTCGCGTTGGACGTTTTCCCGCTCTGCTACCTTCACAATGGCTTTTGCACTCACGCGCTCGTGAATATGCAACGCTACTGGATCGACAGCGAACGATTTCGCTTCCTGTTTGCCCGCCCATTCGATCCATGGGTTATGGTTTTTTAACGCTGCTGCAAGGATTTGCACCTCATCGGCGGAGAGGGGAGCCCGCTGTGCTTTATAGAGCAGCTCAGGGAGTTGGTCGGCGTCGCCGTTTCCGTCGAATTGCAAGCACGGAGGCAAGTGAGGATTGTAGGCGTATACCTGCCTCGGTTGTTCGTGGACTTTCCCATGGGAGGCGATGCCCGCGGGCGGGTTGTTCGTTCGAGCGGCGGCGTCGTGCCGATAATCTTGGATTTCCGTTTCCTGTTTTTTAGTGGAGTGTCTCTTTTGCGCCATATCTATCTTTCCTTCTGCCAAGTTTCTGAAGTTAGGAATTTGTTACTTTTCAATATTGAGAAACGTTAGAACGTCCAACGTTCTCTTTCCATGAACCCTTGGAGGTTTATGCAGTCAACCCCAAAATGCTCACAAACACATTCGGGATTTTTGCAGCGTTTGGGCTTTGCCTTTCTTCTGTGACCACACAGCCAGTCATGATCTTTGCTTTAGCAACAATAAACGGATCTGCTCGCAGATTACCAGCTAATCGATCTTTCTCGCTTACTAACATACGGAAATGTCGAACAGAAAAAATCTCTTGGACAAACTGTGTTTCCCCTGGGCCAGGAAGCAAAAAAATATCTCTGTGGTCTTCGACCCAATCAGATAAGTAGGAATAACGTGCATAGATCTCTAGTTCTCTGTACACTTCCCTCACAGAAATTATACTCCCAACAATTACTGCTTGATTAAATTTTTCCCAAAAAGTTGGGAATTGCTTAGGATAGTAGTTACCAAGCACGCTGAAACTGTTAGTGTCAAATACGTAAGCCATTAAGGGATTATCTTTCTCAATAGGCAATCTTCTAGCCTAGGCAAATTTTTGACCTTGGTGTTCAGATGATCTGCAAGTTCTTCAATTGAACATTGTCCCTGATGATATCTACTGAACGCGAGTTCCATAAATTTGTAGCCTAAATACACTGCATGGGTATTATAATAGTTTCCACCACCTGGGGATTCGCCTCCTGCCCTTCCCTCTAGGCGGGATTCATACTCCTCAGTCCATTGGGCAGTCTTCTGCCTATAGTCCTCGGAGGTGAGGACCCCTCGATTGACCAATTTCAGCAAAATGACCGGACGACTCACTTTATAGTAACCTGCCAACTCCTCAATTGCAGTATCATCGTAAAGTGAATCATTGAAGCGAGCTTCCAAATCGCCAGATGGTACTAGAAACTCAGCAGCAAATTGGTTGCAAAAGACCTCGATTGGCTCGCCTCCAGGGTTGATGCCTCGTGTTATACCATGTTCACCGAGTAAGAGGTGGGCCAACTCATGAAAGAGTGAGAAAATCTGTCTAACAGACGATCTACTATTGTTAAGGTAGATGACAGGAAACTGTTCGTGGACAAGGCAAAAACCATCAACGGAGTCGTCTCGGAATGCCTCCTTAAAAATGAAGAGGCCTTTTGCCTCAACACTTTCTCGCCAATTTTCTAGTGCTTCTTTTGCATCGCGCCAATTCGCTTGTATTTCAACGCTGATGCCCAAGTACGCTCGGGTTTGTTGTGCCAACTCCGTTGCTGAGGCACCAAGTTGGGCATGAAGATCGCGGAAGATTTTCATTTTCGCAGGATTCACGTCCATGTTCAGTTCCATCAATGAAAGTTGCCTCGCGTGTGCCCGACGCAACAGAATACGGATACCTGGGTCCAGTCGCTCAATCTCGGAGCTTCGTAATGCTAATTGTTCCACAAAATCCGGTTCTTCGGGAGGTTCTGGGAAGAAGAACATCGCAATGGGACGTTTGTATTTGTCAGCCAGCTTTTCAAGCTGAACATAGGTCGGCGCAGCTGCCCCGGACTCCCAGTTAGAAATGGTTGTGACATCCCTATTTAAGGATTTGGCAATTTCTTGCAGGGTGTATCCTGAGCGTTCTCTCGCCCATTTGACTATGGTGGGATTAATCCCTTGAACGTATTCAGCCATGAGGTTATCTCAGATATGAGGATCAAGCCTATTTGTCAGTGATGAGTATTCTACATATCGCTCCTCTGGAGCGAAAGGTAAGTACTTCGGTTTTAACAGAAAACCGATGGATTTTCAATATATAGAACTTAGATGTAAGCACGATCCGTCGTACGCCAATTAACACAGAGGTTACGGCATGCGGAGTGTGCCCACTAGACCTGGGTTAGTTTAATTCAACACGCCGGCCTGTGTGTATGGGAGGCGATGCCCGCGGGCGGGTTGTTCGTTCGGGCGGCGGTGTCGTGCCGGTAATCTTCGACGCCTCTCTCGTTGGATCTTTCGGTTCTTCTTCGCATTGAACTATTTCCTTATAGGGTGGGAGCGTGCCCCTGAAGCGGTGTTGTATGCTAGTGGTCAGTATAAGACGCTGGCACAAAGTATCAAATTATGATACAATAATATCATTATACCATATAAACCCTTTGAAGTTAAGGAGGCAACCTAGCTCAATCGGATAAACTATGGCAACGCTTCGTCCAGTAGATCGTCACACAAATACCCAACTCAATGAATATCTCGTCAAGATTGAAGAAATTCTCAAAGCAGATGCACTCACAATCTTCAGCCCGATATTGAACGGTTTAGAAAATAACGTAAGAGTTGCTGTTGAATCGTTCCAGGAGCGAAAATCTAGAATAGCGATTATCTTAGATACGCTCGGTGGTGTCGTCGAAGTCGTTGAACGCATCGTGTCTGTTATCCGCTATCACTATAATGAGGTTGACTTTCTTATACCTGACCGTGCCATGTCTGCTGGAACCGTTCTTGTGATGGCAGGCGACCGAATCTTCATGAGTTACTTTTCGTGTTTAGGTCCCATCGATCCCCAAATTGTAAAGGACGAAAAACTTGTGCCAACCTTGTCGTATTTAAACCAATATCAGCGGTTATCCGAAAAAGCGGAGGCTGGAGAGTTGAACACTACGGAACTAGTACTTCTCGACAAACTTGATATAGGCGAGCTTTACCAGTTTGAGAGGGCGCGCGATTTATCACGCGACCTCCTGACCGATTGGCTCTCTACCTATAAGTTCAAGAATTGGCGTACTCACAGTTCGACAGGAGCCCCCGTTACCGAGGATCATAAAAAACAAAGAGCAAAAGAGATTGCAGCGGTGTTGGGCAACAATGAACGTTGGCACTCTCACGGGCGCATGATTTCGAGAGATACATTGATCTCAAATCAAGACCTACGCTTGAAAATCGAGAATTTTGAGGATATTCCTAATCTCTCCCCTGTGCTTGATGACTACATCGGCTTGCTCCAAGATTATATTCAGAGAGGGCAGTTTTCCTCGTTTGTACACACTCGCGGATATTTTTAACACAAATAAGGAGGTTCACAATGAAGGGCTCGCGCCAATCCCCTATCTCCACTTCCGTAGAAACAGTCAGAGATAAGGCTTCCAAGAGAGATGTCGAGGTTTCTACACCGCACGATCGGCAGGTTCGTAGAGCTATCATCGAAAACAATCCGAAGATTGATTATCGGCGTTTAGCAGAATATGAACGCCTTATTTCCGCTTCAAAAAACGTTGTCAGTGCAAAAAAACAGGGGGGCGATTACAACTTATCGCACCCACTATCTTCCAAAGATAAACCTACCGATGCTTATCACCGCGGAAAAAGAGTGAGCTCAGATAAGAAAATCTGATCATTGCCAAAAACCAACCAATTTCACTTCTCCCCCAAGCCTCCTCTGCAAGGGTTTCCACGCAATCAGAGGGGGCTTAGGTTGACCCACTATTGGCACCCGTCTTGGCACCTATATCTCCCCGCCATTATTTGCTTGCTCCTCATTGCCCCATTTCAGCTTTGCTCTTTGTCCCCCAATCGCTTATCTCATCGCTAAAAAAATATTGTGGACAATTCGTGATGTTGCCGTACTCGTCCATGTTGAGCCGCTCAATCTCAGAAGTGCCGTCATTGATTTGGCAGAAATAGAGGGCCGTATCAGTCGCGGAAATCTCTCCCTCAGCGATGCGCCGTTGCAGGCGTCGAAGCAGATGCTCGCTGTGAGTCTCAAGGATAATCTGGAGATTCCGATTTTTCACTATGTCAATGAGAACATCCGCCAGATCCGCCTGCGCTTTCGGATGCAGATGTGCCTCGGGTTGTTCAAGGATGAGGATGGAGCCTTCGGGAACGGAATAGCAGAGTGCCAGCGTTGGCAGGATTTGGAAGACTCCCAAACCGATGTCTGTGAGTCGGACTTCAGGACCGTCCTTGTACTTTTTGAGACGAAATTCGTAGTCCTTTTCCCCATCAGGAACAGTGTGAAGGCGGTAGGAGTCGATCAGTTCCAGTCGCTGTAACCATTTCAGTATGTGTTCGTCAATTGAGAGCAGTTGAATCCGCCCGGAAAGCAGGGCGGCAATTGCCTGTTCCCCGTACCGCCCGACGCCTTTCGGATGTTCACCGCCGTATGCGTAGTAGTGGCGAGGCGGTTCGCGGAGCGGGCTGAGGTAGTGGATTCGGGAAAGTAGGTTTTTGAAAGCCCGCTCAAACGACAAGAAAGGGGTATCTGGCACCTTTGCCGATCCGTCACGAATGCCGTAGCATCGAAAAGGAAATGAAGATAGCACGCCCTGAACTCGATAGTTGGGAGGGCATATCAATTTGTATTGACTGTCAGAATCCCGCACTATCCCAAAAAATTCATACCCATCGGACATATAACCGAAACCATCGACAGCAACCGAATTTGTGCCTGCAGCGACAATAGTGGTTGAAAAGGAGAGTGCACCAATTTCAAGGCGATTGGAACTTCGAGGGGTTCGGGGTCGCCCCTGTCCGGCCTGACTTTCCCCTCCAATTATCAGCTTCTCAGGTAACTTCCATGATACAGAGATGTCAAGACTCAAACCCGATTTGTGCCGGTGGCTGACCTCATTAAAGCTGAATAAGTTGACCACCGACCCCTCATCGCCAAAATCGATGGTCCCATTCCAATCCGGCGGCCGCTCCGCGGTCTGCTTGAGCATGAGTAGCGTTTGAAAAATGCTGGTTTTGCCGGAGCTATTCGCGCCGAAGAATCCGGTCAATGGAGCAATTTGTAACTGACCCGTATCTTCCCACGACTTGAAATTCTGTGCGCTGAGTTTGGTAATCATAGCTTACACCTCGCTTTCTGTCTTTTTTGCACATTAGGTTCATAAAACGGAGGTTACGGCATACGGAGTGTGCCCATTAGGCCTGGGTTAGTTTAATTCAACACGCCGGCCTGTGTGTGCGGATTCATGTAGCCCATCAATCACGCGCATGTTCCATAGGGCGTCCGTCGTTGGCAGGAGCGGCGGCTTCCCGGTGGATATAGCTTCGCATAGACTCAAGAGCTCGGCGGCATACGGATTCACCCCTTCGACCGTCACCGTTTCGGCTTGACCGTTTCGTATTAACGTAAAACGACACTCACCTTCGCTGTTTCCCCATGCCTTAGGCGCGATAATTGTCCCTTCTGTGCCAGCCACCTCATAGGACTCGCGCCATGTCCAGCCAAAACTGCAATCGAACTGTCCGGTAACACCCTCGCCGAAATCGAGCGTTCCAATCAGGGTGTCCCACACATCGCTGATCGGTTCAAATTTTCCGGTCGCCCAGACGGATTGAGGTTCTGTCCCGACCATATAACGGATGACGTTGATGCAGTAGCAGCCCAAATCCATTACTGCGCCACCCCCCTGATCGCCGCGCAGCCGCCAGTTTGTTCGATCCGTCAGTCCCGTCGAAAACGTGGAGCCGGCAAAACGAACATCGCCGATTGCGCCATCGAGGATATGCTGCTTCACAGAAAGTGTGAGAGGATGGTGGCGATACATAAATCCTTCCATCAACAACACATCAGCGGCCGATGTCACTTGAATCATCTGTTCAAGCTGCGTCGCATTGATAGCAATCGGCTTTTCGCAGAGAATTGCCTTCACCCCACCACGGACTCCCTCTAAGATATGTTTCAGGTGGAGTGTGGGCCATGTTGCGACTATCAATACGTCTGGCTTCTGCTGCTTAAGCATCTGTCTTAAATCGTTGTACGTGTTTTTAACGTTGAACTGCTCTGCGAAATTTTTGACCGCTTCAAATTTGACATCGCAGGCACCGACGAAGTCAACCTCCGGGAGGTTTTGCGAAGCCCTTCCGTGCTGGCTGGAAATCCCGCCGCAACCGACGATGGCAACTTTATACTTTTCGCTCATGGTTTCTCCTTATCAACAGATCGGGTACCCACTTCATCCTATACTGGATATCGACACAGGTTCTCCTGTCTCGCCTGACTGAATCGCCGCCAGTGAAATCGCTAAACTCTTAACGGCATCGCTGTAGGAACTGAGAATCTTAGACGCCTCCCCCCTGCGGATAGCATCGACAAATACCTCGTCAATCCCTGGGCCCGGTGCCGTTTTGGTAACGACTTTTCCACCTTCCCTCACATCCAAACCACCGACACCCCAGTGGATGAGTTGATTCTCATACAAGATATCTAGCACATTTGCATGTGCCCAATCCCCCGGGTCGTAGGACCAAGAGGTGGTCAACGATCCAACCGCACCGTTGGTGAACTTCATTGTCACACAGTCGTTGTCCGGGCAATCAATCGCTTTCAAGACGCGGTTCGCACTGATTGCGTAGACCTCGGCCACCTCACCGACAAGATAACGCATCATATCAATAGTGTGGGTTGCTTGTTCTAACATCTGTCCACCGGATTTGCTCATCTGACGATGCCAAGTGTTGGGATCACCGCGACCAGTTCCAGACCAATATTTGCCGATAACCATATTAACCGTTTTCTCACTGAGCATCTGACGCGCCAGTTGCGTTGGCCCCAGATAGCGGAGTTGGTAGCCAACGCAGGTGATAATACCGGCGGCGTTCACCGCCGCTTCAATTTGCCGGGCGATCTCCATGTTGACCGCTACCGGCTTTTCAACAAGAAACGGCAATCCACGCTCGACCACGTCCAACTCCGGCGTTCCGTGTGCAAACACTGGAAGACTGAGGTATATGCCATCAAGGTCGTCGCGCTCGAGCATGAGGTTGTGATTGATGTAAGGTTGGGCATCATAACGTTCGGCTGCATTTCGTGCGCGTTCTTCCTGAACATCGCAGGTCCCAACGATACGGACACCTTCCAGATCAGACAACCGTTGCATGTGTCCATTCGCGTTGCCGCCACAACCGATAAAACCGATTCTAACTTCTTGCATTGCTTCCCTCTTCTAATCCGTGATTGATTTTCTCCTCAAATTGTAGCAAATCAGCGCGCATCCGTCAATCCCTTTATCCTAAGCACAAGCTGTGATTCTTCCGTCGGTCGCACACTGCCATAAGAGGGTCAATTTTAATCATTCATACTTAGACGTTTCGCCACAATTCTCGTCATAGAAATAACGCACTGAATTGGGTTCCACTAAACCTATTTTTAAGCAGGTGTTGTTGAAAGCGGGAGCCTCTATTGCGGTTGATAGGGATTGGCTTTTAACCGTTCAACCTACAGGGCTGTTTAAAGTTCACTTTGTAGATTGCTATTCGCGTCAAAAGAGGGTTGACAGGAAACAATCCGAGGGGTAATATTGGGTTTCAGCTGATTGTATTAGGAAAAAAGGACGCAAGCAGGTGAGACAAAAAAAAGAAGATAGAAAGACCGAAATTCAATCTTTATCGAAAGGAATTAGAGATTTCTAGGTACTCGAAGAACGTGCAAGACATCGGTGGATTGTTCCGATTTTTCGGCGGCATCGGTCTGTTGTTGTGTTATCTAGCGGTAGAAAGTGTTTGTGCGGATGACTATTTCGACAGGATAACGGTCGCCTCCAATGGGCGTTTGACGCGGTTTGCTCACAACCGGATTATGGTCTATGCGGATACCATCCCATTTGAAGCGAAGGGTTACCAGGAAGCATTGGGCAAATCGCTATCGATCTGGGAGAAGGCGATCCAAGGGAAGCTGCGATTTCAATTCACCCCGGACGCTGCTGCCGCAGATATTCGGATTAAGTGGGCATATCAGCAGGATCGGCAACGTAACAACGAATACATCGGCGAGGCAATGTTAGTTCGAGACACGGAGGGATTTCATGTGGAAATTGAGGTTTCTCTGCGGGACAGAACGTCGCTGAAGCCCCACCCACCTGAGATGGTCCAAGCTGCCTTGCTCCATGAAATTGGACACGCCATTGGGCTATGGGGGCACAGCGATAATCCAAACGATGTGATGTATTTCGCCTCAACAGCGAAAGCACCAACAGCGCAAGATATTGCAACATGGACAAAGGTGAATGAAACGCCGGTAGATGCTCCCTTTCACGAACATGCCCTCCGAGCCCTACAGGCTAAAATTGAAGAAAATTCAACGCTGGCCAGCAATCACTACCTAATCGGCATGGTTTACGCGGACCTAGGCGATTATCACCTGGCAATTAGCTCCTTCCAACGAGCCCTCAAGATCGAGCCGCAGCTCGGCGTTTCATCGGTGCAGATTGCCCAGATTTTCCAGCAGAAGGGAATATACGACCAAGCAATCAAACACTACACGCAGGCGTTGGAAACATCACCCTCAGCCGAAGTGTTTGGCGCGTTAGGAACGCTTTGGCTGCTTCAGGATGAGTTCGATCAGGCGGTGAACTCCCTTCAACGCGCGCTTGCTTTCGATCCAAATTCCGCAACCCTAAACCAGAATCTCCTAGCAGCATACCATCGTTGGGGAGTCCACTACCTGAAAACGGACCAGCTTTCAGAGGCGTTCAAATGTTTTGAGCGTGGCTTGAAGCGATTCCCATTTTCTGAAATCCTGCTTTCAGATCGTGCTGCGACCCACACCTCCGCAGGGGAATACGAAAAAGCCTTGGACATCTATCAGCGGGTGCTCCAGATTAACCCTGAATATACCGAGGCAAAGATTGGGATGGGAACCACATTAAACAATTGGGGATCACAATACGCACGCAACAAAGACTGGGAACAGGCACTCGCATGTTATCAGCGGGCACTGGAACACGATCCGGGCTGCCAATCAGCACTTCAGAACTTGGGCGAGACACTGATGCGCATCGGTTGGGAACAGGGGACAAACGGAGATGTAGAGGGAGCAATCAGTACTTACCAAAAACTGATAACAGTTGCCCCCAATAATGCGGAGGCGCACAATAATTTGGGCGTCATCCATTTCAAAAAACGGGAGTACAGCAGCGCAAAAGCCTACTTTGAAACGGCACTTGCCCTGGACTCAAACTATGATGAAGCACAGACGAATTTGAATTATGTGAGGCGAGAACAGGTTTATGACCTGCTGAAGCAGCGGATTATACCGGTGACGATTGTTTTATTGGTGGGACTTATTGTTGCGAGGTGGATTGGTAGGCGGCGGAAAACGACGAGTTCGCATCAGTCGTAGGACAGCAGGGCAAATCTTATGCTCCCTTTCTTTGAGGGGCTAATTTACATTTGTGATCAGCAGCGGTTCCATTCCTAGCTCTACTACCTGGTTGATAAGCCCTGCGGCCTCCTCCCGGTTGTAAAACCCGCCGATTGTTACACGATACCACAACCTCGATCGAATCATCACTTCAGTGAGGTAAGTTTTCGCGCCCAACTCCAACATGTCTAATGACTCAATAAGCGACTCGGCATTCCTGCGATTTTGGAATGAGCCGACCAATAGGGTGTATTTTGGCGGTGTGCCGGTGGCATCGGCTGCTTCCTGCTTTTCCTCACTTGGTGTTGTGCCAACCTCCCTTTGCCCGTGGTCTATATCCGCTCCATCAATCCTGATGATTGAAAACGATGCTTCACCGGTGCTGCGATTGCCAGCGATATCATGAACCGTCAGCACACAGCGGTATGCTGCGTTTGGGGTGTCATCCGATTGTTTCCAATTATTCCAGACAACGGTGTCGGACGGTTCACCCTCTTCATCAATACGATGAACCAGTTTTTGATCTCCATCGAAAAACTGCAGCTCCCACCGGGCAAGCGGATTCAGATCTGACGCTTGAAGATGCACCTTTGGCATTTGGAGAACCGTCTCCCTGTCGGTATCCGCGGTGTTGGAAGATGCAAAAACAGGAGGCTCCGCAGATATCTCAATCGAGGCGGGAGTTGTATCAACAGTAATTCTCTCTTCACTCTGCAATTGACGGTTGTTCGCCCCATCGACGGTGAACAACCGTGTGATATATACTCCATCGTTCACCCGGGAGCCTGCATCATCCTCTCCTTCCCAGGTTATCTTCGTCGATGGCAAACCGGTGCCAGAGTAACGTTGGAGAATCTGGCTTGATTCGCTTTGACCGGTCCGCTTCTGAATCTCTAGTTCCCACGTTTGGGTCTCGGCAATCTCAAGGTCCAAAACGGTCTGATCCTTCACGTTGTCACCGTTGGGAGAGATTGCTTTTTCTGAAACATGCAGCACAGTGGGAATCAGTTGGGGCATGACAATCGGTGCCGGCCGAGTTGGTGCAGAGGGTGGCGCTTTAGTAATTGGCGGTTGCAACACCGTTGGCAAAGCAGTATTGTTTTCTCCCCAGCGTAGGGTAGCAGAGATCCAGTGCATCGCTCCATCCAATTCATTACCTCTTACATAGGCGTAATCTAGCTGGCCGGAGAGGCTCTGAATACTTAAACCTGTTGACCATTCACCCTTTGTGAGTCGATTGGGAACTGCTGTGTATCCGAGCCGCAGCCCCAATCCTTTCTTGAATAGCCAGCGTTCGACACCTAGATGGGTGCGTAGTCGTTCTATAAAGGCAATACGTGTGTCGTTGTGCAGGACAAAATCCCCAGATAAGGTTGTATTCCGATTGAAAGAGTGAGCTGCTCCAAGTCGTGTTACAGTGGGTATTCTCGCGATGGTTTGGGCGTTCTCCCAGATATGTCCAGCGAGGTCTTCAAGAGCCAATCCGATCGTGATTTTTTCTCCAGGACGTTCCAGCTCACGAACAAAGCGAAGCCCGAGGTCGAAGCTCCAAGCGTACCGAGGCGTAACGGAACCTCTGTGACGGTAGTGCCGAAGGTTTGTACCGGCAGCGATGCCTTTCCCCAAGGAAGCCCCATATCCCACAAGCACCATTCGATTCTTTTCGACATCATTCCCCCAGCCATCAAACCAAGAGGAGAGTGAGAAATTCCCTACATTCGTTGAAGCGATTCCCAGCTGCTGCGGATTTAACCCCAGCGAAAACGCCCCTTCTCGATCATCGGCTGATGTGGGGAAAGGGAGTCCAACGAGCGAAAATTCTGTTGCCTCCAACAATCCGAGCGATGAGGGATTCCAGAATGGACTGTCACTTGATGCGGGCCCCGCTGTGAACGCACCTCCCATCCCTATGGCGCGGGCACTTGTCCCGACGAAGACCTGTCGATTCTTGATGCCCGATTCTGCCCCGGCAAGCGATAAACTGAAAAGGATAAGAGCAAGTGTACTCAACACCGTGCTAATGAGATTTCTCTGGATTTTCATGCCATGGCACTCCATTTGTTTAACGTTCTGATAACCGGTTGCCTGTCAACTGTATTTTTATCTATCGGCTATGGCTCATGTTAAGAAATCGTGCAACAGAACCCGAGTTTTTTCGGAAAAACTCGAGGTCAAATACCAATCGTGTTGTACTATAGTGTTTGGTGAATTGAGCCAAGACTATTGAGCTCTGTTCTGGTTATCTTTGCCTTGCACTTTCTTTTTTTAGGAGTCTCGGCTATAATTACAATTTCATAAAACGCCTATTTCTCAACAATCGATACAGAAAACAGTATGTCGGCAGACATCAAATTCCAAATTGATGAGCGGTTTGCTTCCATGTTGCATCGTTACTGTTGGATAGAATAGGTTCCGTTCCTGCCATAAAAAAAACGAGGGGCTGCCGAGTGTATTATACTTAGCAAGCCCCTCGCTTTTGAGGTGGGGTTCATCAATTGTCGCGATTTAAACCATGTCCGTTCAATCCGCTGGTGACTACTATGATTTGATTATATCCTTGTATTGGTCAAAATATGTTCGTGTTGCCTGCATTACTTTCGGTGCTAGCCGAAGTGTGGAAACCATCGTTGGAATTGCCATGAGAGCGAAAGAACCGTCAATGAGGCTGACTGCGGCGTCCAAAGAGATTACAGCAGCCACCACCATCATTGCTACATAGAAGTAATTGTAGATATGCTGGCGTTCAGCACCGATTAAGAATCCCATACATTTCGCGCCGTAGTAGGAGTAGGCAAACATGGTGCTGGTGCTGAAACAGAGGACGCAGAGGGTGAGCAGATAAGGTCCGATGCCGGGCATGGCTTTGCCGAAAGCCATCACTGTAAGGGTAATGCCGATTGCGGTGCTATCGGCTTCGCTGTTGATCTCGGGGCTCTGCCATACCCCTGATGTGAGGATAATGAGTGCTGTGATGGTGCAGACAATAAGTGTGTCGATCGCAGGACCAAGCATGGCGATAAGTCCTTCTCGGACCGGCTCGGTGGTTTTAGCGGCACCGTGAGCCAACGCTGCGGTGCCAATCCCCGCCTCGTTGGAATAAGCCGCCCGGCGTATACCGGTCATGATAACGGCACCAATCGCTCCACCAGCGACAGCCTTTCCGGAAAAAGCATCTGTAATAATCAACCAGAGGCATTTCGGTATATTGGCGTAATTAACAGCAAGAATCCACACAGCGGCTGCCATATAGAGAATCAACATCCCCGGCACCAGCTTTGAAGCGATTGTCCCAATCCGTAGGATACCACCAAATATAATGAGCGCGACCAGTCCAGAGATGATGATGCCAGCTATCAAATTAAAGGTAAAGTGCGACTCACCGATCCAACCGTTTGGAATAAAGATAACATCCCGCAGAATCTGGACGAGTTGGTTCACCTGGAACGCAGGCAAGGCACCTATCAGCGCAGCGACACAGAAGAAAACCCCTAGAGGTCTCCAATTTTTCCCGAGGCCCTCTACGATTGCATACATGGGTCCGCCCTGCGTTGTGCCCCGACTGTCTGTCCCTCGGTACATGACAGCGAGGGTACAGGTAAAGAACTTCGTTGCCATCCCCACAACGGCACTGAGCCACATCCAGAAGATGGCACCCGGTCCACCCGTCGTGACAGCGACCGCCACACCGGCTATATTTCCTACCCCAATCGTTGCTGCAAGAGCACTAGATAGTGCCGCAAAGTGTGAAATATCCCCAGGGTCGTTGGGATCGTCATATTTGCCACGCAATATGTTAATGGCATGCCTAATAAATCGAAAAGGCAAAAACTGGGAATAGCAGAGAAAAAAGGCACCGCCTCCTACGAGTAAGACTAGTAGCCAAGGGCCCCAAGCAACATCAGCAAAGGCAATTATGATGTTCTCTATCTGTTGCATACTGTAAATCCTTTCTTATGTTGGGTTGCGTTTCTTACTGACAGTAAAGTCGGGATTAATTTTTAACATCTGTTTTCCGCTGCATTTCCCACATCTGAATATTAAGTTAGGAGTTACGCACTTGAGTTTGTCGTCGCGCGTTCATTGAGCGTCTTTAAGGGAGTAGGCATACGCCGTATGTCGTACCCCCTTCCCTCCGCAAGCAGGGGGAGACAGGCTCATTGAACCGATTTCCCCCGCGCCTGCGGGAGGACTGAGGGGGTTCTTGGGGGCTGAGGGGGCAAAACGTTTGACATTCATTTTGGATCTTCCTTAGTTGAATTAACTCCAGAAAAATTCCCTAGAATTGGCTTGACAATTCCCATAGCAATGTTACAATACGTCTGTTGTAGTCGTTGAATCTAATTTCGCTAACCGTCAACAACAATATCGAGGAAGTGTTTCTGGTTTCTGAACCTACGATTTCCCTCAGTTAACTTTGCAATAAGTTGGTCCTTAGAGTCCATTACAAAAAAACTTTAGGTCTAAAGCCCAAACATTTATGTTTAGGATACAGAACGGCCTGTTAGGCAAAATCTAACAGGCACCCCGCTCTAGCATTGATTTTTCTTGTTTTCAAAAATGTTTTGATGTATAATTGACCTATAGCTATACTTCCTGCTGAAAATGTCATCAAGGTAAAAACCGATACGATTTTCCCATACTGCGACAGCAGTATATTCTAAGAAATGTAACTATCCGAAGTGGCCTCGATAGATTGGGACCAATGGGCAGGGCGTTGTCCATTGCAGTAGCATAAGTAAGATGGGTTTCGGCCCGCTATCTGTGTTGATAGCATAATTCGACTCCTACAAGGAACAGGTAGGAATCCCAGTCCTTTTAGGTTTGGGAGCACGTCAAAGTCCTCCTGTATAACAGGAGATGTTCGAGTTGGCAACTGCTGTGAGTTGAACATTGAGCGTGAAGAGGATTTTCACATCTTCACGCTTCTTTTACGGCGTTTTTCACGACAGCATTAACCGTATGACTATCGCCAGAATTGCTAAATAGTATCAGCCCCCACATTGAATTGTCAACAATCTTTTTTTTACTATAGATTGTCCCACTACACTGCCCATAAACCCAATCACAGTCTTATTTCTCTGGATTCAGTAGATGTTGACTGAATACAGAGAAACGCATATAGTTGTTAGCAGTGAAGCGGATAACTACTATTTGCAAAAAGAAATAACTGATGGGCAGATATGCTATTCTTTCTCGACCTCATCACTTTTTTCAGTTGGCAGCCCTACCGCTTTCCAGCCTCGGAACCCTCCTGTTAGTACAGAAGCGTTCTTGTATCCCATAATCTGTAAGGTATGTGCGGACAGTGAGCCACGGGTGTTGCCGCCACAATGTGCGACAATGGGTGTGTCTTGATCGGGGACGAGTTCATCGATTTCTAGCTCGATGGCTGCACGGGGCAGCGAAATCGCACCGGGCAGGTGTTCGGCTTCATACAGTTCTTTATCACGCACATCTAGGATGACGACAGGTTCATTATTATCAATAGCCGTTTTCAGTATTTCTGCAGAGGTGTGTCCAATCTGTGCTTGGGCTTCGGCGAGCAGTTGTTCTAAGGTTTTGCCACGCATAATTCTCATCTCCTTCTGTAAAAATGTTGTGTGCATAAAGGCATAGCGAGAGCTTAAATATGAAGGACTAAATAATTTCACTGCATCTTTCAATGATAAATAATGGCATTTTAACACAGCCCTTAAACATGGTCAAGCAAGCCTCAAAGTTTTTTAGCTCTTCGATTGGGTAGAGATTTCAAATCTTGTTTCGCGGGAGACTCGTGCCGCACCTAACACGATGTCAATGATATTACTATTATATGGAGGTCTCTTATGATACAGTCGCTTCAACAATCCGTTCAATCGGTGATCGATGAAGGGCGAATCGGCAGCCCTGTGTTTTTGCGCTGCATAGTACAAGCACCAATTGAAGCAGCGGACACCGTGGGTGGCCTCGCCGCCTTGACTGCGATGGGCAATAACTGGATGCCCGATCCGCCGGAGCAAATCTACGCCCTAGATAGCGCAGATACAACACAGATTACCGCTATGGTGAAGTATGCCGGTGGACAGTCTGCGCTGCTAAGTGTTAATCGTATTCCGGCGGATCAGGACGTCGCCATCGATTTAAGGTTGGTTGGAAACAACGGAATCATCTATCACGAAACGCCCACAGGTCCGTATCGCCTGATGAATCCGCTACTTAGCTTAAGCGGCGGGGAAGATTTGATAGACGCAATTCGTCAGGGACTAGAAACAAAACAGCCGGTCAAAGTGATGGAGGGTTAAAATGAAAAATGGAAAATATGGCGTATTGGTGCTCGGTGGACGACGGACACATCAGGAGAGCTATGCCCGCTGCTTTGCCGAAGATGAGCGGTGCGAGCTCATTGCAGCTTCCGATGAACTGGATGCGCCCCCTGAATATGTCAAATTGAATCGACAGCTTGCCGAAGATTTGCAGATTCCTTATATTCCCGATCTGAACGAAGCACTGGCACGTGATGATGTCGATATCGTCAGCTCGTGTGTCCAAAACGAGCGGCGAGGGCGTGTGAACGTGAAATGTGCAGAGGCGGGGAAACACCTCTATCTGGATAAACCGCTAGCGATGAGTGTCGAGGATGCACAGGCGATTGCGGCAGCGGTGGAGAAAGCCGGTGTTTGTAACCAGATGTTTAGCAACATGCACACTCCTTGGGCAGAAGCTGCCAAAAAAGCACTGAACAACGGTGAGATCGGAGAGCTTCGTGCTATCCACTGCGACGTGCTTTTTGCTAAGGGGCATGTTGGCACAGCACCGGTGGGGCGCAAGAGGGTAGAGAAGCCGACCGTTGAGAGATATACCTTTATCGAGGCGAAACGGGAGATGTTTGATGTTGGTGTGTACCCCGTATCGCTGATTAATTGGCTGACGCAGAAACGGGTCAAAACAGTTTTTGGCACAACCGCCAACTACTTCTTTGAGGAGCACATCTCATGCGATATTGAGGACTTCGGTGCACTGATGATGACACTAGAGGATGGCGTTGTGGCAACAATCATTGGTGGACGTGCGGGATGGATGAGCCATGCCAAAGGTGGGGTTCAGCGGCTGCATCTGATCGGCACACGCGGTACATTGGCATTTGATGGCTCGCAACCGCGCCTCGAAGTGTATGCGGATGAAGAACCTTTCCGACAAACGCCGGCGCATCCGATGGATCCAATGGGAATGTGGTCAAGTACACAAACCGAATCAGGTATGATACCTAAACGTCAGTGGGTCGCCGTGAATCAAGCGGGCGATCAGCAAGGACCAGATATGAGAGGGTTTGTGGATTGTATCGAAGCGGGGAGAGAGAGCGAGATGAACGCCGCATTTGCTGCACAATCGGTCGCCATCATTCGTGCCGGCTACGAATCCGCAGCGAAGGGCGAAATTATCGCGCTTTGAAATTCAACCGTTTGTTTGCTTCTTACACCTCATGAACAACTGGATTCGCGTTCCATACACCGCCTTTTACGCATTATGTTTCACTCGAATGGAGTATAGTCATGCGAACTATTAGCCCCAATGTTAACGGTTACTACGACGTTTCAGATCAGATGATCGATAACCTGCGTCGCCGGGCGGAAGCACATTTTCGTCGACAGGAAATAGAGAAAGCGGAGTTGACATCGATCGCAGCTTTTGAGGAACACCGCAAACGGGTGGGGGATCACTTTATGAGAGCCATCGGTGGCTTGCCCGAAGATCGCACACCGCTAAACGTCCAATGTACGGGCATCCTCGATCGCGGCGGGTTTACAATCGAAAAGTTAATCTATGAGAGTCTACCAGAATTTTATGTCACGGCTGCGTTGTACGTCCCGAAAGGCATCGTATCCTCCCAACCCGCCGTTGTTTTTGTACATGGACATAGTGATCTCGGCAAGTCTTATCCGGTCTATCAGGCGGTCTGCGTCGATCTTGCTGCCAACGGTTTTATCGTGCTTGCTGTCGATCCACCGGGACAGGGCGAGCGATTTCAATACTTCGATTCAGGGAAGGGCGAGCGGATTATCGGCGGTTGCACAACGGAGCACACCTACGCTGGGCTACAATTTACGCTGGGCGGTGCCAGTATTGGTCGGCATTTCATCTGGGACGTCATGCGAGGTATTGATTATTTGGAGACGCGTCCGGAGGTTGATCCAACACGCATCGGCTTAACTGGGAATTCGGGTGGGGGTACGCAATCTTGTCTACTGATGATGAGTGAACAGCGTTTTGCTGCAGCCGTGCCCTGTACCTTCGTTATGACGCTGGAATCGTACATGAAAACAGGACAGGCGCAGGATAGCGAGCAGATTGTGCCGGGGTGTTTCGCCAACGGACCCGACCACGACGATTATATCACCGCTATGGCACCGAAGCCGGTGCTCATCGGTGCGGCTGCTTACGACTACTTCCCAATTGAAGGCGCAATTGAAGCCGTGGATAGAGCCAAGCGAATCTATGCCCTCTATGATGCTGAAGATAACGTTGACATCGCAATCGCTCCAACGCGACATGAGTACTCCTCATATCTCCGTGAAGCGTGTGTCAACTGGTACAAGCAGCATTTTCGCGGTGAGTCGCCTGACTTCATAACAGGTGAACAGGAAACTTTGTCTGATGAGGCACTTTGGGCGACGCCAAATGGTCAAGTACTTGATCTGTATCCGAACAGCAAAACGGTATTTGACCTGAACCGGGAGCGATTGGAAGTATCGTCCGTTTCTCGACTTGGGATTGACCACAACACAGGGCGGGAGGAGGACGACATCGATCAGATACGGGAAACAATTACGGGGATTCTTGGAATGCCGGAGAGGTGTAATCAAAGGATCTATCCTCGTATCATCGCTGAAAACATCGTTGATGGTTACCGGACGGAGGAAATCTTTTTCTTCAGCGAACCCAATATCGTTGTTACCGGAATCTTCATCCATCCTCTTGAAGGGGCCACGGTTGAGCAGACTGACCTCGTTCTTTTTGAAAATGGTACAAACGACAACCGAGACAAACGGGAATGGCTCGAAGATCGACTCGCTTCCGGGCGGCAATTGTTTGTTTTCGATCCGCGTGGCATCGGTGGTGTGCAGGTACGCTCATTCAATCGGGGTGTTCAGCCACATGACGGTGAATTCAAACTTGCCTCAGATGCAATGATGCTTGGTATCTCGACGATGGGCTTACGTGTCTTTGATGTCTTGCGTGCATACGACTATCTCCGCACCCGATCCGATGTCGATCAGATTGGGCTGTACGGGATTGGCAAAAGTGCGTTTTATGCTTACTTTGCTGGTGTGTTAGAAGACGGGTTTGCATCGCTCGAATTGGAAGATTTGCTCTACTCGTATCGCGACCTGACAGACACGCGCTACTACGACCAAAAACGCTATAACCTCGAAGTGATGGCGTGGGGCCTCCTGCGACACTTCGATCTGGTGGATCTGACACCGTGCTTTGGAGAACGCTCCCTTCGATGGATTGCGCCGAGAAATGCCAAAGGGGAAGTCCTGACAGATGAGGTGTTTGATCGGGTATTTCTTAGCATTGCCAGGAAGCGGGGATATTTGGGGGACGCGATAAGAGCGTGAATATTTGAGTGAGAGCGGGCTGTAGGGGGATATACTGGCTGAAGGTTTGCTTGTTCCCGTACTCCGGCACCAAAAGCGAGTCCCTAAATTTTTGCTCAATTAAAGGACTCACAAGTGAGAAAATTTTGGAGATGCCCCCCGGTGCGTTCGCTAATTTCCTATTGACGTCCTCTTGGGGGAATGCTATACTTTCCTGAACTGTAATCGAAAATGGAAAGTATTAGGGCTTCCAGAACGCGGAGGATGTATGAATCGGAAGTTTATCCTGCTTTTAATGAGTTTTTTCCTGTTATGGGGATGCCAGTCCCAAGATCAGGATACTCGACCAACCTCGAAACTGAAATCCCAACCGAAAAGTCAACCAATTGTTCCCCCTATCCCCACCCGCTCTGAAGATTGGCCCATGTTCATGTACGATTTGCACTTCTCCGGTAGGAGCCCCGATCGGATGCTCAAACCCCCGCTCAAGCTGCTTTGGAAATACAAGACCGGTGGACCAATTCAAGCGAGTCCTGTGGTCGCCAACGGTACGGTGTACGTTGCCTCCACAGATCACACCCTCTACGCGCTTGACGCAAAACAGTGGGGACTCAAATGGAGTTTTAAAGCGGGGGGCGTGATTCGATACGCACCGACAGTCTGGAATAATCGTGTCTATTTTAGTGCGCGAGATAACCATATTTACGCCCTCAATGCTGAGACCGGTGGTTGGCTTTGGGAATTTCGATCGGACACATGGATGGATTCCCCACCGATTTTGTCAAAGGGGAGACTATATATCGGGGCGTATACCCAGAAGATCTACGTTATTGATGCGACAACCGGCGAATTGGAATCGCAATTAAGGGGACGGGTGTATATCGATGGGATTGAATATGGGTGTTCACAAGGGCAGTTGCGTCCCATCACACCACAGCATGATGTCAGTACTTGGCGAGAACTGACACCACTTACTTATAGTTACCCTGCAATTGCTAACGACGTGGTTTACATCGGCGCACGAGACAATCAAATTCATGCCTTAGACATCGAATCTCGGGAGGAAATCTGGTCCTATCCAACGAACGGGTATATTGATGCTACGCCAGCCATTTCCGATGGGAGACTTTATGTGGCATCGGATGATGGGTATGTGTATGCCTTTACCAATGAGGAAGGTGAACCTTCCGAAGGCCCGCCGGATGAACGTCCAATCGGCACGGTGGTACGCGATCAAGCTCCCGTTTATACGGACAAGGATTCGGGATCTCGGGTCAAACTAACGCTCAACGACGGGGTGGTGCTCCCGATTCTGAATCAAACAGAGGGGTGGTATCAGATTGAACTTCCAAACAGTGAAGTAGGTTGGATGGATGGAGGCGGGATAGGTGTGTTTGTAGAAACGGATGACATCCATTTTAATGCGGCAATCTGCAAGCACAACCGGACGATAGCACTGATTGAAGGAGCGGAGGCTCCCCATTGGTCCCCCGATGGCAAAAGGATTGCGTTTTTGAAACGAACCAACCTGTCTGGGCAGTATTGGCGAGCGAGCGAGCTCTGGATTTCGGACGCTTGGGCAAAGAGGTCTCGGAGGCTGCATCAGGGAATTTTTTACAACCCTCATCTCTCCTGGTCACTTGATAGCAACTTTATCGCCTTTGAGGCGCACGACGAATCGAATCAGAGTTATATATGGGCAATCGATTGGCAAACCTTGCGCCTGATTAAGTTGATACAAGGGGACGCCCCTGCATGGTCACCAACAGCCAATCAAATTGCGTTCAGACGTTGGGAGGAAGGGACGGACATCATTTATCGTATTAATATCGATAAGACAGGTCTTGTGGCGATGGCACATATTCCTATTGACGGACACATTGTACCGTTCAGCTATCTAGATCCACCGTCGTGGTCCCCTGATGGCAAGCGTATCGCAGTCGGGCTAGACCACCAACATTATAAATCAGGTCATTCTCGGATTCGCATTCATAATGCGGATGGAACTAAGTTCAAGGAAATCCCCACTCAATCTCAGCGGGTTGCACAGATTACATGGTCGGCGGATGGATCGCAGCTGGCTTATGTCCTTCGAGGCAATCCCATACCAGATCCTGCGCTTGACAAACAGCTCCATCTTGTTGATGTTTCCACGACTGAGTCAGATACCGCAAACCAAATCCAAATTCTGAAGCATACTTCTCCCGCGTGGTCACCGCAAGGAAATCGGCTTGCATATATGGAACGTGAGGATTGTATGGGGCTGCGCTGGAAGGTATGGATCTTGGACCAGAAAACGAATCGCGCCCTGCCGGTTGCACGGACGACACTCAATTTGACTGCTATTACTTGGTTGCCAGCGGGAAAACGACTATGCTTATGGCATACATCAGAATATCTGCGCGGCGGGAAGTACAAACCTGCCAAGACGAGAGGTTGGATTGTAGAGATTAATCAATGAACAAATTCTGAGGGGACTTTTGTTCCAGTGGACAATAGCGCCAGTGATGGAAAGGGCTCGCGATGAAACAACTCATCTTTGAGGACATCTATAGTTGGTCAATTTTTAGTGAAATGCGCCAGGTCGACTTCAACGGGCATTTATGGGTTCGTCCTGAAGGTAATGTTCTTATAGATCCCGTACCGATGATTGATTCGGATTTGAACCAATTGGACAAACTGGGTGGGGCTGCACTGATTGTGCTCACCAATCGGGACCATGAGCGAGACGCAGCGTCCTTTCGCAAACACACAGGGGCCAATATTGTCATTCACGAAGCGGATGCGGCTGCGTTAGAGGTCACGCCTGACCGTCAAATCACCGATGGTGAGGAGATTGTGCAGGGATTGCAGGCAATCCATCTGCGTTACGGAAAGAGTCCAGGAGAGATTGTGCTCTACTTCCCTGAAAAACGTGCCGTGCTGTCAGGCGACCTTATCGTTGGGGAACCTATTGGCTCATTGACCCTGCTGGCAGATGAAAAGTTGGAAAATCCACCGAAAGCGGCGTTAGAACTACGAAAAATCCTCGCTTTGCCCTTTGATGCGATTCTGGTGGGGGATGGTCACTCGATTCTCCAAGATGCACGCCAACGATTGACCGAATGCCTCCAACGACGCCCGGACATTTATGTTAATCGAATTAACATTGACGAGATTAATTGGGTCAAACGGGATGCTCCTGAACCCTACGATTTTGAGGACAAGGACATTGATCCTCTCATCGGAGCGCAACTGTTAGGATATCGGATTATCCGCTTACACCCCAACAACGCCAGTTTTCCGATGCACTTTCACCATTTTAGCGAGGAGATGTTCTATGTCATGGAGGGAGCGTGTACGCTCAAAACCCCACGTGGTGATTTGACGATTACAGCGGGGGATTTTATTGCCTTTCCGCCGGGGGAGGCGGGTGCCCACAAAATAATTAATATGGAGGAGGCACCGTGCACGGTGCTTGCGGTAGGGATGACCCAACCCCACGGTGTCAGCGAATATCCCGATTCCAACAAAGTTTTTCCCTACGTTTCTGGGCGGCTTTTCCGAAAAGACGACAATGTGAGTTACTGGGACGGTGAGGTAGAGGAATGAGCAGCTATTCAAAATTGTGCAAGGGTTTCAAACCTTCGCAAGGTTGGTTGCTATAGATTATATGTTGCGTTCCGTTTTGTCCGTTGGACGTGCGGAGAGGTCGGTTCGAGGGGGAATATCCCACGAAATATAATCACACACCGGGCACTGGAGTTCGGCTTCAACAAGATTCCTAACCTTTCCTGTTTTTCGTGGCTTCCGTTGGGTGTAGCACTGTGTGCAGCGAACGGAGTGTAAATCGTGGGATTCGCCTCGTCCGAAGTGGACCAAGAGATAGAAAAGCCCACAAACCACTCCAACGATAGCAAGGCAACAAAGGATGAAAAGTAGGAAAGGGATAATTTCCATTCTCTTAAACCTTCCGTAAGTGCAGCACACTCAAACCGTAAACAATCACGCTTGGGATAGTGAATCGGATTCGCTCCCCACGCGTTTCGTGATGCAGGGTGACTGAATCTTGCTTCTCTGGATAGAGCCACTCGACCTTTTGTACCACGTAACCCTCCAGCACCTTACAATCCACATGAACCGGGCCGATTGGCTGAGGCGTTTCGATATCCGCCGCCTCATCCTGCCGGTAGTTGACCCAATGCAGCACCAAAGCCTCATGCCCTTCGGGCAACCAGGCGCGTACGCGGACGAACCAAGGAGCATCAGTCTTTAGATATACTTCCTCAAGCAAATCTTCCAGACGCCCAAGAAAATCCTGCCCGAAGGAATCGTGCTCTA
Source organism: Candidatus Poribacteria bacterium (assembly GCA_965215015.1). Classification (GTDB taxonomy): domain Bacteria; phylum Poribacteria; class WGA-4E; order WGA-4E; family PCPOR2b; genus PCPOR2b. Next base: position 4,616,957 of record OZ244042.1, read on the forward strand.
GAAACGGATATACCGGTAGTTGTACGCCAGCCTGTACTTCCACTGAATTAGGCTCCCATTGTTCCCCTGCAATATAGCACACTCCCTCCGCTGTTGTGCGTTCTCGGCTTGCGTCTGCTTGCCTCTCCCAACCTACCAATAGACTTTCAGGATAAGGCTGTCCGTCAAGCTGATATTTGCCGGTGTCTCCTGTAAAGATAAGTTTTTTACCTTTTTCGACAAATCGTTTGAGGTGTGCGCCCTCCTCTGGAGATAAACGTTTCACATCAGGCAAGATAAGCATGTGATAGTTCGCAGCACAATCAAGGAGCTGTTCATCGAGAATAATATCGAATAGTAGATGCCTATCCTCCAACAACCGACCGATCCGCTTGAGTGGTTCTAGGCAATCGGCTTCGTCCTCTAACTCAGCGCGGCGCGGATAGACCAACCCTATCTGTGCCCAGGGCTGAGCGGGATGCAGAAGGGAGTCGTGATCAGCGAGAAAACGCTGATAGCGGATGACAGGAGCGTAATAATCCTCCACAGCAAAATTCGGATTTTCATCGTAGCCCCAATGAAATGCGAGTGCTGCGCCATGATTTGCTGCGGCTTCGGCAATGGACAGTCGCAAACGACGGAAATCGTACTTGTTAATCACAAAAGGTTTGCCACCACCAGCCGCATAGATAAACCGAGCAGGCATTCCCATATCCGCTAAATAGCCGTGCTTGATGAAACTCATCCCCTTATATCCACCTTGACTATACCAGATATAATCCTCATCTTTTGCCCATAGCGCACTTGGCAAGAGGCTGCGTTCATCGTGCGGTTGGAAATCGTACTTGTGATACCACTGTGCCAACAGGAGATCTGGCTTCAGCGAGCGACCATGCGCGATATATATTTCGTCCAGTGCCTCTTTGCGACGTAGATGGGTTGCACGGTTGACAGTTAGCTGCAACCGTTGTCGTAGCTCGTCCGGACATGCTTGGCACTGAGTTAGAAGATCTGTGACTTCGGCAAGGTCATGTCTCCCAAAAATCTGTCGCAAATCTGTGCTATCAAAGGCTTCTTGTAGCCGATCTCGCAGATAGTCTTGACAGTAGCGGCACCGGCAAAAATTCTCGAAGTTATGATGCACATTGAATCCGTCTATCCCTAGCTCAATGGCTTTTTTTACCATTGGCTTCAGGGTGGCAAGCCAGTGCGGATTGCACATACAACCGCTATACGTCAGATACGGACGGCCTTCGATGTCCCAACGTCGTAGTGCCCCGTCCGCCATCCGTTGTTGGGTATCTTCTGCACTATCACAGGGGGCATTTCCGAGAAGGTCCGCTGTCCAGATTCTCTCCCAAGCACCGAATAATCCCTGTCGTTTTTCGTGGTTTCCGTAGTTCCATGCCATGCTCATCTGTCCGACAACCCGCGCTCCAGCTTCTTGGAGTTGGGGGATGAGTTCTGCCGCACAGGCCAGGTTTTCTCTTACGCCAATTAGTGGCATCCCCACCCAGTGGCGATTTACTTCGGGGTCGTCTGCTAAACTGTAGAACATGGGCCCAAAAGTTCCTACTTGCACGACCTGTAACTTTGCCCTTCTCACATGCTCGACCAGGTCTAACCGCTGCGGTATACTCCAGTGCTCAGCCATACGATTAAACCAGAAATTTTTCGCCATGTTTCCTCCTTGACCAAATCTTATTTGTGCAAAAAGAAACGTAATAAGCCCTGATTGGGCTAAAATTAACCGCGGAGACGCAGAGGGCACAGAGAAAAACATAAGAGTTATGTCCAACATTACTATTTTAATGCTTCTCTACGTTTCTCCGCGTTCATCTGTGCTTCGGCTGTCAGTCTTGAATAAAAGTCCGCAACGACTTACTCCTACTTCCACTTTGCGCTAGTTATGCAAGTGCTTCTAACAGACGGGAGACATCTTCTTGATTGTTGAAGACAGAAGGGGAGATCCGCATCTTGTTGCCGTAGCGCATTGCGACGTGAACGCCGGTGTTCCTGAGCTTCGCCATTGTTGTCGCTGGGTCCGGCACCGCAAAAGTCACAATAGGACTTTCGTTTCCCTTGGGAGTGATGGCAGGATAGCCGAGGGCGGGCAGTTCCTCCATCAGGCGATCGGTGAGTGTTCGTACATGATTACGGATGTGATGCACACCCAACCGGAGAATGTACTTCAGGCTTTCTTGTGCACAAACAGCACCTTCGTAAGACGGGTAGCTAACTTCGTAACAAGTAGGGCCGGGGGTTGGCGTAAAGGCGAACTCCGCGACCTCTGGATCAGGTTCTTCAATCCAAGGGGGATAATTAAAACCCAAGCCGCCGCAGTGCTGAGTGGGCTTCACCACGGTTCCCTGGAGATCTGACCGCACATAGAGAAAACCAAATCCCTTGACGCCCATCAACCACTTAAAAGTGGAGCACGCAGCGAAGTCGATGCCCATTGCTTGCACGTCAACCGGCACAGCCCCTACCCCCTGAATAATATCGACGTAGAGATAAGCACCATGTGCGTGGGCGAGATCGCTGATAGCCTTTACGTCCGAGAGGTAGCCGTTGACGTTGGATACCAGCGTAATAGAGACTAGTTTGGTGTTTTTATCTACTGCGCGCTCCATGTCGCGGTAGTCGATTTGCCAATCGCGGTGTTTGACGATGCGGAGGTTCTCACCCGCTCCGCTGTGCAGGAGTCCAGCCGCCTGCTGCCGCATTTTGTAGTTGTAGAGCGATGCGGCGTAGTGTAGGTCGTGGGTGACGATGTTGCCATCGGATAGGTGCTCCTGCATACCGTTGATCAGGTTGCTCTCTGCCTCAACAGCACTGCGAGCAAAAGCGATATCTTCCGGTTGGGCATTGATGAGTTTAGCAAAGAGATGTTTCGATTCATCCCGTGGTGCTGCCCACGGGGGCCACCACGGCTCGCCGACCTCGTGTGTAACCCAATCGATATAGCGGTGCAAGGCTGCAGCGGAGTGAACACTGAGCGGATGTGATGAGGCGTTATCGAAGTATGCAGCTGTCTTTGCCCGCGGAAAATCGTTGCGGACTACGCCGAAGTTGGGCGTACCATCTGGGGACGCAATAGCGGTCGCTTGCTCGTTTATGAGAGGAGCTTGGCGCGGGTTCATGATTGAACTCCAATACTAAGTTGAGCGAATATCTTGCTCCAACAAGGTGATATTCACTAGGTGACAAGTTTGCAGCTGGTCTTTCACATTTTTGGCACCTGCTAAGTTGTATAAAGGGTCACAATATCCATGTCCGATAGAACATGTCCTTTACCAACCTGTTGACCGGGAAATTTCACGGAATTGCCCCAAACTTGGGCATGTTTCAACTTTTGGACCATGTCCTTATGAATCTTGCCTGCAAAATTTTCTATGGTGCTATTGGCAGGGATTATCACCGGTTTCTCATCGGGCACGTTTCCAGACTGGCTTGAACGTGGAAACACGCGAATCAATCCTGTGGCTACTCGCAGGGCTTCTTTTAGTGCTTCAAGGTGCAAGTTCTGCTCGGCCGATACTGCAATACTTTTGAATTGAGCAAATCGCGTCTGTACTGCTCTTAAACGGCTTTCGGCATTGGGCGCATCCATTTTTGTGTATACGATTAACAAAGGTTGAGGTAATTTCGTTTTAGATAATTCCGTTAAAATGCTATCCAACTGTTGTGGGTCAGCAGTCAGGTCGTGTGAGACCATTAAACCATCAGCATTAGCCGCCACACTAAGTAAGGCTTGTCCCCGACCTCGTCCCTCTGTTGCTCCCTCGATCAGACCGGGAATTTCAACCAGTTGAATCCACAGTCCACCACAATCTACTCGTGCTGGTATAGGTCTCAACGTGGTGAAAGCGTAATCAGCAACTTTTATCTGCCTGCGAGAGAGTGCCTTGAGCAATGCGGATTTTCCGGCGTTGGGTGCACCCACCAGGGCCATCTGAAAGTGCCCTTCTTTCTCAACAGCCAGCGTGTCTTTATGTTGTACCTTTGATCGTTTTTGCTGCTGTTGAATTTCTTTGTTGAGTGCCTTACGAAGGTCAGCATAGGGGCCACTGCGATAGTTAGGTAATTCCTTAAGAATTCGATGGAGTTCATCCTGCTTTTCCTTGCCCACCTTTCCCTTCAATCGCCTTTTGATTTTCTGCTTCATCACTTTATGAGACATTGGCATAGGGCATTCTCCATATCTGGAAATCGAAAGTATGGCTCAACCAAATGAAACTCGCGCCAGGGACAAAAATTTACATGTACTCAACTTTTAGATTTGACACTGGATTTGACACTGGGAAGTGTACTCGAAAAATAAGGTTTTGCACTGAAGTTTTCACGATTATCTTATCAGCGTTTGATCAATTTTACAACAAAAATGAGGTCAATCTGTAATTCCATTGTTTTGTCGCTAATATTAAGAAAGGGTGGTATAATATTTAGAACGCATTAGTTGCTACCTAAATTAAGCGTGAAAGGTCTCTAGTAAGCACGACCAAATCGCTAGACTGGTGTTTATTCATCCTAAAAGCTTGGTATTATACTACAATGGAGGTGCTTTTATGCCATTTGGAGGCAATGACTGGCTTGCTTTAACCTCGGAACCGACCTTGGAGCCGGAGATTCCCATTTGCGACCCCCATCACCACTTCTGGGACTTTCGGACGGAGCGTGTTCCTTATCAACGGTATCTACTCCACGAGCTAGCCGATGACGTAAATAGTGGTCACAACGTCCGCTCCACCGTGTTTGTTGAGGCAAGGGCGATGTACCGCGCTGAGGGACCAGAAGAGATGCGTCCTGTTGGTGAAGTCGAATTTGTGCAAGGGTTGGCAGCTGCCAGCGCAAGTGGACTATATGGCTCCTGTCGAGCTGCGGCTGCCATCATTGGGCACGCCAATCTGAACCTAGGGGAGCGCGTCGAGCCGGTCCTTCAAGCGTTGCAGGCAGCCAGCCCCAATCGCTTTCGTGGTATCCGCCATGCCGTAACTTGGGATCCCCACCCAGAGGTGGAAAACACGAGCACCCACAAAATAGAGAAGCAATTGGCTAGCGATAATTTTCGAGCGGGTGCGCGGGTGCTAGCACGTATGGGGTTATCCTTTGAGGCATGGATGTACTTCCCGCAGCTGCCAGAATTGGCGGATTTCGCCAAGACAGTGCCTGACTTGACCATTATCCTTAACCATATCGGCGGTTTGCTACGGGTAGGTCCGTATGCTAACCGGGATGACGAGGTACTCGCCACTTGGCGGAGCGGCATCGCCGCTGTGGCAGAATGCCCCAATATCAACGTCAAACTGGGTGGCATTGGGATGCCCCGTACCGGTTTTGACTGGCACGCCCGAACAATACCCGCCGGTTCGGAAGAGCTCGCGGCGGATATGGCCCCCTTGATGAATTACTGCATTGAGCAGTTTGGACCTGACCGGTGTATGTTTGAGAGCAATTTCCCAGTGGATAAGGTATCATATTCCTACAACGTGATGTATAACGCTTTCAAGCGGTTATCGTCGGGTTACTCGGCCGCGGCGCGCGCTGCTATGTTTCATGATACCGCCACTCGTGTATACCGGATAGCCCCCTAAACCAATGGTGGTAATTTGCAACTGTTGATACGCTCTCCGGTCAAAGACCGACAGTGAAACGTAAAAACCATTTGTTCATTAGTTCATTAGTACAGTCAGATGAGGACACCCGATCACCCGATATTGATAAGATAATAAGTCTTAAATCGCTAAGAGGAATAGGTGACAACTTGCGTTATAATTTCCCATTACACATACTTTCCGATGTTGTAAGAGCGGCATGACGATATTATGAAAATAAAAAAACCATCAGGCATCAAAAGCGGCTTAACAAATTACGGAGATCCAGAATTCAGCGTCTACATCCGTAAGGCGTTTGCGAAAGCGATGGGATATTCGGATGAGGAGTTGGAACGCCCGATTGTCGGCATCATCAATACCTTCAGTGGTTTCAATAGCTGTCATCACAATTTTGGTGACCTCATCGAAGCGGTAAAGCGGGGGGTGTTGTCTCACGGTGGATTGCCGATTGAATTCCCAACAATTTCGCTCGGGGAGATGTTTACAGCACCTACCACCATGATGTTCCGCAACCTGATGGCAATTGACACAGAGGAAATGATTCGCGCCCAGCCGATGGATGGTGTTGTCCTGTTAGGTGGGTGCGACAAGACCGTTCCCGCCCAGTTGATGGGAGCTGTGAGCGCAGATCGGCCGGCAATCTGCCTGGTTGCGGGCCCGATGATTACCGGGGATTATCAAGGTGAACGACTTGGGGCTTGCACCGACTGCCGTCGATTCTGGGGTGAATACCGCGCTGGCCGTTTGAACGCAGACGAAGTCGCTGAGGTTGAGAGTCGGTTGTGCTCCAGCACGGGGACTTGTATGGTGATGGGCACCGCCAGCACGATGGCAGCGTTAGCGGAGGCACTCGGACTGATGTTGCCCGGAGGTGCTGCCATCCCCGCAGTGATGGCGGAACGACGCCGTCACGCGGAAGCAGCAGGTAGAACGATCGTCTCAATGATCAAAAACGATCTCCGACCGTCAAAGATTTTGACGCAACAGTCCTTCGAGAATGCCATCCGCCTCCTGATGGCGATTGGTGGTTCAACAAATGGCGTCATCCACTTGACAGCGATTGCGCGACGCCTTGGTATCCAACTCAATCTTACTGACTTCGATCGGATCAGCGATGAAACCCCTGTTTTGGTAAATCTCAAGCCGAGCGGTGAGTATTATATGGAAGATCTCTTTAAGGTGGGTGGGATTCCGGTTGTGATGAAGGAGCTCGAAGATGTTATCCATCGAGATGCCCAGACAGTGCTGGGGAGTAGTATCGGAGAAAATCTCTCGGCAGTGCCTTATCCCCCTGCGTGGCAGGATGTTATCAAGTCCAGAGCAGCACCGCTATTTGAATCTGGAACACTTGCCAGTCTCTTTGGGAACTTAGCACCACAAGGGGCAGTGCTTAAGCGTTCCGCTGCTTCGCCCAGTCTGCTGACGCATCGGGGGCCGGCAGTTGTTTTTAAATCGCTCGAAGATCTACACAACCGCATTGATGATCCCAATTTGCCCGTTACCAAAGATCATGTCATCGTGCTCCAGAACGCGGGCCCCATCGGTGGACCGGGGATGCCGGAAGCAGGCTATCTCCCAATTCCAAAGAAGCTCTTGCGAGCTGGCGTTAAAGACATGGTTCGCATCTCTGACGCTCGGATGAGTGGAACGGCATTTGGCACGATTGTGCTCCACATTGCCCCTGAAGCGGCTGTCGGAGGCCCTCTAGCGTTGGTGGAGGAAGGTGATCTGATTGAGTTGGATGTCCCAAACAAACGTTTGCAATTGCTAGTCAATGACACGGTACTGGCAAAGCGGAGGGATCGGCTTGTCCTTCCTAAGCCACACTTCAAGCGGGGCTATGGGTTGCTATACACCCAGCACATTGAGCAGGCTCACTTGGGTTGTGACTTTGATTTTCTTTAGTTTTCACAGGTAACCCAAATCTGCGTTCTCTACTGACCCACATCAATCCCAAAGGATAGGAAATTTGCGTTATTTTAAGGAAAGGAATTTTTATGAGTCAACCAACTCGCGTTGCGATACTCGGTCTCGGACAACGTGGGCTGCAGCATTTGCGGGCTCTTTGGAAACTTCAAGATGAGGGGCTTGTTAAAATTGCAGCGTTAATTGACGCTTTTGAGGACAACCTTGCGGAGACGAAAATCCAGGGATATGTGGCTGGATTTCAAATAGATGATATCCACACCTCAACAGATTTCGGGGAGACCCTCGCAGCACTACGATTGGACGCAATCTATTTCGCCTTACCGCCGGGGGTACACAACGGTGAGATCATCCAAGCGGCGAATGCGGGGGTGCACATTTTCGCTGAGAAACCGATGAGCCTCTATCTAAACGAAGCCGTTGAGATGGAGCGTGCAATAGAGGCAAATGGCGTCATTTCCACAGCGGGATTCCAGCAGCGGTACGATTCACGTTATGAAACCGTTCACAAATTCCTCGCGGATAAGCAACCGGTAATGAGCACGATTATAGTGAACGGTGCGCTTGAAGGCCATTCAATCAAGCATACCAAAACTGAAACGCTGGGTGGGCCCGCCAATCGTGTCTGGACAGCAAATTACGAATGGTCCGGGGCGACTGTTGTGGAAGGGGGGATTCACCAAACGGATCTGATGCGGTATTGGTTCGGTGACATTGCATGGGTTGAGGCGAATTATGTCCATCGTGACGCTTCGGACATCGTTGATGGTGGGAATAATCCTTATGCCTACAGTGTAAGATACGGCTTTGAGTGTGGCTGCATTGCCAATCTCATCCTGTCCCGTCTGCGCCAAACATACTATAACGATGGGTATGAAAGTATACTCTGGACCCATGGGCATTTGAAGTTTGAGGGAAATGATGTAGTCGCTTACTACTACGATGGTCCATACCCACCGGCGCAAACACCGTCAGAAGAAGCAATTCGCCATCTACTTCCGATGCCTCCTCATGTGGACCCAACAGAGCAGATCAGTCGCGCTTTTCTCGGCGCGATTGAGACGGGGGTTTCAAATCGACTGCGGAGTACCTTCGCGAGTGGCATGAATAGCCTTGCCGCGGTGCTTGGTGCAAACGCCTCTGATCAACTTGATGGCGAACGCATATATCTCAAGGAGCTTCTTGCTGATGAGAGGTACGCTTGTTTCCGCCGCAAGCCTGCTAACAGATAGTTTCCGCGGATCTACGCGAGTGCTTCTATCGCGATTCAATCTTCTTGACGAGCCATTGCAAGAGTGTTAAGATAAAAGCGGAAGATGAACTATATCACTAAAAAAGGCATATACGTTTGCCCAATGGAACATCCGTGGATAATCCATAAGGCAACCGTATATGCCGTTGTATCTAACCTAGCATAAAGATTATACCATATTTTGCCAGATTAATCGAAACAGTTTCTAACCCTCTAATTTAGATTTGGGTGGCGGAATATGCCGAGGACACAGCCAATTCTGTCGCAACACCAATCAGGTCAGTTCAGTCCCTTCATTTCGAGAGTCCTTGACCTATCGTTGTCTAGTATGAAAAGTGCGAATCTTGTTTTTTCGTTGCCGTTTTAGCTCTAGGCGGCGGCGTTTTTCGCTCGGCTTTTCATAGAAGCTGCGTCGCCTGATTTCGGTGACAATACCTGCCTTGCCGCATATCTTCTTGAAGCGAGCAAGTGCTCGATCAAGTGTTTCGTCCGGTTCGACTCTAACATGGATCATTATATCAAACCTCCCCCCTTTCGGCTCTTGGGATTTTAGTAACCGGTGACAGGTTATGAGAGAATAACACCCTATCAACACTTTTTAATCAACCAACACTTTTTAATCAACAAAAAGAAGGCGCAGCACAGTAGGATTGTTAGGTGTCCCCTAACAACCGACTCCCCAGCCTAAAGGGATGGGGTTCCACTGCGAAGATTTTGATGAAAAGATGTGAATTAATGCAATACCTGATAGATACTGATGGAACAGCATGGTGCCGGCATCTTTCCGATATCTCAACACAGATCAGATTAAGTTGACTTCTAATTGTAGGTGCGAAATAGTCTTGTACCTGCATTACCAAAATCGCAAGTTTAGTTTCTTGAAATACGGTTTCCTATTATACCAGTTTATACCGTGATTCTCAACAGAAAAATTCGATACAGGCAATATTAATCCCAAAAATCAGTAATGGACCTACCGACGGGTAGGGTTTAGATCCGATTTTCGATAGGGTATGGGTAGTTTCCTATTTTTTGGATTGTCTAATTAGCGAGGAGTACGACATGGCATTAAAATGGGGAGTGCTTGGGGCGGGAAATGTTGCACAACGCCGAGCTATGCCAGCGATAAATAAAGCGAAAGACGCGGAACTCCACGCGCTACTTTCTAGGGAGGCTACACGTGCCAAACAGCTTGCAATAGAGCATGGCGCACGGACGTATCACACAACGGTCCAGAATCTTCTGTCAGACGAAGCACTGGATGCAATTTATGTTTCAACACCTGTGTATTTGCACTGCGAGCAGGTGATTGAAGCTGCCGAACGGGGATTCCATGTTCTCTGTGATAAACCGATGGCGATGAATACGGCGGAGTGTCAACGGATGATCGATGCCTGCGAAGCGAACGGGGTGCATTTGCAGATCTGCTTCCTGTTTCGCTTCCATTCCTGTTTTCAGCAAATAAAAAACTGGGTAGCCGAGGGGCATTTGGGGAAAATTGTCCAAGGACGGGTGCCGTTTCTGAAACCGTTTCCGATCCGGTCGGGGATGTGGCGTGGTAATCCAGATCAGGGGGGCGGTGGGTGCCTTATGGATCTTGGAGCGCACGGAGTCGATCTGTTACGTTACATCGTCGGAGAGGTCAGTCAGGTCAGTGCATTCTGTAATAGTGTTGTCCACGGGTACGATGTTGAAGAGACCGGGATAATCATGATGCGTTTTGAGAACGGTGCTCAGGGGTTCGTTGATGCTAGCTTCTCTGCTGCGGGGTGCGATCTTGTTATTGAGATATACGGCACCGACGGATGGGTGTGGGTCTACAATGATAGGGGTTGGAAGATTAAACTTTCCACCAACAACAAGTCTCAAATCATTGACTCTCAGTATGAAGACCTTTACCAGTACCAATTTGAGCATTTTACACGGTGTGTAGCTGAGGGCGAACAACCGATTGTCACAGGACTGGATGGGCTACGTACTAATAGGATTCTTATGGCTGCTTACGAATCAGACCGGACGGGAAAAGCTATTTCATGTCCTGCGGAATCTCTGAATGGGTAATGAATCAGGAATACTTGAGAGCAGGCGGTAAATTTCCATGAATAAGCTCTTAGTTAGAGGGTGACAAAATGACGCATCAACAATAAAATGCAGCCATAATGACATATTGTCTCGATTCTAAGCGTGTCAAAATGTCATTGACGGGCAGATAACCCAGTAATAGCAGGGTGGCATATCTATTGCACATTATTAGGCGTTGTATCAATTTATTGATTCAAACCTTAACAAGAAGGAGATTAAGATATGGCACTCACGCCGTTAGGTGATCGGATTCTAATCCGACGCACTGAAGATGATGAGCAGACAACCAGTGGCGGGATTATTATCCCTGACACTGCTAAAGAGAAACCCCAAGAAGGGGAAGTTATTGCTGTTGGACACGGCCGCTTGCTTGACAATGGTGACCGGCAACCCATTGATGTCGCAGTTGGAGATAAAATCCTGTTTGGGAAGTACTCTGGCACTGAAGTGACGTATGAAAATGAAGAGTTGCTGATTCTACGCGAAGATGATATCTTGGCAAAGATTAGCTAATTTTGGAAGTTAAGAGAATGAGGAGGAATCATAATGGCGGCGAAACAACTCGCATTTGATGAAAGTGCACGTAACCAGATTAAAGCTGGTGTTGACGCACTTGCGAATGCTGTAAAAGTGACTTTGGGCCCAAAAGGAAGGAACGTCGTTCTCGATAAGAAGTTTGGCGCGCCGACAATCACCAAAGATGGTGTGACCGTCGCAAAAGAGATTGAGCTTGAGGACCCATATGAAAATATGGGAGCGCAGATGGTGAAGGAAGTCGCCTCCAAAACTAGCGATGTTGCCGGTGATGGAACAACGACAGCCACCATTTTGGCACAGGCAATCTATCGTGAAGGCTTGAAGAACGTTGCTGCAGGCCGCAACCCGATGGCACTCAAACGCGGTGTTGAGAAGGCGGTTGAAGCTGTTGTGGACAGTTTGCAAAGCGTTAGTCGAGAGACTTCCGAGAAAACAGAAATCGCACAGGTCGCCGCTATCTCTGCCAATAACGATGGCGAGATTGGAAACCTGATTGCGGACGCGATGGAAAAGGTCGGCAAAGATGGCGTTATCACCGTCGAGGAAGCCAAGAGCCTTGAAACCACGCTTGATGTGGTCGAGGGCATGCAGTTCGATCGTGGCTACCTGTCTCCCTACTTTGTCACCGATCCTGACCGTATGGAAACCGTACTTGAAGACGTATATATCCTCATCCATGAGAAGAAGATTAGCGCACTCAAAGATCTTGTGCCGATGCTCGATCGAGTTGCTCAACAAGGTAGACCCTTCCTTATCGTCGCAGAAGATGTTGAAGGCGAGGCATTAGCCACCTTGGTGGTCAACAAGATCCGTGGGACCCTCCGTGGCGCGGCTGTCAAAGCACCGGGTTACGGCGACCGCCGGACCGCCATGCTTGAAGATTTGGCTGTTCTCACGAATGGACGTGTCATCTCTGAAGACCTTGGCATTAAGCTCGAAAACGTGGACCTGAACGATCTCGGTCACGCAAAACGCGTTGTCATTGACAAAGACAACACAACCGTCATTGAAGGTGCGGGAAGTGCTGAAGCTATCCAAGGTCGGATTAATCAGATTCGCAAGCAGATTGACGACACCACTTCCGACTACGACAGCGAGAAACTGCAAGAACGCCTTGCAAAACTCGCCGGTGGCGTTGCTGTCATCAATGTTGGCGCAGCGACTGAAGTTGAGATGAAAGAGAAGAAGGCGCGCGTTGAAGATGCTATGCACGCAACCCGTGCAGCCGTTGAGGAAGGTATTGTTGCGGGCGGAGGCGTTGCGCTTGTCCGTGCAGTATTGGCACTCGATAATGTCAACCTCGACGACGAAACCGAGCAGGTCGGTGTTGATATTGTACGCCGCGCCCTCGAAGAGCCACTTCGTCAGATTGCACACAATGCGGGTCAAGAAGATTCGGTAATCCTCGCGAAGGTGAGAGAGGAAAGCGAAAGTGTTGGTTACGATGCCCTGAAAGATGAATTCAGCGATATGTTCAGCGCAGGTGTCATTGATCCAACCAAAGTGGTTCGTGTTGCCCTTCAGAACGCCTCCAGCATCGCTGGACTGATGATTACCACAGAGGCGTTGGTCGCAGACATTCCTGAGAAGGAACCTCCGATGCCGGCAGGCCCTCCGGGTGGTGAGATGGGTGGTATGTATTAATCAATGGTGGTGGTTTGCAAGTGTTGATTACGTGAAATGTGGTGCATAAAAATAATTTGTTCATTGATTCACCAATGCACTTGTGAACCGATGAAGGCTTGAAAGATGTGGAGGGCAGAGATTTTCTTTGCCCTCCATTTTTATTCAAAGAGCGCAGAAGCGCGAAGGTGTCCTAGCGTTGAACCTCCCACGCCAAGTTGCCTTGGCTTTCTATTTTATTTTCCCTCCCATAAGCCCCATCCTTGTAATGCCCCCTACCTTTCTATCCAGTCTTCTCATTGTGCAGGCCTCCGTTATCCCATTCGGAGGCTGCGGTCCTCCAACGGTAAATTGATTCGAACATTGCCACGGCGATGGGATTCGCGTAGGCCGAGGGCAATCTCCAACGCCTCCCTGCCAAATTCGCCCGGACAGATTCGCTCTTCTCCCGTTTCAAGTGATTTGCAAACTCCTTCGATTGCATCTACCATTGAACTTCGCGGATACCAAGGGTTGGGAAACTGACATTGGATAGGCCCACCTGTTTCTGGATGGGTACTCCACAGCTCAAACTGGGCGTGGGCATTGCGTGAGACGATACGCCCTCTTTCACCGATAAATTCGAGCGTCCATGTGTGCCCTGAAGTTTCAGATTGGGTATTCATCACAGCGCGGACACCGTTCTCGTAGACGATATATCCCGATCCTGAGAGGTCGCTATCCCCCGCAGCACTCTCTTCGCTGTCCATTACGCCAAAGACCCACTGTGCGGGAGCATCGGCAAACAGGCGAAGGAGCGCGAACGTATGACTGTGCAGATTTGAGAGACTGGCTGGACTGTGGCAGATCATCGATCTCAAATTACCGATGGCACCGTCAGCAATTGCTTGACGAGCGTTTGTGTACCAGTTGTACCAGTTGAGGTGACACGCAATGGCGAGGATGACCCCGCGCTTGTGGCAGGCCTCAATCATCGCGTCCGCTTCGGCCAGGGTGCGGCACATCGGTTTCGTGGCATAGATTGCCTTGACACCCGCTTCTGCTAAGCCGATAGTGACCTCCGCACGGGGTTCGGGACGGGTTGTTAGGCAGACGATGTCCGGCTGTTCCTTTTCCACCATCTCCCGGTAATCAGTATAAAGGGCTTCGACGCCCCAACGTCGCTTGAAGTCATCCAGTTTGGTTGGATCCACATCAACGGCAGCAATGAGATCCACTCCCCGCGCCTCAATCATTGCTGGGGCGTGCGCCCAGGGCCAGGGATAGTGTGGCATTCCGATATGCTCGTCGTCAATCGTGCTGCCCATTCTGCCACATCCAACAACTGCACCACGATAGGTACGTTGAGGTTTGCTCTCGTGAATGACGCGAAATGCTTCGCCTTTGGGTTCAGCCATGAGATTTTCCTTTCGATATCAGTTTTGGAAACCAGTGCGTAAAGCATGAACCCAAAGCGCAAAGTACCCATTTCTTACGCCTCACGCTCTACACTTGACGCCTTCTCTGACTCGTTTCCAAGTTTTGCTTTCAGTGCTGCGAGGTCATCCTCAACGTTGCCGTTTTCCTCCAACGCTGCGAACTCATCTTCAAGAGTATCCTTCTCAAAATCAGCCATTTCGACAGCGGCATCCGCCCTGGCTTCCATATCACCGACCTTCTGCTCCATCCGATCGAAGGTGTCAAAGGCACTGCTATCTTTCATCCCCGCCATCGTTTCATGGATCTGCTTTTGTGCTTTGGCGCGCTTCTGGCGTGCGATCAGCAGATACTTCTTACGGTTGGCTTCTCCAATCTTCAGTTCTAGGGCTCTCAAATGTTCCTTGAGTTGGTCAACAGCTTGTCGCTGCTTGTCCCATTGGATTTTGTATTCATCCGCGAGCTGCTGCCCCTCATTTCGTCGTGCCAAGGCTTCTCGCGCTAAGTCATCCCGTTCTTTCTGAACGGCGATGGTGGCTTTCCCTTCCCACTGTTTGGCTTGTTCGGCGGCCTCCTGATACTGTCTCTGAAGACGCTTTTCATCGGCAATTGCGGCAGCTACCTTCTGTTTTGTATCAATCAGCTGCTCGTTCATTTCGATGGTAACTTGGTTGAGAACCTTTTCCGGGTCCTCCGCCTTGGTCAAGGCATCGTTCACATTGGCTTTGAAGACTGTAGAGATTCGACTGAAGACGCTCATTCTAATATCCCTCCGTATCATAGGTTGCAATTTAAGTTAATTGGACCGCTGGGCGGTTCATAAAATCGCTTTTGATGATGCAAGGGAATTGCCATTCAGTCTTATTCGAGTTTACCTTTATTATTTATAATAAGTATAATAGCGAATTTGTGCCTCATTGTCAATCAGTTTCTGGGGTTCATGTGCCCCAGCGTTTTGTGAGTTGATATGTGACCACCCTAATTTTTCACGTTCTAGCTTTGTCTCGTTTCTTGGCAAAGTATCTCACACATCCAAATATCTAAAACCGTATCAACACTAAAGACATAAAAAAGAAGATAAGTGAGTTTTTTCTGAAACTTGCCCTTGATACTTAACGTATGTTATGGTAAAATAATGTCCATCACCTCATTTTTTTAAGCAACTTTATATAATAACGTATAAATCTCAACACGCCCTAGCAACTCAGTTAACCTCACACATGGAGGATAGATATGGAACTCGGTTCAATTCACGATGCGGCAGCCAACGGTGACCTCGATGCAGTAAAGAAAATCGTTGAGCAGGATCCCTCACTGGTTAATCAAGATGACAAATATGAGTGGCGTCCGATATTTCACGCAGGATTAAGACGCCATTACGATATTGTTAAATATCTAATAGATTGCGGCGCGGATTTGGCAGCGCATGATGGTTATGTGATTCACTACGCTGGAGAGGTGCCAAATAATAAGGAAGTTGTATCATTGCTCATTGCGTATGGGGGGTTGGATGCCCATACCAAACCGTCAAGCGAAGTTGCTCGCCAGTTCATATACGCTGTGTTCTTAGCCAATTCGGGACGGGTCAACGCAATGCTGCGTGATGACCCGAAGTTGGTCCAAGAACGCTACGCTCGTAGCGATACAGCATTGCACCATGCTACTCGAAATGGGGACTTGGAAATTGTGAAGCAGTTGGTTAGCAGTGGTGCGGATGTCAACGCCATAGCGGATCAAGGTCATTTTCCGCTGTACTGTGCAGCCGGTCATGGGCATGTAGACACGACGCGGTATCTAGTAGAAAATGGCGCAGATTTACAAGCAACGCTTGCGGATGGCAAAACAGTCATTGAATGGCTAAAACAGTATGCGGATCATGACCGTCGCTTGAAATCCACTCTGGATGTATTGGAGAGATAATTTACCTTATTCGACGCACATTGCTAGGGCGTGTTGACATTTTGCTGGCGTCAATTAGAAATCTATTAAATGTTAACAATTCGTAGGTTGAGCTTGCTAGCCCAATCGATGTGCAGTAGGTTAAGATTCACATCTCGACAAAACACCCGGACTATAGCGCAATGTTCTCGGTATTTTCGATTTTGGAAAATCAACCGACAAAAGTCTCAAGTTGCTTTGAATCCCGATCTTATCGGGGGTATCAGATCCAAGATTCTCAGAACGGAGATGAGTTCAATCCGTCACATGTCAACAGAACCTAGTTGATAAACTAAGGAGGAGCGATCTACGAATCGCGACTAGCTCAATAGTTGGGAATTGGCATTCCCTCCTACACAAAACACAGTAGGGGGCGTATGAATTGCTCACGCTACAACTATCACGATAAAATAAACAGCTTGATCCACTAGCATACGAAAGTTACGGCATACGGAGTATGTCCACTAGTAGCAACTTGGATTCTGATACCTTGATGAGATTTGATCCTACAGGTTTTTATTACAAGCATTGATATGGGGAGAGATATAGTGAAGGAGATTGATGTACTGCATCATGCAATCGAGGTGTTCGCCCGTGGTTTCTGTTTTACCCAAAGTTTTACACACCCTTATCTGGCAGAGCGCGTTGGAGAGATTTGGGTGGTACGCGATGCACCGCGAAAGCGCGGGAACTACCGTAGAGAGGAATGGATTGCACACGGGGTAACACCAGAGGTGATTGACGAGACTGCCCGCAAACACACGCGTGGTCGATTCGCCGTATGTGCGATTTACGGTGTTCATGAATCCGATCAGCCGCTGCGAGCAGGTTTCAAAGCGCTCAACTATAGACTGGGGAGGACAGAGCCTATAATGGTGCACGAGTTGAAACGGATTCCACGTTTTGATAACCCCGTGGAGATTGCGCGCGTTACTACAGAGGCTTTGGCGGCCCAACTAAATAAAGCGGCACGGTCGCGCCAAGTTCTGCCCGAACATTTGGCGAAAAATTCGCCGTTGCGTCAATACGTCGCGCTAGCCGACGATAGGCCGGTGGGGTGGGTTCGCAGCATTGATGTGAAGCAGGCTACTTGGTGCACTGATGTGTATGTGGTGCCCGAGTTCCGGCGTCGTGGTATCGCTCGGGCGATGATGATTCAAATGCTGCGTGACGATCGCGCTCACGGCTCGAAATTAGCGGTGCTTACTGCCAGCCACACGGGTGCTAAACTGTATCCACTTGTGGGATATAAACAGATCGGCATGCTCATGTTGTACACACCTAAGAAGAGTTAGCCTCACCGGCCTTGTTGTCCATTTTTTAACTGCAACTCCCGAAATTGGTGGTACTATCTAATTGAGGGGTGCTCATAAGTAGGTTTTGATGCGTATACTTCTCAACACCTCTCCAGGCGTCGGGGACGGCTCTCCTAACCCGTCGGGTTTGGGAACCAGGCCCCTACGATTGACCCAGGCACCCTCGCTTGAATTATGCATGCTCCTCATCTAATCATGGGGGGCGTGACGAACTCCAGTAGGGAACAACGATTGTTGTTCCCTACAAAGCAGAACCGGTGCCTAAGGACCTCGAGTGTTCAACTGCGTAAATCCTATATGGATTACAAGGTGACACGTCAATGCGGTTTTGGTTTTCAAGGGCCCTACCTAATAACGCAGCCACTTCCATAGCTCACCTACTGTCGGCCGTTTACCATACATCAGTATGCCAATTTTGTATATTTTTCCCATGGCCAAGATGGCCCCAAAGGTTGTCGCAATCATCACGGTAATATTGAGTATAATTTCCCATAACGGCGGAGTAAGTACGTTGATTCTCATGAACATAATCAGCGGAGAGAAGAGGGGGAAATGTGAGAGGGCTATTGCCAATGTGGAGTCTGGGGCGCGAAATAGACCGAACATCAGCATCAGGGGAATAATTAAGCTCATCACGAGAGGGGTTGCGACTTGTTGTGCTTCCTCTTCGCTGTTGCATATGGCACCGGCAACGGCATAGAGGGTAGAAAAGAGAAAGAAGCCCGATACGAAATAGACTAGAAAATACAAAAATGCTGATACTCCTGTTGATTTGATAATACTAGTGATTTCAATAAGCTCCGATGGTAGTTCCTGTATTCCAAATAGCCCCAAAATAGGGTTGATATTCATCAATAGTAGACTGGCACAACCGGCCCATATCAAGAACATAGTGAGGCACACTAAACAGACACCGATGATTTTTCCAAGCAGTAATTGATGGGGCTTGATAGAAGAGATAATCACTTCCACGATACGAGTTGTTTTCTCTTCGAGCACACTCCGCATCACTGAGGCACCATATAACAACGTAAAAAGATATAAGGAGAAAGTCAAAACGTAAGTCAACCCTAATTTGACTATGGCTGTCTCTTGGCTTTCGACCTTGCTGGTTTCCTCACCTTTGACCTTTTCTGTTTTGGTTGTAACGGCGTACTCCGTAAGGCTTACTCGTCGCATCAGCTCTCTGACTTCGTGTGCAGCGTACCCTTTATCTTCAAGTCGCTTGTTGGTGACGATTTGGGAAATAACCCTGCTGAAAGCACTTTGTATCTCAAAGTTTGTGATGTTTTTCGCGTAATAGTTAACCCGGAGGCGTTCAAAGACATTCTTTGGAATTTCGATATATCCGTGAATCTCTTTCGCCTCAAGCTGCTGATTCAGTTGTTTTTTTGCCTCTACATTGCCGTTAAAATCCGAGGATTTCTCAACCAACTGATACACTCGCTTTCCTTTATGGTGGAAAAACGGATTGTCGTCAAGTGCTCCCTGCATTTTGGAGAAGATCTCCCCTGTTTCATCAAAAACGACAAAGGTTTTGATCTCATCGGATTTATGCTGCAATGTCATCATCAGACTGGGAAGGACCATCACAATAAACATCATCACCGGCATCAATAGGATTGATGCCACAAACCCCTTCGTTTTGACCCGCGTTATGTATTCTCTCTTGATGACTGTAATGACCTTACGCTGCACTTGGCTGTTCTCCTTCCCCTTTCACACTTTGAACAAATATCTCATGAAGTGTGGGCTCCATTAGTTCAAATCGGGTGATGTCCACCGATGCCTCGACCAGTTCCTGTAAGAGGGCCCTATAGTGTTCTGGAGCGTGCAGCTTAACCTCCACGTATTGACCAAAGTCATTACATCTTTCGACAAATCGAGAGTTTTTAATTAGGTCAATGTTTCCTGAATACCCAATCTCCACCGAGCTCCGACCGAAGGATTTTTTGATTTCTCGTAAATCTCCTTCAAGCACAATTTTGCCAGCATTTACCAAACAAATCTTTTCACACAGTTTCTCTGCCTGCTCCATAATATGTGTAGAGAAAATGATAGTTGCGCCGTTGGTGTTGAGTTCAAGCATTAAGTCCTTCAACAGCGTCATATTGATGGGATCTAGACCGGAGAACGGTTCATCGAGGATAATAAGCTCAGGTTTGTGGATGACGGTGGTGATGAATTGGATCTTCTGCGCCATGCCCTTCGATAGCTCTTCAATCTTCTTACTTTCCCACTCGACCAGATCCATCTTCTGCAGCCAGTAATCTATTTCATTAGAGACGTTTGCACGGTCCAGCCCTCTTAATTCTGCCATGAAAAGGATTACGTCTCTCACCTTCATCTTTCTATAAAGGCCCCGTTCTTCCGGCAGATAGCCGATTTGATCCGCAAAATCTTCACTCTGCTGATTGCGGTTGAAGGTAATCTTCCCTGAATCCGGCGCAATAATATCCATAATCATCCGGATAGTGGTCGTTTTACCGGCACCGTTGGGCCCCAGCAGTCCATACACAGATCCTTTTTTAATATTAAAGGAAATGTTGTCAACAGCTTTGAATTCCCCAAAATGCTTGCTGACGCTTTCAACCTGCACTAAGTTCATATCGGACACCCTGTTATTCCCAAGTAGGGAACGCAGATCTGCGTTCCCTACGTTTGCTATTCTGAACCCCTGCTAGGAATCGGATTTTAGAAGCTGGCTAGGTAACGAGTTCACTAGGTAAACAAGTTTATTTCAAAGGAGCACTCACCCTTCTTTACTCATTCCGCAAAGTGTTCAACTCTGCAAAGGTTTGCAATTTTCACGAGGATACCCCCTTGTGAGTCAACCAAGCATCAGTGCCCCAAGCTGCGCTTCATCGGTTTCCGATGGTCGAAGGATCCCAGCGATTCGTCCGTTATACATCACCGCTATTCGGTCGCTTAAACTCAAGAGTTCTTCCAAATCTGCGGAGATGAGTAGAATTGCCTTGGACCGGTTGCGGGCATTAATTAATTGCTGATGCACAAACCGAGCGGCATTGATATCCAACCCGCGCGTTGGGTGTGCCGCGATAATCAATTCAGGATTGCTTTCTAACTCGCGTGCTACAACCACCTTCTGCTGATTGCCGCCGGAGAGGGAGCGAATTGGGAGATTTATGCCCCCGGCACGAATTTCGTACTTTTCAATCACGTTATCTGCAAAATGATGGGCGACTTTTCGTCTCAGCAGTCCATATCTGCAAAATGGGGGTTGATTGTGGCTGCCGAGAATCAGATTTTCATCAACCCGGTCATCGAGACTGATGCCGTGTCGATGTCGGTCAGCGGGTAGATGTGCCACCCCTTTCCGCCGAATCTCCGTCGGTGATCGGTTAGCAATTGACTCGTCATTTAGGGTAATCGTTCCACTATCGCTTTTCCGCAATCCTGTTAGTACCTCAATGAGTTCGCTTTGCCCGTTTCCTTCCACCCCAGCGATTCCTACAATTTCCCCTGCGAAAATGTCGAGACCAATCCCATCCAATAAGGCGCGTCCATTCTTGGCGCGAAGTGTGACATCTTCCAGATGCAGCATGGGTTGACTAGGTTTATCAGACCTTTTCTGAGTTTTTAAGTCGTTGAAAGTTTTTGTGCCAATCATCAACTCGGACAATTCAGCAGCATCCGTCCCTACTCTGGGAAGTGATGCAACGGATTTGCCGTTTCGCATCACCGTAATTGTATCGGCAACTGCTATTACTTCACTGAGTTTATGAGTAATCAGAATAACGCTCTTTCCCTCCGCTTTCAACCCGCGCAAGCAGTTAAATAGCCCGGTAACCTCCTGTGGTGCAAGCACCGCTGTGGGTTCATCAAGGATTAAGAGTTCTGCTTCATGATAGAGGGCTTTGAGAATTTCCGCGTATTGCTGCGCGCCAATTGGGAGAGATTCCACCTTCGCATTGAGATCGAGATAAAAACCGAGTTGTTCAGCGAGAGTCGTGATGGTACGGTGTGCTGCCCCTGTGTCGAGAAGGGTTTTGAATCGGCGCGGTTCTTTCGCCAAGACGATATTTTCAAGGGCAGTCAACGCGGGGATAAGGGTGAAGTGCTGCTGCACCATGCCAATACCGAGTTGAATGGCAATACGAGGATTGTCAATACGAACCAGCTCATCCCGAAAGTAAATCTCCCCGTCGCTCGGTTGATAGAGCCCATAGAGAATCTTCATCAACGTTGATTTGCCGGCACCATTTTCCCCAACGAGGGCGTGGATCTCACCACCCTGTAGCAAGAAATTTACCCGGTCGTTCGCCAGAACTTTGCCAAAGCGTTTGGTGATACCGTACATTTTGATGAGCGGCGCAGTGGTCATAGATAGAGTTTAGGGATTTGAGGGGTGGGTGGATAGGGTTTTATCTTTTACCTTTCCTACCACGGTGCCAATGTTCAATCAGGTTGGAGGGAATTTCGCGAAGGAACATAGAGCTTCCTCGCTCATAGTCGTCCTTGCGGCGGATGACCGATGTGAGGTAAAGCCGCTCCTGAGCGCGGGTCATTCCCACGTAGAAGAGGCGACGTTCCTCTTCAAGTTCCGATAGCGGCTGTCCCTTGCGCCGAATCGGGAATGTCCCGTCCTCCAGTCCCATGATTATCACGACCGGAAACTCTGTTCCCTTTGCTGCATGCAGTGTCATCAACGTAATCTTATCCGCTTCAATCTCCATTTCATCGGCACTGTTGATTAGCTTCTGATAATCGAGAAAATCGGTGAGGCGTCTTTCAACACTGGTCGTTTCAAAATGTAAAACGCCGTTCATGAATCTTGCGCGTCTCGCTTCCCAATCCCTGTCTTCCGGGGATTCTTCAATCTGTGTCTGAGTCAGCGTTTTGATGAAATCTTGAACCAATTGTTGCTCCGTGGGTTGCAGGTCTACGTCGATCCAATCTAATGCCGGACGATGTGTCCGAACATAGCGCGCAGCAGCTTGGTAGAAGGTCTGTATTCCGCCTTCAGTTCCTTCCTCTATTCCGAGGTACTGTCTGCTCTCTTGTGCAGCAAGTATTCCAATCCCGACCAATGGTAGAAGTTCGGGCAGAGATCTTACTTCACGGCGGCGCAGATCCTCTTTAATGAGTTCATCAAACACGCGGCGTGTGACATACACGTCCTCAATCGCTCGATGCATGGTGTCGTGTTTGATATCGAATTTACTGGCGAGTGCTTCTAAATTATAGCTTTCGCGTGGATAGAGCCGTTGCGCCGTGGCAAGGGTATCGTAGTAAGGGTTGGAAAGCCCACGTTTCAGATAGCGTCCGAGATCGCGTTCAAGCACGAGATTATCAAACTCAGCGATATTATGTCCGATAAGGATTCGATCTTGGATGAAGCTCAGGAACTGTGGCAGCACCGTCTCAATGCCCGGCTCATTCGCCACAGTTTCGTTGTCAATACCGTGGATACGCATACTCGATTGCGGAATCCTCCCCGTTGGTTTGACTAGTTGATAGTAACGTTCAAGCTCACTACCGATTGCGCTCAAGCGATTTGCACCGACTTCAATAATCTCCGCACTTTTAGGGTTATTGTCTATCGTTTCGAGGTCGTAGACGATCATGTCCGCGCAGTTTGGTCTTTCAAAATTACTCAACAGTCGTTGGCACAGTTTTAACGCGGTAACACTGCGAGATTGGGTGAGTCGTGATTGATTGAGTTGGAGAACGTTTGCATCTGCGTTGACCGCGGATCCGATCAAGATTGTTGTATCTTCGCGTTCAAGCAGGTCTCCAAAGTCTCCGATTAGGATGTTGACTCCACTTTCAACCGTTGTTGGGTTTAAAGGTGAACCGGGAGGTAGTAGATCTATATAAATGGAAAGGTCAAGGTACCGCGCTAGGGTGTTCCTGATGATGTGGGCAGCACAGTAGGAATCAACCCCGTAGCTTGCCATCAGATAGATGGGGTCCTCGCGGTTAATTGCACTATACAGGATATCTGTCGCAGCGCGGAGGCCGGGGATTTCCGGTTGATTCTCAATCTCGTGCACGTCTTCTGACTGGTAGGGGCTGCGTCTGTGTGCAAGGAGATTAAAGAGTTTGTTGACAATTGTGTGGATCTTCTCCCCTTCGATCCCCTCATGAAAATTATCAAGCTGTTGGAAAAATTGCCGCACATTCCAACGGGTGAGGGGACCTACATCATTCGGATAGTCCTCAATTTTTCTGAGCAATGCAATTAAGGTGATACCTTTCTGTTGTGCAAGCCACTTCAACCGGACCAACGTCAAGTCGTCAATTAGCCGCTGTGGAAAATTGACTGCCATTTCAATATCGCGGGGAAGTTCCCACTGGATGGAGTTCAGGTAGGAGAGAATCCTTTGTGCGTGTTCCTCGTGAAAGGAGTTAACTCGCCCAATGCGCTGAAACCCGATACGCTCTTGGTGCAGCCAATCAACTAACGTCTCTGCTAATTGGTGGGTACGGTAGAAAACCGCGATGTCACCGTATGAGCAGTATCGTCCCTCCACAAGTTTCCGAATCAACGTGATGATATGGTTTGCTTCTGCATCAGGGGTGTCTAGCGTGTAGTGATAGAGGGTGTTTCCAGCGTCCTTATGCGTTTTCAGAACGCTCTCTTTCTGACGTGTGTTTTTGGCGATCACCGCCCCTGCGGCTCGCAGAATCTTCTCGCTGCACCGATAATGCTCCTCTAACTCAACCACTACTGGGTTGAAATCTTCTTTGAACTGTTCAATATATTGGGGACTGGAACCGCGCCAGCTATAGATGGATTGATCCCCATCCGCGACGACCATCATGTTATGTTGAGGCGCGCGGGAAAGGAGTTTGAGCAAGGTATACTGTGCGGCGTTGATATCTTGGTATTCATCAACGAGGATGAAGCGGATGTCGTTGTGGTACTTTGCACGAACATCAGGCACCTGTTCAAGCACTTCGACTGACTTAGAGATTAGATCATCAAAGTCGAGCGCGTTATGAGAAGCGAGCTTTGTCTGATAGGCTTTGAGTAGGTCAGCAATATCTTGCACTTGCACTGGGTCGTCGATAACTGTTCCATC
This sequence comes from Candidatus Poribacteria bacterium, assembly GCA_965215015.1. Classification (GTDB taxonomy): domain Bacteria; phylum Poribacteria; class WGA-4E; order WGA-4E; family PCPOR2b; genus PCPOR2b. The sequence continues at coordinate 4,641,690 of OZ244042.1, forward strand.
GCCTAGCCAAATTTCATCTTGATCAGCGGTTGGATCTTCCAACCTCATCTTGTATGTGCCGATGATGTTACGCAGCATCCAAGGGGGATAGGCAATCCGATTTTGACGAAGTTCGCGTAGGCATTCGATCAACACTTCGTCCTGTGTCTCCTGACTGAAAATTACAAAGTTTACCCCTAAGCCAATCTGCTCCGCGTGTTCGCGGAGCAGACGGACGCAAAAGGCGTGAAAGGTGTGGATACGGACTTCCAACCCTTGCGTTGTACCGAGCAGCTCTTTGATCCGATTAAGCATCTCCTGTGCGGCCTTGTTCGTGAAGGTAACAGCGAAAATCTGTTGAGGTGCTATTTGATGGTTTCGGATCAGATGTGCAATTCGGTGAGTGATGACCTTTGTTTTGCCGGTGCCAGGGCCCGCTACAACGAGCATGGCGCCATCAGTATGGGTTGCGGCTTCCTGTTGCTTCTCATTGAGTTCTTGTAGGAGTTCCATAATCACTACCCCGCTTGGATTCATTTTTGTTAATTGTATTTTAACATATCAACACAAACAAAGCAAGTAATATTCAGGCTCATACGAAAAGAAAGTATAAAACGCGAGAAGCGTGAAAGCCATTGATTCATTGGTTCACTAGTTCGTTGGTGCCCGCCCTGCGGAACTTCTAAAAAAAGCATGTGCAAAGCGTTAAGAGAAACTGAGTTTTTGGCAGTAAGGAACAACAATTCTCCGGTCTGTGACCGAAAATCCGAGAGTTGTTCCCTACAGTTTCTGTTGTACAATTTTTTAACATGAACCAATATCTGAAAGTGGGAGAGAGACGGCAAGAGCACAGTCATACGCCTCCTACTTAGTCCGATTACCCCTCTGCTAATGCCTCAAGGGCGTTCAGGTGCCAGTCTGGGTCCTCCAGTGCCTCGTACACAACGCCACCCTCAATGTTTCGAGGCATGGGGAGACCCAACAGATGGCAGAGCGTCGGGGCGACATCAATTACCCGCACCTGCCGCTGAAGTGCCACGCCTTGACGGACGCCCGCACCGGACAAAATGAACGTCGAGTGCTGTCCACCGATGCCAAAGCTGACGGAGGGGAGTTGCTTGCCATGTGCGCCATCAAACTCCGGGCGCAATGCGTAAACCACATCCCCTACAAGGTCACTGGTGAGGTTAACCATTTCGGCGTCTGCATGTGTCAGCGCGAGTGAGAACGGATGTCCGCCGGTCTCAGAATCTTTATAGGCGTGAAGGGCGGCAATAATCTCACGCTGGGTAGCTTCATAGTCAGCAGGATCAACGATACCGTGAGGTTCACGCCCTTTGAGATTGATAAAAACATGCACCAAGCCGACGTTGATGGCACGGGTCTTCGACCAATCTATCTCTCGTGTTCCTTCCTTGTAGACGATGAAGCCCGCTTCTGCAAGGACTTCGGCGATATCTACCGAACGAAATTGGTTGGGTGTCCCGCCGTGGTCCGAGCACACGAGGATAACTGTGTCATCGTCCGCGAGTTCCATCACGCGCCCGATCATCCGGTCAACCGAAGCGTAAGTGCGAATGACACCATCTCGGCAGCGTTGGATTGTTTCAGGGGATGCACCGCTTATCTCGTCCGCCTGACTCAAGAAGAAGTGACTTGTATAGTCTGGCGCGTGGGTTTCCATCATGAGGACATCCCACTCGCGTGTCTTGGTCAGATGCCCTGCGACATCGGCAAGCCGTTGATGGTGATATTCCAACGACTCAAAGTAGGTGTCATCATCTATTACACCCAAGGCATCCCGTCCGGGGTTTTGCAGAAAAGTACCGATTTCCTGATCAATCTCCTGTGCAATTTCGTCGGGAACGGTATAACCTTCCCGGGGCCAAATCTGCGGGACGAATAGTTCAAACGCATCAGCATTTGGGGTGAGTGTAATCAGTTTCATGCGGACATACCCGTCAACATCAGCCCCATCAATCTCGAAAGTATCCAGCCAAAAATCGCTCCAGTCTCCCACACTAAGCTCCGTAACGGTATCAGTCCCAGATCGACTGCGGCATATCCGCACGCGATCGTAGCCGTTCTCACCGGTGGCGTAGATCAGTCCGAAGAAGGGCTTGGGAGTGCCATGTTTACCACGGTTCATATCTTGCCGACCTCGCGTGAGCGGCTGGATTGTCAATTCAACTTCGCGCGGCGGTTGTGTCGAATCGGGTAGATCCCCCCACCCTTTCTCATCAATTGATTCCACTGTGACCGGATCGACTTCGCTAACTGTTTGTAATCCGCTTGGATCCAATGTCTCCGGATCTCGTTCTCCACCAATTGGGCGAGGTGTCCATTTTCCACTAACGAAGAGGTGATAGCCTGCAACCTGATGGTGGTTCGATACGCCTGGTCCCGTGCCTTCCACTTGGATGCCTGTGGTTACGGTTGGAGGCCAAGACATCTCCCACTTGACAAGGATCGGTTTTCGGCCAGCGCGCTCCACCAGATTCCAGAGGTATTCGGATTGACACAGTCTCGTGTTGATACCCCAAACGGTTTGATCTAGCCGCTCCCCCAAAGCACGGATATTGAAATCCATTACCCGGTGGGTGCCGGGCCATGAACCGGTACTGAGTGCTGTCCATCCCGGTGGAGTCAGGGTTGGAAAAACGCCAATCATGGGTCGAAAAACCCCTTGTTCTAGCAGCCTCCCCATGTTTGGGGCGTGCCCCCAATCGATCACATTTTTGACCAGTTCCATGCTGGCACCGTCCATGCCAATTACAATCGCACGTTTCGCTGGAGACAGACTTGATACATTAGAATTTGTACGCATTACAAGTTCCTTCCTTCTGAGATTTTCGGATTCCTTAAGTGGTTTAAATTGATTTTATCACAGCTCCATTAATCCGTCAATCACTAGAGGGATACAATTTGAGATTTACCACTTGTCAAGAACAGGGCAGATCGAGTATATTATCATAATGCAATTCTTAATCGGAATGTTGCTGTAATTTGCGTCTCTAAATCTATGCTTTCACAATTGTATGGATTGATTCAAAATCAAGTGATATAATGTGTTTCACTCAAGTTTACGAATTAACCAACCACGGAGAAAATCGATGAATGTAGTTCCAGAAGAATTTATCCGCGTTATGCCAGATGCACTCCGAGGCTTCATCAGTGAAGCTTTCCAGAAGGCAGGAACTTCGGAAGAGGACGCTGTGCACATGGCACACCTGCTTGTTCTTACCGATCTGCGCGGTGTGTTCAGTCATGGGACGCGCCAGACGCCGGGATATGTGGACATGATGCTTGATGGCAAAGTGAATCCACGCCCAACTGTCCGCTGCATTGATGAATCCCCGACGACAGCGGTCTACGATGGTGACGGTGGCATGGGGCATTTCGCCTCGTATCACGCTGCGAAGGCAGCGGTCAAAAAAGCCAAAGAGATGGGGCTAGGTGCCGCAACGAGTCGCAATCACTTCCACTTTGGGAGTGCTGGCAAGTATTCACGGCTTGCGCTTGAAGTGGATTGTGCCGGGTTTGCGGTCTCTTGCCACCGTTTTAGGCACAGCCCTGACGGTGTGATTGCCACGGCAACGGGAGCTTCACCGATGAGTTTCGCGATTCCAGCGGGTAACCAGCCCCCCATAGTCGCTGATATGGCAACCGGCATTGATGCCAAGCTGCCGTTCAAACAAGCGTTTGAACAGAGTCCCGCTGCCTTCTTCAAGATGTTGGGTTTGAGTCATGTGAGTCATGCGCTCGGTGGATTTATGGCAGGCATCTGGCTATTCGATAAGCCGCCAGATCCCCCGACAATCTGGGAAGGTGCCAATCAAGGTGCTTTCATCGCAGCAATTGACATTTCCCGGTTCCGACCGACTGACGAGTTCAAGGGGGAGATTGACCAACATATCTGCGATGCCCGCCAGATGCAACCGGCCCCAGGTTATGACCGATCGGATCTGCCCGGCGGCTTAGAATGGGAGCGCGAACGGGAGTGGGCCGAAGTTGGTATCCCGGTTGGCAAAGAACATCAGGAACAGTTGAAAATAGTTGCTGAACGGGTTGGCATTCCGCTTCCATTCTAAATATTCACCAATTTTATTAATCTTATTCAAATTTAGTGGGGGTCATCCTGATAAACTGGGATTTACATATACTCCCCCAAACAGCAAAAGGAGCATTCAAATGTCTCAGATTAAATCCGTTCTATTGTGGGAGAATCCACGACGATATATCCGCGAAGCTATTGATGAAGGAACGCTTAGGGGCGCGATTATTCCAACAGGCAGCACCGAACAACACAACGAACATCTGGCAATGATTCATGATACCGCAAGTGCAGTGCATGTCTCAAAGTTGGCTGCACAGAAATTGTTTCCTGAAGTGATTGTGACGACGCCGCTGGCGATTGGTGTGTCAGAGCACTGGATGGATCACAAGGGAACCCTGACACTTCGCGCCGAAGTATTCGGGCAAGTCCTGTATGATGTAGCGGATAGCATGCGTCGTCATGGGATTACAAATATACTGATTATCAACGGACATGCCGGCAACGCTGGGCCCGTAAATGAACGACTGGATGGCTACCGCGAACAACTCGGCATCAACATTGATTTCCACTCGTACTGGGAGGCGTATTCCCCTGAGTTTGTCCAAGAGCAGATGGAGACGGGCAGATGCCCCGGTCATGCTGCAGAGTTTGAAACGGCGTTTGCGTGGGCGGCCTTTCCAGAAAATGTTGATTGGGATGGCGTGGATTATGACAGTGCCAAGCTAACCATTTCCAACCCGCAACAGGCTGAAGCTGATCGGATGTATCATCATGACGCGAAGCTGGCGACTGCCGAAAAGGGGCAAGCGATGATCGATGTCGCTGTCGATTGGGTTGCCGGAAGGATGCAGGAGATGATGGGATAGCCTTCAGCCTTGCGAGGGTTTAATACCTTCGTAAGGCTTAGCCGCTGAGGTAAAATTATGAAAACCAAAATTCTGGGCAGAACCGGACTGGAAGTTCCGATTGTGGGTTTGGGGGCTGCGTTTATCGGGATCCCCACCCCCAATCAAGCCGCTGAGGAATACCCTGAAGATCCCAACAACCTTCGAGGGGATGAATTCCTTACCAGCTACATGGAAGAAGCACTCGGTGTACAAACCATCCATGCTGCTATTGAGGCTGGCAGTACACTCATCGACACTGCCCCCCTTTACGGTGGCACCCGAAGCGAGACAACAATTGGTCGTGCGCTGAAGGCACGCCCAGATTTGGCTGCCAAATGTACCGTTACTACCAAGGTCGGACAAATCACGATGGATGCGCGGGACTACAGTTTTGATGCAATCCGGCGTGATGTGGAAGCGAGCCAACAACGTCTGGGTATCGAACAATTTGACGTTCTCTACATTCACGATCCCATGGATATCCCGGTGGAACAGGTGATGGGCCAGGATGGTGCGTTGGGAGCATTACGTAGACTCCAGAAAGAGGGAGTTGTTCAATTTGTCGGAGTTGCGGCTAATGACCCTCAGACGAATACGCCCTACATCGAAACTGGGGAATTTGACGCTGCTATAGTTCCAGAGGCTTGGAGCCTCCTGAATCAGCTGGCGGCGGAACGCATTCTGCCTGCTGCGGAAAGGGATAATGTAGGACTTGTCATCGCGACGCCACTTGAACGAGGCTTGCTTGCAACGGGTCCAGTAGCGGATATCAACTATCTGGCCCGGAACTTCAGTCAGGACTGCCTAGACCACGTTTCCAAAATCCAGAATCTCTGCCAAGACTACAACATTCCGATGGTGGCTGCTGCCCTGCAATGGTGCACCCGTCATCCACAAGTCGCCTCCACGATTCCGGGGGCTCGCACCCCCGAAGAAGCCGCTGAGAACGCACGGTCAGGGACGGTTGAAATTCCTGAGACCTTCTGGGCAGATTTGGGACCCCTCGTCCGACATTTTGAGATTGGCGTTGACCGTTAATTAAGTAGGACTCACGCCCTTCAGTTTTATACAACAGATACGGACGCAGATTTCGCTGATTTTCGCAGGTAAAAAACGATACTAAAAAAGTTACGTTTTCCACACGAAAATGAGGTAATTGCTACTATCTCAGAATTGAGCTTTTTGTTGTAGACTTTCAACTGCATTTCAAGTAATTACAAACAATTACATTAGGCATACGCCGTATGCTGTCCCCCCCCTAACCCCGCAAGCAGGGGGATGGTACGCGGAGCGTGCCTGTTACTTTGGGATGATTCGAGGGTTCAACTGCGTAGGTCCCACGTCCTTAGGAAAAATTTGATGAAACAGATGTTAATGATGATGGCTGCCGGCTTAATCGTCGTTCTGATGGGTCTTGGTTGTAGTTCGACAAATCAGCTTGCTACGGAAATTATATACGACGCGAAAGTGCAGGTAGAAGCAGCCAAAGCAGCGAACGCTCAAAACCTTGCAACTCAAGAATTGACAGATGCAGAACAGATGCTTACTCGATCAGAAAAGGCATTGAGTACTGGAAAAGAGAAAGAAGCATATCGGCTAGGAATGCGCGCCCACTTGAAGGCTAAAGTTGCGAGAACCGTTGCTGTTGCCAATCAGGTGGAGGCGGGAGCTAGCAGTTCAGAAAGTACATTGGAGTTGAAAGTACGGGCTGTAGAAGCCGCACATCGAGACCTTGAACAGGCGGAGAAGGAGTTAGAAGAGTTGCAATCAACGCCTGAAGAATAGATTTCTTAAACTAAAGAAACAATTGATTTATACTTAAAAAGGGAATAGCTCTTAACGGTAGTCATTGGAGGAATGGATTGAATCAATTCATGCGATATGCAGGGCGAAATTTACAATACACAACTTATTTGCGACACGTAGCTTTTTACGCATTCATGGTATTCGGATTTGTGAGTTGTGCCGGAACAGTGGATCCGATTTTGCTCGAATCAAGCCTGAATGACACGCAGAATGCTATCTCCGACGCGCGGCGGTTAGGGGCGGAAGGATATGCTGCTGAAACATTCAACAAGGCGACACGGCTATTTGAAGAGGCACAACAAGCCCAGCGTAACGGTGATGGAGTTCAGAGCACAGAATTGGCGTTTCGGGCGGCAATGGAGTCTAAAATCGCAGGTGCACAGGCTCGTCAACGAATCGCTCAAAACCGAATTGACGAAGCGCACGCTGAAGGACTGAGGGCTGTGATTCAGGAGATGGAGTATAAGACCCAAACGGCACAAGTTCGGCGGTTAATTGCAGAAGAAAAGACGAAGCGAGCTTTGGCTAGAGCCCTCCGAGCGGAGCAGCGAGCGGCGGCTGCACAAGCGGAATCAGCACAGGCAAGAAAAGATGCCCAAAATGCTCGGCTCCGATCGCAGATACAAGTTGTTATCGATAAGGTACAACTCATACTGGAGGATGCCAAAGAGACAGGGGTGCTCACTTACGGCTCAGACAACTACCAAGCAGCGAAGGACCTGATTGTCCAAGCACGTTCTACCCTCGCACAGGACAAGTTTGATGAAGCGGAATCACTTGCCACACAAGCCGAGAGCTATGCAAATAAAGCGAGGATTGCAGCCGTTGCTGGAGCGAGTGCCGCTGCTAGTAAATCACAGGCAGCAAAACTGGAAGCACACACAAATGCAAAGGTGGCGATCGCCCGCGCACAGTTTGAGATTGATCGGGCAGAGCAGGTCAATGCGTTTGAGCATGCGGCGGGCCTCTTTCAACGCGCTGTCACCAGCTTTGAAGGGGCGAATATGGCTCTGACAAGAGAGCGGTATGATCAGGCATTGCGGCTCGCCGCACAGGCTGAAAGTAGTGCACATGATGCCTTCACTACCGCTGAACCGATTGAACGGGAACGTTTGGCAAAGGAAGCCTTGGAGGAGCAAATCGCTCAAGCCAAAGACGTAGTTTTCCGGGTGGAAGAAACCTTGAACCGAGAAACACCGGCAGCGACAACGCTCAGCCCTCTACACTACGAACAGGCGAAAACGCTGCTCGCAGAGGCCAAACAGGCACTTGCGAATGGAGACTACGCTCACACCATCACAGTTGGTCAGCAGAGCTATGACGACTTGATGGCCGCAATTGAAAAGGGAAAAGAGATTGAGGCAGTTGAGGCCCGGATTCTTGATGCCGCCGCAGCAATTCCTGACGCAGAAACGGATCGAACCGAGAAGGGTGCACTCATCCGATTCAGTGGAAACCTTTTCAAACAAGGAAGTTCGGAAATCAATCCCCAATTCTTTCCCAAGATTCGTCAACTTGCTGAGGTTATTAAAACGTTTGTCGACTATAAAGTGCAAATCGAAGGGCATAGCGACAGCAGTGGGGGAACGGGGGTAAATCTGAGGTTGACGCAGAAGCGTGCTGATGCGTTCATGAAATACCTCACTGAAAAGTGCGGTGTACCGCTGGAACGGATGACCGCTATCGGTTTAGGTGAAGCTCATCCTATTGCGGATAACAATTTTAAGGTGGGCAGAGATAAAAATCGGCGGATTGATACAATCCTTCTGACGAGGGAGCTAGAAATTTACGAATGAGGGATATTTGCCAAATTTGTAGGTTTCCACGGAGGCTTGGAGACGCGTGCCAGATCGAGATACATTTCAAAAAATCGAACCGTTCATCGTCCACCAAATTGCACAAAGTTTGTTTGGAGATCGGTATATCATTATTTACGATAATACGATTCAGTTTCACAGTCATTGCTATCATGTCAAGCGGATTGAGGACACAACGCACCTATACACCGGATACTACTATCTCATGGACGCAAATACGCAATTGGCGATGCAGACTGATGAGGATTTCGCCGCGCCGGGAAGCTACGGGGCAATCTTCGATTCGGCCACAGGAGAAATTGTTGGTTATGATGGGGAGGGATAACACAGCAAGCTTGACTTCGTGAGTTTCGGCGAAGATCAACTTTTAGCTGACAAATGCGGGCGCGTTTAATGTACTTAAAGGTGCTCTCGCGGGAGTAGCTCAGCAGTGGAGCTCTACCTGGCCGTGGGAATTAACTATTGCCTCTTTTAACCCTTATGTATGGCTTACTAGCACGGAGGAATCAAGATGAAGGCTAAACTTTTTCAAAGATTGGTGCTCCTTCTTTTTTGCGTATCCTTACCCTGCTTGATGGGAGCGTATCGTATTACGCCTACAGAGGGATTGAGTATCTCCTCTATGGTTAAACTCTCCAATCTGGTGTTTACCGGAGAAGTTGTCGAGATGGAATTTGTCTTTCGAGAGGATCTACCACCTCAGTTTACGACAGATATCACCGTTGAGGTCGAAGCGATGATTAAAGGAACACCCAATGCCGGAGAAAACCGCGTGAAATTCATGATCCGTGGCGGAGAGGGTGTCCATCCCACAACAGGAGAGTCGCTGATATGTATTGCAACAGGTGCACCGCAGTTTGAAATAGGGGAGAAGGTGCTTATCTTCTTGCTAAGACACACGCGTTTGATAGAACACAGGCGTTTAAGGCAGCTGTCACCGCCCCCCTATGAGGGGCTGGCACCGGTGTGGTGGGGAAACAGAAAGATAGTGGATGAAAAAGTATCTGTGCCCTATACGTTCCAGAAAAGATTATTTGAGAATGGGCAGTGGAGAGATAAAACTCAAATGAGGGATATTCATCTCCCAATTGATTTGGCACGGCAGATTGCTCAAGCGGCATTGCAAAATGCCGAAGCCGTTTCAACGGTAGAAGAGCAGATTAGGACCTTTGCTAAAAATGCCCCGGTGGTGCCAGGTGAGAACCCCATGCCGGGTCAGGTGCTTCTAGACAGTGTTGAGGCAGCAATCACACCCATTCTCCCTCAGGAACGAATGGAGGAACAATAGATGTATCCGTTGCTGCGGCACAATGGTTCGGATGTTGAGTTTAATGACGAGACAGTGAAATTTCGTTTAATCAACGCTGGGGAAACACAACGCTCCCCAGGTCAAAAAGATGGTTGGAATGTTGTAGACTAGGGGATTATAGATCCATCACACCGGCTTGCAGAGGCCCATGTATGGTTCAGTCCCAATAATCCACTTCAAATCATTGAAGCCGACATAATATTTGACTACTATCAGCCATACGCGGCGCACAGTAATAATTTTCCCTCCGATAAGTATTGTATTCGTAATGTTGCCACCCACGAATTTGGACATTGGGCGTTGTTATTAGATGTTTCTATAGGGGATTGCCCAAGCTATGCACCTTATACAATGTTTTCGCCGGGGGAACCTCAATTTAACATACACTCACAAGAGTCCCTTGAATGTGAAGACAAATATGGTCTTTGGTATACCTACAATGAAATGACCTTTTCTGCACCTCCTGTTCTGGCTAAACCTGAAGTTGTCAATCCTCCAACTACGACTAGCGTTGTAGAACAGACAAGGCTTTTTCAGAACTACCCAGACCCTTCTAATCCGGAGACATGGATACCCTACGAGCTTTCAGAAGACGCTGATGTGACCGTTGAAATCTATGACTTAACAGGAGCTATGGTAAGGAAACTCGTCTTGGGGAGACAAACCAAAGGACGATATATCGACAAGAGGCGGGCCGCCTTTTGGGATGGAAGGAACGAAAGGGGCGAGTTAGTCTCATCAGGTGTTTATTTTTACACGCTTAAAGCAGATGAGTTTTCAGCAACACGCAGGCTAGCTCTTTTAAAATAGGGTGCTCCTTAAAACCTTTGCTTAAAATAATCAATAATAGGACTTACGCAATTGAACGCTCAATGCGTTATAGTTCGGCACTTCATCGCCGGTGCCCATACCCTCTGAGGCCCAATGAATCGGGCAACTACAACAAAGGTTCCATTAAGGAGCTCGTAGTGAACAACTATCGGTGTTCCCTACTGAAGTGCGTAAATCCTACAATAAATGGCAATTTCTTACGCCCCATTGAGCAACCCACTTGTCCTCGGCGGGGTTTTTCCATGTTAGTCGGTAGTTATATGCGTGTTCATCTTGAAAATTAATGACAATTCCCAAATCGGGCGAAGGATAAGGCGTGAATGAGCCATAAAATCGACTTTTAGTTGACAAATGCGGGCGTGTTTAATATACTTAAAGGTGCTCTCGCGGGAGTAGCTCAGTCGCGGAGCTCTACCTTGCCCTGGGAATTAACTATTGCCTCTTTTAACCCTTATGTATAGCTTACTAACACGGAAGAATTAAGATGCAGACTAAACTTTTTCAAAGATTGGTGCTTCTTCTTTTTTGCGTATCCTTACCCTGCTGGGCATATCCTACTCTACCTACAGAGGGATTAAGCATATCTTCTATGATTGATATGTCGGTTCTGGCGTTTACCGGAGCAGTTGTCGAGATGGAATTTGTCTTTCGAGAGAATCTACCACCTCAGTTTACGACAGATATTACCATTGAGATCGAAGCGATGATTAAAGGGACACCCAATGCCGGAGAAAACCGCGTGAAATTCATGATTCCCGGTGGAGAGGGTGTCTATCCCACAACAGGGGAGTCGCTGATATGTGTTGTACCGGATGCACCGAAGTTTGGAATAGGGGACAAGGTGTTTATCTTCCTGAGAAAACACAAGCGTTTAGCTAGACTTCCAGTCCCTCATGGAGGACTGATAACGGGATGGTGGGGAAAAAGAGAGATAGTGGATGAAAAAGTATCTGTGCCCTATACGTTCCAGAAAAGATTATTTGAGAATGGGCAGTGGAGAGATAAAACTCAAATGAGGGATATTCATCTCCCAATTGATTTGGCACGGCAGATTGCTCAAGCGGCATTGCAAAATGCCGAAGCCGTTTCAACGGTAGAAGAGCAGATTAGGACCTTTGCTAAAAATGCCCCGGTGGTGCCAGGTGAGAACCCCATGCCGGGTCAGGTGCTTCTAGACAGTGTTGAGGCAGCAATCACACCCATTCTCCCTCAGGAACGAATGGAGGAACAATAAATGTATAAAAAATCGCGGACTGGGCTTTCGTATCAGTCGTTTCCATTCTCGCCATATCCGGGAATGCCTTGGGAGAGATTCCATGTTCATTAGACTCGTGTGAGGATCTGTCTGAAGGAGGCCATCTAATATCCGGGAGGAGATGGAATCAACCCGGGACCCCTGAGAGAGTGAACTATTATGTCGGCGAGGAGTGGATTAACATGCCTGCCTTAGCTCCTGATGTATCCGTTGCTGCGGCACAATGGTCGGATGTTGAGTTTAATGACGAGACAGTGAAATTTCGTTTAATCAACGCTGAGGAAACACAACGCTCCCCCGGTCAAAAAGATGGTTGGAATGTTGTAGACTGGGGGATTCCAGTTGATGACGAGTCTGTCGCAGAGGCCCATGTATGGTTCCGTCCCAATAATCCACTTCAGGTCTGAGTTTTCAGCAACACGCAGGCTAGCTCTTTTAAAATAGGGTGCTCCTTAAAACCTTTGCTTAAAATAATCAATAATAGGACTTACGCAATTGAACGCTCAATGCCTTGTAGTTCGGCGATTCATCGCCGGCGCACACACCCTCTGATGACCGATGAATCGGGCAACTACAACAAAGGTTCCATTAAGGAGCTCGTAGTGAACAACTATCGGTGCTCCCTACTAAAGTGCGTAAATCCTACAATAAATGGCAATTTCTTACGCCCCATTGAGTAACCCACTTGTCCTCGGCGAGGCTTTTCCATGTTAGTCGGTAGTTATATGCGCGTTCACCTTGAAAATTAACGACAATTCCCAAATCGGGTGAAGGATAAGGTGTGAATGAGCTACAAAATCAACTTTTTAGTTGACAAATGCCAGCGTGTTTGATACACTTAAAGATGCTCTCGCGGGAGTAGCTCAGTGGTAGAGCTCTACCTTGCCAAGGTAGAGGTCGCGGGTTCAAGTCCCGTCTCCCGCTCCAATGTGGCGGCGTAGCCAAGTGGTAAGGCCGGAGTCTGCAAAACTCCTATGCGTCGGTTCAATTCCGACCGCCGCCTTCATTCCTTAATACGGGCGGTTAGCTCAGGTGGTTAGAGTGCTTGCTTGACATGCAAGAGGTCACTGGTTCAAATCCAGTATCGCCCATCTATGTTATTGAATACTAAAGAGCCGAAAGGCTCTTTTTTTATTGAAGGACGCTCGGAGAACAGGAGTTTACACAAATTGAACAGGAATCGAAGCTAGGAAGAGCTTGCAAGAAATGCCAATAACTGGAGAGGATTATGGAAAATTCAGAAAAGGATCTGCTTTATAAAATCAGGCACAGCACCGCGCATGTGATGGCACAAGCGGTCGTGGAGCTTTATCCAGACGCTAAACTCGCTATTGGACCACCGATTGAAAACGGATTTTATTACGATTTTGATCTCGGAAGCGATGGCGATGGCAAGCCGCTTGCATTTTCGCCGGAAGCCCTAGAGAAAATTGAGAAGCGGATGCGACAAATCGTCGCCGGCAAACATGCGTTTAATTATCGGGAAATCAGTCCTGATGAAGCACGCGAACTATTCAGAGATCAGCCCTATAAATTGGAGTTGATAGAGGGACTCATTGAGGGCAATGTCGATGAATATGGGGCTGCGATCGATGGAACACCGGTTGTGAGTACTTATCAGCAGGACACCTTTGAAGACCTCTGTCGAGGGCCTCACGTCGGAGACACAGGCGAGATACGCCCCGATGCCTTTAAGCTTTTGACTGTCGCCGGTGCATATTGGCGGGGCGATGAAAATAAAGCCATGCTTCAACGCATCTACGGCACGGCGTGGCACACCAAGGCAGAACTCAAGCAGCACCTTCAAATGCTTGAGGAGGCGAGAAAACGAGACCATCGCAAACTCGGCAGGGATTTAGAAATTTTTATCTTTGATGAGGACGTCGGGCCTGGGCTGCCCCTGTGGCTGCCAAACGGCGGCATCGTCATTGAGGAATTGGAAGCACTTGCCAAGGAGATGGAGGAGAAAAGAGGGTATGATCGGGTCAGAACACCTCACCTCGCCAAAGACGCACTCTTTCAGCGTACCGGTCACCTCGCGCATTATGCCGAAAGCATGTATCCACCGATGGAGATGGAGGGCGTCCGTTACTACATGAAGCCGATGAACTGCCCATTCCATCACAAGATTTTTGATAGCAAACCGCGCAGCTATCGCGATCTGCCAGTTCGCTTGGGCGAATACGGCACATGCTATCGCTTTGAAAAGAGTGGTGAACTCTTCGGCCTCATGCGGGTGCGCTCCATGCAGATGAACGACGCACACATCTACTGTTCGGAGGAGCAGTTTGAAGAGGAATTTATGGGGGTCGTTGACCTATACCTCGAATATTTCCGTATCTTTGGTATCGAAAAATATGTGATGCGTCTGAGTACACACCACAAAGCTGGACTTGGCAAAAAGTATATCGACAATGAACCGATGTGGCTCAAAACCGAAGAGATGGTCCGTAACGCGATGCGGAATGGTGATGTGCCTTTTGTCGAGGTACCTGATGAAGCCGCTTTCTACGGTCCCAAAATTGACGTGCAGATTTGGAGTGCCATCGGCAGGGAATTTAGCCTCGCCACGAATCAGGTCGATTTTGCCGTACCGGCGCGATGTAATCTGAGCTTTGTCAATAGAGCAGGCGAGTCCGAAATCCCGATCTGCCTCCATCGAGCCCCACTCGGCACGCACGAGCGGATGATTGGCTTTCTGCTTGAGCATTATGCCGGCAAATTTCCCGTTTGGCTCTCACCGGAACATGCGCGCGTAATTCCAATCAACGACAGCCACAACAACTACGTTCAGAAGATTGCTGAACGACTGAGAGAAGCCAAAATTCGTGCACAAGCAGATCTGGGGCCCGACCGTATGAATGCAAAAATTCGTCAAGCCCAGTTGATGCAGGTGCCGTATATGCTTGTCGTTGGAGACAGAGAGGTTGAGGCTGGCACTGTTTCTCTCCGGAAGCGAGATGGAGCACGTCAAAATGGCTTGCCTGTGGAGGATTTTATAACCGCTGTCCAAGAGCGCATTGCAACACGATCGAACGAACTATAGTGGGCTAAATATTTTTATCAGCACGTATTTACGTCCCTTTCATTGCCACAGCTGTGATCTACACCTCATGCTAACTGAGCAAGCAGGTACTTAGCTGGGCATGCTTGATTTATTAAGGAGTTAAATATTAAGTTTGAGCAACCTAGGGGTAAGGAGCTAAATATGCCAACAGAGGATGTTTGCAATAGGACACTCAATACACGAGATTGACGATTTTATTGAGATGTTGAAAAAACACAAGGTTGATTGTTTAATTGATGTTAGAAGCCAGCCATATAGTAGAATTGGTCCGCGACTCAATAAAGAGAGATTAAGTTCAGCCTTAAAAAGTGCTGAGATCCTGTACACACCTTGAGAACGCTTTTAGAGTCCTGTACAAACATCTATTTCGCAGTTTCACTCGGTGTTGAATTTAATGGATGGTACTATAAACTGATAGCAGGCGTTGTATATCTCTAATAAAAAGCTATGAAACGTATATACCTAGACCATAATGCAACAACCCCAGTCCACCCGCAGGTACTTGAGGCGATGCTGCCCTTTATGACGGAGCAGTTCGGCAACGGTTCGAGCATCCACGCCTATGGACGTGAGGCGCGTAATGCGATTGATGACGCGCGTGAGCAGGTTGCAGCCCTTATGAACGCGAAAAGTCCGAGTGAAATCATTTTCACCAGCACCGGGACGGAGGCTGATAACTACGCCATCAAAGGGATTGCCGAGTTGCAGCAAAGACGCAATGGCGGCAATCATATCATCACCTCTTCAATTGAGCATCACGCTGTGTTGCATACATGCCAATATCTTGAGAAACGTGGATTTGAAGTAACGTATCTCCCTGTCGATCGGTATGGACGGATTCAACTCGACGATCTGTGCGCGGCGATTCGGGACACAACAATTCTTATCTCTATTATGCACGCCAACAACGAAACAGGAACGATTGAACCGATTGCGGAGGTTTGTGAAATCGCTCAAGCACATCGTATCCCTGTCCATACGGACGCGGTACAATCCGTTGGTAAGCTACCGGTTGATGTTCAGGCGTTGGGTGTTAGTATGCTTTCGCTTTCTGCACACAAGATTTATGGACCTAAGGGAATCGGCGCGTTGTACCTTCGACGTGGCACACGGTTGGAAAACCTACTTCACGGGGGTTCACATGAGCGGAACCGGCGAGCAGGCTCCGAGAATGTCCCCTCGATTGTTGGGATCGGTCAGGCAGCAGCATTAGCGAAGAAAGAGCGAGAATCGAACGTTGAGCATCTGAATCAATTAACGGGCAAGTTACGCCAAGGATTGCATGAAGGTATCGATTATATCCATGAGAACAGTGATCCTGAAAACAGTTTGCCCGGAACATTGAATATCTCTTTTGAGTATATTGAAGGGGAAAGTCTCATCTTGCGATTGGATATGGAGGGCATTTGTGTCTCAACAGGTTCAGCCTGTACTTCTGGCTCGATGGAGCCATCTCACGTTTTGGCTGCCCTCGGTCTCCCACCGCAATTGGCGCAAGGCACCGTCCGGTTTTCACTTGGTAAAGATAACACGGAAGCGGAAATCAATGAAGTCATCGAAAAAGTGCCCAAGGTTGTTGAGCAGATGCGGGGGATGTCGCCAGCGTATAAAAGATTCGCTCATGTAAGGAATTAGTGCAACAGAAGCTGCAGTGGCTTACTTCCCAATTTATCAGGGAGTAACTCTCCCCCTGCTTGCTCCCCTCCACGGTTGAGGCATAGGGTTCAGGGTAACTCTCCCCTACTCGCCTCCCTTCCCCGCTTGCGGGGAAGTTAGAGGGGGTCGGGGGTTCTGCTACAAGATCCCTTAAAATGACCCAACAATTTTTTGCATAACTAACATAAGGAGAGATCAATGGCGAAAAAACTAGCGAAAAATAAATATCAGAAGAGACACCATCGTCGCGGCGAAGACCGTTTGCGCGGCGACAAAATCGATTTTTACCTTTCGATGGCGTATTCGGAGGACTCGGAGGACAGGATAGCTGCGATGGAGAATCTATGTCCGTGCCATGTTCGCAGACGGATTGATGCCGTGTGGGAAGCACTATACCGTGGGCTTCAAGACCCCGATATAAATGTTCGCAAGGCAGCGTGGCATACCCTCGACGATGGCGGGCGACCGAATGATCCACAGTTACAGCCAATTCTTGAGAAGATTGCAAAGAAAGAAACGGATCCAAAACTGCGCCAACGCGCAATCGATCTCATTCAGTCTGCCAGACAGTTGGAGGCTAAACATCGGGAACTGGTGGCACAGGGGGCAGATTATTTTCCTGGGAAATGTGACTGGTGTGGTGCGACCGACGTGAAAGTAACGTACGATTATGAGACAGAGTTTGAGGGGATTGGTCAACAGAAAAGGTTTGCCCTGATGTGTCCTGATTGTGCTGGTGTATAGCGTTTACAATGACTTCCCGGTTCAAATGCCTAATTGCCTGAGTAAACTCGTGAGGGGCAATTCGTCAATCATTCCTTTTGGCACACAGATTCTACAATGTGCGATCGCCTCCGCACCCGTCTTACAATCCATTAGGGGGTTTGGCACTAATTCATAAACGATCCAAGAGAGTTGCAGCATCAACTCTGCAATCGTCTTTTCTGCTTGCTCTAACCGTTCTGCTAAGGTTTCAAGCGTTTCTGCCCTCGTAAAAAACCTCCTTTCATCTTTATCTAGTGTACGGTGAACTACCACATAACCCGACCGTCACAGTTGATGTCCTGTCCCGTCATGCTTGCTGAATCATCCGAGGCGAGAAAGAGTGCCAAGGCAGCCATCTCTTCGGATCCCGATCCTTTTTCACGATAACCTTCATCGGCACACCACCTGCCTGCGAGAACACCCTTCGGATCTGGACGTCCGATCCGCTCGCGAAATGCCTCCTCATCAAAGAACTGATTCATGTACTCTGCCCGGCCCCTCGCCAATTCGACGCTTCTCTCCTCATGCCCGCCCGGGCAGATTGCGTTGACATTGATGTTGTAACGTCCAACATCGGCGGCGAGTGTCCTGGTGAAACCGATCACCCCCATCTTCGAGGTGGCATATGGTGCTCTGTGGGAGAGTGGCTGTTTACCCGTGCCCGAACTAAAGTTTATGATTTTCCCATATCGCTTCTTTATCATTTCGGGCAGCACTGCTTTGCAACAGAGGAAGTGCGAATCGAGGTTGACGGAAAGTGTTTGTTTCCACTCCGCTAGGGTCATATCCCAGACATCTTTGGTCGGCCCAGCGACGCCCACAACATTGGCGAGTATATCGACTGTACCCAAGGTTTCAATGGTTTCCTTCGCCATATGGTTCACTTCTTCCTCTTTTGAAACATCGGTCTGAAAGCAGAGAACCTGTCCACCAGCGGCTCTTATCTTCGAGCCAACTTTCTCCTCCAATGCCGTCTCTGGAATCACATCGCACAAGGAAACCGCGGCCCCCTCTTCTGAAAATTGCAGGGCGATTGCCTCCGCGTGCCCCCTGCCAGCACCCGTAATCATTGCGACTTTACCATCCAATTTTCCCATGAAACCTCTCCCTCCCTTCAGAATCCTTTTTCAATTATTCCGGCTGGAGGCAAACCTTGCCAAAGTTTTTCCGCGCTTCTATGATTCGATGTGCCTCCGCTGCTGCTTGTAACGGCAATACTTGAGCGATAATCGGCGTCAACTTTCCCTGCTCGGCAAGACGGATAATGGTCCGAAGCTCAGAGGTCGTCCCCAGTGCCGATCCCATTAGTGTCAACTGCTTCTGGTACATTTTGCGGATGTTAATCTCGCCGATATCCCCCGTCGTGACACCGCACGAAACAAGGCGTCCTTTTTTCGCGAGGCTTGCTACACTCTGATCCCATGTCGCTGCCCCAACATGCTCAAGGACAACGTCAACCCCTCGTCCGCCTGTCGCATCCTGAACGGCTTCGCTGAAATCGGTTTGCATGTAGTTGATTGTGAAATCGGCTCCCATCTGACGGGCACGTTCCAGTTTTTCATCGGTACTCGCGGTCGCAAAGACGCGTGCACCGCACAGTTTGGCAATTTGTAAGCCAGCACTCCCAACACCGCTACCAGCGGATAAGACCAGCACATCATCACCGGGACGGATTTGCGCCCGCGTCACAAGCATGTGCCATGCCGTAAGGTAGGCGATTGGGAGGGCGGCAGCATTAACGTATGAAAGATCGGCGGAAATCTGAATGGCGTTTTTAGCGGGTGCTTTCACATATTCCGCATAACCGCCGTTGGTCTGAAAGCCCAAAATCTCCTGAAAGTCGCACATATTTTCGTCGCCATTGAGGCAATCCGGGCACTGTTCGCAAGGGATGCAGGGCGAGAGTAGCACCCAATCGCCGACAGCGACGTTGTGGACTTCCGTTCCGACTTCGACCACCTCCCCGGAGATGTCAGATCCGAGGATGTGTGGAAACGGCTGTACCTCCGGACGATCCCGTCGAGCGCGGATATCGAGTTGGTTTACCGCACACACCTTGACTTGGACCAACACTTCTGAGGGTGTAATGACCGGGACCGGGACTTCTTCGTAACGGAGTTTATCAATTCCGCCCTGTTCGTGGAAAATGATCGCTTTCATGGAGCTCCTTCGCCCTAACAATTCCAAACACCATGAAGAATAAACGTATCGAAGGTTTTTATCTTCTCATGAAATTATGAGTTCATCAGTTTGTCTCATCAAAAAACCCCGTCTGAGTAGCATCTTTATCGATGTTTTGACCAGAACTCAGTTTCTCACGACGTTTTATAATCTTCTGTTCACTTCCCTTGATTCTTTCCAAAGAAAAATCATGGGGATTTTCAAGCCTTTCTTTAATAAGTTGGCAGTGTTCCTTATCAAGTTCGCAGCCAATCCATCTTCTGTTATATCGCTCACAAACAATATAAGTTGTTCCTGAACCTCCAAAGGGATTGATCACCCAATCACCCTCATTACTGGACGCTAAGACAAATTTCCTGACCAGTTCTTTTGGTTTTCGGGTCGGGTGTACTGTCTTTTCTTATTATGATTAACCGTACGCTCCATGCTCAAGGAACCCTAGCAATCGTCGTAACCTCGGATTGGCGTCTTTGTAGATGTGTTCTGGCATGTTGTAGTTCATGAACGGATAATATTTATGTCCAATCATGCGGCGGGCGTAGGTAACCTGTGTAATATAGCGGATTCGATTGCTGCGATTAAGTCCCCCATGATGCCACACCTGATTGTTGAACATGACGACACTTCCCGCTTTGCCCAAATTATACTGAATCTTGCTCTCCCACTCTGTTCCTTCAATTTCAGGGGGTGGACCCATACCGAACAAATGGGAGCCGGGAATCACCTCGGTGCCGCCGTATTTGATCTCGGTGACATCCGTCAGATAGTAGTTTGCGGTGAAAAACATGACCGACAAGCGGATATTTTTCGGTGGTTTGCCATCTGTAACAGTGAAATGGGGAGCATCATCTTGATGCCATTGTGTTATACCACCACCCGGAAAACTCTGGAATGAGTTGTTGTGGATGACGTGGCAATTCGGAGCAATAAGGGCTTCGGCGAAGCTAACAATAGGCTCTAAGTCAAATAGCTTGAGGTTGGTTTCGCTGGTCTCAAACAGCCGGTGGGCGAGTGCGGTGCGCTCATTTACACCATTGAGACCGTTGGGATTTTCTTTTAACGCCCAATCCAAGTCTTCGCGCATCTGGGCACACCAATCTGGTGGGAGCACATTTTGCAAAAACAGAAAGCCGTCCCGGTGGAATTGATCCACCCATTCCTGAATCTGTGCTTCGTTCACAATTTGATTGGCTAAATAGTTTCCATTTTCTGCAGTTTGGCTCATAAGCGATCTCCTTGTGAAATGTGGAATATAGCACCTAAACGAGTATGGTATACCGGCACTAGCCGTTTGTCAATATCAAATTCCGTTGATGGAGGGACCTCCGATATCCATTTGCACACGCTTAGACAAATAATCCTCACTACAATTGCACCGAAATAATCTCGCTATCCCGCAACGGTTCTGGCAGATCGTCCGGGAAACTCCCAATCTCCCGGAAATCAGGCACAGGCAGCGGAATCCCACCCTGATTGATTGATGCTTCCGAAACCAACCCTGGCACCGTCATGTCAAGGGATTCGTAAACATCAATTGAGGGCTTTGTGTCCTCAATAATTGAATCGACAAACTCGCGGATCTCGAAATAATCGCCACCGCCGTGTCCAGCGCGTAGGGCCTCTTCCGGCGGATTGCGCCACATCTCTGGCATAAACTCCTCCTCGAAATCCCACAACGAGCACCACTCCATTTTCTCAGCATAGTCCGCCAACCAGATCTTCGGGGCATCTCCAAAGCCGCGGGGTGCCTCATAACAACCCTGTGTTCCTTGCAAGCTGTAATAGGTGAGATTGTGGGGACGATTGGACAGCATATCAACCCGGATTTCGATCAACCCGCCATTTGTCGTCTTGCACATCATCGTCGTACTATCTTCGTTTTCGTAATGCACACCGCGTGGATCGCGATAATGGTGCCCTGTGCCGAAACAGGAGACGGTACAGACGCGCTCATCAAACCATTGCAACACAGGACCGAGACTATGCGTCGGATACGTTGAACCGTTGCGTCCGGTTTGCCATTTGCGCCGCCACTTCGTTCTTTCATTACCTGCCTTCAGCTCGTGGATATACGCGCCTTCACCGAAGTAAATCTCGCCAAACAGGCCGCGCCGAGCAAGTTCGCGCACCAATACATTCGGCTTCATATAGGTATAGTTCTCCGCCATCATATACTTTTTCCCACTCTCTTTGACCGCATTGACGAGGTGCCAACACTGCTCAAGATCTGTTGCGGCAGGAACTTCGGAGAGACGTGCTTTCCTTCCGAAAGCGCAATGACAGCTTGGGGCACATGCAAAGGCATCGGTGTCGAGACAAGGATTACATCAAGGTCTGACTTCGCCATCTTCTCAAAGTCCGTGTATCGCTCCTCAACCCCATGCTGATTGCCTACCTGATTGAGGATTTCGTTATTAATATCACAAATGGCAACGAGGGCAGTTTCATTCACAGTTTGGAATGCCCGGATAAACCCTGAGCCACGGGGGACTCCCACCAAACCGACTTTCAATTCGCTTGTCATAGACTTATCTTTCTGGTTGCATGTAGTTGATGGATACCTTTGGAGGTTGATGTTTTTTTATTCGTCCGACTCTTCCTCTTCCTGCTCGTATACCAACGGCTTTCCCACGATTCGTGCTAATTCAGTTCCCTGTATTTCCACTGGATTTAGCGGATATGAATGGGTAACGGACAGTCGTGAACCATCGACGAGAAACAAGTAAAGATGCCAGATTTTAATGAATTTCCCGCGATTTCCAATTCTCACAGAGCGAATCCCGGAAAATGGCAACGGCCGTTCCCGAAAAAAAAGAAGCAGGATACGCCGCCGCCATAGAATATCGCGCTGCGGAAGCCGGATGTTAATCCGCAGGGTATAGGTTAAGAGATGCACACCGATGAGTAAGCAGGGCACAGCAATCCATATCCGGTCGTCCGCCTTGAACGTGAACATGAGCAATCCAGCCGCTGTAAACCAAATCAGGCTAGAAAGTCGGGAGGCGAGGCTGCGTTTGAGAATAATTGTGTCTGGATTGGGGCGTTTTAAGATAAGAGCCATAGGCGAAACTCATACTAACCGTTGGTTCTAGTTTGCAACTGTTGATACGGGCTCCACGAGAGTGAAACATGATGCGTAAGTTAGTTCATTCAGATGGGTGGTGGACTTCACCGCATCCCTATTGGCCTTGATAGGGTAGGACTTACACAGTTGAAGGCTCAATACTAACACCAGAAAAGGGAGCGCAATGGTCATCGTGGGTTGAAAACACCCGGACTATAGCGCAATGTGCCGGGCGGATGGAGCCGGGATTATCGCCCCATAGTATCTGGTATTCTATGGCACTAGAATCATGGTATCCTCGACGATTCATCGCCACAGAACACAATTTCCAACGCCCGATGAATCGGGGGTCTATAGCGGGAGAACCACCAGGGATCCCGTAAGGCACACAGATCGGTGTGCCTTACTGAAGAGCGTAACTCCTATAGAGGTTGGCTTTGAGTCATTCAACCTAACCTACACTACTGGTCGAGATAGGAAGCCCAACCTACGGGAATGATGTTGGGTTTCACGGTGCCCGTTCAACCCAACCTGCATCTTGTACGGCAACGTTACCAGCGATCCGTCCAATTCCGTTTGCTACACTTCAACCTTGTAGTTTAGTTCAATTTCATCGCCCGGCATACCGCGGAACCCCCAATTGTGCTTAGGTGTCTCGGTGATTGTGATTTCAAGGTCTTGTGGGAGAATATTCAGCTGTTGGTGAACCCTTTCAAAAAGCAGGCGAATCAGGTTTTTCTTCGTTTCTACAGATCGACCTTCAAACATACTAATCTCGATAATCGTATACTTTGTTGTGCGTCCACTGGGATAATAGAAATCGGAGGGGTCTAGCGGAAAGAAGCGGTGGGCTCTTTTATCCTGCGGAAAATGCAAGGCATCAACCACACACGAATGAATCACATCGGAGAGCTTCGCTTTGATAGGGCCAAGGTTCTCTTTGAATCCTTTAATCTGCGACATTACGTTTCCTTTTAGCGAGTTAGGCTGTCAAAATCTCGACACCGGTTTCCGTCACACGCACGGTATGCTCCCATTGAGCTGACAACGAACCATCAACAGTAACGACCGTCCAGCCATCTGACAGTGTCGTGCATTCGCAGCGGCCGGCGTTAATCATCGGCTCAATTGTAAACACCATGTTCGGTACCATCTGGGGACCGTCGTTTCTTCTGCCGTAGTGGGGTACCTGAGGGGCCTCCCAGAACTCTAAACCGGTGCCGTGCCCACACAATTCACGCACAACAGAATATCCCCGACTTTCAGCATGTTGCTGGATTGTGTAGCCGATATTCCCAATCCTGGTGCCGGGGCTCACTACATCAATACCAAGGTACATGCACGCTTTGGTTTCCTCGATCAGCATCAGAGCTGCCTCTGACACTTCACCAATCACGAACATACGGCTGGTATCGCCAAAATATCCATCTAGAATTGGAGTGACATCAACGTTGATGATATCCCCGCTCCTCAAGACCGTATCATCGGGAATTCCGTGACAAATGACATTGTTGATCGAAGTACAGCAGCTTTTATTGAATCCCTTTACATCGAGGGTCGCAGGATAGCCCCCGTGGTCGCATGTGTATTCGTAGACCCATCGGTCAATGTCATTGGTTGTGACACCAGCTTCAATGCGCCTTTCCAGCATGTCCAAAGTTTTCCGCGCCAATTGACTGCTTCGGCGAATACCTTCAATCTGTTCCTCAGTCTTGATAATAATCCTTGAAGTCATTCGTGGTTGAGATGTGCTTGATTTTTTATCCTGCTTGAGATGGCAATTTTTATATCTTTTGCCACTCCCACACCAGCAGGGTTCATTTCGTGATAGTTTTCTCATTAGTTTTACGATTTTGCTCAGATCCTGTTCGGAAAAGAACGGTTAATCTCGTCGTGGTGAAAGGTTGTGGATTATCTATCTACCACGTCTCGAAATCCCTGATGCAGGCGACAACCTCACCAGTGATGGCGTTAAGCAAGGATTCTCCCTTTTCCGGCGTGGCGTATTGAGGTTCCCCCATTGCTCCAGTAGGTGCCCACGTGACCAGTCGCTTGGCGACATTGATGCGTCCACCGTGCTCGCTGTGGAAAAACGGTGAATCTACTAGCGGCGGACTGGACGTCACCCGGTCCATCCGCATTATCTCGCCGTGCAGGAACAACATCATTGAGGTTTCGTACTCACAGGCATGCGTCAGATGGGGCGTCTCCATCCCGTGAAGTTCTGGTGCCATCGCCGGTTCAGCCACCGTCCAATAAGAGGACAACGCAATCCACATATTGTCATAAACATCCGATTCGTTCGCCAGTTCTGTGATTGCTTGCGTGCCAGGGACTACATTTCCCCCGTGACCGTTGAGTAAAAACACACGCTGAAATCCCGCCTTGGCGATAGATCTGACGATGTTCTTGATCATCAGTGTGTAAATGTGATTGGGGACGCTCACAGTGCCAGGGCGATCTAGATGATGATCTGACGCACCAAGCCATAACGTCGGCAGCAGATAGATCCGCTCACTGAGTTGTTGTTCGATTCGTTGTGCCACTGCGGTTACAAGATAGGTATCTGTCAGCAGTGGAGAGTGATGACCATGCTGCTCTAGCGATCCGAGCGGAAGAACGACGACCTTATTTTTATCTGCTTCCTGAATATCAACCCAGCAGTTGTTTCCATATTGCATATCAATTTGTTCTCCTAAATGTAGTCCCTGCTTTACAATTTATATTTCATACCGATACTATATGGTGGTTAAATGGTGGTTAAGAAGTTCATAGCACAGTCTTATCAAACACACAACCGATCCAAAGCCTCCGCCAGTCGGTCTATCCCTGTGTTGATTGTTTCGAGACTAACCGCATAAGCAAACCGAAGATGCCCGGGCCTCTGAAACTTGCTCCCCGGCACTGTTACGACATTTGCGCTCTTAATTAAGTAGAGTGCTAACGCTTCGTCCGTGTCGAGGAGTTGTCCTTTCGGTGTCCGACGACCACAGTAGAGGCGCATATCGGGGAAAAAATAGAACGCGCCCGATGGACGATCCCAAACTGTATCCTTCACTAGTTCGCTAAAGCGTTTCATCAAAGCATCTCGCCGCACACAAAGTGCATCCCGGATTTGGTATCGTAGGCGCAGATCTGCATCTTTCCGTAGAAAATGTGCGTACCCCTTTTGTGTAGGTAAGTTGACGCACGAGGATGTATTTCCCTCAACATTTGC
Source organism: Candidatus Poribacteria bacterium (assembly GCA_965215015.1). Lineage (GTDB taxonomy): Bacteria > Poribacteria > WGA-4E > WGA-4E > PCPOR2b > PCPOR2b. The sequence goes on from OZ244042.1 coordinate 4,667,581, forward strand.
TATTACCCCCATCACCGCTTCCGGTCCTGCAATAAATCCCAAGCGAAGCCCTGTGCCTGAAACCTCTTTGGACATGCCCCCAATGAGCAGGGTCTGATTGGGAAGGTATGACGCAATACTCACATGTTCGAGACCATCATAGACAACGGTACGGTAAACTTCATCAGACAAAACACAGATCTGTTCGTGCTTTCCAATGATTTCGGCAAGTTCTTGTAATAATGAAGGCGGATAGACTGTCCCGGTTGGATTATTTGGCGAATTTAGTACGATCAGCGCAATCGTATCATCTTGGTTCAGAAGGTCTGCTAATTGATTGGGATCCGGCAGGAAATGTGCATCGGTCTCCAAGACAATCGGTGGTTTACCCGTCAACAGGATAGGGAGATTCTCGTACGATTCGTAGGTTGGGGCAAACGCGACCAATCGATTCCGGCGAGAACTCGGATTCAGCATGGTTACACAGACTTTGAAGACCGCATCTTTGGGTCCAGGGCAAACGACAATCTCCGATGGGGAATAGTTTAACCCGAACAGACAAAGATCTGCATGAATGGCTTCGAGCAATTTTGAATCGCCTGCCGCTGGAGAATAATGCGTCGCATCATCCATTACGGCTTGAGAAATCGCGATTTTCAAGAGGTGAGGCACCGGAAGCTCTGGGTTCATTTCACCAATTCCGAAATCGTAAATCTGTTTTCCTTCCAACCTCGATCTATCCGCTATCGCCTTGATTTCCAGCGTCGGCGATAATTTTATCTGTTGCGCCCAAGTTGATGGCATTAAACCCATAGAAGGATTCCCTCGTGATTTGTGAGATGATGTATTGATGAGTTCACAGTACCCGAAACCAATCGAAATAATAGCATGAATCGTACAAGGGCGTCAATCCCAAACTGCTACTGGTTTAGGGCAACCACATGTGAATATTACGCTTGACAAAGGTCAGCCAAGTTGGGAGTTGCCAACAAGCAGCTGAAAGCCCCATGGGACACCGATGACTTGACCACTTTTTTCCATCAATCCGTTGAGTTGATCACCGATCAAAAAAACATTGACAGTCGAAAAACGAAAGACTATACTGATAGCAAAGGTTCATCTCATTATCCAACCGTTCCTGAATCAGAATTAACAAAAGGAGGCAGATTATGTACAGAATCGGAATATTCGGGGACACCGGCATGGTGGGTCAAGAGATTGAAAAAGTCTTAGAAAATCACGATCAGGTTGAAATCTGCTTCAGGAAAAATTCAAGAAGAGAAGAAGGAGCGTTGAACTCCTGCGAGCTGGTCTTTCTTGCGACGAAAGATCCAGAATCAATGACGTATGCACCACCAATCTTTGAGCTTGGAAAGAAAGTGATTGATATGAGTGGTGCATTCAGATTTCCTAGAGAGGAATTTGAGGGAGAGTACGCGCCGCGAGTTGGACTGAACCCTTATGAGTCAGCGGATTATGTTCCAGAATTGCTAGCGGAAGCCGTTTATGGGATGCCAGCACTACTGCAAGATCAGATCGCTCAAGCAAGGTTAGTAGGGAATCCGGGCTGTTACCCTACAAGCGTTGTTCTGGCTTTAAGACCGCTTAAAGGGCTTGTCCAAGGCGAAGCGACAATTGTAGCAACTTCAGGAATTTCCGGTGCCCGAAAAGAGGTTGAAAAGGCACCCAATGAGATTACGTACGCTTACGGCAGAAGGCACAAGCACGTTCCGGAGATGGAGCTATATTCTAGTTTTCGTGTGAATTTTACCCCCATTGTCCTCCAGTCTATTTTTAGGGGAATCAACACGAACATCAGGGTTGAATTGGCAGAGCCGCTAAAAAATCTATCTGAGGAAGCAGCGGTTGAACAGTTGAGTCAGACTATCCGAAATGTCTACCAACCGGAGGATCTGGTATTTATCGTGGAAGATACCGCTGATAAACAGTGGGGCACGCGCGATATTGCCGATACGCATAAACTCCTCGTCAAAATCAGGGTTGATGAAGGGTTTGCCTATATCTGTTCCCTTGAGGACAATCTTGGAAAAGGTGCTGCCAGCCAAGCAGTTGAAAACATGAATATTATGCTCGGACTGCCCCGGCTGTATGGTATTGACCCGGTTTATAGTACGAGTTGAATTAGGTGTGCAAATTAACCTCCACAAGCAGGGAACTATGCAGATACACATAGGGAGGGCTCGGCGGCTTCAATTGATGGTACTGGTGCTGTTCCAATCCCACCGGGGGCCTGTGCTCCAAACCTGAATATCATTCCAATGACCATCCCTGTCGAACATATCCCTCCACCCCCGTATCAGATGGCTTCCGACCCGTATCGCCCCTTATACCATTTTTCGGCACCGGCAAATTATCTGGAGGATCCGAATGGCACAATCTACTGGAAGGGCAAGTACCATCTCTTTTACAAGTACAACCCTGATGGTGCTTTCGATGATTCCAAGCAGATGCATTGGGGACATGCTGTCAGCGAAGACTTGGTGCACTGGCGTGATCTCCCCATCGCGCTGTCACCGACTCCGGTCGGTCCCGACCGGCGCGGTTGCCGGAGGGGGGGTGCAGCGGTAATTCAAGTTTTACTTGATGCCGGTACGGACAAAACTATCAAGACTGTCAACGGTGATACTCCAGCCGACTATGCACAACGTCGTGAGCGACCGGAGGAGATTATTCGCCTGCTTCAATGAGTATAGGGAGTTTTCCAAAACTGACCAAGATGTTGATTGATAGTGCAAATTGTCAAAGGAGAGTTTAATGGCCCCAAACAGTTATCGTGGTATATTCACCATCCCATCCACGCCCTTCCGAGAGAACGGAGAGGTTGATGTCCCCAGTTTCCAACGCATGATCGATTTTTGTATCGAGTGTCGGTCACACGGCTTGGTTTATCCTGTGAACGCTAGTGAGTTTACCGCCCTTAGCGATGCAGAGCGGTTTCAGTTGTCGGAGGTGCTCGTCAAGCAGAATGCCTGTCAATTGCCAGTGATTATTGGCGTCGCGGGAGTAGCGCAGGAGGTCGCGGGCCGGTTCGCCAAACACGCCCACGATATTGGTGCAGATGGTGTTATCGCTATGCCGCCGTACATCCATCATATTTCTGAGAGCCTCGTCTTTGAATATTACCAAATAATCTCAGATGCAGCGCAAATGCCGGTTTTCATCCAGAACAATATGCCGCCTATCGGGTCAAATCTGTCGGCAGAGTGTTTGCTCAAACTCTGTAGGGAAATTGAGCATATCGAATATATCAAAGAGGAAACGCTACCTAGCACGACAAAACTGACCGCTGTGATGGAAGGAAACGATGGTTCATGCAAGGGCGTATTCGGTGGGGCAGGCGGACGCTATCTGATTGAGGAATATAGACGCGGGAGTGCAGGGCAGATGCCAGCCAGCCATGTCACTGATGTCGTGGTCGGATTATGGGACGCCTTAGAGGCGGGCGATGAAGAACGGTCAACCCACATTTACAAAGAGTTGGCACCGCTGTTTTTCTTTGAACATCAACTCCCCGGCTGTTACAAGGAGGTCCTATATCGGCGTGGGATTATCGATTGTCCGCTCAAGCGTAATGGAAAGATGCCGTTAGACGAGGTCGCCTCAAAATACTTGGATGAAATTCTCGCAAGGCTTGAACCGCTGATGACTTGGAAGATATAGCCATAGCGCGTGATGCAGCAGAAAGCGAAAAGCGGCCAACCCCAAGGGTCGCCCCTACAGGAATTGAGCCAATGTAGGGGCAGGTCTTGTGCCTGCCCAAAATACTTGCTTTAAGGTAGTCCCCCCCGCTTGCGGGGGAGGAACGGGGGGGACAGCACGGCGGAGCACGCCTACTACCGTCGGATGAACTGTAGTCGCTCGATTCATCGGGCGTCGTGAGTCATATAGATACCAACACTGGCGTACAATCGTCGGCACTCGACACGGTTGCACAATGTTTCGGGTGGATTGAGCCAGAACTGTCGCGCAATATACTAGATATTTTCAATTCACCAAACACTGTCGAGTAACACACCCAGCATTTGATGAATCACCGAACTACGAGGGTTTGAACGCTCAACTGTGTAAATCCTAAAGTGTAGGTATAGGAATAGAGAAACCGAGTTTTTGGCAAAAACTCGGTTTCTGTTCTTCGGGTTAAGGTATAACCGCATCTTCTCCGAGGTGTTCCTGTATCCAGTCTCGGAGGGGGACATCCTCGTCTTTTGGGGAGGTGTATCCCAATCCCCCTGTGCTAGCACCCAACAACTGTCGCCGAATTGGGTCGCTACGCTCCATATAGTGGTCAACGGTCATATTATCCCTCGGTCGCAGCCACCGATAGCTATAACCGTAGAAAAGCACCTTTCGGGTGATATTTGAATGGTTGGGGCTCGCGGCATGCCAGATTCGTCGATCGAAAAATACCGCGGTACCGGGTGGTACTTTCACCGCCGTCGTCCCTTCTGGATTTGAGCCCCCGTCTTCAGGCGGTTCTAACTTGTTCTGTAAGTGACTGCCGGGCAGAACATAGAAATTCCCACTACCTTCCACCGTCGTGTCGGTCAGAAAGTAGCCAATTTTGAGGGAAATTCGCGGCCGGGGGTTACTTTCCAAATCCATGTTCAAACGCCCACTGTCCTGGTGCCAACCCAAACGTGCCTCCTCCGATCTCTCGTCGGGCGGTAATGGCGGCGTAATCCCTAGGTGCGAGTGGTAAAGCTGGATGTGCCACCCCAAGATACCCCACACCTTTGGGAATGTCTTATACCAATCCAGTAACTCTAGGAAGCTATCGTCCTTCCCAATGAAGTCGAAAATATTCAAGCGTTCATGGGGTGACAAATCTTGCTCGGGCCGATATTTTGCCTCAAGACGGTTTAACACGGCGTTCAGGTCATCAACCATTTTCGGTGGCAGCGCGTCTTCAACAATGAAGAAACCGTTTTTTTCAAATAAGAGCCGTTCCTCATGTGTCAGACAATAATCTAAACATGCAGTGTCCATATATACCTCCTTTACTATGCACAGTAGTTATAGCAATCTTGACTATTTTATTGTAACATCCGCAACAACTATCCGCAACGGCGTGTTGAATGCGTTTTTTCACTTTATGTCATAATAATGAGTAAAATGAGAACAACGATGCTTGCAACTATGGCCGCAAAGATTATGTCCGGTTCCTCATCGGAGATGTCAGACGAATCCTGTAATTGATTTCGCAATAAGTAGATAGGGACTTTTCTCTAAGCAAGACCAATGAAAGTGTAGAAGACGGAAAGATTGGGGGGGGTAACAACCTTCCGTCTTGCCTTTGCTTCCAAGCGTTTTATTAAAAGCCAGTAACTACTGATTCCCTTGACTTTCTCCTTGTTCGCTCTGCCCTTGACTATCTGTTGCGCGGGTGTCCGGTGAATCCAGTGGTTGATTTTCTGGCAAATCTTCGCCGCAGTAGCGGCATTTGACAGCTGCCGTTTTTATCAGTTCCGCACAGTACGGACACTGCCTCATCTCGCCGCTCTGAATACTTTCTTTTTCAATCGCTTCCTGATTTTTGGAGATGACTAATACCAGAATAAGAGCAAATGGGCCAAGCAAGAACCCCAATATAAACCAGCCACAACCACTTCGTCCTTTATTTTTAGCAATCCCAGCACAAACAGCACCAAATAGAAGCCAAACAATAATTACTAATCCTACAATTACCTCCATCCGTGCCTCCTTTCCCTCCTTAGTAGTTACGTTCCCATGCCAACTTGAGGAGCCGCTCGATTTTGTCGGCCTCCGTAATGTTCTCTAGTGTTGATCTCCATGGACAACCGCGAGGTTTCCAGCTAAAAATATGTTCTCAACTCCTCTATGCGAAGCGCCCGGATATGTCTTGAGGCGACTGTAGGCAATCGCCTCGGTCCTTGGCAGATTCCCGATGATTCTAGCGTCTACCCAATTAACGACAACAAAATGTCAACACACCCTAGCAACTTGCATCATTATATCCGATGTTCAGTGGTTTGTAAACAAGAATAGCAAAGTCATAAGGCCCTAGAAATATGTAAATGAGCAGAAGTAACAATCCTTTCAAAAACATATTTTAGCCTACCAAAGGCTTTTGCGGAAAAACACCTCACCGATTCCGTCATTAATGCCACCAATGAACCCACATTCTACAAACCCCATATATCGATGCCACGCTTGAGGTTCAGGTTCATCAGCCTGCGATGAACTGTAGAGTGCTTCGTGCCCTGTGTCGCGGAGAAAAGTTTCGATGAACCGAAGTAAGGCTTTACCGCCCCCTTGCCGGCGATATTCAGGTAACACCCGGATCAGGGCGATATACGGTACAATTGACCACAAATACTCAAGCCGCACATATCCCACCCGTTTCCCGTTCCATTCGGCAATCACAATCTCCTCAATACGATCAGGATTCAAAGCAGCTTGCGCCTCAATTTTTCGCTTCAACATTTCAGCGGGAATGTACCCATCCTGATGTGTAAAATCCAAGTCATTAAACCTGGCAAAGCGTATCACTATCTCGTCAGACATCCATATCCCCCCTCTGTTGATACTTGGAGTTTATACCATAGAGCGGGAGGCGTGTCAATCCCGTTCCCATGAAAATAGACGGCAATCGCATGTGAAAGATACTGAAACCAAATCCTATGAATCCTTTCAGCCAAACACCCGGACTATTGCACAACGTTCCGAGTGGATTGAGCCAAGACGATCGCGCGACGGTGCGGGTATCCTCCTGATTCAGACAAGAATCCGTGTAATCCACTCAATTGTCCGAATCCGCGCTTCAGGCAATATAGATGCAATTCCCCGAAAACGGAGGGAAAACTGGATTGACCGTAGAAGTGGTATCGTGTTAAAATGTTGGTGTATTGATAACCGATAGGATCGAGGCAGGTACTATGACAGCAGAAACAGTGCGGTTAAGAACCGGCGAGCAACTTATCATTAAAACCCTACTTCCACCGCTCCATGACTACGCCAGTAAAGTCGGTTGTTGGGGTGATATACGCGACGACCTGCTCAACGGAAAATTGACAGACTGGCTTTTCACACCTTACTTTGTTGGTGAAATTGATGACGAAGTTGTTGGCAGTATGAGCTATTATACACCGACGGACACGCGCGATGTTGGTGTCGTGGAGTTTGTACGCACAGAGGAGGAGTACAGGAGTAAAGGCATTGCCTCGGCACTCATGGAATGCCTGATTCGGAGGTTTCGCGCTGATGACGGGATAGCACTCTACCTTTGCACCACCAATCCCATCGCCGGCAGTCTGTACGAAAAACACGGGTTCTGGTATCATTTGGGGGATGGGATGCGCTATCTCGGACCTGATGCCGGTGATTTTGACCAAACCTATCTAGCGTTCTGCGGCGCGGCGCGAATCCGAGAGGCCACGTGGGCGGATTTACCTCGTGCTTCCGTGCTCTACAATCACCGTGAGCCGCGCTGGCTCATCAAGGACTATTTCACCCAGACCTTTCGCGATACTCGCTTTGAGAGCCACTTTGTGAGACTCATGCGACAGATTGAAAATCAGAACGGCGCGTTTGTAGTATTAGAAAACCGCGAACAACGGATTGTTGGTACAGCGGTGTTGAAACAGTTTAACACCTTCCACGAGCAGCATATCGCTACCCTCAGTTTTCGTGTCTGTCCGAGCTATTTCGATCAGGGAGCTGAATTGTTAATCGCTGCCGCAGAAAAGGCGAAAGCTCTTTCTATTCAGGCACTACAGATTTACATCGCTGACTGTGACGACGACCAAAAAGAGATGGTGAAATCGGTAGGATTTGTCAAAGAAGCCCGTTTGCAAAATCGACTGTACGACGGAGAAAACTTGATGGATATGCTTGTCTACACCTTGAGGCTGCCTGATGTTTCTCCATTGAGAAGCGAAGGAGATTATTATGGTAACAGAAAACCGTGGCAGATGGAACGGGTCACCGCTAATTATAACCGGCGGCCGAATACATAGGAGTATCCCAGCTAAGGAGGAACATCTCAATGGCAAAATCGAAGATTAGGGTTGGCATCGTTGGTGCAGGCGGCGTCGGAGGGCTTGGTGGTAGGGACAACTCCCATGCCGGCGGTTATCGGCGGTGTGAGGAGGTTGAACTGAGAGCTGTCGCCGATATTAACCGTGAACGTCTGCAACAGTTCAGCGATGAATGGGAAATCACATCGGAACATCGCTATAGCACCGCGCAGGAGATGTACGAAAAAGCGGATCTGGACATCGTGAGCGTGACCACCCATAACTTCCATCATCACGAACCGGTCATCGAAGCTGCAGAGGCGGGGATTAAAGTGATTATGGTGGAGAAGCCACTCGCTATTAGTGTCGAATGGGGGCGGAAGATGGTCGAAGCCTGCGAAGCAAACGGGTGTCGGTTGGCTGTGGATCACACACGTCGCTTCCTACCCCACTACCGGAGATTGAAAAAGATGGTTGATGATGGGGCAGTGGGAGATGTGCGAACCATTACTTACTCCGGTGCCCGCCCTTTACTGCACAACGGCACGCACACGGTGGACTACGCTTTCTACTTTACATCGGCGCAACCTAAGTTAGTATCAGGCTTTCTCAGCGATGAACCTGTCGCCGATCCGGGTGGTGGGGGGATAGTTGTCTGCGAGGGCGGCGTGGTCATCTTCATCAACTGTATCCCGACGCGCAAAGAATCTCTCAGCGATGTCATCATCGGGGGCACGGCGGGACAGATCCATTTCTGTGAGCGGCGCGGCATCTGGGAATATGGTCCCCTTGTCGAGGCGAGTGAAGGCTATGGCGCCCGCTACGACTTTGAACCGCTTCCCGACATGCCTGAAACCCTTATCCTCGACGACTATTTCTACAGCGCAGCGCGAGAAGCAGTTGACTGTCTGCTGGAAGATCGGGAGAGCGTTTCAACCGGACGGGACGGTCTGAAGGCACTAGAAGTTATCACCGCCATGCACATTTCGCACAAAACAGGAACACAGGTGCCTTTGCCGTTGGCGGAAGGGCTTGATAATGTTGAAATTAGATCGACAGGTCAGTAAGGCATGGGTGGCTATTCATACCAATTGTGGGTGACATAGACCGGATCCGATCCTCCTGCAAGGTGAATAGTCGCCTGATCCGCTCCAGCCATAAACTCGTTCCGTAGGGTATTTGTTCTAACCGGATCTACATGCAGTCCGTCCAAATTCCATCGAAGGTTTGTGCTGCTTTCGACAGTAACATTGGGGTCTTCGGAGATAAGCGAGACCCGTTGCACACTCTCGTTTTTTCGCTCTAAAACTACGTCCGAAACGACGAAGTGAATTGTTTGAAGTGGGTCCCGCATCTCCGCCTGCCAGTTACGCCCGTTCCCATATCTCCCGTGCGGACTTTCCTGAAACAGCTGGAGTCCTAAGCGCATTAACCGCAGATTGCCGAGAAAGTGATCTATTTCGTAGCCGTTGGGGCGAGGGAGTCCACCGTAGATTAGAATCCTCTGACAGCCGTACTTCGCGATTGTGTAAGCGACCGCCAACTGTCCGTCCGTGTCATCCTTATCCACATGCCCAATCCACTCACGGACGATGTGCGTGCCAGAGTGCTCCAACTTTTCAACCGTATCCCTTGGTAGCTCCTCAAGGGAATCCAGATCGCCGATGAGAACATTAGGGAAAAATTGGGCTTCGTTAATCCGGTTGATTTCGGCGAATAAGCGGATGCCACCGTCAGCGCAGATGAGTGGGTGACTGTTCTCCACCGCCCATGTCAGTGCCCCCTTGTAGAATTGAGGGTAGCGGAGGTCGTAATGCCCATTGAGAAAAATTAAAGCGGTTTTCATAACAGTGTAGCAAAACGTAAAGAGACCCCAAGTTTTTTCGGAAAAACTCGGGGTCTGTGGCACGATTTCTTAACATGAGCCAAAAAGCAATCACGAATTCAGCGACTGTAAACAAATGGGAGACGAAAAAAATTGTACAATCTACAAAATTCTCTGAGCCAACAATCGGTTATGGAAGAAATAGATTGTAGGATGGGAGCTGCTTGGCAGGACGATATGATAATTTCACACGCTTGAGGTTTTCTAAACCGGAGTCATCCATTGTGTTAATCCATCGATAGGCTGCCTGTTCTCGGCAAAATTCTCTAAAAAGAAATTGTGCTAACCCCTTTATTCCGAGATCTGTTATCTCAAAGAGGACACAGAAAATCTCGCTGTTGAGAGGGTATCCGAAGGTATATCCTTTTAGGACGCCATCGATGAAAACAACCCTGCCGACTAAACCCAATTCCTTGTGGTTCATTAGTCCTGCGCGATGAGAACGCCCAGAATCCTCCAACATCGCTCGATAAATATCATCATGGAATTGTCCCCATCGTTCCTGCTTCCATGATTCATAAAGTGCGATGCAACCCCCAAGATAGGTGGATTGGTACGACTGTAACTGTGCGGCAGGCTGGTTGCGGATCAGAAGGTTATAAGCAGCCCGCTTACTCTTGTAACGATTCCCCTTGAGTTGGATAAGAGCGTCCGTTTCGTACAGATATTCCGTCTCTTTCTGAACGGCGTGGAAACCCATCTGCTGAAAAAAGAGAATTAGACTCGCTGGAACGTTTTCAATCCGTGCAATCTGTTTCGCACGGTTGGTTTCAAGGGTGAACGCATACGCTTGGCGGATAACTTTTTGACTCAGTGAGCCCCCCATCGGGGGGAGCGGCATGAAGTAATCACCGTCCTGATTGGCAAAAAGACAGAATTGGTTATCAATTATTGTCCAGTAAAAATCGAAAAAATTTCGCCATACATAGTGTGGTGCAAAGGCATAACGCGATAGTTCCGCCGGCATTTGGCGGGCGTATCGATCAAAAAGGGGTTTATCCTTTAGTGTAAGCGGCTGTAGGTTCTTTGATAAATCAGGCAATCTTCAAGCAATCACTTGTTCAGTATGGCGGTCGAACAGATGAACCTGTTTGGCATTGAAATCAAACCAAACGGACTGTCCCACATCAGGCTTGAATGCCGGGTGTGTACGCGCTCTGAGGAGGACCAGATCTCCGGTCTCCGGATTTTCACCCAGAAATATGTCGATAATATTGACCGACCCCAACGCTTCTACAAGGTGCACGGTGGCTATGAATCCTTTTTCAATCGGCTCTTTCGAGACGATAATATGCTCCGGTCTAACGCCAAAGATAATTTCGTCTGACGGATCGAGGCGCGAGATTTGTTCTGCGGATAACTTGAGCCAGACATCTGTGTGGGTGAGATGCAAGGCAGGTTCTTCCCCTTCAATGGAACTAGGGCCCAAAGCGGTCCGGGACCGAACTGTGCCCCCTATCAGGTTCATTGATGGACTGCCCATGAATTGAGCGACGAAAACGGTCCGCGGCTGGTTATACACCTCTTGAGGTGTTCCGATCTGCTGCAAACTCCCGCGGTGCATAATGACGATGCGATCCGCCATTGACATCGCTTCGACTTGGTCATGGGTGACAAAAACGGTCGTTGCGCCCAATCTGTGCTGCAGGCGTTTCAGTTCCGTCCGCATGTCTACCCTTAATTTCGCATCTAGGTTCGACATCGGTTCATCCATCAAGAACGCCTTGGGTTGACGGACCATTGCCCGTCCCAATGCGACGCGCTGCATTTCACCACCGCTCAGATGACTCGGCCTCCGATCAAGCACTGCCTGAATTTGTAGGATGGCTGCAACCTCTTGGACCCGTTCCTGAATTTCGGATCTCGGTACTTTCACCGCTTTGAGCGGAAATGCAATGTTATCATAAACGGTCAGGTGGGGATAGAGCGCGTAAAATTGGAAGACAAACGCAATATCCCGATCGGCGGGCGATAGCGCGTTTACTCGCTTCCCATCGATAAAGATGTCTCCCTCGTCGGGATGTTCCAATCCGGCGATTGCTCGAAGCGTGGTTGTTTTTCCGCACCCTGAAGGCCCGAGGAAAACAACAAACTCTTGATCATGGATTTCAAGGTTCACGTCGTCCACGGCAACGACATCCCCAAAACGTTTTGTGATGTGTTCAAGTTTAATTTCTGCCATTCCTGGTATTTTAATCTAAGTTGCAACCTGACAATTACAATTGAATCGTGGTGCAAGTTTCCTAACCTGCGAGGCAATCACAAATTGGAAACCTGCGCCACTATCTATTGCGCTTCTCCCCAATAGGATCGGGATTCAATACTAGAGCGAATGATAGAGATAGAGCACTTGACGAGCAGGGAAACCCGTCCCTACATTGAGTTGATTCCTGTAGGAGCAACTCCTGATGTTGTTGGATTCTCTGAATCTTTACAACATCGTGGATTCATGGTTCTGTATCCATGTTTTCTGTGCCCTCTGTTTCATCCGTGATTCAGACAATAACTCAATACCCTTCAATTATTTTAGCATACACAGGGGAAAATGAAAACCAAAAATGAAAACGACAACATGGGTGGAAGTAGATCTCTCCGCAATTCAATCTAATGCACGGGCAATCAAAGCGTATACCCAAGGCAGATTGTTGATTGCCGTGATCAAGGCAGATGCGTATGGACACGGTATTATTCCGGTCGCCCAAACATTGTGGGAGGAAGCGGCGATGTACGCTGTCGCTACGGTGGCGGAAGCTGCGGAGTTGCGTGCCGCTGGCATCAGGAAACCGGTGCTAGTACTGTTCAATACGCTGCCCGCTCAAGTAGAAACGATTATTGACTATCAACTGACGCCATCGGTGTATGAACCGACGCTCTGCAACGCGCTGTCCCGTGCAGCGCAAGCGCAGGAAACATCGGTTAAAGTGCACCTTGATGTGGATACCGGCATGAATCGCGGCGGGATATGGTATACTGAGGCGGTAGATTTACTGAAATGGCTAATATCGCTGGAGGGGATAGAGATTGAAGGCATTTTCACCCACTTCGCCACTGCGGACGAAGCCGACAAAAGCCATGCGGACATTCAGTTAGAGCGGTTCAAGTCGGTACTTTCTGCCCTCTCCAAACTCAACTTTCGTCCCCCGATCGTCCATGCGGCCAATACCGCAGCCGCATTAACATTTCCCGACTCCCATTTTGACGCAGTGCGTGTGGGCTTGGGTTTATACGGCGTCTATCCATCGCCTGAGGTCAGACGAACAAGCCCTGTGTCCTTGCAGCCTGCCCTGAGTTGGAAGGCACGACCCATCTGTTTACGTCAAACGGTGCTAGGGGAAGGGATCAGCTATGGTCGTACCTACACAGTTGATGAGCCCGCATGGTTAGCAACGCTCCCTGTTGGTTATGCCGATGGCTATCCGCGCGCCTTATCAAATCGTGGTGAGGCGTTGATCAGCGGGGCAAGGTGCCAACAGGTTGGAGCGGTTTGTATGGATGGGACAGTCTTTCAAATCACACCGCTGAAAGGAGGACACGCAGATCTGCCCTTACGCATTGGCGATGAAGCGGTACTGATTGGAAAGCAGGGAGACTTGGAGATTACCGTTGATCAAGTTGCGGAGGAGGCGGGAACCATCTCGTATGAGATTTTGACAGGGATCGGGAGACGGATCTCTCGGATTTACGTGAATCGGGAGGCATAAGGATTTGACATCAGGGCGGAGGGATGATAAACTGAAACACGGAATCGATCATCCACCATATTATACAATAGGAGAGTCTCATGACAACAGGACAAGCAACAAGCCTGAAAACAACTTTAGAGTCAATGTTCGAGCACATCGCCCAAAAACAGAGTATAGTGGAAGACCTTGAGCAGATTGAACGTCTGCATCAGGAGATTGGAGCAACTGCCCCTCCGACGCTACGCCACTACCTGCAACGCCGAAGTTATACCAAAGCACTCGATTTCCTGAAAGATGGTTTTGTTGCTGATTCGGATTGATATCATATAGGACCTAATTTAACCCAAATACGGAAAGCCTAACAAATCAAATCTGAAATGGAAATGCCGTGCAAACCGTAAACCACTTATTTCATATGTTAGAATGATGAAAAGGAAAAAAGAAAACTATTTTAGGTCGGAAGCAGATTTAGGTCGGAAGCAGAAAAAATTTACGGTGAAGTAAAAGGTCCATATAACCAAACGAGTATTAAAAAAAGAATCGAAGCACTTTTTCTTGATAATCTCGGAAGGATTCTATTGAGAGAACAAATCATCGAAGCCGCTAGAGACCCGATAACCCAAAAGGATCCTGAAAATTGGCACCAGAGATTATCAGAGTTACGCACCGATGATGAATACACAATTTTATCATGGCGCAATCGAGGTGAATTTAAAAATCCAAGAATACCTGATGCCTACCTCTGAGAAAAGGCAACAAATCAACAGGAGGGTTCGTCCACATGACAAAGTATGGTTACAGATATTGGAAAAGGCGAACTACTCTTGTGAATGGGTTGAGGATGGTATTCGGTGCGGGCTTGAAGACGGGCAAATAGATCCGATCGGAGGAGGCACCGTAAAACTGACACCAGACCATAAGTCACCACATTCTATAAACATTGAAACGGATCCAGACGATCCCAATCAATGGAGAGTCTTATGTGGGCGACATCAAGTTATGAAAAAGAACTTTTGGGATGGTAGCACGGGTAAAATCAATGTTTACGCTATTGTCCAAGCCGCAAGTGAACAGGAAAAACGGAATGTTTTCTCTTTTTTAGCCCAGTATTTTGGGTATCAAATTGATGACGAGAAATTGGAGGAGTAGGCATGACTCAAATGACTTTCGCGGAACTCGATACAGTCAGGCGCAATAACGGAGCCAAAAAGGGAAATGCTGTCATACTACCACCGATGGGTATATTTGAATCCATTGAATTAATAAAATCAACTAGCATTAAGCCGCGTGTCACAATGCTTGACCCGTGGTATAACAAAGGTTTTGGAGAAATAAGAACTGATTACAATGATTTTGTTATATCCATACTCGAAGCACTGATTGGTATCTCTGATCATGTATTTTTGTGGGGTTTTCCTGAAATTATAGCTCAGTATTTCAATCGTATACCGACTGAATATCAGCTTGTTGCGTGGCTCACTTGGTACTATAAGAATAATCCATCTGTCATCCGAGGCTGGCGATCGAGTCAGAATGCTTGCTTGCATCTTTCTCAAGGTGATGCAAAGCTATACCCCGAACATTTCTTGAATGACGCGCAAAAAGAAAAGCTAAGTGCAGGAAAGCTAAGATATATGAAGCCTCCTTATTGGTAGGCTTTGTAGGCAGAGATGAGCAGACAGGGCATCCATCTCAAAAACCGTTAAAAGTATATGAGCCACTTTTCTTCATGACGACAAAAGAAGATGATTTGATTTATGATCCCATGTGTGGGTCCGGTACTACGGGCGCGTTTGCATTAAAACATAAAAGGAGCGCAATTTTATCAGACATCAACGAGGAATATATTTCTATCGTTGAGTCGAGGCTTCTAGAAAAGAGAATTCAGTCTAACCGGACATTGCCCTCAACGTTTACCACTATGTTACAAGCATGAGTGAACCTATGATTCGTAGTTGAAAGTTAATAAAAAAAAGAGGAATTGAAATGGTAAGAGAAGATGGGCGCAAGTCGAGTCAGATGCGCCCGACCCGTATCGTTCGGAATTACATTAAACACCCAGAAGGATCTGTCTTAATTGCTGTCGGTGATACAAAAGTTGTTTGTACGGCATCGGTCGAGGAGGCACAACCGCGTTTCATGCGTGAACAACGCCGCCGCAATCGAGGCTGGGTCACCGCGGAGTATTCAATGCTGCCCCGTTCTACCTCCGACCGGATGCGGCGTGAAGTCACCCGTGGGTCGCTTGGCGGTAGAACGCAGGAAATTCAACGACTCATCGGTAGATCTTTAAGGGCGGTTGTAGATTTCAAAGCCCTTGGTGAACGTACAATCTGGATCGATTGTGACGTTATCCAAGCGGACGGCGGCACACGCACCGCGTCAATTACCGGCGCATTTATCGCGCTTTGGGATGCCTGTCAATGGCTGATGGATCGAAAGTTGATAACAACGATTCCGATCATTGAACATGTGGCAGCAACCAGCGTCGGCATTATTGATGGCACACCCATGCTAGACCTCTGTTACACGGAAGATTCTAGCGCTGATGTCGATATGAACGTTGTCATGACAGGCGCGGGGAAATTCGTTGAGATTCAAGGCACTGCGGAAGAAACTCCGTTTTCAAAGGAGCAATCGGATCAGCTGCTCGATCTAGCGATCCGCGGTATTGAACAACTAATCCGCCTTCAAAAACAGATAATTATTGAGAATAGAGATGAAGTTAGTATTGGCAACCCGGAATCAGGGTAAAGTACGAGAAATCAGCAAAATACTTAAATCCCAAAACGGAATTGAACTTTTGTCAATCCGTAATTACCCAGACGCACCAGAGGTCGTTGAAGATGGCAAAACTTATGAGGAGAACGCTAGCAAAAAAGCTTCTGCTCTTGCCGAATACACCGGACATTTAACCATCGCCGATGACTCCGGTTTGGAGGTAGATGCACTTGACGGAGCACCCGGTGTCCATTCCGCACGCTATGCCGGCGAAAACGCCTCAGATCAAGACCGTATTGTCAAATTACTTGCCGCGCTTCAGAATACTCCTGATGACCGGCGGTTAGGACGTTTCATCTGTGCTGTGGCTATTGCTGAACCTCTCTCTCAAGCACAGGTCGTCCGGGGTGTCTGTGAGGGTCGAATCATTCGCAGGCCGCGTGGGAGGAGTGGCTTTGGATACGATCCAGTTTTCGTCCCCGTGGGCTATGACAAAACCTTTGCGGAATTGGGCGACGGAATTAAGAGTCAGATTAGCCACCGTGCACAGGCGTTGGGCGAAGCGAGAAAATTATTAAGTAAGATGAACTTTGCGAAGTTTTAAGAACCCTCTATGAAAGCCCCTGCCGCAAACATCCGCCCCCGAAAAGCCTCTATACTCATCCCCGTTCTAGTTATCATTCCACTGATAGGGATCGGACTCTACGTTGTCCCCAACCTGTTTGATACCACTCCACCGCTCCTGACAGTGAGTGGTGTGGAAAAGGATAAACACTATCGTGGCTCTCTGACACTTAGTGTTGCCGCAATGGACGAAAACTCCGGCTTGGGCTCGTTGAGTGTGCAAATCGATGGTGGCCCCCCGAACCTCTTGAGTTTCGTCGAAGAAGCCTGCACCTTTTGAACACTGCAAACTACTGCATTCGCCGATGGGCCGCACACGATTTCCGTAACGGCGACGGATGGTTCTTGGCACAAAAATCAGACGGAGTACACACTTCCGTTTTATATCGACAACACCCCGCCATCGCTTCATGTCCCCCCGGAAACGCTTCGCGTTGGACAAGGCAGAACGCTCGCACTTTTTCTTCAAACGGATGAACCGCTTGCAGAGATCCGGGGAAACCTCTTTGATAAAGTGGTCGTCTTCTATCCGATGGGCTTAGAGAACCTTTACTGCAGTTTCCTTGGTATCAGCGTGACATCTGCTGTCCGAAACTATCCACCCACGGTAAACGCGACAGATTTAGTCGGCAATGAGGCGGAGCAAACATTTCAGGTGGAGGTCATTAAAACCGTCTTTGCACGGGGGGTTACATTACCCTCTCCCCCGAACAACAGCGAGTCATGATGGACAAATCTAAAAGCCTAGAGGATAATGCAAAACGCGGTGTAGCGTACGCAAAAGCGGACCGGGAAACTGAACAGCTTTGGGAAGGAAAGTTCATTCGTCCTACGGAAGGTCAACTGACATCGCCTTTTGGGAAGTACCGCGAATACAATAACGAGATTTCTCATCCTCGGAAATTGAGAGATTGTCTCTTCCAAATAGGGAACAAAGATGAGTCAATTGATTCAACTTGAACAGATTGTACCCAGCACAGTCTGCCTGTCATGCGATGTTTGCTGCCGGTTCATGGAACAAGACAGTTTCCTCGCACCTATCTTCACCCAAGCTGAAATGAAACAGGCGATTGCTAACGGGGTGGCGGCGAATTTCTTCCGCCCCACGGCAGATGGGAAAAGCACACAGGTTAAATTGATACTAAATGGGGATATGTACATCTGTCCCTGCTTTAATCCTGAAACAAGTGAGTGCACAATCTACCCGATTCGTCCGATGGACTGCCAGATCTATCCTTTCGCTCTGATGTACAATCGAGACCAAACGCAAGTTGTCCTAGGCATTGACATGACCTGCCCTTACGGCGAGGCGGAAATCCAGACAGAGGCGTTCCAACGCTATATTGACTACATGGCGGCCTATCTGGAATCGGACTCGATTGTTGAAACTATTGCTGTAAACTGGCAGCTCATTGGCCCCTATCAGGAGACGGTGGTAATTGTCCGTGCCCTGGAAAAGTTGACGTCGGCAAGGACGAAAAACAGATGTTGAATTAATCGGAGGAAAAATCGAACTCAAAAAGGAGAAAAATATGGCAAAAGTGCCGTGCCGTTTGGCGGCCTTGGATTTAGATGGGACACTGCTAAACGACGAACACGCTGTGACAAATCGGAGTTGCGAAGCCCTCCAAAAATTATCAGCGCAAGGTGTTGTAGTCGTGCTGATTTCGGGGAGGATGCATCGAGCTATCTTGCCGATAAGCGATCAGATTGGGTTGGAAAATCCAATAATTTCATACAACGGTGGGATGGTCAAACACCCTCGAACGGGAGAAATAATACATCATACCCCCATTCCGGCGGCAGCCGCAACGGCGTTGGTCAAATATGGAGATCAGGAGGGGTTACATCTTAACTTCTGTTTGAATGATCAACTGTTCATCAAGGAACACAATCAATGGAGTGAGCTATATAAGCAGAGAACGGGGGTTCCGGCAACGGCACTCGGAAATCTTC
Organism: Candidatus Poribacteria bacterium; assembly: GCA_965215015.1. Lineage (GTDB taxonomy): Bacteria > Poribacteria > WGA-4E > WGA-4E > PCPOR2b > PCPOR2b. Next base: position 4,686,426 of record OZ244042.1, read on the forward strand.
ACGAGTTAGATGGGCAAGAACCTACGAAGATGCAGATTTTGGATACACCTGAAAAAATTAATATACTTCTTACTGAGTGTAAAACCGAGTTTGGTGAGCGATTATATGTCACGCGGACTCAGGTCGAATACATTGAGTTTATGAATCCACAGGTATCGAAAGGGCGAGCGTTGCAAGCCCTTGCGGATCAACTCGACATCCCCAATAATCTGATTGTTACATTTGGCGATGGGTACAACGATGAGAGTATGATGAAAATTGCCGGTTTCCGGATCGCCATGGGAAATTCTGTTGACGAAATTAAAGCTACCGCAGATTACACAACAGACACCAACGAGAACGATGGAGTCGCCCTAGCAGTTGAGCAACTTCTGCTTTGAATATGGTGTAAATTGTCTTGATTACGCTTGTATGGGATGGCGGACTTTCGTTCCGAGGACTGGGATATTTGCAACAAGGGCCATTGAGTCTTGCTCTCGTTCAAGCTCCATTTCGACTTGCTCTCGCTGGAGTATAAAATACTTTGACAGAACCTCGGTCAGTTCTGCTTGTAGGCTTTCCATAATCTCCTCATCAATCCCAGTCCGATCTTGGACGAGGATGAGTTGTAGCCGACTTTTCGCAACACTTTTGCTCTGCTGCTCCCGATTCAGTAACTGCATTAACCGTCTGAACATTTGTTTCCTCCTTTTAGCTCCAGGTGAACAGTTTGCCAAACCAGGTGCCGAGCAAACCTGCCGACTTAAACTCTGGGATTGGAATATCTTCCCCCTCAAGCCTTTGTGCGATACGCTTGTAAGCCTGCCCTGCGTCGGACTTATGATTATAGGCTGACGGCATTCCTCGGTTCGTTGAAACAACAATTTCCTTATCATCTGGGATAACCCCAATCAGATCGATGGACAAAATGTCCGTGACATCCGTTGGCTCCATCATATCCCCTGTCTTGACCATGTCTGGTGCAAGTCGATTGATGATAAGGTACATGTCGTCAATATTCATGTTCTGCAATAAGCCGATGATTCTATCCGCATCCCTGACCGATGCAACTTCTGGCGTTGTTAGGATAAGTGCTTCATCGGCACCCGCTGCTGCGTTTTGAAATCCCTGCTCGATCCCAGCAGGTGAATCAACAAGAACATAGTCGTGCATCTCTTTCAGCTCAAGGCAGAGTTTTTTCATCTGTTCCGGCTGAATATCGCTTTTGTTATTTTTCTGAGAAGCTGCAAGCAGATAGAGGTCTTTTGTCCGTCGATCTTTAACCAACGCTTGTTCAAGCTCACAAACGCCTTCGAGGACATCCATTGATGTATATACGACGCGGCTTTCCAGTCCCATAATGACGTCCAGATTTCTCAATCCGACATCCGCGTCAACGACAACGACCTTCCTATCGAGCACGGCTAGGGCCGTTCCAAGATTCGCCGTGGAAGTGCTTTTACCAACACCGCCTTTACCAGACGTAACGACGATCACTTTTCCCATTTGTTCGTTGTCCTTTCTTCACAAAAGTTTCGATATCGTACCAATTCTGATTGATAACCATGCTTGAATACCTGTCCTCTGGTAGGTCCTTGCTTTAGATAGTAACCATCTCTAACCACCGTTCGGCTAACAGACTCGATATCCCAGGGCAAGCTGCCGGTGAGCGATAATGCTTTATCACGATTCGGAAATTCACAAAACTGAAAAACGGTGAGAGGAGTCTATATTCGTTTGTATCTTTCTAATTTTAACTAGAGTTAATCGAATTCTTCGACGATAATGGCATCTTCTAGAACGCGTGCGATTTCTGCTCTCTGGTGCCGGCGTCGTTGTTCAGCAGGGGCACGGGTGATAAAACGTCCAATTCTCAACTGAGTCGGTAACAGATTCAGTGCAAAAATTATTGATGATGTATTACCGAGCGCACCCGCATGAGCAACGCCGCGTAATGTACCAAGGACAATAATATCTCCGGCGGCAACCACTTCCGCTCCCGGATTCACATCGCCCAGAATGACCATATTTCCTTCTAACGCGCGTTCTGCCTGTCCAGAACGTAGTGTATGACGGATAAATAGTGTCTCTTCACGCGGCGGAGCAACTTGATTATAAACATGCTCTTCCCCATGGAGTGCTGGTACCCCTGCAATCTGAGGTTCTTTCGCTCCTTTTGGTTCATCGTAGGAGTCACCAATGATTTGCTTCACTTCGAGTCCATAGCTTTCGTTCAATAAATTTTTAAGGTGAATTAATTCTATATCATCTAACGATCGGCTTCCGAGATCGATATTCATTGTCAAACCTGACAACGAATCCCCTAAGTTTGCCATTCGCTCTACAATTGCCCGCTCGATCCGTTCCATTGAGGCTTCCGGATTAATAATCAGACGCATACCATCGCGGAAGCCCTTGAGTTCAACGGTTGGACGTGATTCGTTCTGCATTTCATCCCTCTTATGAAATAATAGCCCTCAAATCTAGTTTTCAATTTTTGCCAAAACGTAGGGACCGTCAGGAAGCACAGCAATTTGGGCATCAGCTCCATGTTTGGAAAGGACGCGTTTAATCCCTTCTTCGGGGCTGCGGATCGGCTGCACAAATAGGTCTTTCAGTTGGTCATAGGGTATACCATCGGCATAACAGTAGATTTCGGCTTTTTTCGCAGCTTTCGCCAACTCCTCCAGTTGCCATTGGTCAATGACAAAGTTTGCCGGGTCGTGGATATCGTGAATAAACTGCTTCAAATCTTTTGTTTTTAAAATTAAATCGGTGAAAGGGCCGCTTCCAATTCCTTGGCTGCATTCCGCAACTAGAATAATGCTCCCATTCGGTTTTACAATTTCTACCGCTGCCAGCATTCCCTTGACTGCTTGATAGAACGTGGTATCAAGCGGATAACCTGCGCTTGACACAAGGACAGCGTCCACAGGCTGCGGCAATGTTACTTTTACCTGTTTTTCAACAAACCTGACACCTGCCAAATGAGATTCGACGATATCGCCAGCAAATATACCGGTCAGTCTGCGTTGGTCATCGATTGTGACGTTCACGTTAAAATCCACACCCGCCATCAAGGCAATCTCGGTGGCTTCGATATGAAGGGGGTTGCCTTCCAGGTTGCCGACCGAAGCCTTTGGGTGTTCGAGAATTTGGGGGCCGTGCAGCACTTTCATTGTCTCGATTGAAGCCAGTCCGGGGCAAATTGATTTACGGCCGCCGGAATATCCTGCCATCAGATGGGGTTCAATCAGAGCGGTCGTGACTTTCAAGTCTGATTCCAGATAGGTTTTATCGATATAAACCGGGGCACCCCCTCGCGTTAAACCGAGATATTTATGCGTCTCGATCGCCTGAGAAAAATGGTTGACAATCCGATAGTTACTCATAATCTCGGTGCCGACCATTTCTTCGAGCTCTTTTCCTTCATTGGGGCGATGGATGCCTGTTGCAATCAGAATCGTGATTTTTTTACGTGGAATGCCGCTCGATTCCAATATTTGTAGGATTGGTGGAAGGATTAGCTTATTGGGAACGGGGCGCGTCACATCGGAAATGACAACGCAGGCGGAAGTCCGATCCTTCGCCAAGGCAGCTAGCGGCGCGGAGTGAATTGGGGACTCGATCGCGTCCCAAACTGCACGCTTCGGCCGCCCGATTGGGACAGATTTCTGGAGGGTCAACACGCCTGCCAAATTCTGCTGGGGAATGTCAACTTCCAATAGATCTCGTCCGTATTTCATACCAACTAGCATTAAAATTCACCTCAGTTTGCTGACTTCAAGTTAGGAGACTTCATATAAACTTTACCATCATAACATTATAAACGAGATTCCGCCTTTGGTGCAAGTCTTTTTTTAGGGTCATTTAGTTTTCGTTTGTGGTATATTTCGCAAAGCACTCATCAGCCCGCATGGCATTTGAGACACACCTTCTCCCCAACCCCCTCCCGCATCCAATGGGACTGATTCTCAATCCATCCCTGTCCCCACCACTCGGTGTCCCTTTTCAAGGGTCCGTTCTCACTGGGTGTGCATCGGTTGAGGTGGATGGAAAGGGGATGAGGCGTGCTTATCTCAGGAGGCGTGGCAACCCCACACCGAATCTCTTGATGGAACGGCTTGGGGTGGGTCCCACAGGGACGCCATCATCCCGCCAAAGCACACACGGTCGCGCACAACTGAGACTGTGTAAGTCAAGTATCGGTCTTTACAATCCTGCCTTGGGTGTCAAAGCCCGAACGTCTCTCGGTGAAGATGGGGATTTCATCAGTCTGCTCATCCACTGCTTTTTGCACAATGGGCACCCCCAGGTGATGACTGACAACGTGGAACCGATGCCTCAGCGCGGCGGTGTGCCGGGCACCGCTGCCAAGCGTCTTGCCACCCATAACGAGTGCCGGTCAAGACGGAAGACCGGCAGGCTTTGAAGAGGTTGGACGCCCCATGGGCTCAGCACCGTCTCCGCCTGTGCAATATCCACTCTCTTAAATAGGTTATGTAAGGTCACAGCACAGGGGGGGGGGTGGCGCGGGTCAAGCCGGGGGTTATGACTAAGGCGGGAGCATAGCCTGTCCCCATTGAGCAATAGTGCTCTAACTCCGATACCCACACAGAATCGCAGGCACCGAGGGGGCAAGAATTGTCCCTAGGAGGAGCATTTTCCCTTTTGCCTTGCGAGAATCCGGGGCTTCTGATAAAATGTCTATCAAGTGATATGACCGGGAAAGAGACTTTTCTCTGTTTGATTCAAGAACCTGTATGATGGTTAAGTCCGTTTTTTGAGGTACTCCCACACCTAAAGGATTGGGACTCCTACCCGTTCCTTTAAGAGTCGAATTGTGCTATCAACACGGATAGCAAGCCTTTGCCCGTCTGACAACCGCTACGGCAATGGACAACGCCCTGCCCATGGGGACCAATTGATCGGAACCCCTTTGGACAGCCATACCCTCCTGGAACATGTTGCCATCGCAGTATGGGAAAACCGCCTCGGCTTTTACCCCTGATGACCGTTTTCGGCAGGAGGTATGGCGATAAGGTCAATTATATACCAAAACGTTTTTGAAAACAAGAAAAACCCATGCAAAAGCAGGGGTGTTCCCCTAAACATAAATGTTTGGGGTTTAGACCGAAAGGATTTTTGATAAAGTTTGAAACGGGAAAAATGGGTCAAAATTTGAACCTTGACGAATTGAGGGTTTGTGTGGAATAATTTTAGGCCCGTGTTAAAAATATGGAGGATAATTGTGTATGCCAAGAGTTGGAATTAATGGCTTTGGTCGAATTGGACGCAACGCATTGAGAGCCGCATTAAAAAATAAAGATATAGTTCTCGATTTTGTCGCGATTAACGATTTAACAGACTCAGAAACACTCGCACACCTGCTCAAATACGATTCGGTGCTTGGGGAACTTGATGCTGATATCCAACCAACAAATAACGGATTTATTGTCAACGGTAAAAAGATACTTGCCTTTTCCGAGCGAGATCCATCTGCGCTCCCTTGGAACACTTTAGGAGTTGATGTTGTCATTGAATCGACAGGTTTCTTTACGGATGGGAAGGAGGCATCGAAGCATCTGGACGCGGGAGCGAAAAAAGTGGTTATCTCCGCACCCGCCAAGAATGAAGATATCACTGTCGTGCTAGGTGTCAACGAGGATAAATACGACAAGGAAAAGCATCACATCATCTCTAACGCTTCTTGTACGACAAACTGTCTTGCGCCGCTTGCAAAGGTGCTGTTGGAAAACTTCGGTATCCGTAGCGGTTTGATGACAACCATCCATTCGTATACGAACGATCAGCAAGTTCTGGATCTCCCCCATGAGGACATACGACGGGCTCGTGCTGCCGCCCTTTCCATGATTCCCACATCCACAGGCGCGGCAAGTGCGATTTCGCTGGTCATTCCTGAGCTCCAAGGAAAATTTGATGGGATGGCAATTCGAGTCCCAACGCCAAACGTTTCCGTTGTAGATCTCACCGTTGATTTAGAACACAAAGTAAGTGTAGAAGAGGTTAATACGGTTGTGAGAAAAGCCGCCGAAGGAGAGCAGCGGGGCATTTTAAGTTATTCAGAACTTCCACTCGTATCGGTTGACTTCAAGGGGAATCCCCATTCGTCAATCTTTGATGCGGAGTTTACAAGGGTGATAGATGGCGAATTGGTGAAAGTTCTCTCTTGGTACGATAACGAATGGGGATACTCAAATCGCTTGGTTGAATTGACTGAGCATGTGTTATAATACGCGCAGCCAATCTCAATCTGTCCACACTTACACTGAATCTTGTTTCCGCTGTGTCACTCATACATAGGAGAACATGCGCATACCAATCATCGTCGGTAATTGGAAGCTTAACAAGACCATCAGTGAAGGGGTAACACTTGTTACAGAGCTTCGGTCATTGGTCACTGATGTCACCGATGTCGAAATCGTTGTCGCTCCCGTTTTCACTGGGCTCTCCGCAGTTGCAGGGGCACTAGCAGACGGAGAGATTCGACTCGCAGCACAGGATGTTTTCTGGGAGAATAGCGGCGCATTTACGGGCGAAGTATCGCCGGGGATGCTCAAGGATGTTGGTTGCGACTACGTGATCATCGGTCACTCTGAACGCCGGCAATATTTCGGTGAAACGAATGAAAATGTCAACCGCAAAGCCAAGGCAGCGCACGCCCACGGTTTGATACCAATAATCTGTGCCGGTGAAAAGTTTGAGGAGCGGGAGGCTGGCAAAACTGAAGCGGTTGTCAAGAACTACCTTCTCAACGGGATTGCTGGGTTATCCGCAGATCAGATTGTGTCTACGGTGATTGCCTATGAACCTGTCTGGGCAATCGGAACGGGCCACAATGCAACCCCAGACCAAGCCCAAGAGGTCCATACGTTTATCAGGTCGGTTTTATCAGAAGTCTATTCGACTGATGTGGCATCGCAGGTCAGAATCCAGTATGGTGGCAGTGTTAAGCCGGATAATGCTGTCGAGTTAATCGCGCAGCCTGATGTAGACGGCGCATTGGTCGGCACAGCGAGTTGGGAAGCGGAATCATTTGCCCAAATCGTCAAAGCTGCGTACGACGCTTTTTCAATCAATTAAAAATAAAAAATTATTACGAAAGTGAGGAACTATCATGGGAATTGTCGTCGGTTTTATTCTTGTTCTTTTTGTGCCTGCCTGTATTTTGCTGCCCATTATTATCCTGTTGCAAGATAGCAAAGGAGAGGGACTTTCATCAAGTGCATTTGGTGCAGCAGCGGGTAGCAGCATGCAATCAGTTTTAGGTGGACAAGGTGCTGCAACCTTCCTCTCCAAGGTCACAACATGGCTGGCTATCGGATTCATGATAATGGCACTGTTTCTGATGCGCTTCTACGGTGAAACGGGCGGCGAATTAAAACCGCTTCAGGAGGGAGCAGCGCAATCTGAAGTTACGGTTACGCCCTCAGACGAAACAGCGGAAGCAGGCGACGCAGCTGATACCGCTGAGGCAGACGCAGTCGATGCGTCATCATCTGAGGACTCAGATGATGTTGGGCAGTAAAAATAGATCTGCATTGTACGATCAAAGGCATCGCGCGCTCAAGGCGCCATTGCTTGAAGTTGCAGAAGCCCGGAGATTTTTATGAAAAACGGGTTCATGCGTAACTCGCTTATTTTTTTTCTTATCCTCGTTGGGACGCTTAACTATTTCATGGTAGGTTGCGGCGGGGATGAGGACGATGATACAGACACGCTCTACAAGGAGCTCGCTGGAACGTATCAATTATATCGGGGAGAGCTTACCTTGCTTGATGGAAGCAAAGTTGTTCTTGAACCACCTGACATCGCCGGAAGTATGACAGTCTCATCGGATAGAAGAATCACTCAGGAAGTCGAAGCATATGGAAATTCTTTGACCATCAAAGGTGCCTTTGAAATTTTTCCAGATGAAGGGGTTATAGAGATAGACAGTGAGGCAGCAGCTATCATTTCTAAGCCAACCTATACATGGGACGGGAGTGTATTCATAATAACTATAAACGTTGGTGCCTTCATTCAAAAGAGCTTTTGGCGTAAACTTTGAGTAGGATTTTATTTAGCCCAAATAAAACTCTTGCTACTCTAAGGGTTAATCAATGTCCGATCAGTCTATCCCCCAACAAACTTGGAGAGTTCATCCATTGCGTGCAAATTGGAGGCGATCAACCTTGCTCCTCCACTTCCTCCTCCTCCTTTTTTTAGGCATCTATTGGCTTTTCCAGTCAGTTTTTGTTACCCTCCTTTCAGCAATCTTTGTGACCGGCTCTTTATACCGCTATTTTGTTCCGTTCCGGTATGAGCTTCATGAACATCAGCTTATCGTCATGGCACCCTTTTATCGCCTAACAAAGTCTTGGTCTGACTTTCGCAGTTTCTATGTTGACAATAACGGTGTGTTGTTGAGTCCATTTGCCAAACCCTCTCGCCTTGAGAATTTTCGAGGGGTTTATGTCCGTTTTGACGCAAATCAATCTGAAGTGGTTAATTTCATTAAAAATAAAATTTCAACTTGACAGAAATCTTCAGAAGATTTGTCACTCTATTTAGGGGGGTGAAGTTGACTTTTAGATTGATATGATAGGGAATACATTCCCCAAGCCACCGAGAGTTGGTATATCAAGAAAATGGCAGATAATAAATTCACAATTATCCACACGGATTCTCAGACGCAAGCCAGAATTGGGAAACTGCGCACAGCGCACGGCATTGTCAATACTCCAATCTTTATGCCTGTTGGCACACGCGGAACAGTCAAGACGTGTACCCCGCATGATCTGGTTGAAGTTGGGACAGAGATTATCCTTGGGAACACCTACCATCTCTATCTACGCCCGGGACACCGAATCGTCCAGGAAGCGGGTGGGCTGCACAAATTTATGGCGTGGAAGAAACCCGTCCTCACCGACAGCGGTGGGTTTCAGGTCTTCAGCTTGGGGCCGCTTCGCACAATCACCGAGGAAGGGGTCGAATTTCGCTCTGAGATTGATGGGTCGAAACACTTTATCAGCCCGGAACGTTCCATTGAGATCCAAAATGCGCTCGGTGCGGACATCATTATGGCTTTCGATGAATGCCCACCGCTGCCTAGCGATTATAACTATCTCAAGCAATCAATGGAAATGACGATCCGCTGGGCGAAACGGTGCAAGACCGTCCACCGGAATCGCAATCAACAGTTGTTCGGCATTGTACAGGGCGGGATGGAAAAATCGCTGCGAAAGATTAGCGTTGAAAGAACCGTGGAGATTGGCTTCCCCGGCTATGCAATCGGTGGACTGAGCGTCGGGGAGGAGAAGCCCTTGATGTATGAGACGTTAGCATACGCCGCACCGTTGCTGCCGAAAGATTCGCCGCATTATCTAATGGGTGTCGGAACGCCGGAAGATTTGGTCTACGGTGTAAGCTGCGGGGTGGATATGTTCGATTGTGTGATGCCGACACGTAACGCACGAAACGGTTCACTCTTTACAACGCTCGGTACAGTTAAAATCCGTAATGCAAAGTACAAGACAGACTTTACACCACTGGATCCAAACTGTATCTGCCACACTTGCCAGAATTTCACTCGCGCTTACCTCCGACATTTGCACCTAGAGAACGAGATTCTTGCACATCGGCTGCTCACGTTGCACAACCTGCACTTCTACCTGAGTCTGATGCGCGGTATCCGACAGGCGATTCGGGAGGGCACATTTGCTCGCCTTAAGGAAGATATTGGGAAATTGATGCAGCTTGGACAGCAACAGGAGAAACAGGAAGCGGAAGGAAGGAAAGATAGAACGGAAGAAGGGGATTCACGTAACACCCAGCAAAAATTACCCACGGCTGCTTCAAATCGTAAACGTGGACGCGCTGCGGTATAATATAGCGACTTTTATCTCATTCAAAATAGGAAGGAGAATTGGTGCAATGCCTAGAAAATACTGGATTTTCGGAATGGCAATCTTTGCTACATTGATGTTTGTATTGCTCTGCTTAAATTACGCAGAAAGTCAAAGCGATTTAGTCAAACGCGGAAAATACCTCGTTGACGCGGTTGGGGCTTGCGGTCAGTGCCACACGCCGCGCAAAGGTGCAGAGATGGATATGAACATGTACCTCGCGGGCCATCCTGCGAATGCGCCATACCCCAAATACGACATGAGCATGATGCAACGTGGAATTTTTATGGTCACTGCCCCGACTCTTGCTGCGTTTTCGATGCCTTTTGGAACAACATTTGCCGCAAACCTAACGCCTGATAAAGAGACGGGACTCGGTGAATGGACGGAAAAAATGTTCGTTGATACGATGCGAACGGGACACCATCAAGGCGATACCAGCAATCGAAAACTTCTCCCACCGATGCCGATTAAGAATGCTTACGCAAATATGAGCGATGAAGATCTTAAGGCGATGTGGGCTTACCTGAAATCTATCAAGCCCGTCAAGAACACAGTACCATCAGCTCTCAATCGTATGGGTAGGCCTTTTTAGGATTAGGTACAAACACCTTACCATCGAGAATTAGCTCATAGAAGAGGAAAGTGCAAAACGCGAGGAGAACCGTAGGGGGGCTCTGCCCGCGCTTGCCAAAACTCGGGTTCTATTGCACGATTTCTTAACATGAACCTGGGAATTTAGTAAGGAACGCAAATCTGCGTTCCCTACGTTTGCCGAACAATCGTTTTTTACCAAGGTGGTTACTCAAGTAATACCTATGAAAGATTTAATTATCATTGGCGGTGGGTTAGCCGGCAGCGAAGCGGCATGGCAAGCGGCTGAACGCGGTATCCAAGTATATCTTTACGAAATGCGTCCATTTACCGCAACAGGTGCACACCTCACCCCTAATCTTGCAGAATTAGTCTGCTCCAACTCGCTTGGATCTGATCTTCCAGACCGCGCCTCCGGCGTTCTCAAGGCAGAACTGCGCCGACTGGGGTCAATACTGCTGGAGTGTGCCTATAAAACGGCGTTGCCTGCGGGGAGTGCACTGGCGGTAGATCGTGAGGCTTTCTCTCATCTCGTAACGACGCGGATCTCAGACCACCCTAAGATTGAAGTGGTGCGCAAAGAGGTTACCACCCTCCCTGACGAACCTACCATCATTGCCTCCGGTCCACTAACCTCGCCCAGTCTCTCAGATGCCATTGCTGCCTTGAGTGGGCAGAAACACCTGTACTTCTTTGATGCCATTGCGCCGATTGTGAGCCTAGAGTCAATTAACCTAGAGGTTGCTTTCCGCGCTTCACGTTATGGGCACGGCGAACAGGTAGAGGGTGATTATATCAATTGTCCGATGAACCGCGATGAATACGAGGCCTTCGTCGCTGCGTTAATCGGTGCCGAGCGCATTAAGTTGGAATCCTTCGAGCAGGAGTTAGAACAGGGTGTCAGGGCAGGTTGGCATCAATTCTTTGAAGGATGTTTGCCTGTTGAAATTATAGCGCGACGTGGGTATGAGAGCCTTGCTTTCGGTCCGATGCGTCCGGTGGGGTTGACCGCCCCGCGCACGGGGCAGCGTCCTTACGCAGTAGTACAACTACGCCAAGACAACCTTGCCGGTACGCTCTTTAATATGGTCGGCTTCCAAACGAACCTGAAGTTTCCTGAACAGAAGCGGGTTTTTCGTATGATTCCTGGGCTTGAAAAGGCTGATTTCGTGCGCTATGGACAGATGCACCGCAACACCTTTATTGATGCACCGACGCTGTTATATCCCACGCTTCAGTTCCGTGGGCGCGATAATCTCTTTTTTGCAGGTCAAATCACGGGCGTTGAAAGCTACATGGGTAACATCGCAACAGGCTTGCTCGCTGGTTGGAACGCCACACGCCTGCTACATGGTCAATCCCCATTATCTCTGCCAACCACCACAATCCTCGGTGCGCTTTGCTACTACGTGACCCACGCCAGCCCGGCTGATTTTCAACCGATGAAGGCGAATTTCGGTATCCTACCTCCGTTGGACACAATCAAACGGCTTAACAAACGGAAACGCGCTGCCGCTTATGCAGGACGAGCACTGAGGGACCTGGAGGCTTTTCTGTTAGAGATTGATGATGCGATTTAACAAGAATCTGCCTGAACCTTTACGGTAGACTATTGTTAAATATGTGGTGTTTGAGGATATGTTCCTGCCTCTTACCGGGCGGCCGGGAGTGTGAGTGACAGAATATCTGTGAGGGGATTCATTTGCTGACTCATTAGTGTTGGGAGACATAAAGGTAATCAGTGGATCCCCTGCTTGTCAAGTCATTACTCCACACTTTATGAGGAGGGCTACCACACACTGCCGAGTGATACACTTAGTATTTGATGAGTCACCGAGGATACCAGGACTATTGCGCCATAATCCTGGTTTCACCCACCCGGACAGTCGCGCAGCAGTGTTTGGCCTTTGAACCTTCAACCGCGTAAGTCCTATCCTAGTAAACAAAAAAAACTTATCATTACTCATTACACACTGTTTTTTGCACAGGCAGAACAGGAGCAATCTATGGAACGTTTGGATGTACTTCATCCGTCGATTGACGAATACCTGATTGACATTATCCCGGCACGCGACGAGGTGTTAACGGAGATGGAGGCATACGCACGGGAACGCCGTTTCCCGATTGTGGGACCGCTCGTTGGCCGCGTCTTACATCAATTGGTGCTGTTGACTAATCCGACGCGAATCTTCGAGATGGGATCAGGCTTCGGCTATTCGGCATACTGGATGGCAAAGGCATTGCGACAACCGGAAGCGCGCATCATCTGTACCGATGGCTCGCAGGAGAATGCTGACCGTGCGGCAGGTTATCTGGCGCGCGGGGGCATCGCAGATCGAATTGATTATCGCGTTGGGAACGCGCTCGAAATCATCGACGAAACAGAAGGAGACTTTGACATTATCTACAACGACATAGACAAAGATGGTTATCCCGAAGCATTTCGCAAGGCAATTCCGCGGCTCAGGAGTGGTGGGTTGTTTATCACAGACAACATGCTATGGCTGGGGCGTGTTGTCACATACGATACCGATGCTGACATGCGAGGACTTGATGAAGAGGAACAATGGGTGCACAAGACCACAGTCGGGGTCAAAGAGTTGACACAGCTGCTTTACAGTTCCCCTGATGTGTTTACAACAATTATCCCACTTCGCGATGGGATTTCGGTCGCAATAAAACGCTAGTACACCAACCGCGTTAAAGGTGTGCAGGTCGAAGCCTCTCAGAGCAAAATTGGGTCAAACAGGAACCGTAAAACCCAACTCAATCTTAATGAACTGAGAACTTACGTAGTTGAATGCTCCATGCCTTGTAGTTCGGTCATCGCCGGCGCACACAACCCCTGATGCCCGATGAATCGGGCAACTACAGCAGAGACTCCCTACAGAAGTGCGTAACTCCTATGAACTAATGAACCAACATAGCCCCATCGAAAAGAAAGGGACAGCAAAATTCGGTACTACTTTGACGCCAAATGATAAACTTCGATTTCGCGGACTTGCGCCCACGCTGGTTGGATAACACGGAAGTGTGGATAATACGCTCCGGCAAGTGTGGTCCTTCGATCGACGACCTTGTCACCGGGCGATAACGTCACCTTCGTTACAACGTTATCATCAACCGTACGTGAAACGTTAATGCGAATAGTATTTGTCCGGCAATTTAACCGATCAATGACAACTTCCAACGGTGCACGCCCCTCGCCAATATTCCGCAGCTGACGGACAGAGTGGACCGTTTTCCACTCAAAGTCATTAAGATCCCAATAGTCCACGTGAAACCAAAACAGGTTGACGTTATGGATAATAATCTTCCTAACGGGTTTAACCTCCGGGAACCGTAACGTAAAGATCCGTTCATTTTTCGCCTCCACCGCCGCAATCGTGTCTAGTCTGCCATCGTTGAGTGCTGGATGGTTCGCCTTTGATCCATAGATTGCCAAGGCAAAGTTCTCACTCCATGAGTTTGATAACAGAGAAGACCAAACACAACCAGATAGACTGACACAAGCGAATAACAGCAGGAAAATTCCAAAGTGTTTTAGGGCTTTCATCTTTCTACCTCGCATCTTTTTCATACAGCCGCGCTCATTAACAAACCCACCCCGTAGGCGGAGCATCTTTCTCCGCCCCGCTACGTCATCGGGGATGACTTTTCAAACAACCACCATTATCGAACATAAGGACGAATTCTATACACCTCATGTTTAGCGCGAAACCAAGTCCGCTGGAATTTTCCGATAAGAAGCATCCCCACGCCAAATCCACCGACATGCGCCGCCCAAGCGATAGACGCCCCTTGAAAGGAAAAATAGACATTGATTAACTGGATGGCGATCCAAGGTAGGAGCAGAACAATCGCGGGTACGGAGATAATATAGATAAGGAGAAGGCATCGGACACGCGCCTTGGGACAGGCGATAAAGTGTGCTCCCATGACGCCGGCGATTGCACCGCTTGCACCAATCAGAGGCAAATTAGAATTGGAATAAATTACCACGTAACAGAGCGTTGCCAACACCCCGCATAACAGGTAAAACAGGAGAAATTTCAGACTCCCAATCATATTTTCAAGAGTCGGACCAAAGGCAGAAAGATAAAGCATGTTACCAATGAGGTGGATAAATCCCCCTTGTAAAATGTGGACATCGTGTAAAAATAAGGAGGTGAGGAGTGTCTTATCGAAAAGGTTCGGCAATGGTGGTAAAAATGAATAACGACGGACAATCTGGCTGGGAATCGCCCCAGATGCGTATGCCAATGACACCCCTTGATAGAGTGCGTAAAGCTGATATGCAAAAACCAAGATATTTATAACGATTAAAAATTGTACAGCACGCGGCTTGAAAGATTTCTGCGCCGATGGCGCGCTCGGCAGTGGAATAAACAAGGTGTCGTGTCCTTTCGGCAAGTGGGTAGATAAGCAAACCTACGATCACGTCACACATTAATTACGATACACGCCACTTTATGTTTCACGTTTCGCTCGACACATCAAACCGATCAATAATTCCCATAACCAGCTCTCTTATGGGAGCCGTTTCAATATCAAATACCTCCTGGGCAACGCCCGGACCTGCCCCAACAAGCACGATATCGTTCTCTCCTGCACCCACGTAGTCAACAGCGATTGTCGGCGTTCGCACCAGTTTCGATTTCAAACTCAGCGGCTGAACCAGCAAAAGCGTACGATTTTCATAGGCAGGGTGCTTAATGACTGAGACCACTTTACCAACGACCTTTGCGATGTACATCACTCCTCCGCTTCCTCGGTTACAGTGATTGAATCAACAATCCCAACCACAGCAACATCGACGGGCATTGCACGTTCCGCTGATACAAATGCAGCGTCTCCTCCGGTGACCATATAGACCAGTTCGCCATATCCAGCCGCACCTTGTATATCAACAGCGGTAACCGGATCACCGACGGGCCGCTCCGCCGTGTTAAGAGGCTGTACCACCAGAAGCCGGTAGCCGACTAAACTCGAATCTTTTCGAGTAGCAACAATCGTTCCGATAACTTTTCCAATATCCATAGCGCATTAAAACGTCCGTTCACCTAAAGCTTTTGAATCCCATACTCCTCCATCTTAGAATGGAGTGTATTTCGATTGATTCCGAGGATTTCGGCGGCTTTCCTGCGATTCCAGCCGGTGTGCCGGAGAATAAACTCAAAGAGCGGTTTTTCAACGGCGATGCGAATCTCTGCGTGAAGTGATCCGGAGGCTGCTCCCGATTCGATAAATTCATCCACACGCTCCGACATAAGGGTGGCAAGACGGCTCTCGAAACCTGTCGGTGCACTTGCAACAGAGGAGGTTGAGTTCCCAGAAAGTTCCGGGAAGTGTTCTGGAAGAAGTACCTGACCGGCACACATTACGAGTGCTCTCTTCAGGGCGTTTTCAAGTTCGCGGACGTTTCCGGGCCAATCATAAACCATCAGCAGTTTGAACGCTTCGGGTGAAATTGTCCCTTTCGGCCGATCGTAATCTTGAGCAAAACGGGATATAAAAAAATCTACAAGATCGGGAATATCCTCTTTCCGTTCACGCAATGGAGGTAAAAAAATTGGCACCACATTGAGCCGATAGAATAAATCTTCCCGAAAGGCACCCGCTTGGATTGCCAAATCAAGACGTCGATTGGTAGCAGCAACCACCCGTACATCAATCTTGCGTATCTGATTGGATCCAATCGGTTCAACTTCCCGTTCCTGGAGGACACGCAATAGCTTCATCTGCACCTCTATCGGTAATTCACCTACCTCATCCAGAAAAATCGTTCCCCCATCTGCCTGTTCAAATTTCCCCTGACGTGCCGTGTCGGCTCCTGTATACGCCCCTTTAACATGCCCAAAGAGTGCACTTTCGATGAGGTCTGAGGGAATCGCGCTACAATCCACCACCACAAATGCCTTATTCGCCCTTCTACTATTTTGGTGAATTGCTTTGGCAATTGATTCTTTACCGGTGCCACTCTCTCCCATAATCAGCACTGTTTCCTCGCTGATTGCCGCCCGTCCGATGGTCAGGTAGATTACGTGCATTGCATCGCTCTCCCCAACAATCTGCGTGCCCACATCATCCTTGCTTTGTGGCGTGATAGTACCCTCTGACGGTGAATCTCCTGCCATCGCTGCTTTCGCTTGATCAGCGGCATACACCGAACGAGATACCAAAGATACAATCTCTTTGAGATCAAAAGGCTTGGTCACATAGTCATAAGCCTGCCGTTTTGCAGCTTCAATCGCAGTTTGCGTTGTGCCGTGGGCGGTAATAATAATAATTGACGCAGCTTTATTAATCTCCCGCAGCTCTTCAATCAGATCTAACCCGTTGACATCAGGCATAAAGATATCGAGAAAAATTGTATCGATCGCTTCTGAGCGGAGGAGATCAACCGTTTCTTTACCGTTTCGAGCGGAGAATGTGCGATACCCTTCCATCTGAAGGGCTTTCTCCAACACAAAGCGGATGCTATCGTCGTCGTCAGCGATAAGAATTGCGTGTGTCATAGAGACCTAATGATAGTTATCTGAACCGAGATTAGCAACTATAAAAGCAGCATCAATACTAATAGGACTTACGCAGTTGAATGCTTAAAACCCTGTAGTTCGATGATTCATCGCTACAGAACACAATTTCCAATGCCCGGTGAATCGGGGGGCTACAGCGGGGGCACCAAAGGATTCCGTAGGGAACAACGATCGCCATTCCCTACGGAAATGAGTAATTCCTAACTAAGTCAGGGGGCTTATAAATAGGGTTTTTGATGCGTATACTGCTCAACGCTTCTCAATACGTAGGGGTGGATTTCCCAACCCGTCGGCTTGGAAACCAAGCCCTTACGATTGACCCAGGCACCCTCGCTTGAATTCCGCTATAATGTGTTTCAAATTATGTACACCCTTAATTTGCTCAAACCGGCAACGTAACAATAAACGTTGCCCCCTGAGTCTCTGCTACATCAACCTCAATGGTGCCGCCGTGCTCCTCAACGATTTGCTGGCTAATCGCCAACCCCAACCCTGTTCCTTTCTGTTTCG
The DNA here is from genome assembly GCA_965215015.1 of Candidatus Poribacteria bacterium. Lineage (GTDB taxonomy): Bacteria > Poribacteria > WGA-4E > WGA-4E > PCPOR2b > PCPOR2b. Next base: position 4,703,956 of record OZ244042.1, read on the forward strand.
TTGTGTAAAACGGATCGAATAGGCGCGAAGCAGCATCTAGCCGTACACCACGTCCGGTATCCTTGATATAAATTTGAATAACCTGAATCGTAGAATCATAGGTGGTCTGAATCGTCAGGACACCCCCACCTTCCATCGATTCAATTGCATTACGAAATAGATTCAGCAATACCTGCGTTATTCCGTCATCATTCACGAAAACCAGTGGACAATCATCAGCAAAACGTTTCTCAACACGGATATTGTCCCGATCCAACTCCGGCTGACAGATCGAGAGGCTATTGTCGATCAAATCGCCAATGTTGCTCGGCTTGACACCGGCGGTACGTGGGTTGCCGGATACAAGTAGCTGCTCAACCACACGATTCAATCGATCCACCTCCTTGATAATGACTTGAATGTACTCTTGAATCTCTGAATTCGATTCGCCCTCTAGTTGGAGCAACTGCGCTGCACCACGGATCCCGCCAAGTGGATTTCTCACCTCGTGAGCGACAGTGGTCGCAAGCTTTCCGAGCGTGGCGAGACGTTCAGATTGCACAAGCGAATCAATCATCTGCTGAATCTTAACACGCTGTGCCACAATCGCAGCAATAATCGTCAAGATACGAATATCGTCATCAATCGAAAACTCGTCCGAGGCCTTATCTATCGTCAGTGTGCCAATTACCTGTTCATCAACTACCACCGGAACGCACCAGAAAGCTATCGAATCTTTAGACTGTACCGATTTCGCATCTGGAAACTCCATCTGCTGGAGGGGGGTGCGACTATGTGGCACACCAATCGGCTGCCCAGATTGGAGCACCTGTTGCTGGATGAGGTCAATTTGACTGTCTGTTCCACGCCGGAGCTCCGCCTCTGTCAATCCAAAAACCGCCTCGACCTCTTTGACGGGTTCACCATCTTTCCAAATTCTCAGCGCGCCACGGTACACTCCCATCTGGTTAGCAAGGGTTTTGATAATCATTTGGAACAGTTCATCTAATTCTAGAGCGGTGTTTGCTGTATCACCTATTTCAAAAAGTGTAGACAGATCGCGCACCCGTTTTTCAAGGTCGGTGTTGGCTCGATCTATCTGTTCAAGCTGCATCTCAGTGGTGGAGCGTTGTGCCTTGAAAAGCTGGATAGTGCGGACAATGAAATACGCAATGATAGGATATAAAATTGCAACCACACCCAAATGGATCTGCTCATAGTAAAGTCCGGCATGTATCCAATTGGCTAATGTCGTGCACCCAAGCAACAGATACTGTCCCCGACGATTGTCGTATATTCCCGCGAGAATGATGATTCCATAGTATAGATGCGAGACAACACCGTAGTTCTGCGGGCTATCCAAGCCGTAAACAAACAGATTAATCAGTAGAACGACAAATATCAGGAAGAAAGTTAGCATGAGCAATTCACAGGTTCAAAAGTTACTTCCGATGACGCATCGAAGACTCAAAAGCTTGGATAGCCAAAACTCTTACTGTCCATTTCGCAAGAAATTATCAAGCATCTTGAGCCCGATTCGACCACTTTTCTCCAAATGGAACTGCGTAGCGACCAAGTTCTGATGGGCAACGACACTCGAAAATTCAACGCCGTAAGTAGTCTTACCGACAATGTATGAATCCTCCTGTGGGATTGGATAGTACGAATTGACAAAATAGAAATGGGCAGGATTCGGAACATCTTGAAAAATTGGGTGCGCCTGCGTTTGATACACCTCATTCCAGCCAATCTGCGGCACTTTTTGGGTTGACGTCGCTTCATACTTTTTGACAACGCCGGGCAGGATGCCGAGGCAATTGGTATCCTCTTCTTCGCTGTGCTCAAACAGAATCTGGATACCGATACAGATTCCCAACATCGGCTTACCCGATTTGTAAACCTCCCATAAAACCTCCGCAAGCCCAGCATCGTTCAGGTTAGCCATGGTTGCCCGCGCTGCGCCGACGCCGGGAAAGATAAGTTTCTCTGCACTCAAAATGGTCCGGGCATCGGCCGTAATTTTTCCATCGTAGTCTAAGTATCTGACGGCGCGTTCAACGCTCGTTAAGTTGCCCGCGCCGTAGTCGATGATTGCAATCATTGAAGACTCATGTTGATAAAAGATTCATTTGAAAAGTTAAGAAGGGACCATTGAAATGATGTTGCAGGGTAAAAATCTTAATCTGTGAAAATAGGTTTGAGACATTCATTTGCTCAAACGCCACCCTTGATTTGACTCAAAAAGTTCTATCTGTTTGGAAGTCGCTGCGGCTCTCGATTTGGTCTGCCCCCAAATGGATTCCAGGTCCGGTGTGCATTCATAGTCCTTGAATAGGCCTGAAATATCATCTGCTGTTCTTTTCTGCCCCAGCCTTTCTCGTATAATTTTCACATTGATCTTATCGAGTTCAATGCCGATTGATTGCCGCCCCAACTGCTCCGCAACGACCAACGTTGTCCCCGAACCCACAAATGGATCCAATACAACATCGCCGGGATTTGTCGAAGAGAGGATTATCCGAAGGAGCAATTGAACCGGTGCCTGTTGCTTGTGCAAGCGATTTCCCACCGCATCCCGCAAGGCTTCATCTCCAGCAAAATAGCCCGATGTCAACTCACGAATATCGTCCCACACATCGGTGAGGAACATGCCATTTTCGCGCTCATATTTATAGCCCGCAGGGAGTGGAGGATTGATTCGTAAACGATGAAATACCCGCGGACGCTCCCCTTTCGTTGCAAACGCAATGATTTGGTAGTGCTTACCAAAACGCTTTACTCCGGGAACGGCGGACGTTTTCTTCTTCCAAATGATTAGGTTTTGAAATGTCCACCCAGATTCGCGCAGACACCGTAGCACGGACTCAGTTTTTTTCTCACGCTGCATAAAATAGATTGCGCCACTTGAAGTGGTCCGGTGATAAATCTTTGTGCACACCTCACCCATCCATTTCCAATATTGCACTTCAGGCAAGTTATCATCCCATTCGTTATAACCCTTGTCTTGATTGAAGGGGGGATCGAGAAAGGTGAGATCCACAGGACCAAAAGGAGAATTCTGTTGGTCCAACAACGAACCACAATCTCCATGTAGCACAGTCGTTTTCATGTTATTTCTCGTTGTCCGAAATTTGATGACGCTGTTCAACTGCGTAGGTTCTATGTGATTTGGGATATTCTTCTGCACTGAGTTCGGCAATGGTTTGGGGGTATACTTTACAACTGTTTCCTCGCTTACGCCCTTATTTTTTTATGCACCCGGACCATCACCACCATTTTTTGAAATGCCCAATCTCTTCAGTGTGATTAAGTTTCACCCCGTTTACCTTCATCCTTCAAAATTGAGATTATCGTCACTTTCTTACCAGAAAAACTCAGCGTATCATAGACTCTTGAATGCGGGTAAGCCCGGGGCCTTTTTGGTGAAACCCAGCAGCTTAAAGCAATCTGCTTGGTTGAACCAATCTCTATAATAAAAGTTGCTTTTTCTGAAAGTGTTGCGTCAAAATCTTTGTAACTGAAAGATTTAAGTGTGCTGCATAGAAGTGGGGTATATTTTACTCCAGTAATCCTAGCGAAAATATCCATCAGATACTCATTACACCTCTAACGAAGCTAAAACAACTCCCTCTGATCAACAATTGGACGAAGCTGGCCAACCGCATAATCTATATATTTTTGTTGCGTCTCAATTCCGACATGTGCTCTGCCCAGTTTTTCTGCAGCACAATTTGTCTGCCCACTTCCGGCAAAAATGTCAATCACCGAATCTCCCTTATAAGAGTAAAACTGGATGACCCGTTCCGCAAGCTCTAGCGGAAATGGACATGGATGCAGATTCTCTTGCGGGGCTAATGGACGGATTTTCCAGACGTTTTTACTCTGCTCGCCCTGGTAGTCTTTCAAATCAATTTTATTGTTTCTTTTCTCTTCATCGCTTCTATTCCAATAAATGTTGTTCTGACTTTTCCTATCAGCAGGTTTCTGAAAAACAAAAATATATTCGGCAACCAAACTGGGATAGTAATATCCGGGATAGGGATGCTGCAACAAAACCCCCGACCGCCTATCCCTTGCAACCGGCTTTTCCCAGATAATATCCTCCCTGAATCTCCATCCAATTTCTTCGAGCCAGTTGACGAAATGGAACGGGAGCGCGGTGCGTATGCCATTCCATAAGATCGGGGCGATATTTACAACATTGTATCCTCCGGGCTTTGTGATTCTCAGCAACGCCTTGAACCGATCGACCAGAAAAACCCGATATTCCTCGTAAGATATATCCTCTCGTTCCCATCGCGCTTTGGTGCCGTACAATTTTTCAATATGGGCATCGTAATTGATTGCGTTCAGGTAGGGTGGCGAGGTGAATCCAAGTATAAAGCAGTCGTCGGGAAAACTATCCATGACCGAGAGACAATCCCCTTTGATAATCCGCCCATTACCAATTTTGATTTCTTCTAAGACCACCATAACCTTAACATGCCTATCAATTCGTTAATTCTTCAATCTGCCGATACAAGTTCGCCATCTCAATCGCCGTGACCGCCGCCTCTGCCCCTTTATTCCCCGCCTTGGTGCCAGCGCGTTCAATCGCTTGCTCAATAGTATCGGTCGTGATAACGCCATAAATCACCGGTAGCCCCGTATTGAAAGAGACCTGTGCAATCCCTTTCGCGCTTTCGTTGGCGACAAAGTCGAAGTGGGGGGTCGCCCCACGAATAACCGCACCGATACAGATGACCGCATCATATCGCCCCTTTTCAGCGAGGCGTTTTGCCGTAGTGGGAATCTCGAAGGAACCGGGCGTCCAGCAGATATCTACATCCTCTGGCCCCACACCGTGGCGTTTGAGTGCGTCAAGCGCACCATCTAGTAATTTGGTGGTAATAAAGCTATTAAACCGACTGACCACAATCCCAATTTTCAGGCCAGTGCCGATTAGATTGCCTTCGTAGATATTTGGCATTGTCCCCAGTGCCAGCTATTTAGCCCTGAACCATCAGGCCATCATAACCGTGCACCGTCTCCTCCTTCTCATCGTTGATAGTATCTAACAACAAATGCCCTAGTTTCGTCCGTTTCGTCTCCAAATAGTGACGGTTAAATTCGTGGGGTCTAGTTTGCAGCGGAATCCGCTCGATAATCTCAAGGTTATGCCCCTCCAACCCACTGACCTTACGCGGGTTATTTGTCAACAAACGCATCTTCTGCACACCGAGGTCCGTCAAAATCTGGGCACCCACGCCGTAATCCCGTAAATCTGGAGGGAAGCCAAGCCGTTCATTCGCTTCAACGGTGTCAAGACCTTCGCTGTCCTGCAATCGGTAGGCGCGAATTTTGTTTCCGAGTCCCATACCCCGTCCCTCCTGACGCATATAGACCAACACACCCCGCTCCTCTTTTTGGATGAGCTGCATCGCTTTCTCCAATTGCTCGCCACAGTCACAGCGCAGCGAGCCAAAGACATCTCCGGTGAGACATTGCGAATGCATCCGTACTAGCACCGGTTCACCGTCCGAAATGTCTCCTTTAATCAACGCTATGTGGGTTTTCTCGTCATCAGCACTTTGGTAGGAGTGGAGCCTGAAGTATCCGTGCCTTGTCTGCAGGTCTGCCTCGGCAACCCGCTTGATAAGCGTCTCCGTTTGCCGGCGATAAGCAATCAGGTCCGCAATAGTAATGAACTTTAGACCATACTTTTGAGCGAACTCAAAGAGCTGCGGCAGACGTGCCATCGTGCCATCTTCGTTCAAGATTTCGCAGAGAACCCCCGCCGGATAGAGGCCCGCCAAACGTGCCAAATCAACCGTTGCCTCTGTATGGCCCGCACGCCGCAAGACGCCCCCCTCCTTTGCTTGCAATGGGAAGATATGGCCCGGACGGACGAAATCCTCCGCTTTCGTCTCTGAATGGACAAACTTCTGAATCGTGTGCGCCCGCTCGTAAGCGGAAATTCCGGTGGTTACATCTTTGGCATCAATTGTTACAGTAAACGCCGTGTGCAGCTGTGCGGTGTTTTCCGAGACCATCAACGGGAGATTCAATTCTGAAAGCCGTTCCACGGTTGCGGGCAAGCAAATCATACCACGCCCGTATTTCGCCATAAAATTAATCGCCTCCGGCGTGGCTTTCTCCGCTGCCATGATTAAATCGCCTTCGTTTTCTCGATCCGGATCATCGGAGACAATAATTATCTCCCCATTTTGAATCGCTTCAATGGCTTCTGGAATTGTGTTAAACTTCATAGGTGGTGCCTTCATTTAGTCGAAATTTTGGTTTCAAATATACCCGTGTTTTGCTAAGAAGTCCATATCGATTGATGATTCCTCGGCAGACGGATAGGTCAACAATCGTTCGATATAACGCCCTAACAGATCGACCTCGATATTCACGTGAGCACCGACTCGCTTATGCCCTAACGTTGTCACATGCTTGGTGTGGGGAATAAGTGCAACCTCAAAACCGGCGTCAAACAGATTTGAGATTGTCAGACTGACACCGTCAACACAGACCGATCCCTTATACACTACATACCGCATTGCCCCCTGAGAAATCGAAACATGCATTAGAGATGATGTCCCTTCATCGTGCCAACCGCTGATGGTCCCGACCTCGTCAACATGCCCCAAAACGAGATGTCCCCCCAATCGATCTGCCAGACGCAATGGGTTCTCAAGATTAACCGAATGGCCTGACTTGAGGGAACCCAATGTTGTACGCCGTAACGTCTCAGCGGAAACATCTGCCGTAAAACTGTCATGCGTCAGGGCAGTGATTGTCAGACAGACCCCATCTATTGCAATACTATCCCCAACCTTGCTATCCGATAACACCTCTGTGGCTGCGATAGTCAGTACTCCCGTCTGGGAGCCGTGCTGGACCCCCTTTACAATCCCCAACTCCGTAACAATTCCTGTGAACATAGCTATCTACTTTGATTCCAACCTCACTGTTAAGGTCCGACTCCCAATATTTTTATCGGGAATATTGGTTGTGGGTTAGATGAGTTATTATAGCATGACCGGGGGTCTCTGTAAACCAAAAAACCTGAGAGAAAATTTGCCTCTCCTCAATCCCAATAGATCAGGATTCAGAACCTGTTTGACAATCTATTTGCAGCAGCACCATTTGCTTTGAATCTTCCGATTTCGTTGAATTGTTCCAATACTTACGAAATAGTGGATTCACGGTTTGGTAATGTTTCAGGAACTGAAACAAACCCCACCTTATTCCGCCATCGGTTTTGTGGGTAGTCGGGGCATCTTGCCCCGCCCCATCTCAACACTAATCCAAAGGAGAAACCGTGGTGCAATCTTGTGTAACAATATACAATGCTGGTTCTGTATGGCAAGCAAGATATTATGATCGAGGTTCGGGGGAGGAATCGCTGAATGAAATTATACGATATTTTTATGGGAACTCTGTTCGGAAGGGGTTGGTTAAATAGGCGAGGGATTATCCATTGCAAAAAAAAATCAATCGACAGCGTCACGCTCACTATCATCAACAACTACCTTGTTAACACCTGTCGTGAGATGGGATTAGCATGGATGGTATGCTGTCGAAACGATTGTCAATTTAATCCCATTCTTAGACTCTCGAAACAGAGCTCCATGTTTTATAGGAGTTGGCAAAATGTACGACGAAAACACCCTGTTGGAACTAGGGCTATTTAGTTTTCGGTTTTCTTCTTATTTGAGTAGCTTCTTATTTGAGTAGGAGGTCGGGATTCGGAAACCCCTCTCCGTTCCGAGAGTCTTCGACCTACAGGAGAACTAAATGCCCCTAAAATATTCCTTGAGTTCGATCGATTTTTGTTGGAAATAGCGATATAATTATCTTTGCAATGGAGGCAAGGTTAACCATTGACTGTTATTTTTATCAATCAACAATATGAAATCTAAACCCATTTTCGGAGGTCTAATGAAAAACGGAAAGGAGTTCCAATGCGGGATTCTGATGATTGCAACCCTTGTTTTGTGTCTCACGTCTCCCGCTGTTGCGAGTAAGAGAACGGTTGGACTACTCTTGAACGAGCGGGGGGGCCTCGCGGGATATACCCTATTCACCCCACGCTGGAATAGCACAGTTTGCTTGATCGACCATTTTGTCGGAAACCCCTCTCCGTTCCGAGAGTCTTTGACCTACAGGAGAACTAAATGCCCCTAAAATATTCCTTTGGTTCGATCGATTTTTGTTGGAAATAGTAGTATAATTATTTTTGCAATGGGGGCAAGGTTAACCATTGACTGTTATTTTTATCAATCAACAATATGAAATCTAAACCTATTTTCGGAGGTCTAATGAAAAACGGAAAGGAGTTCCAATGCGGGATTCTGATGATTGCAACCCTTGTTTTGTGTCTCACGTCTCCCGCTGTTGCAAGTAAGAGAACGGTTGGACTACTCTTGAACGAGCGGGGGGGCCTCGCGGGATATACCCTATTCACCCCACGCTGGAATAGCACAGTTTACTTGATCGACCATTTTGGAAGGGAAGTACATACCTGGTCAATTAATCAGAGGTGGAGAATTCAAATCAGTCATGTAAAACTGCTTGAGAATGGGAACTTACTGCTGGCTATACAAGAAGGCCAAGGTAGAAGCGTAGCGGAAGTTGACCCGGACGGAAATATAGTGTGGGAATACGCTCATCCGAACCTGCATCATGACATGCTCAAGCTGCCCAATGGAAACGTGCTCCTGCTCTCGCGTGAAATCAAAACGCCGGAGGAGGCCATCGCCGCCGGCGCGAATCCCGGCTTCATCTCCCCTGGCGGGCTTGAGGTCGACTATCTGGTCGAAGTGCAGCCAGCCAGCGGCGAGGTTGTGTGGGAATGGTCGGTATGGGACCACCTGGTCCAGGACTTCGACCCGCGCAAGCCGAATTATGGAGCGATTACGGAGCATCCTGAACTGATTGATATCAACTTCATTCTCTCACCGCTAGTCAGAGATGAATACAGGAGACCGACAGACTGGACGCACATCAACGGGATAGACTACCACCCCGTCTTGGACCAGATTATGCTATCTCCCAAGCATTATGGCGAGTTGTGGATTATAGACCACAGCACGACGAAAGAAGAAGCTGCCGGTCACCACGGCGGAAACAGTCGCAAGGGAGGCGACCTGCTGTACCGGTGGGGCAACCCGAGGGCGTACCGTAGAGGAACCACCGATGAGCAGCGGCTCTTCTGGCACCATAATGCACACTGGATTGCTCCCGGGCTCCCGGGAGCGGGCAATATTCTCATATTCAATAACGGGGACGAATTCCAGGGATTCCAGCGTTGGTATTCGTCCGTAGACGAGATTGTTCCCCCGGTTGAGAGGTACGGTTACCGGCGGCCTCCCGGCTCCGCTTACCCGCCCGCCGAACCGGTATGGACCTATCATGCCGCAGAAGCACCCTTTGACTTTTACGCTCGCAACGTTTCGGGAATGCAGCGGCTTCCCAACGGCAACACCTTGATTTGCGACGGGCCTCACGGTACATTTTTCCAGGTAACGCCAGAGGGAAAAACGGTTTGGAAGTACGTCAACCCGGTAGTCGGCCCGGTAACGGTCAACGATTTGCTGCACCAGGGCGACGAGATACCCATCCGAAACACTCGGGAAACCCCCTATGGACTCGCCCACGTGTTGGATAACTCCGTGTACCGCGCCTACTGGTACGCGCCAGATTACCCAGGACTGCAAGGGCTGGACTTAGCCCCCGGAAAGCCGATTGAGCTCTACCGCACACCGTGGGAGGCCTATCCGGAGCTAACGGTGAAAATCGGGGGCAAAGTTGATGGATCAACAGAGAAAATCCCGAAAACGGTTCGCATCACGGTCAGCCCGACGGATATCAATGATGAAGGGGAGGGAACAACGCCTTTTACGCGCGCCTTCACGAACAACGCTAACGTAACGGTGACTGCCCCATTGTCGTTAGACCACAACGGAGTTAACCTGACCTTCAAGGGGTGGGAAGACGGCAATGGCACCCTTCTCGGTTCCAATCCCACTCTTACACTCCTAATGGATGCTGATAAAACCCTCACCGCCTGTTATGAAGGCGCGACGCTCTTCCTCCTCACCGTCAATTCTATGCCATCAGGTACTGAGATAACAGTGACGCCGGCAGACCGTAATAGCGAGGTTATTCCACCCCCTTCACTCGTGAATACGCGGCGGGCAAATTACCACGAACCCACCCCGAAGTTTACCATGACCATACCTAAAGGTATCAGCCTGATTCACCGACCGTTTGTTGTGGAGAAGGTCAACAATCAAGAGAAGCGGATTGACACGGTTGGGGAATTGTTCGAGCTCCTCTCACCTGATGTCAACATGCTCATCACCTATGACCCCCAAAATGAGGTATGGCACAGTTATATTGGCGATTCGAGTCAAAACACCCCAGCCAACCGTGAGCTAGCGGGCGACACCGGTATCGTCGCTGTCATGGACAATGATCGGACCCTTCAGCTGGAGGGCCAACAAGAAGACAGCGGGATTATCACTCTCAAAGCCGGCAGAAACCTCGTCGGTTCACCTGTTAAGAGTAAGCAGCTACAGACCGTCAGCGACTTCCTGACGTTGTTCCCCGGCATAACGGCCATCATCATTGCCAATCCAAACGGCGGTTCCGGGTATACCGGTTTCCAAGTCATTACGTCAACGGGAGACCTCGGGGGGATTCTAGAGATAATAGGAGACCGATCCTACGTCGTTGACACAGTGGCAGACGAAACCGTCGAGATAACCGGCACCGGCTGGAATAATGCTAGTGGTGGTGTAGCCGCCTCGCCTGCCTGGTCCATCTATCCGATGGATGGGCAGACGCCTGTGTTATTGGTCCAAGGCGCGGTGGTCGATGAAATAACGGGACTGACGCTGGATGGGTTCTCGGTGACCGTTAAAAACTTGAACACCGGTGTCGCTCTGAAGGTTTGCTCCGGTGAAGATCGGCCAGAAGGCGGGTATCATCTCACCTTTGTTGATACACTTAAAAGCCATGCCGCACGGGTAGGGGATGTGCTGGAGATTACCGCTCAGGCGCCTTCTCCGCTCGTCGGTGTAGTACCGATACGTCACATTGTAACAATCGACGATGTGAAAACGAGTCGGTTGAATTTGGAAGCACTAATCGCTTATGAGATTCCAGTCGAAACTCAGTTGCTCCCCAATTACCCCAATCCGTTCAATCCCGAAACGTGGATACCGTTCAGGTTGGCCGAAGGTTCAAACGTCACGTTGACCATTTACGATGCCGTTGGGCGCTTGGTGCGGCTGATAGAGGTTGGCCACAAACCGGCCGCGGCGTATGAGTCAAAGTCAAAGGCAATCTACTGGAATGGTTGTAACGACCAGGGAGAGCGGGTTGCTAGTGGGTTTTACTTCTACTCCCTGCTAGCGGGTGACTTCTCAGCCACTCGCAAAATGCTGATTCTGAAGTAGTCGTGTGCCGTGTAAACAGTAATTATGAAGTGTCAATGTCTACTAACTGGGATTGTCGGAATATCCCATACGCATCTCGATATAGAGGGACAAAAGGAGAAAAGAAAAGGACCTTTATAACGTATCGCATCTTTGAATGACTGGAAACATGGGATTATCTAAGTTGGTAACTATACCAATATGATAATGGAGTCGTCGTATTACCAAAGTATAAAGTCCAAAAAGGCTTTATGCAGTGTATTTTAATTACACCTGTCCTCGAAGTATAAGCCCTCAGTAACAAGAACGAAAACAGAGAGGGAAAAGGACAACAGATTAAGTTATCTTCTAACAACCGAAAAGGAGAAATACCGAAATGGATTTCGATTCTGAAAAACTGAACTAGAAAGCCGCGTGCGGTGAAAGTCGCACGCTTGGTTCAGAGAGAGGCATACGGATTCTCAACGAGAATACTCGGTTTCTACTCTACTTCGGCAATGATGGGCATTAGATTAAAATCTGATGAAATTTTCTGAATGATTGCTGCTCTTGCGGCCTTTTATTAGAGCCGGTTGATACCATAGGTTGTATTGTTTTGGGGTTTCATAGGTGCCCCATGAGTCAATCATCGTTGATGACAATATCATCTTCTTTTCGTTTAGCTCATGGGATCACTTGATACCAACGATAAATAAAAGGACAAATATGCAAATAGAAAAATCAGTTGACAGCGTCACGCTCACTATTATCAACAACTACCTCGTCAACACTTGTCGTGAGATGGGATTGGCGATGATGAAGACCTCATACTCTTCGATCTTTAACGAGGGACTGGATTTCTCCTGTGTCATCTTTGACCGGGAGGGCGAGATGGTGGCTTATGCGGAGTTTTGTCCTGCCCAGATTGGCGCAATCCTCTACACCATGCAGTGGACGATCGCCGAAATCGGTCTGGAGAACTTCAAGCCCGGTGATGTGGTAATGCACAATGACCCCTATCGCGGCGGTTGTCACATGCCGGAGCATACAGTGATCAAGGGGGTATACCACAACGGCGAGTTATACGGATTCATCGGCAATATTGCCCATGTTACAGAAATAGGTGGGAAAGCGGTCGGCGGTTTTGCGGCGGATGCCAAGGAGGTGTACCAAGAAGGTCTCCGATTACCGCCGGTCAAGATTATTCGAGAAGGGGAGCCCGTCGAGGACATCTGGAAAATTATCCTCGAAAACCACCGGACACCGCGCACCTCTTGGGGCGATTTTCACGCGATGCTTGGATCTCTTAACGTAGCGGAGCGGCGACTTCACGAACTGCTTGACCGCTACGGATTCGATGAAGTGCTCACCGCCGGGAAGCAGCTCATGGACTACTCGGAAGCGCGGATGCAGGCAGAAATCCGAGACCTCCCCAACGGCGAGTACCAATTTGAAGACTGGATCGAAAATGACGGCGTCGTTCCCGACAAACGGTATCGAATCAATTGCACGGTCCTCGTGGGGGACGAGGACATCCTCTTTGATTACACCGGTTCAAGTCCTCAAGCGCGCGGTCCATGCAACTGCACGTATGGTGTGACAGCATCTGCGACATTCAACGCAATGCTCAATATCACCGACCAGACCATTCCCCGCAATTCAGGCTGCTATCGTCCAATTCAACTGATTGTCCCGCCGGGCACCGTCGTGAACGTGAAACACCCTGGTCCCAGTGTCGGGGGCAACTCCGAGATTCACGAACGAATTGTTGATGTTCTATTCGGCTGCCTATCAGGTGCCGTGCCGGAGCGCGTCGCCGCGGCATCCGGTGCCAGTTCATGTAACTTCCTTTTCGGAGGCATCCACCCAAATACGGGGCAATATTATGCGAATTACCATATCGATGGCTGTGGTTGGGGTGGCAAGACAACCGGCGACGGAAATCACACGCAGTGCCCAATTAACGGAAATTGCAGGAATACCCCGGTCGAGGTTTTTGAGACACGCTATCCTTGGCTGACGAAGACATATCGCATCGTCGAAGATTCCGGCGGTCACGGTCAGCACCGCGGAGGGTGTGGCAGCGAAAGGATTATCGAAGCTCTCGCACCGGAAATCACGGTTTCGAGCTTTATGGACAGGCATGAGACAGGGGCGTGGGGCCTATTTGGCGGAAAAGAAGGATCGAGCGGCGCGGTACGAATACGGAAAAAGGAGGAGGACCATTGGCGGACGTTCTCCGAAGTTTACGGAACACCCTCACCCAACAAATTCGCTGACATTCAGATTCAAGCCGGCGACGAAATTAGGATCGTCAGTCCGGGCGGTGGTGGATACGGTCCCCCTGAAAACCGCGAACCGAGCGAGGTTCTTGACGATGTCCGTGAAGGCTTGGTATTCCCTGAAGAAGCACGAAATATATACGCCGTGGCTCTTGTTCAGGATGAGGGAGATTGGTATATCGATGAAAATACGACAGCCGACCTACGCCGTGAAAGGTCAAAGCATCTCGGAACAAAGGAGGTATCCTGATGGCTCAGTGGGAGCCGATTTCTGATGCGCTATATGCAACACAAATTCATCACTGCGATCTCTGCGGAAAGATGTTGGTCAGACGCCTATGGCGCGTGGAATACAACGCCAAATCCTTAAAGTTTTGTGACGAACGGTGTGAACGGACCTGGTTTGATTACTGGTTGCCCCGCTATGGTAAGACACACGGTTTCATGAACGATGGAGATTGAGAGTTGAAGGACTCACCTGCCATCACGTACCGGGGTTTAATATGCCGATAACAGATTAGTCATAGATTTGAGATAGGGTCCGCTTTGCTCTCGCTTTCGAGAGGTTGTAGGATTGCCAAGGATTTTCTGACCGCAGCTCCGTCTGTTTGTCGCGAAAAAATATTGCCATTTTCTTTGCAGCCATATCATCATCACCGGCAGCACTCAAGCGTGTTAATTCCGGTATCGCATCGTAGGATAAATCCTGCAAATAGTCGAGATCGATCTTGCCTATATTAAAATATCTATCAATGTTGTTGCGCGCAATAATTGCGTCAACATTGACATAGTTCAGGGTGGTATAGGTGAACAGCGCAGCGATAGCAAAGGCTTTTGCCAAAGGCAGCTCCCTCCGCCAAAATTTGTAAAGGAGGAGCATAAACAGAATAGAAAGCAAGCCGATAAACGTGTGAGCAAAGATTCTCGCATAAGTGTAACCGTACGCTTCCTCATACAGTTTCAACCTCAAATGCGCGGAATAGAGTATAATGGCGGTACAGAGCACAAGCAGGCAGCGTAGCCCAAGAACGACGCGATCTAGCTTCCCGTCATTTTTTGTGAAGTACAGACCAATTAGCAATACGCTCAGATTAATAACAGTAACAACAATCAGCTCAAAAAAACCGTGCCTCGCGTATTCCGCGTAAGTGTAGTCAGGGATGGAGCGGATATTCTCCTCACCACCAAAAAGATATGTAAACTGAATCACACAGAACAGAATGTAGACAGCATTCACCATCACTAAAACCGTAACAATGATGAGAGCGTCCCAGCTACCGACATCTCTCTTAGCAGATTCTGACACCTCCGCCATCTTCGCCTTTAATACTACCCCCAAATAACCAAACAGTAGCACTGTAATAATCCCAATAGCTCCCACACGTTCGGCAAAAGGGATAGAGCCAATAAATTCCAAGGGCTTGAGCATATTGGCGATAAGATTTTGAAAAATCGTATCCGCCGCCGCAAGCAATGCAATCACAATGACTAGGAGAGGCGCAGAGATTATCAAACCAATGAAGATGTTGCTGAAAGTCTTACGCTTCTCAGGTGCAATTTTGTCCGCGATTTTCGCTAGCGAAATAACTTCCAAGAATACCTTTGGAGCATTGTCAAAAATTTGACGGAGTAACCCTCCTAAAAAACGGACGATGAACCGAACGCTAGACCACTTATATTTATAGACAAGCAGCATCGTCTGAAGCAACAGGAGCGGTGGAATTAGGATAAAATTGAGGATCCGTAACACCGGGTTTGAATGGAGGGCAAATGCAGCTGAGAGCAATAAAATGGGAATAAATAGAAACCAACCAAAATCAATTTGGAATGAAACCTGTCTGTGTGAAGCAACCCAAAATAGGCAGTAGAAAACGACAGCAAACAACAGATATGAAACCCCAATTGCCTTCCCATAAAACAGGTAGTCAAACACAATCCCTGCTATGAGCGCGAGAACCGCGAGCAATCGAATTTCTCGCGCTGTGATGTATGCGTGCTTCATATTCTACCTTCATCTTTCACTATTTTGTTAAGAAATAAATCGTTAGTTGTAGGACTTACGCAGTTGAATGTTCAAAGGAAACACCAAACACTGCTGCACGACTGTCCGGGGGGGTGGAGCCAGGATTATGGCGCAATAGTCCTGGTATCCTCGGTGACTCGTCAAATACCAAGTGTGTTTCGACCGTGTTGGGTGAATTGATCCAGACATTGTTGCACGATAGTGTTGGTATCTATACGATTCACGACGCCCGATGAATCCGGCAACTCCAGTTCATCCGACAGGAGTCGGCACGCTCCGCGGCCCCTCCCCCTGCTTGCGGGGGGATTTGTCTTTCTCTCCGGCTGCGATCCTCCCCCCGCTTGCGGGGGGATACAGGGGGATTCTTAGGGGAGAAGGCGGTGACGGCATACGCCGTATGCCTACTACCTTAAAGACGCGGGTTGAATTGCGCGCCTACAAACTCAAGGGCGTAACTCCTAAGTTGTTTAAATCAAGCGCAAAAACTACGTAACACGTCAAGAAAAGATCTTACACATTACTCGTTACCTATTATTTTCGTTCCTCCGATAAGACCAAGACTCAAAGCAATCTGCGTTAAATAATCTGTAGCCATTTACCAAGCCAACACAATCCCCAACGACTTATCACGTTCATCGCGCAGTAGCCGGTAGGCTTCACCCGCTTCTTTATAAGGCAATCGGTGTGTGATTAAACGACTTACGTTGATTTCACCGCGCTCAATCATTTTCAAAATCTGACGCCGGTTATATTGCTGCGTCCAAGGGAAGGCAGGCGTCGCAACCGTTGGACATTTTGGCTGGTGACACCCAACCAACGTGAGCTCTTTCAGGTGGAAGTCCATAAAATCCACCTCGATTTTTCGGTGCCAAATCGATCCTAACGCCATAATTCGTCCACCAATCCGTGCCATATCGAACGCTATCGGTAGTAATTCTGGATAGCCAGAAGCCTCAATGGTGACATCCAATCCACGCCCTTCGGTGATACTTGCAACTTCGGCCCGGAGGTCACATCGGTTCGGATTCAGGGTGTGCGTCGCCCCCGAAGCTTTTGCCGCCTCCAACCGCGGATCGCTTAGATCAATTGCAATAAGCAGCTCAGCACCCGTTTGCGCTGCAAGCTGCAACGCCAGCTGACCGACGAGTCCCATCCCCGTAATACAGGCGAACTCACCAAGCTCAATGCGCGCTTTTCGGACACCGTGCATCGCAACACTTCCGAGCACACCGAAAGTGCCCTCATCAAAGGACACATTATCCAGCAGCTGCGCTAGCGACTGTAGCGCAGCGGACACGGTAACATGGCTTGCATGGCGCCCCAGCGACAACACACGGTCTCCGATTTCATAGCCTTCCACTCCTTCACCGATTTCAATAATCCGCCCGGTGTTTGAGTAACCGGGGGTAAAATCGTCTGTCCGTCCCTGCTCTTGTGTGCCCAGCTCTGTTCCTGCACTAATTAGCGTGGATACCGTCTCGACGAGCACCTCACCTTTTTCTGGAGAGCGAATATCAGTTGTTTCGGTTCCAACACTATTGTCTGATCTAACAACAACCTGTGTACCTGTTTGTGTCATCGTATACCTCGCATAAAGATAAAGTTGTTGGCCTATCGCAATATCGACCATGCGCTACCTCTGTGCTTGTGTGGTTTAAGGCCGTTTCCAATGGACCTGTGGTTAGTGCAGCAAATAGCCTGCCAATTGTCTGAATCAGGATTTGCAGAATTTAAGGATTCACAGGAGGTGATGACTCACGTTCACACCTAAACGACGAGATAGGTCTGAGGAAGGTCCCTCCTTATTGTCTGAATCACGGATTAAACAGATGAAGCGGAGGGAATGGATTTTTGACCCTATGCCGCGATTGGGATTCACAGCCATCTGAATCAGGATTTACAGAATTTAAGGATTCACAGGAGGAGATGAATCACATTCACACCTAAACGACGAGATAGGTCTGAGGAAGGTCCCTCCTTATTGTCTGAATCACGGATTAAACAGATGAAGCGGAGGGAACAGATTTTTGACCCTATGCCGCGATTGGGATTCACAGCCATCTGAATCAGGATTTGCAGAATTTAAGGATTCACAGGAGGTGATGACTCACATTCACATCTAAACGACGAGATAGGTCTGAGGAAGGTCCCTCCTTATTGTCTGAATCGCGGATTAAACAGATGACACGGAAAACACGGATGGGGCACCCTCCGTGACATCCAAGAATCAGTATGAATCTGTGATACAAAGACCTTCCAACTTCTGAGAAATGGCCACCTCTGATGGCACGATTCCACGAATAGGATTTATGAGCCCCCCTCATTTAGGAGGACAACGCCAATACCCAGCTGAATCGCAACTATTCCTGGCGCATTGGGCCTAGAACTATAGCGCGACGTTGTTGGTATCTGCGGCATTCAAGTCCGATACGCCTGAACTGTTTTGAGGAATTTCTGTACTTCCGACGGAACAAGGTGATCCACCGAATTGCCCCGCTGAATTTGCGATCGGATGTCTGTTGAAGATATCTCCGCATAAAAATCTGGTAATTCAATCAGATCAATGCCTCCCGCATAACGGTGGTAATCCGGATCTTCCATCACCTCCTTTACAGCATCCGCATCATAGTCTTGGCGGTTTGCAACGATGAAGCAACATTGATTAAAAAGGGCTTCCAATGCGCTGTGCAAATCGGTATAATATTTCGGGTCAAACAGGCGAATGAACGTGTCGTAGCCGACAATGAATGAAAAGTGTGTGCCGGGGGGATACGCAGCCTTTAACGCTTCAATCTTCTCAATGAATTTACCATGACTGCAAGCGGCAACAGAAAAATCCTCACGGTTCGCTGTGTACTCCTTGAGCATCAATAGACGATTTGCAAGAGAAAGACCGAACACCCCCTTATCAACATTTGCCCTTGCCAAAATCAGCAAAACCTCATCTAGATTGTGCTTTTTCTGCGCTGCTTTGATCATTTCGATGTGAGCAACTGTGAGCGGATTGAACGATCCGGAAAAAATACCGAGTCTCCTACCGCTCGCCTTGATATGCCGAGCAGCACGGTAAACCCAGCGGATTTGGGGTTCGCCGTCCGGATCCAGTTGATCCACAAGCATTTCCAAATGACGATTCTCCTCGGAATGTTTGGACGTTTGAATGTTTTCCAAAATTAAACTCCTTCATAAGACAACCTCGATTGAAGATCGAGCGTCACAGTTCATTATGCTAGGGTAGCATTACCAATGCCAATTATCAAGCGAAATTTTAACAACCCGGCGCACTATCGTGTGGACTTGGATTTGACAACTCAAGCCGTGCAGCAATCGCCTATCAAAACATACTTAAGGTGTTTCCACCGCGCTCTGCTTGCCCTGCTCGTTGTGGGAATATCCATCGTCATAACAGGGGACGTTTCCGCTGATACCGATACGCTAACAGCTAGCCATCAAAGGATGCTTGCCCTTCTCAAGCAAATCGCGGATCAAACCGCCGAAACAAATAGCTACATAGGTGAGAAGCTCGCATATCAGCTACGTAGGCATCTCGCCAACTTGCCCGTAAATGCCTCGGATCTAACCCGATGGCGTCTCCATACAGAGTTAGGTGAGGCAGAACTTCGGCTCGGTAATGAACGGGCGGCAATAGATCAGCTCACACAGGCAGGCAAACTACTGCCCCGATTGAGAGGACAACTCTCTCCCCTGAGGGCAAATCAGACCCTCTTTCGCCTCGGCGTAGCACACATGCGACAGGGTGAAACGCAAAACTGCTGCCCCAACCAGATTGGGATTCCGAGCAACCCCGACAGTTGCATTTTGCCGTTACGAGATGGCGGGATTCACACACAGCAAGAGGGTTCGCTAAAGGCGATAACCTATTTCACAAAAGTGCTGCGGAACACAACAACCGAATTACCGCTCCATCTGGAAGCAAGGTGGCTGCTCAACATCGCTTGCATGACGGTTGGAGGCTATCCAGAGCAGGTTCCTAAGCCATACCTTCTTCCCCCGGAGACATTCCAATCCGCAGAAGAAATGCCGCGCTTCACCAACATTGCACCACATTTAGGGCTTGATACATTTGATCTATCCGGCGGCACAATTGTTGATGACTTCGACAACGACAACTACCTAGATATCGTCGTCTCGACGTGGGATCCCGCCGGACAAATTCGCTTTTTCCGAAACAACCGAGACGGGTCCTTCTCGGAGCGGACGAAACAGGCAGGGGTTCTCGGTCTGTATGGCGGGTTGAACCTCATCCAAGCAGACTACGACAACGACGACGATGTTGATATCCTTGTGTTGCGGGGGGCTTGGCTTGAGACAGCGGGTCAACACCCAAATTCCCTATTACGTAATAACGGCGACGCTACATTCACGGACGTAACCTTCGATGCCGGTTTAGGCGAGGTGCACTACCCCACTCAGACAGCATCTTGGGGCGACTACGATAACGACGGTGACCTCGATCTGTACGTCGGAAACGAATCAACGGAAGCGTTCAATGCCCCTTGTCAGCTATTCCGCAACAACGGCAACGGCACTTTCTCCGATGTGGCTGCGGAAGCCGGTGTACAAAACTACGGCTTTACCAAGTCAGTAATCTGGGGCGATTACAATGCGGATAGGTTCCTCGACCTCTATGTATCCAACTTCAAAGGCATCAATCGCCTCTATCACAACAACGGCGACGGCACCTTCTCCGATGTGGCGGGGCAACTCGATATCAGCTTTCCGATACGCAGCTTTCCCGCCTGGTTCTGGGATTTCGACAACGATGGGGTGTTGGACCTGTATGTGTCTGCCTATTCCGCCGGTATCTCACATCTCGCAGCAAAGGCACTCGGCATCTCCATACATTCTCCACCTTCTGCAGCAGGAGTAAACCCAAAAACGACCTATCATAACCAACCCAACCTGGGTGAGAATGGGTTAGCGAATCTATATCGGGGGGATGGTCACGGCGGCTTCGAGGAGGTTGCGCGACAACACAATCTGCTACAACCCAACGCGCCGATGGGATCGAATTTCGGTGACCTCGACAACGACGGCTATCTCGATTTTTACCTCGGCACCGGATATCCGGACTATAAAAACCTCATGCCAAGTCTCATGTATCGCAATCGGCGGGGCATAGGCTTCGTAGACGTGACCTATGCTGGAGGCTTTGGGCATCTACAGAAGGGCCACGCTGTTGTCTTCGCTGATCTCGACAACGATGGCGACCAAGACATCTTCGAGCAGATGGGCGGTGCCTTTCCGGGCGATGGATATAATAACGTCTTATATGAAAACCCCGGCTTTGGCACCCATTTTCTCACAATCAAGCTTGTCGGTGTACGCTCCAACCGATCGGCAATCGGAGCGCGCATCCATGCCGAGGTCGTCGAAAATGGGGAGCGACGCTCAATTTATAAGCATGTTAACAGCGGTGGCACCTTTGGTGCCAATCCACTCCGGCAAACAATCGGTTTAGGAAAGGCAGAAAAAATCGAGACGCTTGAAATCTTCTGGCATACCACCGGACTCACACAAACGTTCCACGACGTGCCTCTCGATCAGTTTATTCAGATTACCGAAGGTGAGCCACAATACACAACTATTCAACTCAGGAAGCTAAAACTGGGATCAGGAACTCAGATAGAGCCCAACGAATCTCAAACCTCTCAAAATCATCACAAAGCCCACTCCAAAGAAGATTCACAACCTGCCTCAGGAGGCAGTGAGCCCTCTGATTTTGCGGCATATTATAATCGCGGGTTAGACCTGAGCAAAAGTGAGAATTATCTAGGTGCCGTGGAATCGCTTAAAAAAGCCATTCAAATCGATCCCAATCGCGCGGAACCGTACCGTCTCCTTGGACGCATCTACCTGCTTTACCTCGCCAAAACCACAGAGGCAATCGAATCTCTCCAAACCGAGATCAAGCTAGCACCCGACAATCCCACCACATACCAGATGCTCGGTGTCGCCTACTTCAAACGAAATCAGTACCCAGAAGCGATTCAGGCATTGCGCCGAGCTATCGAATTGAATCCTGAAGTCGCCCCGGATTACCCTTACCACCCGTATTATGACCTCGGTATGGTCTATCTGAAACAGGGCAAATTTGATGACGCGATTATCTGCTTTGAACGGGCAATCGAACTGGATCCGGACCAGATTCGGGCATACCACAGTTTAGGAAACACATATATCCGACAAGGGAGCGTCCAGAAAGGTGCCGAACTGATTAGAAAGTATCAGCGTCTCAAACCTTATATGAATCTTGCGTCGCAGCTGGAAATCGCCCTCCAACAGAATCCAGACAACCCCGAACGTTGGCATCAGCTTGGACGCGTTCACGCACAATACGGCAGGTTTGAAAAGGCTATCAAGCCTTTAGAACAATCCATCAAACTTAGCCGAGACAACTGGAAGGTTTACAATATACTTGCGGTATGTTACATGAGACTCAACCAATTGGACAGGATGCAGCGTGTGTGTGAGACCGCTGCGCGCCTCGCCCCCAATGAACCCAATGCACATAATAGTCTTGGGATGAGCTACTTTCTCCAGAGAAGGTATTCCGACGCAACACAGTCATTTACCACTGCTATTCAGCTTGACCCACATAACCCGGAATTCCACGAAAATCTTGGCGAAACGTATAAACGATTGGGTGAACCAAAAAAAGCCTCTCAGGAATTCAGAATCGCTCAGCAACTCCGAGCAAAATAGAAGAATCTAAGTTGCTAGGAGTAGGCACACTCTGTATGCCGTAACCTCCATCTCATGAACCCCGTGAGTTCATTAGTTCAACAGCTCACTATTGCACCAATGAACCAACGTAGCCTCTGCGGAGCGATAGGGGTATAGCAGGTTTTCATTTTAATATTTCATGGGTAGTGGGCGTAAATTTTCAATAGATTTAGCTTAAAACAACAGCTAGAAAAATGGGAAAAAAGCTAAAACATTGGTTTATCCTTATACTTAACCTTCTCACCGCACTCTGCCATGCACAAATCGCCGTTCAATTCGTTGATGTTACCACAGAGGCGGGCATTACGTTCAAGCACGTCAATGGTGCCAGCGATCGGAAGTTCTATTTGGAAACAATGGGCTCCGGCGCGACTTTCTTGGATTATGATAACGACGGGGATTTAGACCTTTATATCGTTAATGGAGCACCATTGCCCGGCTTTGAGACAGCTGCCCCACCCACGAACCTCCTCTATCAAAACGATGGGACTGGTAGGTTTATCGAGGTCACCGCGGCGGCGGGCGTGGGGGACACCGGCTACGGTATGGGCTGTGTCGCCGCAGATTACGACAACGACGGCGATCCAGATTTATACGTGACCAATTTCGGCGCAAATCTCCTCTATCAAAATAATGGGGAAGGCACGTTCACCGACATGACAACTCACGCCGGTGTGGGAGGGGGGGATGAATGGAGTTCAAGTTGCGCCTTCGTGGACTACGACCATGATGGTAACTTAGACCTCTACGTCGTCAACTACCTCGATTATGACCTAGCGCAAGACCGGGATTGGTACGATCCACACGGGCGGCGGGTGTATGCGAATCCGCAAGTTTACCCCGGCGTCTCAGACACCCTTTATAGAAACAACGGCGATGGGACATTTACGGATGTAACGGGGCAAGCGGGCGTTTATAACAACGAAGGCAAAGGGCTCGGTGTTACCTGCGGGGATTACGACAACGATGGACGTATCGATATTTATGTTGCCAACGACACAACGCCCAATTTTCTCTACCGCAATGTTGGCGATGGGCGTTTTGTGGATATCGCTCCTTTTGCGGGTGCCGCGTATAACGAGCACGGTGTTGCGGAAGGTGGGATGGGGGTCGATTTCGGAGACTACAACAACGATGGCACTCTGGACATCTTCGTCACTAATTTTTCCAACGAAACAAATACATTGTACCATAACACGACAGACGGTGCCTTAATCGACTTTACAAACATCGCGGGTCTGGGGGAAGCCAGTTTCCTGAGATTGGCTTTCGGAACAAAGTTCTTCGATGCGGACAATGATGGTGCATTAGACCTCTTTGTCGCCAACGGCCATCTCTATCCAACCGACTCCGATGCACTCGAATACGCACAAACCGATCAGCTTTTCATCAACACAGGGGAGGGAACTTTTGTGGATGCTTCTGATCGGTCCGGCGAGTATTTCTCGATTAAAAGGGTAGGGCGCGGTACCGCCTTTGGCGATTACGATAACGACGGCGACGTCGACATTTTTATCGTGAATCTGAATCAGGAAGGGGTGCTCCTCCGCAACAAAGGCGGAAACAAACACAACTGGCTGATGATAAAAACCGTTGGGAGCAAAAGCAACCGCGATGGGATAGGCACACGCGTCGGAGTCGTAACCCGTTTCCACTCCCAGATGCGAGAGGTACAAGCAGGATCGAGCTATCTTTCGGGGCACGACTTGCGGCTTATTTTTGGGTTAGGAACAGAAACAAAAGCAGAAACAGTGAAAATTATTTGGCCCAGTGGGGCAGAACAAACACTCCTGGACGTTGAAGCGAATCAGCTGCTTGTCATCACCGAAGAAAATTAGTTGAAAGCCCCTTCATTACTTTCAAGGAACAGTGATGTAGTGACGCAGATTAGATTGAACGGTTAAAAGCAAATCCATATCAACAACAATAGAGAGGCTCCTTTTTAATTACATGAGGGGTGCTCATAATTATCGTTCTATCTTGTCTGTTAGGCATTGCCTAACAGGCGTCAAGGTTCTCTCCGCTTCTATCGGAGACTGACGCTCTCCCCTGAGCGGGTGGATGCCCCTACCTGATAGATATTAACCGCCGCTTTGCGGCCTCTATCCAACTGCGTAGCGAGACCACCGCTTTAACTTTGTCAAGTGTCGCATCAGTGTTTTCTTATCCAGATATTTGCTATAGATAGCATAGTATCTGCCGCACAAGGCGACAAAGTGATTACATACTTCAGCGGGGGCAATCAATCGTTTTGTGCAACTCACGGTTGCCGTGATGGCTATACATCTTGAACTGGTAGGTTTTCAGGGAAGGGTCTTTCTTACCTACTTCACGAAGGTTGGGACGGGAGGTTGCCTATCCCCTAACGATTAGGAAAGACTCTTCCGAGGACGATGTAGTAGATGGATCTCTTGACTATTTCCAAAACGATAAGGAAAATAAAAAAGACTATTAGTCCTCCCCAAACATCCTCCATCTCGAGGTCCCCCCCACCCCCGCGTTTATCGTTAACCCCACTATTAGCACTGTCGTTAGTCCAAGGATTAGACTATACAAGACTTTAAGGAATCTATACCATGCTTTGGTATTCAAGTAAGCAATACCTTTTTGATTTTGATTGCTCTGGAAATCCAGATCTCAGCCCTCCGCTTCCCCTCAGATAAGATAATAAAGTTCAAATCATCTGTTTAAAAGGAGATATACCCCTCTACTCAATCCGGTCTATTTCCAAGGCACGGCCACCCCAAGCTCATCTGCCAACCCCTCAAGGGACTGTACCTGAGACTTGTGCAGCGGAATACCATTCGCACGACGTTCTTGGGTGAGTTCCCATTCGATTTCACCGGGAAGCGTAACCCGATCAAATCCCACCCGCGGTTTCGCTTTACGGGTCGTGCGAATCTGTTCGTCTATTTCCTCCTTAAATTGATCAACCGAGGTCAAACTCTCAACATTGATGGCAAAGAAAAAGTGAGCGGTCGCAATTTTTTCAGGCGGTGCGTTCCGTGGATTGTACGCTTTATTGATCCCCATCAGTCCACCCCCTAACGGTCCGCACAACACGTCCATGATAATTGCAAGCGCAGAACCTTTCGGACCCGCAGCGGGCAGGATTGCCGCCACCTTTGATGGATCATCAGTCTCCTCTCCATTCTCGTCTAGTCCCCAACCTAAAGGAATCTTCTGATCATACATTCGCGCAGTCCCAATTCTACCGGCAGCCGCAGCACCACACGCCATATCCAACACAATCGGCGGTTCCTCGCCGGCGGGGATGGCGAAAGCAAGCGCGTTGTTACCGATTGAGTTGCTCCTCGCGCCAAAGACCGCCACGTTCACGCCGCCTCCATTGGTAGTTGCAAAGCCAATCATATCGTGTTCAAGCGCACGCATCGCATGACTAGAAGCGGCACCGAAGTGTTTACTGTTG
Source organism: Candidatus Poribacteria bacterium (assembly GCA_965215015.1). Taxonomy (GTDB): domain Bacteria; phylum Poribacteria; class WGA-4E; order WGA-4E; family PCPOR2b; genus PCPOR2b. The sequence continues at coordinate 4,729,825 of OZ244042.1, forward strand.
CGAACAACCACAATGCCGATCGAAGCTGCCCTGGCTTTTTCAATAGCAAGGTTCATTCCGTGGATAGCAACAAGGTGCCCCAAGCCCCGGTCACCATCAAGTAAAGCGGACGCAGGGTTATCTGCAAGGGTTTTGATGTCGGGATTCGGGTTAGTATCGCCATCTATCAGCCCGCGCACATAGCCCGGCACACCGCGTGTGGCGTGTGAGGGAACGCCTCGCAGATCCATCAAAACCTGCATCTGAGCGATGGTATCGGCGTACTCTCGCGCGACACAGCCTTTTTGATATAGCTGGCTGCAGACCTGTTGGAGCTGGTCTGCATTGACAATTGTTTCCTGTTCGCGTTGATTCATCTTAACCTCCTCATGCGTGAAATGTAAAACGTGATGCGTGAATAAATTAAAAAATCTGACTTAGAACCGTACCCTGGTTTCACAACTATTCAGAAGCGCGTAGTGGGTCAAGGACGAATGTAAAGATTATACGGTCTATTAAGCCCATCCGGGTCGCCCTGATCCAACAGCATGTTTGAGGTCTTGCCCAAAACACACCGAGCGACCCACCGATTGAGTGCAGGAATTTCTTCGGCTGAAAATGCTTCAACCTCCTCAAGGGTAAAGTATCCAGCAGCGTCAACCTCGTGCCCGTCGGGAATGGGGTCATGCGATACAACAGGCGTTAGCCTGAAAATGAGGTAGGTGGAATTATCGTTTTCCTTCACACGGTGACGTACCCCAAGCAAGCCCTCGACCTCCGCGCGGATGCCGGTTTCTTCGTAAATCTCCCGCACGACACCCTCATGGGCACATTCCTCCGATTTGACATATCCCCCCGGAATCTGCCACTTCTTGGCACCATAGACGTGATGAACTAAAAGCAGTTGTCCATCACGCACAACCGCCCCGCCAACACCAAGCGTAAATTTCCACTCCATATCCTCCCCTTTTCCGCGCTATCTCAGGTTAGATTCAATCTTTCAAACAGAGATTTAGATCCCCCATCGTTCGTTGATCTCGTCTTGATACCCTGTCACCCTCTCGTTGTAGACATCATCGAATTTCACCACCTGACCGATCCACCCCGATTCGTAAATCGCATTGCAGACCGCCTGCGCCTTCAAGCCATCAATCCCATCGAGCTCAGGTCTACGTCGTGTCCGAACCGCATCCAGAAAATCGTAGACCTCAAGCATCACCCCTTCCGTGATGCCGTGCGGGAACAACCGCTCCTTTTCCTCTGGACTGAGGTTTGCCATGTAGGTGCTTTGCAAAGCATCCGGATCCTGCGTGCTCCCATCCCACAGTTGCAATTCAGGCGATTGTGGGTATCCACCCGTGCTGTAGATAGAACCGACGCTTCCGTGATAGCTGTTATAGCCTATACTGTGTCCCGGGGCAGCACCGGTGTTGACCCATTGACCGATTACACCACTCTTAAATGTGATCGTTGCAAGTGCTGTATCCTCGACGGTTTGTGGCACATAATTGCCATCTGAATCCTTGAACTGGTATTGGGTCAAGTTTTCTGATTTGGCATAGACTTCATCGGGCTCACCGTAGAAATAGATGAGGAGATCTATGTAGTGCACCCCACCATCGATGATTCCGTTTCCACCGCCCGTGAGTTTGTCTCTCCGCCATGTTGTCATCTCATCGCGTAAGAGATTTTCGGGATCTCTGTTAGCACCACTGACACTCTGTCGGAAAAACATACGAGACTCCCCAATCCGCTTCTCTTTGTTGATAAGCCACTCAACGGTGCGTGAACTCACCCATCGGCGCACCTGCTCTGCGGTGGCAAGGATACGATTGTGCGCTGCTGCAGTCTTAATCATCTTGTGTCCCGCGCGAACTGTTACCCCAAGCGGTTTCTCAACGATGACGTCAACCCCCGCTTCAAAGCAGGTAATTGCAAGCGTATGATGTAGGAAATGGGGACCACAGATGTCAGCGGCAGTCAATGTCTCCTGCGCTAGCATCTTATCAATGTCGTCGTAGACTGCGGGTTCCACACCTCCTTGCGCTTCAGCAGCTCTCGTAGCAAAGCCCTTCGCGCGATCTATATCGACATCACACATCGCCACAAAATCGAAAATATCAATACCACGATTCTTGAGTCCAATGTAGGCGTTCAGATGTGCCCCTGCCATCCCGCCGCAACCAATGATAGCCAATCTAACTTTGTCAGTTTGCATAACGCTCTCCCTATCTGGAATTTCACGCCCCTGTTTTTACCATTCAATCATACCACGACTCCAGGAAAAGATCAACGCGCAATACTCAATAGAAACTCCCATGAAATTGAGGTCATTATTTCACCGGAAATTTATACTCACTCAAACAGAATATCAATTTGCCGTAAGAATCGAATAATGGGAAAGATGTGGGGAGGAGAATCGAGAACGGACTCTGATGGATAAAAACAAAAAGGTAGGATTCAAAAAAAGGCACATCACTGGACTGAAAGATTCAGTTCTTGTTGACAAGATAAATCCCATAAGCGACCAAGCAGGCACCTACAATCAGCGCGAAACCAATCTCGTCGCCCAAGAGCAGATAGCTTAACAACACACCGAATAACGGTGTCAGAAAGAACAGAACAACTAACCTACTCGGACTGTACTTCTCAAGGATCGATGTCCAAGAGACAAAGCAGAACCCAGCAATAACAATGCCCTGATAGAGAATTGCGCTCACACCCGAGACTGAGAAGTGAAAATTGGCACCCCTCTCCAAGAACAAGCTCGAAATGACAAAACATGGGATGCTAAAAATCATTAACCAGAACAGCAGGCGATAAGGGTGAATAGATTGGATGATAAGCTTGGTGACCACCGTCCGCAGACCTAACAGACAGCCACTTAGCAAAACAATGAAATCTCCACGTAGGTAATCCTGCACCCCAAATTTCAGATTTCCCCCGAAAGTTAGCAGGACCCCACCAAATGCAAGGGTAATCCCTACCATTTTCCTGGCCGAAAGCCGATCGCCCGGCACCCAAAAATGGGCAAACAACGCCGTAAAGAACGGGTATGTACTGATGAAAATCGTCGATCGTGACGCTTCTGTGATTTGCGTTCCGAGGTTCAGCGTGCTAATTTGGAGCGTGAAAATCACCGATACAAAAACCAGTGGGAGCAACTCGCCCGGATGCATTTGGAGGCGAACCCTCTGATATAACGACCACAACGTAATCGCGGCGAATCCAAGGAGAAAACGTATCGTCGCTAGTGCAAAGGGCGGAACCCCCTGTAAGCCGATTTTGATCGAAACCGAGTTGCCTCCCCAGAGCAGGGCAAGCAACAGTACCAACGCGATGACCCTAGTATTTGGTCGGTCAGCGGCGATTTCAGGTTTTTCACTCATCCTTTCTCGCGTTTCTTTCTCCTACGTTTCACATTCTAAGTTACACATCAGGTTGGACGCATTACGGCAAAACGTAAGGGGACCAGAATCACAGGAACGCTCCCATCCTTTCCTTCTAATCCTTATTCACCTAATCTCTGAATACCCCTCAATCATAATTACTTGGTCGATGGTCACCAAGCAGCCGTCGTTGCCGCGGCGTTGCCTGCGCGAGAATCGCTTCGTCAAACTGAAACTTGTTGAGGTAGGGTGGAAATTTCTGTGTAATCATCCGCTTGGCGTAATGCACCTGTAATAGATAACGGTTCTGATCGCTCGTATTTTCCGAACCGCGGTGCCACACCTCGCTTCGGAAAACAACGACATCGCCGGCATTACATAGGATACTGTGGTCGCCAACCCCTTTCCACTCAACATCACCATTTGGGCTTCGTCCCGCCTGATGACTCCCCGGAATAAACTTTGTCGGTCCCAATTCTTCATACAGGTTATCAAGATAAAAATGGGCGGTGGTAATAAAAATTGGAACCTTCACCCGCGGATCCGCCAACACATCCGCCGGCAGGCTAATCGGCAGCCAATCGGTATGTAAGCTCTGATCCGGACGCCCAGGCCCCGTCGTCCATGCTGTCATCCCAATAACGTGGCAATCGTCGCCGTGGATAGCTTCCTCCAACTCAATAATCTCTGGCTTGTCGAGATATTGCAGAAAAATGGCATCTCGATTGAAGGCATTATTGATATGCTTATTGAGAAAACCACCGTTTTCAGGAGTACTGTGTTTATCGAAACTGTCCGGTATCTGCGTCAGCCGGTCCATGGCGTCTCGCAGTTCAAAAATTTCTTCGGCGTTGAGAACCGCAGGGAAATAGACAAAGCCATCATTCTCTATAGCTTTGACTCGACTTTCTAAATCTGGATATGCAACAAGTGGTAACGCGTCAGCCATCTATTCACTCCTCCCATCTTCATATTTTTTTCTAACCGAACCCAAGTCACTAGTAGTAACCACGCTCCATCGTGCCGTAATATGCACAACGGTTACGGCATACGGAGTATACTTACTACTTTGGGAAATCTATCAAAAATTGTCGCTGATTTTACCGACTCTGCTGCGTCGTGTCAACACTTTTTTAAGGGAAATGGCAGCGAAGCCCATCTCTTGAAATATTCCCTTAACCCATTATCCCAATGCTCTTGAGATAAGCCACGGACTTCTCCATTCGTGCTTGTACACCCGCCTCATCTATATCCTCGCCTTCAATCCCTTCCAACTCCATTGCACACGGGCCATAGAAGCCTGCGTCAGTCAAGATCTGAAACACGCCTTTGAAATCAACCACGCCTTCACCGAGTGCAGGAAAGTGCCACGTCCGATACCCACCGTTGGTATCTTTGAGATGAACGGCACCAACATGTTTGATAATCTTCCTAAGCTCACCAACAGCGGTGACGTTATGATTGTAGAAATAGACATTGCCGGTGTCAAAGTTAATACAGATGTTCGGGTGGTTGACCCTCCGCATAGTTTCGAGTGCGACATCGGCGTTGTGCGCCAGATCGAGATGTGTTTCCAAACAGACCTTGAGGCCGAGCGGAGCAGCGTTCTCACCAATCTGTCTTAGCCGTTCATAGATGACATTTCGATCGTGGTCGCCGGCATGGGCACTGGTAAAGATGACCTTTACACCGATCTGGGCCGCAGCGTCTAAGCAAACCTGAAAGTCTGAGACAACGTTCTCATCCTGAACATTGCAACCCGCAGCAACGCTGGTCGCTGTGAGTCCATAGGATTTCAACTCAGCGAGCACCTTATCGACATCTCCCGGCGCAGGCGCAGCGATCTCAACATTTGTCAACCCAATTTTCGCAAGATGCGGATACGCACCTTCACGAAATTGTCCATAGCTATTCAAATTACATGCGATGATATTTTTCATCCTTGTACCTCTTAATAAAAGATCGGTTCATATTAAGAAATCGTGCAATAAAAACCGAGCTTTTGGCAAGCGCGGGCGGGGAAACACCGCCCCTATAGTTCCCTTCGCACTTTGTACTTTCCTCTTCTACGAGCCCCGCAGATTGGGCACTAATGGACCAATGAACATATTGTTTTCACGTTTCACGCTCTTAGCATTCTGTACTTTTGAGCCAAAAGATTTACCTTTCGATGTATGAAATATCTTCCAACACCCGCCGCAAAAAGCCGTCGTTTTTTTTTAATAACGCAACGGCTTCCTTCTGATTGATCCCCTTCACAAGCATGACAATTGCGGTTTTCACACTGCCATCGGCGCATTCCAACGCCGCTTGTGCTGTCGCATAGTCTGTCCCTGTGATCTCCATGATGATACGCACCCCCCGATCAATAAGCTTCGCGTTCGACGCCTGAACATCAACCATTAGATTGTTGTAAACCTTCCCAATCTGGATCATCGAGACAGTGGTGAGCATGTTGAGTACCAACTTCGTCGCTGTCCCGGTTTTCAGCCGTGTTGAGCCAGTGATAATTTCTGGACCCACAACCGGCGCGATAAAGACATCCACAAATGCTTTCAGACTATCAGCGGGCGGGGTGCAGCAGAGGAAAATCGTCTTGGCCCTGATTCGATGGGCCTCCTCCAACGCACCAAGCACATAAGGTGTACGACCGCTGCCCGCAATGCCAACCACTACATCTTGATCGGTAATGCCGTGATCGCGGAGGGCTTGTGCGCCGGCGTCCGGTTTATCTTCCGCAGCCTCAACGGAACGACGCAACGCTTGATCTCCACCGGCGATGATTCCCTGTATCATGCTGGGCGGGGTACTAAACGTCGGTGGACACTCAGAGGCATCAAGGACACCAAGCCTACCGCTTGTCCCCGCACCGATATAAAAAAGCCGTCCACCTCGACGAAACGCTTCGGTGATGAGTGTTATCCCCCGCGCGATTGATGCAGATTCAACCTCTACAGCCGCAAGTGCTTTCCGATCTTCTTCGTGAAAAATCTGCAAAATCTCTTCAGTCGATTTGAGGTCAATATCAATTGAGTTCGGATTTCGCTGCTCGGTGATAAGTTTGGAGAGATCGTCTAACATCCTATCTGCCCGTAAATATCTGTAATCATTAAGAGCTCATGTCAAGAAATTGTGCAACAGCAACCGAGTTTTTGACAAAAATTCGGTTGCTCTTTGCATTTTGCACTTTTTTTTAGCATGAGCCCCATTAAAATGAATGGGTAACAACCCTACTATTGAGCCAACATCTGTTTAGCAACCTCAACCTCATCTTGAAACTGAGGCAAATCTGCCGCACGTTTTAGGAAAAGATCCAGATAGCGCTTCATCGTAAGGCGATCACCCTGCTTTTCATACATCCGCGCGAGGTGGTAGTATACCTCCGTATCCTCCGGGTTAAACGACCGAGACTTTTCGTATGCACGGATTGCCAGATCAATCTGCTCTGTCTCCTGATAGACGTGTGCGAGGTTATAATGTGCATCTGAATCGCTCTCATCTAACGCGATGGCTTGTTGATAATAGCGAATCGCTTCCTCAAACTGATCGCGCGCATGATAAGTAGCAGCCAGATTGAAATAGGCATCCTGAAAGGTCGGATCCGCCTCAATTGCCTTGCGATAGGCTTCGATCGCCTCGCCAAACTGATCCGCGGTGTCATAAGCATAAGCCAGATTGTTGAGAAAGGCGGGATTATTGGGGGAAAGTTCGGTCGCTTTCTCAAATGCCCGAATTGCTGGACTCGCTAGTTGCATGTCTACGTAGACTAAACCGAGCGCGTTGTGCACTTGTGCGTTCTCCTCATCAATTGCCAATGCCTCTTGAAATTGCTCAATGGCTTTCTCGTACTCCCCCATTTCGTGATACACTTCGCCGAGTTCCAAATATCCCGTCGGATCTTCCGGCGTGAGTGCCATCCCCAACCTGAGTCGGGTCGCTTCACGACTTAGTTCCTCTTGTCGCTGCGGTTTCTTCTCGGCAGGCTGACAACTTAAAAAAAGGACGAAAATTAGGAGAAAGACCGGAAGTGTTCTCATCGGTAGACCTCGAATCAATAAGCATTAGAAATAATTATAACAGACCTACCCAAAGTGTCAACGACTTTCTGCAAGGAGAAATTTCTTTGAGATTTAACCCGCGTTATGTTACTATTATAACCCAAGTTTCTAGCTCTGTTCACATTTCATCGTAACTAAATAATTGCGGCAACGAAACTCAGCCCCCCATATACCGAACCGCTAACTTATTAAAACGAGAAGAGATAGGCCGATACCGCTTGATTTTGTTAATGAAACATTCGACTAAATGCCTCTCTATACAGATGCACATCATAAGGGCGTGAATCCTGCCGGTTCGCATGTGGGGGTATCATCGGCACCGCATCCCTGATTGTGTACTGTGTCTCGCGTTCGCACACACCTCACGCAAATGTCAACAGAACCTAGATAACCCGTAGGCCGAGTTTCCATATTCAACAACTCATGGAAATAACCGATATAATCCAATTGTAGCACAAGTTTTCCAACCTGTGATCGTCCCGCAGAGCCTGCCCTCGATTATATCAGGGTTAGGAAACCTACGTCACTATCTATTGCTTTGAATACCAATTTTATCGGGGAGGAGTCCCATGTATAGGGTCCATCAATTCAATCAACTAATGAACAAATGAAAGCAGGGTTAGGGGAGAGAGAAACGAATGAAAAAACAACTGTATCTCATTGGCGGCATTGCGGGGGTTATCTTGCTCATTCTCGCTACCGTTATGAGCTACTACATATTCAGATTTAAGCATAATTTTGAAGAAGAACAGGAAAGTCGGATTACTTACGAAAAAAAGTCCGAACAACTACAGCGTAAACTGAGCACAACCCAAGCGGAACTCGAAGCAAAGAAAAACAAAATCAACCTCTTGGAGGACACAATTGACGAGGTGCAAGAACGCGCGACCAATTTGACCGAAGCTAAAGCAAAGGCGGAAGCAGAAGCGATGGAGCTTCTCTCAGAAAAGCAACGCAGACAAGAGGAATTAAAACGGAAAGAAGCGGAATTTCGGGATCTCCGATCGGAGCTCCAAAAGGAAATTGAAGCGAAAGAAATTACCATCACGACACTCAAAGGACAACTGACAGTCAACCTGATGGATAAAATTCTGTTCGCCTCCGGAAAAGCCGAGATTAAAGATGATGGCAAACGTATCTTGGACAAAATCGCGAAGGCGTTCTTAAATCGCTATCCAGATCGAGAAATCCGGGTCGAAGGCCATACAGACAATGTCCCCTTCAGAGGTTCAGTCTTGAACAATTGGGACCTATCCACACAACGGGCGATCTCCGCTGTTCGTTATCTACAAACGCGTGCGGGTGTGGATCCTGCACGTTTGGCAGCGGTCGGTTATGCCTACTACCGTCCAATCGATACAAACAAAACTCCCAAAGGCAGAGCGAGAAATCGCCGAATCGAAATCATTGTGATGCCCCCAAAACAGGCAGAAGCACAGGAATTTTAATCCTGTTGTCCCACAGCTTTACTGATTATACACAATTTGGAATTGACAAATATCTGCTGACTTGTCAACCCAACCCTAAAAAGGAGTTTCTACCCATGTCAACGAAGGTAACCGTTAAATTTGGATATCAAAAACATACCCAGTTTATGGAGGAGGGGTACGTGAGACTCGGACACCTCCTGTCAAATAAAGAGTTAGCTGCGTTGCAGCAACGGATTGATGACATCATGCTGGGGGTTGTGCCCTACGAGAATATGCGGTTCCAACTCGATAGCACCACCGGCGTCTATCGCGAAGCACCTCCGGAGAGTGTAGGACACAAGGGCGCAACACTCCAATATCGGAAGATTATGGACCTTGAGCAAGATCCCTTGTTTCTCTCCTACATGCAGCATCCACTTCTGCGCGACATCACGCGGCACTACATCGGCGAGGATGTCTCAATCTACCGGGCGATGTTCATGAATAAGCCTGCCAATCAAGGCACAGTGCTGCCATGGCACCAAGATGTTGGAGTCGGTTGGGGGCTGGATCGCAACCCAATCGTTACAGTCTGGATGGCTTTAGACGCTGCAACAGTAGACAACGGTTGTATGCAAATCGTGCCCGGTATCCACAAACACGGTGTAATAAATGAGGGACATTTTGCCACGGAAGCGGATGCCAAAAAATATCAGTTGGAAGAGAATGCCATTCAGTTGGAAGTAGAAGAGGGGGAAGTCGTCCTATTGAATAACCTTCTATTACATCGTTCCGGGGTGAATCCAACAGGAAAACGGCGACGCGCCTTCAGTGCTGCCTATATGGATGCAGAGACGAAACACGTGAAAACGGGCGAGACGTTTCCGGTGATTTTCGGCAAAAATGCGCTGAAGCCTGCCGAATGTTGACCTAAGCCACCAAAGGAGAACGACCATGCCAACAGCGGCACTCATCACCTTGGGATGTAAGGTGAATCAATACGACACACAAGCGATGCAGGAAGTGATGCTTCGTAACGGATACACCATTGTGGGAGAGAACGACCCCGTGGACGTTTGCATCATCAACACCTGCACCGTGACCAATGCCGCAGATCAAAAAGCCCGTCAAGTCATCCGGCGAGTAGTTCGGAAAAATCCCGATACCGAAGTCCTTGTCACGGGTTGTTACGCTGAAAGTGATCGGGAGGCAATCGAGAGTATTCCGGGTGTTTCGCTCGTTTTCGGGAATCGCGAAAAGGCTGGCCTTCAGAAGTATCTGGATCTGGTTCACAAATCATGGAAAGAAAAGGATTACTCACCCCTGTTGCAGATTGAACCAGTCCATCACGACGCCGTCCGCGAACACGCGAATTTCAGCATGTCGGTAAGTGAAGCGGGCAAACATACACGCGCACTCATCAAGGTGCAAGACGGGTGCAGTGCCTTTTGTACCTACTGCATTATCCCCTATGTCCGGGGGCGCATGACGAGTCGTCCTCTGCTTGACATCGTGCAAGAAGCAGAACAGATCGCCGCAAACGGATACAAGGAAATTGTTATAACCGGCGTCCATTTAGGGGCTTACGGGCTAGATATAGGCCGCCAGACAAACATTGCGGACATTTTGGAGCATATCCACCCCATTGATGGAATTGAGCGCATCCGCTTTAGCTCCATCGAAGCGATGAATTTCCCACCAGATTTGGTCGATCGGATGGCAGCGTTACCCAAGTGTATGCCCCACTTCCACCTGCCGCTACAGGCTGGCAGCGATAAAATCTTGCGCCAAATGCGGCGCCGCTATACAAGAGCAGAATTTTCGCGTCTCGTCGAAAAACTCCGCGCCTCGTTTTCAGATGTCGGGATTACCACCGATGTTATGGTTGGCTTTCCGGGCGAGACCGACGCCGATTTTGAGGCCTCGCTTCGGTTTGTCGAAGATATCGGTTTCAGTCAGCTGCACGTTTTCCGCTACTCTCCCCGTCGCGGCACTCCCGCAGCAGACTACCCGAATCACGTGCCCCCGCACGTCTCCGCTGAACGCAGTAAGGCGATGATTGCGTTGGGAAAACAACTCGGCGTTGAATTTCGGAAACGTATGTTAGGCAAGACGATGCATGTATTGGTTGAGGAAAACCGTGAAGGAACGGTTGGACCTCTAGCGGGGTTCACAGAGAATTATTTACGGGTGCTGATGAATCTCCCCAACTCAGTGGTGAACCGGATTTTGCCGGTGAAGTTGACAACGTTGGAAGGTGAGTTTATCCGGGCAGAAGCAGCCAACGGCTTCTAGACCAATATAGATTGAAGCGGGAAACAACTGCCGCATTGTTCAATATCATCTGCGGGGATGTGTGCAAGCATCGCTCGCATCATCTCATCGGTGGGCTTCTGGTTGTTATCGCGCGGTGCGGTTTGTGGTGGGGGGGTTGGTCTTTGAACAGGGGGCTTAAAGAGGGGTTCCCAATGGCGGGGCGTGGCATCCTTCAAAATAGCGTGGGGGTCGGGGGAGATGAAACACAGGCAATTGATGTTCTTCGGGTTTCCGTCAATCTCGCCGAAACCCTTATCAATGCAGTAAGACTTGACGGCTTCAAATGCTGCGGCGTGGTCCTCAACGGTCGCTACTGGTGAGACCTTTATCAATGCTTTTACTTTGGCGCGCGGCGATCGAAAGACAAGTCGGGCGTGCGGGTCAATGCACAAGTCATCAAAGAGTTTGTCGAAGTCTGTGGATTCATCAAAATCGGCTTGAATCAGATTCGTGTGCACAAAATCACCCGTGCGTTTGCCAGTGGGTAACCGATGGCGTAAAAGCGGGTAACGCCGTCTTTGCTTTCGCTTGTGCCTCTCCAGTCAGCGCACGGACCTGGTCAATCTTGAGTTTCCAAGTGGGGTCGGCGGTCAGTTTACGATGCAACTGCTGGATGTTGCCAGTGTGGTTGCTTTCTTTCGATTGATCCCCACGCTGAAAGAACGAAAATCGCTCTAAATCGGGAAATTCCCCATCGGTTGATAGATTTGCGCTTTCATTTGCCTCTCCTTTCAAGTGCAGTTTCTACACGAGTAAGGGCAGTTTTTTTCACACCTTGGGGGCGGGTGTGGCGGTGTCCGTCATCCACGGATTTTCTTTATCAAGTCTATCGAGTTCGGAATCACTGAGAGGATTTATCACATTCATGTTGTCTGAATCAGGATTCTCAGGATTTGGAGATTTTCAGGATCTACCACATTCCGACCTGTTAGCCTACAAGATCCTAACAATCCCCTAACAGAGGCCCTTCAAGCCGCCTATCAGACGCGCTAACAGGCGGAGAATGTTGACAAATCCCAGTTGTGGCGACTCCTTTTCGCTGTCTAACCAGTATTTGCCTTTGGCTTGGTCCTTCGAGCTTGTTACACTCAGGTTTTTACCGGAGTGTATAAAGCTCCTTCGTGTTATAATGTATGTAGATAAATTTGCACATGGTTAGAAGTAGATTTACCCGTATTCCAAGCCATCTTATCAAGCCGCTTTTTGATCTAATGTGTAGCATCCCCGCTCTGTTATTCTTGCCCAACGCGCCATGATTTTTGCCCTCCATATTGATACTAAAACACCAAGATTTACATCACTCATGGTTCAATCCGTCTGTTAGGCCTCTGTTAGGTGAAACCTAACAGACAGCTAACAGGCTTTGAATGATATAAATCCTCCCGGATCAAAGGGAAATTATAACCCGTGTTTCAAGCCCTGAAAATTCCTTTTGCAGCAAGCCGAACCCCTTGCTATGCTTGAATCCGTGACCAATTCGCATATGCAACCGAAGAGAAGTTTCAACTCTGCTGAAACGCCCCTTGGGGATATTATGATTATTATACCACGCAACCATAGCAGACAGACGCAATTCACGAATGGGATTGTTACCCGACTTGTCAGGCTGCCTGTTAGGTGTAGTTGTTAGGTGAAACCTAACAGCCATGTTAGCGGCACGCTAACAATCCCTCACCTAACAGTCCAAAAAAAGGGGGTATCCAAGGCAGATTGTGAGCCATACGGCTGACAAAGCCAAGGATACCCCCAGTTTCATTAGAGATCTTCAACATTCTCCGCCTGTTAGCGATTCGCTAACAAGCGGTTAAAAACCGTCTGTTAGGGCGAGCCCTAACAAGGCGGAATGTGATAGATCTTTTTATCTTTTTATTGGGATTGATTGTTATGGGGAACCATCAGGCGGTTGATCATCGCGACGCGTATGACCTCTTGGCGCATCACGGGAAGGTGCCCCCCGACGCTCCTGCTCAAGACGCTCCTGCTCAAATCGACGAGCAGCCTCAGGGTCAGACTCTCGCAGATGGCGCAGCTCCTCCTCTGCGCCGAATTGTTTTATCAACTGTTGCGCCTTATCAAAACGTTCCGGTGATAACGGTTCACCGGGGGCCGAGTCGCTTTCGTCTGTAAAGTTCCCGTCGTTTTCCAGCGTATCCTCCGCGGTTTTCGACACCGGTAAAGTTGCCTCTGTTGAAAACACTTTGGGCGGGGACAATTCTTTGAGGTTTTCATCGAGTAAAGAGCTATCAATCCCATCTGGGACGCTAGCATCAGAGGGACTTGGCATAAACCACGACGCTTTTTCCCTTTGTTGCCCTCTCTTTACCCCCCGGCTTTCATCATAGGCACGGAGCTTCTCTTGCAACTCAGCCATCGTTTTGTCGACGGCATCGGCACCTCGCTTTCTCCTTTGCCATTCAGGATCGTTTTCTCTTTCTCTTTGTGCTGCTTCTATATCCTTCTGCAGTTTTTCAAACGCTTCGACTCCAAACGGGTCCGGCACCTCATCAAGAAACCGCCTGTAACTGTTAATCATATTCTCGATAAATTGATACTCCTCACTTTCTCTTTTGAAAGGAAGCCTCTGGTCAGCATACAAAATCATTAAATCAATCATGAAATCGTGGGCGGGGTCGAACTGATTGATAATTCGCCATCCCAACTCGCTCTTTTCGTCCCCTTCAGCAGCATCATATTGCTTTTCCAACACTTCGGGCGAATACTCGTCATATTGGACAAACGGGTGGTTGAAAAGCCAATCCTCAAAGGCGTTGATGTTTTCAACTAACTCAGGCGAGCGCCTCGAGGGATTATCCGCTCCGATATAGGAATCCTGAGAGAGGACCTGAGTGAGTTGTTCAACGCCGAGTAGTCCTTTTGATCCCCGGCCCCCTAAGTCCCCTAAAGCAGGAACGTCCCAGCGGGAATAATACCACTGGGACGTAATATAGCAAAAAAAGATAAACGCAACACTTGCAAAAGCACAGATAAAAACGAATTTTGGCAAGTGGAATACAGGCCGTTTCATTAGTTCTCCCCTTCTGCTTCCCGTAACTGTCGTTGCAGATCCGCTATCCATTGATCCGCCTCATCTCAAACCTGTGAGGCGAATTCATCGAGCATCTGACGGATATTGCGCGCATCACCAACAATGAACAGGGGAGCTAAGGCACCCCGGCCGTGTAGGGCTTGAAGTAGGCGATCAATCTGAATCATGCGGGCTTTTGGGGTGCGGCACTTGGGCCACCATTCAACGAATTCACGCGCGGGTTTCGGGTTACCGGTTCTCAGGGGTCTGGCACCCCGCCGCCATGCCTGCCACCTGAAGGTATGTCCACAACTCGTACACTCCAGTCTTTCATCTCGCTTTTTCAGGCTTTTGCGATAATCCCGCCAGCGGCGTGTGTAGCCGCACTCGGTGCACTGGATATTACCACGTACATGAAGCGCGACCGCTTGGCATTTAGGGCATTCTATTTCAGGGTGAGGCCGGCGATGTCTGGCAACTTGCTTGGGTGCCTCGACAGCCGGTTTGCGTATTATTAGACAGCAGTAGGGACAAGGCAGACGGACACGGGTTTTCACCGACCGATGGTAGGCTTTCTGATCCCATATTTTACCACAACGGCACCGCAACTCCTCTGTTCCAGCCAGCAGGGCATGACAAGCAAAACAACGCGGGTTTTCACGAAGGGATTCACGACAGTCGCGCCAGAGCAATCGTTTGGCACAGTGCGGACAGTGAAACCAGCGTTCGCGGGTGCCACCGTCGCTATCGCGAAATAGTAGGTCAATTCGGCACTTTACCTTTGTGCTGCATTGAGGGCAGGGCACTAATCCATCTCGGTAAACATCAGCGACCACCGCAATGTCGGCACAACGACCGTAGAGCTCCCAACCGACAATCTGTAGCAGATCATCATCGTGGAGCCCCAATCGAGCGGCGCGGTAGAGACGGCGGATTTTGCTAGGCTTTACCCGGGGGGACCACTTCATGATTCTTCTAGTTATGGTATCAAATATTAGTTGCCAGCAAAGACAGGAGTAAACAGGGTAAATCTCCTGCAAAAAGCAGTAACATAATGCGTAACGCAAGGAAAAACTGCAAATTCTTTTTACCTTACGCTTCACACATTAGCTCATTTCTATATCACGCAGCTGCTATTTTATTCATATCGTGTGCTAGGCGGGATTTCTTCCGATTTGCCATGCCCTTCTTAATAATCCCTTTCCCTGCAGCTCTATCCAGATGACTAGCTGCTTGACGATACAACTCCTGTGCTTGTTCCATCTCTCCATCTGCAATTGCAGCTTCGGTTTGCTTGAGCATGGTTCTTAACGCAGACTTGCGCCGCATGTTCCGATCTCGCTTCTTTTTATCCGCACGGACATGCTTCATACCAGACTTTCTGGTGGGCAATTCAGATCACCTCCATTCCTTATTGAATTCCATCTCGTAGATAATAATAGCATAATCTGTTCCCATTTGTCCAACCCCTTTTGATTATACAAAGCACTGGCATAGGGAAAAACTGCAAATTCTATGCGCGACACCAACCTGCTATGTTTTCCGATCTTGCTGGTCGGCTATCTTCTGTTGCAGTAGGTGGTCGCAAGTATTTGAGAATTTTTCAAGCACCAACAGTACACGCCAAGCAAGAAACAGCAAAAAAGTATCGCGAAAATATCAACCACTGATCGGATAATTGCAAGAATGGTTAGACTACCGAAGGACATTCCACTGAATTCCATTTTAAGCTCCTTACCAACTTACAGATAGACCTTCCACAAGGCCAATGCCATCAAAAAACCCTGATAACCCAATATCCGGATTCCAATATGCAAAAAAATCACTATTGCGTTTACTCGGTCTCCCATACAGTGCTTTCACCTTATCAAATGTATCTCCCAACTTAATGCCCGCAGCTTCCTTCCCCGGCACAATCAGCGCGTGGACGATTTGGACAACTGCCGATTCTGTCACCGGTTCGCTTACACCATCGTCCACCGTTAGTGTAATACCCACGAAACCCATCTCAATGGGGGCAGTCCACATCGGTGCAAGGATTGACTCTGAATCGAGCACCCCCTTTTTCACTTCCCATCTATCTCCCCATCTGCGAGTAAAATCACTCTGCTGATAATTATAGTCTCACAGGGGGAGTTCAGTCAAGTGTATAATTGGGGAGGAGGATATGGACAAACGCGCTAGGAGATTTCTTGGTAGGATTGTACAGTGTGCACACCAAACCAACGGCGGAGAGTGAGCCTGATACGCTATCTTCTTTCGGAACGCCTAATTCAAGGACGAGCTCGTTGGCGAAGCATTGCTAATGTTAGACAAACTGTTGAATCTTTCAAAACAGGAAGTAACGCTGCGCCATTGGAAGGATTTCAGCGGGTTCACAGATGAGGAGTTCACCGTCAGCACGGACTTCGTAGGTTTCGGGGTTTACCTCAATCTTGGGTAGATAGGTATTGTTTATCATCGCTGACTTATCCACTTCGCGGCAGTTTTTCACGGGGACAGGCGGTTTTTGTAAACCGAGACGGTCCCCAATCTCTCTCTCAACGCCCGCCTGCGAGACAAAGGTATACGAGGCGGAATAGGGCACACGCCCAAACGCGCCAAACATCGGACGTCCCAAAACTGGCTGCGGAGTCGGAATTGAGGCATTTGCATCGCCCATTGCCGCCCAGACAAGGAATCCACCCTTTAACACCAATTGCGGTTTCACACCAAAAAACGCCGGATGCCAAAGAACAAGATCTGCCAGCTTACCTACCTCAATTGACCCAACATAATCGCTGATCCCGTGAGTAATTGCCGGATTGATCGCGTATTTGGCGACGTACCGTTTTGCACGGACATTATCGTTGTCGCCCGTTTCTTCAGGGAGACGCCCGCGTTGCTCCCGCATTTTGTGGGCGGTCTGCCATGTGCGGAGAATGACCTCGCCCACACGCCCCATCGCCTGTGAATCGGACGCCATCATGCTAAACGCGCCAAGATCGTGCAGGATGTCTTCAGCGGCGATGGTTTCCGGTCGAATCCGCGATTCGGCGAAGGCGAGATCTTCCGGAATGGAGGCATCGAGGTGGTGACAAACCATCAGCATGTCGAGGTGCTCGTCAATCGTGTTGACTGTAAACGGTCGTGTGGGATTGGTCGAGGAGGGTAACACATTGTTTTGACCGCAGACCTTGATGATGTCCGGTGCATGTCCACCACCCGCACCCTCCGTGTGATAAGTATGAATCGTTCGCCCCTTGAACGCAGCAATCGAATCTTCGACAAAACCTGCCTCGTTGAGCGTGTCGGTGTGGATGGCAACCTGCACATCGTACTGATCTGCAACGGACAGACAGCAGTCAATCGCAGCCGGCGTTGTCCCCCAATCCTCATGGAGTTTCAGCCCTAATGCTCCCGCCTCAATCTGTTCGTTGAGTGACTCCGGGAGCGATGAGTTTCCCTTGCCCAGAAAGCCGAGGTTAATCGGGAATCCTTCGGAGGCTTCTAACATCCGCTCGATATTCCATGGACCGGGGGTGCAGGTGGTGGCATTGGTGCCGGTTGCGGGTCCCGTTCCCCCGCCAATCATCGTCGTAACCCCTGATGAGAGTGCTTCGTCAATCTGCTGCGGACAAATAAAGTGGATGTGGACATCGAGCCCTCCCGGTGTTACAATCATCCCCTCAGCGGCAATGACTTCAGTACTCGCACCCACAATCATATCGTCGCTGACACCATCCATGATATTCGGGTTCCCTGACTTGCCAATCCCAACGATTTTTCCATCGCGCACGCCAATATCGGCTTTGGCGATTCCCCAATAGTCCAAAATCAGTGCATTCGTCAATACAAGGTCAAGGACACCTTCCCCACGCGTGGCACCGGGCATCTGTCCCATACCATCGCGCAGTGTCTTGCCGCCGCCAAACTTCGATTCATCACCGTAAACTGTATGGTCTTTCTCGACCTCAATAAATAACTCGGTGTCCGCAAGACGCACCTTATCGCCGACGGTAGGTCCGTAGAGGTCTGTGTATGTTTGCCGTGGAATGTTGAGTGACATTGTCTTTCCTTAGATATATGAGGGGTGCTCGTAATAATTGTCTGAATCGCGGATTCAGCAGAGGACACGGATACTAATAAACGTGCAATGAATCGCGCTACTACGGACAGGGTGATTTATATGAGGAGGGCTCATAAGTCAGATTACGCGTGGGCGACCGACGGGCATGGAGATCAATTAGTCGGTGGGGCAAGATGACCCACCTATGAAGTTGGGAGTGCTTTGTTTTTTTCAATTATGGTTGGGAGTTCAATGGAAGTCACGTGTTAGTCAAGCAATATGCCGCAACAGTTGTGGGGTTTACGGCACGCAGAGTGTGCCTACTACTTTATGAGCACCCCTCAGATATATCGGAATTTCAAGATGAAAAAAGTACCAATCGAAGGCAGGTCTCTCACCCTTTATCAAGGAACCCATTGGTTCGATTGTTCAGCCCGTGCACAATCCGTTTGCCCTTTAATTTTGTGAGTGTCACTGTTTTTTCGTCCCCCGGCTCAAAGCGGACAGCGACACCGGAGGGGATATTCAACCGCATCCCAAACGCCTTCTTCCGATCAAATTGGAGTGCAGCGTTCACCTCATAAAAATGGAAGTGCGACCGACCTGTATCGGTCTATCGCCGATATTAGCGGCTGTCAATTCGACAGTCTCACGCCCATCATTGGCTGTGATGCTCTCTTCCGCAAGTATGTATTCTCCGGGAATCATCTCTACTCCTCCGTCTGCCAGTTCCTACCGAATCGGGTTGTGGACCGTAACGAGTTTTGTGCCATCGGGGAACGTCCCTTCAACTTGAACCTCATGGAGCATCTCCGGCACCCCCTCCATCACATCGTCGCGGCTTAGTAGTGTTGTGCCATACTGCATCAACTCTGCAACCGATTTGCCGTCACGGATGCCTTCCAAGATTTCGGCGGTGATAATGGCAACCGCTTCAGGATAGTTAAGCGTTAAGCCGCGCGCCCGCCGATCTTTGGCAAGCTGTGCAGCGACGTAAATCATCAATTTCTCTTGTTCACGCGGTGTCAGGTTCACGGATTCTTTCCTCTAAGTCTAATACTTTCGCAAATCAACTGTTTCGAGTCCGAAGTGCTCTGTTTTCAACCAGTTCCAAATCTGTTGAAAGGCGGATTGAATCACCCCCGCGTTACGAGCGAGCATCCGGATCGCAATACCACAGATACCCGGAACATAGCGCGACGCATCGGGTATTCTCAGTTGGGACAACCCACCAATCGATTGTGGAGGCTGATTGAGGGACGGTTCGGCAAATTTACAAAGTGCTTCCCACCGAGGCATCTCAAAATCACCGACCAAATACCAACTTCCCCAACACGGATACCCTTCCAATACACCGAGTCCAGTGAGGTAAGGCTGGCACTTTGGTTGGAGGCGGCAGGTGTCGTAGAGTAACAATCCCTCCGAATCGGATGCCTCAATGCGACTCTGATATTGCGTAAATACCAACGTCTCGCCCCGTGCCAATCGTCCCGGCATGACAATTTCTTGCAAGACAACCTTTGCCCCCCGATCTAAAAAGAGGGAGATGCCTTGACTAAAGTTTGCATCTCGGAACAGGATTGTCGAATCGGGCAGGTATTCAAAGATTGCATCTTTCCCGACCCGAACCCGCATTGATTGCGTCGCACCCTGAAGGGGCATGGCATAAACTTTTGTCGCCGCTTGCGTCGTCAGAGCTGCGTGGGTATTAGGTGCGAGCATCACGTCAATCTGGTAGTCGTCCCCCTGAACCACACCCCCTGTGGGACTCAACAGGTATACACAAACACAATCCGACGCGTCATAACGCGGCTTCATCACCTGTAAAGGCACTCGAAAAAAACTTTCTACCATCACGGTTCGGTTCTTCCGCTGTGCAAAAGCGAGCCTAAGCTCGCCGTGACGTCCAGCACTGGAGTCAATGCGTGACATGTTAAACGCTGAGGTACTCCCGTATCATGTTCTGATTGAGCGCGTCGGTCTCATCGTGTGCGACAATCTCACCACGGTTCATAATGTAAAACTGCTGGCAGAACTCCCGAACAAAATCGAGATACTGCTCAACAATGAGAATTGTCATTCGCCTATTTTCAACCAATTGTCGCAGCACCGTCCCAATCTGTTGTATGATGTTCGGTTGAATCCCTTCGGTCGGTTCATCGAGGATTAGAACCTTCGGGTTGGTGACGAGGGCACGTCCAATGGCGAGCCGTTGCTGTTGTCCACCGGAGAGGTCGCCGCCCCTCCGACTCCCCATCTCCTTGAGAATTGGGAAAAGTTCATATATGTCGTCAGGGATTTGAGTCTGTTTGTCCGTCCGTGCCGAGAGTCCGACGCTTAAATTTTCTTCAACGGTCAACTTCGGAAAAATCATCCGTCCTTGGGGAACATAAGCGAGTCCTGCGCGAATCCGACGATGTGTTGCAACGCCTACAAGCTCCTGTTCTTCAATCTGAATCGAACCGGACGACGGCTTGAGCAATCCGATGATGTTGTTCATCAGCGTCGTTTTGCCCACACCATTGCGCCCCATCATAGAGACAATTGTCTCCGCGGGCACGTGAACGTCAACCCCGCGCAGCACTTGAACTTCCCCGTATGAAAATGAAAGATTTGAAACTGTTAGCATAATAATAGGTAATGCGTAAAATGTCAACCCCAATGAACCCCTGTTCTCGCTTCCTTGGTTTTACCGTCCGAGGTACGCCTCAATAACTTCCTCGTTCTGCTGGACCTCGGGCATCATTCCCTCTGCCATGATAACCCCTTCATTCAACACGGTCACGAATGAATCGAGTTGGCGCACAAAATCCATATCGTGTTCAATGATAATGAGCGTATGATCCTCCTTCAATTCGAGGAGGAGTTCGGCGGTCAACGCTGTTTCCGCATCTGTTAACCCCGCAGCAGGTTCATCAACGAGGAGCAGCTTGGGGTCTGATAGGATGAGCGTACTAATCGCCAACCACTGGCGTTGCCCATGACTTAGGTACTTCGCTTCCCGGTGTAGCTCATCGGCAAGTCCAACACGCTCTAGAATCTCCAAGATTCGATCGCGCTGGGTTTTGGTTGTGCACCCAAACAGGTTCGACCATAGGCGATAGTGACCGGGTAGGGCGAGCTCCATATTCTCGTAGGTCGTGAGACTGTCGAAAACAGTCGGGGTCTGAAATTTCCTGCCAATTCCTCGTAGTGCAATCTCTACCTCCGTCTCCTGGGTAATATCGGCACCATCGAAAAAGACAGTTCCGGTTGTTGGACGGGTTTTGCCGCTCACGACATCGCAAAGCGTTGTTTTACCCGCGCCGTTGGGACCAATAATCACACGGAGTTCGTTATACTCGATTCCCAAAGCCTCTATGTCCAACGCCTTGAAACCATCAAATACAGCGGTAATATCTTCTAAAAAAAGAAGATAGCGTTCTTCGGTAAATCGACTGTCGTGTGGGCTGTATTCTTTGTATTCAGCAATCCGTTGGGCTTGGTTCATGTTAAACGGTTTTCTCCTTCTCGATGTCTCGATTTTCGATGGTTATTCTTATTTCGCTTTACCCACCAAGCGACGCCACAAATCAATCAAGCCCCCAGGGAACAGTAGAACTACCCCAATAAACAACCCACCCAAAACAAACTGCCAATACTCCGCCCTCCACGTAAACAACAATAGATTCTTTTCAGAGGTAAAAAAGTTATAGAGCAGATTCACTGCCAACGTGCCAAGAATCGCTCCGGACAGAGCACCACGCCCGCCAACCGCAACCCAGATGACGACCAAAATAGACGCCCCCGCTTCCATGTTCGTCGGTGTAAAAATACCCATCTGCGGCGCGTAAAGCATCCCACCGAGTCCAGCGATCATTCCGGCAAGACTAAAAGCAAAGAGCTTATAGATATAGGGTTTATAACCCGAAAAACGCAAGGTGGTTTCGTCATCTCGGATGGCGATGAGGACACGTCCTAAACGAGATTTGACAACATACTTGCAAAGAACATAGACGCCAACGAGAGCGAGAAGCGTGATAATATACAGGCTCACTTTGACCTGAGGGCTTGTCAACTTGAACCCCGCGATTCGGTCAAACCGTGTCAAGCCATTTGTGCCACACAGCTTCATGTTGTTCATGCAGAACACTAACCATCCCGCGACTGTAATCGCCTGCGTCAAGATGGCAAAGTAAACCCCACGAACCCGGCTCTTAAAACCGAAATAACCAATCGCCAAAGCCGCCATACCCGGAATGAGCAATCCTAAAATGACTGTAATCGGAAGCGTATAAAAGGGCTTCCAGAACCATGGAACCAGGGCATCCCCTGGCACTTCACCAACTTTGTATGGATAAACTACATACAGGCAAGCGGGAATTTTCCAGTTGTTGGCGTCTATAATTCCCTCCGGACCGCCATGATGCGCCAAGTACATCCCCATCGCATAACCACCCAGTGCGAAAAAGAAGGCTTGGCAAAGACTCAGGATGCCGGTGTAACCCCAGATTAGATCGAGACCCACTGCGACAATTGCAAACGCCATGTACCGACCAAGCATGTTTACGGTTCCGAGGGTAATCCCCCCCATGTAGTACAAGGCGGGGATAACAACCAACCCCATAAAAAACAGTCCCCACGGGACATAACGCCGAAGAAAAATTGACAATTGACCGTTGACTATACTTCTTTCCGCTTCGACCTTTCTATCCTGCCACAGTTTTTGTTTATTTGTGTCAATAGGTTGGTAACTCGCTTCGCTCGGAGATTGATCGCTCGTCTGTGTAATTACAGCTTTTCTAAACATCGCTAAGCCTGCCTTTCGGTGCAAACAAGCCTGCAGGCTTAAACTGGATGAATCCGACAATAATAATTAGGAGTAAGATTTTTGCCCAAATTGCGCCGACCACCATAGACCCAATTCCTAACGGCTCAATCACCTTCGTCAACACACCAATCCCCAATCCGGCGCAGATAACGCCAATCAGTTCGCCCACACCTCCTGTGACCACAACCAGAAATGAATCAATGATGAAATTGGTCTGTCCCATGTTAGGTGTAACGCCGCCGATAAGTGTCCACGCATAGCCCGCAACACCAGCAATCCCAGAACCAAAGGCAAAAGTATAACGGTCGACGCGCTGTGTGTTCACGCCCATGCTGTTTGCCATATTCCGATTCTGCATGGTCGCCCGCATCCGCAACCCCAGCTGAGTATAATTCATTAGATAATAGATTAACAGTACGCACAAGCCACACAGCACGATAATAAAACAGCGGCTGTAGGGAACGATGAGGTCTTGCACAACTTCAAACCCACCACGCGCCCAAGTCGGAGCGTTCACACCAATGTTGTCGCCGTATCGAACCCGCACCAGTTGAATCAGGAGGAGCCCAATCCCCCATGTTGCTAACAGTGACTCCAGCGAGCGTCGATACAGATGGCGAACGACTAAAATTTCAATGAGATAGCCAACAAAAGCCGCTGCTAGAAATGCCACAGGTAATGCCGCAACATAATACCAGTCAGATGGATTGTCCGGCGTATGACCAAACAATCTTTGCATCTCAAAGGTCGCATAAGCCCCTATCATCATCAACTCACCGTGTGCCATATTGATAACACCCATCAGACCAAACGTAATCGCAAGTCCCAACGCCATGAGGATAAGAACGGATCCAAGTGAAAGCCCACGGAATATATTGCCGACACCCTCTACAAAACCTTGGTAGCTGTTGATTTGGTTAATTGCGTACTTATACGCAATCGCGTATTTATAGATACCCCTCGCCGCTTCATCAGCCGGTGCCATGTCCTCAATGTCTGTCCCTTCCTCAAAGTCTGGCAGAGCTTCAACCTCTACCATCAGTTTATCAAACATTTCCTGCAACCGGGGGAGTCCGCGCATACTTTTCATCTCCCCTAACTCGCGAATAATTTCAAGATGTTCCTGCGGATACTGTTCTAGAGAGGTCCGGCTCAGGCGAATGAGGAGTAGGCTTTCCTTGGCAATATATCGAATTTTCGTAACAGGGTCGTTTTGTGACATCTCCTCAAGTTGAGGAACAGCCGCAACAATTCCCGGTGGGTCCCCACACTTCTTAACACCCGACAGCCGAATCTCAGGATCTGGCGATGAAAGCCTAACGAGAAACTTTGCGCTGTTAGTGAGCTTGCGTTCTGCCCTCGACGGAGCAATTTCTTCCAATTCCTCCAGCGGAATTTGAGCCTGTTTTCCATCTGCATCCAGAATTAGTTCCGCAGTCAGTAAGTCTGAAAGGAGGCAGAATTCGTTGAAATTCTCGTCCTCGACAGTTTCTTTGCAAAGCACCACCTCTCCATTCCAGAGGTAGAGCTCACCCAATCGATACGACTCAAGGATTGCTTCCACGCGCAGATCACCGGACTGCGCCAGTGTCATGATAGCAGCTTTGCGACCTGCAGCATTTTCGCCAGCCAGTTTATGGATTTCAGATTGGATAAATGCATCGTCTACTTCGGCAAGAGAAGAATATAGAATACCAATTATTTGTAAAAAGATAAGGGCAATGATTCTGAAGATTCTCGGCATGGGACTATAGGAAGGGTTCATGGGTTCATTGTGTGAAACGTAAAGCGTGAAACGGAAAGATGGAGAAAGTGCATGTGGACGGATGAGGGAGCGTATCTTTCGCTCGCTCCCCCATTTCCATGTCTGATCGTTTTCCCGTCTGCCAACTACATCCCAACTTTCTCCTTTGGACCGCCGGTCGGCGCAGGATAGTTGCCATCCGGATGGAGATAGCTGCTGTAGGAATCCGGCGAAACCAGTCCGTCTGACTTGTAAATAATCTTGAACTGACCATTCTTCTTAATTTCGCCGATGTAAACCGGTTTTAGTGTATGTTGGTTACTGGCGTGCATTATCTTCTTGCCACCGGGTGCGTCAAAATCCAATCCGTAGACGGCTTCTCGCACCTTATCAACATCAAAGGAGCCCGCTTTCTCAACTGCTGCCTTCCAGACGTAAACACCAAAGTATGCGGCTTCAATTGGATCGTCCGTGACACGTTTTGAACCGCCGGGCAGGTTATTTCGCTCACAAAACGTCTTGAAATTCTTCACAAACTTTTTGTTCTCTGGTGTATTAATACTTTGGAAATAATTCCAAGCGGCCAAGTGTCCCACGAGGGGGGGGACGTCCATGGCTCGTAGCTCATCTTCTGCAACAGAGAAAGCCATAATCGGGCAGTCATCGGAAGTCAACCCTTGGTTGGCGAATTCCTTGTAAAAAGGTACATTGCTGTCGCCATTAATTGTGGACAACACACAGGCATCGCCCCCGGCGGCGAATTTCTTAATTTTCCCGACGATGGTCTGATAGTCCTGATGGTGGAACGGCGTATACTCTTCGACGATATTCTCATCCGGCACCCCCTTCGTCTTCAGGTAAGCTTTCAGCACCTTGTTTGCCGTGCGCGGGAAAACATAGTCCGTTCCCAGCAGGTAGAACTTCTTGGAGCCGACCTCATCCATCATATACTCAGCCGCAGGAATCAACTGCTGGTTCGGGGTCGCGGCGGTATAGAAAACGTTAAGCGACTGTTCCTCGCCTTCGTACTGCACCGGGTAGAAAAGCAGAGAGTTATGCTCCTCAAAAACAGGGAGAACAGACTTCCGGCTCACAGAAGTCCAGCACCCAAAGACTACAGCAACCTCTTCCTTACTGATTAAATCCTTCGCTTTTTCAGCGAAAAGATCCCAGTCACTGGCAGGATCAACAACTACCGGTTTAATTAGCTTCCCCATTACCCCACCGGCAGCGTTAATTTCTTCAACCGCCATCAGAACAACGTCCTTGAGAGAGGTCTCAGAGATTGCCATCGTTCCACTCAAAGAATGTAGCACACCAATTTTTACTTCATGATGCCCAGCATTTACCTCTTCAACACCGAGCATTCCAACAGCCAAAAGTAGCAAACCCATCGTAACGATACCGTACAATTTGAATTTAGACCGAAACATTGGATAACCTCCTTAAAAATTTGTGTTTATCAGCTTTTCACTTAGAACGTAAAAAGGGATTCAACTGCAATGATTGTCTCTTCGGCGTCAAGCCGCTGTTTAAATTCGGCGAGAAGTAACCAGTTGTCCGTCGCTGTATAAGAGGGACTA
Organism: Candidatus Poribacteria bacterium; assembly: GCA_965215015.1. Lineage (GTDB taxonomy): Bacteria > Poribacteria > WGA-4E > WGA-4E > PCPOR2b > PCPOR2b. The sequence goes on from OZ244042.1 coordinate 4,756,186, forward strand.
AACGTGAACTCCGTGGAGGTGTCTTCATTATCCGTACTGATACCACTGAAACGGAGCGTTACAGCAACCGGTGCTGAGATTATATCTGCCAGCGAAACATTGGCCATGCCCAAAAAGTGCACACCACTATTACCGTCTTCGCCCCAGTTCCCTAACAGGTCAAACTCTCCAGCGAGGGTTAACGGTCCCTGCGCGAATGACATCCACGCGTTGAGTTCAGTCTGTGTATAGTCGTCCATCGCATCCAAGGCATAGCCAACCTTTGCAGTAATCTGCTCAATTGGGGTCAATGCAAGCTGGGCTTCGATGCCAGGGGTTCCTGCATCCGTTTCGTTCACATCCCAAACGCTCGACACAAACGCAACGTAAAGTCCTGCCGCTTTCATGGGTTTCACATTAACTGCGACGCCGTTCTGATAACCCGGATAAGGGATACCTTCAGAAAAAGAGTACTGATAGAGACCTGTCGGCTCTGCCGCTTCAAAACCTAAAGAACTCAGGAAGCGTCCCGCAGTAATGCTCACACCGGGGAGCATATCTTTAGGAGCCGTGTACGTCACAAAACCCTGTTCCAATTTGATGCCTTGGTCCGAATCTGTGCTATCAATATCAACCTGTCCAGTAACTGAACCGTAGTTCAGATGAAAGTCCATCTCGAACTGGTCAAAGGATAGACCTGTTTCGGTCTCATCGCCCATAGTCGTTACGGTCGACATGTCAAGAAAACCTGAGACCGATAAGTTGTCGTTCAGTTTAATCTCCGCAGAAGCGGAACCGAGCGCGAACATCAGCACCAACATAACAAAAAAACATAACGACTGTATACCTCTAGTGTTTAACCTTGCTAAAATCATCAATTAACCTCCATTTTTGAAATGATGTTGAAAGCGTGGGAAAGGATTTCGTCCGTACTTGCTTTCAACCAGTCTATTGCCGAATCGAACATCCCACTCTTAAAATGAGTGCCTTCGTCAACGACCTAAAAAGGATACGCTGATAAGCATTGGCAAAAAAGATGCCAAAGATTGACCGGGGTACTTTTTATTGGAAGAAAACCTGTGCAAGGTAAGAGGAAACGGCAGGTGGCTTAATCTTTTGAAATGATTAGTTTGGTGGGTTATTACTGAAAAGTTGACGCGGTTTTCACCAATTTGCTGAAAATTCAAGCAGCAAACCACCTAAATTTTAAGCAGATGCCGCTATTCTCGTAGATCAAGATTCATATCTCGACAAAATACTGAAATCCGAAATTTCTGTAGGTTAAGTTGAACGAGAAACCTAACATCATCAGCTCAATGAACCAATCAACCTCGGGCCATTTACGCATCACGTTTACTATTCTGTAAATCCTTGAATCCTGAACAGCCTGATTCAGACAAGTGTTTCATCTCTATCAATTTCAACTTGACAAAGTACCCTGATTTTGCTAGATTAAAGCCAGAATACCAGTCAAGCAGGCAGGAGAATTAGACACGCCCTACATTATTCATACCGAATTAGGAGGATATCATGCCAACCATTCCAGCTGAACAATTGCGAGAAATTGCCTCCCAACTCCTTCAGGGTGCAGGAGCTAGCGCGGAGGAAGCAGCAATCATCTCTCGGCACTCTATGGGTGCTAATCTAGCGGGCCACGACTCACACGGGATTATTGCTATTCCCGGCTATATCGATCGGATAAAACAGGGGCATATCGTACCGGGCGCTCCCTTCGAGATCGCCCGCGAAAGCAGTGTTACTACAGTTATCGACGGCAACTGGGGATTCGGATACGTGGTTTCCGAGCGGGCAATGCAGATCACCATAGATAAGGCAAAACAACACGGTGTTGCAGCCACCACGGTCTACCAGCAGAGCCACGTCGGACGGGTGGCAGACTACCCTATCATGGCAGCCCAAGCAGATCTTATCGGACTGATGACCGCTGACTCCGGACGTACCAGCAAATCAGTGGCACCTTTCGGGGGCAGAGAAGCACGGCTTGGTACGAATCCCATCTGTATCGCAATGCCCAGCGATCTGGAGGGTGTCCTGTTCATAGATATGGCGACCAGTGCTGTCGCAGGCGGCAAAATCAGCGTGGCACGTGCGCGGGGTGTTGAAATTCCGGAGGGTTGGATTCTCGATAAGGAGGGCAATCAGACGACAGACCCTGAAGACTTGGGGCGTGGCGGTGTTCAACTCCCGTTGGGAGGGCCAGAGGGGCACAAGGGATACGGATTATCGGTGATGGTTGAAACTTTCTCTGGTATCCTTACCGGTCTCGGTTTCGGGCATGATCCGTCGGGCAAGCACAACGACGGCTGTTTCATGGCAGCTTTCAACGTTGATGCCTTCCGTCCCCTTGCAGAATTCAAGAAAGAGGTCGCAGACTTCGCCGCCTATCTGAAGAGCTGTCCACCAGCGACCGGCTTCACAGAAGTATTCTATCCCGGCGAGTTAGAACATCTGCGAACCCAGCAGAAATTACTGGAAGGTATTTTCATTGAAGATGCTACATGGAATAGTCTTAAATCTTTGGCAGAGGAATACGGCATCGCAGCCTCGCTCGGTTTCTAGTGTCCAATCCTAACCGAGTTTCCACTAAGAGCCCCGGTAGACTGACATCGTAAGCAACCCGTAGGTCGAGATTCATATCTCGGCAAAATACCCGGTGTGTCGCGCAAGAATCATGGTTGATTGAAAACACCCGGGCTCTCGCGTAATGTTCCGGGCGGATTGAGCTAATCGTGGGGCGCAACAGTGTCTGGTATTCTATAGTGCAATGTTCTCGGTATTTTCGATTTTGGAAAATTGACCGACTCAACTCTGAGACGGCTATAATAGGTTGGGTTGAACGGGAACCGTGAAACCTACCCAGCACCTTCTCCCACGTTCTGGAGGAGTGCAATGTATAGAGTCTACCAGCTCAATCAACCAACATAATACCAATGCAGGTTAATTAACACTACTCAGATTTAATTGCAGCGCAATCCGCAGCGATCCACTCCTTCCACTGCGTCTCATCTGGAGCCAGAAACCCGGAATTGCAGCGCGGCTGCAGCTGGGTATCAACCCCCAAAAGCCGCATCAACCGATAATCATCACGATCACGGGCTTCCGCAAGGAGGCGTTGTGTTAAGGGCCCGCTATGGTTATCGGTGTGCTTGAGCCATGTCGAATTGTAGTAAATACTAAAAAAGTAGCGTAAACCATCGGCTGTATTCGGTGTCCCTGAATGAATGAGATGGTTGTGCGTCACAACGACATCACCAGCCTTCATGTAAAGCAAAGTTTCATCTGGATGCGGCTTATTTCGATCCTCTATTTCTATCGTAATCGGCTGCCGATGCGATCCAACAATCAACCGCAACGGGCCGTATTCGTCCGTTAAGTCTTGTAAATAACTAATAGCGTTCGCAGCGAACGGACGCTCGTAGATATCCTTTTGCGGCACTTTTGCCCACCGATCTCGGTGCCAACCGGACGCACGACCTTCAGCTTGATCTTTAGGTACGCTTGGAAAAGCAGCAAGGGTGAGGTTATCAAGTTGCACAAACGGGCCCATCACCGACTCCAAAAAGTTAAGTATCGTTGGATGTTTCACCGCGGGCCACATTAACTTTGGTGCATATTCAAGCATGTTACCGAACCAAGTTTGTCCGTCATAATCCGCCATTAACTCCTGATGTCTCTCACGCCAACTCTGCATCTGCGCCTTGGTGAACAAACCCTCAAAGACGGTGAAACCATTTGCCTTATATTCTTCCAAACGCCGATCTAAATCTTTGGTCATCGTTATCTTCTCCTCACTTATACATGTGCTATCCGTATCTAAGAAACAAACCCCTAAGAACTATTGAAGTCATCGCAACAGGAACCCACTTAAAAAAATAGGTTTCAGATTGGCGATAGATATGGTATACTGCCTCCCGCCAGAAATTGAATTTTGTGGCGGATATATCTCCTGACGCATTGGACAACTCACATCGCAATTTTATATAATGCTTAAGTATACCATGTTACGATTCCCAGAAACCACGCTTTTCAACGAAATTTGTTTACATATGTAGGACTTACGCAGTTGAAGGCTCAAAGCCTTGTAGCTCGGCGATTGATCACCGATGGACACCGTTGCCAACGCCCGATGAATCGGGCAACTACAGCAAGAACTCCATAAGGAATCTGTAGGGCACACCGATCGGTGTGCCCTGCAGAAGTGCGTAACTCCTACACATATTAAGGAGAATATACTGTAAATGAAGATTTTGATCGGACCCAATCACATGAAACTCGAAGACGGGATCTCCGAATTTGAGAAAACATATCCTGACGTGGAATTTATCCACTGTGCTAAACCAGAAGATGTACCAAGACTTATCGCTGATGCCGACGTATACATCGGTTGGCTCAACCGTGATGTTTTCTTGGCTGCCAAAAACATCAAATGGATTCAGTCCCCCAGTTCTGGAGTTGACTATTTTGTCTCCATCCCCGAACTGGTGGAGAGCGACGTCCTGCTCACGAGCGCAAGTGGCACCCACGCTGCATGTGTCGCAGAAAGTGCTATTGCTATGATCCTCGCTTTTACCCGCGGTATCAGAGATTCTGTCTTGGCACAGCAGCAAAAGCAGTGGGCAATAGGTAAAATTCGCCCCAAGATGGTAGAGTTGACCAACAGCACGATGGGGATAATTGGGTTTGGAAATATTGGACGCGAGATTGCCAAGCGGGGAAGTGTCTTTGATATGCGAATCATCGCCGTAGACCTCTACCCCGGTGACAAACTAGACTACGTCAGTGAAGTGTGGGGCTTTGATCGACTAGATGACCTATTACGCGAATCCGACTATGTGTTAATCGCCGTTCCCCGCACACCAGAGACGCGCGGCATGATCGGGGCAGAACAAATAGCACTGATGAAATCCACGGCGATGCTAGTTCCTATGTCGCGGGGCGGCATCGTTGACGAAGCAGCGATGGCAACCGCGTTGCGTGAGGGACGGTTAGCTGCGGCAGCACTGGATGTCTTTGCAACGGAGCCTCTGCCTGAAGACAGCGAACTGTGGGAAATGGAAAATGTATTAATCACGCCGCACGTTTCCGGCGGCACACAGTTTGAAGGGCAGCATGTTCTTGAAATCTTCGGCGAGAATATCGGGCACTTCGTGCGCGGAGAATTACCACTGCACAATCAAGTTGACAAAAGCGCCGGCTTCTAAAAGGACACGCAGATGCACAAACTAGGCGTCGGACTGATGGGCAGTGATGTCCATGTATCTGGATATATCAAGGGATTTACCGCTTGCCCTGATGTCGAATTAATCGGTATTGCCGACGATAGCGAAGACACAGCGCAAGACCTTTGTCGTCAAGGCCAAATGAAATATGCCACGACTAATTATCAGCAGCTGTTAGATGACAAAGAGATCCAGATTGTCTTGGTTTGTACCCCAGATCTCTTTCACGCCGAACACGCTATCGCGGCACTTCAGGCCGGAAAGCATGTTCTATGTGAGAAACCAATGGCAGTCGATATAGAAAGCTGTCGAAAATTGGTGCAAACAGTGGACGAAACCGGACTCACGTTTATGGCGAGTCAGTTTATGCGCTTTGAGCCCACTTACAAACGGATTAAGCAGATCTACGACGCTGAAGGGATTGGACGCGCCTTTTTCGTTGAAGGCAGCTATATCCACGATATGCACTCTTACTACAAACCGGTAACTTGGCGATCCCATCCGCAGACTGCACAGAACATCCTGATCGGGGGCGGCTGCCATCCCTTCGATCTGCTCCGGTGGACGATTGGGGTTGACATTACAGAAGTCCACGCCTATTCCAACGGGTACGCCGCTCAAGATTTTCCCCTCGATGACTGTTACATCTTTACCTTTCAGTTTGAGAATAGCTGTATCGGCAAAGTGCTCGTTACCAGTGGATGTAGAGGTCGTGGGATGGGCGAAGGCTTCCTCTCCATCTATGGCACGGAAGGAACGATCTGGAAAAACCATATCCACCATAGCGATGGTCGGACGGAAGAAATTATCGCAGACACTGGAGATGCAATTCAGGAAGCAGTTTCTCATTTCGTTGACTGCGTGATCAATGGGGCACAACCATTGATTGATGTGCGAGAAGGGGCGAAAACTGTTTCAGGCTTAGTCGCAGGTGTAGAGTCTGCAGAAACAGGGAAGCCAGTAAAGGTCATCAACCAGTTCTATGAATAGTGAGTGTAGTTTGTAGGGAACGGAGATTTCCGTTCCGTTTCTTCTTACGTATGTAAGTGTTACGTATTATTCTTCATTAGCCTTAGTTACTTGAGGAGTGCTCATAAGTATTGTCTGAATCATGGATTAAACTGGTGGTACGGATTGAGAAACGATTGAACGTTCGGGAAAATCTGTCGGATCGTGTGAATAGCAATTCGCGTGGATTCATGGTTGAAAAACGCCTCCGTAAATCTCCACCAATCAATAGAAATAAAAAAAGCGTTGAGTCGCGGATTTAGCGGAGGACGCAGATAGGGACAAACGTGCAATGAATTGGACTACTATGGACAGGGTGATTTATGTGAGGAGGGCTCATCAGTCAGATTACGCGCGGACGACCGACGGGTATGGAGATCAGTGGTCGATGGGGCAAGATGACGCACCTATGGAGTCGGGAGTGTTCTGTTTTTTCCAATTATAGTTGGGAGCTTAATGGAAGTTGAGTGTTAGCCGAGCCATAGGCCATAACAGTTGTGGGGTTTACAGCACGATAGATCATGTCTACTACTTTATGAGTACCCCTCAGTTGCTTTGAACCCTAATTTTATGGGACGGATATAATAATAAAAAAACTCTGTGCGCTCTGCACCTCTGCGGTGGATTTAACATAAAAATTATATCGAATAAAAAAAACTATGTCGACAAAAAAATTAACCCCAGAACAGGGTGAGGCTTTACGCCACATCCCCGCTATTGAGCAGTTGCTCTCCCATGAACTGTTTCTCCGTATGCAGGAACAGTATTCGCGCGATCTCATTACGGAAGCCTTACGCACAGTTACCGCAGAGGTTCGCAAACAAATCCTTAACAACAAGGAATTTGTGGAACCACCAGATGAAGTAGCGTATGCAGCACTTGTCCGTACGGAGATTGAATCTCTTACTGCCCCCGCGTTGCGTCCGATTGTCAACGCCACCGGCACAATCACACATACCAACCTCGGCAGATCGCTGCTCAGCACTTCGGCATCTGAAAACCTCGCTCAAGCCGCCGCCAACTATGTGAATCTGGAATATGATCTTGATACAGGCGGGCGTGGACACCGAGACCAAATCACGGAGCCCCTGTTACAGTACCTAACAGGGTGTGAAGCCTCAACAATAGTGAACAACAACGCAGCAGCTGTACTACTTACATTAAATACGCTAGCGCGTGGCAAAGAGGTCATTGTGTCCCGCGGCGAACTCATCGAGATTGGTGGAGCATTCCGCATCCCCGATGTGATGGAAGCGAGCGGAGCCATCTTGCGTGAGGTAGGCACAACAAATCGAACACACCTTCGAGACTACGAAAACGCGATTAATGAAAATACAGCGTTGCTGCTCAAAGTACATCCGAGCAACTACAAAGTTGTCGGATTCGCTTCAACTCCCTCAATGGAAGAACTTACGGAACTGGGACATCAGCACGATATCCCAACAATGGAAGACCTTGGGAGCGGTTCCCTGATTGATCTGACCTCTTACAATCTGCCCTATGAGCCAGTCGTCCGGGAGCGGATAAGTGCTGATGTCGATGTTGTCACGTTCAGCGGCGATAAGCTGCTCGGAGGCCCGCAGGCGGGGATTATTGTAGGTAGACAAGATACAATCGAGAAAATTCGCAAGAATCCATTGATGCGGGCGTTGCGCGTAGGAAAACTCACCATCGCTGCGATCGAAGCCACCTTGAGAATCTACCTTAATGAAAAGGAACTGACCGAGAAACTACCGATGTTTCAACGTTATATGCGACCAGTTACTGAACTCCGTGAGATCGCTGAAAAACTCGCCAATCACCTTCGGCAAATCTTCGGGGACGCAATCCAAGTAACGGTTGCAGAGAGCACCGCGCAGATTGGCAGCGGCTCACTACCCGTTGACACCCTGCCTAGTCTTGCCATCAGCCTACACACACCCCAGGTCTCCGCCGAAACCCTCGCCGCACACTTCCGAGCGCAGCCGATACCTGTGATTGGTCGTGTGCAGGATCGACAGATTTGGCTCGATGTGCGGACAGTGTTTGAACAGGAATCGGTGTGGATTGTTGAAGCAGCAAAGTGTGTGATGCAAAAACATCAAGCAGAACCAGACGATTCGACTTAGAGGGAACAGGATATTATGCCACATGTCATCATTGGCACCGCTGGACACGTTGACCACGGAAAATCTGCTCTGATACATGCCCTCACTGGCATCGAAACCGATCGACTCAAAGAGGAGCAGGAGCGTGGTCTGTCAATCGAGTTGGGATTTGCCTACTTCGATCTGCCCGATGGTTCACGTGCCGGAATCGTTGATGTTCCCGGTCATGAGCGGTTTATCCGAAACATGCTCTCAGGCGCGTATGGGATGGACATGGTGTTGCTTGTCATTGATGCAAAGGAGGGGGTGCAGGAACAGACACTGGAACACCTAGAGATTCTTGATTTGCTCGGCATTTCGACCGGGATCCTTGTGATGACGAAGGTGGATCTAGTGACACCGGACCAGTTGGCAGAGGCCGCCGAAATGTCCCAAGAGATGTTGGCTGGAACAACCCTCGAAGGCTCACCCACCGTCCACGTTTCAGCAGTGACAGGTGAAGGCTTAGAGGAACTTAAGAGTACAATTGTAACCTGTGTCAATACAGAGGCGCAAGCCGATAGGCATAAGGGCATCCCGCGCCTGTATGTAGATCGTGTCTTTTCGATGACAGGGTTTGGTGCAGTTGTGACAGGCACGCTGATGGGTGGTGTAATCCAGCGCGAACAACGGCTAGTCATGCTACCCCAAGGGCAAGAAGCACGTGTCCGCGGCGTCCAAGTTCACAACGAACAGGCTGAAAACGCACAATCCGGACAGCGGACAGCATTGAACCTATCAGGCATCACCAAAGACCAAATTGAACGCGGGAATGTGCTTTGTCCAAGCGGATTTTCGGAGGTCACAGACAATATCGACGTATCGCTCGATCTCCTGTCGTCTTTCCCAAGAATGCTTGAACACTGGACGCGCTTGCGGTTTTATCTCGGCACGAGTGAGACCTTCTGCCGGGCAATCCTACTGATGGACGAAGCAGTCTTACCGGGGGATTCGACGCAGCTCCAATTGCGACTTGAGAAACCGATTTTGACCTTCAAAGGAGATCGATTTATCGTGCGCGACTTCTCAGCCCAACATACGGTCGGCGGTGGGCGGGTGGTCAACCCATTCGCCCCGCGTCACAAGCGATTCACGGAAGAAACCCTAGATATCCTAACAGTGTGGGAAGGTGCCGAGGATGCGGAGGTTGTGAGGCTCGTATTGGCGCAAAGCCGTAACCTCTGTGTGCCCGAAGAATTTCTCCGCTACTACCTTCCTTATACTGATTCAGAATTTCGAGCATTCCTAAAAGACCTTGAGGAGCGTCAAGAGATTGTTCGTTGGACGGGAACCACGCCGCTCGTTTCTGCGATGGGCCGGACGAAACAGGCACAAGCGAATCTGACTGATGCTTTAAGAAGTTTCCATGAAGATCAACCCCTTGTATCCGGTCAGAACGCCTCGCAACTCCGTCTCCAACTCGGACTGGACGAAATCGGTTTTGAGAAGGTTGTTGATCAGCTAATTCGCGGAAAAGAGATTATTACAGAGGGGAATCTGCTACGCCTATCATCACATCAAATCCAGTTTTCAGCGGAGGAAGAAAATATAAAGGAAAAGGTTGAAGCGATCTTCCTTGACGCCGGCATAAACACTCCAGCTATGGGCGAGTTGACCGCCCAACTGTCCGACTATCCGCCGCAGTCGGTTCAGCAGACCTTTTATGCCCTGATGAACATGGGACGATTCATTAGAATTGGGGATGACCTCTTTATTCATACCCAAATGTTTGACGCAATTGTGAATTTGCTTACCGATTACCTCCAGAAAAATGATATAATAACTGTCGCCGAATTTCGAGAACTTGCACAAACCAGCAGGAAGTACGCCGTGCCATTCCTCGAATACTGCGATGGACAAGGATTGACAATCCGCGCGGGGAATCACCGGCGGCTGCGGCAATCTCAACGCAAGGCGTAGCGAGCATCTCCTGTCAATTGGAAAAACCTATAATTTCATGGGAAAAAAGTCAAAATTCAGATGAATCAAACAAACATTGCGTAAATTTCTATCTGGGAGGGGATAGGGTCCGGTGGCTCTACTGGTCTTCAAAACCAGCTTGCCCATGCAGGTGGGTAGGTGGGTTCGACTCCCACCCTCTCCCGCCACGCTGTTTCATCTCATTATGTCAATCACCTTGAGACAGGCTACCAAGACGGACAGACGAAAATATCTCCTCGTATACCCTTGAGGGAATCGAAGGACAGATTGGGAGCGAGTTGATAAGATGACGCCCGAAGACTTATACAAAGCGGCTCAGTCCGCCCCGGATACTCAATCCCTAATCGAGATGGAATTGAACCGTTTCAGATGGGCTATCTATACCAATGGAGAAATGCTGTGGGAGGATGAGCAGACAATTGGTGAATTGTTGGCAAATGCTAAAAAATATGCTTTGATTCCTGTGGATAGGGAAGTTTGGGAGTGGTTTGAGAAAGCAGAGGACCGTTATCTGGCAAAAATGGATCCGGTGTTACGTACCTATATCGAATCACTAGAAGATTAATATTGATTGTTGAAGGGCTATCAAACCCACATATATCAAAACCCCAGTGGAGTAACAGATGGTAACTTGCGTTAATATACTTTTTACATTTCACGTTTCATATATCGGGAGTTGACCATGCCAATCAGGATCTTATCCCCCGACATATCCAACAAGATTGCCGCCGGCGAAGTCGTTGAACGTCCGGCGTCTGTGGTTAAGGAGTTGGTTGAAAATGCAATCGACGCCGATAGCACGAACATCAACGTCGAAATTCGGGCGGGCGGCAAACGACTCATCTCAGTCTCAGATAACGGTGGGGGCATGAACCGTGAGGACGCGCTCATCGCGATAGAACGCCACGCAACTAGTAAAATTAGCACAGTTGAAGACTTAGAAACTATCCAGACATTTGGATTTCGCGGGGAGGCACTTCCGAGTATTGCCTCGGTTTCTCAGTTTGAACTACTGACGCGAACAACGGAGGCGGTGGAAGGCACAAAGATTACGGTTGAAGGCGGCGTGGTTCGTCCTGTACAGGCAAGCGGTTGTTCACCGGGGACACATATTACAGCTAACAACCTGTTTTATAATGTGCCAGCGCGGCTGAAATTCCTCAAAAGTGATGCGACAGAGCTGAATCACATCACAAATCAGGTGATGTGGGCAGCACTTGCCAACCCGAACATCCGGTTTTCTCTCTCACACAACAACCGCTCTCTCATTGATGTCCGAGCGTGTGATTCCTATATTGAACGCATACGCCTACTATATGGGAAAGATTTCGCCGAAAACCTCATTGAGTTCGATAGTGACCTCCCGAACCTTCATCTCCACTGCTTTATCGGCAAACCCGATTTCACGAAGGCAAACCGTAACTACCAACTCTTTTTCCTGAATCGGCGCCCCATTCGGAGTAAGGTTCTCGGTGCAGCCCTCAACGAGGCAATGCGATCCATGGTCCCGAAAGATCGATATGTAGTCGCGTTTCTGTTCCTAACAATGAGCGGCAACCACGTTGATGTCAATGTCCATCCAGCCAAGATTGAGGTGCGCTTCCAGAATGAGCGCACCCTTTATAGTGGAGTGGTACGCCTGCTGCATAGCGGCATTTATAAAAACAAATACATCCCCAAAATGGAATCGCAAGATAGAAAAACAAAGTCGGGACAAGATTCCACCCCTGAAGGCATAGACACCCCCACAAACCTCCCGCCTCAACAACCGCGGATCGAGGTGGAGACCTCAGTTACACGTTCCTCCATCTTCCCTGTGGCACGTCGTGAACTTACACAACCGGACTCAACCCTTGATGCTACTACGCTACCACAACCTGAAGAACCACAACCTGAAGAACCTGATCCACAGCAGGAAACGCTTCAAGTCGAATCGGTGCAGCTGCCACAACACCCAATCCCCGAAGGGACGGAACTCCAACTTTTCGACTTTGAAGGTGTCCATCTAAAAACCAATCTGTTTAATACCTACATCGTTGCGGAAGGCGCAGATCGGGTGTTCTTGATTGATCAGCACGTGGCAGCCGAACGTGTGCTTTATGAGCGGTTTGTTGAGCAGCTAAAGACAGGCGGCATTCCTGTGCAGGGGTTGTTGCTACCTATCACCATCGAAGCAACGTCCCAACAGCTAACAACACTCGATGCCCACAGCGAACTATTTGAAAAACTCGGTTTCGATGTGGAGCGATTCGGTGGGAGGACCATCCTTGTCCGATCTATCCCCGCAACGCTCCCCACACGGTTCGTCAACGTGACGGTCACAGACCTGCTAGATGGAATCGGAAGTGCCGTAGCTCCGACCGCAGAGCATCTCGAAGTTCAAGACAAGGCACTCATCACGCTCGCCTGCAAGTCCGCTGTGAAAGCCGGGGATGTGCTGACAATGGAGGAGATGGTTAACCTGATTCGAGACCTCTCTCGTGCAAAGTTGCCGTTCAACTGCCCACATGCCCGCCCGATCATTGTGGAGATGCAGCGAAGTGAGTTAGAGAGTCGGTTTAAGCGGCGATGATTGGAGAGGGTGCAGATGGTCCTATGTGATATTTTGGACATGAATTGTCGTGAGGAGAATTGAAAAATGATTATAAACACCTTCAAAGATTTACTTACGTTAGTGGAGGCAAAATTCGATGTCAAGGCACTATAGGGTTGGCATCATCGGATGCGGAAGAATAGCGGCGGCACACGCCCATGCGTATGCAGCAATCGAGTCTACCGAGCTCGTCGTAGCCGCAGAACCAGATCCGGAACGCCGGCTAAAATTTGACGAGACTTACGGTGTCACGGGCTTTTACGAAAATTATCGTGAGATGCTTGCAGATGAGGAATTGGATATTATCAGCATCTGCACATGGCCCCCACTTCATTCCGAAATGACGGTTGCTGCCGCTGAAAGTGGTGTAAAGGCAATACTTTGCGAAAAACCGATGGCACTTAATCTAGGGGAAGCGGATAAGATGTTGGAAGCCTGCGAAGAGACTGGAACAAAGCTGGTCATCGGACATCAACACCGCTTTGACCCACAAACGGTGAACGTATTAGAACTCATCAAGGGCAATGCTATCGGTGAATTGCAATCAATCTTCGGTTACTGCAACAGCAAAGACTTGCTCACCAACGGCACCCATGTCGTTGACCTCATCCGTTATTTTGTCGGCGATTCTTCAGTCAGGTGGGTTATGGGACAAATCGATCGTCCGTCAGATAAGGTTGACTTTGGCCATCGCGTTGAACATAACGCTATTGGGCATTGGCACTTTGAAAACGGCACCCATGCAATGCTCGCGCAGGGCGAACTTGCCCCAAGTGGTTATGCCTTCCAGCTTTGCGGCACCGCCGGAATCATCAGCGTCAATGCGCCCCAAGGTCGTCCCCTACAGGTCATCACTAAAAATGGCGAACTGGACGTTCTCCTTGAAGAGGTCAACCCCAAACACGCGGAGGTGGAAGAACTAATTGCTTGGTTGGAAGGAGGGGCACCCCACCGATCGCGTGGAGAAAGCGGTAGAGGAACGATGGAAGTCCTCATGGCAATCATCGAGTCGTCGCGCTTACACCGCGCCATCTACCTACCCCTCGAAACGGCAGAGTCGCCGCTCGAACTGATGATCGAGGCGGAGCAAATCTGAAACGCATAATGCAAAACAACACACAGTGTAATTGGAGTAAGTCCATGCTCACACCTGAACAGATTCAATTTTACAAAGACAACGGCTACCTACTTGCCGAACAGGTCTTCACACCCGAAGAGGTCGAGGAATGTGTCCGTGAAACCGACGCAATGTTTGACCGTGTCCAGCAGGGTGGACGTCAACTCGAAGCTACCTGGGGCGGCAAGTGGCGGGAAACCCAAATTCCCGAAGAAGAACTTGGGCAAACATCGGTACTCAGCATCCATAATATGCAATACCATTCCGCAGTTTTCACCAGAATGCTAGTCAATCCGAAGTTAGCTGGAATTGTCGCCGATTTGATTGGTCCCAATGTGCAGCTGCACCACACAAAACTACACGTCAAGCCGCCCGAAAAAGGCTCCCCTTTTCCGATGCACCAAGACTATCACTACTTCCCCTACGAAAAGGACTCGATGATCGCTGCGGTAATCTATCTCGAGGAGGCAATGGTGGAAAGCGGCTGTTTGTGCGTGATACCCGGCGTTCATAAACAGGGCCCCCTGCCGCATGAACCTGACGGGCTTTACCTCTCGCCACAGAAATATCCCATTGAAGACGCGACACCGTGCGAAGGGAACGCAGGCGATGTGCTTCTCTTTAGTTACTTAACCCCACACGGCTCATATCTCAATCGGACAGATCACCCAAGACGCATTGCTCTATTCCAATTCTGTTCCGCCACCGATCGACGGCTCAAGGATGTCCACATCTCCCCCGGACACGGACTGATGGTACATGGCGTCAACCCGACCCCGGAGGCATAGGAAAGCAGAATTTAAGAAACAGACCCAAGTTTTCAAAGCCTGAATCAGACACTTCTATACAGTATCAAATCAGAAATAAAACCCATCCTCATTCAGAAACAAACAAAAAAAAGAGGGGACCGACAAAGGAGAGCAATCAATGGTTAGGACAGCTGATGTAGTCATCATTGGGGGAGGGGCCATCGGGACAAGCCTTCTGTATCATCTGACCGCTAAAGGGATACGAAACGTGGTACTCCTAGAGAAGGGATTGCTCTGTGCCGGCTCCACAGGCGATTCAGCGGCAATTGTGCGCCAGCACTACTCCAACGAAGTCAGTATCCGTCTCGTTAAGAAGAGCGTCGAAATCTTCCAGCACTTTCCCGAAATGTTTGATGGGGCGCGGGTCTTTCACAACGTCGGTTGGTATTTCTTGGTCCCGCCGGAGGCTGCCAATCTTTTTCATGACAACATGACACAGCTGAAGCGGTTGGGGGTGCGGACTTGGGAGGTTTCATTGGAAGACGCCGCAGAGGCACTACCGGGCTTAAACATGGACGGCATCGGCTGTGTGGCTTTCGAGCCAGACTCCGGCTATGCAGATCCCCACGGTATGGCAAGTGCCTTCGCCGCCAAAGCCAAAAGCAATGGTGCACAAGTCTACCTCCAGACGCCCGCCCGCGACATCAAGCTGAGCAATGGCAGCGTTTCCGTTGTAGTCACGGATCAGGGTGAGATTAGCACGCCTGTTGTTGTCAATGCCGCCGGACCCTGGGCGAAATCGGTGGGAAATTGGATAGGATTAGACCTGCCTCTGGAAATCACGCGAGAATCAGAAGTCGTCGCCCGAATACCCGCGGATATGCCCCCCATGCGACACGCGGTTTCCAACATGGTAGACCGCACCTACTGGCGTCCTGAACGGCGCGGAATGCTCCTCGTCGGCGTTGGTCACCCCAAGGACAACGAACTGACGGATCCCAATCAATATTCACGCGATGTTTCTCGCGATTTCGTCGAAGACGTTGCCCACCGTCTGAGCCACCGGATGCCAGTAATGGAACGGGCGATGTTCGTCAAGGGGTGGAGCGGTCTGTACACCGTTACCCCCGACTGGAACATGATCTTGGACAAAAGCCCCGATATTGAAGGCCTCTACCTTGCTGTAGGCGGGAGCGGGCACTCCTTTAAGATCTCGCCAGCCATTGGGCTATGTATGGCGGAACTCATTGCAGACGGTGCCGCCAGTACGGTGGATATCACGTCGTTGCGGGGCGCGCGTTTCACAGAGCGAACACATTTGTCCTCCACCTACGGCGGCAACCGCGCTTAGCCTTGCGCTCCAGTTTTGAACCCCAAAAGGTCACACTCAAGAGACTTCATTAACCTAACATGCACATAAAACGCTATCAAAGCTGGATTCTCGCCGGTATATCTGGCATCCTACTCATCCTTAGCTTTCCAAGTTTCAACCTCTTTCCGCTTGGATGGATCAGTCTAATTCCGCTGCTGATTGCCCTGCAATCAACATCAAGTTGGAAGGCCGCCTTTCTGCACGGTTACGTCACTGGGGCAATCTTCTTCCTGGGACTAATCTACTGGATCATCCTACTCTATCCCTTCGCAAACATATTCTTGACCACATTCGCCT
The DNA here is from genome assembly GCA_965215015.1 of Candidatus Poribacteria bacterium. GTDB lineage: Bacteria > Poribacteria > WGA-4E > WGA-4E > PCPOR2b > PCPOR2b. Next base: position 4,772,608 of record OZ244042.1, read on the forward strand.
GTCTGCTGCTGGCAGGCTATCTCGCAGTGTACGTCGGTATTTTTTCTGCGTTGTTATATGGATTCCCGTGGAAATCCGGTCTACCTTTTATCTTCATCGTGCCTACAATATGGATAGGGTTAGAATGGGTGCGAAGCTGGTTTTTGACAGGCTTTCCGTGGGGCAGCATGGGATATACACAATGGAATAACCTACCAGCGATCCAAATCGCATCAATCACAGGTGTACACGGTGTGAGTTTCATCGTTTGCCTCCTCAACGCAACAATCGCAAATATCCTCCGACCCTATCTCACATCAAAAGACCAATTAAACGACCAAACAACATCGGTTGAAATGAGTGAGAAAAAATCTGTTTCACGTTTCACGTTTCACGTTTCAGATCTCATACCTATTGTAATCGTCATTGCCTGCCTCGCCTACGGCGCATACGTGCTGTCCAAACCCGCTGACACCACCTCAGATGTCAAGATTGCCCTTGCCCCCGGCAACGTGCCGCAGATTGAAAAGTGGGATCGTGCGTATTGGCCCCAAATCTTCGAGAGATACATGAATCTAGTGAAAGCAGCAGACGCCGAAGAACCCGACCTTATCATTCTACCTGAGACCGCGATGCGTGGTGAAATCTTCGCCTTGGCAGAGAACGTCTACCTCCTAAAATTGCGGCAGATACTAAACGAGCAGCAAATACACTTGCTCACAGGCACCTTCCATACACTCGAATCGAAAGTATATAATAGTGTGTTTCTGCTATCCCCGCCCGGGAAAAAAATTGGCAGCTATTCCAAGATCCACCTGGTCCCCTTTGGGGAATATGTCCCGATAACCCGCCACCTCCCCAACTTTATCCAACTGCCCTCCGGATTTGAGCCGGGCAAGTCGATCGATCTCTTCCCGATTCCCCATACAGAAAATAGCCAAATGGGAATCGTCATCTGCTTTGAATCCGTGTTTCCGGATCTCTTCCGCAAATTTGTCAAAAAAGGAGCGTCCGTGATGGGGATTCTCACCAACGATGCTTGGTTTGACGGAACAGCAGCCCCGGAACAGCATTTGGCCATGGCACCCCTCCGCGCTGTCGAAAACCGTGTAGCCGTTTTCCGTTGCGCCAACGGAGGTATATCGTGTATAATTGATGCGCTTGGTAGGACAATCACGACACCGATTCAGGCAAGTGATACACAGAACTTCCTGATTGGGAGGGTTCCATTGAAAAATCACGGGGGAACCATTTACACACGCTATGGTGACTGGCTTCCAATCCTATGTTTCCTTGTGAGTCTCCTCCTAATTCTCTATTATCATCGAACCTGGTTTGTTTCCAAGCTCAGGCGAGACGCGTAATTACCAGCAGATAGGCACTGAAGGCAGAGCACCCAAAATCAGGGGGGTCAAAATGGAATGCCAGATAATATCTCTATTCAAGACCGGAAAGGAAATAGACAATGCTCGCAGATTTAAAATCTGAAGTTGAAGGAACGACGGATCGACTCCTTGAACTTAGGGGGCATCTTTGACTTAATAAATAAAGAAAAAGAACTCGAAACCCTTCAAGAAGAAACAACAAAGGTAGATTTCTGGAACGATCCCCAAAACGCCCAAAAAATCACGCAGCGGGTCTCGAACCTGCGAAACGATGTAGAGCAATATCGCAAACTCCACGCCCAACTTGAAGACCTTCAACTACTGCTTGGACTCGCCATCGAGGAAGATGATCAGACCGTAAGCGAAGAGATTGAAGCAGACTTGAAAGGGATCGCAGCGGCGGTTGAGGAGATTGAATTTAAGCTCATGCTCAGCGGCGAACACGATCTGAACAATGCAATCCTGAGCATTCACCCCGGTGCCGGGGGCACCGAATCTCAGGACTGGGCAGCCATGCTGATGCGGATGCATCTCCGCTGGTGTGAAGCACATAACTACAAAACTGAAACCATCGAATTCTTGCCCGGCGAAGAAGCAGGCATCAAGAGCGCGACAATTTTAGTCACAGGCGAGTATGCCTACGGCTATCTTCGTGCAGAAGCGGGCATCCATCGGCTCGTTCGTCTCTCCCCCTTCGATTTTAATAATCGCCGTCACACCTCTTTTGCAGCTGTCGCTGTCTCCCCTGAAATTAGTGACACCATTGATGTTGAGATGGATCCGGCGGATTTGCGTGTCGAAACCTACAGAGCAGGCGGTGCCGGTGGGCAGCATGTCAATCGCACCGATTCAGCGGTCCGAATGACCCATCTACCCACCGGAATTGTCGCGCAGTGCCAAAATGAAAGGTCGCAACACAAGAACAGGGACATGGCGATGAAGGTTTTGCGGTCCCGGGTCTATGAGTATTATCAAGCACAACGGGATGAGGAGATCTCAAAGCTGCAAGGCGATAGACTCGGTATTGATTTCGGAAGCCAGATCCGCTCCTATGTGTTTCACCCTTATCGTCTCGTGAAGGATTTGCGAACGGGAGTTGAAACTGGAAACATTGACGCCGTTATGGATGGGGAACTAGATCAGTTTATCGAAAGCTACCTAAAAGAGGCAAAGTCCGAAAAGAGATGAGGGAAACACACTGCACAAAAGCTAGTTTTTTATTGCCGAAAGCCCCTATACATGCTATACTAGCACTATGGCAAATTCTGTAAAAGGAACGTACAATTGGAAGATTCAAGGGCATTGATGGATCAACGCCGGGAAAAGTTGGAAGAAATTCGTCAGCTCGGTGTGGACCCATACGCTTACAAATATTCACCGACCCATACGACTCAGGAAATCCGCGAACAATTTGTGGAGGTTGGAGATCACCCAGACGAGGCGAAATCGGTTCGCGTTGCCGGGCGGCTTATGACCAAGCGCGACCACGGCAAAAGTGGATTTGCCCACCTGCAAGATGCGAGTGGGCGCCTCCAGATCTATGTTCGTCAAAATGCCGTTGGAGAAGAAGCCTATCAAATCTATAGAAAGCTTGATGTTGGAGACGTTATCGGCGTTGACGGTCCTGTTTTCCGTACCCGAACCGGCGAAATTACGGTGTTAGTGAACGAGGTTGAGCTCCTCGCAAAATCCCTTCGCCCCCCTCCAGAAAAATGGCACGGCTTGCAAAATAAGGAGACACGGTATCGCCAACGGTACGCAGATTTGATGATGAACCCCGAAGTCATGCAGGTTTTCATCAACCGCACCCGGATGATCCAAGCCGTCCGCGAATACCTCAATCAAGACGGTTTTATTGAAGTAGAAACACCAATTCTTCAACCAATTTACGGGGGAGCAACAGCGCGCCCCTTCACCACGCATCACAACGCTTTGGATATGCCGCTCTACCTCCGCATCGCAAATGAATTGTATCTCAAACGGCTCATCGTTGGCGGGTTTGATCGGGTCTATGAGTTTTCGAGGGATTTTCGGAATGAAGGGATAGATCACGACCATAGTCCCGAATTTACGATGATTGAGCTTTATCAAGCATACGCGGACTATGAAGATATGATGTGTTTGACCGAAAATCTACTTGCACACACTGCCCAAACGGTCCTCGGTACAACACAGATCACCTATAAAGGTGATTCCATCTCACTTAAGCCGCCCTGGCGTAGATTGACGATGATTGAATCGATAAAGGAAGAAGCTGGTATTGATGTTAATAAATTGACCGCCGAAGAACTACGCAATGCAGTATTAGACACTGGGGTTGATTTAGAACGCGCAGCATCCAGAGGCAAACTTATCGCTGAACTCTTCGAGGCACATGTCGAACCAAATCTCGTTCAACCGACATTTATTTACGATTATCCTATCGAGATTTCACCGTTTGCAAAAAAGAAACGGGGGAGCGACCGCTTCGTTGAACGGTTCGAGTTCTTTATCGCTCGCATGGAGATGGGCAACGCCTTCAGTGAGTTAAACGATCCGATAGATCAGCGCGAACGATTTATTGAGGGTGCGAAGAAACAGGAAGACGGCGACGAAGATGCCTTAATGATAGATGAGGACTATCTGCGGGCGTTAGAGTACGGTATGCCGCCGACGGGTGGACTTGGTTTCGGGATTGATCGGCTCGCCATGTTACTCACAGACCAAACCTCAATCCGCGATGTCATCTTATTTCCGCAGATGCGTCCGGAACGAGCAGACTGACACGTAACAGGTAAAATCTTCTGATAGAAATGGCGTGGTTGCTTCGGACTTCCCACCTCAGATACCAAGAGAGATAGAAGATATGGACCAAAAACCTAAAAAAATAGAGGTTCCGTCTCCTTGAAATATGAATGGTTTATTGCAGCCCGTTATCTGAAATCACGGCGCAAACAGGCATTTATCTCAATCATCAGTATTATTTCCGTGAGTGGGGTTGCCCTTGGCATCGCTGCCGTTATTATCGTCGTCTCCGCGTTAGAGGGTTTTAGTCATGAGATGAAAGAGAAGTTCCTCGCCAATGAAGCCCATGTCATCGTTAGATCGATATATAACTATTTTTCAAATTATCAGGAAAGGATTGAGCAGATCGAAGCAATTGAAGGGGTCGTTGCCGCCTCTCCCGTGATTCTCAATCAACTTGCCATTCAACCCCAGGGCAGCGAGGAAATTGACGCGGGCATTTACGTCAAAGGGATTGATTTGCAAGCAGAAGATCGCGTCACAGGATTTTCAAATTTTGTGGCTGATTTTGACACATTCAATCAATCGCAGTTCATTGATGAAGCGCGAAACCGTTTGGCTGGCAAGGAGACAATCACCGGCGGTATTGTTTTAGGTTATCATATCGCAAGACGGATCGGCGTCGTGCCAGGCGACGTTCTTCGCCTTATCTCCAAGATGGTGCCAAATCCCGCTAATCCTGGGTCTTTTATGCCGTTAATGCGTAATTTTGTTGTTGTTGGGCTTTACCAGTCAGGGATTTACATACACGACCAAGCACTCGGTTTTATCGATTTACAAACTGCCCAGAAGCTCTACCAAAAACCGGGTCAGATCAACCTCATTGAGGTGCGCCTCGTTCATGCAGATATGGCACCGCGGGTCAGTAATCAAATCAAACAAGTGATTCGTTTTAATCCAGGTCTGGGCGCGATACCGATAACAACAACTTGGATGGAATCGCGGGCGGAGTTTTTTGAAGCCATCCAGCTTGAGAAAATCGTCACAATGATTGTCGTCGCGCTAATCATTCTTGTGGCGGTGTTCAATATCGCAAGCACACTCATCATGATGGTTATGGAAAAAACGCAGGACATCGGCATTCTCAGAGCAATGGGAGCGTCGAAGCAAGGAATCAGAAAAATCTTTATTCTCCAAGGTGGGATTATCGGTATCTTGGGGGCTATTTTGGGGACCGTGCTCGGTGTGTATGTCTGTTGGCGATTTGAGTTCCAAGTCGGCAGTTTTCCACGTTGGTACGGTCTTCTGATTCTGTTGATTCCCGTTGCCCTACAAGTGTCCCGGCGCATATTGTCCCTGCCTATTAACGCAACGGTGCTGCTTCTACTCTGGTGTGGCACCGTCGGTCTGTCCCTCTATTTTATCGCGCAACCGATTTACCTCGATAACATCCTCGGAAAAAATTTGAGCGGCGTCTATCAGCTGAACCGATTGCCGGTCAAAATTAGTTGGGGCTTTGTTGTCCTTATGAACCTCCTGTCAATGGCGACCTGCTGGCTTGCGGCACTGTATCCGGCAAGGAAGGCTTCCTATCTAAACCCAGTCGAGGCACTTCGACATGAATAACCTTATCCGTGCTGTTGACCTATGTAAGTCTTACTACGATGGCTTAACAGAGCTTCCCGTACTTAAAGGAATCGATTTGGGGGTCAGAAAGGCGGAGATTGTAGCAATTGTCGGGGCTTCCGGTGTCGGGAAAAGTACGTTGCTTCACCTGCTTGGCGGGTTGGATCGACCGACGGAGGGAACAATCTTCTATGAAGGAGAGGACATCTTCGCGTTGAGCGATCAGGCATTAGATCAATTTCGCAACGAAGAGATTGGCTTTGTTTTTCAGTTTCATTACCTCCTACCAGAGTTTACTGCGCTTGAAAACGTTGCAATGCCGGGGTTGATTGCTCGACAAAAATCGGATGTCGCGCAGAATCGAGCCAAAGAGTTGCTAGCCTATGTCGGTTTAGGGGAGCGATTGGAGCATCGCCCGTCTGAGCTTTCTGGTGGCGAACGGCAACGTGTTGCCATAGCGCGTGCGCTAGTCAATCAGCCAAAGGTTGTGCTGGCGGATGAGCCGACAGGTAATCTTGACCAAAAAACGAGTGAAGCGGTGCACGATCTACTTTGGACACTCAATGACCAATTCAGCCAGACGTTTATCATCGTGACACATAACCAGACGCTCGCCCAACGTGCTGACCGGTTGATTCAGCTCGTGGATGGTCAGGCGTTTGAGCAAGTATAACTGTTAAGCTGCTAAATATGTGATGTGCAATACACGATTCGGCGATTCGCAGATTCGAGGAAAACGCTATGTTGATTTATATTGATGGGGAATTTCTTCCGAAGGAAGAAGCAAAGATTTCTGTTTTTGATCACGGTCTACTCTACGGAGACGGGGTCTTTGAGGGCATCCGATCTTACAAGGGACGGGTCTTCAGGCTCGACGAGCACCTACAACGTCTCTACGATTCGGCAAAAGCCATTATGCTCGAAATCCCTATCTCCATTGAGAATATGGAAGAAGCGGTATTGAAGACACTCCGCCGGAATCAGCTTCATGATGCCTATATTCGTTTGGTGGTGACTCGCGGTGTCGGCGACCTCGGCTTAGATCCGGATAAGTGCCCCGTACCGACCATTGTTATCATCACAGATAAGATTACACTCTATCCTCCGAATTTCTACGAAGAGGGCTTGGAAATCGTCACAGTTTCCGTGCGCCGGAACTACGCGGAAGCGATTAGTCCTCGCATCAAATCGTTAAACTATCTCAACAATATCTTGGCAAAGATAGAAGGCAAACAGGCGGGCGTCGAAGAGGTGCTCATGCTGAATGCGGAAGGATATGTTGTCGAATGCAGCGGAGACAATATCTTTTTTGTTAAAGATAATGTGATTGTTACCCCCCCCCCCCCATCTCGGCATTTTGGAAGGAGTTACCCGCAATACAGTTATCGACTTGGCACGCGAATTGGACATCACCGTCGAAGAAAAGGTGTTTACACGACACGACCTGTATACCGCCGAAGAATGCTTCCTTACGGGAACTGCTGCAGAAGTCATTCCTGTTGTTAAAATAGACCAGCGCATCGTTGGGAATGGACATCCCGGCATCGTTACCCAAAAATTGATCGAAGAGTTTCACCATATTACGAATGTATTGGGAACCCCCATTTACCCTGTAAACGTCAGATAATTCGTACCACTAACACAATAGAGGAGATAAAAAATGAAAGTGATATGCTGGCGGATCAGTTTATTAGCCGGATTGATATTCCTCACTCTATCCACAATTCCTGCTGCCGCCGATGAAGAACCGAAGGCGACAACTACTGACGAGACTTTAACTGTAAAAGAGATTGAGTTCCAAGGAATAATGGAGGACTCAGAAGGTTTGATTAGTAGTATCATACAAACCCAAGTCGGCAAAGAGATTTCCCCTTACCTGTTATCGAAGGATATCAAAAACCTTTATAAAGATACTGGTTTTTTCGAGGAGATTGCCGTTGATGTCGACCCCGCTGAAGGGAGCGGATTAAAGGTTACATATCGAATGATCCCAAACCCGAAGATTGAAGGGAATATCAACATTATCGGCAATGAAGAATTGAAGTACAAAAAAATAAGAGCGGCAATTACTCTCAAACCGGGAGAACTTTACAACGACCGGCGACTCTGGGAAAGCAAGCAGAATATCCTGAAAACCTATAAAGAGGCGGGGTATTATTTGGCACAGGTGCAAACGGTTACAGATATCGACCCAGACACGAACACAATAGCCGTTACATTTGAGATTACCGAAGGGCAACGGATTAAAGTCCAAGAAATCAATTTCATCGGTAATGATAATATCACACCAAAATCATTGAGCAAGCAGATTAAAACGCGCACAGGAAAGCATTTCGATGAGAATTTCTTTGAGGAAGATTTGACCACTTTAATTCGATACTACCAAGACGCGGGATTCAATCAAGCACGAATTTCTAAACATGAAAAACGATTTTCTGATGATAAAACAGAACTGATGCTCGACATCACTATTGATGAGGGGCCTCAGTTTATTATTGGAAAGTATACGGTCGAACTCATGCAATCCGAAAAACCCGCGTTTTCCGAAGAAAAGGTGCGTGATATGTTGAGCCCCGCTGAAGGAGAAATTTTTAATCGCGGAGAGTTTGAGGAGACACTCAGGGAGATTGAGGGGGCATACCAAAACAAAGGATACCTGCTGTCACGAGTGGATGCGGATCCCAATTTTGATGAAGTCAACGGTATTGTCGATTTGACGCTAAACATCACCGAAGGCGATGTCATCATCATCGGCACCGTGCATATCAACGGTTTAGAAAAAACAAAGGACAATGTTATCCGCCGCGAGCTGGACCAATTAGATATTAAGCCCGGGGAATTTTACGACGTGCAAGCCCTGCGAAAAGCACGGCAGCGAATCTTTCGGATGGGATCTTTCGTTCGGAACGTTGAGTTCGTTCCGAGTCAGTCCGAAGGTGCTATCCGAGATTTGATTGTCACTCTCACCGAAACACCACGTACCGGTCTGCTCAGTCTTGGAGGGGGCTACGGCACAGAAGGGGGCATCTTCGGTGTGGCGCAGATTGGTGAAAATAATCTCTGGGGACGCGCCTATCGGGTGCATCTGAAAGGTGAGTTGGGCAGGCGAGAGCACCATACGGGCGAGCTTCGCTTCAGCACCCCTTGGATTTTGGGCACACCGACGCGCCTCAGCACTAGCCTATACAACACCCAGCGTTCGTATCGATACCCTTCTAGCTACTCTCAACTTAGCAATTATGCAGATTACGATAGATATAGCTACAAACGTGTTGGTGGTTCTTTAACGTTTGGACGCCCCCTATCCAAAGATATGGATTTATCAATTCGCCTAAAAAATGAATCTGTTGATGCAGATCGCATTGCTGTGGACGGCGAGGAAAGAAATATCCGAGACCGTCTCACCCGCAGTATCACTTTCAACCTGTCCAGGGACACACGCGACTATCAGAGAAGCCTTCATGAACCTGTCTCCGGCTCGCTCAACACGCTTTCTTATGAATATGCCGGTGGATTCTTCGGTGCGGATAACAAGTTTCAGAGGTATACTGCGGATTCAAGTTGGTTCTTCACCGGTTGGTTTAACCATGTCCTAGCGAGCCATATACGAGGTTCATACCTGAATAGCAAAAGCTCCGATTGGGAATATCTTTTCTATGAGCGTTACCGGCTTGGAGGCATCGACACGGTCCGCGGTTATGAGGATTATGAGATTTTTCCCATCAACGCAAACGGCACTATTAATTATAATGGGGGTAACAAGGTCCTCTATGCAAATTTGGAATATCGGATTCCATTTGCAAACCAGTTGACCGGCGTTGTCTTTTTTGATGTAGGACAGGTGTGGGATGAAAGCGTCACCAACATCTTCAGAGATTTTAATTTTAAGAAAGGCGCGGGCGTCGGTATCCGCTTTGATCTGATGGGCATGTTGGTACGTTTTGAAACCGGCTACGGGTTTGATCGAATTGAACCCGAATGGAAATTTCACATCACAGTTGGTCCCGGCTTTTAGCGGAAATGAAGTATTAAGGGCCCCTAAAATAGCAACGATCCCACGAACAAATTCGGGGATCCACAACACGGAGGTTTTATGAATCGAGTTTTGAAGTTATGCCTAGGATTCAGTGTAATCCTATTCGGATCCTTTAATCTGGGTTTCGGTGCCGCGGCAGAAAACGGTCTCAAGTTAGGCGTTGTTGACACACAAAGGGTATATGAAAATTTTACAAAAGCCCAAGAAGCCAATGATATTCTGAAAACTGCCGAAGAGCGCTTGAGAAATCAACTCAACGATATTCGGCAAGAAATCGACACAATGCAGGAACGTCTGATGAAGCAGAAGCTGTTTCTTGATGCCTCTGAAACTGAGACCTTACAAGTCGATATTGGTCGCAAAAGGCAAGAATTTCAGCGCGAACTGGAAATTGGCGAAGAATCGTTCCTAGCGAAACGTGAGGAATTGCTTGCACCGATAACACAGGAGATAGAGACCCTGCTTCAACAAATCGGTGAGAGCGAAGGATACAGTCTTATCCTTGAGAAACGTCTAGGGATATTTTATGTTGATTCAAAGTACGATTTGACAGAGAGGGTCATCACGCTACTGAACGCGGCATACGAAAAAGAAAAATCAAAGGACGCTCAACAATCGGCGACTCCCCCTGAAACAGAGACAGGAAAGGAAGGGGAAAGGAATAATTGACGGTTGCCCCCTGGCCCCCATGATGAAGATAACCTGCTGATACCACGGGGCGGTCTACCCCCAAGCTATTATGGTAAAAACACTCAAAGAGATTAACGAATTAATCGATGGGGAGTTGTTAGGCGACGGCGAAATCGAGATTATCGGCGTTTCCGGGATTAAAGAGGCGAGAAAGCAGGAACTCACGTTTGTTGCTAACTCGAAGTACCTGCGTGAAATAGAACGCACACAGGCTTCTGCGATTATCGTTGGTCAGGACCTCCCCTATAACGGCATACCGCTTATTCGCGTCGCTAATCCGTACTTTGCCTTTGTAAAAGTCTTAGAGATGTTTGCATGGCGCAAACGGAAAACAGCGTACGGCATTCATGAAACCGCAATTATTGGCGAGCATGTTCAGATCGGCGAGATGGTATCCATTCAAGCTTATACCTATATCGGCGATAATGTCCAAATCGGCGATGGGGCAATTATCAGTCCCTTTGTGTACATCGGCGATGATACGAAAATTGGTAATGAAACCCTCATTTACCCCAACGTGACAATCCGTGAGGATGTCGAGATTGGCAATCGAGTCATCCTTCACAGCGGAGTCGTCATCGGCAGTGATGGCTTCGGTTTCGCTTCCGTCAGCGACCGTCACCACAAAATACCGCAAATCGGTACGGTTATCATCGAAGATGATGTCGAAATCGGTGCAAATACAACGGTTGATCGTGCCACGATGACCAACGGCGCAACAATCATCAAACGAGGCACAAAACTCGATAACCTGATACAGATTGCCCATAATGTGGTGATTGGCGAAGATTGCTGTATTGCCGCCCAAACCGGTATCGCTGGAAGTGCTGAATTGAAAGATCGCGTGACGATGGCTGGGCACTCTGGAGCTGTGGGGCATATCACCATTGGGGAAGATAGCACCGTTTTTGCTAAATCAGCGGTGACCAAGAATCTCCCCGCGGGGAGTTACGTATCCGGTTTTCCCGCAGAAAACCACGCACAGCAATTGCGTATCCAAGCCTCTCTACGCCGAATGCCAGAAATGTTGCAAGCGTTCTCGCGGCTCCAAAAACGGGTCGCTCAACTGGAAGCGCAACTTGACGCAAGCGGCAAAGAATCGTCCGATTCGTAGCGTTGCACCCTTACATATCTAATCCACAAGATTAAACAAAAACAAACTTAAAACGGGTGTCTCCTCCCACGTCTAAGGACCTGGGCATCCACACCCAAAGGAGTTTTTTGATGATAAAATGTGCACTCATCAGTGGCAGGGGTATGGGCTTGATGCACGGCGGAAACTTCCACGACCATCCCGATGCCGAAGTTGTCGCTGTCTGCGATATGGACCCTGAACTACTCACCGCAGCCAAAGAAAAGTTTGGTGTCCCCGGATATTCAAGTATTGAAGAACTGCTCACTAACTGTGATGTCGACCTGATGCTCCTGATCGTCAATGAAACCCGGCGTATCCCGCCGTTGCGCCAGCTTCTCGCAGCAGGTCAGAATGTGTTCACCGAAAAACCCCTCTGCGGTCTAGAAGGTCAGTTTCGTGTCAGAGAGGATGATCTCCCTATCGCAGCAGCGGCAATCTCCGAATGGCGAGATTCGGGGCTAAAATTCGGTATCGACTTCAATTACCGTTTCATGACCCACTTCCGAAAACTGCACGATGATACCGTCGAAGGGCGATTAGGGGAGATACGGATGGTGCGTGCCCGGGCACATTTCAACTGCTGGTCGCATGTTATTGATCAAATCCTCTGGAATATGGGACGCCCCGAATGGGTCAGCGTCATGGGCGATCCAAGTCAAGAGGGTGGCTGGCAGCGCATGATTCAGATGGAGTGGGCAAACGGTGCGATTGGTTCACTGGCTGGAAGCAACCTATGGGGGTACGACGACCATCCACTGCGCGTCATGATTGTCGGCGACGAACGCTACGCCGAGGCCCGCGGTTTAGAGGGGTGGTATCGGCGGCGCGAAGCCAATACTTCTGAAGATGAAGAACTTTGGGAATCCGAGGAGGGAGATAGTTATCAAACATCCTTCTCGCGTATGGCTGACGGCGTGGTCAAAGCTATGCACGCAAACGAATCGTTCCCGGCAGATGGAGAAGCTGCATGGAATGAACTGATATTCGAGGGCGCAGTCCATCGGTCAGCATTGAACAACGGCGAGCGGGTGTGGTTGGCTGACGTGGAAAAAGCGGCAATGGGTTAAATAATAACGCAAGGCCCTAGTAGTAGGCATACTCGGTCCCGAAGAATCAGGATTCAAAGCAATATGCCGCAACCCTTGTGCAAATCTACCCGTAGGTGGGATCTTGCCCGATCCCAACGATCCAAATCGTGGCGCAGGTTTCCTAACCTGTAATAGTCCCGATTTGATCAGGAGAACCGACCTGTGATTACTTCTCCTTGCTTTATCCCCCGTCCAACTGCTTGATGAGCGGATGACGGCGGTCCTCCAACGGCAGGTAGGCTCTCGCCTTGGTAAAATGGGACTCATAGACAGCACTGACGCACTCCAAAGAGGTCAGTGCTTTGGAACCACCGAGCTCCGGCTGCCGGTGTTCGCGGATCGCGTTTACCATGTCCTGTACACTCCAAATCGAATGCCTACCCGACCACGGGCGACCGTCAATGACAAAGACTTCTTGGGGAAGTAGAATACGCTCCCATTGGGGAGTATGCGCAGCAAATGAAACGTCAAAGGGGCAATGCCACATCTCATCTACCCCAGTTTGAGGATTCGGCTTAATCATCAGTTGTCCCTGACTCCCTAAAATGTGGGGCCCCATCATCCAACCTTGTAACGGGTCCCGGCGATAGAGTTCAACTAAACCACTCGCACCCCGCTTCCCACCGAGATGAATCGTCATTATATCGCCTGCCACCATTCCGTTGTCGCGCCGATCTGTTTTGCAGAGCTTGCTACTGTGCATGATGTCCTCAACACCGACGGCGTGTCCCCTATAGGTAGCCTGTGCGTGAACCCACTCAATACCGTCCATGAAGAAATCCATCTCGTCAAAGTAATGGACACCCATCTCCATCAGCTCAAATCCGGCTTCACGCCCCTTGCCCACCTCACGAATGGAACGAAATTCGCCAATCCGCCCCGATTCAATCCACTCCTTCGCATGACGGAATAGCGGCGTGAATCGATATTGATGACTAACCGCCAGCCGCACCTCTGCTTGTTTACAAGCCGCAACCATCTGATCGGCACTTTCGAGATCGGTGGAAAGCGGTTTTTCACTTAGGACATTTATACCAGCCGTCGCAGCAGCAATCGCAATCGGCGCGTGCAACGGCGCATGGGTGCAAACACTGACAACATCCAGCGTTTCCTTCTCAAACATTTCGAGGAAGTCGGTGTAGCGGTTGGACACCCCATACTCGTCCGCCCTTGCATTGAGTGCCGCGGGCTGAATATCGCACAGGGCGACAAGCTCCACCCCTTTCAGATTTGCGTATGCGGTTGCATGACTCCGGCTGATTCCACCGCAGCCAACAATTCCAGCGCGTAACGTCATGGATATACCTTCCTTTTCATTTTCGATGGATGTAATTGAAAAATTCTGTCTACGGTTGCGCTGATTCCGGCCCTTCAACGGTTATATTTGTCACAACATTGCGCGGTGGGGTTGCGCTGCGACTCGGAAAATCTTTAATGGTTTCATTGATGAGAGTTTTAATCATTGCCTTGGTACTTTCAAAAGGAATGCACTCCAAAACGATAAGCGATTGTTCAGGACTGAGCGGCTGCTCGTAACGCAATCCGTATTGAATCCCCATCTGTTTCAGTTCAGGCTCGACGCGCATCGAAATAAGCTTCTGTTCCTGGAGAGTAACCAACGCACTATCAACGAAAAAATGGGTGTGAATCCACGCCTCCCTTTCATCAATAATCTTCATAGATTTTTTCCTTTCTTAATACTACCCCACAGATTGGATCGGAGCGAATCCAATTCTCAGCCACAAACTATCATCAGGAAATATCTCAATCCCCGAAAACCTCATAAAGTACCTCGGAGGCTGCATCAACTACCATCTCCAGTGCCTCCGGTTCCAGCTTTGCCCAAAATCGCGTCTCGACCTCATGTCCACCGCGGGGGAAAGCATCGCGGATAGGAAGGTAACCGACATAGTGACTTGTGCAATGCGCGATATACGTTGGATAGGTCGGGGAAGCCATCTTAATCTGCAACTGTCCTTCGACAAACGGCTCGCCCGGCAGCCCGATAAACCCCGTTTTTCCGACACGAAACACCTGAATCTCGTAATCCAGTTCCGGTGCCCGCTCCTTTCGGAGATGGACACTCAGGATGGAAGCCGCTTTTATCCACTCAGGATCAATCTGCTTCGGATTATCCTCCAGCCATTTTGGCTCTGGCTGCCGCTCCAAAATCTCCCGTGACTGTCTGAGCAACTCAGGTTCAACGTCCCGAATGGGTAACTTCACGTGGCGCAGCTTCCAATCTATGGACAAATCTTCTTCGTAGGGTAACGTTTCAATCACCGCCTGAGTTGTTTCAGCGAGAAGTTTTCCCATATGTCGGTGGTCGGGGACGTAGTCTGGATCGAACGGATTCCACGGATTGATGTTACCGCAGCAGCCGTTGAGGACGAGGGGCACACAACTGCTGCCGAAAGTTTCGCGCATCGCGTCCGACCATGCCCCAGGCCAGTCCGCGGAGACAATTGGTCTCGGAAAGATATTCACCGGATGGCAGGTGTGATGCAGCAGCATAGCAAGCATCTCCACCGAATCCGTTTGAAGGCACATCACCCCGACCTCCGGATCGGTAGGTCCCTCCATATAACGAATATAAGCGGGTCCCAAGGGTTCCTGCCATTTTGGGCCCGGCATACGCACCTTGTCGTCATTCAGGATTGCCCTTCGGTTAAAGGCAACCCGCCCTTCGACCCCGCTGCCGACCCGAAGCTGAACCGGCTGCAAAGAATCATTTGCCTGTTTAATAACCTCAACGATACGTTCAAATGCAAAATCAAAGTACCGTGGATCACCACCACGCAGCCATTCCATCTCCGGCGGTGTCCCTTGAAAGCTCTCATCAAACATAAAATGTCCCAGAGATGGTGCTGAATGCGTCTGGGTCACATGTACCATGACAGCTTCCGGGTCAAGTCCACACTCCTCTGCAACCGCCTGGCGGATTTTTACTGTCCAATCCTCGGTAATGATGGTGAGGTCCAAACTCACAAAGCAGATTTTCTTCTCACCGTTTTCCAATACCAGTGCCCTAGCGTAAAGCGGGTCGTAAATGTACTGAGCAGACCGAAATTGTCCAACGGCTCCGGCAAGATGAATATCGGTTTGTGGGGTTATGTCGATTTGGGCTGCACCAGCGTGAAGGCGGTTGGATGTGGTTGGGCTTTGGTGTGCCATCGCAGATACGCTCCTCCCTCAAGTTTGCATCGTTAATAATGAACAACTCCGATTATATCATCTCGGCTAAAACAAGAGAAGCAAAATTATCACACCGTCCTGATGCACTTTGAAACGATTTTGAACTTCTGTCGGCCAATTTTCCAAAATCGACAAACTGTGTCGAGATATGAATCCCGACCTACACGCTTAGACCAACACCCGTAGGTCGGGGCAGGGCAGCATGTGTGTATCATCGCGTTGACCTACGATAAGTCAAGAAAACCGCTTAGCTCAAAAATCTTGACGGATTGTATGGTGAATTAGGGTTAGGTCGGTCGTCTATGAATTACGGAAAGTATGAGCAGGTCGGTTTCACTCTACCCCTGAAAAAAGGGCAGAGTAAAGTCAGGGAAAATTCCTCACCAATTTGCTATGCTTACTTCGCCTGCGCCCGCTTGCGGAGCTCATTCAGGTGCTCGATGACAGCCATCGGGGCTGCTTCTTGAAACCCGAGCTCATGCGCCTCAAGCATCATTTCCGATTGGATGGGGCTGCCTTCAAGCAAGCGTATTGCGTTGTCGTAAGCATTCAGCGCGTTCTTGGAATCACCGCGCTTGTGGCTGATGTCTCCCAAATAGGTGTAGGCAGCTGCAAGCCGTGGCGAGTCCGGCCGGCTTGCAATAAACTCCTGGAAGGTGGCAAAAGCATCGTCATAGCGTTGGTCTTCATAGTGGACACAACCAATCCGGAATTGCGCCTGATCCGCGAAGCTCTCTTTATACCCCTGTGCAAGGTATTGCACCTGTTTCGGGTAAGCTATGGTGGTCTGATAGGCTTTCACAGCCGCATCATATTGGTCGAGGGTACGATACATCTCACCAAGTTGGAAATGTGCCATCATCGTCTGCGAAGAGGATGGGTAATCCGCGATAAGAGTCTGATAGGATTCAATTGCCTTTTCTGTATCATTGAGGTGTTCGGCATAGACAACACCGATTCGATACATAGCTTCAGCCGCCCACGGGGACTGGGGATGTGCCTCAATCAGTTGCCGGTACGCAGCAATTGCCTGCTCATCATCCTTCAACTCTCGCTCATAAATTTTGCCTACCCGGAATAGCGCGTAAGGAGCCAATGCCCCACTTTTTGACTGCAACTGCTGGATGGTGGCGTGCAACTCAATAAAGCGGAGTTGGGACCGGGCCCGCTTTGTGTACTCACTGTCGGGCACCTCAATGATAAACTGTCGTGTCAGTGGGAGTGCGTCAATATAGTTATTTGCAGCTATCAGTTCTTCTATCCGCTTCCACTCAACGCTTGGAAAATCTAACGCCAGTTGCTCAATCTTTGCTTCTAATTCCGTTTTGACGCGAGCTGGATCCTGGTCATATTTTCCGATTGCGCCCAAGTAGATTGGCTCCAAGTCAGGCAGGTAGGCATACAAAAATGTTTGAAACGCATCAATTGCCCGCCGATAGTCCCGCAATTGTTCATAACAGACACCTGACCAATAGAAGACAGCGTGCATCTTCCAAAAATCCGGATGCTGTTGCGGGAGTTGCTCATAAGTCTGAACAGCAGTAGCATATAGACCCTGCTTCTGGCGGGTGCGCCCTATTTGAAAAAGTGCTTCTGCTGCGAAAGGGCTCACCAGACGATAGTCGTCCACAACTTTCTGATATGCTTCAATTGCCAGGAACGGCTGATTCAATACCTTATCTCGTAGATTCCCGATACGCCACTCCGCTTCAGCAGCGAGTTTGGTATCCTTACGTTCCTGTAAAATCTCTTCATATACCGCAATTGCTTTTTCCGGTTGGTTCAGTTGATAGGGGCTGCGATACAGCTCTGCAATATGGAATTTCGCTTCAGTCGCAATGGGCGTTCCTTGGTAGGCTTGGATGACGCGCTGTTGGTCTCGCAAATCATCAAGGGCGGTTTGAATGCTATCAATCTTTCGCAAGCCGGTTTTATAAGCAAGGTGAGTTGATGGGAATTGATCAGCAAGGAGCTGATAGGTCTGAATCGCTTCATCGTATTTTCCCATGCGACAATACACATCGCCCTTCTTGATATAACCGAGGAATAGATCTTCTGCCGTTGCCCCTTTGCTGCCCAATTGGATTATCTTGTCATAAATGCTTAACGCTTGCGGATATTGATGGGTATAGGCATAATAAATATCACCCAATTTTTCGTAGATTCCGCTGAGTTGCTCAACACTCTTGATTGAAACCGCAAGTTCCTCAAGGAGCTGTGCTGCCTCATGATATTTGCCCCTTTCCAGCAGCGTGGCGATATTCTGAGCTCGCGTTTCTACGCTAGTAAACAAGGTCAGGCAAAAAGCAGCGGCCCAAAAGAACCATTTCAAGCGTGAAGCATAAAACGTAAGACGTAAAATAGGGTGTATTCTACCTATTGCATCACACGTCCTTGATAGTTTTCTGTCCCTCCATCTTTCCATCCTTCCATTCCTCTTGTTTTAGGGAGCCTGCTCTGCCAATACCAGTAGTTGGAGCGTTGCCAACCGGTCATTACCCTTCAAATGTTTCATTTCGAGTGCTTCAGTGCGGTTATTCCAAATCTCCGCTTGTTGATACAGCTGAATCCTTTCGTGAGGCGGTTGTATCGGAACATCTAGCGGTCTATCTTGGCTGATAAAAACCGTGGCGACCGAAATACTAATTACGAGCGCAAGGGTCGCTAGTGCGCTGCGAAAGATCCAAGCAGGCCTGCGTTTTACGAGAAACACTTGAAAGGCAGCAAAGAATTTCGAGAAGAAATGCGCTCGTTGGGGAGGTGGAGATTCTGTCGCTAAACGTTTGTAGACATTCCTCTCAATGTTATCAAGAATGACGGAGGGAATTGGCCTCCCTTTCGCTTCTGCGGTCAGGCGCAAAGTTTTTTGCAAGGATTGAATGTCGCGGGCACAGGTCGAGCAACCGCGTAGATGTGCCTCAATGGAGGCAACCTGCTCCTCATCGAGGAGACCACAAACATATTCGGTGTAGAATTTTTCTAACTGTTTGCACTCTATCATTCAGCAAACTCCTTCGGTCAAATGTCATTTCCCTCCCAGAGGGGTAGTAACAAAGTCTGTAGTTTTCTCACCGCACGGTGCAGGTGAATTTTGACTGTTCCCTCTGCCATTCCAAGCACTTCCGTAATCTCCTTAATCTGTAACCCCTGGTAACGGTTCAACATAAAAACGGCTTTCTGTTTTGGCGAGAGTTGATCTATTGCATCACGGATAACCCGATGGCGGTCTTTTTCCTCAACCTCCCATTCAGGATTACTCCACAAATCAACGGCTGTTGGCTCGTCAATGGAAAATTCTTCATCATCGAGTGAGTAGGTCTGACGACGCGATTTTGCGCGGTGGAAATCAACTGACAGATTATGGGCAATTTTATAAAGCCAAGTTGAAAAGCGGGCTTGCGGTTTCCAAGTATCAAGCGCACGATATGCCTTAAAAAAAACTTCGATCGTCAACTCCTCAGCATCCTCGTAATTTTTCACAGACCTAAGCAAGTAGGCATAGATTCGCTCCTTGTATCGCTTCATCAGATCATCGAATGCATCCAAGCGACCCGCTTGAAACTGTGCAACTAGCATTTCATCTTCAACGATTTTATCCATAAGCAATGCCCCGCGATTGATAGGGTGAGCAAATCTTTTTGTCTAAACGATGTATGCACCGGAACGGTTTACAACACGGTATTATCATTTCTACGATTTCTTAAAAAGCTACACACCCAGACTCGCCTTAGCGCGTTGCATTTCACTGCATAAGTGACGAGTTGCCTCCACTGGATCCGCCGGTGCACAAACCGCTGAAATGACAGCGATTCCGTGTGCACCGGCACGAATGACCTCGTATGCTGTTTCAAGCGTAATACCACCGATTGCAATGACGGGACACGGCGCAATTTCGGACATCCGTTGCAGCGCATCCAGACCCTTTGGCATTTCCGCATCTGGTTTCGAGGAGGTCTGATAGATAGGGCCGAACCCGATGTAATCAGCCCCTGCAGAAATTGCTTCTAGAATCTTCTCCTCCGTCCGCGCCGAAGCCCCAATTATCATTGTTGGTGGAAGAATTTGCCGTCCAACCGCAATTGGCAAATCATCCTGTCCAAAATGGGCACCCGTTGCGCCGACAGCGAGGGCAATGTCGGCCCGATCGTTGACAATCAAAGAGACCCCATGCTCCGCACAAACAGCTTGCACCGCCTGTGCAGATTCAACCAATTCGCGTCCACTCCCATCTTTCTGACGAAACTGGATGGTGTCAGCACCACCCTCAATCGCCATTTCTGCCAATTCCGGGTGCGTAAACCGCGATTGGATAGTTGTATCGGTGATGACATGAAGTCCGCCAATCTTTTTCATATTCTCACATCTCTCATAAAATTCGCATAACCCTAGTTGTCACCTAAAGACAATTTCGGACTTCTGTCGGTTGATTTTCCAAAATCGAAGATACCTAGAACATTATGCAATAGTCTAGGCTCAATCCACCCGGAACATTGCGCGAGCGGGGTTTTTGTCGAGATATGAATCTCGACCTACTATTGACAGCGTTTCAAATGGCGAGGTTTCCTCGTGGACGCGAGATCCTCAAATTGCTATTCACCCTCAATAAGCTCGCCTGCCTTCTTTTTGAAAGCAATCGCGCTTCGTGACACCTCGACCTTCACATTTTCTGCAATTGTCAGAACGACAATATCTTTGTCCACACCCACAATTTTCCCATGTAATCCACCCGTTGTGACAACTTCGTCCGCTTTCGTCAGGTTACTCAGCATGACTTGATGTTTTTTTCGCTTCAACTGTTCAGGACGTAAAATCAAAAAGTAGAAGATAGGAATTATCAGAAGAATGGGAAAGAAAAAACTGAAAAGAGACTCCATAATTTATGTCCTCCAGGTTAAAGAATGAGCATTGCATCGCCGTAGCTATAAAAGCGATATTTTTGTGCAATTGCTTCTTGGTAAGCTTCAAAAATAAACTCACGCCCGGCAAATGCACTCACGAGCATGAGTAAGGTTGATTTCGGTAAATGAAAATTAGTGACTAAAGCATCAATGATTTCAAATTGATAACCGGGATATATAAAGATGTCTGTATATCCCTGATAAGGTTGAACGTTACCCTCCGCAGCAACTGTTTCAAGGGCACGCACAGAAGTGGTTCCGACCGCAACGATTTTCCGTCCTTCCCCCTTTGCGGCGTTAATCTGACTAGCACTTGTTTGGGAGAGCTCAAAGTACTCGGCGTGCATCTTGTGTATCTCAATATCTTCCACCTTGACGGGTTGGAACGTGCCGATCCCAACATGCAGCATAAGTGTTACATGGTGAATTCCATCTCGCTTGAGCTTATCCATCAACTCCAACGTAAAATGTAATCCTGCCGTCGGTGCAGCGATTGCCCCCGCTTCCTTCGCATAGACACATTGATACCCTTCTCTATCCGTGCGGTTCGACTCACGTTTGATATAGGGTGGCAAGGGAACTCTGCCCACTTCCGCGAGGATTTTCTGAAAATCACCATCATATTTGAATCGGACAGTATAAAGACCGAGCGGCGATTTGGCAAGCACTTTTCCTGTTAGGGCTCCCTCCCCAAAGACAAAGCGTGTGCCATGCCTGACACGTCTGCCCGGCTTTACCAGTGCCTCCCACGTATTCGCACCCTTCTGACGCGTTAAGAGCAATTCAACCTTTCCACCGGTCGGCAGTTTCCGTCCTATGAGTCGTGCTGGAATGACCTTCGTGTTGTTGATGACGAGCAGGGAACGGGGGGGGAGAAATTCGCCGATTTGGGAGAATTGCGTGTGGTGAATTTTGCGCGCCCCCCGATCCACAACCATCAAGCGGGATGCATCCCTTTGCGGGCAGGGCTGTTGTGCAATCAGTGCTTCGGGCAGGTCATAATCATAATCGGTGAGTTTCATGCTTGTTACACTTACGGCAGGATTAGATTTACAGTTCTCTTACAAATCCAATGAAAGACAATATATTTATTTAACCCAAGTTGGAGCGTCAGCGAAATCCCGATTTATTTGGGACATCAGAAACCAACGCAAGAGTCGGGAATTGGAATTCCCTCCTACACTACAGAAAAAACGGGCGGTAGGGGCGCACCTTCCAAATCGTGACCTTGACCTGGGTTCGTTTAGAAGAGCGTCGATTGATACTCAGGCAGCGGGTAGCCGAGGTGCTCATAAGCCGCATCTGTTGCCACCCGTCCCATGGGTGTCAAGGTCATAAACCCGAGCTTAATTAAGTAGGGTTCGTAGACTTCTTCAATGGTACGCTCATCTTCACTGACAGCGACCGCCATCGCTTTCAGGCCAGCGCGCCCCCGGAACTTCTCAATCATCGTTCGCAGATAGAATCTATCATTGTCGTCCAAGCCGAGTTCGTCAATTTTGAAAAATTCCAGTGCTTCTTGAGCGATTTCATAGGTGATAACTCCGTCAGATTTGACGGTTGCGTAATCCCTGACTTTCCTCAACATATTCTCCGCAATACGCATGGTGCCTCTTGAACGGCGAGCCAATTCGTATTCCGCATCTTCCTTAATTATAACGGGTGGCTGCATCAGCTGGCTGAGCCGGTTGATAGCAATCTGAATCTCCGCCGGTGTATAATAATCGAGATGGATGCGGTTGCCAAATCGATCTCGAAACGGTCCGCCTAATAAGCCCTCACGAGTTGTTGCTCCTACGAGGGTAAAATGGGCAAGCGGCACAGTAATAATATCTGCCGCAGGTCCCTGACCGATGGGCAAGTCTATTTTATAATCCTCCATTGCCGGATACATCGATTCCTGAACATAGCTCTTCATACGATGGATTTCATCAATAAAAAAGATTGCCCCTTCTTCGAGGGTAGTTAACATCGTCGCTAAGTCCAGGCGTTCCATCATGGGACCAACTGCTGACTTAAAGCTGCTGCCCATTTCATTGGCAACAATCCGAGCCAATGTTGTCTTGCCTAGTCCGGGCGGGCCCACGAAGAGGATATGTGCTAGTGCTTGTCCCCTACTTTTTGCGGCTTCAATATGAATACGCAGCTGCTCCTTAATCTGCTCCTGCCCGATGAATTCATCAAGAGTCTGGGGCCTGAGGTTGTACTGGCTGTCCTCTAGCCCTTCGTTATCCGAGTTGTTGAGAAGTGTTTGCATCTCTTTATTCATTGGTCAGACTCACTGATTTAGTCGAGCAAGAGCTAATCTAACCAACTCTTCCCGTTTTGCTGTAGGTCCTAAGATCTTCTGTGCATCCGCGATTGCCAGTTCCGCTGCGGCCTCCGAAGCCCCCAGGCCCACCAACACCTTCACACCCGCCTCCGTGTGCTCTTGGCTACCAGCTTCATCAACCTTGGCATCAAAGTGAATCTTACGAACAGTGTTCTTGAGTTTCATAATCATGAGTTGTGCGAGTTCCTTATTGAGGCGCGGTACTCGCATCAAAGTGGCGTGATTGCCATCGAGGATTGCACGCTGGAATTCAGCGGGAGAGATTTTCGACACAACATTTAATGCTAAGGAGGGGCCCACCCCTTTGACCACGAGGGCAGTTTCAAAAACGGTGAGTTCGTCCTGGGACGTAAATCCATATAGCTTAACTTCGTTCTCTCGACAATGATAATGCGTGTAAAATGTGATTTCAGATCCGATTTCCGGCAACTGAGTCTTTGTGTTTTCTGAAATGTCAACGCTGTATCCGATGCCGTTAACATCAACAACGACCCGTTTCGGTCCATTGATCGCTAAGATGCCCTTTACGAACGCAATCATGATTGAAGGTGCCTTTTACGCAGTTGAAGTATCTTATGGGAACGTGCATGACAAATTGCTATGGCAAGCGCATCTGCCGCGTGATCCGGACGCGGAATCTCTTTGAGCTTGAGCAAAATCTTGACCATCTCCTGGACTTGGTGTTTACTCGCTTTACCATATCCAACAACCGCTTGCTTGACCTGAGCGGCCGGATAACTATAGACCTGCCGATTTGTACTTGCAGCAACTAGTTTCGTAACACCTCTTGCCTCTCCTACAGCAAATGCACTGGTCACATTCTTACTAAAGATAACATCCTCAAGTACAAATAACTCCGGTTGATATTCAGTCGCCAACTGAACTAGTTCGTCATAGATAATTTTCAAACGTTGTGCAGATTCATCCGTTGACGCTGTCCGAATGCAGCCGAAACCAAGGGGGGTGAACGTTGATGACTCGGCTTTAATGAGGCCATAGCCGGTATTTGCAATTCCGGGGTCTATTCCGAGAATAATCATGGTTAAGGGAACATCAGGCTGCGGCTTCTAAAATATCATCGGAGATATCGAAGTTTGCATAAACTTTCTGGACATCGTCGCTATCTTCCAAAGCCTCCATCAACCGTAGCATCCGCTCCGCTTCCTTACCTTCTGATTTCACTGTATTTTGGGGAAGCATCGTCAGTTCAGCTTCAAGAATCGTCGCACCGGACGCCTCGACCGCTTCTCTAACTGGCTCAAAATTTTCGGGAGAGGTGATAATCTCAAGGTGCTCAGACTGAACTGTCAAATCCTCCGCCCCCGAATCGAGTGCAATCATAAAAAGCTCATCTTCGTCAATACTACCCTTTTCGATAATCATCCAACCCCGTTTATCAAACAACCATGAAACGCAGCCGCGTTCCCCCATATTTCCGCCATGTTTGGTTAAAATATGTCTGACATCCGCAATCGCTCGGTTCCTGTTATCGGTCAAGACATCGATCATGATTGCGACCCCACCGGGGCCGTATCCTTCGTATACAATTTCTTCATAATCCACACCGTCAAGTTCGCCAGTCCCGCGTAGAATTGCCTTTTCGATTGTATCATTCGGTACATTCTTTGATTTTGCCGCTAACACTGCGGATCTCAAACGCGGATTCACTTGGGTATCGGCACCACCGATTCGCGCTGCGACCGTGATTTCCTTAATCAATTTCGAGAAGAGCTTACCACGCTTCGCATCAACAGCAGCCTTACGGTGTTTAATTGACGACCATTTTGAATGACCTGACATCTGTTCCTCTCCTATTCGTAGAATCTAGTGTATTTTAGCATACAGGTAAAACAGATGCAAGAAAATTGTCTTGCGATTGTAGTTACTGGTTTTTAATAAAACGCAAGTGAGTCAGGGGGCTAAGACGGAAAGAAAATGAGAGAATTAGAAAACGAGTTCCCCTTCATAAGAGAAAGTTCCGGTTTCGTTTCTTCGTTCTTCT
Organism: Candidatus Poribacteria bacterium; assembly: GCA_965215015.1. Classification (GTDB taxonomy): domain Bacteria; phylum Poribacteria; class WGA-4E; order WGA-4E; family PCPOR2b; genus PCPOR2b. The sequence goes on from OZ244042.1 coordinate 4,797,698, forward strand.
CCCGATGGAACCATGAATCCACGAGGCCATACGCATTCCCTTGGGAGGGCAACCGAATCGGGACTAGCACCCCCTTCGCCTCCTCCTGCTTGCGGGGGTAACTCATTGCGTATAAAAAAAAGCCCCAATCAAAAGATTGAGGCTTTATTTAGCTTCCCGGCAACGACCTACTTTCCCACGAAGTTACCCTCGAAGTATCATCAGCGCTGAAGGGCTTAACTACCGTGTTCGGAATGGGTACGGGTGTTTCCCCTCCGCTCTTGCCACCGGAAAATATGGGAATCTATGATTCCAAAATATTTGACAATTGTATAGATTTAAATATTAAGCTATAGAGTAAAGTTATCAAGCCCTCGGCTTATTAGTACCAGTCAGCTAAACAGCTCACACTGCTTACACCCCTGGCCTATCAACCTCTTAGTCTCAGAGGAGCCTTACCAGATTAACTCTGTAGCATATCTAATCTTGAGGCGAGCTTCACGCTTAGATGCTTTCAGCGTTTATCTCTTCCGAACATAGCTACCCAGCGGTGCCGCTGGCGCGACAACTGGTACACTAGAGGTTCGTCCACCACGGTCTTCTCATACTAGCGGCAGGTCCTCGCAAATATCCTACGCCCGTAACGGATAGGGACCGAACTGTCTTGCGACGTTCTAAACCCAGCTCACGTACCACTTTAATGGGCGAACAGCCCAACCCTTGGGACCTGCTGCAGCCCCAGGATGTGATGAGCCGACATCGAGGTGCCGAACCGCGCCGTCGCTGTGAACGCTTGGGCGCGACCAGCCTGTTATCCCCGGAGTACCTTTTATCCGTTGAGTCACGGCCTTTCCACACAGAACCGCAAGATCACTAAGCCCTGCTTTCGCACCTGCTCGACATGTCTGTCTCGCAGTCAAGCTCCCTTCTGCCTTTACACTCTACGCACGGTTTCCAATCGCGCTGAGGGAACCTTAGGGCGCCTCCGTTACATTTTAGGAGGCGACCGCCCCAGTCAAACTACCCACCTGACACTGTCTTCGATTCGGATAACGAACCAGAGTTAGAATTTCAATGCAACAAAAGTGGTATTTCAAGATCGACTCCACTGAAGCTGGCGCCCCAGTCTCACAGTCTCCCACCTATCCTACATAAGCTACATTAAAACCCAATATCAGGCTGTAGTAAAGGTTCACGGGGTCTTTCCGTCCTGTTACGGGTAACCGGCATCTTCACCGGTATTACAATTTCGCCGAGTCTCTCGCCGAGACAGTGCCCATGTCGTTACGCCATTCGTGCAGGTCGGATTTTACCCGACGAGGAATTTCGCTACCTTAGGACGGTTATAGTTACCGCCGCCGTTTACCTGAAGCTTCGGTTCAGAGCTGCCGGGCGAACCCTTGACTCTTCCCCTTAACCATATGGCACCGGGCAGGCGTCAGTCCCTATACATCATCTTACGATTTTGCAGAGACCTGTGTTTTTAGTAAACAGTCGCACGGGCCACTTCACTGCGGCTTTTTTCGGATTCGCATGCGAGATGCGTTACCTACTCAAAGCACCCCTTCTCCCGAAGTTACGGGGTCATTTTGCCGAGTTCCTTAGCGAGAGTTCTCTCGAGCGCCTTAGGATTCTCTCCTCGCCTACCTGTGTCGGTTTGCGGTACGGACACCACTACGCGTCCACTCGAGGTTCTTTTCTTGGCAAGCAACCAGACCAGTTTGTATCCTTACGGAATCCCTATCACCTCTCAGAGTCGTGAGACTTCGGATTTCCCTGAAGTCTCCTCTGTCGGGCTTAGCCCAGCTCATCCATCCGCTGGTAGGTCCTAGTACTTGCGTCTCCCCTAGCTTCATCCTTATAGTGGTGGTGCAGGAATATTACGCCTGCTACCCATCGCTTACGCCTTTCGGCCTCAGCTTAGGATCCGACTAACCCTGGGTGGAATTACCTTGCCCAGGAACCCTTAGGCTTTCGGCGAACAAGCTTCTAACTTGTTTTATCGCTACTCATGCCGGCATAATCACTTCTAATTCGTCCAGAATACCTTTCGATCGTCCTTCATCCTAATATAGAACGCTCCCCTACCACTTCCACCCCGCTTTCGGCGAACCGGCACGTGGGCAGAAATCCGCAGCTTCGGTAACAGGCTTGAGCCCCGATAATTTTCGGTGCAAAGCCACTTGACCAGTGAGCTATTACGCACTCTTTAAATGAATGGCTGCTTCTAAGCCAACATCCTGGCTGTCTGGGCAACGACACATCCTTTACCACTTAGCCTGTATTTGGGGACCTTAGCTGGCGATCTGGGCTCTTATCCCTTTTGTCAGTAGAGCTTATCCCCTACTGACTGACTCCCATGCTTGAGACAATGGCATTTGCAGTTTAACTGGAGTTGCTAACCTGGTGGGGCCGCTAGTCCAATCAGAGCTCTACCACCACTGCCAAACACATGAGGCTAGCCCTAAAGCTATTTCGGGGAGAACCAGCTATCACTGGGTTTGATTAGCCTTTCACTCCGATCCACAGGTCATCCCCCAAGTTTTCAGCCTTGGTGGGTTCAGGCCTCCACATACTTTTACGTATGCTTCACCTTGCCCATGGATAGATCACCCAGTTTCGGGTCTACTCCATGCAACTGTTTCGCCCTATTCAGACTCGCTTTCGCTACGGCTACGCTTCATAAAAGCTTAACCTTGCTACACAGAGTAAGTCACCGGCTCATTATGCAAAAGGCACGCAGTCATGCATGTCTCGACGAATCGAGACTTAGCACTTCCACAGCTTGTAGGCTGGACGGTTTCAGGGACTATTTCACTTCCCTAGCGGGGGAACTTTTCACCTTTCCTTCACAGTACTTCTTCACTATCGGTTGCCAAGTCATATTTAGCCTTAGGAGGTGGTCCTCCTGGATTCCTACAGGTTTAGGCTATCCCATAGTACTTGGGAATAACGTTTAGGAAGCCAAGTCCTTTTCGCTCACGGGACTGTTACCCGCTTTGGTTGTCCTATTCCAGAAACATTAAGCTAAGCACTTGGTTAGTAACTTCCCGGCCTGACCATATTCAAACCTACACATTACCCCACAACCCCAGGTATACAACGTATATGGACTTTAACATATACCCAGTTTAGGCTCTTCCCTTTTCGCTCGCCACTACTGGGGGAATCGAGTTTTCTTTCTTTTCCTCAGGTTACTGAGATGTTTCACTTCTCCTGGTTAGCCTCCCGGTAAACACCGGGATGACAGGTAAAACCTGCCCGGTTGCCCGATTCGGGAATCTCCGGATCAATGTTTACTAAACAACTACCCGAAGCTTATCGCAGTTTGTCGCGCCCTTCATCGCTACCTGGCACCAAGGCATCCACCGTCAGCCCTTAGTAGCTTGATAAATTCTTTAGAAGCCGAATTCAAATCTATACAATTGTCAAAGATCAGAAGCTGTTACGCTTAGTGGAGATGAGCGGAGTCGAACCGCTGGCCTTCTGCGTGCAAAGCAGATGCTCTCCCAAACTGAGCTACACCCCCACAATGAAATGGTGGGCTTATCTGGAATCGAACCAGAGACCTCGCGCTTATCAGGCGCGCGCTCTAACCGCCTGAGCTATAAGCCCCTAGAACATGTGAAAAGTTTATTTCGGTCATATTCTGTTAAACTGAAAAAACACCCTAGAAAGCCAAATAGTTGTCTGATATACGCAATTCAACGAGCTCGGGCATTGGAGATGCCCTTGACTCCTTAGAAAGGAGGTGATCCAGCCGCAGGTTCCCCTACGGCTACCTTGTTACGACTTCGCCCCAGTCATCGGTCTCGCTTTCGCCAGCTGCCTCCCGAAGGTTAGCCTACCGTCTTCGAGCGCTACCGACTTCCATGGCGTGACGGGCGGTGTGTACAAGGGCCGGGAACATATTCACCGCGACCTGCTGATTCGCGATTACTAGCGATTCCAACTTCATGCAGTCGAGTTGCAGACTACAATCCGAACTGAGGTCGGCTTTTTGGGATTTACTCCACCTCGCGGTTTGGCTACCCTCTGTACCGACCATTGTAGCACGTGTGCAGCCCAGGGCATAAGGGCCATGCGGACTTGACGTCATCCCCACCTTCCTCTGGCTCGTCACCAGCGGTCTCACTAGAGTCCCCAGCATTACCTGATGGTAACTAGCGACAGGGGTTGCGCTCGTTGCGGGACTTAACCCAACATCTCACGACACGAGCTGACGACAGCCATGCAGCACCTGTCACGCTGTCCAAAAGGAAAACCATATTTCTATGGCGGTCAGCGCGATGTCAAGCCCTGGATAAGGTTCTTCGCGTTGCTTCGAATTGAGCGACATGCTCCACCGCTTGTGCGGCCCCCCGTCAATTACCTTGAGTTTTAACCTTGTGGCCGTACTCCCCAGGCGGGGTACTTAATGCGTTAGCTACAGCACAGGAGGAATCAATACCCCCCACACTTAGTACCCATCGTTTACGGCTTGGACTACCGGGGTATCTAATCCCGTTCGCTCCCCAAGCTTTCGTGTACTCAGCGTCAGTATCGGACCAGAAAGCTGCCTTCGCCATAGGTGTTCTATAAGATATCTACGCATTTCACCGCTACACCTTACATTCCACTTTCCTCTCCCGTACTCAAGTCATACAGTATCAAGCGCAGTTGCTTGGTTGAGCCAAGCCATTTCACACTTGACTTATATAACCGCCTACACACGCTTTACGCCCAGTAAATCCGGACAACGCTAGCCCCCCACGTATTACCGCAGCTGCTGGCACGCAGTTAGCTGGGGCTTTCTACTATGGTACCGTCAAGCTAGCGAGCTTGTCACCCACTAGCGATTCTTCCCATAACACAGAGGTTTACAATCCGAAGACCTTCATCCCTCACGCGGCGTCGCATCGTCAGGGTTTCCCCCATTGCGAAATATTCTCGACTGCAGCCTCCCGTAGGAGTTTGGGCAGTGTCTCAGTCCCAATGTGGCTAATCATCCTCTCAGACTAGCTACCCATCGTAGCCTTGGTGAGCCATTACCTCACCAACTAGCTAATAGGACGCAAGCTCATCTTTGAGCGGCAGATCCGAAGATCCCACCTTTCATTGGCTATCCCGAAGGATTCCCAATCGTATACGGTATTAGCAGCCTTTTCAAACTGTTATCCCTATCTCAAAGGTAGATTACCTACGCGTTACTCACCCTTTCGCCACTTTCCTCAGCGGCCGAAGCCACTGATTCTCGTACGACTTGCATGCCTAATCCACGCCGCTAGCGTTCGTCCTGAGCCGGTATCATACTCTCCAATAAGTCTTAAAGAGAAACTAGCCTAATAAAATTAGGGTAGGAATCTCTAAGTCGACAGGAGGGCTTTATACAAATACAAGCCCTAAAATACTATACAAAACAGTAGCGCATATCAGAAACTATTTAGCTTTCAAAGAGCATCTTTTAACCCTCCTCAGTGGAGGTGATCGGAATTATAACATACCCGATCCGTCGTGTCAAGGAAAAACACAAGATTTTTCCCTTAATTAATATTAATCTTTTTTACGGTTGGATAAACCACCACTCACCGCTGGCACGAAATGGATGTTCGCCGCCTCGGCGACAGGTTGATGCATCCCTTCACGAGTCATAACGCCATCAATGTATACTGAAATACTGGGCCGAATCCGATCCCCATCGCAGAGGCGATCTTTGAAACCGGGGTAGGCTGCTTCGAGATTATTGACAACCTCTCGCAGTGTTTTCCCTTCCACAACCACTTGGTCTACACCGTCGGTTAGTTTCTGCATGAGTGAGGGAATTGCAATCGTTGGCATGGTATAAAACACCTTCCGTGAATTAAAGCAAATCGGGGATACAAGGCAAAAGAAAACCCTATATCCCCGATTGTAGTTTTAGACCCGCCCAATTTGCTCAACCGAGCGGATCCAAAAATCTAAAATTTGCGACCACGTCCTTAAATCTTACCCATTGCCTTGAGGACACGCCCCGGCGACATCGGCAATTCTTTCATCCGAACGCCGACAGCGCGATAGACCGCATTTGCAATGGCAGCAGGGGGCGCAATGATTGGCGTTTCGCCGACGCCCCTAACACCATAGGGATGTCCAGGGTTAGGAACTTCAACAATCACAGCATCAATCATCGGCAGGTCAAGACAGGTCGGTATACGGTAATCGAGGAAACTGGCGTTGGTCATCTCGCCCTTTTCATTGTAGATGTATTCCTCGTTTAACGCCCAACCGATGCCTTGGACAGCTCCCCCCTGTATCTGTCCCTCGACATAGCTGGGGTGAATAGCTTTGCCCGCATCTTGGGTCGCCGTATAACGCAAGATTTGAATCTTGCCTGTATCCGGATCCACCTCGACATCAACAACGTGTAAGCCGATTGAAGGGCCCGGTTGGTTTGGATCCGCAGTGCCCCGTCCAACGACGGGACCGCCGGTCTCATCCAATCTCGCTGCTAAACCTTTGAAGTCAATCTCCTGCTCTTTGCCATTGACGGTGCTAAATACGCCCTCGGCAAATTGTACTTCTCCTGCATCGATTTCCCACAGCTTCGCAACGCGTTCAATCATCTGTTGCTTGACATCCTGCGCGGCTTCGTAAGCAGCGTATCCAGTTGCAAACGCGGTACGGCTTCCACCTGTTACATCGGTGTAACCAACCGAGTCGGTATCAGCCACGGTAGGCGTCACTGACTCTGCAGGAATGCCCAGAACTTCCGCTGCTTGCATCGCAATCGCTGCGCGTGTGCCACCGATATCGGTTGACCCTTCGACAAGACTAATCGTCCCATCGGAAGTTACGTTAATCGCAACACTCGACTTCATACCGAAGTTGGGCCAATAGCCGGAAGCAACACCACGTCCTCTATTTTCACCTTCAAGCGGTGCCGAATAGTGTGGATGATCCTTTGCAGCTTCAACCGTTTCGACGAAACCGACACGCGGAGTCGGGGGGCCATCAACGCGGATATCCCCCTCTTTCGCGCTATTGAGGACACGGAATTCGAGTGGATCCATCCCAATCTTCTCACAAATTTCGTCAATGACAGTTTCCGCCGCGAATGCGGCATTTGTCGCCCCAGGCGCACGATATGCAGCAGTCTTCGGCTTGTTAACGACCACATCATATCCATCAACCTGTGCATTTTCAACCTTGTAAGGCGAGAAAACGCAGAACGCCGCAGCCCCAACAGGTGAACCGGGGTATGCCCCAGCTTCAAACGCGAGATAGGCTTCCGCAGCGGTGATGCGTCCATCCTTCGTTGCCCCCATCTTCACACGCACATAGGAACCCGGTGTCGGCCCCGTGCCTTCAAACACCTCCGCCCGGCTCATCAGGACCTTGACAGGTTTGCCCGCTTTCATGGACAGCATAGCGGCAATCGGCTTGATGTAAACCTGAATCTTTCCACCAAACCCCCCACCAATCTCCAGCGGCACAACCTTAATCTTTGAGACGGGTATATCGAGAATCTCAGATACCTGCCCTCGGACAGCGAATGCACCCTGCGTACTGCACCAAATCGTTAGTTGACCATCGGGGTTATACAATGCGGTCGCATTGTGAGGCTCGATATAGCCCTGATGCACAGTCTCTGTCGTATAGTCATGCTCAACGACAACATCGGCTTCGTCAAAACCTTTATCGAGATCTCCCTGTTTGTGCTGGAAGTGACTCGCAATGTTGCTCGGCTTATCGGACTTTTCCCCCATCTCATCGGTTCTCATCTCCTCATGCAGAAGGGGTGCATCTTCCTTCATCGCATCGAGTACTTTGATCACCGGCGGCAGCACCTCATACTCAACATCAATGAGTTCAAGTGCCTCTTCAGCGGTATGGGGATCAATCGCCGCAACCGCTGCGACCTGATGCCCTTTGTAGAGCACCTTCGCGCCAGCCAGAACATTATCTTGGAGATCTTTTACGTTGGCCGCTCCCTCTCCAAGATCGGCAATCTTATCTTCGACAGCCGGAAAATCTTTCGCTGTTACAACCGCCCTCACGCCGGGATGCGCTTCCGCTCGACTGGTATCAATCGACTTAATTCGTGCGTGCGCGTGTGGGCTCCGCAGGACTCTGCCGTGTAACAGTCCGACAGTTTGGAAATCTGCGCCGTAAAGGGCGCGACCAGTAACCTTATCAAGGCCATCGTGACGAATGGGACGAGTCCCGACGACTTTGTATTCTTTCTTTTCTGCCATTATGCACTTACCTCCGAAGACGTAGTTTGCGCTGCATCTTGGACAGCACGTACAATTTTATCGTATCCAGTACAACGACACAGATTGCCCGCTAACCAATAGCGGATCTCGTGCTCTGTTGGGTTCGGGTTCTGATCCAATAACGCCTTTGCCGCCATGATAAAGCCGGGCGTGCAAATGCCACACTGGAGGGCAGCATTTTCTAAAAACGCATCTTGAATGGGATGAAGCTGATCCGGCTCGGCGAGCCCCTCAATCGTTTCAAGCGATTTCCCTTCAAGTTCAGCACCAAGCACCAAACACGAATTGACCAAACTCCCATCAAGAATCACGCTGCAGGCACCGCAGTTTCCATTATTACAACCTTCTTTGGCACCCGTCAAATGAAGTACATCTCGCAAGACCTCAAGCAAGCTCTGGCGAGGTTCGCATAAATATTCAACGGCTTCACCGTTAATTGTTGTTTGAACGTGGACTTTTCTAGGCATCTATTTTTATGCCTCCTTCACTCGTTGAATTGCACCGTTTAAGGCACGACGTGTTAACACACCGACGAGGTGTGTTCTTTGTTCAGCCGTTCCACGCATATCGCTGATTGGACGTGCAATCGCCTGCGCTGCTTCAGCAGCAGCGTTGATCGCTTCATCAGAAATTTCCTTGCCAGCGAGGGACGCGCCCGCTTCCTCAGCCAGCAGCGGTGTCGGTGCAACGGCAGCAAGTCCGATTCGCGCGGAGACAATAGATGTCTGTGTATCGTCGAGAATCACCGACGCACCGGCACCCACAACAGCAATATCCATTTCATTGCGTGGGATAAAACGGAGGTAAAACGAACTCGAATTTTTTGGGGGCGAGGGAAGCTTAAATGATACAAGCAGCTCTCCCCTTTCCAAGACAGTACGTCCCGGTGCTGTGCAGAACTGCTCTACAGGCACTTCGCGTATTGATCCATTGGTACCTGCAATTACACAAATAGCTCCCAACACTATCAACGGTGGTATCATATCCGCTGCGGGCGAGGCATTGCACAGATTGCCACCAACACTTGCCCTGCCTTGAATCGCGGTTCCACCAATAATCTTAGCAGCATCAATCAGGCCAGGATATGCGGCAGAGATTGCATCGTCCGCGTAAATTTTATGACAGGGAACAGCCGCACCGAGGTCTAAACCGGTGTCAGGGGAGTATGAAAGCACGTTAGTTTCGGAGAGGTCTTTGATGTCCACCATCCGTTCTAACTGCTGCCGGTTCTCCCGAACCGTAACGATGAGATCTGTTCCGCCGGCCAAGGGTTTTGCTTGATCACCTTTTTCGGCGAGCAAGGAGGTAGCTTCAGCTACGGTTTTTGCGGGAACATATTCAAATGCTCGCAAAGCATTAATCTCCTTTCAAAGTGAGAAGTTACTACACTAAATACCCGACACGGGCATCGAAAAATTTGGTAAATAATTATTATATCTCTTATCTTAATCAAAAGTCTCTGAAATGTCAACAGAAAAAATCCATCAATTTCCGGATAAGAATTTTTCAAAATAGAAACAGGCAACCTGTTATGTTGTATCGTTCCGAGTCGGGAACAACGATCGTTGTTCCGTACGAACGCATGGATTCACGGTTTGGTTCGGGGAAGATCGCAATGTATGTAGCAATGCTGAATCAATGAACTAATGAACCAACATAGCGGTCCCCACAATTGCCGCAATCACGCAAGCGATTGCAGTTAATGTGCGCCTCTCGGCCTTGAATGCACGAAAGAGGGAAAAACTGTGTGCAGAGGGGTTGGCATAGCCGCGAAGTCGGGGGATAAATCTGGGAACAGCTACATAGTAGGTCCGATACGTCGTCCCGCAAAATTCTCGTAGGTACGCCTCTTCAGAAGCGATAATCGGCAGGTACTGTGCAAAATATCCGACCAGCAGCACAATAATCATCCAGTAAACGTTGGCAATCACGCAGACTCCGAGACTGAGTAGCAGATTCCCCAAATAGAGCGGATTGCGGACATGGGCGTAGGGACCCGTCGTCACAAGATCGCTGGCGGCTCCCAAGGTCCGGGAGCGGGTCGCTCCACCAGCATAACCGACCGCCCACAAACGTAAGCACTCACCGAGAATCATGGGAACCGCACCAATCAACGCGGAAGTAAAGGTGGGCTGGGCAAAATAGATTAAGATGAGTATAAACGGGATGGCTGTGAGGCTGCGCAGCCGAAAAAGCAGACGACCAATCATGGGTGTGCTATGTGAAACGCAATAAATCTGGCTCTCCTGAGCGACGCCTGAACGTCTTATGCCTTGGGCTCACTTGGGCATCTTCCAAATGAGAACACTTCCAACAATGGCGTAAAGCACATTCGCGCCCCAACAAGCGACAATCGGTGGTAGTTTCCCATTTTCACCGAGACCTTCGAGGGTTGCCAGTGAAATCCCCCAATACATAAAGACGAGGAAGAAGGCAACGAGCAATCCGGCAAAAAATCCAGCTCTACCAAAGCGAATCGAGATTGGCGCCCCAATCAGAATGACTACGAACGCCGCAAAGGGGTACGCCATTTTATGTTGGATCTTGACCTCTTCACGCCGTGTCGCTTGTCCCGCAGTGCGTTTATATTTGATCTGCTGTTGCAACTCTCCAATCGTCATCGCATGGAGATTCTTATTGCCCCCTGCAAACCGCTCCGGCTCCTCCGCTCGCTCGATCTGCTTGGTTATAAACGGTTCAAAAGCAATTTCGGACGCGCCATTAAAACGGCGGACATATCCCTGTGACAGATGCCACCGCTTCGGCGACCACGTGGCTGAATTTGCAAAAATCTTCTGAGTGAGCTCGTCATCCTGATTCAGCTCATAAATCGTCATCCGATCGATAGTTCCATTTTCCAAATCAAGATTTTGGATGTAGAACAATCGATTGTCTTGCCCCTTGAAAACGACATTTCGACTTCGACGCAACCGAACTTTCTTCTCCAACTGATTGGCGCGATGGTAGGCTGGTGAAGCAACCAGATTATAGAAAACCGCAAAGCCTATGCAAACCAAGAATATGGAGGCAAGAATCGGGATGAGAAGGCGATAAATGCTAACACCGGCAGTCTGCATAGCAGAAAGTTCGTTGTTTTGGACGGCTCGCCCAAAAACAAAGAATACGGCAAGAAAACTCGCCAACGGAACAACCTCTATAATCCGTCGGGGGGCTCGGAAGAGTACAATCTGAACGGCTGTGAGATAAGAAACATCCTCATCAAAACGCTTAATATCCTTATCGAGTAACCGAACAATAACTACTAATGCGATAAAAAAGGCAAGTGCTAGCGCAAATGTTCTAAGGTATTCAATTAAGACATATCGCTCAAGGATTCTCATACTAAATCCGACTTAAAATGTTGACTCGTAATTAAAAGAAAGTTCAAAATACGAAGATAAGTGCCCCTTCTTACCCCCCTTAATCCCCCCGCAAGCAGGGGGAGAGGCAAGACTCTATGGCTCCTGTTACACTCATTCTTTACATGAGCGAATCTGAATCGGGATTCACCAGATTTTAGGATTAACAGGATTGACTCTACCCATTGCCATTCACTATCCCGAAAATCATTCCATCTTGAGAATCCTGATTCTGACAATTAACTCCGTGCTACTTGCTGTTTACAGCACGAAGAATGGCTGCTGTTACACTCATTCTTTACATGAGCAAATCTGAATCGGGATTCACCGGATTTTAGGATTAACAGGATTGACCTTATCCGCTGCCATTCACTATCCTGAAAATCCTTCCATCTTGAAAATCCTGATTCTGACTTGCTGTTTACAGCACGAAGAATGGCTGCTGTTGCACTCATTCTTTACATGAGAAAATCTGAATCGGGATTCACCAGATTTCAGGATTAACAGGATTGACTTTACCCGCTGCCATTCACCATCCTGAAAATCCTTCCATCTTGAGAATCCTGATTCTGACAAGTTACGCCTCAGCGTTCAGGGCCTCCAACTCCTCGTTAAGTTCCCCAACATCAATCCGATTCCCCAATCTCTTGGGTTTTAAGGCGGCGGTTTCTGTTCTTGACTTTGTTGCGCTTCCAGTTTGCCTTCCAAGATAACTCGCATCGCAAACCCCAAACCCAATAATCCGATAACGAGGTTAGGCAACCAAATTGCGAAGCCGGGTGGAAGAACACCACTTCGTCCCGTATCCTGTCCAACTTGTAGCAGCAGGTAGTATGCAAGTACGAGCCCAAGTCCGATACCAAAGCCCACCATCTTACCGCTCCGTTTCACAATCAGCCCAAGTGGCACCCCAATTAGACCGAAGACAAAACAGGCGAAGGGAATCGAGAACTTCTTATAGTATTCAACCTGTGCATATCGTAACCTATCCATCTGGGGTTTCGATGGATTTTGGAACCAACGGTCTTGAAGATTGCTGATATGAGTTTTCAGTTTGGCAAGTGGCATGTTTCGGGTACTCTTAGATTCAAACTGTGTCCGTTCCAACGTCTCCGTAAAGTCAAGGGCGATCTGATCCTCGGCAAAACCGGTCACTCTAAACCCGTCGGTACTGCCGGATACAGGTTCATAAGTAAATCCATCATAAAGCGTCAACCAGGCCTGCCCCTCCCTAAATTCGATTGTAGCCTCCTTCGCATTCACAAAGCGTGGCTGTCCCGGCCATATTGAATCCCACACCTTCACATCTTGTAACCGCCCCGTATCCGGGTCGGTTGATTCGTATAGCCACAGTTTTCCCTCGCGCTCTAACTCTTTCATGACTATCCCCTCTTCAAGAACAAAAGCGGAGTGTCTCCTGCTAATGTCATGCTTCAACGAAACATAAGCCAAGTTACCGCGGGGGAGCGCGTAATCCATAAAAAAGAAGTCGAAAACGCTGAGTAAGGTAGAGATAGCCAGTAACGGCAACAGGATCTGATGGAAGCCAATGCCGTGGGCTTTCATAGCAGTTACTTCATTATCCGTCGAGAACCTCCCAAGTGAAAGCAGAATCCCCACAAGTGTTGCCATCGGAATCGTTACAACAAGGGTCGCCGGCAGTACATAAATCAGCAACTGAACCAAATAGTGGGGACTTACCCCCTTGCTCACGAAGAGCTTGGTCAACCTGAAGATCTCATCAAGCAATAGGATAGAAGTAAAGCAGATAAGTGCTAAAAGGAAAGGAGGGAAAAATTCTTTGAGGGTGTATCTCGTTAATATTTTCAAGCCCGTTTAACTCCGGTCATAGATTTAGTCTGTTTATTCAAGCAGAGAAAATTCATCCTTAATTTTACCCTATGTTACAGGATCTTAGCAAGATATTAGTTGTTGTTTGGTAAGATGAATCTTCAAATCGACAAAAAAAGTGACAAACTCCGCCTCAAATCAGACGCACTTTGTAAATTTTTATTGACAAGCTTGTTGAAATGCCTTATAGTATCGTACAATATATCCTATAGAAGAGGCAATTTTCATACAATATCTTGTACAGGTCAAAATTGAAAAATATACTACTATTATATCTATTATACCATCCTTCCCATTCGAGGCATTTTAATGACAAAAGTCGTCTATTTAATTATAGCCTTATATCTCAGTCTTGGAACACCCCCATTCCACTCCGTTACCGCCCAACTTGAACACAGTGAGACAGATCCCTCCACGCAGGCTGAAAAATCCACCCCAACGCAACCCGAAATATCTTCCCCACCCCGGAGAGCAACTCTGTCAACCGATCCAGAAGATATCTCCCGAATTGTGCAAATTGGTGGTAGAGTCAATCTGGCAACCACAGAAATCGTTAATGACATTATTCTAGTCGCCGGAGATGCAAAGATTCAAGGGCGTGTAAAGGGTTATATCTTTGTATTTGGAGGAAATGTTGAAATTAGCCCAGACGCACAAGTAACGGGCAAAGTTACAGTGGTTCTGGGCGAAATTATCGATAAAGAAGATTTACGGAACAAGACAAAGCATGGGACCGATGCCTACGAAGAAATTAACGGTTTGAAATTGGCAACCGCAGCCACGTCATTAATGATGGAAGGAATGCCAAAGGAGATATGGGGAGATCGGCAATACGCATGGTTTGGTTGGGAGCTGATGACCTTCATCACACTAACGCTCGTCCATTTGCTACTCGTACTGATATTTCCACAACAGATCAACAATATGGCATCTACTATCGCCCATCGCCCAATTGGAAGCACGTTCCTCGGATTGATTGTTCTGGTAATCGTGCCTTATTTGTCAATCCTGCTCATCCTCTCGATTGCGGGTATCCCGTTCGCACTGCTATTGTGTGCTCTCTTGTTGCCAATAGCAATTTATGGGAAAACTGCAATCTTTCTCTCAATTGGAAACACAATCTTTCCACACCAATCAAACATCGTTGCGGTCATTGTTGGATACTGGATTTATCGAATGGCAACGGTAATTCCCTACCTCAGTATTCCAACCTTTATTATTGCAAGTACCATCGGAATTGGCATTAGTCTCCGAACCGTGTTTGGTCAGAAACCGACTCAACTTGCCAAGAGCCAGCACCGGGAATATTCTCCCCCAAGGATTCATCGATAATACTACTTTGAATCCTGACCTCATCGAGATCCTATATGCCGTAACCCCTGTGCACACTGCGGCACAGTGCAGCGTAATCGCTGCAATGGTACTAACGAACCAATGAACTACCTCCGTAGATTGGGCATCTTGCCTGATTCATAGCCCCTATTGCTCTGATCCCATCGGGAAGGGCAATACTTCAAATTTCACGTCCCGGTATCGTTGCCTTTCCTTCCGAAAGACTTACGAGACCGTGGATCCACGATTCCGTAAGCGTCGGTACGACGCAACGGCATCGGGCCATCACGTTTCAATGTTCTGTTCAACAGTTTGAGGTGTGCTCTTGCGATTGGAACATCCTGGATTTCTCCTGTTACTCCTGCTTTTGCCATTCCTCCTCTGGTATTTGCGTCAGAAAAACAGCGGTCATATCCGCTTTTCAGACCTCAGTATCAGCCGTCAGATTACGCCCAGCTTTTGGGTTCGGTCCCTTCCGGCCCTGAATTTTGCGCGATTTCTTGTCGTCGTTCTCATGATTTTTGCCCTCGCCCGGCCACAGTCATCCCAAAGCCGCGAGCAGATTGCCTCTGAAGGTATTGATATTCTGCTAATCCTTGACATTTCAGGAAGCATGCGAGCGGAAGATTTCAAGCCCCATAACCGTTTGCACGCAGCAAAAGCGGTTATCCACGACTTTTTAGGAGAGCGGAAGAACGACCGCATCGGATTAGTTGTTTTCGCCGGTGAAAGTTACACACAATGTCCCCTCACGCTCGATTACCGGGTCTTGGGGAATCTGCTCCTTAATGTCGAGATTGGTATGCTTGAAGATGGCACCGCCATCGGGGATGCCCTTGCCAATGCTACCAATAGACTCCGCCATTCAACAACCAAGAGTAAAATTGCAATCTTGCTCACCGACGGGGAGAACAACGCCGGAACTATTGATCCGTTGACCGCTGCCCAAGCCGCCAAAGCCCTCAACATCAAGGTGTATACCATCGGCATGGGGCAAGAAGGCGGTGCACTTATTCCCTATCGTGATCCCGTTTTTGGATTGCAGTATAGCCAGACTCGGACCTATGTTGATGAAGAAATGCTCAAACAGATCGCAGAAATTACAGACGGACGTTACTTCCGGGCGACCGATAATCAAAAACTCGCTGAGATTTATAAAGAAATTAACCAGCTTGAAACAACAAAGATTGAGACCCTGGAATACATCCGTTATAAGGAGCTCGCCGCGTACCCTTTAATCCCTGCTACGCTCCTGCTAATCTTGGAAATTATCCTGTCAAACACACGCCTGCGAAAAATCCCCTGAACGCGAAAGGACGATTCAATGGAAATTTATCGATGGGAAGGGAAAGGCTTTCGACAACTAGCCCCGTTGCGCTTTGAAGAAGAGCGCGACCTCGAAGACCTACTCGAGCAGGATCCCAATCTTCTCCTAGGAAACGAGCGCATTTGTATAATCAGCCGACAAGTTCCCATCGGAAAATCCCAAAAAATCGATCTCCTCGCACTCGACCGTCAAGGAAATTGTATCGTCATCGAACTCAAGCGGGGAAAAGCCTCCCGTGCGGCGGTTGCACAAATTCTCGAATACGCCGCAGCCGTTGCCAAATTCTCCTTTGCCGATCTGGAGCGTTTTGCAGGACGCTGGTTTCAGGGACAAGGACGCGAGTTTACCTCTCTGCTCGCACTGCACAGCGCGTTCTTCAGCTACGAATTGGGTGCCATGAGGATGTCTGCCTTCAATCGTAAGCAGCGGATGGTTCTTGTTTCTGAAGGGGTTGATGTGCGTGTCCTCGATATCGCCGAATACCTCCGGCGCGGTGGCATCGACCTGACCTACATTTCCTACTTCTCCTACCAAGCACCTGACGAAATCCTGATTGCTACAAAGACAATACTCGGCACCGCTGCCATTGAGGAATCCCGCGCCACCTATCAATACACCCCCCGGCAGCTCTTAACCCGCGAGCGTTTTCTCGCCACACTTACCAAGAATCAAGAACTCCATCAGGTTGCCCAACAATTCTTTAATTACGTGGAATCGTGCGGTGCAATTCTTCGGCCGAGAATCGCCCAGATTCGCATGACAATTGGCGGAAGGTGGTGGATGGGGTCATATCCATCGAAACGAGCAACCCATTTTCGGATCGATGCCCACGGGGATTTCACGCCGAGGCACATCGCCGAGTGTCGATCGAACCTCCCTGACGTAACACCCAAAAAATACGGAGTTTCGTTCAACATCAAATCCCAGGCCCATCTGGAATACGCCATCGAAATTTTTGAACGCACACGAAACACAATCTTAGAGGAGTAAATGCAGGATGGCAGGATAGCCCTTACATCTCACGCATTATGTTACGTTTCATTCTTCACACCTTATCCACTCTCAGGAGAAAACCATGTCAGATAAGCTCAAAGTTGGTGTTATCGGCACCGGAATCATCGGCAAAAGCCATCTGCGCGGCTATCAGTCCATGCTTAATGATGTCGATATTGTTGCAGTGGCAGACATAGATGAATCCGAAGCCCAACGGGTCGCGCAGGAGCATGATATTCCGCACGTTTTTTCCGATTATCGCGACCTGCTGAAAATTGACGAAATTGATAGTGTCGATGTCTGTCTACCCAATTTCCTGCACGCCCCGATTACAATCGCAGCACTCGAAGCAGGGAAGCATGTTTACTGCGAGAAGCCGATGGCAAAAACAGGTCCAGAAGCAATCGCAATGTATGAGACCGCACAGAGAACAGGGAAAAAGTTGTCGGTGCAAATGGCAACGGTCTTCACCAGAGAGACACGGGCCGCCAAACGCCTCATCAAAGCAGATGCGCTCGGCAACGTCTACTATGTCAAGACAAGCCACTATCGCCGTCGCGGACGCCCCTATGTTGATGGCTACGCGACACCCCACTTCGTTCAACGGGAGAAAGCGGGGGGTGGTACATTGTTGGACACAGGCATCTATAACATGGCACGAATGGTTTACCTACTCGCTAATCCCGAAATCGAAACTGTAAGCGCGTCCACCTTTCAAGAGCTTGACATGGACGAAGGGCGCCGACAAGCAAGTGGCTACGATGTCGAGGAACTCGGCACCGGCTTTGTCCGTTTCAAAGGCGGGGTCACAATGTTTGTGGAAGAAGCATGGGCAGCCAACATGGGCGGCGGCGAAGGCGACCGCATCATGGGCTCAAAAGGCGGAATCAAACTAAACCCGTTTACCTTCTACACTGACCTCTACGGCATGGATGCAGACGTAATCTTCGATATCGATGCCTATGAAAGACGCCTGCGCTCCCTCGGATACATGGGGGAGGGCTATGAGAGTTCACAGCAGCATGTTGTCTGGGGCTTGTTGGGGCGCGTTAAAATGATTGATACCGGTGCAATTGGCTTGACCGTCGCTCGCATCACAGAGGCGATGTATCAGTCCGCTGAACGGCGGAAAGAGATTGATTTGCTGCAGCAATAATTTTTTAATCTTATAGAAAGGTCACACATTGACAAAATTTGAATATACCTATCAGCGAAACTATCGTGGTCCGTTAAAGGCAATAATCCTAGACTGGGCAGGAACAACCATGGACTATGGCTGCTATGCGCCCGCCGTTGTGTTCGTTGAAGTTTACCAGCGCAAAAACGTTCCAATCACCATCGAAGAAGCGCGTGTTCCGATGGGAGCACATAAAAAAGTACATATTCGGGAGATCTCGCAGCTCGAATCCGTGGCACAGCGATGGCTGGAGACTCATGGGCGCAACCCCAACGAAACCGACGTCGAAGCCATGTTCCAAGAGTTTATTCCCCTTCAACTCGCTTGCCTCGCAGACTACGCAGATCTCATCCCCGGCACCCTAGAAGCTATCACAGCATTCCGCAGCCGAGGACTCAAAATCGGCTCCACCACCGGATACCTCCGAGAAATGATGGAGCTCCTCCTCAAAGAGGCAGGAAATCGTGGCTACACACCGGACGCAACGGTCTGCGCCAGCGATGTACCGGCAGGGCGTCCAGAACCGTGGATGTGCCTGCAAAACGCTATGAATCTGGGTATCTATCCGATGGAAGCGATTGTCAAAGTGGGCGATACCCTCCCAGACATCGAAGAAGGACTCAACGCCGGCATGTGGACCATCGGCCTCGCCAAAACCGGCAATGAAATTGGACTCAATGCACAGGAGATCGCGGACCTACCCCAAGATATACTAGAGGCCAAGCTGGCACAGGCGTATACGCGGATGTATCAGACCGGCGCACACTATGTGGTAGATGGAATCTGGGATGTGCCACCAATTCTAGATCTGATTGAAGAGCGGTTACAGCACGGCGAACGTCCATAGTGAATATCAATTGCAATTCCTACGGAATTTTGAAAGCGATCAATTTCTATGTTGCAATTTTATTTTCGTGATATTATTATTCTTGAATCAAAGGGTCAAGACGGATTTTGTACAGGAAAATAAGATGCAATCTTTTGGTCAAAAGATTCAAGCTTTGAGAAAAACCAGAGAAAAATTGCTTTGACAGGCCGCGGCAGATATAGAGATGGATCAAGCTATCCTAAGCAAACTCGAAAATGGAATGTCCCTTTAAACAAGGAGAGTAAATCCATGACCAACGCAACCTACCGGGCAGGCATTATTGGGCTCGGTTTTATCGGCGGGGCAGACCAAGTCTCAGGAGACGCCCTCGGTCAGCATGTCAGTGGCCTCGACGGTACACACTTCGCCTCCCTGTCCAATCACCCCCGCGTCAATCTAATCGCCGGCAGCAGTCGCGATACGGGACGGAGAGAACGCTTTGTGCAGCGCGCAGGGGCAACAACCTACGCCGACTGGGAGGAGATGCTAGCGCAAGAGGCACTCGACATTGTAAGCGTAGCAACCTATGCGCCGGTGCACGCGGAAATCTCTGTGGCGTGTGCTAAGCAGGGGATCCGCGCTATCTATTGCGAAAAGCCGATAGCAACACGACTTCGAGATGCGGAACAAATGGTTGAGGCATGTGCCGAAACGGGTGCACTTTTGGTCATCAACCACCAACGACGGTTCAATCTCAACCACCGACGGCTGCGAGAGCATATCGCTGCGGATGGTTTAGGAGAATTAACTTCCGCGTCGTTGCAGTGGGGATCTGGCAGACTGGGAAATGTTGGCACCCACATGATTGACGCGCTCCTTATGCTCACTGGTCGAAAGATTGAGGCGGTCTCCGCCACGCTCGACCTCGCCGGCAAACCCGATTGTCGTGGTCCGAAATTTCGTGACCCCGGTGGGTGGGGTGTCATAAGATTAGAGGGCGGAACCATGGTCACGGTAGACGCAGGGGACTACGCTCAAGTTCCGGGACAAATCATCCTGAACGGCACGGAGGGTCGCGCCATCTCCGATGGCAGTAGCATAACCCTCGAATACTGGGGCGGGCGTCAGGAACATTGGCACAGTGCCAACGATGGAGTGACAGGGATGGACCAAGCCGTTTCCGAAATCATAACGTGGCTTGATGATGGAACCGAATTTCCGTACCCCGCCTCCGAGGCAGTCGATACACTGGAAACCATCGTCGGTTTTCACGCTTCACATGCTCGGAATGCGGCGTGGATAGAGCTCCCGCTATCGGGTTCAGACCGGGAGCGCGAAGTCCTCAGTGGATAACGACGTGAGGGAGAGGCCCAAGTCTGTAACAAAGTGAAGAGAAGAATATGAAGTGCAAAGCAGCAAAACTCCTAAAGATCTTATGTTTCTTCAAATGCAGGCTTCTTAGCACCGATACTTGATCAAGAGCTTGTGCCTGGCCAAAAATATAGACAGTGCCCAGATCACAGGCTACCTTCCCTCCGCTAAATACTCGGTAGGCTGTCCGTCAATTCCTGGCTCACTGAGTCTATTCCCCCTGCTTGCGGGGGGCTTTAATTAGGTTAGTAGTAGCGCGATTCATTGCGCGTCTTGTGTCCTCCCCCTGCTTGCGGGGGAATTTAATTAGGTTGGTAGTAGCGCGATTCATTGCGCGTCTTGTGTCCTCCCCTGCTTGCGGGGGCTTAATTAGTTTGGTAGTAGCGCGATTCATTGCGCGTCTTATGTCCTCCCCTGCTTGTGCGGAGGCTTAATTAGGTTAGTAGTAGCGCGATTCATTACGCGTCTTGTGTCCTCCCCTTGCTTGCGAGGGACTTAATTAGTTTGGTAGTAGCGCGATTCATTACGCGTCTTGTGTCCTCCCCTGCTTGCGGGTTGCATCCCTGCTTACGTTCTTTCCCCGCCGCTTGTGCCCTCCCCCTGCTTGCGGGGGAATTTAATTAGTTTGGTAGTAGCGCGATTCATTGCGCGTCTTGTGTCCTCCCCTGCTTGTGCGGAGGGACTTAATTAGTTTGGTAGTAGCGCGATTCATTGCGCGTCTTGTGTCCTCCCCTGCTTGTGCGGAGGCTTAATTAGGTTAGTAGTAGCGCGATTCATTACGCGTCTTGTGTCCTCCCCTGCTTGCGGGTTGCATCCCTGCTTACGTTCTTTCCCCGCCGCTTGTGCCCTCCCCCTGCTTGCGGGGGACCGAGGGGGGTCTTGGGTTCTTAGGGGGAAGAAACCGTGTGGGTATCGGGATTCGAGGGGGGCACCCGCCCATAAAAGAGTCTCGGAGCGTAGACGGTCCAATTTTCAGAATGTGTCAATCCCCTCAAACTCAGGAGGATCGGGCGGCTCCACCTTCGCATTACGACCAAATCTAAAGGTCACCACGACCGAGGTACCGTTCAGATCTGAGTTATCGATTCCTGCGATGCCAACGCCACGGATATAGCGGTAACTCCCTCCAAAATAGATCTGGAGATAAGTTTTCATATTCCATACTATATTGAGTTGCGGCTGAATAATAAAAAAAGTATCGTCGGGACCACCCAATCTACCATATTCATCATAGGATCCATCAAACCGCTGATATCGATCTGTCAACCCACCAAACCCGATCAAAGTCTGGGCAGAGAGATGGACATCTCGACTGGGAGCGATAATATATTCCAGCTCCAGTCCACTGTAGGCAAACTCAAATTCACGTTCAGGATCAGACGATTTTATGTCTCTGAGCAAGCCGTAAAATCCGCCCCCAATTGCATACCTATGTTTATAAATCCAGCCCCCTCGACCACCAACTATCAAGCCGAATACATTGTTAATCCTTGTAACCTTTAATACCGGTCCCCCAAAACCACCGCTTTTGCTAGGCTTCTCAGCCTTCGTTTCTTCCAAATCCTCTTCTGCCCAAAGAGAGGCTGCCAACATAAGTAAAAACAACAAAAGCGTCAATTTTTTCACCAAATTCTCCCTTAAATTTGAAAGGTTATTATACACTTTCCGCGTTCACCGAATCTTCAAGCTGTGTCATCAATTTCTGTGACAGCCGGGCTAGGATAGCGAGGCGAAAGTTCGCATCCCCATCCACGCCAAACTGCTCGAAAACCTGTTCGATTCCGCGCTCGATGTTGTTGACTTGCCCCTCATTGGATCAAGGTGTCCTGCTGCCTCGCGGAGCCGTGCTTCAATGTCGATATCGCTTCCCTCCCATAGGGCATAGGCATCGTTGTAACGACGGTAAATAACAATAGAGCGTCCCTCTAACATCATCAATGCAGACTCAAACGATTGGACAGACTCATCAGCTTCATTCCGGAATGTCTCCGCGGCAGCATCAAGTGCGTAACGGAGTAAAGCCTTTGAGTTTTTCAGATTCACGCTTGCTTCCCCGACAATACCGAGCAGACCGACGGTTTTGATCAGTTTCACTGTCATGGTTATTCGGGACTGAGGTGGGGCTTAGGGTTCTTAGCAGGGGAAGGGGGTACAGCATACGCCGTATGCTTAATACCTTAAAGACTCTCACGGAATACCTTTGCGATTCTGCCGATTACAATTCACGGTAATCCCCTTGAAATACCTCTCTGATGTGCCAGTTTATAAAATTTTCGTGCGGATAATAGGACTGCCTTTGAGGGAAGTTGATCCTTTCACCGTGAAAATTCATAAGCCACTCTTCAAAACCCACTGAACCATTGGCCTCATCTGATACCATTATTTCTAGTTGCTCGGACAGCGTAAACGCCCCACGG
The DNA here is from genome assembly GCA_965215015.1 of Candidatus Poribacteria bacterium. Lineage (GTDB taxonomy): Bacteria > Poribacteria > WGA-4E > WGA-4E > PCPOR2b > PCPOR2b. The sequence goes on from OZ244042.1 coordinate 4,820,546, forward strand.
TCAAATAGCTTATGGTGTAACGAACATAGAGCCAATCCATTTACTTCTGTATCGGGACCATCTGCCTGACGCCATTTGATATGAGATGCTTCTAGCGCAATAGGCAAGGTGCCCAATCTCACATCAAAGCCACAGACAGCGCATTTATATTCGTAGGCTTTCAGGATATTCGCCCGGAAGTTGGAGTTGGGCCTTCGCCACCTGGAGATCTGAGGAGGAAACCCAATCCCAACAGCCTGTAAAATGTCCTCATGAAGCGAAGGAGGAAAATGACCATCTAGTAAGCTATGGATTATTTCAAAAGACAATTTGGAATCGTTTTGAAGTTGATAAGCAATATCTTCGAGAAAACCTCCAGAAGTGTTGTAACGGACCAGATCGCTTCTTAGAGCGTCTCCACTGGCTGTTTGTCGAATTCTGTCGGCATCAGATATCTCCCAAATTCCGTCATTTTGGAGCCGCCAAAACGGATAATGTGTTCTATCATTGGCTTGTCTGGGACCAAACTCCCTCAGTAAATTTCCAAGGTTGTCATCTATTTCAGAATATGGCAGGAAGCGGTTCCCATCTCGTAGTAACTTTCCAATGGCATACAGAACCAGCAGAGGCTTGTGAGGTGCTCTCCTGTCAGCATTTTTCCACACTTTTAATTGTTCAAATTTATGAGCAATTGCTTCTCTGTTCATTTTTCATGGCCTGCTATTTGAGAGAATCTATGATAGGCAAGGCAGGATTTTCGGCACTTTGTCCCGCATGTAAATCGCGAGTGCTGAGCTATCTTTGCCACCGGAAAGGCCGAGGATATGACGCATTTTTTGTTCCATGGTATCCCCTAACTCTCTGTTTAAGATATGCCCCCCTGCTGTTGGCGGATTCAATTAATTGTATGAGGGGGGTGCTTGACGTACTCCCACACCTAAAGGGTTGGGATTCTTCACTGTCCCTTTAGGATTAGTTTAGATATATGATTGATGAATCTAAACTTGCGGATAGACTTGTCGTAGATAACATAGTAGCAACGCTGGAGCGCAATGCAATGATTCCATACCTCCGCGTGTCCCTCTATCGTCTTGTGTAACTCACGGTTGCCGTGATGGCTATACATTTTGAAATTGTAGGACTTCATAGGATTTCGCTCTCTGGAACGGACTGTTAGGGCGATCCCTAACAACGGCTAACAATCAGACAGTTTCAACCATTGTTTGACTGAATACCGTTTGCCAATCTGTATCCCTGTCTTAAAAGACGGGGGTTAGATCGGAAGATTCTGATAAAATTTCCGTTTTCTTTTTTCCCATCTACCGATGAAATTCCAAAATCCAAGATTCCAATAGGCCAGAAATCCTATCTGCTTCTTCTTGAACATCCTGAAGTTTACTGTATGAATTAGGGCGTGTTTGTGAAACAATGCGAATCTTTAGATTATGTTCATATAACCAATTACTTAATCGTAATTGTACTAAATTTTCTACTGCCTTGCGGTATTCTTGGCTATCAATCTGAAATATCTCTTTCGGTGTGAATTTTATTGCTGCAAAATCAACCTTTTCTAGTGGTACTTCCTCATAGTAATCAATATTGGAAAGACGTTGAAGATAAGTATTATTATTTCCATCAGATAAATGTTGGGCGAGTCTACCGAGTGCCCCTGTACGTCCTCTTGTCTGTCCAACGTAGAGAGTTGCCAGATTGTCAACTACCCCATAAATCGTATACAAAAAACCGTTTTTTTTCGCTATTGTTACATCAAAAACTGTTGCCTGTCCAATTTCTACAGAATGTTTCATACCTCCGCAAAAAATCAGTTAGATTAAGTCTTCGGATTACATCTGAAAGAGTTCCGCCAACTCTCTCCCGGTATTCCGTCATAATCTCTTCAATTTCATCATCATCTTGTTCTGATTTATAAACGAGATCATATTCACCTCTAGTGATCGAATAGAAGAGGAGGTCCATTACCTTCAGCAGATTACTATTGTCGTGGGCAGTGTCTAAAATATCCCGACAAAATCTGTGGGATTTATTGACTCTTACAATCAGTCCTTCCCTAGGATCATGGGCTCTTTCCCATAGTTGATTATTGTCTAGTGTATCCACATATAGAACACGCTGCCCTGTTTTTTTGATATGTTGTTCATCTTCAGGCTTTATCGGTTTCGTGCTAACAGCTTTATTCCGGCGTTTCTCTAACTCCTTTCTTTCCTCTGCAGGAGCAACACTCTCATCAAACCTATCTTCATCGGCTTGGAGCTGCGAGATCCGATTTAACTGCTGATTAGCGGTATCATGAGGGCCTTGCGTGAGTGACTCGACCGTAAGGCGGTGCGCGGTGCGCCAAGCAATCCGACTCTTTTTTATCGCCTCCTGAACCTCTGGTTTAAGCTGGTCTTGAGCAATTTCCGAAAGATTTACACGATTCTTCGTAACATTTATATTTAAAATATCATCAGCGTCACTATCGATTAACAGCCGGCCACGAAAAGCACATAAATCCTGATCTTGTGGCACGAAAGCTAACCCATCTGCCCACGAAATCAATCTCCAGTTACGATAAATGTAGAAACCATAATTTCCTGATCCAATCAGATAACGGTCCCGGCAATCCTTCCGGCTCATTAAGCCTTTACGTTCTACGCTCGGCGGATGCGGAAGTTGCGTTATTTCAACTCGTGCCCATATACTTGCGGTAGAATCAAGTTGAATTGCCTGTAATTTTGTAATCCATTTTGGGTGAAGCCCATCCCAATTGTGCTCGTTCAAATCACCATTATCAACGTCAATTTCATCTATAAACAAAGGATCTATCGGTGGGACATCATAATCATCAATTTTCAGCGAGAGGCGTTTGGCTCCTTCAACTATGCCTTTCAAATAGTAGTAGTAAATTACACCGGCTTTAGCCTTTAATCCGTGTATAATTTCAGAGGTAGGCGGTAGGGATTCATGAAATAGCTTGGTGATACGAATTAAAGTACCAGATTTCCCTTGAGTACAAGCGTCCAATTCATTGAGATCTTCGTCTGTGGGCTTGGTTAAATCGTAAACATATTTTCCCTTCTCAACAATTAAATCTTGATCTAACACGACTTTGCGAACATCATTTGAACCATTGTCAGAACGTGATACTATTTCTAACTGCTTTCCTAGTGATGAGGCAGCTGATTTCAAGCCTATACCGAACTTTGAAAGCGTTTTCGCATGATATCGTTGTGCTGAAGAACCTAAGGTAAGGGCATTATCTAACCCCTGCTCATCCATACCGCAGCCGTTATCTACAATAACCAGTGACTTTAAAATCGCTCGCGGCCTTCCACGTTGTCGTTTTGTTCGTTCTTCACTCTCTGTCTTCGCTTTGATTACAACGGAGGTAGCGCTTGCTGACACTGAATTATCCACGAGATCTAAAATAGCAGATATCGGATCGTATCCTATGCGCCCCAACGCTTGAAATACACGTCCTGCATCCCATGCCCCTTCTTTTATACGCATCTTCTCCCCCGGTTTTTGTAAGGTGGTAGCTATCGCCTCTATTTTCCAAGGCACCTATTGCTACATTACATAGAGATTTCCTAGTTTCCTTATGAATAAGATTTTTCCTAGTCTCACAAATCACAAATCAAGCATGGCTTCTCATCGTCCTCATCATCAAGGACATCGCCGAAGATTTCAATTAACGGGCGATTCGGTTGGGACTTTTTTTCCTGTACCATTGCCTTCGCATGGTTTTCCTTAATCTGCCGTTCCCGCTCAGGGGCCGCCAGCTCTTCTAAACTCTCACCTTGGCTCCAAGTATACCTCTCGCCTGTTTTCGAGTTAAATTTCTCATAACCCTTGGCGAGTTCAAATAGCTCAGGGTGATTCTTCTTTAATCCAATCCACTCCGCCTTGCGTTGGTAGAAACAGAAGTAGCACCCGGAGCGCGTTCGCCATTTATAATACTCGGGTAAACCGAGGCCACTCTCCTCCAAAATCCGATAGACATCCCTCTCAGTGATCCCGGCCTCTTTGAACGGATATTTGGGTTCGATATTTCGTGCCTCAACGTTCTTCAGGGGCTTATAGCCAACGCGGTCCTCGTCGGCACGGATCGCGATGTAATTATAAGCCTTATCCTCACCGACAAATTCCTCGAAGGGTCTAATCTTCAACTGTGGTGTACACCAACGCACCTGCGATGAGGGCAGTAATCCACCATTTATAGCAAGCCAATGGTCAAAATCACGCTCGGTGTTTAACCGTTCAATTTTTTTGCCCAAAAAGGCTTCTAATCGATCGAGAAATTCATACGTCTCCGGCAATTCCTTTCCCGTATCGCAGAAGGCGTATTCCATCTCCGGCACGGTGTCCCGCATGTAGATAGCGAGTGCCGAACTATCTTTGCCCCCGGAAAGGCCGAGGATATGGCGCATTTTTTGTCCCATGGTATCCCTCTATTTTCTATTTAAGATATGTTCCCCCCCTGTTGGCGGAGTCGATTAATTGTATGAGGGAGGTGCATAAATATAGTTGACGTCATCGCTAAAAATTCTATACACTTACCGCCCCTCTGGGGCGGGGGCAGCTATCAACTCTTTTCTTTGACGGCCTCCCAGTCCTAAAGGCTTAGGATTCTTCGCTGCCCCTTTAGGAGTGGAATCGCTCTATCCACTAAAGTGGGCCATCGAAAGATGGGCTGACAACTTCTCCTGAGGTAGTAGGGTGATTGATCACCCGTTATGACGCGCAATTCATTGCGCGTCGCCTACGGGGGTGCTTTCCCCACCGCTTGCGATTCCTCCCCCACCCGCAACAAATTCCCCTCCGCTTGCGGGGAGTTAGGGGGTAGGGGTTCTTATAAGCAATCCGATTAATGGGAGGAAATCCAAGGTCATGATCGTTATAGATTTTACCACAAAATTGTAGATTTTACCACACAATTGTTTCATTGGGTAGATAATATTCGCACACAATCAACAAAGCATCGTCAAGCCAACCTCTACTGCTGCTGTTAGGTGACCATCCCCTCCATCGCTAGCGCAGATTAACGTGGATTACCCAATCCTGTAAATCCTGATTCAGACAATAAGGAGACACCTACCTCACACACAGCCCGTCATTGAGATGTAAACATGAATTACCCAATCCTGTGAATCCTTAAATCCTGTAAATCCTGATTCAGACAGTTGTGACATTGATCAAATTTCTTGCCTTGACTAAGGCGACCATGTTACTATCAGACGACGCCAATTGACTAGATGCTGCAAAATGAAATACTATATCAGGAGGTAAACAGTGCCAAGGTACGAACTCGACGGACAGGTGGCAATTGTAACAGGTGCCGGACGCGGGATTGGCAGAGCGACCGCCCTACGGTTAGCTCGTGAAGGAGCCAGCGTCACCGTTGCAGATATCAATGAAGCAAATGCGAAAGGGGTTGCCGAAGAAATCGGGTCAACCGCCGCGACCGCCCACCCCCTCACAATGGACGTAACAAACAAAGCCGATACCGAGCGAATGGTGTCCGAGACAGTCGCACGGTTTGGCAAGTTGGATATTCTGGTCAACAACGCGGGAATCGCAATCATCGCATCGCTTATGGACACCGACGAGGCTGCGTGGGACGCCCTGATGAACGTGAACGCAAAAGGCGTGTTACTCTGTTCACAGGCGGCGGCACACCAAATGATCGATCAGGGTAACGGTGGCAGAATCATCAATAATGCCTCCGGCGCAGGCAAAATCGCCCCCGGCAAAAGTACACCGCTGGGTGCCTACGCTGCCAGCAAGCACGCCGTTGTCGCGCTCACCAAACAATTCGGCCTGGAGTTGTCCCCGCACGGGATTCTGGTCAATTGTGTGTGCCCCGGCATTGTGGATACATCGATGTGGGATCTAATTGATCGTGAGGTCGCACAGTTGGAAGGTGAACCGGTCGGTTCGGTGAAAGCGCGAGCAGCAGCCGGCATCCCAGTTGGTCGCATCCAGCAGCCGGAAGATGTCGCTAACCTGATCGCCTATCTAGTGTCATCAGACGCAAGCTACATCACCGCACAAGCCCTCAACGTGTCCGGAGGCATGTTGCCGTATTAATTTTCCCAAAACCCTGTATCAGGACGATAGAAAATTCCTTGCCCTTAACCCGAAAATCGGTTATCCTTTTGGAGGGTTCCACTATTCGCCAATCCGCCCATTTTCAGAGGAGAGAACATGACGGAACATACATTGAATCTCACTGCGACACAATCGCGGGTTGTAGGTCAAAGCCCCTCGGAACGAAGTTAGGTTGAACGGCAACCATGAGACCCAATACCAACGAACCAATGAACTGATGCACCAACATAGTTTAATAACAAAACATTCCACTGTCAGGGAGATTTCCTAAATCTCCTGACATAATCATCTGGAGAATATCAAACAATGATGGCAAATGCCCCAAAAGAGCTATCTACCCAGGATTATCGCAAAATGGATCAGGCACACGCGTGGCATCCGCTCTTTCAACATCAGCTTCTAGATCAGTCGGATCTCCTCGTCTTTGAAAAAGCCAGCGGAACAACAATTATCGACGCAGATGGAAACGAATATTTAGACGCCTACTCTGCACTGTGGAATGTCAACGTCGGCTATGGGCGACAGGAGATTGCCGATGCCGTTTATGAGCAAATCCAGAAGTTACCATACTACCCACACGCACAGATTAACATTCCCGCAACGCTTCTAGCTGAAAAATTAACAACACTCCTGCCGGGTAGCCTGAATCACGTCTACTTCTGCAACAGCGGATCGGAAGCCAATGAGACCGCGATAAAAATGGCGAGGCAATACGGGCGGCAGAAATATCCAGGCGAGAATCGCTACAAGATTATCAGCCGCTATCGCGGGTATCACGGGTTCACTTACGGCGCGATGTCCGCAACGGGGCAAACCCGTCGTCGGAAAGCGTTTGAACCACTTGTCCCCGGTTTTCACCATGTCCATCCCCCTTACACCTATCGATACGCGCACGGCTGCAGCGAATCCGATTTCGGCATTGCCTGTGCCAACGAAATCGAGAAGGTGGTTCAGTGGGAAGGGGCAGAGACAGTTATAGCGGTGATTGCCGAGCCGATCATTGGCGGCGGCGGAGTGCTTGTGCCGCCGGACACCTATCTTCCAAGAGTCAGAGAGATTTGTGATCAGTACGGGCTTCTACTCATCATCGACGAAGTGATCACCGGCTTCGGCAGAACGGGTAGGCTATTCGGCTGCGAGCATTGGGATGTGGCACCAGATATCATCACCCTCGCCAAAGGGCTCACAAGCGGCTACATTCCGCTAGGCGCATGTGTGGCAAGCGATACCGTCTTTGAAGAATTTCTCGGTGAGCCGGAGGAAAGCCGAGAGTTCGCACAGGTCTGTACCTACGGTGGGCACCCCGTTGCATGTGCAGCAGGACTGGCAAACCTGGAGATCCTTACGGCGGAACGACTAGCAGAAAATGCCGAGCGTGTCGGGGGCTACCTCCTCAAAAATTTGAAGACGCTAGAGAGCCTCCCCATCGTCGGAGATGTCAGAGGGAAGGGGCTGATGATCGGTGTTGAATTGGTCAAGGATAGCGATGGCACACAACTCGATACCGCCACAACAAAGGCAATCTGTGCAGAAATTCTGAAGAGAGGCATCATCGTCGGACGGATTGGGCAGACGGTGGACGAGCCTGAAAATATCATCTTCCTCGCCCCACCCCTTATCCTGACGATTGCTGAAGCGGACCGGATTTTCGAGACGCTCCAAGATGTGCTTACGAACCTTTAGATTGGGGGTTCCATAGGCGACGAGGCTTGCTTGTAATAGTGCAATTCATTGCACGTCCAGGACCATAGACACCGAAAGCAAGTAAGACCCCTTCGTGCGAGCCGGTGAGGATATTGAGTTCAAGAGTACATTAGTATATTAGTTCATTAATGAACCAAGCTACGGTCCTTGACCGGAGAGCGTATCGACAGTTGCGAACCAGCACCATTGGTTAATAGTGAGATATAAAATGGCACACATTACCAAGCGAGAGCTCGACAACCTCTGTGAAACCTTACGTGCCGCAGATGCTGATATTCGGGACATCGTTATGTTCGGATCCTTCGTCTATGCTCCCTCTCTGGCACGCGATATTGATCTGGTTGTTACAACAACCAAGCGGAAGGATTATGGCATTTATCTTGATGCGGTGGCAGACTTCCCTATAAATGTGGATGTGATAGCACGACAGCCGGGGGAAGCACTCGGCGACAGTATTGCTTGGGGCATAAAAGCTGTCGGACAAGTGCTCGCAGGTGATGGACAAACGATAGAGGAGGTGATGGAGGTGCCTGCACCTACTTTTGAACGGGCACGGAAGATTTTCTACTTCGCCGATCAAAATTTTTCAAATGCTCAAAATGCACAAGATCCGGATATCAAAGATGAAGCCTATAAGGACGCTTTTAACAAGCTATTTGATGTTGCTCGCAATGCTGCTATGGCGTATCTCAACAGCGAACAAAGGAGATGGGGGCAGTTGCGCCGTGCACTGCCTGAACCCTTCTCGGAGCGATTTCGGGAAATTATTGACACCCTGCACATCAGCTTTTCCTATCGTGGCGAGTACCCCATTGATGATGTTGATGAAGAATTTCAGCGTTACCGAGATCTGGTAGAGCGGTTTGTGGACGATCTGGAGCAAGCTGCTTCAGGAAATCCCCGTTGATAAAAGAAAGAAAACCATGAAAGACCTACTCCAAATCAACAATCGAAAACCTACGCGGCAAGTCAATGTCGGAAACATATCGATCGGCAACGGCAACCCAATCTCGATCCAAACGATGACCACCACGCTGACCCACGATATTGACGCCACACTGCGCCAAACCGAAAGGTGCGTGGAAGCCGGTGCACAGATTGTGCGCGTTGCCGTCCCGGAAGAGAGAGATGCCAAAGCACTACCCGAACTGGTCAAACGCGCGCCTGTGCCAATTGTCGCAGACATCCATTTTAATTATCGGTATGCACTGGCAGCGGTTGACGCCGGCATTGCGAAAGTGCGAATCAACCCCGGCAACATCGGGGTTGAGGAACGGATTGCACAAGTCCTCTCCGCTGCCAAAGCTGCACACATTCCAATCCGTATCGGTGTCAACGAAGGATCGCTCGAAAAAGATTTATTGGATAAATACCCTTCACCCACAGCCGCAGCCCTTGTTGAAAGTGCGATGCGGCACGTCAACATCTGTGAAAATCACGACTTTACCGACATCATCATCTCCGTCAAATCCAGCGAACCGCTGCGGATGATTGAGGCGAATCGGCTCCTCTCCGCCAAAGTCCGCTACCCGCTCCATCTCGGCGTAACGGAAGCAGGAACGCCCCGCCGGGCGCACGTCAAATCCACGATTGGCATTGGCACCCTGTTAATGGAAGGCATCGGGGATACCATCCGCATCTCAATCACTGGTGATCCAGCAGAGGAGGTCTTGACAGCGAAGGAGTTGCTCCGCACACTCGGCTTGGCGGATAACCTCCTTGATGTTGTCTCCTGTCCGTTCTGTGGACGCGGCGATGCAGAGGCAGATTACGAAGGTATCGTCGCCATCGCCGAAGAACTGCTAGAAAAACACAATATCAAAATTCCTGTCGCTGTCATGGGGTGTGAGGTGAACGGTCCGGGCGAAACCCGAAACGCAGAGGTCGGAATTCACTTGGGTGGCAAGGAGCTCGCCGTGTTAAAGATTCATGGCGAGAAGGTCAGGACGTTCCGCGGGAAAGCTGAAGTCAACCCACAGTTTTTAGCGAGCGCACTGTTAGAGGCAGCACAACAGGTGCAAAATGAAGCGGGGAAAGAATAAATGGCTGAGACAGGTGGCAAAATCGTCGTCCGTCAAACGGAGGCGATAGCCACAATCCAACTGAACCGCCCCGAAAAACTTAATGCCGTTGACCGTGAAATGCTGGATATGCTTGACGCAGAGGCAAACCGTTTACATCAAGATGAATCAGTCCGTGTCGTTGTGCTTGAGGGAAGTGGAGAACGGGCCTTCTGCGTCGGAGCGGACCTCAACCATATCGCAACCTTTGATCCCCCTGACATCCGCAAATGGGTCAACGATGGGAATCGTGTCCTCAGTCGGCTTGCCAGTCTGTCCGTCCCAGTAATTGCAGCAATTAACGGCTACGCGGTCGGCGGCGGGCTCGAATTTGCGCTGGCATGTGACCTGCGGATTGCGTCAGAGGATTCAAGTTTCGGCTTGCCGGAGATTACACACGGTTGGTTCCCGGGATGGGGCGGCACCCATCGCCTGCTGCACGTCATCGGCGAAGCAAAAGCAAAAGAGATGGTATTTCTCGGTGAACGGATTGACGCCCAGACCGCACACGACTTGGGATTGGTGAATCGCGTTATTCTTAGGGAAAACTTAATGGATGAAGTCCAGCGGATCGCCGAGTCGCTCGCTCAGAAAAGCCCGGTTGCGGTAAGAGCCGCTAAAGCTGCGTTGACGCGAAATCCGATGCCGGAGAATGGGTTTGAAATCTCCTACGAAGCATTGGCGTTATCGACCTGTTTCACAACGCCGGAGGTTCAACAAGGATTAGAGGCGTTTTTGAGTCGCAAGCGCGAGGTGTGAAGAAATCGTGCAACAGAAACTAATTACCGGATTCACTCCTCCTTATCCACGAATCCACGTAAATCTACACAAAATTATTTAGGACTTATACCGTTGAACCCTTGACGCCTTGTCGGTCCAGATTCATATCTCGACCCCGAAACGTCTCTCGTGTCAATTTTGGAAAATCAACCGACAGAAGGCCTTATGTGGGTGCATTTCGCAGTTGAGGCACCCCCGATTTCAGCGAGGACAGCTTCTGCGCCCCCATCACAAATTCGGTGAACATGCCTCGCAACGCCCGATTCATCGGGCGGCGACAATGAAACCGATAGTAGTAGGCACGCTCCGCGTGCCATCATTTCTTCTCCCCGCTAAACCCTGTCCGGTAATGCGTCAGCTCCATGCTCATTAAGCCTATTCCCCCCCGCTTGCGGGGGGGCTAGGGGGGGTAATTTAGAATGCTGGAAATGATGTTCAGGCACGAGGACGATTTGCGATTCGCCATTCAGCCAACGGGCGGCGGCTTGAACAACCCGGCATGGGATTTCGCGCTAATCATTAGGAACTGTGAGGTGTTAAAGCCGTACCATTTTAATGGGCGCGTCGTCTTCAAACCCTTCATCAACCCTGAAGATGCGTGGAGCGAGTATCAGGGATGGGTCAAGACGAACCCATAGCCTGTGTCCGAGAATCGTCCCATCCCACTTGAAAGGAATTTTGATAGATGTCCGGCAACCGTTCAAATGTTCTTCATACCCAATGGAGGGAACTCATCGAAAGCGTCAATGCCATCGCCGACGACAAAGGAAATCCCTTCTTCCGAAAAGCTGTATTGCAGCTGGAATTGTTCTGGGATGAGCGCGTAGCGAGCCAGAAGAACGAAGCATCGGCAGCATTACTATCTACCCTGGCACAAGCGTTAAAGGCCTACTCCACCACCGAATCACTCACAAAGGCATTCGTCCATCTACTGCCGGAAGTTCTCCGTGTCTCCCACAGTCCATTCGGTTTCCTTGCCGAAGTCCGTTATAGCGCGATGAACAAGCCGTATTTATATTCACATGCGGTGACAGACATCTACAAGCCCGGTTTCGGCTTGTACGACATCGTCACCGACCTCCAGTTTCATAATCTGGACACATTGAATGGAGCAATCATGACCGGTCAACGCCCAGTGCTGACCAACGACCCACCAAATGACCCACGGAGCGGTGGACTCCCCTTCGGTCATGCAGGCCTCAAGGCGTTCCTAGGGCTGCCCTTTCTCGTGGACGACGATTTGGTCGGTGCCACCTCGCTGGGTAATCGTCCGGGGGGTTACTCAGAGCAGGAGGTCGAATTGCTTGCGCCGCTATGCGAGATTGGTGGGCTGCTAATCACCACCGATCGCAACAAGTAAGTTTTGTCGACAGGTGTATAGCACTGTAGAGTACGTCGCAACTTGGGTAAGACTTACAGGGTTGAACGTTCAAACCCTCTTAGGTCGGTGACTCATCAAATACTGGGTGTGTCCCTCGACAGGGTTTGGTGAACGGAGCCGGATGCTATTGCACGACAGTGTTGGTATCTATACGCCTCACGACGCCCGATGAATCAGGCAACTCCAGTTCAGCCGACAGGAGTGTTAGCACGTTCCGCGTCCCCTCCCCCTGCTTGCGTTCTTTCCCCTCCGCTTACGGGGGGGTAGGGGTTTGGGGTAGGCTCAAAGAGCCACGAATTGACAGACACCCCACCGGGTTGCGCCTCCACTTGCACCCTTCCCCCTGCTTGCGGGGGGTTAGGGGGGTAAGGGTTCGGGGTAGACTCAAAGTGCCACGAATTGACGGACACCCCACTAGGTATTATTATGCCTCCCAGGGCTCGAGGCCATTGGGAGTTTGTCTATTGATCTGCTATCGAGAATTTGACTCTCCGACGGTTTTATGATACCATCTGCAAAGATCTAAAATTATGGCAACTCCAAACGGAAAGGAATCATTCTCGATGAAATACATCATGTTCACGAAACATTTGGAAGGCTTAAATGTCGCAGGTATTATGGAGGCCCTGAAATCGGTCGGCGTGGAAGGCGCAGATCTGTGCGTACGTCCCGGTTATCCGGTCAATCCCGAAAATGCCGCTAAACAGCTGCCAGCAGCTGCCAAGCGGTTCGCCGATGAAGGATTGTCAATTCCGCTTGTGACGACGCCCACCAGTTTTCTGGACCCGGAAGACTCCGATGTGCAGCGAGTATACGCAGCATGTGGAGAGGCAGAGGTCGCCAATCTCAAGGTCGGTTACTGGCACTGGTCGAAGGAAGATGGGGGGTATTGGGCGCAGGTCGATCGCATCCGCGAAGCCCTCGACGGATTCCAAGCCCTCTCCGCCAAACACGGCGTCCGCACCTGCCTTCACAACCATTCGGGGACTTCAATGGGGCTGAACTCATCCGCCGTGATGAACCTCGTCAAAGGATTCGATCCGCAGCACGTGGGCGTATTCGCAGATACCGGGCACCTCTCGATTGTCGGAGAACCGATCGATATGGCACTCGACATCGTGAAGGACTACCTCGCAGTAGTCGCGTTTAAGGATATGATGCGACCCCCGGGCGGCGGCACACGGGTGGTCCGAATGGGATACGGTTTCGTCGATTGGGAAACCGCACTCAAAACCTTAATGGAGAGAAACTTTGATGGGCCCGTCAGCTTCCACAGCGAATACAGCGGGGAACCAGTCGATACCGTCATTGATCTCGCACGCATTGATGTCCGATTTATCAACAACCTACCCGGAAAGAGCAAAGAATAAAAGGAGGGGAACAGATGAGCCAATTTACACTCGCACTAAATACCAGCACGATTCGTCCGGCAAGCCTAATGGACAAGATTCAAATCGCCGGTGAAACAGGTTACGAAGCCATTGAACTCTGGAACGATGATCTCACTGCCTATGAAGAGCAAAACGGTTCACTATCAGATGTGAAGCGTGCCCTCGATGACTACGGGCTTCCTGTGACAACCGTCATCGCCCTGCACGGTTGGTTGGATACCACCGGCGAAGCACATCAGCAGGCACTTGAAGAGGCAAAACGGCGCATGGCGCAAGCCGCCGCCGTGGGGTCAACCTATAGCGTCGCAAGCCCACCCCGTGGGGTCGCAGATTTGCAATTAGGCGGACAAAATTATCGTGAACTCCTCGAATTGGGACGTGAGTTTGGCGTTAAACCCGCGATGGAGTTTCTAGGCTTCGTGGACGGCATCAATCAGGTTAAGCACGCTTGGGAAGTCATGGAGATTGCCAACCACCCCAACAGCACCATCGTCCTAGACCCATTCCACATCTTTCGCGGCGGTGGCGAAACTGATGACATGCGTGGAATCCCTGCGGATAAGATAGCGGTATTCCACTTCAACGATGCACCAGCCTCGCCACCCCGTGCAGAACAGACCGACGCCGATCGCGTCTACCCCGGTGATGGCATCCTCGATCTGAAAGGGATGATTGCGGCTCTAAAGGAAGCGGGCTATCAGGGCGTAATCTCCTTAGAGTTGTTTAACCCCAGCTATTGGGAAGAAGATCCGCGGGAAGTTGCGCGCATCGGGTTGGAGAAGATGAAGGAATCAATCGGCGACTAGGGCATGTTGACATTTGACAGGACCTAGGTCGAGGACTCTCGGAACGGAGTTGGGTTGAAGGTTAAAAAGAATCCCTATCAACCACAATAGAACCGAAGAATCACCAACTCATAGCGCAGTTACCACCACCACGTCAAACGATAGCAGAGCGCATCACAAGGCTATTCACCAAGTTTAGCGCAAATCACGATGTTTCATGATACAAAGCCTCATCGAAACGATCCCGGTAAATCGGGAATAAATCGGCACGAGGGTTAAGAAAAGGGGTATCCTCGGATTTCCAAAGACACCCCTTGTAGGTTTGTCATGAGTGGAATTGTCGTTACGGCTCAGAAGGCGCATCATCATCATGCTTTGAACGACGGAATAGACCACCAATCCTGCTTATCAACTTCTTCCAATTAACACTAGTAATCACCGTTATAGCGGTAATACATGCTACGCCCGTCCAAGGTTTATCCTGTAACAATATTCCCAACCACACCCCTCCACAAATAAGCATCAAAGGAGATCCAGTTTCCTTATAAAAACGTTGAGTCCTCGGAAACAAAGAAAGAGCCATGCAAAAAAAGATGACTCCCGCTGTTATCACAAACAAATCGGGAACAAACATTTCCTTCAGTGCCTCACTTTTCTTGTCTAATTGTTTTGGCAGTGACACCAACCATTCCAGTTATTATACGAACAAGAACAAGAAGTTATATTCTGAGTATGAGCTCTTGAACACCCGCACTCGCGCTCATCCCACGCTTCAGATGAATCTAAACTTGCAGATAGACTGGCCCTATAGCGCATACTACCGACGCTGGAGCGCAATGCAATGATTCCATAATTATGCACACCCCTTAGGTAAGTTACAACACGCTGATCGGGTCAATATCCACAATTAGGTCGATATTCGTAGGCGTTGTCGCGTCAAACGCACATCGAATCAGTTGGCGCAGTTCCTCCACATCCTCAGATCGTAACAGGAAATACCACCGAAATTTATTTCTGATTTTAGCAAGTGGCGCGGGCACGGGCCCCCGAATCTCAACGGAGGGAAAGCACTCCCCCTTGCAGATTTCGAGTTGGTCAAGTAGATGATTGGCGGTCTGGATCACCTCCGCCTCAACCTCGCCACGCAGCAGGATGGTTGCGGCGTGGCTCAACGGTGGATAGAGTAGTGCTTCTCGATGACTAATCTCCTCACGGTAAAAACGAAGATAGTCGTGCCCTTGTGCTGCCTGGATGCTATAGTGTTCCGGCATGTAGGTCTGGATAATGACGTTGCCCCCCGCCTCGCTACGTCCCGACCGCCCAGCGACCTGTGTTAGCAAATTAAACGCCCGCTCACCCGCCCGAAAGTCCGGCAGATTCAGGGCGGTATCTGCGGAAATCACGCCGACAAGGGTCACGTTGGGAAAGTCTAACCCTTTTGCAATCATCTGTGTCCCCACCAAAATATCAATTTCCCCGCTCTTAAAGACATCCAAGATTTTCTGATGGGCGTTTTTGCGCGTCGTCGAATCAGCGTCCATCCGTCTAACCCTGGCTTCAGGGAACGCCTTGATAACCTCCTGCTCAACCTGCTCGGTGCCGATCCCAAAATGGCGGATGTACATACTGCCACATTGCGGACAAACCTGGGGCGTTGGGCGTTCATAGCCGCAGTGGTGACACCCCATCCGTTTGGTAGAAAAATGAAACGTCAGCGAGATTGAGCAATTATCGCACCGTTCAACATAGCCACAGGTTCTGCAAAAAACGTGGGTGGCGTACCCTCGCCGATTCAGGAACAAGATAACCTGCTGCCCTTTAGAAAGCCGTTCCTCGATTGCTGATCGGAGGGTTGTCGAAAAAATCGTACGATTGCCCCTCTGTAACTCCAAACGCATATCCACAACCTCGACGGGTGGCATCTCAATATTAGATACGCGGGAAGGAAGCTGTAAGAGGGTATACTCCCCCCGCTGGGCGTGATAAAAACTCTCCAACGATGGCGTGGCACTGCCGAGAATCAATGGACAGTCGACTAACGCAGATCGTTTCACTGCAACGTCTCGGGCATGATAGAATGGTAGCGCAGCGTCCTGTTTGTATGACGTTTCATGTTCTTCATCAATCACAATAAGTCCGAGATTTGGAAAGGGCGCGAAGATCGCAGATCTGGGACCCACAACGATGTCCGCCGCTCCGCCTTTAATCTGCTGCCACTGATCATATCGCTCACCATCCGAGAGATTGCTATGGAGAACAGCGACTCGCCCCCCAAAACGCCCGACAAACCGAGAGACTGTTTGAGGGGTCAAGGAAATTTCGGGAACGAGCACAATCACCCGTTTGCTCCGATCCAAGACGGAAGCCATCGCTTGCATATAAACCTCCGTCTTGCCGCTGCCGGTGACGCCATGCAGCAGAAACCGTTCCCGCCTACCCGAATCGATCGCTCCTTGGATCGCCTGCAAAGCAGCCTGCTGATCGGGATTCAGGGTCAGCGGCTGCGTGGGAGCCACCGGATCCAAACTCAGCGGATTCCGCACAATTTGGACGGAATCAATGCGGATGAGCCCCTTTGCCTCAAGGGATTGTAGTGTTTTTAGTGATGTGTTGGCACGCTTGGTCAAATCCACCGTTGTCACCGTTTCACTGTCGCAGCCCTGGAGGATGCGAAGTACTTCTGCCTGTTTCAGAGCGCGGTTGGCTTCCAATTGGGGGATTTGTTCTTTAATCTCCACGACCGGCTTGGCGAGCGAAACAACCGAGATTGTTTGCGGCTTTGCTTTAGATTGGATGTTCGACCGCAGTTCAACGAGCCCCTTCTCTTGTAAAGCAGACAACGCCGGACGTAACTTTGAAACCCCAATCCCCAGACGTCGTGCAATCTGGTGAAGAGATAACCCATCATCTGCTGTAAGCACCGACAAGATCTGCGTTTGACGCGATTGGCGCATATTCGCAATCTGCTCATCGGTTGCTAGTGAATGCACGACCCTGTTTTGACGGGTTCTGATCGCTGCAGGGGCAGCACACCGCAACGCCTCCCCCCACGAAGACAGGTAATATTCCGACAGCCATTTTGTCAACCTAAGCAGTTCGTCGGAAAATGTGGGGGTATCATCCAAACAGTCGGTGAGATTTTTGATTCTTATTGAGTCATCAGGCAGGTCAGGCTCATCCATTAAATCAACGATGACCCCTTCGCGTGTCCCCTCTCCCAATGGGGCGAGGACACGGCTGCCACGCTGCACAACAGATTGAAGACGGACCGGAATGGCGTAAGAGAAGGCGAGATCTTGGGGGAGTGGGAAAACGACGCGGGCGTATTCCATGGCATGATAGATTAGTGATTCATTGGTTCACTAGAATATTGGTCCATCAATGAACGCATAAACGAATATTCTAATTAAGTATTTAGTTCGGCCATTACCTTTTGCATATCTTCCCAGACATCTCGTTTGCCATGCGGATTTCGGAGGAGGTAGGCGGGGTGGTAGGTTGCCATGAGTTTGCAGCCGTGATAATCATGGAAATGACCACGCAACGAAGAGATACTCTGCTTGGTGCGGAGCAGCGTCTGAGCGGCAAAGGTGCCAAGGGCACAAATAACCTTTGGCTTGATTAGATCAATCTGTCTGAGCAGGAAAGGTTCACAGGTTTCAATCTCGATCGGCTTCGGGTTCCGATTGCCGGGCGGACGACACTTAATTACATTGGCGATATAGACCTCTTCGCGTCTCAACTCCATCGCTTCAATAATCCGCGTGAGCAGTTGACCTGCCCGTCCGACGAAGGGAATTCCTTGACGATCTTCATCCGCCCCGGGGGCTTCGCCAACAAACATGAGATCTGCATTTTCGTCCCCAGTTCCGAAGACCACTGTGTTGCGTCCCTGATGCAATTCGCACCGCTCACAGCCCATCGCTTCATCATGCAAACGCTCTATATCAAACTCGGCAAATTCGGGTTCCTCTTCTGGCTCAAGTAATTCTGTGAAGCCAAGTTGTATTTGTTCTTCCACGTATTCCCTCACTATTGCGACGACTTCTAAATACCCTTCGATAACTTCATTCTGATCTGACATGAGGCATAACGCAAAACGCTTCGCGCTTCACGACTCCAATCGGCGTTTGAGCTCTTCAATTCGCCCGACAGGTGTTGGATTTTGTTCGTATAAGACTGCCAGATAAAAGCTGGTCCAATCTCCAATCGCAACCAACGATAACAGGCGGGCGAGTAGTGATAGGCCCGCTGAATGCACCTGTGAAATGCCGGCGGTATGGGGTTGAATCAGTTCCGCTGTGATGTCCATCCGACGCCGCGTTTGAAACGGAGCAATCGGGTCACGGAGTTGGATGACGTAACATCCCCGCGTCAACGCCGGTGGATGCTTCCAACCCTCAATCTCATTGTGATTCATCTCCGGATACACACTATAATAAGCGAGCGATTTGCTGTTTTCATTCATCTGCCCCTTCCATCGCATCGCAATCGCCTCAAGTTCTTGAGGGACGTAGATGATAGGCAATTTCCCGTGCAACGCTTGTGCGAGCCGCTTGGGTTGACTTTCTGGTACCTCCGGATGAAAATCTGCTGTCAGTGTCGCTAGCACGGCGATTGCCTCCTCCAGATTGTTCTGGAGATTGAGGTCTGAGCCAAATCCCAGTCGGGCAAGGATGGATAAAATCGGCATGAGCAGATAGCCGAGTGAGGCTCTAGGCGGTCGTCCGGCTGGAATTATCACACAGGGTAGACCATGTGCATCTGCGAATGCCTTTAACTTCCCACCACTGGTAACCGCCAGAATTTTCGCCCCCTGTGCAAACGCCCTTTCGACAGATAAGAGGGTTTCTTCGGTATTACCGGAATAGCTGACAGCGATGAAGAGCGTTTGAGATGTAACAAACGCGGGAAGGGTATACCCCCGGTGGACAATAACCGGGGAGGGAAATTGCGCCCCGAGCACCGTTTTCACAAGGTCTCCGCCAATTCCAGAACCGCCCATCCCTGCGATGACGATGTGGTTGGGTATACCCGCATCATCTCCGCCTAGTTTGAGTGCTTCGCCAATCTCCCAGCCACGCTCGCACTGCTCAGGGAAGGTGGACAACAGGTGAAGCATGTTCTCGGAATCATATTGTTTGATTTGAGCGGGATTCAACATAGTCATCATATTGAATTAGGACTTACACACTTCAATTGCGAAAATCGGCTCCTATTTCCTATCGTAGGCACAGGTTTCCTAACCTGGGCTTGCCCGCAGATTAGGAAATCTACGCTACGAAGGGGTTAGCCCAAGGTTCTGATTGCTCAACTGTGTAAGTCCTGTTAATATTTCGTTCACCGGCTCATTGGTTCATTAATGAACCAATGAACCCATCTAACTTTTGGGCTCAGACAAGAAAGACGCGCAAGATGTCATAAAATGTAATATATAAAAACAGACCCGCCAGCAAAACAATACTGACTTGTTGAATAATAATCTGCTTACGGATGCTCAGGGGTCTACCCCGTAATTTCTCAAGGGCGAAGAAAAGAATTTGACCGCCATCTGCAATCGGAATAGGCAATAAATTCACAATGGCGAGATTAACACTGATGAAGCCTACGAAAAATAGCAAGCTCCGTAGACCAAACTCCACAACGCGGCGGGTTGTATCTACAATCCCAATCGGTCCGGTGAGGTATTTCGTTTTAACTTCGCGAGTGACGAGTCGCTTGAGCACCTTTGCAACCATCTCCAAAATTAACCAGTTCGTTTGAATCCCTTCGCCTACAGCCGTAATGACGTTATATTTCGGAATTGGAACGGAAGGCCCGGCAAGCGCGAGTCCGTCCAACAACAGCTGCCAACGTAACCCATGGAGGTTGAGTCGATCCTCCTCCGCATCAAGGGCGGGGGTTAGCGTTGCGGTCAATTGTTCACCATTGCGGAATAAGCCAATTTCAACGGGTTGACCGGGATTTGTTGCGGCTAATTCGTATAGTTTCGGGTATAACTCGAAGTTCTTGATAGATTCTCCGTTAATTAAAATAATTTCATCCCCGCTTTGGATACCTACTTTTTCTGCTTCGCTCCCCTCTGCAACGACAGCATTAACCACCCAATTGGTAGGGAAACTGACAGTTAAAGATTCGGAACCACGCCGAATCTCCAATGAGACCTCGCCGTTTCGACTCTCGTTAACCTCCTTGTAAAATCTTCGATGCGCCGATCCAAAGGGGTGGGAAGGTTCCCAGATAACCGAACCAAATTCAGGCACATGATAAATTTTTCTTCCATTGATGCTTTCAATCAGGTCTTTTGCTTGAATACCGGCTTGCGCCGCTGTACTTCCTTCGGTGATGCTTTCAACCATCGCTACCTGTCGAGCAGAAACCCGAATCTGACCAATTCCCTTTTTGTCGAGATTTCTCGGTGTTACATAGAGCGTCTTGAATTGACCATTGCGAGAAACGATAATTTTCAGTTCTTCGTCGGGATGGGTAAGGATTGTTGTGTTAAAATCCTGCCAATTTTTAATCTGCCGGTCATTGATTGATACAATAGTATCGCCCGGCTCAATGCCTCCCTGCTTCGCAGGGCTATCATCAGCGACTAACCCAATTTGCGCCATCTGATCTGACTGTCCAATCAACATCTCCATCAACTGCATCGTACCACGATCTAATCCCGCCAGATACACAAACGAAAAAAGTATAATACCCATCAAAAAGTTCATTGCGGGTCCCGCAATCGCCACAAAGATACGACAGCCCACAGGGGCTGAAGCAAATTCACCTTCTTCCCCTTTCTGTTCCTCGGGGCTTTCGCCCGCCATTTTCACAAACCCACCAAACGGCAAGGCAGACAAACAGTAGTCGGTGTCTCCCCACCGAAAACCGATGAGTCTCGGGCCGAAACCGATTGAAAATTTCTCCACCCGAATCCCACACCGCTTTGCCGCAAGGAAATGTCCGAGCTCATGAATAAAAATTAGAAAGCCGAGGGCGAGGATAGCGAGAATAATGGTAGCAGAAAAAATCATGAATATCACCTTTTTGTTTCGATTAATTGATGCGCGACCGATCTTGCCCATCGATCAGCGGCGAGAATATCATCAAGGGTTGGCTGAAATGTTACATCATGTTGGGTCATTACTTCCTCAAGGCAGTTCGGGATGTCCATAAACCCGATTTGTCGATTTAGGAATGCCTCTACAACCACTTCATCAGCACTACTGAGAACCGTCGGTAAAGTCCCACCAACCTTCGCAGCACTATAGGCGAACTCGAGGCAGGGAAACTTTTCAGAATCAACAGGCTTCATGTGGAGTGCACCAATTTGGGACAGGTCAAGCCGCGGCACGGAGGTAGGGAAACGGCACGGATAGGTCAAGGCGTATTGGATTGGCAGACGCATATCCGAAACACCCAATTGAGCAATCAACGAACCATCGACAAATTCAACCATCGAATGAATAATACTTTCCGGGTGAATAACAACCTCGATTTGCGATAATTCCACATCAAAAAACCATTTCGACTCGATGACCTCAAACCCTTTGTTCATCATTGTTGCCGAGTCAATTGTAACTTTTGCCCCCATCTTCCAATTTGGGTGCTTCAAAGCCTGCTGCGGTGTCACCGATCGCAACTGATCCGAAGGGGTTTCACGGAAGGGACCGCCAGAACCTGTGAGGATGAGTCGATGAATTTCGGCACGCGGGCAACCATCCCCATTAACGTTGGAGAGGCATTGGAAGATTGCACTGATTTCGCTGTCCACAGGTAAAAGGCGGATACCATTTTCCTTAGCCTTTTTCATAATCAGCGGACCACACATGACCAATGCCTCTTTGTTGACAAATGCGAGGTCTTTTCCGGCTTGAATTGCCTCGAGTGTTGGTAAGAGCCCGGCACCGCCGCCGATTGCCTCAAGGACAAGGTCAACCTCCCCCATCGTCGCAATTGCCGAAACCCCGTCGGGCCCTGAAAGAACTTCAACGGTTTTTACATCCTTTAGACGCTTTCTCAGTTGGTTAGCAGCTGCCCCATCGCTTAACGCCACAAGCCGCGGACGGAATTGACGCACCTGCTGTTCAATCCGGTCAACTGATGTGTTGGCAGCAAGCCCGGCGACAGCAAATTCATCGGAATGGGTACCCACAACTGATAGCGCGTTTCGACCAATAGACCCCGTGGAACCAAGAATGGAGAGATGTTTCATAGCGAGTTCATGCCGGCACCGCTGACTTCACAATCAGCGCAATGCCCCTATCACATTGGACTTATCAGATACTTAAAATAGTAATAAAGCACCGGTGCCGAAAAAATCAAACTATCGCATCGATCCAATAATCCACCGTGACCCGGAATTAAATGCCCCGAATCTTTAACATCAGCACTCCGTTTGATAACAGATTCGCTCAAGTCGCTCAGTTGGCCAAAGATTCCTAACAGTGCCGTAAGAATCAGCGCATGTGGGAAACTCAGTGTGTCTTTCAATAAAAAAGACCAAACACCAAATCCACCGAATGCCCCAAAAACTAACCCTGCAATTGTTCCTTCAATCGTTTTGCCGGGACTAATCTTCGGACTCAGTTTGTGCGTCCCAAACCACTTACCAAAGAGATACGCTGCCGTATCACCTAGCCAAATAGTCACAGCCAAAAAGAAGATTAAGCCCCGACCAGGCCCGCTGATGTCGCGCAGCTGAATCAGATGAAACCCAAAAGCCCAACCGATATAGATAACTCCCAGTAGCGTAGTTGCAACAGAAAGGAAAGCAAGGTTGACCTGATCACGAAGAATCTGGTAGGAAAACGGGAGAAAGAGCGTCAAGGCAAGGACAAGTTCAACAGGGATTTTGAAACCGATTAAATCAACTGCCGATAAACAGAACAGAACGCCACATACGACGGTGAAAGTTCGACCGGCTTTTACCCCAATTGACCGGGAAAGCTCCCAAAACTCAATCAGCATCAGACCGGTAACCAGAACAATCAATGCTGCATAGGGATACCCTCCCCACCAAACGAGGAAGATAATCACAGGTATTAGGATGATCGCACTAATAGCTCGCTTCCAAAACATTGGCGACAGGGACGGACGAATTTTTTGGGTGAATACCACACCTCAGTTGCTGATTAC
Source organism: Candidatus Poribacteria bacterium (assembly GCA_965215015.1). Classification (GTDB taxonomy): domain Bacteria; phylum Poribacteria; class WGA-4E; order WGA-4E; family PCPOR2b; genus PCPOR2b. The sequence goes on from OZ244042.1 coordinate 4,843,869, forward strand.
AATTCGAGTAACTCTGCTTCCTTGGATCTTAACAACTCATTGGCCTGTTCAGTACACTGATCCGTAACATCTTGAACCTGCGCCGCATAAGTATGACGCTCATCCTGAGAAATCTTTTTGGACCGCTCTAACTTCTGCAACGAATCATTTGCAGCCCGCCGGATGTTTCTGATAGCGACGCGTCCCTCTTCAGCTAACTTAGCGACGTATCTAGTCAGTTCCTGTCGGCGTTCCGTTGTTAGTTCAGGGATTTGAATGCGAATCAGGTTTCCATCATTGTTCGGATTCAACCCCAAATCAGATTGGGCAATCGCCTTCTCAACATCCTTCATAATCGTCTTATCCCACGGTTGGATGACAATCAGGCGAGGTTCAGGAATCGTAATCGTTGCAACTTGATTAATTGGGCTTTTAGTGCCGTAATAATCGACATGAATATTATCCAATAGAGAAGCCGAGGCCCTCCCGGTGCGCACATGTGCAAAATCTCTGGCTGTTGCTTCCAGAGCCTTCTGCATTCGCGTCTGTGCATCACGAAGAATTGTTTTAGGCATTTTGAAAACTCCTTTAGATTGTCCAATCAATTATAGACAGCCATCTATCCAAATTCCTATCCTACAATTTAGTCCTGTCCTAACACATAGAGCGAAAACCGTCTCACAACAATGTTTTCCCCAAGTTGAGCGATTGCATCTTGAATCAGTTGCTCAACCGTTTTATCCATCTCCCGAATATAAGGTTGGTCAAGTAAACAAGCTTCGGTATAAAATTTAGAGAGTCTGCCATCAACGATTTTGTCAACGATATGCTCCGGTTTTCCTTCGTCAAGTGTTTGCCGCCTTAAAATCTCTCTTTCTGATTCTAAGACACTTGCGGGCACATCGCCTTGGCTAACGTATTTCGGTTTTGCGGCAGCGACCTGCATTGCAATTTCTTTAGTCAACTGTTCAAATTGTTCCGTCCGGGCGACGAAATCCGTTTCACAATTGACTTCAACCAACACGCCGATTCGGCTGCCGGGGTGAATATAGGAAGCAATCAACCCCTCAGAGGTGGTGCGTCCACCTTTGAGTTCCGAAGCCTTTAGCCCCTTTTCGCGCAAGAGTTGAATGGCTGCCTCTAAATCGCCATTCGATTCAGTAAGGGCTTTCTTACAGTCCATAATCCCGGCACTTGTGCGGGCGCGCAGCTCACTAACCATCTTCGCAGTAATTTGCATTAACTGTTATCCTCCATCTCTACCACAGAATCCTTCTGATTTTCAGCTTGTGAATCCTCTGATTCCTGATTCTTGACATCATCTTCATCGGTTGTGGACTCTGGTTCCGACGCTTCCGATTCGCTAGCCGCCTCTAATGGGGGTTCCGAATCATCTGCCCCCTCTAGCGCACTCGCCCGCCCTTCGATAACGGCGGTTGCCAGGATGGAACAGATAAGCTTAATCGCCCGGATTGCATCATCATTTGCAGGAATCGGATAATCAATCGGGTCCGGATCACAGTTAGTGTCAACGATTGCAACAACTGGAACACCGAGCTTATTCGCCTCTTTTACGGCAATGTGCTCCTTGCGAGTATCTGTAATAATAACGGCTTCAGGAAGTGCCCCCATCGTCTTGATGCCCGCAAGATTATTATTCAACTTCGTCTTCTCACGTCTGAGACTCATCACTTCCTTTTTCGGGAGCTGCTCAAAGACTCCGTTCGCTTCGTCTTCCTCTATTTTCATCAGGCGGTTGATGCTACGTTTAATCGTCTCGTAATTAGTCAACATGCCACCCAGCCAACGATGGTTCACATGAAACATTTGGCATCTGGCTGCTTCCTCTGCAACCGTTTCTTGGGTCTGCTTTTTGGTTCCGACAAAGAGCACTGCCCCGCCTCGCGCCGCAACATCCTGCACAAATTCATACGCTGTCTGGAGTAGACGCAACGTTTTCTGGAGATCTATGATGTAAATCCCATTTCGTTCCGCAAAGATATACGGTGCCATTTTCGGGTTCCAACGCCGCGACTGATGCCCGAAATGAACGCCTGTCTCCAGGAGCTCTTTCATTGTAACTGTTCTCAAAAGAACCTCCCTACCTAACCTTTAGGTTTTTGCTTCCACTTCCCTCACATTTACATCAGACTCTCAAAAGGTGAGAGAACCTTCTGTGTAAATCAAGAAGTGTGATTGATTCAACTAAGCTACCTTCAAAACGTGATAAATATAACATATCATCCGAAAGCATGTCAAGACTGTCTTGGTTTTCATTTCCCCAGAAATAATTCACGAGAAACTTTCGGAAAAACATCATCCCAATGAACAATTCCCCATTTTCCCCATATTATCAATATAGAGAGGAGAGAATCGGTGTCAGATAGTGGGGAGCATGAACGCTTTGAGCAAGCAAGAGCGAGTAATTTCATAGCCTTCGATCGATTGCAGGAAACACTTATGAAATCTAAAGTATTACAGAGTTTGTTTTGCAGTGACACCCCCTTGTGTCATTTCCACCGTCAGACCCACGAGTTCCGAACAGGTTGGCCCGCAACGTTTCGTTGACCCGCATACCAACAACATCAAGCGCAGCCACGCCAGTCTCTAAATCGTTGGAAAATAGCGATTGCCAATGTGTCAGCAAAATGGGCAAACCACATGGAAACGATAAACGTGAATCAGTGGACAACACTCATCAACTATGAGGGAAATTGGTACTGGCATAGGCAAGTTACAGTGGTATTTCTATCTTCTGCGGACGCCCGGTGTGGATTGACTCCGTAATCTTTTCTATCAATAGAGTGGAAACGATGCCGGGACGTGCCGGAACGTAAGAATCCGTATCGTTACGGATGGCTTCCACCAACAACGGCATCCGTTCGATAGGGGCCGGCTTCAGGGTTTCATCCCCACCAAACGTGACCTTGCTGAAATGCTCATATAAGACCGCGGACTGCTCGCCATCGAAGAATTCAAAAAACCACTTTGAAATGATAGTGTTGCTTCCAGCATCGCTCATCAGAAAGGTCGCCACCGAATCGTTGGCAAAACGGATGGTCGCCGCAGCCGTGTCCACCATATCAGGGCTGCCCAACTCCCCATCGGGATGGGTAATCTGCCCCCCGGTTGCGTAAATCTCCACCGGATCTGCGCCGTGAATCCAACACAATAGATCTACAGCGTGGACACCGACATCATAGAGCGGACCACCCCCCTCTTCGGGGTGCCAACGCCATCGGTTCAGATCCGCCGGTCCCATCATGCACTGACCATGGCTCACCTTCGGCGAATGCAGCCGCTTCTTAATCTCTCGCGCCGCCCCAGAGAAACGGATAGAGAAGTTAACCATCAGTTTCCGATCAGCGGACTTCATCGCCTCATAGATGCGCAAGCAATCTGCTGTCGTCATTGCCATCGGTTTCTCTAGATAGAGGTGCTTTCCAGCATTGAAGGCAGCAACTGCCAAGTCGGCATGGGAACTGTGGGACGTGGCGATTGAGACAATATCCACCAATGGATCGGAGAAAACCCGCTCCGGATCAGTGGTGTAGTAATCACCGCCGTACTGTTCGTGAAAACCCTTTGCAGAGTCCGATCGGACATCACAGAAGCCGCGCACCTCAACGTCCGGCGTGCCCGAAGCACCCCGCGCGTGACCATTGCCTGCCCCTCCACACCCGATGAGTGCCCAACCGAGCGGGCGATTCGCGCTACTACTAGTTGCCATTCTTATCCCTCCCTTGCGTCTCTCAACTGCCGACCCGCTTCGGCAGCCAAGAAACTCATATCATTGCTCAAGTCAAAGAACACAAACCCCTGTTCTTTCCGTTTTAGAAGCTCCGCGGCAGAACCAACAGGAATGCCGCACGGTTTGCCAACCCGATTACAGGCTGTTAGAAAACGTTGGATTGCCTCCTCGTGTTCGACACTTCCAGCCGCGACACCCATTTCAATGGATAAATCCCCGGGGCCGAGGAAACCGATGTCAACGCCTTCGATCTCCATGATGGCATCCGCATTCCGAATCCCCTCCCGGTCCTCGATCTGCGGTATCACCACCATTTCACCATCAATCCACGTCCTGTAATCAGGTCCCCATGTCCCCGCTCGACCGGATCCCGAAGACCGTCTCCCTCGTGGTGGATAGCGGCAGGCTTGGGCGATTTCTGCCGCTTGCTCCGGGGTGCTGACATGCGGAGGAACAACCCCGAATGCGCCGGCATCTAACACACGCCCGATGGTCTCCGGCGCGTGGTCCCATACGCGCGCAATCGGCGTCGCTCCCCGCGATTCAATCGCTCGGAACATATTCGCAATTTCTGTGATTCCCACCGGCGAATGTTCCGCATCAACAGCAAGCCAATCAAACCCAGTGGACGCCATCACCTCTGCCGCCTGCGGCGAACCCAAATTCAGCCACGACCCAATTGATACCCTCCCACCTGACAATTTCTCACGAATTCTATTTCGCATTGAGAACAATGGTACCCCCATCTGCTATTGAGGCACCACACCTCCTTATCGAAAGCTAAATCCAACGAAATCAACAAATCACATCATATCAAAGTTTCATCGCTTCTACAATGAAAAAGTGTTCTGATTTACCTTGGCTTTTAATGAGAGAGTATTATTAGCAGGTTTTAAGAACAGGTGTGAAAAAGTGGTATCAGACGTGGTAAAATAGCTTCTGCTATGCTCCATTTTTCCATCTATCATTTTACGACTGAGATACTATTTCCGTTAAGACGTATTGACATTTTGCTATCGCCAATTAGAAATCTGTAATATAAGATCTTAATGTATGTTCCGATCCTCAACGTTATTCTTCTATGTTTATATCTATAGCATCCTCAACGTTAACTAAACATTCTGGAGCGTGCTCAAAATCCAATTCCGGTTTATAAATGCTATCCTGCGGTTTCGCGGAATACATAACTTCATAGATATTCTCCTGGCATGTGCGAATTCCTGTTAAATCATTCAACAAAATAAACTGCTCTTGACCTGTCATAACGGGACAGCCATAATGTATGTTTGTATATTTCAAAGGTCGCGATTCTGCGATTCGATTTTGGATAAACTCAAAATGTCTTTGCAATCGGTCGTGCAAATAATCGTTTGAAAATTCGACAATATCGTCCGCAATCTGACAAATTGTCTGTTGAAAACTCTCATCGATTTCAACACCGATACTATTGCGTCCCGAGGTCATTGCAGCTGCAATCGTGGTTCCCGTTCCCAAAAACGGATCGAGCACCATATCCCCTTTTACGGAGTACATATTGATCAATCGATAAGCCAGATTGAAAGGAAATGCTGCACTCCGTAATCGTGAGGTCCCATTAGAAAGGCTCTGCTCTGTTCCTTTAACATCCGTCCAAATATCGGAATACCAAATATTTCTTTCCTCCCAAAACAGAGCACTTTCGCGTCTATTCCTTCTTTGGTCCTCTGTTTTAAATTCTCTCTTGGAGCCTTTCCTCACTATCAAAACGTACTCGTGTTCTAAAGTTACATAAGCACCGGCTGGCAGCATACCTGACCCCATAAATTTATTGGGAGCATTAGTCTGTTTTCGCCAGAGAATATCAGGCAGCACTGAAAATCCGATATCTAAGAGAGCGTTCAGAATTCGCGCATGATTGGGATACAAACAAAAATCATTTTTTATTTTCCTCGTCGCATCACCGATATTAATGCACGCAAATCGATCTTTTTTCAGAACCCTGAACAGTTCATCCCATACAGAATCAAGAATCAGGTGCATCAACTCATAAGCCTGTCTACCATCACCACCGGCTAAGGCCCTCTCAATTTCTATGTTCTGGTTACTAAACATATCATCCCACATATCAATCATAGGATAGGGCGGTGAGGTAACTACTAAATCAACACTCTCTGAAGGAACTTCCTTCAACTCTCTCGCGTCTTGAAAAAGAATCTTATGGTTAGTTTTCATAGATAAACTCGTGTGAGATGCGTGAAAACCATTTGGACAAAGATGGCTAAATTGATAGGATTGTTACCCGGCTTGTCAGGGCGAAGCTTGTTAGTGTGCCGCTAACAAGCGTTCAGGTTATTACCTGATGAGGTAACAATCCTAGCAGAAGGTTTAAAAATCCTTGTCACACACTGTTGGCAAGGGCAAGCCGCTCCGCTTGTGCTGTGTCTCCAGTCTCCCAAAAACTAGCAAAGGCAGCGGCTTCGGGGGAGGGATAGGTTTTCTTTCCTCACTGGAGAGGTCCGCCCAGAGCAATGCCGAGCATCCATCCTCGGCATTCCTTCCCGGATGGAATGATTTGGAGGGTGTACTTGTTGGCTGGCTCTCGATACCACCACCCCCATCTTCGGCAAAAAGCCAACATCAACTATCGTTGGCTCTTGGTGTTGATTGCTCATGGTGTGTTAAGGGGTTGATATGGTTCTGGTTGAGTTTGCTGAGTTCTAATCGGACATCCCGGATTTCAGCGTGCATATCCGATAGCCGTTGATTCGTTTCATTTTTCACTTCATCAATGCGTTTGTCGAGTTGTCCAATCAACGCTTTGATTTGTCCAAAAAGAAAAATGCCTTGCCCGATTATAACGGCGAGGGTAATGCCCGCTATAATCAGATGCGAGGGGCTCCATTGTGAAAAATCCATTGTCTGGCCCTCCTGTCCATGATTTTGTCCCTCTTGTGCTGTGCCTCGAAATCTACTCGTGGCGTGGTGTTAGGGCGAATTGACTATGCAAGTGTCCTCCGTTGCGTCTTTTTCTTTTCTCGTTCGATTAACCGGGGCAAATCTCTTTCAACGCATTCGTTGATGACTTCGGCGATACTCCAATCGAGTTTCTCGGCAGTGACGTAAATTTGCGCTGCAAGATTGGGGTGAAACCGTCCCGTCATCTGAATCTTTTTCCGTCGTCGTGTGCGTGGCACGGTGCTTGGCCTCCTTTCGTTTTTTGGGAGGATCTATAACCTTCAGGTTAAAGATTTTTGGTGGTATTATACATCAAAGCTAAGGTCTCACTTACCCCCATTTTTTTTGCTGTGTAATGGTGGTTGTTTTAGCGCGGTCTAGATGTGAGCAAGGGTTGTCATATATGGTAAAATACCTCCCTGTATAAATTATCAATTGTCTTAAACAAGGAGGTATTATGAAAGGCACCCACCGCCATAAGCCGGTGAATCCCACCGCTATGATAACCACTCTGACCGAGATTTTCAACCCCGTATTGAAAAGACCGGCGTTAAAGAACCTGATACTCACGACCTTAGCCATTGTGTTGGCCAAGACGTTTCGGATAAACGAAATCGCCTCACGCTTGCCAGTAGCAGTCAAACATCAAAAGACGAAACAGAAACGCCTGCTGCGATTCTTAGCTCGTCGCTTTCCTATTGACGCGGTGATGGGGTGCTGGCTGGCCTTTGTGCTCAGCCAGGTCTGTGAACCTCACGCAACCCGCCGGTTGATTTTAGTGGATGAAACCCAGGTGTTTGGCGATTTCAAAGCGATTGTTGCCGCGGTGCCGTTCCGGCGCCGGGCGGTTCCTATCTACTGGCACCTCTACACCGATACTGAGATTCAACAGTTGACCTATACCAGCCATAATGAGATTATCCAACGCTTTTGTCTCACACCGTATCAAAAGACGCAAGCGATTTTACCGGACCGGTGTGAACCCACGTTGATATTCGATAGAGGCTTTGCGCGTGCTAAATATGTGATAAAGTTTCTCAAGGCACAACAGATTCCATTTATCCTCCGCGTGCGTGGTAATGTTTGCATGACCGTCTGGGGAACTGTTAAAAAGGCACAACAGTTGGCAACGGGGTGCTATCCACAGATTCTCTATCACTTAACCGAGCGGATTCGACTCAACCTGTATGTCGTCAGAGAGGCGCGGTTTGCTGAACCGATGTATCTGATTTCCAGTCATCTGACGGGACGCCAAATATATCACTATTATAAGCGAAGAATGCAGATTGAACACGGATTTCGGGACATCAAGACCGGTTTTGGCTTTGGCAGTTTGAGACTCAAAAAACCGTCAAAATCCCGCATCAACCTGTTATGGCTCTTAGCTTGTGTCAGTTATGGCTTGCTGTTTATCACCTATCAAAAGTCAGGAGACCGATGGGCAAAAGCATTCAACACACGGACTAAAATCTACTCACTCATTACCGTGATAAAGCGGGTGGTAGCGGAGGCATGGAGCAGGTGGTGTCTCAATCCCTACTTCACACTGCCACGGTGCCGGGGAGATACCCGCAAACACCCTTAATCACAATTATTCTCACTATCTTAACTCAGAAAAATAACGCAAATCTATACTAGAAAAAAAGTGGGGGTAAGTGAGATAAAAAAAAGTGTTGACAGTTTTTTGCAGATGTGGCAATAATAGATAATTGCGGGAGCCCCAAGTGCTCATCTTCGTGATTGCTATCCCGATAGGTCGGAATAACAATCCTACATAGTATAACCCTCTTAGCCATCAGAAGGGACGGTATTTTGATGCGAAAGCTTATTCTACTAATCTCAGTGATAGTCGTCCTAACAGCAGGCTGGATTTTCTACCTAAACCAGGAAAAAAAGAACTTTATAGAAAATCTACCTCAATCACCTGCGACTGTTAACCAACCGATTAACAATTCCTCCTACTTTGTTGAAGAGGATGGGGAGAAACAAGACATTCCTGATGCCCGCGTGCATGAGACACTTCCACAGGAACAGATCGGCCCCGCAGAAAAAACGTCTTCAGAACCGTCCACTCCAGACGAGAAAGCAGATTTTGTGAAGAGCCAATGGATTCAAATGTTTGGAGACGTTCCACAGGTTCATGGTGCCTCCGAATACATGCGAAAAATATACAAACAGGAACGTATGACAATTGATGAACAGATTGCTGGCTTAGAAGCGTTACATTACCTTTACCCAAACGGTGGACATGGAATACTCTTGGCAATGCGAAAGGCTCAGAAAGCACGGGGGATTGACGAGGGAGATTTTGAGATCATGTATGAGAAGGATTTTGAGAATGTAAGGTATGCGCCGGATCATAAGGTGATTCATCTTGGGAATGTACCTGAGCATCTCCGGTCCGATGCCTCTGCGCCCGATAGCATTTCTTCAGGAAGTATTGATGAAGATATTGAAGATATAGATTTTCTGCCGGCTCGTTCTGAGAGGGCTCCTGTAATGCCGGAAGCTAAGCCCTCAGTCCCGTCTGACCATGTTCACCCCGAAGATGGGCATGGACATGAGGGCATCACAGTCAAACCGCCTGCGCCGACAGCTGCAAAGGACGTTGAAGCGGCTGGTTGGGAGGGGTTATCGTCTGAACAACGTGCACAAGCAAAACAGTTATTTGACGAATACGGTGCGGAGGAGGGGCTTCGTCGGTTGAGGGAGTTTGACCCTGAAGCGGCTCGACGCTTTGAGCGGCACCCCCCTCAATCCCCCCGCAAGCAGGGGGAGAATAGGGGACGTGATGTGCCTGAAGGCTCAGCCCCCTCTGATTAGAGGGGGGTACGTATGATTAAAAAAAGGGGAGGCGGCGTTATCGTGCTGTCTCCCCTTTTTTTGCACGACGGGGTGCCCTTGCCTTGGCCCGCCCTATAATTTCCGATAGGCTGTCTTTTTTACCGTTTCGCTAAATCCCTATTCCGATTTGAACATGCCAAATGCGAACGCCTCCGGCAATGTATCAAAAATGATGTTACCCGAATCATCTGTTGCGAGGTAGTTTCCCATATACTCTGACCACCGCTCCAGCGCAGGATCTTCGCGGCTCTTAAGCCAATCCGCCTCAGATGGCGCAACCGCGTGCAAGAATAGACGGTCCCCTAGGCGATAGATTGACATACTCACATTGTTGTCTTCCATACTTTTTGCAATATCGGGCCAAAGGTTATCGTGGGCGTCTTTGTATCCCTCGTAACTTCCGGGTTTTAGCTGCATAGATAAACCGATTGAGTACATTTTGGTTCTCCTTTTTGTAAATTAAAGTGACTGTCAGTTAGCCAGCGACCGGACAAAGTCTCGAAACAGAATCGTCTCTGACAGATTGTCACACGCGTTGCAGTTCTCCCATTCCGTCCAGACATACTCAATTCCGAACCAGCCGCCATATCCATTTGCCTGTGCGACTTCCAAAATCCGTTTGAAATTGATTGTATTATTGGCAAAGGTCTCTTGAAGTCGCTCATTGCGAGCACCTCTGACGTGGAAGTGGCTTGCGTATTTGACCAATGGCTCCACAACCCAGTCCGGCAAGCCGATCCTTGTGAAGTGGGCGTAGTCTAAGGTCAGTGTCAAGTCGGGGACATACTGCACCAGCTTAGCCGCCGGTTCCGGTTGCGGGACAATGGAACCGATGTGAGCTTCAACACCGTAGACGATGCCGTACGTCTTGGCTTGATCGACGCGCCAGCTCAGTTCGTCAACCGCACGGGCGAAGGAGTCATCGTATGACTCTACCTCGAAGTGGGCGCCCGGTAATCCAGTCACATGCTTACACTCACATTCAGCGGCGTAGTCAAGGGTTTTGATGAACCAGTCGCGAGCTTTCTCCCGATGCGATGTTTCAGGATGATTAACCGCGTAGGGCTTGAAATCTAGCCCGACTTGAAGAAATATATCGGCAGCCTCAAGCCCCCAAGCGTCCAATTTCTGTTTTAATCGTCGCGCAGATTGGGGGACGTTCTCGAACTCGCGGGAGGGCCAAAGATGGGAACGATCCTCAAAGAGACCGATATCCACACCTTTGAAATCCAGCATGGCGATAAGTTGAAGTACATTCTCATGAGGTAACAGCGGAAAAGTAAAGTCGGCACAAGCAAGTTTAGGTGTCATGACGGCTCCATAAATTTCGTTTGTCCTGTGGTTTCCCACTCAGCGGGCGTGATATATGCTCCATCTACCACCAACGATGTGCCGGTGACACCGGCGGAGTCCTCGCAGGAGAGGTAGCGTACCGCCCTGGCGATGTCCATCGGTGTGATGGCGACACCTGTGGGTACACGGCTGAGGCGATTCGCAAGCGTGGCTTCTGGATCGGGTGTAGTGCTGAGGTGGTAACGCAACATCGGGGTATCCGTAATTCCGGGGCAGATGCAGTTGCAACGCAGCCCATCGGCGGCATAGTCAACGGCAATCGATCGGCTCAACCCGAGCACCGCGTGCTTAGAAGTGATGTAAGCCGGCGTTTGGGCTTGTCCGATGAAGCTGCCCACCGAACCGATGTTCACCATGTAGCTGCGTTGATTCTGAGTCAGGTGGGGATAGCCATGTTTGATGGAGAAGAAGATTGATTTGACATTAACACCCATCAGTTGGTCCCACGCTTGCTCCGAATATTCATGCAGTGAGACAACGTGGACAACCCCGGCGCAATTCACGATAATCTGCAAGCCACCGAAGTGTGCAACTGTTTTCTCGATCGATTGACGCACCTCATCCTCTCGGGCAACGTCGCATTCGTGGAAGATGGCTTCACCACCGTTAGCGGTGATACCTTCGACAACTTTCTGACCGCGCTCCGCTTGTATGTCCACGACAGCAATCTTCGCTCCCTCCGCTGCGAAGAGTTGGGCGGTGGCTTCACCCATGCCCGAAGCACCACCGCTGATCCAAGCAATTTGTCCTTCCAATCGTTTCGGGTTCATAAGGTCTCCCCTGTTTGTGAATCTTCTACCGTTTTGAGGCGGTTCGCTTCAGATTATCCGCGTCCAACGTAGGGCATCTTCGTCGCCATGATGGTCATGAACAGCACATTTGCGTCCAACGGGAGGCTCGCCATCTGCACCACAGCATGTGCCACATCATCCACAGCCATTCTTGGTTCAACCGCGACGGCTCCATTTGGTTGTGGAACACCCACTTCCATTCTGTCCGTTCTCTCGGTTGCTGCATTACCGATGTCGATTTGGCCACACGCGATATCGTACTTACGTCCATCAAGCGATGTTGCCTTGGTGAGTCCCGTCAACCCATGCTTGGTGGCGGTATAGGGGGCGGAGTTGACGCGCGGCGCGTACGCTGATATAGAACCGTTATTGATGATACGTCCCCCTCTGGGTTCTTGGTCTTTCATAATCTTGAACGCTTCCTGTGTACAGAGGAATGCGCCTGTCAGGTTGGTATCTGCAACCATCGTCCACTGCTCGTAGGTCAAGTCCTCCAGCAGCACAGGCGGTGCGCCCGTACCCGCATTATTAAACAGTAGGTCAAGTCTGCCAAAGGTCCCCTTCGTTCGGGCAAACAGGTTTTGGATCGAGGCGTGATTTGTCACATCTGTCGGTACAACGAGCACTCGTGAACTATCTGTTCCCGTCTCCTTGGCAGTTGTCTCTAACGCCTCTACACGACGCCCAGCCAAGACAACGGAATAGCCCTCCTGCGACAGAGCGATCGACGTTTGCCTACCAATGCCAGAACCTGCTCCTGTTACGATAGCAACCTTTGTAATTGCACTCATCTATAATATCTCCTCACGATACATCTATAATAAAGGCTCATGTCAAAAGAAAGTGCAAAGCATGAAGTCAGGGGCCCCTTTCATCCCCCGCAAGCAGGGGAGGATTTACCCCCTGATAAATTGGGAGGCGCGCCCCTGCGGCTGCTGTTGCACTAATTCCTTACATGCCCGATAATAAAAAGAACGAAGCGGAGAATTTACCCCACCATTTTTTCACCTATAACGCTGTTGAATAGATCCCCAAAACCTGATACAATAAACACACTTTACCGAATCAGCCTTTATGTATTAACGCTTTAGCTTTGGGAATATGTCAATATACCATTGCCAATGAAAAAACGTCAAGTGCAAAAATGGTAGATAAACTCGCACTATAGGAGCACTGTGCTATGAAGTATTTTTCGGTGGAAAGTTCAGACATATCCCTTCCGAACGACTGGATGGATGATCCTGTTCGGCTTTTGAAGGTTAATTGGAAGGGCAAGCCTGTCACCGGCTTCAACCAATCTTCTCGCCGTTGTTACGTCTATCCAGTGATAACGCCATCGGGGGTTACTGTTACCAACGAAAGACCCACCAGCGACCACGCGTTTCACCAGTCGGTCACCGTCGGGAACGACTACTTCTTTACCTACCAAACATCCGCCTCCGGACGTTTTGAAGATTCCGGTATGTGCTTCTACACCAACTCGCCCGATATGCGCGGGAGAGGAGAAGGGCGTATCGTGACGATGACGCACAACGAATGCACCGAGTTGAACGAGGAGCATCTGGAGTTCATCGTGAGGATGCAATGGCAGGGCCCTGAACAGGGGTACGCGCCGAAGTATCGCCGCGTTGTTGCCGAGGAGATGCGTACCGTCAGCGTCTTTCCGGGCGAGATTGCCAATGTCCTCGACGTGCGGTCACAGCTCCGGCCGACGGAGTGGGATATCCGTTTGGGACCGTCACGACACGGATATTTCACAATCCGGCTGGCTGATCACCTAAGAGTTGTAGACCCCAATGGGGTGAAACAGGGGGGCAGCATTGTAGATTCCGAAGGCAGACGGGACGACGAGGTCGGTTGGCAGTACGCGGATTGGATTGACTACTACGGAACGGACGCCCAAGGGCGTACCGCTGGGGTTGCGGTTTTCCAGTTTCCCTCAATGGGGAACGTAGCATGGTATGCGGGGAGCTATGGAACCATTCGGGTCAACCCGTTTCGCAAGGGAGCCACTTATGTGTCGCGCGGAGAAGAGATAGATTTAGCCATTCGGGTGGTCGCCCACGATGGGGCCCCCTACGACGCGGGCGTTCCAGATCTGTACGAATCCTTCAAACAGGAAACCGGATAATTTCAGAAAAGGAGATTGAGCCATGTCGGATGTATCTGTTTCAGTCGGGGCCCCGCGTATAGACGACCGCGATTGGAGCCAACTCACGCTCGGCCAACGCATTCAGCAGCTTGAGGTCGAAGGCTACGTAGTTATCCCAGATTTACTTGATGCTGACCATATTGCGCGTCTTAAAAAACAGACATCACAGTTTGAAACAACCCACGTAGACTACAGTGTCCATCAACGCGGACGGTCAAGTATCCAGTTCTCCGGTGGTACAATCTCCGAACTAATCGCGTATCCACCGATGATCGAATTTCTCAAGGAGTTGTGCGGTGACCACATTGTTTTGATGTCCTACGACTACTCTCGATCTGAACCGGGACACCCCGGCATCAGTCTGCACTGTGACGGTCAACCGTGGGGGTCACGAATTTTCAGCGCGGAATATACCTGTCCGAAAATCATCCGCGTCCTCTACTACCTAGACGCCCTGATCCCCGAAGTTTCGCCTTTCCGCGTGGTGCCGCGATCTCATCTAAGTTTCCACAACGAGGCAAACCCGTACCTGCGCTATGCGGAACACCCCGAAGAGATGATGGTGACATGCAAGGCTGGTGCTGCAGTACTGTTCAACAACTATGTCTTTCACGGCAACTATCCAAACATCGGAACGTATTCAAGAGAGGCACTGCAGCTCTCGTACCGACCTACTTGGGCAGGACCCGCCGGAGAGGTGGAGCCTTGGGACCGGGGCGAAGTTGCCAAACTCCCCCCAACCGTGCGTGAGTTGATGGGCGATCGCAACGCTCGCATTTGGGTATACGAGGGCGGCAACAAACCGCCCAATATGCCCCACCAAGCCCCCGGCATGAACCCAAGTCGGTGGGAACGCGAGTAGTACAGTGCACAGGCACTCAACCTGCCATAATCAGGGAGCTGACCCACTCCTGATGCGGATTCAAAATTTTGTAAGGTGTGCCGGCAGGAATGTGAATCATATCGCCTTCGGTTATTTCCTGCTCTTCGCCATCGGTCTGAAGCACACCCCGATTCTCTAGCACATAGTAGACCTGCTCGATATCCGTGCGACACCGTTCAATTGATTCATTACCGGGTTGCACTGACTCGCGGGCGATGAACTGCATCCCTCTCAGACAACTACTCTCACTGCTGCCTTCGGGTTCCAGTTGATACCATCGTACCGCACCGGCACCGTCGCCCTGTGGTGCTACCTGGGTCCAATTGCGGACGATAAATTTACCGCCGTTGTCCGCCACAGCCATACTGATAACATGATGCTCCAGCCAATCCTCGTTCATGGTATTGAACATCTGATGATGGATGCCGGAGGGCAAGTAAATCGCATCACCATCCTCTACAGGATAACGCTCATCCTCAAACAGCACTTCTCCCTTTCCACTGAGAATATAGTAAACCTGCTCCAAACTCTCATGTTTGTGATAATCGGAGGTCTTACGTCCTTGGAGCGCGTGTCGTGCAAAGCCCCCCAACCGATTCAGACGATTGCGGTCATCGCCACTGCCCTCGTCTAGGGAGCGTAGACCTCCCCAGTGGACCGCACTTAAATGGGCGATGTTAGGCTGGACATCGCGCCAGTTTTTTATGTAAGCCATTTTTCCTCCTAGTGAGTCATTCACAGCTTGTAGTAGGGCAGTTCGTTACCCACTTTTTACCGAAATGGAAAACTATACAACTTGGCGTGCTTAGGGAAAATCCTTAATTTCACAGCTTTCCTTTGCAGATGGTTGAGACCGGTATTATTCCTCCACAAACGCTTTAAATAGCCCTACATACAACGCAAGCACCTTTTCCGGATCTGGACCCCGATACGCACATTCGTTGGAAATATAACCATCAAATCCGATGCGTTGAAGCCACTGAAACATCTGACGATAGAGTTCAAAGGTCTCCGAATCTTCGGCAGAGTGGGTATGCACAGCCGTGATGTGCGGCGCAACCCGTGAAAAGAGTGGCTCGATACTTCCCGCTTCACATCCAACGAACTGTGAGTTGAATACGAAGCCGACGTTAGGCAAATTGACGCCTTCAATGACCGCCATCGCAGGAACAGGATCTATGAAAGATCCGTGCATCTCGATGGATACGGTAATCCCCTTCGGATGAGCATATTCCCCAAGTTCCTTCAGTGCATCGGTGACATACCCGATAACGGCATCGCGGGTATTGTCGTTGAATCGGTCGCCGAGGACACGGACGTGATCGCAACCCATGAAGTCCGTCATCTCAATGACCCGCTTGACACGGCGCACACTTTCAGCGCGATCTTCGGCGTCCGGTGAATGGAAATTTTGGCAACTTGTCAACGATGAAATCACCACACCACTGGCATCAACCCGATCTTTGAGTTGATCCCACTGTACTTCAGGTGTGTCCCACTCGAAGCCATGCTCCTGCTTATAATCCATCAATAACTCGACACCATGATACCCTGTGTCTTCAGCGATCTGGAGAATTTTGCTCAGTTCCCAATCTTGACAGGTTTGATATGTGTTCAGCGACCATTTCATAATAATTCCTCCGAATTTGAATTTGCAGCAGAGTGTAACATATGCACCGCATCAGGTCAACTCTAGAACGTGAAACTAAAGCCGCTATCCTTCTACACTCCTCAACTCTTCGACAAACCGTCCCATATCAGCCGGCATTGGGGCTAAAAAGGTCAGTCGCTCGTCCGTCTCCGGATGGGTGAATCCAAGTGTATGAGCGTGCAGAGCTTGGCGATTGAGTGCCACCAGGGCTTCTTTGATAACAGGGGAAGGGGCATCGCGGGCAGCGCGAGCGTAGCCGCCCCCATAGACATGATCGCCGGCAACGGGATGTCCGATATGGCTGAGATGGACGCGGATCTGGTGGATACGTCCCGTTTCCAATGTCAGTTTAAGGAGGGAAAATCGGTCATACCGTTCGAGAAGGTAATATTGAGTAACTGCATGACGCCCACCTGTCCCTGTTACGGTCATTTTTCGCCCATCTCTTGAGCTTCGGATGATTCGGGCATTGACAGTTCCTGTTTCGTTAGGGAGGACGCCGCAAACAACAGCGTAGTAGTGGCGTGCGGTGGTATGTGCTTCAAACTGAGCCGAAAGGTGCCGATGGGCGTGATCCGTCTTAGCGGCGACAATCACGCCGGAGGTATCTTTGTCGAGACGATGCACGATGCCGGGGCGTTGAACGCCGCCAATACCGGGGAGGGCCTCACAGTGGTGGAGCAGCGCATTGACAAGCGTACCGGATTGGGCTTCGCCGGCGGGGTGAACGGTCATACCAGCTGGCTTATTCACGACAATCAGAGCGGAATCTTCATACAAAATATCGAGCGGAATGGGTTCAGGGACAATTGTCTGAAGGGGGCGCGGGGCGGGAAGTATGAGAGAAACCTGACTGCCGGTTCGGAGCTTGTAGCCGGGCTTGGACGGTTTGCCGTTTACGGTTATGGCACCCTCTCGAATCAGTTTTTGAATATATGTTCGGGACAGGGGAAAAGGGAACGACACATCTGCCTCTGTCTCCACCCGCTCTGAAAGTTGTGTCTCGATAAAGCGGTCAAGTCGAATACCTTGCCCATCCTGAGTAATGTGGAAGATTTGAGATTTTGACATGAGAGGGATATGTTTGTCCAAGACTACCCGAAGGTTCCAGTTAAATCGAAAATCATCGGGAACGCGTGAAACGTGATAGACGAAATTCGTCACACTATTTTTTCAAAAAAAACTCGGGAACCGTTGCGCGATTTCTTAACAGGAGCGTTTCACGAATATAGTAATAGAACATGCTATCGGACTATCTACATAATATGAATGGCACGGTCATAGGCTGCTTCGGCGGATTCCTTAACGGTTTCAGCAAGGGTTGGATGGGCGTGGATTGTGTGCGCCAGATCTGCAACCGACGCCTCCAGACGGATAGCAACTGCGGCTTCATGGATCAGGTCTGAAGCGTGTGCCCCAAGGATATGGACGCCGAGAATATCGCCAAATTCCTCATCTGAGATAACCTTGACGAACCCATCTGACTCACGCATCCCTAGAGCCTTACCGCTGGCTGCATAAGGGAATCGACCAACCTTGACTGTGTAACCCTCTTCCCGGGCTTGCTCCTCTGTCATGCCACATCTGGCGATTTCGGGAATCGTGAAAACACACCACGGTATTGTGCCGTAATCCATCTCCGATTCTCTGCCCATGCAGTTTTGTGCAGCGATAATCCCCTCCGCCGATGCGACATGGGCCAATAGATACCGGCTCGCTACATCGCCGACCGCGTAGATGCCCGGCACATTGGTTTCCATCCGTTCATCGACCACAATCTTGCCCCTATCTGTACGGACGCCAACGGTTTCTAGTCCAATGCCTTCGGAGTTGAAACTTCTGCCAATGGAAATCAACATTTTTTCTGCGTTGAAACTTTCGCCGGATTCCAGCGTCGCAGCCACACCAGATTCTGCTTTGTCTACACTCGCCACGTTGGCGTTTGTCTTGATTTCGATTCCTTTCCTTCTCATTAAAAGGCGAAGTTGTCGGACAATCTGCGTATCCTCCGTAGCGAGAATTGTCGGCAACAGTTCAAGGATGGTAACATCGCAGCCCAATCCGTTGAAAATCGAAGCAAATTCACAACCGGCGACACCACCGCCAACAATGATGAGACTCTTGGGAAGTTCCGTTAATTCGAGAATTCCTGTCGTCGTCAGCACCTGTTGTTCATCAATATCAAATAGGGGAATATTCGCAGGCTCAGAACCGGTAGCGATAATAATCTGGTTCGCGTCAATCTGCTCTTGTGTGCCATCCCCTTTCGTCGTTTCTATCCTATTCCTCCCGATGAGGACACCGGTTCCGTTAATTGTGTCAACCCCATTCCTTTTGAGTAGCTGTGCAATCCCACTGGTGAGTTTCTGGACGGTGGTATCCTTATGTCCTAGCACCTGCGAATAATCGATCTCCGCACCACTAATCTTGACCCCGAATCCCTCTGCTTCCCGAACCTGCGTGACGAAGTGGGCCACCGAAAACAGTGTTTTGGTCGGAATACACCCTCGATTTAGACATGTGCCCCCCCATGCCCCTTTTTCGATTAAGCAAATTTTGCCCCCCAGCTGGGCAGCCTTAATCGCCGCGACATAGCCGCCCGGGCCGCCCCCAATAATACCAACATCGTAAGTAGACATTGACCCCTCCCATGTAAGTTTTCACATCACAGCCGCTAGTTGCTCCCAGATCTCCTCCGGCACCGGCGTGGTTGCCGCAGCAAAATTCTGTTCAACCTCCGTCGCGTCTTTAGAACCTGTCAGGCTCATATGGATCAGCGGTTGACGCAAGCAGAATTGGACTGCCAAATTGAGGAGGTTCTGATTATTTTCCGCCGCCCACTGCCAAAGTCGATGCGCTTGTTCCCCCTCCGGCGGTCGCGCTGTCACGTCCGGTTCAACGCCGGAGAGCAAGCCCATCGCAATGGGACTGCCGTTGATTACGCCGATATCGTGCTGTGCCGCAAAGGGCAACAAGCTATCAGCAGCGGTTTGACTAAGCAGCGTGTAGTCGAGGAAGGTCAGAATCACATCCACAACGCCGGTTTCAATCGCGATACGGTGAAACTCATGTTCACGAACACCCAACCCAATAAAGCGTAACATGCCTTCTTCGCGCATCCGTTGGAGCTCCTCAAACGCTCCACCCTTTGCAATCACAGGGGCCATGCTGTCTGGATCGTGAACGAGGCACACATCCAGATAGTCTGTACCCAGCAAACGGAGACTATTTTCGACACTTCTGCGTGTCGTTGACGCCGAAAAGTCACCACGCCATTCCGGATGTGTCCCTATTTTCGTCGCCAAGTAAATTTTTGCTCGCCAGCCGCCAGCCAACGCGAGTCCAATCCGTCTCTCGCTTTCACAAGCCCCATACAATGGTGCCGTGTCGAGGTAGTTCATCCCCAATTCTATTGCCCGATGCACCGCTTCAATCGCTTCGTCGTCTGATACATTGTTCCGCCCAACACCTGCACCGCCCATGCTGAGGGCGGTTACCTCTAAGCCTGTGCGCCCCAACCGACGGCGGGGCAGGATTGCACCTTGATTTGCCATGGTCCCTCCTTATCGATTATAACTCCCGGTGTAAATGCCCGCGACGCCCATCCGGCGCAATGACACTGACCCACTGAATTCCTTTTACAGCGTCGTCGGGAACATGTCCATGCTCCACTCCCTTAGGGGTTACAACCAAATCGCCCGGCCCAATCTGATACGATTGACTCGTGCCATCAGGGGTGCGTAAGGTGACAGTCGTTGTGCCTTCGGTGAAGTACCAATACTCATCGAAGTCATGATAGTGTAGCTCTGTCGGCTGATCTCTGGATACCGCAAAGTGACCGATGCTTCCCATATCTACCGGATCGAGGAGGTGCTTTACCTCCTCTCCGATACGCGCCCCATCACTGAGTCTAACCACATAAATGTCTGTTTTCATTGCTATTTCCTCTGATTTTTAAATTGTTTTGTTGACCCTTAATTGCGTCGGTTACGCAATCTGAGACAACCGGTCGAATTAAGAGGGCAGCGGGGATGTTATCACAAATAGGACGGGGAATGCTATCAAAAACGGTGAAATTTAAGGGACGTCTCCATCTAAAACTGACGCATCTATTACCGCCTGCAAAATTATTCCAAATATGATATAATAAAGACGCAGCCAAACCCTACTACTGCATCACAATTTTAAGAATGAAACTAAAAATCCCTAAACTTTTCAGAGGTTCAAAACAGAAAGTGACCGCTCCATCGGTTCCCGAGGAAGCACCAGCTATTGAACAACCGCAGCCGTTCAATCCGGATAGTACCCGATATTGTCCGCAACGTCCTTTTCCTCCCTATCGGCATGTACCGGGAGTCACACCGCACCCGATCCGAGATCCACGCGGGCATAGCCACGGCTTGGAGGAGAACGATAGCCCGGTTTCCCTACCTGTGGATTGGCATCAAACCGAAGATTATCTATACGGGGTTGATCTCTATAATTTCGCCTATTGGTGGGAAGCCCATGAGGCGTGGGAGGGGCTTTGGAATAAAACAGAGGATGATTGTCGGCTGTTTCTGCAGGGGTTGATTCAAATTTCGGCGGCGTTGATTAAGTACCATATGCGCCAACTCCGTGGGCTGCAGAGCCTTTCAACCAATGGGCGCAACAAAGTGCATCAGGTGCTAACCAACCTCGATGATTCAACTGGAATGTACATGGGTATAAATCTGCCCGAATTTCTAGCTTGCCTTGACACTTTTTTCGAGCCATTCTTTTCCGATACAGTCTCGGAGCAAACCTACGCTCACGTGACAGTGAAACCGCTCATTCGTTTACATTTCTAAACGTCAGTTGAAGTAAGGTGGAGTCACTTTTTAGTGACTTGCAGCATCTCATGAATCATGTTATAATTACCCGAGTTACTAGTTGATAAACCAAGCTTTTTACACAGAAAGCACACGATTTAAGGAAAAATCCAACCCATTTTCCCAGTATCAGACGATATGCGGGCGAACAACAAAGAATGGGTTATCAAATGCAGAATTTAATTATAAAAGGCGATAATATCGAGGGACTTGAATACCTGCTGAGCAACAAGGGACTAAGAAGCAAAATTGATTTGGTCTATATCGACCCACCCTTTGCTACTAATGGTAATTTTACAATTACGGATGAAAGAGCGTCCACTATAAGTAATTCCCGATATGGTGATGTTGCCTATTCTGATAGACTCACCGGAAAAGAATTTATTGAATTTTTAAGAGATAGACTACTTTTGATTAAAGAACTACTGTCAGATAAAGGTTCTATTTATCTGCATATAGATTATAAAATCGGGCATTATGTAAAGGTTATGATGGATGAAGTTTTTGGGATAAATAATTTCAGGAATGACATTACCAAAATAAAGTGTAATCCAAAGAATTTTAAGCGGGTAGGATACGGAAATATAAAGGACCTTATTTTATTCTAAATCGTCAAAACCTATATGGAATGAACCTAAAGAACCATATACAACAGAAGACATAGAAAAGCTATACCCTAAAACCAAAAAAGGGAGAAGGTAACAGAAAAAAATCCGGACCTGTTAGACCGGATTATCAAAACGTCTTCTAATCCTGAAAGTATAGTTTTGGATTGTTTTTGTGGTTCAGGAACAACCTTAAAATCTGCACATCTACTAAATAGAAGCTGGATAGGTATAGACCAATCAGAGCATGCTATCAAAGCAACAATTGGCAAATTGGATGCAATGGAAGATTTCTGCTTTACCCCTAAACCTAAATATGGATTCATAAATATCGAAAGCCACGCTTGAGGACCACAGACAAATGTAATGTAAATTGCTAGTCGCATAGAAAAACCGAGTTGTTCGCCCGCATATCGTTTGATATTGGGAAAATGGGTTGGATTTTTCCTTAAAGCGTCTCCTTTTCTCTAAAAGGCTCGGTTTTTGACGCCTGATTTATCAATGACCAACTGAGGTTAAGCTAGATGATTATATAAAGTCAAATCTCAACTAAATAGTGCACTTAATCAAACAACTAAGGAGGGGTCATGGTTCACTATAGAAAACACACTTTGCCTATCGCTATTTTGGCTGCTGCTGTCATTGTTGCACTCTTTCTCGTACCGATCGGAGAAAAAACTGCGTTAAGCGATCGCGACGGTAGAAACAGTCTCACGCTGCAGAAGGCTTTAATAGAAGTGATTAGAAAAGCTGATGCACATTACTACATGCAAGTCGATCCGCAGGAGATGTTTGAAGGGGCAATCAAAGGGGCACTCGCCGCGCTGGATGATCCCTATTCTTTCTACATGCCGCCGGTGGATCAGAAACGCGAAGCGGAGAACCTTTACCATGCAAAATTTGGTGGACTCGGTATCCGAATTTATGCAGATAAGGGCTTTATAAAAATTGCTCGACCCTTAGCCAATAGTCCAGCGATGCGAGCAGGATTGCAAGCCGGTGATTATATAACCAAAGTCAATAGCGAGGCGATTCATATTGGTACGGGGGGCCAAACTCTTTTAGAGGTCGTTGATATTTTAAGAGGGGTGATTGGCACAGAGGTTACGATTACGGTACAGCGCCGAGGACATCCGGACCCGTTTGATGTGACACTGACTCGCGAGGAGATTGAAATCGAGAGTGTCGAAAAAACAATGCTGGAGAATGGAATCGGTTATATTAAAATTCAGAACTTCACCGGCAGAACGGTTGAAGAGTTCAAAGAAGCATTCAAGACCTTACGTGATGTTGAAGATGGGGCGATGAGGGCACTGATTTTGGATCTCCGAGACAATCCGGGGGGACTACTTAAAGCCGCCTACCACGTGGCAAATGCCTTTATCTCAGAGGGGTTAATTGTGTCAACACAAGGACGGCACCCTGAATTTAACCAAAAGTATCCGGCAACACCTGACACTCTCTGCCCACCGGAGGTCGAGTTAGTTGTGCTTGTGAATAAGTTTAGTGCAAGCGGTTCCGAAATCGTCGCAGGAGCTATCAAGGATTCCAGACGAGGCGTCATCCTTGGCACGAAAACTTTCGGTAAAGGGGTTGTCCAGCAAAGGTTTCCTCTGAAGACCTTAAACAAAACAGGTGCAGTATCGCTCACAATCTCGACTTACTATACACCGAACGGCGTCTCGATTCACAAAAACGGAATCGATCCAAACGTTGTGGTTGAGATGAGCGAGTTTGACGATGTAACGGCTTTGATGCGGCAAAGAATGCTTAGAGGGAAATATCTCAAAAACTTTGTCGAGGAGTGGATTGAAGTGACAGAAAAGGAGATGGGGGAAACCCCCAAAGATTTTTCTAAGTTGGAGGCTGACCTTCCAGAGTTAATAGCGACCCTTGCCGAGAACGATATCACACTCGATATTGAGATTGTCAAAAATGACGCCAATAAGCTCTTTAACGCAAATGTCGGCATCTATCAATTGATAGATCTTGCGAATGACAACCAGTTGCAGGACGCAATCCAACTTATCAGAACAGGTGGAGTTGAGGCAATCTTTACATCGTCCACAGTAGACCTCTAAAAAAGTCCTCAAATCTGCGGCGGTCACAGCTGCCGGATGTAGTGAACTTGTCGGGCGATTTCGACAAAGCCCATCTTGGGATAAAATGCCGTTC
The DNA here is from genome assembly GCA_965215015.1 of Candidatus Poribacteria bacterium. Classification (GTDB taxonomy): domain Bacteria; phylum Poribacteria; class WGA-4E; order WGA-4E; family PCPOR2b; genus PCPOR2b. The sequence goes on from OZ244042.1 coordinate 4,867,837, forward strand.
CAATCTGATTCTGTTCCAGCGTCTCAATCCGTGCGTAAAGCATCCCTTCTTCTTTAAGATATGCCAACGCTGTGTCAATCAGTTGTGTCCCCAATCCCTGCTGTTGGGATTGGGGATGCACAGACAGGTTGGGGATGCCACCGATTTTCGTCCGATGGTTGAGGTAGGTGGTGATATAACCCACCACTGCCCCGTCAACCTCTGCGACGAACACGCCCGCCGCATTTGCTTCCACATCATCATTAATGTGCGGCATCTTGCGCTGCTTCCAATCCAATCCATTAATAACACCGAACTTATCTTCGATGTTCTTATCGATTGAAACCCCTTTGAAGCAAATTGCGGTAATTTGTCGTAGCGTTTCGAGGTCTGATGGTTGATATTTTCGTATCACAGTTTCTCCTTCCTGTGAATTGCCTCCAAAGATGTGCCTGTCGTGACGGTTTAAGCTGCTTTCTTTCTCCCAAGCTATCCCACGCTAATCAAGAATTTGTAAGATGTTCAGCAGCCAGTTGAGTGCTTGACGTTGCATCTCACGTCCAAAGCACACCAGAGATCAACTGTTTTAGATACTGTATTTCATGGGCTGCTGTCTCATAAGGCGGATGGTGACTTCCATGTTCGATAGAAATGTAACCATCAAAGCCCTTATCCTTCAATATCCGCGCAAACTTGGTAAAATCCTCATCCCCGGCATCCAAAAACGTCAGATTGGGCCAGCTTCCAATCCAATTATGGGCGTGGACATGAACAACATGGGGCCCCAGCTGCGTTGCTGTATCGAAGACCGACTCGCCTAACAGCGGTGTCTGGATGTTTACTTTTAGATTTTCCATGCCTACATCAGCTAGTAGCTTAAGCGTAGTTGGACTGGTGTCCGTTAGGTTTGGTCCTGAATGGATAACCTGATGGGTTTCAAGCGGAAACACGATGCCGTGCGACAGGCCCATCTCACAAATTCGCTGTAAGCCTTTTACGCAGTCATTCCACTGCTCTGCTGTTGCATCGGCACTACCGACATTGCCGGTATACGTCCGGATAAAGGGACCTCCCAATTGAATCGCATACTCGATATATCGCTCTGCATCCCGGATACTCTGTTCCCATGTCTCTGCGCTTGTGGTGAAGTCAAAATATGGGCAAATCTGGACAATTTCGAGGTGGTGTGCGTCCATCAGCCCTTTGAGCCACTTTAAGTCTGCGCTGGAAAGATACTGTTCCCAAAACTCTAACCCATCATATCCCATCTGTGCTAACTTGGGGATGGCTTGTTCAATAGCCTGCTGCGTGTTGCCAAAGGCGTTTGTGCAAAACGATGCTTTCATACCGCTCTCCTTTCCTTCGTTTGTTGCCCGGTATAGCACACACAAGGATAAGATCTCGAATCTCAAGAGGCCTCATGTCGATTGTTCATTTCTATGCGCCCGACCTTTCGCTTGCAACAATCTTCCTATGTCCCCCGTCGTTGGAGGTTGTGGATTTGCCGATAGGTGTCTCTTCGATACCGAATCTGACGCGTTCTCACGCTGATACCCAAATTGAGATACCGAGGACGGCACGAAATCACTGGAGGGCACCGCTGTCTCCTCCGTCAGGGTTGCTTTCTTTTGCCTCAAGCGCGAAAGTGTTGGCGAAGACGCGTGTTCCCCCCGACGGTGAAACGACCCCAACTGTGTCTTGAGTTCCACGAGATAGCCGCTCGCAATGCTGAGACGGCGCAGAATCATCTCTAGCACGAATAAAATAAGGCTCGCTTTCAGCAGCGTAAACGAGAGCGGTTTCAAGTGTTCAATCGCTGGCCCGTCATGTTGGACAATCTGTTTAGGCGATGGTTCAAAAATTCCGTTGGTGCGACTGGCAAGCTGATTGAGCAGCTGGCGGTTCGTCTCAAATTCGGAAAACTCCGCGGGGTAGGGGAGAACAAGGCTTTCATAAACCGTACCTTCGACCTGTCCCTCCCGATTTTTCTGGGCAGTAACAAGATACGACCCGCGCTCACGGACGAGAAATTCTCCCGAATATTGCGTCGGTGTCACACGACGCAGTTCGACTACCTCTCCTTCAGCATTAGGACGGGCGAGACGCACATCGAATGTGAGTCCGTGTGTTGTTGTCGTCGGTGCTGTGTCTATGAGGACCTCTCCTCTGCCGCTCCGGTGAGTTACTGTCAAATCGAAATCTGCGACTCCGATCGTTGATGGTAACACCCAATTGACGACCTGTCCCCAAAACTTTCCGAAGTTGTCCCACTCAATCCAAGCCCCCCCCCACCCCGACTTCACATCAGAGGTAAAAGCGATAGACCTGCCAAGCCCGTAATTCCATCCAGCCAGAATTGGGTGGTCTTCATGGGAACGGATATAGGTCTGTGCGAGTTCCTTTTCTGAGGTGGCAATGTAGCCGTAGAGTTTCGGCACCCGATCAATTCCCGCTAACATTGGATAATCGCTGTCATTGATGATTGGCTGAAATGGTTCTTGAACGGTATACTTCTGCGTCTGGCGCACCTCGTCAGCCATAATTTTTGGCAGTTCACTAATGTTCCGAACATCTCGGTATCCGCCCGCCTCGGCGATACCTTTCATCAGTGCCCGATCCGCATCACCGATGGCGATGGTCGAGAGGGTTATCTTGTCCGCTGCAATCCGTTTCGCCAGTGGAATAAAATCGCCCTCCGATTTACCATCGGACAGAAGCAAAATATGTTTCTGCTTTGCATCAATCGTCTGGAGTCGCTCGTAAGCCCTTTCTAGTGCGAGATACATCTTCGTGCCGCTGCCGGGACGCAACTGTCCGACTCCGTGGAGTATTTTTTCGTGATCGGTTGTCGGCGCATAATCCTTTTTGATTTTCGCGGCGAAAGCAATCACCCCAACATGGTCTTCATCGTCGAGAGCCCGGATGGATGCGCGAACTCCCTCAAGTGCCAACTGGATTTTCTGATCTGGACCGATGTAGTTTGCCATGCTTCCAGACGCGTCAACGACAAGCATCAACGCGAGGGATTCTTTTTTTTGTCGAGGTGTCATTTCAAGGGGAGACACCTGCTCCAGCGGTGTGTCGTGATAGCCGCCTCTGCCGAAAGCACTGTCCCCGCCGATTACGACCAACCCCTTCCCCAGATCTCGAACATAACTTTCAATATGTTCCATCTGAAGTGCGGAAAGTTCATCGGCGGATACATTGCTCAATATTATGGCATCGCTATTTTGGAGCGTGACAAGATCGGTCGGAAATTCGGAGGGCGGGAGGACTTTAACTGCCAAACTGTTCATTTCAAGGACGGTCTTTAAGGTATCTGTCTGTCCAGCATCTCCCTCGACATACAGGATGTGCGGTGTTCCATAGACGCGAGTGACGCCGTAACCTGTGTTGTTTTCCGCATTATCGCCAGCTAAGTTATCGACAGAGAGCTCAATTCGATATTCGTAGACATCTTCCTCAGAAATGCGTTGCGGAAATTCGATGGGCTGCTTTCCTTGCTTCAAGCTTATCGTTTCGGGTTCTGTCACAGGGCGGTCATTCCGATAAAGTCTGACTTGAGCCTCTGTATCCGTTACTGTTTCGACAATCGCACGGACCTGGAAGGTTTCGCCTGCCCGCACCTGGGATTCGGTTTCCAGCTCTCTCACCCAGACCTCGTATTCCCGCTCAGACGACAGTGGAAGCGTGAAAACTTCAATTTCACTTGCCCGGGCGAGATCGAGTAAGGCAACCGCTTCACCAACATTTTGGACGCCATCACTTAACAACACCAGTCGCTTTTGGCCTCCCTGCCCGCCGGGTAGATTCAACCCCAGTTGAATTGCCCCTGCGAGATTGGTAGCCTCCCGATCAATCTCTACTTCAAATAAGATGTCTTCTGTTAAATGGGGCTGCTCCGCCTTGGCCTGATTCAAGACACGCACCGCAGCCCTGCCCGCGAACAGAATCACGCTGAATACGTCGCTTGGCTTAAGTGCGTCAAGGGCTGTGTTAATCTGCTCGATCCCTGCTTTCTGTTGTACACTCGGAACGCTATCAGACACATCAAGGAGAAACACGACGGAAAGGACATCTTCTTGGTCTTTCTGCTGCAAGCCAACTAATGCCAAAATGAGGCAGATTGCCGCACCGAGACGCAATAGAAGGGTCCCAATCTTCCGCCACCGCGCCGCCTCCACGCGCGTATAACGGGCAATAATCAGCAAGATTGGAATGATGCCTAAAAGTAAAAAAAAGAGGGGGTTACTGATCTGGAACATAATCGAATGTAAAACTCGATACTGTTAATGGCAATAACATCGGGCGGGAAGTGGTCCCCCAAGATGGCGAGATCTTATTCCCGAAGACGCTATCTTCTGGAAATAACGTCACAAAGTCCTAAACTCTATAGGCCAGAAGGACTCTAGCTCCGCCACGAAGGTCATCTCTTCTTTCCGTGTTGGGTGACTGATAGTGAGTGAGCGGGCGTGTAAAGCCAACGCTTTCTGTCCAAATTTGACTTTAGAACCGTACCGAAAATCACCAATCACTGGATAACCACGATGTGCAAATTGTACACGAATCTGATGGTGTCTGCCTGTTACAAGTTCGATTTCAATCCAAGACACGCCTTTGCGATACTGAAGCCGACGAAAGGATAATTCTGCGTGTTGATCGCCGGCCCTTTTGGTTACATGGCTAGTGGGGCCGTGGCGACGAATCCGATCCACCAACGTGCCCTCCGTAGGGGTTTTGCCTTCGACAAGAGCCCAGTAAATTTTTCGGACACTGCCTATCCGAAACTGCTCGGACAACCGCTTCGCCGCTTTGGAGGTCAAGGCAAATACAACGACGCCGGATGTCGGTCGGTCAAGACGATGGACAAGCCCCAGATAAACATTGCCGGGCTTATTGAACTTATCTTTTATGTATTCTCGAGCACAATCCAAAAGTGACGTATCGCCGGTACGATCGCCTTGCACCAGCAGCCCCGCCGGTTTTCGGACGACAAGTAGATGATTGTCAGTGTAAAGGATTTTCAATGTTTACCCTAATCTTTCGGGCAATGCCCCATCCCTTTAGGATGTGGGGGGATGTCAAAAGGTAGATAAAACGCAAGTGCATAGCTTACAGAATCCCAATCTCGAATTGAGATGTGGGAGATCGCTTATTCTTTCAATCCTTTTAATCTTAATTGCGATTCGGTAACGACCCGCCGTAACCGTCTTTTTAAGGATTCTGGATTCCTCGTGATTTCGAGTTCGATCTCTAACACAAAAAATTGTATGGATTCTAGGGACAAAAACGCTGTTGTTGCTGCAAAGGCTTTTAGTTTCTGCGAATCCTTCTCGGTTGTCACAATTATATCTGCCCCGACCTCACCAACCCTTGCGCTGATGTCGCTGAGGTCTGCCGACGAGTAGTGGTGATGGTCGGGAAATGCGAGAAGCTCCACAGTCTTCGGTTCAAACTGACGAAGTGTTCCGACAAAGGCTTCGGGGTTACCGATTCCACACACAGCAAGGATGCACTGCCCTTTTAACAGATCTAACGCACATTCCTCGCCGGTACTCAATTGATATAATCTTATAGGTCGATGGCAGCTCTCGAAAATCTGCTTCCCTTGCACAAAACGTTCAAAGTTGATAGATTCTGCTGCAAGGTCTGTCCGCGTTAACAGCAGGATAGCTGTGCGTTTCAAAGCAGCTGTCGGTTCGCGTAGCGTTCCTGCTGGGAGCAATTTTCCTGTGCCAAAGGGCTGCGTGCTATCCATTGTGAGGATATCCAGATCCCGTGCCAACTGTCGTCGTTGGAATCCATCGTCCAAGATGAGCACGCCTGCCGTGTGCCCCCAAAGCCGAATCACCTCAAGCCCCGCAGCATAGCGGTCACTCCCGACCACGACGGGAACGCCCAGTAGCTTACTGGCTATCAGCCCAGCCTCATCGCCGCTTTCTGGCGCGGGCGTCAAAATCTGTTTCCCATCGGATACGACTGAGACTGAACGCTGACCTTCTCGCCTATAGCCGCGCAGGAGTACCCCCACCTGAAACCCTTCGCTCTGCAGATATTTTGCTATCCAGATGACCGCGGGCGTTTTGCCTGTGCCCCCGGCGACGATGTTCCCGACACTAATCACGGTACAGGGGAGTTGTTTCTGTTTCAGAAGACCACAATCGTAGAGCCAACTATGTGTCTTGACAACCACAGCGTAGAGATAACTCAATGGAATCAGCAAGCCGAGCAGGAGGGTCGGAATAACCCCCGTCCTTCTGCCTGTGATGATAGCGTACAGGTAATCCTTCATGAGTGATTTCGCTTGAGACTCATATTAAGAAATCGTACAACAGAAACCGTAGGTACTTGTATCCCGATTTATCAGGGGAGGGATTACCCCGCTCATGCTTGTCAAAAACTTGGTTTTTCTGCGCGCTTTACACTTTCTTTTTCTATTAGGAGTTATGCGGTTGAACCCTCGACGCCTTATCGGTCAAGATTTATATCTCGACACAACACTGTCGATTTGCCAAAATTGACCTACCGCGCCACCGTTACAGATTCGGTGGACATGCCTCTCAACGCCCGATTCATCGGGCGGCTACAGTGTGCTCTCCCCCCACTTGCGGGGGGTTAGGGGGGACAACCCACCGGGTATTTACGGGGGAAGAAGGGGTTACGGCATACGGCGTATGCCGCTTACCTTAAAGACGCGGGTTGAATAGCACGACTCCAAACTCAAGTGCGTAACTCCTAATAATGAACTTTACTTGATAATGCCAACAATCTTATCACGGTTCGTTTCTATCAGTTCTCGCTGTTCGGGCCAAAATATTGCAGGGAGTGCCCCGATTGGATACCACGCCAGTTCGTAGTGATGCTCTACATCGGTTGGAGTGCCTTCCACCTGCCCTGTGAGAAAAAGGAAATAGTGAGTTGTAATCCAGCAAACTTTGTCATACGAGAGTCGCGCTCGTATGCCGAGTTTTTCAATCAGCATTAGTGAGGATAAGCCTGCCTCCTCTTCGATTTCCCTACGAGCCGCCTCTTCTAAACTTTCGCCGGGTTCGACACCGCCCTTTGGTAAGACGCGCTCCGTAAGTCCAAATTCCCCAACAAGAGCGACATAAATTTGTCTATCCGCTACCCGCGCGACTACACCGCCCGCAGAGGTTCGATCACTAACGCCGGGCGGGCGTTTATACCAACTTTCATCAATCATTTAACTCTCCTCGTTTGATGTGGCTCAGTATCAACTGAGCGGTTCGCTTCGCTGCACCGGGCTTCCCCAGCTGTTCATACACCCAACGGAGGCGTTCTTGCTGCGCTTCTCGCTTTCTGGGGTTCTGCAATAATTCAAGGGCGATCGGTGTGATCCGTTTTGCTGTCACCTGATCTTGGAGCAGTTCTGGAACAATTTCGCGCCCTGCGATGACATTGGGCAATCCGCTCAGTTCTAGCTTAACGAGGGCTCTGAGGATATGCCACGATAATCTTGACATCGTATAAACCACAATCATCGGAGTGCCTAAGCAAGCCGCTTCAAGGGTCGCCGTGCCTGACGCAATCAACATCAAATCTGATGCACGCATCGCTTCATATGCGCTGCCTTCTACAACGCTGACCAACGGCATCTCCGGCAGCGTCGCCGAATCAATACCGGACGCGAGTGGAAGGACAAATTGGCAGCCTGACACAACCTGATGTATCTGATCTGCGACCTCCAACATTACCGGTAGAATGCGGTCAACCTCTCGACGGCGGCTGCCGGGCATTAGTCCAAGCACAGGACAATCTGTGTCCAAACCGAGTATACCACGTGCTTCCGCGCAACTCAGATCGGTTCGGGCAAAGTCCAACAACGGATGTCCAACAAACTCGACATTTGCCCCTGCCTCCCGATAAAATTCTGCTGCAAACGGGAAGATTGACGCGACAGCAGTTGTTGTCTTGGCAATCTTTTTCGCACGGTTCGGGCGCCATGCCCACGCCTTGGGGGGAATATAGTAGATGACCGGAATCCCCAGACCATGTGCAAAGCGCGCCAAAGGCATATTGAAATCGCCGAAATCGACCAATACCACGGCGTCAGGACGCTCCACACGAATCAGATATTTGAGATGTTTACGCTTTTTCAGGAACGCAGGGATGGCGGTAAACACTTCGCCAATTCCTATCACCGCAGAGTCGCGGATATGATAGGTGAGTTCGACCCCCACTTCCTCCATCAAATCGCCTCCCATGCCCACAATCTCTAAATCGGGGGCAATCTCTTTGAGTTCAGCAGCCACACGGGAGGCTTGGAGATCTCCGGACGGTTCGCCGGCGATAATCATAATTGTTGGCATGGTAGTGAGTGAGGCGCGAAAGGTGAAAAAGAAGTATATCTTGAGGCATCGTTCCAGTCATACAATCAACGATTACCTTGTACGCAGGCGATATGCTCCTCCGGTAAGCCTCCTTTTCTCCAATTAACTCGTCAGTTCAGTCATCCAATTCGCAGATATTATCAAAGATACGATTCCACTGTCCTCCATCAACGTGATACCGTGCGACCTCGTTGTCCAAATAGTCATAAAACCCAACTTCGATTCCATCGGCTGAATGACTCCACCTGGCTTGATTGGCGAATTCCGTTACTGAAAATCCCTCTGCGGTTTCAACAGATTCCCAAACCTTTTCTTCGTCGATCCAATCGTAGCCCTCGGCCCTGAGCAACTCTTTGATTGCATAAGTGCCATTTCCACGACCTCTCCTCTGCTTGCCTACCCTGATAGTTATTGACCATTCTAGTCTAGTGAGTCCCATACTCCTTTCTAAATCCTCAAGAAATGGTGAGAAATTATTTGTCTTAGTTAGGATGAACAAATTTTCCACAGCCCGGGTCAGTGCTACATAAAAGAGGCGACGTTCCTCATCGACAACACTCTCAACACTGTCGCCAAAAACGCGGGTAAAAATTAAATTGGGGTGTATTAACGGGTAACACCTAGAAACGGCATCAAGTACGATAACAACATCTTCCTGAAGCCCTTTGTACTTGTGGGTCGTTGATATAGTGACCCTCTCCGCTAGTTCGTTAGGAAGCCGAGCGCGTAATAATTCAAGAAAACGATCAAGTCCACTTTCGCTTGATGAATTACCTTGATCGCTATAATTTATATCCCAGGGCAGACTCAGACTATTCGTCCGGCTGAGCAAGACAACGCTTTTGTCATCTTTGATGACTTGGTTCACTAAGCGTAATACGGCAGGTGTTAAATTATCGCCGGGGTTTTCTTCTCTTTCTTGGCGGGTTGGTTTAAATGTGCCCAGGTCTGCAATCACGACTTTTCCTGCTTTATCTGTGTGGGCACGAGCGGGTTTACCCAATTCCCTCATCAATTTGTTGCCGACATTGACAATCGCGCGAGTCGAGCGATAATTTGTAACGATGTGACGTTTGCGAGAATCCTCAAAATATTGTTCAAAGTTTTGGAAAAAGCGAAGATCGGAACCAGCAAAGCCGTTAATTGCCTGCCAGTCGTCACCAACGCAGAAAAAGCGTGCACGGGGGTTCTGTCCTCGAACGGCCTCCATCAAACGATAGAAAAGTTCCGAAAAATCTTGATATTCATCAATGAGCACATACCGAATCTGTTCCAGGTTACCATACCGAATCTGTCCAGTGTCAGATCTATACCGACGAAATACAATTTTACCCTCCGCAACGCGTTCTGAAGCTTTTTGCATTAGTCCATCAAAATCATCGTCTCCTGTTGCTTGAAGACATTCCAAATAAGACCTATAAAAGACCTGTGCAAGACCCAAGAAATCCTGCTCGACATCGCTGTCACAATCGTGATTGTTTACCCTTTCAGAGAGTTGCCCTGAAGTCAGGGAGAGCTTTCGGCAGCGTTTTATAAATCCCACAGTAACTTCGGTAAGGCGATCTATCGCACGGCCTTCGATCCGACGCCATATCTCCTCCTCGCTGAGCCGATTGCACGGAATTTCGCAAGCTTCGAGTTCTTGTCTCAGTAAAGTATAAAAACCCTCTACTCTATTACTTGTCAGGTGATTGGGAGAAAATTCAAGTAGTTTCCAGTTAGGTTCGTTTCGCCAATAGTTGCGCTTTTGCTCTGACATAGCATCGTAATCAGCGTCACCTTCGAGCCCAAAGTATTCAATAACTACCCCACGGTTGTCTCCAATCGTAAAGTCCGGACGGTAATTGATACCGTCCCGCCGAAAATTTCGCTCATATCTGTATTTGATGTCGTGCTCAAACAGGAAATCAGCGATGATTTTTTCTCCAAACGATTTTACATATCTTCCATCAAGACTTTCCCGAGACAGTGAGCGGCGATAAGACAACATATCTTCGGGGGTTCTATCGTGCTCCCCTAAAACGATGCGGTCCCAATCGCCACGAAAGTATGCCACCATCAAGGCACGGATCCGATCGTAGTAATGAGGATCGCGCAGGTGTTGATCAATCACGGCCTGCACAGCGCGGCTTTGGCTTTGTTCACCCTCGGGCTCGTCGCGAAGAATTCTTCCAGGATGAACCAAGGCATAAGCCAATTTGTGAAAAGTCATTACGTGGGGAATAGAATTTCGTAAGTATGAGGCAAGGCGCGCTCCCATCTCCTCTGCCGCCTTACGGTTGAAGGCTAGAAGTAACATCTCATCAGGTGCTACGCCGCAGTGCTGCTGAAAGAACAATGCACGATTGACCAAAGTGGCCGTTTTACCGCTACCGGCGCGCGCCACAACCTTCACGTTACCTTCAACAGTCCCAATCGCTGCCTCCTGTTCAGCGTCTGGCTTGGGGCCTTTGAGATCTAAACAATTTTCTGCCCAAGAATGTACATAATTGATTTTTTCAGTGTCATACTCTTCAGACGATATGTGATCAGTACACCAGCCCTGGTAGAAGCTGTAAGCCTCGAGGAAGTTTTGTTCAAAAAGTTCCCGTAGCTTCTCAAGCCAGGATTGCCTTTCTCTTTCACTTTGAATTAGTTCTGGCAGATTTTGCCAACCTTCTGTACCAAGTTCCTTACGAAGTTCCCTTTTTGTCCGCGCGAGCAACGGCCATGACCAATTCGGAAAATCCTCTGGGATAAGTTCCTCTTCTATTTGAATGAGTGCCTTTCCCCTTAGTCTTGGTGCTAATTCTTCAAGCGTATCCCAACCGAAATGCCTTACGAGTTCCTCAAGAGGTTGTGCTGTCCTGGAGTCTAGGTTTATCACATCAGTTTCCTTTCTATCGGCTTAGTATCTGAAAGATTGGTTATTGCTAATTCTGTTTTCATTGATTTGAGTTTCTGCAACACAACGCTGACAGAATGTCCACGGCCGTTGGAAAGTAACGAGCATGACTCTATAGCGGCCAGCGATTCAATCTCTTAACACTGTTACGGCACTGTTAGCTAAGGGAGCAGCGATTGTTGCTTTTATCACATTGTGTTTAAGGTGTTCACACTGTTTTTTTCACTCATCAGCGGCGGTTTGCGTCAAATATCCGTCAATAATCTTCTCCGGTATCTCCTGCCTGCTCCCAGTATGACCAAGGACCACGGGGGTATATTGAATTGGTACCGATACCTGCGGGATTGTTTCAACCGTCAGCAGGTAATCGCCGATCTCCATTTCCTGAACCATTACGGGACTAGATGCCAACTGCTTAAATTGGTTGTCGTAAAGCTTGGCATCCAATCGATCGCTCTCCGTACGGATGCCGACGCCCACCTTTCCCTTCACCGTAACATTAAACGCGAAAACTTGGATCTCACCGGGACGAATTAACCGGGGACTGTCAAATGCGGTATCGAGCGGCTTTGGGAAAATCTTGAGCAAGCGGATATCTCCCGCCTGCGCTGTTCCTCTCAATGGTCGTGTCCAAAGCTGATAAGCTCCCGCTGGCAAAAAATAACGAAGCTGCCGACCTTTACTACTGCCAACGCTTGTAGTCAACACCTTTTGATCTAATAATAGTGCCGTTACCCCGGGTGCGTCGACATCAGCGATGATATAAGCAGGGCACTCCAAACCGAACCTCCAACGCTGCGAGCGGTTCGCTAATGTCGCGAGTCCATCCGAAAGCCCTTTCACTCTGCGGGGCTTCTTGCCCATAAAAGCCCAATCTTTCTCCTGCGGCTTGGCTTCCCAAACCTTGACATAACCGGGTCCGTATGAAAGTTCGAGTATCCCCCGTGCCCGGTTTGCTTGAAAACGCTCACCTTCACGGATAATCCCATCGTTTCCTACGAGTCGCCCCTTCACCATATCCCCTGCGACAAAGAGTTCTTTCTGATCTTTTACCTCCTTGATCAACAGCGACATGGTACCTGCTTCGGCGAAAACATCTTCAAAACCCTGTTTTGAGTCAAATTTCTGCACGGTCTCCGCAGATTCTCTCTGCTTCTCAATGCGGAATAACCCTGCTGCGTCGCCCCGGTTGACGATGAATAGCTCTCCACCGGGGACCGTGATTAGCCGCTGGGTATTGCCGTGTGCGGCAACGAGCGACACCGTCTGTTTCCCATCCCATACAAACGCAACCAAGCCTCTAGTAAGCAGTAGATTATAAGTTTGACGGGATTTATCCAGTACAAATGCCTTGGCACTGCCGGGTTGGAGTGGTCCCTCATAGGAGAGCGTTTTGCCAAACTTTATCCGTTCTTTCTGCTGAAAAGTGTGTGTGCTGAGATGTACTTTCTCCGTCTCGATCGTTTCGCGTGTTTGCCAGATTTTAGCGCGGTATTTTCCTTTGCTTGGCACCGCTGCCACTGTTTTCGATGGTGCCATCCCCATCCCACCCCAGTGAAATTTTGACCTAAACCGATCTTCAGAGATATAAGTCATCGCACCAATCTGATCCCCGATAGAGTCTACTTCCAGCAACAAGGGGCCATCGGCATCGTTTACCAAATCGAAGGCGAACGGCAGTTGCCCCAATTCAACCGTCCTAATCGTCCCGGTTGCCAGCGCAAAGGGTTCGAGGGTAAGGTGCTGAGTCTTCTCATAAGGACTTAAGATTAGCCAGCCGCGTCCATTATCCATCACTACCGGTGCGTCCATCACAGTTTCAAAGGGGTGCTCTAGTGTAGACGAGAACTGCAGCAGCGCACCAGTGCTCTCCCGTGCCCAATAACTGCTCTGATTAGCGTCGGTTAATTCCAATGCGATCGGTTCAGCGTACGGAGGCCACAGGAGTTCAGTTTGTCCACGCAAAACGGAGACAGGTTTGGGCATAACAGGAGCGACATCTAGCGTCACTTCCCCTGCAAAATCTCCCAATCTCCACACCAAAATCTGATAAGAGGTCTCCGCTTGTAAAGGGATATAGAACCTTGAGGATTGAGTGGCATCGAATTTCCCTTCGTACAATGTGTGGGCGCCCTTCAGCAAAGCAACACCCAATTTGCCCATCCCATTTCTGTCCGGGGACGGAAAGGCATTAACACTGACCCCTACAAGGATGTTAGCGTTATCAATCCTGAAGGGAACAGCTAACACTTTCTCCCCAAGATTTTCCTCCACCGTAAACGGTGGAAAGCCGCGTTCAGGGAGAGCGTACTGCTCGCGGGATTTCATCGTGACGTGAACCGTGCCGTAATTGCGCCCAACAGGTACTAACTTCAGGAGATAGCGTCCGGGAGCCAATCGTTGGGAGATACGGAAATTCCAATCGTTCGGCATATCATCATTCTGCGCCAAAAGCCGAGTGCCGGTTTCATCCCATAGACTAGCCTTCACATCGGTTGGACCAAAGCTGAAGATATCGACAATTCCGGGTTGTCCCAGACGGACGATTAGATCGGCTGGTAGACTAACAGACTGGCGCAATCCGGGGATGAGCTGAGACGTTTCTACTCGCAGGGTGTAAGGTAAGAGATTATCTTCTCTAACACTCTTCACTGCAATCTCATACTGGCCCGGTTGGAGCGTATCCTGCCATGTGCTGTCCCCTGCTATTATCCTTCCGTCATCCGCCCCCCCACGGAGGCGAATAATTCCCTCCATTCCACCGCTTAGGTTGATTGTCACATCAACGGGTGCTGTGATTTCTGTTGCGAATATGTCCGGCGGCCCGCCCTCCTCTTCCCGCCACATCATTTTAACCGTTTCGTTGAAAGGGATAGGATGGGGACCCTTACCGACGCGTTCCTGTTTCTCAGTGATTCGCGTCAAGGTGGTAATTCGTGTAGATTCGACCGGCAATGGTAAGGAGTAGTAGTAGTAAACCCCCGGCTCGAAATGTTGGGCCGCTATTTTCTTACCTCCAGGCTTGGTCAGAGGCCACTCCTCTTTGTCCTCTAAGCGATTGGCGAAATTCTTACCAAGACCAAGGGTTCGTAGGTCGTATCGGCCGGATTCGTCAATTGTCAATGTGTATCGGAGGGCAACGTCCGGTTTTAGGTGTGCTTTTTTAACCGCTCCGGCTGTAAGTCCTTCCTCTAGGTGAAGGGGTATCCGACGTAGGTGGCTTCCTGCCCGTCCGCGGGACTGCCCTTGCGTTTGTACGGTGACCTGATACACACCGGGTCTAAGATACTGCTGTACCAAAGCGTTGCGTCCGATGCCATTCTGCTTGGCGGTAAACAATTCAGTAATAAGTGCTGTCCGCACCGTCAACTGAGTCGCGAGGCGTCCACTCGTCTCCAAACGGTAAAGGCTCGGCTTCTCTACGATAAGGGTGAAATGCTGCTTTTGCTTGCGCTCAAAATTGGCATATAGCGGTTTCTGTTCGGTGAGCTGTGGAAATGACTTGGGTTGCTTTAACCGATTCTTTAGGTCCTCCAATGTCAATTCTGAAGGCGGCTCGGCGGGAATCGTCTTTAAGGTAAAGAGCGTTGTATCTGTCCCTGCGTTTTCCAGGTTTAACCTATGCGAGCCGGGCGATAGAATCGAATTAGGGGACAACGTACGTCCTTCTGCGGTCAAAAGGATGGGGGTTTCTTTGTCCCTTTCAATAACAAGGGTGGACCGCTGACTGACACTAATAGAAACCGGGGCCGATTGCCCTGGGTTCAGGATTATAGGCAGTGGTTCGCTTAAATCCATTGGCAACGGGCGAATGATTATCCCTGTGGCGACATTGTGCCGATGATTCAGCCGGAGCGTATATTGTCCGCGGTATTGGGGTAGGGTGACTTCGGGCAGCAATAGGCTCTGTTTTCGAGCAGCTAAGGAAAGCGTCTGGAAATCAGTTGCCTCCGCATCCTTTTGGCGTAATATAAAAGAAAGAATCCCCTTCAATTCATCGGGTCGTATCGTGAGTTTATAGAAGCCTTGAGTGAGGGTCAAGGCTGTACCCGGCGACTGAAATGGCGGAGATTGGTAGTTTCTGGGATAGCTCACCATAAAGGGTTCTATCCGGTAACGCCCCCTTGCCCCAGAAGCCTCGTCCTCCTCAATCACATAGGTGCCAGCGTCTTCTAACTTGAGAAACAAACTGGTTTCACTCAACAGATTGAATTTCCCCGTAACCAGAGGTGTGTTTAATCCAACGTGCACTATCTGTGAATCCACCGGCGTCTGCTGCTCCGGATGGCTAAGAATTCCCGTAACATCGATAGCGTCGCGCCCCTCTACCGAATGCAGGGAGGAAATCCAGTAATCACCTCTTTTTTGAGAAAAAGAGAAGGTATCCCTTTGGGCGGGGAAATAGGTCAGAACGACTCGGTCGCCGGGAGTTCCCTGAACGGTGACCCACTTTTTTTGTTTCCTATCTGATGTCCGAACAACCGCCGAAGGGGTTCGGGATTCCTTTGTAATGGATACCCAATCCCTACCACCATGCCGGTGGCTTACCCTATGGCTCCACCTCTTCACCGATAATGTTGTCGCTTTTTTATCTGCCCGCGAGATTTGGAAGAAGTCAGTTTTCGCCGGGGAGACATAAGCGTCCCGACCGAAAGGGGAAAGTGTGATAATCTGCTTGCCACTTGCGCCCAGTTCGCGGTATCCCATACGCAGAAAAAAGGGGTACGCCCCCGAATCATCAGTCCACGCCGGTGTTGCGCCACCATAAAATGTCAGCCGGTATATCCCCGGGTTGAGGTCATGATAAAATTCCGCGTAGCCCATCGGTTGACCGCTGACCGGCTCATAGGTTGAGAATCTAGGCTTTATATCCTCAAGCCAAATCCCGTCACGCCACAAACCGCAATCTTTGAGGTTTCGCCCGATTGCCTCCAGTCGCAGAACCCGCCGCTTTTTAAGATGCAGCCAGAACGACTGTTGTTGCAAATCTCCCAGCGAGCCGCTTTCAATCTGACGGGTATCAAGTGAGAGGAGTTTGTCGGACGATCCAATCTCCACAAATGGGTGTGCAGCCAGTTTCAATGTGCCCACACCTTCTTTATGAGACTGCAAGCGGATTTTATAAATACCCTTGTCCAGTAGCAGGTCAAGGCGTCCATCCTGCTCACCCGCGCTTCCCGCGGTAGCGAAAGGGCCCGCCATCCGGTCCACAATTTCGATTTCCGTGCCCTGATTGCTTTGGGCTTGTAAACTATAGCGGCCCGGAATAGTGATGTGAAGCAGTGTTTCGTTCAGCCCGTGGGCAGCAAATTCAGTTTGACCTAGATGCGGCAATCCCTCCTGTCCAAAAACCGAAGCCGAAAGGGTCATACCGACAAAAATGAGCCCCAGTGTTCTCCACGTTTTCCCTAACATGTCGTTGCTCCAATTAACGGGTTCCATTGTTTGTGCATACGGTTTATCAAGGGTGGAGTCGCCTATGACCAAAACCCCTTGGTCCTTTTTGACATAAGGCGATGCTTTTTGCCACAACAGTTATCAATTAGGATTCAGTCGATACAGCAATTGATTTCAGCGAGTCATGAACGAGTGGGTTGTTGTTGGGAGTGCGGACTCTGGCTGCCTCTGTACAGCTGTAATATCTGGGCGTGGCAACCAGAAAGTTGATATAATCATAGGCAGTGCATTTAGCTGGATTCATAGACTGTTAGGAGTTACACATTTCAGTTCATAGTAGCCCGTTCGTATGGTTCTCCCCTGCTTGCGGGGGAGTTAGAGGGGGTATAGTCAAGTGCCTAACTCCCTCACTTACCCCCATTTTTTTTTGGTGTGTCATGTTGGTTGTTTTTGCGGGGTATAGATGTGAGAAATTGTTGCCGCGGTGCCGTTCCGGCGCCGGGCGCTTCCTATCTACTGGCACCTCTACACCGATGCTGAGATTCAACAGTTGACCTATACCCGCCATAATGAGATTATCCAACGCTTTTGTCTGACACTGTATCAAAAGACGCAAGCGATTTTACCGCCCCCGTGTGAACCGACGTTGATATTCGATAGAGGCTTTGCGCGTGCTAAATATGTGATAAAGTTTCTCAAGGCATAACCTAAAAAATCTGAATCAGGATTTTCAGGATTTAAGGATTAACAGGAGGATATGAATCCAATTGATACCGACTACAAGGCTTCAATTTTTTCGTCTTGTGTACGTATGTCTTTTCGCTTTTGACGATTGAGCGAATCTTCTCAATGTCTGCTGCGGTCAGGGTGCTGAACGCGGGGACAGCAAAGAGATGAAGTCTGAATCAGGATTTTCAGGATTTAAGGATTAACAGGAGGATATGAATCCAATTGATACCGACTACAAGGCTTCAATTTTTTCGTCTTGTGTACGTATGTCTTTTCGCTTTTGACGATTGAGCGAATCTTCTCAATGTCTGCTGCGGTCCGGGTGCTGAACGCGGGGACAGCAAAGAGTAGAGATGTTACGCTCAAAACTGTGATTAACTGCATTTTAGGCTACTTTGGTTGGGTCATTTTCCCAAATCCAGCCGGTATGTGAGGGCGTAGTTGATGGTCAAGTCTAAGCCCTAAGATCTAACAATGTGTTCTTGCTTGCGTATTTCGATCTCCTGCTGCAAGGCTTCAATCTGTTTTTGCTGCGCTTCGATTTTTTCGTCTTGTGTACGTATATCTTTTCGCTGCATGGCGACGATGATTTGTGGTATCCCGATGACCACGGCAATGAAAGCTACCAAAGCCATGACCAGCATAAAAATGTGGTTTAATCGTTCCCCTAACGATTTGGTTTCGCCGGTCAGGCGTTTGTCCATCTCTTCAATTTTGATGTTGACTTTTGCAATTTCTTGTGAGATGTACTCTTTCATTCGCGCTTCGGAGGCGGTGCCTTCCTCTTTGACGATTGAGCGAATCTTCTCAATGTCTGCTGCGGTCAGGTCGCTGAACGCGGGGACAGCAAAGAGTAAAGATATTACGCTCAAAACTGTGATTAATTTCATTTTAGGCTCCTTATGTCTTTTCGCTGCATGGCGACGATGATTTGTGGTATCCCGATGACTACGGCAATGAAAGCTACCAAAGCCATGACTAGCATTTTGACGATTGAGCGAATCTTCTCAATGTCTGCTGCGGTCCGGGTGCTGAACGCGGGGACAGCAAAGAGTAGAGATGTTACGCTCAAAACTGTGATTAACTGCATTTTAGGCTACTTTGGTTGGGTCAGTTTCCCAACCCCAGCCGGTATTTGATGTCGTAGTTGATGATGAAGTCTAATTCTTCGTCGGTGAAGCCGTAGTGCTGGGCGAGTACCCGGTCAATTTCGTCCATGATGGGCTTGGAATGACGCGGAGAAAATTCGTCATAGACGACGCGTCCGGTGGTTTGGTAATAAGTCTCCTTGCGCTGGGCGTGGCGTCTTAAATCTATCATCAGGTCAGCGGAAATTCCTGAAAGACTGTGCTTTATCGCCTTTGCTATTTTATCAACACCAATTGGGAAATGTCTAATCTCACGTAAATTCAAGTGGCGGCAGTCAGAGAGAAGAATAAACCACCAATAAAAGAGTGAACTATTCAAAGTCGCCATGGCTACGGCTGCATCTAATTCTGTTGTTACGTACAGAAGCTTGACCTGAGTCGATATACCCTCTCCATCCCGTTCGTTCTCAAAGTAAGGAGCAAAGTCCATTGCTCTAATCCAGTAGCGCGGTGAGTTATGGAAATATATTGTGTAAGAAGTTCGGTTCGTGGCAAGGCACGTACCTAAAACTGGGAATTGAGCTAATTTTTTCCAAATACTTTGTTCAATTCCACTGTATATTTTAGGTAAGGAATTTTGAAACGATATTTGAGTAATATCTATATGTTCGATAACATCAAAAAGATGTGGGCGAAACTGTTCATGCCATCTATTATACCGAGAGGTGTATAATGCGGGAGACACCTGTGAGCCCTGTTGAACGATGTAAATCGCTAACCTTTGATTTGCTCCCACAAACAATTTTGTTGGCGCGGTACCGTATGTTTGCACCCACCCAACTCGTCTAGAACGATGAAATAAATCTTGAAGAGATGACATCCTATCGGTACAGTAAGCTGAGTGTGGAATTATCATCGATTTCCAACCGTTTTGCTGAAGAAGATGGAAACTTCTTTCAAATATAAACGCATACAAGTTTCCACAACTCTCCGTGTCATACCCTCTAATCTTGTACTCCTGTTTCACCTTGCTATATTCTACATACGGTGGATTGCCGATAATTACATCAAAGCCACCGTCCTTGAGAATGCCGTAAAACTCAATGAACCAGTGAAACGGTTTGTGGGAAGATAGCCACTTCTGGTAAGCAGCTTTCTTGTTCGCATCTACGCCGTACTCTCCAGAGAGGTATCGGTTGAGTTCATCTTCTAACACTTTAAGTTTATCGCGTAACGCCTGTTTATCATCAGGTGTCACCGCACCGCCCAATTCTGTCTGTTGCAGACGAAACTGTTCAAATAGGTGCTCGACATCCTCCGCCTTTTCTTGGAGGCTTTCCATGGTGTTGTCGAAGTCTATTCTATTTTCTGTGACCGCTTTTTCTACTTCGTCGTATGTCGCATAGCCGACGAGTGTATTCCCCGCTTGTATATTAAAGTCGATGTCGGGCAGCGGTTCAATCCGTTGCCCGTCCTCAATCTGTGCCACCATTTTGAGGAAGAGCCGCAACTTGCAGATTTCTATCGCCTCCTCCATAATGTCTACACCGTAAAGGTTGTTGATAATAATTGACTTGAGGATGAAATAGCGGCGGTTGGGGTGTTGATCGATGCTTTTAAGGATTTTGCGGAAATCTCTACCCCCCCGCAAGGGGGGCGAGTGTTGTAGATCGTCAAGGAATATTTCCATCCGATCCAGACACGCTTCGTAGAGCGGTTCAAGGATATTGAGGGCGGCAAACAGGAACGCGCCGGAACCGCAGGTCGGATCGAGGATGGTCACCTGAGTGATGGCTTTCCAGAAGGCGCGCAGTAGCTCGGGCCCTTCACAATTTTCGATTACGTCCTGTGCGAATTGACGGATGTCGAGGTTATAGGTAATGAGTGCATTAACCTCATCTATTTCGCCGTTTGACAGCTGGGTGTGAACTGCTTCGTATCGGCTCCGCCGTGCGACGGTCTCTCGCCATGTTTCGGTCGGCAAAGCGTATTCATCGGGCGCAAGTGTGTTCCACCGTCCGCGTTTGGATACATCGTCAATCCCTGCCGCAATCTCCGGCGGCAGATCTCCTTTGACACCTGTTTTGACAGCATCGTAGATGTAACGGTCTGGGTTGTCTTGTAACAGTCCCCAGACACTTGCTTCCCCCTCGAAAGCGATTTTACACTCCTTGCGTGCGGCATCAAACAGGAACGGAATCACCGTATTTTTGCTGATATACTCCGTGATGTCCTCTTTGGTGTAGTACGCACCCATCTGCTTCTGGTTGATATATTTTTCAAAGATGTAACCGAGGACATCGGGGTTAATCTCGTTATCGTTCCGTAATGGACGTTCATCGAGGTGCCATTGATAATCTTCAAAGAAGTTAAAAAGCTTCTCGAATGCAACATCAGCAATTTGAATCCTTTCCCCATAAAGTTCTTCAAGTTGGTGCCGTTGGAAGATGCCGCCGTTCAGGTAAGGCACTTTTCCGAGCAAGCGATGTATCTCTCTGCTCCGTTCCGTTTCTGGTTTTGCAAATCCCTCAAAGAAGAGTGGACAGAGAAAATCGGTGTAGTATTGATCATTACCGTTGACTTGGCTCCCTGTCAGCTTGGTCCTCAAATAGTCAGTATCGTCGTTCAGGAAGTGCTTCTTCTGAATAAAGTAGATGAACATCAAGCGATTCAACATCACCGAGGCGTACCAGCGTTCCATCTCTTGATCGGGAATCCCTTCGAGAAAATTGAGGAACTGGGCGTGTTCCGTCTTGAAACGGTCATAAAATCGTTTGGTCACGCGTTCCACGTCAAAAGCTGCCCGAACGCGCCCGGTGACGTCCAGCAGTGTGATGTCTTCTTCCTCGTCGAAGCTAACAGCAATCATTTTCAGTTTTTGAATTAGGGACTCACCGGACTGTTCAGAATCGTAACGGTGTTCAGGACATGCGATCGGTCTTCCCGGCTCCCGTTTGGCCAATTGCCAAATCTGTGTGGTTCTCTCAGTGTTAGTATAAATAATGAGGTGTTCGTGGACAGATTTGGCGACCTCCCGTTGAATTTTACGCCGGGTCGCATAATCTGGAATATTTCCATCGGTCCGTGCCGCGCAGTGAAAGACAACCATCCCACGTTTCTCGGCAATTGCGGTCAATAGGTGTTCGCTTTCATCAATGGTAATGTTGAGACTTTGTGTGTGGTAATCCCAACCGAGCTCTTCAATCAGGAGCGTTTCAAATTCAAAGGCTCCAAGGAGTTGGCGGGTCTGGGCGCGATTAATTGGCATCGGTGTTCTCTCCTTCGCTGGGGGTAAATGAACTAACTCCTACTTAAAAATAATAGCATACTTATTACTATTCGTCAAACCAGAGCATAAAAAGAAAGTTGTTGACAGATAGGTGATTTTCCGTTGCAGTTCTAGCGGTTAAATTCGTAAATAGACTTACGGCATAGTTTTGCTAACAGAAAGGAAGGGAGGTCAATTGGATGAGGGGTGCTTATAATAATTGTCAGAATCTAGGAAGGGTCAAGGAATGTGTGAAGTACTGTATACCGTTTTGGGGGCAGTCATCGGCACACAGACTAGCACTGGCAAATGAAATGCTGGGATGTGGGAAATTGGGCGGGAGATAGACCAATTCAGATCGATCGGAAGAGTGAAGGGGTTACACAGGATGGGGAGAGAAACCGGATTCGCGCTTTCCAAATCTGCCTCTATATGCTGGTTTCCCATTTGTTTGTTTATCTTGTTTGTTTATCGCTTTTTCAACGCGCCCCACGTCATCGCTAGTTTTCCCTTTGGCTCCACAGCGACCACAATTCCATCAATGGCGATGTTGTAGTCGATGAGTTCAAAAGTAACATCGTTGCTGCTGAGGGCTTTCACTATACCGATATCCGGAGCGAGCCACATGGTGCTTTGTTGAGAAAATCTGATGAGACCTGATGAAGAAAGGTGCTGCTCAATTTCCAAACAACCTTGAAAGGTTCCCGCTGGCACCGTGATAGGTTCAACATCGACAACCTTGGCGACGTTGGTCACTTCGATGGATATGATGCCTAGGCTAGCTTCGCCGGTCACTGTCCATTCTGAACCCAATTCAACTGGAATAGGTAGAAAGGTCTCGGGCGGGGAATAGTCAATTGAAACATCAAACCCTGCGACCGTTGCGGTCGCTCGAGATATCAGAACACCATCCGGTTTGGATTTGATAAAGAACTTATTCGTATTGTCCCCTGTTCGATCTGAAATGACTTTCAACGATTCAGCACCGATGGTTTCGGGCCCCTCAATTGTGATAATTCTCTCTGTGCCTCCGTCAGTGCTCTGTAAAACCCAAGTATTCCCGAATTCATCTGGATAATAGTTCTGTGTATGACCGTCCGAAACCGGAGCGCACACAATTACAATTGATAAAAGGAAGATAAAACAGTAACGATAACTGGTAGTGAAAAATCGAGTTTTCATGATATATAATCTTTTTCAGGTTTCAAGCGTAGAAATTCACCGCCGACCATGCCTTATCATACCCGTTGCTCACGGACTCACTTGCATATTTACGTGCCGTTGCGGGATTTCAATTCTTTGCCCGGGGCGAATGAGATTTGGGTCTTTCAATTTGTTATGGGCTAGCAAAGTGTACAGGCCAATATTGTGTATTCTTGAAATTTTCCAGAGGGTATCCCCTTTGTGCACATAGTAGACCTTCACTGAACCCGCGGAAGTATTCTCAGGAGATAAGGAAAATTGCGGCAGTTTACCGGATTTCTCGGTCGTCGCCTCGCTGGATTGATCTTCGTATGATATCACTTCAATTTCTTCCTCACCAGCAGTAACAGCATCCGGTCCCAATAACTCTGTGATGTCTATTTGTGTAAGTTCTAGTGGTGTGAGTTCTTCTAGCTGGGTTTTTGCGGTCGCTGCATTATCACGTAATTTAGCCAATAATACTATATTTAACACAAAAATAATAGAGGTCCATATTAACAACTGTTTACGAGCGTACATCAAATCCTCCGTTGAGCGAATAGGGTATTGGATTCAAGTTGAATAACGTCAACAACTACACAATAGATTCATAAAATTTATCGAATCTTGCTGACAAGCCCCATGCCTTTAGGGTGGGAATGTGGTCAGTCGAAGTGCGTTGAGATATAAAATTAAGAAATCCCCATCATTTAGGGTGGGAAAGGGTCAAACATCGGATTCACCTCATTTGATTCAACAATTCTACCGCCGCATCGGCGATTTGTTCACCGCAGCCGGGTTGAAAACGGGAAGAGTTGGCCTCATACCCGCCCTGTTTGTAGGCAATCTCGACAGGAATATAGCCGATACTTCCGTTGGTCATGCTCATGACGAACAGATTGTCCCGTTGCGCTCGATCCACAATGTCAAAGCCAATCTCGACGAAAATCTCCCCCGGCAATCCAATAAAATAAATAGATCCAACCGCGACACATTGCAGATCTATCTCCTCGGTTATTTTCCCATCAATCACTTCTTTCAGTTGCAATGAATGTTTTTGGTGCATCACCCGAACCTTTGCTCTATCCGAGGTCTTGACCCATTGCAGTACCTTTATCGCCTCGCCCCCGATAGTTCTACCAATCATACGGGGGTATCTACCTTCACGCTGGATGGGGACGATATTGCCCGCACAGCCCAATCCGAACAAGCAGGTGCCCCCTTCTCCCTTTTCGACCATCTCCATTGCATACCCCGGATAATCCGCACTGATTGTGTACATCCGATCTGTTGTAGTTACAGGGTGACAAGCGAAGTGGATAAGAGAAGCCGCTAGTGCCCCCGTTATACTTTCAACGCGGAGGACCCTCACTGTCGAATCGTAGGTGCCCAACGTCAAATCTGAATTGGGGTCAGGCAGACGAAAGCTGGTTTGTGCGCTCCCATCTGGACGAATTGTGTGCCGATTATAGCTGACCTGATCCGCGATGCCCTGACCGGCTCCAACCCGTGCGGGCTGGAGCCGCTGTTGAGCGAGTTGCGTTACTGTCGTTAGCTGCTGCACAAGCATATCAACATAGACGCGATTCTTTGGATTATCGGGGGAGGTAGCGCGCGATGCACGGACTTCGGGACCAAAGTGCGTGTGGGAGCAGCTAACCATCACATTACTAGCCGGAATCCCTGTCCCCGCCTCAATTGTCTGGCGAACATGATCAACAAATATCGCCTCCACCCCAATCAAATCCGTGGTGATAATGACAACCTGTGTGTCTCCATCGTCAAATACGAGGGCTTTCGCATAAAGTGCATCAGCGATAGTCTCGCTGCCACGATCTCGCCCCGAGTATCCTGCCATGTTGCAGCCGATCGGCGGTGTGATGTCGATCTTCGCAGCACCAACTTTTAAGTTTCCCATATTTAATCCTCGTCTGCCACCGCAATTTTAATCAGAGCACCGCTCACAATCAAGAAGGCAAGTGCACGCAAGACGACATGGAGTTGAATACCGGCCCCAGGGATCCACCGCCCGATTGGGAATGCGAGAGCAGCAATCAAGAAAATGTATCCTGCCAACCGATTCCTGCCGCCAATGAGCGAGAGACCGTAACATAGAGCGGTGAGCGTGGCAAAGAATGTTCCGGTGAGCAGCAGTGCCTCCGCAAACTCTCCCGATACCTGGTAAATTGCCATTGCATGGGTTGGGTGATCTGCGTGCAACTCACCCAAGGTGCGAAGCGGCGCAGTTTGAGAGAGATGCCCAACCATCTCTATGACCACCCACATTACCGCAAAACCGAGCCCAAGGTAACTGCGCGCCGTCACGGCGGGCTTGAGCCATACAAATAACGCAATGACCGTCGGCACAATCAGGATGAGACTTACAACACTTAATCCGTGTGTCACCCCCAATAATTTCAACTCCGGTGTCCCCAAAGCAGCAGCCTGGAGACGCATCACGATTAAGTAACTCGACACAAGCATCAACACGCCGCTCAGAAAACCCGCGGCACCTCCAATTAGATACAGTTCAACAGGTTTATTGTTCATGGGAAGCCCTCCTTGTATCAGATTAGGTTTCGCTGTATAACCCCCATTATCTGATCAGATGGGGGAGATTAGAATGGGTGAGTCAACTTCAACTATTGTAATACAAGTTTCATAAAGTAGTAGGCATACTCCGTATGCCATAACTATTAGCTATACAACGGTACAATGGAGCTTACCTACCGTGATTGCACCAATGAACTCATAATGAACTTCTTACGCATTAGGTTTCACGATTCAGACAGGCACCGGACAATAGGTAGCAACCCGTGCTAAATTATATTTCCCTAAAATTGTTTAGGACGAACCGTCCAGTCCGGGAATCGCTCATGTCGAACCTGTGTCACAGGCCGCGGCTTTCCCATTGCCGATCGATGCAAAGCTGGAAAAAACCTTTATCAGCTTTTCCGCACCACAATCGGGACATACGAGTTCACTGTTATCCGCATTGATGGATTGTAATATCTCAAATTTGGATTGACATGTCTTGCATTGATACTCATAAATTGGCATTGTCTTTTCTCCGAATGGATTGGGTTTATGGGTTTAAATGTCAATTCATTGTTTCTGCCAACGCTTTTGCCTGCTCAACCTTTTCACGGATTAAATCGCAGCCCCCCTGCCAGAAGGTAGGCGAAGCGATGTCAATTCCCATGTCAGCAACCAATTGGTGCGGCGTGGCAGAGCAACCCGCGCTCAACAGATCGAAATAGCGCGGCACAAACGATTTGCCGTCACGTTGATACTGTGCATAGAGTGAAAGCACCAACAATTCGCCGAAAGCATAAGCATAGACGTAAAATGGCAGCTGGAAAACGTGCGGGATATAGAGCCACCACCACTGATGGTCTTCACCCAACGATAGCGAGTCTCCAAACATCTCCTGCATCACCCGCTGCCAGAGTTCACAGTAGGCTTCTGTGGTTTGTTCACCCTTTTCGCGGCGCAGACGGTGTGCTTCCTGCTCAAAACGGTACATGGCGATTTGGCGAAACACGGTAGCAAAGATGTCTTCGATTTTGCCACACAGCAGTGCCAAGCGTTCCTCCGACGATTCTAACGTAGACTGCAACTGGTCAAATACCAACATCTCTCCGAAGGTGCTCGCTGTCTCCGCTAGTGGCAAGACTGGGTGATAGTTGAGCAAGCTCTGCTTACTAGCGAGTACATCGTGAATACCGTGTCCCAACTCATGTGCCAGAGTCATCACGTCACGCGGCTTGCCGGTGTAGTTCATGAAAACATAGGGATGCAAGTCAGGCGTGACTCCCGCGCAATAGGCACCGCCCCGTTTGCCCGCACGGAGTTCAGCGTCAATCCAGCGTTTACTAAAGAACGGTTCTGTTATTTCCGCTAACTCTGGTGAAAACCTGCCAAAAGCAGCCATCACCATGCCTTGTGCTTCATCGAACGGGATATTACCGCGGTCCCCAAGCAGCGGGGCATATCGGTCATAGTGAGTCAACTCTTTTAACCCCAACAACTGCCGCTTGAGGTGATAATAATCGGCGGCGATATGGTAGTTATCCGCGCATACATCCGACACGGTGTTGACCACTGCTTCCTCCACTTCATTGTCGAGATGCCGTGCTGCTTCGGGCGACGAGTGCCCTCGCAAGCCGTCCAGAATCTGCTTTTCGTGGAGGAGTGTATTGAAGATGAAGGTCAACACATGCGCGTCCTGCTTGAGCGTATCTGTCAAGGCGGTAGCGGCGGCTTGACGCGTTTCGCGATCGGGGTTATAAAAATGCACCAACAACTCGCTTTGAGTCAGTTCTTCATCGCCCATCCGAAAGGTTTGGCGTGACGTGATTTCAGTAAACAGTCGTCCAAAAGCGCGCCCCCTTGTATTCGCTGTCTCCTCCAAAATCTTCTCTTCTGCTTCGCTCAAATGGTGCGCTGCCAATGCCCGTTCATGTTCGAGATAATGTCGGTAAGGTGCGAGTTGCGGGGCCTCAATGATGCTGTCAAAAGTGTCTTGTGGAATCTGGCCGATTTCGAGGTCGAAGAAAATCAAGTGAGTTGCCGCTGCTGAACCAATCTCACGCGTTCTCTGTAACAACGCCCCCCGTCGGGCGTCCGCGGTGTCAGTCGAAAATAGCAGATTCGCATAAGACCCCGGCTTGTACTGTGCCGCCATCAAGACTTCATAATCGCTAAGTGCGCTGCATAACAGATCCGCGGTTACATCTGCTGAGGCGATGCGTTCTTTATACTTCTCCTCAAACTTTGCCGCTTGATCGACCATCGAATTTAAGTCGGTATCTAACCGCGAATCATCAATACCATCGTACAGATCCGACAAATCCCATGTCGGTAAACCGTTTGTATTTTCACTACTGTAAGTATAGGTAGATTCCTCACGGAATTTTCCCTACTTCCAAACCGTGCGTGCGACTTTCACCGCACACGGCTTTCACCGTCAGTATACTGATTATCATTGTAAACAGGTAAAGAGTTCGTAGGCAGACTAAGCTCTGGCAAATACCCTCAATGATAATCTCTGCCCTGCTTGCTTTTGATTCATGTCAACTAATAGGAAGGAGTTGTCATGGCAAAATATGGTTGACGCGCATCTGTCCTTAATTGCTTATGAATCAATTTCTGCATTCTGACTTGGACATGCTTGGGGATAATACCCTACCTGTCCGCCTCTCCCGTATCTTCTCATGGGAATGAGATGACTTAGGGACTATCTTGTTCTCGCAATATGCACTTCACGAATGATTTAGGTGCTGACTATACCCCGAAGGCGTTTGACTTACACGCAGCGTTAATCATGAGAACACTGCCTTACCTTACTTTTTTAGGCACAGGCGGGTCATAGAAGGGGTATTCAAGGCCTTCCCACGTAGATTCACCTGTTCGGAGATAACGAGGCTTGCATCAGTTCAACTTTCGTTTCACCCTGTCACTCTAACCCAACGTTCCCATTTCAAGGGTCTACCTTCCCTTTGAGGGATGCGCTGTTTCCCACTGCTTCCCACCCCGCCGTTTCCAGCGACGCAGTTGTGGTAAGGTTTATAGTGGTAAGTTCACCAAGCTGGAATTGAACCCGCATTGCACATTGTTACACAAGATCGCACCATGATTATCTCCTTAATAACCAATGATGTTAGTTTACAACTGTTGATATGCTCTCCGGTCAAAGACCGAGTGTGAAACGTGAAAACCATTTGTTCATCGGTTCACTCGTACATTAATGAACCTTTGAACTCAATATCCTCACTAACTCGCACCAAAGATTCAATAGTGCTATTTCAGTCGGAATGGGATTAGTGCTTTCCGGTTAACGGAACAAAACGGACCGGCATCAACTGCCTCGTCATAATTGAACCCGCTTCTGTTTTTTCTACAAGTGTCAAGTTCTGCAACTGGAAACGGCCACCAACCGGAATACACAATTTCCCACCCGGTTTCAGTTGACGTATTAACAGTGGTGGAATATGATCCGGTGCAGCGGTGACGATAATCGCGTCATAAGGTGCATGTTCCTCCCAACCGAAGTAACCATCGCCGATTTTCACCGTCACGTTTTTATAGTCGAGCCGCTTCAGCCGCTTCTCGGCACTTTCGCCAAGTTCCTTGATAATTTCAATCGTATAGACATGATCGACCAACTCCGCTAAAACCGCCGCTTGATACCCCGAACCGGTGCCCACTTCGAGCACCTTGTACTCTTTTTGAGGGTCAAGCAGTTCCGTCATATACGCAACGATATACGGTTGAGAAATTGTTTGGTCATACCCAATCGGCAACGGCATATCAATATATGCTTGGGATTTATAACGGTCAGGAACAAATTCATGACGGAGTACACGCCGCATCGCTTCCAAAACGGACTCATTCTTAACGCCGATTCGACCATCCGTGATGCCCTTGGCATCAATCTGAGTTTTGACCATCCACTCACGATCGCTGTCGAAATCACCAATGCTATGTGGAGGGATAGTGGTTAACAAGAGAAATGTGGTGAGCAGAAAAAAAAACTGTTTCATGATAGCCTCCTTGTTTGTTATAAAGGGTACGCTTTATCAGTTCCTATCAGAGAAACTAGGGCGTGGGGGACGATCCATTCGGAAATAGACACATCCACCAATGAGATAAATCCCAATCGCCAAAAGAATCACGACGTTAAAGCCAAGTGCAATCGCCAGACAAGTTGCCAGAATCGCGCTCACGACTGACGCATAACCGTTGATGCTCCACGCCCAAGCTATCAGATGTGGCTGGTGTTTCTGCAGCCAATCTATACCTAACGAGAAGGGCATTCCCATGAAAAACGCTAAGGGTGCAATCAACCCAATCGATACAGTAATCTTCAGAACATCCGAACTTGCGAGAAAACGGTGAAAAATTGAGGGCAGTAGTTGCAAGTAAGCGAGCGCGAGGAGCGATAACATGCCGATAGCAAAGACAATCGGCTGTCGGCGCAGCCTCTTGACCCTCCTCAGTTTCAATGAGAAAAGGCTGCCCAAGCCCGCAAAGAGGAGAAACGCACACAACACAACCGCAACAGCGTACGTCGGATTTGCAAGCAATAGGAGAAACTTCTGGATGAACGACATCTCGATGAACATAAATCCAACCCCTAAGCTCAGAAAGTAACCGAACACTCGCCAAGTGGTCAAACGCGGGGTATGATTGGTGGGGAAGGTTGCTGCCCGCTTCAGGAAAAAGAGCGGGAGCAGAATCAAAATCAACCCCGCCAACCCCGCTTGAATCAGCGTTGCAATCAGAAGTAGATAGCCCCATTCGATAAACGGGATAGCACTTCTGCCAACCGTCCGAACCATCTGAACCAGTGAATCAAAGCGCAGGAATTGAAAGAAATATGGGCGATTATCAGTCGTGGGGCGGATATCGAAGGGATACCCTTCGTAAAATTGTTCCCGATCGTCAGACAGAATCGCTTGTGCAGCCCAAAAGTAAATCGGCTCCGCCAGCTGATTGTAACGATTGGCTTCCACCTCCGGCATCTGGGGGTAGTACGCCACATCGAAAGAACGCTCTCGGCAGAAATCCTGAATCGCCGCTCGGTCAGCAGTGTGGAAGTTTCCTTTTTTTAGCAACAGCGTACCAGTCCGCCAACCACGAATCATCGCCAACTGTTGAGCGGGTACCGCCCCATCAATCTGTTCTAACGCTTTGACTGTCGTTCCAAATAACCGAATCATGTCCCGCGGCGGAGTTTTCAGCCAACGCGTAATCGAAATAATACCCCCAGGTGTCAGATGTTGATACAGATCTATGATCGATTCAACTGTATAAAGGTAGCTCTCGCTCAGGGCGTGAGTCCCCGCAGCGGACGCATTGACGGAATCCAACAGTGCAATCTGAATGAGGTCGTACCGCTTCGTTGTTGCTCTCACAAATCCACGTGCCTCTGCAACGTGGACCTGTACCGGATAGGGTGAATCTGGTGCGTAAATCTGCCCGGCGAAATCGTTGTGCTGTTCCGCTACTAATTCAAGGACCTGTGGATTTAACTCCACCGCATCAACCGATACCGCGCCGTGATACAGAGCGTTGAGAACATCTCCACCGCCACCAGCACCCAAAACCAGCACACGGGGCGGCTCAATCAGGTGATATGCCACTACCGACGTTGTATCCCCAAGATAACCCAACTTTGATAGGTCACCGCTGAAATCGGTAATCGCTGTCATTGCATCAGCGTCAGTGAATAAGCCTAACTGTGGTTGTACTTCATGCTGCGTATTCAGACTCAACCCCGGCACCGCACGGATAAAACTGCTCCGAACCACGTGCAGCACACCGAGAGGACTATGCCGCTCATTCAGAATCTGTGCATCCGGAAAATTCAGTGCACTGCTCAACCCTTTGTAGGGTGAAATCCTTATTGATACAGGATTGAACAGAAGATAGCCGATAAACGCAGCCGCAAATCCAGTTATTAGAGCAATACGCCGCCGATGTCGTACTTTCCAAATTCCCCAGCTGACAATCAGCACCGCACAAAATCCAATCCCTGAGACGAGAGTCAGGTTTTGTGCTGGAGGAATCAGGTACATGGTAAAAATGACGCCTAACGCCCCGAGACCGGAACCAAAGAGATCAAAAAAGTAGAGTCGATTGACATTGCCCGCGAACTGGAGTAACGCCAAACCGATGCAGGCTGCACCCCAAAAAAACGGAAACGATAGAATCAGATACAGCACGAAAAGCGACAGCACCTGGCTTGGCTGCCAAACCAGCATCAGTGGGTTGAACGGCACATATTGGTGCAGTATAAAACACCCAACAACACTGATCGAATAGAGCAATCCACAAATTGTGTAGACATTGTGAAAGCGTTGTCCGACTACGTCAGATTTCGACTGACTCCCCATCAGCCAACGTTGCGTAAGCGAAATCGCTGTCCCGCTGGCACCGAACCCAAGGAGTGCCAAGCTGATAATCATGTGCGCGAAATGGTGCCATTGCGCTATCGAAAATAAGCGTACCAGCGTAATCTCATAAGCGATGATTGAACCGGCTAGCAGAGCAACGGAGAGGAAATAGGAATTCATCGTTACATGGACATACCTACGGAATCTCTCGGAGGAGTTGTTTGGTTTTCACCTCAAATCGGGCGCGTGTCGCATGGTGCAGTTGGGGGAACCAGAGATCCGGTGAAGGTGGGTCGCTTGTCCACTCTGCATCCCCGCTATACAATAGATAGACATCCCAGGCGGTGTCGTTTAGACCGATCACGTCCTTCCAAAGGTTGCCGGTCGCACTGTTACTATCCCAGAAATGCGTAAATTTTTCGTGAATAAACTCATTGGCGCGCCTCTCTGCCGAAACTCGGTTATCACTATCAAGAATCGGTTGCCAGATGAGATAAGCCTGCAGCCGCTCAGCCGGAACTCTGTCAAACATCTTTATTATTTCGGAGACCCCCCGACGACATTTCGGTCAGCCAGGGGACAGCAGGGCCACCACGCGAACATTACCCCTGTCCGATTGGAACTGATGCATCAACTGATCCAAATGAACGAGCTCCGTTACGGGCTGCCGATCACCCCTTAAAACATCTCTCTTCTTTTGGGCAGTCTTGCTCATCTGGTTAATCAACGGTTTGCGTTCCGCCTGGTCTAGCGCACCAAGCAGCGTATATTGCCACGCCATCGGATCGACGACCTCCATCTGTTGCATGAGCGTTAGCCCATCGAGTGTGCCCCAGCGCTCCGCAACGGTCCCATCGGCAATCCGATAGATGTCGAATCCTGTCACTGTTACCTGCTTATCAGTCGGATCAACCTGCATAAAGCTATTCTTATGAGTACCTTGCATCGTGGTACGAGTCACCACCTTATCTCCGTCGACAATCATCTCTTCAACGGTGAAGCGCAGGTCGGGAAAGGCAAAGCGTAACGCTTTTACCGTCTGTTTGAATCCTTCTATGCCAGATTTACCCCCTGGCCCTATGGGATTATGATCAATATATTCGGCGGCAATTAGCGTGTCTATTTGCCCCAGCTTTCCCGTATTAAAGACCTCCTCGTAGATGCGAGAGACGACCGAGTCGGCGCGAGTGATGGCTCGGTCCGCTGCGGTTCCGGCGGCATGTGCCTCTGCAGCTGGCACGCCAATCAGCGGACAAACTCCAATCAGGAGTGCTCCGACCGTCAAGAGGTAGGTCAGTTTGGTTACTATTAGCAGTTGTTTCATAGTTTAGCTCCTATCTTAATTTTAATATCAGGTTCTCCAATTATACCCATTCGGTGCATAATGTCAATAAGAAAATGTAGACTCGACTTTCTTCTTCTTTGAGTCCCGTAGGTCGTGCATCTTGCCCAACCAGACTTATGAACCCATGAACAAATTGTTTTTACGTTTCACGCTCTTCGCATACAGTCAATCGCGCGCTAAAATTTCCTTGACTTGCCGTTCCACCACCACTATAATCTGCATATCTCTTGCGTGTCATATCATCGGATAGGCACGCTTTACGCAATCCACCCATCTCAGACAAGGAGTTGCCGAATGAACACTATTGTCATCTGCTGTGATACGCTTCGAGCAGATGTGGTAGATCACACTTGGGAAGATTACGTTGATACACCCCACCTCGATCAATTGCGGAAAACCAGCACGGTGTTCAATAATGCTTGGGGAGAAGGCGAGCCAACCATCCCGATGCGGCGTGGTTTCTTCACAGGTTTGCGGTCCTACCCGTGGCGTTTCCATATTGATGACCGGGGCTCAGTCCCAAACATATACGGCTGGCACGCTATCCCTACAGCACAAATCACACTAGCGGAGCACCTGCTACTCAACGGTGTGGCAACGGGGTTGGTTAGCGATGTCTATCATATGTTCAAGCCGACAATGAATTTCACACGCGGCTTTATGAGTTACGACTACATTCGTGGACAGGAATCGGACCGAGTGCGGAGCGGCCCCCTTTCCGCCATCAACATGAAACCTTACCTGCCCGACGAAATTGCCAATCCGACAGACCGCCCCGGTATAGCACAATACCTGCTAAATATGCAGGATCGACGCGGGGAGGAGGATTACCTTGCCCCGCGTGTATTTCGCAGTGCGGCGCGGTGGATACAGGACAACCACGAAAATCAACCGTTCTTTCTCTGGATTGATAGCTTCACACCCCACGAATGCTGGGATCCGCCGATGCACTTTGCTGATCAGTATTTCAAAGCGGATGGCGTCAAGGATTATATCTATCCGCAGATGGTGCAGGATTATAAGGCTTTGACGGACGATGAGATTCAACGCACGAAAGCCCTCTACTACGGCTATGTCACATTTGTCGATAAATGGATTGGCTATCTACTGAACGTCCTCACCGACCTGCGCCTGTGGGATGATACGGTCATCTGCTTTGTCTCGGATCACGGCACCGAGTTGATGGACCATACCCGGTTCGGAAAGAATCCAGATGCAATGCACCCGTATAACTGTCGGCTCAATTTCTGGATACACCACCCGAATCCTGCATACCACGGCAAGACGATTGACGCTTTCGTGCAGAATATCGATCTGTTCCCAACACTCCTTTCCATCTTTGGTCTTGAGGGTGAATCGGTTGATGGCTATAATCTCCTGCCCATCATATCTGACCCACAGAAGGCACCGCGCGATCACGTCATTACTGGTTGGGGATCGACCGCTGGGGTGCGCACACCCGAATGGCTCCTCATGCTTGAAACAGTAAACGCGGATGCCAATCCACGTCTATTCCATACAGCCAGTGATCCGAAGGAGAAGTATAACGTCGCTGCTGGTCACCCTGAAATTGTCAGTCAGTTGCAAGGGAAACTGGAAGATTTAATCGGAGGCTCACTGCCGACTACCTATACCCATCAACCAACGATGGAACATAACGCGACGTTTGCTCAGTGGGCGCAAAGTAATCTAGTACGGTGAAACCGATTTCACTCCGATTGTTGGTAGGTCGGGCATCTTGCCCGCCTCAAAACCCCATTGATGCAATGGGTGTATTAGAGAGTTGATGACTGACAACGCAGCCCCTATGCCTCAGTGCGGTGCTTCGCTTCGCACTGCCGCCAAGCCTCTTTCCACCTATAGCGGGTGCCGGTCGAGACGGAGAGGCCAGCAAGCTTTGAAGGGGTTGGACGCCCCATTGGATCTGCACCGACGCCACCTTCGCAATGTCCACTCTCCTAAACCAGTTAGGTAACGTCGCAGCACCCGGGCGGATTTAAGCCGGAGGATAGGTCTGTCCCCATTGGGCAATGGTGCTATAACTCCGATACCCAGACATAATCGCAATCACCGAGAGGGCAAGAAGCGTCCCCGGGGGTGCCCTTTCCCTTTTGCATTGCGCGAATCCGGAACTTCTGCTAAAATAGTTATCAAGTGACATGACTTGAGGGGAACATATTTCACCTCAAAAATTGGAGTCGGTTTTTCAGATGAAGTATAGCAGCTGCCGCGTGAACAGTCACGTCGCACTTGTATGAAACACCGCCATATAGACAACATATTGCCCAAAACTAAATGACCCTATGTACTATTTGCACAGAAATATATCAATCCCGATACTTGTTCTATTTCCGATTGCCAAGAGATAAGGCCAATCTAAAAAGTAGCGTGAAGTGTAGAAAACAATTATGAGGTGTAAAGCCCGAACCCCTTTCATTTTGCGATGTTTCAGAAACGCTGTTGAAAACAGTCCATACTGCTTAGAACATCAGAATTATCCTCCGATCGGTTGGCGGTATGGCTTACTGACGCTTTCGAGGATTGCTACCGGGGTCGCTGGAGTTGCCATTTCGATTATCGGTTTCGCCTGCCTGAGAAACTGTCCGAGCAAAGATTTGAAGGAGAGCGAACAGCAGCTGAATGGGCACCCACCATTTGATTACGCCGTGTTGTGTTTAGCGATTTACGAAGCGAAGGAGAAACTTCACATCTCCGCAGAGACGGGTGGAACCACGATTTTTATGAC
This sequence comes from Candidatus Poribacteria bacterium, assembly GCA_965215015.1. Taxonomy (GTDB): domain Bacteria; phylum Poribacteria; class WGA-4E; order WGA-4E; family PCPOR2b; genus PCPOR2b. Next base: position 4,903,706 of record OZ244042.1, read on the forward strand.
GCCAGCAGGGAGTAGCGATGTCTATTTGTCTAAAATAACAGAGCAGGCTGACTGGAGGCAGCTCTCCGCTCCTTCGCGGCGGCATCAACTCCCAGAGGAGCTAAAGGACGCAACATTTGAGGATGCTAACACAGGTTTTCGGGCGATGTTATACCAGTCAAAGGGCGCGGAGGAAATTGTCGTTGTTTATCAGGGCGTAAGCAGAACCAATATTATCCGGGACAGCCAGACATGCCTTTCTCAGGGGTTAGGGTTTAGCACAGCAGCGTACCAACAAGCTATGCAACTCGCCAAAGCGGTGGTGGAAGGGTATGGGGATAAAGTTTTCTTCACAGGTCATTCCATGGGCGGCGGCCTGGCAGCTGCCGCGAGCATAGTAGCAAATCGACCGGCGGTAACTTTCAACAGCGCAGGGGTGCATCCCGCTACCCTTGAAGAATTTGGCTTAGATAACACAACCATTGACGGAAGACTGAAATCTATTGTGAACTACTATGTGCCAGGTGAATGGCTATCTACCCTGCAACGTCCCTGCTTTGTCAAAAGTGCCGCCGGTATACATATTCCATTACCAGATGTCCGAGGTCAAGTGTCTGTAAATGCAGTACCCGCCAGAAACAAAGGGCGCGGCAAACACTCAATCACGCTGATTATTGCGACGTTGTACCATCTTGCTCAATCCTCGTAACCTGTGAAGCAATTGATTTGAATGGCTTATGTTAAGAAAGCGTGCAACAGAAACCAAGCTTTTTAGAAAAACTCGGTTTCTCTTAGCGTTTTGCACTTGCTTTTTCGATGGGCTCTGTAGGTCGGATTTACTAGCCGGACTGCACCAATGAACAAATGGTTTTCACGTTTCATTCCCCCGTATTTGCGATGGCGTCTAGATAATCCTTAACCCGCTGCCGATACCGCACAGGAATTCCATCCCTTTCTATTGCCTCCGCGTAAGCCTGTTTTGCGTTGAGATAGGCTTTACGGCGTTGCATATAAATTGGCTCCTCTTCACCGTTTGGAGTCTCTTGGGTTGAGGCTGTGGAGAATTCCTGCGAATCCGATGTCCCCCCCCTCAATTGTAGTGCCTCCGTGGGTTGCGTTTCTGAACCCATCGCGCCAATCTGTGTCCCCTGCGCCTCTCCCGTTCCAGATTCCTCGCCCGGTCCTCCATCGCTGCCTGCCACCCCTCCCGTTTTACGCGCCATTTCGATGCCCGCCAACCCGATATTTTTTCGACTTGCCTTAATCTCCTCCAAAATCCCTTCCATCTGTGCGATGTCTTTTGCCTGCTGGTCAACCTCTAACAGTGAACGCGCAATTTTCGCTAGCATCTCAGGACTGACTCCCTCTGTTCCAATCTCGTTCAGTTGGCCCACAAGTTGCCTGGCAGCAGAATTGCCCTCAAGCCGTTCAGCGAGTTGTTTGAGTAGTGCCTCCAATTCTGCCCGCTGCGCCTCAGTCAATTCTTTCATCTGATCTGCTAGCTTTTGTAGTTCCGAAGCTATCTCCTCCGCATCTGACCCGCTAAGAAGGTTAGAGTTGTCGCCCAATGTAGAGATAGCTTCGATCGCCTGATCCACCTTATTTTCCACCAGTTGATTCTTCTGCGCCTCAACATCCTCACGAAGCTTGCTGAGTTCCTTCTGAGCGGCTGGCACATCGGTACGCTTGTTTCGCAATGTCTTAACGGTCTCCTCAACCAGTCTGGAAAGTTCAGTGCTGTCGAGACCGTTAACCGTCTGTTCAAGCCGTGCTGCAGCATCATGAATAGCCGCATGTTCTGAGGCCGTCGGGGGAGGGAGGATCTCATACATACGGGGGATGAAAAACGAAAGCCCAACGAGCAATATGGGGAGGGGAAGCCATTTGAGCGTAGGCGGGACCGCGTAGGAGACCATAGCAGCGGGAAGAATCCCTTGGGACACCCTTGCAGCATCACGAATCTGCAAAATCGCGAAATCCTCTGTGCCTTTCCGACCCATTATTTCAAGGGCAGTGCCGAGGCGTTCCTTCAGATTGAGGCGTTGATCGACGAGGTATGCCACTGCAAACGCATCTGTTTTCCGTATTAGACTCAAACCCACTGCAATGGCACTCCCGACGACGATCGGCAGAAAAGCTGCAAATCCAATAGGTATCGGCAACGGAAAAAAACGGTTGGACACAAGCAACAACCCAGCAATGAGAATCCCCCAAAGGTTAAATATAGCCAGATTCTGGAAGACACCCTCAATCCGTAGTCGGCGTTGGATAGCGGATAGCTTCTTCTGGATAAGCTGTTCGGATTGGTTTTGTATTCCGTTTTGCATATTTTATTAGACGAACTAGTCAGCAAAATCGTTCATAAAGAGCTTAGAAATTTTCTAACAACAATTACATGAAAACCAATCGTCTCGGATAAACCTATGGAGTAGACACAGCGTCGCAAAAAAACGATAGCTTCGCACCGATTTGTAAAAATATCTTAGCAAAGGATGTATTCAACGTGCAAACCAATCAACAAATCGAAAACCGCGCCAATCACCTATCACATCTCACGTATCACGTCATATTTTTCATTGCAATGCTAGTCGCTGGAACTATTGGGTGCTCAACGGATCAAACTCCCAAGCCCGGTCGCTGGGAAATTGTTCGGCGTGCAGATTGGGAAGCACGATTCTACGATGTGTTCTTCATTGACGAGCAGACTGGATGGACGGTCGGCAATAATGCAGGAAGCACATTCGCGGAAGAGTTGGATAGCGTGATTGCTCACACAACGGATGGCGGAGTCACATGGCAGCCGCAGCAGAGCGGCGTTTACCAACCGTTGCGAGCTGTGCGATTTGTGGACAGCCAACTTGGGTGGGTCGTCGGCGAAAATGGTGTCATCCTGCACACAAAAAATGGAGGGGAGAGGTGGGACCAACAATCAGGGAATACACATAATAACCTATTCGATCTTCACTTTGTCTCAGCACAAGAAGGTTGGATCGCCGGTGATTTTGGGACCGTTTTGCACACACAGGATGGCGGAGAGACTTGGGTGAATCGATCGGCGGGGATTGGCGATAATTCACTGCGGGGTATATTTTTCCTTAATGCCCGCCAAGGCTGGACTGTTAGCCACCAAGGCAATGCCTATTATACACGCGATGGGGGGAAACGCTGGACTTACCAGAAAACGAATGTCCGCTACGAGTTGTCTGATGTCCACTTTGTGGATGAAAATCGTGGTTGGATCGTCGGGGACAAGCGCGCAGTGCTTACCACACAGGATGGCGGTAGGAGCTGGGAGTATTTAACACGCGGCTCAAATAAACGCCATGAAGAACACTACGGTCAGCAGATAAGAACCGGGGATGAACCGCTACACACCTTCCTCCTGTATGCACTCCATTTTACCGATGCTCAGAACGGCTGGATCGTTGGCGACTTAGGTGCCATTTTGCACACGAACGATGGTGGAAAGACATGGAAGCATCAACGGGGTGGGGCAACACGATTGGTTGGGGCAGATGTTGTTTTACTGGGTGTCTATTTTGTCAATCCTCAGCTCGGTTGGGTTGTCGGTGAGTTTGGGACGATTTGGCACACTAAGAACGGTGGGAGAACGTGGGAACTTCAATCCGCTCCCAGCTATCTGCTCACAGACCTCCATTTTATCAGCGATAAGGTTGGATTTGCAGTGGGTGACCGCGGGGAAATCCTTCGCACAGACGACGGCGGGTTACACTGGCAGTCACAAGATAGCGGAACGATGGAGTGTTTTGGGGCAACGCATCTTATCAACGATAAGGTTGGTTGGAGCGTTGCAGAATGGGGAACAATTGTCCACACCACCGATGGTGGCAAAACGTGGTCACAGCAAAAGACGGATACGGAGAATGACCTTCTCGGTACCTCCTTCGTTGACTCACAGCATGGGTGGGTGATTGGTCACAGTGGAGAGATTTTGCACACCGCGGATGGCGGAAAAACGTGGCAGAAGCAGCGCAGCGGTGTCAACCGTCATCTCTTTGGGGTCTACTTCATTGACCCTCAAACCGGGTGGGTTGTGGGGCAAGGTGGTGTAATTCTCCACACCCGGAACGGCGGTCAAAAATGGGATTTGCAAGCCCAGCTCGGAGAAGTCTGGCTATCGGGGGTTTACTTTACGGACCATCTAAACGGCTGGGTTGTTGGGATTGATGGGTTGGTTATCCACACAACCGATGGCGGACGCACGTGGAAACGTCAAAAGAGCTACGTGGAAAGTTTCCTGAATAGTGTATTCTTCCTCAATGCGAACCTCGGCTGGGCAATCGGTGGTGAAGGCATAGTTATCCGTACCCTTGATGGTGGTGAGAACTGGCGTCCCCAAAGATGCGAAAGCCACTATAACCTGAACTCGATTTATATGGTGGATGCTGAAACTGGCTGGATCGTCGGTGATCTTGGAGTGATGTTGAAGTATGTGGTTGATGATTAGACAATGGGAAATCTATCTTAATCTAAGTGGCTAGCCATTGAAAAACCATCGGTTTTCTGTTAAGGGCGAAGTGCCTTGCCTTTCACTCCGGGGGAGCGATATTTCTATAGAACGGCGATAAGGTCAATCCCTGTGGTCCAAAGGAGCGCAATGTGTATGGCAGGGCGAATCACTCACCAATCTGGCTAAGCCTAACGAGTTGTAGGGAACAACAATCGCTGTTCCCTAGTATCCCTTATGGAGTCTCTGCTGTAGTAGCCCGATTCATTGGGCGTTGGGAACGGTATCCTGCGGCGATAAATCGCCGAACGACAAGGCTTCAGACGTTCAACTGCGTCAGTCCTAAAAAAATTGTACTGCATTTGTTAGAATTTCAACCTGTTTTTGTATATTAACGGGGTTTGGCTGACAAGCCCCCAACCTAAAGAATAGGGCCTTGTCAGCATTTTTTGATAAAACGCCAAACTCCCACCTATCACGTTTCACGCCCTAACAGCCTACTAAACGACTGCCGACAATCCTCCATCGATATTAATCGCAGTCCCCGTTATATACGAAGCCCGATCCGAAACAAGGAAGGAGACGAGATCTCCAACCTCGGTGGGTTCACCCAAGCGACCGAGCGGATGCTCCGCGCCTCTCGCTTCCCAATACTCCTCAAGCGTGCCGGGTGAACCATCAGCCTCCCAAGACCGTTCACCCTGTGCGCTCTTAATCGAGGTCAAGCAGACAGTGTTGACAAGAATCTTGTCGGCGAGCAACTCTTTGGAAAGTGCTTTTGTCATCGCGATACCTGCCGCTCGACTGACGGAGGTTGGGACAGAACCTGCACCCGGCTGTTTGCCGCCGGGGTGGGTGATATTGATGATGCGCCCCCCACCTGTTGGCCTCATGTGAGGAATAGCCAACCGTGCACATCGCACCGCTCCCATCAGCTTGAGATCGAGATCCTCGTACCACTCCGCATCGGTCACCTGTTCAAAATTTCCACCCGCTGACCGACCTGCGTTATTGACCAGAATGTCAATTTTTCCGAACTTATCAACCGTTTGGTTGATGAGGTTTTCGAGTGTTCCGGGGATCGTCACGTCAGCGGTGACAGCGAGCACCTCACCACCTGTCGCATCACGAATCTCCTGCGCTGCCTGTTCTAGGACATCCTCACGGCGAGCGCAAATCGCCACCTTTGCGCCCTCTTCGCAGAGGCGTTGGGCGATTCCTTTGCCAATACCTTCACTGCCGCCTGTGATGACAGCAACCTTTCCTGCTAATCCCAAATCCATGATAAACCTCCTATGATTGAGTTAGGGGTTCGCTGGGTAAATCGTCTGATTTATGTACACTCACCCCGATGGATGTTAATTGTGATTTTTCTCGTAAATGTTAGTTAGCCCAAAGCGGAATTGTTGCCGTTGACGGCGGCAAGCACCGATGTGCATCACACGCCTGATAGCGAACATCTATGTTCAACGGAAACGCTTTTTCGATTGTTTCACCCGGCTTCAACTTCAATTTCATCTTGACCGTGACGTCTCCTTCATAGACAGAAATCGGAGTCTCCATCCAATCTGCGTGGAACGGCGTCCCCTTGGGGTATGTGACCGACAAGATTTCGACCGAAGCATCAGGACCGATGGACACAGTTGTAGGGATCAGCAGATCCCACGAAGAGGGATTAGCGTTGATATGCCACCCTTCAGCGAGTTCAATCTGTATCTCCACATCAAAGACGTTTCCGGGGAAGATATCCTCCTTCGAGGGTATGGAAGCTACAAGCCTCAACAGTTCGTCCTCTGAGGGTAAAGCCCGTGGGGCTTTCGGCAGTCCGAAGAGGTTTATTTCACTCATTCCCTCTGTGTCCAAACCAAACTGAGATGAACCTCCCCGGTGCCCTGCCCCGACTTTGGTCCAATCCGTCGAAAGGTAGCGATTGGTAGCGAAAAGCATGTGCATAAGGGCACGGGGAGACTGTTCCATCATGCCCGCGAAACCCTGAAGCGTTTTTTCCGCCTTATCCAGATAATCCTTTTCGCCAACGAGCAGTACGAGGGTGAGCAGGTTATTGACTGCTACGGCATTCCCCGACGGGAGAGAGGAGTCGTAAGGGTTCTTGGTGCGTACAACCAGATGTTTTTGATTGGCAAGGGTAAAGTAGAAACCTCCATTTTTATCGTCCCAAAACAGCTGGTTCATCGTATCGGTCAGAAGCCGCGCCTCATTCAACCAAGTATCTTCGCCCGTTGCCCGATGCAGCCCTAGCAAACCACGGACAAGGAAGGCATAATCATCGAGGTAGCCGTTATATTTAGCGATGCCATCCCTGTAGGTCCGCATCAGCTGTCCATTGGATGCCCGAAGGTATTTCAGGTTAAACCGTGCAGCTTTCTCCGCCACCTCACGGTACTGTTTTTCGCCGAGCACTTCGTAGCCGTAGGCAAACGCATCAATCATTAAGCCGTTCCAGCTTGTAATTATTTTCGTATCAAGCAGGGGTTGTTTCCGTTTCTCTCGTGCCACGAGTAGTTTTGTCTTGAGCGGTTTGAGTTCGCTGTGGAGGTCGGCCTCCGACTTCTTGAGCGATTTTGCGACACTTGAAACGGGAGCAGGAAGGTAGAGAATGTTGGTTCCACCTTCAAAGTTGGGCCCCTTGTCCACACCGTAAACCCGCATGAAGAGCTTGGCATCCCGTTTCTCAAGAATCTTCTGAATCTGTTCTCTTGTCCAAACGTAGGATTTGCCCTCCTCCGCATCTACTTCTGCATCAAGTGCGGAGTAGAAGCCCCCCTCCGTAGAGGTCATCTCGCGAGAAACAAACGTAAAAATTTCCTCAGCGACCCGTCGGTAGCGCGGATTTTTCGTGAGTTGATAGGTGTGCAAGTAGACTTTCGCGAGTTGAGCGTTGTCATAGAGCATCTTCTCAAAATGGGGTACGAGCCACTGAGCATCAACCGAGTAACGGTGAAAACCACCGCCAATCTGATCATACATCCCACCATAGGCCATCTTGTCAAGGGTGTTGGTGACCATTTCAAGCGTCGATTTGGAAGAATCTCGTTGATACTCACTCAACAACAGCTCCAGATTTGTAGGGCTAGGAAACTTCGGCGCGCCACCGAAGCCGCCGTAGGTCGCGTCGTATCTCGATTGGAGTGCTTGCACCGCCGTCGAGATTAGCTTCCGATCCAGCGACGTTTCGCCGATGGAAGCTGGAGCGGCAGCCGTTGCCTGTGTGATAACTTCCGTTATCTTTTCTGACTGTGCAATGACCTCCGCCTGTTGGTTCATCCACACCTCATGAAGTGCCTTTAGCACTCTTGGAAAGCCGGGGCGCCCCCGACTATCCTCCGGTGGGAAATAGGTACCTCCGAAAAAAGGGAGAAGCTCCGGCGTTAAAAAAACAGAGTTGGGCCAACCACCCGATCCTGTCATGATTTGGGTGGCAGTCATGTAAATCTCATCTAAATCTGGGCGTTCTTCCCGATCCACTTTGATGTTAATAAACGACGTATTCATCAGATTGGCTATCTCTGGATTTGAGAATACCTTCCGCTCCATGACATGACACCAGTAGCAGGTGGAATAACCGATAGAAAGGAAAATCGGTTTGTTCTCAACCTTCGCCCGTTCCAATGCCTCAGGCCCCCACGGATACCAATCAACAGGATTATGGGCGTGCAAAAGCAGATAAGGGCTCGTTTCGCGGATGAGGGCATTCGTCCACCTCCATGTCCCATCGGGGTTCTTGAGCCCTGCTTCGTGCGAGTGTGAATCCTCAGCGGCATGGGCAACGACACCAAAATTGCTCGCAACAACGCAGAAACACGCAAGTGAGAAAATTAAGTTCAATCGCATACCAACCTTCCCTTATGTTGGCTAGTAGTAGGCATACTCCGTATGCCGTATGGGGAAAATGGGGAAGTTTTTTTATTTTGTTTCTATTGAAGCCTCAGAGATCGAGGATGGAACCATCGACATCGAAGGCGTCCCATTTCCCGCGTGATGGATTTCCAGAAAGCGAGCGGATATAATCTTCGTTCAGTGAAACACCCCATCCCGGTCCCTGCGGCACTTTCAGATGTCCATCAACCGGCTTCTCTTCAAATCCAACTATGAGGTTCTTCCGCTCTGGATTGTTCCCGTTGGGAACTTCTTGGATAAGGAAGTTCGGCACGACGGTATCTAAGTGTAGACAAATCACCGTTGATAAAGGACTCAGCGGATTGTGAGGCGCGATTGTGGCGAAAAAGGCGTCCGCCATCGCTGCAATTTTGAACGCTTCCATGATGCCGCCACAGGTACAGATGTCCGGCTGGACAACATCCACTGCGCCCTTGACGAGATACTCTCGGAAGGGATAGCGCGTATAGAGTCGCTCGCCGGTAGCGATTGGAACGCCCGCATTCCGACGCAGGGTTGCCATCGCATCAACTGATTCAGGAAGCACCGCCTCCTCGAAAAAGAGGATGCCGTAAGGTTCTATCCGTTTCGCCATTTCCATTGCATTGACAGGGTTCAGGCGACCGTGGCCATCGATGGCAATCGGGACCGCGTCGCCTACCGCTTCACGCACCGCTTTGACTATTGCTTCAACTTTTTTACCGTGGGCGAGATTAAAGGCGGGGCCCGTCGGATCAAATGGTGTGAACTTCAATCCACCCCAACCATCTTCAATGCGTTGGGCAGCCGCTCCCGCCCAGGATTCTGGCGTACTTCCGCCAATCCAGCAGTAGACCTTTACCCGATGCCGATACATTCCGCCTATCAATTCGTACACCGGGACGTTTAGGGCTTTGCCTTTGATGTCCCAGAGCGCGTGCTCAATGCCAGATAGTGCACCGATCAGCACCGGACCGCCCCGCCAAAAAGCGTTGCGATAAATCATCTGCCAGATTTTCTCGACTTGAAATGGGTCTTCGCCTATCAGTACATTTTCAATATCTCGCAATGCACCCACCAAGGCACCCTCTTTCCCTGAACAGGACGCTTCACCAATGCCGACGATACCTTCATCGGTATGCAGTTTGACGTAGATATACGCCCGCCCTTGAAACGGCGCGGGCAGAATTTCGAGTTGCGTAATTTTCATATCGTTTCAATCCTTTGGAGGCACCATCTTAAAAATTAAATTAACTCAAGTTGCCCTCTAAAGCCCCAACAGGGCGACATGTGTATAGAATTTTACTTTGACAACTTTGTCAAAACTTCAGTATGATAAGGTGTCCCTACTGCAATGGGACGATTCAAATCTGATTTAGATTAACATAAAGACAGGCGGAGGTCTCAAGTGGTATCAAAGCATCCAGAATATGCGATCAGTTCTCAAATTCTAAGTGAGTATTTGGGGGCACTGTTCCTCGTCATGGCAGCGATTTCGCCGATTATTCTTTTCCATCAAGTACTAGAAGTCGGAATCGGCCTAGCGGTTCTGGCTGATGCCCTTGCCGTTGGGTTTATTCTTTTTGCCCTCATTGAAACATTTGCTCCCATCAGCGGTGCCCATTTCAATCCCGCGGTAAGCCTTGCAATGGTACTTGGGGGTAAAATAGATTGGAAACAGGCGTCAATCTATATTTTAACACAGGTCGCCGGTGGATTGACCGGAACCGTCTTTTCGCATCTGATGTTCTATCATAAAATTCCCAAACTGATTGCTGTTTCTGAAGTGACGCGGGCAGGAGGGAACTATTTTGCCGAGGTTCTAGGCACCTTTATCCTTGTTCTGGTAATCTTCCTTTTGGTGCACAACCAATCAGATAAACTCTCCTTGGTAGTTGGTATGTTGGTTGGGGGACAGTTGATTGCAACATCAAGCACCATGTTCGCCAACCCGCAAGTTACCATTGCACGGATGTTCACCTACGCCGCCGCGGGTGTAAAACCCTTCGATGGGGCGGTGTTTATCCTAATGCAGATTATCGGTGCGGTGCTCGCTGCGCTGGTCTTCAGAGCGGTGAAGAGGAAGGAGAGACCAAAGACACCGGTAGATTAATAGATTAACTGCCCGCCATATCCGGGGGCCACAGATCTAATGTCGATCCACTGGGGCGTGGCCCCATCGGTCGAATCGGCAGCTGCTCGTAAGAACAATAAGAGAGATTTGCCAAGTGTGGTGTTTCTAGGCGGCTATGTCCCTGATGCCTTGAACGCATAGCTGCATCCAAAACACCGGTCGTCAGCAGCGTCCGCTCAACGGGATATTGGGGAACCCCTGTAAGGAACATCTCTTCGATGTTTAGACTGAGATAACTAAAATGTGCATGGGCACCCCCGCTTTGCAGACAAAACTGGACGCCTTGAATCTTGCCATTAGTCTGGCCCGCATAGGCGAAGTCATGGGTGTAACCATTCAGCATCAACACCGCTGCCTTGAACCCATCGCTGTGTTCGATTAGGAAAACGGCGGGGTTCTCGCAATGGTCTTGGGGGTTTCCCTCCAGCTTGTCAGGGATTGGCGCGCACGCAGCGGTCGCCAATTCGGGAGACCAACCTCCCTCCTCCCCTGCCTGCCAGACCGCATCCCCTTCCAAGCACTGAACAGCAACCACCCCGGACTCCCCACCGGTGCGTCGCTCGGTCATGCACTGTAACGTCTCCAAGGCATGGAAACCGTAGGATTCGATGCCGCCATAGCCAATCCCGATTGCGGCTTCGATTGGGGTGTCAAGGTCATACTCAAGGAACGGATTCCGCCAGCAGGTTGGCAGGGATGAACCCGCCATAAAGGGGACATTGAGCGTCTGGGCACGGTCATACATCCATTTGGCATCCGTCCAATTATAAGAGAGATGTTTGTCACAGAAAACGGGGACTGAACGCCCGCTCGATGCGAAAACACCACAAATCTGCTCAAACAGATAACGGCGCGGATACATGTGCTGCTCAAATTCGTTATACGGATAATCGCCATGTTCGCCAATCAGGAGGACACCATCAACCGCAAGTGCATTTCCACCGAGCGTCAGTGCTTGGCGGATACTCTGATAGATTGGGATGCCGTGTAATTCCGCAAGATCGCGTCCGATATCTCGGGGGTCAATCTGATCCAGATAGATTGAAATCAAATCAACACGCGGCTGCCGAAGCCCCTCATCCGTCGGAAATCCCTTCATATACTTTGTGGCGATTACATCTGCGTGAGAGAGTGGATAGTATGTCGTGATGATAGCTGCAATCTTTTTACGCTCAGACATTGCAGTGCCCTTTCATTAAAAAGTGAAATGTTAGATTTACCTGAATCATAGGGAATTGTGTGCTATTATATCCCAAGAACCAACATGGGAGGCTAACATGAACAAAGAAACGCTGCAAATCGTAATTATGGTTGCTGGTTTTGCTATCACGATTATCACCTGTCTCTTGAAATTTCCGAGTAGGGATTGAGGTGAATAAGCAATTCAATGATATGAACCAAAGGGCTAACGACATAAATCAAAGACTCATCGATTTGAGTGCTGATGTGAGACATATCTGCTACATGAAAGCCGGATGGGTCAAAGAAAGACGATTAATCTCCTTCCGAATCCCCATCTGCTTCGTTGTCTCATATCCTCTCACCAAGCGGTGATAGAAGTAAATCCGACTTCTCACACGCTAACCAGTATCATCCCAGTCCACCCAATAGATTGGTTGGTGCGGAGAGAAACCGAGCTTTTGCCAAAAACTCGGCTTCTGTTACGCGATTTCTTAACCGTTCAGAAATGCTTTATCACCCCTGAACAACTGGATTCCTCAAAACACCAATCTTCTCAATTTCAACCTCAACGACATCTCCATCAGTTAATTTCTGATCAGGGTGTCCGACACCTGCGGGCGTACCTGTTGAGATAATATCGCCCGGTTCAAGTGTGACCAGCGTTGAGGTAAATTCCACGATTTCCGCACAATTAAAGATCATATGTCCCGTATTGGCATCTTGCTTGGTTTCACCGTTGACGCGACAGGCAATACGCAAATTGTGCGGGTCCGGAATCTCATCCTTTGTGGTCAGACATGGACCGATTGGCGCAAAGGTGTCGAACCATTTCCCATTGAGCCAATCAAACCATTCATCTCCTTCTCGATCTACGCGGCTATCCTTCACTTTTAGCTCGCGTTCAGAAACATCGTTGACCGCAGTGTATCCGGCGACGTAATCGTAGGCTTCATCAGCGGAGATAAATTGCCCGCGCTTGCCGATGACGATGCCAATCTCTGCTTCCCAGTCGGTAAAGACACCGTTGGGAGGAATGATAATCGGTTGTTCATGGGCGACTATGGTTGTGGTCGGGGGTTTCATGAAAACACGCGGCGTCGTTTCCAAGCGGCTCAATGCGACGCCGCCACCTTCCTCAATATGCGAGGCATAATTCCCGGCAAGCAGCAATAGCTTCTTAGGATTGGGAATGGGGGACAGGAGCGGATCTGTACTCCAGACCGCTTTCCCCGGATTTTCCGCTGCCACGTTGATTGCATGTGTGGCGGCATCAAATGCTCTACCCCCGCCTTCGAGAAATGCAATCATTCCACTCAAAAGTGCAGGCAATGCGTCATCTGTGACCGCCGCTTGATAAGTAGCTTGCAGGTCTAAGACCTTATCATCAATTGATGCACCCAGTTTGGGACCATCAGAACTCTGGAAACTTACTAATCTCATGGGATCTCCTTTGGTTGTTTTTGCGGATTAAAATCACCCACACATCTATCGAAACGACAAACCCAAAACACACCTTCACAGCGAAGGGGCGTGTGGATTGGTTAAAATTCGGTCTGCTTCCCTCTATTCTCTAACCTATACAGGAAGCGGCTGGAGCATGGGATAAGGAGCAATCTACGCTATTATGACGAGAGGGATTATAGCAGACTCGCTAATTCAAGTCAACGACAATATAGTTGCAAAGAAACAGCGGCTTTTGTATAATAAGCTCAACTGATTATAAACCCATACCATAGAGGGAGGACACAAATGAAGCTGAATAACGGAATTCAACTGACATGCCTCGGACACGCAACCTTCAAGATTGAATCTGAGGGGCAGATTTTTCTAATAGATCCGTGGGTGACCAATAATCCATCATGCCCAGATGCCCTTAAAACATTTGACAAACTCGATGCCATACTCATCACACACGGGCACGCCGATCACATCGGCGACGCTGTTGATTTGGCGAAGCAGCACTCACCGACCGTTGTGGGGATAATCGAAGTCAGCAATTGGCTCGAAGGTAAAAGCGTCGAAAACACAATTGGGATGAACAAAGGGGGCACCGTTTCGATCAATGGGCTAAACGCAACCATGGTAACAGCCAACCATAGCAGCAGCTTCACGGAGGACGATGGCACAATCGTCTATCTCGGTGAACCTGCGGGATATATCCTCGAATTTTCAAATGGATATAAAATTTACCATGCGGGGGACACCAATGTGTTCGGCGATATGCTGATCATCGGTGAAATCTATCAGCCGGATCTCGCCCTCTTGCCAATCGGCGACCACTTCACAATGGGGCCCCGTGAGGCAGCTTATGCGGCGCAGCTGCTCAATGTGCCTACTATTGTTCCGATACATTACGGAACATTTCCAATTCTGACAGGAACACCGGACGCACTGCGCGAGTTAACCAAGGGTCAAACGGTTGAAATCGTCGAACTCCAGCCGGGCGAAACATTAGATTGAAATATGATGTGTAATCTGCAAGATTAAGACAAGTTGCTAGGGCGTGTTAACATTTGACAACGGGCAGGTTGGGTTGAACGGTAAAGGCAAATCCCTATCAAACACAATAGAAGCCGCGCTTTTCAACAACACCCTTTTATTGGATAAATAAAGTGAAACCCAACACCATAACCGTAGGTCGATCATCTTGCCCGGTCCGATACTGGCATATAGCCTGTCTGTCGAGGTTCATATCTCGATACCCAAATGGCAACAGAAACTAGTTATTGAAAATCCGTCGGAGTCCTTGTAGGGGCGGGGAAACCCCGCCCGTTAAATGTTCAACCTTCCGGTCCAGAGGAGCGATATGTCTATAGTATCTCGATGTGTCCGATCTCCGCGCTCCAGAGGAGCACAATGGGTATAGCAGGGTATAGCAAAGCATGTTTAAGCTCCAGTTGCTCTGAATCCCAATCTTATCGGGGTGGGACGACAGGGAGCAACTTGTGTTAAAATAACGGTTACATCTCAATTTGCTAATCTTTAACAGGAGACCTGAAAATGAGAATTGCTTATGCTCGACGCGAAGAGATGGAAGAAATCAGCAGCGTCCATGGGGGGGCGAAGTCCATCTTATTCAAAAGTCTTTTTGGAAGCGATGACTTTGGAACCCCCTGGCGGTTTATCCATAGCGCGATCCTTCTGCCCGGCGGCGGTATCGGGCACCATCGGCACGATACCGCTGAGGAAGTTTTCGTCACGGTCGACAACGCAGCCCAATTTACGCACAACGGTCGCACAGCGGAGATTGTCGGCGGCGCAGCCGTTCCGTTGCGTCAAGGGGAATCTCACGCCATCTACAATCACACCGCCAAAGAGACGCGATGGTTTAATTTCAATGTTGCAGCAATCGGTATACCCCCGGATTCGACCGATTTCGGTGATGATCGCGCCAATGCACCCTTGGAGTCGATTGATCGCTTGCCTGTCGCTAGACTGGATCGCAATCTGCTGACCTATGGTTGCGCGCACGAAGGTAAAGGCGAAATCGGTGCCCGGACGCTATGGGAACATCAGGATTTCCGCAACAATTGGGGTTTCGTCAGCCATGCCTTGTTACCGCCCGGCACGTCCGTCGGCTATCATCGGCACGACCGTATCGAGGAGGCTTACATCATCCTGAATGGCAGCGGCCGGATGACCGTCGACGATGAAACAGAGGAGGTCTACGAAGGTGCAGCGATTCCCAATCGGCTTGGGGGATCACACGGGATCCATAATCACACGCAGACGGACCTTGAGATGCTTGTGGTTGCTGTGTGCCTTGAACGGGGCAAGACTGACGCCACCAATTTCGGGGATGATTTGACGACGCGGTAGCGTACTACCCAAAACGTGAGGCGTGAAAGATAAAGAGGGGAAAAGCCATGCAGGAGCCTGTTAATCCCAATCTAATCACTCTTCGTGAGGCGATGGACACTAACCCCCTCAATATTTCAAGGTTGGAAGGTGTCGTTTCATAACTGGAGAAACGGATTGACAATCTTGAACATGAGATGCGCGAGCTGAGAGTTGAGTTGGTAGGTCGCATTGATAAAATTCATGCTGAACTTGGGGGTCGATCGCCCACTTCTATACAGAACTGAGTGGTCGTGTTGACGGACTCAATAGGGAACTGAGTCAGCGCATCGATCAGAAGAACGTATTAATAGACGTTTGGATCGACGGAATCGAAGTTGGGCTCAGTAGACGCAGCGACCTACTTGAAGATCGGATGAACAAAATGTCTGATTCAATAGGAAAAATCTATAGATGGATGATTGGTTTGATTTTGCCAATTTGGGTAGCAGGCGGGATTGCCCTCATCAAATTTATCTTTTCTGGCGGATAGATCGGGGATAGTTCCATCCGTTCGATTTGAAACGGCGTTTCACTCAATTGGAAATCTACAAATGGATTCACTGGTTCGAGTTATAGCGAAGGGAAAATTCCGGACTCTTAGGGTATTTACTCACGGAATACGTCATGTGTTCTATGTTTTCGTCTGGTTCAGTGCCGTAGCGGCGGCAGAAGCCAAATCACTTGCCGATTATCCGAATCAAGTAACGCGGGAGGGCGAGCTCGTTGTCCTACCTGACCGGGGCACCGTCTATATTGCAACAGACTTTCATACGCAGTGGAGCAATTTTAATAGATGGTTGACACAGACAAGACTGGTGGAGCGGATTACGGCTGGGGAAGATGTCTACGGTTTGATCCTCGGTGATGTGGTCAATCACAAGCCGGGAGATCCAATCTTTGAACCTGACGGGGATGTGAAGATTGTTGACCGAATTATGCAACTGCAGCAGCTGTTGGGCGAAGAACGTGTCATCTATCTCCGAGGGAATCACGAACTTGCGTCCGTTGATACGTATGCCCTGCTCAAAAAAGCCGGTATGAATGCGGACAACCGCCGGGATATGATTGCTCGGCTTTATCAGACTGTCCACGGTGCTTACTTCAAGCAGTTCAATTTCATTGAGCGGATGACAGATGAGCATTACGATTACCTGACCAAACTCCCAACGACTGCTATCGGTAAAAACGGAATTGTCGGTGTTCACGCGGGGGCGGCACGTTCTGCCAAAAACCTCGCTGCCCTCGCTCGCCCAAGCAAAAAGGTGCTTGACGAACTGCTCTGGGGCCGTCCTGCTATCGTACTGAAGAGCGGATACACCCCGTCTGAAACGGCTGAATTCCTCGAAAGAATCGGAGGTAGGTTGCTGATTGTAGGACACACGCCGCTGGTATCTTTCCCCAAGGATGAGGTCACCGATGGCGTGGCACGACTCGGGAGGCATCAACTCATCTTCTCAACCGGTTATGGTGCGCCGCCGGGGGGGCAATCCTACCTTGTCATCGATCTCTCCAAACGTTACAATGCTGTCACCGAACTGCGATACGGTGCGGAGATTCATCCACTGCGTCCCTAAAGACTCAATTCCGTTTCACAAAGGACCATCTATGTCGCGTTTATTGCTTTACGTCATGTTACCTGTGCTCATTGCCTGCGCCTTCATCGCCTCCCGATTCGTGAGTTGGGATAGCCTAAAAGGGGAGGACCCCAAGGCTCTCCAGTTCGTTGTCAAAGGTACCGAATTTTTAGGGCGACAAACAGACCGTGATAACCGCAGCGCAGTCTCCGCCTTCAGTCGTGCGATTGAAATCAGTCCAAAATACGCAGAAGCTTACATTAAACGTGGACTCGCTTACTATCGTCTGAGCAAATATCGAAAAGCAATTGAGGATTATACGGAGACGCTGAACCTGAATCGGTATGCAGCCGATGCCTACTACAGTCGTGGGGATGCTCATCGCGCCGTGGGTGATTATCAGCGGGCCCTCACTGATTACACGGCATCGTTGGAAAAAAGATGGGCGGGATTTGTAACATGGAAGCGCGCAGAAACCTATCTGGCGATGGGAGATACGCAGCGCGCGCTTGCAGACTACGACGCAGTCATCAAGCGCAAACCCGGTGCCGCAGCCTACTACTATCGAGGGCTCGCCTACGCCCAGATGAGTGAAAATCTGCCCGCTCTCAAAGACCTTGACAAGGCAATCGAGATTGAGCCTGCATTTGCGGAGGCATATCTCCGCCGAGGCGAAACCTATCTTCGACTCAATCAACCGGACGCAGCAGAATCTGACTATCACAAAGTCGTTGCCTTCGCAACAGATGAGATTCAACAATGGGGAGAGGACCATCCAACATTGGGTCCGGTCTATTTCCGCAGGGCGGCCGCATATCAACGACTCGGGCATTACGACGATGCACTCGCCGATTACGAGAAAGTCATCGCGCTTCAACCGGGATCGGAGATTGCACAGAAAGCGGCGGGGAAATTGGATCTGGAGCTCAACGAATGATTCCAACCGTCTCGGAAACTCGAGAGATTTCACCATGCCATACAAATACCGCACAACACGCCGAATCGAATTTTCCGACACCGACATGGCGGGCATCGTCCACTTCGCACGGTTCTTTGTGTTTATGGAATCTGCCGAACACGAATTCCTCCGTTCATTGGGAACGAGCGTCGCCACGGAATGGGAAGGGAACAAAATCGGATGGCCCCGACTGGCGGCCTCGTGTAAATATCTCAAGCCTATCAAATTTGAAGATGAGTTGGAAATCCATCTGACAGTTACCAAAAAAGGAACCAAATCCCTCACCTATCAATTCGTTTTTATGAAGGAGAATGTAGAGGTCGCTAACGGTCAGTTGATGGCGGTGTGTTGCGTCTGTAACCCCGGCGAAAAACTGAGAGCCATCCCGATACCGGATTTTATCACGAATCAGATTGAAGTCTCAGAATGTGAAACATAAAACCTATTTGTTTCAATTAATGAACTAATCCACCAATAACCCAATGAACTCTCTCAAGGTATCCGATATCTATAAAAACTTTGGGGTTGAAGCGCAACCGATTGAAGTGCTTCGGGGCATTTCGTTTGAAATGGCGCAGGGCGAATCCCTTGCCATCACCGGTCCCTCTGGCTCTGGGAAAAGTACACTGCTGCACCTAATCGGCACATTAGACCGACCTTCATCGGGAAAGATTGAAATAAATGGCGAAGACCCGTTTGGGCTGCCAGAACCACAACTCGCCAGATTTCGGAATCAGGGGGTCGGCTTTGTCTTTCAAGACCACCATCTATTGCCACAGTATTCGGTCTGGGAAAACGTGCTAGTTCCCACTATGGCTTTCAAGAACCTCGATGGGGAGGCCGAAAAGCGTGCGGGGGAACTCCTCGAACGGGTCGGGCTTGACCACCGTTTGAGTCATCGCCCCGCGGAGCTTTCCGGCGGGGAGCGGCAACGCGTGGCGGTGGCACGTGCCCTTATCAACCAACCCAGCCTCCTCCTCTGTGATGAACCCACAGGTAACCTCGATCGCTCCACCGCGGATGAGGTATCTTCCCTGTTATTTGAACTTCACCAAGCCGAGCAGAACATTCTGATTGTGGTAACCCACAATCTTGAACTCGCGTCGCGCTTTGGGCGCCGTTTTGAACTGGAGGCGGGCGGATGCACCGAAGTTTAATCTATTTTTGGCGAATTCAGCTCGCGCTGTTGCTGGGTGTTGCGGTGGCAACGGCGGTGCTGACTGGTGCGCTGCTCGTCGGGGATTCCGTCCGGGGTAGCTTGCACAATCTCACTTTAGATCGATTGGGGCGCATCGATTATGCGCTCGTATCAGAGCGATTTTTTCGTGAGGACTTAGCAACGAATTTATCGCGCCAATTGGAGGGTGAAACACAATTTCATCAGGAAACGGTGCCGGCGATTTTGTTGAGCGGTACTGCGGTCAATGCCACAACCAAGGCTCGCGCCTCTCGTGTCCAGATTCAGGGCATCGATGAACGATTTACAAGTTTGTGGGAGGAGGCTTCCGGTCAGTCCGCTCCCCCTTTGGAAAGACAGCCGGGGGAGCTCTTTCCATCAGTCCATATCAACCAATCCCTTCAAAATGAATTAGATATAAAAGTTGGTGAGCAACTCCTCCTCTCCTTTGAAAAACACAGTGAGGTCCATCGCGAATTTTTGCTCGGTCACCGGGATTCATCGGATGTCCTTCAAACCCTGCGACTCACCGTCACGAAAATCCTTCCAGACCGTGGCATCGGCAGCTTTGGGTTGCGTCCCAATCAAAGCCGCCCGCTAAACGCTTATGTTTCGCTTGCCATCTTGCAAAAAGCCCTCGGAACTGGAGCGAAGGTCAACACAATTTTCGCATCTGCTGCATCTCCCGACCTATCCAATCTTACGACAACTGATGCTCTTCCCGCCTTACAAAATAGATTACATCAGCTTTTGAAATTAGAGGACCTCGGCTTGAAGCTGCGCCACGTATCTTCCGAATCCATCGGGGGAGTGGGGTATCTTTCCCTTGAAAGCACGCAATTTCTGCTCAAGCAGGATATCATTGAGGTTGCCCAAGCGGTCGCGATTGAGCGGCGGACACTGTCTCTACCAATCCTGACCTACTTAGCCAACACCATTACCGCCAACGGGCGAACGATTCCGTATTCAACAATTACGGGATTAGATACGCAGCGTGCCTTTTCCCTTGAATTAATCGATGGCTCACCGGCACCTCCGCTTGCGGATGACGAAATCCTCCTCAACGAATGGGCTGCCATAGATTTGGGTGCAAAGGTTGGAGATCAAATTGATGTGAGTTATTATATTGTGGGTCCCAGAGAAAAGTTGTTGACACGAGGCGCGCAATTCCGCTTGAAGGGGGTTATTGCGATGGAAGGTCTAGCCGCCGATCGGGGACTGACGCCAGAATTTCCGGGGATTCACAAGGCGGATGATATGTCCGAATGGAACGCCCCCTTTCCGATCGATCTTAGCCAGATTCGTCCCAAGGATGAGGTGTACTGGGATCTCTTCCGGGCGACCCCCAAAGCGTTTGTGTCAGACGGAGCAGCGCAACAGTTGTGGCGTAGCCGGTTCGGAGATTTAACTGCTATTCAGATTAGGACAGTTTTTGGTGTTGACCTTCAAACAACCCAAACCAACTTTCAAAGGCGGTTGCTGGAAAAAATCCGCCCAGAACAGGTCGGTTTGGTGTTTCGGTCCGTCAAAGCAGACGGTTTAGAAGCCGCTACAGGGGCGACGGATTTTAGCACACTTTTTATCGGATTCAGCCTGTTTCTCATTATATCCGCTGCCCTTTTGGTGGGATTGCTTTTCAGACTAGGTGTCGAACAACGGGCGAGCGAAATCGGTATTCTGCTGGCTGCGGGGTATCCCATCTCGACCGTCCGTCGACGTTTTATGAAGGAGGGCGGATTAATCGCTGGAATCGGCTGCTTGATTGGACTGGGAGGAGGAATCATTTACGCGTGGCTGCTGATGACTGGGCTACGCACCTGGTGGTTAGCGGCGGTGGGGACGCCTTTCCTGACTTTACATGTCAGTCCATTAAGTTTGGTGCTAGGATATCTGATCGCCCTTGTCGTGGTCCTATTTTCGATCGGTTGGACTGTTCGGCGGTTCGGCAAAGTCCCTATTCTAACGCTGATCGCGGGCGGGTCAGGGATTGATGGATTCTCCAATCAGCGTTCAAGTGGCGGCATTCCGAACCGAATCCTTGCCCTTGCCAGCTTGGGGCTTGCCCTTGCCTTGACGATATTCGCCCTCGTCTCCGCCACCGCTTCGACTGGACTCTTTTTCGGAAGCGGAGTGCTGTTACTCATCGCGGGACTGGCTTTCTTCTCTATCTGGGTCCGATTAGGTAGAGGAAGGATGGATCAACCGAAGGTCGCCGTAGCGACACAGATGGGAATTAAAAATAGCGGACGCCATCCGGGGCGCAGTATGCTGTGTGCGGCGTTGGTTGGCAGTGCCTGCTTTGTCATCGTTGCGGTGGGGGCGAACCGCCATGTTGAGCGGGAACAGGGGAGCACACCACAAAAGGAATCCGGCACCGGCGGATTCGCTTTGGTGGCTGAATCCGACATCCCATTGCATCATAATCTTAATTCTAGGGAAGGCCGATTTGAGTTGGGATTTTCCGAATCTGACTCGGACCTTACGACTGGCACCCTAATTTTCCCCTTCCGCCTCCTGCCGGGAGAAGATGCAAGCTGCCTTAATCTCTATCGTCCCCAAAAACCTCGAATTTTAGGGGCTGCCAAGGATTTTACTGATCGGGACGGATTCCAATTTCACACGACAACAGCAGCGAAAGAAAATCCGTGGGAGTTACTGCAAGACGAGCTGGAACCGGGCGTTATTCCCGCCATCGGGGATTATAACTCCGTCCAGTGGATTTTACACCTTGGGCTTGGCGATGAGCTGAGTATCCAAGACGAACAGGGAGACCAATTAAAACTTCGTTTGGTCGGAATTTTACAGCGCAGTATCTTTCAGAGTGAACTGTTGATTTCCGAAGCCAATTTCAAGAAACACTTCCCAAGCCGAAGTGGATATGCATATTTCTTAATTCAGACCCCTTCAACCTCCGACCCGGTGATCTCCGCCGAAAGCGCAGAACGCATTGGGCACACACTGGAAAATACGTTGGAAGATTATGGCTTGGATGTCACGTCAACGACTGAAAAATTAGCCAGCTACCAAGCCGTTGAAAATACCTACCTTTCTACCTTCCAAACACTCGGCGGCCTCGGACTACTTCTCGGTACACTCGGTCTGGGGATCGTTTTGTTGAGAAACATCATCGAACGAAGTGGGGAGTTAGCGACCCTGCGCGCCTTCGGTTTTCGGAGAGCGACGCTGTCGCTGATGCTCCTATCGGAAAATGGATTTCTCCTATTAATTGGGATTCTGATTGGCACCGTTTCCGCTCTCATCGCAGTGACGCCGCACCTGACAACCCCAGGGGTTCTAGCACCTTGGCTTTCACTGATGATAACGTTGGTTTCCGTATTTCTAGTTGGAATGGTTGCCAGTGCGATCGCTGTCTACTTTGCCCTGCGAAGACCGTTGCTGCCAACACTCAAACACGACGCTTGATTCGCGGGCAGTTACGCTTCTTGAATAACATCGGGCCTTTGACCAATAGAGGGCGGCATCAACATCCGCTTCTGCTGCTCCGTCAGGTCATCAAACTCGTCCAGATCATAGTAATTTTGCGACCACGCCGAGTGTCCGGGGCTATACTTATAGAGCAGTGAACGCCGCTCATGTTTAGCGCGCCACGGCATCGTCCCGTGGATGAGTGCCTCCGTGAAGAACAGCGCATCGCCAGCTTCGACTGCCGGTTGGACCACATAGGGTGCGGGACGTTCAAAACCGCGGATATCGTCAGGCAGACTTGATAGAAAATTGGTCTTATGGCTGCCCGGAACACACGCAAAGCCGCCATCGCCCGCTGCCGCATCTGTTAGAAAGTACGTAATAACGCTCAACCCATTACGCATCACCCCGTCCCAGTATTTGTACCAGTGATCGCCAACCACTTCGGGGCCCCCGTGCAACCTGCCGCTTTGACCTCCCTCGGTCATAAAGATGCAATAGTCATGATCGAGTCGGACCTTGGGACCCATTAATTCAATCAGGTAGGGCAGCACTTTGGGGTGATCCATCAATCTTTTGAACGGTTCTCCCCAACACGAAACTCGACTGGCACGGCGGTAGCGCGTATCATCGCCTTCGGGAGGGAAGACACGATCAGCAATTTCATTCATCTCCTCAACTTCATCGGTGGACAACACATTTTTAATAATTAGATAGCCTTCGAGGTCGAAGCTAAATTTTTCTTCACCGGTCATGGTGTGGCTCCTTACGCGAAGTGTAATATGTCAATAATAACACACGGATTTTTAGGGTTGCGGTATGTATTACAAAGATCGGTTATGGTATAATAACCAAATTGCTAGGAGTAGGCATACGCCGTATGCCGTAGTCTCAAAAGTTTATTACATTGTCCCAATGAACTAACATAGCCCTAGCGGGACGAACGGTCTATAGCATTTGATGAGTCTAACACAAAAAGACATTTCTGTGAAGGCGTTTTTTTTAAAGAAAGGATTCCAAACATGTACCGAAGCAAACAGATTTTATCCCAACTCTCCATTTATGGCTTAATTTTCAGCTTGATTGCTTCCACCAGCTGGGCTGGCTATAAACGTATCAACGAACCGAATCCAGCCGACCCAATGGCAGTCGAAATTTATCAGTTGGACAACGGCTTGACTGTCTATCTCACCGAAAATCATGAAGAGCCGCGATTCTATGCGGAGATTTCAGTCCGTGCCGGGAGCAAGCATGACCCCTCAGACGCAACCGGCATCGCTCACTATCTGGAGCACATGCTCTTTAAGGGCACTCAGAATTTCGGGACCCTCAATTACGAAAAAGAGAAGCCGC
This sequence comes from Candidatus Poribacteria bacterium, assembly GCA_965215015.1. Classification (GTDB taxonomy): domain Bacteria; phylum Poribacteria; class WGA-4E; order WGA-4E; family PCPOR2b; genus PCPOR2b. The sequence continues at coordinate 4,927,673 of OZ244042.1, forward strand.
ATTTGGATAGGATCACAGATCTCTATGAACAACATTTCCACGAAACCGATCCAGAAAAACGGAAAGAAATCTATGCCGCCATTAACGAAACCGCACAACTCGCCACCCAATACGGCATCCCCAATGAACTCGATAAGCTGTACAAAGCAATGGGCGGGCGTGGGGTGAACGCACATACATGGGTGGAGGAAACCGTGTATAAGGTCGATCTGCCCGCTAACCGCCTGAAACAGTGGGCGGTTATTGAATCAGATCGCTTCATTGATCCGGTGTTCCGCCTCTTCCAGACTGAACTGGAAACCGTGTATGAAGAAAAGAACCGGTCGATGGACAGTAAGGGTCGCATCATCAGTGAAGCGGTTAGGCGCCTGCTTTATAAGAGTCACCCGTATGGGCAACAGACGACCCTCGGTTCAATCGAACATCTGAAAAACCCATCTCTGAAGCAGATGTACCAGTTCTACCATACCTACTATGTGCCCAATAACATGGCAATCCACATCTCCGGCGACATCAATAGCGAGGAGACTATCGGTATTATCGACGAGCATTTTTCGCGGTGGGAACCGGAAGCACTTCCTGAAGCGAAAACGTGGAGGGAAGAACCACTTCAAGGCGCCGAGCGTGTAACGGTCAAATATCAGGCTGAGGAGTATGTACTGCTTGCATTTCGCACAGCGAGCCGCAATCATCGTGATGCAGAAGCCTTGAAACTGCTCGACATGACCCTAGATAACGCAACCGCCGGACTAATCAACCTGAACCTCAATCAGGGGCAAAAAGTCCGCGAGGCTGGCTCCTATCCCTATCTTGACAACGATTACGGAGCACAATATCTGTGGGGTATTCCTAAGGAAGGACAATCTCTTGCAGAGGTTGAGGGGCTCCTCCTAGAACAGATTGAGCTCATCAAAAAAGGTGAGTTTGAAGAATGGATTATTCCAGCGGTTGTGACCGACTTTAAGAAATCTCAGAAGGCAGATTTGGAGTCGAATCGTGCGCGGGTGAGTATCATGCGCGATTCGTTCTTAGCCTATCAAGATTGGGAGACCACTGCCGGGGAAATCTCACGCCTGGAAAAGTTGACCAAACAGGACATTGTTACTGTAGCTAACCGATATTTTGGCGATAACTATGTCGCAGGCTATCGGGTGGATGAACAGCACGAAGTCCCCTCCATTGAAAAGCCTACCCTTGATATAATTGCGATTGATGCCACACGGCAATCCGATTTCGCTAAGGGAGTCCTGGAGATGTCTGTGGAAGAGATTGAGCCTGTCTTTGTCGATGCGGCCACAGACTATCGGATCGCCGACTATCACGAAGGAGTCAAACTCTACTACGCTCAAAATCCTATCAACGACCTTTTTGCCTTCACGATTTCCATTGATGTCGGCATCCGCCACAATAATAAATTGGCTATTGCCGCGCAACTGCTCGATAAATCCGGCACCCCGAAATACAGCAGCGAAGATTTGAAGAAGGAGTGGTATAAATTGGGCACCGATTTCAACCTCAACGTTGGAAACAATGAAACGACTATTTCTATTTCGGGGCTTGACGAAAACTTCAGTGCGTCTTTGGCGTTGCTTATGGAGTACCTGAAGCAGCCTACCACCGAGGCTGTAACGCTCGAAGAACTAATCAAAATTATCTTGGCGAATCGGGAGGATGCCAAGAAAAATTACCGCAGTATTCGAGGGGCCTTGGTAAATTACAATCGTCATGAGGAGGATTCGCGCTATCTGCGGTTGTTACCCAGTGAAGCTGTCAAGAAGCTAACGGTGACAGAACTCCACGAAGTCATTCAAGGGCTCTTGAGCTACAGACACACTATCAGCTATACCGGTTCAATCCCGCTTGATGAAATACGAGCGGCCCTCAAAGCGCATCATCCTATCTCAGGGGCTTTGGTCGCACCCCCACCTTACTATTTCCTCAGAACGCGTATTCCTGAAAAGACCGAGATACTGTTCTTCCATAAAGAATTGGCGCAATCGCAGGTGGACATTGAATTTGGGGGTGAAGATTACAACGAAGCGAACAATCCCGCCATCCAGCTCTATAACGCTTACTTTGCAGGAGGAATGTCTGGTATCGTCTTCCAAGAGCTACGCGAAGCACGGGCACTTGCCTATTCCACATTTGCCAGATATGCAACGGGCAGCCGCAAGGGTGAGCAAAATCTGATGTGGGGATATATCGCGTGCCAAGCGGACAAAACGCCGGAGGCAGTGAAAGCCCTCATCAATCTTATTGATAACCTGCCAGAATCGCCTGAGCGATTCGATGAGGCGCGCCAATCCAGAATCAATCGGTATCGCACGGCAAAAATCGGTTTCCGAGAGGTGATTGGTGCCGTGCGTTCTTGGGAACGCTTGGAGGTCCCAGTTGATCCGCGAAAGACACGCTATGAATCGATCCGGACGTCGAATATGGACCTAATGCTCCAATTCCATAAAGCGCACATTCAAGACAATCCAAAGCTCATTTCTATCGTTGGAGATCGGAACAAGATGGACATGGAAAGGCTGGCGACGGTTGGTCAGGTGATAGAAATCGGCTTGGAGGATATCTTCGTCGATTGAAGTCTGTTGATCGGATTTCTAAGCCGAACACGACTTGATACTGTGAACAACACATACCTTGTCATTATACTAACCGCACTGATTGGCGAACTTGTCCTTCGTCGTTGCGCGTTATTTGTGCGTCAATCAATCGTGATGGAACCTGGCAGTGTCCAAGCTGCGATCCACAGTTGGATAAAGACCGCAACGCGACGGTTAATATCCATAGGGTGTGGGAGTATGTCAACACACTTATCGCACCGATGTTTAACAAGTTTACACAGTCATCCGCCGGTGCTTCAGCGTATCGCAGTATTACGTCAATTCGGCAGCGGGTTGCGCGCATCTTCAGACTGATTTTTTTATTAACACCATCAAACCTTCCAGCTCAACGGCACGGACAGTTCTTGTGCAAGCACATCTAAGTCCGCTGCCAACTGGGACGGAATTGGAATGCCATCCCTGAGATACTCAGCTCGGCGGCGATAACTGCCCTCGCCGGGCCACTGCGCCTCGCCCTGCTCTTTCGCCGCCGGTGCGGATTTTAGGTGGGCTTTGAGCACCTCAGTCCTTTCCTTTAACCAGTCTCCGTGAGGCCGGATAGCGATGAAAAGCTTCGAGGAGCCTCCCGATGTATCCGTCGGGTGCCCCTCCGTCCCTAGTTCGTAGCAGAGCAAGCCACCCGCTAGGCCCGCTGTCAGGAGCTCAATCATGAACGCTAGCCCGGAGCCCTTATGTTCACCCATCGGCAGAAAGCGTTGGGATTCGACAATCGCCTCCGGATCTGTTGTCGGCTTTCCCTCGGTGTCTAAACCCCATCCAAAGGGAACACGTTGGCCCGCCTCGGCGGCTTCCCGGACCCGACCAATGGCAGTCTGCGTCATTGCGAGGTCCAACACAACCGGCTCGCCCCCATCCTCCACGGGTACACCGATAGCCATCGGGTTATTCCCTAGAGACGCCACAGAAGTTCCCCACGCAGGAAAGTTAATGATAGCGTTTGTAAACACCAACCCAATCATGCCGACACGCGCCGCCCGTGCTGCATAGCTATATCCACGCCCCCAGTGTGCCACACCGCGGATAACCGCCGCACCGATGCCGTAGGTTTCGGCACGTTCTATTGCCATATCCATCCCGACAGCAGAGACATAACGTCCAATGCCTCGGTCCGTCTCCGCGAGTACCGAAGCCGGATACTCTGCAAGAACTTTCACTTCCGGGGCTGGGTTCGTCAATCCGGTTTGGATGTTTTCAACCATCACCGGCAGCAATCTCACGCCGTGTGAATGCACGCCACAAAGGTCGACCTCCGTGCCAATCTCTGCCTCTACTTCCGCTACATGTAATGGCGTACCAACAGCCATCAGCGTCTCTTTGAAAAATTGTATCAGTTCAGGCTGCTCGATTCGCTTTGAATCTACCATTATCGAATACCTCGACTTAGAAAATAATCCATGTTTGAATGAAAAAGAGTTGGTTTCCCATCAACTCAATTAATGCTATAATTGACATGAAGGCCCTGAATAATAGTAGGGAATAAGTAGTTACTGACTTCCCGTTTTCCTCTTCATCAGGGCAGGTACCGATTTCGTTTCTTCGTCTCTCCCGATGAAACCGTGAATCCATGATATGGTAGGCATCCCCTTTGGAAGGCAACCGAATCGGGACTTGCGGGGGCTTAGGGGTGCGACGTTGCGTTAAATTCAGAGAAAAGCCCCTATCTACTCATTGCGTAATAGTATTGACCTGCGTGAGACTTGAGGAATGTAAAAGGAGAACCGATTATGGCATCTTTTGACGAACTCGATTTCAAACTTCGCACCTTCATGCAACTCTATCGCTATCGACGTTACGACTCAACGCCGCACACCCCATTACAACGACCATTAGCAGAGTGTCGAGTTGCCTTAGTCACGACCGCAGGTCTACATACAGCGTCTCAGGAACCGTTCGATGATCACTTCAAAGGCGGCGATTATTCCTATCGGGACATTCCCAACACCGTTGATGTACAAGGGTTGACAATCGCGCACAGAAGCACAGCATACGATCAGACCGGCAGCTTTACAGATCGAAATCTGGTGTTTCCGCTCGATCGCTTTCGAGAGCTAGAACAGACGGGCAAAATCGGGCAGCTCAACGATCGACATTTCAGCTTTATGGGGTCACAAACTGCTCCGGGGAGGTTAATTAAACGCACTGCCCCGGAGGTTGGGCGGCACCTCAAATCGGATGGCGTGGAGGTCGCCTTTCTGACCCCCGTCTGACCGCTATGTAATCAGTCCGTTGGGCTGATCCAGCGTGCAATCGAGGCGGTTGGTATCTCAACCGTTTCGATTACTTTAGTTCGGAGTATTGCTGAGCAGGTCAAGCCGCCCCGAGCCCTTGCTGTGCCATATTGCTTCGGCTACCCACTTGGGGAGCCGAACAACCCAACCCTGCACCATAAGATCATCTCAGCTGCGCTCGCTCTTTTACAGGATAGTCAACCTCTCCCCATTCTAGAGACGTTTACCCTTTAATCACTTTAACAGATTTACTATGAATGAACTCCATCAACCGATGCTACGGAAAATCAACAAAGAAAAGTTCATTCGTACATTAGGGCTAACGCAGTTGAACCCTCGAAGCCTTGTAGATCTATACTCATATCCCCACACCGAAACGTCAATTTCAGCGAGGGCAGGCTCTGCACCCTTATGACAGATTCGGTGTGAACACCTTTCAACGCCCGCCCGATGAATCGGGCGGTGACAGTGAATCCCAAAGTAGTAGGGGCATTCCGCCGTACCATCCCCCCGCTAAACACCCTGTGGGTTGTCCGTCAATTCCTGGCGCATTGAACCTACCCCCCTCAATCCCCCCGCAAGCAGGGGGAAGAGATACCGTATGGGTATTTGGCACTTCTTTTCCCCTCACCGCTTGCGGGGAGGGGCTAGGGGTGGGGTTCTTAGGGGGGTTCTTGCGGTTACGGCATACGGAGTATGCCTACTGCTGTCGGTTTTACCCCCCCCCGTCTTTGAGTGAATCCCAAAGTAGTAGGGGCCCTCCGCCGTACCATCCCCCCGCTAAACACCCTGTGGGTTGTCCGTCAACTCCTGGTGCCTTGAGCCTACCCCCCTCAATCCCCCCGCAAGCGGGGGGAAGAGATATCGTATGGGTATTTGGGACTTCTTTTCCCCTCCCTGCTTGCGGGGAGGGGCTAGGGGTGGGGTTCTTGCGGTTACGGCATACGGAGTATGCCTACTGCTGTCGGTTTTACCCCCCGCCTTTGATTGGAGAGTGTATCAACAGTTGCAAACTCGCATCATTTAGTTAGTATATTTTTCACCTAGAGAATGATCAATCAGTGTTTCTTATTATAACATAGGAAGCTGACAAGGAGAACGAAAACCGTAATGCGATTGCCCTGAACCTATCCCCCAAAGTTGTTGACAAAAAGAGAATCAAGATGTTATCATTGCTAATATGTAATCTATCTCAATACGATCGACGCACCCCAAAATATCGCGATTAGAGGAGATGTGAGTGAAACACCTGAGATTTTTCCTAGCCGTATCATTGCCCCTCGGCATTCTCGCTGCCATATCCATATCTGTCGATGCACGCCCACTAGACCCAGGGTTACATAGTGCCATTCGGTCCGCCCGAAAATATATCAATCCCAAGTCAAGTTACGTCCCCAGCGAAATTGAAAAGTGTTTTACAGACACCTTCAACACCCTCGCCCGAAACTGGGATCGGCTGCCAGCAATCTATCAGCGCGAGTTTCAGGGGATTTTCCTGCGCCCGGGGCAGCCCGGTAGCCCCTACAGTTCCGTCAATTTGCCAAAGAAGTTCGATACCCTCCACTTTCGATTCCACTACACGACTGTCGGCCCGCACGCGCCACCGCTTGAAGATGTCAATCCAATGAACGGGGTGCCGGATTACGTTGATATGTGTGCCGAGGCACATGAAAAATCCTTCCATGTCGAGGTTGACCTGATGGGCTTTAAGCGACCCTTTGACGATTTTTGGGTCGCAGAAAACGGCGGCAATCATAAATACGATGTATACCTATTTCAGTTTCCGGCACTCGGTTTTACAACAACTGATTGGTATAATGGGCGGGTACGCCCGACCGTCGCGACTTTTGGCCCCTATTTTGCCCTAAATACCCGTTTGTACGACTATTTTGGCAAGTTAGAGGGTATCCGATACATGGAAACAACCGCTGCCCATGAATTACTGCACGGGATTCAGTTTGCCTACAACGCACGGATGCCGGGTTGGTTTATGGAGGCTTCAGCGACATGGATTGAGTCGAAAGTATACGATGGTGGACGGGTGGACGACCTCGACGATATCCCAGATCCTGACGAAATGGGTGAGACCGATGCCTATGACTATTACACCAGACAGCTTGGCATTTTTTTAGATCAGCCTGACATTGCTCTCGACAGTCGCGTCGGTTTGCACGAATATGCAGCGGTAATCTGGGTGTTTTACATGGCAGAGCGATTCGATGTCGATATTGTCCGGCAGTTTTATGGGGATGCAACCAGAGGCTCTTACCGCGAATTTGGTAACTTTTTCAATGTCTTTGCCGACCATGGTACAACGCTAGTTGAAGCGTTTAAGACATTTACCGAGTGGAACTACTTTACTCATAGCCGTGATGATGGGAAACACTATTTCAATGGGCATCGTTTCCCGCCGGTCGCCATTCATCCGCACGATGTACATAACGCCTATCCTGTTCGCGTTGATTTCGATTCAGAGGCGATGCCAGAGCACTTCTCGGCACGCTATATTGTTTTTGAGCCTATCCCCGGCGTTGTGATGAATGAATTCGCAATCAAAGTTGATGGCGCCGACATCGCCCCAATTGACATGAGTTCCCTCAGTCTTACAGACCGAAACCCAATTCAGGAAGAATTGAATCGACTCAATAATTTTGGCTTGCGCGGTTGGGGTGCAAAGTTTATCGTTGAAAAGCGGGACGGAACGCACGAAGTCCGAGAAGCGTTCACTTACCAGCGTTCTCAGGAAGGGCAAATCACATTCAACGATTTCGGGGGTGATATTAAGAAGATTACGCTCATCCTGATTAATGTGCATCCGGATGTCGAGCAGGTCATTATCCCCGGCGGAGACTATTTTGGCGGTGCTGTAAGCTATATGGCAGGGCGTCCACCCGCCGGGACCCTTTCGACCCCCACCGTCTCCCAGGAGGACGACGCTAGCGTGCGTGTACAGTGGCAGCTTGAAAATTTGAGCGATATTCGTGAGGTGGTTATCGTCCGAAAGCGATATACATCGTTGATTGAAACCGATGACCCGCAGCCATTCCAGACCGCCGCGGAAGTGCTGAACGCAGCAGATCGGGATGACAATGGCATTCCCAACGATGACATCAACATCGTCGGACGGGTCAACGCAACGGACACACACTTTCAAGACACGACGATATTTCAAGATATTGATGTAGAGGATAACCGTTTCGATCCACAGGATACCCGCTACTTTTATGCTGTTGTGCCCGTTGATGCGATTGGCATCATGGGCACGCCGAGCATTGACCCAAACGGTATCACCCCTGTCTTTAACCCGTTAGCTATCCCCGCCGCTCCGATGCAGACTCGGCTACTCCAAAGTTACCCAAATCCGTTCAATCCAGAGGTTTGGATCCCTTACGAGTTAGGAGCGGATGCCTCCGTATCAGTTGAAATCTACAATATATCAGGGCAGTTGGTACGGACATTGCCAATCGGTATGAGAAAGCGTGGACAGTATATCGCTAAGGATAAAGCCGTCTACTGGGATGGGCGTACCCAGTTGGGAGAGCGAGCTGCCAGCGGTGTCTACTTCTATGTGCTGAAAGCTGGCGATTATGTCTCCATGCGGAAGATGGCGATTCTGAAGTAGAGGCGTAAAACGCAACGCAATGAGTAGATAGGGACTTTTTTCTGAATTTATCGCAACGTCGCAAAGGTGCCTGCCTCTAGGCCCCCGCAAGCACAAGGGGAGGGGGGGCCACGAAGCACCGCAGATAGGACCGATTCCCGCTTGTAGTAGCGCAATTCATTGCGCGTAACAGGGCCACGAGACACCACAAATAGAACCGATTCGCTGAGATTGGACAAGATTCGCGGACGTCTTAAAAAATGGCTTGGCTCGCTTGCGTTTTATTAAAAGCCAGTAACTACTTATTCCCAAACATAATTGCATTCCTTGGCACTAGAGGATCTTTCAAGTGATAAAAAATACGATTATTGTATCTATTTTCTCTTTTGTTTTGCTTTCTAACCTTGGTTGTGGCGAGGAGGGTTTAATCGACCCACACGGCGAAGTAGAATTTTCGCCTCGTGCTAGTGAAGGATTTCAAGCTTCCGACTTCCCCACAAACAACGGATCCGCCTGGACCTATCTTAATGTCGGATTGGGACTGTATAACCCTGGAAATGAAAGCATACAGGACCTACTAGAGGAAACCTTTACAATTAGGATTGAAGGCATACGGGATATTAGCGGGTTCACTCACCGTCGGGCAACCGTCAGTGAAATCAGAGCTGTCGTTCTCACAGAGCGCGGAGCGGAAGAAAGATTCTTTCAAGAAGTGGTCGATCATCTTACAGCGAATGCGCTTTATTATCGCATCAACTCCGATTTTTTCCCTTTCAGGTTGCCAATTTCTTCAACCTACTTCTTAAAAACACCGCAAGCCTATACCGAATCAGCGTTTGATGTTTATGATAACTCTTTGCCGCCTCAGAAACATTTCCCGCCGCGTCTGCTTTGGGATTTTCCCCTGCAGATCGGAAAAGAGTGGACTGTCTTTGAAACCAAAACGTCATCAACACATCGGGTAATCCGCCGTGTTGTCAATGCGAATGTCTCAGTAACGGTTCCCGCCGGGAGTTACAATGAGGCTTACCTGGTTGAGGAGGAAATTGTCGGTTTGTCGCGACTGCCAGCGTTAAAATTATCTGACGATTTCCAGACACTCACGCCGGATAACTACGAACCCGCGAAATATTGGGTGGTTCCGAATGTCGGCGTTGTTAAATATCAGTATACCTATCTATTGCCCGATAGGGAATTAGAGAATGGAGAGGTCTTCAATCTGCTTCTGTCTGGAGATTTTGAGTTGATCCAGTTTGAACTCCCCGACGACAATTCACGTTAGTTTACGTTTACCCATTCGCTCATTTAAAGAATGGGTACAACAGAAGCCATAGAGGCTTGCCTCTCCACCTGCTTGCGGGGGGGGTTGGGGGGTAAGGGGCACTTCTCCTTCGTATCTTGCACTTTCTTTTAACATGAGCCTACCCATTATGCAGCCATTACAATTCATTAAAAAGAAGATTAAGCAATTATTTTACGTCCTCTATCAGAAACGCCTTCAGCGGGAGGCGAGCCAATGGCAAATCCCTTATCATATCGGAATTATCTTGGACGGGAACCGCCGGTACGCGAAAACGGAAGGCTTTTTTGATGTCGCTAAACGGCAGTACGGACACTCCGAAGGAGGGGATAAGCTAGAGGAAGTCCTCCATTGGTGCGACGAATTGGGCGTCAAGATTGTCTCAATCTGGATCTGTTCCCTTGATAACTTCGTCAATCGCGAAGAGGAGGAAGTGGCGGAAATCTTCAATGTCATTGAAACAAAGATGCGATCGCTGCTCACCATCGAAGGACTCCACACCAATCAGATTAAGGTACGTCCCATGGGAGAACTGGAGTTACTGCCGCCAAGTCTCCAAGAAGCTATTCGCGATGTGGAGGAAGCGACAAAAAACTACGATAAATTTATCCTCAACGTCGCTGTGGCTTACGGTGGACGCGAGGAAATCGTCGAAGCGTTTCGGCGTTACCTAAAATCGGAATTGAGGGAAGGCAAAGCACCGGACCAGATAGCATCGGAACTGAGTGCGGATAAGATTACCACACATCTCTACACCTCCAATCTCCCCGACCCAGATCTGATTATCCGAACCAGCGGCGAGATTCGACTCAGCGGCTTCATGCTCTGGCAAAGTGCGTATTCAGAATACTACTTCTGTGATACCTATTGGCCCGGTTTCAGGAAAATCGACTTCCTGCGGGCTATCCGGGACTATAGCCACCGGGAACGACGGTTCGGAAGATAGGCGACACGCACATACGAAAGAAAAACATCCCCCCAAGCGGAAGGAAGGGATAGCAACCAGGGGAGAGGCAATCTTAATTAGGTTCGTAGTAGCGCAATTCATTGCGCGTGAGAGATGGCAACCAGGGGAGAGCCACCCTTAATTGGGTTTGTAGTAGCGCAATTCATTGCGCGTCAGGGAGGGCAACCGGTGGGAGAGGCAAGACCCTATTGTCTCATGAAACATTACGCCCAGCACCCCCTCAGTGCGGTAATAAGGTGGCTTTCATCTCCCCCCAGTACTGTGGGAGCAGCCCCGGTTGAGAAGGGACAGACAGACGTGGATTCCATTCCCGCCCCGGAACATCCGCACCCGGATTATCGGTCAACTGTATCAGCTGCTTGTCAACCAAACCGAAACGGTAGATATTCCATACCCCATCCGTTTGACCAGAAAAGAGTATCGAATCCCCATCAGCAGAGAACATTGCAACATCAAAAGCCATCCGTGGAACCGGCACTCTCACCGTCTTGAACACCTTCTGCCGTCCTGCTGGGTGCAGTGTAGCAATCACCGGGAACGAACTGTTGACACTCCAATCAACGGCTTCCGTGTATAAAATCCGATTTCCCCCCGGTGACCAGTCTCCCAAAAACATCCCTGTATTCGGTTTCCGTTCAGAAACCTTCCACTGGCCTGTGCCATCTATACGGATAACATCAATATCTACACCTGATTCAAAGAGAATCCATTCCCCATCCGGCGACCATCTCGGTTTTGAGGCAAACGGTAAGTCTGTTATCTGCTTAACATTGCTACCATCGGCATCCATTATGAACAGATTAACCATCTGGTCTTCGTTGCGGTTGTGATTACTACGAAACACAATCTGATTTCCGTCAGGAGACCAGTCAGGATAACCATCAATTGCCGGCCGCCGGGTGAGATTGCGCTGATTGCTACCATCGGCATCCATTACATATACCTCCCAATTTCCATCGCGTTTGCTATCGAACGCAATTTGTCGTCCGTTAGGGGACCAGACAGGGACGGCATCACTCGCTTCGTTAAAGGTCAGTCGTGTCTGGTTGGTTCCGTCCGAGTTCATGGTGTAGATCTCGGCGTTGCCATCTCGCTTGGAGTAAAACACAATTTTGCCCTGAAGGGAGCTCGTGGCAAGCCACAGACAAGCCACGAGCAAAGAAACGCGCATAAGACCTCCTTTAATCTATTTCAAAGAAATTATCCCTTAATTGGGTTCGTAGTAGTGCAATTCATTGCACGTCAGGGAGGGCAACAGGGGGGGGAGAGGCAAGGCCCTATGGCTTGTGTTGCACTCATTCTTTACATGAGCGAAAACGGTATCCCGTCCCGATGCCGTTGTTTCATGAAACATTACGGCACCGGGACGGGATATTGCTACGAGCATCATAACTGGGACCCTGTTGCATTACGGCACATCTACCCCTCAGTGCGGTAATAAGGCAGATTTAATCTCCCCCCAATGCTTTGGAGCCAACCCCTGCGGTGAAACCGGCAAGCGCGGATTCCATTCGTGGGGAGAACTATCTTTGGCAGGAGAATCGGTCAACTGAAGGAGTTGACGGTCTCGGAGACGGAAACGGTAGACATCCCAGTTCCCCCCTTCCTTTCTACCGGCAAAGAGGATCGACTTCCCATCGGCACCCCAATCGGCGGCAGTCGAATCCATCTTCGGTATTGGCACCGGCTCACGTTTTTCCGGCCACAACGTCGCAATAATTATGGTTGAGTTTTTCACCGAGTCGTTGATGGAAGCCTTATACAGAATCTGTGTGCCATCCGGAGACCACCCGCCCAAAAACATCCCTGCCTCGGGAATAGGTTTGCTCACCCGCCGCCGTTTGGTGCCGTCGGCGTTTATCACATAAATTTGCCTCCGTTGATCTATTATTCCTCCAAAGGCGATTCTCTCCCCGTTAGGAGACCACTTCGGGGCGACGGCAAACTCTAGCTGTGTAACCTGTCTCACGTTACCGCCATCGGCATCCATCACAAAAATATTGAGATCGTGAGCATCACCGCTGTCCCGATCGCTCGTGAAGGCAATCTGTGAACCATCGGGCGACCAGTCAGGCGAGCTATCAAATGCCGGGTGCTGAGTCAGGTTCGTCTGGTTACCCCCATCGGCATCCATGACATAAAGCTCCTGGTTGCCATCCCGTTCGCTGCAAAAGACGATTTGCCGCCCGTTGGGGGACCAGGCGGGCGCAAAATCACCACCCGTCTGGTTATGCGTTAATCGTGTTTCACCTTTCCCGTCAGAACGCATCATGTAGATTTCAGTACGTCCATCCCGATGCGAATGAAACACGATTTTACCTTGGGCGTTGCTTACGCTTAGCCAGAGACTGAGGGATATCGTTAAGAAACGCATCATTCCTCCTCTATTGTATTCTAAATGGGTGCTCTACTTCCACTTTTAGTTGATGAAGTAAGCTTTCCGCGGAAGCTTCGCGAATCCAAAAAAGTAGGCGCATATACGAAAGAAAAACATCAACCGATTAACAGCGCAAGAAACGATGGGTCATGTGAAAAGAAAGTGCAAAGCACGAAGAGAAGGCCCCCTTCGTACCCCCTAACCCTCCGCAAGCGATGGGAAATTTGCAAGCTTGGGGAGAGCCACCCTTAATTGGGTTCGTAGTAGCGCAATTCATTGCGCGTCAGGGAGGGCAACCGGTGGGAGAGGCAAGCCCCTATGGCTGCTGTTGCACTCATTCTTTCCATGAGCGAAAACGGTATCCCGTCCCGATGCCGTTGTCTCATGAAACATTACGGCACAGCTCCCTCAGTGCGGTAATAAGGGGGCTTTAATCTCCCCCCAGTACTGTGGGAGCAGCCCCTGTTGCGAAGGGACAGACAGACGGGGATTCCATTCCCGCCCCGGAACATCCGCACCCGGATTATCGGTCAACTGTATCAGCTGCTTGTCAACCAACCCGAAACGGTAGATATTCCATACCCCATCCGTTTGACCAGAAAAGAGTATAGATTCCCCATCAGCCGAGAACATTGCGACCTTAAAAGGCCTCCGTGGAACCGGCACTCTCACCGTCTTGAACACCTTCTGCCGGCCTGCTGGGTGCAGTGTAGCCATCACCGGGAACGAACTGTTGACACTCCAATCAACGGCTTCCGTATATAAAATCCGATTTCCACCCGGTGACCAGTCTCCCAAAAACATCCCTGTATTCGGTTTCCGTTCAGAAACCTTCCACTGTCCTGTGCCATCTATACGGATAACATCAACATCTACCCCTGATTCAAAGAGAATCCATTCCCCATCCGGCGACCATCTCGGTTTTGAGGCAAACGGTAAGTGGGTTATCTGCTTAACATTGCTACCATTGGCATCCATTATGAAAAGATTAATCATCTGGTCTTCGTTACCGTTGTGATTGCTATCAAACACAATCTGATTTCCGTCAGGAGACCAGTCAGGATAAACATCAATTGCCGGCCGACGGGTGAGATTGCGCTGATTGCCACCATCGGCATCCATTACATATACCTCAGCGTTCCCATCTCGATAACTATGGAACGCAATCTGGCGACCGTTAGGGGACCAAACGGGGGTGGAATCCCTCGCCTCGTTAAAGGTCAGTCGTGTCTGGTTGGTTCCGTCCGAGTTCATGGTGTAGATCTCGGCGTTGCCATCTCGCTTGGAGTAAAACACAATTTTGCCCCAAAGGGGGCTCGTGACCAGCCAAAGGCTCGCCACGAGCAAAGAAAGGCGCATAAAACCTCCTTCAGTCTATTTCAAAGAAATTATCCATTAATTGGGTGCGTAGTAGCGCGATTCATTGCGCGTCAGGGAGGGCAACCGGTGGGAGAGGCAAGCCCCTATGGCTGCTGTTGCACTCATTCTTTCCATGAGCGAAAACGGTATCCCGGCCCGATGCCGTTGTCTCATGAAACATTACGGCCCAGTGCCCCCTCAGTGCGGTAATAAGGGGGCTTTCATCTCCCCCCAGTACTGTGGGAGCAGCCCCTGTTGAGAAGGGACAGACAGACGTGGATTCCATTCATGGGGACCGGCATCCGCCCCCGGATTATCGGTCAACTGTATCAGCTGCTTGTCAACCAACCCGAAACGGTAGATATTCCATACCCCATCCGTTTGACCAGAAAAGAGTATCGAATCCCCATCAGCCGAGAACATTGCGACCTTAAAAGGCCTCCGTGGAACCGGCACTCTCACCGTCTTGAACACCTTCTGCCGGCCTGCTGGGTGCAGTGTAGCAATCACCGGGAACGAACTGTTGACATGCCAATCAACGGCTTCCGTGTATAAAATCCGATTTCCCCCCGGCGACCAGTCTCCCAAAAACATCCCTGTATTCGGTTTTCGTTCAGAAACCTTCCACTGGCCTGTGCCGTCTATACGGATAACATCAATATCTACCCCTGATTCAAAGAGAATCCACTCCCCATCCGGCGACCATCTCGGTTTTGAAGCGAACGGTAAGTCTGTTATCTGCTTAACATTGCTACCATCGGCATCCATTATGAAAAGATTAAGCATCTGGTCTTCGTTGCGGTTGTGATTGCTATCAAATACAATCTGATTTCCGTCAGGAGACCAGTCAGGATAAACATCAATTGCCGGCCGCCGGGTGAGATTGCGCTGATTGCCACCATCGGCATCCATTACATATACCTCAGCGTTCCCATCTCGATAACTATGGAACGCAATCTGTCGTCCGTTAGGGGACCAAACAGGGGTGGAATCCCTCGCCTCGTTAAAGGTCAGTCGTGTCTGGTTGGTTCCGTCCGAGTTCATGGTGTAGATCTCGGCGTTGCCATCTCGCTTGGAGTAAAACACAATTTTGCCCCAAAGGGGGCTCGTGGCAAGCCACAGACAAGCCACGAGCAAGGAAAGGCGCATAAGACCTCCTTTAGTCTATTTCAAAGAAATTATCCATTTCAAAGGAATTATCCCTAGTATTCATTCTGACCTCAGGGACAGGATCCTCGGCGATACCGATAAGGGGCTTCATGCTCCGGCAAAGTGCGTACTCAGAATACTATTTTTGCGATACCTATTGGCCCTGCTTCAGAAAGATTGACTTCCTCCGAGCAATCCGTCGGCGTGGAGTTATCCCACCTTTATAGGCAGAGTGCGTAGCGTCCTTAGGGTCGCAATACTTCAGATCTAATCTCCCCCCAGAACAGAGAGAGTGACTGCCGGGGCCTGACAGACAATCGAGGATTCCATTCATGGGGACCGGCATCCGGCCCCGGATTATCGGTCAACTGTATCAATTTCCGGTCGGTCAGATGAAAACGATAGATATTCGAGTCGTTATTTCTCTTCCCCGAAAAAAGGATGGACTTCCCATCCCCAGCGAAGGTAGTAGTTTGGAATGGCAGCCGTGGCACCGGCACCCGGTACCATCGTTTCACCTTCCTTCGGCCGACTAAGTTCAACGTGGCAATGACCGCAAAGGAATTCTTAAGGTTGGAGTCAACCGTCTCCTTATACAGGATCCGTTTCCCATCGGGAGACCACCCGCCCAAATGCATCCGCGTGTAAGGTCGCGGTTTTGACACCTTGAAACGACCGGTGCCATTGGCGTTGATGACAAAAATCTCCCGGCCATTCCCTATAACCCCTTCAAAAGCCATCCGTTTCCCATCCGGCGACCATTTGGGTGTTGAAGCAAATTCTAAGTCTGTAATCTGCTTGATGTTGCTCCCATCGGCGTCCATCACGAAAATGTTGAAATTTTCGTTCCGAGTGCTAGTAAACGCAATCTGTGAACTGTTGGGATGCCAATCTGCATAATTATCCAGGCCGGGATAATGGGTCAACCTCCGTTGGTTTCCCCCATCCGCGTCCATCACATAAATCTCCGCGTTTGACTCCCCTCCATGCTTATGCGGGTCCTTATGATCATCGCGGAAGCTATGGAACGCAATCTGTCGTCCGTTGGGGGACCAGACAGGGGCAACATCTGTGGCTTCGTTAAACGTAAGTCGCACCTGACCGTTACCACTGGAATCCATCATGTAGATTTCGTAATTTCCAGCCTGCTTGGAATAAAACACAATTTTGCCCCAAAGGGGGCCCGTGGCAAGCCACAGACAAGCCACGAGCAAGGAAAGGCGCATAAGACCTCCTTTAGTCTATGTGAAAGAAATTATCCATTAATTGGGTGCGTAGTAGCGCAATTCATTGCGCGTCAGGGAGGGCAACCGGGGGGAGAGGCAAGCCCCTATGGCTGCTGTCGCACTCATTCTTTCCATGAGCGAAAGCGGTATCCCGGCCCGATGCTGTTGTCTCATGAAACATTACGGCACAGCTCCCTCAGTGCGGTAATAAGGGGGCTTTAATCTCCCCCCAGTACTGTGGGAGCAGCCCCTGTTGCGAAGGGACAGACAGACGGGGATTCCATTCCCGTCCCGGAACATCCGCCCCCGGATTATCGGTCAACTGTATCAGCTGCTTGTCAACCAACCCGAAACGGTAGATATTCCATACCCCATCCGTTTGACCAGAAAAGAGTATCGAATCCCCATCAGCAGAGAACATTGCAACATCAAAAGTCATCCGTGGAACCGGCACTCTCACCGTCTTGAATACCTTCTGCCGGCCTGCTGGGTGCAGTGTAGCAATGACCGGGAACGAACTGTTGACATGCCAATCAACGGCTTCCGTGTATAAAATCCGATTTCCACCCGGTGACCAGTCTCCGAGAAACATCCCTGTATTCGGTTTCCGTTCAGAAACCTTCCACTGCCCTGTGCCATCTATACGGATAACATCAATATCTATCCCTGATTCAAAGAGAATCCACTCCCCATCCGGCGACCATCTCGGTTTTGAGGCAAAGGGTAAGTGGGTTATCTGCTTAACATTGCTACCATCGGCATCCATTATGAAAAGATTAATCATCTGGTCTTCGTTACGGTTGTGATTGCTATCAAACACAATCTGATTTCCGTCAGGAGACCAGTCAGGATAACCATCAATTGCCGGCCGCCGGGTGAGATTGCGTTGATTGCCACCATCGGCATCCATTACATATACCTCAGCGTTCCCATCTCGATAACTATGGAACGCAATCTGGCGACCGTTAGGGGACCAAACGGGGGTGGAATCCCTCGCCTCGTTAAAGGTCAGTCGTGTCTGGTTGGTTCCGTCCGAGTTCATGGTGTAGATCTCGGCGTTGCCATCTCGCTTGGAGTAAAACACAATTTTGCCCCAAAGGGGGCTCGTGGCAAGCCACAGACAAGCCACGAGCAAGGAAAGGCGCATAAGACCTCCTTTAATCTATGTGAAAGAGATTATCCATTAATTGGGTTCGTAGTAGCGCAATTCATTGCGCGTCAGGGAGGGCAACCGGGGGGAGAGGCAGTCCCCTATGGCTTCTATTGCACTCATTCTTTACATGAGCGAAAACGGCATCCCGTCCCGATGCCGTTGTTCCATGAAACATTACGGCACCGGGACATGATGCTGCTACGAGCCTCATAACTGGGCCCGGTTGCATTACGGCCCAGCGACCCCTCAGTGCGGTAATAAGGGGGCTTTCATCTCCCCCCAGTACTGTGGGAGCAGTCCCTGTTGAGGGGGGACGGACAGACGGGGATTCCATTCCCGCCCCGGAACATCCGCCCCCGGATTATCGGTCAACTGTATCAGCTGCTTGTCGACCAACCCGAAACGGTAGATATTCCATACCCCATCCGTTTGACCAGAAAAGAGTATCGAATCCCCATCAGCAGAGAACATTGCAACATCAAAAGCCATCCGTGGAACCGGCACTCTCACCGTCTTGAACACCTTCTGCCGGCCTGCTGGGTGCAGTGTAGCAATCACCGGGAACGAACTGTTGACACTCCAATCAACGGCTTCCGTATATAAAATCTGATTTCCACCCGGT
Organism: Candidatus Poribacteria bacterium; assembly: GCA_965215015.1. Classification (GTDB taxonomy): domain Bacteria; phylum Poribacteria; class WGA-4E; order WGA-4E; family PCPOR2b; genus PCPOR2b. The sequence goes on from OZ244042.1 coordinate 4,946,285, forward strand.
GACCAGTCTCCCAGAAACATCCCTGTATTCGGTTTCCGTTCAGAAACCTTCCACTGTCCTGTGCCATCTATGCGGATAACATCAATATCTACCCCTGATTCAAAGAGAATCCACTCCCCATCCGGCGACCATCTCGGTTTTGAGGCAAAGGGTAAGTCTGTTATCTGCTTAACATTGCTACCATCGGCATCCATTATGAACAGATTAACCATCTGGTCTTCGTTACGGTTGTGATTGCTATCAAACACAATCTGATTTCCGTCAGGAGACCAGTCAGGATAACCATCAATTGCCGGCCGACGGGTGAGATTGCGCTGATTGCTACCATCGGCATCCATTACATATACCTCCCAATTTCCATCGCGTTTGCTATCGAACGCAATTTGTCGTCCGTTAGGGGACCAAACAGGGGCGGCATCACTCGCTTCGTTAAAGGTCAGTCGTGTCTGGTTGGTTCCGTCGGAGTTCATGGTGTAGATCTCGGCGTTGCCATCTCGCTTGGAGTAAAACACAATTTTGCCCCAAAGGGGGCTCGTGGCAAGCCACAGACAAGCCACGAGCAAAGAAAGGCGCATAGGACCTCCTTTAGTTTATGCGAAAGAAATTATCCCTAGTATTCATTCTGACCTCAGGGACAGGATCCTCGGCGATACCGATGAGATTGATTCGGGTGTAAGCATCAATATAAAAACGACCCCTTGGCAGTTCTCTAATATCAGCTTCATGTGTTTTCTCTATGAAGGCACTCGAGTCATTATTTATACCCCACTCAGGGACTGTGACTATTTCGGTAGTGCCTTCAGGCGGTTTTTTCTTCACAATCATTTCTTCACTCGGCTGAAGTCGCATCACTCGATGAGTAAACTCGTAAGTTAGGTCAACTGCCTCATCGCTATCATTTTCGACGAAAAACTGGTGATAGCTATAGGTATGGGTCGCAGATTTATAGAGGTTACTGACGGTTACATCCCAGTATACCTCTTCGTTGTACCCATCAGTTGTTTCCAAGGCATAAACCCCTACCACGGAAATCAATAGAACCGTCATAGCGATAAAAAGCGTTGATTTGCATCTTTGTGAAGTCAACATGAGAACTCCTCCTCTGATTGGTAAGGAATGCTTTGGCATCCCATTGGGTGAGAACCGTCAACTCTGAGTTGATTCACATATCCGATGAATATGTGGTTCTCTTTTTCACCAAGTATTCACGGTGTTGCCAACTTGGTTTCACCCTTTACGAAGCAAGACCCATGCCAACATCCTAAATTATGCCCCCGCTTCAGACATGATGCGGGTTTGAGAGGAGGCCTGCCACCGGCTCTCGTGTGGCAAAACGGGCGGAAAATCGCACACAAAATTGCACATCATCCTACATCACCCTAACTATAGACTAAAGATAATGGGTGTGCGGTTGATGTGCGAAAAATCGCACACTTCGGATGCTGCTAGTCAAAGCTATAATAAAACTATCCTGTTTCTGTCATCGGATGCCATATTTTTTTAACCGGCGGGATAAAGCATGTCGGCTCAATCCAAGTTGCTGGGCGGTTTTAGTAATGTTACCTTGATTCGCCGCCAAGGCGCGACGAATCTGCTCCTGCTCGGCAAGCATTTCCTCGACCGGGGCTGGTAACGGCCTCGCTGTGCCAATCCCTGTTCGTGAAAAAGAAAACATCTCAACGTCAGGAAAGTGAAAATGGAGGTGTTTGGGTTGAATCGCCCCCCCTTCACTTACAATAAACGCATGCTCAATCATGTTCCTCAATTCACGCACATTGCCCGGGAAGGCGTATTCCTTCAAAGCCTCGGCAGCTTTAGGAGTCAATGGCGGGGTTGATACTCCCATTTGAGTCGCAACCGCACTCAGTTGGTATTTAGCAAGGAGCAGAATATCCTCTTTCCTTTCGCGTAGGGGTGCAATCTCAATCAAAATTCCAGCCAAGCGAAAGTAGAGGTCTGCCCGAAATAGTCCTGCCTCGACCTTAGCCTTGAGGTCCGCATTGGTGGCCGCTATTGTCCGAATATCTACCTTTTTACTCTGCGTTGCACCGATTGGTGTGATGACACTATTGTTCAGTGCCCGTAGGAGTTTAACCTGGGTTTCGATTGGCATGTCACCGACCTCGTCGAGAAAGAGTGTCCCCTTGTCAGCACGTTCAAAGCAGCCTATCTGATCCGCTATTGCTCCAGTGAATGCACCACGGACATGGCCGAAGAAGATGGACTCTGCCAGTTCAAAAGGAATCGCACCACAATTGACGTCCACAAATGGTGCCGATGCCCGGGGCCCTCTAGCACGAATGGATCGGGCAACCAGTTCTTTACCGACGCCGGTTTCCCCGGTAATTAAAACCGAAGTACTGTCGTTGTTGCGGAGTTGGCGAATGGTTGTCTGAATGGCTCGCATAGTATCACTGTCACCAAGTAACATAAAATAATCTCACTTTCTATTTTATTGAAAACCAGTTCTATATCCTAAAAGGGTACAAGAAAAGGTAGTCACCTTGCAAGTCAAAATTCGCCCGCAAGTGTGCTACCAATACGAAAACAACTTGAATCATGTTAAGAAATCGTGCAATGGTACGTAGGTTGGATTGAATGGAAATCCATGGAAAATTACACGCAGAAAAGGCACTTTGGAAGATTCATATCATTGGTTCAGTATGGACGTCTCCGATGATTAAACCTAAACATTAACTTTTGGATAGTAGCTTTCTTAACTGGTAGGAGTTACGCCCTTGAGTTGGTAGTCGCGCAATTCAACCCGCGTCTTTAAGGGAGTCGGCATACGCCGTATGCCGTAAGCCCCCTTCCCCCCTCCGCTTGTAAATTCCCCCCGCTTGCGGGGGGCTAGGGGGGTTCTTTCTTAGAGGGCAGAGCGTGCCTACTACTGTAGAATGAACTCGGTGTATCGACACACGCCAAGAAGCCTACCGGCGATGTGCAATTTCGATGAGCGTATCACCGACAATTTTGTAGCGGTGAGAATCTAGACGCTCAACATCCGCCCGTTTGGATTTCGCATCAACCGCTTTTTCTTCCCACATCTCTGTGATAAATTCGTACGGTGGATCGATAGTAAACGGTTCGATTTTCCCAATTTTTTCCATCGCCATCCGACCACCTACCTGCAAGAGTTTTCTGGCTTTCACGGGCGCCAGCGACAACGCACTGGTCTGCGAGAGCCCCTTCTTCGTCGTGACCGACACGATGTTCGGCACGTACCGTTGAGTCTCAGCAATTGCGGTATCGTCCCCACTGATGAATACCGTTGGGATACCGAATGAGCCTGCGACTGCGGCGTTAAACCCAATTTCCCCTACCAACTCCCCATTAAGCCAGCAGTTGGCAATTGTGCGCGAGCTCCAGCTATGACAGAGGACCCCGCGTTCCGTGTTGCCCATCGAATGATGTCCGTAAAGAAAAAACGCGTCAAACGACCCATTCAACCCCCAAGGTGCTGAAATTGGACGGCCAATGATCATCTGTACCTCCGGGTGCATCAGTTCATAGTCAATTCCCCCAGGCCCATGACCGTCTAAGAACCAGACCTCCTGCGCCCCACCCTCCAATACACCATCAACGAGCGCATTCACCTCCAATGTTGAGAGCCGTTTCGCTTGCTCATAGTACTTTGCATCGCTATAGGTCTGCTGGTGAAAGTCAACGACACCGGCAGCACCTTCCAAGTCACCGAGTATAAATATTCGCATGTCCCCCTCCTTTTAATCCCAAAAATTCCTTGACAACTGACTGTATCTGTTTCATAATAGATTTGTGACGCAATCGTGCAACAGGAACCGATTTTTCAAGAAAAAACTCGGGGTCTCTTCGTATTTTGCACTCTCTTTTTACATGAGCCACTTGTAAAATGCCTACAAAGAGAGTTGGGCGATTACAGGCCCGTAAGGCGTTGTGGTAAATTTACAATTGGCTATTATACCCTTGTGCGTTGATTTGTCAATCTTTTTGCTGGACCTAGGACTTACGCAGTTGAATGCGTAAAGCCAATTCCCGATACGTTATCGGGGCGGGAAAAACCAAACCTCCTCTAACTCCCCGCCAGGGGGGGAGAACTATACGAACGCCCGACTACGTAACTCCTATGGACCTTAAAAGAGCTATTCTGAACCGATTTGCAGATTGTATTATGGAGGCTAGATTATGGGTTTCAAACTTGGTTATAGCACGTTACGTTGGCAGACACCTGACCTCGAACCGCTTCTGGTAGAACTCAAGGAGGCCGGATGGGATGGATGGGAGATGCGCCAATCCTTCGATTGGGTGGGAACCCCAAAGCGGGTCCGACAGATTTGCGATAATGTCGGTATGCCTGTCGTCGTTGTCACCGCACGAGGCCTCCCGATTGATAAGGATTGGGAGCAGATGGAGATGAACAAACGGCGGATGGACTTCGCCGCCGAAGTCGGTGCAGACTGTTTCATGTTCATGGGAGCGGGCAAACCGCAAGACCGTCCTGTCAATGACGACGACATCGCCGCACTGGCAGATGTTTCGGAGGAATGGGCGGAATACGCCGATCAGTACCATCTGGAGATATGCTACCACATTCATACTAACACAACGATTGACTCGATTGCGGACTGGGCGAAGTATATGAGTCTGCTCAGAAAGTGCAAGCTGTGCATTGACGTTTCGCACTCAGCGTTGTGGGGGTATGACCCTGTCGAATCGATAAAACGCTACAAAGATCAGTTAATCTACGTTCATCTACAAGACTACGCGAACTACTCCGGCGGCGACGGCGAGTCCTATGACGTCAATTGGGTTGATGTCGGTAGTGGAACGGTGATGGACTTTCCAAAAATTATGAAAACCTTGGAAGAGATTGGATATGATCGCTGGGTAACAGCCTGCCCCGGTCAAATCGAGGATAGATCGGATCAAGATCGGATGAGAGTAAACCGGGAATATCTCCAGCAGTTGGGGTATTAAGCATAAGCCTCATGTTCAAAGAAAGTGCCCCTTCGTACCCCCCAAGCCCCCCTGCAAGCGGAAGGAGGGAGCACAACCGGGGGAGAAGTCAGCTTAATTAGGTTCGTAGTAGCGCGATTCATTGCGCGTCAGGGAGCACAACCGGGGGAGCGGCAATCTTAATTGGGTTCGTAGTAGCGCAATTCATTGCGCGTCAGGGAGCACAACCGGGGGAGAGACACCCTTAATTAGGTTCGTAGTAGCGCAATTCATTGCGCGTCAGGGAGGGCAAACAAGGGAGAAGTCAGCTTAATTAGGTTCGTAGTAGCGCAATTTATTGCGCGTCAGGGAGCACAACCAAGGGAGAGGCAAGGCCCTATGGCTGCTGTCGCACTCATTCTTTCCATGAGCGATCAGGGATTGATGCCAGCCAGTCTCCGGTAAAATTCAACCTGCTTCTTCGTTATGCCTAGACCTAGGCATCTCCTCCAATACTACCCAGAGGTGAGAAACCGTGTCACTAGTTATGGGAATTGACCTCGGCACCTCAAGTGCTAAAACGGTTTTGATGGATGAAACAGGCAGTGTTGTGTCTATGGCGAGCGCAGACTACCCGTTGTTGACGCCACACCCCGGTTGGGCGGAGCAAAATCCCGATGATTGGTGGAACGCATTGTGCCACACAAGCCGTCAAGTGATTGGAGGACTCAAGACACACCATCCCGCTTATTCAATCCACGACATAACAGGTGTATCGCTTTCGGGGCAGATGAACAGTGCGATTCTCGTGGATGCCCAAGGCAATCCAATTCGTCGTGCGATTGCTTGGCTGGATGGACGTTCAAAGCGGGAGTGCGACGAAGCCAATCAACGGGCAGGCGCCCTGTTTCGCAACCGGGTGCTGCAAGTGCTTAACCCCGTCAACACCTTGGGAAAAATTCTCTGGCTACGCGAGAACGAGCCGGCCCTTTATAACGATGCCTGCTATGCCCTTATTCAGAAAGATTGGATACGATTTCGACTGACCGGCAGCTTTGCATCGGATGTTTCAGATGCCTCAGTATCGGCGGCTGGGGACATCTACACGCGGGATTGGTGCGATGAACTTTTAGATGTACTAAAAGTTCGTCGCGATCTTTTTCCACCCGTTGTTGAATCCACTAGGGTAGTTGGCAAAATCACAGCAGCGGCATCAGAAGAAACGGGCCTGGCAGCAGGTACGCCCGTATGTGCCGGCGCGGGTGATATGGCGTGTATGGCAGTGGGCGGCGGTGTCATCAAACCGGGAGTCGTCAACGTCGGAATCGGTACGGCAGGTCACGCCTTGGCTTTTGCCGAGACCATCAGCGATGCAGGGTATAATCAGCTCTGGCCCATCTGTCACGCAGTGCCCGGAAAATACTTTTGGCTCGGCTGCACATACACCGGCGGGCGGAGCTTGGCATGGGTGCGTGACCAATTTGGCGGACGTTTCGAGGACTTGACAACACAGGCTGAAAGCGTACCCGTAGGCAGTGACGGACTATTTTTTATGCCTTGGTTTCAGGGAGCCGCGACGCCAAATCCCGATCCCCACGCCCGGGCCGGCTGGATCGGCTTGACGTTGCATCACACAAAGGGACATATAATCCGATCGGTAATGGAAGGGGTCGCCTTTGATCTACGACACTCGCTCAAATGCTTCAAACGGTTGGGTTCCCCAATTGACGAACTCCGCATCGGCGAAGGCGGGACGAAATCCGCACTCTGGAGTGCAATTCAAGCTGATATTTTCGGTCAAGACGTGCGGATAATGGAAACGCGTGAGATTTCCGCTATCGGTGCGGCAATAATTGCAGGGATTGGCGTTGGCATGTTTTCCGACTTTGAGACCGCCTGTGAAAAGGCGATTGTATTGGGCGAGAGGGTCAAGTGTAATCCCGATCGGGTCCAACAATATGAGATCGGCTATCGGCGATACTGTGAATTGTATCCGAGACTCAAAGATTGGTTTCGCCAGTAACAATCCTTCAAGGAGTGCTCAGACCCTTTAGGGTTCCGATGCAGGAATATGATGAGGGCTAGGATTTTCCAATTCTGACCAAGCAGAAAACAATCTCTAAGTGGATTAAACAGCAAATCAATAAACCATGAGAGGAGAGATAACGCGATGAAGATTACCCAGATCGAAGCGATACCGGTCAAGGTTCCATATCATGAGGGCATCAACGAAATGATGGTCGAGCGGAGCCTGTACCAAGGGAACACCGTCTATAAGGTCCACACTGACGCGGGAATCGTGGGCATCGGTGAAGCGGAAGGGCAGCCTAACGAGGAACTCCAACAGTACATCGGCAGGGACCCATTTGAATTCACAAATGGACTGATGCCAACACCGTTGCAGCAGGCGGCCTACGACATCATGGGAAAAGCACTCGGCGTACCGACCTATCAACTGATTGGCGAAAAGGTTCAGGATAAGGTGGCAATTGGATACTGGTCGATCGATATGCCGCCCGCAGAGTGGGCGGAGGAAGCCAAGCGCGCCTATTCACTCGGATACCGACTTCACAAAATTAAAGCGCGTCCATGGCATGATATCATCGAGCAGGTCCAAGCAATCTCTGAAGTGGTTCCGTCCGATTACAAGCTCCGAGTTGACCCCAACGACTCATTTGAGACGCCTGCCAGGTCTATTGAGGTGGCGAAGCAGCTTCGAGACTACAATATTGAGGCGTTTGAAACGCCGATTCCCCAAAGCAATATCGACGGATACTTGGAAATTCGACGCGGCTGTGATATGCCAATTACGATACACTTCGGCAACCCTGACCCCGTCGAAGCGATCAAGGCGGGCATGAACGACTCCTTCATCATTGCCTACCCGGACTCACGCGCTGCAAACGCCAAGCGTGAAGCCGCTATTTCTGAGTCTGCACATTTGCCGCTCTGGATTCAGATTGTCGGGATGGGAATAACAACCACCTATCTGATCCATCTCGCTGCTACTATGCCTAACGCCACCATGCCATCGATTACGCTGAATTGTCTGCGGGCGTTTGACCTCGTCACGCCGGCAGTCCAGATGGAAGATGGTTACGCAACCGTACCCGATACGCCGGGGTTGGGAATTGAACTCGATGAGGACCTTCTAGATAACTGTCGTGTGTAAATTGTTATCGCAATGAGTAAATACGGGCTTTTCTCTAAATTTAACACAAAGCCGCGTCCCTTTACCCCCTCAATCCCGAATACCCACACGGTTCTTTTCGCCCTGCTTGCGCTCTTTCCCCTCCGCTTGCGGGGGGGGTTAGGGGGGGTAGGGGGTTAGCGTTTATAAGCCAGTAACTACTTAGCCCCATTTTTATATCGTATCTTAATAACACCTCATATTAGGAAATCGTTCAACAGAACCCGAGTTTTTGGCGAAAATTCGGGTTCTCTTTGCGTTTTACACTTTCTTTTTGATAAGCCTCATGGATTGGGGCTCCTAGCCCGACTGTGTCAATGAACAAATGAACCCATGAACAAATGGTTTTCACGTTTCACATGGCCCGCATCACTTATCCTCAGTCTGCTACTCCTTAGCTGTGGCGGAGGGGTTAAACTGATTAATTTTCCCCAAAGCAGCATCGCACTTAACCTGTCGAAAGAACAACAGGAGAGCGTTGAGCCCAAGATTGCGCTCATCCGCGACATCATTGAGGATTACGAGTTTGAACGAGATGAAGTGGAGGCTCAATATCGCAGTTACTACAGTCGGGCCAGCTTGCCTCGGATGAGCCGATATGAGACCGGGCGTATAGACAGGGGTGCCCGGCTTGAATGGCATGAACTGAGAATGAAACTCAGAAGTTTTGTCGCGCAACGTCGGCAATATGCCAAAGAAATATCTGGCCTCATTAATGAAATCAAAACCGATCTGACCCCTGACCAGCGTGTCGCGTTTGGAAATATAGAACTGCCGGAGCTCCGACTACCGGAGGTGCTCAGAAGGCGTTCCCATGATGACTTTGGAATGCGATTGAGAGGAATGCCATTCAACTTCTGAAGCCTTGCTTAACTTAAAAAGGAGACGTTTCAAACAATGAAACTTTCACTCTCGGTCCGGGTAGCAGAAGCTCCCGGCTCTAAAGAAGAGACCATCCGATCCTTTGATGAAATTGCCGCGCTCGCCGATCAACTCGGCTATCACGCTGTCTGCATGAGAGCATCGCAGGCGGGGATACAGACACCACTCCAGCAAATCACCGCTATCCGCCAGAAAACCCGCCAGCTTAACCTCGCCGTGTCGATGGTCACGGGAGATTTCCCGATCCCAATCAACAACGACCAAGGGCCCGATGCCCTACGGAACATCACGCCTTATTTGGATCTGACCGATTTATTGGGTGCCAATCTGATTCGGATTGCAATGAAAAAAGAGGAGGACATCATTTGGGCGAAGCGAGCGGCCGACGAAGCTCGCGAACGAGGCATCCGACTCGCACATCAGTCACATACGCGCAGCCTGTTTGAAACGATAGATGGCTCAATCGATATCCTCAAGCGGGTGGGAAGACAAAACTTCGGCATCATCTACGAGCCAGCGAATCTAGACCTCTGTGGACAGGATTACGGACCCGACACGCTCAAGCGTTTTTCACCTTACCTGTTTAACGTTTACCTCCAAAACCATATCCGGTGTCCCGATGGAAAGACACATCTCGAGACGTGGATTCGCGGGGATGTCCCTCACGATCCGATTCGTTTGCAGGATGAGGGTGGAATTGACTTTTCAAATGTGTTTGAAGGGTTGGGGGAAATTGGCTACAACGGTTATGTGACAGTGCATCAGGCATTCACCGAAATCATGGAGCCAGAGGATGCCGCGCAGCAGAGCTATGACTATTTGACCCAGCTAGCAGCTTTTGAGACGAGGACGGTAGGTTAAAACTACGGCTCATATTAAAAGAAAGTGCAAAGCACGAAGAGAAGTGCCCCTTCGTACCCCCCAAGGCCCCCTAACCCCCCGCAAGCGAGGAGAGGGATGGCAACCAGGGGAGCGGCAATCTTAATTGGGTTTGTAGTAGCGCAATTCATCGCGCGTGAGAGAGGGCAACCAGGGGAGAGCCACCCTTAATTGGGTTTGTAGTAGCGCAATTTATTGCGCGTCAGGGAGGACAACCGGGGGAGCGGCAATCTTAATTATGTTCGTAGTAGCGCAATTCATGGCGCGTCAGGAATGACAACCAGGGGAGAGACAATCTTAATTAAGTTTGTAGTAGTGCAATTCATGGCGCGTCAGGGAGGACAACCGGGGGAGCGACAAGCTTAATTGGGTTTGTAGTAGCGCAATTCATGGCGCGTCAGGGATGACAACCAGGGGAGAGACAATCTTAATTAAGTTTGTAGTAGTGCAATTCATGGCGCGTCAGGAATGACAACCAGGGGAAGAGGCAAGGCCCTATGGCCTCTGTTACACCCATTCTTTATATGGGCGAAAACTATTCTCTTTTTCTTTTTTTTAGGAGTTACGTATTTCAGTTGGGAACACCGATTGGTGTTCCCAACGGGATCCTTGATGGTGCACCCGCTGTAGCTGCCCGATTCAGCCGGCATTGGAAATTGTGCTCTGCGGCGATAAATCACCGAACTACAGCGGTTTGAATGAACCCATAAACAAATGGTTTTCACGCTTCACACCTGGTCTTTGACCGGAAAATGTATCAACAGTTGTAAACTCGTACCATTGGTTTTGTAGATTGGAGTGAATATATGACCGATTTTTCCAAATTTATTCGACATATTCCCGATTTTCCACAGCCGGGCATCGTTTTCAAAGATATTACTCCGCTGCTCCAAGATCCACACGCCTTCCGCAATGTGGTGAATACGATGGCGGTCTACTACGAACAGAAAAATGTTGATGTGATAGTCGGAATTGATGCACGCGGCTTTATCTTCGGGAGTGCACTTGCCTATCGTTTAGGCGTTAGCTTTGTTCCTATTCGCAAGAGCGGCAAACTCCCCTACCGTACACATGAAGCCAGTTATGAACTGGAGTATGGGACAGATACCCTCGCAATCCATCAGGATGCCTGTACTCCGGGAAGCCGTGTCCTCATCTGCGATGACGTGATTGCAACAGGGGGTACAGTTGCTGCTTCGATTAACCTCGTTGAGAAACTTGGCAGTGAAGTCGCCGGAATTGCAGTCCTTATCGAACTTACTTTCCTCAATGGACGCGAAAAATTTCCGGATCACGATATTTTTTCTCTAATTGAATTTTGACCCTCGATATGCTATACTATTCAATTGTTGTTAGTCGAGCTGCGCCTGTAGCTCAGGGGATAGAGCAGGGGCTTCCTAAGCCTCGTGTCGGGGGTTCAAATCCTCCCAGGCGCACCATTTTTTACCTCTAGGAGAAATGAATGTACAGCGTTAGTGTGTGGAAACTTATTTTAATCATTGTGGTACTCGTATTTTCAGCATTGTACCTCATCCCGACCCCGGAGAATCTCTACAATCCCCTATACGGGAATCTCGCACTTTGGATGCAAGAGCGACTCCCCAAATTTGAAGCGACCGATGAAAATTCGTTAAAGGTCAGCCTGCAAGCCGTCGAATACCCGGAAGGCATCAACTTGCAGGATGCAACAACGGAGCTCAAGGAAATTTTGGCGAGAAGGTTGGAAGCTAACGGATTTCAGGAGGCGGTGGATTATCAATTTGATACAACAGAAAAACGAGATTTCCTCGTCAATTTCTTATCTCCAAAGAGCAAAGCCGATTTGGAAAGGGTTTTGGCGAATCTACACCTGTATGGAAGCGTTCCGACAATCGTCCGTCGCTTAATACCGGATAATCGCTTGAAGCTCGGGCTCGATCTCAGAGGCGGCGTTCACCTTGCCCTTGAAGTCGATCTTGAGGAGTCAAAAGTCGAGCTATTGACGGCACGCGCTTCATCAATTCCTGAACGGTTGCGGACTGAAAAGATTCATTGCAGGGAGGCAGAACCTGTCTTAGAGCAAAATGCGTTGAACGTTGTTGTGGGTATCCCGAAACGGCTTTCAGATCCAAACGAGCAGGCGGAATATCTAAAAAAAGCACAGGATAATCTCCAAGATTTAGAGTTCTTTGATGCGCCGCAAGAAATTAATAGAACCAGCACGGAGGTCACTTACCAGATTCGCTTGGATGAGTCCGGATTGGAGCAGTACAGCGAGCAAGCAATTGACCAAGTTATGGTGGTACTACGAAACCGCATCGATGCGTTCGGGGTTGCTGAACCGTCGATTCGACGCGAAGCCAATCGCCCCCGAATCATCGTAGAGTTGCCCGGAGCGAAGGACTCGTCAAAACCTCTCCAAATTGTCAAAACGATGGGACGGTTGGAATTTAAGTTGGTAGAGAAAAGTCCCACCGGCGCGGTTGCATGGACCGGATCGGCGAATACTCCGCCGCCCGATGATATTCCCGAAGGCACCGAAATCCGATACCACAACGACGATGGAACGGCTCTGGCGAATAGCTGGTATGTTGTGCAGAGCCCAGTCCTACTGAGCGGCGATCGAATTAAGAATGCGCGTGAAACTCAAGGCAGTACCAGCTTTGAGATTGTCGTGTCTATGAGTTTTGACTCCCAAGGTAGGCGGAAATTCGGTGAACTGACCACCAACCACGTCAACGAACTTTTAGCCATTCTGCTTGATGGCAAAGTTCAATCTGCTCCCCGAATCAATGAACCTATTCTCGGGGGAAATGCTCAGATATCTGGAGACTTTACCTTTGAGGAAGCCCAATATCTGGCGAACATCCTCAAAGCGGGGGCGTTCCCCGTCGGTGTCAAAATCGCTGAAGAGCGAACCGTCGGGCCAACCCTCGGTCAAGAAGCAATTGACGACGGTATTCGTGCCGCAGCTATTGGCATGGGAGCTGTTCTAATCTTCATGCTAATCTACTATCGCTTTTCGGGTATCGTTGCAATTATTGCACTAGCATTTAATATGCTAATTATCCTGGGCGCACTTGCCGGATTTGGTGCCGCTTTGACGCTGCCCGGACTCGCGGGGCTGGTCTTGACTATCGGGATGGCAGTTGATGCGAATGTGCTTATTTTTGAGCGTATTCGTGAAGAGTTACGCTCCGGCAAAACTGTATGGTCTGCAATTCAAACCGGCTATCAGAAAGCTTTTTGGACAATCCTCGATGCCAACGTAACGACGTTAGCTGTCGCAGCGGTGCTTTACCATTTCGGAACAGGTCCCATCAAAGGGTTTGCTATCACATTGGGAATCGGTATCTTTGCCAGTATGTTTACTGCCATTGTTGTCACACGAGAGATTTACGGCTGGGTGCTTGGCGGTCGAAACATCGAGAAACTCAGTATCGGACGGGAGGTCATCAGAAACACAACCATCGGTTTTCTTGGAAAAAGCCAGATGGGATTTATTGTATCTGTAATCCTCATTATTATCGGCGTTGTTTCGCTCGTTCTGCATAATGGACCGAATTTTGGGATTGATTTTCGCGGCGGTGTCAAAATCTACGCCAAATTTAATAGCGAGGTTACCCGATCCCAACTCTCCGCTAAACTGACGGAACTCGGCTATGAGCGTTCAAAAATCCAAGTGGATGCAGCGAAGCAGGAAGCCTCAATTGACATCGGCTACCGCAAGGAATTTGAAAGCCAGAAAGTCATTGTGCCGTTGACCGCTGATCCTGGGGACGCGACCGCGAGGAGTGTTCAGGTCAGTGCCGCACAGAAGAGAGTGGGTGTGTTCCAACCCGGAGATTTCATTCAATTGATTGAAGGGGAACATCGGTCAAGAAACGAGATTCGTGAAATTACAAAGCAGGAGGACACTATTACCTTTGTGCTTGCGAACGAAATTGGATCTGATTTGACACAAGCAGCGCAAATACAGATACAAGCGAGTGTCGGACAGATCATCACCGATGCGTTGCTACAAGGAGGGGGGGATTGGCAGGCGATACCGCGTGCCGTAAGTGTGAGTGAAGTGGGCCCCAGTGTCGGCAAAGACCTCAAATGGGCGGCACTGTGGTCGGTCATCTGGTCAATCGTTATCCTCCTTCTCTATATCTCTTGGCGCTTTGAATTTCGTTTTGCTATTGGCGCAATCGCTGCCCTGATTCACGATGTGCTGATTACATTGGGAGTCTTTTCGGTGTTCGTCAAGGAGATTAACCTCCCTACAGTTGCCGCGTTTTTGACAATTATCGGTTACTCCTTGAACGATACGATTGTTGTATTTGATCGTATTCGTGAGAACAGCACGCTGCTCAAAGGGACCGACTTCGCCGAAATTATCAACAGAAGCATCAATCAATCCTTGAGCCGTACCGTGGTGACTTCTTTGACAACGCTCTTTGTTGTTCTTGTTATTTTCCTCCAAACGGCTGCCGGTCAAGAGATTAACACCTTTGCATTGGCGTTAATTGTGGGCGTCATCGTCGGGACGTATTCATCTATTTTCATCGCCAGTCCAATCATATATCTCTGGCACCTAAAAAGCCGAAATATAGAAGTTCAAGAAGTTCAGGAAAGTACTGCATAGGGGCTAATGTATCCATCGGTGTTAGCTCGAAGGGATTCCCTCCGCGCTGACACCTATACTTTTATCGTTCGTTGTTTGGGCGCAGTTGCATAGACATTTCCTTGATGGTGCCATGGGGGTCTGACGACAAACGCCCTTTCTCTTAAAATCTCCCCTGTCAAATCGTATGAACGTCACCTGGTGGTTGGTTTCAAGTGGAATCATTCTTATTCTTGCCGTTTGTATTCTGACTCTCGTTGCCCGGCGGCGAAGATACTTGTGGGACCAAAAACTTAGTAGAGAATACCCTAAACCGATACATCCCCTCCCCCGCGAGTTAGTCCATGAGATTCGCAATCCATTAAATAGCATTAACCTTAACCTCCAAATTTTAGAAGAAGACCTATCCGCTGAGAATCCTAGTTTCCCCAGCGATTTGCAAAAGCGGGTCCGACGTATCCGTAGGGAAGTGGAACGGCTTGATCGAATATTAACCGATTTTCGTCGTTATGCAACTCTGCCGCCGTTGACGTTTGAAACCTGCGACCTTGCCGTGCTTATCGAAGAAGTTTTGGACTTCAACGAGCCGGAGGCACAACGGCAAAACGTTCAGGTCAACCGTGAGATCCAAGAGCTGCCTCCCGTTCAACTCGATCCATCGCAGTTCAAGCAGGCATTACTGAATCTTATTATCAACGGGGTTCAGGCGATGGAAGATGGCGGCACACTCACAGTTCGCGCAGAACCGTTGAATGGCGGGATACAGATTGATGTGGAAGATACAGGTCAAGGAATCGAACCAGGGCAACTCGACAAAATCTTTGATCTGTTCATTTCCACAAAAGAGGAGGGGACTGGAGTCGGTCTCACAATCGTAAAACAAATTATCGAAGGACATAGTGGGCGTGTAAATGTGGAGAGCAATCCCGGGCAAGGTGCAAAATTCTCCATTTTGCTGCCCGCCAAGTAAAAAGTAGCAGGTATGTTCCGCAGGCCATAACCTGACCCCGATCGGCCTAGATAGGCATATCCAAGCTCTCTTTGCGCGTGTGCCGGCGATATGTGTATCAAAACACACCACCCCCGTAGGGCGGGCATCTTGCTTGACCTACGCTTCAGAGGGAACACAGATCTGTGTTCCGTTTCTTCTTACGCATTACGAATCACGTATGATACTTCATAGGACTGACGTAGTTGAACGTTCAAAGGAAACACCCGACACCATTGCACGCCGGTGTCGGTTCTATACGACTCACGACGCCCGATCAATCGGGCACCTACAGTTCATCCGACTGCTTTATGAGCACTCCTTAAGTAAGTTCTGTTGACATTTGCCACCCGGGGGTCGCAGCCTCTCGGAACAGAGTTGGGTTGAACGGGAGTTGTGCCCCCTAACGTCCAGTCCTACTAAAAGGGGGAAACAGTAGTAGGCCCGTTCCGCTAAATGTCAGTGGCACCTAACAAACTAAGAGTTACACATTTGAGTTTGTAGTCGCGCAATTCAACCCGCGTCTGTAACGGAGTAGGCATACGGCGTATGCCCTAACCCTCCGCTTGCGGGGGTTAGGGGGGGCAAGTGCTTAACTCCTACTTCATTAGCCCTAGCAGAGCGACCCTACTATCAGGCAACTAGCAGCTTAGGTTAAGTAGCAACAGGTGATAAGATGATCCCCAAAATCCTTGTTGTAGACGATGATTCAGCAAGCCTCGAGGCAGCCATCGAAGTGCTTGAACGCGAAGGCTATGACCTATTCGCAGCATCAGGTGGACGCGAAGCATTAGAGACTTTAGCCGTTGAAAACATCGATGTCGTCATCACGGATGAAAAGATGCCCGATTTGAGCGGGATTGATCTGCTCAAACACATAAAGGACAACTATCCTTACACGCAAGTTATCATCTTAACAGGCTATGGCTCAATTGATAGTGCGGTTGAAGCCACGAAAGCGGGAGCAGACGGTTACCTCGAAAAACCGATACAAATTTACATCTTACGCCAAACGGTGAAAGACGCACTCGAAAAACGGTTACTCTTCCTCCAAAACGTTAATCTACGAGAACAACTTGATGACAAGTTCGGGTTTGCGAACATCATCGGCACGTCAAAACCGATGCGAGAGCTTTTCCGCATGATTCGGCTCGTTGCTCCGACCAATGTAACGGTCCTAATACGCGGGGAAAGTGGTGTTGGCAAGGAATTAATCGCGAATGCAATCCACAACCATAGCCGCCGAAAGGACAAACCGTATCGGACAATTAACTGCGGCGCGCTCTATCGTGAGCTCCTTGAAAGTGAACTGTTTGGACATGAGCGGGGGGCTTTCACCGGGGCGACTAACCGCAAACTGGGGGTGTTTGAGCAGGCAAATGGCGGGACCCTACTGTTGGACGAAGTTGGAGAAATGGGACCTGAAACACAGGTGAAATTCCTCCGTGTACTGGAAGGACAGGAATTCACGCGACTCGGCGGGAATAAACCCATCAAAACCGATGTCCGTATCATCGCTGCGACCAATGCGGACCTCGAAGAAGCGGTGAACAGCGGAAAATTCCGTAACGACCTCTATCATCGGATCAACCGATTTCCAATTCGGGTGCCCCCGTTAAGAGAGCGGCGAGAGGATATTCCCCTATTGGTCAGCGCGTTCATCAAAGAGTTTAGCAAAGAACACGACCGGCCCGTTTCAGGGATCACCCCCCAGGCGATGAACTATCTGAAAAATAGGGATTGGTCTGGAAACATCCGGGAATTACGCAACGCCCTCGAAACCACCATTATTTTAGCAAGGACAGAGACCCTTCAACTCGATGATTTTTCCTCCGAATTTCAAGCGAATTTCACCGATTTGGAGGCCGCTGCGGATTCTGATGTCCAAATGGGGGGGGCTCTGAATCCCGATACCCCGGATAACCAGGAAGCTTCCATTGATGCGGATGATGAAAAGGTTGGAACAGTTGGAATGACAATGGACGAAATCGAAAAAGAGGCTATCGGCAAGACACTAGCGGAAACCGGGAACAATAAAAAGCGGGCGGCGGAAATGCTCGGAATCGGTTTGCGGACGCTGTATCGCAAACTGGAATCTTACGGTTGGTTAAACAAAGGCGATCAAGAGGATGAGGATGACCCACGTGATTAATTTACCTCCGTTTTGTTAAGGAAGGAGATACCATATGACTTTAACGACCGATCAGAAAGCGTTCTTTGAAAAATACGGCTATCTACCGTATACACAGGTGTTGTCTAACGCAGAATTGGAAGCCCTCTGTCAGCGGAGCGAAGATATCGCCGAGGGACGTGTGACGCATGTGCCGTCCCGCTACATCCAGCTTGAGGCAGCGTTCCGCGATGGCGAGGATACCGGCACACCCCGCATTGACACCGTCCGCAAGATGACACAACTCTGCTACTTTGACGACCTTTTCCAAGCGGCTGCCAAGAAATCGGAAATTGTGGACGTCATCGAAGATCTCTTAGGTCCCAACATCAAGCTCTACACCGACCAACTGATGATGAAACCCCGCTATAACGGGACAGTGACCGACTGGCACCAAGACTCACCCGCTTGGCCCTTCTTTGTCCCGCAAGACCACGTAACCTGTTGGATCGCCTTGGATGACGCCACCGTCGAAAACGGTTGTATGACCGTCATCCCTGGCAGCCACAAGTGGGGACCCGTCACCCGCGAATACAAACAACGATTCATCGACGATCCCGAGATTGCCACGCCGACACCTGTCGAGTTGAAGGCAGGGCACTGCATGTTCCACCACGGTCTGAACTTCCATCGCACCGGGGCGAACCCGACACCGAATCGGCGTCGGGGACTCGCGTTGCATTATCTCCACGCCGAGACGAAATACCTCGGCGTCCACGATGAGGAGTCACGCCTCCGAACCGAGTGCGGAAAGCCGCCGGGGAAGTTTCGTTTCATGCACATCCGAGGAAAAGAATTTCCCGGACGGGTCTGAACCGTTCAGCTAGTCCTGAGTTCAGCAAAGTTGGACTTGATGAGTTGATGACAGAGCATTGATCCGTCGTGCCGTAAACCCCACAACCGTTATGGCGTATGGCTTCGCTAACACGCCATTCCCATTAAACTCCCCCTTAATTAGGTTCGTAGTAGCGCAATTCATGGCGCGTGCCAACACGCAACTGCCATTAAACCCCACCCCGACTGGGGAAAAATAAAGTGCTCCTCATAGGTGGAGCATCCTGCCCCATCTACCGCCTGCGACCCATATCTGTATCCCTGTATCCGTGTTTTCTGTGCCATCTGTTTAAGTTGTCTAAAAAAATAATGCGGAATACGTAAGGAACAGCTGGAAGCGAGCAAACGAGAGAACAGGGCTTCTCGCTTTCTGATTGTCCCGTCGTCGTACCGAAATTCCAGCAGTGCGAAAGATGTATAGTATGTTCTTCGCAGCCTATCCAAATCGTTCCATCAGGAGTTGCGTGATTGGATTGGGACGACTGTAATAGTGCTGCGTGGCTTCGTTCTTGCCCTCCCACAGACGGCGTGGGAAAATGGTGTAATTGCTGAGGTATCGGTCCGTTGTGCGGCCACAGTAGATATGGATGGTGCGTCGCTCGGAGGGAGTCCGCCGGACATTGCCGGCGTGGAATGTTGCCGCATTGAAGAGAATCGCTGTACCGGCGCGCCCGACGAGGTGTTGTGTCGTACCAAGATCATAAGCCTCAAGCGGGAGTCGTTCTGTGGACTGTGCTGTGCCGGGCAAAACGCTGAAGGTATGCGTTGTGTCATCTACATCCGTCAGGTAAAAGACGACCGATAGATAGCGCGTGTAGTACGGAGGTTCGGCATCTCCACTAGCGTCGCGGTGCCAGCGGCATTCGGTGTCGCCATCGGGATTCGGGGCGCGGAGCATCACCGAATGTTCCTCCGCACAGAGGTCTTTTCCCATGATTGCACCCATCAACGGCAGCAACGTCGGTGGACGCATGGTGACATCCATCTCCGGGCAGGCGAGCAGGGCGTGGACATTCTGCCGCCGCCCCGTCTGTCCACGGTCTTGCCACATCACCAGATTCTCGACGAGATCTCGATCGATTGCCTCGTTGATGGAACGAACCTCTTCAGTAGATAGGGCATCGGGTACGACAAGGTAACCGTTCTCCTTGAAAAATTCCAACTGTTCTTTCATGACATCTGTCCTCGCAGTATGTTAAGGGAGGCTAATTGTGTTAAAAATTATAGTGGCGATCGAGTAGATAGTCAAGCAGAAAGGTAGGGCGTGTTAAGGTTTTGCTGTCGCCAATTCTGCAAACGCTGTAAGCCCAATCTGTCAAATGTGAACAGGCCCAACCTATCGGTCGTGATTCATATCTCGACAAAACCCCCGGACTCCCGCGCAATGTGTCGGGCGGATTGAGTCAGGATTGTCGCCCTATAGTGTCTGGTATTCTATTGCGTCATGTCGTAGGTATGTTCCATTTCGGAAAATTGACAGACGACAGGGTGCCCCCCGCCCCCCAAATACCCTGTAGGTTGTCCGTCAATTCTAGGTTTATCGAACCTGTTTCCCCCTCGCTTGCGTCCTCCCCCCGCTTGCGGGGGGACTGAGGGGGGTTCTTGGGTTCTTAAGAAGGAATGATTCAATTTGTCAAGTGTCAATAGAACCCAACCATTTTGTTTGAAAAATCGCAACTGGGAGATCACTCCCCAATAGATCGGGATGCAAACATCTACAGTGAGGTATCGGGATTCGGAGATCCCTCCTATAGGAGAACTAAACGCGCCTAGAACCTAGAAATTTAGATTCTCCTTTTTTAGATGGATATGCTATAATTGGAAAGCAGCTTTGCGCCATCTGGTCTCGACAAAATACGGTCGCGCCACAATCTTGACTCAATCAGCCTAGAACCGCTAGGTATTGTCGATTCTGGAAAATTTGACCGACAGTCGTCCGAAATCGTTTCTGATGTATGAATAAAGGGCTGGCAGACCCAACCCCTACGAAGGATCATGGGGTTGTGCACCCCTTAATTATCTAGTTGCTATGAAATGTCAACGGAACCTAAATAGGACAGAATAGAATGGCTAAATATCTCGCATCATCTATAAATAAACCGACGCTTGAACCTTACGAAATCTCGCAGACGCTACGCGGGCAGCTTCACTACTTCACCGAAGGGGCGAGTGCTCGTCAATGGGAACATAGCGATGATCCAAATGCGTTTTTCTTCCCGCTTGAACTGACCTCTGAACTGTACGACGAAGGGGTGTTCTACGTGACATCCCCGTTAGACGATCAGAATCGTGCAGAGATTGAGATTACGGAGGAGCAGGAAGACTTTTTGGAGTGGCTGATCGCTAATCAGATTGAGAAGGTAAAGGTTTCAGAGGCGTAGACCAAATTTAGTTCATTAGTTCAACAGTGCAGCAATTTAACCAATGTACTAATTTTGCGTTTTGCCCTCTCTTTTGACATGAGCTAAAGGAGTTTCAGATGACCGTCACCACAAACAGAATTAATCAGATGCAAGTAATCCCCACCGGCGGTGCGCTTGGGGCGGAGATTCAGGGAATAGACTTAGCGCACCCGCTACCCGAAGACACAATCCAGCGCATCCATCAGGCATTGCTAGCGCACTGTGTCCTCCTCTTTCGCGGTCAGAAGATTAGGGACGAGGATCAGGTCCGCTTCACC
Organism: Candidatus Poribacteria bacterium; assembly: GCA_965215015.1. Lineage (GTDB taxonomy): Bacteria > Poribacteria > WGA-4E > WGA-4E > PCPOR2b > PCPOR2b. The sequence goes on from OZ244042.1 coordinate 4,967,410, forward strand.
AATTACTTCGGTCAGGCGGTCGAACATGTTCGCAAGCAGCTCCCACGTCCTGTCAAAGAAATCTTCTTCGTTTCCAACGTCGAGAAGGATGGTCAACCCATCGGGGCACTCGGCAACGACGAAATCCCCTTCCACTCCGATCTGTCATATCTGCGGCGTCCGGGAACGCTCTCCATCATCTACGCCGTTGAGCTGCCTGCCACCGGCGGTGCTACGCGGTGGTGCAACTGCTACGCCGCCTATGAGGGGCTTGATCCTGGCCTCAAAGTCCTGCTCAAGGGACTGCGCGCTGTCCATCGTCATCATGTCGAAAGCCAGAATCCGCCGGAGTTGATTGACCATCCCGTTGTCTGCACCCACCCTGACACCGGACGTAAAGCGTTGTACGTCAGTCCCCACCTGACTCGGCACATCGTCGGCTTTAGTGAATCGGAAAGCCGTGAACTGCTTGATACGCTCTTCAATCATCTGTCGCAGGAGTGTTTTGGCTGGACGCACGATTGGGAGGTCCGCGATTTGGTTATATGGGACAACCGATGTACCATGCACCGGCGAGAGGGATTCCCCTCGACTGAGCGACGGATCATGAAGAGGACGCAGATTTTCAACGACGCGATCCCGTATGAAATGTGAAAATTATTAGTTCATTAGTTTATTAACGTGTGAAATGCAGAACGTGAAGCGTGAAATGTGAAACAGGCGACGGGAGGTTGTTATGCGGATTATCCGATCTTGGATGTTCGTACCGGGGCATCAGCGGAGGATGATTGATAAAGCCTACGGACTGAAACTCAATGTAGCGATGTTTGATTTGGAGGATGGGGTGCCGCCCGGCGAAAAGGATACCGCCCGCGCCATGATGGGGAGAACGCTCGCCCATCCATCAAGTGGGATGATCCGCTTTGTCCGTATTCATCCCGCCGGAAGCGGAGAAATGGAGGCGGACCTGTCCGCAGTGATTCGGCCCGGCCTGGATGGACTCACGCTGACCAAGGTGAGTTGTCCCGAAGATGTGCTGCGGGTCTGCGCGATTCTGGATGCGCGAGAAGAGGGGGCGGGACTCCAGCGGGGAAGTGTCCGACTGCTCGCCACCATTGAGAGCGCACGCGGCCTGGTTCAGGCAGCTGCGATTGCGGCATCCAGTCCCAGACTTGTCGGATTGATGTTTGGTGCAGAGGACTTCGCGATGGATCTTGGGATGTTTAACGTCCGCCAAGGCGAAGCCGGGGATTTCCTTTATGCCCGCTCTGCGCTCGCTGTCGCTGCCGCCAGTGAAGGCTTACAAGCGATAGATCGGGTCTATCTTGATATTCGGAACCCGATAGGACTGGAAAGGGACACGCGACTCGCCCGTGACCTTGGGTTTACCGGCAAAGCTTTGATTCATCCCGCCCAGATTGAAGTTGTTGAAACTGTCTTCCGGCCAACCGACGCGGAGGCCGAGTACGCCCGGCGGGTGGTGGCGGCCTTTGAGGCGGCAGGAGCCGATGGCGCGGGTGCGACTGCTGTCGATGGTCAGATGGTTGATTTGCCGGTGGTGAAGCGTGCCCGGCGGGTGCTCCAGCTTGTATCTGACAAATAGATCCAATCAGAGAGGTAACCGGCAGCTACTGTGTCTATCTATAGGGGGTGTTGTTAAAAGGCGGAACCGCCATTGTGTTTGATATGGATTCGCTTTCAACCGTTTAATCCAACCTACGTGACGGAAAACACTGCCAACGAATAGATCTAGACCGTCAAAATAGTATCGTGGACTTGATTTCGCGCATCTACGAAATTCCCAACTTCTTTAACTTAGAACGGAAAGTGGAGTAGGGGATGCCGAGGTTTTTTGCGGCCTGGCGGCGATTCCATCGAGTTCCTTCAAGTGCCTGCAAGATCCGCTCGTACTCGCTTTCGCCTGACGATTGGTCATATTGGGACTGCCGCTTTTCCAATGCGTCTCCTTGAATATTAAGATGTTTGACTCCTATCACCGAAATCTTTGGCGGACAAAGAACCGCGGTGCGTTCAACGATGTTCTGCAACTCACGTACATTGCCCGGGTATTGATAATCCAGAAGGAACGATTGAGCCCCTTCTGAAAAGCCGTCAAAGCTGCGCCCACTTTTGGCGGTATATGCTTCCAGAAAATAGTCAGCCAACGGTAGGATATCCTCGGGGCGTTCCCGAAGCGGTGTTAAGTGGATAGGAAAAAGGTTGAGGCGATAGAATAGATCGCTGCGGAACCGCCCAGACTCGACAAGGTACGCGGGATTTCTATTGAATGCGCTGATAATACGCACCCGGAAGGAGATCTCCAGAGCACCGCCAACACGTCGCAGGGTCTGGTTATCGAGGACCCGTAGGAGCTTCGCTTGTATGCGGAGTGAGAGGCCAGCAGCTTCATCCAGAAAAAGCGTACCGTTATTTGCCATCTCAAAGTAGCCAGCTCTATCCGCCGTTGCATCGGTGAACGCTCCTTTGACGTGGCCAAAGAGTTCGCTTTCGACCAGCGACTCTGGCAACGCCGAGCAGTTCACACCAACAAACGGTTGCTCTTCCAAAGACGATTGAGAGTGAATCGTTCGGGCGACCACCTCTTTTCCTGTACCAGTTTCGCCGGTGAGGAGAATCCTATCAACATTTGCTCGGACCGCCTGCCGGATGCGCTCTCGCACCAGTTGGGTGGCGGGACTGTTTCCCACAAAGTTTGGATTTTGTATCCGTGGCTGGCGGTGGCTTGTTCGTCGGTTATCCATATCCATTTACCTCCTTTTTGGGTAAATGTGACTTGACCGCTTTATCTTTCTGTCCCTACTCCTATTCCTTAATTTCTTAGGTCTTACGCAGTTGAAACCTCGACGCCTTGTCGGTCGAGATTCATATCTCGACACCGACAGAAAGGGTAGGCTCTGCGCTACCATTACAGATTCTGAAGACCATTCGGCTGTATCACTCGGATTGGCTGAACCAATTGAAGTCGAACCAACAGGTCAATCTGGATAAGCAAGGCAATCAACCTGTCTGCGAACTACCTATTAGTGAAAAAGGGAGCATCGTTCATTTGAAGGGATATGGATGGATTCAAGTTTTCAAGAGAGTTTTCCCAAACGGCAACGTTGAATACTGGGCAACCAGCGCCCTCTCAATGAGCGAGATGTATCGACTCAAGTCTGCCGAGTTATCTTGGTCAATTGAAGCATATCATTAAGGTATCAAGCAATTAGTCGGTATTGGGAGGTGTCTCGCACGCAAAGCAGTTGCCCAACGGAATCATATCGGGTTAGCATTACGAGCGTTTTTCCGCATAGAACACCACTGTTTTTCGATGGCATTAGTAGGTTTGAAACCAAAGTCTCGATTATCAGAGACGCGGTGAACACTTATCTCCCTCAACCCATTTACACCTTTGTGTAACTCCTACCTCTTTCAAGAATGGGATATTTGGAAACTGAACAAAAAAATTATAGCACAAGCGGATTGACTTGAACAGCTTTTTATTTTACAAAAGGGTTGGAGTTTAATGGAAGTTGCGTGTTAGCCAAGCCATCCGCTTGCGTTCTTTCCCCTCCACTTGCGGGGGGCAGGGGTGGTACTCCTCTGGGATTTACCAAAGCCGCCCGATGAATCGCCGAGGATACCATGACCATTGCGCCCCCTTATTCTAGTGTTGGCTTCGAGGGTTCAACTATGTAACTCCTACCTCTTTTACAAAATGCTTATCAAAAATCCTTTAGGAGTGTTACCTCCAAAATTTATGTTTGGAGATAACCCCCTGCCTTCGCATTGGTTTTCTTGCTTTCAAAAGCGTTTGGGTGTATAATTGACCGACAGCTATACCTCCTGCCGAAAATGGTCATCAGGGGTAAAAGTCGAGACAGGTTTTCTCATACTGCGACGGTCGTTTGTTGTAGGAGGTATGGCTGCCCCCAGTTGCCCTGATAAATCGGGACATACCTGTTAGGCAAAGCCTGACAGGCAGGGCATTGTCCACTGCGGTAGCAGTTGTCAGACGGGCTCCGGTTCGCTATCCGCGTTGATAAGCATAATTCGACTCTTAAAGGAACAGGTAGGCCTCCCAATCCTCTAGGCGTGGGAGTACGTCAACAGAAGGTGTTCCTAGCGATACGCGGGTTTTGGATTCCCGCTTGGAACTTGTCCAAAAAAGTTAGCAATAGTTACTAACATCAGCAATAGTTGCTAAGCAACAGTTGCTAATAATTGGATTAATCGCTTCAAAAATCCTTTGAACATTTTGCGTCGAAAGCCTGATGCTGACTGGCTTTGGACGATTATCGTTTCTTTTGGCATGTTAATTGCTTCTATGAGTTTGTGGTTGAATCCTTCAACCGTAGCGAAAAACATGGATTTTCAACAGGTAGCAACTTGGATTGGCATATTCTCACGTCAGTGTGCTAAGATCTTTTGTGAAATTGAGAATCCGTTTTCACCTAACGGAATGCAAAAGCACTCCTTACAACGCACTTTTATGTGGGACAGTTCCTTTTTGTTCTCAAGAGGCATCCGCTAACTGTGCAGACGCATGGCGAAGGTGTTACAATGCTCGGGATTTAGCCATAACAATTTGTGCGATTGCTATAGTGGAGCCCACCCCTGCTGGAGAGTTGGCTTGTACGGCTGCTCTTGCGAATGCGGCCAGTTTGTGCGGGTACGCTTACCTATTTTGTGGCGGATAGTTTGCGGCGCATGACCGAGACATGCTGAAACTCCTAGCAAGGGTTTCGGGATGTCTCATTTGCCTTTATAGGGAAAGGAAAATTACCCATGCAACGTCATCACATTGCAGCTTTGTTTTTACTTGTATTTGCAGGACTGTCCTTTTATCAGGGATTCCACGACGGGGAGGTAGGACGTCCGATTTGGATAGGTATCGCATGGACTGTATTGGGAGTTGTCGCGTTTTTTTATGATAAATTGAGGGCCTGGCTTAGGCACGTTGTTGTCGCGCTACCATTCGCTCTCATGGGGGCAATGGTAATTAAAGAGATTATCAGCGGGTATATCGTAGGGGCAATTGTATGGGGTCTTGCTTTGATTGTCGTGGGTGTCTTTGCGTTTTTTCAAGACAGGTCCTTCATTGCGGAAAAGGTGAGACCTTGGTTGAGACCCATCCCGTTTATAGCGGTGGGTATTTTGCTCATCTGGAAACTGTTTTTCCTCTCCGTTGTTGAACGAAAAATGGAAAAATCCCCCAAGCCGGTAGGGTTTCACCAAAATCCGGACGTTTCTCCAGAATCAGCACTCAACAGCGATTTGCAAGAAGTGACCAAACCCGTTTTCAGTGACTCTCAGCAAAAGGTAATGGATATCCTTGCCTCTGAAGAAGTGAGGCAAGAGGTTAAAGCAGCCGCTGCCGCTGGGACTCCACCGGAATTTTTGAAGTCGTTCACAAATTTCAAAGACTATATGATTTCCAAAGGTGTGACAGAGTTTGAGATACTTGATCAGGCCCCTTCACATTTTCAAGACCTATTTCAAAAACACCATCCCGGAAAGGCTCCCTCAGACTTAGATTCGGAGATGCGCCAACGCCTCATTGACATGGTTCAGGAGTTCGGATATGAGGAAGGACGCCAAAAATTTTTGCGTACACCGGAAATTGCAATTTGGACAGCGGCCCGATTCAATATCCTGGATAATCCGGGGGCCATTTCGGCGTGGACGGAAAGTGTTTACACGGACGAATTTGGGGATACTGTAGATGCTCTCAGTAGTGTTCCTCCTCCGGTGGTGTCCCCCGGCGACACAACCTTTGATGAAACCGCTTCCGACCTCCCTTTCACGGAAGTAGAACCGGCATCTCCGGACCGAGTGTCGACAGCAGCGTGGGAAGATTCTACACCAGCGATTGAACCGGAAAAGGTTGGCACCAAAGTGGCACCGGAGCCGCCTACACCTACTACCGAGGAGGGGATTGAAACCGCCCTGAAAGCGCAGTTTTCACCGGAGCGGTTCGAGCTGGCAATGTCCACTTTGGAACGGTATGGACCGGAAGAGGGGCTCCGCTGTCTGAGAGAAAACGACCCGGAGGTTGCTAAGCAGATCGAAGGCTTGCGGAACGGAGTTGAAAACTCACGGCGTGCCGGAGTAGAACAGCACCACAACAGAGAACGCAAAGAGGAGGATTTCCAATGAAAGCGTTTCTGGTCGCGGTATCGTCGCTTTGTTTCTGTACTATTCTACTCTGTTTTTTTTGGCGTATTCAACGGATCGATTGCCCGGTGCCCCCGTAGTTGCTACGCCACAAATGCCAGTGGCGTCCGATCCCCAGTGTTCTCCCTGTGAAGAGCGGATGGCTTCCCTCCTAGAGATGATGGAACAGCAGTGGGAAAGAGAGCTGACTTCGTTTTTGGAACAGCCTGCATCACCGTTAGACCAAAGAGCGAGTGGTTGGCCTAGGTTGTCGCAGGAACAAGGAGAGCAGGCGAAACGGTTCTTTGACCAATACGACACAGAGGAAGGGCCCCGCCGTTTCAGGAAGGTAGATCCTGCGGGTGCCTCGGCAATTTGATCAGGAGCGACGGGAGTTGCCTGTCCGTTCCGAGTCAGGTGAAGAGCCCTCTACGCGGTAGAGGTGCATCTTCAATTAATACAATCAGCGGTGTCATACCTTTTGTTACCGGTATGATACCGCTTTTTTGTGCTCACAAAACATTATCCTTCGATTGTCTATGGCGTGAGTCGGTTAAAACAGCTCAAAACCTCCCATCTTTTTGGTAGGATATGGTATAATTATATATTATAGAGTGTTGAGGGAAAAGCGATGAGACTCCTCGAACATCAAAGCAAAAAGCTGCTCTCCAATTTCGGCTTGGTGTTTACGGAATCAACGCCTGTTAAGTCGATGGCTGAGGTGCGAGGAACCGTTGAACACATCGGGCTGCCCGCTGTCCTGAAAGTACAGATCCCCTTCGGCGGACGGCGGAATGTCGGAGCGGTGAAGTTCGCGGAGAGTGTTGATCAAGCAGTCGTTGCGGCGGAGGCGTTGCTCGGAATGGTTGTGCGTGGTACAACCGTTGACGTGATTTCGATTGAACCCAAACTAAATTACGATTGCGAGTTTTACGTTGGTATTACATGGGATACGGTTGCAAAGCTGCCGGTTGCCTTATTGAGTCTTGCCGGTGGCGTAAATGTTGAAGCTGCCCCGAGCGATCAGGTCGTCCGCCAGTCGTTCGATCCCTGGATGGGACTCGCGCCTTACAAAGCGAGGGAGATGACTGCCGAAGTCGGCTTGACGGGTAAAACGCTCGTGGGAGTCGGGGAGGTCCTTGCCAAGTTGTCCCAAGCATTTCTTGCCTGCGATGCGGTCACAATGGAGATTAACCCGTTGGTCGTTGCTCAAGATGGATCGCTCATCGGACTTGATGCGCGGGTGGAGATTGAGGACGAGGCGGTGTATCGACAGCAGGAGCGATTGGTGCCGTTAGGCGAATTGACGATGACCGCGGCGGGTCGTCCGCCCACCCCTCTGGAGCTTGAGGCACAACGTATTGATGCGACAGACCATCGCGGTGTTGCCGGGCGGGTTGTAGAATTTGACGGTGATCTCGCGCTGCTGATCGGTGGCGGAGGCGCCAGTCTGACTGTTTTCGACGCGATTAAGGAGCACGGTGGGAGGCCTGCAAACTACTGTGAGGTGGGAGGAAACCCAACGGAGGAAAAGGTTGCCGCCATAACATCGCTCCTGCTATCGAAGCCGGGCGTAAGGGGGATGGCGGTTATCATGAATGTAGTGAACAATACCCGCGCGGATGTCATCGCTCGCGGCGTCCTGACGGGTGTTGAGGGGATGGGAAGGAAACCCGCGGAGACAATCAGTCTCTTTCGCGTCCCCGGCAACTGGGAGGGAGAAGCGAAAGAGATAATGGAGGCGGCCGGCGTCGAAGTGTATGGCCGTGAGGTGTCGTTGGATGCGGCTGCCCGGTTGGCTGTGGAAAGGAATCGGATTGATGCTGCTTGACCCGAAAGCAGGCATTCTCGTTCAGGGGATCACCGGCAGAGAGGCGAGCCGTATGGTTGAGGACTCGCTCGCTTACGGGAGTAACATCGTCGCCGGTGTGACGCCCGGAAAGGGGGGGCAGCGCGTTCATGGGATACCCGTCTACGACACGGTTGCGGCGGCAGTTGAGAGGCATGGGGCGACTGCCAGCGTTATCTCTGTCCCTCCACCCGCTGTGTTTGATGCCGCACTGGAGGCCTTTTCTGAGGGTATGCAGCTCTGTCTGATTATGACTGAACGGGTTCCGCAATTGGACACCAGTAAATTACTGGTCGCTGCCCGTCGTACCGGTTGTACCCTCATCGGTCCCAATTCGCTTGGGTTGATCCGTCCGGGGATTGCCAAGCTCGGCACTATCGGTGGGCGTGTGGACAATGTGCGTCGATCGTTTATGCCGGGCAGTGTCGCCGTGCTTTCCCGCAGCGGGGGCATGACCACTGAGATCGCCAGCTATTTAACGAGCCGTGGGGTTGGACAGAGTATCGCCATCGGCGTGGGCGGGGATGCAATCGTCGGTTCTAATTTCACCGACCTGATCGAGCTTCTCGAAGCGGATCCCGCCACCGATGCGGTGGTCATTTACGGCGAGCCGGGTGGGGCTGCGGAGGAGCAGCTCGCAGCGCGACTCAAGCGGAAGCCTTCTCGGCTCCGAATAACTGCCTTTTTGTCCGGCAAGTTCGTCGATGACCTTGAGGGGGTGCGGTTCGGTCATGCCGGGGTGATTGTTGAGGGGGGACGCGGTTCGGTGCGCGGAAAGGTGAAAGCGTTGCGTGAAGCGGGGGTATTTGTCGCTGAGACGTTTGAAGATCTGTTGCAGGGGCTTGAACGGTAGGGTCAATCCGTTTTTTAGTATTCTGTCGAGATATGAATCTCGGCCTACGGACCTATTTTTCGTTTTTCCGATTTCTCGCTTTTTCTTTGCATGTGAGTCTGCACAAATACTATTTTTCCAGTTTAGGTTGCAACTCGGGACTTACACCAACCGCTGGCTCTGAAACATGAGGAGATTAAATCGGTGTACGGTATCAAAGGGTTGTTTCGGTGTCTATCCGTCATCTTCCTATTTGCATTATTCATATATTTACCTGCTGCACACCCCCAGCAATCCACCGTGAAGCCTGGGGAGATTCGTGGTAGGCTTTCTCATCAAGAAACGGGCAATCAACTGGCAAACGCCACGGTTCGATTGGTCGAAATAGATCGACGCACCCAGACCGATGAGAATGGTGAATTTCGATTCGATAATCTGTCTCCCGGTGATTATACGTTGACTGTGCTTGCTGTCGGCTACCGTCTGCTAGAGGAGGGCAAGGTTGCCACAGTGCAAGCGGGCGCAATCACTGAAGTCAAAATTTATCTCGGCCCTGTTAATGTGATGCTGGAGGAGGTTGAGGTCCAATCGACATCGATACCGGCGACCGTCGGTCGGCAGACCGTAGGTGTTATGGAGATTAAGCGGATACCCGGCAGCGTGGGAGACGCACTCCGAGCACTCCAAGCCTTGCCGGGGATTGGTGTCGCAAGCGATTTCGACGGACAACTCTATATCCGTGGGGGCTCGCCCGATGACAACCGTTTTTACCTTGACCGTGCCCCACTTTTTTATCCCTACCATTTTGGCGGACTGGTTTCAACTGTCAATTCAGAGGTGCTCAACAGGATTGATGTCTATGCAGGTGGCTTCGGGGCGGAGTTTGGGGCAGACGCACAAGCCGTAATCGACATCTATTCGCGGCGGGGTAGGGAAGATCGGGTAGGTGGCAAATTTAACCTGAACCTCCTCTATTCGGAGGGGTTGCTTGAGGGCCCGATTGGGAGCCGGGGGTCGTGGTATCTCGCTGGTCGACGGAGCTACGTCGACCTCTTTCCGATAGAAGCTACGCGGATTACGGCGTTCCCGCGATTCTGGGATTATCAGGCGAAGGTCAGCTATAATCTGTCTGAAAAGCATCAACTCGACGTTAAAACGTTCGCTGCAGGCGATGTCATAGGGTTTAGGTTGGGGTTGGCCGATGTGGATTATGACCCGACACTCGCAGGGCGATTCGACCTTGAAGGGCACTTTGATGTACAAGCGGCAGATCTCAGATCAACGCTGACAGACCGCCTCACTTCACATTTCTCACTCTCGCGCGCGAGTTTTTTACAAGCCTTTAGCTTTGGTCAAGGACTTTTCCTGAGACTGGAGCCGGTCCAATACGAACTTCGTGAAGATCTCGGCTACCGTTTGAATCCGAAACATCAGCTCGAATCCGGGTTACTTGTTTCGACGACCCAGTGGAACGGATCTGCCTACTTTCCTCGCCGCCCCGATGAAGGGGATCCGAAGGCAAGCGAATCTCAATTTTTCACCTTTGAGGAGAAAATCGCTGCAGACTTTGAAGAACGGTTCAACTTTATTGAGGGATATCTCCAAAATCGGTATGACCCGTTGGCGTTCTTATCGGTTACGTTGGGGCTGCGGCTTGACTATTTCAACCTCACCGATCGCGTCTCCGTCGGGCCGAGAGGCAGCCTTCGATTCAAGATGCCGGGCGGTTCAGAGCTCCGGTTTGCCTACGGTAGATACGAGATTAGCCCCTATCCGTGGCAAATCGTTCCGGGATACGGGAATCCTGATTTGAAAGAGAATACCGCGGTTCATTACATTTTAGAGATGGAACGGGAGATCAGCCCCCAAACACGCTTCAAGGTTGCAGGCTATCAGAAAGATTTTAGCGACCTGATTACGCGAGACCAAAGTGTGGGATACCTTAACCAAGGAGAGGGATTTGCCCGGGGCATTGAGCTTTCGATCAAACATCGCGCCGGTGATCGGTTTTTCAGTTGGGTGAACTATGCCTATTCAGTTGCCAAACGTAAAGACAGGCCCGGTGAGATAGAGCGGCTTTACTCGTTTGATCAGCCCCATGTCGCAACACTTACCGCGAGCTATATGATTACACCGACATGGGAGATTGGGGCGAAGTGGCAGTACCGCACCGGAAATCCGTACACGCCGGTGATTGGTAGGGAGATCATGCCCCACCCCCTTACGGGGATGCCTCGCTACACTCCCCTCTTTGGCGAGACTAATTCGGTTCGGATTCCGCCGTTCCACCGCTTGGACCTCCGTATTAGTAAGTCTTTCATCTATCAGCGGTGGCGGTGGGGGATCTTCCTTGAGTTACTCAACGCATATAATCGCAAAAATGTGTTGGATGTTGATTACAATCGAGACTACACGCAGGAACGGAACCTGTACCAATTGCCGTTGATCCCGTATCTGGGGTTAATGGTTGAGTTTTAGGGGTAATACGGAGTGAAATGTGAAAACCATTTGTTCATTTTAAGCGTTCATTTAGCCGCAATGGAGCGACAGGTGGCAGCTTGCGTTATTTAGGAGGTTGGCAAACAGGTCATATTCCTAGTACCGTTAGATTGATAATTCAATGGAAGTATAGAGAATTTCTAAGGCGTGGAAAGGGAGGAAGTAACATAATGATCACGCAACAGCAAATCAATCACTTTCAAACCTTCGGATTTCTGATTTTCCGGCAGTTGTTTAGTCAGGACGAACTGAAGACCATCAATATGGAGTTTGGAGCAGCAATGGCGGAGGCGTTTCGAGATGACCCATTCGATGGCACACGCCGACATTGGTTGATAACGATGGGGCCGGATACACCCTTCCTCACCTCATTACTGGAAGATTCACGATTTTGTAATGTGGCAGAGCAACTTTACGGCGAAGATGTTTTTGGCATTGCGTCTGACATCAACCGTTACGTCGGGGATACGCGTTGGCATCCCGATACCGGAAGCCTCCATCAGTACGGTGTCAAGTTCGCCTACTACTTGCAACCGGTGACTGCGGATAGTGGTGCGTTGCGGTTGATACCGGGCTCGCACGAGCCATCTTTTCACAGGGAACTCAGGCAAAAGATGAATAAGTTGGAACTCGAAATCCCTGATGTCCCAGCCTACATCTTTGAATCGGAGCCGGGGGATGTGGTCGCTTTCGATGTGCGATGCTGGCATGCGAGTTGGGGGGGCGCGGTCGATCGCCGGATGTGTGTCTTGGTATACTACAACAATCCAAAAACACCCGAGGAAGCAGAAGCCACCCAAAAGCAGATTATTGGCAATGGAGTTGATTACCGTCCCTGGGTTGCCGATGCCGAGGGAAATCCAAAGCGCAAACGGTGGATAAACCGAATGCGGGAGTTGGCTCCCGAAGCACTCTGAACTCTAGTTCGGATTTAGCGGCTAGATCCTGTTGACATTTGACAGATTGAACCAATCTCTGTTCCGAGAGTCGCGCCCCAATAAGATCGGGATTCAAAGCAACTTGAGGTAATTCTGGACAACTCCGTTTTGGATTGATCTCCCAAAGTCGTAGGCCCGTTCCGGCGTTCCGTCTCCTCTAATCCCCCCGCAAGGGGAGGTACGGCACACGGAGTATTCCTACTACCAGCTGATAGTTGATTCAGATTTTTTAGCAATCGTGGTATAATCCCTCACAAAGATAGGAGATAGACAGATGCACGCTATTTGCATTCATGAACACGGCGGACCTGAGGCACTCCGTTATGAAGAGGTTTCTACCAGTGAGCCCGGTGCGGGTGAAGCACGGGTGCACATTGAAGCAGCGGGATTGAACTATATCGACGTTTACCACCGCACGGGACTCTATCCGAGTACTAATATCCCTTTCACGCCGGGGATGGAAGGTGCAGGCGTGGTCGAGGCTGTTGGACCCGATGTCACTGAGGTCAATGTGGGAGATCGCGTCGCGTATGCGATGCACCAGGGATCCTATACCGAGGAGGCAATCGTGCCGTCTGAGGTGCTCGTTCCTTTACCCGATTCGATTGATACACAGGCGGCAGCAGCGGCGATGCTGCAAGGTATGACAGCCCACTATTTGACCCACAGCACCTATCCACTCGGTACGGATGATACCGCATTGGTGCATGCAGCCGCCGGTGGAGTCGGCTTGTTACTTATTCAGATGGCGAAGACACTGGGAGCGCGTGTATTGGGAACAGTTTCCACGCCGGAGAAAGCGCAGCTTGCGAAGGACGCCGGGGCTGACAATGTAATTCTCTATACACAAACCGATTTTGAAGCCGAAGTTAAACGCCTAACCGATGGGCAAGGAGTTGATGTCGTCTACGATTCGGTCGCCAAGACCACTTTTGATAAGAGTCTCAACTCTCTTCGCCCCCGCGGTTATTTGGTGCTGTTTGGGCAGTCGAGCGGACCCGTGCCCCCATTGGATTTGAGCCGTCTGTCGAGTGGATCGTTGTTTATAACGCGTCCGGGGTTGGGACATCATGCAGCCAATCGGGAAGAACTGATGGAACGGGCGGGCGATCTCTTTGAATGGATCTCTGCTGGCACATTGAAGCTACGCATTGACCGAACGTTTCCGCTCCAAAATGCCGCTGATGCACACCGTGCGTTAGAAGGTAGACAGACAACCGGTAAGGTGCTGCTGATTCCTTAGGAGCGACTCCAATACCCCACTGTTACTACCTGTCCTCCAACTGGGGTTATGGGTCGGGCAAGATGTCCGACCTACGGGGGTGGTGCATTGTGATACACATAACGCATCAATGGGACAAAGGGAATAATACGTAATACCTCTCCGTTCCGTGAGTGTTCCTCGGGCGTAAGAAAAGCCATCTCGATGCTTGTTGAATTCGTAGGGAGTGCCCCACCCGTTGGGGCTGGAAACCAAGCCCCTACGATTACGGACACGCCTCATATAAACATCAACAGGTTCTAGCAACTTGGGTTATTTTAATTGCACCACACCATCCGTGTGGGTACAAAAACCAACCGAATCTTAAAGGATAGGAGTTGTAATATGGCAGCCGCTTCCATTGATAAATTAAGCGCACTTGAGAGCTTACAAGATGGTACCTTGCCCCCTCACCGAATTGCAAAATTACACAACGATTTTGAGGGTAACCCGGTTTATCGGATGGCACAGAATGCTGTCTGCAAGATCGCCGTAGATGATATCGCCCTCGACCGTCAGATTGTTACCAACAGCGACTTTACTTTCAGCCATGTGCTGGACGACTGGAGCGTTACGAACCAGAAAAGGAGCGGCAGATGCTGGATGTTCGCAGGGCTGAACCTATTCCGCGTCGGCGCGATGAAGAAAATGAACTTGAAAGAATTTGAATTCAGCCAAAACTATACTTTCTTCTGGGATAAGCTCGAACGCGCCAACTATTTCCTGCAACGGATGATCGAGATGGTAGATCGTCCAGTGGATGATCGGTGCGTTGCATGGCTACTTGAAAGCCCACTGGAAGATGGCGGACAGTGGAATATGTTCGTTAATTTAATCAAGAAACACGGGCTTGTTCCCCAAGCATTTATGCCTGAGACAGAGAGTTCCTCAAGTTCAAGTCGGATGAATCGGATTCTGCTCAATAAGCTGCGCGAGGGCGCAAAGACGCTTCGCGATATGGCATCAAAAGAGGCGAGCTTTGATGAGCTGCTGGATGTCAAAGACGAGATTATCACGGTCATCCACCGCATCCTGTCCATCCACCTCGGGACGCCGCCAACCCATTTCGATTGGCAGTGGAACGATGCAGATAAAGAATTCCACCGCGACGGGGAGATGACGCCGCAGCAGTTCGCAGAGAAATATATCACTGTTCCGGTTGATGATTACGTCTGCCTCGTCCACGACCCACGCCCAACAAGTCCTATCGGCAAAACCTTCACGGTGGAATGCCTCGGTAACGTCGAGGGCGGCGCGATTGTTAAATACCTGAATATCGATATCGACCTCATGAAGCAAATAGCGATGAAGACCATCATTGATGGGGAGCCGGTCTGGATGGGGTGCGATGTTGGAAAAATGATGCAAACCGGCCTCGGCCTCTGGGATGCGAAGCTGTATGACTACGAAGGTGTCTACGACACCCCCTTTGCTCTTGATAAGGCAGGACGGCTCCAGTACCACCAGACCCTGATGACCCACGCGATGCTATTTACGGGTGTGGATGTCATACAGGAGAACGGCAGAGAGGTGCCGCGACGCTGGCGAGTCGAGAATAGTTGGGGCGCCGATAGCGGGCGCAAGGGGTTCTACCTGATGAACGACAACTGGTTTGACCAATATATGTTTGAGATTGCTGCACGAAAGGAATATCTACCGAACGAGTTGCAGGCTGCCCTTGAAACGGAACCGATTGTTCTACCCGCATGGGATCCAATGGGTGCCCTGGCGAGAAAGGCTCCCGTCATCAATTAGTAGGTCGAGATTCACATCTCGATAAAACATCCGGACCATAGCGCAATCCCTCGGGCTGATTGAGCCAGGATTGTCGCCCCATAGTGTCTATTCTATCGCGTTATGTTCTCGGTATTTTCGATTTTGGAAAATTGCCCAAATGTAGGCACCCTCCCCCCCTGCGGGGGGATTAGAGGGGGGCCTGCCCAAAACATGGCCAGCACCCAGATCAGGGGGCACCTCCCCCCGCCAAATACCCTGTGAGTTATCCGTCAATTGCCTGTTTCCCCCCGCTTGCGGGGGGGTAGGGGGGTGATTCGGGATTAGAGGAGGTGCTGCCCATGAAAGATTCCCGGAACAGAGATTGGCTCAGCTAGTCAAATATTAACAGAACCATTAGGAGGGATAAGATGACATTCAGTGAAAGTTGGTTGGTGTTAGAACCCGACCTAGAGACCGTCTTTGCCCATGAGACAGACCCGCTCAAGGCACTTGTGGACGCCCACATCGCCGGTATTGCTCTGCGTGGTGCCTATAATCCAGATCACTGTAGTGGATTAATGCAGCGATTCATTGAGCGGGGTATGATGCGTGACCCGGACCGATCAAACCGGGAAGAGGATACATACCAATTCGCGGGGAGTGCACAGACCCGAATCGATATTGGTTCGAGCTTGGTCAACCGTGCACGCGGCGGTCTGGCAGTATCAGATGACCCTACCGAGAACAAGGACACTTTCCTTGAACACTCCGCGAGTACGCATGAACTCTTCAGCCACCTATTCGATGGGTTTGACAATCCAGTGGATACCCTCTACAATTGTCTCTCCGCACTAGCGGTGAACAAGCAGGTCAAGGTCGCCCGTGAACCCGATGGACGCCTCTACGGGCCCGCAATCTTTCGGATTCACTATGAAGGCCACGAATACGTTCCCCACATCAATCATGTCGCGATAGACGACAAGCTGTTCAACTATGAGGTCTCCCGTTTTACACACCAGCTTGCTGGCCTCATCTGTATACAGAATTCCGCCCATGACGGGGGCAGTCCCCACGCTGTTATCCATCGCTGCGTTTGGAGTCCGGAGGTGCAAGACCATCTCTCGGAGGGCACCTACCACGAATACGCCGCACAAAACAGGATTGAACAGCAGCAAATCGAGGTACAGCCGGGTGATTTCTATCTGTTCAACAGCGGTTGCATCCACCAAGTGGCCGCTGTAGAGGGTGATATTCCTCGAACGGTTTTGGCGACCTTTATCGGCTATTCGGAAGAGGATGACGAAATCTTTGTCTGGGCGTGATACTTCACATACTCATATCAGGAGGAAAATTTGATGAAATAAAGTCGCAACAGCCCTGCGTTCCATCTTCGGGAGAAGTAACTATGAGAAATCCAAACATAAGAGCCCTCTACTATATTACACATATAGACAGCTTACCCTCGATCGTTAAGCACGGAATTCTCTCCCACGAAAGCGTTGAAATAGAAAACGTGCAGGGAACTTCAATGTTTAAAAGGGAAAAAGATAGAAAGCAGAACTGTCAACAAAAAAGTAGAACTGTGCCCAAAATTTACGAAAAAAAACTCGTGCATCACGCTAATCTGTTCTTCCAACCACGTAACCCTATGATGTATCGAGCTATCTTTGAAAACGGCAAAGAAAAACTTGCCGTTCTAGAGATTGATAGCACAATTTTGAAAGAACCAGGGGCCGTTATCACAGACGGGGATGCCGCCAATGAAACGACGCAATTCTATCTCCCAACCCAGGAAACGAAAATCCCTCAGCAACTATGGACAATTATTAAGAGCGAATGGTGGAAGGAGTGTGACGGATCGAAACGCAAAATCATGGCAGAATGTTTAGTCCCCGATCGTGTCAAGCCCGAATACATCCGTTCGGTTCTCGTTGCTGATGATAAAACAGGAAATCGGGTGAGGAGATTAGTTGACAATTTTCAACTTCCTATAATTCCTCAACCTCATCTATTCTTTCAACCTGAGCGTCGAATTAAGATCGGGGACAACATTGAACTTGTTGATGGCGGAGATATATTTTTCTCTGAATTACAAACATTAGCAGTTACCGTTAATCTTCAGGGGGTTATGGGAAAAGGATTGGCACTGCGCGCCAGAGAGCAATTCTCTGATGTTTATGTAGAATACGAGAAAGCATGCCGTGCAAAGAAAATTACATCAGCACGTCCCTATATCTATAAGCGCGAGACCTCAGTTGTCGGTGAGTTGACAGATCTCAAGCCTAACAAATCGATCAAAAATTCGGTGAAGTGGTTTTTGCTTTTCGCGACGAAGCGGCACTGGCGAACGCCCTCACGTTTGGAAGATATCGAAAACGGTTTGAAATGGATACAGACAAACTGTCAAAAGGTAGAAATTCAATCGCTCGCAATGCCGGCACTAGGTTGTGCATTAGGAGGGTTAAGCTGGACAGAGGTAGCGCCGCTCATGTGCAAATACCTCCACGGAATCGGAATTCCTATCGAAATCTATTTGCCGAGAGAATACCCAATAGAGGAGCGATACTTGACCGAATCGTATCTCTTGGAGGGGCAGCTCGCATTGTTGTAACATTTTGAGGAGGAAAGAAAGATGACTGAAATTGTAAGCCGGGAAATCCGTCTTAAGAACCGGCCCGTCGGTATCCCCAAGGAAAGCGATTTTGAAATCGCCGAAGTAAGGGTCAATGAACCCAAAGTAGACGAGGTGCTTGTAAGAAACATCTATATGTCGGTCGATCCCTACATGCGCGGGGTCGTTAGAAATGTCGCGCTCGGTGTACCGCTGGAAGGTGGGTGTGTCGGTCAGGTCGTTCAATCGGAGAGCGAATCGTTTCAGGTTGGAGATTACGTCTTAGGCGGACTCGGTTGGCGGGAGTATTACCTTGATTCGGCAGAAAATGTGAGCCAGATTGATCCGACCCTCGCCCCGATTCAATCTTTTGTGGGTGCCGTCGGTATGCCCGGACGTACCGCCTATTTTGGGCTACTCGACATCGGCGAACCCAAAGCGGGAGAAACGGTATTTGTCTCCGCTGCTTCCGGGGCGGTTGGCGCGATTGTCTGCCAGATAGCCAAGATTAAAGGGTGCCGAGTGGTCGCCAGTGCAGGCTCGGATCAGAAAGTGGAGTGGCTCTTGGAAAAGGCTGGTGTCGATGCAGCCTTTAACTATAAACGGGTCCAGAACTTAGTTGACGAGTTGAAACAGCACTGTCCAGATGGAATTGATATTTACTTTGAAAATGTCGGCGGCGCGCACCTCGAAGCTGCTCTTTCATTGATGAACATATATGGACGCATTCCTTTGTGCGGCATGATTTCCCATTATAACGATGTTGAACCGACCCCCGGTCCCAAAAACCTCAGCACCGCCATCGGCAAACGCTTGAAATTACAGGGCTTCATTGTTACCGACTATGCGGATCGTACCCCCGACTTTTACGCCGATATGCGCCGGTGGATAAGCGACGGCAACATGCATTGGGAAGAAACGATTGTAGAAGGCTTGGAAAAGGCGCCGCAGGCATTTATCGGTCTTTTCAAAGGCGAGAATATGGGTAAGATGATTATCAAGATTGGACCGGAAAAGTCCGTATGATATAAGCTGTAATCGTTACCATACTGGGGAGAGGAGCAAACCTATGGACTTAGGGTTGAAGGGAAAACGCGCAATTGTAACTGGTGGGAATCGCGGTATCGGTCGGTGCTGTGCGTTGGCACTCGCCCGTGAGGGAACGCGTGTTTGTATCGCAGCTCGCAATCACGGGCACTTGGAGGAGGTTGTTGACGAAATTAACGGGGCCGGTGGTGAGGGACACGCCGTTGCGGTTGACTTGACGACTCTGGAAAACTGCCAGAAAGTTGTGAGCGAGACTGTGGAACACTTCGGCGGTGTTGATATCTTGGTCAACTGTGCAGGCGCGGCAAGGGGAGGCGATATTTTAGACCTGCCCACCCAGTTGATTGATGACGCACTAAGTTTGAAGAGTTATAGCTATCTACGCCTGTCCCAACTTGTAATTCCGCACATGAGACAGAACGGATGGGGTAGAATCATCAATATCGCCGGAGGAGCAGGAACAAGCCCTTCCAGCGGAAATATCCCAGTAAGCCTTGCCAACATCGCCATTCTAAATATGACGCGCGCGCTTTCGGATGCAGTCTCCAAAGATGGAATCTTGGTGAACACGATTTGCCCGGGACTCACTAACACCCAGCGGGCGCGCGATGTGCAGCAAGCCAGTGCGGATGAAGCGGGTAAGGATGTGGAAGAGCTCCTCCAAGAACTCGGTAACGAGCTCCCCGCAGGACGTATCGCCGAGCCGGAGGAAATTGCCAATGCGGTGGCATTTCTGGCATCGGAACCGTGCTCGTATATATTCGGCAGTTCTATATATATGGATGGCGGCGGGCGGCGGGGGACACCGTAGGTCCATCAGTTATAATCTAACCTTGCTTAGACAGTGCCCACCCCATCAAATATACTTGCACTTAAGAACAACTATTTACCACAGAACTGGTTGCCCACCGGATCTGACCAGCTTGCGATCGGGTCTCATCAGAATTTCTGGGATTGGACGTTCATTGATTTTATCCGGTGCTAGCTGATGACCAATTTGGCTAAGCATATGTTTTCTAATATCAGCTTTTAATTGGTCCGGCTCAATACGACTGGTGTGTCTCGCTGGGTCTTGGGTGTTGAACTCACGGATATATCTTGTATAGCCTGTAAACCCACCATTGTCCCAGATAACACTTCCGGATTTTGTATCAATGGCTTTCACCTGCATGTTAAGCCTTGCCCATTGATAGACCAACACGAATTTCGTGGTCCCTGATATCCCCGCTTGAGCACTCATGTCGTAGAGCGGGTTGCTATCATATTTTTCATCAAGCTTCGGATTTTTGATATGGCCGACGATAATTATATCGGCATTTGCCGCCTTCCCTACCTTTGCCGCGAGGGCGGGATCGAGAAAGATATCCTTCGGCGTCAAGTTCCGAGTTGCTAGCTCACTACCAATTGGGTTGAGCGTATCGGATTGATCATAGATCCACTCTTTGTCCTTCTTGACGAGGCTAAGTTGCGTAGACAGATCCAAGGGAAACCTGCGCTCCATTTCAGCGGACTCTTCTTCCGTGGAAAAAGGGGCGATGGCAATCCGTTGAAAATCACTGATATCGAGTGGCTCAACTTCTCCACAACCGCTCATAAGCGCGACAAATGCTAAAAGCGTACCACAGACAGATAGTTTCATCCAGCTTTTCATTTTATATTTAACGCTCCTTCCTGAAAACAGGTAAAATGTTCATACGACTCATTTAGGGCTTACCCGAAAAAAGGGCTTCTTGTTTAGTTAATTAATGAAACCTCCCAACCCCGATTTCATTGAGATTTTCGGATAGGATTCTTGTAGCGTCCTGAACTGATGGAGGTTTCAGTTTCAAGTATAAAGATTATAGCACGGTCTCTTTTTTCTGTCAACGCCTGTCTTAAATGAAATTTGACAAATTACTAAAACATAACGAATTTTAGCTGCTGTTCGCAGCCGATCCTGAGGCGCGCTCGCCCTGCCGCACCCCAATTAACCCTCTATGACGCCCATATCCGTCTGAGGTGAATTCGCGTGCCTCACTCCATCTCCCAACGCCTGTCGGATGTCCCTTTTGGCGAAAAAATCACTGTTGCCCCGAAAGTAAGAACGTGATACAATGAATTAAGAGTTACACAGTTGAACGCTCAACGCCAATACCAGAAAAGGGCGCGCCATGTTCATTGCCGGTGAACATGCCTCTTGACGCCCGATGAAGCGGGGGGCGACAGTGGCCCCCAAAGTCGTAGGCACGCTCCGCGTGCCCTCCCCCTGCTAAATACCCGGTGGGTTGTCCGTCAGTTCCTGGCTCATTGAGCCTACCCCCCTCAATCCCCCCGCAAGCAGGGGGAAGAGATACCGTGTGGGTATTCGGGACCGAGGGGGTAATCCCAAAAACTTACACGGCTCTCTCCCCCCCGCTTGCGGGGGGGTAGAGATTCTTAGCGGGGAGAAGGGGACGCCATACGCCGTATGCCTTAATTAAGTTTGTAGTAGCGCAATTCATCTAAGGATTTTAGTAGCCGGACGGTGCAACTAGAAATTATTGGACAGTTCGGTAGCAGATTTGTTCATCTGCGACATTTTTAGCGTACCCTGAAGATAGACAGAACCATGAAAAACATCCTCCTCATCCGTCTCAGCTCACTTGGCGATATTGTCCTGACTTCGCCAGCTATCCGTGCGGTGCGGCAGCACTTCCCACAGGCGCGTATCTCAATGCTTGTGGCGAAACAGGCCGCCGATCTGCTCACGGAAAATCCCCATCTGGACGAGGTTATTATGTTTGACCGAAAAGCAGGGAATAAGGACACCGGTGAAATGCAACGGGTTATCCGACTCCTGCGAGAACGACATTTTGATCTGGCAATTGATTTTCAACGCAAATTTCGCACGAGCTTAATCTCGTATTTGAGCGGCGCGAAGTGCCGTGTTGGATATCATCAACCCAATGGAGTGTTGTGTAGCGTCCGTGTGCCGGACCGTAACAACAAAGCTATCCGTGCGGGGCGGCTTTCATCCGCGCACGCCATCGATCGCTACTTTGACCTGTTAGGCGCAATTGGGGTGGAGGCAACAGATCGGACGTTGGAGCTATTTATCACGGAGACAGACCGCGATTTTTCGCACAAACTTATGGCTACCAAGGGCATCGAGGCGAATCGACTGAAGATTGGACTGTTTCCGGGGGCGGGGTGGAAATTACGCGAGTGGATGCCTAACCGTTTTGCGGCTATCGGTGATCGGGTGGCGAAGCACTTTGACGCGCAGGTGCTACTTTTTGGAGGACCTCACGAGCAAGAGCTAGTCCAACAGGTGGGGGATCTCATGACGACCGAGGCGATTTCGCTCGCGGGTAACCTTCGCATCCGTCAATTGGCGGCGTTAATTGAGCAGTGCAATCTATTTGTTACAAACGATACGGGCCCAATGCACGTCGCCGCAGCGATGCACACACCGACGGTGGCACTGTTCGGGCCGGGCGACCATATCCGCTTTCAGCTGCTCGATCCAATCCATACGACTATCCGCCATCATGTGCCATGCAATCCGTGCAAACAGTTCACCAACAAATGCAAGAACAATATCTGCATGAAGCTAATCACCGTTGATGAGGTATGGGAGACGGTGCATCAGAATTTATCAAACATAGGTAAGCCTACAACAGAACTGCCAGTAAGGCAGATAAGGGAGGAAAAAAATGGCGACTCAGTACAAAGAATTTAGGGTGTCCAACGATGCAATGAACGACCCCGAAGAACTCCAACGCCGGATTGAGGAGGAGGGCTACCTCTTTTTCAGGAAACTGCAAGATCCGGATAAACTATTAGACTTGCGGCGACAGATGTTGACGGTCATTCAGGAGGGCGGCTGGCTTGTCCCCGGAACCGACCCGATGGAGGGTATTGCTGACATTTCGCATCAATGCACCGAGGGGAATGCCGAGTATACCGAGGTCTATCACGAAGTTTATAAGCTGGAAGCCTTTCACCGGGCGGGCCATTGGCCCGAGGTGCTGGATATGATGGAACAGGTGATTGGCCAACCGGTGCTGCCCCACCCACAGAAAATTGCCCGCCTGTGGTTCCCGAAGTATACGGAACATACCACGCCGATACACCAAGATTTTGTCCACTTCCAAGGAAATTTTCAGACCTATACCTGCTGGGCACCTGTTGGGGACTGTCCAATTGAACTGGGCGGACTGGCGTTGTTGCCGGGCTCGCACAAAGTCAACAAGGTTCTCGAACATCACTTTTCGCTCGGTGCTGGTGCCCAACGTATCGATCCCGACGAAATAGAGGGAGAATGGCACACCACGGACTATGAAATTGGCGACTCCTTAATCTTTTTGGCGTTGACCATACATCAGGCCCTGCCTAATCTCACTGAGGATAAACTCCGTGTCTCGCTGGATAACCGGTATCACGCGCTTGGCGATCCAATTGCGGAGCACATGCTAGCACCGCATCTCAACAGCTCCAGTGAACTTAGCTGGGAGGAGGTCTACAAGGATTGGGAATCGGACGACTTAAAGTATTATTGGCAGGATTTAGACCACCCTATCGTTCCAAGAGATCTTAGCTTTGGCGAAAAAGTGTTTGCAGAGGCGTTGGACCTTGCGAGGCAGGGGGATGCACACGCGATTCTACACCTCAACCGGATTATCAATCGAGATCCGGAAACCGACGCCGCAAAGCAGGCCATGGAGACGTTGCAAGGGGTTGAGTCGAAGGTAGAGAACGAAGCTGCTGCAGGCTAATTATTTTCAGAAAATGGGTTCATTAGTTCATTGAGCTGCTGAACCCTATATATATTGCTTCGCTGGGATTATGTTTATGTTAGCTTATTAGATTGGGGGTTGGGTTTCACTGTTCCCCTTCAACCTAACCTGCGTGCTGCACCCCACAGAAACGGCTGGGATATGTCTATCCAAGTCTTGGACTCTCGGCGAAGTCGGAGCCGATCGGATTTTACAACTAGCAATTTGCGCTAGGATAACGCAAGCAGGTCGAGATTCATATCTGGACAAAACACCCGGACTATAGCGTAATATTTCGGGTAGATTGAACCAATCGTGTGGCACAACAGGGGTTGGTATTTCGATTGTGAAAAATTGGCCTACTGAAGTCACCCGCTAGTTGAGTGGAGGGTATTTCTCTGCCCAAGGCGCGAGTGCCTCAAAGGCAGCAGACGCACGTAGTACAGTTACATCGTCACGCCACCGTCCCACGATTTGGAGTCCGACCGGCAGTCCACCGTGGTCAAAACCACATGGGACGCTTGCTGCCGGTTGACCGGTGATGTTAAACGGATAGGTAAACGCTGTCCAATTCAGATAGGTTGTCGGTTGACCGTTGATCTGCCCCGGATGATCATCACCAGCAGTAAACGCTGTTACCGGCAGCGTGGGGGTCAGGAGGAGGTCATATCGATCCATGAATTGACGCCAAGTGTGGTAGTAGTCATTCCGCCGTGCATAGGCTAGGGCGACTTCTGCCCCCGAAAGCTGAAGCCCTTGCTCTATGACCCTCACCAAGCCCGGATCAATCTGATCCCGAACCGCATCCAAGTCGTGGAGATATAAGCCGGCAAATGCGGACGCCCAGATAACATGAACAATGCTCTCCCACGGATCTTCAAGATCGGGATGGGCTGCCTCAACATGGCAACCGAGTTCACTAAAGCGCAATGACGCTTTTTCAACAATCTCACGGACTTCCGGCTCGATCAGAGCGTAACCCAGATCGGGCGACCAAGCGACCCGCAGACCGGTAATGTCCCCTTCCAGCCCAGCTAAGTAGTCCGTCTCCGTGGGAAGTGAGAGGCGGTCACGCGAATCAGCTCCCGCCATGACGTTCAACATGAGTGCCGCATCGGATACCGTCCGCGTCATCGGACCGAGGTGGGAGAACAGTTCGACAGCACTGGCGGGATACTGCGGGATGAGTCCCCACGAAGGCTTGAGTCCGTAAATACCGCAGAAACTCGATGGAATACGAATTGAACCTGCGCCATCGCTGCCTTGGGCAAGAGGTCCCAACCCCGCGGCAACCGCTGCTGTTCCACCGCCGCTAGAGCCTCCAGCGGTACGACCGGGCTTCCACGGATTCTGGGTGGAGCCGATGATACGGTTCGTTGAGTCCCCCTTCCACCCCAACTCGGGGAGATTGGTCTTGCCCAGTATCACGGCACCGGCTTCGTGAAGTCGCTCAATGATCGGCGCATCATAGTCCGGCACCCAATCTTTGTAAAGCAAGGAACCGCGGGTTGTACGAATCCCTGTTATTGACACAAGGTCTTTTATCGAGGTTGGGATGCCAGCCAACGGGGGTAGAGATTCGCCGGTTTGATAGGCTTGTTCGGCGATGCGCGCCCCCTTAAGCGCGAGTTCTGGCGTCATCGTAATGAAGGCGTTGAGGTTTGGATTCAGTTGATCTATACGGCGGAGTATCGCCTCCGTCACCTCAACCGGCGACACCTCGTGTTTCTGGTATAGGTCCCGCAATTGCAAGGCTGACAAATAGCAGAGATCAGTTGCTGTCATATTCAAACTCTTTTCTGTCGAAATGGATACAAAAGGATGGAAAGCGATTTGACACTCATGTTTAAAATAAGATTCATGTCAAAAGAAAGTGCAAAACGCTAAGAGAAACCGAGCCCCCTCTAATCGCGAGGACCCACACGGTTCCTCTCCTCGCTAAAGCCCCGGTCTGGTAATATGTCCGTTCCATGCTCATTGAGCCTATACTATAATTGACGGACACCCCACCGGATATTTGGGGTGTGGACGGGGATTTGGTTTTCCCTCACTTTCGCCTCCTCCCCCCTTGCGGGGGATTAGAGGGGGGCTTAGAAGGGGTTCTGTTTCAAGATTTCTTAACATGAGACGGAAAAAATGATACAAGCAATCAAAAAGCAAGTCAACAGAAAAACGCAAGGAGATGAGGATGGCTCATTTGAAATACTCAGTAATCGTTGACACATTGGCGACCTTCGGACTAAATATTTGGGATCAACCGCGCGAGGTACTTGAGTTGGTCAAAGCTAGTGGCTATGATGGTATGGACCTCACCGCAGAACCTGACCGAATCGAGATAAAACGGTATCGGGAAATCACTGAAATAGCGAGGTCAATGGGATTGGAGATTGCGGCACTGCTTGGAGCGTGGGCGACCTGGCACGCCGGCGAGGCCCGGGATTTGGCATCCACCGACGAGGGGGCTCGGCGTTATGCAATTGGTTACGCCCAAAAATGCACCGACTTAGCGGTAGATCTGAAAGTATCCGTCTATGAAATCTGCTGTTGTCCAGCTGAACCAAAGTACCCAATCTCTGACGTGCCGCTCCCGACGGTGCGGCAAAACTTTGTTGAGTCCGCGCGAGAGATAAGTCGTTACGCTGCCGACCGTGGGGTGAGAGTAGCGATGGAGCCGGTAAATCGGTTTGAAGGCTATGCGGGCTTCATGAATAGTGTGGTTGATGCTGTTAGTGTCGCTGACGAAGTCGGTGAAGAGAACTTGGGGGTGATGGTTGATTTTTTCCACGCGAACATTGAGGATGTCTCGGTCCCTGAGGCCATCCGGCGGGCAAAGCACCGACTGATGCTGATCCATTTAGCCGATAGCAACCGTCAAATGCCGGGGACAGGGCACATTGATTTCACCAGTGTAATCAGGGAACTTGACGAGATAGGATTTGAGGGCTATCTCTCCTTGGATTGCTTGCCCGCAAGGCCCGATGCTCAAACCTATTTAACCCATTCCATCAGTTACATGAAACAGCTGGAGGCAGCGGTTGCGCTGGAGAAACGGCTATCTGGGATGAATTAAATCTGTTTGTTTAGTATGATGACACCCTAGTTGGGTACGGTTTGGGGCGTGCCTGTGTGGGCTGCTTCAGCCAAGGCATTGCATATAGACACGGCGCGTACACCGTCGCGGGCGTTGCACAGGGTGTCCCCGTCCGTACGAATCGCTTCCAATAGGTTTACCATCATTGACGCTTCAGCCACCTCCGCTTCCGGTAGTTCCCGCGTGTCCAGATAGTCGATTTCACATCCGCCAAAGTCAACGCGCGTCATGTGAGCGGAGAACACCGCGCTACGCTCTCCATCCCACATCTGATGGAACCACTTGGACACGAAGGGGTTCATTCCTTGGTCGGTGCTAATTACTGTAGAGAGCCCGCCGCTCCGCCAGAGAATTGTTCCTACCAGTCCATCAGGATAGCCGGCGGTGCCTTTATTTTGACCGAAGATTCGTCCTTCCGCATAGACCCGATCCGGTTCGCTATCCATCAAATAGGTGAGCAGATCGATGGTATGAACTGCGGTGCTTATCAGCAAGCCGCCGCCATCGTCCGCATGCCACACCCACGTACTACCGCTCGCACCGGAATCATTCATCGCTAACTGACCATGACTCAAGCGGGGTTGGGATAGTAGCTCTCGTGCCTTCTGTGCCGGGGGGGCAATCCGGAATTTACAATTAATCACGAGCTTGACCCCGGTTCGTTCCACCATCTCAGCGACTTCGACAGCTTGGGCGTGGGTCACACACATCGGTTTTTCCAAGAGGATATGCTTGCCGGCTTTAGCCCCAGCGAGGGCGAGTGGATGGTGTGCATCGTGGTGAGTGGCAATTACCAGCAGGTCAATGGAATCGTCGCGCATGATGCGGTCAGCGTCGGTCGTGGCATAGGAACCGCCAAATTCCCCTAACGCCTCTTCGGCTTTTTCCTCAATCTCGTCGCAAAAACCGACCAATTCAATCCCTAGACCTTTTGCTTTTGCCGCGTGGCCTCGTCCAGCACCGCCACAACCAATCACAGCCGCCTTGAACCCAGATCCTATTGAGGTCATTTTAGCCCTCCGTAAAGCGTCAAACGTACAGGATTTGTCATCAGACTCATCTAATCATGACACCGACTTCCGCTGCGACTGACCGAATATATTCAGCACCGAGCGCGTATTCTTCAGCGGACGGAAGGTGTTCAAGCATCAACGGTGTATCCGGATCCAGTCGATCCAGTTCCCGCAAATATGTCCCGTAGTCAAGCCCACCGAGACCGGGACGGGTCTCATCAAGGTGAACGGTTAAGTTATCAGCGAGGGAGATGTCCTTCGCATGACAGCTTTTGATATGCGCGCCGAGTTTCGCGAAACAGTCGCGGATGAGATCTCCACTGCGGTAGTAGCGTTCAATACCGTTGATAATGTTCACCGGGTCAAGGTGGACAGCACACTGTACCCGATCAATCGCTTTGATCAAACGCAGGTAGCTATCGGCTCCCTCGGGATAAGCCCACGGCATCATTTCGAGCGTGTAAAATGTCCGCGTGGGCTTCACATCATCAATAATTGAACGAACGCTCGCAACAATCAGATCGAAGGTATCATCTGTCAAATTATTGGGGTGAGGTCCGTCCCACTTAGGGCCGCGTGAGCCGGAGATGTTGACACAGCAGTTTGCACCAACCCGATCTGCAAGCGCAAGCTGCACTCGACACTTTTTTAGGGCAGCCTCGCGTTCCACATCGTCAACACTGATTGGATTGCTCCATGCCCCGACTTCCGCAATCACGATGTCTGCTTTTTTCGCGGCTTTGATGTACGCATCAATGGTCGCCTCATCGCTTTCTGAGTTGACAGGGCAGTAGGCGGCACTGTATCCGTGATTCTTGACCGCTTCTGCCCAGCTGTCAGGACTGGCAATTTCACCGAATATCGGTCCGCCAAGTCGCATTTTTACCTCCTCGCAGCTTCAATTAAGCATCTCTAATCTATCTATTTTCCACTTGACATGCCTTGCAGCTTTCCATCACAATATGCTATACACATACCGTCCCGCTAGGGTTTTGTAGATCGGACAGGCCGCTTTGGCCCCGATTTATCGGGGCTGCCCGACCTACGGGTATGTGTGTAGGTTACGGCAGACGGAGTATGCCTACTACTAGCGACTTGGGTTATTTTACTGTTTTTCACCGCCCGTGTCTACTCTTTTAGGAATCGTAAACGAAAAAATGCGCCTCGAAAAATTCCTCTCTGAATCCGGCATCGCTTCTCGACGGGACGCGAAAAAATACATTTCTGCAGGGCGAGTCACCGTCAATCGCAAAAAGGTGTTCATCCCCGGCACCCACATCGCTCCCCGGCAGGATGAGATTACATTTGATGGAGAATTGATACATGGGAAGCCGCGGCAGATCTACCTGATGCTAAATAAACCGGCGGGCTATGTTACAACGGTACGCGATGAGCGAGGGCGGCCGACGGTCATGGCGTTGGTGCGTAGCATAGCCGAGCGCATCTATCCGGTCGGACGGTTGGATGTTAATACTGAGGGGCTTCTGCTGATGACCAACGACGGGGATTTCGCACATAGAATCCTCCATCCGAGCCATGAGATTCAGAAAACATACACTGCGTGGGTGGAGGGGCAACCGAATCGGCGCGAGATTCAAAGGCTGCGAGAGGGAATAGAAATTGAGGCGGGGTTAATCACTGCGGCAAAAATCAACCAAACGGGAAGAAGAGAAGGACAGACACAATTCAAAGTTGTTATCCACGAAGGAAAGAAACGGCAGATTCGGCGTATGTTCCACGCCGTAGGGCACGAGGTCATGTACCTCAAACGGGTAGGGATTGGATCGCTTTCGCTGGGACAGCTCTCAATTGGGAAATATCGCTTCTTAACGCCGACTGAAATCGAATCGCTTGATCATGAGGGCCCTGCCCAAGATAAAGGTTAAACTAGTTAAGCACTTAGCGATAATAGACCATGGTATGCTACTGATCATCAAGTTCCTGCGTTTCCTTCATCGTCTCT
The DNA here is from genome assembly GCA_965215015.1 of Candidatus Poribacteria bacterium. GTDB lineage: Bacteria > Poribacteria > WGA-4E > WGA-4E > PCPOR2b > PCPOR2b. The sequence goes on from OZ244042.1 coordinate 4,997,101, forward strand.
TCCCCACCAAGGCATAAGAGGTAATCTTTCAATCCAATATACAGTTTGCCATTGGCGATAGCCGGTGAGGAGTAAATCGGTTCACCGCCGGTGATTTTGTCGGTATCAAACTGCCACACTATGCGCCCACTATCAATATTAATCTTGTAGATTACGCCGTTATCGGCACCGACATACACAGAGCTTTCTGTGACCGCCGGTGAGGATACGACTGAGTGTCCAATATTCAATTTCCAACCTAGCGCACCGTCAGCGGCGTTGAGCGCATAGACATGCCCATCCCGAGACCCAAAATACACAGAGCCATTACGATAGGCAACCGCTGTGAGGACGGAATCTTCGGCTTCATACGCCCAGTTCTGCTCCCCTGTTTGGACATTACGGGCGGTGACCCGTCCCTTCGGCACTTCAGCACTTTCGATAAAGTTACCGTTGCCAAGACCGAAAAAGACCATATTGCCATCGGCACCTGGACTCCCCCAAGCGGGGTAATCCACACGCTTTGACCAAACCTCTGCGCCACTATTTGCATCAACCGCGTAGATCCGATACTCACCATAGCCGGTGCCGAAGTAAACCTTTCCCTTCCATACCACCGGCGACATGTCCACATGGACAGATGGATAGTGCCAGATTTCCTTCCCTTCAAGCGCATCAAGGCAGTAAACACCATCGGCCCCTGCTCCGAAGTAGACCTTGCCTTGGCTAACAAAAGGGGTTGATTCCACATGACTCGCCGTTTTGAAAGTCCAAATCATGCTCCCATTATTGGCGTTGAGGCAATGGAGACGGCAATCGGCATCCTGGTGAAACCCCTCGCCAACATAAACGCGCTCCCCAGCAACCGTCGGTGAGGAAAAAATCTGAACCGATGTATCATAACGCCAGCGGCTATCCCCGCTATCTGCATCAAGGCAGTAAACCGCGCCTCCACTGGAAAAGAACGAGCCCTGTGCGGCAGCGATATAGACCTGAGACCCGACAACCGCAGGTGAGGAAGGAAAGTCTACGACGACACCACCTTTCCCTTTGAATGCCCATGAGACTGTGGGGTGTGTTGGTCCGGGGAGATTATCGAGCTGTCCGGTACGCGTAATCCCTCCCCGAAAGGCGGACCAAGCCTGTTTTGCAAGCTGTTTCTCAAGCGGAACAGCTGTCGTTGTCGTAGCATGCGGTTGACCAGATTGAAAACTGCCATAAATAACCCAAACCCCCGCACCGAGGAGGGCAAGGAGGAGTATCAAGGTTATAGCCTTGAGGAGAACAGATTCGCGGATACGATAAAACAATCCTTTAAGCCAATCACGAGCAAACACAAACACAGTTAAAAAAGCGAGACCGACAACTGCAAGAATCTGAGGGATAATACTAAGTAAGGCAGAAAGCGGACCTAAGAGTTGAGGGATAACCGCATGGGCCGTTCCCGCTGAGTTGAAAGTGACACATAAAAATACCAATGCCAAAATTGAGAGCTTTGTTTTTAGGTTGATCATGTGTTAGTTCATTGGTCCATTAGCACTAGGACTTACGCGGTGAACCCTTCAAAGCTAACACCAGAAAAGGGCGCGCAATGTGCATCGTTGATTGAAAACACCCGGACTATCGCCCTATAGTATCTGGTATTCTATGGTGCTAGAGTCATGGTATCCTCGGCGATTCATCGCCGGTGAAAGTGCCTCTTGACGCCTGATAAATCGGGGGGCGACAGCGAATCCCAAAGTAGTAGGGGCACTCCGCGCCCCATCCACCGGGTATTTAGCAAGGGGAAGAGATACCGTATGGGTATTTGGGGGTTGGGGGGCTTAGCGGGTAGCGGCGTTGATAGGGATTGGCTTCAAACCGTTCAACTTGAATTTCAACTCTGAAACGCAATCCACGCTACGATTTTTCAGCGAGCCATTTAACAGCAAAATGAATCAAGTTCTCTATTATCTGGTAATTGATAAAGACATTGGCACTCGTTTCGTTTTGGAGACTTGTGATAAGGTATATCCCTTCGCCGTATGCCAAGGTCGCAAAGGCAATTTCTTTCTTATTGTTTGTAGTGGCGAGGATTGTGTATTTATCGCTCCATTTTGCCCATGCGTCGTCAAGGAAGACATCACCAAATTGGATTTTATTCGGTTCACTAAATAGTGTGCCTGCTGCCCGTGTTGGCTCAAAATCGCTACGCCCCATCCGTTCCACTCCCTTCATCGGTTCAGGGATCCAACCCGTCGGACATGGGCGATCATCATCGCTATCTTGTCCTGAAACGATAACGACACCGCCACCTTTCACAAAGGCTTTAATCTTGTTCTCCCGCCCCTTTGTCAAGCGATATTTATCTTCGCAGATTTCTCCTTGTCCCAACCAGAGAATGTCGGCGTGGTCGAGGGTTGGCAGGTTGCGATCTTTCGTTTTTTGATAAACTACCTGATGTCCTCCGACCGGATTGAAGGCAGAAATCGTGGGAAATTCGACATTGTAACGATTGCCAGAGAGGACAAGTAGACGCACAGCATCGGAAGATACCTCGGTGAGGGATTGCACTGAGGCTCTTGCATTTTCGGGCTTGATTCTCCCAGCAAGTGTATCCCGCACAAGCCGCTGAAAATCGGGTGTTGAACCTTTGTAGGTCCGATGCATGTAAATCTCAATATGGGTAAAGTTCCACCAAACGCGGCTTTTATCCGATCGGTCTTGAGCAAAGGTTTGGAACCAAGTGCCATCAACATGTCCGAGGCTGGGGATTCGCCGCCCCTCCCTCTGATAGAAGATAATAATTGGCCTCCCGACTTTGAATTTTTTAATCATCTTTTGCGGGAAGTTGCCCTGCCCGGTGGATAGGTTAATTTTAATTTCTTGAAAATTGCTTTCTCCCTTGAGATTTTCCTCGACTTTCACCTTGGCGGTCATGCGTTTCTGATTGACTGAGGTGACAGTCCCAAAGACAATGTTGCTGCATTCAGCCAGAACCTCTTGAAGGGTATAATGCCTCGCAATAAAGGCTTGGGTTTGAGAAACAGTGAACGGGAATTGCAAACCCACCAGCAAAATAAAAGAGAGCAGTAACAATCTCATTCTCATGGATGATGAGCTCCTTCGCTCATTTAAAAAGAAAGGGTAAAACGCAAAAGGAAGCTGTAAGGGCGGGGTTTCCCCGCCCGTGCTTGCCTCGGTTGCTTTGCATGATTTGTATTAACATGAGTCAACTCTTACAAATGTTTTACCTCGAATAGATTCGGTTATCAGGGAGCGTTTAAAATCTCCAAAACATGGGGATGTAGACTCTGGGTTGCAGCCACACACGAATCCCCTTGAACGACATCGCTGCCATCCCACGCAGTAATAACCCCGCCTGCACCGCGAACGACCGGAATCACTGGAAGGACATCCCACGGATTCACGATGGGGTCGATCATGATATCCGCTCCGCCCGATGCGAGCAACAGATACCCGTAGCAGTCGCCCCATGTGCGGAAAAGTTTCGCTTGCTGAAGTAAATTATCAAATCCCGCTTGATTTTGATATTTACCGATACTCAGAATATCAGTTGTCAGCAGGATCGCTTCGGAGAGATTGTCGGTCTCCCGGACATTCACCGGATGTCCGTTGATGGTTGTTTGTTCATTATCGCCGAGGCACAACCGCTCTAAGATGGGTTGATTAATGGCGCCCAAGACGGGTTGTCCTTCGTGCAGGAGACAAATCAGCGTTCCGAAAAGTGGGCAGCCGCTTGCAAATGATTTTGTGCCATCTATCGGATCCAGCACCCAGACAAATTCAACAGTTTCATTTTCGTTCCCAAACTCTTCTCCGATGATGCCGTGGTCTGGAAATTCTTTGCAGATTAGATGGCGCATGACCTCCTCTGCCCCTCGGTCCGCCGCGGTGACAGGCGTTTCGTCTTCTTTCAGCTCAACTTCAAGGTCGAAAGAGGCAAAATAAGGCTTTATAACTTCGGCACTTGCCGCCGCAAGTTTACAAACAAAGTTGATAAATTCTTCCCGCACTATGGCCCCTTTCCGTTACTGGGTTGTCTCTCAAAATTTAACAACAAAGGAGGTATACTCTCCGCTGTGAGGACGCGCTTCGGCTTTGACATCTTCGACTTTGGCGGCGGGCGGTCCCTTCCACAAGATGGCCACAAACGCATTCAGCGTCGCTTTATCCCCCTCGGCGATAACCTCCACCTTACCGTTGGGCAGGTTCTTCGCATAACCGTGAACCCCAAGTTTCAGAGCGTTTTGTCGGGTGAAATGACGGAATCCAACACCCTGGACCTTGCCACTGATCAGAATATAGCGTTGCATTTTCTGGTTCACCTCAATTGTAACTTTCACCGATGTACCGAGTGGCGGCAGGGCCTTTGCATTCTTCTTGTAAGGACTCTCTTCGGAAGGAATCGGACTTTGAAATAACGCACTACCATCGATATAGCTCAGGGCGATGATATCGTTGCCGACGAATGCTTGAGGGATCATCGCATCCTCGTCCTCGCTGTCAAGATCAGGAATCTCACGAGACCCGGAAAAGACCCACGCGACGTGCTGCATCGGTTTTTGGGTCCGGGTGTCGTGGAGGAGGTCTTCAGCGCGAACCTTTTTGGGCTTGTCGTTTGCCTCCCATTCGACGAATACTAGGACACCGGTCCCTGTGGCACCGATCGTCTCATCTTTCTCTTCGTCATACATAGGTGGGAGACCTCTTTTAACGCCGAGTTTGAGCATTGCGTCGTGGATTTCCTGCGCGGAGCTATTGACGACAATAATACTCTCGTATTCTTTGCCTCCCCGTCCACAGAGCAGGTATTCCACAGCTCCCTTTAGATGCTTGTCATAGGTGCCGAGGGCTTTGGAGATTTCACCGGTGAGCACAAGCTTCTGCTCGCCCTCCAAAATTTGGAGGTTTTCTCCCCCTTGGCTGAGGGCGACCCAAACGAAACTCAACGCGATAAGACAGGAAATGTGTCGAAACTTGTGCAGCATTCGTTTTACCCCTTGTTGATAGGTGAAAATTATAACACACAAATATTAAATATAAATTAAGATTCTGTAAAGTGTTTTGTCGAGATATGAATCTTGACCTCCTCAACCACGAGCAGGGAGCGTCTTGATTTATCATGCAACCTCCAATGTAACACACATGGTGCCCCACTGGGCCTTGGAGTCTCGAACACTCGCTACTATATATCTTGTGTAGATTGAAAACTAAATGCCCCTCCCTGGCCTGGACATTTAGTTGACATTTTTTTCAAATTGTGCTATCGTAGAAACAGGTCGTATAACTGAAAAGGAAGGTTTATCATGGAGTTTTCAATTGCCGAGCTTGTGGCTATTGGTGCACTCATTCTAAATGTCATTGTGTATTTCTCTCGCGTTCCGACTCGAAAGGATTTGAATGATTTGCGTATCGAGTTACGCAATGAAATCGGGGATGTACGCAATGAAATACGCAGCGAAATAACAGAATTACGCAATGAAATGAACGTGAGGTTTAGCAAACTTGATGAAGGTTTTACTAATCATCTCATGTTTATGCACGGTGACTCTCGTCAACCTCCTACTCAGGGTGAAGATAAATAGTTAGTTGTAGCACTTTTAACATGGAGACGCCGATTTCGCTGATCCCCTTTTAACGCCAAGTCGCAATGAGTTTAAAATTCTTTTCTTTGCGGCCCTGCCTCCTACTTGACGATAACCATTCTACGGGTTTCAGTATAATGGTCGGCGTTCAATGTATAAAAGTAAACCCCACTGCTGACCCGCTCTCCGCTTTCGTTACGACCGTCCCAATAGACCGCTTGCTCGCGGGTAAGGTTGAAAACTAAACGCCCCTAATTGGTTTGGACATTTAGTTGACCTTCTTTTCAAATTGTGCTATCATAGAAGCGAATCCCATAACTGAAAAGGAAAGTTTATCATGGAGTTTTCAATTGCCGAGATTGTGGCTATTGGCGCGCTCATTCTAAATGTCATTGTGTATTTCTCTCGTGTTCCGACTCGAAAGGATTTGAATGATTTGCGTATCGAGTTACGCAATGAAATCGGGGATGTACGCAATGAAATACGCAGCGAAATAACAGAATTACGCAATGAAATGAACGTGAGGTTTAGCAAACTTGATGAAAGTTTTACTAATCATCTCATGTTTATGCACGGTGACTCTCGTCAACCTCCTACTCAGGGTGAAGATAAATAGTTAGTTGTAGCATTTTTAACATGGAGACGCCGATTTCGCTGATCCCCTTTTAACGCCAAGTCGCAATGAGTTTAAAATTCTTTTCTTTGCGGCCCTGCCTCCTACTTGACGATAACCATTCTACGGGTTTCGGTATAATGGTCGGCGTTCAATGTATAAAAGTAAACCCCACTGCTGACCCGCTCTCCGCTTTCGTTACGACCGTCCCAATAGACCGCTTGCTCGCGGGTAAGGTTGAAAACTAAACGCCCCTAATTGGTTTGGACATTTAGTTGACCTTCTTTTCAAATTGTGCTATCATAGAAGCGAATCTCATAACTGAAAAGGAAAGTTTATCATGGAGTTTTCAATTGCCGAGATTGTGGCTATTGGCGCGCTCATTCTAAATGTCATTGTGTATTTCTCTCGCGTTCCGACTCGAAAGGATTTGAATGATTTGCGTATCGAGTTACGCAATGAAATCGGGGACGTACGCAATGAGATTGGGGACGTACGCAATGAAATACGCAACGAAATAACAGAATTACGCAATGAAATGAACGTGAGGTTTAGCAAACTTGATGAAAGTTTTACTAATCATCTCATATTTATGCACGGTGACTCTCGTCAACCTCCTACTCAGGGTGAAGATAAATAGTTAGTTGTAGCACTTTTAACATGGAGACGCCGATTTCGCTGATCCCCTTTTAACGCCAAGTCGCAATGAGTTTAAAATTCTTTTCTTTGCGGCCCTGCCTCCTACTTGACGATAACCATTCTACGGGTTTCGGTATAATGGTCGGCGTTCAATGTATAAAAGTAAACCCCACTGCTGACCCGCTCTCCGCTTTCGTTACGACCGTCCCAATAGACCGCTTGCTCGCGGGTAAGGTAGTATCCCATCGGTTTTAATCCTACATCAATGGTTCTTACCAAGTGGCCGCTCACATCGTAGATTTTTACAGTTACCGTTGCCCGTCCCGATAGTTGATAAGGTATCCATGTCTCCGGGTTGAAAGGGTTGGGGTGGTTGCGGAGGAGTTTGGTCTCCTGGACGCTTTGGTTCGCGATTAACAGGTAGTGGCGGAGAAGTTGGATGGCGCCCTCCAAATGTGACGTCTTGTTTGGCTCTGCTTCTAACTCGCCCAAGGCGCGTTGTATCGCAATGATTTCCTTGGGAGTGGACGGGATGGATTTGATGATATCTATCTGAGCAGGTGCGGCAGCGACATTTTCCCCGAGACGTTCTGCAACGAATACAAGGTCTAGGATATTCACTTGCCCATCTCCGTTGACATCCGTCCTTGAGTTAGATGGCAGCTTTTCTCCAAAGCTTTGTGCCACAAGAATCATATCAAGGATGTTGACAACTCCGTCCTGATTGACATCTCCATTGGGTTCAGGTTCTGCTACGGTAATCAGCAGATCCGCCCAGTGTGCCCAGTCACAACCTGCGCTTCCATTGGGATCGGTGACCAATTCCAACAGAACGGTTTGACTCGCAAACTCAGAGAGGGGCAGGACCATGTCTACCCAGTCAGCGACCTCAATGAGGTGTTCAAACCGTTTTTGTCCGTTGAGAAGAACTTGAAAAAGAACGCCATTGCTACAAGGATTATCCTTTAGTACCATTGAGAAGGAGAAAACTAGCCCTTGAGATTGAGGAAGGTGAAGTGGAAACTGAAGAATAGTCTGCCCATTTGTAGGGGGAGGTGCATAGATGCTCGGCTTGCGTTCTCCGTTGGGGTTTTCAACGGTTGTGCGTTTACCTGAGTCCCATACATTTCCCATTTGAAAGATACCATCAAACTGAAGTCCGGCGATGAATTGTGTTTCTCCGAGATCATAAGGGGGCACGACTTGTTGACCGGGTGCGAGGAAAAAGAGGGGTTGTGCGGGGAGCACGATATCGAGACGGTAGTGTCCGCCACCGATATGGCGGAGTGTATCGGGGAGGCTCGCTGTGGGTTCAATCGGAAAGAAAAAGCCGACCTTTGTGAGTGAGTTATCAGGTTTGGAGATGATTTTGGGTTCGCCCCACACCGCCCAATCCCAACTGGTATTACCATACAATCCTGGGGTGGTAGTAAAACGGAGTTTGACAAGTTTGCCCCGATAAGGGGACAGATTAAGGGTTACAGGCTGCCATTTTTGTTGGTTGTAGTGTTGATGAAAAATTTCATCGCCTTGGACGGAAATAACGAAGGTAACACCATCGGATTTTTCGGAACCTTCCCACAAACCGATATAGAATTGCAGACGAATATCAGGGCTATCTGGCAGCAGAAGTGTAAATTCTCCAAATGTGTCGCCGCCATCACCTTGAAAAGGGGGATGGGCGTTGATTTCCTTCTTGGTGATGCCTGCGAGAGTGCTCTCAGATTTTCTGAAGGTTGCGCCTTTTCCTAGAGGCAATTCCGTTCCATTGACAACGATTCCGGTTCTTGCCAAATGGAGTTGTGATAATAGATTAATTTCGAGTGAGACATTGGTCTTTTCCAGTCGAAAGAGGGCAGCGTTTTCGGTGATCCGGGTTTCGGTTACAGAGACACCCGGGGGCAGGGCGTTGATATGCAGTTGAGATAGATCGCGGGGTATGTTGTCAAGGAGATAGGATTTGCCCGGGTCTAAACCAAGGAGAAGTGTCTCGTTATAGGCACGCCAGTGGGGGAGGGTTCGATGTGTTTGCACCTCTGTAACGCCGTAGACCCGTTCATATCCATCGTCTTGGGGTAGGCTGAGGGTGGAGCCTGTAGGTGTGCGTTGGTAAGTTGCGATTTCGCCAGTTCGGGTTGTGTATTGGAAAAGGGTGTCGGCTCCCCAGTCGGATTCAAAGTCGGGCTTTAGACCGAGCTCCTGCCACGCGCGGGCTACGGAGAGTATCTGCTGGGTTAAATGTCCATTCAGTTCTTTTAACCCCCAGATGCGGACGGTGGGTAGAATGCCCCAACTCTCATAGGAGTTTAGGAAGCTTTGATAGAACAAGGGGTCGATTTCCAAAGAGGGGAGTCCGAGATAGCCATAGGGACGTGTGTAAGGGAGGAAGAGGAACGCGCTGATAGGATGGGGTGTTGTTTTTTCTAATGAGACTGGCCAACGTTGGGCGAAGCTCTCACGGAAGAAGGTGACTTCGTGGAGGTGTTCACCGCTGAACACAACACCGGGCATGGCTTCTGCCAGTTCTTTGTGGAGTAGGACGTTACCTTGGGCGGCGTTTAAGCCTTCAATTAACCCATTTGCGTCATTCACAATAAGGTGACTAATATCAAGATGAAAAGCATCAACTTTGTATTTCTCATAGTGCTCTTTAAGCCGTTCAACAAGGAGGTTTCTAAATTTAGAACTGGCGTTATTTATCCAAGCATGACGCTTGGGGTTGTCCATTTCATCCCATTTCCAGCCGATGAGATTTCCACTCCATGGATCTCGAAATTGCAAATGTTGAAACTCAGGGTAGAGAGGATGATAGGTGGAGATGCCGACAAGGTTGACATGCGGCATGACTCGGAAACCGTGCTGATGGGCAGCTTTAACGAACTCTCCGAAATTATCTCTTGGCGTATAATCAGGGTAATTGACATCATATCCATCTTTGCGCCAACCGACCAAATAAAGTAGGGTTTTGGGGGGATCTACCTGTTCTGCGAGTCGATCCAGTGTTTTTAGGTTAAAACTAGCTTGAATCGTTACTAAGCCGATGTCATCAACCCACGTAGGTGCCTCTGAGAGTCTCCATGGGTCGAAAGTCTTTTCCATCCAGTCGCGATAGATCTGGGCAGGGCCGCGATAGTCGCCGGCGTATGTGTTCAATCGCCATACTATCGACTTCGCGGTGGTAAGCGTGTCCCAAGGTGCTTGATTGTGGACTTCAAAATGGAGAGCGAGGCTCTCACTGTCTTTTTGGCAATTGAGCCTTTTGAACTGGAAGGTTTCATCTGTCCCGCGGATATAGAATCCCCCACGTTCTCCTTGGATAATGGCGAGTTGTGCTTCCCAGGGACCGGGGTATCGATAGTTCCTTGCGTCAAATGGGGATAAGGCATTGATGACTTGTCCACCGCGGGCAGGAAGAATGAGATCCAGATTTCGGATATCCAGACCACCACAACCCCACTGGATCCCGTAAACGCCAGCGGTATCTGATATACCCTCTTGTTCAACGAGCAAATCCCCAGTGTTCGGGTCAACGGCGATGGAGAGGCGGATTTCGTTTCTGCCTTGACGGAATAGGATTTCGGCTTCGAGCGGAGTAATCTGTCGCGCCTCTGTCAGTATGGACTCACGTGTATAAACATTTCTGTTTTTCGTCCTGAGTATGCCGGTCTGTCCTCGCTTCCCTGTTGGTGTACCATCAATGCCGAGTGGTAGGGTATAGGTTTCGTTTGTCAGTTTGTTATAGAGTTGAGTGATGACGCCACGGTCGAATTGGACAGTGTAGGTATCGGTTTCGACCAAGACGGTCTCGCCATCAATAGTAATATCAGCAAAAGCCGTTTGAAAATAAAATATGTTCAAAATCCCATTTAACATTACTATGATTAAAGTACGCATTGCGCTTACCTTATTAGTTAGGAGTTACGCAGTTGAACGCTCAAAGGGCCGATGTTGTTGCGTTGGAACAACGCTTACAACATCGGGGATTCATCACCACACAATATGACTCACGCCGCCCGACAAATCGGGCAACTACAATTAATCCTACAGTAGTAGGCACGCTCTGCGTGGCATCATTGGCACAACGGTTACGGCATACGCCGTATGCCGGCTACCTTAAAGACGCGGGTTGAATTGCGCGCCTACCAACTCAAGTGCGTAACTCCTAATTAGTCGCAGGTTGCTAGCTGGTAAGCCAAGGGTCAGAAATCGACACGAGAGTCGGGAATTGGAATGCCCCTCTGTTCTGAGAGCTTTCAACCTATACAAAACAGGTAGTAGAGCACGTCCCCTCTGAATCGCGACCCTGACCATTTACACATATCGTAGAGAACACCGATTGTTGTTCTCTACTAAACGAGGGCACCTCGATTGACCAACCATTTAATAAAGCAGCTTACTTCCATCACGTCGATCCAGCCAGTCCATGTGCCACCTTGTTGATTGCCGTGGCGATGTCCCGAATGTCGTCCAGGCTCATGTGCTCGTGGATGCCACGGACGACTACTGTTCTCAAGCCTTCAACTGCGCCGGGCACCAGTTCGGGACCGTAATGGTATTCACGGCTGACATACGGACTGTTAAACGGGAACTGGCTATCGCCGTAGGTGCGTCCTTTCGTCAGAAAGTCGCCCCGCATATAGATTGGATCCTTGATGTAATGGGCACCCATCGAGACGCCTTCGGCAGAGATTGCCTTACAAAATTCGTCGGGATCGTGCCCAGTAACGTGAAAGATATAGTTCCACCAAGAGACCTCGCGGTCAGATGGCAGCGGGACAGCCACGATGCCGGGGGCGTCGGCAATCAGTTCGGTGAGTAACCTTCCGAGCGCGATGCGTCGCTCGACGACATCCCCCAGTTTCTCAAGTTGCGCCAAACCAACAGCACCCTGCATCTCTGTCATACGGTAGTTGGGGGCGAGGAAGGCGTGGTCACGGTCGCCCATGTATTGATAGTCCCAACCTTTGTCCGAAAAGAGTTTCAAACGGATATAGGTTTCCTGATTGTTGGTCAGAATCATCCCACCGTCGCCCGTAGTCATGTGCTTCGATTGCTGAAAGCTAAAACACCCCATGTGCCCAAATGTCCCGGCGTAACGTCCCTTGTACTTCGTTGCGTGGGTTTGGCAGCAGTCCTCAATTAGGATGACGTCATGCTTTTTAGCAATTTTCACGACTTCATCAATATCGCACGGATGACCAAAAAGATGTACCAGAATAATGGCGCGGGTGCGGTCGGTAATGTTTGCCTCAATGGATTCAGGGGTCATGTTCAGGGTCTTGGGATCTACATCGGCAAAAACTGGCACGGCATTCTGCATTAAGATTGGCATAACACTGCCGGGGTCAGTGATCGGCGCGGTGATAATTTCATCGCCGGGGTTGGGATTGACGACACCCACCGCTGTATGGATGGCAGCGGTCCCGCTCGTTGATGCCTGTGCATGTTGTGTGCCGTAAAACGCGGCAAATTCCTTTTCTAACTCTTTGACGAACGTCCCGCTTTTGACAAAAAGGGTCTGACTACGCACAGCCTGAAGCAGAAATTGCTCTTCACGTTCTCCGAACGGAGCGCGCTCCGGGAAGGGGGTGGTTCGTAACTTAGGCCCACCGCGGATGGCGAGTTTTTCCATTTGTGCCTCCTTACCGATATCGAGGTTTGACCTATCTGTTGTTATGCCGATGATTTCTTTCGCTTCTATGCTCCTCAAATCGCTCTAACATCTCCATCGCTTCATGCCCTTCTTCCGAATTGGGATATTCCTCTACGAGCCCCCGCAAAAGTTTCAATGCGATGCTCGGATTGCGCCCTTGCTCTAACTGATAGTACGCGACATGTAACTTTGCTGACAGGGCTTCCCGGCCGCCGGGGGCAATGATTAAAATCTGGTTCACCTGATTAAGCATCTTATCAAACTCGCCTTTGATACCGTAGCACTCCGCAAGGTGCTCACGCGCCTGGAGTTCAATCAGCAGATCGTCATAATCTTCGATGAGCCGTGTATTAACTTTGATTGCCTCATCCCAATTATCCTGCCATTTGACGATGACAGCTAAACCGCGTAAAGGATCCAATGCGGCGGCGGGACTGGTCGCTCTATCCACGGCTTGACGGAGTATTCTCGCAAGTTCGGGGAGTTTACCTCTCTCTTCCAATTCGGGGAGGAGGGCTTCTTCGGGCAGGGCTTCGATCAAACGGTGGATGACTTGCAGACGCAGATGCGGATTGGGGTGAACGAGGAGGGACCTAAAGAGATCAACTGCTCTTTCGTGTTGGTTAGTTCTCCAATAAATTTCGAGGAGTTGCAGCACGGCTTTCTGAGCGTGCTCGGTTTGCGGATAGGATTCTACCAGCTCTTTGAGTATTGATTCTGCGCGCTCGTAGTTGGAACGCTCGATATGGGCTTCGGCGAGATTGATTAATACCTCTGCATCAAATCTATCCGGCAGTCCCTCGACAGAGAGTTTAGTCAATAGCGCAACCGCTTGATCCGATTTTCCCAACTGCTGGTAAAGTTGGGCCACCCGACGGAGTGCCCACCGGGCTTGATCGGTTCCACGAAACTCACTGGCGATGAGAAACGCTTTGACAGCAGCCTGCAAGTCGTCCTTTTCTTGGTGCATATCGCCTAGCATTGACCAAACATGGACCATGTTCCAGTGTGCAGGATAGGTTTCAATCGCTTCATTACACGCCTCGATTGCGTGATCGAATTTTCCCATTTCCCGATAGGTTGCAGCAAGTTGAACGGAGGCTTCAACACGGTATGGCTGGGTCTTCCGTATTTTCTGAAATAATTCGATTGCCTGTTGAGGCTCCCCACGCTCATCACGATACTGTTCGCCTAAACGGAGCGACACCCAGAACGTTTTCTCCTGAAAGGGATACCGCTGGAGCATCTGATCGATTCGGCGTCGGGCCTCTTCAAGCCGACGCCGCTCTAGGTACGACACCGTGATACTCTCCATCGCCTCAAGAACGAAGTCATCTCCGATGAATCTTGCTTCAATCTTATCTACTAGTTTGTCGGCGTTATCAAGATTGCCTGTCTCAATCGCGTTATGAAGTTCCCACATCAGGACCTTTGCCTGCTCTTCGGGAGAGGACATTTCGGCTTCAGCCAAAATCGCCTGTGCTTTTTCAGGATGCCCGAGTGCGGTATAGCATTCACTCAGTTTTAAGCGTGCCCAAGTTGACTCCCAACGCCGTGGGTCATAGGCAATTAGGCGTTCACACTCTTCGATGACAATCTGGTACTGTTTCTGGTGGAAAAGTTTTTCTATCTCTTCGATGGGTTTGGCAACGAAGTCCTCCTCTTCTTTAGCGGATGCGGGGCCGCCTGCTGCGTCAGGGGGTAAGGAAATCGTTTCGGCGAATCCCCATTGACACATTGTCAACACAATTAGGAGAAAAATCGTGAGAATCTGCATCATCTAGACCTCCTCACAATGTGTGAGTGGACAACCCTCCTGCAACGGTCAGTCGCTGCTGACGGGTGAAAGTGCGTGGACAAGTAAACCCTTCGCCGGTGGGGCCCGCAATCGTCATCGCTAGGAATCCCTCACCATCAATTCCGGCGCACGCGTAAGATGGCGCGTTCACAACAACAACGTTGCAATTCATCGTCTGCGTAAATTGCGTGATTCGCGCACTATTGTTGGTGTGGAGCATTGCCGTATGTCCACGTCCCCCATCTGCCGCTAGCGCACCATTCACCGCCTCATCAAAATCACGCACCCGCACCACCGGAAGTACTGGCATCAGGTATTCGTCAATAATGAAGGTATGGTCGGCGGGAACTTCAACAACGACGGAAACCGTCTCTGTTTTCGCCCGAATGCCTGCCGCTTCAAGGATAACGCTTGCATCTTTACCGATGTAGTCAATGTTGGGCTCGCCATTTTGGATGACAACATTTTCGACGGCTTGCCGCTCGCGTGGATTGGTCAAGTAACCGCCGTTGTTTTGCAGTTCACAAACCACTTCATCAGCAACAGTATCAACGACAAAGAGGGCTTTTTCGCCGATGCAGAGCAGGTTGTTGTCAAAACTGTTTCCGGTTATAACATGCTTCGCTGCTTCCTTTAAATCTGCGGTCTCGTCGATGACGACTGGTGGGTTGCCGGGGCCTGCTGCAATCGCCTTCTTGCCGCTGGTAAGCGCGGCTCTCACAACGCTGCCGCCGCCTGTCGCAACGACGATTGCGATATCCGGGTGGTCCATAATCTCCTTCGCCCGCCGCAATGTCGCCTCTGAAACGGTTGTGAGCATATTGGGAGGGCCCCCTGCTTTGACAACCGCTGCGTTGATAACCTTCATCGTTTCCTGAGTACATTTCTGTGCATTTGGATGTGGGCTGAATACAACCGAATTTCCAGCTGCGAGCATAATGATTGCGTGATTGATGACGGTCGATGTCGGGTTCGTGGTCGGAGTGATTGAATTGATCACACCAAAGGGAAGGTACTCCACAAGCAGCAGCCCTGTATCCCCAGTTGTTGCCTCCGAGCTCAAATCTTCCACGCCGGGCGATAGGTTTGCCCCGCCATCATTCTTCATCACTTTATGTTCAACAACCCCCATTTTTGTGTCTTCGACAGCGATTTCTGCAAGGCCCCTTGAATGCTCAAGCGATGTCTGCCTGATGGCTTCAATGATTTCCCTCCGTTTGGCAAAGCCGAGCTTTACAAATTCCGCCTGGGCGGTTTTGGCAGCAGCAACCGCTTGATCCACGGTGGGAAAAATCCCCATATCGGACGCACCCGCAACTGGGGGCTGAGGTGTTGTCGACGATAAACTCTGCCCCTCACTCTGAAGATTCCTGATGACTTGTGCAACAATCTCCTCAATCTGTGCTTCGTCGATTTCTGCCATACGGACCTCCTTAATCTATGATGCGGCTAGGAAATTCAGGCTTCCAATGCGAATTCTCCATCCTTGTGCGGTAGATTATAGAGAAAGAGCCACTTAGCACCCGCCTTGAACTAGCCGAAGGGTTCGGGATGACAGTTATCCACGAGTCAACATATTTTCAACTTCTGCGTGTGGACGCGGAATGACGTGCACAGAGATCAATTCACCGACAACCTTTGCAGCTTCGGCCCCTGCTTCCACTGCGGCTTGGACCGCCCCGACATCCCCACGAACCATGACGGTGACCAATCCACCCCCAATTTCTTCTTTGCTGACAAGTGTTACGTTGGCAGCTTTGACCATCGCATCTGCTGCTTCAATGGCACCAACTAAACCTCTTGTTTCAATCAATCCTAATGCTTCACCCATGTTATCTACCTCCTAATTTAATTGCCACTTTGAAATGTCTTTCATTGTAACAGGATCCATATCGCTTATCAAGGAAAAAATCTGCTATCTGTAGACAGATTTCAAATCGCTCCACCTATCCATTAAAAACTCTTGACAAGGATTTGTTGAGATGCTATCCTTTGTCTCTGTTTCTGCCAGAAGTCATTGTGGTATGCCCCTGTCGGCTCTATACCCTGGCTTCGTCCAATAATTCATAAGCATCAATTAACCGCTGGAGGACCCTGACGAACAATGCCTAAAGAACCAATCGGCCTTGCAGATGTTGAGGTTTTAGAGAAGCAGATTCGTCAAAATCGAGAAGATATTAATCTGCTCAAACAAGAGATTGAACGGCTATACGCTGAACTGGGGGTTTCATCAGACACCGATGAATTTGAAGCCCAGTTAAGTAAGGAGGAAGTTCTCGAATTCGGGACACTCGGCGATGGCGTCGTCAAGGGAAAAATTAACTGGATGAATCCTTATCTCATCAGCATTACAACCGCCGGAGAAGCACCTGCGTCAGAGGTCTTAATTTTCAAGCACGCCCTCTCCTATATTCGCAAACCAGAAGAAAAATTGATTCCTCGTCAGGGGATGTACATTTGAATATCCGACCGATGAGGCAATTCACGGAGAAAGGAGGGGCGTATCGTGAACGCCTCTCAAGCTATACAGTCGTTGTCCCCGGGATTGGTGATTCTGCTCAAAGAGTTATGGAGTTAAAACACAGCAAATGCCTAATCGAATGCCCGAAATGTTAAACTTTCGCTCAATCGATCCGCTCATAGAATTAGCCTTCGCAGAAGATATCGGCATTGGCGATATTACGACCGAATCCACAGTTTCTCCGTTGCAGCAAGGGGTGGGCACAATCCTCACCGAGACTGAGGGCGTGATTGCTGGACTGCCGATTGCACAGCGCATTTTTGAAAAACTGGATCCGAATCTTAATTTTCAGATGCTTGTTGCTGACGGTGATCGGGGCAAAAGCATGACACCAATTGCGACGGTCGAGGGGAGCGCAAAATCCATCCTCACCGGTGAACGGATTGCTCTTAATTTTTTGCAACGTCTTTCGGGAACTGCCACATTGACCGCACAGTTCGTTGCTACTACAACCCAATACAATGTCAAAATCATCGATACCCGAAAGACCACCGCCGGATGGCGAGCCCTACAAAAGTATGCGGTGCGTGTCGGCGGCGGACATAACCACCGTTTCGGGCTTTACGATGGCGTACTGATCAAGGATAATCACATCGTCGCTGCCGGGGGTATTGCGAAGGCAATCGAACGGGTGCGGGCGGCTGTGCCTCACACGATGAAAATCGAAGTCGAGGTGGAGACACTCGACCAGGTTGAAGAAGCACAGGCGGCAGGGGCAGACATTATATTGCTCGACAACATGCCAATCAATCTCATGAAAACTGCTGTCGGAAAGATTGACGAGAACGTTCTCACTGAAGCATCAGGGGGGATTATATTAGATCAGGTGGAAGCTGTTGCTGCGACGGGTGTGGATTTAATCTCTGTTGGCGCATTGACGCATTCAGCGATGCCGTTGGATATTCGTTTGGACTTGGAGATTATGTAAGAAATTGATTGTAGGATAAAGTGGACCGCTTGCCCATTTCGTGGTGAGTCGGCAAGTTGTTTGGAATCTCGCTATCAAGCCTGCTTCCTATACTGCCCGGACCCATCAATTCACAGTTGACGCGGCAGGCCGTTTTGAAATATCTATGAACCAAGGAAACAGTGCATGAAAGAATTCTTTAGCAAATCGCTAAATCCGAAAAATTTTGCTCGTGGAATACTGTTTTTCATTCTATGCACAGTTATTGGATTATATCTTAGCTTTCTACGAAGTGATACTGAAAATATTGGAACGGTCTTACGTGATAAAATGGACGTGAAATTCTTACTTCTCGCTGTGCTTTGCATGTTCTGCGATTGGTTATCGGGGGGGGCGCGTCTCTATATTTTTGTTCGGAGGATGTCGCCCCGCGTGACATTCATTCATGGTCTACGAGCCAATTTGGCAACCCTGTGTATCGGAGGAATCACACCATTTCAAACTGGAGGTCTGGGGCATCTTTATATTTTTAATCGGGCGGGTGTGCCGTTCTCAGGAACTGTGACCACCGGTGTCATCAGTTTCATTGGTACACTGACGTTCCTCATCCTTTCGACAGGGTATGTTGTGCAGCGCGCCCCCGACTTTCTTCCCAAAGCAATCACGCTTGTCAGTCAATATAGTCTGTTGATGTTTGCGTTTACTCTTTTTGGCTTCCTCCTTTTGCTTATCAAACCTGAAACAGTTTTGATGCCTCTGACCCGTATCCAACTGCCAAGACGACGCGGCTTTCGACTTGCTGCAAACATTCTAGACCGTCTAATCCTTACCCTCGAAAACGTGATTGTGGAGCACAAGGCGTTCACTCGTATGTTCGTCAATGAACATAAACTGGTCTGCCTGCTGAGCTTCGTTTTTACGATAGGTATTTATATGAGTCGGTTCGTCGGCGGCTATGTCGTTGTTCGCGCTTTAGGGGGAGACGCTCCTTTTTGGCATGTGATCGCTGTTCAAGTTATAATCAGTTTTGTGACTTTATTTGCACCTAGCCCCGGCGCAAGTGGTATTTCAGAGTTTTTAATTGCAATACTGATGAAGCCTCTACTTGCCTCCGGAGCAATTGGACTGTATGCCCTAATCACACGATTTTTTACAACCTATTGCGGCGTCGCGGTCGGCGGAATTGTCTTGATGTCACAATTGACGAAAGACCTCCGGCATCGAGAAATGAAAGAAAATCAGGAAATCGAGGAATAAGCTCGCGAGAGGGCAACGCATCCATCCACGTTTCGCTTATGAAACCTTTGGTGTGAGTAGGAGGGCGTTTCCACAGTGTTCAAGCGTTCATTGGATCATTGCGCCATATCACATATGATATAGTAACACATGGGGATCTACAGACCCAGTAGCACAGGACGAATACTCGGACAAACATCAACAAATCATCGAAGCCGCACTACCAGAGGACAGGATTCTTGGGGAAGATGGCAGAGAGAATAAAATCGCTCAAAGCTGAATTGGGGTTGAATTTCTCGGAGATTGTCCGGGAATGTGTCGAGAACGATTTACCCCGCCTAATTGACCGACACAGAAAAAAAAAGCAGGTGGCTCACAACAAGAGGGAGATTGAAGTATCGTGATTCAATCCACCAAGTCAAAGAAGTATATTCGGATTCACCTCTCTATCATCACGAACCGCCCAATCATTGGACGATTGTTGCGGTGGTTGGGATTGGATGTCAACATTCAACCCTAGCTTGTTAAAGACTGTGAACTCGAGACAAGAATTTGCGACTTGTGGGCCGCTTGGGGTGAGCAAACTAACACAGCCGTGCTTATCAGTGCACATCTACCGTAAAAACCTAGAAGCACGTCGATCTGGATTCTCAGACACAGCCGCTTGCCATGGTGCCGTCAGAAATCTTTTCACGCTTGACCGATTCGACCCCAACGAAAACGAAGACGGAGAGACAAAAAAGAGGGGAATACGGATGGATTGAGCATACGGGAGAGACTTCGCTTGAAGAGGCCAGAAAGAAGGCACATAATAATTACGAGGGATCAATACCAGTACCACAGGAGGATACCGAAACAAGGGGAGGTTAGCCCGCAGTTACAACTACCATCATTTGAAGATACAGTAATGGATATAGTTGTCCATGCTTTACCCATTGAAATTTATCAAGGGAAAGAAGGAGGGGGCAGGGGAGCTCCTCCCGATGAGCGAATCTTCTTCAATGCGTTACTTGCCAGACCGTTCTGCATACCAGAGACATGGAACGGTGTAAGGCTTGAGCCAACACTGCGCGATTATGTTGATTGGTTATATCCGAATGGATGGAATCGGACGAACCAACTCCCACTTCTACAAATACAAAAGGTATGATACGATGTGAACAACAAGCGAATTAGCTACGAGCGAAGGGATTGGAACGTCGTTCAAGTCTTCGCCATGCTGAATGAGAGCACCGCTCTCGACGATGTTTTGCCCTTGATTATTCGCTACCCCGACAGCATACAAGGCAATGGTCCCATGATAGATGTTCATAGGAAGAGGGGATATAGCTTGGTTTCTGCTTCAAAATGGAGAGCATGGAATCGAGGCTATCTGCTTGACACACAAGGGGAGATTATTACTGGAGACCCTTATAAAACCAAAAGGGGCAAGTGGGCGGTACGCAATGGGAAAAATCCACAAACAGCACGGTATCACCCTCACGCCATTCGCATCGGGGATGACCGAAATCCGCAATGGGACAAGATTCCTGTCTTAACATACAATCAACTCGTCGCGCTATTGTATGATGATAGCATGGTGGGCAGAAACACATTCAAACAACGCCGCCGTTAGAAAACGAGCAGATGAGGGGGTGAGGGTTTTGACTCGCTCCCACTTTTGTCCGTCTTCCTGTTTTCCGGTCTTCACGTTTCACGCATCGCTCTCGGTCCCAACAGTTGCAAACAAGCACCATTGATTATGAAAGCTTATGTCACCGGCGGAACGGGTTTTATCGGAAGCCATCTGGTCGAGCGACTTGTCGATCACGGCTATCATGTCACCTGCTTAATCCGCCAAACGAGTAATCTGCGTTGGCTTAACCATCTCCTTGCTGCACAATCGCAGCAAATCCAAATGGTCATGGGTGATTTGCATGATATCGATGCGCTGACAAGCCATGTCCGAGACGCCGATTTGGTTTTTCATCTCGCCGGTTTGACCAAAGCCCCGGACGCTGCAACGTATGACCGAGTCAACGCTGGGGGAACAGAGCATCTTATTGAAGCGTGCTTGGGGGCACAGCCAAACTTAAATCGGTTTGTCTATTGCAGCAGCCTCGCCGCAGTCGGTCCAAGTCGCAATGCAACACCAAACACCGAAGATGTTATCCCGCAGCCACTAACGGACTACGGTAGTAGCAAGCTCAAAGGCGAGATGATTGTCCGTGAGTACGCAAACCGTCTACCCATAACGATTATTCGTCCACCGGCTGTCTATGGCCCCAGGGATGCAGACATCTTTTTGTTTTTTCAGATAATCAATCGTGGAGTGATGCCAATCCTCGGGGACGCGGATAAGTTGTTGAGTTTGGTGCACGTCAAAGACCTGGTAGCAGGAATTTATACTGCCGCTGTGTCTGAGCGTGCAATCGGTGAAACCTATTTTCTGACGGACGGTGATATTCATACATGGCTGGGGATTGAGCGCGTAATTGCTGATGCGCTGGGAAAGCGTCCATTCAAAGTGAAAGTGCCGCTTTTTCTGCTGGATTTTATTTCAATCTTTACGGAAGCTGCAGCGAAGATCATGTCTCAAGCCCCAACCTTGAACCGCCAAAGAGTGCGAGATCTGAAACAACGGTTTTGGATCTGTGACAGCACGAAGGCACAAAAGGAACTCGGCTATCGCCCAATCTATTGCCTTAAAAAAGGGATTAAGGAAACAGCAGATTGGTATCGAGCGAATGGCTGGTTCTAATACGCATTGCGTTACGCAATTGCTTACAACCTACAACAAATCTAAGGAGATATAATAATGGCGACAACAATCGATCCAAAGGGAACGACAATTGGCTGGGTGGGAACAGGTGTGATGGGACGCTGGATGTGCCAACATATCATGGATCTCGGGTATTCGGCGACAGTCTACAATCGAACCAAAACAAAAGCGCAACCGTTGCTTGATGACGGAGCCTCTTGGGCAGATTCGCCAAGCGAAGTTGCGGCAGCGTCAGATATTATCTTCAGCATCGTCGGGTTCCCGCCCGATGTGCGCGAAGTCTACCTCGGCGATAATGGTATTTTGACAGGCGCGAGGGCCGGCAGTATCATCGTTGATATGACGACAACCGAACCTTCGTTGGCACAAGAAATTTATGCGGCAGCGAAGCCGCAAGACCTCTCTTCCATTGACGCGCCTGTTTCCGGCGGCGATGTGGGTGCACGGGAAGCGCGCCTTTCCATTATGGTAGGCGGCGATGCTGATGCCGTTGAAGCTGTTATGCCACTCTTTGAGGCGATGGGGAAAAATATTGTGCATCAGGGCGGGGCAGGTGCCGGACAGCACACAAAGATGTGTAACCAAATCACCATTGCCGGAACGATGGCCGGTGTCTGTGAAGCATTGCTCTACGGCTATAAAGCGGGATTAGACCTGGAGACGATGCTATCATCGATCAGCGGAGGCGCAGCCGCCTGTTGGTCCCTTGATAACCTTGCTCCCCGTATCCTCCAACGCAACTTTGACCCTGGCTTCTTCGTCGAGCACTTCATCAAGGATATGGGCATCGCGCTTGATGAAGCCAAGAAGATGAACTTGAGCTTGCCCGGACTCGCACTTGTGCATCAGCTTTATCTCGCTGTCCAAGCCCAAGGACACGGGCGCTTAGGGACTCAGGCACTTATGCTCGCGCTGGAGCAGATGTCAAGTACGGAGCTAAGTTAGCCTAAAACATAATACAGTAAAGTGTAATTCGTAATTAGCGATCGGTCTAATGACCATTCACAGGTTCCATGAACGGTCATTAGACATAAGCCCCCTTACGCATTATGTTATAGTTCCCAAATGCCACACATACACAGGAGAATTAGATGGCAAGGCAATTGAGAATGGTTCGGCCCAATCTGGATGGATTACCACAACTGGAAATCCCAGAGGGGTATGAAATCCGTACCTATCAGGAGGGAGACGATGTACACTGGGCAAACGTGATCAGCGACTCGTTTGGCGGGGAGCGCACCGCTGAAGATGCCCGCCGTGATATTATGGACCGCGATGTGTTTGACCCGGAGGGACTCTACTTTGCCACCTATCAAGGCACGCCGGTCGGCACGACGTGCGCCTGGAAAGATACGCCCCATGAAACAGAGGTTGGCATTGTCCACATGGTTGGCGTTCACTCTGTCCACACAGGACATAAGCTCGGTAAATGTGTAACGCTCTGTGTGCTATTGTACCTTCAAGAACATGGTTTCAAATGCGCTAAACTCGGCACCGACGATTTTCGGTTGCCGGCGATTAAGACCTATTTGAACCTTGGCTTTTTGCCAGTCTATGTCGATGTCACTCAACCAGAGCGGTGGCGGCAGATTTTCAAGAAACTCGGACTGCCAGCTATGTCGGATCAATCAGAGAAAATTAGAGCTGCAATCTCTGAACAAATGTGGGCGAAGGTTTGCAAGTGAGCTGCTGACAATTGGAAGCTGGGATACCTGTGTACTCCTTGAAGAATGACACGCTTCTTTCGGATTGATCTGGTTCTCATTCCTATCCTTACAATCGGCTTCGTTCTCCGAATCGTTGGGCTTGGCGTCGGCTTGCCCGACCACCCTGATCCACGTGAGCCGCTGATTGCACACGACATCCTCAATCTCATCCATCTTGAATCCTCACCCGATATCTATAATTGGCCCGGAACCGCTTGGTTCTACCTAATTGCGGCGATTGGGATGGTTTTAGAGACGTTTGGATTAGAACTCACAGTGGTTCACATTATCTGGCTGGGCCGCTTGATAAACGTTCTGCTGTCAACGACGACCATCTGGCTGACGTATCAGATTGGGCACCGGTTTTACAGCCGCTCTACTGGACTTATCAGCGGTGGATTGCTCGCCGTAGCAATGTTGCATACAACGAACGAGTCTCGCTTTGCACTCGTTGACATCCCCGCGACCTTCTGTGTAACCCTACTGCTCTGGTTCTGTGCCAAAGCACAATCCGTTTCATTGCGTCAAGCCGTTTGGCTGGGCGTTATCGCGGGAATCGGCTTCGCTGTCAAGTTCACAACGATCTTCGCAGGCTTATCCGTTGCCATCCTTCTATTCCTGCGATCCGAGCGTTTTCGGCCTTCAGATTTTCTCTTGAAATTAGCGACCGTTATCGGGGTTGCAGGAGCGACGTTCACGATCATCTGTCCGTACTGGCTGATCGATATCTTCTCTCCAGAGTGGAATCTATTCTTCAATGCCCTCCTCTACGAATCCTCGCATTACCAAAAAGGACACTTGGGACTGTTTGCGACCGGCGAAATCAACTGGCTCAATCGATTTACCTATTTGTGGAGGCTTCTGCAGTGGGGCATGGGGACACCGTTGGCGTTGCTTGCAATCGCCGGAACTCTGTCGGCAATAATCCTACGGAAAGATGGGGATAAAATCCTCCTCGCCTTTGTGATACCCTACCTACTATTCATCGGTTCACACAAACTGAAATTTGTCCGTCATCTCTTGCTGATTTACCCGCTGTTGATACTATTCGCAGCAGGAGGTATCGGTAGAGTGAGCACCGTGCTCACCCAATCCGATCGGGGCTATCGAAATTCGATTCTGAAACAGTGGGCAAAGCCCGCCCTATCGGTCCTGATTTTGGGTGGGGTAAGTGCATATTCGCTGATTTATACTGCTGCCTTTGCCAGTGTTATGAAATCTACCCCAACGACAGTTGAGGCGGCTGAATGGATAGAATCGAATATCCCACCGGATGAAGCGGTCGAATACGAACCTGAAATCTTGTTTGATTGGTTGCTGCCAAGACTGGATCGAGAGGACAAAGGGAAGGAAGCAGAGTGGGTACTTGTTTTGATGCCAAATGCGGAGGTCTTTCTAAACTACGCTGCGAAGCCAACACATTACTCTGCAATTGATTGGTATCCGTTGGAGACGGTTGATACAGAGGCGGCGATGGAATTCTACGAGCGGATTCTCGGGAAGTCGAGCCGATACACACTCGCCCAACGTTTTCAGCGTCAGCCCCGCTTTCTCGGTATCTCGATTTCTGACCACGGCGCGCCATTTCCGATACGGGCATTGACGCATCCAGAGATACGGATTTACCGGTTGCAGGAGTAACGCTAGAAGCATTTATCGATTTTGATGCAATTGCCGGGGAGAAGTTTCCAACCCGATTGCTTGCCCCCTAAGCACCCTAACCCTCCCTACCCCCCCTTGCGGGGGACCGAGGGGAGGCTTAGACGACCGCACTTTTTACCTTCACCACGGTCAGTGAACATCTTACGGAGTTTTAGATCGGAAGATTTTGATAATTAAGGTTCGCCCTCCAGTATAGCCTTGGGTATCGAGTGCTGCCAGGAATTAAATCTTTTGCACCTTCCTTCTCTGTGTGGTAAAATATTCAAACGCATCATACAACACACCACAAAGAAAAGAAGAACTTACAAGATGACAAACGACGAAATCAGTGAAGTGTTCAGAAACATCGGCAATCTGCTTCAAATCAAAGGCGATGACTCCTTCCGTGCTAGAATTTACGATCGAGCGGCGGAGACTGTTGATGAACTCTCGGCGGACCTCTATAGACTGGCAGAGGAGGGAAAGCTGCGCTCAATTCCGGGAATCGGCAAAGCCATTGAACAGAAAATTAACGAAATGCTGGAAGCAGGACGGTGCCCTTTCCATGATAATCTGATTCAGGAAATGGGGGCCGATGTGCTAGACCTACTCGCAATTCGGGGGGTGGGGGTGAAAACAGCGGGACGGTTTTATCAGGAATTGGGTGTGAAAAGTCTCAGCGATCTCCGAACAGCAATTGATACCGATCGGCTCAAGCAGATGCAACGGATGGGTGCCAAGACAATCGGATTAATCGATGAGGGTTTACGATTTCTCGAAGCACAAAAAAAGATGCGCCCGCTCCAGCAGATTTTACCGATTGCGGATGCTGTTTTTGATGCACTCAAAAACTGCTCAGATGTCAAACGGTTGGATTTCACCGGGGATCTTCGCAGGCGCGAGGAGGTATTACAAAGCATTGAGCTAGTTGCTGAATGTGGCCGTGCACAGGGGATTGTTGAAGTGTTGTCCGGAGTGAAAGGGGTGGCATCTCCGGTGATACAAGATGAGGGCCGAGTTGTCGCCTCTGTGGATAGAGGGTTTCCATTGCGGGTTCATTGTATCAGTGAGACGGAATATGAGGCGACTTTATTTGTAACAACAGGGGCCGATATACACTTAACTAGACTCAATCAGGTTGCAGCATCTCAAGATATTGAGGCAATGGGTGAACGGTTGCCAGATTGGTCAAAAAATAGGACGGAATCTGACATTTACAGTCAACTTGGATTGCCATTCATCGTCCCTGAATCGCGAGGCGACGCCGATTCAATTGAGGCAGCATTAGAGAATAATCTGCCAACCCTTATCGAACAGAGCGATCTACGGTGTGATCTGCATATGCACACTAATTGGAGCGATGGGCGGGGTACAATTCGACAGATGGTCGAAGCTGCGGCATCGCTTGGACATGAGTACATCGCCATTACCGATCACTCCAAATCCTCACGAGTTGCCAACGGCTTAACACCTGAACAGTTGTTGGCCCAGATTCAACAAGTTCGCTCAATCAATGCAGAAATTGATGGCCTGGAAGTACTCACCGGTTCAGAGGTTGATATCCTGAAGGACGGCAGTCTCGACTTTTCTGATGAGCTCTTGGCGCAGCTTGATATCGTTGTGGCAAGTGTTCATGAGGGTTTTTCAATGCGTGAAGCAGAGATGACCAATCGTGTTATCCGCGCAATCGAGAATCCGTATGTTACTATCATTGGACATCCAACAGGACGCCTGCTAGGGCGGCGCCCGGGGTACGCAATCAACCTTGAAGCGGTGATTGATGCAGCGGCAGCGAACCGTGTGGCGTTAGAGGTTAACGCTGCCCCTAGCCGATTGGACCTTGAACCGAATGCGGTGCGGCAGGCGCGCTCTCGCGGTGCCCTACTCTCGATCAACACCGATGCACATGCAATCGCTGATATAGGACGTGGTCTATTCGGGATTAATGTTGCCCGGCGTGGTTGGCTGGAGAAAACTGATGTTCTCAATACCTATTCATTGGCAGCTGTTAAAAAGATAATGGCTGGACGAGTAAGAGGTAACAAATGACCCTCATCTATTACCATAGGTTTTTCAGAAGATGAAGATTCAAATCACAGATCAAATCTCTGAAATCGATGAGAAGACCTTATACGACTGGATAAAGCTGGGGCGCATACCGCGGGATGCCTCTGTATGGTCCGAAACGCTCACCGATGGTCAGTGGCAGCCTGTTAGCGAACTCCCGACAGTTCGGAAACTGTGGAGCCTTGACAGCGATTCAGGAAACGCAAGCACTGATAAATCGAAAAGCCGCAAAAACGAGTTGGGAGTTGAACACGGGTTTCTCAAGTACCGCAAAAGATTGCCCGTTGTAACACTCATTTTAATTGCACTGAATGTTATTGTTTTTCACCCACTCGAACTTCGGTTGATTGCTTCCTCCCAAGACTTGGAGTCTCTGATCCAATTTGGGGCGTATTCTTATCATCTCATCGTCGAAGAAGGTGAATATTGGCGTCTGCTAACAAGTACCTTTTTGCACGCCCACGCCTTGCACCTCCTCCTGAATATGGGTATACTCTTCCTCCTGGGCAGCTTACTGGAAGGGTTGTACGGCAGAAGTCGATTTCTGCTCTTCTACTTGATTTCAGCAAGCGTCAGCAGCATTGCGAGTTTGCTTTTTGTCCGAGACGCCTTGGGGGTTGGGGCATCGGGTGCCGTATTCGGGTTAATCGGTGTTGCTATCGCTCTGGGCATCCGCTACAAGGACCGCCTGCCTCGAAGACTGGGACGAATTCTCGGCTTACGGCTGCTCCCATTTGTTGGAATCGATCTTTTTCTTGGATTTTACGTCCTCCCACACTTTGGTTACAACGTCAACAACGCTGCCCACCTCAGCGGACTGTTCGCGGGGTTTGTTGGTGGGATGGTCCTTGCGCCAGCAATTTATAGCCATCATGAAGGTGAAAAAAAGATCGTGACAGGCCTGGTAACAGTACTTGTGGGGTTGGCAGTTGTCAGTGGTGTCATGACCGTTTTACATGCCTCTACAAACTCGGTGGAAACGGTTGAACGGCAGGTTGATAGGGTATCCCCTGCAGATCTCCCCAATTATATCAAAAGTTATGAGAAGGAAATCTTAAGACGCCCTTATGATCCCAATGCTTACGCAGCTCTTGAGAACCTTTATGTCGAGGCATTAAAGGCACTTCCGGATGACGCTTCTTGGACACATAGACTCAAACAGTTCTATGAAAAGGCACTCCAAGCGGATCCGAGCAACCCCGTTTGGAATAATAATTTGTTTTGGGTTTACCAAGCAACCGCTTACGACCGCCCAAATGAAAAAGCAGAACTTACGGACTATATCGAATTATGTGAGGCGGTCATAGATAAACAGGGCTATAATCAGGCCCTTTATCTCAATCTGGAATACTTTTATACGCGTGCCAAGGAGCTTGCTCCTCAGGAGAGAAGATTTTGGGATCGCAAGCTGGAAGATTTTTATCAGGGAGCTGTCGACAAAGATCCCGAAAATGGAACATGGAGCAACAACTTGGCGTGGCTCTATGTTGAACAGCAGACCAATCCCCAAAAGACCGTAGAACTTGCACTAAACGCGGTGAGACAAGCCCCGACGGAAAAAAACTTCCTGGATACCCTTGGATGGGCATATCTTCGGGATGGGCAGTATCGTAAAGCCTTTCGTGCATTCGAGCAAGTTGTCGCAAGCCCTGTAGCCACTAAGGAAGAATTGAAGGCTCAGGAAAGTGGCTGGAAGGGGATTACGGAGCTAGTTCAAATTGAGAAGTCCCCTCAGGCGTCACAAAACTTTAATCTGGCGTTTTTGAAATTTTATGGACGACTATCTCGTCTATTCTCAGAGGATTCTACGAATCGGGCAAGACTGGATGCAGTCTTCAATCTCTTTCAGCAACGCACTCATAGAGAATAGGGCTTCTCGGCAGAAGTATTTGGGTATGCTTCAAAGCAAAAGGTTGACAAACAGTTATCTAAAAAGAGAAGGAGAGGCCGTTTCACGCATCACACCCACCTGCTTCTGTGTAATGTTTCAGTTTATACTGTAAAGAACGCAGGCTAATTCCCAAAATCTCTGCCGTTCGGGTGCGATTGCCGTCCATTCTTTCAAGGGTTTTGAGGATTAGCTCTTTTTCCATCTCCTTCATTGTCAATCCTACAGGTACGCTTTCGATCGGCTGCCGCCCGGTGGACTGAACTTCTTCGGGAAGATGTTTGGGGAGAATTACATCGCCTTCTGCGAAGAGGACCGCCCGTAGAATGGAGTATTCCAACTCTCGTACATTGCCAGGCCAGTCGTATTGCATGAAAAGTTCTCTCGCCTTTTGGCTGATCAATCGGGCGGGTTGATTGTGAGCTCTACTGTGTTTTTGTAGAAAATATTCAGCCAATATCAAGATGTCCTTCTGGCGGGCTCGCAATAGGGGTAGGTGGATTGGAATTATATTCAAACGGTAGTAGAGGTCCGGACGAAATGTCCCCGCTTCAATGGCCTGTCGCAAGTCTTGATTGGTCGCTGCAATGATTCGTACATCAACGCTGATAACCTTTGTGCCGCCCAAACGTTCGATTTCTCCCTCTTGCAAGGCGCGTAACAGCTTGGATTGCAGTTCAATCGACATATTTCCAATTTCATCTAAAAACAGTGTGCTGCCGTGCCCGCGTTCAAATTTTCCAATCTTTTGGTAAGTGGCTCCAGTAAACGCACCACGCTCATATCCAAAGAGCTCGCTCTCTAGAAGGTGATCCGGAATGGCGGCACAATTGACAACTACCATCGCCTTTCCTCTGCGCGAACTATTTTGGTGAAGGGCGCGAGCAACCAGCTCCTTCCCCGTACCGCTCTCTCCTTGGACTAACACTGTAGAATCTGTATCTGCAACCTTTTCGATAATCTTTAAGACTTCGAGGATAGGAGGGCTTTCGCCCACAATTTCTTCGTAGTTGTGGATGAGTTCATCCCTAGCACTGTGTTCCACTGTGCGCTGGTGCTCTAATGCCTGACCGACCTTTTGCGTAATATGTTCTGGTTGGAAGGGTTTTTCCAAGAAATCATACGCCCCCCGCTTCGTCGCCTCGACAGCACGCTGGATTGTGCCGTGTGCTGTTAACATAAGCACGAGTAGACCGGGATACTTTTCGTGGAGGTGTGCAAGGGTTTCGATGCCATCCAAGCGGGGCATTTGAATATCCAAAAGGACTAGGTCCGGTAGGTCCTGATCAATTAATTCCAGTGCCTCACCCCCATCAGTAGCCGTCGCCACTTCGTACCCTTCCATTTCAAGGCGATCTTGTAAGATTAGAATGGTGTCTGGTTCATCATCGACGATGAGGATTTTTTCTTGCTCGTTCATCTGAAATGCCCTACCATACCGGGATAATAGTATTAAGACTTACGCAGCTGACCCCTCGAAACCAACACCAGAAAAGGGCGCGCAATGTTCATTGTTGATTGAGCCCTGACTCTTGCGCTAGAGTCAGGGGCTCCTCGGCAATTCATCGCCGGCTGCCAGAATACTTAAACTTAAAATCGTCTCAAGTAGATAGATGGGTTCAGTTTGTCAAATGTCAACAGAACCTAGCCCACAAATTCAACACTTTTTTGCTTAACAACATGCTTTGGCTGGCTACAAAGATTGTTAGGCGTCCCCTAACAATCTTTCTCCTCCCTAAAGGCTTGGGCTGCGGGTGCTTGCTAGCAAGATTAGATAAAAAAAGGCAGCACATTGGCTGCCTTTAAGAATTAAGAATGTATCGACACTTCTAAAATCAGTTGTGAAAAAGGCAGCGCATCAGCTGCCTTTAGGTATAGCGCAGTTATTGCCCACCGTAACTTTCTTCTGCCACCATTAAAGCGATTTCCTGCCCCTCCGTTTTACTAAATCGACGTTTCGCACGTTCCATGACATCAATAACTCTGCCATGTTTGGCAAGTCTGTCCGCTTTGATAATGAGTGTAGTAATTTGAGACTCTTTTGACGACAGATACATTTCCATATCATCTAGCGTTAGCATCTCCAGATCATCGAATGAAATTCTGCCATCTGCACTGATAAAGAGATTGAATTTCTTACGCGGAAAATCGTGCTTTGTAGCTGACTCCGGCAGCGTCACCGTAAAAGGCGGAGGAACACGCATAATCGCTGAAACCATAAAGAAGATTAACAATAGGAAAACGCAGTCAATCATTGGTTCCATCATCAAGGTTTGACCACGTTCCTTGGTTCTCCCCGTCCGCATTTGTATAGCCATAGTACCCTCCTTTGTTATTCCCTTGCCACCACTGCAAAGCCGATTTTGTCTATACCCGCTTGCTTGGCAATATCCATCACGCTAATAATCTGCTCATGTATGACATCTCGCTCTGACTGGATGATTACCATATTCTTAATTTCTTCGGGAGCATGAATAAACTCGGTAAACATCTGATTCATATTAACAATCTCGTCATTTAAAATCATTGTGCCATACTTCTGAGCACCTTCAGGGTTTGCAATCCTCACGATGAGTCCTTTGGGTTTATTCGGATTCGGTTTACCTGGAGGAGGTAATTGAACGCGAATGCCAGGCATCGGTGCAAAGCTAGTCGAAACCATGAAGAAAATGAGAAGCAGGAACACACAGTCGATCATTGGAGCCATATCGAGCTTAGGCGATCTCCGCTCCCTAGCTGCCATTCGGGTCATACCACTAGGTGCTTGCGTACTTGCCATTTTCGACGCCCTCCTATTCTAAAAGGTAAGTCTTCCTGTCACCCAAAGGGGATGCCTATAGGGTGACAGGAGAAGGTTGAAATTTACGCGTTGCTTGAGTGACCAAGGATTAGTTGGTTGACGATTTCAGTCGAAACCTGTTCAATCTCAAGCACAAATTTGTTGACCCAACTCTCAAAGACCTGGGAGAAAATGAGACATGGAATAGCAATGGTTAAACCACCGGCGGTCGTCAACAACGCTTGGGAAATACCCCCGGCGAGTGCCTGGGGGTCACCAGTACCTTCCAATGCGATTGTGGTAAACGCGTTAATCATACCCATCACTGTACCGAGAAGACCAAATAGCGGTGAGATAACCGCAACCGTACTAATAACAGGAATGTTTCGCTCAAGTTCTGGAATCTCAAGGAGTCCCGCTTCTTGGATGGATTCCTGTATCTCTTCTTTCGTAATATCTTCCTCTTCGATCTGGGCTTGACTGTATCTTAGCAGGCCCGCTTTCAGAACATTTGCAAGTGGGCCCCCTGCTTCTTCACAGGTTGAAACCGCTTCCATAATGTTATCGTTACGCAAAGAATCAGTAATACTTGCCATGAACTGTTCTGTACCCAGCTTGGAACGACTTCTTAAGAAAGTGAAGAGCCGCTCGATAATGAACGTCAACGCAGCGACAGAACAGAGGAGGAGCGGCCAAAAGACAATGCCAAACTTAGCAAAGAAAGTGACAATTGTATCTTTTTTGGTCATTTTCAACGGCACATAGTGGTCCCCTCCGGCAACGATGGTGACCGGTTTACCGGTTCGGTCGCCATATCCCTCTTTGTAAATACTGAGGAGATAACGCCCCGGCGGCAAGCCCGATTTGCTATATTCACCGACCTCATCCGTTGTCGCTTCATGTTCCACACCATCGGTGTCGACCACAAGAACTCTAACGTCACTAATCGGCGTTTGTGCTGTCGTGGTGTCCACAACGTTACCACGAACGGTGCCAGTTGACACCTCTTGGGCAAACGCAACAGCGCCATAAATAATCAACATACTAGCTAGAATTAAGGTTAAACTCAGGTGTTTCATGTATTCCCCCTATTGGAGTTTGAAGTGGAGTTAAAACAGAGAGGGTGCGAAGCGATACCAAACCTATTACCCTCAATTCAAGTCGCCTCAACCACCTCGTATCGGACGACTAAATCCTTATATACTATATCCTAAAGTCTTGGCTTTATAAACACTTTCGTTTTTTGAAAGTTTCGGTGAAATCAAAAAAGTGCCAAGCATAAAAATGCCCGGCACTTTTAGAGGTTGTTAGAATCCCATCATTGCTCGCACGAAGGTGGTATTACTTGTCGTGTGGTCGAGCAAGATAGTGGTTCTCCTGAAACCTGCGAGAATGACGATATTAAAACCTTGCCATTCACCTCGACTGATTGACTGGACTTCAAAGATACGCGTACGGATGTCTGGACGGAAGAGAATTGGAATATCAGCATCCGCAAACGCTGGCGTCGCTAAATAGTCTTTGATATTTGAATCGCGGTTGGTGAACTTGCGATACTGAAAACCCCCGAGGACATTCATCCTCTGGGTGAACTGATAATCCAAACGAACACCGAGCACATCTTCACGGCTACGTTTGTTAAATCGCAGATATTCAACGACCTCCGGATCATCAGGAACAAATTTCGTCGGATCCAGCGGGTTGATATAGGTGCCGCTTAAAATATCATCAGTCGTATGATCAAACGCTCGGGTCCAAATATATTTCGTCATCGGTGTCAGCGTTAAATCTTCACCAATTCTGTCCACACCGGGCAAATCGCCCAATGGGATTTCATATTTGGCCCTGATAATCGTAATCTGATTTCGGACAGTTTTCTCTTGAAAACGACGTGGTATCCAGTTTTCCTGATCATAGATTAAGCCAAGATCCTCTGGATCCAGCGGGTTAAGCCCGTGGTCCGGATAGAACGGAAATGACTTCCGGTCACCATCAGCGCGGACCTGCTCATCCGGCACCATGAAATCAACATGATCGTCCTTTTCTTGCGATGGGTCATCTTGGGCAAAATCCAGCGCAATGGCATCCTCTTCATCGAGTCCCAACTGTTTTCGCCAGTCAACGAGGAACTTGGTCTCGAGTGTTAAGTTGGGTATCGCACTGTAAAGAAACTGAAGGCTTGTCACGTTGACTCGTGTCTTGAAAAAATCAAGAAAATCAGATTCCTGTGTGGCATCCAACTCGCCAGGTCGCAAGGTGATCGAGTAATCTGGAATATCATCGTCAACACGGACAAAGCGGTTTTGGAACAGCACTGTTCCGAAATCTGGAACATCACGCTGGAAGCTCAGATGGGCATATTTTGAATCGTTTTTCCGCTGGCTGGAAACTTCACTCTCATTTAACCAACCTAATTTGAGGGTTAGGTTATCGAGTAAGTCGTAGCTAGCTTCGACATGGTATCCTTCGCGATTGATACCGTATTCATACTGCGGCTCAAAATCATCTTCCAATGAATCAACAACGCCATTATTATTAAGGTCAATGAGATCTTCAAAAACCGGAGGATCTGCCTCAAAGATGAGGAAGTCTTCTTGGTAATCGAGGATGCCATTCTGGTCACGGTCATCGGCTTGCGGCAGGACGCCATCAAAGTCGATGCTATCTGGCCAGTCATCGTCGTCATCATCGTCTTCAATGAGTGAGTAATTAATCTCATCGAAGGGAAGGATTTCTGCGCCGGATTCAGGTGTTCGTTCAAGAGAATAGGTCGCATCTCTTGCATCGTTCGCGCCAAAGTTATAGTAAGTAGTTGTATAACCCGGATCGATATGGTAAAAAGTTCCCTCAAGGAAGAGTTTGCCGTAACGCTGCCTGAGATTGACAAACCAGGCGGTTTCACGCCCCATCTCTCCGTCATCATTCGGATCACCATTCAACTTGGCTTCAAACCTTTCCCCTTCTGTTTCGGAGTATGTGGGGATGCCGTTGGCATCAAGAGGAACTCCAAAGGTTGGGTTAAGATTCCCATCGTCCAACTGCTCTCTTTCATCTATGGTAACGCCAGCACCTTCAATTTCAGGATTCAGGCGGCTAAAACCAATCTGGTCCCTCGGAATCGTTGGATACTGCTTAAATTTGCCGTTAATTGAATAGTGCGCCCGGATAAAGGTGTTGAATAGGGTACCCTCCAGATCGATGCCATACAGCACACCCGCGCGTGCTGCGCCGTAGCGATATCGAATCGTACGCGATTGGCCTTCATCCTCCCACCGACTTGGGTTATGTTTCAGGCTTGCCCGGTTTTGCGTATAATGTTCGGATCGACCATAGTTGCCAGGGGCCTGAAGCACATCACGATACGGTGTTTCAATACGACCATCTTCGGTCTTAATCCATTCCGCTGCGAGTGGATCGTCCGATCTGTTTGCCTCACTAAATCCGATGACGACGATATTATAGTCGCCAGCAACCGTCATCTCAAATTCAATGGACTTCACTGTGCGGGGATCGATGGGTCCATTGGGAAGTTCTTCAGAAGTGAGATCCAAGGTATACTGCATCTTATTGAACCCTTCGGCAATTTTCCATTGTCCATCAGCAGATTCAATCGGTTCCGCACTGCCTTCTACAGCAACGATATCATCAATAAATACTGAGATTGTCTGTGACCTCTCAGGACCCGCCGGCCGGTCTGGGCCTTCATCGGGGAAACCGGAAAGTGCTTGTGTGATAACGTGTACTTTCATGCCCTTAACGGCAACACCGACTCCACCCTGAATCTTTGCGACTTGGGTTTCCCTTTCGAGATCATGCGCTAATCCCCCATAATTGTTATCCTCAGGAGAATCATCACGAAAGACAACAACGATTCTGTCTGGTGGTGTATTGGCAACCGAACCACCGAACAGAGGATTCTCGACCCGTTCCGGGTGTTCCTTGTGGAGATTGACATAGGTGAGCCCTACGCGGAACACATCTCCTAGCAACCCTTGGGCGCGAAACCCGATTAAGCGAGCATTTTCAATATGGCGCAGTCCCACATCATCGCTGAAGCCATTACGGCGCCCTAGCGTTGGTGCGAGGTTTGCCGCTGCATCTGACAACTGCACCGGGTTAGAAATGCGGGAGTTCAGCAAAGTGAAAAGGTGACGTTCTTGAGAGAACGAGATGTCCCATCTGAAGCCATCAAATTCAGTTTTGTAGATGATATACCGGTTAGGGAATAGTGTTTGGGGCTTAATACGCATATTATCCCCAATAACAAATTGTGTAAATCTGCCACGGAAGTTATCTTCAGTTAAAATCTGGCGGTCCAACTGGGCGGAAAATCTTTCGCTATCAAGCTGACCGGTCCAACCCAAAATCAGTTCTCCGTGTTGATCGAATTCTTTCACCTCGCGGTAATTATACACTTCGTTACCTTCGAGGAGTTCTCTACCAAACAGGTCATAGAAGAACTGAGGTTCTTCTTCTAATTGGAAACGGTCGGAAAAGTTTGCCTGTCCTTCGACCGTCGGTAAAAGCGGTTCTTGTGGACCAAGACTCGTTGCACCGCACCCATAAAGCACAAAACAACTGATTAGCCCCGCTAATAAAAAAAGAACATCAGGTGAGCGTTTTGAAAACTTCATTACTTTCATTTGCCTCCTTGAGGAAATCATAAATTACATTTGACGTAAAAGTGAGGATATAAAACCTCCATAATCACGTTCATCCAAGCACCAAGTTAAAATAAGGAGATGGAATTAATCACAGCTTTGGAGTTTTAGACTGTTTATCAATCCCTCTCCCATTTCAACCTGCGTCAGTAGTGAAACATATCGTAACCTCCTTTAACAAGGATTTATTAGCAATACAAAACTATATTAGTTGCTTAGATTTCATACAAAAACAGTCATTACATTTTTTCTGCTAGAGTTGTACCCCAGCGGTATCAGGTTGAGGCTTGCAGCCCAATCTATCGGGATACAAGCATCTGAAAACAGTTGGCATGCAAATAATTAACGTTCAAAGTTAGACACTGATTAAGGTTTAGGCATCGCTCATTGAGTGAGCCGGATAATTTACATGCTTGACTTGGAAATCATTCACGTTTTTCATCCTTCTTGCCACCACTGTTGCGCGATGTTCCGAGTATCTTTGCGCTCTCTTTTGACATGAGCCAACACGAAAATTCCATGTCTAACCTGTATTCAATTTATGCTTTTTTTCTCGATGAAACTCTGCTCTGAAAAAAAGTAACTTCTAAGATAACACTTCTGCAATTTTCTGTCAAGTGTTTTTTCTCAAATTAATTATGATGCACCGGAATAGGTCAAGAGGGGCCTGCACCCTTGACATTGCAACGAATCTTTGTGATTCTTGGGACGTTTGCACGAGGTATAAATCAAACGCAGTTAGAAGCGGAAGCATTCCCAGATATTTGAGCAAAAATGTTGGCCAACTGTGCCTTTTGGTTGTCGCAAACATTAACCGGACAAAAGGCACCGGACAGAAGACATTGAAAGAGGTTGGTAAAAAATACAGGCAGGCTAAATATCGGTTGGATAAGCATTGAGGTCAAAACTACATAAATTTTGGTAATCGCAGATTGCAGAAATCAAGATGAGTGATGCACTCCCACGCCCTGAAAGGGGCTTCTCACCTTTCGGTTGAGAAAACCCACTTCCCACGTAGCACAGGACAACATTTTGCGAGCCGCTCCCTTGACATATGACATAAACTTTAACGTGCAGCCTACCATTACTGCCAGCAACAGCGTCGAGGTTATAAGGCTTGTACTAAGCCTAGGTACACGCCAAGACATACGACTACAGGGACAGTTTAATGTAGACAGTCCCTGATACTTTTCAATGGATTTCGTCCATTTTGACAGCAGCCAACTACATTCGGGAACCATCACAAGCCATAGCAAAGACTTGCTGGAAATTTTAAGAGGCGCACCAAAAATTACGGGAGGTTGTTGGCGGCTCGAATCTGTTCCTCGCTATACGCCTCATCATTCCATTCAGTGATACGCCATTCTTGCTGATCGGAATCCTCATTCTTTCTCAACTCAAAGGTAAAAACATTATTCCCTTCTGCGAACCAGCCCGTATAGCCTCCTTCAAGGGAATCGCCATCAGCGACAAACCCTTGGATTCGATAGTGATTTCTGACCTCTGCTCGTGTCCGATCTGTATTCAGTTGCACCTCGGGTGGCTCAGATAACTCAATCTCAATATCTTGGAACCTTGCAAAAACACGCTTCGCAGAATCTCTTTCGTCCCGGATATCGTCAAATATAACATCATCTGTTTTATCAGCCTTTGTGCCCATATCCGAAACGTAAAGAAATCCGTCTTCCCAGAACGCACTCATATACCTATCAAGGTCTTCGCTCTGATAGCCTTCGCGCCAGTTTTTCAGAACTTGGTTAATCAACACAATCTCTTTTTCCTGGGGTTTAGCGACACTACTCACATCCCCGCAACTTGTAAGAAAACTAAAAGCGAGCAATAGCCCGGTGACTTTGGCAAATACTTTTAACATGGCTGAACTACCTCCATAAGGCCAAGTTGCATTTATTAGCCTTTCAAAAGGATTTGACAATACCTAGTTGAAGTTGTGTTGGAGTTGCCTTGAGTTGCACGCCTAATCCTTCAAGCTGTTTCATATCATCAATGAGTTGATCGGCTTTCGTCTCTGCATTGTACAAATTTGCACCAACATAGGAATCAATCAAGCTGTACGCCCATACGCCCGCTGCTGCGAGCAGAAAAAATTGCCGCAGCTTATAACGTTGATTCGCTCGATTGTATTGAAAAATAGCTTCTGGAGACTTATCATCGTTTAAGGCAACCGGAACATACTCATTGTTGTAAACATCTTGAAAAGATTGGTGAGTAATCAATGCACCAATAAGGAGACCACTTGTTCCCACAAAGGAGGTGGTACCCAGAAAACGGTTATGGGCATAAAACTGCCCCCAGCCGGGTAGAATTGCAGACCGAACAACAGCACCAATCGGTGAAATAAGACGTAAGCCTTTGTCCGGCTGCGCGGAACTGATTTCAACCCACCAACATAGAGATAAAACGGGAATCAAAAGTGTTATACGAAACAACTTCACCAGAGATCGGGTCAAATTCTTATACCTCTCTCTAAAGGCATATAATAGCAAAACCTGAAAGTCTTGTCAATAAAAAAACAGCTAAGGTGACATTCCACCTTAACTGTTTAATTTTCGTTGCAAGTTAATGCTATTTTCTTCGACTACGTGTTTGGGTTCTTGTGGTATTACGCCTACGTTCTTTTTTCTCATCATCGTCATCGTTACTGCTTGAGCTTGCCGACGTAGATCTTTGCAACCGCGAAGTCGCACTAGATGAACGAGTGCTTGATTGCTTAGATCTTCTTCGCGTTTCTGTACTTTGTTTTACGCTTGAAGATTTGCTACGTGAGGGTGGTGAATTCAACCGACCTCTCGAAGACTGTGTTCGGTTGTAGAGGCGAACGCGACGTTCTGCATTTGATCGGGTAGATACTTCGTCATCAGATGAATAGCGTTTGTCCTTTGTAGAGAACCGGAAGTGATCATATTGGTGAGTCCGACGAACTGTGTTGGATCGGGTATCTCTCTCAGATGTACTTAAACGCTTCCGTTTTAAAATCTGCTGAGTTGCACGGTAAGATCGGGTGGAGAGGTCAGGAGTAGGACGCTGGATACGACGCTGCCTCTCTATTGCAGCGTTTGATCTATTTCTCGTAGCGGGGAGTTTCCGTTTTTGAGAAAGCGTCGAATGTTGGATGACTCGATCCGCGAGAACCGGTGTCTGACGGTGTTCCGTAATTAGCGAACGAACACGGGTTTGTACATTGGTTTTATTCGTTTTGGAGGTGGTGACTGATAATCGACTCCGAGAATACTCACGGCGGGTATTTTCGTGTGTTGCAGTCCAGCGATTCAGCCGTCGCGTCTTAGGCGATTTATCAACGCGGACATCCACGTGGTAGTGGGAACCACGGTGGTAGTGACGGGGGTAGCGACGATAGTAATTGTGGAGATAAACGCCGTAAGCGCGACGAACAGCAAGATAGTGATAATCATAGACCGGGTAACTCCATCGAATGTAGTACCCCAGATCTGTAGAGTAATAAAATGGACCATCGTAAAAATAGAGATAGGTATATCTGTACCAAGGTTGCCAATGGTAATCTCGCGCATAACGGTGTATAACACGCACATCAGGCTGTCGTTGATAGGTCACAACATCAACATACTCGACGTCAAGTTGCTCACCATTTTCGGCAACAATGTGCATCTCAAGCATACCGTTATCAACATGCCCTGCCGTTGCAATTTTTATTGTCTCTGAGCGACGCTTTGCACGCAAAAAGAAGGTATCGCCATAGAGGGTTTCCTCCTCACCGTTATCATTATAGCGTCTGCGGGAGTATTCACGTTTGGTATTCCGAATCCAAACACGACCTGCAATCTCCTCGTAATCAAAGGCCGCTCGATGTGGTTCCCCTCGGTAGCGTACCAGAATCTCAACATACTGAGCTTGTCGAGGAATTTCAAAAAGATAGATTGCACTGGCTATCGCAAATTCGTAGTTTTCCTCTTCATCGGATTCACTTGCCCAAGCTGTTAGACGGAGCCCGTTTCCAAAACGAGGGCTTGCGGTGACAGTTGCATTACCGCGCTCGATCCAGTCCTCAACATCGCCTGCGTCTCGGTGTTCACGACTTACTCGATCAGAAAAGTAATCGTATTCATAGTCTGCTAGAACAGCAGGGGGCATAAGCATCAATAAGAGGATTATTAGTATCGGACATACGGGAAATGAGATATCGAATTTCATTGCAACTCCTCCCTTTGGGTGCATTCAACAACGCAGATTTTCATAACTCGCTCACATAATGCAAGGAGTTCGCTCATGCCTGTTACAACGCATGAGCGAACCTGACGTTATCCACCAATAGAATTCGTAATGTAATGTATAAAGCAATTTAGATGCCATCATTGATTTTACCGCTGTCTCGTCTACAGCAGCAAAGGGACCTAGTGTCCGTTGAGCCCAAATCGTAGCAATAGAGATACGTAGCTGTGGCAAAAGCGATACCCAATATTGATTGACAGATTGATTCATATTAAACGAGCAAGCCGACGTCAACAGAACCTAGTGAGCCAAATGGGTTTCAGTTGGACGATTTCTTAGCATGAACCTACAGATGTTAATCCCTTGCCACGAGTCGAATGCCCCTTCGGGCTGCTAAATCCCGTGCAAGTGGTGTAATAATAGTTGGATTCGTGTAACCAAATTCGCGTACAGCTGGTGGAAGCTCAGCAATCACCGAAGCAGTGATAATGTTCTGTCTCCCTACTGAGTTCGAGTTAAAATGGTGTGTACTGTCGCTTAGAATTGTCTCAGCAATCTGATCAGTTGTAACAAATTGAACCCCGAAGCCCGACAGGGTTTTAATGTAATCTTGCCCTAACTTTGAGATTTCAGGTGGGATTTTAGCCCCATCCGGAATTTCAAAACCATCAGACGTTGCTATAACCTGGTTTCTGCGAAGCAACGCTTGGAATATAAGATAAGCACACGGCGTGTCTGCCATTCCCAAACTCATCTTCGCTGCCATCGCACAAGATAGCGTCGGAATAATGATTAAGGAGAAATCTTCGGTGAACGGTCGTAGAGTTGTAATTTCACCGTCTACGAAAACCTGTTCGTTCCCGCATGTGGATCGAATACGGGAGATGTCCAGAATCCGTGCCGCCATATCTGACAAAATCGCTGTGACAATATAACCTTGCTGGATACACCTGTCAAGCTGTGCTAGAGGTGGTGCAAGATC
Source organism: Candidatus Poribacteria bacterium (assembly GCA_965215015.1). Classification (GTDB taxonomy): domain Bacteria; phylum Poribacteria; class WGA-4E; order WGA-4E; family PCPOR2b; genus PCPOR2b. The sequence continues at coordinate 5,038,726 of OZ244042.1, forward strand.
GGTTTGAGCTGCATCGAATATCGCCAGAATCCGTTTGTCGGATTGGGAAGATACCAAGGCGATTCCTTGTTGTGTGAGAACTTTCGCCACTTCTGCTTCAATCCGCCGAATTATTGCTGGACTGAATTCCACTTAGCTACCCCTAATCTCTCAGCAACTCGATGCCTTCTCCTCCCCGTAAGCCGGCAGCATTCGCGTCATCTGTATCTAGATGCATCTGCGGCACATAGCTCGGTGATATTTTCGGATGAATGTTTTCAAAAGTCAAGGCGCGTTCGCCGGGGATGCGAACTTTTAATAAATCCCTTCCGTGTATCCCCCAATGTGCTGCGTCTTGGGGAGTCATGTGAATATGCCGCGTCGCACAAATTGCGCCCTCTTCTAAGTGAATAGATCCCTTGGGACCAATCAATACAATCGACTCTGAACCGGCGAGATCGCCCGAATCGCGAATCGGGGGATTTAATCCCAGTCGAATCGCATCAGTCTGGGCGAGCTCAACCTGAGAATAATCTCTCACGGGACCGAGAATCCGAAGCCCCTCAATTGCTTGCATACGTCGGCCTACAACGGTCAATGTTTCTTTTGCTGCAAATGCACCGGGCTGATACAAAGGGGCGTGAACGGTCAATTGATGCCCCTCACCGTACAAAATCTCCAAGTGTTCCTGAGTTACGTGTGCATGTCGCGCTGAAACACCAATTGGAATTTTCTGCCGTTGAACGACGGCGTCACAGGCACGCTGCCCCGCCTCGCAGGTTCGCAAGGCACAGCCGCCACACGGTTCGCCTCCGGTTTCAGGATTCAAAGCAACCTGTTTTAATTGTTCAAGCACTTTATGAGTGACCAGTTCAATGAGTGCTGTGTCATCCATCCGCTATCTTCTCCAACTTGATGTTCCATCAATTTGCCGCTGCATCGCTGGCGAGATCAATCGTCAATGTGTTATCATCGGTCTGCTCTTGGCTAGGTAAAACCGATTCAACCTCTGCATGTGGGCGTGGGATGACGTGGACCGATACAACTTCTCCGACTCGTGCGGCTGCTTCCGCACCGGCATCTGTGGCTGCTTTGACAGCACCGACATCGCCACAAACCATGACCGTGACATATCCACCGCCGATCTTTTCATAGCCGATAAGTTGGACATTCGCCGCTTTGACCATCGTATCAGCCGCTTCGACGCTTCCAACAAACCCTCTCGTTTCAACCAACCCTAAAGCCTCTCCAGCCATAATCGATATTGTAACCTCCTGATTGACAGTTATCGATTGTGCCTCACCTTAAAAAACAGATAATCTCAAAGCCACTATAGCAGTATATCACAATCTGCCGATGGATTCAAGCATTTTCAGGACGCATCACTAAGGTCCTATTGACATTTCATCGCAACCAGAAAATCAAGGGAGGGAACACAGATACATATTCCTTCGTAGGGGGTGGGGCTCTTAACCCTTTGTTCACATATAGTTGGGGTTCCCAAGCCGGGCGAGTCAATGGGCGAAGTTCTCTCGCCTACGCCCCCTATCTGTATCTATGTTTTCTAGGTCATCCGTTTCAGCCACGATTCAGACAATAAGGAGCCCCTTCCTCAGACCTATCTCGGTGTTTAGATATGAACGTGAGGCCTCTAATCCTGTGGATCCTTCAATCCTGAAAATCTTGATTCAGACAATATTTATGAACACTGATACCCTTGCGGGTCAACAGGGCAAACAGGACAATCAGACAGGCGAGTCAATGGGCGAAGTTCTCTCGCGTGCGCCCCCTATCTGTATCTATGTTTTCTAGGTCATCCGTTTCAGCCACGATTCAGACAATAAGGAGCCCCTTCCTCAGACCTATCTCGGCGTTTAGATATGAACGTGAGGCCTCTAATCCTGTGGATCCTTCAATCCTGAAAATCTTGATTCAGACAATATTTATGAACACTGATACCCTTGCGGGTCAACAGGGCAAACAGGACAATCAGACAGGCGAGTCAATGGGCGAAGTTCTCTCGCGTGCGCCCCCTATCTGTATCTATGTTTTCTAGGTCATCCGTTTCAGCCACGATTCAGACGATAAGAAGCCCCCTTCCTCAGACCTATCTCGGCGTTTAGGTTATGAACGTGAGGCCTCTAATCCTGTGGATCCTTCAATCCTGAAAATCTTGATTCAGACAATGTTTATGAACACTGATGACCTTGCGGGTCAACAGGGCAAACAGGACAATCAAACAGGTGTCTGCATAGAATTTGGGGTGTCGGTGAGTCTCAGTTTGTTTTGACCCAACAGAGGTGTTGAAATCTTGAAGTTGTTCAAACAAAAATGTGATATAATGCTCCCGGTCAGGGGAATTCATGTTATAATCCTTAGGAGTTACGCCCTTGAGTTTGCAGTCGCGCAATTCAACTGATAATTCCAATGGTGTTCCTATATTGAGAATGGGGGATTTTGGAGCCCCAATCCCTACCCGTTGAGGGCTACACACATCAGCTCCTATTTATGAGCATCCCTCATTTAACTTACGCAATATAATAGAAAAACCTCATGGCACAACCCGAGTTAAAACGTATCTTGTGGTTCATTATCCTCCTGGTTTGGGCAGCAGGGTGTATCCCTAATCACCCATATCCGACTTCAGAGCATACGCAGGAAATTTATTATAGCACTTTTTCGGAGGAACCCAAACATCTGGATCCAGCAATTTCATATAGTTCAGGTGAGTATCGCTTCATCCAACAAATTTACGAACCTCCGCTCCAGTACCACTACCTTAAGCGTCCATATCAGCTTATCCCATTGACAGTTGAATCCGTGCCGAAGCCTCGTTATTTTGACCCTGAAGGAAATGCGCTGCCGACTGATATCCATCCTGATCAGGTGGCAAAAGCGGTGTATGAAATTCGTATTCGTCCCGGAATCCAATATCAACCTCATCCGTGTTTTGCGAGGAACGCAGAGGGAAATTTTCGTTACCATACATTGACAACCGACGATGCAAAGGGGATCTACGAGGTGAGCGATTTTCCTAAAACAGGGACGCGAGAACTCATCGCCGAAGACTACGTCTACCAGATTAAGCGGATGGCAGATCCGAGGGTCGCCTGCCCTCTCCTGAGTCTGTTAGATAATTATATCTTGGGTATGGAAGAGTATGCAAAGGCATTACGAGACGCACTAGCGGCAGAGCGTAAGAAACGCCGGGCCGCGGCGGGCACTACCTATAACCAAGCTGTTGATGAACGAGAAAATCCTATCTCCCTAGATATAGATGCCTTTCCATTTCCGGGAGTTAAGATTGTCGATCGCTACATCTATCAAATCACTCTCAAAACCAAATATCCGCAATTCGTGTATTGGCTGGCGATGCCTTTCTTTGCACCGATGCCCAAGGAGGTCATTGACTTTTATGAGCAGAGTGTGCTGAAAGATCAGAATATTACAATCGATCGATTTCCAATCGGGACAGGTCCCTATCGTATTCAAACTTTCAAGCCGCATAAGGAGATTATTCTCGTCCGTAACGAGAATTTTCACACTGAGCTGTATCCGGCAGAAGGAGAAATCGGCGATAGAGAAGTGGGATTGCTCGACGATGCAGGTGTGAAATTGCCGCTGATTCCTAAAGCGGTCTACAAATTGGAAAAGGAATATATTCCCCGCTGGGCTAAATTCCTCCAAGGGTATTACGATGCCTCTGGAATCTCCTCAGATACCTTTGATCAGGCCATTACGTTCTCCGATACTGGTGACCCCCGGACGAGCGAACTTTTGCAATCCCGAAATATTGTACTACAAACAAATGTAGATGTGACCACAATATATCTCGCGTTTAATATGCTCGACGATGTCGTCGGCGGCTACACCGAAGATCGGCGGAAACTTCGTCAAGCAATTTCAATTGCGCTGGACTATGAGGAATACATCGAAATTTTTCTCAACGGACGCGGTATCCCTTCACACAATCCAATCCCGCCCGGTATCTTTGGATATGAGGAGGGCGAAATCGGTATCAATCCGTATGTCTATAAATGGGAGGCCAAACACGGCGCAACCCGCAAATCATTGGAGGACGCGCGTCAACTCCTCGCCGAGGGGGGATACCCCGGCGGGCAGGATAAAAATGGCAATCCACTTATCCTTTATTTTGATAACTACCGAACTGGACCGCAGGCGACCTCTTTTCTAAATTGGGTGCGTAAGCGGTTTGAACTCATTGGTATTACCTTGGAGATTCGAACGACGGACTATAATCGTTTTCGAGACAAAGTGAGAAATGGAAGCTCACAAATCCTTATGTGGGGTTGGCATGCGGACTATCCAGATCCAGAAAACTTCCTCTTTCTGCTCTATGGGCCGAATAGCAAGGTCAAATTTGATGGTGAGAACGTTGCCAATTACAACAATTTAGCATACAATCAGCTGTTCGATCAGATGCAAAACATGGATAATTCCCCTGAACGACTCCAGATTATCCGCCAAATGAAGGCTATCCTGCAACAGGACGCGCCTTGGGTATTTGCCTATCACCGTGTCAATTTCGACCTTTATCACCAATGGTTGAAAAATGGGAAACCAAATACTACTGGCTACAATACCCTCAAATACAAACGCATTGACAATACATTACGCGCTCAGCGGCAGAAGGAATGGAATCAGCCGGTCCTTTGGCCCATCTGGGGTATCATCGGATTTCTGATTGTTGGAACGATTCCAGCGGCGGTGACAATCTGGCGGCGGGAGCGCGGTAGGTAGGCCTATGAAGAGTTATCGCTTCTCGGCTAATCCGGTAAAGGGTGTAGGGCGTGTTGACGTTTTGCTCCCGTCAATTAGAAATCTATTAAATGTTAACAATTCGTAGGTTGAGGTTGCTAGCCCAATTGATGCGGAGGCAAAAAGTAGCTCAAGATTCACATCTCGACAGCCACTGTTGATTTTGGAAAATTGACCGACAACAGACTCAAGTTGCTTTGAATCTCGATCTTATCGGGGCGCATCAGGTCCAAGATTCTCAGAACGGATATGGGTTCAATCCGTCAAATGGCAACAGAACCTAGGGTTTAGCTGCAATGTTTGTTCGATAAAGAAGTGTATGCCCAGAGGGTGCCATTACTTGTGGCGGATACCACTTCCCTCCCTCAATACTACCCGCTGATTTACACCGATCCCGGTAAAACGTTCGGTATCTCCACCTAACCAGACTACCTCAATCCAATCTACAGTAGTTTCCTGCGCCAGCCCGAACTCAGCAGTCAAGCTGTTGAAGGACAGATAGCTTGCACCAGCGTTGATTTCACGCAATTGTATCCGATCTCCCGCCTTGAGTCGGATCCTTGCACCAACGGCATCACGGTTGCCTTTCGTCCCAATTAGCTTGACATGCAGCCAGTTGTTACCATTACCCCCTTCGTTTCGGAGTAGCACTCCACGGTCGTGGTTGTTTACGATAAAAATATCGACATCGCCATCGCTATCGTAGTCCCCAAAAGCGACGCCGCGTCCCACGCGGTACGGCAGCGCGGCAACCCCAGTCGCTGCGGACACATCGGTGAAAATACCATCGCCTTCGTAACGAAAAAATTGGTCTTTCTGCGGGATAAGCAGGTCGTAATTATCAAGATATTGGAAAGTGTGTCCGTTGGCGACAAAAATATCGAGGTCGCTATCGTTATCGTAGTCAAACAAATCCGTCCCCCACCCTACATATTTCAGACTTTCCTCACCGAGCGATGCACCGTAGGAATCATCAACGAGGTGGATGGGTTGAATCCCTTTCGCTTTCGAGGAGTCCCCAATCGCTCCCTCCTCTTTCCACATGTTGCTGTATAGCGCATTTTCCTGCTCAATCCAATGGCTCATAAAGAGATCGAGATCCCCGTCGCCATCGTAGTCGCCTGTTGCAAGCCCCATTGAGCCACGAAAATCCGCCGCCCATGACGCATCGCTCACGTCCGTGAATGTGCCATCACCATTGTTGCGGTACAGAAAATTGGGTGAGAGGTCATTGGCAACATAGAGCTCAAGGTCGCCATCCAGGTCGAAGTCCGTAAAGATAGTCTGCAAGCTGCGCCCACCGCGAGATTCGACGCCCAGTTCTGCGGTGACATCGGTGAAGGTGCCATCCCCATTGTTGCGATATAGCACATTGTCCTGCGGATCGAAGGAGTGGGGATTCAATATACGCGGTACGGACTGTCCGTACTGCATTGAAGTCTTTTGGGCTTCTGCTAATTTAGCGAGATCGTGTTCGATATAGTTGGGAATATAGAGGTCCAAATCCCCGTCATTATCGTAATCGCCGAATGCTGCACCCGTTCCCCATCGTGTATCGCCGACACCTGCTTCCTCGGTGACATCGGCAAACGTGCCATCTCCATTGTTGCGATACAGCACATTCGGCCCATAGTTTGTAACATAAAGGTCCAAATCCCCGTCGTTGTCATAATCGCCGAAAATACAGCCCATGCCGTAGCCTCGATCACCGACACCTGCTTCCTCGGTGACATCGGCAAACGTGCCATCTCCATTGTTGCGATACAACACATTTCCCGGCGATACCTCCGTCACTTTGGCGTGGAGTGGGCCGGGGTTGTTGACCACGTAAAGATCTAAATGGCCATCCTTGTCGTAATCAGCGAAGGCTGCACCGGAGCCGACATCTTCGGGCAGTAGGGAGGAGCGCTTTCCCTCCGAGTGGACAAAGTTAATGCCTGCCGCTTCCGTAACATCTTTGAAGATAACGGGAGAACTTGAAGATTGTGCGAAACTCGAAACAGAAATACACAGCGATTGAATTGACAGGGTTGCGAAAATCCAACCGATAAGTATTCGTTGTAAACTGCCCCGTTGACCAATACTCGCTTTCAACTTTTCTGACCTTTCCAGTCTTTTCGGTTATTGCAATCGGATCCGGGGATCGACGAGCGTATAACTGAGGTCTGTCAACAGCAAGCCCACGATATACAGCACGGAACCCAGATAAACCATGCTACGGACAATCGCAAAATCTTGGGCGTTGATAGCGTCAATTGTAAAACTGCCCAGTCCGGGAATTGAGAAAAAATTTTCCATGACGAGGCTGCCCATAAACAGAAATGGAATTGCCAACACCACGTTTGTCAAGATGGGGATCATTGCATTCTTCAAGGCGTGTTTGAACAGCACAACGCCCTCGCCGAGCCCCTTCGCACGGGCAGTTCGCACATAATCCCGATTCACCTCTTCGAGGAAAATCGTGCGGTAGAAACGGACGCCGGTCCCAATACCGCTAATGACACCGATAACTGCGGGCAGAAAAACAAACTTCAGCATATTCACGCCGGTGTCATAGCCGGAAATCGGGAAAAGACGGAGTATCTTGCCAAATAACCACTGTCCGGCGATAATATAAAAGAGCGTGGAGATCGACATCAGAATCACAGTAACAATGGTCCCCCAAAAGTCAACGTAGGTCGCACGATAGTAAGCGATAATCATCGAAAAGGTGATGTTGACGAGCAAGCCTATGATAAATGTCGGTATAGCAATAGCAAGGCTTGCCCACATCCGGTGGGAGATTTGATAACCAATGTCAATGTTATTCCGATCTGACCTACCGAAATCGAAGAGGAATAGCCGCATGGCTTTTTGGGAGAAGATTGTCTGCGTGAAAACCGAGAATCCAGATTCCTCGCTATTGAAAAACAGTGGGAGATGATAACCACGGTCTCGCTTCCAGCCGTCTACAGCTTCTTGGGTAATATTTTTCTCCCCAAGAATTTTTCGTGCCATGTCATCAGGCGAATTGACGATAAAAAAGAGTACGAAAGTGATAAGGTTGACACCGATTAGGATCGGAATGGCGTAAAGGGTGCGACGTATAATGTAATTGAGCATTCGTGATTCTTTCGTGAAACGTGAAGCGTAAAAACAATTTGTTTATGGGCTCATTAATGGACTAGGGCGTGTTGACATTTTACTATCGCCAATTAGAAATCTTTAACTGCCAATAATTTGTAGATTGAGCGTGCTCGCCTCACCTGTAAGCCGAGATTCACATCCCGACACAAGCCTGTCAATTTTGGAAAATTGACCGACACATTGAAAACGCTCCGAATAGAGATTGGTTCGATTTATCACAACATATCAACAGAACCTAGTGAGCTAATAAACTAACTCGGTTTCTGGTGCACGACTCTTAGCATGAGTCAACAACGAAATTTGTCAGGGCAAACGCGTGGGGCAATCTCTACTGCCAAATCATCTGAACGGCAAGTGCCTCGTCCGGATGCTCCCACAGAAAGTCGAAAGCCTCTTTTGCACGCTTATAGGGGAAACGACGGCTGATCATTCGGGCTGCTTGGATTTCTCCTGAACGAATCTTCTCCATCGCACGTTGGGCAATTTGCCCGCGCGGCTCATCGGTGAGAATGCCTGCCACAAGTCGTTTGCTCATAATCTTTGATGAATGCAATGGCAACGGGGCTCCTTGGTATAACGCAATCAACTGGAGGGTCCCTTTCCTGCGGACCATGTCTTGTGCCTGCTCAAAGGATTTAACCCCAGCGTGCCCACCAACGCAGTCAATCACAAGATCCGCCCCATTCCCATCGGTTAACCTCTGCACCGCTTCGACGGGAGCCTCTTCCGAAGCGTTGATGACAACATCCGCTCCCAATTCATTGGAGAGTTGACAACGCAGCGACACTGCGTCAACCGTGATGATGCAGTCAGGTCCATATCCGCGAAGGACTTGCATCATCAGACTCCCTACGATGCCTTGCCCAAGAATGACAACCGTGTCTCCCTCTTGAACCCCTGATGAATCCGCCCAAGCGACCGAACTTATTGAAAGCGGCAGGAATGTCCCCTCTTCAAAGGAAATATCATCCGGGAGCGGGACGACTCGTCCATCTACACTGGCATCGACCTCTCCGACGGCATATTCGGCGTGTGGGGCGACGACCATCACCCGTTGGCCGACTTGATACTCTGTAACCGCCGATCCAATTTGCTCAACAACCCCTGTGAGGGAATATCCCATCATCGATGGAGGGATTGCTTCCTCCCTGATATAACGACGAAACAACTCAGAACCACGGCTAATCAGCGTAGTATGTGTCCGCACCAAAACTTGGCGACTGTTAATCTCAGGAATCGGTACATCTTCCAACTGAATGTTACCGAAACCTTCTGGTTTAATCACGCGAATCATGACATACCCCCCGTGAAATATAAAACATGCGTAGCAACGCAATTCATTGTGCGTTCATGAGCATTGAGGACTACGAATCTAAAAACGCTATAAGCATATCTTCGTATCTTTATCATATTTTACAACATAATTCCGATTATGTCTCTACTATTTTAACCTAAATTGCGAGCCGATGCTTAATTGAGGGCTGCTCATAATAGACTCGGCACGCTCCTTATGCCATCCCCCTGCTAAATACCCGGTGGGTTGTCTGTCAGGTCCTGGCTCATTGAGCCTACCCCCCTCAATTCCCCCGCTTGCTCCCCACTTGCGGGGGCTTAGCAAGTTGAATTCCTTGACCACACACTCAAGGGCGTAACTCCTATAGAATTCAAGGCAAATTTCCATTACTTCTTAAAACCGTGTAAAATTCATTCGCTTAGATGTTCCGGCTTCTCCTGAAAATCCTTGAAGCCGTATCGGTTTTTCAGGAACGTGATGCGAGTACGTTTTTGATTGACTTTGCAGACCATCTTAACATAAAATGTTTTTACCCAGCCAAGGGTGTACTATTAGTTAATTTAATTTTAGGCCTCATATAATCATTCTAGACGGTAAATAAGTCTAATGCTATAATTGATTCACCAACATATTACAACAGCACAGGATAGGAGATTTGGATGCGAACTCGGGTTACGCTTAAAGCAGTGCTTTATTTATTCGGTATCTTAATAGGGGTAGGCCTTTGTACCCCCTTAATTGGTTTTAATAACGCGTTGGCTTCGGATTGGCCCAGTTGGCGAGGTCCCAATCAAGATGGCTCATCTTCACAAACCGGTTTAATTTCAAGCTGGTCCCTACTAGATGGCGAAAACTTAATTTGGAAGGCAGATTTTATGGGGCGTTCCACACCAATCGTTTTGAACGGTCGAGTTTTCGTCATCGGGCGCGTTGGGAGCGACATCACCGAGCAGGAACGAGTCGCCTGCTTTGAGGCCGAAACGGGGAGGCTACTCTGGGAACACCGATTCAATGTTTTTCACAGTACCATCCCTTTTAACCGACTGGGCTGGACCAGTTTGGCGGGGGATAGGGAAACGGGTTACATCTACGCCCACACTATTAGCGGCGTGTTTGCCTGTTTTGACAAGGAGGGAAAGGTTATTTGGTCACGCTCTTTGACGGAAGAATTTGGTCGATTCACCGGCTACGGGGGACGCGTTGTTACACCTGTCGTTGATGGAGACTCTGTGATCCTCAGTTTTCTTAACACCAGCTGGGGAAGCCATGCCGCAATGCGCCATCGTTATTTCGCCTTTGACAAACGGACCGGTGAGGTGCTGTGGACAGCGACGCCCGGTGGCCCCCCGAAAGATACGACTTACCCTGTCGCCGTTGTAGCGGAGATAAATGGCCGTCGGTTGTTGATTGACAGTAATTCGGACGGTCATGTGTACGCAATGGATGTGCAAACGGGTGAGAAAGTTTGGGGATTCCAAGTCAGTCAGGGACCGCTCAATGCGTCAGTGGTCGTAGATGGCACACGGGTTTACGCAAGCCACAATCGGGAGAATACGGACACAACAGTGATGGGGCGCGTTGTCTGCATTGATGGAACGGGTACAGGGGATATTACCAAGTCACACGAACTCTGGCGAGTTGATGGCATAGAGGCGGGTTATAGCTCTCCAGCAATAGCCGATGGTCGCCTTTACGTTGTGGACAGCTCGGCGAATTTACACTGTCTCAACGGCGAAACCGGGGAGGTGCATTGGACGCATAGCCTCGGCACCGTGGGTAAAGGATCCCCTGTTGTCGCCGACGGTAAAATCTATGTCACGGAAGTCAACGGGCACTTTCACATCCTGCAACCGGGTGAAAACGAGTGCAAAACGCTCAGCACAACACAGATTGAAAGGGAATCGGGCCGTTATGCGGAGATCTACGGCTCACCTGCCATCGCCTACAGTCGAGTTTATTTTACTACTGAGGAAGGGCTGTACTGTTTGGGGGGGCAACGGGCTTCCACGCCCGCCTCAATCCAGATTGTCCCCGCCGAAGTTTTAGCCCCGTCGGGGGAAAGCGTCCAATTTAGTGCTCGTGCTTTTGACGATAAAGGTACACTAATCAGCGAAGGGGAGGCCGAGTGGTCGCTCAATGGATTGTCGGGAATGATCGACAAGAACGGAAAACTCACCCTTGAACTGAGCCGCCCCGGTCAAGCAGGAACAGTATCGGCGAAAATCGGCGAACTAAGCAACTCCGCACGAGTCCGCGTCATTCCACAGTTGCCGTGGCACGAGGACTTTGAGTCGATAGAGGTGGGGAAGAGTCCGCCGCATTGGGTCCGCGCAACCAACCGATTCGTCGTCCGTGAGATGGATGGAAACAAAATTCTCGTCAAACCGCCTGCCCGCCGTGGATTGCACCGCTCCAACGTCTATATCGGGCCCCCGAACATGAAGGACTACACCCTCCAAGTCGATTTGCTGGGGACTAAACCGAAGCGAAACCTCCCGGACATGGGACTCATCGCCCATCGTTACACCCTTGAGATGCAGGGCAATCACCAACGACTTCAGGTGCTTTCGTGGCGATCAGACCTCCGAATGGCCAAGTGGGTGGATTTCAAGTGGGAGCCGAACGTCTGGTACACCATGAAAATGACGGTAGATATCGCCGATGATACAGCGCGCGTCAAGGGTAAAGTTTGGGTTAGAGGTGAACCGGAACCTGAGGAATGGACAATTATCGTGGAAGATCCGCTGCCGAATCGGGAAGGGAGTCCGGGTATCTACGGCTATTCGCCTGCTGAAATCTACTACGATAATCTGAAGGTTTGGGGAGATTGAGGCGAGTCATGGTAAATCAATTAACCCGTTTACATATCAAAAATTTCCGCTCATTGGCAGATGTCTCCGTTGAGACGCGCCCAATCAACGTCCTGTTTGGACCGAATGGTTCAGGAAAATCGACATTGTTGGAAGCAGTTCGGTTGGTCGGGGATTGTGTTTCCCGAGATGTTGAAGAGGCCGCTAGGACCCGGCATAACGGTTTTAGTATGTTGCGGCAGGGGGTAGATGAGGGGCAAGGCATAGTAATTAGGATGGAAACAGCTCTTACCGAGTACGCGCTTCGATTAGGATTTTCACGGGGACAAATTGAGCCGTATGCTGGAGAAGTTTTGTGTTTGAAGGGAAAAAAAATTCCCTTGATAACTCGAACGACAGGAAGCGACGAGGCTAATTTTTGTTATTGTGAAGAAAGCCCCCCCGTGCTAACTCGTTTGACCTTTCCAGAAAAACTGGCTTTGATTCAGTATATGTCAGGAACGGAACTTACTCTGCCAGTCATTTTCAATTTATTCGAATTACAAAGTTTACTCGACTCTGTTCATTTTTACCATTCTCACTATATTGATCTATATCGACTCAAACACCGCGGCTCGGAATCAGGTATGAGTATCTCGTTGCGCGCGGACTGTAGTAATCTGTTCTCAGTTCTGCAGAATATTCATGGTAAAAGTGCAATCGATTCAAGTTATGCAACCATCATCAGTTTTATGCGAAAGAGTTTCCCCAATTTCAAAGATTTGGTATTTGAACCATCGGGTCCAAACGCGGTCCACGCTAGCTTCGTAGAAAACGGTCTTCGAGACCCAATTCCAGTATTAAGCATATCGGAGGGTCAACTGCAAATGCTTATTCACCTAACGGCTCTATTCTCCGAGAAAACGGATTGGGCCTCACTGATTGTATTCGATGAGCCGGAGACCTCGCTTCACCCTTATGCTATCTCTGTCTTTGCCGAAGCAGTTAAATATGCCGCGGAAGAATGGAACAAGCAGGTTTTCATCGCAACACACTCACCGGTTTTGATTGGTCAGTTTGAGCCGGAAGATATTTTGGCAGCAGAACTGGATGATTCGGCTCAGACGGCCCTGACGCGCGTCAGCGAGATGGGCGATATTCAAGATTTGCTCGAAAGCTATGATACCGGCTCGCTCTACATGGCTGAAGCCATTGCCCCCCAAAGTAAACCTCCGCGGAGAAGGGGGAATGACTGAACAAGATACACAGCCTGTTCAAAACCCACAATGCGATTATTTTCACTTCGGTTTAATCGTCACCGGCGAAACCGAACAGGGCCACCTCCCAAAGTTATTTAAGTCGGTAATGGAAACAGGGATTTGCACCTTTGAAGTGATTCGGCGCGTCGATCAGCTGGGAGTAATTACCTCAACGAAAAGACTTAAAGCACTTCATAACGGCAAGGACATTCCTGATAAAGACGAGAAAATTGGATTGGAGGCAAGAAAGTATCTAATAACGCACCCTTGCCATTTTGTCCTCGTAATCGATGATTTGGAGTATGACCGCGGACATCAAGCACAACAAATCTTTAATCGTTATCGATTGGCCCTGGATACGATATTAAACGACTTGAAGCATCGCGCGTCTGTGCATTTTCTGGTGAATATGCTTGAGGCGTACTACTTTGCTGACGCACAAGCAATTAACGCTGTCTTGGGAACCTCTCTGTCAGATGATGAAGGTGATGTAGAGGAAATTCGCCATCCTAAAAATAAGCTCAAAGGACTGTATTCCGGTTTTGATGAGATTAAACATGGCGAAGCAATTTTGAATAAAATCAACATCCCGCACATTTTATCTTGCCCCGACGCCTGCGCTTCGCTAAGAACCCTGTTTGCTTGGTGCGTAAAGGTGTTGGAAAAATATTCTAGTCACGATTCCACGGCTTTCAATGAAAAATACAAACTTCGCAAGGGAAAATTGAGCGAAATCACACGAACGCAGTTAGACAATTTTTAATTTACCGTTAGCAATCACTCACAATCTTAGAGGAGCAAAATGAGACATCAACAGATTCTAGGAACAGGTATCTTTTATATTATTCTCTTAACGGTTTTGATGGGTTCGGTAATACCTGCCGCCGCTGAAACGGCGATGTGGGGTTTCACGCCATCACGAAATCTCGTCTCCGATGAGAAAAATCTGCCAGAAAAATGGGACGTGGAGACCGGATTAAACATCAAATGGACGGCAACTTTGGGTTCACAGACCTATGCGGGCCCCGTTCTCATCGGTGGGAAGGTGTTTGTCGGAACGAACAATCAAGGAAGGCGAAATCCGAAACTTACCGGAGATCGGGGGGTCATCATGGCGTTCCGCGAGTCGGACGGGGAATTTCTCTGGCAATCCACACATACCAAACTCCCCGCCGGACGCGTCAACGATTGGCCTCAACAGGGGATTTGCTCGACACCTTTCATTGAGAACAATCGGCTTTACTATATTTCCAACCGCGCTGAAATCGTCTGTGTCGATACCGAAGGCTTTATGGACGGGGAAAATGACGGACCCTTCACGGAGGAGACTGACATCAGCGAAATCGATGGGGACATCATCTGGAAATATGATATGATCGAAGAATTGGAGGTTTTTCCGCACAATCTCGCGACCTGTTCCCCGATTGGTGCCGGCGATCTGATCTTCGTCATTACGAGCAACGGTGTTGATGAAGGGCATGTCCATATCCCTTCACCGTTCGCACCGAGCTTTATTGCAGTAAATAAAAATACAGGTGAACTCGTGTGGGAGGACGATTCACCCGGTGAGAATATCCTTCACGGCCAGTGGTCAAATCCGGCTTACGACGTCATTCAGGGGAAGCCGCAGGTGATTCTGCCCGGGGGCGACGGTTGGATCTATTCCCTCGAACCTGAAACCGGAGAACTAATCTGGAAATTTGACTGCAATCCCCAAGATTCCGTTTGGGAACTGGGCGGCCGAGGGACACGCAATAACATTATTTCGACACCTGTCATCTGGGAGGATAAGGTTTACATCAGCGTAGGACAAGACCCAGAACACGGGGAGGGGGTCGGCCATCTCTGGGCGATTGACGCAACAGGTGAAGGGGACATCACCGAGACTGGAGCCGTCTGGCATCGAGGCTACGAGGATTTCCATCGCACGATGTCCACCGTAGCAATTGACGATGATCTGCTCTACGTGGCAGACTTGAGCGGTTTCGTCTACTGCCTTGATGCCAACACGGGTGAGCATCATTGGACGTACGATACGTTTGCTGCAATTTGGGGTTCAACATTCGTAGCGGATGGCAAGATATACATCGGAGACGAGGATGGAGATGTCGCCATCTTAAAAGCAGGGAAAGAAAAAGAACTTATTTTCGAGACCAACATGGGGAGTGCCGTTTATACCACCCCAATAGCAAAAGACGGTGTGCTGTATATCGCAAGCAGGAATACGCTCTTTGCGATTGCTATGGAGTAATGAAAACATGCAAAAGAGAGTCCCAACAGCAGTCGAGAGGAGAAGCAATCAATGACTAACGATAACTTCCAACCTGTCAATTTACCATATCGATATGAATTTGCAGCGGACGAACTCTCGGCAATTAAGGCGTGTCATGACGCACACGGTTTTGCCGTTGTGAAAAATGTGTCGTCGCTAGACTATGTGGAGGAATTGAAGGAATCTGTCAGGCAGGTCCTCGATCCGGAGGGCAACTTGGAACGTGGGGAGACGCGTGTTAAGCACGCTTTCATCGAATACTCAAACTCCCTTTGGAAATTGCTTGATAACGAATCCTACCTGAATATCAACCGATGTATTTTGGAGACCGACGCGCTCACCGTCCATCGGTCTGCTGTAATCCTGAAGAACGTTGCATCCGGGCCGGTGACATGGCATACCGACTGGTGTGGCTTTTCCGCACCGCCGCCAAAACACTCCGGCGACGTGTTGAATCGCGGTGATTGGCCTAACGGTATGTGGTTCTATCTCAACGGCACACATCCAAGCCGAGCGGGGCTTGCAGTTATCGCAGACTCCCATCAAGCTGACTGGCAACCGCCCGATGGGTTTGAGTTCACCGCAGATCAGCGTTCATTTCACCGAACGGGCGAAGAACCGAAACCCTATGACCGGATGGATGTACCGGGCGTCGTTCCACTTTTCACAGAACCGGGAGATCTCATCATTTTTGCGGCACGGACGTATCACGGTGCCTTTCCGCACGGTGGTGATGAACCCCGTCTTTCATGCGGCTTTATTTTTCGCCCAAGCCAAGAAAAACTCTCAATTCCGTGGGAATTACCTGAATCGGCACACCGATTCATAGAAGGACTTTCTCCACAGTTGCAGCATTTCGTTGCGGATTACCCAAGTATTGATATCGACTGGAAGCTAGCGGATTGAACTTCCCATCCCACAGGATACATCTACAATTATGGCCATCTTGAATCAATCACTATCTAAAAAAATGGGACAAGCCCGTGATCAGCTTGATGCCCATGTTCGTGAAATTGTCCAGTGGCATTTTAGCCCAGAGACCGGCACCCCATTTTGGTTGGAATTTGCAGAGACGCTCGATTTTGATCCCCGCGAGAAAATCGGAAGCTACAACGACTTAAAACACCTTGGGCATTTTCAGGATGAATGGTTGCGCGGCGGACCAGTGCGGCGGTGGGTCCCCAAAGGTTACGCAGACCAACCTGTGTATGTATTTGAGACCGGAGGCTCTACCGGTGTTCCAAAGAGTCGTATTAGTATCCGTGATTTTCAGATTGATTACGAGATGTTTAGCGAAACCTTACCTGATGTGAGCTTCCCACATGGCAGCGACTGGCTGATGCTCGGACCCACGGGCCCCCGACGACTCCGCCTCGCCGTTGAGTACCTCGCCCAACACCGTGGCGGCATCTGCTTCCTCGTTGACCTCGATCCGCGGTGGGTGAACAAATTGATTCAGTACGGAAAACATCAGGAGTTGGATCTTTATAAAAATCACGTTATTGATCAAGCCTTGAATATCCTACGCGCCCACGATAATATCCAGTGTCTGTTCACAACACCGAAGTTGCTTGAAGCGTTGTGCGAAAAAATTTCCCTACAAAAAGTTGGGATAAAAGGTATTTTTTGTGGCGGAACGGAGATGGACGCCCAATTTCACCGCTTTGCCCGCGAGGAGTTGGTGCCGGGCGTTGAATTTATGCCGACGTATGGAAACACCCTTATGGGCTTGGCGTGTTGCAAGCCGTTTGATCTCGCTGATAACTACGCGATTATCTACTACCCACCACAACCCCGCGCTGTCATTGAATTGATCAACCCCGACAACTCAGAAGAATCTGTTGACTACGGCGAAACGGGGCGAGTGATGTTGACCACACTGACGCACGAGTTTTTCATGCCGCGTTTTCTTGAAAGAGATGAAGCGGAGCGGGCTCAACCCATTGAACAGTATCCGTGGGACGGCGTTCAAAATCTACGGCTGCTCTCGGATCTTCAGGAGTCTGTTGTGGTGGGAGTGTATTAACTCGGAAGCTGGGTTCACCGGTTCCAATGAATTTCTGAACCACCCCAAAGACTTATGAGCCAAGACTCGCCATGCTCCATACCATTGTGTTTCCGAGGCTGGAAGATTATGTGCCAAAAGGGGCAACCGTTGAAAATAGGAAATATTTGAAGAATGTCAGTTGATGCTATCCAAGAGACTAAGAGAGCCAAAAATACCCAAACCGATATCCTTTTGGGACAGATAGAGGAACTCGATAAATCCCTAACCGAATATTTCCCCGATACGTTCGTCGTTGATAATGCTTTGACCAGAAAACTGGTCAGTTTCCAAGCGAATAAGGCCCGGACATATTATAGATGGTACAAATACTAAAGAGGCGTTTTCTGCGGATTTGGTGGAATATCTTTTTCGCAAGTATCGGGTAATAAAGGGTAAAATTCTCGATCCTTTTGCGGGTGCGGGGACCGCTTTATTTGTCTGCTCCTCTCTGGGTTATGGCTCTGAAGGCATTGAACTCCTACCAATCGGGCAAAGAATCATACAAGCAAATGCGTTCGCTAGAAGCGTGAATAAACAAAGTATTGTTTCTGGATTAGAAAGCTGGGCACTTCAAAAGCCTTGGAACACTGAAGGTGAAATTAAGGATTTTGAAGTGCTTCGCATAACCAATGGTGCGTATCCTCAAAAAACACACCACAAAATCGGAAGGTATCTAAATGAGTTGGAGGGTGAACCCTCAGAAACAAGAGAGATACTACTGTTTGCCCTACTATGCGTTCTGGAATCGATAAGCTATACAAGGAAAGATGGGCAGTACCTCCGCTGGGATTACAGATCCGGACGTAGAAATGGTAAGAACCCTTTCGACAAAGGAAAAATTTTGCCATTCGATGAAGCCATTGTAGAAAAACTCAACGAGATAAAAGATGATATGAACCTTGGGGATGGTGCAGGCAATCTATTCTCATCTATGCAGAAGGATATACACGCAGGTGATGTAAATTTATTAAAAGGTTCATGCTTAGAGTTGCTACCGAAATTGGGAAGCCGAGCTTATTCTGGAATAATTACGTCACCGCCCTACTGCAATCGTTATGATTATACACGCACCTATGCCTTAGAACACGCCCTGCTCGGGGTCAACGAAATTGGATTAATGCACTTGCGGCAAGCGATGTTAAGTTGCACAGTAGAAAATAAAGCCAAAGCACTAATTGACTTAAATCCCAAATGGCAAACGGCAATAAGTATTTGTGATAGCTTACCTTTATTACAAGGGATATTGAACTATCTGGATTATAAAAAAGAGAAAAAAGAACTCAATAACAGTGGGATTGCCCGTATGATGAGGGGTTATTTTTATGAGATGGCTTGTGTTATCCAAGAATGTTACCGAGTATTGGATAAAGACAGCATGATGTTCATGGTTAATGATAATGTTAGATACGCTGGAGCTGCAATATCTGTAGATATAATCCTCTCAAAAATAGCCAAGGACATTGGATTTCAGATAGAAAAAATCCTTGTTCTGCCTCAAGGTAAGGGAAATAGCTCCCAACAAATGGGTAAGCACGGACGCGAAGCGTTGAGAAAGTGTGTCTATGTCTGGAAAAAGGATAAATAGATGCCGTTTAATAACCACTTGGATTCTTACGAAGATTTATAGGAGTTACACACGTGAGTTTGTAGTAGCACAATTCATTGTGCGTTTTTAAGGGAGTTGGCATACGCTGTATGTCGTACCCCCTAAAGAGCCGATTTCCTCGCTTGCGGGGAGGGGTTAGGGGGGCCACATTTCACCCACCGTATTTCATACTTCAGATAGACAAAGAAAGCGAGGTTACATTTTATGCAGATGAGACCTATTACAGCGAATCCATCTCAGGTTATGGTTGAGCAACTTGCGACGTCGGGTGTGAAATATGTGTTCAATAACTCAGGCTCGCGCGAGGCACGCTTTTTCGATGCGCTGCACGTGCACCCAGATATACACGGCATTTTGGCACTCCATGAGGGCAGCGTTGCGGCGCAGGCCGGCGGTTATACGCAGGCAAATCTCGATCCAGGGGTCATGCTAGTCCATCTCGGTGCCGGGCTTGCCCAATGCTTAGGACAGCTCATCAACGTTTGGGCCGGCAGTCTGCCCGTCGTCGTTATCACCTTTGCGGGAGATACCGGCAGCTATGCCGATCGGATTGGACTCGATCTGAGTCATGATTTCGGACCGACATCGATCGCTGCGCCTTTTACCAAGCAAAACTGGACTGTAATCGAACCCGACGGACTGCCGCAAGCAATTCATCGCGCCTTACTGGTCGCCAAAACGCCGCCGGTGGGACCCGTTCATCTTGCCGTTTATGATCGGGTGCTTGGACCCGAACAAATAACGACAAACATTATTGAAGGAGAACTCCCCGACCTCCATGCGGGTTATCCATCAGATAGCGATGTTGAGAAGATTGAATCTGCCTTGCACCACGCGAAGTCTCCCCTCTTTTATATTGGCGATGGGGTTTGGAAAAGCGGCGCAGAAGCCCAAGTCGCTGCAATCGCTGAACATTTTGGCGTTCCCTTTGTCGGGAGTTGGGGGAGAGGCATTTCAACAACGCATAAACTCAATTGCGGACGGATGGATCAGGCGGCAAGTGCCCTTCAACCAGACCTGATCGTTTGTATCGGTATGCGGCACGGGGGCGGTGGGAAGCCGGGGGATTTCGGCACATTTGCCAAAGCGAAACAGGTTATCGCCATTGGTCCGGATATCGAGCATGTTAAAAATATCCCCAATCTAGATTTGGCGATTCTGGCGGACGAGTGTCGGACCTTTGAGCGACTGGCGGAATTGGCGGCGAGCCATTCGACCCCAAAACATTTTGCCGAGCGAGGTGCTTGGGCGCAGGAACGAGCTGCAGCACTTCGTACACAACGATTAAAGGACGCACAACGAAGTGAGCCACAACCGAACCAAGTCCGACCGTGGCTGCTTGCGGATGCCCTCGACAAGGCTCTGGAACGTCGTGGCGGCGGGATGGTAATGGTTGAACAGTATGTGGTCCCCTTGGATACTATAGGCGGGTCGGAGGGTGGTGGCAAGAATACATATATTCGGGCCGCCGGTGGTTCTGAGGGCTACGGCATCGGCGGGGCGGTCGGCTTGAAATTGGCAGCACCGGACAAGCCGGTCGTCGGGTTGGTCGGGGACGGTTCAATGTTCTACGCGGATTCAGGACTTTGGACAGCAGCGCATCATGGCGTCCCGATTCTTTACATCATTTCCAACAACCAATCCTACGGCGTCGTCGCATCCTCCTTTGGACGTGCAAATGGGGTGATGAAGGAGACCGGGGAATATGCCGGCGTTGTCCTGGACGGAATTGACCCCGTGAAACTCGCCGAGGGGTTTGGTGTGGACGGTATGCACGTCCAAGATGAATCTCGGCTTGCCGCAGCGATTGATCATGGACTGAACGTGGTTGAAGGGGAAAATCGCCCATTTCTTTTAAATGTGCGTCTACCGTTAGGAGTGCCAGAAGGCGGACGGGCAGCGGCGCAATTCCGACTTGCGGACGCTGTAGCGACGACTCAAGCTCGCGCAGCTTAGTAACCTTTGGTGCGAGTTGGTGAGTTGTCGTTTCCATGTCGTTCAAGAGTTCATTCGTTCATTACACCATGACGAGCAAACAAGATGATTTACCTTCCCTATTTCCGGTCTTCACGTTCCACTTTTGGTCTTTGACTGGGGTGCCTGTCAGCAGCTGCAAACTTGCACCATTGATTCTATATGCACAGGATATATTTATTATGATACACATTCCGATTTTGCGGGCTGGACTTGCTTATAAAAGTTTGAATCTGGTCCGCGTCTCACACATCCAAACAGGTGAACCACTTGCAATTGTAAGTCAGGCAAATCGCGGGTTGATTGCAAAGGATTTGAGTCAAGCCAAAGAACATAAACGCGCCCTCGAAAGTCTGTCTGTATCAGAACTTTTGGCAATCTGTAAAAAAGCTGCCAACCTTTTTATGAAATCAGAACTGCCTCTGGACGATACGCTGCAATCGCCCGATGACTATATTCAGCAGGTCTCTGGAACGACGGGCTTGCCTCAAAGCCTCTGCCGCAAAAATATGCAGAAAATCCGGTTGGTCTTGGACGAAATGGAGGCAGTACTGGATGGACTCACACGCGGATTGGATCTATCCATCATCAATTCCGGCTGGGGCACCCAAAACAAACGCCCGTTGAGCTACATGCCTCAAACGGATACATTGGGGGCGGTGCTTCCGAGCAACTCCCCAGGCGTACATTCCCTTTGGCTGCCAGCGATTCCGCTCAAAACACCGGTCGTTCTCAAGCCCGGCAGCGAGGAACCGTGGACGCCTTTCCGTATAGCGCAGGCTTTTATTGAAGCAGACTGTCCGCTCGAAGCATTTGGATTCTACCCTACGGATTATTCGGGTGCCGCTGATATCCTGCTGCATTGCGGCAAATCTCTGCTATTTGGCGGCGGTTCGACAGTCGCACCATGGCAGACGAATCCCAACGTGCAAATCCACGGACCGGGGCAGAGTAAAATTATTATCGCCGATGACAGAATCCCGCGGTGGGAAGAATATCTCGACCTCATGGTCAGTTCGATCGCTGAAAATGGTGGACGGTCTTGCATCAACGCCTCCGGTGTCTGGGTTCCATCACATGGACGTGAAATCGCAGAGACGTTGGCGAAACGTTTGGCGCGCATCACCCCAAAACCTTTAGATGATTCGAACGCCCAAATCGCCGCTTTCACAAACCCAAAAGTTGCCGAGGGAATTTCCAATCTTATTGACAACCAACTAAAAGTTCCCGGCGCAACGGATGTGACAGCCAAGTATCAAGACGGACGCCGGGTGGTTGAGAAAGCCGGATGCACCTTCCTCAGTCCGACGGTCATTTGGTGTGAAGATCCGGAACATCCACTAGCAAACACAGAGTTTTTATTTCCCTTCGTCAGTGTAGTGGAGACCCCACAAGGGGAGATATTAGACCGTATCGGGCCAAGTCTTGTGGTTACTGCTATCACGGAAGATGAGGCATTTATCGTTGATCTCCATCGTTCTCCGGATGTGGAACGTCTAAATATAGGTTCCATTTCGACGAATCAGATTTCGTGGGATCAACCGCATGAAGGAAATTTGTTTGATTTTCTTTATCAGCAACGAGCGTTACAAGTGAATCGTGGACAGTAAAAACGATATAGACCCAGGATAAAATGCACTTAGACATCGGGCCAAAAGATACAACACTGGAAGCTGCTCGTATGCAGTTTTCAATTTTGCGTAAAATAGATATGGAAGGTCGGGGCCGTATGGTTATTAAGCTAAGCGATGGACTGCGTTCTATTATTCCATCAAGCCTATCTTGACATTGAGGTTAGCAGCTAAGGAGTCAGGTTGCTCTAGTTGTCTATGCCTCTAGAGAGCCGCATTCCATCTCGACTACACCGAATTTCCTGATTCGTTGGAATCAGATCCAATAGATGGAATTCAAAACACCATGGGACTGCGCTATCTTGGGTCAGACTGCCCTAATCCTACGCAATTTTCGGCATCCATCGAACCCCAAAATCAATCCATAACAGGAGAGTATTCATGATCTTAGCAGAAATGACCTCACCCGAAGTTGATGCCCTGCCACGCGATATTGTGGTGCTGATGCCGGTGGCATCTTGTGAACAACATAGCCTGCACCTGCCAGTATTTACGGACAGCCTGATCGGACAAGAGGTGGCGAGTCGTGTCCATAAACGCTGTCCGGATGATGTTCTCGTCTTACCGATGCAGTGGCTCGGATACTCTCAGCACCACATACGGTATCCCGGCACGGTCAGTGCTATATCCGAAACCCATCTGATGCTGATGATGGACATCGTCGCTTCTATGGTAGGACACGGTTTCAAGAAGATTCTCATCCAGAACAGTCACGGCGGCAACGGTGCGAATATTTCGGTCCTCCTCCAGCGTTTGATGGAGCGTTATGGCGATAGCGGCGCGGAATTTTATTCTCGTTGGGCTTGGGCAAGCGGTGGAGTACTTGATGAAATTCGTGAGTTGGGCGGAGCAGGCTCAGGACATGCAGGGGAAACTGAGACCTGTATGATTATGGCAATCAACCCCAGTCTCGTTCGCACAGATCGGTTGGATCCCGACGGGGAGCGCGACGGGATGCGTGTGGCAGGAATGTCCTCTTACTACCGCTTTGATCAGCGGACCCGGCACGGCGGCGTCGGTGATCCACGGACTGCAACCGCTGAAAAGGGGGAACGGATGCTAGACGCTTCCGCCGATGAAATCGCTACGCAGATTAAGCAGATCCGGGCGTTGCGACCATTCGATTAAGCCACAAGTCTTACGTTCTAAGCAAAATGCAATCATTCGATTTTCAATCTAGCACCCGCGTCGTTTTCGGCGAAAATACCTTAGACCAATTGGGGGACCTAACGAAAGAGCTAAGGGGGAGGCGGGTGCTCGTTGTCACCGACCCCGGCATCGTCAGGGCAGGCATACTGGAAAGAGCACTTGATTCTCTGAAAATGGCACACCTTCAGGCCTTTGTCTTCGGCGGTGTTGAGGAAAACCCGACAAGCCAACATGTTGCAGAGGGAGTCCGATTTGCCAAAGATCGGGGAGGGATTGATCTGCTCATCGGACTTGGGGGTGGAAGCGCGATGGACTGCGCCAAAGGGATTAACTTCATCTTGACAAATGGTGGACGGATGGAGGACTATTGGGGGATGGACAAAGCAACTAAGCCGATGCTCCCCTCTATTGGTATCCCGACAACCGCCGGTACCGGCAGCGAAGCACAATCTTTCGCTTTAATCGCCCAAGAGGCTACGCATCAGAAAATGGCATGCGGCGACAAAAAAGCCCGATTCCGAACAGTCATTCTCGATCCAGTCTTGACCACAACCACTCCAGAGGGGGTTACAGCCGCTACAGGTATTGATGCCATTTCCCATGCGGTGGAAAGCTATGTCTCCACACGGCGTACTCCCATCTCGCAGATGTTCGCCAAAGAAGCATGGTGGTTGTTGGAAAAGAGCTTTGACGTTGTGGTCGGCACCCCAGAAAATATAGAAGCCCGAAGCCGAATGCTTCTGGGAGCGCATTTGGCGGGTACTGCGATCGAAAACTCCATGCTCGGTGCCGCACATGCCTGCGCCAACCCCTTGACCGCTAGATATAATATCACACACGGTATCGCAGTCGGACTGATGCTGCCCAGTGTAGTCCGCTTTAACAACCAAGCGGTGAGTACGCTTTATCAGGAATTATGCCCTTCGCCGCTGCACGAACGCGTTGCCGAATTAAAAGCTGTGGCAGGACTACCCGAACGGTTAAGAGATTTTGGAGTTCAGCAGGAAGATTTGCCCCAATTGGCAAAAGAAGCAGCAAAGCAATGGACAGGGAAATTTAACCCACGGCAGGTCAACGAATTTGAATTACTAGAACTTTATGAATCAACTTATTAATACACAATACGCAAAACGGATTACGTTTCACGTTTCATGTTTCACGTTCTACATTTTTCTCAGCTATATCCTGATCCATCTTATTGGACAAAGCCAAGCGGCCTCTGATGACTGGCTTAGCTTTCGCGGCAACCCTCAACTCACCGGTGTTGCTACCATCGAACTACCCGAAAACCTTGAACTGCTCTGGACATTCGAGACGGAAGATGGAATCGAGTCTACTGCTGCGGTTGCAGCAGGAACGGTTTATGTCGGAACTTTAGATGGCTACCTGTACGCCATCAATCTTGAAGACGCGGAATTAAAGTGGAAGTATCAGGCGTACGGCGAGATTAAATCTTCTCCCACTATAGCCAGAAATGTGGTACACTTTGGCGATGGCATGGGCGTCTTTCATGCAGTAGATGCCCAAACGGGTGAACTTAGATGGACCTTTGAAGCCGAGGCTGAGATTATTTCATCCGCAAACATTGCTCAAGATCGCCTGCTGTTCGGTTCTTATGACCAGTATCTTTACTGTCTCTCTGCCGAAGATGGTTCGTTAGCCTGGAAATTCGAGACGGAGGGATATGTACATGGGACGCCAGCAATTGTCAACGGTGCGGTTGTTATTTCAGGGTGCGACGGTTATCTGCGCATCATCAATATCGCTGATGGTGTGGAACGGCAAAAAATCGCATTGGGGGATTATGTCGGTGCCAGCCCCGCTATTTTGAACAACCGTGCCTATGCGGGGACTTTTGGGAATCAAGTATTGTGCGCGGGACTGGAAAACTCAGAAATTCTTTGGTGGTATCAACACCCAGAGCGACATTTCCCATTCTATGCTTCGGCGGCTGTAACGGAGGAGCTGGTTGTCATTGGTGGACGTGACAAAATGGTTCACGCGCTGCAACCACAGACAGGCCAACCGCTGTGGATATATCCTGCCAAGTCGCGGGTCGACTCCTCGCCGGTCATTGTTGGCGAGCGCGTTTTCTTTGGGACCGTGGGCGGAGAACTCGTCGCGTTGAATGTCAATTCAGGCGAAAAAGTCTGGGAATTTGTAATTGGGGCATCCATTATTGCCTCTCCGAGCGTTGTGGCGGAAAAACTCGTCATTGGCGCAGACGATGGCCGCATATACTGCTTTGGCGAAAGGGAAACAAAAGATGACTGAACAATTGAAAACAACAACTCCTGAACCAGCGACAACACGGACTGACTCAAAGGAGACGGAGGTCGGAAGTGTTTTTGTTTCAAACTATCCACCCTATTCATTTTGGGGAAAAGAATATGTGCGGGAAGCAATAAACGCATTGAATTCACCACCAACCCCGGAAACCTCTTTAGGGCTTTATCTGCATATCCCGTTCTGCCGTAAACGGTGTAAGTTCTGTTACTTCCGAGTTTACACAGATAAAAATAGCTCCGATATCCAAACCTATCTTGATGTGTTGGGGAAAGAGGTTGAGCTTTACTCCGAACTTCCATCTGTGGCGGATCGGCCCCTGAAATTCGTTTACTTCGGCGGCGGTACGCCTTCCTACATTAGCAGCAACCACTTAAAAGCACTGGTCAAACGGATTAAAGCGATAATGCCTTGGGATAGTGCCGAGGAGGTAGCTTTTGAATGTGAACCGGGGACGCTGACACAAGGCAAGTTGGAAGCAATTAAAGGGATTGGCGTCACCCGGTTGAGCCTCGGCGTTGAAAATCTCAATGACACCATCTTGGCGGAAAATGGACGAGCCCACCTTTCCAAAGAGGTATATCGGGTGATGCCCTGGATTGCCGCCCTCGAATTTCATCAGGTAAATATAGATCTCATCGCGGGGATGGTAGGGGAAACGTGGGATAGTTGGAGGGATACCGTCCAGAGAACTATAGACCTGAATCCTGACAGCATCACCGTTTATCAGATGGAATTGCCGTTCAACACCGTTTACTCAAAGGATCTTTTTGGAGGCAAAAATCTATTTGTAGCGGATTGGAAAACGAAACGGGAATGGCACCACTATGCGTTTGAGCAATTGGCAGCCGCCGGATATAAGATGTCTAGCGCGTACACAATGGTAAAAGAGGATAAGCCGGGGAAGTTCGTTTATCGGGACGCGGTCTGGCGCGGCTGCGACATGCTGGGCACAGGCGTTGCTTCTTTCTCTCATATGAGTGGCGTCCATTTCCAAAATGCACCAAGTTGGGACAACTATGTTAATTCGCTTCATAAAAATCAGTTGCCGCTGGACCGTGCGTTCCCCACCACGCCGGAGGAACGTCTGACCCGAGAGATGATACTACAATTAAAGCTGGGCAAAATAGAGACAATCCATTTCCGCGAGAAATTTAATGCCGATATTTTAGAGGCGTTTGGGCCAACTTACCTGAGACTACAAGATGAGGGGATGCTGACCTTCGACAAAGATACGGTAACGTTGACGCGGAAGGGATTGCTTCGGGTAGATGGGCTGTTGCCGGAGTTCTACGCTCCCAAATATCAGAATGCGCGGTATACGTAAGGATGGGTTTCCAACCTTCAATCTCCCGAGTTAAGAGACAGATATAACCTCTGGAGCAATACCTAAGAGCCAGATAATTATTGCCCCAAAACATGCCTTGGTCCTATCTGTACCGGCGAAAACACGGATGGCTATCGTCAGTACAGCGAGATACCATAAGCTCAAAGGATTAAAGTGACTCAGAAACGTCAGCAACTTGACGCTTTCACTTGAACCCAACAGCAGATGCAACCCCGGAATTATTTTCATATCTGCTGCGCTCTTGATAGCTTCAACATCCCTAAAAACGACTAGCAATGCTGTATTAACTAGGGCTATCAGGAAGCTGATCAACGAGGTATGTACAACGGCTGAGTAGATGTGTCTAAATGTTATCGCACCATTTATCCCGAAAAGACGTGCTGCCAAGGTCAGTATCGCGCTTATAACGAGGAGCCAAATAATCGGTGCCACAAGCGAACTAATAAGAACAACTATTTGGCTAATTTTTAGTGAGATTTCAATTTGCTCAGAGGGCACTCCTCCCTCTGTCATTTGTTGGTGTATAAGCTGTTCGGTAAAGGGTAACATAGCCCACCCAACCCCAACAGCAAACAGACAAAGGATAATCATTGCCAATCCCCACTTCGGCCCCGATTTGAGGCGTGCAAACGCGGCACTCGGTTCAGCGAGAATATCCACGATATTTTGCCAGCTGTCTTTCATAATTTCCCCCTTTATTCGGTTTGGACCTCCGCGCGTGGCGTTCGAGAATCGCTACCATAGGAGACTCTTATTAAGGGAGGCCGCATGATTTCAGATATCATAACAGATTCTGCAACAGAAGGTAAGAATTTTCGTCGTCTGCTTACAACAAAACCTAAGTGGTTGCAATACCATTTGATTGATTGATCGAGATTGCTCACTCTAACGCGCGTGTGTAAAAAGATAGCCATTCTAATTCCCTTTCTGCGTTTGGGGCGTCAAAAAAGACGGACCCCCCTCAGTCCCCCCGCAAGCAGGGGGAAGGGGAGCGGAAAAAAAAGAAAACGAGAGAACAGGCTTCCCGTCTTTCCGCGCGTCAGGGAAGGTTCCGGTGCAGTAAACATTCCCTTTAGAGGGTAACGGCATCGGGACTGGTGTCCACTCCCCCTCCTGGCGGGGGGGCGATTTTATGTTAAATTCAGAGAAAAGCTCCTATCCACTCATTGGGTTCTGGTATTCTATAAGACGGCCCCCCCTCAGTCCCCCCGCAAGCAGGGGGAGGGGGAACGGAAAAAAAAGAAAACGAGAGAACAGGCTTCCCGTCTTTCCGCGCGTCAGGGAAGGTTCCGGTTTCGTTCGCAATTTCCGTATGGCTAAAGTGAAACAAGCCGATCTGGTTTATTTCAGTATCAACATCCGCCGTGTCTCTGTGAATGTGCCTGCTGTCAGTGTGTAAAAATAGAGCCCACTGGCGACAGACTCACCCAGCTGATTCCGTCCGTCCCAATATACCGCACGGTTTTGACTCTGATATATACCTGCGCCTCGATGTCCCACGGCTAAACGGCGCACTACCTCCCCGTTCATATCATAGATGGTCAGCGTGACTTCTGCCGATTCTGCTAATTGATACGGTATCCATGTCTCCGGGTTAAACGGATTCGGATAGTTTGCCAATAATGCAGTCTCTTCAGGAATCAACGCGGCTAACAGGTTTTGGAGATTTGCGATACCCTGTTTGAAGGCAAGCGACCCGTCATCTGCCACCTGTGCCTGTGCAATCCATGCCGCTATGGTCTCAGGATTTACCCCCAGTGAGGAAGGTGCCGGGGCGGCAGGTGCTGTGGTGTTCCCGATCCCCTGCGCGATGCCGATAAGGTCAAGGATGCTGACAACACCATCTCGGTTGACATCTACCGGTGAGTTGGGGGCCACCTTTTTCCCCAATTGCTGTGCGACGAGAATGAGATCCAAAATACTGACAACGCCATCTCGATTCACGTCCCCGGTCGCCAGGCGTCCCTCGACAGCGATGCGAATTTGACGCGGTCCTGCAGGAATAGTATCGCCGGTGATGGAGCCGAACTGGAAATTCTGCAGCACCAACTCGGTTTCACCGGCAGATTTCGCCCTGAACCTGACCTGCAGCAGGGTGCCGGTGCCATTTACACCTTGGGCAGCCAATCGCGCCGCACTGAGCCCTGAGATTTTACCTGCCGCGTTATCGATGCTCTTCCCCTGAAAGAAGGTGGAGCCCCCGTCTACCTTCAGGAAATCGCCTTCGTTCACGTCAATGGCTTCGAGGGCAGCCGGGTCAAAGGCAATATCGAACTGCCAGCCTGCCAAGTCGGAGACGGTTTCGGCGCGAAGATCAAGGGTAAAGGTATCACCTGTATGAATGGGTGTCTTGGAAAAAGCGTATCCGACACCGGGGTTTGCCACTGTATATTCGGTGCCGGGTTCAAACCCGAAAAAGGCATTATACTGGGCTCTAACGGCTACCAATAGCACATTTCTTCCCTGCTTCAGTGTGACCGGCAGAGAATCCGTGTAACCGAAACTCGCATGGTAACGGAGAGACTCGTAAATCAGAGTCCCGTTGAGCCAGACCTTAAAGTCGTTATGACTGCCAACGTATAGTGTTGTGTCCTGTTGTCGTGGTGAATGCAAGGACACCGTGCCGTAGAGGCTGGCACCATCGATGTGGCCGTCAAGCATTTGGCGAACATTAGCCCAACCCGTAGGCGGGAGTGTGCGGTAGGTCCACACATCATCGCCTACAGAACTTCCCACGGTTGCCCCATGGGTAGCAATCTCCGTCTCTGTTACCGCCCCGCCGCTCACTTCTGACAGTAAGTCCTTACTGCTACTCGGTCTTGTTTCCGGTAATACAACCCATAACCACGGCCCCTCGATTGACGGTCCCACTTTTGGGAATCCGGGATTGTCATGCCAAACGAACGTCGTTATATTCTCGCCGAATCCCTGCAGCGGAGAAATGTCAGAAATCTCGTTGTCATGGATCACTAGCCATTTCAAGTTGGTTGCCCCTGCAAGGGGGGATATATCCGATATATTGTTGTTCGCGAGATTCATACGAGTTAGCTGTGTTAACCCTGCAAGGGGGGAGAGATTCGATATGTCGTTGTCCCGAAAATGCAGTTCCTTCAAGCCGGTTAGGCCTGCTAAAGGCGTGAGATCTGATATCTTTCCGCCGTGCATAGTTATCACCTCCAGTTTTGTTAAGCCCGCCAAGGGCGATAAATCGGATATAGAGCTGCCCCAACCACCACTAATGCGTTTGAGGTTGATTAATCCTGAAACCGGCGACAGGTCGGAGATATTATCACTTCCCAAATGTAACACCTCCAGATTGATTAATCCGGCAATTGGCAATAGGTTAGATACCAAAGTGTGTTGAAACGTAAGGAGAGTGAG
The DNA here is from genome assembly GCA_965215015.1 of Candidatus Poribacteria bacterium. Lineage (GTDB taxonomy): Bacteria > Poribacteria > WGA-4E > WGA-4E > PCPOR2b > PCPOR2b. Next base: position 5,069,646 of record OZ244042.1, read on the forward strand.
ATTTGTTAAGTTCCTCACAGGAGATATATCGGATACCGAAGTGTGATGAAACTCAAGGTAAGTGAGATTGGTTAAGTTCCTCACGGGAGATATATCGGATACCAAAGTGTGCTGAAACTCAAGGTGAGTGAGATTGGTTAAGTTCCTCACAGGCGATATATCGGATACCGAAGTATGATAAAACACAAGGCGAGTGAGATTTGTTAGGCCTCTCACAGGCGATATATCGGACAAGAGGTTGTCGTGAATCCGGAGATCGCGCAGTTCGATCAAGCCCGCTAGCGGTGAGAGGTCGGAGACCTGATTGTCGTTAATATTTAACCGTGTCAGATTGGTCGCAAACTGCAGCCCTGTCAAATCACGGATGCCCCTGTTCGGCACATCGAGTCTTCCTAACCTTGCCATATCCTCGGCAGTAATCGGAGTATTGGGGCTCTTGTCCAGTGCCTCCGCTATTGCCGCACGCAGGTTTGGGTCCGGGATAGACACAACCGTACCCGGTATCCCTACCGGCGGTGTTATCGCCGTGGGAGGGGTGAAACGCTCCGGGAAATCCAACGCAAAAACTATATCCCGAAAACTCGATGTCCATGTGTCCCGTTTCATACTTCCATTCTCACTGTCTAACACCAGCAAACCGATGTCCTGTAGCCCTATATTCTCACGTATCTTTTCCAAGAACGCCCCCGGCTCTAACCCAACCGCGGCTGCGGCGTGTGCTGTGTCTACCTCCTCCTGAAATGCCTCGTGGAAACGGGCAATCGGTTCTATATCATCAAACGCACCGCCCGTCGCTTCAAGGGCACCCCTGTACCGGTTCATATCTTCACTTATGAGCGCGTCCAGCTCTGATTTTGCCACGTAGAGCCGCAACGCCTGCGCTTTGTCATAAGTGGGGGCGGCATTACTCGCTATCACCGAACGGACTTGGTCCTCAAAGGGCTTCATACCCTCTGTGTGGCAACCGAAACAGGATAAACCATTCCGCACCGTCGGATCACTCGCTGCGGGATTAGAAACAATGTTTATCGGTGCCTCATTTAGGCGGAAACCGGCCCCATTGGCAAGGTAGTATCCCTGTAACCCGTTGGGTAGGTTGAAGATAACCTCACCACCATCGTGGGTGAATGACAGGGGGTGGGTGAAGATGTTCTGTGTACCCACACTCCCCGCAAAGTCGTAACTTTTCCAATAGGCACCATAGCGAGAGGTGTGGCGTTCTATCACTCGGTTGTGATTGGAGACACCCGAATTGTTGGTGCCTGCCCGCCAGACACGCACCCCCGGTGCATTTTGGAGGTTACGGACAACATCGACTTCCAATCGGGTCTCTAACTCTCTATCTGTTAATGGGAGAGAGAGTAAATCATGGTAGAGTGGAGGTAAAGAGGCTTGTGCTATAAACCAGTCGACATGAACCGATGGTATATCAGATTTCATCTCCGTCTGTAACCGGGTGAGTTGGGCCCGTAGTGCGGTCTGTGTCGGTGCATCAAACCCGATGTGATAGGGATATGCTGCTTCTATCTGCCCCCACCCATCATTGCGATCCCACTCGTAGTGTCGCAGGTCAATGTAGAGGATGGTGCCTTGGCGGTCAATGGGTTGTGGGTTGGTGACGGTACTCCCCCATGAGAGGCTATTGACCAGTTTGGAGAGTCCGTTACGATAGCCGTCAAGAGCGCGCGTTGTCTCACCTGCGTTATAGAGGTGTGTCATTGTGAAGTACCGGGCAAAGGCACGGTCAAACGGTGCAAGCGACATGACGTGAGTCTCGATGGTATTGAGTATTTCACCGGGGGAGATAAAGCGTCTATCGGCTGCGGGGATTGCCGCCCAATCGGGTGCGCCAGCGAATATCCAGTTTCGGATGGTGGCAATCGCTTGAGTGGATAGCCGGGGTTGTCCAAGGGGCATCCGTTTGGCTATCTCAGTCGTCAGGAGCCGGTTATACAGTTCGGAGGCATTGGGGTTTCCGGGGACCACTGTCCCGTTTTCGATGAGTGAGTTGTGTTCCATTAGGAGTGTCTCTCGATAGGCACCGTCGGGTCCGTGGCAGATGAGGCAGCTCTGTTGAAAAATAGCGTAGGCATCTTGGGCAATCTGTTGTTGGGGGTATACATTTTGATAACCTACGATGCACATCAATAGACTAATAAGTGTGATACGGTGCTGCCGTTGTTTGCAAATTCCGATCAAATAGGAAATGAAATGACGCTTAAACATAGGGAGTGTCTCCTTATAGATAGTTTTTCTGAGGCCTTTGCTGGGTATCAGCTTCACTTACCCCCATTTTTTTGAGAGTTGTAATGTTGGTTGTTTTTGAGAGTTTTAGATATGAGAAAGGGTTGTCAGATATGGTAAAATACCTCCCTGTCTAAAACCTATCTAAAATAACCATTGTTTTAAACAAGGAGGTATTATGAAAGGCACCCACCGCCATAAGCCGGTGAATCCCAGTTCTATGATAACCACTCTGACCGAGATTGTCAACCCCGTATTGAAAAGACCGGCGTTAAAAAACCTGATACTCAACAGATTCCGTTTGTCATCCGGGTGTGTCGTAACGCGCGTATGACCGTCTGGGGAACTGTTAAAAAGGCAGAACAGTTGCAGGCAACGGGCTTCTATCCACAGATTCTCTATCACTTAACCGAGCAGATTCGACTCAACCTGTATGTCGTCAGAGAGGCGCGGTTTGCTGAACCGATGCATCTGATTTCAAGTCATCTGACGGGGTGTCAAATACACCACTATTATAAGCGAAGAATGCAGATTGAACACGGCTTTCGGGACATCAAGACCGGCTTTGGCTTTGGCAGCTTGAGACTCAAAAAACCGTCAAAAGCCCGCATCAACCTGTTATGGCTCTTAGCTTGTCTCAGTTATGGCTTACTGTTTATCACTTATCAAAAGTCAGGAGACCGATGGGCAAAAGCATTCAACACACGGACAAAAATCTACTCACTGATTACGGTCATAAAGCGAGTGGCTGCTGAGGCATGGCGCGGGTGGTGTCTCAATCCCTGGTTCACACTCCCACTGTGCAGGGGAGATACATACAAACACACTTAATGACAACTATTCTCACTATCCTAACTCATAAAAATACATCAAATCTATACACAAAAAAAAATGGGGGTAAATGAGAAGAATTTTCTGATAGCGCGGCTACACCTATGACTGATCCAACAAAATGCAGTTGTCTTTCTTTGGGCACCATGCCATAATATCGACTCATCATGGAAAAATTACAAAATCCCATCCCTATTTACACCATCGGCTACGGCAGCCGTTCGATCGAACAGTTTATCGAAGTGCTACAACAGCATAAAATTGCCTACCTTATTGACGTGCGTTCAACTCCCTATTCTCGCTACAAACCTGAATTTTCCAGAGAGGCACTAGCGGCGGAGCTACAACGACACCGGATTCGGTATGTGTTCATGGGAGCCACACTGGGCGGGCAGCCCGATAACGAAGATTGTTATGATGAGAACGGACAGGTAGACTACCAAAAAGTGAAGGATACCAAAAACTACCAGAGGGGGATTGAACGTCTCCAAACGGCTTTTGATCAGCAACAATGCGTGGCTCTCATGTGTAGCGAGGGCAAGCCGGAGCAGTGTCATCGGAGCAAACTCATCGGAGCATCGCTCGATGAACAGGACATCTCCTTGATTCACATTGACGAAAACGATGAACAGCAGACACAGGAGAAAGTCATTGACAGACTAACGGGAGGACAACTGCGGCTGTTTGGTGAAGACACATTCCACTCGCGCAAGCAGTACCGGTAATTTGCCATGAAACCTAAAATTGTCACCATCGGCGTATACGGGTTTGATGAAGATAGTTTCTTTGCCGCTTTATGCAAGGCAAAGGTGGATACCTTCTGTGATATTCGCAACCGGCGGGGTGTGCGGGGTTCAACCTATGCGTTCGCTAACAGCCTGCGTTTGCAAGGACGGCTCGCAGAACTCGGTATCCGCTACATCTATCGCAAGGACCTCGCACCCACCAAAGCGGTTCGGGATAGGCAAGCGGCAGCGGATAAAGCGACGAAAACCGCCAAACGCAAACGCACAGCATTAGGAGAGGCGTTTATTACGGCGTACCACACCGAATGCCTCGCAATGTTTGACTCACACAATCTACTAGAAGACCTTGAAGAGGGCACACAGGTTGTAGCTCTCTTTTGTGTTGAAAAAGATCCCGAGGCGTGCCACCGCTCGCTGGTAGCAGATAAACTAGCAAAAGAACTGAAACTGGAAGTGGAGAATATTGTGCCATGAAAGTCCTGATTGTCGCCAAAACCCGACTGGGCAGCGGCGTGTGTATAGGCGCAATTACAGAAGAGGGTGAAAGTGTGCGGCTCATCCCGTTCAACGAAGATTCGCATGACAGAGCGAATCGAGAATACGAGATTGGAGATGTTTGGGAGATTGCCTCGAGACCAGAGACGTCTCTGATCCCGCCCCATAACGAAGACATTAGGGTTCGTGAAAAGCGGTATCTTTACCTCGCAAGCGCGAGCGAGTTGGAAGGGGCTATTGAACGCTTCATGCCGCCGAAAATCGGGGGGCCAACCGTGCTTTATGAGGGCTTGTTGCAATCGACAGGAAGTGGTGCCCTCTACATTGCCAAGCAGAATGATATCCCACCGTACAGCACGACGTTTTGGCGACCGGATCAGCCGCTCAGTCGTGATACGGAAGGAAAGCGCGTGCGGTATCGCTATCCTACCAACAATGGCGGTTCTACACTGACCTTCGTTGGTTTCCAAGAACCGCTTGAAGTCATTCCCGCAGGCACACTCATGCGTGTCTCTCTAGCACGTTGGTGGCGACCAGAAGATACGCCAGATGCAGAGGGATGCTGTTACGCACAACTTTCTGGCTGGTTTCTCGCAGAAGAACCTAAACGTCCCATTGAAGTGGAATCTCCTCGACCTCAAACGCCGCTTCAAACGCCCTTAGAAATTCTCAAAAATGTTTTTGGGCATGAGGCGTTCCGACCATTACAGGAGCAAATCATCAACCATATCTTCAACCGGCACGATGCGTTGATTGTTCTGCCGACGGGGGGGGGTAAGTCGCTTTGCTACCAGCTCCCTGCCCTTATCTTCGAGGGCGTAACCGTTGTTGTATCACCGCTGATTTCGCTTATGCAGGATCAGGTAATGCAGTTACAACAGAGGGGTATTCATGCCGCTTTTCTCAACAGCACTCTCAGCCATCCAGAATATATTGCTACGATGCAACGTGTCAGACAGCGGGAAGTCAAGCTACTTTACGTTGCTCCTGAAACGCTCATGCGACCTGAAATTTTGTTGATGCTTGATGAATCAAATGTGGCATGTCTGGCGATTGATGAAGCTCACTGTATTTCACAGTGGGGGCACGATTTTCGTCCAGAGTATCGACAACTGGTTTCCATTCGTGAACGATTCAGGAACGCTGTCTGTGTTGCACTCACAGCTACTGCTACACAGCGAGTTCGACAGGACATCAAACAATCGCTCACAATTCAAGAGGGAAATGAGTTTATTGCCAGCTTTAACAGAGAAAATCTCTTCATCGCCGTTGAACCGAAGGTTGATTTGTCTAAGCAAACGCTGGAGTTTCTCAATGCCCACCGTCATGAATCGGGCATCATCTACTGTCAAACGAAGAGGCGGGTTGAATCCTTGTCTCGTGAACTAGTTGAACAGGGAATTTCGGCACTCCCCTATCACGCAGACTTGGATAGCGAAACGCGCAAGCAGAATCAGGATGCCTTTATCAACGGTGATACTCAGGTAGTAGTGGCAACAATTGCCTTCGGTATGGGGATTGATAAAGAGGATGTGCGCTTCGTGCTACATGCGGGTTTGCCAAAGGAACCTGAATCTTACTATCAGGAGATTGGGCGTGCCGGACGAGACGGAAATCAGGCAGAGTGTCTATTACTTTTTAGCTATGGCGATGTAAACACCATCCACCATTTCATCGATCAGGGCGCGCCCTCTGAGCAAGAAGGGCGATTGAAACGCTTGCAGACGCTTGTTAATTGGGCAACTTCTACAGCGTGCCGCCGCAAAGGGGTACTGGCTTATTTTGGAGAGCAATACGAGAATCACAATTGTGGGATGTGTGATAACTGCTGCCAAGCGGAAATGGACCGGGTTGATTTGACGATACCCGCTCAAAAATTTCTATCATGTGTTGTTAGGACGGGTCAGATTTTTGGGGAAGTGTATATTATCGATGTCTTGCGCGGATCAAAAGCGCAAAAGGTTATTAAGAACGGTGCCGATAAACTCTCCGTCTACGGCATCGGTACGGAGTACAGCAAAGAACAGTGGAAACGTCTGGCGTTACAATTTCTCCAATATGGTCTTCTTAATCGAGATTCACAACATGGGAGCCTGCGTTTGACGCAGAGAGGATGGGCAGTACTCAAAAGTAAAGAACAGTTCCAAGGGGTTCCGGTGAATTCGGTAAACCACATGGCTGAAGAACCGAATACTTATGAAAAGACCGCCGAAAAATCAAACGAATACAACCATGAACTTTTCGAGCAACTTCGCGCGACCCGCAGAGAGTTAGCAGATGCTGAACATGTCCCGCCATACATTGTTTTCCAAGACAGGCCGTTACGAGAGATGGCTGCCCAATTACCACAATCGGTGGAAGCATTCATACAGATTCACGGCGTCGGTGCTGCGAAAGTTGAGAAATACGCCGATGTTTTTTTGCCTATCATTCGCGCCTATTGCCAAGAACACGGATTGATGGACGGGAATCGGTAAGAGATGCTAGTGGTCACCAACGGAAAGCGGAAATGCTTTAGTGCCTTCCATGCTGCATCGGCTTGCCGGAACGTAAGGAAAGTGTGCATCAGTCGATATCCGTCCTTTCGGATTGGGCAAGCCGGAGGTAATCGTCGGTTCGGCCGGATTGAAAATACAGCTCAAGCAGGAGCCTAACAAGTGTAGTGAGTAGAGGTTCAAGAGAGAATGCTGTCCGGAGCGTGAATGTAGGTCAACAGGGGCGAGGCAGGCAATATGTTTACAATCTCCTCCCCAGTCGTATGGGCAAGAACAGCGGTAGCGTCCGAAGTGGACGTTTTGGGAACATGACGTGTTCACTCCCAACCGAAGGTAGTGCGTACGTATTGATGAGATGCCTGCCGGAGACCATACCACCTATCCTTTCCCCAAATTTCTAGGGGCAGGCTTGAATGCCCTGTGTCTTCCTTCAATTCCGCTTGGATAAGCCGCTGGGCTTCTCGCGAAGCACCACACAGCACAATAGCCCGTGCTTCAATACCACCGAGTTGCCTCATCCGTAAAATAGCCTCCATCCCTTTTTGTTTCACCACGGCATGTTCATAAGCAAGGGTGCACGAAATGACAACAATTTCGTACCCCAGTACTGCAACCACGTCAAGTTCAAAAGGTTTAACGCTTGCGTCTGTCGCGCCGGCTCGCCGCACAAACACCCTGTGGAAAAGTTTATAGTTCTGTCGATCTGGGCTCCGCCGAGAAATATCTGTCAAGGCATACTGAAAAGCGTCATACGCACCGTATTCAAAAAAGTTGGGGGTGAGAGTCCAATCGTTCCTCAGGGCCGCAAAACCTTTAGCCAACTGTTGTTCGCTGAGGGTTCCGGGGGCCGGGCAGTCTTTCGTCTGATTGTTACCCGAATCATCCCAGTATTCGTAAGAAAACGGACCGATTTCAAAGCCGTTGAGTTCGGCAATGCGACGCAGACATGGCTCGACTCCCTTCCGGGTATCTGAGACTAAGGCATTTCCCGCCCGGTCCATGAGGGCCGCGCCTGAGTCAGCCCGTGCATCTAGATAGGAGGTTTCTAAGTCAATAGTTGTCGATAAAGCGGCTTTAACAACTTCTGCAGCTGCAACAGTTTCAACGCACATTACCTTGGTGCCGCCGGTGTAGTGCACATGAATGCGATTGGTATTGGCAGGTAGGTTGTTCTTGAGATTCCGTGTAATGTCGTCGCGTACAGTGGATGGGTTCCCAGACACCGTTTCAACAGCATCAATAGAAAACGCGTTGCGGCAATACTGCAGCAACCGGTCCCGCTCCGCCTTTGTTTCCTCCGTATGCACAAGTCGTACATGAATTGGATGGGGCAGGTTATCTTTCAAATGATGCAGTGCCACCCAGACAGGTAGCGGATTGGTTCCAACGGTAAGAATAAGGAGTGTTCCCATAACGGCAGTTTCTCCGTTTTTTTTCAAGACGGTCAACAAATGCTTGCCGGCCGCGGAAAATGTTGCTTTTGTATTGCGGCATCTTTAGAGGTTCTTGGGTGGTTTAGGTGAAGGGTAACGAGCGAAGCGGAAGTTTCGGAACATAGGAGGAGTTAGGGTTTTATTTTTTTCTATGTCAATGTCCTACCAACGAGCCTGTCAAGATCTGTCAGAATACCTTGGACCTCGCAAATATCTGCTTTTGCCGAACTTTTAATTGACCGACCTCGCAGATTCCGGATTGGCATTCCGCAATGAGCGAGTTCATTTCTCAGATTTCTCGCCCGCTCCCACAACTGTAGACACCAACTCCTTTCTGGAAAATTCCCACCCCCTAAAATAGCAAAAGGATTACCTTCTGATTTGGCATTGACCCAAAGATTGAGGTCCTTTTCAGTCTTTTCACGATCACTACTCTTCAACCAATCACGTTCAAGTTGAACGCAAGTCCATGAAATGAGCCATTCCCGGGTTAAGGTAACGGCTTGTAGATATTGTTGATTCTCAGCGTACCATTGAATCTGTTTGTGCTGCTTCCGGAGACTTTCACAGTCATTGTTTGGATACGTCGGATTCTGAAGGGCAAGCGGTTGGTAGGAGGCTTGGATTTGTTCGATAAGTGTATAGAAAGGTTGAACCCAGGTCGCAACATTACTTTCCGCTCCAGCAAGAGAATTAGACAAATCTACCGCCGCTTTTTGAACCTCCAACGTTCGATTTGTCATCAACGCTTCTGAGAGTTTTTCTAATATTCCTGACACCCTCAATAGACCAATTGCTATTCTCTCTTCATGGAGCTGTTTCTGAGTGTTACTCAATAATTCTGCAATCGGGCGAGCATCCCCGGTCCGTTGGAACATTGTCACAGCTCCAAGCCAGTCAAGCAAGCTGACGAATGGAGTTAGATCAAAGACTGGCTTTTTTGGATTACTTCGTTCTACTGCCTCATAAGCCCCATAGATGACTCGTTTAATCTCCACGCCACTTTTGACATTACGAACGTAGGCAAGGGCGAGAAATGTCAAAAACGGAAGTGAACGGAAACCATGTGTGATATCGAAAAGCACCCTGTCATTATCCTGAATCTTGTCAACAACGATATTGAAGATTTTCCACAGTTCCGTTTCGTCTGCTCCTTCTGGAATTGAAACAGGAACCACTTCCGTTCGTTTACCCAGTAATTCACTCAGAAATGCCAACCGTCCGGTCGAAATCTTATCTGAAACGGGTTCCTGTGCTGCCAAATCGGTAGTGAACATATACAACAATTCTGGCTCGAAAAATTCGACAATCGCTTCAGCAAAAAACCGAGTTTTGCACGACTCCCTTCCTTCAAAGGTGTAGATACTTTCGTAAAGGGGGCCAATTCCTAGGAATGTGAAGGCTTTCATGCAAGTTGGCTCCTTGAAAACTTCATAATAGTTTCCGTTATCCAAACGCTGAGCTATAGAATCACCTTGCCAATTTTTCCTGTTCCATCAACCATTCATTACCTATATTCCCAAAATGTAAGCGTTCCCTCGTCAGCGTTCGGTGTGTAATGAAAGTGTGATGGAACGACAACCGATTCAAGGTTCCCATCACTTTCTTCGAGTTGATTGGAAATCCCTATCAACTCCTCTTGTACACCCACCAATTCGTCCGATGGTAATTTTTTAAGGATTTTGCGAAATGTGGTACTGTAGGTAAGCCGTGGCAGTTCCAAAATTCTTGACGAAATCAGACTCGCTTTTAAATTATCCCAGATCCATTTTCCAAAGTCCGATACCATCGCATAATCCTCGACCGGGGTAATCAAGGTTTCGTGGATTCCGGTTAATTGGCTCCGTTCAATAAATTCGTCTCGTGTCGCAACCTGGGCCAACTGCGCTGCACAATTTTTTACTGATGTAATGTCAATTAACTGTGGGTCGGGATTGGATCTGTTTGGGGAGGAAAACTGTGCACAAGCCTCGTCAAGACTAATTTGCTGCGGCTTCTCGGGATCTTCTCTAGGTGGAATCTGAAAATTCTTGTCAAGTCTGAAACTGCGCGAAACTTTATTGCGAGATGCCCTGCGGAAATACCCGTATCCGACAGCGGTCTTTGCTCCCAAGCCCTTGTCTTTTAATGTTTTGTCAACCCAATCTTGGGTGGTGTCAATCAGAGCTTGTTCCTTCGCCAAGATCACAAATCGAAAAGCTGTTTGCCCAACAGTCAAAAAGTTAATTGGGATTGGATTCTGCGTATCCGTAGGTAGCTTTGTACCTGTGTAGTAATCAGGAAAATGCGGATTCATTATATCAAGCGAAAGAGTTACATTGTCTATCGGATAAGCAGGGAGAAATTGTACATCTCCCGAGGATTCTTGGCTGCCGAAAACAGAAAGAAAATTACCGTCTTTCATTGCCAAACTTTCCTCGTTACCGAACTTCTCCTGAATTACCCAACTCCGCACAACACCCTTAAAGGCACTTCCAGGGATATAAGGGATACCGTAGACATGGTCAAGCGTCATGTTAGTTTCCTGAACATGTTCGCCACCAAGCCCGATAATCATCCGCCAATCTACCTCGTAGAACTCACAGAAATAGCGGTAACTCTTTATCAGATAATTAAGTTGATTCGTTTGACGATCTCGGAGATGAGCAATCGCCCTCTGTGAATCGCCAAGTTCCGTTGATTCAATTGAAAACTTAACTTTTCCATCTTCATAATTCAAGAAATACTGATAACGGAGCGCAAAGTTTGAAATTTGATTTCGATTAACGAGGTTTCGCGTGTCAGAAGGACAATAAATTTGCATCAGTTATCCCCCTCCACCTCTTTCATTAGTCCATCAACGAAACGCCGAACCCAATTCAACAATGCCAACGTCTCTATCGTAATCCGGCGATATTCGTTGGAGGACTTACGAATGACAACCTCAACGAGTTCGCTATTTTCATCCAATTTAATTAGCTGTTTGTAGGCTAGCCATTTGCCAATCGTATCATATAATTTTGTGTTTCCGTCATCTCGCTTGTTGATGAATGCCAATGCCTGTCCAAGCCCATTGGTTTTAATTAGCACTGGCAGTTTTTTCGCACCGGATTTGTACTTTTTCTTTAGATCTCCGTTAGAATTTTGGGCTATCTCCTTAACGCGATCATAAGCGAAGGCCGCACGTCCCTGTTCAATGCCTCGGATGCTGTTTTGGTTCATTTCTGCCTCCTTAATCTTCGTAAATTTTCGTCCTAACAATCCCTTTACCGATTGTTGCGTTCCCCCCCAGTTGAATTACATCTGGCAGCCCGTCTTCAAAGAATTCCATCACCTTTTTCGACTCATCGTGCTTCTCCTCTTTCTCCTGATCTGTCAACTGGAAGATGCCTTTATCGGCACCATTTTCCTGAAAGATGGGTGTGGTTAAGGCGAGCGAGTAAAGAATCGAATCGGAGGGAAGATATTCTTCGTACCACAAAGCACCCTCTTGCACAGTTCCGGTTTCTTGGTTAATCTTGATTCGTGCGATGACCTCCGTTGAGAGCGTGACGAAATCGCGAAAATCATCATCACTCAACACAACGAGATCTGTCCGCATTTTTTCGCGCCAATAACTGTACTCGTCATCCGCAGGTAGGACCCGTTCTGAGAGCCAATTTGCTAACTCATTTACGGTCTGATTGGTTTCAACATCAAAGGTGTACTCTTCTAGCACAATCTTTTTATCAGCGACAATAAGATTTGAGTCATCGGGGAGGCAGTTGGTGCTCGTGATGGAGTGTTGGAAGTCTGTATTACAGATTTGAAGGTCCTGTTTGAACCGCTCAAGCACAGCAGGGCAGGTTATCCACCCAAAGACACCCGCAACTGACTTGACAGGAAAAAGCAGCAAGCGAGCATCGGTAAATCCTAAGGCCCCTGCGTACAGATCGCCTTGCTCAGGGCCAAACGTTAAACTAATAGCTTCCTTGTAGTTTTCATCCTTTTCAGAAGTGATGTTCCAGCCGCGTTCAAGCTGTGCCAAATTGGGCTGGGTGCTGAAAACTTCCCGAATCCCACCCTTGATGCCAGATGCCTCGATCTTGGGATAGTCCGTATGTTTTTCGCGTTGGATCGGCAAATCAACGATGCCGAGATCGCTACCACTTCCCGCGTGCAGTGATGTTTCAACGATTAAAAACATAGGCTTTGCGGATTTGAACATAATGGTCTCCTTCATCACTATTTTGACACTGCGCCAACGTATGCAAGCCCAAACCCCTCCTGTGTACGTTGGTCGCCAATGTTTTTGTAATGCAAACAATCTAAAATTGCATCGGTTTTTTCGTCGTTGATCAACCGAAAATAGTAAACACTCCCAGCAGGTACCGCGCGATACGCCTGTTTGGGACGGCGGTGTGCAACATCCCAACCCCCAATAGTCACGTAATTCCCTACCGCGGCAGTAATTAACTCAATATCCCCGTAAAAACACTCAGGCAACCAACCATCATTAAAAATCGCATGGGTTGCTAAATAGAGTTTGAATTTTCCAGAGTCACGCACCATGTCTCGGATTGTGGAACGGTCATCAACCGAAATCGGGTCAGGCTTCTGGGAAGCTACCTCGTAGGTAAAACCTTTGCCCTCGCCGCCAAGTTTTATCAGTCCACTTTTAGGAAGCCGATCAATTCCATCAACATCAACGACAAATCCGAATTCCGAATTGCGGAAGCGTTTCAGGTTAATTCGATAAAGCATACTTTCGTCAGTTGCCAGCGTTCTGTGGCTTCGGGCGATACCCACCTTCGGTTCATCCATGATAAAACTCGACTCTTCTGATGTTAGGCCCGAAGTTTCACCGAGCAGATATTTCCGCAAGTTATCGTACGAGATATAGCCACCTGCATGTTCAACCTGCATTTCGGAATTGTCCCATGTCAGGAGGGTGGACAATTTGGAACTTGAAGGAAACGTGTCGTGCTGTGATTCGATCGATAGCGGATATAGTATCGCGTTTCCCGATTTCTTTTCGGATACCAAGTCGCGTGGGGTTGGATAGTAAAGAGGTCCATCGCCGCGTCCTAAAAACACTCCCTTGATTTGGATTGATGCACCCGCGAGCGACTGTTTTGTACCAATAATTGATTTCATCTCACCACTGGTAAACTGTGCCATATCGCCGCAGAAAGCGATATAAGCGGTTCGCAATGCACCCATTACAGTTGAAGGAAATGGAGTGTCAATTGAGTAACCCTCCGATTGCTCTCCCCGTGTAAAGGGACGGCCATCTCGGAAGAAAAAGGTATCATTCGGTTTCAGAAACAGTCTCATCCGTTTTGCCTCCCCGCGCGATAAAGTTGATAATCTCCAAAAAACTGATAAAGTCGTCAAATTTCATCCGCTCATTAGCCAGCAGAACGGTTAAATCTTGAACATTTTTATCAATCCTCTGTTGAAGTTCTGTATCCGAACGAACTTTTTCACTCGTTGCATGTCGGATCAGGCGTGCAAGTTCAGACTCAATAATGCCCGGTAATTTAAGGCCGCCATCGCGATCGGTCAGACGCGTAAAGACATCGCGGAAAGTATACATGAATTTCTTGGAAACTTCACCTTTTTGGATAATTTCAACGAGGTTTTGACTCGCTTTAATCATATCAATATTTTCAGGGCCTTCAACCTCGTATTTCCATTTAAAAACTGTCTGCGAGATGTTACCAGAACGTTTCAACAACGCGATACCGAGGGCGTTTTTCCCTTCAACGGATTTCGCTTCCTGCTCCATAGTACGGGCTCGACTCAACACAGCACCAAGCGGCACTTTGCAATGGGCGATACAGACCCCTGCAGATGCTGTTGATGCCAAATTCTCATCGCGGCTTAAGTTTGGAAAATCCCATCGAAGCCGATCAAGGATTTTCAGCAAATCACTTAAGTTTGCCAAGGCGAGCACATCGTCGCCCCCAGCGTAGATGAGCTTTCCAAGGTAGTCTCTATCCACGATCCGCCGAACTTTTGTCGTATACTTATTCAGTTGCCTGCTAATCTCCGTATGTGCTTCCCAGCCCTTGGCCCGTGAAATGGTTTCTCCCATCCCGTCTCCGTCAAGGGCAATTACCGCAAAGTATCGGTTCGGATCGAAGCCAATCTTATTAACTAAGCGTTGACGCAATTTCTCGCACCGCTTAATTGAAAAACGCTGCGCGTTTCTATCAATTCCGTAGTCACGTTCAAGATTTTGTGTCGAAAACGACTCTTCAAAAAGCCAGTCTCCATCAACATTCCAAGTTTTCTGGATCTTTTTGATCTTGAGTTTTGGCACCGGATCCACAAGCTGATTGTTATTAGTACCTCCAAGTGTGCTAACCGACTTAACAAACTTCTTGTATATCTCTATTGCATCGTCATCATCTGCAATCCGAAGTTTGAAGTCAGCAGTGGACACCTCCGATGTTGATTGAAAAGAGAGGGTTCCGATCTCCTCATATCTTTCACCAAAATACAATCCCGTGAGACGTTTGGTGAGACAAACCGTGCAAAGTGCCTCACCCCGGCGGCAATATCTTGCACTACGCTGTGCAAACCGCTGCCACCATTCCATTGGATTGCTTTTGCCGTTATGAAATATCTCTCGTTCCCCGCAGAGCGAGCATTTCCGCCCACTTTCGGCAACCTGATGAAAGGCACGGCAGTTTTTGACGGATGCGAGCCGCGTTCCAGTTTGGGCATACCAATCCTTGTACTCCTCACCGCCCCTACTCGAAACTACCCAGTAGAGCTCCAAAAAATGCTTAGTCTGTTTTCTAAAAAGCTCAACCGCGTAAGTATCGTTCCACGTTTGATCATCAACCGTCTTAGCAAAGGTATCAACGGCATGTTTTGCCATCTTCTCAAATTCGCATTGGACAGCCGCTTCGACATGTTTCATTGTGTCGGTTAATTCGCGGATTGACAACTCTTCACTCAGAGCGAGAAAGAGATTGGGAAACGATGGCAGCGTAATATCTCTGCCTTCCCAGAATTCAAAAGGTGAATCACTTTCAATTGAAGGATAGATGATTTTGACACCATCTTTAGGGTAAATCTGATTGATTGCAGTAGCATTGAGATATGATAGAATGTAGCTGCCGAGCCACAAATCTTCCGTTTTTCGTGCTGTCGTGATAAACTTCTGTACGGGCGTAATCGTGAATAAGATGAGATTTTCAGTCATTATGCATTCCTATGCCAAAATTGCATCAATGAAATCCGCCTGTTTCTGCTCGTATGCAAAAACAGAGTTAAGTTGTGTGACAATCGGGGCAAATTTATCGGCGACTTTCTGGATACGAACATGAATCGGCGAAGCCATCCGAGGGTTGGCACTCCCCAAAGCATTATCCCTGTGATCATGTGTTGCCTGGCCAATCCTGCGGAGGAGCCTATTGACCTCCTCGCATGTATCACCCAAATAAATCGCTTGGATCGCCGGGTAGTCTGGAATCGGAGTTGTGGGAGCAACCTGAATCTTATTAGGATGTTTCTGGAATCGCCCCGGCAAGATCCCATCAAGCGTTTGAAACACTTTGTCTTGGAGTTCCGCGACGGTATCAAAACTCCAATCTTGATAACGAATTGAGCCAAATCCGCGTCGCGAACGATTGCCAACACCGCCGAGCAAGAAGCCAAGTTTGGCGATTTTTTCGTACTCGTTAAGTTCTGGGGCCGCGAGTATAAGGTTAAATCTGCCGTTAGGAAGATAAGCTTGGCTCTTAAAGCTACCAGATTTATGCGGGAGGGGAGCATATTCGCCACGCTGCAATGCAGCGAGACCAGAAATACGAACCGATAAAGGAGATCTGCCTTGCGTATTACCGAATAAGCGGCTTTCCCTTTCGCGCAAATTGTCCCCGTCTATTTCCCCCACCGTTCCCCGCCACCAGTAGCGAAATAGGGCTTTAAACGGCGGTGGTCGAAGTTCGGGCTTTTGGTTATCTGGCCCATGAAGAAACATCGGTGTCACGGTTTCAAGTTTCAATTGAACACTTTGCATTGTGCTCTCCTTGAACTGGACTTTAGTCATCCAAAGCAGTAAAATCCGTGAAATTACTTCAACACGTCTAAAATTTTGTTAAAAAAATTGCCATTGAAATACAGTTCACATATCATCACACGGTTTAAGTTACATCTCCCGAACACTTTGCAATTTTCTAGAAATGTAGCATAATACATCCCTACTTTAATGTCAACACTTTTTTCCGAGCGTACGGAAATCCGAACGGGCAATAAATTGCCCTACTACAAACCAGGGGGTTTTCCGCTTCAGTCAAGCCAATGGTGCTCGCCCTGCACAAACGCATTGCTTTCCTGTTCTTCCGTTGGTCGGCGGTCGATGAGGGCAAAGCGTTTCACCGGGCGATCCAGTTTTTGGGCCTCTTCGACTAGGCGTTGCACAATCAACCCCATCAGTGTTGAGCCACCAGTCATGTTGGCTATTACCTGGTCGGCACACAATAGATAAACCCGAGCACGTTCCGCTACCGCATCGATCTCATCAAAACCGCCGATCGGGTCTATCAATTCAACCTGTTCAATGCGCCCTTCAAAGCCCGCATGACTAGCAGCTTCAAGAATACCGCCTGCTGATGCTTCTGAACAAATCATCAAACAGGTATCGGGTTGGGCGACCTTTATTGCCGAGAACAATACGCCCGGCCGCAGCCCTTGTGGTGAAAGCAGCAGGCGACCACCATTACCGCCCAATGGGGGCAGGTTAACGGAACCCTTTTTCAGTTCATTCCAAAAATTCCGAACCGCTTCAAGAGATTTGGGAGCCTCTTCAAACACCTCTTCACGCATTGCATGATGGTGAAGTGCATTGCGTAACTCGTTCGCCAGCTGATTCCAGAAGGTGCCGAATTTTTTCTGCTCCGATGTACTATCTCCGGTTTTGGCAAAGGCACCGAGAGCCCCAAGGCGGTGCTCATACTGCTGCCGTATTTCGCGGGTCAACCAAGCTCCAGTCTGCTCGTCGAGATTGTCTGACTTCCAAATTGCCCAAGAGACTACCCACTCCCGCATTAGACCAGCTGCGAGTGAGAGTTGGCCGCGTTCTAGATACAAATCAATCATATCAGCCTGACGTTCCAACTCATTTTCATCCAAAAGGATGCTCTGTTTCCATTGCCTCCTCTCTGGAGTCTTTGCAAAGGCCGATTTCCTTGCCACACTGACGATAGTCTTGGTTAGTTCATCAACCAATGGTGGGAGGCCGGCAACATCCATGAGGGGCAGTTTCTCAATTGAATCAATAAGCTCCCTACTGGCTTTTTCTAATTCTAGGGGTAAGGCAGACTCGTAAGCAAATGCATACTTTTCAAGCCCAGCAACGGAATACCCGACTTGCTTAACTTGGTCTACCAGCTTTTGAGCTTCACTCTTTTTATTTTTCTTAAATAAATTCGCCTTTTCCTCATCTAGTCTATCTGCCAGCGGCTGGAGGAGGTCCGCCATGGGCTTGGTTGTTCCCTGATCTCGAAACATCCGTACCGCGTGGAACCATTCCGGCAATTCGAGTAATGGCTGCAGGTCAATTATGGGCTTCACGTCTTCTGGATCTTCAAACATACCGTAGTAGGCACCGCGAATCTTGACCCCGCGAAGCGATTTAAGGTAAAGCACCAAAGCATAGAAGATAAATGGAAAATGTCGTAGCCCATGGGTAACATCAAGCGTGAGTTCTGCGCCTTCTGGAATACGGTTGGCAACAGATTCAAGAATCTGACTAATTTCTTCACGGTTGTTTCCGTTGGGGATATCAACCACTTCAGGGACAAAGCCTAGCGTCTCACAAATTCCCGTCTGAAAGATTGGCCACGTCGTGTCCTTAGCTCCCTGCGTTATTACCACAACAACACGGTTAGGCAGCTGCTCTGGGGATAGAAGTTTCACCAAAGCTAATGGGGCAAGCTCTGCTTCATCTAGTTGCCCATTCATCTCGTATTTTGTTTTTTTTCTAGATGTCCCCAGACTAGTCAGCAAAATATGCGGCACATTTGAGGAGGGGTGAGTTGTTATCTCCATAAGGATTGGCTCCAATTTTATTTTTACGCTTAAATTGAATGGGTCTGCGAATGAGATACAATCCTTACGTCATTCCCATAATTGTATCTCCATCTTCTGAACACTTTTCGATTTCTGACCGCTAGAATGTAACACAACATCACTTTAATATCAACATTTTTTTACGTCTGGATGGGCAAAAAATGGCCCTACTACAAACCAAGGGAGTTTCGATTCTCTTCCTGTCTGAGCAATGGATTGGGATTCGGAGATCCCTCCTACAAGAGAACTAAATGCTCCTAGAGGCTGAAGCAAGAAATAGCGTTGATATACCGCCCCCGATGTGATACAATTTGTAAAAATGTTCAAGCGCGCTCATTACCCCAAGGAGGTTTATACAAAAGTGAAAAATAGGGATTGCACCTTGATGAGACGGTTCGCCATGGTGTTATTTGGTACTTGGTATTTAATTGGTAGCGTGTTGAGTGCTAAAGCGGAGTGGCCCCAATGGAGGGGCCCCAATCGCGATGGAGTCTCCGATGAAGTAGGACTCCTCAAGGAGTGGCCCCCAAATGGCCCCAAAATGCTGTGGACAATCCCACTTGGAGAAGGGTTTTCTGGCATCTCCGTTTCTCAAGGGCATATCTATACCATGTTCTCCAAAGGGGATGACGAGTTTGTCGTCTGCCTCAACGCCACAGAGGGGCAGGAAATTTGGCGTTTCCGTTCCGATGACAATTACTATGAGGGTATGGGCGGCAATGGACCCCGTACGACGCCGACGATTGACGGGGATTTCCTCTATACAGTCAGTGCCCACGGCAAACTGTATGCCCTAAACGCTGCGAGTGGACAAGAGGTCTGGTCACATGACCTGCAGCAAAAGTTTGGAAGCAAAATGCCGAGATGGGGGTTCAGCACATCACCGCTGGTTGATGGGGAGCTGCTTCTGGTCGAAGCTGGTGGGACAGGTGAAAAATCCATCGTTGCTTTTAATAAAAACAGTGGTGATGTGATATGGAGTTCTCATAAAGACAAACTTGGATACTCATCGCCTATTGCCATCACGGTCAAGGGGGTTCGACAAATCATCTGTTTTACAGGGACTCAGCTGGTTTCTCTCTCTCCAACCGATGGAACAATCTACTGGAAATACCGGTGGAAGACTGGCTACGATGTCAACGCCGCCACGCCAGTTTTTATTCCGCCGGATAAAGTCTTTATATCCTCCGGGTATGACAAGGGTGCCGCTGTACTGCAGATAAGGGTTTTCGTTTCGCCCGATCATGACCGCACGGCGATGCAGCAAATCAGGGAAAACCAAGGTATAGTGAGGATTAAAGAGATTTGGAAAAATCGCAAAATGAAGAACCAGTTTTCCTCGTCAGTGCTTTATGGGAATCATCTGTATGGATTTGACAATTCCATCTTAAAATGTATTGATGCAAACACCGGCGAGGAACAGTGGAAGATCCGTGGATTTGGAAAGGGTACGGTAATATTTGCTGATGGCCACTTGATTATTCTCAGCGATCGCGGCAAGCTGGCCTTAGCCGAGGCAACGCCCGCAGGATACATAGAGAAAACGAGTGCGAAAGTGCTGAGTGGACTATGCTGGACTGTACCGACGCTTGCAAACGGTAAACTTTATGTGCGAAACGAAGGGGAAATGGTTTGCTTAGACATGACGGGGAAACATTAAAAAACGGTTCATGTCGAAAGAAAGTGCAAAATGCTAAAGA
Source organism: Candidatus Poribacteria bacterium (assembly GCA_965215015.1). Taxonomy (GTDB): domain Bacteria; phylum Poribacteria; class WGA-4E; order WGA-4E; family PCPOR2b; genus PCPOR2b. Next base: position 5,089,637 of record OZ244042.1, read on the forward strand.
CGTGATGCGTGAAAACCATTTGTTGATGGGTTCACTAATGAACTGGGGCGTGTTGACATTTTGCTATCACCAATTAGAAATCTTTAAATATCAATAATTTGTAGATTGGGCGTGCTCGCCGAACCTGTAGGTCTATATTCACATCTCGACACAAGACCGTCGATTTTGGAAAATTGACCTACTAAATCGGTTTCTGTTGCACGGTTTCTTAATATGAGCTTAAGAAATACCTTCATTACGTCGAGGAGATTTATATAACAATGGAAGATAAAGTTTGCGCCTTGATTAGACGATTCATTGCGTTATTGTTTGGGGCTTGGTATTTAGTTGGTAGCGTCTTGAACGCTGAAGTAGCAGATAATAGCAAAGCAGATTGGCCTCAATGGCGTGGCCCAAATCGGGATGGAATTTCGTCTGAAACTGGCTTCCTCAAAAGTTGGCCCAAAGAGGGACCCAAAGTCTTGTGGCGAATTCCGTTTGGGGATGGCTATTCTGGTATATCCATCGCCCAAGGCAAGATCTATACGATGTTCGCCGAGGGTGATGATGAGTTTGTGATTTGCCTAGATACGTCTGATGGCAAGGAAATTTGGCGATTTCGGTCAGGTGCTAAATTCACCGAGCAGCGCGGCGATGGCCCTCGCTCGATGCCGACTGTACACGGCGATTCGGTTTTTGCGCTAGGGGCAGCAGGCACGCTCTACGCCTTAAATGCACGCAACGGGACGAAATTATGGGCACATAATTTTGTAGAGGAATTCAACAGCACTATCCCTACTTGGGGATTTTCGTCATCACCCCTAATTGAAGGCAATCTGCTCATCGTTGAAGTTGGCGGTAAAGATGAAAAAGCGATTGTCGCGTTCGACAAAACAAGCGGCGACGTAGTATGGACGAACCACACAGACGAGGTAGGGTATTCATCGCCCATTCCTATTGATTTCGGTGGGGTTCGACAAATTATTTTCTTAACGTCTAAGACGCTCCTTTCCTTGGCACCGGAGGACGGACAGATTTACTGGAAGTACCCCTGGCCAGAAGGCATCAATATCGCCACACCGATTTTCATACCTGACGATAAAATTTTTATCTCCGCTTCCTACGATAAGGGTGCCGTACTTCTCAGAATGATAGCTGATGAAGATGAGATAGAAATCAAGGAGGTATGGAAAAGCCGCGTGATGAAGAATCATTTCAACTCATCAGTGCTTCAGGGCGATTATCTATACGGTTTCGACAACGCTATCTTAACCTGCATTGAGGTAAACACCGGTGAAGAACAGTGGCGGCAGCGCGGCTTCGGAAAAGGTTCCTTGCTGCTTGCAGAGGGCTACCTAATAATCCTTGGCGAGGGCGGGAAACTGGCATTGGCTGAAGCCGCTCCCAGCGAATACAGAGAAAAAGCCCTTTTCCAATTATTCGATGACAAATGTTGGACCGTACCAACGTTGGCTGGCGGAAAACTTTATCTCCGAAACCAGAAAGAGATGGTCTGTCTGGATTTGAGATAATCGTTGGGGTAATCTAGCGAAGCGTTGATATTGATGTGGTTCACCTTAAAAAATCCTACAACAAAACCGTAGGTACTTGCATCCCGATTGATCAGGAGTCGGAGTTATCCCACCTGTTCTTGCTAATGAACCAACGGTTTTCACGCTTCACTCTCTTAGCATTTTCCTTTTACATGAGCCATTGATGTTTCTCCACCACATTTTGAATTTTATCTGAGAGGAGCTTTCATGTCCAAAAGTACAGACATTCGGATTCTGGATGTCAGTTGTGATTTTGAGGAATATCAATACCGTACCCCGCTCAAATTCGGTGGTGTTCCGATAGATAATTGTGGACTGCTGAATGTGCGTATACAGGTGCAGACACGCGATGGGAAAGAGGCAGTAGGTTTCGGGTCCATGACGCTCAGCAATGTATGGGCGTTTCCACCGCGTTACGTCCCCTTTGACCAAAGTCTTGAGGCGATGAAGCGTCTCTCAGGACAGCTGGTTGACGCCACACGCGAATGCAATCTGTGCGCTCACCCCGTAGATCTCTCCGAGACCCTTGAACCTCAATTCCTGCGAATCGCAGCCAATCTCTCTGCGGAGATGCAGCTCCTCACACCAATTCCGAAGCTCTGCACGGTGGTTACAGCAAGTCCCATTGACGCAGCCATCCACGATGGATTTGGTAAGGCAAACGGTATCAACAGCTACGATGGGCTCAGTGAAGATTTCATGAGCCACGATCTCTCGCACTACCTTAATGAAAGATTCGCAGGTAAATACCTTGACCGATACACCCTGCGAAAGCCGAAGCCAAAGATGCCGCTCTACCATCTGGTCGGTGCGCTTGACCCACTAACCGATGCTGATATCCCGAACCGTCTCAATGACGGACTGCCCGAAACGTTGCCGGAGTGGATTGGCGCAGATGGATTGACACATCTAAAAATTAAGCTGAATGGGGATGACTTAGACTGGGATGTGCAGCGGGTGCTTTCGATTGAGAAAATTACCGCCGAAACACAGGCAAAGCGGGATGTGAGTGAATGGTATTACTCTGCGGACTTCAATGAAACCTGCCAAGATGTCGAGTACCTGTTGGCGTTTCTGCACAAAATTCGGGAGGGTGAGGGACGCGCCTTTGAACGGTTGGCTTACATCGAGCAACCGACAAATCGAGATCTCAAGGCACACCCCGAGAACAAAATGCACCGAGCCGCAGAGATTAAACCGGTCGTCATTGACGAGTCCCTGACCGACTTTCAAACTTTTCAACTCGCACGAGAACAGGGCTATTCTGGCGTCGCACTCAAAGCGTGTAAGGGGCAGTCTCAAGCGTTGCTCATGGGGGCTGCGGCGATTGAATACGATATGTTCTTAGCGGTACAAGATTTGACCTGTCCGGGGGCATCGTTCCTGCATTCCGCGGGGCTGGCTGCACGGGTGCCACGAGTTACTGCAATAGAAGGGAACTCTCGCCAATACTGTCCTGTGGCAAACGAGGCGTGGAAGGACAGATTTCCTTCGATTTTTAATATTAATGACGGAACGGTGGGCACCCATGTCCTGACAGGCAATGGGCTAGGGCATTAGCAGAAGGGGCTTAATTGACAAATTTTGATTGAAAGTAGATATAGTGAAAACACCGACGGTTATAGACCTATTTTGCGGTTGCGGGGGTATGTCCTGGGGATTGCATCAGGCTGGTTTCAAAATCCTTGCTGGAATTGACAATTGGAATCGGGCTCTACAGACTTTTCGGCATAATCACCCGGAGGCCAACACTGTTGAAGCGGATATTGCTAACTTGAATCCACAATCCGTCATGGATTCTTTGGACCTAGCCCGAGGCGATTTAGATTGTTTGATTGGAGGGCCACCGTGCCAAGGCTTCTCGAAAAACGTTCCGGCTGCTTACCGATTTCTTGGAGATTCTCGAAATCAATTATTCCGAGATTTTCTTCGCTTTGTTGATGAAATGCGCCCTAAAATTGTTGTGATGGAGAACGTCGCGGAAATTTACAATGCTTACGGAGGGATTGTCCGCCAAGAGATTATTGACAGTTTAGGTAAGTTGGGTTATGAAGTTGACGTTGACAACCTGTTCGCACCGGACTACGGTATTCCTCAACGTAGACGGCGCTGTTTTTTCTTTGCTTCTCGAACCGGTGTTTTTCCGCTGCTCTCACCACCAACTTTTGGAAAAGTCGCTACCACAACCCTATTTGGTCAAGTGCAGCCGTACCGTTCTGCTTGGTCTGCAATTTCGGATTTACCTGTTTTGCAAAATGGGGATGGCTACGAACCAATGGCTTATAAGTTCCCTGCTCTAAATGCGTATCAGATTCTGATGCGATTAAACTCAACTGCTCTCTATGACCATGTGACTCGTAGACTCAACACCAAACAACATACACGAATTGCCTCCTTAGAACCGGGCCAAGGTCTAAAAAATTTGCCCAAGGAAATTCGTCCGAAATCTGGATATAGCGGTGCATATGGTAGGCTTGATTTCCAGATGATTGCACCAACCATTACCCGATGGTTTTTCCACCCCGGTTCCGGTCGATTTTGTCATCCTCGTGAGGTTCGCCTACTAACTATTCGTGAGGCGGCACGACTTCAATCCTTCTCAGATGATTTCATATTTACGGGAACGTACATTGAGAAATCGCATCAAGTTGGAAACGCGGTGCCACCACTAATCATGCAAAGTATGGCCGTGAACATTAAAGTTTGCCTTGGAGCTCTGTCAGAAGAAGAGCGACAATATCGTGTGTTAAAAGACGTACCGGCTCAATATTGAAAGTGTAGACATTCCTAGGCAACACAAATCGCTCAAAGAATTGTTTTTGGTTTGGATACCACCGAAAAACAAGCTGATTGTCAAAATTTCGCTTTGCTTGCAAGCCCGTTTTGGTCTCGTTCGTCCATTCCCATTTCAGATCCTCGGAGGCGTATTCAACTAGCTGAGATTCAAAGTAAGCATACCTTTTTCGATCGCGGGACTTTAGTAGAATGCACACCCGCTTGTCTTCAACACCCTGAAATTGCGCGTCCTTGTTGACTTTTTCATCGTACCAGTGCTTCAGAAGTGCAAAGCCCAGTTTCTCCGGGGACGAGTTAAGTGATAGTTCGTCAAATCCTAATTCTGTCGCTTTTTTGAAAATATCTGCCCGTTGGATAACGACCTCGAATTCACAAGGGGGACTGATTCGATGTTGCACGGCTTTAATTGACCAACCAATTTTACGGTTATTATCAACAACATCAAAAAGACGTTTGCTTCTGCTATACATAAGTGGATCAATAATTGAAATGTCTTTTGTGTATGCAAAGATGGCTTCCCAAATGAAGTTCTCAATATCATCAACAAACGGAATAGCAAAAGTCGCTTGGATTCCATTGATGAGACGTTTCTTCTGATCGTCATTCAGATCGTACATGATTCTCCCATTAGAAATGAGGCATCAGCAACTGTGGTCACTGGTGAAGCCCTTCGGCACTCTCCAATTCTTGTTGGATTTCCTCATCATCATATTCAGCAATTTCAGCAATAGGAATGCCCCGCTGACTTAAAAGCCGAATAAAATCCTACAGGTGCATCTCTGCTAACTTTGCAGCTTGCCCTAAAGAAGGAGATTACGCTGGAAGAGTGCAACTGCAAGCAATTGTTTTACCTCTTCAGTGAGTTTCTCTCCGTCGTAGCCTGCAACAGAAAGTGGGATTGCGAGTTTGCTCGGTAAGTCTAATGTGATATCCACCTCAACAACCCTCCCCTCTTTTTTAAATCTTCAGAGCAGTATTCATCAATAACAGCATCAGAAACCACTAATCCGCCTTGTTTCCTTGCTTCATAAACGAGCTCAACAGATCCACAGGTATCGGGAAAACCAGTGTTGAGTTTTTCTCGGCTGCCACTTCAATGAGGGCTTGCAGGTAACGAAGTTGAATACCGATTGGATTTTTACTTAAAGTCGTTGCGGCTTCCGTTAAGGCTTCGGATGATTCCAACTCGCCCGCGGCGTGGGTAAACTTGGCACGACGTTCACGCTCTGCTTCTGCTTGTTTTGCCATTGCCCGCTGCATTTCCGCAGGCAGGTCTACATGCTTAATCTCCATAGCGATGACGTTGATTCCCCACGATTCGCTATTCCTTTGGATAATCTCCTCTAACTCCTGATTCAGCTTTTCGCGTTCTGACAAGAGGTCATCAAGCTCTGCACTTCCGAGAATGCTTCGGAGCGTTGTTTGTGCCAGTTGGCTGATTGCAAACCCAAAATCTTCGACCTCTACGACCGCTTTTGCCGAGTCCACGATTCGGAAGGTTAAAACGGCGTTCACGCTCACAGAGACATTGTCCTTAGTAATTACATCCTGTGGTGTCACATCCTGTACAACAGTCCGAAGACTCACCCGTTGCATCCGTTCAATCCAGAACGGTATGAGTAGTACCAGCCCGGGCCCCCTTGCACCGGTCAAACGTCCCAACCGAAATACAACTGCTCTCTCATATTCTCTGAGGATACGTATAGAAGTCATCATCGCTATAATGAGAACAACCATTCCGATTCCAATTTCATTCATAAAATTGATTTGTGGCATTTACCTCTCCTTCTCTTTAACTTAGTTAGGGCTTACGCAGTTGAACGCTCAACACCAACCCCAGAAAAGGGCGCGCAATGTTCCGGGCGGATTGAACCAACCGTATAGCGCAACAGTGTCTGGTATTCCCTTGCGCGAGAGTTGGGGTATCCTCGGCGATTCATCGCCGGTGAAGGTGCCTCGCAACGGCTGATGAATCGGGCGGCGACAGTTCATCCGACAGTAGTAGGCACGCTCCGCGTACCATCCCCCTGCTTGCGGGGGGGCTAGCGGACCGAAAGGGGGATGGCATACGCCGTATGCCGACTCCTGTCGGACGATTTATGGTCTATCCTGACGCGGGTTGAATTGTGTTACTACAAACTCAATGCGTAACTCCCAGTAATAAAAATAACAAGCCTAATTTAGTATTATTCGTTGAGTTTTCTTGCATATATTGCCCACAGCGCAAAGCAGGTAGTTTGTAAATTCGCCATTGGCTGTTTTAGTTCAACAGGGGTGGCACTGACGAAACTTCCATCTTCCTGTTGCACATCCCTCAAATACCTGAGCGCGACCTTATCTGCGTTCAACGGATCTTCCCCAATAACCAAGGCAAGCACCGTATAGGCGGTAATTTCCGGATCGCTGGGCGCCCCTTTCCACCTACCAAACCCACCATCATCATTTTGCATCCGCTTTAGCCATGCAAGTTGCTCATCAATATCATAAACAATTGATAATCCCTGCAATACCCACGACGTGACAAGCACATTAGACCGTGTCCCCGGTTCCATTGACCACCCACCATCGAAATTAATACGATCGGCAAGCCAATCGGCCGCTTGGGGAACAGGGGAAAACTTCTGATTAAAGCCAAGTTGCCCCAACCCTGCTAAAACAGCCGCTGTATAGAGCGGGTTACCGGGTTGGCGTATCTCACGTCCCCAACTTCCACTTGCTTTTTGCGCTTCCCGCAGCCATCGGAGTCCGTTAAACTGTTCATCCGGATTGGTTTCAGCTCGCTTTAGTGCAATGATAGCAAAAATGGTATGCGCGGTATTTCCATTCCAACTTCCATCTGGTTTCTGATGCTTTATTAGATAGGTGACCCCTCGACGGATGACACTTGAACCGGATCCCCACCCTTTTAACATCAGTGCTTGCACTGCAATTGCGGTGATTTCAACATCACTTTCTCTACCCGGTATGAGAGGCCAACCGCCATCTGCATTCTGATGTTTGAGGATATATGATGCAGCCAGTTCGATGGTATCATAAGTTGATTCCGCAGCCAGCCCCACTGTTGTGTGGAAACTCAATGCAATCAGAAGTGAACAGGACCACAACTTAAAAAAAGCCCGCTGAACAATAGGAAAAGGGAAATTCGAGAAGAGAGAGCAGAAGCCTTTCCTCCACCTCTCCATATTTCTGAATCTCAATTTCTGCCTCCTTTTCGGGTAAGCACATGCAAATCGCCTAGCAATTTACCGAATGCACCTTCGCTTAATTTACGTGCGGTTCAATAACAACCTTATAGACGCCCTCCTCGCCAAGCATCTGGATGCCCTCCTCTAAGCGAGCTAAGGGAAGATGATGGGTAATCAGATCTTTCAGAGGAACGCGGGTGCGCTCTAAAAAGTCGAGAGCGGTTTGGAATTGGATCTGTGGGTATGCCCACACGCCGCAGATATCGAGATCCTTGTTGCAGATCTGGTGTGGGCGGACATTGACGGAACCTGAATCGGTATAGTGGCCCACCTCGATCACTTTGCCGCCGCGGCGGACGAGATCAATGCCTTCAGCAAAGACGCCCGGCAACCCGGCGCATTCAATCACGATGTCCGTACCCGCGCCGCTTGTGAGATCTTGCACCTGCTCAAGGCGTTGTTCAGGGGAGGTTTCACCAACATTGATAACGACATCTGCCCCCATGTTTTTCGCCATATCCAAACGACTGTCCACAATATCAGTAGCGATAATTGTTCCCGCACCGGTGCTACGGAGCACGGCAATCACGAGGAGTCCAATGGGACCACAGCCAAGAACGGCAACGCTGTTCCCGATGCCGTATCCCGCCCCGACTTGCGGCACACCGGGCGCATGTGCACGTTCTACAGCACGGGTTGCAACAGCGACCGGCTCGGTCAGGACACGCAGTTCTTCGGAGATTCCTGCCGATACTTTAAACACCCACGAGTTGCCATGGATGTAGGTATACTCAGAAAACTCCCCTGTCAGATGAGGTGGGGTTTCGCAGTTACTGAACCCGTAGATTGTTCGATTCGTGCATAAAGTCGGACGATGCGGAAAACGCAAACAATAGTAACATTTCCCGCAGTTTTTTGAGCCGGGCACAACCGTCACCGGATCGCCGACTTTAATTGGTCCACCCATTACATTCATCACCTGATTTGCATCTTTGCCGATTTCAGCGACAGTGCCAACAACCTCGTGCCCCGGAATCACGGGGAAGTTCAGATTTGTATGACCCAGATACATGTGCTTGTCGCTACCACAAATTCCGACTTGGTCTACCTGAAGAAGGAGCGCATCGTCAGCAGGGGTTGGTTTTTCAAATTCACGAATCTCGATTTGTCCGGGTGTCGGCATTACCGCAGCCTGTACTTGCATTTTGAAAACTCCTTATGTTCGTATTTGTTGTATGTTTGCTTTCTTTCATCACGGGGGCTTTGAACCTTCAACTGCGTAAGTCCTAACTCCTTTACAATTTATTATCGCCTGATTTGCTGGTCAATCCGGTTAAAAACTTCTCGCACTTCTTCCGCAGTCAACTGCGGCAGTGGATGCATCAATTGAACGATGCCAGCGCGATCAATCAGCACAACCGTGGGCATCTGGAGAGACATCCCATACTGTTGGGAAACTTCACCTGTCCAGTCCAACAAGACACTCGGTAGATCTACCTCCGCCCCAGCTTCTCGGAGATTTGCTTTAAGCTTCCCCTTCAGAAACAGACGTGCAAAGAGCGACACACCAGATCCGTTGGCAATAGGAAGAATCCGCAGCTCTTCAGTATACTCTTCAAGGAATAGATTGAGCCACGTTTGACCGCGCTCGATGTTATCCTTATCAAAGCCGAACAATAACACATTTTCCCCATGGAATTGGCTCAATCGAAATTCCACATCATGCTGATCTGTGAGGGTAAAATTGGGAGCTATTGTCCCAGACTCAGGAACGATGAGCGACGGGGAAGCACATGCTAGAAGAATAAGCGGGACACACAAAATCCATCTGTGTGAAACGTAAGGCGTAAGCTTTAATACGTAACCCGTAAAGTTGTTTGTCGTCCTCTCTCTCATTCAAGCTGATGGGCAAGCGTTGCTCCTCCTAACGAAAATTGGATCTCGCTCGCCGTCTCTGTTCTCCCTCCTTTGATACGTCCATTTAATCTGACCAGATTGGCGTCAACACCTTTGTCAATTGGACCAGACTGTCCAGATTATGAGCCGGTAAGAAATAGTCAACATACGGCAGTGCCGTGCGTATGCCGCGACAGATTGGCTGGTACCCTTCACTACCGAGCAGGGGGTTCAGCCAAATCAACTTATATGCTTGACGATGCAGTACCTCCATCCCCTTTTGCAGGACATCCGCTTCGCCCCGATCCCAACCGTCACTGATTAGAATGACCACAGTTCTGTACGCAGAGAAGGAGCGTCCAAACTCCCGGTTGAAGGCGACGATACTCTCACCGATTCTCGTCCCCCCTGACCAATCAGGCACAACCTGTGCAACTTCACGTAGTCCATCTTCAAGTCCTTTGCGGCGGAGGAGCCCGGTGATGTTGGTGAGCTCTGTGCTGAAGACCGCAACTTCGACCTCTTCAAGTGCTTGCTGCATCCCGTAGATAAACTGGATCAGAAAGGTGGAATAGTAGTCCATCGATCCGCTGACATCACAGAGCAGCAAAATCTTGTTTTTCTTGACCTTTTGACGCTTCCGTATCAATTTCAACGGCTCCCCACCGTAGGCGATGTTTTTACGCCAACTCCGTCGAAAATCGATTGTCTTCCCTTTGGTGCTGGTCTTTTTCCGACGGCTCAGCTTTGTTGCCAACAATGGGACAAGTTTAGCGATAATCTCTCGCGCTTTTTGCATCTCCTCTGCCGAGAACTGGCCAAAATCCTTTTGGGTCAAAACCTTCTCAGCACTATAGGCGATTGTATCCTCTTCCCCCTCCTCTTTATCCTCCTCCATTTCTGTCCATTGGTCCAAGTTTATCACTGTTTCTTCAGCGTTGAACAGATCTTCGAGAGACATCACCTCTTCTCCGTCTGTATCAAGCCCCAACTCTTGTGGATCAGGACGCGGATATCTCCAGAACCAGTCAAAAGCGGTGTCAAATAACGCCCGATCCGATTCATTGGCGATCAGATTCATCTTGGCGGCGTCATAGAAATCCTGTTGTTGTCCAATATCGATTAACTCAACACTTCGGCAGAAACTGATTTGATTCGTTGTGGTAATATTCACGCCCATCTGCTTGAGTAATCGGCAGAAGGCGGTGATTTCTTGAAGGAGGGGTTGTTGATTAGTCATAGATCAAATCCAATTTTCGATGGAGGGCTCGTTGGAAGCGCGCCGGGTTGTTCGCGACAATAGTATAGTCATACACAAGATTGGTAGCAGCAATGAACAAGGCGGCATCTTCGATTAATTTATTCCATTTTCTGAGTTGATAACAAACGTAAGCTATTTTTTGAGAAACTTTTTCGTCAATTTCGACTCAGACACATCTCTGATCTGCAAATTTCCTGGTGTAATGAGTAGGTAGGGGCCTTTCTCTGAATTTAACGTTTTATTAAAAGCCAGTAACCACCTATTTTATTCCCAATTCTTTCCAGTCCGATAATAAAATCACAGTCATCTTTAAGGGCATTAAGTTTCTTTTCGGTGTCGGTACCCAGTTGAATTTGGATTATCCTCTCACCGCCTGTCACACTGCTAGTTGTCATGCTTAATACTATCCACGCACATATCGCCAATCTGCTAACTCTGTTTTTTCAGCGTCTTTTGCCTCAGAATCACTTCTAGCACCATCTACCATCTTATCCAAGCCTGCCTCTCGTGCCCGTTGAATATCATCTTGATATTTGAAAATGCAACCGAGCGTTTCATCAACGATAGCGGGATCTAACCCGTCTTTACCCAACGCAATGAGGGCTAATCCCCAATCCAACGTCTCTGCAACTCCCGGTTTTTTGTAGTAATCCCCTTCCCTAAATACCCGCATCAGGTTGCAAAGTTGCTGTGCAAGCATATCGTCTATATGCGGGAGCTTGGTTTTAACGATTGCAAACTCCTTCTCAATGGACGGATAATCTATCCACTGATAGAGACACCGACGTTTCAGAGCTTCATGAATCTCCCGCGTGCGATTTGAAGTCAGCACCACATAAGGAATATGTTTGGCACGAATGGTCCCAATCTCCGGAATAGTAATCTGAAAATCTGACAGGATTTCAAGGAGGAATGCTTCAAATTCGCTATCACTCCGGTCCACTTCATCAATAAGAAGCACAGGCGGAGCGGCACCAGCCGTCTGAATGGCTTCGAGGAGCGGACGCTTTAACAGAAATTCCTCGCTGAAGAGGTCTGCACCAATCTGCTCTTTGTCCATGCCTTGCGCTTCGTCAATACGTAGTTGGAGAATCTGTTTCGTGTAATTCCACTCATACAACGCGCTGTTCACATCCAGTCCTTCGTAACATTGCAAGCGGATTAGATTTCCACCGGTTGCCCCCGCCAAAACCTTTGCAACCTCTGTTTTCCCAACGCCGGGCTCGCCTTCAAGGAAAATCGGTTTTTTTAGATGATGCGCTAAGTAGATTGTTGTTGCCAACGCTCGATCGGCAATATAATGCTGTTCCACAAATGTTTCTTGTACTTCTTCAATTGATTCAATCATTTACTATCCTTTTACAGTTAGGTTTAAATTTGCCGCCCAATTTTATGCGGTTGAGGATTTCCGCAATGCTTCTTCGTAATCTGTCCGATAATCGATGTCCCACAGTACTCGGTCAGTATCGACAGTCACATAATGGATGTCATCTGCATATTTTTGGAAAAGCGACCGAACCCCGCCGCTATGCCTCTCCAGGGCAAGGAGGTCAGCAGCGTAGCGTCGGTTAAAAATTACAGGATGCCCCCGACGATAGTTATAACTTGGCACCGCAATTCCACCTTCTGTTTGGACGTATGTGTCGATGACCAGATTAACCAAATCCGGCGTGATGAGCGGTAAGTCTACCAAGGTCATCGCAAACGCATCGGCGGACGCTGAAATTGATTGCACACCGCACTGTGCAGAGGTCAGCATGCCCTCCTGATAATCGGGGTTGAATACAATCTTGACCGGTTTGTGCTGGATATACGCTTGAATTTTCTTGGCTTCGTGCCCAATAATAACGATAACCTCGCTCAGATTGGATCCAAGCAGGTTATCGATCACGGTTTCAATAATCGTGCTGCCACCGAAAGGAAGGAGTTGCTTAGGTTCGCCCATACGAGTAGACAGGCCCGCAGCGAGGATGATACCTGATATTTTGGGTGTCGGTTGGGGAGGATTCATTACGCCTGATGCCTCATTTGTTGATTGCAAGGGCACTAGTATCACCCCGTTTATAAATCATGCGTTATTCTTCTAATCAACAGATTGTCTATTCTTTCCATAGCTCAGATGAAAATGATACACGCAAAAGTCAATTCCATCAAGTTTTATTTGAAGAAAATGTCTGTTCTTGCCAATTTTTCACGTTAGCTCGATCCGTATTAACACCCCCAAATCCTCATCGGACTTTCTTTAGTAACAGGGTACGACCTCAACTCGGTCCCACCGAGGTTCTATAGATTAAACACGACAGAAGTGTCGTAGTCCGCGCGCTCTCACTTCAGCGATAATCAGTTCTGGCAGTTTCATAGTTCTCTCCCGATGATTCTCTACATCCCACTTATGGAGACAGTTTGATATAGGGTATGAATTTCTTGATGGTGCGTCAACCTCTATCGACTATATTATGTCATAAGATGGGGGGGCGATCCAGAAAAAACAACCTGCCAGCTCATTTTGTACATTGCTAGGGTATGTTGACATTTGACAGCACGTCGGTCCAAGACTCTCCTAACGGAGTTGGGTTGAACGGGAACCTTCAACCCAACTCCCAATTTAAAAGAAACGGGAAACAGCAGTAGGTACGCTCCGCGTGCCCTCCCCCTGCTAAATACCCGGTGGGTTGTCCGTCAGTTCCTGGCTCATTGAGCCTAGAACGGTTCTTTTCCCCCTGCTTGCGGGGGGGTTAGGGGGGGTGATGGTACGTATCATCCTCCAAGTTGCTAGATAGCCCGTAGGTCGAGTTTCCATACTCGACATCTATTATAAAAACAACTTATAGATGGCACCCCAACCTGTAGAGGTTGGGGTGCCTAACCCGCCGGAGGAGGGAAGGGTACTTATCGACCAATTACGGACACGACTCACATAAATGTCAACAGAACCTAATAATCCAAGAAAATGATTGATAAAATTGGACAACCGTGATATATTTTTCACAATTTCCAAAGCCCAATTTTTGGCCCCTAGATGGAAAGTACCCGCCATAAGCGTGGCAGAAAGAGGAATGAATTATCATGCACGGATTGACGTTAGCAAATCCTTACTTGACTAACGAATTATCGCCGCCGCCCGCTAGGAGTTACCGCTACCGGCAGTGGGTTGAACGAGGATATCAAGGCCTCCTAGGACCGATTCCCTCTGACAACGAGCTAGGAGTCTTGATTGGGCAAATGGGCTGGGTAGGAAGCCACGCGCATGTGCACGGCTATCTGTGGGCTTCGGCGGGTAACATGGGGGCACTCTTATCCGAGGCGGTGGATGAAGCTTGTCTGCTTCCACGCAATGAATCGCCTCGTTACGCCCTGCCCCCAGCAATTACTGTGAAAGGGTTGGCGGGGCGACACGTCCTCTTAACAAAATCCGGCTCACGGTTGGATATGATTGCCCTTGAGCATCCAGCACTCAACTTGACAATTGTTGAGGTGGAAGACGACGGTGTGCACTACCGCATGCGCTTTGGTACACCTCCGCTCTCTGCACTCGACAAGGTTCAGACGAAACCCCCGAAACCGACGAGCGAGATGTTTCACTATATGCTAATCTTTGAGAAGCTCGAAGCAGATGGTTTCAAAGCGTTGGTGCATCTACAACCTAAGTTCTTGAACCTAATCTCCCGCACTGAACATGGGGCGGCATCACGGTTTTACGATTTCCTGAGAGGGTATGAACCAGAAACCCCGATTATGTACGATAAATCCGGCGGAATCGGTTTTGTACAAGAGCGAGCACCCGGCATCCCTGAGCTTTCCTATGAAAGTCTGCGCCTTTTTAAGGGCGAAGACCTCCCGGCAAATCAACGTCACGAGATGCGCTACATCATCTATTGGGTTGGACACGGCACCTTTTCCCGTGGGGTTGATATTCTAGACGCCTACAGGCATTCCGAGTATTTTGAGGCAGCGGCTCGAATGACGTGGGAAGCCAACCAAAATCGTATTAACGTACAGGCTTATAGCGAAGAAATCGTGAACTGTATTCTGCGTGAGTTTCAGGCGAATCAGGAACCCGCCCAAGAGCCCCTTCCTGAACGGGATAACTTGTATAATTACCCGTAGTCCAGAAATTTTGGATCAAGCAGGTAAACGTAGCCCCGTTAGACCGTCAAATCTTCCGAGCGAAAGTATGCCCCTCCATAATCGCATGCTGGAGCGTGCGCGGTGCGAAGGCATCGCCGATAACGAAGCATGTCACCTCGTCTGGGAGCGATTGAGATAACTCGTCAACCGCTTGTCCACCAAAGGCATGGACTATAGCATCGTAACCGTTCAGCTCGCCCCTCGTCTCAGCCCAAGCGTTTTCGGTAATAAGGGTATTGCTCTCAATTGCGCGGACATGCAGATGCGGGTGGATTACAATCCCTTTGTGGAACAGACGTTGATACACCGGTGGGCGCGTTGTTGCGCCGAGCAGCGTACAAATCGCTTCCATACTTGTGATAATCTCCACAGATTTTCCTGCATCAAGCAGTAGCTCCGCGACATTGGGTCCCTGGAAACCGTACTCCTCATCAATAACCGCCACACGCTCACCTGTTGGAATATCACCGTTCAAGACAGACCACGCATCTATCGTATTTTCAACCCCAGGCACCTCCGGCATCAGTGGACGCGCACCGGTCGCCACGATGACGACATCGGGGGATTCGCTCAAGATTGATTCGGCGGTCGCCGTACAGTTTAGTCGAACCTTGACCCCGGATTTTCGGCATTGCTCTCCCAACCATTCCGTTGCACCTGAAAACTCGCCGCGCAATGGGGCTTTGGCGGCAATCAGCGTTTGACCGCCCAGCTCACTATCCCTCTCCATCAACACGACATCGTGCCCGCGCCATTGTGCGATGCGTGCAGCTTCAAGCCCTGCGGGACCACCGCCAACCACCACCACCTTGCGAAGGTGCTCCGCCGGTGTGAGTGCGTCCAACTCAGTCTCCCTTCCTATCGTCGCGTTCTGTACGCACGTCACGCCACGCCCGGTATAGATGCGATCGATGCATCCTTCGTTGTAACCGCGACATAACCGAATGTCCTCCAACTGTCCTGCCATCGCCTTCTGAGGTGCTTGTGGATCAGCAATTAGCGCACGGGTCATGATGACCAGATCCGCCTGATCGTTTGAAACGATTTGCTCTGCTTCCATTGGATGTGTTACCCGCCCTGCCGTGATGACCGGCACGGACACCACATCTTTGATCGAAGCTGCCAGCAGCGCGTATGTTGCATGGGAGAAGGTCATGTCTGGCACCGCTCCTGCTTCGCCGACGAAGGTTTCGGCAGTCGCCCCGATAATGCTAAAGTAATCGAGGATTCCTAGCGAATTTAGATTGGCCGCAATCTCTTGCATCATTGCATTGTCAAGACCACCCTTGGTGAAATCATCACCTGTGATACGGATGCCGATGATGAAATCATCGCCGCACCGTTCACGGATAGCCTCAATGACCCGTATACCGAAACGCAAACGATTGGGGAGCAAGCCGCCGTACTCATCGGTGCGGCGGTTGGCGTTTTGCGTCCAGAATTGATCGATTAGATGGCAGTGGCTCGCGTTTACCTCACAGCCGTCAAAGTTGCCTTGCTTCAATCGCCATGCCGCATCCGAGAACGCTTGGACGAACTCAGTTATCGTTTCCTCGTCAAGTGTGTGCGGTGTTTCGCGGTGGTTCGGCTCGCGGATAGGAGATGGGCCGTACATCCGATGAAGCCGATCTACGCTCCGCCCCCGTCGGCCGCGGTGTGTAATTTGCGAAATGACCGGCACATTATAGGCGTGCATTGTGTCGGTAAATTTAGCGAGGTACGGAATCACGCGGTCCTCGAACAATTCCACGCCGTTCCAATCCTGCGCCGGTGACGTTGGGTGGACACCTGCCGAGCCGAAGCACATCAGTAGTCCTACCCCGCCCTTTGCCTTTTCCTCGTAGTAACGGCGTGCTTTCTCCTTTGGAATCCCATCTTCCGCCAAGGCATCAGCATGTGCCGATGTGACGATTCGGTTCTTGACCGTAACATGGCGGAGTTGTAGCGGAGTGAACAGATGCTTAAATACCGGTGCAGCCATGATGATTCCTCCCTATTAAAAAAATTACAAAGTTGATCCCCGTATCCATTCGCGGTGAGCTCTCTTCCATCTTATTCACTTTAGGAGTTACGCTCTTGAGTTTGTAGTTAAAACCTTCGCACCTACCATGAGAAACTCACGGTGCATTCATCACCGAGCACGATGCTGCCAGCCAATTGCTCCAAAATCCCTTTCGCCATGTGATTCTCCTCCTCAAAACGAATTACTTTTTTCGAGAACACAGAGAAATGAGGAGCAATCTATTGCCCTCAATCATCTCTGTTGTGCGACAATTAATGGGTTTTCGCCAGAGGACAGCGGCAGTGCCACAGTCTGCCCCTCGACAATTGATTGGTAAGCTGCCATCAGCGTTTCGACAGCGATGAGTGCAGTTTCGATGTTGCTTGTAGGTGGCGTGCCGTTTTCGATTGCATTAATCAATTGCTCTACCGAGCCCATAACCGTTGCGCCCTCGACAAACTGATCGTAATCTTGAGGAATATGGTTGATTGTAACGACCTGTGCGCTCGCGTCGATAAACATCGTTTGACCCTCAAAGTTGACCGTCATCGAATTACTATGACGACGCTCTTTGATCAACTGCTGTTTGCCTACCTCAAGAAAAGCGAAAAAATCGCCATAGTCAAGGACAATCTGCCCGAAGTTCTCAACGTCAGCTTCCGCAAAAACATCCCAGAGTTTTCGCCATTTTGCGGTGACGGTTTTTGGACGACCGAACAGCGAAGCTGCGTAGTCAATCGCATAGCATCCCATGTTGGTCATCTCTCCGCCGCCGGACTTCTGAGGAGGATCAAGCCGTTCGGGCCATGCAGCTGCTAATTCAAAATCGATCGGGAAATTCATCCCGAAGAGATGATGATAGCCCATCACCGTGCCGTGCATTCCCGCCTGTACCTCTTCCAATAACCTTGCATAGACCGGCACAAAACGAACCATCGGTATATCGTGCACGAAATGGACATTGTATGTTTTGACCGCTTCAGCGATACGGCGTGCACTGTCCAGACTTTCACAGAGCGGCTTGTTGAGGAAAACGTGTTTGCCCGCAGCAGCGGCAAGCTCAACCATCTCTGCCTTATCACCTGGATTACAGGACACCGCAACGAAATCTACACCCGGGTGATTGATGACTGCCTCGTATGAAGTTGACAAAGGGGCACCGAAGATTTGTCGCAGTTCTTCCGCACGACGCGGATTTTCTTCGTATGCAGCAATAACACGGGTATCGGATCTGCCCTTGAACATGCTACAGATGCCTGCGCCGTGTGTGCAACAGTTACCGAGGAGGCCTACATTATATAACTTCATTTTTATCTTCGTCCCTCCGAGATTGGGTTACTCAATGGGATAGCAGATATCACCAGTTGCAGGAATTGAATATATAGGAAAGCTTTAAAGGGTTCAGTTTCTCAATTTCGTGTTGAGGCTCGATTTCCAAGTTGCGGCATACGGAGTATGCCTACTACTTTATTCAAAAAGCCGCTTGAATTCCGGCAAACACTCCCAAAATCCATCTTCAAATGTCCCGTTATCGGGTCTATAGACACTTTCAAGAGAGATGTTCCCCTGATAATTATCACGCAAGAGTGCGTTAGCAATACCTTCAAGGTATGGAGCGACATCTCCCCCGCCGAGCGGGCAGAAACGAACCGTTGCTTTTGAGATGTCAACCTGGCAATCTTTGAGATGAATATGACCAATGTCATCTTTAATCTGTTCGTAGGCATCCGGATAGGGGACTTCCGTACAATACATGGTGTTGGGGATATCCCAGAGGATTTTAAGATGCTTGCTCCCTAGATCATCAATCAGTTTTTTCGCCAGCACACCCGATGTTATCATCGCATTATTTCCGGTTTCAACAACGAGGGTCACCCCTTTCTCTTCGGCTAATTTTACCGGGGCTTCCATGAGCTTGAGTAGTCTATCCCAAGCCCCCGTACTGGCAACCCAGTCCTCTGCACCGTTAGCACCAAAGATAATCATCTCTTTTTTGCAGCTCATGATTCTAACCCGGTTGGTTCCTAACTCTTGGGCGATGTGGATACACCGTTGAAGCCCCGCCATATGTTCTTGATAAATAGAATCTTCCGGTTCAATCTCCATTATTGGAAGCCCCGCGAAATTATGTCGCGAAATACAAGAGACTTCCACCCGATATTGTGCAACCAATTTTTTTATTTTTCGGATTTCCTCTGATGTTTGATCTCCAATCTCCTTGTCCCAAAGGAACTGGAGTTCTGCATATTTGAGCCCTGCTTTAGCCATCGCCTGCAATGCATACTCAAGATCCCTACTGATACCGTTAGTAATGACGCCGAGTTTCATCCTGTTCTGCCCCCTTCATGTGAACCGGCTTTGACCCCTATTTTTGCAATTTGCTTACAATTTGCGAATGTTGTCACCTAACACCCCGTATTTTTTCCGTATAAATCAAAGTTGAATCTTATCCAGTGATCGAGTAAAATACCTGATGATTTTAGTATAACAAAGCGCATAAAGTCAAGGATCGAATTTAGTATTTCATATATGCCTCATTTTTCCGAGTCCATTACCCTTCTTTGTAAGCCCCGACTGCTTATATCGTGCCCAGTCTGGCGTTCTCGTATCATCGAGGCTACAATTGAAAGATACCTCTGACACCCCAAAAAGCGGCTTAACGCTCAAGTCCCTCCTGACCACGCTGCTGCTCACTCCGATTAATGCGGCTTGGGTCATCCAACTGGAAGTAGTTCGCCATACCTGCCCAACGATTATCCATCCCTTCGCAAATGTAATTTTTATTTTCTTTTGGCTGCTTCTGATTCAGCACATACTGAATAAAGTTTCTCCCATACTCGGCCTTTCTCAGCAGGAATTACTAACCATCTATATCATGTTGTGTATTGTCTCCTGTCTCTGTTCGTACGACTGCCTAGAAGTCTTGATTCCAATCATGGGACATCCGTTTCGGTTTGCAACGATCGAAAACGAATGGCAACAACTGTTCATCAAGCAACTTCCCCATTGGCTCACTATCTCCGATGAAAAAGCACTAACCGCTTTCTATGAAGGCGATTCAAGCCTCTATAACAGGCATCATCTTAACGTATGGTTCATCCCTGCCGTTACGTGGATATTGTTCATCTTAGTGATGATGATTGTGATGGTGTGCATTAACACGCTGTTACGAGTGCAGTGGGCAGAACGTGAACGGTTGACCTATCCAATCATTCAACTTCCACTAGAAATGACCCATCCAAAATCGAGGTTCTTCAAAAACAGACTGATGTGGCTCGGTTTCGGTATCATCTCGCTAATCGTGACCGTGAATATCCTTAACTCACTCTACCCATCGGTTCCCTATATCCCCATCAAACGTCAGGACATCCATCAGTATTTTACCCATCGCCCCTGGAACACGATAGGCGGGGTACGAATCTCTTTCTATCCTTTCGTCATCGGCATTAGCTTCCTTATACCGCTCGAACTTCTATTTTCATGTTGGGCGTTTTTCTGGGTTTACAAGATCGAACTGATGGTCGGTAGCCTGATGGGTTGGCGAAAGCTCCCACGCTTCCCTTATGCCAGTGAACAGGCATTCGGTGCATATATGGCGATATTAGGATTCATACTCTGGAGAGGGAGATTGCATCTCAAAGGGTTAGTGCATCATCTGTTAGGATCGCGTGCATCTGCGTCACAACTGGATGACTCTCGTGAACCGATGCCGTATCGCCTTGCCGTTGGAGGCATCGTCACTGGCACGGTCTTCTTGACGATTTTTTCCTACAAAGCAGGAATGTCGTTGTGGGTGATACCAATTTTTTTCGGGACCTACTTCTTATTAGGGATAATGGTTACAAGACTCCGTGCCGAATTAGGTCTCATGGTACACGATATGATTGGTATCGCGCCACATAGCATAATTATCACCGGTTTTGGCACACGTCAACTGGGTAAGGGTACGCTGACCACCTTTGCGTTGTACCTGTTCTTCACCCGCACCAACTGGGCAAATCCGATGCCGGAACCTCTCGAAGCCTTCAAAATATCGTCCTTGCGAAATATTAATTCCCGTAATATGGCAGTTGCCATTCTGTTCGCAACGATTATCGGATCGGGGACCACCTTTTGGCTCCTGTTGGATATCTACTACCGGCATGGTGCAGCATCCGGATACTTCTATCCAAGCACGTTAGCGTTTGGACGCCACGCTTATGGTCTACTTGAGAATTGGCTGAGTTTTCCCCAAGGGTACGATGGGCCCGCACTTGCCTTTACAGGGGGTGGACTTGGGGTGGCGGGGTTGTTGATGTTTTTGCGAGCGCGCTTTTTGTGGTGGTCGCTTCACCCACTTGGTTATGCAATGGCAAATAGTTGGGGGATGTACAATCTATGGTGCTGTCTCTTTGTCGTTTGGGTCGCCAAGCTTATTATCCTACGTTATGGAGGCCTACGGGCGTATCAACGCGCGATTCCCTTCTTTTTGGGGTTGGCGTTGGGAGACTGTATAGCTGGCAGTATCGGGAGCATTTTAAGCATCCTTCTAAACACGCCTGTCTATGAATTTTTTCCCTAAGCGATTCAGGTACGTAAAAAAAAGTAATTCCGTTAGGACTTACGCAGTTGAACGTTCTCAGTCTTGCGCTGCGTTGACCACACCTCCCCTAACTCCCCCTTGTATTGGGTCGGGCTGAGCTCGCTGGCGATCGAATCCGCCTCCGAAGCCAAGCGGGCGATACGTCGGTCAAAGGGCTCGCGTTCGTGGAGGTTTGTAAGCCGTTCTTTGGCGTACAGCTCACGCCCCTATTGGTCAATAATCCCTTCAAACTCCCAAATGACGGGTTGATGTCCGCCAAGGCGAGGACATTATCAAGCTTAGCCTGCCTCGTGGGATTTGTCGATTTGAGATTAAGACAGCTTCATATATTTTCCTCCTTTACGCAGATTGGCAGTGTTACAGTCCCTTCACTCAAAAGCCAGCACTGTCCGCGCAACTTTCCCTTGGTTCATATCGTCGAAAGCTTCGTTGAGTTCGTCCAGTGGACGGTAGCGCGAGATAAGTTCGTCGAGTTTAATCTTCCCCTGATTGTATAGATCTAGAATCCAGAGAAAATCAACACGCGCCCGGGCAGCACCATGGAAAGCACCCATCAGTGTTCGATCCTGTAGCAGATGCCAGCCATCAACTGAAATCTCCTCGTCCGTGGGTTGTACCCCAACTACCACGGCGGTTCCGGTGGTACGGATTGAGTCGATCGCTTGTCGCACCAGCCCTGGGAATCCGACCACCTCGAAGGCGTAGTCAGCACCTCCGCCGGTGATCTCTTTGATTCGCTGGACAGGATCCTCCTTAGAAGCATTGACGAAATGCGTGGCACCCATCTGCTCTGCCAACTCCAACTTATATGGAAACCTATCAATCGCGATGATTTTGCCTGCCGAAGCGAGGACACCACCTTGGATGACGTTCAGACCGACCCCGCCGCAGCCGAACACTGCCATTGCGGCACCGGCTTCGACCTTCGCACGATTGACGACAGCACCGATGCCGGTGATGACCGCACAACTGATGAGGCAAGTTTTTTCGAGCGGTGTGTCGCCCGGAACTTTGACGCAGGCATCGGCATGAACAATCGTTTGTTCAACAAAGGTTGGTCTACTATGGTAGACCGGCTCGCCGTTTTTTGTCATCCGGCTTACAGCCCCGGGGGGATGCGTCTCACACAATGCAGGACTGCCGTTGCTGCAGTTGCGGCAGTAACCACACATGGCGTCAAGAGATAGGATGATTTTGTCCCCGGCCGCGACGCTAGTTACACCGGGCCCAACCTCTCGGACGATACCCGCACCTTCGTGTCCCATGACCCACGGAGTTTGCTCACGCTTGACGTGACCATCTACAGAGTGGTAGTCGCTGTGACAAACACCCGCACCAACAATGTCGAGCAACACTTCACCCACTTGCGGTGGTTGGATTTCGAGCTCCTCAATAGATACGGGAGCGTGGGGTTGGTAAAAGACCGCTGCTTTCATGGTTTCCTCCAATCTTCTCATAAGGTATGGTCAGACGATAAGCTATTTTGGGGTGGCTTGTGCTTTTGGTATCGTCTTATCGTGGTGGTAAACCCAGATGTCTATTCAGAGATTTAGTCCACCACCCCAACTTAGTATGTCAATAGTATAGCAAAGGATACAAAAAAGTGCTACCTCATTGTTAGCTGAAACTCCAATCCTCTGCTCGGATAAGATTGGGATTCAAAGCAACTTAAAGCGTTCATGGTAGTACGCATGCTCCGTCGTGCCGTAAACCACACAATCGTTATATGGTTGGGCTAACACGCAACTGCCATTAAAATCCCAACCCCAATGGGAACAAAATATCTCCAACCCCGTCGGTAGGGCATCTTGTCCCATCTACTGCCTGAGCCCCCTATCTGTATTCGTGTAATCTGCTGCATCTATTAAATCCGCGATTCAGACAACTATTATGAGCACCCCTCAGTTAAAATAGGTAGACACGAACGATAAAAAAAAGTAGAATAGGTTGGAAGGTTGTAGAGACAGAACACCCACCCGGCAAACGGAGGAAGAATTGATGACAAAAGAAACGAAAGATTTCGCGCAAGGCGAGAGTGCCGCTATCGCTAGAGACATCTCGGCGCAGGGCGATTGGGTGCCGCTGATTGATTGGTCCTCCACCTATCCCGGCAATCGTGGGGTCAATCGGGTGGGGCACTATGAACTGTACGACGCACCCGTTGGTGTCCGTATCACGATCGAGGAAGCGCAGAAAGTGGGACCAATACTTGCAGCAGATCAGGAGTGGGACGGACGCGGTTCACTAGTGCCGCTCCGTATCTGGCGCGACGCGGAACGATACCATCTGCTCTATAGCTCACATCCGCGTGTAACGGGTTATCCGGGACTCGGCAGTGGGCATTACCTCTGCTACGCGACAAGCGAGGATGGCTATAACTGGACGTGTCCTCATCTGGGTCAAGTTGAATGGAAGGGATCAACCACCAACAACATCATTGCGAACGGACCAACAGGCACGCCCTTTGAAGATCCACAAGCCCCTCCCGAAGAGCGGTTCAAAGCCATCGGTCAGGTTGGAGCCAATTTCGATCCCGACACCGAGGAGAGACTCGATCCACAGGAGGCTTACAACCGATGGCGCAGGCAGGAGTATGAAGGGGCCGCTTACAAGGGGCCGCGTATGACCTCTCGCCACTGGGTAGAGGGTTGGACTTCACCGGATGGTATCCATTGGAAAAGCGTAGGTCAGCTGGGGGATATGAGCTCTGATGGCGGCAGTGCAGCCCAATACGATCCGGATACCCACAGCTATTTCGCGTACATCCGGGTTGGCGGGATGGGACGGCGGGCGACTGGTTTGACTCGCACTACGGATTTTTGGCATTGGCCCCACGCTGAACTGTGTCTCTTTCCGGATCCGCAGGACCCGCCGGATGTGTCGTTTTATGGCTGCAGCTACTTCCGCTATCCAACTGACAAACGCCTGCACGGTGCCTTCGTGGAAATCTACCATCAGGTAACGGATCATAATGATGCACAGATTGCGTTTACCCGCGACATGACGCACTGGTACCGCCCGGAACGTCGATCGATTATCCCATGTGGTCCATCCGGTAGCCCCGACTCAGGTGGAGCAAGACCTTGGGGTGGGCTTTTTGAGCTGCCCGATGGCTATTGGGCAACGATGTATCGTGGACACACATCGCTTCACAACTACCGAGAAAGCGAACCAGCCATCGAACCCAAACCGGGTGTGCTGATGCTCGCCCGCTGGTTGCCGCATCGATTCTGCGGTATCGAAGCGGAAATGGAAGGGCGATTCACCATTCCGACTGTCAAACACCGCAACAACGAGTTGCGTCTCAACTACCGGTGCCGCAACGGCGGCTATATCGCTTGTGAGTTGATTCGGGGGGTGCCCTCGCGAATCCATCCTGACGCAGATCCAATCCCCGGTTACTCCTTTGCGGAGAGCAATCTGCTAACCGGCGATGAACTCAGTCGATCAGTCACATGGAGAGGCAAGAGCGATATATCGGGTATCGGTGGAAGCCTCGCGATACGGCTGCGTATGTTTCAGGCAAAAGTGTTTGCCTATTCTGTCTGAATAGGTATGCTGCGGCCTAAATTCAAATGCTCAACTACTTGAGGGAGGTGCGCCATTATTGTCTGAATCACGGATTCGACAGATTGAGCGAAAAACATGGATAATCCAATAGGGCAACCATGAGGGTTGCCCTCCTGTAGGTCAATTTTCCAAAATCGAAAAGACCGAGAACATTGCGCTATAGAATACCGGACACTGTTACGCCACACGATTGGCTCAATCCGCCCGGCACATTACGCGAGAGTCCGGGTGTTTTGTCGAGCTATGAATCTCGACCAACTAACAGCATTTGTGGAATTGGCGGCAGTAAGATGTCAACACGCCCTAGCAACTTGAGTTAATAAATCTAAACGTTCGACTACTTGGGACCGTCCAACAACCCTCGCAGTACCGGCAGGTCCGTTTTGTACGCATCAACGGTCGAGTTTGGAGCACTGTTATCCTCGGGATGTGGCGTCGGGTTGCTCCACCCCTGATAATGTCCACCCCACAGGTGCCGTAGTTCGGAAGAACTCCCGCGCTTGGAGCAATGCCATACAGCAGTGTCAAAGATGACCGCCGATCCCGGCGGAACCACAACCTCCACCTGTCCTTCCCATTCCGACCCAACATCGCCTTTTGGCTCGACCGAATGGTTTAGACCACGCGGTAGAACGATTAAGGGGCCAATGTGGGAACCGGATCCATCCACGTAGATATTGCAGAGCACCCGCTCCGGATTCTCCCGCTGAAGCCCTGTCGGGGGAATCTCCCATGCATAGTGAACGTGCCAGTTGGTGAGGGTTTCTCCTACGAGCGCGTTGTTAAAAACAGCAGCACCGCTGTGTGCAAGGCGAACATCATCCTGAAAGACCTCTGCCATAGCATCTACAACAACCGCCTTTGCAAAGAAAGGGGACATCTTCGGCCCCCACTCTAAGAGCGGGTGAAAACTGATAGTTGGACGCTCGGACGAAAAACCGTTCTTGTCGTCACACAATTGCTTGAAAATAGTACGCATCTGTTCGCATTCCCGGTTATCATAGACTGACTCAAGCACACAATAGCCGCGTTCAATAATTTCACGCGCTTTCGATTTCAGGTCAAACATTGTGAACACCTCCCGATTGAAAATTTAATACAGCATAGCACGGCATGGTGGCTGCGTCAATTGCCAAACGAAAAAGCTGGATTTGTGTTGAGTAAGTGCCACAGGTATGATAAGATGGCAGACATTCGCGGATTGATAGTTGAGCGAGGAGAATCGTTGTGATAACAACAGAACAGATTGCCCACTTCCAGACGTTCGGCTTTTTGGCATTGAAACAAGCGTTCTCTTTCGACGAGATGGCGGAGATTAGCCGGATTTTCGACAACATCCTTGAGGAAGACCGGCAGGGTCAGCCCTCCCTAGACGAGAAGCAGCAGTCAAGATACCATCGGCTACAGTCAATCTATGGGATTGCTGGGAGAGACCCGTTGCTGACAGGACTTGTGGCAGATGACCGTATTTACGAGACTGTCTCCCAGTTGTTGGGACACGGCTGCCGCTGGCTCTGCTCTGAGGGACACCGCTACCTTGGGGATACGAAATGGCATCCAGATGGGGGGAGCACCCAAGACTACCCATTTATAAAGGTTTCATTGTATCTTGATCCACTCATGAAAGATACCGGCTGCTTACGTGTAATCCCCGGTTCGCACCGGTCGCCGTTGCACGATGCCCTGAAAAAATTGGCAGACCGGGAGGGACCTGCAGATCGATCGACTCCACGGATTGATGTCCCCGGAACCGAGGTGCCGTCCTTTCCGCTCGAATCAAAGCCCGGAGACATCTTTTTCTTAAACATGAATCTCTGGCACGCCTCATTTGGCGGTAAACCCGGCAGGCGTCACCTAGCGTTAAATTTCACACCTGAACCGACACATCCAGAACATATCGCAATGCTGAAGAAGGACTATCAAGGTGTCCTGAACTTGATGAAACAGGTACAGCCCGGACAGCCGGGGCGGGTGTTTTCAGATGCTTTCCTCCAGAGCGATAATCAGCGTATTCAGCAGCTGGTGTCCACTTGGGTGGAGTTGGGATTGAAATAATTCGTAAGTGTAGGGAACGTAGATCTGTGTTCCCTACACAATTGATATAGGATTTATATAACCATTTCATCTGCTAAAAACTATGCAATATACAACACTCGGTAAGACAGGGCTTCAGGTAAGTGTGGCGGGACTTGGCTGCGGTGGATATAGCCGGTTGGGTCTGGCGACCGGCAGAAGTAAGGTTCAATCTATTGCCCTAGTCCAACAAGCCATTGACCAAGGGGTCAACTTCATCGACACAGCCCGGACCTACCGCACAGAAGCCATCGTTGGTAAGGCATTAAAGGAACGGAATCGGGACGAATTAGTGATTTCGACCAAGACTACGCTCGCTGATGACACAGGTCGAAAACCACCGGCGCAGGTGGTCAGAGAATTGGAAGCCTCTTTGCGGAAGATGGATCTGAATTTTGTAGATGTGTTTCATCTGCACGGCGTTCAACCTTCGGGCTACGACCATGCTGTCGAAAAAATAGTTCCTGCGCTGCTGCGGGAGCGAGAAAAAGGGAAATTCTGCTTTCTCGGTATCACGGAGGTTCCCCCCAAAGACCCCCATCACCAGACGCTTGAACGGGCGGTTCAACAGGACTGCTTCGATGTGGTGATGGTCGCTTTCCACCTTATGCACCAATCAGCACGCGAGAAGGTTTTCAAATACACGCTCCCGAAAGGGATAGGTGTGTTGAATATGTTTGCCGTGCGACTGTTGTTCAGCCAGCCGGGCAGATTGAATCGGGTGGTTACACAATTAGCGGAAGAGAGAAAATTGCCCGCTTGGCTGGCGGGAACAGAGGATTCGCTCGGTTTTTTGATTCACCCGGACGGTGCTCGCACGATTATTGACGCAGCATACCGGTATTGCCGTCATGAACCCGGTACGGACGTGATACTCTTCGGCACAGGCAGCCCAACCCATCTGCGGTCGAATATCGATTCCATTCTGAGCGGTCCTTTGCCAGCAGCCGATCTCGGACGGATTAAAGAGCTGTTTGGGGCATTAGTGGATGTCGGTCTAGATGCGCCGGGGAAGCAGCGTCCCACTTGAAATCAATCTTTGTACCTTCCCACCAAATTTGTCTCACGGGCCTCCTTTATTCTGTTAAATAGCGTACTCTTAACTATACATCTGTCGTCCCATACCGATGCTGCAATCAGGATTTTACTGCGCTCAACTTGAGGGGATTGGGGACAATCGGTTTTTGGTAGATTAACCAAAGTAGTAGGCACGTCCCCCTCGAATCCCGAATCCCTACACAGTTCTTTTCCCCTGCTTTGCCCTCCCCCTGCTTGCGGGGGGACTGAGGGGGTGGGGTTCTTAGGCGGGCTTAGCGGGCGGAAGGGGGGACGGCATACGAAGCATGCCTACTACTAGCAACACACTATGGGGCGACAAAATACCCCGAACTATTGCGTCACACGATTGGCTCAAGCCGCCCGGAACGTTACATTATAGTCCGGGTGTTTATGGCTTGGATATGTCTATCCAAGCCGATCGGATTTGACTATTAGCAACTTGAGTTATTAGAATTTACTTGCAGCGTATCAAAATCTGATATAGAATTGGGATATTGTTAAAAATTTTTAGGGAAATTGATTTGCGATTTCAAGGAGTGATTTATGGCGACAAACGCAACATTATCCATACCGCGCCGCCGTTTGGGACGGACAGAGCTGAGTATCCCCGTCGTTCCCTTTGGGACACAGGGGTTCGGTAACCATTTCGGTTTTGTTTCCGATGAGGATGCCATCGTCCTCATCAAACACGCCATCAATATCGGTGTTAACCATTTCGACTGTGCCCGCTGCTATGGAGATTCTCTCCGTAAACTCGGCCTGGCGTTGAAGGAGATACCACGCGAGGATGTGATAATTACCGGGCGCCTTTGCTGCCATTCCGCAGCAGAATGGGGAGGTTACGGGGAGGGAAGCCCCGATTATTCTGCCGACCGTGTGATTGCGGATGTCGAAGATCAGCTACAGTTGCTCGGTACAGACTATTTCGACGGTATGCTGATTCATGATCCGTCCGAAATTGAGCCAACGCTTGAGAAGGGGGGAACGTTAGACGGTGTGCTACAGTGCAAAGGGTCGGGGTTGGTTCATTTTGTCGGCTACGGGATGCGCCCCCACGATTTCCATCTGAAGGCTATTGCCACCGGCGACGTCGATCTCCTCTTGTGCTTTAACGATTACAACTTAGTCCGGCAGACCGCCGCGGATACCGTTCTGCCGGCCGCCGCCGAAGCCGATGTCGGCATTATGAACGGTTGGTCAATTCTGCGTGGGTTGCTGACAGGGGTTGACATTGACGCGGAAGTAGAACAAGGGCGATGGAACAATCACCCCGACCTTGAATCTGCAAGGGCGAGATGGAAGTGGTGCCAAGAAGAAGGAATAGATTTGCTCCAATTAGCTCTTCAGTTTTGCCTGCGGGACGATCGGATTCATGGCAACAACATCGGTTCGCTCAACATCGAGCAGTTGGAAGCAAACGTGCGGGCGGCGAGTACGCCTCTCACCGACGAGGTATGGGAAAAATATGACGCGCAGTTCGGTGATGAGATGAACTGATTTTCGTCTCTCATAGGACAGCTCTGTCGAGGTAAAACCGATGACTTCGCCCTCTCATTCATGGGATTTCCCACCAAAGACACTTATATTACCAAACAACGCCGTTCACGTTTGGCGGGCCTCTTTGCATGCCTCTGCCTCCTACCTGCATACCCTTGAGAGCAAGCTCACGGCGGACGAGCGTGCAAGAGCCGAACGATTCTACTTCCAGCAACACCGGGAACACTTTATCGCCGGGCGCGGGCTGCTGCGGAATATCCTGAGCCGTTATCTGGATAGGGAACCGAATCAGCTGCGCTTTTGTTATAATTCTTACGGAAAGCCAGCCTTGATCGAAGAGACTGACACTGAAAGACTGTGCTTCAACTTGTCTCACTCCCACGGAATAGCTCTCTACGCCATCACCCGCGGACGGGAAATCGGTATCGATATCGAGTATTTTCGTTGTGATATTGAAGCCGAGAAACTCGCTGATAGATTCTTCTCACCACGAGAGGCGACTGTCCTCCGCGCTCTCCCTGAACACTTGCGGAAAGAGGGATTCTTTAACTGTTGGACGCGCAAGGAAGCCTATATCAAGGCAGAAGGAAAGGGACTTTCCATCCCTTTGAATGCGTTCGATGTTTCGCTGATGCCGGGGGAGCCAGCAGCATTGCTGCGTACCCAAAAGCATCCCCAAGAAGCTGCCTGTTGGTCTCTGCAAGCGTTAAACCCTGCGCCCGGTTACGCAGCGGCACTTGCGGTGAAGGGACATGACTGGGAACTGAAATGTTGGCGATGGTCCCCAGCGTAGGTGGTATGCGTTGGTGGCATGTATCAATAACAGACCTACTTGACAATCACCCTCCGCTCCGTCGCAGTGAAATCCTCTATTTCCAACCGATAAAAGTAGACTCCCGTCGCAACACGCTCTCCCAACGTATTTCTCCCATCCCAATGCGCCTCACAATTTCAGGAAAGATAAACCCCTGCCGGTTGTTGCCCGAGATTCAAGGTGTGAACCCGCACCGGCGATGGGGTTGCAAGCTGATAGGGTATCCACGTCTCGGGGTTGAGTGGATTGGGATAGTTGGGGAGTGGTGCGCCCCATCGTAACTGGCGGCAACAGTATCCCGACTAAAAATTATGCGCCGATATGGCAGAGATAACTCTGCAACCAGTCGTCTGGCCCGTGTATCCCAAATCTGCACCGCAGGCGCGTAAGTATCCCCATCGGGACCACGAACACTTGTTGTGAACCCCCTGGGGCTGCTGCATTCGTTCCCTTATCATAGTGCATCTCCGCGATAATTTCCGTTGTGGCGATGTCCCGAACGCGAGCAACACCCCTAGCTATAACAAAGTATCTACCATCATCGCTAAATCCGATCTGGATTGGATGACCGTGGCCTTCAAACCTGCCACTTAACTTTCCAGTGTCTACCTCCCAACACCGCACATTTGCGGAACGATACTGTATGCCAAATCATCGATACGACCTTCACCCCCGGTCAGCGTCTCAACTACCTGTCCCGTAATGTACATTAGGTTACGGCATACGGAGTATGCCTACTACTAGCAACTTGCGTTAAAATAAAAAAAGCCGTCTCAAAGAAATCACCTCAAGACGGCTTTTCTATTTTTCGTAGGGAATAATCCACTATTTGATCGCGGCCCTCGCCGCAAGTATGTCCTTCCCGCGTCCTTGTTCTTGCAGTGCAATCAAGGTCTGTAACGTTTTCCTCAGTTCTTGACGATAGCTATAGCTGAAAACCACAAATTGGGCCTGTTGTTCAACAGTCAAGATCTGGTTAATTTCGTCCATGATCTTTTGTCTTTCGGCAATGAACCCATTCTCGACTTCGCGGTGATGTGTTAAGGCGGTTTGTAACTCAACCTGTGCTGTCTTAGAGTCAACCGGGGTGGCTTGTAATTGCTTTAGTAGGTTCATACTTCGCCGGTGTTCCTGCCTATACCGCATTTTTAACTTTTCCAGTTTGTTGAACTGGCTTAATAAAGGCAGCTTTTGCTCTGCCGTTGGTGAAACTGCATCAACCAACTTCCAAATTTTGAGGGTTTCAACCAATTCAGCTATCTCGCTCTCGCTTGGCGTTGTCGGTCGGGAAGCCGGTGTGTCTGCTTTGATGAACGGAATCAAGAACACCAGCGCGAGCACTACAGGGATTACCAAAAGCAATGGTAGATAACGACGTTTCATAGATAGTATCCTCCTTTGAAAGTTTTTTTACTCCAAGACGGTAAAAGCAAATTGATCTGTCGTCGAAGGAACAGCATCAGTGAAAACCTCATCTCCAAAAGCTTCAACGTTGATTTCGGCATTAATGACATGGAACCATTGGTTGACAAGGTCGGTGGATGCCTCCGAATTTGGCAGTCGAATTTCATCCACAAGTGAACTCCGGCTGTCCCAAATCGAAGGCACGTCTAGGCGTTGAAGTTCACGATTTAACTGTTCCCGCAACTGTTCTACAGGGATTTCAGCCATAAAACTTGGGGAAATGAGCACATCAAAAGTCGAGGCATCGGTTGAGGCTCTGAATAAGGGACTGTTGGAAAGTCCCCAGAAGCTTAAAAGGAGAACCAATACACAAGCCCCACCTGCCATTTTCCATCCTTGCCTCCTTACCCAAAGGAGAAGGTGATTTTCTTCAAATCCTTGACTCTGCGAAATTCTCATACGGAGAGTGGGCCAAAACGCTCTCCATGCCTCTGGCGTGGGATACTCTACCGGCAGACTGCTAGCATGATGGATTGTTTCCTCAAAGATTTGCAATTCTTTTTCGCAGTGAGGGCAGGCGTCAATATGAAGTTCTAATTGCTGGGACCGTTTTGGATATAACGTTCCCTCAATATATGCTGGTATTAATTTTTCGACTAATTTACATTTCATGAGGAATCAATTTTCTTCTAAGTAAGGTACAAGTAGGTCTCGTAGTTTTCGCGTCGCGCTAAAGAGATGGGCTTTGACGCTTCCGACACGCAGATGGAGCACATCGGCAATTTCACGAAGTGCTAATCCTTCATAGTGCCTTAAAATAAACACTTGCTTCTGGCGCGGAGACAACTGTTGGATGGCATTCCTAATTTCCCTTCCAAGCTCAGCCTGTTCTAAGCCCTGCATTGTAACATCTTCGACACCGCCTGAAGGGAATAGGAAATCATCAGCAGGAAATTCTTCGACAAAAGAGATATTTTTATGACTTGCCCGACGGCGTGTATAATCAATGCACGCATTTTTAGCAATCCGATAAATCCATGTGTAAAATGTGGATTTGCTTTCAAAGCGATTGAGTGCCTTGAAGCTTCTGAAGAAGATCTCCTGAGACAGATCGTACGCATCCTCCGGATGGTGAGTAAAGCTATAAGCAAGCTCGTAAATCCGTTTCTGATACTTCTGAACCAACTCACCAAAAGCACGGGTATCCCCGCACTGTGCTCTTTTAACGAGGTAGCGATCTGGATCTTCTTTCATGGCGTTTGTCCCGTAGTAGACGCAGTAAAAAAAGAAAAGTTTAGGTAACTCCAGCTGAGCCTTACAACCCGGCTAAGACCTGCGATAGTACAGAATTGAGACAGAGGGAGGGATAAGTACAGAAGTGGAGCCGGTGAGAGGATTTGAACCTCCGACCTGTTGATTACGAATCAACCGCTCTGACCAACTGAGCTACACCGGCACATAAGAAAAACGGTCCCAACACAGATGATGAGACCGTAAGAATAGGGATGCCGAGGGGCAGAATTGAACTGCCGACACATGGATTTTCAGTCCACTGCTCTACCGACTGAGCTACCTCGGCACGATTAAAAGTGGGTAGAATAATACCAAATGAATAAAGTGGATGTCAAGCGTTTTTTTACTTCGGGCACCCAAACCATACGGATTGAGCCAACCGGGCGGCGACAGTGAATCCCAAAGCAGTCGGCACGCGGAGCGTGCCCGCCCCCGGCTTACGGGGAAGGAGGGGTTACGGCATACGGCGTATGCCTTAATTAAGTTCGTAGTAGCGCAATTCATTGCGCGTAAGGAGGGGTTACGGCAAACCGCGTATGCCTACTACCTTAAAGACGTGCAATGAACATGCTACTACAAGCTCAATGTGTAACACCTAAGTAAAATAAAAAGCCCTATGCGCTGTATATAGGGCTTGAGGTCAATCTGAAATGTTTTCTATTATCGCGGTTGGACGCCTGGCCACTGATCATCGCTTGCTGTCACATCTACTACAATTCCGTCAGGGTCTTCCACCTTGAACGATTCGTCCGGGGGCGAATCCGGATCGTAGGCTTTTCCGCCAACTCCATCCGATATAATTGTGAAGCCATTCGCCTCACACCGCTGCGCTGCTTCCTGTAGGTCTGGGACACGAACACCGATGTGGAGATAGTCCAGCATTCCACCAACGTGCGGCGGACGTTCGGGGCCATTGTGCTGAAAGACCCGGAAGTTGTGGTAGCCATCGGTGAGATCGTAGCAGCCATCCATTGTTGAAAACACTTTCAATCCGAGGGCATCGCGCCAAAATCGGATAGTCTCCTCTAAATTGGTGGCGCGGACACCGATATGTACGAGGGTTGACATTACTGATTCCTCCTTGTAGAAAAGGTTACAAAGTACGGGGAATTATAGCACACTTGCATCAAGGGAAAAACAAAAAAACACTTCGAGCGCGTTTAATGTACAGCGATGCTATCCCGAATCCTCTCCAATGTTTTCTCCCCAATGCCTTTGACGTTGGTAAGGTCATCAACGGTGGAAAATTCGCCGGAGATTTGACGGTATTCAATAATGCGTTGCGCCATTACAGGTCCAATACCTTGCAGTGTTTGTAATTCTTGGGAGGTCGCGGTATTGATATTAATGTGCACCCTATCTGACGGTACAGACCTCTTTACGGAAAGCTGCGAGGACACAGAAGGAACAGATGGGGTGGAAGGTGGAGGTGATGTAGGTAAAGGTGGGGCCGCTTCTGTCTCGATAACGAGATCGGGTTCACCGAGAAAAAGCGCGGGGTGAAAATGCTTTAACATCCAATACCCCCCGGCGGCAAGTATCACGACAACGAGAGCAATAATAACCTTGTTATATTCTGATTCGAGGAGGTCCATCTTCTATCTGTACCGACCTAGCTATTTAATCCAGCCGCCACCAACGACGGTGTCGCCATCATAGAATACCGCTGCCTGTCCCGGAGTCACAGCACGACGCGGTTGATCAAACTTGACTTCCACCTCTGTGTCCCCCAAGGGACTAATCGTCGCCGCTGCCCCTGCATCCTTATAGCGAATCTTGACATCGGATCGTATCGGCTCAGTTAGCTTATCCATCGTGATGAGGTTCACCTTCTCGACCTGCATTGTATCCGCCAAGAGGTCTTCGTTCTTTCCAACGACAATGGTGTTGTCGTGAACCTTTAACTCCGTAACATAGAGCGGCGTATTGGCAGAAATCCCCAACCCTCTCCGTTGGCCAACCGTATAAAACGGGATTCCTTGATGCGCTCCGAGCACCTGACCTTCTTGGTCAACGATAGTGCCTTCCTGAATATTTTCAGGGATTCGATCCGTAAGAAATCGCTTGTAGTTGTCATCTGCTATAAAGCAGAGCTCTTGGCTTTCCGGCTTCTCCGCTGTTCGCAACTGATACTTCCGTGCTACCTCTCTTACCTCGTCCTTTGCGTACCCGCCAAGCGGCATCAACGCGCGGCTCAACTGTGCCTGTGTCAACGAAAACAGGAAGTAGGACTGATCTTTGCGGGAATCAATCCCTTTGTGCAAGGTATAGCGACCTGTCTCCGGATCGCGTTCGATTCTGGCGTAGTGCCCTGTCGCTACGTGCTCAACTTCCAATTGCGTTGCGAGCTCAAGTAGTTTCCCAAACTTCAAGTCCTGATTGCAGATGACGCAGGGGCTCGGTGTCCGTCCAGAAACGTATTCGTCAGTAAAGTAATCAATGATACTCTGGCGGAAAGGTGTTTCGTAATTGACGGCGTAAAACGGTATCCCCAACTGTGTCGCAACCCGCCGTGCATCCTCAACACCCTCAAGCGAGCAACAGCTCGGCTTATCCGACTCGATCTCGATTGTGTCATGTGTACCGAGTCGCATGGTAATTGCAATCACATCATAGCCGGCTTCAACCATCAATGCCGCAGTTACTGAACTATCAACACCGCCGCTCATCGCAGCGATAACCTTCGTGTCCAATATAATCACCTACCTCCACAATTTGCAGAATGAAATTATAATCTAAGTGACTACCTGTCGCCCCACTGGGGCTAAAGAAGGAGTGGGCCAACCACGCTTCTAAGTCCCTTGGTTTCTCATTCGATATAGTTAAAAGTACAAAATATCAATAGGCTTTAAGTGAATTTTATATTAGGAATTATATTAAGGATAGCATACGCTCTCATGCGTTGTCAAGATCTTCAGAATTTCTAGAAAGTTTTGACAATTTTACTTGACTACTTTATATTTGTGTGGTATAATTCACATTTGGAAAAACGAGGATTAACATATTGTGAAATGCAACCCCCTTCGTAACCTAGTGAAAGTATGATGTATATACATAAAGAAAGGAACTCCCAAGTGAAAACAGCATCTTCATCAAAAGTAACTAAAGCAATCCACGTGATCAAAGATCAGTGTTGCGCCAAGTGTGGTACGCAAGCGAAAGGCTTTGTCTACCGCAAAGCGCATCCGATTTACTACTGCCGCAGATGCTTGCGCGATGAGATTGACAATCGTGGACAATTGGTCGCGTAAGTGTAACGCAAATTGCTAGGTGATAAACCAAGCGTCAAAAACCGACGCAAGGGTCGGGAATTCCAATTCCCGACTCCTACACAATACAGCCGGTAGGGGACGCACCTTCTAAGTCGCGATTTGCGTTACAAAACTAAAAAAGGGCGTACCCACAGGCGCGCCCTTTTTTAGTTGTTCGTTTGATATACTAATTATCATCCTCACGTTCACTGAGCAACTCGCCACGTGCCAGCCGTTCCGCATTCTCGGTTGACCAGAGGATATTCTTCATCAACTTTTGTGCGGTGATGTAACGGGTCGCCGCGAGGAGATGCATCCGCTTCTCCTCGGAGTCGCTAGTCAGCGCATAGTGCCGAAAAGCGACTTCGAGCACCTGAAACATGTGAAGTTCTGCATCTTCACGGAGTAGAATGTGAGCCAATGCACGCTTGAGCGCGTCAACGTCGTGACCTTCCTCCCAATATTGGTTCACAAGGATTTCCGCTTCGTAGACCTTTTGGAAGTCGGCAAACTCCTGAAAACGATCCAACATCTCATCAACGGAGTCGAAAGCTTCGTCAAGCCGTTGACCGAGGCGGGGGATACGCGCCGCCGGCATGTTCAACCAGCGTAGGTAGTTCAGGAACACGGCACCGTGGAAGATTCCACGTAAAAGGTCTGCGCTCGGTGCGTAGTGGGACGCGCAGTAAAGCGCGTGTGCGTAGGAGTAAATGTTTGCCACGTCGTGCCAATCGCCCTCATTCTTGAGATGGAAGCGCGCGGTCCGAATCGCTGCAGCGTAAGTCATAGCTCGGCAGATATCGGTCGGTTTCACACCGGCGCGAAGTTTCTCCTCAATCTCCGCAACAATCGGCACAAAATCGTCGCCAAGCATCGTTTCGGTGAAATCCGAAATATTGAGTTCCGCCGCATTGGCTTGGTTCGCCTCCCAGATTTCATCCAACCGATTGAAGATTGGCTCCAGCACCGGCACACTATCTGCCCATCGGGACGTCTCCTCATGCCGTGTCCGGCTAACCAAATCGACCACAATTGGACGCAAGATCTCATGTGCGCCCTCCCACTCGACGTAATCCAACGCTTCAAACATCTTGTTGGCAAAATCGAGGGCGTGACCGTCGCCGGTGAAGTAGAAATCAGTGGCAGCAGTAAACACGAAATCCGCTATGACCGATTTGCCGTAGCCGCGGTCATTCAGCGTGAGCAGAATGCGCTCAGCGGCACCGCGGTCCCGTTTGTCGATAAAATAGCGGAACCATCGTTTCAGGGTTGCGAGGTCGTGTTCCTCTGTGGCCTGTGGGAACGGCGCACGATATGGACGCGAACTTCCCGATGTTCGACGGCTGATCTGCACCAGTCCATGTACGAGGAATAGGTTGTGATCTTTCGGGTCCACCTCGTCCCATAAATTCGCTGCGAGCGTCAGAATGGCAACGCCGGATGACCAGCCCTCGCTGCTTTTATGGGCACCATAGTGAAGCCCTTGCTGAATAATCTCCTGTGATGTTGCCCCTGCATCGGTGAGTGCTGTAACTGCCTTCGCAATGAAGAAGGAACTCCGGTCCTTGAGCCCTCGTTCAAGGGCGCGCTTGCCACGGTCAATGACACGGCGTTTTGCTGCATCTCGCTCGCCACGGGCCAGCCCAACGTACAGATACCCGTCATCGCGCACCGTAACCGGGAATGCTTTCAGATCATCCCCAGATGCGAGAAAGCAACCGCCCGATTTGAGGTCAAATTCCCAGTGGTGCCAGTGGCAAATCAACACACCATCTCGGACGCTGCCTTCGGACATCGGATAGCCCATGTGCGGACAGCGGTTATCAACCGCGTAAAATTTATCCCGATACTTAAAGATGGCAAGGTGCGTGCCATCTACATGAAAAGGTTTTCCCTCGCCTTCTTCATAGGTATCGGCGGGGCAGAGTTGATGATAGACCAGATCGGTTTCATCCGTAAAATCTACAGTCGGAAGATCTGCAACATGGATTGAACCTGCCGGTGTTTCTTGAGAGGTACGGGGTGAAATACTCATGGTGTGCCCTCCTTGTCACGTAAGAGATGACGTGATAAATTACAGTCGTTTTCTGATTCGATCTGACTGATTGAAAGTGTAGCGCGTCTAATGGATCTTGTCAACATAATTAGCGTTCTATCGGATAGCCGCCGCTCTCGCGCCGCAACCCGTTCAAGAGCACCTTGGCATTTGAGAAGCTGCTTTCGAGAGTTTCGCTACTAGCGCGGCGGCAGCACCGACACCCGGTCGGTCCCAGTCGATGACAATTGCTGTTTCAACCAAAGTTCCGGTTGCCTAAGCTTTAAGCAAATTTGATGCCAAGATCTTCAAAATCGGCAGAACCTGCACTGGTGTTGGACATCGCGCATGAATGAGCAATCAACGAACCGCTCCACATGAGTCTGCGAGTGTTTCAATTTGAAACCACTGGTATGCGCTAGCGTCCGACGCACCAATGCAGGTAGGCTATTCTCAGAATTGTTTCATCTTGAAACCTTGTTCATATTTGAAACAAAAAGAGTTGACAGGAAATCGCATTATATGGTATAAAGGCCAAATAAAATAGAGAAAAGGAAGCCTATCAGCCCGTTTCACCTATGGGAGGGAAAAATGACGAGATGGATGCAAGTTGCACAAAGATCGGAGGTTGAACCTGGCGAAAGCAAAGTGGTTCAGCTGGGGGACGAGCGCGTGGCAGTATTCAACGCCGATGGAAAATTCTACGCCATCAATAATGCCTGTCCACATCAAGGGGGGCCACTTGGAGAAGGTACCTTGGATGGAGAGGTCATCACCTGTCCCTGGCATGAGTGGAAGTACGACCTGAAAACTGGCTGTCCCATCGTCACACCATCCGTCAAAACTTATGCGCTCCGAGTTAATGGAGAAACAATTCAAATCGCTGTCGAGCCCAAGGAGGAAGCGCTTGCCCGACAGGACCCAGTGCCCTCTAAGGGATCGGAAGCAACCGATCCGGTCTATGAGATTCTTGAACAGATCAACCTCGGCAAGACACTTGATGAAGTGTTCGAGAATATCTACGTTGGGCTTCAGGCCGTTGTGCCGCACAGTCGTTTGGGCATTGCACTAATTGACGAGTCATCAGGCAGGTTGGTACAGGTTAAGACAAAATCTGATCGCAAAATCCTTTTGGACAACGGCTTTTCAGCACGAATCGCCGGATCGACCCTTGAGAGCGTTTTGGAATCAGGAGAAGCACGGATTATTGATGATTTTCGAGAGGTCCTCGAAAAACGCCCCAGTACCTGGACCCAGCTTATGGTTGAAGAAGGTATGCACTCAAACCTGACGCTACCGCTGAAGGTAGGTGGAAAGCCGATTGGCGTTGTATTTTTTACCAGCGCAATTCCCCGGGCGTTTTCAGCGGCGCACGGCGGGTTCCTCAAACAGATTGCCGGACAACTTTCCATCCTGATCGAGAAGGGCCGATGGGTCAGCGACCTCGCACAGAGCAACGCGCGATACCGCATCCTTTTTGAGATGTCCAACGATGCAATCTTCATTTGTTCCGCTCCCTCCGAGCCCTTTGTGACGGTCAACGAAAATCTGTGCATATGGCTGGGCTACACACATCAGGAGCTCTCCAATTTATCATTGCACAATCTGATGAAGGGAGAAGAATTTCAGCGGGTCTCCCAATTGCTGGAGGAACTTATCCCTCAAGGAACAACAA
This sequence comes from Candidatus Poribacteria bacterium, assembly GCA_965215015.1. GTDB lineage: Bacteria > Poribacteria > WGA-4E > WGA-4E > PCPOR2b > PCPOR2b. The sequence goes on from OZ244042.1 coordinate 5,129,690, forward strand.
TCACTTTTGAAACAGAACTCTCGAAAAAAGATGGGGGTATACTACCATTGGGGATGCGGGTGGTCGGCATTGAGCACGCGGGAAAACGGTTCATCCAGGGGTTCGCCCGCGATCTCTCAGAGGTAAAAGCTCTCAACGAACAATTGAAAAGCCTTTACACATTTGAAAAACTCATCGGTAAAAATCGACAAATGCAGGAAATCTATGAACTGATTCAACAGGTGGCACCAATGTCGACGACCGTGTTGATTCAGGGGGAGAGTGGCACCGGAAAAGAGTTGGTTGCCAACGCGATTCACCATCGAAGTGAGAGGACAGATGAAGCGTTTGTCAGTGTCAACTGTGGAGCGTTGGCAGAGAGTCTCCTCGAAAGTGAGTTGTTCGGCCACGTAAAGGGAGCATATACGGGTGCAACCACAACAAGACAGGGACGGTTTGAGAGGGCGGACAAGGGGACGATTTTTCTGGACGAAATTGGAGATCTAAGCCCTGCGATGCAGGTAAAGCTACTCAGAGTCTTGCAGGAGGGAGCGTTTGAAAAGGTTGGCTCCTCTCATACGCAAAAGGTAGACGTGCGAATCATCGCTGCGAGCAATCGCAATCTGAAAGCCGCAATTGAGTCAGGAGATTTCCGGGAAGATCTCTACTACCGGCTGAACATTGTGCCGATTCAGCTACCACCGCTGCGGGAAAGACGGGAGGACATTCCCCTCCTGATTGAGCACTTTATCCAGAAATTCAATCGGCACACCCAGAAGTCCATTCAGGACGTTTCTCCTGAAGCATTAGCTATCCTAATGGAGTACCCCTATCCCGGCAATGTGCGACAGTTGGAAAATATCATCGAGCACACTTTTGTCAAATGTCCGGGCGAGCGCATTGAAAAGAAACATCTCCCCACAGAACTGATTGGACCTAAGGACGACATTGTAACACTGGTGCTCATGGGCGAAAATCCCCTCGCCACACTGGAGCGGGAATTGATTCAACGGGTTTTAGAACAGTGTGAGGGCAAACCGAAGTTGGCTGCGAAACGTCTAGGCATTAGCCGTACCACCCTGTGGCGACGGCTCAAGGCGGAAAAGTGATAGTGAAAAAGCAATTGACCCGCTCCGCAGTCTGGTGTTATAATGTCTCTAATTTTGGCATGTCACTACGTATCTCATCTTCCACCGTCTTCGGATTATCACGAGCGAATATATTTCGATGTCAGTCCAGCAAAATCTTACAATCCATCCGCTAAATTACCCATTGATTTATATCCCCGAGGGACCATTCGTCATGGGAACGCTTCCGACAGGCCTGCGAAAAACTGACCATGAGGAACCGCAGCGTACGGTAACGCTCAACGCTTACTATATTGGTAAGTTTCCTGTGACTAACGCCCAATATGCACGATTCGTGGAAGACACAGGGTATTATCCGCCGCGTTTTCACACCGATTCGCGCTTCAATGCGCCGGACTGTCCTGTGGTTGGCGTCAGTTGGCACGACGCACGGGCGTTTCTAATATATCTCAATGAATTGACAGGCGAAGCATATCGCCTACCGACAGAAGCGGAGTGGGAGAAGGCAGCGCGAGGTACCGATGGACGAGAGTATCCGTGGGGAAATGAATGGGACCCATCGAAAACGAATTCGTCGGAAAGTGGACTCAAACGAACAACATCTGTTGACAGCTATCCAGAAGGCGTCAGTCCTTATGGGTGCTACAATATGGGAGGGAATGTTTACGAGTGGTGCATAGACTGGTTTCACCCACAGACTTATCGCTACGCCCCGGCGCAAAATCCCTTCGGCCCAGCCGAAGGCAGGCGCAAGGTGATTCGGGGAGGCTCATGGGTGCCGCGAGGGCAATTCGCGGCGCGCTGTGCAAACCGTGCGGCGTATGAGCCAATAGAGATGGTGCACAACGTTGGGATTCGGATTGCGAAGTCAGCTTCCAAATCAACCTCAAGATGAACAAAAGCAGGTGATTCCATGTTACGTGGTAGAAATACTCGTCGAGCCCTTATCTGCTCGCTCGCCATTCACCTTATTGCTGTAGTAATCATGATCCATCTACAGATTAAGCAGCGTCAACTACCCCCATCCGATAACGCTGTTCTGGTTGACATCACCCATTTTCAACGCCCGGCGGTTCTCCTACCCAAGCCGGTTGAGCCGCCGTCCCCTAAATCCGTAAAATCAGTTGAGCCGCCCCCTGAATTGGTGAAGGTTGTTTCGGAAGCCCCGACCCCTAAGCCAAAACCCGCATCTACGACCGATTGGCTGACGGTTAATTCACTCAAAACCAATCACCGAGAGGCAATCGAGTCAAAAATTGATTCGCCCTCCACTTTCGATAGTGTTGGACCTGTTTCTCAACTACAATTATCCTCAAAAACAGGTCCAGACTCCAGAGCACTTACCATCACAGCGATAGATCTGCCCAGAGCGGACTCAGGATCGCCTTTGGCAGCATATCAGAACATCAATATGAATGAGGACAGCAGCAATCTATCAGAGAGCTCTCCTGAGGTCGGTGTAGCGCAGTTGCGCGTGGGACGCAGACGAGGCGAGACGATTGCGGGGATGCCTATCGGAAATTCGGGGGGAGGCAGCGTTTCAGGCACCTCTGTGGGGGACAATTACGTTCAGATGATGACTGAACTGGCTCGAAGTTTGACAGATGCGGCAAGCGTTCAGAAGATTGATCTGGTTTTTATCATCGACAAAACCGGGAGCATGGAAGACAATGTCCGGGGCATTCGCGCTTATATTGACCTCTTTTTTGAGCATTTCGCGCGCTTAGGACATGATGCAGCCTTTGGTTTGGTAACATTTGCTGACGCCACTGAAAACAAGCCGAAGGTTCAGGGGGTCACGACGGATCACGGCAAATTCAAAAATTGGCTTTACAAAATTAAGTTTGAAGGCGGCGGCGATCTCGCCGAATCGGGATTGGATGCGTTGATGGCTGCGCTACACAAGACTAAATTTCGAGGCAACACCCAACGATTTTTCGTCCTTGCGAGTGATGGCACCTTCCACGATGCGGATTACGACGGCAGATCGGAATATAGTCAAGATGGGGTTATCGAAGCCTTACAGTACAATGGGATTCGTGTTGATGTCATCGGACTGAATTTCCTCCCCATCAAACAGATTGCCTGGGCAACCGGTGGCACTTGGCGGGCAATCCCCGGTAGAGGTTATCTGGAGCACATCCCATCAACGCTCACAGCCAAGATGCTCTCTGAGCTGGGCGTTCTTGGTTTCGACGGAGATGACCTGGAGGCGGACGAGGTTGTCGTCTACATTCGTCGCGACCCACGTCCAACATGGCTTGAAGTTACATGGAAAGTGCTCAACCCGTTAGGTGAACGATGCTATGGTCCGTTCTCACAGCGTCTAAATATCCCGAACGACGGTTCAGAGGTGATGCGGTTTACCCCTACTATTGATGTCAACCAATTTCGAGCCGCAGCAGGGACATACACTGTCATCTACCACCTCGAAAACAATCTCGGACATCGAAGCATCTTGCGCCGTACCCTTGAATATGGAGGTTAAGCAAATCACACATCACGTTGCAAAACCTATCGTATCTGAGAAACAGATTGCAATCAACGCGGTATTGAAGACCGTACAATTGTGTCAGCAAGTACAGGCTGACATGGTGAAGGCGGATGCAGTGGAGAAGGCGGATCGAAGTCCCGTGACAGTGGCAGATTTCGGTTCACAGGCTTTAATCTGTCAAGCCATTGGTAAGGCATTTCCAGCAGATGCCATTGTCGCCGAAGAGGATTCTCAGACGTTGCAGGCAAACCCTCAACTTATACAGCGTGTGACCGGATATGTCAACAACTTTGCCGCAGGGACACTTTCCACCCAAACGGTCTGCGATTGGATCGATCGGGGGGGGGGAAAAGTAGGAGAACGTTTCTGGACGCTAGACCCGATTGATGGCACAAAAGGATTCTTACGAGGGGACCAATACGCCATTGCGTTAGCGTTAATTGTTGATTGGAAGGTAAAATTGGGCGTGCTGGGCTGCCCGAATCTGACGCAGAAATTGGACGACCCGCAGGCACAACACGGTTGTCTTTTTGTCGCGGAGAGGGGTGAGGGCACGCGGATGCTTTCGTTGGATGGGAAGTTCTCAGAGCGGATTCGCATCTCCCATACTACACGCCGTTTTGCAGAAAGCGTTGAGTCTACCCACAGCGACCTTGACGCGCACGCACAAATCGCTCAACAGGTCGGTATCATTGACCCACCGATCCGGTTGGACGGTCAGGGAAAGTATGGGGTACTTGCACGCGGCGAAGCGGCTGTCTATATTCGTTTGCCAAACCCGGCGACGCCGAATTACCGTGAGTGCATTTGGGATCACGCCGCTGGGATGATTGTGGTGGAAGAAGCAGGGGGAGTGGTCACGGATGTCGATGGACGTACACTTGACTTCTCGCAGGGGAGACGGATGATCGCCAATCGTGGAATTTTAGCGACGAATGGCGAAATGCATCCGCAGGTATTGGAGTGTATTCGTAAGTGGAATCATAATTGACGGTGAAACAGTTTAATCCACTGCTTGTGCCGTTGTTGGAATCTCAACTTTCTGCTCGTTCCAAAACCGATATGCCCCACGATGCAGCGGAATCACAAACGCTTTTGGCGCATTTTCGAGCGTCATATCCTTCGCAGCGGGGGTAGTGGTTACCAAGGTTTGATGCCCCGCTTGATCGTAGATGTGCTTCAGGATCGTATAAACCGTTTCCTCACTGATGTCTTTGTGTGCGATGAGGACTGTTGGCATCAGGAGTGTGTTGACCGGCTGGACGTTTTTGTACGCCTTCTCAGGTAATGTGCCGGACAGATAGAAGGGATATTTCTCGTAAAAGCCGTATTTCTTAGCGGGGGCGTCGAAGTCAATCAGGCGGATGGATTTGATTTCAGAGACGTAAATAATGGCAGAATTGGGAGCACTGACAAGCCATTGAAAACCCGCCACCTGTCCATCGCGCAGAGCATCACTACCCGCGGTCCCCCCTTTATACACCGGCGTAAACTTGTCGTGGATGCCAGCGAGCTTCGCGAGACGTTCCAGTGTCTGTGCAGAGCCTGACCCCGCTGCACCCATCGCAATTTTCTTCCCGACAATATCCTCAAATTGATGCACATCGCTGTTCGCCAAGGTGGCGAATTGATTGTAAGCGATGTAAAGCAGCGTTACCATCCGGATATTTTCTTTTTTTCCGTCTTTAGCAAAGACCTCCCGCCCATGATATCCAAGATAAACATCAGATGCAAACGCAACGCCCATATAGTCCTCACCGCTGTTGACGCGACGGACATTTTCAATCGATCCGGCGGACGCTTCGACGGAGATTTTGATGGTGGGCTCTGCTTTTGAAACGACGGTCCCAATCCCACTTGCAAACGGTGAAAAACTCCCACCGACCGCCCCACCGAGGATGGAAAGCCATATCTGCTTTTTCTTCAGTTTGTTTTCCTGACCGTTCTCCCTTTGGACATATGACTGTTTGTCACCACTTTTCTGATTATCGCAGCCATAGATCAGCAGACTTAGCGCACAGAAAATAGACAACCATAAATGAAACTTTTGGCGTTGCATTTTGCTCCTTTATCGTCAACTACGCTTTCCCATAGACAGGAATTGCCGCCCCATTGATGATAGCAGCAGCGTCGGAAATAAGGAATAGGATGACTTTGGCAATGTCGACGGGTGAAACCCAGCGGGAATGATCTTCGTCGGGCATTCCCTCGCGGTTCGCAGGCGTATCCATGATGCTCACCAGCAGGGAATTGACGTTAATCCCCAAATCTTTGACTTCCTCTGCAATGGATTCTGTCAGAATCCGTACCCCGTTTTTAGAAACGGAATAGGCACCCAGTCCAGCGGCCCCACTTAACCCGGCACGGGCAGAGGTGTTCACAATTTTCCCATATCCCTGCTCAATCATGTGCGGCAGCACTGCTTTACAGCAGAGAAAAATCGATTTCAGATTCAAATCCATCATGAAATTCCATCGCTCTTCAGCCATCTCGGCAACTGGGATGCCGCCGACAAAGCCCCCGATCGTATTCACTAAAACGTCAATTTGACCGAATTTGTCCAATGTGGTTTGGACAAAATTTTGAACTTCAGTTTCAACCGTCAGGTCTGCGCGAATCAGTGTGACTTGCGCTTTGAGGCCGCCAATTTGACGATCAAACGGTTCGATATTGCGCTCAGAGGTGTAAGGGACCGCAACTTGGTAACCTTCTCTAAGCAGAGCTTCCGTGACGACCGTTCCCAACGCACCAGTGCCGCCAGTGACAATAGCAAACCGCTTTTCATCCATTTTAGAATCCTTTCTCCCCGGATGCGCGAAACCGATCCAGATTTTAGTGCTTTATCAGAATTGGATTTTGCTTTGAATCCATTCTATTATAGGTAGGAGCCACACACTTGAGTTTGTAGTCGCGCAATTCAACCCGCGTCTTTAAGGGAGTCGGCATACGCCGTATTGCTGTACCCCCATTCCCCTGCTTGCGGGGGGCTGAGGGGGGACTTAGAGGGGGACAGCACGGCGGAGTATGCCGACTCCTCTGAGATTAACTGTCGCCGCCGAATCCATCGGGCCCGGAACGTTGCGCGAGAGTCCGGGTGTTTTCAACCCACTATGAACATTGCGTGACCGTTTCTGGTATTGGCTTCGACCGTTCAACTGCGTAAGTGCTATTAGGATTAGATTTGGGGACCCGCCGCTCGGACAGCCGCTGTGGCACTGTCGGTAAATTGATTAAAGTTTTCCGCAAACATCTTAGCGAGTTCTCGCGCCTGAACATCGTAAGCCGCACCATCTTTCCATGTGTTGCGCGGCTTGAGGACTTCAGACGGCACGCCTTCGCAGGCTGTTGGCACATGGATTCTGAAAATTGGATCCGGTTTTATTGGGATATCCGCTAGCTTACCCTTCAAAACGGCGTCAACGATGGCGCGGGTATACGCAATCTTCATTCGTGTGCCTTCGCCATAGGGACCGCCACTCCATCCGGTGTTAATCAACCAGCAGTCAACCTGATGTTGATTAATCTTTTCCCCAAGCATGTTGGCATATACAGCGGGATCTAACGGCATAAATGGATCCCCGAAGCAGTGACTGAAGGTCGCTTCGGGGCCGTCTCCTAGGCCCCGCTCAGTGCCAGCAACTTTCGCGGTATATCCCGAAAGGAAATGGTACATCGCTTGTTCGGTTGTTAATTTGGCAACGGGAGGCATCACGCCAAACGCATCGCATGTGAGCATGATTAGATTCTTTGGATGGCCGCCGACACCTTCCGGGACGATATTATCGAGATGGGTAATTGGGTAACCTGCACGCGTATTCTCGGTTAATGAATCATCATCAAGGTCGATCTGCCGCGTTACTGGATCGAGAATCACGTTTTCCAGAACTGTACCAAATTTGTGTGTACAGGCGTAAATCTCCGGCTCTGCCTTTTTGGAGAGATTGATTGTTTTTGCGTAGCATCCGCCCTCAAAGTTAAAAACGCCGCGCTCACTCCAACCGTGCTCATCATCGCCGATCAGTTGTCTCCCCGCTGCGGAGGAGAGCGTTGTTTTTCCGGTTCCGGACAATCCGAAGAAAAGGGCAACATCTCCAGCGGGCCCAAGGTTCGCTGAACAGTGCATCGGCAGCACCCCCTGGCTCGGTAATAGATAGTTAAGGTATGTGAAAACCGATTTCTTCATCTCACCCGCGTACCGCGTTCCGCCAATAAGTACCAAATTCCGCCTAAAATTTACAAGGATAAAGGTCTCTGAATTAGTGCCATGTAATTCAGGATTAGCGTGCAGTCCCGGGAAATCAATAATTGTAAAATCAGGGGCCCGGGCTGGAGATAACTTGTCGGCGGGGATAAGGAGACTTTGGATAAACAGACTGTGCCACGCATATTCGGTGATAGCACGAACATTGATGCGATGCTGCGGGGCGGCACCGGCATAGCAATCTTGAACAAAGACATCACGCCCCTGGATGTAAGTTAGCATGTGATTATACACGCGATCGAAGTGCTCTTCGGAAATAGGACGGTTGACTTTGCCCCACCAGACTTTGTCTCGGTTTGACGATTGTTCAACGATAAATTTGTCGCTCGGTGAACGGCCCGTATGGGCTCCTGTTTCAACAATAAAAGGACCGAATTGAGCAATTTGCCCCTCACCCCGCTTGAGGGCCTCTTCATATAGAGTAGGTGTTGATAAGTTCCAATATATATTTTTTATATTAGCAATTTTATGATCTCTCAATAACTGGGCTTTGCTCATGCAGTTCTCCTGAAAGCTGATCTTGGATATGATACACCTGTATGGACATCATTTGTCAACGAACCTAACCCTCAACCGGAACCACTCCAATTCCGGGCAGATTGGGTAAGATGAGTTTACCCGCCTCAAGTGTTACACCACGATATGGATCATTCGCAATGAGTAGATGTCCATCCAGATCCGCGTAATCTACAAGCGGTGTGAGATGCGCTGCTGCCGTGATGCCTAGGGAACTTTCAATCATACAACCAATCATCACTTGCAGCCCATGCGCTCGTGCAATGTGGATGATTCGCATCGCTTCAAGCAAACCGCCGCATTTGACCAACTTAATGTTGATACCATCAACACAACCGACCAGCGAAGGTATGTCTGCAGCACGTTTCACACTTTCATCGGCGAAAATCGGGAGCTCCGAGTGCTCGCGGACAAACTTTAATCCCTCCAAATCGTCCGGCTTTGTGGGTTGCTCGATCAGTTCAATACCGTAGGGAACAAGCTCACGAATTTTACGAACTGCCTCTTTGGGAGTCCACGCCGTGTTGGCATCTACATAGATTGGTTTATCCGTGACCTCACGGAGTGCACGGATGAGCTCCAAGTCACGGTGGCTGCCAAGTTTAACCTTGAGGAGGGGATATGCCTCCGCTTCACGCGCCTTTTGCTGCATAAGCTCCGGCTCATCAAGTCCGATTGTGAAGGTGGTAAGCGGCGTACCCGTTGGATCGAGCCCCCAGAGCCGATAAAGCGGTACACTTAACTTTTTGCCAAGCCGGTCGTGCAGGGCCATATCAATCGCGGACTTTGCAGCGTAATTCCGTCCGAGAATTGATTCAAGCTCGGACATCACGCTCTCAATAGCATCAAGATTTCCATCAAGACCCGTATCGAGGAGGTCACAAGCGACTTGAACCGTTTCAACGGTTTCGCCGTAGAAGCGCGCGGGAGCCGTTTCACCCAGTCCGCCATCAATTTCAACAGAAATCACTTGACGGAATTCATCAACGGCTCGCCTGGCAATCTTGAAGGGATGGATAAGTTTGAGATCCGTGACCTGATATCGGATATTCATAAAGCGGGTGCAAAACTTTTGAGTTTGTAGTCGCGCAATTCAACCCACGTCTTTAAGGGAGCCGGCATACAGCGTATGCCGACCCTTCCCCTTGCTTGCGGGGGGACTGAGGGGGGTACGACACAGTGGGGCGTGCCGACTCCTGTCGGATGAACCTGTAGTTTGCTTAATTGCGTACCAGTTAAACTCGGGCAGTTGCAAATTTCTGATCGACCGACGTTTTCAGCTAAGTATAGTATGATGGTGAGTAATTGTCAAGAGGGTTTTCTACTTTGGCGTGTTGATCCATCTTTTTACACAAACAATCACATTTCACAATTTGTTAATTTTTTTTTCAACTTTAATGCAACTTTTTGCTGTGTCATTCGTAGTAAAGGCAACCCGAAGTAAAAAACATAGAAGAATAGGAGTTACGCCCTTCAGTTTGTAGTAGTGCAATTCAACCAGCGTCTTTAAGGGAGTAGGCATACGCCGTATACCGTCCCCTCCCCCTCGCTTGCGGGAGTTAGGGGGGGACGGCACAGTGGAGCGTGCCTACCACTGTCGGATGATCGGTAGACACATGGGTATAGGCAAAAAGGTATTACGCCTCGCTGTCGCTTTATTGGTGCTGATGCCTCAGTATATTGCGTCCATAATTTACTTTATCTTCCGGCTTGATGAGTCGCTTAACAAAAACACAGAAGGAGGCAAAACCGTGCTCTTTACAGGTAAGCAGAAGCTGGTGATAGGTGGAGCGATACTGTTCGCTGCGCTATTCGTTGTGGGTAGTTATTTCGGCAGCCACTGGTACTATGGCGATATTGAGCCGGTGCCAGAGCATCTGCTGACAATAGAGCCGCGCCCCCCAATAGTGAGCCAAGAAACGCCCGTTTCTGGCTCTCAGGATATGGAAGGACTTGAATCGTTATCGGTTGCAGAGACAGGAGAATTATCCGGTGGTAATGCTGTTTCGACACCCCTTGCGGATATAACCGATAATGAACTAGACGCACTTTTACAAGAGTTGGATGAGTCCCCTGATGAAAAGGGGGATTTTCCTGAAGTCCCCGACGGATTTCCCTCAGACCTCACCCCCGTTTGGATCGAGTATCCCGATTATAAAAAGGGGAATATGTATGAGCATGAGATGATTTACCGTGTTTTAATAAAACTGTGGAATCAGGGAGACCACGATTTTGTGAATGGCGTTTACAGGCATGATAAGGTCTACCCCCTTTATCGCGATGTGCTGTATGTTGGCTGGAAGGAAACGGTCTTGGACACTGCTGATGGCCCGCTTACAGTCCGGTTTGTATCTAGGGCAACTGGCACCCATGCCAGATCTTCTGCTAAAGAAGATATGATCGGAGGTGCTTTTTCGTTTCAAGATTTTATTACGGGGGATTATAAAACGAGATATCCCGGACTAAAACTTGTTGAGTATGAGAATGGAGGGTATAACCCTGAAACCTTTCTCGCTAACGATTAGAAATTTCTCTGTTTGGAGGAAGTTTCTATCAACATAGCAGAATCCTTGGCACGGTAAACGAAGGAGAGGCCGCTGAAGGGGTATCCGCCATTTTTCCGGTGGATACCGCTTTTTTGGGGCATCGCTTCCTTTCCGTTCCGCGGCAGACAATCTGTAGAAGGTGTTTTGAGAAAACCGATACACCCTCCCGCCGTGGCTTATAACCCAGAACCGTTATCAGCCCCTTTTCTCCTCTTCCACGCCTTGACGACCTCCCCCGGCGTCAGCGGCTCTCCCAGATACGCACACCAATCGCGTCATAAATCGCAATTTGTTAATTTTTTTCAAACGTTGATGCAACTTTTCGCTACGTCATTCGTAGTAAAGGCAACCCGACCTAAAAAATCCAACAAAAATATAATATGTTCACAAATGTGTTTCTCAATCTGGTAGAATAATACCAAGCACAGGTCGTGTATCTACTCAATAATCAAGATGATATCAAAAGCGTGATTTTGATGTAACTTTTCGTCATAGCATTTGTAGCAAGGACAGTCTCATACTAAAGGAGGTGTTCCTATGCTAGAGGCAGTGTTTCTTGATCTTGTCAAGCAGCACCAAGGACAGGTCTATCAATACGCGCTGTACCTGCTCAATGACAAAGAGGAAGCGGAGGATGTGACTCAGGAAACTTTTATCAAAGCGTGGAATTACAATGCTGAATTACATCTTGAGACGGTCCAATCATGGTTGCTCAAATGCGCCAATCATTTATGTATTGACCTGTTACGCCGCCGTCGATTTCGAGTACCGTTGACAGTGGGGGATACCGAAGAAATTGAAACGCTGGCACACTATCAGCGCGAGGGCGTAGCATCTCAATCATCAAATCCGTCGCCGGAAGCACTCTGCATCAGGGGAGAACATCAACAGTTGGTGCAGCAAGCCATTGCTCAACTCCCTCTCCATTTTCGTACGGTTGTGATTATGCACGCAATAAATGACTTGAGTTTTGAGGAGATTGCGAAAACGCTCAATCAACCTGTCGGCACCGTGAAATCGAACATGTTTCGCGGAAAAAAAAGATTGCGGGAGATACTGCGAAACCTTATGAGGGGGTGAATCGCTGAAACGAGATATAATGACACAAGGGATACATTGTGAGGACGTCCATACAGTTTTGGAAGAATACTTTGTCGGTGAACTGAACGCCGACGCTCAAGCGACAGCTGAGACACACATTGCTACATGTCAAGGTTGCCAAAATGAGTTGAACTTCGCACTCCAAATTGATGATATACTGAAGGAGATGCCCAAACCGGCCCCACCTTCGGAGGTTTTTGATCAGGTTGAGGCCTATGTTCAATCTCATCCAAACCCCACTGCTCGGGAAATGTCAACATGCCCTAGGTTCAACATGCCCTAGGTTGAGGAACCTTTACACCTATCAAAACGGAAGGAGAGTCTCATGAAAACCGTATTAGACTTAATGCGTCAACCGTTAGTTATCGGTGCACTCGTATTAAGTATTCTCATTGTCAGTGGCGCGTATTTCGGCAGCCACTGGTACTATGGTGATATTGAACCTGTCGAGAGGCCGACGGTCTCTGCACCGACTCCACTCCCGCCTAAAAGTCTTTCCCCCGCTGAAGTTGATTTGAGTGGTTTGCAAGAGGAATCATTACCTCTGCAAATGGGATCAACGCCTACAGTTCCGCCGGCAGAGAACGAGTCAGTCGATGATTTCTTGGTAGGGTTGTCGGATGAGGAGAAAGCCTTGTTGACGGCTGAAGTCGTGGAGGAGACTCAGCCGGTTTCCCCCTTTGGCTTCGGTCCATATCCCGAAGTGCCTTCAGATTATCCCGATGCGCCTATTTGGGAACGATATGATTACCCCGAAGGTGATGGGGAGTTTGGAAACGATTTTATGCAGTCTCTGGAATTGATAGATCGGGTCTTAATTAAACTCTGGAAGCAGGGTCGTAGGGCCACCTCTGCAAAAATGAATAGTAGTGGGATTGTCTATCCAGGATATCCCGATACGGTTTATGTTACATGGGCTTATGTTGAGGAACCCGATGGGACCCTTAGCCGCTATGCTTCTGACATATCGAGCGGGCCGGATGTGCCGCTGAGTGTCCATGATACTATAAGCGATGAGGGGATTATTCCGTTCGGTATAAAGGTGCTCAGTCATGATACCGATGGAATAAATCCTTACACTTTTTTGAATCTCAATCAATAAGGAGAAATACAATGCGTAACCGATTTTTGGTGGTTTTTATAGCCTGTCTTTTTGCTACTTTCTCCGTATTTCCGTTTGTGGCACTAAGCAGATAGGAATGTAAGCAAGGTGTCTGTGCCGAAGGGAGAGTATACGGTGGATCCAAGCTCAGAGCGAAGGCAAGGGTCTCTAGCACAAGCTCCTATGATGGTCGATGGACATATAGCATCAAGGCCGGAAGCCAGAAAGAAAGTAATGAGGATATTTATCGGCAAGGCTATAGTGAAACATGGGAGGTATCGGCTTATACCGCGACCGCATGACTTCTAACCTTCGCCTCCTGTTAGGCTTTGCCTAACAAGCTGTTCAGAAGCTGAAGGTTGAAAGTCTTGGAGAAAGTCCGATGAAAACCTTATTAGATTTAATCCGCCAACCGTTGGTTATCGGTGCGTTTGTCTTAAGCATTCTCATTGTCGTCGGTGCGTATTTCGGGAGCCACTGGTACTATGGTGATGTTGAATCTATCGCCATACCAGAAAACTCACCGCTCGTGCCCCGTCCACCTGAGCCGGTCCCTGAAGTCAACTTAGAGGGCCTATCCGCTGAATCCGAACAAACGCCAATTGAATCAACATCTACCCCGATTATCGGGGTGGAGAACGAGTCAGTCGATGATTTCTTGGCAGGGGTGTCGGATGAGGAGAAAGCCCGGTTGATGGCTGAAGTCATGGAGGAGACTCAGCCGGTTTCCCCCTTTGGCTTCGGTCCATATCCCAAAGTGCCTTCAGATTTTCCCGGAGATATCATTTGGGAAACGGTGGATATGTATGAAAAAATCAATCAACATGGACGCGGCATGATGAAGGCAATGGAATTGATGGATCGGGTGTTAATTAAACTTTGGAATCAGGGACATCACGCGACCTCTGCTTCAATGGAGAGAGGACTCGTCTATCCAGGATTTCCCAACACGGTTTATGTCGAATGGGCTTACACCGAAGAACCAGATGGCACAGTGACCCGATATGCTTCCGAAATAACGAGTAGTTATGATGTACCGCAGAGTGTCCATGATGCTCTAAGCGAGGGAATCGTTCCGCCCAATATAACCGCGCTTGGCTATGATGATGGAATTGATCCCTACACTTTTTTGAATCTCAACCAATAAGGAAAAATAAAATGCGTAGACGTTTTTGGGTTGGTTTGATAACCTGTCTTTTTGCTACTTTTTCCATATCCCCCCTTATGGCAATAAGCAAGCAAAAATGTGACGGACCGGTATGTGGCAGTACGAGAGTATCAGGTGGGTCAAGGCTAAGAGCGAGGGCGACAGTCCGTTCTCCGAGCAACTGTTGGGGTGGATGGGGAATAACGGTGCGCGCTGGAAATCTGGGTAAAAACCCTTCAGACTATTACACAAAAGGGACAAGAAAGTCTGCGGAAGTCGAGGCGTATACGTCAAATGCGGCGGCATCAGTGTGGATTACCGGATATAATAAGTATGGCAATTCTTATGATGTCTATGTCTCTGAGAGGTCTGGTGGTTGATGCACCGTAGGGGTCAATCCTGATGAAACGAAACTGATGGAAACGGCACGTGAAAACGTTTCATGGCGGTGTTTCCTTGGGGTGTTTTGGGGCATTGTTAGGTATCACCAACAAACTGTCTAAGATACCCTTTTTTGACTGTATCGCGGTTCTATGAATCGTTGAGTCTCCTAACAGTCTGCCTCATTCGCTTTGAGTTTCGCAAACCGTTTGCCGATGCGCTCAGTGAGTGTAGGGCGGGACGGTGGTAACTGCGCTAATAGTCTGTGTGTCTCGTTTGTTTGTGTAGGGCTTCACGCAGATGGTCTATCAACAAAATGACTTCTAACCTTCGCCCCCTGTTAGGCTTTGCCTAACAGGCTGTTCAGAAGCTGAAGGTTGAAAGTCTTGGAGAAAGTCCGATGAAAACCTTATTAGATTTAATCCGCCAACCGTTGGTTATTGGTGCGTTTGTCTTAAGCATTCTCATTGTCGTCGGTGCGTATTTCGGGAGCCACTGGTACTATGGTGATGTTGAATCTATCGCCATACCAGAAAACTCACCGCTCGTGCCCCGTCCACCTGAGCCGGTCCCTGAAGTCAACTTAGAGGGCCTATCCGCTGAATCCGAACAAACGCCAATTGAATCAACATCTACCCCGATTATCGGGGTGGAGAACGAGTCAGTCGATGATTTCTTGGCAGGGGTGTCGGATGAGGAGAAAGCCCGGTTGATGGCTGAAGTCGTAGAGGAGACTCAGCCGGTTTCCCCCTTTGGCTTCGGTCCATATCCCGAAGTGCCTCCAGATTATCCCAATGCGCCTATTTGGGAACGGTACGATTACCCCGAAGGTGATGGGGAGTTTGGAAGCGATTTTATGCGGTCTCTGGAATTGATAAATCGGGTCTTAATTAAGCTCTGGAAGCAGGGTCGTAGGGCCACCTCTGCTTCAATGGAGAGAGGACTCGTCTATCCAGGATATCCCGATACGGTTTATGTTACATGGGCTTATGTTGAGGAACCCGATGGGACCCTTAGCCGCTATGCTTCTGACATATCGAGCGGGCCGGATGTGCCGCTGAGTGTCCATGATACTATAAGCGATGAGGGGGTTATTCCTTTCGGTATAAAGGTGCTCAGTCATGATACCGATGGGATAAATCCTTACACTTTTCTGAATCTCAATCAATAAGGAGAAGTAAAATACGTAAACGTTTTTGGGTTAGATAACTGAAATCCCCTTGAACGCTAAAAGCAAATCCCGATAACAGACTAGGGGCAGCCAGAAGCATCCCTTAAGTCTGATGCTAAAATCGCTAAAAAGCCCCTGGCGTGAAAGTTTCGGTTTGAGGGATGGTAGTTTTGCCTATCCCTTACCAACACAAACAACACCAGGGGCTTTTTTTTGTTTCGTCTAGCTGTAAAGTTTTCCAATGCGGGTCGTGAACGTGGGGTGTGTTGATGCTTTGTTGTTAAGGACAATCTCCCTGAACATTATAAAGTATAAGGGTTATGCCCTTGAGTTTGGAGTCGCGCAATTCAACCCGCGTCTTTAAGGGAGTCGGCATACGCCGTATGCCGTACTCCCAATCGTCCACGCATTCCACCGTGGTTTATAATCCAGAACCGTTACTGGACCTCTCCTTCTCCTTCCACGCTTTGACAACCTTTTCTGGAGTTAGCGGCTGCTCCCAAATACGCACACCAATCGCGTCATAAATCGCGTTGCCGATTGCGGGCGACGTGGGCACCACGACGATTTCACCGGCCCCTTTGGCACCGTAGGGGCCATGCTGGTGCGGGACTTCGACGATAATCGACTCCATATATTCGTTCAACGGCATCTCAACGATGGAGGGAATCTTATAGTCCATCAAACTGGCGTTGGTCATCTGTCCACTTGCATCAAAGCACATGTCCTCGTGCAGCGCGATACCGATACCCATACACCCGCCGCCATAGTTCTGCATTTCGACCCCCTGCGGATTCATCGCCTTGCCGACATCAATCGCGGAGACAAACTTCCGAATGCGTACCTGCCCCGTTTCAACGTTGACCTCGACTTCGGCTGCTTGGGCACCGTGTCCCATGTAAGCCATGGGTTGCTCGCCTTGTCCAGTGTTCGGGTCATGCGGACTCGCGCTGACTTCCCATGTTGCTTTGCCGATGACCTCGACGTCCGCCGGCCGTTTGCCCGCCAGCATCTCCACCACGAACAAATCTTCAACTTCAATGGCCTTAGAAGAACCTTTAACGAAGATACGTCCACCGGAAACCTCTAAGTCGTCCGGATGCGCTTCCAACTTGGGTGCGGCGAGCTCCCGTATCTGGCGTTTCGCATCGTCACACGCCATCCGGGTGGCATTGCCGGTGTGGAAGGTCTGCCGACTGGAACCGGCGACATGGTCGAAGGGCGTGATCGCGGTGTCCGGGGTGACCAGTTTGACCTGATCAATCTCGATTCCGAACTCATCGGCGACGATTTGCGTGAGAATGGTATAAGCGCCCTGCCCCAAATCGACCGCACTGGTTCGCAGTTCGCAGGAAGCATCCTCATGGACCTTTAACTCCGTACTAGAAGCGGTCGGCGCAAAAGAATATTTATTACCTAAAGCGATGCCCTTTCCGCGATACCACGGGAATCTCAGCGGTTCAGAGGGGGTTTTCCACTCAATTGCATCAGCGCATTTGGTCAGGCATTCGTGGGCACTGAACGCATGGGCGGGCATGGTGATAGCGGTACGCTCGCCTTCGGTCAGCAGGTTATTTATACGCAGTTCAACAGCGTCAATGTCACATTTCCTCGCAATGATGTCCATCTGCGTTTCGACCGCCCAAGCGGACTCCGCGCAGCCGTAACCTCGCAACGCACCACCAGAGACGCGGTTGGTATAAACGCCGTAAGAATCTACCCAGAGTGCAGCTAAACGGTAGGAGCCGGGATAGAGATGCGTGGAGAAAATCGGTTTGAGAATTCCCTCGCCGCTATAACCGCCGCCCCAGAGAATAGAGGTTACTTTCCGACCAATCAGGAGGCCATCCCTGGTCACAGCATCTTTTATATCAAAGATGAACGGCGTGCGTGCCGCCGTGGCGGAGAGGTCTTCGGCACGGGTTAAGATAATTTTGACGGGACGCCGAGCTTTACGGGCAAGTGCAGCGGCGATAGCACCCTCTTTGACTGTCAATTTACCTCCGAAGGCACCACCGACAAATGGAACGATAACGCGAACTTTGGAGGGCGATAAATCAAGGGCCTTCGCTAAACCATCACGGGCGATGTATGGCGATTGGCCCCCTGCCCAGAGGGTAAGTGTGCCATCGGAACTCCATTGGGCCACTGCGCCATGGGGCTCCATACAGGCGGTGTGGACATAACCAGTTGCATAACGGTTCTCGATGATTTGTCCGCCTTCGTCCTCCGCTTTTTTGAACGCGGCGTCAATGTCGCCGTGCCGGATGCGGTACGCCTGCCACAGGTTGGGCGGCCGCTCGTCCATTTCGGCGAGTTCAAGGAGTTTTTCATACTCTTCGTATTCTTCGTGCAGCACCACCGGTGGGTCTAACTTAATCGCTTCCTCCGGGTCAAAGAGGGGAGGAAGCTCTTCGTATTCGACCTCAATCTGTTCACAGGCCGCCCGCGCAATCTCCGGGGTATCCGCAGCGACCGCAGCGACAGGTTCACCGACAAGGCGCGTTTTGTCGTGGGCAAGTAAATGCTCATCCAACGTGAGGATGCCGAGCCGTATGTCGGGTAGATCGGCAGCGGTAATCACAGCGCGGACACCGGGCATCTGTTCCGCTTTGCTGGTATCAATTCCCACAATCCTTGCATGTGCAAACGGGCTGCGTTTCAGCTTGGCATGAATCATACGAGGCAGCACGATGTCGGTTGTGAATTGTGCAGTTCCAGTTACTTTCTCTATGCCATCAATGCGTTTAGCAGAAGTTCCAACAACGTTCATATTATTATTCCTCCTTCTCCCCTACAACGCTCAAAATCGCTTGCGTTGCGTGCGTGTAGACCCCGCAGCGGCAGAGATTCCCCACAAACGCAGAGCGGATGTCTTCCTCAGTTGGATTCGGGTTCTCATCTAGCAACTGCTTTGCTGTCAGCAGCATCCCCGGTGTACAATAACCACACTGCACAGCACCGTGCTCAAGAAACGCACTTTGCAACGGATGCAGTGCATCGGGGGAGCCCAGGCCCTCTATGGTCAAGACCGATTTCCCTTTTGCCTGTAGCCCAAGCGTCAGACACGATTTCACCAGCTGCCCGTCAAGCAGTACTGTGCAGGTCCCGCACCGCCCATCCTCACAAGCACACTTAGTCCCCGTTAGCCCGATTCCATCGCGAATCGCCTCCATCAAGGTGTGGTAGGGTTCAACGAGGATGTCATAGTTTTCATCATTGACTGTCAACGATAATGGGTATTTCATTAAAACGCCTCCAAATAGTAAGTTATCAATCCAACTCCAATCGAAGATTCGGATTTTACGCTATCCTTTTAACGGTCTCAAACGATAGCAGTCGATAGCTTTCGCCAATGCTTCTTTCGTCAATACACTGACAAGGTCGGTTTTGTATTCGCTCGACGCCATCGGATCACTCGATGGTGCGACATTCGCTGCGGCGATTTCGCCGGCTTCGGTGAGTGCCCAACGCTCCCTGACGCTATTACAACCCTTCAGGCGCGCCTCTGCTGCCGGGGCGCGAACCGGGGCACCAGAACAATTACCAACCACGATGCGGCTATCCTGAAACAGATCCGCTTCATCAAGGCTGATAAATGCGCCGACGCCCACGACAGGATAATCGCCTGCCCGCAGAACAAACCGGCGATGGGCGGCGGCAGCTGATGTGGGATCGAATGATGGCACAACTACCTCTGTCAGTAACTCACCCGGTTCGACAGCGGTAGTAAAGGCATCGGTGACAAAATCGTGCATAGGCACAACCCGTTCACCTTCTGCACTCGCCAATTTTACCGTAGCATTCAGCGCGATCAGAATAACGGTGATGTCGCTTGCTGGATGCGCTTCACAGATTGCACCACCCAGTGTTGCGAAGTTACGAATCTGCGAATCTGCCACCTCGTTGAGGGCATCACTCAAGCCCCACAGCGTCGGATGTGTTGCACCCATGCCGTTCAAACGATTCAGTGTAACCTTGGCACCAATTTTTACACCGTCCCCCGATGTGGTTATGTCTTCTAATCCGGAGACATGCTGGAGACTGATCAGACAGGAGGGTTGGATTAATCCATTCCGTAACAACAGTGCCATGCTCTGTCCACCTGCAACAACCTTCGCACCATCCCCGTGCTTGGCTAGCAGTGTACAGACCTCCGATACGGTAGTCGGCTCAAGATAGTGACAATCAATCATGTATTTCCTCCCTCATTTAGATGAGTTATTGGACTTTTTGAAGAAACCCTCAATGTATCAGGGAATTTCCTATTATAACCGAAGTTGCTAGTAGTAAGCACACTCCGTATGCCGTAACCCTTGTGCAAACGACAGAACGAGCCGACTCCTGTGTATAGACATATCCAAACCGTCTGTGTGGCGGTGCCGTGGATTGATCAATCCACGGCAAGCGGGGATTGGCTCTGATTTTTCCGGTTTGCAACGTTTTCTATAAGCGGCAACTTGCATTATTATAAACAGATTGTATTTTTTGAAAATTGCTCAAGATTATAACACAGTTATCCTAAAAATAGAAACCCAAAAATCATCCACGCGCTTTAGTCGTGTAAGCGCGTATCCAATTCTGTTGACCCAATCGCCCGAATCTGCTATAATGGCAAAGACTTGGTTACCATGGCTAGGGGTATCTTCATATCAGCTATTCACATAAAGAAGGTCAAACCGTGATCCGAACACACTATTTGCTATTTCTTTATCGTAATTCCGATAGGTCGAGCGAATCATCCTGCCCAACTCATCGCATTGAGTCTGCCGGGATGTCACAGATTTACAGATTAATTACCGCTCGTAGTAGATCGACAAATTCACGGCACCCCCACCGGTATGATTTGGATATGTCTATCTAAATTGTAAGCTCTAAATTGTAAACTCTCAGCGGCGTCCAAGCCTGTAGGTTGAGATTCATATCTCGACAAAATGCTGATTGAACCTAGACTATTGCGTAATGTTCTAGTATCTTCGATTTTGGAAAATTGACCGCCAGCAGCGCAACCACAAGGGTGCCCCTACAGGAATTGATCCAATGTAGGGGCACCCTTGTGCCTGCCCAAAATACTCTCGGAACGGAGATAGGTTCAATTTGTCAAATATCAACACATCCTAGCAACTTGCACTATTAAAATTTTTCGCTCATGTTAAGAAATCGTGCAACAACCCCGATTTTTCAACAAAAAACTCGGGGGCAAATACCAATCGTGTTGGACTCCGGTGTTTGGTGAATTGAGCCCAAACTGTTGCGCGATGTTCCGGGTATCTTTGTACCCTCTTTTTACATGAGCCAAATTTTTAATATAAGGAGATGAAACTATGGGAAGTCTAACAGATCAGGTCGCAATTGTCACAGGCGGTGCTCAAGGCATCGGCGGTGCAACTTCGAGACGGCTTGCCGAATCGGGTGCGAAAATCCTCATCGCCGATATGGACATTAAGACAGCACAAGCCAACGCCGAGCGGATTTGTAATGCAGACGGCGTCGCGGAAGTTATTGAGACTGATGTCTCTCGGCGGGACGACATCGAGGCGATGGTCAGCAGAGCAGTAGAACTATGGGGACGTCTCGACATCCTTGTCAACAACGCTTTCAACACCAAAGAGCCGGATGGTAGCGCGGTAGATTTATCGGAGGAGGCTTGGGACTATGCCATGAACGTTCTAGTCAAGTCCATGTTTCTGGGGGCGAAGTACGCCGTACCGGAGATCCAAAAATCTGGTAAAGGTAGTATCATCAATATCTCATCCGTCCACGGTCTGCTGATGGCTCCGAAGAAATTGGTATATGAAGCGGGTAAGTCCTCCGTCATCGGTGTCACCCGTCAGATGGCAATCGACTTCGGACCGATGGGCATACGGGTCAATGCAATCTGCCCCGGTCATATCGTGACCGAGCGCATTGAAGCGCATTGGGCACAGAACCCGTCGCTCCTGCGTTTCTTTGAGGCGCAATATCCGGTTCGCCGTGTCGGACGCCCGATTGACATCGCTAACGCCATCAACTTCCTCTGCTCGGACGAAGCATCTTTCATCACAGGGCACGCCCTAGCGGTAGACGGTGGGCTGACAATTCAACTTCAGGAGGACTTCGGCGTGGGTCAGGCGCGATTTTATCAGGATCATCCGGATACCGATCTATCTTCTTATTAGATTATCTTTTCTGGCGTAATAGGGCAATTGTATATAAATTATTGCGTAGATCTTTGGTATACGACAATCAAAATCGAATCGTAGCCGCAGCGTATATTCTCAATCTTATCGGGGCTCCCCAACGTGTGCTCGTGCCGTAACCAATACACTAATGCACGAATGAACACATCAGGAGTCGGCATATAGTCGTAGGTATACGCCGTATGCCGTAACCCCTCTGTGCCACGACGGGGGTTATCCCCAATTTCTGATGGGGCAATTGCCTAATTTCTATAACAGATGCAATGCCCCTATCGAGTAATTTATACCCTTGTATTGATTGGAAATTCGTTGTATAATACGCCTGTTAATAGGCATTCTATCATTTTGGCGTAAGGGGGTTGTCCTATCCGAATCGAGCCTGTCACTGATTTCGATCTGAAGCATACGTTGGAGTGTGGGCAATCATTCCGCTGGCAGCCAATCAACGACTGGTACTACGGCGTTGTTGAGGGTAGGCAGCTGAAGATACGTCAGGAAAAGCAGACACTGATTGTCGAAAGTTCCGACGATGAACAACCGAATCAACTAAAAGCTTTCCTCCACCACTACCTGGACCTGAACCGGAATCTACCAGCGATTCTAAAGGCTGTGAACATTGATCCGTTCATCCATCGCTCGATTGAAACGTTCTGGGGGATGCGGATTTTGAACCAAGAGGTGTGGGAGTGCCTAGCGTCGTTCATCCTGTCACAGAATAATAACGTGCCCCGAATTAAGGGGATAATCCGCACAATCTCGGCACGGTTCGGGGAAAAAATTACCTTTCAGGATTCGGTCGATTACTCTTTCCCGACACCCCAAGCCCTCGCCAAAGCCGGTGTTGAGGCGTTGTACGATTGTCGGCTGGGGTATCGCGCCCCTTATCTGTGGACGGTTTCATCGGCAATCACAGCAGGGAAATTCGATCTTGAGGCTTTGAAGAGCCTGCCTTACACCAAAGCGAAACAAGAGTTGATGGGCTTCAAAGGAATTGGTGAGAAGGTCGCTGACTGCATCTGCCTATTTTCGTTAGGGCATGTTCAAGCCCTGCCCATTGATGTGTGGGTGAAACGGATTATAGAGCAGCTTTACCTCAAACGCAAGGCCTCGATCCGTGAGATCCGTCAGTTTGCTGAAAACTATTTTGGTGAACATCTCGGTTATGCCCAACAGTACCTTTTTCACTATGCCCGGACAGTTGGACTGGAAAATCTGCTAAAGAACGAAAGATAGAAAGAAATTTTTGACTTCCCTAGCAGTAAACCATAGACAACCCTTCCCCGAAACCTTTAATCAGTCTAGGAGTTACGCACTTATAGTTTGTAATAGCGCGTTCATTGCGCCTCTTTAAGGCAGTAAGCATACGCTGTATGCCGTAATCCCCCGCCCCCTTGAGGGGGTGATACCCTGTCGGGATTCGAGGGGGGATGACACTATGGAGCGTACCTACTACTGTCGGATGAATCGTGGTTGCCCGATGAATCGGGCAGCATAAATCCTTTAGATACCAGCAATGTTGCGCGACAGTGGACACCCAACACTGTTGTACAATGTTTATGGTTGGTTGAACCGGGACTGTCGCGCAACATAGTTGATATTTTCAATTCACCAAACACGGTCGCACAATATACCGGGTAGTTGAGGAGTCACCGAACCACGAGGGTTTGAACGTTCAACTGCCTAAATCCTACAGTCAAAAAAAACAGGAGGTTCAAATGCTTGAAGATTTACGCGAAAATGTACTTACATTGTTAGAAGAGCGCGTTGAACGCGCCATTGAGACTATCAACCGCCTCAGGGAAGAGAAATTAACACTGGAATCTGAAAGCAATCAGCTCCGTAACGAGTTGGATCAGCGAGATGTACAGATTCAAAACCTCGAACAACGGAATGCTGAATTAAACCATTTTGAATCAGAGTTACAGGCACTTCAGAACCAGCGTGAACAGGAGCGGCTTGAGGTAGATCAGGAAAAAGCGGAAGTCCGCGAGCGCCTTGAAGGGCTCATGACAATGCTCAACAATGTTGAGAACAGATCAGAAAATCAGGAAGCGGTGCAACCTAGCGTTCCTGACCATAGCTCTGAAACAGTTGATGAGGAAGAGCGACAGGAAGCGGAACGCCCCAGCTCTCCCACCGACATACTCTTGATACCTACGACACTGCTAGAGCCGCAGGAAGTAGACCAGCCAAGCAATCCTGATCGCACATCTGAAGGAACGGATTCTGAAGAAACGGATGAGGACGAGGAGACGGAATTCGCTTAATACTCACCTACCAACGAACTGTCCGAAAAAATGGAACCAACAACGTGCCGTGATTAATCTATCAGGAACACTAGACATGGCCTCTCCGACGCTTTTGTGCGGTAGTCGGGTCCGACTCACAGCGTTAACGCAAATTGACCTCCCAACCGTTACCCAATGGTATCAGAATCCCGAATTCTTGCGACTATTTGACGCCCTCCCCGCTTATCCCAAAACTGAGCCGGTGTTGGCGCAGTGGCTGGCCAATACGCATCAAGCAACTGACACTTTTCTTTTTGCCATTCGACCCCTTGACGACGATGTGCTGATTGGCTACGTTGAACTCGACGGGATTCTGTGGACACATCGGGTGAGCGGCGTAAGCATCGCCATCGGGGAGGTAAAGCACTGGGGAAAAGGCTACGGATATGAGGTCATGCAACTTGTGCTCCGATTTGCCTTTGATGAACTCAATTTGCATCGCATCCAACTCACGGTGTTTAGCTACAATGAGCGCGCCATCGCGCTGTATGAAAAGTTGGGTTTTCAGCGGGAGGGGGTACATCGGGAACACTTACAGTGTGATGGCAAACGCTATGATATGTATCTGTATGGCCTCCTCCGCTCTGAATGGGAAACAGGTTTGAAATGAGAGTAGATGCTTGACAGGGCTTAAAAGAGAAAATCGACTGGGAATGCCAGCGCAAGATGCAAGGTAACAACTCAACCTTATTGCGGAGCAAAAAAACAAAATCGCCCATGAGGCGGATATGGATTCAACTCCTCATGATACCCGATGGCCCATTGATGAAGCTTCAGCAGAGGATGCAATCAACTTTATCGAACAGATTACCGTGGCAATACATGACCTATTAACAACCTGAAAAGGAGAGAAAATATGCCATTAAAAACTGTTGGCCTTCTGAGTCCCGGTGACATGGGACATACTGTGGGGCACGTCCTGGTTACACACGGCCTGCGCGTGATTACCTGTCTTAAGGGGAGAAGTGAACGGACCCGAACCCTCGCAGAAAGCGTGAAGATTGAAGATGTGCCGACGTATCAAGCCCTTGTGAATGAAGCAGAAATTATCTTGTCAATTATGGTGCCGGCGGAAGCCAAGGGAGCCGCTCAAGCGGTTGCGGACGCGCTTGCCGAAACGAAGACAGATCTCACCTACGTTGACTGTAACGCAATCGCCCCGCAAACCACGCGCCAACTAGATGAAATCATCACGGAAGCCGGTGGCCGTTTTGTTGATGCGTCAATCATCGGTCCTCCGCCCCGAAAACCGGGGGCAACCCGTTTCTACGCCTCAGGAACCCATGTTGATGATTTTGAAGCGTTGACGCAATTCGGGCTCGATGTTCGGCCCCTTGGCGATCAGATTGGGTTGGCTTCGGCGATTAAGATGTGCTACGCCTCTTTGACAAAAGGACTGACCGCACTTTGCACAGAACTGCTGACTGCTGCAGAGCTGCTGGGGGTGTCTGAAGCCCTCAAAGCGGAGTTTCAGATGAGTCAAGCTGCGCTGTATCAACGGATGGAAGGAGGACTGCCGGGGATGCCACCGAAGGCCAGACGTTGGATCGGTGAGATGGAAGAGATTTCGGCGACGTTCGGTCATGTCGGCTTGACACCAAAAATTCTAGCGGGGGTAGCGGATATGTACCGATTGGTCGGGAAGACGCACCTCGCGGACTTACCCCCTGAAAATTCGGAGGCGTTCCCAGAGCTATCAGAAATGATTTCAATCTTAGCGGATTGCGTGAAAAAGGATGAGCAATAACGAAATGGCGGCATCTAGCCAAACTGAAAATGAATTTCAAAAGTGAAAGGACGCTTACCCCCGAAGTATAGAAAAAACTATGGATATGAACTCGAATCCTTCGCTAGAGTTTTCACCGGGGCAGATTGTCTGCTTGAAATCAGACCCATCTGTTCGGGGAGCAGTCGTTGATGTATTACCGGGCAACCCTGAAAAGCGGGTTAACGTTTTTATTAATGATAACATTCAGCGGTTTTATGCATCTCAGTTGCAGTTAGAGCAACAACCTAGAGAAGATTTACAGCATCTTTCTCGCGATGAGTTTCACGCCTACCTGACCGCGCTTCAAATCCTCCACCCCGGACTATCAACTTTTTACTCGCTTAACACCGCGGGCATTGATTTTATCCCGTATCAGTACCGTCCTGTACTGAAATTCATCAGATCCGACCGACCGAGGCTACTCATCGCTGATAGCGTTGGTGTCGGAAAAACGATTGAGGCAGGACTGATTCTCCGAGAGTTGCAGGCGCGCCACGCTATCAAATCCGTCCTCATTATATGCCCCCGCCCCTTGGTCACTGAGGAAAAGTGGCTACGAGAGATGAAACGGTTTGACGAAGACTTCCAGCATCTGGATGGGAAACGCTTGCGGTATTGCATTAATGAAATGTATCGAGATGGCGAATGGCCTGAACAATACCAGAAGATTATTCTCGCCTATTCATTGTTAGATAGGGTGCTCCTTTATGGGCCAGAAGGCCAACGAAGGCGAAAGCGCGGACACGGACTTTTAGATTTGGATCCGCCCCCACGCTTTGATCTGGTGATTGTAGATGAGGCTCACCACATCCGAAACCAAGATACTGCTAATTACGAGGCGGTACGATTTTTCTGTGACCATGCAGAAGCGGCAGTCTTCCTGACCGCAACTCCTATTCAGCTTGACAGTCGAGACCTGTTCGTTCTGCTCAACGTTCTCCGCCCAGACCTCATTCTGGATGAAGAGAGTTTCGAGCACATGGCAGAGCCGAATCCATTTATCAACCAAGCGGTTGATGCTGCGCGCTCGCAGGAGAAAGGTTGGACACGGCACATACGAGAAGCCTTTGATCGGGCAGCCACTACCGGCTGGGGAAAATCCATACTCAAAGAAAATCCGGAATTCAAGCGAATCCAAAATCAAATCGCAGAGGAATCTGTTACCAAGGAAAAACGGATCCAACTCATCACAGATATTGAAGCACTATATACGTTTTCAGGGATACTCAATAGGACCCGCCGCCGGGATATCGGCGAGTTTACAATTCGCAAGCCGCAAACCGTAGAGGTTGAATTGACAACCGACCAAGCAGAACTTCATGAGACATTACTGGAAATACAAACGGAGATATTCCGCAAACTGCACGGCGATCAGAATGTCAAATTCATGATGACGACGCTCCGCCGACAGCTGGCAAGTTGTCTATATGGACTTGAACCACTGCTTGAAGAAATTCTTAGCCGCCACCTTGATGAACTCGCTTGGGCGGAAGCGGATGTTACGGAATTAATATCCCTCGAAGGCACTGTAACACGAATTGAGGCCCAGGTTCAAGCGATTCTTGAAAAAGCGAAATCTATTAATTCGCACGATTTGAAACTGGAGGCCCTCCGCAAGATTATTCAAGAAAGACAACTCCTACATAACAATAAAATTATGCTGTTCAGCAGTTTTCGCCATACGCTTGCCTATCTTTACAAACACCTAAAAGCGGATGGTGTTCGCGTCGGCATGATTCATGGCGGCGTTGCAGAGGAAGAACGCCTTGAGCTCCGCGATCGATTTGAAAAACCGAGAATAGAGCAGGATAGCCTTGACCTGATGCTATTTTCGGAGGTGGGGAGTGAAGGGTTGGATTATCAATTCTGTGATTGTATTGTCAATTATGACCTGCCGTGGAATCCGATGCGAGTTGAGCAGCGGATAGGCCGTATTGACCGGAATGGTCAACACAGCGAGAGCGTTACTATTATCAACCTAATTACACCGGGCACCGTTGATGCCGAAATCTATGGGCGGTGTCTACTCCGCCTCGGTGTCTTTGAGGGTGCCCTCGGCGGTAGTGAGAAAATCCTCGGCGAAATCACAAAAGAGATTTACAATATTGCTGAAAATTTTACTTTGACCGATGCTGAGCGCAGTGAAAAATTTCAGCAGTTGGAGGACAACCAAATCCGGTTGATACAAGAACAAGAACGATTGGAAGAAAGCGAATTGGAACTTTTTGGGCTACGCTTGCCTAAAGATCAGATGAAGCAGGATATTGATGACGCCTCCAGCTTCTGGTTAACGCCGGCCTCAATCCAGCGGCTCGTTACGCTCTATCTGCGGCAGCAACTTGAGACAGATCAGGAATTTATCCTCGGTGAAAGGCCCCTCAAAACCCTCCGGCTTTCAGGGGAAGCGCGAAGCATCTTACTACAAGATTTTCAGCAACTCTCCAGAGAACGGAGCCCTATCTATCGGGAGTGGGAGAATTGGTTGAAGGGCACGGATCAACATTTGGCTATAACCTTTGAGGCAGATTGCAAGTTACACCAGCCCGAAGTGACACTTATCAATCTGGTGCACCCTTTGGTCAAGCAAGCAGCAAAGATACTGAATATAAAATCAGATGTCGTCACAGTGCTGAAGGTACACACCCAAGAAGTGCCTGCGGGACGTTACAAATTCGCAATGTACCAGTGGCATTTTCACGGTATCAAAGAAGATTTGGAGCTCAGGTCAATTACCTTAGATGAGAAGTTGACACCACATCTCGACCGCCTTCTTGAGAAAGCAGTGGACCACGAAGATTGGGAAACTAGCGAACCTTTCGCTTGGGACGAGGTGGATAAGCGACACTATCAACTGTGGACCGAAACTCTTGAAAAACATCAGCAAAATACCCGTGAATTGGCTGAGTACCGTAGAGAGAGCCTATCAACAAGTCATCAGGCACGGATAAATCTTCTTAAGTGCCAACTTGCACAGGTGGGCGATCCAAACATCCAGCGGATGAGGAAATCCCAGATTGCCAGTGCCGAAGCTGACTACAATCGACGTATTCAGGAGTTGGACGCAGCAATGGCAAAAGCAGATATTACGACAGAACTGGTGGCGTATGGAATTATGGAGGTATCAATAATATGAAGTGTTTAATAAAAAATCGGACATTGACCAATGACCTGCATGAACTACGCAAAAAGCGTGAAGAGTGGGTTGAATCAAGCCACGAAAACGGTTTTACAGAGGGCATTAAGCACTTGCTCACGGATTTGTACCCAGACAATGCACACTTCATCTATGAACTCCTTCAGAATGCAGAGGATGCAGGAGCCTCAGAAGTCCGGTTCGTGCTTACCGATAGTAGTGTCACATTTGAACATAACGGAAATCGTCTGTTTTCTGCAAAAGATGTAGATTCAATAACAAGTCTTGGTTCTAGCACCAAGAGAGACGACCCTACCAACATTGGCAAGTTTGGGATTGGCTTTAAAGCGGTATTCGCCTACACGACTACGCCAGAGATCGAATCCGGCGAATACCACTTTCGCATTCGAGACATGGTTGTGCCTGATACAGAGGAGCTAGATTCCGGGGCACTCGGTGAAAGGAAAACTCGTTTTATCTTTCCTTTCAATCACCCTAAAAAGCCTTCAGACAAAGCACGGACTGAGATAGAAAAAAATCTCCGGCAGTTAAACGAGAACACATTGCTGTTTCTCAGCAACATCCGCAAGATAGAATACGATTTACCTGACGATTCAGGCCGGGGATATTTGGAAAGGAGAGAAAATGAGCAAGATAGAAATCAAATTGAAATTTCCGCCAAGCGTCCAAGCGACCTAATATCTAATTCGACGCATTATCTCCGATTTGAGAAGGTTGTTTCCATTAGAGATGAGGAAGATGATAAACTCAAGGATTGTAGAATTGCAATTGCTTTTGGAATGGAGCATCCGGACGGCCGAGGTTGGAAAATTACGTCATTAAATTCAGGTCAGGTCTGCATCTATTTTCCTGCTATAAAGGAGACATCCAATCTTCGATTCCACCTACACGCGCCTTTTGCCTCAACTGTTGCACGGGACAGTATACGTGAATGCCCTAGTAACACCGAGCTTCTAAATCATCTCGCAAATTTGATTGCCGAATCAATGAGTGCTATTCGCGACCAGGGCCTATTGGATGTAGAGTTTCTTGCGGTTCTCCCCAATTATTGGGACTCTTTACCTGCCGCCTACCTCCCCATCCAGGAACGGTTAATTAAGGCATTTAAATATAAAAAACTAATACCTATGAAACAAGGCGGACATGCCGCTGCGTCGGGGATCTACCGCGAAGAATCACAATTATCTAGCTTGATTCAGGATGAAGATTTGGCCACGCTCCTCGGAAAAGACACAGCTCTGCCGCTATGGGTTGCCGAACCGCAAACATCGCAGAAGCGAGATGAAAGAGGGCAATTTACCCAAGACACCAATTCTCAACGACAAAACCAGAGAATCGATGTTTTCCTAACCAGGTTGTGTATTTCTAAATGGACAATTGGGAACTTTATAGAAGTGCTAAAGGCCCCGGGCGATATAGCAACTGCATGGCTAAAGGAAAAATCGGACGCTTGGCATCAACGATTGTATGCATTACTGGGCGACTTTCTATCACGCTCCTCCTCATATTCTGACTCTGCACGCACCCTTTGCACCCTTAGCATTGTTCGCTGTAAGGATGGCAACTATAGGCCCGGAAGTAATTGCCACTTCTCCAGCGATGACGTAGAATCTGATGTCGGCACAGGGATTGAGAAGGAGAACCAATCTTTGATTCAAGAAGATGATGAGCGTGGGGGAAATTTCCATTACGTTGCCAAAGGCGTTTATTCAGCCGGGGAAAAGAAGGATCAGCAGGAAAAAGCCCGTAAGTTTCTTAAAACTATTGGAGTGCGTGAAGTTGACGAGGCAGAACAGGTTAAAATAATTTTGAAACAGCGATACGTGCCAGGTACAATTGAACAACTTCCCAAGCCACATCACAAGCGAGATCTGGAGAGGTTCATTGCACTTGTAGAAAAGGAACCTGATAAGGCAGCTTTGTTCAAAGACTACTTAATCTTTGAACTAGATAACGGAGATTGGAGGCAACCCAATCATGCTTTCGTAGATTCTCCTTATCTTGATACTAGTTTGACAGTGTATTATGAAACTATTAGCAAATACACTGATGATTTCAGACGAGCCCTCTCCCCTGATTATAGTTATAGAAAATCTGGGATTTCCTCAGAAGGGCTCGGAAAATTTGCAGAGGCGGTAGGAGCTCAGACAAAACTGGAGGTTAAAAAGACAACGGTTCCCTGCTCTCATCCTGAAGGTCTCAAGACACTTGAAGGCAAGGAAGGGAATCACACAAGAATCGATCGGGACTACACTATCCCGCTATTCAAGCAATTCCTTAATCAACCCTCAATTAATAAAGCGAGGTTGATTTGGCGCACGATGAATTCCATGAATAAAGAGTGCCTGGAAGCGTGTTTTCGTGGAAATTATCTATATCGATCCCGTGTTGGTGCGTCTAGTCTTGTGCATGATTTAAGGGGCGCAAAATGGGTGCCGCAGCAGAAAGATGGCACCTCTATCTCTTTTGTGTGTCCATGTGACGCATTACAGGAGTATCTTCCAGAAGGTTTCGCATGGCCTAAGGGCCCTCCACACGACATGGGTGAAGAGTGGCTTAATGCGATTGAATTTGGTAAGATTGACAGAAAACAGAAAGCGGAATACCTCCAGCAGAATCAACGTGCTCGGGAAATGGGATTCAATTCGAGTGATGAAGCCGAGAAAATGGTGGAATTTTTGAACACTTTGAAGGCACGGGGGCAATCACCCGAGGAAGTGCTTGACGAAATTAGTACCGAAAAACGGCGTGCGGAAGGGCTTATCATAGAACTCAGCAATGCTGAAGAAAAACAATACGAAATTCGAGCCAGAAACACTAGAGTCACTCTTAGTACAATTGACCCTCGCACTTTCCTTCGGGAGCAATATACGAAATTCAACAATATGAAATGCCAAATGTGTAGACAGGAAATGCCGTTTAAGAAGCGCAATAGCGATGACGATTACTTTGAGGCAGTAGAGGCTCTCAGAAAAGATTACTTTCCCAAAGAACATGAGGCTCAACATCTAGCATTATGTCCAGAGTGTGCAGCAAAATATAAGGAATATGTGAAGAAGGACAGAACAGCGCGAAAAGACTTATATAACATTCTGAAAGATTCAGATAATCCCGATGTTCGCTTAGAATTGAACGACTGTGTAATACACATTTGGTTTGACGAGAAGCACTGGAATGATCTGAAAACGATCTTATGCTATTACGAATGCTATTACGAAAATAGATATAAGGCCGAAGATTCCACCAATTAAGTGAGGGGTATTCATAATAAGAGGGATACCATCAGCCAACATTCGCTTAGGTGCCATGGAAGCATTTCTTTGTTGTCCTCCCCCCCTTGTGGGAGTTTAGAAGGGGCTATGATGTACCTTACTGTAGTTGCCCGATTTATCGGGGGGCGGCAACCGTTTCCAATGGCGATAAATCACCGAACTACAAGGACCGACCGTTCAACTGCGTAACTCCTAACCCCTATCTATTTCCTGCTTTAGGTGTCAATTTGATTCATATAATCCTGTTAATCCTTAAATCCTGAGTATCCTGATTCAGACAATTATTTCTCCACAACCCTCACAATAACTAAAAAAACATAAAAAAACTATGACACAAGATTGGAAAGCAATGATGCCCCGCGTAGAACAACTGCTCGACAAAGTAGAAGACCTTCTGACAGCCAGCACCGCTGCGACAGAAAATCCTTCCGAACCCCTCCGGCTTGCGGGGGGGGAGAGAGCGGGTATATCGCCTTTCGGTAGCGGAGTCAACTTTAATTCCCGTCAAACACCCTGACCTTGTCGACCTTGCAGATCTGATGTGTCGAGATGTAATCTCGATCTACTTACTATTTCCTGCTTTAGGTGTCAATTTGATTCATATAATCCTGTTAATCCCTCAATCCTGAGTATCCTGATTCAGACAATTATTCTCCACAACCCTCACAATGACTGGAAAAACATAAAAAAACTATGACGCAAGATTGGAAAGCAATGATGCCCCGCGTAGAACAACTGCTCGACAAAGTAGAAGACCTTCTGATAGCCAGCACCGCTGCGACAGAAAATCCTTCCGAACCCCTCCGGCTCGCGGGGGGGGAGAGAGCGGGTATATCGCCTTTCGGTAGCGGAGTCAACTTTAATTCCCGTCAAACACCCTGACCTTGTCGACCTTGCAGATCTGATGTGTCGAGATGTAATCTCGATCTACTTACTATTTCCTGCTTTAAGTGTCAATTTGATTCATATAATCCTGTTAATCCTTCAATCCTGAGTATCCTGATTCTGACAATTATTCTCCACAACCCTCACAATGACTGGAAAAACATAAAAAAACTATGACACAAGATTGGAAAGCAATGATTCCCGCGTAGAACAACTGCTCGACAAAGTAGAAGACCTTCTGACAGCCAGCACCGCTGCGACAGAAAATCCTTCCGAACCCCTCCGGCTCGCGGGGGGGGAGAGAGCGGGTATATCGCCTTTTGGTGGCGGAATCAACGTTTAATTCCCGTCAAACACCCTGACCTTGTCGACCTTGCAGATCTGATGTGTCGAGATGTAATCTCGATCTACTTACTATTTCCTGCTTTAGGTGTCAATTTGATTCATATAATCCTGTTAATCCTTCAATCCTGAGTATCCTGATTCTGACAATTATTCTCCACACCCCTCACAATGACTGGAAAAACATAAAAAAACTATGACACAAGATTGGAAAGCAATGATTCCCCGCGTAGAACAACTGCTCGACAAAGTAGAAGACCTTCTGATAGCCAGCACCGCTGCGACAGAAAATCCTTCCGAACCCCTCCGGCTTGCGGGGGGGAGAGAGAGCGGGTATATCGCCTTTCGGTGGCGGAGTCAACGTTTAATGCCCGTCAAACACCCTGACCTTGTCGACCTTGCAGATCTGATTGGAGTGGATCGGCAGATTCAGGAATTGGATCGGAACACACGCCAGTTTCTGCGCGGCTTGCCAGCGAACCATGCGCTATTGTGGGGCGATCGGGGGACGGGCAAATCGTCGCTGATCAAGGGGATACTCCAGCGGTATGCGTCGGAAGGGTTGCGGTTGGTCGAGGTGAGCAAGGAGGGGCTGCTCCATCTCCAAGAAATTGCAGATCTCCTGTGGGAACGTCCAGAATGGTATCTCCTCTTTTGTGACGACCTCTCCTTCAGCGAAGGGGAAGCGGAATACAGGGAGTTGAAAGCGATGCTGGAAGGCGGCATCGCCGCACGTCCTGAGAATGTCCTGATCTACGCGACATCCAACCGCCGCCACCTGATGCCGCGTCAAATCGAGGAAAACCAATATCCCCAGACTGATGAAGATGAGTTGTATCCGCGAGAGACGACCGAAGAGAAGGTATCGCTCAGCGACCGGTTTGGGTTGCGACTCGCCTTCTATCGGTTCTCCCAAGACACCTACCTACAGATTGTATCCCATTATGCCCGAAAGCAGGGGTTGTCCCTCTCAACGGCAGCACTCCATCGAAAAGCGTTGGAGTGGGAAGCATCATCGAGTGGCAGATCGGGACGGGTCGCGCGTCAATTCGTTGATGACATCGCAGGGCAGTTGGGATTGGAAGACTCTGGCGAATCTGTAGCAGCAGGGATGGGTGAGAGCAAGCAGGTGCCTCATCAAACGCCCCGGAAAAGGAGGGAGTAAAGATATGACTTTTAAAAAAAGGGGCAAACAACTTTGAGTTTCATGATTTTCTCTTCTTGCAGAATAACTCTGCTATTTTTGATAGAAACCTTTTCAAAACAGAGGAACTTCTAGAGGTGCTTTGTTTTTCAAATTATGGGTGCGAGTTTAATGCAAGGTGAGTGTTAGCCAAACCATATGCTGTAACGATTGTGTAGTTTATGGCAAGCGGAGTGTGCCTACTCCTTTATGAGCACCTCTCAGGTAAGTAGCGAACGTCCCTACAGTCTGTAGTGCATAAATCCCGAATTAGAATACATCCTATGACAAATCAGGTAAATAAGTGGCAATACCGATAGATTTAACTACATGTGAGAAGTATGCGGCACCGTCTCAATCAGATGCGCGTCCGGCAATCCAACCCGAACCTCCGGGTCATTGCTCGTCACGATGACCTGATGTTCTTCGGCAAGCCGTTGAATGAAGTCAATCATCGCGTCTCTCCGAACTGGATCCAGGTGGAGAGTTGGGTCATCGAAGACGAAGAAACCGAGTGCCCCCAACGCTTCGGAGAGGGCGGCTTTGAAGCAGAGGTAGAGCATCATCTTCTCGCTGCCGCTGAGTAGCAGTAGATTGCGCTCGAAGCCTTCGACATTGAGGGAGGGAAGCAGGTGCTGACTTTTGAGATCAACCTGAGAGAACCGAGTCAGGTTCATCCGCTCCAGCCAACGTTGAATCTCCTTTTCGGCGGGTTGGAGGATTGTTTGTTGGAGGGAGGCAATTGTTTTTTCAACGCCATCGCAGGCAAGTTCAAAACTGAGACGCGTGCGTAGAATCTGATTCGCTTGGCTACGCGCCCGCTGTAGCTCTTGGAGTTTATGGGCGATAACTGCTTCTTCCTTATTGAGTTTGACAAGTCGTCGGCGGACACTGTCAATTCGATATTTGAGTTGACGACGTTGTTCAGCGATTTCTGCAGGGTCGGCAGCCCCATCGGAGACAGCACCCGTTTGCAGAGACGTTGTTGGCTGCAACGCACCCAACCGACTGGCAACCCCATCAAATTCACGCTGACGCTTCGTGAGTTGCGCTTCGATCCGTTCCAGCTGCTCGACCTTGCCCTGCATCAGTTGGTGTCGCTGCCTCAAGCCGCGCAAGGCATTGATGTTCGCAGTCTGTTCGTCGAGAGTTTTCTGCTGCGTTTCAAGTGCTTGTTGGCTTGCAGCCCTCGCCGATTCTTTCTCCGCAAGGATCCCCGCAATAATTTTTTGTTGTACCGGTTGATGACAAGTTGGACAGTGCCTGTGATCATTGTCGATTAATTGACGCAAAGTTTCGCATTCTGCCGTAAGCGTTTGGATTTGACTGTTCAGGCTGCCAATCCATTGAATGAGTTCATCCCGCTGCTTTTCTAACCCACCCGCGCCGGCGGTTGCCGCTTCGATTTCCTTAATAGACTCCCGCAGGTGATTAACATCGGTGAAACCACTGAGAATCGATGCTCGCTCTTGGATTAGCCCGTCAATCTCCTTTTGAAACCGTTCGTGCGCCTGCGTCAATTCGGCAACAAGAACTGTGTCCCCACTTTCACCTCCCTTACCCGACAACAATTCATATTTACCTTCCAAGTCCTTCAGCTCTGCCTCCACCCGTTCAATCGCTTCACGATGGTTCTTGACCGTCGTCACCCGCATGCTACGCTGATAATCTTGGATCCGTTTCTCCTCTCGCTTGGCAACCCGTCGTCCATCGATGAAACGTTGACGCACCTCCATCAACCGATCGATGCCGAGCAGGGCGTAAAGCACATCACGCCGATCTGCGGGTTGTCGTGCAAGGAACTCAAAAATCTCTCCTTCTCGTAAGAATGTCGCCGCCGCAAGGTGCTGATAACTAAAATGAAATTTCTTCCTCAGATCTTCGTCTGCTGAACGTTTGCCCGTGAAGAGGATGCGCCATTTCGCATCATTTTCCTCTTTCAGGCGGAGTTGCACCTGCCCCTGTGTCGATCGGAACAGTTGATAACTCTGCTCTCCATTGCGGAAATTAAGTCCGGCGGTGCCGCTGGGGGTGCCAGATTGCGCCATTGCAGGCAAGCCCACCTTGGGAACAATCGGCTTGCCCGTCAGCGCGAAAAAAATAGCATTGACAAGCGTACTCTTACCACTGAAATTGGGACCGAAGATGAGATTCACCCCGTCACTCAGATCAAAATCCTTGCGGTCAAAACAGCCGAAAGATTTGAGAATGATACGTTCAAGTCGCATACATTAATCCCCGGAACTGTCATCGATCATATCGTAGAGCATCTGAACGGTCACCTTATCGACACCGTGTTCGAGCACAAAGCGAAATGCCTGGACAACAGCGGCAACTTCGGTTGCTCCGAGGACTGAGTGATATTTGCTCTCAGATTCGATCAGTTTTTCGACTTCCTGCTCATAGATTTCACCCAACTCGTTCTCAATTGTGGAGGGCATCTGTTCGATTTGACTCCTTGAGGATTCCCGTTAGTGCTTCCTTCATGAACCAATAAACCCATAACCATTTACCCATCACGTTTTACGTTAGGATTGGAGGTAGGCGTGTAATTTTCACACATTAATCTGATCCAAGATCTCGGCGATCTGAATAGCGTTTAATGCGGCTCCCTTGCGGAGATTATCCGCGACGACCCATAAGTTTAATCCATTTTCGATCGAAGCGTCCTCACGGATACGTCCAACGTATATATCATCTTGGCCTGCAGCATTGACGGCCAGCGGATATTTCCGACTTCTTGGATCGTCAATAACAGTAATGCCGCGAGCTTGAGAAAGAATCAGGCGCGCCTCATCAGCGGTAAGCTTGCTGTCCGTTTCAATGTTAATTGATTCAGAATGAGCGAAGAACACCGGCACCCGAACCGTTGTCGCTGAGACCCCAATGGCATCATTTTCAAGGATTTTTTGTGTTTCCTTTACCATCTTTATCTCTTCTTCACTGTAACCGTTATCAGCGAAGGGCCAATCAAAGGCAACGTTAAACGCCATCTGATGCGGAAACTGATCGCATGTGATTGGACGCCCTTCCAACGCAGCTGTTGTTTGATCAATCAACTCAAGAACAGCAGATCCGCTTTTTCCCGAAACACTTTGATAGGTCGAAACGACGATACGTTTAAGCCCCGCTACGTCGTAGAGCGGCTTGAGTGCAACAAGCATCTGAATCGTCGAACAATTTGGGTTGGAGATCAAACCCTGATGCCGCATTGCTGCGTGCATGTTCACTTCGGGAATCACCAACGGTGTGTCTGCGTCCATCCGAAACGCACTGGTGTTGTCAATGACGAGACACCCCTTTTCGACCGCAGCCGGTATAAACTCGCGACTGACAGACGCGCCCGCTGACGAAAACACCACATCAATGGCATCAAATGAATCATGCGTTAGTTCTTCGACCATGATGGGTTGATCTTTAAATGTTAAAATCTCACCGGCAGAACGATGGGAAGCGAGCAACTTCAGCGAAGCGACGGGGAATGCGCGCTCTTCTAAAATCTGCCGCATTGTCGTGCCAACCGCCCCTGTTGCCCCAACGATGGCGACACGGTAGCTCCTATCCATCTTATCATCCTTTTGAAGAATTAGATTGTGCAAGTCTGGTTGTAGCTAAACCCTTGAGGGGATATTCTACCACACTTGTGATAGGATACGCAAGCGATTTGCAAACGGAGTTAGGGCTATTTAGTTTTCGGTTTTGGCTCATGCCCTGCTGTTCGTCGTCGCACCTGCTATCCCCACCCGGTAGGCGGGGCATCTGGCCTCGCTGTTTGTAAGCGTTCATTGAACCTTCTTATGCCAGTTATCCAGGTGGTCTTTTATCCGTGTCATCCGTCGATCCGTACTTATTCCGTGATTCAGACAATAATATGGCAGAATTAAATGACCCTACAAAGGGAGTTAATATCGTTGCAATAGAACCGGCTTTGCACCACAGAAGGGAATCTTTACCCTCATTTGGATATTTCCAATTTGACACATGTCAAAAGAAAATGCAAAAAATCGTAAAATGTCATGCATGAAACGTGAAAACCATTAGTCCATTGGTTCATTAACAAACGAGTGAACTAATGAACTCAATCAGTTTCTGTTGCACGATTTCTTACATGAGCCTCCAATTTTTATGGATCGACGATTCTGGCAAGATGTAGTAAACTAAAAATGGGAAATGTATTGGTTGCCTCGAAAATTGACATGACTGAGAAGGAGGCCTGTGCAGGCTATGGAAAACATCGAAAGCAAACTGGATAGATTAGAGCACGACGGTTTTATACTGATAGAGCGAGCATTATCACCGGAGGAGACAGAACATATTCGGCAGCGCATCAACTATGCCCGTGAGATGGGTTGGGCAGAAGGACTCAATGCGGTAGGCAATATGTGGTTTGATACCTTGCTCGACCGGGAGCCCGAGACGTATGCCCCATTGGTGGGTCATCCAAGTATTCGTCCTTATCTTGAGGGAATGATGGGAAAGCAGTGCCAATTACGGAGCTTGCGTGCACACATCAACCCAGGGCCCTACCTTCAAGAGTGGCATCTCGATTTCTATGGCTACTGGCAGGAAAAACGGGAAGCGGAAAAGCATCGCTTTACGGTGTCTCCCATTGGTGTCAACGCAACCTATTATTTTCAGAATAATGCACCCGGTTCAGGACACCTGAAATATGTTAAGGGGGGACATCTTGTCGAGCCTCCCCATCTATATCCCTTGGACCGTCCCAAGTTTGAAGCGTGGTGTGAGGCACAGGAGCACGTTATCCTCTACCCAAAGGCTGGCGACTGTGTGGTGTTCATCAACCATATTCCCCACCAAGGCGCGAAAGAACGCGACGATATGGAACGGAGTAATGTGGTCTGCCATTATCAAGTAACGCCCATGTATGAAGGGATTTGGCATGTCTCCCGTCCTCGCGGATATGACGGGACTTTCCCATTCGCAAATTAAGCCCACGATTCTCTTTTTGACTGCCTCTATCTGTGCGTAAGCACCTAAAAAGCGGAAAGTGAGAAGATTAGAAGCTCAAAACATTTCTACCCTCCTTCCTTTCTTGCCACCCCTCCATTCACTTCTGATATCAACGATGCTCACCAAGGAAATGGTTTTCAATATCCCATCACTGCCGGGAGTCTACTTTTTTCGCAGCAGATCCGGAGAGATTCTCTACATCGGTAAGGCAAAATCGCTGAAAAAACGGGTTCGGTCATACCTATACAATTCCAAGCAAAATCGCTGGGGCAAAATCAAACGATTGGTCCAACACGCAACCCAAATTGACTACCAAATCTGTGCCTCCGAGCTAGAGGCACTATTGCTGGAATCCCGCCTGATTAAACACCATCAGCCGCCCTACAACACCAGTCTGAAATCTGTCCGCAGGTCTCCGTTCATTAAGGTAACTCTCAACGAGGATTTCCCCAAAGTAGCAATCGCTTTCAAGAAGCAGTCTGATGCAGCACGATATTTTGGACCTTACTCAAGCCTGAGATGGACAAGAGAGGTTATTGAGGTATTACACCGGATTTTTCCGATTCGGACCTGCCAGGAAGCAATCATCCCATTGCCAGATTTTAAGCCTTGCTTCAGTTACCACTTAAAGCGTTGTCAAGCCCCTTGCGCGGCGAGAGTCAGTCGTGACGCCTATCGTGCGATGATCAGCGATGTGATTCGCATCCTAGAGGGAAAATATCACGCTGTCATCAAGAAACTGATCATGGAACGAAATCAGGAGACGATTGCCCTACGCTTTGAACGTGCAGCAGCCTTGCAGAGACGAATTGAGCAAATCGAGCGGGTGTTTGTTTATCTCGACGTACATCGTCGGTAGCGTGTAAGTTCCGGTAATTTTGGGAGAGATAAAGGTTGGGGGGAAAGGATTTTTAGGTTGTAGAAGGCGGAATTGACTGGAATTGGAGAGGAATTTTGACCCCGAATTTTTGATAAAAACTCGGGGCCTGTTGCACCATTTCTTATTCTTAACATGAACCTCGTTTTATAACCCTTCGGTCCGCAGCTCCTGAATATAGTTTTCGTTGATATTGTTTGATGGATGGCGGAGGGTGCGATGAGGTTCTGGGAAGCTTTTGAGCAGTTTCTGATATTCCCCTATTGCCTCGTCTATCCTGTCCGCCTTTTCATAGATGTTGCCAATCCAATATTGAGCCTGCCTTCGCGTATCGTAATCATAGGTCGGATTATCAGCGACTTTGCGATAAGCATTAATTGCTCCATCTGTATCTTTCTTTGCATAGTAAATCTGTCCAACATAGAACTGCATATTGGAGGTATTCTCATTGTGCGGATATTTTTCTATTGCTCCCTCCACTTGGATAATTGCTTCGTCATACTTTTGTAACCTCTCATACGCCCAACCGATGTTAAAGTGTGCATCTTGCGCCATTTTGGTATCGGGGTATTTGTCAATCACTTTTTGATAACCCTCAATCGCTTCATCATATTTCGCTTCCGCAAAATAGGTTTGACCGATGCCAAACTGTGCGAGCGGCGCAAGTTGCTCATGTCCTGAATCAACAACATTCTGAAATTCGACTCGGGCATCGTCGTAGGCCTGCCTCTCAGTAAAAATCATCCCTGTATAATACACAATACTATGGATGAGTTCACGACCGATAAAGTCTTCCCGCAACGCATTTAACGCTTCAAGCGCGGCTGTCCAATTCTCTTTCCCATACACGCACATCGCCCT
Organism: Candidatus Poribacteria bacterium; assembly: GCA_965215015.1. Classification (GTDB taxonomy): domain Bacteria; phylum Poribacteria; class WGA-4E; order WGA-4E; family PCPOR2b; genus PCPOR2b. The sequence continues at coordinate 5,171,256 of OZ244042.1, forward strand.
ATTGAAACGGGATTCGTCGGCAAGCACACTGCCCGGATAGTCTTGGATCAGCTGATCAAACATGGCTGATGCCCGGTCGTAGTACGCATCCGCACTTTCAACGTTATCTGATTTTTTTATATCTTCCGCCCTTCGATAGTAAGCAATGGCAATGGTGTAGAGCGAATCATCTGTCCATTCGCTGTCAGGATAGGTGTTAATGAGGCGTCGAAACAGAGCAAAGGCCTCCTCATCCGTCCGTCCAAGCCGCGAGGCCAACTGATAGATAGCATCATCTGCCCAAAGACTATCGGGGTATTTCTCGAATACATAACGGTATAAAGCCCTAACCTCGCTTACACGCTTCTGATCCGTATCCTCAAGTGTTACGGGAGGGGTATCTGCCTGCTGCGCCTTTTCCCATGCAGCATCCGCGTTTGTGTAGTAGGCAATTAGGCTATCTCCTGAGTTTGACGCCCTACCAATAAAAAAACCAATCACCAAGGCTGCGACAACAATAATCTCTACAATTATAAACTTTTTCATCTTTTAAACTCCTGCTGGTATATTTTTTATCGCAAAAACGTGAACGCATTTTATCATCTTTGCTTATGGGTGTCAAGCAATGATTGACATTGAGCCCGCTAATCCATGGATTGTACGCTTTTGCGGAACTGAACGGAATGTGCTATTCCAAGCGGTCCGTTGGTCTAATTAGATCGTTAAAGATCGGAAAATTAAATTGATGTACCGTTTAGAATTGTGATAGACTGCTTGAAGGTTTACACACAAAAAAAAGAAATATGTTCCAATTTCACGGTATTTACTCCAGATGCCTAAAGGGGCAAGTTAGCAAGGAGATGGAGAGAGATTAAAGGAGGTACACCCGAGCGAGGGCTTTGTGCAAGCGACGTGGTCGCAATGGTCGTCGAATCGATCGCTGATTGCCCATTTGCCATCAATTCTTCGATTGTTTACAGTGAGACCAACCCAGCGGCCCTGATTCTCCGGTTGCAGCGGATTCCAAAACCGACCCACTAATCGATCTCCTTTGCGTCTGGATTCAATCAGATAGTCGTTGCCCTCATCAGTCTTACAACGGATATAAACCCGATCACCGAGGACACCAATCTTCGCCGGCCATCCCTCCCAGTAGTCTTGGCCGAGGTGTCGTACGAGATAACGCCATTCCCCATTGTGCGTTTCAAAATCTGTGTCATCTCCCAGATTTACCCACTGTTCAGCCTTGGGGTCGCGTTCATCTCCTTTGAGTGTAACAGTCTGAGCAAATGCTGTTACATCTTTGCCCTCCGGGTTTGGCACATCTTCCATGTCAACATCAACGGAATCCTCTCAGAAACTCGAAAATCCTAAAACCACTATTCAGTGAGTTACTGGAAGATTGCTTCCTCTCACTACAGTGTTTCAATGAATCAGGGATTTCAGCGACGAATGGACTTTTCGAGAAGATTCAACCTTTTATAAACATAGACGCACTAGACTTCAAGAATGATAGTAAAAAGTTAGAGATTCTCCACAAATCAGGAACGGGGCAAACTCATGGGGTATCTCTAACTTCGATCTTTGCTCATTTACCCCCATTTTTTTTAGGGTATAGATTTGAGTTATTTTTATCAGTTAGGATAGTGAGAATAATTGTCATTAAGCGTCTTGGAATGTATCTCCCCGGCACAGTGGCAGTGTGAACCAGGGATTGAGCCACTACGCGCTTTATCACCGTAATCAGTGAGTAGATTTTTGTCTGTGTGTTGAATGCTTTTGCCCATCGGTCGCCTGACTTTTGATAGCTAGTAAACAGTAAGCCATAACAGGTTGATGCGCGGTTTTGACGGTTTCTATACCTCTCAAAAACAAGCACCATTACACCTCTCAAAAAAATGGGGGTAAGTGAGCCGTATTTTCTCCTTGATTATTTCCTCATAATTACCTATCATCCCTGAAGATTTAAAGATAAAATGTGTCTAAGAAATAGGAATTAGTAACGCTTAGGCATACTGCACACAGACACTGAAACAAAATCTGGAAATGCTCTGAAGGAAGGGCAATAGTGATGAACATATCAAAACTTATTGAGACCCTGCGTCCATGACGGGAGGCAAAGATTGGAGCGCGACTGGATCTGGTAGGTTCGGATCCGATATACGAGGCTGAAGAGCAATCTTCAAGTGCGCTATTTGCAGCGAGGATTGGTGGGCGTGGACTTATCACAACGCAAAAGCAGTGGTTAGAACAACTTAAACCGATCGTTGCAAATCTGACCTTAGTAGAACTGTTCTCCACTTCCTTACATCAGTTCATTGAAATTATGCAGATAGTTATCTACCATTAACGTGAACACAAAGGAATTAAGAAATGAGTCGAATATCCTACATCACACCTGAGAGCTTTACCGAAGCGCAACAGTGCCTTTTCAACAGTATCACCGGCGGTAAGCGTGGCAAAGGACGGGCTCCCGAAGATCTCCTCAACTCAGAAGGGGGCATGAGCGGGCCGTTCAACGCGTGGCTCAGAAGTCCTGTGTTAGGTGAGGCGGTACAACGGGTTGGCGAAACTGTCCGTTTTGAAAGTGCACTCCCGCCGCAACTGCGAGAACTCGCAATCTTAATCGTTGCTGCCAAATGGAAGGCGCAATATGAGTGGTGGGCGCATGAGAAAATTGCAAGACGGGAGGACTTGGACGAGCGGATAATAGGAGACGTCAAGGCGGAGATATACCCAGATTTTTCCAATCCAACCGAGGCAGTGGTCTACAACTTTACCCGACAGTTGCTCGACGAACATCGGGTATCAACACATTTATATGATGAGGCGGTTGAACTGCTCGGTGAAGTGGGGGTTGTGGAGCTGGTGATTCTGATCGGTTACTACACATTGGTGTCAATGACGCTGAATGTATTCGAGGTGCAGATACCCGTCGGTGAACAAATGCCCTTCGTTCAGGTTGAGGAGAGGAGAGGGCACGCGGCATCTTAACAGAGAAGTAAAGGACAAAAGGGGACTAGATATGGGGCTCACTGGTAAAGTTGCAATCATCGTTGGAGCCGGTCAGACGCCGGGAGAAACCATCGGTAACGGTAGAGCAACCGCGATTCGCTTCGCAAAGGAGGGCGCGCGGGTACTCCTTGTTGACAAACGCCCTGACTCGGCAGAGCATACCGCTCAGATGATAAAAGAAGTTGATGGCGAAGCCTCAGTTTTCGGGGCGGACATAACCGTAGAATCGGATTGTCAGGCAATTGTCGAAACCTGTGTCGCCCGCTACGGGCGCGTCGATATCCTGCATAACAACGTCGGAATCGCAGCAGGTGATGCTGATACGGCTGATCTAACTGAAGCAAATTGGGAACTATTGATGGACATCAACCTCAAAGGCATGTTTCTCACTATCAAGCATGTCCTGCCCGTGATGCGAGCCCAGGGGGGCGGAGTCATTATCAATATCTCCTCAACGGCATCGCTCTGCACGCGGCCAACCATGCTCGCATACAAAACCAGTAAGGCTGCGATTAATGCAATGACACAGAACCTCGCCATTGAAAATGCGGAATATGGGGTGCGCGTGAATGCGATTTTGCCCGGCCTAATGGATACGCCCATGGCGATTGAACGGCGGGTCGCAGAACGGGGGGTGAGCCGCGAAATTATCCGTCAGGAACGGGACGAAGATGTCCCGCTTCGTCAAAAGATGGGCTCCGGATGGGATGTCGCAGCTGCGGCTGCGTTCCTGGCGTCCGATGATGCAAGGTACATCACAGGGGTGCTTTTGCCCGTTGACGGTGGCTTGAGTGCACGAGTTGGATAAAACAGAGGAATTTCGCATGACAACCCTTAATCTCAAACCGACACACAAACCCATCAGAGACTACTACACTGCACTCGACCAATTCAATCAGCTCGGCTTTACACACGAAACTGCTGTCCGATCGGCGTTCCAATCCCTCCTCCAATATTGCGGACGAGCGTTTAACCGGACCCTGGTGCCTGAGTACTCGATAGCCCTCCGTCAAAACAGGCGGATTGTTGTTGACGGTGCATTGATTGACAATTTTAACCTGATTCACGGCTATTGGGAGGCGAAGGATAGCCACGACGACCTGATTACCGAAATCGGACGAAAGTTTCAAAAAGGATACCCTCGCAACAATATCCTCTTCCAAACCCCACACCGCGCCCACCTTTGGCAGAACGGTCAGCAGATACGCCAAGCCGACCTCACCGACCCAACCCAACTGATAAAGATTCTCGACACCTTTTTTGCATACCGTCCACCAGAATACACCCAATGGGAGGAGGCAGTCGCCCATTTCAAGGACAGAGTCCCCGACATCGGGAGCGAGTTGGCAGATTTAATCCAAAAGGAACGGGAGGCCAACCCCCACTTTACCGGGGCATTTAAGGCTTTTTATGAGAAATGCCAGCAATCAATCAACCCCAATCTTTCCGAAGCCGCTGTCGAGGAGATGCTTATCCAACACCTGTTGACCGAGCGCATCTTCCGCACAGTTTTCGATAACCCCGATTTCACCCGCCGCAATGTCATTGCCAATGAGATTGAGAAGGTAATAGACGCGCTCACATCACAGTCGTTTAGCCGCGATGATTTTCTCCGTAGCCTTGACCCGTTCTATGCAGCCATCGAGCGCACCGCGGCAACAATCAACGACTTCTCCCAAAAACAGGGATTTCTCAACACGGTTTACGAGCAGTTTTTTCAAGGTTTTTCGGTGGAGGTCGCCGATACACACGGTATCGTCTACACGCCGCAGCCGATTGTTGATTTTATGGTGAGAAGTGTTGAGGAGATATTAAAGACTGAATTTAATCGGTCGGTCTCCGATGCCGGTGTCCACATCATCGACCCGTTTGTGGGAACGGGCAATTTTATCGTGCGGACGATGCGCGAGATTCGCAAGACTGTGCTGTCGCAAAAGTACACAACAGAGTTGCACTGCAACGAGGTGATGCTGCTGCCGTACTACATTGCCTCAATGAACATTGAGCATGAATTTTACGAGGCGATAGGTACGTATCGTCCCTTTGATGGCATCTGTCTTGTGGATACGTTTGAACTGGCAGAGGCCCGACAGTTGCCGCTATTCGCGCCGGAGAACACTCAACGCGTTGAGGAGCAGAAGAACACCCCGATGTTTGTGATTATCGGCAATCCACCTTACAATGTTGGTCAGGTCAACGAGAACGACAACAACAAAAATCGGAAATATCCAACGATAGATGCGCGGGTCAAGGATACCTATTCGCAAAACTCCACAGCGACGAATAAAAACGCATTGGCGGATTCTTATGTGAAGGCGATTCGGTGGGCATCGGACCGGATTGGAGAAGAAGGGGTTGTCGCTTTCGTAACAAACAACAGCTTTCTCGACAGTGTGGCGTTCGACGGAATGCGAAAACATCTCGCAGCCGATTTCGACACGATTTATATTCTGGACTTGGGCGGAAACGCCCGGAAGGGATTGAAGGTCTCGAATGCCAATGTGTTTGGAATACGGGTCGGCGTGAGCATTAATCTATTTGTGAAGAACAGACGGGCGATGAATCGCCCTACTACAAACAGAGGGGGATCGGTCTCTGCTTGTATCTTTTACTATCGCACCGATGACCAATGGAACAAAAAACAGAAATTCGATTTTCTGGAGGAACGTGGACATATAGGTAATATAGATTGGCAGACCATTCGCCCCGACACACGCTACACATGGCTGACAGAAGGGCTCCACGCCGAATTTGAAACCTTTATCCCAATGGGAAATCAGGAAGCGAAGGCAGGAAAAGACGAGGCGGTAGGTGTGATTTTCAAAACTTATAGCCTCGGCATCAACACTGCCCGGGACGCATGGGCTTACAACTTCAACCGAAATCGACTCATACAGAACATGAGACTGACGATTGACACCTACAATGTGGAAGTCGATCGGTGGAAACGTCGTGAGGATCAATCTGAAAATCTTGACGATTTTGTGCTATCTGATGACAGCAAAATCAAGTGGAGTTCTGCCTTAAAACAGAAGCTGAAAAGTGGGCAGCTCGCAGAATTTGCAAACACAAAAATCCGACAATCACTCTACCGTCCGTTCACAAAATCAAACCTATTTTCGGATCGCGTGATAAACCATAGAGTTCACGTTTTCCCCACCATCTTTCCCACATCTGAAACTGAACAAGAAAATCGGGTGATTTGCGTTGCTGGCATTGGTGATAGAAAAGGCTTTGGTTGTCTTATAACAAACAGGATTCCTACCTTAGATTTAGCCTTTGAAAAGGCCCAATGCTTCCCCTTTTACACCTACGACGAAGACGGAACAAACCGCCGCGAAAACATCACCGATTGGGTGTTGGCACAATTCCGAACACATTATCAAGATGAGAACATCACCAAGTGGGACATTTTTCATTACGTCTACGCCCTCTTGCATCACCCTGACTATCGGGAACGGTATCAAGCAAACCTCAAGCGGGACCTGCCGCGCCTGCCGCATACCCCCGACTTTTGGGGGTTTGCCAAAGCGGGACAGCGATTGGAGGAAATCCACATCGGCTATGAGGAGATGCCCGAATATCAGCTCGCATTCATCGAAAACCGTGAGGTGCCGCTCGATTGGCGGGTGAAGAAGATGAAGTTGTCCCAAGACAAAACGCAAATAAAATACAACGAGTTCCTAACCCTCGACGGGATACCTGCAAAGGCGTTTGACTATCCGCTTGGGAATCGGACAGCGTTGGAATGGGTAATCAACCAGTATTGCGTCAAGACAGACAAGCGTAGCGGCATCCTCAACGACCCGAACCGGGAGGACGATCCAGAGTACATCGTCAAGCTAATCGGGAAGGTGATCACGGTCAGTTTGGAGACAGTGGCGATTGTGGATGGATTGCCGGTGCTTACATCATGATCGATTGGAGGGTGGCAATCTGAACATGCACCCTCGCTTCCATTGCCCCACAATTAGTTATCCTGAAAATCCGCTAATCCACTAAATCCTGATTCAGACAAGATATTATCAAAACTATCCGAAAGGTCATCACAGTCAGTTCGCAGACAGTAGCGATTGTCGATGGATTGCCGGTGCTTACATCGTGATCGATTGGAGGGTGGCAATCTGAAGATGCTCCCTCGCTTCCATTTAACCACAATGGGTTATCCTGAAAATCCGCTAATCCACTAAATCCTGATTCAGACAAGATATTATCAAAATTATCGGAAAGGTCATCACGGTCAGTTTGGAGACAGTGGCAATTGTGGATGGATTGCCGGATTTGGGAATCTGAAGATGCACCCTCGCTTCCATTTAACCACAATTAGTTATCCTGAAAATCCGCTAATCCACTAAATCCTGATTCAGACAATCTCAACCCTCAACGGGACACCTGCAAAGGCGTTTGACTATCGGCTTGGGAATCGGACAGCGTTGGAATGGATAATCAACCAGTATTGCGTCAAGACGGACAAGCGTAGCGGCATCCTCAACGACCCGAACCGTCAGGAGAATCCACAATATATTGTCAAAATTATCGGAAAGGTGATTACGGTCAGTTTGGAGACGGGGGCGATTGTGCAAGGATTGCCGGATTGGGGAATCTGAAGATGCGCCCTCGCTTCCATTTCCCCGCAATGGGTTATCCTGAAAATCCGCTAATCCACTCAATCCTGATTCAGACAATCTCAACCCTCGACGGGACACCTGCAAAGGCGTTTGACTATCGGCTTGGAATCGGACAGCGTTGGAATGGATAATCAACCAGTATTGCATCAAGACGGACAAGCGTAGCGGCATCCTCAACGACCCGAACCGTCAGGAGAATCCACAATATATTGTCAAAATTATCGGAAAGGTCATCACGGTCAGTTTGGAGACGGGGGCGATTGTGCAAGGATTGCCGGATTGGGGAATCTGAAGATGCGCCCTCGCTTCCATTTAACCACAGTTGGTTATCCCGAAAATCCGCTAATCCACTCAATCCTGATTCAGACAATATATTATCAAAATTATCGGGAAGGTGATCACGGTCAGTTCGGAGACGGGGGCGATTGTGCAAGGATTGCCGGATTGGGGAATCTGAAGATGCGCCCTCGCTTCTATTTCCCACAATGGGTTATCCTGAAAATCCGCTAATCCAGTAAATCCTGATTCAGACAATCTCCCAATCTTTTGGACCTTCCCTTAATTTTCCCTTGACCTGCTGTCCCTCCGATGCTATGATAAAAACACAATATCCGATATTTTTAAGCGTGGAGGAGGGTGCGCTCACGGTTCTTCATGCTGCCAATATCTGATTTAAGACCAACCCCAAAACAGGGTATCCAATCCATAGAATAGAATGAGGAGATATAATAGATGAGTACAAAGGTTGCTATTGTTACAGGAGCTGGCTCTAACATTGGCCAACGAACGGTGCTCGCGCTGCTAGGCGAAGGGTATTCCGTTACCCTAGCCGGACGGCGTGCGGAAGCCTTAGAGGACACAGCTGCACAGGCGGGAGAAGCACACTCACGGACGTTAATTGTGCCCACAGATGTGACAGATCCCGCCTCCATTAAAACCTTGTTCGCCAAGACAAAGGAGACCTTTGGCAGGCTCGACCTACTGTTTAATAATGCGGGAGTCGGTGCGCCGGGCGTCCCTTTAGAAGACCTGACCTACGAGCAATGGAAGACGGTCGTGGACACCAACCTGACCGGCTCATTCTTGTGCACGCAGGAAGCGTTCAAGATTATGAAGGACCAAGACCCTAGAGGAGGACGCATCATCAATAACGGTTCCGTATCGGCGCATGTGCCGCGCGTCAACTCCGCGCCCTACGCTTCCACCAAACACGCGCTGACCGGGCTAACGAAATCAACCTCCCTTGATGGACGTAAATATGATATTGCGTGTGGACAAATTGACATCGGCAATGCGTCGATTGACGCCGCCCAGAGAAGCGATACCGGCAGCCTCCAACCGAATGGATCTCTCATGGTCGAGCCCCGAATGGACACAGATGATATTGCACGCGCCGTCGTATTTATGGCAAGCCTACCACTGGAGGCAAACGTGCTATTCACAACCGTCATGGCGACAAAGATGCCCTATGTTGGGCGTGCGTAACGGTTTGAACGAAGCGGTCTGGCTGTGATCCCCCACATTGAGCGAGACTATCTAGACCTATTTCAACGCAAATTGTCTCCAATTCCAGTCGATCGAGATTCATATCTTCCTGCCAGATGGAGAGAATTCACAATGGCTGACAGACAACAGATCCAGCAGTGGTTGGACAAGCTACGCGCCGGTACGCTAGTGGAGGCGGATTTCCAACAGGCGTTGGACCGTCTAACTGACGGGGGCTTCGAGGGCGACCCGCCGAAGCGGCAGCGATTGCTGTATCTGAACACCAGCAACACGGGCGTTGATTCCCAAGTTCTCGGCATGGCACTGGTAGAAAATGGTCAAATCCTCGAAGGACCAGACGATGCGGACGAGTGGCCCTATAACTCCGTGCTTGATGCGATGAACGATGGCTGGCGGGTGATCAAGTTCCCGGAGATGGCATTGCTGCTCCAAGAAGATAAGACCTTTGGCCTCGGATGCGAATTTATCCTCGAAAAATTAACCTGAAACCGTAACTGTGAGTTGCAAAGGAGTTTTTTGATGAACCCGACGACATTGGCCCCGGTTGAACGCATCGGAATCCCACATGGCGAGCCCACAATAGGAGGAACCTACGATTGTGAACCCACGCTGAACGACCAAGAGGTGTTTGAATTTTGCCGTAAGGGGTATCTGCTGCTCGAAGGTGTGGTCGAAGACGAGGTCAATCAGCGCATGATGGACTTTGTGGACGAGCACCCGGAGCACCAACCGCTTGAACTGTTGACCGAAGACTGGTTTGTTGATAGCGTATTCAAAAATCCACAAGCGGCGGGGGCCGTCAGATCGTTGCTCGGCAAAAACTTCAAGCTGCCTCAGACGCTGTGTAATCACCGTGCCCAATGTCCAGCACCGCCCCAGGGGTGGCATCGGGACGGCGGGTCAATTTATACCCCACGCTTGGACTATCTGCAAGTGTTCTATTATCCACAGGACACACCGAAGGAGGCGGGGCCAACCGAGGTCATTCCCGGCTCCCACTTCCTGCGGACCAAAGCGAACTACATGGCGCACTTACGCAGTGTGAAACTCTCCGTACCAACCACCGCACCGGCGGGTTCTATCTTCATCACCGTCTATTCGATATGGCACCGCAAAGGTCGGAGCACCATCAACGGCTTCCGCAACCTGTTCAAATACAATTACTGGCGGACGACTGAACCGTGCCGGGACTGGAAAATTGAACCCAATTTTGACTTTTCTTGGCCCTCTTTCAACAGTGAACCCCACTTCGAGCAGTTTAAGTGTGGCATCGCTGCTGCTGAAATGTTCTGCTGGTTATCCGGCGAAGATTACCAGCATACTGGCGGTCAATGTTGGCCCTGTGAAGCTCCTGTCAAGCCACCGGCGTGTGACCAAGAGGGGTTGCCGAGCGGATTACGACGATATTCGGAGGCCCAGATATGAACATCGGTTTCATCGGTATTGGACGTATGGGAGGCTTCATGGCACGAAATCTTGTCAAAGGCGGGCATACCCTAACGGTGTTTGATACCCACAAGGAAGCGGCTGAAGAATTGTTGTCGCAGGGGGCATCATGGGCGGAGAGCCCACGCGCCGTAGCAGCAGCGAGTCAAGCCGTGTTCACGGCACTGCCGCGTCCCCAAGATGTGGAGGTCGTTGCGCTAGGAGATTGCGGCATCCTCGACGGTGCTGCACCAGGTTTAGCATACTTTGACCTGAGCACCACCGATCCGGATACCATCCATCGGATAGCCGCTGCTGCGAAGCCCAAAGGTATCCATGTGTTGGATACCCCGGTCAGTGGTGGTGTCAGCGGTGCCGAGCAGGCGACATTGTGTATCATGGTCGGGGGCGACCCGTCGGTCTATACGTCTTACAAGCCTCTCCTTGAACTGATTGGCGAAAAAGTTATTTACTGCGGCGAGCAAGGTATGGGAGCAGTTTGCAAAATTGTGAATAACCTCATTAATCTTGGCAACTACGTTTTGGTGTCAGAAGCACTGACGCTCGGACTCAAAGCCGGTGCCCAGACAGAGATCCTGTTTGAGGCAATCTCTCACAGCTCCGGCAATACCGAATGTATGCAGGAATTCCCCGCAAGTCTGTTCCAAGGTAATTTTGAGCCGGGATTTCAGCTAGACCTTGGGGCGAAAGATGTCGGTCTGGCAACGAAGATGGGGCGTCAATTGTGTCTGCCGATGGAGCTAGCTAATATCATCGAACAGCGTTTCACCGAAGCGCGAAACCGGGGGTGGGGACAGCTGGCATCGGTCTCAGTGACGCGGCTTCAGGAAGAACAGGCGGGTGTGAAGATTCGCGCGTGAACTTTGGGATTCGTTTGGCGGCTATTGGAGCGGGGCGGAGTCGGACATCAAACGGAAGCCGGTTGATTCTCTTGATATTCCAAAAAAACTTGAATGAGACGAGGTGAACTATGAAGGTCGGTACATTTATGATGCCGCTGCATCCACCAGAAAAAGATCGGACACAGACATTTGAAGAGGACGTAGAATGCGTTATCTGGGCAGACGAACTCGGATTCAGTGAAGCTTGGATTGGGCAGCACCATACCGCAGGGTGGGAGCCGATTCCTTCTAATGATGTATTCATCGCCCACATGTTGCCACAGACGGAAAATATTCGCTTGGGCACCGGCGTGACTATCATCACCCAACATCATCCTGCCAACGTCGCTGTCAGGCTTGCCTATCTCGATCACCTAGCGAAGGGAAGACTCAACGTCGGGTTTGGACAGGGCGGTGTGCCGACCGATTGGGCCTTGTTTGACCTACCCGACCCTCGGACGCAAGGGTTGATGACCCTCGAAGCGATGGACATCGTCCTCAAACTCTGGCAGGAAGATGGACCCTTCGAGTTCAAGGGGGATTACTGGAACGTCAAACTCGACGAGAAGGTGCCCGAACTCGGGTTAGGACAGGTTTTGAAACCGTACCAGCAACCGTACCCGCCAATTGCGATGAGCATCGTCAGGGAAGAGTCGATGGCAGCGACGACAGGGGGGCAGCGGGGGTTCATTCCAATCAGCATCAACATGGCACCGCCTCACAAGGTAAAGCGGCAGTGGGAGCTTTACTGCGAAGGTGCCCTTCAAGCCGGGCGCGAACCTGACCGTTCAGAATGGCGGATCTCCCGCAGCATATTTGTCGGAGAATCGGATGCGGAAGCACGGGAACATGCCTTGAACGGTGCATTCGCCGCTTCGTTGGTCTACCTACGCGGTATGCTCACACTTGCCCGGATGCAGGACCTGCTGAAACAGAACCCAGAAATGCCAGACGAAGCGGTTGATGCCGAATATATCATCGACAACATCGCTATCGTCGGCAGCGTTGACACGGTCACGCGAAAGCTTCAGGACCTCTACGATCTCACCGGCGGTTTCGGCACAGTGTTGATGATTGGGCACGATTGGGATGACAAGGCGAAGATGCGCCAGTCGATGGAATTGATGGCAAAAGAGGTTATCCCCCAACTGCCGTGAAGGGTAGGGAAGGCGGTAGTGAAAAGGAAAGCAGTTCAAATACAATCGCTCAAGATTATTGTTGAAGGGCACTTAATGGGTATGTCGTCTATCCAAGCAGTATGTAGGTTGGGTTGAACGGAACCAATGGAAAATACCAAGTATCACAACTAGATGAAAGGGGCATAATTCGAGATACACTATAGCGGAACCCAAGTGAGGGTGCCTGGGTCATAGGTTAAGTTATTTCCTTTCCTGTTTGAATGCTTCATATAGATCTGCCACCCCCGCCTCTGTCGCATCCCCGTCGTGAGCCAAGATTCGTATTCCGAGATCCAGTTCATCGCCCCGATTCAAAATCCCCTTCTCTCTCATAAATGGGTTCAACAGCATCGTCCCATAGTCGAAACAGAACCATTCGATGCCGGCAGCAGAAGTGTTCGGAATCACAGTTATGCCTGCTTTTCGACCACCTACCGCGGGACCCGACATATCAACCCAGTCCGCAATTTGGTTGCAGACCGCCTGCTGCCCCACTCTGCCTTCCGAATCTATTAGCTTGCCGCCGTTGGTGGGACGCAGCTCATCCGCCAACCGAATCGTAAAGTAGGCGTGGCGTGTCGTTCCGATAGTAACATCCCAATCGGTTGGCCTTAGTTGGGACCGGATGTCGAGGACGTTGGCAACCTCCCCCGGATAGAAGTCAATGGTCCGCGTCTCTTCAGCTAATACCCGACGACCGATATCCGCCGGCGCGCCCCACTCCTCAGGACCCTGCCACTGAATGCTCTGCACTACCCGGAGATGGTTCTCGGAAATCTCCTCGCTCTCAACCCCAATAACCCAAATTCTACCCGGGGCGCGCCCTTGGAAGATGTTGTTAACGTAGAAATTATATGTCGCCTCCTCCGTTAGTTTGGAAATCGCCGGAGACAGGGGCGGCAGTTGGACAAAAAAGACATCGGCACTGACTGTGATTGAATTGTGGTGTGGGTGATCCACCGGGCTCTCAGCAGTCAGCGATACCCCCCTAGGAGAGTATACCGGGAACAGATAGCACCGGTGAATACCCTGAGTCAAATCGGTTATTGCTCGTCCCTTCCACCGTATCTTGACGCTTGTAAACCGAGGTGCAATTGACCTAGGCTCAGGACGTTGATGTATATCGACGTGGAAATGCTCCATTTTTAGCCTCTCTGTTCTCGATTGACTTTCCGGGCTCCACTGCTCATTATCTGCTCGGGTGGAATTTCTACCGTCCGCCCGGTCTTGGACGATTCAACCGCGGCGTCGGTGATCCGAATGGAGTTCAAGTTATCCCGCCCGGAGGTTTGGGGTTCGACACCTGCCGCAAGTGCACGTTGCATCTCTCCCATCGTACCGCCCCACGCATCGGGAAACCAGCTGCCGTGGATGTGAAATACCTGCCGCCGGTCGGGCTCCTCTTTGAACGAGATAGTTAGCTCCGTCCGTCCATCTCGGAGGGGACCGTATCGCGCGATTGAAGCGGAGGCCTCTGTACCATCAATGTGCCACAGATATGGACTATGGTGGAGGGCCGGCGCTATGTTGTTGAAATGCAACGTTGACATCAGATCAGCCGGCTCATATTCGCAAAGGATTGTGTAGATCATCGAATCTATCGCATGCTGACCGGGGACGCGGGTGGTTGTGGTTTTCACCCGTCGGGGTGTCCGCCCCGTGAAGTAACGGGAGAGATCGACATAATGGATACCGTTGTCTATGATAGTGAAATCAGGTGTCGTCCGCCATGCGGAATCAATGCTATCTTGGAACTGGCGGTGGACGTGTAGGACGCTGTATAGGTGACCGAGGCAGCCGCGGTCAATCAGCAACTTCATCGCGGTGTGATAGGGTGCCCAGCGCGCTTGCTGATTGATCATCAGGGTGATGCCAGCCTCCTGACATATCTCCACAATACGTTCTGCTTCCGCCAACGTCGGTGCCAGCGGCTTTTGAGAGAGAATATGTTTGCCGGCGCGTGCTAACTGATCGACCGCCGCCAGGCGATCCTCTGGACGCACGGCGAGATCAATTATCTCGACATCACGCCGATCGATTACCGCTTCAATATTAGTTGTCCAGAAAGGGATATTGTATTCTTCGGCGACCTCGTGGGCTTTCTTCTCAATAACATCGCAAGCCGCAACGACGCGATAGCCGAACTTACGATAGGCGGGGAGGTGGGTGTTCCGGGCGATGTTCCCGCAGCCAACGATGGCGATCCCGTAGCGTTGCACAACCTCCTGGGGCGGGGCTGCTGGAAGATAATCGTCTGGGTGCAGTTCAATCTGTTGCATAACTAAATTCTCCATGCCGTTAAAATTTGCCCTTTTGGGACGCGGTATGGTAAAATCCCAATAGGTTGGGATTAAGGTTATGACAGAGGCACACATTCACGTCCTACAATTTTCCAAAAATGTACGTGCTGCTTTTAATGCCTCCTCTGGGGTGCGGATTTCTCCTTCAAACTGGAGGTCTTCAATATGCCTCAAAATACGTCCAATTCTGATACCGGGCATCATCCCAAACGTCTGTAAGATGTCATCGCCGGTGATTAATCTGCCGCGCCGCATTATCGGACCGATTTCATGATAATAAAGATCCGCAATCTGCTTCATCAGTGCATCAATTGGCAGGATGTTCCCTCGCGAGGCCCGCAGATTCGCATAGGATAGCAAAAGGACGCCTAACCAGTCATTTCCGGCGTTTCTTAGAAAGCCAGTCATAGCTTGACGCTCTATTTGACAGTCGGTATCTATCAAGTCCATCAGGTATAGGTTATTTTGTACAAGGCAGCGCATCAACTGTGTGGCTTTCCTGCCGAGCCGCAAACGATTCGTTATTCGGACAGTCATTTCTATACCACCTTCGTGCAGCAATAGAGCTAGCTTGAGAATTGGTTGTCGGCACAAATCGTAAATCAATTCTTCACGCAGGTAGGCCTTAATGTGTGACCGGTATGATTCTAGCGTATCCGGTATCGGTTTTCTCTCAAATAGTTCGAGGGCAAGCAGGGAATGGTCAAGGGCGTTCTGATATAATCCACGTATCTCCTCAATTTCGGGGATAATTTGCGAGAGCAGGCGAGTTTCGTCCATACGGTGCAGATAGACGGTTGCGTTTTTAACATTTAATATTTTAATTAATTCGTCGCGGATGCGTTCAGACGAAACCTGGGGCAACCGATTTCTATGTCGACGAATGAGATTGATGGTCCCTTCAGGAATTTCAAATCTTAATTGTGCCGCAAAACGGTATACTCTCAGCAGTCGTAGCGGATCATCAATCACCACCCCTTCGCTTGGAAAGCGCAGTGTTCGCGCTTTAAGGTCCGAGAAACCGTCACACGGATTAATCAGATTCACCTCCGACTTCGTCAAGAATGATGAAAGATCTAGTGCCATCGCATTGATTGTTAAATCACGCAGATATAAATCGCCCTCCAAGGTCTCAGCGCGAAATCCGGCGAAATCTAAGATGAGCTGCGTCTCTCTAATGACGATCCGGGCTATCGGTGGCTGTTCTTCTAATCTTACAAACGCCTCGCCGATTTTATCCGCAAAGGCTTTGGCAAAAGTGATCGCATCGTAGGCTAGCGCGAGATCCAAATCTGTAACAGGTCGATTGAGAAGCAGGTCCCGGACGGAACCACCAACAAGGTAGAGTTGAATCCCTCGCTTTTCCGCGAACACATGGAGCTGACGGATTAGCTGTGGCTGCGGCAGATGTTGGCGTAGGGGTGCGCCTGGAATAGAGTGCATTTTCACATTCGGAACTGAGCGAGAGTGTCTAGAGTGCAAGCTGCTTCATAATTTGCCCTAGAGCGTTTTCCTGCTCCCTCCCGTTTAGCAATAGTCTCCTTTTGGGTAAACCCCAAAGGTTTACCTTTGGGGGGGACACACTTGCTTTAGCAGATTTTTACCGTCTGTTAGCGTACCGCTAACAGACAGGATAGAGCAATTCCACTCCTAAAGGAACAAGTAAGAATCCCAAGCCTTTAGGGGTAGGAGTACGTCAAAAAGGCAAAATGTTGAGAATACGAAAGCGATTAAGGGCACCGTTGGTCATCTCTCTTTGCCTCCATCTCATCTTTGCTGTCCTTGTCGTGCTAAAGATTCGACAGGGAATTGTAGAAGATGACGCTCTCAGCGTTGAGTGGGTTCAGCTGCCTCCATCAGCTCGTAAGCTGCCGAGAAAGGTCCGTCTCCAACCTGTACAGTCCCTTCGTGAGACACAAGATAGACAGGCACAGGGACTACCCTTACAAACTGTGACGCCGGTGGGGACACCTCTCGCAGTTGACTTGCCACAAAAGAGAGAACCCCTCTCGTTAAGCGAGGATCCAGCCATCAACCTTGACAAGGATTTATCTGTAGAAACGGATCTTGTGCCCCCCCATTCCGCAACGATGCACCGAGACACCCCAGCTGTGGGAGAAGGTTTTGTGCCCGCCCAAAGAGGGTTACCACGAGGAGTACCCCTACGGCGCGGGAAAAATGAAGGGGCACCTATCGGGGCAAGTCTTGTGGCTGAACGAAACGAGGAGATACAAGACCTCGCTCTCGATGTGAAGAATCCAATCCTAGTTCCTGAAGATCGCCTAGGGGCTGTTCTTGAGGGCGAAGGCACAGAAATTCGCGGGCATATTCGCCTGATTCGCCTCAAACACTCCCTTTCCGATTGGTGGCAGGACCCAACTGCTATATCCAGCTTTGCGAGATGGCTTGGAGAAAATACCAGTCTCCGCGCTGACATGAAATACGCAGGAGGTTCACTCCGACTGACCGATTCGCGTATCCTTGATGCTCCGCTGGTTATCATGACGGGGCACGACAAGGACATCACTGTTGGACGGAATCTCGCTAAAGGGGGACCGTTGACCAATTCCTTTTCTGCGTCAGAACGGGCAGCGTTGCGGAAGTATATTGTCGAGCGGGGGGGGATGCTCTTTTTCGACGATTGCGGATTTCACGGCTTGTTCGCCGCGATCGCTGCTGATGAGCTATCTACAATCTTCCCCGAATATCCGCTAGAGAATCTGCCACACCACCATGAAATCTACAACATTTATTATCAGCTACCCCGTCCCCCAACCGGCGGCGATGTTTTCTGGGGGTCCGAAAACCATCCAAAACCCACGCAGTTCAAGTATCAAAGAGGAATCACTATAAACAATCGATTGGCTGTCATCTTTAATCGCAAGGATTATATGTGTGCGATGGAGACGGTGGAGATTGAAAGCCGAACTATGTTACGGCTGCGTCGCTCGACAGATGTCCATCGCTTCATGACGAACCTGCTCGTTTATACCATGAAGTATGGAGGGAATACGGATCGTTCAGGGTATAAACCCTAGGCCTTACCGCCAGAAGACATTGACCTTCAATTCGTCTGCGAGTGTTGCTAGTGATTTCAGGTGCGCTGGATGCAACGGGATGCCGTTACGCAACGCATCCTGCTGATGTAGCCACTCGATCTCACCGGGGAGATAGATGCGCTCAATACCTTCAGCACGTGGCGCGTTGCGGACAGTACGGATTTCCGCATCCACCGCTTCCGTAAATTCGTCCAACGGACAGAAGTTACTAACCTTAATCGCAAAAAAGAAATGTCCCCGTCTCGCTAGGTCGGGCGGTGTCTCCGGCGTCCTATTGCAGGCTGCCGGGCCTCCGGTCATCACACCGCTGAGGATACTCATCACGATTGCTAAACCGTGCCCTTTATACCCACCAAAGGGCAGCATCCCGCTCGCTTGACTCGGATCTTGTGTCGGCTTGCCATCCGCGTTCAACACATAGCCGGGAGGCAGCTGTTTCCCCTCCATCGCATATGTTCCGACATGGCCCCACGCAATCTGCCCACATGCCATGTCCAGCACAATCGGCAGCTCCGTTTTGGTTGGTATTGCGTAGCCGACGGGATGATTGCCGAGCAGCCCTGACATCCCGCCGTGCGGCACGACACTTGCTCCACCCGTTTTGGTCGTGCTGAACCCGATCATTCCCTGTGGCAGTGCCCTCATTGCGAAACACGCTGCTGCACCGTAATGGTTGCTATTGCGGACCGCAACCGATGCAAAACCTGTGGTGTCAGCCTTTTCGATCGCCATATCCATCGCATATATACCAGCGACATGCCCAAGGCTATTATCCGCATCAACGAGCGCGGTGCTCGGCGCATCTGTCAAGATCTGCGGGTTTGGCTTTGGATTAATCTCGCCGGTGAGGAGGCCGCGCACATAGCCCGGAAGAGCCCGAGTCCCGTGTGAAAAAACACCCCGCTCATCGGTTTCAACCTGCATCCGGGCGACGGCATCGGCATCCGCTTGGGGAACACCAGCCTTTTGGTAGAGAGCACTTGTAAAATGCTGAAAGGGTTCAGATTCAATTCTGATTTTGTTGTCCTGTTGATTCTCTGCTTCGTGCAATTTGCCTCCCATCTAAACCGCACTGCGGCTTGCACCGTGTACGGTTTGCCTAGTTGTTGATGCTAATTAAGATCTGTTCGTAGTAGCGCAATTCATTGCGCGTGCCGCATTGCCGAAAAATCTTCCGTTTTCAACTGGTTAAAATAAACCCTACTTCCTACCAGTATCTTTTAACAAGCGACCATCTCTGCAAGACATTGTGCCCAACCTTTGGTGAAATCTTCTTTCTTCGCTTCAGGTACCGCTAAAAAGGGGTTATTTATTAGATTATCAATAAAAAACCCTTCAATCACGGCGGATACCGAGTAATCAGGTTCGCCATACAATTCTCGATCATAGACTAAAGACCGGTGCGACCAGAGTTTTAATTTCCGATGATGTTTCCACGCTTGATGCAAGAAGGGAAAAATAAAGTTCTCACGAAAGAAGGTATCACTTTCGTCCATGGATCCCATTTCCAGCGAAAAATTTCAGATCTTCAATAAACAGGTCTGGAAGTTCAAGTGCCACATCAGGTATAAATTTCCCACTCCTGATGTCGAGGGGATACTAGCTGATCACTTGTTCTATGTTTTGAAAATCGCTGAATGTCATCTTTTTCTTTTTTTATTGCTGCTTGTCAGTTACGACGGTTTAAAACCTTCAAAGATTTACCGAGCAAATCTCCGAACTACACGAAAGCCGAATGTATAACACGCAATGTAGTGACGAAAACGGGCGGCGGTTCGGACACTGCACGCGCTTCGCCGTCCCCGATACCATGAGCCGCCGCGTACCACGTAATATTCGCCGCTATCAGGACCCCGTGGATTGCAAAACGGGGCATGGTGGTAGTAGTCCGTCTCAAACCAATCATGGCACCACTCCCAGACATTAGCCGCACAATCCATGACACCGTAAGGCGAACCACCCTGGGGATAGCTCCCAACGGGGGTTGTACCCTTTCCAGCAATATTGCATTTGGCTTCATCAAATTCATTTCCCCAGGGCCAAAGCCGTCCGTCGCAGCCTCGGGCCGCTTTCTCCCACTGCGCTTCGGTTGGCAAACCGATATCGACACCTGTTTCTTGACTAAACCACTCACAGTAAGCGAGGGCATCCTTACGCGTTACGCATACAGCAGGGTGCTCAAGCCGCTCCTCAAGTGGGGCTTCTCGCAGCTTATACCAGATTGATTTGCCGAGACCATCTAATTCTCGTGCCGTCTGATAGCCGGTCTCATCGACAAACGCCTTGAATTGCCGGTTGGTCACCGTGTATTTCGCAATTCTGTATTCGGAAAGGTAGACCTTTCGTTGTGGCCGCTCACGCGCAAGCCATTCATCAGGAAATTCAGGATCGATCTCCTTGACGCGGCAGCTCCGTTCATCATCGGATCCCATGATGAACCCACCGGCGGGGACGATGAGCCATTCCATTTCGTCCGGTTTTGTGATTATGCGTTCGGGCATCGTTATTCTTTCACGCATTTAATAGTTTTAGACTTAACAATCTATTTTGTTTTTGATATTATATGAGTGAACTTGCCAATCGTTGTGAATAATTGATGGCGATTCTAAGTCGCCTTACCTATAGGAGCCAATGGGGACACTCCGGGGAATCTCCCCATCGCACTTGTTCGAGATGCTTAATACAATTTTCATGAGTCGAAAATCGCTCGACAATCTCAAGTAAATTCATACTTGACTCCTTTATTCATGCGGGTTTAGACGATATGATTATCTCAAAAATACGCCAAAAAGTCAAGCCTTTATCTATTAAGTGCATAAACTAATGAGTCTCAGTGGTTTTTGGTTATTATGTATGGACTTATATTCTTTTTTTAGACGTTCATTTCCTCGAACCGCTGGCTCTCGCCAAACGTTTGTGATCCCGTTTTCACAATAAAATTTACTTCTTAATTTCGTCCATCCTCTGCCCGTAATGGGTTGTTGACCATCTAGTGAAAAGTATGGTTTACCGTCTTTACTTCCATATCTGTTAGCATATTCAACAATCTTTTCAAATGCTTCAGGTGGTGGATAATACCAAAGATGATCTTTCGTAAAATATTTCCTTGTTGCTGCATTTCTTACGCCGCAAGCCTTATTCGTTTTATAGAGAGGCAGTCCAGTTCGCTCCCATTCATAGCGAAGCCACTGCTGCATATCCATCTGGATACCACCTGCCTTGAAAAAGGCCTTCTTGGTATACTGAACGCACACTTCAGTCACTATAGGAAATTTTCTGAGCGTTTTACTGTTTGAATTACCGGCGATGTGTGCTATTCCCTTATCCCATATATGACAATTTCTATATTCCCAACCGTATTCAACTAAAATCGGGTGGACGTTTGCCCAACCAATTTCAGTATTCCAGAACCAGAGCGTAGTCATAGGTGTTGAATATTCACTCCACTTCTGTATGTGTGGTCTATACCATTCGCGCAAACATTCTGAGGTTGGTAGATCCCCACGATAACCACCCACACCATAAGGTCCGTCGGAAATGATTACAACCGGAGCTTCCCACCTTGAGTATAGATTGAGAGAATCCCCAGCATATATGATAACCCCATTTCTTTCGTAAAATTCCATCATTAAATTCCTTGCTTACTTAAAATTTCAATTGAAAAGAGAAAAAGTTCAAACGAATGATATTAAAAATCGCATATCTACCAGAAATTGCTCCAATCATATCATCCAACATAAACTCCGTCAAGCGTAGAAAGCAGGGAAAGGTAAGAGGCAGTGTCTGTAAGCACAAATCCTCTTGAGCGGAGCGCGAAGATGGGTTATACTTGAATCATCAACCCAATCGAACTGATATAATGGAGGGAACCCTTTCATGGCTTCAACAGATAGCAAGACCCGCATCGGTATCTACGGCTGCGGGTCTTGGGCAAATCGAACTCACATCCCGAATCTGCTAAAACTCGATGGCGTTGAAATTGTCGCCATCTGCGATAGCAACCCACAATCGCTCAAATCGACAGCTGAATCGTTTAACATTTCTAGAACCTACTCCGACGGACACGAGATGCTGGATAACGAAGATATGGACGCGCTTTACTCCGTCGTTCCGGCTTATGCGCGGGTTGATGTCGAAGCGACCGCCGCAACAAAAGGGATTCACATTTTCAGCGAAAAGCCCCAAGCATTGACGCTGGACGTCGCCCATAAAATTGACAATGCGATTCGGAGTGCCGGCGTGATCAGCACCGTCTGCTTTCGGGAACGATATCGCCCAATTTTTCAGGAAGCCCGTAAACGTCTGGAAGGGCAGAAAATCGTCCATGTTCGATTCCAAAGTGTTAGTGGACTCCCCGAACCCCCATCCGGATCGCAAAAGGATTCTTGGTGGTCTGATATGGACAAATCTGGCGGACAGGCGTTGGATTGGGGCGTCCACGCGACAGACTACGCCCGTTTCATGACAGGCTTGAAGGTTGATCGAGCGCAAGCGTTCTACTGCCAGCGTCCATCCTACCACAACCCTCTGACCTCTTCCTTCAACTACCGTTTCTCCAACCAAGCGACGATGACGCTGACCTTCATTTCAGCCGCGCCCAGTTTTCGGGCTGAGCCATGGTTTACAGTCTTCTACGAAGGCGGGTATCTGGCGATCTACGGCTATGAATCCATTGAGGTCAACGGCGAAGCGGTCTATCAAGCAGAGTCGTTTGACCCATGGTTTGAGCAGGACCGCGTTTTCATTGAAGCTGTGCGGGCAAACGATCCCAGTCTCTTGCTGAACGACTACCACGATGGCCTTTTCTCTTTAGCTCCGGTGCTCGCAGGTTGGGAGTCCGCCCGTCGAAACGGGGAGTGTATTGATGTTCCGGCATTCATGGAGAAAGGGCAGGTTGATTAAGCACGTCTTGGATCGCGTTTCCCTCCACCAACACAAAATCAAATCTAAACGAGGCAGTCAAGTATGAGAAAATTAACCGATAATATCTTTTTTATTAAAGACACATGCAGCGTTTATGGAGTAACTGCAAACGATAAAACGCTTCTAATTGACTGCGGGAGCTCCCCGACAAAACTTGAGACCAACGGTGTTCAGCGGGTCGATCAGGTGTTACTGACCCATTTTCATCGGGACACCTGTTCCGCTGCGGCCCACTGGAAAAGGGGTGGCGCGCAGATTATCCTCCCGTTTGCGGAGAAACGTTTCTTCGAGGAGACCGATCTCCTCAAGGCGTCTTATGATATTTATGACAATTACACCTCCTACTACCCCTGCTTTGGTCCCTTGGAAGATCTTGTTCCGGACCAATACGCTTACGACTACGAGAGCGTGTCATGGGAGGGGATTCGTTTCGATGTGATTCCGCTGCCGGGCCACACGTTTGGCTCGGTGGGTTATCTTTTCGAGTTAGACGGACAACGGATACTCTCCTGTGGCGATTTGATGTCGGGCAGCGGGAAAATTCGGGACTATTTTTGGAGTCAGTGGAATTATATGGACTTCCAAGGGCATATCAATCATCTGGAGAGTCTGAAGACGGCTGTGGAGCTTAACGCAGATTTGGTTCTACCGGGTCACGGTGAACCATTTGAACGGACCGAGGAAGCGTTTGCCGAACTACAAGCGGCGTTGGAGGAATTGTATGAGCTCTTTCATGCCCACCCCTACGAATACTATCGCCCCGACTTTCGTCAAATCACACAGCATGTCTACGAGGTCACGAATTCTGGTGCGAACACCTATATTATTCGGGACGATGAAGGGCACGCGCTTTTCATCGACTGTGGCTATACATCTAACGCCCCCATCAGTGCCAATCCGCACCGTTTTATCAATAATCTGTCGCCCTATCTCGAAACAGAGCTAGGAATTCACACCGTCGAATGGTTTCTGCCGTCTCACTATCACGATGACCACCTTGCTGGCTACCCGATGTTGCAAGCGTGTTACGGGACGCGGGTGGTGTCATCCCCGGAACTCAAGGATATCCTAGAGCACCCGGAAAATTACGACATGCCTTGTGCGGTGCCGCACGGAATGAAGGTCGATCACGTCGTTGAACGGGGAGAGGCTTTCCAGTGGCGTGGGATTGAATTTTTCGTTGAACAGCATCCGGGCCAGACCTTTTACCATCATCTCATCTGGTTCACGGTGGATGGACAAAAATTCCTCTGCGTCGGAGATAATATCTCTGGGCTTTCATTCCGCGAACAGAGGGACTTTATTCACTCATTCATCCCCAAGAATCGGACCCCGGTTTCGAGTTACCGGGATATGCCCCAACAGATTCTTGATTCTGCGCCGGACCAGATTCTTACGGGCCATGGTGGTTGCGTCCCATTCGATCGGTCGAAAGCAGAGCGTTGGGTTGATTGGATGGACCGGTGGACGAATCTCTTTACGCAGATTCTGGACCAACCGCACCCCAATATGGGGATGGACCCACACTGGGTGGAGTTTTATCCCTACAAGGTTCGTATCGAGCCCGGCGGGACAGTGACGTTTAACCTCACTATCACCAATCATGAATCGGAAGCGCGCGAGTGCACCCTACACTTCCGTTCTGTTGATGGCGTACAGCTCTCTCCGACAACGATAGATCTCCATGCCCCTGGGGGCACCAATACTACCTGTCAGGTGAAGGCAACCTTCCCGGAACGGTTTGTCACCCACGCGCTTCCCATCGTGGCAGATGTCACTTGGAATGGGGCACACCTCGGTGAGATTGCTGAAGCTATCGCTTACTGGTAAGGAAAGGTTGATATCATGACCCCCTCACACATTAATCCGGCGCAACACAAACAATTATTCCTCAACGACCACGCCATTGAGAGCATGTCCAACGTAATCAGGACGTTGCATCAACCTGAGAAACAAGGAGGATTATCATGTTTAACCGTTTGTTTGCCTTATCAATCGTCGTAATGCTTATTCTGTTTGCTGGCATTGGTTATTATCTTTATCAAGAGCATACCGAAGAGATAATTCCATCGTGGAACGCCCTTGAAATTAACGAAACTCCGAATGCGGCTAGGCTTAATTCGATAAAAAACTGCTGTCCGTTGAGGTCCCAATGGAACCTCCCCCGATAGATAGATGGGAATATAAACCGCAAATCCAACAACCTGCTGCCACGGAAGAATTTGTTGAAATCCCCATCGATCAAATAGAGTTTCGCGAAATTACAACCCCAGATGGCAAAGTTCATTTAGCCCCCTTCCCAAAGGGGAGTCCACCCATTGAAGGGGGATATGTCAGTTACCCGGAAGAAAATGAAAAACTGATTACCCCTAACAGTTACTTTGTGTTTGAGAATGTACAAGTCCCCGAAGGGGAAAACCTAGAAGATTATCAGATGAAAACGCTTTTAGCTGCCGCACATGGCATTTCGATGGAAGAGGTCGAAGCGCAGTTAAAACAAGGGATGCTGACATATACTATAGAACCGTCTAACGAGAATTGGGCTGATGGTATAGAAGGCGCGGCGGAACTCATAGATTTCCTAATAGACGCGGGGGTGTCGGATGATGCAATAGATGCAACCTTTGACTCACCTGATTTATCAGAAAAATCTACGAACTCAGCTGCCGAGGTAACCGAGAAAAGTCAGGCTAAGGTCCCGGTTGCTCCGTCAGGCGTACCCGAAGCAGTCAAGTCCATAGCACCGGAAGCGGTCAACTCTAAACCCACTCCAGTTAAAAAAGAGTTGGAACCAAACAAGCGTGAGGTCGAAGAGCGCGAGATGCCAATGGAGGAACAACGCTCGCCGGAACGGACTCGGCGGTTACGGACGCCCCCTGCTCCGTCTGTACCGGAGGCACCGCAAGAGCCTAACATCGAACAATAATAACAAGCTAATGGTCAATATAAACCCCCTCGCTCTATGCGGTGGGGCTTTTTTTTAAACTGAAAGTAGAAAAGATTATAATTAGAACTATAAAAAGCAATGGAGATAGGCAATTGGCTGTAAAAGCGTGTCTGCACCAGTATTACTATAATTTGTGGATAAACAATCCCTGCTTTGGTCCCTTGGAAGATCTTGTTCCGGACCAATACGCTTACGACTACGAGAGCGTGTCATGGGAGGGGATTCGTTTCGATGTGATTCCGCTGCCGGGCCACACGTTTGGCTCGGTGGGTTATCTTTTCGAGTTAGACGGACAACGGATATTCTCCTGTGGCGATCTGATGTCGGGCAACGGGAAAATTCGGGACTATTTTTGGAGTCAGTGGAATTATATGGACTTCCAAGGGCATATCAATCATCTGGAGAGTCTGAAGACGGCTGTGGAGCTTAACGCAGATTTGGTTCTACCTGGAGTAAAGGGAAGGTTCAATTTCCTGCGTTTGACCAATCCGACAGGATAACAGCGGCGGCGTTATGCCCCGGTGCTCCAGTGACTTCGCCGCCGGGGTGTGTGCCTGCCCCGCAGAGGTAGAGATTAGTGATAGGCGTTCGATAGTGCGCCCAACCGGCGAGCGGCCGTTGAGCAAGGAATTGGCTGGCAACGATATCGAGGTGACGGATGTTTCCGTCGGTGAGACCGACCCGCCGTTCCAGGTCGATGGGTGTAAACAGCGACCAGTCCACGATAATATCACGGAGATTTGGCGCATAGGCGGAAAGGGTGTCAATAAGCCCTTCCCCGACCTCTTGCCGCCGTCCATCCCACGTTCCCTCCCGTAGATGGACAGGGGCGTAGAGTGCCCAGATCGACATGACGTGATGGCCCGCCGGTGCCATTGTAGGGTCGTAGACGGACGGAATTTGCACCTCCATCACAGGGGCACTGGAGGGCAAACCATGTTTGGCCTGCTCCCAACTGCGCTCATAGTATTCAATGGATGGGCAGATCTTGATTTCTGACAGGTAGCGTGGGTCGAAGTCACCATTGAAGTAGGTAGAGAAATCGGGAAGGTCATTGAGGGCAGCGTGAAATTTGAGATAAGCGGCATTTGTTTTCAACCGCGTGGTGCTTTCTATGAAGTTAGGCCTGAGGTGTTCGCATGGAACGAGCTTGAGGAAGGTGCGCTTGGGGTCGGCGTTGGAAACAACGATGCGGCTGCGAATCTCCGTACCGTCTGCAAGGGCGACCCCACAGGCTGTCCCATCCTCAACGATAATGCGGTTGATTGTCGCCCCGGTTTGTAACGTTGTCCCGCGCGCCCGGGCGGATGCGGCAAGTGCCTGTGTAATGCTTCCCATTCCACCCTTGACGATGCCGTTATTTTCGGGTTTGGTAAAGTTGCCGCATTTGATATAGGTGTAAGCCCATGCACTCCCCGGCGCGTCGATATCGCCGGCGTCTTGCGCTTGGGCATATGCGCCCTGCATCGCCTCGGACTCAAAAAACTCGGTCAGTAGGTCTTTCATGCTTACGGTGAGGAGCCGGTCAAGTAATACTTCATCATCGGTGCCGCGCGCCCGTTCGGCGATTTGGCTGATCGTTGGGGGTGTCGTCAGAAAGTATGGATAGATAATGCTTGCTGCTCGCTTCCAAAAGTCTAACCATTTTGGAAAATTCTTCGCATCGCGGCAGGAGAACCGGGCAATCTCCTCTTGGGTGCGTTCCACATCGTCCCAGACAAGTAAGCGTGAGCCATCGGGATACGGTTGGAAGCGTGAGGGATCGAGGTGATAGACTTCAAAGCCGTGTTTGTGCAGCTCCAGTTCTTTGATGACCTTGTTCTGTAACAGATGGCAGATATAGGAACAGGCGGAAAATCGGTAGCCGGGAAACAGTTCCTCGGTTACACATGCTCCGCCGAGGCAATCACGCCGCTCCAACAACAGGACATCTAACCCTGCCTCCGCCAAATACCCCGCCGTAACTAAGCCGTTATGCCCGCCACCGATAATTATGACATCGTGGTCTGGTGTCATCTTGACTCTCCTTCAAAAATTTACTCAGGTTTATACCTCCACGGATAGCCTTCGCATCAGTAACAGGTTTAAATTCTTCTAGTTCTTCCGGTGTTATAGGTTGCGCGTCTGGATCTCTTCCTCTGTCATTGTGTCCACTTGTTCCCAGTCAATTTTCTCCTTTGATGGATTATTCGGATCAAGTGTAACTCTCGTGATATTTTTTTTCGCTCATGAGGTTCTGCTATTCTTACTGAGATAATTCTTGTGTCAACAGAACCCGTAGGTCAAGATTCACATCTCGACAAAATACTGAAGCGGCTTTAGGTGACAACTTGATTTTAATATCGTCTAATGGGTGCGTCGGGCTAGGAAGTAATCCGCATTGGTGCCGAGTTTTTGTAGCAGCGGTGTTGTCAGTTCATCCAATTTTGCGATAGTCTCAGGGGAAAGGGTGAGTGCCGCAACATGTAGATTCTCCTCAAGTTCCGATAGATTGCGGGTGCCGACCAACTCACAGGTGATACCGGGCTTTGCAATGGTCCAAGCGATTGCAAGGCGACTCATGGGAACCCCTTCCGCCTCGGCGACTTTTTTAATACCTTCAACGGCGACGAACATTTCCTCCTCTGCCCCCTCTTCACCGTGCCCTGCCCTTTCCCGATCCCCACGAAAATGTCGGAACCGTGCGTGGACCGCTGGAATTTCCTCTGCTGTCTTATACATACCGGTTAGAAGGCCTTGTAGCAGCGGCATATACCCTAAAATCCCCATCCCGTGTTTTTGGCATAACGGTAAAATCTCCAACTCAATCGCCCGTGATAGGAGATTGTAGCAGAGCTGGTTCACATCGATCTGAACGCCGGTGGCAAGGGCTTCGGACAGTTGCTCTACACCAAAGTTGCTAACGCCAATTGACCGGATCTTACCCTCCTCCTTCAACGCGTTCAAGGTTTCAAACGCGTCCTTAACAGAGTGTTCCGTGATGGGCCAATGAACGATATAGATATCGATATAATCCGTCTGCAATCGGCGGAGACTAGCATCGCAATGCTCGCGCAAAACTGTGGGCTCGGTATTGTTCGGACTAATCTTGGTAGCGATAACCGCTTCGCTGCGCCGCCCTTTTAAGGCTATACCTACCGCTTCTTCGCTCCGTCCCTCGTTGTATCCCTCCGCCGTGTCAAAGAAGTTGATACCGTGGTCGAGCGCTGCGTGTGCCACCGCATCGACATCTTCTTGCGCTTGAGGCCCCCAGTAATCCCCTCCCCCATAAGACCAACCGCCGATCCCCATTACAGAGATTTCAATGCCAGATTTTCCACATGTTCGCTTTTCCATTTATCGTTTCCTCTTTAATAGGACTTACGCAGTTGAACGCTCAACGTCCCGATGTTGTTGAATTGGAACACCGGTTACGGCATACGGAATATGCCTACTACTTTATTCCCATCGATCCAGTCCCAACAATTTTCGTCCTAATGGAGACAGTTCTGCTGTTTGACCTGTTTGGTGCTCCTTCTCGTTTCGGAGCTCCCACGTCGTCACACCGGTGACCTCTATGACTAGTCCCGCTAGGCGATCTCGCCACGCTTTAAGCCGATGGTTTCGGGCGTCCTCATCATATCCCTGCGACGGGAACATGGTAATGTACTGTGCGACTCGTGGGTGCGTTGCTGTGTTGGAGCTGCTGCCGTGGGGCAAGGCACTATGCCAGATAATGAGGTCGCCCGCTGCTCCGGGAATCGGTTGCGCCCCAAGGCTTTCCAGATCTTGCTTACGTGGATTCGCCTCCGGCGGCAGTTTTTTTAACCAAGCCTCAAGCTGTCGATGGAATCTCGGTACGCAGGTGAACGCTCCCTGATTGGCTGCGGTGTCCGTCAGGTATAACACCCCTTGAACCCAGAACTCAATTGGTAGTTGCAATTGGGTATCCCAGTGAAGTTTACCGGGATGTTTCCAATCTGGTCGCTCTGGCGGATTCATGCTGGCCCGATCAATGCTCACCCACAGATTCTCAGTTCCCCAAATTTCCGCAAACGCTTGATGAACGCGAGGATACTGACGGTTGTCCCATAGTGCCTGATGCTGATATATCTCCGTCATGATAGTAGAACGAGGCGGGTCGGGGTACCAGCTCTCCGGATCGTCGGGCCGCATCTCCAAAAAATTCCACACAGCTCGCTCGGCAGCTTTGAGGTTCTCCGGTGGCACGGCTTTGTGAATGACTATGTAACCGTTTTCCTCCCAGAATTTTCGGTCTTCTACCGTTAGAACAGACATCTTTCTACCCTCCTCGATTCTCACCTGCTCATTCCATAAAGCTGTGAGCTCTGCTATACACCTATCGCCCCGGTGGGGCTATGTTGGTTGATTAGTTCATTGGCTCATTCGTACAATTAATGAACTTTTGAACTAATGAACTCTTGAGGTCACAGCATACGGAGATGAGTCGGGAGATTTAAAGCAATATGCCTACCACTACTAGCACCATTGGTTAGTCTAGGTGATTGCCGCCCTTATTGAGGAGGTGTCCAGTTTTTGATGTGCTTTTGCCAAACGCGCTCTACTTCACCTCGAATGGCTTGCACATCCTTCCATCGGTCTGGAAATACTGACAGTGTATAGCCCATTGCTCCCTGTTCAGGACAGACAAACATCTTTCGCCCCGGCGTCGCCGCCTGCAGCCAGACTTCGATGAGTCGATCCGCAAACTCGAGCCAGTCCAAGAACTCCGGCGTGAACTCGCCCTCGTGATCGAGCGCGGGGATCTGGCAGTGGTGTCCGTTAAAAGGACGGAAATGAAACTGCTGTGCAAGTTGGATTAAGTCAATCCGCTCTGCCAGTCGATCCCAGTACGGTGGCGACAGGTGCTTGATGATAGCAGGGTGTGAGAAATCCCACGTCATTTTTAAGGGGCGTCCCTCCGCTTTCTCAAAACCTTCTGCGAGCGCGTAAGCCTTTTCTGGCGTCTCAGTGCAGGTGTCGCGGTGCACCTCAATAGCCACATCCATCTCTAATCTGCCTGCGGTCTCCATGACTTGGCGTGCCCGTGTTATCGCTTCTTCTGTTGAGGTATCGTGGTCAAGCATCTGCACATTGACACAGACTGCTCCCACCTCTTTGATTGCCTGAAGCTTTGGTTCAACCTCAGCAGCCTCCCCTATATCCACAGTTGCTGCAAACAATAACCCGTGCTGTTGTACATGCTCGGCAGTAACGACCGGTACTCGACCGAGAAAGCCATCGAATCCGGCGTTTTTGATCTCCACTAACTTCCGATCAGTAGACCATTCTCCATCCGCGTCGCCATAGTCTGTTAAGGTCCAGAGCGTTGCCATGTGTCGGATCTGCGGTGGGTTAATTGTATTTGCCATATCATTTTCCTCCCAAGTCATAAGCGAAAAGTGGCGAATGCCTCCAACGTCGGGCATCAAGGCTTATATGAATCTGTGAAACCGGACACATCGCCCCCATTGGCTCACAATCCACAAGGGATTTTTGATTGATTTTTGATTGAATTGTAAGTCTCGAAAGGATATACTAAAGCAAAATTGATGTCAAGAAATAAAGTCAGTTAGGAGTTACATACTTCCGTAGGGAGTCTCTGCTGTAGTTGCCCGATTCGCCGGGCGTTGGCAACGGTGCCCAGCGGCGACAAATCGCTGAACTACAAGTTTTTGGGCGTTCAACTGCGTAAGTCCTATCAGTTATGAAGATTGAGACCTGCTATTAACCACCAGTCCATCGACTGTCAATATCTGAGCCGAAGTCAGGCTTGTCGGATAAACACGCCGGCTCGGGCAGCAATGTCAATTGCTTTGCGTGCATCTACCACCCGGGGACCCTTGGGGTTCAATTGTAATTGGACGGTTACACCTTGCCGCAGTTCAATTTCGCGCTCGCCATCAAGGGCAAGGACACAGGGTTGTTGATGCTTCACAGTGACTGTTTCACCCGGTGCCAAAGGATGAGATTCCGTCAAGCTGACTTCGCGGAGGAGACCGGGGGCGATGGGAGCGAGCACCGGCTGCCCCCCCGACCCCAACCGAAGATATAGCCCCTGCTCGGAAGAGTTACCCCGGATTGGCGCGTGGGCACCGATTGATGAAAGACCGATGCTACCCGGCTCAACGCGGGTCAAAATAACCTCCTTTATTTTGGCTGCATCCCAGATGGCGCGGGAGGCAACGAATCGCTCATCGTAGACAGCGACATCTACCAGAGCGATGTCATCTGGCGTTTCGGTATCCCCAGAAGTTTGCGCTGCGTGTTCAGTCGAATTAGCGTAACCGAGCTCGCCCATCTGATCGCTCTCGCTGGCTTTTTCGCAAAAAATGTCCAGGCGGGGTGCCCGTTGCACCGCTTCATCTGCCAGCCTACGTGTCACTAAGCCGGCTGCCATTCCGGCAATCGTTCCTTCCAGCATTGTGGGGAAAACGTTGTTAGTGCCGGTAGAGATTGGCATGAGGGGCACGTTACCACACCCCTTGGCTACCGCGCGGTTGGTGCCATCTCCACCCAATGTGACGATACAGCCGACCCCCTCCGCTGCCATGAGTTCAGCCGCCTGCGTTGAATCTCTTTGGGTGAACGTTTTGAACATAGGCAGAATTGAAACATCGAGCTCGGTCTGTAGCCCATCAAGTGCTTTTGGACCGATGCTGAACGAGTCGGGCATCAGAAACACGCTGCTAACGCCTACCGCCTCAAGTCCCAGCAGGACGCGGCGGACGATGTTGACCTTTTCGTCGTTGTTGAACACTGCACCGTGGGCAACCAGTCTACGGATATCTCTGCCTGACGCTGGGTTTGCGATGATGCCGACACTGTTTGTATTATTTGTTAACATATTGGGAAGATCTATGGAGAAGTCATCTTTACCGATTGCAACGTTGGGAGATGTTACTTAGGTTTAGAAACGCTAAAATAACCGCCTCAAAGATTATAACACAGTTTTGTTATATTTTGTGTTGATTTTTTGGTACAGCTTTCGCCTAAACTTTTTGGTTTAATTTCTGAGGTAAGCGTGCTACAATTTTGACAATTGTTGGGGCGCACCGTCCATTTGCAAATTTTCCCGTCGCTGCGCTCACGTTCAGGAGGTTAAATTGTGACCGTATCCGTATGGCAGGAAGTGCCTGACCCCATTCAGGTGGAACACGATGATGTCGTTATCGGTGCCGGCATCGTGGGGGCTTATACCGCGACACTACTTCGTGAACGCGAGCGCGATGTTGCGCTCGTAGATGCGCGTTTTCCCGCCGCTGGGGCGTCAGGTCGAAACGCGGGGTTTGTTTTGACGGGACAACGCGAGCCCTATCCGGTTCTGGTAGAGCAGATAGGACGAGAATCTGCCCGCGCCATTCTAACGATGGTGCGTGAAAACGTGATCCGAATGCGCTCGTTGGCAGACCGCTTTGATGTTCCGCTTGAGGATGGGGCAGTCCATCTCGCTGAGAGCCGCGCCGAAGCCCGTGAGTTGGAGCACTGGGCTCGTGAACTGGAAGCCGATGGCGCGACGGTTGAGTTCTCGCATGGTGACCCCTACGGGTCATCGGGTTACGCCGCGATGATGCAGGTTGAAAACGATTTCATGGTGCAGCCTGCGCGGTTGACGGAAGCCATTGCTGCCGCCTCTGGTGCCACACTTTATGACCACAACGAGGTCTATGCCATTGAATCGGCGGGGGGATGTCTCCTTGTTCGTGGACGCCGAGTGCATATCCGGTGTCGCAGGGTCTATGTCGCTACCAACGGCTATGGAGGCGATCTCCACCCATATCTGCGCGGCATTGTGAGGCCCGTGCGGGGCCAGGTAACGGTGACAACGCCGGTGGAGCGTTTAATTGACGTTGCAGGCATCACCGAGAACCACTATTTTCGTCAATTTCCGGATGGGCGTGTGTTCATTGGAGGTGCGCGGGCGTTCTTCGAGGCACAGGAGTACACCGCCGAAGATGCTGTGACGCCGGACCTACATGTGAATCTAGTGAACTATCTGCGTCTATGGTTTCCGGGCGTTGAATTTGAGGTTGAACGGCAGTGGGCAGGTATTCACGGCTTCACGCCCGACCGTCGTGTCGCTGTAGGGTCCTTCCCGGACGAAAAGCGTGTCGTCTTTGCCGTGGGCTTCAGCGGATACGGCAACTCGATTGGTCTTGTTGCTGCTGAGCGCATGGTAGCGTTGGCGTTGGAGGGGCGTGACCCTGGGTCGCTCTCCGCCACCCGCTTTCCATCGTTCAGCAGTACTCAGTAGTACATTGATCCATTAGTTCATTGGTGCATTGGTTCAATTGTAGTGGGTGTGCTTCGTCGTGCGTTAATTTGCACAAGGGTTACGGCATACGGGGCCCCGATAAGATTGGTTACGATTTGGTTTGTTTCAGGAACTGAAACATTGCCAAACCGTGAATCCACGATTTCATAAGTATTGAAACAGTACAACGAAATCGGGAATTTCTAAAGCAATATGCGTGCTACTAGCGAGTTGGGTTAGGTTAAAACAGCGATTGAATTGTTGTTCTTGTCGAAATTGTAGGAGGAAACACTGGTGCAATCCCCAGACCGAGTCGATCCAATCACATTTGAGGTTATCCGCAATGCGCTGTTGGAAGCGACAGAGGAGATGACAATTGCCCTCCGGCGTAGCGCGTACTCAACTAACATCAAGACCCGTGCAGACTTTTCCTGTGCCTTTTTCGATCGCGAATTGCGATTGGTGGTGCAATCGTTCGGTCAGCCGACCCACTTGGGATCGCTGGTTGAGTTGGTCCCGAAGGCTATCATTGACTATGGGGTTGAAAACCTCGGTCCGGGGGATACGCTCTTAGTCAATGATCCGTATGGGGGTGGGGGCCACCTCAACGACATCACCCTCATTTCGCCCGTGTACTACAACGACGCGCCCTTCGGTTATGTCGCGAACGTTGCTCATCATGTTGATGTAGGCGGCGGTGCACCGGCGAGTGTGGGCGCATTCCGTGAGGTTTACCAAGAGGGTGTCATCATTCCGCCGGTGAAGCTGGTGCGTGGGGGCGAAATGCTGCCTGATATTTTTCGGTTGGTGCTGTCGCAGATTCGGTCGAAGCGCGAAACCGGGGGCGACTTTCGGGCACAAGTGGCGGCGAACACGACCGGCATGCGTCGGTTGTGTGCAATTATGGATCGGATGGGATTGGAGACGTTTACTTTTTACATTGATGAACTGATCGCTTATGCCGAGCGACGCACGCGGGCGGAGGTTGCCAAGCTGCCTCAAGGGGTTTTCACCGCCGACGGTTACGTTGACAATGACGGCTTTACCGATGAACCGGTACACCTTGTGGCGAAGATGGTAATTGACGACGATGGTGTTTTCTTTGATTTGACCGGCTGTGATCTCCAAAGACGAGCACCGGTGAACTCCACGTATGCCCAGACCTTCTCCGGTTGCGCGTATGTCCTTAAGTGTTTAATTGACCCCGACATACCGACAAATGCGGGTTTCTACGGATTTGTGCGGATGCTCGCTCCCGAAGGGACGGTGGTCAATAGCGCGCCACCCGCCCCGGTTGTGGGAGGGTGGGAGACGCAAACCCGCCTGATTGATGTGATGTTTAAGGCACTGTCGCCGGTTATCCCGGGTAGAGTGCCGGCGGGCACGAAAGCCATGATGTGTCACGCCGGTTTCGGCGGGGCCGACCCGCGCACGGGGGAGTACTACTGTTTTCTGGAAACAATGGCGGGTGGGTTTGGGGGGCGAATTTCCAGCGACGGTCCCGACGCCGTGCAAACGCATGGTCAGAATACCGAGAATGCACCCATTGAGGAGACCGAAACGAACTACCCAGTACGCATTACGCGCTACGAATTGGTAAATGATTCTGATGGTGCGGGCAAACATCGCGGCGGGCTAGGGCTGCGGCGGGATTACGAATTTCTCGGTCATGAACCCTCTTTCACTATCTTGGCGGATCGAGACCGTTGGGGCCCGTGGGGTCTGTTTGGTGGACAGCCGGGGCTCAAGGCAAGTTACATCCTGAATCCGGACACGGATCCCGTTGAACTCATTTCCAAAGTAACCGTACAGCTCAAACCGGGGGAGGTAATGAGCTACCGCACCTGCGGTGGTGGCGGTTACGGTCCTCCCGAAGCGCGTGATCCAAACTTGGTGTGCCGCGACGTGCGTGAGGGGAAGGTGAGCCTTGAGCGGGCGAGGGAGATTTATAAAGTTGCGGTCGATACCCAATCGTGGACGGTGGATGCGGCGAAGACCGAGAAGCTGCGCTCCGATGACATTGTTAGCGGAGAGGAGGATCCCAATGATGGGACTTAAACACGACGACGGCTGGAATATACCGGTGGCCAACCCCTTTTATCCACTGCTGCCGGCAATCTATCGGAATGTGCGGTTTCAATTTGTCTTTTTTTACGCTGTCCCTGCCGCTGTTCAGGGCTTTCTCCCTGAACCTTTAAAAGCAGCGGAGGACGGATTGTGCGTAGCTTCAGGACTGGAGGTGCCCTTCTACACCAACTATGGTCCTTTTGAAGAATCTTTTATTTTAATGAAGTGCCGTTTCAGGGAGCAGATTGGATTCTACTGCTCTCACGTTTTTCATAACGGTCCTGCTGGTATCGCTGCGGGCAGGGAAATTTACGGAACGCCGAAGGTGTACGCGGGCCTAAAAGTGACGCAAGCGGATCGGTGCATGGTGACGGAAACCTCGCTCAGTGGTGTGCCGGTGCTGAATATCAGTTCCAGTGTGGAAACCGTTGTGTCCCACGATGCAATGCCCTCCTTGGCCCCCGCTTGGCGGTTGAAGATTATTCCCAGAGCGGACGGTCCGGGACCTGCCCTCAAACAATTAATTGATTGCAGCGAAACAGCCCAAGATGTAGAGGTTCACTTCACCGCGAAGGGACAGGGCAGGATTACTCTCGGTGCCTCTCCGTTGTGCGATCTTACCCCGCTATCACCGCTGAAATATGGAGAGGCCTTCTACATGGAGAGCAGTTATGCTGAGGGATACGCGCAGATTGTCTACGACTATTTGAGAGAGGTGCCCTAACAGATGAACGATAAGCTAAAAATTGGTATCCTCTACCCCCTTTACTCTGCGGAGGACGACTACCCACGTCTTGCTGCTGCGTTGAAACCTGCGGTTGAGGTTCAGGTTGTTCATACCGATAGCCCAAACCTGCATCGGATTGACGAGAGCCTTATCACCGGCAGTCGAGAATACCTGTTGGCGGGTGCAGAGGAGCTGTACCCTCACAACGTTGCTGTCTGTTTATGGGCTTGCACAAGTGCGAGTTTTGCATTTGGTGTGGAGGGAGCGCGGCGTCAAGCGCAGGATTTAGTCGATGCGCTCGGCGTACCGGCCTCAAGCACATCGCTATCGTTCCTCAGTGCTAGCAACGCACTTGGACTGAAGCGTGTTGCTGTCGCCGCAACCTACCCCGAAGAGCTTTCAAACGCCTTTCGCGCTTTTTTGGAGGCGGGAGGCCTTGAAGTGGTTCACATGGGGTGTCTTGGTGTCTGGACGGGTGATGAGGTTGCTCTTATTGAACGCGAAGAAGTCTTGCGCTTTGCGTGTGCCAACGACCATCCCGATGCGGAAGCGGTACTAATCCCGGACACCGCGCTGCACACCGTTGATTTTCTGATCGAACTTGAAGAGGCGGTCGGCAAAACAGTGCTGACAGCGAATCAGGTGACGATGTGGGAAGCCCTACGCCTTGCGAACCGTTTAACGTCTCAGTCCAATTTAGGACAATTGATGAAGGCTGTTCCTTAACGCAAACTGCCAAGGTAGTAGGCATACTCCGTATGCCGTAATCGTTGTGCAAATTATGGCACAGTGGTATAGGTTGGGTTGAACGGTTAAAACCGAATCTATATCAAAAACGATACAGCGATGATTTTCAACAATATCCTCTTATAGATGGAGTGAACCTCAACTCAATTCTAACGCAATGCCTTTCAAGTGTTAGGTTTCACTATCTCGGTGAGATTTCAGCCGGAATTGAAGTTCGGGCTCCAAGCGTAATGGTTAGTATTTTTTAGGACTTACGCATTTCGGTTGTGAAAATTGTGTCCGATTTCCGCCTGCCTATGACTTTGACGTCCGACCATAAAAATTCACTCGTGGGGGCAGGTTTCCCAACCTACGATCACTGGCAGGTTAGGAACTCTACCACCACGAGTCGGGTGCCCTCAAGGTACTAATTGCTCAACGGCGTAAGTCCTATTTTTCACTAAAATTAAGGAGATCAGCATGGATCGATATATCGAAGTGACTCTTAGGAAGCGCGATGTAAGTTGTATTGCGCGGATGCTTGACGACCTTGCGCCGAAGACGTGCGAGGCGGTGTGGAATGCACTGCCACAGGAAAGCGACGCCTTTCATGCCAAATACGCGAGTAACGAAGTTTACACTCTTGTCCCACCCTTTGCACCCAGCGAGATAGGCCTTGAAAATCCAACAATTCTGCCAATCCCCGGCGATTTGCTCTATTTCTTCTTTCCACCCGGCACCATTACCAGTCCATCGGTGCGCGAGGTTGCCTATAGCACTGGCATGGTGGACCTTGCGATTTTCTACGGACGCGATAACTTCCTTTTTTCGCCCACGATGGGACCTGTCCCCGGTAACCGCTTTGCTGAGGTTACGGAGAATCTTGAGGAGATGGCGGAGGCGTGTAATAGTATCTGGCGTGAGGGATTTGTCGGTGAGCGATTGGCGTTTTGCCGGTTGGAATAATTTACATAAAGCTCACTATATTTTAGAGATTTTCATCAGAATTGTCCCCCGAAACCGTAGTGTTATGCTTAGTATTTCTCAGCCTATGCTCTATAGTGTGGGTAATGTCAACAGAACCTAGCAACTTGCGTTAAGATAAACTATGAAACCGACATTTGATCCAATCAAGTTTGAAGTTATTCGTAACGCGCTGATTGAAGCGACGGAGGAGATGACAATTGCTCTCCGCCGCAGTGCCTACTCGACCAATATCAAAACCCGCGCCGATTTTTCGTGCGCCTTCTTTGACAGGGAGTTACAGCCTGTCGCCCAGTCGTTCACCCAGCCGGTGCATCTCGGTTCGTTATCTCAATCTGTGCCGCGGGTTATCCGGGAATATGGGCCAGAGAACTTGGGCCCGGGCGATGCGATTCTTTCCAACGATCCCTATCTTGGCGGCGTTCACCTCAACGACATCACCCTTATCTCACCCGTATATTATAATGACCAACTTTTTGGCTACGTTGCCAATCTCGCGCACCATGTAGATGTGGGCGGCGGCGCACCCGCCAGTATTGGTGCCTTCCGCGAAGTTTTTCAGGAGGGGGTCATCATCTCTGCTGTGAAAATGGTAGCGGCCGGGGAGATTGACTCGGATGTTTTTCGCCTTGTGCTTGCACAGATTCGATCCAAGCACGAAACGGCAGGCGACTTTCGAGCGCAGATAGCTTCCAACAATACCGGGGTGCGTCGCTTGAGTGCGCTGCTGGATCGGATGGGAGCTGAAACGGTCGCTTTCTATATCGACCAACTGCTTGCCTACACCGAGCGTCGGACACGGGCGGAAATTGCAAAGCTGCCTCAAGGGGGCTTCACCGCTACAGGCTACGTTGACAACGACGGTTACACCGATGAGCCGGTGCGCCTTGTGGGGAAATTGGTTATCAATGAGGATGGTGTTCTTTTCGACCTGAACGGATCTGAACCGCAGCGGCGAGCACCCGTTAACTCCACGTATGCTCAAACCTTCTCTGCGTGTGCCTATGTCCTAAAAAGCCTGATTGACCCGGATATACCGGTCAATGCGGGTTTCTATCGTTTGGTTCAGATAGATGCGCCGCTGGGGACGGTGGCCAACTGTACGCCGCCGGCACCTGTCGTCGGTGGCTGGGAGACACAGGTGCGTTTGACCGATGTCCTGCTCAAGGCCCTTGCGCCCGCCATCCCCGACCGCATTCCGGCGGGGACGAAAGCGATGATGTGTCAGATGGGATTCGGGGGAGCCTCTCCGCGCACGGGTGAACTGTATGCGTATTACGAGACAATGGCTGGTGGGTATGGCGCGAGGGTTGCCAGCGATGGTCCCGATGCCGTGCAGTGTCATGGACAGAACACAGAGAACGCACCAATTGAGGAGACAGAGATTAACTATCCGGTGCACATTGCCCGCTACGAGCTGGTAGATGATTCGGACGGCGCAGGTAAATATCGCGGTGGGCTTGGGTTGCGGCGTGACTACCTCTTTGACCATGAGGTTTCGTTCACCATCTTGGCAGATCGGGATCGATGGGGGCCTTGGGGGCTCTTCGGCGGAGGCGATGGGGAGATCGCGCGCTACATACTGAACCCTGATAATGAAGCAACCCAACTGGGCTCCAAAGTTACAGTTCAACTAAAGCCGGGGGATATCATGCGGGTGCAGTCTTGCGGAGGTGGTGGTTACGGTCCCTCTGTGGAGCGTGATCCACAGAGGGTGTTACAGGATGTGCATGAAAGGAAGGTGAACCTTGAGCGAGCGCGGGCGGTCTATCGTGTAGCGATTGATCCGGACGCTTGGACCGTGGACGAGGCAGAGACCGAAAGGTTACGGTCAGGGCAGTGATAATGGGCGGATGGACTGCTTCTGCAATATTGTCAGAATCAGGATTGACTGGGTTTTAGGGTTCTCAGAATTTTTAGGGCGTATCATTTTTTTACTCTATATCGCTTGGATATGTCTATCCAAGCGGATTCGATAATTTCCGCTTCCCTCAGAAAATGACAAAGCGCAGATGAAACCCGTATCAACTGAGTGCCCTTCGGAGGGTGCTCGTGATTTCGGAGAGAACCCCTACAGGTGTGTCGGTCGCATCGATTTCTTGGATTTGGTCTGACGGATAATAGGATAGGGTCGGTGCAGTTTGGTGTTCGTACTCCTCGAGCCGGTGTCTAATCACCTGTTCGTCGACATCATCGGACCGATTTTCACGCAGTGCCCGCCCTTTTATACGTTTCACAAGCACTTTCATGTCCTGACATCGCAGGTAGATGATTTGACGCACATCGATATAATTGTCCATCGCCCGTGCCTGTGGCAAGTTGCGCGGGATTCCGTCTAGAACTAAATAGTCTGCCGCTGGCTTGAACTGCTCAGTCTGCACCAAATTGTCGATATAGTCACGCCATAATTGAATCGCCAGATCGTCTGGGACAAACTCACCCTTGTTGGAGTATTCGAGGAACACCTTGCCGAGTTTGCTATTGAGGTCTAGGGCGCGGAGTACTTCTCCACAAGCGACATGCACAAACCCCGGAATCTGGTTAAGAATTTTGCCCTGAGTTCCCTTTCCTGTGCCAGGGGCACCAAAAATTAAAACTGTTCGATATTTGGTTGCAGATTGCATCGGTACGACTTTTTTCTCCTTCGTTTCAAATTATCGATCAATCTGTTCGGTCCATTTGTTAGGTGCCGTGTCGATTTCGTATTCAGCGAAGACGCGATCGATTTCCGCCTTCGCATCGTCCGTCAGCCTCCAGCCAACAGCACCCATGTTATCCTCGACTTCAGAGGCCCGCCGGGCACCAACAAGTGAGACGCTGACCGCAGGGTTGGAAATCACCCAATTGAGTGCGAGGTGTGGCAGCTTTTTGCCGAATCCGTCCGCAATCCTTTTGAGTTCATTCACCGCTTGAACGTTACGTTGGAAAATCCCCGGTAGAAACAGCTTTAGCGACATGTTGCTTCCTCCCCTGCGTCGCCAATCGTCTTCTTCAAATGTGGTTTCTTCGGTAAACGCTCCCGCCAACATTCCGTAGGCGAGCGAGCCGTACGTCATAACCCCCATACCGTTCTCTTGGGCATAGGGGAAAATCCATTTCGCCATACGCCGATCAAACAGATTGCAAGCGTACTGTATGACATCGACGCGCCGTGTTTCCATGCAGGTTTTGATTTCGTCTATGGTGAAGTTAGAGAGACCGACAAATCTCGCCTTTCCTTGCTGCACAATCTCCTCCAACGCTTCCATCGTTTCATCAAACAGGGTGGTGCGGTCTGGCCAGTGGACCAGATACACATCGACATAATCGGTGTTAAGCTCTTTCAAACGACGGTCGATCGCAGCGTGTGCCATTGAACGACGGCTATCCCGTCCATTCAGGCGGTCGTTTTCGTAGTGAATGCCGAACTTTGTGACAACGATAACATCTTTGCGACGGTTCCCCAATGCCCGTGCCAACAGTTCTTCAGATTTACCCATGCCGTAGGCTTCGGCGGTATCAAAGCAATTGATACCGAGGTCTAGCGCGCGATGGATTGCCGTAATGACCTCGGATTCTTCGATGGAACCGTAGCCTCCGCCCATCTCCCAGCAACCGAACCCGATTGCTGAAACCTGTAGTCCTGTCTGCCCAAACGCTTTATATTCCATGATTGACCTCCCCTGTTTCCGCTGTTAGCTATTGCTCACCTCATCATTGTATTATGTTATTTCGCAATTGTCAAGGGCAGAAAATGCCTAGGGCGCACTTGACATATCATCGCCGGTTTGATACACTGCCCCTAGTGATTATAATGCAAGTTACTACCTATCGCCCTGTTGGGGCTATGTTGGTTTATTGGTTCAGCAGAGTTGGGGTTCACGGTTCGTGCTCAACCCAACCTACGACACTCAAGAAACACACTCCGCGGTGGCGCGATTTGCACAGGAGTTACGGCATACGGAGTATGCCTACTACTATTTTTTGGAATAAGACAGGAGAAAAGCAGTATGTATACGATTGGCGCCTCCCTCGTTAGATTAATCTTTGGAGCGATCGGCGACGAGGCGAACCGTGCGATCTCCCAAACCGTTTTTGTTGAGAATGGAGTCCCCAGGAACATTAGAGAAATTGGACTCGGTTGGGAGTTTGAAACGGGGTACATCGAAATTTATGGAAAAAAATCCCTGCTGTACGCGGGCCGTGGGATCGGCAGCAACGATTTTCATCTCAGAGCCAAGCTCGCTATCTACAGCGAAGATGATAAACCGAATCTTGTAGTTGGCACTAATAAGACGGGTATTAGTGGTTTTCGGCGTTTGAGCTACGTTTTCTGGCCCCGTGAGGTGCTGAGTCACCAGCAGATGCCCATCTCTCCCGATTGGGTAACGCCCGGCGTGCCGTTTAACTTTGAGATTGTGCGTAAGGGATTGAGGGTTGTAGTCATCGTTGAGGGAACAGCGGTAAAGCATTTCCTGTTTGGTGGCGAACTTACGAAGGTCGGTTTCTGCTCCTATGAAGGGGTGCTGCACATACACGATTTTTATGTTCGGGGGGAGACAATTCCGATAAGTTGGAATCGGACCCAACCGATTGCCATTTCCATTCCGACAATTGACGTATCTGAGGAGGAGCATAGGCAGGTCGTCGTGGACAAGCAGGCGGGTCAATATCTCGGTCATCCGGACACGGTGCTGATGCCAGACAACAGAACGATGTTTTGTACCTATCCGCTTGGACACGGGGGCCCAGCTGCTCTGTTGAAGAAGAGCACGGATGGCGGTCTCACTTGGAGCGATCACCTGCCTGTACCCGACAATTGGAAGACCGCGAAAAACTGCCCATGTATCCATCATCTCACCGGTCCGGACGGGGTAGAGCGTCTAATTGTTTTAGAGGGCAACGGCGATATGCGACAATCAATTTCGGTCGATAACGGTGAGACGTGGACGCCGTTTGAGCCGAATGGGTTGCACTGCATTGTCGTTCCGAACAGGATCGTACCCCTCTCGGACGGGGGGTATACCGCGATATATGTTGACCACGGGCCCAGAGCCATCGGTGATCACGTCATCATGCAGAGCGTTACCGTTGACGGTGGATTGACGTGGGAGA
Source organism: Candidatus Poribacteria bacterium (assembly GCA_965215015.1). Classification (GTDB taxonomy): domain Bacteria; phylum Poribacteria; class WGA-4E; order WGA-4E; family PCPOR2b; genus PCPOR2b. The sequence continues at coordinate 5,214,970 of OZ244042.1, forward strand.
AGCAGCGGTTGATTGCCCAGCACGAAGACGCCCTTCTGGACGAACCGGGTGTCATCCGCTCGCCGGACGGAAAACAGATTGCAGTGGTTATGCGCGAACAGTCGCGGGCATACAACGCGATGGTTATCACCAGCGACGACGAGGGAGAGACGTGGTCGGAATGTAGGGAAGCGGCTGCCGGTGTCACCGGAGATCGGCACAACCTAGCTTATGCTCCCGATGGGAGGTTGGTGATTGTTTTCCGAGACACCGCGCTCGCGAGCTCGACGAAATTCAATTTTGTCGCATGGGTCGGTACTTACGATGATCTCGTCAACGGTCGAGAGGGAGAATACCGTGTGCTGCTGCTACTGCATCAGGGCAACTTCCCACCCGGCGAATATGGAGACTGCGGCTATGCCGGTTTGGAGGTGCTACCGGATGGCACATTCGTCGCTACTACCTACCTCATTCACAAGCCGGGTGAGGAACACTCCGTCGTCAGTGTGCGCTTTAATCTGACGGAGTTGGATGCGCGTGCGGTGAGGTAAGGAACGCAGGGCTGCGTTCCTTACCTTTATTTTTTCCTTCCTACATGGCTACCGGTGAACTCCTTTTTCCCAATGTTGGACAAGTGGGGCAAGATCGTCCCAGAACGCTTCTGGAATTTCGAGCTCAGCGGCTTTCACATTTTCTACCGCTTCGTCAGGGGTTCGCGCCCCCGGAATCGCCGTTGTCACCTGCGGATGGCGGGTGCACCACTGCAACGCTGCAGCGAGGAGGGGAATCTCGTAGTCTCGGCAAAGTCGTTGGATCTTGGTGACATGATCCAGACACTCTTGACTGAAGTGTCGCCTTCCGTAATCCTTCCCCGGTATAGGCCCGGTCGCTAGTAATCCTACCTCAAGTGGTGTGGCACACGAGATCCCGATGTTATGTTTTTTAGCGGCGGGCAGGATGCGTTCAGCAGCTTCTTGGTTCAGCAGACTCCACGCATCGGGAACAACCGCCGCGTCAAATTCTCCTGTCTCTATGTAGGGGGTGTTGGTCGGCGGATCGTTGGAAGCCGAGCCGATAAAACGGACAACCCCTTCGTTCTGAAGTTTCCGCAACGCCCCTAATGCGCCATCTTCACTCATGACCTCTTCCATCGGTACATCCATTGCATCGTGGATATATACTAGATCCAGGTGTTCGAGTCCAAGCCGTTCAAGGCTAGCCTCCACACTGCGTAAGATGCTGTCAAAAGAATGGTCTTGCCCCTCCCGGAAGGCACCGGCTTTGGTGACGACGGTGCATTTGGCGGCAAGGTCTCGACGGTTCCTGAGAGCGTTGCCGACAATCTTCTCAACGGTTGTACCTCCATAGAGGGGGGCGGTGTCGATTAGCGTGCATCCCGCCTCAATAGCGGCTTCAACTGTCTGTGCCCCTATCTCTTCGTCTAGGCCCCGTGGAGGCTCTGATGGCTGGCTACCGATGTATATGGTTCCAAGTCCGATGATGGTGACCTCAAGGCCTGTGCGTCCCAGAATTTTGGTTTTCATAGCGACCTCCTGTGAGATCTAAATTTTTTATATTCATCTCTCGACATCGAAATGTCGATTTTGGAAAATCAACCGACAGAAGTCCTTACGCCATGGGGTTTCACTCCACCTATCTATAAGAAGGTGTTGTTGGAAGCCCGGACCTCTGCTGTTGTTGATAGGTATTCGCTTTTGACCGTTCAACCTAACCGACATACACTGCTATTGGTGTCCTCTGCTTCATCTGTTTAATCCGTGATTCAGACGGTTTGTGCGAGTTCGTCTAGGTAGTGTCGAGCGGAGTTAATCTCATCGGTTACGTCCGCTATCGAATCCAGAATCGGGATCCCTCGTGGAACGGGATGCATGAAGATTTCCGTCCAGCCAGAGTAGTTAATTTTTTTTAAGGCAGATAGAATCGGTGCGAAATCCAATGTGCCTCGTCCCGGCATCTGCATCAATTCCTGTTCCTTGGGTAATTTCTCGTGGCAGCCCATTCCGTGCTGCCACGCATAGAATAGGGCTAACCCCTGTCCCAGATCCGCAATCAGCTGCGCCACCAGTCGGGAATTGTCTGGCAGGTGGTAGGGTGCCAAGGCAATGCCGAGATGCGGAGAATTGGTGAACTCGATCAACCACTTCATCGAGTCGGGTGATTCGATCAGGGCGCTACTATGGTTCTCGATGCTGATGACGATGCCATACTTCTGGGCGGTAGCAATGTGAGGTTTCAGTGCTTCGGCAAAATCGGTGACCGCTGCACGCAATTCTTCGCCTGCTAAACCTGTGGGACCTTTGCTGCCGGTCACGATGAGGGAAGCCCCAAATTCACTGGCAAACGCCATCTCCTCCGCTAGACCGAAGGGGCCCAGATCGAAACGGGTCGATATCCCTAAATCCACCCTGTGGGTTGTGAGCAGTTCTGCAAACGCTGCATTCCCCATAGACGCTACCTGTTCCCTCTGGTTGCCGTGGGCCGTGGGCCAAATATCGATATGGTCGCTCCCAATCCTCTTCACTTCGGGGATAATCTCAGCCAATGGTAGTGTGCCGTACATGCACGAAGCGAGGATATAGTTTAGTTCAAATGGTTTTTCACTCATGGTTTGTCCACCTCCACGATTTCTCCACTCTGACCGGACTGATACGCTGCCAAGACGATAGCCAAGACATGACGCCCTTCGGCGGCAGAGACTGGAACCTCCCCACCGTTTTCTATGGCTCCCACGAAGCGTCGCACTGCTACTGGTAAACCAAGTTCGTCGGGTCCCTCTGTATCTACCGGCGGCTGCGTCCACTCTCCGGTCTCCTTGCGCCACACTGACACCGGTGCCTCACCCCCGCCAAAGCGAATCTGCCCCTCGGTGCCCAGAATCTCATTGACACTTGTTCCGCCTGCCAAAGCTGACCAACCGACCTGTAGCGAGGTTGTCGCTCCGTTGTCGTGTTCAATCAAAACTAATGCCGTGTCTTCGACCTCGATATCTTGTACATAGCGACCGATTCGCGCATAGACACGGACTGCCGGCGAACCGACATAGTTAAGCGCGGTGTAGACTTGGTGATAGCCATTGTCGATTAGGGGCCCTCCGCCGCCGGCTTTGGCTTGGGTGCGCCACTGCTGAGAGACGCCTCTGCCCACCACGTGGGATCTGCTAAGCCCCTCGGTGCGTACCAGGAAAACGGAGCCGATCGCGCCCGCCCGTATCTGTTCCATCGCCGCCCGGTGCGCCGCTGAAAAGAGCTGATTATGCCCAACTGTCATCTTGCGCCCGGTACGCTCTGACACAGTGATCATCCTATCCACTTCTTCCAAACGGGTGGCGATGGGTTTTTCGAGGAATACGTGGGCTCCCGCCTCCATCGCGGCGATAGCTTGGGGTTCGTGCAAATGGTGAGGGGTGCAGATATGGACCAAGTCTAGCTCTTCTTTGGCAAGCATCTGCTGCCAATCGGTGTAGAGATGTTCAGATGTAACCCCCAGTTCTCCGCCCATTAATTCAAGGCGGGCTTGGTCGAGATCCGCTAGTGCCGTAACCGTCACGCGATCCTTCAAACTTGCCAGCATGGGGCCGTGCCGCCGCTCGGTGATTCCGCCACAGCCGATGATTCCTGTTCTCAACATGAAATGTCCTCCTTAGTTCGATTATAACCAATATCACCCGGTGCTGTCAATTGTCTTTATTAGTTCATTGGTTGGACTGTGTTTAGGGCATACGGCGTATGCCTACTCCTTTGGTTCATTGCGTTTGGTTCATTGCGATACAGATATTGTTCCGCTGAAACTAAAAAAGGAGTTTACGAATTCCCCATTTTCCACGCCAAAACTAGCTCTTGAAATTCTACCGTCTGAAAGTTATAATTCTATCCAACTTGAAAATTCTTAAAACACTAGATTTAACAGATTGCTCTATAATTCCTGTGCTGCCTGCACCTATGCGGCTGAGTGGAAATTTCCAGTCATATACAATTCTTAGTTCCCACTCAATTTTGTAAATGAACCTAATACTTCCGAATAATACAGGAGGAAATAATGAAATATGTGGAGCTTGGCACAACCGGACAGGAGGTTTCCCTTGTTGCTTTAGGGTGTATGAGCCTGACTCCTAGTGCGAAGGAACGCAGTATCGCAACCGTCCATCACGCTCATGAGCTTGGAATCACACTATTTGACACCGCCGACATCTACGGCGATGGCGAATCCGAAAAGATACTGGGAGAAGCTATCCGTGAGGGTAACATTCCGCGGGAAAAAGTGATTATCGCCTCCAAATGCGCTGCCTTGCGATATGAGAATGTATATACCTGGAATTTGTCCGCCTCCTATATCAAGGAGTGCTGTGAGGGGTCGTTGAAGCGTTTGGGTATGGAGTATATAGACCTCTATCAGCCCCATCGTATTGATTACCTGACACATCCGGAGGAGACCGCTCGTGCACTAGAGGACCTAAAGACGGAAGGGAAGATCCGGCATGTCGGCGTGAGCAACTATTCACCAGATGAGATTCGTGCCATCTCTGCTTATACCCGTGTGGAGGCATTGCAGACGCTATTTCACCTGTTAATTCAAGAACCGTTAGAGGTTGGCTTAGCCGCTGTGTGTTTAGAAAAGGAGATGAACCTCCTCTGCTACAGTCCGCTTGCCGGTGGGCTCCTCACCGGGAATAAACCGCTACCACACACCTTCGATCAGGGGTTCGGTGATTGGCAGGAGCAACGGGAGCAGGGCGTGGTGGCTCAGGTGAAGATAGTCGCTGAGCGGTATGGCGTGACGCCGGGGCAAATATCGCTCGCTTGGTTGATGGCACTCCCCGGCGGAGTTATCCCACTTGTGGGCACGGGGAACCCTGACCACATCGCGGAGGGTGCGAGAGCTGCGGACATTACGCTGGCTCGCGATGATTGGTATGAACTAACGATCATTGGGCGGGGGCGTCGGATGCGGTGGCGGGGCAGACCTTATATTTACTTAAAGGATCGGTAGTATTAGTTCATTGGTTTATTAGTTCATTTGTTCAGGCGTTCATTGAATTGGTGAACCCTATACATTGTGCTCCTCACGTTTGAAAGGAGATATACTGTGATCGATTTTTCACGCTCGACGTTTACTTGGCATTCACATCCGTGGACACCGGATCCCTACTATCGCTATGCCGGCGGTTTTGTGGGACAAGAGGGGCAAGCGTATCACGTCCGATTCGGTCTTGAAGCCGGCTGCGAAATACGGAACGAAGCGAATGGGCATGTTACAAAGATGTTTGTCGGAGCACCGTGTCGCAGCGAGTACACGATCGCGTCCCGAAATCTGTTCCAGGTTCCCAGCGGTGAGTGGCGTATGGCTTTCAGCGATGAATCCCAGTTGAACATTGCGACAAGACCGAGTAAGGAGCCCGAAGAATCGTCAATAAAAAAGCTGAGTGAGATTTATCAGAGTTATAAGGTTGATGTGCGTTCGCATACCAACTTCTCTGAGTTGATGGATGTCAATGAGATTGTTGATGCAACCCTGAACGGCGATCTGCTGAATGCAAAATCAACCTACCGTGATCAAGAACATAACCTCACGATTTCGGTCGAATATCCCGTGGACGTGATGAACCTGAATGCGGTGGATATGGAGTTCCAAGTCTGCACAGGTCCCATCATTCTGCCGGATCTCGCCACTTGGGACGGTCGGGAGGTTAGACGGGTGTTTCTTGCACAGGTCGCTATTTCCGCATTTGATTGGGTGGAGTTCATCTTGCAACGGGAGGTCGAGGCCTCGGCGGCAGAGAGGGAATGGTTAGACGAACCGCGTGGTCGCGATCGCCAGGAGTTACGCGATCCGAACAATCCGCCTCTCAACTATCCACCTCCTCGGCCGCGCCCAACCGTTTATAACGAGGTTTGGGAGTTTGAAGCGACGAATGTTGTGTTGCGGGTAAACAATCCATAGGCTATCACGGCAGAAGTTGTAAGGCGTTAATGATGAACATTCACGATAGCGGCTATAAGAAACTATTCTCAAATCGTACCATATTTCAGCAACTCCTTGAGACATTCGTCAACCAGGAATGGGTGGCTCAGCTGGATTTCAACAACTGTGAATCCCTAGATAAATCCTTTATCTCCGAACACTACAAAGAAACCGAGAGTGACTTAATCTACAAAATCCAGTTTCATGACCGTGAGGTCTACATTTATATTCTTATCGAGTTTCAATCCACCGTTGACCCGTTCATGGCGTTGCGTGTCCTCAACTACATCACCAACTTTTACATGGATTTTCTCGTCAATAACAGAGGTGTTAAAAGGCTGCCGGCAGTTTTTCCAATCGTGTTGTATAATGGAGAAGCATCTTGGACGGCCCCGGTGAATCTTTCGGGGTTGATTGAGCGGGATCCACCCCTTGGTGCATTCTCCTTAGATTTTCAGTATTTCCTAATTGCTGAGAACCAATACAGTCAGGAAGCGTTGTTGACCATCCGAAACATAGTATCGACTTTGTTTTTGGCAGAATCACATTACGATTTAGATTTGCTGGAGGTAGAGCTGTTGAATCTGTTTTCTTCGGAGGTGGACAAAGAGGCGGTGAGTTTGTTTTTAAACTGGTTCAGGCAGTTGGCTCTTCATGGTCGGATAGGATCATCAGATTACGAGTCGCTTGATTTCATTTATCGCAGCGAAGAGGAGGTGAGTACGATGTTAGTAACAGCGTTAGAGCGAGAAAGGCGTCAGATTTTTCAAAATGGTCTGCTTGAGGGCAAGCAGGAAGGTCTGCTCGAGGGCAAGCAGGAAGGTCTGCTTGAGGGCAAGCAGGAAGGTCTGCTCGAGGGCAAGCAGGAAGGTTTGCTCGAGGGCAAGCAGGAAGGTCTGCTTGAGGGTGAGCAGAAAGGCAGAATTGAAGGGAAGATTGAAACGGCAAAGGCGATGCTTGCCAAGGGAATGGAGATGAGGCTCATCTCCGAAATCACTAATCTTCCAGAAGAACAACTTTTGCAGTTGAAAGAGGAGGGCTTAGTGTCAGAAGTGCGTAAATCCTGACCTTACCGATAGGGGCTTTAGCCCGTAAAGCCGAAAGATTTATCTTTGGGATACAAGCTTTGCGTTGGGTTTTTTTTGAAATTGTCTGATTGTTAGGCATTGCCTACCGCTCGCAAAATGGGGTATACTTGTCTTGTTTTTCGTGAGGGCCTGCTGCACCGTCGCTTGAGGGGACTGACATGCTACAACTCAACGTGAAGATTTCCACTGGCAACTTGCCCATGGCCTCACAGACAGATATGACTGGCTTTCACTGGAGATCCTCAACTAGTAAGGTATGAAACGCCTTTGGGGGCGTAAGGTCTTTGACTTGGGTTTTTCTGACTTTGTGCAGAAGCTTAAGTACATTGCCTAAAAGAAGGATAGGGACATCCGTTTCATTGATAAATGGTATCCGTCGTCAAAGACTTGTCATGTCTGTGGCGCAGTCAATCTACGCTAAACCTTCGTGATAGAACGGGGCAATGTCCAAGTTGCGATACACAGTTGGATATTAGCCGCAACGCTGCGGTTAATATCCATCGGGTGGTGGCATCCACCCGCTCTGGAAAGGTTGTCAGTCTCCGACAGAAGCGGAGCGCCCTTGAATTCCGTTAGGCTAGGGAGTATGTCAAAACTTGATGTTTGCACTAACTTAGGACTTACGCGCTTCGGTTGTGAAAATCGTGTCTGATTTCCGACTGCCTATGACTTTGACATCCGACCATGGAGATTCACTCGTGGCCACAGAACCTGCCCTCGATGAAGTCGGGGTTAGGAAACCTACCACCATGATAGGGGTTGTCCCAAGGTGCTGATTGCTCAACTGCGTAGGTCCTATACTTTTAACATCAACCAAATTTTTAAACGTCATTTTAACAAAAGAGGCATTTCATGCACGCAGAAATTGTCATGATTGGCACTGAGCTTCTGCTCGGAGAGATTGTCGATACAAATGCCAACAGATTAGCACTTGCGCTCCGAGACATCGGACTGGATCTATACTACAAAACAACCGTCGGCGATAACCTTGCCCGGATTACCGAAGTCCTCGACTTGGCGTTAGATCGGTCAGATGTTATCATCACCTCCGGCGGTATCGGTCCGACGGTGGACGATGTCACACGCCAAGCAGTTGCCGACGCTACAGGACGTAAGCTGATCTACAGCACGGAACTGGAGACAGAAATTGCGGCACGTTTCAGCCGTTTTGGACGACCAATGGCTGATAACAATAAGCGCCAAGCTTACATTCCCGAAGGGGCAACCCCGCTAACAAATCCTGTGGGCACGGCACCGTGCTATCTGAGCGAAGACATCAATGGACGGGGCTGCATCATTTCGCTGCCGGGCGTTCCGAGGGAGCTTGAGCATATGATGGAGAATACCGTTATCCCGCTGCTAATTGAGCGCATGGGTGGGATCAAGGTAACGCGGGTCCGTGTGCTACGGACATGCGCGGTGGGAGAGAGTAACATCGATCGGGGCATCGGTGATCTGATGATAACGGGGAATCCTACTGTCGGACTGGCAGCGCATATCGGTCAGACTGATGTGAGAATCACTGCGAAGGCGGACACGGACGAAGAGGCGGATACGCTCGTTGCTGGAATGGAGGCAAAACTTCGCGAGCGGTTGGGTGTTGCCGTTTATGGTGAGGGGAAGGTAACGGTGGCAGAGGTTGTCGGCGATTTACTGAACGGGAAATCGCTCAAGTTAGGGGTGATCGACATGCTCACCGGCGGTCAACTTGCGCGGGATCTTGTTGAGTCCGGTTATTCCGACTTAGTTGCGACCGGCCTGTCTCCTGCTAGCTTAACGGAGGCGTTGAAAGATTCGGGCACCGATGCAAGTAACCCTCCGGATGTTGCGGAGGCCCGTTCCTACGCTGTTTCGCTAGCAGAGCACGTGACACCACCCGGTGGCGTAGGACTCGCAATGATTGGTCCCTTTGAAGATTTGTCCACCTTTATTGCCTTGAATGGACCGGGGGAGGTTTGTCTCTTTGAACGGAGTCGCAATTATCAGGATAGCGACCATATTCGTCGATGGTTGGTTGTTCAAGCGTTGGATTGGATTCGCCGTACGCTGCTGGGCCAGATGAAGTCGCCGGTGGACTGGAATTAATCTATTGGTCTATCAAGGATAAAACGGTTGGAACCTGCTTTTGACAGCGTATAGTGGTGTAGGTTGGGTTGAACGCTTAAAAGCGAGACCTGTCAAGGACAATAGAGATTCTGCCTTTCAACAACACCTTTTTATAGATAGATTGATACAGACCGTAGTCAAGAAATTGCAGAACAGAACCCAGGGTTTTTCTTGAAATTTTGGTGTTTCTTCGCGTTCTTTTTTTTAGATGAACCTAGACTAAAAGCGTTGGCTATAAATGGAAAATGAAATCGATACCGCCACAACCCCCGTGCCCCGCAAGCGGTGAGAAAGGGCCGACAACTTCCGAAGATCATCAGCGAGTTACCCGATCTGCGGGGATGGTTAGTATCGCCGTGATGGCGTCGCGCCTGCTTGGGCTGGTGCGTGAGAAGGTGATCGCTTACTTCTTTGCTGCCGGCGTTGGGGGTGATGCGTTTTATGCGGCGTTTCGGATTCCGAACTTGATGCGAGATTTGTTCGGCGAAGGTGCGTTAAGCAAGGCATTCGTCACAACCTTCATAGGGACCGAGCTGGAGGAGGGTGAAGAAGCGGCTTGGTGTCTGGCGAGCAGGGTTTTCAACGCGAGTTTTCTCCTACTTACGCTGATAACGCTTATCGGAATTTTCGCTGCTCCTGCTATTGTCGATTTGATATTTATGGGCAAGGGTTTTCAGGAGGTGCCGCTGGATCCGTCGGAACACTTCGGCTTCGATTCCAAGCGCAATCTGACCGTCTACCTCACGCAGATTATGTTTCCGTATCTGATACTGGTTTCGTTGGCAGCGGTGGCGATGGGACTTCTCAACAGCAAGGGGAAGTTTGGGTTGCCCGCCTCGGCGTCCTCTTTTTTTAACGTTGGATCGTTAATCGTTGGGGTGTGCGGTTACTACGTCGCCCCGAACTTTGACCTGCATCGGACAACGGGGATAGCAGTTGGTGTAGTCGTTGGGGGCGCATTGCAATTCCTGGTTCAGGTGCCTTCGATGCGGCGCGTTGGATTCCGTTATCAGCTCCTTCTCAGTTTTTGTGATGAACGGGTGCGGCAGGTAATGCGTCTTATTGGTCCTGCGATCCTTGGGGTTGCCGCGTTGCAGGTGAACGTATTGGTCAACTCGATCTTTGCATCGGAGGGGGCGGGTTGGTTGACTTGGATAAACCGTGCTTTTCGGTTGATGCACCTGCCGATTGGTGTCTTTGGTGTTGCGATTTCGACTGTTGCCTTGCCGAATCTTGCGAAATTGGTCGCAGCGGGGAACACGGAGGGGTATCGCCGTGCTTTTTCGTATGCGCTACGCCTGACCTTTCTGCTGACGTTACCCGCGTCGATTGGGTTGATGGTACTTGCTGAACCGATCTGTCGTCTGATTTTTGAGGGGGGACAGGCAACCCCCTTAGATACACAACAGACGGCGATTGCGCTATTTTACTACGCCTTCGGTCTATGTGGTTTTTCGGCAGTCAAGATTGCGACGGATGGATTTTATACCTTCAATGACACACGCACACCGGCTGTGGTCAGTCTGTGCACTGTTGGGCTCAATATCCTGCTGAACTATCTCTTTATTTACCGATTCGGGTTTGATCACAGATCCCTTGCGCTGTCTACCTCCTGCACGATTACGTTGAATTTCCTCGCGCTGCTGTTTCTTTTGCGGGGGAGAGTTGGAGGGTTAGGATTAAGTGGCATCTATCTGCTGCTGATTAAACTTGCGCTTGCTTCTGCTGTTATGGGGGGCTTCTGCTGGTGGGGATATACACAGATTGAGGGATGGTTGGGTACGGAGCGTCTTATCGCCCGGCTCATCGGTGTGTTTGTCCCAATTGGGCTGGGGGTCGCTGTTTTGGTGGGGGGAGCCAAGTTGATGAGAATCCGAGAGTTGGATCAGCTGTTGGGGGCAATTGTTCGACGGCTATAGTGGCGCAAAAGTTCATTGGCTCTATTGGTACATTGGGTGGCATTGGGTATCGTGCAACAATCCTGGCTGATTGAGTCTAGATTATAGCGCAATGTTCTAGGTATGAAGTCCGCTTTGGGGACGCAAGTGGGGACACTCCCGCAGGGGGGAATTTGCAGGTAGAGGGAGGGATTGCAAGGGGAAGAACCTCCTACCCCCAAATACCGATATGGTATCAGACCGTTCTAGGCTCAATGAGCCAGTAACTGACGGACAACCCATCGGGTATTTAGCGGGGAGGGCAAGAGGGCTATGTAGTAGGGTGATTGATCACCCGTTGTGGACGCGCAATGAACGCGCGACTACAAACTGAAAAAAGGAGTAGGCACACTCCCCCGTAAAGAGGGACGCTGCCGCAGGGGGGAGGGTGCAAGCAGGGGATAATCCGTGACAAGTGATATCTCTCTAGTCAGACGTTTTGGGCTTGCGGTTTTGTGGATGAAGCATTGAATCTGCGTGACAGAATATGGCAGTGTCTGAACTGCGATACACAGTTAGATAGAGATCGCAACGCGGGGGTCAATATCTTTAGGGTGAGACGTCCACCTTCTTAGGGGAAAGGGTAAGCCCATGTTCGGATGGCTCTCTTTGACGCCTATTAGGTAACCGAACAGACAGGATAGAGTGCTTCCACCCCTAAAGGTAAGAATCCCAAGCCTTTAGGGGTGAGAGTACGTCAAACATATTGCTCTGTTGGACTGAAGCGGGAGACAGTAGCCACAGTAGTTACAGCATACGGCGTATGCCTACTACTTTTCTAGGCTAATAATAAGCTTCATATCGTATAACTGTTGAGGGGGACAAGCGGACGGATTTACCGCGCATTGTGTCTAGGTAGCCGAGCCTCAGGAGGGTGATGATCTCGTGGGAATCGGGGATGTTGAAGATTTCCTGAATCCGCTCTCGGTCCATCTGACGTTCCAGTGGTGCGCTGACAAATTGCGTGCCGATGTTCAGTGCTGTTGCTGTCAGGAGCAAATTTTGGATGGCGGCTCCCATGCCTAACCACATCCACCGATTTCCTCCTTCGCCGGGTGGGCATCTCGTGTTATCCATCAGTACAAGGATAAGCAACGGTGAGGTGCGAACAAGCTCGGAGATTTCTTTGGCGGGCAGCTGGCCTGCCCCCAAATGTCCCAGAATGCTAAGATATTTCGCATATTTCAGTAGCGGTTTGAGTTTACTTGGATCTTTCTGGAACAGGGGTGGGAGATCAACATGATCGGTCAGCAGCACGCCATCACCGCGTTCTTCCCATTCCGATTCGGTCAGGCGCATCCAACGGCTATTGTCGTCCAGAAAAGTGCTGTCTTTGAATTGCTCGACAACGCTCCGTGCGACCAACTCGGCGAGGGTATTCTTCCCGGCAGCTTCACGGATGATGAGAAACTCCCAAGGCTGTGTGTTGAATGGGGAGGGTGCCCACTGCGCTGCTTGGATTAGTTGGTCCAGGTCTTCTTGAGAAATTGCGTCCGTGCGAAATTCGCCGCGATGGGTCCTGCGTTGAGTGATGGCGTCGAAAAGTTCCATGGGATTCTCCTGATATTTATTTAATTAGTACATTGGTTCATTGATTCAGAGCAACTGGATCGAAAGGTAGAGTCCTTCAGTTTTAACAGAAACCCGATAGATTTTCAATACCTAGCAACTTGGGTTACTTGAGGAAAGAAGATGGCACAACAAACAGAAATCTTAATCGTCGGCGGCGGCATTTGGGGACTGAGTACCGCCTATCATTTAGCTAAGTTTGGACAAAAGGGGGTGCTCGTTTTGGAGCGCAACGATGAAATCGCTGCAGAGACAACGCCCCAAGCTGCGGGGCTCGTCGGTCAAATTCGCCCTTCTGTTATTATGTTGCAGGCGATCCGATATGCCCTTGAACTGTTCTCTCAGTTTCCAAAGGAGACCGGACATGATGCTGGTCTGCGTCAGACCGGAAGTTTGATGGTGGCACTCACGCCAGAGCGGATGGAAGCCTACGCACGTCAAATTGAACGGTCTCACCTAAACGACATCGAGGCAGATTTTATTTCCCATACGGAGATGGCTCGCCTCGTTCCTGCGTTGGATCTCACCAAGATTGAGGGCGGCTATTTCGTCCCCAACGACGGCTATGTCGACCCCCAGCAGTGCGCCCGCGCTTATGCCGCCGCAGCGAGGGATTTGGGGGTTCAAATCCAATTGAATACGCCCGTAACCGGCTTTCGGCAGCGCAATGGGGAGATACTTGGGGTAGAGACAGGAAATGGCTTTATCGCATCAAATCATGTCGTAATCACCGCTGGACCGTGGGGTGCTGGGCTTGCCAAGAAGGTTGGCACGACCACGGCGGCACAACCGATTCGCCATCAACGTGCTCGCACGGTTCCGACCTCCGGAATCCCCGACCACCACCCAGCGGTGCGTGTTACCGATGTCAGCTGCTATCTGAGACCTGACAAAGAGGGCTACCTCTATGGGTTCTTTGAACCCATGCCAGTCAGCATCGATTTAGAAACAATGCCCGCTGACTTCAGGACGCGAGATATTGCCCCCCCTGTGGAGGTCATGGCAGAGGCACAAAGACGGCTTGCCCCAATCTTCCCAATTCTGAAGGACCTTAAAATCACCGAGTATCGACACGGGATGACCACATTTGCGCCCGATGGTGCGTATCTGATTGGTCCTGTGCCGGGGATTGATCGACTATACCTAGCCACCGGTTGTGCTGCGTTGGGAATTGCGGGTTCCCCGGCAATTGGTCGGTGGCTAGCGAGATGGATAATTGACGGAGATCCCGGCGAAGATTTGACTATTTTCTCACACCAACGGTTCGGGAGTCGAGCGGCCGATCCAGAATGGTTGCGTCGAGAGAGCGAACGATTTTACGCGAATTATTACGGCATCGGATCCGATGAATAAAACGTAGATTAATTCATTGGTGCATTGGTTCATTCTCGGATTCGTTTATGTTAAGAAATGATGCAACGGCAATCGTAGATGCTTTCATTAAGAAACTTCTGGTTGCCCGTCTGTAGGCTTTCTTTTTTATTTGGGTAGATTCGCATTAATTCGCGGACGCTTAAAAGGTTTTTCTGATTTTTGGACGCGCACCACACTCCGACGAAAAGATTATCTAATGACAAAACATCAGAACGATATGGACGAAACAGCTCTCAGTCCCGAACCTATTGGACGTCAACGAGCGATACGGGTTGATGTGCCGACGAACTTGGAGAACATTCGGGTTATCCTGTTTGAGCCCCGTGAGCCGGGTAACATTGGATCCGCGGCGCGGGCGTTAAAGGGGATGGGACTCTCCCAATTATACCTTGTCAATCCTATCCCGTTTCTTGATGCGAAACCGACATGGTATATGGCGCACGGCGCAACGGATGTTATCGAGAACTGCTGTGTCGTAGAGACGCTGGAAGATGCCCTCGAAGGGCTTCAGTTTCTCGTTGGCACCACCCATCGGCGACGGGACCCGAGGCTGCCGCCCTCTGTCTCGGCAAGAGAGGCAGCACAGGAGATTGCCTCTCTTTCGCAGCACCAGCGGGTCGGGCTGCTATTCGGGCGCGAGGATTTTGGACTATCCAGCTCCCAAATCAGTCGCTGCCAGTTGATAGCAAGCGTCCCAATGGCGGCGAAAAACCCGTCCCTGAATCTGGCCCAGGCGGTGCAGGTCTTCGCCTACGAGGTTTTTCTCGCCAGCGCAGGTGATATTCCGCCAACGGAGTTGGAGTACGCCGAGGTCAATGAGATCGAGGCGTTTTACGGTCGTATCACAGCCTTGTTACAGCAGATTGGTGTTACACCCTACAATCACGATTGGGAGACCTTTTTGAAATCGTTGCGGCGTGTATTTTCGCGGACGCGGTTAGAAGAACGAGACATCGCTACGCTAGACATGATCTTTTCGACGACATTCCGTTACATCACCCGGCTCAACCGCCAACTCGAAGATTTGTCAAATAGTGTCTCTGTGGAATCCTCAGAGGGGGATGACTTCAACACTTAACCTTAATCTCATCAGCCTCAACGACCACTTCATAGGATCTAACGCGGAGTCGTTCATCCGTATGACAACGTCCATTTGTGACATCGTACGCGTAGCCGTGAACCGGGCAGATGACCGCCCCATTCCTGACCCGTCCTCTGCCGAGCGGCCCCAGCGCGTGGGCGCACGCATTGTCTAAGGCGTAGAAATTCTCGTCATCGGCGTTGAAAACCGCAATCCGCTTTCCATTGACGGTGAACGCCTTGCCCCGTCCCTGCCGAATATCCGACGTTTTTGCAACTGTCACATAAGATGACATAACACGCTCCTTTCTGCTCAACTATATTCACCCGATCTGTAGGTCAATTTCCAAAATCGACAATACTAGAACATAGCCCGACAGAATACCAGTCCCTGTCGCGCGACACTATTGGCTCAATCGACCCGGAACATTACGCTATAGTCCGGGTGTTTTGTTAAGATATAAATCTCGACCTACAGGCTGAGTACTTCTCAATTATATTTATATTCACCCCCGATGTTGGTCGAGAAACATCCGATAGATATCTTCAAACAGCCGCACATCGGTCAGGGTGTCCTCGCCGGAAGATCTGAACGGCGTATCGTTCCGAACATTTTCGATGAAATGTTCCGCTTCCCGTCGGTACGCCCATGTCCAGTTCGGTTTCGGGATTGGGCGTGAAATCTCCTGCGTCTCTCCAGCCCGGTAAATCTCCACCTCGGCGGGAGTGTTCTTCAGCAAGAGCGGCGGTGCCCACGTATGTACCCAGCCGTCTTCAAAGTAGATTTGCGTATGCTCATCCCACCGATAGTGTGAAACCCTGCCCGTTTCGAGGGTTACACGCACATCCGCCATGTCGAAGATGACGACACCACTGTAACCATTATTGTCGAGGTCAACGACTTTTACCTGCACCTGATCACCGGCGTCCAAAAACCAGCGCAGCAGGTTGATGTTGTGGGTGTATTGCTGCAAGTAGCCCAAGTAGGGGCGCACCCATTCCGATGGCAGCCATTCAGGGGTTTGCGCGGCTGCCTCCGGTTTTGGCACCTCGCTCGTCTCCATCGGTGTATCGAGGTTGCAGATCCACTCCCCGCAGAAACCGTGATTCCGCACGTAGGTCATCCGCCCCAATTCGCCTGTCGCCCGAAACGCATCCACTTTAGACCTGACCAGTTCGTTGCCGGTGTCATACCGTTTCATGTAGCCAACCATCAGCTTTTTGCCGGTAGCTTTTCCGGTGGCGACAATTGACTCTGCCTGTTGAGTCGAGACCGCCATCGGCTTCTCCATGAAGACCTGCTTCCCTGCGCTAAGAAGGTCTTTCGCAATCTCTCCTTGTAAGGCAAAATCGGCAGACACCGCGATGGCTTCGATTTCGGAGTCGGCTGCCAGTTCGGTGTGGTCGGTGTAGAGGCGAGGGATCCCCCATCGCTGCTGCACTTTTTGACCGAGTTCTGGGCGCACCTCCGCTAACCCGATGAGCTCGCAGTTGGGGAGGCTGGTGAAGTTCGGGATATGCACTTTCTGCGCCATGAAGCCGCAGCCTACATACCCCAGTTTGATAGGTGCCATTGTTTCTGTTTTCTCCCAAAGTAAAGTATCCACGAATTTTGATGAATGATTTAGCGTAGATTCGTGGATGAATGTTGATTGTTTCAAGAGGTTACGGCATACGGCGTATGCGTACTACTTTTGAGACGAGTCCGACCGTTAGGAAATTCGCGGCTAGTCCCCAGACGCCGGCGTGGATTCCCATCGGTTTCGTTGCGATTCCGATGCCGGCGAGATTGGCAAACATGATCCCTAACGCAACACAGGTGCCAAGGAGCAGTCCCGACAGAACAGCGGAGGTGCGGAGGGATTTCAGGTGGACGCCGACGAAGATGGCGGGTGCCACTTGGCATAGCAGTTCCAGTTTAATCTCCGTCAACCGCCAGAGCGTTTGTGGGAGTTGAATCGCCAGAAAAACCAGTACCGCCATAAGCCCCCACGAGAAAACTTTTCCCGTTACAGTCAGGTGATGCTGAGATACGTCGGGACGCATCCGCTTATACAGATCTTGCGTAAAAACTGAGGAAACCGCAAGCAGCGCAGAGTCAACGGTAGACATAATTGCAGCCACAGCGGCAGAAAGAAAGAGGATAAGCAAAATTCGGACGCCGGGGAGTCGGTCTGCCATGTCGTTTAACAAGAACAGAGCCACCTGCTCGCTGCCTAGCCGATCCAGCCCCGGAAACTGCGCTGCGCCGACAAGACCGACAACGAACATGAAAAAGGTGGTAAAAATTGGCATGAAGACCATGATTTGGAAGGAACGCCGCAGCGTCTGTTCGTCTTTTGCTGCGTAGATGCGCTGGATGGCGTGCGGATAAATTGACGGTCCAAAAAAGACGATTGTTAATGTGCTTAGCCAAGTGAGTTTTTGTTTTATTGTCGGGGGTTGCCAAAAAGCGGGTTGCGTTGCCAGCAGTTTCTCCGCGGTGGCGGTTAGGCCGCCGTATTGGTAGCTGATTACACCAAAGATGAAGACACATCCTGCCAACAGCAAAACGCCTTGGATAGCGTCGGTCCATGCGACGCTTCGTAATCCGCCGAGTGTCTCGTAAATCAGCATAATTAGCGACAAGACAATTACGCCTTGGACAAAGGTTACATACCCACCCGTCGAAGCCTCAACAATGTAACCGATTGCCTTCAGGTTGCTGAGGATATAATTTCCGAGTGCAATAATGAAAATAACGGTTGAAAGTGCCGTTAGCTTGGTAGATCCAAACCGCTGCTGGATATAGTCGCCAATTGTGATATAGCCGTGTTTTCTGGAGAGTCGATGGAACTTGGGGGCGTATACCAGATACGCGCCAAGTATCGACATCGAAAAGGTCACGCTCACCAAAAAAAAATACCCAGTTCGGTATACATTGCCGACGAATCCAATCAGTGTAAGACCGCTGTATTGCGTCGCATAGAGGGTAAGGAACAGAACGAATAGCCCGAGTCCTCGGTTGCCGAGGTAAAAATCAGCCATTGAATTTTCTCGCCGTGCGAATCGTCCGGCAAGACCGACCACGATGAGGGACGTTAAATAGATCCCCATAAAGAGGACGCCCCCGGGCCCGAGCAGTGCTGTCGTGTTCATCCTATATGTTTCCAGAGTTTTGAGTTGCCCAACTAGCGGTTATCTGACTATAGGTGGTTGTTATTGAAAAGGTTCATATTAAAAGAAATGGTAAAACATGATGCGTGAAACATGAAAACAATTTGTCCATTGGTTCATTAGTGCATTGGTGTCCAAGAGTCCACGCGAATTTGTACAAAATACTTCGTGAAGATTCGCGGAGGCTTTATGGGTCATCTTCATCTTTTGCGGACACGGACCAATAGCAGCGGAGACAGAGCGCAACCACAATGGCATACAGGATTGTCGTGCAAAAGCTATAGAACGCCCAAGGCGGGAAGCCCAAAATTTGCACCGCTTGGGGTTTTGTGAAGAGCCAAGGGACCGTCGCCACAAGGAAGAATGTCAATAGGCCATATAGTTTTGGTCGTGTCATTTGTTTTATCCACGAATCTACGCGAATCTGCGCTAAATCATTCGTAAAGATTCGTGGGGTTTTGCGGAAGCTTTAGCGAATTTGAGATAATCCCTCGGTTCATGAATTCATGCAGTTCGTTAATCATTGGGCTAAGTTCCTAGCCGAGGGATCATCGGTTGGCTCAACACGGACTGGACACACCTTGAGCTCCGCTGTTTCTGTTATTGGGTCGTAACCGGAGCCGGTGAGGATATTGACAGGCACATCGCTGAAGCTGAAACTAGCGAAGACCGTTCCGCGCGGTGAGCGATTGGTGGATTTCACCTTGACCTTCACACTGCCGCGTACGCTTGATAACTCACACCAGCCACCATCCCTGAGTCCCCATCCGTGGACATCGGCGGGATTCACCTCAAGGGCTTCTTCGGACAGTAGATAGTCGATGCCCTGTGCCCGACCGGTTTGTGTGCGCGTGTGGTAAGATTGGAGTCTGCGTCCGGTTGTCAGCCAGACGGGGAAGTCGTCGCTGATGGTCTCCGCTGGATCTCGATAACGCACGATTGAAAAGATGCCGCGCCCGTTCACAAACTCTCCTTCGTGCAATCGGGGGGTGCCGGGGTGATTTTTGTCAGGCACGGGCCACTGGTACTCACTGTTTTCAATACGTTCCCAATCGAGCCCTGCATAAATCGGCGAGACGCTGCACAGTTCGTTGAAGACCGCTTTCGGTTCGTCAAAGTCGAATCCTGCCAAGCCGAGTCGTTGGGCGAGTTGACAGATGATCCACCAGTCGGGTTTAGCTTGTCCTGGCGGTGGCACGGCTGCACGAAGGCGTTGGACGCGGCGTTCTGTGTTCGAGCAAACGCCGTCCGTTTCACCGAAGGCGGTTGCGGGCAGGACAACATCAGCGAGTTCCGCGGTGTCGGTCAAGAAGATGTCGATAACGACGAAGTGGTCAAGACTCCTCAAGGCGTGTTCGCAATGCACACGGTCGGGATCGGAGAGTAGTGTGTTTTCGCCATCGATTAGCATAGCGCGGATTTCGTCGCCGCAGAGGTCGAGCGCAGTCACTTTGGTTATCCCTTTGTCAAGGTCAATCTCTCTGCCGTAGATTTGCTTGAATTTGGCTTGGTTTGCGGGATCTATAACGGACTGGAAGCCGGGATAGTTATTCGGGAGCGCGCCGCTATCGCCTGCACCCTGAATGTTGTTTTGACCGCGCATCGGGTTGATGCCGGTGCCTTCACGGCCGATGTTGCCGGTCATGAGGGCGAGATTACAGAGGCTTTGCACATTATCGACGCCGCAAATATGCTCGGTGATGCCGAGCGTGTAGTAGATTGCGGCTTTTTCCGATTCGCCGTACCACATTGCGGCGGTTTCGATATCCTTCGCAGGCACCCCACTAATATCCTCTGCCCATTTCGGTGTAAATTCGACGAGGTGTTCGAGAAAAGCGTCGCTGTCTGTCGTGCGGCTTTCGATGAAATCTGGATCGATAAGCCCCTCCCGAGCGATGACGTGTGCCATTCCGAGTAGGAGTGCTACATCCGATCCGACCCTGAGTGGCAGATAGAGATTCGATAGCTCTGCGAGACCGATTCGCCGCGGATCAGCGACAATCAATTTTGCTCCCCCCGCGATTGCTTTTTTGAGGCGTGTTGCTGCAACAGGGTGGCACTCCGTCATATTTGTTCCGATGCAGAAGATCACATCCGGCTTTTCCATGTCAACCAATGGGTTAGACATCGCACCGCGTCCGATTGTGGCTGCCAGACCGGCAACCGTTGGGGCGTGTCAGGCACGGCTACAGTTATCGATGTAGTTTGTGCCGAATCCGACACGGATGAATTTCTGCATGAGATACGCCGCTTCGCTCGGTGCACGCCCGGAGGCAACACCATAGATGCTGTGTCTACCGTGTTTTTCGCTTGCCAGTTGGAACCCATCGGCTGCCCGATCGAGAGCTTCGTCCCAACTCGCTTCGTGGAGTTCCCCATCCTCTCCACGAACGAGTGGGGTTGTCAACCGGTCGGGATGGTGCACAAAGTCGAAGGCGAACTGCCCCTTGACGCAGAGGGCCCCCTCGTTTGCGGGGCCATCCATCGCTGGGTGGATGCCGACTATCCTGTCTTCCTTAGTTAGGAGATCAATTGAGCAGCCAACGCCGCAATAGGGACAGATGGTGCGGGTTTTCTCGATTTCACCCGGCATCTCGACTGCACGCATCGCCTTCTTGTCGGCGAGGGCACCGGTTGGGCAGGTCTGCACGCACTGTCCGCAGAAGGTGCACGCTGAGTCTCTCAACGTTCCGTTGAACTCAGTGGTAATCTGGGTATGGAAGCCGCGGTTCATGACGCTGATTGCGTAATCGCCTTCTTGTTCAGCACAAACACGGACGCACCGGTAGCAGGAAATGCAGAGATCGTAGTCGCGCAGGATAAAGGGATTTTTGTCGTCTGTATTGCTCGTGCCCGACGCTGCCCCGACGAATCGTCCGGTACGCGCCTCGTAGCGGCTGGCGAGGGTTGTCAGTTCCTGTGACGCATAGCCGCGCAGGGAATCGACCTCGAGTTCACGGTTTTCGGAAATAACCATCTCCAGCAAGGTCTTTCGGTATTTCTCGATCTCGTCAGTCACGGTCCGGACAACCAGACCGGGCGTCGCCTTCGTCGTACAAGACGCGACAGGATTTCGGGCACCTTCCAATTCAACGACGCAGAGGCGGCATCCACCGAAGGCTTCAAGGCGAGGGTCGTAGCAGAGAGTTGGAACCTGCTTCTGATGTCGCTCCGAGATCTGGTAAATGGTTTCCCCCTCGGTGAAGGTGACTTCCTCTCCGTCGAGCGTTATTGTTGCGGTCTGTTTGGGGGGGGGGGGTCATCGTGTTTTTCCTTTCTTTTCTTACAGGGAGACACAAACTTGGGTTAAGCTGGACACTTACGTCACAAGGAGGTGCAAAACGCTAAGAGTCTGTATCCTTATGTTTATCTCTATTTTTACGAAAGATTAATCCATGCTGATACAGCTGCGTTCCAAAATTGTGCCTGTCCATCTATCATCAGAACTACATTCTGATCGCGGGCAGCCGTTTCTGCTCCCGATGTCGTCCGATCCCCGGCGGCGATGGGTAAAACGAGCGGTCCGACCCGCCGAATCAGACTTGCCCGTCGCCAAGCCCGATCCACATCGTTGCTATCTACCACCGACGAAATTTCTATTGCCAACCAGACTTCGGGACCACCGGGAGACGCTCGCAATTGCCCGGTAGCTAGCAGGTCCAGACGAAAAACGTCCCGAAATTCCCCGGGGGCGAGGGTCGTCTCTAACACTTCATCGATCGTGGACAGATCGACAACCTTCAGTCGCCGCATGAGATGCCCAAAGTACCCATAGATCTTGTTGCGGTAGGTCAACTCTAGCATGTCCCCCTTTAATCTGCTAACCGTGTTATCTATCCGTTGTTGGTTTTCGGTCAGGGCTGTGACCTGTTCAGTCAGATGTTCTATTGCGGTTTCTATCCGAGATAACCGTTCTTCGACGTTGGCGAGTCGTTCCTCAACATTAGCAAGCCGTTCCTCAACATTAGCGAGTCGTTCTTCGGCGTGCTGTTGTGCTTCTGCCAAGGTGCTGACAATGTCTGGTAAGGTTAGTAATTCGTCAGAGAGTAGCAGCTGCCGTAACTCTGATCGCCATTCTGGGTGATCGGATAGCAATTGCACCAAATCATGGTAATCTTCTACGGTAAAAGTCATTTTTCAGATTCCTCATTCCTCATGGTTTTTATTTAAAAGCAATTTACCCCCCAAAGTTCCAGCGTGACAATACCTCTTAAATTAGTGATGGTGATACGATTCAAAGGCCGAGTTTATCACAAGTTTGGATTCACGTCAAGCCCTTTGCGTCCCTAACTTACCCCCATTTTTTACAGAGTTGTAATGTTGCTTGTTTTTGAGAGGTATAGATGTGAGGAAGGGTTGTCAGATTATGACTCACATTCACATCTAAACGACGAGATAGGTGTGAGGTAGGTGCCTCCTTATTGCCTGAATAGCGGCTTCAATGGGTGAAGGGGTTGACACGGATTCTTGCCCCGATGTCAAAGGCATCTGAATCAGGATTTTCAGAATTTAAGGATTCATAGGATTAGGTAATCCACGTTTACATCTAAACGGCGGATTCAATGGGTGAATCTCACTTACCCCCATTTTTTACAGAGTTGTAATGTTGCTTGTTTTTGAGAGGTATAGATGTGAGAAAGGGTTGTCAGATATGGTAAAATACCTCTACCGCTATTATAAGCGAAGAATGCAGATTGAACACGGCTTTCGGGACATCAAGACCGGTTTTGGCTCTGGCAGCTTGAGACTGAAAAAACCGTCAAAATCTCGCATCAACCTGTTATGGCTCTTCGCTTGTATCAGTTATGGCTTACTGTTTATCACCTATCAAAAGTCAGGCGATCGATGGGCAAAAGCATTCAACACACGGACAAAAATCTACTCACTGATTACGGTGATAAAGCGCGTGGGGGCGGAGGCGTGGCGCGGGTGGTGTCTCAATCCATGCTTCACACTCCCACTGTGCAGGGGAGATACATACAAACACACTTAATGACAACTATTCTCACTATCCTAACTCATAAAAATAAATCAAATCTATAACCAAAAAAAATGGGGGTAAATGAGTATGAGAATTCGCTTGATCTTCGTGTGAATTTTTGATAAACTAAACATGGAACGCGCGTTAGTGTATGGGTTGATTGATTCATTAATTAGGATTTACCCACTTGAGTTTGTAGGCAATTCAACCCGCATCACGATAGACCCTAAATCTCCTGACAGGAGTCGGCATACGCCGTATGCTGTCCCCTACCCCCCCGCAAGCGGAGGGGAAGGAACGCAAGCGAGGGGAAATCGGCTCAATGCGTCTGTCTCCCAAGCCCCCCTCAGTCCCGAATACCCACACGGTATCAGACCGTTCTAGGTTCAATGAGCCAGGAACTGGCGGACAACCCACCGGGTATTTAGCAGGGGGAGGGCACGCGGAGCGTGTCTACTCTTTTGGGATTCGCTGTCGCTGCCCGATGAATCGGGTGTTGTGACACATGTTCACCGCATCTGTAATGGTAGCGTAGAGCCTACTCTCGCTGAAATCCGGGGTGCCTCAACTGCTAAATGCACCCACATTGGCCTTCTGTCGGTTGATTTTCCAAAATCGAGGCTATAGACATTTGGGTGTCGAGATATGAATATAGACAGACAAGGCGTCGAGGGTTCGACGGCGTCAGTCCTAAATGTACGAATGAACTGTTGAACGATGTGAAAACGACAACCTCACCAACTCGCACCAAAGATTATAGGTTCCGTTCAACGCAACCTACGTGCTCAATCGCGGATTGGGCGGATTAAAGGATTGCACGGATTAGATTGGGTAAATGGATTGGGCAAGATGCCTAACCTTTGGGAATTGAGGTTCCGGTGGGGCGAAAGGTAGAGGGGGGAGCCCCCCGAAAATTGACGGATTTTTTAATAGGTTGTCACTCAGGTTAAAAATCTATTCAGGGGAACGCCTTAAGACTTTTAAGCATTCTGTGAGGGAAAATATGAGTAAAAATAAAAAGCCGAATATACTTTTAATTTTGAACGATGACATGGGCTATTCGGACCTCGGGTGTTACGGTGGTGAGATTCACAGTCCAAATCTGGATCGGCTAGCTGGTAGTGGATTGCGGTTCACACAGTTCTATAATACTGCCCGTTGTTGTCCCTCTCGTGCTTCGATGCTGACTGGACTCCACCCGCACCAGACAGGGGTTGGACACATGATGTCAGATGATGGTCTGGAGGGGTATCGCGGGGATTTGAATAACCGCTGTGTTACTATCGCTGAAGCCCTTAAGCCTGCGGGCTATCGGACCTACATGAGCGGCAAGTGGCATATCTCACGACACACGGATCCGGACGGACTGAAACACAGTTGGCCCCTTCAGCGTGGCTTTGATTGCTATTTCGGCATCATCACAGGAGCTGCCAACTATTGGAAGCCGAACACACTGACCCGGGATAATGAGCATATTCCACACGACGAAATCCCCGAAGGCTTTTTTCTAACTGACGCTATTAGTGATGAGGCGTCTGCGTTTATCCGGAATCATGCCGAGGAAACTGCTGATCAACCGTTCTTTACCTATGTTGCCTACACCTCGCCCCATTGGCCCCTCCATGCCCATGACGAAGATATTGCACGATATGAGGGGCGTTTTGCGGCGGGTTGGGATCAACTCCGCTTGGAACGGTTGCTGCGGATGCGGGAGATGGGAATCCTTGATGAAAGCTGGTCGTTGAGCGATCGAGACCCGACGCAGCCGCCTTGGGAGGAAGCGGAGCATAAAGCGTGGAATCAGCGGCGGATGGAGGTCTACGCGGCTCAAATTGATCGCATGGATCGGGGGATTGGTCGAATCCTGACAACATTGGAAGAGACGGATCAGTTGGACAACACGCTAATCCTTTTCTTAGCTGATAACGGAGGGTGTGCGGAGGAGCTTCAGGGCCCTGCGAATCGTGTCGGAAAGGATGGCTTAATCGAGACCGAAACCACCCACGACGGGCAACCGGTGTATCGAGGCAACGATCCGAGCCTCATGCCGGGGCCTGAGACTACGTATCAGAGTTACGGGGTTCCTTGGGCGAACCTTTCCAACACCCCTTTCCGCGAATACAAGCACTGGGTACATGAGGGGGGCATTGCTACCCCGCTCATCGTGCATTGGCCCGATCGGATTCAAACGGCGGGGGTGCTGCGCCATCAGCCGGGGCAACTCCCCGACATCATGGCGACCTGCCTTGAAGTCTCTGGGGCATCCTATCCCGATGAATATAACGGGGTTCCGATCTTTCCCTTGGAGGGGACTAGCCTCACGCCTATCTTTGACGGGGAGAATAATGACAGAGACGCACTTGTGTGGGAGCATGAGGGCAATGCAGCACTGCGAAAAGGGAAGTGGAAGCTGGTTCGTAAGTATCCGGGGGATTGGGAACTTTACGATATGGAGACTGACCGCACCGAGCGCAACAACCTTTCTGGGCAGTTTCCAGAGCGAGTTCAGGAACTGAGTGAGCGGTATCAGGAGTGGGCAGATCGCTGTTTTGTTGAACCTTGGGGCGAGATTTTGGAAGGGAGAAAAACGGAGGCTTAAGATGATTCTCACGATGAACCAAAAAGGGATGGAATTGGGCGGAAAGTACCTCGGTTGGCTGCGTGAAGCGAACGCCTTACTTGGCGATCGCGAGGCACTTCACGCGCGATTAGAGGAGGATGGCTATCTGCTGATTCGCGGTTTGCACGACCCGGAGAAGGTCAAAGCAGCCCGCCGATTCCTCCTCGAAAAGTTGGACGAAAATGGGCAGCTCGACCGCGCATACTCGCTTTTGGAAGGGGTGCCGGCGGAAGGCAAACGTGGCATGTTTATGGGTGGAAACAAAGCCGTCACCCATCAGCCCCCTTTTCTGAATCTGGTCGAATCGCCGGAGATTATGGATTTTTGTGAAGGCTTCTACGATGCGCCCGTTATCACCTACGATTATAAATGGTTGCGTGTGGTTGGTCCAGGGGGGTTCACCGGCGCACACTACGACATCGTCTACATGGGACGTGGCACGCAACGGCTCGTCACCTGTTGGACGCCGCTCGGCGATGTGCCCCTCGACATGGGCCCGTTGGTGATTCTGGTCGGCTCCCACCGTTTTGAGGCTCTCAGGGAGACTTATGGAAAGATGGATGTTGATCGGGACCATGTAACCGGCTCATTCTCGTATGATCCGATTGAATTGGCGGATCGCTACGGTGGGCGGTGGGGTACGAGTTCGTTTGAGATGGGGGATGTGCTGATTTTCGGTATGTTCACCATGCACGGATCGTTAGACAACACAACCCATCGTTTCCGTCTCAGCACGGACACCCGCTATCAGCGCGCCGATGAGCTAGTAGATGAACGTTGGATTGGGGAAGCTCCGATCGCACATTATGCTTGGACGAAGGGTGAAACGGTGCCGATGGAGGAGATGCGGAAGCGGTGGGGTGTCTAGTTGTGTTGGGTGGTAATGGCATCCGACCAGTCGAATCGTTTTGCCCATACTCCCGCTGGCAAGTGTACTCCCATCTAGAGGAAACGCCACGGAAAGCCCCAATCCGTGTGCCTCTCCACGGTCTGCTGGAGTTCCCCCTCGAAAGCCTGCGCTGTGCATAAACTCGATTTCCTCTTACCATCGAGGGGTGATTGGCTTTTTGCTTTTCATCGCTAATCTCCTGAATCGCTATGCTCCCTCAAGCAGTCATAGAACGCTGTATCCGCGCTTGCTGCTTTTTTTCTACAGCGGGATTCGAGTGCCACTGCCGCTGCGAGCACCTGGGCAGGTGTTTTCATTCTTTTACACGCTGCGACCCATACCAACACTGCACCAAAGGAAGCACCGGTAGCGGTATCCCAAGGCGACCGTGAAAACGTTTCACGACGGCGTTTCCATCAGTTTCGTTTTATTCCCGATCTATCAGGATTGCGGTGCTTCCCACTTGATGATACCGACTTGATTGTAGACCGTTACACGGTTGGCAACTTTACCCGCAGAGAGACGAATCCCCTCTTTGCCCGATGGATTACGGACAATGACACGATTGGCTAGTTCACTAGTGCGTAAGAGAACCGCAGGCTCACCCAACTTATCGGCAACATCGATACTATTTCCCGTTTCATCGGCACGTAAAACAATTGCCGGTGCCCCTGACCTATTGACCACCGTTAGCCCGGTGCATTGAATATCACCGAACACGCCATCCCCTTGTGCGATTAGAGGCCGTGAAACGATAGCACCGACACCTATCCCAATGAGCATAATCACGGCACCCAATACGGTGTAGAAACACTACTGTTTATGATTCATTGGAGGGTGCCTCCGTCCCTACAGTGTGTTGGACGCAGCAGCGGATTGGGCTTCGCGGTCTCGCTCTGCCCGTTCCCTTGCCTGTTTAAGGCGTTTCAGATTCTCCTCACACGGCGAACAGTCCTCTTCGACTTGCAGTCCAACCTGTTGGGGAGCGGGAACACCGGGAAAGTTGTCTGTTGCATACGCAATGAACAAACCCACAACGACCAAGAAACAGAATACCCCCCACGTAATCAGAAACACTTTCATTGAGAAACCTCCTCTCTACCCGCCCGACTGCGTAGCCGTTCGACTTGTTCGGCAATCTCTGGGTCGCTTTCTTTCAGACGGCGGAGCCCTTCTTCGGTACCATACCGCTCCAAAGTGGACATGGCCCACTCGAACCGTTCTGATGAAAACTGTTCTTTCAGTGAGGTTTCAAAAGCTTCTATGGTGGGAAGATCGGTTGGTACTTGGGGCACATCGGTCAACCCCGGTGCCGGTGTTGCTGCGGCCTCAGTTTCGGGGGTGGGAATTGTGGGGGGGCTAAAGCATCCGTCGCTGGCGAGGACATACTTGGGCTTTTCCCCGTCGTTGCGTCAGAAGATACCGAAGGATTTTTCATAACGGACGATAGGTCCCACGAAGGTGCGGCCCCCTGTGACTCGGGTACATCACCTCCTGCTGCCTCTGCAGCAGCGACAATACTGGCTGCGTTTCGCTGCACGTCGGATACCCATATCAAAGTTGGGTTGCTTTCCACGCCTTCCCGCTCAATTAGGCGATACCCATCGAAACCGTCACCAAAACGCCCAAAGAGCCATGGGGCATACCGTTTGTCTTTGCTTTTAAGCTCGCGTACTACTTTCATACGTTGCATTGCTGCTGCTATTGGGTCTGTCAGGTCTACCGGCTCTTGAGAAAGAAATAGCTTTGCCATTTTTAGACGCATCTCTGGGTCATAATCTACCGGTTCCCCCGTGGGAAAGTATTTACGGAACATCTCAGGGAACTCCCGTGTTACCGAGAGCCCTTGCGATTCCAAAAAGTTATTCCATTTTCGGAAACTAGGGCCATTTATCCGCATGTCTTTCAGATACTCCAAAAGCTCCGGCGAATCCATAGCCTTGAGTAATTGTTGCGCGCGGGGGGTTGCGAGCCCCTCTTCGCTATGTATGGACGTAAAATTACGTTTGCCGCGCCGTGCGATTCTTTCCTCAGGGGTTAACTGTTCTTCTCCCGGATTTCCATCGGGATTTTGAGCAGGTGTCACTCTATTGTTGATAGGGGACCCCGATTGGTATTCGCTACTGGAATTCTCATGCGTTGAGATCCTCCTGTCCTTATGCTCTTTTAAGAGAAACCACGCCGATACACAAAGGGCTATCCCTATCAACAGCGCGCTGAATACATAAACTGAATTTGTCAACGTTGATTTGGTTTTCATCGGTCTCAACCTCCTAAAGAAGGAGACAGAATTTTCGTTCTGCCACTTTGTTGAAAACAGCTTCTTCTCCTCGTGCCATCGCTTCTCTCTGCAAACAAAAAAGGGCTGCCTACTCAAATCACACAGTCCCTCCCGTTTCGATCGAAATCAATGGCAAAAAAGGTGTATACTTACAATAAAGATAAAGAAGTGGTTTGAGGCCTCGTCTCAAGTTACTTCCGGGGGCTTCGAGCCGCTAACTCGAGATTTCCATAATCTATTGTACATCATTTGCCATCATTTGCAAATATCTGTCAACCGTTTTTATTCGATTGTAGCGTATCAAAAACACCTGCCCCCTTCCTCAAAACGCCATACAAGCGCAAATACCTCCTTTTTATGCCCTGCCTACTGTGCGCGATCCGCTTTTGCATAATGCGCCGGCATCTGACTCGACTTCCGCCTGCCCTCTACCTTCATATCCACCATCGACGCCCCCAAGACCCCCTAACCCCCCGCAAGCGGAGGGAAACGCAGGGAGGGGGAGACAGACTCATTGAGCCTAGAACGGACGAACAACCCACTCTGACTCGACTTCCACCTGCCCGCCACCTGCATATCCACCACCGTCCCACCCCACACTCACCGAGCGTATCACAAAACTATTCACCAAGTTCAGCGCGAACGACGTCGACTGTTAGGAGACTCGGCAAGATTGTTAGGTGAACACCTAACAACTTTGGTTCAAGCGGTTTTAAAACCGTGGAACCGCGACACACTCCAAAAAAAGAGGAATCCAAGGACTTTTGAAGATACCCTCCTGTTTCGGGTTATCGGGATTTTCGGCTATTTCGTTTCTGGGGTGTAGGAGACAGCGTTTCATCGGTGTTTGGGGTAAGTTTCGGTTTGATCCCTTTCACTATGTCCTCCGGGTCAGGCAACGACAGCATACCCTCGAG
Organism: Candidatus Poribacteria bacterium; assembly: GCA_965215015.1. Taxonomy (GTDB): domain Bacteria; phylum Poribacteria; class WGA-4E; order WGA-4E; family PCPOR2b; genus PCPOR2b. The sequence goes on from OZ244042.1 coordinate 5,244,926, forward strand.
ACTATCGGGCGGGACTGACCCCTCCAGTTCCACTTCGATTCCTTCAGGCGCGAACTGCTTTTGGAGGTCCGCGCGGTCCTGCGGTGCAGGCTTGACCCCCTGAGATAGATCCGATGGCTCGCGTGGCATATCAGATCGAAGAGAGGGATTTTCCTTGCTTGCCCCATCGGAATCAGATTCCACCACCGGCACGGCGTCCGAAACCGGGGCTGCGGGCCCGTTACGGAGCGAATCTATCCTCTCATGCTGCCCGACCGACAAAAGCACACTATAATCTCGCGCCCATTTCGGCATTGGAGGCTGTCCCGTTTCGCTTTCATCGGGCAGAAAACGCACACGCACCGGTGGTTTATCAGACATAGCCGGTTTTTGAGTAGGGGGTATTTCTTCGTTAGGTGAGGGGATATAAAACTCTCCAGCCGCTAGCTTGTGCTCTACTTCTTGCATCGAAATGCCATACACACGCGCTATATTCAGTTTGTCTTCTTTTAAGCGGAGTGCTGCATCTTCTCCATTGGCTATCCGTTTCTCAAGTTCCGCTACAGAAATGCCTAACGTGCGAGCTCGGAAGATTTTCTCTGCCTGTTTTGCATAGTCGAAAGGGTCTACTCCCACAGGCACCTCCACGGCATCTATAATGCCGGAGACAACGGGGGCATACGGATCGAGTTCTGAACGTGAGATAGCATCACCATCTTGATACTCCCACCCCCGCAGCACCTCCACCTCATGTATTTTCCCATCGGGGGTTTGGACTTGCTGCATCACCATATCCTCTCGACTTAATGGAATTGTTTCGATGAGTTGATCCCCGTTGGTAGGCATCTGCCAAATATCCCGCTTACCGAACGACTCAATAGAGGTATGGACAGGTGAATGTCCAATGCCTGTATGCCTATTGGTTGATGGGAGATTCCCAACAGAGGAAGAGCGATGTTTATCTCCAGCATTGAGAGACAGATTCAGTGCTTCAGATTCTTGGATAAACGCCTCGAACTCAACGTGATTGTGATAAATCGTGAGGACAAGATAACCGCCAGAAACAAACGCAATGATACAAATCGCAATAATATAGGGTGTAAAACGACGATTAACCATTTTCATAACCTCCTTCTCTTATTTGCTCTTATTTGTGAAAAACGGTCTAACCACCGCAGTTGGCATTCAAGCATACCCAAGTGGGACCCCATTCCGAAAAATCATACATCCAAAATCGCTTCTCGACTTCAGCAACAGTATCCTGTTGCCTTTTTTTGTTTTCATTCTGTCTCTGCCTCCGGCTGAAATTATCCCTTATCAAATAATCCCATTTGGTCAGTCGTTGATTTGCCTCTAATGAGAGGTGTATCAAACTGCTTTCCTTGAAGAATTTCAGAGACGCTAAGCACCTGCAGGCGGGGATATTGCTTTCCATCTATAGAAATCGTGCCTTTCGTCCAACAGAAATCTTGGAAATGCTGCTTTTGGATGCGTCCAAGCGTTTTTAGTGTAATGAACCCACCCATTGGAAAGTCTTTTTCGTCAATAACACCCGCTAAAGCGCGTAAAGATTCAATCCGAACCTGCTTCGTTCCCTTGACTTCAAGTTTCATTGCTTTTAAGTCCTCACTGTCTTGAAAATAGAGTCTCCCATCAACGCCACCATCGTTTGATTTTTTCGCAGTGACAAAACCATCAACCATCTCGACTGCCCATTTCTGAAATTGATACGGGTCACGTTTGTGGAGGTCATTTGCCCCTTCCAGCGTTTGTGGAATACCACTGATTTCGTAGTCAACCCCTTCTGTGAGATCACATCTTTCCTGTAAGCGAACTGCACTGACACGCTTGATAGCGTGAATCGCCATGTCTATACCTATCCATTGCCGATTGAGTTTGTGAGCTGCCTCCATTGTCGTACCACACCCACAAAACGGGTCAAATATAATATCACCCTCATTACTACTTCCCTTTATGATTCGTTCAAGTAGTGCAAGAGGCTTTTGGGTTGGATAACCCATGCGTTCTTTTGCTTGACTATTGATAATGTTTATATCGTTCCATGTGTCATGCATCCGAACATTAGAATCAGCCTCCCTATCAACAATAACATCGTAATCTCCCTCTTTTATCTTCTTTTTTGCTTTTCTGCGATCATATACGATGAGTTGTTTCACATCATTAGGACGATTCACTTGATAACCTTTTTCAATCTTCTTTTTCTTATTTTCGGAAGATTGAAATTGCTGATTGAAATTATACTCATCTGTTTTTGAATAGAACAAGATAGTATCGTGATTACGCTGATAGGATTTTGTTATACTACTCCATTTGCTGTAATGCCAAATTATTTCATTGCGAAAGTTCTTCTGCCCAAACACACCATCCATAACAACCTTGATATAGTGGCTTGCGGTCGGGTCACAGTGCAAATAGATGCTACCCGTCGGTCGGATCAAAATTTTCATCTGCAGCAACCGCTCGGTCATGTATGAGAGATAGGCAAGTAGTTTCGGATTGGTATGTCTGAGGGCATTCATCCAGTTTCTCCAGAACTTTGCGACTGAATCATCAATCCCTCCCTTCACCATTATTTCCGGCACGGATTTGATTGCACGCTCGGTTTCCTCATCAAGTGTCCATAAATCGCAAAATGCTTCTATTTGGTCGGGTAGGGGTCTGCCTGTTTCGTCCTTGTAGATAGCATTGTAAGCGCGATTGGAATTAAAGGGCGGGTCGAGATATATCAGGTCAACGCTGTCCTTGGGCATCTGTTGCATGACTCGGAGACAGTCGCCGTAGTAGAGTTTGTTCATGCTGCTCCTCCCTCTTTGATTTTGTCCTTTCTTTCGGTACGCTTCAAACGTAGTAGTGGTGGGGGTGTTGCTAAATTGGCAGTGGTGTTAAGTTGCATTGCTGCTTTGGACAACCTATCGTGTAATTTTTAAAAATTACCTATATCTATAATATACTATCACACATTTCAAGCGATATGAAAAAAAAGAATTGATAATACCATCCGGGATTCTGTATAATTTCTATGATATTATAAAGCCTTGTGAAAACTGAAAGGAAGGCAATTTTGATGAAGCGATATACAGATTGTGGACAAACCCAGTCGAGCCAATTTCTTGTGGTTATAACTCAATTTTTATGCCAAACATTTACTGACAACAAGAAACACAGTCAGAACGATTTGGAGATCTCTCCAACCCGCGAATCTCATCGTCGGATCTGAATACGTATCGCTACTCACGACATACCCGCGTTCAGGATACAGCAATGGACTAACAACCTATCCAGTGCATTTACGTGCTTTGAACAATGTAGTCTTAAAACCGTCCTGAAATGGGATGGATTTTGCTTGCAGATGGGTAAGAGATTGCCCAATGCTGTGCAAACTGGCTATTTGATGATTGTTAGAGAGACTATATTGGTTCATTGGTTGATTGAACCGATGAATCCTATACATAAGCTAAGGGAAATTGAGATTAACCACCTTTGGCTGAAATTAGAAAGGAGTAATATGACACTTGACGATATTCAACAAATCGCTATCATTGGGGCGGGTTTGATGGGACATGGGATTGCCCAAGAATTTGCCTTTGCCGGCTATCAGGTTCATCTGCACGATGTGAGCAAAGCACAGGTCGAAACCGGAATGGAGCGGATACGAGACAACCTTCGGGTGTTTGTAGAAAACGACCTCGCTAGGCCGGATCAGATTGATGAAACGCTCAATCGGATTCACGGGTCGGACCAGCTTGAAACCGTTGGCGGAGAATCGGATTTCGTCATTGAAGCGGTGATCGAAAATCTGCCCCTCAAGCAGGAGGTGTTCCGCGAACTGGATCGGATCTGTCCGCCGCACACGATTTTTGCGAGCAACACGACGGCACAGATGCCTTCGCAAATCGGTGTGTTTACCCGGCGTCAAGATAAAATCCTGAACACCCACTATTTTAATCCGCCTTATCTCATCCCCCTCGTTGAACTGATTCGGAGTCCAAAAACGTCGGATGAGACGTTGCAGGTGGTGTATGATTTGATGGTGAAAATCGGGAAAACACCAGCAATTATCCAGAAGGAGGTCCCCGGCTTTGTAGGGCCTCGCTTGCAAGCTGCACTCATCCGGGAAGCTTTCTCAATTGTCGAGCGCGGCATCGCCACCCCGAAGGATGTCGATTTGGTGGTCCGCAATAGCTTCGGGCGTCGTTTGAGCGTGGCTGGACCGTTTCAGGTGTTTGAGTTGGCAGGATGGGATCTCGTCCTTGCAGCGTTTGAGGATCTCTACAAAGATCTCAACAGTTCATCGGAGATTAACCCGCTTCTCCGCGAAATGGTTGAGGGAGAAAAGCTCGGCGTCAAGTCGGGAGAGGGGTTCTACGAATGGACGCCTGAAAGAATTGAGGAGATTCGCGCTCGGATGAACCGGACGTTGATTGGTCGGCTGAAGGAAGACGTGAAATGTGAAACGTGAAACATGTCAGATGTTCGAGGAAGCGTTGCTAAATGAGCAACGGCGCGTCGGTTCGGTTGAATGGCAACCCCTAAAAAGTCCTATGCAGAGAGGAGGCTTTGAGGTTTTATATCACTTGAGATTTCCAAAATACGGGTGAAACCTAACACTTCATCTGCGTTCAAGCCAACCACAGGGTATAGTTAAAAATCGCACGACAGAAACCGAGTCTTCTCTTGCAAACTCAGTTTCTCTTTGCGCTTTGCACTTTCTTGTTACATGAACCTCATTTTTTGTATGATTATTGTCTGACAGCTCTACTTTTCAGAAAAAACCCTTGCCTAAATTTAGAAAATCGCTTATAATAACATTATTCTCTGAATGATAATGGAGAATAGCTTTGCATAAGGTATAACATAACTAAAAAATTAACCTCTATGATGAAAGGAGTTATTTAGTGAAATATCAGATTCCTAGGCCATGCGTGTTTTTTGCCATTTTAGCTGCATTTATGTTACTTGCAGTTCAAAGTGTGACATATGGTCAAACAGTTTCAATAGACCCATCTGAGGTAGCGGCTCCAGCGGCTGGAGAAGAGTTGATGGTTAGTGTCAACATCACGGGCGGAGCGGATGTAGCTGGCTATGAAATAACAGTTACGTTTGATCCAACAGCCCTCTCGTATGTCAGTAGCTCAAATGGAGATTATTTGCCTGCCGGTGCGTTTGTTGTGCCCCCGGTTGCCACCGATACAAGTGCTAAACTCGCTGCAACCGCCCTTGGTGCTACAGCAGATGGGGATGGCACGCTTGCCACAATAACCTTTACAGTCGTCGAAGCCAAGGACTCCATGATTGGGTTAGAGGCCATTGTTTCTGACCCGGCGGCGGTTACAATAGATGTGACAGTCCAAGGCGGCATGGTTACCGGACCTGCGCCGGAAATGCCTTCGGAGCCAGAAATGCCCGCAGAACCGGAAGCACCTGCAGAACCGGAAATGCCCACAGAACCAGAGATGCCCACAGAACCGGAAACGCCTGCAGAACCGGAAATGCCCACAGAACCAGAGATGCCTGCAGAACCGGAAATGCCCGAGGTTGTTGAATTTACAGTAACGCTGACAAACCTCACTGTAGGTGTTCCAGCCGAAAGCGGTCAGATTTTTTCACCGCCAATCCTTGTGACACATGGACATGGATTTTCCATCGGTGCATCGGGTGAGGCAGCGAGCGAGCAACTCACCGCACTGGCGGAAACGGGTAATCACCAGCCGCTTGCTGAATTGGCTATAGGTTCAAACGCAGTAGGCAGTGTCGTTGCATTTCCTGATCCTCCTGAAGGGGTAGTGCTGCCTAGCGCGTCCGTTTCCGCGACGGTGACGGCTAGTTCTGATACAGGGTATCTCTCATTAGCGACGATGCTTGTGCAGACCAACGATGGCATTGTTTTGGCTAACAGTTTACCGCTCTTCGACGAAGATGGTAACGCTCGTTCGTTTACAATGGATCTTATAGCCTATGACGCGGGTACGGAGGAGAATAACGAGCTAGCAACGCATGTTCCGGGCCCACCTTTTGAAGGCGGTGAACGTGCACCAACTGAAGACGTTATTGCAGCGCACCCCGGTATCGCTGGCACTGCCGATGTGGGAGCTGCGTTTGGTTGGACAGAGCCTACCGCGAGCGTGGCAGTTGAAGCGATGGTAGAGATGCCTGAGATACCTACGGAGCCGGAAATGCCCGTGGAGCCAGAGCCTCCTGTAGAACCCGAACCAACCGTGAAGCCTACGGATACGTTCGAGATGTCATTGGCAGTGGGGCTGAACATGATCTCCTTACCTCTGATGCCGGCGGAGCCATACACGGCGAGTAGCTTTGCTGACATGGTTGGTGCAACCGTTGTGATTCAGCTCGATACAGCGATGCAAGAATTTGTTGGGTTCACCGCAGATCAGGAGGGCGATGGATTCCCAATTGAAGGCGGTAAGGGCTACATTGTTAACGTTCCCGGCGGCGGCACCGTCACGTTTGGGGGAACGGCGTGGAGTAACACCTCGGAGGAAACACCGGCCGCCCCAGGTGTCCAACTTCCGAGTACAGCGTGGGCGTTCGTTGTCAGCGGCGATCTACTAGAAACTGAGGCGGGTGTGTCCTACACCGTCGTTGCGAAAAATCACCGCACCGGTGAAGTCGCGACAAGGCAAGTTTCCAGCGGCCACACGGAATTTAACGCCGTATGGGCAGACCTTACGCGACAGAGTGTCGTCGAAGCCGGGGATACGCTAGAGGTTATCCTGCTGAATGAGTGGGACAATATCGTATCGGGTCCCTTCACCCATAAGGTTGGGATTGAAGACCTTCGGAAGGCTTACTTGAGCTTACCCCTGACCGTCGGCGATGTCCATCCGGCAGATACCATCTTAGGCCAGAACTTCCCCAATCCGTTCAACCCTGAAACATGGATTCCATACCAACTTGAAAAATCGGCAGATGTCGTTCTCCAGATTTTCGACACGTCCGGTAGCATCGTACGGACACTGGATCTCGGTTTCAAGTCGCAAGGGTTCTACATGACGCGGTCCACAGCGGCGTACTGGGATGGTCGTAACAACATGGGTGAGCAGGTTGCTTCTGGGGTTTACTTCTACAGTTTGGAAACCCCTGATTTTTCGGCAACCCGGAAAATGCTGATTTTGAAGTAGGGCTGTGAAACGTGAAATGTGAAAATAATTTATTCATCGGTTCGTTTAGTTGGCTCATTTTAGTTGACTCATTAATGAACGGGTGAACTAATGAACCCATGTAATCTTTACCAACTCGCACCAAAAGTTATTAAATTTCTAAAAACGATGGGAGCATCGGGCTATCGGACAAGAGATATTGTTTATTGCCCCATGCTCCCATTTTTGCGTAGAAGTTAGTTTTCACATTGCAAGGAGAATGTTTGTTATGAATAAGCAGATGACCTCCATATCCATGGTAATTGCCCTCTATACAATCCTAATATGTATTCCATTTTCGGTATATGCCGAAAGGGGGATGAGACAACAGATTCAACTGAAAGCAGGAGCGGCGTTACAGCGGATCAAATCCAATTCAGAGACTCCTGTCGGTGCAAGATGGCATCGGGATCGAGGGACAATCCGCAGCCTCTACAATTTGACACTGTCCCCCCCAATCGGGACGCTAGAAACCTCAGTGCGTCAATGCCTTAACAACTATTGCGACCTTTTTGCGATGACCGATCCGAACATCGAGCTGCGTCTGATGGCTATCCAAACCAGCTTAACGGGTAGGCATGTGCGATTCCATCAATACTATAAAGGTATTGAGGTTTACGGTGCGGCGATTTCCGTCCACACCAACCACTCTGGACAGATACGGGTCATCCACAACAACTACTTTCCACAGATCGATATCAGTACCGCGGCATCACTCTCCCCGGAAGGTGCGATTGACATTACTATCGCCGAGTCCGGTGTATCTGATTTGCACAAGGCCCCACATGCTAATTTGGTAATTTTTCCCAATCCTAATGTAGGACAGATAGGCACCTATGCCAATGCATATCGCCTCGCTTACCGCACCATCGTGCACTCCCGTCAGCCGGTCGCAAGTTGGGAGTATATCATTGATGCCAATACCGGCGAGTCGTTGCACCGACGGAACCGACTCAGGTTTGCTGACGGACGGGGACGCGTTTTTAACCCGAATCCCGTTGTCGCTCTAAAAGATTTTAGCCTCATGGATCAGGACGATTCTGCCGACGCTATACCAGAAGAAGCGTACACGGAGGTGATTCTACCTGAGTTGGACGGGACTGGTTTTCTTGATGGGCCCTACGTGAGTACGAGATTGACCGAAAATCGTGCTAACGAGCCGACGCTGGAGTTCAACTACCTCCGAGATGACCCCCGATTTGAGGAGGTGATGGTCTATTATCACGTTGATGCCGTTGGACGTTATCTAAAAGGACTCGGCTTCGATTTCGTAGACAATTGGCAGATTCCTGCAAATGCACATTTTGGTAGGACCAAGAATGCTTTCTACGACGATAGTGACGGCTCGATTAATTTCGGGGATGCTGGTGTTGATACTGCCGAAGATGCTGAAGTGATCATCCACGAATATGGCCACGCGATTCTTGATCGACAGGTTCCTAACATTAACAAAGGTGAAGGCAAGGCGATACATGAAGGGTTTAGTGATTTTCTCGCAGCCAGTTTTTTCAGTGCTGTAAGTGACGGTTTTGGGGACTCGATCGTTTTTGAATGGGTTGGCTCAGATGCCTCTGAATTGATCACTCGTTCCGTAAATGGTAACAAGCACTATCCCGAAGACATTGTGGGTGCCCCACACCCTGATGGGGAGATTTGGTCTGCAGCACTATGGGAGATTTTTGAAACAATAGGACGTGATGCGTCGATCCGCTTGGTTGTCGAAAGCCATTTCTTTCTTTCGCCCGATGCGGAATTTGTTGATGGGGCATCCGCGATTTTTTTGGCAGATCAAGAACTGAATGGCGGCATAAACTTTGACCTCATCTTGGGAATTATGGAGAACCGTGGATTCTTTACGCCGCCCAGATTGGCATCGGATGCCTTTGAGGAGAACGATACAGCAGAGACCGCAGCTGTGATCCAATTGCCCTTTGTCAACGAGAGGTTGTCGGTTCATACACCAGATAATGATGATTACTATCAATTCCGTTTAGATGAGACGATGCAAGTCGGGTTGGGAATTGATTTTCAACCTATCTACGGCGAGTTGATGCTTACATTGACTGGACCTAATGGTATCGAGCTCGTTACCTTCGAGACGAAAGAGGTCACATCGCTTGAATTAGTGGAGGGCGATTATCTCGTTGCAGTTTCTAGCGTCAACGGTGCGACCAACGATTATAAGCTGGCACTCATCATTGACAGCCACGGCGATACGCCTGACACGGCAACCCCTGTAGCGATCGGCGACACAATAGAGAGTTTCATTGACTTCAGTGGAGATACGGATTTCTTCGCATTTGAAGGTGAGAAAGGGCAGCCTATTGGCATCACTGTTATAACTAAGAGATCCGACCTCGACTCTCTACTCGTTGTCTATACGCCGGATGGTGAGCTTTTCGCTAAAAATGATGATATCTTTCCAACCACCGTTCTGGCTCCGATTCCTGAATCGCTGAATCCACGTGGTATTGATTCCCGTGTGAATGCAGAGTTACCAGTCGAGGGAACCTACCTAATCGCTGTCAGCAACGTTGCGCTTCCTAACCTTAACGCTCCCTTCGGTGGTCTGAACTACGCTTACACGTTGTTGATTGGTGGGAAGACCGATGACCATGCAGCGTGCGGTAGTGGCGAGGAAACGCCGTTGACCTTCGATGAACCCGTAACCGGGGTCATTACTGTCAGCGACTCTGAATCTCGCGAGGCTCATGACTTGGACGGTTTCCAATTTGAAGCATCAGAGGGTACTGTCATTGCCCTACGCGTTGAGATAGAAAAGCCTAAACCAGAGGTAGTATTCATAGGTACCCGACTTAGGCTTGTGGACGCGTTTGGAGAAACGTTGGCATCTATTGAGAGCAATCCCCAGAGCTTGGAGCTGGGGATTGATGGATTTCTCATCCCCGCCGATAGCATGTATTGTGTCGAGGTTGCCGGTTTCGTGGGAGGCGCGCCCGATTCCACTTATACCTATACACTGACGTTATCTGAAGGCGAACTCCCTGAAGATGACCACGACGACCTAAAGGGTACACCGACTCCCTTAACGGTAGATATTCCTGTCGAGGGAGCCCTCAGTTTTGCGGGGGATGCCGATGCGTTTCAGTTTACTGCTACAGGGGGACAAATCATTACGTTAGTGGTGGGCGGGCAACCCGCGACTCCATTCCTTCATTTAGTTTTGACCCTGTATAATAGCGATTTGCAGCGTTTAGCAGAGGTTCCACTCTTTGTAGAAGAGTTTGATTCGATGCTAGAAGGTTTTGAAATTCCTGTGGATGGAACTTACTATGCCGAGATTAAACATTCCGAGGGAAGGGGGACGGATTTTACCTACACACTAACCCTAACCATCGAAGAAGGAGACGGTGAGGGTAAATTTCCCCCTTATGATGTCAACCAAGATGGCAAGGTGGACATTTTTGATCTCGTGCTTGTCGGTCAACATTTCGGCGAAAAATTCATTAACGTTACGCCAACCGCAGATTTTGGGCAACTTCGGTCGGTATCACCCGAAGGGGAGTTGCGCCTCCTGATGACCCCGAGTGCAACGGATACACGCCAATTGAGTGTCTCAATCCACACTACAGCGATTGCGGATCTTTACGGTTACCATTTTTCAATCCAGTACGATCCGGCGGTATTCGAGCTCCTTGCTGCATCACCAGGTCCGGTTTTAACCGCTGCGCTTCCCCAAAGTTACTGGCATATCTCCCAGCAAGGTGCCCAGCTGCAGCTAATACAAACACGCCAAGGAACGCTAAAAGGTGTAACAGCAGAGGGGGCACTGGCTACGCTTGTTTTTAATGTCGAAAAAACGGCGTTCCCTTCGTCGGAGCCTCCCATCCAGCTGATTGACCTGCAACTAGCGGATTCGCGGACAAGAGCAATTCCGGTAAACGTGGTTGGTGAGCGTGTGTTAATGGCAGAGCTATTTCCTGAGAAACCGATGTTGTTGCAAAACTATCCAAACCCGTTTAATCCAGAAACATGGATTCCGTATCAATTGGCTACCGATTCAGAAGTGATTATCTCAATTTACGATATACGGGGTGAGTGTATCCGTCAATTAGATCTCGGTTATCAGTACGTTGGGACGTACATCACTCGCGGTAGGGCGGCTTACTGGAACGGAGAAGATATGTATGATGAGCCGGTTGCGAGCGGCTTATATTTCTATCAGATCCAGGCAGGGACGTTTTCTATGAGTCGCAAAATGGTTATTCTGAAATAAGATGCTTAGACAAGAACCCTCTACCAGAATAACTAAACGTGCAGTGCTGATTGGTGTGGTGTTGATTATTGCCAACAGCTATTGGATTGCCTATGTCGAGATGTTGTGGCATACCGCCCACCTGACGATTGTTACGTTGTCGGTCAACGTTATGTTTGCCCTGTTGGTGATTACAGGTTTGAACATCGTTGTCCGTCAGATTGCCCCGAGTGCTGCACTCAGTCGGCAAGATCTGCTGGTCATCTATGGGATGCTTGCTGTGGGGAGTGCTTTTTCTGGGCATGACTGCATGCCTCGCTTGATGGGACTCATCCCCTATGCCTTTCGTTTTGCGACTCCTGAAAACGATTGGGAGGCCCTGCTATTTCGCCATTTGCCCCCGTGGCTGGTTGTCTCCGATCTGCGGGCGGTTACTGACTTCTTTGAGGGAGAAGTTGATTTTTTTAGAGATGGTTATTTTCGATATTGGATCACGCCTATCCTATCGTGGTCGGTCGTCATCTTTTCGTTGATGCTGATTTTTCTCTGTTTGACCTCCCTTATCAGGCGGCAGTGGGTGGTGCACGAAAAATTGGCGTATCCCGTGATTCAGATTCCGCTCGAAATCACGGCGGACAACGGAGCAATCTTCGGGAACCGTCTACTCTGGCTGGGGTTTGGTATTGCTGCGGGAATCAATATACTCAACGGGCTGCAGTATTTCTTTCCGGCATTGCCCTCAATTCCTGTCAAGCAATATGACCTCAACATCTACTTTACGCAGAAGCCGTGGAGTGCGTTGGGGAGTATGCCGTTGCGGCTGCATCCCTATATGATTGGGCTCGGTTTTATTCTGCCCTTGGACCTCTCCTTTTCCTGTGCATTTTTCTATATATTTGGAAAGATGCAATTGTTGTATGGGAGCATGATGGGTATCATGCACCTGCCGGGGTATCCGTTCTTTGGTGAGCAAGGTACCGGCGCGCTTTTTGCGCTGCTATTTATCACATGCTGGAGTGGAAGAAGGCATTTCTCGCAGGTAGCCTCTCGTGTTTTTCGTCCAGATCGGGAGGATGAAGCAGAGGAAGCCCTCTCTTATCGCGCGACAGTCATTATATTGTTTCTTTGCCTTTTGGTGTTGATGGGCTTCTGTGTAAAAAGCGGTATGTCGATCTGGGGTTGTCTGATTTTCATCTCTATCTACTTGATAATTATTGTTGGATTGACGCGGATGCGGGCGGAGTTGGGCCCTCCCATTCAGGCGGTCGGCTATGTTACCCCTCAATACATGACAATCTCGATATTCGGCACACGCCGTCTTCGGGCGGGGAATCTGACGATGCTTTCTCTGCTAAATTGGTTGAGTGGAGCGAGCTACGCATCGTTTCGGACGCACCCGATGCCCGATCAGATGGAAGCGTTCAAACTGGCAGAACGCACCGGGATAAGAAACCGCACGATGCTCATTGTGTTGGTGATTGCCAGTTTTGTGGGGATTGAATCGAGCCTCATCCTGTATCCCTACACTATCTACAAGGAAGGCGTTGCAGCGGGTTCGGAGCAGATCCACTCTGGCGGCGCAGAGGCGTACAATTTCCTATCCTCTTGGCTGATTAATCCGAAGCCCACGGATTGGTTGGCAACGGTAGTTCTCGGTTTAGGTTTTATGATGAATATGGGCATTATGTTTCTACGCGCCCGATTTGTTTGGTGTCCGCTTCACCCTGCCGGCTATATTGTCGGTGTTGCCCCCGGTACAATGAACCTTGTCTGGTTTCCCCTGCTGATCGGGATGGCTGCAAAATGGGTGCTACTCAAGCATGGCGGTATTAAGGCTTATCGGCGTGGGCTGCCTTTCTTTGTTGGGTTGGTACTCGGTGAGGCGTTGATAGGGTGTTTTTGGCCCATCATGAGTCTTGTGCTACGTTCTGCGGTGTATAGCTGGATTTGACCGGGTTTCAACCGTTTCCTTCTCCCCTTTCTTCACTAATCTCCCTCCCCAGTGCCCGTTTCATGATAAGCTTGGTTTGTTAGTTCATTTGTTGATTGGTTCATTGTATTGATGGACAGTTGTCTGAATCAGGATACTCAGGATTCAAGGATTGACAGGATAGAAACCGTGAAACGGGATGCGTAAAATTTCGCAGGTTAGGAAACCTGTCCCCACGAGTGGGGGGACACCAAGATGCTAATTCCTCAACTGCGTCAGTCCTAATTGAGGGGAACTAATTGGCATCACTGCCAACTGAGTCAATCCTCTGTTTCGAGTCCCTTTAATCCCTACTTCCCGCTATATTCGCCGATGTAACCTGCTTCCAATCAGCTGCGAGCCATTCCCTGGCTACTGTCGCTGTTTCCAGCCAATCCATAGGGTATCGTCGAGTGTAATGCCATGGGGACTTGGGTTTCAAGCAATCCAGTCGTGCTCATGCACATCTTAGACTGTGATGCCCATCTAGCTGAGGATATTTCAGTATCAATCTCCTTTTGTTATTATGCTATGTTCGGCCTCGGGTTTCCCCGCTTCAGCACTTTTACCGCGCCTACTATAAGACAGGAGGGACTGGAATTTTCTTACAATCCCAGTCCCGATAGTTGGGACACTCCTTATCCCCCTTTACACGGCGCACTCGGCTTCACTATGTTTTTGAAATTACAATCAGAATCGCTCTCCGCAATCTAGTTGTGGTGCTTGTCATTTTTTAATTGGTTCCGTTTAACCTAACCTACGTGCCCCACAAACTTCCCCCAATTCCACGCGCAAATGTATCAAAAATTGTGAAAGTCCTTCCTTTCAGTATTACATATTTTATTAATTGTTTTAGATTTGTTAATATAAATTGATTGTTTTTGCCTTATTTTGCAAAAATATATTGATATATTGATAAAAGTATGTTATATTTTTATTATTGACATAAAAAGTCATACTTTGAAGAGGTGAGATAACTTTGCGAAAGGTATTAGAAAAATGTCCAACATGCGGCGGTGAACTGACAATAACGAGTTTGCATTGTCGTTCCTGTCACACGAGGATTGAAAGTGAGTATTCGACCTGCCGCTTCTGTCGCTTGTCACAACAAAACCTTGATTTCATTGAGATTTTCGTTAAGAATCGCGGGAATATCAAGGAGATGGAGCGTGAGTTGGAGATCTCCTATCCGACTGTTCGAAGCCGGTTAGACGATGTGATCAAGGAGCTTGGTTATGAGGTTGAGGTGGAATCGCCTGGTCCGGGTGAGATGGCAGATGAACGCCGTGCTATCCTCAAGCAACTCAATGCCGGGGAGATCTCCGCGGCGGAGGCAACTGAATTGATCAATCAATTAAGGGGGAAATAACGATGAACGAGGAAAGAATGTTCATACTCAAAATGGTGGCTGAAGACAAAATCACCATAGAAGAGGGGGAATCGCTCTTGCAAACTCTTGACGCGCTTGATGAATCGAAGCAGGATTCCGCGGAACAGTCACTGTCCGAAGGTGAGCAAGGGGGCACTGCGGCGCGACAGTCATTGTCCAAAGATAAGCAAGGGAGTCTTGTTGAGTTATTAAAGGCTGGTGCCGAATCGCTGAAAGATCGGGATGGACTTTCGCTTAAATTTAGACGGGTATTGAAAAACTCGACTAGAGATGTGGAACGTGAAAGGTACCGTAATCGTGACAGCGGGCGCCAGGGCTGTCACGAGGAGCCAAGAGTCCAGATGCAGCTTGAAACAGGTGAAAAGTTTGATCTGGAAATTGATAGCCGGCACGGCGATATTGAAGTGAGGTCATGGGCGAGAAACAGTCTCCAAATCGACTATCAGATTACTGTGTGGGCAGCGGATGAGGAAACCGCGAAAGCACTCGCTTCAGAGATTGAAATCCGAATTGAGTCTGAAAAAGATGCCTCGGACCGGGCAAAGCGGGTTTTGATTACGACGAACTATCCGGAAGAATGGGGGTTATGGAGGAACAGTGGCCCACGTGCACGAGTTGATTATTGGCTGGTCGTCCCACAACAGACGAATTTGGAACTTGACAATCGGCACGGTGATGTGTCCGTAGACGATTTGCGTGGGACAACTACGGTCAGCAATCGACATGGTAATGTCTCTCTCCATGCAATTGATGGCGATTTGGACTTAGACGCCCGCCATGGAAGCGTCGAAGCGGATTCGATTCAAGGGAATATGTTTTTTAAGGGTGGTCATGGGAATGCGGATCTTGGTAAAGTCGGTGGTAACTTTAAAGGTGACTATAGACACGGACACCTTGAACTTGATGCGGTCGGAGGGGATCTCACCCTGACACATCGTCATGGTAATACCGTAGTCCACTCGGTGGAGGGCGTTATTGAGGTGGATAAGGGGCACGGGCGAATTGAGCTCCAAGGGGTACGCGACAGATTCCGCATTGACGCCAATCACGCAGACACCCATCTCGATGTGGTGTTGCCTTTAAGGGGGGATTGCGTCATCAAGGGGTATCATGCAAAAGTGAACCTCATTGCGCCGGAAAATGCGTTTGCGTCGATTCAGACGTCAACCTATCGCGGGCACATCTTCTCAGAATTTGAAGGGGATCTAACCAAGGGGAAACGGGATCAACAATTTACGGCAACCCTCAGCGAAGATGGGGCAACCCTTCAGGTCAGCAACCATCACGGGCGGATTAATCTCCATTGCCGTGAAGCTGTGCTTTCGGAAGATACCCACGAAAACGTGAAGCGTGAAACATAATTAAGAATCCGCGAATCTAACCCAAGTTGCTAGTAGTAGGCATACTCCGTATGCCTACTACTGTCGGGATTTATGGTTTATGGTGACGCGGGTTGAATGGCGTTACGACAAACTCAAGTGTGTAACTCCTATTATTATGAGCACCCCTCACATAACTAGGTTCTGTTGGCATTTATGTGAGGTATGTCCGTTATTTGCCGATAAATACCTAATCGTAGAGGCTTAGTTCCCTCACCCAACGAGTTGGGAAACCTAGCCCCTACAGGTTGGTGTGCAACCTATAAGTTGTTCTTAGTAGGTGTTGATTTTGGAAAATTGACCGCCAAAAGTCTCCAGTTGCTTTGAATCCCGATCTTACCGGGGGCCTCAGATTGAAAACGCTCGGAACGGAGATTGGTTCAATACCTAGAACTTGCGCGAATCGAATCAAAATTAAACGCAAAGATGCTAAAAAGAGAAAGAGTTAATGAAGGAGGATATACCGATGAACCAAGAAAGACTTGCAATCCTTAAAATGCTTTCAGAGGGAAAAATCAGCGCGGAGGAGGCGGAAATGCTGTTGCGCGCCCTCGATGAAGCTGCGGCACCAGATGAAGAAACTAATTCTGAAGATGGAAAGCCCAAAAGGAGGCAGGAACTCCTGCAAGAGGTAACGGAAATCTTTCAGGAGGTTGGGCGAGAGATTGAGAGTGATGTGAATAAGGCAATTAAATCGGTGCAAGGGTCAGATGTCAAAAAAATTGTCAACGAGGTGGTTGATCAGGTGAGGTCATCTGTCTCTGATGCTATTGATTCTGTTGCTGATATTGCTGACATCGCCGGGGAGGAGAGTGGAAAACAGCAGTTCAAACGGCAACTGGACGTGTTTGAGGGCACCGGCATCACCAAAATTGATGCACAAACCGCCAACGGGCAGATTACGCTTAAAGGTTCAGACCGAGATGGGGTTACCGTCCGGGCGCGGAAAGAGGTTCGTGGGAGGAGAGCTGTCGCAGAGGGATTTGCCCAAGAAGTCGAAATCTACGCGGAGCAGATTGGGGAGGAATTACGGATTTTCACCGAACACCCACCGCCCCCCAAAGGTGTCAATCTCGCGGTGCTTTATACAATTGAGACACCGCGGGAGGTAGATGTGAATCTCCGCACTGTCAACGGTAAGATCGAAATTAGTGGAATCAGTGGATCGATTGATGCGACGACCGTTAATGATGTCATAAAATTGGAAGGTGAAACGGGGCCAATTCGTGCCCGCACCACTAACGGATCTATTAGAGCCGAAATCGATAGGCTAAGCAACGATGCGGAGTTTTCGACAACCAATGGCTTGATAGCAGTAGAGGTGCACCGTGGCGTTGCCCCTGTGACTGCATTGACGACGAATGGTTCCATCAATTTAACGCTTCCCGCAGATTTTGCCGGACAGCTGGATGCTGAAGCGCGGAGGGGGCGTGCACATTCCGATTTCCCCGTCCCCGTTGTTGGGAAGGTCAGAAATCGGCTCAAGGGCGAAATTGGCGAAGGTGGCAAGGCGGTTGTCAAGTTGCGGAGTACGAATGGGTCAATTCGTTTGAAACGGCAGGAACCTTGAAGCATGAAACGTGAGACGTGAAACTTGGCAGGTTGGGGAACCCCGATTTCATCGAGGGCAGGTGCCGGTTTTGTTTTTTTTAAGTGGGAATATTACAAAGCGGATTGAGTCTGGATTATTGCGTGATGGTTCTAGGTATCTTCCACGATTCCGTAAGGCAAAGAGTTTGGCAAGGGAATCGGGATCTACGCCACGTTAATTGAAGATAGTTTTAGGAGGTTATTATGAGGATGGGATTTGGTAAATTTCAAATCATACCGATGTTACAAGGCGTGCTATTGGTAGGAGCAGCTATTGCTGACGCTGGTGTTGAAAATAACATCGAGAGGTCGTTTCAAGTCGCTCCCAGCGGGCGTTTGATGGTTGATACAGACAGGGGCTCAATTGAGGTCCGCACGGCAGACCGCGATTATGTTGATGTAGAGATTGAAAGGAAAGTTAAAAGGGGCGGCAAATGGAGCGTTGAAGAAGTCCTTGAGGATTTCGCAATCACCTTTAACCATGGCGACGGTGAAGTTGCAATCCGGGCGAAGTACGATCGGAAAAATCTTTGGCAATGGAATCGGGAAAGAAATCGATTGCGGATTAAATTCTTGATTACCGTGCCGCAACGGTACAACGTTGATCTGAAAACTTCAGGGGGAGGCATTTCCGTTGAAGATTTGGAAGGTGAGGTTCGAGGTCAGACATCGGGCGGCGGTCTCCGCTTCGGAAAAATCAAAGGTCCTGTTTGGGGACGGACTTCGGGCGGCAGCATTAAATTAGAGGGGACGCAAGGTGATGCTGATGTCAAGACCTCCGGCGGTGGGATAACAATCGGAAACGTGGAAGGAGCGGTTCAAGCCATAACCTCCGGTGGATCGATTCGGATCGATAAGGCAACGGGTAGTGTCAACGTCAAAACTTCCGGGGGTAGCATTACGGTTAAAGAAGTGATGGGAGACATTACCGCGAAGACTTCTGGTGGTTCTATTAAAACGTATATTTCCCGTCAACCTGAAGAGGATTGCTCGTTGGAAACATCAGGGGGAAGTGTAACTGCCTACCTTGTTGAGGACATCGCGGTTGATGTGGATGCTCGGACAAGCGGCGGTCATGTGTCCACCGATGTTCCCATCACAGTTGTTACACAGGGCAAGATAAGCAAAAACAGGCTACAGGGTGCGATTAATGGCGGGGGACCGCTGCTTAAACTGCGTACCTCGGGCGGTGGTGTTCGTCTACGCAAAAAGTAGTTTATTCGTGGGTGCATTTGTTCATTGGTTTAAGGGGTCTATGAACCAGTAGATAAATGAACTCTGAATCAACTAGCGTCGAGTATGGAAACCCGACCTACAGGTTACGGCATACGGCGTATGCCTACTACTATTAAATTGTGCCGTCCTGTGGTTCGTAGCCGAGGATTTCACAGGTGTGCGAAATGTCGAGCCGTGGGGTTTTATGGCGGCTCTGTCCATGCACGATTGCGAAGTCAACCCCTTCAACATCAATACAACACCCGATTAGTTGTGCCAGATCTCGTTGGCTGATCCAACCCTCTGTTAGGTCGCCTTGATTTCGGTTTGGTTCACCGTCTCGCTTAATTCCGCCGATTCGGATTGCGATTGAGGACAACCCGTCGTGTGCGAAACAGCGTCCCAATGCCTCTCCGAAGCATTTGGTTACGCCGTAGACATTTGGGGGATTCACCGGCATATCCCAAGTGACAGAGCGGTCCGGCGGATAGGCTAACATTGCGTTGATGCTGCTGGCAAAGACGACGCGCTCACAGCCTTGGTCTTTCGCCGCTTGAAAGACGTTATATGTGCCGATGATGTTCAGCGACAGCAGGGTTTCGTAGAAGTCTGCCATTGGACTGCGATCCGCGGCGAGGTGGACAACTGTATCCATCCCCTCGCAGGCGCGCTGCATCTGGTCGAGGTCGGCGATGTTTGCCTTCATAACTTCATGCCCTTGTGGATTTTCGATTTCAGCGATGTCTGCTAGTCGCATGATGTACCGATCGCCGTAATTTTGACGAATATAGCTGCCGATGAATCCTGCTGCACCGGTAATTAAAACTCGTTTACGTACCATACTCTTATTTCTCCTTCTGTTTTGCTTCTTCCCAGATAAGGTCTAAGCCTGCTAAATTGTAGTCTTTGAAAGTTTTACCGCGTTGTTCAAGGGTTTCCTCCATTCTTTGGAAGCGGTTCGTAAACTTGCGAACCGCTTGGCGCAATGCCTCCTCTGCCTGCAGGTCCAAAAAACGGCATAGGTTCACCACTGAGAACAGCAGATCTCCAATTTCCATCTCGATGTCCGCCGCATCCCCCTGCTTCACGCTCGCTTGAATTTCCTCGATTTCTTCCTCTAGCTTCGGAAGGACGTCGTCGGCGGTGTTCCAGTCGAACCCGACGCGAGCGGCTCTGTTCTGAATTTTCTGCGCCCTCAAGAGGCTCGGCAGGGCTTCTGGCACTCCATCGAGGACAGATTTTCGATCTTCATAGCCTGCCTCGCTTCGCTTAATCGCTTCCCAATTCTGAAGCACCCTTTCCACGTCCTTTGCCTTTACATCTCCAAAGACATGCGGGTGGCGGCGGATGAGTTTATCCGTTATTGAACGCAGGACTTCATTGATACTGAAATCACCTCGATCCTTTGCAATTTGTGCGTGGAGCATAACTTGCTGAAGAAGGTCGCCGAGTTCTTCCTGTAGCTTGTCCGATGATTTCGCATCGATTGCCTCGATCACTTCGTAGGTTTCTTCGATGAGGTCTGCCTTCAGGGTTTCGTGGGTCTGTGCCTTGTCCCAGGGGCAGCCATTTTCACCGCGTAGGGTGGCGACAACTTGAACGAGTTGGTCAAATAGTTCTTTGTGCATAGATAGTAGCCTCCAAGCAGATAAGTATAGGGCATGTCTGCCTTCTCTGTCAAGTTGGAAAAGCTATTGACGCTCCGACCTCTGCATGTTATGATAATTTAATCGTGAAGCGTGAAACGTGAGGAATCATGTGTAATATGTGAAGGATTCATTAGTGAAATCGTAGTAGGCAGTTCCGCCGTGCTGTCCCCTCTAAGAACCCAAGAACCCCACCCCTAACCCCTCAAATACCCATACGATATCTCTTCCCCCTGCTTGCGGGGGGATTGAGGGGGGTAGGCTCAATGAGCCAGGAATTGACGGACAACCCACAGGGTGTTTAGCGGAGTGGGGACGCAACCCGCAAGTGGGGGAGGGGGGGATGGCATACGGCGTATGCCTACCACTATATGGGGTGAAGGATGGAATATACACTTGAAAACTGTCAGAAATTGGTCGATGAATGGATTAAAACAGTTGGGGTCCGTTATTTTTCCGAGTTGACGAATACTGCTATCTTGATGGAAGAGGTTGGGGAGCTGGCTCGCATCATGGCACGCCGGTATGGAGATCAGAGCTTTAAGGCCTCAGATAGAGAAGTAGATCTCGCGGAAGAGATGGCGGACGTGCTGTTTGTGCTGATCTGTTTGGCGAATCAGACCGGGGTGGAGCTAGAGGGCGCCTTTCGGAAGTCGATCGAGAAAAAGACGAAGCGTGACCGGCAGCGGCATCAGGAGAATCCCAAGCTGTGATACTAGTTGGTTTATTCGTTCAAAAGTTCATTAATTTACCAGTGAACCGATGTACCAATGAACTCAATCTCCTTACCAACTCGCCCTTGGTTCCTATGGAAGATTGACTTCTGTTTCTACTGCTTCGTCATAATTGACGCCATTGACATCAAAGCCGAACAGGTTGCGGAAACTGTGCTGCAGACCATCGTAGTCGGAGATCTCGCGGAAGTTGCCGGTGTTAATTTGGTCCCACCGTTCTATAATTTCGGCGGTGACATCGGCGCGGAGTTCTCTGTCATCGAGTCGGATGCGGCGTTCAGCGTCGAGCGTTGGGGATAGGTCGGGCCCTATATGTTCTGTGAAAAGCCGTCCCATCTGTGCGATTGGATCTTCGTTGATTTCTTTTGCCTCCATAATTTGGTTGAGGATGCTCATGTAAAGGGGGACCACTGGGATCGCCATTGATGCCTGTGAAACGATGGCTTTGTTGACGGAGAGGTAGACGTTCCCGCCAAGTTTGTCGGCGAGGGTTTTGTCTAGCATGTTGACGTGGGTTTCCAGGTTCTCTTTCGCTTTGCCGATTGTGCCGTCGCGATAGATAGCCCATGTGAGCTCGGGTCCGATGTAGGTGTATGTTACCACCGTCGCCCCCTGTGCGAGCAGATTTTCGGCTAACAGTGCGTCCACCCAAAATTTCAGGTCTTCACCTCCCATCACGGCGACGGTATCGATGACCTCTTGTTCGGACGCTGCTTCAAGGGTAACATCGGTGACGACCTCTCGATTCAAGTCGATCGTTTGGCTGGTGTAGGACTGGCCGATCGGCTTCAACACGGAATTATGTTCTGCGCCGGTGCGTGGATGGATCCGCCGTGGAGCCGCGATGCTGTAAACGAGCATATCGATTTTGCCCATACTCCCTTTGATTCGATTGACGGCTTCCCCCTTAATCTCATCAGAAAAGGCATCGCCGTTGATGCTTTCGGCGGAGAAACCGTCTTGTGCTGCGAGTTGGTGGAAGGTGGCAGAGTTATAGTAGCCTGCTGTGGCGGTTCGTTTTCCGGATGCTGGCCGTTCATAGAAAATCCCGAGCGATTTTGCGGCGTAGGCCCAGGTGAGCGCGATGCGGGAGGCGAGTCCGTACCCGGTCGATGCGCCGACTACTAGCGCGTTGAGCCCCTTTTGTTTGGTTGTGGCAGTTTCTTTAATATAATTTACCTGGTTCTGGATGTTTTGGTGACATCCGATTGGATGGGCATTTGTGCAGATAAAGCCTCGGATTCGAGGTTTAACGATTTCTACTGACATGGGGTATCCTTTCTTTATTGGTTCATTGGTCTATTAGTTCATTGGTTCATCGAATTGATCAATAGCTTTCTGAATCGTGAAGGGTAATTCGTAATGCGTGTTGATACCGCAATTCGGCTCTTATAGGAATGGGACGAGAATCCCAAGCCTTTAGGGGTGGGAGTACGTCAATCTTTACTATTTAGGAGTTACGCACTTCCGAGGGAACAACAATCGTTATCGTTATAGAGATGTTCTCGAAGAAACGCCCCACGCTTTCAGATCTGCTCAAGCCGTTGGAATTGACCTCCTTTATCTCCGACGAAATTCATGCGCCCATCTCCGTGGACCCGAAGGCTAAAATGGAAGAGGTCGCTGAGGTTTTTGACAAAGCAGGTATTGTCGAATGGGTGGACGGAGTCTCGATTCGCTTTGATGGTTGGCATCTCATGTCCGTCCTTCCAACACGGAGTCTCTGCTCTATCTCAACGTTGGATCAATGTCAAGTGAGCTTATGGAGCAGAGGTGGGACGTGGCTTTGGAGGTGATTCAAGCGGAGGGTAGGTAAAAGTTGTTGCCCATGTTAAGACGTAATGCAAAGAAACCTCGTGCAACAGAAACCGAGTTTTTTAAACTCGGTTTCTCCTGTCCCTTTCACATTACTACTCGATTTCGATGACCAATTCGACTTCGACGGGGATGCTGCCGGGTAATTGTACCATCCCGACTGCTGATCGTGCGTGCCTGCCGTTATCGCCGAACACTTCCACCAATAGATCCGATACGCCGTTGACCACAGATGGCTGCTCGGTGAAGGTCGGGGCAGAATTGACGAAGCCGACGACTTTCACGATGCGTTTGACCCGATCTAGGTCGCCGAGGGCATTTTTGAGCGTGGCGAGGAGGCATAAGCCAACCTGCCGTGCGGATTGATAGCCTTGCTCGGCTGTTAAATCTGTTCCTACCTGACCTTTGTAAAGGGGCCCTTCGCCACTGCCGGGTCCGTGACCTGATGTGAATATCAGGTTTCCTGTCTGTACCGTCGTCACATAATTCCCTACCGGTGTTGCTGCTGCTGGCAGCTCAATTCCGAGTTCTTCCAGTCGTTTCTCTATTTGCATAACGGATGTTTCCTCCTAGGAAATAGGTTAGATTTAATGCTGATAATGCAGTATAGCATAGTCTGGTTGGACAGTCAATGAAACAATTTCTTTTCTCTTGTCCATTGTGGGGTTGTGTGCTAAAATGCGTGAAACGTAAAGCGTAATTGATGCATTGGAGTGGTGAACAGTTGTCTGAACCAGGATACGCAGGATTCAAGGATTCACAGGATAGAAACCGTGAAATGTGATGCGTAAAATTTCGCAGGTTAGGAAACCTGTCCCCACGAGTGGGGTGTCCCCAAGATGCTAATTGCTCAACTGCGTAAGTCCTAATTGAGGGAAACTAATGTCCCACTTGGTGCCTTTTGACAATTCATTGTATTGATGGACAGTTGTCTGAATCAGGATACTCAGGATTTAAGGATTCACAGGATAGAAACCGTGAAATGTGATGCGTAAAATTTCGCAGGTTAGGAAACCTGTCCTCAAGAGTGGGGTGTCCCCAAGGTGCTAATTCCTCAACTGCGTAAATCCTAATTGAGGGAAACTAATGTCCCATTTGGTGACTTTTGATAATTCATTGGAGGGGTGGACAGTTGTCTGAATCAGGATACTCAGAATTCAAGGATTGACAGGATAGAAACCGTGAAATGTGATGCGTAAAATTTCGCAGTTTAGGAAACCTGTCCCCAAGGTGGTAATTTCTCAAGTGGGTAAGTCTTAATTGAGTGAAACGAATGTCGCGCTTGGTGTCTTTTGACAATTCATTGGATGGATAGTTGTCTGAATCAGGATACTCAGGATTCAAGGATTGGCAGGATAGAAACCGTGAAATGTGATGCGTAAAATTTCGCAGTTTAGGAAACCTGTCCCCAAGAGTGGGGGGCCACCAAGATGCTGATTGCTCAACTGCGTAAGTCCTAATTGATGGAAACTAATGTCGCCCTGGGTGTCTTTTGACAATTCATTGGATGGATAGTTGTCTGAATCAAGATACGCAGGATTCAAGGATTCACAGGATAGGAAATGTGAGACGTGATGCGTAGACGGTCAGAAGTCTCCCCTAACCCCCCGCAAGCGGAGGGGGGGTGCAAGTGGGGGGAAAGAACTGTGTGGGTATCAGACCGTTCTAGGTTCAATGAGCCAGGAACTGACGGATAACCCACCGGGTATTTAGGAGGGGGATGGCACGCGGAGCGTGCCGAATACTTTGGGATGAACTGTCGCCGCCCGCTTCCTCGGGCGTTGAGCAGCACCTTCACCGGCGATGAATCGCCGAGGATACTATGACTAGAGTGCAATAGTCATGGTTCAACCACGATGAACATTACGCGCCTTTTGCTGGTGTTGGCTTTGAGGGTTCAACTGGGTAAGTCCTAACCCTTGGTTAATTAGTACGTTGGTTCGCTATGGATGGGGATTTATGGAAAAATCAGATATTAAAGCGTTGACGTTTGATTTATTCGGTACGATTTTGGATCTTGGGGGGAGTCTGATGCCTTACATCGGGGAGTTTCTGAGGGCGAAGGGTATGGATGTGTCGCCGGATCGGTTTTGGGATCAGTGGCGGGCCCGGCAACGGATCGAGCAGTATCAGGATACGCTCGTAATGCTAGGGCATAGTGGGTATCTGGAGACGGTGCGCCGGGCGTTCGTTTATGTGCTCAATCTGAATGGGGTTCAGACTTCGAGCGATGAGGTGAAGGATTTCATGCGGGCTTGGGATGAGCTCTCTCCGTTTCCTGAAGTGCTTCCTGCGTTGGAGCGTCTTCAATCTCATTATCAGTTGGTGATTTTGTCGAACGGGGATCCGCACTTTCTCGATCATCTTGCGAAGAATCGTGTTCGGTGGAATTTTGATGACATCATCTCGGTGACGGATGTTGGTGCGTTCAAGCCGCACCCTGCTGTTTACCGTTACGCTGCTATCAGTCGGCTCCGCCTTGAGGTGGGTGAGTGCTTGATGGTCTCGGCGAATTCGTTTGATGTGATGGGAGCAAAGGTCTGCGGTTACAAGGCCGCGTTTGTCAATCGTTATAAGTTGCCGTATGAGGATTCGCCGTATTTGCCGGATGTGACGGTTGCGGATTTTACAGAGTTGGCGGATGTCCTGTTGTGAGTTTTTCTGAATCACGGATTGGACGGATTAAGAGCCGCCGAACTTTCCTGAGTCAAGGCCCCAGCAGGGCGATAGGTGTATAGATCTCCTTAACACTGTCTTATAGTATAGAGAGAATGAAATCCAACACGCAATCAAATTGACGATCAGGAGTTGGGTTTCACTATATATTTTGAGATGTCAATCAGAATTGAACCTTGCAATCTCAATGTAATGCTGGGTATTTTTCATAGGTTCCGTTTAACCCAACCTACTAGTTGGTCAATGTTCCAGAATCGGCAAATTAGTTAAGCCCCCCCGCAAGCGGATGGGAAAGAACGCAAGGGGGGATTGTCGCCGCAAGTCGAGATATGAATCTCGACCTACGGGAATTTTCTACACACATGTCGCCCCACTGAGACTGAATGAACCAAATCACGCATCGCGTTTCACGCATTCTATAAATCTGTCGCCCCACTGGGGCTATATTAAAAACTTGATTTCTAAGGAGGCAATTAAATATGGCATTTCCATCACACGGTGTTACCCACCGTCCAACGGTGACGGGTACGCGTGGCATGGTTTCGAGTGCACATCCACTCGCAAGTCTGGCAGGTGCGCGGATATTACTTCAGGGCGGCAACGCTTTCGATGCGGCGATTGCGGTTGCGTCGACCCTCAATGTTACGGAACCGTATATGTCGGGCATTGCTGGGTGCGGTTATATGTTGATTTATCACGCGAAGGAGGACGCGATCCATGTCCTGGACTATATGGGAACTAGTCCATATCAGGCGACGCTTGACGCATATGCGGAGCCGGGGTCAAATGAGGTCGGGATCCGGTCGGGTATGATTCCTGCTGCGTGTGGGGGTTGGTTGGCACTCCTCGATCGGTACGGCAGCATGGATTACGCGGATATCTTTGCACCTGCGATTGAACATGCGGAGAACGGCTACGCGGTCACGGCGAAGAACGCTGAGTTCATGGCGGGTGCGGCCTCCCGCTTTTCGTCAACAGGGGCAAAGATTATCATGTCTCGCGGCCGGACACCACGTCCGGGGGAGGTTTTGGTGCAGAAAGAGCTTGCTCAGACTTTCCGAAAGGTGGTTGAGGGTGGCGCAGAGGTTTTTTATCGGGGTGAGATTGCGAAGCATATCGCTCAATTCTGCCAAGCGAATGATGGCTTGATTACGGAAAAAGATCTTGAGGATTTTCAGGTGGATTGGCATAAGCCAATCTCGACGACCTTCAAGGATTTTGAGATTTTCTGTCCGCCGCCGCCGTGTTCAGGGTTTCAGTATTTGGAGACATTCAATATCTTAGAAAACGATCCGCTCAGCGATTTGGGGCATAACTCGGCGCAGTATCTCCATCTGCTGATTGAGGCGATAAAACTTGCTAGTGCGGACCGTGCGGAGTATACCTGTGCGGAGAATCCGCCCATCACCGGATTGCTCTCTAAGGGTTACGCTGTCGGGCAACGGAAGCGGATTGGATACCGTGCGGGAGTCGGTGGCGGTGAGCGTTACACAAAGGATAAGCTGCCGGGCGAGATTCTGCCGGGGAATGCTGCTGAATGGATTAACGAATGCACAACCCATTTCGATGTGGTTGACGGTGAGGGCAATGCAGTTGCGGTGACGCAAAGTCTCGGTTCCGGTTTCGGTTCTGGTGTTGCGCTCGGAGGGACTGGGATGTTCCTCAACAACTTTATGAACTGGTTCGATCTCTTGCCAGAGAGTCCAAACGCTATCGGACCGCACAAACAGATTGAGATGTGCATGTCTCCGTGCCAAGTTTGGCAGGACGGGAAGCTGTTCGCGGTAATTGGTACGCCGGGGAGCCATGGTATTCTACAGACAACGGCGCAGATGGTACTGAACCTAATCGAGCATGGCATGAATATCCAAGCGGCAATTGAGGCACCGCGTGTGCGGGTTGAAAGTACGGGTACCGGTGTTAGTATGGAGGGACGCATCCCCGTTGAGATTAGGGCTGAACTTGAGGCGCGTGGGCATAAGCCTAACGTGATGCCTGACTGGACGGCTGGTGTCGGTGGCGGTCAGGGTATCGCGATTGACCAGGCGGAAGGTTCGCTCATGGGTGGTGCGGATCCGCGGCGTGATGGGTATTCGATTGGAATCTAAAAGAATAATGCGTAACGAGTAATGCCTAAGATTTTTTCTTTACACATTACGCATTACATAGTTTCTGCGATTAATTTAAGTGACTAATGACTGATTCCAAGCTGTAAATGGAGGAGAATGTGAGTACGCTGATTATTGCGGTCTTGAGTTTTTTCGGTTTTATTGTCGCCTATCATACCTATGGGCGGTGGTTAGCCAGGAAGATTTTCCGAATCAACCCGGAGGTGCGGGTGCCGAGCCAAGAATTGCGGGATGATGTGGATTATGTTCCCACGAAGAAGGAGGTTATCTTTGGACATCACTTCACAAGCATCGCGGGCACGGGCCCCATCGTTGGGCCCGCGATTGCCGTTTTTTGGGGGTGGCTGCCTGCTCTACTCTGGGTTGTCCTCGGTTCAATTTTTATCGGTGCGGTTCACGACTTCGGCGCGTTGGTGGTCTCGCTCCGCAATCGTGGACAGACGGTCGGCGACATTGCGGGCCGAATGATTACATCACGCGCCAAGTTGCTTTTTTTGATCATCTTATTCATGGCACTGACGGTTGTTTTGGCGATTTTTGGTCTGGTTATTGCTATCATCTTTGCGCTTTACCCGGAATCGGTGCTTTCGGTTTGGATAGAGATTCCGCTTGCGGTTGGGATCGGGCTTTGGATCTATCGCAAGGGTGGGAATATCCTAATCCCTTCCATTATCGCTCTAGGGATTATGTACATTGCGATGGGTGTAGGTGCTTACCTGCTTCCGATTGACATTTCGGCGTGGTTTGGCATCCCGCTACTAGGACAGACATTTGCAAATGCGGTTGTCCTCTGGACACTGGTGCTGTTTGTGTACTGTTTTATTGCGTCCGTGTTGCCTGTTTGGGTGCTCCTCCAGCCTCGCGATTTTATCAATAGCCATGAGTTAATTGTAGCACTATTTCTGCTGATTGTAGGGCTTGCCATCGCAGGTCTGACGGGAAAAGCGAACCTCTTGGCATCTGCACCCGCTATCGCTCCTGACATTCCCCCCGATGCACCGCCGATTTGGCCCTTCCTTTTTATCACCATTGCTTGCGGTGCGATCAGCGGCTTCCACTGCATGGTAAGTTCCGGCACTTCGAGTAAGCAGGTCGCTTCGGAGAAAGATGCACAATATGTTGGTTATGGTGCGATGTTGCTTGAGGGGGGGCTTGCGGTGATCGTTATCCTCGCATGTTGTGCAGGGATTGGTATGGGGCTTTTTGAACGGAATGGGACGGGGGCAAGTTACGCATTTCAACCCGTGATTAGCTCTGCGACGGGACAGCAGGTTCAGTATCAGGAGGCGTGGCGGCTGCGCTATGCTACAACCCGAACGGTGACCAATCCCGATGGTACAACGCGGACGGTCGGCGGTTGGGCGGGGCATAGTCTTGCTAAGAAGGTGGGGGCTTTTGTTGATGGCGGCGGAAATTTCCTCGCTAGCGTGGGTATCCCCCTGAAAATGGGTATTGCGATCATGGCAGTGCTGGTGGCAAGCTTTGCTGCAACGACGTTGGACACTGCGACCCGGCTCCAACGCTACGTCATCCAAGAACTCGCGCAAACGATGCGGATTAAACCGTTGACCAATCGATACGTGGCAACCGGCCTCGCTCTGTTCTTGGGAGGCGTCGTTGCACTGATGCCAGGACCCAATGGCCCCGGAAGTGGTGGTTTGATTCTATGGCCCCTTTTCGGTGCGGTGAATCAGCTGTTAGCGGGTCTGGCTTTTATGGTGACGGTTTTCTATCTGCTACGACGGAATCAACCAATCTGGGTCGTAGCGATTCCGATGGTGGTGATGTTGGTTATGCCGGCGTGGGCGATGTTCTGGCAGATGTTTAACCCGGACACGGGGTGGTTGTTCACTGGGAAGTACCTGCTATTTGCGTTTGGTCTTGCCGTTGAGGCGTTGCAGGTGTGGATGATTGTTGAGGGGTTGATTACGTTGAAAACGGCGCGTGGGAACTATCCGGAGCTTCCGCCGCTACACGCGCCACAGCAGGGGCAGCCAGCGAGTTAGAGAGGAAAACGGGAAATAAGTTGTCATCTGTCGCACCTCTGGTGCTTTGGGGCACGGCTTAGGCAGTTTGAATCAATCAATTTCCATAATCGACCTCTAGTGTTGAAATAGGAATATATCCTTCTCGGCGGAGTCGGAGCCGAGCAGGGTTGATAAATAGGCCGCAACCCAGAATACCCCAAAAAAACATGCAAAATACTCCAACTTTCAACGGGTAGCAACTTAGGTAGGACTTATACCCTTGATTAGTAGGGTACACCGATCGGTGTGCCCGAGGAACTTCTTGATAGAGTTCTTGCTGGAGTTGCCTGATTCATTGGGCGTTGGCACCGGTGTCCAGCGGCGATGAATCGCCGAACTACAAGTCGAAGACTCTCGGAGGGGTTGAACGTTTAACTGCGTAACTCCCATTGGGTTATCTTAGTGAACTTATTCATTTTTATTAGTAGGTGTCGAGTATGGAAACTTGACCTACGGGCTACTTTGCTACTTGCGTTTTTTTTAGATAATCGAAAGCGGTAACGACCTATTCCGTTTCTAAATTTGACTTTAACAAACACAAATGCCCTTAAACAAAGGGGGTGGAGGAGGTTTGTGATGCAAGATAAGGGAAATCAATCACTGCGGTTTCTTGTGGTCAAAGCGCATCCACACGATTTTACCCACTGCGCTGGCACGTGCGGCATCCACGCTGCCCAAGGTGATTCTATTACAGTCGTCAGCATGACCAACGGGGTAGGCACTCACAATGAGCGGCTCCACGACGAGCTGCTCAAGCCGGAAGATGAGCAAGATCCTGAGATCCTCAACCAGAGTGCCGATGATTACGCTCAGCTTAAGGAGGAGGAGTTTCGTAAGGTCTGCGGGCTCTTTGGGGTGACGGATGTCCGTATCCTTGATTTTCCAGATAAGCCGTTTCATAAGACACCGCAGGTGGTGGAGGTGCTGCGACAGATTATCTATGATGTTCGTCCGCATGTGCTGATTACACAGAGGCCGCACCTGAGTGGCCGGTATGGTATGGCTTCTGCTGCACACAACGATCACGACGAGACCGCATTTGCTATTCTGGAGGCGCAGGGGTTGGCGGGAACGCCGGACTACGGCAGCCGGCAGCGGCCTCACACAATCGCGGCAACCTACTATCCCGGTGTCTATTACATGCCAGACGAGATTGACTTCTATGTGGACATCTCGGACTGGAAGGAGCAGCGGGTTCAGGCAGAAATCCTTTTCAGCAGCCAAGGGCATACCGAAACCTTCGCTCAAAAGCGGATTGAGATTCATACGGGTCATGCGGGTTGGTATGCTGGGACAGGATATGCCGAGGGATTTGTCCGTGCTGTCCCGGAGGTTCTATCGCGGATTCATGTGCCGGCAACTGCCTTGCGGCGGGCTTCGGAGCCGCGTCAGAACCACCTGAAGCGTCTTGCGGGTGAGCTATAAAATAATGCGTAAACCGTTTCACGGTACCTGTGATTGCCAGCCACAATAATTGCCCTGCACTGGTTCCCGGATGCCGAACAATTTTCCAACGAACAGATCCAAGGGCTCACCGAACGTGGTGTGGTCATCGGTGTTGCCCTTGATGCTCGGCTACTCGTACCCGATTGGGTGCATGGCGAATCGTCAACGGAACATGTGAAGCTGACGACGGTGGTTGACCCTATCGATCATGTTTGTCAGTTAGCGGGGAATACGCTGCACGCTGCTATAGGCACCGACGCTACATACCACATGCTGTCTGACTTCAAGACGACAGAGGATTTGCGAAAGCTGGAGCCGATTCGCGCTGATCATGGCTATAGTGATGCGGATAGCGACAACATCTTCCATGCCAACTGGTGCCGCTTCTTCCGTCGATGGGTGCCTGAATCGCCCACCCGATAACAATCGAAAAGAATGAATATTGTTGACCTCTTTTGTCAAGGTTGATATAGTAATCTTTGGTGTCGAGTATGGACACTCGAGCTACAGGCTACCTAAGCAGCTTGAGTGGTAATAACGCAAGTTGCCACCTAGATCCACATAGATGTCGTTTGGTTCATTGGTTCAGAAGTTCAATGAACCCGTAATGAACGCTGATTTTAGATTTATTTGGAGGGGCCGGACTCCTCGTCTTTTCTGTGACTGTGACAATGAGAATCACCGGACACGATACGAAAAATATCGAAAGGATGAAACTTATATGACAGGTAATCAAGCGATTGCTAAAATTCTTAAAGCTGAAGGGCTTGACTGGTTTGCCTGCTTTCCCAACCATTCATTGATAGATGCGGCTGCCAAAGAGGGACTGAGACCGATTATCTCGCGCCAAGAGCGGGCGGGTGTGAACATGGCTGACGGGTATAGTCGGATTATGTGTGGGAATCGCATCGGCGTCTTTATGATGCAAGAAGGGCCGGGCGCGGAGAACGCCTTTGGTGGTGTTGCTCAGGCGTATGCCGATTCGGTGCCAATACTGCTCCTGCCCGGGGGGGCCGCGCCTTGGGAGTGTGGGTATGCACCCCGGCTTCGTTTCGCACCGGAACTACGGTGGGGTTACCAAGTGGACAGAATACATCAATCAGGCAGATCGCATCCCTCAGCTGATGCGGATGGCGTTCACTCGGTTGAAACATGGTAGGCCCGGCCCGGTGCTTTTGGAGATCTCTTCAGATGCTGCGAGTCAGGAAATTCCGGATAGTACCTTTAACTATACACCGGTGCCGGTACGCAAATCTGCAGCAGATCCCGATGATGTTCGTGACCTTGTGACTACCTTACTCAAAGCGTCATCTCCTGTTATCAGTGCGGGCAGGGGCATACTATACGCCGAAGCGACAGAAGAGTTGGTAGCGTTGGCGGAGTTGACGAACATTCCGGTCATGACGACCCTACAGGGTAAGAGCGGCTTCCCTGAAAACCACCCTCTGTCGTTGGGGACAGCTGGGCATACCGGTACGGAGATGGTGGGGCATTTCCTGAAGAAGGCGGACTTTGTCCTCGGTATTGCGACCACCCTCAGTGGCGGTTACAGTCCACGAATGCCTGGTGGTATCCCTATCGCCCAGATTACCAACTCGACCGATGACCTGAACGTGCATTATCGGCTTGCCCATGGTGCTGTCGGCGATGCGCGGTTGGTGCTACAACAGATGATTGAAGAGGTGAAGCGGCAGATTGGTGAGCAGCCAAGAGCGGATGTCAAAGGTGTGGCGGCCGAAATCCGCAAGGTGAAAGCGGAGTGGATGGCAGCGTGGCACCCGCGGCTTGAATCGGATGAGGTTCCGATGAACGAGTATCGGGTGCTGAATGAATTGCACAAAGCGGTGGATGTGTCGAACACCATCGCCACGCACGATGCGGGTTATCCGCGAGATCGGATGTGCCCGTTTTGGTCCACCAATACCCCAAATACCTATATCGGGTGGGGGAAATCGACACAGTTGGGTTATGGACTGGGGTTGGCGTTAGGAGCGAAGATGGCTGCACCTGAGAAGTTGGTGATCAATGTAATGGGGGATGCTGCCTTTGGTATGGCTGGCTTGGACATTGAGACAGCGGTGCGATCTGAGATTCCGATATTGACTGTAGTTTTGAACAACGGTATAATGACTCACTACAACCAGAATATGCCGTATGCCTCGGAGCACTGGGAGAGCGACAAATTGTCTGGTGATTATGCTAGGGTCGCTGAGAGTTTGGGTGCCTTCGCGGAGACGGTTGAGACACCGGACCAACTGTCCGGTGCGATTGCACGCGCCATCGCTGCGACGAAGGAGGGACGCCCTGCCTTGCTACAGACGATGACTTGTGGGGAGGAGACGGTCTCTCGCTACCAATGACAGCAATGACAGACGGTTGGACAACGCCCTGCCCATTGCCCCGGTAGGGCAACTGTGGTGAGACGGAAGCCACTGCTGGGATTTGTTAACATGAATGTTGTAAATCCCTAACACACTCTCGTCGGAGTGTGGGGAAACCGTTGCGGATTTTACCCCTGCTAACCGTTTGCTGCAGTACGACCGTCTCTATCTAAATGGGTTGAAACCTCAAACGCTTTTCTGCAAAAAAACGCTAAAGCGCATAGGGATATCCCTAAGCCCCTCCTCGGTCCCCCCGCAAGCGGGGCTGCAACCCACGGGCGGAGGGGAATGGGGTTTACTCTTAAAGGATTTTTGATAAACCCTTGAACGGTGCGGAAACACTATCCTTACCAACTTGCCCCACAGGTCAATTAGGGGCTGGGGTATAGATCTGGACTATGCGAAAATTATCAGTAGGACTTAGTCTGAAAGTGTGAAAAAGGAGTGGGAATGGCTGAACAACGGGAGGAGATTCTGGCACGCGGCAGTTATTTTCCCGGCGACTGGGTGCGTCCACGGTACAATCCCGGCACATGGATGGCAATGGTGGATCTGGCCGAGATTTTCACAGGGCACCGCAGCACAACCCGTCAGGGAAACTACGAAATGTTCGATGCACCCATTGGTGTGGGTTTACGGGTGGAAGCGGCAGAGAAATCGGAGCCGTTTTTAACTCCTGAAAAGGAGTGGGAAACCGAGGATACTGCCTACCCTAGTTATATCTGGCGCGAAGATGGGCGGCTTCATATGCTGTACAACGTAGGTGAGAGGACCTGTCTCGCTGTCAGCGATGATGGCTACGAATGGGATCGACCGGTGCTCGGGCAGACTGCGTTTAATGGTTCGACGGACAACAATATCCTCAAGACACCGTTACAGGCGAGCATTTTTGAAGATCCGTCCGCCCCACCTGCCGAACGCTACAAAGCGTTGGAAGCGAAGGGATTCTGGCTTGACCGAGAGACCGGCGAGGAGGTCGATTCCGATGAAGCTGACAGATGTTGGCGTGCTGAGCACTACGAGGGTCGATCCTACACCGGGCGCAAGGTGGTTCTGAAGGGACAGCTACTCGGTTTGACCTCGCCGGATCGGCTGACTTGGACGCGTCTGCCGGAGCCTCTCGCTAGCTACTCGGTGAACGGTGGGATTTGTCCGGGGTACGATGCCCATAATGGCGTCTATTTTGCGTTCATACAGCCTCAAGGGGTTGCCCCGTCTGAGCCGCAAGCCTTGGGTGCTAGTATGCCTGAGACGGAGGTAGTGCGCCGTGCTATCGGACTGACACGGACACGGGACTTCCGCAATTGGCCCGCGGCGAAACTGCTGATTTATCCCGATGCACAGGATCCTTTGGATATATCATTCTACGGGGCGTGCTACTTTCCCTATCCGGGTCGGGATGAGCTACATGCCATGGTCATTCCGGTTTTCCATCAAGCCACCGATCATGTCGATTTGCAGCTCGCCTTCAGTCGCGATGGTCTGATCTGGACGCGCCCGGAACGCCGGGCGGCTGTTGAGTTGGGACCCGTGGGGAGCGGAGAAGAGGGACAGATCCATGTCTGGCGCAACGGTCTGGTGGAGCTTCCCGATGGCACCTGGGCGGTGCCTTACAATGCACGCTCGACGCTGCACACTGTTCCGGAACAGCATCAAGGGGCAATCTTCCCGGCTGCTCAGCCATCGCAGAATAGGTGGGCCCGTTGGCGTCCGCATCGGCTCTGTGGCGTTGAGGCGGCAGCCGAAGGACGATTCACGATTCCCACCGTATTTCGACAAGGGGATGAATTGCGCCTGAATTACCGCTGTGCGCCCGGTGGATGGATCCGTGTTGAATTGCTGCAAAGGATACCTACTATGATGTGTCTGGATGCTAACCCCCTTGAAGGCTTCACTTTTGAGATGTGTGACCTTCTGACAGGTGATCAGGAAGATCAGGTCGTTACTTGGCAGGGAAGCAGTGATATCACCGGCGTCGGTGAGATGGTTGCCATTCGTGTGAAGATGTTTCAGGCGAAACTATTCGCTTATAAGGTTTGAGGATCTGTTAAAAGAAAGTGCAAAATGCGAAAAACGTGAAACGTGAGAACTATTGGTTCACTAATGTAGTCGTGTGCCGGGGCAGCCACAAGGTTCGGGTTCTGTGATTTTGGTTTCATAAAATCTCACAGAGCTGTGAATCCACGATGTAAGGATTCATAAAATCCGGCAACATCGGGCGTTGCCCCTACTTTTAGTTTAGGAGGATTATGTGAAAGCTGCACAAATTGTTGCCCCGCGTCAGATTGAGATGGTCGATATTGATAAACCTGATATTTCATCTGATCCGGAGGGATTTGTACTTATAAAGACTCATATGAACGCTATTTGTGGTACTGATATGCCATCATTTGCGTTTGAGCATCCAGCCGATGCCTATCCACTATCGCCCGGAATGACCATCCATGAATGTATCGGCGTGGTGGCTGCAAGCAAGTCGGATCGGTTTAAGGAAGGGGACGCGGTGCTTGCGCTGCCGGGTCGTATCGGTGGACTTGCGGAATACTTCGTTTCCCATGAAGCCGTTACAGTTCCGTTGGTGGAATTTGAACGCAAGGATTGTATCCTGATGTCTCAGCCGCTCGGCACGGTGATTTGGGCATGTAGCAAGCTAGGGAATCTGCTCAATCAGGATGTAGTTGTGATGGGGCAGGGACCGATGGGATTGTTGTTCACGCATTTGTTGAGTAACTTGGGGGCGAAAACGGTCATTACAACGGATCTCGTTGATTTTCGTCTGGAGGTCTCCAAGCAGATGCAGGCGACGCATACGATTAACTCCGCTGAAGTGGATACGGTCGCTGCTGTTGAGCAGATTACGGATGGCAGGATGGCAGATCTGGTTGTCGAAGTGGTAGGACATCAGACAGAGACAATCAATCAGTGCATGGATCTCGTCAAGCGTGATGGGACGATTCTGGCGTTCGGTGTGCCTGATGATCCGACCTATGCTTTCCGTTTCGGCGATTTTTTCAGAAAGAACCTCCGCTTCATCGGATCCGTGGGTCCCGATGCACAGAATAATTTCCCGTTGGCAATGGATATGATTGCACAGGGACGAATTGATGTTTCACCCATGATCACCCACCGTCTACCGTTTACTGAGGTGCAGCGCGGGTTTGAGTTATCTTTGCATAAGAAGGATGAGGCTATCAAGATTGTGCTGGAGTATGATTGATAGGGGCTAGCCTTTATAGACTTGTTGCCCTGATGAGGCTTTAGGGGTTTGGGTGCGCGGTGTGCATCCTACAGGAGGGTATCGGTAGTAGGTTGCGTTAAGGATTAGAGAGGCAATTCTACGAGGCGTCCTTCTTGGCTGGATTTGTAGATGGCGAGGATAATCTCAACGGCTTTGCGGCCTTCACGTCCATTGACGAGATGTGGCGTCCCGTTTTCGATGGCGTTGATGAAGTTTTGCATTTGCAGCCGGTGATTCTCGTGGGTGATTGCGCGGGGATCTGCGGCGCCACCCCCGCCCGACCGTGTCTCTGCGAACCTCTCACGAATTTTGGCATCTTCGGGCAGATCCGGATCGAACTCCCACCTGATAATGTCTTCATCTTCGAGGGTAACAGTGCCTTTACTGCCGGAGATTTCGAGTTTCTTTAGGAGGCCGGGGTAGACGGTTGTGGTGCCTTCAATCACGCCCAACGCCCCGTTCTCAAAACGGAGTGCCGCAACGGCGACATCTTCAACCTCAATGCGTTTATGGGTCATTGTGTCGGTAAAGGCTTGCACGGCTTTTACGGGGCCCATGAAGTACTGGAGAAGATCTATTGCATGAATTGATTGGTTCATCAACGCGCCGCCTCCGTCGAGTGCCCACGTACCCCGCCATCCGCCGCTGTCGTAATACTCCTGTGTACGAAACCACTTGATGTAAGCATCACCGAGAGTAAGCACCCCGAAACGGCCGCTATCGATGGTTCGCTTGACTAGCTGGCTGCCTTCGGTAAAGCGCGAGTTAAAGATTGCACATAGACGTACCCCCGCCTCGTCACACGCTTGAATGATGTCATCGCAGCGGTCTAGGGTAATCTCAAGCGGCTTTTCGACGATGATGTGCTTCCTCGCTTTGGCTGCGGCAACCGCTGGATCCCGATGCGCTCCGCTGGGTGTACAGATGCAAACGACATCCAAATCGGGACGCTTGAGCATTTCATTGTAGTCGGGATACGAATCGACATTGTAGCGGTCTGCCACTCGTCTTGCGTTTTCTTCGTTCCTTGAACTGACAGCGACCAGTTTTCCGCCCTCAAGTTCCGCAATCGCCGCCGAGTGGAAATCGGAGATCATGCCGCAGCCGATAATTCCAAATCCGTAGGTTTTCATAAGTGAGTAAAGCCTCCATCCGATGAGGTTGAATTATGACGTCGCCATTATATATCGGCGTTGGATATGTGTCAAGTTCAAAGACCGTCATTTTTTGATAGTATTCCTCACCCAATTTGTGCTAACATCCTTTCCACATATTTGATGTGAGAGGTTGCTGGAGGTTGTGCATGAACGAAACAATCCAACATGCTCGCGAAGTGGCGTTAGATATTTTGAAACCGAGTCCACGCCAGATAGAGCACGGTATGGAACTCCATCAGAACTCGCTTGTCTGTGATTCATACGGGTTTGCACCGCGTGCGGCTGTTGATGGGGAGGCTGTGGCAGCCGCTATTGATGACGGTGCGTCGGATGTTGAGGTCCGGGACATGATGGAAGACATGTCGATGACTCGATTTGTCACCGATGAGCGGGAGAAGCGGGAGTTTATGGCGGCGTGGGAGGCTGCAGGGGTAACTTGTATCGTGCAGAACGCGGGGGAGGAAGGGCAGTCGGCATTGCGTCTCGTCAAGCGTTTGGCACGTTTTACCTACACTACAGACATGATGCGTGACTTTATCCAGAAAGCAGTTACACCAGATGATATAGTTGCTGCCAAGGAGCGGAATAGGCACTGTCTATATTTTAGTGGAAACGGTGTTCCCTTGCCTCAAGACTGGGTTTCGGTTGAGGAGGAATTACGGTATATCCGTATCTTTTTCCAACTCGGTATCCGTATCATGCACCTCACTTATAATCGGCGTAACATGATCGGTGATGGTTGTGCGGAACCGGCGAACGGGGGGTTAAGCGACTTCGGTAGGGCGGTTGTTGCGGAGATGAATCGCGTGGGTGTGATTGTGGATGTGGCGCATTCCGGCTGGCAAACGAGTCTTGAAGCGGCGCAAGCGTCCGAGCGTCCGATGGTAGCAAGCCATTCCGGGTGTTGTGCGGTGAATATACATGATCGCTGCAAACCGGACGAGGTCATCCGTGCGATTGTGGACACCGACGGTTATATCGGGATCTGTGCGATTCCGGCGTTTTTGGGTGGACGCGGCGACATCAACGCGATGCTAGCGCATGTCGATTATGTCGCCAAGAATTTCGGTGTAGACCATGTTACGATTGGAACGGATGTGGCTTACGCCTCTTCAGCAACCCAACAAGCGCAGCAGCGGATTCCGAAACGGCGTTCAGGACGGAAACGGTGGGAGTATTTCTGGGACAAGAATGATCCGATGTTTTCGCCACAGTGGCAGCAGACGGATCAGAAGTTGAGTTTGGCATGGACCAATTGGCCAGTCTTTACGATCGGTCTTGTTCAGCGTGGGTATTCGGATAGCGAGATCCAGAAGATTCTTGGCGGCAATATGCTTCGCGTTGCACGTGCTGTTTTGGCGGATTGATTGCGTGGAGGGTATACCTTATCAGAGTCTTCCGCTTTGGGGACGCAAGGCGGGTGATTTAGGGTTTGCTGATTTTGTCAAGAGGTGGGTGTATATTGGTAAAGAGAAGGGCGTCAAAATAACATTCCTTTTCTTCTCGCCGTGATTGTCCTCCTGCGACGGGGAGAAGCAGTCCTAAGCCCCCTAACCCCTGCTAGCCGGGGGGAAGACGTGCAATGAATTGCACTACTACAAACTCACGCCCCGGTCTATACCCGCGCAATCTGGGCGGGATGATTCTACAGATTGTTAGGTGAAACCTAAAAGCCACGCGCAATGAACGCGCTACTACGAACAGGAGGAAAAGGAGGCGTGCCCCCACCGCTAAGATAAGAACCCCCTAGCCCCCCGCAAGCGGTGGGGAATTTGCAGGTGGGGGGACAATCCGTGGCAAGTGGTATCCCTTTAGTCAGACGGGTTCGGCTTGTGGTTTTGTTAATGAGGTGCTGAATCTGTGTGACGGGACATGGCAGTGTCCCAGCTGCGATACACAGTTAGATAGAGATTGCACCGCCGGGGTCAATATCTTTAGGGTGGGGGCGTCCCCTCTCAGGAGAAGGGGTAAACCCATCTTCGGATGGTCCACTTTGACGGCTGTTAGGCCATACCTAACAGACAGGATAGAGCAATTCCACTCCTAAAGGATTAGGTAAGGGCCCCAATTCTTTAGGAGTGGGAGTACGTCAACAGGGAATTCTTGCATATAGGTTGGAGATATGATTGATTATGTTCGGAAGGACGCCTAAGACATTTCGATTTCTACGTTTTCTTTACCACCTACCAAGTTTCGTGAAACTGACGTGGCGGCTGTTTTGGGATGCGCGTGTTCCAATTTACCGGAAAGCGATTCTCATAATCTTTGAGGTGCTTGCGATCGCATTTGCGGTGTTTTATTTTCTCGTTCTGCGTTTAGATTTTCTCCCTGATATCTTCCCGATTCTCGGATATACCGACGACCTACTTA
Organism: Candidatus Poribacteria bacterium; assembly: GCA_965215015.1. Lineage (GTDB taxonomy): Bacteria > Poribacteria > WGA-4E > WGA-4E > PCPOR2b > PCPOR2b. The sequence goes on from OZ244042.1 coordinate 5,285,461, forward strand.
TCGGTATATTCCTGATTCTCGTCCCCGGTGCGTGGCTATTCATCAAATTTGCCCCAGAGCATATCGTGCAGGAGCATGTTGATCAGATCTCAAAGGGGCAGTGAGGGGTATAGGTGATAAATTACTAGCAAATAGCTTGTGCGTGTTCCATTAGTCGTTCTAGCTTCCGCCGGTCACGAACCCCTTTCGACGCTTCAACCCCCGAACAGAGATCGACGCCGTAAGGACGGACGGTTTCAATCGCTGTTCTGACATTGTCAGGCTGGATCCCGCCGGACAGGAATGCTGGCACCTTACAGGCTTGGATAAGCTGTGTGCTTAGATTCCAATCGCTCCGCTTGCCGGTGCCGCCGAATCGGACTTTTCCGTTATTGAATTCTGCGGTGTCGAACAGCAGAGCGTCTGCGCCTGCGTCGATGTACGCCTCCATCTGCGCGAAGATAGCCTTTTCATCTGCTCCCGGCTCGTTTTCGGTGGGTAGAAACAGTGACTTCCAAACCTTGCAGGATACGGTTCCCTTGAGTTTTGTTACTTCAGCGGGGGGTTCGTGTCCGAGCAGCTGGATTGCGAACGGCTTAATCTTCGCTGCTGCCTCGATGACCCAGTCTGTTGGGCGGTCAAACACAAGGATAACGGTCGGGATTGGTGTTTGTTGTGCGATTTCTACGGCGGAATTGATGGGAACGGATCGCTCAGAGAAAGGTACTTCGACGACGACGCCCGAATAATCAGCTCCGGCGTCTGCTGCCATTCGTGCATCGGCGATGCTTGTTGTCCCGCAAATCTTAATCTTGCAGCGGTTGAAAGTCATAAGCGTCTGTCCGGAATTGGGGGAAGGGTCTATGCTATTCGTCCTCGACGAAAACGGTTTGCCGGTCGGCGGCGGAATAGCAGATAATCATCATGACGGGTTGCCAGCCGGTGTTGACAGCGTTGTGTTTCACGCCTTGCGGAATGCGTAACATCGTTCCCTCTTTCAACGGGATCACTTCGTCGCCGAGTTGGTGGTCGCATTGTCCCGAAAGCACGTAAATCAGTTCCTCGCAGTTCGGGTGGTAGTGGAGTGGGTTGCCCTCGCCGGCATTGAGGTAAACAAGTCCGAAGGTCATTTCCGCTTCTGGATCGATTTGGTCGTTGCAGAGCCACTTAATGGCACCCCAAGGGAATTGAAGTGCTTTGCCTTCGTTGGCGTTGGTAATTGTTGCCGAGCTCATGATGCCTCCTTGTCTGAATCAAGATGCTCAGGATTGAAGGATTTGCAGGATATAAACCGTGAACCGTGATGTGTAATACGTAAGGATAAACGGAACGGAGATTTCTGTTTCCTACGAATATATCTCTCGCGCTATCAAATGTCAACAGGGGCTAGCAAGTTCTGTCTGAATCAAGATGCTCAGGATTCAAGGATTTGCAGGATATAAACCGTGAACCGTGATGCGTAATACGTAAGGATAAACGGAACGGAGATTTCTGTTGCCTACGAATATATCTCTCGCGCTATCAAATGTCAACAGGACCTAGCAAGTTCTGTCTGAATCAAGATGCTCAGGATTCAAGGATTTGCAGGATGTAAACCGTGAACCGTAATACGTAAGGATAAACGGAACGGAGATTTCTGTTTCCTACGAATATATCTCTCGCGCTGTCAAATGTCAACAGGGGCTAGCAAGTTCTGTCTGAATCAAGATGCTCAGGATTCAAGGATTTGCAGGATATAAACCGTGAACCGTGATGTGTAATACGTAAGGATAAACGGAACGGAGATTTCTGTTTCCTACGAATATATCTCTCGCGCTGTCAAATGTCAACAGGGGCTAGCAACTTCGGTTAGATTCCTAAAGTTTGGCGCATGTATTGACAGCTCATGGTGACGCTTTCTTTCGTCGTTTTGTCCGTCCGATCCTGTTCGACCGTGAGCCACTCTGCTTCGATTTCGCTGACGGCTTCCATGATGCCCTCCCAATCGAGAACCCCGTGTCCAACTTCTCCAAAGGAGCCATCGGGATTCATGTCCTTGAAGTGGAGATAGGCAACCCGATCGGCATATTGCTTCAGGAAGGCGGCGGGGTCTTCGTCCCCGTGCTTGACCCAATAGGTGTCCACACAGGCGTGAACGAGTTTCGGATCGGTTGACTCATAAAGCGTGGCGAGTCCTGTCGTTCCGCCGAGATCTTTAAATTCCCAACTGTGATTGTGGTAGCAGAACTTGATTCCTGCGTCATTACAGCGACGTCCAACCTCGTTGAAGACTTCTGCTGAACGTTGGTAATCTTCAAGCGTATCCTGTCCACCGACGCCGGAGACCATTAGGTAACTGGATCCCATCGTTTCGGTGAATCGAATCGTTTCATCGAACTGTTCGAGGCTGCCGTAGCCTGTATGGACACCTGCGAGCTCTAAGTTGTGTGATGCTAGTAGTGCCTTTGTTTCTTTAGGGGAGCGGTCGCCTGCGTGGAGATTTCCGGCTTCTATTCCGTCGTAGCCTGCCGCTGCCAGCTCGGCGAGGACGCCGGGGAGGTCGGTGTCCTGGCGGGAGCCGTAGATAATTAAGGCACAACCGATTTTGTATTTGCTCATGGTCGATCTCCGGGAGTTATAAGGATTTGGGTGGGGAGATTCTATAGACATACCACCCCGGTGGGACTCATAATACGCAATGCGTAATAGGGAAGCAGAAACGGAACGTAGATTTGCGTTCCTTACAAATCACACTCATTGTTTGGTTGCGAGTGTTGGATTTCACTCTTGTTATCTGTACGAACGTGGTGTTAAAAGACAAAAATTCTACTTTCTTTGATAGCAAAGTGCCTTCAGTCGTTCAACCCAACTTACGTCAGGATTAACAGGAGATGGGTTCATTGGTTCATAATACGTCAGAAGATAGGTTGCTTGCAAAACTAAAAAGGCTCGTGGATCGAACGAGTGAGCAGCTGCAATGGGGCAACTTAACCGTTTGGGAAGCTTGTGAACGGATACGACAGACACGCGCGCAAGCAGAAGCACTGATACCGGATCAGATGGAATTGTATCAGCGTATCTATGGGGCACGGTTTCAACGCTTGCTTGAACAGTTTGTCCTACCAAGACAATCTCAATCACAATACAATTGGCACAAGCCATACTGATTGACTTGACCTTTGTAGCAGGTGATGTATAGCAGCTACGGATTCATCACCGTTACCTCTTCGCCATCCTTAAGGGTGTGCTGCCCGGCGATGACTACCTGCTCGCCCTCAGAGAGACCGTTAGTAATCTCCACCCGGCTGCTTTCAGCCAACCCTATCTTGACCTGCCGGCGTTTGCTGCGTCCATCGGCAACGACAAAGACGGTTTGGATCTTTTTGACGTTATCTTCGATTATCGCAGAACGCGGGAGGAGGAGGGCGTTTTCATGAATTTCCACTGGAATCCTAACCTTCGCAAACATGCCCGGCTTCAGGCGCAGCAGTGCGTTGTCAATCGTAATTTCGACTTTCGCAGATCGACTCGCTTGGTCGAGAACGGGGCTGATCAGGGAGATTTTCCCGGTGACAGGTTGTGCCAACGCATCCACCTCAATCCACGCCTCCTGATTATCGGGGTCAAGTTTGCTCAGATCTGCTTCGATGACACTGACTGTTGCTTTCACGGTATCGATGTCCACAATCTCGAAGATTGGTGCGGTTGGGGCTGCTAGCCCCCCCAGATCCAGATAACGCATGGACAAGATTCCAGCGATTGGTGCCGTGATTGTTGCGTCGTCAAGGTGCTCTTGCGCGAGCTTCTGTGCGATTTTTGCTTGTTCCAGCGCGGTCTCCGCGGCAATAATTTCCGCCTCCCAACTTTTGGCGGCTGCCAACGCCTCGGCGGCTTCGAGAGTTGCACGCGCCCCCTCTACTTGGGACTGTGCTAATGCCCTATCCTTTTCCCATGTTTTTGTGTCCGCTTGGGCGTAAGCGAGTTTGAGGGCGGCTTCTGCCTGTGCGACCTGTGCTTCCATTGCTTGGATATCTTCCAAGCGTGCACCATTTTGGATAAGTGCGCGTTGTTCATTAGCGACCTCGTATTGCGATTTGGCAATATCTAATTGGGTTTTTGCTGATTCAAAGGATTGTTTGCTGATTGCGCCATTCTCAAAGAGTTTTTTCATGCGCTTGTGGTTATTCCGTGCATTGGTGAGGCTTGCCTTTGCTCCAGCCAAGGCAGCCTCTGCCTGCCTAAGATCCTCATCTCTCGCGCCACGCTTAATCTTGTCTAAATTTGCCTTGAGGGATTCCAAGCCTGCCTTTGCCTGTTCAACCTGTGAGGTGGTGCGGGTTTGTGACAAATCTTCTACCTGCTGTAGGGCAATGGTAGTGGATGCCAGCTGTGCCTTTGCCTGATTGATTTGCGATTGGACACGAACCTTGGCTAACTTCTGTGCTTGATTCAAAGCGGTTTCCGCAGCCCGCATTGCGGCTTCTGCTTGACGCACTTGGAGCCTCAACTCTGCGTGTTCAATGACCGCGAGCATTTGTCCTTTTGTCACCCTTGCTCCTTCTTCAACGTCCATTTGAATGATTTTTCCGGGCACTTCGGGGAAGACGGTGACTCGAGAGTTTGCTTCAATTGTGCCGGACAGCTGCAGCTCGGAGCGGATTTCGCCGCGGGGTGCTTTCATCACCTCGACAGCTTTGATTGTTGCAGCGACCGCTTCGGTTTCACTCCTTTGTTGCCTAGTGGCAAATCTGATGAGAATCGCTGCGAGAGCGATTAGGATTATTAGTACGATAATCCCCAATTTTTTCATTTTTTATCTCCGTAATGTAATACGTGATTTGTAATTTGCATGAAGGTTACAACATACGGCGTATGCCTACTACCTTAAAACCCAACCTACAATACAATACTTTCTATTGAATTAAGTGGGGTGCTGAGACATATCTGAAATGAGGGCTTGGACCTCCGTTTCTAATTCCAGTGTGATGTCCTGTACTGTCTGTTTTTTTTGCTGTTTGTAGGTTTCGTATAGGTCAAGCAGGTTCTTTGGGGCACCGAAACGCATGAACACGATACGGGGTCCCCTTGGTTTTGAGACTCCAAAAACCTCTCTTTCCAACCGAGTGATGACTTCCAGAAAACGCTCTGGCGATCGAGTTTCACCGACGTAGCCGTCGTAGATGGCTATGAAATTAAACAGGCGGTTTAGATCCGGATAAAATTCTTGAAATTTTTCCAGTCGCTGTTCGTGTATCTGTTTTTCATAAGCGGAGATTTCGTCCGTTTCCCTGTAGACTTCTGCATCGATTAGATTCTTCAGGGCGCGGACGCGTGTTCTAGGAAGGGTGGTTGTTTGGGGTGTAACGCCCATAAATTCCTCCATCTGCAAAAGGATATGTTCGCGCAACGCCTCAATCCGCTCGTTCAGCGATCTATTTTTATCCGCTCTAAGTTTATATTCCCTTTCCAGCGTTGACACTATAGCGGCACCAATCTGTCGCAGCCGCCCATACAGATCTTCGGCGGCGGGTGAGCCTTGGGGCAGAATTTTTCGCTCTAATCTGGCGAGTGCGTCCTCGATTTCGTCCCACATCTCCTGGTCGTAGATGTACTTAATACCGATTGGAACAATGTAAAGTGGTTTGACTGCGTCTGCCTTTTCCATGTCGGCCAACGCCCAGAAGCAGAGTTGGACAACGCCGCTTTCAAAGGGGAGCACCGTATCGTTCTGACGTGAGATTTCGCCTTCGGCAAAGATGACCAACGGGTGCTTGCCTTCTGCCAGTAGTCTCCGCGTTGTCCGAAATGCTTCTCTGTCCACGCTAGCGCGCACCACAGAGTATGTCCCCAGCCGCTGCATAAAAAAACTTCTGACTTGACCTTTGAAGGTTTCCCGCGCACACATATAGCAAAACTGGCCTCCAATTCGTTTCGATAGCGCGAACATGATGGAAGCGTCCGCATAGTCGGCGTGGTTGGGCACCAGGACCATCGGGTGGTTTGCAATTTCCCTTAGCTGCTCCAGTGATTCAGGGTCGATAACGAATTTAGAGATTTTCATCGGGCCGCGCAGCACGAAAGGCACCAGCCATTGGGCTGCCCTGATGAAAAGTGAGTTTGGTTTGGGCGGCTTGAAGTCTAGCATTTTAATTGGTTCATTAGTTCATTAAATATACACCTGTCGCACCTTTGGAGCTAATGAAGCGTAATACGTGATACGTAAGAAGAGAGGGGGCCTAATTGTTTATTGGCATTTTTTGCCCAATTGCTTTTTCCAATCGGGCGAGTCCCACGGCGTAGTCGTGCAAGGATTGGAGGCGGTTCACCTCCGCTTGTGAGAATGCGAGTTGTGCGTCGGTCAGTTCAACACTGGTGATCATCCCGTTTTCATAGCGCAAGTTCGCAATTCGCACGCTCTCTTGGGCTTGCTCAACCGTTTCGCGTTGCACATCGATGAGTGTCTTTGCCTCAAGCAGATTGAGGTAAGCAGATCTCACTTCTAACTCGATGGCGTTGGTCATTTGTTGCTTCCCAAGCTGTGTCTGTTTCAGTCCGGATTCTGCTTGCTTCACGGCAGCCCGCGTCGCTAAACCGTCGAAGATAGGGACATTAAGGGCGAGACCGAGATTCCAGATTCGGTTCATCTCTTCAAGTCTTTCGTTATGGTCGATCTGATAGTTGGTAAAAAAGGAGAGGGCGGGACGGCTGCGGGTCTTGGCGACGTCAACCTGTTTTTTGGCGGCACCTTCGCTGAATTGGAACTGATGGAGCTCTGGTCGTTTCTCCATCGCCAGTTGGATCAGCGGCTCAAGGTCAAATTTGAGGATTGGTCGTTCCAAGCTACCATACACCTCGATTGACTCTCCGAGGCCGATATTCAGCACATTTTTATAAACATCCATGGCAACCCGCTCACTATTTTTGGCGCGGATTAGGTTCGATCTGGCATTGGCTAACAGCACTTCCGCCCGCAGGATATCAAAGTTGGTAGATGCGCCTGCCTCGAAGAGGTTTCGAGCAATTTTCAGCTGTTTTTCGACAAGTTTGACTGTCTGTTCGGAAACTTCGACAAATTCAAGGGACAGGAGGACGCGGTAGAAGGCTTCGGAAACGTCAAGCACCAATTGGTTATACGCTGCGTCCAGTTCCTGGCGTGCCGCTTCCAAGCTGAGTTTCGCACTTTGATAGTTTTTGTAGTAACGTCCCCATGCAAAGATGGGTTGGTTCAGGGTCAGCTCCGCCTGAAAGTTATGGTGTGCTCCAAATTCCAGTTCAATGATGTTTTGGTTGTCACTGTCCGCGCTGGGAAGGGGTGGTATTTCTCCCCCTACGCCTGCTGGCGGTCCAAATGCGCCACTTGCCTCAAGGACGGATTTTGGGAGGTCTTTGGCGTATCTATAGCTACTGTTAAGTGAAACATTTGGCAACAATCCTGCATGTGCAGCGCGCACTTGTGCTTCGGCAGATTTCACGCGCTCCTGAGTTGTTTGGATCGAGAGGTTGGTTTGTCGAGCGATTTGGATGCTATCTTCGAGCGTCAAGGTTTTTAGCCCTTGTGCGGGTACGGTGCCAATCCATAAAAGTAGTAATATGGCTGTTCCAATTAAGAAATGTTGTTGGGTCGTTTGTGAAGCATGAAACGTGAAACGTGAAGACCGTTTCCCCATTCTCTTCTCCTCTGTTCAATTGTTCAATCGTTAGTGTGTTAAATTTCAATCAGGTGTTTCAACTGCATTAGGTGGAACGTGGCTTAGGCGATTTCTTCTTACAAGAATCTTTCCGTTTTCCTGAACAGGTTGGCCCCCATCTACTCAAGCCTCGCCTCGATCCGTTTGACAATTTCTTCTCTTGTGAAGGTTTGCTCCAGATTCATCACATAGACGCCGAGGTTTTCGGAGCTGTCCTCCTGTCCGACAAAGACAATTCGTGTGCCATCGGGGGTAAAGATTGGGTCGGTATTGATGACCTCGTTGTTGGTGAGTTGTCTCTGATTTTTACCGTCTGCGTCCATCATAATAATTTCGGTGTCGCCATCTCTATAGGAATCAAAAACGATTTGCGTGCCATCGGGTGAAAAAGCGGGGTGCGCGTTAATCGCTGGATCATCTGTCAATTTTATGAAATTGCTTCCATCGCTACTAACGACGCAAATTTGGCTAGAAACGCCAAGGGGCCCACCTACAGCGTAAGCGGCGAAGGCGATACGTGCTCCGTCGGGGGAGAATGCCGGTCCGTGGTTATTGGTTTGGGTTTGGGTTAATTGTTTCTGATTCGCGCCATCTGCGTCCATGATATAAATTTCACTGTTTATGCCGGCTCTGTTCGATTCAAAAGCAATTTTGCCACCGTCGGGGGAAAAGGTCGGATTGCTATCCGTGGCAGTATTGGCGGTCAGGCGTTGGTTCGCTTTTGTATTGATATCTGTGACGAAAATTTCGTCGTTTGGGTTGTGCCATCGAATAAAAGAGACGTAGGCGACTTTTTTGGCATCGGGAGATAGAGCGGGGTTGTAGTCACTGGTATCGTTGAAGGTCAGCCGCTGCCTGTTTTCTCCGTTGATATCCGCGATGTTCATGACATAAATCTCGTTATTGTCGTCAACGAAAGCGGTGAAAGCGACCGTATCAACGGCGGTTGAAACGTCATGAATTTGGACAAAGTTGGGGGTCAAACGGGTGCTTGGATAGGTGTCGCCGGTGAGTTTGCCAATCTTTTGAACCCAATCTTCTCGCTGCGAATTCTGCAGAATCTTCAAAAATGAACTCAGTGCAAACCTGTCGTGTCCAGCCGCCATGTACGCTTCTCCCAACGCAAGTTGTACCTCAATGCGTTGCGGTGCGGCCCTGGCAGCAGTTCTCAGGGATTCAATCGCCTCAGTATGGTGGTCTAGCTTCAGATATGCCAGTCCCAGTTGATAATGGGCTTCTGGGTTCTCCGGTGCTCCCTCTAGCAACTGCTGAAAATATGCGACCGCCCCCTGATAATTACCGGCTGCAAGTAACCCTTTGCCTCTTTTTATAGATGTGTCTTCTCCGCAGCCGGACAGCGACACCAGCAGGATCAGGTATACTAAAACCGTGAAACGTGATAGATAAGTTACACTGATGGGATTATATTTGTTCATTGGCTCATTAGTTTAGCAATAGTCTCCTTTAGGGGTAACACACTTCACTTTAACAGGTTTGTATTGATTTTGTCTGTGAAATTATGATACATTTTCCTAGCTTTCGTGGGAGTGTCTCACCCCTATCGCACGATAGGGACTCGTACCTCCCGTGAGACGGAATGAGAGAACGCCTGTTAGGCAAAGCCTAACCGAGAGGCTACAAGCCATCTGACAGCGGCTAACAGACAGGATAGAGCCATTCCACTCCTAAAGGAACAAGTAAGAATCCCAAGCCTTTAGGGGTGGGGGTACGTCAAAAGTTCATCGCTATACGTCTATCGCCCCGCCCCGATAGGTCGGGATTCAAAAGCAAGGTGCTTACTACTGTTTCCCGCTTCAATTGGGATTGGGTGTTGGGTTTCACGGTTCCCGTTTAACCCCACTCCGTTCGGAGGGTCTTCGACCTACGCGATGTCAAATGTCAACACGCCCTAGCAAAGCCATTTTTAGGTCATTTGAGGGATTTGCCCCAAAATGGACCTTCTCAAAGACGGATTGGAAATGTTTGACGGATTCTTAACCCTCATGATTTTGCCAATCGATTTCATCAAGTGTCTCTGCGGTCAGCACTTTCTCAAAAAGTGAATCCAAACGGGACAGACTCCGTATCAAGCTAATCTGACTGGTTACAGATTCAGGAACGGAATCAAATCGGAACCGCAGCAGCTTGAGGAGTACCGCCTGTGTCGCTTGGGTTTTGCCCTGTTCAATGCTCTGTTCAATGCCTTGTTTAATGCCCTGTTCAATGCCTTGTTCAATACCTTGTTTAATGCCCTGTTCAATACCTTGTTCAATACCTTGTGCTTTGCCCTGTTCAATGAGATGCTCTGCCATTGTCTGCACCATGAATCCTACCTCCTCTCTATCTGAAGACTCTTGAATATGTTGGGCTACAAGTCTGCTTAACTCTTCTTTGAAATGTTTGACGGATTCTTGGCCATCATGATTTTGCCAATCGATTTCATCAAGTGTTTCTGCGGTCAGCACTTTCTCAAAGAGCGAATCCAAACGGGACAGATTCCGTATCAAGCTAATCTGATTGACTACAGATTCAGGAACGGAATCAAATCGGAACCGCAGCAGCTTGAGGAGTACCGCCTGTGTCGCTTGGGTTTTGCCCTGTTCAATGCCTTGGGCTTTGCCCCGTTCAATGCTCTGTTCAATGCCTTGTTTAATGCCCTGTTTAATGCCTTGTTTAATGCCTTGGGCTTTGCCCTGTTCAATGAGATGCTCTGCCATTGTCTGCGCCATGAATCCTACCTCCTCTCTATCTGAAGACTCTTGAATATGTTGGGCTACAAGTCTGCTTAACTCTTCTTTGAAATGTTTGACAGATTCTTAACCATCATGATTTTGCCAATCAATTTCATCAAGTGTCTCTGCAGTCAGCACTTTCTCAAAAAGTGAGTCCAAACGCGACAGACTCCGTATCAAGCTAATCTGATTGACTACAGATTCAGGAACGGAATCAAATCGGAGCCGCAGCAGCTTGAGGAGTGCCGCCTGTTTCGCTTGGGCCTCACCCTGTTCAATGAGATGCTCTGCCATTGTCTGCGCCATGAATCCTACCTCCTCTCTATCTGAAGATTCTTGAATATGTTGGGCTACAAGTCTGCTTAACTCTTCGTGCTCCGCCACAGGACGACGATGTAATATCAGCAAAAGCAGATAGGATATCGCCCGACGACGCTGCCGCGCTTGCGCTTCACCAAGAGTATTGATGTGCAACATCGCTTCGATTAACGCACCCCTTATCACTGCCTTGGACCCATCTTCCTTTTGCAAAACCGTTAACAACCACCCAAGCGGATGGTCAGTCCGCGTCAACTTCGCTTCATCTGTCTCCTTCATACTGAGAAACAGTTTTTAGGTCATTTGAGGGATTTGCCCCAAAATGGACCTTCTCAAAGGCAGATTGGAAATGTTTGACGGATTCTTAGCCATCATGATTTTGCCAATCGATTTCATCAAGCGTCTCTGCGGTCAGCACTTTCTCAAAAAGTGAGTCCAAACGCGACAGACTCCGTATCAAGCTAATCTGATTGACTACAGATTCAGGAACGGAATCAAATCGGAGCCGCAGCAGCTTGAGGAGTGCCGCCTGTGTCGCTCGGGCCTCACCCTGTTCAATGCCTTGTTCAATGCCTTGGGCTTTGCCTTGTTCAATACCTTGTTCAATGCCCTGTTCAATGCCTTGTTCAATGCCTTGTGCTTTGCCCTGTTCAATGCCTTGGGCTTTGCCCTGTTCAATACCTTGGGCTTTGCCCTGTTCGATACCTTCGGCTTTGCCTTGTTCGATACCTTCGGCTTTGCCTTGTTCAATGCCTTGTGCTTTGCCTTGTTCAATGCCTTGGGCTTTGCCCCGTTCAATGAGATGCTCTGCCATTGTCTGCGCCATGAGTCCTACCTCCTCTCTATCTGAAGACTCTTGAATATGTTGGTCTACAAGTCTACTTAACTCTTCGTGCTCCACCACAGGACGACGATGTAATATCAGCAAAAGTAGATAGGATATCGCCCGACGCCGCTGCCGCGCTTCCGCTTCACCAAGAGTATTAATGTGCAACAGCGCTTCGATTAACGCACCCCTTATCACTTCCTTGGACCCATCTTCCTTTTGCAAAACCGTTAACAACCACCCAAGCGGATGATCAGTCCGCGTCAACTTCGCTTCATCTGTCTCCTTCACACTGAGAAACAGGGTGTCGAACTTCGGGACAAACCGAGAAAACACATCGGAAGTGTCCATGACTGCATCGAGGGTCAACGGGGTGCCCCATCTCTGTTCGCCGGTGTAGAATACAATCGGGAGAATCGGACGGAAACGCCACTGACTTTTGGGAACATTGTTGGATTCCCACTCCCGGCGTTGGGCATCCCAAATCTGGGTCATGTAGAACAGCACCCGAAATCCCATTATCACATCGACGGTGGATTGGTGTTCGATGAGGATATAGATTAGCAGCTGGTCGGTTTCTGATTCGCTATGGAGTGGCACGCTAAATACGAGGTCCGATTCCTGCTGTCGGAGGTTGTCGGTTATAAAACTCCTGTTAATCTGTGCGAGTTGGGTAAAATCGATGAGTTCTACCAGTTCGGTTGCGAGGATTTCTAACAATCCTCGGACATTGTGTTTATCTTGAAACAACCATCGGGCACTCCGGTCGGGGAAGTGTTCAATGTGTATGTCGAAAAAATTGAGGATTTCTGTTGCTTCTACCATAGCTCCTTAGATTTTCAAACAGGTTCTGAGACAAACCTAGAATGTCGAGATATGAATCTTGACCTACGAGTATTAGATTGGGCTAGCAGATCAGGCGAGGCCGCCCAGCTTACAAATTATGGATAAGGTTGGGGGGAGCTGTAAACCTGCCCTATCAACTCTTATAGTTTAGTATAGTTTAGTGATTCATTGTTGCACAACATGACGCACAACGCTCGATCCCAATTCCGTCAGTCCTACTTCTTACTGTTCGGCTGCGACTTCATCCTGTCCAATAGCGCAGCGGAATCCTGCTACATAAGAGATATGATCTTCTGTACCTCTATCGCGCGAAGGCGTTCGGGCACCGATGGGTCCGAGGCTGTCATAATGATACCAAGAGCCGCCGCGCAGGACGCGGAATTTTTGCCCAAATTCTGTGGTTGTGAAGGTATTCCCCGGATACGCATCATACCAGCTATCTGTCCATTCCCATACATTTCCCGCCATATCGAAAACACCATAAGGACTAATACCTTGCGGATAGCTTCCCACAGGCTTTGGACCCGAACCCTCCCAGGATTCCACGTTGCATTTCGTTATATCGAACTCGTTGCCCCAGGGCCAGATTCTGGCGTCAGTCCCTCTGGCAGCTTTTTCCCACTCAATCTCTGTCGGGAGCCGCTTACCCACCCATCGACAATACGCGTTGGCATCCTTCCAACTGACGTACACAACAGGAAAATGATCTTCTCCTTCAGGATGTTTTCGATTTTCCCAATGTCTGGGCGCGGCATGTCCGGTGGCATCGATAAATTTTTGGTAGTCGGCATTGGTCACCTCAAACTTGTCGATATAAAAGGGTTCTACATAAACCTCCTGCTGCGGTTTTTCAGACAAGAACCACTTGGGGTGTTCTACCAGTTCGCCTCCCCCCAGTTGGCGGATGACGAGTTGCTCTTCTTCATCACTGGTTCCCATGATAAATTTACCCGCGGGGATTAAAATCATATCCGACAGGCTAATTTTTTTGAGTTGGAAGGACCGGGCGAGTTTTCCGCCTTCGTGCTTCAGTTTTGCTGTCCCGGCATGATAGCCCCGCTTGCTAACAAGCACTTGGTACATTGCTTCTGAGGTCGCTTCCGCCTGGTAGGGTGTAGTACCGACTTCCTCACCGTTTATAAAAACCGTCGCCCCAGACGGTGTTGAAGTGATTTCAATCTTTTCACAACCTACGGTCGCAAGGAGGGCGATGCACAGAAAAATAGTAAAGAAACGCATGGGTATTGGTTATCTCCTTGAGGGTGGAGGGTTTATAATCGTTCCGCCACATAATTCTTTCGCACTATCCCTACTGCTACGATTGAAGTGGGAAGGGGTTTGGGCGAGAAAATTGAGAGTGGAGTTTTGGGGTGTAAGCCGCCACCCAGAAAAACGGATGGGGGCGGACGGACTTACAACCCGAATTGTGGTTTAGTATTTCAGGATAGAACCCCATTCCCCAACCGCCCAGAGGGTGCCATCTGCAGATTGGGTGATGTCGCTCAGAGTATTACGGGTGGGGCTCTGTTGGGCAAGCCATGTAACACCTCCGTCAGCGGTGTGCAGGATAGTTCCTTTTTCACCGACTGCCCATCCCTCGTTAGCATTGAGGAAGCATATTCCCTGCAAAGTGTCGTCGGTTGGTGTAACCTGTTGATTCCAGGTCGCCCCACCATCGGTGGTTACATAAATCGCGCCGCCGGATCCAACGGTCCAAGCGGTTTGAGCGTCTATGGCGTAAATCGATCGTAGCTCATCGGGTCCGGCGATTATAGCGGTCCACGTTTGTCCGGCGTCCTCGGTTTTTATAACGGTCCCGCTCGCCCCGACTGCCCAACCGATATTGGCGTCAACAAAGTAGACACCATACAGGTTGTTGAAAGCAACCATCATGTCTCCAGAGTCCTGACCATTCCATGTCTGCCCGCCATCATTCGTATGTGCGATTTTCCCGACTTCACCGACTCCCCAACCGTGTTGCGGCGTTGAGAAGTGGAGGTCATAGTAGCCAAGGGCACTCTTCCAACTAGTTGCCGGATCGGAAAAGACGATTCGTTGTGCCGTGCCGTGTCCTTCGTCTGATGGGTCGCTGACGCTGTGCCATTCCAATCCACTGTCTAGTGCCTCAAGTAGGGTTGCATTGCTGCCAACGATGTAACCTCTCTTTGGATCAACGAAATGGATGCCGAACAGTTCAAACACATTTCCGCTGTATTGGGGTTGCCATGTGTGCCCGCCGTCGTTGGTGTGTAGGACGGTTCCCGATAAGCCGACTGCCCATCCCAATTTATCATCAAAGAAATGGACTTTGGTTAAATGGTTACTCATTGAGATATTTTCCCACGAGGCACCACCATCGGCACTATGCAGGACCGTCGCATAGTCGCCGACTGCCCAGACCTCTTGAGTGGTGACAAATTGAAGGGCGTAAAGTCGATTCGGCGCAGGTCTGGGTTCAAGCGGTGCCCACGTTTTGCCGCCATCGGCGGTTTTCAGAATAACGCCAAACTCTGCTGCGGCCAGTCCGTTGTTGGCGTCAATGAAATGGATACCCCAGATCGGTTCAGGCATACCGTTGGAGTGAGGCACATTGCTCTCTTGGGTTTCCCAAGTCTCGCCGGCGTCGGTTGTATGGATTAATGCACCGTTACCGCCGACCGCCCACGCCCAACCCATCTGATCGTTGAGTATACAGAGCCCATCAAGGCTGGCAGCGACACCCCCCTGTTGGGCTATCCAGTTTTGTCCGCCATCCGTGGTATGAATCACGGTGCCGGCGTCGCCGACCGCCCACCCCATTTGAGGGCTAGCGAATTGAACGCTCCGGATGGCGTTATTGGTTCCGGTTTCCTGCCGGGTCCATGTGGTGCCGCCGTCTGCGCTATGAATGAGAAGCCCTCCATCGCCGCCTGCCCAACCGTGTCGGTCATCAACGAAAAAGATGGTTGACAGCGCGGCACGGGTCCCGGTGGAAAGCTTCATCCACGTTGCCCCCCCATCGACCGTTTTTAACACGGTGCCCTCTTCGCCTGCAATCCAGCCGATTTGTGGGTTGATAAACCGGACTTTGTGAAATTCGTTTTTGAATGGAAGGGGTTGACTCGGTTGGGGAGTCCAAGTATTGCCACCATCCTTGGTATGTAGAATTGTGGACTGCGCGCCGACAATCCAACCGTGCTGCTCATCTACGAAGAAAATATCTATCAACGCCGCCTGCCACTTTGATTCGCGCACAGCGGTCCATGCGCGGTCTGACGAGAAGGTGTTTGCCACAGAGATGAGTAACAACCCTATAGCCATCAGCGTCGTGATATGCCATCGCTTGTTCATTTTCATTGTTGGTTCCTCCTCCTATAAATTTGTTGTCTGTTATGCGTTGTCTGTTATGGAAACAGATATATTATACAACGATGGGTTGATACCGTCAAGCAGTTCTTTGATGTTTAGGAGTTTCTAATCTGTTCTTGACAGTTGGTTAGACTGATGATATGATAACGCAAATGGGTTGATTGGGACATGGGTTCAGAAGTCCCCTAACCCCCCTAGCCCCCCCGCAAGCAGGGGGGAATTTGTAGGCCGGGGGGCAGACGTGCAATGAATTGCACTACTACAAACTCACGCCCCGTCTATACCCCTGCAAGCAGGGGGGAATTTGCATGGGGGGAGAGGAAGAGCTCCCACCAAGCCGGGGGGCAGACGTGCAATGAATTGCACTACTACAAACTCACGTCCGGTCTATACCCCCACAAGGAGGGAGGGGTCATTCTACAGATTGTTAGGTGAAACTTAACAAGCCACGCGCAATGAATTGCACGACTTCTAACTGAATTGCATAACTTCTAATAAATAGCAAACAAGACCTAATGCTCTCTGACCAGGGCAACTCTTAGGTTTGTAGTAGGGCGATTCATCGCCCGTCCAAACGCCGGGGGACAGACGTGCAATGAATTGCACTACTACAAACTCACGCCCCCCCTAACCCCCCCGCAAGCAGGGGGGAATTTGCATGGGGGGAGAGGAAGAGCTCCCACCAAGCTGGGAGGGGACATGCCACGCGCAATGAATGGCGCGACTACGAACTGAATTGTATAACTTATAATTGATAACAAAACAAGACCTAATGCACTCTGACCAGGGCAACTCTTAGGTTTGTAGTAGGGCGATTCATCGCCCGTCCAAACGCGCAATGGGCGCGGTACTACGAACTGAATTAAGGGCGTTTCCAAGCCGGGGGAGCAGACGTGCAATGAATTGCACTACTACAAGCCCACCCCCCCCTAACCCCCCCGCAAGCAGGGGGGAATTTGCATGGGGGGAGAGGAAGAGCTCCCACCAAGCTGGGAGGGGACATGCCACGCGCAATGAATGGCGCGACTACGAACTGAATTGTATAACTTATAATTGATAACAAAACAAGACCTAATGCCCGCTGACGAGGAAACCTCTTAGGTTTGTAGTAGGGCGATTCATCGCCCGTCCAAACGCGCCATGGGCGCGGTACTATGAACTGAATTAAGGGCGTTTCCAAGCCGGGGGGTAGACGTGCAATGAATTGCACTACTACAAGCCCACCCCCCCCCCTAACCCCCCCGCAAGCGGGGGGGAATTTGCATGGGGGGAGAGGAAGAGCTCCCACCAAGCTGGGAGGGGACATGCCACGCGCAATGAATGGCGCGACTACGAACTGAATTGTATAACTTATAATTGATAACAAAACAAGACCTAATGCACTCTGACGAGGAAACCTCTTAGGTTTGTAGTAGGGCGATTCATCGCCCGTCCAAACGCGCCATGGGCGCGGTACTATGAACTGAATTAAGGGCGTTTCCAAGCCGGGGGACAGACGTGCAATGAATTGCACTACTACAAACTCACCCCCCCTAACCCCCCCGCAAGCAGGGGGGAATTTGCAAGGGGGGAATTTGTTGGTGGGGGGGCGTTTACCCTCACTTTCACTCGGAATGGCTCTCTTTGTGGATAGGGTGATTCTACTCCTAAAGGGACAGCGAAGAATCCCAAGCCTTTAGGTTTGGGAGTATGTCGAAAACTTGGGGCATTGTTAATAATCATTACTGTTTTTGTGTGCGAAATCCTGCCTTGACCGGCAGAAAGCCACAGGAACTATCAATCTTTCGCAAGGAGATTGGATATGCCAGAAACATCACAATTTTACCTAGGTTTGGAGGTGGGAAGTGGGGAAATAGGAACCGGACTCCAAGGGATCCTAAATCACATCCGCGAGACTGCTACTTCCGAATACCTCATCGGTAATGAATTTGAACGACTCATGAAACAGTATTTCTGTGTAGACCCGCTTTACAAAGAGCGGTTTACCGATGTCTATCTGTGGAAAGAGTGGGCTGCGCTCCGTACAGAATACGACGGTGGCGATATCGGAATTGACCTCGTTGCACGAGAGAGCAACGGCGAGTACTGTGCGATTCAGTGCAAATGTTTTGCGGAGAATACACGGGTTACGAAGCCACAGATTGATTCGTTTATCTCCGCTTCAGCGGCCGAGGTGTTCACAAAGCGAATTCTTGTCCATACGGGGGCTGAGTTAGGCCCAAACGTACGCAAAACCATCGAGCCGCTGGGGCCCGATTTCCAAGTGATTGGCTATGGCCATCTTGCCAGTCGACCGATCGACTGGCCCGATCTGCGCCATGAAGCACCGGAAAAACTGGACTATCGGGTAGAGCGGTTCGATCTGAGAGATCATCAACAGGAAGCGTTTAATGATGTTATCAACGGGTTCAAAGGTGCCGATCGGGGCAAACTCATCATGGCCTGCGGGACCGGCAAGACCTTTACCGCCCTGAAAATCGCTGAGAGGATGGCGGGTATAGGCGGTAGAGTGCTCTATCTCGTTCCATCCATTGGTTTATTTTCGCAGGCGATGCGAGAATGGGCAGAGCAGCAGGGGGTACAGCATCGTTATATAGGAATCTGTTCCGATACAAGTGCCGGTAAAAAGAGTGAGGATGTGCCCATTCAAGAATTGGAGATACCGGTCACCACAAATCCGTCCAAGATTGCTGGAGCACTGCAGAAGACAGATGCGGACGCGATGACAGTGGTATTCTGCACCTATCATTCGCTCCCCATCGTCGAGAGTGCACAGGAACAAGGCGCGCCGGCGTTTGACCTGGTTCTTTGTGACGAGGCACATAGAACCACCGGCATTGAGGATATTGAAAACACAACCTCTCCATTCGTGCTTGTACACAATGCTGAGCGCATTCGTGCAAAAAAGCGGCTCTACATGACCGCGACGCCACGGCTTTACACCGAAGGCGCGAAAGCAAAAGCCGCCCGCCATGACATCGAGGTGTTCTCAATGGACGACCCCGACACCTATGGCCTCGAGTTTCACCGTCTCCCCTTCTCCAGAGCCGTTGAGCAAGATCTACTCTCCGACTACAAGGTGGCAATCTTTACCATGTATGAGCCGGATGCGGCCGCGACGCTAGAAAAATATATCGGGACGGACGGGAGCGAGATTAATATTACCGATGCGACCAAGTTTGTCGGCTGCTGGCGGGCACTCCAAGACCCGGAGGGCAGGTCCGGTGACGACGCAACGAACCAGTCCCTGACACGCGCGATCGCATTCAACAACACCATCCGCAATTCAAAGCGTCTAGCCGAGCATTGGAACGGGGTGATTGAGAGTGCCATCGAACAGATGCCGGAGGACCTGCGCCCCCTCAATTTTGAATGCGAAACGCAGCATGTTGATGGGCAGCACAACGCGTTCGATCGGAAAACTCGAATCGAATGGCTGAAAGGCAGCACCGGTGCTTGTCGCATCCTCTCAAATGCGCGCTGTCTCTCCGAGGGCATTGATGTGCCCGCACTCGACGCAGTAATCTTTATGACCCCTAAGAACTCGCATATTGACATTGTGCAAGCGGTGGGGCGTGTCATGCGGAAAGCACCGGGCAAGGAATACGGCTACATCATACTGCCGGTTGCAATTCCCCCCGGCACAGATCCCGCCGCTGCCCTCGACAACAATGAACGCTTCGCCGTTGTGTGGAATGTCCTACGCGCCTTGCGGTCCCACGACGACAGACTCAACGCCGAAATCAACAAAATTGACCTCAGCACGGCACCCACCGATCGGATTCTCTTCCCTAACGGGGGCGGCGATGGAGACGGGGACGAGGAGGCCCTACAACAGTTAATTTCATTCGGCCTGGCAGAAATTCCGCCCCAAGATATTTACGCTAAAATTGTGGAGCGATGTGGCGACCGGAAATACTGGGAGAGCTGGGCGAAGGATGTCGCAGATATTTTTCAGCGAGTCGTCGTCCGAATCAAAAACCTACTGGACAATCCGGACAACGATGTGCTGCACGAATGGTTCAATAACTTCCATAAGGAGTTAAGAGAAACGATAAATGCCTCGATTACTCGGGACGCTGCGATTGAGATGATGGCGCAGCATCTCCTGACCCGTCCTGTCTTTGAGGCACTGTTCGAGAATTACAACTTTGCATCTGGCAACCCTGTGGCAATTGCGCTGGACAGTCTACGGAACGATTTTGGAGAATTTGGGTTTGAGGACGAAACGCGGGATTTAGAGGGATTTTACGAAAGCGTCCGGCTGCGCGCCCGCGGCATTGACAACAGCGAAGGGCGGCAACGCGTCCTATTGGAGCTCTACGAGAAGTTTTTCGCCACTGCCTTGAAAAAGGAAGCTGAACGGCTCGGCATCGTCTACACACCTGTTGAGGTTGTGGACTTCATCTTACACAGTGCCGCTGAAGTGTTGCGGCAGGAGTTCGGCAGAAGTCTGAGCGATGAGGGTGTTCATGTGCTCGATCCGTTCACCGGTACTGGCGTTTTTCTCGCCCGTTTGCTTCAATCTGACCTTATCCAAGCGTCCGATCTTGAACGGAAATATCGTGAGGAGCTACATGCCAATGAGCTTGTCTTGCTGGCCTACTATATCGCGGCGGTTAATATAGAAGAAGCGTTCCGTGGACGACGTGGAGAAGATAGCGGCTACGAGCCGTTCAAGGGCATCGTCTTAACCGATACATTCAACCTGAACAGAGAGGGGGACCCAACCCTCTTCCCGAAAGAGTGGCTGCCGGACAACAACGCCCGCGCCGAACGTCAACAGAAACTCCCTATCCAAATCATCGTTGGGAACCCACCTTGGTCAGCAGGGCAGAAGAGTTCAGCGGACGACAACCCCAACGTAGACTATCCTGCACTTGAAAAACGCATTGCAGAAACCTACGCCGCCCGGTCCATAACTACGAATAAAAACAGTCTCTATGACACATACAAGATGGCAATCCGCTGGGCATCGGACAGAGTTCAGGAACAGGGAATCATCGCCTTTGTTACCAACGGTTCGTGGATTGATGGAAACGTTGATACAGGTATTCGGGCATGTTTTGCCGAGGAGTTTAGTTCAATCTATGTCCTGAACTTGCGCGGAAATCAACGTACTCAGGGAGAACGTTCACGTTGTGAGGGAGGCAAAGTATTTGGTTCAGGCTCAAGGGCACCCGTTGCTATCACAATACTGGTCAAAAATCCGAACGCTGCACACAACGGTTGTCTCATCCGCTATTGTGATATCGGTAGCTATCTTAGCCGCGAGCAGAAGCTGGAAGCACTTCACGACGCACAGTCAATCTCGGGGTTCAGCGATTGGCAAAAGATCACGCCCGATAAGCATTACGATTGGATTGGACAGCGCAGCGAAGCGTTTGCTCGGTTCTATCCGATGGGATCGAAGGAGACTAAGGCGGGTAAGGCGGACAATGCAATATTCAGGTTGTATTCGCAGGGATTGAAGACAGGCAGAGACTCATATCTCTACAATTTCTCTCGTGATGCCTGTGCCGAGAATGCGCTGCGAATGACGCAGGATTACCTTGCTGCGTTCTCCGATAGGGAACAGAACCCTAAACTCACGGAAGAGGCGGCTGCGCGACGTCACTCATCAAATCTTAAGTGGGATCGGGAGCTCAAGAACAATCTGAAGCGAAAGAAAAAGCCCCAATTTGAGGATGGCTACATTCGGAAGGTTGTGTATCGACCCTTCGTTGCCACGAATTGTTACGCGGACTACACCTTCGTACAGATGAAGTACCAGATGGATCGAATTTTCCCAGACAGTGCGATCGAAAATCGCGCGATATGTGTTCCCGGCATCGGCTCGAAAAAGGCATTTTCCGCGCTTATAACCGATACAGTGCCGGATCTTGGTTTTAATAATGCCTCACAGTGCTTCCCGCGGTACCGATATCGGAAGCCGACGGATGCGACGGATACGGCAAAAGTGCAGGACGAGTTTCCGGGGATTCAACCGAAGCCGGATTGCATTGACAACATCTCAGATCTGGCGTTCCGCTCCTTCCGTGAGCATTATCGCGATGATACAATCACAAAAGATGCAATATTTGATTATGTTTACGGGATTCTACATTCTCCGAGTTATCGAGAAGAATTCGCAAACGATTTGTCGAAGGAGATACCTCGTATCCCATTCGCCCCCGATTTCCACGCCTTCGCAGAAGCTGGGAAAACACTTGCAGCACTCCACCTCGGTTATGAGACGTGCGAACAGTACCCGCTCTCCCTCGTGTTTGCTCATAACGGGGAGCCGCAACCGCATCATTTTCGGTTGACTGAGAAGGCGATGTGTTTCGCTACGCCTGCAAAAACGACGCTCATTATCAACGAGCACCTACGCTTATCGGGTATCCCGCAGGCGGCGCATCAGTACGTCGTCAACGGCAGAACGCCGCTGGAGTGGTTCATTGACCGCTACAAGATAAAACGGGACAGGGACAGCGGTATTCGCAACGATCCGAACGGTTGGTTTGCAGACCCCCGTGATCTGGTCACAGCCATCGAACGCATCGTTTATGTCAGTGTGGAATCAACTCGGGTTATTGAAGAGTTGCCTTCTCTTTTGTCTGAATCATGATTTTCAGGATTGAAGGATTTTCAGGAACGGTTGTGGGGTTCGGGAGGGGATTGGAAGGGGGTTCAAAGCTTGGTCAGTGAGGATAATAAATTGTTGCTAGAGCTATACAAAGAGGTGGGACTTGCGGTTCGCCAGTTTACTTCGGAGGTCTATGCAACCAACCGCCTGATGCTACCCCCTCTTGTTATTGGCTTATTGGTGTTATATGGCGATGTTACGAAGTTTTTGGGGGTGGAATTTCAAAACGCCGAGGCTGTACATTGCTTAGTCTGGTTTGGTTGTGTGATAATATCTCTGATATGGATATGCAACGTGAGTCGTCTCGCACAAGTCATCCACTGGCATTTTGAAACAATGAGACAGTGTGAGTGCGAATTGGGGTTAATAGGACACAGGAAGATAGCCCAACTGGATGAGAAATTAGGTGTTTCAAAAATCCTAAGACACAATGTGCTCCGATTCATCGGTTTTTGGATATATTTCTCTCTCCTTTTAAATGTCCTGCCAACATCTATCTTTTTCTATGAAACCTTAATTCCGTGGTTTTCGATTGTAGCTAGCGGGGTATTATCACCTGGACAAATTCTTTTAGCGGGAGGAACGAACATTATTTCGATTGGAGTTAGCGCGGTATTATCATTCGGGATTTGGTGCCTGTATTTTTTTATATTATCAAGTGAAACTTCCAGCAAAACGAGATGTATTGCTTCTATGGTACTCCTGATTCTTTCTTCTATCGTACTCTTGCCTCTTTTTTATTTTGTTATGGTGTGTTTTCTCGTATATCTATGGACACAGTCCTGCTAATGCCCATCTTATGCAAGGATTAAGATATGCTGCAACATGGACGCGGTACTATGAACTGAATGAAGGGCATTTCCAAGCCGGGGGGTAGACGTGCAATGAATTGCACTACTACCAACTCACGTCCCCTAGCCCCCCCGCAAGCAGGGGGGAATTTGTTGGTGGGGGCGTCTATCAATACTTCTACATCGTAGTGGTCCAAGTCTTGAGCCCCTTACGAGTTTCTGGTATAGGAGTTACGCATTTCGGTTTGTAGTAGGGCGATTCATCGCCCGTCCAAACGCAACATGGACGCGGTACTATGAACTGAATGAAGGGCATTTCCAAGCCGGGGGGTAGACGTGCAATGAATTGCACTACTACCAACTCACCCCCCCTAGCCCCCCCGCAAGCAGGGGGGAATTTGTTGGTGGGGGCGTCTACCAACACTTCTACATCGTAGTGGTCCAAGTCTTGAGCCCCTTACGAGTTTCTGATATAGGAGTTACGCATTTCGGTTTGTAGTAGGGCGATTCATCGCCCGTCCAAACGTGCCATGGACGCGGTACTATGAACTGAATGAAGGGCATTTCCAAGCCGGGGGGTAGACGTGCAATGAATTGCACTACTACCAACTCACCCCCCCTAGCCCCCCCGCAAGCGGGGAAGGTGATTATGGCAATACGATAAAAGCGTACACCAAAGCGATAGAAATCAAGCCACAGGTTATGTCCCTACTTTAACGAATGCGCTATACATCGCGCTGCTCTGGAGCGCGGGAAAATGATATGGAAAAACTTGTAGGTATCCTCGAACGCATTGTTTTTGAAAATACGGAATCGGGCTATACCATCGCCCGATTGACCTCGCGTGATTACCCGAATGAACTGATCACCGTTGTAGGGAATCTTGCCGCCGCGAATGCCGGTGAGAGCCTCGCTCTCAAAGGGGAGTGGGTCAACAACCCGCAGTACGGTAGGCAGTTCAAGATCGAGGGGTATGAGACGGTGCTACCCGCAACAGTCGTTGGGTTGCGGAAGTACCTCGGTTCGGGGATGATCAAAGGCATCGGGCCGGTGATGGCGTCGCGAATCGTCAATAAGTTCGGGATGGACACGATGGAGGTGATTGAACAGACTCCCGAAAAGCTGAAGAGGGTTTCGGGAATCGGCAGCAAGCGTGTGGATACGATTAAGGTGGCGTGGGCAGCGCAACGCGAGATCAAAAACGTGATGCTCTTTCTGCAATCCAACAACGTCAGCACCGCCCATGCGGTCAAAATCTATAAAACCTACGAAAGCGAATCGATCGCGATTGTCCGTGAGAACCCCTATCGTCTGGCTGATGATATTTATGGAATAGGCTTCAAAACTGCGGATACCATTTCGCAAAATCTGGGTATCGCGCCTGAATCTCCGCATCGGGTGATGGCGGGCATAAAGTATGTCTTGAGCCATAAGGCGGATGACGGTCACGTTTTCCTGTATCGAGATGAATTGCTCACCGCGTGTGAGGAAATTTTAGAGCTCCCGCCCGATACAATTGAAGCCGGGATGGCAGAATTGAGTGCGAAAGAGGAAATTATTTCCGAAAATACGCCGACGGGAGAGGGGGTCTACCTCGCGCCATTTTATTATGCGGAGATTGGCGTCACCAATGCAATTTCAAAGTTATTGCAAATCCCTGCCCATCCTGTCCAACTCGGTTTTGTTGACGCGTCAATTGACCGGCTTGAAAAGCAGATGGGGATTCGTTTTGCTGCCAATCAGCGCGAGGC
This sequence comes from Candidatus Poribacteria bacterium, assembly GCA_965215015.1. Classification (GTDB taxonomy): domain Bacteria; phylum Poribacteria; class WGA-4E; order WGA-4E; family PCPOR2b; genus PCPOR2b. The sequence continues at coordinate 5,310,347 of OZ244042.1, forward strand.
AGTTAAGACTGCGTTGACCGCTAAGGTGATGCTCTTGACAGGTGGGCCGGGGACCGGAAAAACAACGACAACAATCGGCATGATCCGCCTCTTTGAAGTGCTTGAAAAAAGCGTTCTGCTGGCGGCACCCACCGGACGGGCAGCGAAACGCCTCAACGAGACGACTGGACGCGAAGCCAAGACCATCCACCGCCTGTTGGAGTTTTCGCCGCAGGAGAACGGTTTCAAACGGAATCGGGAGAACCCGTTGGATGCGGACGTGGTCATCGTTGATGAGATGTCAATGGTTGATCTGGTGTTGATGAACAACCTGATGAAAGCGGTGCCGCAGCGTGCAACCCTCATCATGATTGGCGATGTGGACCAACTTCCATCGGTGGGAGCGGGGAATGTCCTGACAGACCTGATCGCTTCTGGGCAGGTTACGGTTGTCACATTGACGGAGATTTTTCGTCAAGCGCAGCAGAGCTACATCGTCACCAACGCGCATCGCATCAATCGTGGCGAATTTCCGCAGACCACCGGCCCCGCCGACCGCAATTTCTTTTTTATAGAGGAGGAAGATCCGGATCGCGCGGTTGACCTGATATGTGACCTTGTGGGAAAACGTTTGCCGAAGCACTACGGTTACCACTCAATGGACGATATTCAGGTGCTCTGCCCGATGCGGCGTGGCACGGTTGGGTCTGAAAATTTCAACAAACGTTTGCAGGCAATCCTCAACGCTTCCTCGGAAGATGCGATTCGCGGGGGGCGAAATTTTCGCGTCGGAGATAAGGTGATGCAGATTCGGAACAACTACGACTATGAGGTTTTTAACGGTGACATTGGGCGCATCACCGATGTGGACTTCATCGAGAAAGAGGTCACGATCCAATTCCCTGAAAAGCGTGTTGCTTTTGACATGGCGGATCTGAACGAATTGGTGCTAGCTTATGGTATCACGGTCCATAAGGCGCAGGGCAGCGAGTATCCTGCTGTCATTGTGCCGCTGATGACGCAGCACTATCTGATGCTGCAACGAAATCTCCTCTATACCGGCATTACGCGGGCGAAGGAGTTGGTCATCCTTGTTGGGACTAAGAAGGCACTCGGTATAGCGATCCGGAATAACAAGGTTGTTGAGCGGAATAGCTTTCTCGCTGAGCGACTTCGGGGTGCTTTGGGTGGAGATGCGGCGCACCTTCAGGATTGGATGGGGGAAGGTAGAGAGCGGATCGCGTAGTTAGTAGGCACGCTCCGCATGCCTACTCCTATTATGAAGGGTCTATCTCCTTTGCTTCGATGCGGACGCCTCGCCATGGCCGAATATCATCGCTTATTGCGTAGAACGCCGGAATTACGAACAGCGTCAGGAGGGTTGCCACCGACAGCCCCCAAACAACGGTGCTCGCCATTGGCATCCATATCGCGGATTTTCCACCAACTCCCAACGCCATCGGTAGCAGACCGCTCACGGTTGTAATTGAGGTGAGTAGGATGGGGCGTAGGCGGGTGCGGCCTGCATTGATAATCGCTTGCCATTTGCTAATCCCCTCTGTCCGTTGACGATTGATAAACTCAACCAACACAATCGAATCATTCACGACGATGCCAGCCAGCGCGACGAGCCCGTATGTTGAAGCGGTGCTCAGTGGGTTGCCAGAGGTAAGCAGCCCTACCATCGCCCCGATAAATGCAAAGGGTACGGTCGTCAGAATAATCACCGGTTGGAGGAAGGACTTGAACTGGGTCCCTAATATGAAATAGACCAGCATAACCCCAAAGGCGAAGAAGACAGGGATGCTTGAGAAAGCCTTCTGATATTCGGCAAATTGACCGCCGGATTCGAGTGTGTAACCCGGGTAGCGCGAGCTGATTTGATCAAAATGGGCGCGGAGCCTCTGGTTTACTCTGACTGTGGAGGTCACTTTCTGATCGACATTGGCGGTGATTGTGATGGCTCTTTCCTGTTTGAAGCGGTGAATTATGGAATGACCTTGCTCGACATTCATTTGGGCGACATCTCGGAGGGGGACTGGTACACCCGTTGTCCCCATCAATTTCAGGTCCGCGACATCCTTAAGCCCCGTGCGTGCGGATTCGCTGAATTTGACAACGACATCAATCTCCTCATCGCCATCGCGGAATACAGTTGCCTTCGTGCCTTCAAAGGCATTGCGCGCGGTGAAGGCGATTTGTTGGAGCGTCAGTCCGTATTCGTTCGCTTTGTCCTCATCAATATGTAGTTTGATCTCCTCTTTGCCTAGGGCGTAGTTGTCCTGAATATCAGTGACTCCGGGGATTTTTGCAAGTTCGGCTTTCAGTTCGTCGGTGAGCCCTTCCAGTTCGTCGAAATATTTTCCTTTTACGATTGCTTCAACATCTGTGCCGGCGGGGGGGCCTTCTTCCCTTGTCTGAAATTCGATCTGCTCAGGTCCCGCGATACGGCTGGCTTTCTGGCGGACATCTGCGATAATTTCCGCAAGTTCACGCTTCCGATGCTTGGCTTCGACAACCTCAACATGGAGCGTTCCCAAGTGGCTATTGAGGACACTTCCGGTATCCGTGATGCGAATGCCCGTTTTGGTGATGATTGCCTTGATTTCAGATTTTGGCAACGCAAGCGTAACTGCCTCCAGCTGCCGCATCACCTCATCCGTCGTTTCCAGGCGGGCTCCCACCGGCAGCGTGACGTAGACAAAAAACATTGGATACTCATCGCCGTGGAACATGTCGACCTCAACCAGTCCGAAGGGGATTGGGAGGAAACTCAAGAATAGACAAACGACAATACCTCCCAGCACCCAATAGCGATAGCGTAATGTGAATGTCAAGAGTTTGGTATAGGGCTTTAATAAGTAGCGCATCAGTCTATCCCGAAATCTGGAACGTCCGATTTTTCCCCAATCCGCGATATGGGATGGCAAAATGAAGAAACATTCAAACAGCGATGCGGCAAGCGTCAAGGCAACGATGATTGGGATAATCTTCATGAATTTGCCAACAATCCCCGGTAAGAGTGCAAGCGGGAGGAAGATGGAGGCGGTTGTTAAGGAAGCGGTTATCACTGGCCAAACGACCTCATGTGCACCGTTGACTACGGCTTGGATCAGCGGGTCCCCTTCCTGCATCCGACGGAAGATATTTTCCATCACAATAATCGCATCGTCCACGATGATACCAAGCACCAACACCAATCCAAACAGCGACATACTGTTGATCGATTCGTCGGCGAGCCCCATGAGCCCAAAAGTAATCAGGAGGGTCAGCGGGATGCCGATGGCGACAAAGATGGCGTTCCTCGGTCCCATGAAAAGGTATAAGACAAGGAGAACGAGCACTACCCCGAAAAGTGCGTTATTTTGCAGCTTGCCGAGCGAATCACGAATATAGATTGAAGTATCATTCACTAATGTAATTTCCACGCCGTCCGGCAGTCGATTTGTCCGGTATTTCTCCACTAGGGTTCGTACTGTATCGACAATCCGGATGGTGCTGCCTTCGCCCCGTTTTGCCACCGAGAGCGTAAGTGCCGGCTCACCATTCAAACGGGAAATCACGGTCGGCTCTTCGTAGGTATCTCGGACCTGCGCGATATTGCCGACGCGGATTTTACCGCCGCCGGGAATCTGTCGCACAATCACATTTTGGATTTGGCGGATCGAATCAAACTCGCCGACAGTGCGCAGCAGGTATTCCGCGCGTCCGATTTTCAGCTCCCCCGCGGGGACATTCATATTCTTGGCTGCCAACGCGCCCACAACCTGCGCCAAGGTCAGTGAATACCGCTCAAGGCGATTGGGATCCACCTCGACCCAGACCTCACGGTCACGAATCCCGGTGATTGAGACCTCTAAAACACCTTCAACGGCTTCGAGTTCATCCTGGAGTTCTTCCGCCAGATCTCGCATCGTTTTTTCAGGGAGGCTCCCTGCCATAACGACATCAATCACAGGCGTCAGTGTGTTAGACTCCAACTTAAACATGGATGGGGCCTCTGCATCTTCAGGTAGATCTTGGACTTTGTCCAACTCTGTGCGGAGATCTTGATACAGTTTGTCAAACTCATCGCGTGCGATATTCTGATCGAATTTAACGCTGATATTGGCGTATCCTTCAGCGGAGGTTGAGGTGATAGACTCAATTTTATCCACATCAGCGATTTCGTCCTCAATTGGCTTGGTAATCAGTTTTTCAATCTCCTCGGGTGAAACACCGGGGTACGCCACCCAAATAATTGCCCAGTTGAAAGACATATCGCGTTCCAATTCCCGTGGCATATTGATGAGCATATACGAACCCCAAACAATTACCGCAATGGTAATCATGTGAACCAATACGGGATTTCTGATGAACAGTCTGAATACGGACTTCATTGTGGGTTTTCCTTTCTAGCCATTTAATTGACGGAAAAATTTGGGGATGGGTTTATTGTTACGGATGGGGCTATGGATTGGGCAAGATGCGCGACCTACCGCTAAGATTAAGAACCTACCCCCCCTAACCCCCCCGCAAGCAGGGGGGAATACGTGCAATGAATTGCACTACTACAAACAGCAGGAAAAGGAGGCGTGCCCACACCCCTAAGATAAGAACCTACCCCCCCTAGCCCCCCCGCAAGCAGGGGGGAAGACGTGCAATGAATTGCACTACTACAAACAGCAGGAAAAGGAGGCGTGCCCACACCCCTAAGATAAGAACCTACCCCCCTAGCCCCCCCGCAAGCAGGGGGGAAGACGTGCAATGAATTGCACTACTACGAACAGGAGGAAAAGGAGGCGTGCCCCCACCCCTAAGATAAGAACCCCCCTAGCCCCCCCGCAAGCAGGGGGGAATTTGTTGGTGGAGGGCAATCCGTGGAGGGTGGTATCGCTCTAGTCAGATGGGTTTGGCTTGGGGTTTTGTGAATACGGTATCTCCTCCCCCTGCTTGCGGGGGGATTGAGGGGGGTAGCCTCTTTGTTGGTGGGGGGCAATCCGTGGGAGGTGGTATCGCTGCTGAGGGTAAGAAGTGCGGTCGTGCCCCACTGCTAAGATAAGCCCCCCTAGCCCCCCCCGCAAGCAGGGGGGCAGACGTGCAATGAATTGCACTACTACGAACAGGAGGAAAAGGAGGCGTGCCCCCACCCCTAAGATAAGAACCCCCCTAGCCCCCCCGCAAGCAGGGGGGAATTTGTTGGTGGGGGGCAATCCATGGTAGGTGGTATCGCTCTAGTCAGATGGGTTTGGCTTGGGGTTTTGTGAATACGGTATCTCCTCCCCCTGCTCGCGGGGGGATTGAGGGGGGTAGCCGCAATGTTAGATAGAGAGGGCACCGCCGGGGGAAAGCCTCCCTAACCCCAAATACCCATACGGACTCTCTTCCCCCTGCTAAATACCCTGTGGGTTGTCCGTTAATTCTAGGCTCATTGAGCCTAGAACGGTCTGATACCGTGTGGGTATTCGGGATTGAGGGGGGTAGCCTCTTTGTTGGTGGGGCGTCCACCCTTACTTCCGCATCGTAGTGATCCAATAGGCTTGACGTTATTGATGTTTTCAGGTATTCTTTGGTTGGAACTAGTAGAAAGGGGCACAGCAATTTAATTAAACGATAGTAAGCGTTAGTAGCGTTGATGGCTAGGGGGCAAATCTGAATCATGGGTTGGATTAAATATGCAGCGGTTACCGCATGTGCATTGGCGGCTGCAGATCTTTTTGTGAAATTGGCAGCGGGCAGGCTTTCTAACAGTTTGGCGGTATTAATATACGGGACCTGTACCTTCTCGACTGGCCTGGCTTGGGTGCTGTGGAAATGGGCGCGTGGCATACCGCAAGAAGCTCAACCTTTAGGGGTTTTAGCGAGTATGGGTGTGGGATTTGCGTTCAGCGGCGTGACTTTAGGATTGTATGTAACCTTTGGTGCAGGGGCCCCAATTTCTCTCGGTTCACCCGTTATCCGGTTTGGCGGGATATTACTGACCAGCATAGCGGGCATGGTATTATTACGGGAGCCTCTCACGTTACGATATGTTATCGGCCTGCTTCTCGTTTGTGGTGGTATGTATCTGATTATTACAAGATAAACCAATCATACGGACAACATAATCCCGGCTCCGAATCTGCCCGTCCTACCCCTTTGGTGCCGCTCGGAAAAAAACAGATGTGCATTACAATAGGTGCATATCTGGGGTACCTCTATGTTTTGTGCGGGGATACCCGTTTCTATGATTTGCCGCTTGTTGGCTTCCCAGAGGTTAAAATACCCTTTGCCATCGGAGGTCTTGTTGTCGATATAGCCCTCCGTGCTGCCAAAGGTATCCTCAACTTGTGCGATGACTTCGGGACCGACTTCGTAATGACAGGGACCGATGGAGGGGCCTATCCCTACCAGAACATCGGTCAGCTTGCAGTTAAACTTTTCCTTTAAGGTATTTGCCGTGTTCTGAGCAGCCAGTTTGACAGTCCCCCGCCAGCCGGCATGTACGGCGGCTATCACTCGCTTTTGGGGATCGAAGAAGAGAATCGGCACACAATCCGCCATAAGAACCATCAGACATAAGTGGGGAACGTCTGTTACTATTGCATCTGTCGCTTTAACTGCCGTATCGAGGTCAGCTGCACCGTAGCCCCTCATTTTTTCTGTCACGATTGTCACCGTACCGCTATGAACCTGTCTCGCGATTGTAAAATCGGAGAGTGAAATTCCGATATTGGCTGCCAAACGTTTACGATTTTTCAGGACAGTTTTAGCGGTGTCTTCAACGTGGAGGCCTAAATTAAGGGATTCGTAAGGCGGGGGACTCAGCCCGCCGATTCGGGTCGAAACAAAGTGGTCAGCCCCGCTCTGTTTCGACAGGTTCTTGAATCGGAATGTGGACAATGATTGAAGGCGTGTTTCTAACATGATCTTAGGAATTGCTTTCAAGGGCTTGGATCAATCCACGCATGTGCCCGACGCAGTAAGCAATGTACTCCCTGCCTTCTGGCCCATCTGTGGTGAGTCGCATGATGTGGTCGTAGTCGATGACAGCGTCGTAGCCCACATCGTGCAAGGCTTTAGCCACGCGGTACATGTCCATGTCGCCGGCGTCGGGGATTACCTCCTCGTACCCCTTCTTTTCGGGAATTTTTCCGCGTACGTTGCGGAAATGGACGTGGAAAATTTTGCCCTGTTCCCCAAAGTGCCGAATGCCCTCAAAAACATCTTCGCCTGATTCGTAACGGGTGCCCACGCAAAAGGTCATGCCGTTGTTCGGAGAGGGGACTTCGGAAAAGAGGCGGTCAAAAGCGGCGAAGTTATAGAGAATCTGTGGTACGCCATAGAGGTTGGGAACCGGTGGATCGTTGCCGTGCATGGCAACCTTGACGCCGGCCCTTTCGGCCACAGGCACAACGTTTCTGAAGATTTCCAGGGTACGCTCCCAGATTTCATCGTGGGTTGGTGCCCCTTCTGGTGGGGATTGGTCGAGGGCTTCGCTCAAATCGACTTTCAGGTGTTGGTATCCGCCCCGTCCCTCAATGAAGCTGTGCATAGCCTCCGGGAAATGACCGAATTGGCCCGCCTGGAAACATTGGATACCCATCACCGGCAGATTAAACTCGCCGCAGAGTTCGGCGTTGACAATCAGGTTGTCGATTTCTGCTTCGGAGCCGGGTTGACCGAGAAAGGTCTTGATACAGTCGCCGTTAGAGGTGTTGGCGCGCTCGATCTTGAGCCCAGCTCTGTCAATGGCTGCTACTACTTTTTCGAGTCCTTCGCGATTTGCGCGCCCGCCGGCTTCTGAGTAACCGGGACAGATGTCTAAGGTGATGTCTACGCAATCAACGCCGATCTGTTTGAGAAAGCGGAGATCGTTTGGACGGTTTAACCAGTCGGGACTGATGCGGGTGCCAATTTTCATCATTTTTTGTTCTCCTTGTAGATAAGAGTAGATAAGATCGGGATTCAAAGCCGCCGAGGCTAATGAAGCATAATACGTAATGCGTAATATGTAAAGAGAAACGGAACGGAGATTCCCGTTCCCTCCAAAATAAACCGATAGTGCCAGATGTAAGGCGGAACTAATGGACTTGGCCGCGGGCGGCGATGTCCCATTGTTGGGTGATTTGTCCATCCTTTAGCACTGTGTAGGTGTCTAATAGGTTCGCAACAACACATGAGTGATTTGGTACTAATCGAACCTTAGTACCTGTTTCCAGATCAAAATCTTTGCGTATGACAAACCCATGTTCTTCCGAAAGTCTGGTGACAATCATCTCATGATTTGCATCCTCGAACCGATTAGCGGGGTACGCAAGCCCGAATCCTTCCATACCCGGCATCCCGTGCGCGCCTTGATCGGAGCTCAAGGTTTTGGATCCGGCGTCGATAATAAAGTATTCCGAGTTTTGACTTACCACCGTCGCTAACACGGAGAGCGCGATCTGGTTTAGCGCAATCACCTTGAGACGCAGCGGCATTCTATCCATAAAGATGTAATTGCCCGGTCGGATTTCCGTGATGCCATCGTAGCTATCGCTCACAAGGGTGCCGGGTGTGGATCCAACAGACACCTCCGCAACCTCGATGCCGTTGCTTTCGAGTTTTTTCCGCACGCGCATCATAATTTCGCACTCCTCTTGGGCGACTTTTCGCGCTGCATCGGCGTCCGCTGCGCCATAAGTATGCCCGGCGTGGGATAAAAGCCCCACAAAATTTAGAGCGGGTTCTTGGATGATTTTTTGGACTAGCCCAACCAAGCCGGGATCGTCTTCCGTGAGTCCACAGCGGTGTAACCCCACATCTATCTTCAAGAAGATACTAATCTGTTTCTGGTGTTTCTCCGCTACCTGAGCAATCGCATTTACCCCCACAGGGCTATCGACAATGAGTCGGAGGTCAACGTCATGTGTCTTTGCAGCAGCTCAGGCGGTCGAGCTTTGACGCAACGACCAAGGGATACGCCACAGTAACGGAGCGAATCCCGTTGTTGATAAAAACGAGTGCCTCGTCTACCTTTGAGGAGGTAATTCCGACTGCGCCTGCGTCTATCTGTTGCCGGGCGAGCTCAAGACACTTGTGGGTTTTGATATGTGGGCGGACATTGACACCACGCGTATTGGCGATGTTCTGAATCAGTTGGATGTTGGCTTGTAACCTGTCCTGATCTAACAAGATGTGAGGGGTTTCTAGTTCTAAAAGCGATGTGTTTATCTGTCCCATGCGTTTGCCTCCAAATGTAAGGCGTGGATCATGTTAAAAGAAAGTGCAAATTATTAAAGCATCCGCGAATTAACGCAAATCTTTGTAAAAAAAAGAAAGATTAAAGACGGACAACTACAAGGGTTACGCCTACAGTCCGCCCAAAACTCGAAATGTTCGGGGAGGAAACCTCGCCCCTACGAGTTGAAGTGCGTCGTTTTTATTGAGAGTAGTCATCCGTTGTCCTTACTTTGTTAAATACATCATATTGTCACATAAATGGGGCTTGCCCATGCCTTTGCCCCATCTGTTTGTAACACTCGGACCCAATACGGATGGCAGCCGATGGGCAACGCTGCTTCTCGAAACGTAAACGCTACTTCTCTGCCAATGCCGAGCGGCAACCGTTCAAACACAACCTTCATATCAATCCCACCGGCCTCAACGATAATAGGCGAATCGCCAATCTCCTGAAGCGGGACACGCTGATTCAGCACCGGCGTCTTAAAATCGAGGGTTGCCTCAGAGGGGGTGTCAAGCCTTAGGATTACGCCGTCAGCGTCTCCGGTTGTCACAGATTTCCAAGACACCGTTCGATCCGTTACCCCCTCGATACCTTCAGCCGGGGAATCGAAGGCGTAACCTTTCGCCCCCAGAATCCGCCCCCTATCTATCTCAAGGCTTCCGTCCCATCGCACCAGCCGGTTTCGTGCCCGGATGCGCTGCCCTGACCACGCAACTCGAATCTGATCTCCTGCCCGCTCGGTTGTTACGGGGACAGTGTGAATGCGCTCCAAGCCTCTGAAGATGTCTATCCGCTCGATGGGGGCGGTGCCAACTACGTTCACAGAGATTTCCGGCGGTTGGCTCCCCTGATACGCCCCTCCCATCGGTGTGCCATCTGCGGTCACATCAAGCAGGATACGCTGACCGGTCGTTCCGTAACATCGACGGGCTTTCAGGGCTTCCCACAGTCCCTCCCGCGTCAACTCCGCTGCATAGATGCAGGTCAATCCACCGTACACACCGAACGAACCGCTGCCCGGAGGCGCAGCACCGGGGCGTCCCTTGTGGTCATCACTACCGGCGGTGAAACCGATTCGATAGCCTTTCTCCAATGCTTCCCGCAGAAACCACTCGAACTCTCCCCACTCGGAATAGACCTCAATGAGCGGTTCCAGTTCCGGGTCGTGCCAATTGAGGTTGGCGTAGCGTCCTCCGACATGGGGCAGCAGCAGGACATCTCCGTTCCGGGAGTCTTTGACCTGCCCTCGCAGTGTGGTGTAGAGTTCTGTGACATGTCTGCAGTCGGTATCGATATCCGATTTGTCAGGGATTAGCACATGGCTGGAGCGGTGCAGGGGCCCATCGTCCCCCGGATAGTATACGTTGTGGTCGCCTCCTAGCGGTGTGTTCGCTGACCACTCATACCCGACAAAGGTGACAAAGCGACCGGGGTCGTATTGGGTATTCGCCTGTGCCTTAATCTCCCCCCAGATTGCCTCGGTGATTTGGAAGTCGTTTCCCTGATGTCCGGCGAAGTCAATTAGTGCTGCCTCCCGTGCAAACCGAAAATAGGAGGAGACCGGATTGGTGCCAACGGTTTCTTCGCTCTGTCCGTGGAGATCGCCCCAGAAGGGTTGATGTATGTCTCGACTTTCCACACAGCGGAGTGGATTTCCTTTCGCCGCCAAGCTGTTTTCTGTGTCTGTTGCTCCCACCCGATAAATTCCTGTCGTGGATGCTCTTACACCTTCAAAACGGCGCACACCGTGGTCTGTGGGTTGAAACTGATATGTCTCCGGCAAGCCCGTCAATCCCTCAGCGTTGATTTGGACTGTCCCCATATATCCGGTGCTCGGATTGCCCCAGAGATCTTCTACCTTAACCCCGATCCATGTTTCCGCATCGGGTGTGGTTTCCGACGGGCCTAATACCACCAACCGATGGGGGGAACCGCTGATAATTGGGATCTTTGGAGACAGCACCTCTGTGTAAACCCACGTTCCGCACCAATCGACAGCAACGCGAAATTCAAACGCCGCTTTGCAAAAGGTCTGCGCTCGACTCCCCGGACTGCCCCCTGAGGTATCTCCGAGTGTTAAGGTGATGCTATCCCCCTCGGAGAGGGAATCGTCGAATACATCAACAGTCACGCAAAGTCTCCAAGGGCGGATATAACGTTGCTTTTCAAACTTCGCTCGCAGCGATGCTGTACCTGTCGTAGAGACGGAGGCATATTCGGGGGCGGACGGATTTTCAAATTGGGGGGCCGCCCAATCGCTGACATCGCGCCAAGCAAATTTAATAACCCCACCGTCATCGACGCCGTATTGACCGACATGGTAGGTGATGCGCCATGTGCCGACCGATCCCGCCACGATAGGAGCGTCCGGATCAATCTCTGCCCAACCGTATAACGCACGAATTTCTGATTCCGTCATAGATTATTTCTCCACGAAATGCCAGCACAGGCGCGCTACCGATCCTGGTGGATTGGGCCGAGAACTATGGCGCAACGTTGTTGGTATTTTCGAGACTTTAGTACCACGCCGCTTTGTTGACCACGTTGCGTAACGGTTCACCGGCAGCAAACCGACGGACGTTTTCGAGGATGATTTCAAATCGGCGTTCAGGGATATTCTCGGCATCCTTCACGGCGATGTGGGGTGTGAGCAGAACGTTGGGTAGATTCCATAAACGGTGATCCGCCGGCAGCGGTTCTATCTCGAATACGTCAAGCCCACACCCAGCAATTTCGCCTCGCTCAACAGCGTCTGCGAGGTCGTTGATTTTCATCGTTTTGCCGCGACCGATGTTGATAAAGTAGGCGGTGTCCCTCATCAGGCGGAAACGTTGAGCATTCCATATCCCCTCAGTTTCGGGTGTGTGCGGCGTTGTCGCTATTATGAAATCGGCGCGTGGCAGCAGGGCATCCAAATCCGTCGGTGGGTGCATCTCGACGTATGGGAGGTCATATTCGGGTCTCGGCTCTACACCGATTACTGTCATGCCAAATTCTGCACATAGTCTCGCTGTCTCATGACCGATGCCTCCCACACCGAAGATTAGGGCGGTGGATTCAGCGAGATCGACATACCCATTTTTACGGGCGTCCGGGTCCCATCTTCGCTCCCGTTGTGCCTCGACGTAGTAAGGCAATCCCCGGGAGAGCGCGAGCAAGAACATCATAATATGGTGGCTGATGTGATCATAGTAGATACCGCGTGGGTTACAGATCACCACGGGGTGCTCAATCAGTTCCTTATAATAGTAGCCCGGGAAGGGGCCTGCATCTGGATTTTGCAGCCACCGCAATTTTGTCGCGCCCTTCAGCGCATCGGGCGGCACCCAACCGAATGCCGCATCAGCATCGGCGATTTCACGGCGTGCTTCTTCGTCTGTTTTGGGGAGCTCGACCCGATACTCCGGGAGGTTTGCCTCCAGACGCGGGGCAAACTCGCGCTTGAGGTCGTCTAACGGTGGCATCATTACAAATTTAATCATGGTGTGTTCCTCTATAATTGCTAGGATATATGTAAAATACCTTTAAGACCCCCCTCGGTCCCCCCGCAAGCGGGGGGATGGGTGCAGGCGTGGTTCATTCACAGTCCCTGCCGTAAGAACCCCCCTCGGTCCCCCCGCAAGCGGGGGGATGGGTGCAAGTGGGGTTCATTCACAGTCTCTACTACACTTTCATTGCCATAAGACCCCCCCTCGGTTCCCCCGCAAGCGGGGGGAGGGTGCAAGTGGGGTTCATTCAGACCCCCCCTCAGTCCCCCCCGCAAGCAGGGGGGATGGGTGCAGGCGGAGGGGAAACCGTGTGGGTATTCGGGATTAGGGGGAGGTGCCTGCCTACAGCACAGACAATCCCCAGGCCACAGGGGAACCACAAGGGTTCCCCCTACACAAGCCCCAATCGTTTCAGAGGCCTTAGGATTGGTTCAATTTGTCGAATATCAACAGGGTTTAGCCGAAGCGGGATCGGCGAGCCTCCATATTGGTGTGCACATCGAGCAGTACCGTGCGACCGTCCGCGTTCAGTTGCTGCGCCTGCTCAAGTGCGGGAACCATTTCACTCGGTTTAACCACGGTGATGCCGACTGCCCCCATGCCTTCAGCAATCTTGGCGTAATCGCCTGTCATTTCCGTTGTGCCAAATTGGTCGCGGGCCGTCGGATAGCCGCCTGGGTAGGTTGCCATTCCACCGTTATTGAGGACAACGGTAGTGATGGGCGCATCAGCGCGAACAGAGGTTTCGATGTCTAAGCCGGACATACCAAAAGCGCCATCGCCCATGAAGTTCAAGCAGAACTTATCGGGCTTTGCGATCTTCGCCCCAATCATCACCGGTATTCCGAAACCGAGGTGGGTGGTTTTGCCCCAACCGATGTAGCTGTGCGGCACCGTTCCGGGGTAGAAGGGCATGATTGAATCGCGCGGGGCACCGGCATCGTGGGTAACGATGCTGTTCTCCAAATCCATTGCCTTGACCATATCCCCAATCACACGGTATGTGTTAATGGGCTCTTCGTCGGAGGTGAGCAGGGAGTCCCACTCTGCCAGCCACGTTTTTTTGAGTTTGGCAATATCTGTGGCGACGTGCGTTTTGCCTTTTCTCCCGTTTTCGCCGAGTTGGGCTTTGGCTTCCTCAATCATAGCCTGCAACGTCAGCTTAGCATCACCGGGCAGTCCGATGTCAACGGAGAAGTCTTTGTTGATATCCTCAATACTTTCGGCGTTGTGGATGATGACCTTACCCTCCGGGATGGGTTGACCGTAATGGGTGCGGGTCATACTTGAGCCGATGGCGAATAGCACGTCCGATTCCTGTAACCACGTCCGTGCAGGGAGGGTGGTCGCGCCGCTCCCGGAGCCAACGGAGAGGGGATGACGCTCGTCGAAGGAGGATTTACCGGGCATCGTGCAGTACACCGGTATCTCGGTCAACTCAGCAAATTCTGTGAGTGCCTCGGTTGCCCCGGAGAGCAGCACCCCCATACCGGACCAGATGACCGGTTTCTTCGCGTTTAGCAGTTCCTTAACGGCGTCTTTGATATCGCCGGGAGCTGGGATTTGAAGTGCTCGTTTCGGTGGCTTGTAGTTGAGCCCATCGTCTGGGACTTCTTGCAGCCCAATGTCGCCCGGTGTCTCAACGATTACGGGCCCGGGGCGTCCATTCCGAAGCTGGTGGAAAGCCCGCCGCATGACGCTAGCAACTTGACTCGGTTTTGTAATGACTTCGCCATACTTTGATACTGTCTGATATGTGCGAACCGGTGAGAAGGAGGGACGGACCGCATACTCGTCAATTGCGGGGCCGCCCGGCAGGTACAGAATTGGAACGTTGTCCGCAAAAGCCTGTGCGATACCGCCCATAGAGTTTTCCGCGCCGGGGCCGCCTTGTGTGATGATGACGCCGAATTTATTACGGTTGTTGACACGGCTGTATCCATCAGCTGCCATAACGGCACCGCGTTCGTGCCGAAACATGACGGTCCGAATGCCTTCTTGAGCAGTCGCTTCGATGAGTTGATTGGAGGGGAAACAGGATATCCACTCAACGCCTTCGATTTTCAAGATTCGCGCTACGGCTTGTGTTGTGTCCATCTATAGGATTCTCCTTTGGTTGTTGGTTCATTGGTTTACGAGTTCATAGGTTCATTACACTCACTGGGTATTTCGTCGAGATATGAATCGTGATCTACAGGAATAGGGGGTAGCTTGGGTTATTATAACGGATTCGCTATAGTTTCGCAAGCATTATGATTTCCGTTACGCATGCTTGACAACCCACGAGAAACTGGATAAAATAGACTTTGTATGCAGTTGTTCGGTTATGTATACAATCTGGTAATAGGTAACTACTGACTTTCCTGTATTTTCCCAAGGAATAATGCGTAATATTAGCAATTTCTTTCTTACGCATTATTGCGTATTATTCTTTTGCGTCCCAACCTCTATATGGCTGAGAAAATTGAACGACCAACACGTCTCTAGCGAAGCGCGATCCCATGACCTCAGTGACCATGCGCTTGTCCGCCGGTGTCAAGACGGTGACAAGCAAGCCATGGAAACCCTTATGCGCCAGTATCAGCAGTGGGTGTATAATGTCGCTTACGGGATACTCGCGAATCCTGAGGATGCCAGCGATGTGGCGCAGGATGTTTTTCTGTGGCTTTGGGAAAATATTGGACAGTTTCGATTCAAATCTCAGTTTTCGACGTGGCTCTACCGGATTGTTACTAACAGGTGTCTCAATTTGAAAGATCAGCGGCAGAGGCGTAAGACCGATCCGATGGAGATTGATGACTCGCAGCCGTGGGTGCCGCTCGACACGACCACCCCGGAAAGTACGGTCTTGTTGGCGGAACAACGGGAGCTTTTGCAAAAGGCACTTGCTGCCCTCAAAGATGATTACCGAAAGATACTGATTCTTCGCGAAATGCAGGATTTGTCCTATGAGGAGTTGGCAGAGGTGCTCGGTTGCTCTGTCGGGCGTGTTAGATCACGGTTGCATGAAGCGCGTCAGGCGTTGCGAAAGGCGATACAACGGCTTGAGTGATGTGTAAGCGTGAAACGTGAGAAGAAACCGTTCGCCGCGCTGGGGCTGTGTTGGTTCATTGGACCGATGCTTCATCAAGGATTCAGGGATTTAACCGGATAGAAGTTGTGAAGTGCTGTTATAGATTTATTATTTCGACGAGGCTTTGCAGGTGGTGCTAGGAGCCCAACCTGCAAATTATGGAGAAGGTTGGGGCGGGCGAGGAAGCCCGACCTACCAGCTGGCGAAATATGCCGTTACATCAACCTGAAAGGATTTCTGTCATGTCATTTCCACTTGCCTACAGTGCCCTCCGTTGGGAAACACCTAATTTGGAACAGACGTTGGTACAGCTCCGAGAGGCTGGCTGGGACGGTTGGGAAGCCCGTCAGTCGCTCGATTGGCTCGGTTCTGCGCGTCGCGTTACTCAGATTTGCGACGCCGTTGGTATACGGGTCGCTGCGATTTGTGGTCCGAATGTTACGCTCGACGTGGCGCATCCAACCCATGAAATTAACAAGCGGCGGATTGAGTTCGCCTCGGACCTTGAGGTGCCTACCTTTATGACCAAGGGACCGGGACGGCTCGACAGCGAGACTACAGACCTCGATCTAGATCGGATGGCGGCTGTCTATGAGGATCTCGCTGCTTATGGCGAACCGCTCGGTGTTACTGTTACCTTCCACCCACATACGGGCCATCTGGTGGACAGTGCCGATGAGTGGAAGCGATTTATGATGCGTCTCGAGCGGTGCCGTCTCTGTCTCGATATGTCTCATGCTGTTCACTGGGGCTATGACCCCATTGCGGCGGTTTACGACTATCGGAATCGTATCTCCTATGTCCATCTCCACGACTATAAGGATGGTGGCAACGTCGAGCTCGGTGAAGGGCTCATGTGCGACTATCCCGCTTTTCTGAGGGCACTGGAAGATGTTGGCTACAACGATTGGATAACCGCCTGCCCGGGAGCGACGGAGCGTACTGACGAAGCGAAGATGCGAATTAATCGTGCTTACCTGAAAAGCATAGGCTATTGATGTTGGTTCGTTGATGTGATTGGAGTCGTACGATTCGACGTGCAGTGATTGGCGCAATGGTTACGGCATACGGCGTATGCCTACAACTTTTACTGGATTAGTTCACCTGTCTCTATTTCTCTTTTGACATAAGGAAGGAACGAAGTCACGTGCCCCGACCGGCTCTCCGCACCCTCGTTCCCTATGCGCTCGGCGTTTTTATTGGGGGGTTCTTGCCAATTCCACTCTTTTGGATTTGGTTGATTGGACTCACCTGCCTCATCGGCGGCGTTGGGTTATTCTATCTGCGGAAAGCGGAGGCTCATACAGCGAGAATAGGTTGGGTGCTCCTATTGGGGGCACTCTGTGCTTGTGGCATGTTCCGTCTGAAGGTTGTGCTGACTTCACCCATCCCTCTAGATTTCTATGATCAGCGGGTACATTTTTCCGGGGCAATGGCGTATCAGCCGGAGCGGGGAGAGCAGTGGGAGGCAGGGTATGCGCGTGGGACTATCCGCCCGGTCGGAAATTCAGATTTAGCGGTGAAGGCTAAACTCCTGATCCGATTCCGCGAACCGATCCCTTTGCGCTATGGTGATCGGATTGAAGTTGGAGGGGTGTTGCGGCGTCCAAATGGGCAACGCAATCCGGGGGGCTTCGATTACCGTTTCTATCTCGCCCGTCGGCAGGTGTTCGGGATTCTGCAGCTGCATCGAGGTCAGGAGATTGTCCCGACGGGTCGATCCGGTTTTCCGCTATTACACTGGACGGAAGGGTTGCGCCGGCGGGTGGAGGCCGTTATTGATGCGGCGTATCGCGAACATCGGATTCACTCTCAAGTGCTCAAGGGGATGTTCCTTGGACAGCGAAGCGGATTATCACCCGATATTCTTGACGCATTCCGCAATAGTGGGAGCATACATATTCTTGCGGTGTCGGGGTTGCACGTTGGACTGATTGCGACTGTCTGCTTTTTCGGTTTTTCGCTTCTGCACCTCCCTCGAAAAACCACTGACCTGCTGACGATTGCTGCTGTGATTCTCTATGCCTGCCTTGTCGGTTTTCGCCCGTCCGTTTTCCGTGCCTCGCTGATGGCGGTTATCTTTCTAATATCACGGATTATAGAGCGAGATCGGGATCTATTCAATCTGCTTGCGTTTGCTGCGTTCGTTTTGTTGCTGATCAATCCGGCGCAGCTGTGGGACGTCGGCTTCCAACTCTCTTTCGGCGCGGTGGCAGCTATCCTTTATCTGGCCCCTAAGTGGGAGCATTTTATTGGACATATCGTTGGTCTCGGTCGAATTGCCCCAAAGGTAGATTTCGATAGCACGATGCCCTCTCGCGCTGCATGGGGCCGAGCGGTGTGGTGGTTGGTGATGGGGTTTGGGGTGACGTTATCCGCACAGGTGGGTACAACTTTAATCATCGCATGGCACTTTCATCGGATTTACCCGATGGGTCTCGTTGTAGGACCCTTTACTGTCGGCCTCGCCGCGGTTCTGGTCAACATTACGTTGGTCTCGGTCCTGCTCGGCTTAATCTGGTTGCCACTTGCGATGCCGTTTGTTTATGCCAACCACTTTATCCTCCTGATCTTTCTGAGTCTGATCAAATTTTTCGGTCAATCGTGGACAGTGTTGAAGACGCCAACGCCAAGTTTCGGTTTTATTATTCTTTACATCGCGGGTTGTCTCGCAGTTGTGCACTGGGTTTGGGTGTGGATACACCGAAAGAAGGCTATGGTGATTGGGTTGATAGTCCTGTCAATCTGGATCTGGGACACCGCTTGGCGTGAGCGGGGCAGGTTGTTAGATATTACGTTCCTTGATGTTGGGCAGGGGGACGCGGCATTTGTCCGGTTTCCTGACGGAAAGACCATGCTGGTCGATGGGGGCCGCAATTCATCGAGGATTGAAGTGACTGAAGAGGGAATCACGATCCGGGTGGGTTATGACCATGGGGAGCGGACACTTGACCCGTTTTTATGCCACGAAGGGGTTTTTAGGCTAGACCTGCTCCTTTTAAGCCATCCCGACAATGACCATGGGGGTGGGTTTGCGCACATTTTGCGCGGGTTTGGTGTCGAGCGGGTGTTGGGAGTGCCCCATCAGGATTTGCACCGTTCAACGCACCGCATCCTACATGAAATTGTTGATGCGAAGGGTATTCCCCATGAGCTTGGTTATGCTGGATCAATTAACCTGACTCCTACGGCGCGATTGGAGTTGCTGCACCCATTTGACGCAGCCTCGACAAATCTGCACGATAGGGATGTCAACAACGATTCACTTGTTCTGAAGGTGACTTATGGTGACGTGCGAATTTTGTTCACAGGAGACATCAGACGAAAGGTGGAATTGAGATTGGTTGAATTGGGAGAAGATTTAGCTGCAGAGATTATTAAGGTGCCCCATCACGGGAGTAAAACCTCGAGCAGCGCGGAATTCCTCGATGCTGTGCGTCCTCAATACGCGATTTTCTCGGTGGGGCAACGGAATCGATACCGTTTTCCGTCTGAGATGGTCCTCGAACGTTATCGAGAGCGGGGGAGCCGTATAATGCGGACGGATCAGCTGGGGGCTATCCGGTTGCGAACCGATGGACGGCGGTGTTGGATTACGCATCATGTGGAAGAGCCGTGAGATAGGGGTCGCAGAAACCCCTTGCAATGCTGTGGGTTTGTGTGATACTATCGCAGCGTACCCCCCCTAACCCCCCCGCAAGCAGGGGGGAATTTGCAAGCCGAGGGAGGAGGCAACCTGTAAGGAGGGGAGGGGGTAAGTGTGAGGTAGAAAACTCACCAGGGGAAATCAAAAAACAACGCTCCCGCAAGTAAATGATACGATGACAATTGTGGAGGTAACCGTATGAGCCTGAAAATAGAGTTAAAAAATCTTGGTATCTTGAAGCAGGCGGAATTTTCGCTGGGGGATTTGACCCTTATCTGCGGGAAAAATAACACCGGCAAAACCTATGCAGCCTATGCACTGTACGGTTTCTTGGATTCTTGGCGTGGACTGATTGATTTCGGGGTAAGTAATGATCAAATCCAACACCTGCTTACAGATGGTGGCATCGAAATTGAATTGGGAGGATATGCCGAAAGGGCGGATCGGCTGCTTGCAGAGGCGTGTCAACGATATACCGATCAACTGGATAGAATGGTTTTTGCGGCAACTGAAGGCCGGTTCCGTAACAGCGAATTCCACATCCAGATAGGAGCAATTGACATACGCGATAAAGAATTCAAACGCGAAATGGGAATTGCTCAAGAGCAGCTTCTTAGCTATTCAAAGGAAAAGTATAGTGAACAACTCGCGGTAAGTTTGGTGGTAAAAAGAGACGAGGAGAGAGAAATTAATCCTTCTTTTATAGGAGAAACTATTAACTTTATTATCGGTTACGCTATTTTTTCCGATTTTTTGCCCCTTCCTTTTATTTCGTCAGTTGAGCGCACCGGAGTCGCTATTTTTCGACGGAAACTCGAATTTGCTCGGAACCGCCTGCATGAGGAAATAGGAAGAGTGAACCCAAAGATTAATCTTCAGGAGCTATTCTTCAAGGCATACCAAAGTTACCCTGTGCCGATAGAAAACGGTGTGGATTTTATGCACAACCTTGAAGATATTTCACAAAGACAAAGTTTTATCGGCAAAGAACACCCCGAAGTATTGAACGATTTCGCTGACATTATTGGTGGTGAGTACAACATAACACAAAATGACCAACTTTACTATATCCCCAAAGGAACGCGGATCAAATTGACGATGGTTGAAAGTTCAAGTGCTGTGCGTTCACTTGTCGATATCGGTTTTTATTTGCATCATGTCGCCCAAAAGGGGGACCTGCTTATGGTAGATAAGCCGGAGCTAAACCTACATCCGGAAAATCAGCGCCGCATTGCCCGACTGTTTGCGCGTTTGGTGAATTTGGGCGTTAAGGTCTTTATCACCACCCATAGCGATTACATCGTCAAAGAATTGAACACTCTCATCATGCTCAATCACGATAAGTCACACCTGAAAAAAATTGCCAAAGATAACGGTTATGATATAGATGTTGAGGGGATCAACGCTACCCAGGTCAAGGTCTATACAGCCGAAGAAGCGTTGATGCCGTTACAGGAAGGACAAAAGAGGCGTAGAAGGGGACACACGCTCGAGCCTGCGGATATCCATCCAGAGCTCGGCATTAAAGCCCCCAGTTTTGACGATACCATCAATGAGATGAATAGGATTCAGAGAGATATTGTATGGGGTGCGGAGTAAGACCGTGAACGATATTGAAATATTGAAAGAAATGCTTAGCTGTAAGGTCCGGGTTGAGTTACAACAGGGGGCTAGCAAACGCCCCTCTGTCAAACTAAGAGACGAGCAATCCAAGGTGATTGTAGAAATAGAAAACCTTCCTCAAAACTCAATTGTGATCAGACCGGAGGCCTTTCTATTTAGATATGCTGTCTTTGCGGGTTTAAAGGGCGAGCGCAAACGGGCTGATTTCGTGATTGTATCCAACGAAGGCACAAGAAAATGGATCGTTTTTATCGAGATTAAAAAGGGTGGGATAGGCGGGGAAAGGAGAGAGAGAGTTATTGCACAATTACGAGGCGCCCAGTGTATTATGGATTACTGCAAATCTATAGGAAGGGAGTTCTGGGCAGCAAAAGGGTTTCTCGGAGGCTATAACTACCGATTTGTAGGCATCGTAGATATTAACAACATTAACAAGGAACCAACACACCCCTTTCAGTCCCAAGGAAAGCATAACCGCCCTGATGTCTTTCTGCCAATTTCAGGAAGGCAGAATCTTTATTTCTACGAGCTGACCTGATGAGGTATCTTGATGGCACTACATCCCAGTATTTGATGAGGCATCGAAAGATGCTATGACTCTTGCGCTATAGTCGTGGCTCAACCTACCAGGACAGTTACACAGCAGGATTTGGTGTTTCCTTCAAACGTTCAACTGCGTAAATCTTAAAGTGTTAAACTTTGTTAAATGACATTGCAGATATAAAAATATACATAGAACGGAGAAATTCATGGGTCAGTCGAGTTCAAAACTTATTTTGGCAGGGTGGTTAGCAGACGGTCTTGGTGGCGAAGCCAAGGCCGATCAGGCGATTCTAGTGACGGGTGATTGCATCACTGCTGTGGGACCGCGGGAGGCGATTCAGCGGCAAACGCCGCCGGACGCCGATCAGATTGACCTGAGTCGTTTTTGTGTGACGCCAGGGTTGATTGATGGGCACACGCATCTGAGTCTGGCGGGTGATGGGCGTAGCTATGTTGAGATGTTCACCGAGACTGATGAGATGATGGTGCTCACGGGGGCAATGAATTTGCGGCGTCATTTGGCTGCCGGTATCACTACCATCCGCGAACACGGTGCGCGCAATCGGGTGGGATTTACGCTCAAGGAGGGGCTTGGTCGCGGCTACATTTCGGGCCCTCGTATGCTTGTGAGCGGGCGACCTATCACCTGTACCGGCGGGCATTTCCACATGTGCAATGAGGTCGCGGATGGCGAGGCAGAGATGCGCCGTTCTGTCCGCCGCTTGGTGCACGAAGGCGCGGATTACATCAAAATTATGGCTTCTGGGGGTGGCACCGCAGGCACGATTCCCGGTCGTGCGAGTTATACCGTTGCGGAACTCCATGCCGCCGCCCACGAGGCGCATCACTTTCACCGTTTAACGGCGGCGCATTGTCGCGCGAAAGAGTCAATGGTGCGAGCGGTTGAGGCGGGTATTGATTTGATGGAGCACGCGGAATTTCTGGATCCGGATGACCAACTGCGTTTCGATCCGAAGATTGCTGAGATGATGGCAGAATCAGGTATCTGGATCAGCCCAACGCTTCAGGCGTGGACGGGTTATCCTGCGATTGTCAGGCTCACGGCCCAGCGGGATGCGGGTACAATTTCGCCCGAAGGCGAAGCGGATTTGAGACGACTTGAGGAGCGGGCGGAGGTGCGCTTGGATGTGATGCGGCGTATGTTGGACTACGGTATGCGGGATCGGATTGTACCGGGTACGGACTCCGGCGTCGGCGACCTTGCCTTTGGACATATAGATTACGATTTGCAGTTACTGGTTCGTGTTGGCTTTACGCCTGCCGAGGCCCTTGTTTCTGCCACCAGTATCTCCGCTGCAGCAATCGGTATGGGGGGCGAGATTGGTGTGATCGCGCCGGGCAGGGTTGCGGATCTTGCTGCCTTCGACGGTGATCCAACTGTCGATGTTTCGGCTTTCAGTCGTGTGGTAGCGGTGTTTCAGAGGGGTCAGTGTGTCCGAATGGACCCAGAAGGTTCATCGGTTCATTGAATTGACGAACATTAATACCAGGTTCCTGATAGATTGGGATTTTCAACTTGTCGGTCGAGATTCGTATCTCGACATTAAAATGTCAATTTTGGAAAATCGACCTACTTAACGGGCGGCCCCTCCGACAGAAAAACTAATGGTTGATGGAAGGATTTGGCTGACGGATTGGAAAAATGGCGAATATCTTGCAATCTGATTCCATTGTCAAATTGGGCTTTGATCTCGGGCGCGTAAAACGATAGGAGAAATTGGAGATGGCAAATCAACCCACCGTCACGATTGAACAATGGTTTACCGAGGGCTGGAAGCTGTACAAACGGCATCCGGTCACTTTTTTCTTTGCAAGTTTGCTTGGATCGTTAATTTGTATCCCACCGGCTTTTCTGTTTTTCGCTGCCCCGCTTTATGCGGGTTTGTATTATATGGCGTTGAAAGTGATGCGTGGAGAAAAGCCACGGATTCGCGATATTTTCAAGGGATTTCGCCGGTATTGGGGCGCGTTATTTCTATGGTGGTTATCTCTGATTGCATTTATCGTGCTGTGTACAACGGGGATTGGCATCTTGGTAACACCACTGGTCTGGGCGATTTCGATGTTGGCGTTTCCATTGCTAATTGATGAACGGAAAGGCGTTGGTTCCGCCTTTGATACTGCGTTTAAGACTGTGTTTACATGGAAGAATTGTGCACGATTGTGGCTGTATGGATTGGCGGTGCCCCTTGTCTCATGTCTTGGCGTGTTGGGTTTTTTCTTCGGTCTTTTTATCACCGTTCCGCTTGCCGTTTGTGTTCAAGTGATTGCCTATCGGGACCTC
Source organism: Candidatus Poribacteria bacterium (assembly GCA_965215015.1). Taxonomy (GTDB): domain Bacteria; phylum Poribacteria; class WGA-4E; order WGA-4E; family PCPOR2b; genus PCPOR2b. The sequence goes on from OZ244042.1 coordinate 5,334,191, forward strand.
TTCAAGCCTGAGGAAGCCATTCAACAGGAGGTGCTTGAGCCGTGGCAGGAATATCCCTTCAAACTCAAAGCCAAATATATTGGACCTGTTTCGCGAATTCGTGACATCCGCAACCAAATTTTTGAGCAGATTCATTCTGCTAACGATGGTGTCAAATCGCTGCTGGAAGGTTCGATTGAGCATATTGATAATGTTTTCGCGAAAGCTGCCCACCTCATTCATCGTCAACAACAGCTTGATGACTACCTAGAAACAACGAACATGCAAACGCTGCACAATGAAAAGATAGAAATCACGAGAAAATTGGCAGAGTCACCCAACGCTGCGGTGTATGCTCAATATGAGGAGGCATTACAAACCCTTGAGGAACGTATTGAAAATCATGGGCGGCTTGAAGAATTAAGGCAACAGATTGATGCGCGGTTAATGACAATTCGTGTGTCGCTTGACAACACACATGCCAAAATCATCCGGATCCGGACGACCGAGATAAGTAACGCTCATCTTGAAAGTGATGATGTTTCTAAAGCCTTGCGCGATTTACAGATTGAGATGGATGCGTTGTTGAAGAGTCTAGATGAAATGTCGGAGGCAGCTTGACAGGATAGCCGTTGGTTCATTAGTTCATGCTCATTTTTTCAGTTTGTAGTAGCGCGATTGATTGTGCGTCCCAACGGGTGATGAATCGCCCTACTCCATACATGAGGAAACGATGATGCGGTTTGTAGTAGCACAATTCATGGCGCGTCCCAACGGGCGATGAATCGCCCTACTCCATACATGAGGAAACGATGATGCGGTTTGTAGTAGCGCAATTCATGGCGCGTCCCAACGGGTGATGAATCACCCTACTACATACGTGAGGAAACGATGATGCGGTTTGTAGTAGCACAATTCATGGCGCGTCCCAACGGGCGATGAATCGCCCTACTCCATACATGAGGAAACGATGATGCGGTTTGTAGTAGCACAATTCATGGCGCGTCCCAACGGGTGATGAATCACCCTACTACATACGTGAGGAAACGATGATGCGGTTTGTAGTAGCACAATTCATGGCGCGTCCCAACGGGTGATGAATCACCCTACTACATACATGAGGAAACGATGATGCGGTTTGTAGTAGCGCAATTCATTGCGCGTCTCAACGGGCGATAAATCCCCCTACTCCATACATGAGGAAACGATGATGCGGTTTGTAGTAGCGCAATTCATTGCGCGTCCTAACGGGCGATCAATCCCCCTACTCCATACGTGAGGAAACGATGATGCGGTTTGTAGTAGCGCAATTCATTGCGCGTCCCAACGGGCGATCAATCCCCCTACTACATACATGGGGTGATAGTGGAGGAGGAAGTGTGGAAAGGGAGAGCGACTGTCGGACTTCAGATTTTCATGTTGTATTATTGAGCAACTCTCAGATTAGAAGGGTTTTTCTGCCCTGTTTTTTTTATTTCGCGTTCTTTTGTTGGATAGCTACCGCGGCTGAATCCGCGCCACACCCAAGATTTGGAGGCATCTTACAGGGGGCAATTTTTCAGCCAGTTACAACGCTTGATGCGGTCAACTATCTCAGTTTTGCGGAGTTACAGGTCGCATCAAATCTGTACGAGGGGTTGGTAAAACGAGATCGGTTCGGACGAATGGGTGCTGCCGTTGCCCAGGGGTGGACGCATTCCGATGATCACCGAATTTGGACATTTGTAATCGCACAGGGGATAGCATTTCACAACGGCAAACCGGTGACAGCGGTTGATGTGAAACTGGCTTGGGAGCGATTTGTGCGAGATGGGGTATGGCTGGTTTCTCCACAACCCTTATTGCTGATTCGAGGTGCCGAGGCGTATCGAAACAACACGGTGACACAGATTGAAGGGATTCAGGTGCTTGATGATTCCCGCCTCCAAGTTACATTGGAAGCGGGTGATCCGGAATTTCTGGGGAAACTGACCTCGCCGGCGGCGTGGGTAGTAACACCGGGGGATTCGCAACCCATTGGTACGGGGCAATTTCGCTTGGAGTCCTTTGGTCGGACAGAGGTGCGATTGATGGCGAACTCGGATTACGTTTGGGGCAGCCCTTATTTGGAGCAGCTGACTTTCCGTTATTATGCAAATTTAGATGAAGCTCTGTTTGATTTTGAATCGGGCGTTTTAGACGCCTTGCCGCTTCCCGTTACAGAGGTGGAGAGACGCCAACGTGAGCGGCTTGATGACATTTTGATCCAGACAGATGCGGCAACGCTTGTATATCTTCGTCTACCCGATGAGGTTGAGCTTGTCAGGGTGCCGCAAACCTCACCTGGACCGACTTGGCACAATGTGCTGAAATATGCCGTTGATCCACGCGCACTCTTACATTTACAGTACGGGGAAAATCCCTCCAAAATGGTATTGGTTCCCTTTCCGTTACCCCACAATCGTGTAAAGGCGCGCAGACGGTTGAGGCATGCAGGGTGGAATGAGCCGCTCAATCTGGTCTATGCACAGCTGCCGGACAACACGGGCAATGCGATTGCAACGTGGCTAGCGCGTAATTCTCTTTCGCAGATTGGGTTGCAGGTAGAGGTCAAAGCGGCGGATCCCGATAGTTTACAGGGCGGATTCAAGGGAGATACGACGTTGGCTTTGCTATCCATGCCAGTTGCGCTAGAAAACGGTGCTGCATCTTTAAACATCGGTCCGCCCAATTCTTTGATTCCGCTTTATCTCCTACCTGCTAGCTTTCTATGTCAGTCGAAGGTCCGGGGAGTGAAGGTTGTATCGGGGGGCGTCCTTGCATTTGAGGGCGCGTGGCTAGCGCAGTGATGCGTGATTTTAGGAACGAGTTGACATCTGCTCACCCCGAGTGACTAATGCGGAATAATACATAATGCGTAAGGGAGGGTGCAAAGATACCCGGAACATCGCGCAACAGTTTTGGCTCAATTTACCAAACACCAGAGTCCCACACGATTGGTATTTGATCCCGAAGTTTTTTGGTGAAAACTCGGGGGCTGTTGCACGATTTCTTAACATGAGCCACTTTATTTTTCGTGGAGGATATATTCTATGCGTGGATTAGATTCTGAACAGATTGCGTTTTACAAAGATCGAGGCTACCTCTTAGTGGAGGATGTGATCCCTGTCGAGGCCTTGCAACTGCTGATTTCGGAGTTAAACGAAACCGTGGACCGGAACGCTCGAAAAGCGCGAGCAAAGGGAGAGTTATCTGAGCTTTTTGAGGATGAGCCTTTCGAGCGGCGGTTGGCTCGGATTGTGGAATCTGTTACCCATCCGTCTGATACCTCATTTACTGATACCCTCTTCGAGGGATTGCACGGTAAGTTAAAGACAGAGGGTATGTTTGCCCTGCTGACGCACCCGGCTATCTTGGACATTGTTGAATCGTTGATTGGGCCAGAAATCCTGGCGCATCCCCAGTTCAATATCCGTCCGAAATTGCCCAATCAGGATACTTCTGTGGTTCCCTGGCATCAAGACTTAGGGTATTTACAACCGGACGCTTCAAAGACTTTTATGGTCAACTTCTGGATTCCGCTTGTGGATGCAACGGTGGAGAACGGTTGCATGGAGGTGATTGCAGGAAGCCATAAGGCACCGCTGATTAACCATGTTACAGGGTTGGGACCGGGGCGCAATTTTAAGGGCATTGTCGATGCGGCGTTGCCCGATGGTGAGCAGGTCCAGTGTCCGGTCCGATTAGGCAGCGTGTTGCTCATCCAGCATAAAACCATTCACCGCTCGGTGCCGAACGGCTCCGACCACGTCCGCTGGAGTTTAGACCTACGCTATAGCGATTCTCGGATGCCTACCGGGCGGGATGGGGTGCCGGGGTTTATCGCGAGAAGCAAGGCACAGCCAGCGTCTGTGGCAAATAACCTTGAGGATTGGCTAAAATTGTTTGAGTAGATAATGATTAGAAAAGTAAGCATGGCATTTTGCCTCATCGTGACCGTTCTGTTTATTTGGGTCTGGCACCATCAGAGTCAGTTTAATGACCATTCGCGCAAGGGCTTTTTTCATTTGAGGAATGGCGAATTGGATGAAGCGGCTGAGGCGTATACCAAAGCGATCAAGAACAAAGAGCGGACAATCTTTTTCACTCAAGAACCTTCGGCGTATAATAATCTCGGTCAAGCGTATCTGCGTAAAGGGGAGTACGCTTCGGCGATCGCTGCGTTCCAAAAAACACTGGCAATGCGGCCCGATGCGGTTGGGGCTTATATCAATCTGGCAACCGCCTATCTGAAACAGAACTTACCAGATTCGGCGATTGAATCTTGTGAATCCGCAATTGAGATAGCCCCAGATGTTGCACACCTCCACTTTAACCTCGCTTGTGCCTATGCGCTTAAAAACGAGGACCAGAAATCAATTGATTCCCTCCAGAGAGCGGTTGCGCTTGATGGACGGATGCGGATACTTGCAAGAGAAGACAGCGTATTCGATCGCCTCCGCTCACACCCCATTTTTTCTGCTTCGTCTAAGTGAGTAACCTACCCCCCTCAGTCCCCCCGCAAGCAGGGGGAGCTACCCCCCTCAGTCCCGAATACTCACACGGTATCTCTTCCCCCTGCTTGAGGGGGGTAGGCTCAATGAGGCAGGAACTGACGGACAACCCACCGGGTATTTAGCAGGGGGGAATTTGTTGGTGGGGGCCAATCCGTGGAGGGTGGTATCGCTGCTGAGGGTAAGAACGCGCAATGAATTGCGCTACTACAAACAGGAGAAAAAGGAGGTGTGCCCTACCGCTAAGATAAGAACCCACCCCCCTAGCCCCCCCGCAAGCAGGGGGGGATTTGTTGGTAGGGGCCAATCCGTGGAGGGTGGTATTGCTGCTGAGGGTAAGAAGTGCGGTCGTTCCCTACTGCTAAGATAAGAACCCACCCCCCTAGCCCCCCGCAAGCAGGAGGGAAGACGTGCAATGAATTGCACTACTACAAACTCACGCCCCCTCTATACCCCCGCAAGCCGGGGGGGATTTGTTGGTGAGGGACAATCGGTGGAGGGTAGTATCGCTCTAGTAAGATGGGTTCGGCTTGTGGTTTTGTGAATGAAGTGCTGAATCTTCGGGACAGGATATGGCAGTGTCCGAACGGCGATACAGAGTTAGATAGAGATTGCACCGCTGGGGGAAAGCCCCCCTAGCCCCAAATACCCATACGGTATCTCTTCCCCCTGCTTGCGGGGGGATTGAGGGGGGTAGGGTCAATGAGGCAGGAACTGACGGACAACCCACCGGGTATTTAGCAGGGGGAGGGAGAGGGCCGCAGGTTCCGCTTCCCTCTAAAGGGAATGCTTATGGCCTCGTGGATTCATCGGGAGAAGAACGCAGAGAATACGGTTCTCCCGCTTTATGAGTCTCTCAATGAGTTTCTTAGGTCAATAGGTGTCGCTGCGGTTGTGAAAATTTCTGCTTGACAATTTGTGGGTTGGTATGTATAATTAACAGTTGCGTTTGCTGGCGTAGCTCAGTTGGTAGAGCGAGTGATTTGTAATCACTTAGTCGGGGGTTCAAGTCCTCTCGCCAGCTTTCACTCTATCTTAAAGTGGGGGGATACCCAAGTGGTCAACGGGAGCAGACTGTAAATCTGTTGGCACTGCCTGCGGAGGTTCAAATCCTTCTCCCCCCATCATTCCTAAGCGTCGGAGACGCGGCCCTGTGGCGTCCCAAGCAAAACGCGGGAGTAGCTCAGTTGGTAGAGCATTGGCCTTCCAAGCCAATTGTCGCGGGTTCAAGTCCCGTCTCCCGCTTTTAGGTTTTGCTTCCAGGCGTGTGTTTCCTAGTTATGCCGACGTAGCTCAGTAGGTAGAGCGCGTCCTTGGTAAGGACGAGGTCACCGGTTCAAACCCGGTCGTCGGCTCCATCCCGTTTTTTGACTCGCTGCAGTCAAAGGAAATTGGGGGGTATTATGCCAAGAGATATTGTCACGTTGGCGTGTGATGATTGCAAACAGCGAAATTATGCCACAACAAGAAACAAAAGAACGCAGCAAGCGCGTTATGAGTTGAAGAAATATTGTCGCTATTGTCGTAAGCACACACCGCACAAAGAGGTTCGATAGCGTTTTAATTAATTTTGTCTTGCAGGCCAGTAGCTCGAACGGCTAGAGCGTCGGTCTCCAAAACCGAATGTTGGGGGTTCGAATCCCTCCTGGCCTGCCTTTTTTGTTTTTGGTGACCTATGATAACACGTATAAAGACGTTTATTCGAAACATTCGGGCTGAATGGGATAAGGTATCCAAGCCGGACCGGAAGGAAGTGCAAGGCAATACCCTTGTGGTGATTGTGGCTTGTGTAATTTTGGGAATTTTCCTCTGGATCGTTGACGGAAATACAGAGTATCCCGGGTGGGTTTCTATACACGGTATCATTTTACTGGTAGGAATTATCGTGTGTGTAACCGTGGTTGCAAAACGCTATACACCGAGATGGCCAATTGCGTTTTTAATTTCCCTCATTCCATTGATAGTTGTGGCTGCTTCCTATTTCGCTCTCAACTATTCCATTGAAGGTTTCGGGCTGGCTTTGTTACGTAGCCTGTTCATTCGGACAGGTTAATCCGCGGGCAAGTCTAACTGATTTCAGATGTAGGTGCGTTATGGACGGTTTTTGGTATATTCTTCATATCTATTCTGGGCATGAAAAAAAGGTAAAACTAAACCTTGAGCAACGGGCGCGAGCGTTGGGGTTAGAGGAAGAAGTTTGCCAAGTAATTGTTCCAACCAAAGAGGTTGTAGAAATTAAAAACGGCAAAAAACGGACATTTGAACGTCCATCTTACCCCGGCTATCTCCTCGTCCAGACAGCACACGAACTTCGCGCAGATGCTTCAAACGAGGCAAGTCAGCGGAGTTGGCACCTCATCCAAGATACGCCGAGTGTTATGGATGTTATTGCCCCACTTACTGAAGAAGAGGTTCAGCATGTTCTCAATCTGTCAACAGATGAGGAGAAAAAGCCGGCACCTCCAATGGTAGAGCACGCGATTGGCGATAAAGTCCGAGTGATTGATGGCCCGTTTAAGGAGTTTCCCGCAGAGATTAATGGGATTGACGCAGATAGACAACGCCTACATTTGACGATTTCTATCCTAGGCAGATCTACGCCGATTGAACTGGATCATTTCCAGGTAGAAAAGATATAGGTTCCATTTGCAAGAGGAATTAGCGGAGTTGCCGATTGGTGAATTGGGACGCCGGATTGAGCAAGCAATTCAGAAGTTAATCGGTGAGAGACAGGAGCAGCACCCTGAAGGTCCAGAGAAACCGAGGGATTAGGAGGGGAACGCCATGTTCAGGCTATCCTATGACAAAAGGCTGTTCCGTTTGGCCCTTTCAATTTTCTTATTATTGATAGCGAAAACCCCAGTCCCCGCCGTTGGTGCTGACGGTAAACTTATCTTCAGCCATAGGGTTGAATTGTGGACGATGAACCCCGACGGCACCAATCCGCAAGCTCTAGGCATTGAAGGGAGGCAACCGAGTTGGTCGCCAGATGGCAGCCAAATTGTGTTTATAGTTTACCACCGTGGCGATAAAATGGGAGGCAAAAACCGGTTTACCGAAACGTTCATCATCAATGCCGACGGGAGTGACCGGCGTTTGCTGATGAGTACCCAACATTTAGAGTGGAGATTGGATAGCCTTCCGGTCTGGTCTCCAGATGGCAGCCGCATCGCTTTTTTTTCTAATCGTCCCGGGCGAGATGACATTTTCGTCATTGATGTTGCGGGGGAGAATCTGACCAATTTGACGAATTCACCAGAGATTCATGAACGCGTCCCATCGTGGTCTCCGGATGGGACGCATATCCTGTATAAATCATGGGATGACCATTTTCACACGCTGCGTTTAGCCGATGGGCATAAAACACAGGTGACTCAGGCCCAAGGAGATCGCCGCTTCCCCGTCTGGTCGCCGGATGGGAAACAGATTGCCTTCGCCGGCGATGTACGGGGTGAGGTAGATAATTTGGATATCTATATCATGGACATCGAAACCGGCGTCGAAGAACGACTGACAGTCCACCCTGACGATGATTTTCGCCCTGCATGGTCTCCGGATGGGAAGCATATCGTGTTTGAATCCAAGGGGGATGGGGGGTACGATCTCTATCGTATCACGGTCGCTTCAGGAGAAGTGGTCCGGTTAACCCAGCTCCATGAAGTCAATGGATTTTTCTCAGATTGGTGTTGCATCGGGGCGTGGCCGGCAAACGTCAATCCGCGCCATCGCGAACTAATTCGGTGGGGACAGTTGAAAGTCAATCGCTGATTAAACGGATTAAAGGATGCCACAGATTAAATCCGCGAAGTCAATAGGAGACGATAGTAGTTGACCCGAGCGAAATTCACGCTGCTATTTGCGATTTTACTGAATCCGTATAGCGTCTCCTGACATTGAGATAGGATCGGCAGAAGCACCGGGGACAACTGTAGTTACACCCACTACACCAAACGCTTCTTGAGAAATGCGAGCCCAACTCAACATCAACCTCATGTTTCCCCTCACGCTCGGGGGTACCTCGATGGCAGGATGCGGCATAAATCTGCCAGCAGGTAAAGGAGATATATGGTAGGACTCACGCATTTCCACAGGGAACACCGCTCGTTGTTCCCTACGAACCCCTTATCGCACCTTTACTGTATATAGTTGCCCGATTCATCGGGCGTTGGTAACGGTGTCCAGCGGCGATAAATCGCCGAGGATACCGTGACTCTTGTGCTAGAGTCATGGCTCAACCCACCCTGAACATTGCGCGACCTTTTCTGGTGTTGGCTTTGAGCGTTCAATCGCGTAATTCCTAGTATGATATAATGCAACTGTCTTCGAGAAAACCTGATGCGATATTTTATTTCAATCCTAATTTAACAAGGAATTCAAGATGAAACAGAGAAGCTTTACCCATCAATTGACTGTGTGGGCCGTGGCCGTTGCCATTCTAATCATCGTCTATCCAGCACAAGCGTCAATCGTCGGTGCGTTGACATTAGACGATTTGCTACGCGGTTCAACACTGATTGTCCAAGGCGAGGTCTCGCGAATCCACAGCCAGTTCGACCCAAACCACAGAACAATCTATACGGAACTTGATATTAGATACCGCGCTAACGATGGCATCCTCTTTGAGGACCGTGAAAAGAATGACAGCGTCAGAAGGCGCTCTCCCAATACTGTGACACTTAAATTGCTCGGTGGCAGTGCCAATGTGCCTACGCCCCAAGGCGTCAAGAGACGGGTCTTAGTGGTTGTGGGCAACCCCGGATTTCAAGTCGGTGAAAGGGTGCTGCTGTTTGCGTCTCCGGGAAAAAATGAGTTTTTGGGTTTCTTTCGGTTGTCTGGTATGGCACAAGGGAAGTGGCGTATCGAAAACGGCGTAGCGAAACGGAGCAGCGGCGGGGCTCAAATTATTGGTCAGTTGCAAGAGGAATTAGCGGAGTTACCGATTGGTGAATTGGGACGCCGGATTGAGCAAGCGATTCAGAAGTTAATCGGTGAGAGACAGGAGCAGAACCCTGAAGGTCCAGAGAAACCGAGGGATTAGGAGGGGGACGCCATGTTCAGGCTATCCTATGACAAAAGACTGTTCCGTTTGGCCATTTCAATTTTCTTATTATTGATAGCGAAAATCCCGGACTTCGCTGCTGCTGCGGAGGGTAAACTTGTCTTCAGCCATAGGGGTGAATTGTGGACGATGAACCCCGACGGCACCAATCGGCAAGCTCTAGGCATTGAAGGGGGGCAACCGAGTTGGTCGCCAGATGGCAGCCAAATTGTGTTTATAGTTTACCACCGTGGCGATAAAACGCAAGGCAAAAACCGGTTTATCGAAACGTTCATCATCAATGCTGACGGGAGTGACCGGCGTTTACTGATGAGTACCCAACATTTAGAGGGGAAAATGGATTTTAGTCCCGCTTGGTCTCCGGATGGCAGCCGCATCGCTTTCTCCTCTGATCGTCCCGGGCAATATGACATTTTCGTGATTGATGTTTCGGGGGAGAATCTGGCCAATTTGACGAATTCACCAGAGATTCATGAATACGCCCCATCGTGGTCTCCGGATGGGACGCATATCCTGTATAAATCATGGGATGACCACTTTCACACGCTGCGTTTAGCCGATGGGCATAAAACACAGGTGACTCAGGCCCAAGGGGATCGCCGCAATCCCGTCTGGTCTGCGGATGGGAAACAGATTGCCTTCGCCGGCGATGTACGGGGTGAGGTAGATAATTTGGATATCTATATCATGGACATCGAAACCGGCGTCGAAAAACGACTGACAGTCCACCCTGACGAGGATTTTTGCCCTGCGTGGTCGCCGGATGGGGCGTATATTGTGTTTGAGTCCGATAGGGGGGATAGGGGTTACGATCTCTATCGTATCACGGTCGCTTCAGGAGAAGTGGTCCGGTTAACCCAGCTCCATGAAGGCAATGGATTTTCCCCGGATTGGTGTTGCATCGGGGAGAGGCCGGCAAACGTCAATCCGCGCCATAGCGAACTAATTCGGTGGGGACAGTTGAAGGTCGATCACTGATTAAACGGATTAAAGGATTCCGCAGATTAAATCCGCAAGGTCAAAAGGAGAAGATAGATGTTACCTCGAGCGACATTCACGCTACTGTTTGCGATTATACTGAATTTACTCCTGTTTCCTCTTGCGGCTGCTGCTGCGGAGGGTAAGCTTGTCTTCAGCCATAGGGTTGAATTGTGGACGATGAACCCCGACGGCACCAATCCGCAAGCTCTAGGCATTGAAGGGAGGCAACCGAGTTGGGCGCCAGATGGCAGCCAAATTGTGTTTATAGTTTACCACCGTGGCGATAAAACGCAAGGCAAAAACCGGTTTACCGAAACGTTCATCATCAATGCCGACGGGAGCGACCGGCGTTTACTGATGAGTACCCAACATTTAGAGGAGAAAATGGATTTTAGTCCCACTTGGTCTCCGGATGGCAGCCGCATCGCTTTCTCCTCTAATCGTCCCGGGCAATATGACATTTTCGTGATTGATGTTGCGGGCGAGAATCTGACCAATTTGACGAATTCACCAGAGATTCATGAATGGGTTCCATCGTGGTCTCCGGATGGGACGCGTATTCTGTATAAATCATGGGATGACCACTTTCACACGCTGCGTTTAGCCGATGGGCATAAAACACAGGTGACTCAGGCCCAAGGAGATCGCCGCTTCCCCGTCTGGTCGCCGGATGGGAAACAGATTGCCTTCGCCGGCGATGTACGGGGTGAGGTAGATAATTTGGATATCTATATCATGGACATCGAAACCGGCGTCGAAAAACGACTGACAATCCACCCTGACGATGATTTTCGCCCTGCGTGGTCGCCGGATGGGAAGCATATCGTGTTTGAATCCGAGGGGGATGGGGGTTACGATCTCTATCGCATCACGGTCGCTTCACGAGAAGTGGTCCGGTTAACCCAGCTCCATGAAGTCAATGGATTTTTCTCAGATTGGTGTTGCATCGGGGTGTGGCCGGCAAACGTTAATCCGCGCCATCGCGAACTAATTCGGTGGGGACAGTTGAAAGTCGATCGCTGATTAAGCAGATTAAAGGATTCCGCAGATTAAATCCGCAAGGTCAAAAGGAGAAGATAGATGTTACCTCGAGCGACATTCACGCTACTGTTTGCGATTATACTGAATTTACTCCTGTTTCCTCTTGCGGCTGTTGGTGCGGAGGGTAAACTTGTCTTCAGCCATAGGGTTGAATTGTGGACGATGAACCCCGACGGCACCAATCGGCAAGCTCTAGGCATTGAAGGGGGGGAACCGAGTTGGTCGCCAGATGGAAGCCAAATTGTGTTTATAGTTTACCACCGTGGCGATAAAACGCAAGGCAAAAACCGGTTTATCGAAACGTTCATCATCAATGCTGATGGGAGCGACCGGCGTTTACTGATGAGTACCCAACATTTAGAGGGGAGATTGGATAGCCTTCCGGTCTGGTCTCCAGATGGCAGCCGCATCGCTTTCTTCTCTAATCGTCCCGGGCAATATGACATTTTCGTGATTGATGTTTCGGGAGAGAATCTGACCAATTTAACTAATTCACCAGAGATTCATGAATACGTCCCATCGTGGTCTCCGGATGGGACGCATATCCTGTATCAATCATGGGATGACCACTTTCACACGCTGCGTTTAGCCGATGGGCATAAAACACAGGTGACTCAGGCCCAAGGAGATCGCCGCAATCCCGTCTGGTCTGCGGATGGGAAACAGATTGCCTTCGCCGGCGATGTACAGGGTGAGGTAGATAACCTGGATATCTATATCATGGACATCGAAACCGGCGTCGAAAAACGACTGACAGTCCACCCTGACGAGGATTTTCGCCCTGCATGGTCTCCGGATGGGGCGTATATCGTGTTTGAATCTGAGGGGGATGGGGGGTACGATCTCTATCGCATCACGGTCGCTTCGCGAGAAGTGGTCCGGTTAACCCAGCTCCATGAAGGCAATGGATTTTCCCCGGATTGGTGTTGCATCGGGGTGTGGCCGGCAAACGTTAATCCGCGCTATAGCGAACTAATTCGGTGGGGACAGTTGAAGGTCGATCGCTGATTAAGCAGATTAAAGGATTCCGCAGATTAAATCCGCAAGATTAAAAGGAGAAGATAGATGTTACCTCGAGCGACATTCACGCTACTGTTTGCGATTATACTGAATTTACTCCTGTTGTCGAATTGGGTGGTTGCAAGTGATGGAGTTTTCACACTAATGAAGCCGCTCACATCGGACTTCAGTGTTGACGATAGAGATTATTGGGATATGCAGTATATTAACCCACTTACCGATACCGCCCCCCATTTTTTCGCGCATCAATCACACCCCGTGATTACGTACTATATTGCCGCATCGCGGCCAGATGAGGGTGAAACGAGTGGCACTCAGAACGTCACCGGCACGGAGGTTAGGAAAATTCGAGAGGCTTTCAAAGATTGGGGGCAGGTTACAATTGGAAACGTCGTTCACGGCAACCGTCGATCCGCGATTGAATTTATCGAAGGCGGCAAGGTCCCCCCAGATGCCGAGGGCAGATATAACCTCATTGACGATAACAAAAATGTTATCTACTGGAGTGCTGACAATGGCTTTTTCGGAAGCGATATAGATTTTACAACTCAAGATTGTAGGGCTGGGACTTTAGCGGTTACTTTACTGACCTTCGATGTGACGGACCCCAATCAGGTCAAAATCGCCGACGCCGATATCGCTTTGAATGGGTCGTTAAATGAGATACTAACGAATCGGCCGAGAGATTATAAATGGACCACCAGCGATGGCTTTGACCAGAAGGGCCGTCTCAAGAGGTGTGAGGCGGATATACAAGGGGTTGTCACCCACGAAATTGGGCATCTGCTCGGCATCGGTCATTCCCCACGGCCAAATAACTCTCAGACCCCTGATGATGTAACGATGTGGGATGGAGATAGCTGGTCAGTATACCTTTTCGACGATTGGGATACCATGCGAGACTTATCAAACGACGACATCGCCGCCATCCAGTATATGTACGGCAATCCATCCGCAGCGGATCCCGATGACTATCCCCTCCACGTGCCGCGGGTTTTCCAAAGCATTGAAGAGGCAGCCGAATTTGCCGCGGCGTCTTCGTTTGCTCAGACGATACTCGTCAGTGCCAACGCCAGCCTTGTTGATCCGGTGGATAGGGCATCAACGACTCCCATAACAGTCGTAATCTCTGCTAAGGACCGGTTGAAAATCGAGGGTTCTATAAACATCAGCTGTCAAACAGGTGCGAAACTCGAAATTCAAGGTGCCCTTATCGCTAATGCGGTGGGCTTTCAGTCAACGACGTCGAGCGAAAAATGGGGTGGGATAGTTCTCAAGAACGAGGGAGAGGTTCAACTCACTAACTGCACGTTAAGCGACGCGCTCACCGCCATCACATGCGAAAATCCCACAGGGACCGTCATCATCCAAAACTGCACCTTCGAGAGCAACGACCAGGATATTTTCGGCTGTGCCGCTGCCTCGCCGGCACCGATGCGGGTAGACTCTATTCCCCGAACGAACAAACTCTTGCTGAACTATCCGAACCCGTCCAATCCTGAAACGTGGATTCCGTATCAGCTTGCCAGCGATGCCGATGTACAGATTTTAATCTATGATACAGAAGGGGAGTTGGTGCGTCGGTTAGATTTAGGTCATCAGGGGGCAGGCTATTACACGGATCTGGGTCAATCCGCGTATTGGGACGGTCGCAACGAACGGGGAGAATCGGTGGCAAGTGGAGTGTACTTCTGCACACTGACGGCCGATGACTACACCGAAACCCGTAAGATGCTGATTCTGAAGTAGTGGCAGGCTCGTGCGTCTGTCAATTGATGAAAATTACACGATCTGAGTTTAGTTATCTATTTGATGCAATAGGTAGCAACTTAGGTTAGATTAAGGAGATATAGATGGCTAAGAAGGTTGCCGGGGTTGTTAAACTTCAGCTGATATCCGGGCAGGCGACGCCGAATCCACCTGTTGGTCCGAGCCTCGCCCCTTATATGATTAATATCCCGGAATTTATCAAGTCTTTTAACGGTCGAACGCAGGATCAACAGGGGTTAGTGGTTACGACTGTTGTCACCTGTTACGCAGATCGTTCGTTCACTTTTGAAGTGAAATCGCCGCCGACAGCTGTGTTGTTGAAGCAGGCAGCAAAGCTGGCGAAAGGGTCCGGCGAGCCCAACCGCAATAAGGTCGCTTCCGTAACATCGACGCAGGTTCAGGAGATAGCCCAAACGAAGTTGCCAGATCTGAATACAACCAGCTTGGAATCTGCGGTGCGGATGGTTGCAGGGACGGCACGGAGCATGGGAATTACTATCAATCAATAATTGTTGGAGAGGATGACAATGGGCAAAAGAGGAAGAAGATACCGTGAAGGTTCACAACTGGTTGACCGCTTAAAGCTGTACGATTTAGATGAAGGTGTGCAGCTGTTGAAAAAGTCTGCGTCAGCAAAGTTTGAAGAGACGGTCGATTTGGCGGTACATCTTGGCGTAGATCCCCGGCACGCGGATCAGAATATCCGGGGCACTGTTTCTTTACCGCATGGCACCGGTCAGGAGATACGCGTTGTTGTTTTCGCTCAAGGGGATAAGGCTCGTGAGGCAGAAGAGGCGGGAGCCGATGCGGTTGGCACCGATGACCTCGTCGAAAAGATTGTTGATGGCTGGTTGGACTTTGACGCAACTGTTGCGACCCCGGATTTGATGCGGTCGATCATGCCGAAGTTGGGGCGGATTCTCGGGCCGAGAGGCTTAATGCCGAATGCAAAAGCAGGAACTGTCACTATGGATGTGGCAGAGATAATTCGCAGCATTAAAGCTGGGCAGATTGAGTATCGAGTCGAGAAGCAATCGGGAGTGATTCAGGCCCCTGTAGGCAAAGCTTCGTTTGACAATCATCAAATTAAAGAAAACATCCAAGCGGTGATGGGTGCCCTGATGCGGGCCCGTCCGTCTTCTATCAAAGGAAGATATGTGAAGACTATTGCAGTCTCATCAACGATGGGCGTTGGAATTCGTCTAGAGCCGCAGCAGTTTAGCTAAATTGAACACAATAAGCCATTAACGATTTATTACCAAAATTGAATACATGATACTGACTGTAGCTATCGTCGTAGACAGTGGGTGCAATTCTGCTTAAACGAATATTCGGCCTACCGAGGCGGATGTGCTATTTACCAATTTCTACTTTCGGACCGGATTGATAGAAACTGGTAGGTGCGATCCATAGATGTGGAAATAAAGCCTCCTATACGACAGGAGGTTTTTTTTATGTCGGGTGCGAGTGACCGAACTAAAAGAGAGGGGGTATCGAATGCCTAATGAAAAAAATATCCAACAGGTAGAAAGCATTCGAGAGGATTTCCGGAGCTCGGAAGTCATTATCCTGACAGAGTATCAAGGATTGACTGTTGAGGAGATAAACGAGTTACGGAATCAATGTCGTGAGGCGGAAGTCCAATATAAAGTTTATAAGAACACACTTATCAATGTTGTCGCTCAAGAGTTAGAGATTGAAGGTTTAGAACCTTACCTTCAGGGGACCACAGCCGTTGCAATGGGCAACGATCCGGCTGCATCCGCAAGGATTTTAAGGGATTTTAGCAGCGAACATGAAAATCTGAAAATTAAGGGGGGTATACTTGGTAAGAGGACCATTGACGCGACAGCAACTGAAGGGTTGGTCGATATGCCATCGAGGGAACAACTGATTGCCATTGCTGTCGGTGGTCTGAAGGCTCCCATTTCCGGGCTTGTCAATGTCCTGCACCAGGGTTCTCCGCTGACTGGGCTTGTTAATGTTCTGGATGGTTCACTCCGTCAGGTAACGACGGTATTACAGGCGATTGCTGATCAGAAGAAAGAGGCTGAATCAGCTTAACTTGGGTTAAACACGGTCTTCAGCAATCAGATAAAGGTTGAGTGCTGATGGACTCTATTTTTTAAGAAAGGAACGTAACAATGGCTGATGTTGAAAAACTAATCGATGAGATTAGTAATATGACAGTTTTAGAGCTTTCCGAATTGGTAAAGGCACTTGAAGATAAGTTTGGTGTGAGTGCTGCTGCCGCTGCGCCGATGATGATGGCACCCGGCGTGGTGCCGGGAGCGGCAGAAGGTGCCGCGGCTGACGCTGCCCCTGAAGAAGAGGAGCAGACCGAGTTCGATGTCCAGTTGAAAGAGATTGGACCGAGTAAGATTCCGGTGATTAAAGAGGTGCGTGCGGTCACCGGGCTCGGACTTAAAGAAGCCAAAGAGGCGGTTGAGGCTGCGCCAAACGTTATTAAGGAAGGCGTTAGCAAAGAGGAAGCTGAGGAGATTAAGAGTAAGTTGGAAGCTGTTGATGCAGTCGTAGAAATTCTCTAATCCTTAACTTTGCTCAATTTACATAAACCCATTGTAGTCTTATGGCTGCGATGGGTTTTTCTTTTGGCTCATGTTAAGAAATCGTGCAACAGAGTCCAAGACCCCCTTCTATCCCCCCGCAAGCAGGGGGGACGTTCCAAGCCCCCCCTCTATCCCCCCGCAAGCAGGGGGAGAGCCAAGGGCCATTCGGTTGCGCCTACCACTGATAAATAACGGGTGGAGGACGTTCTAAGCTCCCCCTACCCCCCCCACAAGCGGAGGGGAAGATAACCGTGGGGGTATTCGGGATTAGAGGGGTGCCTGTCCATCGAAGATTCTCGGACCGGGGATAAGTTTACCCCGTCAAATGTCAACAGAACTTAATCAACCAATGAACAGATGGTTTTCACGCTTCAGGTTCTCGGTGTAGAGGGCTAACCTGCATGGTGCTTATCTTTTATCTCGTTTTTAGCCAATTAGCGGTCGGCGGTCTTGCGCTGCTGCTCATCATACCTAAGGACTTGGTGGGACGCGGATTTTACCGACTCATGGCACTGATTTACCTGCTTGTCATGGTCTTTGCGCGTTGTGCGAACTTGGCAATCAACGGCAATTCCGTCAGTCTTAGTAATTTCTTCCTGGCATGGGAGGGACACGATTCCATTTTTGTCCTTGTGTTCTGTTTGTTCCTCCTTCTGTATACGATAAGTTTGTGGTTGAAACAGCTTTTAATTAATCGCCTCTTATTAGTTGTGGGTGCAATCTACGGTATCATCTGGATGGTATACAGCGCACAATCCTATGCGGAGTTGATTGACATTCCTGCGGGAAAATTTCTGTTGTCCGCACAATTTCTTGTTTCCGCCGTTTTGTTAGGTTCTGTCAATAGCGGCATGTGGTTTGGGCATTGGTATCTTGTGACCCCCAACCTGCCCGTTATCCACCTGAAGCGATTCAATCAAATCTTCTTGGTGTCGCTGCTTTTATCAATTTCGTTTTTCATACTAAATGTATGTCTTCGATGGCAGGCAGTGGAGGTGAGTCCACTGAATTTTTTTCATCAGGTTGCATTTTGGTTGCGGCTTCTCATCGGATTTGGCGGATCCGCACTGCTATATATCATTATTTGGGATTGCCTGCGCGATAAATCCACCCAGCGGGATGTCGTCGGGGCGACCCGCGCTGCAACCGGGTTTCTCTACATTGCTATGTTGACAGTATTTATAGGTGAGTTTTGCGGGCGGCTGCTGCTTTTGGAAGTGCGGTTTATCTTGTAATTGTGGAAAGGAGGCGGGGCTTGCGGCAAAAATATGGTCCTATTTTCGTAGGGATTTTCGGCTTACTGCTGATAATAGTGTCGGTGGACGCGCAGATTATTAGCCCGGAGGAAGCGATCGGCTTTCCTGTAGGGGCGGATTACAAGCTGGCGCGTTGGGAGACGATCAGCGGCTATCTGCAATCACTGGCTGCGAGTTCGGATCGGGTCATCCTAGAGGAGCGCGGCAAAACCACCGAGGGGCTCGACTTTGTGCTAGCCCTCATATCGTCGCCAGAAAATTTGGCGAACCTTGACTACTACAAAGCTATCCAGCGCAAACTTGCCAATCCGCAGGAGCAAGAATTAGCGGAGTTAAAGCAACTGTCGAGAGAGGGAAAAGCGGTCGTCATGATTAGCTGCAACATCCACTCGACGGAGATTGCTTCGTCTCAGATGTCAATGGAATTGGCGTATCAACTAGCGACGGAGAACACGCCGGAGATTGAAGAGATTCTGGCAAACACCATCCTGCTGCTGATTCCGTCCGCCAATCCTGACGGGTTGAACATGGTGGTTGATTGGTACGAGCGCACCGTCAACACGCCGTATGAAGGGGCACCGATGCCTTGGCTCTACCACAAATATACCGGACACGATAACAACCGGGACTGGTTCATGCTGACACAAACCGAAACGCAGTTAGTAACCCAGATCCTCTACGAGGAGTGGTTTCCTCAAGTGGTCTACGATGTGCATGAGATGGGGAACAGGGGGGCGCGGTTCGTGATTCCGCCCTATTTTCATCCTGTCAACCCGAATATCCCGCCGCTGTTGCAGCGTCAACTTTCGCTAATTGGTGCACAGATGGCACTGGATCTCACATCGCAAAGGTTTACTGGGGTGTTGTCCAACGCGGTGTACGATATGTGGTGGCACGGCGGTTTTCGCACCGTGCCGTATCGGCACAACATGATAGGTATTTTGACGGAGGCTGCGAGTGTCAATATCGCTTCGCCAGTTTTTCAGCCGAGATTGAGTTTGAGGGGGCACCGACGGGGGTTGAGCGAGTACGCGCAGCAGACCAACTTTCCGGAACCGTGGCCCGGCGGTTGGTGGCGGCTGCGCAACATTATCGAATACGAGAAGGCGGCAGCGTATTCAATCCTATCAATTGCTGCGAAGCAGAGAGAGATGTTTCTCACTAATTTTTATAAGATGGGATTAGACGCCGTCGAGAAAGGAGAACAGGAGCCACCGCGCGCATTTCTGGTGCCGATGGATCAGCGGGATATCAATACTGCGTTCAAGATGCTGCGAATTCTACAGCGGGGCGGTGTGAAGATTCATCAGGCGAACACGAATTTTACGGTTGATAATGTTGAATATCCTGCGGGAACCTACGTCGTCCTGATGGCGCAGCCCTTTCGGGCACATGCCAAAGATCTCCTTGAAGTACAACACTATCCTCGGCGCATCCCTGCACCCGGTGCGCCGCCGGAACGGCCGTATGACATTGCGGGCTGGACGTTGCCGATGCAGATGGGCGTCAAGGTTATCAAGGCGGTAAACGCATTTAGGGCAGACTTAGCACCCGTTGAGGAGATCCCGAAAATGGTGGGCAAACTCCACCTTGACGGGGTTGATTTCCAAGACTCGGTCGTCTACATCTTCAAAAACCGAACGAACTTAGAAACCGTAGCACTGAATCGGTTGCTCCGAAAGGACAGATATACAATCTATCAGCAGCAGGGAGAAGTTGTGTGGAAGGATTTGCACCTGCCCCGCGGGGCAATTATCCTTAAATCAGACCGAATACCGGGGAGCGATTCCGCCGAATTACGTAATTTTGCTGAATCGCTTGGGATTGAAATCTATGCGCTAAATCAACGCTTCGTAGAGGTCGAGGCACAACTGAGGCAGCCGCGCTTGGGGCTCTATAAGCCGTGGGTGGCGAACATGGATGAGGGCTGGACTCGGTGGGTGCTGGATGAGCATGAGTTTCCCTATCGCAATTTGACAGATGCGGAAATCCGTGCCGGAAATTTAGCTGAGTGGTATGACGCTATAATCCTGCCCGACATGAAGGCGTCGACGATGATTAAAGGACACGCGGCGGGCAGCCTACCGCCGGAGTACGTAGGCGGCATTGGATTAGAAGGTGTGGCTAACCTTCGTACCTTTGTTGAACAAGGTGGCATGCTTATCTGCTTGAACTGGGCGACAGGGCTGCCAATGAAACATTTTGGACTGGAGATTAACAACGCTGTGGAAGTGAATCAATCGGGTCCGCAAAAATTGACAGGAACGGAATTTTTTTGTCCCGGCTCGCTGCTGCGCGTTTTTGTTGAAACCACCCATCCAATCGGTTACGGGTTGGAGCGTGAGATGGCGGTCTTTTTCAAGTCGGGGCCGGCGTTTGAGGCGCGAGGAGGCAAACGGATTGCGGCTTATCCCAACTTCAATCCACTCATGAGTGGTTGGATCGAGGGAGAGAAACGGATTCGTCAGAAAGGGGCACTCTGGGAGGTCAAGCTGGGAAAGGGGCGTGTGATTCTGTTTGGCTTTAAACCGCAGCATCGGGCGCAGTCGCACGGAACATTTAAGCTGCTGTTCAATGCGATTTACTATAGCGTCATCAAAAAATGAAATCCCTTAGCACTTACACCCTTCATTAGTAGGGCACGCCGATCGGTCTGCCCTAGGAACTTCTTGCTGTAGTTGCCCGATTCATCGGGCGTTGGCAACGCGATGCCCAGCGGCGATCAATCGCTGAAGGACAAGTCGAAGCCTCTCGGAACGGAGGGGTTGAACGCTTGAGCGATGTGGAAACGACAGTCTCACCAAAGGTTATTACTCCGCTGTTAGACCTGCATAGATTTTTCGTCCTTCATGAAATAGGTGCAAAATCTCTTCCCGCTGCTTATCTTGGGTGAATTTACCAATCCTACTGATCCAATCGATAGAATCATCAATTGAGCGGACAAAGAACGCCGCAGACTCCTGTGCGATGCCGGAGGGGCGTCCCGTCCCAATCTGCACCGGACTGGTATGTGCATATATTGACTGTGCAAAGCTATCCCTCACATCACCATAGGCACGTGCGGCAATCCAACCGTCCGTTTCGATTTCAAGATCGAATCCCCACTCACCATGCTGTGACGGTTTTTCGTTGAACTCCCGGCGTTGTGCGATGCTGCCGTTATGGATGAGCTCCACGCGGTTAATCGGATAGTGGGAATTCCACGAAATCTGTCCTGAAAGTTTGCGGGGTGTTCCCTTTGGAGAGTCAATCCGTCCACCGGGCATCGTGCCGTCAACGGTAAGAAATAGCGCGGGCCCATTCGTGATGAATGTATTTCCCCCCTGCAAACCCCGTAACCAGTTCTCGTAGGTAAATTCCTGATCTGTTTGGACATAGACACGGTTATTTGAGCAGATAAACCAATCGGTGCCGGTTGATGCCGGCAGCGAAATGCCACAGTTGAGCAGATGATACCAGATGTCATACTCGGGATCCATCCAGTATGGATCGAAGAGGTTAAAGGCATCTAGCTTGCCCAACGCTGCTGCGACCGGTGCCTCCATCCCGATTCCGTTGTGGCACCATAGGACAATACCGCCTTGCCGTTTGGCGTCGTCACAGGCGTAGCAGAGCGGCGGATAATCGGGATCGAAATCGCTGACGAGATCGCCGCGGCTGACCGGTTCTACCACGTTCCGGATACGCAGCAGCATGATATGCCCATACGCCATACCGCCCCGGCGGTAGTTGTGCCGATTCTCCTCTCCGCAGTCGACAAGGTGGTGTGCGGTCGAATAGTCCGTCATAAATCCGATTGGGTATTTGTTGCTGGCATAGGGCAGCTCACGTCGCTGCAGGATGCTCACCACGGTTACGCTCAGATCATGGACCTTCGGGTCCAGGTTCAGTCGAACATCGGGCTGCATCTCATTCTCGCTGTAGTGGAGATGCGTATTGCCCGGATACCAGTTTTGCGATGGGAGATCTGTCCACCGTTTGAGTTGCAACTCGACATCAACGTGCCCTTTTTGGGGGGCTGAGACCACTTGCCGCAGCGGTTCATACTCTGTGCCCCGTTCAACAATAATGTCCGTTGAACCCCGTGGGACATTCACCGTAAACTCGCCTGCACTATAAAAGAATGGTTCGCCGGGACCGACTTTCAAGATGCTATCAGCGGGATGTACAAAATTACCGCTGCTCGTCAGCACATGCACTTTTGCTTCGACCGGTTCGCCTGAAATGCTATCTCGAATGACCCCGTGTAGTGTTCCCATCAATTTTCTCCTTCATCATGATAACGCAGCGTAATCGTCTCTCAATAGATTGGGACGCGGACGATTATAGCATTACGCGCTATTTTGGTCAAGTTGTTAGGCTCTATTGACGTTTGACGGCACATAGGTTGGGTTGAACGGGAACTGTGAAACCCAACACTCAATCCAACTGAAGCGGGAAACAGTAGCAGGCACGCTCCACCGTGCTGTCCCCCCCCGCAAGTGAGGGGGGAAATCGGGTCAATGAGCCGGGAATTGAGGGACATCCCGCTTGCGGGGGGTGGGGGTATTTAGCAGGGGGAAGGGGTTACGGCATACGGCGTATGCCGAATACTAGCCACTTATGGGCTGAGCACCAATCCGTTGGACGAGAGAAAATCGCCCCCCCGATAAATCGGGCTGCAAACACCTACGATTGGGTACTTATCATCGAATGACGGACACGCCTCACATAAGTGTCAATACGCCCTAGAGATTTTCCGTCTTACAAAATTCCCACCGAGATCAACGAAAAATCAGGTCAGGCGAACCTTTTCCCTCTGAGTAACGCCTATTAGTGTGAAGGGATAACAGTGGGATGCTTTCGGCGATGTGATGGGGTTTTGGTCTTAGGGGCGTGTTAAGAATGAGGGCAGGTGACAAGTGAGGCGTGAAACGTGAGAGAATTAGAATATACCCGCCCTATGCTCTCCAATGGCTGAGGGCGTTTTTCCGATTTGCAGGACCTATAAAGTTTCTGTCAGTATATGTAGTTATCAACATAGGGGGAGACGTGAGCTTCTGTGGGAGCGTCCTTCTGTACGCGATAATCTCGAAAATAAAGGCAGAGCTGCCTCTCCTATACAGATGAGGAAATCTACGCCACGAGTTGCTTTATTTAGGATGGGGCTGCAGCTGCCGCCGGGATGCTTTTGATATATTGCTCGATTCCTTTGGCAATCGCTGTTGCCAGCTGACGTTGGTATGCTTTTGTGGTGAGCTTTTTCCCTTCCGTTGGATTTGAGATAAAGCCGACCTCAACAAGCACTGCGGGAACTTTTGTCCCGATGAGGACCACGAAGGGGGCGTGCTTGACCCCCCGATTCTTCACCTGTTTTCCTGATGTCAGCTGCGCCTGAATGAGTTGTGCCAGCCGACGGCTTTCCGTGCTTTTGCTCTCCTTGAGTATTCTTCCCACAAGTGCATCCAACTCCTTCATGTTGTACTCTGCCCCTATGTTTTCACGCCTGGCGGTCATTCGGGCGGATTCGTCGGATGCTAGGGCAAGGTAGTAGGTCTCTATCCCCACAGCCTTATGGGAGGTGCTAGCATTGGCGTGGATGCTGATGAACAGATCGGCTTTCTGGTTGGTTGCAAACTGTGTGCGTTTTCTGATCGGGATATAAACATCGGTTTCGCGTGTCAGCCGTACATTGTATCCTTTCTTAACGAGGATGTCGCGCAGTGTTTTTGATAGACTGAGCACAATCTGTTTTTCTTGCCGTGTTTGACTCACGGCACCGGGGTCTTTGCCGCCGTGTCCCGGATCGATAACAATCGTTTTGACGCTCAAGCCCAGTTGCTGTGCCAGCGATGGATCGGCAGCAGGTTTTGATGTTTTCGGTAGTTCAGGTGTAGGTTGTGCCTTGTCCGGCCGCGTTACTGTTTTGGTTTTAGCGGGGGACTTCTGTGATGGCGGTTTTGCTTCACTTGGCGGCGTTACTATTTTGGTCTTAGCGTCGGCTTTCCTCGGCGGTGGAACAACATCAACGGGTTGAGGCACTTTCGGCGGTTCAGGAGAGGGCTCGATCGCTTCCGGCGGTGTTTTTGGAAGATCCGGTTGAGCGACTTGAGGGGATTCTGGCGGTACAATTTCAGATGGAGAATCGATGGGTGCAGCCTCCTCCGTTTGTTCGGTATCAAGGCGTGAAGCCCGTTTCTCTGCTTGGGCGATGATTTGGAGATCTTGGCTTCGCTGAGAGAGTGCGTCGTAGGTAATACGTGCTAATGTGAAATAGCCTTGGGCTTCGTATGCTCTGCCGAGGCGCAACTGCGCCTTGTCGGCGATTGTGTGGTTGAGATAGTGCCCGATCACGGTTTGATAGTGTGTCACTGCCGCCCCGCGGTCTCCAAGCCGATCATAGCAGTCTCCTAGCCAGTAGTGTGCTGTTGCTGCGTGTGGTGAATCAGGGTAATTTTGGAGTAGCTTTTTGAGTGCGGTAATTGCGTTGTCAAGTCCGGGTTGTTCGTTCCGTTGTCCCAACCAGAGCCAGCAAGAGGCGATAGCATATTGTGCGTCGTCTGCCCACTCCCCTTCCTTATCTGCGTCAATGGTACGCTGAAATTCTTTAATCAAGGAGCCCCACTCTGCCTCGGTGGCTGGAATCTCTCCGTGCACGAGTTGGTGATGCTTGGCTGAAGCCGCACTATAGAGCAATAATGCGTCAGGAGGTGCTGGTGACGGCGGCATTGCGGGCGCGCAAGCCAGCAGCAGAGATGCGAGTAAGATCAACGGGTATGTGTATGTTTTCATGGTGTTCTCTAAGATGTACTTTTCTTACTGATAATGTCAGAGCGGTGTAAGGCCGATCCATGAAGCCCTTAGTCTGCTGATTTGCTCAGTTGTTTATGCAGACTGTTCGCAAGCGCGGCAAACTCAGCGATGCTCAGCGTTTCTCCACGTCGCTGTGGATCGATAGCGAGTTGGGCACAAATGGCATTAAACACTTCAGTAGAAATAGAAACGCCATTTTTCAGGAGTGCGTTTCGTAACATTTTGCGCCGAGATTGGAACGCAGCCCGGACAATTTGAAAGAAGAGTGTCTCATTTTTAACGGTGACTTGAGGAGTATCGCGCATCCGCAGCTTTAGAACGGAGGAATTGACCTGTGGTGAAGGGAAAAATCGATCCGGCGGAATCGTGTGTACAATTTCAGCCTCGGCATAGTAGGAGACACCAATAGAGAGGGTGCCGTAACGTTTGTTCCCCGGCGGTGAGATGATGCGTTCAGCGACTTCTGTCTGCATCGTCAGGACGCAAGCACTGATTTTTTGGTGGCACTTCAGTAGCTCCCATAGAAACGGTGTGGTGATATAGTAGGGTAGGTTGGCGACAATTTTGGTATGTTGGGGTGGGAAGTCATTCAGCAGGGTGGGAAGATTCTGTTTGAGAATATCCCCTCGGATTAGAGAGATGTGAGGCGTTTTTGAGAATTTGAGCTGTAGTTCTGTGTATAGAAATTCGTCGATTTCAATCGCAGTGACCCTTTTGGCGGTAGCCGCTAGCGCAGAGGTCAAAAATCCGAGTCCCGCCCCAATCTCCAAGACGAAATCAGCATCGGTCAATTTTGCCCCCCACGTTATCTCTTGCAAGGCGTGTGGATCAATCAGGAAGTGTTGACCAAGTTTTTGGTTGGGGTTTCTGCCGGTGCGTTTGAGGAATTCACGAACCTGTTGGTAGAGCGTCATTTTTGCCGATTTTGTATTTGGGTGGAGGAAGGATTTGCCGCCGAAAGATACTATGACTATTGTGTCATAGAATACCAGACACGATGGGGCGATAATCCTGGCTCCATCCGCCCGGAACGTTGCGCGAGAGTCCGGGGGTTTTCAATCCACCAGGACAGTCGCACAGCAGTGTTTGGTGTTTCCTTTGAGGGTTCAACTGCGTAAGTCCTATAGGGATTTGCTTTTAACCGTTCAACCCAACCTACGATACTCGCATTCTCAGTGCACAATAGTAGGTAGGCTCCGCGGTGCCATAATTTGCATAAAGATTACAGTATATTGCTTTAAATCCCAATCGATCGGGATAGAGGTTACGACATACGGCGTATGCCTACTACTTTTAGTGTATGGTTACGCCAACCTCTCGTGAGACGTGCCGGATGTATTGCTGCCCTGCGATGGTGTCTTCGTAGGGGAAGTGTTCCACATAGAGCGTAACATCGTGGTTTAGCTCATCCAGTCGTCGAAGGATGGTTGCATAGTCCATAACGCCGGATTCATAACGGTGCTCTGCTTCTTTTGCTCCCGGAACGGCTTCGTCTATGTGAACGACTGATAAGCGTCCACTCTCGTTCTGGCGCACGGCTGACATCGCTATGTCTTTTGCGTGGAGCGCGGTAATTTTATCGCCCACCCCATCGAAAATCTGATTCACCAGCTCTGTTGTTCTGTAGAACAGATGGGGCCAGGTCAGGTTTACGCAGTCCATCAGTGCCTTCATTCGGGGAGAGGAGGCTGCCTCAAACATCTCTTTGTACCGTTCCACGGAGCAGAGCGGACTCATGATATGGGGGTGTGCGGCAACGTCTACCTCTGCTGCCTCTGCCTCCCTTGCCAAATCCACCGCAGCATCGAGGCATCGCTTCCACGCCTCGTCGGACCACATTTGGGGTGTGCATCTGTAGGTTAGTCCGACGTTAAACCCGACGCAGTGTGCACCTAAGATCCGAGCGTGACGTAGTTGGCGGCGATAGTGTTCGATCGCTGACTGGTACTCGGCTTTATCTGCTGCGCCAAACCCGCTGTGAAATGCACTAAACTCACCCGGTCGGATGTCGTGATCTTCGAGGAATCTCCTTACATCCTCGACATCTGCATCGCTCCAAACGGCGGGTATACTCATGGAGACCGTTTTTACTTCCATGATTCCAACTGTGCGGAGAAACGCTTCCCGTTCCTCTGCTGTCTTTCCCGGTTGTATGCTTGGACTCATTAAAATCATCTGACTCTCCTCTATAAAAGAAAAGCCTCTTGATGCTGATGGGAATGTGCATCTATGCGATCGTGTGCATCAAGAAGCAAGCGAGCTAGCTCTAACAATCTTCCCCACGGATTTTGTTTGGGGATAAGTAGTTACTGACTTTTAATAAAACGCAAGGACGCCCCCCCTCAGTCTCCCCGCAAGCGGAGGGGAAAAGAACCGTGTAGGTATTCGGGACTGAGGGGACGACGTTGCGTTAAATTCAGAGAAAAGCCCCTATCTACTCATTGCGTTTTGTTTTATAGTACCCCATTTTGTAGCGAGCTTTTGATGCGGGTCCACGCTGAGAAACTGGTCTCCGGGGGCCAGCATAATTTCTTGGATTTCTTCCTCCGTGAAAGCAACCTTCCAGATCATCACCTCATCGATAGCACCTTGGAACGGTTCACTAAACATCGCGTATCCGCCAATCGTGATGGGACCATTAGCGGGTAGGGGTGGTTTTGTTCCGTTGCCTTTAGACCAGTCCTTTGCTTCATGGCCCTTATTAACGCCGCCATCTCGGCTCGATTTCTGATTTTTTCCATTCAGATAGATTTTCATCGCTTCGGGGTTTCCAAAAGTATTGGTGGCAGCGATATGGGTCCACTTATCTATCGGTACAGAGTCCCATATCCCTGTGACACGATGAAAGTCCTGATCTCCTTTATCTCGATAAAAGAAAGATGGATCTACGGTCTCCAGACGCAGGGCATAATTTGCCTTGTTTGCGTCAGGACTATTATAGAGAATTCCACGAGCCCCAGGCCTTGCGACATCCATATTAACCCAAGCCATAAGCGTGATTTCGTCCCCCCCTTCAAAGGCGAATATTTTATCTGCTGGGGTGCGGACGATACCGGGGTCATTGATGGCAAAACGTATGGCTTTTCCAAATTTCCCATCGTCCCACTTCCAGTTTCCTTCCAACTTGCCGTGATTTTCAAATTCGGACATGTCCGCTGTCGTTTTTCCTCTTCCTTCGTCAAAAGGGATATACAGCACTAAATCCTTCGGGTCTCGTTTTCCGTGGACTAAGGATGGCGGAGTCAGGAGTAAAAGGACACCTGCTATAAAGAGAAAAGAAATTTTCGTTTTCATCAAAAACCTCCTTAACTATGCTAAAGGTTCGATGGATTTTTACAGATCCGCTTCAGAGACTTTGTTTTAGCGTTGCCCATGTCGTTGCTAGCTTGCCACGGGGCTCGACATCAAGAAACTCGATTCCCGGTGCCAGCATAATTTCTTGGATTTCTTCCGCCGTGAAGGTTCCCTTCCAGATCATCACCTCATCAATGAGACCTTGGAATGAGTCAAGCATCAGAAGTCGACCGGTCGCGCACAGGAATGCTGTGACACGAAGGACACTCCAAAACCATCTTATCACGCATAATAAGCTGTCCATCCACCCCTCGATAATCTGCGGGACGGTAACCCCAATCAAAATGCGCTGCTGGGTACTTTTTCCCTTGTTCGGGACAGCCGTCAGAATCACAATAGCGAAGAACACCTACTCTTGACGATGGTAAGTCTAATTTCAATTGAGCCATGATCCATCCTTTTGTAACTTTAAAGTAATGATCGGGACGTATCCCGATCAGTTTGAATTTACTTAACAAAACACTTAACTAAGCCCGCCGTAACGAAAATAGGTCTTTCGTCGTCCTTCCTTTTACTTCGTCGAAGGGGAAATAGAGGGCTAGTTCCAATCCGCGACGCTGTTTTCCGCTGACTAGGGCTGGCATTAGAAACAAAAGGAAGCCCATTATGATTGCCAATGCTTTCATGTTTCGTACCCCCTCTCAGGCAGCCGATCACCAATTTTGAGTACTTCCCTACCGTAGAGCCTAGTATTCCGCATTGTCGAAGCCTACCCCAATCCATCGGAGAATTGGAGCCCCGAAAGTGGCTCATAAGTGTGGCTACATCCCTGACTTTCCGCATTTACAACCAAGCCTGAACTAAAAAAGCCTCCTGATGCTGATAGGAAGTGTATCTGTTTCATATAAACATCAGGAGGCGAATAATGTTATCCTTGCGGGTTTAAGTTTGTTGATTAGAAACTTCGTCTTAGGGATGCCCATGTTGTGGTGAGCTTCCCACGGGGTTGAACAGCAAGGAACTCATCCCCCGGTGCCGACATAATCTCTTTGATTTCATCTGGTTCAAAAACTCCCCTCCAAATCATGACTTCATCAAGCGAGCCGTGGAAGAGATGTTTGCCCTCGCCGCCCCAACGGGAGGCGATATCGATGGGTCCCGGTGCCGGAATTGCCTTAAAATTTCCGTTGCCGTGACTCCATCCACTGGGACGCTCTTCGCCATCTACATAGAATTTCATCGTATCTCCCTTGCCTAGAATAGCACTACACGCAACATGCACCCACTGCTTCGTCGGTAAAGGGTCCCCTCTTGCTGTCTTACGATGCCAGTCTGCGTCTGCTGCATCTCGATAAAACAGCGCGGGATGGCCGGGGTCTTCTATCCGAAAACCGTAATTTGCGTTATTTCCTTCAGGACGATTGTAGATAACCACAAACTGATTAATTCCAGCCCAGGCCCAATGGTCCGTCTCATTTTTGATCCATGCCATAAGTGTGATTTCCACATTCCCCTGAAAGGCAAGGCTATCACTTTCTCGGGTTCGGATATTATCAGTACCTTCGGGATCGCCATCTCCATCCTTCATGTTAAACCGCACGGCTTTCCCATATTTTCCATCAATCCATTCTCCACCCCTTAACCTGCCATCGGCTTCGCTTTCGGACTTGTCCTCCACGGTTCTACCGCCGCCTTCGTCAAGGGGATAATAGAGCACTAATTCCAATCCAGGGCGCTGTTTCCCGTTGCCCAACGGGGTAAGGATTAAAAGGACACCTGCTATCAGCAGAACGAAAATCGTTACTTTCATCTTCATTGCTTCCTTTCTCCTTTGCTATTGCTCTGTAGATACGGTTAAGGTTATGGCTTACACAGTTGAACGTTCAAGCCCTCGTAGTTCGGTGATGAATCACCGGACCATACGACTCACGCCCCCCTATGTTGACATACGCCCAAAGTTGAAACACTAGGATTCTTGCAAATCCCACGGTTCTAGTATACCACAAA
This sequence comes from Candidatus Poribacteria bacterium, assembly GCA_965215015.1. GTDB lineage: Bacteria > Poribacteria > WGA-4E > WGA-4E > PCPOR2b > PCPOR2b. The sequence goes on from OZ244042.1 coordinate 5,364,492, forward strand.
ATCCGAATGGATACAAAACTAAAACAGATTGGTATTCCAAAAATAAAGCCTAGGATTTTAGCCCTAAAGGCGTTTTTTAATAGCAGCCCTCCCCTTGTTTTTTTAGGGTTCAAGCTGTTGTATGGAGAGTTTGTAATTGAGCCCTAATTGCTTAATCTATAAATTAGGGACGATAGGATTGCTAATGATACATAGGTCAATCGTCTGCCTGCATCAGTTCAACTACACGGTCTAAGATTCGATCAGCGACTTCGCGTTTGGAGAGCAGGGGCAGTTGTTCGCAGTTCCCGCTTTGGTCCAACAGGGTCACGATGTTGGTATCCCCTTCAAAACCCGCGCCTTCTGCCAGGACGTCATTGGCTACGATGAGATCGCAGTGTTTCTTGATCAGCTTCTTTTGGGCGTTTTCCAAAAGGTCATCCGTCTCGGCGGCGAAACCGACTGTAATCTGTCCTTTCCTTTTGCGTTCACCCAGAGCTTGTGCGATATCCGGGTTTTGTTCGAGGGGGATGGTCAATTGATCGGCGGTTTTCTTGATTTTGTTCGGGGAGAACGCTTGTGGGCGGTAGTCGGCGACGGCTGCTGCCATCACCACGATGTCGGTCTGATCGAAGCGTTCGAGGAGTGCGTTTTGCAGCTCCAGTGTGGTTTCTATATATCGGATTTCGACGCTTGTGGGCGGTGTTGCTGTGGCTGGCCCGCTGATGAGGAGAACCTCTGCCCCGCGATCTCGTGCCGCTTCGGCGACCGCGTATCCCATTTTTCCGCTGGATCGGTTGCTGATAAAACGCACTGGATCGAGGTATTCCCGCGTGGGTCCTGCTGTGACAACGACTCGCTTCCCGTTTAGGTCTTTGAGTGTGTTCAGCATTTGCGTGATACGTTCCAAGATGACCTCGACCGTGTTCAGGCGTCCCATCCCCTGCTTTCCAGAGGCGAGATCGCCGCTGACAGGTTCGACAAATTCCACGCCGTGTGACTGCAATTTTTGGATGTTTGCCGCGACATACGGGTTTTCATACATGTGTTGTTCCATCGCGGGCGCGATCAGGATGGGACAGTGGACGGAGATTGCGACGGTGGAGAGCGCGTTGTCGGCGATGCCGTTCGCTATCTTCCCGATGATGTTTGCCGTGGCGGGGACGATTGCCAGCAGATCGGCTTTGTCTGCGAGATCGATGTGCACCGGCTTCCAGTCGGAACCGAGATCGAAGAGGTCAAGTAGCACAGGGTTTCGGGAAATGACCTGAAATTGGATCGGCTGCACCAGGCATGCCGCGTTTTCTGTCATGACTACATACACCGAGTGCCCCTGCTTCACCAATTGGCTCGCTATATCGATAGATTTATGGATGGCAATTCCGCCGGTAACGCCGAGAATGATGGTCTTATTTTTTTTGTTCATTATGCTATCTTCCTGTGCTTTTGACAATATATTGTCTGAATCGGGATTTACAGGATTAGCGGATTTTCAGGATAATCCATTGTGGGGAGATGGAATCGAGGGCGTATCTCAGATTGCCACTCTCCAGTCGGTTACGATGTAAGTGCCGGCAATCCCTCCACAATTGCTACTGTCTCCAAACTGACTGCAATCACCTTCCCGATTAGCTTGACGATGTACTCTGGATCGTCCGGGCGGTTCGGGTCGTTGAGGATGCTGCTGCGTTTGTCTGTTTTGACGCAATACTGGTTGATTACCCATTCCAACGCGGACCGATTCCCAAGCCGATAGTCAAACGCCTGTGCCGGTATCCCGTCGAGGGTTAGGAAGTTGTTGTACTTTATTTGCGTTTTGTCTTTGGACAACTTCATCTTCTTCACCCTCCAATCGAGCGGCACCTCACGGTTTTCGATGAATGCGAGCTGATATTCGGGCATCTCCTCATAGCCGATGTGGATTTCCGCCAACCGTTGTCCCGCTTTGGCAAACCCCCAAAAGTCGGGGGTGTACGGCAGGCGCGGCAGGTCGCGCTTGAGGTTCGCTTGATACCGTTCCCGATAGTCGGGGTGATGCAAGAGGGCGTAGACGTAATGAAAAATGTCCCACTTGGCGATTTTCTCATCTTGATAATGTGTTCGGAATTGTGTTAACGCCCAATCGGTGATGTTTTCGCGGCGGTTTGTTCCGTCCTCGTCGTAGGTGTAAAAGGGGAAGCATTGGGCCTTTTCAAAGGCTAAATCTAAGGTAGGAATCCTGTTTGTTATAAGACAACCAAAGCCTTTTCTATCACCAATACCAGCAACACAAATCACCCGATTTTCTGTTTCGGCCTCTGGTGTGGGAAAGATAGATGGTAACACATACACGCAATTGTTCATAACCCGATCAAAGTAGAGGTTTGATTTTGTGAAAGGACGGTAGAATGAACTTCTCACCTTGTGTTCGGTATATTCGGCGATTCTCTCTCGTTTTAAGTGCTGTCTTAATTCCCGATCCCACTTGATTTTCTTGTCATCATAAACCACAAAATCATCGACATTTGCGTTCCGATTGACTTGACGTTTCCATCGATCGACTTCTGCATTGTAGGTATCAATCATACCGCTTATGTTTTCAGCCAAAGCGTTTCGATTAAAGTTGTACGCCCACGCATCGCGATTGGTTTTAACGCCGTTGCTGAACCTGTGAAAGATTACCTCCATCACCTCACTTTTTTCTGTCTTCGCTTTCTTTGTCCCTATCGGGATAAAGGTTTCAAATTCGGCGTGGAGCCCCTCTGTCAACCATGTGTGGCGTGTGTCGGGAAGAATGGTCTGCCAATCTAGATTGCCTATATGTCCATACTCATTCAGAAAATCGAACTTTCGTTTTTTGTTCCATTGGTCATCGGTGCGATAGTAAAAGATACAAGCAGAGACCGAGCCTCCTCTGTTTGTAGTAGGGCGATTCATCGCCCGTCCGTTCTTCACAAATAGATTAATGCTCACGCCGACCCGTATCCCGAACACATTGGCATCCGAGACCTTCAATCCCTTCCGTGCATTTCCGCCCAAGTCCAAAATATAAATCGCGTCGAAATCGTCTGCAAGGTGTTTCCGCATTCCGTCAAACGCCACATCACCGAGAAAGCTGTTGTTGGTCACGAAGGCGATAACCCCTTCCTCACCAATCCGATCCGATGCCCACCGAATTGCTTTTACATACGGATCGTAGAGTTTACTTTTGAGCGTCGCCTTGGAATCTTTTGCATAGGTTTCTGCAACCCGTGCGTCCATCGCTGGATATTTCCGATTCCTGTTATTGTCGCTATCGTTGACCTGACCGACGTTATAGGGTGGATTGCCAATAATCACAAACATCGGGGCCACCTTCTGACTCTCAACGCGCTGGGTGTTCTCCGGCGCGAATAGCGGCAACTGTCGCTCCTCTGCCAGTTCAAACGTATCCACAAGACAGATGCCCTCAAAGGGACGATACGTGCCTATCGCCTCGTAAAATTCATGCTCGATATTCATTGACGCGATGTAGTACGGCAGCAGCATCACCTCGTTGCAGTGCAATTCTGTCGTATATTTTTCCGACAGCGCAGTCTTGCGAATTTCGCGCATCGTCCGCACGATAAAATTGCCCGTTCCAACAAACGGGTCGATGATGTGGACACCGGCATCGGAGACCGACCGATTAAATTCAGTCTGTAATATCTCCTCAACACTTCTCACCATAAAATTGACAATCGGCTGCGGCGTGTAGACGATACCGTGTGTATCGGCGACCTCCACCGAAAAACCTTGAAAAAACTGTTCATAAACGGTGTTGAGAAATCCCTGTTTTTGGGAGAAGTCGTTGATTGTTGCCGCTGTGCGCTCGATTGCTGCATAGAAAGGGTCAAGGCTACGGAGAAAATCATCGCGGCTAAACGACTGTGAGGTGAGTGCGTCTACTACCTTCTCAATTTCATTGGCGATGACATTGCGGCGGGTGAAGTCGGGGTTATCGAAAACGGTGCGGAAGATGCGCTCGGTCAAGAGGTGCTGGATAAGCATCTCCTCGACAGCGGCTTCGGAAAGATTGGGGTTGATTGATTGCTGACATTTCTCGTAAAAGGCCTTAAATGCCCCGGTAAAGTGGGGGCTGGTCTCCCGTTCCTTTTGGATTAAATCCGCTAGCTCGCTCCCGATGTCGGGGACTCTGTTCTTAAAATGTGCAACTGCCTCCTCCCATTGGGTGTATTCTGGTGGCCGGTATGCAAAAAAGGTGTCGAGAATCTTTATCAGTTGGGTAGGGTCGGTGAGGTCGGCTTGGTGTATCTGCTGACCGTTCTGCCAAAGGTGTGCGCGGTGTGGGGTTTGGAAGAGGATATTGTTGCGGGGGTATCCTTTTTCCAACTTTCGTCCGATTTCGGTAATCAGGTCGTCGTGGCTATCCTTCGCTTCCCAATAGCCGTGAATCAGGTTAAAATTGTCAATCAAGGCACCGTCAACAACAATACGCCTGTTTTGATCTCCAGTCATTGAATATTCAGGGACGAGCGTCCAATCAAACTGGCGTCCACAGGATTCGAGCAGAAATTGGAAGGCTGATCGAACGGCGGTTTCGTGCGTGACACCCAATCGAGTGTATCGATCGAGTGCGGTGTAGTAGTCTCTGATGGGTTTGTGAGTGGGTTTGAGGGTGAGGGTTAGCATTGTGTTTTTAGGGCAAGCGAAGGTTGTTAGAGGTTGTTTGGCTCAGACAGCACTCTCACTAGATTCCGGCTTTTTCCGCAATGCCCTACCCGAATCCGCAGATTACTGCCGCGAAAGTTCACATTAAGTTGTTTTGTCCCTCTGGGATTAATCCATTTAATGCCCCGCCCTTGGAACAGGATTGGTCTGTAAACGGTTTTCAGAGCCCTCATTCTTGGAGCGATGTTGGCGGCAAAGTTCAAACTGTTTTGCAGCTTTTCAGTTACCTCCGATTGTTCGGCTTTGCCGCTCTTGAGTTCAATGGGTGCCGCAACGAGGTTGTTTTCAGTGATGTCAATAAAGAAGAGAAGACGGTCACACCGTTTCTCTGTTATGTTGCGTGAATCGAACTCACGCTCGACATCTATCACAACCCGATGGAAGGGTATATCGGTCATGTCCACACTACAGCCCTCACCTCCACACGAATCGGTAAGACTTGATTTATCCACCCGTTCCCGGATAGCGTTGAGAACCTTATTCACATTCAAGTTCGCTCTCGTCTTTCAGTTCCTCAATTCGGTTCTGCAAGCCGGCCCAACGGTTGTAAAGGGATTCGGCCACATCCTCATAATCCTCAGGCTCGATGCCTACAATGTGATCGAATTGAATTTCCTTCACCGGCTGATCTTTTTGGAAGTGCCACGCTCCCACTTCATCCGGTAACAGCCAATCGTTGGTTTCTTTTTTTAGCGCATTTTTTTCCTTGAGCATACCGACACGCACCAAGTTTCCAATCTCTTGGAGCATGTAGTCGCTATGTGTTGTTACAAGCACCCGTACTCCAGCACGGACCAAGCGAGCGATGGTCTTTGCCATGTCAGCCTGAGCGGCGGGGTGCAGATGGGCTTCCGGTTCCTCAATAATGAGCGTGTCGCCGGGACGGACGAGCCCGCGGATGAACAGCACAAGGGGAGCGAGTTCAGATACCATTGACGAGGAACGGGTCAGACTAATGTCCTGTTTAGTTTCTTGGGGACGATAGCGAAATTCTGGGTACCCCGCCGGTGAGGGCTTTATGATTATCTGTCCATTGAGCAGATCGTCTTCCAATACATTGGCAATGTGACTGATTCCGTCGTCCGGTTCTGTGCTTTTCCTTAATCTTGCACGTCCTTCGTAGAGTATGAGTTTTTCTATGAAGTCTGCTACCACGCCCGAAAGGGTCGGAATCTCTGACGCTTCCAAGCCAACGCGGGTAGAACGTGCTACAAGTGAACTTGCTATTACCCGATGGCTCTGCATGATGCCACTCCGGGCGGCGGGGAGATAGTAAGCTTTTTGTTCACATCTGCGATATTCGGACAAGAGTGCAATGATATCGTCAAAATCAATTAGCGGAATCGAGGACAACCGATCCGCTGGAAAAATGGTAGCGTTTTCGTTGATCGCTCCATCTATGGCGATTCTTGATTCAGAGACTCCCATTGTCAAAGACCAGAGGTCCTGGTTCTCCTCACCGACTATCAGTGAAATAGTGATTTCATCGTTTTGGTCCCCGATCGACCGTATTAACCCTGAAACGGAATCGAGGTCGAAACAGCGTAGGAGTTTGGTCTTTAGATCTGGTCCGAGGAAGGACGGGGTCCTAAGTTTCGTCTGTGCCCGTTCGCGCACCCCTTGGGGTAGGTCCGAGAATTTGAAGGGTTGATCCCAGCTTGCCTTGTTGAATGCGTTCAGAAGTTCTTTCTTGTCTACCGGAGGATTGTAATCTAAGCCATACGCTAAGAGCCGTAAGATGTGCAGCACAGGAAATCCTGAGAATTCCTCAAAGAGGTGGTGCAGCGCGTAGATTAGCATTGAAAGATAGGTCTTACCGGTGTTACTCGGTCCGACAAATACCGTTAAGGGGCGAAGGTCGAGATCGGCTTCTGCAATCGGTCCGAAGTTGCGGACTGAGATTTCGACTTTCGGTGTATTGCGGGGTTTTGCCCTGTCATCTCCGTTCATGTTAATTTTCCTTTTCGTTGATGCCGGGGTACTGTGGAAAGGGGGTTTTCAGCTATGCGTTCTGCTATTGGGGAGTAGAAAACTCTTGAGAGATTACATCGAGAAGCTGCCCGTCAATTCGACAGCGTTCTGCGGAGATGACGTGGCGAATTTGAGTCGCAGCTTTCTTGACATTATGGTCCGGATTCACGATACAGTAGTTGTAGTCTACAATATAAGCGAACTCTGATTTCGCTGTTAGCAAACGCTGTTGAAGTTCCGAATCAGATTCTGTCCTGCGGTTGCGAAGCCGCTTCTCTAAACTTTCAAGGGAGGGAGGTAAGAGAAAGATGCTGGTGCACCGGATGTCAAGGTTTTTTATCTTTTTCGCCCCGTGCACATCAATTTCTAAAATCAAATCCTTACCGCTTTCGATGGTTGATTCTATCGTGGATTTTAGGGTGCCGTAGTAGTGTCCGCCATATTTCACCCACTCTAGAAAACCTCCCCCCTGAATCAGGGCTTCAAATTTGGTTTGGTCTAAAAAATGGTAGTCGACACCATCAGTTTCATTGGAGCGGGGTGGACGAGTCGTTGCGGAGATCGAAAACTCTAATGTTGTATCGACTTTACAAAGTTCTTTGATAACACTGGTTTTGCCGGTTCCAGAGGGGCCCGATATAACAATGAATAATCCCTTTCGGGATGGTCGATTATTCCACATTCTGAACCAATTCCCGAATTTTTTCAATCTCTGTTTTCAGGGCAACGGTGGTGTAGGAGATGGCAGATCGAGACGCTTTGGCGGAGATGGTATTGGCCTCTCGATTCATTTCTTGTAGTAGAAAATCGAGTTGTCTGCCGATGGGTTGGGTTGCTTGCAGATATTCATCAAACTGAGAGCAGTGGCTGTCGAGGCGCACCAGTTCCTCTGTGATGTCTGAACGAGAGGCGATGATGCCCGCCTCCATCGTGAGGCGATGTGGGTCAATTTTAACACGCTCCTCAAGGAGTTCGTTCAAACGTGCTTCGAGTCTTGTATGCGTGGATTCCACGAGATTCGCGCTAGCCGCTTTTATCTTCCGGGTCAGAAGCTGGACAGAGTGGAGGCGTCCTTTGACTTCTTCCAACATGGCAGCTCCTTCTGCCTGCTTGGTTGTTTCCAATCCCTCCAGAGCGGTTTCTAGGTGAGGTTGTAACACCTTCCACACTAATTCTTCGTCCAAATCGGCTTTCTGTGCAGTTAGGACGCCGGGGAGCTGGACTAACAAAGCGAGCGACACCTCATCACCGAATTGCAGCCTATTTTGCAACTTTACAAGTGCTTGATGGTACCGCTCCGCCAGATTAGAATTGAGAAGGGGGAGTTGGTTTGAAACGGATGCGTCTTCGGTCCACTCAACTATGGCTTGGATTTGTCCTCTCGAAACTCGATTCCGTATGGTGCTATTGATTTGATGGTCAAATCTGGAGAGAAATTCTGGGGTACGGACGGTTACTTTACAGTAGCGGGCGTTCCACGATTTGATTTCAATGATTAATTGGCCAAAGGGTGTTTCTGCTTTATGCCGGCTGTAACCCGTCATGCTTCTAATCATGATTAATCTGCCGCTTCCTGCCATTCCACTAAGATTGGAGATTCAACACGAATTGCATCTTTGATGCAGACTTCTTCACAGAGCTTGCATCCAACACAATCTTTCGGTTTCGCAAGTTCGCAGATACCGAAGAAACTCTCGGCGTGTTCGCCGGTCACGGGGTCTTTTAGCTCTAGGCAATCCCACGGACAGATGTGGACGCAGAAATCACAACCAGAGCAGAGTTCCTCATAGATGATGGCGATTGGGCGATCTTTGGGACGCTTGATAAATTTAGCGACATCTCCATTCTGATCGTGGATGGCTTCAACCGGGCAGACCATACCACACGCACTACAGTCGATACAGATATCCGGGTCTATGATATGAAGCATTTTGCGGTCGCCGGTGATAGCATCAACGGGGCAATTTGTTAGACATGCCATACAACCGACGCATTCTTCTGTTATGTAGTAAGCCATTAAAAACGCGCTCCCTCCTTAATGAATTTGAGAAATCTTTCACTTGGAATAAGTGATGGAAATCAGCGGTCAATGCGGATAAGTTTTAGGCAGACAACTGATCACCCCTAATTATAACATGGATACTACGATTAAATCAACAGAGAATCGTCATTTGATTTTTAGTAAATTGATCTAAATTGTCACATGGCGGTGCGCCGGGGCTCTGTTGGTTCATTCGCTCATTGGTGCAATTGTAGTAGGCCTGCTCCAGTGTGCTGCCCCCCCCTCAGTCCCAAATACCCACACGGTATATCTTCCCCCTGATTGAGGGGGTAGGCTCAATGAGCCAGGAAAGGAATAAATCGTTTCTTGTAAACCATAACCGCTACTCCTTTCTGTCAAGAACCCCACCCATTCTACGCGCAATGAATTGCGCTACTACGAACTCTTATAACATCCATGTTAAGAACATGAATACGGAACGTAGATTTGCGTTCCCTACAAAGGATTTGCCCTATCTTTTTTATTGACAGCGTTTCCACAAAACGGTATGATGAAAAATCAAGGAATAGGGCTAGGAGCAGATTGCCTATCCTCAATTTACGCTTCATGTTTGACGGAGGTATCGGGTTATGTATTCACCAAATGATGTTCGGGAGTTCTGGGAAGGGACACGTGCGGTACTCGATGAAATTCCGATGAAGCCTGAACTCTCACCTGCGCCTGAGTTGAGTGGTAGAGAGTTCGAGACCTATAACGTGGTGCTGACCAGTTTTGGCGGAATCAAACTCCGGGGTTGGTACTCGGTGCCGAAGGATAAGCCGCGGGGAAAATGTCCCGCCCTTCTCGCTGTCCCTGGTTACAGTGGGAGCAAGCAAATCCCCACTCATATGGTGCTTCAGGGATACGCTGTCCTTACGCTGTTTCCGCGAAGCCAGGGGGAGAGCAAGGCCGAGTGGCAGATTGAATCGGGGACGTACCTCACCTATTATATTACAGATCGGGACAGGTATTTTTATCGTGGGGCGTATATGGATTGTGTGCGGGGTATCGATTTTTTGGTGGGTTGCTCTGAAATTGATGTGGATCGGATTGGAATGTGGAGCCGCAGTCAGGGCGGTGGATTGACGCTTGCAACGAGTTCCTTGGATACGCGAATTAAAGCCGGGGTTGCCGAAGAACCGTTTTTGTGTAACTATCCGCTCTCAATTGAGGTGAAAACGAACCCGTATGTCGAGCTCGGTGAATATCTAAGTCAACACCCTGAGCAAAAAGAGACCGTTCTCGAAACACTCACTTATTTTGATCCGCTTAATCTGGTGGAAATGATTACCTGTCCTATGCTGGTTAATATCGGAATGAAAGACGACGTTTGCCCGTACCACACGATTATTCCTGTGTTTGAACGGATTGCAAGCCAGAAAGCGTTGATGATCTACCCCGATTTGGGGCATTCATCATGTACCGATTTCAACAACCATGCGAAAAATTGGTTGGATTTATATTTGTAGCCAAAATTTATCAGGAGAGATCCAATGCTAACGTATCAAGATATAGGCATCAAACCTTTTATTAACGCAAGTGGAACCATCACAACGCTTGGTGGCAGCATCATGCCGACGGAGGTTGTCGAATCCATGCGTGAGGCGGCAACTTCGTTCATCCATCTCAATGAACTCCACGAGAGGGTTGGCGACAAGTTGGCGGAGATGATTGGGGTTGAAGCCGCATTCGTTTCTTGTGGGGCGGCAAGTGGCGTCCAGGTCTCTGCCGCCGCATGTCTGACAGGCACAGATGTAGACCGTGTTCACAAGCTACCTGACACGAGCGGTGCAAAAAACGAGTTTATTATTAGCCTAGTTGATTCGCATTACTATATTCATCAGGGAATCGAGGCGGTCGGTGGAACGTTGGTCAGGGTTGGCACCCGCGAAGCGGTTACGGCAGTGGATATGATAGATGCGATTGGTCCCAATACCGCGGCGATTGTCTTCTTCTTTGGGGCGCAGCCGAAAGAGCAGCTTGCAGAAATTATTCCTAAAGCTACGGCGCGTGGGGTGCCTGTGGTCGTTGATGCCGCAGCGCAACTGCCGCCTCGGTCTAACTTGACAGAGATTGCTGGAATGGGAGCGTCGTTGGTGAATTTCAGCGGCGGAAAGGGGATTCGCGGTCCCCAAAATTCAGGCTTGGTCATTGGGAAACAGGAGTTTGTCGAAGCAGCGCGTCTCAACTCTAACCCGCACAGCGCAATTGGACGCGGCATGAAGGTTGGCAAAGAGGAGGTCATGGGGCTGCTCACAGCGGTTGAAATCTTCCTGGCGAAAGATGAGAAAGAGGAGTATGCCGAGTGGCGTGCACAGATGGAATATATCGCTCAAGCCGCCGAGTCAATTGATGGAGTCCACGCACAGGTAGTTGATGCCAAGCAGCATCCATCGGTACACATCACCCTCGACGCCTCGTGTGGGAAAACAGCGGAACAGGTGAATAGCGAGTTGAGAGCGGGGGCTCCCTCTATCGTGAACGGTGGAGGTGCGGATAGTGTGGTGTTCAATTCGATGACGCTGATGCCGGGTGAAGAGGAGGCTATAGCCAAGCGTTTGGTTGAAGTGTTGACGTAGGGCGTGAAACGTGAAAAGATAGGGGCATTGCGCCGAGGGGGAAGTGATGGACCGAAACCTGATGAGCAATGAGGAAAACTATTGCTTCGATGTCGCTGGTTATCTAATCGTTCGAGATGTCTTGACGCAGGAAGAGATTGCGGCGTGTAGCCGGGATCTCGATCAGGAGGGGACTACCCCGCTAGCGGAGTCTTTGGCAAGGCTGCGCGACCATCCCCGACTGGTGTGGTATCTCAACCAGATCTGTGGGGAGAAATTCCAACTTGACCGGGAGCCACATCTTATTGGGGAGGCAGCAGGGGCCGCGGGGGGCACGATGGTCGGGGGCAACGAGCCGCGGGACTGGTCCCGCGCTTACTATCACCAGAACAGCGTCCGGTTCTGTCAGGGGGTGCTTGCTATTTGGGCACTGGCGGATGTGAAAGCGGGCGATGGTGGATTTGTGCTGGTTCCAGCGAGCCACAAGAACTACGTTGAGACACCGAAGGGGGTGCTGACCGGCTCGGACGATATGGGACTGACCGTTCAACCGTCCCTTAAAGCGGGCGACTTGCTGCTTTGTGCAGAGGCCACGCTGCACAGCATGAGACCGTGGAAGGGGAAGGGACCACAGCGACTGCTCGCATCCGGGTACATCGGTGAGAATGCCCGCTCGTCAATCAATCTTGATGCAGCACGTGAGGAGGATTCGTCCCCCGAGTGGATGGCGGAGTTGACCCCGGTGCAACGTGCGGTGATGCGGGGCCAGGATTCTTGTCGCGTTTCTCCTCCGTCTGTGGTGAAATCGGATGGGGAGACCTGTTGGACTGAGGAATCGCCCGAAGTTTATCATCCGTCAATCTATATCCGTGATCCCGACTCCGCTATTGATGAGCAGGAATTCTACTTCTGGGATCTGTGCGGGCACCTTGTGATTCGGAATGTGATGGAGGCAGCATGGCTTGAAGCAGCGAATGAGGCGATCGACAAATTTGCGGATCGGATTGTGGTGGGCGGAGCTCCTGACAAAGGCTCAAAGACGCTTGCGGGGACGGGGAGACCCGATTTGGGAGGGCTATTTGAACTGCCGAAGCCATATTGCAATCCTTTTCGGGAGATGATTGCCCACCCGGCGGTGATACATCGACTCAACTGGATGGAAGGAAGCGGCTTCCGGTGTGGCAACGCCACGGCAATCTGTTCGGTGAAGGGAACTGCCGGGCACGCTCTGCACAGTGGTGGCGAACCCGCGAGAGCTGGGAACAATTACCTTTTGCAGAATGGACGGACTTACTGTGATTCGGTGAACGTTGCTTGGCAGCTGCGCGATGTGACCGAAGCGGAGGGCGGATTCGTCTGTGTGCCGGGCAGCCACAAGGCGAGATATCCTACGCCGCCGGGTGTGCAATCTTGCGATGATCATATGGGGTTAGTCCGCCATGTGTCAATGAAGGCAGGGGATGTACTCATGTTTATGGGAGGCGCGCAAACGCACGGTGCCTATCCGTGGAAGAGCGACACCCATCGTCGCACCGTCCTGATTAATTATCTATCCAGAAATCTATTTTTGTGATTCGGTTTTTGAATTGTGGGAGATAGACAGTATAGATCGACGTGCACATGCGTACAAAGGGGCACCCAAGCCCCCCTCTATCCCCCCGCAAGCAGAGGGAGGGGCGCAAGTCTCGATTCCGGACCTTCCAAGGATTTGTTTTTCCCAATTAGGGTTGGGAGTTTAATGGCAGTTGCGTGTTAGCCAAGCCATATATGCCGTAGCGGTTGTGGGGTTTACGGCCCGGCGGATTGTGTCTCCTCCTTTTTTCAGTTTGTAGTAGCGCAATTTATTGCGCGTCACAACGGGTGATAAATCACCCTACTACATACCTGATTTGTTTTTCCCAATTAGGGTTGGGAGTTTAATGGCAGTTGGGTATTAGCCAAGCCATATATGCCGTAGCGGTTGTGGGGTTTACGGCCCGAGGGATTGTGCCTCCTCCTTTTTTCAGTTTGTAGTAGCGCAATTCATTGCGCGTCACAACGGGTGATAAATCACCCTACTACATACCTGAGGGAGGCTCATAATAATTATCTGAATCGCAGATGCAGCGGGGGACACAGATTGCACGGATACAGGTATTGGTCTCAGACAGTAAGTGAGGCGAGATGCCCCACCGACAGGGGTCGGTAAGTTTAATGGCATTTGTGTGTTAGCCAAGCCATATGCCGTAGCAGTTGTGGGGTTTACGGCCCGGCGGATTGTGTCTCCTCCTTTTTTCAGTTTGTAGTAGCGCAATTTATTGCGCGTCACAACGGGTGATAAATCACCCTACTACATACCTGAGGGGTGCTCATAATAATTATCTGAATCGCAGATGCAGCGGGGGACACAGATTGCACGGATACAGATATGGGTGTCAGGTGAGAGATGAGGTGAGATGCCCCACCGACGGGGGTCGGTAAGTTTAATGGCATTTGTGTGTTAGCCAAGCCATATATGCTGTAGCGGTTGTGGGGTTTACGGCACGGCGGAGTGTGCCTACTACTTTATGAGCACCCCTCATCTATGTTGGCGCGAAATTGCCGACTTGACTTTTGTAATTGGAGGAATTATGAGTAGGATTAAAACAGCGGTGATCACTGGACAACACGCTTTTGATGTGCCGGGGTTTCATGCGTTGTTCAGGAGTATTCCCGAAATTGATTTTTACTTACAGGATCTGGAGAACTTTGCGGCGGATGCCGGCAAAGTTCGGGAGCAGTATGAGGTCCTTGTGTTCTATAACTTTCATCGGCAGATGCCCGACGAAGGTAGAATCAAAGAAGCCATTGAGGGATTGGGTGAAAATGGGACGGGTATCTTGGTACTGCACCACGCCATCCTTGCATTCCCGCAGTGGCAGTTATGGTCGGATTTGTGTGGTATTCAAGATCGCAGCTTCGGTGTCCAGATTGACCAAAACGTGCATGTTGACATCGTGGATCCGCAGCACCCGACCACACGGGGATTGACTCCGTGGGAGATGGTGGATGAGATTTATATCATGGCGGATCCGGGGGAGGACAGTGAACTATTGTTGACTACCGACCACCCCGATAGTATGAAAACGCTGGCGTGGGCTCGACAGTACAAAAATGCGCGTGTGTTCTGTTGTCAGTCAGGTCACGACGATCAGGTCTTTTCTGACCCCAATTTCCGCACGGTGATTTCGCAGGGCATTCAGTGGTTAGCAGGAAGGATTTAGAGGGAGATGGTCAATGCGTACGTTAAGCATTCAAGGCTTGCCTGATAAGAGAAGACAGAAGGTCCTTGTCCACGATTGGCCCGAACCAGGGGGGCCAACCGGGAACGAAGTCAAAACCGAGACAATCTATTCTGGGATAACAAACGGCACGGAACGCAATCAACTGATTGGCGGAAACTACGCTCCCAAGGACGAACAACTGCCCACCGGCGGCAACGGCTACCAAAATGTGGGACGAGTGATTGAGATAGGGCCTGAGGTCAGCGAGCTACAGGTCGGAGATGTGCTGTATATGAGTGCTGTCCATGCGGAGTACGTCGTGATGGCAGAGGACGACTTGCTCATCAAGCTACCCGATTCGGTTGACCGCACGGAGGCTGCGCTTTTCGGGATGACCAGTGTTGCCATGCGTACCTGTCGCAACACCGAGTTGAAGATGGGAGAACGGGTGCTAATTGTGGGTGCTGGTATTATCGGCCAGGTCGCTGTACAAATTGCTGCTGTTATGGGTGCCCGTACCACACTTTGCGACATCAACCCCAACCGTCTAGAGATTGCTAGGGAGATTGGTGCGGCTGAAACCGTTCTGGATGTTTCAGGCGATGGCTGGGAAAAAGGGGTCGCTGACGGGACGTTCGACGCGGTGATTGACTTTGCCGGCGTGCCGGGTATGGAGGATCAATTCATCAGTGCGGTGCGTCAGCGCGGCCGGGTCATATTCATCGGTGGACGGGGCAAAGTGACCTATACCTTTAACCTCGGTCAGGGCCGCGAGATTCAGCTGAAACAGAACAGCCATTTTGATCGCGATGACCTGCAGAATCTGTGTCGTCTGGTCGATCGGGGGTTGGTGAAGATTACCCCCTTAATCCGCGATGTCGTCCCGGTGAGTGAAGCCAAGCGTATCTATGACACACTGCGGGATAGCCCCAATGAATTGTTGGGGACGGTGTTTGTATGGTAGGCTAGCGCAAGTTGCTAGATCGCCCATAGCTTTGGAAGTCGGCCAAGATGCCCGACCTACAGATATAGCGATTTGACTTTTATCGCGCCTCGTGTAACTAAGTTCTGTTGGCATTTGACAAATTGAACCCCTCTCCATTCCGAGGGGCTCAATCTGATGGACTTGAGGCGATTTTGGATTCTGTAGGGGCACCCCTTGGGGTTGCCCTACTGTCGGTTGATTTTCCAAAATCGAAAATATCGAGAACATTGGGCTATAAGTGTTTTATCGAGATCTGAATCTCGACCGACTTACAGCATTTGTGGAATTGGCTACAGCAAACGCCGAAAGTCGCGGATCTGATGGAACGTAATCCGATTGGCATCGTGGAAGTTATGTGCACCGTCATAGGCGGTGCGAACGATGTAGATAATGTCGGTGCCATCGAACTGCCAATCCACATACTGGAAACCGGTTAACTGAACGGATTGCTCATAGGGCAAGCCCTGATCGTCTTCTAACAGTGTGAGGTTGTGCCCCCAACGGAGGAGGTCTTCGGAGGTGTGCAACGACAACACGGTGCGCCGAGAGGGTTGGTTTGGGTTGGGATTGTTGTTGCTCAGGGTTAGGTAACGCCCGGTCTCTGGGTCAAAACGGATGGTGAACTTCGTCATGCCGCCGGGAAAATCGATGAATCCCGTTTCTGGATCGAACGTGATAGTCTTACCGTTGTCCCGAACTTTAACGATTGCAGCCTTGTCCCACAGCGGGAGCGAATTGAAGCGGAGGATATTCCAGATCTCTCCGTCCTTTGTTTCTACTGTATTTCCTTCTAGCCAGCCCGGACGCTCCAATTTTCCCCACGTTTCTGGAACCCATGCCGGATCGAAGGGGAGTTTGTTGCTCATTGTCCAGTTTGCAGCATCTAGAAGATTTGCACCTGCGTCGCCGGAGATTACGAGGGATTGGAAGCCGCTGCCCCAGACACATGGATCGCAGTCCTCGAATGCCCGATACACCCTGCCGTCTTTCAGAAGGATTGGCACCGGGGCGCAATGATAATTGGGCGGTGCGCGGAAAGGGCCGCCCTGAAACAGCAATCCTGATTTCTCGTCTTTAGGATGGGTCCAGGTGTATCCGCCATCGCAGCTGCGGCGGATTAGAATTGAGCCGTATTCCTGTGATGTACCGAACAGATAAACGTCGCCGTTGTGGATAAATAGTGAGCTCCAGAACGCATTAGCGATATGGGTGATGTTGGTCCAACTCTCTCCGTTGTCGCTTGAACGGTAGACGCTGGTCAGATGTTGTGCGTTTTCGTGGTTTAGGGGGCAGCCTTTCCCAAAATAGTCGTGCGTTGCGAGCAGCGTCCCATCAGCAAGTCGGACGATGCTCGGACTGCCGAGGTAGGTTCTCGTTCTTGCGTCCTGAAACTTGATTTCGTTAAAGTCCATAGATTTCCTTTCACTTAGGGATGGGCTAGCCTCTGGCTTGGCTTGAAAGTGCAATTTACAGGACACCTCAATTTCCGACAGGTAGCAACTCCAGGTTACAGTAAGATGAGGTTTGGGCGCCTGTGTTTGTTGAGGCTTTGTTTTATTCTATCAAAGTTGGGAGATTGGTGCAACGAAAAGGAGTTGGAAATGCGGATTTTGGTCACCGGTGCGAGTGGCCGCATTGGCCGTTATGTTGTAAAGGAATTGATAAATGCGGGGCATAGTGTCACTGGTGTTGACGTATTAGCGTCTGAAGGGAGGATGCCTCGTTTCCTGCGTGTTGATCTGACCGATGCCGGTGAGGTGTATCAAGCGTTAGCGGCTGTAGGAGTGGAGGTGGTTGTCCACTTGGGTGCGTGGGCAAATGCGGGTGTTGTCCCCGATACTCGCACTTACGGCGATAACGTTCAAGGGGCTTTTAATCTATTTCAGGCATGTGCAGACTTAGGAGTTCAACGGGTGGTCTCAGCGTCTAGCGCACAGGTCTATGGATTTGCCGAAGCACCGCCTGTCTATGTGCCGGTTGATGAAGTCCATCCGTTACGCCCTGCCAACTGTTATGCACTATCAAAGGTGGTGGGCGAACAGACCGCAGATTACTTCGTCAAGCGTTTTGGGATGACGATTCTTTCGTTCCGGTTTATGGGGATTCGGACACCAGTACAATTAGATGCAGAAATTGATGGGTTGGTACAGGATCCAAGCAAGGGAGCTTCGCTGTTATGGACACGAACGGACGCTCGCGATGCTGCAATTGCGTGTCGGTTGGCGGTCGAGGCAGAATGTGTATCTTCGGGTCCTTACAATATCACGGGGGCGCGGGTTGTGTTGTCAGAGCCGACTGCGACGTTAGTGGAACGTTATTTTAGAGACACGACGGAGGTTCGAGATGCTTTGCCGGGTCATATTTCCCCTGTAAGTTGTGCGAAGGCAGAAGCCACTTTCGGCTATCAACCACAATTTGTGTGGTCTATGTCGAAAAGGCACCCGGAATCAGATTAAAATAATTGGGTACACGTTAAAAGAAAGTGCAGAGTGGCTTGGAGCAACTGAGTTTTTTCGGAAAAATTCGGGTTCTTTGCACGATTTTTTACACGAGCGAACAGTTGAAGACGTCATATATTATCTCGTTGAGGTAATCGGTCGGTCAAGATGCCCGCCCGACGGAGGTGGGGATGTCCCGTCCCGATGCTGCGATCGGGATTCAAAGCAACGTGCCTACTACCTTATCCCGATGGAGGGAACTGTGCTTATCCATAATTCCAAAGGTCATTACCATTTTCTCAAAGGCATCGATCCGTATTCCTGCGGCGTCATCGCTGATCCCGGTTACGAAATCGTCAATGTTACGCTGAAACATCCTATCCCATGGCGTGAAGGATTTACGCATATTGATACGTATTTGAAAGCACGAGGGCAAGGACGGACAACCTTATGTGCGATTCAACTCCGAAGTCCAGCACCTTTCACCATGGAGGGGTTCATTGACTTTAATCGTGGGTACTGCGAAGTTTTGCAGGAATGGGGGCTTTATGTGGATGAGCTCAATCCGTTGGCACGCACAAATGTGGCACCGTTGGTAGATCCACCGGAAGTGCCGATGCTCTACGGCTTTTCTCATGTGCTGCCTTGTGATAATGCAGTAGAACCAACCTTCATCATTGCAGGTGCCGGTGAGCTTTTGGAAGCTGCCTTGAACGCTGAAGGCATCGTTCGACGGGGAGAAACCGATAGGGAAGCCGTACGCGAGAAGGCGACTTATGTCGTCGAAGTGATGGAGAACCGTCTCTTGGGGCTGGGCGGTGTTTGGGATGCGGTGAATCGGATTAACATCTACACTGTGCATCCGATCAGTGGCCTCGTTGAAGAGATTGTACTGCCGAAGCTAGTCGCAGGTAAGGGGCACGGCATCCATTGGTATCCGTCACGTCCGCCGATTGTGGATATAGAATACGAGATGGATATGCGGGGTGTGGTGCGAGAGTTGTACGTCGATTTCAGCTAATACCTTTAATACCTTGAGCCTTCGATTACCGCGCTGCTGTCAACGGTAGTTGATGTGTGAGTGGGTGGGGGGGATGCGTGATGATTTTTTGATTTTCTCACCACGCATCATAAGTCTATTTTTTAACCGCCATCGATGGCAGAGACAATCTGTCCTGTGGTTGGGTACTCTCCTGTTTCCAATTTAGAGTAAATCAGTTCTCCGTTCAGGGAGACTTCAAAGCATCCACCACCACTGGGAACAAGTGTGAGTCCTTTAACGTCTGTTTTGTATTTGGTCAACAAATCGTCCGTCAAACTGACGGCTCTGGGCAGGTAGTTTCAAGCAGAGCAGTATTCAACTCGTAGTTCCATTGTTAGTCCTCCTAAAGTATCAGAATTTCCCAGAGATCCGATTCGGGTTGATATTCATCCCTCCGGGCGGGTGATTTGATTGCTTGATAGCACGGATTGGATTTGTATCCATGTGAATCAACATCGGATCCCTTACATTTTACAAGAGAAGCTATGGACTCTGCAAGTATTTTTTTTGAATTATAGAGGAGATATACTTAAAAAGCGGAAGTAAAGAAGGAGTTGAAAATCGGTGAGGTTTGGCGTTGTGACCCACGCTGTGGGACATCATATGTCGTTTGAAAAAACTTTATCGGCGATCAAGGAACTCGGTTTTGATTTCATCTTGTTGCTTACGAGTCTAGGGGCAGAACCTGTCGGTGCAGAAGGCAGGAGTGAAAGTCCATTCCCCAACGTCCTTGGTTCTGATCCAGAGCATGTCCGCAAGGCGATACGTAACGCCGGACTGGAAATCGGTGCGCTCCATTTTTCCGGTGACATCGATATCGACAGCGATGCGGGGATCGAACCGACAATTGCGGCGTTAACAGAATATGCGGCTTACGCATTGGCGTTGGGATGTAAATGCTTAACGCACCCTGTTCCCAGCTGTGGCACGTCTAAGGTGCCTACGGCGGAAAAAGCGACGAAAATCAAACGGCTTGCTACCTGCATGAACACGGTGGCAGAGACCTTTGTGGATCAGGGGCTCCAAATTGGGGTTGATATTCACCATACCGCGTGGGTGGAGGGTTTGGATGATTGCCGCTTATTGCTTGATTCCATGCCCCGCGAGAATGCCGGCATTATTCTCAATATCGGGCATATGACGAGTGCCGAGGGGTACGGGTGGTTACTTGTTGATGAATATCCCAATCGGATACCGGTTGTGGGCTGGAAGGACCATAGTCTGGCAAAAGATCGTCCGCACCCCATGTGGTCGATTGAGTTAGGGACCGGACACAGTCCATTTGAGCTGTACATCAAGGCATTCAAACGGAACCCAGCAGCCCGTGTCCATCTGATAAACTGTGAAAATGTTCCAGACGAGGAGCGACTCGCTATCCTGAAAAGGAGCCGCGAATATCTGACGACGCTTTGGGAGGCAGTTGGATAAAGGAGAAAGGGAATTTCAATGTTCAAGGTTGCGATTCTTGGGTATCGTGCACAGGGGGCGAATCACCATGCGCCATCGTTTGCCAAATTAACCGATTGTCAGATTGTTGCTGTGTGCGACCTCGTTGAGAAACGGGCGAGGGCGGGCGCAGCCCGGTACGGCGTACCAGCCTATACCAATGTGGACGAGATGCTCGACGCGGAAGAGATTGACATCGTGGATATCCCTGTTGGTGAGAGCTATCGTTATGCGCTTGTCATGAAATGTCTGAAGCGGGGGTTACATGTGTTCACTGAAAAGCCTTTAGCGGGAGCGGAGGGTCAGTACAAAATTCAACTCTCCGATGTACCGATCGCCCAAGAGATGATTGACGAATGGAGACGGCATGACGTACAATTTGGTATCTGTTTCTGTCTTCACGCCTCACGCAATGTAAAGCGGGTGAAGCAGGTGATTCAAAGTGGTCAACTGGGGCAGCTTCGGCAGATTCAAGCCCGCACCGCTCTGGGGTCTTGGAATCACATCATTGATATGGTTCGTTTTCTGAGTGGGGAGATTGAGGAGGTATTTGCCTTTGCGGCCGACGCGGAGATGGGAAACAAGGCGGCATGTTTGAAGTTCGAGAATGGTGCTGTGGGGACATTGGCGGTATCGCAGGACTTGGGGTTGCAGTTTCAAATCAAGTGGATCGGCGAGTTAGGAGAAGCGACCATTGACAACATCGCCGGCGATGCTTCTTGGCATCTGCACGGTTCGTTTGATGTGAACCATTGGAGCGATGCACGACAGTTGGGTGGAGGCACATATGTCACCCAATTCGAGGATTTAATCGCCGAATTTGTCGCCTCTATTAAGGAAGGGAGACCTTTCGTTGCGAACGGTTGGGCAGGGTTGAGGCACATGGAGATTGATGCAGCAATCACGGAATCTATCAGGTCTGGCAAGCCCATTCCTGTTCACCGATATATGCCGGATAAAGGGCACACAATTTTAACTTTGACTTAGATGACTTCTTGAGGAGAGAAATTGATGGAATATCGCAACTTTGGTA
Organism: Candidatus Poribacteria bacterium; assembly: GCA_965215015.1. Classification (GTDB taxonomy): domain Bacteria; phylum Poribacteria; class WGA-4E; order WGA-4E; family PCPOR2b; genus PCPOR2b. The sequence goes on from OZ244042.1 coordinate 5,385,916, forward strand.
TAGCGGGCGTTAAGGTATCGCCCATCTGTCTGGGGGTTGCCTTTCGTGGACGCCCCGATAAAGCAATCCAACGGGCAGTAATCGAACGCGCCATCGAGCAGGGTGTCAATTTTATTGACTGTGCGAACACCTATCAGCGCGGAGACTCGGAACGCCTCCTTGGCCAAACTATCAAGGGGCGACGAGATCAGTTCGTTCTTACCACCAAAGTATGCGAGCCTATCGACCAGGGACCAAATGACCGGGGACTATCACATTTTCATATCATGCGCGAAATCGAAAAAAGTCTGTCGCGCCTTCAAACAGATTACATCGATATCTACCTGCTCCATCATGTGGACCCGACGACACCGATAGAGGAAACATTGCAAGCGTTGGATAATCTTGTGCGGCAGGGTAAGGTGCGGTATGTCGGCTGCGCCAACTTTACTGCATGGCAGGTGTGTAAAGGATTGTGGATCAGTGACCGTCGTAACCTGGTTCCCTTTGTCTGTGTGCAGAACCATTATAACTTGCTTGATCGCTCTCCTGAACGGGAGATTATGCCTTTCTGCCGCGCGGAAGGGTTGGGGATGATGACGTACAGCCCACTGGCTATCGGCTTACTGACGGGACGATTTCGGCACGGTGTATCACCTCCGCCCGATACACCGTGGGGACAGGGACGACTGGGATTTGAGAAAATCATGTCGCCTGATGCTGACCGGGTGGTGGAAACGCTCATCCGCATTGGGAGAGCGCGAGGGAGGACGCCCGCTCAGGTCGCCATCGCGTGGGTGCTATCACACCCTGAAATTTCCGCAGCGATGATTGGCCCCGACAGCCCGGAGCAGGTAGAGGAAAATCTGGGGGGTGTCGGTTGGGAATTGGCCGACGATGAGCGCGCAGCGTTAGATGAAGCGTCGGTGTGGGCACTTGCCGGTGGAAATGTATGATGAAGCGAGGGCGCAGATCGTGTAGGGTATGCACCGACCGCCATTTTTTATATTTTTATATGATTAGAAGTTACGTACTTGAGTTTGTCGTAACGCAATTTAACCCGCGTCACGATAGACGCTAAATCGCCCGACAGGAGTCGGCATACGGCAAGAACCCCACCCAACCCTCAAATACCCATACGGTATCTCTTCCCCCTGCTTGCGGGGGGATTGAGGGGGGTAGGCTCAATGAGCTAGAATTGACGGACAACCCACCGGGTGTTTGGGGAGGGCAAGAGCGCAAGTGAGGGGAGGCCATGCGGAGCGGGCCTACTCCTGTCAGATTCACCGCCGCCGCCCGATTCATCGGGTGTTGACCGGCGATGAATCGCCGAACGACAAGGCTTCGAGCGTTCAACTGCGTAAATCCTGTGCTTTTAATCACAACCTATTGAGGTATCCGATGAACGTTAAACAGATTCCAATCTTAAACGCCGATGCCGTTGAATTGTCACGCATCAGTCAGGACGGGTTACTTTCGCTGAATCTTGCCGAAATGCAGGCGATTCAAGCCTACTTTGCTAAGTTGGAGAGAAATCCCACCGATGTTGAACTTGAAACAATCGCTCAAACGTGGTCAGAGCATTGTGTCCACAAAACATTTAAGAGCATGATTGAGTATGTCGAAAAAGGGCAAGAGACGGAGATGATTGATGGACTGTTCAGAACGTTCATCCAACGGGCGACGCAGGAGATTGGAGCGGATTGGTGTGTCTCTGTTTTCACCGATAACGCAGGCATCATTGAGTTTGACGATAATCATAATATCGTTTTCAAGGTCGAAACCCACAATCACCCATCCGCGATAGAACCTTATGGCGGCGCAGGCACGGGGATCGGTGGGGTGATTCGGGACTCACTCGGTACGGGGCTTGGCGCAAAGCCTATTCTGAACACGGACGTTTTCTGCTTCGGGCTTCCTGATCTTAGCTATGACCAACTGCCCAAAGGTACGCTTCATCCGAAACGGATTTTCAAGGGCGTTGTCGCGGGGGTGCGGGACTACGGCAATCGTATGGGGATTCCGACAGCGAACGGTGCTATCCTGTTTGACCCACGCTATACGGGGAACCCGCTCGTCTATTGTGGCAACGTCGGTCTAATCCCTAAAGATCGGTGCGATAAAACGGTGGAGCCCGGCGATCTGATCATCGGTATCGGTGGACGCACTGGACGCGATGGCATTCACGGAGCGACGTTCTCCTCTCTGGAGTTGGACGATACGTCCGAAAGCCTTGGGAGCGTCGTGCAGATTGGCAATCCGATTATGGAGAAAAAAATTGTCGATGCCCTGATGCGAGCCCGGGATCGCCAGCTCTATCGCAATATCACAGATTGCGGTGCGGGTGGATTTTCCTCTGCTGTCGGTGAGATGGGGGCGGAAACGGGTGCGGAGGTGCATCTGGAAAACATACCGCTCAAATACAAAGCTCTTGAGCCGTGGGAGATTTGGCTTTCGGAAGCACAGGAACGGATGGTTATCGCTGCACCGCCTGAGAATATGGAGGAATTGAGGGCGATCTGTGAAGCGGAATCGGTTGAAGCCACCGTACTCGGTACATTCACCGATACCCACCGGCTGCGCGTGTTCTACCGGGGAAAGGTTGTAGCCGATCTCGATATGGATTTCCTCCACAACGGCTTGCCTCGTCAGACAAAAAAGGCAGTTTGGGATCCGCCACGATACCCTGAGCCCCCTAGAATCGGGGTTGATCCTGCACAACTCACCGAGGACCTCTACCGTATCCTCGCGAGTCCTAACGTTGCAAGCAAGGAGTGGGTTATCCGACAATACGACCATGAGGTTCAGGGCGGGTTGGTTCTCAAGCCGCTCGTTGGGCGCGAAAATGATGGTCCTGGGGACGCTTGCATAACTACACCTGTCCTTGGCTCTCGAAAGGGGGTCATTGTGGCAAACGGCATCAATCCGAAATATGGGGACATCGATCCGTATCATAGCGCAGCTGCAGCGATTGATGAGGCGTTGCGGAACATCATTGCTGTGGGTGGGAATTTAGAACGGACAGCACTGCTTGACAACTTCAGTTGGGGCAATCCCGACAAACAGGACCGTCTTGGCGGTCTGGTGCGCGCAGCGAGGGCGTGTTACGACATCGCCGTAGCCTACGGTACACCCTTTATCTCTGGCAAGGATAGCCTCTACAACGAATACCGCGATACCACCACCGGCGAACAACTTGCGATTCCGCCGACCCTGCTCATCTCTGCAATCTGTGTCATGCCAGATGTGAGTCAGGCGGTCTCGATGGATGTGAAATCACCCGGCAACCGAATCTATGTTATCGGTAAGACCTACGCTGAACTCGGTGGATCGCACTACTACGCGATTCATGGCTTCATCGGAAACAGTGCCCCGAAGGTGCGACCCACTGAAGGGAAGCGGACGATGGCAGCGTTGAGTCTCGCGATTAATCGGGGGTTGGTACGTTCCTGTCATGACTGCTCCGAGGGTGGGATTGGTGTAGCTGCGGCGGAAATGGCGTTTGCCGGTGGGCTCGGTATGCACCTCTCGCTCATGAACCTACCCCGCGATGCCGATGTGACAACGGACAGCATGTCCCTTTTTTCAGAGTCTAATAGTCGATTCGTTGTGGAAATTGTGCCGGAGAAACAGGGAGCGTTTGAGAGGTACATGACGGGTATCCCGATCGGTCATATCGGCACGGTGCTTGAGAGCGCGGATTTCGTTGTCAACGGCACCGATGGGAACGAAATTGTGAAGACGACGACCGATCGGCTCAAGGAGAGTTGGCAGGAGATGTTTCGATGGTAAAATCCCTTGGTTCAAAGTTTTTAGTATAGGAGACAATTGAGATGAAACCGAAGGTCCTTATCCTTCGCACAGCAGGTACTAACTGCGATTATGAAACAGAGTACGCCTTTCAACTTGTGGGCGGAGAGACATCCCTGATTCACGTCAACCAACTGATTGCCGGTGCGTTCGACCTCATGGATTATCAGATTATGGCGATTCCCGGCGGTTTCTCGTATGGTGATGACGTTGCCGCCGGCATCCTGTTGGCAAACGAGCTGAGATACAAGCTCTCCGCTTCGCTCACCGCTTATGTCGAATCAGGGCGGTTGATGATCGGTATCTGCAATGGCTTTCAGGTACTTGTCCGCGCCGGTTTGCTGCCGCGCATTGATTCGCAGACTTCCCAACAAGCGACCCTTGCTATGAACACCTCCGCAAAGTTTGAGTGCCGTTGGATCCACTTGGAGACTCAAGAAAGCAATTGCATCTTCACACAAGGGTTGAAACCTCGCATTTATTTGCCAGTTGCCCATGCAGAGGGACGGTTCATCGCACCGCAACCGATACTTGATCAGATTGAAACGAATGGACAGGTGGTGTTTCGCTACACTTCAACCAATGGCGGCGCGCCGGAATATCCTGATAATCCGAATGGCTCCGATCGCCATATCGCTGGCATCTGTGATTCCACTGGCAGGATTTTCGGCATGATGCCTCACCCGGAACGGTTCCTGACATACCTCAACCATCCCCGTTGGACGCGAGAGAATCTGCCGGAAGAAGGGGATGGTCTAGCAATTTTTCAAAATGCTGTCGATTATGTATCAGGATTGTCTTAACCCAAGTTCTTACTAATGGGGAGCGTTACAAACCGGGAGAATATGGACTAAGTTGAGTCAATTCACTGCACCTGCACGAAGATGGCTTGGGTATGTCTATCCAAACCGATCAGATTGATAGATAGGTCGCAATGTGGGACTTAAAAAACATGGCACCCCAATTTTCAATGGATAGCAACTTAGGTTATCTTAGTTCGTATCTCGATGATTCTTGAATCTTGATTAGAATGATTAGAAAGTGAGTTGAATGAATGAACCTTCGCCCCTTTTTGCGAGATGATCTCGCGGATCTCACGCCCTACCATGTTGCTCAACCGCCGCATCGAGTCAAGGCGGATGCAAATGAATCCCCCTTTGACCTGCCCCCGGAGATTCGACAGGAGTTGACCGAAGCTATCGCTCAGCTCAATTTTAACCGCTACCCGGACCCCAGTTCAGATCTACTGCGAACACAACTTTGCGAACAGTTGGGGGTTGATAAGGCAGAAATTGTCGTTGGCAATGGATCCGATGAGTTGATAGGCAATTTTATGTTGGCGTTCGGGCGGTCGGAAGCGTGTGTCTCCTTTCCAACCCCGACGTTTTCGATGTTTGGGATCTTGGCGCAGGTTGCACGGCTCAAAGCGGTTGGACTGCCACTTGATGACCGATTTGATCTGGACTCGGATGCATGGAATGCTCATCTCGATGCCCACCCGATTAACCTTGTATCCCTATCATACCCGAACAATCCAACAGGCACCAATTTTTCTGCGGAGGCAATCCGCCAAATCCTTTCCCGCCCTGATACGCTCGTGCTCCTTGATGAGGCGTATTACGAATTTTCCGGGCAGTCCCTTATGGAGGAACGCGAGCAGTACCCCAATCTAGTTATCACGCGGACCTTCTCCAAGGCGTACGGACTTGCGGGTTTACGGGTCGGCTATGTCATTGCCCATCCAGCAATCATTGATCAGCTGAATAAGGTTCGCCTCCCGTATAATCTCAACCGTTTTTCACAGATTGCTGCAACGCTTTTGCTCAGACGTCCGGACCGATTGAATCAACATCTGCAACTGATTCGGAGTGAGAGGGAACGGGTTTTTAACGCGCTGAAAGCGATAGATGGCCTCCACCCCTTTCCAACAGATGCGAACTTCATCCTCTTTCAGACGGATCAGTCCTGCTATAAGGTGTTTCAACGTTTGCTCGATCACGGTGTGCTTGTTCGTAATCTGGATCGTCCGGGCCCGTTACAAAACTGTTTGCGGATAACAATCGGGACCCCAGAAGATAATGATATATTTCTTGAGGGATTGCGGGGTTGAAGTTAGTGCACAGGAATACCGGACGGAAGCGGCGGTTTGGAGAGGAAGTGGGCAACTCGGATTATTGTATTTTACGTTTCACCTATCCCAGAAAGAATTCCAGTGAATATTCCCTCCAGAAAAACAGAGAAGTCTGAACCTAACAAACTGCATCGCCGCTTGCTGCCGTTCTACATGAGGCCTGCCATCTTGATAGTTTTTATAATCATTTCGTTGGTGGGACAGCTTACATGGACAACGGCTATGGCAATGTCTGAAAGCGTAGATGTGCGATGGTGCGGTGTTGGTTTTGCCCTTGGGATTGTTTTCGGTTACATTCAAGGCGGATGGATAGCGCGGATGTGGGCGCGCGATTATTTGCGCGTGCTGAAACGGGAGATCCCATTTTGGGAAGCGAAGGGGGCCACAGGGACAACCGTTTTCGTGATTCTTGCGCTAGGTATTCCGATTTTGGTCGGGCTCTCCTCAAAGCAGGCGCATGGGCTGTTGGTGGGGATTCAATCGTACATCTTCGGTTTTATTGGTGGGATGAATCTCGCGCTCTACTTATGGGTGCGGCGGTTGCCTAAGTGACGCAAATTAGTACCGCAAATTAGTACCTAAGTTTATTGGTTCATTGAACTGACGCGCTCTATAGATATAGTGGTGCTCCTCTCTGATAAGATTGGAATTCAAAACTGGGGCGATTTTGGAGGCCGGCACGCGGAGCGTGTTTAGTACTATTTTATCCCGTAGACTTTTGCCGGATTGTCATGGAAGGCGGCTTGTGCGACAGCGAGTGCGACGGATTCTGAAACCAATCCCTCCTGTATCATTTCGGCAAGTGCAATCGCGAAATTTTGACGTGCTATCTTAAGATGTCCATAGACGGCTTCGACATGCTGGAGGTCATCGCCGAAAGCGATGATTTTGTTATAGGGCACCATTTGGAGCCACTCTCTCAAATCCAACCGCGAACCGATCGGCGAGATAATATGGATCCAGGACATGTTGAGGTAAACATTGCTGAACGTCTTGCCGAGCACAGCACCTTCGCGCAAGTAGGGGTAACCGGCGTGAGAGAGATCGAAACGGGCCTCTCGGAAGGTCTGAAACAGCTCAGCGAGCGGCGCGGGAGTGCATCCTTCCATGCTTCCGTAGTTCCCTGCTCGTATGCCTTGATGAAACTGGATGGTCAAATCGGCGTCAGAGGCGGCACGACAGCACTCGAAAACGAGGTAGTCTTCCAAAAGCACGCCTTCTTCGGAATCTAGCCCGGCGTACTCTCCTCGCATCAATCCATCAAAGACCTTTGCAGCGTCCTCCTTCCGACGTGCCGTAAAGTCCATACGGCGATGGTAGGACTGAGACATTTTCACCCCTGCAACGGTTGCGCGCTTCCAATCCCGACACACCTGCCGAATGACTTCGACGTGTTGGGAGAGGTTTGTAATAGCAACGTCATAGTCCTTTTCAATGGCTTGAACTTGGGCGGCAGAACGAAGCATACTGAAACGGTTCAAGCGTGGCAGTGGCAGGAATAGGGTTCGATCCACCTCGATGAGATCTTCCATATTGATCACCGTGAGTGCAATGTTAGATTGTCGCTGCAGTACGTCGTGGTAGAACCCCGGCTTGCTGTGCTCACGGAGGGCATCTGAAATAGGCGTGACCGTCTCGGTTGTCAAGTCCGGGAATCCAAGCAAATCTCGGAACCCTTCAATGATGCACCGCGAATATCCGGTCAAACGGGTGAATCGGAAATACGGCTCAAAAATCTTCCAACGTTCCGAAAGTAGGAGTCCCGGTTCTAAGGCTTTCTTCATTTGGTTGTTGGTCATTCCTGCCGAGACCAAATCGGAGGCGGGGTAGGCATGTTTGAAGAAGGCAAGGGCGTCGGGTGCTTCTGCAATGCGGTCTATCTCAGGGCTGATGTGGGAATGGGAGTTAATACACGGAATTTTACAGATTTCGTCAAACAACTCTGTTGAGAGGGTATCCATTGAGGGTGCCTCCTTGAAGTCTGTTTGGTTCATTGGTTGATTAGACTGATGAACCGTATACGTTTTCTATTTTGGCACAAAAACGTTGTAAATTCAACAAAAACATCTTTAGGTGTGGAATCCTCACGTTTTAGCCCCCGATTCCAGTGAATGGTCGACTTGCGCGTATGATTCACCCATATCTTTTGATATTTGCCATTCTGTTTGTTTCGACTTTTATACATTCGATCCTCGGTTTTGGTCAGGCATTGATCGCCATGCCTCTGTTGGCGATGGTTGTCGAATTGAAAACTGCTACCCCATTGGTTGCGTTTGTCCTGATGACGATTGCATCCGTTATTCTATTGAGGAATTGGTGCGTCGTAGATTTGAGCACTGTTTGGCGGTTAGTGCTATCGTCATGTGTTGGCATACCTGTGGGACTGTTTTTGTTAAAAGGTATTCCCGAAGACCTGATGAAAGTATTTCTGGGAATACTGGTGATCCTGTTTAGTCTTTACAATTTGGCAAACCGTCATCTGAAGATAATCAATCTGTGCCCGGTGAGTGGTGGATTCGGGATCGCTTATCTGTTTGGATTCTTTGCTGGTATTCTCGGTGCGGCTTACAACACGAGCGGGGTAATAATTACCATTTATGCGACACTTCGTGATTGGTCTCCGGATCGTTTCCGATCCACATTGCAAAGTTACTTTGTGTTTACCGGTCTTCTGATTTTGGCGAGCCATGGATTCGCTGGCTTATGGACGCCTTATGTGTTATGGTTATATGTGACTTCCTTGCCACTAACTTTGGCGGCGATATTCCTCGGCGGCACATTAAACAGATTTATACCCCAGGGACAGTTTGATGGATATGTCAATGCGGGGTTGCTTATCATGGGTTTCTTACTATTCCGTTGATTGTATGTACCCGATATTGTTGGCCCAAGTTTTGACCGATACGGGACGGCTGCTAAATCGTTAACACCTCTTGTGCCTCTTGATGAACATGATATTTTTCCTTATAGCCATCGTTTCTCTCTGAAAACAGAAAAAGGGCTGCTTACTCAAACGCAGCCCTTTCGTTTCCGATCGAAACTTTTGGCAAAAAAGGTATATATTCATATAAAGTAGGACTTACGCAGTTGAACGCTCAACACTAACACCAGAAAAGGTCGCACAATACGCTCTATAACTTGCATCTGACCCACGCAATGTTAGAGAAACGGTAAAAAAAACAGTCTATCGGAAACTATAGGGCGGGACAAGGCAAGGGCACCCCGTCGTGCAATACGTACCCCCTCTAATCAGGGGGGGCTGAGCCTTCAGGCCCATCACGTCCCCTATTCTCCCCCTGCTTGCGGGGGGATTGAGGGGGGTGCCGCTCAAACGGGGGTACCCTCAATTGAACGATTAAACACCTGAGCCTTGGACATAAACGCCTGAAACTTAATGTGCTTTTGGTAAACCCTATAGCCGACATAAGAGACAGAGAGCAATACAATAATACACCCCCCAACAATATAGGGGATGAAACGACGCTTAAACATGGGATTACCTCCTTTTGAGCCAGTCTCCTCCAAGAACAAGGCATAATTGAACCGCGATAAGATTAGTCTTTCAACGATTACTCTCCATCCCGTGCACATCGAAAACCGATACGGAATCCTCGGTAGTCCGGTGGATACGAAGCGCGATAGGCACACTGCATCTGAAATCGAAGCCCGCCCCACGCGCCGCCTCGTAATACCTGAAATTCTCCTGTTTTAGGTCCTATCGGATTCTTCCGAGGGCTGCGCGAATAATAAGCCTTATCATACCGATCCGCGACCCATTCGGAGACGTTCCCAGCGCAATCGTGTAACCCGTAGGGACTGACACCAGACGGGAAACTACCGACAGGAAGGGTTCTGTAACTATTAGCCATGCTATAACCGATACGAGAAAAGTCCATCTCATTGCCCCAAGGGTATTTCCTGCCATCTGTGCCCCGCGCAGCTTTCTCCCATTCCGCTTCCGTAGGTAGACGTTTCTTTGCCCACCGCGCATAGGCATCCGCCTCATACCAACTCACACCGATTACCGGTTGGTCCGGACCGTTATAACGATTGCGTTCAAACCCAAGCGGGCGGTCAATGCTTTTGCTTTGAATGAACTCCCATCCTGCTTTGGACCATAAGGCTTCCGTTTGGTATCCACCATCAAGAATGAACTCTTCATATTGATGGTTTGTTACCTCATACAGATCGATAAAGTACGCTTTCAAATCAATCAAATGGGCGGGAGATCTGTCTGTATTTGTCTCGTGACTTCCCATGAGAAATTCTCCGGCGGGAATCAAAGCCATATTTGCGATGGGTTTCGCTCGACTCTCCTCAGGGGTTCGATCTGCGCTGCAACCGAGCGTTCCGATAAAGATAAGGGATACCGTTATTAAGAAACAATAACGTTTTTCATGTAATTTTCTGTTTATCACAGCAGGTGTCCTCCTGAATTTACCATTCACGCTTGCAGGCTTATAGAGAAAAAAGCAGCAACCTATTATCAAGGAGCTTTCTTGACTACACCATAGATTGGAATTGTAAGCTTGGGCTGATTCTTACTATTGGTCCGAACAGTAAGGGTATCGGTCAAATCTCCTTCTGGTGCCTCTGAGGCAATGGACAATAGTACTTCATAGCGATTTCCCACTTCCACCGTCTCAAGTTTTGCATCAATATATTTTGAATCCGTGTAAACGGCTGAGATTTCTAACTGTTCACCGCGAATCCTTGAAAATTGTACACGCTTTTTCGAGACCTGCGACGGTTTCACAAGCCCTAAAAATATCTGTTTGGGGGAAACTGCTACATCACCTAAAATTTCACCCGAAATCGGGACGGTTGACGCATATGGGCGACCTTCATAGACAAAATCAATCTGTAATCTTTCAAAAAAAGTGCCGACTGGCATCCCGGCTTCCACCGTTATCATCACCCGGACATTGCCATTGTTTGTCGGTGGCTCTGGCTTGGCAACAATATATGGGGAACTCGGTTTTATATCCACGATTTTCGCTTTGTGTTCTAAGGATTGCCGTAAGAGCAAATGTCTCCCTGCAAACGAATCTGGGGAAATTCTGCCGAGCAGTAAACTAGCGGGGATTGTCTCAAATGGTGTGATTATGGTCGCTTTTACTGTCAATTCCAAATACGGAATCTGCGGCTGATTGGTTGTGAGCTTCACAATTTCATGGACACCTTCGGCCCTTGGTGGTGCCTTAAATGTTACCTTTATCCTGCCAATCCCTCCCGGCGGAATCTGGGTGTCAGATAGAAAGCCGGTAGTACAGTAGCAGCTACTTTCCACATTGGTAATTTCTAAGACATCTTCCCCACGATTCGTAAAAGTAAAAATATGTTCCACCTCCGTGCCGCCAAACACTTGACCGAAATCGTGTATCGGTGCCTTTATTTCAATAGGAAGCTTCCCTTCCGTCGGGTTTGGCGGGGGGGGCCTCAACTTTTCTAGGAACGGGTTGCTGTTTCTCCAGAAGCGGTTCAATGCCAGCAACCTCCTCACCTGTCTTCTTATCAACAGTAAACAGAAGCAGATGCCCGTCCCATATTTTTTCAAATTCATCAAGGGATAGCGTTCCATACAACCCGACTGGATCCTGGCAGTAAACGTTATTTTCTTTTATTCGGGTAATGACCAGAAAGTGGTCTTGATTGACGTGAGCGATAACCGGCATCTCTAACTGTTGCAAATCTGCTATGCTGGCTTTAACGCCCACCGGATTCAGTTGCTTACTCTGTGCCGCTGTATAGAGGCCCGCCATGGTGGTGCCGGTCTGAGGACTAAATGCTGATAATTCGGCAAGCTCTTCAAAACTTGTATCAACACCAAGGAGATTGCAAATCATTAACAGACTTCTCGGCCCACACTCTAAGAGGGCAAAAGACGAAGCATCTGAAAGTTGGCCACCATTCCAATCCGTTGTGGTGCTATCCACACCGAGGCTTTCTGTGGCTTCCGAGTCAATCTGGAAGAAATCGACCGGAAAACTGAGGTTAAACATTGCTTCTTTGACCTCAAATCGCTCTTCAGATTGGATTTCTCCCTGACGCCTGCCCTGACGCCAGTAGGAAGTTACCGTTCGCTGGGTGGGATACCAGATACCTTCAGAAAACTGGCGAAAATCCGAATTGTAAACAACATGATGAATCACCGGGGGGAACCCGCTCCGCTTTCCGATATATTCTGCCTTTAAGATGCAATACCCCTTGTCCGGGGCGATCCAGTACCGGACCCACATAGGGGCTGTGTCCATTTGAAATTCGACCAAGTAACATCTGACATCGTTTATTGTCTCCTGCCTCACGAGTCGTGCAGCATCAAGCGGAACGGTTGCTAGGCCCCGTCCGAACTGGTCATAAACATCAAACTTGCTCTCTTGGTCTCCACCGTGCTTGTTCTCGGAATCCACGTTTCTGTATCTGTGCTCATACGCTATCTTTTGGGTCTCTCCATCGAAAATGGAAATGTAGTAATCGGGAATATAATAAGGTTTAGAACGATCGATTAACCTATTATTTATTACGGACCGATACCTGAAGTTATCTGCCCGCTGCCCAAACTGCGGTGGTGGCCCGTAGACCTCAAAAGCAACACTTTTTTCACGATGGAACTGAATCTTATCAACTAAGCGTTGTAGCATTTCTGAATACTGTTTCATGTGATATTCATAATGGCGATCTCCATCATACTGCGGATCCACCTTGGTTATTTGGTCTATCTCTCGCCGGACTTGCGCTTTGCGTTCAGCTATCCATTGCTGCCCCTCCGCTGCTGTCATGATAGCTGCCTCATACCCTGTGCTACTTACCAAGAGCTCCCCGCTTTGGATCTCTTCGCGCAAAAGGTTAACACCGTTCACGAGTTGTTCAAAGGTGAAGTCGTTGGCATCGCACAAAGCCCCTTGCAAAAAAACAATAATTGTAACTGTAGAGAATAAAAGAGAAGGATTCTTTTTCCAAAAGTATTTCTTAAACATCTTTAGGGGGTCCTTTCTATATTTGTATCAACCAGAGCCGGCCAGTAGGTCCACATTCTAACTTCATGAGTGAAGGAGACTTGAAAACTCACTCGCCTTCTAACTGCAACGCCAAATCCTTAATCCTATCCATAATCATAGACCGCTCCTCAAACAATTTATCCGTTTTCTGTTTTATTTCATCCATCTTCTGACTATAAGTTTTCTCTAACGCCAAAGTGGCTTCAATCGGATCGTTCTCACGAAGTAGCTTCCGCACTTGGTGCCACTCTGCAATGGATTGACAGTCTTCAAAGGTCGGATTGGGGGGAAGTTTTGACTCTATAATTTTTTTGAGTCGATTAACCTCTATATTTAATGCTTTCTGCTTAGCCGGCAATTCCTTACCCATACGTGCCTGGGCCCGACCCCACTCCCTAGTGGTTTCATTTCCCAAATGGGTGAGCTGATCTATTTCTGCCTCCACTTTCGCTTTTTCCTTCCTGAGTTGAACAATTGATTTGCGAATCAATTGTTCAGTCTCGCCTGCATCAGAGGCATCCACTGCCCTTGTTGCCTCGGTTGTGGCGATTTCTGGTGCCGAATCCGGATCGGTTCCGCGAACCGTAGGAGGCGAATCAATCGGTGTTGTCGGTACATTGCTGATGGTCAGCGGAGGCTTGAGTCCTTCATCATCCGACTGATGATGCCAGTGTCTCCCAAAGTAGCTTCCAATGACGATCAGCACCAATATTCCCATTCCCCCCAAAACAACGCGCCAATCAAGTTTCATGATAAACCCTCCTTAATACAGTTTAGATAGTGAAGTGAACCACGAAAAATATACTTCCATAGCAGTTCACCATTAGATAACTGATATAATTCAAAATGACAACGAAAGACACACTTGTTCAAGGACATCTCGTAGAAAGGGTACATGCGATGCGGTTCCCGCCTTCACCCAAAAACATGCGCGTGCATTCAAAATCGGCAGCACATACATGACAATCCCACATCCTCCAAGCCGGGGACACCGTATAACAACTACAATCGTAATGGCCACGATTGGCATGGGCAGGATTGGCCCGTTTGCAGTATTGGTGTCTGAAGATTAGCATGTATGGATTCGTTCCACACCACGACGGCCAAAGACAAAAACTTCCAGTAGCCCTACAGGATCCACTAGTCCCACCGTTTGTACGGCCACGGTCGTAACAGTCGGTAGATCCTCCTGCAATTTGAGACATCTCCTCCATGTCGAGTATGGTCAGCGTTGGAGAGTTTACCGCCGCCGCTGCACAAAGATTTAGGGACAATAAAACAGCCGCACTGGCTGCCATAAAACATAAACTTGCTAACTTCTGGCTAAAACCGAACTTAAACATGATTTCCCTCCAAGAATGCACTTCCATAGCGGTTCATTATCAGATAACCAATGCAGTGGGACTATATCCCAACACAATCGTTTCCAACGGAACATCTGATGAGGCCCCCGCCGCCCCCCATATAATGGCGCGAGCACACTCCTCCGAAGCCAACTTTGGTACATACCTGACAATTATACATGGCCCACCCGTTCCCCTCGATCCCACACCAACATCCGTCATAGCCTGTCTGTGCAGTTTGGCAGTATTCCTGTGAGTGGATTACGGTATGTGGATTCGTTCCACAATTCATACCGTGTGCACAAGGACTTCCATTAGGCCTACAAGATCCGTGGAGCCCCCCAGGTATAGTCAAAATCATTTTACACGACGTCCTCCCTCCTGCAATTTGAGACATCTCCTCCATGTCGAGTATGGTCAGCGTTGGAGAGTTTACCGCCGCCGCTGCACAAAGATTTAGGGACAATAAAACAGCCGCACTGGCTGCCATAAAACATAAACTTGCTAACTTCTGGCTAAAACCGAACTTAAACATGATTTCCCTCCTTTAATACAGGTTAAATTTAGCTTTCACGTTATCTCCTATGACATTTCCTATTGGAAAAGCGTCAAAATCAACACTAGGTTTGTGAAATCTTTCTACTCTATACCTTTACCACCGCCTGCAGTCAAAGAATGTTCAAAAACAACCAAATAGCTAGTCCAAACAACAATACTCCTGTCCCTAACTTCACCGGCATCAGATGCCGTTGCAGCACACCACCCAGCTGCATCGAAGTCGTTCCCCAATACACAAACCCGAACACCACTAACAGCGGCATGATAAACATCAGATTATACAAAATCAAATACGCCAGCGCATGACCTCGCATCCCCTCAACACCCATCACAAACACAATCGTTGGCAAATAGACCTGCCCCGTGCAGACCAACTCCAGAGCGGAAATTGCAAACCCAATGACCAATGCACCGATAATCACCCCCGAGGTCCGCGTCTGCTCACGGATAATTTTGTGGATACGCTGCTTCAACGACTTAGGCAGCTGTAACGTAATTTCTTTCACTTTCCCCTGCTTTGCTTTATAAGCGTCGTACAGACTCAAAAATGCTAGTGCAAATGTCCCAATCGCTGCGATCAGATAGACACACTTGGCAAGGACCGAAAATTCGTTGAGGAAGGAGAGAAACTTGAGGGTTCCCATACCCAACAGTAGGTACGTCACAAACACGGCGGCGGCGAATGCACCGCCAGCGACAAGCATCTCTTTCCTTTCTCGTCCAACAAGGCTCATGTAAGAGATGAAGAATACAATCGTGGCAAAGGCACACGGATTGATCCCATCAAGCAACCCCGCGCCTGCGACAGCCAACGTGCCAAAGGCGTTAAAACGGTTGACGATTTCATCTGAAGCCTCCCCCGTCTTGATTTCTGCTTGGGGGAGACGAGACACAACCCCTGTCTGCAAGTATCTCTGGATAACCGTTTCAAGACGTTTTTCATCAAGTGCGTCGATCAGATATTCATCACCGATGAAGGCCGCAGGTGTGGTGAGTCGCTTTACTTCGGGTACACTATAGAGAGCCCCCATCGCTTCAAGCAGTTCTCGACTTTCTTTGGCATACTTCAGTTCAACGATAATCTGTGGATATTTCGTTTTGAGTCGTTTCAAAACCTCACTGGCTCTCGCGCATTTTTGACAGCCGCGTTTGTGGAAGTAGGTGATATAGATAGCGTGATCATCCGGCGCGCGCTCTTGACCGTCAAATCCGGTATACTCAGACAGATTGTCATAAAGTGCTAAGAGCATTTCAAGGTCAGCGTCAGGGGTAATCCGTTCTGAGACCACGGCGTGATGATTCTGCCGTGAAATCACTTGCCGCTCAGTGTCAAGTCCAATCTCCAAAACACCAACTGCTTCGCCTTTAGCCGGGTTAGTGACAATCGTCGTATTCCCGGCGACAATCGGAATATCCGATACGACTTCCTTGGATTCATTCTGGGCACGGATAAGAACGGATAACCATGAGAATTTCTCAGCGAGTGTACGCGCTTCGGCTTCCTGCCCATGAAATACCCCTACCACTACGTCACTTTTTCCTGTGATTGTTCCTCCTAAAGTTTCCAGTGCCTCTACTGGATCGGTTAGAACGATACCGGGGTTGTAAGCCGAGATCTCTGTCTCGTACGACTTCGATATCAAACCAATAACAGCGATTCTTTTGTTTAACACCTCTACAATTTGGATCGGCGCGGAAACTGGGTTCCTAACAATATTCGTGCAAACAATGGGCAGAGCTGGGTGAGCGGCGTAGAGGGCAAAGAGTGTGTCTGCGGGGAGACACAGATCTTGAGGACCAAGGCACACGACATCGTAGTTCATCTCACTCAGTGCTTCGAGAGCGATCTGATAAATCAGTTCGTTATGGGGGTTGGTAGAATCAAGAATGTTCCCCGTGTGCAGGTTAAGGGTGTGCCGGTGTTTCTCACGCAGTGCGCTAATAACCGTATGACGGCGGGCTAACCCACCAACCTGTTCGGTGCCACAACCGTGTAATCCGAGCAACCCCTGTTCCTCACCAGAATAGATAAGCGTCAGTGGAGGAGAGGAATCTGCGATGGCTTGCGTGTAAGGCAACAAACACCCAAGTACAACGAGGAAACCGATTTGAGATAACAGGCACGAAACTCTACAGTTCATCAGAATAGCTCCCTTTGAAGTGATTCTTCGAGTTCTAAGGAGTAACGACAAGTTTGTGGACAACGCACGCAAAATGCCTTGTCTATCCCATAACAATAATATCAGTGAATCACCCTAGTTACTTTTAGTTCCAGCGATTCGAGTTGTTTTTCCACCGGGTGGTAGAAACACGCCTCAAACGATTTACGATTAAACTTAACATGAGCAATTTGTGTGCCCCCTCTCTTTTTGAACCCTGTTCCTCCCATCACCATGCCGCAACAAGACACTCAAAATCCTTACGGTGCGCGAAGTCAGGGGACTACCACACCTCCCTTATTTTTTTCCTTATTTTTTTATTAAAGGGACAAATAAGTACCCCATTCAGGATAGGATTTCTGCTACTTTTGGCGTGTGTTTAAGTGGAGCCTATGCCACAAGTGGCAAAACATCTGCCCCTTGTGGCAAATCCCTAGTTCATAAATTGTACTTGGCTAATTTTCGGTAAAAAGTGCGCTGGGGAATATTCAGCAGACGCGCCGCTTCCGCCTTATTCCCACCTGTCCACTCCAATGCCTGATAGAGATACTGGCGTTCATAACGCGCCAAGGCCTCTTTCAATGGTAAGAACGGGACTTCACGCATGTCTGTCTCACTGTCCAGATGGGGGACAGAATCACTACCATTCAACGGAACGGCTTCATCAACTCCCTCTACTGGATCAACCTGAGAAGACCGAAAACGGAGATGTTGGGGTTGAATCGATCCACCGTCGCTTATTATCAGAGCATGTTCGATGATGTATATCAGTTCACGAACATTACCCGGGAAGATGTATGTCTCCAAAGCCACTAACGCTTCAGGGCTCAAGGGTGGGGGAGGCACTTTCATTTGAGCTGCAAACTCACTCAAGTAGTGTTGGGCAATGAGTAGAATATCCTCTGTTCGCTTACGTAGCGGTGGAATCCAAATCGTTATGCCATCTAAGCGACTGTAGAGATTTGCCCGAAACAGTCCTGTCTCAACCTTGGTTGGGATGTCTGCATTGGTGGCGGCTATCACCCGGAAATCTACCTTTTTGCTCACGGTTGCACCGATTGGTGTGATAACACCATCATCCAGCACGCGGAGGAGTGTCATCTGATTTTCGATTGACATATTACCGATTTCATCGAGAAACAGCGTTCCGCGGTTGGCGGTTTCAAAGTAGCCTTGGTTGGCGGTTTCAAAGTAGCCTTTATGAGACTTGGTTGCTCCGGTAAACGCTCCCTGGACATGACCGAAGAAAATGGATTCCGACAGTGTAGCGGTAACCGCTCCGCAATTGACTGACACAAGTGGTCGTGCCGCCCGTGGTCCTCCAAAATGAATGGCTTGGGCGACCAATTCTTTACCGACACCGGTTTCACCAGTAATCAAAACTGGTATCTTGCTATTATTGCTGAGTTGGTGGATTGTTGTGCGAATGGTTTGCATGGCATCGCTTTCGCCAAGGAGCATAGTATACCTCCTATTAGGTAAAGTCATGTCGGGTGATTTCTCGCCTCGGGCTCATGGGACAGATGTGCACCTCTTGTGAGTATTCCAATGAATCAGTCGTGTACGATTTGTTGGAAGGATAAGGACAGTCCTTATCATAATCCACCTTCTTAGTCCATAATGGACACCCCTGCTTACACGGCGCACCTATTATTCACCGATTATTATAGACATATCGCTCCGCTGGAGCGACAGTCAAAAGAGAAATATGCGGGCGATAATGAAGTAGAACAGGATACCGAATACGTCAATTGCGGTGGTAACAAATGGTCCCGTCGCAATGGCGGGGTCAATCCGAAATCGCTTAAAAAGCATCGGAATGATTGTGCCAACCGTGGCGGCGATAATCATATTGATACAAATTGCCAACGAAACGACCACCGGAAACCAGATATATTTGGGTGCAACTTCATCCGGTACATTCCAGTTGGCGAGGCGAGTTGCAATTAGAACGAATACCCCGATCAGAACACCGTAGGCGGTGCCGAGGGCCGCACCGGTCGCAAACTCACGCCATAGCACTTTCCACGCCTCCTTGAGGTTTACCTCCCCGGTAGCAAGCCCCCGCACAATGATAGTCGAAGATTGGGTGCCGATGTTCCCTCCCATTCCCATGATAATCGGGATAAAAAACGCCAGTGCCGTGATTTTTTCCAACGGCTCCTCAAATTGCCCGATCATATAAACAGCAATCAGTCCCCCGACAAAACTTGCGAGTAACCACGGGAGGCGCGCCCGGGTGTTTCTGAACACAGATTTGGAGGCGATATCAACGTCCCCTGTCCCAGCCATCTTCAGGACATCTTCTGTGTTTTCCTCCCGGATGACATCGACCACATCATCAATAGTAACAATGCCCACCAGTCCTGCGGTCTCATCGAGCACAGGCACCGCCAATAGATTGTATCGTGCAACGACCTGTGCGACCTCCTCCTGTGGCGTGTGGGTATAAACCGTGTATACCCGCGTTGTCATCAAATCTTTCAATGGGGTATCGGATTTTGTTGCAACCAGCTGTCTGAGAGAGATTACCCCTTTGAGTCGATTCTCCTCATCAACGACGTAGACATAGAAAACCATCTCGACATCAACCATACGTCCCTCTTGAATTAGCAGGTCAAAGAGGATTGTCTGTTCTTCAGGGCGCAAGCGTGGGAACCAAGGAGCGATGTCAGTCGAATGCGTCTTGGCAATCACGTTTTTGAGGTTTGGAATCGCCTTACGCTTTATGAGTTTTATGACTGTTGAGATGAGAATTTCGTCTCGGTCTCGCGTATTGATCATGGGAATAAGTAGTTACTGGTTTTTAATAGAACGCAAAGACGCCCCCCTCAGTCTCCTCGCAAGCAGGGGAAGGGGCACGCAAAAAAAAGGAAAATGAGAAAGCGACAGAACCGGCTTCCCGTTTTCCCTTCGTCAGGGAAGGTTCCGGTTTCGTTTCTTCGTCTCTCCTGATGAAACCGTGAATTCATGATGGGGTAAGCATTTCCTTGGGAGGGCAACCGAATCGGGCTTGCGTCCCCTCCTCCACTTGGGGGGCACTACGTGCAATGAATTGCACTACTACGAACTACACTACTTGCGCCCCCTCCCCCGCTTGGGGGGTAAGGGGGTACGACTTTGCATTAAATTCAGAGAAAAGCCTCTATCTATTCATGCTGAACCGAACGCCGGGCTCATTACGGGGGCGTGGCGCCCCGTCACAACGACCACCGTATAAACCGCCTTGGGGAAACGGTAATCCTGATGACTTCTGATCTGTTGCGTAATGCCCATTAGGTGATAGTACATAAACCGATCAAAGAAGTCGACCTCCTGAACATGCTGAATCTCGACAATGATCCGATTTTCGAGGTCTTCAGCAAATAGGTCATACTCAATATCGGCATAGTCAAACTGCTCCGGATACCGGTACGCTTGAATGACTGTATCCACCTGAATAGAAATTCCCAAAATGTCATGAACAAACTGACGAAACATATCAAGTTGGCTAAAGGCTTTCTTAAAAATAACGTCGAATCTTAACGAGGCAACATCAACCATGTTTAGTGCCTCTCTTCAGTTTGGTTCTGTGTATTCTGCAGATTGAGATTTACAGCATTTTCGCACGCTGTCGCAGCAAATGATCGACCAACACCAGCGCGGTCATCGCTTCGACAATTGCGGGTGCACGGGGCAAAACGCACGGGTCATGCCGTCCACGCGCCGATAGCGTGACAGCATCCCCGTGGATGTCCACCGTCTCCTGCTCCTTGCGAATGGTGGCAGTCGGCTTGAAAGCGACCTGAAAAACGATGTTTTCGCCGTTTGAGATGCCGCCCTGTGTCCCGCCGGAATTGTTCGTCCGTGTGCGGACACGCCCAAGGTCATTGTAAAACGGATCGTTGTGCTGCGAGCCGGTGCCGATTACACCGCCAAAACCGGAACCAATCTGAAAGCCCATCGTTGCTGGAAGGGACATCATCGCCTTTGCTAAATCTGCCTTGAGTTTGTCGAACACCGGTTCACCGAGTCCAACAGGAACATTCCGTGACACTGATTCGATGATCCCGCCGAGGGAGTCCCCATCCCGTCTCGCCTCATCAATGCGTTCGGCCATCTGTTGGCTGGCTTTCGGGTCCGGACATCGAACAAGACTGTACTCAATCTCATCAAGGCTCACAGTATCCGAATCAACCTCCGCCTGGATTGTGTGGATCTGCTTGACGTAGGCGAGGATTTCCGTCCCACACAGCTCGTGTAAAATCTGTTTTGCGATTGCGCCTGCTGCTACCCGTCCGATTGTCTCACGGGCACTCGCTCTGCCACCGCCTTGCCAGTTACGAAGACCGAACTTCTGTTGGTAGGTGAAGTCGGCGTGCGACGGTCTATACACCTCCTTGAGATGTTCGTAGGCGGATGGTTTCGCGTCTTTATTCCACACTAGCATTGAGATCGGTGATCCAAGGGTTTGCCCCTCGAAAACGCCGGACAAAATCTCCACCTGATCCTCTTCCTGACGTGAGGTTGTGAGATGGCTCTGCCCCGGTCGCCGCCGATCTAGTTCCGCTTGAATAGTACTGATATCGATTTTGAGTTTCGGCGGGCAGCCGTCAATCACAACGCCGATTGCTCCGCCGTGCGACTCGCCCCATGTTGTAATCCGAAAAAGATGACCAAAGGTATTTCCCATAATGCTGCTCCCTAGTTCAGTTTCGCATCATCTCCCAATAGAGACCCCTGCTAAAATTCCCCCGATGGGATCGGGACTTAAAACAGCTTGACAAATCCGTGATGCATCCATTACCCTACTGAGGCTTGAAAGCATCAATGCAGAGATACGCACAAGGCGCATTTCTACGCCAATATAGCACATCTTCCTTCTGAATATCAACTAAAAGTTAGCGAAAGCAAATATGATAAAAACATTCTTCAAACGGTTAGACATTCGCCTGATCGGCATTTTCATCGTCGCTGCTTTTCTGTGGAATACGCCGGTTGTTTATCCCCTCAAGATTTTCGTCGTTTTCATGCACGAGGTCAGTCACGGTTTGGCAGCAGTCGCGACGGGGGGCAGTATTAAAGAGATCCAGATTGTCGCCCAAGAAGGCGGGCACGCGATCACGTTAGGTGGTTCACGATTCTGGACACTCACCGCGGGCTATCTTGGAAGTCTGTTGTGGGGTGGGTTGATTCTGATTCTCGCGGCGCGGACGCACCTTGGTAAATTGATCAGTGCTGTTATCGGTGTGGGAATGATCCTCATTTCAGTCTTCTATCTGCGAAATAGTTTCGGCTTTCTATTCGGCGTCGGGTTCGGTGGGGGACTAATCATCGTCGGCAGATTTCTGCCAGAGTCGATTAATGAGTGGCTGCTGCGCGTAATCGGTTTGACCAGCTGTCTTTATGCAATTCTCGACATCAAGAGCGATATTTTAGACCGCTCCCATCTCCAATCCGATGCCCGTATGCTCCACGAAGAGGTAACACCGTATATTCCGACCATTGTGTGGGGCATTTTATGGATGGGGATTGCAGTAGGTGTAACCCTGTGTGTCCTTTACATTGCCGGCAAGGACAAAAATCGGCAGGAAGTATTGGACAACGGAGACTGAGTTTTGAAACAGTTACGTGGCAAACCACTCAAGGATTTCCTCAAAGGGGCGGCGCGCCCGGATAGAGAACTTATCTTTATACTGCAAGATGTCGAGGATCCGGTCAACGTCGGTTCCGCGTTTCGGATTGCGGACGCAGCCGGTGTGCGTCAGCTCATCTTGACGGGAATTAGTGCACGCCCGCCACACCCTTTGATTCGGAAGGTTGGGCGGGGAAGGGATCGGCGGGTAAAGTGGAACTATACGAAACACGCATCGGATGCAATTTTAACCTTCAAAGCACAAGGCTATGTTAGCTGTGCACTGGAGATTACCGCAGCGGCTGTGCCGTACAATGAAACCGAATACCCCGATAAACTGTGCCTAATCGTTGGGCATGAAGATCACGGCGTAACGAGGCATACTCTTGCTGCCTGTGATATGACAATCTATATTCCGATGTACGGCAAAGGAACTTCTTTAAATGTTCATGTGTCGTTAGGAATTGCGGCGTATCATATCCTGCACAGTGGTTGAAAAGTTTCGTGTAATAAGAAAAACTAATGTGAAACCGGGGGGGTAACTCCCACACATAAATGTTTGGGTTTTAGACCTAAAGGATTTTTGATAAACAAATTGACATCCGTTCATCTCAAATAGGTTTATGGGTTCAAAGGAGGAAATGGATGAAGTTGAAGGTTGGCGTTGTGGGGTTAGGACGTGGGCGCGTATACCTAGAAAACTTCTCAAGGCAGATTCAGGCGGAAGTGGTTGCGGTGTGCGATGTAGATACGTCCCGGTTGGAGGCGGCTGACTGTCCGACCGATACGTCAAGATACACGAATTATGAGAAATTTCTGAGGCATAATCTGGATCTGGTAGTCATCTGCACGGAGATGCCGCAACATGCCGAACATACAATCGCTGCATTGGAAGGTGGAAGGCATGTCCTCTGTGAAGTACCAGCGGCATACACACTGTCAGAATGCGAGGCGATTGTCCAAACCGTCGAAAAGACCGGATTGAAATATATGCTCGCTGAGAACTGCTGCTATAGCGACATGCACCTCGCATGGAAGGAGCAGATCGACGCCGGCGAACTTGGAAAAATTATCTACGCGGAAGCCGAATATATTCACGACTGCCGGGGGCTAATGCGTCGTAGGAATGGAACGTTGACATGGCGAGCCAAGATGCCGCCAATCCAATACTGCACACATAGCCTCGGCCCCCTACTTTTTTTAATGGAAGATCGGTGCACTGCAGCAACAGGATTAAATCCTGGTTCTAACATCGCCCCCGATCTCGGCGTAATAGATTTGGAGGTCGGGCTTTTTCAGATGGAGAGTGGTGCGGTTGTCAAGGTCTTATGCGGCTTCTCGATTGAACGTCACCCTGCATTCCACTGGTACGTCATCTACGGGACAAAGGGCGCGTTGGAAAGTAAACGTCAATACAAGGACAGAGTGAGCGGATATTTTCGGGGAATCGCCCCTGACCGAGAGATGTCCCCCTTTGCAAGTGATGACAGTGGGCACGGAGTCGCCGAAAGCAGAATCGTTGAGGGGTTCGTCAAATCCATCTTGAACGATACGAAACCACCAATTGATGTTTACGAAGCGGTGGATTATACTGCGCCGGGGATTTGTGCACACCTGTCTGCTGAAAGCAATGGTAAGGTTGTGCCGGTGCCGAATTATCGGTGAATCGAAGAATCATCCGTATTGTTTCATGCCTTTTCAAACGCTACGATATCCCGATAGATCTTAGGAGAGACTCGCGCCCGCAGGTCAACATCGGCAAACCGCTGGCGAAATCTATGTTTCTGAATCAAATCGAGAACTGTTTCGTGTGGCAGCGTGTTCAAGTTGTAAGCGACCACAATCGTTCCGTTCGATTTAAGTAAATGTCGCCAACTTGGTAGGGCGGCGTTTAGTAGCTCGTCTAATGAGATTGGGTTGAGTTTTTCGTTTCGGCTTCCGGCGCGAATCCCGTAAGGGAAATCTGTAATTAAGCTATCGAATTGCTGGCCAGATAGATAGCGATGCGCCGCCCGTGTATCGCCGTTGATGATCTGATACCGGTTTTGGGGAGAGTCATGCGTTACGAAAAGATGACATGTTCCATCGTGGGATTCTTCAAAATGCCTCCCAAGCCGCTGCAAGAGTTTTCGGAGATTTTGGGCACTCCGCTTCGAGGCTGTGGGAGAGATTTCTAAGGTCGCGCCATCAACCCCTCTTAGCACGCACTCGAAAAGCGTCTGTCCGTAGCCGCCCATCGGGTCTAGCACCCGACTGATAGGTGCCGTGTTGTAACTGAGGTTCAACATCGCACGAATCAGGTACGGGGACTGCCTCGCCGGAGATTGGTAATCAAACGCCTGCGGAGCGATTGTGGTAACCCAGTCTTTATTGAGCGTGAGGGTCGGTTGAGGTGTCCCAGATTCAACGAAGGCACAAAAGGCATCGTAGTCCTTCCGTAAGTGCTCCGCCACTCGTTGGTTTCGATCCGTAGCCTCATCCGACCACACGAGTGTGTCGATTTGTATCAAAAAGGTCATCCACCAACACCGCTCGATTGCTTTAGGCGTCAATTCGCCTTCATGCCAGACGATACTCCCCGGCGGGTAGATCTCCGGTGTCGCAACCTCGACGACATGGGGCAGCAGGTTCACAATTTCGGCCTCAGACAGTCGCCCGACGATTCCCTCGTGACCGCTGACCTGCTTGTATTGGAAGTAGTAAACTGATATAGGATCTATGCACATTTTCGCCTTAAAAAAAAAGGATTGACAGAACCGAAAGGACATATTAGAGTATATCCACTTGAGACTGTTAGGAGGACTGATAGATGCGTCAATTCGTTGTTTGGGTTTCAGTGATAGTAGTAATCGGTTTAATAGTAATTATAACTATTTCACTAGTTAGGATGCCACCAGCGACCCCGAAAATTTTTCCAGCTGACCGGGGGACCAACTTTATTGACGTGTCCACCTATCCGCCGGAGATGCAGAAAAACTACAAACTGTTTGAACAAAAATGCAGTCGCTGCCACACCCTCGCCCGTGCAATTAACTCAGAATTGACCGGGGAGGCGTGGCGAAAATATGTCTACAAAATGATGCGGAAACCGGGATCGGGCTTAACATCGAAAACCGCAGAACCGATTATTAAGTTTCTAATTTACGATTCGGAAACGCGAAAAAAGCGAGAGCCAAATACTAACTGAATCGCAAGCTCAAGGCTTCACAGCACGTCCATGACGCAAATTCCCACATCTTAACAGACACAACGTTATAAATCAGAAGCGCGACCATGACACCTAAAATGACAATGCTTTATTGGAAATCGAACAAATTTTGGCTCGGAAAACTCCTTGAACCCCCGAAAATAATGACGCAGGGGGAAACCCTTGAGGAATTAAAAAAAACGCGCTTAACAGATAAAGGCTTGGCTTTTTGGCGTATTTTTGAGATAATCATATCGTCTAAACCCGCATGAATAAAGGAGTCAAGCATGAATTTACTTGAGATTGTCGAGCGATTTTCGACTCATGAAAATTGTATTAAGCACCTCGAAAACGTGCGGTGGGGAGATTCCCCGGAGTGTCCGCATTGTGGGAGTGATAGAGTTGCCAGAAAACGTGAAAATGATAAAATTGGGCGATGGAATTGCCACCAATGCAAGTCGAGTTTCAATGTTTTGTCTGGCACGCTGTTTCAAGGGACTAAGATTTCACTCACGAAGTGGTTTGTTGGGATTGCCTTGATGGTAGATGCCAAGAAAAGCCTGTCCAGTTGTCAACTTGCCCGGCATCTCGGGCTGAATCAGATGTCTACATGGTACATGATGCAACGAATAAGGAAAGAGATGGAATGCCGGGGCACCACTTTCTTGAAAGGCATTGTCGAATGTGATGAAACTTACTTGGGTGGCAAACCTCGCAGAAGAAAAGATGATGACGACAACCTGCCTCCTGCACCGAAACGGGGTAGAGGGACAGCAAAGACAGCAGTTATCGGTGCAATAGAACGGACGGGTAAGGTTGTTGCCCGTATCGCCACAGATTTAACCCGTCAGGGTGTTATTGGGTTTATCAAAGATGTTGTTAACCCCAAGCAATTGGTTCTCATGACAGATGAGTTCCAGAGTTACGAAGGTGCTTCGGAATTAATGCCTCATTCGACTGTCAAACACGGTGAGAAAGAGTATGTCAAAGGCATCGCTCATACGAACACGATTGAGGGATTTTGGTCAATGCTCAAGCGAGCATTTCACGGAACGCATCATCATTACAGTAAGAAATGGACACCACTTTACCTGGCGGGAGCCTGTTTTAAGTGGAACAATCGGGGCCGCCCCAAGGGGTTTGAGAGATTTATCAGGGAATGTTTTGTGTAGCAGCCCCGGATAGAATTATCTGCGCCGTCGGGGGCGAGGGCTGCGTATTCCCAGTTTCCTGTCAAAAGAATCTTGAATGTGCTTTTGGGTGGGGGGGTTGAGATTATCATACCGATTTCCGTCAGGTTTCGTCCGTAACGGATTCAAATAGCCCCCTTATCTGATTCAGACATTTTCAGCACACTCCACAATACCGATTTCTTCAGGGGTTAAATTGTATAATGAGTATACTATCCGAATTCGGGGTGTTACGGAGGCAAAAAAAATCCGTCTATGGTGATACTTATCCTGTTTATCCCTCCATCCTGGAAATCCTGATTCAGCACACGGATTCAAATAGCCACCTTATCTAATTCAGACATTTTCCGATCCCTCCACAATAGCGATTTCTGCAGGGATTAAATTGTATAATGAGTATACTATCCGAATTCGGGGTGTTACAGAGGCAAAAAAATCCGTCTATGGTGATACTTATCCTGTTTATCCCTCCATCCTGAAAATCTTGATTCAGACAATTAGTGTCTCATTCACAATCTTAAGTTCCCGCAGCGTCAGAAGCGCAGATTAACGCAGATTCAAAAAAGCCAATCCCTCCACAATAGCGATTTCTGCAGGAGTCAAACCGTATAAATGGTCAGAATCTGGATTCACCAGATTCTATGATTCTCAGGATTTTTAGATGCTGCCGTTTCTATCCTGTTTATCCTTCCATCCTGGAAATCCTGATTCAGCACACGGATTCAAATAGCCACCTTATCTAATTCAGACATTTTCAGCACACTCCACAATAGCGATTTCTGCAGGGGTTAAATTGTATAATGAGTATACTATCCGAATTCGGGGTGTTACGGAGGCAAAAAAATCCGTCTATGGTGATACTTATCCTGTTTATCCTTCCATCCTGAAAATCCTGATTCAGACATTTTCAGCACACTCCACAATAGCGATTTCTGCAGGGGTTAAATTGTATAATGAGTATACTATCCGAATTCGGGGTGTTACGGAGGCAAAAAAATCCGTCTATGGTGATACTTATCCTGTTTATCCTTCCATCCTGAAAATCCTGATTCAGACATTTTCAGCACACTCCACAATACCGATTTCTGCAGGGGTGAGAACGTATACAATTGTCAGAATCTGGATTCACCAGATTTTATGATTCTCAGGATTTTTAGATGCTGCCGTTTCTATCCTGTTTATCTCTCCATCCTGGAAACCCTGATTCAGCACACGGATTCAAATAGCCACCCTATCTAATTCAGACATTTTCAGCACACTCCACAATAGCGATTTCTGCAGGGGTTAAATTGTATAATGAGTATACTATCCGAATTCGGGGTGTTACGGAGGCAAAAAAATCCGTCTATGGTGATACTTATCCTGTTTATCCTTCCATCCTGAAAATCTTGATTCAGACAATTAGTGTCTCATTCACAATCTTAAGTTCCCGCAGCGTCAGAAGCGCAGATTAACGCAGATTCAAGGTTGAAGCAGATTCAAAAAAGCCAATCCCTCCACAATACCGATTTCTGCAGGAGTCAGACCGTATAAATGGTCAGAAGCTGGATTCACCAGATTCTATGATTCTCAGGATTTTTAGATGCTACTGTTTCTATCCTGTTTATCCCTCCATCCTGGAAATCCTGATTCAGACATTTTCAGCACACTCCACAATAGCGATTTCTGCAGGGGTTAAATTGTATAATGAGTATACTATCCGAATTCGGGGTGTTACGGAGGCAAAAAAATCCGTCTATGGTGATACTTATCCTGTTTATCCCTCCATCCTGAAAATCTTGATTCAGACATTTTCCAATCCCTCCACAATAGCGATTTCTTCAGGAGTCAGACCGTATAATAAGTATACTATCTGATCAATCTCATTTTCAAGTTCGGATACATCGGCGTTTGGGTCGGGGCGTTTAGCGTCGAGGATTTGAGCAACAAGTTCAATCATTGGTGCTTGTTGCTCAGGTGAGACATTAGGAATAGGTAGTGCCTTGGCATCATTGGGATAAAAATGCAAACCTTCACTTAAAAAGCTAAGGAAATACCATTTTGTGAATATAGAATTCAGAACCCCCAGTAGAAACCTGTAATCATATTGCCTAGAAAATTGGCTGTCAGAGCTTTGCACCGCCCGACGTGCCGAGATATGAGATACCTCTGCAAGCAAATCCAATCGGACGCAGTTTACAACTGTATGACTGTTATAGAAGCCTTCATCGTCATAAGCAAATCGCAAGCTATCTTTTACAACATTGATAAACATCAGCTTCTTGTTCTCGAATAGCTCTGGAAACATAGGATTGTAGTGTTCATTGGGCGTATAATTCAACCATCCTTCTTGAGAGAACGAATAACGCTCAATATTTTTTCCTTCACAAAATCGTTTGCTGCCTGAAATCAGCTCCTGGCTGATATAGTACTTCTTTCCCAACTTTTTCGAGCGATGATTAAGTCTAGCCCCGTAGGCAACAAAGCAAATGCGATCGAAGCGAACTGCACGATGCCATACTTTTTCTTTTAATTTGATACTATTAAATACAAGTGGATTCGTTTCAAGGCGAGAATTCTTAAGCTTTGCAAAGGCTTGTTGATTAATAAAAAATTCCTTTCCGCCCCGCGTATCAAAATCCGCGTTGCTGTAATGTAACCGGATTTTCGTTTGACTTTGCCCTTTATGATTACCAACGACCAGAACGATATTATACACGATTGCGTTCTCGAAAATTCTATAGCTACACGCATCCACAATCTCCCGAATGGTATGATTTTCTATGAGAATTCGACGCATTTTCTCCCCATATTGTTGTGTGGCAAAAGCGCGAGGAAGAATGAAACACATAATGCCCTTGATATTAAGAATAGAAACAGATTTTTCAAGGAATGCAATGTAAATATCTGTTCTCCCTTCGCAGGCTTGATAGTTCTTGAACAAATAATGCTTCGTTGTAACAGGAAGATTCTCAATATTGATATACGGTGGATTTCCAATGACGACATCAAACCCCTTCCTCACCCCAAACATCCACTCCGGGTCAAACCAATCCGCGCTTGCATTCGGGTCGTAAGGGTCCCAAGCGGCGACTTTATTCGCATCATCGGCAGGCATCCCGATATGCGTTAATTCTGTCGCCAATGCTCGCCGCAATTTCTTGTCGGCTCGCTTACACGCCAGTTTCTGGGAGCGTGTCGTTGCGTGGAAATGCCGTTCCCGATTCTTACCCAATTCCCCTTCTAATGTTTTCGCTCTTCGACTGGTCAGGGTGCGTTCACCTTCGAGACCGATGAGCGTGTTAGCCGCAACAAACCGTGTCTCCAGATTCGGCAGCGGCTTAATCCCAAAGTTAGCTGCGGCCCTATCCGGCTCCTGCTCAATGGCAAGGGAGATGAAAAAGCGGAGTTTGGCAATTTGGCAAGCGATAGATTGAATATCCACGCCGAAGATGCTGTTTTGAATCAGATACAACTTCCGTCCGAAATCCGAATCGCGGTACCGTTTGAAAGTTTCGTTGATTTCGAGGAGGGCTTCACGGCGTATGTGGTCATCTGCCGTATCAAACGCATCCGCCGCGCGTTGGATGGCGCGTTCTTTCTGTAGCTGTTCCCATCGGGTGTTATCGGGGTCCAGCCGTCGTAGGGCAAGCGTCAGTTTATGCAGTATTCCCATCGGAAACGCCCCGGAACCGACGGCGGGGTCAAGTATCTTCAGTTCTGAAATTGCCCGCACTACCCGGTCCGATTCACAGCTATCGAACCGTTCGGTCGCATCATCAAATGCCTTTGCGTAATCGAACAGATAGCGCAACCGCTCGTCCCAAAACTTCGGGTCTCCGTCCGGCGGCGACACCTGTCCTGCAAGCGTGGCGACTAACGTCTCCTCTACCATGTAGTCCACAATGGCGCGGGGGGTGTAATAGGAACCGGTCTGCTTTCGTGCCGTTGTGCCGGTTTCGGGGTTATACGCAGCGAGCAGGTTTTCAAACACCTTGCCAAGTAGCTCCGGGTCCAACGCGACCTCCTGCTCTATCGGTGTGTTTTCCTCAACGGTAAACTTGTACCGTTTCAGCAGGGGAATCAGACCGTAAGCATCATCGAAGAAGAGACGGTTAGGAATACTTAATTGACTGTAATGCACATCAGAAAAGCAATCCACCCGGTAGCCGCCATCCCGTGTCGCCTCCTCGCTGTCGAGGCAATCGAATAAGCCACCGTTGATGAATGGTGTTTGGGCAAACAGCCCCAGCAGCTGGTCGGGATCGGCTATCTGGTCTCTGTAGCGATACCGTGAGAAATTGCGATGGACCGGATTGCCCCCTTCGCTAAAGCCACGCTTCTCTATCTCGGTGTTTAGCGTGGCGAAAAACAGGTTCTGCAGCACCGCGCGGTAGTAGGAATCGCCGGTGTCGCGTTCATAGTCTTTCAGCAATGGGGCGATGTGCATCTCGTTGAACAGGTCATCGGCGATCAGTCCCTTCTCTTTGATAAACCAGACGAATAGCAGTCGCGTGATTAAGCGGATGACGTGCTCTTCTGGTTTCAAGATGCGATGTTCGTTTGTCGGGAACTCCCCTTCATCAACTGCCCATTCAAACCAGTCGAACAATTCTCGATAGAATTTCTTGTTGAGTGCTTCGGTGTCGAGTGTCTTTTCCCAAGCGCGATGGAGCTCGACAAAGTTGCGGACACCGTGCGTTGGGTTCAACGGTTCGAGGGCGAGATCGAATAGGATATCGATGTGGGCACGATGGGTATCGTTGTAATCAATATTCTTGATAAGGGTTACTTTTTCGAGGACATCGCGGGATGGGTCGCGTAGCCCCAAACGGCGATTGATAATCGACAGCGTGAGTGTATCGCCGTGTTGAAAGAGCAGCATCGCGGGTATCGAGAACAACTTGTTGATTTCGCGGGTGATTTGTGACAGTTGGGTGCGGTTGTAACCGCTGCCTTCCAACCGGATTGCGAAGAAAAGGTAGGACTCGATGATGGTATTATCTACCTGCGTCTGGCTGGGATTGAAACTCCATCGGGTTGTATCCGTGGGTGTCAGGTCCTCGCCTGTGAGTTGGAAAAGCAGGTCAATAGAGGTCCATTCTGCTGTCAATGCCCTATCGCGCCTTAGTTTTCCTTGCGGATCATACGCGTCAATAAAGGCGTCGAGGGTATTTGATTCAAGGGCTAGCGTCCTTTCGCTTTGATAGCCGAGTATGTTGAGCAGATTTCGTGCATTTTCAGCGAGGGCCCTATCGGTGAAGCGGTTTAGGGCATTCGTGATGGCGGCTTTGTGTTGTGGGTCGTTCATCTTTAGGCTTTCCTGAGTTTAATCTTTTAAGCTAAATCCGTGAAGGGGACAGGCATTTTCATCCCTTTGAACTCGATGCGGTCAGCTTCGCCGAATTCGATGATTTGTAGCAATTCTTCGTCTGTAAAATCTGACATTGTGATTTCCATTCATTTAACTCCCCTCGTGATGTAACCCCTGGCACCGCAGGCGGGGGATTGAGGGGGGCGCAAGCAAGGAGACAATCCGTGTAGGAAATAGGACACGATTTTCGCAAGCGAAGTGCGTAAGTCCTAATTATTGTCCGAATCGCGGATTAAGCAGATGACGCAGATTGCGCGGCTGCTTGTCTGAATCAGGATATTCAGGATTGAAGGATTCATAGGATGGGCTCATGTAAAAAAATGATGCAAAGACACCGTAGGAAGGATACCAAGGACTATCGGGCTCAATCCGCTTTAGACAGTATAGAACATTACAAGAAGGCATGTTAAGGATTGAGCGAGGGCTATCGGCTTACAGAGGCCTCAATAGTATACAATTGTCAGCATCAGGATTTACCCGATTTTATGATTCTCAGGATTGTTAGGTGCTGGCGTTTCTCTCCTGTTTATCCCTCCCTCCTGGAAACCCTGATTCAGCACACGGATTCAAAGACTGTCAGAATCAGGATTTACCCGATTTTATGATTCTCAGGATTGTTAGGTGCTGGCGTTTTTATCCTGTTTATCCCTCCAGCCCGGAAACCCTGATTCAGCACACGAATTCAAAGACTGTCAGAATCAGGATTTACCCGATTTTATGATTCTGAGGCTTTTTAGATGCTGGCGTTTCTCTCCTGTTTATCCCTCCCTCCTGGAAACCCTGACTCAGCACACGAATTCAAAGACTGTCAGAATCAGGATTTACCCGATTTTATGATTCTCAGGATTGTTAGGTGCTGGCGTTTCTCTCCTGTTTATCCTTCCATCCTGGAAACCCTGATTCAGACATTAAGGAAGCAGGAGTTGCCTGGCTTGGAGAGATTCCGGAGCATTGGAAAGTCTTGAAAGTAAGTCTCTCTTTAGAATACCTTAAAAAAACGTATCAGACCCTCTCCAATGTAAACCGCATCCGATTAAATCGCCCCGCCAACGCAATCACCCGATGCTCAACAGCTTTGAGATCATCTCCCTTCAACGCATCAACGATACAATCCGCGACCTCCGGCACATCTACCTCCATCATGCCGCGTCGAGTCACCTCTTGCACTCCAATCCGTAAGCCCTGCGCTCCCAGCTCCGGCGGAACACTCGCCGCACCGGCAATGATATTGCACGCCTCCAGCTGGTCTGCCATCGCCCTACCCTCACCAAATTCGTCAACAATCGGTATCAGTGTGTGCGATTCCGTGAAGCCAAGTTCCTCCCCAACAAGACGAATCCCCCGTTCATGTAAGGCCATTCCCAACGCCTTTGCGTTACTGATGATGGCGTCCGCATGTTCCCTACCACAAGCCAGCCATTCCAGAAATGTCCCCGCTAACGCCGGCAAACGACCGAGGTGGTGGTTACTCTCAAGCAAAGGGGCAACCGCAGGACCAATCCGTTCTGCAAGAGATTTGGTGTTTGTCAAGATTATCCCACCTTGCGGTCCAGCGAGGGTTTTATGCGTGCTCGAAATAATCACATCCGCGCCTTCCTCTAACGGAGACTGAAACCGCCCGCCGGCGATAAGCCCCATGACATGGGCAGCGTCATAGATTAGGTACGAATCGGGTGTGTATCGGTTCATCGCTTCCCTCAGTTCACGCACCGGCTGCGGAAAAAGAAACACCCCCGACCCAATCGTTACCAGTTTGGGGTGATGCTTTTGGATCAGCGCAATCGTCTGATCGAGATCAATGTTAGACCTAACACCATCCCACGGAATAGAGATAGATTCCAGCGATACCTTCAACGGGGACGAGGCTAACTTGTGTGCATATTGGTGCCCGTTATGAACCTCCAACGCAATATCGCCGGGGCACCCTAACGCGAAGGTAGCTGCAATGCCGGCAATGTTGCCGGAGAGCGGGCGGAGATCGACATACGCCGCGCCGAAGAGTTGCTTCGCCAGTTCCTGTGCCAGTTCCTCGATCTGGACGATGAACCGATTCCCTTGGTAAAGCCGTTCCCGTAGGTCAATGCCGGTGTAGTTCCCGTAACGCTGATCCAAATCTTCGACCAACAGCCCCTCCACCAACGGACTTGGAACATTTTCAGAGGCAATCAGATTTAGACAATTCCCTCGAAATGTGTTGTGCTGCTCCAATAGGAAGTTAATCTCTTTGACTTTTTCGTTAAAATCCATAGAAACCTCGCTCTAGACAAGCTTTCACTTCGTTCGGGAGCCGATTTGCCCCTATCGTTAAAAAATCACGCCTATAATCTTTGATGTGAGTTGGTGAGGTTGTCGTTTCCACATCGTTCAAGAATTAAGAAGTTGCAAACCAGCACTATTGGTTCTATAGTTGCCCCGATGTCACATCCCAATTTTCGAGTAGGGCTTGGTAGGTTGGGTCTTCATAACGCGAAAGGAGGAAGGCCGGGGCATATTCGGGGAGTTCACTGCCAGTGATGTGGGCCGCCAATAACTCGCCTGCCGCTTGAGATGCCATAATACCGTAGCCTGACAGTCCCCCAATTACATACGTACCCTCAATCGGCAGGGGACCAATCAACGGTCGATTCTCCCGCGTCTTGCAATAATACCCACCATCGGCATACGCTTGGCCTCCGTGACCAAAATACGCTGACAGACCGGGAATCATCCGGGCGAGACCGCGTATCAAGATTTCGGGGTAATCCGGATCGAACGTCGGGGGCCAAACCGGGGCGTGGGGTTCAATATCATACGTCCAAATGGCAAGAAGCACATGCGTATCGCCGTCCATGCGTGATCGGAAATGAACACCGGCAGGAAATTCATCGAGCAGCCAACGAGTCTCGTCACCCGCTGCTAGCTTTTCGCGCTCTGCATCAGTCCAAGGTAGGTTAATTGGATCGCTCCAAAACAGCAGCGGTGTATCCGTTGGCACTATACCCAATTCATCTCGGAGAGCAATCTTGCCGTGCAGCTCATTGAAAACAGGGAGGTCCACCCCTATCATCGCGCCAACCTCCTTGAGATAGGGGCCCGCGGCGATGACGAAGGTGCCAGTATTGATACAATCTCCGGATTGAAGGTGAATCCCTGCGACCTGATTGTCAGTGACCGTAACGCCTGTCACACGATCAGGGACGAGGCACACCCCGGCGTGTTGCGCCTCGGCTAATAACCATTTCCCCAGTTTTTGGGCGTCTAGCCAGCCTGCGCGGCGGACATGCAGTGCCGCTATCGCATCTTCCGCTACAAACGGAAACTGTTCCCGGACGAGATTTGGAGACAGAAGCAAATCTACGCCGACAGGTAAGCCCTCAAAGCCTTCGGACGGCGAGGGGATGTAAGGGGTAGGACCCGGATGCTCCCGAATCGGTCCTGCACCGAGGGCAGAGTTTTCAGCAGCAGCAGCCTTCATGACAGGAATTTGATGGGCATCCGCCGTTAAGAAGACATAGCCGCGTCGGTTCATTTGGAAGCAGTTATCTGTCTCTTGTGCCAGCTCCTCTAACAGGTCAATAGAGCGATTTACGAAACGCACCATCGTATCGCCGGGCCCAGGCCACCAGTTTCGATACGCCTCTGTCCCTTTATTGCTCGTGAGCGTCAACGGCTCCCTTTCATCAACTAGGACGATATCCTTGACGCCACCTCGGACTGCTAGATGATATGCTGCGGCAATTCCAGCCATCCCCGCGCCGCAAATGACAATCTCTGAACTTATACTTGTCAACCCTAAATCCCCTCTCCAGAGTCAGTGTTCGATCCTTGTACCCAAGCTCACAATTTATCCGAATCTAACATAGGGTATCTGATACAAAATGTCAAGCAAAAATTAAGGCACTCATCGGAAATCTCTTGTCCAGACCGTGTAGGTTCGTTGAACGGTTAAAGACAAAACCCTATTAAGCACAATAGAGATTCTGCCTTTCAACGACACCTGTTTTGTGAATTTCGACTGAGACCAATACCTGTAGGTCGGGCCTCTTGCCCAATCCTCGTGGCGCAGGTTTCCCAACTGCGATCACCGGTTCGTAGTAGTGCAATTCATTGCACGTTACCTTTTTCCCCAATTCCGCGAGGATATTCGGTCGTTTGTTCATGCACTGCCTCCCACTATCTCTTTGAGCACAAAGGCTTTTCATGCCTGACCGGTTCAAATTTCAAGCCGAATTTCGTCGTATGCGTCGGTTTGAACTTGTAGGTCTTCATCGGAGTCGCTTTCATTTCCATTTCATTTGGGGGTGAGCGACACTGATAAGCGGCGGCCTGAAAATCCCTCACCAAAGCCAAAACAAGTATACCCCATTTTGCGATTGTTAGGGACTTGATAGCCTGATGGATTCAAGAGCCTAACAATCTGACAATTTCAACCGTTGTTTGACTGAATACCCTTTGCCAATCTGTATACCCGTCTTAAAAGACGGGGTTCTATCCACAGATTCTCTAAAAAAAATGAGCGATTGCGATCGACAAACCTTTCTATCGATACTATTATAATACAGGACTGGGTATTCAAAACCCTTTACTTTACCATTAGCCTTTTCTGTTTTCAACAACGTTTTGGTGCATAATTGACCTAATGAATGACAAGAGGCCCAATAGGCAGAACGTTATCTTTTGCAGTAGCGTCTGTAAGATGTGAAAAGGGCTCCATCATTGTTAACCAACCTAAGATTAACTCACGTGAAAGGATTTTATTGTGATTAAACGATTAAACCAACGAAATGTAAATTTTCAGAAATTAAGCGTATTTTTTGTTATCAGTTTGATGTTGTTTGTGGGGTTGTTTATTAACGAGGCAGCACCGCAAGGTTTGATATTTTCGGACCTGATGAGTTTCCAATTTTTCCCGGTCGGCGGGACCGATGAGGTGGCTCCACAGGAAGAGCGTATTCCACTAGACGCTATTGAGTATGGCTCCACTTACTGGATGAAAGCTTATTATACAACGCACAACGACGACGGTAAGCAAGGGTTTCGGTTGGACATCCCAGACGAGCTTGAGTTGGTGGACCCGAGAAACACCCTGTCCATCCGGGTGCGTGCTTTCCACACAAGTTATAGCAACAGTGTACTTAGTTCAGGAACTCCTCCACCAAATGAAGTCTCTGGTTGGTTCCCGGGCGTGACTAACTATCTACAAAGATACACCCTAGCCAGGGATCACACCAATGTAGCTGCGGGTCCTAAAGTGCCTCCTTCTTTAGGCTATCCACCGGGTGATGAAGGTGATGGGGTGATTTACGGCAATCCAAGCTATCATAAGGGCTGGTTCGCGGAGGTTCCCTATGCATATGAGATGAGTTATAGTGAGGATCCGCCTGACCTAAGCGATCAGAATCAGAAGGGTGTATTCGTTAACGAAAATCGGATAACAATCAGACAATCCGCTGACGATTTGGAAGCTGTGGCTCAAAATCCAAGAAATAATGACCATAAAATGGATGCTCCGGTAGTAAGAGTTCACTACCTAATCACCTGTAAGGTACGTTTCCCTGCTGTCAAGCCCATTAGTACTACCTATACATTCAGCTACGAGGTCCAGACCGAAGATGACGGCTGGAGGCCGCTGAACACGACGTCCCTAAATGTACAAAATCTCCCGTCCCGCTTCCATCGTTTTGAGACTTCAACAACACCACCAGATGTTACGCACAACTCACGCCTCCTGATATTTGATCCCCAGAACCGTGCGCCCGTATATGGGCCTCATGGAAGTTCAGGGAAGCCCGATGATATGAGTGTGACCGAATATATTCACTCCAGGAGACAAACAGGCACCCCCAGTGATGCCAACTTTTATGTAACAGTCCGGGGCAGTGCAAGTGTACAAGTAGGTTGGGGTTTCCGAGAAGCGGCTGGTGATCCGCTTCCGGATATTACTGTTGCTACTGATGTGGATGTCGAGGAAAGCACGCTTCCGCTTGCTGCTGGCAGTCTTCGGAACGTTCTGAAATTTATCTACAGACCAACGGCTGATAACCTGTCTGGTGGACGCTTTCGGATAGCGTTTCCAGCCGGTGGTTGGAAGGTGTCTAACAAGTTTCTATCGGTCATCGATGGTGACACAGAAATATACGAAACGGATGGAGATGGCAACGTCTCAGCAGATAGTGATACGGATAGGGTGACCTTTGAAGCGGACAAGCGGATAACCGTCGCCCTCGATTCGGCGTGGGGGCCCCAGCGGGGTGATAGAGACCTCATCATCCAATTTGGTGATGTAACGGCTCCGATTCCTCCTCGTCTGCCTGATACGGACAACGATGCTGGGGATCAGAACACCAATGTTGCGTATTTTACCTATCAATTCCTATACAGTGAGAGTACGAGGAACAGTGTGCTTGGTCCGTTACCCAGTCAGCCGGGTGTCAGGGTTGGCGATATTATAGGAGGGGGTACCGACCGTGACCCTCTCGAAAGAAAGCTGACAATTGAACCGGGGCGGGTATTTCCGGGTGAGACAGATACCGAATTCACTCTCACCTTCACAGCCCCTGGGCCGATGTACGATAGTAGCCTTCACATACGTTATAGCGGCGGGGCAGCACATTTAGGACCACAGGACGCCCCCGTGCGTGAGGATTTTAAGGTGACAGGCAGGGGCCAGCCCAAACCCATACTAGGTAGTGAGACTGCACCTATCAATTTTTCAAATGTTGGTGGGGCTGCTTTACTACTAGATATCCCCATTATCAAGCTTGATACGGGTCAGCAAATTATCGTTTCGTATACTCGTGAGGCCGGGATTGGTGACGGGACGGATGCGGGGACTGACCCGTTTATCCTCCCGGAGATCACCGCGGACACCGTTATTGGGTCGACGATCGCGAGGTACGTTAATAATGACGAGGATTGGGCTGCGGATATTGGGGCCGACGATGTAGAAGTCAGTGGTGGTGTGTGGGTTGCTGCGGCGGGTTCTGGTAAGTTGGACTTGTCTCCAGCGTCTGTAGAGGCGGGTTCTCAACGGAGAGATATCACCCTGACCTATACCGCCTATACCGACCTTGAGGGTATCACGTTAACGATTGAGCCGAAAGGCATTGTTATCGATGATGATACCCAGCAACTCCAAACCGACACCTCGACGGACTATGGGTATGTTTCGGGTTCTGAAGGGTTCGTGGTAAACGACGGGGATACCCTTGAGTGGTCCGGTCTCGACCTTGAAAAAGGGAAAACCGTGACCGCCAGAATCCGCAGGGTCAATATTCTCGCAGAAGCCGACGAGTATGAATGGGGTGTGATGGTTGACGGTGAGGAACTTGCCAATGACACTACCACCGACATTGATGATCGTCCGATCCTCTCGGTTGTGAAGACCTCAGGCGATGCGGTTCGATTTGAAGTTGATGGCGAGGACACTTTCCGTGCCGGAAGTAAAGCAAAAATCAATTTCAAGTTTATAGCGGATTCGACCCCCATACGGGACGGCGAGGTGCGGTTGACCATCCCGTCCACTTTGGGCAGTCCACCAACCAAGGCAGACGCAACCGCCGGTGAGGTGGCCGTCGAGGGCGATGCAGACAAGAGCGGGGGTGCCGGGGATATTGGTGCGGATCAGATAACCGTCTCCGGTCGCACCATCACCGTTGCAATCGGTCGGCTCGATGTCGGGGGCTCCGTCACGATTAAGTATGGTGCTGCCGATGATAGTCAAGCCGTCTTACATCATGTCGCCGGTGCAGTCCAAGTGTCCGGCACCTTTAGAACGTCATCGGGTGCCAGCACCCGGACCGCTGGGACCGCCACGGTCACGCTGAGCAACGTCGAAGACGGTACGGGGACAGCCGTGCTATCGCCGGGGACGATTGAGGCGGGTAGTAGCAATCGGGCGATTGAGGTCGTGTTCACCGCAGCCGGCACGATGGATGGCGGGGCTGTGAGCCTTGGAATTCCGGACGGTTGGGGGGCGATGCAGAACGATCCGACCCAGCGGAATTATGTGACGACGCGCGGGGCAGGGGTCTCCGCCGTGGAGATAACCGATCGCCACGCGATAGCGACCATCGATACGCTTTCCAAAGGGGGGAGTTTCCGATTTATCTACGGGGGTGGCACCGGTGCCGCTGTCGGTGCGGAGGTTCAGGACAATGTTGGCACCGCCCAGTTCGTGATTAAATCCGATGGGGATGGCGACGGCGTTTTCGCTGCCCTTACCAGCGACTTGGAACACACCGGCCGGGAGCAGATAAGAAATCCGGACAAGACGCAGAAGATTTATAAAGATGCTGACGGTGTCTTACAAGTCAAAGTGACCAGCGCATTGGACGGGACGGGAACGGTTACATTGGATACCCCCTCAGTCCGTGCGGCGTCCGACGATGTGAAATTGGTGTTTATCTACAAACCGAGTCAGACGATTGAAGATGGGGAGCTGAGATTCACCGTCCCGTCGAGCTGGAGTCAACCGCAGGTCGAAGAGGTCAGTCTGCCGGGGTATACTGAGGTGGATGGCGTGGGACTTGGCAGCGTCATGGACGATGATAAATTCTCTGTGACCGTGCCTATCTTCTCGCTTGACAAAGCCAATGAGATAACGATTACCTACGGTGCGACCGAGGCAGGGCGTGCGGTAGCTTCAGCCACGACCGGTGTTGATGCGTTTCGGTTTGCCGTTCAGGGCGGTGAAAGCGGGAACCTCGCACCGATTCGAACGCAGCCGACCGTCACAGTCAACCCGCAAGCCAGTGGTAAAGGCAAAGCGGTCATTGCCGTGACCGATGGGGAGGGGACGCTTCATACCGGTGATACCGGCAGGGAGCTGACCGTCACCTACACCGCAGTGGGTCAAATGGTCGGGGGTAAGGTGCGCCTCGAGGTCCCCGCCGGTTGGTCTGCACCGACCGCGGAGACGGTGGCGATTACACCCGCAATCCCACCCACCTTTAGTGGTCAAATGGCTATCGTCGAAGGCGTCAACTTGAGTGCCAACGGGACGGTGACCTTTGTCTATACAGGTGATGTGCAGCCCAAGGTGGGCACCGGTGTCGCCTTTGCCGTTGGAGTGGACGGGGGCGATGCAGCCGATAAGTTTGACAATGTCTCCGGCGATGAGACCATGCTGACCGTCGATGTTGACGAGGCGAGACAGGGTGCCGGTTCGGGTGAGGTCACACCGAGAATTGTAGACGCCGGGGCGACAGGCGTGAACCTGACCTTTACCTACACCGCCGTAGGCATCATCAACGCGCCACGGGAATTCCGGGTGCAGGTGCCCATCGGTTGGACGGCGCCGAGCAGTGCGGCGATGGACCCTGAAAATAAGGGAACCTACACCGTTGCACACCGGCATATGGGGGTTGCGACGACGGTGAGTGTCGAGAAACTGGCACCGGTCGGCCGAGACATGGTTGCGCGTGTGAAATTGGGCGGGCTTGAGGTCGAAGCGGGAGATGAAATTATCTTCACCTACCACAATGCCGACGCCCCTGCCAACCGTGAGGTCTCTGAATTCGTGATGCTGTTTGATGGTCGACAGGTAGGTTCCAATGTGTCGGTCCGCGTCCAAGCCTCGACGCCGAGCCAACTCACACTGAGCAGTGCAGGCACCGTTTCAGCCGACGACGGTGCGATGCCGTTAGGTATCACGGTCGGATTGAGAGATGCCGATGGGCATGAGGTCGCGATGGCGTCCGATGTGGCGGTCACCCTGACCTCCAGCTCCGCAGGCACCTTCTCTGAGCTCGCTGAAGGGACGGGAACCGAGAGCATCACCGTGACCGTTGCAGGCGGCGACGTCTCAGCGATGGTCTACTATCAAGATTCGACACCCGGTATCGCAACGATTACCGCGACAGCACCGGGACTGACGATGGCGAGCCAGCCGGTCACGGTCACCACCTCTGTGGTAGCCATTACCGAAGGCAGCGTCACGATTGAACCGGCACTGGCTATGGCTGGCGATACCGTCACCGTTAGCGCGATGGGGACAGCCGGTCGAACCGTGATGTTCTCCGTCGGTTCCATTGTCACCGACCGGTCGATGGCAGAAGTATCGAGCGGTGCCTACAGCGGGTCGTTTACCGTCGTTGCCGATCAGCACGCCGATGGGATGTATGATGTGTCGGTCAGTCTGAATGGTCAAGGTGCGATGGTGTCCAATGCGTTGACACTTGACAGCACAATGCCGACCGTGATGGCGATGGCAGCGCCTGATACCGTTGCCAACGGTGAGCCGGTGGAAATCTCTGCGACCGTCTCCGACGCGAGCAGCATCACCTCCGTGATGGCGGATGTCTCCATGTTAGACACCACCCAAACCGATGCGGTCAGTCTGACGATGGGTGCCGATGGGTCGTATAGTGCCTCGGTCGTTGTCAGTGAAGATAACACAGCCATCAACGGGGCCAAAACCATCACCGTAACCGCTATCGACGCCGCCGGCAACAGCGGCAGCGGCACGGCGATGGTTACGTTGGACAACATGCTGTCCTACACCTCAACGATACCGGCGGGGACGAGCCTGT
Organism: Candidatus Poribacteria bacterium; assembly: GCA_965215015.1. Classification (GTDB taxonomy): domain Bacteria; phylum Poribacteria; class WGA-4E; order WGA-4E; family PCPOR2b; genus PCPOR2b. Next base: position 5,428,749 of record OZ244042.1, read on the forward strand.
TCCACGTCCCATTGGCAGTTGAGGGCCTCAACACAGTAGGCGACCTCCGAGAGATGCTCGGCAGCGACGCCAATCTGCTGATTGTCTATGATAGTGCCACCGATTTATGGAATAGTCGGAGCGACGATGTCCCGATTACCCCAGACCTGGGTATCCTCATTTCGATGAGCGTTGAAGCGACGGTGACTTTCACCGGGTATGCGTGGGACGACGGCGCATCAACCATCAATCTCACCGCCGGTTCTAACCTCATCGGTCTACCCGTCAACGATGCGAGACTGACCAATGTCAGCGACATTGCCGCGCTGTTTGCTACCGGCGTTGTGGCCAGTGTCGTTGTTTCAACAGCGGATGGATACAAGTCCGTTGCAGCGGCAGGGGATGTAAATGATGGACCGGTCATGGGCGATGCTGCCTATCTGGTCACAGCGACCACCGATGCAACCGCTGCTCTTATCGGAACCGGTTGGAGCAACGACACGGCGGCGGCTGCCCCTAGCGGCTTGGTTAGCCATCAGGTGGCCGGTCAAACCCCCGTCCTTGATGTCAACGGTTCGGTCGTTGATGAGACCACCGGAGTGGTGCAGGACGGATTCCGGGTCAAGGTGAAGAACCTGTCCACCAAAGCCGCACTCAACCGGGTGACCTCCGCAGAGACAACAACAGGCTACAACATGACCTTTGTTGACCTGAAGGTGGGTCATGCGGCACAGGTTGGGGATGTCCTGGAGATTTCGGCAGATTCACCCAGTCCGTTAATCGGCGTCCAGCCGGTGCGTCATATCGTTACCATTGACGATGTGAAAGCCACGCGTATTGAGTTGGCAGACCTCATCGCCTATGAGATTCCGTCAGAGACGGAGCTGCTGCACAACTATCCCAATCCATTCAACCCCGAAACGTGGATACCGTATCGGTTAGCATCAGATGCGGAGGTCGTCTTGACCATCTACGATAGCACCGGTCAGGTGGTGCGAACCCTTGATATGGGGCATCAGATGGCGGCGGTTTATGAGTCGAGAGCCAAAGCCATCTACTGGGACGGGCGAAACCGTTTCGGTGAACAGGTAGCCAGTGGCATCTACTTCTACAGCCTCAGTGCAGGAGAATTCTCGGCAACCCGTAAGATGATGATTCTGAAGTAACCGGATGGTGAGGCCTCTCCTACCAAGTCATTCGTAGGGGGCATCTTCCTGACTTAGATATAGCTGTTGAATGCCTCATTGCGAAGAGGCATTCAACAGCTATTTTTTTGTACGAATAATAAATCCCGTTGTATGAATCTTGACCTACGGGGTTTCTCCGTTAGATAAACCAGTGACAACCCATTGCCATATCGTCCCTGAAGTTTTTCATAGCGTCCCACCTGCAGTAGTATTGAAAAATAAAAAAGCCACCTCCCGATTCCGCCTTTCTCCCGCGTGTGAGAGAAGGGTACGAATCAAAGAGATGGCTGATTTGGCGAAGTTGGCATCTCGCAGGTACGAAATGCGAATCCCCTACGGTTCTGTATCCATTTTTCGCTCGCGTTGCTCCTGCTCAGGAGATCGCCCTTCAGGGGCGGTTAAGCGTTCAACTTGCCGAGCCGCTTCAGGATCAGACTCCCGTAGTCGGCGTAGCCCCTCCTCTGAACCGTACTGGTCAATCAACTGTTGCGCCTTATCAAAGCACTCCGGGGATAACCCTTCGCCTAACTCCGCTTTCCTCTTAGTTAATCAACTTCGTTAATCAAATATAAAGTACCTAATGGTGATAATGGTGGCTCACAGCTAAAAAGCCCCCGAAGGTGAGGATGCTCAAAACAACAACTATAACTATAGTGAGAGGAACGGTTGAAGACTCTCCCGATATTATCCTTTTTAACGTTTTGAAATTCTTAAACACACACATGACCCAGTACGCCAGAATGGCTATCATCACAGCAAAACACACATTCTTGACATAATCAGAACTTCCCCCTGCCAAAATGTACCACCCAAACAAACCGCCAAACATACACGCCAAGAGGGATAAGGGGCCAAAATCGTACCATTTGTAGTGCCATATCCAGTTGCCAAAACCTACCAGAAACACGGCAGTACACGCCAGATATGGCTCCTCAAGTCCACCAATATACCACCCCAACCCGCCTAAAAACGTAATCTTTAAGACAGATAAGGGAACAAAGTACCATTTCATGGGGGTCACCTCCTTTGCCAAGGAATCAATTACGGTCGCTAGAAGTGCAGCGACCATGGAGCCACCTCTCCGACAGCTCACAAGTATAGAATGGGTGATAGGCTGGACATGTCGTAGAGTGATCCGCGTTATGTTGCCCGCATCCCCCACATCTGTTTGTCCAAACTGCGTATCCCAGCGCGAATAACCCCAAAGCTATACCTGAAACTTTTACCCACCCTGCCTCTACCTCTTGCGGCTCATGTACCAGGGGCATCGCCAGCATCGCAACCGCTAAAAACATCATCAAAAATTGACTCACCCGTCGAACGGCGAACCAAGTATTCATTGTCTGAATCATAAATATTATACATCCCCCTTGCAAAAGTTATCAAGAAAAATTAAGAATTTGCCTCAGGATTCATGAGAGTGACGTATCCTAAGGATTAACCTGATTGCGTCCAACCCTATTAGGGCAAATCGAAAAATTCCAGCGGTATTGCCCGAGGCAACGCATTAATACGGATTTAGCTCTTGTCTCGACACAATCTGTCTGAGGCGTTGCATTCCAGCTGCCATTCGTGACTTGACCGTACTGACGGAGCACTCCAAAACTTGGGCAATCTCGTGCAATTTCATGTCGTGGTAATGGCGCAGTGTAATAACGACTCGCCAATCTTTCGGCAAAGGCACGAGCGCGGCTCGGTGTTGGCTTTCGCAGCCGGGTGGGGAGCAGAAGACACAAAAAAGCGGTCTCGCCACCGGGGGTTAATGGTAGAGAGACCGCTATAGAAAAATGTATGAAAAATCGTTTTACTTGCTACCGTGCTGATTATCCCCATCAGGCGCATCACGCCCCTTATTCTCCTCCTGCTTGTTCTGGGATACAGGAGGATGCCGCTCAAACCGCCGAGCCGCTTCAGGGTCAGATTTCCTTAACCGCCGAAGCCCTTCCTCTGAACCGTACTGGTCAATCAACTGTCGCGCCTTATCAACACGCTCCGGGGATATTCGCTCTTGGTCTGAGGTTCCTTGGCTTGACACGGTTTCTGGCTCTGATGGAACAGGGGGCTGTCTCTCTATCTTGCCTTTGGGTACAGGTTCAGATAGATATGAAGAGTTATCAACACCCCCCAGGTCAATTTCCCAGTTATCAGAAGGCGGTTTATCCCTCCCATCATCGACAGCTTCGGACCCATATAAGTCGGGACGCTCCGCTCGTAAAAAGGATTCAAACTTCGGAATTTTACGTAGAAAATTAAAATTGATTTTCGTTTCCTCGGCTGTCATTGGCTCGCCTTCTGGCTTTACAACCAACTCCTGATTCGCAATGTGGCTTTCGACTGCTTCCATAGATATATCCAAAGTCCGTGCCCAAAGTGCTTTTTGCATGTACAGGTCCCGGTCCACACCACTAGGAACCTCAAATACCTTCCCATCAATATTAATTTCCGACCGCTTGTCTCTCAACAAATCAATATACGCCTGTGAGACCCGATCCCCTTCCCGAATCTCTTCGCCAGGCGGAGCGAGAATCTTCACGACTTGCCCATCCGGAAGGGCGATCCACTGTGTCACCAGCTCATCCGTATTCCACGTCCGCCCCACTTCCACCGGCGGCGGTGCCCCTTTGCTCATCCTGAGTGCATGGTGTGGATCCCCACCCGTATATTTTGCCACTATTTCTGGCGAGAGCACCTGTACCTTTACTATCTTTTTTGAGGCATCAGGCTTGTGAGTATTAGCGGGCTCCATTTGTCTAGTAGCGAATCCATTTGTCGCCGATGCAGTATGATTACCCTTCTGTGTGCCTTGCCGATCGGTCGAATTTCCCTCCGTTTGAATATCTTTATCAAGGGACTGGTGGAATGCCACCGCTTTTGATACCAATTCCTGAACTTCAACATAGCTTTGGTATTCTCTATAGCCCACATACGAGATAGGAAACAACGCGAGAATACCGGCCACAACAAGGTAAGGGGTAAAATGACGAATTGACATGATTATAATCTCCTTGTGAAAGCTGGTGCCACCGTGGAACATTGACACGGTGGCACCAACTCTGGAAGAACTTCAATTATTCGTGCTGCAACCCGAATTCGAGCAAGAGCCCGACCAGGAATTAGTAACGGTTCTAACACTTCTGCTTGTGCTTCTATACTGGAGTGACCACGATCCATTCGACCGCGCGTGGTAATGGTACTTAATGGTTATGATCGCAACAGTCCGAACAACCACATGCGTCACTATATTGCCTTTATAACAGGTTCCACACGTCTGTGTGTCTGTGTATGAATCATCTGTGCGAATAAAGAGTTTAGTTGAACTCGTTGATGTGCGTTGGAAAATATTCGGAAACCAATTATGTCCATAGACATTATATACCGAAAAAACTGCGATCGCCAATATTCCGACAATAAAAAACATTACTTTGAAACGCCGTGAAGCCAACATCATAGATTCTCCTTGGTAAAAGTTATGTTCTGTGGAGCAGAAATAATCTCTACTTGAAATTTCATTGTCCCCCTTCTCCAGTAGGGGCGGTAACGGGGGTTGCCCACTTTATGTTACCCGCCTGATCCCGGATGACAATACTGGTTCCTATTGGAGGTTCTCCAACGAATAAGTTAAGCGCAGCTTTCCCATTTGACAGGATAGATATCGCATTAATGTTTTCATGAGAGAAGAGGCTCACCCCCGTTTGATTTGAATGATCTAGGACACTTATACTATGCTGCCCCTCGCTAGCCCATAAGTGTAGCCCCGGGCGCCCTTTTTGATCATACAGCAGAATATGATTTGCCTCTTCCATGGCATTTAAGACAATCGCTTTTTTACCTGCTTTATCCACCACCGTTAGCTGACGGCACTGAATCTCATCAAATACCGATGAAGCATCGGGATCCTCGGAATGGGACACGCCATTTCTTTGTGCAATCAAAGGGAAGCCCCCCATTGCCACCATCACTAGCACAACAAACGTTATCACCGATCCCAGAACAGCATAGCGAATCTTCTGTGTGTTGCTCATAAGGTTCCCTCACATGAAAGATTTATACCTTAACAGGTAACAACCTAGACGCTTATTAGGGCAAGCCCTGACAAGCCGCGTAACAATCCCATCTGAGATTACTCACCTAATAGTGAACGAACTTCCTTCATGATTATATCCGCTGTTTCCTGTCCCAAGTGCTCCGTGAAATGGTCATGAGCACGGACTAACGCATCTGCGCGCACGGCTGATGGCAGCTTTAAAAAAAGCCCACGAAACTCCCTTAGAAACTCCCTTTGTGCTTCTCTCCCGATTTTTCCAAGCTCCGACTGCTCTAGAGGACTCAACGCCTCGATTTCCGCTCTCGAGAGATTCGCAAGCTCAAGGAGTTCGGGATATTTTTCGTAGTGGGCCTCCGTTAATTTTTCTATTTGTAATCCTATCTCTGCGATATGTGCTTCCTCTGCAGCCGCTGCATCAAACGCGCTTTCAGAGAGGACAGGATCTTCCGAAAGCTCTGTCAGAAAGACATCACCCCCATTAGAGAAGGTATCCGGTTCATAATCATGGTCATCAGCAGCGTCGAGATCTTCATCATACGACCCCGCCGCGGCTGAGGTGGAGGTTGTGTGTGCCGGCACCGGTTGAAACGCAGGTTCAGGCTGCACCGACGGCGATTCGGATCGCTCCGGCACCACATAAATGCGTTCCGGCACCGGTTCAGCCGTGTGTTGATGGTAGAGATAAATTCCCCCTGCGAGGAGCGGAACACATAGGACTCCAAGCAGGACGCTCCCCTTTGTGTACTTCGCCATTTTTGGAAACATAATCAATTTTCCTCTTGGTTAATCAACTTCGTTAACCAAATATAAAGTGCCTAATGGTGATAATGGTGGCTCACAGCCAAAGAGACCGCGAAAATGAGACCGATGAGAACGGTAACTATAGCGACAGGAGCGTTTGAAAAAATACTCGACATGGTTCTTTTTAACCCTTTGAAATCCTTAAAAACGCACATGACCCAGTACGCCAGAACGGCCATCATCACAGCAAAACACCCCTGCTTTAAATAATCAGAACTTTCCCCCGCCCAAAAGTACCACCCAAACAACCCACCAGACGTAAACACCAAGAGGGATAAGGGGTCAAAAAAGTACCATTTCTGTACCCGTATCCCGTTGCCTATCCCCACCAGGAACACGACGGTACACGCCAGATGTGGCTCCTCAAGTCCACCAATATACCACCCCAACCCCGCTAAAAATGTAAACCCTAAGACAGATAAGGGAACAAAGTACCATTTCATGGGGGTCACCTCCTTTGCCAAGGAATCAATTACGGTCGCTAGAAGTGCAGCGACCATGGTGCCACCTCTCCGAGAGCTTACAAGTATAGAATGTGTGATAGGCTGGACATGTCGCAGAGTGATCCGTGTCATGTTGCCCGCACCCGCCACATCTGTTCGTCCAAACTGTGTATCCTAGCGCGATTAACCCCAAAGCTGCTGAAGCAATTCCAAGAACTTTTACCCACCCTGCCTCTACCTCTTGCGGCTCATGTACCAGTGGCATCGCCAGCATCGCAACCGCTAAAAATATCATCAAAAATTGACTCGCTCGTTGAACGGCGAACCAAGTATTCATTGTCTGAGTCTGAGTCATAAACATTATACAGCCTCCTTGCAAAAGTTATCAAGAAAAATTAAGAATTTGCCTCAGGATTCATGAGAGTGCCGTATCCTGAGGATTGGCCTGATTGCGTCCAACCCTATTAGGACGAAACCAAATAATCCCGGTAGAAGCACTTGATGCAATACCTCAATAGGGGCTTATCCCTTGTCTCGACAAAATTCGTTTGAGCTGTCGCCTCCCTGCCTGCACCCGCGACTTTGCGGTACTGACAGGACAACCCAAAACTTGGGCAATTTCGTGAAATTTCATGTCGTGGTAGAGTCTCAGGGTGGTTGCAATCCGTTGATTTTCTGGCAACTGTTCCAATGCGAAGCATATTTCGCGCTGGATTTCTTTTTTTTCCAGAACCACGTCGGGTGTGGATGAATCGATGAGGCTGCTGTCAAAACCTTCAAATACCGACGTCAGATAACCGCCCATCGGTATCTCTACTTGATATCCTTTTTTGGCAAGATTATCCAGGCAGAGATTTGCCGCAATTCGATACATCCATGTGGAGAATTTCGCCGTTGGACGGTAGGTCTTGGCAGAACGATAGATACGGAGAAGGACCTCCTGCCGCAAGTCTTCTGCTAACCCGATGTCATTGACCATTCGATAGCAGTAATTCAGCAGCGGCTCCTTCCAGCGTTCGACCAATACCTCAAACGCACTCGAATCGCCCATCTGAAACTGGCGTATCAAAACCTCATCCGATCTTTTTGCCATGTTATCCTCGGACTGACTGGTTAATAAGGTTAAATGGCTGGGTTAATCAGGCTAACGGGTAAGTTGTAAAAAAGACGAGATTTTTTGAGAAAAAAAGGCTCATGTTAAGAATTAAGAAATGGTGCACCAGAAACCGGCCCTCCCCCGCAAGCAGGGGGAAGAGAACCGTGTGGATATTCGGGATTAGAGGGGGGCTCGGTTTCTCTTCGCGCTTTGCACGCTCTTTTTAGCTGGGGTCCCTTGCGTTTTACATTTCACGTTTCACGCACAATATGGTATCATACTTAGACGCTTGAGTTGGGTAGGTGATCGCGTTCCGAGAGATCGGGATGAGGAAAGTCCGGACTCCGCAGGGCGGGATGCTGGATAACCCCCAGGAGCGGCGACGCTATGGAAAGTGCAACAGAAAGGAGACTACAACGCTTCTGCGTTGTACAGGTGAAACGGTGCGGTAAAAGCGCACCAGTTCCGATGGTGACATCGGAAGCTAGGTAAACCCCATCCGGAGCAAGGCCGAATAGGAGGATATGTGAGGCGCGCCCGCCTCGTCCTCGGGTATGGCTGCTTGAGGTTGCTGGTAACATCAATCCTAGATGAATGATCACCGCCTTGATGCGCGAAAGCAATTCAGGGAACAGAAACCGGCTTATTCCCAACTCAAGCCCCTTTTTTACGAAGTCAAAGGTACCAGAAACCGAGTTTGGCTCATGTTAAGCAATGGTGCATCGAAAACCGAGTTTTGAAGAAAAAACTCGGTTTCTCTTCAGGCGTGCCACTCTCTTTTTCTATTAACCCCGTCGGTCAGGCTTTCTCGCCCAGCTGCACCGATGAACCAATTATTTTCACGTTTCAGATTATCATCTATCAGGAGGAGGCCCCCCAATGGAACTGACTTCGACTTTGACGCTGCGGATTACGGTCCTCACCGTTTCCAAAGTGCTCACATGTTTTATTGGCTCTGCGGGAAAAAGGATGAATTTCGCTGGATTGGGGGACAGGGATGGCCCCTGCGTTACGGCAGAGGGGCTAACTACAAGCCTTACGGCGCACCATCTGGGCCGCCGGGGGATTGGTAAAAATCGATGGTGTGCAAATAGTAGTAGGCATACGCTGTATGCCTACTCCCCTCTCGAATCCCCACTTGCGGGGACGAAGGGGGGTGACGGCACGCGGAGCGCGCCTACTACTGTAATTCCTCCTGTTCGTAGTAGCGCAATTGATTGCGCGTGACGGCACGCGGAGCGTACCTACTGCTGTCGGGTGGTTTAGCATCTATGGTGACGCGGGTTGAATGACGTTACGACAAACTCAAGTGCGTAACTCCTATCATGAATAAATTCGCGGTAATTCGCGTGGATTGGCAGAGACTTACGGCTTATCGTTGCGCTCTGCATTCTCCTTACATAAGCTTACAATTTTCTTTGGGTCTGCTGCGATAACGCTTTGAAATACTGCTGAATCAGTTCCCGATACTGCGGTGGCAAATTTTCCTGCTCCCCAGACCTGAGATTTGATTCAATTTGCTGTACGGTTTCTAGCAGCTTGGGGTCAAGCGGAGGTGCATCATATCCGGCAGCTGTTGGCGTTTTTGCGACCTGCCCCTTCCGTCTTTTGCTGACCTCTCGCTTCTGCAAGGATTTGGAGCTTTCAAGCAACCGCGTCAAGATTTCCCGCTGTTTGTTTAGCACCTGTTGATTCAAATTGCCCCTCTGAAGCTCGCCTTCCACCTCCCGCATCCCTTCAGAAACACCGCTGAGATCTCCAAGTACCTCCGACAGCCGTTCCATCATGTCTGCCACTCGTTCCGTAGCTTCCCGAATCATCTGCTGTTCATACGCCAACCGCTGGAGCAGCTGTTCATTGCTTGGCGTTCGTCCTTGTCTCCGCATCTGCTGGTTCAACTGCTGCGCCATTTCGTTCAGTTGCCCCTGACCTTGTGCTAGTTGCTCAAGCTGTTCCAGCATATTTTGCATCCCAGCTTCCCCCATCTGTTGGTTCATTTGGTTCATCGCTTCGAGCATATCTGCAACCGCCTGATTAAGGTCTGCCAACCCCTGCTTCTGAATCGGGACAGCGAGGTTTGGCTTCCGATCTTCCAACGCTCGGGCAGATCGTTCAAAGGCATCGGCCGCAGCATTAAGCCGCCAAACGGTTTTGGGATCGATTTGCATCTGATTTGTCCCTAATTCCCATAGCCGATTGGCAAGCAGGTTCAGCCCCGCAGCAAGCCCCAACTCGCTCGCTGCAAGTCCCTGCAACTGCTTGACTTCGCTCGGCAAATACCGCCCATGCCCAGACTGCAAAATTTCGTCGGTTGCATCCATCGCCTCCTCATGGGTTCTTGAGAGATAGAGTCCACTCCGCACTGCCTCGCGTATTGCGGTCAAGGTCTCCTCTGCATTTCCACCCTCCATAAACTCCAGCGCATTGTCCAGTCCCTGATGCAGTTCGGTCAGCCCTTGTTGCGCTGCCTCCCCTGATTCTATTGCACGCTGCATCTGATTCGCTCGCATCTGTTGGGTAGCGGATTGGAGGTCTTGCCGAATCTGTACGTCTCGTGCGAATTGATTCAGCCGCTTAATCTCATCAGCAACCCGTTTGAGATTCTCTAATTCCGACATCTCCTCTCCAAGTTCATCGAGTGCTTGGTGCAGGTCGTCCATCCCCTCCGCGATGCGTTCCTCTTGCTGGGCAACACCATTGATACCTTGGTCCGTATCTTGTGTGTTGTTCTGCCTAGCATGTTCCGCAAGATTCCTCAACTGTTCCATTAACCGTTCTTGGCGTTCAGCGAGTTCCTTCGTCTGATTCACTGCAGCTTCTAGCTTCTGCTGAAGGATCATCTGTTTATAAAGATCCTTCAGTCGATCAAGCTGCTGCAGAAACCGTTCTTGGTTAAAGTTTGCTTCCATCAGTTTCTGTTCCTGCTCGGATAGCTCCTGCTGCTCTAACGCTTCAGCTAGCTTGCGTAGCAACTCCTTGTGTTCCTCCGAGAGTGCTTGATCCATCAGCTCTTGCAACTCCTGAAATTTCTCAACCGTCTGTATGTCAAACAGTTGTTGCTTCTGCATCTGTTCGGCGGTTTGCTTCATCTCTTCGATCAGATCCTTCACCGTTTTTTCAATCTCTTGCTGTTTTTTGAGAACCCGTTCCATCAGTTGCTTATCTTTCAGAGTCAGCTCTTGGCTCTTCCGTATCTTGTCTAGCAGCTCATCAACTATCGCGGTTTGCTCTGCCTGATCATCGTACAACGCCTCAAGCCCCTGCATCTCCGCTTGCTGTTCAAATTCGACTGCATCATAAAGCTCTGCAATGGTAGGGAAACGGATTGAATAGATATTGGATTTGCCGACGTTTGGTCCACTGACATTATCCGCATCAATCGCTTCGGCGTGGTAAGAGATGATGTCCCCCGGATACAATCCGATTGGATCGATGTCCCAAGGAAATTCGATAAAGACTGGTGTATCCGTTGAACTCCACATTTTCAAAGGCACCACTACGTCATCGTCCGCCCCTTCAACCCGATAAACCAGCTGAATCTTTTGCACACCGTAGTCATCTTTCGCGTCGAGTTGCAGGGAAACGATCATCGAATCATCAAGCACAACATCCTTTCCCGGCGCAACAATCTCGATATGTGGTTCAGCGTCCTCAATCGCTTGAATCGTGTAAGCAATCGGTTGCGAGTTTGAAACATTATCGGTGTCGATAAGTTCGATATGATACTTCTCGCTACGCTGGACAATAAAATCGCCGGATAACCGGATCCCTCCTGAAACAGTAAGTTTGACTGGCTCCGATCCTTCAAAGATCAACCGCGCTGAAGCGATTGGCTTGTTTCCCTCCCCCTCAAAATGCACCATTGTTCCAATGAGAGTCGTGACATCACCGAGATTCTCCTCGAGCACCTGCGGGGAAAGTTGAGTATATTTCGGGTAGTTGAGTTTGAGTTGGAAGCGGCTTAAAATTGGTGCGCGGGCAACAGTAATGTGGAAATGTTCCGATTGTGTCTCTTTTACTGCGATGTAGTATTCCATTGATTGCGTAATGTTTTTAAACGTAAAGCGGTAGGCGATTTCGTTCCCGTTTCTTGTCATCAAAAGATTACGCCATGCACTCGCGGATCCCATCGTTTCGCTACTATTTCCCACACGATAATAGAGATGCACGGGCGCGCCGAAGTGCCCCGTCACCTTCGCAGCGATATCGACATCCGCTCCGGATTCAATTCGCACATTTCCCGGCTGGACCTCATCAATCTGGACAACAAGAATGTCCTGCGGTGTTTTGGGCAGTTCGTCAAATGCTTGAGCAAAATCCTTCGCCGCGAACGGAAAAATAAAGAGTGTAATAAACAGCAGCACGAAGGTGAGGATGGCAAAACCACTATATCGCTTGAGCTTCATAAACTCTTGCGAAAATACTTTCCCACCTTCGATTTCAGCCATCAATTGATGTGTGCTTTCAATCAATTTTTCAATAAAACCCAAGGCGTATCCAAAGCGATTGCTCTCCATTTCTGGCTTGAGTTGGACAGTGCTCAAAATACGGTTTTCAAGTCCGGGATAATGGTTCTCAACATACGCCGCCACACGAGCATTTGTAAGTTTTTGGGACACAGGACGAATCAGGTAACGGTACGCTGCGTATACACCAACCCCCAACCACAGCAATACCAGGCCCATACGGAGCGCGCGCGGCAAAGGTAGGAGCTGATCCATGATAAGAGCAACGACCAGAGCGAGAGCAAGAACACCCAACCACCGGAGTAAACTGTGAAAAAAAAGCAGTAATCGCCACTGTCTTCGCAATGAGTGCAGCCGGTTGATAATCTCTTGATAGCTTTGTTCGGTATTTGATTTCGACACAGCGCAACCTCCATAAGTGTGATGTCAGATTTGAAAACTTGGATTATATCCAATCTATATCTCCAGCTTAAAAGATGGAGTTTTAGAGCGGAGGATTTTGATAAGTTCCTGAGCAAATCCATATCCCTCAACGGGCGTTGGATTTGGAAACCAAGCTCCTACACTTGCCAAGGCAATCTTGCCCGAGCGAGCACACGCATTGAATAATGAGCACCTCTCAAACAAATAACCCTGTTCGTAGTAGCGCAATTCATTGCGCGTTTGTTCCTATCCGTGACCTCTGCTAAAGCCGCGATGCAACTTTGGCTCATGTTAAATATGTTAAATGAGGTTCTCTTTTTACTCAGTGCGTCAGCACATAAACCGCAATATTTACCGCCATCTGCGCGGCAAGCTCGCGGACCTGCTGCGTATCGTTAGGATGAACCTTCGGATCTTCCAGTCCATCCCCAATGTCTGAGCTGTAGACGTAGTAAACGACCATTCGACCTTCATGGAATAACCCAAAGCCCTGCGCGGGTTCCCCGTCGTGTTCGTGAATCTTCGGAAGCCCTTTAGGAAAATCGTAGAAACAGTGGTAAATAAGGTGTGAGTTCGGTATAGGTTGAAGCGACTGATTGGGAAACACGCGGCGTATTTCACGACGGAAACTCTCATCTAACCCGTAATCGTCATTGACAAAAAGGAAACCGCCATGCGTTAAATAAAAGCGCAATGCCTCAACCTCCTCCTCAGCGAGGCGAATGTTGCCATGACCCACAATGTAGAGCATCGGATATTGGTACAGGTGCCGATCCGTCAACTTCACAATCACACGCTCCTCCGCTGCTTCAATATCCGTTCTGATGCGAAGAATCTTCAGCCAGTTGGCAATGGTGGTCTGATCGCCGTACCAATCGCCGCCTCCGCCGTATTGAACCTGGGCAATCACAAATTGCTCGCCAGCACTTTGTGCGGATCCAATCAAGAGAACTAAACTCAATAAGGCCCAAAATGTCAAACACGATGCGTGATTCATTTGATACTTAGCTGTTTTTGCTATCGTATCCTTCAAACTACACCAGTCCTCTCCGCACGCGCAAAAACCATTCCGTCCCTAAGAACCCAACCGCAAGAATCAGGACAATCGGGTTATCCCACAATTCGCGTTCTTGAACCGCAAAGACAGACTCTTGAAGCGGTTTAATCTTATCAGGTAAAGACGTTGCATCAGCAATTGGCGTATAAAGCCCCCCGGTTGTGGCTGCAAGCTGTTTAAGTAAATCTTCATTGAGTTGTGGATTCTCAAACTCCGCTACAGGAGATTCGACAAAGATTTCCGTTACATCCTCACCAAGTGGGGCTGAGTGATCTACCCCCGAAACGCGAATTCGGTATGCCCCTTTTTGGTTTGCACGAAACTGGGCACGATAGGTGCCGGGGCTCTGTAAATTTGCACTCGTTTGAACTTGAAAACGCTTGCCATCCGGCGGTATCACTTCAATTGTAAGATTTGCGGCGACCATCGGTTGATAGCTCTCATTATAAGCATACGTAGTGATTTGAACTTCATCGCCAACAGAATAGGTTGTCAAATCTGTTGTGACGTTGATTTGTTTGGTATCCGTTCGTGTTGCCATCCAACGAATCATCTGCCCCCAAAAGCGAGGATAGGTATCATCCTCATCTTTGAAATTCCAAACGCCAAACCTCCAATTCCATAGACCTTCGGCTGCGATTAGGAGGCTTTTCCCCAAGCCTACCCGTTGAAAGATGATAATCGGCAGCGTTCTCTGATTGTTGTCTGAACGGTACTCGGCGAGTGTTGTTGTCCCTCCCTTAAGCTCAAATCCACTCAACCGGCGCGACAGCGGTGGCAAATCACGCCATAACCCTTCGACCTTTGCCGGCGTATCTTCCAAACGAGTGATCGGATGGTACATCCCCTGTTGCGTTAATTGAAGGCTAAAATCCTCAGCCCGTACGTAGCAACCGTTGGGAGGTATAACAATCGGCAGCAGCGCAGCAAGCTCGGTTTTCCTAAAACCATCAGGACCAAGCGAGTTGCGTCCACCGAGAAATATGACCGCTTTCCCCTCTTTTTCCACGAAATCCACGATCGCTGTATGCTGTTGCCGAGTGAGCGTCCTTGAACGAAGATCGCCAATGATAAGTACATCGTAAAACAGTAAGTCGTCAACTGTTTTCGGAAAACGGGAGACACGAGCTGGCTGAGTTGTCTGTGGGTAATACCGATCATAACGAGCTAACAGCGTTCCACGCAGCTGATTGGATGATCGGCTCGATAGAATGACGCAGGTCGGATCAATGTTTGGATCACGTTCAAGCGCACGTTTGAGAAAGGCATATTCCCAGCCGGGCTGCCCTTCAATATAAAGCAGGTGTAACTTCGTCTTGATTACTTTGAGTGGAAACGCTCGCGTATTGTTTTCAGCGGTCAGCTCACCCTCAAGCACGGGAACGGAAACGACGTATTGGAAGGTCCCCTCCTGTTGCGGATTCAGAGCGAACTCAATCGTTTGTTTCGGCTCATCCGTTAGCCGAATCGGCACTGTATCCACAATCTGGTCGTTCATCATGAGTGAAACACGCGTCTGACTCCCTGAATAGCCTGTATGATGTACAGTAACGCGGATCGGCACATCGTGCTCCATGTAGGCAATAGGGCTAACTTCAACGCTGGAAAGCTTGAGATCTTTTGGCGGCTCAGGGTTTCCAATACCGACCGCGTAGATAGGAATTTGCGTCTCAGCCACCTTTTCCACCACAGATGTTGAGGCGTTGTGTGCCCCATCGGTTAGCAGGACTACCCCCGCCAGCAATTGACCGCGCCACTCCCTAGCAGCATCATAAATTGAGGTGGCTATATCGGTTAATCCTCCCACTGCATCGAGCGAACTAATCTCACTCGAAACTTGGTGGGGTTGTTTATCAAATCGGTACAGGTGAACATCAAATCGGTCAACGAGGGTTGGGAGAAAACGACTGGTTGGATTAAATAAGATACGGTTCACTAGGTCTAACCGTGTCGAAGGCCGCCCTGCCAGCTCAACATCTTTAAATTGCATGCTTTGGGAGGTGTCCGCAAGAACCAGCAGGTTTGTTGGCGGGGTGATATCTTTACGTTCAATCAGCACCGGCTCAAGGAGGCAAATCAGCAACACGAGTGCTGCTAAAATTCGTAAGCCGATAAGGAGTGCTCTAAACCTTTGACTCAGTGGGCGTTTCAAGCGGAGATACCCATACGCCGTAATAACAACCATGATGATTAGCCCAAGTGCAACCGCCCACCATGGCCACAGATAAGTAAATCGCATCAAATTTCCTTCTTCAGTTTCGATTTTAGAGAATTATACCTTATACCGAAAACACCGTCAACCGAAATCCCAGCACGGATTGCGGTACAACAGGTTTCAAGCCCCTCTGCTTCTACTAGCCCCCCCAATCATGGCTCATGTTAAGAAATCATGCAACAGAAACCGATTGGGTTCATTAATGAACCAATGAACAGATAGTTTTCACGTTTCACGATTCTTGGCGTTTTACACTTTCTTTTGACATGATCCTCTTTTTTAGGGTTGACAAGGAAATCCATCTTCTGTAGAATTAGCGTTATTTCACTCAGTCAATGGCATGTGCACTCACTACTTTAACGTAAGAGCATTTAGTTCTCCTGTAGGTTGAAAACTCCTCCGATCGGAGTCCACGAGAATCGGAACGGAGAGGGATTTCCGTATTCCGGCACCTCACTTTAAGTCAAACCATTGACTCGAAGCACACGAGTAAGGGGGTGGAGCCAATTCAATCGTCACCCATATTAGATAGAATTTACGCGATAACGTTGAGTTTCAGAGGGGAAATGATTCCAGCGGAAATTGTTCTGAGCCCCGAAACACATCAAAAGATTGTGGCAGAATCTAACTTCCAGCAGGGGCTTGGGTCAAAAAAAGATCCGGTGTCTGTGCTTAAAGGTGCTTTCTCAATTCCAATCACAATTCGAGAAGAGGACACGGACATTATCGTTGTAAAAGGACTATATCCAAACCCTTGCCCGGTTTGTGGACGTCGTATTCCCTTCCTGCGAGAGATGATTGAACGTATTGAATCCCGTTCCCTTAGACGCATCCGCTGCCCACTGGGACATCGCTACGAAGGGGAAATTAAAGTATACTACCTGAACATCTTTCAGGAAAATCAGTTGGAAGCCAAAACAATTCAAACATGCCCACAATGCGGGAGCGAGAATGTGCAGAATCTAAGCCAAACCGATATCTTCTGCCTCGATTGTGAGTGGGATAACCTGAAGCATATTCACGACGCTTAGGGCGGACATTAATGAGAGAAGGCGACGGGAAAGCAGGATGCTCTCCCATATAAAAATAAAAAAAGCCATGCTGCCGTTATATGACAGCATGGCTTTTTCGCGCCCCGATAGCGGACTCAGGGAACAGGATAGGGCTATTACCTTGTGAGGATTAATGGTGGTGACCATGGTGATGACCATGCTGATGCCCATGGTCTTCGGGTTCTTCCTCTACCTCTGTGATTAATGTCTCGGTTGTCAACAGCAATCCTGCGACACTCGCCCCATTTTGAATGGCGGATCGCACGACCTTCGTTGGATCAACAATCCCTGCCTCAAGCAAATCTCCATACTCTCCGGTTGCAGCGTTCAAACCGTAGCTTCCCTCACCATCTTTGACTTTCGCAGCGACGACGGACCCTTCCAATCCAGCGTTTTCAGCAATGATTCGGATGGGAGATTCCAGAACTCTTCGGACAATGTTCACACCGGTCCCTTGATCGCCTTCAAGATGAAAACGCTCAAGTGCGGAATCTGCTCTTAGCAGTGCAATGCCCCCACCAGTGACAATTCCCTCTTCAACGGCTGCGCGAGTTGCGGACAAGGCATCTTCAAATCGTGCCTTTTTCTCCTTCATCTCCACTTCCGTTGCGGCACCAACATTGACAACAGCAACGCCACCGGCGAGTTTGGCAAGGCGCTCCTCCAACTTTTCCCGATCATAATCGGAGGTCGTCTCCTCAATCTGTTGCCGAATCTGTCCAATCCGTGCCTGAACATCCTCCGTAGTCCCGGCTCCTCCAACAATCGTTGTGTTATCTTTATCGACAATAACACGCCTCGCACTTCCCAACATACCGACCACAACATTCTCCAAACGGATACCAATATCCTCTGAAATCACCTGACCATCGGTGAGGATACCAATATCTGCCAACATCTCCTTGCGACGGTCTCCAAAACCGGGGGCTTTCACTGCAACAGCCCTAAGCCCACCGCGCAGTTTGTTCACCACCAATACCGCTAAAGCCTCTCCTTCAATGTCTTCAGCAATAATCACCAGCGGACGCCCCAGTTGACCGACCTTTTCTAAAACTGGAACCAAATCGTTAACTGCGCTGATTTTGTCGGTGTTAATCAGGATAAGCGGATCCTCCAACTCTGCAACCATAGTCTCGGAGTCTGTCACAAAGTGGGCGGAGAGATAGCCGCGATCAAATTGCATGCCTTCAACGATATCGACCTCTGTTTGAGCACCCTTGCCATCTTCAATCGTAATTACGCCATCTTTCCCAACTTTTTCCATCGCATCGGCAACGGTCTGGCCAATGTCGCTACGATTAGCGTTATCATTGGCGGCAATTGATGCGACCTGTGCAATCTCATCGCTCGTGCTGACCGAATTGCTCTGTTTTCGGAGTTCACCCACAACGACTCCCGCCGCTTTATCAATCCCAATTTTCAGCTGCATCGGATCGGCACCCGCAGCAACGTTTTTGAGCCCCTCGTTAACGATTTGTTGTGCTAACAGAGTCGCTGTAGTAGTACCATCTCCAACAGCGTCATTGGTCTTAGTAGCGACAGATTTCAATAGTTGGGCGCCCATATTCTCATAATGATCTGGGAGATCAATTTCCTTGGCTACCGTAACGCCGTCACTTGTAATGACAGGTGCTCCAAAGGATTTCTGGAGAACGACATTTCTCCCCCGAGGTCCCAACGTGACTTTCACAGCGTTTGCCAGCGCATCTGCCCCTTGCTTAAGGGCATTCCTCGCCTCTACATCAAAAATCAGCTGCTTTGCTGCCATAATGCTCCTCCTTAGTATACTTTAACTAATCTTAAAAAATAAACGTGTGTTTCTCCGAATCTTGAAACCGGATTTACGCAGTTCATTAGCAAAGCTCAATGGTAGAAAGGCTATCTCCTCCGTAAATCCTATCAAAGACAGGCCTATAATATAACAATTTCAAAAATCAAGCCTTTTTAGCACTCTCACACGGTGAGTGCTAAAAACAGGCGAAATTATATCATTACTGTTTCCCAAAGTCAACCTGAATCTCAACCAGATTCAGGTTTATCCCTTGCCCGGACCGGCAATCAGTGATAAAATGATTTTGTTGAATTGCACATCACGGTGCACGACGCCTCACGAATGCCATAAATTGGGCAATTTTGCACTGACACTGTGGCAAAAAATCTACAACGTAAGTCGAAAGTCGTCTAATGTTACCTCAATAGGAACCGATGCAAATCAGTCCGACAATTGGCGAAATTGAGGATATTCGCTAAATTTTGGAGTCACCGAGAAGGCTCAATACCCCTAGCGATTTATCCCGCTGATCGATGGTACAATTCTTGCTAGAATAATCGTGATATGCCTCATATCTAGTTTGATACAAATAGCAAATGATTACTTCAGATGGATAACGGCCCGCACCGTCATAGTATTTCAACCGTTTCGTATCGTCGGATAATCTCATAATATGCCCCTCCGCGAGCGGGTAGACATTGAAAGGAGTATGAAAATTGAACAGCGTATTTCTGAAAGACATGGCTTATCGCAAGGCGCGGGTCATTCTCACCACGATAGGCATCACGGTATTGATTGCTCTCATTTTAATGATAGGGGGCATCATGAACGGTATGCGAATCCAAGCACAACAGTACCCTACATTCACAGGAGCGGATATTTGGATTTCCGCAGAGGGCTCCGGCAGCGCATTTATCGGCTTCTCTCTGCTTGTCCCAGAGCACCTTCCCTATCTTGATGAGGCCCTGCCTTTGAAGCCAAAATCCGCCTCACCGCTCGTTTTCGCACAAGCGCGCCCTGTGATTCGAGGGAAACTTGGCAAAGCAATTGTTGTGGGATATAAGCTGGGCAAATTAGGGGGGCCGACACAGTTTGAACTCACCGAGGGACGATTATTTACGCCCAGCGAATATGAAGAGTGGTCGGAAGCGGATATCCCGCTGCGTGAGGTTGTGGTTGATGAAAAAATGAACCTCGAAATCGGAGAACGAATTTTGATCGGGAACAAGGACCTCAAAGTGGTTGGAAAAGCTAAGAGCCTGATGTTTGTCCTCGACACGCCGCTGCTGTTCATGGATCTGCGGACAGCACAAGAAGTATTGCTCAAAAACTCGCTCCACGTCAATATGATGATAGCTCAAGCGGCGGAGGGGTTTACTCCTGAGCGAGCCGCGAAAGAACTCGAAAACTTCGATGCGGAGTTCAAAACAATTGACGTCCGTACCCTTAGGCAAACACTCGGCGATATTATCGATACCTATGTGGATGAACCGATGAAAGCTGTTCAATTCCTACGGGTAATGCTCTGGATCGCCGCGGGGCTTATCGTTGGAATGATTACCTACGTCACAACGCTCGAAAAAACGCAAGAGATTGGTGTCCTCAAAGCAATAGGGGCGTCCAATCTTTACATTTTATCGCTAATAATCAAGCAGGTTGTTTTCATGTCAGTGATTGGCGTTATTTGTGGATTGATTTTATCGTATATCTTTGCTGTTGCTGCACCAATCTTCGTTTCAATTCACCCGGTCGAATCAGCGATTGTCGCGCTGATCAGCTTTGTTGTGTGTTGCGCCGGCGGTTATCTCGCTGGGCGAAAAGCAATCACTGTTGACCCAATGGTCGCATTTAGAGGAGAGGTGTAATCCGCGAAAGTGAACGCAAATTGCTAGTAGTAGGCATACGCCGTATGCCCTAACCCTTGTGCAAACCAAGGGAAGCAGCTGCGTGAATTGCTATAGAGTAGGGAGGAATCTAATGGGAGTCGTGGTCGAAGGAAAAGGGTTAACAAAACATTTTGGAGACGGAGATGCAAGGGTCATCGCTGTTGACCAAGTTGATATCGCCATCGAAGAGGGCGAATTGATGATGTTCATGGGAGACAGCGGTTGTGGTAAGACCACGCTAATCAGTCTACTCGGTTGTATCCTCACACCGAGCGAAGGTGACGTTTGGATTGACGGGCAACAAATCGATTACGCAAATCACGATCTGTCCCAACTTCGCAGTGAGAAGATTGGTTTTGTCTTTCAGCTATTTAACCTTATTCCGTACCTAACAGCAATAGAAAATGTGATGGTCGCCATGGACATTGCCGGGCTCAAGAGCAACGAAGCGGAGACCCGCGCGACGGAGCTGCTCACTCAGATTGGACTGAAACAGCGTTTGTACCATCGGCCCGCCCAGCTTTCAGGCGGCGAAAAACAGCGCGTTTCCTTCGCACGCGCCCTTGCCAACAATCCCAAAATAATCTTTGCTGATGAACCCACTGCAAATCTTGACAGCCGGCAGAGTGCCAATCTGATGAACCTTGTTCGTGAACTACGCCAAGAACACCAGACCACAATTGCAATCGTAACGCATCACGAAGGCTTAAAGAAAGATGCGGATCGGGTGATTCAAATGAAAGATGGACAACTTGTGTCGGTGTAGCGCGGAAAGACTCATTATAGGGGTGGTGATATAACTCAAGTTGTTAGGGCATGCTGACATTTTGCTGTCTAAGCCCCCCTCAGCCCCGAATACCCATACGGTATCAGACCGTTCTAGGCTCAATGAGTCAGGAACTGACGGACAACCCACCGGGTATTTAGCAGGGGGAGGAGACGCGGAGCGTGCCGACTTCTATCGGATGAACTGTGGTTGCACGATGAATCACCGAACTATAAATAAATTTAACAATTCGTAGGTTGAGTTTCCTCGCTCAACCGATGTTGCAGGCACAAAGTCGAGCGAGACGTCCGACCTGCTAGTGTTTGCCTCAACCTGTCGGTCGAGATTAACACCTCGACAAAGCCTCAGACTATCGCGCTACGTTCTCGGTATTGTCGATTTTGGCAGATCGACCTACACAAGTCCCAAGTTGCTTTGAATCCCGATTTTATCGGGGTGCATCAGATTGAAAACTCTCGGAACGGAGATCGGTTCAATTTGTCAACTGTCAACAGAACCTAGTGCTGAAAATCCATCAGTTTGCTGTTAAAGCTGAAGGACTCTACTTTCGCCTCAGAGAAGCGCAATGTGTATAGAAACATGGTAGAACCAACCCTAAAGGCGGGCGACATGTATAAGCATACGTGAAACGTCATGCCTAAACAGTCGGAGCACAATTTGGAAGATACGCCCTCACCGCATGTTTTGTGTAGGAGGGAATTCCAATTCCCGACTCTTGCATCGGTTTCTGACGTTTGGTGTATCAACATAGCGAGTTGTGGTGTCAACCTTCTAATCGGGGCGCAGATTTCCCTATCTGCGATCGGGCCCCCGATGCAAAATCGGAGGAGGATGCGCGTCAAGTGCATAAACTTCTATCAGTTAAAGGAGCAAAATCATGATACCTCAGAGACGATCCCGCAGATCAATCCATGCCTTACTCATTTCGTTGATTATTTATCTCTGCATTGCTATTACGTTGACGTTCATATATTATCAGCAAGATGGAACAGGATTTGATGAGATGGTGGAGCTCACGCTCCTTGATGAAAAAGATCTCCTCAAGTCGCGACGAGAAGCACTTAAACCACCTCCGCCGAAACGTCTCAGAGTCCCACGACAGGTTCAATCGCTAATTGTCCATCACCCCCAAACAGTCAAGTTGACAGCTTCTGCAAATCCGATTAGTGAGACCCTCCGGCCATCAGCACAACCCTTACTTCACAGTGCAACCCCCGATCAATTCAATCCCCAGGACCAACTTCCCGATGTCACAACAGCGGCAGAACGACTCAATAGCCGTGAAACACGAATTAACGAGGTGGTCTCAACCCACTTTCAAACAACCAATGGGGAGGGAGTGAGAAGTCATCGACAGCGGGCTAAAGGAAGCGGTAAGCACGGCATCCATGCATTGGAGTCTACTGGCGCGTCAGATATCGGAACTGTTGGTAATCGGCCCGGTAAGCACGGCTCAGGTCAGGGAGAGGGCTCAATCACGGGCGAGGGTGCCTTTGCTAAGGCTTTGCATCGCATCGCCGAGCATATCATCGCTACGCGCCTGAAAAATAAAGTTGATGTCCTTTTTGTACTCGATACAAGCGCGAGTATGCAGGATAATATTCAGCAGGTCGCAGACAATCTATTCAGTATGACCAATGCGTTTGATGAAGTCAATATTGAATATTTTCTCGGCATGACTGAGTTTAGCATTAGGCAAGCGGGACAGGTGTTCAAGCGGCGTCCACTTGTGCCGGATGTTGGGATGCTGCGGCATCGAATGGAAAAAATCCGATTGAGCGGAGATGAACACGCCCTTGATGCGATGGTGGATACCTTCAACTCTATGGAGTTTCGTTCAGATGCTGATAAGTTTCTAGTGCTAGTCACCGACGAACGCGCCACGACCCGATTCGGAATAGAATCGGACCTTAATGAGATGCGCCAGAAAGTGATCGATAATTGTCAGTTGCATGAGCTCCGTGTCAATGTGCTGGGGCATCCGGAGAGATATCAGAAGCGCCTTGCGGCGGAAACAGGAGGGCTATGGCAAGAGATTCCCGGCGGGGTCAGACAGAGTAGCTTGCCGCCTTCACGCGTTTCTCGCGGAGGTCTCGTTAAAATCTTCCGTGCAATTATCACCGATATCCGCCGAAACACCGGCCCGCGGTTATTCAGTCTTGGGCTTGAGTTCCAAGCAGCTTTGGAAGCCCACGAAGACGCTCTCGCCAAAAAACTACTTCAAGAGTTTCAAAAGCGCAACATTCTCCTTTCTGAGACTTGGCAATCCACTGGAAGTACTACTCCCTTGGTGAAATTATTAGGTCAAAAGTGGGTGATAACAGATGACCTCGGACAATCCTACACAGTACGGAAAGAGGGGAAAAAACTCAATATCTACCGTAATGCCCATCCAGAAGCTTCTACACAGTCGAAGGTAGACATCGTCATCATGCTCGATTACAGCCGGAGTATGGGGGGCAAGTCTGAAGCGATAATGCTCGGCCTCAGTAACTTAATCGGGAGATTGAATCTTCTACCGATTGACTATCAAATCGGACTCATCCGTTTTGCGGAACCCAAGGATGCAATCAAATCAATCAACGGTGTAGATGTCACCCAGATGCCGCTCGGAGAAACCGATATACGAATCCTAATGGAACTCCCCTTCGGTGGGGATGAACATCTCACAGATGCGATAGTAAAAGGGCTGCCGCGGATTCGCTTTCGTGGTGATGCTAGGCGCTTCCTCCTCGTTCTGACCGATGAACCAAGCACCGGCACCGTCCCGCCGGAACAAGCGATAGTGCTCTGCCAATCATTAGGGTTGAGGGCATATGTCATCGGTGTGCCGCGAGAAGGCGATTTTCAATTAAAGCTGCCTAAACAAACCGGCGGTCTGTTTTTCTGTATGCCGAAACACCAGTCCCTATCCTATCCATACCAGTGATATATTCCCACAGCTGATGGGCATTTCTTATAGGTATCGTCCTTTGAGGCAAAAAAAACACGCGAATGAAAAAAAATCTTGACAAAAGGAAACGTATTTGATATAATTAACAGTGTTAAGTTAAATTACCATGTAAATTAAGGGGGTGAAAATGGGTGCTAAAGAACGGAGAGCGAGGGAAAAAGAGCAGTTACGGCGTCAAATTCTTTCTGCAGCGCGAGAATTGTTCGTCAATGAAGGCTACGAGAATGTCTCTATGCGAAAGATTGCTAATAAAATCGAGTATTCACCGACGACAATCTACCTTTACTTCAAAGACAAGGCAAATCTTTTGGATTCCGTTTGCAAGGAGACTCTCCTGGACCTCTTGAACACGCTTGAGCTTCTAAAAAGAGATAAAAGTGCCCCCGTCGAGGCCCTGAGAAAAAGTGGAAAAGCCTATGTCGAATTCGGTCTAAAATATCCGCAAGATTATAAGCTGACATTTGTTGTCCGTCCCCAGTTCCAGACGGGTTTAGGTCTGCAAGAGGGATCGGTCGGCGAAAGGGTGTTTAATAACCTGCGCGCAACGGTCTCCGAATGTATTCGACAGAAGGCATTCCGCCAAGTGGATGTCGATGCCACCGGTCAGGCACTGTGGTCAGCGGTTCATGGTGTCACATTGCTCCTGATTGATTTTTCCGATTTCCCTTGGAGTGACAAAGATAAATTAATCGACATGGTGATTGACACGATGATCGAAGGTTTGAAGGCATAGATTGTAAATTATTTGGCGAAGGGTGCCATATTTTTTTTGCCAATATATTAACGGTGTTAATTTATTTATCTATGTTAATATATGGAAATCCTGAGAGGAAAATAAGGATGAAAAATCGAAACCTATCCCACAAGCACTGTCTTTTTGCAAAACTTAGTTCGGCTACCAATCACGCGAGGTGCTATAGACGAAGCCTATTCTCCATCTTGGTTCTTGGAGTGTTCCTATCGGGCTGTTCTGGTCTGTTTGGCAAAGGGGTCGATCCGATGTCGTCTGCCGCGGAATTTACTTTCGAGCAGTACGAGGTCGGCACCGGCACCGCGAAACACCAGACCGTTTTGACGGGATTTCTTCTCGGTGGTACTATCGCAGAACTTGTCGTGGTGAACGCCAACGCGGAGGGCGATCGCCGCTTGCACATCTACACATTCGCCGACGACAGCTGGACACCGAAACTGGACATAACGCTGCGTCCCGAAGTGTTGTTCGTCGACATCGCTAACATCGGTGGATGCGATCGATTGATTATGTATGAAACCGGTCACCTGAACTGGTTCGATCCCGAATCAGCAACGGAGCACATGCTGGTAGCAGTTACTTCCAATACCCCACCTCCCGAAGGCGAAATTACCCATGTCGATATCACTCATGACCTCAACAGCGACAACCGCGATGATCTGGTCGTGCCAGACTCAGATGGCTTCTGGGTGTTTATCCAAATGAACGATGGCACGCTCGCCGATCCAGTACAGATTGGGTCCCCCATTGAGACGAGCAGGATCTACGCCGCCGATGGATATCGATACAACCCCTGGGTTGAGGGCAATGTCCACGAAATGGACTATAACCGGGATGGACGCAGCGACTTGGTATTCTGGAACGAAGATCATTTCCTCGTTAGTCTCCAAGATGAGCGAGGGTTATTCTCTCAGGAGGTAGAGACCTTCACAACCGAGGTAGCCTTCGATTCCGACGACCTCGCCTCGCTTGTTGCACCCGATGGGGTTCGCGGACGGCGTTTTGACCACGGTGCACCCGGTGCCATGACGGGAAGAGTGCTCCACACGTTGACCGACATGAATCACGATGGCGTTGCCGACCTCGCAATCTTCTCGTTGCAGGCAGGCAGCAGTCGCCTCTTGGGACAAACATCCGAGCTGTGGAATATGCAATCCACCTACGAGGTGCACTTCGGCGCACCCACACCCGGTGGCACCGTGTTCGGGACAGAGGTCGGCACCATGATTCGGTCGGATGGCATCCCCTTCGAGATAGGCGCGCGCGATTTTGACCATGACGGTCAGGTCGATGTGATGGTCGCGATCATCGACCCGGGCATCTTCAAAATCATCGGTATGTTGGCTAGGGGGCTTGTGACGCATTCTGCGTTGCTGGATCTCCATCTCTACCGCATGGAAGGAGGCTCGTATCCCGACGAGCATGACGCCACCTACAAAATCAAGGCGTACACCCCCGGCGATTCAGGGAAGAAGGCCATGCACTTTCCGTCGGTGCTGTTCGGAGACGTGAACGGCGACGGACTGCCAGATCTGCTGGTGCAGCATGGGCAGAAAGAACTACACATCTTTAACGGCGTACCAGGCCCCAATCTGTTCGTCAAGCAACCTCAAAAAGTGGCAGTCACGATGCCCTATGAGGAATATACATGGCTGGTGGATCTCAATAAGGATGGCGTGCAGGACATCCTCATGCACCACCTGTCCACCACCGAGCCGCATCGAGTGACGTCCCTGATCGCCCAATGAGCGAAATCAGTGACTTATACCGTTTCTAAATCATTTGGTCTCACGATTTGGACAGAAAACAATGCGTATCAACGAGGAAGTACCTCCGTTCAAGGGTTGATCAGTTGAGGAGTGCTCATAAATAGGGCCTGATGTGTATACTCTCAACGGGCGTTGGTCTTGGAAACCAAGCCCCTACAATTGGCCAAAGCGATCTTGCCCGAGTAAGCGATGACACGCATTGAATAATGAGCACCTCTCAAATAAATAACCCTGTTCGTAGTAGCGCAATTCATTGCCCATTTGTCCCTATCCGTGTCCTCCGCTAAAGCCGCGATCCAACACTTTTTCATTTGTGTCGATTGGCGGAGATTTGCGGAGCCATTTTTCAACCATGAATCCGCGCGAATCTTCGCCAATTGCTATTCACACGCGCCAACAAATTTTCCCGAACATTCAATTGTTTCTCAACCCGTGTTATCTGAGTCAGCCGTTTAATTCGGGATTCAGACAATTATTATGAGCACCCCTCGATTAGTTCATGAGTTCACCGATTCGTGGATTCATGGGTTCAAAAAACGTGAGTTTTCGTCGGGTTTCACATTTCAAAAAGGAGGAAAATAATGATACGCTCAATTTCACCCCTAATCGGTATCCTTTTGGCGATAATCTTCAGTGTTTCAGCTCAAGCGCAAGCAGCTGACCTCATCAAGAGTTTCGGTATTGGACTTCAGGGAGCTACCCCCGCATACGCTCTTCTTGACGAGCAACCGCAGACAATCATTGGTGGAATCAGTTTTCGCTATAACAGACTAGCACCCGTCTATCTTCAAACTGTTGGTCGTTTTATTCTCAATGATCAGGATAGCGACCATATATTGGGTGCTGGCATTTCATATGCTATATTCGAGCACCAAAGCGAGTGGACCATAGCCCGACTTTATTTTACCTTAGAAGGTGGCGGGCGATATGAAAAAGAGCAGGAGCTGGATCAAGAGATTGTCAAAACCACGACTCTCGGAGTTGGGCTCGCTTTTGGAGGTGAACTTGTGTTTCCAATTGGGGGGATTCCCCTCGGCTTGAGCGTGAAAGTTGGCCAAGGGTTCAGTAGGGAAAAGACTGACTCTCAATCCAAGGGTCGCGCTGGCGTTTACGTGGGAACGGGCATACATGCCTATTTTTAGATTGGTATCAGTTAAACTCATAATCAACTTTTTACACATACGCTTCACGTTCCACATTCATTAGTGTAGGTTGGGTTTTATAGTTCCTGTTCAACCCAACTTACACTAATGAACCAATGAACTAACATGGCGGGGGCAACTTAGATTATAATAATCCAAGTTGCTAAAGAGTTCGTAGGTCAAGTTTCCATACTCGACGGCTAATGGAAATAGCCATACAATCCAATCGTAGCACAGGTTTCTCAACCTGTAATCGTCGAGCAGAGTCCGCCCACGATGAAAGTCAACAGCACCTAGCAACTTAGGTTATAATAGCCAATAGGTTGATTCGTGTCAGATCCATTTAGTGCTTGCATTTCTGGATTAGGTGTGCTAAAATCAGTCTAGTCTCTTAAAGGGCTTTGATAAAACTAGTGAAGGACAAATTCGACTTTAAGTGGGCGTGTGAACGTGATTAACACTCAATTCTAAAACAATAGTGTAAGGAAAAATACAATGGCAGACGTTCTGATTATCGGTGATGGTCCCGGCGGTTTAAGTGCCGCACTTTTCCTAGCCAAAAACGACATGAACGTAACCGTTTTTGGGCAGAATAAAACTTTTATGCACGATGCGATGCTCTACAATTACTTGGGCATTCCTCAGATGACTGGAACTGAGTTTCAAGAGGTTTCGCGTAAACAGGTCGAGGGATTCGGCGGCAAAATTCTTGATGTCGAAGTGGCCGGGATCGAGACGGGTGGAACTGAATTTTCCGTGAGTACGGCAGCGGGAGATAAACATCAGGGAAAATACCTTATCGTTGCGACCGGTTTTGAGGAGGGGTTGGTCGAAACGATCGGATTGGGTACCGATAGCGATAATGATGATGCTATTATTGCCGATCGAGAGGGAAAGACGGCTGTTGAAAACCTCTATGTTATCGGTTGGCTGACTCGCGGTCAGCGGACACAAGCGATCATTTCCGCCGGTGAAGGCGCAGCAGCAGCGTTAAGTATTCTCTCAACCGAAGCTGGGAGGGACTTTCACGATTTTGATGTCGTCAAAGAAGATGGAGATGACGAGTAAGACACGGCAACTCGTCAGCAACTAAGAGGCTCAGGGACGTTGTCTCTGGGCTTTTTTAAAGCCGGTAAGTTTTTAACATTGAAGGAGAACTGGAATGCGATGGTCCAGAATAAATACAACCAGGACGCAAAAAACACTGTACTGCCTCATTTGTCTGCTGTTTACTTTGTATGCAGTCACCTTACACGCAACCGGATTTGAAGATGTCCAGCAAAAAATTAGAGAGCATGTTTTGTCCAACGGTATGAAGTTCATCATCCTTGAACGACATGAAGCACCAGTATTTTCAGGATATATCTATGTCAACGTTGGCAGTGCTGACGAAATGTATGGAAACACTGGAATTGCCCATGTCTTTGAACACATGGCATTCAAGGGGACCACGACGCTCGGAACAAAAGGGTACGATAATGAAAAAGCACTTATGGATAAAATGGATGAGGTGTTTGATCGACTCAGAGCCGAATGGGCGAAAGGCGATCACGCAGATGCGGAAAAGCTGGGCGAATTAGACAGAGAATTTAAGCGACTTCAGGAGGAAGCCTCTCAATACTCTGATGGTGAGGAATACACGAAAATCTTAGAACAGGAAGGAGCTGTTGGTGTCAATGCCGGCACGTCCGCCGATTGGACT
Organism: Candidatus Poribacteria bacterium; assembly: GCA_965215015.1. Taxonomy (GTDB): domain Bacteria; phylum Poribacteria; class WGA-4E; order WGA-4E; family PCPOR2b; genus PCPOR2b. The sequence goes on from OZ244042.1 coordinate 5,458,274, forward strand.
GCGTATTTCTATAGTCTTCCTTCAAATAGGATTGAGTTGTGGATGGCACTGGAATCGGAGCGATTTATTGATCCCGTGATGCGAGAGTTTTTCAGGGAGAAAGAGGTCATTAAAGAAGAGCGGCGGATGCGGACTGAAAGCAGTCCAATCGGTAGACTGATTGAGGAACTCCAAGCACTTGCATATCTGGCGCATCCCTATGGTCATCCAATCATTGGACACATGTCAGATATTAACACGACAACGCGAGCGGAAGCCCTTCAGTTTTTTGAAAAATACTATACCCCCGGCAATATGGTTGCTGCAATTGTTGGCGATGTAAATACCGATGAAGTTATCCAGATGGCGGAAAAATATTTTGGCAGAATGCCTGCTCGCCCAAATCCATCCCACGTTGAAACTACTGAGCCAAAACAGTTAGGAGAACGGCGCATCAAAATTGTAGAACAAACGCAGCCATTCATTGCTATTGCCTACCACAAACCCGAAGTCAGACATCCGGACAACGCTGTATTTGGTGCAATAACGGATATTTTGGCTTCGGGGCGAACGTCCCGCCTTTATAAAAAATTAATTCGCGACGAAAAGGTCTCCATTTCCGCCGGGGCTTTCCCGGGATTTCCGGGCGACAAATACTCAAATCTCTTCCTCTTCTATTCTTTTCCGGCACCAGGGCACACGAACTCGAAAAACGAAGAGATGATTTTGGCTGAAATTGAGCATCTCAAAACGGAGTTAGTTTCGGAAGCAGAACTAAAGAAAGTTAAAACACTTGCCAAGGCGGCACAAATCCGTTCCCTGCGTTCTAACAGCGGGTTAGCTGGAATGTTATGTAGTGCTGAGTTCCTTCTAGGGGACTGGCGGGAGCTGTTTAAGTCGCTTGAGCACATTGAAAAAGTGACGAGCGAAGATATCAAACGGGTTGCAAATGAATATTTTGTGGATTCCAACAGATCCGTGGCAGAGATTGTGACATCGGCATCCGATGAAGAAAAGGAGGAAAGTCAGTGAGAAAGTATCCATTGTATTGGCTGATATGGGGTCTTGTCCTAATTCTTTTTATGGCTGCTACTGGGGAGGCGCAAAACAAGCCGCACGAAGGGCTTGTTTATCCACCTCTAAATCAACCGCAGCCACCCGTCCCCGATAGGTTTGAATTAGATAATGGGATGATTGTTTATCTCCTAGAAGATCATGAACTGCCAATTATCGATATTTCCGTGCGGATTCGCACCGGTTCAATCTACGAGCCTGTGCACAAAGTTGGTCTAGCATCGATCACAGGAGCAGTCATGCGAACAGGTGGCACCACAAGTAAAACCGGAGATGAGCTTGATGAAATTCTGGAAAATTTAGCTGCGTCCGTTGAAACAGACATCGGTGATGATTCAGGCTCGGCGGCGATGTCAGTTTTGAAAGAGGACCTCGATACGGGACTATCTATCCTCGCCGATATTCTCATGAATCCTGCATTCCGGAAGGATAAAATCGAGTTAGAAAAAGTGCAACATCGCGGTGCCATCGCGCGGCGAAATGACGATCCGGGGGGTATCACGAGACGAGAGTTTAGTAAACTCATCTATGGAGCGGCCAGTCCTTATGCACGCACAACCGAGTATGATACGATTAACAGTATCACCCGTGATGACCTTGTGGCTTTTTATCAGAAATCTTTCCGGCCGAACAACATCATTTTAGGTGTGCTTGGAGACTTCAATTCCGAAGTGATGCTGGTAAAAATTCAGGAGGCCTTCAAGGAATGGCAACCGGCAGAGATTGACCTTCCTGAAAAACCTAAAATCCCCGAAATGTATGGGAAGAAAGTGGCACTAGTGAACAAGGATGACGTGAACCAAACGAATATCCGTATGGGACATATTGGCTGGTTGCGTAAGAATGAAGATTACCCCGCTCTGGTCGTGATGTCCCAGATTCTGGGGATTGGATTTTCCAGTCGATTGATAAACAGCATCCGAGTTGAAAAAGGGCTGGCATATTCTGTTGGAAACAATTACGGTGCGGGTTATGATGTCCCCGGCGTTTTTTTTATTGCATGTGGGACCAAGTCGGAAGCCACCGTAAGGGCCATCGAAGCGATTTTGGTTGAAGTCAAAAGGATGCGAACCGAAGAGGTCACCGACGATGAGTTAAAGCAAGCAATCGATGGCTTCATGAATTCTTCTGTGTTTGACTATGATACCAAAGGAGAAATTCTGTCTCGAGCACTTCGGTATGAATACTATGAATATCCACAAGATTTTGTTGAGCAACTCATGGCAGGCATTCGGGAAGTTACGAAAGCAGATATCAAGCGCGTTGCCGCTGAATACCTACATCCCGATAAATTTGCGCTCATCGCTGTTGGCAAAGCCAGCGATTTTGATAAACCTTTGAATACGCTCGGGGATGTCACAGAAATCGACATTACCATCCCACCCCCCTCCCCCGAACCTGCTCCTTAAGCGGGTGAAGCGGAGATCGCAAAAGCACAGATGATTCTCAACGATGTTGTCGAAGCATACGGCGGTCCTGATAAACTCAGGGGAGTAAAAAACATCGTTACCAGAGGGAAAATGGTTGTGAATACTCCCGGTGGAGTGATGGAGCTTCATGGAGAGGTAACAATGGTATTACCGGCCAAAGCGCGGGCCGATCTCAGTATGCCAGCAATGGGAATGCGAATGAGTCGAATTTATGATGGTCAATCTGCGTGGATGGTAACGCCGCAGGGGGTTCAAACCTTCCCTGCAGCTTTTGTTGAAGAAGGGAAAAAAGAAATTTTTCGAGACAGTATTCCCCTGCTGACCTATATCTCTCACGGAGAGACCTCTGCTCAATACCTTGGTGCGGAAGACGTAAAAGGCAAAATGGCAGATGCCATACTGATCAGCAATACACCCGCCGGTTCCCTTAAACTCTTTATTGACCAAGAAACAAAACATATTATTAAAAAAGAATATCAGGGGTTGACAGAGCAAGGACCCACCGAGCGGGAAGAGTTCTTGGATGACTATGGAGAGGTTTCCGGCGTGATGGTTGCCTTCCATACCGTTATGGTGGATAATGGTGAGCAATCTGTCGAGATCACACTCAGCGAAGTCATGCTCAACGCCGAGGTAGATGAATCGTTATTTGAGAAGTAGTTCAGCAACGTCCGCCTCTGTCGTGCTGTCTCCTCTAAGAACCCTAAGTAGGCTCAATAAGCCAGGAATTGACGTACGACCCGCAGGGTGTTTAGCAGAGGGAGGACGCAAGCGGGGGGGGACGACATACGGCGTATGCCTACTACTGCTGACGTTATCATTATTCAAGTTGCTAGATAGCCGTAGGTCGAATTTCCATACCCGACATCTACTAGAAACAACTTATAGACGGAACACGAACCTGTAAGGGTTGGGGGGGTTTCCCAACCCACCGGGCGAGGGAACCAAGCCCTTACGATTGGGTACTTATCGACGAATGACGGACACGACTCACATAAATGTCAACAGAACCTAGCTCCGTTGAAATGTTGAATAATCTAATGCGGACAATCGTATGGGCAAGCAAAACATCACTGAATTTGATGGGTTAGACTTAGAACTGTTTTTTTGCACAGAAATCTTAAAGTTGCCCTCATTGCATTATGGATATTGGGAACAAGGCGAAAAGTTAACAGCAGAAAGTAAAAAACTAACGCTTGCTTGTTTGCGAGACGCGCAGCAAAAATATACAGATATACTCATAGAAGCAATTCCTAATAATGTCAAAAGCATTCTAGATGTTGGATGTGGCATTGGAGATGTGTCGAGAGCATTCTCGAAATTGAAATACGATGTAACCGCAATTTCGCCAGATAGTAATCATGCAAAATATTTTGAGAATCAGCCTTCAAAATTAACCTTCTTGCAAACAAAATTTGAAGATCTCAAGGTTAATAACAAATTCGATTTGATTCTCATGAGTGAATCGCAGAATTATTTCCCAATCGAAATCGGATTTCATCAATGTACTACGCTTTTATCACCTAAAGGATATCTGCTTGTTTCGGGGATGTTTCGGAAAGATAGCAGTAGTAAAATTGCAGAGGTTCCCAATACCATTGAAGATTATGTAAAAACCGCCGAAAAGCACGGACTGTTATTGATAGAAAATGTTGACGTAACCCAAAACATACTTCCGACTATCGATTTTATATATGAATCAATGGAGAGTTATGTTGAGCCAAGTGTCAAAATGTTAAATCAATTTATATCATCGATATCGCCTCTAAAAAGCGTGTTCATTAAATTCTTTTTTCGGAAGCAGATAAATAAGGCTCTGCAGATTTACAATTATTATAGAAAGAGAACCGATCCACTTTTTTTTAAGAAGAATATAGTTTACGCCCGACTCTTGTTTCAGTACAAGGTCTAGGCATGAAACATAAAAATTCGCTTAGTTTCCTCCGCACAACTTATCCCAATGGCTTTTGAACCTTCAATCCTCTCACCGCCGATGTGAAAAAGGATACCCGATTGATATACAACTAGCCCCAATCTATTGAGAGCTGCCAATTCGCATGATTAGCGATTAAATCTGTAAAGAGTATAGGGCAATACGCATCACGCTCACCTATCATGAAACAAATTATACGTTCCATCAACAACTGGTTAAAATTGCGGGTTCTCGAAGTACAGGAATTTGTGATTTTCATGGGGAACGCTGCAAAGGGCTTATACAAAAAACCTCGATATTGGCATGACTTTTTCGATCACATGGACATCATGGGAGTTGGTTCGATTCCGATTGTACTCATCGCAGGGGGTTGTGTTGGTGCCTTAATCACGTTAGAAACGCTAGCAGAATTGCGTACCTTCGGGGCAAACGTGTTGTTAGGAAAATTGACAGGCCTTTCGATTATACGAGGTTCAGGGCCCGTATTCACTGCAATGATTGTTTCAACCCGCGTTTGTTCGTCCGCCGCGGCCGAATTGGGCACAATGCAAGTGAGCCAGCAGATTGATGCCTTAGTGACAATGGGAGTGGATCCCTTCCGGAAGCTGATTACCCCACGCATTGCCGCTGGCACGCTCATGTTTCCGGCACTAGCAACCGTCAACGGTGTGGCTGCAATCCTTACAGGGGCTTTGGTAGCACAACTTTCCGGCACAATGAGTCTATCGTTTTTCCTGAATCAATCGCTGAGCAGCATCACCCCCGGCGATGTTCTCTGGGGCTTGACCAAATCAACGGTATTTGGTTTTATTGTCCTCTCAATCGCTTGCTACTATGGGTTTCGTGTTCAAGGAGGCACCGCAGGGGTCCGAACCGGTGCATCTAAGGCAGCAGTCGCTTGTGTGCTTCTCATTCTTATTTCTAATTCTATCATGACAACGCTCGTACATTCATTTTAGTGATGATTCATTACGCAACAGTTCAGCTCACATCTTCATTCGCCACAAAGCCTAATTTCCCATGATTTCACTCAAAAATATTAACTTCTTCTCCAACGATGCACAACATATTCTCAAAAACATCACTTTTGACATTCCAACTGCCAAGGTGACTGCTATTATTGGTACGAGTGGATCCGGAAAGACAACCCTCCTTCGCATCATAGCGGGTTTGTATGAACCAACAAATGGTGAAATCTGGATAAATGGACAAAACATAACAACGCTTCCGAAGACCAAGCAACAGCAGATTCGGAGTAAAATGGCAATCGTGTTTCAGCATGGGGCCCTCTTTGATTCTCTGACCGCTTGGGAAAACGTTGCGTTCCCGCTTTATGAACGTGGTGAGATGCCGCTTTCAAAGGTAAGGGAGGAGGCTGAGAAATTATTGGAGATGGTTGATTTGCACGGTGCGGCAGACCTCTCGATTGATCGATGCAGCGGTGGGATGCAGATGCGAATTGCCATAGCTCGGGCACTCGCCTCTTATCCGGAAATTATTCTTTACGATGAACCCTCCAGTGGTTTGGATCCAATTGCACGAGGGCTAATCTGTAATCTCATCCAGAAGCAACAGGTCCAACAACACATGACCTCAGTACTTGTTACCCATCAACTATCTACAGCGTTTCAAATTTCTAATCATTTCGTTTTTCTATATGAGGGAGAAATCATTTTTGAGGGAACTGCCGATGAATTGATGTCAGCAAAAGACCCTTACATTCAACGCTTTATTCAACCGCCGAGCCGTTCCTATCAAACAGCTGAGCTTAGGCATTTTTAGAAAATCTGTCGTTCAACAAATTATAAGATTTTGACCCAAGTTGCTGGGGCGCGTTACTATTTGACAGCGTTCAGGTCGAAGCCTCTCGGAATCGTTGCGCCCGTTCTCACTCCCTCACCTGCTCACTTTCGTTCTTCACTCAGCGGGGGACAGGGGGCAACTTGCGTTATTTCAATGGAGGTAACATTTATGCGATTACAGAGATCACAGGTCACATGGTCACAATTACAAGTTGGAATTTTCTCATTGATTTGTAGTGGCATTCTACTGTGGCTTGCCCTTTTCGTTGGCAATGGTCTAAAGGCAGTTCAAAATCGGTTTACTGTACAAACTGTTATCGATTCCGCCTCCGGATTAAGATCGGGGGATGTGGTACGTTTAGCGGGAATTGAGGTTGGAACGGTTAAGGCTGTCGAGTTTGTTCGCCAAAATGGTGTAGAAAAAGTCCGAATACAGCTAAATCTGAATCAACAAGCCGCCCAGCGAGTCAAGAACGATTCAATCGTTCAGATAAAATCGGTCGGTTTTACGCAGAGCCGATATATAGACATCTCACTAGGGACACCCCAAGGCACCCCCGTATCTGAGGGGACTACGCTGAAGGGAACCGTCCCAACAGAAATGTCCCTACTGCTGAATCAGGCAATTGTGGTCAGCGAAAATATGAATAGTTCCTTGACCCGATTTGAAAGCCTTGTAAATCGACTGCAATCCGGTGAGGGCACCTTCGCAAAATTGCTGTCGGATGCAGCACTTTACGCGAATCTGGATCAGGCGACAACTCATGTCTCTAAACTCGTTGGAGAGTTAAACGAAGGGGACGGCCTACTCCCCCAACTCCTCTCTAAGAAAGAAATTGCTGAGCATGTTACGCAAAGCACCGCTTGGGTCGCAAAGTGGGGCCAACAAGCAGTTCAAGGCGAAGGCACATTAGGAAAACTGAATACCGATCCCGCCCTCTTTAACCGGGCGGAACGCATCTTGGAAAGTCTCGAAAGTCTTGAAGCGCGTTTCAATCGACTCGATTCACTAATTAGCTCAGCCGATACCCTCATCCAGAAAATCGAGAACGGCGAAGGAACGGCGGCCAGAATTATTAATCGTCCCGATCTGTATGACCAATCCGTTGCAACCTCCCAAAAAGTGGAACAGTTGATTGATCAGGCGCAATCGGGCAAAGGTACAGTTGGCAAACTCGTTTCGGATCCATCTTTGGCAGAATCTATTACAACCTCCACCGAATCAATTGCCCAGCTCACCAAGAAACTAAATACGCCCGGAAATACACTGGACAAACTGACATCAGGAGCTGAACTATTTGATCACCTAAACGCAACAACGAAACAGTTAGAAGCCGTGCTTGTAAAAATTAATACTGGAGAAGGCTCACTGAGCAAACTTGCCAACGATAAGAAAACCGCTGAAGAGCTTTCAAAACTAATTCATAACCTCAATGTACTGGCTGCAGATATCGAAGCACATCCCAAGAGATATGTAGGCTTCAGTCTTTTTTAAGGCAGCTGGAGATAAACATTCTCAATTCTTATGTTGGCTCATGCAAAGAAATCATGCAACAGAAATCGGGTTTTTGCCGAAAATACAGTTTCTCTTTGCGTTTTGCACTCTCTTTTTTTCATAGCGTAGGTCGGGCTTCCTAGCCCGACTGCACAAATGAGCCAATGGTTTTCACGCATCACAGTTCACACTTTTTGCATTTCCTTTTAATACAAGCCTTTATGTTTAATACATAAGACATTAGGAGAACCAATGGATGTATTTGAAAAATGCTATGATTTTAGCAATGCCATAAGCACACGGGGACAAGAGTATAAAGCAGTGCGCGAGGCAGGAATCTATCCCTACTTCATTCCAATCGAATCCTCCGCAGATACAGAAGTCATAATCAATGGCGAGAAAAAGGTGATGATTGGGTCAAATAACTACCTCGGATTGACACATCACCCTAAAGTCCTCGAAGCCGCGGAGATGGCTGGGCGAAGATACGGTTCTGGTTGTACAGGTAGCCGGTTTCTGAACGGCACCCTCGATATTCATATCGCGCTTGAAGAAGCACTCGCCGAATTTGTTCACAAGGAAGCCACATTGGTGTTTAGCACCGGATTTCAAGTCAATCTTGGCGTTATTGATACCCTTGTGGGACGCAGGAACATTGCTCTTATTGATTCGTTAAGCCATGCGTGTGTCGTTGATGGCTGCCGCCTCTCTTGGGGCGAGATGATCCGGTTCCGCCACAACGACTTGGATGATCTGGATAACAAGTTGAAAAATACCCCGCCTGAGAGAGGGAAACTGATTGTCATTGAAGGGATTTACAGTATGGAAGGTGATATCGGCGACCTTCCCGGCATCATAGAAGTGGCTCGAAAATATCAGTGCCGTTTGATGGTTGACGACGCACACGGCGTTGGTGTCCTGGGTCCAACCGGTGCCGGCACTGCTGAACATTTTGGAGTCGAAGATAATGTCGATTTAATTATGGGGACGTTCAGCAAATCTTTCGCGTGCATCGGTGGATTCATCGCTGCTGAAGCCGAGGTCATTGATTACTTAAAACACCATGCAAACACCTTCCTTTTCAGCGCAAGTATGCCGCCCTCGGCAGTCGCAACAGTCCATGCTGCTTTGGAAATCATCAAGACTGAACCGGAACGGCGTAAACGACTTTGGGAAAATGCACGAAAAATGCAGGAAAGTCTCCGATTGATGGGGTATGACATTGGAGATACACAAACCCCTGTTGTTCCAGTGATTGTTGGCAATGATATGAATACCTTCATGTTATGGAAACACTTATTCGATGAAGGTGTTTTCACGAATCCCGTCGTCAGTCCGGCAGTGCCTCCCGGTGGTTCTCGCCTGCGCACCAGTTATATGGCAAGCCATACCGATGAACAACTTGACTTTGTCCTCGAAAAATTCGACAAAGCGGGTAGGAAATTGGGACTAATCTAAAGGTTGGGTTATTAAAAAAAACAGGTGAAATTTTCACGAAATGCGTTCCAGTAGACACTCCCTTGAAATTAATGTTACCCCTGTCCAATCCCCTGCCGATCTAAAAGCGTTTATCAACCTACCCTGGGCAATCTATCATAACAATCCCCATTGGGTGCCCCCCCTACGCCGTGACCTCAAAACACGACTCGATAAGTCCCGGTATCCATTCTTTGACCATGCCGAAGCCGAATTTCTGATCGCCCGACGTGAAGGGCGTGTTGTGGGACGAATTGTCGCTATCAAAAATGATAACCATATCGCCTTCCACGAAGAACAGGTGGGGTTCTTTGGATTCTTTGAATCTGTCGAAGATACGGAAGTCGCAGCAGCACTGTTTTCCTGTGCCGCCCAATGGTTGCGGGCCCACAAACTTGAAGTGATGCGCGGGCCCGTGAACTACTCGACAAATGACGATTGTGGAGTGCTTATCGAGGGCTTTGATTCTTCTCCCATGATTATGATGCCCTACAATCCACCCTACTATCCTAATCTCATTGAAGGCTTCGGTTTTGAAAAAGCAAAGGATTTGCTCGCTTACGAGATAACCGATGATGTGCAGGTGCCTGAGCGTCTTGAGCGAACGGTAGAATGGATTAAAAAGCGCAAAAACATCACAATACGTCCCCTCGTCAAAAAACAGATTCATCAGGAAATTCAGCGTATCAAGGAAATCTATAACGCTGCATGGGAGAAAAATTGGGGTTTTGTCCCCATGACGGACAGGGAGATTGATCACATGGCACAGGAGCTCATCCAGATTATTGACCCCGATCTGCTGCTCTTCGCCGAAATTGAAGGGGACCCCGTTGCCTTTATTCTTGCGTTACCCGATTTCTATGTTGCCCTAAAGTACACCAACGGCCGCCTGTTTCCGCTCGGACTCCTCAAACTTCTCTGGCATAGCCGTAAAATTGACACAGCTCGGGTTCTAACGTTTGGAATCAAGGAAGAATACCGTCAACGGGGAATTGATGCCATGCTGTACTACGAAGTTTATAAAATTGGGGTTGCAAAAGGATATCGGCGAGGGGAAATGTCATGGATTCTGGAAGACAATACATTGATGAATCGTGCACTCGAAAACATGGGCGCAACACTTTATAAACGCTACCGCATCTATGACTATCCACTGTCATAGCAACGCAAGTTGCTAGTAGTAGACATACTCCGCCGTAACCTCCGTCCCATGAGCTCGTTGGTCCATTAGTTCAAAAGTTCATTAATTGTACCAATGAACCTACAAAACCCCAATGGGGCGGTATGTGTATCGCATATTTTATATAGTTGGAGGGAATTCCAATTCCCGACTTAGGTTATTATAATACGCTAAGTTACTGCTTGTTGCCCTTTTGGAGTGATTCACCGTTTGGACAAATAATTTATTGGGTGATAAAGCGAAAGGGTTATGTCAAATGGCAGAATCTGAAGACGGGATGCCGCACGGCAGACGTGCATTCTTCCGAGAAGCATTTACAAGGATTGTTCAGCCGGTCGCTGAATACTTAGATATGCAGATTGAGGCACGCCTCCCTGCCGAGGAGGTTCTGTTGCGACCGCCGGGCGCACTCCCGGAAACGGCGTTTTTGGAAACCTGCTTGCGGTGCGGAAACTGTGTCGATAGTTGCCCCGCAGACGCCATTCAGTCTTTACAAAGTGACCAACCCAATCTGGCTGGAACACCCTACATCGATCCGGACCTCCAGCCGTGCGTTGTCTGTGATTCGCTTGAATGTATGCAGGTGTGTCCAAGTGGAGCCTTGCAGAAACTGTCCGCCCATGAGATTCAGATCGGTTTAGCCGAAGTCAATTATGCTGTCTGTTTGCGTTCCAACGGAGTCGATTGCCGCAACTGTGTTGATGCCTGCCCTATCGGTGAAAGAGCAATTCGGATTGATGCCGAAAAACGAGTCAAAGTCCTTTCTGCTGGCTGTGTTGGTTGTGGCGTCTGCCAGCATCAATGCCCAACGACTCCCAAATCTATTGTTATCCAATCCATTCAGAAATATACAGAGGCGCAAAGGGATTAAGGGTGAATGTGAGATGATTTTGAACGGTCCTGTTAAGAAATCGTGCAAAGAAACCTAGGCGGCGGGGCACCCCGCTCCTGCTCGCCAGTCAGCCATCGTCCCTCGCCCGATAAATTGGGATCCAGACCAACTTGTGGGCATTCATTTATTTTCCCCTGCTAAAGGGGTAGCCCACCCGTACTTACTAAAAACTCGGTATTTCTCCGTGCTTTGCACCTTCTTTTGATATGAGCCATTTTGAATGCAGAACTGGTGCCGCTTGAACGTATCACAAATCGTTACATTATCAATTTCTAAATTGAAAGTGTATCTACGGTTCTTCCCATTATTGCCCTGTTCCAGTTCTCCAGTCATCCCACCTTTTCCTGCACGCTTTCTCCGGCTCATCATTGCCCCCGTCTTATTACTCGTGCCCCTTGAGGGAGCCTTTGCTCAAGAAGCCATTCGTATCCTCTCACACCAATTTAACCCGGACGATATTACAGTCGGAGATCGAGTTCAGTTACGCCTGCGGATCGAAGTCGATGAAAACCTACATATCTACTTAGATCCAATAGACAGCAGCAAACACGAGCATTTGGAAGTAGATAAACCTCAAGTAAAACGAATCGAATCCGAAAGCCTACCAACGGGCAAAGCACGTTATGAGGTAACCTACCCACTACGTGCCTTCACTACCGGTACACACACCCTTCCCTCCATTACAATTAAATACACTGGTGGCGATGGAGACAGCGGAAGTATCCAGACACCTGCTTATCTGTTTGAAGTGCGGGCTGTCAAACCCCCTGGTGCCACAGAGATGAAAGGAATCAAGGGGCCTTGGTCCGTGCCCCCCAATTGGTTTCTTTTGACTTTAGTCGTGTTTCTGGTAATCATAGTCGTCGGTGTGCTTGCCTTTTTTTATTTCCGCAAGTGGGCTCAACCGATAGAATCACAGTCTGAAGTACTGCCCCAGCGTCAACCTCACGAAATTGCTTATGAGCAGCTGAATCGGATTGAAGGGATGAACTGGGTCGCACAGGGCGAAATGAAAATATACCACACCGAAATCTCTCACGCTATCCGTCAGTATCTCGCTGCACGATATCATATCCCCGCGCTTGAACTGACCACCCAAGAGCTACTCGACCGTTTGCAGCCCGAAGATATTCCGAAAGAGTTGGTGCGGCAGTTTTTCACTAACTGTGATCTGGTCAAGTTTGCCCGCTACAATCCCACGAAACCAGAAGCCCATGGGCAGATAGAGGAAGCACGTCGAATTGTCGATGAGACGAAGCAGTTTTGGAGGGGTAAGGATGAGGAACAGGAAAGCGAAATTGATGCGAATCTGTAATTGCTGTGGGTGATAATAACCCAAGCTTCAACCGATTTTGATTTGGAGTTGACGGGGCCAGAAGAGGAAGGAAAAATGCCACAGTAAAAATCTTCTTCCTTCCAGGCTTCTGTTCCTGTCTACCCTATCGTTTGTTATTTTCGCTTGTTTTTTTTTGAAAAAGAGGTACAATATTGGTTATAATGAGGCGAAAATAACATTAGTTTGCCCGGTTTTCTTTAAATCCGTTGGCAAAAGTCAATTTTTCTATATGCTTACTTTGTATGCCTTACGGTGTAATGTTTCATTTGTTTTTGAAGCGGCAATTTTTGTCTCTAACGGAATGCCAAAGCATTTCTAATAGCTCATGAGGAGATGACTTTATGTCAATGAGGTTTTCGATTTTCACCAAAACGCTAGCAGTTGTGTTGATTATTGCAGTATGTGTGGTCCCCATCTCAGGTGTTCGCGGCACCGTATGAATCAGAACGAACTACGAAGCGGCTTAGCCTATGGTGCTGTTTGGGTAGCCTGCGGGTTTGCGACGCTTCGCTGTATAGCGGCAATACTCGACCCGACTCGTCTACTAATCGCTTATTGCATTATCGGTGGTGGATGTGCAACAGCAGCTGCGGCTTTTATAGCGGCAAAGAGGGCTTATGATGACTGCCGGCAGAGGTATAATATTGCAGGAGTTGGGTGATAGCCTGCCTATTGAATGACTACACAAATGAAAGGGAGGAGATTGATTTATGAAAATCGCAAACACAATGAGACAGCATATCTACAAATACGAATCGCTATACGCTATTTTGTGTGGGAGTTTGTTGATTGTTGGTGGGGGGTATTCGTTGATATCGAGGATAGGAGGTGACTACCCTTACCCTGGCATAGGTTATATGCTGATGGGTATAAGTTTCATCACATCAATTTACTTAAAGCGGAAATGGTTAGGGATTTGTGCTTTCCTTACCATGCTTCTCGCTATATGGATTATGATCTTCAAACCTTTTTCCAACCTTGGAGATGATAACGCTAGAAAGGAAGTGGGTGTGCAGCAGCAGGCAGGGCGCAAGCTGCAAAGTCTAACGATATTAAGAACAATACACGATGGCAACTTGAGCTATCTTAGTTTTGTTCAACGCCTTGGTGTTAACGCGGAGCAGGTATTGTGACCTTCCCATTGTCCCGGCGTTGAGATTCCAGAAAGCCAATCATAATCTCCACAACCTTGTGCCCATCCTTGCCTGATGACGAGGATTCTCCCCCTTCAGCGACTATACGCACCAGTTCTTGGACGCCGGCGGGTATCCCCTCGACATCCCACATGGGTGGTCTTATGGTTTGAGAGGAGCCTTCCTTTTCGAGACTCGCTTTTTCATTATCGATAAGGACATAGCCTGTCGTGCCAACAATTTCAAGGCGAAAGTTTGGCGCGGGGGTATCCTTAGATCCACCGGCGTAATATCCACGAACACCATTTGCGAAATGGATGTAACCACTTGCGGCGGGTTCCGTCTTGGGTTCGTGTCCGCCATCTCCCCGATATTCCCAATAATCTTCGTACCCCGCTTCCAATTCCGCAATGACCCACTCCGGGTCAGAATCCGCATAGTAGCAGATTGCATCAATGAGGTGGGTGCCGTTGCGAAATAACATGGCACGCCCCCCGTTCAGTGTGCCAATAATATACTTCACCTGCCCAATCTCGCCGGCTCCAACGATCTCTTCCTTCGTATACCGCCATAGGGGTTGCCATCGTCGGGTGTGGTCGATAGACAGAATTGTGCCGTTTCGCTCAACCGCTTCGAGCATACGGTCGGCGTCAGTGAGATTAGTCGCCATCGGCTTCTCGCAAAAAATGCCTTTCGCTCCTGCGTTGGCAGCGTTGACTACCAGATCTGCATGTCGATGATCAGAGGTCGCCACGGTCACAATGTCTAAGTTTTCCTTTGCCAACATCTCTTGGTGATCTGTGTAGAGTGTGATGTTAGGCCAATGGTCTTTCCACTGCTCCTTGAAATCTGCCAGTGTGGTCTCTAATATATCACATGCAGCGACCAATTCTGCATTGGGCAGCCCCACCAAACCAGAGGTATGTCTGACGCCAATGCCTCTGCATCCAATCACACCCACTCGATATTTTGCCATAATAGGTTCTCCAATCTTCTGATGTTTCACGTTGTGAAGGTCCCAGTTATTTGCCTTCCTCTGCGTCCCGCTCAAACAGCTGCAAAAGCATCTCATTTGGACCTTTGAAGAACGCTAGACGAATGCCGCCGGTACCGGCGTCGAAAGGTTCTTTCTCGATCGGCACTCCCTTGTCCTTCAGGTTTTGCACACTTGCGTCCACGCTATCAACTCTAAAGGAGATGTGGTGGAACCCTTCTTCTGCCTGCATCGATTTTTTCGGCATCAGTTCTAGAATCATGTCGCCGGCTTTAAGAAAAACATAGTCTTCATCGTCTTCGACGGGAAATCGCTCAATAACTTCCAGTCCAAGTGTTTCAGTATAAAATTTGACGGAGCCTTCGACATTGTCAGTAACAAGGGCTATTTTGTGAATCTTATGGACCATCCTTAGTCTCCTTTTGTATATTTGGCTTTTGTACGGTAGGTTTTAAGTCAGAAAAGACAAACAAATCTCGATACTATGAATTTTGCCCTAACATTCACAGTATCGAGAATCCTATGCCGGTATTCACAGAGGTAGGCATATAGCATATAACCAATGTGGTACTAGCTTGGTTAAAGGTCATGAGACGGTTTGCTCAGTCTATCGTTAAGGAGTTAAAACGTCTGCTCCCAACCGATATAGCAAAGCCGACCATTAAAGCCAAACGGCGCAGAACGCCGCGAATAGGTAAACACACCCGGCGAATCAACCACAATATTTCCCCAAGGATCCACAATTTTTCCACCTCGCGATTGGCCAATGTGATTTTCGTCAGGGGTGACATTGAATAGGTTATTCGCACCAATTTTGATTCGGCCATATTCGCCCAATCCATAGCTCAGTTGAATATCAGTTAGATATTTGGGCTTGTAGGTTTGGCTCTTGCCGCCATCAATCACAGTGTATGCTCCGTACCGATGCACGGCGTAGTCCACAGCGATAGTGTCGTCCGAATATCGGGTTGACATCGAAACGCGATCTTTCGGCTGCCATGTCTCAATAATGGAGCGGTCTTGCTCGGTAAACAACGATTCCGGAAGATTGGCAGGGAGATTTACGTCAGTAATCTCTGTCTCCGTGTAGTTCGCAGCGAAGCTAAACGTAAGCGTCCCCTGTTCAAACACTGGATAAGCATAGGACGCAACAACATCTATACCTTGTGTTTGGGTGTCTGCAGCGTTCATGAAAAATTGCGCGCCTGCAACGCCTGAATCTTCAAGACTCTTTCTGATTCTTGACGGAATTTCTTCGTTGCCGCTTGCCAACCGTCCGCTAATGATAATACGATCGCTGATGGTGGCCCGATAGAAATCTGTGGTGAGTGTCAACCGATTCAATGGTTGAAAAATGAACCCTGCAGTGACATTGAGCGCGGTCTCTTCCGTCAACTCAGGAATACCAACGGCTTCAGCAATTTCGCTATCGTTTCGGAATGTACCGATTTCTTGAGCAATTGACTGGCCATTAACAGTATTGAATTGTGTGCTGACGTTATTGAAGTACAGTTGCTGCATGGAAGGGGCACGAAACCCTGTGCTCGCCGAACCTCGCAGGGCAAGCATTTCAATTGGTTCATAGCGCAATGCCAATTTCCCGTTGATTGTGGATCCGAAATCGCTGTAGTTTTCGATGCGAGCTGCTGGATTGATAAGCACCGCCTTGATTGGACGGACTTCAACATCGGTGTAGAACGCAAAAGCCGTTCGGAGCTCGTCCACCTCATTTGAAGGTTGGAATCCGGGGAACACTTGGATACCGGGCGACGCCCCGCCGGGTCCGTCGTAGTCATGATAGGAAAGTTTTTCACCAGCCCGGATTTGGTAAATGTCGTTACGGAATCCACCACCGGCTGCAATGTTTCCCCAGTTCATCGGAAGTGAGAAATCAAGCCCCACCGTATTGAGAAAAAGCCGCAGGTCACCCGCATCGGCGGATGATGGGCTAGCCCCCTCCGCAGCGACGATCGAGGCATTGTGCGAATTGCTAACATTGAAGGCGAAAGTATTGCCGCCTGTCCCGACACTGGCATCCATCAACAAACCGTTAGCAAACGTTCGCTTCAGACCGACACCGATGGAGTAATCGAGTACGTCTGTGTTAATCAGCGGGAGGAAACCGTCAGGATAGGCAGACCCTTCCGGGTTGCGGTCAAGTTGATTGGCTCTTCGGTAGAACCCTGCACTTGTGTTTAGACGATTGGAAAGATCGAGAAAACTGTAAAAAGTTGCATCTTCCCAAATGCTATCAATAGGCTTATCTAAGTTCAAAACAAGGGCCAGCTGACGGGATTCCGCATCCCCGATCCGGAAATTTTGGCGGTCAAAGTTGTGTTCTTTGTTGCCGGGGTCACTCGTAATCTGGACAGGGGCCCCCTCGCCGACTTCGGTACTGGGATACTGAACCACACCAGTCAAGCCGGCGCGGTTGGTCGGTTGTCGATCTCGGTATTCAAACGCTCCATGAAGAATGCCCTCTCCACCGAATTTAAAACCCTTGTTAGCACCCAATACGAATGTTTCTCCATCGCCTGCGTAAGTGGCCCCGTAGGAAGATCGGAACCCTCCTTCGTAGCCATCCTTGAGCACAATGTTGATGACACCGGCGAGCGCATCTGAGCCGTACTGGGCCGAAGCCCCATCGCGGAGGACTTCGATTCGCTTAATGGCACTTGCAGGAATCGCGTTCATGTCGACTCCCGCTGTACCACGCCCAACGGAGGTATTGACGTGAATCAACGCACTACCGTGACGCCGTTTCCCGTTGACAAGCACAAGCACCTGGTCTGGTCCTAAACCTCGGAGCGTTGCGGGGCGGAGCGCATCCGTACCATCGCTAATTGAGGAACTCGAAAAATTGAATGATGGGGCTAACGTCTGCAAGACACGGCCCACCTCAGTATGTCCCGTCTTACGGATTTCGTCTTCATCAATAACATCAACGGGCACTGGTGAATCAAGCCGACTCCGCTCAGGGCCCCGAGTGCCAATAGTGACAATTTCTTCTAGCTCAACGACTGGAGTTGTGTCTTCTTCTGCATCCTGCGCTAGAAGTGAAGAGGCATGGCACACACCGATTAAAAGTAAAATGCAAAGTGTGAATTTCATTAAAATCTCCTATGAACCGTAACTGTTTTTGGGGCGAACCCCTTAATAAATGCCGATCCCCCTGACATGGGGTCGGTCAGTGATAAGACCGACAATGAAAGTGCAAAACAGGACGAAATTCCGTTAAAATAGCGGCGAGGCAGAAAATGCGGCACATTATAACTCTCCTTTCAAAATTGTAGTGGATTTCTGAAAGGATAACCGCTTTTCTGCCCCTTTGCACCTAAATTGTCCAAACTTTAGTAGTAGCTAACACTTTCGGTTTTTCTGACCTTCCGTGATGTGCCCCCTCAGATCAGTCAATCGGACAGAAATCGTCCCAATTTTAATAACGTACCAAAAAACAAAATTCGCCACTACTAACGTAACGGCAAACTTATATAGTTTTGAGGTAGGAGGGGCGGATAAGCCATTGAACCGTTTCATAGTTGAAGACCTCTTAGTATAAGCGATGAAATGGCTTTCTGTCAATGACAAAAAAGGTAACGCACCAAGGCAATCGCATATAAATCGCATATAAATAGTGTGTTGGACTTACGGAGGCACACGACAACGGAAATCTACTGGGATACTCTGCAGCTGAGGAAGCCCCGATTTCATCGAAGGGCAAGCTCTGCATCGCGACCGAGGGAACCCAGGGTTCCGATTACTCAATTGCTGAATGCCTCTGCTCACCTGCATATTTCTATCACTGATCAGAAGCTGACATATCCGCCACAAACAGGGATACACTGCCCCGTCACATAGTCCGAAAGATCTGTGACGAGAAACTCAACAACCTTCGCGCAATCCTCTGGCATCCCCATACGACGTAGGGGGATTTGCGGCAATAGTCTTTCGCGTGTTTCGGGGCTATTCCTGCCGCCGGCGATGCCACGGGATGAAAGAATATAGCCCGGTGCGATGCAGTTCACATTAATTCCGTATGGGCCTAATTCAGCGGCAAGGACGCGAGTGTACTGCACGACCCCCGCTTTTGCAACGCCATACGCCATACCTCCTCCGTTCCAGCCACTCCATAATCCTGCCTGCGAGCTGACGTTAACAATCCGTCCATAACCCGCTTTCTTCATTGGGGAACTCACTGCCTGACAGCAGAAAATCGCACTGCTGAGGTTGATCTCCATAATGTAGTTATAATATTCCTCTTCGGTGTCGGAGGCCATTGAGGATTTCGGTCGTCCTAACGCCCCACCGGTGTTGTTGACGAGGATATCAATTCGCCCGAGTTTGTCCACAATCTCGTCAACCATCGCAAAGACAGCATCGCGTTGCGTGACATCGATTTCAAAACTGAGTGCCCGACACCCGAAATTTTCTACCTCTTCCCTGACGGTCCCCGCTGTCAGCTCTTCGTTATACTCTTTCGCTGCGTCGAGATTAATGTCGTTGATAACAACATCCGCTCCCAATCGAGCGAGGTGGAGCGCGTAAGCCCTACCTAATCCACGCGCCGCGCCGGTAACAAATGCAACCTGTCCATCTAATTTACCCATCTAAACCTCCTTAATATGCGTGTAGATGAAGCGTGGATGCCCCACAGCTTGATAGTAATAGGCATACACCGTATGCCGTATCCTTGTGCAAATCTAGGTGTATAATAATGCAGAATCCCTCAATACCTACGTCCCAGCGAGGCGATATGTGTATAGCAATTGACTACCGAACAACCGCAACCTTCCCCAACCTACGGACTATCTCACCTTCCCACTTCGCTTCCAAGACGTAGATATAAATTCCACCCGCGACAGGTTCACCCGCTTGATTGTTGCCCTTCCAGATGAAGGCTTCGTCGAGTGATGCTGACTGTTGACCAACGACATTGTGTAACACATCCATATAGAGCAAACACCCAGTGGCATCATAAATTTTTAGTGTAACATCGGCAGATTTGGTAAGCCGGAATGTAATGATAGCATTGCGCGAAGTGGGATTTGGATAAACGATAACCTGATCCACAAAATCAAAAATATCTTGAGTAAAGAAATCCATCATCCGGCGTGCTTCATTGCCGGCTCGATCTGTCGCGCGGATCTCCAGGGTATGTCTACCCGCCTCCAGATTACTCGGAAGGTAGGTCAAGCGGCCCGTTGCGTCCTGATAAAGAAATTGTACCGGACGATTATCCACCCACAATTGAATCACATCGATGCCGGATCCTTCGTCGGTAATTTTATGTAGTATGAGAAAGCGTTCGGAGTGAATCTGTGCTGGCTCCTCAAGGAAAGCAGTATTTATGCTAGGTGGCACCCGGTCCACAAGAAGGGCATAGCTTCCGAACCGATTGACAGTGGCTTCAAACATGCCGAATTGGTTGCGGATTGCATTCAGCGGCAGCCATTGCTGGAATTGGCTGTCCCACTGAAACATCGCCACCCCGCTTCCATCTATATTTTGTCCTGGGGGAAGTGGCAGTGTAATCTGAAATGACACATCTTCTGTCTCCACAAGGGATTCAATAAGGTAGACAGGGTGAAGTATCGTAAGCCCGCGTTCCTCGGCGTTTTGTTGCTGAGCGCGAATCGTATTTTGATCCGATCCGCCTTGACTTCGCAAGGTAACTCCAGGCACTGCATCACCCTCAAGTAGTAGAACGCTGGGGCCGCTATCAATGGAAACATGAATCGTCTCCAACGGGAAATCCTCTCCTCGAATAAATCGCGGGAATTGAATATCTTCAAAAAGCCGATTCTGATCGGTAAAGTAACCGCGCACAGACAGTGCCTCTCCGTTGAAGGAACGAACTTGGGTGGAAAATGTGAACCCTGTTTGAGAGGGAGCGGTTGGAAAGTCAAGGACATATTGAAAGATTGACTGCTGATGACCTACATTCAAATCTGTGCTCAATTTCTCCTCCGCGATGCTGACAGGATCGAGATTGGGCGTATACCCCAACCGCGATCCAGATGGCAGAACCTTAACAACGGGAGTTGTTGCCAACCGCTTCGTTGTGGTTAAGGTGATTCTGAGCGTATGGTTTTCGTCTTCAACCCGCTCCGCCGAAATGGACGCTTGGAATGGGTGCGTGTCAATGATAAACGTAAAATCAATTGATGCCGCCGAATTGCCTGCGGTATCCTGCACCTCCAATTTGAAGCGATAGGCACCGTCAATTAGCTCGGTCTGCGGGGTGTAGGTGAACTGACCTGTTTCAGGTTGAAAATCAAACAGCTTCCTATCAAACTTAGAAGCACCCGGGCTTCCATCAAAAACAAACGTCTCTTCACCAAAGCTGAAACGAATTGTTCGTGGATCTATCTCCATATCATCAATTAAGAACCCTGTAATTTTTACGTCCGATCGGTCAAGAGATGCGCCGTCGGGAGGCAAAACTTCGGTTATCGCCGGTGGGTTAAAATCTATCCCAAGAAGCGGAGCTTTCTTCTCATAGCTGATATGGCGTTGCACGATTGTTTTGCGACCTAACCGATCGACAGCGACCACACGGATGAGATTGGACGCCTCCTTTCCGACATTGTGAGTAGAATCTTTGTCCTTCAGTAGGAGTGTACGCTCAAAACGACCATCTACCTTGAGCGGTACAGCAGTACCGTTAATAAAAAGCTGCACATCCGGGTCATCGATTTGACCGGATACGGTGACGTAAGGCACCTCAAGCAGATCAGAATCAAGCGGAGAAACCAGTGTAATCTCCGGCGGTTCGCTATCACGCACAACGGTTCGGATTACGCTTGTCTCCAAACCAATTGGGTTTGTCCCTTGGATCTCGATTCGGTTTGGACCTTCGCCCAAGGGCAACTGTGCGACAAAGCGTCCTTCTAAATCAACAGGCAAGGACATCTCCATCTGCTCGGATTTTAGAATAACGGTGTTCGATGTTTCTGTTACGCCCCGCACGGTTATTTGTGTCTTTAATGTCAACAGGTCCTCAGGCGGATCGGAGACCTCTAGGCGCGGGCGTTCGTTCTCAATAAAAATATGAATCTGATCTTGTATTTCATCGCCGTGCATCGAAACGACAACAAGCCGTATCAGGAATTCGCCGCGCAGCCGTTGTGCATCCCACTGTCCGAGAAAACCGGTCTCGGTCACCGGGGCGGTTGCTCTGCCCCCAATCTGACGCCATCCGGTCGAGACAGTTTTCCCCGTACCTGTAGAAATGGAGGCATACTCTAAGCGGTATTCCTTGAACATCGTGCCATGAGCTAATCCGAAGATGTCAATTTTACCGCTCAATTGTTCTCCTGTATGGGGGCTAACAATTTTCGATTCAATTGCCGAGAACGCCGTGGAGGCATGGAGCAAAGTGGTAAAGCTGAATAACCAGAGCACATGTCCAAAAAAAATAGAAACGGGCAGGATTGAAGAATGGAAGGATGGGAGGGAGGAGAGAAAGGAAGGATTCGTTTTACGTTTCACAACTCCGTTCCGAGAAGACAAGAATCGGGCCTGCGTTCCGAAAATACCAATAACGTCGCGTCATGGGCGTCATGGTTCTAGGCTCAATCAACCCGGTATGTAATGCAACACATCGGGTATTTTCGGGACGGACAGATCCATCGGGGGTTCACGTTTTATGCGCTACATCTTGCGGAAAAGCCCGACAACCTTTCCCAAAATCTGTGCATCATCGACAATAATTGGAGACATCACCGTGTTTTCAGGTTGCAGGCGAATTCTGTCCCCATCGCGGAAAAAGCGTTTCACCGTTGCTTCTTCATCAAGCAGCGCGACAACAATATCGCCGGCATCCGCGTAATTCTGCGACCGCACAATCACGAGGTCCCCTTCAAAGATTCCTGCCTCAATCATACTCTCCCCGTTGATACGCAACGCGAAACAGGTATCTTCCTTGGCAACCTCCCGCGGCACGGGTAAAGTGCCTTCAATATTCTCAGAGGCGAGTACAGGCTCGCCAGCGGCAACTCGCCCAACGATTGGGACTTCAACTGCCGCTTGCGGTAGCTTTTTCGGCACAAACTCCAAAATTTCAATGGCGCGCGGCTTTTTGGGGATACGCCGGATATAACCCTTCTTCTCGATCGCATTCAGGTGATCATGGGCACCCTTCTCAGAAATTCGGAAGTTCGTCCCAATTTCGCGAACAGTCGGCGGGTAGCCTGTATCTTGCACATGCTTCCGCACAAATTCAAAGATCCGGTCCTGTTTTTTAGTCAATGGTTTTCGCATAATTTCCTCCTCACGCCTGTTTATATACCTTTAATATACTATACACAGGTTAAGCCGTCAAGAAAAAAGCGTTGTACTTACACCGGTCCTCTTTATTTTTTTTTGCCCGATCAGATTGGGACAACGGAATCAGGACTCCCTCGCCCGACTGCATCACTGAATTAACGAACAAATAGTTTGACCCATCCTAAACTAGATTGCCATGAATGCCTCCTGATTACTATCCAACGCGGTAGAAAAGAGACTTCCGATGTCACGTCAATCAGGAAATCGTGTCTTCAAGGGGTATCAATCCCCTGAAGCCATTTATCAAACAAGCCGGCAACAACTTGCTATAAATCCACCCGAATCCGGGGAGTTTATCTAAACCTATTTTAGGATTGGGGTGCAGGAGACCATTAACAGTCTCGTCCATGTAAAGAAATCGTGCAACAGCACTCGTAAGTACTTGCAGTCCGATTTACCGGGGGAGCCTGCCCAAACATTTCGGGTTTTGGGCGGGTTGTAGGGGTAACCCTTGTGGTTGCCCGTCTTTAGCCTTCCTTTTTTATTTTCGTAGATTCGCGTTAATTCGCGGATGCTTTGCACCTTCTTTTTAGATAAACCAACAGTTTATTACCAAGTTGAACGCCGAGTTTTCAGTTTTTCGAGATATTCTGCTGTGCGTTTAATCTCTCGACGCGCAGCGTCATCGGCTCTGCGTTTTGCTGCTTTTTTATCGTTATACTCCAACCCCCACGAACCTTTTCTGAGACGTTTGAGGTTAAATTCTCCACCCGCTTGTGCGTTCACATAGTCAAGCAGGTTTCGCAAGATCCAGTAGACATCGGACGCAGCATACCGGAGATCGCTATCAGACCCCTGTTCTCCGATAAAATCTAGGGCCAGTCTTACCAATTCAACGGCCTCTTTTGGGGTGTAGCTCTTGTCACTATCTAACTGAATTGTTACCATCACGCTGACTCGTAGCGGTTATGTACCGACCTTAATCGTGGGCATTCTCGCCGGCTGTGCATCAAAATAGATGTCTGGCTTCGTACTATTGCGGACCTGGATAAGTTGTGCAGCGATACTCACGGCAATCTCTGGCACGGTTTTAGAGTTGATATCCAATCCAATCGGCGCATACACCTGCGCCAGTTTCTCTTCCGGGACACCCATGTCCCTTAAATCGTCGTAAATCAACTTAATCTTCCGCCGGCTGCCGATTAGCCCGACATACCGTGCATTGGACTCAATGACGCTGTGGAGTGCCTCCTCATCGTGCTGATGTCCTCGTGTGACAATGACAGCGTAAGTCAGATGATCGATGGGGTACTTACGCAACTCCTCCGCAATATCGCCGATGATAATCTTGTCGGCTTCGGGGAGCCGTTCTTCAGAGGCAAAATCAGCACGGTCATCGACAATTGCGATGTCAAAACCGATCCATTTTCCAAGATGACATAGAGCCTGCCCGACATGCCCAGCACCAGCAATAAGCAACGTAGGACGCGGCTGCACCGCATCCATAAAGACCCAAACAACCCCATCCCGCCACCGAAAGACCCCGGGAGCATCCTTCTCTAGGACCTCGCTCAGTTCCTCTTGCAGTACTGTCTCCAGTGTCGCATCGCCTAACGACCCGACCTTTTCGCCGTTAGCTGCAAACAGCATCTTGGCGCCGACTTGGATATGGTCCATCTCACTCTGAACGATTGTGGTAGAAACGAGGGGGATTTTTGCCTCCGAGAGTTCCTGCAACCGAGTTAATATCAATGACTCCCCTTCGGTTTGGGGCAGGTCAATGAAAATTTTCATATTCCCACCACAGATGAGACCATCGTCCCATCCGTAGTCGCTATCCAACTGAAAATCAAGCAGACGTGGGGCACCCCCCTGCATCAGGCCGATGGCCTGTCGCCGCGCCTCCGCTTCGACACATCCGCCGCCCAGTGTTCCGATATTGCGTAGGTCTGGTAAAATTAGCAACTTGGACCCCGGTTTTTGCGGCGTGGATCCTTTTGTTTCTACAACCGTACAATAGGCACCAATCTCTTCGGATTCAATTAGTTCAATGACTTTCTGATATATATCTCTCATTTTTCTTTCCTCGCATCAGATCGGCTAAAATCATCCTTGTTCCTTAACGCTCTTTGTTACCAATTGGGTAAACTGTTCACGCTGGGTATCAGTCAAATCGAGTTGAAGAATTGATTCAGCCCCATTCCGACCAATTTGCGTCGGAACATTAAGGTAGACTCGCGCTGCACTCGATTGAATCAGGGAACTGACGCACATGATTCGCTTCTTATCCAAGGCAATTGCCGTGACAATTTGTGCAATCCAAGCAGCCAGCGTATATGGTGCATCCATGGTGCTAGATTTCTTATGTATGTCCCTCACCCCTTCCGTCAACGCATCAATTTGCCTTGCCCCCAGTAACTCCCCTAACGGTATACCATTCACACGGCAGTATTGCGGAAGCGGGTGGATAGTCTCGTCATTCCCAATGACAAGAACCGTAATATCTTGCACAGAAACGCTCAGTTGATGGGCAATCTGAGTTTTCAGATACGCCTCCCCTATCCCGCTAGAAAGTCCAATCACTTGGCTTGCTTCCGCCCCAAGTTCACGATAAACGTAAAAAGCGAGCGAACATGCCGAAGGCATTGAGACGATGACCCGCGCTTTCGGTGCGTGTCGTTTTATGTGCCGAGCAAAACGTTGCACTAGCGAAGCATTGGCTTGGCGTTGCGCTTGAATAGGGCGTGATGCGTGGGGAAGTAGAATCACAATCTGCGAATCTGCCAGTGCCGCCTGCTCTTGAGTCACGCGTAATTCTGTGTCCCCCCCCCCGATTACAATTGCTTGTTTCAGGTCTTGCAGCGTATCGCGGAGTGGTCCTGGCGTATCTTCTACCCAAACAACCTCAGAAAAGAGGTTCAAATGGCAAATTGTTGATGCAACAGGAGCAATACAACTTCTCCCTCCGAGGAGGCTTATCTTCATTTCAACGACAACCAATCCAACAGTTGAGGTTTGAAAACTTCAGTAAGCGGGTTCACAAAAGCGTTTCAACGAGCGTCTGGAAGTTTTCTTCTAGCAATTCGCGTTGTTTATCCATCCCAGATTTAGGGGTGAGTTTTGTTTCTAATAACCGTTCGTAGCGTTCAACGTACTCCAGAAGTGCTTCAACCTCCTTCTCGTAACAGATAATCGAGGCCAACACCTTCTCTTTGATCAAGATTGGCAACTCCGTCTGTGTAATCTGTGTCAGTTCCCACCGCCATAATTTTTCAGAAATGTAACCTGCATATCGTTTTAGCGTATCGCCCTCATAGCCGGCGTCTTGGAGAGCTCTTAACTCTAGGAGTAAGTCTACAGCAATGTTAAACACATTCACCGAAGCATCCCCCGCAGCAGCGGAGGCAGGGAAAACCCTTCTTAGCTTCATCAATGCACGCCCGGTGGTAGAGAGTGGCAACTTATTTTCAAACAAAAATGCGCGCAAGTTTGGATATTCATCGGGAGATTTCACGTCCTCCAACCATGTATTCTCAATAGGTGGTAGCGATTGCAGATCGAAATTCAGTACCTGATGCTCTCGTATCTGATTAATCTGCTGAGAGTGCGGAGCTATTGCGGTCTCCAGCAGCGTTGATGGCGCATCGGTATAGGAATTTAGAAACTCTATAAGTTCAGCAATTTTCGGTTTTTCCTCTTCGATTGCCGCTATCACTTTTGCAGCGGATTCGGGGGATTGACCCTTTTTCCGTCCCTTTTTCCCTTTACCCCGCTTTTTGGGGGCTTTGGGATTTGTTGCACGGACCAGTTGTTTAGCGAGCGTCTGCTGGTATGTTAGCAATTCCTCGCGAAGTGCACATAGGGTCGTATCGCTATGAATTTGTAGCATAGCAGGTGTACTAATTTCCTGTAACCCACGACCAATTTTCGCTTGTAAGGCACGGTCAAGATTCCGTTTCAGAGTATTTAAATCTTTCTCATTGCGTATCACGATTTTCCCGCCAAGCACGAGATCCATCAGTCTCTTCGTTTCTAACGGAAGGCTGAGATTGATGTCGAAAATTGGTTGAAAATCTTCGCAGAGATATTCTCGAACCAATCCTTCGGTGAGTATCGTCCACAATGTCCTATAATAGGGTTCACGGTCGCTCCGCTCTTCCGGAGTATTCTGAATCCAGCGTTTAATCATCGGGACATTGGCGTGGAGGCGACTCAGAACGACCTCAAACATCTTCTCCGAAATCCCAAATCCTTCAAAAGTATTCCCTCTCCGGGGTGAGAGATGACGTGCCCCCGAATTTTGCGCCGAAGCGGTAGAGTGCCTAGGCATTAACAGGATATCAGACAATGGCTTGAGAACGGATTCAAATTGCTGCTGATGCCTGCTCGTGAAATTCGCGATTTCCAGCAATTCTATCCATAAGTCCCGAAGCCTTTCAGTCTGTTTTGGATGGATCGTCGGATTCAACGCAAGACGGTGGAGCCGATCTCGTACCGTCTTGTCTGTCCACTCTGGCAAGCAAATTTCCTCCAGAAGTTCCTCCTCCTCAAGTACCATTAGCTCCACTGTACGCAGCAGGCCGGTTTCGAGAAGGTGTTTCTCAAATACAAGGTCATAGAAAAGTCCAGTCGCTTGATCCAGCACTTGATTCGCCAATTTGTAGCCAGACAGGATGAGATGTCTGATAGTAGTTTGACGTGAATCTTGCAGCTGCCATGTTTCAATGATTGAATCAATGCTATTTCTCAGCAACTTTTTCCTGGATTCCACATTATCTTCATCCAAGTATTCACCGACATATTTTCCAAAAAACTCGCTGAATTCAAATAGCTGATTCCGCAGCTCGTTAATTGCTAGGTCGTCCCAGACCCTTTCATAAATCCGTTGCCCCGGTTGGAGCGTGAGTGCTTGAAGCCGACTATCAATCCGTCCTTGGAAATTCGTCATGATTTCGTGTGCCCGCTGGTTTGCCTGCGACACATACTCATCGACGATTGAAGAGCATTCGGTAACGACTTTACGAATAGCTTCGTAGTCACCATTGGGCGTAGTAACAACAAATTCAATACTGCCCGGGGACAGTGGATTATAGACAGCCGCTGTTGGAAATACCGCTATCGGTCTTAAACCTTGTGCGGGATGAGGCGATTTGCTCTGTCCGTCCTCTTCTTGCGTCGGTTTACCTTGGAGGTACTCACCAAGCCTTAAACAGTAATTAATATCAAGCAGATCGGGGTAATGCTTGATATGCGTACGATGAACGACCAGGAGCTGGTCGGCGTCACTAGTAGTGATTGAATCGAGCAGTTCATCCTCGTTCAGATGCACCCCATGGATGTTCGTCTGTTCTGGAATAATGACCCGCGCTAATCCGGGTGAGGTTTCTTGAGAAGATGCGAGGACATAGCCGCCAGCTTTGACAGTGGTTGGTATTGTAAACTCAACCTTTAAAACCTCTTGCACCATCTCTGACAACGTGAGGGATTTACCTAGATGGACAGTGGTAATATCCTTGAGTACACCATCGGCGAAGTCCGTCACTTGGCGTGTGTTACGCTCTAGCTCCTGCACACTTCTACGGACGCGGTCATGGTCATCCTTCGCTTCCGCTGCAACTTTAACCTCATCAATCCAAGAAATCCAAGCCCCGGGGCGCGGTCTCATTTTAAGTGTGAGTCCCCTATCTTCTGAGTCGAAGCCGGGGAGAATTTGCCCTTCGGACGATTTCTTTGGCGTCCAAATGAGCAAGTATTTGTCATTTTTTGCACCAAGCCCCATCCCAAAGGTATCCCCCCAGCTCATCCGTCCTTCAACGCTCGCTTTTATTTTATCTGTTAAAGCGAAAAGAGAATCTGAACTAAAATTTAGGGATAGGTCTTGCACTTGATTCGATTGGTCCTTGTCCAAAATCATTTCCTAATATATTTAACAAAAAATGGGCAATTCTTTCCCGTACTGTACCTAAGAGGTATGGAAAGCCTTGCCCTAAAAGTTCATGTCGAGATGTGCGTATTTTCTGTTTAAGTATCTGACTAAAAATCTCTGCACATTCTGTCGGGTGGCGTCTACTCACCCGGTGCTTGGTGAGTAGACGCCACCCCAAGTAAACTCATGTTCGGGTACTTACGAATCCGGATGAAGTCCTTGTTCGGGAATATCGTTATTAGCTATCAACATATCTCGATCAAAGATGAAATCTTTCCGCGAACTGCCCAGAACTTCACCCTCTTTTTGTCTTTCCCTAAAGTATTGCGGGAGTGTGATTCCTGTCATCTGGATTGCATCCTCTGGACATGCCTCAACACAGTATCCACAGAAGATGCAGCGCAGCATATTGATTTCAAAAACTTCCGGGTATTTCTCGCGTTGATAACCTTCTTTCGTTTTCCAGCCTTCGGGCGCGGGACCGCCTTTAATGGTGATACAATCCGCCGGACAAGCTGTTGCACACATAAAGCAGGCCACACATTTGACATTTCCTTCCGGATCCAGTGGCAGTTTATGAACGCCACGATAGCGTTCATTGCGCTCTTCAACACTCCGTGGATCTTCGGGGTACTGATAAGTGAACTTCCTCTTAGGAATATGTTTCAGTGTCGTGAGCATACCCTTAATAAGTCCAGGGATATAAAGCTTGTCCCAAAACGACATATCTTCATTGACTTTCATAAAAACGCTGTCCCGGCTTTGATTATTGAGCGTAAAAACCTCTGCTGGGAAGCCATTCTCCTTTCGATAATAAAATTCAAATCGAATAGTAGCATAGTAGCACAATTTCAATATTAATGCAACAACTATTTTTTTATAATTGTTTCCTCATGGGTGACAAACCTTTCACATCAATTATCAATTACGACCGTGGCACTGCAATATTACACCCTCGACATAAGATAATAGCAGTTACTCTCTTAGATACTCCTTTTTCAACTTTTCAGGAAACCCATAGGGCAAATCAGTTCGGGGTACAGGTAATGGAAAGCTTTGACCCCCTCGGTTTTGGAACATCTCATGTTTACCACATAACCATAGAAACATCTCTGCCACCTTCACCGCACTCCGGAATTGTTCAACAAGGTTAGCGGCTGGACTGTCATAGTCAGCAGTGGCAAAATCAAAGTTAGGGTTAACCGTCCAATCCCTTTTGGGTGGACTGGTTCTCCAATAGAAATACTTTAACAAGTTACGGGTTGCAGTTATAGTTGAGGATGGGCGACGATGCCAGATATGATAGATTGTGATGAACACAGAGCCTGCTAGCGCATCAGTTGATACTGTGTTCCTGATATTCCCTAAATGCCCCATGAACCTCGACTTCTGCCGTACAAGATGTGTGCCGGGTACAAGTTGCGTCGGCCCCATCTCTATGGGAGTGTCCTGTGGATAATAGAACACCTGAAGGAAGTTTAACTCATGGGTATAGTTGTAGTTCCCATCAATGTGCCACCCCCCAACTGATGCGATAGGGCATTCAACACGATGGTTCACCATCTGGACAGGCAGATGGAAATCTTTGCCCAACAATGACCGCACAGCCCCTGCAACTTCGGTATTCCTCATCACCCCCTCAACAAACCATTCCTCATATAGGATATCATTCATATAGAGCAGGTCAGGATTTGCATCACAATACTTCAGCACACGCTGGTTAATATGATCAGGCACCACTCCTTCAAGCCTGAGATATCCATTTTTTAGAAACTCAAGTATCTCTGTGTCTGATAAGGTTGGTTTGCAGTCATGTGTGCTAGAGGGAATCAATGTCTTTTCTGAAAAGGTATTCATAACTCAAATTGGAAGGTGCCTCAGATAGAACTCAGAATGACGGGCATCACGGTTAAGTGGTCACCAATTCACATCATTACATTATAATTGGGGGCTTCCTCTGTAATGGCAATATCATGCGGATGACTTTCACGATGACCACTACTCTGCATCCGAACAAACCGGCTTTCAGCCCGCAATGACTCAATATCCGGCGTACCGCAATATCCCATCGCAGCGCGGAGACCACCAACCAGTTGATAGACAAAATCGCCCAACCGCCCCTTATAAGGTACTCGTCCTTCGATGCCTTCGGGGACCAGCTTGGCCAAGGATTCACTATTTTGAGAGTATCGCTCGCTACCACGGCGTTCCTTCATAGCGGATAAAGACCCCATCCCCCGATGGATTTTATATGTACGGCCTTGATAGATAACTGTTTCGCCGGGGCTTTCCTCCGTACCTGCGAGTAGACTTCCTATCATCACCGAACTTGCACCTGCTCCAATGGCCTTCGCAATATCACCGGAATACCGAATACCACCATCAGCGATAACAGGAACACCGTTCTTGTCCGCCTCTTGTGCACAATCGTAAGCCGCCGTAATCTGCGGAATTCCTATTCCTGTGACAACGCGGGTGGTACAGATTGATCCGGGTCCCATGCCCACTTTAACTGCATCAACACCTGCATCAATCAACTGACGAGTTGCTTCGGCGGTTACAACATTTCCACCAATCAATTCCACATCGGGAAATTCCGCCTTAACCCGATGCACTGCCTTCATTACATTCCGATGATGACCATGTGCAGTATCTATCGACAATACGTCAACCTCTGCATCAACCAACATGCCCACTTTTTCCAAATCCCAAGAAGGGCTAATCGCTGCGCCAACCCTCAGTCTTCCGGACTCATCCTTGCAAGCCAGAGGGTATTTCTCTACCTTGTCGATATCCTTAATCGTGATTAACCCACATAGGCGAAACTCCTCATCAACAATTGGGAGTTTTTCCTTCCGAATTTGATGCAGAATCTGCTTCGCTTTCCCCAGTTCGATACCCGGCGAAGCCGTGACCAACTGTTCACTCGGTGTCATCAGCTCGGTCACAGGCAAATCGGCATCTTCTTCATATTTCAGATCGCGATTGGTGATTAGTCCAACGAGGTAACCCTCTTGGGTCACAATCGGGATGCCCCCGATGCGGTAACGGGCAGTCAGCTCCAGCGCATCACGAACCTTTTTATCAGGGGTCAAGGTGATTGGATCGATAATCATGCCGCTCTCTGAACGTTTGACCTTATCAACTTCATTGACCTGCTGCTCAATCGGGCAGTTATAATGGACGAGACCAATACCTCCCTCTCGTGCAATGGCAATTGCAAGTTCGGATTCCGTAACGGTATCCATCGAGGCACTGCAAATCGGAATATTGAGGCGAATACGACGGGTCAATTGCGTACTAGTATCAACCGCATTCGGCAGAATGTTTGATTCACCGGGAATTAATGAAACATCATCAAATGTCAGTGCTACCTTGGAAAATTTGGGTGGCATTGCATCGGAAATTTTTGTGTCCATTAGAAGTGCCTCCTTAATAAAATAACCTTTGGTGTTATTTTAGAGAATCAATTGAGCGATAGATAAAGGGACAAAGCCATCGTCCTGAGCCGGTAAGCGGTCTCACTGCACCAACAGATTAAATAACGCCATTGTGAAATCGAGTCATGTCTTGCAAATACGCCCAACACTGATGCGCCCTCTTTGTCAACATAAATAAAATGATCTCTATCAGTATTCTATCATTCCACTCCCCGCGTTGGCATACCCGCAGGTTGGAAGCAAGCCCATCGGCTTTGGCAACTCCTGCATCGGCAAAAGCAACCATCTGCTCACTGATCCCTTCAATTAGATGAGGGGTGCACATAGTAGTAGGCACGATCTGTCGTGCCGTAGACCACACAACCGTGTAGTTAGGTGAACCAAAGATTTAAGATCTCGAAGGATAGAATAGGTACAAGGCATCGCAGGAAAGGGAATTATTGAATAACAATGTTACCACATCAGAAGCATATTGTCAAAAAAATCACTATATCCCATTACCTACAAATTGTCGACATAATATTCAGTTTCTTTCCGCTCTCGAACCATTTCGTTCCCTTCAAACAGATCATAAGCAATTGTGCCTTGACTTTGCGCTGGGGGAGCGGCACCGAGGATATAACAAAACGTGGGGACAACATCAGCGGCGTGGATGTAACCGTGTGAATCATAATCACGCTCATACCCTTTTTTGATTCCCGGTCCAGCTAATAAAAATGTTCCAAAGCTAGAGGAGAAGTCCTCGTTTCGGGTGGGAAGGAAGCCACCGTGATGTGCGCCATACACTTCGGGCGCACCGACCGCTCCACCACCGATGATACCCTTCCACTGACCGTAGTAACCGCTGACGTAACCATGGTCCCAAGCAAAAATGACATCGCCGCACTGATCCCCCCACTGACCAAGGAGGTAGGCATCTCGCTTCGGCAGCGCAATGGCAATAGGCGTACCTCCTACCTCTTCATCAACCCACGTACGCAACGCTACCAGCAGTTCGCGCTCAATCTCGTCGAATGCCGGTCCCGCTTCAGCGTTGATGTAGATGTCGAAGCCTTTGTCATCCTTCAGATAGGCGCGGGTCTGCTCCCAATCTATGTCCTCTTCCAGTACCTCATCGCGCGCAACACCCTCCGCACCCTTCTTTAGGACAGTGAATCCCTGATCGACGAGGAATTTCCGGATGTTAGCGATACGGATGTCGGGGTAGGCCCCATGGTCGCCGAGGACACCAACGTAAGTCTCGTCATCAGCAGTGTCCCAGATACGTCCCAAAATCCGGTCACCAACCTGATACGCCCGACGGAAGTAGTCCATCGCTATGTCTGCATTGTTTGGATCGTAGCCCGGACAGACAGGGTCTACATCGTTCAGATGGATATGGTTCAGGTAGTCGTAAAGATGCCAATGAGAAATAAAAAAGGAACACCCACGCTCACGTAGCATATAGTTGGCAACATCAGCGAACCAGAGCCCCTGATATTCGCACTCTTCAAGGGCAGTATCAAAATCCGCCATACCTGACGTATAAGGCGTCATAGAGGCGTGCTCCTGATAGGGCCCAAAGCGTTCAATAAGCTCTGCCGCGAGGTCATCTGGATAGGTGAATCCATCGGTATAGGTGACTTGTGAACGATAGAGTTTCAGATTCTTTCCATCAGGCGTGAGTTCCATCAGCTTAAACCGAATTGACGCGTCCTGCTTTTGGCCATCGATCTGGAAGGGTTCAATCGCCCAATCACTCCATTGGCCAACATCTGTTTCGGCGACTTTGGTGCCGCCATCTTTTTTTCGGCAGATCCATACGCGATCATATCCCCGTCCACGACTGTCAACCACAAGGAGGTGGAAGGTGTTGATATCACCGCCGAGACGCGCATGAATTTCGATTATGGATTCAAGGGGAGGCGATTGGCTCGGCGGAAGATTTTCCCAGCCGAGGGCAGGACGTAAGACCGGAATCGGTTGAACGCTGCGTTGCGTCCGACGGACAGCCGTCCCATCATGGTCCATCTCAACGGTAGCACCCTGATCGCTTGTCGTATAGGCTTGACAGGACGCCACCTCATAGTCGGTGCTGGCGTGGCCAGGGTGACCAAAGCCATCTACGACGAAACCGGATTTGATGCCCGATGGATGGGCGGCTGGGTAGTGGACAGCAACGCTCGTTTTGCCGGCACGTTCTAGAGCGTTCCAGATTCGCTCGGCATTCGGAGCGCGCCCATCGAAGCTGTTAATCCGTTCACCGGGGGCAACCTCCACACGCCAACGGGTGACGCCATGTGTCCCGGTGTGAGCACCGGTAGAAAGGGTTGCCCAATTCGTCGGCGTCCAGACCGGGAAGGATGGAAAGGTCTGGTTCACCGTGCCATTTTTAAGCATCCTTTCAAAGTTTGGCAAACACCCTTCAGCAACAAATTTTTTCATCATCGGGACGATAAAACCATCCATCCCGTAGGCGTAGATTTTTTTATACATAAGCATCCCCTCTTTAGAACCTATAGATCATTGTAAAACTTCACCCTCGATTAATAGAAAAGCAGTCTGAGAAATTGAACGTATCTGTCAAGAATTTATATGATAGTGTATCAGTCCTTTACCGTACTACTAGGCAGGAACGCCGATCGAAGCGTGGATCTGAACAAACTTCCATGTTCCCTCCTCTTTTTCAAGTACACCCGTCAACCGTACTGCCAA
The DNA here is from genome assembly GCA_965215015.1 of Candidatus Poribacteria bacterium. GTDB lineage: Bacteria > Poribacteria > WGA-4E > WGA-4E > PCPOR2b > PCPOR2b. The sequence continues at coordinate 5,493,326 of OZ244042.1, forward strand.
TTCTTCGGGAACGCCAAGCCACTGTAGTCGCCATATCTGCCGTGTGTAAAACCACGCTACATCTTCCCGTCCCTGAACGTCAAGATGTTCATACTCAATCGCAAGATTCGCTGCATTCGCGATAATCCTCTGATAATAATCCCTTGCGTTTTCACCGCCATCAATATGCTCCTCCGGCTCGGTGCCAATCTTCACATAGTAGTCAGCCAAAGACATCATCTTGATGAGCCGGTCTGTGTCTCCTGCGATGAGCGCGTCAAAGTAGGCTTTAACTGTTTGGTAGGCATCCATGATTGTTTTTTTACCGCCGATTAGATTGTCAACACAACCTCAATTTCGTTTTTCCCCGCTTGCAGGTTAACCCGAATAAATAATAGCCGATCACCTAACCACGTTACCTCTTGTGCATTCGAGGATACCAACGTAAGGCCGGCGTGATTCCCCCATACAGCTAATCCATACGGCATTGCCTTTGTAGATTCCAGCGTAAACTGCATCCGCAACTGGCTGCGCGAGCGCGAGGGACGAAACCGTTCAATCTGCGGTAGGTTCACCTCTGCACCGTTACGCGAACTAACCGGCGGCGAGATGTAGTTTGTCACCCGAATCGGCTCCAACCTACCTTCTTCAAAGACCAACTGACATTCGGCATCGTAATAGGAGAAGATTGATTTGCCCGAATCGGTTGATGCCTTCTCCTCACCCTCTATCTTGGGGTCAGTGAGCAGAAAAGTTGGCTGTGTCTGCTCACCCGTCTCTTGACATGCACGAACAACATCGGGCAGCGACATAATCTGTGTTTTTGATGTCTCGCGTACGTAAGCCAGATATGTATCCAACTGATTGAGTTGTTCTGATGTCAGCGATGCAACCTCTACAGCATCAATTCGCTGGATATAAGCCAACCAACGGTTCCACGCTGCGTTTGCTGTATAGCAGTCGAATCCCTGCTGCACTGTTCCGTTTAATATTTGGGAGTGAGAACCGGTGCTCTCCATCTCTTCAGATCCATGGGGTGCCTGTGTAGGGAGGAGAGAAGTGTGCGGGATGCCGACAATTCGACTCGTGGAGACACCGCAGAAATTGTGGCGATCTACTGACGGAAAGAAGCACCCAAACGGACAGCCTTCATCCCCTTCATCGTCCCAACCATACCCCCACAACCCAGCAAAACCAATCTGTGCTAAGGCATAAAGCAGCACATGATTTTTCTGTACCCCTCCTGCGATAATCGGATTCGCCCATTCGATTGCTCTTTGGACTTTCTCTTTTTCGGACAAGATATAATCCGGCAGCGTTTCGCGCATTGTCACGATATGCTCTGCGGCCCGGCTTAAGTCGTCGGAATCTATTCCCGATCCCCAAATTGGTGCGATATCAACCATCAGCATCACTTCGTCGCCGTGGGATGTGTGCCATTCGGTTAAATCTGTGGCGAAGGCTCTTGCCGAAGTCGCCCCAACCCCCCATGTAATAGGGATACCGTGTTTATGAGCGACTTCGGCGATGAGACGCATCCCCTGCCTTAACGTCCTTCGATTTTCGGCGATTACAGTGCTAACAAGGGAATAAGTCAACATAACGCCCCAAACTAGTACCTTTCCAAAAATGATAATGCACTAACGTTTTGGCCCCTCAAGGAAAACGGTAACGCCCGGCTTGGCCAGTTTTCGCGCATTGATCACTGCGGAAACTAATTCTAACTGCATCCAGAGGAGGCTGTATTGATTCCACCAATTTGCGTATTCCGAGCGATTGCCCCGATTGACCATCCCTTTCCGGCTGCCCCCGTCTGCGCTACGGATGCCGATCTGCGGGTAGTAAAACCCAGTGACTGCTTTCTCAACCGTTGATTCCAGTTCTACTTGAGGCACTTCCACCCCCGATGGTCCCAAATCAACGGAGTTGCCGATAAGGTAAGCGTTACGGGTGTGCTTAATCCGAAAATGAACCGGTATATCAAGCGAGTCCGCAATGCAATATTGTAATACTCCACCAACAGCCTCGCGTCATATGCCGCATGCTGGCTATCCGCCATGACATAATCGTAATGGTCTTTATTTATAATCGCTTTCATCTCATCCCGATTCGCCGATGCCGGTACGCTTACACCGTAAATCAACTCCCCATCATGAATACGCTGTTTCAATTTTTTTGCTGACATCTTATGTTTGTTAAGTGAAAGATCTTAAGAGTTACCCTAATATTATAAACCTTCTCGAATTTTCCGTCAACGCCTTTCTATTTTTAAAACGCACTGACTGAAGATGCCGAAAGCCATTAACTTAACGCAAGTTTGAGGTAGGGAATGAAACACAGGCACAAGTTGAGAACAACATTTTGCACGATTATTTCCCTTGAAACTGCCCGATATCTGTGTTACAATCTGACGTTCCTGAAATTATATAATGCGGTGATTGTAGAGTATACTAAGGCAATCTGCCTCAACCCCAATAATGACTCAACCGACCTCGGGGAGTTCAAAGTACAAGCTAGATCGCATTCGGGAGGCAAAACAGGATTTTCAAATTGCATTGAAACTCGTTGAGTAGGTTGGCGGTGAGCATCTCAAAGCCTATATTAAGCCGCTCCTTCAAAAGATTGACTAAGATGCACAGATTATACCCCAAAGGTTGGAATGAGGATGGTTATCCGATGAACAGAGCACTGAGTGAAGTTGACCCACAGATTGTCCAGATCATGCTTCAAGATCTGGACCGGCTGCAAAATTGTCTGACCCTAATCCCTTCGGAAAATTATGTAAGTCGGGCGGTCATGCAGATGCAGGCAAGTGTCCTGACGAGTAAATATGCTGAAGGAACGCCTGGTGCACGTTACTACAACGGTTGTGCAGCCGCAGATGGCGTGGAAAGCCTCGCAATCGAGCGGGCAAAGCAGCTTTTCGGTGTCGATCATGTCAACGTTCAACCGCACGCAGGAAATTTAGCCAATATGGCAGCGTACCAAGGGCTGCTTATGCAGGGTGATACAATTCTGTCGATGAAACTGGATCACGGCGGTCATCTGAGCCATGGGCTTCCTCAGAACTTTTCAGGTAAGTATTACAACGTAGTGTCTTATGGTGTTGACCCGGAAACAGAACAGATTAACATCAATACAATCGCCGAACTTGCGAAAGCACATCAGCCCAAGCTAATTATTGTGGGCGGTAGTGCTTATCCACGCTGGTTCCATTTTGCAGAGTGGCGAGAAGTTGCTGATTCCGTCGGTGCGTATTTGATGGCGGACATCGCGCATATTGCTGGCCTCATTGCCGCAGGTGCACATCCGGATCCGGTGCCTTACTGCGATGTAGTCACTACAACGACCCACAAAACGTTGCGCGGCCCCCGCGGCGCAATTGTTATGTGCCGTAATGAACTGGCAGAAACGATCGATCGCGCGGTATTTCCGGGGATACAAGGTGGTCCTTTTATGCACACAATCGCAGCGAAGGCGGTTGCCTTCAAAGAAGCGATGGAACCCGATTTCAAAGCATATCAGAAACAGGTTGTGAAGAACGCCAAAGCACTCGCCAACGCACTGATGGACAACGGGTTTCGCTTGGTAAGCGGCGGCACGGACAACCACCTCATGCTGATTGATTTAACCACAACATACAAGCAGTTGAGTGGACGGCAAGCCGCAGACCACCTTGAGAACGCAGGCATTATTGTCAACAAAAATACAATTCCGTTGGATAAACGATCTGCGACCACAACAAGTGGCATTCGCCTCGGCACTCCGATGATAACAGGACGCGGCATGAAAGAGGCGGAGATGCAGGGGGTTGCCGATTTGATAACGGAAACCCTTGAGGGGCGCAGAAGCGCGCAAACCAAGCAGGGTGTGAGGGAGAAGGTGCGCGATCTTTGTGAGCAATTTCCAATCTACGAAGATCTGAATCTATGGACGTAAATAAAATTGAATTACCAAGCCGCTCTCGCCTATATCGATACATTCATTAATTCCGAGAGAAGCCCTGACTTCTCAAGACAGGCACGTTTTTACAATCTCGAACGTATCTCTCGCCTGCTAGCGCAGTTGGGGGATCCGCATCGCCGCTTGAAGGTCGTTCATGTGGCCGGTAGCAAAGGGAAGGGATCAACAGCAGCACTGATCGCTTCGATCCTTATACACGCCGGTTACAAGACAGGCTTGTTTACACAACCTCACCTAATTACCCCGCGTGAACGGTGCAGGATTAACTCCCGGCTCATTTCAGAGGAGGAATTTGCGCGATACATTGACCGTCTCAAGCCGTCAATTGAAGCGATGGCGGAGTTGGAATCAATTGGGCGCGTCTCGTTCTTCGAGATTTATACAGCTCTTGCCTTCTCCTACTTTGCGGACAAGACTGTTGACTTTGCGGTTATCGAAGTAGGGCTCGGTGGGCGGCTGGATGCAACAAACGTAGTGGATCCGCTCGTAAGCGTTATTACGCCGATTAGCTTGGAGCACACAGCAATACTTGGAGATACGCACGAAGCGATAGCAAAAGAAAAAGCGGAGATTATAAAATCCAACCGCCCGGTTGTGTTAGCACCACAACTCTCCCGATCTATCGGGACGGTGTTTGAAGCTGTCGCTGCAGATCGGGATGCACCGATGGCTGAGGTTGGGCGCGATATTCACCTGAAACGCAAGAACCGGGACATCAATGGACAGACGTTTGATCTGACAACACAGGCGGCGTTTTATCCAGACCTCTTTTTACCGTTGCTGGGTGAACACCAAGCAATCAACGCAGCAACTGCTATCGGTTGTATCGAGCGCATTCGTCAGGAAGGATATAATGTTCCCCGGACCAGTATCTATGACGGACTGAGAGAAGTTCGTTGGGGTGGTCGGATGCAGGTCGTCGGCCAGTCACCTGTTATTTTGCTGGATGGCGCACATTCCCCAACCTCAGCGGAGGCATTGTGCAAAGCCATCCATGAGGTTTTCTGCTATCAGCATCTGATTCTTGTTGTGGGCTTAATGCGGGACAAAGACCTGCAAGCCATCGGTCGGGTCTTGTGTCCATTTGCAGATGAAATTATTGCAACGCAGGCATTTGATAATCCGCGTGTCACGCCTGCCGAAGAAATTGTACAGGCATGGTCAGAAATCGAGGCAAATTTCCATGTCTGTCCGAGCGTCCGTGAGGCGATACCGTTGGCGCAATCTATCGCCACGCCCTCGGATCTAATCTGCATCGCAGGTTCTATCTATATTGTCGGAGAAGCGATGAAGGTACTTGGTATAGATGAAACGTAAAATTGTAGGGCGCAGGTCTTGTGCCTGCCCAAAGTGGGCAACCACAAGTTGCTTTGAATCCCGGGGCCATCGGGGGGTTGCCCCTACTTTTATAAGGAGATGTTTTATGCTTGAAACAGTTGTCAACTGGCTCCGTGAAAGGAGCCGTGGATGTTTAGTTTTTCTCACTTCGTGGATGGGAATGGCAGTTGCAAATTCCGCCTTCGCACAATCAGAATCTCTCCCCCCCTTACCCCCTGCGTGGTGGCTTGTCCCAATCGGTTCACTGATCGCTTTAGGATTCGCATTTGTCTTCTATAAATCGGTCATGCGACAGAGTGAAGGCACAGATGTGATGCGGGAAATCGCCCAAGCGGTCCGTGAGGGAGCAATGGCTTACTTGAAACAGCAGTATAAAGTGGTAGGAGTTGTTTTCGTTGTACTATGCGTTATCTTCCTCCTCATGGCTTTCGGGTTGAATGCCCAAAACAAGGTTGTGCCCTTTGCGTTTTTGACGGGCGGATTCTTCTCAGGGCTTTGTGGTTTTCTTGGCATGAAGACTGCAACCAACGCATCGGCTCGTACGACAAGTGCCGCGATGGAGGGACTTAACTCCGGTTTACGAATCTCTTTCCGCGCTGGTGCAGTGATGGGATTGGTGGTTGTCGGCTTTGCTCTGTTGGATATCGCCGGTTGGTTTCTGATTCTTTACTACCTTTTTCCAAAGATGTTTCCGGGCTTCTTGGGCGCAAATCCGCTTCCTCAGATTACCGTAATCATGCTCAGTTTCGGTATGGGGGCATCGACACAGGCACTTTTTGCGCGTGTCGGTGGCGGTATCTACACCAAAGCCGCTGATGTCGGTGCTGACCTTGTAGGGAAAGTGGAAGCTGGCATCCCTGAAGATGATCCCCGTAACCCCGCCGTGATCGCGGATAACGTCGGCGATAATGTTGGCGATGTAGCGGGAATGGGAGCAGACCTATACGAATCTTATGCGGGATCTATTCTTGCCACTGCTGCCCTCGGTGTTGCGGCGGTGGCGTCGAAAGACCACGGTAACATCGCACTTCAGTTGAAATATCTCTCCGCACCGATGATTATTGCGGGGATCGGTGTTATCCTCTCAATCTTGGGGATTTACATGGTTCGCACGAAAGAAGGTGCCACGATGCGCCAATTGATGGGTTCACTCAACCTCGGCATCAACGGAAGTGCGGTCGGCATTGCTATTTGCGCGATTCCGGTGTTGTGGATTCTTGACCTCCCGAACAGGTGGCAAATTTGGGGGGCCATTGTGGCAGGCTTAGCCGCCGGTCTAATTATTGGCAAGGTGACAGAGGTCTTTACCTCCCACGATTATAGTCCCACACGCGCCATTGCCAAACAAGCGGAGACGGGCCCCGCAACGGTCATCATCGAAGGAATCGCTGTGGGCATGGAATCCACCGCAATACCCGTGATAACAGTTATCGGTGCCGTTGCTATCAGTTTCTACCTGCCGGGTGGAGCCACGAATACGTTGATGGGACTCTATGGCGTCGGTATCGCCGCGGTGGGTATGCTCGCAACGCTTGGTATCACACTAGCGACTGACGCGTATGGGCCAATCGCAGATAATGCAGGCGGTAACGCTGAAATGTCTGAACTTGATCCGAGTGTCCGTCAGCGCACAGATCAACTCGACGCACTTGGCAATACAACCGCAGCAACCGGGAAGGGGTTCGCCATCGGGTCTGCTGCATTGACTGCCCTCGCGCTTCTCGCCGCTTATCTTGAGGAGGTTCGGTTTGGACTGATCCATATGGCGGGCCAAGACCAACTAAACATTCCCGGCGAAGGCATGGTTGATACCGTCAAGGTCAGCATTGCCCAGTTCATGTCTTACTACAATGTAACTCTGATGAATCCCAAGGTGTTAATTGGTCTGTTTATCGGCGCAGTGATGGCGTTTTACTTCTGTGCTTTAACGATGAAAGCGGTTGGTCGTGCCGCCGGTGCGATGGTGCAGGAAGTGCGTCGTCAATTCCGCGAACGCCCCGGTATCATGAAACGTGAAGAAAAACCGGATTACGCCCGATGCGTCGCCATCTCGACCATCGGAGCGCAAAGAGAGATGATTCTTCCGTCGCTGATTGCTATTATTGTCCCGGTGGTTGTTGGGTTGGTCTTCAATGTTGCAGGCGTTCTCGGTTTGCTTGCCGGTGGTTTAGCGACCGGATTTGTGCTTGCAGTGATGATGGCAAACGCCGGTGGCGCGTGGGACAACGCAAAAAAATACATCGAGGGTGGGGAATACGGCGGTAAAGGTTCTGACAACCACAACGCAACCGTTGTCGGCGATACCGTTGGTGATCCGTTCAAGGATACATCAGGACCGTCGCTCAATATCCTCATCAAACTCATGTCAATGGTGTCGGTGGTATTCGCAGGATTAATTGCGAAATATGGTGATGTGATCGGTGGCTTGTTAGGAATGGGATAAGAAAGAATGAAAGTGAGAAAATGGGCAGGTGTGAAAGGGTGAAGAAGCCTTAGTACGTAAAATCGAACACAAACTTGCAAAGAGCAATTATAAAAAAACTTTGCGTCTCTGCGTTCTTGCGTTTGATTTTCACCCTTACTTTCTCCCCATCTCCCTTTCTTTTTTACTTTTTTAAATTCAGGGATGAACCGCTAGCTTCCAAAGGTTCAAAAAATGTTTAAGAAAATCTTAATTGCAAATCGTGGTGAAATCGCGCTTAGGATTATCCGTGCCTGTCGGGACATGGGTATCAAGACCGTTGCCATCTATTCAACCGTCGACAAGGATTCACTGCATGTCAAATATGCGGACGAAGCCTATTGTATCGGACCACCCGCTTCAATGGAAAGCTATCTCAGACCCCCGAACATTATTACCGTCGCCGAGTTGACGGACGTCGACGCCATCCATCCCGGTGCAGGGTTTTTATCCGAGGATGCACAATTTGCCGAAATCTGCCAAGCCCACGAGATTACCTTCATCGGTCCAACGGCAGAGAATCTGAGAACAATGGGCGACAAGGCAGAGGCACGGGAAACAATGTCGAAAGCGGGGCTCAAGTTGGTGCCGGGAAGCGGCAGCATTCGGCGGCGACTTCGGAGGAACGTCAGAAAAGGCTTGGTTGAAAGTGCTGAAGAAGCAGTCGAAATCGCAGAAAAGATTGGCTATCCGGTTGGTATCAAAGCGGTTGCTGGCGGCGGTGGACGCGGCATCCGAATCGCGTATGACAGCACCAGCTTGATGGACTTCTTTCACACGGTCAGAGCAGAAGCACAGTCTGCGTTTGGCAGCACTGAAGTTTACGTTGAGAAGTGGATTGAGAATGCCCGCCACATTGAAGTCCAGATTTTGGCGGATAATCACGGGAATGTCATCCATCTCGGTGAACGGGAATGTTCCATCCAGCATAAGCATCAAAAACTGGTTGAGGAAGCCCCCGCCTCGTCTCTATCGTCGAAGGCGCGTCAGGGCATCTGCAGGACCGCCGCTAAAGCCGCAAAATCAATTGGCTATAGCAATGTCGGAACTATTGAGTTTGTTGTTGATTCTGAGGAGGAATTTTACTTCTTGGAGATGAACACGCGTATCCAAGTCGAGCATACGGTGACAGAGATGACCACGGGAATTGATTTGCTCAAGGAGCAGATTCGACTGGCATGGGGTGAAGAACTTGGATATAGCCAATCGGACGTGGAGGTGAATGGACATGCCATCGAGTGTCGGATTAATGCGGAAGACCCCGATAACGGTCTCACCCCTTCCCCAGGGACGGTTGAAGCATATCTGCCGCCGGGGGGTATTGGCATCCGTGTAGATGGCTACCTTTACCCCGGCTACGCTGTGCCACCCTATTACGATTCCTTAGTCGCGAAACTAATCGCCCACGGTAGAGATCGAGCGGAAGCAGTTGCACGCATGAGGCGGGCTTTGGATGAGTTTACTATTGAAGGCATTAAGACAGCCATCCCGCTCCACCGAAAGATTATGGACGATGAACGCTTTCTGAATGCACAGGTCTTTACCAACTTTTTGGATTCCGGATTCGCTTGGTAAAACCCTTTCTGCTTACCCCAAACTATAGTGCTACTGTTCCACTCCGTCGAGAGTATAATCCATGCCCGCTTCCATTGATGTTGTTTTTACACCAGATCTCCTACCGTTTTCTGACCTCACAGGCAAAACAGTTGTCGTCGCCGATATTTTGCGTGCGACAACCACTATTACCTTCGCTGTGGCAAACGGCGCAACAGCCATCACACCTGTCCTAACTCCTGAAGATGCCTTTCGTCTTGCTAGGAATCAACCGAACACATTAAGCGGCGGCGAGCGTGGTGGGATGAAAGTTGATGGGTTCAATCTTGGAAATTCACCGCGTGAATATACCGAAGCGGTCGTCTCGGACCGGCAAATCGTCTTGACAACGACCAACGGAACACGTACCCTACAAGCCTGCCGTGCCGCTGAACGGGTTCTCGTCGGATCTTTCCTCAATCTTGGTGCGATTGTGGACCGGCTGGCCCAAGTAGCAGGGGAGCTTGTCCTCGCATGTTCTGGCAGAGAAGGCGGTTTCTGCACGGAAGATACTGTTTTCGCAGGGGCATGTGTGGCAGCATTGACGGAACCCCTACCGACCGATGCCGCCGAAGCAGCAAAGATTCTCTATCAGACACACCGTGACAATCTGCTGGGTATGCTCAAGAATTGCTATCATGGTCAATATCTTGCAGACATTGGACTGGGGGAAGATCTCGAATTTTGCGCTCAAGTGGACCTCGTTGACGTTGTCCCCCGTCAGATTGACGGAAGGGTTACTGCCTAAAACTAGAGGTAGGTGAGAGAACACCGATTACCCAAAATCAGCCACATCCAAGCATCCGTGCGAATCCTTGATTCAGATACTTTCCAAGGCGAACCCCTTCTCAGAAATGTGACACATCTGATGACGCTCTTTTGATAATTCAATTTATGAGCACCCCTCAGGTATCTTCGGGGAGGACCGCAATGTGCATCGTTCATCGGTCTAATGAATCAATGCCCGCCTTCCTGCTTCGCGCATTAGGTTTCACGCTTCACTCTAGCACTACCTTGACGCCCTGATAGACGTTATAAAGAAAGGTCACGGATATCCGTGATTCCTTTCATTTTATGACTTGATCTCTTTTTTCCCTCATGCTATAATGACCATTGTTTGGATGAGCTGCAATTAAAATACTCGGGTCGTGTCCTTATGTTTTTTACACGCCGTTTTACTAAATTCCATAAACTTTGAATTTGAGGTGAAGTTGGTGTTATCTCGACGTTCATTTTTTAAGTTTTTGGGCTGGGGGAATTTCCTCGCTGCTGCTGGACTCGCCTTCGGTCCTGGATTGATTCGATTCTTATACCCGCGAGTCCTTTTTGAACCATCTTCAGTCTTTACGGCCGGGTTACCTGGTGAATATCCTCCCGGAACGGTTAGCGAGAAGTTCAAAAAAAATCCGTATGGCGTCTGGATTGTTCGGAAAGAAGACGGCGAATTTTACGCGTTATTGGCAATCTGCACACATCTCGGTTGTACCCCTCGATGGCTAGCATCGGAGAATAAGTTTAAGTGCCCTTGTCACGGGAGTGGGTTTGACCGTGAAGGGATGCACTTTGAGGGTCCTGCACCGAGACCCCTGGAGCGCGTACAAATTACGCTGGCGGAGGATGGGCAACTGCTAATTGATAAGTCCGTAAAATTCCTTGAAGAGCGAGGCGATTGGGGGAAAGCGGGATCTTCTTTAAGGATTTAGTGAAGTCAATGGTTCACATAATCTATGTTCCCTTTGACCCCCGTTATTCCCCACTCGACTAAATTGTACCCCCTTGGTGCGCCCTTAACGATAAAATCAAATTGAGCAAGAAAGGAGTTATACAGCCCTGGTTATGCTAATGCGAGGTAGGCTGAGTCGTTGTTATGAATGAAAGACGTAATGGATTAAAAGAGAAAATCACAAATAACCAAATTTGGCAGTCGATGTTTCGCCACGGCTACGAGAAAACAGGAAGGCGATATACCCTTCAAGTCCTCCAAAATGTCTGGCTCCATCTACATCCTCCCCGCGTCACCCGCCACGCGATTAACTTCCGATTTACATGGTGTATGGGCGGGATTACCTTTCTGATGTTTCTTGTCACCGCCGTTACGGGTGTGTTGTTGATGTTCTACTATCGTCCTACCGCTGAGTACGCGTTTCGCGATATACAGTATCTTGAGTTTGACATCCCCTTTGGGATGCTCCTGCGCAATATGCACCGTTGGGCCGCCCACGGTATGGTCATTGCTGTGATGCTTCACATGTTCCGCGTTTTCCTAACAGGGTCTTATAAAAAGCCTCGCGAATTTAACTGGGGAGTCGGCGTCATCCTACTACTTGTCACCTTTTTCCTCAGTTTTACCGGCTACCTGTTGCCGTGGGATCAACTCGCATTTTGGGCGGTCACCGTCGGAACGAACATGGCGCGAGCGACACCGGTCCTAGGACATGAAGGCCCATTTCATCCGCAGGATATTGTCACCCAATCGAATGATGTGCGCTTTGCCCTTCTTGGTGGGACAATTGTTGGGCCCTCAACACTCTTACGGTTTTACATCCTACATTGCGTCGCTGTGCCCCTTTTGGCAAGCGTATTGATGGCACTACACTTCTGGCGTGTCCGCAAGGATGGTGGTATTTCTGGGCCCCTATAGGACTGAACTCATTTTAATCCCCATTGATTGAGGTGGTATATGGAACATGTTCTCGAATTGATTACGAAGCCTGATAACGTTCCGATTGTTGCAATTGTGTTGCTGTTACCTTTCTTCACGTGGCTCGCATTCAGCCAAGGGCGCAGAAATGACCTAGCAGGTACACCCGCAGAAGCAGCACTTAATGATAAAGTCTACTGCTGGCCCTACCTTTGCCGCAACGAGTTTCTCTGTGCAATCATTATAATGCTCGTTCTGGGGATATGGTCCATTACCATTGATGCCCCACTCGAAGAGCCGAGCGATCCGACAAAAACCCCGAACCCGTCTAAAGCCCCATGGTATTTCCTCGCGCTACAGGAGATGTTGGTTTACTTCGATCCGTGGATTGCAGGTGTTGTTTTGCCGGGGCTGATTATCGTCGGTTTAATTGCCATTCCCTACATAGATATCAATCCCCAAGGAAAAGGGTACTATACCCTAAAAGAGCGTCCATTTGCACTGATAACCTTCTGTTTCGGCTTTTTCGTGTTATGGATTGTGCTGATGGTTGTCGGTACTTTCTTGAGGGGCCCCGGTTGGAACTTTTTCGCCCCATGGAAAGAGTGGGATCCGCACAAGGTTGTGCCGCTAACCAACGTCAACCTCTCTTACCTATTCGGCATCCGAAACGAACAACCCGCTAGCATTTTCGGGATGTGTGTTGTCGTCGGATATTTTGCTTTAGGTCCTATCTATTACTTTTTGAAAAGAGGAACGAGCAAATTTCTTCAAGAGTTGGGATTGGTACGGTACATCGTGGTCTCATTCCTGTTCTTAACGATGATGGCTTTGCCAATCAAGATGATTCTGCGATGGACATTGAATATCAAGTACATTTGGGTTTCCCCCTGGTTCAATATCTAGGGCGTATTACGCGATATGTAATTCGTTCATTCAAACAGTAAGGAGTCAATAGGAATCGTGAGGAACAAAAAAGAAATTCTGATTGAGGAAAAATCTTACGCAGCACTGTTTTTTATTCTTTCCGGTTTGTTGGGATTCGTTACGCTGTGGGGTTTCTATAACGAAACAATTACTAGACGTCCATGGAAGGAGATTCAGCGGCAATTTTACGAATACGAATATCAAAAAACCAAGATTGAATTGGAAAAAGCAGAACAAGATCTACCTGAGATTGAAGCACCTCAAGAAATTGACCCTAGACAAGAGGGGATGCTAAGAGATGCGATTGCGGGGTTGCAGATTAAGCTAGATGAAGCCTTGCAGGATCGTAAATTTGATCAGAGCGAGTCGGATGCAATCAACTATAAATATCAGTATGCACTGCACCACGGGGAAAAAGAGAAATCGGAAAAATGGAAAAAGAAATTAGACGAGTTTGAAAGTCGAATTGAGGGAATATTGACGGACGCTGTGCTGGAGGCGGAGCGGAATCTTGCCGCCGCTTATAAAAATCTTGCTGAGCTCTATGATGCCAATGGTCACATTGAGGCAGCCTTAGGCGAGTATCTCAACGTTCGGAAATATAACGCATCGGACACAACGGTTTCGACGAAGATTAGTGAACTTCAGACGAAAATTGAGGCTGCGAAAGCGGATAAAGCGAAATACGCTGAGGTTGACAGACTTGAGGAGAAACTTCATTCTGTCGGTGGTATTAAGCGCACTTTCATCGGCACATTGGCAGAAAGCCCCTTCACAAAGACACGTACAGTTGTCCAATACTACATTGAAGATTTTGATTACACGGCGGACCGATGCGCGACCTGCCACTTTGCTTCGGACAAAGCCGGATATGACGGATTCGCCAAAGAGCAGTTTGAAGAGATTGAAGGGGATGGCGAAAACAACCTCACGCTCCAATTAAAACATCCCTACATTAAAACGGGTAGCGAAACGGTGCTCATTGACGAAGAAGACGCCGAAGAGGATAGTTATGAGTTAAGCAAAGACGGCAAGTTGATCTTCACCGATCCAGATATTTATGCTGACCTCGTCGAAATTGCGTATGATACCGGATATGACCCTGTGCTTCAGACGCATCCCCACCGAGATGTGCTCCTTGCTAAACATCCTGTTGAAAGATTCGGATGCACCCCCTGCCACGGTGGACAGGGACAAGGCCTGACCCAAAAAGCCGCACACGCCCTAGACCATAAGAAGGAGTATTGGCTGACGCCTGTCTTGGGGTTGGACGAGCATACAGGTAAAGCCTCAGCAGAATTTCGTGGCTATATGCAGTCCAATTGTCGTCGGTGCCACGATGGTGTGATGATGTTAGATGCTCCCAATCCAGAGAACGGAGATCTCCAAGATTATTCGCCTGACCTCTCGAAGGGGATGGCACTCTTTGAGGACATCGGATGTCACGGTTGTCATGCTGTTGAGGGGTATTCTACGTTAGCGGACCTCGACAAAGTTGGTCCCTCGCTTGCCAAGATCGGCAGTAAAGTCAATAGCGTTGAGTGGCTAGAAGGGTGGATTAAACAACCGACCGTTTACCTGCCGGAGACCAAGATGCCAGATTTCTTCCCCGTCGAAAAGTTGACCCAAGTGGTTTACCTCAAAAATGGGAATAAGCACTACGGCGTCGTTACCAAAACCGACACCGGCATTATCCTCCAAAAGGACGATGGTACGAAATATCCTTATCCTGATACCGCTGTTGAACGGGTAGTCGACGAGGTGAAATCGATTGCGGCGTACTTGGCGCAGATGAAAGACCCCACGATAGATCAGAGTGATGCCTCCTTCTCGACAGCCCCCCTTGCGATTGACGCCGGTGAACAGGTCGTCAAATCGGTTGGATGTCTGTCATGTCATACGGTTGGCGGACTCGGAAGTGATTTCGCACCAAAGCTGGATAATGTCGGCAGCAAACTCACACCACAATTCCTACGTCAATGGATTAGCGATCCAAAATCTTACGATCCCGACACGGTTATGCCCAGTCTGCGTTTGACCAAAACTGAAGTGGATAATGCGGTCGCTTACCTGATGTCGTTGAAAGAGTCAGCTCCCTCTCCTATTGCCGGTAACGAAAATCCTCAAGCAGCGGTTGATCCAATGGAAGGCGAACAGCTAGTTCGGACTTACGGTTGCTTCGGTTGTCATAATATCCCCGGCTTTGAGAATGAGTCAAAGGTCGGTGCAGACCTCGGCGAATTTGGTGCCAAGACCGTCGAGGAACTTGACTTCGGAGATACAAAAGAGATTGAACACAGTTGGCACGGCTGGACAATCGGAAAGGTAACCGATCCAAGACGCTATCAAACACGCCGTATTGTCTCCCGAATGCCAGTTTTTAGCGAACACATCATCGGCGAGGAGGAGGCACGCGCCCTTGCGGTTCTGCTCAAGAGTTTCCAACCTGTAAAATATCCGGTGAGCTACATTCACCAACCGATCGAGAAGAAATGGCAGATTGATGCCGGACGCAGGTTAGCGAAAAAATACAACTGCACCGGCTGCCATGAAATTGAAGGAAAAGGCGGTGATTTCGCGAATGTGGTCGCCGCAAATAAAGAACTGGACCTGCTAAATGCCAAGCGCTTTGCCCCACCCACCCTGCAAGCGCAAGGTGCTAAGGTTTATCCGGACTGGTTGTTTGAGTTCCTGAAGGCACCTACTCCTATTCGCTACGGACTTGAAGTTCGGATGCCGACTTTTGGGTTCTCGGACGAGGAAGCAACCGCCCTTGTCAAATACTTTTCTGCGCTTGACGATGAGGTTTTCCCGTATGAGACCATGACATTACAACCGGCGTCTCGAAGGGAGCTGCGTGTCGGCAAACAGATCTTTGACGCGCTCCAGTGTATTTCCTGCCATCCGGAACAAGGCGAAGTTATCCCACCGGGCAGCGACAAAACTGGGCGTCCCGACCTCGCGCTAGCGAAGGGACGTCTCAAAGCTGATTGGGTCGTTGAATGGCTCAAAGACCCGCAATCCTTCCAACCGGGAACTGCGATGCCTCAAGCATGGCCAAAGATTGGCGGTGCCCATCAACCTGTTGATGGCTTTGCAGTCGAAGAGGCCGAAGAGCAGATCCGGTTGGTCAGAGATTATCTCATTTCACTGGACGAGTAATGTAGTAGGCATACTCCGTATGCCGTAACCTCTTGGGGTTGGTAGTAGCGTAATTTATTACGCGTTTTGACTACAAACTTCATACCAGTTACCCAACTAGCTCATGTAAAGTGAGAACACGCCAAGAACGCGAGTTTTTTTTACTCGGCTTCTGCTGCACGATTTCTTAGCATGAGCAACCCAGCTCTTCCCATCACGGTATTAAAGAGGTATAGACAAGTGCTTCAAATAGATCCCTCTGCATCTTCCGAAGCATCAACGGAAGGCAATGGTAGCCAGCGGATTCTCATCGGCATCGTTATTGCCATCATCGTTGGGTTGCTCGTCGGTGGTTGGATACCAGACTTTGCTGCAAAAACAACCCTACTCGGCGACATATTCCTGAATGCACTCAAAATGATTGTTGTCCCGCTGGTCATGTTTTCAATGATTGTTGGCATTACCGGCTTAGGGGATATTCGCAACCTCGGTCCAATCGGTGGACGCACTGTCCTCTACTATATGGCGACGACTGGAATTTCGGTGCTCATTGGTATCATCTTGGTCAACATCACCCAACCGGGGGTAGGGATTTCTCGCGGTGCAAATCATCCAGAATTCACTTATACAATCGACAGCGAAAACAATCGCACAGTCACTTTAACGAACGGTACTTGGGGGCAAACACGTTATGACAGCAGATATGCGCTAATTCTACCGGATCAGGGGGTGCAGGGTGCAATTCAGTCCATCACCGAAAATACCGCCACAGTGAAGTTCTGGGAGCGCAGCCAAGGAGGCGAGGAGGTCTATATTGAGGCAGAAGACGGTACACGCCTGCCTTTTTGGCGTGTTGGGGGACAGCTCGTTTCCGATGAGCCACAACTTCAACCCGAAGGAAAAGGCGTAAAGATTGACTTGCCTATCGCCGGGGCGGTACGCGGAAAAGAAGAGAGAAACATCGGCAGCATACTGTCAGAAGTCCTGATTGGGAATGAAGAAACTGGGAAAGAGGGCTTGATTCCTCGAAACCTGTTCAACGCGATGGTGCGAACGGATATTCTTCCGCTAATTTTTTTCTCGTTGCTGATTGGCGGTGCATTTTCCATCTTGGGTGAACGTGGACAGACTGCCATTGATTTCATTTCGGTGCTGAATGATGGAATCATGCGAATTGTTCACTGGATTATGGTTTTCGCACCGATCGGCATCTTCGGCTTGGTTGCAGGTCGCATTGGGCACGCCGGTGGGTTCATCAAATTTTTGCCGGAGTTGCTTGCAGTCGGAAAATATTGTTTCACGGTCATATTGGGTCTCGCTGTACATGCTGTTGTTGTATTACCGATAATCCTTTTTCTAATTGGCAGACGGAATCCGTTGACCTACGCAAAAGGGATGGGAGCAGCATTGTTAAACGCTTTCTCCACCGCATCAAGTTCAGCGACACTGCCGTTGACAATGGAAGGCACCGAGGAGAAAAATGGCATATCCAATCGGACTTCAAGTTTTGTCTTACCGCTCGGTGCCACAATTAACATGGACGGCACTGCCCTCTACGAAGCTGTCGCTGCGATGTTCATTGCACAGGTCTACGGAATAACCTTAGGTCCTGTGGAGCAAATCGTTATCTTTCTGACTGCGACAATCGCTGCCATCGGTGCCGCGGGTATCCCTGAAGCAGGTCTTGTGACAATGGTGATTGTCTTAAAAGCCGTTGGGCTGCCAATTGAAGGTATCGGACTAATCTTGACTATTGATTGGTTTCTTGACCGATGCCGGACAACCGCCAACGTCTGGGGCGATAGTGTCGGCGCAGGTGTTATTGAGACACTTGAATCTGGGGCTGCTCCAAAACAAACGCTAGATTCCCCTACAGCGTCAAGCTAAATGGGATCCCGAGAATAACAAAGGTGGTATCATTCAAATGATTCGACACCTTCTCATCATCATTGGGGTATTTGCCGCCAGCATGAGTTGGCTGATTTGGCTCTGTCGGGCGGTGGACCCCAGTACGCGATACGGCTCCGAAGTCGAGTACAATTACGCTAGATATTGTGCCGGCTGTCATGGTGCAAATGGTGAAGGCAACGGACGGATTGGGCGGTTCAAAAAGCTAGAACCCGCAAATCTGACAACAACCGATTTTTGGGAGGGGCGTAGCGACGAACAATTTATCCATAGTATTGATGCCGGCAAGAACGACATGCCGGCATTTTTTTACTACCTAACAGATGAGGAACAGTGGGAACTGTTCTCATTTATCAAAGAGAATTTTCGACCAACGCCGCTGCCTGATTGAACCAACTAGTGGTCTCGTTGTGCATCATCAAAAACATAAGAGGATTCATATAATAAAGAAAGCGTAAAACGTGAAGAGACCCCGAGTTTTTTTTCTTGAAAACTCGAGCTCTGTAGCCAATAATAAATGTAAGACCAATTCATCGCTGAACCAGCTGTTAGTGGGTTGCGATGAAGTTACAACCATAAGGGGCACAGATGCGAAAATACGCATATCTGTTCTGCCCTGCCTAATTTTTTTCTTTCAAAACTAAGGAGATTCAGAATGAACATTAGACAGTTCACCAAATTCGCGTCTGTACTGGCGATTGTCACGCTGATTGTGGGGTTTTCCGCCTGTGACCAAATCCAGCAACTTCTCCTCCCCGTGCCCCCTCAGATGGACAGACTGAGTGGAGAAGTTATCATCGGCGTCACCATGCCTCTGACCGGCCCATACGCCGATCCATATGGTTTACCGATGCAACGTGGCTTTGAACTAGCGCGTGAAGAGCTTAACCAGTTCGACGGTCCACAAATCACCTTCATCACCGAGGATGATCAGGGTACCATTGAGGGGGCGGTTGAAGTCTTCAATAACCTGATTCATCAACATGGCGTTTCTATCATCACCGGTCTCGTTTTCTCAACGCAGGGCACACAGGTATTTCCAATTGCACAAGGGAATGAGGTTGTATGTTTTAGCTCGGTCTCTTCCGCCTCCGGTCTGAGCGCGATAGGCGATTTTATTTTCCGTGCAGGGCTCACCACGGATGTGCTGAGTCCAAATGGCGTCAGGATAACTCAGGAGAAGCTCGGCTACCAACGGGCAGCGATGATATATGACGACATTGATCTCTATTCCACGAGTAGCAACACTGAGTTGAGTAAAGCCCTTGCTGCTAGCGGAATCGAGATTGTGAGCACGGAGACCTTCCAAACCGGGGATACCGACTTTTCCGCGCAATTAGCCCGGATAATGGAGGCAAACCCTGACACTATCTTTATCTCCGCTTTAGCACCAGAGATAACTGAGATTCTGATTCAAGGGCGCGTAATCGGTATCCCCACCTCTGTTCCATTCATTGTTCCCGAGCTGAGCAGAGACGAAGTAGAAGCCGCCGGCAATGCCGCCGAGGGCGCGATTGCTTTTGCGGGTTGGTCCAGCACGGCTGATACACCGGGCAATCAGGCCTTCGTCGAAAATTATCGGGCGAAGTATGATATTGAACCTGAGCCTTGGGCCGCGCAGTCATATGCAGCCCTCTATATTCTGGCGGAAGCAATTGCGGAGGCGCAATCAACGGATTCAACCGCGGTTCGGGACGCGCTGGCGAATATTAGGGATCTCGACACCATCTTAGGCAAGTTCTCTTTTGATGTCAACGGGGACGCGGTTTACGACCCGATTATACTTATCGTCAAGAATGGCAATTTTGAGGTTTTTGAGTAATCCCCAGCATTGGATGTGCATAACCTGAACCTTGTCATCAGCCGCTCGCTGATGACAAGGTCTTCGGTTTTAATTCACAAAACTTATGCACTTCAGATTGTGGCTGATGCTTATGCGATCTAATGACATTCACCAACCACGAGAAAACAGAGTTCACGGATATCCGTGACATCTTCTTTTTATCTCTTGATTCTCCTTTTCGTATGCTGCTATCATAGATACCTGTAGACGCACAATCATTTCAATATCGGACTTCAATGAAGAAAGGATTGGTTCAAATCATGAAAACTGCAATCACCCTGACTGCACTCAGTTTTATACTCATCGCAAGCCTGACATACGCCGGAACCATCGCCGGAACCATTATGTATGATGGGGCTGCGCCAGCACGACCAGCGATGCAAGTGACCAAAGACCAGCACTGTGTCGATTCCCTGAAAAGTGGAAAATCTGAAGCCCTTGTGGTCTCTAAAGGTAAAGGTATTAAAAACGTTGTTGTCTACTTACGGGCGCGCGGCGCGAAGCCAACACTTCCCGCCAAAAATCCAGTCATGGATCAGGTCAGTTGTATGTATTCCCCCCATGTCCTCGTTGTGACCGCAGGCACCACAGTGGATATAACCTCCAGCGACCCGGTCGCACATAACGTCCATTCTCATGCCACGAAGAACGAGGCACCAAATTGGCAAATACCCGGTCCCGGTAAAATGTTACCTCTGAAATTAGAAAAACGTGAAGCGATTAAGTTCACCTGCGATATCCACAGCTGGATGACGGGATATATCTTTGTTACCGACAATGATTATTATGCTGTGACCGGCTACAAAGACAAAGATGGCGAGTGGATCAGTTCCGACGCTTACGAAAGTTCAAGTGATACTGGCACCTACATGATCAAAGACATCCCTGCTGGCAAATACCGGGTTGTGGCATGGCACGAGGAGCTTGGAGAAACCAAAGCCCAGGTTGTCGAGATTGCAGACGGAGAGGTCGAGATTAACTTTACCAGTGCTGATTTTAGAAAGAAAGGTGCGAAATAACATCGCTGCACCAGAACCCGAGTTTTTTCTTGAAAACTCGGGTTCTGTGAGCGTTTTACACTTTTTGGGAGTTACGTACTTCAGTAGGCCACACGGATAGTTGTTTCCTACGGATTCCTTATGAAGCCTCTGCTGGAGTTGCCCGATTCATCGGGCGTTCGCAACGGTGTCCATGGCGATAAATCGCCGAACGACACGGCTTTGAGGGTTCAACTGCGTAAGTCCTACTTTTTTATATGAACCCCGTAGGTCGGACACCAATGAACAAATTGTTTTCACGTTTCATGTTCTTAGCGTTTGGCACGGGCTTTGTTTAGACATGAGTCTTGATATTAAATCTGGAGTAACAGGGAAAAACAATGTATCTCACCAAGCATTCCAGTATGAACCAGTCCAAAAATAAATTATATCTTCTTCTCGGGCTGCTTGCTATCTATCTGCTGTTGACAGTCGCGACTGTCTTTGGTCAAGATGCGACCGACACAGAGTACCGCCCCTTCCCGATGATCGGCAGCCGCAACGCCGCTTGGATCGCTGCCCAACTGCATCTATTGTTCGGGTCCTTCATCTTGGGTGTTCCGATGTTCGCAGTTGTTATTGAGTTTGTTGGGATGAAAACGAAGGACAAACGATATGATAAGATGGCACAGGAGTTCATCAAGCTGTGCATGGGAGCGTTCTCAACGACTGCCTTGATGGGTGGGGTGCTCGTTTTCATCCTCATCTGGTGCTACCCCAAAGTGATGAACAAAATGACAGGAATCTTCGGGCCGACGATGATTTTCTACGTCTTCCTGTTCTTCGGAGAAACCTTTACCCTTTATCTCTATTCTTACGGGTGGGATCGGATGCAGGGCAAGGTGTCCAAAATGTGGCACCTGTTTCTCGGTGTGCTCCTAAATGTGTTCGGTACAGCGATTATGTTCGTCTCTAATGCTTGGCTGACATACCAAACCAGTCCAGCGATTATGGGGCCCAAACCCGAACACAAGGCGATTCCGCTTCATAATGAGGAGACCGGCGAATTTATCGGTACAATGTGGCAGGCAGTCAATAACTACACATGGATGCCAGTCAACATCCACCGCCTCATTGGGAATATAGCTTTTGGCGGCGCAATCGTCGGTGCTTATGCCGCCTTCCGTTTCCTTGCTGCCAAAACGCAGGAAGATAAGGCGCATTACGACTGGATAGGATATACGGGCAATTTTATCGCACTGTGTGGACTGATTCCGTTGCCATTCGCAGGATATTGGTTGGGACGAGAAATCTATATGTTCAACCAGACGATGGGCATCAACATGATGGGCAGCCTCTTCTCATGGTTGTTCATCATTCAGGCGGTAATGATTGGAGTGCTGTTTATTGGTGCGAACTACTACCTCTGGTCTGGTATGACCCGCATCGCAGGCGGGGAGAGATACGCCCGTTTTCGTCCCTACATGATTGCTATCATTGTTCTATCTGTCGCAATCTGGATGACGCCTCGCACATTGATTATGTCGCCCAAAGAGATGGCTGCAATAGGTGGACCGAATCATCCGCTTATTGGATTTTTCGGCTTGATGTCAGCGAAGAATACGGTTGTTAATCTCATTATCTTAACGACTTTCTTGAGTTTTCTGTTTTATCGTCGATCCGGTAAAACGCCGACAGTGAGTTGGAGTAAAGCAGGCAATATCATCATCGCAGCGATTTTTGGACTGGCTGTCGCAGCAATTGTCATCATCGGGATCGCTGGATTCAAGGTCGTTAGCGATTTTCGCATCAATGTTCTTACGCCGGTGCAGGTAATAATCGCGTTAGCAGTCATGATCCTGGTAACTGTGATTGATCTGATTATGTATCGGAAAGCGATGCGTTCAAGTGAAATCAACTGGGGGCAGATGACAGACCGGTCGCAATATGTGCTGATTCTACTCGCTATTACCTTTACTTCGCTGATGGGATTGATGGGTTACGCCCGGTCGGGACTTCGAGAAGCATGGCATATTTTCGGTGTAATGCCCGACACCTCTCCGGATGCGTATACCTCTCTGCTCGCGGATGCCGTTAACATGATTGCTATTATTATAGTGATTTTCTTCGCTTTAGTGGGCTTTATTTTCTGGCTCGGTTTGTGGGGCGATAAGAAAAAAGAGGTACCCCCACCTGTTGAAGCCGAAGCCCCCGCAGGGGACGATTAACAATCAAACG
This sequence comes from Candidatus Poribacteria bacterium, assembly GCA_965215015.1. GTDB lineage: Bacteria > Poribacteria > WGA-4E > WGA-4E > PCPOR2b > PCPOR2b. The sequence goes on from OZ244042.1 coordinate 5,516,335, forward strand.
CAATTAGGACGAGAGCGATGCAAAGAAAACTAATTAGAATTATTTGCCTAATTTTAATGAGTGTGAGTTTTATCGCCTACATCGCGAAAGCCCCGGCTTTCCCGATTGCTTCAGAAAACTTGCTGCCGTGGTCAACGTGGTTTTTTATCTTCGCTTTGGCGAATATTATACTCTGGCAGAGTGTGGTAAAACTCCTGTCATTCTCGTTGATGGTCATCTGGTTCTATGCGTTTGCCGCCAGCATTATTCCAGAGACATCGACTGCAACAGTTGACCTTGAGAACGTAGAGCGGACACCAGAAGCGTTTATTGAGGCCGGGGAGATAATCTTTAACGGGAAAGGGAAATGCAACACCTGTCACACGCTCGATACGTCTGCGCCACTGGGCCGTTGTCCCGATTTAACAGATGTCGGCACTCGCGCTGCGACACGCCAACCGGGGGTGACGGCGAAAGAGTATCTAATTGAATCCACGTATGAACCACACAAATTCCTTGTCCCCGGCTACGGAAACATTATGCCGCCGGTCTGGAAACCCCCAATCAGTTTATCCGAGTTAGAAATCGAAACCGTTATCGCTTTCCTGCAAAGTCAGGGCGGCGAAGTGGATCTGACCCCATTTGAGCCCCCTATCGATATCGGAAGCGCGGAAGCGAGTGTGGAAGAACTGCCTCCCCTTCTCACCGGCGACCTTGAACGTGGTCAACGGGTTTTCGTCGAGGGCGCGAAGTGTATCGCCTGTCACGCTGTCGCTGGTATTGAGCAACCTGCTGGTCAAACACTTGATGACGGTGTTGAAGTTGTCGCCGCCCCTGATTTGACGGAAATCGCCGCATTAAACAGTCTCCGTTATATTGAGGAGTCCATCCTTGTCCCGAATGCCCAAATTGTGAGTGGATATGGTTCCGTCACGGTGAAAACCAGCGGTGCCACAATTCAGGGAACGCTTGGCACGCAAGATAATGAGAAGATCGTCGTGCGCGTTAAGGATGGAGCCGGTAATGAAGAAGAGCACACCATTCTATTGAGTGAACTCGATCCGGAACCGATTGAAGAACTAACAGATTTAAAGGGAAAAGGATACTTCTGGATTCAAGTAACCCTTGCCGATACGGGAGCCACCGTAAGTGGAGACCTTGTAGAAGAAAACGATGAAAACATTACACTTCAGATGGGTGGAGAACCCCAAACAGTTTCCAAGTCGAATGTGAAGGTTCAGGCGACGCTGATTGACTTTGATGAGAATGTTATTGTCGGGGAGTTGGTCTCGGAAAATGAGGACGAAATCACCTTAAAAGTTGAGGGCGAAGATCAGACTATCGATAAATTCGATATCGACGAGGGACCAACCTATAGCCGCGCTTTCGGCAAACGCCTTTATGTAACCTCCCCGATGCCGAATAACTTTCCGCTATTGCTATCGGTTTCAGACATGAGCGATCTACTCGCCTTTCTAGCAAGCTTAACGGGTGCGACAGACGCAACAGTGGCTGAAGGAACAGAGGCAACCACTGAGTAAGGAGCGTTAAACCGCCATGCAAAAATTATCTCTTTTCACAAAATGTCTAATCATATTTGTCGTGCTTTGGCTCTTCCTACGATTCTTCATCGGTGGTGCGTGGTCTGTGCCGTTGCCTGCCAGCGTAATTTCAATGTATCTGGGGCTTATTCTATTGGCGATTTTGGTTCACGTATCCGTCGAAGATGACAGGTTTCGAGAATTTCTGCGTCCCGTCAAAGAAACTTTGGCTGATGATAGTAGGAAGACAAGGCGGACCGTACTGTTCGTTCTTATTCCTTTGGTTATGCTCGGTTTTACCTTTTCTAAGGTATCTACCAAAGCAGATCCACCGGCCGCCTTGCGCATTGCCCATCCGGCCCCACCCGATGAACTGACCTACCGCGACAAGGTTATCGGTCCCACTCAAGAGGTGGAAAACCCCTTCCGGCATCTTGAAAAAGATAATAAAGAAGCCTTTAAAGCCCACGTGGATAATGGGCGTCGGGTCTATTATCAAAATTGCTTTTACTGCCACGGCGATGACCTTGATGGAGAAGGCCATTTCGCCCACGGCTTCAACCCGCCGCCTGCAAACTTTCAAGACCCTGGGATTATCCCAAACTTTCAAGAGTCTTTCTTCTTCTGGCGTATCAGTAAGGGGGGACCCGGGCTGCCGCCATCTGCGACCCCGTGGGATTCTGCCATGCCGGTCTGGGAAGACTACTTGACAGCGGAGGAGATCTGGGACGTAATTCTCTTTCTATCTGAGTACACGGGATATCGACCAAGGACATTTGGTGAAGCGGAGCACTAAGAGGTATGAGACAATCCCGAACCCCGAAAATTGATTGAGATACGGAATCTGGAGCAGAAGAAAAAAGAATGAAAAAGCGATTTTACAAAAACATATTTCTGATTTTAATCACCGGTCCTATTCTACTGTTAGCGGTTTTTCCAATTATAGTTTTTGCCCAAGGTAAGCAAGCTCCCGCAGCCTCCGAAGCAGGAAAAGCACTGTATGACGATAAGTGTGCACATTGCCACGGTATAGAAGGGGCAGGCGACGGGTCTGCAGCAGAAAACCTATTGCCAAGGCCGAGGGATTTCACGCGGGGGCTCTATAAAATCCGTTCAACGGAAAGTGGGCAATTGCCCACCGATCAAGATCTCTTTGACATCATATCAAACGGCATGCCGGGGTCTTCGATGCCCGCTTGGACAGATCTGACCGAGGCTGAACGCTGGCAGCTTGTTGCCCATATCAAAACATTCTACGATGGTTTTGAAGAGGCTTCACCACGGTTGATTGATGTGTCGAGGAAAGTACCGTATTCTGAAGAGAGTGTTGCGAAAGGGAAAGAATTTTACACCAATCTTGGGTGTGCTGATTGCCACGGGGTTATCGGCAGGGGCGATGGCACGTCCGCTCCAGATCTTACGGATGAGTGGGGCTTTCGCGCATGGCCCGCTAATCTATGGCAGCCATGGAATTTTCGAGGTGGTATGACAACTGAGGATATCTTCAAGCGATTCATTGGCGGCATCGCTGGATCGCCGATGCCCTCGTTCATCTCAAGTTTCCGGCTCGGTCTGACAGATGATGAATCGGCGCGTATGACTGAGTTAGAAGTCAAGATGGATGACGACGGCCTTTCAGCGGCGGAAGAGGAAGAATACGTAGGACTTGAAGAAAAGCTGTTTATGTTTGAAGATATCATGCTCAAGGTTGAAGAAGGTGAGAAACTCGGCCCTGACGAACAGACTAAACTCGATACAGCCTTGAAGCCGATTTTTGAGAAGAGTTGGCACCTCGCAAACTATGTAAAATCCTTAGGACCCGAGGATCGACCACAAGCGGCAGTTGGTGACAAAGTGCTACGTTCACAATATCGCGCCGGTGCATTGCCGGGCATGAACGATGAAGCGTGGAATGAAATTCAAAACGCTAGTTATTTTCCGCTGGTCGGTCAAATTGTTATTGACCCTCGACAATTCAATCCCTCAATCGATTCTGTAACGGCGAAGTCGTTCTATAATGATAGCGAAATCGCTTTTCTCTTTACATGGGATGATCGGACGAAAACCCTTCCCCAGGTAGATGATGAAACCGGAGAAACGGTTGAAGATGCCTTAGCAATACAGTTTCCGGTGAAAATTTCTGAAGGTCCAACGGATCCGAAACCCTACTTTATTTGGGGCGATCGTCGTCCCGTCTATCTCTGGAGTTGGAGGGTTGCCGAACCGTCAACAGTTATAGAGATGAATGCAAAGGGGATTGATAAAGCGACGGTCCAATCTACCCAAGGGCCAATACAGGCTGAAGGAGTTTACAGAGATGGACAATATCAACTATGGGTCAAAAGATCGCTCACAACCGAGGATAGAAATGACGTTCAGTTTACACCGAGCGTATTCATACCCATCGCCTTTTCCGCATGGGATGGCGCAAATGGCGATATAAAAACGAAGCGAGCGATTTCAACATGGTACACGTTCGTCCTCGATCCCGTTCCATCGAACAAGCGATTCGTCTATCCGCCACTGATTGCCCTAATCTCTGTCGGTCTCCTTTTCGGTTTGAGAAGTAGCGTCCAGAGACGACAAAATACATAAGAATACCGTTTAGCTGCAACGAATGAGAGGTAAACCATAAACCAAAGAAAATTTCTTTGATAGCAAAAAGGTTCAAATGTCCTGACTGTATTTGAAGCAGTCAAACATAGGTTCCTCTCACTTATAACCTGTTTCAACAATAATTTCAAAAGGAGTTCAATCATGAAAACCAAAGTTGCTACAATCCTAACCCTGCTGATTACATCTGTTTATGCCACTATTGCCGCCGCTGCCGGTGGAGATGAAGCGGTCGAGTCGCTGGTTTTTCCGGCTTCCTATAAAGCGATGGCTGTTTCCAATGGGGGAACTATCAGTGGGATGGTAAAATTTGAGGGCACCGCCCCTGAGATGAAAAAACTGGAGATTACCAAAGACGCGCAAGTTTGTGATAAAACCCCCAAGTTCGATGAATCAGTTGTGCTTGGCGAAGGAAATGGTTTGCAAAACACCATTATTTATCTGATGGACATCTCATCAGGGGCAGATTTTCCAAGCGATCCAAAGATTAAATATGAGATTGATCAGAAAGGCTGCCACTTTAAGCCGCATGTGCGCCTCCTTCCGGTTGGGAAACGACTGACCATGATCAATCCCGACAGAATTAACCATAACGTTCATATTTTTAGTTCCGTGAATCCTGCATTTAATAAATCGCAGCCGGGAACGAGGCGAAAGATGAATGTTAAGGCGGTAAAGAAAGCCGAAGGGCCCGTGCCAGTTAAATGTGACGTGCACGGTTGGATGAAGAGTTGGATTGCGTATATCCCCCATCCGTATTTTGCGGTCAGCGACGAAAACGGGAAATACACGATTGAGAATGTTCCGCCGGGAACCTACAAGTTGGGGTATTGGCAAGAAGCCTGTGGCACAAATAAAGCCCAACCGGCCTCGGTTACTGTTGAGGCTGGAGGAACGGTTACCCAGGACTTTACACTCACACTCAACGAGTAAATGCTGGAAATCCCTACGCTGAGAGCCACCGAGTTTTTCGGAAAAACTTCGGTGTCTTAGCGTTTACGGTATAAACCTCCGAAGTGTGCAGTTGATCATTTCTATGATGCCTTTGCAGTATCCAATTATTCATAAGACTTAGGAGTTACGCACTTGAGTTTGTCGTAACACAATTCAACCCGCGTCACCATAGCCGATTTGGGATGAACTGTCGCCGCCCGATGCATCGGGGGTTGAGAGGCAGATTCACCGGCGATAAATCGACGAACTACGAGATGCCTTTGAAGAAGCAGTTGAGGATTACCTTCAAACCTGTGAAAAACTGAATTGCCCGCCTCAAAAGCCTTATTCTGGTAGTCTTATGTTACATATTCCACCAGAAGTTCATGCAGCGATTGCCATGGCAGCGGAAGTCAGTGGAAAAAGTATTAATCAATGGGCGGCGGCTACATTCGTTGATGCGCTACAGACGAACCCACAATAACCAGCAATCGGAATAAAAGACGCCGAGAATTAGGGCTGTACGAGGAGGGTTTACAATCAAATCCTCTCCAATGAAAATGCTTCTGGTTGAAGTGGAGAACCTTTCTTACGCTTACGCAGCTCGACGTGCACTTGCAGGTGTAACCTTTAGTATCTCGCAAGGGGAAGTCTTTGGATTTCTCGGCCCAAATGGCAGCGGTAAAACCACACTCTTTAAGATACTCTCTACCCTGATTCCGATTGATCAGGCTGCGGTCAATATTCTTGATTATGAGCTTGGCAGTGAATCACGGAGTATTAGACGATATCTGGGTGTGGTTTTTCAGCATCCAAGTTTGGATCAAAAACTCACAGTTACCGAAAATCTTCGACACCACGCCCATCTTTACGGCCTGTGGGGTAAAACGCTGAAGCAGCGAATCCAAGAAGTGCTCAACCAATTTGAACTGACAGATCGCACGCATGAGCAGGTGGAAACGCTCTCTGGAGGGCTACAAAGACGTGCGGAACTTGCAAAGGCGACCCTCCATCAGCCGAAACTTCTGTTATTGGACGAGCCGAGCACCGGACTCGATCCCGGAGCGCGCCGTAATTTCAGGGCATATTTGGCGGGCTTGCAAGAAACCACGGTTGTCTTGACAACCCACATTTTGGACGACGCAGAAGCGTGTGATCGTGTAGGGATTCTCAATGCGGGGGAGTTGGTTGCTATTGGAACACCGGACGAATTGAAAGGTCGCGTTAGTGGAGATATTGTTATCGTTGATTCTCCCGCACCTGAACAACTCGCACCGAAAATAAACCAAAAGTTCGGGTATACGGCCGCTTCGGTTGAGGGACGGTTACGCATCGAATGCCACAACGGGCATGAATTTGTTCGAGATGTAGTCGCTGCTTTCCCAACTGAGATTCGATCCGTGCGTGTCGGAAAGCCAACGTTGGAAGATGTTTTCATCAAACTCACGGGACGGCATTTTGTGGATTGAGATAAGAAGGGGCGGAGAATCGCGTAACTTCCTACATGAAAACGTTGAACAACATTTCGATTCCACATCCTTTTCCATATCAGGGAAGTAAGCGGGGAATTGCTCAATATATTCTTCTGCGTTTCCCCAGTTCTGTGCGTTGTCTGATAGAACCGTTCTGTGGCTCTGGTGCGGTTTCCATTGCCGCTGCTGCACATCGACTCGCAAAACAGTTTTGGCTTAATGACTTAAATCAACCCTTGATGGAGCTGTGGACAGAAATATTGGAGAGCCCCAACGAGTTGGACAGAGGGTATGAAAAGCTTTGGCATGAACAACATCCCAATAAAAAAGAATTCTTCTTCCAAATACGTGACGAATTCAACACAACGCATCAACCACATCACCTGCTTTATCTTCTGGCACGAATCGTAAAAGGTTCTGTAAGATACAGTGCTGAAGGCAAATTTAATCAGAGTGCTGATAATCGGCGTTGGGGTATGCAGCCCACAACCATGCGACAACAAATTCTTGGTGTCTCTACTCTGCTCGCTGGAAAGACAATGCTTTCGGCGGTTGATTTTCGCACGGTTGTGGTAAAAGCCAACAAAGACGATTTAGTTTATATGGATCCGCCTTACCAAGGCATATCCTTTACGAGAGACCATAGGTACTACAATGGGCTTTCCTACGATGAATTTGTGGATACCCTTCAAATAATGAATGAGAAAGATGTTTCATATATTATTAGCTATGACGGACAAACCGGCGAGAAAACTCATGGGAAGTTACTTCCTCATAAACTCTCTCTAAAACACCTGAACATACATACCGGTAGATCCAGTCAAGCTACTCTCTTAGGCTACAACCATGAAACTGTTGAATCTCTATATCTGTCTCCTACGTTGGTAGAACGTTTGAACAGCGAAGAACGTGAGCTCGAAAAAGAACCACAAATTCAGCTAGAATTTGCCCGTGTATGACTAGCCAAAAATTTCCACCAGAATTTATAGAGTTGCTAAAGAGGGTTAAAGCGAAAGGACTCCGATATGGAAGCTTATAAAAATCTTAGCGGAGGTTCGGGAATCAAGGCTTATGAAATTGGGACAAATTTCATAAGAGTCCAGTTTTCTAGTGGCTCAGTTTACCTGTACACGTATGAAAGTGCAGGTGCTCACGACATTGATCAGATGAAGGAATTAGCTAGCAAAGGCAAGGGACTAAACTCATTCATCAATACAACTGTTTACCACGACTACGCTCGGAAAGAACGTTAGTATGTTATTGTAACAACTGAACTCCCATGAAAACGTTTTAAGCATAAAGGCAGCCAACAATTTGCTTCATCATCTACAACGTATTTAACTAAACTTTGGCAATAGCAAGATTTTTACTCCCTGTGGCGACGATTTGGTGGCGTGAAATCATCCGGTTTCTGCGTCAACGGAGTCGTCTGGTAAGCGCGATTGTTCAACCGCTAATCTTTTGGCTACTTTTGGGGGGTGGGTTAAATGCCTCATTTAAGCCACCCGGCGTTCCTGAAGGAACGAGCTACATTGAATATTTTTACCCCGGTATCATCACGCTCGCGCTGCTGTTTACAGCAATTTTCGCAACAATCTCGATTGTCCAAGACCGTCGAGAAGGTTTTCTTCAAGGTGTGCTTGTTGCGCCGGTTTCAAGATGGGTTATCGTGCTAGGACAAGCACTTGGCGGTACAACGTTAGCACTCTTTCAGGGTGCCCTTTTTCTATTTCTCGCACCGATGGTTGGGGGGACGTTGAGTCTCTTTTCCGTGTTTTCAACACTCGGTGTGATGTTGACCGTATCCTTTGGCTTGACAAACTTGGGGTTAATGATCGCGTGGCGTATGGATTCGACGCAAGGTTTTCATGCGATTATGAATCTTATTCTCATCCCAATTTGGCTGCTCTCCGGTGCCTTCTTTCCTGTATCCGGTGTGCCGGTATTGCTGGAATGGGCGATGAGGTTGAATCCGCTAACCTACGGTGTTGCAGCCTTGCGTCGTTGTCTATACTTCAACGCATCCATAGTTGTTGAGGAGATTCCTCAACTCACGTTATCGCTGCTTGTTACCGGTTTGTTCTGTGTTGTAACATATTTTGGTGCTGCTCGAACGGCTCGTCGTCCGAATGTGGCGTAAAAGAAATTGACTTACAAATTCAGCAGTCTAGAAAGGAGCCCTTAATGAATTGGCTGAATTGGCTGAATTTTCCTGCATGGCTTCCAGAGAATATCTCAACTTTTGGACGAGGGGTTGATAAACTCTTTATCCTAATCTACTGGATTACCTCAATTGTATTTTTGGCTGTTATGGCGGTGCTCATCGTCTTCATCATTAAGTACCGTTTTCAAGAAGGCCGCAAAGCGGAGTACATTGAAGGTAGCACAACCCTTGAAATTATATGGACCGTTGCTACCACCATCATTGTGTTTGGACTCGCTATTTTGAGCCTGCCACAATGGAATAAAATTAAATACCCTTCCCAGTTTCCCGGTAATCCCGGTGCTGTCGTTCAAGTGAACGGGAAACAATTTAACTGGGATATGACTTACCCAGGGCCTGACGGTGAATGGGGCACTGACGACGACCTGCAACTTGAAAATCAGCTGCATGTCCCTGTTGACGAGGTGGTGCATATCAGACTTACGTCCGATGATGTGATTCATAGCTTCTTTGTCCCTCAGCTCCGGCTGAAGCAGGATGCTCTTCCCGGCAGGTTTATAAACATGTGGTTTGAGGCAACGAAACCCGGTCAATACGAAATCCCCTGCGCTGAACTCTGCGGTTTTGGACACTCCGGGATGCTCGGATACCTTACCGTCCATACGGAGGAAGATTACGCAGCGTGGATAAATGAACGGTGGGGAGAATAAGGAACAGAAAGGAGTCAATGTAAAATGAATGATCACGCACATGAATCTCATGATCACCATCATGAAGAGAGTTTTATTCGTAAATATATCTTTTCACTCGATCATAAAATGATTGCCAAGCAATTCCTAATCTTTGGTCTCATTATGTTCATGGTCGGGGGTGGGCTTGCACTGCTTTTCCGTTGGCAGCTCGCTTGGCCCGACAGACCGCTTCCTATCATTGGGGTTTCCAAAACATATCAGGAGACCGGCGAAGTCGCAACCGCTGCGGACCGAAAGTGGGAGGAACGGTTCGATGATGATAAAGAAACATGGTTAGAGACCAACATGCCCAGCGGCGTGATAGACCCAGCGTTTTATAATTCGCTGTTTACAATGCACGCTACCCTTATGATTTTCTTCGTGGTTGTGCCGCTACTTGTTGGGGCGTTTGGTAATTTCCTTATCCCACTGATGATCGGGACCAGGGATATGGCTTTTCCGGTCCTGAATATGCTCTCCTTCTGGTCGAATATGTTGGGAGGTATTCTCATGATGGCAGGGTTCTTTGTCCCCGGTGGGCACGCTGGTGCGGGTTGGACTGGATACGCACCCCTCTCTTCAGTCGTTGAGTATAGTGGCGTAAATTGGGGTCAGAATCTGTGGTGCATCAGTCTTATCGTCATGGGCATCTCCTCGTTGATGGGGTCTATTAACTATATTACCACGATTATCAACATGCGAGCCCCGGGGATGACCTACTTCCGTCTCCCGCTTGCGATTTGGTCTCTCTTTGTCGTGGCAATTCTTCTGCTGCTTGCCTTCCCTGTCGTTGCTTCTGCGCTCGCCCTAATCCTCTTTGACCGGATGGCGGGAACGTCCTTCTTTACTGCGGCAGGCGGTGGTGAACCGTTGCTATGGCAACACCTCTTCTGGTTCTTTGCACATCCAGAGGTTTATATCCTCATTCTGCCGGGCATGGGTCTGGCGTCGGAAATGCTCCCTGTCTTTGCCAGAAAGCCCATCTTCGGTTATAAGTCCATGGTTTTCGCCATGATAGCGATTGCATTTCTCAGTTGGATTGTGTGGGGGCACCACATGTTCCAGAGCGGGATGAACCCTGCATTGGGAGCGAGTTTCATGACTACCACTATGTTAATCGCTGTCCCTTCGGCAATCAAAACCTTTAACTGGCTCGGCACCCTTCACCGTGCATCAATCCGATTTACAGTGCCGATGTTAAACACACTGGCTTTTGTTTCGATGTTTGTGATCGGTGGTCTCAGCGGTATCTATATGGCAAACTCGCCGGTAGATATCTACATCCACGATACATACTACATCGTAGCACATATCCATTATGTTGTCTTCGGTGGAAGTATCTTCGCTATCTTTGGCGGTATCTTTTACTGGTTCCCCAAGATGTTTGGGCGACATATGGACGCGACCCTCGGCAAGATTCATTTCTGGATCACCTTCCTCGCCTTTAACGGTGTCTTTTTCCCGATGCACATCATCGGTATTGGGGGACACATGCGACGCATCGCCAACCCGATGCAGTATGAATACTTACAACCGCTGCAACCGATAAATGTGTTTATTACAATCTGTGCATTTATTTTGGGAGCGGCTCAGATTCTGTTGCTAATCAACGTGTTCTGGAGTATATTCCGCGGAAAGGTGGCTGAACAGAATCCGTGGCAAGCAAACACTTTGGAATGGCATGCACCAACGCCTGTTCCTCATGGCAACTTTGAAGCGATTCCTCACGTATATCACGGCCCCTATGAGTACAGCGTTCCCGGTGCTGAAACAGACTGGACTCCACAAACGCAGCCGAACGGTGAACCGTCGCATGGTGAACCAATACCTGCCGGAGCCAGTGCAGACTAAGAAACCTTGGTGCAAGTTAGTGAGGATATCGAGTTCAAGGGGTTATCAGCAGCCCAGAGGTGCATTAATGTACGAGTGAACCAATGCACCCATGAACCAACTATTTTCACGTTTCACTTGAGTACTCCCAAGCGGATTTAACCTCGCGTAGGAGGTGTGTATGTTTATCAGAGCAACTCTGACTGCTTCCACATAAACCGGAATGAGTCATTATGGGCTAAAATTTAACGCGGAGGACGCAGAGAATAATCGTTTTTTTCTACGTCCTCTGCGGTTGATTAAGTACTTATTGCGATTGATACGGTTATCGCGATCTAAGTGACGGCGAAATCGCAGAGGGAAAACTGTCTCTAAAGGCCCAGGGACCGCTAAACCGTGGGGAGGATAAAATTCACTCAATGTATCGTCCATGGCTGCATAGACTTGCTGTACTCACAACTGTAACGACTTTCATCCTGATTTGCATGGGCGGGCTTGTGACCAGCACGGATTCGGGGATGGCTGTTCCCGATTGGCCTACCACCTTCGGATACAATATGTTTCTCTATCCGCTCTCGAAAACGGTCAGCGGATTCCTGCTCAGCATTGATCCGAATCTCCAAGCCGATCTGGATAAAGGTAACCTATCCGTAGGGCTACGGAAGGCACTTGAAAAAAACGGGATTTCGGTGTCAGAAAATGTTATAATTTCAACTGAAGAACAAAGCAGCAGGTGGAAACTCGCAGATAAAGCGAATGAACGCACCTATACGCTGATTAAATCGGGCGAGCGGCTTGATGTATACGTTCATGGCGTGCTATACGAACATAGCCATCGACTGATCGGATCGATTGTTGGTTTTCTGACGATTGTGTTGATGGTATCAATTTGGGCGAAAGATGTTCGGAAATGGCTGAAATGGCTAGGTGTTATTGCCCTCGTCGCAGTTATCGCTCAAGGGGTGATGGGTGGTCTCCGGGTTACGAACCTCAGCAGAGTGCTCGCCCTCATACACGCCTGTTTTGCCCAAGCGTTTTTTGCGTTGACCGCGAGCCTTGCGTTATTTACTTCGCGCAGCTGGTTGCAAACATCGGTGAAAATTGAGACGACAGAGGCTTCGCGTCTGAGACGTTTGAATCTCATCACGTTGGGGCTTATCTATATCCAATTCATCTTTGGTGCTATATTGAGGCATACAGGTACCCGATTGGATGCCCACCTGCTTTTCGCAGGTCTAGTAACAATTCACATATTTTTGCTCTTGAGACGAATTTTGAGAGATTATCTAGAAAATCAGTCCCTTGTTCGTCTTATTTTATTATTAAGTGGTCTGCTTGCCGTACAATTGACCTTGGGCTTCGGCGCATACCTCGCTGAATTCACCGCTTTTGGGAAAGGTGTCGCTCCTGTTGCCGGTGTAATAATCACAACTGCCCATGTTGCGATTGGTGCTTTAATGCTAGTCGTTTCCGTTGTACTAACCTTGAACACTTTTCGTTTCACAAGTAGATCAGGACCCGTTACAAGTCGAGGGCTCGTTTCCGATGAGGTGTCTGCATGATATCAACAACAGAGACGCTAGGCAATGACCTATCCCAAATGAGCCGCCGAATGTCGGCTTTTGTCGAGTTGACAAAACCACGGCTCGTTTCGATGATACTCATTACAACCTCAGCCGGCTTTTATATTGCGGCTCTACAACCGCTTAATTGGCTGCAACTCGTTCACACCCTCATCGGCACCGGGTTATCAGCTGCGGGGGTGTTAGCCCTGAATCAGTACCTCGAACGCGATCTGGATGCTCAAATGGTCCGGACCTGCCACCGCCCGCTGCCGGATCGGCGTCTTCAACCGACGACAGCCCTGTTTTTTGGAGTCTTACTGACTGTTAGTGGCTTGGTCTATATGACATTTTCCGTAAATGCCTTAGGCGCATTGGTCATCTCAGCTATCGTTGTGACGTATCTGTTCGTCTATACTCCATTAAAGCAGAAGACCTCACTCTGTACCATAGCGGGAGCGGTTCCGGGGGCATTGCCACCTATTATCGGTTGGGTTGCAGCGCGAGGTACACTCAATATTGAGGCGTGGGTGCTTTTTGCAATTCTGTTTCTTTGGCAGCTGCCACACTCACTGTCAATCGCATTTATCTATCGCGATGAATACGCCCAGGCTGGTTTCTGCTTGCTGCCGGTTATTCATCCTGATGGCAAGAGCACGAACAGACAGATTGTCATCAACTGCCTTGGACTTCTCGTTGTAGCACTGCTGCCTACGCTAATAGGCATTGCTGGTATTGTTTATTTTTTCGCCGCGCTTGCGTTGAGCATCGCCTTTCTTGGGTTTGGCATCAACCTATCTATTTCTCGATCGACCGTAGCAGCAAAACGGTTGCTGTATGCCTCATTGGTATACTTGCCGCTCGTGTTTTTGGTGATGGTACTCGACAAGTTGACTTAATGGAATGGGGGCCTCAAATTTAAATGAACGCTCACGAAAAACGGAGTCAAAACCGACGTATCGGATGGTTTTTATTCGCGGTCTTTATCGTCCTGTTTATTTTTGCAACGATTCTCGCACTCGTCAAAAATTAACGCCTTATGCCCTGTAGGAAAGGGTTCTTAGCCTCGATTGTTTCGCAATTGGGCTTTCCTCCTTTCTCACACTTTATCTTCTATTTCCAATGAATGAACGAGAACATACATCATACGAACATGCCAAGGGAGAGAGCCGACCAATCAGCAATGCGCGTCTAGCCGTGCTAGTACTCTTGGGTGCCGAAATCATGTTTTTCGCGGGGTTGATTGGAACATTCCTTGTGTTCCGTTTGGGCAGTGTCACCTGGCCCCCGCCCTCGCAGGCTGATGTTCGTTTGCCCATTGGTGTGACTGGACTAAACACAATCGTCCTGCTCTTGAGCGGCTATACGATGTTTCAGGGGCTGCGAGCCATTCGGCAGGACCGTCAGAAAGAGCTCAGAAACTGGCTTTTCGCAACGGGGCTCCTTGGCATCATTTTCCTTGTTGTGCAAGGTTCGGAATGGGTCCGCTTGGTACATCATGGGTTTACGCTTTCGTCGGGGGTGTACGGCTCCATCTTCTATGTTCTCATCGGTTGCCATGCGTTGCACGTTCTGGTGGCAGTCTTTTGGCTGTTGGTTGTTTTCGCGAGGGCGATAGTCGGTCAGTTTTCAATGCATCACCATGTTGGTGCTGAGGTTTGTGCAATTTACTGGGCGTTTGTTGTCGTGTTATGGCCCCTTCTTTATGTCCTTGTGTACTTAATCTAAAATGGGGTTTAACGGTGAACAGAGCCTTCTAGCTTCTTGGAGATTCGGAAATGACAGCTATGCCGGAAAAAAGTTCTTGATTCAATACATAAAGAAACAGTTGTGCAATGTCAGTCCCCAAAATCGAGTTGGAAAGTTGTTGTTAATATTGGGGCACAGATTCCCTTGGCAACGTGGGAGAAAGTGCCTGATGATACCTTAATCAATTTTAGGCATTATCCTTGAGGTCAGCGTGTATTGTCAAAACTGATTTAACAGTATGCAAATTCGCACAAGTTGTTATCTTCATTTCGCGAATGAATAAGGAGATTTCTTATGATTCGTCGACATTTTTTATTATTGGTAGGGATTCTGGTTTTTGCAATGCTGATACCAACAGTCGTGGAAGCCTGTCCCTCATGTAAAACGATTGATGACCCGATTGTTCAGGGCTTCAAGTGGAGCATTCTATTCCTTATGGCGATGCCCTACATTGTTTCCGGTCTAATTGGCGGGGGCGTATTTTACGTATATTACCACACACATCGGACCGATAATCGTAAACCACCTTCAAATGTGAAAGGAGTGTGAAAATTGGAAGAAACTACAACACTCGATCATTCCGCAGATGTCTATGAACCATCCCTCACGCCTGATAGCCTTGGAAAGTTGGGGATGTGGCTCTTTCTTATTAGCGATGCGATGTCCTTTGGTGCGTTGCTCGCTGCCTATGGTGCCGTACGCGCCGGCGCAGCGGAGTGGGCACCTCCATCTGAAGTGCTCGGCATTAGCCTCACAGCAGGGATGACCTTTCTGTTAATCTGTAGTAGTGTCACGATGGTCAAAGCACTTGAAGCCATTCAGAACGGTAACCAATCGAGAATGTGTACCTACCTCGGCTTGACCATTCTGGGTGGATTAATCTTCTTGGGACTGCAAGCATATGAATGGACTCACCTGATTACGCACGGCCTGACCTTCACTACGCTTCCGCATGGGATGTCCGGTTCCACGCTTTTTGGTCCCACCTTCTATACCATTACAGGTTTCCACGGGGCCCACGTCACCGGCGGGGTCATTTACCTTATCGTTATCCTGATTCAGGGGCTGCGGGGTACTTATACAGCAGCGTATAACCACAAAGTCGAGATTTTGGGGCTATATTGGCACTTCGTTGACCTAATCTGGATCATGGTCTTTACTTTTATCTATTTACTGTAATCATTGAATGGAGAATCAAGATGGAACACGCTCATAAAGAACATCCGAAATATATGAGAATATTTTGGATCCTTTCTGGACTCACAGTTGCTGAAGTCGGCGTTGTCTACCTACCGTTTCCAACGATTGTGACCGCACTTCTACTGATTGGTATGGCATGTTCTAAAGCAGCTTATGTCGCGCTCTATTTCATGCACCTGAAATTTGAACAGAGAACCTTAACGATTATTGCACTGACACCCTTTATCATCTGTGTTTTTCTCGTGTTTATGCTGCTTCCTGATCTGATGGCAGGTGCTCGCCATGAGGGAGCTAAAGCGGAATCTCAGGTTGTTGATACATCTCACTAAGTAAAACGTGAGGCGTGAAATGTGAGAAAATTTTACGTGCACGCCCTTTTACACCTCATGTCTATGGAAACCAAAGTCAAATCTCTAGAACAGGGCACCAGACCCAACCAGCGTATACTGCGCGGCCTTCTCTGGGGTGTGTTAGCCCTCGTGATTGTTGTTATCTTGGGTGCCAATTTCTGGACCCTCGTTCATCAAAAGTCCGGCACACCCCCTGAGTCGGCAACTTCATTGTCAGGACTCGCGGTTCATCAACAACTGCCGGACTTTTCCCTGACCGATCAGCGTGGTGCACCCTTTGCATTATCCGACCTCCACGACAAAGTCTGGATCGCAGATTTCATCTTTACCAGTTGTGCGACGATCTGTCCACCAATGACAATTCAAATGGCAAATCTTCAAGACGAGTTTGCGGCGGAGGACATCCATTTTGTCTCCTTTTCCGTAGATCCGGAACGCGATACGCCAGAAGTTCTTATTCGCTATGCAGATCACTATGGGGTAGATAACAGTCGTTGGTCCTTCTTGACAGGACAGAGAGAAGCTATCTATCAACTGGCGAACGAAGGTTTCAACCTGGCAGCCGGTCATCGTGGAAGTGAAATTCTCCACAGCACACGGTTTGTTCTCGTTGATAGGGCAGGACAAGTCCGGGGCTACTACGATAGTCGGAGTAAGGCCCGTCTCCAACAACTGCGCCAGGATATACAGACCCTTCTCAAGTAAAATCTATTACAGTTTCCAGCCTGTCACACACCGGCTGTGCCTCTAGGCACCCCTTAATGCTGACTCGCAATGCGTTCCGACAGAAAGAAAGGATACAGGAAAGATTTATGATTGAATACGATGTGCTCGTTATTGGCGGCGGTTTGGCGGGGATGAGTGCCGCCCTGCATGCGGGAGAGGCCGGGGCGAGCGTGGCAATGATGTCAAAGGTTTACCCAACGCGCTCCCACTCGGCAGCCGCGCAAGGCGGTATCAACGCAGCACTAGGTATTGAAGACTCGTGGGAAGTTCACGCTTATGAGACTGTCAAAGGCAGTGACTTCTTAGGCGACCAGGATGCCATCGAAATCCTGTGCCATGAAGGCATTCAGGACGTCTTCTCTCTTGAACATTGGGGCGTCATCTTTGACCGCAATGAAGAGGGAAACATCCACATGCGCGGCTTCGGCGGAACGGACAAGAGCCGCACGTGCCATGTCGGCGATATGACTGGGCAGACCATTTTGCACGTCATGTACGAGCGACTGCTCAAGATGAACGTCAAATCCTACGATGAATGGTTCGTGACAACACTGCTCATGGAGGAAGGCGCATGCTGTGGTGCCGTGGCGATGGAGATAACGAGCGGCAAATTGGAAGTCTTTAAGGCGAAAGCGGTCATTATCTGCACCGGTGGTTGTGGACGGGTCTACGAGCCAAGCACCAATGGGCTTATCGTGACGGGCGATGGGCTTTCTTTAGCCTATCGTGTTGGGGCCCTGCTCATGGACATGGAGATGGTACAATATCATCCGACGACACTCCCCGCCAACGGCTTTCTCATCACAGAAGGAGCGCGCGGCGAAGGCGCGTATCTGCTGAATTCCGAGGGCGAGCGGTTTATGCAGGAGGAACGCTATGGCGCAACAACATTGGAGGAAAAAGCCTCGCGCGATGTTGTCTCTCGCGCCGAAACAATCGAAATCCAGGAAGGGCGTGGGATTGATGGCTGTGTACTGCTTGATTGTCGCCACATCAAAGACCGTATTTTAGAGGCTTTCCATCAAATTTCCGAGCTCGCAATTGATTATGCTGGTGTGGATATTACGCAGCAGCCCCTACCGATTCGACCAGGGATGCATTATATGATGGGGGGCATTAAGACGGATATAGACGGACGCTGCTATCGACATAACGGGGATGGTTCAGAACCGCTGCCCGGCTTGTACTCGGCAGGTGAGGCTGCCTGTGTTTCAGCACATGGGGCGAATCGCCTCGGGGGCAACAGCCTACTGGACTGTGTTACATTTGGCCGGAGAGCGGGCGCACATGCGGTGGAATATGCTAGAAGCATTAACTCTGCTAATATCTCCGAGGCAGTCATAGGAGTGGAGGAGCAGAAGATTGGAGACCTTTTTGCTCGCTCGACGAACGAGCGGGCCCCCGCCCTGCGACTGGAAATGGGCGAGATTATGCACACTTTCACTGGTGTGTTTCGCGAGGAGGCCGGTTTGATTGAGGCACAACGCAGAATCCACGCTGTCCGTGAACGTTATCCAGACGTCTCTGTTCACGATAAGGGTAGAGTATTCAATACCGATTTGCTAGCTGTCTTAGAGTTGGACTTCATGTTCGATTGTGCTGAAACGATTATCGCTAGTGCCCTTGCACGCAAGGAAAGCCGTGGTGCCCACACCCGCACCGACTATCCTGAACGGGACGACGAGAACTGGCTCAAGCATGTGGCTGTCTACCATACCCCTGACGGACCCGCAGTTACCTATCTGCCGGTGACGATTACGAAATGGCAACCGGAGGCGCGGAAGTACTGAGATGTAATATGCAGAGACTAGGAAACCAATGGCACTAGTTTGCAACTGTTGAGACCGAGAATGAAACGTGAAGGCCGGAAAACGGGATAGGGAGAAAACAGGAGGATCGAGAAAGCGTGGAATCGAGTTAGAACACTTACTCCCTTACTCCCTCACACACCCCCTCCCGCGTCTGCTCGTTTCCTTGTTGTCTCGTTATGGCGCAATAACCCAATGAACCAATCAACTCTCGAGCTGTTGAACGATGTGGAAACGACGGCCTCACCGACTCGTACCAAAGGTTAGAAAATGGGAACTTAACGCATTACTCATCACGCATAGGAGATAAGAATGATACAAGCTAATTTGAAGGTGTACCGTTACGACCCGCAGACAGCTCAGGAACCGCATTATGACACCTATGAAGTAAAGGAGTTGCCTGATTTTGCAACCGTGCTGGATGCGCTTATCAAAGTCCGCGAAGATATCGACGGTACCCTCGCGATGCGCTGTTCATGTCGCAGCGCGGTTTGCGGCTCATGTGCCTTCCGGGTCAATGGACACGCGAAGTTAGGGTGCAAGACCAAGGTCTCAACGCTTGCCCCTGACGGTGAGGAGATTCGTGTTGAGCCGATGGGCAACATGAAGGTAATTAAAGACCTTGTGACTGAAATGGAGATGTTCTGGGATAAATTAAAGCAAGTGAAGCCGTGGATTGAGACGGAGGGAGAGCCCCCAGAACGTGAGTATCAAGTCCCGCACGCTAAGATGGTCGAACTGCAACAACCAATGAACTGCATCATGTGCGGCGCATGTGTGAGCGATTGCACGGTGCTAGAGGAGGATTCAAACTTCTTAGCTCCTGCGGCACTGGCGAAAGCGTACCGCGTGGTCGGGGATCCGCGCCACGACAAAACCAAAGAGTGGCTAACAGAGCTGAGTGAAGAGGGCGGTATCTGGGATTGCACAAGGTGTCTGGAATGTGTGGAGGTCTGCCCGAAGGATGTCGCGCCAATGGACCAAATTATCAAGTTGCGTGAACAAGCAATTGAAGAAGGGTTGACCGACAACATAGGCGCGAAACATGTGCTTCACTTTACCGAAAGCGTAGCGCATACCGGCGTGCTCGATGAGCGTACACTACCGATAAAAGCGGCAGGTTGGAGTTGGGCTGTTAAGAACGCAGGCATCGCAATCAAGGCAACCCTGAAAGGGAAAATCAAACCCCTGTTGCCCGGCTCACACCCTTCGGTGACCGAGGTCCGGGATGTCCGGCGCATTCATAAGCAGTTGGAAGAGGGAAAAAGGAAGTAGGGGGCTCGAGGAAGTTTACGATTCGGTTCACACGATGAGAAAGTGATGCTCAAATTTTGCTGAGCATACCTTTTGAGAATTGGAAACCACCTATCCGATTTACTGCTTTTCAGCACATCTGAAATTGCTGTCCCATCAGACTGGAACGATTGCAGGTGCAAGCTTGGCGTCAGTTGGAAATCATTAAGACGAACGTATTGCTTAAGCTGTAAGGGGAAGCAAGGAAGAATTCGCTGTCTGTTTTACGCATCACATATCACATATTAGGTTTCACGTTCTAATCACAATTGATACGGGAGGATGTAATGAGAATTGCCTACTTCCCTGGCTGTGTTGCCAAGGGAAATTGTCCAGAACTGAACCAATCCACTAAAAAGATTGCACCCTTACTCGGTATTGAGTTGGTCGAATTGACAGGTGCACCTTGCACCGGCGCGGGCGTGCTTCAAGCGCAGAATCCGGTGCTTGCCGATACATACAACGCCAAGACCCTTGCGCTCGCGGAGGAACTGGACCTGCCGCTGATGACAATCTGTTCGACCTGCATCGGCTGCCTACGTAAGAGCAATAAGAAACTGTCCGAGGACGAGGACTACCGGGCAGAGGTCAACGCAGTGCTCAAATCCGGTGGACACGAGTACCATGGTGGTGTAGATGTCACTCACATTCTCTATGTCGTTATCAAGGAACTCGGTCTGGACAATCTACGCGGCATGGTCAAAAAGCCGCTGACTGACTTGCGGATCGCACCGTTTTACGGCTGCTACATCTTGCGTCCTGCCAGCATCATGGGGATTGATGACCCTGACAATCCGACTTCGCTGGAACGCGTGATTGAGGCGTTGGGTGGCACCCCAGTAGACTACTACGGCAAAACACGCTGTTGCGGTTTCCCCATCGGGCTTGAGAACGAAGAAGCGTCATTCAAAATGGCTGGAAAGCATATTGGCGAGGCAAAGGACAAAGGAGCAGATTGCATGGTAACGCCTTGCCCACTCTGCCACATGAACCTTGACCTCCAGCAGCCCGGCGTTAGTCGAGTGGTCGGACGCCCCCTGGATATGCCGGTGCTTCACCTGCCGCAGATGATCGGTTTGGCACTTGGCTTGCCCCCAAAAGAGTTGGGCCTCGGCAAACATATAATATCAGCCCAAAACGTGCTAGCAAAGTTAGGGACATAAGCGGGTATTGTAAGGGCCTTCGCAAGATTATCAAACCGATTTGCAGCGAAATTGGGCTTGAAGGAGAGGTAAATGCAAACAAGGATTGAAACAGACAGCATGGGAAAAATCGAGGTTCCGACAGATCGATATTGGGGTGCACAGACCCAGCGTTCATTACAGAATTTTAAGATTGGCGGGGAACGTTTCCCGCGTGAGATGATCTGGGCACTCGGTATCGTCAAACAATCTATCGCTGAGATAAACGCCGAGTTAGGAACGCTGGAAGCCGATCTGGCTGAAATTATCATCAAAGCCGCACAGGAAGTGATTGATGGTGCCCTCGACGATCATTTTCCGCTAGTGGTTTGGCAGACCGGCAGCGGCACCCAGACCAACATGAACGTCAACGAAGTGATCTCAAACCGCGCCATTGAGATGCTTGGTGGCGTCCTTGGCAGCAAGGAGCCCATCCATCCCAATGACCACGTCAACAAATCTCAGTCTACCAATGATGCTTTTCCAACGGCTATTCATGTTGCTGTCGTTGACCGGATTCACAATCATCTGATTCCCTCTGTGACCGCCCTGCGGGATGCGCTTTCAACCAAAACCGAAGCCTTTAAGGATATCGTAAAGACCGGACGCACCCATCTGCAAGACGCCACCCCGCTGACATTAGGGCAGGCGTTTTCTGGATATGTCACGCAATTGAATAACGCACTTCGTGCAATTGATCACGCGTTACCGCACCTGTACGAATTGCCAATCGGTGGAACGGCAGTCGGCACCGGGTTGAACACCCACCCTGCATACGCAACAAAAGCCGCCGCTGCAATCTCAGAACGCACCGGATTTTCCTTCGTGACCGCTCCCAACAAGTTTGAAGCACTCGCCGCCCGAGACGCTATCGTCGAAGCGAGCGGTGCTTTCAAAACGCTGGCGTGTGCCCTGAACAAAATCGCAAACGACCTTCGTTGGCTCGGCAGCGGTCCCCGCTGCGGCATTGGCGAGCTCCTATTGCCGGAAAACGAGCCGGGTAGTTCGATTATGCCGGGGAAAGTGAATCCAACGCAGTGCGAAGCCATGACAATGGTTTGCGCCCAAGTTATCGGAAGCGATACAACGGTTGCTATTGCGGGTGCATCGGGCAATTTTGAGTTGAATGTGTTTATGCCTGTCATCGCTTTTAACGCGCTCCAATCCATCCGCCTGCTTGCGGATGCCTGTGATTCGTTCAACGAAAACTGTGTCGTCGGCATCGAGCCAAATCGGGAGAAAATCCAGGAATACCTGAACGACTCATTGATGCTTGTCACCGCGCTTAACCCCTACATCGGCTATGACAATGCAGCGTTAGTCGCCAAAACCGCCCATCAGGAGCGCAAAACGTTACGGCAAACTGTGGTGGAACTTAATTTGTTGAGTGAGGAAGAATTTGATCGGGTTGTCATTCCCAGCCAAATGATTGGACCGAAGTAGCATTGCTAGTAGTAGGCATACTCCGTATGCCGTAAAGCGGCAAGGGTTGCCCCTACAGGGAATAAACCCAACGCAGGGGCAGGTTTTGTGCCTAACCAACCCACGGTCGGTGGAACGGAAAATACGGCAACCGTGTCCAACAAGGCTGTCATTGTAGGTGCCTGATGGTATATCGTGTGGCAACGAATCACCGAGCTACCCCTTGCCCCCCTTATCTGTCTCCCCTTGACAGGGGGTTGGCCTTGAGCGTTCAACTGCGGAAGTCCTAAAAGACATAATTCATCAATGGAAAATTCACATCGGAGGCAAAAGGATGTTTAAAAAAATCTATGTACCTGTTGATAACTCGGACCATTCCGATGCGAGCGTCAATTTCGCTGTGGAGTTCGCTAAAAAATTTCAGTCACAACTCGTTGGTTCTCACGTTTATGCAGCGAAGATGCACGATGTTCGTTTCAAGCAGATGGAGTACACACTTCCCGAAGAATATCAAGATGAAGCTGAACTGGAGAAGCAGCGCCGCATTCATGACACCTTGATTACAATGGGGCTTCAGTTAATCTCCGATTCATACTTGGAGGTCATGAAGAAGAAATGCGCTGAAAATGACATTCCCTTTGAAGCCAAAATGCCTGAGGGCAAACACTTTATCAAGTTGGTAGAGGACATTCAGGCGAGCGATTACGACCTTGTAATTATGGGTGCCCTCGGTATGGGGGCGGTTAAGGATAGCCTGCTCGGTGGCGTCGTTGAGCGGGTTGTACGACGCATTCAGGCCGATACCCTTGTGGTCCGGAATATAGAGGAAATGCACGGACAGAAGGGGCATATTCTCGTCGGAATTGATGGGAGCCCCGAATCCTTCGGTGGACTGAAGACGGCAATACGGATCGGCAAGGAGTTTGATAGACAGGTGGAAGCGGTTGGTGTCTATGACCCGTATCTTCACTACGTGGTGTTCAATTCGGTTGTCAGTGTCCTAACCGAGCGAGCCTCTAAAACTTTCCGATTCAAAGAGCAGGAGCAGTTGCACGAGGAGGTTATCGACACCGGGCTTGCCAAAATCTATCAATCCCATCTGGAGATTGCCCGAACCATCGCCAAGGAAGACCACAACTACGACCTCAAAATCACCTTGTTGGATGGCAAAGCGTTTGAGAAAATCCTGCAATACGCTCGAAAGACCGAACCGTGGATGCTAGTGTTGGGCAGAATCGGCGTCCACAGTGATCCCGATATGGACATCGGCAGCAACACCGAAAACTTATTGCGCCTAGCCCCGTGTAATGTGTTCTTGTCAAGCCAGCGGTATGTTCCAAAAGTTGATGTCAGAGCAGAGGAGACGGTGGTTTGGACACAGGAAGCCTTAGATCGGATGACAAAAGCACCGCCGCAGGTGCAAGGCATCGCACGCACCGCTGTCCACCGTTTTGCCATTGAACGCGGGCACTCTGTAATTACCGAGAGTGTTATTGAGCAAGCAATGGAGACCTTTATGCCGGGACGTTCAGCGGAGCGGATGACCAAAGTTGCGAAAGAGATTGCAACGCAAACAGTGCTGGATTCCAACGCAATCAAGACCTACATCTGTGGCGATTGTGGCTATGCCGCCCGCGACCAACAACCCGTGAAATGTCCGGTCTGCGGTGTGGCTGGCGACCGATTTCAGATGGTTGATAAAGATTCTCTCCAGAGGGTTGCAGATCAGGAGGGCGGTGCCAGCGAGGAACAGACCTTCGACGGTGTCCGTCTCCAATGGTCAGATCGGGCGAAAAAAGCGTTGCGGAATGTTCCAAGGGGGTATATGCGGCGCAACGTCAAAGCGCGAATCGAAAAGTCAGCGCGTGTCCAGAAGATTGGTACAATCACCAACGAGTTTGCGATGCAGATTATCAATGAGAGCATGGATCAGGCTTCCGCTGTCCGTGAAGACGCCCCTGAACTGAGAGCTGTCGCGCGGTCCCGCGAGTCCGCTGAGACCTCCCAAGGGGAAACGTTTGAAAGTTCGCTTGAATGGACGCCAGATGCCCGTGAACGGTTGAACCTCGTGCCCGCTGGATTCATGCGAAACATTACACAATCCCGTGTCGAGCAACGAGCAAAGGAAGCCAACCTCACGACAATCAGCCTAGATTTCGCAGCGCAGGTGATTGAGGAAGGACGGAGTTTAGACAATGAGGTGCTTGGGACATATTACCAGCAGGACGGAGAGGTAGATGAGGGAAAATGATGTGCAGACTGAGGAATAGGGGTTAGGACGGAATCTGCCTACGATTATTAATTATATGTTGAGTGATGGAGTTGAAACGGGAGAAGAGTAACGGCACCTACAGTAGCCCGAACCAAGGAGGCTAAAGTTAAGTTTAAGTCTTTTATTGTGATTGATAAACTCAACCTGCTAGCTATATGATAAATCAGGAGGCGGGAAATAATGCTTGAACTGAACACGCTTTACTGTGGAGATGCTTTCGAGTTACTCAAAAAAGTCAAGGATGAATCGGTCGATTTGATTGTATGTGATGGACCGTATGGCACAACACAGAATGAATGGGATAAGATATCTTCAATCCAAGAATTTAATCTTAAATTAATCAAATGTTTCACACCTAAGTTGAAAGATGGAGGGGCTTTGTATCTGTTTGGCAAGCCTAACTGCATTGACTTTATAGATTACCGCCCATTTTTGAACCTACGCTCAAAAATTGTCTGGTATCAACCGAGTCGCCTTGCCCAAGGACGAATCAAATACACCAACAACTATGACATAATATGCTATTTCATTAAGGGCAAACGCCCACGATGTTATAATCTAGATGCAATCAGAGTAGCACAGCTTGTTGAGTTGGAGCATCGGCGCCGTTGTGAACGAGTGCCTTCCGTGTTAAATGGCAAATTTGGAAAGACAAAGTTTAACAAAGAGGGTAAAAATCCGGGAGATGTTTGGGGCGATATAAAACAGCTTACTTATAAATCAAAAGAGTTAGTTCATAGAAAAGCTCTCAATACTATTCAGAAACCTGAAAAGTTAATGGAAAGGATTGTTTTAGCCAGTTCATCTCCAGGAGATTTAGTCTTAGATCCTTTTGCAGGGGTCAGCACGTGCCCAGTTGTGTGCAAGAGAAACAGTCGCAATTTTATCGCTTTTGAGATTGAACCAACTTTTGTTCACGCAGGTACAAAGAGACTTCACGAGCTTGATAACGATCAACAGGGGGTTTTGTTTGCTGATGGCGAGTGAAATATATCGCAAAATCATTGAACTTGTGTTGAAGGCTGCAGAATTAGCAAGGACTGTAGGAATTCATAATATTTTACAACCAGGACTCGTCAAGGAGATGATTATTGCTGAGATCCTTAGCCATGAACTGATCACCTCAAAGCAAGACGCGGATGCCCGTTCTCCAGATAACCCTACAATTCTGTATGAATACCTATCATGCAAGGAAGGTGGTTCCGGCCAGTTTGATAGAATGTTTAAGCATCCGCCGGAAAAGCGCCAAGAATCTTTGAATAGAATTTGGAGAAACAATAAAGTCTACTTTGCTGTGTTCTATGCAGCCAATCAAACGAAAGTGAAAGTGATTTTTGAGCTTGAACCAGAAAGTGTTGTCACAGAAACGGAACGACAACTTGACCGTAGCCGAAATGAAATTTCTCACGTTGGGTTTCGAGAGCGATGGGCACGAGAAAATGGGAAAATTGTTTACGAAGATACGGAGCAGCCTTAAATGTGTTGGGAGAAGTCAATGCGAGGCATTGACATAACGAACACGGTAACCGTATAGAACTAATAGCCGAAATTCCAGAGCAGTGCGTCAATCTGGTATAAGATAAAATACACAGCAACCGATCTTACGCTGAATTTTGCTTCTATCTGCTCATCACCTTGGTGTTTATCGGGTATAGTATCTCCAATTACCCTTTGTATTTAAACAGGTACTTAAGAAAAATGAATTATCCAGCGTATATCCAAGCCGGGTGTGTGTCAATTTAGATCGGAGTTTGTCAATGTCCCCCAGAAATCCTTTACATTTTGCAGAAATCCTTGTGTGTCTAGATGACTCAAGCTATTCTCAGGCAGCGGTCGAATATGCCACGCAAATCGCTCTTGAACATAAAGCCTCACTAACAGGCATCGGAGTAATTGATCTGCCGGGTATCCAACGTGCAAGTGGGCCCGCGCCAATTGGAGCGATGCACTACGATCGACTTGCTGACCAGCAACACTTTCAAGAGACGCGGGAGGTAGTCAATGGGGTCCTTAAAGACTTTGGGAACACCTGTCAGGAGAAAGGGATCCACCACTCCATCCATTCAGAGATGGGCAGCCCATTTCGGGAAATTATTGAAGAATCAAGATTCCACGATTTTATTATAATTGGGCAGAAGACCTTTTTTCGGTACAACGTCAAACGTGAACCGGGTAACACCTTGGATCGAATTCTTCATAACGGGTTGACTGCGGTCCTTGCAGTCCCCGATTCTGTCAGACCGATTAAAAAAGTGCTCGTCGCTTATGATAACAGCGTCCAAGTTACCAAAGCAATTCATATGTTTCTCCTGCTTCACATCTGGAATCAGTGCCATATCACCCTCCTGAATGTGAACAATAATGCAAGTCGTGGCATACAGTTGCTCGGTAGGCTCAGCGATTACTTCAATAGATATGGGGTGCAGCCAGAAAAGGTCCAATTGAGAGGCAAGGTAGATGAAGCGATTCTGTCCTACATCCGAGAACATGAAATCGATCTGCTCGTCATGGGAGCGTATGGGAAACGAAGCGTGTCGGAGTTCGTCTTCGGCAGTGTAACCAAATCCTTGGTGGCGCAGGCGGGCATTCCGTTGTTTATCTATCATTAATCAAAACTTATGAAAACTTACAAAGACCTCCCCGCCGATGGCGGTTCTAACATCGTTGGACAAGTGACCCAGCAAGTCAATCGCTTACAAAAACGACTTGCGTCTGTCCGCCACACTCTTGCCATCATGAGCGGAAAGGGTGGGGTGGGTAAAAGTGCGATTACGGCAAACCTCGCTTCGGCTCTTGGATTGCGCGGACACAATGTTGGCGTAGTTGACGCTGACATCAATGGCCCCTCAATTGCCAAAATGATGGGGGTGAGAGGATGCCAAATTGATTATGGTGCCGATGGCGTTAAGCCTGCCCTCAGTCCACTTGGGGTCAAGGTAATGTCGATGGATTTGTTCCTCAAGGATGACGAAACCCCTGTTCTGTGGGAAGCCCAAACGCAGAAGGATGCCTTTACCTGGCGGGGGACGATGGAGATGACCGCCCTCCGCGAATTCCTCTCTGATACTGAATGGGGAACGCTTGATTATTTGCTGGTCGATCTCCCGCCCGGCACAGACCGTTTGCCGAACCTCGTCGGCCTCCTGCCGGATCTTGGCGGCACGGTTGTTGTCACAATCCCTTCTGGGGTTTCGCAGCTTATCGTCAAAAAATCGTTGACGATGGCAAAGAAATTACTCAACGCACCGGTAATCGGCATCGTCGAAAATATGGCAGCTTACGTCTGCGCCGATTGTGGCAAAACTGAAGATCTGTTCCCATCGGGGCACACGGAGGAGATGGCGCGTCAATTTGACATTTCTCTACTCGGCAAAATCCCTTTCGATCCGCGAATTTCTATCGCTGCGGATGAGGGTAGTGCGTTTGTTGATCGATACCGAGATACTCCCACAGGACAAGCATTTTTCGGCATCACAGATGAAATTCGGATGTTCTTTGAACGGAAAATGTAACATATAAACGGAGTGAATCAATGAAATTCTTATGCCTTGAATGTAACACAGCGATGGAGTTTAGGGAAACAGCGACGCCGGATCAAGGCTCGTTGACGGCTATCTTCGAGTGCCCAGATTGTTTTGCTGAATTCGCAATGCACATGAACCCGTGGGAAACTCAGATGCTAAAATCCCTTGATGTGCAACTCGGTGGTAAAAGCGAAGCGGCGCAGCCGATGCGGATGGTACGTTCCTTCTTAACTCAAAAGAACCCAGACAATCTGATCTCCGAAGCACCGCCGGTATCCGCCGAAGGCGGCGGGAAATGCCCGTTCACATTGGTTGTAGCGGAAGCATTTCAAGAGCCGGAGGCGACCGGGCCGGTATGGACACCAGAAGCGTTAGCGCGTTTGGAGCGCGTGCCTAGTTTCGTCCGTTCGATGGCGCAGAACAGCATCGAAGAATTCGCCCGTGAGAATGGACACACCGAAATCACTACCGAGGTGATGGAGGCCGCACGGGGTAATTTTGGGATGTAGGGGTCCATTACAGTGAAAACGGAAGATATTCATCGCACACAAACATCAATAGATTTATCATCGTACCCTATTTCACTATCAGCTATATCGACGAAGATTGCCAAAAAAAATGGGGGGCGGAAGCGACCTAAACGTGAGGCACATCAACCCGACCTATTCGTCCATCAATTGATGGACAATGTTCGGAAAATTGTGAATCCGTTTGGGGAGGAGGTTGTGCGGATTGATGGGGATATTCCTGTGGAATTACCTGTTAATGATGGCGATCAATTTCTGTTTATTAGCTACGATCAGACTCATCTCACTCACGGATTGCACAAGTATCCTGCTAAATTTTTTCCCGAATTACCGCGTTGGTTAATCAAACGGTATTCTCAAGAAAACGATATGATACTCGATCCGTTTTCGGGGAGCGGGACGACAAATGTTGAGGCACTCTTACTGAACCGAAACTCTGTCGGTATTGATGTCGATCCATTTTCTCGCTTTATCTCAACTGTCAAGGTAACACCCTTAGCTGAAAAGGAACTCATCGAAGCTCAAGAATCTCTGTTTAATGCCGTAGAAGGCTACCAACCCACTCTGGTATCAGAATTGGATATACCGTCCTTCCCTTACAGGGATAATTGGTTCAACAGAGAAATAATTTTAGAATTGGCTTACTTAAAAAAGATTATTGAGTCCCTTGATAAGAGTAAGCATGTTAAAGACTTCTTCAGAGTCTGTTTCTCCTCGATTATCCGTTCAGTATCCAACGCCGATGATAATTGCACGAGAACTGTAATTCGGAAGGTGCTGAACAAACAGGTCAATCCCTCCGATGCCCTGAAGAAATTTGTGGAAACGGTGCTAGTCAAAGTTCCCAAAATGATAGAATTTTCTCAAAACGTACCACAAGATATAACCGTAAATTTTCCAGAAAACATGGACGCACGGAATATTAAGTACGATGCGGGGACTTTTGACTTGGTTCTTACTTCGCCGCCGTATGTGAATGCAGTCGATTATCCGAGAACCCATCAATTAGAGCTCTATTGGTTAGGGTTTGCCGATGGACCTTTAACGCCCTTAAAGAAAAAGCATGTCGGTACTGAAAGTGTTTCATCACAGGATTATCGGACCTGCCATCAGATTGATGTGGCAGCGGCGGATAGTGTCATCGAGAAGATTTTTGAAAAGGACCCAAGACGCGCGTATATCGCTTTCAAATACTTAGACGATATGCAGAGAAATCTGTCTGAAGTTTATTCGGTATTACGCGATGGAGGACGATACATTATTGTCGTAGGCAATAACCGAATCCGTGGTCAGCTATTTGAAAGCTGGAAGTATCTGATGACCCTGGCAGAAAATATCGGATTTGATATTGAAAGCTATTTTGGATCAGAGATTATCAAACATTTCATTAAAGTACCCAGAGAGGAACAAATCAACACAGACTGGATTCTGGTACTCAGAAAATGAAGCAGAGGCATGTAGATTTCCTTACGTTTTACGTTCTACCTATTCATGCGCCCAGTTGTTGAACTTTTCATCCGTTGGATACACCTCATCGCTGCAATCGTTTGGGTTGGCGGAATCTTTTTTTCTGTTAGCGTTGCGACACCGATTCTGAGGCAGCATTTTCATCTCCTTGAAAGTGTCCAACACGCTTCTGTTATTCGGAATCGCCTGCGGCATATTATCCGTTTCACAATCCACATTCTCCTGATCACCGGTGCGATGAACCTGTTCATCGTCGGACTGAACACACAGATGCACTTTTCGCGAGGCTATGTCGTTGCGTTTATCGTAAAACTTGCCTGTGTCGGGCTGATGACTCTATTCCATAGCCTTCATATCGCCGTGTTCAATCGGAGGTTGGAATCCGCGGTGGCAAGCCCGAATTTTGACGATTTAGAGGTTTCTAAGTTGCAAAGAAGAGTAGACCTATTCGGAATTTTTACGATACTTGCTGGCCTTGTTGTGTTTGTGTTAGCTTTGAGTTTGAGGGTCGCTTGATAAACGGAGAAAAGCATTATTAGGAAAGTAGACAGATGGAAACGAAAGTCCAAGCCGTCTCATGGAATATCACACGGCTATGCAATCTCAAATGTATACACTGCTATCTCCCCGCTGGATTTGTGGATACCAACGAATTTCCGAGCGGGTATTATCGCGATTCGGAGTTGACCCAATCCCAGTGTTTCCGCGTGATTGATGAGATTGCTGAAATCAATCCCAACATCCTTTTGATTCTCACAGGTGGCGAACCGTTGCTGCGTCCTGACATTTTGAAAATCTCAGATTACGCAGCTCGAACCGGGTTCTTAGTGGTGATGGGCACAAACGGCGTCCTGCTGAACGATGAAACGGTCCAGAGGATGAGCGATCACGGTGTTGCTGGTGCAGGCATCAGTTTGGATGCTGTGGATCCAGTCAATCACGACCAGTTTCGAGGAATGGAAGGGGCTTGGGAAGGCACGATGAACGGTGTCGAAGCTCTCAGGCGGGCAAACCTTGATTTCCTCGTCCAGACCTCTGTGACGCGTTGGAATTACGATGAGATTCCACAAATCGTTGATTTTGCCTATGAGCTCGGTGCGAAGGTGTTCAACCTCTATTTTCTCGTAAGAACCGGTAGAGGGAAAACAGTGATGGACATCACCCCTGCTCAATATGAGCGTATGCTCTCGACACTTTTTGAGTTGCAGGCGAAATATCGTGGCAAAATGCTCGTCGCAGCGAAGTGTGCACCACACTACAAGCGGGTCATCTATGAACAACAATCGGATTCGCCCTTTCTACAAGCCTATCCGAGCGGTACGTGTCCCTGTGGTATCTATTATTGCCGCATCACGCCTGAAGGTGATTTAACACCTTGCCCGTATATGCAGGTGAGCGTCGGCAATCTGAAGACAGAAAGTTTTGCGACCCTCTGGAATCAATCTAAAGTTTTTCAAGAGCTACGAGATCGGAAATTGTTGGAGGGTAAGTGTGGCACCTGCGAATTTCGAGACGTTTGCGGTGGTTGTCGCGCCCGCGCCTACGCGCTCACCGATAACTATCTCGCCGAAGATCCGTCCTGCGAATACCAACCGGGGCAGGCCGGAGGTCAAAACGTTCGGTTCGAGCAAACGACTCCCTTTGCGGCTGAAACTGACTACGAGCTACAATGGACAGATGCTGCACAACAAAGATTGCAGCGTGTTCCCTCCTTCGCACGAGGGATGGTCACTAAAAGCGTCGAAAAATACGCCCGTGAACACGGTTACAGTGAAATTACGCCGGAAATCATGAAAGCGGTCAAGAATCGGTTTGATAAAACGGGAATCCCGTCTTTCACGCCTCGGCGGTAAAATATGGCTGATATATTTTCAGTACTTTTGCGTAAATCCTTATCTGTTCAGGGGTTCAAGAGTTGATCCACGTTACACATCACGCATAATATCCGCACATTTGAGGAGAAAAAAATAATGAACAGTGAAAACAAAGTAGAAGAACGATTATCCGCGGTTGAGGACCGGTTGAATCGTTTGGAAGATTTACTAATCGGTATTAGTCAGAAATTAGATCAGAAACCCCAACCGACCGCAGTTGACGAGGAAAAAGGGGAAGCACTCAAAGGTTGGGTGACTGATTACGTTTCAATGCGCTTGCAGCAGCTTGTGCCGGAAACGTGCGAACATCCCCATGCAGCTAAGGCGCAAGAAGGTCCATTCTTGGGTAACACCTCAATCCGTTGCACGGAGGAAGTCGTCCACCGCGTCAAACGCATCCCCATCCCATTTGTTCGGGAAATGGTTGTTCAGCGGGTCGCTGACAACGCCCAGCGTGCGAATGTGGAGGTAGTCGAGATTGACTTTTTTGAGAAAGCAGCAACTTTTTGACAATGCAAAGCAACGGAGGAGTTTCCTCTGCCACACTTCCACTGGGAGGATTTTTTAACATCTCCTCTCTGAGATGATTCCAATCCCATGCCAACATACCCACTCCATAAAAATCAACAGAAAGCCTATCAAGTCTTGGCTACTCGCATTGATTCTAGGTCTGAGCACGGGACAATTTGCCTTGTCGGAGATTTTCAGTCCGGCAAAACGAACTTAGTCAAACATCTACTCAACGAGAAATTTGGCAACTCCACAGATTATTACGTAAACTTGAATCTGTATCTGCTTGATGAATTAAACAAACAGCGTGCATCAATCGCTTATGCTGGCGCAAAAGCAAAAATACACCTCCTGATACAAATCGCTATTGAAGACTTGCTAGAAAGACATTTCCAAACGCGCAATCTTCTCGTCCTTGATGCAATTGAAATAATATATTCCTACGAGCTCAATCTTGTTGCGATTGCCGATCGCTTCACCCACAATGGTAAGTGCTGCATCATCTGCGTCCCTCAAAGCAAAAAGCAAAATTACTACTTTGACTTTAGCTGGGAACTTGCAGAGGCAATCCGAATTGACTGAAAATGGAATTGAGAGTGTTTGTGCGGCTGCCGTCAAGGCCCGATAGAGTCCCTTCTATCTAATCTCCCGAGTCTCTTTACCTATTTGCACATTTCTTTCTGACTTTGGTGTTGACTGAAATTGCGGCATGTGATATAGTTGTTTAGTGATGTTATAATTGATAACCTTCCTTGATATTGAGGGGGCTTGGCAGCGCGAATACAATCCAAGTAAGCTCCAAAGATTGGAGATAAACTGCAAATGATTGTATGCTCGCGAGTGCTAACACCAAGCTCACACAACCTACCTATACCACCAGATTGGAAAGATTCATGAGTAAGCGAGCTGAAATCGCTAACGACCGAGCCATTAAATATTGGGAACAGAATCGCTTTGACGAGGCTATTGCTCAATGGGAACAAATCGTTCGTAAAGATCCGAATCTTGCGGAGATACACTATAACCTTGGAAATGCTTACATGTACCAAGACAACATTGAAAGGGCAATCGAAGCATTTAAGCGGGCACTGTCTATCGATCCTGCCCTGCCTGAAGCGTACAACAAGTTGGGGATCATCTGTTACAAGCAAGGTAATGTAGAACTAGCGTGCGCCTGTTGGAAGCAGGCATTAAAGATTAATCCGGACTTTGAAGAAGTGCACCACAATATGGGATTAATCCAAAATACCCCTCAGTTTGACGTGGATGACGAAATACCTGCACACCAGCATGCAACAGAGGATGATGCAAAAGATGATAAAAACGCAAGTATTGAGGATGACAACGAGCTACCCACATGGAGAAACCGAATTCGCCAAGGTTGGGGAGCGTTCCGAAGAAAATAAAGCCGTTTCCATGATAGGGAAATGATTAAAACAAGATCTACCGATCTGGATCGATTTTCTGAATGAGGCGGCGTAATTTTTTATCTAGTTCTGTTATCTGAAACTGTACAGGCAAGCTTCTAAATCTCGTTGATGAAATCATGAGTCAATTGTTGGTATATAAAAATAAAACCCTTCATTGATAGGACTTACGCAGTTCGTTCAAACCCTCGTAGTTCGATGATGAATCACCGGCAATACAACTCACGCTGCCCGATGAATCGGGCGGTGACTGTGAATCCCAAAGTAGTAGGCACGCTCCGCGCGCCCTCCCCCTGCTTGTGGGGGGTGAGGGTTCTTAGCAAGGGAAGGGGGTACGGCATACAGCATATGCCGACTCCCTTAAAGACGCGTAATGAACGCGTTAGGACAAACTCAAGTGCATAACTCCTAATTGAATTTGTTCAGCCCAATAAAAAAAGCTCCCAATCGCTTGGGAGCTTTTTCCCCGGTTTCATTTTCTATATAGTATTGTCAGCTTTATCAATCTCAAAGCCTTCTGACTTCTTCGGCCTGAAGCCCTTTTTGTCCTTCCACGACGTTGAATTCAACCTCTTGCCCTTCATCAAGGGTTTTGAAGCCAGTTCCTTCGATGTTGGAATAGTGGACGAAGACATCTTGCCCTTCATCGGTTACGATAAACCCGTAACCTTTCTGATCGCTGAACCATTTCACTCGACCTGTTGCCATCGGTGTGTACCTCCTTTCCTGAAGATTCAAAACTGCAAATGAAAATCAAGTCTTAGCGCTAAGAGGTACAAAATACAGCATACAGCCGGGGAAATGCTTCCATTTGAACCTAACATCACTTTTTGAACTTTCTTTAATCCATTGTACAGTTGCGAATACAATTATACTTGATTCAAAACAGGAATGCAAGGAAGAATTCTGATGGCGATGAAAGTATTCGACAGTAGATCCAATCTTGAATTTGCACGGCGCGATAAACTTTTCGGTTCCATATCCCTCATTTTTTTGCTAGGAAGTCTTTATCCGCTCTAGTTGTACCTAATGTTGTAGCGTTTGGGAAATGAAAAGCCGAGTACGTTCATTCTGAGGGGTATCGAAGAAAGCCTCCGGTGCTGCCTCCTCGACAATTGCTCCTTCATCGATGAAGATAATCCGATCCGCCACCTCACGGGCAAACCCCATCTCATGTGTAACAACCAGCATCGTCATGCCAGACGCGGCTAACTCACGCATCACATCCAAAACTTCGTTAATCATCTCAGGGTCAAGGGCACTTGTCGGCTCGTCGAACAGCATAATTTTGGGCTGCATTGCCAAAGCTCTTGCAATTGCGACACGCTGTTGTTGTCCTCCCGAAATCTGGGCGGGAAATTTGTGAGCATGTTCTTTAATGCCGACCCGCTCTAATAACCCTAAAGCCTCCGATTCTGCCTCACTTTTTGTCATCTTCTTCACCCAGATAGGACTTAACGTGACATTTTGCAGGACAGTTAGGTGGGGAAACAGGTTGAACTGCTGGAACACCATGCCGACCTCTTGGCGGATACGTTCTATATTACGGAGATCATCACTGAGTTCGATACCATCAACGATGATGCGCCCCCTTTGGTGCACCTCCAGACGGTTTATCGTACGGATGAGTGTGGACTTGCCCGACCCCGAAGGGCCGCATATCACAACCTTTTCTCCTTTTTTGAATGTGGTAGTAATTCCTTTAAGTACATGGAAATCATCGAACCATTTATGGACATCCTCACAGATAATAATTGAATCCTCCAGACTATTTTCAAGGTTAGCCACTGCTTTATCTCTCCCTTCCTAGTATACGCGAGGCAATCTCGTTCCTACCCGACTCCCAGTGCTCCTTCAATCTTCTGACTCATATATGACATTGAGTAACTAAAAACAAAATAGACCATTGCAGCGAATAGGTATACCTCAGCTTGTAGTCCCAACCAGTCAGGATTTGCAATAACCGTTTTGGCTATACCCAATAGATCAAGCAGCCCGATGACAGCGACTAACGATGTATCC
The DNA here is from genome assembly GCA_965215015.1 of Candidatus Poribacteria bacterium. Taxonomy (GTDB): domain Bacteria; phylum Poribacteria; class WGA-4E; order WGA-4E; family PCPOR2b; genus PCPOR2b. The sequence continues at coordinate 5,552,512 of OZ244042.1, forward strand.
TTAAAGAGACTGATGAACTGCCCGACAATTGCCGGGATAACAGAGCGAAGTGCCTGCGGTAGAATGATCAGTAACATGGTAAGTGGATAGTTGAGGCCCAGCGCATGGGCAGCCTCATACTGTCCTTTTGGAAGTGATTGAAGTCCTCCACGGACATTTTCTGCCATGTAAGCCGCTGAAAAAAGGGTAATACCGAGCATCGCCCGTAAGATTTTGTCAATGCGAAAATCGGGCAGAAAAATCGGGACCATGATCTGTGCCATGAACAGAATTGTTACCAAAGGCACCCCCCGTACTGTCTCGATATACGCTGTCGAAACCCATTTAATCGTAGGGAGATTGCTCCGCCGGCCGAGGGCTAAAAGAACTCCGAGTGGAAAAGAGACAACGATACCCACAGCTGCTAGGATAAGTGTCAGGAGAAGCCCCCCCCAGTTACTTGTAAAAACAGTAGGCAGACCACCGAACCCGTGCAGCCATATCATCGTCCAAGGAAATGATAACAACCAACCGCCCAGAACCCAAAAGCGTAGCCCTCTTCTGCCGCGTCCCAGAAAAAGGGAGGCGGCCAGCAACACTACCCCCCCCAAAAGACCAAATCTACTCGACAAAGGTGCAGGGCAAAAGGCTAGGATAATTCCAATTCCCCCTCCAACCCCCCCGATAACAAGGGCAAGTCGGAGGGCTAACCCTCCCCAGATTCCGGCACTCAATCCCGTCAGGACACCCAAAGTATAAATTACAACCCATACACGCCATATCTCCGCTCTCGGATAAGCACCAACTAGAAAAATTTGCAGGTTGGCGGGTATAACGTTCCAGTTTGCCTCCGTGAATCCCCAAGTCAAAATACCCTTAAAAACAATGTACAAAAATCCAACAGCTAAAACGGTGAGAAGCGTGTTATACCAAGTGTTAAAAAGGTGCTCCTTCAACCACCGTAATATACCCTTTGATTCAATTGGCGGTTTAATCGCTTGATTAGGTTCTTGTGCTTTCACGTGCTTCTTTTCCTCTCATCGTCCGATCCGATTAATCCGGCGATTGTACCAATTCATATACGCCGATGTTGTCAAGCTGATGCACAGGTAGCTCATCATGATCATTGCAAAAATAGGGATGGATTGTCCGGTTTGATTCATCATTGTGTTGCCGACGTTAAACAGATCTGGGAAGCCGATTGCGACAGCTAAACTGGAGTTTTTGGTGAGATTCAGGTACTGACTGGTGAGGGGCGGCGCGATCACGCGCAAAGCTTGGGGTAGAATAACCAACCTCAGCGTTTGAAATTCACTCAGACCTATTGCCTTAGCTGCTTCCTGTTGTCCCTTCGCCACGGACTGTATACCACTTCTCACTACTTCGGCGATGAAAGCCCCGGTATAAATTACAAGCCCAATTAAAAGGGCAGCAAATTCCGGAGACAGATATATGCCTCCGACGAAGTTAAATCCCTTCAAAGCCGGCAACTCCCAAGTAAACGGCTTCCCTGGTGTCAGAAACCAGCCCAAAATAGCTGCCAACAGAAACGCCGGCAGTGCCCACTTTGCAGCGAACCCGGGCTGTTCCATCTGTCGAAGCGTCCTCAGTCGTACGAGATAGAGAGCCAGTGCAAAAATGAATCCTACAGCGAGGTAGCCGAGCCAAATCTTCACACCCGATGTGGGTTGCGGTGAGGGAAGATATACCCCTCGTTGATTAATGAATACACTTCCGAAGAATGTGAAACTCTTCCGTACCGAGGGAAGCTGAAGAATTACCGCAGTATACCAAAACAAAATCTGTAGTAGGAGCGGGATATTGCGGAAACATTCGACGTAAATAGCTGCTATATTTCTGACCAGCCAATTGCTTGATAGCCGAGCGATGCCAACAACAAGTCCCAAGATTGTGGCGCATACAATCCCTATGATGCTAACCCTTATGGTGTTTACCACGCCCACCCAAAACGCCCTTAGATAGGTATTTGAAGGCTCATAAGCGATCCCTTCAGCTATCCCAAACCCGGCTTCATCCTTAAGAAAACTGAGATTTAAAGTCAAGCCAAGACCGCGCAATCCTTTCAACATATTTGTGTAGAAAATGCCAGCCAATAGGATGACTCCAATAAGGAAGATGACCTGGAACAGCACACGCAGGACACGAATATCCCGCCAGAAAGGTATTTTATCTGAAGCACTTTTGGGTGAGTTGTTTTTCATAGTGTTGTACGGCTTTAACGATTACGCTTTTGTATTGTGTGTTGTTAATCATTGATTTTGCGTATTCGCAGGTTAATTACCTAAATATTCGTCCAAAATTATATCTCCATTGAAGGGCAAAACTCATTCCAACCTGTCCAAAGAAATGGAGGTAATCGCGCTGCATTCGTGAAATTGGTTAACGAAACGGCATTGCGTACAGCAAGCCCCCTTGAGTCCAAGGCTTATTTATACCGCGCGGCAGACCAATGGGGGTAAGGTTACGTTCAAAAATTTCACCATAGTTGCCGACGGTAGCGATAACCTGACGCGCCCAATCTTTCGACAGACCGAGTTTCCCGCCCATATCGCCGGTTTCGCCCAAGAAGCGTCCAATCTCTGGGTTTTTGGATTTATAAGTACTAACATTCGATTGAGCAATTCCGTGCTCCTCGGCGAAGAACGTGGCATAAACAACCCAGCTAACGACATCGTTCCATTTGTTATCTCCATGGATAGTGACGGGTCCCAACGGTTCCTTTGAAATAGTCACATCAAGAATAACATGTGCCTCTGGATTCTTTAAGACGTTGCGACGGGCAGCCAGCTGCGATTTATCACTTGTAACGACATCACAACGCTCCTGCTCGTAACTGTTGTAAAGGGTATCAATCTCCTCAAAAACAACCGGGTTAAAATCTACCCCTAAAGCTCGCATTGTATCCGCTAGGTTTAGCTCAGTCGTGCTGCCTGCGGTGACACAGATACTCGCGCCTGCCAACTCCTCTAAGGAAGTGATGCCGTGCGCTTTACGTAGCATGAATCCTTGGCCATCGTAAAAGGTAGGCGGGGCGAAGTCAGCACCCACCTGGGTGTCTCGAGTAAGCGTCCAGGTAGTGTTTCTTATTAAGACATCTATCTCACCTGTCTGAAGGGCGGGAAAACGTTCCGGTGCCTTCAACGGCACGAATTCAACCTTATCTGGATCGCCGAAAATAGCGGCAGCAATTGCCCGACAATAATCCACGTCGAAACCACTCCATGTGCCATCTTGGCTGAGGAAGCTGAAGCCGGGCAAACCGCCGTATACCCCACAAACTAGCCTCCCCCTATTTTTTACTTTATCCAACACACTGTCCTGACTCCTTGTCAGTGATGGTACTATCAGTGTAACAGCTAGAACAAATACTAAAGTGCTAATCCAAAACCTACGCATTAAAATCCTCCTTTTTAGTGCTTTTTAGTGTAGGCACGAACCATACGCCCCTACCATCAGAAACTCGGAAAGCCTGAAATAGCTTAAATTCGACGAAAATTCTAACACAATTGTAGGGAGCTGTCAATCAATCCGCTACCAAAGGAGAGAGTGAGAGGCTCCTACAAGTCAAGCTATCAACGCCGAGGCACCACAGGTCAGTTTTTCGTGCCGTTCTCTGTGGAATTATGGTATAATGAGCAATTATTCCACCGAGCAAAACGCTGAGAAACGTGCTGCTGCTGAAGGTACAAAAATTCACTATACATCGCTTCCACGGGGTCTACCTCATGTCATTTGATAGCCTAGCTTTACATCTTGTAACGGATGAACTCCGTCATACAATTCTAAATGGTACCATTCGGCATATTGAACAGTTGAACTCTCACAGCATTGTACTGAAAATCTCTCAGTCAACCACAACTCACTTTTTGCTGATCTCGACTCATTCTGTTCATGCCCGTGCACACCTGATAGAACGCCCGCCGAAAGGACAAGCCAGATCCCATTTTGCAGACTTCCTGATGAAGCACGTTATACGGGGACAACTCACAGCAGTCGAGCAGGTTGGCTTGGATCGAGTTCTAAAGCTCACCATCGCACCCACTTCCGATGTCCTCGAAACGTCCCCCAAATCGATTATCGCAGAAGTTATGGGCAAGCACAGCAATATCATCCTCGTAGATGAAGCGAGCGGCAATATCCTCGAAAGTATCAAGCATATCGACGAAACGATGAGCCGCTATCGTGAGGTATTGCCCGGTCTAGCTTATACCCCACCGCCGCAACAAGATAAATGGCATCCACTCAAGCTAGACCAAGAAACCTTTATTTCGCTTGTTGAAGATCGGGAGATTGGTTGGCGATTTCTGTTTAACCAAATCGATGGCTTGAGCCCAACCCTTGCCAAAGAGATTATCGCTCGTGTCGATAATCAATCTACCCTAGCGGACCTGTGGGAGGCATATCAGCAGGTTGTAGGGTGCTTCCAGTCCTCCCACAGCCGCCCCCAAGTACTTATTGAAGCAAACGATCGGGGTAAACAGTCCCAATCGGAAAGCAACAACTTGGAGGAGGGAGATAAAGTTGTCGCTGTCGCTGCGCTCAAACTTGCACAATTTCCACACACTGAGAGTCGGTTTTTTGAAACGATGAGCAAAGCACTCGCCGCCTACTACGATGCAGTTATTCACGATGAGACGATGCAATCTGATCGGAATGGATTGCGTCAAGTTTTGGACAAGATGAGCGGGGCATTGGTTCGGAAACAGGTGTCGCTACGACAGGATTTGGCGAATGCGGAGCAGGCTGAAGATTATCGGATCAAAGGTGAACTCCTCACTGCGAATTTACACCATACCAAACGAGGACAAGCAGTTATCGAGGTACAAAACTACTACAGTCCAGATTTAAGTGTCTTGCCAATTAAACTTGATCCGCAACTCAGTCCGTCAGAAAACGCCCAACAATACTTCAAGAGATACACCAAAGCAAAACGCGGAATTTCGGTCATCCATCAGTTGATTGCTGATAATGAGGCAGAGCAAGAGGTATTACAGGCTTATACCTCAGAAGTAGAGGCGGCAAAGGGGTTGAAGGAACTTCGAGCGATTCAGTCTGAGTTTGTAAAAAAAGGTTGGATAAAAGAAACCAAACGTCAGTCCAAGCAGACCGAATCCGCTGGCGCATTTCGGAAATATACCTCGCCTGATGGTTTTCAGATTTACGTTGGGCGCAACAGCAAGGAAAATGACCTACTCCTCCGCCGAATTGCTTCAAGTCGAGATATGTGGTTACATGCAAAGCAGATTCACGGTTCACATGTTATCATTCGCAATCCCGAAAACAAGCCGGGTATCCCAATGCCAACGTTGCTAAAGGCGGCCCAGATTGCAGCGTTCTTTAGTAAAGCGCAACACTCCAGCTATGTCCCGGTTGATTATACATGGTTTCGGTATGTCGTCAAACCGAAGGGCACCGCCGCAGGCTTCGTGACTTACACCCACGAAAAGACATTGTATATTGAACCAAGCGTGTAAGGCAAAGCAACCTGCCCGCTTGGTGCGTTTGACTCATTACATTTAATGGATACGCGCATCAAATCTTGAAAATCTCACCCAAACGTCCCCCCAGTATACGCCCCGCAGTAACTAGACACGCTATCAGGATAAACATCCCCACAACCCCCAATGCACAGGCAATATACGCCCCACCAACCGGGCGTTGTGAGAGATTCCAAATGGCTTTGGTAATTGGGTTATACTGGTCCCGCATAGCCAGAATTAAGCTGTCGGACACTTCCAACATAGAGAATGAGAATACGAGGATTGAGCCGGCGATGATATTGGCGATCACAAGGGGCAGCGTAATCTTATACAGCGTCCGTGCTGAGCTTGCGCCGAGATTCTGTGATGCCTCTTCCAATGTAACACTCGTCTGCTGAAGCCCTGCATAAATTGATCGGAGCATATACGGCAAACGCCGCACCGCATAACTAATAATTAGCAGAACAATGGGGTTTTGTCGGGGATCTAAGATGGATACCATGGACTGGGGTAAGTGCCGGAGTAAAAGCGTTGTATCCGCGAAACTACCCACATAGCCAAACGCGAGCGCGACACCGGGAAGGGCTAAGGGTAACATGGCGATGGCATCGAGGACGTTCTTGAAGGGAATCCGCTTGCGGGTTAGAAGGTATGCGAGGCTGATACCGAGGAGGAGCGCAAGCAGTGTGCTAAATACGCTGTAGAATAAACTATTCTTGATACTTAGTAACGTATCTTCCAGCTTACTTTCATGGCTAAAAACCTCTGAATAATGGTTCAGCGTATAGCTCTGAGGCAGCACACTCAGCCGCCACTGACTCGCATCAGGAGTTAGTGAGGTCAGGACAATACTGATATGCGGCAACAACGCCATGAATATAATAGCTCCTACAAAAAGATAGATGATGATACACATCCAACGATTTGCTTGAATCTCACGTGAACCAACATGCCCACGTCCAAGCATTTCGTAACGTCCGGTGCCCGTCCAACGCTTAGAGATATAGAATGCAAGGGCTGTCAGCACTACAATCAAGACGACGAGTGCGTACCCCATTGGATTGACGTTGGCATCGGTAACTTGGCGAAAAATCCGTACAGCGATAACTTCGTTGTAGTTGAAGATTAACGGTGTACCTAGATCGGTGAATGCCCAAATGAACACTAGGATGGCACCTGCGAAATATCCGGGGAGCATCAGCGGGAGTGTCACTGTCCGGAAAAGCGTCAAGCGCGATGCCCCCATGTTTTCCGCTGCCTCTTCCAGGCTTGGGTCTACATTTGCCAGCACCGCAACGACGTTGAGATACATAATCGGATAGAGGTGCAGGGTTGACAGTAGTATCACTCCCCAAAAGCCGCTCCCAAACCAATCAATCGGTTCTGCCAAATCGATAAGCCCAATCTTGTTCAGGAAGATGTTTACGCTACCGTACAGACCGAAAAGCTGCTTCATGCCGATTGCCCCAACGAAAGGCGGCATAATAATCGGAATCAGGATAATCCCTTGTAAGATATTACGTCCGGGGAAGCGATAGCGGGTGAGGAAATAGGCAAGGGGCAAGGTTATAAGCGTTGTTGTTAGTGTCACTACAACGCCCATATTGAAGCTATTAACGACCAGTTCACGGATGCTTTCATCCGTAACCATTAGCTTGAAATACGCAAAACTCAGATGGCCGTTAATCCAGAAAGATTCTTTGAAAATGTACAGGAGTGGATATATCAGAAAGATAAGGAAAAAGAAAATAATCGGTAGGAGGAGCAGCAAGACAGAGGGCGTTAAATCGTATTTCCTTAGCATAGCCATTTGAGGGGGCGTGTGGCGAGACTTCCTACCTACCATAAGCCCCCCCACCTGCACTAATCACCAATCTTTTTCGCCATGGCGAGATTAGGAGGAAACCCACACATGAGTTCTCGAGGTTTGAAATTTGGCGAGAAATCGTACAGCCCGTAGTGAAGCAGCCCATCATTTTTAACAACCTTATCTTCAACAGAGTCGAAAACGAGGCCTTGCAGATATTCATTCTTGTTCCCAATCCGTTGCGCGTGCATGTTGCGCCGTTTTATAGTATTCACAGCTTTCTGAAGTTCGGGTGGAATCGGCTGCTGATTTTGGCGCATCTCCAGATATGTCCGCATCACATGCCAACGCTTGGGACCCCCGTTATAAAAAGTATAATACGCCCAGTGATATGGCTGCAAGTCTTGTTTAAGATTGAGCTCGGTTTTGAGAGCTTTGGCATTTTTCCTGTAAAAATCCAGACATTCGTCGAAACGATAGGTCTTATCACGCTTTATGTGGTAGGCTGCCAAGAAAGCACCAATGTGAGGGGCTTTCAGCAGATTCGTGTAATATTTCCCAGTCGGATTTTTTTGCCGATCGTAGGTGCCCGCTAGCTCTTCTTCTAATCGAGGTAGATAATCATTCCAGGTGAGCTGCTCCGTCGTTTCCCATCTCTTTCCAAGGCTGAGAAACTCAAAAAAGGGAGAATATGCTGGCATACTTGGATCTAAAATGTGACGAATCAAGTTGGGTAAGACCACCAGATTATTCTGAGCAATGCCAATATCATCTTTCCCAGTTTCAGTCTGACTGGGACCAACTACGATTTCATTGAAGTGGGTCTCAATTTCAAAAATCTTCAATAGCAGCAATGGATCTATGTCGGCAACCCGACCAGCAATCAGCGCGAATGGGAAATAGCGCCGCGCCTCAAATAATACGTGTTCTAATGCCTTTGGACTATATCCCGGCACACTTAATCCTTTTTGGTATACCAGTTCATTTGCGGTGATTCCATATACTTCCTGCTCAGTTTTCCGATTGAAGTTACTATAAATTCGATAGGCTTGTTTGATCGCCGGCAGAATCAATTGGTCAAAAATCCTCCGGTGATCATCCTGCAGCACTACGTCGTAAATGATGGGAAGTTGTTGCGGATCGTCTTGATCATATCCATCGAGTTGGAGTTGAATCAGTTTCTCCTCCATCGTTTTACCGGAGGTTGTAAGTGTTTCCAAAACACCATATGTTACGGCGTCCTGGACTTTCTTCCCCTGTATCAAGGTCAAGACAATAGTATGATTTTTTGTCAGGTAGTACCAGAACGTATCTTTCTGCTTCACCCCAAGATGAACTAGAAATCCACAAAGTGTTAAAAAAGACAGGAGACAAATCACCAGAGTGGCTCGCATAACAATCCGAAACAGAAACTTCCCTAGCGCGGTGAGTGGAGTTTCCGAAATGTACGGTGGGAGAATTTTATTCAATCGTTCATTTATTTCGTGCTGTTCAGAGAAATGGGGCTTAACGGGGTAGGATTCCAATTTCTTCGGTAATAAGTCCATGGTTCTCCAGATTATAAAGTAAAGGTGAGGGGTTCAAAACCGGCTAGTATTCCATCATCAACTCCTTGAAAGCTCGGTAGTATGCCTTCAGCCTTACATGAAACGTGAAAACAGGGCTTACGTTTCACATTTTTGGTTTCTTAGGGGAGGTTAAGCCGTACTACTGAAGAAATATTCTAACTGCTCAAGTGGGGTATCTAACTGCATGGGCATCAATTCGTTAATAAGTGAACGAAGTTGATTTTCACGTCCGGGGACGCTCTGAAGTTGCAGGTTTTGCGTGTTTAAGTATTTCTTCAGTTGTTCGATGAGGAAGGTCTGCAATCCTTTTCCAGATTCGTGCAATTGTGCTGGCAGCAATGCGGGAACGTTAATTCCGCTAATAAAGATTTCAATCAATTCCAGTTGGTAGTCAATTTGTTCGGTGATTTGCTCATATTTCTCAAGTGCAGACTCGCGCACCTTATCATTGAACCCTGCGACATCACGATGGACAAATTCCGTATAAGCAGTATTCCAACTGTTTTCATTGAATTGCTCGTTATCGGTACAAAATTTTTCCAACCTATTCATTATCTTCATTAGCCGGTCCGATAGAGAAATCTTGATCTCACCATGAAGGGTAGTGGCAAGTTGAGCAAGTGCTCTAATAAATGCAAGTTCAAATTCCTTATAATTTTCATCCGATTCCCGTTGCATCAGTTCAATTAGTTGGTTAGAAATAGGGCGTAAGTTGGAAAACTCCTTCAAATGAAGCTGTACTAAAATGTAAGCGGATTTTGCTAGACTAAAAGCAACATCAAGAGCGGAGTCTCTCGCTTGCTTTTGAATATCATGGACAATTTTCTGAATCCCCAAGAGCCGCTCGTAAAAGCTGATTTGTTTTTCTGTTTTGTCAAGGGTGTAGGTGCGGGGATTCGGAACTTCAAACGCTTTCTGCGTCAAAATCTCACGTCTGTCATTGATTTTACGGCGGCGTTGTTTATCTTCGGCATCCTCCAGGGCTTGTGAAAGCGATTGGACGGATTCTTGAAGCGAATCGATCTGGGTATGGATGGGTGGATAGTGGTTGTAGCGGAAATCTGTTGTAATGTCCCGAATGTCTTCTAGCAACTCGACGAGGATCTCTCCATACGCCTGATCTTCGAGAGGCGAGTATACCTTTTCTTCTTGCTCTGCCTCTGCTTCTTCATCTAATAGCCTTTGCACAAATTGATAGAGATATTCAAGTTGATGCTCTTGTAGCAAGGTTGTCTCTGTATAGGACCAGAGTTTATCCATCAAAATTGCACAACCATCAATAACTGCTCCCCGATCTAGACTCAGTGCTGCAAGACTGATGTGCATCAAGTCCTCCTCAATTTCTGAGAAATGTGCTTCAAAAACAAAGGCTAGCATTTCATACATCTCATCCGGTATGGGTTCAGGGCGACTTTTATCGACAGTTAAACGCTGACCAGAGTGCCCTCTACGCGTACGTTGACGTGTCTTTGTGATAATTAAGGGCTGCATTTCATCTTCGTGCAAGCCGGCAGACCGGCGTCTAGAAGTTCTTTGGTTATATAGATTGAGGGCATCCTGATAGTGGTAGAGCAGCTCTTCACTCCCTAGTTCAATCAGTAACGATTCGATTGTGCTTTTCGGATCAACGGCAATACCTTCTTGGGCGAGTAATCGATTTGACAAGGCGGCAAACCCGTCGGCTCCTAAATTCCGAAAGGGGCGCAGCAAATATGCCCGTTGATCATCAATACAAATTTTATGTCGTCCAAGCAAAAAAAACTGATTTGTCTGCTTCTGATCACTATCAAACCAAATCTCTAGCGGATAGGTTTTATTATAAACTTGGAAATTGATAGATTTGGTGTTGAGCTGATCAAACAACTCTTGGCTGACGTGAGCCAAATCATTGGCATCAATAAGGATGGCAGAAGCATCGTTGTTCGTATAAAAATTGACTTCAACGATCCGGTCTTCCGGAAGGAGATGCCGTCGTTCGATGATATGTGTTCCCGTTGCATTTTCATTCGTAATTGCAATCCGCGGAATGTCATACGCATCGTAGTAGTAATAAGATTTCCAACTGAAGGTGCGTCGTCTCATTTTCTCAAATAACTGATACGACAAGCGGCCTTTAACCTGCTGTTTGCGTCGTGTTTCTTTGCCCTCATAGATGGCCATTTTCTCAGTAGTTTCGTGCGGCTGCAGACTGAGTTGTGGAAGCGTTGAAGTCTTTCTCTTGCCGGACAGGCGGTCTAGTGTATCCGCAATATATTCACTCCAAGTTGCCATGTTATCTCCTTAAAATTCTAGCGTATGATGACAGATTATCTTGAGATAAGATTAGCTGATAGCCAACGTACCTTCATTGGTCTAATTGCAGTCAATAGTCCACTATATCAAACACTTTTACTGAAATAGTTGTTTCATTTTCAATCGATATAGTGTATAATTTCTACCGAGGTTTTCAATTCATAACCACAAATTTATTTGAGCATCTTACCTCTTATTAAAGTAAATAATTTATTATAGCACAACTTGGTATGAAAGAAAAGAAGAATTTAGCGACAATGGATAATCCCCAGCAAATAACTCCTAAGTCTATAGCAGAAACAGCTCAACTGACCTTAGAATCTCTTAAAAAGGTGTTGTCAGAGTTGAACCTGTTGGGAGAAGACTTTGAGAAATCTGACGGTTTTGTGGATCAGATTGAACATTTGGTTGCAGCCCCTCTAGGGTTTGATATATTCCAGAGAAAGATCGTGCGCCTCATTGACAATCTCAAAGTAATCACCGAGCGCGCAGTCGAAAATCATCGGTATCTCGCTGGCACTATCGAAGATACGTACGGACAGACGACACAACTCCAAAATATAATTGGTGAAACCCATGCTAGTATTGACGCGCGCTTCAAATTCTGGCTGCACTCCTTTCAGACAGGGAATCAACGTGAAGAACAGAAATCTCGCGAGCTTACAAACTTTTCGGAGTTTCTCAGCTTACTCGCTGAAAAGCAGGTTCGCTATGCTTACTTTTTAGCATCGTTCAAATCAAAGCCGCTTCTCATTTGCCGGCATCCCCCCCTGGATGCTAATTCACAAAACAATGTAACTTATTCCCTTTCCTCTTATGTCGCGCCGCCAACCGGATCATTTCGTATCCTAAAAAGGGCGTGGAATAAACTCTTCAAATCCCCTAATAAAAGTGTATTACATCTGTTTCACGATTCGCGCCCCAAGTCATTACTCGGTACATTCAAAGGGCGTTCGCCGGTATTGATTAGACCGTACTCCCCCCATCAACATAGTGAACTAAATCAACTCCCCAAAATTATCTATGATTTCATCAACCTCTACGGTATATCCGGCTGCATTCACGTTCACTTGTTGAAGCGGGAGGATCAGTGTGCTATTTTCACAACGCAGCGACATGTTGAGTTTGAGGGGAGTTCCGTTCAGTTAGCTGGCACAGACTACCCTGGCGAATCACTGAAAGATTGTCACCAGCTAATCATTGAATAACCTAAGTTGCTAGGTTCTGTGAACATTTGAAAGATTGAACGAATTTTGACACAGTTAGGACAATTTTGGGCTTCTGTCGGTCGATTTGCCAAAATCGAAAATCCCTAGAACATTGCGCTATAGTCTAGACTCATTACGCCCGGATTATCGTGCGACAGGCCGGGTATTTTGTCGAGATACGAATCTCGACCGACAGATTGAGCAATAGCACAATCCCGATTTATTGAGGCTGGGGTCAATCTATAGGTCAGGTAAGGTGCCTGACCTTATGTCAATCCGCTATCGGTTGGACGAGGAAGTCCAACCTACGAATTGTCGCCATTTTACAGCTTGCTAATTAGGGGTAGCAAAATGTCAACACACCCTAGCAATTTAGGTCTAAATAATATAAACAGTACAAACCTATGCAAGTATTTAAGCGTTGACAACCCTGATCAGATTTGATATGCTTTAACCACGTCAAACTACATTCAGGGTCAACTATTGACGAGGCGCGGGATGCCCCGTACCTTACAGGGAGGTCATAACATTGAGGAATTTCGAGTTTTTTGAACCTACAACAATTGAGGAAGCGTCATCGCTGCTGACACAGCACAACGGCAAAGCGGAGCTTTTAGCCGGCGGAACAGATCTCATTATAGAAATGAAAGCACGGACGGCGATGCCTGAGTACGTTATCGGCTTAGAAAAAATTCCCGGATTAGCCTGTATTGACTATGATGAAGAGAGGGGGCTGCGAATCGGTGCGCTGACGAAGATGCGTACGCTGGAAAAAGATCCAATAATCTGTGAACGCTATACTGCCCTTGCTGAAGGAGCCGGTGAGGTTGGAGGTATTCAAATTCGCCACCTCGCAACAATAGGAGGTAACATTAGTCATGGTTCCCCCGCTGCGGATACGGCAGCACCCCTGTTAGCACTTGGCGCACAGGTTAAAATCGCGAGTGCTGATGGCGAGCGTACGGTGCCCATTGAGACGTTCTATTTAGGTCCGGGGCAAACCGTATTAAAAACCGGCGAGATTGTCACAGCATTTGAATGCCCACCCCGCGGGGCGGATGAAGGCTCGCAGTACATCAAGCAAAAAATTAGAGAAGTGATGGATCTTGCCTTTGTCGGTGTGGCGTCCTCTGCAAAATCCGATAACGGCACCGTATCAGATGTCAAGATTGGACTTGCCGCTGTCGCGCCTACACCTCTTCGAGCTACCGAGGCCGAAGCCATTATCAATGGAAATGCTCTGACAGCGGAGTTGTTAGAACAAGCGGCTACGGCTGCTTCAGCGCAATCAAGCCCTATTTCAGATTTGCGGTGTTCGGCCGAATATCGTCGAGAAATGGTTAGTGTTTTAACCCGGCGGACACTGCAAGCTGCAGCCGCTCGTGCACAGAGCCAACCGGCAGGTTAAGTTCAGCGAAATCCTGATTTATCGGACGCACAGAAATTTAGAACGTCATATTCATTTTAGAATCATTCCCGAGCTCCATTTGAAGAACAGAAAGGATAATTCAATGAAGAAACATCCAGTGAGTTTAACGGTCAACACTGATACATACGATTTGTTGATTGAACCGAGAAAGACATTGTTGGCGACCCTTCGCGATACGATCGGTTTAACGGGTACAAAAGAAGGCTGCAGTACCGGCGATTGTGGCGCGTGCACAGTCATTGTAGACGGAAAAGCGGTGACCTCTTGTATGATGCTTGGTGTCAGTGCCAATGGCAAGGAAATCACAACTGTAGAAGGACTCGCCAGCCGAGATCAACTGCACCCCATCCAGCAAGCGTTCATGGACAAAGGGGGATACCAATGTGGCTTCTGCACGCCGGGATTCATTGTGGCGTCCAAAGCATACCTTGATGAAAACCCAAATGCAACAGAAACAGAGATAAGGCATGCACTTGGCAATAACATCTGTCGATGCACAGGGTACACGAAAATCATTGAAGCCGTGATGAGTGCAGCAGAAGCCATGCGTAAGGCGTGATGGCCACTGCGTGTTGAGGTCAAGACTTTAACCTTTATGTTTTACGCATCACGTCTCACGTTCCATTCCAAAAAGGAGATTTTTCATGTCAGAATATGCAGTTTTGGGCAAAAGAGTACCGCGAGTTGATGCCCTCGAAAAAGTCACGGGTGCGGCACAGTATGGAGGGGATGTTCACCTACCCGGTATGGTTCATGGGAAATTTATTCGCAGCAAACACCCGCACGCAAAGATCCTGAATATTGATACAAGCGAAGCTGAAAAGCTGCCCGGTGTGCGGGCTATCATCACCCAAGAGGATGTCGAGAGTGGACGACGGGTGTTTGCTTCTGACAAAGTCCTATATCTCGGTGAACCGATTGCAGCCGTTGCGGCAACAGATCCGGATATCGCAGAAGAAGCTGCGGATCTGATCCAGATCGATTACGAAGTGCTCCCCGCTGTTCAGGATGTGATGGAAGCTATTCAACCTAACGCGCCACGTCTGCACAGCGATGATACAAAAGACGGCCCCGCCCGTCGAGCGATTAAAGCCGACTTAAGAAAGCTTGAACGGGACAAATCGCAAGACCACAGTGCAGAGATTGCCGAGTTAAACGCACAGTTGGCAGGGATTGAAGAGGATATCTATTACAATATCTCCGCTGAAACGCATTCTGCGAGCGGTGATGTAGAACAAGGCTTCGCCGAATCGGATCTGGTTGTGGAAGATACATATGTCATCCCACGGGTACATCAGACCTACATGGAGCCACACGTTTCCGTCGCTGATGTCGATTCCACTGGAAAGGTGACAGTGTGGGCAAGCACCCAGGGACCCTTCGCTATCCGATCCGGCATAGCGGGCACACTTGGCATTCCGCTCAATCAGATTAACGTCATCCCGACGACGATGGGCGGTGGATTTGGTGGACGTTTCGGCGTTGTGCTCACGCATGTGCCCGCTGTTCTCCTCTCTCAGAAGACAGGCCGTCCGGTAAAGATTCAAATGACCCGCGAGGAGGAGTTTACCGATGGACGGCCGGCACCGGGCTGTGTGATTAAGTTAAAGACCGGCGTGAAGAACGATGGCACCATCCTCGCCCGCGAAGGGCTGGCTTTTTGGGATTCCGGCTCCGTATCGGGTGCCTCAATCGGCAGTACCATCCGCCTGCGTGGCGTCTATAAATTCCCACATCTAAAGGTTGATGCGTATGGCGTCTACACAAACAAGTCTGGCACCGCCGCCTATCGCGCGCCGGGAACACCGCAAGTGGCGTTTGCTGGCGAATCTCAGCTTGACAAGATAGCCCGTAAACTCAACCTAGATCCGGTTGAATTTCGCCTCAAAAATATGCGGGCCGAGGGTGATCCGGTGCCTGCGGGCCCGAAAGAGCCCAAAGTCGGTTACAAAGAAACCCTGCAAGCGGTCGCGGATGCGGTGGATTGGAAGAATCGCACGAAGGGACCGAACCAAGGTTGGGGCGTAGCAATCGGTGATTGGACAAATGGTTGTGGGCCGGGCGGGATGTTCGTCTCTATCCACGAAGATGGAAGCGCGCGAATCTTCCACGGTTCGATAGACATCACCGGCACAGATACCGCCCTCGCCCAAATTGTCGCCGAGATTTTGACGCTTCCCTATGAGGAAGTTACAATCTCACGGGGCGACACCGATTCAGCACCCTATGCCACCGGCTCCGGTGGCAGTGTTGTCACCTTCACAATGGGCAATACCGCCAAGCTCGCTGCAGAGGATACACGAAAACGCCTCCTTGAGCTCGCCGCCGAACGGTTAAACACCGAGGTTGAATCCCTTGAACTCAAAGATGGAAAGGTTTCAACTATCGTGGGCGATCCACCGAAGTCAATTGGGTTCGGCGAATTGGCTGCATACAGTCTCTCAACAACGGGTGGTCCTATCGTCGGTAAAGGTTCCTTTGCACGAAAACCTTCAACACCCGCCCTTGCAGCACAAATCGCTAAGGTCGAGATTGATCCAGAGACCGGCAGAATCAAGGTGCTAAAAATGGCGTCCTCACAGGATGTCGGCTTTGCCATTAACCCGATGGCAGTCGAAGGTCAGATTGAGGGCGGCACGGTGCAAGGCTACGCTTGGGCGACTATGGAGGAGATGCAGTATGATGAGAAGGGCAACGTGAATCCGGGCTTCGTCGATTATCGTGTGCCGACCTCCGCGGATCTTCCCACCGTTGAGTCCGTTATTGTTGAAGTGGAGGCACCCGATGGGCCATTCGGCGCGAAGGGGGTCGGTGAACCGCCAATCACCCCAACGTTGGCAACCATGGCAAATGCTGTCACCGACGCGGTTGGTATCCGGATTACTGAACTTCCAATGAAACCGGAGAAGGTTGTCGCTGCGTTGCATGACAACGGGCAGTAGAAACAGAAACGATTCACCGGTAGGGGCTCGGCATGGCCAGTCTCTACCGGTTTTTTTTTGGGCATTCATTTCCTTTGGGGAATGCAGATTTGCGTCCTCTACCCGCCGAAACTACCTTGCTCGCAACCTACCCCAATCCATTTAACCCGGAAACTTGAATTCCCTATCACCTTGCCCATGCTGCCAATGTAATGCTTACAATTTACAATACAAAAAGCGTGGTGGCCAGTTAGAGCTTGGGCATCAGATGGCAGGCTATTATACAGATTGGATCAAGGCGGCGTATTGGAATGGACCCAGCAACTTAGGAGTGGGAAGGGGTGTCTATTTCTATCAGTTGCTGATTGAAAACTGTCAGTCGGAAACTGGAGCGGAGAGTTCCTCTGCCACACAAAAAATGGTCATCCTAAAGTAGGGAGATAGTTGGGCATTTATCCTTTAGTAGGATTGTTCGTCACGTAACACACGGCGCATAATTTTGTTGGAAGCGGTTCGGGGCAGGGCCTCGACAACGATAACATCGTGAATCCGAAAGAGCGGATTGAGATGATTTCGGATCGCTGACTGTAGGGAAGCGGTCAGCGAACCGGTATCGGCTCCCGGCAAAAGTACGGCATAAATGACCAGCTGGCTGGGACCGCTGTCAGGCGGAGATACGGCAATCGCTGCGACTTCTCGAATGCCGCTCACGGAATTGAGGACTCCCTCAATCTCCGTCGAACTGACTTTGATGCCGCCGAGATTCATTGTGTCATCCACGCGCCCGTGGATACGGTAGTAACCGTCAGCCAACCGTTCCACCCCATCCCCATGACGACGGAGAAGTACCCCCTTCGGGGTTTGGGGAGTTCCCTCAAAATATACTTCGTGGTGGTCTTTATTTAATAACTCGGTAGAAAGTCCAATGGAAGGCGGTATCACAAAAACCTCTCCGTTGTTGCTCGATTGACCCTCCTCATCGCAGATGGCTATATCCAGTCCCAAGGCGGGTGTTGTAAACGTCGCCGGGGCGGCAGGTTGAACAGTTGTGCCGGTGAGATAACCACCGCCTATCTCGGTGCCGCCGCAATACTCGATAATCGGACGATATCCCGCCAAGGACATCAGAAACAGCATATCTTCCGAGTTAGAACACTCACCTGTGGAGCTGAAGGCTTTGATCGCGTGCCAATCAAGCCCTTTCATACAGGCCGTGTTTTTCCAACCTCTCACCAGACTTGGCACGACGCCGAGCATTGTAACGCGAGCGTTCTGCACAAACTCGCCAAATTCCCTTTCCGTCGGGGCACCATCGTATAACGCAATCGTCGCCTGATTGATTAAACTAGCGTAGATGAGCCAGGGCCCCATCATCCATCCAAGGTTTGTGGGCCAAGCCAGCACGTCTCCCTGCTGAATATCGTGATGCAGGCACGCATCCGCGGCACATTTAATGGGCGTAGTTTGCGTCCACGGAATCGCTTTGGGTTCTCCCGTTGTGCCCGAAGAAAACAGAATATTCGTGTGGTCATGTGGATCACAGCCAATTGCATCAAACCGATCGCTATCGCTGAGAAACTCTTCCCAAGTCAAATCGCCGTTTCGCAATTTAATCGGAGAGTCCTCTCCACGGCAGAGCACAATCGCTTTTGGTGCTTTCGCATCAACGACCTTCGCATATAACGGCAACTGTCTCCCAGCGCGGCGGATATAGTCCTGAGTGAAAATCCCTTTCGCATTCGTGATGTGCAGACGCGTCTGAATCTCATCCGGCGCGAAACTATCGGCGATCGAAATCACGGCACCACCTGCTTTGATGATGCCCAGATAGATGGGGACCGATTCAGCGTGCATCGGCATATTAATAGCGATAGCATCGCCCTGCTGGAAACCGGCATCCGCCAATCCATTGGCAACCCGATCAGTAAGTGCCTTGAGCTCACCGTAAGTCATTGTTGAAAGCGTCAAACCTTCTGACTGAAACACAATCGCGGTGGCATCACTTGGCGCATTAAAACAGCTCTCGACGATGTTAAGCTGTGCTTCCACGAGCCACTTAGGAAACTCAATTCCCTTAGACAGATCAACTACCTCGCTGAATTCCTGACGGAATTGAATCCCAAGCCGCTCAATCATCAACTTCCAAAAATCGGATCGATGGTGTGTCGACCATGAATGGAGAGCCTCGTAAGAATCGAGATTGAGTTCTCTCATCACCGCCGCAATGTTTGTTTTTTGAACCTCAGCTTCAGCCGGAAACCAGGCGGGGGCAGCCACGCCCCCCCAGTTGGCAAAAACGGTATCGTAGAGGAGCTGATGAAGCGCGAATGGATGGTCAGGGGTTAAAATGGTTTGCGAGATTTCTACCCAACAGGCTGCGGCTGGGAGTGATGCAAGTAATGGATTGATACGCTTTAGCAGGTGCTCCGATGTCAGTTGGTCCAATCCACATTCGGTGAGGTTTTCACGCGTCAATTGCTTTGCCATTAAAGGTGACCTCCTGTAAATCGCTAACGCCAACATTTTAGCAGAAAGTCGAGGTGAAAGCAACAAAATGCCGAAAACTAAATGCCCTACCCTGCCTTTTGAATCGTCTTGACAGCATTTCTACAACCAAGTAAAATATGCAAAGTGTATCTTGGCTTTTGCACAATTCCCACCGAGGCGTATCGGAATCATGCTCACTGACAGATCAGAAGATTGGGTTGACAGTTCTTGGATTGGAAACTATTTGACAGATTCAGTCCCTACCGCGGGTCCCTGGCTCTTCATCCATGATACGTCGTGTATCTTCCCAACGCTTCATGTTTTAAAATTCTCCAACCGCGAATACGAAGTCATCTTTTTCGAGGGCGACCTGCGGATACGGCAGAGTTTGGAGCGTTACAAAGATAACCCGGAGGCGTTTGCTGCGTGTATTGTCTCTTGCCAACGGCATGAGATAAATCTGCAAATTCTTGACTACATTGTGCGGAGTCAATCTGTTGAGGTAACGCCGCAATCAATTCTAGAATTTGCCCAGCCGGGGTACAGTTGGCCCCATTCAGTCAACCAATTGTGCGGCGATGATTTTTGGACGCTTTTTGAACGGCTTCAAGCATACCGCCTAAACTATCCCCGCTCTATGACGCCCGCTGAAGCAACGAACCTTCTGCTTTCGACTCAACTGGATATCGATTTGCGAGCCAACCTATCGGTCCGGGAAGCCATAGAGATATGGCAGCAGATGGAAAGAGATACAGATTTAATTGGGTGGGGAGAGAAATATCCTCGATTGTTTCAATCGTTAAATCTCAAGGTTCGTGCCGCACTGCCTCTGATGGACAAGCTGGAGGGTGATGCAGATTTTGTTCATTTTCTCTGGACTTCGTACTCATTGGCGCAGCATAATAAGGATTACGACCTCTTCCTTCCTGAAATCTTCGGAAATACGATTTGGAAGAAGTATGGGAATACCCCACCGGAGGAGATATGGAACGCTTGTCCTCAACTGATCCGAAGTGATCCGGAACGGGTCATGGACCAGATTAGGCAGACAGAAATCTGGTTGACCCAAGACCAACAGCGGCTTGAACTCTTCCAGCGGTGGGTAGGGGTTGATGCTTCCAATCTAAGCAAAACGGTGGAATATCTAAAAAAAGAGATTCTTTTTTGCGTTCCGGTGCATGAAGCCTTGCGCCTGCTTGCTGCACGGTTCTGTCGTTTTCCTGAATCGTTGGATGCGGTTGACATACACGAAATTATTGAAAACATTCAGCGACGCCATCTGTTTAAGGGGAATACCGCAAACTATCTGCGTATTAAAGATACGTTCCGGACATTTGCCGATCTGGTTGCGTTGAATCAGTTAATCGCAAAGGTAGAACGCAAGAGTTGGTTAGTTGAGGAAGATCGGAAGGGAACACAAAATCAGGTTGCTTTAAATCCCGATGAAATCAGGGATGTAGAGGACTGGGGGGAAAATGTGTATCCGGCACACCTCTCAAAGCTGGAGTTGATGGCGGCCGAGCTGGAACAACTGAACCTCCAGTGTGATTTTTTGCCTAATCCTGTGATTGATCAGATTTTAGGGCGCGTCAAGGGATTGATAGATGAATATAACATAAAATTCGCCCAACGGATTGCAACCGCCTTCCCTGTGTGGACAGCCTCAAATAGAGATCAGCCGCTGCTGACTGTCGACTTCTTGGAGCTGCTTTTTTTGCCCCGTTATCAGCAATACCTCAGCGACAGGTCCCAGTCCGCTTACATCTTCATGTTCGATGGGATGAGGTGGGATACTTGGGAGACAATCAAACCGAAGGTATTGGGTACGTTTCAAGGACGACTTGCCCTCGACGGTGTTTTTCCGTTGGTTTCGCTTTTGCCTTCGACGACGGGACATAACAAATACGCCATTTTTACGGGAGAGCTTCCGAGCGAGGAGGCGGACAACGATTGGCAGAGTGGGCTGGTATCTGCTTTTCAAAAACATGGTATCTATGGCGCACGATGGATAAGCGCCAGCGGAAACAATCAGGCGGAGATCCTTGCTCTCATTGAGGCAGATGATGTTCCTGTCAAGGTTTTCAATTTTACGTTCATTGATCAGAAACTTCAGCAGGGGACGCAAAACCTGTCCACGGTTTATGAGGAGATTAAGGTCAACTTTGACCTCTTGGTCCAGCCGTATCTTGATCGAATTCCGAGTGATTCACTTATATTCCTGGTTTCCGATCGCGGTTTTATTGAATCTACAGAGTATCAGGAGCTTTCGGCGGACGCCTTTCAAATGCCCTCTGGCACCTTGCACCATCAACGCTACCTTGGCTTATCAAGTCCCCCTCCCCGGACAAATTTAGCGGATTTTGTCTTTTTCAGTGCGAACCAAATCGGCTTACAACCTACCGAGGATACATCGCATTATGGGTTTGCGACGGGACGTACGCAGATCCTGCCTTCTACCGATATGCAACCCCAAAACCGCTTTGTGCCGCTTGAACGGTCCCGTTATGTGCACGGTGGCATCTCCATACAGGAGATGATTATACCGTGTGTGGTTTTTGTACCGACAGCAAAAGGGCAGTTGGAAATCTTCCTACCACAATGAACACGATGCGCTCATGGAGGATATGAATATGGACATCTTAAGTATTTGGGCATACATTTGGGATGTTATTGATGAAGACATTGATTCTCTCATTTCGACCCTCAAGAACGAAATTGGCTTGAACACACTGGGTGTTGCGACATGTTATCATAGCGTCGATCACTTGCGCCTTCATCGTTTGGAGAACAACTTTTATAGTTCGCAGGCGGCGATCTATTTTCAACCGGATCGATCTCTGTATAGAAACACCCGAATTGAACCGCCTGTGTCGCCACTGGCGGAAAAAATCAACCCGCTGCGGAGCATCTCCGACGGGTGTGAGCGGCACAGCATGAAACTCTCATCATGGACGGTGTGCCTTCACAATTCAACGATTGGACGAAATCATCCAGAGGTGGCGCAGCGTGATATCTTTGGCAATCCGTGCTGGCATGCCCTCTGTCCTGCAAATGAAGATGTACGCGAGTATATGCGGGCACTTGTGACGGACTTGACGACAAACTACAATTTCGCCACCGTCGAGTTGGAGTCATGTGATTATCAAGGGGGGCGTCATCACCACGGGCATGAGAAGATTGGCATCCCCCTCGGAGAAACAGATCGCCTCCTGCTTGGGCTATGCTTCTGCGGAAGTTGTCGCAAGCGTGGAAGGGCGGAAGGGATTGATGTTACCGCTCTTGCAAACGGCGTGAGATCGGAGTTGGCAGCCAGTTTTGAGTCCGGGAATCCGATCCAGATTGGGTTTGATGAATTTTGTGATAAAGTCCCTGAAACACCTGCATATCTCAAAATGCGCGAATCCACTGTCAGTTCGCTCATTGCAGAGATTAAATCCGTTTCCAAAGCCTCAATTTCATCAATGGCGATGGGAGATCGGCGATATTCGGGTCTCAACACGGACCGGGTCCGGGACATTGCCGATTGGTTCGAGATTCTGTGCTACACACCGTCAAGGGAGAGCGTTGAAACGTCTGTAGAAAACGCCACAGCGTTGATGAACGGAGAGGTGGATCGGGTCTGGGTTGGCGTCTGTGCATATCCGCCAGCAAGCCCAAACGCCGAGACACTTGCCGCAAATGTCAAAGCGGTAGCAGGACTCGGCGTCCGTGCGGTATCTTTCTACAACTACGGGATTATGCCCAAACGTAACCTGCAATGGGTCAAGGCTGCAATTGAAAGCATTGAGCGATTATAGTTGTCACATTTTACAGGAGGTTACCGTATGAGATTTGAGGGAAGAGTTGCGCTAGTGACGGGTGCCAGTCGTGGCATTGGCAGGGCAACGGCGATAAAGCTAGCCAGCGAGGGTGCCGATGTTGCGGTGCATTATGTGAGATCGGCGAAGCCGGCAGAAGTGGTTTGCGAGGAGGTCCATGCGCTTGGACGACGTGCAATTGCCCTTCAGGCTGACATTGCAGACCGTGCCGCGGTCAACGAAATGGTCGCACAGTCTACAGCGGCACTCGGTTCCATCGAGCTACTTGTGAATAACGCCGGCGATGTCGGCAATATGGATTTTGATCAACTTACGCCCGAACACTGGGATCAGATTATTGGAATTAATTTGACGGGCCCCTTCAACGTCATCTGGGCGGTTAAGGACGGGATGGTGCAGCAGCAGTTTGGGCGGATTGTCAATGTCTCATCAATCGCGGCGTTGGCTCCGCGCCCCAATCAGTTCGCCTATGCAGCGGCAAAAGCAGGTGTAATCTCCTTCACAAAGTCTGCCTGCGACCCATTAGCCTCGCATAACATCCGGATAAACTCACTTGCCCCCGGTGCCATAGATACGGATATGATTCACGAGATCTCGCCGGAGATGCTTGAACATCTGCGTTCAACCACGCCGCTGCAACGTTTGGGTACGCCCGAAGAGATGGCAAATGTCATCGCGTTCCTGCTCAGCGAAGACGCCAGTTATATGACCGGCGCGACCATCATCGCTAGCGGGGGACGGGTGCTGTTCCCGTAAAGTATGGATCAATTCCGCATAGTTAGGTTCTGTTGACAATTGGCTTATAGATAGATGGAGTGAAACCCAACGCCACCCCCGTAGGTCGGGCATCTTGCCCGGTCCAATACCGGCGGGTAGCCTGTAGGTCGAGATTCATATCTCGACACCCAAATGTTAACATGCTCTAGTTACCAGCTAGCGATGAAACCTTCAACATCAAAATTGCCGGGTTCCTCTTCAAAAAAGTATCGCATCGGTCCAGACTGGAAGCCGGGAACGAAAAGCTCTTCTTCCGCTTGGAGCTTGGAATCGAGGACCTCGAACCGTTGCCAGAGGAGGTCTGCCTCCTCCTTTGAAAAACGGTCAGCGAATTGTGGGCCCCAGTTGATGCTTATCGAGTGCGGACTGGAGGCGCGTCTACGAACCTCCGGCGGCAGCTTGTCTAAGTCAGGACTTTTCAATATATGAATGTGATAGGCTGCCTTGGAGAGGTATATAGCTAGCACCATTTTACCCTTCTCGCCTGCACCGGGCTGGAGTGCTTTGACCGCTTCGCTGTATGCTTTGGCGTCCTTTTTCAGGATCGCCCCCAATGCTGCTTCCGTGAGGTCTTGCATCCGGTTGCTTGCCCGCGTCCAATCCTCAAAAGTCTGTCGTGCCATCGGGGAAAGAAACTGTGTAAAGTTTAAGTCTGGATAATACGGGAAAATCGTGTGGCCTCCGTGGATTGTTCGGCGCAGCTTGGTACTGTAGTTGCTGCCCCAATGCAGAATGTAGTTAGAATACACTACGCCATCACCACCTTTCAATTCGACAGGGATGCCGCCCGGCAAAGGAACACGGGGATTCTTGAGTAGCTGGCGGTTTTCCTCTTCGGTGTTGAGGCGGCGGTGGCTACCGGGTACCACCCAAAGCACGTCATCGTCGTAGAGCGGAATGTTCCATTGGACATACTTGGGTCCGTTTTCTAAAAAATCCGCTTGCAGACTCGCCATAGGTGCCATATCGATGGGATGGACATCGCGATGCCAGTGGGCCGGGCCGTGATCGCGTTGTGGGCTGCACATCAACATCATCCCGGCAATTCCCGTTTGTTCGGGCACGCTCGACAGTTGACAAGCAACCCCCAAGGTATTGTCGTGCATCCATGTCTCAACAGCGTTGGCGGTTTCTTCGTCAATGAGGTTCTCGAAGTGTACCAGCCGTGGTTGTGCGCCGGTCTCCCACACACTCGGACTGCTTTCCTGTGCCCATATCTCCTTTTGACGTTCAACGAGCACTTCAAAGCTGGCACGTACATCGTCCAGTTGTTCTGAGGGAATAACCTCCCGTAGGATGATATAACCGTCGTCTCGCAATTGTTGTGGATTGACCTTCATCGCTTCTCTCCTGTTAAATAGGTCTTAACGGATAATAGAGTGGTGCTGCTAAGTCCCGATACTTCATCGGCGGCAACCAGTCCTTAGTACTGTCGAGAATTGTTTATCGGCACCCGAAGAAAAAGAACCGATTATCCGCGGGTGCTCCTATTCCGTGCACAGGGGCAGGTCTCATTAAGAAACGGTGGCGTTGGTCAACCCAAGTTCAGCGATACATTTCCTCAATGCTGTTTGTTGTTCGACAGTCAGAGGAGATCCGGGGGGTCTGGGATGACCACAGTCGATCCCCAGCCGTTCACTGAGAGTTGCCTTGAGAAGGGCGTGAAACCCACCGCCACACGCAAATACTCTGTCTGCTGCCTCACAAGCCCTGTCTTGGGCAGCTTCCGCCCGCTCCAAATCTCTAGCTCGGTAGGCGTTCCAAATCTCCACCCAAAGTTCGGGAGCCATGTTTGGGGGGCCGTCTACGCAGCCTGTGGCACCGATCGTCAGAGCCGGCAGCATTAATCGACTGTTTCCGATTAAGCAGAAGAGTCCCATCTTAGCAAAAGCGCGAACATTACCAAATGTCGCCGCAGAATGCTTCAGGCCAGCCAACTGCGGCACTCCGTCCTGAATTTTCCGCATCAAAGCAGGGGTAATTTCAACGCCAGTGGCACCGGGCAAATTGTAGACAAACAGAGGCAGATCAGCCGCAGCCCCCACGATTCGGTAGTGCTCGACAATTTCCGCGTCGTCGCGCCCATAGAAAAAGGGTGGCACACAGCAGATTGCCTCAACACCAGCCTTGGCAGCATGTTCTGCCATCTTGGCAGCCCGTACGGTCGTTGGTGCACCGACGTGCATGATGTTCTTTATTCTGCCGTTGGACTGGTCTGCCACAATCTCCGCGATCCGGTTGTTCTCTTCGTCGTCCAACAGAACGCTTTCTCCAGTACCTCCAGCTACCCAGAAGCCGTGGACACCCGCTTGGATGTTAAATTCGATCACTTTGCGAAAAGCCACTTCATTTAACTTTCCTTCAGGTGTCATTGGGGTAATGATCGCAGGAAATATACCGTGAAATTCAGTTTTCATAGCTACTCCTCCTAAGTCATAAGTGATGATAAAATAGACTAGATTTTGCCCTGAATGGGCGTATCTCTAATTCTTTCAGACAAGTCTCATTATATTTTGTAACACGGATTTCTACGAGTCCTTTTCCGCTGACCGCCAGCGAGGTCAGGAATGGGGTATGCTGAATGCGCCATTGGTCTCGGATGGTCACCTCTCTCCACCAGATGCACCGGGTGGGGACGAGTGGGATGACGCGCTTTTCAAATCTTTAGTATCAGCGGAGTATCATTGACGTGGGAAGAAGGTATCGATTCCAGCTTCGACATCATCGATTGGATGACCGTGCTGTTGTTCATAACTAGCGTGTATGTCGCGCTCAGTTTTGGTAAGATCGGTCAACGGGAAGGTCAAGGTGGCTCGACTCTGTTTGGCAGATTCGCTCATGGCGATGTTCATTTCCTGATCTTGCCGTCCAAGCTGTGCGCCGTACTCCGGTTCGGTGTTGTGGAGGACCGCATTCGCGAGACTCAACAGTTCATCGGCGACCGGGACCTGCCCTTCGGTGAGCGCGTAGTTCCTTAGCGGGTTCTCCCATGTAATCAGTTGGTCAGGAAGTTCCAATTCGATCTTCTCAACTACCTCCGTCCCATCCACATCAACTGTCGTGCGTTTCGGTTGATAACCGATGCTTTTCGCGCCGTTCTCCAAATCTTCGGGCGGTACAACGTGGATTTTTTCGCCTACAATTGTGCCCTTGCTGCCATCAATCTGCGAGATACCGCCCTGCCCGCGTCCCAATGAGCGGGCATGAATAACATTGGAATAAACCATCAGGGCGGTTGCATTGTTGTCAAACTCTAGGAAGCCAAATGTCCAGTTATCGCTTGTGTGGTGACGTTTCATGCGATCGATGATTGGGATGATCGGCGTGGATTGGGTAATGCCGAGTATCGATTTCGGTTCTCCATTCGCACGCAGCCGAAGCATACTCATGCCGTGATAACCGCCTTCGTAGAAGATTCGGTAAATTCGCCCCACTTCGCCTATCACACCTGAATCGATCACAGCGGATAGAAAACGTTCTCGCGGCGCACGGTAGTAATTTTCTGCCACCTCCAGCTTGACGTTGTTTTTTGTTGCCGCCGCAATCATGAGATCCGTCATCGGCAACGTCACGGCGATTGGCGTTTCGACGATGATATGTACACCGGCATCTGCCATAAAACAAGCGATGGCGTGGTGAGCGATTCCGGGCACAGTGATAGCCACGGCATCCAGTTTTTCATGTGTCACCAAATCTCGGACGTTGGTGTAGGGGTTCGCACCGTACTGCTTGGCGTACTGTTGAGCGGTCGCTTGATCTATGTCACAGATTGCGACGAGATTGTAAACATCTTTCAGCTTGGCAATCACAGGAAGATGTGCTTGCCCCCCGCGTCTACCTGCGCCAATCAACGCGATATTGAGTTTTAACATTTGTGGGTTCCTTGTCGTTCCTTTGTTATCATTGTTAATCACAACGGGAGTTAGAACCTTAAAGCAAATTGGATTCTTTTAATCATCAAATAGTGTTAACTGATTTGAGCCAATGACTCGCGGGATAATCCCACCTTCGTCTACTCCGCCCAGTTGGTTGATGTTTTCCTTAATGGTCGGTAAACAGTACTCTTGCATTTGCTCTCGAATTTGTACACCATTGAAGCGTAAGACCCTCCAGCCGGCTGTCTTTATGTTGTTATCACGCACATTGTCTTCAGCAGCACGCTCCGGGCTAGCGTGCCAACTATCACCATCGGTTTCTATGTCAATATTTCCCCTGGCACAATAGATTGCGAAGTCTAAGAAATAATCATGTTCCTTAGCTTTAATCAACTCTTGGCGTTCAGCTAAGAGTTGTAATCGCTTAAATTCTGCCCATAGCCGATCTTCCAAGGGACTTTCATCGTACAGGTCATTGATTTCGACAGCATTGATAAACTTATGCCAAGTGGTAGGAATGAAGATAATTCTCCGAAAGTGCCGACTCAAGATCGGTTTGGGAAGTCGCTGCAACGGTTGCAGAAAAAGCTGGTAATAACGGTGATTACGTTTCTTATCAGGGAAGTTGTCCGGAAACAGTTCCCAACGGTAGACTTTACGGATGTCAAGCACCCGTGCGTAGTAGTTGACAGCATGGGATTCATGACCAAAAACCCGAGTCAGGTAGAATGCTAGCCACTGTGGTGGCCAACGTTTCTCTAACCGTTTATGAGCAATGCTAATGGGAATCCGATACCAGTGCTGGTCCCGAGCTATGGCAAAATCAGAGGAGTTATTAATAATTGCGACCAGTACCTCTCCACGGTTATCTGTTGATTCCCTTGAACGCATGTAATCTCTCGTTTGTCATGTTCAGAAATAGCCTCCGTTCAGTACGCTTCCTTCATCTGGATCCGTATCGGCTAGAACGCCCTCTATGTGAGACACCAGGCGAGCAAATACCTCTGGTGAAAATGGATTCTCACTGAGATATCTCGCATATCCCTCACGGATTCGTTGTCTGCCTTGATATGTTGCATAGTGACGCCTTACCTGTGAACCAACTCTTTTAGCTTTTCGCAGCAGGAGCACTTCGTCAATATCGGTTGGTACGGTACTGATAGGAGTCATGTCAAGCCATTCACAAAGAAGATAATATTTCGCCCCAGGTACTGCTGTTTTTACATCGTGTGCGGTTGCTGATGCCTCTTGAAACATTGTCTTATCGAGATTCGTTTTACACTTTTACACTAAGGGCGGTGTTGGTAATGCCATGATTCTTTTGCCTCTGACGGTACAAATTGCGGCGAAGGTGCGATATCCTGTACGCGCGAGAGTGCATCTTCGAGATACTTACGCCTATCTGCTGGTACCGTTTGCCGCGCCATCGAGAGCACCTCCTCCCCAATTTTCCGGGCACGACTAATGATAAGAGTGGGAACGAGGGGTGTTATGCCTCTAGGAATGAAGTGTAGTATGTCTTCTTTGATAGTATTGCCGAATTTGTTCTGGAATTTGCGCTCTTGTTGTAGAATCGTTCGGATACCAACAACATCTTCGGCAAGTCGGCGTAAAATAGTACCGTTGAAAAAGGCGGTTCTATGAACATTTGACTCTCTACCTACAACAAAAACCACTCTTGCAGTATCGCGACAAACCCGTACCAACTCAGATAGTCATAAGCTCATATCAATGCAGTACTGTACAACCGTTAGAAATCGATTCTGTCGGAACTTACGGTTTGCGCCAATTTCAGACTTTGCTGATACGAGCGGCTTCCAGCCTAGCATCTCAACCGCAGCGCGGTAATTGTGATGGTAATTAAATACGTTAATGTAAGGTGGGGAAGTAAGGACGAAATCAATAACACTATCATCTAGCGGTAGATATCTTGCATCTCCCAATGATACGGAAATCGTTTTTGTGGCTTGTGGCAAAGTTTCAATGAGGAAACGGAGTTCGTTCCATTTTGACCAAAAGAATTCTGTTGAAATGCTACAATCTCTCAAATCTAATTTTACGATTAAGGCTTCAACCAAAGCTTTAACATCGGGTGTTTTTAGTTGAATCAAATTAGAAATAAGCGGTGTGATAAATATGCCATTGTTAGAATTTACACCGTTTGGTTCAAAGAGCGGAAGTCCCAGAGGAATGAACTTTGATAAGTAACTATCCGTCCTTGAAATCAAAGAATTCCGTTCTCTTCTGCTGTAACTAGCAAATGTGTAAACCTTGGACAATAATTCAGCAGCAGGATTCACTTCATAACCAAATGCCTCGTGACCTAGGTGAGCAGCCTCCACTAGCACTGTGCCGCTACCAACAAAGGGGTCAAGAACTACATCATCCTTATCGGCATAGTTTTCAAGGATAGCTTGGACGAACTGGGGCGAGAACTGTCCACGCCAAGCGAGGAGATTTGATCGCTTCTTGTCATCGATATCCAGATGGGCTCGATCCAAGGGCTGATCAAACGGCACAGAACTCTTTAACTCTGATGCAAGTATAGTCAATCGTCATCTCCAATTTCTGCGTTTTCTATTCTCATTCTGCCTCAGCTAACCCATCTGAGCTATGATTTTTATCAGATCCTAGGCTTCACATTCATAACAAGCAGAAAGGCACAGTAGTTATTACCTTGTCATCTGCTGAGTTCATGGGAATATAACCTTTCACACAGAAAACTTCATACCCTGCATCGTGAAGAGCACCAACAACAGTGTTCGAGCCACATTGGTCAGCGAAGAATCTCAATCCCATTAAGCTGCTACCTTAAATTCTGCTAACTCCCGTGCATAATCGAGACATGCTAGAATTTGTGTTTTCTGTAGCTCTAGAAACTCGGCAATAATCTGCTCTGTGGTCTGATCTGCCGCCAGCTATCCAAGGATAAGACTTACGGGGATTCTTGTGTTCTTAATACGCGGCTTGCCCCGTAGTATATCAGGCGTACTAACGATACAATCTCACCAGTTGGTTTTCGTATTTCCTTTAATACCTCTCCCTTTTTATCAATCTAACAAAAAAAGTTCAGTTGTCTCCTTCTCAGACGAGCACGGCGCGAGAGGACGATAAAACGTCTGCCCCAAAACCTACCGGCAAGAGGACTGACGGATTATTGTTAACGTTTTTAGGGCATCTCGTGTAACTAGCCTATACCAAGGAAAAACACTATAACCATAATAACCACAAGCCGTTTCATCACAATTCCTCTGCAAATGTAGTCAGCAGTCCCCTATCACACCAACTAAAGAAGAAGCAGATTGGTTTTCCTATAATGCTAAAGGTTAGAAAATGGAAGAGGACTAGGAAGAAGCCAAGGAAGGACCATCCAGACGATATTTTACAGTGAGAATGGCTATACTCATGTCCGCTATTCAGGCATGTTAATGACCACATACTGCTGATCGACGGATACGGAGTAGGTCTCGGCGGTGTACGGTCCCTTTTGCAGCCCTGAGGTCACCGTAGCCCCGTCCTCTACCTCTACCGGGTACTTTCTAACACGTTTCTGCGCTGGGTTCCACCACGACTGTCCTGTTTTGATATCAAACTCCCAACCGTGCCAAACACAGCGTAGGATCTCGCCTTTGCGGGTATATTTATATTCACCCGGCACATTGGACTCAAGAAGCCCTGTCAGACGTCCCTCGCATAGGGGAGCTCCCTGATGGGGACAGATGTTCCGCACAGCATAAAACTCGCCATTAATATTAAAAATGCCGAGTGACCGTCCTTCAAGTTCAATGATTTTGCGTTCACCCGGCGGGATTTCGTCTACGGTTGCAACTACATGTTTTGCCATAGGATTCTATTGTATTGCATGGAATGTAGTAGGAGGGTTCAGGGGTTCGGGGCTCACGAAACCCCTTTGTTTTTTTCTTCATGAACCCCTGAACGGTTTGTTGATTTGCAAACTTCTACAATTTATACAGTTCACGCGCATTATCTGCCATAATCCGCCGCCTTGCGTCCGGTGCCAGACTCGTCGGGAAAGCGCGGTCGGGAGCATCGAAATCCCAATGCGGATAATCGGTTGCGAACATCAGTCTCTCTCGTGCGTTGAGCTGCTCTAGTAACAGGTCAAAATACTCGCGCTTAGGAGGTTCTTCCACCGGCTGCGAACTAAGCCAAAAATGCTCCTTCATATACTCTGATGGGAGCCGTTTCAGATCCGGGACCTCCTCTTTCAATTTTTTCCAACTCTGATCGAGCCGCCACATCAACGGTGGGAACCAAGCAAAGCCCCCCTCAATCAAGACAAACTTGAGTGTGGGGAAGCGTTCAAAAACACCTTCACAAACGAGGCTAATCACCTGCGTCTGGAATGCTTGTGGCATACCGCCGTGGTCCTCGATATAGTATGAGGGCGAACCTGCGCCGGTAATCGGACCGGCACCGACACCACCGAAGTGGATGCCGATCGGGAGATTGTAGCGCGTCGCGGCTTCGTACATTTTCCAATACTTCCGCCGTCCCAAGGGTTCGTCCGTGCGTACAATCAATAGTACCTGCACAAAGTTCGGATCTTCACCACGCCGATGGATCTCCTCCGCTGCCAATTCCCCATCTTCATAAGGAACGACAATTGATGCCTTCAGGCGTGGTTCAGGTGTCGTCCATTCTTCGACCTGCCAATCGTTGATTGCCCGTGCGATCGCCGCAACGTACTCCAAATTGAGTCCGCTGCCGCCCATCAATGGATTCAGAATCCCGTATTCCATGTCCCAAGCGTCGAGCAATTGCTCCTGCATAAAAGCAAGGTCTGCACCCGGCGCAAGCCCGGATGGGGGCCAGGCGTCGTGCCGAGCTGCATGGGGCATCCCCCGCGGATAGCTAGATCCGGCGTGGCCGCGCCCACCTATCATCGCCTGATGTTTGCGCCAGCGTTCAGAAAGGTAGGGGTGCAGGGATTCTGACGATGGGAGATTGTTGTGAATATCGGTGTCAATGACAGGAACTTTTTCCCGTGTACTTTTCATCTGGGTTTCCTCCTTATTTAAAGGTGAGTTTCTGGATTTTCAGACTTAAGTTGATGGATTGGAACAGGATTTACAAGGTAATCCTGATACATTTCACAGTTGATAAAACTCCCGCGCATTTTCCGCTAGGATTTTCTTCATTAGTGACTCTGGTAGTCCCATCGGCAAAGCCTCCTCTGGGGAATCAAATTGCCAATGTGGGTAGTCGGTTGAAAACATCAGCATGTCGTCCGAATCAAGTTGACCAATCATCCGAAGGAGCTGCTTCGGATCTGGTGGTGTGTCCATTGGCTGAAGCGTAAAACGGAGGTGTTCGCGCATATAGTCCGACGGTAGCCGTTTAATCCACGGTGTAATGTGGCGCAGGCCTCTCCATTCCTTATCGATTCGCCACATGACCGACGGTAGCCATGTAAAACCACCTTCGATTAAGGCAACTCGCAGATCTGGAAAACGATCGAATGCGCCCTCTGT
Organism: Candidatus Poribacteria bacterium; assembly: GCA_965215015.1. Taxonomy (GTDB): domain Bacteria; phylum Poribacteria; class WGA-4E; order WGA-4E; family PCPOR2b; genus PCPOR2b. The sequence goes on from OZ244042.1 coordinate 5,585,669, forward strand.
AACCAAGCTGATGACTTGGGCTTGGAAAATCTGTCCGGCACCGGCGTATTCCTCTAAATAGGTCGAAAACCAACCGCTTGGACTTGGAGGGATGCCCGCAGCCCCACCGTAATGGATGCCAACGACAAGATTATGGCGGACTGCAGCCTCGAAAATTGGGTCATAGTGTCGCTTGCCGTAGGGCATCAGGGAGCGTACTGGCAACAGAACCTGTACAAATCCGGGATGGTCGCCCATGCGTTCAATTTCTTGCGCTGCTGATAATGGGTTCTGGCTCGAAACAACTAGTGAGGCACGTAAACGCGGCTCTGGATCAAGCCAATGTTCGACCTGCCAGTCATTGGTCGCGGTAGCGAGTGCTGCTGCCAAATATTCATTATGGACGGTTTGCACCCAATACGCACAGTTCAGGATGCCGTAATCCGCCTCCCAGAAATCGAGGGTCTGCTTTCGCAGCAGCTCCAAATCTGATCCCGGCGGTCCGTCTGAAGGTTTCGTGTCTGGAAGTGCTGACGTCGGTGCGCCCCCTGGGTAGTCCCCCATTTCAGGTCCCCCGAACCCGGAGGTGCTGCAATACTCAACCCAAAAGTCCGGCAGGTATGGGTAAAGGGTTCCCAGCGACGGTACGCGATTATGGATATCACAGTCAATCAATGGAAGGTCTGACCGAATAAAGCTCGGTTTTGTATCCCATGTCTCCACGGTTTTCTCCTTAAACAATTATAGCGTCTTTTATTAGGATACACGCCTAGCATCTTTTTGTCAATAGGAAGTTTCGCTGCATGGGTGGTTTGAATTATTTTCTAATGGAAGCAGCCAGACTAACAACTCCCCTACACAACCACATCCGGGTATAGAAATTGACAACTTTTAATCCTCTGTGTTATCATTCGTCCTACATTTATTTAGAGGAGGGATGGAAATGACCGAAGTTTTTGAGAAAATGGAAGCACTCAAAGCCCAAGCGGTCGTCTGCACCGACTGCGGATTAGCGGAAACCCGGTTGAACGTTGTTTTTGGTAACGGCGATCCTACCTCCAAACTCGTTATTGTCGCTGAGGGGCCATCAGCAACGGATGAACATACGCTCATCCCATTTTCGGGTCCGTCGGGGGTTCTGCTAGACGAGATGCTTCATACGAACGACTTAGACCGTGACGACATCTGGATAACAAATGTAATCAGATGTCGTGCCGCTGTCCGAGAGGGACACGTAATAAAAAACCGCCCGCCGAAAGCCGCAGAGATTAGGGCGTGCTCAAAATGGCTCGACGGAGAGCTCACTTTGATTAGTCCCTCGGTCATCGTATGTATGGGAAGCCCTGCTGCGAATACGCTCATCCACAAAGGCTTTCGCATGACCGAGGAGCGAGGTCAATGGTTCACAGATACACTTTACGCCCCATTTGTTTTAGCAACCTATAATCCTGCATTTGTATTGAGACAGGACGGTGAAGCGTATACGCGTGCCCGGCAGGCTCTGATTGATGATATTGCCGCAGCGAAGCATAAAGTATCAGAAACCCCTGACTCCCCGAAGTTGACGCTGTTCTAGATTCGACTAATACTGAACAATCCCATTTCGGTCATGTAAAGAATGAGTGCAACAGAAGCCCTAGGGCCTTGCCTCGCCCCTGCTTGCGGGGGGACTGAGGGGGGTACGAAATGGAGAACCGTTTCCACAACCCAATCCGACCTGTACAGATCCGGAGGCAGATTTAGAAGAACCGATCTACTCCTCAGACCAGTGGATTCAGGGTTAAACCGATATCCCGCAAAATGCTCTTTTTCACCTTGCAGACCATCGTGTATGCTGGATCATAGACATTGCCCATATCGTACTCCACACACTGACCGAGCAGGATATGGGGTGAGTTTCCTTCCAGACCGAGTTCATTCAGCCAACGGACCATTTCTGTCGTCGCGTGTTGCACAGCCTGGTCCAAGGGGCGTGCATTTCCAGCCGTTAGGATATAGTCGTCATTTTCCGCTCGGGGCCAACCGACCTCTTTGCCTTTGATTACGTTGACCGTAAACTGCACATCAAACGAGATCTCAATCCCGGTACCAACAATCTCGCCATCACCTTGTACAGCGTGTCCGTCCCCGATGTGAAACAGAGCACCATCCACAAAGACGGGCAGGTAAACGGTAACGCCTTCACAAAAACCGCGGTAGTCCATGTTCCCGCCGTGCGTTGAGGAGGTCGCCGTGGAGATTGCTTGTCTACGCGGCGGGGCGACCCCAAAACACCCCGTCATTGGCTCTAGAGGTAACGTGAGCCTACCGAGGCTCGTTTCCGGCGAAACGAGGGTCGCTGTCCATTTGTCTAGATCGATTTCCCAGTCTCCCCTGCCGTTCTCTGGCAGATCAGACGCGACATACTGTGCATCTAAAACGTGTGGGGCGATTACTGTCGAGGTTCGCCCCATCTTGCGATTGGGCACTAGGCGATCAAAGTGAACGACAAGTGTATCCCCCGGTGCCGCGCCATTGATATAAAAAGGGCCCGTCTGCGGATTCCCTCCTTCAGTGACCTGTTCCCCGGCAGCATCAACACCACCGGCATCAACGGTTGTTGTTACGACGGTATCACCGCTGTCGATATGGAGCACCGGTTCGTGTGCCCCGATTGCGATGTGGTAAATAGTTGGTTTAAAGTGATGTGTTGCCATAAATCTCTCCTCTATTATCCATATTTTAGCCAATTATCGAAAAGCGGACTATCCTAGGTCTGGTAGTTGTGGAGATAACAAGGCTGCCGCGAAGAAACAACAAAGTGCCCGTCCCATTCTTGTTCTTTCATCCACCCTTGAGTGATGAGCACTCAGATTACCTTGTGTCCTTATGACATGAGCGAGTAATTTATCCTGTCCCTTAAAATTGTTATATTGATTAATAGCTTGGTCCAGGTTTCCATGGGAATATGCGCTTGGCATCAAAAGTTCTTCAAGCCATTTGCGTAGCTCAACAGGGAGATTTGTATCAATATTAAAGATTCTGCTGAAGCGCTCTCTAAACACTGGATCGTCCCCCGTTGCTTTTAAAGCAATATTTCTAATTTCCGGGTGGGTGTTAATGTCTCGAAGTTGAGAAATCTGCGTTTTCAACGTGCGATTTTCTCCAATTTTGTTACGGATTACGTCGTTGAGCGATAGAATTTCACTATCTTTATTCGAGAGTCTCTCATCCCATGCGCTTATGCTTTCAGCTATTGGACGAAGACGGTCAATCTCTTCCTGAAGTTTTGAATTTACTTCATCTTTTTGTCTACCTCCGGCCTGGAGTGATTCAATCTCGTCCTCTTTGGTCGAGATTATGTCCTTCATTTTTGATACGGTGTCCTTAAGATAATCAATTTTTTCCTGCCATTGCCGTTTTTGCTCATCTTCTTGTGGATTAGCGAATGATGACGATGAAGTCAGATCGCCAGCAAACTCTTTTATGAGGGCGTAGTACGTGCTAATGTCCCGAGGATAAAACCAACATCGACGAGCCGGGTCCCATCTTGCCCGTCTAATCCTTCCTGGCCGAAGTTTCTGCTCGGGCGGAATGAACAACAGATATTCTGTTTCTGTCTCAGTTATTTTTATTTCCTTCGAGTTTCCTTGCATTTTCTTATTCTCCTTTTATAGATAAGTTTGAAGTGATGTGTTGTTGTAAGTTCTTCCTCATGAGAGATGAAACATACTCTCAGCCACAATTTCCCTTCTTATCCATATTTTAACCAGTTATCGAAAAGCGGTTTGATTCGTGGGGTGAGACTTTCGAGGAACGCTGGATCATTTAGCCACTCCTGACTCGTAGGGCTATCTGGGTTCGGTGGCTCCCCTTCGGGCGGTGCAACTACAAGCGCGTAATGCAGTGTTTGGCGAATCGCGCCGGACCTATTATACCCTTTGTGGAGAAGGCTGGAGTTGTAGAAAACAATATCGCCCGCCTTCAATTGAACAGCCCTCTGATTGGGCATGTCGGCTTTGGGCGAATTTTGTAGGATATATCGCTCGGTGTCAGTGATTTCCCGTCGGTGGCTGCCGGGGACAATCGTGAGGGTTTCATCGTCGTATAACGCGCCATTCAGTTGGACGCCGTTCCTGAGTTTTACAATCAACTGTTCGCGTGGCACTTCGCCATCTCTTGCGGAATCTCGATGCCAGTTGATGTGATACGGCTTCCGTTCCGGACTGACCAACAGTGTGCACAGATGATAGCGTAACCGCGTCCCGATTAGGCTTTCGATGACATCCAAAATCTGGGGATGTCCAAGCGATTCGACGAGGGCTGCTTCTCTGATGCTTGGATGGAAGATGTGATTTACGCCCCAGATGTCATCTTGTTCGCTGTCAACGTAGCGCAAGTATTCATGCACCTTTTCGACGCGGCATTTGTGTAGGATGGAGTCTACAGCAGCTCGATATGTTTCGACAACCGTTTGAGATAATACGCCTCTGCGGATAACGTAACCCTCTTGAAGGAATGATTCTATTTCAGAACGACTGAGCATATTGCCCTCTTTTGTATATTAAACCTTTGGTGCCAGTTGGCGAGGATATGATTTCCACATCGTTCAAGCGTTCATTGATTCATTAGTTCATTGCGCCATGATGAGAAAACGGGAGAACGAGACGGCTTCATATCCCGTTTTCCGGTCTTCACGTTTCACTCTCGGTCGTTGACCGGAGAGCGTCCCAACAGTTGCAAACTAGCATCATTGGTTATTAATTTCCCCGAACAATGTGCCGATCTTCGTAGCCGCCACGTGGGAATCGTTCTAGGGACAGATCGCCGGGGATATAGTGCCAAGCGGTGCTGTAGCGTGGGCGGTTACTGCGATTCTCGTAAGTTCCGTGGAGAAGGTTCGCTGAGAAAAAGACCACCGTGCCCCCGGGCACCTCTAAATCGACAGCTTTCGATTCATCCACTTCTGTCCAACTTCCGTGTGTCCCTAGATTCCGATGATGTTCTACAATCGCTTGGGACAGATGACTTTTCGGAACGATTCTCAAGCAGCCGTTCTCACGATCTGCGTCTTGAAGGTAAATGCCACAACTGACAATTCGGTTTGTGGTGGTGCCGAAGTAGAAATTGTCCTGATGCCAGTGTACCGAGGTGCCGCCATTCGGCAGCTTGGGAAAGAACTTGGTGCCGAATACATCAATATCGGTACCGACGAGCGTTTGGACTCGGTCAAGGATTTCCGTCTCTTGAGCGAGATCCAGTACCTTCGGCTCAACAACGCACACGCCCTGAATTTTGTGTAAAAATCCCGGAATCGGTTTGTGGTCCTCACTGAATTCAAAGGTCCAGTGTGGGCTATCAACTGGGAGGGTGTGGCTCCGCTCAACTAGTTCATCAAAGAGCTCCTGATAGGCTTTAAGTTTTTCGCCGTGGATTAAATTTTCAAAAACCAAGTATCCTTCTTCGTGAAATTGCTGCACCTGTTTGTCTGTTAATTGCATTGATAGATTCCCCTATTCCTGTGTTTGAGATAAAAATCTTTATCCTCTACTGACTTCCCCAAAAAGTCAGATACGGTTGATTTTCCAACTCCCGTAGCAAGAGCAGTCCAAGCTCTCGTGCGTGGTAATCTCCCCACATTGACGATTCACCACACGGAATAACCTTACCTTCCGGGATATAGTCCCAACCGTTTGGACGATGATAGATTGAATGCAGGATTAAGCCCTGATGTTCGTCAGACTCCGAAAGATACGGTTCAGAAAAAAGTGTGGCGGCGACCGTTAATCCCGCCTGATAGTAACGTTTCCCGGCTGCCTGCTCCCCCTGTTTTTTGAGATAATTCCCTAATCGGATTAATCCCTGCGCGGTGATGGCGGCTGCGGAGCTATCGACAGGTTCAACATCGTTGAATGGATCTGCGGGCTGTTGGAGGTAAGAACCTAACTGGGGTAGTCCCGGTGCCCCGGTGTCCCAATACGGGATGCCGTCTGCGGCTGTGTTCTCAATATAAAAATCGGAGGTTGCTTTGGCGGCTTTCAGTATATGAGCAGTTGCCCCTATCTTCTCACCGTACGGGGTGAGGTCATCGTCTGTTAATGTCCCGAAAAATTCAAGCTGCTCAGCGTAGCCGGTGATGATCCACGCGAGTCCCCGCGTCCATGTTGTAAATGGTGAGTATCCCTGTTGCGTGCTCGGACAGCGGTAGTTACCATCGTTCATGTTAAAGATTGATTCGTGCGCGACGCGGCCACGTACGTCAAACGCATCGCGTCCTTCACCGTAGTAGACGTTGTAGGTTGCGGTCGTCTCGGAGTGGTACAACAGTCGCTCCAGTAAAGCGATTGGCTGGTCATTTTCGCCCATCAGCACATGCCCTAAGCTATGTCCCAACGCCAATGTTCGCAACGAGCGGAGGGTGTCCGCAAAGAGTGAATGGGGCCCATTGAAAGAGGGAATGTAACCTTTCCCATCTCTTACCTTTGACCAGCGACTCGCCTGCACCGCCGCCGACACCTTCAGCGCAAGTTCATAGAAATGGAGTTCCCAATCGTTGTATGGAATGCGCCCTTCAAGGATCATGCGCCGCAAATTGCCGTAGGTTGAGACGTTGTTGAATCCGTGGTCGTGTACGCCAATATGTGTCAGATGGGGTGCCATCTTTTCGACCGTGTTTTTCCTCCCAATTTCGAGGAACTGCTCATCATCTGTTGCGTCGAATTGCAGCAGGGCGGAACCAAATTGAAATCCCTGCGTCCACTCTGTCCACCCTCGTGTGGTATATTGACCGGCGACAGTGAACACCGGCGTACCTTTTGCGGGGAGCCATGTGTCTTCGATTACCAGAATCTTCTTTCCCGAAAGCTCAAACAGATGCTCAAGTTTCGGTTTGAGTTGTTCGAGGGTAATTGAATCGTTAATCTGCATAGTGATTGTGTGTCCTATAGGAACGTGCGAGCAATCTGATAAAAATTTAACCCGTTTTCACACCCTCCGATGCTGAATCAGCACTCTCCCTCTGACGGAGGACCTCGTACAGCAGGACGCCTGCGGCGACCGAAACGTTGAGCGATGGAACATGCCCGAACATCGGGAGGTGGATTAGTAAATCGCATTTCTCCTTAACGAGACGACGGAGCCCCTCTGCCTCATTACCGAGGACAAGGCAAATCTGGCCGGTCAAATCTGCCTCTGTATAGGGCGTAGATGCTGTCTGATCCGCGCCGATGACCCAGACGCCAGCCTCCTTGAGGGTATCAATTGTTCGGGCAAGGTTGGTCACTTGAGCAATCGGTACATACTCAGAGCTGCCCGCCGAGGTTTTGTGTGCAGCGGTTGTAATACCAGCAGCTCTATCTTTCGGAAGGATTAGCCCGTCGGCATTGACGGCATCTGCTGTGCGGATAATTGCACCGAGATTCCGGGGATCCTGAACCTGATCGAGCATGATGAATAGAGGGAAGTGATTCGAGTTTTGTGTGTCCGTGAGGAGGCTTGGAAGGTCGATATAACTGACAGGACTGACAAGGGCGATAACTCCTTGATGCGGGACTTCGGTTTCTATCGGATCTAATTCCCGACGGGGTGTGAAATCACAACGGATACCGTTTTTCTCAGCGATGGCGCGGATTTGCCGTAGGCGCGGGTGGTTATTTCCTTGTGCGATCAGAATCCGTTCGATTTCACGGTTGCCGCGGCGTAGGAGTTCCAGCACTGAATTTCGACCAACAATTTTATCTTGCATATCTTTTTATGGGGGAATACCCTATCCAAACTTGGCTACTGGCACCAAACGTTCAACAGCAAAGCTCTTGTGGTGGGGTTTGATACGCTCAATTTCATGAAGTGTATCCGCTGAACAGGTGTTACCTCTATATTAAAACTCGATAAACTCCATCGGATAATGACTCATATCCAACTGTTCTTCCTCCATATTGACTCTGATTCTCCATTCCTGCACGTCAATGCATCGAATTAAATAAAGTCCAACAATGACGCTCTTCTATGTCCATATCTTTTTTAATTCTGTCTATGCTAATCCCTATCCAGTGACAGCCCCTTCAGACGCTGAAGATACGAGACGTGCATATTTCGCCATCACGCCGCGGGTGTAGCGTGGTGCTGGAGGCGTCCATTCGTCGAGTCGCGCTCGGATCTCTGCGTCCGAAAGCTCAACGTCGATCCGGAGTGCCTCGGCATCAATCACGACAGTGTCGCCGTCACGTAATATCGCAATTGGTCCACCGTGCGCCGCTTCCGGTGCAACATGGCAAATCATAAAGCCGTGCGTGGCACCAGAGAACCTGCCATCGGTTAAGAGAGCGACATCTTCACCTAACCCAGCTCCGACGATTGCGGCGGTGACACCGAGCATTTCTCGCATCCCTGGACCACCGGCGGGGCCTTCATAGCGGATGACAACCACATCACCCGGTTGGATGGTTCCGTTCTTAATCGCTGCGAAGGTGTCCTCCTCGCGTTCAAAGATGCGGGCTGGCCCTCTATGCAGTGTCCTGTCATGCCCGGCTAGCTTAATGACACAGCCGTCGGGGGCGAGGTTACCTTTAAGGATTGCAAACCCACCCGTCGGTTTGATCGGCTTTGACACGGGGCGGACGACCTCCTGTCCTTCTGTTTCAACAGCATTGGCGGCTGCTTCGCCGATGGTTTGTCCCGTTACGGTAAGTTCGTCGGCGTGGAGGCGTCGGGCTTCCAGGAGCCGTTTGGCGACGAGTTGAATGCCGCCCGCTTGATGCAGGTCTGCGGCGACAAAACGACCGCCGGGCCTGAGGTCTACAAAGATTGGTGTCTTTGACCGAATCTCTTCAAAGTCGTCGATTGTCAATGGAATATTGGCTTCGTGTGCAATTGCGAGCAGGTGGAGGACGCCATTCGTCGAACCGCCGGTTGTCGCCACCGAGGATATTGCATTTTCGAGCGACCGTTGGGTAATAATCTGGCTGGGGCGTCGGTCAGCAGCCAGCATTTCCATAACCAATTGGCCCGCCTGGAATGCGACCTCATCTTTATTTTTATTTACTGCCGGAACGCTGCCGCTCCCCATCGGTGCCATCCCAAGAATCTCAACGGCAGTTGCCATTGTATTGGCGGTATATTGGCCGCCGCAAGCCCCCGGACCGGGACAACCCTTGCTAATGAGGTCATCGAGTTCTTCGATAGTGATTTTGCCTGCAGCGTGCACTCCTACCGCCTCGAAAACTTCCATGATTGTTACATCTTCGTCCCGAAAACGGCCAGGCATGATCGATCCGCCGTAAAGCGTCAATGAGGGTATATCTAAACGGGCAAGTGCCATCACCGTTCCGGGAACGGTTTTGTCGCAGCCACAAAGCGTAACAACCGCATCGAACATATTGCCGCGACAAACGAGTTCAATGGAATCCGCAATTACCTCCCGACTAATGAGTGAGGCCTTCATTCCTTCGGTGCCCATTGTAATTCCATCTGAAATACTGACGGTATTAAATTCGAGCGGTGTGCCCCCGGCCGCCCGGATGCCTTCCTTTACTTTTGCAGCAAGACGGCGGAGGTGGTAGTTGCAAGGTCCAATTTCAATCCATGTGTTGGCGACCCCCACGATTGGCTTATCCAGATCTTCAGGTTTTAGTCCATCGTCGCCGAACATCAACATGGCGCGAGCTGCTGCTCGATCCGGACCATCAGTAATTGCGTAACTTTGACGTTTGAGTGCGTTTCTCATACTTCTTGCGTCTCCCATTCTTTGCTGTTCTAATCAATCATATTCAACAAAATTCCCACAATTTGTCTACATCACAACTAATTGCTCGATTTTTGAAATTCACAGTAGCTCTGATACCGAAACTTCGAGAGGTCTCCTTTTTTTAGGGACGCTTTCACCGCACAACCTTCCTCACGAATATGTGTACAAGGATTTTTCATACAACATTCTCGGAGTGAATTTATCTCTGAAAAATAGCGGTCCATCAAGCGAGACTCAATGTCCCAAAAGTGTAACTCGCGAAGCCCCGGCGTATCAGCGATAAAACCGCCGAAATCTAAGCTGTAAAGTTGGGTTGCAACAGTCGTGTGCCTTCCGCCCTTTCGCGGATTCACTTTGTTCGTTTTCAATTTCAAACCGGGTTGAACCACATTCAGGAGCGAAGATTTCCCAACGCCCGACAATCCAGAGAGCGCGGAAATCTTCCCTTTCATCCACGCTTTTAAATCCTCGATTCCCTCACCGGTCGTTGTACTCGTGATGATTGCCCGGTAACCGATTTTCTCGTAAAGTGCTGCCATCGAATTGACTTCTGAGCGGTCTTTGAGTATGTCAATTTTATTGAAACAGACAAGTGGCTCAATCCCTGACGCCTCGGCGATAACGAGGAATCTATCCAGCATTCGCTGCCAGATCGGTGGCTCTTTTACGGAAGAAACGATGACGAGTCCATCGAGATTCGGAATGAGAACAACCCTTTTAGACTGTGTTCCCCTTCGTTTGTACTGACCCGTGCGCCGCATAACAGCTGCGATGACACCATACCTTTCATCAATCATCTGAACTTTGACTCGATCGCCCACATAGACCTGCTGATTTTTGCTAAACGCATCTCGTTTTCCCCGCAGCGAGCATTGATATCGATTTAGATCGCACTGCACAATGTAAATGCCGTTGCTTGCACGCATCACGATGCCTTCGGGAAGTCCGACCAATTTTTCGTTATTGAAGAGGTAGCCCGTCTGTCTTAGAAGTTCTTCGTCCGATATAATTCGTGCGGCTTTGATGGCACTAAGACGTCTGACACGGTCTTTGACAAGCATTTTCTCTGATTTGAGCAGCAATGCGACAACGACCGGTTTGTCATCGTCGTTGTCAAGGGCATTCTCCGCATCCCGAATCGCTGGATTCATACTAAGATAAACCTTGCGATAGGTGACGCGCTCCCGCCAATCAAAAGCCGAGTAATCGCCTTCGACAATTTTTTGCGCTTCGATTAAAATTGTGCCTACGTAAACGGACATTGCCATAGTTTTCATCGTCGCAGGACACCGTTCTCAACGCCCGATGAATCGGGCAATTACAATCTGAGGAGCGTATCCTGTATCTGTTCAATGATATTGAGTCGTTCTCTTAGATCTGGACAACTCCCAAAAAAAGAGATTACGACATCAACCAAGGGGCCTCAACTGCGAGTTTGAGTGGGTCAGTGGTGAAGTGTTGGGTTTCAGGGGGAGATTGAGGGAGCTGTTTCACACCCATTTTTTCAGGCGTTCCCGTTCAACCTAACCTACACGCTAAATCCCCTTTATATCCGCTTCATAGCCGCCTCACGCGAAACAGGGGTTGATCAAACTCAACAGTTGTTGTATCTTCAACGAGAATTTCAAGAATCTCGCAAGGGAAATCCGGTTTGACTTCGTTAAAAATTTTCATCGCTTCAATCAAGCACAAAGTATCATCTTCGGATACAACGCTTCCAACTTCCACATAAGGTGCAGCTTCCGGCGATTGTGACAGATAAAACAGTCCTACCATTGGTGACCGTATGAGGTCTCCCACCTCCGATGACGGTTGTACCTCAGACGACTCCCCTTGTTCCGCGCCTGGTAGGGGCACCGTGTCGCTTGGCTGCGCAAACGCGACAGGCACAGGCTCACTGCCTCGCCGAACCTTCAAGGTAATACCAGCCTCACGCAGAAGAACCTCCGTCAAATCCCGCTCTTCCATGACGTCGCAGACTTGTTGCAGGAGCTCTATAGCGGATGGCGATTTTTCTCTTGACATTGATTAGACCCTCTCTACATATGTTCCTGTACGGGTATCCACCTTGATTGTCGTACCATTTTTGACAAATAAGGGTACTTGGACGACCCCACCTGTTTCCAGCGTTGCTGGCTTTGACCCGCCACTAGCAGTATCGCCGCGTAAGCCGGGGTCTGTGTCAACAATTTTAAGTTCGACAAATGTCGGTAATTCGATTGTCACTGGGGTATTTTGGTCAACTTTGACCCGGATTGTTTCTCCTTCCTTGAGAAACTTCATTCCATCGTTCATGAGATTTTCCGGTAGCCCGTGTTGCTCAAAAGTTTCGTTGTCCATGAAGTACAATAGTGTTCCATCACTATACATATATTGCATATCACGTTCTTCAAGGCGAACGGTTTCAATCGTGTCTTTTGAACGAAAGGTCCGATCGATAACTGCTCCGTCGGCGACCCGCTTGAGTTTAGTACGAGCAAATGCACCCCCTTTGCCGGGCTTAACATGTTGACAAGCGGTGATAGTATACATAACGTTATCGAGTCGGATAACTAAACCGTTTCGTAAGTCATTGAGTGCTGCCATAAAATTCTCCTTTTTCTACTTTTCAGAAATAGGTTTCCAAACTTTTCTCTTATTGGATTCTCCTTAAATCTATCAAGCTGATTGTTGCAAAATCTGAATCATCGCGTCCAATGCCAACTCATAACCATGCGCCCCAAATCCACAAATTACGCCGACAGCGATAGGGGAAATGTAAGAATGCTGGCGAAAAGATTCTCGGGTGTGCACATTGGAGAGATGGATCTCAACAACAGGAAGATTAATCGCAGACAGGGCATCCCGGATTGCAACGCTTGTATGCGTGTAAGCGGCAGGATTGATGATGACACCATCCGCCCAATCGATATTATCCCCAATGGATGAGACAATTTCACCTTCGGAATTTGCCTGAAAGATTTTGAGATTAACACCCCGTCCCGAACAGATTTTGATCAGGTGTAAATTGATGTCTTCTAGCGTCTGGCTGCCGTAAATTTCTGGCTGTCGTCTTCCCAATAGTTGGAGGTTGGGGCCGTGAATCAATAAGATGTTCATATAGTCAATTCTTCTTTACATCCGCTCGTCTCGAGAGGAGGCTCTGTTGGAATATCTCTACAATTTTATCTGTGACTGCTCTGATTGATAGGCCTGTGGTTGGAATATCGTGATCGGCGCGAGCGTAAAAGGGGCGACGTTCTATAAGCATTTGCTCAATTTTGCCCAATGGATTGGGGTCTTGCAGCAACGGCCGGTGCGTTTCACTCCCAACGCGCCGCCAGATCTCCTCTGGCGTTGCTGTCAAACAGAAGACAATGCCGTTGCGCTTGAGCATCTCCAAATTTGATTCTCGAAGGACAACCCCGCCGCCCGTTGAGATTACATGATTCTCTAAATTTGCCGCCTTGCGAATAGCTGCGCCCTCTAAATCCCTGAAGTGTGCTTCTCCATACCGAGCGAAGATGTCAGGGATAGCCATCCCGCTATCCTCTCCTATTATATCGTCCGTATCGATTATCGACATCCCCAGACGCTGGGCGAGTTTCTGCCCGACTGAGGTTTTGCCAGTTCCCATGAAACCAACCAAGACGATATTTGGCACGAATTCTCCCCACCCCGTAAGGGTATTAGTATACATATATTCTAACCAATTGTAAAGCAATTCTTTGCCCGGTATGGAAGGCTATATCGCCGTTAATCAGATTGGCGATTCGGCTTTAGGAATGCCATCTTTCACGCAGCAAATTACATTGACTGAAAGAAGTCAGCCAAGTCCTTGCCGTGTGTCCTTGCATTGACCTGTTTATCGAGTTTGATAATCTGTCCGTTTTTGTCGATGACAACCGTTATACGACTGCTCAAACCGTCTGGTTTGTCCGTCGCGCCGAAAAGCAAACTAATGTGGCGTCCTGTATCCACAAGCAATGGAAAGTTAAGGTTATTCTGTTCAGCAAACTCCTTGTGAGATGCTGCATCTTGTACGCTAATTGCGAAGACTTGCGTATCATGTTCGGCAAATACACTCGACTCATCCCGGAGCGAGCAGACCTCTGCCGTTCAGCCGCCGGTGAAATCTTTGGGATAGAAGGCTAGCACAACGTTCTTTTTCCCTTTGAAGCTGCTGAGTTGATAGGTGTTACCGTCCTGATCAGAAGCGATGAAGTCTGGTGAAGGTTGCCCGACCTGAATTGGGCCCGGAATGTTTTCCTTGATTAGCTTGACGAGATCTTCGCCATGCGTTTCCGTGTTTACGGCTCGATCTATAACACGAATATATCCCGCCTTGTCAATAACAAAGGTTGATCGATTGGAAGCCTGAAACTTTTCCATAATGCCGCTATAGATTTTGCTGACCACAAATTCCGTGTCGGCGAGTAGAGGGAACCCAAACTTCTCCTCCTCTTGGAATTTTTTATGAGAGGCTTCATCATCAACGCTGACCCCCAAAAGGACCGTATCTGTCGCCTGAATTTGGCTCAACTCATCCCGGAGCGAGCGGAGTTCTGTCGTTCAGCCGCCAGTGAAGTCTTTGGGGTAAAATGCCAAAACGACATTCTTTTTTCCTAGATAATCGCGTAGGCTATGAGCGATCCCATCTCCATCGTTAAGTGTAAAATCTGGTGCCGTCATGCCAACTTTCAGGTCTTTAAATATTTCCATCTGTTTCTCCTTCGCGTTTATTACGTTGATAACTATAAATGTAGCAACAATTGTAATGCAGAACATTGAAATACGTGACATTGTGTACCTCCTGTCGGCATTCAAGGATTTACAGGATAACAACCCTATATGAATCTTGACCGACAAGACTTCGAGGGTTCAACGGTGTAAATCCTGAATGTACGAATGAACTCTTCTTTAATGAACCGATGAGCTGTTGAATAATGTGGCAACGACAACCTCACCAACTCGCACCAAAGGTTATCACTTCCGCAGCGTCTCCAAAACGTCGAAGAAAGTTGGGAAGGTTTTGCTCACACAACCGGGGTCTTTGATCCGAATACCCGGCACTTTTAAGCCGATTAATGAAAACCCCATCGCAACCCGGTGGTCTTTATATGTTTCGATTTCCGCGGGCATAATTTGAGCGGGTGAAATCTCAACGCCATCTTGACGTTCAACGACTGGGACACCCAGTTTTCGGAGCTCTGTGACCATGGCGTGGATGCGATCTGTTTCTTGATGGCGCGTATGTTCGATATTCCGAATGGTCACCGGACTCTCTGCGAAAGGTGCAATTGCGGCGAGGGTCAGCGATGTGTCGGAGATTGCTTTCATATCCAGATTAATCCCCTTGAGTCGATCTGGTCCGATGACTTCAATAGCATCGGCGCAGCGTTTCACTTGACAACCCATCTGTTCTAGGACATTGACAAACTGGACATCTCCCTGTGCGGAATCAGGGCTCAGGTTGGTTACTCGAACGCGACCACCGGTGATCGCAGCGGCAGCAAAGAAATAGGACGCATTGGAAGCGTCTGGCTCAACGGCGTATTCGCGGGGTTGGTAGTGCTGCCCGCCCTCAATATAAAAGGATTTGTAGCTGTCGTGAGTTACGTCTACACCAAACGCTTTCATCACTGAGGTGGTGATGTCAATGTAAGGGGTCTTCATTTCTCCCACGACCTCAATCGCTATCCCTTTTTCGGCATAGGGGGCAACGAGCATCAGCGAAGTCAAGAACTGACTGCTTTTGGTGGCATCGAGGCAGGTTTTTCCACCCTTGAGTCCGTTTGCCCGAACAATTAACGGCAGAAAGTCGTTATCGAATTTTGAACGGACGTCAACGTCGAGCTGTTTAAGCGCATCAAGTAACTCCGAGATAGGACGACTCCGGCGCATCGGCGCGTCGCCATCAATGATAAATTCGCCGTTGCCGAGCGCAACGTAGCTGACGAGCGGGCGTGCTGCTGTGCCCGCATTGCCGATGTAAAGTTCAGCGTGATTGACGGGGATTTTCCCGCCATTTCCAACTATTTCAAATGTGCATCCTTCCTCATCTGCCTCAATCTCAACGCCGAGTTTTTGCAATGCCCCGCACATATAGTGAGTGTCATCGCTGAAAAGGGCACCTATTAATCGAGAACGTCCTTCAGCGAGTGCGGCAACGAGCAACGCCCGATTCGTGTAGCTCTTTGAACCGGGCACTGTGACTGTGGTGTTGATTGGTTTCTGGATGGGTTGGATTTCGATCATTGACGGATTTTCTCTATTTTTCGACTTCAATCAGTCCATGTTCGGTCAGCAGTTCCTGTAATGCACCCTTCGCCGCATCGTCCACCGGCAGGAGGGGACTAGTGGTGTAATGACCGCAGACACAGAGAAGTTCCATGCAGGCTTTTAGGCAACTGATTGCTGCGCCATAGCCGTAGAGTTTGCTCAAGTCAAGGATTTGCTTCTGCAGGCGATGGACTTCATCAACCTGTCGAGCCTTCGCTGCATTATACAACTGAACGGAGGTTCTCGGATCGACGTTGGAGATTGAGATGACGGCACCTGCTGCCCCGAACAGGATTGCTGCGCCCGCCAACGTATACGAGCCGAGCATAATCGAGAAATCCTCATTGTCACCGAGGTATGCAAGCATTTTGAGAAAGTTCGTCCAATCCCCGGAGCTATCCTTGATTCCGACGATGTTTTCCACACCCTCTGCTAAATCGCGGACAACTTCCGGTGGAATTGCGGTTTTCACCATCACCGGGATATTGTAGATAACTACCGGCAAATCGGTACTTTGAGCGATAGTCTTGTAGAAATCGACAATGTCGGCATCGCCGATTGATGGGTAGTAGTAGGGTGGGGTTGCCGCAACAGCATTAATCTTAAATTCCTGTGCGATTTCAATATTCTGGACGACCCGCTGGGTGCTTGAATCCATGACGCCGCAGATAATCGGGACACGCCCCCCGACCGTGTGGGCGGCAATTTCGATTGCGCGTTGACGTTCTGCATTTGTCAGCGTCGTGAACTCTCCTGAGGTGCCGAGTAGGTAAATGCCGTGCACACCGTTATCGATTAGACGGTTGAGATGCTTCACAAACCCCAACTCATCAATCCGTTCCTTTTCGTCCAAAGGCGTTATCGTCGGTGTCAGAATGCCTTCAAATCGTCCCTTCATGGTGCTTTTCTCCTTGATGACCTGCCATATCAATGGTACTTCTTAAGCGATTGAATCGCTTCCTGTACCTGTGCTGAAATTTCTGATGGAACACGCGGGTTAAATGGCCCCCCCTGTGCCGCCTACAATATCGCTAAAACCGCTGAGGTTCATCGCTTCTATCACAGCGGAATAGTTATAGAGGCGTTCATTCATGAAGCGAATTTCTTCAAGAGCGAAGATGTCGGCCTCAATTTGGCCAGATGTTTCATAATCACCACGACGTTGGGCGTTGTTGATCTCATCGGAAGCGCGGGCGCATAAGACGGCGATCCCTGACGTATGCCCTTTCGTACCGAGTTCCGCCGGGCGTGTGCATCGATCTCCGATACCCCAAACGACGAGTCCACTGTCCCCTACACCATCAATGACTGGCTCTACATCTTCTACACCTGTACCAATCTTCACACCGATAAAGTGTGGTGAATTATTGACCAGACGAATCATCGCCTCAAGTTCACGTTTCTGGCGGAAATAGTAAAGGAATCGCGCACCGCAGGATTCGCCGTACTTTTCGCCAAACCTCATGTACTGTTGATATATGCCTTCGGGGTTTGATATTCCTGTTAAAGGCATTATCAGGTACACATCGGGTGGACGCTGTAAGTTGGACTGCGCTTCGATGAGTTTCCCCGCGTCCCCGATCGGGTTCGGCACAATACCTGACATCAGAATGCCATCACCCGCCATCTCGATACCCGTGGCGTCCATGACACGAGTTTGCTCCTCCAAGCTGACGTGATGGATGAGGCTTGTCCCGGCGATTGCGATTACCCGTTTTCGATTGCCTTCGAGATAGTTGTTCTGCATTAAGTAGTTGATATTTTTCGTATGCCCTGCGTAGTCGATTTCGCTATCTTTGAAGGGGATGATTGGAATGGCTGTCACAGAATCTAAAGCGTCTAAAAGGGTTGGTGTATCAATAGACATAGATATTCTCCCGTTAATCTAAATTTGAACTAATACTTTCTGATTGATTAACAATTTTATTAATGGGTTAAGTTTAGCAGAATTTTCCCACGATGTCAATGCTCAACATTTCCCTTGCCAGGGCAATTGTATGTAAATATTGTGTAGGACTTACGCACTTCAATTGCGAAAATCATCTCCTGTTTCCGCCACGGATTGTCCCCCTGCTTGCGGGGGGATAGGGGGGATTCTTAGGGGGGTGCCGGGGGAAAATCCTTACCCCCGGCCCCGTAAACGGGGAGAAGAAGGCGTATGCCTATGATTTTGGCAGAGGGCAATGGAAATCTAATCGTGGACACAGGTTTCCAACCTGTGATCGCCCGCAAATTAGAAAATCCGCGCTACAACAGAGATTAACCCAAGGTTCTGATTGCCCAATTGCCTAATTGCTATAATAGATGCAATTCCCCTATTTCCCTTGCAAAAATAGATTAATTGTGCTATAATTAGATGAGTTTCAGGGCAGCAGTGTACGCGGAAAATTTTCCCTTTTAATCTGATCCCGTGAGGTTAGGAAAGGGTGTCAAACATGATTTACGGCTATACCTATCTCTCAAAATCTATTGGATTGTCGGTGCCTCCCTCTTTTTGTTGTAGGGGAGGCTTTTTTATGCCCGGATTTAATGCCCGATGAATGCACAAGCTGTATTGGATTTCATTGAAGAGATTGGCGTTCTCAAAAATCTATCACGTACCGGTTGGCGTTTTCGCGGTATCAAGGATGCTGAGAGTGTCGCGGATCACTGCTATCGGGTATCACTTTTGGCGATGATTCTGTCAGATGTGTTGACGGAGCAGGACGTTCCGTTGGACGTGGAAAAGGTGATGCGCATCGCATTGTTGCACGAAGTCGCTGAGGCACGGATTGGGGATTTGCCGTTTCCAGCCCTCAAATATATTCCCGAGGACCTCAAGGTGGCGGGGGAACGCGCTGCTGTCGAGTCGATGTTTGAAAGCTTTGGCCCACTCCAACAAAAGTATATCCGACTTTGGGAGGAGTTTGAGCAAGGGACATCTATTGAGGGAAAGTTAGTGCGGGCTGCTGATAAACTTGAGTTGATGATTCAAGTCTTGGAATACGAAAAAATTGGCTATCGATCGTTGGATGAATTTTGGGTGAACCCTTGGAATTATCGGAATTTTGAGGATTCTCCACTGATACAGGAGATTATGGACCTCCTGTATCAAAGGCGGGAAGATTTAGCTTAAAGATTGTTGATGCAAGGGGGTGTGATGCAAATGCGTGAGAAGACACAAGTGATGACAGCGGAAGACATTCGGCGATCGGTGGTCCGCATATCACATGAGATTTTGGAGCGAAATCATCAAGAAATTGCCGATCTGGCGGTCATTGGCGTTAAAAGTCGCGGAGATCATCTTGCACATCGAATCGCTGAAAACCTGGAGCGAACTGAGGGGATTAAAGTGCCGGTCGGCGTCGTTGATGTGCGGCTCTATCGAGATGATGTGAACCTGTATGATGAAACGATTAAAGTGAATCGCACAGAGATCCCGTTTGATCCCACAGCAAAGCGTGTTATCTTGGTTGATGAAGTTCTTTACACTGGACGCACGGTCCGCGCTGCGATGGACGCGGTCATGGATTTTGGACGTCCCGCAGCGATTCAGTTAGCGGTTCTGATTGACCGGGGCCATCGTGAACTCCCGATTGCGGCGGACTACATCGGCAAGAACATCCCGACCTCGCGCAAGGAGATTGTTCGCGTTCAATTGGTTGAAGAGGATGGGGTTGACCGGGCAGTGATCTACGAGGAGGACGGTTCATGAGTCGGATACTCATCCGTAACGGCCGCATTCTTGACCCTGCCAACCAGATTGACGCTACCGGAGATCTCCTGATTTGTGATGGGAAAATCGATCGAATCGGCGACCGAATTGACATTGAGGCTTCTCAAACCGTTGATGCAACGGGCTTGATTGTTACGCCGGGCTTGATTGATATGCACGTTCATCTCCGAGAACCCGGATTTGAGCATAAGGAGACAATTGCATCAGGCACCCGTGCGGCGGCGGCTGGCGGGTTTACGTCCGTTGCGTGCATGGCGAATACCAATCCGGTGGCAGATTCACCGGAGGTCATCGAATTGATACGGTCGCAAGCGCGGAAAGAAGGTGTGACGAATGTGTTTCCAATCGGCAGTATCACGAAAAATCTCGATGGCGAGGTATTGACGGATGCACCAGTGTTGTTAGCGGCTGGTGCTGTTGGGCTATCGGATGATGGTAAAACGGTCATGGATGCCGGGTTGATGCGCGATGTGTTGGCGTTAAGCGCGAAATACACTTTCCCCGTCATGGTCCACTGCCAAGAACATGACCTTGACATGGGAGCAGTCATGAACCTCGGCGAAACGTCGCGTCGATTGAATCTACCCGGAAGCCCCAACGCTGCGGAAGATATTATCGTTGCCCGCGACATTATGTTAGCCGAGTTGACCGGTGGCCACCTCCATATTCTCCACGTTAGCACGGCGGGATCCGTCGGGCTTGTCCGTTGGGGTAAACGCAGAGGGGTCAACGTAACCGCTGAAGCGATGCCGCATCACTTTACGCTCACTGACGCAGCGATCGAAGAACATGGTGTGAACGCTAAGATGCACCCGCCCTTGCGTACACAGACTGACGTTGATGCCGTCATCGAAGGGATCAAGGACGGCACACTCGATGCGATTGCCACAGATCACGCGCCACATGCCCCATTTGAAAAGGCACAGGGTATGCTTGACGCGCCGCCGGGTATCATCGGATTGGAGACCTGCGTGCCGCTTGTGTTTGACCGACTGATCCACCCGGGGCAGATCACGTTAGCGGAGGCGATAGCGAAAATGACCTGCGTTCCGGCCAAGATTCTACAAATCGATCGTGGGACGCTATCAATCGGCGCGGTCGCTGATGTGACGCTGATAGATCCGGAGAAGGTAGCGACGGTGGATGTGACGCAGTCTCCCTCCAAAAGCCGCAATACACCTTTCAACGATTGGGAATTGAAAGGGTGGCCCGTGATGACTATTCGGGACGGTATTGTTAGGTAAAACGTGAAATACAATCACAGCCTACTAACTTCCCAAGTGGGGTGAGATGTGGCTAAGGACAAGCACTTCAGGAATTTACCTGCGATAGAGACCGAAAGGTTGCTTTTGAGAACGCTGGAGATGGAGGATGCCGAGGGTATATTTGAATGGGTTTCAGACCCACAGGTGACAACGTACCTCTTCTGGCGGGCCCACCAATCGATAGAAGACAGTAGAGACTTTATTTCATGGGTAACGACCGATAATTTCGCGTGTTGGGGTGTTGTCCTGGCCGAAGACAATAAGATCATCGGAAACTGCTTCTTGCATAACGTGAACTTTGAACACAAAAGGGCAGAGATCGCCTTCAATATTGGTCGAAAGTATTGGGGGAAGGGTTATGCTACTGAGACTGCTCAGGCGATTATCCAATTCGGTTTTGGATATTGGCAGCTCAATCGAATTGAAGGGACCTGCATGGTCAAGAACCATGCTTCCGCTCGCGTGATGGAGAAAGCTGGTATGACCCTTGAGGGGGTCTTGCGAAAGTATGTCTACGTTAAGGGACAGTTTCACGATATGAAGTTGTACTCAATTCTGAGATCCGACTCGCAATAGATAAAGAGCTAGCCAATGAATCTAAATCAACTCTACTATGGCGACAATCTAGACATTTTACGAACCCACATCCCCGACGAAAGCGTCGATCTCATCTACATTGATCCGCCGTTCAACTCGAATCAAGCGTACAACGTGATTTTCAGCGAAGCGGATGGATCGTCATCACAGGCGCAGATTCAAGCTTTTGAGGATACATGGCGTTGGGGTGAAACCACAGAGCAGGCATATCATGAGTTGGTCGGGACCGCGCCACCCCTTCTGGTTGAGACAATCAAGAGTTTTCGGGGCTTCCTTACAGAGACCAACCTGATGGCGTACCTCGTGATGATGGCGTTGCGATTGGTGGAGCTCCACCGCGTCCTGAAGCCGACGGGGAGTTTTTATCTCCATTGCGACCCGACAGCATCGCATTATCTGAAGATTATCTTGGATCAGATTTTTGGCGTTGAGAATTTTCGGAATGAAATTGTGTGGTGCTACAAGAGGTGGCCTTCAAAACAGACCAACTTTCAGAAAATGCACGACGTTATTCTGAGATATGGGAAATCCGAAGATATTATCTGGAATCAACTTTACGATGACTTTACGGAACAAACAAAAAAGCGAATAAAAGGTGCAAAAAAGATTGAGCATTATGTAGGTAAGTCTGGCAAAGTACTGATACGCCCTACTAACGAAGTCTCTCCCGGTGTTGCAATGTGTGACTATTGGAATATCCCTATGATAGCAGGGCAGGCAAAAGAACGTCTCGGCTATCCCACCCAAAAGCCGGAAGCTCTGCTCAAACGGATTATCAAAGCGTCCTCGAATGAGGGAGATGTCGTCCTTGATGCGTTTTGTGGATGTGGAACAGCTATCGCTGTTGCTCAACGGCTTAACCGTCGGTGGATTGGAGTTGACATCACCCACCTTGCTGTTGCTTTATTGAAATATCGCCTTGCCGATACCTTTGGTGATGATGTGAAATACGAAATCATCGGTGAACCAAAAGACACAGCAAGCGCGAAGGCTCTAGCGGTTCAAGATCGGTATCAATTCCAGTGGTGGGCGTTGAGTCTGATTCGAGCGAGACCTTATCAAGGAAAAAAGAAGGGCGCAGACGAGGGGGTGGATGGGGTAATCTATTATGAAGATGTTGACCCGGACAACCCGAAAAAGACACTCACCCGGAAGATTGTCGTTCAGGTCAAAAGCGGAAAGGTCTCTGTCAGGGATATACGGGAACTGAAATCGGTTGTCGAGACCCAAGACGCTGTCATCGGGGTCTTTATCACGCTGAACCCGCCGACCCAACCGATGGTCAAGGCAGCGGCGGCAGCGGGTCGTTTTCAATGGCTTCATGTCAATCATACGACATATCCAAAGATTCAGATTCGGACGATTGAGGAGCTGCTTTCGGGACACGGTATCGAATATCCGCAGACACCTGTTGATGTCACATTCCGCAGGGCAGAGCGAGCAGCCCTCCAAAGTCAGCAACTTGAAATAGAGACATGATAACCTCGTGGCTATCTATTTGGAGAAGCCGGGTTTTGTCAGGTTCTCCTACTGCTAATGAACAACAGAAGTCACAATGAGGTAAAGATTTGTTTAGACGTTGTGCCTTTGCAACCTGGCGTTAAATTCTGCTTCGTTCTCCCGTTTTTCCGAATTGCAACAGATAAAGAGCTAGCCGATGAATCTGAATCAACTCTACTATGGCGACAATCTAGACATTTTACGAACCCACATCCCCGACGAAAGCGTCGATCTCATCTACATTGATCCGCCGTTCAACTCAAATCAAGCGTACAACGTGATTTTCAGCGAAGCGGATGGCTCGTCGTCGCAGGCGCAGATTCAAGCTTTTGAGGATACATGGCGTTGGGGTGAAACCACCGAGCAGGCATATCATGAATTGGTCGTGACCGCGCCACCCCTTCTGGTTGAGACAATCAAGAGTTTTCGGGGCTTCCTTACAGAGACCAACCTGATGGCGTACCTCGTGATGATGGCGTTGCGATTGGTGGAGCTCCACCGCGTCCTGAAGCCGACGGGGAGTTTTTATCTCCATTGCGACCCGACAGCATCGCATTATCTGAAGATTATCTTGGATCAGATTTTTGGCGTTGAGAATTTTCGGAATGAGATTGTGTGGGAAAGAACTAATGCTCATAACATGAAAGCAAGGTACTACTCTAAAATCCATGACTTACTTCTGTTTTACTCTAAACGCGATGACTATACTTGGAATAAACAGTACACCGAATATTCAGACGCACAATTATCCCGTTATAAAACAGATGAGGCTGGACGCCTTTACACAGGTCGAGACTTAACAATGTCGACAGTAATGGAGAGTCGAAACTTTGAATGGAGAGGTGCCCGACCCCCTTCTCATCGAAGTTGGGGGGCATCATTAGAACAGTTGGAGAAATGGTATGCGGAGGAACGAATACTACTGAAGAAAGATGGAATCCCGCGACTTGACGGGTTAAAAGTGTATCTTGATGAACTTCCGGGAAAACAGATACCTTCAATTTGGAATGATATTCCACGAATTGGAAACACTAGCAAAGAACGCCTTGGTTACCCCACGCAGAAACCACTTGCATTGCTAGAACGTATCATCAAGACATCATCTAACGAAGGTGATGTGGTGCTCGATGCCTTTGCTGGTTGTGGCACAACGATTGAAGCGGCTGCGACATTAAATCGCCAATGGATTGGGGTTGACATTACCCATCTTGCTGTTGCTTTATTGAAATACCGCCTTGCTGACACCTTTGGTGACGATGTGAAATATGAAATCATCGGTGAACCAAAAGACACAGCAAGCGCGAAGGCTCTAGCGGTTCAAGATCGGTATCAATTCCAGTGGTGGGCGTTGAGTCTGATTCGAGCCAGACCTTATCAAGGAAAAAAGAAGGGCGCAGACGAGGGGGTGGATGGGGTAATCTATTATGAAGATGTTGACCCGGACAACCCGAAAAAGACACTCACCCAGAAGATTGTCGTTCAGGTCAAAAGCGGGAAGGTCTCTGTCAGGGATATACGGGAACTGAAATCGGTTGTCGAAACCCAAGACGCTGTCATCGGGGTCTTTATCACGCTGAACCCCCCGACTCAACCGATGGTCAAGGCAGCGGCGGCAGCGGGTCGTTTTCAATGGCTTCATGTCAATCACACGACATATCCAAAGATTCAGATTCGGACGATTGAGGAGCTGCTTTCGGGACACGGTATCGAATATCCGCAGACACCTGTTGATGTCACATTCCGCAGGGCAGAGCGAGCAGCCCTCCAAAGTCAGCAACTTGAAATAGAGACATGATAACCTCGTGGCTATCTATTTGGAGAAGCCGGGTTTTGTCAGGTTCTCCTACTGGTAATGAACAACAAATGTAGGGGTAGGTCTTATGCCTGCCCTACGATAGGATAGCAACACCGTTCATTTCCCGAAAGGGTAATGAGCCACATGAAAAAACGGCGAACACAACAATGGCTCCAAGAGATTTATAAGCATCCAAAGCGGTATGAAGCCAAGGTGGTTATCATTTTGAACGATGCCCAGATTGTGGGTATTGCTGAGGATTTTACAGAGGCAAAGCGCAAACGAGAGCAGTTAGCTGCTTCCTCTCCACCGATCTATGACAGGAAGATGACGCTTTTTCTTGTTCATCGGCAGGTCAAGCAGGTACGGATTCGTACATTATGCCTCCGCAGTCTCAGAGAAGATTTGTGGGAACCTGTATATCCTGTGAGTTAGCAAACAAATAACGGAGAGATTCAGGACTGCGAAATGTTAATTGACTCCGGAGCAGGCATCAGCCTGATTCCATTCCATACGGGTAGGTTGCTTGGCTTATCTCGTAGTAATAAAGAAATACTATCATTTGCACAAGGTATTAGGTGGGGAAGTTAGCTATTTGCTGCGGAGAATTTGTCTGGCGATTGATGGGCATCCCGTCAACGCAATGGTTGCTTGGTGTCAAGATGAAGCCATTGAGGACATGATTGTGGGCAGACAAGATGTTTTTAATGCTTTTCACATTGAGTTTAGGCAGAACGAGAGACGAATAATATTCAAACCTGTTGAGGATAAGGAAGATTAATCCAATGAAGGCAATTCTCGCATTAGCAGATGGAACAATCTTTGAAGGCGAACATTTCGGCGCGACGGGGGAAACCGTCGGTGAGGTAGTCTTTAACACCAGTATGACCGGCTACCAAGAAATCCTCACTGATCCATCCTACAAGGGGCAGATCGTCACGATGACCTATCCGCTAATCGGAAACTACGGCTGCAACGAGATCGATGTCGAATCAATTCGACCGCAAGCGGAAGGGTTCGTTGTGCGTGAATATAGTGCGTACCAAAGCAATTGGCGTTCACAGTCCAACCTTGGTAGCTACCTCGAAGCCAATGGGATTATCGGCATCCACGATATTGACACGCGCGCGTTGACCAAGCGGCTCAGAGTACATGGCGTTATGGATGGTGTACTTTCGACGGAAGCCCTTGACCCTCAAAGCTTAGTTGCCAAAGCGCAGGCGTGGCACGGGTTGGTTGGTGCGGATATGGTTCAGCACGTGACGTGCCCCAATCCGTACTTATGGGAGACACGCGCCCCCGAATCGAGCACTCTGACGGACTTAACCTCCGCCGCCGATGATAAGAACTCCCAACTCACCATTGACTTTGGCACCGCGGAGATTGAGGCACCGTCAACGCCGCAATTCCGTGTTATTGCGATGGATTTCGGGATCAAATATAACATCTTACGCCAATTTGCCGAACACGGTTGTCAGGTGCAAGTTGTTCCGGCGCACACTTCCGCAGCAGATATTCTCGCCGCAGATCCAGATGGTATTTTCTTATCCAACGGCCCCGGCGATCCGGAGCCGATTGAATATGGCATCAAGACGATTCAGCAGTTGGTTGGAGTGAAGCCGACCTTTGGTATCTGTTTGGGGCATCAATTGTTGGGACTTGCATTCGGCGGAAAGACCTTCAAACTCAAGTTTGGACATCGCGGCGCGAATCAACCTGTTAAACGATTTGACACAGATCAGGTCGAAATCACCTCACAAAATCACGGTTTCTGCGTGGACATTGACTCATTGCCAAGCACTGTAGAGGTGACGCATATCAACCTGAATGATCAGACCCTTGAAGGGATGGAACACAGAGAATATCCAATCTTCTCTGTGCAATACCATCCGGAAGCGTCTCCCGGGCCTCATGACGCGAGTTATCTTTTTAAGAAGTTTACAGATATGATGCGTAAGACGTGATGTGTGAAACGTGAGAAATAAAACAACGCAATACTGCAATGAGGTAAAGGGAAAGAAGAAAAAAATCCTTGCGCCTTTACGTTAAATTCTGTTTTGATAACAATACGATAAGGTTATTTACCATGCCAAAGCGAACTGACATCGAAAAGATTTTAATCATCGGCTCCGGTCCGATTATTATCGGTCAAGCCTGCGAGTTTGACTATTCGGGCACCCAGGCGTGTAAATCCTTGAAGGAGGAGGGGTATGAAGTTGTCCTTGTCAACAGCAATCCGGCAACGATTATGACGGACACGGAGCTTGCAGACCGAACCTATGTTGAACCAATCGGGGCGGATATCGCCGAAAAAATTATTGCTAAAGAACGCCCCCAAGCCCTACTCCCAACTTTGGGCGGACAGACCGGGTTGAATGTCTCTGTTGAGCTGGCGGAATCGGGGGCACTGGATAAATACGGGGTTGAGTTAATTGGGGCGAAACTTCACGCCATCCAGAAGGCGGAAGATCGAGAGTTGTTCAAAAAGGCGATGGTGCACATTGGTTTGGCAGTGCCAAAAAGCGGGATTGCCCATTCGTTTGATGATACCATTGCTATTATTGATGAGATCGGTTACCCAGCGATTATCCGGCCAGCATTTACACTCGGTGGCACCGGCGGCGGAATTGCTTACAATATCGAAGAGTTTCGGGAGATGGTCGAGTACGGATTGGGGTTGAGCCCGGTCAACGAGGTGTTAATCGAAGAATCGGTGATTGGTTGGAAAGAGTTTGAGCTTGAGGTGATGCGGGATGGAACGGATAACGTCGTGATTATCTGCTCCATTGAGAATTTTGATCCGATGGGAGTTCACACCGGGGATAGCATTACGGTTGCACCCGCTCAGACCTTGACGGACAAAGAATATCAACAGATGCGGGATGCGGCGATTAAGATTATTCGTGAAATTGGTGTGGACACCGGTGGTTCAAATATCCAGTTTGCGGTCGATCCAGCAACAGGGAAACAGGTTGTGATTGAAATGAACCCGCGGGTCTCTCGAAGTTCTGCGCTTGCCTCGAAAGCGACCGGATTTCCAATAGCAAAGATTGCAGCAAAGCTGGCCGTCGGATACACGCTCGACGAGCTCCCCAACGATATTACGCGCAAAACCCCCGCATCGTTTGAACCGACCATTGATTACGTTGTGACAAAGATTCCGCGTTGGGCGTTTGAGAAATTCGCCGGTACTGACGAAACGCTGACTACGATGATGAAGTCCGTGGGTGAGGCGATGGCAATCGGACGGACATTCAAGGAATCCTTGCAGAAAGGGCTGAGATCTTTAGAAAACGGTTGGGCAGGACTCGACAGCACCCCCATTGAGAAATTGCCGATCTCGGAGCTACCACAGAAGTTGGCCATCCCCAATATGAAGCGCATCCTTTACATAAAACAGGCTTTCCAAAGCGGAATGAATATCGATCAGATTCACGGATATACGCAAATCGATCCATTTTTCCTGTATAATATAAAGGAGATTCTTGATCTTGAGGAGAAAATTCGGAAAGTCGGAAGCGAAAGCAGGCTGGACGCTCTGGATATCTCTCAGCTGCCTGATTGGTCCCTTTCCCTGCTCCGCAAGGCAAAGCAGTACGGCTTTTCGGATCGCCAGATAGGAGAGCTTTGGGACGCTTCTGAAACAAGTATCCGAGGCCTGCGGAAGGAACATGGGATTGAAGCGACGTTTAAGACAGTGGATACATGTGCTGCGGAATTTGAGGCGGAGACGCCTTACTACTACTCTACCTACAGCATGGAGGATGAGGTACGACCTAGCCAGAAGAAGAAGATTCTAATTTTGGGTAGCGGTCCGAATCGGATTGGTCAGGGAATTGAGTTTGATTACTGTTGTGTTCACGCTGCACTCGCGCTTAAAGAGGATAACTATGAGACCATTATGGTTAACAGCAATCCCGAGACCGTGAGCACGGATTATGATACCTCGGATCGGCTCTATTTTGAACCGCTCACACACGAAAATGTGTTGAACATCGTTGATCGGGAAAAGCCGGACGGGGTTATTGTGCAGCTCGGTGGTCAAACGCCCCTGAATCTGGCACTCGGACTCCAGAAAGCGGGTGTTCCGATTATAGGAACAAGCCCAGAGGACATTGCGAGATCGGAGGATCGGAAGCAGTTTACAGAGTTGCTTGATGGACTTGGCTTGAAGCAGCCTCCAAATGGTACGGCAACTTCAGCCAAAGCAGCGAAGCCGATTGCCGCGGCACTTGGATACCCGGTTATGGTGCGTCCTTCGTACGTTTTGGGGGGACGGGCAATGCAGATTGTGTATGATCAGGAGGCTTTGGAGGCATATATGGATTCGGCGGTCGCAGCCTCGCCGGAGCATCCTGTGCTGATTGACAAGTATGTGGAGGACGCGATTGAGGTTGACGTTGATGCGATTTCTGACGGGAATCTTACCGTCGTCGGCGGCATTATGGAACATATCGAAGAGGCAGGAATCCACTCTGGCGACAGCGACTGTGTATTGCCGCCTTACACCCTTGTTGAAGAACAGATTGATGCGCTCAAGGAGTATACTGACGCGCTTGCGAAGGCACTCAACGTGCGTGGACTGATGAATATACAGTATGCGATAAAAAACGATGAGATTTATGTGCTGGAGGTCAACCCGCGGGCGTCGCGAACTGTGCCGTTTGTGAGCAAAACCATTGGGGTCCCGTTGGCAAAGCTCGCCGCTCGCATCATGACGGGACACACCCTTGAAGAGCTTGGATTTACTCAGGAGATTGAGCCGGATTATTTTTCAGTGAAAGCACCCGTGTTTCCGTTCAATCGCTTTCCGGGGGCAAGTTCTCAACTCGGTCCTGAGATGAAATCAACGGGTGAAGTGATGGGGATTGATACAGATCTGAGCATCGCCTTTGCCAAAGCACAACAGGCGGTAGGCTATGGCTTACCTCTCGGTGGTCATGCATTTATCAGCGTCAAAAATAAGGATAAACGTGCCATTATCTTCATCGCCAAAAAACTGGTTGATATGGGCTTTCAACTGATCGCTACGCACGGCACAGCGAAGGTGCTTCGTCGGAACGGCATGGAGGTGACGCTGGTTCATAGTATCGGCAAAGGGCGTCCGACCATTCACGATTATGTCAAAAACCACGCCGTTGACCTGATTATCAATACACCGACTGGATATGCTCATCGTCCAAATGAGGAATTAATTCGGCAGATGGCAATTGATTATGGGATTACCCTATTTTCTACAATCGCCGGGGCGTCAGCGGCAATCAGTGGCATCGATGCGCTCCGCCGTGGCGAGATTACTGTAACTCCATTACAAGATTATTACGTGAAACATGGAGCGTGAAGTGTGAAACGTGAAGAGGTAGAAGGAAATCCGGAGATAATTCTTGGGAAATTTTATAGCACGTTCTTAACTCTAGCAATATAGCATATTACATATTTGTAGGAAGGAGACAAATATGGCAACTAATCAGGTCGAGAGAAATCAGGTGGAAAGAAATACACGTCTGGTTCGTGCGCTTGATGAGATTTTGGATAGTTTAGCGTTTGATGTGGCTCACCCAATAAAGGTTCTAAAGTTGGCGGATGGGAAAGAAGTTGTTGTTGTGCAATCAAATGCGTTCACAATTTCACGCATCTACACGTCGGGACGCCCCGATGGCAAGAGACCCCATGGGCGAGAATCCTACTATGCGTATTTCTGCGAACAACTTGAAGATTATAAGCAGCAGCATGGTAGCGATGAGGGGTTTGGTTTAACACCGGATGATTGGCATGTTTTATTCCGAGAATCCTATGATAGGTATACCCGTTATCTGTTGTTCGCGGGGATTAAACGCTGGGCAGATGTCAAACGCGACACCGACACGAACCTTGCCGTTACAAATATGGGAAAGAAATATGCCCCTTCTGAGATTGCGTGGGAAAGCTATCAATATAAGGGCTATATGCTCATGATGAACAGCATGGCGAACGCTGAACTTTGCCTGATGGCGGACGACGGACAAAGTGCATTGGAGCAGGTTGATTTAGGAATTCAACGCATTGGGAAATTCTGTGGTGAGTGTTTGCGTGAGAACTATGGAGATGCGGAAAACATTACCCGTGAACGTTATTTGAGTAACCTAATTGAGTTTCGGTCAGATCTTGAAGAGGTGGAAGAGGTGCTAGAGGGAGAACGGGAGGCCCTCGAAAATGAGAACGATGATGTGGATTTTCTAGAGGAGTTGGAAGAACTTTTGAATGAGGAGAACACCAATTAAGTTCCAGCACGGAGTTACGCACTTCAGTAGGGAACACCGATCGTTGTTCCCTATGGATACTTAATAGTACACCTATTGTAGTTGCCCGATTCATCGGGCGTCGTATGGTCCGGTGATTCATCACCGAGGATACCATTTACATAGTTCGTAAAGTTGATTGAACTGGTAAACCTTTGTCTGAATCAGGAGACTCAGGATTGAAGGATTGACAGGATAAAAACCGTGAAGTTGACTATGACACTGATAGAGGGGCATGGGGGTTGCTATACCTACATAGCCCTGCCCCGATACGGGATTCAAACCAACTGGATGGACAAGAGGCCCGACCTAAAAGTTGATTGAACTGATAAACCTTTGTCTGAATCAGGAGACTCAGGATTGAAGGATTGACAGGATAAAAACCGTGAAGTTGACTATGACACTGATAGAGGGGCATGGGGGTTGCTATACCTACATCGCCCTGCCCCGATACGGGATTCAAACCAACTGGACGGGCAAGAGGCCCGACCTAAAAGTTGATTGAACTGGTAAACCTTTGTCTGAATCAGGAGACTCAGGATTGAAGGATTGACAGGATAAAAACCGTGAAGTTGACTATGACACTGATAGAGGGGCATGGGGGTTGCTATGCCTACATCGCCCTGCCCCGATACGGGATTCAAACCAACTGGAGCAATGGGTCGCTACGGGTATGATACCCAATGATAGCACTTCCGGCGTTTCAAGTCCATCGGGACCTAGAAACGCCGATCCCGTTCCGATGAATCAGAGGAATCCTTGACGAGTCGGGAGATTTAGAGCAATATGCCTACTACATAGTTCGTAAAGTTGATTGAACTGGTAAACCTTTGTCTGAATCAGGAGACTCAGGATTATGGGACTCAAGTTGACACCCAAAGGACAAGAAAGGTCCGAGAAGCGTACATCATTTACTTTCAAGACTGACAACTTCTCAGAAATGTAACGCATCTGATTAATATTTAGATCATTGGACTTATGAGCACCCCTCACGTAAATGAGGGGTGCTCATAATTATTGTCTGAATCGCAGATTAAACTGATGACGCAGATTGCACGGATGCAGATAAGGGGCTCAGGTACTAGATGCCCACCGACGGGGTGAGGGATATTTTATTCCCCATTCGGGTTGGGAGTTTAATGGAAGTTGCGTGTTAGCCAAGCAACATGCCGTAACGGTCTACCTGTGTGAAACGTGAGAAGCAGAACGAGGTCCCCCTACGATTACTCAGGGCACCCCCGCCTACGGTACTTCGACCCCTTCAAAAACCTGTTTGATAATCTGTTCAGAAGAGATCTCCTCCGCCTCCGCTTCGTAGCTAACGATCACGCGGTGTCTGAGGATATCCATGCCGACCGCGTAGACATCTTCTGGCGTCACATACCCGCGATGACGGAGGAAAGCGTGGGCTTTGGCCGCCATCGCGAGGAAGATTGTCGCCCGCGGCGATGCACCGTATTCGATAAGGTCTGTGAGTTGATCCAATTGGTATTTTGCTGGCTCACGGGTGGCACAGACGAGATCCACAATATAGTTTTCAATCTTCTCGTCCATGTAGATTTCACGGACTGTTGTGCGGAGTTGGAGAATTTCTTGCGGAGATATGACTTGTTGCATCGGTTG
Source organism: Candidatus Poribacteria bacterium (assembly GCA_965215015.1). Lineage (GTDB taxonomy): Bacteria > Poribacteria > WGA-4E > WGA-4E > PCPOR2b > PCPOR2b. Next base: position 5,618,403 of record OZ244042.1, read on the forward strand.
AAGTTCTTCCCGTGTGATTTGCCGTAAAATCGAAAGTTCTTCGGTCCGCGAGGGATAGGTCACCTGTAATTTGAGCATGAACCGGTCTACCTGTGCTTCTGGAAGGGGATAAGTTCCCTCTTGCTCAATTGGGTTTTGGGTTGCTAGGACGAGGAAGGGTGGGTCAAGGGGATAGGTTTCATCGCCGATTGTTACCTGCCGCTCTTGCATCGCTTCGAGGAGTGCGCTTTGGACCTTGGCGGGCGCACGGTTAATTTCGTCGGCGAGAACAAGGTTAGCGAAAATGGGACCCTTTTTGACATAAAAATCGCCCGAACGTTGGTTATAGATTTGGGTGCCGATTAGGTCAGCAGGCAAAAGGTCAGGGGTAAATTGGAGGCGTTTGAAAGAGACAGCAATTGTGTTGGAAAGGGCTTGGACAGCGGTTGTCTTAGCGAGACCGGGAACGCCCTCTAACAGGATATGACCGTTGCAGAGCAACCCGATAATCATCCGCTCGATCATATACTTCTGTCCAACGATAACTTTCCGAATCTCTTCAAAGATTGTTTCAACAAAGGCACTTGCCTCCTGAATCCTTGCGTTCAACGCCGTCAGTTCAGATTCTCTCATGTCTCAATTCCATCGTGGATTCACGATTGTGTAAGTCCCGATCTGATCGAACCAACACAATCGGAACCGACTCCTCAATTAGGTTGAACACCGAGGTTCAACCTTGAAGCCCCCTCCTGTAATTTTTATAGATCTCGCTAGTTTCATCTCCCTCTATATCCGCTTCAAATTCATCGGTTTCAACGGGTGACACAACAATTTGGCTTTCAAGAAACTCCCGCGCTGTCTGATAGATTCGCTCTTGGTCTGAATGGGAGGGGCGATGCTTAGAAAATTGAATCATGTCGCATGATCGGAGAATCTCGCCAACATGATCTGTAATACTATCGGTTAAGCCGTTGGGGAGCGCGGATAGGATTTGTCCGGTGGTGGCATCTAGGCCCTTGATTTGGTATTTTTCTCCCACATACCGTTTGATAATTACCGCGATCGCTTCGTAGTATTCTTGGATGCGGCTTGATTCGCACAAAGCTCGCACCCGCTCTAAGTCCGTGAGTGCGATAGACTCAAGGGTATATTTATCGCGCGCTAAGGGGCTATCCTGCTCAGTCAACGGGGCGGGTCTATTAGAGCGCGTGGTGCCACGGGGGGGCACCGGAGAGGGCGAAGGGGGGATATATGTCGGCGGCGATATATCCCAATTTTTGGGTGTCCGTCGCCGTGGAAATAAGCCGGTCAATGAGGGGTTGTTTCGGCGCAGCCAGACATAGATACCACCTCCGAGGGCAATGATAAGCAATGCGGGGACCACAACGCCAAGAATTGCGCCAAAGATGCCCGGAGTTCCATTATTGCCGTTGAAATCGTTACTCGCTGCAAAGAGGGGGGCGGTGCCCAGAGCAAATTGGACACAAATTAAAACAGAAGTTGAATTGATTACTCGTTGCACAAACTGTATTCCTTGATTTTTCTGAAGATTGTTCGTTTTGAAACTCCTAAAATTTTTGCGGCTTTTGCTCTGTTATTGCCAACATATTGGAGTGTCGATCGAATAACTTCCTTCTCAATTTCTGCCATTGACATCCCCACTTCAACCAGCAACCCCGATGAAGGTAAGGTTGCCACGCCTGTGTCTGGAGCGGTAGGGGCGGAGAGAATAATGGGAGAACTGACACCGGCGGATTTGAGAATATGTTCCGGAATGTCATCAAGGTCGAGCTCTAGTTGATTCGACATGATAACCATACCTTCAATGCAGTTTCTCAACTCTCGCACATTTCCCTGCCAGTTGTACTTCATCAACACTCGCATTGCCCGAGAGGTCATGCTTTGGGTCATCATCCGGTTTTCCCGGCAAAATTCTTCCGTGAAAGTTTTAACTAGGAGCGGAATATCCTCTCTTCGCTCACGGAGCAGTGGCAGAGAAATTCGGATGACGTTTAAGCGATCGTAGAGATCTGGCAGAAACTTTTCCTGCTCCACCGCCTTCTCAAGATTACGGTTCGTTGCACAAATTACGCGAACATCAATCTCTATTGATTCATTCCCACCGACGCGCTGAAACTCCCTCTCGGCGAGTACTCGCAGGAGTCTTGCTTGGTTTGACAAACTTAATTGTCCCACTTCATCGAGAAATAACGTTCCCCCATGAGCCGCCTCAAACCGTCCCTTCCGCCTCTGATAGGCGCCTGTGAACGCGCCCCGTTCATGTCCGAAAAGTTCGGATTCTGCGAGCCCTTCGTTCAGGGCTGCACAATTAAATATAACTAGCGGCCCTCGCCTCAAACTTCGGTGGTGCATAGCGCGCGCGACTAGCTCCTTTCCGGTGCCTCGCTCCCCGCGAATCATGACGGTAGCTTTGGTGGGGGCAATCTGTGCAATGAGATCTCGAATCTCTTGGATTTTCGGTGAGTGTCCCGTTAATTGGAGGAGTCCGACTCGCTCATCAATCTGGGACTGTAATTGCCGATTTTCTTGGGTGAGCCGTTGGTTTTCGAGTACCTTGTGGAGGAGGGCTTTCAGTTGAGCATGGTTGAGGGGTTTAGGCAAAAAATAACTTGCCCCCATGTGAACCGTGGCTTTGATGCCAACATCGGTTTCTAAAACGTTTGGTGCTGTGATGAAGATCACCCCGACATCGGGGTTCTGATCATAGGCCGCTTCAAGGAGTTTGAGTCCATCAACTCGCTCCCCTATGAGTGGAGCGATCAACACATCAATATTCAAGCGTTCAATACGGTCTAACGCTTCATACATCGTGCGAGTCGCAAGCACATGCAACCTTTCGCGCTCAAGTGTGAGACAAATTGTTTCGCGCTGCCGGTAGTCTGGATCAACAACGAGGATAGTGGTTTGGCTGTTCATTGTGCTAGCCTAGTTTCTGTCTGACAATTTGGCTAACAACCGAATTGTCTGCTTTACCTCTCAACTGTGGGACGAGTCTACCCATGACCTTGCCCATATCTCGCATTGATGTGGCCCCTAACTCCTCAATCGCGTCTGTGACAACGGCTGCGATTTCTTCCTCCGAAAGTTGAGCAGGAAGAAATTCTTGCAATATATTAATCTGTTCCATTTCGGCTTCGACGAGATTACCACGATTAGATTGGCGCAGCTGTTCCAGCGCATCCTTCCGTTTCTTAATCTGGCTGGCGATTACCTCTAAAACGCCATCATCATCCAACTCAACCTGACTATTGATTTCCTTATCTCGGACAGCACCACGCACCATGCGAATCGCAGACAGACGGTTTTTGTCTCTTGCTCTCATCGCCTGCTTCATATCTTCGTTTAATTGTTCTTTGAGTTCCATAAAAAAATCCTTCGTCTCTCTACATAATTTGCTATAGAGTCCGTTTGAAAAGTCATTTTGGGCAAAGTGATTTGCCCTGAAACTGAGTTTTTTCTTCAAAATTTGGTTTCTGCCGCAATCCAGAAGGGCGTGCACTATCCAACGGCATATCATTATATTCAGGAACAGTGGTAGGGACTTGGTTTTCCAACCCGACGGTTTGGGAGAATCGACTCCTACCCGCCCAATGCGGCTCGCTGTAGATTGGCAAATCCACAGCACTTGGGGACAATCTCTTGCTTTTTAAAACAGGTTCTATAAGCAGATTAAAATGATACCCCATCTCCCAACAGTCGTCAAGCCAAAAAGTAGGACAATAAACCTTGATAAGATCAGGATTCAAAGCAACTGGCTATACGTTCGAGGCGCGGGGATGCTTTCCCCCGCGAGGGCCATGCCAAACAGGTGATCTTGCAACAGTTGCAACCCTGCCGGGGTATCCACATCATACCACGGCGGGAGCAAGCCCAATCGTGCGTTAATCATCCGAATTTTTTCAAGCGTTTGTCGGAAGACGACATCGGTGCTCCATGTGACTTCCTCAAAAATAGTGGGAATTAACAACGATGCCCCGTGCTTTGAAAAGCCGATCAGGTAGTATCCGCCGTCCACACTGGGACCGATGACAACATCACGCGATTCTAGTAAATCGAGCGCGTGTTCAACATACTGAATTGGGAGTGTTGGACTATCTGAACCCACGAATAGAAATTTTGCATAATCCCGATCATACGCCCAGTATGCGGCAGCAATCAAGCGTTCCCCAAGCGTTGCACCTTGTTGGGGAATGTAAACCAGATCTTCACCGATCAGGGTTTGCAAAGCATTTAAGCCTTCGGGCGGTGTATAGGCAATCACGCGGTGAACTGTAGAGATTGTGGAAAGGACGTTGCACCAATCGACGAGGAACGCCTGATATAGTGCCGCAGCCTGCCCTGCCGAAAGATGCGGTATGAGGCGGGTTTTAACTTGACCGGGAACAGGGCTTTTGACAAAAACTATGACGCAAACAGCCATATTTTGCCCCCTCGTTGTGCGTTGTGACGGGCATCTACCTGGTAGGGAAAGAAGGCGGACTGCAAATCCGATGGTTCTGATGGGCTTGGCTGGCGTTGTCTCCAAGCCATAGCGATTACAATGCAAGCGATAATGATTGCTAGAAAAGCGATTAGATTTCCTTTGAGCGTTCCACCGCTGCGATCAATCTGAAATTTTGCAACACAGCCGGTAACCGCAGCGAGTAGAGCGAGCATCAGACTGGCGTACCACGGCAGATGGACAATCACGCCGAGGAGGGAAACCAACGATACCCACAGACCGAACTTGGCAAGGCGACTGATTGGCGCGTCCGCAGCACTAGCATTGCCAGGAGCGGGTTCCGTTTGTTGCTGATTGTGCGGTCGGGATGGCGGCACGTCCCGATAGGTGGATTCGACTAAATGGATAAACTCCGGCAACAAATTCTCCCGCCTAAGCCATTGGGAAAGGTTCGGATATTCGTGCCTGATGAGGATTGAAAACTCTTGGCGTTGAGCACTAAAATCGATAAACTCTTCCCAGCGGGCCTCTTCGACCATATAATAAGGTGTTACCCCAACTTGCAGTTCATAGCCTCGTCCGACGTGATGGGCAATTTTACCAATCCCCTCACGCTCCGCAATGACGATTGCTTTTCCCGCTGTCGGTGTCTCTTGTGGTAGGGCACTTTCCGAAGGATTCGCGGCGCGCGCCAGATCGAGATTGCTTTCATTAGCCGTATGCTGATTTTCATATTCCTCATTCGTTATTGCCAGCCCGGTCTTACTAACGATTTCTAAGGCATCAACTAAGTTTTCAGGGTCAACGAAAAGGATAATATGGCGTTGCCTATCGGCGTTACGCATGTATTCAGGACGGCAACGAATCTGTTTATTACTGAGCATCGTCTGAATCAGGTTTGATTCCCACTCGTCTGTCGTGCGATAGATTTCAACCCAATCGTCGGTACTAAAAAGTATGTCGTTGTTTTTAGCCACGGTTTTCCTCTGCGGTGCGACTTATGTCACAGTGAGCTACATCTCTGGACTGTAAAGAATCGCTTCATCAATTCGGCGATAGTCAACGAGCTCGCTGGAATCGAACAGAATGTTCAACTCACGTTCTGCGTTCTCAGGGGAATCTGAGGCGTGGACAACATTGTGAGTGATGTCAATTGAAAAATCTCCACGAATGCTGCCGGGGTAAGATTCATTCGGTCTTGTTGCCCCATTTACTAGACGCACCAGCTCGATAGCATTTCGTCCCTCAAGGGCAATCGCCACAATCGGCGTCGAGGTCATAAATTGGATGAGGTAGTCGTAAAAAAACTTTCCCTGATGTGGCGCGTAGAGTTGATCCGCTCGGTCTTTTGGAAGTTTAACTAACTTCAGTCCGACCAGTTTGAGGCCCTTGCGTTCAAAGCGGGCGATAATTTCACCAATCAGGCCACGTTGAACGCCATCCGGTTTAATCAAAACTAAGGTTTTCTCTGGGTCCATTTAACCGCCTATTTGTTGTAATATGTAATGGGTGAGCGGCACAGACACACCTTGCGCGGTCCAACCACTCACCATTTACTGGGTTACAGGGTTTTCTCCAACTCCTTCAGTAATTCCTTCTGTTTTCTTGTCAAGGAACGGGGAATTTCGATCTTGATCTGGACGCGTAGATCCCCCTTACGCTTCGACGAATCGACAACGCCACCCCCACGGACTCTCAACTGTTGCTCCGGCTGCGTCCCCGGCGGGATTTTCAGATCGATGTGTCCCTTTAGGGTCGGAACACGAATTTTCCCGCCCAAGGCTGCGAGCGTAAAAGGCACTGTGGCTTGGGTCACGAGATCTAAATCCTCTCGCTTAAAATTTGGATGTGGTTGAACAGCGATTTTCACAATCAGTGAGCCGCGCTGTCCCCTCGCAGTTAGATTTCCTTGACCGGCAAGACGCAAGGATTGTCCATCCTTAATGCCCGGTGGAATCTTAATGGTAAGGGTCCTGGCGTTCACCTGAACCCGCTTTTCGGCACCCAATATGGATTCCTCAAACGAGATTGTCAGTCTTGTTTGCACGTGGCCAGGGCGTTGTGATTCAAAGCCGGTAGGATTGTCCCTACTAAATACATCTCCGAAGACATCACCGAAGTTCCCAAAGGCCTCACGTCCAAAGATATCTCCAAAATTGGCGAAAATGTCCTCAAAGTTTGTGTATCCTTGAAATCCGGCGTTATGGACTCCCGCGTGTCCGCGTATATCGTAGATCTTCCGCTTCTCGGTATCCGATAACACGTCGTATGCATTTGAGGCTTCCTTGAATTTTTCTTCCGCAGTCTTATCTCCCGGGTTTTTGTCGGGATGATATTTCAGCGCGACCTTGCGGTAAGCCCGCTTAATCTCCTCTGGAGAAGCGTTCCGTTTCACCCCAAGGACTTCATAGTAATCTCGTTCTGCCATCTAATTTTCCCTTGTATCTCAAATGGTATTAACCAATGGTGCTAGTTTGCAACTGTTGATACACTTTCCGATCAAAAACCTTAAGTGAAACGTGAAAGCCATTTTGCTCATGGGTTCATTTTGTTGATTGATTTATTAATCAAGGGGTGTGCATAATTCGAGACACATTATAGCGAAATTCAAGCGAGGGGTCCTCGGTCAATCGTAGGGGTTTGGATACCAAGCCCGACGGGTTGGGAGACCCGTCCCTTACACATTGAGAGATGTTGAGAAGTATCCGCAACCTATTTATGAGCACCCCTTCATTAATTAGGATTACGCACGTGAGTTTGTCGTAACGCCATTCAACCCGCGGCACCATAGAACATAAATCGCCCAACAGTAGTAAGGATAAGCCGTATGCTGTCCCCCCTTTCCCCCGCTTAAGGGGGAAGGGGGGACAGCACGGCGGACATGACGCCTACTTTGGCATTCACTGTCGCCGCCCGATTCATCGGGTGGTGGGAGGCACCTTCACCGGCGGTGAATCGCCGAGGATACCCGGACTCTAGCGCAAGAGAATACCAGATACTCTAGCGCGATAATCCTGGCTCAATCCGCCCGGAACATTACGCTATAGTCCGGGGGTTTTCAACCGTCCATGAACATTGCGCGACCTTTTCGGGTATTGGCTTCGAGGGGGCAACGGCGTAAGTCCTAAATGTACGAATGAACTTTTCTTTATTGAACCGAGCGAACTGTTGAACGACGTGGAAACGACAACCTCACCAACTCGCACCAAAGGTTATTATGCGTCGCCGCCGTGATCCGGATTTAGTTTTTCATCAAGGCTGTACCTACCCGGTCCAATCAGAATCAAGCTCAGAAAAACGATGCCGGCTTCAATCGCGTGCGAGGCACCCCCCAACCCATCCCCGCGACTTAGATGACTCGCAGTAGCGACCAACATCGTTATTGTCAGAAGGATACAGGCGGGTCTAAGGAAAAAACCGAGAATGAGACAGATACCCCCCAAAGCCTCTGAAATCGCAGCCATGAATCCCCAAAACGCCGGTATGAATGTAATACCAAAACTCCCCATTGCCATCCCGATCTTTTCCCATTTCTCGGGACCGCCAAACAGTTTTGGGAACCCATGGAAGAGGAACATACACCCAAGTCCGATCCGAAGAATTAATAAACCGATGTGTCGATGTTTATCCAAAAATGTCAAGATCATCTCTTGTGTCTCCTTTCGTGTTTGGTTGTTGGAAGATATCTAGCATGTTGCATAACATTCCTGGATCAATTAACCAGATCCTATAGTGCAACCATTCTAGATATGTGCTGCCCAAGCTTGCCCTCGTGAAAACAAGGAAATGATAGGCGATCCTAAGAAAATAATCAAGAAAAAAAATACAGGTCTTGACCGAGGACATTGCCGAAGGCTTCGGTGTTCTGAAACTGAATCCTTACGATTTTCGTGTGAGATCAATCGGGTTGAAAAGCATCCTCAATTCGATCCTGTCAACATAAGGCAATTCTCATTTACCCCCATTTTTTTTTGGTATAGATTTGAGTTATTTTTATGAGTTAGGATAGTAAGAATAATTGTGATTAAGGGGGTTGGGGGGTATCTCCGCGGCACAGTGGCAGTGTAAAGTAAGGATTGAGCCACCACCCGCCCCACGCCTCAGCCACTACCCGCTTTATCACCGTAATCAGTGAGTCGATTTTTGTCCGTGTGTTGAAGGCTTTTGCCCATCGGTCTCCTGACTTTTGATAGGTGATAAACAGTAAGCCATAACTGAGACAAGCTAACAACCATAACAGGTTGATGCGGGATTTTGACGGGTTTTTGAGTCTCAAGCTGCCAAAGCCAAAGCCGGTCTTGATGTCGCGAAAGCCGTGTTCAATCTGCATTCTTCGCTTATAATAGTGGTATATTTGACACCCCGTCAGATGACTTGAAATCAGATACATCGGTTCAGCAAACCACCGCGGATGACAAACGGAATCTGTTGTGCCTTGAGAAACTTTATCACATATTTAGCACGGGCGAAGCCTCTATCGAATATCAACGTGGCTTCACACCGGTCCGGTAAAATCGCTTGCGTCTTTTGATACAGTGTGAGACAAAAGCGTTGGATAATCGCATTATGGCGGGTATAGGTCAACTACGGGGTTGAAAATCTCGGTGAGAGTAGTTATCATAGAACTGAGATTCACCGGCTTATGGCGGTGGGTGCCTTTCATAATACCTCCTTGTTTAAAACAATCGATATTTTAGACTTTTAGACAGGTTAGACAGGGAGGTATTTTACCATATCTGACAACCCCTGCTCACATCTATGCCTCTCTAAAACAAACAACATTACACCTCTCAAAAAAATGGGGGTAAGTGACCAATAAAGTGAGTTGATTTTCCAAAATCGATAGCCTGCATCGAGATCTGAATCTCGACTAACGGGGTTTATCATTCGTACAAAAAAAACTGCTAAATGCCTCGTTGCGAGGAGGCATTTAGCAGCTATGTTAAGTGAATGTATAGTAATGTATAGTGTGGACGCTACTTCAGAATCAGCATCTTACGGGTTGCAGAGAAGTCTCCTGCACTCAGGCTGTAGAAGTAGATGCCACTGGCTACCTGTTCACCGAAACGGTTTCGGCCGTCCCAGTAGATGGCTTTGGCTCTCGACTCATACACCGCCGCTGTCTGATGCCCCATATCGAGGGTTCGCACCGCCAGACCGGTGCTATCGTAGATGGTCAAGACGACATCCGCATCTGATGCCAACCGATACGGTATCCACGTCTCTGGGTTGAATGGATTCGGATAGTTTCGCAGCAGCTCCGTCTCTGACGGAATCTCATAGGCGATGAGGTCTGCCAACTCAATCCGAGTGGCTTTCACATCGTCAACCGTAACGATATGACGCACCGGCTGGACACCGATTAACGGACTGGGTGAATCTGCCGAAATCTCCAGGACATCCCCCACCTGTGCCGCATGACCCACCTTCAGGTCAACAAAGGTCATGTTGTAGCCTGTTGTTTTCTCTGTGGAGGTCACCCGGTTGAGTGCGGCTTTGGTGGACAGATTCTTCACCTTGACCCGGAATCCGTCCTGCGCCACTCCGGTGGTCTCATCAACGACCGAACCGTTGACATCCAGGACAGGGGTTTGACCGGCAACCTGATGACTAACCAACGTGATAGGGGCAGCCGCCGCCGTGTCCTGACTCCAACCGGTTCCGATAAGAGCAGCCGTTGCATCGGTGGTTGCTGTGACCAGATAGGCTGCATCGCCCATGACCGGTCCATCATTTACATCGCCTGCCGCTGCAACGGACTTGTATCCCTCCGCCGTTGAAACAACAACACTCGCCACAACGCCGGTAGCAAACAGCGCGGCAATGTCGCTGACATTGGTCAGTCTCGCATCGTTAACGGGTAGACCGATGAGGTTAGAACCGGCTGTTAGATTGATGGTTGATGCGCCGTCGTCCCAGGCATACCCGGTGAAAGTCACCGTCGCTTCAGCACTCATCGAAACGAGGATACCTAGGTCTGCGGTAATTGGGACATCGTCGCTCCGGCTATTCCATAAATCGGTGGCCCTATCATAGACAATCAGCAGATTGGCGTTGCTGCCGAGCATCTCTCGGAGGTCGCCTACCGTGTCGAGCCCCTCAACTGCCAACGGGACGTGGAACAGGCTCGTCCCCGCCGGTATCACAGAGGTATAGGACAGCATGTTGTCCAACGTAACCATCGCCGTGCCGATGCCGCTGTTGCCTGCGGCGTCGATCGCGGTTACGGTGATGGTTTTGGAGCCATTGATGGCTGTGTTATCTTCACTGACAACGAGTGAGGCACTATACGACCCATCGGCGCCCATCGTCAGAGCAACCCCATCGGTTTGGGTGGTGTCTAACGTAGAGACATCCGCCATCACGGAGGTGATGCTGCTCGCGTCGGAGACGGTCGCAGAGATTTCCACCGGCTCACCGTCGGCCACGGTCTCAGGAGACGCCATCGCCATCACGGTCGGCATTGTGCTGTCAAGCGTCAACGCATTGGACACCATCACACTTTGACCATTCAGACTGACAGACACATCATACATACCATCGGCGTGCTGATCTGCGACGACGGTAAACGCCCCGCTGTAGGTGCCGCTCGATACTTCTGCCATCGAGTGGTCGGTGACAATCGAACCGACGGAGAACATGACGGTTCGACCCGCCGTGCCCATGGCACTGACCGTGACGGTATCACCCGCCATAGCCAGTGCAGGTTCAATGGTGACGCTGCCTTCGGTAATGGCTATCACAGAGGTTGTGACCGTGACCGGCTGGCTCGCCATCGTCAGACCGGGTGCTGTCGCGGTAATCGTTGCCATCCCGGGAGTCGAATCTTGATAGTAGACCATCGCTGAGACCTCGCCGCCTGCAACGGTTACGGTGATGCTCTCGGTTCCCGTCCCTTCAGCGAGCTCAGAGAACATGCCTGCGGAGCTGGAGGTCAGGGTGACCGACACATCGGACGCCATCGCTACCTCATGCCCATCGGCATCTCTCAATCCGACGGTGATACCTAACGGCATCGCCCCCTCGTCGGCTGAAACGGTGCCGGCACTGCTCAGTGTGAGTTGGGTCGGCGTCGAGTCTTGGACGCGCACCGACACGTTGGAGGCTACCTGTCGACCATCAAACAGCATGACGAATCTAGAGACCTCACGGTTGGCGGGGGCGTCGGCATTGTGGTAGGTGAAGATAATTTCATCTCCCGCTTCGACCTCAAGCCCGCCCAATTTCACACGCGCCACCATGTCTCGGTCGACCGGTGCCAGTTTCTCGACACTCACCGTCGTCGCAACCCCCATCTGCCGGTGCACCACGGTGTAGGTTCCCTTATTTTCAGGGTCCATCGCCGCACTGCTCGGTGTTGTCCAACCGGGGGGCACATGCACCCGGAACTCCCGCGGCGCGTTGACGAAGCCGGCAGCAGTGTAGGTAAAGGTCAGGTTCACACCTGTCGCCCCGGCGTCTACAATCCTCGGGGCGACCTCACCGGAACCGGCACCCTGTCTCGCCTCGTCGACGTCGACGGTCAGCATGGTATCATCGCCGGAGACATCCTCAAACTCATCGGCTGCATCGCCCCCGTGCACTCCAACCGCAAAGGCGACACCGGTGTCCGCGGTGGGCTTGGGCTGGACATCACCGGTATAGACAAAGGTCACCGTCCCGTTGGCACTCAAGTTGACGCCTTCGACGATAGCCATTTGACCACTAAAGGTGGGGGCGATTGCGGGTGTAATTTCCACCGTATCCGCCGTCGGTGCAGACCAATCGGCGGGAACCTCGAGCCGCACCTTGCCACCTATCATTTGACCGGCTGCCGTGTAGGTGACGGTCAGCTCCCTGCCGGTATCACCGGTATGAAGCGTACCCTCCCCATCGGTCACAGCAATGACGGCTTTGCCTTTACCACTGGCTTGGGGGTTGACCGTGACGGTCGGCTGCGTTCGAATCGGTGCGAGGTTACCGCCTTCACCGCCCTGAACCGCGAACCGAAACGCATCAACACCTGTCGTGGCAGAAGCCACTGCACGCCCTGCATCGGTCGCACCGTAGGTAATCCTTATCTCATTGGCTTTGTCAAGTGAGAAGATAGGCACGGTCACAGAGAATTTATCATCGTCCGTGACGCTGCCAAGCCCCACGCCCTCCACCTCAGTATACCCCGGTAGGCTGACCTCTTCGACCTGCGGTTGACTCCAGCTCGACGGGACGGTGAATTTCAGCACCCCATCTTCAATTGTCTGACTCGGGGTGTAGGTAAACACCAATACCACATCGTCGGACGCCGCACGGACGGAGGGGGTATCCAATGTAACCGTTCCCGTCCCGTCCAACGCGCTCGTCACTTTGACTTGTAAGATACCGGGGGCATCTTCATAAATCTTCTGGGTCTTGTCCGGGTTTCTTATCTTCTCCCGGTCGGTGTGTTCCAAGGTACTGGTAATAGCCTCGAAAACGCCGTCGCCGTCCCCATCGGATCTAATCACGAACTGGGCGGTGCCAACATTGTCCTGAACCACCGCACCGACGTCAGAACCGGTGCCACCTCCATAGATAAATCGGAAACTCCCCCCTTTGGCAAGGGTATCGATGGTCGCTATCGCGTAGCGATCGTTTATATTATCAGGAAGCAAGGAGACCCCTGCCCCTCTGACCGTCACATAATTCCGCTTGGTCGGATCCTCCTGCATCGACCCCCAACCGTCTGGAATTCCAAGACTCACGGCACCACCGTCCATCGTGCCGGCTGCGGTGAACTCGACCGCAATCGCCTGATTGCTACTACCTGCCTCAATCGTCCCCGGCGATAGCACGGCTGCCCCCTTACCGTCTTCGACGTTGCTCAGCGTGACGGTGGCGGTCCCAGCGGTCCGGGTGCTGGCACCCGATGACGTTCTAAAGGTGCCGGACACTTCGACTGCACCGGCGACATGATGTAAGACAGCTCGACTATCATCGGCAGCACCATACGTAATCGTGACGGATTCACCGACATCGAGCTGACCGATTGCAACGGTGATGGTGTGCCCGGAGACGGTTATCTGATCCGCACCAATCGCCCCGGCATTCCTGCTCTTTTGTGCCTCGCCGGAGACGGATACCTCACCGGCAGTTGCGTCTGCCTTGGTTGGTTTACTGCCCAAAGTAGGCGGGATGGTCAACCGCACCTCGCCGTCCCGTATGGGCGTAGAATCCGCTATAAACTTGAAATTGATAGTCTGTTCACTTCCGGCGGGGAAGGTGTCGGTGCCGTCGACTTCAAATCGAACCGCATCGCCTGAGGTCTTCACAACCGAGAGGATGGGGCGATCATTAATGTCGGTACCCTGGCCCTCCTGAAGTTCGGCACCATCAACCATCACTACCCATTTATACTCGCCGGCTTCTGCGAGGATATTGACCCTGCGGATTCTGGCGGTCACGGTTTTCCCTTTTTCAAGGTCAAGACCTGACCACTCAAGGGTATCCCCGGCGTCGTTTACCTCTAACCCGTCAGAACCCGAAACATACCCATAGTCCGTCGAGGTGCTGGTTTGGAGTTTCTGGGTATCATCATCGATAACAATACCATCCGGCTTAATCGTTAGCGTGGCATTCTCAAGATCGGTGTAGGCGGTATATGTCAGGGCGATATCTCTCCGTTGAGAACCCGCCTCCACAGAAGCAGGAGACAAGTCCACCTTACCAGAACCCGCCTTAGCAACCCACACCCCACCAATGATTTCATCTACCTCTATATCAGATGCAGAGGGGTCACCGACACCGACAAGGGTCTCCGCGATGATCTCCGGTTTGATAAACGGGTCCGCATCAGTCCCCGCACCCGTCCCGATACCAATCCCGGCCTCACGAGTATACGAAACGATAATTTGCTGACCCGTATCAAGCCTGGTAATGGGGATATGTAGGTTAAGGGTGGAGAGCGGAACAGTCGGAGGATTATCTTCTGGTAGTAAGTCGGATTTGACCCCGCCCCTGGTTTCCACCTTAAAATCCTCAATCTCAAGGGTGTCCTGTGGTCCTAAATGTGCTATCGCGCCGATATAATTTATGGTAAGTGAACTATCGTGCATCGGCCCAGGAGCTGTGAAGGTGAGAGTGAATTCGGTATTTTCCTCACCCGAAAATACCCGCCCCGGTTCAATTGTCAGCTTTCTTTTGAGAGGGTCACGGTCGGTACCCCCTCCTATGATATTGCCAACCCTGACCTCGGGCCGATCGAACAGACCAAGCACACCGTTCCTCGTACTCTCACTGCATAGGAATTCATAGATCTCATACGCAACATCATCGGCCTCATCATCAGCAGTACCCCGGTCGTCCGTATTAGGCAGACGAGGAGGAACCGGAGCCGTTACATCACCCAATTGGATGATGAGTTCTCTATCATCCCGTTGGGTACCCCACGCCGAATCGAGGGCGACGGTTATCCGCTTGTCCGCTTCAAAGGCCACCCTATCCGTATCAGTACCTGAGACGGTGCCATCCTTATCCGTTTTGTATATTTCTGTGTCACCATCCATGACCGATAGAAACTTGTTAGACACCTTCCAATCGGCTGGAAACGCTATCCGAAAGCGGCCACCAGACAGGTTATCAATCGCAGATCCGTAGGTAAATTTCAGAACGTTCCGAAGACTGCCAGCAGCAAGCGGAAGCGTGCTAGTAATCTCTGGAGGTGCCTCACCAGCCGCTGCTCGGAAACCCCAACCTACGTGTACTACACTACCTACTACCCCCGGAACTGTTACATAAAAGTGGTCTTCACTGTAGTCGGGAATGTCGGTGCCTGTTTGTCTGCTGTCTTCCATATATTCGTGAAGAGGATAATTAGTATCGGGGTCGTTATCGGGCCTGTTAGACCCTCCATGAGTGCCATATACGGGCGCATGGGTCGGGGGGTTAAATATCTTGGACGTCGGTGGGTGCTGCAGGAGGCCGGGCCGTAGTGCATCCTGTACGTCAGTAACAAGAGTAAATGGAGGGCTAGCATCCAGGAAGCGCTGCGGGAGATCGGTTGGTAATAGGGAATCCGTGTTCAGCCTCCTCCAGTTATCACTGTTGAATGTACTAGTGTCGAATGATCTTGGGTCGGTGGGTGGGGCGACGGGTGGGGCGGCGTTGACCTCGTACTCGAATCTATAGGTAGACTCAATGGGATTGACAGGGAAACGTACGAAACAGGTGATTAGGTAGCTAAGTCTTACTACCGGAGCATCCGCTTTATGTAGATCACTTCTTTGCCTCGCCGTTGGAACCACAGTTTCAAAATCCTCAGCTGAGTATCTGATTGTTATCCGATTCCCGTTAACGAATACACCCTTATCATCCCACTTTCCGTCAGAGTCCTCATGATAACTCATATTATATCGCCCATCATGTCGCTCGCGCGCGAATCGATTGCCGTAAAACACCCCATCACCGTCGTACGTGCGAGTGTCGCTGTCGGGGTCCCACCTGGCCAGGGTGTAGATGGGGAGAGAGATAAGGGCGTTTTTTCGCCACTTCGTAGCGTTTGCATCTGGAGCATCAGTTACACTTGTGCTATAAGCTGTGTGGGCAGCACGCAACCGGATGTACAGGGTGTTTCTCGGGTCCACCAACTCAACCCCGTCTGGGATGTCCAACCGAAACCCTTCCTTCGCGTCTTGGTTGTGCGTTGTATAATAAACCTTCATAACGTAAGTGCGGCCAGGCTCAATAGCGTCTAGTGGAGTCACCTGAACGAAAGGGCCGAGATTGAATGGAGTCTGCTCATCGAGAGTGTCGCGCGGGGCAAAGCGGAAACTTATAAAGTCCGCAAATATAATACCTGACGGTGCTGCCTCGTTAATAAACAACCCCACAAACAACATCAAACTGATAACAAAAAATACGCTTAATTTCCGAAAATTTACATTTCTTGCTTGTTTAATCACAATAAAATCCTTTCACGGGAGTTAATCTTAGGTTGGTTAACAAGGATAGGGCCCTTTTCACGTCTTACAGACGCTACTGCAAAAGATAACCCTCCATCTATTGGATTCGCTTTGTTGACGTTTTTGAAAACAAAAAAGATCAATACTAAAGTAAAGGGTTTTGAATACACAATTTTATAATACAATCGATCGAAAGAATTGTCGATCGCAATCGAACATTTTTTTTAAAGAATCTGTGGTTTTTAGAGAATCTGTGGATAGAACCCCGTTGCCTGCAACTGTTCTGCCTGTTTAACAGGGGCCCAGACGGTCATGCGAACGGTACGACACACGCCGAGGACAAACGGAAATGGTAAAGTAAAGGGTTTTGAATACACAACTCTATAATACAACCGATCGAAAGAATTGTCGATCGCAATCGAACATTTTTTTTAAAGAATCTGTGGTTTTTAGAGAATCTGTGGATAGAACCCTGTTGCCTGCGACTGTTCTGCCTGTTTAACAGGGGCCCCAGACGGTCATGCGAACGGTACGACACACGCGGGTGATAAACGGAATCTGTTGTGCCTTGAGAAACTTTATCACATATTTAGCACGAGCGAAGCCTCTATCGAATATCAACGTGGCTTCACACCGGTCCGGTAAAATCGCTTGTGTCTTTTGATACAGTGTGAGACAAAAGCGTTGGATAATCTCAGTATTCGGTGTAGAGGTGCCAGTAGATAGGAAGCACCCAGCGGCGGAACGGCACCGCGGCAACAATCGCTTTGAAATGGCCAAACACCTGGGTTTCAACCACTAAAATCAACCGGCGTGCAGCGTGAGGTTTACAGACCCGTCTGAGCACAAAGGCGAACCAGCACCCCATCACCGCGTCAATAGGAAAGGGACGAGCTAAGAATCGCAGCAGGCGTTTCTGTTTCGTCTTTTGATGTTTGACAGCTACCGGCAAGGGGGAAGCCATTTCGTTTATCCGAAACGTCTTGGCCAACACAATAGCTAAGGTAGTCAGTATCCGGTTTTTTAACGCCGGTCTTTTCAATACGGGGTTGAAAATCTCGGTGAGAGTAGTTATCATAGGATTGGGATTCACCGGCTTATGGCGGTGTGTGCCTTTCATAATACCTCCTTGTTTAAAACAATCGATATTTTAGACTTTTAGACAGGGAGGTGTTTTACCATATCTGACAACCCTTGTTCACATCTATACCTCTCTAAAACAACCAACAGGACACCTCTCAAAAAAATGGGGGTAAATGAGAAGGCAATTTCCTATTGACAAAGCATTTCGAGTGAGGTATGTTAGGGAAAAGAGTAGTAGGGGCCCCTTTCCTTCCATTTACCCTTTGTTCTCACTGTAGTTCATAGGAGGAAAGCGGTAGCTTATTTTTGAAAGGTTGATGGATACAACAAAACAGGAAAACTTCCTATGGCAAAAATCAAAGAAATTCGGTGTATTCGGACACGAGTCAATGGCACTTGGGTTATTGTGAAGATTACCACCGATCAGCCGGGGCTCTACGGCATTGGGTCTGCCAGCGACCACTACCATGCTCAAACAGTCGTCACGGCGATTGAAGAGTACATCTCCCCTCGCTTGATTGGCCGAGAGGTTGGCTATATTGAAGACATCTGGCAGTCCACCCTTACCAGTGGTTACTGGCGGAATGGGGCAATTTCAAACACCGCACTAGGGGGCATCGACATGGCACTTTGGGACATCAAAGGGAAAGAGGCGGGGATGCCGGTCTACCAGCTTCTCGGCGGTCCCTGCCGAGCCGCCGTGCCGTGCTATGCACACGCTGGTGGTGGTGACTTCGTCGAGCTTGAGGACGATATCCGACACTATATGGAAGAGGGGTATTCGGTTATTCGATGTCAGTTGGGCGGGTACGGCGGCGGTGGATTCATTGACGCTGATAAAGCAGGCCAGCCGAAGAATGCTTGGGCCAACGCCCCTGCTTTCGATGATGAAGCATACCTTGAAAGCATCCCGAGGATGTTTGAATATCTGAGATCGAAGTTAGGATTTGGACCAAAACTTACACACGACGTGCACGAGCACCTGCGCCCCCAGTGCGCGGTAACGTTGTCAAAACTTCTAGAACCTTACCGCCTCTTTTTTTTAGAGGATGTCCTCTCGCCTGAGCAGATTGACTGGTTTCGCCTGATTCGGCAGCAGTGCACCACCCCGCAGGCGATGGGAGAGCTATTTATTAACCCTCACGAATGGACCCCTCTCATTACCGAGCGGCTGATTGACTTCGTCCGAGTCCGGGTATCGAAGGGCGGGGGCATCACCCCGTGCCGGAAGATTGCCACCCTCTGCGAATGGTTCGGCGTCAACACCGCATGGCAAGAGGGTGGAGATAATGATCCCGTTAACCAAGTGGCGGCAATGCACTTGGATTTAGCGAGTTGGAGTTTCGGTATTCAGGAAGAGAATCACTTCAGCCAAGAGGAACTTGATATCTTCCCTGGACACGCGATTCTTGAGGGTGGATACCTCTACGCGAATGATCAACCCGGGCTGGGGATTGACATTGACGAGGCGAAGGCAGCGCAAATTCTGGATGTTGAACAGGCGAAAAGCCCCAATTACGCCGCTGAAGATCGGAGAGCGGATGGAACGGTAGTACGACCGTAGTTGACAACTAAATCGGGACTGAGGATAAAATTTAGTTCGCCAATTATAGGAAGGAGATTAAACATGTTGAAAGCATCAATCGCAACCAGCTTTAATTGCCCGGGCCCTAGCACTAACGGACTTGCTTGGCAGGGTGCAGCCATCTGGAGCGTCGAGGCTGGATCGACGTTACACAAAATTAACCCGCAGACCGGTGAGGTTATCCTTACCGTAAACCCGCCCGCATCGGGGGCCAGCGGACTTGAATGTGATGGCAGCCATTTCTGGTATACTGATATCGGGGAAAAAATGCTGTACAAATTAACTGTGTCGGATTTGCAAATTGTCACTTCATTTCCGCCGCCGGGACCGAGTCCCCATGGGCTCGCTTGGGATGGAGAATCTCTGTGGAGTGCCGATGTGCAATCAGATCGGCACTATAAGGTGTCTCCTGAAACTGGAGAGATATTGGCAGAATTTCCATCCCCCGGCACACGCCCCCATGGGATTGCTTGGGATGGAACGACGCTGTGGAGTGCCGACACCGACACACACATTATCTCCCAAATTGACCCACATTCCGGGGAGATTCTCGATTCCTTTGAATGTCCCGGCGAACCGCACGGCTTGACCTGGGATGGCACACATCTCTGGTACGGCGATGACGCGGAGAAGACAATATGCAAAATTGCGCTGGAACGCGTTTAATGGAAGTCACTAAACTCTGAGGTCAGTTATGACGCGAACGATAGGCATTGGTGTCATCGGTATGGGGTGGATGGGGACTGTACACAGCCGCTCCTACCGACAGATTCCGACCCGTTTTCAGGACTGTGACATTCGACCGCGCCTGGTCATCTGCGCCGATGAGGTGGAATCCCGTGCCCGTGAAGCACAGACGTTGTTGAGCTTTGAACGATACACCACCGATTGGAGGCAGGTTATTGCCGATCCAGAGGTGGAGCTCGTCAACATTACTGCGCCAAATAATATGCACCTCGAAATTGCGAGAACGGCTGCCGAAGCGGGGAAGCACATCTTCTGCGAGAAGCCTGTCGGTCGAAATCCACAGGAAACCACTGCGATCGAAGATGCCGCTCGACGGGCTGGCGTCTTGACCTGTGTGGGCTATAATTACCGATGGGCACCGCTTGTGCAGTACGCCCGGCAATTGATTGAGGAGGGACGTCTCGGCAGGCTCACACACTATCGCGGACGCTTCTTTGCAGGTTATGCTAGCAATCCGCACGCTGTGCTGTCGTGGCGTTTTCAGCGCGAGGTGGCGGGGTTGGGTACTTTGGGTGACCTGATGTCACATGTCGTTGATATGGCGCAGATGATAGCCGGTCCGATCAAGCGTTTAGTGGGCAACCGCGAAACTTTCGTTTCACAACGTCCGCTTGCCACCCCCGGCGAAGGCACGCACTTCACTGTCCGCACAGATGGGCCCACGGGCGAAGTCACCAACGAAGATTATGTCGGTGCGTTGGTGCAATTTTCCAATGGGGCACATGGCACATTAGAGGGGTGTCGTGTCATAAATGGGCCCGAATGTCAGATGGCGTTTGAGGTCCACGGTACACGCGGCGCCTTACACTGGGATTTTGAGCGCATGAATGAACTCCATCTGTTTCTCTCCGACAGTGTTGGTGGACATAACGGTTACACCCGTATTGTGAGTGGTCCTGAGCACCCGTTTCATGTACATTTCAATCCCGGTCCCGGTGTCGGTTTGGGCTACGAAGATTTAAAGGTCATCGAAGCCTATCAATTCTTAAAGTCAATCCGGGAGGGACACCAAGGTGAGCCTGCTTTTCGTGAGGCGTTAGCTGTGGCTAAGGTGTTAGGGGCGATTGAACGTTCATGGGAAACGGAGCGTTGGGAAGAGATACAGCCCTAAGCTGCCCGGTGCCTGTCTGAATGCGGAACGTGAAACGCAATGCGTAAGACGTTCATTAGGGGTTCATTGGTTGGTTGAATTGATAAATCCTATACATGCGTTCTCTCATGTAAAGAATGAGTGCAACAGAAGCTATAGCGACTTGCCTCTCCCCTTACTTGCCGTTCCTCCCCCCGCTTGCGGGGGGACTGAGGGGGGTAGGGGACGGGGGACTTGGGGGTTACGAAGGGGCACTTCTCTTCCTGTTTTGCGCTTTCTTTTTTCATGAGCCCATGCGCTTTCATGAGGTAGGAGGTTACAATGAAGATTCGTGAAGATTGGATACCGGGCAGCATATTCCCAAACTTTGAACGCCCCAATCAAGATGGAATAATCAGAACGCTGGAGGAGTTGATGCGGGGCTGGCCGACGGTGCTTGTCTTTTGGCGCGGGGCATATTGACCGAAGGATGTTCTCCAGTTGGAGAATTATGCAAAGGAATTGCAGCCCGAATTGGAGGTCAACTACTGTAGGCTAATCGCTGTCTCAGTCGATGATCAGGAAACAACGAGGGCACTTCGTGAACGTATCGGTGCGACGTGGCCCTTCCTAATTGACCTTGACCGGGCATTGATTAATGAATTGGACATCGTAGACAATACGGACCCCACCCATTCGCCGATCCCCATCCCCTATACTTTTGTCCTTGACGGGGACCGTGAGATCTACAAGATTTACAACGGTTGGTGGTTTGTTGGAAGGCCCACCGTCGAAGAGCTGCGGCACGATTTGCGGGCACTGTTAACGCGTCGGGACGACTATGAATATAATCGTGCGTGGGATGTCTCGGAGGCGGCGAGAGAGAAGGCGTTTCTCTAAGCTTTCGCACCGGCGTAGATTCCATCGACAATAGCCGGATCCGTCCACATCTCTTGTGGCGTTATACAAAGAGCCGCAGAGTATTCGGGATGGTGGCTACCAAGAATCAGATTCAACGATTTGAGGCCCTTGTACCGCTCATCAAGATATATAGCGGTCTTGAGCGTGACTAATTGTCCAACTGCCAAATCGGATAACATCGGATACGTCCTCTTTCTTGGAAAACCAATCGTTGAAAGGGGTTCATGTCATGGATTTGCAGGGTCCCACTCACTCAGGTCCGTACTGTCCCATATATCCTGTGCGGCCTCCGAGGATTTCCTTGAGTTCCCCTTCGCTAGCGTCGATCACTTCCTGCGTCGGACTGCATCCGGGCCAGCACTGCATCCATGGCGGGGTGAAACCGTAGAACATCGTATAACGGGTTCGCTCGGAGAGGATTGGGACGCCGGTATGAACCAACGCCTCCGTGAAGTGCATCACCGATCCGGCCTTCGCTTCAATCTGAACAACCATCGTAGGGTCGAAGATTTCTCGCCAATCCTGCGCTTCAATTCGATGTGAACCGTCCAGAATCATTGTGCCTCCATGTTCGGGATCAACGTCCGTTAGGTAGGTGGCATTGTTAAGAAACGTTGTGTTGATGTAGGGATGGTTGTTCGCCGGCACGATGCCATATTTCGGTCGAATGCCGCGATGCCACCCCATCTTTTCCGCGTCCCGAAGTTCATCGCGCCGTGTCGCCCGGTCTGGATGCGGGGATTTTATCATTGCGTGACAGCACTCAAAACGTGGAGGCGTTCCCAAGAGCTGCTTCAGAACGGGCAAAATCTTCGGCGACAGGATCCAATCCCGATAGATTGGGTCGTGGTTTACCATGTTGTTGATGTTCTTGATGTCCTCGGTATCCTTCATGGTCGAGACTTTTCTTTCGTAGAGGCGATCGAGGCCGCGCTTAAAGGCATCGACCTCTTCAGAGCTGAATACGTCCTCTTGAAGCACCCAACCATGAACCGCGAAATGGTAGAGTTGTGCATCGGTCAGCATCGCTCACTCCTATCAATGGTTAAAGGCTTTGGGTCAATTTTTAACCTCTTTTAACCTCTAAATTTTCCCCTCTTTTTCCCATCGTTCCATCAGCTCTTTCCTGTACACCTCCTGACGTTCTTTATCCGCCTTGGCACGTTGGGCGTAATAGACAAGCCCCAATGCCCGGCGTGGCTTCGCAGTGGGATTCGGACCTGCGCGATGAATGGTCATGCAGTGGTGCACGATTAGATCGCCCGGAGCGGCATGGATAGCTGCCTCTGCTTGGTAGTCCGTCTCCCCGTAGTCCGTAACCCCGAGGGAGAACCCGAACACAGCTGTCTGGCGGTGGGGTCTCATACCTCGGCGGTGAGAACCCCGTACATAGTGAATGCAGCCGTTCTCGTTATTCACCGTATCTAGTGCCAACCACAACGTCAGTGCCTCGTTCGGTTCGAGCATGAAGTAGAACCCATCCTGGTGGGGCGGTGTCTCTGCACCGCTGTGGGCGGGTTTCGTGAACCACTCCATATTTTTACTTATAACCCCATCATCTAGCAGCAATTCCGCCAGCTTGGTAAACCGGGCACTCTCAGTAAGTTCCTTAAAATGGCTGTCGTAAGACGCCATGCGCTGCAACCGCATAATGCTTTCAGTCTGTCCCTTGACTTCGTAAAAGGCTGCGTCCGAGGGCAATCCGGGCAACGTCTCCACAATGAACCGATCAATGTGAGCGTTTAATGCCGCTGTCTCTTCCGGGGTATAGAAGCCGGGAATGACCACAAATCCATCTCGATCAAAGGCCTCCTTGAGTTGTTGTGAATCCTTCCGCCAATCCATTTGAACTCCTTTCTATTATATAGGATTTACGCAGTTGAACGCTCGAAGCCTCCGTTCCGAGAGCCTTCGACTTGTATTGTAGTTCGGCGATTTATCCCCACTGGACATCCTTCCTAACGCCCGATGAATCGGGGGTCTACAACAGAGGCTCCATAAGGAGTTCGTAGGGAACACCGATCGGTTTCCCTTCGCATTTTGCACCTTCTTACATGACCTCACCCCTTTATTAGCCTTCCAATCGTAGTTTTACCCAGCGCGTATGGGTAACTCCCGCCACAGTACACCAGAAATAGGTCATCACATCGCCATCCGGCAGCAGTGTCCCGCCGGGCTTGCCAAAAGCGATTTGCATGTGTTCAGCGAGGAAGTTCTCGGATTCAGGTTCGCCAAGGGTTGCCTCTTTTCCTGCGTCAAAGACCACCACCTCGTTTTCTACATCGAAATGCTCAAGGTCCTCGGTCAGTGCCACATGGATGCCTTGGGGTTCATGTCGGAAGTTGTAGATTGCCGCTACACGACCGTCGGGCAGCGGGATAGGCGTGCAGACCTGACCGCGCAGGTTCGTCGGTTGGGGTTCGGACCAGGTACGTCCACCGTCTTCGGAGATTACCCAGTGGTTCGTCAAATCCTCGGAGGTCCCGTACTGGTGGGTCCAGATTAGGGTATAGATACGTCCATCCGGTAAGAGAGCGCACATCTGATCCCACCAGAGCAACGCTCCTGTGAGGTTATCTGCGACGACGGTGAACTCTCCCCACGTTTGTCCCTGATCCGCGGAGAATACCGCTGCTGCCTTCTGATCGGGAGGACCTTCGTACCCTTCCGGCTTCCACGTTTCGAGGGGGTACATCCACCGATCCGACGCGAGTTGTAGGAGGCTCCCCGCTCCATTCCATGTGTACTTTTCGGGCGGTAGGTCTACCGGCACGACCTGCGGCGTCGACCAAGTTTTGCCCTGATCCGCCGACCAGAATAGCAGCATCTCCGGACGCTGCAAGGCTTCTGATTCTGCATCAAAGAGCGTGTCGCCCTCGTTTTCAAAGCGGGTAGCGTTCATCACCAAACGACCGTCGGGCCCCTCGCTAATCATCGGACCCCGGTAGGACCATCCGTCGGTGGGTAGCGCTCCGGGATGGATACTCCCTTCGTTCACCCATGTTGTGCCCCCATCCCCTGAACGAAGAACCTCAATGTGATTGTCCGGTGTGCCTAACCCCTGCCCGACATGCTGGCAGGCGATAAAGCTGCCATCTGTGAGGGGGGTAATCACGGGCATATACGCCCCCCGTTCGCTCTGATGGGAGATGACGCCGCTGTCAATAATTTTTAACATCTTTTGTTTCCTTATTCTGGGTCATGGATTAAGCGGATGACACAGATAACACGAATTTTTGCATCCGTGATAGCCACGATGCAAACACGTCTGTGTGGTATTAGTGCGCTAATTTAGTAAAGATCTCGAATCGTTGATTCAATGAGGTTTTTGAGATGTTCATCGCCGGCCTGTTTCGCAAGTCTCAATGCCGTTTAAAGCCTCTTCAACACTACCTAACCTATGCTTTGCCAAACCTAGACTATTATAGGCTGCTGCATAATCGGGCTTCAGTTCTATCGCTTTGTCGAAGTCCCTAATAGCGAGATCAATCGCGTCCCTTTGGAAGTGGGCCTCCCCGCGATTGTTATAGGCTTTGGCGAGCCGTGGATTCAATTTTATCGCTTGGGTATAGTCTTCAATGGCAGCGTCATAATCGCCTTTGTTTTTGTAAGTATTACCCCGATTGTTATAGGCTTCGGCGAGCCGTGGATTCAATTTTATCGCTTGGGTATAGTCTTCAATGGCAGCGTCATAATCGCCTCCGAAGTCATAAGCTACCCCACGATTGTTATAGGATTCGGCATAATCGGGATCAAGTTGTATCGCTTTGGTAAAGTGCTCAATTGCCTTGTGGTTATATTGGGTTCTTTCTTGGGGGTTGTCCGCTTCATCCCTTCTGTTTTGATAGATAATACCTCGATTATGTTCGATATTAGCACTCCAACGGAGGTCCTGACTTCTAATAAAACCATGAATATCGTGGTAGATTTTTTCGGCAGAGATGCCGAATTCTTTTTCGAGGTACTTCAGCAGGGGCCGTTTGAGGTCTTTCGGAATCTTGACTATATCATCTTTGCATGGCTTAATAAAACCCTCGGGCGGCCTAACGAATATGCTCTTCTGAATATGAGGGCGGCTCCCTAGATCTGGATTCTGAGGTTCTTTGATCCAATCTTTTATCGCCCCGTCTTTGTCTTGCAAGATAATCCTACCCTTTTTGTCAGGATAGCCCTGACCGGCAAAGAAAAGGGCTATACAGTAGTCGGTGGTAAAGTCTATTAGGTTAGTTTTACCGCCGAAGTGTTGAAGTTGGGTTAAGAGTTCAAATGGGTCGGCTTCGTTGATATACTTTTTGGCATATGCTAGTTCTACTTCTTGAACCCCTTCTACCATTTTTTCAGGTTGCTCTATCTTACTCTCCTCAAGTTTGCGGTAGAGGGTTGAGGAGACTTTTGGATAGCATTCAGGTTCGCCGCGATAAATATAGTTACCATTCTCAGATTTTTTGTCTATCTCGTTGATTATTTCCAAAATTCTGTTTAAATCGGTTTGGGACTCGTTTGGGGCCTGACTACTCATGATTTTCCTATACTGTCTCAGATTGTGTGCGGTGTTTCACCGTAAGTCTCGAATTGTAGACTCAACTTGAATTTTGAGACGCTTGTCGCCAGTTCGTTTTGCGAGTGCTAATGCTGTTTGAAAGTCTCTCTTCGCCTCCCAAGGGTGCCCCAGATTATACCTCGCCAAACCCCGAAAGTAGTAGGCATTGGCATCATCGGGGTTGAGTCGAATAGCTGTGTCAAAATCAGTGATAGCAGCAGAATACTGTCCTAAATTTGCCTTTACTGTGCCCCGCCCGTTGTATGCGTCGGCATAATCTGGGTTGAGTCGAATAGCTGTGTCACAATCAGTGATAGCAGCGGCATATTGCCTCAGCATGTACTTCGCCCAGCCCCGATTGTGGTAAGCTTCAGCACTATTGGGTTCAAGGTTAATTGCTATGTCAAAATCAGCGATAGCAGCGGCATATTGCCCCAACTGTCCCTTCGTCCAACCCCGATTGCAGTAGGGCCAGGCAGAATCAGGTTCAAGGTTAATTGCTATGTTATAATCAGCGATAGCAGCGGCATATTGCCCCAACTGTCCCTTCGTCCAACCCCGATTGCAGTAGGGCCAGGCAGAATCAGGTTCAAGGTTAATTGCTATGTTATAATCAGCGATAGCATCCTCATATTGACCTAACTCCGTCTTTATCCAGGCGCGACCCCCGTAGGCAATGGCATAATCAGGATTAAGCCGGATGGCTACATCATAATCTGCAATGGCGACATCGTATTGACGCAAACGCGCCCTCGCATAACCACGCCACATATAGGCAAAGACAAAATTGGGATTGAGCCGGATAGCGGTATCCAAGTCTGTTATAGCGGCAACGTGTTGTCCTAAGTCATTCCTCACAATACCACGCCACATGTAAATGCTGGCATTATTGGGATTGAGCCGGATAGCACTGTCAAGGTGATTGATGATGGTAACATCTTGTCCTAGGTGGTTTCCCCTTGTAGTTTTCCGATTTTGGAGTTGTCTCTGAACTCTGAGCCGGATAACAGTGTCAAAATCTGCTATAGCAGCACGTTCTTCTAGCTCGTACTTCGCAATGCCACGCCACATATAGGGATCCGCATAATCGGGATTGAGACGAATTGCCGTATCAAACTCTACCATAGAGGCCGCGTGCTGACCTTGATTGAACTTTGCAATTCCTTGAGCACATGTTACGAGTCCGTTGAGATAGTTTGCAGGGATGGCGAAATTCAGATTTTGACCATCGTGGAAGGTCGCGAATGAAACGCCTATCACTTCTCCTCCACCATTGAGGACAGCCCCCCCACTGCTTCCCGGAGAAATCGGTGCGGTCATCTGGATTCGTTTGTTAGTAGAATCCCCTCGAACCGCACTGATAATGCCGTCCGAGAATGTGCCCTCAAAATATCCTTTTGGATTGCCTGCAACATAAACTGTGTCGCCAACCTCAACCGTGTCACTGTCGCCGAGAGGCAGCGGTTGGACGCCCGGAACTGACACCTGTAAAATTGCCAAATCGTGGTTTTCATCGGTCGTGATGGCGGCTTCGATATTGTACTTGGTCTCCTGTCCTACGAGTTTTGCGGTGCCCCGTGCTGCACCGTCAATTACATGGAAGTTGGTTACGATGAGATTGGTGTCCACGAAAAATCCGCTCCCCAATCCAAGCGGCTTGCCGTTGGCCTCCTCCATGACCAAGAGCACAGTCGAAGCTAATGCCTTTTTGGCGATCTGCTGAGGTGTTTGAGCCTTTGCCTCAGGTATACCGCAGAGCAGGAAAATCGAAAACGCGATGGGTACCCACGAGGCTTGCCCCAACCGCAACGATTTGTTCTTTAACTTCATAATCTTCCCCTAACTAAACCCGTATGTCAAGATTCATATCTCGACAAAATACTATCGCGCGATGTTCTAGGTACTGTCGATTTTGGAAATTTGACCTACAAAAGTCTGTCAAACGTCAACAGCTATTTTACTGCCCCGGATAGGCACGGTTCTCTAATTCAGCGATGAATTTCTCCGCTGAGATAGCTGCTGCGGCACCGGCACCTGCCGCCGTTATCGCTTGGCGAAAGACGTGGTCATGTACGTCACCGGCTGCAAAAACGCCGTCGATATTAGTGCGCTGGAGTTTGTCCACCATGATATAATCCTGCTCATCCATGTCGATTACGCCTTTGAATAGCTCGGTGTTCGGGATGTGTCCGATAAAGATAAATACGCCATCAATTGGGAACACCTGCTTTTCGTCGGTTTTCACATTTTTGAGTAGTGCACCGGTAACCTTTTCGTCATCTCCTTGGATCTCCTCGACGACCGTATCCCAGATAAACTTGATTTTATCGTTCTTGAAGGCACGTTCCTGCATAATTTGGCTGGCGCGCAGCTGATCCCGACGGTGGACGATATAGACTTCTGACGCATACTTTGTCAGGAATATCCCCTCCTCAAGGGCTGCATCGCCTCCGCCGACAACGATGAGGCGTTGGTTCTGGAAAAAGAATCCATCGCAGGTGGCGCAGTAGGATACACCACGTCCGCCGTACCCTTCTTCGCCGAGGATGTTAAGTGTCCGCGGCGAAGCACCGGTGCAAATGATAACCGATTTAGCGTGGTACTCCTTGTCATAGGTCTTCAGGTAGAACGGGTGGCGATTGAAATCCACCTCCGTTACCATGTCAAACCGGACTTCAGTTCCAAAACGCTCGGCTTGTTTCTGCATCCCTGTGATAAATTCTGCGGCTTCAGTCCCGAAGAAACCCGGATAGTTCTCAAGGTCAAGCGTCAGTGAGAGTTGCCCACCGAGCGCGTCCCCGGTGATGAGTAGCGGCTCCAGCATTGCGCGTGAGGTGTAGACTCCTGCGGCGAAACCCGCCGTGCCGCCACCGATAATGATGATGTTACGCTCTTCCAAACCATCGCTTCCGTTTTTTATCTCTGCCACCTGTTTCTCCTTCTATGTTGAAAATTTCATTCAGTTTCCCCGATTCTGCGAGTTCGGCTAAATCATCGTCATCGCCGATATGTTGGTCATCAATAAAGATTTGCGGCACATCACGACGCCCTGTTAGCCTTTCGATTTCATCACGCATCGAGGGATTTCCTTGGATGTTGATTTCTTCAAATTCGATTCCCATCCTGTCAAGGATACCTTTCGCCTTGTAGCAGTATGGGCAGAAACTGGTTGTATACATCTTAACATTTGGCATCTATTCAGTCCTTTCCTGTGTCGCTTCAGATGCGGATTGATTCCACTGTCATTTCATAAAGTATAAACGATTCTCCTTGTCTTGATTCCCGTCATCTTCCAACTCTTTACACATTTTTCTAATTCGCCTAAACATGCCCTTTGAGATTTCCAGTTCTTCGATAATTTCCGCGGTTGTTCGTGGGGTTCCATCTTTCATCAGTGCAATTAAGCGGTCTAGTGCTGCTTGGTTATTTTGCTGTGCGATTTTCTGAGCTTCAATCTCTTTTTCCGACAGCTTAGGCTTGGCTGGCTTTTCAGATTTAGCCTGTTTTGGGTTGCCTTGTAAAGGGATCAGAATGGTATTGACAATCTTTTCTAATTGAGAAATGCGTTCCTCAAGTTTCAACAGACGGGTTTCAGTGTCTTCATGGGTCAGGTAAAAGTCATAGTCTGGATTTGATCTTCGGTATTCTGCTGGATTCCCCATTGATTTGCCTTGGCGATGTTTTGTTGGCATGGTGTTGTATCTGCTCTTTCCTTTCTGTATGTTGTGCCGCCCGATCTATTCCCGATACATCGGGACAGCGGATTGATTAGTTTTCCTCTCTTATTCGTTATGGTGTGATGTATCGGGAGCCGAAACCCCCGGCGGAGTTGGTCATTGTGAGGTGCCCAACTCTTTTATTAGTACCGTCTTTCCCAATTCCAACTATCGCTTCCAGAAATAAGCGGCTTAATATCTTCGGGCAGGGTTTCAACGAACTCAGGGCTGATCTCGTTTCCGGGCCATTCGCGCACCATCGGTGGCGTGTACCCGGCGACTAGGATGGTGCGTTCCTTGTCGCTACGGATGGCGGTCGTGCTGTGGATGAGTGATTCTGGAAAGAGCAGGGTCGAGCCAGCGGTTGCCTCAACCTGATAGATCAGCTTGTCATCGGAGAGGGCGGCTTCGATCATCTCTTCCCTGTCCCAAGTAAGCCTGTGGCTGCCGGGGATGACGCAGGTGCCGCCGTCGTCGGGGCCCACATCGGTGAGATAGGTCAATGTCTTGACGAAGATGCAGTGGAACCTGCTCTGTTCGACGTAAGTTCCCCATCCATGCTGTGTCCCACGATGAAATCCGGTGGGATTATAACGTCGTTTGTAGAGTTCCTCCACATCCGTCTCCGGATCCCTGCGATTGATAATCGCCTCGGTTTCCTCAAGGCGGACCTTGCCCCCAACGACCTCCTCAACGAGTGGCACCAGTTTGGGATGGGCAGCATATTCCAGCAGGGCGGGGTTATACTCTACCAGATTGCCTAGCAGTATATGGTGTTCACCACGCCTATGGGTGTAAACCCGCTTGGACTTGAGGTCCGGATCTACTTTCATCTGATGGAGCGCGCCCTTCATGCGAGCGACTTCATCGGGGTTCAAAATGTTCTCTAGCAGTACAAAACCGTAGATGTCGAAATGCAGCCGTTGTGCGGGGGTGAGCCTAACGGTCTCGGTATTTTTCATTTATGCAGCCTTTCACTGTATAAATTTGTCCGCTCATATTAAGAAATCGTGTAATTGTATCGAGTGTTATACGGGGCCCGCCAGCGCGAACAACCCTATTGGCGTCTACCTCTAGTGAGATTGATTCGGATTCAATCAAAGGTGCTATATCATTACCTCCATAAATGCGTTCGTTTGGGCTTTTGAACTCACTCAGCCTACTTCACTTCGCCAGGAACTCATAGTACTGATCGACCAACCTCCGATACTCAGGCGGCACATCTTCTTTTAGCACCTGTGCGAGTTGCTTTTTTTCTTGAATTGTGGCGAGACGTTCTTCAATCGCCCGCTCAAGTTTCCTGAGTTCACGCAGCGAAAAATCGTAGCGGGGAAACGGTGCTCTCCGGGTTCCGGGACGATTGTTCATAGCACGGATCGCTCCAAGCCAGAGTTCCCTGAGTTCGCGATCCGACTCCGCACCTCCAGCTTGTGCCTGCTCATCCCCCTGAGCGTCCCCCTGTTCCTGTGCTTCCATTGCCTCCTGGGCACGCTGCTGTATCTGTGCCTGCTGTTCGGACAATTGTTGCTGCCGTGCCTCCTGTTCAGGTGTTAGTGGCGTTTCCTGATTGTCCGTTGCCTCAAGCTCACGCTGGATATCTTCCATCTGTGCTGCCCAACTTTCGATCTGGTCCAATGCTGCGTCGAGTCGCTCCTCCTCTGTTTCCGCTAGATTTATCCGCGCTTGTTGTAGGTCATCTCGTGCTTCCAAGAGGGTGTCGAGCACCTCCCGTTGCTCGCGCTCTGAGGCTTGGAAATTCCGCCACTGCAATGCCCGTTGTGCATCCTCCATATTTTCAGGTGCCTGCTCCTCAATGATGCGACGGTTTGCGTCTGCCACGTTTCGCGCCGCTTGGGGCTCGTTTTCGTTAAGTGCTTCTCGCAGATTCGAGAGATTGCGTTGAAGTCCTTCAAGGTCTCGGCGAAGGGTTCGCTGTTCATTTGCCAACTGAGAGGCATTCCGCAAATCTTCAAGCCTTACACCCTCCTGTCGAGTTTCTTCCTCAAGGGTTTCCGTTTGCTCTCGTATCTCCGATTGTTTGGTCATGAGTTGGTCAATTGCTTCGGTTACATCTTCAAGGGCTTGATCGGTATACTGTGCAGCAACCTTCTCAAGTTCCTCAATCGCCTGCTGGAGGTTTTCTTCGGCTTTTTGCCCCTTCGCAGCCCCCATCTGCGGCTGTCCAGCCCCCATGTTCTCTGAAGCTGCCTGCATATTTTCAGATGCCCGCTGCAACGCTTCGCCCGCCTGAACCATGCGTTGTCCTGTATTGTTTCCAGTACCCTGTCCGGCCGACTGTCCCATCTGTTGGGCTTGTTCTGCCATCTGCTGGGCTTGTCCTGCCAACTGCTGCTCCTGTTGGCTATTTTGCTGCATCTCTCGCTGTGAAGGCTGCCCCTCCCGTGCCATCTGCTGGCTTTGCTCCGTGAGTTGCTCTTGTTGGGAGAGCATATTTCTGGCTTGATCCAGTAGTGCTTGCGTTTGTTCGCGCATCTGCTCATCCAACTCATTTTCGTCCTGCTCAATAGCGTCTTGGAGGTCTTCCATTTCCATCTCTATATTATCGGCAGCTGCTTGGCTGCCCCCCGTTCGCATTTGTGTCAAGACCTTATCTAACTCCATCATGGCTTTGGTGAGCAGTTCGAGAGCGTCCTGTTCATGTGGAAGCGCCTCTTTCGGCTTAATGGCAAAGAGCTCGTCGCTCGCTTCACCCATCTTGGCGACAGCTTCCTCTAGATTCATCAGCATTTCGGGGTCTACATTTGCATCGCGCATTGACATACTCAACTCATCGGTAACTCGCTGTGTTTTGTCTTTCAGCTGGTCCTGTTCTACCCCTATCTTTTTAATAGCAGATTGATAGTCCTCCGTCATGGGGGACGGACGCGAGTGGATGTGCTTCCATGTGTTCTTGATAATTGCCCGTTGATCTGCTATTAGATTGGGGAAAGGTTGCCCTTCTGGAGTTTGCTGCCCTTCTGCATCCATCTGCATATACCGTTCATTGAATGGACGCACCTCGATGAAATAGAGCTCAGAGGTGCCTGTTCCTGGGCCTGTCCGCGTGTTGTTGTCAGTGGCTTGGGCGTAGTAGGAGATGAGCTCCCCCGGCTCTACATCGAGTTCTTCGAGATAGAAAACGTAAGCACCGGAGATAATGTTTTTCTCTTTAACCTCGACAGTTTCCGCCTCTAATTCTTGGGGTTCACCGGAACCGATGCTATACATCAATGTCATCTCTTCAACGCCGTAGTCGTCTATTGCCTCTGCGAGGACTTTGACCTCCTCTAGTTTTGTGGCTTTAATATCCCTGCCCGGTTCCTTGATGCCAACCTCAGGCGGCTCATCGGGGATTGCTGTAACGGTGTATTCGATCGGGGTTTGGTTATTAAAGCCATCAACACAGAGTAGTTTAACGGTATACTTTCCGTCGTTCAGCACATCGAGGGTCGTAGTAAGCGTGCGTCCATCAGAGATAAGCATGGAAGTTGGATCTTGTGTGTCCACTGTGAGGGTCGCTGATTGGATGGCTTTATTTATCGTGATACGGACTTCTGCTTGAGACCCTGCAACAGCGCGGATGTTCCCCTCCCCCTGCTGCGTAATCGGGTTCAGTTGTGTGTATTCGGGATAGGTGTAGGTAACCTCAACCGCGGTGACTTTCGGCATGTCAAACACTTCAATAGTGTAAGACTCCGATTCTGCTCCGT
Organism: Candidatus Poribacteria bacterium; assembly: GCA_965215015.1. GTDB lineage: Bacteria > Poribacteria > WGA-4E > WGA-4E > PCPOR2b > PCPOR2b. The sequence continues at coordinate 5,652,130 of OZ244042.1, forward strand.
TCGCTGTCACATAATATTCCATATTTTTATTAATGTTAAAGATTTCGTAGCCAAATCTGCGTTTCTCACCCTCGATTCGCATCATATCAATTTCTTGACGCTGCGGTTCCGTGTCTACAATTGAATCTCCTTTTGTATAAATAAGCCTCGCTTTATCGGCAGCTTTGCCGCTTACCTCCGCATTAATCGCAAGGCCGCGACCCCGCAAAATGCGAGCGTTACCCGGCTCCACGGTTAGCTTTGTCGTTAATACCGGCTCGGTTTTTTCCCAAGGGCTCAATAGGCGATTCAGAGAAGTGTTCAGTTCAGTGGGAAAAATTAGAGCTATGAGCGCGCAGCCGGCGAGCGCGGCAACCGCAATACCGATATGTTTGCGTTTCTTGCTTGTATCGACCGTTGCCTTGAAATCAATTCCCTCAGTACGTTCCGCAGCATCCGTAACCAATCGCTCCAACAGATGCGATTCGATCGGATCTTCCGTTTCCACCTTACCGAATTGGAGGGCACTGACGAGCCGATCCTCAAGATCTTGGTGCTGCCGCTCGACGTTGAGGGCGACATCGTGCGGCGTGAGTTTCACCCGAAGCGGTTGAATAAGGTATCTATAGAGCAGATAGCCCGCAGTACCAATAATCCCGATGAGTAGCACAATGCGAACACTGCGTGGTAGCGGCATCAGTAGGTCTACAATCGCCGCACCGGCGAGAATCGAAATCAATCCGACAATAGCAATTGCACAGCCGGTCCAAAATAGTGTCCGTTTCCAGACACGGCGAGCTGCCAAGACTCTTGCTTGTAACTCTGTGTAACCTTCCCTTGCTGCCATTGTTTACCTCCAGTTCACCTTCTATTTTTTAGTGCTAAAGTCGTTGATAGATATATCCTTCGTCAACGTGGTAGTCGTTTCCTCCAACACGATAGACATGCTGTGGAAACTCCTTGTTTGCAAGACTATTTTTATTAAGATGACGCAAGACATTAACACCCGAATCAATCATTTTTTATGTTAAGTGGTTCTTTTGCTATGATTTTCTCTATTACCACCACTTCTTCAGCCATGATAGAATTCCTTTTTTTCGTACTGTGCACGCCCCATAAAAATCCCGTCCCTTTGGAAATTGATGTTTAACCTATTAGACGAGATTCCTTTCCAGAAGGTTATCTACGATCCCACCTATTGATGAAAACTGAGAAGTGTCCAGCCATTCAATCCGCGAATCGCTGCGAAACCATGTCAACTGCCGTTTGGCGAATCGACGGGTGTTCTGTTTTAAGAGCCCTATTGCCTCATCAAGTGTTCGCTTTCCGTCAAGATAATCTATGAGTTCCTTATATCCGAAACTCTGCATTGCGATGCAGTTGCGTGGGGCACCTTGATTTAACAGCCCTTTGACCTCTTCAATTAAACCTGTTTCTACCATCTGATCCGTCCGTTTTTCAATTCGCTGGTAAAGCGTTTCCCGCGGCATGTTAAGTCCGAATGCTCGGAATCGGTAACGCGGTTCATTCGTCTGCCACTGCCCTTGGAAGGCAGAAATCGGTTTCCCTGTCAGTTCATAAACCTCTAAGGCGCGAATGACTCGGACGAGGTTATTTGGGTGAACCCGATTTGCTGCCTCCGGATCGCATCGGCGCAGCCGTTCATGAAGGGCAGCGTTGCCGTGCTCGTCCGCTTCCCGTCGGAGCTTCGATCGAATTTCTGCATCCGCACCAGGACCGTCAAAGAGTCCATCAATGATGCTGCGAAAATATAGGCCCGCCCCGCCTACAGCCAGCGTCCGTTTGCCACGCTCATGAATCTTTGCGATCGCGGTGTCCGCCAAACGCTGATATTCTGCGACGGAGAAGGGTTGACCCACGTCGACACAATCGATGAGATGGTGGGGGACCGCTCGCTGCTGATCTGGCGTCGGTTTTGCCGTACCGATGTCCATCTTCCGGTAGATTTGCCGTGAATCGATCGACACAATCTCGGTGTCGAAGTACTGTGCAAGCCGAAGGGCTATTTCAGTCTTGCCAACGGCGGTTGGTCCTATAATACAAATCAACGGAGATTTCATGGCGTGAAACATGATGCGTGGAAACGGTTTGTTCATTGGTGCCCCGCCTCCGCCCCTGATAAATCGGAATGCAAGCACCTACGATTTCTGTTACACGATTTCTTTACATGAACCAAGCATTTAATTAGCTGGCTTTTAATCAATGGTCATTGCACATCGGAATCCGAAGTCGGTGAACTGCTTCTCGGGGGCAAGACTACTCCGCGCTGCACAGCGGGCAAAGCGGATTCTGTGGCGCCACGAACCGCCACGCGCCACACGACGACTGCTGTGTCTGGGACCAGTCGGATTGCGATTCGGCGAGATTTCGTAGTAAGCCGGATCGTAGTTATCAGTGCACCATTCGTGGACGCCCTCTGACATATTGTAGAGCCCATAACCGTTGGGCCCCTCCGTCCCAACCGGAAAATGCGGTGCATTCCGTCCACCTCCATGGTCCTCGTACAGTTCATCGCCCCATGGATACTCTCTGCCTTCTAACCCACCCCGTGCTGCTTTTTCACGCTCCGCCTCTGTTGGGAGACGATAGGCTTTGCCGATCAAGTCCCTTAACCACTCGCAATAGGTAACGGCCTCATACCAACTGACCCCGACAACCGGTTGGTCTGGGTGTTGGAACTTGGCCTCACCCCAAAACGGCGGCGGTGGATGGGCTGTCATCTCCATAAAACACTTATACTCTCGGTTGGTCACAGGGTATCGTGCCATGCCGAAAGCGTCCACCCATACACGGTGGAGGGGTTGTTCATTCGCCGCACCGTTTTCGCTTCCCATAAGGAAATCTCCTTCGGGAATGGCGACTATATTGGGCTCAATGAATTTCGGTGCTTGCATGGGTGCATTTTCCCTTCGTCGGCGTTTACCAACCCTTTGTGCTTTTGCGTATCTCAGTGCCCTCCGATTTTGCCTTGACAAGCTTCTGAGGACATGCCATTATAGCAGCCTAACTTTTTAGATGTCAACTTTAACCTTTAAGGTAACAGAAAATGGTATGGATTCAAACCGTTTCCGAATCAGAGGCAACGGGCATTGTTAAGGAAGAATACGAGGCAGGAATCCAGCGCGCTGGGCGAGTTTACAACATCGTCAAGCTATTCAGCATCAAGCCGGAAAGCCTCAGAGTGTTCATCAATCAGTATGAGATTATCATGTTTGGTCCTTCCAAGTTGAGTCGGGCCCAACGAGAGATGATAGCGACAGTGGTTTCACAGATTAACGCCTGCCGATACTGAGTCCAAGCACACGGCGAAGACCTGCGGGAACAGGTCGATGAAGATCAACTGGTGCGTCAGATCAAAACGGATTTCCGATCTGCGAATTTGGACCCAACCATGAGAATCATCCTAGAGTTTGCAGAGAAGGTTACCCTTGCCGCGTATACGGTTCAACCTTCAGATCTTGATCTGCTCAGATCGCACGGCTTGGATGACGAAACAATTTTCGATGTCGTTGAGATTGTCGGGTTCTTCAATTCCGTCAACCGGATTGCGGATGCGCTGGGAGTTGAACTGGAGGACTTTCTTGACACGACGGATCTGCCATCGGCACCAGTAGCCGGAGACGAGTGAAAGTTGAGATGTCAGCCAAGCCAAACCTTGAAGGTTACCTCTCTGCTGTGATCAAAGAAGGGTTATATCCAAGTAGAGGGAACCTTCAATTTCACTTGAAGACTCTATTCAAGAATGTCCCTCTTGAAAACAGACAGGTGCTTGATATTGGTGGTGGAAGTGGGCTGCATAGCTTCTATGCGGCTTGTATGGGTGCGAAGGAGGTTATATGTCTCGAACCGGAAACGGAGGGGAGTCGTTCTGGGAGGAGTGTCAAGTTTAGGAAATTAAGTGAAATTCTCGGATACAATTATGTAAGGTTTGAACCTATTACATTTCAAGCCTTTGAGCCCACGAAAAAGCAGTTCGATATTATCTTACTTCATAACTCGATAAACCACTTAGATGAAGCTGCCTGCATCAACTTGCTCAACAGTGAAGCGTCCAAGGCGATTTATATGGACATATTCTCAAAACTTATTTCGATCGCAAATAGCGGGGCAAAGCTAATCGTTTGTGATTGCTCAAGATATAATCTCTTCGCCTTGCTTAAAATTAAGAATCCTTTTGCCCCCACGATAGAGTGGCATAAACATCAGGCCCCGGAGGTCTGGGTGAATCTGTTAAGTCAGGTAGGGTTTATTAATCCGAGAATCAGATGGACCTCTTTTAACACGCTACGTTCTCCGGGGAGAGCCCTGTTGGGCAATAAGCTACTATCCTATTTTCTGAGAAGTGACTTCCGCTTCACGATGAAGAAACCTTGAACTTGGAGGGTTGTGATAGGGTGTACGAGGTATTCAAAAACGATTTCGCAGCCATCGCGGCTTGGATATTGGGCTTCGCGCTTCCTTAATCACCGCATCCAGTGTCACCATCGGTTCGTTCCCTTCTTGTTGCAGGAATGCAGGGATGCCCGCCGGCACACAAAAATGTTCGTGGGGACCGATTACCCTCTCGACACCAGCCATCTGCACAACCCCTCGTCCGCGGACGACAGAGATGATACAGAAGCGGTCAGGCCGCAGGTTCAATCCATACGCATTGACGCGTGCCACAGACAACTCCAACCCACCGATCCCATCTCCATCGGTGGCTGACGCAGGGATGATTGGGTAACGCACAGACGGAAACTTTCCCGCAGCCCTCTCAATTTCACGTTCGAGATAAATCGTCTGGTTCATTGGACGGCTATAGACAGGTGTCCTCTCAAGTTTTTCTAGCTCAATCGGCTGCGCCTCCACATCGAGAAACACCCCCCACCCGCCGCGTGTCAAGGATCCGAAGATAAAGGGAACGTGATGCTGCATTGTGCTATCGTTGACATACCCGTGCCGCACTTTCGGGGGAATGGGCATGGCATAGCCTTCGCTCACTTCTGCATAGAATTCACCGAGAACCGTATTGCCGTGCAATGGTCCGTAGCCCAGATGAATCTCAACACCGTCTTGATGGAGATGAAATGGCACATCTGACCGAGGTCCGTCGAGGTACGCCAGATTCCACGAATGATAATCCCCATAAACGAGCGGTACGATTGTAATGCCGAGATTGGGCACGATGAAACTTGCCTGCTCCGGGGCGTGTGTATCCAGTGTCGTATAGATACCGTTGCTGTTGGCGATTTCTTCCATCAGTTCAGTGAACCGATCTCGAACCTTCCGCATGGATTCCAACTTGCACGTCTCGACCCCCTCGCTCAATGAGTCGATGACCCTTGGAATGTTGGTGGCATAACGGTAGAACGTGGAGATGAGGGCACGAAAGTCAGCTTCCACGGTATCCATCGTTTGATTTGCGAGGTCTATCAGGAGTTCTACCGCCCGCTTGCGATGCGCCTCCGTGAGCGGGTCGCACATCTCAATTTCATCAATCGCCAACCGTGTAGCGTGAAAGGCACCAATTGTATGACCGCGGAATGCGTAGCTGTACAATCGTGCCAGGGCAACATCTTCGGACGTAATCTCCGCTGGCGTGCGTCCCTTCTCGTGGCTCTCACGTGCCAAGTCAACGAGCCGCGCATAGTTGGAATGGACCTGCATGGTCATTTTTTGTTTTGGTCTCCATTGACAAGTCAGGTTCGGAGCCTATACCCTAACCCGCTGTAAACCCACCGTCAATTGGTAGTGCAATCCCTGTCACGAAAGCAGATTCGTCCGACGCCAAAAACAGGGCACCGTAGGCAATCTCCTGCGGCGTAGCGAGGCGTTTCATCGGGTGCTGCTCGGCGAGTGCCTGATATTCCGCCGGCGTTTTCAGTACACCTGCTAGGAGCGGGGTTTCAGTAAAACCGGGACAAAGGCAGTTGACACGGACATTGCTAGTGGCATAGTCAAGGGCCATCCCACGCGTCAAATTGGCGACCCCACCTTTGGTAGCGACGTAAGCCGCGCGGGTCGGCGCCCCAACTATGCCGTAGATCGATGCCATATTGATAATCGAGCCGCCGCCGTTCTTAATCATTTCAGGAATGGCGTATTTTGAACCGAGAAAAACCCCTTTCAGGTTGATGTCAACGCAGCGATCCCAGGCTTCCTCCGGCAGCTCCACGACGGGTAAACGCATCGCAATACCCGCGTTGTTGAACAGTACATCCAACTTGCCATAAGTATCAACTGTCGATTTGACCATCGCCTGTACATCAACCGCCGCTGTTACATCGGTGCGAACGAACATCGCCTCACCGCCATCAGAGCCAATCTGATCAGCTACTTCGTTTCCTCTAGCTTTATCCAGATCCGCTACGACAACCTTTGCCCCTTCTTTGGCAAATAAGAGGGCCGTTGCCCGTCCGATTCCGGAGGCAGCACCGGTGATGATTGCAACTTTACCTTCGAGTCTCATAGTCCGTCGTTCTCCTCCGTTCCGAGAGTCTTCGCCCTTTACTGCTTCTCCTGCCACGCCGCTGGGTTCTCCGATTTCTCCTCAATCTGATTGCAGAGCGTCCCAATCCCTTCAACTTCTAGCTCAATGACATCACCGGGCTGAATCCACCGATCCAACTCCCAGCCACAACCTTTGCCAACCGTGCCAGATCCAAGAAAATCGCCCACACACAGGGTTTCGCTCTGCGACACAAAGGAGATCATCTCCGCGAAAGTGTAGTACATATCGGACGTATTTCCGTCAGCCCAAACTTCGCCGTTGACCCGCGCAATCATCCGCAAGTTATACGGATCGGCAATTTCGTCAGGGGTTACGAGGCAGGGCCCCATGATATTGCTGTTATCAAAATCCTTTCCTTTAGCGGGACCAAGTGCCAATGTCATGTGGCGAAACTGGATGTCACGCGCGCTGATGTCGTTATAGATTGTGTAGCCACCGACATAGTTTGGCGCGTCTTCAACCGAGATATTCTTTCCTTCCACCCCGATATAAACGCCCCATTCCAACTCAAAGTCAAGTTTATTGGTGTAGTTGGGCCAAGTCACCGGTGCATTGTGTCCAGCGATAGAAGCGGGGCTCGTGCTACCGCGATAGTAATTCGGCAGCTTAAACCATTCGGGGGAGATCTCCTTGCCGGTGATCCGGGCGGCGGCATCCATGTGCGTCTTAAACACCCCAAAATCCCGCAGGCTAGCAGGACGCGGAAAGGGCGCGAGCAGGTTCACCTGATCAGCGGAGTAAACAATCTGTTCACCTCGGATACCGATGGGGTTGGTGCCGTCAAGGTGTTCAAGGCTCGCCTGCGCTGCCTCTCTTGATCTATCACCCCGCTCGAAGTATTGGAGCATGTCCGAGGGCAGGCTGGCCTCCGCATTCTGATAGGCGGAGGATTGTCCCTGTGTCTCTAAAAGATAAAGGGCGTAGGCAGAATTGAGATCGACGATTTGATTGCCATCGATCATCGCCCCGAGTCGCTGCTGTTTTCCAAGTTGTGTTGTGAGTTCAAAGGTAACGAGCTTCATTGATACTCCTCGGTTTTTTCTTTTTACTATTTTAAGTTCTATTTCGCCATTGTACCTGCTGCGGTAACGGTTTTTCGTCCGAATGCCGCACCCATTTCTCGGTCAAATAGGATAGCACATCGTCAGGGCACTGTCAACGCAGATTCTGAATTCATTTACCCCCATTTTTTTTAGAGGTGTCATGTTGGTTGTTTTAGAGAGGTATAGATGTGAGAAAGGGTTGTCAGATATGGTTCACACTGCCAATGTGCAGGGGAGATACATGCCAACACCCTTAATCACAATTATTCTCACTATCCTAAATCATAAAAATAAATCAAATCTATAACTAAAAAAAATGGGGGTAAATGAGTTAAGCGAGGGCTATCGGCTTACAGATGCATCAATAGTATACAATTGTCAGAATCTGGATTTACCAGATTCTATGATTCGCAGGAATTTTAGATGCTGCCGTTTCTATCCTGTTTATCCTTCCAGCCTCGAAATCCTGATTCAGCACACCGATTCAAATAGCCACCTTATCTCATTCAGGCATCTCCCGACACTGTCAGAATCTGGATTCACCAGATTGTATGATTCGCAGGAATTTTAGATGCTGCCGTTTCTATCCTGTTTATCCTTCCAGCCTCGAAATCCTGATTCAGCACACCGATTCACATAGCCACCTTATCTCATTCAGGCATCTCCCGACACTGTCAGAATCTGGATTTACCAGATTCTATGATTTTCAGGAAATTGTGATGCTGCCGTTTTTATCCTGTTTAGCCTGCCAGCCCGGAAATCCTGATTCAGCACACCGATTCACATAGCCACCTTATCTCATTCAGGCATCTCCCGCCACTGTCAGAATCTGGATTCACCAGATTGTATGATTCGCAGGAATTTTAGATGCTGCCGTTTCTATCCTGTTTATCCTTCCAGCCTGAAAATCATGATTCAGACATTTTCCGCGCCCTCCACAATTTTGATGGTGAGCTGCTGTTGGGTGTCCCTTGTCGATAGATTCGAGTTGTAACTGATGATTGCCTCCAAAAGCGACTTTTCATCAGCCCCCTGTGGACTCATTTCAATGAGAGCTTGGATGACGGACTTAAAGAGGGCGTTCTCTCGCAGGCCATGCTCGGTGAGATAGATGTTGATTAGCGTTTTGTCGCCAGCCTGCCAGAGATTCATGATTCTGTGAACCGTGTCTATCATCGGAAGCCCTCCAGAGGGGTGAGGTTGTCCCACCCGATCGGAATTTCGATCGGTGTGTCCCAACAGGCGGAATGCACTGCCCGAGGAGGCCTCCAAAATGCCGATTCGGGCCGCTGTCAAATCGTCAAGCGATAACCCATACCCCTGCGCCAATAGGATGCACTCGCCCACCGGTGCCTTTTCCGCACCGAAATGGTTCATGTGCATCAGGTAGTACCGGGTCCATTCGTCCAACGCTTCCGTGCTCGCGCCGTGCAGCAGCTGCCCCAACGCAAAATCAGTGACAATGCGCCGGACCTCCGTGAGAAATTCTGATACCGTGAAGGCACCACCCCCCATGCGTCGGACCTCTTTGTAGCTGGAATAGCTTTCCAATACGGACCCGATTGCCGCCCAAACGAAGTCAGGCCCTTGAATTCCCGCGTCCCAGAAATACCGCAGGCGTTCGGTGATTCGTCCCTGCATCTCGGACCTGACTTTGGTGTAATAACCGACTCGCGCACTCGTGGGACGCTTTCGGCAGACGAACCAAAGTGGCACAGCGGAGTTCATTCCCCGAACTCGGTTTTCTGTATCAATTGGCCATGATGCGGTTACAATAAAACCTGCCCCAATAATCGCTTCCAGCAATGTTGCCCATGCGTCCGGTTCTTTGTGAGCAAAAACGATGACTAAAAGTGCATCATCAGCCAGGGCGTGATATGCTTTCTCAAAAGCTTTTGTCATACCGTGTGTGTAATATGCTTTCGCCTTATCTTCAGAGCCACCGAACCGCGCGGTATGCTGAATTAACTCTTCCTGCTTTGGTACGACGGAATCAGCGGTTTGAGAATCAAGTGTTTCTGGAATAAATCCATTTCTTTTGTTCCAGACGAAAAAAAAGTCGGAGGTATCCGCATAAGGAATCATATCGTAGTATGGGGGATCTGTTACGATTAAATCCACGTTAGACGGAAATGTGGTCTTAAGGACATCTTCGCAATTTACCAACGGTAGGGGGGCACCGATATGTGGCCAGTAAAATAAGCGAGACAATACTCGACTCTGCAATGTTCGATGGCTCTGATATGAACTAACCGATTCGCCAACCGTGTTTGTTTCAACGTAATCCCAAGTAATTGGAATCCTTGCAGCGACAAACAAGGGACCAACCCCTTCAACATTCGGTCGCCATTTTGTACCAGTACAATTGTACTCCGCGACTTTGTTAACCAGAAGTGCGAGGTATGCCGATACTGCTTCGATCCACTCCGATGAATAGCTGAACCTCTCCATCTTTCCCCGCGCTGCTCGGGTCCATTTCACAAATGTCATCAACGCCAACAACTGCCGGGATGTGAACAGATCCGACCATTTCTTAAAGCCGTAGAGTGGAACACGAAATCCAAGTGTTTCAGGTCCGGGTATTGGTTCATCGGGTATCCCGTGCGGAATCTGATCTGCAAGCGTCCCCAATGTTTCTTCTGACACCTCCGCTGCGTCAATCTCCGCCTGTGTGGGTGGACGATATTCTTTGCCATATTCCTCTTGATAAATGACCGTTGTCATCTGTGCCTTGAGTTTGCCCTCATGCCCGCACCGCTTAATGTAGGCCCCCGGCTGCTGTGAACCACAAAATGGACAGGTCGCTGTCGCACGAGACATCGTGGGATCCTCAACATCGTATGTGTCTTTCGGCACGACAACCTGAAATCGGACTCGCTTTGTCTCCAGATCTGGACAGAGCCTGAGCGCGCGCCTGCTATTGATGATGACTTTGGTCTGATTTTTCGTCGTTTTGAGTCGGAGAAAGTCAGGCCGCTTTCGATTTTTGGGGGTGTCATCAAGGGTTTTCTCCTCCTTCTTGCAGACCCACAGCGTCTTGAGCAGCGGAATTAGGCCGCCACACCTCGGATCTTGACACGGAATCGTTCTCGCCCAGAGATAGGCGCCCGTCGGCTTGTCGTCAACTACGGGATAATATTGATTAAGGTCGCGGCGGGCATTTTCCAAAACCCACTGCCCCCACAAGCGGACATGATCGGCAAGATCGCCCTTGTTCAAGTCGAGGTATTTATCAAGATTGAGATCCGGAGGTGGATGGGTTTTCCCGGCGAGGCGTTGTGGATATTCGAGTGTACATTTGAGAATAAACCACGCCACCGGGTTATAGTCGTTTGCTATCACCTTGCAGCCGAGCCGCATCGCCTCAAGCGGAATCGCGCCACCGCCCGCAAACATATCCATTACCTTCGGTGGATGTCCATTGTATGCTATCTGAATGAGCTCTCTGGCGATTCGCAGCGTATTGAGATACCGTCCCTTTTGGTCTTTATGGTCCCAATCACCATCCCCATTTTCATTGCCCCACCGCGTCAACGAGCCAATCAGATAACAGAGATAGTCGCGCTGTTTGTCAGGCAACGGTGACCCGGCAAGCCGGGTGTATTCCGCCTTCATTGTTTCAGGAGCATCGGCAGGATCGGGGAGGAGTGCCGCTAGTGTTACCGCTCTACAAACAGCGAGGGGCCGTCTCGCAGGCCAATAATGCAAGCTGTTTGGCTTTCCTTGGCTAATGTATTGTTCCATCCTTGAGTCTTTGGATACCTTTTGTAGTGGAAAAGCTTCCTCGATGAGTCTACGTGGCATTTTCGTTTTTTCCTTCCTGACCTAAATTCGCGCAGTTTGTCAACAAGAACATCTTGCGTTCATGTTAGGAGTTACGCACTTGAGTTTATAGGCGCGCGTCCATTGCGCCCCATGTTTAAGAAATCGAAATTCACCAAGAGATCCAGATCACTGTCCGCGTGGAAATTGCCCCGCGCGTATGAACCGAAGATTTCTTTAATCTCGGCTTTATATCTACGGCGAATTTCGTCGTTCACTGCTGCGGTTGTGCTTTGAATCCTTGCGATCATGACAAAACCTCTTTGATGGTTTCACTTACCCCCATTTTTTTAGAGGTGTCATGATAGTATACAATTGTCAGAATCTTGATTTACCAGATTGTATGATTTTCAGGAAATTTTGATGCTGCCCTTTCTATCCTGTTTATCCTTCCATCCTGAAAATCCTGATTCAGCACACCGATTCACATAGCCTCCTTATCTAATTCAGGCATTTGCCGCCGCTGTCAGAATCCGGATTCACCAGATTCTATGATTCCCAGGAAATTTTGATGCTGCCCTTTCTATCCTGTTTATCCTTCCAGCCTCGAAATCCTGATTCAGCACACCGATTCAAAGACTGTCAGAATCCGGATTCACCAGATTCTATGATTCCCAGGAGTTTTTGATGCTGCCCTTTCTATCCTGTTTATCCTTCCAGCCTCGAAATCCTGATTCAGCACACCGATTCAAAGACTGTCAGAATCCGGATTCACCAGATTCTATGATTCCCAGGAAATTTTGATGCTGCCCTTTCTATCCTGTTTATCCTTCCAGCCTGAAAATCCTGATTCAGCACACCGATTCACATAGCCTCCTTATCTAATTCAGGCATTTGCCGCCGCTGTCAGAATCCGGATTCACCAGATTCTATGATTCCCAGGAAATTTTGATGCTGCCCTTTCTATCCTGTTTATCCTTCCAGCCTGAAAATCCTGATTCAGACATTTTCCGCCACTGTCAGAATCTGGATTTACCAGATTCTAAATTCGCGCAGTTTGTCAACAAGAACATCTTGCGTTCATGTGATGTTCATTGATAAAGACTTCCACGAGCGGCCTGTCGATTAAATATCTCTACTGCCACCATGAATTTGTCTCTGACTTGCCCCTAGTTTGTGCTGAAAGGGTATCATCAGTAGTTTTGGTGAGAAAGTCCGGTCGGGGGGATACGCTGACACACTCCCCGTTTCATAGGAGTTTCTCACACCGTACTTTCGACCTGGTGTCGGACGAGAATCAAACCGAACCCAAAGAACGGCTCGGCAGGTCTTGGACTCTCGTGTAGCAGAGTGCCTTGCCATCCCGCACACTCACCCTCAATCAAACGCTCCTATGAAAGTGGTGCTGATAATAAAAAAGGAGAAACGAAAATCTGCTCCCCCTTTTTGAATCTTCGGTCCGCAGCTCTTAACGTACATACTCCGCTCCACGATGCGTCATGAGCCACTGTTTCAACGGGACATCCTCATCGGTTGGCTGCCACCAGCCTTTGATGTCTACCCCATCCCCAAGTAGTTGCCGGCGGATCGGATCACATTTGGCGAGGAGCTCAGGCGGCATCACATTGTAGTCAAGCCCACGCAACCAGCGATAACTGTAGCCGATGAACAACACCTTCCGCGTTACGTCCGAAAAATTCCAACCGCGGGAGTGCCATAACCGGCGGTCAAATAGTACCGCTGTTCCCGGTTTAATCTGCAACTCGATTGCATCGTCCGGATCGCCTTCTAGATCGCTTTGAGGGGGGCGTTCGTCGAGTTTGTGGCTGCCGGGAACGATTCGCATCGCGCCCCGATCCGGGCCCCTTACATCACTGAACCAATAACTCACTTTGAGAGAGAGTCGGGGGTGCGGCCGCTCCATTTCTTGCACAGGTCTGCCCCCGTCCTGATGCCACCCCGCCCCCTTTCGGGTTCGCTGTACGTCCGGTCCCTCCGGTGGATAAACGATGAGATGAGAGATGTAAAGTTGGATGTTCCAACCAAGGATATCCCACAGCAACGGGAATACCTTCGGGTTGTCAAGCAACTCAAGGAACAGATCATCTTCAGCGACAGTGCGAAATTTTTTCATTAGGTCGTGTGGGCCAAGTCCCTGCCTTTTTCGTTCCTCTGCATCAATTCGATTAATAACGAGGGTCAGTTTGTCAACCATCTCCGGCGATAGAGCCTCCTCGACGATTAAGTAGCCCTCGTCGTTAAACGTCCGGAGTTGTTCATCAGTAGCGCAGTATTTTAGCCATTCTTTGTCCATGTCTCGCTCCTTTCAACTGAACTTTCTCAGAAGGTTAGTTATGTAAGCGCAGATCAAAGGTCTCACACTTTCGCAAAGTGCTTTTGGCAATAATATCAATAAGGGGACAAAAATTCAACCTTTTTCGTTTGATTGTATAATGCCATCTTGATAAAATGGGACATAGCACAATATACAGAGCATAGGAAGTTCCTGATGAATACGAAAAAAATTCTGAAAAAAATCCGTCGAATCGAGATTACCACCAACCGACTCGTTAACAACATCTTTGCGGGGGAATACGAGAGTGTATTCAAAGGGCGAGGTATGGAGTTTGAGGAGGTGCGTGAATACCAGCCCGGCGACGAGATTCGCACCATTGATTGGAACGTGACCGCTCGGATGGGGCAGCCGTACATCAAAAAATATGTTGAGGAACGCGAACTGGTGATGATGCTGCTCGTCGATACCAGTGCCTCTGCGGACTTTGGGACACATCAACAGACGAAGGCGGAGATTGCGGCGGAAATCTCCGCGCTGCTCGCTTTTTCTGCTATCAAAAACAGCGACAAGGTCGGGTTGATCTGCTTCACAGACGATGTGGAGTTATTTGTTCCACCGCGTAAGGGAGTGAAGCACGTCCTGCGCGTGGTCCGGGAGATTCTATACTTTGCACCCCAGCAGCGGGGAACGAACATCAGTGCTGCCTTGGAGTACGTTGACCGCGTCATTCGACGAAAGAGCGTTGTATTCCTAATCTCCGACTTCAGGGATCAGGGGTACGAAAAACGATTGCAGGTAACGAGCAAACGCCATGACCTCATCGCGATTACGCTCCAAGATATGCGGGAGGAAACTTTGCCAAATATGGGGTTGATTGCACTTGAGGATGCAGAGACTGGTGAGGTGGTTGTCTTAGACACGCGGGAGGCGAAGGCGCGAGAGATGTATCGGCAACTCAATCTCAGTGTCGTTGAAGCGCGTCGAAAATTCTTCCAATCGAACAAAATCGACAACATTGAGATTCGGACGGAGCAATCTTACGTTGAGCCGTTGATTCGCTTCTTTCGACAACGTGCTGTGCGAGAGTCGTTTAATTAGTTCATTGGTTCATTGCACCATCACGAGACAAACAAGAAAACGAGAGAATGAGAAAACCAGACAGCTTCATATCCCGTTTTCCGGTTTTCTTTTTTTCTCTGTGTTTATGTACTATCTGCGATCGGCTTTCCAGTCTTCGCGTTTCACTTTATCAACAAATGGAGGAGCAACAACCATGTCTAATAAACAACAATCTTCTGTCGGTAGTGAAAATAAAACAAGCACCGCAGTCAAACCGCCGGACTATGTTGCCCAAGCACAAGCTCGCGCAGCAGAATGGAAGGATCGAGCGAAAACCCGGCACAAAATTGTGGGGATTCGGACTTGGCACGTTAACCTAAATCCTGCCGCGATGTCATCAATGGCATATTCGCAAGTGGGTAGGCAAGTCCAGATGCCACCTGAGCCGAGGAACGTCCATGTTGATTGGCGCGGCCCCTTTGCCACACAAGCAGGTGCACTGATGGTGGAGATTACAACCGACAAGGGGTTGAAAGGCTATGGACTTGGCGGTGGTGGGCTTGCCGGGGCAATTATCATTGATCGCCATATTAAATATTTCACGCTGGAGCGCGATCCGCTTGATGTGGAGGAGATTTGGGACACCCTCTATCACATCACGTCGATTTATGGACGACGAGGGGTTGTCATCTATGCCCTTAGTGGTATCGAACTGGCCCTGTGGGATCTTTGTGGCAAGATTCTGGACGCGCCGGTCTATCGCTTAATCACGGACAAGCCACAACTCGAGATACCGGCGTATGCCACTGGCGTGGATGTCGGTTACTACGCCGCGCAGGGGTTTACCGCCTGTAAGCCGGGGCTCCGAAATGGGCTTGCGGAAGGGGAGGAGGGCTTTGCGAAGAATCTTGAGATTATCCGCGAGGCGCGTCAGGCGATTGGACCCGATATTGAACTCATGGCGGACATCTATCTCCGATGGGACGTGGATTATACGCTTCGTTTCGCTGAGGCTGCCGCTGATGTCAATCTTAAGTGGATTGAGGAAGCCATCCCATTGGACGATTATGCGGGCATGGCGCGGTTGGTTCAAGAAATTGATTCCACTTGGATCGTTTCCGGCGAACACGAGTTTACCCGATACGGGTTTCGCGAGCTGCTGCGCTGGAAAGCTGCTCACATGATTCAACCCGATATCAGTTGGGCGGGTGGGTTCGGCGAATGCCTCAAGATTGCCAATGAGGCAGCGGCGCAGGGGGTCCCGACTTGGCCCCATCAGGGGGGAACCCCTTGGGGGTTACACCTGATTGCCTGCTTACCAATGCCGTGTCGAGCGGAAACCTTCGGTCCGTCACGCAAATCCACGGAGAATGCGCTCTACCACTGCTTGCGCCCTGCTCCCCGCAATGGCTCCTTCATGTTGAATGACAACCCTGGATTTGGCGTGGAGATTGATGAAAAACTGTTGGACGCCTACACTATAGACGCTCTGTGAAAGCGGTTTCTAATTTAACTGAGGGGTGCACATAAAGTAGTAGACACACTTCGCGTGCCGTAAATCCTACAACCGTTATGGCATATGGCTTGACTAAGACGCAACTTCCATTAAACTCCCAACCCGAATGGGAAAAACAAAATATCCCTAACCCCATAGGTGGGGCATCTTGCCCCATCTACCGTCTGAGCCCCTTATCTGTATCCGTGCCATCCGCTTCAACCGTTGAATCCGTGATTCAGACAATACAGAACCGTGAATCCATGATGTTGTAGCGTTGCTCCAACGCAACACAAAATCGGGACTTTGAGCGTTCAACTGCGTAAGTCCTATAAGGTAAAAACCTCAGCACTTTTCGGTTGTTGTCTTTAAATGTCGTTTTATGTTCATCCCTTCGACTTCCATCACCACAAGCATATCAACAGGCGATTGTTATCTGGGTTGACATCCAGATTAACACGACTGGAAAATTCGATACCGGGACCAGCGCACTCTCCGGAGGGGTTGACGAATACAAGCGGATTTTAATCATTGACGCGCTTGAAAGCACTGGAGACTAGAAGGCTGCGGCGGACCCCCTTGGTGTTCCTGAACCAATGTTGAGATATAAAATGGATAAATACAGTATCAAAAGAAGCCAATCCATGTAAGTTCGCAGAAAGCTGCGATATCGGGGGATTGACGTCGCAGAAAGCTGCGAACCTGCTGGAACGCAGTGGCCACAAGGCTTCCGGCGATTATGTGTTGCCTTTAAGCCGATTTTGAGGCAAATCTGAACGCAGAAAGCTGCGAAGTGCCAGGACGGGAAAAGTCAGAAATGAGAGAAATGGGGTTAGATTCCGCTTAAAATTAAGAATAAATGAGGAGTTATGCCCTTCCGTTTGTAGGCGGACAATTTATTGATCGATTCATCGGGCGGCGTGAGTTGTGTTATGCGGTAAGGATTTATAGCATTCATGTTTCCAACATGGATGTTAAGGGGTTCAAAGAACCCCTCAAATCCCAGATGAATCGCTGAACTCTGAGCTTTTGAGTATTTAACGAGGTAAGTTCTAGCCTGAAGAGTCGATTTCATTTACAATGTTGGCATGGGTCTTGCTTTAAATCAAAATAGGGTAAAGCCAAGTTATCAACACTGTGAACACTTGGTGAAAAAGAGAACCACATACTCACTTCCAATCAAAATAATATAGGACTTGTGTACTTCAGGTTGTAGTTGCCCAATTCATCGAGCGTTACAGAACGTGTTGTCTAGTTATGAACCACCGAACTACAATACTTTGAGCGTTCAACTGGGATTTGTCGGATTATTAGGGGAGGACCATCAAGCCCCTAACAATCTTCCTTCAAAGCCTAACAGGCGGTTATAAACCTGAAGGTTAGAAATCATTTGCGTAAGTCCTATTTCTGTTTTTAGAAAAACAATGGCTACAAGGAGAGAAAAAAATGAAGCCGAGAATTTTGATAATCCTCTTATGTCTTGTGGCAACGTTATTTGTTGCGGGACTGTTACTGGCAGTGACTCAAACAGATGGCCCTATTATTGGGACTGGAAGTATTTCAAGGTCGAGCGGGCAAGTGAGGGCACATGCATCAGCGAATGCTTCAAACGCAGCTCAAATGGGTTGGTTTTGGATACATGCACAAGTCCTTCCTTATAATTCGCAGTATCAGGATGTAGATTCTGGACCCATCTCAGGTTACCTATATCAGCGTGTTTACGTAAGTCGAGCAGGGCAGCCTGAGAGTAACGGGCGAGCATATTGTTCAATGTGGGCATCGTCTAGCGCAGGATACCATAGTGTCCTTATAGACTTGCCCTAACCCTCTTCTATACAAGATTAGGCTTCTCAACGTGGGGCGAGGCAGGGGCAGCCGCGTTCCCCTGCTCCCCGCAAGCGAAGGAAATGCTACTTTTTCCAATTAAGACTTTCAACCTGCTGGTCACAAACCAGAAGGTTAGAAATCATTTGTAAGGGAGTTCTGTCATGAGAAATCTATGGGATTTAGCGAGACAACCGATTGTTATTGGAACGTTTGTATTGGCTTTGCTTATCGTCGTTGGCTCCTACATTGGAGGTCATTGGTACTACGGGGATATTGAACCTATCGACACACCAGAGTACTCACCGACCTTCACGCCACAGCCATCTGAAGCGGAGCCGGTTCCTCAAATCAACTTAGAGGGGTTAACAGTTTTACCAGTTGAATCCGACCCGCCACCCATTGAATTAGATACAACAGTAACGTCCCCGGGAGCGGAATCGGTCGAGGATTTCTTAGCCGGTTTGTCGCCCGAGGAGATACAACTTTTGACTGAGGAGGTAGCGGAGGCACTCCCGCCCCCCGAATCTATACATGGCCTAGGTCCCTATCCAGAGATACCCCCGGATTATCCATATCAAAATATATGGGAGACCCTTGAAAGATACTATGACGATGGTCATGCGACAATAGAGCATGAGCTAATCCACCGGGTCCTCATTAAGCTATGGAATCAGGGGAAGAAGACAGAAAGTGCAGTCCTGTGTAGTAAGAATGGGCGGGTCTATCCACTTTACAGGGATACGGTCTATTTTACGCACGTAGAATATAAAAATGCGGATGGAACTAGTGAGGGGTCTAAAGGTCACTATCGTAGTCATTATTGCCTTGCCTCTTACGAGGAGGCGGTTATGGAAGGCACTCAACCGAGTTGGTTAAAGGTTATCTCGATTGAAGATGGGGGGCTTGAGCCCTACTCATTTCTCGGTTTGGATTGAAAAGCAGGGGACACTTGAACGATCCATGCTGGTGGGAACTGATGGACTGTTAGGAGTCTCCTAACAGTCGGTCTAGTTTGCTCTTCGTTTGGTGAATAGTTTCCCTATACGCTCTGCTATCCTTTGGCGGGGCGGTGGGAACTGGCTATGAGTTGGTGATTCTGTTAGGGCTGCTGGCTTGTTAGGAAGATTGTTAATGGCTTGGCTAACATCTAACTTCCATCAAACTCCCAACCCGAATGGGAAAAACAAAATACCCCCAACCTCGTAGGTGGGGCATCTTGCCCCATCTACCGTCTGAGCCCCTTATCTGTATCCGTGCCATCCGCTTCATCCGTTGAACCCATGATTCAGACAATTATTATAGGGGGTGAGGTTACGGCATACGGAGTATGCCTACTACTAACAACTTGGGTTATATTATGCTTTCCAATCTTGCCACTGCTATTCAGCTATCCATCCGCCAGAACTACAACCTCACGATCGAATCTGCAACACCCGTCGGCACCGGCGCAATGAGCACAACAATGCGGCTTGCGACCAACGGAGGAGCATTGTTCCTGAAAATCTATAAGTCGGCGCGAGATCAGAGAACTCCTGCCCAACCTGACCTTCAGCGAATCGCTTTTACGCACACGGTCCAGAACTTTTTGCATCAGAACGGTTTTTCTGTCCCTCGATTGCTACTGAATAGCAGAGGCGAAACCTTCAGTGTGTGCGACAGTCCTGTAGAAGCGAGGGAGGTGTATGCGTTGTCTGAATTTATTGAAGGATCTGACTACAATCTTGCGAATTTGGATCAGCTGCGTGCGTCGGGTGAAATGCTTGGATGTTTACACCAGCAACTCCGTCAATTTCAACCCCAAATTCGACTTGCCGGGCTGCCCTTAGAAACTGAGATCTTTATACAACTGAAAGAGCGTTTATCCCGCCTCCAACCCGTTGTGAAGACAGATCCGGTGTCATCGATCCCAATTGGTTCATGGATTCATGAGGTCAAGGTTCTGAGAAGCTCGATCGGTGACGATACCCAATACGAACAGGACTGGCTCATACACGGCGATTACCGCGCCCAAAATCTCAAGTTCGATGGCAGTGGTATTCGCGCAATCCTCGATTTGGATACCGCTTGTCCTGCGTCCCGTCTGTATGATTTGGGATATGCCCTGATGTTTTTCCCCGCCGTTTATCAAGATATCCCTCTAACGATGAATCAGCAATCCATATTTCTGGGGGCTTACGAAAGCATCTGCCCACTATCTGAAGCCGAAAGGGAGATGCTTCCCGTCCACCTGCGAATCGCCTTTCTGCGCGGGATGACGCTCTGGTTGGATTTGTACTATTTTGCCGGAATGAGCGAGCGGACACACCCATGGATTCAAGGTTATCTGCAACATACACAATCTCTGTTTTAACCCCAACTTCATTGAATTCAGAAGCAGATCGAGAGAATTTCTGGGCGTCAACAGAGAATTTTATTTACATCCGCCCTGCTTTTGGTCTATAATAACCCCCGTGTGAGGTCGAGAGGCAATCCTTGACCGAAACAACATTTCATTCTTTAGGAGGAATACAATAATGGCATACACTTTTCATCACGTTCATCTACGCTGTGAAGATGTTGAAGCCGCCGTTGCTTACTACGAAAAGATGCTTGATGGCAAAGTTACGGAGCGGGTAGAGGTACGCGGCTTGCCAATTGTTCGGATGGATATCGGTGGAGAGAAAATTTTCCTCTCGCCGAAATTTGGCGATATGGAAGTGGAACCGACCAGTGGAAATCCACGCTGGGGGGTTTATCAACTGGCGTTTGGGGTAGAAGACCTTGATGCTGCCCTTGCAGAGATGGAAGCAAAAGGGGCTGAAATTGAAGACGCTAAACCGTCTGGCTTGCCAATCGCTTTCGTCAAGGGACCGGATAACGTACAAATTGAACTCATTGAGGGGAGTGTCTAGCTTTTGCGGGTTGATGAACCGTAGGGGCGTCATCACGCAGAAGGCAAACTTTTTCACATGAAAGATTCCAAAAGGAGAAAAGTTTGCCTTCCCCCACCCCCTACTTGAGATATACCGATGAGTAAATTGCCTTGAGAGACCTGATGGGAAACAGCAAATTTCTTGAAAGAAGGAGAGTCGCAAATGAGATTGGAGTTGTACATCGCCGGCGTTTCTCAAGCGAGTCTCTTGGATTGGAGGGCGCAACTCTCGGAATACGCACAAGCAGCAGGGTTGGAAGTAGCACACTTCCCAATCCATGAGACACCGGAAGCTCTTCGAGAAAAGCTGCCTGTCGTTTTGGATGAACTCTGTTCAATCCCTGAGCAGCGGATTGAATTTCATGCAGCAGATGTAGATCAGTTGTGCACCTTTGCTTATACAAATTACCGGTGCCGTATGGATAGAGACTGGAATGCCTCCCTCTATTTCCCTTCAAAGGGTGCAATTTTCCTTCCATTCGATGAAACCACCCTTTCCAGACGGGTTGCCCACCTCTACTATCAGGAGGGGACATCGGACAAGGTTTATCACCTTTATCTTGCCCAATCGTTGACAGACGATTTCTACTCTGTCATCAGCCGCTACGGTCGTCGTGACGGAGGGCTTCAACAAACGGAGAAGGGGTTTGATTCCCACCTTCAGGCAGCTGAGAAAGAGTGGAACCGACTGCATCACGACAAGCTCCAGAAGGGATATCAGATCGGATACCCGACCCCGCCCCAACAACTCACATTGGCTTTGTCTTTCTGACTATGAAATACAGCGAATTTTTCCATACAATTCAGGGCGAAGGCAAATTGATTGGCGTGCCCTCCGTTTTCTTTCGGACCAGTTACTGCAATCTGAGATGTGTGTGGTGTTCCGCGGTAGGAACGCGCGTTTTACGTTCAGATCTCAGATGGATGCCCATTGAAAACCTCAGTCCCGGCGATTGGGTGGTGGGTGCATTGCGCCAAGACAAAGGAGGACACCTGCAATTACAGCCAACTGAGGTTGTCGAAACCTTGGTCCGCCGAACCCCCACGGTTCGTTTCTTAACGGAAGATGGAATACAGCTCGCCTGTTCAGCAGATCACCTATTATATCAAGTAGCAACTCGAACTCAGGATAGTTCTAAAATTCACGTTGGCTGGAGAAAGGCGAGAAACCTCAGTGCAGGTGAAGCAGTTCGTTGTATACTCCCACCCGAAGAGCCACAATTGGACGTGGAGGCGTATGAAAGAGGTTGGCTATGTGGAGTGGTAGAGGGGACCGGCTGCTTTTGGAGTGTACAAAAAGGGAATAAAAGTTACCGCCGATTTCGACTCACTTTATCGAACCTTTCACTATTGGAACAATTCCATCTATTTGCCAAACGTGCGGGTTACCGTCTACATTTTGCCCCACATCAGTATTGTGGATTCAAAGGATATAGTGTGATGGAGGCGTTATACCTGACAGAATCCCAAAGTGCCGAATCCTTTGAGCGATGGTTGACAGCACACCCACAAGACCCAAGTTACTATCGTGGCTGGTTAGGAGGCTTTTTTGATGCGGGAGGTAGTTATACTGGTACAATTCACCTTGATCAGAAGGAGGGAATAGTTAAACAAAAGGCGATCGACTTTGCAACGAAACTAGGATTTCAGCCAACTAGCGAATCCCGTGGAATTAGATTGGGTGGAACGACCCCTGAGGTTCTAAGGTTTTATTCACTATGTCAACCCCAATCTCCCAACAAGTGGAATTTTTGGGGCATTTCTAGTCAGGCGCGTCAACATATTGTTGATGTAGAACACACTGCCGCCGAAGAGGTGATTTCCCTCAAGACCGCATCCGGCACTTATGTTAGCGAGGGGATACTTTCCCACAACTGCGATACCCCTTTCACCTCTTGGAATCCAGAGAATAAGGACATCACCCTCACGGAAGCGGTCGAAACTATCACAAAATACGATTGTAAGCATGTTGTCATCACAGGGGGTGAACCGTTTATCCAAGTCAAGGAATTGACCGAGCTCTGCCGAGAGCTTGATCAACGTGGTCATCACATTACGATCGAGACGAATGGGACCATTTTTGCACCTGTGGCGGCACATCTCATCTCTATGAGTCCCAAGCTACGAAACTCCAATCCGCCCAGTGCCAATCGCTTTTTTCAAAGACATGAGCGCGGACGCATCTGCCCCGATGTCATCCGGCAATTCCTGGATCGGTACGAGTGTCAGGTCAAGTTTGTTGTTGACCAACCTGCAGATCTTGAAGAGGTTCAGACGCTACAGACAGAAATTTCCATCCCCGCAGAAACAATTGTGCTGATGCCCCAAGGCATAACCCCCGAAGAATTGGCACCTAAACAGGAGTGGCTTGTGGACATCTGTAAGGAGCACGGATATCGCTATTCACCGCGGGTTCACGTTGATATTTGGGGAGATAAACGGGGGGTGTAATACTAGTCTACCGCCGATTTCAGAAACATGGCGATGAAGCGAAAATACAAGAAGAATAATGGGGAACAATCTCAATGAAATACGACATACTGCTCAAAGGTGGGACCGTTATTGACCCCGCACAGAAATTACATGACCGGCGAGATATCGCAATTGCCGATGGAAAGATTGCGGCAATTGAGGATGATATTTCTGCAAGAGAGGCAACGCAAACCGTCTTCGTTGATGGAAAGTATGTGACCCCTGGCTTAGTGGACATCCACGCTCATGTCTACGCAGGTGTTACGACATGGGGGGTTAAAGCGGATCCGGTCTGCACAACGACCGGTGTCACAACAATCGTTGATGCCGGTAGCCCAAGTTGGGCGACATTCCCCGGCTTTCGGGAGTATATTGCACAGCCGGCGCAAACGCACATATTAACCTATATCCATATCTCTGGCATCGGTCTCGTCTATGGGCCCGTTGGCGAGATGCACGAGCTTGAATACGCCCATCCAGAGAAGGTCGCTGACACACTCATGCAGAATCGTGACATCACCGTCGGCGTTAAAGTGCGTCAGGGCAAATCCCAAGTCGGTGATAATGGCGTTGAACCGTTGAAGTTGGCGATCAAAGCCGCTCAAATTGCCGACACTTCTGTCATGGTGCATATCGGGACCGGTGTGCCGCTTCCCGATGTTCTAAAACTGATGCGCCCCGGCGATGTCGTCACTCACTGCTTTCAAGGAAACGGTGACTGTATCGTTGATGATAACGGACGGGTTATCCCGGATGCGTGGGCAGCTCGCGAAGATGGAGTTATCTTCGATGTCGGTCATGGCGGCGGGAGTTTTAATTACGAGGTTGCCCAACGTGCAATGGAGCAGGGATTCATCTCTGACGTCATCAGTACAGACCTGCACTCCGGCAATATCAACGGTCCTGTCTACGACCTCCCGACAACGTTATCAAAATTCTTAAATCTTGGGCTTTCGCTTGAGGAGGTCATTGAAAAATCGACGATTGCTGCGGCAAGGGCAGTTGGGCGTGAGGACGAACTCGGTCATCTCAAAATCGGGACGATTGCCGATATCGCTGCTTTTGATGTCATTGAAGGTGAATTTGAGCTTTTCGATACACACGGTACGATGGTTATCGCCAACCGGAAGCTGCAAACAGACTTAACGATCCGTGAGGGAAAGTTGTGACAATGGTGCAGAGGAAAGGTTGTTATCGGCGCGTTGTGACGACCGGGCTAACTGTTGTAATCATCATTGCCGGGGTCGGGGTTTTACTTTATCAAAGGTTGGGCGGCCCGGAAGGGGCGCGATATTGGATCGCGGAACGGGCCTTAAACGCTGTCGAAGCGCACCTATTGACGAAAGCCCCGGATGGCAACTGGCTACGGAAACCGGATGGTGTCTCCGCCAAGGAAATCCGCTCTCAGTTTGAGCGCGTCCGAAAAGCGACCGTAGACCGTCAGACGGATTTGATACGACTGAATCAGATTCTTAGAGACTACCTATCCAAGTTTCAGCACACACAGCCAGCGACAAGCGAAGTCATTGAATTTCTGAACGCTATTGAAGGGACAATTATATCCAAAGCAAGCGTGGGGGGCTAACCGGGGATAAAAACTCTGATGGATTATGTTTCGTAATCAACATCAGGCTGCAGCACGAATATTCGCACGTGTGCCATCTACATCAAAGCAAGCAAACTGATTGTCTCGCATTAGGCGTGTAGCAATCTGCATCGCCTGTTTTTCGTTCATATATCCCTCCACAATCTCTCCTTCAAGGGTGCGGCGAATCTCGTTACGCGCTTGAATCGCGTAAGCCATTGAACTAGTGGGCCAACCCGTGTCTCCGCCAAAGGCAAATATCTTATTCAATGGAACCGCGTGGATGAACCGACGTAGGAAGTCCCGGGAGCTATACGGATCTATACTCCATGCCCAACAAAGATCGACCCAGATATTACGATAGTGCTTCGCTAGGGCGACCAGCTCATCGTTATAGGGATAGGCGATGTGCATCAGGACAAACTTGGCATCCAGGTAGCGGGCAAAGAGCGCACACATATTCCCAGCGGGGATTCGACGCACCGGCATTCGGTCATTTCCCGCGTAGTAGCCTGTGTGAATTTTGAATGGAAGGTTATGTTTGATCGACAATTCGACCCCACGCGCCCAACACCAATCGCCTAAGCAGAGGTAGGTTTCAACGCTCAGCTCCGCTGCGGGTTGGGTTAGCACCCGGTTGAGTGCAGCTGACGCCTCGACATCGTTCCGTTCGATCCAGTTGAGGGTTCGGTTATAGGCGTGCTGCGCCTTCACCGCAATAGCGCATGGCGCATACTTCTCGAAAATTGCCTCCATCCCCTCTTTCAGCGTCCGGAGATCCTTCACCTCAATACCTGTCTCAGCGTGGATCTGTTCCGTGTTGATTTGTCCATTGCAAAAACCAGCCCACGAGAGGTCGTAGAGAAAGAAGTCCAGCCCGGAGTGATCGGGTAAGCAGGGCCAACTGAAATCGTCAGTCTGCACATGGTCTAGATTCGCTACGTCGTGCAGTAGGCGATAACGTTCACCGGGCTTGCGCAGCACTTTAATTTTTTCACTCGCCATTTCTAAGGCTTCTCCAGTGAGTTCGTCTATTCCGTAGACGTGCTCTGCAATGAGGCGCACCGCCTCGCCGTATCCAGTGAATTGCGTCGCTTCCCACGCCTCCTGAATTCCCTTGAAACGTCCGACAATATCCGGGTCTGAAGCGTCCATCAAGCGTTGCATTGCATCCGGCGATGCCCCTGCTGTGTTAAGGTCTGCGGGAACATAATTCCCAAATAGGTCCTGTAAGATGTCAGGACCGTTTTCCAACCAATCCGGTTCTTTTCGCAGATGTTCATGCGTGTCAACCAGAGGGGTCGCTTGGATGTGGTGTACAAGATCTGTCGGCATATTTCTAGTCCTTTCTGACTTTGAATCGTGATATAATCATCGCGGAATTTGGTATTAATTGTTAGTTTAACGTAGGTTGCTAATAGTAAGTATACTCCGTATGCCGTAACCTCTTCGGTTAGTTTAACAGAGCTTCGGTTTTTACTCAAGAGATTTATAAAAGGAGGTGTGAGTTATGGATTATGAAACAACGCAGACACAGGCTGCTACAATGGAGATTGGACTGCTTATCGGCAGCCTAGACCGACTGGAGGATGTCGCAGCGTGGGGCTATGACTACGCCGAAATCTCTCCCAGTCTCCTAGGAATTGACGAAGAAGCTGGGACTATCCAACAAAAAGTTCTCGAACGAATTGAGGCATCGCCGGTGCCTGTTGCGGCAATGTGCGGCTTTTTGGCTCGGTCAAAAGTGGTTGGCCCGGCGGTTGATAACACACAAGTGCGCGATTATGTCATACGCCTGTTCGACGCGATGCAGCAGACTGGGGTCTCAGTGATCGGCTACGGCAGCGGCGGATCTCGTTTCGTCCCTGACGGATTTTCTCGGGACCGGGCATGGGCACAGGTGAATGACTTCCTCCAGATGTGCGCTGACTTGGGTGAACCACGCGGGGTACAGGTCGCCCTTGAGCCGTATAATTACGACGACGCGAACCTAATCAATACGGTTCCAGAGGGGGTTGAGATGGTTCGGAAAGTCAACCGCCCCGGTATCCAGTTGATGGCGGATTTCTTTCACATGCGGCTGAACAGTGAGTCATTCGATACGCTCGCAACCGCAGGCCCCCACCTGATTCACGCACATATTGCCGAGCCGGGACGGGGGCACCCGCAAACAACCTCAGTGGAGCACGCAGCATATCTCCAAGCATTGTATGAGGTTGGGTACTATGGGCGCGTGACACAGACCGGTGAACTACCCGCTTACGATTCACCCGAGGAAGCTGCTGCAACACTCAAACGGTTCGCTTGTCAAGGAGGGGAGAAGAAATGACAGTACCGACTTTCCACTACAACCGCATCGTTGACCTTTCACGTCCATTGGTTCCGAGTGAGGGGCAGCATCCGTGGGTTCGGTTTGAGACACGGATTGATAGCATCGTCAGCGATCCCGAAACCGCCCCAGCGTCAGGTCGTTGGTATGTGGTGACACAGATTGGGATGAGCGGTCATGCGGGCACCCATGTTGAAGCTCCCTTGCATGCAGTCCAGAACGGGGCCGCGGTTGGCGAGCTGCCGGTCGAGCAATTCTTTGGTGAGGCGGCTATCCTAGACCTCAGTGATGTACCTTGGTCAATGCCTATTGGGCGTCCACGCCTCGAGGAAGCGGCATCGCAAGCCGGGGGTATCCGGGCGGGTGATATTGTTTTTATCTATTTTGGTTGGGATCGTCGTACTGAAACTGAAAGCGGGGGACCGCCCTATCCCACGCCTGATGCACTCCAATGGTTAGTCAATTCGGGGATAAAATTAATCGGCATCGACAGCCCTGGACTGGAGGTGCCGGGCAATCGCGAACTGATTAACCACCACATTTTGTTTGACCGGGGAATCCCGTTAATCGAGAGTCTCGCTCATTTAGAAGATCTCCGCGAAAGTCGTGTGTACGTTTTCGCGCAACCGCTGCCCGTCCTTGAAACGGACGCTATACCGCTGCGTGTACTGGCATTCGAGAGGACATCCGAATAATAGCCAGGCTCATAATAAAAAGAAAGTGCAAGGCGCAAAGAGCCCCCGCGTTTTTTTCGGCAAAGCTCGGGGTCTGTTGCACAATTTCGTAACATGAGCCAAACAATTTTGCCCGGAAGGGGGCTCGTGACGAGCCAAAGACTTGTCACAAGCATAAACATCCGCATAGTAACACCTCAGTTAGGGGGCCCGTCCTCACGGGCGCGATACGGCGGATTTAATCCCCCCCCAGAACCGGGGGAACACCCCCTGGTGAGGGGGGACAGACAGGCGTGGATCCCATTCGTGGGGACCGAGATCGTCTTGGGGATGATTCGTCAACTGAGTCAGCTGCCCGTCCACAAGCCGAAAACGGTAAATCTCCCAGTTATTGCCCTCCGTTCTAAAGGTAACCCCCCGATTTCTCCCAGCAAACAGAATGGACTTCCCATCAACAGACCAAACTTCACTGGTCATATTCCAACGCGGCAAGCGCAACAACTCACGCTTGACTACCTGCTGCCTCCCCGCCGGATGGAGTGTAGCTATCACCGTAGACGACTGGTTTGCATCAAACCCAACCGTTTCTACATACACAACCCGCCTCCCATCCGGCGACCACCCGCCCAAAAGCATACCTGTATTCGGCTTCGGTTGAGACACCCGCCACAACCCCCTGCCATTCGGACGAATCGCATAAATCTGCCGCCCTTGGTCAATAACACCCTCAAAGAGAATCTGTTTCCCATCCGGCGACCATTGTGGGCTCGTAGCAAACTCCAGGCGTGTAACCTGTTTCACATTGCTCCCATCGGCATCCATCACGAAGATATTGAGATCCGGATCTTTACCACTGTTCTGAGTGCTATCAAAAGCAATCTGATTTCCGTCCGGCGACCAGTTGGGATAACCATCAGATGCAGGATGCCGGGTCAGGTTCCGTTGATGGCTCCCATCGGCATCCATCACATATATCTCCAAATTTCCGTCGCGTTTACTATGGAACGCAATCTGACTTCCGTCCGGGGACCAGACGGGAGCGGAATCACTCACCTCATTGAACGTCAGGCGTGTTTGGTTGCTCCCATCGGAGTTCATGGTGTAGATTTCAGTATTGCCATCCCGATTAGAATAGAATACAATTTTGCCCTGAAGGGGGCCCGTGACGAGCCAGAGACTCGCCACAAGCAAAATAATACGCATAACGACACCTCAGTTAGGGGGCCCGTCCTCACGGGCGCGATACGGCGGATTTAATCCCCCCCCAGAACCGGGGGAATACCCCCTGGTGAGGGGGGACAGACAGGCGTGGATCCCATTCGTGGGGACCGAGATCGTCTTGGGGATGATTCGTCAACTGAGTGAGATGCCCGTCCACAAGCCGAAAACGGTAAATCTCCCAGTTATTGCCCTCCGTTCTAAAGGTGACCCCCCGATTTCTCCCAGCAAACAGAATGGACTTCCCATCAACAGACCAAACTTCACTGGTCATATTCCAACGCGGCAAGCGCAACAACTCACGCTTGACTACCTGCTGCCTCCCCGCCGGATGGAGTGTAGCTATCACCGTAGACGACTGGTTTGCATCAAACCCAACCGTTTCTACATACACAACCCGTCTCCCGTCCGGCGACCACCCGCCCAAAAACATGCCGGTATTCGGCTTCGGTTGAGACACCCGCCACAACCCCCTGCCATTCGGACGAATCGCATAAATCTGCCGCCCTTGGTCAATAACACCCTCAAAGAGAATCTGTTTCCCATCCGGCGACCATTGGGGGTTCGTCGCAAACTCCAGGCGTGTAACCTGTTTCACATTGCTCCCATCGGCATCCATCACAAAGATGTTGAGATCCGGATCTTTACCGCTGTTCTGAGTGCTACGAAACGCAATCTGATTTCCGTCCGGCGACCAGGAGGGAACCCCATCAAATGCAGGATGCCGGGTCAGGTTTCGTTGATGGCTCCCATCGGCATCCATCACATACACCTCCTGATTCCCGTCCCGTTTACTATTGAACGCAATCTGACTTCCGTCCGGCGACCAGACGGGAGCAGAATCACTGGCCTCATTGAATGTCAGGCGTGTTTGGTTGGTTCCATCGGAGTTCATGGTGTAGATTTCAGTGTTTCCGTCCCGATGAGAATAGAATACAATTTTGCCCGGAAGGGGGCTCGTGACGAGCCAGAGACTCGCCACAAGCAAAATAATACGCATAACGACACCTCCTATTCAACATCAATCATCTGAAACTCAGTGACTTTGAGCTCTGCTTCGCCCGGCACTCTGACAAGTTTACCACCTTTACGGATTTCAATCCGTGTATACGCCTCGATTTCATAATCGCGGTCTGGGTTCAAACCCCCAACACTTGTACCGAGTCCTCGACTATCGCTGTCCCATTCGTACTGCCCTCTTATTATGGGTCCATCTTCGAGAACCTTAACCTCTCTTACAATTATCCCCAGAATAAGATCGTGGACAAAATGGGCAAACTCATATGTCACCTTGACGCCGGCGGGCATATCACTGTAGAGCTCAATCTGGTAACTGTGAGAGCTGTATGTCTCATTATACTGATGGCTTAGACTACCAACATAGATGTCCCACATGATATCATCGGTGAAACCCGAGTCTGAACTGGAAGAAACCGTTTGAGTGAGAATCAATATACCAATCAGAAAAACAATCAGCAAAAACGCGATATTTCGGATAATCCTTGTGCGTAACATGATTAAACCCTCCATCTGTGTGGTTAGGAATGTTTTGACATTCCGTTAGGCGAAAGTTAATTCACATATCCGATTCGCTTTTTCACTAAGTATTCACAGTGTTGACAACTTAAAGTTATAGCAAAGCTCATGCCAACATTTTGAACGGGGGTTGAGGGAGGGCCGCGACCCGTTCTCGTAAACTAAATCGTCCCGAAATACGGACATCTATCAGACGTAAGATTGAGTTGAGCCCTAATACATAAAGGATAAAGGGGTGGCCGAACAGTGTTCGATCTGCTGCTATCCATCAAAGGTATAATGAAAACCATCCCATTTTCCGTTACCGGCTCGCCATATTTTTCCAACCGATTGTTTATGTCGTTAAATATCGAATGGATTTTTGACAGAATGTCAGGCGAATACGCCGAAAATCATCAAATATTGACAAAATGTCAATACGGTTTAAGAACCTGTTTGAAAAATCCCAATTAATCTCTGAAAATTATCATTCCACGGGTAAATACCCTTAAAAATTGCTATAATTATCAATTACGCCCCCATATCCAAGAACCTTTGGAGCCAGTCAGCTGTGGGAAATTTGAACGTGCAATGAATTGCACTACTACGAACTCATGTCTAAGGGTTTCTGGAGCCGGTCGTCTGTGGGGCACCACTGCTCTATTTTTTTTGTTTGCTTTGTTTTTTCGATATTTCAGATCAAAATTTTTCTCTGAGCCTCTTTGTTATCCCATTGATTGATGGTAAGGGCCTATCGCCACGGATTTGTATCCCTCATCAAAAGATTTGCATAATTGGTTGTCCTTCCCATTCCTCTGACATCGGTAAATCCAGAACGTGAGCAAGTGTCGGTGCGGTGTCAAAAATACGCACTGGCCCTTTGATTTCGCCGGCCCGCCTAATCTTCGCGCCGGCTGCAATCCATGGAATCGTCAAATCCTCCGGTAAATCTGTTCCGTGACTCTTTCCGTGTCCGCCATGATCGCTCTGGACAAGGATAAAGTAGTGCTCTAAGAGGTTTGCCTTTTCGAGTTGTTCCAATAGGAGGCCGATCGCCCGGTCTGCGATATCAATCTGTTCAATATACTCCGCAGACATCCATCCGTACCGATGGCCTACAATGTCTACCACGCCTAGGTAGACGAAACAGAAATCCGGCTGCTCAGCAGTCAGGTATTCCGCTGCGATTTGTGCTATCGTTAGGTCACCCTCCGGGGCGTCAAGGTTCTCCCTGAAATAGGAGAAATCGAGCGAACCCGGTGCTGCCAAATCCCGAAGCTGCTCCCAATTATAGATAAACGCTGTCTTCTTTTTCATCGCGTGAGCAGATTCAGCGATGCTCGGCACCGGACGTACCATCGGGACCCACGTGTTGGTTGTGATACCGTGCCGTGATGGTGTTACGCCGCGAAACATCGAGGTGTGGCACGGTAGCGTAGAGGATGGAACAACGCTCTGTGCATTGAAAGTGTAAGCCCCGCGTGCAATCAGGGTATCGATGTTTGGCGTGTTCGCCTGCTGGATACCGTCAGGACGGCACCCATCGATGACAATGAGAATTGTGCCACAGCTTGAAGAGTTCTGCATAAAATTGCCTCTCAATCAGATAAAATAGGTTTAACCCGTACATGGCGGAATATAGATGAATCTTGATCAACACCGTCTATGATACCGTATCATGACACCGTGCACAAGTGGGAATTCCTATCACTGACTCAATAGAATCAAAGCACTTGACACTACGTAGATTTCCGAGTATAGTTAGAACGCATTAACCTTTTGGGTAAGTGGCTATAGATCCCGATCCAATCGGGGCGAACCCGTAACAAAAATTGGGGGAGAAAAATGGCAAAAATACGAATGGCGCAGTATGGAACCAAACATGGACACGCCTCCGGCAAATTGCAGGCGATGCAGGTCAATGATGACGTTGAAATCGCAGGGATTTTTGAACCCGACACGCAACAACGCGCCGCACTGGAGGGGTCAGACGGTGCTTTTGCAGGTGTTCACTGGTTCGACGACAAAAGCGAGATGTTGGAGGATGAGAGCATTGCGGCGATTGCTTCTGAGGGACTCAATGCGGAAAGTCTTGATCAGACAGAGGAGATTGTCGCCGCTGGCAAACACGTCTGGTACGACAAACCCGCCGGCGATAACTGGACGCAGTGGCAACGCGTCGTTGCGGATGCGGAGGAAAAGGGGCTGCTCATTCAGATGGGCTATATGCTGCGCTATCATTCCGCTTTCAAGCAGGTTGCCAATTGGGCAAAGTCGGGTTTTTTAGGCGATGTATTCGCCGTGCGCGCCCACATGTCCACGCATATAACTGAAGATGCTCGCATTCGGATCAGTGACACGCATCACGGCGGCATCTTTTTTGATTTGGGCGGTCACATGCTTGACCAAATCGTCTGGATTTTGGGACGTCCGGTGAAAGTAACTTCATTTTTACGGAACGACACAGGTTCCGTATCGGCGTTTCAAGATAATACCTTGGGAGTCTTCGAGTTTGAAAACGCCCTTGCCTTTATCGATATCGCCGCGATGGAGACCCAACCAACGGCGCGCCGCTTTGAAGTATATGGCAGTCGGGGGAGTGCCATCATCGTCGAACCCTTTGAACCCGGTCTGCAAATCCGTCTCTGTCTGACAGAAGCGAAAGAGGGTTACCAAGCAGGCGAGCAGTTTGTGAAGATAGACGGTGAAGGTCGTGGTAGAACCTATGAACTGGAATTGGAAGCCTTTATAGCAACCATCGAGGGGAAGCAGCCACCGAATCGACCGATGTCCCATGAGCTGCTTGTCCAGGAAACCCTACTGCGCGCAACAGGGGAGATTTCGAGCTAAATTGAAAGCCACTTCTCTGTCCAACGAGAGAGGATGTTATGGGTGACAACACGACAAACTTAACTATCCGCGCCCTCACCGACGCCGATGTTCCGAAGATTTCTACCTTCTTCAAGGGACTTTCCGAGGCAAGTCGCTCTTTTTATCATCCATACTCCTTTGATCAAGAGGCGAACGCGAATATTGCGGGAGAACTCCACAACCCAACCTGTGTCCATATCGGTGCATTTAGCGGCGAAAACCTAGTCGGGCATGTCTGGTATGCTGGTGGAGGCGGAGGCCGTTATCCGAGTTTGGGTATTGGAATCGTTGATGCCTTCCACAATAGAGGCATAGGTCAAAGACTGATGCAACGGATCGAAGGGGTTGCCCGTGAACGTGGGGAGCAGGGACTTGCCTTGACCTGCTATCGGGAGAATTATCGGGCAATCCGCGTTTATACCAAGCAGGGCTATCGTCTCGTTGGACGGACCGGCGACGATGTCCAGTTTCGGATGGTTCACAATTTCGCTGACGATGACACACCCTACACAATACGGGGCGTGTACGCTTCAAGCATTCCGTGGAACCTCGCGCCGTTGACGACGGATACCTGGAGCCTCGACGATTGGAAATGGTACATTGAACTGCTCAATGCAGCGGGTTGCAATTTGTTGAAGCTCTATATTTGGCCCACGCAGTATTACCACCCGGAGATGCCGGAGTTAGCTGCCAATGCATGGCGTTATCAGGTCTGGCACGATGCACTAGCGTATGCCCGCGTGATGGGGATGGAAACCCATGTCGGCTTTTCAACCGGAACTGTGCCGCCTTCGACATGGCTGCGCTGCCCTGAATTGCGAGCGGAAGATGTTAATTATACTGGCATTACCCTCTGCTGGCAACGTGGGAAAGAACGCATCCTACCTTATCAGGAATATCTGATCGACACCTTCGCGGACGTGACGGACAGTTATGTTTTTTGGTTCGCGGATCCGGGAGCCTGTATCTGTTCAGAGTGCAGGGACTACTTGCGGGTTATGTTAGATGCCCTACACACGCTGTCCAAGGTTATTGACGGCAGAGCAGCGGTTACGGCTTGCCCATGGTGGATCGAACGCATTGAAGCCGGGCAAAACGGCTTTGCGCCGCACCCCAACCTGCGCCGTCGAATCGCGGCAGAACTCCCTAAAGGGAGCGCGGTGATCATCAGAAGTGTTGAATATGAGACGATTGACATTATGCGAGAGGGCGGGTTAGTCCCTTTGCCGCTTGCATTTTTCCTTGACCCGGAAGGCGGATTTGAATCCAATAACATCTTGCCTGAACCCAAATTGCGGCAAATTGATGCGTGGCTTGAAAGGGGGCTTGAGGAGAAGCACACCGCCTCGCTCGCCTATCGATTGACACCTTATACCCAGTATCCGGGGGATTACTATTTTTTTCGCAGGCAATTGAATCCCATGCAGTCGAGAGAATCTGTCCTGACGGGGCTTGGCGAGTATATTTGCAATCCGCACCGGCAAGAAGAATTCCGAGATGATGGGATCCACTTTGCATCAACGATGGAGTCGCTTGACCGGTGGTGGGGAGATCGGGGGGAACAAGATTTGGATGACGCAGTGGCAGGCCTCAACACCCTTGCGGAAACACACGACTCCGTCAGAGACCTTGCCAATGCGACGGCCCTGCTGCGCCAACTGTCGTATGGAGTGGGCAATCAATCGCTTGAAGGGTTCACCGAAGATTTGCGCCTTCAGATGAGTCCCCTGCCAATTTTTCGGGGGTTGACGCTCGATTATCTCTGGTCTGGACGGGCGCAGGCATTTCTGCAACTCCGTGTCCAAAATTGGTTGAGACGGCTAGGGCATTAAAAATCTATTGGAGGAGGACGAGCAGCTGGCTCGTTTAACTGACAAAGAGGGAGATATGGCATTACTACGATGGGGAATACTTGGTTGTGGGGATGTAGCGGAATATAAAGGCGGCCCGCCGCTCTATACAGTTGAAGATTCTGAACTAGTTGCGGTAATGCGCCGTGATAAAGAAAAGGCGGAAGATTTTGCAGCGAGACATGGCGCAAAACGCGCTTATTACACGGTTGAAGGGCTGCTAGCAGATGATGAGATCAACGCAGTCTATATCGCAACGCCGCCGTATCTGCATTGCAAGCAGACGATTCTCGCCGCGAGAGCAGGGAAGCATGTCCTCTGTGAGAAGCCGATGGGGCTGAACGTCGCCGAGTGCCAGCAAATGGTCGATGCCTGCCGTGAGAACAACGTTACGCTCACAATCGCTTACTACAGGCCGTTTTTCCCGAATATTATAAAAATGAAGGAATTGATGCAGGCGGGCGCAATTGGGAAGGTTGTGCTAGCGCGCGTCAATCACACCGCCTCTTACGACCCAACCAATCACGAATGGGGGGCGTGGCGCACCGACCCCAATATTAGTGGCGGGGGTGTCTTGATGGATCTAGGGAGTCACCGGATTGATCTGCTGATGTACCTGTTGGGGGAGGTGACATCTGCGTGTGGGTACGCAGAAAACGTTTACCTGCCCTATCCAGTAGACGATTCTGCTGTTTTCACCTTACGCTTTGAAAACGGGACGCATGCCATCGCAAATATCAACTGGAACGTTGGTGTTCCTATTGACGAAGTTGAAGTCTACGGTACAGAAGGGAATTTATGCTGTAATCCACTCAACAGCGGTAACCTAACGCTTCACACGAAGAACAAAAGCGAGTCATTCGATCAACCATCCCCCCCGTACATGCACACCGGATTAGTTGAAGCCTTCGTCGATCAGATGCGTACCGGTGTGCCGATTCGATGTACGGGGGAGGTGGGGTTAAAGACAAATGCGATTATTGCTGACATCTACGGGAACAGTGCGAAACGTGACTAGACCGCATCACTCTGGAGCGCTCCACATATAAATAAGTTCCCCACTTTGGTTCTCTTCTATGGAAATCCAAGGGAAATTGCACTGCTCCATCTTTTCAATTAAACGATTCATCACGCGGCTCGGATTGGAGATTTGGCACACATCTCTCAGCTGCGATTCGGTGACCATCTGCTGGTCGATTATGTATTCAATCGCACACTGCTCGTCTAAATTGAGGGGTATTTCTTTTCTTTGGTTGTTTTCTGTCACCGGTAGATCTGAAGCAGGTTCCGCTACCTCCTCAACTGCTGTGTGTTCCATCGCAACTTGCTCTGAATCCATCTCTACCTGCTGCCCCAAACTTTGGCAAGCTGGAACCACCACTTCCGCAATCCTTTCTTTAATCCTATCCAAATCCCCTTGGAGCTCCTGAATCTCCTCGTGCAATTGAGTGATGAGTTCGAGTGGACTCGTGTTGTTGTTGATCGGCGAGTCTAATTGTTCATTGCTAGGGAGGTCCCCGGATTCCCCAAAATCCGATCCTATCTCATCCATAAAAGGAGGATAGAGGTTATCTATGCTCGGTGCAGCAGAAGGCAGCACGGCATTCTCAGGCTCATCTGTACTTGAACTATTATGATGCGATCCGGGAGATGGAGTGTTAATAAGCTCGATGTTGTACTTATAAGGACTGACACCCCCTCTGCTATCGAGGTATGAAACCTTGACATGGCAACAATCCCCGACTTCCAATTGATCCATTTTACCTTGAATTTGTCTGAGGGTCAGGGCGTGATAGTCTCGAAGCATTTCCGGCATACCTTTGACTAGCTGCCGAAAATAGCCTATTGGATCGCAGTCGGACTGAAAATATGGGGACCGGGTAAGCGGTTGTGTCAACTTTGAAAACCGTACAATTTTGGACGGCACCGGATCGTCTAATGCTTCTAGTTCAATTCCCCACTGGAGCGGTGCCTCTTTTATACAGGTTACGACGTAAGTATGATGTTTGGGCATCTAAAAGCTCTCCTTAGTAAAATACATCAGTACGATAAGATAGATGCATATTCATGTTTAGTGAGATCATCATACGAAACGTGAGCTGCCTCATAAAAGTTACAAAAAATTGAATTTTCCACAAGATATAGTGCTTTTTTAGTAATGACCAACTATATGTGGCATACAAAACCTGTGTTAAGTAAATATTTATAACGCAAATTGCCGCCTAAAGTTGGGTGTAATCGGTCTATAGTGGTGTAGGTGGGGACTTACCAACTCATGGGTACATTTCTGGCACAAAGGTTTGATCTGTGATGGGGGGCCGGACATATCCGGTATCTTTTTGGAGTGGTGGTAATTCTATTGTGGTATAGGGCAGGGCTTCGTAAGGAATCTGGGTCAACAGGTGATGAATGCAATTCAGGCGCGCACGTTTTTTATCGTGGGCATCAATCACATACCAGGGTGCTTGTTTAATATCCGTATACTTAAACATCTCATCTTTCGCGCGGGAGTAATCCTCCCATCTCCTGCGAGATTCCAAATCAATCTTGCTGAGTTTCCAACGTTTGGTCGGATTTTCAATCCGCTTCTGGAAGCGACTCGCCTGCTCTTCGGCATCTACGGACAACCAATATTTGATTAGAATAATCCCGGAACGTACTAGCATTCGCTCAAATTCCGGGCAGGAACGCAAAAACTCATAGTATTCTTCCTCAGTGCAAAAGCGCATTATCCGCTCGACCCCAGCCCGATTGTACCAGCTCCGGTCAAAAATCACCATCTCACCGGCGGCGGGCAGATGGGGGACATATCGTTGAAAATACCATTGGGTTGTCTCACGTTCGGTTGGGGTGCCTAGCGCAACGACTCGACAGATACGAGGATTCAGTGGTTCCGTAATTCGCTGGATGGTTCCCCCTTTACCTGCGGTGTCCCGCCCTTCAAAAACCACGACGACCTTCAAGCCCTTGCTCTGGATATGTTCTTGAAATTTGATTAACTCTAGCTGAAGTCGGGCAAGCTCTTTTTTATAGAACTTTCCCTTCAATTTCTTTCGTTCTTCTACAGGATTATCCGTCGGTTGACTATTGATGACACCGTTCTCAGTTTGTCGGTCTTTCTGCTTTTTGCTACCTTTATCTTTGTGCTTTTTTGACACAATTGCCTCCTCATCTATGCCGGTTTGTAGATTTTCGCCGCCTCTTCTCTAGCAATCTCACTTTGCTTGATAATCTATTGAATTATACTGACTACGGGATCTCATGTCAACAGGAATTCTAACTCATAAAATTTTCTCACTTACCCCCATTTTTTTGAGAGGTATAGATGTGAGCAAGGGTTGTCAGATATGGTAAAATACCTCCCTGTCTAAAAGTCTAAAATATCGATTGTTTTAAACAAGGAGGTATTATGAAAGGCACCCACCGCCATAAGCCGGTGAATCCCAGCTCTATGATAACCACTCTCACCGAGATTTTCAACCCCGTATTGAAAAGACCGGCGTTGAAAAACCGGATACTCACGACCTTAGCCATTGTGTTGGCCAAGACGTTTCGGATAAACGAAATTGCTTCACGCTTGCCAGTAGCAGTCAAACATCAAAAGACGAAACAGAAACGCCTGCTGCGATTCTTAGCTCGTCCCTTTCCCATTGACGCGGTGATGGGGGGGGTGGCGGGTCTTTGTGCTCAGCCGGGTCTGTGAACCTGACACGGCCCGTCGGTTGATTTTAGTGGATGAAACCCAGGTGTTTGGCCATTTCAAAGCGATTGTTGCCGCGGTGCCGTTCCGACGCCTAATGACAATTATTCTCACTATCCTAACTCATAAAAACACCTCAAATCTATACCCTAAAAAAAATGGAGGGAAATGAGATAAAATTTGCTATTGACAGATCGCGATAATTTAGTGATAATTATGGTGAGACTTTGCTTAAAGACAGCCCCATTTCTATAATTAAGGAGAGAAAAATGAAGCACTTCGGTTTAGCAATCAACCTGAAGGATGATCCAGAGATTATCGAAAAATACAAAGTATATCACAGCAACGTTTGGCCCGAAGTCCTAGAGAGCCTGCACACGATTGGTATCAGGAAAATGAATATCTATCTGCTCGGTCGCCGGATGTTTATGGCAATGGAGACAGTCGATGAGTTCGACGTTGAAAAGGATTTCCCACGCTATCTGGAACAACATCCGCGCTGCCGTGAGTGGGATGAACTGATGCGGACCTATCAAGAACCAGTCCCTGAAAGAAAGCCAGAGGAATGGTGGGCGTTGATGGAGTGCGTTTTTGAGTTCTGACCATAAAAGAAAAACGCGAAATAGCAATGAAAAAAACAATCGATCTTATTCAATCAATGAAACAAAATGGACAAAAAATTGCGATGCTGACAGCGTATGATTACCCAACAGCGCGTATCCTTAATGATGCCGATATTGACATCATTCTTGTCGGTGATTCGCTCGGCATGGTAGTTTTGGGCTACGAAGATACGCGGTCAGTTACGATGGTGGATATGCTCCATCACACCCGAATCGTGGCACGCGCCAATACAACATGTTTACTTGTCGCGGATCTTCCCCATCAGGCTTATGAAACGCCGGGGCAGGCGGTCAAAAACGCACGCGCCCTTTGTGAGGCCGGTGCCGATACGGTCAAACTTGAGGGTAACAAACCGGAGGTTGTAAAAGCCATTGTCAGTGAGGGCATTCCGGTGATGGGGCATGTTGGGCTATTACCACAGACGAGTGAAAAATTTCGGGTGCATGGACGCAAGCGATCCGAAGCTGTGCTGATTGCTGATGATGCAAAGGCCCTTGAAGCTACCGGATGCTTTGCAATCGTCCTTGAGTCTATCCCGGAGAAACTGGGTAGAAAAATCACGCAATCGTTGCAGATCCCGACAATCGGTATCGGAGCGGGAGCTGACTGTGATGGGCAGGTGCTGGTTCTCCATGATATACTTGGGCTCTTTGACCGCTCGCCGACATTCGTCAAGCAGTATGCAAACATGCGGAAAGAAATCCACCGGGCTGTAACGCACTATAAGCTAGAGGTTCAGCAAGGACTCTTCCCCGATAGAGGGCATTCATACCATTGAAAGCATAAATGTAAAATCACCGCGTTTTGTAGGTAAGGAGAAGATAATGTTCAAAATAGGTGTTATTGGCGATGAGATTTCACAAGATTTTCAAACGGTTGTCAACGTCGCAAAGGAGTTGGACCTTGACTCAATCGAGATCCGATCTGTGTGGGATAAACTGCCGCAGGAATTAACGGAGAGCGATATCGATGAGATAAAACAAATCCTTGATGGCACGGGGGTCCAAATCATTGGAATCGCCTCGCCGTTCTTCAAATGTGACATTGACAATGCAGAGGAACGACAGGAACATCTTGGAATCCTTAAGCGGTGCATCGAGGTAGCGAAAGCGTTTGATATCAACCTTATCCGCACTTTCGTGTTTTGGAAAACAGACAACGTTGAGGAACGGTGGGACGAGATTCTCGCTGCTTATGACGAGCCGGTGCGGATGGCGAATGGAGAGGGAATAATCTTGGGGATGGAAAACGAAGCCTCGACATCCTTATCAACCGCTAAGCTGACAGAACGATTTATCCGAGAAATTGATTCTCCGAATATCCGCGCCATCTGGGACCCGGCGAACGAAGCCCATGCGGAGAGCGGTGAATCACCCTATCCCAACGCCTATAACAGACTCAAGCCACTGATGGTGCACGCCCACCTGAAGGATGCCGGTAAAAATCCTGAAACGGGCGAAATGGAATCGGTCCCGGTCGGTGAAGGTGTAATCGATTGGCAAGGACAGCTTCAAGCTTTCGTTGACGACAACTACGAGGGACACCTCTGCCTGGAAACGCATTGGCGTCCAACCTTAAAGATTAAGGACGAACTCCTCAACCGCCCAGGGGGGACTGCATTCTCCGAAGCAGGGGAGGAAGCATCTCGGATTTGTTTCCAAAATCTGTTTGGGATGATTGAGAAGCTGCACAAGTAAAATGTGGTGCGTGAAACGTAAAAGGCAAATAATAATGAAGATTGTAGACATAAAAACTCAAACATTCAAATATAAGACGAATAAAGTGAGTGACTCCGAGGGCCACGCACATCCTGGACCTGAACACGACGCAACTCAAGCACTACTCACGATTGTCACCGATGAAGGCCTGGAGGGTTACGCCTTTGGTGGCAGCCCCGACATCGCGGAGCAGATCTTCAAGCCCGCACTGGTTGGGGAAGACCCACTCTATCGTGAAAAACTATGGCAACGACTCAAGCAGTGGCAGCGAATCCATCGAAACCTCACAGACAATGTGATCGGTGTAGCGGACATGGCACTGTGGGATCTTGCGGGTCGATGCTTTGATCAGCCGGTCTATAAGCTGCTGGGAGGCTATCGAGACAAAATCCTCGCCTACGCTAGCACCATGTGCGGTGACGAAGAGCCAAGGGGGCTCAGCAGCCCAGATGACTACGCTCGGTTCGCTGAGTGGTGCATGCAGCGTGGTTACAAGGCAATCAAGCTGCACACTTGGATGCCACCCATTCCATGGGCACCCGACCCCAAGATGGATGTCAAAGCGTGCGCCGCCGTGCGAGAGGCGGTCGGTGACGATGTTCCTCTGATGCTGGACTGCTACCATTACTACAGTCGGGAGCAGGCACTCTATATCGGCAAGGAACTTGAGAAGCTCAACTACTACTGGTTTGAGGAACCGATGGATGAACACAGTACCTCTTCTTATGTGTGGCTGGCGGAACAGCTGGATATCCCGGTTGTGGGACCCGAAACCGCTGAGGGAAAGATGTACACCAGAGCAGAGTGGATTCTGCGCGGTGCTGCGGACATCCTGCGAGGTGGTGTGGGAGATGTGGGAGGGATTACACCGTTGATGAAAATCGTGCACCTGGCAGAATCCTTTGGCATGGCGATGGAGGTACACGGCGGCGGAGCCGGAAATCTCCAGGTGTTAGGCGCGATGGGTATCCCCGGCGAATTCTACGAGCGGGGGCTCCTCCATCCGTTTATCGACTACGATGAAGTCGAACCTTGGCTGAATTCGAGGATTGACTTTATGGACGACGAGGGATACGTCCACCTGCCGCAGGGGGCGGGGCTAGGCTACGACATCAATTTCGATTACATCGAAGAGAACGCTGTCGAGACTTAAAAATAAATGAGCCAAGCCGAGGCATGTTGCCACCAATAGAAGGGACAATCGTACTAATGAAACTCGAGAACCAAGTTGCAATTATTACCGGGGGCGGACGCGGAATTGGTAGATCAACTGCGCTCGCCTTTGCACAGGAAGGGGCAGATTTGGTGCTTGCGGCGCAAACACTCTCAGAGATTGAAGCCGTCGCAGGCGAGGTATGTGCACTCGGTCGCCAAGCCCTCGCAATACCAACCGATGTAACGCAAAAATCGCAGGTGGCCGCGATGGTCGAACGGACGCTCGACAGATTCGGCAGGGTCGATATTCTTGTCAGCAACGCGGGCGTTGCGATCCACAACCCGATTCCCAAGATTCGTGAGGAAGATTGGGACCTCAATATCGCCGTTAACCTCAAAGGTGTCTTCCTCTGCACGCAGGCAGTGTTTAGTCACATGTGTGATCGGAACTCCGGACATATCGTCAACGTCTCGTCAGTCTCCGGCAAAGCTGGACACCCCAACGGCGGGGCGTACTGCGCCGCCAAATTTGGCGTTGTCGGTTTTACTGAGACCACGAATAACGAAGGCCGTCCGCACGGTGTCAGAGCAAGTGTGGTGTGTCCGGGGCCCGTCAACACCAGAATGCGCCGAGATAATCATCCGGACGATGTCATTGAGCATCTAACCTTGCCAGAAGAAGTCGCGGACTTAATCCTGTTTCTCGTCTCGCAATCCCCACGTGCTCACATTCTTGAAACAGTCATCCGGACGCCTCTGATGTGAATATCGTGAAACGTGACAGGGACGGAAAATTTGGGAGCCAGATAAGCAACGCCCATTAAACCCCAAACTGCCCGATCGAATTAAGATTCCCAAAGGTGTGAAAATCAAGGAGGTCAAATGGTAATTCGTCTACTCAGTATCTGGATCACTCTGGTTCTGTGTGCCTCATCGTGGGGATGGGCTTCTATACCCGAGGAGGCCGCTGACCTCACCTTCATCTTGCGTGCAAATCCGATCCAAATCTCACATCAAAAGCAGGAAGCCATTTCGTTCAATCCAAGAGAATCGACGCCGATCCGCCTATTCTCGACTGGGATTATTCGTCTTTACCAGAAATACATTTCAACGCAAGATCTACCTGCCTGTAACTTTTCTCCAAGTTGCTCCCGGTTCGGGATGGGTGCCATCCAGAGATACGGTTTCTTTCGGGGTATACTGTTGACAGCAGACCGCCTGCTGCGCGATAACGGAATCATGCTGCATACGCACTACCACTTTGATGAAGCGAGTGGCAAGTATATTGATCCGGTTGAGGTGTATTCACAGGAAGTGTTAACAAAATGATTCATCAGCACGCCATTTTTCTCATCGTACTCTGCTGCGTTTTTCCCGCATTGATGGCAATTGCAGACGGTCCGCCAATTGATTATTATCAGTCTGAAAACGTCCGCAAGTTTGCGGATTACCTCTACACTCAAGGCGACTATCTCCGCGCAGCGGGTGAATATCAGCGTTACCTCTTTTCTGAACCAACCCCTTTGGGGGACAACGTTTTACGCCGAATAGCTGATAGCTATCGTTTGGGTGGTCAACCTGACCGTGCCGTTCAATTTCTCGAAACGCAATCCGATTCCAATTTGGCACGATATGAGTTAGGCGCGACCTACTTTTTGATGAAACAGTACGACGAGTCCATCCGCTTTCTCAAAGAATCACAGGATCTGTTTCAGGGAGAAGAGTATCGCTGGAAGTCACAGATACTGATTGGCGTGAATAAGCTGATGCAGAAGCGGTGGGAAAATTCGGTTCAACACTTCGACCAGTTTAACTTGAGTGGGCTGCCGGAGGCTGCTGGTCAGCGTGTGTCAATGTACAAAAAGTACGCCGAAGATGGGAGAAACCTTCCGTCTAAAAGCCCACTGTTGGCAGGATTCTTCTCCACTGTGCTACCCGGTAGCGGCAGGGTCTATGTTGGACGTCCCAACGATGCACTGTTCACTCTGTTCCTTCTGGGGGTATTGGGGTGGGGGGCTTACGACGG
This sequence comes from Candidatus Poribacteria bacterium, assembly GCA_965215015.1. Lineage (GTDB taxonomy): Bacteria > Poribacteria > WGA-4E > WGA-4E > PCPOR2b > PCPOR2b. The sequence goes on from OZ244042.1 coordinate 5,696,753, forward strand.
GTTTTCCGAAAATGGCGTTTCATCACGCAAGGGATGGACATTAGGGACGATTGGGGGTATTTTCTATCTCGGCAATATCTATGGCTCTGTCGTCGCAGCACAGGTGCATAATCGGCGAACGGAAGCAGCGTTTTTGGCGACAATCCCGCTTGAGATTCCGTAGCCAAATCTCGGTTGTTACTGCTTGGATTCAAGCAGTGTAACCCCTGTGGTTCGGTCAAACAGATGTACCTTGGTTGGCTTAAAACGGATTGGCACACAGTCGCCGCGGTCAATACGTGCCTCAGGGTGGGTTCGTGCCTTAAAAGTCACGCCCTCCAATTCCAATGTGAGAAACAGGTCGCTGCCCAACGGTTCTCGCACCACAACGGTGGCGTAGGCGGTGGGTGCCTCATGTGACAACACCTCAATATCTTCTGGCCGTACCCCGAGCTGTACCTCTGCCGAAGCGTTCTCAATCAGGCGTTGTGTCGGTGCAGGCGTAAATTCACAGGTATATCCTGCCCCCTTTACCAGCCACTGATCACTCCCGCCGTTTTGCAATTGACCATCGAAGAAATTCATCGGTGGACTTCCCACAAAGCCAGCAATGAACGCATTAGCAGGTTGATTGTAAATTGCTTCAGGCGTTCCCAGCTGTTGAAGTTTACCCTCATTGAGTACTACAATCCGATCCGACATGATGAGCGATTCCGCCTGGTCGTGTGTGACATAGACAAAGGTTTTTTTTAATTCAGCGTGCAGCCGCTTGAGCTCGGTGCGCATCGTCACACGCAATTTGGCGTCGAGATTGGACAGGGGTTCGTCGAGCAGAAACACATGGGCATTCCGGACGATGGCGCGCGCTAATGCCACGCGTTGTCGCTGTCCCCCGCTGAGTTCACGCGGCTTCCTTTTAAGCAGATGATCAATCTCCATCGCCTTCGCCGCCTCCTGCACGAGCCGTTCAATCTCGTCCGTCGGTGTACGGCGCATCCGCAACCCAAAAGCGATGTTATCGTATACTCGCATGTGCGGGTATAGCGCGTAGGTTTGGAAAACCATTGCTATATCGCGTCGTTCCGGTGGAACATCGGTTACATCGTCGTTGTCGAAAAACACCCGTCCGCTCGTCGGATCCTCTAGTCCTGCGATGATATTCAACGTTGTGGTCTTGCCACACCCCGACGGTCCCAGCAACGTCAAAAACTCGCGATCGACAATTTCTAGGGTCAGGTCGTCTACCGCAACGACCTCTCCAAAATGTTTCGTAAGATGCTCGATAACAACTTTTGCCAAAAAATCCCTCCTCTTCTTTTCTTTGCGTTTTAGCACCCTTTTGCAAGGCTATCCCGTCACCGCGCCGCCAATGCCGTGAATGATGAATCGTTGGAAGATGAACGCAAGGATAATGGGGAGCAGCACCACCAAAACCCCACCGGCGGCAATAATTGTAAAGTCGATTTGCAGCTCCTGTGCAAAGTCCGAGGCCACTACAGTCACGGGCTTTGAAAATATGGTAGAGGTGAACAAGAGGGCAAAGAAAAATTCCCCCCACGACGAGATAAAGGAGAAAATGCCCACCGCAATCATGCCGGGCGTTGTCACTGGCAGGAACACGCGGAACAGTGCACCGAGACGAGAGCATCCATCAACCCGCGCCGCGCGCTCCAAATCGAGCGGCACTGTCTGGAAATAGCCCTTGAGAATCCAGATAGTGAACGGTAGCGTAAAGGTGACATGGGCGAGAATAACCGCAATGTGGGTATCTAACAAGCCGTAACTGCGCATGACGAGATACATCGGTATCATAATCGCCACCCCCGGCACACTGCGTGAACCCAGATAGAACAGCAACAGTGCGAGGTTACCACCAAAATTCATCCGTGCCAGCGCGTACGCTGCGAGCGATCCGAAGAACAGATTGATAAACATCACCGTGCCTCCGATGATGAAGCTGTTGACGATCGCGCGCGGAAACTGCCGTGCGGTCGCCGCCCCGATTTCCGCACTGTCCCCGTATATACGGAAATACATCAGATAGTTTTCCAGCGTCGGGTCACGTGGAATCCAATGCAGCTGAGTCGCTTCGCGTTCTTGCATGAAGCTAACCAACACAACCCACAAGTACGGTATTACAATATACAACGCCGCGATCAGCACAAGGACATATAAAATAGTTCGTTTGACAACTGCTCTATTCACGAGATTCCTTTCTTAGCCCTGAACGGTGCCTCGACGATACAGCACTCGAATGTAAATAATCGCCAGCCCCATCGTGATGAGCGTAATCAGGTAGGAGTAGGCATTTGACCCGCCGAAGTTGAGGCGTCCGAAGGCTTCCTTGTAAGTCTGCCATGCGATGACATAGGTTGCATCGCCAGGACCGCCCGCTGTCAGTGCGTAGATGATATCGAAGCCGCCGCGGAAAGCGTTCATCGTTTCAATGATAGCAACAATCATAATCGGGTGCAGCAGCCACGGCAGCGTGATGTGTTGGAAGCGACGCCATGCGGTCGCGCCGTCCACTTGCGCCGCGCGGTATTGCTCGCCGGGAATTGCCTGTAACGCGGCCAAAAAGATAATACATGCAAATGGCACACTCCGCCAGACATGTGCGGCGATGGCGGCGTTGAGCGCGACAAACGGCGAAGCCATGCCTAGATACTCAATCTCAGCACCTGTCAGGCTATTGAACACCCCGACGAAATCGCCGATCATCTGGTTGAATGCGCCGTGTTCACCGAATAGCCCCGCCCACATCAAGCCGTTGACGATACCCGGCACCGCCCACGGAATCAATAACAGTGCGCGCGCAAGACCCCGCCCTTTGAATTGCTCATTGAACAGTACGGCAATACCTATCGCGACAACGATAACCAACGCTACGGACATTCCTCCAAAATAGAGGGTAACACGCAGCGAATGCCAAAAATCGTAACTGGTTAATACGTCAATATAATTGCCCAGGCCGACGAAGGCGTACTCTTCTGGACGCCGCAGGTTGTAACGGTGTAGACTGGTCCACAATGACACAACAACCGGATATGCAATCAGCGCAAGGATGAGAATGACGCTCGGTACGTTGAGTAGATAGGCGAAAATGCGGTCGCCACGTTCTTTCGTCGTCAAGCCCGAAACGGTTTTGGGCTCTGCAACGGTTTCATCTTCCAAAGTGTTTTCACTCACAGTTAAATTTCCTCATCAACTTTATGTCCACTCCTGCTTCAATTCCCGGCACCGCTTCGCAATCCGCGCTAGCCCATCGCGTGGAGACAATTGACGGATAAGAATCTTTTGGATTTCGGGCTGCGAATAGAAGTTGAAATCGGGATACCATGGGGCTCTGATATTTTCACGAATGCGTGCCACTGCCGACAATGCCCTTACCATCTCGATGTCGCCCCATAGTTCGGTTAGGTCAATAATTTCAGGGTCGTCAAGCAAGGACTTGAATGCGAAGCCCAAGCCCCGCACGCGATACCAATGCCGTGCTGTGTAATAGTCACCTGCCGCATCTTTGCCGCCCAGAAACTGCATTAACTGCCAAGCATCTAACAGGTACTCCTCACGGCAGTGGGTTGTTAAGCAGTACATCCGCGTCCAACCGAGCGTGCCATTTTGACCCGGTTCAAGGGAAGGAATGTAGGTCATTTTAAGGGGTTTCGCATAGTGGGTCTCAGATTCTCGGATGCCCTGCGCCCGAAGATACGCTTCGGCGACAGCACTATTCTCGCGATTATTGACCCATTCCAAATTGTGCCGGGTAATCATCGCAAACGCTTGACGCCCTGCTGCCAAATTTTCCAAAATCAGGGGCGAAGTCAGGGAGTTAATATCGATAATACGGTGCCTGTGGATACCGTCGACAATCCACTGAAGGATTTTCTCCGCACATCGTCCTTCATCATCAGGAAAAATTGGGTTGAGCTCGTCATCAAACAAATCAATCTCAGAGGCGTAGTTCAATGTCCACCAGTCCGTGAAACCGGTAACGGTCTGCCGAAAACCCAGCATAATCGGATACTCGACTAAATCGCCATCAGGACTGCGGACCCTCGCCTCTTTTATTTTTCTCGCCTGTTCCGTCAATTCGTCCAGCGTCCGTGCTGCTTTCTCATACCCCGCTGCCTGCACCATCGACTCATTGTATGCCCATATCATAAAATCCGCGTAATAGGGCAGCCCGTAGCGTTCCCCTTTGTAACTCATCGCCTCTAGGTTATAGTCAAAGATGTCGTCGCCGTATTCATCCGCTCCGGGCATACTTTCGTACGGACGGATCCACCCAGCCTCAATCCATTCAACAAAGTCATCATCGCGCACGTAGCAGCAGTCCATCGGTGTTTTGCCGACGAATAAAGCGACCATTTTATCGTGGTAGTTGCCCGACACTGCCTCGTAGGCGACATCGATGTTTGACTGCTGCTCGAAATATTCAATGTTCTTACGCACCAGGTCCGGCTCATAGGGCCAGCCTTTGAAAATGACGCCTTCGGGCGCATTCCGCCAGCAGCCTGCCATCAAGCCGGCACCTGCCAACGCCGATGTTTTGAGAAAATCACGCCGCGTTATACCTGCCACTTCTCCCTTTCTCGCTCATAGTTTGTCAACCTTGTGGTCGAGATCTGAATCTCGACCTAACTAGGTTTTATAGTTTCTAGCAGGTCTCCTGACAGTTACTAAATTGACGCTAGCAACAGATCGATACGCTCTAGTGTACTAGGTCCACTCCCGCTTGAATTCCTGACACCGTTTTGCCATCCGTCCGAGTCCATCGCGGGGAGATTGTTGACGCAGCAAAATTTTCTGGATCTCCGGCTGATAGTAAACATTGAAGTCAGGGAACCACGGGGCTTTAATGTTTTCCCGGATGCGAGCGACCTGCGATAGTTCTTTAACCAGCTTGATGTCCCCCCACTTCTCCGTCAACGCGACGATTTCAGGGTCATCCATCAGGGAGATGAACGCGAATCCTAAGCCCCGGAGCTGGAACCAACGCCGCGCTGTGTAATAGTCACCAGTTGCATCCTTACCTCCGAGGAATTGCATCAACTTCCATCCTTCCAACAGCTGATCTTCTTGACAGTGAGCCGTCAAGCTATACATCCGTGTCCATCCCAGCGTACCGTGCTGTCCGGGCTCAAGAGAAGGGAGACGCGCCATCTTGATCACCTTTGCATGAAGAGCTTCCGTTTCGGGGATGCCGCGTTGGTTCAGATATGTTTCAGAGACAGCGGAGTTTTCGCGATTGTTTATCCATTCTACGTCATATTTACTCATCAGGCAAAACGTCTGTCTACCCGCTGCAATGTTCTCCCGAATATCCGGCATTGTCAATGAATTGATGTCGATAATCCGGTGCTTGTGGATACCATCAACAATCCACTGAAGGATTTTCTCCGCCCGCCGCCCCTCATCGTCGGGAAAAATTGGGTTGAAATCATCGTCAAACAGATCGACCCCACTCGCGTAATTCAGTGCCCACCAGTCGCCGAAGCCGGTGACGTTCTGACGGAAGCCAAGCACAATTGGAGATTCGATAACATCCCCGTCGGGGGATTTCACCCGTGCCTCTTTGATTTTGATTGCTTGTTCGGTCAACTCTTCCAGTGTCTGCGCGGGTGCATCAAAGCCTGCTGCCTCAAGCATCTGCTCGTTATAGAGCCAGACAGTAAAGTCAGTATAATAGGGTAGGCCGTAGCGTCTACCCCCATAGGTCATGGCGTCGGAATTATAATCGAAGATATCTTCTAGATACTGGTCGGCACCGGGCAGGTCGTCACAAGGACGCAGCCATCCCGCCTCGACCCACTCCGCCAAATCATCATCGCGCACGTAGCAGCAGTCCATCGGTGTTTTACCAACGAATAACGCAACCATCTTATCGTGGTAGTTACCCGATATGGCCTCGTAGGCAACTTCGACATTCGATTGCCGCTCGAAATATTCGATATTTTCGCGCACGAGGTCCGGCTCATAGGGCCAGCCTTTGAAAATGACGCCTTCGGGCTTTTTCCGCAGGCAGCCTGTCATCAAGCCAGCACCTGCCAACGCCGATGTTTTGAGAAAATCGCGCCGCGTGATTCCTTTCACCTCTGTCCTCCGGTTGTTGATTTGCTTTCCGAGTGCAATTTTAGCCGATTTCTCGTTTCTTGTCAAGGATTGTCTTCTAATTTATAAATTGGGATTCCGTGAGGCAATTTGCAAGGATTTTGGATCTGTCGATATTCCATTTGAGGGGTGCTCATTATTCAATGCGTGTACTCGCTCGATTTGGGCAAGGTCGCCTTGGCCAATTGTCGGGGCGAGGTCTCCTCGCTCAACGGGTAAGGGTTGGGAGAACCAACCCCTACCTACGAATTGTTAAGATTTAATAGATTTCTAATTAGCAGTAGCAAAATGTCAACACGCCCTGCCTATCGACACAATCGCATCGTTGACAAGCAGAACAAAGGGATTAGGTTTAACCGTTCAACCCAACCTACGCCCACCCCTCAGGTCCCAATATGTCACACGGCAGGGTCCTAAAAAAGCGGAGAACGAGAAAGCGAGAATTGTATAATAACTCCTTTCTCGGGTAGATGGGGTCAGGTGTTGATGGTTATCCTGTGAATCCGTAAATCCAAACCCCCAGACTATTGCACAACCGCGCGACGGTGCGGGTATCTGCTCGATTCCGATAATAATTCGTGCAATTCGCTTCATCTGCTGAATCCGTGATTCAGGCAATAATTATGAGCACGCCTCATTTAATCGAATTATCCAACCCAACATAATATTACATTTCTTTAATACTTTTAACAAATTTGTGTTTTTTTGATCGACAAGCACTTGCATTTTTGATAAATTAAATTATATAAGAGGTATTGTAATCAACAATACTAACCAACTCAGGAAACTGAGAATGATTAACAAACCTATCCTGTAAGTCAAATGGGAAGCCCGGTGCAATCTCCAGGCTACTCCATAGGGTTTTCCGGATAGACACCTTAATAATTATGGAGGATAAGACAATGTTACGGATAAAAGTATCTTTAATCCTTATAACGCTCCTTGCTATTGGAGCCATTTGGAGCTTACCCTCAACCGTCGAGGCCCGTGATGTCACATTCCTAGTGTTTAACAACTCGCCCGACGCCTGGGGCGTTTGGGGACCGCCCGCCCGAGATCCTGCTACATTCGATGGCGGAAAAATTAAAACCGCACTTCAAGGTTTGTGGTACGAGGCAATCTTTAAGCAGTTTGGCTTTACAGAAGGTCAGGACTATTTAGAAATCGTTGGTAACGATGTCCCAAAATTTGACAAGGAAATTTGGAGTGGCAAGTGGGATGTCATCGTATTCAGCTACCATATTTGGCGGGATAGCCCTGAGTTACAGGCATGGATTCAGGACAACGGCAAAAGACTCAAGGAGTTCATGGACGAAGGCCATGGCGTTATCAGCACCGGTGGCAGGGATCCCGAGGATCGACCGTTAGTAGCCCTGTGGGACGAAATGGACAAGGCACTGGCTGGATTCCCTGTGGCGGATAAATGCTGTCTTGCGTATGTCCCGGACACCCCATTGACCAAAGACATGGTGGGCGGCATTATTGATACCTCGAAGTCTCCAGATCCGACCTTCGTGGGGGACGGGGATTTCCCCGGTTACGATAGAAGTAAACTGCCGGGGCACGCTAATGTGGCAGCCGAAGATATCGGCGATCCTAATATTGCCATTATTGTCTATGGAAGAGTTCAAAGAGGGGCTTATGTTCTGAGTGGTAGTGCCGAAATTACCAATATGAACATGGGCTTTGGCCAAAAGGAGCTTGGGGCAGGAAATTCATGGCTGCTCTGGCGGAACATGATCGATTGGTTTGAAGATGCAAACCTTCGGGCAGTGAATCCGAAGGCAAAGCTCCCTATGACTTGGGCGCAGATCAAGGCCGGTCGATAGACAATAATTGTCAACCTAATACTTGGGGCAAGTTAGACTTGCCCCCTTCCCACAACTTTTATAAGCATCAAAGGAGGATAGCTAAAAAACCAAGGAGGGATTATTATGTCTCGCACTATTTTATTATTCCTAGTTGGCATCTCATTAATTTATTTGTTCTCAATAGATGCGGATGCCAAAGTCCTCGGCTACTGGACGTTTGACGACCAAAAGAAGGTCGGGGAGGATTTGTCAAACTTCGGTAACGATGGAGAGATAAAGGCAGGTGCTTGGACACGACAGGGAAAGGTCGGCGGTGCCTTGAACCTAACAGGTGGAGGAGACCAAGCACCGCACTATTTTGAGGTGCCCCATGACGATAGCCTGAATGTCAAGGACCAGGTGACCTTAATGTGTTGGATCAGTTTTAGTGGACCCGGGGAAGAACAGAGTTTAATTTATAAAAATGGGCCCTTTATACTGGAAGGCGATAAGAAAGATCGAACGTTTTGGTCCTCTTACGCATTGGTCAAGTGGCGTGATAGATGTGCCTGCGGCACTTTTGGGTTCGATGCGAACACAGAAGGTGGCCGATCGGCGGTGCTGCCTGGGGATCCACTAATTCCCGAAGCAAATGCTTGGCACCACGTTGCCGCAGTGGCAGACGGCACCGAAATTAAAATCTACCGAGACGGTAAAGAGCGAGCAAAAGGGGCACAACGGGGTCCGTTTAAAAATTCCGAGCAGGTTTTGACAATTGGTTACGATCACCGCGTTCCGGTGGACCGTGTCGGTGGTGCGAGACGGCACCTGCGAGGCACCATAGATGAAGTGATGATTCTCGATGTGGCACTGACCCCGGACCAGGTTCAAGAGGCATTTAATCTCGGTGAAAAAGGGAAGTCCCTCACCGACATGGTAGAGATTTTTTCGGTCGAAGCCGAAGGTAAATTAGCCACGCAGTGGGGCGCGATTAAATCAAGAAGACAATAAACGCCTTTCGCGCTGCACAAATATGATTCTATATCCACAATCTGTATTGTGATGGATAATGGATTTTTTGGCAAAAGGAGGGCTATTTATGTCTCGCATCGTACTAATGTTTGTGGTTTTGTGCATCCATTTTCTCAGCGTGTTGCCTAGCGACGTTGATGCTAAAGCTCTCGCTTACTGGACATTTGATGACAAAAATGAATTAGGAAAGGACTCCTCGGGCTTTGACAACCACGGCGAGCCGAAAAAGGCTGCTGTCCATAATCTGAAAGGGAAAGTCGGTGGTGCCTTGAGACTGGACGGCACCTCATGGCTTGAAGTTCCGCATGATGACAGCCTCAACGCCAAGGAGCAGATTACCCTAATGTGTTGGGTAAATTTTGATGCCGGTGCCTTAGGGGAATCGAGCGAGGTGTCCTTGATTTACAAGAATGGCCCCTTTATATTAGAAGGGGATCAGAAAGATCGGCGATTCTGGACCTCCTATTCATTGGCAAAGCTTCGTCCAAGAAAGAAATTGGGCAGCTTTATATTTGAAGCCCAAATGACCGAGGGGCGTGTGTTTACAGCCCCCGGGGATAAAGAGCACCCCGAAGCAAACGAGTGGTATCACATTGCGGCGACCGCTGATGGCACAAAGGTTCGACTGTATACCAACGGAGTGGAAAAAACCGTTGCCGACCAGAGGGGGGAATTTAAGCCTTCGGAGCAAGTGTTAACACTTGGCTTTGATTTACGCATTCCGCCTGAACGCGATGGATCTAAGCCCTATCATTTTGGATTGCTCGATGAAGTGATTATTCTCGATAGGGCAATAACCCAAGCCCAAGTCAAAGAAGCGATAGAGTTAGGCGAAAAAGGGAAGTCGCTCGACAATTTTCAACTGCTCTTTGACGTTGCCCCCCAAGGCAAACTGGCTGTTAAATGGGGGGAACTTAAAGCAAGAAACAAGTGAAACGGACCAATAACACAATTTGATACCATCTATCTCCCTCGAGCAAAGATGGGCAGATAGATTGTTTCGATGAAAGGAGTGTTATCAATGTCTCGACGATTAATCGTTTTGAGCTGTGCCATCATTTACTGTCTCTGCTTCCCCCTGATGGCTGTTGATGCCAAGGTACTCGGCTATTGGGCTTTCAATAGCAAAAATGAACTTGGCGAGGATTCGGGTCCATTCCGCAACGATGGAGAGGTGAAAGGAGAAGGAACTGCCGAATGGATTGCAAAAGGCAAGGTGGGGGGCGGATTGAAGCTAAGTAACGGGTGGCTTGAAGTCCCTCACGATGATAGTCTCAACGTGAAGGACCAGATTACGCTGATGTGTTGGGTTCAATTTAGTGGCGATGGCGATCCATTTGGCGGCACAGGCCGGGATCAGTCCCTCGTTTGGAAGAATGGTCCATTTGCCACAAACAGGCGGTTTTGGACCTCTTATGCCTTGCGGGTATGGCGCAGGCATACCAACTTTGGTAGCTTCGGGTTTGATGCCAACTTGACAGAGGGTCGGAGTGCAACAGCAGATCCGGACTTTCCTGACCCAGGGGATGCGGACAAAACGTGGTATCACATTGCGGGTGTCGCCGATGGGACAGACATCCGGATTTATACTAACGGAAAACTGAAGCAAGCTGTCATACAACGAGGGGAATTTCAAGCAACAGATCTTCCCTTAACGATTGGCTACGATTTACGCCACGGTTTGCTAGCCGGGCGTGAGTTTTTCTTGGGAATTATTGATGAAGTGGTGGTGGTTGATAAGGCACTGACCGAGGCGCAGATTAATGGAGCGATGGAGTTGGGTAAAAACGGGAAGTCGCTTGAAGGGTACAATCCTGTCTTCGCTGTTGAACTCGAAGGTAAATTAGCCACCCAATGGGGTGAGATTAAAGAGACGAAGTAAGGGTTGTCTGTGTCTAAAACCAAACACACGCGTTCGTTACCTAAATTGACTTTAAGATGAAAGGAGAATGTCCAATGTTTCGTGTCGTTTTAAGTGCTGGGATTTTGCTAATCTGCCTTTTGTGTTGTTCGACGATGAGTGCTGACGCGAAAGTCCGCGGTTATTGGGCTTTCAACAGCAAAAACGAACTTGGCGAGGATTCCTCTCCAAACCGCAACGATGGAGAAATAAAGGGCGACGGTTCAGGGGAGTGGATTGCAAAAGGCAAGGTCGGGGGCGGGTTGAATCTAAATAATGCTTGGCTTGAAGTCCCTCATGATGACAGTCTTAACCTGAAGGATCAGGCAACCCTTATGTGTTGGGTCAAATTTGCCAACCCCGGCGATTTTGCTGCTGGCGGTGGTCGGGAGCAGTCCTTGATTTGGAAGTATGGACCTTTTGAAACCAACAAGCAATTTTGGGCATCTTATGCCTTGCGCGTGTGGCGTCCCAAATCGAACTTCGGTAGCTTTGGATTTGACGCTAATATGACGGAGGGACGCAGCGCGGCAGTCGATCCAAAATTTCCTGAACAAGGCGACATAGAGAAAACATGGTATCACATCGCAGCGGTCGCTGATGGTACGGAAATCCGAGTCTATACCAACGGTAAAGAGGTGGGAAAGGGAGCTCAAAGGGGTGAGTTTCAGGCTTCCGACCTCCCTCTAACGATTGGCCACGACTTACGTCCCATATTAGTACATCATGCTTTTGTGAACGGTATCATGGATGAGGTTGTGGTCGCTGACAAGGCACTGACCGCTGCCGAAATCAACACAGCAATGGAATTGGGCGAAAAGGGGAAGTCAATTGAGGGATTCAATCCCATCTTTGCTGTTGAACCCGAGGACAAATTAGCCACCCAATGGGGCGCGATTAAAGAGACAAGGTAACGGTTGTCTATGTCTACCCCCGTGAGGTACGCTCGTTGCCCAATCCGGCTTTGAGATGAAAGGAAAATTTTTAATGTTTCGTGCCGTTTTAGGTATTTGGATTTTGTTAATCTGCCTTTTGTGGTGTTTGACGATGAGTGCTGACGCGAAAGTCCGCGGTTACTGGGCTTTCAATAGCAAAAAAGATATTGGCAAGGATTCGTCTCCAAATCGCAATCATGGAGAACTAAAAGGTGAAGGTTCAGCGGAATGGATTGCAAGGGGCAAAGTTGGGGGCGGGATAAAATTTGATGGCAACTCTTGGCTTGAAGTGCCTCACGATGATAGCCTCAACGTGAAGGATCAGATTACTCTGATGTGTTGGGCAAAATTTGGCAATCCCGGCGATTTTACAGGTGATGGTCGGGAGCAGTCCTTGATTTGGAAGTATGGACCCTTTGAAACTAACAAGCGATTTTGGGCATCTTACGCTTTGCGCATATGGCGTCCCAAATCGAAATTCGGTAGTTTTGGATTTGATGCCAATATGACGGAGGGACGCAGTGCAGTCGTTGATCCAAAATTTCCTGAAGTAGCTGACTTGGAAAAAAACTGGTATCACATTGCAGCGGTCGCTGATGGTACGGAAATCCGAGTCTATACCAACGGTAAAGAAACAGCAAAAGGGCTCCAAAAGGGCGAGTTTCAGGCTTCCGACCTCCCTCTAACGATTGGCCATGACTTGCGCCCCATATTAATACATTTTGCTTTTATGAACGGTATCATGGATGAGGTTGTGGTCGCTGACAAAGCACTGACCGCTGCCGAAATCAACACAGCAATGGAATTGGGCGAAGACGGCAAGTCAATTGAGGGATTCAATCCTATCTTTGCTGTTGAACCCGAGGACAAATTAGCCACCCAATGGGGCGCGATTAAAGCTTGGTAGGGGTGGGGTCCCCCCTGCAGTGTTGTCCGGGGCGGTTGTTCCCTGATTCGCCGCGAGGTTCGGCAAACTCCCGGCATTCTCACGAACTCTATCGCGACTACAGATAGGAGGGTAATCAATGTTTCGTATTATGTTAGTTTTTGGCGTGCTGTTAATCTATCTTTTCTGCTGCTCCTTGACTAACACTGATGCCAAACTCCTCGGTTATTGGACTTTTGATGATAAAAATAAATTGGGCGAGGATTCCTCTCCAAACCGCAATCATGGAGAAACGAAAACGTTCGTCGGTGAAGTAAAATGGACGGACGAAGGCAAGGTGCGGGGAGGGATGCAACTACCGAATGGTCAAGAAACTTGGCTTGAGGTCCCTCATCATGAAAGCTTGAATGTGAAGACGGGGCAAATCACCATGATGTGTTGGGTCAAATTTACAGATCCCGGTGCTTTTACAGGTTTTGGTGAGGATGGCTCCTTGATTTGGAAAAATGCCCCTTTTGCGGAAAACAAGCGATTCTGGACCTCGTATGCCTTGCGGCTGTATCGCCCTGGGATTAATCGGGGGTCCTTCTCGTTTGATGCCAATATGACGGAAGCACGATCAGCGGCAATCGATCCAGATTTTCCGCTCGTTGTGGATGAATGGTATCACGTTGCAGGGACTGCTGATGGCACAATGGTTAGAATCTACACCAACGGAAAAGAGAAAGCCGTTGGTGATCAGCGGGGAGTATTCCAACCTTCTGATAATCCTTTGACAATCGGGTTCGATCTACGCGATCCGGACGAACCTGTTGCTCGCCACTTTCTGGGATTTGTTCGGGGTATCATGGATGAGGTGGTGATTTTAGACCAGGCGCTGACCGCAGGTCAAATCAAAGAAGCAATGGATTTGGGCGAAAACGGAAAGTCGCTTGAGGGCTTCCAGCCTGTCTTCGGAGTCGAACCTCAAGGCAAGTTAGCCATTAAATGGGGCGAGATTAAAAGGGTAAGGTAATTTAATCTTTGTTAGGATTTCAACACCGTAATGCGGTTAATTCGACTAACAGGAGGTACGATCAATGTCTCGACGATTTATCATTTTTGGGGGAGTGCTCATCTGTCTTCTCGGTTCTTTTCTAATGGAGATTGATGCCAAGCTCCTCGGTTATTGGACATTTGATGTCAAAGCAAATGCACAGAGAGATTCTTCTCCAAATAACAACCATGGTGAATTCAAAGGGGGTGCCGCATGGACACCAAAGGGACAGGTCGCCGGCGGCGTTGTGCTTGATGAGGGAGCAGATTCCTACTTTGAGGTGCCTCATGACAACAGTCTCAATGCAGATGATCAGATAACGTTGATGTGTTGGGTCAGATTTACGGCAAACCATTTTGGCAGAGATCAGTCCTTGGTTTGGAAAAATGCGCCTTTCGCTGAGACGAACAAGCGGTTTTGGGCTTCCTATTCACTGCGGACGTTTCGTGAAGGGTTCAAGCTGGGGGGGTTCGCATTTGATGCCAATACGGCAGACGGACGAACGGCCGCGGTAGATCCAGATTTTCTCGAAGTGAATAAGTGGTATCATGTCGCTGCAGTCGCCGATGGCAAGGAGGTCAGAGTTTATACCGACGCGAAAGAAAAAGTCGTTCAGGCACAGAGAGGGGCGTTTCAACCAACTGAATTCCCGTTGACTATTGGCTTTGATTTGCGGGACCCGGGAGCCGGCAAAGTCCGCCGGGATCAGTTGGGATATGTTCAGGGCATCATGGATGAAGTGGTGGTTCTCAGCCACGCCCTGACCCCTGCTCAGGTCAGAGAAGCCAAAGAGCTAGGAGACAGGGGAAAATCACTCGACAAATATGCTCCAGTCGCTGCGGTCGAACCTGCCGGCAAGATAGCCGTTAAATGGGCAGAGATTAAAGCGCGAAGATGAACTTTGTCTGCTACTTTTTTGCCTTCTGACGTATGTCGCAAAACAAGTGAGCGTAATCGGGGCTAGATTGTTGTGACGTAGAAATTCCTTGACAAGCCAACCGCGTTCGATGTAGACTGTAGCAGTTGTTATTAATAGAGTGGCAAAAGAATTCGCCGGGATGTTGGAATTGGTAGACAAACTAAATTCAGAATATAGTTTGACGCATACCTTTTTCAAAATGTGAGTGAATCCAGTCATTTGGAATAGTGGCTGTGATTTGCTAAAGATGAACGACTGGTGTCTCAGGTGAATCATCGCTATTTCAATTATAGTCTCGTCTCGATTTTGAATCGGGATCAGAGCGTCTAAAATCTGTTTTTTTCCGAAGAAGGAAAACATGAGACGCGAATTTTTCAACAGCCGCTTTTTAATTATCTTGGGAGGACTTCTGGTTATTGGCGGGTATTACCTGTTCCAGCGAGAAAGGAATCCAGAAGGTCCTCCTCCTAAACAGTTTCAGTCCCCGATTGAGGACAAGCACTCATCCAGTCAAAGCCTGTCCCAGATTGTGAATGGGACAGAGAAGCGAGAGCCCCCTGCTCGGATTAAATCTGTTCACTCCCATCAGCCATTTTCCGTAGATTCTTCAGATGTAGACACTTTACGTATTCCCCCTTCAAAGCTAGAACGGATAGATGCGCTATATGCGAGTCTGCCCTATGCCCAGGCTAAAGAGAAAGCGGTTGAGGTTCTAACAGAGGGGATGGACACGCTCAGTGCGGCCAAGCATCTGAAAGACCTGAACAAGTATGGTCTCGTAGTCGGTTTGTCTGATTACGTCCGCGAACATGCAGACAGAGCCCTGGCCGAGAATCCTGGCTCCTTTGAGGCACTGCTCCTCTGGACTCAACTCCGCCCTCCCGAACAGGCTGCCGAAAGGGAAGCTGGTTTTCGGAAATTACTCCGGATGAATCCCAATTCGGTTGAGGCGTTAGTTGGATTAGGCACCCGGCTTGCTTTTGAGGGCAGACCTGAAGAAGCACTGGGACCCCTCGAAAAAGCAAGCCGGCTTGACCCAGGGAGGCCCCCATCCATATTAGGATTAACTTATGAACTACTTGGCCAATATGATAAGGCATTAGTTGCCCTCAAACAATCGTATAAAATGACACGCTCACCGGTAGAACTAGCTCATATTCGAGCTATCGAAGCCGGGGACCCTCTCTGGAAGCCGCAAAGGTGTGAGTCTTTTGGACAACCCCCGGAGTCATCTTCTCCTGAAACGTCCTCTGAATCTCCACCCCAAGAAGATGTCCTTCCCATTCCCGATACGCCTTCGGGTTTGATTTGAAAGGTGAAACAGGCTTTGATGACCAGCTAAGGGACATCACGCCGCCACGCGAAGACAGAGGCGTAACCGCAGCAGAACAACAAGCCATCGAGGAGCTAATTCAGATTATTGAAGAATACGAAGCGTCGTTAAGCAGCCCGTCAGTTCCATCCGCTGCCGTTGAGGGACGGATAACGGATTTGGAGCGTTCTATTGAATCCCGACCCAATCGGGCGGAGAGTTATCTAAAGTTGGAGCGGGCTTACCAAGAAGCGGGCGAGGATAAGAAAGCCGCCGAAGTGTACCGCCGGGCAAGGGAGCGTTTCCCGGAATCGGAGCGGGTGCGGCGGAAATTGGAGGCATTCCGGAATGAGCGTGAGCGTCCAAGGGAACGCAATGATGAGGATGATTCATATTCTGATGAAGCCGAAGAGGCGGAGCAATAAACCTATCCCTCGACTATCCGGGAGTGGTAAAAGTTCATCGGTTTAACTGTAGCAGTTGTTAAACCGGCGGCAAAAGAATTCGCCGGGATGTTGGAATTGGTAGACAAGCTAGATTCAGGATCTAGTGGGCTCTTTCGCCCGTAGGGGTTCAAATCCCCTTCCCGGCATTCATTACCAAAAGCGACGCCCATATTATGTGGCGTCGCTTTTTTTATTTAACCCCTTCTCTTTCATCGAATCACCGCGAACTTCCCGCTTACCGAATTTTTTCCCCTTTGATCCTTCCTCAAAGATTCAATATGATAAATGTAGATACCGGCGGAAATTTGGTTTCCTTCCCCATTCCGTCCATCCCAACGTTGGATGGAAGTGTTGTTGCGATGGTCAATCTGTTTGATGAGATCGCCGGTACTGTTATAGATTCGGATTGTTGCGCGGTGGGGCAGATTGCGGAACTCCATTGGATGCGTACCCCCATTCAGGCGGTATGGATTCGGGACAAAGATCACTTTATCTAGGTTTGGTTCGGGAGAGGCGATGGGTTCTTCAGGAATGGTGATATCTACGATTTGGGAGAGTTGACTCTCGCCACCGGAGGAGTTTATCGCAGTGATTGCGTAGAAATACTGCCAACCCGGATAAACATCCTGATCAACAAAAGTGGAAGCCCCCGGTGGAACCGAGGCAATCTGTGTCCACGGATCGCGGCCGGTGTGATTACGATAAATAAGATAGCGGTTGATATCGCGTGTAGATTTTGTCCAACCGAGGATAATCTGGTCTCCGTTGCGTGTCGCTGCTAAGCCTACTGGCGTATCTGGGGCACTACCTGGTGTAATACGGACTTCTGAGGAGTCAAATTCGAGTGGCTGTCCACTGGTATGGACTGGACGAATTTTGTAGGTGTACTCCACACCGGTTTGAATCTCTCCGTCGTCAAAGGTAGTTTCTTTGATAATTTGCCCAATCTGCCGAAACTGACTCTCATCACTTGCACGCCTCAAGATGGTATAGCCTTCCACACTTGGATTGATTGGTTCCTTCCATTTCAACCGGACAGCTCCTCTCACAATTTCTGCGGTCAATCGTTGCGGGGCAAAGGTAACGGCTCTCGCTGCATTGATATTCTTTTGAAGGTCTGCCAAGTCCTCGCCGGCGACAAGAGCAAAGGTAACAGCGATAAACTGTTTGGCTGATATGTCATAAGGCCCTGCTGAGATAATGGACGCATAGTCCCACGGTAGGAGGTCAAGAACCTCTAAATCGTTCTGACTCGCAGCAAAAACATTTGGATTGGTCATGAAAACGGATCGGCTTTCATCTAAAAAAAGGTTCGCGGTCGGTTGTCCTTCGGGTCCGTAAAACGGGAAGATTTGATGGGTGCTTAACTTTCCATCTAGTAGGGTGAGACCGGTATGCACCGGATTGAGTCCATCGGTATCATCCCCATCGTAGGTAAATAACGTTTGATGTGCTTCATCCCAATCTACCCAATCACGGCTTAATTCTCCAGCTGCTAAATCTGTTCCATCAACATCCCAATTTGTCATTGTTGCAACATAGATTCCCTCAAGTCTTTCATTGCTATCGTTTTTGATAACCAACTTCATCACAATGAAATCGTCTGCATCGGGATGGTTGTTAGTACTCCAAGAAAAGCTCTGCTGGTCAACCGAAATATTGATCGGAAAATCGATGGTCCCGATGGAATCGTATCCTGTGGTAATCGTCTGTTGTTCATCAGGATCTATTCTTTCGGTGTGCATTGATGTGGCCCCCCACTCCCCATCTCCGAGTCTCGGTTCAGCGGGGTCTATATCCCACGTACTTGCCACATTTCCATTCGCATCACCGACCCAAATCTCCGACAACTGGTGTAGATAGTAGGTATCTCCAGATTTGGGAAATCTAAAGTTGGCATGGAGCCCATCTTCTCCGACTGCGCTAAGTGAACCAGAGCCGATTATTTGGAACTCAACATTTCCTGATATATGTACTTGAGCAGAACCAATATTGGGGTTGATTAGGCTAATGAAAAGGCAAATCACACCTAAAAGGGCCTTCTGAATTTTCATTTTTTTCCCTAACTTTGATGGCATTTTTAACAAATAGGACTGGCGCAGTTGAGTGTATCGTAACACCATTCAACCCGCGTCCCGATAGACCATAAATCGCCCCACCGGGTATTTAGCAGGAGGAGGGCACGCGAAGCGGGTCTACTACTTTGGGATGTAGCCGCCCGATGAATCGCCGAGGATACCCGGACTGTAGCGCAATAGAATACCAGATACTATGGGGCGATAAAAGAGCAGACACTGTCGCGTCACACGATTGGCCCAATCGGCCCGGATTGAGGGTTTAACTGCGTAAGTCCTAAAATTATTGGAATATCATAGCAGCAGTGGAAAGAGGTGTCAAGTTCAGAAAATACTTGCGGAATATTTTAAAATAAACTACAATCTAAAATATTGAGGTGAATACCCACATTCAAATCGGAAAGAACTATGACTTCTCAGAAAAAGACAGGTTTTGTATACCATGCTGATTATCTCAAGCACGATACCGGAGCGCAAAATCCCGAGCGTCCAGAACGTCTACAAGCGAGCATTAAGGTGCTGCAAGCCTCTGATTTTTGGGAAGAGTTGCATCAGATTGAGGCTACCCCTGCAACGCCTGAGCAGCTCTGTTACGCACATATCCAAGAGCATATAGATCGAGTCAGGTGGCACTGTGAAAATAGTCTTCCCCTCGATTACGATACGCCCACCTCGCTCGCCTCCTATGATATTGCGCGTCTTTCAACCGGAGGGGTATTGAGGATAGCAGATGCTGTCATGGCAGGCACCGTAAGCAACGCCTTTGCCCTTGTCCGCCCACCCGGACATCATGCCACCCCGACTCGCTCAATGGGATTCTGCTTGTTTAACAACGTTGCGGTTGCCGCCCGATACCTCCAACGTGAACATGGGGTAGACCGCGTTGCAATTATCGATTGGGACGTCCATCACGGCAATGGGACGCAGGATATCTTTTATGATGACCCCTCCGTTTTCTTCTTCTCAGTGCATCAGGTGCCTCTCTACCCCGGCACAGGTATGGCAAATGAGATCGGTACAGGTGGTGCTGTTGGCACAACTTTGAACATACCGATGTGTCCGGGCAGCGAACCTAGCAACTACATCGAAGCCTTTCAAAAGACGCTCAAGCCAGCGTTAATCGATTTTTCTCCCGATTTCCTAATAATCTCTGCGGGTTTTGACGCACACCGTTTAGACCCTCTGGCAGCAATCAATATGACCGCAGACGGTTTTGCTAGTCTGACCGACATTCTTTGCGAAATTGCAGCGGAAACTTGTGAAGGGCGGCTGATCTCAGCGTTGGAGGGAGGATATGATCTTAAAGGGTTATCCGGATCGGTTGCCGCTCACGTCGGGCGGTTGATAGCAAACGCATGAATCAGATTTTTGACGCTCCGATTGCATTAGGGCTCAAAGCAATTCACATGCTGCTACAAACTCTGATGAGGTCGAAGTATACCCGATGATATGTTCAAAGTTGCGCAACATCACCTTTCGCAGCCATCCGCCCTCTGGTAAGCTTGGATCGACCGTATCGGGATACTCGGCGGAATGCGTACAATCCCGCAGCATGATGACCCGATAATTGTGTTCGACTGCGCCGGCGAGGGTTTGGTATAGACAGGCACGTTGACTGAACCCAACCGCGACCAGATTCTTGATGTCGTAGCACCGCAAATGGTAATCAACATGCGTTTCGTGGAACCCTGACCATTCCCGCTTGGGGAAGTCCGGTTCATGGGGCAACGGTTGAATCGACGGGGAATAATTCGGTTTATAGGGTATCCTTGATGCCGGCGATGGTCTCGTTTCAGCGAGGGCATCGCCCCAGCGGGTCCCGTGGATTTCTCGTTTGATGCTCCCCGGCTCATCAACAAGGGAGAAGTCGTTGTGAATGAAAACGACCCTCATGCCTGCTGTGCGTGCAGCAGCTAATGCCGGAGCAATCCCATCTTCCACATACCAATTTCCGGTGCCACAATCGCTATCCACAATCATGAAAGCGGTTCGCTCCAATTCGAGTTCCAATTCGCCGTACTGAGTTTCGTTGCTGTACCAACGCACAGGAAGTGTTAAGCCAGCCATAGTAAACCTCCTCTCCAATCCATTAGTAGCTCGATGGTTTCGGCGTTGCGGGGGGCCAATACCCGTCGGGATCTTCATCCCAAGCGTGTCCACATAGCCGAGAGATCACACACCACTCCGCAGATGTGAGATGGGTGTGATTATGAAAAAGGAAACGCTTCAGACCGGCTTCCTCCGAGGCTGTGAGAATGCGGTGAAGGTCTCCGGCGGTCATTGGATCCCCACCGTGCGGCATCCGTCCCGTATCCACCCAAGGGACAATTTTCTCCGGCTGACTGACTGCTGCTAAGGCTCGTTCGGTTTCAGTTGTCACAACTTCGTCGAAAAAGGCTGGGGGAAATCCCAAATCCATATCCGATAGAGAGTTTACCTCCGGTAAATCCACGCCTAACCACGCTTTCATCACCGTAAAGCAATCCTGTTCGGTCAGGCGCGGATTCCATTCTTGAATCTGTCCTATCCAACGGGCGACGGTGCCGTACATGCCATCGAAGCCGCGATGCCAGAAGTAGTGCTTGACAAGCAACACATCGACAATCTGATCCCAAGCGTGGAAATCGAGCGCAGTCATGCCAGAGAATACTGCCGAACGGGGACCATTTCCCAATAACAACTGGCGCGGAGATTTGTCCAATTCACGGCGAAATGCCTCTCCCGTTTTAATCCCATCCTCCCGTCGCCAGCGCAGCCAGTAAACCGCATCCTCATTGATATCAAAGAGATTCATCTCTGACAACACACCGTAGGGGCCGTAGTAATGGACTTCGGCAGGGGTTAAACTGCGAAAACGATTATGGAGATGGGACCTGCCGCGTTCAAGGCGGTCCGGATCGTATCCTCTGATGGCGGCTTGGGCTTTGATTGATTTGGGAATATCCGCAAACACGGCGTTGCCGTGATGCCACTCTAATTCATAAGCGGACTCGGTCCAACCATCCATGATACCGCCATCAACCTGTGGAAAGCTGCCGAATGTCTCATCCCAGACCGCTGCCATGACGCCTGCGCCGTAGGGATCCTCCTCCAACGGCAGTGGTTTCGCACCCGTTGCCCCGCTGCCGGGGGCAAAAATGAAAATCTCCCAGCCGCGCGCTTTGGCGTTATCGAGCATCGTATGGAGCAGTCTCTCTTTGGAGGAATCGGTCTCTGTGTTGCGGGCATTTGGCTCCAACCCGCGATTGCGATAGGCTTGAGGGTTGGACGGGAAAGCGGGAATGGTGAATTGACCCTGTGCATCCGCAAAGAGTGTGCGCCCGAAAACAAAGCCTTTGATTCCGCCAGCTTCCCAAGCATCAAAAATCCGTTCATAATCGTTCATCACCGGTTCGAGGGGTTGACCGATACGCATCCACGCTTGCAGTGCCATGTTGTGAGCTCCTTTTGGGCAAGAACGAAACACCGGTCCCTAAAGAACTTAAAATGAACGGAGTTTCGTCTCGTTGGAAAAGTTACAGATATAATCATCGCAAAGGAAGTGAACTCCTATGTACCCTCATGTCTCGGACGAGTACGGCGGAGGTTTGCCAAAATTGTTAATAAAAGAACGCTTTGACCTATTCTGTTTCAACAGGGAGCTAGCAGCCTCCGTTCACCCCGCACAATACCAGAAATCCTATAGCGATATAGATACAGACTAATATCCTGTTAGTTTTGCGTTCTTCGGCTTCCCTAACTGCTTGTTGTCTCTCTTCCATCTTCCGCTTTGCTTCCACTTCCCGTCTTAGGTGTTCTTGTTGTTCCCCGCGTTGGTGTTCAATTCGCTGTTCATACCTGTTGGTAGGTTGTTTTATCCTTGGAGTTTGTGTTCTTGGGTATTCAAAAATAGTTTTACATTTAGGGCAGGTAATTCTCAATCGTTTTTTTCTTACAGGAATTCGCAACTTTTGCGGGCAATTTGGACAACCTATATTCTTCTTGCTCTCTAACTCCTTTTCCTTGTCTCGTTCAATTCGGCGTTGTTCAGCTATCCGTTCATAGTAAGTTGTTAATGCCTGTGCTGCCCTTGGATACTGTTGTATTCCTTTCAGTAGTTCAATTGCGTTAAGTTTAGTAGAGCTATTATAACTCCAGTTATCACTGTCTACAATATAGATAAGGGGTGAAAGCATTCTATGAATTGAATTTGGATTAACCTCAAGGTGAGAAAATAGTTTTGCAACCGCATCATCTCTAATACGCTGATTCTCCGCCCTTAATTCCCTTTGAAGATTTTCAGTTCAGGGAGACTCCTATCTGTTGCTTTCAGGTGCTCGGAGTAGATTTCTCTAATCGCTTTTATTCCTATCCCTGCCGTGCACTTAAAAAATTCTCGATTATCACTCACACGGTATCGAGCAAGTTTGCTATGAACTTCCCTCTCAAGTATTTCATATCTATCAGAAGGAAAATTATGGACAACCCTGAATGGAGTGGGAACCCCAGTTGATACTGACAGCTCTCTCGCTCGTTCACAGCTATTACGAGCAGTTTTGCCAATTTTTATTAAACCCGGCATTGAATCATTTTCCAAGATATAGACATATCCCAAGATCGCACCCCCTAAGAATGTTCTATGTGAGCTTGTGTACCCTCTTGGCTTCACGAACAAAGAATTTCATTTTCCTAACTCTCCTACGCATTAGGCATGATGTAGCGTCGTCGGTGATAGGTAATACGGAACCCCTGTCGTTGGTATATTCGCTCGGCGTTGCTGCCCGTTGCCGTCTCCAGGGTTGTCCAGCGGTTGCCCATCGCCTGTGAATCCGCAACCGCTCGTGCGATCATGGCGGAGGCGACCCCTTTGCGGCGGTGTTCAGACAGTGTTGCGACATGGTCAACGTAGTCCATGCCAAATTGTGAGTAAACCAGCGTCGTGCCCGCCGGTGCACCGTCCACACGCGCTAGATAGCGGCGCACTTCGGGCACAATCAACACATCGCGTCCAATCTCTCCCATCGTCTGTGTATGACCGAACCCACGACACATGACCTCCGCCCAAAGGTCATATTCACTATCGGGCGAGACATTGATTTCTGCAACAGTTTGGGGGGGCGGCGGTGCGGTGGAGGGGGCATAAACCATCGCCGACGCCAACATACCTTCTGTGAAACCACGCCTCTCCAGCCGCTCGCCAAGATCCGTGGGACGGTCTAGCGGCGAAAGGGTGAACATGCAGTCGTATTTTTTCTGTTGAAACAGGCGAAGTGCGTCGTCAATCAGTGTGTCTACTTGGGTGTCGTCCACATTCACCTGTACGACGCGATGAAAAAAGTCCATCGCTGCGCGGTCGTGGCTGAAAGCCAGGGCGCCGTTAAGGTCCTGGTTGTCACACCACGAAGCGCGAAGGGCAACCCAGAGCTTTTCAAAGGTCGTCATCAGTTCGTCGGGCATAATTACCTCCTATTTCACACTATAGCCGTTCTACATCTTCATATTCCTACGTCAACCCACAAGGAACGCGCAGGGAAACTCAACTTTGCCGGATACAATAAGGGTCGTGTCCCTGTTAATGATGTACAATTGGTATTGATCACATCAGGACGGTTCTGACGCCCTTGGTTGAACGACAGCAGCAAATCGAGGCTCAACCAATCGGAAGGTCAGCAAGGCACCGCAGAAGACCAAGATTGAGCACGCGATAAACACGGATTCAAAAGAGAATTGATCGATTAACAGACCAACCACCGGCGACCCCAGCAACGGCACCGTCTGAAGAACACTCAGCAGCCCCAAATATTGCGGGTGCTTTGCCTGTGGAGAAATCTCAAGGGTGTAGTTTGTAAGGATACGGCCCGATACCGGGGTAAATCCCAAGCAAGCATACACAAGCCAGTACCAATGTCCGCCCGTCGGGAGGCGGCTCAGACCAACGGCTAGCAGCGGCACACAGGCGGCGATAAAAATTAATACACGCAACACAATCCGATTGCCGTGTCGATCTGCGATATTTCCCATTACCAAGGCACCAAGTCCACTGACCGTGTTCTGTGCAATTAACAGCGTCACAAAGTTTCTTGAGACCAATCCCAATGTCCGTTTTCCAAAAACAGTATAGTGCGGAAAAATGGGCCAACCTGTGTAGAACAACATCAGGACTATCGCGAGTATGCGAAAATTCCGATCATACCGCAGCAGCATCAGACCGGAACTGAGATACTTGAGAAACGGCACGGTTTGGGGGGAATAGTCATCAGGGGGTTCACGAAAAAACAGACTGGAGCACGCAGCAAAACCGAAGAACAGCCCCGTTGTCACAAATATCCAGGCATAGTTGGCACTGTTGCCACGAACCCAGTGCGGCATGACAAGCCAAACGATGATAATTGCAAGCGTACAACCGATGAGGCTGGCATAAGCCAATAGACGCCCCCGTCTCCTAGGACGGATCAATTTTCCCTGTAATGTGCCGTGAGCGAGGACATTACTGCCGTAAGTCAGCCAGTGCAAGCCATACAGCGTCAGAAAGATTGCTACGATTGTGTTGTTTGACCAACGCCCAAATTCAAGGGTCAATGCCAATACTAACCAAGGGAGGGTGATGCCAAAAGCAGAAAGTATAAACACAATCCGTTTTTTAGGCATTTTTGCCACGCGGTGTGCGATAAGAATCTGAGGTATACTTTGCCCAATTCGAGAGATGAGGGGCAGAAACCCCCGGATAACCCCCGATAAGGTGTAGACATCCAGAAACCCCGGCATCACCACCGATTCGGTCTTGAAAATCCAACCGAGTCGCATGAAAATCTGGTTTGCCGCAAATACGATGAGATTGCGTTGTTCATGCTGCTCGACCCCTTTCTCAATTGTGCCCATAAAGAAAAATTACCCGTCCAAGACCAAAACAAAAAGTCGTCACCCCAACGGTATAATGCCAATCGGAGTGACGACTTTGATGAGAATATGCGATTCAAGGTACGATTCCTACCCCTCAAGCCAACTCATCATGCTCCGTAAATCCTTTCCTACCTTTTCAATCTGCAACTCCGACTCTCGGCGACGGAGGGCTTGTAACACCGGTTGATTCGCCTGATTTTCCAGTACCCATTCCCGTGCAAATTCTCCGTTCTGCACCTCTTTGAGAAGTTCCCGCATCCGTTCTCGGACATCCTCATCAATCACACGAGGACCGCGGGTCAGATCTCCAAATTCCGCGGTGTTACTGACATCATTGCGCATTTTGCTGAGTCCCCCTGTATAGATAAGATCTACAATCAGTTTCAGCTCATGCAGGCACTCAAAAAACGCCATTTCGGGCTGGTATCCCGCCTCAACGAGGGTGTCGAAGGCAGCTTTGATCAGGGCAGTAGTTCCACCACAAAGCACCGCTTGTTCGCCGAAGAGATCGGTTTCCGTCTCTTCACGGAAGGTGGTCTCGATGACGCCAGCTCGCGTACCGCCAATCCCTCTGGCATAAGCGAGCGCAAGATCTCTAGCGTGTCCCGTTATGTCCTGTTGGATAGCAATGAGGCAGGGCACCCCGCCGCCTTCTTCAAAAACCTGTCGCACGAGCAGCCCCGGTCCTTTCGGTGCAATCATCGCCACGTCAATGTCGTTCGCCGGAACAATCTGACCGAAATGGATGCTGAAACCGTGCGAAACCATCACCATATTACCTGCCTGTAGGTTCGGCTCGATCTGATTCTGATACACCGCCCCGTGTTGTTCATCCGGGATAAGAATCTGAACGACATCCGCTTCAGCGGCGGCTTCGTCAATACTTTTTACCGTCAATCCTTCCGACTCTGCTGCCGGTTGAGAACGGCTGCCGGGGCGCAGGCCGAGGACAACGTTTGCACCGCTGTCCTTGAGATTCAATGCTTGTGCACGTCCTTGACTGCCGTAGCCGATGACAGCAACCGTTCGTTCCTTGAGTAAATCAAAATCTGCATCGCTATCGTAATAAATTGTTGCCATGAATCCTCCTTTATGTGAAACGTGAAAATGCAATATCAGTGCATCACTTTGCGATGCCGCGCATGATTGCAATTTTGCCGGTGCGGGCAAGTTCTTGAATGCCGTAGGGACGTAGCAGATCGATCGCCGCCTTCAGCTTCCCCTCGTCGCCGGTCACTTCGATGATTAAGGAATCAGGACCGACGTCAACTGTGTGGGCGCGGAAGATCTCCACAATTTGAAGTATTTCTCCGCGCCGCTGCGGCTCGGCATGGACTTTAATCAGCACAATCTCTCGCTCGACGTGGTTTTCAACGGTGAGATCTGTCACCTTAATGACGTCAATCAGCTTGTTCAGATGCTTGTAAATCTGCTCAATAATCTGTGCATCTCCATGTGTAACAATTGTCATGTGTGAAACGCCTGGATCATCAGTCTCTGCGACGTTGAGGCTATCAATGTTGAATCCACGTCCACTGAACAACCCTGCAATTCGCGCGAGGACCCCGAATCGATTTTCAACAAGCACAGAAAAAATGTGTCGTTCTTCAGTCATCATGCTAAACCTCGTATAACGTCGCCAAGGCCCGCACCCGCCGGAACCATTGGGAATACATTTTCCTCTTCATCAACGATAAAGTCGATGACAACAGGGCCATCGTCAATACCTTTTGCTTTCTCCAATGCCGGCCGGACATCCTCGATTCGCTCAACACGGATTCCTGTTGCCCCAAATGCCTCGGCAAGTTGTGCAAAATCGGGGTTGTCGTGATAATCAACCGCGGCGTAACGTTTCTGGTGGAAGAGCTCCTGCCACTGCCGAACCATGCCGAGATACATATTATTGATGATGAAGATTTTGAGCGGCAGTTTCATCGTGATGGCGGGGACAAGCTCTTGTATCGTCATGATGTATGAGCCATCGCCATTGATGTTGACAACCGTTTTGTCGGGACAGCCAAGCTGTGCGCCAATCGCTGCGGGCAAGCTGAATCCCATGGTGCCGAGACCACCGGAATTTAACCATTGACGCGGTTCGGTGAATTTGAAATATTGGGCCGCCCACATCTGATGCTGTCCGACATCTCCAACGACTATCGCATCGGAATAAAGGTCATAAATCTGCTCAATTACATACTGCGGCATAATGTTATCACCCTTTTGATCGTACTCAAAAGGATACTGCTCTTTCCACTCATTAATTTGGCGCATCCACGGTTCGATGTCCACGCGATGCACCCGTTTGTTCATTTCCGCCAATACGCGCTTGGCATCGCCCACAATCGGCACATCAACCGGGACGTTCTTGCCAATGCAAGAGGCATCAATGTCAATATGAATCTTCTTCGCGTGCGGCGCGAATTTCGTCAAGTCTCCCGTAACGCGGTCATCGAACCGGGCACCGACCGCAATCACCAGATCGGAATCGGTAAACGCATAGTTCGCACAGCAGGAGCCGTGCATACCGGGCATCTCCATTGCCAGCGGATGGGTTTCGGGAAATGCGCCCAGGCCCATCAGTGTTACAGTAATCGGAATGCCTGTTTTAATTGCCAGCTCCCGCAATTCTTCAGAAGCGTTAGCAAGCGTCACGCCCCCCCCTGCGTAGAGTATCGGACGGTCAGCGTTGTGAATCAACTCAACCGCTTTCGCTATCTGGCGCGGGTGCCCATCAACCTTCGGTTTGTAGCTGCGGATGTTCACCTTCTCTGGGTAACGGAATAACGATTCGTGGATCTGAGCATCTTTGGCAAAATCGACGACAACAGGCCCAGGTCTACCTGTGCTGGCAATATGGAACGCTTCCGCTATAACATCGGCGACTTCATCGCCACTTTTGATTAAGTAGCTGTGTTTGCAGACCGGGCGCGTCACGCCTATCACGTCACATTCCTGGAAGGCATCGTTCCCCATCAGGTGGGTAAAAACCTGCCCTGTGATCGCTACCATTGGAATAGAATCCATAAAGGCGGTCGCGATACCGGTCACTAGATTTGTGGCACCGGGCCCCGAAGTGGCAAGTGTAACGCCGACTTTACCTGTTGCCCGTGCATATCCATCGGCGGCATGGGACGCGCCTTGTTCGTGCCGCATCATGATTAGTTTAACATCGGGGTGCTCGTAGAGGGCGTCAAAGATTGGCATCGCTGCGCCGCCGTTCACACCGAAAATATACTCCACACCCTCTTGTTTGAGACTTTCAATCAGTATTTTTGCTCCTGATAGTTCCATAGTATTCTCCTTATTAAGTTTAATCAGGATTCAAAGATTGGTGATTTCTCAGGATAAAGAAAAGGTTCATGTCAAGAGAAAGTACAAAGCAAAGATACCCGGAACATCGCGCAACAGTCCCTCCCCCGCTTGCGGGGGGATTAGAGGGGGTCGAAAAAACTCGATTTCTTTGCACTATTTCTTACATGATCGAAAAGCAAAAGAAGAAATCCTGTTTGAATCCACGAATTTAATTTGAACAACCACAAGCTCCTTTGAGCATACACAGGCGAATTTGAAACCCAGTCCTAATTAACCTTAAGGAAACTCCGCTGTAAATCCTAACGGTTTTTCTTACGAATACGTCCAATAAAAAAGCCCTCCCGTTCCAATCCTCAGTAGAAGTTCCCCGATTGAAGATTTCAAGGAACAACTTTCGAGGATATACTTGGAGACGAGAAGGGCTTCCTCTAAAGTCCTTACCGCGGTACCACTCCAATTCCCTTTCGCTGATCAAATACCGTGTGTAAAAGGGCACTCATTGGTATGCGTAACGTGCATCAACCCGGCTAACCCTACGTGGGGTTTTCAGGCTAGCAGCTCCAGGGCGACCTTCAGTCGGGGTTACTTGGGGAAACCTCTCAGCCGGTGGATTTCCCGCTCTGTCAAGACCGCTCGACTTACTCCTCCCCTTCATCGCTTTTTTGCATTCAGTTTTGAACAAGATTACTTATCGGGAAGAAAATCCCTAAAAACCCTGTTAATTCAATCAATTTCCCTCTTCATCGGAGCGTTCCGGGGGACGTTCACGCCCCTCCTCAAACCCCTCCGCCTCCCGTTGAACTCGCTCATCTTCAGGGAAACGCTCCCTTGCCCGATGGTACATTTCTGCGGCTTTCTCATCCTCGCCCACTTTTTGGTATGCCCGCGCCACCATTAGATAACTCTCCACCCGATTGGGTCGGGATTCAATAGAACGCTCCAAATCCGTTATCCGTCCCTCAACGGCAGCGGATGGGTCTGACGGGCTGCTTAGCGACGCTTCATATTCTTCAATGATCTGAAGCAGCTCCTCGATGGATCGTCGGTCCGCTGCGCTTGCTTCCCTGCTTTCGCTTGGCGGCGTGAAGTCTCCCGGCTCGTCATTAAATCCGGTTTCACGACCAGTGCCTTCCATCGAATCCGGTGGGGGCTTTTCCTCCTGAAACGGTGATCCGGGAAACGTTTCTTCAGGAGCAGATTCTTCAGGCAATTGTCTCTGAGATTCACGTTGGATCGGCTTAAAGATAGGGTTTCCTGCCTCAATCGCTTGAATATGCATAAGAGATACTGTAGGATGCCACCTACGAATGTCAAATCCAGGGGGAGGCAACTTACAACTCTTCTTAAAAGCCACTAATGCTTCATCATACATGCCCAGTCTTTCGTAACTTTCACCTAAGGCAAGATACGCCGAACCGCGCGACGGGTCTGCCGCAATAGCCGCTTTGAGATAGGGAATAGACTCCGCTGGCTGGTCGGTGTTGATTGTTGTTCCGAGTCCATACAGGGCATCCACAGAAGTGGAATCCATCCCGACCAATCGTCGAAAGATGGCTTCTCTTCCATTTTCTTCATCAAGAGGGAGCAATTGACCCAATAAGAGAAGTTCCTCAAAAGCCCCTGGATTTTCAGCCACCGCCTTCCGGGCATATTGCCGGGCGTAATCCGGAAACCCCGTTCTTTTTAACCTTTTGGCTGCGGTGAAGGAATCAACGCCTTCGACTATAGGCGCAATTATCTCTAACATCGGGTCTGTCCCCAACTCATCGGTAGGCGGAGAGGCGTCTAATGATGCTTCAGTAGTTCCGTGTACAGAAACACCAGATTTCTGATTTGCACGAGCAGGCTGATCTGCTCCGGTTGAAAGTGAGGGTTCTGAAGGCGTTGTTTCCATTTCAGGCGGTGTTACTTCTCCTATCAGATTCTCATCTTTGTCCAAAGTCAATGGTTGTCTATACAAGATAAAGAAAATTACTCCGAATACCGATAGAATTATGAAGGGGAGCGTCCAAATCCGTTGTAATTTTTGCATCATTCAATTTTGACTAAGATTGACTATCGGGAAAATTCCAAAAACCCTGTTAATTCAATCAATTTTCTTCTTGATCGGAACGTTCTAGCGGACGTTCAGGCTCCGCCTCAAACGCCTCTGACTCTCGTTGAATTCGCTCATCTTCAGGGAAACGTTCCCTCGCCTGTCGGTAGACTGCTGCGGCTTTCTCATCTTCGCCCGTTTCTTGGTAAGCCCGCGCTAACCTTAAATACTCTCCGCCCGATTGGGTCGGGATTCAATAGAACGCTCCAAATCCGTTATCCGTCCCTCAACGGCAGCGGATGGGTCTGACGAGCTGCTTAGCGACGCTTCGTACTCTTCAATGATCTGAATCAGCTCCTGGATGGATCGTTGGTCCGCTGCGGTTGCCTCTCCATCTTTGGGAGAAAGGGGTTCTTCAAGAGGTAATTTATCGAAGCCGGTTTTACGTTCCAAACCCGAAGGCGCGTTGGGAATGGGAGGCGTATCTTCTTGCGGTGGTGCTTGAGGAGGTGTTTCTTTAAAAGGAAGCTCTTTGGACTCCCGGGCTTCAGACAGCAAGGGTTTTATGCGAGGATTCCCAGCTTCAATCGCTCGAATATGTGCGAGAGTCGCTAGACCCTGATTAATCGCATAGGCTTTCTTGTAGGACGCCAGTGCTTCGTCATATCGTCCCATTCTTTCGTAACTCGTTCCCAACACGTAGTGGGACGCAACATAGGACGGATTCTCTGCAATAGCGGCTTCAAGATAAAAGACCGCATCTTGTGGTTGGTTATCACTGAGCATTTGTCCCAGTCCATGTAATGCCTCGACAGAGGTCGAGTCTATTTCAACCAATTGCTCGAAAGCCGCTAGTCTCTCGCCATCCTCCCGAGGAAGTAGCTGAGCAAACAATAGTAGTGCTTCAAAAGAATCTGGATTTTCTGCTACAGCCATCCGTGCATATTCTCGTGCGTAATTCCATTCACCTGTTTCTCTGAGTTTCTTGGCTACGCTCAATGGAGACTCCCCCTTGAACAAGGACGCTAATCTTTCTCGTTCAAGATTCGTTGTCCTCTCACCAACGAGAGGGGAAGTCGATTTTGACGTTTCGATAACTGTATCTGCAGAAACACGAAATCCCCGGTTTGTACTTGAATTTGCTCGGTTATTTTTTACCGACCGCGTTGACAGCTCAATTTCCATTTTAGGCAAGACCACTTCTGGAGAGGAGAGACTGCCATTGTCCAAAGTGGATTGGGGTTTCCTTAGGGAGAACAAAACCACTATGAATACAGCGAGTGCAGCAACAAGAACTATCAAAATCAATCGGTGCTGGCGCATCATAATCTCTCCTTCTTAAATACCTCAATTTTCTGAGATAAACGGTCGTGCTAAAATAGAGCATAGCAGCAAGTGATTCCATTTAACCAGAAGGGGTGATGCGTCCGCGTGAGATAGATCACACCCCTGGTGAGAAGGTTAATCTTCTCTGAGTTTGTACCCTTGAAAAGTGTAGAAGTGAAATCCATTCCACAAATGTTATCGAAAGAATCCCACTTCTACAGCCAGATGTCGCCTTAGCCTTTTGCAGCGGCGTAACGTCGGGCGACCTCCTCCCAATTGATAACGTTAGCCCACGCTTCGATATAAGCGGGACGCAGGTTTTGATACTTCAGATAATATGCGTGTTCCCAAACATCAAGACCAAGTATCGGTGTATGGCCCTGCATGATGGGGCTATCTTGGTTAGCAGTCGAGTAGATTTGCAAACCGCCAGTTTCATCAACAACCACCCATGCCCAGCCGGATCCGAAACGGGTTGTCGCAGCCGTCCCGAACTGTTCTTTAGCAGCTTCAAGAGAT
Source organism: Candidatus Poribacteria bacterium (assembly GCA_965215015.1). GTDB lineage: Bacteria > Poribacteria > WGA-4E > WGA-4E > PCPOR2b > PCPOR2b. The sequence goes on from OZ244042.1 coordinate 5,729,248, forward strand.
CCGCAAGCAGACTCGATTGCAGCCGTTACCTCTGCTGTGGGGGTGCCGCCACCGTTGGGGCTCATTATGGTCCAGAAGAGTGAATGGTTGGCATGGCCGCCACCGTTATTGATAACAGCTTGCCGTTTGTCTTCCGGCACCTGGTCGATGTTACGCAGCAAGTCTTCGACCGACAGAGCTGCTAAATCATCAAGCCCTTCAAGGGCAGTGTTAAGATTAGTGATGTAAGCCTGATGGTGTTTTCCGTGATGGATTTGCATCGTTTGCTCGTCAATATGTGGTTCTAAAGCATTGTGAGCATACGGCAGGGCGGGTAATGTGTGTGCCATTAGGATTTGCCTCCTTGGGAGTTCCTTTAATTTTAAAGTTAATAAGCTAACACCAACAAAGCACATAAGTGCTAAGCATATAGTCCTTAGAATTTAATTATAACATATCGCATAATCAAAACCAAGCCATTTTTATCATGGGACTATTTAGTTTTCGATTTTCTCCCTGTCTGAGCAGTGTGTCGGGATTTGGAAATCTCTCCTACAGAAGAACTAAATGACCCTAATTTTTATCAATGCTTGATTGACCGCCCTGCTAATCTGTGATAAAATAGGTTTACGACTTAATAGATTAGAAGGCTAGGCACATGAAACGTGAAACCATAGTTGTTTTAGATTTCGGTTCCCAGTATACACAGCTAATCGCGCGACGCGTCCGCGAACACAAGGTGTACTGTGAGATCCACCCCTACAACGTTCCGCTAAATCAGCTGGCAGCCATACAACCGAAAGGTATCATCCTTTCTGGCGGTCCCGCAAGTGTCTACGCAACGGAGGCACCCCTGCTCGATCCGAAGATTTTAACGCTCGATGTGCCGATTCTCGGTATCTGTTACGGTATGCAGCTCATCGCACACCTCTCCGCCGGTGGGAAAGTGCACCCTGCCGTTGAGCGTGAATTTGGTTTAGCAGAATTGACCGTAGATTTGCCGATTCCGTTATTTGCAGACCTGCCAAAGACGGTAAATGTTTGGATGAGTCACGGCGACCGAATTGATCTCCTGCCTGACGGCTTTCACTCTGTTGCCCATACCCATAATTCCCCAATAGCAGCGATAGCCGATTTGGATCGGGACATCTACGGTTTGCAATTCCATCCGGAGGTTATCCACACGCAAGACGATAACCGGCTGCTTGGTAACTTTGTCTACGAAATCTGTGATTGTAGCGACGAATGGACGATGCAGTCCTTCATCGCAGAAACTACAGAGAAGATTCGCATCGAAACAGGTGGTGCTCGCGTGTTATGCGCCGTGAGCGGCGGCGTTGACTCGACAGTGCTTGCAACGCTACTTAAACGGGCTGTCGGGGATGCACTGGTCTGCGTTTTTGTCAATAACGGCTTATTGCGGAAGAATGAAGCGGATCAGGTGCTGTCAACTTTTCGAGAGCTCGACATTGATGTTTATCATGTGGACGCTGCCGAACGGTTTCTCGAATATCTTTCAGGTGTTGAAAGCCCGGAGCAGAAACGCAAAATCATCGGAAATCAGTTCATAGAAGTATTCAAAGAGGGATTGGCACAAATTGGGCAAATCGACTTCCTAGCGCAAGGCACGCTCTACCCTGACGTAATCGAGAGTATATCTGTCAAAGGACCCGCGGCGACCATTAAAACGCACCATAATGTCGGTGGACTTCCCGAAAATCTGCCATTCAAACTAATCGAACCCCTGCGTGAACTGTTCAAGGATGAAGTGCGAGCCGTCGGATCAAGGTTGAATCTCCCGAAATCGGTCTTGGGACGGCACCCGTTCCCCGGTCCCGGTTTAGCTGTCCGTATATTGGGGCCCGTCACACAAGAACGTCTCGACATGCTGCGGGAAGCAGATCAAATCTTCATGGCAGAGCTGCAGAAAGCAGGACTATATGATGAAATCTGGCAGGCGTTGACTGTGTTTCTGCCGGTTAAGAGTGTCGGCGTGATGGGCGACGAGCGGACCTACGAAAACGTTGTAGCGTTGCGAGCTGTGACGAGCACCGATGGCATGACAGCGGATTGGGCGAAGATTCCTCACAATGTATTGGGTATCATTTCCAACCGCATTATCAACGAGGTGCGTGGCATCAATCGTGTCGTTTACGATATTAGCTCGAAACCCCCGAGTACGATTGAGTGGGAATGAACCAGTCTGGATCTCACTAACTCATCCGAACACCGAAAGGAAAACGAACATGCCCACCCCTCCTAAGTATCAGATTATCTACAACTGGGATGGTGCTCCTCATGGCTATTCTGAGCCGCCGCAATCTATAAACGCTTTCCTCGAAAAGGCCTACGCTCCGCTGGAAGATACGCAGATTGGTGCCCATTTCTGGTGCATCGGCGAACATGCTGCCCGCTGGCAGAGTGATGTCCTTGAACAGCTCGGCGATATTCATGGTCGGCGTTATGAAAATGCTCAGGCGTACGTTCACACTGAAAACCTCCGTCAGATGGTAGAGCGTGGCGAAGACCCACAGCAAGCCATTATCGACCGTGGGCATCAACTTGGGATGCATGTCTATGCCTCAGTACGCATGAATGACAATCATTTCAGTGGGGCACAGGTCGCTGACTTGGAGAGCCTGCGCCATACGGAGCTGACCCAGATGCGGATCGAACATCCGGAATGGTTGCTTGGCAATCAGACCTCGGAGTGGTTCGCGCTCTCATGGAATTTCGCTGTCCCCGAAATACGGGAACACCGCTACGCACACATCAAGGAGATCTGCGAAAGATATGACTGGGATGGTGTCGAATTGGACTGGCAGCGACACGCCTTTCACCTACCCGCCGACGAAGGCTACCGGCTCCGATATGTCCTGACCGACCTGCAGCGAGCCGTGCGGCAGATGACCGATGCGCTAGCGGAGAAACGCGGCAAACCGTTCTACTTAGCAGCGCGCGTGTCTGGTACGCTAGAGATGTGCCGCAACATCGGATACGATATTCCGACTTGGGTGAATGAGGGATTAGTGGACATTCTAATCCCCGCCGGTGGTGCTGCGACGGATCCCTCCTTAGATGTCGCAGCTTTTGTCGAACTGTGCCGAGATCAGCCGGTTGCGGTCTACCCCGGATTTGATGGTGGTTTGCCCGGACCCTCCGTCGGGCCCGAAGAGGCCGAGACCAAAGACCGAATGCGTACGCGCGCCATTGCTAGCCGCTACCACAGCGCAGGTGCCGATGGCATCTATGTCTTTAACTGGCACGCAAACCGCGATTCGAGGCGGGAATTGCTCTCACAGATTGGCTCGCCGGATACACTGCGGGGCACAGACAAAATTTATGCGGCAACCCATCGCTTCCTACAGGAGGCAGGAGAATGGCGGGGTGCTTATCGAAATGACCGCCTTTGGGGTGAGGTCCCGGTTGCTTTGAAACAGACGCTCACCGGCGAGGGACCAACAGTTACACTAAATGTAGTAGACGATTTATCGACTAATATCCCCAAACAAGTCGAGTTACGGGTGCGGTTAGATCAGTGGGTGCGCGGAGATGTGGTGCGGGTCTCGTGGGATGGGAGAACTCTTGATGACCCGACAATCCGCTATTGCACTATCAATGACCCACATCGTATCTCGGATGTGAGTGGGGCGGCGTGGTTGTGTTTTGAGATGGATGGGCCTCTATGTGCGGGTTCGCACGAGGCTAAGGTCGTGCTTGAGGAACGTCACCCGAAGGTTGCCTCTGACATTGTGATGACAGATGTAGAATTGGTCGTCCACTTTTAACATGATCACCATCTGAGGGAGATGCTAGTTGATACCCTTGAACTAGCGGGGAACTATCAATGACACCAGTCAGTCAATATCAATCTGAACAAACGACAGTGGAAACGGCAGCTGAAAGCAAGTTAGTAATTATCTGCCGAGCTGTCGCTTTTACACTCCTGATGCTATATGTCGTATTCGGTCCTTTTTATAAGCAAGTCCTTAAGGGAAAATCAGATGCCTTTCGGTCGTGGCAGATGTATCATCTGCGGGGACTCGATGTCTGTGATGTGCAATTTTACATCCGACATCGAGATGGACGCATCGAGCACATTGATCGTTTCCAAGTATTCGGTCGTGACAAATTGCTGAAATCACACCACCATTCGCGTCGGCTTATGGGCGAGGAGGATGTATTGCGTGTGGGACGACGCATCCGACAAAAAGTGGGAGCTACCGTTGATTTGCGGGTAAACGCACGTATCGGTACGCGCGAAGGGTGGAAAACCCTATATGTGGATAAACGCATTGAATGACAGGGGTAACGAACGGAAACATAATCAGCCTTGCAAGCCATATTACGCAGCCTACAACATTTCTATAACTGGGCATTGTGTTATCGTGACTCCACCCGTTCAGTGGGGTTAATCAGAATCGGTTTGGTTCTGCTCCTCTGGTCTCGGTGGGCGGGTGAACTGATACTCTGTCGGGATATACGGCCAGGGACCATTCTACTCAATTCCGCGTTTTTCCTCTTTACTGGGCTCATGTGCGTCGGGCTATGGACACGCGTGTCATCGATGGGGACAGCCCTCATTATTTCGGTGATGTTTGTCACGAATGAATCATGGAAGCATCATCACGCCTTCCTCTTGGTCATGGCTGCCCTCTTTATTGCGTTGACACCGTGCGGTCGCTCATACTCGTTAGATCGCTGGTTGGCACTCCGTCGCGCCTTAAAATCAGGTTTACCACCGCCGCCTGAAATCGGCAATTTGTGGGGGCTACGCCTAACTGCTATTCAATTGTCGATGGTCTACTTCTGGACTGCCTACGAAAAACTTTACTGGGGATTTTTGAGTGGTGACCGCATGGAACTCCTCGCTTACAACTATTATGCGGGGTATGACTACGCAAGTATCCCTGGGTTTTCTGCGTTCTGTTTTGTTATCGCAATTGCTACTGTGATACTGGAATTTCTACTAGCTTTCGGACTGTATATCCCCAAATTCCACAAATACTTGATGCCCGCTGGGATCGTCTTGCATGTCCTTTTCTACATCTTATTGCCCATCCGTACTTTTACTTTGACCATGATTCTTCTGTACCTCGCTTTTATCCCAGCGGCTTCCGTTCATCGTTTCATCAACAATATGCACGAAGGTTACAGACCTGCTTAGAGGAGAAGACAACAAAACCATGCAAATCACCGATATCGAAATACATACTATCTGCCCCCCGTTTCAGGCATGGAACAGTGAAGCATTGACACGCTATCAGGGGCCTGACTTCCGCTATCGCACAGTCTTTGTCGTTCATACTGATAACGGATTGGAAGGCTTAGGTGAGCACATCGGCAAATCGTGGGATGGGATAGACGAATGGATTGAGCAGCTGCGCGGTACGAATCCGTGCGATTGGCTAGCGCACCCGTCTCTCCCTATTGCCCTTGCGCCAGCTATCTACGATTTGGTCGGCAAGTACAATGATGTCCCCGCCTATAAGCTGTTCGGGCCACAAGTCCGTTCACGCGTCCCGATGGCGGCATGGACAGTCTCGCAGACACCTGAGAAGATGGCGGCGGAGGTGGAGCACGCAGCCGCTGCGGGTTACACATGGCTCAAGTTCCACACCTTCCACTGCCACAACGTTGTAGCGCAGACGGAGGCGATGCAGGTTAGACTTGAGGAGAGGGCGTCACCGGGATTCAAGATTCATTACGATATCAATTTCGACAATACGGTGGAGCATGTCTTGGACTTGGCGCGGGAGTTGATACAGTTCCCCATCGCGGGCGCGATTGAAGACCCGTTGCGTACACACGATTTTGAAGGGTATCGTGTACTGCGAGGGAAGTGTCCGCTGCCGATCTACTTTCACCATCTGCCATTGGGCGGACGGGAGGCGTTGATGGGACTCGCGGATGGCTACATGCTAGGTCATGCACCTGTCGGGCAGGTCGTTCAGCGGGCGGGGTTGTTTGAGGCAGCGAATATACCGTTCATGATGCAGAACACGGGGGGTAATATCACACGAGCGTTTATCGCGCACATGGCATCGGTTTTCCCTATGGCGACGCTGCACCACGTCACCTGTACCCACCTTTGGGCAGAAGATGTCGTGAGGCCGGCGTTGGAGGTCGCTGGCGGGATGGCGTGTGTGCCGGAGGGGCCAGGGTTAGGCGTGACGCTTGACCGTGATGCGCTTGCCCACTGGTCTACGGTTGAACCTGAGCCGTTGCCACGCGCTTTGATACAGATTCAATATGCAGGGCTCGCGCCGATTTACGCGCGACTGCCAATCCGTTCTTTGAGCGACGGTCAGGGCACGGGACCAAGTTTTGTCGATGGATATGGCCCCGGTTATAATCAGCCGGTTGATATGTGGTTCTGGGATGACGATGGCTCCTCGGCATTCGCTGAGGCGTGGGAGCATACCGCAGGATGATCGACATTGAAGTTAGCTCACCCATTCTAAAAAGCCAGTTTGAATCCCAATCTTATCGGGCGGGCGACATGTGTGTCGCATAGAGTTGACCCACGATAAATCGAGAAAACTGCTCTTAACTCAGCAAACTTGATGGGCTATCTTAGATAAAGCGTTTGCCGCAAAACTTGGTTTTGGACAGTAGATTCAGGTGATTCGAGATGGTTGTGGTATCTAAATTGTGTGTAGTCAATCAGCCAAATAAATTTCGTTTGACAACGATTCGCGTCAAATCCGATCTAACTCCCTTGAAGTGTGCTTACCGGGGGAACAAGGTCGTCAACTCTTGAATACTTGATAGAACGTAATCCGGTGCCGATGCCACCAATTGTGCTTCTGTCTGAGATCCCGTCAACACAGCGACCGTCCATGCCCCGGCGTTCTTACCTTCCTGAACATCCACCACGGTATCCCCAATTTTGACAACCGCTCGTCCATCTGTAATACTGAGTTCTTGCATTGCGTCATGAATCATCTTTGGATTGGGACGCCCTACGCCGACCTGCTCCGCGCTTCCTACATAGTCAAGCAGACCGTTATCCAGCCACCCCAGTCGGGAGACGATTGCCTGAACAACCTGCATCGGAAAGCCGCTTCCTACTCCAATATGGATATCCTTGGATTTGAGGTATCTGAAGAGTTCAGTTGCACCATCAATTTCCGAGATACTCGAAAGGTTGCTTTCCAGTGCATGGAGAAAATCACGATACACGCTATCTCCAACACGCTTGGCATCGGTGAAAGATAATTCTGCAACCTCCTTCAGAAGAATCTGGATAGCTTCAGACTTCTGCCTTCCCCGATGCTTGTTAATTAGGGCTGGGGCCAGTTCAATCCCGTGTTTCGCAAAAGCACGCATCATGCTTATGACCATCAGCGGGTGTCCGTCGACTTCATCGTTGACAGTGGTCCCAGCGAGGTCAAACATTGCGAGCTGAATTGGTTGGGAAAACATAGATTTATCCCCAAATATTGAGCGTTTGATCGGCACCAACCTCTATTTTTTATTTAGGAGCGGTATTAGATGATCTCGAAGTATCGTTTGAGTTCCCAATCCGTTATGGCGCGACCGAATTCCATAATTTCATGCTCGCGTGAGATTGCGAAGTGATCCACAAATGCATCGCCGAGGCAGGCGCGACTGATTTCGCCCCCTTCCAATCTCTCTGTTGCTTCCGCTAGCGATCTTGGCAAAGGTTCAAATCGCCCTTGGGGGGCTTCGTAGGCATTTCCGTTGAACGGTTCGCCGGGGTCAAGTTGATGCTCAATGCCGTATAATCCAGCGGCGAGGCTTGCCGCCATAGCGATGTGCGGATTGGCGTCAGCACCGGCTAGCCGATATTCCGTCCGCGTGGATTTAGGGGAGGTCCCGGGAATTGCGCGAAGGGCAGTTGTGCGATTTTCGATTCCCCAAGAGGCGTTGGTAGGTGCCCAGGCACCGGGGACTGTCCGCTTGTAAGAGTTGATTGTCGGACAGATGAGTGCCATCATTTCAGGCATTGCAGCGAGCTGTCCCGCGATATAGTGTTTCATTGTTTGCGACATGCCTGACGCATCTGATTCATCGGCAAACAGATTTATGTCGCCTTCTAAATTCCATAAGCTCTGGTGCAGGTGGCCGCTGCAACCGGGGTAATCTGGACTCCACTTCGCCATAAAGGTTGCGACAAGTCCATGTCTGACTAAAATCTCTTTCACGCCAGTTTTGAACAGTGCGGCTTTGTCTGCAGCATTGCAGGCTGTGTCGTACCGAATCGCGGTTTCATACACGCCGGGTCCCGTCTCCGTGTGTATCCCTTCCAGTTCAACGCCATACTCCCCCATCCCATCTATAATTGCGTGAACGAACTCCGCAGCCGCAGATGCCCGTAATACGCTATAGCCGAACCAGCCGGGCGAGAGCGACGTCATGTTCTCAAATCCTTTGTCCTCTAGGGAGTGGGGGGTCTCCCGGAAGATAAAGTACTCGTACTCCGCTGACATGAAGGGCTGGAATCCCATACCATTCGCTTTACGGACGACCGTTTGGAGCAGTTGGCGCGGGGAAACTGCAAGTGGCTGATCTTCGCCCTCGTAAAAGTCAAGCAAAAACAACGCCGTATTTGATTCCCAAGGCACCACGCGATATGTACTCAGGTCAATCTTCGCGAGGAGATCCGGATACCCAGTATGCCAACCGGTGACAGTCGGCTGCTCGTAGAGCTGATCGATCATGTCCCAGCCAAATGTCACATCACAGAAACCTAAGCCCTTTTCAATGGCAGAAAAAAATTTTTCGAGCGAAATATATTTGCCGCGCATAACGCCATCAATATCGAATCCAGCGAGTTTAATCTTCTGAATTTTGTCGCTTTCAAGATGTACTTTAATCTGATTTATTTCCATAAAGCCCCTCTTTCGCACTAAAATGAGGTGTCCAACTTTTGCCGGAACCTAAATAGGACTTACGCGTCAAACACTCAAAGGAAATACCAGAAAAAGTCGCGCAATGTTCATGGTTGGTTGAGCCATGGCTATATTACTATAGTCATGGTATACTCGGCAATTCATCGTGGCAGAACACCATTTCCAACGCCCAATGAATTGGGCAACTACAGTAAGGGTGTCATCAAGAAACCCGTAGGGAACACCAATCGTTGGCCCCACTAAAGTGCCTAACTCCTATTAAATTTGCCGCGTTAGCTGGCGGTGCCCGATACCGGCTAATGATCCGGCAAAGCTCCCTCAATTTGGTCAACAAGGTGAATCGAATGAATTACATCACGGAGATCGCTGATCGGGACTTTCTTGTTACGGACGCAGTCTACAAAGTGCTCATGCATTGTCAGGACGCCTTCATACCGAGGTGTATCCCGTTCGTCAACGCCATCAACTTCCCACCCCCCCATCGTGCGGCTCTGGTTGTCCTCGTAAATCTCAATCTCCGCTGGGATCTTCATGTAACACCCAATCCCCACACCGTGAAGCTCTGAGCGAAGCACGCGGCCCCCTGAGGCCCGATTCCCAAGTAGCACGCCTGTTACATCGTTATCAAAGCGAACGAGGGCGGTGTAACAGTTTCGACTTTCGCTGCCGAATTTGTCCTGATACCCTGTCACCTCGACAGGCTCACCACCAGCCATATACCGCAAAAGATCGACAACGTGACACACATCGTTCCAGAGTGTTGTCGTAAACTCCTCGCCATCGCCACCGAGAATCTGCTTGTTGAAGGTGGTTATTGCTGTAGAGACACGTCCCTTCTCCACCACGCGGCGCATCGCCTCACGGGTCACCGCAGCATAACGGCGTTGAAAACCGACCATTGCATAGACCTCATTCGCGATTGCTGTGTCGAGCAACTGTTGTGTCTCATCGCTGTTAGCACCGGGCGGCTTTTCGATGAAGATATGTTTCCCTGCGTTGAGGCAATCGAGGGCGGGTTGTAATATCCACTCCTCACGCATCACGCAGTAGATAATATCCAAGTCAACACTATCGAGCATTTCGCGGTGATTTGTGAACGTATGCGAAAATTCATATTTCTTGGCGACCTGACTAAGCCGTTCTTCGTCAAGTTCGCATACCGCGACCATCTCGACCTCATCTTCGAGACGGTTCACATTCGGGTAGTGCGCGCCTTGACTTCGGCCGCCCGCACCGATAAATCCTGCTTTTAACATGGCGATTCCTTTCTGAGGTCTTGATCTAAGGAGTTGGATAGGGTTATTATTAACCAATAGTGCTAGTTTGCACCTGTTGATGTGCTCTCTGGTCAAAGGCCGAAAGTGAAATATGAAAACAATTTGTTCATTGTTTCATGGTCGCTATATTCGGGAGTCGGTGAAGCACCGCGGGTGCGGCGTATTTTTTTATCGTATCACGTTTTCTATTGGCAAGGCAACTAAATTCGTGTATAATTCGACAGAGCGATAATTGGAACTTTTGCCAATGAAATTACAACGCAGGAACGAGGAAAAGCTCGATGACTAAAACGCAGAAAGAAACCATGGAGGCACTAGTGACGGAATTCCAGCAGGGGACACTGACGGAAGCTAGTCTGCGGGTGGGAATTGCGGAAATCGTGGGGGCAGAAAACCCGAAACGACAGGATGTCCTCTATCTGCAAGCTGTAACCACCTCCCCCGGAGCGGCGGTAGTGGGTATGCTGCTAGTTGAGGATGGAGAACTTCGTGAAGGGCCCCCTAATCCGGACGATTGGCCCTATCAGACCGTCCTAGACGCTGTCCGGGATGGTTGGCGCATCATCTCTTTCCCGAATATGGCACTGCTTACTGTGGATGAAAAAGAGTTCTACGGCTTGGGTGCCGAATTCATTCTTGAACGCTGGAGGTAAACCATGCGAATATCGGAACGGAAAACCTACGACTGCGAACCGACCATGACAGATACCCAGGTGCTGAAGTTCTGCAAGGATGGCTATCTGATACTTGAAGGTGTCGTCCCCGATGCCGTCAATCGTAGGGCGATAGAATACTGTGACCAATACCCTAATATGGAACCAAGCGGTATCCTGATGGAAGACTGGTTCGTTGAGAATGTGATAGTTCATCCGGAGGCTGCTGGTGCTGTGCGTTCTCTTCTGGGGGCTAACTTTCACCTGCCGATACTGATGAGCAATCATCGTGTGCAGTGTCCCATTCAAGCTGTGGGTGGGTGGCATGTGGACGGTAACTATCACTACACACACGAACTCAATTTTCTACAAGTTTTTTACTACCCCCAGGATACGCCCATTGAGATGGGACCGACGCAGATTGTGCCCGGCACCCATCTTGTGCGAAACAAGGCGAGGTTCATGGGACATTTGGCTAGCATCAAGGGGGCTATTCCCACCACCGCACCCGCTGGTTCTATCTTTCTCACTGTATACCACATCTGGCATCGCCGCGGACCGTCAACCGCTTCGGGCATCCGCAACCTGCTCAAGTACTTCTACTGGCGTACAACCCCACCACGACGGGACTGGGTAATCGAGCCGGATTTCGATTTTGCTACTGCTGAATACGCTGGTCCCGGCGGGGCATATGTGGAGCAGTTCCGCGACGCAATCAAGGTGTCGGAGATGTTCTTATGGCTCTGTGGGCGCCACAAGTCGTTCCAGAATCTGGGTGGGCAAAGCTGGCCCCTGCCCGCGGATCGCAATGACCTTCCCTACGGCTTCCCCGCAGGATTACCTCAACCCCCATCTATTGAGTTATAAGAGATCCCAATCTAACGAGGTGAATGATGAGCAACGAAAAATTACGGGCGGGCGTTATCGGTTGCGGCCTGGGAGCGTATCATGGATACGCCTACGCCAATGCCTCCGAATTTGAACTTATCTCAGTCTGTGATCTGAAACCTGATGTCCTTGACAACTTCTTTGAGCGCTCAAAGATTACCCGCGGTTCTGTCCGCGAGTACACCGACTATCGCGCCATGCTCGAAAAGGAGAATCTGGATGTCGTCAGTGTGGCGACGCCGGACGATTATCACACCAATCCGGTCTGTGACGCATCGGACGCCGGGGTCAAGGGGATTCTCTGTGAGAAACCGCTGACAATCAACCTTGAAGATGCCGATCGGATTATTGAAACAGTTGAACGAAACGAAACCAAGATGTCGGTGGATCATACACGGAGCTGGCTGCCGCTATACCAAGGGGTACGAACCGCGGTCCGGGAGGGTGAAATCGGTGGACTGACCCGCATTATCGCACACATGGGAGGGCGTCGATCAATGCTTTTCCGTAATGGCACGCATCTCATCGATGCAGTCTGCTACTTCGCTGATGCGGACCCGGTCTGGCTCATCGCCGCACACGAGCAAGGCTTTGAAGATTACGGACTTGAGTATAAGGGGGAAGGTGGGAGAAATCCTGACCTCGATCCAGCATCGTCAATTATCATTGAATTTGCCAACGGGGTGCGCGGCATTGTGAACAGTGCCAAGATGACGCCCGCCGGTTGCGAATTCGATCTTCAAGGACCAAATGGGCGCTACGTTTTGAACGACAACCATTGCAAAGCGTGGAAGACAGATCAGCCTGAGGGAACAGCGACGGAAGCACAGGCACCTCAAGGTGAAACCTACGGGAATTTCTTCGGCGATGCTTTGATTCATCCTGTCCGGGAACTTGCCCAGATGGTTTGGAACGATGTGTCGAGTAGTTCACCACCACGCCGCGCCCGACATACACTGGAAATTATGTTAGGGGCATTGCAATCACAATCACGTGACAGCGCGAAAATTCACTTGCCTCTGCCGCGGGCTTAAGAATACTGGTAACCGTTCAAGGGGTATTGTCTAATCATATACACTAACCTGTAGGAGGTAGTTCTTACATGTTTAGGAAAAAGGGGCGTCATCACGGGGGGCATCACCATCACTACCATCATGGACATGGTCACGGCCACCACGACCATAGTGGCCACAGCCCTGACCATGACGAACACGGTCATACACACGGCGTCATTGACCCGTCCATTATAACTACAGAGCGCGGCATCTGGGCAATAAAGTGGTCCTTCTTAGGATTGATGGTAACCGCGCTGTTACAGGTTGGCGTGGTTGTGATTTCCGGGAGTGTTGGACTGCTGGCTGACACGATCCACAACTTTGGCGATGCAGCAACTGCAATCCCGTTGTGGATTGCTTTTTCCTTTGCCCGATTAAAACCGAGCAAACGGTTCACCTACGGCTATGGGCGTGTCGAGGACTTGGCGGGTATCGCTATTGTACTTACGATACTGTTCAGTGCGGTCGTTGCAGGATGGGAATCAATTAATCGCTTCTTTAACCCTAAAACCGTTGAACACCTTTGGGTTGTTGCTGCCGCATCGGTGACCGGTTTCATAGGCAATGAAGGGGTTGCAATATTGCGGATTAAAGTTGGGAAAGAGATTGGGAGTGCTGCACTTATTGCGGATGGCTACCATGCGCGCGTTGATGGTTGGACCAGCCTCGCCGTGTTGGCGGGGGCGATTGGGATATGGTTCGGCTATCCGCTTGCAGACCCCATCGTCGGGGTGCTTATTACCATTGCGATTTTTGGGATTGTGTTGCAATCGGGAAAAGCGGTATTTACCCGTCTATTGGACGGTGTGGAGACTGACGTAATTGATGAGATAAATCATGCTGCTCACCATGTTGAGGGAGTTGAGGAGGTAACAGATATTCGCAGCCGCTGGATTGGGCACCGCCTACATGCGGAAGTGAATATCGCCGTAACGCCACACCTCTCGGTTGCTGAAGGACATGCAATAGCAAAAGAGGTTCAACATCAGCTTTTCCATCACCTGAGCTATCTGTCGAGGGCGGTTATTCATATCGACCCGGTCGAAGAATCTGGCGAACATCACCACAGTATTATGGAACATCATCATGACGGTTTACCAACTCACTCACATGTTGTGTAGTGTACAGATTGGGAGTCAACCGTTATCGGCCATGAGCTTTTTCAGCAGTCCGGCTACACGCAAGTTCGGCTGTCAGAAAGGGAAGTGTTGGGGCAATACAAAGGGATATGTTATGAAACGGACAATAGTTTTGTTGAGCGTGGGTTTGATGATACTTTTATCGGGATGTGGAGAATAGGAGTTACGCACTTGAGTTTGTAGTCAGGCGATTCAATCCGCGTCGTAATAGATGGTAAATTGCCCGACATTAGTAGGCATACGGAATATGCCTACTAATGTGCCAATGACGGCACGGCGGAGCGTGCTTACTACTTTGGGATAAACTGTCGCTGCCCGATTCATCGGGTGTTGCGAGGCATGTCCCTCGGTGATCAATCGCCGAGGATACCCTGACTCTAGCGTAATAGAATACCAGACACTGTCGTGCCACACTATTGGCTCCATCCGCCCGGCACATTGCGCGAGAGTCCGGGGATTTTCAACCAACGATGAACATTGCACGACCTTTTCTGGTGTTGGTTTCAAAGGGTCAACTAGGTAAATCCTAACTGTTTAAAAACACACTTCAAGGAGAGAATAGTAAATGCAGCATCTGGAACCAGTAGATATGCTGAGTCATATCCAACTGGGGTTGAATTCGCTTGTAGGGGGCCTTGATCCGACGAATAAACACATGCCGTATTGGTCTATCGGCTTTGCTGAAGGACAGTTAAAAGCGTTTAGTCACTCCGGCGCATGGGACTGGTGTCACGCTGTCGCCAGAGCCATTCATGCTATCGGCATGGTGGAGCGCGCCACCGGGGAATGCGTCGACGAAGCCATTTGGACGGATCTCGGCGATCTCCAGATTGCTCTGTTCGATAAAGCGGACAACCTGCCCGGTACAGCGGATAACGATACAGGTGAACGTTTTGTCCATCTCCACAACATACGGGAATCCACACACGCCCTGAATAGTCTCATTCGTCGCGGCGATGAGCGGGCACGGGAGTGGAGTCGGCGGATGATTCGGACCGTCCGTGCTGCACTGGACGCCGACGGTGCTATCCAACTTGACCGCCTTCCCTCTTACGTCTCAGAATATAATCACCAACCGTCGCAGGAAGGTCGTGCCGTTGATGCACTAATTCGGAACTATCGCATCACAAACGATGAAGCTGCCTTAGAATTGGCGGGACTCATGACTTCCTATGCGCTGGAACACTGTTTTACACCCGAAGGCGGGCTTAAAGAAGAAGCGGGGACACATGGCCACTCCCTCAACGCCATGGTTGCCGGGATGCTTGACTTCGCACTCCTCACCAACGATGCAAATCTGTTGAGCAGAGTCAAAGCCATCTACGATGTCGGCTGTCCACGCTTCAATAGCAGTTTCGGTTGGTCGATGGAATCGCTGCATAAATTTAACCCGCGCGGCGAATCCAACAACACCGGCGACCTGTTGCGTGCGACCCTACTTTTGGGACTCGCCGGCTGGCACAACTACTTCGAGGATGCAGAACGTATACTTCGCGGACATCTTCTGCCTTCGCAGGTTATTGATGTGGATGATCTACCCGACAATCCTGATGAAGCGGATGATAGCCTTCATCGCCGCGCCTCACGTTTGCGCGGCGGTTTTAGCTTCCCAACGCCCAATGATTACCTGCTCCATCCAGACGCGACTATTACAACGTATGATATTACGTCCGGTGCCGTGGATGGGATGTGCGAAGCCTTGTCGTCCATCATTACTTCAGATGCTGCTGGTGTACGCGTCAATCTGCTATTCAGCCATGAGGCGGAAGGGGTGCGTCTTACCAGTCATCTTTCTCGAATAGGACAGCTTGAGATTGAGAACCGAAGTGGGCGGCCTCTGCTGGTGCGTATCCCGTCTTGGGTAGATAAGCAAGACGTTTGTCTGAAAGTAAACGGTGTGAAGTCTCCGAAAATATTCATCCAGTCATATCTACTTAATACTGGGAATGAGATTCCTTCATCCAGTCTTATTACTTTTCCGATGCGCGAAACACGGACCGTAGAGAGCGTATGCTTTGAAAACTATACCATTGATTGGCGGGGGGACCAGATTATCGCTATGTCGCCACCGGCGAAGCATCGGCCGATGTTTCCACCATGCGAATAGCACGCCGATAGGCTGTCACCTAAAGCAGAGAGTGTGACTACTTACGATAGGTTAGATAAGGTTATGACGAAGTTGCTTGAACAGATGTCTGATACAGTCAGGCAGAAAATTCAGAATGTGCTGACTCATGAAGAAGAGGAGTTCATTCGTGTTTCCACCGATCTGAATCCTGATGGAAACTTTGGAGAGCAGTGGATCGTCGTCACGGATAAGCGAGTGATTGTGGTGCCTGTTGCTTTGAATCCCGATCCCATCGGGACGGAAGGGACCAACGGGTTGGTTGATGTACCAATCAAGGAATTGGTAGGTGTCCAGATCGAACCCTTAGTCGGAGGGGGACGCTTGGAAATCGAAAGAGAAAAGCAGGGAACCCTCTTCGTTCCTTACTCTAGCTCGCTTGCCGAGAAGTTTTCTGAGGTCGCACGTGGGCTTGAGCAAATTCGCCAACAAGACGAATTTTTGATTAAAACGGAGCTTGACCAGACACGATGCTCCAAATGTGGCAGGTTGTTGCCTGAGAAGAACGGAATCTGTACAGCTTGTATCCGTCGGTTGGCGACATTAGGGCGAATTGCCAGTTATTTGAAACCCTATAAGTGGCGTGCGGGGCTCTTGGCAATCGTTTCACTGGTAACCATCGTTTCAGATCTTGCCCCACCGCAGGTGATACGGCATATCGTTGACGATGTCTTCTTTCCACCAGAGGGAACGGCTAATAGCATCGATGATAGAATGGCACTTCTGGGGTTGTTCGTGCTGGCGTTAATCGGTGCTCGCCTGCTGCGTTGGGTTTCGGAGTTGGTGCACGGCTGGACAGTCAGCTGGTTGAGTGCACGGGTGACAGCAGATATTCGCAGCCATCTGTATCGGCGGTTAGAGATGCTTTCAATCCAATTTTACGACCAGCGTAGGGTGGGAGCCCTGATGTCTCGTGTGACGCGGGACAGCGACATGCTGCGGGAGTTTCTGGTTGATGGGCTGCCCTACTTGGTAATCAATACCCTGATGATTTTCGGCATACTCGGTTTTCTGTTTTGGATGCATTGGCAACTTACCCTTTTCATATTAATTCCCATCCCGCTCATCATCATCTGGGGCAGATTCTTCTGGCGACGGATGCGACGAATGTTCAACAAGCATAACCAGGGCTGGGCGCATCTCAGTGCACAACTAAACGAGGCTCTTGCCGGTATTCATGTCGTAAAAGCTTTTGCTCAAGAAGTTCGCGAAATACGGGAATTTGAGAAGAGGAACACCGATTTGATGCTGATTGCTAGGAAAACCGCACGGCACTGGTTCGTATTCTTCGCAGTAACGAGTTTCCTGACCGGAGGCGGGAGCTTGATCATTTGGCTGGCTGGAGGGGTGGAGGTACTAAGAGAAAACTTAACCCTCGGCACCCTCACGGCATTTTCCAGTTATATGTGGCTCGTCTACGGACCGTTGGAGTGGTTCAGCCGGGTCAATAGCTGGATGACACGCGCTTTTGCCGGTGCAGAACGTATTTTCGAGGTGATTGACGCTCCACCCGAAGCTTACAATGATCCGGAGGCAACCTCACTCACAAAAATAAAAGGACAGGTCACTTTTAAGGATGTTACCTTCGGCTATGACAAGAGCAAACCGGTCCTCCACGAAGTGGACCTTGAGGTTGCACCGGGGGAGATGATTGGGCTCGTGGGCAAATCCGGAGTGGGCAAAACAACCACTGTGAACCTCATCGCCCGGTTCTACGATACAGACCGCGGCACCATTGAAATTGACGGTGTGGATGTGCGCAAAATCCGTCTAGAAGACCTACGCCGTCAGATCGGTATCGTGCCACAAGAACCGTATCTTTTTAGTGGAACAATTGCCGAGAACATTGGATATGGTCAGCCGGGGGCGACTTTTGAGGAGATTATGCAGGCAGCACAAACGGCGAATGCACACAATTTTATCGTAGCAAAGGCGGATGGCTACGACACAAATGTCGGAGAACGGGGAAACAATCTGTCGGGTGGAGAAAAGCAGCGGGTCTCTATCGCTCGCGCTATCCTGCACAACCCGAAAATCCTTATTCTGGATGAAGCAACCTCGTCGGTGGATGTGGAGACCGAAAAAGAGATTCAAGAGGCTGTCACCCGGCTAATTGAAAATCGGACAACCTTTGCTATTGCTCATCGACTTTCGACGCTACGGAACGCTAACCGACTGGTAGTCCTCGATGGCGGAAGAATCGTAGAGGCCGGCACACACAGTGAATTGATGGAGAAGAAGGGTGTGTTTTACGACCTTGTTGAGTTACAGCAACAAACCTCTGAAATTATAGGAATCAGAGAGTAACAGCAGCGGGTTAGACTAAACAACATTCCTCATTTATCAACTTAAGAAAGGGATACCAACTATGGCAACAACACATAGATTTCAAGCAAGGCACCTGCATTCTATCACACGACGGATATTTGTCGCAGCAGGTGCAACCCGCCACATCGCTGACGATGTGGCAGAAATTCTGGTCAACGCGAACCTCGCTGGACACGATTCACACGGCGTACTTCGCATTCCTGCGTATCTGCGTAGCATTGAAGGTGGTGGGCTTGTCCCCAATGTGGAACCAGAAGTCGCTAGAGAGACTATTAATACCATGGTCTTCGATGGGAAAAACTGTTTTGGTCACTACATCGCTCGACAGGCGATGAACCGCGTAATTGAGAAAGCAAAAGCAGCAGATATGTGCAGCGTAAGTATCATCAACACCGGTCACATAGGGCGGCTAGGTGAGTATGCGGAAGCGGCGGCGGCTGCCGGCTGTATCGGCATTATTACCACCGGCGGGGGCGGGCGAATGCAGGGAATTACAGTGCCCTTTGGCGGTGCCGGCGGTGCGACGGGCACCAACCCGATTGCTGTCGGTGTTCCAACTGGTGACAATGCTCCTTTTGTCATTGATATTGCCACTAGCATGATTGCCGAGGGCAAAATCCAGGTCGCACGAAGCAAAGGCGAAGACCTACCCGAAGGCTACATAGTAGACAAGGGCGGAAATCCGAGCGTCAAACCTGCGGACTTTTACGATAGCGGATTCCTCTTACCCTTTGGTTTGCACAAAGGCTATTCAATTGGCTTGCTGGTCTGTCTACTTGGGGGATTATCCGGCACTTTTGATATTGAAAAGGGCACAATGGGTGGCTGTTTTATGCAGGTGATAAATGTCAATGCACTGACACCGTTGGAGGAATATCAACAGGGGGTGCGTGCCTTCCTAGATGGTATCAAGTCAATCCCTCCCGCGCCGGGCTTTAACGAAGTGCTCGTCCCTGGCGACTTTGAACATCGGAATCGCACCCAGCGTCTGGATGACGGACTTGAGATTCCCGATACTATCTGTCAGCAGATTTCGGAGTGTGCAGAAAAACTTGGTGTTTCAATGAGCGAAGATGCGGTTGAAGCTGCCGACGCCGAGCGGTACGAATAAAGCGTGAAACGTGATACGTAAGAAGTAGATGCTATGAAGGCGTTATTTTTTTTACGTTGGACTTTTCACGGGCTCTAAGCATTTTTGTGCATATCAAAAGAAAGTGCAAAGAAAAATATCTGGAACCTGGTGCAACAGTGTCTGGTATTTTATCGCCCCATAGTATCTGGTGTTCTATAGCGTAACAGACTTGGTATTTTCAATTTACCAAGAACCATAGTCTAACACGATTGGTATTTGACCCCGAGTTTCTCCGAAAAAAAACCGGGGTCTTTGCACTATTTCTTAACATGAGCGAACATTTTTTGATACAATTTTAATCTGGGGCGGGCTAACTGATTATGCTATTTTTCATTATTTGGATTATTTGTATACCCCTGATAATCTGGGTTGTTCTACAGATTATTTCCAGACGGAGAGGGAACGGAGAAGCCGATCCCGGCGTTCAACTTGAGGAATGTGCAATCTGCCATGAAGAGTTTCCGATGGATACGCTGCTAGAGAAAGAGGTCGGCGGCTATAGCCGAGTTTACTGTTTTTGCGGCGACTGTATTGAACAGCTGCGCCTCGAATATCAGGCAAAGGTGGGACGCAGAGATGAGGAGAATAAGCAAGTCAGTGAGTCCACACCCTTATAAATTGCGTTCAAGTGTTTGCTGAACCACTGAATGGTTGAACGCAATCTGCTCCACTGAATACATCACACAATTTTGCGGTTCATGCCGATTTCACTAGGATGAACCCCACGAAGGAGGTCAATATGTACGATTTGGTTACATTTGGCGAAGCGATGATACGGCTCACTTCGCCTGAGTTTAGGCGGCTTGAGCAGACGTCGACACTATTGATGGACGCTGGCGGGGCGGAGCTAAATGTCGCAGTCAATGGGGCTCAGTTAGGACTGCACACCGCCTGGGTTTCTCGCTTGGTTGATAACTGGTCGGGGAAATTCATTGCTAACAAGGGGCGTGAGTTAGGCGTCGATATGTCTCATGTTATGTGGACACCGTTTGACGGCGTTGGGCTAGAACGGAACGGTTTCTATCATGTCGAATTAAGCGCCGGTCCCCGTGCTAGCACCGTTACCTACGACCGCGGCTATTCAGCAATCTCAAATGTCCAACTCGGTGAAATCAATTGGGCACAGATTTTTGACAGTGCACGCTGGTTCCATCTGAGCGGCATCACTCCCGCACTATCTGAGTCCGCAGCGGCGGTAACCAAAGAAGCACTTCAGGCAGCACGCGCCGCAGACGTAAAAACAAGTTACGACCTAAATTTCCGGTCAAAGCTGTGGAGTGCAGAACAAGCCCAGGCCGCGAATCACGAAATGATGAAGCACGTCTGTGTGCTCATCGGCAACGAAGAGGATTTTGAGATGGCACTCGGCTTCAAAGCGGAGGGCACAACTGAAAGCTTCAGCCAACTTGACCCGGAGAGCTATAAAGAGGTTGCCCAACGGGTTTGCAAGGCATTCCCCAATATCGAAATGATTGGCACCACCTTGCGCGACGCAAAAACCGGTTGGCTGAACGATTGGCGCACGCTCCTGTTCGACGGATCGGACTTCTATCTATCACGCATCTACGAAAACCTCGAACTAGTCGATCGCGTTGGGGGCGGCGATAGTTTTTCCGCGGGCTTAATCTATAGCCTACTCAACGGTAAATCACTCCAAGAAGCGGTTGATTTCGGTGGCGGTTACTCCGCGCTAGCACACACCTTCCCCGGCGATTTCAATTGGGCAACTGCCGAAGAAGCTGAAAAAGCGATGCAGGCGGGCAGCGTCAGAATTAGACGCTAGGTGTTTGAAATACCTCGCTTTCCCAAACCGGGCTTCATCTCATCACCGATTGGCTCATCGGTTTTTTAACTCGTCCATCGGACGGTTTCGCTTAAGGGTTTTCGTTCGGGCGTTGGTACTTCAGCTGGATAGCCCATGTAATAAAATCCGATGATATACTCCTGATCGGCATCAATATCGAGCAGATCGTAGGTATTCTGCTCCATCGTGATTGCGCCGGTGCTCCACTGCATCCCGACCCCTCGTTCCCAACCCGCCAGTTGAATATTCAACATAGCGCAGCAGGCCGCCGCGTAGTCTTCACGCTTCCGTTGTTCATCTCCGTCTTGGAGGCACGAAACCGCTACAATTGTGGGTTTGGAGGTGAACTTCTTGAAGCCTTGTTCCCCAACCTTGGCAAGGGTTTCCTCATCCGCAGCTGCGGCTGCCTTCGGGTTGGACGTAATTTTTTCAATCTGGATTTCACGATACCGTTCAGCAAGGATGAGTTTCGTTTCTTCGCCGATGACGGTGAATCGCCACGGCTCGGTTAGGTGGTGATTGGGGCTCCAAATACCTGCTTCAAGAACTTCTTCAAGGACATCTTGGGGCACCGGGTCGGGCTTAAAATGAAAAATCGTCCGGCGAGATCGAATCGCCTCTGTAACAGGGAATCTCTGATCGGTTGGAGCAGAATGTATCTCAGTCGTCAAATTATCTTGACTCATCGTTTCCTCCTTTTTTTGAAAATGAGTCTCACTTTCAATTAAAATTTGAAAAGATTATAACCCCATGGCGAACATTTGTCAAGAGGTTTCTCGCAAAAAAATGCAAGTAACTAGTAAATTGTATTATGCGTTTTTAAAAAATACAGGTTAGCAATGTCGGCTCGATTTGGCCCTAACAGCATTATCACTCCAGTGAAAGTGTTATGGATTTTTTTAGGGCTATTTAGTTTTCCGTTTTTTGACCGATTTTGGTGGGTAGACGGAAGATTGTCCCTACATCGTAGGCGTGGCATCTTGCCCCGTTCAAAGAATTCAACGACCGTATGGATTTCTTTGAATAGGGTTGACCTCACCAATGTCGTGTGATATACTGTCCACGAAGATAAGTCAATCATAAGGATGGTATAACCATCTTTAATCCAAAGGAGTCATTCAATGCAAGTTGTAGATCTTGGTAGAACAGGGCTGCGGGTTTCGCGGCTTTCGATTGGAACAGGTACGCACGGATGGGGTGGAAAATCGGATCAGACAGCATTGGGGTTGAAGGGATTGGTGGACCTACTCCACTTTGCCCATGACCAAGGCGTGACCTTTTGGGATGCCGCGGATCAATATGGCAGCCATTCCTATATCAAGGAAGCCCTCAAGGGATTAGATCGATCTTCAATCGTCATCACGACAAAAACTGTTTCCCGCACGAGGGGATCAGTTGAAAATGATATCAAACGCTTCTTGAAGGAGATTGGATCGGACTATGTGGATATTGTGTTGCTGCACTGCCTCACTGAATTCGATTGGCCCACGCGCTATCCGGATGCAATGGAAGCCTTAACGCGGTGTAAGGAGCAAGGACTCATACGCGCGCACGGCGTTTCGTGCCACGACTATGGCGCATTTCAAACAGCTGCCATGACCAAATGGGTCGAGGTTGTACTAGCCCGGATTAATTACACCGGAGTCCACATGGACGCATCACCTGCGGACGTTATCCGGACGATGGAACAGATGGCAGCGTTTGGCAAAGGTATCTACGGCATGAAGGTACTTGGACAGAGCAAGCTAGCTGAAGAGGATGGCCCGAGAAAGGGTATCGAATTTGTCATGGGCCTGCCTTGTGTTCACGCGATGACAATTGGTATGACGAGCCAGCACGAAGTTGAAGAAAACGTTGCAATTGTCAATGAACTCGCTGATTAACCCAAGTCCCTACTTATTTTGGTAAAGGAGATTATCTTTGAAACTATTCGGTTTGAAGATCTCTAGTCTCTTTGTCTGTACTATTGCTGTGATTTTCTTTCAGTTTTCCTTACAGCTCCCGGCGCAAACTTTGGATCAGGCAGAACAGTGGCAGCGCGAGCATGAGGGGAAAAAGGAGGAAAAGCGTAGTCTGAAAAAACGAAGGGACTCAACTATCGAAAAGGAACAAGGGGTCTTGCAGAAACTACAGGAGATTGAATCCAAGTTAGCCGCCAACGAAAAAGAACTTGCTCGTTATCAGCAAGAGATTGAAAATCATAAACTCAACGCGGCGGAACTTCAAAGAGAATTGAGAGAATTGGTTTCTAAAGACAAGGAACAAAAGAAACGGACTGTAAGTCGAATTCGTGCTATCTATAAGCTGGGTTATAATGGGAATCATCAGCACATGTTGAAGATGTTGCTTGGTGCTCAAGATTTACAAGACCTTGTGAAAAAGTATAAGTACATGGACGTTATTGCCGAAGCAGATCAAGATATGCTAAAGCGAATACAACTTCGACAGGAAGAAATTTCGCAAACCTCCCATGAACTTGTTCGCCAGATCCAATTGAAAAAGGAGGCAACGAAAGCTAGGCAAATCGAACGTTTACAGCTGCTCGATCAAGAGCGGAAGCGTCAACAGCTACTGCATAAGTACCGGACAGAGAAAGGGATTCATAGCCAAGCGATAAGGGAGTTAGACGCTGCTGTTGCACAGTTGGAGGAACGCCTCGGAATCATCAGCGAGGCACATCTTATAGAACAAGCGGAAACGATTAAAAGTATTCGGCCCGCGCTGTTTGGCAAACTCCCTTGGCCCGTTGTTGGAGTGATTGTGCCGAACCGAACAGACACCGACCGCGGTCTCACCATTCGAGCAAAAAAAGGGGTACCCGTACGATGTGTTGCAGATGGTATTGTTGCAAATATCAGACCAATCTTTAGCTATGGCAACACGGTTATTGTTTTCCACGGAAATGGATATACCTCCCTGTATGCACATCTGTCAGGTGCATCCGTGAAACAGGGGGATACTGTTCGAGGGAAACAAGTTCTCGGAACCGTCGGCGAAACCGGGTCGTTGATTGGCCCAGTGCTTTACTTCCAACTCTGGCAATACCCTAAATCTTTGAATAAGGGACCTGAACCTTTGAATACGCGAAGGTGGTTGACAAGAAACATGAGGTGATATGAGCGGCCTTTCAATCGACATCCCGATTGGTAGGGAGCAAAATATGGCATACAAATACGAATACGAAACCGTTATTGGTCTGGAGATTCACGCTGAATTATCGACAAACAGCAAACTCTTTTGCAACTGTGAGGTGGAGTTCGGATCTGAGGCAAATACGCGAACCTGCCCCATCTGTTTGGGGATGCCCGGTGTGCTGCCTGTGATGAATCAGCGGGCGGTCGAGTTCTCCATTCGCGCCGCTTTAGGATTGAATTGCAAAATTGCGTCTTACAGCAAGTTCGATCGGAAAAATTACTTCTATCCAGATTTGCCCAAAGGTTACCAAATCTCACAGTATGATCTACCCCTTGCCTACGACGGCTATGTTGATTATGAACTGGAGGGTGAGACAAAACGCGTTCGTATTAATCGCATCCATCTAGAGGAGGATGCGGGAAAGCTAGTCCATGCAGACATAACGGGAAACCCAAATCAGAGCTATGTGGACTTCAACCGTTCATGTGTGCCGCTGTTAGAGATTGTCAGCGAGCCCGATCTACGTTCTCCCGAAGAAGCGATCGCCTATTGGCGTGCTGTCAAAGAAATCCTAGAATATGTTGAAGTCAGCGATTGCAACATGGAAGAGGGAAGTTTCCGCTGTGATGCGAACATCTCCCTGCGTCCCGTCGGTAGCAAAGAGTTGGGGACACGGACTGAATTAAAAAATAAAAATTCATTTCAGCATGTGCTGACTGCCTTGGAATACGAGGAGAAGCGCCAAGCGCGGATTCTCGATCAGGGGGGGCAAGTTATCCAAGAAACCGTGCTGTTTGATATCAACACCGGCAGGACCGCATCGATGCGAAGCAAAGAGGAAGCCCACGATTATCGCTACTTTCCTGAACCCGACCTTGTTCCTTTTGAGGTAGACGCAGCAGAAGTTGAACGTATCCGATCAGCGTTACCGGAATTACCCGCCGAGCGTCGCAAGCGTTTTGTGGAAGCATATGGCATTCCCACTTACGATGCAGAATTTCTTACTGCCACGCGGCAGCTAGCGGACTTTTTCGACGAAACAGCACGGCTCAGTGGCGATCCGAAGTCAAGCAGTAACTGGATCATGAGTGACCTATCGGGGTTGTTGAACAATGCAGGGATAGAGATTCAGGATACTAAAATAACTCCCGCTCATCTCAGCGAACTGATTCAACTTATTAAAAATCAAACAATCAGCGGCAAAATTGCTAAATCTGTCCTACCCGATGTTTTTGAAACCGGTAAAACTCCAAAGCAAATCGTCGAGGAGAAAGGACTGGCACAGATTTCCGACGCCTCTGCGATCGAATCAGTCGTTGATCAGGTCATCGGAGAAAATCCGGGACCCGCACAAGATTATCGGGACGGGAAGCAGAAGGCAATCGGTTTCCTCGTCGGTCAGGTGATGAAAGCGACCAGAGGCAAAGCCAACCCGCAGATGGTCAACCAACTCTTGCGCCAGAAACTTGATGAGTAAGGTGCCATCAAAAGACTCGTCAAAGCCCCAGTGTTATCATGACAATCCACAGCAAGCGATATTATCAGGAGGCAGATAAAATCAACCTAAAAGGGTTGACACTGTTTGAATTGGAAGAACTCTTCACACAGTGGGGCGAACCGAAGTATCGTGCACAGCAACTGATGTCATGGATGTATCGCAGGCGGGTGGGGACATTCGAGGCAATGACGAACCTGTCCCATAAGCTAAGGCAGAGGTTGGCGAATCTGGCTTACATCAACGAGGCACGTATCCTCACGCGCACAACCTCCAACACCGACACAGCAATCAAATACCTGTTTGAGCTCACTGATGGCAGCCGGGTCGAAAGCGTTTTGATGTATGATCAAGACCGAATTACGGTCTGCCTCTCCTCACAGGTGGGCTGCGCGATGGCATGTGATTTTTGCGCGACCGCGAAGATGGGATTTTTTCGTAACTTGACGGTGGCGGAGATTTTGGACCAGTTGATA
The DNA here is from genome assembly GCA_965215015.1 of Candidatus Poribacteria bacterium. Lineage (GTDB taxonomy): Bacteria > Poribacteria > WGA-4E > WGA-4E > PCPOR2b > PCPOR2b. Next base: position 5,755,613 of record OZ244042.1, read on the forward strand.
ACAATTGAACGTGAAATGGACGATGAAAAAGGTGTGACGCATGTTGTGTTCATGGGGATGGGAGAGCCGCTGGCGAACTACGATCAGACCGTGAAGGCAATCCGTTTGATGACGGACGCGAATGGGTTAGGGATATCTGAGGGGAAAATCACCGTCTCCACCTCCGGTTTAGCCCGTCGCATACGGCAATTTACCCGCGAGCGGCTCAAGTGCAATCTCGCCCTTTCGTTAAATGCCACAACCGATGAAGCCCGCACCCACCTGATGCCAATCAACGCCAAATATCCAATTAATGAAGTCCTCGACGCTACGCGGGAATGGGCACTTACAACACAACGTCCCGCCACGCTCGAATACGTTCTAATCCGCGGTGTGAATGACAGTGTTGCAGACGCCAAACGCCTCCGCAAACTGATGGGGCAGCTGCCGTGCAAGCTAAACCTCATCCCGTTCAACGAGATCGAAGGTGCGGATTTTCAACGTCCCAAACTCGATCAGATTGAGCGATTTCGCCGCATTGTTGCTGATGGGCACCATGTCGCACCGATCCGATTCAGCAAAGGCAGAGACATCGCCGCCGCCTGTGGTCAACTCCGAACAATTTACGAGAAACAGGGGGCGATGCTAGCTCAAGTATCATAGCAAATGCCAATTCATCAACCAGATCGGAGATTTCAGAGAATACAGAGTCTCTGAAATTTTTGAAAAGACTTTTGTCGATTGTTATCACCCAAACTGAGCTCGTCCCTTTTAATCCTTCCTCATGTTGTCGCGAGTTTATCGCGTTTCTTTACAGTGCCAATGATGGATTCCGAAATCACTTCAAAGTCATCGATAAGCCCCGTGTCCTGCACGGAATAGTTCACAAGCCCAATTCTGCCACTGCGCTTCTCGCCGTGCCTAAATTCAATAGTTTTCTCAAGCTGCTCCTCAAGTCCAGCATGGACGACATGCCCATCCCCTCTGACCTCAATTTTGAACTCAAACCACTTATCAACCGGCGTATGCTCCACCCGGGGATCTGCTTATTGATTGTGAGTTCCCACGCCTTACCAATTCGCTTGTAACTTTTGTGATATATCCTCATCGTACCCCCCTAGGTGGGACATCAATAGCAGAAACATGAACATGGTAGTGTGGTAAATTGGGAGATTCTTCCAGACGATAAAACACACCCACTTCGCAAACCTGACCCTCAATCCACTTGAGTCTTTGACACACTTCCCCACCTTCTTAAAGGGTAGGGATTTTTGTTCGTTGCTTTAGGGTGTTGAATTGCTTTATCAACGAAGTTAGCTCCGATTCTACTGGAGACTTACGCCCCCTTCTGAGCGGGTGGATGCCCCAACCCTATAGATATTAACCGCCGCATTGTGGTCTCTATCCAACTGTATATCACAGCTTGGACACTGCCAGGTTTTATCACGAAGGTTCAGGCCTTGATTGATTGCACCGCAAACATGATAAGTCTTACGGGAAGGATACCACTTGGCTATGGATCGAATTTCCCTAATTTTCTTAGAAGCGATATACTTCAGTTTCTGCACAAAATCGGAGCCCCCCAATCACTGACCTTCCGTCCCCAAAGGCTTTTTATGCCCTACTGGTTGAGGGGCTCCAGTGAAATTCAATTATATCTATCTGTGAGATCATGGACAAGTTCCCAATGGAAATTAGCCCGTTGATTCGCAATCTTGCGGTGTTTCCAAGCAAGATTGATTTACGCGCCCTTTTCTGGTGTTGGCATTGAGCCTTCAACTGCGTAAGTCCTAAACCGTTTTCTGAATTGGCTAGTATTGATTTTCACATCAATTGCTTTCTTTATATAAAGCACCAATTGAAAAATGATTCAATGTAGGTTATAATAGCAAAGATGGTGTAAAAATTCGGTACAAATTCTGTAGAAATATAATTACAGAGAGCAGCAAGAAGATGAGTGTAAAATCATCGCAACCCATTATTCGTCCTTTGCATTACGTACTCCTGATTTTATCCCTCTTTCTCATTGGCTGGATAGGTAGTTGGTCTCAGACGATTAAGCGTGGAAATATACACTATGAGGCAGGGGCGTACGACGCCGCGCTCGAAGCCTACCTATCAGCAGCAAAAGATCGACCTGAAGATGCGATTTCCCGCTACAATCTGGGGGCAGCACTATACCAAAGAGAGGAATTTGAGAAAGCGGCAGATGAATTTAGGCGGTCACTCGACGCAGCAGATCCAATCTATAGGGCGCAAGGATACTACAATTTGGGCAATACCCAAGCGCAACTCAATGATATAGAGGGGGCAATTCGATCCTACAAAAGTGCATTGCGCTTGAACCCAACGGATTTGGACACCAAGCATAACCTAGAACTTGCACTTGAGAAGTTGGAACAAAATTCGCAGCAGAACCAATCAAACTCCGGAGATGAGGGCAAAGACCGGCAGGAACAAGATTCGCAACAACAGAATCAGGATCCACAGGACAGCGACGAACAGGAACCGAATCAGCAAAATCGGGAGCAGCCGGCAGAATCGAATCAACAGCAACCGAATCACGAATCATCGGAGCAGGAAGCCACCTCTGAAGCATCTCCACCGCAAAAAGGACAGGAGTCCATGCAGCAGTCAGCTAGAATGTCCAAGGAAGATGCCATTCGACTGTTAGAGGCTGTCAAAGATAATGAAAAAGAGATTCAGAAGAAATTATTACAAAAACGATTTTCGAGGCGTCGGCGAACTGAGAAGGATTGGTAGGAGGTAAGGCAAAAATATGGGGACCAGGGAAGCACAGAACAAAGCGTTCAAAGGTTCAGGTGTTTGGAGATTAAGGCGTTCATCTGTACTTCACGTTTCATGTTTCGCGCTTTTTGAATTCTTGTTTTTCATTCTTTTCGACAACGTTGCTTATAGCCAAGACATCACTGTATCAGCAGATGTCACTCCTAAAATTATTAGTCTCAACGAAACGGCGACTTTGCGTATAACGATTTCCGCTAATCAGCAACTGGGAAATGTTGCACCGCCAAAGCTAAAGGCATTGCCGGAATTCAAGGTTTCTTACGGCGGTTCATCCAGCCAATACAATCTCTCCGGCAATCAGTTGTCTGTGTCGGTGACTTGGACTTACCTGTTGAGACCTAAGAAGGTGGGACAATTTACGGTGCCGGAGATTCACATCTCCCATGGCAACAAAACCTACGCGGTAGATCCGTTACCCATCAAAGTGTTACCGCAAGCTAAGAGCCCTTTCCAAACTAAATCGACACAAAATGCTTTAACGGACACATTTTCTAGCAGTACACATAAAGTTGAAGCCTCTGTCGATAATTCACGCCCCTATGTCAACGAGCAGATCATATATACCTTTCGGTATCTTTATACCGCCCGCATCCCAAGTTTCACCACTCCCAAATACACGCCGCCTTCCTTGAGGCAGTTTTGGACGACAGAATTGGAAAGGAAACAGGGGCACCGGCAAGTGATTGATGGAACCCTCTACCGGATTGAGGAGATTCAGGTTGGGTTGTTTGCAATTACCGCTGGTAAAGTCACAATTGAGCCGGCGAAGCTATCACTCCCGCTTGCTGCGAGGCGGGGTCTCCCCCAAACGTCCAAAGTGCTTGTCACAGACCCGGTTGAAGTCAATGTTCGTCCGCTCCCCCAGAAGGGTAAACCTACAGACTTTGCAGGCACCGTCGGTCAATATCGTATCCATGCACAAACCAATCAGCAGACAATCGAAGCGGGGGAAGGATTCACGCTGCGGGTGGAGGTCTCTGGGACAGGGAATATCAAGACAGTTCCCGCCCCAATCGTTCCTGCGCTTCCAAATATGGCAATATATGACCCTCAGATTACAGATGCCATGAGTGTAGTGGATTCAAAAATTCGAGGAAGGCGCACGTATGAATATGTTATTATTCCATCAAAGGAAGGGCGGTGGACAATTCCTGCGATTGACTACCCTTATTTCGATCCACAGACGGAGAGCTACCAGGTTGCGCGTACTGTACCCATCACTATTAATGTGCTTTCTAACCCGGATGGGACTGCTGGAACAACGCCCCCACATACAACACAATCTGACATACACCTCCTCAAACAGGACATTCGATATATCAAGCCGGATTCGCTTGAATTATCGAATCAACACCTCTACCCTTATAAGCGTGTATCATTTTGGGTTGCCCAGACCTTGCCTGTTGCCATTGTGCTGTCTGCGTGGTTCTATCGGCAGCGGCAAGCCAAGCGAGATCCCAAACAGCTTCGAGGGCAGTACGCCGCGAAGAACGCCCTGCAAATCATTGAGGCCGCTGAGAAACACACCACGAATGAACCAATAGCGTTCTATAGCGCGCTCGCCCACGGATTGTACTATTACATTGGAGACATCTTCGATATAGCACCCAGTGGGCTTAATCCCGAATTGGTACGTCAGCGATGTGAGGGGATGGGCTTTCCTGAATCTGCGACGACACAAATCGTTGAGACACTAACGCAGTGTGACTATGTGCGGTTCGCACCGGTTGCTGCAAATCCAACAGATATGACAGATGCACTCAACCGGGCGAGGGCAGCGATTAACGAAATTGAGAAGAAACGACAGTTGAAGAGATAATGGACATTATGTACAATAAGTAAGGGGATCTGCAGTATGGAAGACTGGAAAAAGGGAGCGATAGCAGATAAGGCAAGACTCATTTCACGTTTCACGCTTCTTGCTTGCTTCCTCTGCCTCCCTTTTTGGGTGAAGTACGCCTATTCCCAATCTCAATCAACTTTGGAGGCGAGTTATCGGAGTGCAGAGGCTTTATATCAGGATGGGCAGTATCAACAGGCAGCTGAAAAATACGAACAGATTGCAAGTTCGATCCAAAATGGTGCCATTTATTATAATCTCGGCAATGCCTACTTCCGTCTTGGCAACAGAGGAAAAGCCATCCTGAACTATGAGCGTGCAAAGCGATTGATGCCAAGGGATAAGGATACAAACTTCAACCTCAAAGTCGCCAAGGCACAGAATGTTGATTCATTCAACCTTGTCAAGCCCCGATCCGGTTTTTCGCTCTTATACGCTACTCTACACCCAAATGAGATTGTTTGGGCAGGGCTTGTTCCGTATTGGATCGCAGCCCTGAGTCTTATTGCGATCCAATTCACTCAGAACCATCATTTCCAACGGATGTTACGTTATGTCGTCCTGATTGGAGGTATCACATGGCTATTTTCGTTATTGCTTTTAGGTTTGAAAATTCGAGAGATGAATCTGTCACATGCCATCGTCGTTGCAAGCGAGGTTATGGTGCGGAGTGAACCCGATTTGGGGTCCGAAACCATTGCCTTTCCACTACATGAAGGCACCAAAATTCAGCTTCAGGAGGAGCGTAACGATTGGGTAAAAATCTATCTACCCGATGAATATTCAGGATGGCTGACTGCAGAAGCAATTGAAAAAATTTAGGAACGATACGATTCTAAAAGAAAGGAGACGTCATGGAATTACTTGGTGTATTGGTTTTATGGTTACACGTTACTGCTGCCACGGTCTGGGTCGGCGGTAACTTTATGATAGCGATGGTGGTTGTGCCTCACTTCAAACGCTCGGTGCCCCCTGTGGAACGAATTAAAATCGTGACGCAAATCGGTAGAAGTTTTGAACCGATTGGGTGGGCGTGTGTGGTGATTCTCATCTTCTCTGGCTTATTTAACATCTTCACTGCTGGTGTGTTAGAAAGTCCAGATTTGATTGGGCCCTTCATGCGGATGCTTGGTATCAAAATTCTTCTTGTCCTTATCCTGATTCTCTTGACCGGAATTCACGGCTTTATCATGGCACCACGGTTAGCGCGGGCTGTTGAAGCACTTGAACCGGGGACTGAGGAGCTTCCCGAACATATCGACAAAATGCGCGGTCAGATGGCGGTGGTGTCCAGTCTTATCGGTGTGTTTTCCTTGCTTATTCTACTTGCTGCGGTCGCATTGCGGCTGGGAATCTAGGCGAGAGGTGAACCAATACTGTGGTGCCCAATATTATAGAGAGGGGCTATCATTATGACTCGTAGAAGGAAACGAATACTAAAGGCTACTCTCTACCTGTCAGCCATCCTTTTATTAATGCTAGTAGGTGCAGGAATTTTCAGCATTATTAAACTTCGGGCATCTCTGCCAATCCGCGATGGTGAATTGCAAATTAAGGGGTTAGACCTACCGGTCACGGTGACTTCAGATCGCTTTGGGGTTCCGACAATTACTGCATCAACGCGCAGGGATGCTGCCTTAGCGTTAGGGTATGTGATTGCCCAGGATCGGTTATTCCAAATGGATTTAATGCGCCGCTATGCCACCGGACGGCTCTCTGAAATTGTCGGGAAAATTGCAGTAAAAGCCGATAAGCGACAGAGAGTTATCGGATTCAACCGTGTGACTAAGGCAATCGTAGCCAATCTCTCCGATGAACAGCGGGAAGTCCTCGTTGCCCACGCCAACGGAGTGAACGCCTTTATTCGCCAAATGGACACCCCCCCGTTTGAATTTCTTCTTTTGGGTTATCAGCCAGAACCTTGGACGGTGGAGGACAGTATCCTTGCGGTTATGAATATTTTTCAGGTGCTATCTTTCAGGGAAGACGACGAGCGGATGATGACTATCATGGAAAAGTCGCTCCCACCGGAAGTTGTCGCTTTTCTGACCCCTGATACAGATAGCTACACCCAGGTTCTCTTGGGGGGGCCGGACTCTCACCGACCAATTCAACCCATCCCTGTCGAGGCACTCGCTTCGATTCGTCGTGCGTCAAAACAGAACGAAGAGAGACTAGTTCGCGCAACCTCCCGCGTCGTGGGGTCAAACGGTTGGGTGGTGGATCAATCGAAGACAGCAGATGGTCGGGCGATTGTGGCGAACGATATGCATCTCGGTTTGTCTATACCCAATACGTGGTATCGAGCGTCTCTCCGCTACGGAAACGTTGAGATTTCTGGTGTTATCTTGCCGGGAGTTCCGGCTGTGGTTGTCGGATCTAACGGTCATGTGGCATGGGGGTTCACCTATACCTGTGGGGATTTCCTTGACCTAGTCCGGTTGGAGATTAACCCCGACAATCCAGATCAATACAAGACACCAAATGGCTGGAATCGATTTGAGGTCCTCAACGAGCGAATCCAAATCAAAGGAGAGGGATACATTGTCCAACCTATCAAGCTCACAATATGGGGCCCTGTCAGTCCAACCCCACTAATGGGTCAGCCGGTCGCCATTCATTGGACAGCACTGCAGCCTGAAGCGGTTGGCATGGAGTTGCTTGATATGGATCAGGCGATGACGCTTGAAAATGCTTTGCATGTCATGAATCACTTTCGAGGCCCACCGCTGAATGTGACTATGGCTGATGACGCTGGACAAATTGCTTGGACATATTGTGGGAAAATTCCTATCCGAAAAGGATTAGATGGATCTTCCACCAAGTCTTGGGCGGATGGCAATATTGGCTGGGAAGGTTATATTCCACCTTCTGAATTGCCGCGTGTGATTTCTCCGCCAGAGGGGTTTATCGCAACTGCAAATAATCGGACGCTCGGTAAAGACTATCCCTACATCATCGGCTATAACTTCGCCAATAGCCATCGGGCTTACCGCATCAACAAACGTTTGCGCGAGATGGATCAGGTTACGGAACAGGATATGTTCCAACTCCAGTTGGATACGACGAACCACTTCTATGAATTTTACCAACAGCTAGCACTGTCTGTTTTGACAAAAGGTGTTATTACAGATAAACCCCTCTTACTAGAGGCCCGGAAGCAGATAGAAGCTTGGGATAGTAAAGCGGAGGTGGACAGCGTTGCTTTTGGAATTTTGGTTCGGTTCCGACAAATTCTGGCTGAGGATGTATTTAAACCGTTTTTAGCACTCTGTTACAAAACTGATAGAAGGTTCGCATATACTTGGAGGAATATGGAAACCCCTCTCCGTAGCCTGCTAAAAGAAAGAATTACAGAAGTCCTTCCAGACCCAGCGAATTATCCAAGCTGGGAGGAGTTCATCCTCTCGAAATTGGAAGAATCTATCCGACAGCTGCTTAGAGAACACAATTTTGATTCATTAGATCAATTGACGTGGGGCACCATTCATAGGACTCAAATCTCACATCCGATCGGATTTATTCCTATACTAGGTAAGATATTGAATATGCCGCAGAAGCCCCTTCCGGGAGGCAACCATTGTGTTCGGTCTGCGAGTGCATCTGAGCGCATGGTCATTTCCGCTGCTCACCCTGCGGATGGGATTCTACATATACCTTGCGGTCAATCGGGTCATCCTTTATCAAAAAACTACAAGGACCAGTACAGCTATTGGTTAAAAGGAGAGCCTCTGCCTTTCCTTCCTGGCCCAACTACCCACACACTAACGTTCAACCCCGGCCCCTGACTTTGGAAGGCTATCCGATGAAGTAAAGGCTTGACTGAATTTCCGCTGTTGTACTATAATAACCCAAGTTGCCACTACCGTCCCCGTTGTGTCAATGACAGCACGATCCGCGTGCCTGCTACTTTGGGCTGAACTGTCGCCCCTCAATGAATCGGGTGTTGAGCGGCATGTTCACCGAATCTGTAATCATGGCGCAGAGCCTACCCTCGCTGAAATCGGGGTCGCCTAAACTGCGAAACGCACCAACATAGGCCTTCTGTCGGTTGATTTTGGAAAATTGACGTGTCGGTGTCGAGATATGAATCTCGCCCGATAAGGCTTCGAGGGTTCAACGGCGTAAGTTCTAACTGCATAGAAAAAGGAGCAGACCAATATGGCGTTGACAGATGAACAGAAGCAGCATTTTTGGGAAAACGGTTACCTCGTCGTTCAAAATCTCCTCACCGAAGAAGAAGTGGAAGCTCTCAAAGAACAGGCGAATCTTATTGCTTCTGGTGAAGCGTCGCATGTGCCAGCAGAGTGGATTCAGGTCGAGCCTGTCATTAGAAGGGGTGAGATTCAGACAGCGTCAAAAATCGAATCTGTTCGCAAGTTGTGGAACCTTGTTCCTCATGATGAGGTAATGCGGGCGCACGCTGCCAATCCGAAAATTGTGGACATCATCGTTGATTTACTCGGCCCTGACATTAAGTTGTACGGCGATCAGTTATTCATGAAGCCTCCGAAGCACGGTTCGCGTAAGGAGTATCACCAAGACTCAAATTCGTGGAAACACCTCGTTCCGTACAACCTCGTGAGTTGTTGGGCGGCGATGGACGATGCAACGATTGAAAACGGGTGTCTGTGGATGATTCCGGGCAGCCACAAATGGGGACTAATCAGCAGGGAACGCGAGCAGGAGATCGAAAGCCGCGCGCTTGAAGGGGAGTGGGAGAATGAAGTGCCCGTTGAATTGAAGTCGGGGGATTGTAGCTTCCACCATAGCCTGCTTCTACACAGCAGCCATGCCAACCGCTCATCGAAGCAGCGCCGGGGATACGCTACGCACTATATGTGTTCAAAAACGAAATATATGGGGGATGCACCTAAGCCCGATTATCCGCTAATCTGTGGTCAAGAATTTCCGAATTATGTTTAACGAAAAATCACTTTAGTGTATAATTCCAATGCTTTCGGGTTGGGCTAGAACAATGTTTTCGGATTTTTTTAACTCACGCTATTATTTATGTCCCTATATCTGCATATAACTAACAACGAAGAAAGGATTTTCTGTGCAGATACTCAACCAGATAGTCAAATAACCACACCTCGTCAGCAGTGTATAGATGCGACTATCACATCATTGGGTGTACTAAGTACTGCAATCACTGTAGTTTTCAGATTATCGTGATGGTATGGGTGCAATCAACATTTGGAAAAAGTATCAGGATTTTTGTTGGTCCTGTAGTTGGGGCTATGGCGTCCCCCATAGGTGTGCGATTCAACCCGCATCTATGTAAGTCTGCTGGCTAACAGCATTCAAGACTCCCAAGTATTTAGGCTTGGGAGTCCGTCAATACCGTATTGCCGGCTCAACGTCTCAGCAACGGGGGAGTCTTCGCGGTTCCCCTATTCGTAGATCCACTAATTCCGTAAGGGGGATTGATAATGCAATCAGTTCAGGTTTTGACAGCCGCTTGGTATGGCGACCGAGAGATCGACTTAACGTTTCCTGATCGTTGGGACCTTAACGTCATCGCTTTTGAAGAACGGCCAGTGCTGACGCAAGATCAGCTGCGACAGGCGTTTCAGCAGCCGGTTGGGTCACCGAGAATCGCAGAACTCGCGCAGAAAAAGAAAGGTGCCGTCCTTATCGCCGATGATCTTACGCGGCCGACTCCGACCTCAGAGGTGATGCCCTTCATCTTAGATGAACTGCAAGAGGGAGGCATCGCCGAGGAAGATATCTTAATTTTCATGGGCTTTGGCTGCCACAGACAGATGCGGCATGATGACATCACAAAGAAACTCGGTGAGGATACCGTAAATCGCATCCGTGTCAAGCAGAACGAGTTGGATGACCCATTCGTCTATTTGGGAGACACGTCGCGGGGGATTCCGCTGCATATTAACCAGTGGGTGATGGACTGTGAGCTCAAAATTGGCATCGGTGGAACATGGCCACACGGCACCGCAGGTTTCAGCGGCGGTGGAAAGCTGGCTATCCCCGGTATAGCCAGTTACGAAACTATCAGTCGCGCCCACGGTACATTAAAGGGCGGGGGCAGGGCTGGAAATGTCGAGAATGAATTTCGGCTTAACTCCGAAGAAGCCGCCCGGATGGCGGGGTTGAATACGACGGTGCTGACCATCTTGGACTATAAGCGCGAGATTACCGGGCTGTTTGTCGGCGATGTGGTTAAAGCACACCGCGCTGCCGTTGAAGCCGCCAAGAAGGCGTACGCCATTCAAGTAATGCCCGACGCTGATATCGTGATTACCACCGGCTATCCGCGGGACCATGACCTTGCGTACGGTAGTCAGGGCGGATGGCCCATGAGACATTCTCAACCGGAGGCAACGCGTATTTTGATTAACACCGGCACCGAGGGGAGCGGCTATCATCGGGCAGGTTTCCTCCGGGGCAAACGACTTCGCGAGGAGGAGAATCGTGAACGCGAAGAGCGGAAGCCGTTAGTTAGATCGGAGGATTGGGATTATATCCTCTTCTCTGACGCCGTAGGTCCGATGGAGGTATTAGAGACCCACCCCAAAGCCAAATTAATGGAATCGTGGGATGAAATCCTCGACTTTCTGAAGCAGAAATATCGCGACCAGCATCCAAAGGTGGCGATATATCGCTCCTCAGCGATCGCTTATCCACGTGATTAGAGTTAGTAATCCACGGCTCTAGCTCTACATAGAAGGAGACAAATATGCAATCTGTTCAAGTTTTAACGGGTGCCTGGTATGGCGATAGAGAAGTCGACTTGACGTTTCCCGACGATTGGGACATCAACGTCATCGCGTATGAAAAGCAGCCGGTGCTGACTCAAGACCAGCTGCGGCAGGCGTTCCATGAACCCATTGGGTCGCCACGAATTGCGGAGATAGCAAAGGGCCAAAACAGTGCTGTCATCATTTGCGACGACTTAACCCGTCCAACCCCCGCCTCAGAAGTTATCCCTTTCATCCTAGAGGAGCTTCAGGAGGGCGGTATCTCCGAAGAAAACATCATCTTCTTCATGGGCTTCGGATGTCACAGAAGCATGAAGCATGCTGACTTGGTGAAGAAGCTAGGCGAGGATACGGTGCGCCGTTTTCGCGTTAGGCAGAACGAGTTGGACGACGCCTACATCTACATAGGTGAGACCTCGCGGGGGGTACCACTTCACTGCAACCAATGGGTGGTAGACTGTGATGTAAAGATTGGTGTCGGGGGTGCTTGGCCCCACGGCACCGCAGCCTTTAGCGGCGGTGGGAAGATTGTCATCCCCGGCGTGTCGAACTACAAAACCATCAGCACCGCCCACGGAACGCTGGAAAGCGGCGGAAATGCGGAGAATGTCGAGAATGAATTTCGGCTCAACTCCGAGGAAGCCGCTCGAATGCTAGGGGTGAATACAACGGTGATAACCACTCTTAACGACAGACGGCAGATTACCGCCCTTTTCGTCGGTGACGTGGTCGATGCCCATCGCGCTGCTGCTGAGACTTCAAGGGCTGCTTATGCAGTCACACCAATGAAGGATGCCGATATTGTGGTTACTACCGGCTATCCACGTGACCATGATCTCAGTTATGGCCAAATCGGTGGGTGGCCCATGTGGCACGCATCACCGGAAGCAACGCGCATCTTAGTCTCCTCCGGGGATGAAGGTGTGTGCTATCACCGAGCGGGTATCCTTGGGGCAAAACTTCGCCGTGAGGCTGAGAGCCAGGAACGCGAAGAACGGAAACCACTAATTAGATCAGAGGATTGGGATTATATCCTTTTCTCTAATGCTGTGGGTCCGATGGAGGTGTTGGAAGCGCAACCCAGGGCCAAATTAATGGATTCGTGGGATGAAATCTTGGATATGTTGAAGCAGATATACCGAGACCAAAAGCCCAAGGTGGCGATATACCCATCCGCGGCGATTGCTTATCCGAAAAAAGAAGGAGCGGACGGACTGTACTAGTCAGTATAGTCCCGGTAACACTGGATCTGGTGCCCTTGCGAAGACTTCAAATTCCGGTTTCGTTGTCTCAACACCCTGATCGGAACTTATGAGACCGTGAATCTACGGTGCCGTAAGGCAAAGAATTTGCCAACAGCATCGGGACCTTCGCAAGGGTTATCACCTTTATCAACGATATCAGAACCAGATTGCTGACGGATTTAGCCGTCTATTAGTCTTTTCAGATAGGCGACAGCATCGGGTATGCTTTGGGGCCCGAGATGTTCAGGAATAATCAGCCCATTATATTCAGCCTTGAGCAGTGCCCGCACACATCGGGGGATGTCTACATCACCGCTGTCCAGTGGCACCTCGTCATGATCCATCATGATCTGACCGTGTCTAATCTGGTTACGCGCGTGACAGAAAAAGATTCGATCCATGCCCCATGTGCCAACGGGTGAATGTGGGTCTTCACCAAAGAGGGACATCCCTTGGCAGTAGGTCACACCATTGTTGGGGCTTTTCACCGTATCCCAGATGGAGTGCAGCACATCAACCGCCCATAGATGATTGGCTAACCTCAGATTTACCTCGTCCGCTACGCCGACCACCCGCCTGAAAAACTGAATAACCATATCCCACCCGTCCTCACCCGGCATTACCATCAGGGGTCTGCCGGGGTGATATTCCTGAAAGTAGATTAACCGATCCAGCGGATAAAAAAGCACAACATCAATACCGGATTCCCCTATCGCTCGCAGCGTTTGGCAAAGGGCATCCACCTCTGACTCATTTGTGCCGAGCACCGCTTCTTTGGAAGGCGGCGATGCAATCATCCCGGATACCTGAACCCCGCGCTCTTGAAGCATATCTCTGAAAGGCTTGAAGGCGTCCGGCGTCATGAACCCTTGATCTGCTGCCCCCGGAACCGAACCCGCGCTGAGAAAAATCTCATCCACACCCGCGTCCCGACAACTCGCCGCGATTTCGTCCGCACTGTTGGAACCTGCGTGTATACCGACTCTCATTGTTTACCCTCCAATTGGTCTACTATTAACCAATGGTACTAGTTTGCAACTGTTGATACGCTCGCCGGTCAAAGACCGAAAGTGAAACGTGAAAATAATTGGTTGATTGGTGCATTACTGAACTTTTGAACGCTTGAACTCAATATCCTCACCAACTCGCACCAAAAGTTATCATGACAACATGCGCTCAACGGCATCTAACTCCGCTTCGGTGTACGGTTGTTGGAATGCACTATCCGTCGGTTCTCCATCTTGCATCAACACCGGCGATGGATTCGGAACCTCCCAATCCCCCAATTCCTCCCGACGGACAAAAGCCCCGCCGCGTTCCAGAATCGAATAGAACGGCAGGAGAAACATCGTTAATTTTTCCATTAAGTCGTCGCCGGTTTCCGGCGATTCACCTGTTTCAAACATCTCTTGAATAACCAGCTGCAAGGCATTCCATGTATTGTAGCGGAAATACCCCGGACGCCCCGGTATCTTGCCTTCTGCATCACCCTGATGATCGCCAAAAATACGCATATACCCCTGTGCATCCGCACCACTCACCAATTGCAATGAACCGTAGTACGGATGCGTCGGATGATCATGCTCATAGATTACGAGACCATTAGGCTTTCGCCAATTAGGCGTGTGATACGCTGCACCCGTCATCTTCCCCCGCCCTTTCTTCATCTCGTCCCGTAATACGGCATGGATGTACCATACACCGTGCAGCCCATGCGAATAATAATCGCTCATCGAATTGTGTGCGACATAGCCTTTGATGTCGTTCATGTCGGCGGCTTTTGCACGCAGGTCGCCGACGCTTTCAGTAAACTCCCACGTTGATGCGGTCAAGAGTGGGGTGCCGTGTTTTGCCGCGAGGTCTACCATCGCCTGCCCCTTCGCTAGGGAGGTCGCAAACGGTCGATTAACAAATGTCGGGACCCCCGCCTCAAGGAAAGGCTTTGCGAACAGCGGATACAACGAAATTGCAGTGACATCGTCAATATACACGCCATCAATATGGCCGATCATATCAGCGGGATGTTGGACAATTCCAACGCCTTGGAATAACGAGTTCAGTCGCTCCGCCATATCAGGCCTAATGGTCCAAGCGTGTGTCAGCAGCATACCTGTCGTGCGGATTTGACCCGCGGGTGGGTTCATCGTATTGCCCCAGATACCGTGCATATGTCCGCCGGGACCGGCTATCACACCAACACGGACCAGGTCATGCGGAGTAGATCGGGTGAAAGATGGCGTGGTCATAAACTGCTCCTTTTGAAGTGGTTATACGTTGTGCGAACAAATAAAATTTTGCTGATTGTAATGGAATAGGATTTCAAAGTCAAGCAATTTCACGACTGTCCCTAGGAGAATTGTATCTGTTAATTTAAAAGAAAGGTACAAGGATAGTCGTCCAGTAATTCGGTGTCCTATGTGGCTTTCAATTGACACTGGATTGTAGGAGGAAAACTATGTGTGCAGGTCAACCATCTAAGGTTGATTGTAGATTAGGATTGTACCACTGCTAATATGCACGATGGTAGCTGTTCCTAACATCTGGGGGGAGTTAGTGACCAGATGGTTGCTTTTGCTGATACGAGGTTTGCCAAAGCCAATCGCTCAGGGACCAACTTGCGTGTCTACCGACGTGGGGAATGGAGAGGTCGGTTGCTAGTCGAAATCGTTTTGTCGATGTTGACCCAGGTCTACCATTTGGAGAAAATCAGGTATCGGTGTCGGGCTTATTTCAAGACGCGCCTTGCTTTCACGATGATGGCATTTAACCTCTTGGGGCGGTGGGCGGGCTTATCCATTGATGAAGATGGATTGCCTTTATCTATTGCTCAATTTAGTTTCTAAACTAACACCAAAGGTTATTGAGGGATCAGCTGCAGGCTGAGCCCAACGAGTCTTAGAGATTTTTCTTAGGACGTGCGGATGAGAAACTACAGGAGATTAAGCAGTCCCTTTCCTGAGAACAAGATTCAACCGGTGAAAAAATCCGTAGATAGGAGTTTAATCAGATACATCGTGGGTTTTTAGATATGTGAGGGGTGCTCATAAGTATTGCCTGAGTCGCAGATGTAGCAAATGACACAGAAAACACGGACACAGAAGGGGGCTCAGACGGGATTGGAGACAAGTTATGGGGGCGAGTTTAATGGAAGTTGCGTGTTAGCCAAGCCATATGCTGTAACGGTGTGTGGTTTAGGGCCCGACCGTGCCTACTACTTTATGAGCACCCCTCATCTATCTATAAGCAGGTGTTGTTGAAAAACATAGCTCCTATTGTCGTTGATAGGAATTCCTTTTACCGTTCAACCCAACCTACGTGTCAACTGTCAACACGTCCTAGTTATCATCGCCATACATCTGCTCAATCGCCGCTTTATGCCTCTCCATAATGACCGGTCGTTTGAGTTTGAGAGTCGGCGTCATCTCTCCCGATTCCTCTGAAAATTCCTCCGCCATTAAAGTGAACATCCGAACCCGCTCAAAGTCAGCAAAATCGGTCGAATATTGGTTGATCTCACCCCGAATCAGTCCCTGAATCTCTCGCGTCTGGAGGAGTGCAGGGACATCCTCTGCTTCAAGCTGCTGTTCTCCCGCGTACTCTTTAATCGCATCAAAATTTGGCACAATAAGCGCAGCAACACTTTTACGCTGATCGCCGAGAAGCATGATTTCGCTGATATACGGACTTTGCTTGAGTTGATTCTCAATGGGTTGCGGCGCAACGTTTTTCCCGTTGGAAAGGATGAGGAGGTTTTTCTTACGATCTGTTATTGTCAGAAATCCTTCTTCATCAATTTCCCCGATGTCACCTGTGTGAAACCACCCATCTGCGTCGATAGCTTCCGCTGTATCTGACGGTTTGTTGAAATAACCCTGCATGATATGTGGTCCCCGCGACAAAATCTCCCCATCGTCAGCAATTTTCATCTCCACACCCGGAATGACGGGACCCACAGTGCCAAACTTCCACCGGTCCGGACTATTCACGCTGATGACAGGTGAAGTTTCCGTCAGGCCATATCCTTCAAGGATGAGGATGCCCGCTGCATGGAAAAACTCCGCAATCGCTTTCGACAAGGGAGCACCGCCGGAAACAAAGAAGCGTAGGCGTCCGCCGGTTACCGCCTTAAGTTTTTGGAAGACTAGTTTATCGGCAATACTCGCCTTCAGCGATAAGATGGGGGATGGCCTCTTCTGCTGTTGAATGGCTTGACTTACTTTCGAGCCGACACCGACACTCCAGTGGAAAATCTTTTGTTTAGTAGGAGAACCTTCTTTGACAGAGTTGAGAATTCTTTCGTGCATCGCCTCATAGACACGCGGCACACTCATCATAATGGTCGGGCGGACCTCCTGCATGTTCTGGCGAATAGTAAACGGGCTTTCAGCATACGCAATTGTCGCACCAGAGCTAAGTGGCAGATAGTGTCCCCCCATCCGTTCAAAGACATGCGATAACGGGAGGAAAGAGAGGAAAACGTCCTCAGGGGTGATTGTCACAATCCCCGTGGCAGCCTGCACATTCGACATAAAATTGCTGTGGGTCAGCATTGCGCCCTTTGGGTCACCTGTCGTCCCGGAGGTATAAATAATTGAGGCAAGGTCGTCCGGCGTAACCGCCTCACTGGCTTGCTGGTAGATCTGATCCTCGTTTTCAACCTGAGCGTCAATTTGCCCAAGTTCACACACCTGACTGAATGTGCACACTGCATCATCTTGCAGATCATCGAAAATAATAATGTGCTGAAGATTTGTTGGGACATTTGCATCCCAGTCCTTGATCTTCTGCAGCTGTCTTTCGCTGGATACGCAGAGAATCTTTGCCCCTGAATCCCTGACGATGTACTCTACCTGTGCGGAGGTCAGCGTCGAAAACATTGGCACAGTAACCCCACCGCCGGCGAGAATTGCTAGGTCGGCTATTGCCCATTCCGGACGGTTTTCGGATAGCAGGGCAACCCGATCCCCCTTCTGCAAGCCGAGTTCGATCAGGCCTAAGCAGAAGTGTTTGATCTGCTCTGCGAGTGTTGCATAAGAGATATCCTGATACTCCTTATCAACTTTGTGAGATAACGCAGTCTCTGAGCCATGTTGCCCGATGGTATTTTGTACCATTTGGTTGAGTGTTATTTTGTCCATGATCAACCTCCTTATATTCGGATTATGGGGAATCTGGGAAACCTTAACCTAAATCTATTCAATTCCGTAACTGTCCTTTGTCCGTTTCGGTCACCAAACGAATTTCAACACTCACGGCACTTGTCCGTCGCCTTTCGCGCTGATGTGCATTATACCCCTACTGACAAAAAAGGGTCAACTGGAAAAACAAAAAAATAATAAAATGTTAAAACGCGCCTGTCACGCCCTCCTTCTCATCAACTTTTACATCGCAGGTCACGTATTTGTTGTACCACGCCAACTGACGCTTGAGCATATCCAACTGATGGCGCGGCTCCCCAATGCCATGACCTTCGCGAGGGTATTTGACGAATACTGTCTCAACCCCGACAGATTTGAGTCCAGCGTAGAATTCCTCCGATTGTGGCAGAGGAACCCGGATATCCTCCTCACCGTGCAAAATGAGGGTTGGGGTTTGGGCGCGATTCACGTAGCTAATCGGCGATCGCTCACGGTACAATTCTAACCTCTGTGATGGAGGACCGGCAAAGTAGAGCGACATAAAACTCGGAATATCGGTTTGTGCATAAAAGCTGACCAGATTGATGACACCGCAAACATTGCAGGCGGCTTTGAAGCGGTCAGTATGAGTGATAATCCAACTTGTCATATAGCCGCCGTAGCTTGAACCACCGACGATTAGACGGTCAGGATCGGCAATCCCCTGTTCAATTAGAAAATCGACACCCGCCATGATATCCTGATAATCACCGCCACCCCAGTCATTATAGTTTGCTGTGGCAAAGTCGTTTCCATATCCATCCCCGCCGCGGAAGTTCGGGGCAAAGTAAGCAAAGCCTTCACCGCTGAAATAATGCCATGTCGGTTTGAACCCCAAATCGCGTGAGCTACGGGGACCGCCGTGTGGCTCGGCAATGAGCGGATAGCTTTTACCCGCTTCATAGCCAACAGGTAAGCAGAGTAAGCCTTCGATCTCAAGTTCGTCACGGCTCGGCCATTGAATCACCCGCACTTCACCGAGTGCAAAGTTTTTTAATTGGGGGTTAAGCTTTGTCAGCTGCTTCATCTCCCCCGTGCGGATAGATCCGATCCAAATATCCGTTGGAACGTATGGCTCGCTACGAGTACACAGAAATGTATCATTATCATCGGCGATGGAAACCTCGCCAATAACCCAATCGCCGTGGGTGATTTGATGAATTTCGCCTGCTGTTTTAGAAACGGAATAAAGCTGCCAACGCACCCGATCCATTGCGATGAAGTAGATGGTCTCTCCATCCGGGGACCAGACCGGTGCATCGGCGTTACGATCGAGCGGGGTAGCGGTCAGACTTGTTGATGCACCGCCTTCCGCTGAGATGATGTGGAGGTTTTTCTGACCATAACCCTCTGGGCTATGCAAGTATGCGATTTGCCTCCCATCCGGTGACCAATGCGGCGAACTCTCTCTGCCGGTATGCGCTGTCAATTTTCGGATATTCTTGGTTTCGATGTCAACGACCTGAACAGTTCCGTGAAACATCGTATCATCCGCTTTTGGAGAAGGTGTCAAAATAAAGACAATCTGCTTCCCATCCGGCGACCAACACGGCTCGCTGACATGGAAATTCCCTGTCGTCAGTCTCTGGGATTTGTCCACATTGACATTCTCATCTGCCTCCTCCCCCGGCAAATTAAAGAGCAGTTCGGATTCATCATCCAGCGTTTCGACCTCGATAACCCACAGATGTTGCTGCGTGAAGTCATCGACTCCGATGACTACCCGGTCGTCCCCGGCTTTCTGCCGCTTCTCTTCAGCCGGGCTATCCTCCTCAGCCTTCAGAAATGCAATCTGTTTTCCGTCAAATGACCATCGCGGATTTGACGCACCGTTTTTCGTGTGGGTAAGTTGTTTTGCCTCGCCGCCTGCAATCGAAATAATCCAGATCTGCGTTTTGTCGTCCCTCCGCTTTGAGACAAAAGCAAGTCGTGTGCTGTCAGGTGCCCATTGTGGATCGCTGTCTCCATCGGGACCATTCGTCAACTGGAACGGTTCACCACCATCGGTCGAAACGAGCCAAATATGCCCCCGGTGTTCACTCTTATCAACTTCAAGGATTGGAACGGTTTGGACAAACACCGTCCATTTGCCATCAGGCGAGATTGCTGCCTCACTGATGCCTTTCAACCTAACGATGTCCTCTGGTTGAAGTGTTACTAATTCTCGATGTTCTTGTGTGTTGTCGGTCATGATATTCTTTGCTCCTACTACCGGCGGTTTTTAGAGAATAGATATGGGCAAGCAAGGTTAGTTATGGTAAAATATCCTCTATCCAATAATGTGAGTTTCAGCCGAGCGGCATTATGAAACAAAGCAATCGCCAAAACGGGTGAATCTGATGCCCATGATACCCCATTTGCCAAAGATTTTCAAGCCTGTTTTGAAAGTCTGAGACTCACAAAGATAGCAATTTCATCTGGGTACATCAGGAAAAGGGGAAGGCGGAGGATACAAACTCCGCCAATAGATATGAAAAACGCGGCTGGAGACGCTCTTTTTGACCTAGCGCAACTAGAAAATGACCAGATTGATCTGGCTAAGGGTGCCCTCCTCATTGCTAGAGATGCCTATGCTGATTTGGACATTGAGGTGTACCTACAACGGTTGGATCAGATGGCCGAAGAGCTTCAATCGCAGATTGGTGAGGAAGCAAATACAAGTGGACGGATTAACCATCTGAATCACTATCTATTTGAGGCGCAGGGATTCGCGGGCAGCAGTCAAGAAAATTATTACGATGCCCGAAATAGCTATCTCAACGAAGTGCTTGACCACAAAACTGGCATTCCAATTACCCTTTCAGTTGTGTATATGGAAATTGGTAAGCGGATTGGATTGCCGTTGGTGGGGGTCGGTTTTCCCGGACATTTTATCGTCAAGCATAGGGATTTAGAAACTGTGATTGATCCCTTTGAGGGAGGGCAAATCTTATCCGATGAAGATCTTACCGAAAGGTTGACACAGATCTTCCGTGAGCCCGTGCGGATGCATCCCCGGTTCCTGGAAGCGGTTACGAATAAAGAGATTCTCGCGCGGATGCTGCGGAACCTGAGACAGATCCATTTCAGAGAAGAGGCGTATGAGAAAGCGGTTAGAGCCGCCGAACAGATTACATGGCTTGCCCCTCAATCCGCACAAGACCATCGGGATCTCGGTTATCTGTACTACCAAGTCAATGCCTACGCTAAGTCTCTGGCTGCCTTCAATACCTATCTCCACTTATCGGATGATCCCCCAGATTGGGAGGAAATTTCTCGGAATATCCGTGTTCTGACCCAACAGATTGCTAAACTGAATTAACCTCGCTAAACTTATGCGTTTGACCCCTCGCGCAATTTGATCCCTACACCCTTTGCATAAAGAAGGAATAAAGGAGAAGTAAGGAGAAACTGCATGGACCGTAAACTCCGTTTTGCCGTGATTGGTGCCGGTGGATTTGCAGAGGTATGTCAGATTCCCGGCTTACAGCGGCACCCCAACGCAGAGGTTGTCGCGCTGTGCCGTCGTAACCGCGATCTGTGCGAGCAAACCGCACTTAAATTTGGTGTCCCAAAAATCTATACAGATTACGCTGACGTAATCGCCGATGACATAGTCGATGCAGTGGCAATTGTGACACCCAACGTCTTCCATTATCCTATTGCGGTACAGGCACTCCAAGCGGGGAAGCATGTTTTCTGCGAGAAGCCCTTAGCAATGAACGTTGCTGAGGCACGTGAGATGTACGATATCGCCGAAGCCAGCGGTAAGATTCATCATGTCGCCTTCACGTTCCGCTACACGCATTGCCTCTATAAATTGCGTAAAATGCTGAAAGACGGCAAGATTGGCAAACCGTTCTATGTTCGCATTCAAGCCGATGGTTGGAATGCGCTGCGATCATCCTCAACGGCAGCATGGCGTAACCAGCGAAGCCTTTCTGGCACCGGCATCCTTGGCGATATGGGGTCACACTTTTTTGATGCGATTCGGTGGGTATGTGGCGATATTACACAAGTGTGTGGCGTGTTGCATAACGTACCGCGCGTTCGTCCGCATATCAGCACAGGCGAACCGACTTCAATCGATACCGATGATCTCGCTGCTGCGTGGTTCGAGACTGAATCTGGCTTGAAAGGGCAGTTCTTCGTCAGTAGTATTACGCCGGCACGCCCGGAAAATAAATATATTGAAGTCATCGGTGAGGATGGCGCGTTGTTCGCTTATTTAAGCCGGGGCCAGCAGGAGGGTTTACGGTTTCGCCACCGCGACGGTGATTGGGAGACAGTCGATCTGCCACTCGAAGCTGCTGAAGGTAAACCACACGCCCTAGGGCGAATGATGGGCAATTTTGTTGACGGAATTCTCGGTGGACAACTTAATTCGGATCGAGATCCCTCCTTCTTCGATGGCTGGAAAGCACAGTTGGCAATTGATGCTGTTGTCGAATCTGCAAAGCAGAAAAAGTGGATTCAGATTGGAAACGGGAAAAACGATTAATAGTGTGTAACCATAGAGGATTCATTTTTTTCTTGACCGAACGAAGATCTTGGCATACAATTAATAACGCGTTTAGTAACATAGAGAAATCTCTAAGTCGTTCGGGCAATTTCTGCGTTTTAACAGTGCGTGCAAGGTTAGGGCACGAGCATTTCACTTTTTCGCGAGGTTTTTCGGCGTGAATAACCGGTAGTTGACAGCTCGACGCTGACTCTGTACATCTTCCCAGTCAGGGACTTATCGCGTGAGCGTTTCTCCATCGACTGGTAAATCGTTTACCATAAAAAAACAAACCTGCTTTAGCATCCTATGTAAGATGATATAAAAAGGGTTATCCAGACTGTTGACGCAAACTATTTTTGGAGGTAACAAATGAGTGCCAAGAAAACCTCAGGGGCTTTGATGACATCGGTGATCGTTCACGGAGTCGCCTTCTTTATCACGGGTATCTACCTCGTTACTCAAACCCAGCAGTTCAAAGATTTAGTCGGTGCCGAAGTCCTACAAGCAAAGGAACCCCCCAAACCACAAGTTCGAAAACCGGTCATCAAACCGGTAGTCAAACCAACCGTTCCAACCACAAACACAGTGGTAGTTGAGCAAGTTCAAGTCCAACCTAGAGTGACAACAGCAGCTGTTGTACGTCCGACCTCCGTGCAGCCGCAAACCGTTTTGGAATTCTCTAATAAAGTGGTGAAGTTGGAGGCACCCCTCAACCCCAACGTTCCGAAAGTAGCAAGCCCGAATCAACCTGTGCCGCAAGTCGTGACACATGCCGACCTACCGACTTCTGATGCGCCTGGGGCGTTGGCATTTTCCGCGCCTGTCGCAACGGCTCCAAGTGCCGCGCCCGCCAATATTGGTCGTGGATTAGCGGCGTTGTGCAGGTGAAGGTCGCTTTTGCGCGTCCGAAGGGACTCGCTATGGTCGAACATGTCGGTGCTGTTCGCGATGCCTTGAATGATGTTGTTGAGAACATTACGCTCGGCAACGTTGAGGTCCCTCCATTGCCGCGGGGCGAACCCGGCGGACGCGTTATTGGTCGTGGTGCTGATATCCGCGGTGTCTTTCGTTTCACGCGCCTCCGCCATAGTCTCTCGGACTGGTGGGCAGATGCTTCCTCACTGAACGCTTTTACTAAATGGCTCAACGAACGTACTAAGATTAAGACCGATATGAACGTCGAAGGTGGTGCACTAAAGTTAAACGACGCTAACCTGATGAAATGTCCGTTAGTTTTCATGACGGGACATGATCCGGCACATGTCCGTTCTAAGAATCTGATGGGTCGTCAATATGGCGGTGGCAAAATGGACAGTCGATTTTCTGAAACGGAAATGTCTGCGTTGCGGCGCTATCTCGTAGAAAAAGGCGGTCTCCTCGTCTTTGACGACTGCGGTATCGACGCGGCGACGCAAGCGATGCCCCGATTATTCTTGGCACAGATGCGATATGTGATGCCAGAGTATCAGGTTCAACGCATACCAAACGACCACGAAATCTACGATAACTTCTACGAGATGGGTGGGCCGCCGACCGGATTCGATATCTTCTGGTGGGGATCTCGCCCAGGTAGGCGGAACTTCCTTGAAGGCATTTCCGTTGGCGATAAAATTTCGGTCATTTTGGTTCGCCGCGACTATATGTGTGCAATGGAGTCGGTTAGCTTACCAACCCGCTCCGTCAAATACTCACCCGGCGTTTATCGTTTCATGACCAACGTCGCAGTTTACGCTCTGACGCACGGCTCGATTTCCGACTACTCCGGTTATGTGCCAGAAGATAGGATGGCGACGCGGAAGCTGCCGACCCAAGCGCCCGAGGCATCAAAAATTGGAGCAGTTGAATAGAATTTGTTGATTCGGATACCTCTCGAATCAATTCAGCATAAAAAGCAGCCATTCACTTGGCTGCTTTTTTTATTGCTTTCCCAGCCAAGAAGGAGATTTGTATGGAAGCGTACAAGGCGCAGTTAGCATTCTCAGAGGTACAGTTGCGTACCCTTTATATTGAAGGGTACACCGATCAGCTCAGCTACGCACCGGGGGACGAAATCAGGTTTCATATTTCTACTAGCGCATCGGAGTTTTCACTGGAGATTGCGCGCGTCGGTGCAACCCGTGAGGTGGTCTGGATCGAGAAAGAACTCTCTGGATCTGCGTATCCGATTCCCGACGATGCATCATCGCACGGCTGCCGTTGGCCCACGAGCTTCAAGCTGCGTGTGCCGGATACATGGCGGAGTGGATATTACGAAGTGTCAATGCGAGCGGAGGATACCGGTGGGGATTTCACGTACAGAAATCGTCGAACTGCTGAAGGAATGATGCACTTCGTCGTGCGGTCCGCACAGCCGGGACGCGACACGAAGATCTTGCTTCAACTGGCGACGAACACCTATAACGCCTATAACAACTGGGGCGGATATAGCCTCTACGCTTATCATGGACACAGCAACTTACAGGGGCATCGTGTCTCTTTCAATCGACCGATGATGGGGCTTTTTAGCAGATGGGAATTGTTGTTTGTGGAATGGGCGGAACGGAACGGCTACACGCTCGACTACGCTGCCAATAGCGATCTTGAATTTTACCCGGAAATCCTGAAGGGGTATCGACTGGTGTTGAGCGTCGGTCACGATGAATACTGGTCTGGGGGGATGCGAGACAACCTAGAGGCATTCATCGCTGACAGTGGGAATGCAGCGTTCTTTAGCGGGAATTCGGTCTGTTGGCAAGTCCGCAGCGAAGACGAAGGACGTGCTTTGACCTGCTGGAAGCAGTGGTACAACATGGACCCCATTTATAAGACAGGCGACTATCGAACCTTGAGTACCTTGTGGAGCCATTACCTCGTCGGTCGCCCTGAAAACGAATTGACTGGCGTCGGTTTTCTCTACGGAGGTTACCACCTCAGCCACGGTCAATTTATGGATGGTTCAGGTAAATACATGGTGCATCGCCCGGAGCATTGGATTTTTGAGGGAACGGGCCTCAAGCAGGGGGACACTTTCGGCGGTCTGCACACCATCGTGGGTTACGAATGCGATGGCTGCGAGTTACAAATTAAGGACGGGCTCCCTGTTCCAACGCGTCGGGATGGCACACCCGATAACTTCCTCATTCTCTGTACCGCCCCGGTGCGTTGGCATCCAGACGATTGCGAATGGTACGAACGTTGGGATAGAGGCCGCACCGGCACCGCGACGATGGGAATTTATACCCGTGGGGGAACCGTTTTCACCGCCGCTACGACCGATTGGTCACATGGATTGCAGGGCGGTGATTCGGTTGTGGAGCGCATCACACAAAATGTGCTCGATCGGTTGTCCCGTTAAACAGGATCAGGTTTGAAGTCTCCCCCGATGTCCTCGTTCAATGGCTTCGCACAGTTCCATCGTTTTCACCGCATCCTCTAGCGGACTCCAAGGGGTAGTATCGTTCAGGATGCAGTCGGTGAAATGGCGTGTCTCGTTGAAATCTGAGCCACCGACAGCGTCGAGGTCAAGGGGTTCTTCACACAGTGATCCGTCCAAGTAAAGGGTGATTTCCGGTGTGCGTGTCAAGTCGAGATATGCCGACATATCTTCGGTGTGGACCTCCGCCGACTGAATCCGATAGCCAACCCCGTAGTGACTCATCATTGTGCCATGGCAGCCGTTATCAAAGGCGATAACAGCGTTGTAGCGGGGTGTGCCTTCCCGCTCACCATTCCACGAATGTCCGTACACCTCTACAACGGTTGCTGCTTCAGTCGGTGTCCGCCCTGCCATCCAACGCAGCAGATCGACATGGTGAATCGCATCGCAGATAATCTCCGGCGGTGCCACCTCCCTGCGACCCGGACGCTGCAATCCTGATGGTGGTTTATGATAATTGGCAGCGACCTGTATTGCCCCACCACGTTCCTGTAGTAACTTTCGCACCGCCAACACTTCCGGCTTGTAGCGGCGATTAACAGACAGAATCGCTTTGCCCTTACTCTTGCGGGCAGCGTCAAGCATCTGCTGTGTTTCTCCGACGTTCATCCCCGGTGCCTTCTCGACCGATGTATGTAGGTCACGTCCTAAGCAATCCACCACAATCGGCAGCAGATGACCGGGCATGGTAACGACATAAACGACATCAAGGCCCACCTGATCCAGCATCTCGCGGTAATCGCTAAACGCAGATTCGGGTTTATGCGTGAGTTTTGCCTGTTCTAGTCGCTGGTCGTCGATTTCTGCGACTGAGATGAGTTCCATCCGGGGTTCATCTTTAATCATCGCCAAGTGCCCTTGCGCGTGCCCACCGCAGCCAATAACACCGACTTTCAGATCCGCCATTGTACAACTTCCTCCTCTTTTGTTAAATTCTATCCAATGTGAATTTCCACGGGTCCACTAATAATGGCTTTGAGACCCTCAGCGCCGGCCTGTTCTGCAAGCTCTAATGCCGTTTGAAAATCTTGCACGGCCTCCAAAGCACGGTCTATATTGATTTTCGCATTTCCTCGATTGTAGTAGGCTATTGCATAATCGGGTCTGAGTTGAATTGCCATGTTATAATCCGCAATAGCGGATTCATACTCCCCCAACTCGGATTTTGTATAACCTCACCTGAAGTAGGTCTCAGCAGATACCAATGCTTCCCCTTGGGACAAAGGTCTCACTGGCTCTGTCCGAGTGAGCAATGTTTTGAGATAATTGACCAGAATAATAAAATTAGGATTCTGCTCACCTGCAATGGCATCATCGCCTTAACAACAGCGGGCGAAAGGGGGACTGCCTACCCACACCCATTTTGGGAGCAGGAGGCAATCGCCGGTACGCGTTAAATCTTACTCATCCTTCAAAATAGTGGGGCGATAATGTTCACCGCCCCTTCTAGTATTGATAATGAGATTCTTCGGACATGCCCAAGCACGTCATTTATAGACTGCGGTTAAAAGAAAAACGGATTTGACCACGCCTTTTTGCCGGTTTCATCGGTAATCTCGACGCGGACGTACTTGACGCTGCTCGGCACTTCATACGTTGCCTCAGTTAGTGTCTCTCCTTCGGGGGCAACAATGCGCTTGCCACGACTGCGCTGCGCTTTGAACACGATGGACTGTGCAGGTGAACACTTGACGGTGACGCTCCTTTTCTCTTCGCTTTCGTCCACCAAGTCCAGATCGATTAGTTCTGGTCCGAGGGTTGAATAGAAAGCTCCGGTACGAAATCCTGTCATAATGGAATCGGTGGTGAGTTCAGGTGCCTTTACCATGACCCAACCGTGAAAACAGTCGTGCTCCGTGCCGTGTGCGTCGTCAGCAGCAATGCCAAAGACCGGGCACCCTGCCTTGTCCAATAAATCATCCCAGGCCTGCTCGGAAAAACCCTTGCCGATACCCATGCAGGTGTCGTTATAAACTTCAACCGCAAAATATCCACTCAGCGGTAGATAGTCTAGCAGCGTATGTCCGCACCAGTAGGGGTGGCAGAGCACCGCCTCGCCGCCTTGCCGCTTAATTTCTTCGATTACAGCGTTGGGATGCAGCTCGGCACAGTTGATGCGCTCGTGGAGGTTTATACCAACGATATGATATGTATCGCCGCCGTAAGGATTGCTCGGATGGACTTCACTGCCAGGGATTGCTAAGAAGTCGCCGCTGCTATAGGCGGAAACATCGTTGACCTTTCGATGATCGGTCAGCACCAAGAAGTCATAGCCTGCTTCACGGTAAGCTGCAAAGCGTTCTGCCATCGGCAGTCTTCCGTCCGACTCGGTGCTATGGCTGTGGGTATTGCCGCGATACCATTGTCCCGGCTGTTTGAAGGGGTTAACGTTTGACATAAAAAGTCTCCTTGTTGGTTTCGACAGTTTGGTTGGATAGTTGTATTTTAACACACCGCCTTCAAAACGAAAATGGAAAAAACGATTTAAAACCGCTAAAAAAAAGATTTACGCTCAAGGTTCAGTGGTGTAAAATATAGTCAAGGAGGCTAGCATAAATGAAGACGATTATTATCGGTGCAGGACGCGGCAGACGACTCATGCCGCTGACAGAGGATACGCCCAAGTGCTTCGCCGCGGTTAAAGGGAAACGCATCATCGATTGGATACTCGAGGCGTGGCGTGCAGCAGAGGTAGCGGATATTGTCTTCGTCGGTGGGTATCAGATTCAACGTATCCAGCACGATTACCCTGCCTTTCGCTTCTACCATAACACCGATTGGCAGCAGAATAATATCTTAGCCTCGCTTTTTCACGCCGAAGCCGAAATGAATGAGCCTTTTGCCTGCACTTATGCGGACATTATCTACCGACCCTGGGTAACGCAGAAATTGATGGATACCCCTTACGACATTACGCTTGTCGTCGATACTACTTGGCGGGAGCGTTACGCGGCACGCACACTTCACCCCGAAGATGATGGGGAAAAAATCCTCGCAGACGGGGCGCGAGTCACAAGAATCAGCCGTGATATAGCACCCAAAGCTGCACACGGGGAGTATATCGGCGTCGCAAAATTTAGCCGGCGCGGAGCAGATCTCCTGCGGGACCATTTCCACCGGGTTTGTCATGAATATAGTGGCACACCTTTTCAAGGGGCAGCCTCTGTGCAGAAGGCGTATCTAATTCAGCTCTTTCAGGAGATGGTTGAGCAGGGTGTAGAAATTCACAAGCTGGATATTGCGGGCGGCTATTACGAGATCGACACCACGCAGGATTATGAAATTGCGAATGAAGTATGGTCGTGAAAATCAACAAATTCATGAATCAGTGCGAATCTAAATTGCTACACTCAATTTTTCAACCTAGAACTTTAGTTGAATCCGGCCCCAATCGCCAAGATATTCTGCAAAGATAAGAGGAGGTCCGGTATGCGTTTTTTTAATATTGATGGATAATTAATCAACAGGGAAAATACCGAGGCCTGTATGTCAACGTTGAGGGCAGACAATCGGCCCGCGAGGACGTCAGAAGGGAAATGCAAGCGATTCTAAATGAATTGGCTTCCATGGCGCGGGATTTCTTTGTAGATAACGTCTGAACAGACAGCCTATCAAAAAGTGGAGCGGATGCGGCATGTTTTAAGTGGAGAAAACGCTGGAAGAAGGGCTTTTCCAGACTTGGGCATACATGAATCGCTGCGATACAGAAGAGGGGCATCTGGTAATTTTTGACCGAGATGCGGATAAGGCGTGGGAGGAGATCTTCCGTCGGGTAGAAAACCCGCGAAGAATAGCGATAAGGTTTGGGAGATGTAGCCAGTCGCGCAGGTGATGGGAGCGGTCGCAAAAACGATGACTATGATCAGAAAAGGAGCGTCTTTATGCAAATTCTTAATCTCGAATCAGGAACACCTTTCCGGATGGGAAAGGGAAAAAACTGGCGGATCGTCCATCCCGATATGGGGGCAACACAACTGACCCTCAACCATGGACAACATGCCCCCGGTCAGGAGTTCACACAACATATTCACGATGAATCGGAGGATATGATTGTGGTGCTTGAGGGCGGCGGTCATATTCGTCAGGGGGATGTTTACACCCCCATTATCGCGGGCGATGGAATCTTTGTGCCGGCGCGTGAGGTTCATGGCACTGTCAATACGACAGATCAACCGGCGCGGCTCATCAGTTTCCAATCCCCGCCAGATATAGCCCTGTACCGCGGAGAACGAGATCACCCCGCCGACTCGCCTAAACCGGAACTAGGGCACAGAAGCGGTGTACAAGTGATTCCGATGGCAAAAGCGGGGCCGGTGTTTGGCAAATCGGGAGATTGGCGTGGCGTTGTTTCGCCGAAAAACGGGAGTCAACATCTATCGCTTGATTACGTCCAAATCAATGTCGGCGAAGCGTTTACGCATGACCCCATTGGTGCAGAATCAATTTATGTGCTGATCGGTGGGGGTGCAGCGGTGAAAACGAATGGAGAAACATCAACGCTTGGCTTGAGAGACGTTCTCTTTCTCAAGCCTGAAGATACCTTCTCATTATCACAGGTTGGTAGTGAACCGACCACGCTGCTTCATTGTTGGGCGTTAGCAAAGTAAGTGATGAAGGAGGAGCAGCAACCGAGAAGCAGATTGAACTTATGCAATTTAGGGTGAGCGGTAAAAAAGAGGAAGGATGAGGTTCCCATTCTTCCAATCTTGAGTTTTCTAGCCTTCCAATCCTCGATTTCTACTCCTCCATCTCAATCAAACCTCTCCGTTTCACGTTTTACGCATGGAGGCACATTGCACATGAAAGAAGAAGCTGGTGATCTGGCGGTTGCTCGGCAAGGCAGTCAGGTCATCGCGAAAAATAATCTATTCCAAATCAATTTTGACCTTTCCAAAGGAACTTGGAACTACGCTGATAAAACAGGCTATAACGTCATCAGGGACGCATATACGAAGATTATCTTACAAGATGGAACGATACTGACAACGCTGGATCCGGGAATTTCAGAGTTTATTACGAGTCCTACCACCGAAGATGAATTCGGCATTTACCAACCCATTACATTTTCGCATCAACCAGAAGGACATGGATTGCAAACCTATCTCTACCTGAGATGTTATCCTAGAAAGCCTTATGTTGTATTAACTGTCGGCGTAAAAAACACCCGCAAGAAACCAATGGCGTTAGAACAGATATCCACCATTGATGTCTCCCCTCATAACGGTAAAGCCAAAGGTGGTATCTACCTAGGGGGTGCACCATCGGGTTATCACACCTTTGTGGATATGAACACGCCGACAACGTCGGGGCTTAAAGAAATTCACGACGGCTTTCGCATCAACGAAGAAACTTCCACCACACCCTGTTACAACGGGGTTCTTTACGATACAGAGAGCAAGCGATCTCTCGTCTTCGGCTTTTTGAGTTTTCAAAAATGGTGGTCTGCCGTTCAACTGGGATATGATGGGAGAACGCAACGGGGCAAGGAAGAAAACCATGGCGTGAATCACTGGGCTCTCTACCATAAGTGTGAAAACCATATCTGCCATCAAGGGGAGGAGGTGTATGCTGAACCTGTTTACTTGAACTTCGCGCATCAGGGGTGGGAGGCATACCATCACTACGCCGAGATGGTCGGACACCGTGTGAAGCCAAAATCGCTAAATCGCGTTTTCTCAGGTTGGTGTGCACAAGACAGCGAGGAAGGGACGATAAACGCGGCGCAAATCTCCAAACAGATTGAACAAATTACCAAAAATCGACTATCTGCCCCATCGATTCCCGGTGGCTTTGAGTACGTTCAGATTGGAAAGGGTTGGGAAAAATCAATTGGAAGCTATCAAGCGGACGTGCAAAAGTTTCCAAATGGGATGAAATCGGTTGCAGACCAGATTCATGCCAAAGAACTAAAAGCAGGTATCCGATTTACGCCGTTCTGTGTGGAGGTCAAATCCGAACTTTTAAGGACGCATCCAGAGTATTTCCTGCAAGAACCTAATAAAAAGAGACCGGCTGCCATCGTCTTGCCGGAGGATGGGATAGAGGTCGCCGTACTCGATGTATCGCAGCCGGGGGCACAAGCGCATATTCGCAAAAACATCCGAAAACTGATTGATGAGTGGGGATACGATCTGGTCAAAGCGGATTTACTCGCATACACAATAGGACCACTGACGGAACTGAACAACTTCGTGGCCCACGACGTATCGCTCACCTCCGTTGAACTGTATCGGCTTGGGGTGCAGTTACTGAATCAGATTATTGAGGAAAATGAGAAAGAGGTCGTTCTTGCAGCGTGTAATACATGCCGGGGACCGAGCATCGGAAACTTTGGGCTGAATGAAACATCTTCAGGTTATGGTAGCTATATCGGCGAAGGGTCTTGGGAGAGCCCGCAAGGGTTAAAACCGATTGCCAACGCCCACGCGGCGCATCTTCCGATGTATGGCAACGCATGGACAAATGAGTTTGGAGTTCTAACCATCAATGAACCACTCCCTCTGAACGAAGCACTTATTGCAATGACAATGGCAGGCATGAGTGGCGGGGTTGTTACTTGCAGCGATGATTTGACGACACTCAAGCCGGAGCGGGCGGAGTTGCTCGCCAAGATTTTTCCGCTAACCGGTAATTCTGCAATACCCATTGACCTCTACGAAAGCAGATTCCCGCAAATCTGGAATCTACCGGTGACATCTCCCCACGAATCTTACAATGTTGTTGGGGTCTTCAACTGGACAGATAGAAAGGCAGATGTTGATTTTGCTTTGGATTCGCTCGGCTTAAATCGCTCTCGATATTATCTGGTTCACGATTTTTGGAATAGTGAATTCCTCGGGAATGTTCGAGGGCAGGTAGCTCTGTTCGATATTCCAGCCCGCTCTGTCAAACTACTGTGCCTACGCGCAGAACAGAATATCCCCCAACTACTCGCCACAGATATTCACCTCACACAGGGCGGCGTGGAGGTTCTGTCCGCCGGATGGGATAAGCGAAGCCAGAGTTTCTTAGTGGTCTGCAAGCCTCCCAGGCGCGGCAAAGCAACATTGTTCATTCATGTGCCTCAAGGTTACGCTCCTGCTGCAATCGCGTGTTACGGTGCCGACTACCGCTTTCGTTGGGACAGACAAATCTATGAATTTGAATTCAATTCAAGCACAGCACTTGTACAAATCAGTATTCAATTTGCCAAAACATCGGGGTAAAATAATATCTTACGCCCCGATAAATTGGGATTTCGCTGCGCTTAATATGACGTAAAAGGAGGCTTTATGAACTACACCCAAGTATTAAAGGAACTTGAAAATCTGGTCAATGAGACCTACAACCTATGGGATCACAACCGTATTGGATTCCAATGGCGACACTACACATGGAACCACACGATGCGGGTTCGTGCCATGAGCA
This sequence comes from Candidatus Poribacteria bacterium, assembly GCA_965215015.1. GTDB lineage: Bacteria > Poribacteria > WGA-4E > WGA-4E > PCPOR2b > PCPOR2b. Next base: position 5,788,691 of record OZ244042.1, read on the forward strand.
TGGAGCTCGGCAGGCGTGAGGGCGGCGACGTTGCTAAACTCGAAGTCGCTGGAACACTCCACGACATCACCAAGCGGTATGACGGTGAAATTTTGTCGGATGAAAACGGCAAACGGGTCGTTAACCATGACGGACTCTGGCTGAATGAACAACTCATGCCGAGTCGAGAGAATCTCGTCACCCAGCTCTATGACGAAAACAACCTCGCCGGCACGGTTCACCATGAGTCCGGAGCGGTTATCACCGAGAAGATACTGTCGATGTATGATTTTGATCAGGATTTCGTTGATGCCGTTAGTGCCATAGTGCTCGCGCACCTGAAGCCGATGAACCTTACCGAGGAGCAGTTCGGTTTTCTCTACGCAAACGTCGAAAATCAGATCCTCTACGACGCTGACACAATGGACCCAAATGTCGGCTATACCGCATTTTTCCGCAATGTCCACATCCACAGTTATTCCGCTATCCGACGCAACGGCAAGTTCGACCTTGAGGAATATGTTCAGAGTCTACCTCGCTGGGTTAACTCCAAGCAGGCTTTCGTTGAACATTTATTTACGGAATCGGCGAAGGAGGTTGGCCAGGCGCGACAGGATCGAAACCGGGCGTTAGCAGATCAGATCGCGTCGGAAGTCGGAGATATGGAGACGAATCGAAAATACGGGCTGCTCGGCGTCATTGAATACTTCGTCAGTGATACCGAAGATCCGCACTTTATGAACCAATTGACGTATCTCAACGAGCATTGGATCCCGGAGCGGCAGAAATGGCTCGCTGAGGAAGAGACCAAGGGGACAGTTCGTGACCGTGCGAGTGAGGCATTAGATCGGGTGATTGATTTCACCAATACCCTTGAGCGGGAATATCAAGGGGAAATTTGAGATGTGTGGGCGCGAAGGGTATGTTTTTTTAACAAGCACACTCACCACCGATAAGAGATACCTGTTGTTTACATCATTTTTCGGGGCGAGACACTTGGGTTGTCCCTTAACTTCACTTATGAAGCAACATCCGTGGTTTACCTGTCTTCTCATCTTAGGACTAGGATTGGCAGGGGCGTTGATTGCCCGCTCTCTCTTAGGAACGGGTCAATTAGAAACAGATTTTGGTTACACAGAAGATGTATATTGGGACATCGCGGTGGGTGCGGAGCCGACATATAACGCGCCGCATACCTTCAGTTGCTACAGCTATTACATCGAAAACGACAGTCATGTAGAGGTCAGAGCTTTGTATGAGTTTTCGGATAAAACCCTTAACGCAGACGATAACTCGTTCGTGGTGGCTAAAACTATCAATGAATTTGGACAATGGCTGCCTGCTATGGATCCAGATCAGGATTTGAACGATAATACGGAGGGGACACTTGGTATAGACCTTACTGATTATGATGGTACATATAGGATTTACGCCTATACCCGGCTTGAACTCTATGATAACAACGATAACGCCATCACAGAGCCGAACGACGAAGAGCGAAAGGTCAAAGCGTATTCCGCCTCATTACTATAGTAGACTAGGGAGGAACTATGTGATTCTCAATTCTTACCCTCAGCTTTTGGCTGGTAACGAGCCCCCTTTGGGGCAAAATTGTGTTTTATTCCAAGCGGGATGGGAACACTGAAATCTACGTGATGGAATCGGACGGGCGGAACCAAACACGACTGACACATAACGAGGCAAGTGATAGCTTCCCTGCTTGGTCTCCTAACAGGAAACAGATTGCTTTCGGTAGCAGGCGGGATGGGAATCGGGAAGTTTATGTGATGGATACCGATGGGAACAACCAACGCAACCTGACCCTTCATCCCGCGTATGATGGTGCACCCACCTGGGCACCTGACGGGTCGCAGATTGCCTTTATTAGCAGTCGGGATGGCGGCGTGACCCACGATGCCAACATTTACGTGATGGATGCCGATGGAAGCAACATCCGGCCGATTACACGAGGCATGAGTTTTGTTGGAGAAGTAGAGTGGGCTCCGGACGGTAGATATATCGCCTTTGAAGGCCACATCAATAACCCCTTTAAGGTCAACGAGCCTCGGACGGTCTACGCGATTGACCCCGATGGGACCAGCCGCTGGCAGGTGAGCGAGCCGGTGGACGGTAAGGTGATGTTTTTGGAGGGGTGGTCGCCGGATGGGAAAAAGATTTTGTATGCAGAGACCATCAACAATGCGGTAAAAGATGTCATCTTGATTATCGCCACCCTCCATCCGATGAGGAATCAGCGTAAGGTCATCAAGTATGAACGGGTGCCGCTCCCTAAGATGGATGTGGCCAATGCTGCATGGGGTGCCGATGGGGGGGCAATTCTCGTTACCCTGAGAAAAGAGGGTGGTGCCTGGAATATCTATCGTTTTCGTCTTGGAGCTCGTCAGCTCCTCCAGTTGACAGATCATCCCGTTACGGATAGTGGTGCCCGGGAATGGAATCCGCGCTTGCCGGCTTCGGGGCAGGGGTTGGCTCCAAAGCGTTGGGGGGAGATTAGATCTAACTCATGACGTAACTAAGGGATTGGGCCTACCCAGTCCCTCAATTTCTCAAACGCTGTAGACACTACCCCGATGGATCAGGATTTTGCCGCGCTTAACTTTACTCTTCAATCGGCTGTCTTCCGGCAAACCCGGCATCAACCTCGTGCCAGTACAAGATTGTTTCTTCCCCAACCCTCCAGCAGAGGTAGACTTCCTTACCTTCACGAAGATGTGGGAAGTCAATTAACCCCGGATTTATATCTTTTATCGTGCATCCATAAGACTGAATCTCCTCAATGGCATCTCGGAATTTTCCGGTCAATTGGAGAAAGTGCGGTGTTTTTCGATGCCCACCGTTATGGCGAACGACCTCAAAGAGCGGAGTCAATTCCGCCCCAAGTTGTTCTAACTCCTCCCGAAATCCTCTGAGTTCTGATAGTCTCTGTTCCAACATAGGGATCAACCGGTTCGCTTCTTCTACAGTAAAATATCTCTTTCGTCGCATTGTTCATTCAACCTGTATTCCAGGATAAGCTTTTGCGTGAAACGTAAGGGTTTTCACGCTTGGTATAATTTTGCCTTCTGCGAGGTTCTCCACTTGTTGATAAGTGTACCTCATATTTGATAGAATGTCAATAGTAAGAGCAACCCTTGTGGTTGCCCTATTTGATGTAGAAATTTACAAAGCAATTTGGAGGATCTTACTAGTGCGTATTAGCAGTTATCTGTTTCGCCCCCGATGGATCGGGATGCAAGTACTTGCTTGTTTTTGCACGTTCGTTGGCTCTTTTTTGATAGTCGGGGTCGGCGTTGTTCTGATGTTAGCCCCCTATGGTGAAGCATTAGCCGACGCAAACTCGTCAGATGTGAAACCTTACGGGATCGACCGACGGGTTCCGTGGGAGACATCTCGCGTCGTGGGTGCCCCCGATGCCTCTGATGATTTTTCAACCCTAGCACGCGAGCTGGAACGGTTTGTGGAAGCAGGCAAAGTAATCTTCAACGGAAAGGGATCGTGCTACTCCTGCCACACACTCAATCCATCCGCACCGCCGGGCAGAGGGCCCGATCTCACCGATATTGGGGTGAACGCTGCCACGCGAAAGCCGGGCATGGGAGCGAAGGTGTATCTCATCGAGTCCCTCTATGACCCAGCGGCATTCCTCGTCCACGGGTACGGTAAGACCATGACGCCGGCATGGAAACCACCAATCAGTCTGTCGAATTTAGAGATTGAAGCTGTCATCGCATTCCTTCAGAGTCAGGGAGGAGAGATAGATCTGAAACCGTTTGAACCGCCGATTGATATACAAACCGTTGCGAAAGAGATGGAGGCACGTCCACTGATCCATGCCGCAGACGCCGAGCGAGGGATGGAGGTATTCGTCAATGTTGTAAAATGTATCGCATGTCACGATGTTGATGGGATTGAGAAGCCGGAGGGGCAGACCCTTGACGATGGAGTTGAGGTCTTTCCAGGTCCTGATTTAACGGATATTGCCGCATTAAACAGCATCGGTTATATCGAAGAATCCATTCTGAAACCCAACGCCGAGATTGTGCGCGGGTACGGTGTGGCATCCGTCGCAACCGGCGGCACGGTTGTTGAGGGAACACTCATCTCACAAGATAGTGAAAAAATTGTCCTGCATATCAAAGGGTTGACGGAGTCAACGGAGAGGACGCTCCTTTTGAGCGAGATTGACCCCGAACCCATCGAAGAGTTGGCGGATCTGGCGGGAAAAGGGTATTTTTGGATTCAGGTGACGCCCAACAATTCAGAGCCGATCCGCGGGGATCTCGTCGGAGAGGATGAAGAAACGCTTACGCTCAAGACTGAAGCCTCTCCGGAAGAAATGCAAACCGTGTCAAAATCAAACCTGAAGACCTATGTAACTGTTATCCCATATAACAGAGAGCCGATTGTCGGGGCATTAATCTCGGAAAATGAGGAGCAGATCGTTTTAGGGGTTAAGGGCATGGAACGCACCATCGATAAATTCGATATTGATGAAGGCCCAACCTATAGCCGTGCTTTTGGGAAGCGAATCAACGTAAAATCCCCGATGCCGGATAATTACGCACAACTCTTGGCGGTTGATGAGCATTACGACTTACTGGCATTTTTATCAACGCTGACCGGCAAAACGTCAGGCTCAGAATCCGGTCCGACCTTATCACTCCGTCCTAAAGGGATATTTACCAAATTTCCGTTAGATCAACCGGTGTATATCGAGCCTGAGCCGGGCACCGACCAACTCTTCGTCATTGAACTAGGGGGCAAGATTCGTCGCTTCAAAGACCATCCGGATACAGAAAACGCCGAATTTCTACTTGACACAGGGCGCGAAACCTACGGCTTGACATTCCACCCAAACTACGAAGAAAACGGTTATCTCTATGTTGTCAGCAATGGACCGATAGGGGGGAAAGTCACTGAGACCAAAAATCGTGTTTCGCGCTTTACGGTGGAGCGTCAACCGCCGTATGGCTGCGATCCGAATTCCGAGCTGATTATCTTGGAATGGCTATCGAACAACCACAACGGCGGGGACCTCGCGTTCGGTCCCGATGGATACCTCTACATCCCCGCCGGCGACGGTGCTATGGACTCTGATACCAACCTCACCGGTCTCCCCGGAAGCTACGACAGGGACCCAAAGGGACAAGATCTCAGTAACCTACCAGCGACAATCATGCGCATTGACGTTGACCATCCGGAGGCGGGCCTACCCTATTCGATCCCAAGCGATAACCCGTTTACCCATATCGAGGGAGCCCGGCCTGAAATTTGGGTCTACGGGATTCGCAACCCGTGGAGAATCACCTTCGATCGCGAGACGGGGCATCTGTGGGCAGGAAATGTTGGGCAAGATCGGTGGGAGATGATTCACCTCGTGCGCCGTGGGGACAATTATGGTTGGAGCCTTTACGAAGGTAGTCACCCCTTTTTCCTCAACCGCAAACCGGGGCCCACGCCTATTGTCAAGCCAACAGTCGAACATCCCCACTCCGAAGCCCGTTCAATTACCGGGGGCGTTGTCTATTACGGCTCAAAATTCCCCGAATTGCGGGGTGCCTACGTCTACGGCGACTACGCAACGGGAAAAATGTGGGCACTCCGCCACGACGGGGAGCAACTTATTTGGCATCGGGAAATCGCCGATACAACGTTACAAATCGTGAGTTTCGGCGTTGATCATAACGACGAGATATTAATCGTAGATCTGGCACGTGGTATCTACCAATTAGAACGCAAACCCAAATCCACAGAAAAGTTTCCGACCCGTTTGAGTGAAACGGGCATGTTCATATCGGTTAAAAACCATCAGACTGATCCGGGGCTGATTCCCTACTCAGTCAACGCGCCGCTGTGGGTGGATGGGGCGGATGTAGAACGATTCATCGCATTACCGGATGATTCTCAAATTGAGATGTCGGCTGCCGATGGAGTTGGATGGAGTTTCCCGGATGGAACGGCACTGATTCAAACCTTCGCACTCAATCTGGAAGTAGGAAATCCCACTTCCAAACACTGGATTGAAACACGGTTACTGACCCGACAACAGGGTGAGTGGGGGGGATACTCCTATATCTGGAATGACGAGCAAACCGACGCAATCCTTGTGGACGCCGCTGGGATAGACCGTGTCTTCACGATTCAGGATTCAAGTGCCCCTAATGGCAGCCGAGAGCAGTCTTGGCACTATCCCAGTCGGGAGGAGTGCATGGCCTGCCACAGCCGCGCCGCCAACTATGTCTTGGGACTCACCACGCTCCAAATGAACAAAGTCCACAATTACAGACCCGTTTCGGACAATCAACTACGAACGTTGAATCATATCGGCGTTTTCAAGAAGCCGCTGCCGAAGCTGCCGGAGGAGTACCCCAAGCTAGCTGACCCGTACAATCCCAAAGAACCGCTTGAGGCAAGGGCACGGTCATATCTACACGCCGCGTGTGCAAACTGCCATGTCCACACAGGCGGTGGTAACGCCCGCATCGTGTTAGATTTCACAACGGGACTGGACAAAACCTACAGCGTCGGTTTCCCCCCGCAGCACGATACCTATGGTATCACCGACGCAATGCTCATCGCGCCGGGTGACCCGGAACGTTCGATCCTTTATCAGCGTGTCGCCCGGGGGGGCAAGGGTAAAATGCCACCTCTGGCAACCTCACAACAAGACCCGCAAGCGGTGCAACTGTTATACGATTGGATTTCACAGATGAAACCGTCTTCTGAGAATGAGAAGCATTAGGACAAAGGTTCATGTTATGGGAAGCTATTAATCTTTCAAAGACAAATAGATGAACGATTTAGCAAGATTACGGATGGAAGCACGGAATTGGTCATCCGTTCCGAAACGAAACCCTTATCGCCCCCAAGCCAACCGATGTGAAGCCAGCCCTCTGCCGCGTAGAGGGGCACAAATCCGACCACTCTTTGTTCAGAAACTGCTACAAATCCTTCCTGATGTCGTATGTCAGTAGAAATTGACTCACTTCGGGCAGTCTCATCAAACCATTCAGGGAGTTCCTCTGCAATAGCGAGAATGCCAGAATAATGTTCCTTCCCAAGAGGCTGGATTTGTGCTGATGTCGATTTGCTGCATATGTTGTTGAATCCATTTTAGATAATGAGGACTAGAAACTCGCCACAGTGGTTTTCAGAGGCAATATACTGTACTTAGATGAGAAAGCCAGCTCTGTTTATGAAGTTATCAGATTCGCTTGTCAGTTTCATTGACAGATTATCCTGTAGGGCTCATGTTAAGAAATTGTGCAACAGAAACCGATTGAGTTCATTAGTGCACTCGTTCATTAATAAACCGATAAAATAATGAACCAATGAACAAATAATTTTCATGTCACGCTCTCATCACCCTGTAGATGGATTTCTCAGCAACCACACTCCTTGAATTCTGGCGAATACTGCACCGTGCCATTAACTTTATCAAGAGTACCATTCTTCAGTTCTATTGCCATGAAATTCTCGTCAGTGTCATATTCATTGCCCAAGCCGTAAAGGCTGGCACGCGAGAAACCGAATCGTGGGTAGTAATAGGGACTTCCCAACACAACTGCTATTTCAAATCCGGCCGCCGCACACCTGTTTAACCCTTCGCGTGCCAACATAGAGCCAATGCCGTGCCTTTGGAACTCTGGTAAGACGGATAGGGGTGCTAGTCCGACAGCGCGGAACGCTTGGGGTGCGGCTGTCATCGTAACCGGTGAAAACATGATATGGCCGACAATTCTGTTGTTACTGACTGCCACGAGCGCAATCAGTGCCTTATTTCTATCTCTAAGCAATTCAACGACATTGGCTGCGGGCTCTTCGGGGGCACCACCGAATGCAGCGACGATAACCTGGCGGATTTCCTGATAGTCTTCTTGCTGCTCTTCCCGTATCCCTATCATTGTATGGATTCCTTTCGCAAGGTAACTTGGGCAATCTGCTATTGTGTTTGAATCTCACCTCAACTAATTCTGGAGGCAGCGACTATCAGCCAAACAGGTAATCCAGCACGGGGATTCCACCTCCAATCAAGTAACGATTCATCGATGTCGGACGTATCACTGCTACCTTGCCAAAATCCAGGATCTTGCGCTGGACTTTCAAGAACTTTTTTCAATGTCAATCCAGCTTGTGCCAGTGGATTAAGCAAGTCCGCTAAGGTCCAATTAAACTCATACGATTCGTCCGTGGACTCTCGAAATGGTCCAGTGTCCCAATAAGGCTTCTCCATTTCAATGGGCGTTACCTGGTCCTTCCATGGCCGCATGAATGGATGAATGTCGTAGAAAACGTAGGCACCTCCTGGCTTCAGGGTTCTCGAAACCTCACGAAATACCCCACCGAGATCTGCAATCCACACGAAGAAACCGTTTGTGGAGCAGACAAGATCGAAGGTCGAATCGTCTGCAAATCCAAGATCGGCAGCATCGGAACGGACAAAATCAATCGATACGCCGAGCACTTCTGCACGACTTGCTGCTAGTTTCAATCGTTCCTCTGAAATATCTGTGGAAGTTACGGCTGCCCCTAATCCTGACATTGCATAGGCCGCCATGTTATCTCCGCTCCCAATGACACACACCTGCTTGTTGTGCAGATTGCCTACCATCTCTCGGATTGTGGCAAGTGTCTCGCCCTCAAATGCCAATTCAGGCTCTTTATGGCACCTGCGCCAACGGCCATCACGGTTCAGCCGGTCCTCCCATATTGTCGCCTGATTATTCCAGTGCCGCCGATTGGATTCATGAATTTTGATCATGGATGATTCAACCTCCTAAGTGTCAACATATCGCTTCAGGTTTTCAAGGGGTTGAACGCCTACTTATTGAGGCATTCGATAGCCGCCTCCAACATAGAGTAGTTGTCCTGTGAGCCAACGGGCTTGCTCAGAACAGAGGAAGGTAGTAATATCTGCCACATCTTCAGGTTTGCCAACCCTACCTAACGGTGTAGATTCTGCAATTCCTTTCTCAGCTTCAGGGGTGATGTAGCCCGTCTGAATCGGTCCGGGAGCGATTACGTTGACAGTTATACCGTATTTTCCCATCTCACATGCAGCGGAGCGACTATAGGATTCAATTGCGTGTTTGCTCGCGGCGTAGCTGATGTTCAGCGGGTGGCAATGTGCGGCATCCGTACTGGTGTTTACAATGCGCCCCCAGTTCAATCCGTTTTTGAGGTATCGCTTCAAGTACGCTTGCATCATCAATACATACGCTCGGGAATTAATAATAAAGTGAGCGTCGATACTTGAGGTGGTGGGTAGAAAAATGCCCCTCCCGTTTTTTGAAGTTTCTTCAGGGTCAAATGTTTCCAACACGCAATGGGTGTGATTGTTAATCAAGATATCAACCGACCCCAGTTCTTTCTCACAGGTATCAAAAAGCTTTGGGATGTTTGTTTCATCCGCTAGGTCGGCTTCTAAGACAGATAGTTTCATGCCCGCTTCTTCAAACTGATTCGCGAGATGCTCGATGGGCTTTTGTTGCATTGCTCGGTAGAAGACATCCCCACCGAATCCGGCTGCCTCGGCTTTCTTCAATTCTGCTTTGCTGTATTGACACGGTGGGCGAAAGAATGATGCGAACACCTTTACGCCTTGGGTGCCCAGAGCCAGAGCGGTTGCGGCACCGATGCCATGATTGGCACCCGTAATCAGAGCGACTTTGTCTTTTAACTTGGTGTTAATCATTATATTCCGCCACGTCATGAGAATGGAATCACCGCAGCGACAACTGTATGTCAACCGCCGTGGTTCTATCCCTGTTTATTCTCCAAGCAGGACAGAACGGCATACAGGTTTGAGATTGGGTAAATCTGGTTGTCCGTCCGCGATTTTGGGTCAATGAGGACGCTCGTTATACCTACACCGTTGGCACCAACAATGTCATTTTCAATAGTATCGCCAACGAACATCGCCTCTTTTGGTAAAATACTAGCAGCTCGCATAGTAACCTGCGTGATTCTATGTACTTACACTCTCTATCCAGGCTTCATCAATTTCAAGGCCGAAACCGGGAGCATCCGATGGTACGAGGTAGCCATCTTTGATGACTGAAGTACCGGGCAACTTGACCATCTCTTCAAGCGGCACACCGGGGGCAGAAACGCCCTCAGACCGTTCGCCCCACGTGATAGCAGGCATCGCAAATGACAGATGTTGACCGTAGGGATAATTCATTCCGCCATGTGCAATCACAGAGATGTCGTTCGCTTCAGCAATGTGGCAGATTTTGACCGCAGCAGTGATACCACCGCACCACAAAACGTCTGGCTGAAAGATGTCGACCAGTCGCCGGCCCGCAGCAGCGGCAAAAACAGTTGGCAGATACCAATGTTCTCCTGTGGCGAGTGTTTGCCAAGGAATGCGTTGACGCACTGTTTCATAACCCACAAAATCATCGGCGGGAATATAATCTTCCATCCACTTCAAGCTGTAAGGTTTCATGATTTCGCAGACGCGCACGGTATGTTCAACGTCAAAACCGGTCCAAGCATCCAACATCAATTCAATTTTATCGCCAATCGCTTCCCGCGTGCTTGCCACCAATTCTTCAAGCTTGATTAAGCCTTCTTTCCCCTGCTCCGGACCGTAAGGTGTGAATAGTTTTGTCGCCTTGAATCCAAGCTCCATATACCATTCCTGATCAAAGCCGGAGGCATAGCAGAAAATTTTCTCCTTCTGTGGTCCACCCAGCAATTCATAAACAGGTCTCTTCAGAATTTTGCCTTTGAGATCCCACAGGGCACAGTCGATCGCGCTGATCGCATAACTGGTCAAACCGGTCGCGCCAAAAGCGGCTGACGACCGCGCCATCATGTCCCACAATTTCTCAGTTGCCATACAGTTTTCGCCAACGAGACGTGGGGCAAAGTGATCCGTGATAATTGGGGTCACGGGACCCCCATAAAGCGAGATACCAAATCCCCAGGTGCCATCTTCCGCTGTCACAATACATGCGGGCCTTTTCCATTCTAAGGAGACATCCCTCTCTTTTTTATCGAACGTCGGATAACGGGAAGTGGGACGATTCAGGCGGTAGGTTCCGGATCGGCTTGGTGCCCGTGGGGGTGTTGTCGGTTTGGGATTTAGCTCAATTTCTACAACACGAATTTCCTTAATCTTCATAAAATCTCCTTTCTACTACGCTCTGATTGTTTAATTGGAATTTTTCTCTAATTCGTAAGTCCAATCCACGACACGATAGCCACAGTTACTGTAAAACAGAAATGCACGGTAGTTCTCCCAGTTGGTGCTAATCGTTGCATGGCAGTATCCGACTTTTTGCATCTCCTGAAGCGAGTATTGGAGCAGATAACGCCCAATACCTTGCCCTTGGAACAGGTCTTTGATATCGAGCCCGATAGTATGAAACCAGCCCTGTGCATTGGGATGGCTTGAAAACTCACCGCCGGAGACAGACTCACAGACGCCAACTTCTTCATCATCTAGATAAGCATGCACAGTGCAATTGGGACGTTGCCCCCTCCCCTGTTCCCAGTCGATAGAAAACCTTACCGGAGCACTTGAGGGTACTGGTGTGACAGAATAATTCTCCCAATTAAAAAAAACTTCCCCTGAACAGTATTGATAACCGTTGAATCCGAGGAGTGCTTGAACATGGTCAAGTCCGTCCGATAAGCCAGCGTTTTCAAAATGATAGAAACGATACCGCCAGTCCGCTGAAAAGGCCTCAATGTGGGCGACATTACACGCTTTCAGATAGGCTTCTGCTTTTTCAAGCGCGGCTTGCCCGGCACGCCGCGCCCCGCGCTCATAACCCAAAAACCGAATAACGCCTACAGGAATTTCTCTGTTAACTCCAACCTGACCGATACCGACGTGAATAAACGCCTGCACGGTGCGGTTCTCTATCGTAACGAAGGCTGTTTCAAAATCGAGCCCACCCTCATTTTTGTCGGCTTTACCATTAACCCCGCGCATCGCAAGGGCAAACTCCTCTTCCGTGACCGGGTAGCAATGCGGCACATTGATGGTCTGACAGTTATAGAATTCCGTCAAAGCATTTTGCAGCTTGGGTGTATATTGAACGACATTCATCTCTACTCCTTTTCAATTTGCATCTTCCCGAATCCATAGAAAACTACTGCTCTGTTATCGCCGTGGATAGGAATGTGTTAACCGCCTCGAAATACTCCTCCGGCTGATCAACCCAAGTGATATGCCCACACCGGTTCAGAAAGACAATCTCCGTCTGAGGAATCTTCTCCTGGATTAGATATGCCTGTGTAATTGGCTCGTAGTCCTGATATCCATACACAACTAAGGTTGGTACGGTAATCCTATTCGCATTTGCCAGTTGCATTTCATGCGTGAAGTTTGTGGGTGATTCAGCATGTCTCAGATAGCCACCACATTTCAGATAGTAGTCGATAAACGGTGCCGCAGTCTCACGCGAATAGAACATGACACGCGCCCATATCTGCATCAGGGCTTCGTCAATCTCACGTGGAACCTCGCCCTTTTCAGACCTTGCTTGGTCGTATGTCCCCCGTATAGCCGCAAATTCTTCAGGCGAGGTCGGGTATGCCATCCGATCTCTATTCGCACGATAACAACTCCTCATTTCTGAATTGAGTGGTCCCGGACCTACCAAGATGAGATGTGACAGGCGATCAGGATACTCTTGGGCGTAGAGTAATCCCAACCCACTGCCCCACGAATGCCCAAGCAATGCCATCTGATCTAAACCCAAATGATCTCGAAGCATGTCGAGGTCTTGGGTAAATTTCTTGATATCCATTGCGTCCTTACTGTTCTCAAAAAGTTTCGATTGACCAGACCCGCGTTGGTCGTAGAGGACACATCTATATTTTTGGGCGAATAGCTCTCCCATCGGACGGTAAAGCAGGTGATCTAAACTACCATGAACGCAAACCAAGGTCGCTCCTGCACCGATCTCAAACCATGCCATCTCATGCCCGTTCACCTGTAAGGTATGTTCTTTCCAGACGTACACTGTTCTCAACTCCGCATCAATCATTATGGGGTGTGTTCAGAGAAGAAACAGGGTGCTAGTGCCACATCTTTCTGCATGAATAGCACCTCAACCCGTACTTCCATTAACTCTCTATCGAAGACGAAGATATTTCAAGTTCTCGACAGGCTTTCAGCAAAGCCTCTTGAATGTTTAGGAACTCAAGGTATCCGAGTAGCAGTGGATACTTTGTAAGCTAGACCAATCGGCAAACTATTTTCACCCTCATTCAATTCCGAGTAAGCACCTGAAAGTGAAATGAGCACGTTTGCGTCGTTGTGAGATTGTATTTCGACCATTTTGCGTCCTAAAAATTACCGTTTTCGGACGATAATAGAATTGAAGGTTACGCCTTCACGAGGGTTTAACCTGCGGTAGTACTCCAATCTGAATAATTGTTGTACAACTTCAAGGAGTGTCTCGACTTCCCAAAAAGAGAAAAATCGCTTTGGTTCGTATGTATCTTGTTCTAGGATGCCTTCAAAATTTTCTCCACCCCAAAGTCCAAGGTACATTAAACCGTTTCTGTTGAGTCGAGTCGCGATTCGACTGAAAATATGACCGATATCCTTCTTTGGTATATGTAGAAGGCAATTCAGCGTATACACCGCGTCAAAGGTCTCGTCAATTTGATCAAGGTCGTAGCAGTCCAATACTTGAGCAGTAACACCCTTTTCTGCGGTGAGTTTCACCATTGTTGGTGCGTTGTCCACCGCAAGAACTTGGACCCCTTGACTTTGAAAGAACTGGGCATCTCGACCGGGACCGCATCCAATTTCAAGGAGACGCTTTCGTCGTTCAACCTTTAAGAGCTTTAGAAACTCTGACCGCTCTCGTTCCTTAAATTCGGCGGTAATGCTAGCCTCCCTTTGATAGGCGTGTTTTTCATAAGATTCAATGAGCGTGTCAGTGAATCGCATCATATCGTAGTGCTCCGCGACTGTTTTACCGATTGATACAACCATAGCGCAATCTATAATTGAGGGGTGCTCATAAATCCAATTCGTGGAATCGTGACACCGGAGGGGCACATTTCTCAGAAGTTGGCAGCGTGAAAACGTCTCTGTATCCCAGATTCATACCGATTCTTGGATGGCATCGAGGGTGCCCAATCCGTGTTTTCCGTGTCATCCGTTTAATCCGTGATTCAGACAATACTTATGAGCCCTCTTCATCTATAATTTATCATCCTAAATTCTATAAACATACCGCTCCAGAAAGTACCAGTGCTACGAATAATGGAAGAATCACTTTGCTAATATGGTATAATGTAACCCCCTCTTGATGCAAATAATTCTGTTTTTCTACAAATTAACATCCTGATAACCTGACGCTAACAAAAATGCCAATTATCACAGTCGAACATCTGAGCAAATACTTCAAAGTCTATAAACGTCGCACCGGGTTTTGGGGAAATCTCAGCAGTACGGTTTCGCGCAAGTATGATGTCATCAAAGCGGTTGATAATGTGAACTTTACCCTTGAGCGGGGGGAATTGGTCGGATACATCGGTGCCAACGGGGCGGGGAAATCAACAACCATCAAGATGCTAACAGGGATTCTTGTACCAACTTCGGGGCATATTGATGTGATGGGGTTGACCCCATATCGGCACCGAAAAGAAAATACACGCCGGATCGGCGTGGTGTTTGGACAACGAACCCAACTCTGGTGGGATCTACCCGTTATCGACTCCTTTGAACTGCTCAAGCATATCTACGAGATCCCACAAAAGCTGTACAAACAGAATCTCGAATTTTTCAGCGAACTGTTGCAATTAAAACCATTTCTGTCCACACCGGTGCGAAGATTGAGCCTCGGACAGCGGATGCGGTGTGACCTAACTGCGGCACTGCTACATAACCCGGAGATCCTATATTTAGACGAACCGACTATCGGCTTGGATGTGGTTGCCAAGGAGCAGGTCCGTCAGTTTCTGAGGCAGGTTAACGCAGAACGCCAAGTCACGATTATCCTGACAACGCATGACCTCAATGATGTCGAGAAGGTTTGTCAGCGACTGATTATCATTGACAGTGGTAAGATCATCTATGACGGTGCGATCAATGCCTTAAAAAAACGCTACGGCAAAACCCGGATGCTCATCGTTGACCTCGCACAGGCGTATTCCGATATTCAACTTGAGAGTGTGGATCTGATCCGACGAGACGGAAATCGTGTATGGCTCGCATTTGCTCGCGATACAATTTCTGCCTCCGAAGTCATCGCGCAATTGACAGCACGCTATGAGATTCAGGATCTAACGATATCGGAACCGGAAATTGAGGAGATTGTTCGACGTATCTATGAATTGGGGGTGCACTAATACCCACCGATCATGTCATGATAAAAAAATATCTCACTTTTACGGTGAAAGCCTTTCAGCGAACGCTGACATATCGGTTCGAGTTGTGGATGGAGCTGCTTATCAACGTGTTGTTCATGTTAGTCTACGTCTATCTATGGAAAGCGTTATACACGGAACGGACATCGGTAGAAGGATACGACCTGAACGGGATTCTGACATACATCGTCGTCTCACAGACTCTATTGACCTTTACATTTACACTCCGGATAGCACGTATTATCGAAGAGAAGGTACGCACAGGCGAAGTGGTCACCGATTTAATGAAACCAATTGATTTTCAGTTGATGACGCTTGCAACGGCTGCAGGAACTTCAAGCCATACGGCACTGTTCAATATGCTCCCAAAATTCTTGCTGTTTTATGGTGCGTTTGGGCTATCGCTACCACCATCGCTTTTGACGGTATCCCTCTTTATCATTAGTGTGGTCCTGGGGTATGTCATTCTGTTCAGTATAGAATTTATAATCGGTATTTTCGCCTTCTGGCTTGTCGAGATCCGCGGTCTCTACGCCTTCGTTATATGGGGGCTAGCTATGTTGTTTTCCGGCTACTTTTTGCCATTGGAATTTTATCCCACTTTCTTAGCTAAAGTTGCAGCGGTTTTGCCCTTTCGTGCGATTATCTATTTTCCTACTGCCATCTACACCGGTCAATTAATAGGGGAGAACCTCGTCACGGCACTGTTAATACAACTGGCTTGGGTGGCTGCATTGGTGGGGATTGGACGGCTTGGATACCGGGCAGCCTTCCGTAAACTGGTGATTCAGGGCGGATAGAATGGAAACATCTGAAAATGCACGGTAGGGGCTACCCTTATGGCTGCCCTTTGGGCATACCCCTACATTTAAGGGAGAGGGAGCAGACGGTTCTTGGTTATGCGACATTATATCAAACTCTACTTTCTTCTCGCCGGCGCGTATGTGCGCTCCCGGCTTCAATACCGACTTTCGTTTGGTCTCATGTGCTTCGGAATTGTTATCGCCGAAGTCTGCTTACTCGGCTTGTTGGGGGCGTTACTCGCCAAGTTTCGCACTGTTAATGGCTGGACATGGGCAGAAGTGGTATTCCTGTACGGCTTAGGAAACTTGGCGTATTCATTCATGCGGATATTGGGCAGCCAATTAGACGATTTTGATCGGTACATTATCCGCGGTGAGTTGGACAGTGTACTGATTAGACCTGTGCCACCGCTATTCTACATCCTTGCGAGTCGTGTGGAGTTAATCCACGTCTCCCGGGCATTGACAAGTGTTGCCATCTTCGTTGTCGCGTTCCACTTGACCGATCTCCGTTGGACGCCGAGCGTTGCGCTGTTCACCTTCACAACAATCCTGAGTGGTACACTGATTATGTTTACACTCATGCTCATCAGTGCCACCGTTGCGCTATGGACAACAAAATCAGGTAAATTGACGGATCTGCTCGTTAGCGCGACCAAAGAGGCGACGATTTTTCCTATCTCGATCTATCCGCTCGCCGTGCGGCTACTTTTGACCTTTCTTCTCCCCGTTGCTTTCGTGACGTATTATCCTGCCCAACACCTTCTTCAGAAGGGCGAATTTCTTGGTATGCCTGAAATCTTTCAATTCGGAGCACCGGTTGTTGCACTGGTGATGCTCTGTGTTAGCTACCTATTCTGGTGCAGCGGGCTACGACGGTATCACAGTACAGGTTCATGAAGGTTTTTGACAAGACTGATTTTTCCTTGCGCTTCGTCAAGCAGTATGTTAAAATAAGGGTGTTCAAGTGGGGCATTAGCTCAGCTGGGAGAGCGCTTGCATGGCATGCAAGAGGTCATCGGTTCAAGTCCGATATGCTCCACCTTTTTTGTGCCCACAGATCCCTGTCTCCTACCTGTCGCTTGGTTTCTGTGTGCTGTCTTCTCTTTTCGGAGGAGTGCTGAAGTGCCGGGGGGTTAAGCCGTTGTCTAACACACCTAAGATAGTCAGATGTAACTGTGCACGTGGTGGTAAAGATTTGATGAGATTGGCTTCAACTCTCTTAACCTTTTGTTCTTGGGCTAAGCGTTGCTGGTGAAAAATTTTTAAAACCTCTTGAATCTCGTCATCTGATGCGATCTTGTCTTTAGCAAGCCGGTTCAAGGGCTTCAGATTTTCGATTGCTTGGCGGTGTCTCTGACGTTTGAGTGCCCACAAGGCTTTGATTCGCGCCTTTTGTTCCGGTGTCACCCCGAGTGCTTCTAGCGTCACCCCTTCGTCCTCGGTTCTGTTCTCCGTCTTTTGCGCCCACGCCACAAAACCGAAAAATATGGCGAATATCAACAGGGCAAGTACAATACTAATATAGAATTTGGACATGTTTCACCTCTTGGCAGGCGTTATCCTGTTTTGGGGAATTGTAATCAATCATCTTCAATGCCACAAAATAATACCACAATGTCGTTAGACTGTCAATTGATGGGTTCGGCTCTTCGTGTTTTCGGCGTGGAGGAAGGTGCGGTGCCGCTTCTCAAAGATTTATCAATAATTGATCTGCCTAATTTTATAAAAAGATGTTATTATATTGCAACGTCATGCACAATGGGGCGTTAAAAGAAGCCATCAGATCTTATACCGAACTCTCTTCGTCAGTTTCTATGGAATACTATTTTTCTACGCAATAAGTAGATAGGAGCTTTTCTCTGAATTTAACGCAAAGTCGCACCCCGCAAGCAGGGGGAGGGGGGCGCAAGTCCCGATTTCGTTGCCCTCCCCCTGCTTGCGTCATCATGGATTCACAATTTCATTGGGAGAGACGCAGAAACGAAATAGGAAGCCGGTTCTGTCGCTTTCTTTGCGTCTTAGTCCCCTTGCATCCAAGCGTTTTATTAAAAGCTAGTAACTACTTATCCCCTTTTTCTAAATAACTCTGCTAAACGAAAGGAAAGAAGCAAATGAAAGCGTTGTTGCTAAGCCCAGGACATGCTCATTTTGAAGCCCATTTCAGTACATTGCAGGAATTGCCGGAGATTGAAAGCATTTTTATTTGGGGAGAAGACCAGTCTGCCCTAGAGACCATCCAACAGTCGAAGGAGCATAAGGTGGAAAGTATCACCACCGATTTGGATGAAATTCTGGCACGGGACGATGTCTTCTTTGCGATTGCCACCATGAGAACAGACTTGAAGCCGGATATTTTTATACGTATACTGGAGTCCGGCAAACACCTAATGGCAGAAAAGCCAATCGGCAGAACCGCCTCAGATGTGCAGCGAGTTGTCGAGGCGGCGGAACGCGCACGGATGCAGTTGGGTGTCTGCTATCAAAATCGGTACAATCCAATGATTCGTGAAGCACGGGATTTGGTGGGGCAGGGCTTGTTGGGACCGCTGATGTCAATTGAAATGCGGATGCTAACGACACAGGTACAATACCGCGACCCCCAAGGCTGGCTGTTTCGCCACAAATACGCGGGGAGTGGGATCTTAGCGTGGTTGGGTTGTCATTATATAGACATGTTACGCTACATCACCCACGACGAAATTGTATCGGTCTCTGCGGAAGTCGCAACGCGCAGCGGTGAGAATATCGATGTGGAGGATACTGCTACGCTCTCTTTTCGTTTGCGTTCGGGGGCAGTTGGTTCTCTACATGCGGGATATACCCTTGCGTTGAGTGGATCAAAATATCCCAACCAACCCAGTTACGATACCTATGTCGGTGTCAACGGTCAAAATGGTCGAATCCACTGGGCTTCCCCAGGCGTTGCAGAACATATGAGCGTTGAAACAACTCAGGGTTCTTGGGCGGCTGCGCCTCAGCGGGAATTTGACTATACCTTGGGCGAATCTCCGGCGTATGGGGGCATTGCTGGGGAGGCCTTCATCCGGGACTTTATCCGTGCGGGACAAGGCGAAGGTGCCCCGCCTGCCTCGGGCCGTGACGCTCTCCAAGTCGCTCGCATTATTGACGCAGCGTTGGAATCCAGTCAAACGGGTCGGCGGATCGAGGTTGAGCAACCTTAGAGGCCCTGTGGAAGATAGGAAAGAGGTTTTAGACATTTCTATAAATGAATAAACAGAATCTTAACCTTGACATTATCAAAAATCCTTTAGGTCTGTATCCCAAACATCTATGTTGGGGGTAATACCCCTGCTTTAGCATTAGGGTCATTTAGTTTTCCGTTTTTTGACCGATTTTGGCGGGTAGACGGAAGATTGACCCCTCGGTCGTAGGCGGGGCATCTTGCCCCGCTCAAAGAGAATTAAATGAGGGGTGCTCATAAGTCAGATTACGCGTGGACACTCGCCCTATGGGTATGGAGATCGGGGGGGGGTGGTTGGACAAGATGCTCCAGCTATGGAGTTGGAAGTGCTTTGTTTTTCTCCATTCGGGGTGGGAATTTAATGGAGGTTGGGTGTTAGCCAGGCAATATGCCATAATGGTTGTGTGGTTTACGGCACGACGGATTGTGCCTACTACTTTATAAGCACCCCTTGATTAAATCATCCGACTTCCGCATTGGTTTTTCTTGTTTTCAAAAGCGTGTTGGTGTATAATTGACTATAGCTATACCTCCTGCCAAAAATGGTCATTCGGGGTAAAAGCCGAGGCGATTTTCCCCTTCTGCGACGGCAGTGTGTTGCAGGAGGTATGGCTGACCAAAGGGGTTCCGATACGGGCCCCATGGGCAAGGCGTTGTCCATTGCATTAGCGATTGTCAGACGGGCTTAGGCTTGCTATCCGTGTTGATAGCATAATTCGACACCTAAAGGAACAGGTAGGCATCACAATCCTTTAGGTGTGGGAGTACGTCAATAAGCAGCTTACTTCTGTTTGAAGGGTTTTGAATTTACTTTGCACCTGCTCGTAACTGGAGGAACAGATGGCGTCTAAGATAGTAAATAACCAGGAAAGGCATGATTGGATTGAATACCCAGTACAGGATGACGTTCGGTTGGAAGTGTACTGGAGGGATGACCAAGGTGGTCGTGGGCCCGCAGCCTCGCTATATTTCTATGATGACGAGGTTTTGCGGTTCGACTGTTTTGGCGGGGATGAGGGCCACTGTCATGTAAATCTGCAACAGACCCGAGGGCAACGGTGGTATTACCCGGAAGGGTCTGTGAAAGAAAACATTAAACAATCAGGCTTTGATTTGAGGAAAAACTACATGTTTTGCATCCTGTCACACCAAGATGATAGGATTCGACGATTGAAAATCGATCCAGAAAAACTTGAAGTAGCCGCAAGCCAAATGGAAAACAGATTGACCGAAATTGCTACTCAACTCAACATGCTTTAGATTTGTATTGCCAGTACGCTATCAATTTTGTAATGACGGGGTACTAGGGGCAACGGGAAGCGTTGCCCCTACTTCCATCTAAGTGCTCAGATTTACCCCGCCCCTTCGATTACTTCCATCCACACACCACGAACAAATCCCGGATATTCCCCCTCGCTGAAAGCGGGATAATAGACATTCTCACCGGTAAAATCGTGGACAACCTCACCACCTTTGCTGTCGGGGATATGCACACGGCAAGTTCGCTGCCCCTGTTTATAGAGTGCTGTGGGCGAAGGGGTTCCCGGTGCAACGCGGTAGCGTTGCAGCGCATACTCATCAACTTCGACTCCCAGTCCCGGTGTTTCCGGTGGGGCAATCGTTCCGTCCACCACCTCCAACCGTTGCGTTAAAAGATCATGCTCCCACAACTCAAAGCAGGTGATTGCCGGCAGTTGTGCATGGGACAGAACCGCGCCGATGTGCATGGCATAAGCGGTCGTAATGCCCGTTCCGACCATTTGCAGCCAGAACGGCTTATCGAACGAAGCGCACAACGCATTGAGTCGCCGTGTCTCCGTTGCCCCGCCTCCAACGACAAAACCGCCGCAGCAGCGGGCGTGCAGGCACGGTTCATTAAAGTGTTCGACAATCCGTTTTTCTACCGCTTCCTGTAGACGTCCGGCACCTTCGATATCTGTGCCGAGGTAGTAGGGGCTTTCGTAGTATGCGACGTTGGGGTGCTTATCCAACTCCTGCAAAACGGGTTGGGCGCCATCCGCTGTTCGGAGAAAACCGTTGAAATCGATGTCCAATTTGTAACCTTCTGGAACAACCTTTCCGACGGCTTCCACTTGTGCAAAGATGTCCCGCCACGGACGGGCTTTCAGCTTAATTGATGTGTAGCCGCGTTTTACGGACTCCTCCGCCTCTTTCACCCAGTCCTCCGGCGGCATGTCAATATCCCACCACGAAATCGGACATCGATCCCGAAGCTTTGTACCCAGCAATTGGTAGACAGGCACACCAACCGATTTACCGACGGCATCAAACAGGGACATCTGAATACCAAAACCGATGCTGTCATCCTGCATGATTGCAAACGGGTTTTGTCCAATGACCCGATCGAAGTTGCCGGATTCATCGCCCATATTTTCGCCATAGCCGATAACGCCGTTATCCAACTCAACGCGGTATATCTCTATCTGTTCCGAGTGCGTCAAGGCGCGTTGCATGTGTCCGGTGACATAATCGGTGTAAAAAGGGATGTGTAGCGTAAGCATTTCAAGGGTTTTAATCTTCATCACTGAAATCCTCCAAAAGGTTGAAAATCCAGTGTGTATTGTAGCACAGTTTTCGGCTGCGGGGGGAAAATTGTAGCTAGTATAGACCTTTTGCTCTTTTTTTGGTATCATGTGTCCAACACATTTACTGGAGAGGAGTCCCAATGAATTACGGAACAATCCCAGGAATAGACAGAGAAATTTCACAGCTCGTGCTCGGGTGTATGCTATTTACGCCCGATGAGATGAAACACAGTTATTTGATGCTAGACGAATTTTTTGCGGCCGGCGGCAATGCACTCGATACCGCGTACAGCTATGGCGGCGGCGATAGCGAGCGGCTGCTCGGTATGTGGATGAAAAATCAGAAAAATCGATCCGAGGTGTTTTTGGTTGACAAAGGGGGGCATCCACATGCCGCGGTGCCACGTCCCCGCCTGAGTCCGGAGGAGCTTGCACACGACATCCACGAAAGTCTTCTCCGTCTACAGACCGATTATATTGACCTGTTTCTGCTGCATCGAGATGATCCAAGCATTCCAGCCGGTACAATCATCGAGCACCTAAATCAAGAGATTCGCGCGGGCAACCTTCGAGCGATTGGTGCATCGAATTGGGAGCTGGAACGCCTCCAGGAAGCGAACGAATATGCCGCGAAACATCGGTTACAGGGATTTGTGGTCAGCAGCAACAATATCAGCTTGGCTGTTCCAATGGAACCGATGTGGAAAGGTGTCGTGTCCGTGTCGGAAGCGGCATGGGAGTGGCACCACGAAACACAATTTCCGCTCCTACCCTGGTCCTCGCAGGCGCGGGGGTTCTTTAGCGGGCGTTTTGCTCCTGAAAAACGGGAAAATCAGGATATGGTCCGGGTGTACTATAACGATGCCAATTTTGAGCGACTCAAACGTGCACAAACACTTGGGGAGAAGAAGGGGTGTACGGCAATACAGATTTCACTTGCACATGTTTTGCACCAACCGTTTCCCACTTTTCCGCTCGTTGGTCCCGTGAATCAAGAGGAGCTATCTTCGTGTCTTGAAGCGTTGGCAATCCAACTATCTTCCGATGAGATGCGTTGGTTGAATATAGAAACCGACGACATTGATTTGTAAACGATGTGTGGGAAGGAATAATCCATGTCTACCAAACCAAATGTGCTTTTAATAAGTACCGACCATTGGCCCGCTGCCCTCTTGGGTGCTGCGGGACATCCAGCCATCCAAACCCCGACCCTTGATGAACTCTGTCGCAGCGGCGTTCGTTTCACTAACACCTATGCTGAATGCCCGGTCTGCATTCCAGCCCGTCGAACCCTTATGACAGGCGTTACACCCCGCACCCACGGGGACCGGGTGTTTAAGGATAAACTGACCATGCCCGCAGTCCCAACGATGGCACAGACCTTTCGGGACGCAGGCTATCAAGCGTATGCGGTCGGAAAACTGCACGTCTATCCGCAACGGGATCGCATCGGCTTCGATGATGTGATTTTGGACGAGGAGGGTCGTGTCCAATATGGGGTGTTAGATGATTACGAACTTTTTCTGGGTGACCAGGGATATGCAGGACGGCACTTCGACCATGGCATGAGTAATAACGAATACGGCACCCGCCCATGGCACCTGCCAGAGGAGACCCATGCAACCAACTGGGCGACGAATCAGATGGTACGCACCGTTAAACGCCGCGATCCGAATCGGCCCGCTTTCTGGTTCATCTCCTACCGTCACCCCCACCCACCAATCGTTCCGCTGCAAACATATCTGGAGCATTACCGCGATATTCCGATTGATGAACCGTATTGCGGAAACTGGTCAACTTCCTCAGAAGCACTACCTTTTAGCCTGAAAGCCAACACCGCGCGAGGGGCTAAGTTCACACCTCACCAAATCGTCTCCGCCCGTCGCGCCTTCTACGCCCTCTGCACCCATATCGACCATCAGTTGCGCGTCCTTATCGGCACATTGCGTGAAGAAGGTGTCCTCGACAATACGATTATCTGCTTCACGTCCGATCACGGTGACATGCTAGGCAATCATAGTATGTGGGCAAAACGGCTCTTCTACGAATATTCCGCCAATATCCCGATGATTCTGCTCGGCGTTGCCGGGGATGAACGGGTGGGTTACAACCGTGTTGATGACCGACTGGTCGGCTGGGTGGATGTGATGCCAACGTTGTTGGACTTGGCAGGTGCCGATATCCCTGAGACGGTCGAAGGAATTTCAATGGTCGGCGAGCAGAGGCGAGATTGGTTTTACGGCGAGGTAGGTGAGGATGACCATGCCACACGTATGATCCACGATGGTCGTTATAAGCTCATCTACTATCCTGTTGGCAACTGTCGACAGCTTTTTGATTTACAAAGGGATCCAGATGAGTTAACCGACCTCTCTACTTCCGCTGAACATGCCGACATCCTCACCAATCTGACTGACATCCTCACCAGTCAACTCTACGGCGGCGACGAAGCTTGGACTGAAAATGGGCAGCTCATCGGCGTTCCTGACCGAGATTTTATCCCCGGTCCTAATAGAGGGCTTACCAGCCAACGCGGTTCTCATTGGCCCCCGCCGCCACGAACGAATATGTCGCAGATTCAGTGGCACTCTGAGAAAAAAGAGAGGTAAGAGATTCAAACACCTTCTTACTTGGCGCAAAAATTGCCAGTAGCGAATTCAATCTGTGGATTCAGGAAGGGTCGGATTGACCTGAAAAAAATCGACTGGAAAGTCAATATTAAATTGAGCTTCTTTAACAACAAATGTATTAATACGGTCTAATTTTCCTCCTGGCCATCTATGTATGTGTTTGGACACCATGGGGAACCAAATGTTCCCATATTTCCGAAAGTTCTCATAAATCATAGTCCACTTATCATCATCATAGTGCTCTTCCTTGAGAATACAGAACTCTTTTCTCACATCCACCCATATCTTCACAGTTCGTTTGACAGATGGCACGCCAGCCCCCTCTTCTGGCTGGAATTCAAGTACATAACAGTCTACCCCAGCGATCGTTTCTCGACCAACAAGCATTGCATCAGAAGGCACTCGATGGCTGGAACGCCCATATAGCTCAAAATACAGAAAACTCCTATATTTACTAAAGTTTGCAAAAGCAACGGAGTAATAGGGAAATTCATCTAACGCTTCGTAAGCCTGGGTTTTTCCATCGTAAGTTATGACATGATAATCACCTGCAGTGGTATATTTTGCTTCCTCGCTAAATAAATTTACCTTTAGGCGATCCACTTGGGTCATTTTGTATTGAAAAATCTTTGGATAAAACTCAGAATCTCGGTCGAAAATTTGGAACGCAACATTTGACTCTTCAACCACCCGGCGTTTTTCATACCAGTTGGTGTCAAAAGGTATCGCTTTGAGTTCTTCCTTTCGGATTTCCTCTTGGTGAGGCATTGCGTATTCCTTCAAGATTCTTTGCCGCTCTTTCTGTCTCAACGCTCGAATCTCTTCAGGTGATTTTTTCGCTTCATAGTCGAATGTTATGATGATTCTCATTTCACCACTTCTGATCCGGCTACGTGCCTGATTAACCCCGTTGATTAACTGTTTTGTTGTAAGCCCTTCAGACTGGCATAACGGACCTAGCGAGAAGAGTGCAATGGTGAAGAATATTCTGAACATCTTTTCCTCCATTGATACCTTGGCTATTCAATGCGCCTATTGTAGTGAAGTCATTTCTTGACAAAAGCAAAACAGATCGGTTTTACACAAAATCAACTGATCTGCAGAGGGGCTCTTTTCTCCCGGCGTAGCAACCCGAGGAAAGAAAATCCAAAAGTGGAAATACCTCTCGAAAAGCTCAGGAATCGTGACAAGAAATGTTCAGCGAAATCTCACAATCATCTCTTTTGTGAGAAGATTTACTACCATTGCCCCGATAAGGCCGAACCGTTTTTTTGACATCCTATATCACCTCCTTTACCTTGATGTTAAACTCACCTTCTTTCCAGTCGCCCCGCCTGGCTAGAGGTATTTCCACATTCAAAATTTATATTATAGTCCTCAAATCAGAGATTATGTTATTGCTCTGATTTCCAAGATTCATACTTTTCGCTGTATCTTTCATCGAATTCTTCGACAGTCATTCCGTAGTCAAATACTATCTGCTCGACCTCTTTTTCAAGTTGAAGTCTTTGATCATCAAGAAGAGCGATTATAGTACGTAATTCTTGCATTCGGTTTTGACTCCTGTGAAATTCTTCGTGTAGCCTCTCCGTTTCCTCCCCCCTGGCTTCGACTAAGTCGTGCAAACCAATTTCTATCTGTCTGTATTTAAGTTTATGAAGTTCTCTAGAGAACGGAGCGGTTTTGCGGTAAATGACTTCTCGTTGGTCATATAGTTGTTTGAGATCTATGAAAAGAGCCTCCAGTTCCGGACTGCTTTGCTCTTTAGAAATCTTCGCTTTGAACTCCTCAAAGTCCTCTATCTCGAAAATAACTTCTGGCTCTCCCAATTCTGTACTTTCGGACGTCTTCTCAGACGTTTTCCACTCTTCCTCGGTCGGTTCTGGATTTGAGCGTTCCAGCGTTAAGGGTTGAAAAGAGCTGCTCGCCCCCCGCGTTCCAATCAAAGGCACCTCTGGTTCAATTTCCATTGCTTGTCGATTTTTGCTTTCTATATGTAATTGATAACTAGTATAGATGAAATACACGATTGAAACCAGAAGCACGAAACATGAAAAAGCCAAAAATTTTCTTTCCATATTCTCCTCCTTATGAAAATCTTGCAGGGATACTCATCTGTCGGATGCATCCTGAACACAACGAAATCCGACGTTATAGGTTCTTCGGCCTTCTAGGTCATAATACCGATAGGAACATTGGAGTTGAATCCGAATTGAATCCCAACCCCCACCACGCAAAACCCTGAACTTACCACTGTCCGGCCCTTTGGGGTTTTTCCGTGAACTTTGTGGATAGTAACTCTCACTATACCAATCCGCACACCATTCCCAAACACTACCCGCTATATCCATGACACCGTAAGGACTGGCACCCCCAGGGAAACTGCCGACCGCTTGAAGTTTAGTGGCATGGGGAAAATAACGGAGTCTAGAAAAGTCCATCTCGTTCCCCCATGGATAGATTTGTCCCTCTGTTCCCCTTGCGGCTTTTTCCCACTCCGCTTCGGTCGGAAGTCTTTTTCCCGCCCAAGTCGCGTAGGCATTCGCTTCATACCAACTCACGCCAATCACGGGGTGGTCTGGCTCCGTTGAAACCGAATTTTCTCCATATTGCATGGGGGTTTCAACTTGATGCCATTCACCAGCATCAAATTGAAATTTCTGAATGAAATCCCACCCTTCTTCCGTCCAAAATTCTCCCTTTTTGTATCCACCTGCTAAGATAAACTCCTCATAGTGAGCATTAGTCACCTCGTATTTATCAATGTAAAAGGCATCCAAATAGACCTGATGCGAGGGTTTCTGATCCGCGTTTGCCCCCCCAGAATCTGTTCCCATGATGAATTCACCGGCAGGAATTAAAATCATATCTTCGGGAAGTTCTGAGGAAACGGAAGATTGATTGCACGCTGCAAGCACCGTCAGCATCATCCCAATGAGCAAAAGACTAGCACATTTTCTCATCGCTGATACTCCTCCTCTTAAGCAATACTGGATAACAGCCAAATCCCTAGTCCAAATAACAATACTCCTGTCCCTAACTTCACCGGCATTAGATGTCGTTGCAGCACACCACCCAATTGTATTGAAGTCGTTCCCCAATACACAAAAACGAACACCACCAACAGCGGTACGATAAACATTAGGTTATACAAAATCAGGTACGCCAACGCATGATCCCACATCCCCTCAACACCCATCACAAACGCAATCGTTGGCAAATAGACCTGCCCCGTGCAGACCAACTCCAGAGCGGAAATTGCAAACCCAATGACCAATGCACCGATAATCACTCCCGATGTTCGCGTTTGCTCACGGATGACTCTGTGGATGCGCTGCTTCAATGATTTAGGTAGCTGTAACGTAATTTCTTTCACTTTCCCCTGTTTCGCTTTATAAGCATCATACAGACTCAAAAACGCTAGTACAAACGTCCCAATCGCAGCAAGCAGATAGACGCACTTGGCAACGACCGAAAACTTGTTGAGGAACGAGAGAAACTTGAGGATTCCCATCCCCACAAGTAAGTACGTTACAAACACGGCGGCGGCGAATGCACCACCGGCCACTCCTTCCTTTCTCGCCCAACAAGACTCATGTAAGAGATAAAAAATACAATTGTGGCAAAGGCGCATGGGTTAATCCCGTCAAGCAATCCCGCGCCCGCGACCGTCAACGTGCCAAAAGCGTTAAAACGTTCAACAATTTCGTCTGAAGCCTCCCCAGTCTTGACTTCTGCTTCCGGTAGTCGAGAGGCAACCCCGGTTGTCAGATATTTCCCGATAATTGTTTCCAGGAGCTTTTCATCAAGTTCGTCTAGCAGATACACATCACCGATAAATACCGCAGGTGTGGTCAGTCGCTTCACTTCGGGAATTTTGTACAGAGCCCCCGTCGCTTCAAGCAGTTCTCGGCTCTCTTTTGCATACTTCATTTCAACGACAATCTGCGGATACTTCGTTTTGAGTCGTTTCAAAATCTCGCTGGCTCTCGCACATCTTTGACACCCGCGTTGAGGAAGGTGATTAGAACAGTAGCAAAGTACCTGCCAAATTTATCATAACTTGCCATGACTCACTCCAATTTAATCCGAATTCCACCTTGATAAGCCAAGCACCAAAAACCGAGTTTCTTACAAACGCGATTTTTAGGAAAATCCAACCGATTTGCTCAAAGTCAGGGGAGACGAAGCACGAAAAACTCGGTTTCTCTAATTGAGTGCGTGACGTTTAGCACCTTCAGTCATTTTGGGTATCAGCACCTTCACTTTTGCTCGCGCCCGAGCCAACCGATTGCTTACCGCCCCTTCAGTGATAGCCAATTTCTGGGCAATCTCTCTGTAGCTCATGCCATTCATTTGCAGGAATAGTGGCAATCGCTCCGAATCAGGAAGCCTCCCTATTGCCATGATGAGGCTTCCCCACAAATCACTGTTCTCTGCCTGTTGTTCAGCGTTCCGATGCCTAATAATTGCTGCCTCCTCAAGTGCCTTATCCACATCGGAAACGCGAGAGAGGGATATGGACTCGATACGTTTCTGGTACTTTCGGTGTAGATCTACATTGAGTTGATGTGCTATCCTGAACATCCATCTGGAAAACTTTTCCGCCTCCCGCAGTTCGGCTATATGCTGAAAGACCTTGAGCCACGTCTCTTGGACAAGGGTTTGAGCATCATCTAAGTTGGCAGTTCGCTTAACAGCATAAGAAAGCAGCTTAACTTTGTAGCGGTCATGAAGAACCGAAAAGGCGTTTTCATCACCATCTATGATTTGACCAATCAATTCAGTATCGTTTAATTCCTCACTAGGTCTCATAATCTCCTCCAATCTAGGGTATAAATGGGGAGCTTGTACCTTACTGAAGAGTCGTAGTTGTTGTTATTAATAGAGAACGTGAATAGGACGGAAAACTATCATAAAAAAAACAGTTGGGGTTTGTGTTAGGAGTTACGCACTTGAGTTTGGAGTCAGGCAGTTCAACCCGCGTCCTTAAGGTAGCATACGCCGTGCCGACTCCTTCAACTCAGAGAAAAGCCTCTATCTACTCATTACGTTTTTTTTAGATTACCCCAACAGATCGGAGTGAAAACACTTGGGGCCAGGGGTGAATTTATGCCAAACAACACTGTTTGTACTTCTTGCCACTGCCACAGGGGCAGGGCGAATTGCGTCCAACTTTCTGCGTGCCCACTACCGGCTTGGGACGCAGTAATGGCATAATGCTATCGGCGGGTCGGCCAGCCTGTAATGCCGCAGCCATCATTTTCATCGGTCGGTCAATGTGGTTGAAGAACTGCTTATAGCCCGCACAGAGATAGTTCAGACCGTCCTCACCGCTGGGGGTCTTGATGAAACGGTTTTTTGGGCAGCCGCCGTTGCAGACGAAACGGACCTCGCAGTCTCGGCAATACTGAGGCAGGGTATCCCGCTTGTCGGTTCCGAATTTCCGCTGGAACGTTGACTCTACTAGTGCTTCCATCGACGTATCCATGACGTTTCCGAGGAAGTATTCTGGGTCAACGTAGTGATCGCAGGAGTAAAGGTCGCCGTTATGCTCGATTGCCATCGCGTTTCCGCAGGTCTCGTTGAAGATACACAAACTCGGTTGATACCCCAACCAAGCTTCTAACGCGACATCAAAGATCTGGACAAAGATTTTGCCAATATCGTTGATAACCCATTCATCGAAGATCGCGCAGAGGAATTTACCGTACTGCGCTGCGCGTACCGTACGGTCGGTCACACCTTTCTCATCCACGCGCTCGACAGCGGGAATAAACTGCATAAACTGGGCACCAAGTTCTTTGAAATAACGATATACCTCAAACGGATAATCGGCGTTGTGGCTATTTACGACACAGAGCACATTGTAATCAACCTGATGCTTCTGTAGGAATCGCAATCCCCGAAGGACATCATCGGAGGAGGGTCTACCCCGTTTGTCATAGCGATATTTATCGTGTAGTTCGGGGGGGCCGTCAATGCTAATACCGATTAAGAAGTTATTCTGCTTGAAGAACGTGCACCACTCATCATTTAGGAGCGTTGCGTTGGTCTGGAATGTATTCTGGATGCGCGTCCCGACCCGGCGGTATTTCTGCTGATATTCGACAGCGCGTCGAAAAAAGTCAACCCCCATCAGCGTCGGTTCGCCTCCTTGCCAAGCGAAGGTTATCTCATTAACCTGTTGTGATTCGATATATTGACGCACATAGTTTTCCAAAACCTCATCGGTCATCCGAAATGACCGTGTATTGGGATAAAGGTTCTCTTTGTCCAGATAGAAGCAGTATTCACAATCCAAATTACAGATTGCCCCAATCGGTTTTGTCATCACATGAAACGCACGCGGTGCTTTGTATTCAATCATTTTTTTACCTTCCTCTGGGTTGTAATCATCGCCACGTTGAAAACCGACCGCTCGTAGCCGTGCGATGGACGGTTCACAATGCTACCGAGTCCCCATAGTGCCGATGAACTCCCGCCATCAAAATTTATTGCGTGTTTCGCTCCAAGTGCCCGCAAAAAATCAGCCATCTCATAAAGCGTCATTCCGATGCTATATCCGTATTGACGACCGTCCACCGCAATAAGGAACAGTTTATCATCGTTAAATCCCAATGCACTCCGCGGATTCTGCCTCGCTCCGTTGCGGTGACGATAATTGGATCTGCCGCCTGACTGGTGAAATTCTACAAGCTCCGGTTCAATTTTACCATTCCGTAAGAGACGAATATTTCCCCCGATTCCATCACCGACTCGCTGCCATTTGGTGGGTGAAAGTGCGATTTCGAGCGTTCCTGTTCCACCCGCACTAAATGTGGCATCCCATTTTTGTGCCAATTGATAGTCGAGTGCCAATACAACTCCGTTAGGAGGGATTGTGCTATTGCCCTGCCGATTGACCGCATCAATCTTGAAACTGCTCCGATACCTACCTGTAAGTGGCAATTTGAGTCCTTTGAGGACGATTTCATAGCTCCTTCGTGCAAGGGTCTGCTCCCCAAATCGGGGTGTGTAGATTACGGCAGCGCAGCCGGTCTCACGAATCTGATTGATGCCATCAACTTCAAGCGATTCTCCATTGATGTGAATAACCCCGTTTAATTCAACAGCGTCAAGTAAAAATTCGCCATCAGTTGTTACACCAAAACTGGTTTCACCCCAAGGGGATGGCGGTGGAAAGCCCCACCAATTGCGTCGAGGAGCAATACTGACCAATTCCCAATCTTGGATATGGAGGTTAAAGATAACCCCGCCTCGCCCGATCCGATCCCCACGGAGACCGAAGCTCCCGTTGACACCAGCTAACAGAGGCATATCTTGTTGTGCGAGTCGTCTCGCCATGCTGCTGATTGTCTCCCTGCCCAAGAGACGGGTGTTGGCGAGTTCAACCCCAAAGCGAAGATTTTCGGATTCGCGCCTCATTTCAGCGACATAAACCGCTGCATCCCGCTCTTTCCACCAATCACGATAGATTCGCAAACCTTGGGGCCAATTCGATTTTTTAAGGTAATCCCGTTTTTTGGATGCGGGATTTGGACGGTCAGGAGGTGGCTTGCTAGTAAGTCTAGAGATAACGGAAGAGGACGCAGAACTGGTGCCGGGGTTCAAAGTTGTCTTTCGCAACGCACCAATCCCCAAAATCAGGAGAATGGCTAGGCCCCAAACGATGACGATCTTGATAAAATAAGTGCGTTGATTCCCCTTTTGCATCTTCCATTGTCCTCGCTATCCAATCGAAACTCATCCTCACGTTACTTTTTATAAAGACAGTAAATACTATTTTCACAAATGGTATGCTAATCTGTCAAGGATAAACGCAATATAGTTCCCCACCACCCCCACCGATAGGTCATAAACCGGTTTGACTCCAACAGCGTTTTTAAGTAAAATAACCCAAGTTGCTAGTGTTTCTATGTAATGATAAGCGTAATCTAGGGCATGTTGACATTTTACTATCGCCAATTCGGCAAACACTGTAAGCCAATCTGCCAAACGTTGTAGGTCGAGATTCATATCTCGATAAAACACCCGGACTCTCGCGTAATGTCCCGGGCGGATGGAGCCAATCGTGGGGCACCACAGTGTCTGATATTCTATAGCGTCATGTTGTAGGTATTTTCCATTTTGGAAAATCGACCGACGACAGGGCAACCACAAGGGTTGCCCCTACAGGAATTGACTAAATGTAGGGGCAGGTCTTGTACCTGCCCAAAATATTTTGCTTGATACTGATGCGGATTGTTGCTTTACAATCGGTAGAATCAGCAGCAAGCGATTGAAAAAGGGGTTGAAACATAGGTGCGATGTGGTAGCGGCTTCGATGGAATCGTGCGTTACTGAGCATACCGGGGATATATCCCTGTTCTTTGGGTAGAAAGGGTGCCATTTGTTGATTGCTCCAAACAACGGTGCAGCAACTCATGGGGTAGTCCCCACTGCGGCGGCACCCATTTTGGTTCTTCGGTCGTCTTGCTGGCTATTTCAAATTAAGAGATTGTCACAGAGGGTGTAAAATGCTACGATGAGTAAGTTCGGGGCATTCTCCTGTTTATCAGTTCTGTTTTGGCTAACAAATACTCTAACGAAATTCCATGGATATTCAACTAGCAACTTACGTTAAAACAGTCTGTGTCAATTAGTAAATATTAGACAAATGGAGGGATTCCAATGAAATATCGAACATTTGGACAAACGGGTCTCAAAGTTTCAGAGATTGGGATAGGAGCGTTTCCAATCTCTGGCGTGCAACAGCAGACAGATGGCACACAGAAGGGGTGGACAGGGACCGACGAGCAGCAATCGATCGCACTCATCCATCGCGCGGAAGAACTCGGCGTGAACCTGATTGATTCCGCGGAGAGTTATGGTGCCGGTCATAGTGAGGAAGTTCTCGGACGGGCGTTGCAGGAGAGACGGGATAAATGGATTATCGCCACCAAAGTCAGTCCAAACAGCGGCTGGGACGCGAACGATCCAGATCTACCGACGCAAGCGAAAAAGCGAATCATTGAAGCAGCCGAAGGGAGCCTGAAACGTCTAGATACAGATTACATCGACATCTATCAACTTCATGCCATTCCGTTAGAAGGGGCGATGTCCGCTGTCATGGAGACGTTGGCAAAATTGCGGGAGGAGGGCAAGATCCGCTGGTACGGTGTTTCGACCAATGATCGGGAGGCGATTGATAAACTGCGAAAGTTGGGCGAGATTCACATGCTGCAAATTGGCTACAACCTGCTTGAACGCGATGCAAACGACCTACTTCATTTCGCCAAGCAGGAAAGTATCGGCACGCTCATCCGCGTTCCGTTGGCGAAGGGGATGTTGACGGGGAAGTATTTCCAGAGCAGTGAAATCCCGAAAGAAGATATACGTTATGAACGTTTTAATCGGCCGGGGTCAATTGATGCCTTCCAGAAACTGCCGGCACTCGGTTTCCTGGCAGAAAACACGGGACGTACAATGGTTCAAGCAGCACTACGCTTTACACTTGACCATCCCGGCACCTCTTGCGTCATCGCCGGTGCGAAAACGATACAACAGATAGAACAAAACGTGGCTTCCATCAATGTGCCATCTCTCACTGAACCTGAACTTCAAAGGGCATTCGCCATCGCTGACACTATTCAGACGCCCAATTGGAGCGCGAACTGATTCAGGGGGAAAATGTGACAAGCGATCCTATTGCTCAAAGCGCGCCAACTGAAATGGGCTTATGTCGAAACCTGTTTGACCCTCAAGTGCCGTTTCCGAAAGTATACGTCCAACAAGGCTGGCGAACTTGAAACCGTGACCGGAAAACCCAGTCGCTAAGACAAGATTTCCGCAATCCGGGTGTGTGTCAATGATGAAATCTTCGTCGGGCGTTTCTGTGTAGAGACAAACTTGTGCGAAAAGTGCCTCGCCAGCAGCATCGGGAATGCGGTCACGCATAAAAGAACGGAGGTGCTCGATGTAGGCGGGGTCGGGCGTACGATCACACGTATCGGGAGACACCGGCTGCCCCATGCCGTGCCGCGCAACTTTCACGCCCTCACGTCCAAACACGGGAAATCCATACAAAACCTCATTCCACGTTACATCAAGGAAAATCGGGAATCTTCCCCGCTGAAACAGACCCGTATCGGTGGGTCGATAATAGACAACCTGCTGCCGCGTTACGGTCAACGGAAGATTCAGTTCACTGAGAATCTGTCCAGTCCAACTCCCCGCGGTCACAATCACTTTTTTCCCTCGAAAGCGTTCCCCTTTTGTGATTACTTCGGGATGTGTTCCCCGCCAGTTAATCTCTACTACCGGCGTATTCTCTCGTACCTCCGCCCCGTGCGCTTCGGCGAGTTGCAGGTAAGTCAAAACACACCCTGACGCATACAGGAAACCGGTGTCCCTCTGCCACAGAACGTCCACTCCGTCTCCAATCCTGAATTGTGGGAAGCGGTCTGAAAGCTGTCGTTGGTCCCACCACTCGGATTCGACGCCGGCGGCATCGAGGCTCAGACGCATATCACGGAGATAATCGTGTCCTTCGGGCCCAATCACCACGCTGCCGGTTGTAAATAGCAGATCCTTCCCCGATTCCTTTTCCACTTCCCGCCATTCTGCATAGGCAGGCTTCATCAATTCTGTATAAAATTGCTTCTCGTAGATTAGGCGGATAATGCGATTGTCTCCGTGAGAGCTGCCGAAGGTATGCCCACGCGAGAATTGTTCCAATACCAGCGTGCCTGCTCCCGCCTTGGCGAGATAATAAGCTGTCGCGCTTCCCATTGCCCCTGCTCCGATAACAATGGCGTCATACATTTCTTTTATCTCCTGACACGGTGATGCGTGAAGTGGAAATTGGGCAATTCAGATTGTAAACCATTTCGTTGACCGATCTTCGATTCCTATGTTCCCAATCAGTTACTTCATCGAGAATGGTTTGGGGAGTTCATCAAAATTCTTCTCTCTGTTTTCGCCACGCAACAGAATCGTTGACCAATTATGTCCCAATGAATTCCTTTCAACCTGCCTGACCCAAGGTGGAATGTAACGAATTGTCAATCCACACCGCCGCCGTGTAGATTGGTTGGGCAGACTTCCGTGAATTAACATGCCGTGATGGATTGAGATTTCGCCCGCCTTCAAAACCAAATCTACAGCATTCTGCTCCTCATCCTCACTGACCGGCACTTCCTGATCGATACTTAACAAATTTCCTTCCTGTCCGGATTTTCCATGATCCCGAATACCGGGACGGTGGGTGCCAGGAATCACACGCATACAACCGTTTTCGCAGTCGCTGTCGTCAATCGCATACCATGCGGTAATTGCTTCAGACGGCTCAAGCCCCCAATAGGTTACATCCTGATGCCATGCCACAAACTTTTTTTCGTCAGGACCATATTTACAAAAGAAGTGCGTTGATAGCATCATAACATCGGGGCCTATCAGGGCTTCGATACAGTCGAGAATCTTCGGATGGGTTGCAATCTCCCAGATGAACTCTTCGTCAAAATGTCGGTTGACTAATCCGATATGACATTCCTCGCGCCCTAGTCTGGCTTCTAATTCGTCGAACAATTCCCGATGTTGGGTGGCTTCGGTCTCGTCGGAAATTTGAACTTTTGGAACAAAGCCTTCTGTCTCATAAGCCTGGATTTGTCTTTCGGTGAGGGACATTTTTCGCTCCTTTCATCTATCTAGCCGCGATTTGGCACACGCCATTGAGCGTACCAACGGGAATCCCGCGACGGTCCTTCATCATCGCTCCAGCGGGTTTGCATACTTTCAAATCCCTTCAATTGTGGACGAACATCGCGTTCCCAGATTTCCTCAATCTGATCAAAGGTGAGCGGCTGACGCTTCCCGCGAAGCGAGGACTCCGATCCGATCGGAGCCGACGTCAATTCAGCGTAGGTATTGAGAAGTTCTTTCGCCCTGGTGCCAAGCCACTGAACTTCATCGGCAACCATTCGCTCACCAACTTGGCGATCCGATTCGTGTGCAGTTGGTCCCATAGCAAAGTGGGGCCCCGGCGCATCTTGCTCTGGTAGACGTGAGACATCAACGCAATCCGGCTCCAATGCCCAGAGCAAGGAGGTCTCGACTTTACCGGCGTGATCGCCTCCGCTTTTACCATCACCATCGAAGCCGGGCTGATTCGCTTCAAAATCGGGCAGACCGTATAGCCGCATACCAAAATACGGTTGGAGAATTTCAAGCAAAGTTTTGAGATCTTTCCAGTTGGGACCGTAGTGTCCCGTCAAAAGGAGAGCGGCATGAAATCCCAAGGCATCGGCTGCGCGGACATGATAGCAGATATTCTTGAAATGCATCCATGCAGGCATCGCGGTCAGCCACGGACGCACCTCTCCGACGGTTCGATTTGCCCAGAGTGCATAACCGCCATGTTCGTGGATGTGCCAATAATCAGGTGGAGCAACAATACCGCCGTGCTCACGAGCTGTTCGGCACGCAATCGCATGTGCTTTCAAAGCATCAAGCCCGACCGCATTCTGGGGACCATGGGGTTCGCACAAACCATAGCAAAAATAGACAACAGGGTGTTCCTCTAACGCAGCTTCCAGTTCATCGGGAAACATCCGTTCCCAGCGCACTTCTCTTCTCATCTTAGTTCCCTTTTACATTATAACCAATGGTGCGAGTTTGCAACTGTTGATACACTCTCCAATCAAAACAGGCGTGAAACTGACAATAGTAGGCATACAGCGTATGCTGTAACCGTTGTGACTCGGAACGGCACCCCGCCTGCGGTGCCAAGGGACTTCTCCTCACTTAGGGGGTGTTGTCCTTTTCCCCGCTAAGCCCCCCTCAGTCCCCCCGCAAGCAGGGACGCAACCCGGTGGGGTGTTCGTCAATTCTAGGCTCAATGAGCATGGAACTGACACATTAGCAGACAGGGTATTTAGCAGGGAGAAGAAATGCCAGCACGGCGGAGCGTGCCGGCTCCTTTGGGATTAACTGTCACCGTCCGATTCATCGGGCGGTGAAAGACATCTTCACCGGCGGCGATGAATCGCCAAGGACACCCTGACTATAGCGCAATAGTCAGGACTCAACCCATGAACATTGAACGACCTTTTCTAGTATTAGCGTTGAGGGGGAAACTCCGTCAGGCCTAAATGTACGAATGAACTCTTGTTTAATGAACCGATGAACTATTGAACGATGTGAAAACGACAGCGTCACCAACTCGCACCAAAGGTTTATATGCCGACGTAGATACAGTTTCCTGTGGCACTTCCGATATAAAGTTGTATCATTGTTGCCACAATCTTTTCGGATTCAATTTCTGTTTGCTACATTTATTTAGACAATTTCGTAAGAATTCCGCTCTGCTTCCACAGAACCGGCTTATGGCATCTTAATTGCTCATATCAAAGAAAACTATTGCCGAGCAAAATTTTATGCTAACTTAGCAAGTCTGTCAACCACAATCTAACAGGGCGCGGACTTAACAGATGTTGATTTTTCGCTTGGCAGCGGGTATGTCCTATGATATACTTGACATATCTTGTTGAATCAACCTACGACCATGTACGAAAGGAAGGATAACCATGAACAGACTCGTTCTCACTGTTATATCCCTGCTGATAGCAGTTACCCTCGCGGGGTGTTACACGCAGATTGGTTACTATGAGCCCCGTTCTCCAACCCGACAACCCTCCTATCATCACCAAGATGAACGCCGGCACCAAGACGAGGACGAAAAGATGGAATCCGAGCAAGAGGAACAAGGAGAAGTCGCAGCGGAAGGGGAACCATCTGAATTAGAAGATGAAGGGTACTACGGACGTCGCAAACCGAGCTACGGTTATTCTGACCGTTACTATCGATCTTACTACGACGACGACTACTATTCCGTCTATCCATACTATGGCGGCTATCATCCCCTGTATCCTTATTACAGGTATTCCTACTATCCGTATTATTCATACTATGGACCCTACCATTATTATGGATATCATCCTTACCGGTATCGCTACTCGAAGCGGCTCTCCAAGATTGATGATTTGCATTTTGGTAAGAGACGCTCGCAAAGCTATCGGGGGGTCAGATCCGGTCACCCGTCTTCAAGGCGTCCAGGTAGGTCATTGAGGGAGGGCGAAGAGAGTCAGGCTCCCGCGCGCAGTTCGTCTGGGTACCGGCGCGACAGATCCCGAAGATCCGGAAGGAGGTAACAATCCAATGAGAAGATTGATGAGAATCACCATTGCTTTGGTGTTGATGTTCACCTGCTTTGTGCTTGGGAGCAGCGTCGGAGTTGCACAGGTGGAAGAAATTGCCATCGGTAATACCTTTGGCCTTGGCGCAAGGACCATGGGGATGGGTGGGGCGTTTCTCGCCGTCGCAGATGATTTCACGACACTGTACTGGAATCCGGCGGGGCTCGCTCAGATTAGAAAGTTTGAGCTGTTTGGCAGCTTGTCACATAGTGAGCAGGACGTAGAAACAGAGTTCAACCGCGGGCGTGCTGCGGAAGCGGACAGATCAAAAACCCATCCCAACTCGATTGGGCTAGTCTACCCTTTATACGCAGCTCGTGGCGGATTTGCGTTCGCGCTCGGATATAATCGTCCCCAAAATTTTGATTCGGAGACTGCCGTTAAAGGATTGGATCCGTCTTCTGACTCAGTGTTTAGTGGACTGGATGTGGATGAAACAACCGCTAACAGCGGTGGCATCGGTATCTGGAGTTTTGGGACAGGTGTCTTTATATCGAATAATATCTTGCTTGGTGCCTCAATAGACTTTTGGCACGGCTCAAGTTTCAACGAGCTAAATAGCGCGGCGGAAGACATCAATAGCATTGATGCAGAAATAGAAAGTTTTGCTTTTCACGACACCGTGGATCGAGAATATACAGGACTCGGTGGCAGGGTAGGCATGCTTGCTTTCGCCGGGGAAAATGTGACGCTCGGTGGGACCATCACGCTGCCGGTAAACCTTGAAGTCAGCGAGGTATGGGAACAACAAACCATAGTACAACTCGACGATGGTGAAGAAATTGTGGAGGGTGATAATGGGGCTATCTTATTTGATATTGAACGCCCGTTTGAGTTTGGCGGTGGCGTTGCTATCAAGCTCTTAGAGAAACGTCTGACGCTTGCTGGTGATGTACAGTTTACAGACTGGACACAGACGGAATACGACCCGGTGCCAGCAGAAGATGTGCCGCAGAACAACTTTGATCGATTTTATGATAGCACCATACAGGTTCGCGTCGGTGCAGAGTATCGTATCC
Source organism: Candidatus Poribacteria bacterium (assembly GCA_965215015.1). Lineage (GTDB taxonomy): Bacteria > Poribacteria > WGA-4E > WGA-4E > PCPOR2b > PCPOR2b. The sequence continues at coordinate 5,828,473 of OZ244042.1, forward strand.
CGGAAATCGAAACCAATGTACGTGTCGGCTACTTCCGCGATCCAATTCCGTTCCAAGATAAAGAGATAGACAACAATCGGGACTTTCTGACTATCGGGATAGGTAAGATCTTCGACCAAATTATTAAAATTGATATTGCCTACATGCGAGGTTCATGGGAGCAATCAAACAGTTCACTGACAGAAAATCAAACCTCCAATCGGGTGTTCGTATCTGCGGGATATCGATATTAAAAGTCGCTATGACGAAGGAAAATTATTGACATACTCCCCAGCCTAAAGGCTTTGAATTCTTACTCATTCCCTGCGAGGCAACTGCTTTAACTTTGTCAGGTGCCGCATCAGTGCTGTCTTGCCTGCCCGGATATGTGCTGTAGATAGCATAGTATCTGCGACACCAGGCGACAAAGTGATTCCACACTTCAGCGTGTGTCTCAATCGTTTGTTGCAATTCACGGTTGCCGTGATGGCTATACATCTCGAACTTGTAGATTTTCATCGGAGGGTCTTTCGGTCCTATAGCATGTGAGGAACACCCCAAGCGACGGTGCAGCATTCCCCCACAAAAGACAAGAAAATTATACCCCATTTTGCGATTGTTCGGTAACCGCTCGAATCTGGTCTTGAGCGAGAAATAAAAAAGGCGTTGATTCTCAATCAACGCCTTTTTTCTGCTTTAATGACTTTAATGAATATCCACACTATTCTACTAACTGGATATACCCCATCTGAGCGGCATCGCTACGTCTCAGCTCACCTCTGATGATACGAGTATATCCACCATTACGGTCTTGATAACGGGGGCCGAGGTCGTCAAATAATTTTTGCAGAACATCGTGGTCGTGGATGACCTTAGCGGCCTGACGGCGCGCATGTAAATCCCCTCGTTTAGCAAGCGTAATCAGTTTTTCAGCAACCCGCCTGAGTTCTTTGCACTTTGGCAGGGTTGTACGAATTTGCTCGTGCTCAAATAGTGCGGTGGCTTGATTACTAAACAATGCCTTACGGTGTCCGCTTGTTCTCCCGAGCTTCCTTCCCATTTTCCGGTGACGCATGATTTTTCATCCTCATTGTATTTTAGGCAACTCAATTATCGTTGCCAAGGGTCATCCCTAAAGAAAGTCCCATGCCCGAAAGAATATCCTTAATCTCGTTCAGGGATTTTCTGCCGAAGTTACGAAATTTCAACATCTCTTGTTCGGTCTTGACCACGAGGTCTCGGATGGTTGTAATCTTCGCAGCTTCCAGACAATTGGCAGATCGCACCGAAAGTTCGAGTTCTGCAACAGGCTTCGATAGCCACTGCTCACGCTGGAGTTCTTCCTCATCAATTTCCTCAACCGGTTCCACATAGGTTTCATCGAAATCGCTAAATAGCTTGAGTTGATCTAACAGAATATCCGAGGCTTGTGTAATTGCTTCTTTCGCTGTGATGCTTGCATCCGTCCATACTTCTAGGATAAGCCGGTCATAGTTCGTCATGTGTCCAACCCGTGTTTCTTCAACAACGAAATTGACTTTTCTGACCGGTGAAAACTTGGAATCGACCTGGATAACTCCAATCTGTTGATTGTGAGTTAGATGTTCTTCCCCGAACTCATATCCTCTGCCTCGGCAGACTTGTATGTTCATATCCAGACCATCGCACTTATCAAGTGTTGCAATATGCTGGTCTGGGTTGATGATGTCAACCTGACCGTTCGGCTGAATATCAGCTGCGGTAACGTTACCAGAACCCTCTGCGGATAAAACCAAGGTGACAATCTCATCGGTGTAAACGCGGAATCGAATCTCTTTGAGGTTAAGGAGAACTTGGGTAATATCCTCTTTCAGGCCGTCAAGCGTTGAAAACTCATGCTTCACTCCATCGATTGCAACGGAAATAACAGCGGCACCTTGAATTGAAGAAAGCAAGATGCGTCGGAGCGAGTTACCAATAGTCATCCCAAATCCTCGCTCAAGCGGTTCAGCGATAAATTTCCCATAATCAGGCTGCAAGTTATCAAAGTCCGCAACGAGGCGTTTTGGCTTGGTGATTTCCCGCGTCGGTGTGGCGATTTCCCTCCCTGTCATCTATCTCATCCTCCTACAAGTGGCTGCATTATTTGGAGTAAAGTTCAACGATTAACTGTGTTTGGAGGTCTGTGGCTAGTTGCTCAACGTTTGGAAACGTCCTAACAACTCCCTCTTGTTTATCGATATCCAACTCAAGCCAATCTGGTGTACCCCTGTGTTGAGAACGTTCTAATGCTTCTTGAATAACTGCCACGTTGCGACTTTTCTCTCGAGTTTGAATGACATCACCAGGTTGTATCAGGTAAGAGGGAATATTGACTCTTTTTCCGTTCACAAGGAAATGGTTATGTGTGACGAGTTGTCGAGCCTGCAAGCGTGAATTGGCAAAACCTAAGCGGTAAACCGCATTGTCCAACCGACACTCCAGTAATGTTAGCAAATTCTCTCTTACAACGCCTTTCTGATGCGCGGCTTTTGTATAGTAATTTTTAAATGGTTTTTCCAAAATACTATAAATCCGCTTCGATTTCTGTTTAGTGCGCAATTGGTGTCCGTAATCTTTGACCTTGGGTAGTTTCTGACCATGTTGACCGGGCGGATAACTACGACGCTCAAATGAACACTTCGGGGAATCGCAGCGTTGCCCCTTCAAAAAGAGTTTTTCACCCTCTCTTCGGCACAGCTTACATACAGAACCTAAATATTTACTCATACTTTTCTGGTTAAATTTGGACCATTTCCCCCTTTCTTAAAACCCCGATTTTCAAATATTAGACACGACGCCGTTTAGGTGGTCGACAGCCATTATGAGGAATTGGAGTAACGTCTTTCATTGAAGTAATTTCTAGCCCAGCTGCTGACAGAGACCGAATTGCGGACTCTCTGCCGGACCCCGGTCCTTTGACCCGTACCTCAACGCGTTTCATACCGTGTTCCATTGCCTTCCTAGCACAAGCTTCGGCTGTCTGTTGGGCTGCAAATGGCGTGGATTTCCGAGAACCTCGAAAGTTTGTCCCTGCACTTGCCCACGCAATCGCATTCCCGTTGAGATCGGTAATGGTTATAATTGTATTGTTAAAGGTTGCTTGGACGTGAGCAATTCCTTCAGAGACATTCTTTCGTTCTCTCCTCCGTGGACGACTAGAGGAACTTGAATCTCGCAAAATGAATCTCCTTTCTGACGCGTAATTCACAAACGGTATTAACCACCCTTACGCGCAGCTTCTTTTGCTTTTCTGCCGACCGAGATGGTTTTTGCTTTTCCTTTGCGTGTCCGTGCATTCGTGCTCGTCCGCTGTCCTCGGGCGGGTAATTGCCGCCGATGGCGTAATCCACGATAACTATTGATATCCATCAACCGTTTGATATTCAACTCGATTTCGCGTCGTAAGTCTCCTTCGACCTTGTAATCTTGGTTAATCGTTTCTCTTAATCGGCTGATTTCAGACTCATCAAGATCTTGGGACTTTTTGGCGGGATCGATTTGTAAATCCTCGACCATTTTTGAAGCGGTATGGTGCCCAATCCCATAAATATAGGTTAAGGCAATGTCGATTCTTTTCGTTCGGGGTAGATCAACACCAGCAATTCTTGCCATGCTTTTTCCTCCTTACACGCTAGATAAAGTGTTCAACCCTGTCTTTGCTTATGCTTTGGATCTGCAGGGCAGATCACACGAATAACACCTTTTCTTTTAATTATTTTACACTGATTGCACATTTTCTTTACTGAGGAACGGACTTTCATGATTTCTCCTGTACTGGAAAATGAACCCTATTGGATTTATCGGGAGCGCCGTCCTCTCACACGCCTGTCCTTCAGAAATCCTTCGTAATGTCTCATCGTCAAATAGGATTCAATTTGTGACACTGTATCTAATACGACTCCCACAACGATTAGGATTGAAGCACCACTGATTAATGCGCCAGTACCCAACCATCCTTGCAGGAGTAAAGGGAAGACCGCAATTGCGGCTAGAAATACCGCACCGGGTAAAGTAATTCGGGTTAAGGTATCGTTAATATAGTCTGCGGTCTTTTTCCCCGGGCGAATGCCCGGAATAAATCCACCATACTTCCTTAAGTCATCTGCCATTTGGACAGGATTAATCTGAACGGCGGTGTAGAAGTATGTAAAACCGATAATAAGAAGAGCATAAATCACCCAATATAAAGGGCTACTTGCGCTGAAAACTGCCGCTAGCCCCCCAATCCATGCCCATGAGGGAAATTGACTTTGCAAAAACCCTAAAACTGTTGACGGAAATTGTATTAGGGTAACGGCGAAAATAATGGGAATCATACCAGCCGCATTAACACGCAGCGGGATATGCGTTGCTTGCCCACCCATTACCTTACGTCCTACGACTCGCCGGGCATATTGGACAGGGATTTTGCGAACACAAAAGGTAATGTACACAGTTCCCATAATCGCTATAACTCCCAAAGCGACGAAGATAACCAGTTTCGGCAGATCAATTTGACGATTAAGAAGTTGGTTGAATATTGTTTGGATTCCGCCCGGCATACCCGATAGGATACCGATCGTGATAATTAGAGAAATACCATTTCCAATGCCACGTTCTGTTATTTGTTCGCCGAGCCACATGACGAAAGACGTTCCAGACATCAAGGTAATCATGGTTAGCAAAGTCCACCAAATACCCGGATTCGTCACGATTTCAATGCTTTCACTACTAATAACACTTCCAGGCCTTTGCAACACAAAGCTAATCATGATGCCTTGGATAGCACTCAATATAACAGTGGCATAGCGTGTATATTGGGTAATTTTTTTCCGGCCGTCCGGTTCTTTGGAAAGCTTTTCAAGGAAGGGGATAACAACGGTTAGGAGCTGCATGACAATTGACGCACTGATATAGGGTTGGATACCGAGTGCAAAGATTGTCATCTGCTTGAATGCACCGCCTGAGAAGATATCTACGAAGTCAAGGACACTTCCACCAGTGCGGCCTCTTAAGCCATCGAAAAACTTTTCCAATTCAATATCATCAATGCCGGGGAGTGTAATATGGGCACCCAAGCGATAGACAATTAACAGCAGTGCTGTAAAAATGATTCGTTGCCGCAGTTCTGGAATTTTGAAAGCGTTTTGGAATGCCTTAATCACTTAAATCACCTCAATGCTACCGCCGGTGGATTCTATCTTTTCAACAGCAGACTTTGAGAATCGGTGTCCCTGTACCGTTAATTGCTTTTCGAGATTACCTTCTCCAAGAATTTTGATTTTTCCGCTTTTCTTTTTCGTAATTCCAGCTTCCCACAAAATCTCAGGGGTAATCGTTATTCCATTATCAAAATGATTGAGTGTCCGGATGTTGACAATTTCATACTCAATCCGTTTATGTGCAGTCCTTCTCGGACCACGCTTAGGCAAGCGTCTCACTAGGGGCATTTGGCCCCCTTCAAACCAAGCGGGAATGGAGACACCAGCCCGGGATTTCTGCCCTTTGTGACCACGACCACAGGTTTTACCCCACCCGGAACTTTCGCCACGCCCAACTCGCTTCCGAGTGCGCGTTGAGTTTTCTGCAGGCTTGAGTTCGTTTAGTTTCATCAGCATTCACTCCGTTTTATGGATTAGTAATTACGCTTAAAAGTCCTTGTTTTTTTTAGAGGGTAACCTTTCCGAACAAATTAGGAGCACACCCTATCGGGGTTCTGAGAAAGGAACGTTAGTCGAGTAATTCCTCAACCGTTTTGCCGCGCAAACGAGCCACATCGTTAATGTCTTTTAGACTTTTCAGGGCTTGCATGGTAGCTTCTGCCGTATTTTTTACGTTTCGAGAACCGAGCCGTTTGGTCAATACATCTTGCACACCGGCAAACTCCAAAATGACCCTCGTTCCAGGGCCAGCAATAATCCCTGTGCCGGGACCGGCTGGCTTGAGTAGAATCTTTGCACCCCCATATTTCCCGATAATTTCATGAGGGATGGTATTTCCTGATAAAGGCACGCGAATCAAGTTTTTTTTCGCATCAGCAATGCTTTTACCTATGGCTGATGGAATTTCGTTGGCACTCCCAAAACCAAGTCCGACCACCCCCGACTGGTCCCCCACGACGGAAAGCGCATTAAAGCTGGGTGTTCGTCCGCCTTTACGAACGCGCATGACACGATTGATGTCAATTGGGCGTTCCTCAAATTCAAATTCATTCGGGTCTATTCTTTCCCTCAAAAGCGACTCTCCTTCATTATCAAGTGTCGATTCATTTTGCGAACACGCTTACGGCGCACTCTCTTACGATTTTCAGAACCGGAGTCCCTCTTCTCTTGCAGCTTCTGCCAGGGCTTTAATTCTTCCATGATAGAGGTTTCCGCCGCGGTCAAAGACGACTGATTCAATTTGATGCTCTTTTGCTCGGCGAGCGATTAATGTGCCCACCTGTTTCGCTGCACCGATGTTGCCTTGTGTTGACAGGTTGTCTTTCAACTCTGGGGATAGGGTTGAGGCTGCAGTGAGTGTATTGCTGGCTTCATCATCAATAATTTGTGCGTAAATGTGCTTCAAACTTCTAAAAACCGAAAGCCTTGGTCTTTGCCTAGTACCGATTATTTTTTGTCGCACTCGCTGCTTTCGCTTATGTCTCGCAATATATTTTTTCTTAGACCGATCCAACGATTATCCCTCCGATAATAAGAAAAAGGATTGACAAATCCGGCTACGATAATTTTGGCTGACCGACTTGTAAATCCTTTACTCTACAAAAATATACCCATTAAATCACTGCCCTACACCCCAGTTTTACCTTCCTTCATGCGGACGCGCTCCCCTTCGTAACGGAGGCCCTTGGAAGGTTCATAGACTTCGGGTTTCTTAATCTGACGAATTGAAGCAGCCACTTGGCCGACAAGTGCCTTATCAATACCATTCACCGTTATTGGTATATGAGGTTGGCCTCCCACAGTTTCGGGAGCACCAACACTCAAGGTGATACCGTCAGGTGGATCGTAGGTTACAGGATGAGAATATCCGACATTTAAGACCAAACGTTTTTGGCGGTCTATTTCCGCACGATATCCGATGCCAACGAGGAGGAGTTTTTTTTCAAAACCTTCAATCACACCCGTTACCATATTGGCGATAAGGCTTCGGGTCAGTCCGTGCAAAGATCTGTGCGCCTTCTGATTCGTCAATCTTTTAATTATGATTAATCCGTCCGCTAAGTTGACCGCTATGCCTTCAGGAATTGTCCAATTAAGACTGCCCTTGGGACCTTCAACAGTAATGTCTTTTTGGTCCAAGGCAACCTTAACTTTTGAATCCATCTGAATCGGCATTTGTCCTATTCGTGACATTGTGTTCGTCTCCGAATTCAAACTGAGAATTACCAGATATGACAGAGGACCTCACCACCAATGCCGGATTTCCTGCATTCGGAGGCTGTCTTAACACCTTGGGAGGTCGACAATATAGCAATTCCTAAATTTCCGTACACATTGGGCAGCCGGTCCGCTTTCACGTATACACGCCGCCCCGGTTTGCTAATTCTCTTGAGTCCTGTAATAACTTTTTCTTTCGATTCGCCATACTTGAGATAGATGCGCAAGATACCTTGTTTACCATCATCAATCCAACGATAGTTGCGGATGTACCCTTCCTCATGTAAGGTGCGAGTAATCTCCATTTTGAGATTTGATGCGGGTATTTCAACGCGCTCATGTCCAACCATATTCGCGTTGCGAACGCGGGTCAACATATCCGCAACCGGATCTGTCATTGACATAAGTTTTCTCCTTTACCAGTCCCGATAAATGGGGTACTACCAACTTGCCTTTGTGACTCCCGGAATTTTACCGGATCTTGCGAAGAGGCGAAAACAGATTCGGCAAAGATCAAACTTTCGCAGATAACTGCGGGAGCGCCCACAGTGACGACAACGATTGTATTTTCGAACCCGGAACTTTGGGGTTCTTTTCTGTTTGGCAATGAGAGCTTTTGTTGCCAAATAAAGGCTCCTTTCATTCACTGCTATCAAGGGGCAGTGTGCGCGTGTTACAATTCTCGAAACGGCATTCCCATCAGGTGTAATAACTCGCGTCCTTCTTCATCGGTTGGGGCTGTTGTTCCAATAGTGATATTCAATCCGCGCACCTCACTTATGGTGTCGTATTCAATCTCTGGAAAAATGACTTGTTCTTGAATGCCCAAGGAGTAGTTGCCACGCCCGTCAAAGGAATCCGGCGAGAGACCACGAAAATCGCGAATTTGTGGAAGAACAACGTTGACAAGTTTATTAAAAAATTCATACATCCCATCCCGCCGCAGGGTCGTTTTACAACCGATAGCCATACCTGTGCGGACCTTAAATGCTGACACAGATTTCTTGGCGCGGGTAATAACTGCGCGCTGACCACCTATTTGTGTCAGTTCTTCGACAGCATTATCCAAGAGTTTTGAATCTTGTATAGCAGCACCAACCCCCATATTTAGAGTTATCTTGTCAAGTTTTGGCACTTGCATAACGTTTGGATATTTGAAACGCTGTTGCAACGCAGGGAAGACCTCTTCTTGATAAAAAGATTTAAATATACTCATTAATCTTTACCTTATAGATTGCGAAACTCCATCGAGAAAGTCATTATGCCCACCTAGTCACGTTCGACAACCTCGCCACATTTCTTGCAGACGCGCACGCGGTATGTTTTTGTCCGTCCTGCAATTTCCTTCTCAAAAGTGCGCCGCGTTGTTCGAGTGGGTGTGTTACATTTTGGACAAATCAGCTTTAAGTTGGCGATGTCAATTGTTCCTTCTTTTTCGATAATACCACCCTGTGGTGCTTGAGGGCTCGGACGGGTGTGCCTTTTAATTAGGTGAATGCCTTCAACGGTAGCACGACGTTTATGCGGAAGCATTTCTAGAATAACACCTGTTTTGTTCTTATCCTTGCCACTCAATACTAACACATGGTCGTTTTTCTTTACATGGAATTTGGTCTGCAACGATGCTACCTCCTAGGAGAATTAAATAACCTCTGGTGCTAAAGAGACGATTCGTGCAAATGCTTTCTCTCTGAGTTCACGAGCAACGGGACCAAAAATGCGTGTTCCACGCGGCTGGTCTTGAGCATCAATGAGAACAGCTGCATTCTTGTCAAATTTGATGTAAGAACCGTCGAGTCTGCGATGTTCCTTGGTTGCACGGACCACCACAGCTCGTACGACATCCCCTTTTCTAACTTGGCTATTTGGATTTGCTTCTTTCACACTTGCTACAATTACATCGCCGACTCGCGCGTAACGCCTTTTACTACCGCCGAGCACACGAATACACATGAGCTGCTTTGCTCCTGTATTATCCGCACAATTCAACAAAGTGTATGCTTGAACCATTGCTATTACCTTCCTTGGTTTACCCCCGTCCTCCACTTCACGCATTAACTAGTTCTGTCAACAACCTGACGAACTTTCCAACGTTTACGACGACTAAGTGGGCGAACTTCGACGATTTGGACAAGGTCGCCAACATGGCACATATTCTGCTCGTCGTGAGCTAGAATCTTTGTGGTACTTCTCACAATTTTCTTATAAAGGGGATGCTGATAAGCACGAACAATTTCAACAGCAACCGTCTTATCCATCTGATCACTTGTAACAGTACCCGTCCTGAGCTTACGATTCCCTCGCCTCTGCTTATCCACGCTTTTCCTCTCGTAACTAAAGTTATGGTGATTCTTCGATCCCCAGTTCACGTAGACGAAGGATTGTATGAATACGTGCAATATCCTTCTTGACTTTTTTTAACTGAGATGTATCTTCAAGTTGTCCTAGTATGCTTCGGAACTTAACGTTAAACGCAGTATCCTTAAAATCTCGAAGGTCGTTTTCTAGTTCCTCAGATGATTTGCTGCGCAACTCATTAGCAGTCATTGCTTGATTATTCTCCCATTCGACTGATAAACTTGGTTTCAATCGGCAATTTGTGGGCTGCTCTGCTCATCGCTTCCTTTGCCTCTTCTTCTGGAACCCCACTCAACTCATATAAAATGCGTCCCGGTTTAACAACAGCAACCCAAAACTCTGGGGCTCCTTTCCCACTTCCCATTCTGGTTTCAGCGGGTTTCTTTGTTACCGGCTTATGTGGAAAGATTTTAATCCAAACCTTGCCGCCCCGGCGGACATGACGTGTGATTGCGACTCGTGCTGATTCAATTTGGCGGCTCGTCAGCCAGCCCGGCTCCATTGCTTTCAAACCATATTCGCCAAAATCTATTCGTGAACCTCGATAAGGTTTGCCACGACGCTTACCGCGCTGTACTTTACGGTGTAGGACCCGTTTGGGCATCAACATTTTATCTGCTCCTTATTATCAAAACCTTTCTACGCACCGATTCGAGGAACCGAGCCTAAATCTCCAATCAACCGCAGAGATTTTTTATATTTTTTGTCTGTAACCTCTGCGTTTCTGTGGTGAGTTTTCAAAAGGAAACACTTACGATTCTGTACGCTCACGGTTGCTTCTGCGCGATCCGCGTCGCCTGTCCTGACCTCTTCTTCGTCTGGGTCTGCTGTCAGGGCGCGATGCTGAGCGTTCTCCCGACTGACCATCTAGGCGTCCGGAGCCTGAAAGCCGGGACGGACGTCTTCGAGAGGATTCAGTTGGCACCTGCATAGCACGGCTGGAAGGGGGAGCCGTCCCTGGAAGCTCCGGTCTGCCAATAATCTCTCCCTTAAAAATCCACGTTTTAATGCCAATCTTACCGTAGGTTGTATCAGCTTCAGCAAAGCCATAATCGATATTTGCTCTGAGCGTATGCAGCGGCACTCTACCTTCGATATTTGATTCTGATCGAGCCATGTCGGCACCTCCAAGCCGACCACCGATGCTGATTTTAACTCCCTGGGCACCGGCTTTCATTGAAGCGATAATACTTTTCTTCATCGCCTGCCTAAAATTGGATCGACGTACGATTTGCAGTGCAACCGCTTCGGCGACAAGTTGAGCATCTAATTCAGGACGCTTGATTTCATCGACACTAATCCGAACCGTCCTTTCAGTGCTCGAGCTTGAATCTGTCTGTAGGATACGCTCTAAATCCGCTTGTAACTTTTCCGCTTCAACGCCACGCCGGCCGATGACGATACCGGGACGCGCTGTGTGTATATGAATATTACACCTATCCCCAACCCTTTCGATTTCGATACGGGAAATGCCGGCACGCGACAATCTTTCCTTAATGAAGGACTGGATTTTCAAATCCTCATGAAGCCATTGGGCGTACTCTTTTTCGTTATACCATTTTGAGTCCCAATTCTCAATAATTCCTAGGCGTAGTCCACGCGGATGCGTTTTTTGTCCCACTAAAACCTCCTCCTCAAAATTCAGTTGGGCAAAGGTTGCCGAGCGAGGGAGGTAAAGGAGCATATATCAGTTTGTTCAGAAGACTGGTCGGATTTTCAATCTCCATTTTCACTTTCCTCCTCATCTAGCACGACTGTAATATGACACCTACGATGTAAGATCCGGTTTGCCATACCTCGTGCCCGTGGGCGAAACCATCTTCGGGTAATGCCATCGTTGACGACAATCTGTTTGACAACTAAATTGCTTTCATCAAGGGTGGCACCCTGCTGTTGTGCATTATATCGTGCATTCGCTGTAGCCGATTGAATCAATTTGCGAATTACCGGAGAGGCATTTTTGTGTGTAAATGTTAATTGGTTTATTGCCTCCTCGACATATTGATCTTTAACTAAATCGGCAACCAGACGCGCTTTGCGCGGGGCAATTGGCACGTTTCGGATACTTGCTCGAGCCTCCATATTAATAATCTCCTAAATTAGCTTGAGCATTTATAATAACTTCCGCTCATGATCTCGATTTTTCAAAAAGGGTTGTACAAGAATCGAGTATATTTTACCTTCCACTACTCGCATGCGATCTGAATGTTCGAGTGGGAGAAAATTCACCGAGTTTATGTCCCACCATGTTTTCTGTAATATAAACAGGGAAAAATTTCTTGCCATTATGAATGGCGAGCGTGTGACCAATCAGGTCGGGTGTCACCATAGATCTGCGTGACCATGTGCGAATCACACGTTTTGTCCCAGACCGATTCATCACTTCGATTTTTTTGAGAAGTTTTGGATCTATGTAAGGCCCTTTTTTCACAGAACGGGGCATGACGCACCTCCTGAAAATGGTAAAAAAACACGAATAACTCTCTGTTAGTCGAGACAGCTTATTTCCGACGACTGACAATGTATCTGCCAGATCGCTTTTTAGGATTTCTTGTTTTATATCCTTTAGTTGGAACTCCCCAAGGCGTTACGGGGTGTCTGCCGCCGGCACTTTTCCCTTCGCCCCCCCCATGCGGATGATCATGTGGATTCATTGCCACACCACGAACTTTGGGACGATGCCCTTTCCATCGGTTCCGTCCCGCCTTCCCAATTGATAAGTTTGCATGGTCAACATTCCCTACTTGCCCAATTGTTGCCATACATTTCACTGGGAGTAAACGAACTTCGCCAGAAGGCATTTGGATCCGGGCATACTTTCCTTCGCGATCTACTAGCTGCGCTGCAACCCCGGCACTTCGTACCAGCTGTCCCCCTTTACCCGGCTGCATCTCTATGTTATGTATCGAGGTGCCGAGGGGAATCTGTTCAAGGGGCAAGGCATTGCCAACTTTGATAGGTGCATCTGGACCAGCATTGAGTACATCATCAACCTGTAATCCTAGAGGTGCGATGATATAGCGTTTCTCTCCATCGGCATAATGGAGGAGGGCAATACGGGCGGATCTACTGGGGTCATACTCGATTGACGCGACCTTGGCAGGGATGCCAAATTTATCACGCTTAAATTCAATCGCTCGATATCGACGTTTATGCCCGCCGCCACGCCTGCGGACGGTCATACGTCCCAGCGTGTTACGCCCGCCCTTTTTCTTTAATCCCTTCGTTAACGATTTTTCGGATTGGCGCCGAGTCACTTCTTCAAAGGCATCCCCTGTTATAAATCGGCGACTGGGTGTGACGGGTGAATATGTTTTAACTGCCACGCTAAATCCCTCCTAGTAAACCTTCAAACACGCACCACTAGATGCTTTCAAAAGCGTCAATGGTAGTTCCTTCAGTAACAGTAATGATTACCTTTTTCCAATTTGGTCGCCGCCCCAGTCGATACCGCCAAAATTGTCCCTTGGTCTTTCCGCGAACCTGCATGGTGTTAATCTTCAAAATCTTATCTTTGAGATCGAAGAGTTCTTCAGCTGCTTTACGGATTTCTGCTTTACTGGCTTTTATATCAACCACAAAGGCGTATTTGTTCGATTCCCTGAGAATTGTGGTCTTTTCTGTTATTAACGGCTGCTTGATAATCCGATATGGATCTTTCATCTATCCTTCCTCAACTGAATTTTTCTTCTAGCTTTTCCGCTGCGCTTTCGGTGAAGACAATCTTATCATGCCAAAGCACATCGTAAACATTCAGGGTATCCCAAACACAACTATTGACGTTCGAGATATTCCGCACAGATAGGTAGATGTTTGATTCTGGCTGACCGAGGACAAAAAGAACTTTATCCGCCAACCCTAAATTCCTCAAAACTTGAACCATGTCCTTCGTTTTGGGGGCATCTAGCGTAAAGTCTTCAATCAGGATGCAATCGTCATTTTGAAATTTATCTGCTAAAGCCGAATGTAACCCCAGCTGACGCACTTTCTTCGGGGTGCGTTGACGATAGCTGCGCGGCTTCGGCCCGAATGCAACGCCGCCATGCACCCGTATTGGGGATTGACCATCCCCCGCTCGGGCACGCCCGGTCCCTTTCTGGCGATATAGCTTTTTGCCACTTCCTCGGACTTCGGACCGTGTTTTGGTGGAAGCAGTGCCTCGACGTTGGTTCGCAAGGTGTGCAACGACACATTGATGTATCACTGCCTCATTAACAGCTGCATTTATGAACGCGTCAGATAATTCTCTTTGTCTTTGGGTATCCCCAGAACGATTATATACATCTAAAGCTGCCATAAGCAATAATCCTCAAAAGGTATATTTACTGTTTACCCTTTACTGCTTTCTTGATAATAAGTAGTCCATTAGGGGGACCAGGAACAGCACCTTTAACGAGTAACAGGTTCCTGGCGGCATCGGCTTGGATAACTTGCAGATTCTGGGTGGTCACCTGTTTACCGCCATGTCGTCCGGGCATCTTTTTGCCCTTGAAAACACGTGCGGGCCAAGCACTGTGACCGATAGATCCTGCTCGTCGATGGTTTTTCTCACTACCGTGGGTCTGCCTCATACCCGCAAACCCCCATCGTTTAACCACACCCGTGAATCCACGCCCTTTCGAGGTACCCGTTACATCAACGAAATCCCCGGGCGAGAAAATAGTTACCTCAACGTTTGAACCTACGTCCAAACCTTCTGTGCTGTCAACACGCATTTCTCGCAAAAACCGATGTGGTTCGACATTTGCTTTTTGGAAATGTCCCTTCTCGGGGCGATTGACCTTATTTGCACGCCGAAAGCCAAAGCCTAATTGGATAGCGTTATAACCCTCACGGTCTTGAGTTTTGACCTGTACTATCGGGCAGGGGCCCGCTTCGACCACCGTGACCGGAATCGCAGCCCCGGATTCGTCAAAGATTTGTGTCATGCCAATCTTCTTTCCTAATATTCCATTACTCATGTCACATCTCCGCAATGAGGGTATTCTGATTAAACGATGTGTATCTACAGAAGCGTAATCTTGACATCAACGCCAGCTGGTAGATCTAAGCGCATTAGCGCATTAACTGTCTTGGGGGTCGTTTGTAAAATGTCCAATAACCGTTTGTGGATTCGCATGGCGAACTGTTCACGGGATTTTTTGTCTTTGAAGGTCGATCGCTGTACAGTGTAAATATGCTGCTTAATCGGAAGCGGAATCGGACCTGAGACTAATGCGCCTGTTCGCTTAGCGGTTTCTGCAATTTGGCCTGCAGAATGATCTAACAAACGATAATCAAATGATTTCAAACGAATCCTTATTTTCTGATTATCCATCAGTACTCCAGCTAAATTTGGTTCATTCACTCATTGGTGCATTAATGCACCAATGAGTGAATGAACGAAACTACTCAATAACTTCTGAAACAACGCCAGCTCCAACGGTGTGCCCGCCTTCACGAATCGCAAACCTCAGCTCCTCTTCCAGAGCGATAGGCTTGGTGAGTTCAACAGTAATTTGGACATTATCTCCGGGCATTACCATTTCAACACCTTCAGGAAGATGCATTATGCCAGTCACATCCGTTGTACGGAAGTAGAACTGCGGACGATAGTTACTGAAAAATGGCGTCCAACGCCCACCTTCGTCTTTGTTCAGAATATAGATTTCAGCCGCAAATCTTGTGTGTGGGGTAATACTGCCCGGAGCGGCGAGAACTTGCCCACGCTCAACATCATCACGCTCAATACCGCGAAGCAGAACTCCGACATTATCACCCGCACGCCCTTCGTCAAGCAGCTTACGGAACATCTCTACACCGGTTGCAACCGTGCTGGAGGTGGGGGCCAGTCCAACAATCTCGACGGTGTCGCCGACGTGAACAATGCCGCGTTCGATACGGCCAGTCACAACTGTACCCCGCCCAGTGATTGAGAAGATATCTTCCACAGGCATTAGGTAGGGGCGATCAATGTCTCGGACCGGCTCCGGAATCCAATTGTCACATGCCTCCATGAGCTCTAAAATTGACTCACACTCCTCAGCATTCGGATTGCCGCCACTTTCCATCGCTTGGAGGGCAGACCCACTAATAACTGGAATGTCATCACCGGGGAACTCGTATTCAGTGAGTAGCTCTCGAACTTCGAGTTCTACCAATTCTAGGAGCTCCTCATCGTCAACCATGTCTGCCTTATTCAGGTAGACAACGAGGCTTGGCACGTTCACCTGCCGTGCCAAGAGAACGTGTTCACGAGTTTGGGGCATGGGACCGTCAGCGGCAGAGACAACAAGAATTGCGCCATCCATCTGCGCTGCACCGGTAATCATATTTTTGATGTAGTCAGCGTGTCCGGGACAGTCTACGTGAGCGTAGTGTCGATTCTCCGTCTCATACTCAACGTGCGCGGTGTTTATGGTAATCCCACGCTCTTTTTCCTCAGGAGCTGCATCAATCTCTTCATAAGTTTTTACGTACTCGCTCCCAGAGAGATTTGACAACACCATGGTAATTGCAGCCGTTAATGTGGTTTTACCATGATCTACGTGTCCAATTGTGCCAACATTGATGTGCGGCTTAGTCCTTTCAAATTTTTCCTTTGCCATGTGTAAATCTCCTCACATTCTATTAAACTTAAGTAACCCCAAACCTCACTGATGAACGTTACCAACAAGCCATATCAACAGCGGGAACGGTTAAACAGAAAATCCTTTCGACGAGATAATTTCTTGAGCAATGCTCTGGGGAACATAACTATAATGTGCAAATTCCATCGAATAAGTTGCCCGTCCTTGCGTCAGGGAACGGAGCATTTTAACATAACCGAACATTTCAGCAAGTGGAACATAGGCTTTAATGACCTGTATTCCGGACTTGGGGTGCATATCTGTCTGGAGAATTTGTGCACGCCGCGCATTTAAATCCCCCATTACCTTTCCCAAATAGTCATCCGGAACAATAACTTCAATCTCCATGATTGGTTCAAGCAGTATCGGATCTGCGCGTTTCACCGCGTCTTTGAAGGCAATCCGAGCAGCGTTTGAAAATGCGATTTCTGAAGAATCAACGGGATGGTAAGAACCATCATACAATCGCACACCGACATCAACTAGTGGATAACCGCCTAAAATCCCGGCAGTTATTCCCTCTTCAAGTCCCTTACGAACAGCGGGGATATATTCTTGGGGAATGGTGCCTCCCTTTATTTCATTAACAAATTCAAAACCGGCTCCCTGTTCGAGTGGGTAAATTTCAATAACCACATGTCCGAATTGACCACGCCCACCGGATTGCCGCACAAAACGCTCGTTGGCGTCTGCGGAACGCTGGATAGTCTCACGATAAGCAACTTGAGGTTGACCAATCTCTGCCGAAACCTTAAATTCCCGAACCAAGCGATCTACGATTATCTCTAAATGTAATTCCCCCATGCCGGACAGGACTGTTTGTCCTGTTTCTGGATCTTGATGAACCTTAAAAGTTGGGTCTTCTTCAGCCAACTTTGATAGTGCTATGTTCATCTTCTCAATGTCCGACTTTGTTTGAGGTTCAATAGCAATGGACATCACAGGAGATGGAAAGGCCATTGATTCCAATACAATCGGGGCATTTGGATCGCAAACGGTGTCGCCGGTCATCGCGGATTTGAAGCCAATGATGGCGGCGATATCACCCGCATAGATGGCTTGACGCTCCTCACGCTTGTTGGCGTGTAGCTGCATCAGCCTCCCGATCCTTTCAAACTTTCGGCGCGTACTATTGTATACAGTCATTCCTTTAGCCAAAACCCCGGAGTAAACGCGGAGGAATGTCAGCTTGCCAACATGTGGATCGGTTGTAATTTTGAAGGCTAGTGCAGAAAAAGGCTCGTCGTCATTTGCTAAACGTGTCCCTTCCTCTTCAGCTTCTGGATTCAAGCCAGTTACCGGTGGTACATCTATTGGAGAGGGTAGGTAATCAACCACTGCATCTAGTAACGGTTGGACGCCTTTATTCTTAAGGGCTGTGCCGCACAGGACAGGAACCATTTTTCCGCTTAACGTCGCGCTCCTTAAACCCGCTTTGATTTCTTCCTCGGACAACTCAACCCCATCAATATATTTTACCAAGAGGTCATCATCACACTCGGCAATTGCTTCCAACATTTGCTCCCGATATTCCAGAACACTCTCCATCATTTCATCTGGGATATCTGTATCGAACATAATCGATCCGAAACTCGCTTCGTCCCATGTCAGTCCTTTCAGAGAAATCAAATCAACAATTCCACTAAATCTCTCGGAGGAGCCAATCGGCAGTTGAATTGGCACCGCTGAAGTCCCAAGCCGCTCAACCATCATTTCGACCGTTCGAAAGAAGTCCGCACCGGTTCGATCCATTTTATTAATAAGCGCGATACGTGGCACCTGATATTTATCTGCTTGTCTCCAAACCGTTTCCGACTGGGGTTCCACGCCGCCAACTGCACAGAAAACAGCAACGGCTCCATCAAGGATTCGCAGCGATCTTTCGACTTCAACCGTAAAATCAATATGTCCCGGAGTATCGATAATGTTGATACCATATCCATTCCATTGGCACGTTGTTGCGGCAGCGGTAATAGTAATCCCTCGTTCCTGTTCCTGTGCCATCCAATCCATTGTCGTGGTGCCATCGTCAACCTCTCCCATACGATGCACTTTGCCTGTGTAGTACAACATGCGTTCCGTTACAGTTGTCTTGCCCGCATCAATATGCGCCATGATGCCGATGTTTCGTGTATGGGTCAATGGAAATCGACGTTGCTCCATGGAACGCCGATTTTCAGAGGTCATTTGATTTTGTTTTTTAAGTCTCATTTTTTCTAAAACCATTCATGATACGGTAAAAAGATAAAGGTTTATTTAAAAAGAAGGTGCAAAGATACCCGGAACATCTATTTGAAACTGAGTTTTTGAGAAGAAACTCGGGGCTGTTGCGCGATTTCTTAACATGAGCCAAAATAAAAAATTACCGCCCGATAGATTGGGGCTTCACTGAGCTCAGCTTACCAGCGATAGTGTGCAAATGCTCGATTCGCCTCCGCCATGCGATGTTGATCAAGTTTTCTGCGAATTGAAGATCCGTCATTCCTAGCGGCATCTAATAGTTCGCCCGCCAGCCGCTCTGCCATCGTTTTCTCTCCACGATCTCTTGCAGATTGAATAATCCAACGGAGTGCCAATGTTGTGCGACGTTCCGCTTTAACATCTACTGGCACTTGGTAGGTTTGTCCCCCAACACGCCGAGACCGAATTTCAAGAACCGGCTTAACGTTGTTAATTGCTTCGTGGAAAACTGTAAGTCCATCCTGGTCGGTGCGTTTTTCAACAATGTCTATGCTATTGTATAGAATTGACCGAGCAACACTCTTCTTTCCACAAGCCATTAAGAAGTTTATAAATTTCGCCACCAGTTTACTGTTATATTTTGGGTCCGGGAGTACGTCTCGTTTAACAACCTCTGTACGACGTGGCATACCTTCCTCCTCTAACCAGCACTCTTTGCACCATATTTTGATCTTGCCTGCCGTCGATTCTCAACACCCGCTGTATCTAATGTGCCGCGGACTATGTGGTATCTGACATTGGGCAAATCCTTAACTCTGCCGCCGCGCACGAGTACAACCGAGTGTTCCAGAAGGTTATGATCTATGCCGGGGATATAGCAGGTGGCTTCTTGACCATTCGTAAAACGGACACGAGCGACCTTGCGAAGCGCCGAATTCGGCTTCGTGGGAGTTACGGTCCTGACTTGTAAACAGATGCCTCGCCGTTGGGGACAACTTTCCAGGACCGGAGATTTACTTTTCTTACGTGGTCTTTTACGAGATTTTCTGACTAATTGATTAATTGTTGGCATATCTACCTCGGCTGACTAGTAATGTGCAGACAAAAATAAAGCCCCACTATGGGGGCTCACAAAGTTGTCCGCTGTAACGAAGTAACTGTGAAAAAACACGCCAAAGTGTTTTGGAACTATAAATTCCTCCCCTTTTCCACCTAATTCAAGGCGAAAATCCAAAGTTAGCGTCAAAAGGCGAATTATACCAAACTGATAAGCGAATGTCAAGCCCTTTTCTGCGTTTTTATTGAATTTTTTCTAAAGTTTGGACAATTTATGGCAATGAGGACGGGTTGAGACTCCTTTTCGTGGGGCGAAACCGCACTCAGAAATCACTCCCACTTGACTGGATAGCATGTGGAGAGAAAAGGCTTGATCAAAATTGAACATGGCCATCCCATTGACTTAACCCCCGTCGTGGGGGCAAGTTTCCCAACCTGCCGGCGATCACAGTTTGAAAACCTGTGTCTACGAGTGGATTTGCCTTGTCATGTGCCAAAGTCATAGGCATACGCCTTCTGCTCCCCGTTTACGGGGCCGGGGGTAACAGGGAGAAGCCCCCATATCCCCCCGCATGGGAAAAACAAAAGGGGATAAGTAGTTACTAGCTTTTAATAAAACGCCAAGATGCAAGGGGACTAAGCTACAAAAAAAGGAAACGAGAGAACCGGCTTCCCCTTCGTCAGGGAAGGGGGGCGTTTCTTCGTTCTTCTCCCGATGAAACCGCGAATCTACGATGCCGTAGGCATTCCCTTGGGCAGGCTACCGAATCGGGACTTGCGCCCTCTCCCCACTTGCGGAGCATCCCCCCTCGAATCCCCCACAAATAGGGGGACGGGGGGTAAGGGAGCATCTTTGCGTTAAATTCAGAAAAAGCCCTCATCTACTCCGAAACAAAATATCCCCAACCCCATTAGGTGGGGTATCTTGCCCCATCTACCGCCTGCGATCAATATCTGTATCCGCGCAATCTGCGTCATCTGTTTAATCCGCGATTTAGACAATTATTATGAGCACCCCTCAATTATATTTCCTCAAATTAATTACATCCGCATCGCCGGTTCCTGGACTGTGTCCAATAATCGGGTGATTACGGCATCAGAATCAACCCCCTCAGCTTCCGCGTGAAAGTTTACGAGTACACGATGTCGGAGAACAGCGTGCGCCACCGATTTAACGTCTTCTATAGACGCATTCACACGCCCCCGTAGAATTCCGCGTGCTTTCGCGCCAAGGATTAAATACTGTCCTGCCCGTGGACCCGCCCCCCACCTTACCCACTGTTGAATAAAATCCGGGGCATCTTTGCTTCTGGGACGGGTCGCCCTTGCTAACTTGACCGCATACTGTACAACGTTATCAGCGGTTGAAACCCGCCGGACAATCTGATTTAGGGTTATGATGTCTTCGCCGGAAAGCACGGTCTCAAGTTCGGGTTCACCAACGCTGGTCGTCGAAGAAACAATTGCGACCTCCTCCTCCTCGCTCGGATAGTCGATCACAATCTTAAACATGAAACGGTCTAGTTGTGCCTCTGGCAGTGGGTATGTTCCTTCCTGCTCAATCGGATTCTGCGTGGCAAGGACGAAGAACGGTTGTTCCAAATTATACATGGTGCCCCCCGCTGTGACATGATATTCCTGCATCGCTTCAAGCAATGCAGCTTGGGTCTTGGGTGGGGTTCGGTTGATTTCATCGGCAAGCAAGATGTTGGCAAATATGGGTCCCTGGATGAAGCGAATCTCCCGATGACCGGTGGAGCGTTCTTCTTCTAAAACGTCTGTGCCGGTAATATCGGCGGGCATCAGATCCGGTGTAAACTGAATTCGCTTAAACTGGAGATTGAGAATTTGGGCAAGCGTCTTAATCATCAAGGTTTTGGCGAGCCCGGGCACGCCTTCAAGCAGGCAGTGCCCCCCTGCAAAGAACGCCATCAGCATCTGATCAATTACTTCCTCTTGACCGACAATTGCTTTGTTGAGTTGTTCCGAGATGAGGTCTCTGGCATCCATTAGTTTTTCAATCGCTTGAACTTCTTCTGTTGCTGGCATGGTGTCTGTGGCTCCTTATCAGTTTCAATCTCTATTAAGAGTTACGCAGTTTAGCTTGTAGTAGCACGTTCATTGCGCGTCAGATACCAACAACGTCGCGCGATAGTATCTAGCTCAATTCATCAGATACTATCGCATAACCCACCGGGTATTCGATAAATCGCCCGACCACAAACCTTTAAGCGTTCAACTGTATAATCCCTACTCTAATGAGAACTATTTTCTTTCTTAATCCTTGTCTAATCAACCGGTTGAAATGGTTTTCATATCTTTCACTTTTTTCTGCCAAAAATCTTCCCCAATCAACCCAAGTAGCTCCAACTCGCCACGAAATCATCGATGTCGAAGGCGGGCATCTCGTTGAAGATGTAGGGGGTCGGCTCCTTGTTCTGGAAGCCGGGCACGAGTTGGGGCGAATCGGTTTGGAGTGCTCTATCTAACGGCAGGAACCGCTGCCAGAGCAGCTGACGCTCCGGTTCCGTGAAACGATTGTACATGGGCTCGCGTGGCTGATGGCGTATGTTCTTCGCACGTTTAGATAACAACACGAGACATGTCATTCGACCTTCGGCACCCGGGTGCAGTTCAGCCAACCCCTGACGGAACCCTCCTTCATCTAATCTAATGGTCGCACGGAAAATGCGTTCAATCAAGGCGAGTTCGCCTCGTTCTAGTTCGAGAAAACCTTCAAACTTAATCGCTAGATGCACCGGCAACCTATCAATCAGCCCCGGCTGCCAGACGAAGGAGTGCGCGTGTGGGTATATACCGACCCCAAAGGCACGGTAGGTATACTGCAAGGTCCGGCGCAGCTTCGTGCTATAGTTACTGCCCCAGTGAAGGATTGTGTTCAGGTATACGACACCGTCACCTGCCTTCAATTCGATTGGGATGCCGCCCTCCACCGGCTCATGTTCACTCTTGGATAACTGCCGGTTTTCCGCCTCAGTGTTGAATCGCCTGTGGCTGCCGGGGACCGCCCACAGTACATCATCGTCATACAATGCAATGTTCCACTGCGTATATGCCGGAGGATTCGCTAGGGAATCCGTGAACAACCCCTCCAACGGTCCCTCGCGCCACGACCGGATATCGCGATGCCAGTCCCATGGGCCGTGGTCTACCCGTGGGTTGCAGAACATGCCGAATTGCAGGGGTGCCACCTCCTCTGCCTGCATTAGCTGCTTGCTGATTCCGTATGTATTCTCGTGAAATACGAACTCTATTGATTCTACCGCGGCTGAGTCAACCACCCGATCAAACAACACCCGCGGCTGCGGACCGGACTCCCACTCTCCGCCCGGTGGCTCGCCCGGCTTACGATTGTCCGTCCACCACCGCTTATGCCGTTCAAGCATCTGTTCGCAATGTGTCCGCAACGACCCAAGTTGTTTCGGGGGCACGCACCCGCGCACGATGATGTAACCTTTGTCCTGAATCTCTTTTGTGTCTGCGAGTGTTGTCATGACCTCCACCCTGACTGAAGTATAAATGCTTGGGATTGCCTAAATAACTTTCATTTTTGGCTCATGTTCAGAAATTATGCAACAGAAACCGATTTCGTTCATTGGTTCATTAATGAACCAATGAACGAAATCGGTTTTCACGTTTCATACTCTTCGCGTTTCACACTTTCTTTTAACATGAACCTCATTTCTTTCCGTGAATCCCCGCCGTTTGCTTCGCAATCATTGCAAGTTGGTCCTCATCCCACTCCTCTTGCTGCTGTAATGCGTACAGCGATGTATAACCCCCCGACCAGTCTGGAGGCACTAGACATGGGCGATTATCGTGGTGTGCCCAGCGGGCCGGTTTGCCCCTTACTATAGTGCCCTCATATTGACTAGGTAACGGATTGGCGGTGTAGGTGAACGCATCGGCTGACGAATAGACATTCAGCAACAGGGGCCGCCCTTGATCGGAAAGGTTCGGCTTGGATCCGTGAATCACACGGCAGTTATGAATTGTGAGAGATCCGGAGGCCCCCTTCAGATAATGGACATTCTCCGTGTCAACGCGTTTGACATCTTCATCGCTGAGGCAACCAACCCATTGATTGTTCGCATTGTATTGATTGAAAAGTTCACCCTTGTGGCTTCCGGGGATAGCACCAAGGGGGCCCTGATCATCACCGACACCATGAAGATAAACGCCAATTGTGAGCGGACTATAGTTGGTGTGGGGCCAATAGGTAATGTCTTGATGCCACTTAACCTCTTCGCCACCTTCTGCCCATTTGAAATTTAATTTAGAGTGATGGAATTTGACGTCCGGTCCTACCAGATCTGCTGCCACCTCAACGATAACCGACTGGGAAGCAAACTCCCAATAGGTTGGGTGCTGTTCAACGGGACTGGTCAGCCGGCGTAGACGCGGATTGTCCGCCGTGTGGCCCGGTTCCAGATCGAACACCATGTCCGACTTATCCAGGGCCCGGCTGCGCTGCACCATTTCATCTGTAACGTCAATCAGGCGTTTGACCCAATCCTGCGGTACAATGCGTTCAACGAGCAGGTATCCGTTATCAAAGTAAAATTGACGCTGTTCTTGGGTGAGCACTTCAGGTTTGTGAGACAATATCTTCTCAGGTGTCATCGGATAACCTCCTTCTATGAAAAATCAATAACGGGGGGTATGTTTTCTGCTAATCCAATTGTCGGCGATACAAAATCCGTCCATACGGTTTAGCATCGCCAGCGTATTTTGGATTCAAACGGCGAACCATTTCCTGCGCTTCCTTGGACCAATCTTCGGGGATGGGATGTGTCTTGCTAGCCAGCTGTGCCTTGATGCGCTCCGGCAAATCGCAAAAATCAGGCTGAAACCAGAGTGTAATAACCATGCGGCGTTCATCAGAGTTGTTCGCATACGAAGCGTGCAGCAGGCGTGCATCACCAATCAACAGGTCACCCGCTTTGACCGGGACATCAATTTCGTCAGGGCGTGTCGAAAATTCCGGGCGGTTTAGGTTCTTTGCCTCTGAAATCTCACCGGCGTGTGGTTCCATGATTAAATCATGGAGTGGGTTGTGCTTGTAATGCGACCCCGGAAGCACGCGGAGACAACCGTTATGCGGCGTGGTGTCGGTCAGGTAGTACATAAAGAATACCTGTTGGGGTCGTGGGTCGTAGGTGGTTGGATCCGCCCAACCAAACCAGTCGTAGTGCCAAAACAGAGCCGGACTGTGCGGCGGCTTGCTGAGGATATATCCACTGGTAAAGGTTGGATCCTTGAACCCCATTGATTTCAAAGCATCAAGCGACAGCTGCCACGAAATCAGTTCCGCGAAAACCGGGTCCTCGTAAGTTCTGAACGCGCTCCCCTGAGAACGGTAATATCTTTTGTGCGCCTCTGTCATATTTTCACAGAGTCGGTCTGTCCCACTCCGGAATCGGTCGAGTAGCGCATCGCTCAGGATATTCTCAAAAATACAGAACCCTTCATTGATGAGTTGGTTATATTTCTCTTTCGACATGCAGCCCCTCACATCGCAGTTCAATTAAGTCAGATTAAAACCCTGATTATTGTAGTCGAATGAGAAGGCCAAAGTCAAGGATAGAAATTTACGAGCAGGGCGAGAGTCAACAGATATCACCGCAATTTCTCCCTTTCCATTGCTCATGTTAAGAAGCTGTGCAAAGAAACCGTAGGAGCCGATGAACTAATGAATCAACTGTCTTCACGTTTCACGCTTTTGGCGTTTTACGCTCTCTTTTTTTTATAAGCCTTCTACTTTTATCTTTGCAAATCAGCGAAATCTGGGTCCGTATCCACTTTCAAAATCGAAGCGCGTCCGCCCTATTTTCATTGACTTTCTTTTAGCAGCTCATGTATGATTGAGAAATCAAATCAGCGCGGTCACATAGTGATCCGGATAACGGGGAGAACCTATGATTAAACTCGGTTGTAACAGCTTGGTGAAAGACAGAGATAACCCCGGTGGGTGGATAGATATTGAGACGATGATTGATTTAATCCATACACTGAGACTGGATATCATTGATTTTCAACTCGATAGAGGATTTCGCTCTCTAGAACCGGCGTATCTCCGCAGGGTCAAAATTCTGTGCCATAGGTACGGTTTGCCGATAGGTTTCATAGGAGTCGGTAGTGGATTTGTCGGCACCGCTCAGCTGCCGAATAGAGGGGTGGTTGGTGCGTCGCTATCGCCGGACGAACTACAGCGGCGAATCGATGAAGTCAAGGAAGCCGTGGATGTTGCAGCATTTATGGGCACACCCCTGATTCGTCTCTTCGGCGGAGGGGTGCCTGAAGGTACGGAGAACCGTGAAGCGGTATGGTCAACGATGATCACCGGTTTCCAAGCGGTCTGCGATTACTCAGCTGAGAAAGGTATCCTTATTGGTCTTCACAACCATCCGCCGGCTGTGGAACCAACAAGCAATGATATTCGCCGCATCTTGAATGACGTTGACCGTGAGAATTTCACCTTCATCTTAGACACCGGCCGGTGGCGGGGTGCACCGGGATCGGATGGGGCGGGAACCTCCGATACAATTTATAAATACATGGAACAGACCGCGCCTTACGCTTCATACGTGCGCGCCAAAATTTATAAGGTTGATAGCGGTCAGGAGGAGTTACTTGATTATAGACGTATTATCTCTATTCTCAAGAAGGTGAATTTCAACGGGAATATGTCGATTGTTTTCGAGGACCGGGGCAATCAGTGCGATTACACCGAAGCCATTGGGTTGGCAGTCAAACATTTACGGAGGTTACTTGCAGAATCGGAGGGTAACAAAAATGACCTCAACCCAAAAGCATAAAATTCCGTGGGAGAACATAGGGGAACCGCTAGCAGAGTTGCTTCGGTATGAGCACAAGATTGGCTACTACGAGCACGCAGGCTACGCTTTGCTGTCAACGGTTGTCCATGAAATGGCAGATTCGGCGTGGCGGCGATTCCTTTTGACGGACAATAATTTCGCTGCAGTAGTTAGTCAGGTCATCGCGCTATCCGATAGGGGCTCCAAAAGCCCCAAAGAGGTTCTTGACTCAATCCACGAACTTGTCCACGCCGCTCACACCCATACGCCAGAAGGATCTGTACCGTTCCTGAAAGCATATCTAAAGTACAGACCGAGTTTCCCAGGGGCTATCCGAGAGGGATTGGACGCGCTCTCAATGCAGGGAAAACGTCAGCTAGCTCTTCGTGCAATCGCTTTTGCAGCGGAGATGGAGCGTCTCCAACCGTTCCAGCCACACACTGAAATGGCAGCGGTGGTGTCCGAACATTGGTACGAACAGATTCTTGGCGGGAACCTAACCGTGCCTCAAGCGCGTAGAATACCCGCGCAGATACTCACCGCGAAAAAGCACTTGTTCAACCACCTGCGCCGGACCGAAGAAGATAGCCAGATCGATGAAGAGACCGTCTTCGATAGATATGCAGACGTATTCAAGTCAACCGATATTTTAGCTGTGACGGATATCATCGTTAGTATGCACCGTTTCAATCTGATACGTCAGTTTCATGTTAAGTTCCGATTTATTCCCGAAAATCGGGATCGTTGTAGAGATCGGAACGCTCTTACAACCTTGGAGTTTGATGTGAAACAGATTGAACTTTTCCTAAAGAACTTCCCGAAGGCGGAGGTGTTAAACCGCTTTGAGAAATTAGAGGAGTGGCTGGGTAAATACCACAAGACAAATCACGATGGCACGATATTAACCCCACCCCTAATTGATTTTCTATCAAAGGGTTCGGACTTTGACGCTCTTCTAGATGAACTCGACCGATATAGAGCGGATACGCGGAACGGGCGATTCGATATAAACAACATCTTGCAACGAGATCTGGAATTCAGACGCTTCGCCTACGAGTACACACGCGTTCTAGAACCGCTGACCTATCAACTCCAGAATCGCTATCCACCGCCGAAATCGAACGAAGAGCTGTACCGATTATTCAACCAACTTGAAGAACTGCCACCGGTTACCGCAGATGAACCCCATTTGAGCGAGCAACATCTCGCAGAAGTCGGTCGCACCGCATACGAAGCCGCGGGATTTCTCAAATTTTTGAAAGGGTTTCGAGGGCGCACTAGTAGGCACATCGTGGTGGTGGGGAATGATCGTTACGGACGGCAGTGGGTTGTCGAACCTATCGAGGCATATCTCACAGAGGGGTTCACACTTAGGTATGACCGTGTACGCTCCGGCACTTCTACGAGACTGAGTGTTCCCGCTGCGTTCCCACGGGAATTCGTCAAAGAGATTAGTGAGGGGATGCCCCATATCGTCATTGTGGACGCCTCCCATGCACCACCGAGCAACGACGTGATGCAGCTTTCCCGCGGCCTCCGAGGTTATGCCCACTGGTTTGCTGTATTCAACGACCTCCGTGCCGAAGGCAACGTTGCCAGATACCAAGAGGAGAGCTCCCTTCCAGCGGAGCATTTCCCCGAACTGATGAAATGGCATGACTACATTGCGCGGAGACAGCAGTTACAGGAGTGGGTCTCACCGGGCCCGACTTACCGGGTGACGACTTGGGGGCCGGAGTTGAAAGACACCGTGATACTAGGGGACATGCAAGTGAAGCGTTATCCGGCGGTTTACCATGAGAAGATGGGGGGTGATTCGCCGTTGGTGATTCTGGCAAACCCTATTATATATCGCATGGAGGGAGATGACCTTCCACATGCCCTGCGAGGAACCACGCCGCGCTACTTCGATGACCCCGAAGCCCACGCAGCAGACAGCATCGTGTTCGGGTTTGGCTCCCATGGGCTTGAAACTCGACTCAAGGGGATGAGCACAGAGCAATTCGTCCAGACAGTCCAGGGATACATCAAGGGGGAGATTAATAGGTTGTTGAAGGATTCATGATCCTTATGGAGGATTACAATTTAAGAATCCTACAACGTTTTGGAGGAACCGATTATGGCAAAAACAATTATTTCGGTGGCGGTGGTCGGGTCGGGACCCACCAAGGAGATGAATCCTGCCGTACCGTATACACCCAAGGATATTGCACAAGCGGCGATTGAATGCAGTCGCGCGGGGGCATCGATCACACACATTCATGTGCGTGACCCGGAAACGGGGATCGTCTGTTCAAGGCTTGAGCTCTTCGCAGAGGTTGTGGATCGGATTCGCCAAGAGTGCGATATCCTGATCAACCTCACAACGAGCGGAGGAAACATATCCGGAAAAAACATCATTGAGGAACGCCTTGAGCCTGTTACGCTAAAGCCAGAAATCTGTTCCCTTGATGTCGGCTCAATGAACTTTGGAGATCGCATGTTTCTCAATCCGCCGGAGTGGGGACGGGCTGCGGCGCAACGGATGCGTGAGCAGGGCGTCAAGCCTGAAATCGAAGTCTTCGACGCGGGGCACATGCGGCAGGCACTACACTTAATTAATGACGGACTATTTGAGGATCCGCCGTTTGTCCAATTGTGTATGGGGGCTGGCTGGGGTATCGAAGCGACGCCGGAGAGCTTACTGTTTATGAAGAACTTATTGCCACCCGGTATTCCTTGGTCCGTTTTGGGTGTCGGTCGAACTCAGTTGCCGATGATTACGATGGGCATCATTCTCGGCGGTCATATTCGCGTCGGTTTTGAAGACAATATTTATCTCCGCAGGGGGGTCCTGTTAAAAAGCAACGCCCAGATGGTCGAGGTCGCGGTGAATTTGGTTGAGCAGCTACAAGGCGAGGTTGCTACACCTAGCGACACACGTCAAATCCTTGGGATATAAAACCAAACGTGAAGCGTAAAGACGCGAAAAAGAGAAAAATTCTTGTGTCTCTGCGTCCTTTCGTTTCATTTTTCAGATGATGTTAGTTGAGTGCATCGATTCACGTAAGAAACGCAGATCTGCGTTCCCTACTAATGACACTTTTGTTGAACGGTTGCGTGCATAGAAAGAGATTGATTCGCCGGATGTTACAAACAAAGGGTTTACAGGAATTTCTAGAAGGCGTTACTGAGGAGATTGTTGAGTGGCGGATGCTCAATATGGATTCCGAGCTGGTCACAGCCAATCTGAGTCGTACAATCGGTCCCGGCATTCACAATACCCTCAGTCCCCACTGGAATTTTAACGCCAAACGCGGTGACGGGGTGGTTCCAGTTAATAACATTCTGAAATTTGAGACCTTTGGTGAGCCCTGTCCTTTGGGCACGAAGCTGCTGCAGAAAACGCGATTACGACTGGTGACAACACGGGACGAGAACGGGCTGCTGAAACGCAGTCATTTAGCGATGAACTGCGAATTGTTCAATAAAAACACAGACTCCCAGCGACCAGTCGGACGCGCTGAATTTTGGATGGCACTCACCCGTCCGCTCGCTCCCCCAGGCCAACATAAGCCAACCGATGTGCCGGAGGCACTCAAGTTCTTGAAAGAACATGAGGCAATCGAAAGTGATCTGGTCAGCCGGGATATTGAGTCGTACCGCTGCCGGGCACCCGCCGACGGACAATCCTTCCATGACACGATGCCGTTGGTCTTCCATATGGACAGATCGGATATCTACCGTCACATTAATACGAGTGTGTACATGAACCAAGCCCAGGATTACCTAGCACTCCTGTACCACAAAGTTGGCGGGGATGCCGGGCGGCTGCGATTCCGTGAAATCACAATCTATTTTCGTAAACCTTTTGTACCGGGACAGGGGGCAGAGGTAGAGTTAGACCTCGTTGAGTGGGCGGACCGATTCCGTGGTGCTGTTCGTTTCTATCATTGTGATGGTGAAAGGGGCAGAAGTGAGCGGATCTCGATGGCAATGGAAACGCGGGGGCCCCTACATTGAAAACCGACCCCAGCGACGCAGAGACGATGTTAGTACATTGGCTCATTAATGAACCAATGTGTGGTTAATTTTAGATTAAGGAGGAGGACAATGCGATACGACACAATCATCGTCGGAGCAGGGGCGGCTGGGGCGATACTTGCGGCCCGACTTACCGAAGATTCGGGACGCTCTGTCCTATTACTGGAAGCGGGGCCTGACTTCCCAAATTTTGAACAGCTTCCAGAGGAAATCAAGTACGGTTATGGGCAAGATCGCAATATCTGGGCAAGAGCCTTCGGTCGCCCGACCAAGTTCGGTTGGGGATACACCGCCCGTGTTACCGACAGTGCCCCCACCATGTTCGTCCCGCGAGGCAAAATAGTTGGAGGCTCAAGCGCAGTGAACGCGCAGATCTTCCTCCGCGGCGTGCCCGAAGACTACGATACTTGGGCTTCCTTGGGCAACGACAAATGGAGTTACGAGGAATTACTCCCTTGCTTTCGCAGAAACGAGGCGGATCCCGACTATAGCGACTCCTATCATGGAAACACGGGGCCCATCCGCGCCCGACGTCACACATACGAGGAGTTGAACCCTGAACAAGCTGCCTTCTACGACGCAGCTCGGGAGTCTGGCTATCCGGATTGTCCCGACCACAACGATCCGGACTCTACGGGGGTCGGTCCCCTCGCGCTCAATAATCC
Source organism: Candidatus Poribacteria bacterium (assembly GCA_965215015.1). Lineage (GTDB taxonomy): Bacteria > Poribacteria > WGA-4E > WGA-4E > PCPOR2b > PCPOR2b. Next base: position 5,859,561 of record OZ244042.1, read on the forward strand.
GGGGGGCATCCGCTGGAGCACGGCGATCGGCTACCTAAATCCAGCACGCCATCGCCTGAACCTTACCATCAAGGCGGACTGCTTGGTACACCGTCTCCTTTTTGAGGGCAAGCGCGCTGTTGGCGTCCAGGTAGAGAGCGGCAGCGAGATGTTCAATGTCTATGGCGAGGAAATCGTTCTGTGCGGCGGCTCCATCGGTTCACCGCATATCCTCATGCTTTCGGGTGTTGGGCCCGCCGATCATCTCAAGGCTGTTGGCATTCCCTTGGTGCATGACCTGCCGGGCGTTGGACAGAACCTAAGAGACCATCCACAGGTATCGGCCACCTTGAGGGTAAAGGAAGCCTTTGTGCCCGATGGTACAGAGCCACGGCTTCAGGTTGGGCTTCGATACACGGCAAAGGGGTCCGACCTACGCAATGACATGTTTCTCCTCCCAACCGCTTTCGCCACCGAGGAAGGCTATCTCGTCGAATCGAACTCCGTGCCTCTAGGATTTCACGTTGCTGCTTGCATATACCTTGCCGTCGGCGCGGGCGAAATCCGGCTCGCCTCTGCCGATCCGCATCAACAACCCGCCTTGGATTATAATTACCTGACCGAGGCCTTTGACCGCGAACGACTACGCGAGTCTGTGCACATCGTCATTGATCTACTGGAACACGATGCCTTCAAAAAGCTGGTTGCGGAACGTCTTGCACCGACGGATGCCGATTTAGCGACGGACAAAGCCCTGGACAAATGGCTGCTGCGCCAAGTAACTACCAGCCACCACATCTCATCAACCTGCAAGATGGGCCCCGACTCCGATCCAATGGCTGTGGTTGATCAGTACGGTAAGGTCCACGGTGTCGAGGGACTGCGGGTAGCAGACGCTTCGATCATGCCCGACTGCATCCGCGCCAACACCAATGTGACTACTATGGTCATCGGAGAGCGTGTGTCGGACTTCATGAGGACGTGACAAATCACTTTCTTGAAGCGAGGACGCCCACACTTTTTGCCGTGCTTCCGGTCAGCAAACATTTTCTGGTAGATGCTGGGAAAAGTCAGGAGCAAAGCTGCCAAAGTTGACATTTTGTCAAATGGGGATGGAATACGCGCTTCTCGTTGATTCAGCGGCGGTATAATACTCAAAACGTATAATAGTTCTATGTATGATGAAGCAAGGTGCCGCTTATTGCCTCATTGGAAGTATGAGTTGGGCAAGATGCCCGCCCTACGAGGGCGTTGTGTTTTGATACACCTAGGTTATTCTAGCATCTTGTTTTTAGATTATCCCCGTTATCCTATTTCCGTTGCCGTGAGGTTTCCGGCACCAACCAGAGGAAAATCGCTACTGCCATATACCCAACTCCTGCGAGAACCAAAGCGGAAAGCCCCAGTCCTGACACATCTGCAATCTCACCGACGATCCAGGGCCCCGTTGCGTGACCGACATCACCGATGAGCCGCCAGACCGAAAGGAACTCTCCTGTACCCTCGCGCGGAGCAAGATCTGCCCCCGTCGTCATCATTGTGCCAGAACCAAGCCCGTTACCAAGTCCCATTACAATGCCTGCGATTAGTAGGGTCAAGTAGCTGCCTGTCAAAGGCACCATCGCCATTCCCGTTGCAAAAATGAAGAAGCAGGGAACGATGGCGTATCTCCTACCAAACCGATCCATAATAAATCCCGCCACCGGAAACATCACCATATCGATAAATGAGGAGAGACTAAAGATCAGCCCCACTGTCTGGCGGTCTAGTCCGATGACATCGCGTCCATAGAGGATAATAATAATCCGCCGCCCCGCTCGGAGGGTTTGGACGCAGATTTGCCCCAATCCAGCTGTGAGTAAGGCACGATAGTGTGCTTTTAATATATCAATGAATTGTTTCAGGTGCAGCCGCCGGGGACCTACCACTGAAGGACGTTTTGTTTCGTGAATGAAGAAAAGGCAGAATAGAAAATTGACCCCCATAATCGCTGCACAGGCAAAGAATGGAGCACTCAACCCGTAATGCTTACCGATGAAACCGCCAATGGCCGGCCCTAAAAAAGTGCCGATTCGACTCACCCCCCCGAACATTGCAAGCGATCTGCCACGTTCGGGAATTGGGACGGCATCCGTCAAATAGGTATATCGCGCAATAGTCCATAAGGCACTGCCGACTCCCGCGATAAGTTGGTAGATGATTAGCTCAAAGACAGTGTGGGCAAGTCCGACGCCGAGGGTCGATAATCCCACCACGGCAGCACCGATTAACATTGACGCTTTGCGGCCCGTCCGTTCGATCAAGATGCCGGCGGGCACATCAGCGATCAAGACACCGACACCTTGCATACCGAGGACTAGCCCCATCAGGCTATAGGAAGGATTAAAAGATTTTGCGTATTCAGGGAAGATTGGGATGAGGATCCCACCGCCGACGGAAAGCAGAAACGCGGGGAAATAGATCGGCAGGATAAGCGAGCGCCGCGTAAACGGTTGCTCTCGTAAATTCTGCATAATCGGGTTTTCGCTATCCGTACCTTTCTCGAAGAATTTCTGCTGCTTTCGCTTCGTTTTTGAGCTTCTGGTATGCCTCGTCGATGGGGATTTCTGCGGCACTGCCGGGCGCAAATCCGCAGTCTGGATTCAAGGTGATACGTTCAGGACTCAAGTGGCACAGTGCATTTTCAACGCGTGCAATAATCTCTTCAGGTGTATCGATATGCTCGCCTCGACAATCAACGCAGCCAAGACCAACCGTTTTATCTTCCGGGATCCCCTTTAGCACGGCAAGGTCACCGGCGACTGGAATCGTGAACTCCATCAGGTACTGATCGACTTTGAGCCGTTTCAGGTGGGACAAGATCGGTTCATATCCCCCTTCGCCAATCCAGCCGTCACGCCCCTTATTGCGCCGACAGAGGTGGATGGCAATCTGAATCCCGTCAACATTCCTGATAATCTGATTCAGCAGATCAACACACAAATCCATCTCACGCTCAGGATTTTCGTAACTCGCCCTGACGGACTCATCGACAAAGAGGCACAAATGCGGGTCATCAAACTGAGCGACGGCTGCCCCTGCATCCCTGACAGCGATAAGTTCATTCTGCAAAATATCGACGAGATCATACATGAATGCCTCGCGCGTTGGATAAGCGTCCCGCGATTTTTCCGGGTCCCACATCCGCTGTCCCAATAGATATGGGGACGGGAGACACACCTTTGTCAGTCGATCAGTGTGCTGCTTTAGAAATGCAGCCTCCGCCGCGACAATCCCCGGCTGCTTGAGGCGTATTTTATCAACAGCGGTTGTCCAGTGCATGCCCTTGTGCATACTCAACTCGAATCCACTTGCGATGTCTGCGATCACACCGATGTAGGAACGCCGCCGCCACTCGCCATCAGAAATGATATCGATCCCGGCAGCTTCCTGTACCGCAATGATGTATTGTACGGCGGCGTCCATCTCTTTTTGTGTCTCGGTTTCGGAGTGCTGCGATGCGTTTTCGAGTGCAAGTAAATCGCGAACAAAATCAGATCGTGGCATGCTGCCCACAACGGTGGTTGGGAATAAGGGAAGTTGTTGATTTGACATAGAAAATAGAACCCACAGTGTTGGTATCTACTGTTCGTAGTAGCGCAATTCATTGCGCGTGAAATGGGTGCTGTTGCACCACAGCGTCGGTATCTATACGACTCACAACGCCCGATTCATCAGGCAACTACAATTCTCCGACAGTCGTAGGCACGCCCCGCGCCCCCTCCCCCTGCTTGCGGGGGGACTGAGGGGGGTAGCCGCATGCCGACTCCCTTAAAGACGCGGGTTGAAGGGCGCGCCTACAAACTCAAGAGCGTAACTCCTAATAGAATTAGTATGACATGCTTTACACCCGCATCTCCGAGAGCGCATTCTCATAACCGGCGTAGGTCACACCATCAAAGAGAACGAAACGCACCTCTTCGATCCCATCATGCCCTTCTAGAAATTCTTTTACCGCATTGAGGGCCGTAGTTGCTGCTTTGTCAATCGGGTAGCCGTAGATGCCCGTGCTGATCGATGGGAATGCAATCGTCTTGATGCCGCCCTCAAGTGCAAGGCTCAAACTTTCCCGGTAACAGCTGGCGAGGAGGTTGGGTTCACCTGCGTTTCCGCCCCGCCAGATCGGCCCCACGGTGTGGATGACATACTTCGCAGGCAGATTGCCCCCCGTCGTGATTACCGCACTCCCCGTCGGACAGCCCCCCTGCTTGGCACGGATTTCGTTACATTCCGCCATAATCGCCGGCCCCCCCGGCGCTGTGAATTGCGCTGTCAACGCCGCCATCGCCCATGAGTTGTTCATTCGCAGCGTTGACAATCGCATCAATCTGTTCTTTTGTAATATCTCCTTGAACAAGAGTGAAAGTCGTTTGGCTAATTGTGATTTGCATAAATCCCTCCGTACGTAAAACATGAAGATTAGAAGACGGGACAATGAACTGCTGAACCAATGAACTCTTGAACGATGTGGTAACAACAGCATCGCTAACCTGTACCAAAAGGCATTGACCAATAAATGTAACGTGCAATGTTCCTGTGTGCGGGCGGGGTCACCCCGTCCCTACGGGACTCATAACGATATTTCCTTCGCTATCGAAGTATCCGCGGTAGTCAGGTGGAATGACGATGGTTGAATCATATTCGTCAATAAGCAAAGGACCAGTTGTGCCTTCCTCTCCCAGATCCTGACGTGAGATGACGGGGGTGTTGATTGTCCCCCATGATGTGCCGAAATAAGCCGCTCGACTCGACGCACGCGCGCCGAGGCGCTCCGCCGGATTGAGCACGCCCTGTTGACCGCGTATCCCCGCCTGTCCAATCAACCGGACCGCCACAACTTCGACCGGGTTGTCCGGATCAGATCGGTGTCCATAAAGCCGTTCATGTTCTGTCTCGAAGGTTGTGTACAACGTCTGCACCGTATTTTCGGTGAAGTTCTCATCTGCCACTGCAATCCGTATCTCCGAGGCTTGTCCCTTAAAACGTATGTCAACGCTGCAACTGAGTGCCACTTGGTCAGCGGAATAACTTTCGGTCTCGAATTGGGTGAGCATATTGTGCTGCATCTCCGCTTTAATCTGTTCCAAAGCCCTTGCATTGAGCGTTTCGCCAGAAAGCAGACAACTGCGGACATCGTGATGCTCGACACCGGAAAAGAGTAGACCCAAGGTGCTGAATAGACCGGGCAGCGGGGGCACGATAACTTGACGGATCAAGAGTTCCTTTGCCAGTCCCGCTGCGTGAATCGGACCAGATCCCCCAAAAGCCATCAGAACAAACTCCCGTGGATCGCGTCCACGCTCGGTGGAAACAGCGCGTAGGGCCCGCATGGTACGGGCATTGGCAATCCGATGAATCCCCTCTGCCGCTTGGAGTAAATCCATTCCAAGGGGTACAGCGATGTGGTCATATATCGCTCGTCGTGCGGCTTCAATAGTGATGCTCACCTCTCCATCAGCTAGCTCACCGGGTCGAATATAGCCCAACACCACATTGGCATCGGTGACAGTTGGTTCGGTCCCTCCGCGTTGATAGCAAGCGGGTCCCGGTACGGCACCTGCACTACGGGGCCCAACACGCAAACCGCCCGCTCCATCTAGATACGCGATGCTACCGCCGCCGGATCCGACCTCAGCGATGTCGATGCTCGGAGCGCGAATCAGTTCGCCACCCCCGCCGACCAGTCGATTTCCTGCCGAAATCGTGGCACCAACTTCGTATTCTGGGCTGTAAGCCACCGCGCCATCTTCGATTATAGAGGCTTTAGCAGTGGTGCCCCCCATGTCGAGTGTAATTAGGTTATCCGTCCCTAGTTGTTGTGCCGTGAATCCAGCCGCTAACACACCGGCAGCCGGACCCGATTCAAGAACAAAGACTGGTAACCTTGCAGCATCGGCCTCTGGCGTTAATCCACCCGCCGATTGCATCATCAACAACGGCCCTTCAATCCCCATCGTCTGCAACCCGCTACGCATTGCGTTCAAGTAACGCTGCATCACGGGACGGACGTAGGCGTTGACAACAGTGGTGGCGGTACGTTCATATTCTTTACGTTCCGGAAGGACTTCAGATGAAAGAGAGACCGGAACATCTGACAACTGCGCTCTCAGGAAATCGCCGACAGCGTTTTCATGTTGGGGAAAGGCGTAGGCGTGGAGGGTACAGACCGCTACAGATTCGACCCTCTCTTTCTCCAATTCCTCCTTGAGATGCCATAGTTCTGATTCCGATAGTGGGGTCAGCACCTCGCCGGAGGCAGAAATCCGTTCCGTGAGTTCAAAGCGCAAGTAGCGTTCGACAAGTGCTTGCGGCTTTTCAAAGAACAAATCGTACATTTGGGGCGCACGAATGCGCCTCAGTTCGAGCACATCTCGGAAGCCCTTGGTCGTAATCAGTGCGGTTTTCGCGCCACGTCTCTCTAAAACGGCGTTGGTTGCCACCGTGGTGCCGTGGGCGACTTCGCTGACAGTTGTCCCTGTAGCGTCGGTTGTGCGTAGTAGATGCTCAATTGCGCTCAGCACTGCTCTTTCAAAGTCGGGCGGTGTGGAAGGTACCTTGTGGGTCCAGATGTTTCCGCTAGCGTCGATCAGGGCAACATCGGTGAAGGTGCCGCCAACATCCGCACCGATTCGCATTGTGTTGTGATTGGTCATTGTCATCTTGGGATTACTGGTAATGTAATGTGAGAAGGATATTGTGCGTTATGATAGATTGTCTGGTGTGCTACCTGCATTTCGGCGTCTACCCCCGGCGTGTGACCGGTGTTCTGATTCCGATCAAAGCGTGGGAAGTTGCTACTGGAGACTTCGACGCGAATTTGGTGCCCCGCCTTGAAGAGGTTGCTTGTTTCCCAGAGTACAATCTCGTATGCGTAGATAGCATCGGGCTCGATCAACGTCGGCTCTTCATAAGACTCACGGAATCGTGCCCGCACAATGCCTTCGCAGATGTTAATCGCCTTCCCTCCCGGATGCACATCAACGAGTGTCGCAGTAAAGTCCGTATCCGGCGCAGTGGAAGCAGCATAAAGCGTCAACTCAATCTGCCCTGTGACCTCCAAATCCTCGGTGAGCGAGGGGGTGGAGTACACCAATATATCGTCTCGGCGTTCCACAGATCGCCGATCCTGTGGACCCGTATTATCAATAAACATGCTCTGACCGCCCACGGTGGGGACAGGATTTTCGGGGTCGTAGGTGAAAGAATCTGCGGGTTCATTCTGTGGCGGTTGAGCGGTCAGTCCACCGTCGCCGTGGAGGGAATTGGCGCGTCCCCCACTGTGAAGGTAAAATTGGGTATATCGCGTCCGCGCGAGGGGCCACTCATGCTCAGCCCGCCAGACGTTCTCCCCCATCACGAAGATTCGGATGGGGGGCTCATCGTCGATGCCGGTGTCAATTCCTTTTAGCCGTTGATCATACCAATGCAGATGAGCCCCCGGAATATCCACCGCGGCGTTTGGTCCAAAATCGATATCACCAAACGGTTCACCGCTACCAATTCCAGAGTGCGTCCACGGACCGACCAACAGTTTTGTTTGCCCTCTAACTTCCGGGGTACGAGCTTGTGTCGTCCAACCGGTGAAACACTTGAAGCCTTCGTGAACGAGATTATCGTACCACCCGGTGATAAAATATGCGGGCGTTTCGACTTCAGCGTACCTGTACTTCATGCTGTAGGATTTCCAGAAATCGTCAAAGGCGTTGTGTCGAATCACCTCCCTATAGAACGGGCGATCACCGATGCTGTCGAGGGCGGAAATCAATGGCAATCTCCGATAAACCTCCTCCCAATCAATTAAATCTCTCGGTGCGTTCTGGTTTGTGCGGTCGCCAAGCCAGATGAAGTTCATGGCGTTCTGGAGCTGCAGCACACCGTTATATCGTATGTGCCCATAATTGTCCTCCTGGTTGGCAATCGGGACGAGTGCCTTGACGTATGGACTCCGAAGAGCCGCCGGCAAAATCTGCGTAAATCCGGGATAAGAAACACCGAAAGTTCCGATATTTCCATCGCACCAAGGCTGTGCACCTAACCACTGTTGTGTGTCGTAGCCGTCGTTGGTTTCGTCAATGTAGGGGTGCCACACTCCCTCTGAATCGTAGCGTCCGCGGGAGTCCTGCATCACCACGGCGTAGCCGTTTTGTGCGAAACGCACCGCCCAATCCACATAGCGCGGATGTTGGGTGCTGTAGGGGGATCGGATAAGCAGCACCGGGAATTTATCGCCAGTTGGGGGACGGTACAAGGCACCGTAAAGCCGAACGCCATCGCGCATGGGGATTTTGAGGTCCAACTGGATACGGATATCGAGGTTGGGCATAAAATACTCCCTTCACCTTCTAAAAAAATGTCTGAATCAGGATACTCAGACTGAGAGGATTAACAGGGTTTAGGAGTTACGCACTTGAGTTTGTAGGCACGCTCCGCGCCCCCTCCCCCTGCTTGCGGGGGGTTAGGGGGGTGGAGATTCTTAGGGAGTCGACATACGCCGTATGCCGTCCCCCCTAAGAACGAGGTTCAGCCTGCCAAAATTATAGCATACTTCCCCTATAGAACGGACAAAAAAGTGTTGAACAGATGCGGTAACTATTAACCTTTAGCGTGAGTTGGTAAGGTTGTCGTTTCCACATCGTTCAACAGTTCATCAGTTCATTAAAGAAGAATTCATTTGTACATTTAGGACTTATGCAGTTGAACCCTCGACGCCTTGTCGGTCAAGATACATATCTCGACGCCTAAATGTCCATAGTCTCGATTTGCCAAAATTGACAGACAGAAGGCCTATGTTGATGCATTTGGCAGTTTAGGCAACCCCGATTTCAGCGAGGGAAGGGGCGACAGCATACGGAGTATGCCTACGACTGATCGGTTATTAATGCGAATATCATGTAATCTGATCCAACTCCTGACGCAGGGACGATGGCAGCGGCCCCATTTCCGACGCTTGGGCAACATCCTCAAGTTCAGCGATATTGGCCGCGCCACTGGAAACTGTCGTTACCCTCGAATCCGTAAGGATGTATTGGAAGGCGTTCTGTGCGAGCGTTCCCGGTATGTCCTGAAGTCGTTCGATGATGCGCTGGACGCTTTTCTGTTCTACTTCATCGGCTATACCCGCTACCACCTGCAGCCGCCGGGGTTCGTCGGCGAACAAACCACCCGCCAAGGGAGTGGCGACAACGACCCCCATATTGTGAGCAGCTGCCATCGGGATAACCGCTTTTGTTGCCCTTTGCGAGCAGGGGTGATAGTCATGGTACACTAACATTGTATCGAATTCTCCGGTGTCTGCGAGTTTTACCAAGAGTGGGATGGCTCTGCCCGTGATTCCGATTCTTTCGCAAAGTCCACGTTTCTGTGCTTCCTTCAAGCCCTCAAGCGTTCCGCCCGGTTCCGTGATTCGTTCCCAAGCCGCCATGTTGACCTCATGGATCTGGGCCGTGGACAATTTTGGGATGCACAGCCGCTGCAGGCTCCGTTCGATGCTCCAAAGGACGCTGTCGCGACGGTAGTCAAAGTTCGGGGGATCATAACCGACTTTGGTGGCCACATAAAAGTGTTCCGCTATACCTTCGAGCGCACCGCCCAACAGTTCCTCGCTCTTGCTGTAAAGTGGGGCGGTGTCGATGTAGTTAATTCCCAATTCGAGTGCGCGCTTCACCACTTCGTTGGTACTCTCTTGGGCGCGTTCAGGATTATTTCCCATCAGGTACGCGCCACCGAGACTGATTTCGCTGATCTGCCAACCTGTTCTCCCCATCGTTCGGTATTTCATTGTTTACCTCTCAGTTACTATGTTCATTGACAGTTCTGACTCATGTTAAGACATCGTGCAACAGAACCTCCTCTAACTCCCTGCAAGCGAAGGAGCCCCCCGCCTTCGGGGGATTACAGGGGGGGCTCGGTTTCTCTTTGCGTTTTGACTTTCTTTTTCTATAAACCACAGTCGGGCGCGGGCCAGGGGTGACCTTTCTCTGTCGCATCAATCATCTTTTGCAACTTGTCGGTGACGTATTGGGTGTGGATGGCGATGAGTGCCTCACCTTTCTCTACACTGGCAAGCAAGGCGTTTTCTTGGCGGGCGCGGTCACGAGGATTTTCCGGATTCGGCCCTCCCTGTGGCCAACCCTCCCCGGAAAAGGGTTCGAGATACGCTTTGACTTCGGGCGATAGATTATGGGCGTAATCCAAGTTGGCAGCGTCATACGCTGCCATCGTAAAGGCACGCACCCGTTGGGGGAACGCCGCTAACATCACGGATGTTTCGTCCTCTGAGGCGTGGTTCAGCGCAGTTTGTCGCGCCACCGTGTCCAGCTTGCCGGCTTTCAAATCTCTGTAACCTTGGAGGATGGTTTCCCGGTCCTCGTCCGTGAGCCCCATCCAGTACGACTCCTCATCCATCGTGATACCCAGGTCTTGCCGCCACGCTGGCAACACCTCCTGAAGCAATCCGTGGTTGCCTCCATGACCGTTAACGACCAGAATCGTACGAATGCCATGCGTTTTCAGGCTCTGTGCGATATCGAAGATATATGCCCGCAGCGTCTCTTTGCGTAGCGTCAGTGTCCCCTTCCGCGCCATGTGGTACGGGGAGTAGCCCACAGGACAGGGTGGAGCGACAGTGACTTGGGGGTAGAGCCGCAAGGCGGCCTGCTGGGAGATGAACATGGACAGGGCAATATCTAGGTCAAGGCTCAGGTGTTCGTTGTGCTGCTCGGTCGCACCGATGGGGATGATGGCGGCTTTCAATTTCCCACACTGCAACGCTTCCCGAATCTCCTTTCGGGTGCATTCCCCTAGCATGACTCTGTAGGGGTTGACGTATCGGTTTCCCGCGTTTGCCATAGTTTAGGCTCCTTTATTCCTCTCTAGCTGTCGCACGGTACTGCCCCCTTGCACGGCGTCATAGAGCTCCTTGAACGCATCGCTTCCGTCGTCGGGAACGGCTTCCAGAGAGGAGCCTCTCTCGCAAGTCGGCATGGCGTCGTTCGGATAGACCGCGTGGAGTTCCTGCTTGCCGCAACCGTAGTAGGTAGTCTCCCCACTTGCGCGGGTATAGCGATAGATGTGACAGGGCGGATCTACAAAGGAGTAGTCCACCTTGTATTTCTGCACGGCTTCTTGGTCAACCTCCATGCCGATGCCCGGCTTTTCCGGTACACGATAGAAACCGCCGCGCAACTCGATGGGTTCTGTGATGAGTTGGCTCTTCCAAATGTTCATGCAGGTAATCGCGGGCCACTTCGCTTGGGCACATACGGCACCGAGGTGGGCTGCCCATGTTGTGGTGATACCGGTGCCGACGAGTTGCAACCAGAAGGGTTTGTTCGCTTCCTCACAAACGGTCGCCTGCTTCAGCAGACGATGGGCACCGGCACAAATAACGAAACCATCTGCTACATCTTCCTGCAGCGTGGTCAGGATGGGCGGGGAACCGTAGTGCATCGCCACAGGGCGGTTGATACGTTGGCGGATCTGTTTGTTCCCAGCGACATCATCCTGTGGAATCGGGGTTTCGATCATGGCGACCTGCTCGTACTGTTCAAGGGTCTTAAGAAATTCGACAGCGTTGGCTGCATTCGCCAAGGTTGCATTGAAGTCCAGATCCAGCTTGAACTGCGAGGGCACATCGTTGATGATGGCACCGATTGCTGCGTGCAGATCGTACCAAGTCCGTGCTTTGAGTTTGGAGGACATATAGCCCTGCTCCGCCGCATCGGCGCACTGTTGTGCCCAATCTTTCGGAGGCATGTCCATCGCCCACCAAGAGAGCGGGCACCATTCTCGGACTTTCGTACCCAGAAGACGATAAGCAGGCGTATTCAACGATTTGCCTACTGCGTCAAAGAGCGCGATTTGCACGCCGGCACCCAAACCGTCCTCCCACAGCAGATCACCCGCCTCACGCCCCACGATTCGTTCTTCGATATCATCAGACACCCTCGCCCAGGTGTAGTTGGGAATGGTCTCGCCCCAACCGACCACGCCGTTGTCGAGGGTGAGCTTGCAAATCTGGACAATATGCCAGTGTGGCAGCCAATACTGCATGTGTTCGTTGGTGTGCGGTGTGAAGGGAACGTCCAAGTAAGTAAGTTCAATATCGGTGATTTTCATGATAGTATCCTCCCATTGAGATTTTATGCACTTGTGTGATGATCAAAACAGATTTAGGAGTTACGCCCTTGAGTTTGTAGGCGCGCTCCGCGCCCCTTCCCCCCGCAAGCGGGGGGAAGGGGTGTAAGCAGGGGGAGGGGAGGCAGAGCGTGCCGACACCTGTCGGATGAACTGCAGTTGCACGATTCATCGGGCGGCGTGAGTCGTATAGACACCAACACTGTCGTGCAACAGTGGAGAGCCGACACTGTTGCACAATGTTCCGTCTGACCTATCTTAACGGTTAAAGAAAAAATCTTCCGCTGTCTTGAAAAGAATTTGCTCTTTGTCCGAATCACTTAAAAAATCAGCGTGGTCGTTGATGAGCGCAATTGCCGCGAGGAAATCGATATGGGGGTCACTCATTACCACGGGACCCCCGCTGTCGCTTTCCCACATACATCGCTCTGGACCAAAAGCGTCTACCACCCGCCGAATCAGTGGCAAGAGATCCAGATACGGAGCCTTCCCATCTCCCAACGTTTGGAAGGGACCCAGCTTGACCATCACGCGCTTGTGTCTTGCCATATCGCAGAGCATTTTGATATCTTCTTCAGGGAAGACACCGTCTCGCATCCTCACCCCGCAGACATGATCCAAAATCACAGGGGTTTCTGGAAAACGGGTGCACATTCGATCCAAGTCCGGCAAATCATCAAGCCCCATCAAGAAACTCAGGGCGAGGTTGTGCGCTGCCCCCGCTGCAAACATCTGCTCGTACCCCGGATAGTCGAGCCACCGCGTAACATCACCTATCGGCATACGCGCGCTCTTGCCGCCACGCACACGGAAGGCATAGATGCCCCGACAGGATAACGCGATCATCGTTTTATCCGGACTGGCAAGCGACACATCCGTCACCGCTGGCACAATGCCCGTTCCTACAAATGTGTCTGGGGCACTGGCGATCAGGTCTATGATGTAACTGTGGTCCAGACCGTACCAAGTCATCTGGACGAGGTTTATCCGGACTTTGCCGACCGAACGACTGTACTCGAAATGCTGCGCCGGGGTAAAGGAAGGCAGCCATAGATCGCTCGGGTCGAAACCGGGGGCCAGTGGATAACTTTCAAAGTCGTCTGTCCAAACGTGAATATGTGCGTCAATGACTTTATCCTGTATTGTTATACCCATTCGCTTTTCTTACCCTTTGCTTTGTGATAGTTTATACCTCTTCCGGATCCGCTCATGGATAGGTGTGCTTCCGCTTCATTTGATGGATGACTCTAAAATATTATCGAGGGTTCCGACCTGAAAGCGTCAACTAATTCTCGAACCCCTCTCGTTTTAACTTATTTGACCAAGCGACGTGAAAACTGGTATATTTCTTGAGATGTTATCACAAATTCCAGTGGGAAGCCATGAAAAACTTGAAAAGAAAAACAGTTGTCCAATGAACCATTTTAGTCTACCCAACACTAAATGGGATAGGAGGACATTGTGGCAACGGCTCTTCTCTTTCAAGAGAGAATGGCGGTTGTTCGGGACGCAATCTCGGAACTCCCTCTGATTCATCAGCAAGTGATTTGGTTATTCTACATCGGAGCACTCTCGATGAAGAAAATCGCGGCAAGACTCAGCATTAGGAAAGGGATGGTTAAAAGCCGTCTATATCACGCCAGAGAACAGCTGGCGCCCCGCCTGGCTCCCTACTTCATCGAGGATTCGTGTTGATACCAAAATAGAACAGAAAGGCTAGGTTGAAAAACAAAATAGTGAAACATTCCTTGCTAAGATGGACGACGAGTTTACATCTGTTCTCTGTCTCCCTGTTGCTAGCTTTGGTGCTGCCCCTCGCAGCACTATCTCAAACCGGGACGATTGAAGGTTCCGTCTATGATGGAAGCACCAACGCCCCGGTAGTCGGCGCAGAAGTCAATCTCCTGGGAACCGATGAACGCCAAACAACTGACACGGAAGGCAAATTCTGGTTTATAGAAATCACCCCAGGCACCTACACCGTGTCAATAACCCACACAATGTACAGCACTCCTACGGAAACCGATATAGAGGTAAACGCAGGGCGTACCACCCAAGTAAAGCTGTACCTCGGTGAAGTGCTCATGCTAGAGGAAGTTATTGTTGAGGGGGAACGTCTCCCGCCAACGATTAGTCGAAAAGACATCCGTGGGAGCGAACTGAGACGCCTGCCCGGCGTCGCTAATGACGCCCTCAAAGGGCTGACGACACTTCCGAGCGTCGGTGTCCCCAATGATTATTTCGGTATTCTCTATATCCGTGGAAGTGAGCCAGGATCTAACCTCTACTATTTCGACCGGACACCGCTTGGGTATCCGTTTCACTGGGGTGGTCTTCTCTCAACCGTTAGCTCGGAAGTCATTGATAAAATTGACATCTATGCCGGCGGATACGGCGCAGAATTTGGATTAGATGCACAGGCTGTGCTAGACATCCACTCGCGCGATAGCCTAGAGAAACAGAAGAGCGGCAAATTTAACCTAAATATCTTCTACTCTGAAGGGATGCTTGAACGCACAATTGGGGATGAGGGATACGCGTCTATTGCCGGACGACGGAGCTATATCGATCTCATTGTCGGACGATTCGTTGATGGACAGTTTCCCTATTTTTCAGATTATCAACTCAAATTCGCCTATCCTCTCGGTAAAAAGCATCGCCTAATGCTCAATGCCTTTGCGGCAACAGACCATTTCCACATTGAGGAAACGACATCTGTAGAAGCGCCGGAAGTGAGGAGGGACGGAAGTGAAGTGGAAGAAAGAACACGGACATTTGAAGGTGCGCGCACCTCTGCCTTTTTCAAAAATGGGTTTAACGCGCAAGGCATCCATCTCCGTTCAAATTTCACCGAAAATCTCACCTCTCAATTCTCGTTCACCCGTTCCTTCAATTTTCTCACTATCGACTTTGAGGCACCCATCACTGAGTCGTATGAATTTGATTCGGATGGAGAACTTATCCTTGAAGTAGACTACGTCCATTATGATGTAAACATTAAGGTTCCGGTCTATACGCTTAGGGAAGACGTGTCCTACAGGTTAAACCTGCATCCTGATGATATGAGTAGTCAAAACACGCCGGCTGCGTTGGAAACAGGCTTCCTCATCTCCTTCAGTCCTGCCAATAGTTTCGAGGACAGCAGGATCCCACAATATGAAGAGCGCGGGGAGCCCGTAGAAACGGTTACTCCAATCGTTGAAGATGGAGAGATAGTAGGAGAAACCATTGTGTATGAACGGCAGCACGAGTTAGTCGGTATCACAGAGGGCAACTACGAATTCGGGCACAATTTCCGTCGCGCTGAAGGCTACTTGCAGGGGCGATATGACCCGTTACCCTTTCTATCCGGCGCGCTAGGGGTTCGGTTGGATTATCTAAGTGTGACGGAGCAGCTCTCCATTCAACCGAGGGGAAGCTTAAGTTTTGTACTGCCGAGTGATTCCAACCTCCGACTCGCGTATGGATATTATGAACAGAGTCCACAACCGCATCAGATACTGTCGGAAAACGGGAACCCCGCGTTAGAATCGAGCCTCGCTCGACACTATATCATGGAACTAGAACACGAACTTTCATCTCGAACGGAATTCAAGTTTGCGACCTATTACAAAGACATACAGAAATTGGTCACAACGGATGAGATAGCGAATTATCTTAATCAAGGTACTGCGTATGTTAGCGGCGTAGAGGCATTCCTGCGGCACCGTGTGCCAGATAAGTTCTTCGGTTGGATTTCGTATGCCTACACACACGCTGAGCGGCGCGAGAATCCGGAGGTTTCCTATCAACCTTATTTTTTTGATAACACAAATATTGTTAGCATTGTTGCCAATTATAACTTCACACCCAAGTTTGAGATTGGCGCGAAGTGGCAGTATTTGAACGGAACAACCGAAGTGCCAATCAGCTCTATCGTTCTCATTCAAGACCCAATCACACGCGGATTGAACCCGCTTTTGGCGAGCGTTGATGAATCCCTCACGGCCGAACTGACCCCGTACCACAAGTTGGATCTCCGGGTGGGTTACAAATTCGACTTTATGGGCTTACGGGTAGGCGGGTTCCTTGATATTCTGAACATCTACAACCGGAAAAATACTGTGAAATTCGTCTTTACTCCGGACTCGCCGCTTGAAGTCCAAGGGGAAGAGGTAGAGATCGAAGAACCTGAAATCTTTGAAGAACAGCAATTCCCACGTATCCCCTATATGGGTCTAACTGTTGAATTTTGAAGCCTCGCGGTTGAAAGAGAGAGGAGTTGAGGAAGCGAGGGGGCGGGAAAACGGGATAAAATTAACCGCAGACGCGAAGAACGCAGAGATTTTTATGTTTTTCTCTGTGACCTCTGCGGCTCTGTGAAATGTAATCAAGCTTTCAACGCGCAATAAATTGCGCTACTACGAACTAGAGAACAAAGCAGAAATATAGAATCACCCAGAAGACAGAGAAATCGCTAAAAGATTACAATAGGCGGCACGCCCCACGGGCACGCCCCCTGCTGGCGGGGGATAGAGTTCTTAACATAAATGTCAACACGCCCTAGCAACTTGGGTGTATTTAGATTAACGCCGCGCTGCAGATAATCTTGGGAACAGCTTCATTCTCAAGTTGGTCATCCCGCTGCCTCGATTCCCATTCCCCCATGTTATATTGGTGGTAAAGGTCGATCAGATTTTGTAATAATACCGTTCCAGTCACACCGTTTCGGCGCAGTAAATTGAGATCTCGATTCACGGCGGTCGTCATTGTCCCACGGAACACCTTTTCCAACCTGCTAGCTTGAGCAGCAACGTCCTCATCTGACGCGTTCGCAAAAATGAGTCGCAATTCCTTTAGTATGTACTGTTGTGCTGGCTTCAGGGAAAGTTTGTGCTTGCGCTCCGATTGCGAGTTTTTGATTTCCTGAGTGAATAACTGCTTGACCCCCATGAGGACTGCGTTATAATCCGTAGGCAACTCGCCCCCGGCAAGTTCCGGTTCACACTTAATCTGATTGAGGATGCGGGAGATGTCTCTGGAAATAATGTTACCTTGTTCGTCTAAAAGGAACAGTTGTTGATAACGCCCCGCTTGGCAGAACAGATAGGTTCCTTTTGAACCTATTGGCATTGCTGCGCGAATCCCGTCTCTCAGATTCGCAATTCGTTCGTACTCCATCGGGTCGTCGCGCCGCAGCTGCCTCAGGATTTCTTCGGCTTCGTTGAGGTCAATAGTCTTTTCATCTTCGTCATCTTCAAACAGGCCCAACTGCTCGCCTTCCCCCTCATAGATGGCATACATCGCTGCTTCGTTAAGTTGTTCCGAGTTATCGAGGATAGCCGCGTCCTCGCCAATCGTATCGTGAATATCTTGGATGCGATGCTGAAGGATTTGTCGCAACCCCAAATTTTGTTCGATGCCAGTTTCTGGTAGAAAGTTGAAGCCGTAAATCACATCGTGCGCGCTACCGATACGGTCAATACGCCCGAATCGCTGGATCAATCGTACGGGATTCCAGTGGAGGTCGTAGTTAATAATTTTGTCGCTGTCCTGTAAGTTGAGCCCTTCTGCCAGCACGTCGGTAGCGATGAGGGTAGACAATTCCGACTCTCCGCGCTGAAATTGGTACTCTGGATTTGCTTTCGGTGCGAAACGCCCCACTGCTCGTTCTTTGCTTTTGTCACCGCTATAGATTACATCAACATCAGCCCGTTTGCCATTAGGGTTCAGGTTGCCAAACAGATAACGCGCTGTATCCGCATATTGGGTGAAGATTAGACATTTCCCCTCGTTAAGTGGCGGTTCCGCCAATCGTTTTTTGAGGATTTGCAACTTCGCATCTTGCGCGGCGGTGATTGGTGATACAAGCCCCAACATTGTGCGTAGCAATTGGATGTCATGTTCAATATCTGCACGCAGTTCATCAATTTTGAAATCCGCAATATTGTATTGTACTGAAGCATGCCGCAACGCCTCCATCAGGTCCTGTTCCTCCGCCTCGTTGGGTTCGTAGAGGATGTTTTGTGCTGCCTCACCGGCAGGGACAATGCCACCTTCAAGGGCTTCGAGAAAGCGTTTATGGACCTCCAACAACCGATGCACCGTTACCTTAAAAGCGTGCACACTGGATTCAAACCGTTTGAATAGGAGTATCCGCATCAACCCACGAAGGTTTATTCCTGAGCTTTGCAAGTTGGTGTAAGGCTCTTGTTTCTGCTTTGCCTCGATCACGTAGTTCCAAAGCCCGTAACGGGCATAGGTTAATTCATCAGCCGAGGAGGAGCTCAACGGGCTGCCGCGCGGTGTTCCCAAATGCTCCCGCAGCTTAAAGTAAAGGCCCTGATAGGTGTCCTCGATATTGTAGGAGATAGTTTCTAAGACACGCTTCGGGAAGAACTGCTTTTCCCCACCGACAACGACGTAAGCCTTGCGATGTCCATCAAGGTACTCCTGAAATTTCGATGGATCAACGGGTTGGTCGGTCTTTCCATCGAAACCGTACCAGCGCAGGATGTGATTACGGGTGCGTCGGAGGAGGATATTCCTCAATAGGTCGGGGAGATTTTTTTCTCGCTTCTCAATCTGGCGAAAATATGTCCGCAGGTTGGGCGGATCTATTGGTAAATCGGTGACGTCATCGGGATGAAAGAGTTTCATCTGGTGGTATATGTCCCAAGCACTCTTGTTGCGCGGCGTCGCCGTGAGAAAACAACACCGCTGTCCGGCGGTTAAAAAGGTTTCCAACACTTTGTAGCGTTGCGTGTCGGAGTGGCGGAAATTATGGCTCTCGTCAACCAGTATGAAATTCCGATCGCGGTATATCACGTCATCAAGAATATCCTGTCCACCGCCACTTTCTCGTAAAGCTCCTATAGAAAGGACACGGGCGTTGAGTTGGTACACCTCATTGTAGCGATCCCACATTTTAACCAACGGAGCGGGACAGATAATCAGTGGACGTGCCTTTTCCGTCCGTTCAAAATGCTTGACAATCGCTGCGCCGATGTAGCTTTTACCGAGACCGACAACATCTGCAACAAAGGCTCCGCCATAATCCCGAATAATCTGCACCGCCTGTTGGACAGCAACTTTCTGGAAATCCGCTAACTGTTTGGTAATGTCATCTTCCCAGAGCATGTCCCCCTCATCGCCCCCTTCAAGACGGTCTTTAACCAATTCATAAAGTGTTTTCATGTAAATGTCATAGGGACTCACCGGGGCAATCGCCCAAGATGATTGTAGTACCTCCATCAGAGATTCATCGAAATCCTGCGCTTCATCCCAGAGTTCGTCGAACCAGCGACACAGTTCAGCATGATTGGCGTTCCCTTGCACCACAACGTTTAACTCGGTATTGTGGCTCACACCGGATAGCGTGAGGTTAGACGACCCCACAACAGCGATGCCCTTTTCGTAACGCTCCTTACCACCATAATCAAATATGTAGGCTTTGGCGTGGAGTCGCCCTTTGGTATAGACGCGGGCAAGTAGCCGCTTTTCTACTATCATCTTTGCCAGCATTTTAATCAATGCCTCACTTTCATCGGTCTGGTCCATCAACTCGACCGACTCCGTGATATTCTCTGCGGTTTCTGCCCTCATCTGCTGATTTTTGGTTCGCTTGGGGTAAGTCTGGGCTTCTGCAACATTGGCAACCTGTTCTAATCTGCGATACCCTTCTGCTAGCTGCTCTAACGTCTCACGATTGGTGGTATTGCCGATCAGCAGGCGGAGCTCTTTGACCTGCTGGAGCTCTTTCGCAATGCTTTGAAATCCTGATAGGAAAAAGTAACCCACTGCGAATCGTGCTCTTTCAGTAGAGTCGAGGATGAGGTTGATGTGGTCAACCAACTTTTCGTTGCGGTTGTCGATGACGTCGTGTTTCATTTCGGTTGCTTTCCCTAATTTTTTTCGTTCAATCCCTTAAGGAATGAATGGTTACTCTGTCCGCAACGTTTGTCCGATATATTCGTCGTGTCGCTCGCTGAGATTAGTGGCTTTGTATTCTAACGTACCCGCCAACGCTAGTAGTGGATCGGGATTGTCGGACATCGTTTTCCGTAAGTAACTGTCGTTTTCTACTATCTTGTCTAAGGCACTTTCGGCAGATAAATTTGCCTGCTTGTGTTCACGCCTTTCAACTAGAGCTACAATCCATCGAACGGTCATTTCCTCGGGAGCGTTCCCAAATTGTTGGGCAATACGTTTTAGGGAATGATACAATCTGTTCTCAAGTTTGACCGTTAATGTTTGCATTGGCTTGTATCTCCTACGGGATGTGATCGTTATTACTCCCTTGCCCAATCCACCAGTGCTTTATCCGGAGATGGGATGTCATTGATGGATGTGAAATAGTAGCGTTCCCATCCGAGATGAGGCAGACCGCTGAAAATCATCAGGTTGAGTGGGTATTCATCGCTATCGGCGGCATGTCGGAAGTCGTCCCGAAATAGGAAGGTGGGCTTGCCTAGTGCTATCGCTATCCCTAGCTCAATCATGACTCCTTCATCTGGCGGTATTCCGTTCACGACCGCAAAAATAGCGTCCGCGTCGAATACGTCCTGTTTGTCCTGCTGTCCAATTCGGTACGCCCAGTCGGAGGAGGATCTGTCTTGGTTATTGCGTTCAAACGGCTCCCATACCTCTAAGCCAATCGCTTCCAATGCCTTGACGAGAGCGGGTAACACGGTTTCCCGCTGCTGCTCTGAGAAGCCGTAGGGATTCGCAAGATATATTATCTTTTTTTTATTTATGGTCATCGGTCTTACAATTTCCTTTCTTCTTGCAGGGATTTGGCCGCAAAAATTGTTAAGCGTAATTCTTCGCCGAATAGTTCGTATACAGGGATTTTACCGCTCAGTTTCTCACTTTCGTTCAAAATGATGCCAACCCCTTCACCCCGACGTTCTAAAAAGTGTCGTCGCACTACCTGTGCATCCATATCATCGTTGAGTGTCGTTTCCGAAAGTAGGCGAGCGAGGAGTTCGTTACGGGTCGCTTGATTGTAGCGCAAATCGTCTACCGTTAAGGTATTTGCCAATGCACCCGGCGAATAGAGTTCCAACCGATCCATGAACATAAACAGACGAATCTTCGATCCAGCTTTTGAATAATCTCTATGTACGACGGCGTTAACCACTGCCTCAAAAATGGCTCTCATACTGTATTGTGATCGCTCTATTCTACCAATTTCCTTACGAGCCGATACCTGGTTGTGTTTTTGAACAAATTTGAAGGCATCCACAATTTGTTGGTCCAGCGGCCCCCTAAAATCCTTAGCATCAATCTGGTAGTTCGCATCCCTTTCTATGCTATTATAGAAAACAGCTTGAATGAAACTGTTATAGAGGTAATCGTCCGGGCTATCATGACACATCAACAAACCGGCTACCGAGGCGCGGTACTCCTGACCCTCTTTGGCCAGCAAACGTCTTTTAAGTAGCAAGTTTTCTATCTTCCCACGATCAGTTGCTCCTTCTGTGATAAATCGCTGATACAGCGTTTCCTTTAATGTGTCTTTGTGGGTGTTGGGTACGAACTGTTCGTCAAAGGAGATTCTATGTGCCTGTGAGCGGCTTTGTAGCAATCGCCCCAGCTGCTCGGTGGTCATCTCCCTTTTGCTGCTGCCTTGGCGGAGGAAATAACCGTTAGATGTTTTGTGGACAAACGGGCTACGAGGCACCCCTATTTTTAGCAGATTTTTATTATCCATCCGCAGCTTTTCTGTAACAATGTCAACCATGGGGTCAATGTTGTCCCGGCATATTTCAACCACTGTTTTCTCGATCCTGTCCAGATCTTGGCGGCTAATACCGATAATTTCGCTATCATCCTCAACACCGATCAGTATCACCCCACCGTTAGCGTTGGCGAAAGCAGCGATTTCATCAGCCAGGCCCTCTCTGTGAGGCAACTCTCTTTTAAATTCAATCGTTGAGTCCTCTCCCAAATCTATTTTTTCAATGAGCTCAGTTAAGCTGTCAAACATTGCTTATTCCCCAAATCAATATATTAACTTTTGGTGCGAGTTGGTGAGACTGTCGTTTCCACATCTAAGCCCCCCTTCCCCCGCAAGCAGGGGGTTCTTTTCGACTTCCATGACCGCAACGCGAAAGAAAAAACCAGAATTTAGAGGTCCTCTAACCCGAGATTGGATGAGCTGTGGCGGACAATTTTGGGGAGAATCTAAATCTGTTAACATAAACATATAAGGGGGGCCGCAGCTAATCGATTCAGTTCTAAGGATTACCCCGTTTAGGCTCGTAGTAGCGCAATTCATTGCGCGTGGAATAGCCCCAGAACGCTTGCAGCGAGTGCACCCTCAACTCCAAGGATTACGCTGTTTAGGCGCATTAGCCGTAAGCCTAACAAGTGGGAGTTGTCAACCTTCACGTTGAAAACATGAAGGTTATAAATCCTCCCCCTAACAATCAGCTAACAGAGAGACTAACAGACAGTTTTAAGCCAGAAGGTTATAAATCTTTTTGTTCAGCAAAAAGCCAACATCAACTATCGTTGGCTCTTGGTGGGTTCTGACCATGATGTGTTAAGTGGTTGATATGGTTCTGGTTAAGTTGTCGGATGCCTGCTTCTATGTCCGATAGCCGCTGATTCATCTCAGTAAAACGATAATTGGTTTCGACTTGCATATCAGATAAACGCTGATTCATCTCAGTAAAACGATGATTGGTTTCGACTTGCATGTCAGATAATCGTTGATTGGTATCATCAATGCGCTTGTTTGTATCGTCGAATCGCTGGTTCATCGTGCCGATGACTTCATCAATGCGCTTGTTTGTATCGTCGAATCGCTGGTTCATCGTGCCGATGACTTCAACGAAACGCTTGTCCATCCGGTCTTCGAGGCGTTCAAACGCGTGAAAGAGCATCTCACTATGTTTTTCTATCTTCTTATCGTTTTGCCCAATGCGGTAGAACATAATCGCTACATTCCCAATGAACGCAACCACAGCGAATGCCACCAGTATCAGGTGACTTGGGCTCCAGTCTGCAAAACTCATTTGTATCGTGTCCTTCCTTTTGGCCGCTAGGGTTTGGCGGATGATTATTACTGTCTGCATTGTCAATCGTCGCAGCCTAACGGATAGCACGCATTCAAAAATAGCCAATCAACTCAGAGAAGGGAATCGCTAGATACCTTCCCACTCAGCTCTGAAAGGCATCCGAAACTAATTGGGCGCCGCGGATGCGGTCTAAGGTGACCCCGCAGCTGAGCGATTACGTTCTAAGGATTGCCCCGTTTAGGCTAGTAGGAGCGCAATTCATGCCGCGTAGAATAGCCCCCAAACGCTTGCAGCGAGTGCACCCTCAACTCCAAGGATTACGCTGTTTAGGCGCATTAGCCGTAAGCCTAACAAGTGGGAGTTGTCAACATTCATGTTGAAAACATGAAGGTTATAAGTCCTCCCCCTAACAATCAGCTAACAGAGAGACTAACAGACAGTTTTAAGCCAGAAGGTTATAAATCTTTTTGTTCAGCAAAAAGCCAACATCAACTATCGTTGGCTCTTGGTGGGTTCTGACCATGATGTGTTAAGTGGTTGATATGGTTCTGGTTAAGTTGTCGGAGGCTCGCTTCTATGTCCGATAGCCGCTGATTCATCTCAGTAAAACGATGATTCGTTTCGGCTTGCATATCAGATAAACGCTGATTCATCTCAGTAAAACGATGATTGGTTTCGGCTTGCATCTCAGTAAAACGATGATTGGTTTCGGCTTGCATATCAGATAAACGCTGATTGGTTTCGGCTTGCATGTCAGATAATCGTTGATTGGTATCATCAATGCGCTTGTTTGTCTCGTCGAATCGCTGGTTCATGCTGCCGATGACTTCAACGAAACGCTTGTCCATCCGGTCTTCGAGCCGTTCAAACGCGTGAAAGAGCGTCTCACTATATTTGTCTATCTTCTTATCGTTTTGCCCAATGCGGTAGAACATAATCGCTACATTCCCAATGAACGCAACGACAGCGAATGCCACCAGTATCAGGTGACTTGGGCTCCAGTCTGCAAAGCTCATTTGTATCGTCTCCTTCCTTTTGGCCGCTGGAGTTTGTCGGATGATTATTACTGTCTGCATCGTCAATTGTCGCAGACTAACGGATACCACGGATTCAAAAATAGCCAATCAACTCAGAGAAGGGAATCGCTAGATACCTTCCCACTCAGCTCTGAAACGCGTCGGAAACTAATTGTGCGCCGCGGATGCGGTCTAAGGTGGCCCCGCGGCTGAGCGATTATGTTCTAACGATTACCCTGTTTAGGCTCATTAGCCGCAAACCTAACAATCAGCTAACAGAGAGACTAACAGACAGTTTTAAGCCAGGAGGTTATAAATCTTTTTGTTCAGCAAAAAGCCAACATCAACTATCGTTGGCTCTTGGTGGGTTCTGCCCATGATGTGTTAAGTGGTTGATATGGTTCTGGTTGAGTTTGCTCATTTCGACTTGCATATCAGACAATCTCTGATTCATTTCAGTTCGGACGCCTGCGATCTCAGTTCGGACGCTTGCGATTTCGGTTCGCAAGCCTGCGATTTGCTGATTGACTTCAACGAATCGCTTGTCCATCCGTTCCTCGAGGCGTTCGATGGCATGAAGGAATGTAGCGACTTGCTTCTCTTGCCGTTTTTCGCTCTGCCCCATGCGATAGAACATGACAGCGACATGCCCAATGAACGCAACGACAGCGAATGCCACCAGTATCAGGTGACTTGGGCTCCAGTCTGCAAAACTCATTTGTATCGTGTCCTTCCTTTTGGCCGCTGGAGTTTGGCGGATGATTATTACTGTCTGCATCGTCAATTGTCGCAGACTAACGGATAGCACGCATTCAAAAATAGCCAATCAACTCAGAGAAGGGAATCGCTAGATACCTTCCCACTCAGCTCTGAAAAACATCGGAAACTAATTGTGCGCCGCGGAGGCAGTCTAATGTTCTCTTCAGACTTGGAGATACAACAGCAGCACGTGCCAAATCCCAGTGGGTTTGTACGAATTCACTGAGGCAATTGTTATATTCAGGACCTACTATTGCGGTCGTCGCTCTTGGTGCAGGCACTAGCCGATCCCGCAATCTTGTCTTCTTACTCCTTCGGGCAAGTGAGACCAGAAATTCTTTGGGATTGTCTATATCGTCTGTGTTGGACGGAATCCGATTGACTGGTATTGATAGAAATTTTGCGAGGGCACTCCGATCCGCCATAATCCAAGATTCGACTTCCATGACCGCAACGCGAAAGAAAAAACCAGAATTTAGAGGGCCTCTAACCCAAGATTGGATGAGCTGTGGCGGACAATTTTGGGGAGAATCCAAATCTGTTAACATAAACATATAAGGTGGCCCCGCAGCTGAGCGATTCAGTTCTACGGCTCTTCTTTGAAGGTAAGAATTCCCTTGATATATATTTGGGATTCTTTGCACAATTTCGATACCAAAATGCTTTAGAATTTTAGTCGAAACTGCATTGCTTAGTGCATCCTCAACTGCAAGGATTACGCTGTTTAGGCTCATTATAGGAAACTCAACTGTTCAGCATTTTCGGGTTTGGCTCTTGAAAGCACGGCTTCACTGACTGTCAATCCAGCCTCAAGGAGTGTCCGCACTTCAACAATATCAGAGGCTATTTCGACTGCGGTTCCCTCTTTTGCAGGCGTGAGCAAAAGCACCTCCCTTCCATCGATGCCCGGGTCTGTCAGAAGCGCATCGCTATGTGTGCTAACAAAGACCTGGCGCCGCCGGCTTCTTTGTATGTTAGAAATAAGTGCCGCGAGCTGTGATACAACGCCCGCGTTTAATGAGAGTTCGGGTTCCTCCAATAAGAGGACCGACTCACTTTCAAGGAGTGCCCATAATAGCCCCAGAAGCCGCAGCGTCCCGTCAGAAAATTGATCTTCGCGCTGCCGACCTGCATTTGGACACCAGTGGGAATAAAGTGCCTGTAAATGGGGGCGCCCAGTGGTTTCGTCGCGAATAAATTCCAAACCCTCAAGTTGAGGCACAGCAATTTTGAGGACTTGCTCGATTCTTCTTAGGCGTGAACGGCGGGTTTTTTCCGGGACACTCGCTACCCTTTCAAGGAACCCTTGCCCAAACGGGTCGTCTTCAACGATTCTTCCCTGAATCGAATCGGCAAACCGTAAGAGTTGAGGAACCAGATGCAAGTATGTGATGGTCTGAAGGAAACGCGCTATTTCCCGAAATTCGGCATTGACATTAATCTGCTCGAGAAAGGTCTGCGTGAGCCGCTCTTCATCCGCTTTATCTTCTCCATTGGGCCTACTAAGGAGCTGTTCACCATCTTTCCACACGCATTCATGAGTGAGATAGGTCCGGCGGTGTCCACGCGTTTCTTGGCGAAATCCGAGTCCATATATCCAGGTTGCAGAGGAATCCGAATCGTCCGCAAGGTGAATTTCAATTGTAACTTCTGGATCGCGCCGCGCTGCCAAGCTACGGATTTTAGAAACACCCCCTCGATCTTTAACAGCTTTCTGAAAGCCCCCTCCCTCCGCTTTTACGATATCTCGAAGAAAACGAAAAATGTCAAGGAGGTTAGATTTTCCGGACGCGTTCGCGCCAATGATAAACTGGCGTTCGCTAAGACGCACACCAATCTGTTGAAAATTACGCCAGTTTTTCGCTATGAGCTGACTGATTATCATAACGGTAACTCCCAATAGCTTTGTGTAGATTTCCCAAAGTAGCAGACCCGCCCCGCGGGGGGATTCTTAGGGGGTGTCGGGCGATCTATGGTTGGATTGCCTTACCGCAAACTCAAGTGTCTAACTCCTATTACATTTCGATTATGACAAACACGCACATGATGAAACCAATCTCCACTATATAAAAAATAACAAGAGTGATAGAAAAGATTGCAGCTATCCAGCTACATTTGGGCTTGTTTTTGTGCTTCGTAGGATTCATCTCGAAATCGGTATCGGATTGAACTCTGATTTCATCGTATACCTGTCGAAATAACCTCTCCTGCCAGAGAAAGTATCCGTCCAGAATCCAAAATCCTAGGACGGGGAGAATAAGCACCAAGACAAAATATGGGTCAAAATCTGGGTTTTGTATGTTCTGTCTGGTGATTAAAACCATCGCTGCAACAATGATGGTCATGCTCCAACTTTTGACTAAGAAACTGTTGCTTCCCAAACGGTTAATAACAGCTTGGGTCATTTTCAAATGTTCTACGACCTTTTCTGTACAGTTCATGGGTTTATCCTCCAATTTTGAAATGTGGTAGCCTAACCATAAAGCTAGTATCCTTTTGAGGACTTCCTCTACAATGAAGATTTCCTCGTTTACCCTTGCACCGTTTTCGTTATATTGTAATCACCTATCCTTTCTCTTATACCTTCTGCTGTTTCAAGATAATATTCTTTGTTTTCTATAAAATCGCCCCATTTAACCGAATCAATGTAGGAGCTATGGCCCATATAAACAGGGTTGCTAGGAGGATGGCGTAGGCAGTTGTTAAACGTAGGTCTTTTTATGTTAAACATATTATCTCGTAGTATCTGAAAGAGACTAAGGGTCTTTAGAACTCTGCAATGGCAAGAAGGGCAGGTATCATCTTCAAGAAAGTAGCTATATGATGAATATTGGTCCGGCAAAACAACTGCTAATATCGCATTTGTTCGGCTTGTACGCCCATGCCGTACAATTTCTTTCAGAGAGTATGAAACTTCCCACGGAATCCATTGGTCAGATTCATTTTGCCTCGAATCTTTCATATTTGGTGAAATTAGGACAAGTGTTAAACTGCTGTCGTATATTTTGTCTTTTAGGTGAGATGCGATAGTTTCATCCTGAAATTCGCTTAAATCTTCATCACCTTCCCCTTTATAGATTTCATCATTTTCAAATAGCTCAATTAGTTCATCAACATAAGCACGGGCAGTTGTTCCCCCCCTAATAGACTGAACACTATCATCAGCATGTTTATAGGAAACAAAAATTTTTCTGGCCATTTAGTTGTTACTCCTTATTAATTGCCCCGCTCCTCCATTGTCTGAATCGCGGATTGTCGCAGATTCAAAGATGGCACGAATTCAAGAATCCGCGCTATCGGTGTCAGTTGTTTAATCCAAGATTCGGACCATTTATTCTGTTGCTCCCGCCACAATTAGAGCGGGCAGACTCCATCTACTTCGATGATAGGAGGCTCAACGTCTGTGTCCTGTCGAGGACAACGCCCTTTAAATCTGACTTGTAACTCTCTTGAGTTCAAAAGCTCTAAATCCAATTGAAGTACATCTTCAACCGTGTTTGAAAGTTTCAAGTAGAGCACCGAGATTAAACGAGCGAATTTCTCGAACCTCCCGGTTGTTTGTCCAAAAGACTGATAGAGCGTTGGGATAGGGGATTTGAGGATTTGTAGACCAGTTTCATGATATGTGCCGTCTAATTGATACGCCAGATTAGGTCGATTTAGAAAAGGACTGACAGTTTCTGGCTTTTCATCGAGAAGAATTCTTCTTGTTCGCATTTCGGCGATTTGATCCGGTGAAATATTGCTGAATGTCATATCACCAAAAAAATTGTCATGTTGTCCGTGACTATCCTCTTCCAAAACAACTTCCCAAACGGTTTGAGAGCCAGACGTAGTTTGAGAAATCTCCCGTGGGGTTACCCATGTGGCATCTTCCCCGAGCGCAAAACCAAAGATATTATGAAGAGGAACCATGCCGCCAAGATTGTTTCGCAGTGAACGGAGAAAGGCAGCTTCTTCGGATAGTTCTGGAAGTAGTTCAAGATAGATTCCCGTTGAATCCCAACGCGCATTTTGCAATGGAACAAAACACGATTGCTTGTCTTTTGTATATAATAGTACAAATTCACTAGGAGCACTCACAGCTGCAGCAGACATTGATATATCACTGCTCGCTGGCTGCGATGTGTTGCCCGACAACTTCGTTACTAAGGTTTGATAGATTTCTTCCATATTCATTGAATTTAAATCAAGATATCCGACTGTCAACAAAATTCCTGGAATCTCTGTATCGTCAATCCGGATCGGAAGAATATACTCCTGGTTTTCCTGAAACGCCCTTGCTTGAGCAGTTTGGAGCTCGTGTTTCGTCCACAACCTCTGTGCATAGTGTTTAGACAGAAATATGACACAGTAACGCGCTTGATCCTTGTAAATCGATGAAAAGTGATCATAGAGGTTTTTGCCCCAAAGTTGTGGCTGCTCAAATTCATCATAAAAGACAGAATATCCCCCTGTCTTGAGAAGTTTGGCTAACTGCTCGGCGGAGTCTCGATCCTCCCCAGCAAACGACAAGGCAACGTCATATTGTTTTTCTTTCATCTTTTACGTCCTTTGAATGTATTTTGATTTGCGACTCTTGATAATATATCACATGATTTAAGTATACCCTACAAATGTTAAGTTTGCAATAGAGTTGTACGGTAACCCCTAACCGCCCCTCAAGCTACTCGCTTTCTGCAGCCGTGCCTCCACAAGATGAATAACTGCCTCATACACACCATCCCGTTCCCCTTGTGTAAGGTTGAGGGCGTCAAAGATGATGGCGTCAAGAGCACGACGGTCAGGGGTAACATCAAAAACATTCTGCTTGTTTTTTGTAATTTCTGCACTGATATCGTTAACCGAACGTGACGTAAGTTCAGTAAAAATGGGTTGTAAGTCTTTTTTCGATTCTCGACTGAGGTGTTCAGGATATATCAGCAATGGTGTTCTTTTGAGGTCTTCCACTAGAATGCGCACAGCTCCTCCTCCCAATCCTCGCCTACCGAGTGTTTCAATAAAAAGCCAAGTTAACGTTGAGTTCAAACTCGCGCAAATTTGCCAATCTAGATCTGGATTATGAAGATAAATACCATGAAAATTATGCGTAAATGCAATCATTTCTGGATTGAATCGGCAAATATGCCTTTTTCCTCTAATATCATCCCAAACTAAAGGTGTCCTCACAATCTGTTTCTCATCTATAAGATCAATACGCAAATGTGTCTTGACATCGTTTGATTTGATTATAATATCGTCAAATTCACGAGGAGATTTCAGTACAGGGATTGTTGCTTCCCTACTGAGCTGATTCTTGCTTGCCATAATTTCACTATTACGCCCCTGCCTACTCCAAGATACGCTCACCACTTTTCCTATAGAAGGTTCGATGGAAACCAGCTTATCCCTCCCCTTCTCCAATATCGTCCAGTAGATGTCCGGGGCGCGGAGATACTTCCCGCCCCACTTATCACCTGTATACCTCGTTCGAGGAGCACCCTCATCGGTGCCCCCTGCCAAAAGGTCTCCTTGCGAAATCGGAAAGATACGGTGTTCGGGGGTACTGCGCCGTTCGTTTGCCTCCTCGACCTCCTCAAAGAGAACCGCATCTAAAACCCCCTCAAACGGAGTTTTAAACATAATAAACCGTGCCGTCTGCGCCAATCCTAACTCGCGTTTTTCATCGGGGGCGGAGAAGAGGCAGATAACTGTGTTCACATCAGCCGAAGCGAAGGAACGCCGCGACTGATTATCGATAATCTGCTTGATGTGACAATGCTTGACGGTAAACTCCTGAAGATCCTTGCCGTAGCCGACATCAAGCCACGAATTGGAGGTGATGAAACAGAACGCCCCTTTCGGGTTCAGGAGAGAGAGCCCGTGAAAATAGAAGTAGATGTAGAGATCGCTTTTCGCATCTAGCTTGTGAGAGACCGCAGCCGACGGATTATCGGATGTAATGTCCTTTTCGCGTCTGTAGCGAAAGAAGCGCGGAAAGGCTTGATACACCGAACGGGCAAGTTGCGCTTTGTACGCCTTTTTGTTTTCCCTCGTGACCTGTTCACGCGGGAGGTTCGGATCGGCGATGCTCTCCTGTCGGACATACGGCGGGTTGCCGATGACGATATCAAAACCACCCTTTTCACCCGTGAAGATTTCGACGAAGGCGATGTCCCAGACAAACGGCACACCCCCCGCCCTCACCAGCGCGCTGCGAGCCGCTTCAAGCCGATAGAGGGCTTCGGTCAAGGTTTCAATCTGCTGTCGCCACTCCATCGCCTGCAGCTCCAGCTGACGGTCAGACCTCTCTTCGATAGTGCCATCAAGTCGCATCTGCCGTTCTTGGGGGCCGTCGATTTGCTGTCGTAGACTCTCAGTTCGCTCTTCAATGTTTTTGGCGCGGGTATCAATCAGTTCACGGAAAAGTCGGAGCTCCTCCTCTGCCAACTCCTCTTCAGATCGATAGGGACAATTGGGATCGTTGTTGAAAAACTGTAACTTGGCGTTTTTCAAACGGGTAATCCGGCCCTTTAACGCGCGCGGCATACCGATAAACGCATCGCGGAGGGTGGAGAGGTTCATACCCCCAATCTCTTGGACGAGGCTATCGCCGCATCGGATGTTGAACGAAAAGTGAGGCAGCAACGGCTCATTCTGCAGATGCAGCGCTTCACGGGAAAATTCCGCATCGATGACCAGGGCGAGCCACAGTCGTAACTCCGCCACATGACACGCCCACTCCATCACGTCCACACCGTAGAGGTTTTGACCGATGATGCGCTTCTTGCGGTCAAAGCTGGATTCCAAGCGTCCGAGCCCTTGATTGATTCTATCGCGCAGGTCATCGAGGATGTGCAGCATCCCAACCAGGAAAGAACCTGAGCCGCAGGCAGGATCGACGAGTGCCAGCCTTTTTAGGTGGGTGTCGAGGGGGTCCCACAACCGCGCCGCTGCGAGTTTCCCATCTGCTTCTGCTTTATCGTCCGGATGAAAGGCAAAGAGCACCTCGTAGAGGAGGAGTTTATGTTCCTGTCCTAAGTGGTTCGTCAAGTTGTCCACCAGCGCGAGACGGCACATCAGATCAATCTCTGTGCGGGGGGTGTAGAAGATGCCAGCGTCCCCACGTTCATCCGCTTCAGCCGAGACATTGACGAGGCTTTCATAAACCTTTCCAATCATCTCCGGATCGACGGCGACCTCCTGATCGAGGGGGCTATCTTCAGCGATGGTGAAGTTGTATTTTTCAAGAAAATCAAAAATCGCCTTGAAACGGTGATCAGAAATCTGGAAATCGTGTGCTCCATCGAGGGCATTCTCCCTAAACAGCCCTCCGTTGAGATAAGGGGCTAACGCCAATGCCTCTCGGATGTGGTCGGGGAAATGGCGATGCCCGCCGTGAAACCTGTTATTGAACGCCTCAAAGAATAGAACGTTGAGCCAGCGATTGACAAACGAATTGGTTGGTTCCCTTGTTGCTTGATAGCTCTCCCAAAACGAGCGGAGAAACTCGGTATCTTCACCGAGCCACCGTTTGCGCTGAATAAAGTAGAGGAACATGCAACGGTTGAGGAACTGTAACGCATAATCGTGCGCCCAGCGACAATCTGCGGTCTGGCTCGCCAAGTCCTCCTGAAGGATTTGGAAAACGCGTTTATAGTCTTCAAAGAATCGTTTTGTGACGTCCTCGACATCGAAGGCTGCTTCATGACGGATCTGAATTTCGAGTGGCGACAGTGCTTCCGTATCGGGACTGATAGATGCCAAGTCAAGCATTGCAATCCTTTCGGACGCGGTGCGGAGTTTCTCATACGGGCTAATTGTGATGCGGCGGAATAGGCGGCGTCTCTCGAAGTCGTCTGCGTCGTATTTGACATTGACAAAGTGCCAATCCGTTTGGTCTCGGTTGCTGAAAACGAACAGAGTATAGGGGTGATTTTCAAGGAGCTTAGAGATGACAGGCCGTTCAGCGGTCAGCAGCAGGCGGTCTGAGTTGAGACGGGCATAGATGACCTTAAAAGCGTCGTCTGTTCCGCCTGTCGCAAAAAGGACTGGATCGTCGGCGAGGGCGTTTTTAGCGGTGTCGGTCCAGTCCTGGCGGGCAATCCCGTCGTTTTGACGGTCGTAGTTTAACTCTGTCCAGAACAGCTTCCGGAGGGGTTCAATTCCACGAAAGTTCTTGAGAATGCCAAAGATGTTCTCTTGATGGTCGAGGTCGTGTAGCATAGGGAGTCTCCATCCATGAGTTGATAGTACCTTAGACTAATAGGAGTTACGCAGTAAGTTTGTATCGCGCATTCATCGCGCCTCTTTAACAGTTTGTAGTAGTGCAATTCATTGCACGTCAAAAGTCAGGAGGGGAAGCCCCCCCTTACGGGAGCCGTTTGTGTCGCGCGTTCATCGCGCCTCTTTAAGGGAGTCAGCATCCGCCGTATGCTGTATGTACCCTCCTTCCCTCCTTAAGCCCCCCACAGGCAGGGGGCATGGCCCCTCCCCCTGCTTGCGGGGGGACCGAGGGGGGTTCTTACCCCCCACTTGCGGGCACAGTTTGTAGTAGTGCAATTCATTGCACGTCAAAAGTTAGGGGGGGTAAGATCTTTCCTATTCCCATTTAGTCTGCCCGGAGGTGCTTGTATGCTTATTATACTTGTCGATATAGTCCTCCCGTAGGGGAGTGAAGATATCGAGGACGCGTGCAGGCCCCTTGGCAACAACGCCTGAATGCACCACATTTGGTGGAATAATGAACGCCTCCCCGGGTTTTAGAATCCTTTCCTCTGAACCGATTCTGAACTGTAGCTCCCCCGAAAGCACTAAGCCTGCCTGTTCATGTGGATGGCTATGTTCTGGAACTTCACTGCCTTCCGCCATCTCCAAAAAGGACAGCATCAGCCCTTCTCCAGCAACAATACCACTGAGTGCCCCTGGAAATAGTTCCATTTTCGGTAGTTCCTCGGCAGCGATAAACGGCATATTCTTCCTCCTGAAATTACCCTAAAAAAAATAAAGGGGCGGCAACTCGTCCCGCCCCTGACATCATAGAGATTTTCAGCTATCATATCCGCTCTTGAGCGGTTATGTTTTCGCAATGAGTAGATAGGGACTTTTCTCTGAATTTAACGCAACATCGCCCCTCTCCCACCAACAAATTCCCCCCTGCTAAATACCCGGTGGGTTGTCCGTCAATTCTAGGCTCAATGAGCCTACCCCCCTCAATCCCCCCGCAAGCGGGGGGAAGAGATACCGTATGGGTATTTGGGGTTAGGGGGGTAACGCCTTATTCCCTATTTTTTTATAACCTTAATCTCTTTCGATGCCCGCCAAGGAGCGGTATGGTTTGGTTGCTCCATTGCAACCAATGTCGTGCTCTCTTCCAAAGCAATCGTAAAAGTGACTTTAGGCATGGTATAGATTGGGTGCAGATACGCTCGCGCTATTTCGACATCATTTTTGTAGATGCCGATCCAGTTGACGTAGTGCTCATAAAGGGTGGGGTGGATTGCCCCGGCACCGATTGTTACGGTTACATCGAACCATTCCCCGACACCGACCTCATCCGGACATTCGATCTTCGGTGTGTGTTTCTCATCATATTCAGTTTTAACGTGTTTGAAATCTCCAATGACCTCTTCGTCAAATACCTGATTGGCAATCACGGGAATCGCAATCAGCACAGCGATGATTCCGAGACTTAACGCCCCAATCCTGAAAGGCTTTTTCTGCAATAATTGAAATAACAAGGTTTATTCCTCCTGTTGTTGATAGATTGAAGTACTAAATAATTGTAACACACGGTTGGAAACAGTGCCAACGAAAACTTCCACCGAATGCTTTTTCTGTCCTTACATGAATTTGAGTTCAAGTAAGATGCTAATTCAACGAGGGCACTGCTGCGGTGCCAGAAAGTGCCACTTCTCGCGGCAACGGGGACGCATGGTGATGCACCATCTTCCAACCTTCACCCTCCTGTTTGAAAACGTTTGTCGCTTGGGCAAAGGATATACCCATCCTACCGTCGGCAAAGGTGTGGATAGATTCTACGCACGTCACCCAAGCAAATTGGTTATCGGTGTGGATCGCAACCTCGCTGGGCTGAATGTGCATTCGATGTGTGTTCTGGAAGATATTTACCCAACTCGCCCGAATCTCCTCCCAGCCAGTGATTGTCTCCCAATTCGGATGAACACATTGCACCCAATTCGCTTGTAGCCATACGCTGTCCATCATGTCAATATTCAGATTTTGCATTGCTTGATAAAAGTTGAGGTTTGCCTGCTCAACCTGCTGTTCGTCTGTCATTTGCTTCTCCTCCGTTGACGTTCACCTGTCTATGTCTGCCTTCGCCCGAGCCAACCGTCGAAAACTGCATATCCCCAAAAGAGCAGGAGTTGAATCAGCCCGGTAATCTTAAACTGCCAGCGGGGGCGGAACCGCCATTGGGCGGTGCTATAAACGTCTAACCCATATTCGCTTTTCCTCACAGAATATGTCTGGTAGTAATCATCTATTAACCACCAGCTGCCCTCCTTTTTCGTTGAAACTGTCGCCCCTCTATAAATTAAGACTTTATGCTTCCGAAACTCCTTTACTAGTTCCGCTGAAAGTGCTTTTTTGTCTACCAGATAGCTTCCTAAATCTGCGGTAATCCGAAACATGAACCTGCTATCGGATGTGTATAGGGTGTAACCGCGCCATTGCTTCGGGGCCTTATCTTCCGAAGTCGAATCAGTTGTTTCTGAATGTGGTTCCGTTTGTTCTGCTGCCCCCTGTTCAGTTCGATCTATGCGAATCAGATCTCGCCAACTGGTCACGGGCAATGAATTGGCGTAGATAAGCAGCATTGCAGAGATCGCACCTATAAATATAAGGACACCCTTCAACAGCTGACGCAGATAAATCTGTCCCAATCCGGGAATAATCATTGACAGCAGCATAGCCCGGTAAGATCGCATTCCTTTTTCCATTCTGATTCTCCTTAGTACAAGTACACACCAGCTTTACGTTTCACCTCACACGGTCATTTTTTTATCTTTTCCAAATACTCGCGGATGCGCTGTTCATATCCAATCTCGGTGGGTTCATAGTACCGTTTATCGCGCAAGGCATCGGGGAGGTAATCCTGTTGCACGGTGTGGTCTTCAAAATCGTGAGCGTACTTGTATTCCTTTCCGTAACCGAGTTCCTTCATTAGCTGTGTCGGCGCGTTTCGCAGGTGAAGCGGTACGGGATAGGCGGGTTCTTCGCGCACACTTTTCTGCGCTGCAAGCAGAGCCAGATACGCAGCGTTGCTTTTTGGGGCGCAGGCGAGATAGATAGCGGCGTGTGCCAAGTTCAATTGTGCCTCTGGGAGCCCGACAAATTCAACCGCCCGGGCAGCTGCATCTGCAATCAGTAACCCCTGCGGGTCCGCGTTTCCAACATCCTCAGAAGCGAGGATTACCATGCGCCGCGCAATAAAGCGCGCATCTTCTCCCGCTTCCAAGAGGCGTGCGAGCCAATAGATGGCGGCATCGGGATCGGATCCACGTATACTCTTAATGAAAGCAGAAATTAAGTTATAGTGTTCATCGCCCGACTTGTCATGGCGCAACATCCGCTTTTGCACAGCACTGCGGATAGTTTCGGCATCCAGGTGGCGCACCTGTTGCTCATCGGGTTTGCAGGTCTGTACGGCGAGCTCCAATGCGTTGAGGGCAAGGCGCACATCTCCATCAGCCACCTGAATTAAAGCAGCTGTGGCGTTCTCCGAAAGCGAAACCCGATACCTACCCAACCCCCGGTCGACGTCGGATAGAGCGCGGGCTAGTAACTGGCCGATATGGGTTGATTCCAATGGACAGAAGGGATACACCTGCATCCGGGAGAGGAGGGGCGCATTGACCTCAAAGGAGGGATTTTCGGTTGTTGCACCGATCAGCACAAGTGTACCATCCTCCACGAAGGAGAGCAGAAAATCCTGTTGCGCTTTATTGAAACGGTGGATTTCGTCCAAGAACAAAATCGTCCGTTGATTGTGGAATTTCAGGCGTTCTTCAGCTTGAGCAATCTGCTTACGTAATGCTGGCACCCCGGTTGTGCTGGCGTTGACATGCTCGAAATGCGCCTTTGTGCATTGAGCGATGATTTGCGCCAAAGTGGTTTTCCCACAGCCCGGTGGTCCCCAGAAAATGCAGGATGTCACCGTATCACCCGCAATCGCAAGGTAGAGGGGCTGCTCCGGTGCCAATAGATGGTCCTGCCCTACAAATTCGTCAAGCGTATCGGGCCGCATCCGGTGCGCTAGGGGACCAGATTTTTTCCGGTTCTCCTGTAGATTCTGGTCAAACAGGTCCATGACTATCCACCCCCAATAGATTGGGATTTCGCCGCACTCAACCTACAATATACTTGAGGGATGCTCATAAAGGAATCGGCACGCCCCGCGCACCGTAAACCCCACAACCGTTATGGCAGATGGCTTGGTGAATACTCAACTTCCATTAAACTCGCACAGAATCGGAAAAAACATAGCCCTCCCGACTCCATAGGTAGGGCATCTTGCCCCACCGACTCATTGATCTCCATACCCGTCGGGCGTCCACGCGTAATCTGACCGATGAGCACTCCTCACATAAATCAACTTGTCCGTAGTAGCACAATTCATTGCACGTTTGGTCGTAGCACAATCCATGGCACGTTAACGCCATTAAACTCACACCGAATCCGAAAAAACATAGCCCTCTCGACTCCATAGGTAGGGCATCTTGCCCCACCGACTCATTGATCTCCATACCCGTCGGGCGTCCACGCGTAATCGGACTGATGAGCACTCCTCACATAAATCAACTTGTCCGTAGTAGTGCAATTCATGGCACGTTTGGTAGTAGCGCGTTCATTGCGCGTCACAAGTTAGGGGGGCGGTGGAGCCTCTTGACCCATCTACCACTTGGTAACTATTCTTCCGTCAATTGATGTACAACGCTATCTATCTTGTCGTCCATTGTCTGCTCTCTGTCAATGCGTGTGCCGAACTTGAGCGTTGTGCTTATCCGAGGCGCACCCATCTCATGGACAACCCGATGACACTGCTCAATTGCAGCGAAGACCGTATCCCAATCCCCCTCGATATTGGTGCCGTAGGCGTGTAGTTTGATTTTTAACCCTGCGTCCCGGAGGACACGTTCACACGCAGCAACGTATTTGGAGACTGACACGCCGACGCCTATCGGTACGACACATAGATCTGCGATGACATTCATGTTAAATTTCTCCTATCCCCTAAAATTTCATCTCTATAGGCGAATAGGGCAGGTGTTCCGCCGGTGTGTACAAACACCACCGTTTGATCCGCCGTAAACTGCCCCTGCCGGATGTGGTCAATCACCCCCCCAAACGTCTTGCCCGTATAAACCGGATCTAGCACCAACGCCTCTGTTTGTGCAGCCAAGATGACTGCTTCTTTGCTACCGGGTGTCACCACGCCGTAGGCTTCGCCTGCGTATTCCCCATAACTCTCAAAATCAGCCCCCGAAAAATCCAGATCCAGATCAAGTATCTGAGACACTTCGTTGGCGACTTTTGCGAGGTTCGTGTTTGATACTGCATTGTCCTGTGGACTGGGACTGATCCCCACAATCCTCAATGGTATCCCCAATGCCCGGGCCCCAACCACCAATCCCACATGGGTGTGTACCCCTGAGCAGACATAGAGTGCATCGGGATAGATATCTCGCTCTTGAAGTTGATCCCATAGTTCAAGGAAACCGTCCACATAAGATACGCTTCGCAGGTAGTATCCATCGCTGCTGGTGTTATATACCCGACGACCTTCCGATTCTAGGCGTTCAAGCACCACTTCTCTCTCTTCAGGAGTCTCGACTAGATGGACCTCTGCCCCGAAGAGGTGGGTCAGCAGCAAATTCCCGTTCACCGGTTCAGCGTGAGCGTCCTTCCTGCCTACCATCACCGCTTTCAACCCCAATCGTGCTGCGACCGCCGCTGTCAACCGCGACTGGTTGGACTGGGACGCGGCACCATGCAACAGGACATCGTATCCCTCCTCCACCGCGGGAGCAACAGAATACTCGAACTCCCGGACCTTATTTCCTCCAAACGCCATCCCGGTCTGATCTTCCCGTTTTACTAGGATGCGTGGACCATCTAAGGCTGTGGATAGGCGTGGACAGTCGAGCAGTGGTGTCGGCAGGTCTGCCAAAGACAACCTCGGCAGTCGGTCAAGACGCGCTCGCAGTGCGTCAGCAGTAATAACAGTTTTTATATTTGACATAGGAACTCCTGTTCAAAAAGAGATTAGGAATTACGCATTTGAGTTTGTACTAGCGCGTTCATTGTGCCTCCTTAAGGTAGTAGGCATACGCCGTTGTGCCAAACCCCCTTCCCTCCGCTTGCGGGGGCAGTTTGTAGTAGCGCGTTCATTGCGCGTCACAAGTTAGGTGGGGTAAGTCCTCCGTCTGCGGGGGGAGGGGGGGTGAAGTTTCAATCATCCGCACGCTCCACAACAAGAGGCATGTCTTCAAATATTGGCTCGGTCACCGGATCACGCTTAATGAATAACTCGCGCACATCCGCCGTTATCGCATATAACGCGGGCATGACAAACACCGTCAGAAGGGTCGCCGCAGACAGTCCGAAGATAATTGTATACGCAATCGGCATCCAAATCGGGGACTTACCTCCCAAACCAATTGCCATCGGAATTAAGCCGCAGATTGTGGTGACAGAGGTCAAGATAATCGGACGCAATCGAACGCTCCCGCCTTTTAAGATGGCTCGCCACTTATTATAACCGTGTGCCCGGTACTGATTTATAAAATCTATCATCACAATAGAGTCGTTGACAACGATTCCCGCCAATGCAACAGTGCCGAACAGCGCGATCATGCTCAATGGTGCTCCAATGATTAACAATCCAACCATTGAACCCATAATGCCAAACGGCACCGCAAAGAGAATAATGATCGGCTGAATAAACGACTTGAACTGTGTTCCTAATATAACGTACATGACTAAAATTCCAACGATAAATAGCCTTCCGAGTTCGCCAAATGATTCATTAATCTGGTCGAAGACCCCTCGGAAATCGAGACGATAACCGGGATAAAGCGATTCAATATCCTTGAAACTCTGAATCAATACTTGATTGACGGAGAAGGAATTCGTTTTGCTCCCGTCCACTGCGGCGGAGACAGTAATTGCCCGCTCATTCTCAAAGCGGCGAATTTCCGAATATCCACCCTCCTCATGCGCTTCAGCTACATCCCTGAGCGGGACCATCGTTCCGTTCACGGTTGGAATCAGCAGCTCCTCAAGATTGGCGATTGACTGCAAATCATCAGAATCGTATTTCACAACAACATCAATCGATTCATCGGCATCGCGATAGGTTGTCGTTATATTTCCTTCGAGGGCATTGCGGACATTGTAAGCGATTTGAAAGATATTCAAGCCGTACTGATGGGCCCTATCTTCCTTAACACGCAGGCGGATTTCCGATTTCCCTGTCACAAAATCATCCCGTATATCATAAACGCCGTCCATCTGATGTAATTTCTCTTGGAGTGCATTGGCAATTTTTTCTAACGGCTCGAACCGTTCCCCTTTAATCTTCACCTCCACATCTGTTCCCTGTGGCGGTCCCCCTTGTTGTGAATCAAATGTGAGTTTTTCAATGCCGCTGATTGCCTCGACCTTCCGCCGGAGACCTGCAATAATCTCATCTGTACTTCGCACGCGTTGATCCTTCGGGACTAATTCAACAAGCACTTCGCCGACGTTGGAGCGGACGCTTGAGCCTTCTAGCAGAGAGGTTGGTGTGATCAAGCCGATGTTTGTAACGACCGCGACGCGTTCATCAGATGGCAGAGACATGGCAACTTCCTCGACCTTTGCTAAAACAGCGGAGGTCTCTTTTAGACCGAACGAGGGCGGCATCTCCGCTTTGATATAAAATTGCGGAAAATCTTCGCCGGGGAACAGCTGCCTTTCTAACTGCAAGAATGCGCCGATACAGACCAATACCCCAAAGGCTAAGACACCACAGACGACTACATAACGCCAGCGAATGGTCAGTTTTAGAATACGCACATAACGTCTTCGGATTCGATCGAACCATACATGTCGCCGTTGTGTTCGACTTTGCGCCTTACCCCACTCGGCAATATGGGACGGCAAAATCATGAAGACCTCAAACAACGATGCGATTATCACCAAAATAGCAGTGATAGGAACGATTCGCAGAAACTGCCCCGAAGTGCCAGACATAAACATGAGGGGCCCAAACGCAGCAATTGTCGTTAGACTTGCCGCGAAGACGGGCCAGGCTACCTCCTGAGCTCCGGCGACTGCCGCTGCTTTGGGGGACATCCCTTCCTGAATGCGACGGAACACGTTTTCAATGACAACGATTGCATCATCGACAACGATGCCAACCACGAGAATTAAGCCGAATAGTGTGACGCCGCTCAGGGTATATCCTGACCAATGCAGAAAGAAGAAGGTTGCCATAAATGCAACCGGAATACCTAATGCGGCAAAAAGCGCGTTCCGCCACCCCAAAAAAATATAGAGCAGCACAACAACCAAGATCAGTCCAAAAACCGCATTGTTTTGTAGGATTCCCAACCGTTCCTGCAAAATGACAGAATAATCGTTCACCACCGAGAGTTCCGTTCCTTCTGGGAGGTTCTGTTTACGCTGCTCGACCAGTTCCCGAATCTGCTTGACCAATTTGATAGTATTGCCCTCAGTCTTCTTTTGGGCAGATAGGCTGATCGATGGCTGACCGTTGATATGCGATAGTGTCCGCGGTTTTTCATAGGTATCGGACACGGTTGCAACATCGCGTACCCGCAGTGGCGTTCCAGTCGGTCGAGCGCGTATAATTGTGTCTTCAATCTCCTCCATATTGCTAAACTCCCCCATTGTGCGGACCAGATACTCCGATGTTCCCATTTCTAATGTGCCAGCAGGGAGGTTCAGATTATGCATTCTCAGTGCACTGATGACCGCTTCGATAGGGAGATGATATGCCTTTAACTGATCCGGATCGACTTCGACCCAAATTTCCCTTGCCCGCACCCCCGCCAGCCGGACAGCAGCGACGTTTTCAATTTCAAGAATCTCATCTTTCAGATTCTCAGCAATTTCCCTCATCTGATCTTCCGAAATCTCCCCACCGACGACAATGGTCAACATCGGAAAACCGCTTGATGTATCAATCTCCAGCACCTGGGGTTCGTCCAGTATCTCAGTCGGCAGGTCATTGACTCTATCAACTGCCATCCGAAGGCTCTGGAATTCTTTGTCAAATTCGCGTTCACTAATTTCTTCAAACTGGATTGTGATTAATGATCTGCCTTCTGATGATATTGATGCAACGATATCAGTTTTGTTGACGTTCTCTTCGATTGCGTCCTCGATCGGTACAGTGACCAGTTTTTCAACATCTTCTGAGGAAGCACCGGGATAGAATGTGGTTACTGTTGCGGCGTGGAAAGAGATTTCGGGCGTCAATTCTCTGGGGAGGACAATCCAAGCGTAGACACCGAATATGATGATGACAATCATGAGCAGATTCGCTAGGACGGGATTACTTACAGATAGTTTCGGGACAGACATGGAAGACAGATCTCCTTATTTGTGCTAGTCAGATTTATTCCTCTCTATATTCAGCGAGGGTTTGCAAACATTCTTCATGTATCTTTCCATTCGTTGAGAGAAAGGGAACATTATCCCCGTGATAGACTGAGGAATTGGGTGATAACGGAAACAGCGGTGCACCGGATGGATGAGTGATATTTCCACCGGCTTCTTGCAGAATAACAGCCGCAGCAGCGATATCCCAGAGCTTTGTGTAGAAATCTAGGCTTCCATCAAAGTAACCGGTGGCAACCGAACAGATGTGAAGTGCTGCAGAGCCAAGGCTGCGCCCTTTGCCACACTTCTGTATGAATGGATGAAGTGTTTCGAGGACCGGCGATCCAAATCCAAATAGTCCAATAGGGTCTAATTTTTTGTGGTCGTTGACAGAAATAGAAGCCCCGTTCAACGTTGCCCCACCGCCCTTGACCGCGCTGAACAGCCGATCGGTGTTGGGGTCAAACACCACACCGAGGACCGGGGCCCCGTTGTGCAGCAGCCCGATCGCAACCGCAAAGATCGGACAATGCGCTGCATAATTTGCTGTTCCATCCAGGGGATCTGTGACCCAACAGTTGTCAGATTGTACCGCCGACATGCCAAATTCCTCGCCGAGGATGGCATAATCTGGAAAACGGGATTCTAACCGTTCTGTGATAAGTTTTTCGGAAGTTTTGTCCGCCTCAGTTACAATATCACCAATACCCTTATAATCAATATGACGAATTTCTCCATAATAACCCATCAAAATGTCACCGGCTTCTCGGGCGATTCCCTCAACCGATTTTAGGATTTCTGCGGGTTCGTGCATTCAGTTTATGACTCCTTTCGTGAAGTCAAGCTTCTAATCGGGGTTTGTTACTGCTTCAAGCTGCTGTTTCAAAGTACCGAGCCGCAGACGCACCACACGATTGCGGGGATTGATTTTAAGGAATCCGCTCCATAATACCTCTGCTTTATCGGTATGCCCTTGTGAGATGTAGTATTCACCGAGGGCAATAGGTGCTGCATGAGATCTCGGATCCTTTTCCATTGATGCTTTGAACTCCACAATCGCAGTATCGGTGTCTCCTTTGAGGAGAGCTAGCTGCCCATTTCCATAGGGTACCAGTGCGTGATCAGGATGTTCGGTGGCAAGTATGTTAAGTATCTCCTGCGCGTTATTTTCCATCTCGCTTTTGTAGTACGCCATCGCTGCATGCACCTTGGCGTAGATCGCCCGGTTGTCGAGGAGGTGTTTTTCAGCGGGTTGCGTCGAATGTTTTTTCTGCTGTTCTGCAAGACGCGCAGCACCTTGATATTTTGTTTTTGCCCAGATGTAATTGCCGTATTTGTAGCAGATTGCCCCCAGCTCTATTTCGCTTTCGTAACTATTGTGTCCTTTAGCGAGGTCATCAAAAAGTGCTGCCCGGGGTCGATTGTCCAGATGGCGGAAAAGCACATAAGCAAGGCTCCCGAGCGCGTCGGTATAATCCGTTTTGACTGCGATGGCACGCTCACAAAATTCTGCCTCTTTTGCATAATCACCCATTTTCTGGTGGACAAGCCCTAATTTCCAATAAATCTCCGGGTCTTTGCTCCGGTTCATTCCCACAATAGAATTATAAGTTTCAATGGCTCGTTGGTACTCTTGATCGAGATACTGGTTGTCCCCTGTCATCATGACAGCCTCGAGGACGTTTATATCTCTTCTCACCGCTTCTCTTAAGACTTCTGCCGCGCGCTGGTACATGCCGACCTTCCGGTAGCAGACCGATAAACGGAGAAAGCTATACGGATCAATCCGTGCGTTCTGGCGCTTGGCGAGTTCGATGGCATAAAAGAATAGTACGCCAGCATCTCGATACTCTTGAAACTGCAACTTCAAGAAAGCAACTTTAAGCACCGTGTCGTGATAAAATATTTCCTCTAAGCTTTCATAGTGCCCTTCTTGCATTATCGTCTCCCTATAGGGTACCATGACCTCTTCGGGGTTTACACCAAAGCCGGAGTCTGGGAAATTACTTGGCATTCCCGTTGCCGGACTAGACTCAAAACCTGCCGCCTCA
Organism: Candidatus Poribacteria bacterium; assembly: GCA_965215015.1. GTDB lineage: Bacteria > Poribacteria > WGA-4E > WGA-4E > PCPOR2b > PCPOR2b. Next base: position 5,904,159 of record OZ244042.1, read on the forward strand.
CGTTCTGCGCGGCGTCGATCTCGGTAATTGAGTCTGCGATTATACTCCGTTGCGAGTTCCTGTGCATCCGGCTCGTCCGGTTTGGGGATAGTTGCCCCCATCAGTTGGAGTGCCTTTTTTGCTTCCTCAACCGATTCTTCTGTGCCCTCGATTGCTCCATACTGCTTAACAAGAGACTGATAGGTTTCTGTGGCAGCGGCTTGATTCTTGAGGTATTTCTGTTCAATTCTGGCTTTATTAACCAACGCCTGCGTCGCACGCTTGCCTTCCGGGTGGCGGTTTGCCACGTTATCGTAAACTTCTGCAGCTCGTTCATAATTACTCGCTTCCTCGTAGCTTTTTGCCAACATCAGTTGGGCATTATGACTACGTTCCGACATCGGAAATTGGTTGACAATGGTGTCAAAGGATTGTCGCGCCGATTGATAGTCTTTTGCTTTGAAGGCGTAAACCCCCAAGTGCCAATGTGCTTCGGCAGCTTCTTCGCTGTCAGGTGCCGCAGCGAGAAGGTCTTGGTAAACTTTTGCTCCCTGTTCGGGCCAATTCATTTTTTCGCTATACAACTTGGCGATGCCTAATTGCGCTTGGCGAGCCTGTGGGGTTCCGGGCTTGGAATCGATGATTGACTGATAAGCATCGATCGCGCCTTGATAGTCTTTCTCTTGGATAAGTTGGTGTATCTGTTCGTCCATGCCCTTTGAAATACAGGCGTATTGGGTTATCGCCACCAGGGCGACTAATAAAAAGAAGATGCTACATCTAATAGCTCCGATGGCATCGGGATTCAAAGCAACTTTCATGTTTGTCCTCCTTTGAGTCGTTAGCAATGTAATCTTATTTGAAGCTGATATTAAGGGGGATTTCCCGAGCTGTCACCAAAAGTTCCATAATACGGTAGTCTTTCAGCCTCGGTTTATACTTATTGATGGACCGTTCTGATTTCCGATCGTCGGCTGGATAAGTCGTGTACACCGTCGCTACCCAGCGTTCCGAATCGAGTTCCCATACTATCTGCGCCTTTTGGACGATGAGGAAGTACTTGCTTGTATCAATGATTTTCTCGTTGATAACATGGCAAGATGTTGAGCTTAATGCTTGAGGAATCGCACTGACCAAGGCAGGGTACTCGACTGGACTGCCTGCAACCGCATTGATGTCTCCAGAGTAGACTTTGCGAAATCCCAGCACTCCCTCCGCGCCAAGAATAAACTCTGAACCTTCGCTGGTAGCAATATGTGTTGCATCGTCTAAAGGGTCGCCATAGGCTAACCGCTTTGTGGAACTGGGGATACTGGTTACAGCAGGCAGAATTTGGACAGGTTGTCCGTGCGTGTCGGTTACTTGGGCTTCGCTCAATCCGATGAAAAACGCGGACGGTAATTGAGACCTCGGGATGCGGTGCTTTGGATAGATTGTCCGTCGTTTGACGGGGAGTCCCCTACCCTTCGATCCGCCAAACGCTTTGGAGCTACCGGGTTGAGAGGAGGTTGTTGGTTCAACCCTGCTCCGCAGGGTTGCACTCGGTTTTGCCGAATCTTCAGATCGGAAGCCAACTCGTTCTGTCAGCTCGTGGAGACGATGGCGCACCACACGATTCAGTGAATTGGCTCTGAGCGATTTTTTCCATAATGCGATTGCTTCATCGGTATATCCCTTTGAGAGGTAATATTCACCCAGTGCGATAGGTGCTGCATGAAAACTCGGATCTTGTTCTATTGATGCTTTGAAGGCGACAACTGCAGTATCCATGTCGCCTTCGAGGGCGGCGAGTTGTCCGCGTCCATAAAGTATCAACGGATGATCGGGATATTCGGCGACGAGCATATTGATAATCTCCTGTGCATGCTCCGCCATTCCGCCCTTATAGGCTGCCATCGCTGCATGTACCCTTGTGTAGACAATCCGGTTATCTATCCCCCGCCTCTGAAATGGGGTTGTATCGTCTGTTTTTTCTTTTGCAGCAAGCCGTGCTGCAAGTTCGTATTTCGATTTTGCCCAACCGTAGTTACCATATTTGTAGCAGAGATTTGCCAATTCTTTTTCACCGGCGTAGGTTTCGCCTTTCTGATCGACGAGGTCTTGGAAAGTCGCAGCTCTCTCGGTATATTTCAGTTGGTAATGGAGCACTTCGGCAAGGCTTTGGAGTGCATCGGTGTACTCGGTTTTCGCAGCAATTGCGCGTTCAAAGGATTCAACAGCTTTGTGCGAATCACCCATCTTTTTGTATGCTAACCCCATTTTCCAGTAGATTTCCGGATCCCTGGCTCGATTCAACCCCAAGATATAGTTGTAAGTCTCAATGGCTTTTTCATAATTTTCGTCAACGTATTGATTGGCAGCACTCCTGATGATAGCTTCAAGAACCTGTCCATCTTTTTTGACCGACTTCCTTACCATTTCACTGGCGTGCTGATGCATGCCTAACTTTCGATAACAGAGGGAGAGACGGAGATAGCTATACGGATCAATCTGTGCGCCTTGGCGTTCGGCGAGTCCAATTGCATGAAAATACAACGCCCCGGCATCACGATAGTTTTCGGTATCCCAATTCAGATGAGCGATTTTAAGCACCGTGTCGTGGTAAGCCGCACCTTCAACACCTTCCCCACCCATTTCATGAATAATCGTCTTAAAAGGTCTCATAATCTCTTCGGGATTAACATCGAAACCTGATTCTGAGTAGTCGGGTACCTCTCCCATTGCGGGACTACGCTCAACCCCGCCCCGTGGACGATCTCTTTCACGGCGCTGCCTCTGGCGCTCCAATGCACGCTCCACTTGTGTCAGTGATTGATCATCCGGGGTGGGGATAGCGGCTCCCATCATGCGGAGTTGTTGTTTTGCGGTATTAACTGATTCTTCTGTACCTTCGATGTTACCATACCGCTCGACGAGATCTTGGTAGGTTCGCTTGGCGGCGTTTTGATCGCGAAGCAGTCCAGCCTGAATTCTGGCTTTATTGACCAACGCCTGCGTCGCTCGTTTACCCCCCGGGTGGCGGTTTGCCACATTGCCGTAGATTTCTACGGCTTTCCGATAATCACCAGTCGCCTCATAGCTTTTTGCCAACATCAGTTGAGCATTATGACTACGTTCCGACATCGGAAATTGGTTGACGATGGTATCAAAGGACTGTTGCGCCAATTGATAGTCTTTTGCTTTGAAGGCATAAAGCCCCAAACCCCAATGTGCTTCGGCAGCTTCTTCGCTGTCCGGAGCGACCTCGATGAGGCCTTGATAAATCCTGATTCCTTCTTGGGGTTGATCCATCTTTTCGATGTATAATTTGGCGATGCTCAGTTGCGCTTGGCGTGCCTCTGGCGTTTCGGGGTTGGAATCAACTATAGTCTGATATACTTCGATCGCCCCGTGATAGTCCTTTTCTTCTAGGTGCTTTCCGGCAAGTTTCTGTGGACTTGACGCAACACAAGCGTATTGCGTCATTACAATCGCCGCAACAAGGATGAAGAGGTCGTACCTAACGGCTTTCATAGGCTATCCCTTTGGGCTTTGTCAGGAATAAGTCCGGGGAAAGACTTCGATCCGTCACTAACAGTTCCATGATACGATAGTCTTTGAGTTTTGCTTTGTAGTTTTTTATTGACTTATCAGAAGTAAAATCTCTAGCTGGAAAAGTCGCGTGCACTGTCGCCCACCAGCGTTCATCATTAAGTTCCCAAACAACCTGTGCCTTTTGGACGATGAGATTATACTTTTTTGCTTCAAAAACTTGCTCGTTGATGACATCGCAAAGTGTTGATTTCAACTCGTCAGGGATTTCATCGAGCAGCGCGGGGTACTCGCTGCCGCCCCCCACCAATGCGTTGACATCCCCAAAATAGACCTTGTAGTATCCGAGAACACCGTTTTTATCGAAAATAAACTCCAATCCCTCCATGCTAAAGGTACTAGAAATACCTGGGACAAGGGCACCATAGGCAAATCGCTTAGTACCGTTGGGGAGGGTCGGTGGGGGGTCAAGGATTTCGACGGGTTCTCCGTACTTTTCGATGACTTGGTCCTCGCTCAATCCGACGAAGAGCGCGGAAGGTAGTTGCGATTTTGGGATACGGTTTTTCGGATAGATTGTCCGTCGTTTTCTGGGTAAGAAACTTTGTCGCTTTTTCGCCCGTTTCTGAGCAGTGGTTTGGCCCGATTGATCGGGATTTACCGCCGCTCCAGCCTGTTGCGTCTGCTCTAATCTCTTTTGCGTTTCACGCTGCTGTTGGAGCACATTAAGCCGACGACGTACTCTACTGTTTTGTGGGTAGGTCTTGAGTACCCCTTCCCATAACGCGATTGCTGCATCGGGATTCTCCTCTGAGAGGTAATATTCGCCGAGCGCGATGGGCGCGGCATCAGAAACCGGATCTTTTTCTATCGCTGTCTCAAAAGCGGCAATTGCTGTCTCTACATCTCCCTCAAGCAACGCCATCTGCCCACGTCCATAGGCTATCAGCGGATGGTTGGGATATTCAGCAGCAAGGGTATCTAGCGTCCCTTGCAATGGGGCAGCCCCTATCGCCCGGTCATTTTGATATTCTGCCAGCACCGCCTGTACCTTTGCATATAAGATATGGTCATCGAGATTTCGTTTTTCAGATGGAGTGATGTCATCGTGCTCTTTCTCCAATTGGGCAATGCGTACCGCCGTTTCGTATTTTGATTTCGCCCGGAAGTAGTTACCGTATTTATAGCATATATCTCCCAATTCTTTTGCGCCGATGTAGGTATGACCTTTGGTATCGATTATGTCCTGAAAGATGATAGCCCTTTTTCTCTCTTTAAGCTGATAGTTAAGCACCTCAGCGAGACTTTGGATCGAATTGGTGTAATCCGTGTCCCTAGCAATGCTCCGCTCAAAAGACTCAACAGCTTTGTGCAGATTCCCTATCTCTTTATAGGTTAATCCTAGCCGCCAGTAGATTTCCGGGTCTCTCGCCCGATTCAATCCTACAATAGGTTGAAGTGTCTCAAACACTCTTTCGTATTCTCCATCGTTGTACTGACTCGCAGATGAAGTGATAACAGCCTCAAGCACTTCTACATTTTTTCCCGCGCCTTCTTTCAAAACCTCAGCCGCTCGCTGATACATGCCTACCTTGCGGTAGCAAACCGATAAACGGATATAGTCATAGGGGTCAATCTTTTTACGGTTTTCTTTCGCGACTTCTATCGCACGGAAGTACAGTGCCCCGGCATTCCGATAGTTCTGAATAAGAAAATTGAGGTCTGCAATCACTTTAACCATCGTTTGTGTTTCATCGTCGTTTTGGCCTGAACGTCCGTGCCCCCCGCCCTCCCAAGGGTTCCCGAACTCCCTTATGACTTCTTCGGGGGTTATACCGAAACCGGCGTTCCCGTATGCTGCATAACCCATCGCAGGACTGAACTCAGCACCACCGCGCGGCCGATCGCGCTCGCGACGCTTCAGCCGCCGCTCCTGTGCACGGTCATACGGTGTACCCGAGTCGTTCTCCGGCTGCGGGATACGCGCACCCATTGATTGGAGTTCTCGTCTGGCATCGTCAATTGCCTCTGCCGCCCCTTCGACGCTGTTATACTGTTTGATGAGAGATTGGTAGGTCTGTTCCGCTGCGCTTCTGTCTTTCAAATATTCCTTTTGGATTCGTGCTTTATTGGTTAAGGCTTGAGCGGCGCGATCACTCGCTGGATAGCGGTTTACAACATTGTCGTAGGTTGCGACCGCTTTCTTATAGGCCCCGGCTCCCTCATAACTTTTTGCCAGCATCAGTTGAGCATTATGGCTCAGATTTCCAAGGTTAGGAAATTTGTTGACAATAGCGTCAAAAGATTGTTGGGCCGATTCATAATCCTTCACTTTGAAGTAATAGATTCCTAGGCGATAGTGTGCTTCAGCGGCTTCGCCACTATCAGGTACAGCGGCGATAAGGTCCCGATAAGTTTTAACACCCAGTTGGGGTTGGCTCATCTTGTCGATGTATAGTCTAGCAATGCCTAATTGCGCGCGGTAAGCCTCTGGCGTTCCGGCTTTGGAGCGGATCACCGCCTGATAGGTATCAATTGCGCCTTGATAATCTTTTTCATGGGTAAATTTTTCTGCTTGTTTTTGCGTACTCGTTGAAAGACACGCATATTGGGTCAACATTGTGATAACGGCCATCACCACAAAAACGGTCATCCGAATAATGGACGAAGGGGAAATATAAGGTTTAATAGTTTTCATGATTTATTCTCCTCATCATTATAACGTGAAACTGAAACTTTTGCTGACATTGAGCATCCGTCATGGGGTTGTCCATTGGCTTTGGTGTAAATTTCCCCTTTTTCCCTTCAAATAAGCGGCTAGTACAGCCGCCTCGAGGCACATTCGTCAATGAGGTTTAACACAGACTGGCGATCATATCCTTCTTTTTCGAGAATCGTGTCGCAGTTAAGCAAGTTTTGTCCTTCTGGCTGTTTTCCTGCCTCAAGAATTGAATTGGTCAGCCAGCTGGTACGGATGCCATTGATTCCAGAGGTATAGTTTGTGTCATATTCTCCCTTGACTAAACCAACGAGCTGATCGATTTTGCTTTGCGGATACCCCTCAGGACGCTGGAATTTTAATGGTTGAGGTTCACCACCTTTGGGGATAAATCGGATACCGCCTTTAATTTCCAACGTTCCCTGATCACCTTCCAAAATAACCCATTCTTCAAAACCGGTGCGCGTATTGCCGAGTATGGCAATCGTGCCACTCGCGCCGTTATCCATTGTCACATTCGTGTTAGAATTAATTTCGACAGACTTCAGCACAAGTTGACCTGCGTCGTCCTCAAAGTTCATGTCGGTTGTGCCGTGTGCCGCCTTTGGCAATAGACCTGTCATCCAGAGGAAGATATCCTGTAAATGGCTTCCGGAATCGTTGGGTTGACCACCGCCGGAGAACTGCGGATTGCCGCGCCAGCCGGCACCACCCCAGCGTTGGGCGAGATAAACATCAAACTTCCGGATGGTGCCAATTAAGCCTTCGGAAATTGCTTGTTTTCCAGCGATGTAGGTGTTTTCATAGTGCCGTTGGTAACCCCCGACTAGATGCAAGTCGCTGCCCATTGCAATCTTGGTGATGGTAATTGCATCACCAACGACGTTTGCCATCGGTTTTTCTACCAGAACATGGCGTCCCGACCGCAGCGCATACCTGACATGAATATCGTGCAGAGAATGCGGTGAGAACACCCCAACGATGTCGAGATCTTCCCGATTCAACATCTCGATGAACTCATATTCGCCGATGTACCGTTTGAAACTGTTTTCCTGATAGCCTTCTACCCGTTCTCGTAATCCCTTTTCTAAAGCATCAAGACTTTGTTCACTGTTATCAGCTGCAGCAACAATCTGGACATCGTCTCGTGTGGCAAAGGCGAGCGTGTTTCCACGCCCTGCGCCGCCCGGACCGATAACGCCAACCCTGACAACGCTGTTTTTGTGTACCATGAAGGTGTCTCCTTGATTCGACTATTTATCTGAAGGGTGCTCATAAAAAAGTAGTCGGCACGCCCCGCGTGCCGTAAATACAACCGTTATGGTATATGGACTGGCTTAACACCCAACTGCCATTAAAATCCCAACCCGAATGGGGAAAAACAAAATATCCCCAACCCCATAGGTGGGGCATCTTGCCTTATCTACCGCTTGAGCCCCCTATCTGTATCCGCGCAATCTGCCGCGTCTGCTGAGTCCGAGATTCAGACAATTATTATGAGCACTCCTCAACTAGGTAAGTCCTATGTCCTATGTACCAATGAACTCTTGAACGATGTGGAAACAACAGTCTCAGCAACTCGCACCAAAGGTTAATAACCGTTAATAACCATTGTGTTCAACATCGCCACAACCTGTTAATAGTGGGAACAGCAAGAAAGATAAAATGCATAGGTTCCTTAACCCCAAAGTGTCGGGACTTTTGTATCTTTTCTCAATTTTATCAAGTTGGGCAAAAGTCTCCGTTGGAAAAATGCAGCCAGTCAGCAAAGCTGCAAGTATAAATGGAAACGCTTGCCTAAAGTTTATGGCGAATATATGAACCTCTTTGTAATTGGCGGTGTGCTCGGATGATTGCCGTCCCTTTACCTACGCCTGCGTTGGAATGCCGAATGCGGAGACGACGTTTTCTGGTTAAACAAATTCATTTTACCATAGTCAGTGGGACTTTGCAACCGGGAAATCCTGACCTTTTCTAGGTTTTATCGTAAGGTGTTTTGAGGCAGGTGTGGGGCTATTGAAAGCTGCGCTGCCATAATTGCAAGGGGTAGGTCAATGGTTATATCACTGAATCGGTGGGGGGATTACGTACGGCTCGTGTCCAAAAATGACCTGTCCGTTGAATACCACGGGCCGGTTTTCCGTTCTGTCTTTTGAAATCTGCCAAAGCTGACCGTTCGTTTCATAGAGGACTGCTGAACCATCAGGCACCCAAACCGGTTTTTCGCCGCCGTGGCGGGTCAATTGTTGTGTATTCGGTTTTCCGTCCGGGCTCAACTCAACCAGCCAAATCTGGCGATGCTGCCCTTCCGCGCGAGAGAAAGCGAGGAGATTCGGGGCTGACGGGGACCACGCAGGTTCTGCATCGTCTTCGGGCCCGATACTGATCGGATGAACACGCCCACTCACGGGAGCGTAGCTATAGATATTCCGATCTGTACCCGCTTCTGGATTTTCGATACTTCCCCTTGTGCTGTACGCCAACACTTCTCCGGTTAGATTCCAGGCGGGTGTAAACATTTCTTGCGCTGTCGAGGGTATAGGGATTTCTTCTTGACTTAAAATGTGTCGAATATAGATGTGTTGGTGTCCCATCTCCTGTCTTGCAAACGCAAGGTAGGCACCGTCCGGCGAGATGGTTACATCCGTTGCCAGTTCACGTCTCTCAAGCAATAATCTGTCCTGCGGTGCATCTGAACCGTGGAGGAGGACGTTTCCCTCAAGGTCTAGATAGATCAGCCTACCATCCAGCGAGACGGTTGGGCGGCTGCCGGCTGCCAACGGTCGTTGTATGCCAGCTGTCGGTATACATTCCCAGATGATATCGTCAAAATTATAGTAGAGCAGCGCGTTCAGCGGCGTTGTTTCAGGCGCATCGGTGCTCGGTCGTTGCAGATGCTGCTCAAGCTGTTTCAGTTGTTCAAGTCCTTCAACTGTCGGTTCAAAATCTTTCCGGGTCTGTAATTTCCAGCCGGCTCCAACGGCTTCAAAGCGGAAGCGAACGCCTTGGGTCCAGTAGCACCATTCCTCGATTTGCCGTCCGAAACGGGTAAATTGAAACACATCTTCAGGCACCCCGTATTGGAGTTTAATCTCGGAGCGACCGCCATCCTCAATTTCAGCGATGTTACCTTCTACATCAATGTACATAGCGAAGATTTCAATATCAATATGTGGCGTGATATAATCTGCAAACACGGAGACCCGTTGTAGCTTTTTGCTGCGAACAGGATGCCGTGTGCCGTAGATGCCGACGCCATCTCGTAAACCCGATTTTCGATCGCCATCGAGGTCAACAACTGCCATGACGTAGTAATCCCCCGGTGGTATCGACACTTCATAGTGCCCATTATTTTCCAGATTTAAGGAGATTGCGACAGGTGATCGGAAGTCAGGCGTTTCTGAAATTGAGAGAATCCCCTCCTTAAATTCTTTCCCATCCCACCGAATCTGACCAGAAATGCCGCCGCTGGTATCTTGGCTCAGATCAATGGCACCTTCAGCAACTGCTTCGAGTTGTCCCTCCGCGTTATACCGGGCACTCACGAAAATTGTGATTTCAGGGTTCGTTCCCGCCGCTAAGATTAATGCCAAAGGAGGGGTAGTTGTAATATCCGCGGTCCCATAACCACCAAGCCCATCTCCTAAGCTATATCTGCCATTACCATCCGCATCAACGTTTGCTATGAGATAGTAAGCCCCCGGCGGAAGTTGAAGCCTGAATTTCCCATCCTTGCTTACGCTAACCTGATGCACCTCTTTAAGCAACGCCGCCTCCCGGAAAACTTGAATAATACCTCCTTCCAACAGATTCCCGGCCCATCTCACCTTGCCGGAGAGCTTCGCCGTTGCGGTGCCAGCAGGATTCACTTCTACCGCAGATTCAGCCATCGGAACGACTTGGTCTCTCTTTGCGTGTTTCCCGGTGATTGTAATATGGAGGTCCGAGACAAATCGGTTAGGGCTAACCAGTACAGGTTGAGGAAACGCTTGGACCTCGCGCAGGTCCGAAATACCGTAGATACCCAGAGCATCTCCCGAATCAAAAAGGTTGGTGTTATTTTTATCAATGATTGCCATCAAGTAATACTTACCCGGCAACAGATTGAGCTCGAAGCTGCCATCCGATGCAGCCTGTGTTTCCCCAGCGCGATATTTCCATGAGAGGTCTGTATAGGCAAAGACAAGTGCGTTTGTGAACGATTCCTGCCCCTCATAGGTCAACTGTCCCTTGATGCCAGACGAAATCATCTCCAGTTCCGATTTAAATTGTTCCAGTGGATCTTCCTGATAGTCAGATAAGGAGACAATTTGTCCCTGTCCGTCAACTGCCTGCATTCTTGCCGTGATGATTATATCAATCCCTCTAATCATCTGCCGATCTACAACCTCGACAATCTGTTTCTGTTGATTTGAATCATCCCAATTTGTGATGCCAAAAATCCCCATACCGTCGCCGGTATCAAATTTGCCAGAGCGATTCAGGTCCACAAAGGCAACGAGGTAATAACGCCCTGACTCAACACGTACTTCAAATTCACCACTGTTTAACTGTGTTACGCCGGTATAAAGATTCTGTAAGCTTCTATCCTTATAAACCTGTACGGTTGTCTGCGATAGGTCTTGTCCGTCCCAAATGACCCTTCCCTTCAGCCCACTCGTTGCGCGTTCTGCAAAGTCTTCTATCATTTCTTCATCGCTTTTGATTGAGGTGGATTGTTGGGACCAGGTTTGGTCAGTAAGCGCGATGAATATGACGATAATCGAAAAGGTGAACCAACTTCGACTCGGTTGCATTTTTTTCTCCTGCTAATGCAATTGCAGATTGAGTGAGGGAACGAGCGTACAACGCATGTTCATAAAAGATGCGACTCATTGAGTTTCAGGTATCACAACGCCGGAGAAACCAGTTAATGGTTCGGCGCAAACCTGCTTTGAGATCGACCTGGGGTTCATAACCCAGCAGTTGATGCGCTTTGTGGATATCCGCACGAGAATGCCGAACATCACCGGGACGCGACGATGTATAGACAGGTCTGGCATCGGTTCCCATCATTTCTCCGATGAGGCTTGCAAGCCTGTTGATTGAGGTCTGCTGGCCACACCCGATGTTAAAAACCTCTCCTGCAACACCTTCCACATGACACGCGAGAAGGTTGGCATGGACCGCGTTTGCAATATAGGTAAAATCTCTCGACTGTTCGCCATCTCCGTCGATTGTCGGCGAGTTGCCGTGCAGGTAAGCGTGAATAAATTTAGGGATAACTGCCGAGTATTGAGAAGTTGGATCTTGACGGGGACCGAAGATGTTGAAATATCGCAAGGCAACCGTTTCTAAACCGAAAACCTGCGTGAAAACTCGACAGTAGCATTCACCAACGTATTTAGTGATAGCGTAAGGGGAGGCAGGTTGTGGGGAGAGTGCCTCAGATCTGGGAAGTGTCGGTATATTTCCGTAAGCTGATGAGGACGCTGCATAGACAACACGCTTTACCCCTCTATCCCTTGCTGCAACAAGGAGGTTCAAAGTGCCGTTGATGTTCACATTGTTGCTCAAAATAGGATCTGCAACAGATCTGGCGACTGAAGGTCGGGCACCTTGATGGAAAACATAGTCGATACCTGCAACCGCCTGATATACAGCCTCCAGTTCCCGCAGGTCTCCATCTATAAATTCAATTTGACCTTTGAGATGCGCGATGTTCTCGGCTTTACCTGTTGAGCAGTTATCGAACACACGCACACGCTCCCCTTTTTGCACAAGGGCCTCAACAAGGTGGGATCCAATGAATCCACAGCCGCCTGTAACCAAATAATGTGCCATTAAAATTCTCCGGTTTTAACGTTTCGTTACCCCTACGCCGTTTTGGGTTAAGGGTAGAGCGGCACTGTTAGTTGCTCGCAGCAAAATCCCAATCCCTTGAGGCCCTATATTTAAGGGACTACTCGATTTCTTCCTGATTAAGAATATCTTCAATCTCCTCCATTGAGGGGAGTACTGACAAATCTTTCAATCCAAACTGTTCCAGAAACTCATCAGTGGTTGCCAGGAGAAGTGAGCGTCCTGGACCGGGCTTCCGTCCAGCGATCCGAACCATCCGCTTTTCGATTAGTGAATTCAGGACACTATCGCTGTTAACGCCTCGAATTTCTTCAACTTCGGATCGCGTCACAGGTTGTTTGTAAGCAACGATAGCGAGGGCTTCTAGAGCGGAGGGCGAGAGCTTGACGCGGACCTGGCGCGTATAGAATTTTTCAATCCACTGGTGGTACGCGGGGTGTGTACAGATTTGAAACCCATTGGCAATCTCGATAAGCTGAAAGCTGCGACCTGTTTCCCGATACTCGTCCTGCATCCGCATGAGTTCTTGGCGGATTTGCCGGGGGGATACGTCGTCGAACAGTTGGCTGAACTCCTCCAACGAGATTGGCTCATTGGCAGCGAACAGAATCGCTTCGAGGATTGATTTGATTTCGTCTAGGTTAGGTACTAACGTGTTAGTTGCATCTACGGTGATGGCATGTTTGATGTCAAGCATGGGCGAAGCTCCATTGGACTTAGGATCGGTGTTCAGGATGTGGTTTTGATGAATTAAATTCGACTTTTTGGAAGTTATCTAGCCCCTTCTCTGGTGAAAGCCTTGAATGTTCGCTTCAACATAATCAGTGATCTCCTGTTGTGTAAGGGGTTTCATATTGAGCGTCCTCTATGCGATAAATGTGGCGTTTTACGTTCCACGCTTCACAAGATAGATGTTATCGAAATGCCCCGATTGCACAGCGACGATTCGCTGGAGGCGGATTAACTCCAAAGTTGCTAAAAATGTAACGATTCGCTCAAGCTTGCTAGCAAACTCTGAAAACAGTTCATCAAACCGGATCTGCTCACCGTCGTTAAGTCTACGCTCTAGAAACTCCATCTTCTCTTCAACGGTGATCTGTTCTTCCTGGACCTCCTCATAATAGTCATCAACTGCAAATTGCTGCTCGGTTACACCCTTGAAGGCGGAAAGGAGATCGAAGAGCGTTGCTTTAATCTGTACATCTCGCAACTCTTCTCCACCTGCGTATGGGTCTACATTGCGGCCGTGGATTTTCTCACGATTCGTTGCATAATAATCTAGCACTTGGGCAGCTTCCTTAAACTGCTTGTACTCCAAAAGCTGTTTGACCAGTTCTGCCCTGTCTTTGAAGGTGTAGGATTCATCTGAGGCTACTACCGGCAAAATACTCTGAGATTTAAGATACAGCAATGTAGCTGCCATGACCAGGAATTCGGAGGCAACATCAAGATCTAGCATCTCCATGAGATTGAGATATTCCAGATACTGTTCCGTAACTTCTGCAATTGAGATGTCCGTAATCTCCATCTCATTTCTTTGGATTAGATGGAGCAGCAAATCCAGAGGCCCTTCAAAGATATCTAGCTTAATTGCATAAATAGGTTTTAGCGGTTGAGACGTCTCAGTTGAGGTAGCTGATGCTATTGGTTGCATACATGAATTCCTTGGACAATCATTAAACCTCACGAAGCTTTCAAATAGAGGAGATCTAATCTGTCGAGCAATGCAATCAGTCTTTTTGTAAAATTGATTTACCAGACTAACTTCATTGCGGATCGAACTTCTGCCATCGTTTCTTGAGCGACCTGTTTTGCCCGCTTGGCTCCTTCAGCGAGGATATCACGAACGCTTCTCGGCTTGGACGCCCACTCTGCCCGTTTTTCGTAAAATGGGGTCAACTGAGTGATTAGCTTTTCGCTGAGATTCCGTTTGCAGTCGACACACCCGATTGCGGCGGAACGGCAGTCCTTATCAATCTGCGGCACTTCGTCGGAGTTGTAGACCCGATGATATGCAAAAACAGGACAGACCTCGGGATTGCCAGGATCATTGCGACGTACCCGTCCTGGGTCTGTTACCATTTTCATCAGGTTTTGCTGCGTTGCCCGAGGGGGATCTGATAACTGAATGGCGTTACCATAGCTCTTACTCATCTTGCGACCATCAAGCCCCGGCAACTCAGAGGCTGCTGTGAGCATCGGCTTCGGTTCCGGGAACACCTCTCCGTAGAGGTGGTTAAATCGGCGAGCAATTTCCCGCGAAATTTCAAGATGGGTGACATTATCCGCTCCGACCGTTACCATTTCTGCCTTGTAAACAATAATATCTGCCGTCATCAACACCGGGTATTCTAATAAGCCCGTTGAGGGGCCCTCGCGTTGAGCGATGTCCTGGGCTTTGTCTTTGTACGTTGGACACCGTTCAAGCCAAGATACCGGCGTAACCATCGTGAGCAAGGTAGAGAGCTCCGCATGTTCGACAACATGCGATTGAACGAAGAGAGTGCTCTTTTCTGGATCGATCCCCGCGCTCAGCCAGTCAATTGCTGCTTGCAACGTGTACTCAGGAAGGTTTGAGGTATCGGTCACATCGGTGAGCGAGTGCCAATCCGCGATAAACGGATAACATTCGTATTTGTCTTGCAGACTTGCTGTGTGCATCAACATCCCTTCCAGATGCCCAATATGTAGCAGTCCTGTTGGACGAACTCCGGTCACTAATCGCGTTTTTTGCATTTCTGTTATTGCCTCCGAATTCATCTGTCTCTCAGACTCATCTCAAACCCACGAGGGTTGCGATCAGATTGAAAATACCGTAAGAAGCTGTCCCAATAAACCAGAAAACCGGGTTAGGGAGACGTAGCAGGTCAGGCACAAAAATAATGCACATTAGAATGATCATCCCGTAGGGACGTAGCCTTGCGAACGCTTGCGCCTGCCGCCACGGCAGCAACCCATATACGACACTAAATCCGTCAAGTGGGAACAGCGGTAGCATGTTAAATGCTGCCAGAAAGATACTGATAAGCGCACTCTGGAGCAGTAGGATGCTGTAGATTTGAAATTGGGGGACCGATCCACTTTCAGGGAATCCAATTGTCACCTTTAAGAGTTTAGCGATACCCAAGATGACGATAGTACAAAGAATATTCATGGCGGGCCCCGCTGCTGCAATAATCATAAGATCGCGTTTGGGGTTTCTCAAGTTGCGCGGATTCACAGGCACAGGTTTCGCCCAACCAAAAAAAACTCCGCCAAATAAAGTACCAAGTAACGGCAGAATGATTGTTCCAATTAGATCGATATGTACCGCGGGGTTGAATGACATTCTACCTTCATCTTCAGCGGTCGGATCGCCAAGCATGTTGGCGGATTTTGCATGTCCCCATTCATGAAAAGTGAGCAAGACGATAAATTGACAGACACGCAGGATGGCTTCATAGGGGTCAATGTTAAACATTATTTTTCACTATCCAAAAGTTGGTAAATCTCCTGTTTGGTCGATACTGTTCCGTCTAATTGTGCGGCAAATGCTTTCCCCAGCAAATCCGAGAACGCTTGGCTCGGTTCTAAGCCCCGTCGAATGAGGTCATCGCCGGTAATTAAGGGTTGAACACCTCTCAAGTGTGTCAGATAATTCCTAATCTTCGCCACGCGCCAATTGGATTGGTTCGGTTGCATCAGCACAAAAACGAGCGACTCTAGGGGATAACTATTCAACAACTGATAGACTTCACTCGGCTTGGAAGATGCCGAAAGGGAGTCCAAAGCATGTTTCAGTTGGGCTTGAACGCTAAGTCGGGTGTGCAACTCATTTTCTAGTCCTAATTGACTGCTAATCACTTCGATTGCATCCGAGGAAGTCAGCAGCGTCATCCAAAGTATTGCCCGTGTGTTAATCGAGTCTTTCGGGAGAGATGTTGATGCCCACTCGATCGCTTGACCGGCGGCCCTCCAAAGCACATCAAAATTGGGAGGGATTCTCCAAGTCGGGTGGATGACACCGAAGATATTAAATTCGCACATCCGATTAACTATTGGCGACGCGGCTTTTTCCAACAAGATGTAGTCAATTTCGTTTAGGATGCGTTTGCCACTAATCAAATTCAGTACGCCCTGATTGATTGCATCAAGCATTCGCCTCTGATCATCTTCGACAATCTGAAAGCTGTAACGCCCTTCATACCGTATCGCGCGGAAGATGCGGGTTGGATCATCAATAAAACTCTGCTCATGCAGGGTGCGAATGCGGCCAGCCCGTAAATCCCCCACGCCTCCCGTGCAATCAACGAGCTCGCCAAAAGTATCGGGTTGCAGTCGCATGGCGAGGGCATTGATCGAAAAATCGCGCCGACGAAGGTCTTCTGCAATTGTACCATACTCAACCGATGGTAACGCACCGGGCCTCGGATAAGTTTCGTTGCGTGCGCTGGCAAAATCGAGTTTCAACGCATCGAGCCGAGTAACGGTAGCGGTCTTGAATTGGTGATGTGCCAGTGCTTTGCCACCCCATACTTTGGCAAGTTGATAGGCGAAATCAACCGCATCTCCTTCCACAACAATATCGATGTCCAAGTTCTCGCGCCCGATGAGGAGATCTCGGACAAAGCCGCCAACGACATAGACAGACCGGGATGTTTCTTCCCCAAACCTCCCAATCTCTTGTAATAGGCGGCAAATTTGAGGTGATATGCTGGAAAGCCCGAAAGACTCGCGCATTTTTAGCAATCTCTAATTTCAAAGGTTCAAAACCCTTGAAAGGATTCGGTCAGCTACTTCATCTTTTCTGTAAAACTCACAACCACATACGTGCCACTCCGTGGATTTTTCTCCAACGTGATAAACCCTCTCCGCTCCGCATCTTCTAGGAGTTCGCTAAAGGATTTGAATCCATAAGAAGATTCACTGAACGAAGGACGCTTCCGCTTTATTGTATCTTTAATCATTGAAGACCATAGGACTTCATGATTTTCACGGATTAATCCACGTATGGTACTGAATAGCAGATTGAAGACCTCCCGTAGCTCCCTTGGGATATTCCTTTCAGCCCGATGATCTGTGGTTTCGTCCTGCTCAAGTTCCTCATAATAGATGAATTCATCGCAGTTTTCGCTCAAGAGACTTGAAGTGGATTCTTTCAGCCCCATACCGATGACATACTTTCCGTTCTCCTTGAGCTTAGAAACGAGCGGTGCAAAATCGCTATCGCCCGAAATAACGACAAAGGTGTCGATATGTTCCTTTGAATAACACAAATCAATAGCGTCCACGCACAGGCGAATATCCGCTGAATTCTTACCACTCCGTGAACGCCTCGGAATCTCAATTAACTCAATGCCAGCTTCGTGAAGTGCTTGTCGGTGCTTAAAAAAACGGTGCCAATCAGCGTAAGCGGTTTTGACGACGACGTTTCCCTTCTCGACTAGGCGTTCCAACACTTTCTGAACATCAAAAACAACCTGTCCCTCGCGCCGCTTTTTCTCCTTATGTTTCGCCTCGAATCCGATAGCGAGGTTTTCAAAATCAATAAACATCGCTAGGATTCGTTGTTCTTGCTGTCCTTCAGGCATTTTATCCCACCTCCTTTCGTTATTTTGTAGAGAGCTCACCCGGCCAACCCAAAAGGTTGAATCACTTGTCTAGGGAGGAAAGGCTTGGGAAGCATAGCCCATTTCAGTGTAAATCAGCGATGTGCCTCTTTCAGCGTCATACACATTTTTGTTCGCGGTTGTGAAAATTAATTAAACCTGTAACAGGGCGAATCTGTCTAAGTTCGCATGTCATAAGTGCTTATAACGCGTTAACATTATCAAAGTGTATCAGAAAGTTCGGTCAGAGGCAAGCGATTTTTCGTAGTGATTCTGGAGAATAGGGACTTTATCAATTAGTAATAATACTGAGCAGAAAAGGTTCATACAATGGCAAAACGGATATTAATCGTTGAAGATGATAGCGATGTCGTTGGATACATTGAACATCTGTTGAAAAGGTTGGGATATACTGTTTGTGCTGTCGTTTCGTCAGGAGAGGCAGCGATACAAAAGGCGGCAGAGGTACAGCCAGATTTGGCACTGATTGATATGATGTTGGCAGGAGATATGGACGGGATAGCAGTCGCCGAACAGATGCGTGCCCGTTTCAATATTCCTGTAGTATACCTCACAGCTTATGTAGATCAACGTCTATTGCAACAGGCAAAGATAGCCGAACCCTTTGGCTATGTCCTCAAACCGTTCGCTGAAAGGAGATTACACCTTAACATCGAGATTGCGCTTTACAGGCATGAGATGGAGAGGAAATTTAAGGAGAGCGAACAGTGGCTTTCAACTATCCTGAAAAGTATCGGTGATGCCGTAATTGCTACCGACGAAAAGGGGCGCGTCCAATTTATCAATTCCGTTGCTGAAGATTTAACGGGGTGGCGACAGGAGGATGCTTTTGGCAAAGATTTGGAAGAAGTTTTCAATGTCATTAGTGAAGAGACAGACGCTCCTATCAAGACGCATATCATGAAAGCACTCCGGAGCGGTATTATTGTTGGTCTAGCAGAACCAAACATACTCGCCGCCCGTGATGGTAAGGAAACTCCTATCGATTACAGTGCTGCCCCCATCAGAAATGACAAGAGAAACACAACCGGCGTCGTTCTAGTCTTCCGCAACATCACTAGACGTAAGGAGGCGGAGGAAGCACTGAAGTTGACCGCGGATGCCTTACAGAGTCAAACCCGAATCTTGCAATCTATTCTAGATAGTATGGGCGATGGCGTGATTGTCGCAGATGAAACGGGGAAATTCCTCTTTTTCAACCCGGAGGCTGAAGGGCTTATTGATATCGCTACGGATACGACGCTGAGTGAATTGCCTAAAAAATACGGTTTCTTTCTTCCCGATACTGTTACCCCCTTTCCATCAGATGAATTTCCACTCACGCGCGCAATCCGTGGTGAGTTTTCAGACAACGTAGAAATGTTTATACGTAATGAGAAGGTCCCACAGGGCGTTTACATTGAAGTTGCTGGCAGACCATTACAAGATGAATTAGGTAAACGAAGAGGAGGCGTTATCGTTTTTCGTGATGTCACTGAGCGCAAGCGAACGGAGGAAGCCCTCGCCCGCGCTTACACACAGGGCAGGTTGGAGATTGTTGATACATTACTCCACAATATTGGGAATGCTATCAATAGCGTGACAATAGGAATTGGGACCGTTTACGAGAATCTAGTGAAGAATCGACTGACAAGTCGTCTCAGGGCCCTAGCGAATGCAATTGAAGGACATCAAGATAACTTTGGCAATTACGTCACAAATCATCCACAAGGTCAAAAAGTGGCCCCTTTTATTATTGGCCTCGCAGACGACTTTATGAGCCAAGATGAAAAATTGGCAGAGACAGTCAGCCGCGTGCAGGATAGAGCTGAACACATTGCTGATATCGTCAGAATGCAGAAATCACTTGGCAAAAGCAGTGTGTATCGCAAAGATATCAATCTCCGGCAGACAATAGACTCTGCCATCAGGGTGTTGGCAGAGTCTATCAGGAAAAGAGATATTGAAGTTCATGTTGATTGCAAGAATACACCGGACGAGATTCGGACACAAGAGAGTCAATTTCATCAAATGTTGGTTAATCTTATCAAAAATTCGGTCGAAGCCATTGACGAACTTGCTGCATCAATAGGCCTCAGTGAGCCTCCCTCTATCAAAATCCGGTGTACTGTTAAATTGACCTCTTTTATCCTTGAGGTAATTGATAACGGTATCGGTGTTGAAAAAAATAAATTCACAATTATTTTTGGGGGAGATTATACAACCAAAGAATCGGGAAGTGGACTTGGCCTTCATTCGATAGCGAACTTTGTTGATGGATTGGATGGAAAAATCTACCCATTAAGCGATGGTATCGGCAAGGGGGTAACGATGCGAGTCATCATTCCGCTCTCTTCCCTCACTCCCTAATAAAACAGGGAAACACATCCGCGAATTATAAAAAAATCGCAATGAGTAGATAGGGCTTTTCTCTGAATTTAACGCAAAGCCGCCCCCCTTACCCCCTCCTGACGAAGGGATTCGAGCGGGTGCCCCGCAGGCAGGGGGAGGGGAGCGCAAGTCCCGATTCGGTTGCCCTCCAAAGGGAATGCTTACCGAATCGTGAACCTTCCCCGACGAAGGGGAAAACGGAAAGATGGTTCTCTCGCTTGCGTTTTATTACCTGTTTTCACGTTTCACGTACAAACTAATGCTATTGGTTAATAGGCACGTATTATGGAATTCAAAAAGGATTGGAACTATCGTGTCTTAGTCGTTGATGATCAACGGGAGATACATCAGGATTTTGAGGAGATG
The DNA here is from genome assembly GCA_965215015.1 of Candidatus Poribacteria bacterium. Lineage (GTDB taxonomy): Bacteria > Poribacteria > WGA-4E > WGA-4E > PCPOR2b > PCPOR2b. The sequence continues at coordinate 5,924,574 of OZ244042.1, forward strand.
CTCACGCCCGGTGTAACGGGGGCATCAACAGATGATCTGGCAGAAGCGTTTGCCCCAGAAATTGATGAGAGTTTTCTGCCGAAATTCACACTCCTCCACGCGAGAAGCGGTGCAGCAGCTTATGACATGGTAAAAACGGCAATCGAAGCGGATAATCCGATTGCCGTTGCGTACATAGATATAAGAATGCCACCGGGGATGGATGGTATTGAAACCACGCGGCGTATCCGAACCATTGACGAAAATATTGAGATTGTTCTCATGACTGCATATACCGATAAATCGCTCGGTGAGATTGTCCGCGAGATGGACCTACTGCACAAACTACTCTATATCAGAAAGCCATTTGCTCGCGAGGAAATTCAGCAGATAACGCTTGCTCTTGCGGAGAAGTGGAACGTTGAAAGCGAATTGGAGGACAAACACCTACAACTTAAAGTTAGCAATCAAAGACTTGAAGCTGTTCTTGATTCCACCGGGGATGCCATTGCGATGTTTGATGTCACGGGGCAGCTACAGTTCGCAAATCGGGGATATGAGGAGATGTTTGAGTTGACGACGGAGAAACTGAAGCAAATGTCGCCCGATAGGTTAGGTCAACATACTAAACAATACTTCCAAGAACCGGAACACTTTGAAGAGACAGAGACTTTGCTTCTCGCACACCCTGAGAAGGTGCTTGAAGAGGTCGCGGAGGTGTGCCGACCGGAGCGCAAAATGCTCTATCGATTCACTGCACCGGTGCATGATGGAGAACGCAATGTGATCGGGCGTATTATCGTTTTTCGGGACATCTCCAAAGAGATAGAAATCAGCCAGATGAAAGTCGAAGTCTCCCGTTTGCGCACAGAACTCGAAATGAAATATGCGTTTGATAAAATTGTCGGCAAAAGCGAAGCGATGAAAGCGGTTTACGCCCTGATGCAACAAGCGATTGAAAGCAATATTACCGTTCTGATTCAGGGCGAAAGCGGCACAGGTAAGGAACTCGTTGCACGAGCCATTCATTTTAACAGTTCGCGGAAAGCCGGCCCATTTGTCGATGTCAACTGCGCTGCCATTCCTGAGTCTCTTATTGAAAGTGAGCTTTTTGGGCACGAGCGAGGGGCTTTCACCGACGCAACGATGCAAAGAATTGGGAAATTTGAGAGTGCGAATGGAGGAACCATTTTTCTTGATGAAATCGCTGACATGCAGCTCCTAGTTCAAGCCAAATTGTTGCGTGTGCTGCAGGAACGGGAGATTCAGCGTGTCGGGGGCACAGGCAACATACCCATCAATGTCCGGGTGATTACGGCGACGAATAGTGATCTAGAAGTAGCGGTAAAAACCGGTAAGTTCCGTGAAGACCTTTTTTATCGTATTGCAGGTTTTCCGATACCAATTCCACCTCTCAAGGAACGGCGTGAAGACATCCCCCTGCTGGGACATCACTTCTTGCAAGAATATGCCAAGGCTGCCGATAAACCGATTTCAGGATTTTCCCCCGGCGCATTACAGTTGTTGATGAGCTATAATTGGCCCGGCAATGTCCGAGAATTAGAGAACACAATTGAGCGAGCTGTGCTTTTAGAAACATCAGATGTGTTACAAGCGAACAATCCCGCCCTGAGTGATCTGCATTCGACGGGGGTGGAGTATACCCCTAATAGCGACAGCGAGAGTATGCCAGCCCACCCTTCAACCTCAACCGAGATTCTATCCCTTAAAGAAATCGAGAAGCAAGCCCTCAGCCATGCCCTTGAAGTGACAGATAATAATATTACCAAAGCTGCACAGGCTCTGGGTATCAATCGAGTCACTATTTATAGAAAGTTAAAGAAATATAATTTGTTCGACAAGGAGTAGTAACGTTCTATTGGAAGACGTTATGCAGGTTCCTCTGAATGCTGACGTTATGTTATGTAAATTGTAGGCAAACGATTGATTGCATGTATAATTCATAGTGAGTAGAGATAACTCAAGAAGGGGACATCCAATGAAAATTTTAGTTACAGGAGGCACAGGCAGAATCGGAGCAAATCTCGTGATGCGCCTGCTTGAAAGAGGGCATGACATCCGCAGTTTTGTTTATCCCGGCGACTCAAGTCGTGCGGACAAACTCGATAGTTATGACCGCGTCGAGACGACCGTCGGAGATCTACGAAACTTCGACGATGTAAAACGGGCGGTCGAAGGTGTGGACGCAATCTATCACCTGGCAGCTGCGTTTGGAGGTCCCTTTGATAACCTGCAATATCTGAATATTAATGGAATGGGCACACTCAATATCTTGGAGTGTATCCGAGAAGATTTGCCAAATCTGCACCGATTCGTTTATGCTTGCACAGAGGCGATTTATTGGAGACTGGGCGAGAAAGGACGATTTTTCGACGAGCCGATCTCCGAAGATATGGTGAGCCGCTACAAGCACATGCCGTACTTCCTGACCAAATGGATCGGCGAAGAGTTAGCTATGACCTATCATTACCAATACGGTGTGCCGACGACAGTTTTTCGTTTTGCAACAGTTATTGAACCCGGCGAATTTCTCAATGAAGATGGATTGCCACGACTCTTCCTCTTTAATCCTGTGTATGAGCGATATAAAGATCAAACAGGCGACGATTCAGATGAGCAGGAAATGATCGAAACCATAAAATCGCTCTGGACCGGCGAGGAGAAATTTCTCATCAGTCTAAATCCAAATGGGCGTCCTTACAAACAAGAATTTGCAGATGTCCGGGATATTGCTCAAGGGTTGGTTTTGGGAATTGAAAAGGAAGAGGCGGTTGGAGAAGAATTCACGCTTGGGGGCGCGGCGTTGTTCCGATGGGAAAAGGATGTTCCTTATCTTGCCGAGCGGTATAATCTCGATTACGCCGAAGCGAGGGTCCCCTCGTCAAACCATTTCGAGTTCAATCTGCACAAGATTAAAAGTCTGCTAGGATATGAACCACAACATGACCTCCGCAGCGTCCTTGATACTGCAGAAGCGATGCGGCGCGGTGAGAGTACCGATGTGGTTCCAACGGGCATTCGGTTTGACGGAAGGGTATAGAGCGTGAAAGAGGCGGTTGGTAAAGGTTTAAGTTGCCGCCGCTCACCCCAAAACACCTAAAAATAATCGCAGATCCAATGTGTCGGCTCATCTTTCGGAAAAAGTGTGGAAAGCAGTGCGATTTCGTCAGGTTGCAGATTAATCCCCTTAATGCGACTAAATTCATCCAACTGTCCAAATGTCGCGTCTCCGAAAAGTACCTTTAGGAAGTGATAAATATCTAGTGCGACCTTTGTCTTTCCAATATCAGTCTCAGTGACAGTAACTTTTCCCCGATTCACGTTCAGTGCACAGCCTTGATCACCAACAGTAAAATGGAATGAACCTGACCGATCCGCCATGGCACTGCTTGTCAATTCCGCCTCGAATTTAGGAATCAGTTTTTGGAAGAGTCTCTCCAGCGAGATAACACGATACATCACCCTCTCGTGGATTGAGAACGATAGTGGGCTGCCACTCTCTTCACTCAATAGCAAGGTCATCGGGTGATGCCGGGTCAAACGTCCTGAAACGCTTTCAATGCCTCTTTCATAAGCCGCTTCTAAAATCGCGTGACAGAGGGGGAGGAGACTCTCCGGGGTCGCACTTCGGCAACCGACTTCCCGCAGATTCGGGTAATATGTCGCCAAATATGCATCTATTCCTTGAGCCTCGTCGGAAAATGCGAGATTGGCATAAGCACCGATTTGTCCATCCTTTTCGACAACAAGTGACGGCAACATGCCGACTTGATGCGAGTAACCATCCCGCCACAATCTTTCCGAGCGCAGAATGGTCCCGGTGCGCCCTTTGTTATGTTCGTCGTAGATTTGGCTGATTTGTGTTAAATCCCTTTCTAGGTCAAACGGTCGGCTCTTCCACCCTGACGGAGCAAAGGTCTTTTTGCTGTGGAGCTCTAACTCGAAGGTGGTTTGTGGAAAAGATGCCCAGCCGAACGGCATGTAAAACGGCTGGATAGTGGTAAACAGCAGGCTAAGGTCGTAGTTACGTGCTTCCATATAGGCAATCGCATCTCGCAGCAGTGCTGACGCATAACCCCGTCCGCGATGCCGCGGTGAAGTGACAACCATGCCAATCCCACCGAGTTTAACTATCCCTTCCCCGATATACATCGATCGGTCTGAGACGCGAACATAGCTGACAATCTTCCCATTAACAACGCAGACACGCGACTGATCCAGCTCGTAGCTAGAGTCCTGATAATGTTGGCTGGCGTACCTCGGCCTGCATTTTTCGACGAATACTGCGGATATGAGATCGACGATTTCGTCGCGTTCATGTGCTTTCGCTGCACGGATTTCCATATTTCCCCCTCTTGGGCTAGATAACGCTTATTCCTTTCACTGTAGATTGCCCCCGATAGGATTGGGATTTAAAGCAACATGCAATTGCTCAAGCCGCTTGTGTAATTGGTTTTGCATTTTTGCGAGATGTAACGCATAGAGGCTGAAGATTAGCCAGATAATAAAATAGGCAGAAACGAGAAATTTCAGTCGTCTTTTCTGCCGAGCCTCCAATTTTTCTATTGCTTTTTGGGTCACAAGCTGTTCAACTTTCATTTCATCTACTTGTACATTTGTTTCAGCAATGGCGTCGCTGACGGCGGTAGAGACCTCATCTTGTGTGATAGCGACCGGAATTTGGCTGCGTATAAATAAACCGAAAAAGAGTGCAAAAATGATGAGAACAGTTATCCATAGACCTTTGTACATTGAATTGCTCCAGAGATAAGATGTTTGTGTTTTACGATCCACCCATCTGTTGGTATTGAATTGTTTCTAATTCTAACTTCATCTGTTCAAGGCGATACCGGAACATCAGCAAGAATAGGTAGAGGAGGGTCAGTGCAAACCATGAAATTAACCACGTAGTTTGCATGGTTACGGGCAGGTTCATCTTGGTCTCAGTGCCCGGGTGCAAGCCGCCTTGCCAGAGTTCTACCGAAAAGTAAACAATGGGCACATTCAGGAAGCCGATGATTCCCAAGACTGCGGAGTAAACCCGTTTTTTTTCGTCCGATAGGGCAGACCTCAAAATAAGGTACCCGATGTATGTCAGCCACAGTATCAACGCACTTGTCAACCTCGGCTCCCAATTCCACCAAGTATTCCAAGCAAACCTCGCCCAAATAGGACCCGTGATAAACACGACCACCCCGAAAACAATCCCGATTTCCGTTGAAACAAGCGCAATCATATCATATTTGCTTTCACGCTTGATTAGATAGAGAATGCTAAAGAGGCAGGTTACGCCAAAAGCAAGGAATATAGTGAATGCCGAAGAAATATGAAAGTAAAAAATCTTCTGCACTTCTAGCATCGTCATCTCAATCTCGGCAAAACTGAAAATGGAGTAGATTGCAACAAATAGGAAGATTGCTGCAAGCATCCCAATTAGTTGAGTACGTGTCATTTTTCCCTCCTTTTACAGGGTAACTTATCCCTCAACAATAAACTCAAAGAGGAGATATGAGCTTGCTAGGAATACAAGACTGTAGACAATCAAAATTGAAATCCAGAAACTTCCCCCAAGCCCACCGGTGGTCAGCAGAGAAACGGTGCATTTTGCTCCTGCCATAACCACCGGAAGGGTCAGCGGCAGTAAGATGACGGAGAGGAGACTTTCCTGTCCATGCGTATTGGTAGAAATCCCCGATGCAATGACGCCCACCGCACAGAAACCGAGCGTTCCAATCGCAAGCACACCGATGAGTTTAAGCAGGAGCCAGGGGAGTTCCTTTTGCAGCGGAACAGGTAAAACAGTGAGCACATCCAGAAATTGAAGGGCGATCGGTGTAACAATGACCTCCAACAGTATGAGAAAAACGAAGATACTGATAACCTTTGAGAGGTAAAAGTAACTCGCATCTACCCCTGTCAACCTCCATCCGTGCAGGGCACCGTTTGCGCGTTCAATATTGAAAGACCTGTTCAAGGTGATGATGCCCGCAAACAAAAATGTCCCCCATAACACGCTGGCAGCCAATTTTCCCCGTTCAACCAATTTTTCGGGAAAAATCGGTCCGAATGCGAAGCAGAAGATTAGTACAACTAACATACTGAACACGATGATTAAAGCCAGCATGTCCTTTATGCGAAATTGGAGTGCAAGGTCCTTGTGAATCAGCCAACCGATTTGGCGAAATGCTTCCATTGATTAGAATGGACCCCCTTTTTGAACCGTTATTGCGACAATAACCACGTGCCTTTGGCAATCGAAGAATTGTTACGTCTTCCTGTCTATCTTTTTAACCTGCCCTCATACTCACGAGACAACGCTTCCAATTCAATATCTGCCTTCTCAGCAACCGTTTCAATTTGACCGTTCAACAGAAAGTGGAAGCGAGAACCGGCGTGGTAGCCTAATTCTGTGTTGTGCGTCGTAAGGACAATCCCTTTGCCGCGAGCACGTTCCTGATCGATTCGCTTGAATACAAATTGCTTCGCAGCGAAGTCAAGTCCCGAAAACGGTTCATCAAAGAGGAGTAGCATCGGATCATGGATCAATGCCTTGGCAATCATGAATCGCTGAATCATACCGCGCGAGAAGAGCTTAACGGGCTCGTGTGCATAAGGGGTCAGTTCGACCTCGTCGAGAAGATTGACGATGCGTTGCTCTAATCCAGCGAGTCCGTAGAGCCGTCCGAAAAATTTCAAGTTCTCATAAGGGCTAAATTCGAGATAAGCGAGCGGTTCGTGAAGGACCAACCCCAATGATGGACGGACCCGTAAAGCTTCCGCAAGGGCATCGATCCCTCCAATTTGAAGCGTACCGGATGTCGGTTTAATCAATGTCGAAAGAATCTGAATCAGTGTTGTTTTGCCAGCCCCGTTTGGTCCAAAAATCGTAACAACTTCACCGGACTGGACATTGAGGTCGAGCCCGTTCAACACCAGTCGATGACCAAAGCGTTTCATGATTTGGGAGGCTTGGAGAAGCATCATTAGTAGAAAACTGCGGTTATGAGAGGCCTAACTCACGCAGAATATCACGTTCTTTAGGCGGGGGCTGATGCCAAATCCATTGAGGGTTTACAAAAAAGCCGGGGATTACAGCAGAACGTAGACGCCAGGTGTGTCGGGCAGCAGCGGTTCATATTTATCCGGATCGGACAAGCGATAGACATTAATCTATTTCGCCAAAGGCGCAATAATCCAATAATTTGCGGATACCAAACGCCTCGTATTCCTTATATTTATTTTCCCTATCCCTCTCTTGGCTATCCAGTGAAACAATCTCCATCGCTAACTCAGGAGTGCCCTCAAAATGCGCTTCTTCAAGGAAATGCAGGCGTTGACGGGAAATGAACAGAAATCTGGAATTCGCCTTAATCGCGGGCGGAGGCGAATTGGGAGATTTGGCCCGAAAACTTCACCGAGGTCATGGTGTTCTACAAAAAGCCCCAAAATCGTTCCAATAAACTAACGCACCCGCTCAGCCTGCGCGGATTCAGGTGTCATCATAATAACCTTTCCGTCAACAGACTCGGCGCGAATATCTTCATCACCCCACTCTATAAACTCATCTTCGGTCATTGAAACAACACTTTTGAGAGCCGCGATAGATAGAGATTCATCTGCCAGATTGAGGATTGTTTTAGGATTCACGGTTTATTCTTCTTTGCTATTAAGGCGCGCCAAGACGGTAGCAAGCCGATCCGCCTGTTCTTTCCGTAATCGCTTATAAACCCGATCGGAGATTTCGCGCTTTTCGTACAATGCCTCAAGGCAGGTAATCATCTCAAGCCGGGCAATCCGCGTCCGCTCTATGTCGGCGACATCCAACTTACCGATCCAACTTGCATCGGGTGCTGCTCGAGGCTTCTGGGAGTCGTCAGACGACTTTGGCGGTGGGGGTCGGATTTTGAAAATCGCTGCAACCAAAAAACCGCCTGCAAGTGCCGCGGCGATCGCAATCAGCGCAATCATCTTGGGTTCAGAGGGTTGTCTGGCTCTTTCACTTATACCCCCCTGAGACGGAGGAGCAGTGGAGGTAGCTTTGAAGTGTAGATCTACAATTTGGCTCGTTGATAGCGGCTGCGCCGGATCCGTCGCATAAATGGTGTACACCAGTCCGTGAATTTGTTCCCGCCGACCCGATCCCAGCATTCTTGATTGTGGCACTAAGGGCACTCCGTCAGAGATGAATACATAGAATTGAGCGGTATCAAACGTCAATTTTCGAGAGAGAACTAAATCCGAATTAACGACGTGCATCAAGTAGGAATAGCTGAGTTGATGTGTTCCCGGAGCTAACGGTTGGTTCGCAATTAACCGATTTGCGTTTACTCCAAGCTCTTGTTTGAAAGTTTGGTCAAGTTGAAGGTTTTCGTAACCATCTGGCAGGTTGAAATACACACCTGCCGATTGATTATCTATTGACGTTTGAAAAGCCAAGTCGCTGGTATTTTCGACTTGAATTAGCTCTAGTACCGAAACCGCCCCATCAGGGGCATGGTCGGCTGGAGGGGGACCGATGATAAGCGTATGCCGCCGAATTTTCACCTGCGACGGATCATCCGTAAACACTCCAATCTCAATATTGACCTTGATATTAGGCAACCACTCCGACAGAACGAGATCCCGTTCGATATGTTCCTCACCTTCATAATTGGTCAAAACAGCATAATGCACATCGAAAGCGGTTGAGAGATTGTCGAAGACATAAGCCCCGCTATCGTCTGTCAACGTCTCACGTTGTTGGACATGTTCGCCTTCCCCGTGAATCTGTAAAACCACCACCTGTTGAGAAAGCGGTTGATTTTTCCTTTTATCTATAACCCGCCCTTCGATTTTGCCGATGTCGCTTTGTCCAACGGCGCAGGGCACACAGATTAGACCCATGAATATAAAGCATAAGACGTGAAACCTGAAACGTAAAAAGTACTCGTTTTCTGGCTTTCCGGTGTTATGGTTATCGCCCATATTTTATCTTAGCCCCGTGATTGCTTCTCTTGTTTATATCTTTCGATTTCCTCTTCCACAGACGCCATGCCGGCCGTTTCAATCTGGGTCAACACCGCTGCTGTTTCGTGCAACAGTTGTTCTCGTAGAGTTTGATAGTCTCTTTGGGATAGCTTACCTGTTTCATAATCTTCTTCAAGGTCCACGAGTGCCGAATAGCTACGTTCACGCTCAAGATATAACGTTTGCATCCGGGCTTCAACAGCATCCATTTCTGGGGATGGACGCAACCTTGACCACAATGGCAAACCCAGATAAACCAATAAGGGAAGCCCAAGTAGTAGAATCCATAGAAACACAAAAAACATATACCAAACTCCTAGCCTTATAGTTATCTTCGCTGCTTGTAGCGTTCCAGTTCTTCCTCAATTTGTTTGTATTGATCCATCGATGCGGATCCCTGTGGCTCTGCCGAAATAGGGGACTTTGCCAACGCGCCCTTGCGTTTGGATCTAAACACAAGAAACACGATAACGCCGAGCAACACGATGATAACGGCAGGCATGACATAAGCGACGATATTAAACCCTTTGGCAGGCATAAGTGCTGAATATTGCGTACCGTATCTTGCAAGATAGCCATCCCGAATCTGTTGAACCGTTTCCCCGGCAATGAGGCGATTGCGAAAGTCCGTTTCAATCTGTTGAGCAACGCCACAGACACAATGTTTAATTGTCTCTCGCACGCAGCCACAGTAACAGTATACGCTGGTGATCAATTGATTCAAGTTTAATTCAAGCGATGGGACGGTTGTGGATGCTTGCTCTTGAGTATTTGCTCCCGAAATTAAGCAGCTGAAGGAGGTTAAAATTAAGAGAACAGTGAGGCAGCTTTTCATTTTACGCATTACCTTTGACGTGCTTCTCACAAAGTGCGACCAGTCCACCAATCATCATGATGGCAACGCCTAGCCAGACAACATTGATAAGCGGATTGTGGTAAACTTGAACAGAGACAATTCCGCCCGAATCCACATGGGCAGGTACGTTTTCAGGAAGGGGACCTAAGGCAATGTAAAGGTCGTTTAATCCTAAATGGCGTATGGCTGACTCGATGGTATCCTGGTCGCCTTGCCCGGCTTTATGATAAAATCCGCGCGCTGGACGCATCGTCCCCATTGATCTCCCGTCTTTTTCGACAGAGAATACAACCCCACCGAGCGAAAAATTAGGGTGTTCCTCCTGAAATGCCTCCTGTATCGTGAGCCTGTAGTCGTTGACCTCCATTGATTCCCCAAGTTGTAGCCCCTTCGACTCTAAGAGATAATACCCTTTAGACCCCAGAATCCCAATATATAAAATCACGATGCCGATATGGACGATGTAGCCGCCGTATCGACGTTTGTTGCGTTGAATGAGTTGAATGAATCCATCAAAGAATGAAGTTCCTTGACGTTTGGCTCGTAATTTTGATCCGCGGTAGAATTCGTCGCAGATGGCTACGAAGACAAAAACACCAGCGAAGACGCAAAGCGTGGAATAGATTGCCCCAGTATGCCCTTTTAAAGCGAGATATATCCATGTAAGGACCCCGCCGACTATCCCGAAAGCAATCGGCTTGGCGAACATCCGTTTGAAATTGCTTGGCGTCAATTTTTTCCATGAAATAATTGGACCGACGCCTGTGAGTAACAGGAGCAGCAATCCAGGAATAATAACCACCTTATTAAAAAATGCTTCTGGGACCGCAGCTTTTTCTCCGGTGACCTGTTCTGTGATAATTGGCCACAGTGTTCCCCAAAGGATAATCAGTGTTAGACCCACAAGCATCCAATTGTTTAAGAGGAACGAACTTTCGCGGGAAAGGAGAGATTCAAGACGATTAGGACTTTTCAAATCATTCCAGCGATAAGCCAAAAGCCCAATGACACCAAGTGTAGAAAAGAAGATAAACCCGAGGAAGTACCCCCCGATGTCAGATTGTGCAAATGCGTGTACGGAGGTAATTATCCCACTACGGGTGATGAAAGTTCCTAACAGCGTAAACTCAAACGCAAGCGTAATCAGGATGATATTCCAGAGTTTGAGCATGCCCCGCTTTTCTTGAATCATCACCGAATGGAGGTAGGCGGTGCCGAGCAGCCACGGCATGAAAGAGGCGTTTTCGACGGGATCCCATGCCCAATAGCCTCCCCAGCCGAGCTCACGGTATGCCCAATTGCCGCCAAGCGTGATGCCAAGTGTCAACACCAACCAAGAGGCCATCATCCATCGCCGCGACCTGCTAATCCACTCGCTGCCTATCTTTCCAGCAGCAAGAGCACCGACAGCAAAGGCAAACGGCACAGTTAGACTGACGAAGCCGACATAAAGGGACGGAGGATGAAAAGCCATGCTCGGTGTTTGTAGCAGCGGATTCATTCCGGCACCGTCGCGAGCAACCGCACCATTTGGCAACCGCTCCAGTGGATTATAAACGCCTTCGATTAAACCGGTCACAAGAATGATAAAAAAGAGTTGGACTATCGAGATGGGGATGAGGGCATAGTCAGCCAAGTAATCTGTCGCCCGTCGATTTGTCCATACGACTAATGCGCCAAAAAGTGTCACGAGCCAAAGCCAAAACAGGAGCGAGCCGGACATCCGTCCCCACAACGCAGTAACTTTGTAAAGCAGAGGCTGATCATAGCTGGAAACTTCGACGACGTATTTCATTGAGAAGTCGTTTGTCACAAAACCGTAGATCAATGCACCGGTCGCAAGCGTTATTAAAGCAAAGGTCCCGACGACCCCGTTTCGTCCACTGATGATTGCGTTGTAGTTGTTATGACGCAATCCCATCCAGAGCATCGTCAATGCCCACAGACAGGAAAAAACTGAAAGCCATATTGCCGCCTGTCCTAATTCTGCCATAACGCGTATTTTTCCTTCGGAGATTTAATAATCGCTTGTGTTGGTTCTGCCGGTCTGTGCTGTTACTCCTTCAGCTGCTTCATATTTCGACGCACACTTCGTTTGGAGTTTGGAGGCAACGATGAGGTTTTCGGCTGCATTATACTTCCCCTGAACAAAGACATTCCCGCCATCTTTGAAGTTGTCGGGTCTGAGTCTATTTGCATAGAGGATGTTGACACTCGCTTGCCCTTCTCGATCTCGTACCGCAAAGGTGAGTTGAAACTTTGCTGGATCCCATTGGGTGGTTCCCTCCGCAATCAACCCGTCCACCTGGATGCTCTTATTGTCAACCTCTTGTGCGTGTGCAATGAGCACATCGGGCGTGAAGTGTCGCATGCTTGTGTTCTTCACCCCTGTGACAACGAGAAACACCATTGCAGCCGCTAAGATAAAGCTCGCAATAATGATTTTGGTCCTTTTCCGATTCATTTTCCCTTTCCCTTTCGTGTATAAAATGCAACAATTTCTTCCGCGAGTAATTCTACAGATGCTTGCTTCGCAACTATATCTACTGTCAATCCCTTCGCTTCCGCAGTTGAGGCGGTTGATGGTCCGATGACCGCAATGTAAACTCGATCGAGCAAGGCAGCGGATGGGTGTGAACCGAACATCTCAAGAAAGTTGGTAATAGTTGATGAACTTGTGAATGTCACCATGTCAATTCGCCCGTTGTGTAGGTCCGCTTCAAGTGCTTCACACCCTTCTGCACCAGCTTTGACGGTTTCATAGATTGGGATAGTATCAACAATCGCACCTCTATCTTGTAAACCGTTAGGTAAATCAGCAGCAGCGATCGAAGCACGCGGCAACAAAATCTTTTGTCTCTCCACACCTTCTAATTCTGCTGCAAGGACCGCACCGCGATATTGCGATGGGACGTAATCCGCACAAATCCCAATCTGATCTAATGCCGCTACGGTTTTTTGGCCAACTGCACAGATACGGGCGTTTCCGAGCGATCGGACATCTTTGCCATTTTCCCGCAGGTGGCGATAGAAATAGCCTACAGCGTTGACGCTGGTAAAAATAATCCAGTTATACGTTGCAAGTTGAGCAATTGCCCTGGCCAACGCGGTATTGTCGGGAATCGGCTGGGTTTCAATTGTCGGGAATTGGATAACCTCGGCACCATAAGATTCGAGGCATTCCGCGAAGTTGCTCGCTTGCGCCCGAGCGCGGGTGACTATAATCCGACGACCGAAAAGTGGCTTTTGATCAAACCAACCCAATTGTTCGCGTAAAATGTTGACGTCACCGACGACGATTGCCGCCGGATTACGAAAATTGACAACCTCTGCCTTTTGAGCGATGTCTGTGAGAGTTCCCTCAAGCGTTTTTTGTCGCGGGGTTGTCCCCCAATGAACGAGAGAAACCGGGGTCTCAGGTGAGCGTCCATGTTGAATCAGACGCTCTGCAATTTCCCGTAAATGCCCTACCCCCATGAGAATAACCAATGTATCCACACCTGTAGCGAGTTGCTCCCAACGGATTGGCGAATCCGCTTTCAACGCCGCCGAATGTCCTGTGACAAACGCGACGGAAGATGAGTAACCCCGATGCGTCAAGGGGATGCCTGCATACGCCGGGGCAGCAATTGCTGAGGTGATACCGGGGACGACTTCAAAATCAATTCCCGCCTCCACAAGTGTAAGTGCCTCTTCCCCGCCTCTTCCAAATATAAACGGATCGCCGCCTTTGAGGCGGACAACCATCTTACCTGCCCTCGCGTGCCGAATCATTAGATCATCAATTTCGGCTTGGCGCTGCTCCTGCTCGCCCGTCATTTTTCCGCCATAGATTTTTTCGGCATGGGGAGAACAATGCTCAAGTAATTTGACGTTGATAAGCAGGTCATAGATGACGACATCTGCACGTTGGAGGCATTCAATTCCTTTGAGGGTAATCAGTTTCTGATCGCCCGGTCCTGCCCCAACAAGGTAGACTTTACCATTTATGGCAGCCATGATTCACGCTTTACGTTTCACTTTGAAGTTTATGTGCACCACTCTGAATTAACTTCGTCGCAAGGTTGATTCCCAACTCTTGAGCATGCACCGAATCACCCGATAGTTTCTCAAGGATGCGATGCCTCCCGTCAGGGCTGCAAACCGTAGCGATTAGCTGAAGGCTATTGTCCTTCAGCTGTGCGTTCACGCCAATTGGAACTTGACATCCACCACCTAATTCTTGCAACACAGTCCTCTCTGCAAACACCTCAGTTTCGCTATGGCTATCGTTAATTGCGTCCAACAACTTCTTGATTTCAAGGTCATCTTCGCGCGCTTCTACCCCCAATGCCCCTTGCCCGGCAGCAGGCACCATCCGATTAGCCTCAAAATACTCCGTGATGATTTCCTCACCAATCAACCGTTTAATACCTGCCGCAGCAAGGATAACTCCATCCAGCTCTGTTTCATGCAATTTACGCAGGCGCGTGTCAAGATTGCCGCGGACAGCCACAACCTGAAAATCAGGGCGGAAATGTAGCAGCTGAGATCTGCGGCGTGGACTTGTCGTCCCAATTTTCTCCCCTTTCGGGAGCTGATCGAGACGCAGCCCGGACTGCGTAACCAGCACATCGCGAGGATCTTCGCGTACAGGGATAGCAGCGATACAAAGTCCATTGGGCAGATCTGTCGGTAGGTCTTTCATGCTGTGGACAGCGAGATCAATTGTGCCGTCCAAAAGCGCAATTTCAATCTCCTTTGTAAAGACCCCTTTACCGAGCCCAATGAGAGAGCGATCTCGAATTTTGTCCCCCATCGTCTTGATAACTTTGAGTTCGATCGAGCAGTCAGGAAAGTGATTGTTCAGACGCTTTCTCACATATTCTGCCTGCCAGAGGGCAAGTTGGCTGCCGCGTGTACCGATGGTGATAGTTTGTTTCATATGGACTCCAGCAAATCTCCCGACAGTTCAGTCGTGCCCAACCGACTCATGTAAAAATCGTTAATAGGATTCAAGCAATACTATTCAACCTTCAATTTCTCAAGTTCAGATTCCAGATATGCTATTGGTCCTTAAAGTTTCGCTGTTTGAACAAAAGCAAGGAGGCCATAGATGAAACCCGTCGTTTCAAGTGTCAGCCCGATAATTCCGAATGTCTCCATTGTGGACCCCTTCATCAGGTTCGTATCACATCAGCTTCAATCAGTATTCTCTGTATCAACATCCTCTTGTTCCAAACCAAACATTTCCTGCAAAGCGCGGACATACTGCACATGGTCGTCATTGGTATCATTGACTCCCCCTATACGATCGGGGCTCAAAGCAACTTGACGCAAATTCGCCGTCGGTTGATGCAGCAATTTTTTGATAATTGATTGTGTCATGGCTTCAACCATTTTCTGCTGTTTGAGGGTCAGCTGTGCTTTGTCAAGACAGATCTCCAACTCTTGTGAAGCGACTTGCTGGAACTGCTGATGGAGTGCTTTAATCGTCGGGTTGACTTCAAAAATTTGCAATCGGGACTGAAATTTTGCAACTTCTTCTTTAACAATCTGCGCTGCAATCTCTGCCTCCTGTTCCCGGTCCTTGAGGTTCGCAGCGACCACCGTTTCAAGGTCATCAATGTTATACAGGAAGGCATTGTCTACTTTGCTCACCTCCGGATCTATATCACGAGGCACGGCGATGTCGATCAGGAACATATAGCGATGCTTCCGCTTTTTCATAATTTCTGCAAGTGTACGCCGATCGATTAGGTAATACGGTGCATCGGTTGAACTGATCACAATGTCCGCTTCGACAAGGAAGCTCAGATCCGGGTCGTATGTCAGGGGAATTCCATTAAATTTTTTAGCGATGTCAACCGCACGCTGATATGTTCGATTCGCCACGATAACTTTGGAAACATCGTTTTTCACAAGGTATTGCGCCGTTAATTCACTCATTTCGCCGGCACCGATAATGGCAACCGTTTTGTCTTCCAGACTTTGAAAAATCTTCTTGGCAAGTTCAACCGCTGCGTAGCTGATGGATACTGCGCCGGCGGCGATATTGGTTTCGGTACGGACTCGCTTGCCGACGCTTATCGCTTTGGCAAATAGGCGGTTTAGAATGTCGCCAGTTGCTCCACCAGAGAGTGATTGGGCATACGCCTCTTTCACCTGACCAAGAATCTGTGGTTCGCCGACAACCATAGAATCGAGGCTTGCAGCTACATTGAAGAGATGACGAATGGCATCCAGATCTTGATGGCTATATGTAAATTTATTCAGTTGTTGCGGCTCGATTTGATGATAATTTGATAGAAAATCGGAAAGAACAGCACAGCCATCTTTACTGTGGGTTACGGCATAGACCTCGACACGGTTGCAGGTCGAGAGAATTGTCACCTCCCGAACATCGGGATGTCCCCTTAAAAGTTGAAAAGTCTCTGTAAGCTGGCTCTCAGAAAACGATAACTGTTCTCGAAAATCGAGGGGGGCAATATGATGACTAGTGCCGACAATAACAATTGGGTTCATCTCTTAGAATGCGTGTATGCTAGGTAAAAAAAGATTAACGCCTACATAGGTAAACAGCACAGCAGCCAAACCGATAATTGCAGAATAAGCGGTTTTGCGGCCGCGCCAACCAAGAATTTGACGGATGCTGAGTTGTAACACATAAATAAGCCATGTGGCGATTGTGAAGATAACCTTTGAATCAATCCATGTCCATTTGACTTCTGTAACATATTGTGTCCAAAGTACCCCAATAAGAATGCCCATCGTCATCAAAATTACGCCAATGAGGATGCACTTGTGACCGAGTTCATCCGATTGTCCAAGCGCGGGCAGAAGCGTGTAAATGAGCGTGTGCTGCTTCTCACGAATTTTCTTTTCTTCAATCAGGTACATCAGTCCAAACCCAAATGCAGCAACGAACGCGGCGTAAGCTAAAAAAATAACAGAAGAATGGGCGATGAGCCAGTAGTTCTGCAGATAAGTGGGAATCGCAGTATTTTCCCGAGCTTGTAACGTATAAGCGACTAACGTGGCTATAAAAGCAGCAGGAACAACAAAAACCCCAATTGTATAGAGACGGGTCAAACGTGCGATGCACAGATAAATCAAGATGATTGCCCACGCTAGGAAGGAGGTTGAGTCATACCAATGTGCTATCAAATGGCCCGCGTGTTGCCAACGCAGGGTGATAAAAGCGCAGTGCAGCACGAATCCACCTATCGTCAGTCAGTAGGCAAATCTTGCGAACGTTCGATTCCCTGTTGCAAGAAAAAGGATGTGCAATATGCTCGCCGCCAGATAGACTAGCAAAAGTGTATGAAAAAACAGTGAATTCATCGCGATATAAAACGTAAGAAGCGTATTTATTAAACTTATTCACAGATTCTTTGAAGAGCATATTGACGGGCAGCATTGATTCGCCCGCTACGAATCATATTGAAAGTGCATCCGATTGCGCAGTTAGGCTCTTCAAAACCTAAGCAGCACTGTTGACCTTCATTTTCAGGAACCTGATCGATGAGGCGGTCGAAATATCGCTGGCGACCTTTCTGGGTTGGGATGGATTCCATCACCGTAGGTCGCAGCGAACCGAGAAAATCGATAAACTCCCCATAACCGTTATTTTCAAACTGATGGACGAGTTGGGTTTGTACAGCCTCAATTCTACATCTTCCGGCTACGCCTGTATCAGTTTCCTGAATATGATTGGCGGAAATGCTGATAATCAGATCGCCGTCTCTCACTAGAGGCGGCGTAGTAAATGTTCCAAGCTCCGGAACGTTGATGAATTCAATTAGTTGACACGGATCAAAGGTAGCGAAAACAGGATTTTCAGGCTCGAAATCGTCAACCAAGACAAGAAAAATATCTGACAAACGTCCTAAACTGTCCGGGCTCGGGGCAACTCGATCAACAGATGCACCGCAACTCAGCAGTAAGTCAAGTCTTTGTGCAAGAGGTTCCCTCATCTCCTCCGAATCGCTGATTACGACACAATGACGGTTTTCCAATAAAAAACAGACCGGATACGGAAGGCCGCCACCCTTAAAAGATGAGGTGAAATTTGACTCAGATGGTTCATCGTAAAGAGACGCCGCTTCAAATTTTGCTTCAAGGTATTCTCGGATGCGTCTGGACAACGCTGGGCTTTTGCCACTTGTGGATATACTAATCGTCAGGTCTTCGTGCGTAATTACGGACGCCGCTGCAAAGGTACACTCAGGAATCACATCAACCACGTTAACAAGATTGATTCCGTATACTTCATGGGCTTCCTTGAATACTTGTGTGTTGATTTCTGGCAGATCGGTTGCCGCACAAACAAGGAACATCCCTTCCGTATCACCGGGTCGAAACTGGCGCTTATGCCATGTTATCTGATTGCTCTGTGCCAAAACCGCATTGGCTTGCGTCGCTTCGGGACTAATTAGCGTTACATCCCCACCGCTGCGAAGCAGAGAGAGTACCTTTCGTTCAGCGACAAGCCCTGCGCCCACAACGAGACATTTGCGATTTTGGAGGTTCAGATACGCTGGATAGAACATAATCTAAAAGGTAAAGTAAGAGGGCGTTGTAGGCTTTCCGTCTCTGTTCCCTCGGTGTCCATAAAAAATAATCCGTAATACGTAGAAAAACGTGTCTACGCAATGAGAGTGGTTGTGTAGACAATCCCTTACGCATTGCTCATTACATATTCTTTTTCGTCATGAGTAGTTACTAGCTTTTCTCTGAATTTAACGCAAAGTCGCAAGGCCCGATGCCGTTGCCCTCCCAAGGAAATGCTTACGGCATCGGGGATTCACGGTTTCACCGGGATTGGAACGAAGAAACGAACACCCTTCCCAGACGAAGGGAAAGGG